>CAVSTV010000001.1:0-525914 GCA_963730945.1 uncultured Actinomycetota bacterium
GCTGGACCTCCTGGCAACGCTGGACGCTGTTCGCGATGCTCGCCCACGCCCTGCTCGCGGTCATCGCCGCGAACGAACACACCACCCGGCCCGCACCGGACGGGCTGATCGCGCTGACCTGCAACGAGATCCGCCGCCTGCTCACCGTCCTGGTCGTTGAACCTGGCCGCGTCCTGGCCAGCCCCGAGGTCTGGTCGACCTGGCGCCGACGCCATCAACATCGCGCCCGCACCAGCCACTACCAGCGCCAAGAGGCAGCCCTCGGAGGGCCATAACGATCTACGGCTGGAGTACTAACCACCAACCCGGTTGCATTTGCGACATCATGAGTCACACCGCTACTGGTAGCTGTAGAATGACACCGTTTCGTGTCACGAACCGTGTCGCACAACGCTTCTGGATCTTTACCTGAGCGACGTCCGTTGACTCCATTCGCGCAAGCGCTGCTAATCATCGAGCGGGACGCCGCGGCGGTGCGCCGCCGCGATTGCGCCTGGGTGTACGCCCAGGGCCGGCCGAGTGCCTGCCGACGCTGCCGGCACCTCGCTCTCGGCCGTCCAGAGCGCCGCGGCCAACTGGGAACGGGCAGAGTTCTCGGTGCAGACGAACACCACCCGCAACCGCATCCCGCACGGGCGTCGGCCGCAGCGTGTCCAGGGCGTCGGGCGCCAGAGTCAGGTAGGTGCGACGTCGATCGCCCTCGGAGCGATGCCTGGTCACGACGCCCGCACGTTCCAACACCTTCACGTGGTGCGCCAGCAAGTTCGACGGCTCGTCCACGGACATCGAGCTCCTCATCCTGCGCCACGAGGTCGCCGTGCTCCGCAGAATCAACCCGAAGCCCGCCTGGACTTCGCAGCGGTGCCCGAGCAGCGCCGGGTGGTGCACCAGCGCGCAGCGGTGCACTTCACGCGAGCGGTATGGATCAGCCGTCCTTGCGCGCCGTGGCGTTGGCCCGGCCAGCGGGCCGCTCGGCCCGTTGTCGCTGCGCCGTGCTCACCGCACCGTCGATTTCCTCCGAGGCGTCGTGGGTGGACTGCTGGATCGCCCCGGCGGTCTGCCGCGCCGCACGGGTCATGGCCGCGATCGCGGGATGGCCGATGGCCAGCAGGCCCTCGGCGAGCTCGCGCTGCGCCTCCAGCACCTCCGCGGCGACGTCGAACCACACATGGATCAGGTGGTCGGGGGTGAGAACCTCAGCGTTGCCGGTGCGCATCCCCAGCGCCGATTGCACGGTCTCGCCCCAGGTCCGGACCGCCGTGGAGATCGCCTCCTGGCCGATCCGGGTGGCCCGGGTGAAATGCTCCTGGGTCATGGTCTCGTCTTGGGTCATGGTCTCGGTCATCGATCTCCGCACCTTCGCGTGTCGTGAGAGTGTCGCGGGACGGGAGGCGCCCTTGGGCCAGGAAGTGCAAGCCAGTGGTCACGCCGCTCGCGCGATCCCCCTTGGGAGACCCGGCGAACCCGTACGGGGCTTCCGGTCGGATCAACGCCCGCCGCCCGCCCCGACTGTACGGATCGGCCTGCCGACCACAAGGCCTTCGGCGCCGCGGAACGCGACAGTGTCATGTCGCCAGACTTCACGCTCCAGGCCGGCGGTGGGTGCGGTTCGCGGCGGAGGGCTATCGCTCGAGCCATCCGTGTTGGATGCCGGTGCGGGCGGCGAGCTGGGCGAAGGACCGGATGGTGTGATTGTCGGCGGCGGCCGACCACATCGGGGCAAGCCGGAACGGCGGGAGTCCGGTGAGCGGGATTAGGGTCAGAGCCGACTCCGGGATCGCGTGCGCGGAGAAGCGGGTGATCGTGATAAGGGCGAGACCGACATCGAGGACCACCCGGATCACCTCCTCCAAGTAGCCGCCGGTCGCACCCTGGATCCGGCGCAGGGGGCGCCCGGCCGGGGTGACCGCAGGTGTCCAGGCGTCGGTGAACTGCTCGGTGATCGTGGGCGGGTGCAGGAGCTCGTGCTCGGCGAGCTCCTCGATGTCAACCCGGTCGCGGCGGGCCAGCGGGTGGTCGCGGCGGACCAGTACCGACCGCGGCTCGTGGGCGATGGTCGGCCCGAACACGGCCCGGGGCAGGCCCAGCGTGCACGGTGCGGCGGGAAACCAGGTCACGTAGACGTCGTGGCGGGGCTGGTCGCACCACCGCCGGTGCTGCATGGCCGGGTAGGCATAGCGGACCAGTGTGACGTCGGGAAGCTCGGCGATGCACGCGCCCGTCAACGTGGCGACGGTGGTCGCGGGCAGCGAGCTGGAGAAGGCGATCCGCAGCACCTCCTGAAGCGGCGCACCGGCCGAGCGCTGGGCATCTGCCAGCACCTCGCGGAGGCGCTGGTAGGCCGGGCGCAGTTCGCCGAGCATCTGCGCGCCGAGCGGAGTCAGGCGTACCCGCCGGCTGGACCGTTCGAACAACCGGCCCCCGATCCGGCGTTCCAGCGCCTGTACCGTTTGGCTGATCCGGGTGGGCGACAGGTGCAGCCGCGCCGCGGCTCGCCCGAAGTGCAACTCGTCGGCCACGGCGAGGAAGGCCTCGATCTCCCGAGCCTCGATCATCGGTACCGCGCCCACTTCCCTCATCGTGAAGTATGCCAACAGGATAGTGCCGCGTCGGGTGGTTGATGCCGAACTCGGGCCCGAGGACAGTTCCCCACAGTGATCCGATGCCGCGGACGAGGGGCCGGTGAGCGGGTCGCCGGGCCGGCCCCCGACGCTCCAGCCGATGGAGGACCCATGAGATGCACGGGCAACGGACGCCCACCACCGGCACCGCCGACGCCGCCGCGGCCCGATAAACCTGGGTTTAAGAAGTCGGTCTGCGCATGTGACCTGCGCCGATCGAGGTCTCGCGGTGGCAGGCCATGATCGTGGATGTGTCGCTACAACTACTCTACCTGATCTTCCACCGGCTCCTCAGCTGGCCGGCACTACTCGGCCGCGCAGCATCGTCGAAGCACATCGAGCTGCTCGTCCTGCGCCACGAGGTCGCCATACTCCGCAGAACCAACCGGAGATTTCGACTGGACTGGGCCGACCGCGTTGCTCCGTCGGGGCCGTTGTCACTCGGTACACACTCACCGGCGCCCGGCTGACGAACCAGAAACGGACTCCGCCCGCGCCCATCATGCTTCGGAGATGGGCGGAAGGGCATCGGGGCGAGGAGATCACGACCACGACCAGGCGCGCGACGACGAGGACAGGGCACGCGGACTATGCACCGGACGCGGACGTCCCCTTCAGAAGGCGATCAACAGAAGGCCGGCAGGCCGACCCGCCCAGTCGGCCACGTTTGCCGCAGCAAGTGAAGTCGCCCCGAACCTCACGCGGGCCGCTGATCGGGTCGGTCACCGCTCGCCGATGAGCAACCCGCCGCCGGGGTGAGTGAAGTAGCCGCGATCGTCGCCCGATCCCCATTCCTGGCATGATCAACCCGCCGACGGCGACGTGCTGGCCACGATCGGCCGTAAACCGCGCCAGACGCCGCCGGTGGCCCCGATCGTGACCGGCGAGGTCGAGGCCCGGCTGATCGCGCTGGCCTGCTCGACCCCGCCCGAGGGCTTCCCCGCTGGTCGCTGCGACTGCTGGAGCGTCACGTCGCCCTGGTCGAGGATCTGCCCGATCTGGATCACTCCACCATCGGTCGGGTGTTAAAAAAACGAAACTGCGTCCTCATCTGAAGAAGTGCTGGACGATCCCGCCCCACGCAGGCGCCGAGTTCGCCGCCCGGATGGAAGACGTGCTGGCCGTCTACGCCCGATCCCGGAATCCCCGCCGACCGGTGGTGTGCATGGACGAGAAGCCCTACCAACTGTTGGGGCAGGTCCGCGACCCGGTCCCCGCCGAGCCCGGCCGGGACCGGAAAGAAGACAGCGAGTACGTCCGCCACGGCACCTGCTCGATCTTCGTCTGGGTCGAGCCCCTGCGCGGCTGGCGCCGCGTCGACGCCCAACCCCACCGAACCAAGATCGACTGGGCCCGTCAGGTGCAGCACCTGCTCACCCACGACTACCCCGACGCCCAGACCGTCGCACTGGTCATGGACAACCTCAACACCCACGGAATCGGCTCCCTCTACGAGGCATTCGACCCCGCCACGGCCTTCGCGCTGGCGCAACGACTGGAGATCCACCACACCCCCCGCCACGGCTCCTGGCTCAACATCGCCGAGATCGAACTCTCCGCCCTCACCCGACAGTGCCTCGACCGGCGCATCACCGACATCGACACCCTCAACACCGAGCTCGCCGCCTGCCAGCACGCCACCAACACCGATCACCGCCAGGTCCAGTGGCAGTTCACCACCGCCGACGCCCGCATCAAACTCCGCCATGTCGTGAGAGGCTGATCGCCGTCGAGTGGTGCTGACCATCGCGTGGTGGATTTCGCCAGGGTGAGTGTCGAGGTTGACGCGTAGCTCACAGCGCCGACCTGTACCGACACCCCCGATCATGCATCAGGGCAGGCATCACCTGCGGAATTCTGGGGAAACGGGTCCCCGTCGCCGGAATCCAGCTGTGCAGGAGTTGCTGATTCACGCACGCATGGACGTCGACGCCATGGTGGCTGGCCATATCGATGAGGTCCCGGAGGCGCGCAGGTGCCGCGCTACCTCATACGGCTCGTCCGCCTTGATCGCTGCTATCAGGAGCTCCTGAATTTGCGTGATCCGTACCTCCAACTCCTGGCGCACGAGCTCCATCTCTTTCCGTGCGCCTCTATTGCCGGACTGCGAGCTACGGTTGCTCGAAAGCTGGTTGATGCGTCAGTCCGCTGGTGCGGATCGCCAGACCAGCATGTACGACTCGGAGCGGGGAAACTGGGCCCCCGCGACTGTCTTTGCGTCCTTATGCAGTCCGTCGAGGAGGGCCTGGGCACAGTCTGCGGCTTCCTGATCGGTCCAAGTCGTCACCAACAACCCGTTACCGATCACGCGATTGATGAGCAGCTCGACGCTGCACAGACCGGAGCAGGTTGACAGGCGCTGCAGAAGCTCGTCACGGACGAAAGCCAACCCGGCATCGACCCTCCCGGGGTCGAGCTGCATTCGCGTCATCCGCACCGTCGCGCCGGGGTCGGGCATCGCCGGTCCCTCGGCGACGGCAACTTCGAAGCTCTCGGTAACCAACGCTCCCCCTGCCGCCTTCGCAGCGCCCTCGCGGGCCTTGGTGAGCGCGGTCTCGGAGGAATGACGTAGGTCGTCCCAGTACGACATCGCGACGATCACGCCACTCTCTCGGTCGACCAACGTCGTCAACCCCGGTTCCCGACCGCCGCCTCGACTGCGTCCCGATCGGACTTCTCGATATGAGCCACCCCGGCGCCGACCTTGCCGGCCGCCCCAAAGATGATATTGACTCGCGCGTACACCGTCACCGACGTCACTATGAACCTGCGCTACTACAATCGACAGGAGATGGGACAGGCCGAAGATGTGCCCTTCACCACAGGGAAGACGATGAGACGCCGACCACCCGGCGTCGGGGTCCGGACAGGACCGTGCCCTCGTCGAGCTCAACCGCACGATGAGCCTCTTCGGTCGGTTTGCTGGCTGGACCTGGAGCCTGGCCGTCATGGACAGCTGAGCCACCCCCCCGGACTTGCCGGCGAGGGCGGTAGCGACAGGCGAGTGCGAGGAGCGACCCGCGGCACAGCTATGAGCAGCCGAACCCGGTCTCGGGTGCGGCGACGCTCGACCCTAGAGACGCGGAACGCTCCCGACGAACATCCGGTCCTGCCGTTACCAACCCGCGCACATCAGTCTGACCGCGCGTCGATCACGACAGCCTCTCCGCTACCGCTCTCGCCGGCCCTCAAACGCCTTGAGCAGCCCCGATGTCACCCACCGTGGGCCGTCCCCGCACGACCTCTTGACAGCAGGTGCCCCCATATCGTTTCGGCGGTGTGCACGGTCAGGTCGGTCCAGGTCGAGACGACGTCGAGCGCGGCCGGAACCCGCGAGAACCCTCGGGCAAGCCAGGAAGATCAACTCCTCCACTACTCGGATTCGGGTCGAAGAGCTCAGGACACAGGCGGACCAGTCGGGGATCGGGAACTACCGTCCCCGACCGCCGGGTCGGTCGTTCCGGTCGCGGCGCCCGGCGCAGCCGGGGTGCGGGCGGCGAGCCGGGCGTTGTGCAGGTGGGCCTCGGGGGTCTGCAGCTCGGCGGGCGGAACCCACGTGAGGCGCTGCGGCGCGGCGTTGTGAAGCAGAACGAATGCGAGCGTCGCGAAGCAGAATGGCAGGGTCATCGCCGGCAGCCCCCACGGTTCGAGGAAGGATGTGATCGCGCCGAACAGGAGGGCCGCGAACGCGGCGCAGACCATGCCCAGCAACGCCGAGCGCCAAGTCAGGACGTAGAAGACACCAGCGATCGCCAGGCAGGCGTCGTAGGAGTTGAAGCCCCACAGCCCGTTGTAGATCGCGACGCCGTCGGCGCCGACCGCCATGCCCACGAGCATGCCGATCGCCGAACCGAGCAGGGCGAAGCCGGCCGCGATCCGCGAACAGATGAGTATCCCGACCAGGATCAAGACGCCGCCGAGGATGCTGTTGACGAAGAACAGCTGGCCGATGCCGCGGAACACCGCGTTGACCACGGCGAGGGCGTCCGTGCTGCCGGTCGCGGCGGCGGTCGGGCGCAGGGTCTGCGAGATGGCCGGGCCGTTCACCGCCGGGGCTGTCGGGGCGATCAGCTCGCTGACCCGTCCACGCACGGCGTGCAACGCGGTGATCAGGAAGACCAGCACCGAGAGGTTGAACGCGAACGTGAAGGGCGGGACGCCCCACGCCTCGCCGAAGAGGACGGCCAGCCCGGCCATCGCGATCGTGGAACCGGCGCTGACGACCACGATCCAGACGGTCGCGATCCCGTCCCACGGTGGGGCGAGGAAGATGGCCAGCGCCAGGCCGCACAGGACCCCGTTGAAGCCGTACAGCCCGGCCCGGATCGCCTCCCGGTCGAAGCCCATCAGCAGCGCGACGAGCGTGGACACGACGACGCCGACGGTGCCGCCGAAGCCCAGCCACGGGTCGAACGTCCACGCGGCCACGAGGACCAGCAGACCCGTCAGCGGGTTGTTCATGAACATGACCTGCCCGACGCCGCGCAGGCAGTCCTCCACGAACTGGAGCGGCGGCAACCGCCGCAGGTGCGCGTGCAGCTCGGGCGCCGTGCCGTTCACCCAGTCCAGCGAGGGGTGCTTCGGTGCCATCCCGCCCGTCATCGGGTGCCTCCCTGAAGAAGAGTGCCGTCGCCCCCATCTGGTGGGCGGGGGCGACGGGTCGGTGGTGGGGTGGCCTCAGGCGGCCGAGATGGGCACGCCGGTGCCTCGTTCGATCTGTTGCGGGCCGCTCTTGCCCGGCCGCACGTCGATGTCGAAGATCGCCGTCGGGATGTAGACGGTGGAGCAGGAGTTCGGGATGTCGACGACCCCGGACAGGCGCCCCTCGATGGGTGCGGCGCCCAGGATCATGTAGGCCTGGATGTCGCTGTAGCCGAACTTCTGCAGGTAGTCGATGGCGTGTAGGCAGGCCCGTTGGTAGGACAGGTGCGAGTCGAGGTAGCGCTGCTCGCCGTCGAGCGTGACCGACGTCCCGGAGAAGGCCAGCCACCGGTCGTAGCGCGGGTCGACGTTGCCCGGCATGAAGATCGCGTTCTCGGAGACGCCGTAGGTCGCCATCCCGCCCTTGATCAGGTCGACGTGCAGGTCCATGAACCCGCCCATCTCGATCGCCCCGCAGAAGGTGATCTCGCCGTCGCCCTGGGAGAAGTGCAGATCACCCATCGACAGCTTCGCGTCCTCGACGAACACCGGGTAGAAGACCCGGGAACCCTTGGTCAGGTTCTTGATGTCCTGGTTGCCGCCGTTCTCCCGCGGCGGCGCCGTGCGGGCGGCCTCGGCGGCGACGCGGTCGAACTCGTCGCCGGTGAGGTTGCCGAGGATCGCCGAGTCGGGCAGCGGCGGCAGCGCCAGCGGCGGGACCCGCGTCGGGTTGGTGTCGATCAGCGCCTGTTCGCGCGCGTTCCACGCGCGGAGCAGGTCCGTCGACGGAGCGGTACCCATCAGCCCGGGATGCACGATGCCGGTGAACGACACCCCCGGGATGTGCCGGGAGGTGGCCCGGCCGCCCCGGAAGTCCCAGACGACCTTGTAGGCGTCGGGGAACTGTTCGGTGAGGAAGCCGCCGCCGTTGCGGGTGGCGAACACCCCGGTGTAGCCCCAGCCCTGGCCGGCCAGCGGGCCGGAGTCCTCTTGGGGGATCGGGCCGACGTCGAGGATGTCGACGATCAGCAGGTCGCCGGGCTCGGCGCCCTGCACCGCGAGCGGCCCGGACAGCACGTGCACGCTCGGTAGCGGCGCGTTGAGGATGTCGTCGGCGGAGTCGTCGTTGTGGATGGCCCCGTCGAACCACTCCCGGCAGTGCACCCGGAAGCTGTCCCCCGGTTTGACCTGTACCAGTGCCGGGATGTCGGGGTGCCACCGGTTGTGGCCCACGATGCGCTGCTCGGTGAACTTCTTCATCGAGTCCAGCGGGAACACGACTTCAGGCATGGGACCTCCTCGTCCCTCGAAAGGACCGGTCCCGACGCCGGCGGCGTCAGGGTCGCGGGAGTCTTCGCAGCGCGGGGTTGGCCGGTGGGATGCGACGACGGGGGAGGGGACGGGGCGGCGGGGCGACGACGACGTCAGGCTCGTCCCGGCTGCGTTCCGTGCGATCGACGAGCGCGACGAGCGCGCGGGGGGCGAGGGCGAGCATCGGGGCGGTGAACTCGCGACGCGAGTCCGCTCCGCATTCCGGGCAGGTCCACCGCTCTGGCGCGGCGCCGAGGGGCGCCGCCCGGTCGAAGCCGCCGTGCTCCGCGCAGTGGTACCGGTACGTCGTCATGGTGGTCGTCGCCTCCCGGGGAGCTCAGGCGTGCACGGTGTATGACCGCGCGCCGGTGCCTGCCAACTTGCCGCCGTCCACGATGAGGTACTCGTCGCGGATCGGCGTGCCGCTGAAGAACGATTCGAGGATCTCGCGCGTACCCGCCGCATAGCGGGCCTGCGCCGAGAGCGACGAGCCGGAGATGTGGGGGGTCATGCCGTGGTGGGGCATCGTCCGCCACGGATGATCGGGCGGCGCCGGTTGCGGGTACCAGACGTCACCGGCATAGCCGGCGAGCTGCCCGCTCTCCAGAGCGCGCACGACCGCGTCCCGGTCGACGATGAGGCCGCGCGCCGTGTTGACCAGGTACGCACCGCGGCGCATGGTCGCGATCAGGGCCTCGTCGAACAGCCCCTGTGTCTCTGGATGCAGCGGCGCGTTGATCGTGACGACGTCACAGTGCGGCACCATCTCCTGAGTCGACTCGTGGAAGGTCAGGCCCAGCTCGGTTTCCAGCTCGGGCGGCAGGCGGTGGCGGTCGGTGTAGTGCAGGTGTACGTCGAACGGCGCCAGCCTGCGCAGCACGGCCAGCCCGATCCGGCCTGCCGCGACGGTACCGACGTGCATCCCCTCGACGTCGTAGCACCGGGCGACGCAGTCGGCGATGTTCCAACCTCCCTGGTTCACCCACTGGTTCGACGGGAGGTAGTTGCGCACCAGGGACAGGATCATCATCACGACGTGCTCGGCCACGCTGATGCTGTTGCAGAACGTCACCTCGGCGACCGTGACGCCGTGTGCGATCGCGGCGTCGAGGTCGACGTGGTCGGAGCCGATGCCCGCGGTCAGCGCCAGCTTGAGGTTCGGTGCGGCGACGACGCGCTCGGCGGTCAGGTAGGCGGGCCAGAACGGCTGTGAGATCACGATGTCGGCGTCGGCGAGGTGGCGGTCGAACTCCGATCCCGGGCCCTCCTTGTCGGAGGTCACCACCAGCTCGTGACCCAGTCCTTCGAGCCAGGTCCGCAGCCCGAGCGCCCCGGACACGCTGCCCAGCAGTTCACCGGGAGTGAAGTCGATCCCGGACGGGGTTGGCAGGGTCTGGCCATCGGGGTAGCGCTCCAGCACGGGGAGGGCGTCGCGCGCGTAGGTGGGCGGGTAACCGTCCACCGGGTCGTCGTAGAGCACGCACAGCACCTTCGCCATGCCCAACAGTGTCCGCGCTCACCACGTGGCGGCAACGGATCGGGCGGTGGATTCTGCGATGAGCCGATCGGCCTTATGGATCGAGCACGGCCGGCGGCCTACGGTGGCGACGTGTCGGGCGACGTACAGATCCGCCAGCTGGAGTATCTGGTCGCGCTGGCCCACGAGCGGCATTTCGGGCGCGCCGCGGCGGTCTGCCACGCCAGTCAGCCCGCGCTCTCGGCGGCGCTGCGCAAGCTGGAGGCCGAGCTGGGAGTGTCGATAGTGGAGCGCGGACACCGCTTCGCGGGCTTCACCGCCGAGGGCCGGCGGGTGGTCGGATGGGCGCACCGGATCCTCGCCGAGCGCGACGCGCTGCGGTGCGACCTGGGCCGGATGCGCCGCGACCTCACCGCCACGCTGCGCATCGGTGCCATCGCGACCGCGATCCCGGCGACCGCGGTACTCGCCGACGCCTTCCGGGGCCGCCACCCGCACGCCCACGTCCGGATCGAGACCTTCTCCTCCCGCGAGATCGTCCGCCGGCTCGCCGACTTCGACATCGACGCCGGCCTCACCTACCTCGACGACGGCGAGCCGGAGCACCTCACCGGTGTGGTGCTCTACCGGGAGCGCTACGTGCTGCTCACCCCGGACGACAGTCCGCTGGCCCACTGCGCGGCGGCCGCCTGGGCGGATGCCGTCCGGCTGCCGCTGTGCGCGCTGACGCCCGTCATGCGCAATCGGCAGATCCTGAACTCCGCGGTCGCGGCCGCGGGCGGCCACCTTGACCCCGTGGTGGAGACCGACACAGTGGCCGCGCTGTACGCACACCTCGGCTCTGACCTGTCCAGCATCATGGCCCACACCTGGCTGTGCGCGTTCGGGGTGCCGGACGGGATGCGCGCCATACCGATGGCCGACCCGCAGCCCAGCCCGGCGGTCGGCGTGATCACGGCCATGCGGCCCCCGACGTCCTTCGTGGCCGCCGCGCTGCTGGACGTCGTCCGTGACGTCGACGTGCCCGCCGCGCTCGACCGCCCACCCCACCCCAGCTGCCGGGCGGTGTGACGGGCAGAGGCTCCGACCAGGTTCGACGCAGGTGCAAGGACGCGGTCGACGGCTGACCTGGGCATTCGGCGTCGATCGGTGTGCGATTCCTGCCGCGTCGTCGGATCGGTGTCCCCCTGCCTAGCGATAGGCATGATCAACTGGTCGAAGTAATTTCGCTGGCCAGGAGGTCGGTGAAGACTTCCGCTGGGGTTCGGTAGTTGAGTGTACGGCGTGGTCGGTTGCTGAGTTCGCGGGCGACGAGGTCGAGGTAGGTCTGGTCGTCGGTGATGTCGGGCGACGGTAGTGCAACAAATGATCCTCTGCACGCCGACACCAACCGGTGTGCGCCGTCCGGGCCGCCCGGTCAGGAGCTGCGCAGTCGGGCGTGCGAGGGGCGCAGCTCGTCGACGCTGTTCACCCCGATCAGCTGCAGGGTCCTGGTGATCTCGCCGGTCAGGATCTGCACCGCCTTGGCCACCCCGCGCTGCCCGCCGGCCATCAGGCCGTAGAGGTAGGCCCGCCCGACCAGCGCGCCGCGGGCCCCGAGCGCGATCGCGGCCACGATGTCGGCACCGTTGGTGATGCCGGTGTCGACGTAGACCTCGGCGCGGTCACCGACGGCCTGCACCACCGGCTCCACCAGCTCCAACGGCACCGGGGCCCGGTCGAGCTGGCGGCCGCCGTGGTTGGACAGCAGCACCGCGTCCGCGCCGGCGTCGGTCACCCGCCGGGCGTCCTCGACGCTCTGGATGCCCTTGATCATCAACTTGCCCGGCCAGGCGCCGCGCAACCAGTCCACGTCGGCCATCGTCAGGGCCGGGTCGAAGACCCTGTTGATCAGCTCGGCCACGGTGCCGTCGGTGGAGTCCAGGCTGGCGAAGGTCAGCGGCTCGGTGGTGAAAAGGTCGAACCACCAGTTCGGGTGCATGGCCCCGTCGAGGAAGGTGCGCAGCGACAGCGCGGGCGGCACGGTGAGCCCGTTGCGCACGTCGCGCAGCCGGGCCCCGCCGACGGGGGTGTCCACGGTGAGCATCAGGGTGTCGTAACCGGCGTCGGCGGCCCGTTGCACGAGGTCCTTGGCCGGCGCCCGGTCGCGCCACAGGTAGAGCTGGAACCACTTGCGCGCGTCCGGCGCCGCCGCCGCGACGTTCTCGATGGTCGTGGTGCCCATGGTGGACAGCGTGTACGGGATGCCGACCTCCTGCGCCACCGCGACCACCGCGCGCTCGCCCTCGGCGTTCATCATCCGGGTGAAACCGGTGGGCGCGAACGCGAACGGCAGGCTGCTGCGCCGGCCCAGCATGTCCCGGCCGGTGTCGACGACCGACACGTCGCGCAGCACCGTCGGGTGGAACTCGACCCGGGCGAACGCGTCCTTGGCCCGGTTCAGCGAGAGCTCGCCGTCGGCGGCGCCGTCGGCGTAGTCGAACACCGCCCGCGGCGTGCGGCGCCGGGCGATCGCGCGCAGATCGGCGATGTTCGCGGCCCGCTGCAGCCTGCGGTCGGTCGGGTTGCGGACGAACGGTGCCGGACGCAGCAGCGGCACCAGCTCGGCAGGACGGGGAATCCGGCGCTCGACCACGAGTCCCACCCTAGGCACGCCGACCTCGCCTGCGCAGCAGTTCGAACGCGGCGACCGCAGCCGCGCTGGCCACGTTGAGCGATTCGACGCCACCGTGCATCGGGATCGCCAGCACCCCGTCGAGTTCGGCCAGTACCTCCTCGGACAGCCCGTCGGTCTCGTTGCCCAGCACCAGCGCGACCCGATCGGGCAGCACCGCGTCCAGCAGCGACGCGCCGCCCGCATCCAGCCCGAACACCGCGAAACCGCTGTCCCGCAACGCCATGCAGCCCGCGGCCGCCGTGCTCGCGCGCAGCACCGGAGCTCGGAAGGCCACCCCGGCCGACGCCTTGACCACCAGCGGATCGATCGAGGGCACCCCACGCCGCGGCAGCAGGATCCCGTCCAGGCCGGCCGCGGTCGCGCTGCGCAGCACCATGCCGACGTTGGCCGGGTTGGTCACCCGGTCCAGCACGAGCACCGCGGCCGGGCCGGCACCGAGCCCGTCGAGGAACTCCTCCACGGGGGCCATCCGCGGCGCGATGACGTCGGCGAGCACGCCCTGGTCGTGGCGGCCGTTGCCGGCCAACACCTTCACCCGGTGCGCGCTGGCCCGCTGCACCGGCACCTGCCGGTCCCGGGCGGCCGCGATGATCGCGCGCACCGGCTCGCCGCGCAGCCCCTCGGCGAGGATCACCTTGTGCACCCGCAGCGAGGCGTCGTCGAGCGCCTCCAACACCGGCTTGCGCCCGTACACGGTGATGAAGGTGTCCTTCGGAGACCGGTCGCCCGACACCCGTGCACCCTATGCAGCGGCGGTTCCCCGCTCACAGCGGATCAGAGGTGACTCACCAGGACGGTGGAAACCACGCTGCGAGCACGCCGAGGGCTCCCGCCCGCGCCCGCTCGCATCACCTCAGTGGAGCAACCGCCCGTGTCCTCTCGTTGTCTTTCGCCTGACCCTGGAGCCGGACCCCAGAACGCGCGGCGATCGGGCCGCCAGCCATTTCGCACAGGCCGGCGACCCGATCAGGTCCAGCAGTCCGACGGGTGGTGCGCGGCCGGTCAGGCCGTCCCGGCCGGCAGCACGTGATCACCGACCTTGTCGGTGGACAGGCACAGCGAGCACACGATGGCGTCATGCGTCTCGCACTTCGCGATGTCCGGGCGCTCGTAGTCCTGCTGGCAGACGTGGCAGTGCAGCGTCTCGCCGGACGGGTTGCCGTCCTCGTCGAACATCGGCAGCGCGATGCCGTCGTCGTCGCGGCGCAGGTAGTACTTGCCCTTGGTGACGATGGCCAGCATCGGGGTCAGCACCACGGCCAGCCCGATCGCGACCAGCGGCGAGAACGGCTGGATGGCCAGGAACCGAAGGCGCCGAAGAACACCACGATGGACAGCCCGGCCGCGACGATCATCGAGCCGAAGCCGACCGGGTTGATCGCGTAGAGCATGCCGCGGCGGAACTCCGGCACGTGCGGCGAGATCTTCAGCAGGTACTTGTTGATCACGATGTCGGCGGCCACCGTGACCACCCAGGCCATGGCGCAGTTGGCGTAGAAGCCGAGGATGGTGTTCAGCACGCTGAACATGTTCGGTTCCATCAGCACCAGCGCGATCGGCAGGTTGAACAGCAGGAACACCAGCCGGCCCGGGTAGTGCTTGGTGACCCGGGTGAAGCTGTTGGTCCAGGCCAGCGAGCCGGAGTAGGCGTTCGTCACGTTGATCTTGATCTGGCTGATCACGACCAGGATGACGGCCAGGGTCAGCGCCACCCAGCCCGGCAGGAACTGTCGGGTAGACCTCGAGGAACTGGTGCACCGGCTCGTTGGCCACGTCCGCGGTCTGCACGCGTTGGCGATGATGTAGACCGCGACGAACAGCCCGACGATCTGCTTGATCGCGCCGAAGATCACCCAACCCGGTCCGGCCAGGATGACCGCGCGCCACCAGCGCCGCGAGTTCTCCTGGGTGCGCGGCGGCATGAACCGCAGGTAGTCGATCTGCTCGGCGATCTGGGCCATCAGCGACAGGCAGACGCCGGCGGCCAGCATCATCGCGCCGAAGCTGGGCGCACCGTCGCCGGTCTCGCCCTGGTAGGCGAAGAACGTCTCCACCGATTCCGGGTGGCTGAGCAGCAGGTAGACGATCGGGGTGACGAACAGCACCAGCCACAGCGGGGTGGTCCACACCTGCAGCTTGGCCAGCGGCTTCATCCCGTAGATCACCAGCGGGAACATCATGATCGTCGACGCCGCGTAGCCGGCCCAGAGCGGGATGCCCAGGCCCAGCTCCAGGCCCTGGGCCATGATCGAGCCCTCGAGCGCGAAGAAGATGAAGGTGAACGTCGCGAAGATGACGTTCGTGACGACCGAGCCGTAGTAGCCGAAGCCGCTGCCCCGGGTGATCAGGTCCAGGTCGATGTTGTAGCGCGCCGCGTAGAAGGCCAGCGGGAACCCGGTCACGAAGATCACCGCGGCGAACACAGGATGCCCCACAGCGCATTGGTCGTGCCGTACGCGATGCCGATGTTCGCCCCGATCGCGAAGTCCGCCAGGTAGGCGATGCCGCCGAGGGCGGAGATCGCGACCACGCCGGTCGACCACTTGCGGTAGTGCCGCGGTGCGAACCGCAGCGTGTAGTCCTCCAGCGTTTCCTTGGTAGCGGCCGACTTGGTGGTCGTCGCCGTCTTGGTCGAGGGGGACCCGTCGAGCGCGGGCCCCTCCGATGACGAGGTGATTTCCTGAGTCATGTGCCGCCCCCGGCTGCTCAGCGATGCATGGGATGTGCGGCGCTCATCGTTCGTTCGCCGAGTGCCAGCCGTGTTTCCGCTCGGTCATTTGTGCGTGACCGCAGTGGACGTCCGGACGCCCCTGCCCGGGTCGGCACCCGCGATTAGGATCACCGGATGTCGTCCCGGCTCTCCGCGCTCGACGCGTCGTTCCTGTACCTGGAGCAGCCGACGACCCCCATGCACGTCGGCGGCGTGTTGATCTTCAAGGGCGGGTCGGCGGGCCGCCGCCCGAAGTCGGGGTTCGACTACGACGGGCTGGTCGAGCTGATCGAGCAGCGGATCGCGCTGGTGCCGCGCTACCGGCAGAAGGTGCGTCACGTGCCGGGCCACCTGGCCCGCCCGGTGTGGGTCGACGATCCCGACTTCGACGTGGCCTACCACGTCCGGCGCTCCGCGCTGCCCCGCCCGGGCACCGAGGACCAGCTGACCGAGCTCGTCGGACGGCTGATGTCCCGGCCGCTGGATCACTCCCGCCCGCTGTGGGAGATGTACCTGGTGGAGGGGCTGGCACACGGCCGCACCGCGGTGCTGACCAAGACCCACCAGGCGATGGTCGACGGGATCAGCGCGATCGACATCGCGCAGGTGATCCTGGACGTGTCACCGCAGCCGCGCTCGGTGGCCACCGAGCTGTGGATGCCCCGTCCCGAGCCGGGGGACGTGGCGCTGCTGGTCGACGCGGTCGGCGAGGCGGTGGCCCGGCCGGGGTTGGTGCTGGACAAGGCGGTCGCGGCCGCCGGGGACGCGATGGCCACGGTCGGCAAGGTCGCCGGGGCCGCGACGGACCTGTTCTCGATGGCCCGCACCGCCAGCAGGCGGGCCCCGGGCACCCCGCTCAACGTCGAGATCTCCGCGGCCCGCCGGTTCGCCATCGCGCGCACCGAGCTGGACGCCTACCGCGCGATCCGCGCCGCGCACGGCTGCAGCGTCAACGATGTGGTGCTGAGCGTCGTCTCCGGTGCGCTGCGCGAATGGCTGCTGTCCCGCGGGGAGCCGGTGGTGGCGTCCTCGACGCTGCGCGCGATGGTGCCGCTGTCGGTGCGCGGCGAGGCCGACGTGCCCAGCTCGGCCGACGCCGGCACCCTGGGCAACCGGGTGTCGTCGTTCATCGTCGATCTGCCGGTGGGGGAGCCGAGCCCGATCGTGCGGCTGCACCACGTCACGCACGCGATGCGCGCGCACACCGCGAGCGGGCAGTCGGTCGGGGCCGACACCCTGGTCCGGATCGGCGGGTTCGCGCCCCCTACCCTGCACGCGTTGGGTGCTCGCGCCGCGAGCGGGATCTCGAAGCGGATCTTCAACTTGGTGGTGACGAACGTGCCGGGACCCCAGTTCCCGCTCTACGCCGCGGGCGCGCGGATGCTGGAGATGTTCCCGGTGGTGCCGCTGGCCATGGGCCAGGCGCTGGCGATCGGGCTGACCTCCTACGACGGCGGCGTGTTCTACGGCTTCAACGGCGACCGCGACGCCATGCCCGACATCGCCACGCTCGCCGCGATGGTCACCGATGCGCTCGACGAACTGCTGGTCACGGCGGGAGGGTGATGCGGGTCTACGTCCCGGCGACCTGGCCGATGCTGCGCAAGATGGTGGAGAACGGGCTGCTGGAGCCGATCGGCGGCACCGCGTTCGCGCTGACCCCGAAGCTGCGCGAGTCCTACACCAGCGGCGACGAGGAGGAGCTGGAGTACGCGGCCATGCTGGAGGCGGCACGGGCGTCGTTGCGGCTGCTGGCCGTGGAGTTCGGGCTCGGCGAGGACAGCACCCCGGCCCGGCGGGTGGTGGTGGCCGCCGACCTGGAGGAGGTGACGCTGCGCCCCGATCTCGACGACGGCGCGGTGCGCATCGCCGGGCCGGTGCCACTGGAGAAGGTGGCCTCGGTGCACATCGACGACGAGGACGCCCAGTACGCGGTCACCCAGGCCAGCGGGGCCGTCGACGCGGCGGACATGGGTGACCTGGACGCCGAGTTCCTGATCGGCGAGGCCGAGGACCACGAGCTGGCCTGGTACGACCCGTCCGAGGTCGCCTACCTGATGCGTGGCCCCGGCTCCTGAGCCCGGCCCGCCCTCAGGTCTTGCTGCGGCGATGGCGGAAGCCGTGGCCGCGGTACATCAGCGCACCCAGCGCCGGGATCAGCAGGAACCACCACCACTGCCGGGTCACCAGGAACAGCAGCACCGCCAGGATCGGCGCGGCGGCCACCAGCCGCGGCCCCCACGTCTCGAGCACCCCGCCGGGGTGGTCGTCCTCGTCGGGATGCTGGATCGGGTGCCGACCGGTGTCGTTCGGGGTACCGCTGCCGTCGTCGACCCGGGTCACGATGCCGGGCAGCGTCGGGTGGGGGGCCGGGAGGTCGGTGAACAGCTTCGCCAGGTCGTCGGCGACCACGGCGTTCGCGGCGGCGGCCGAGCGGTCGCCGTACTCCTCCACCCCCAGCCGTCCCCTGGCCAGATGCTCGTCGAGCGCCGCCATCGCGGCGGCGCGCTCGTCGTTGCCGATGCGGATCGGCGCCGACCCATCACGGGACTCATCGGGAGTCATGGCATGCAGGGTGCCATCCCGGTTCGCGGGCCGCACCGGTGCACCCCGCGAACCGAGAACGGCGCGGTTAGCGCAGGGCGACCAGCACCCGGCGCAGCGCGGCCAGCCGGCCGGGTCGCAGCCGCCCGGCGGCCACCAGCTCGTCGAGCGCGCACTCCGGGTCGGCCGGTGGGCCGAGGTGGCCGCAGCCCCGCGAGCAGTCCTCGATGGCCGCCGCGAGATCGTCGAACGCCGCCGGTACGTCGTCGGAGGTGATGTGCGCGAGCCCGAACGAGCGCACCCCGGGGGTGTCGACCACCCAGCCGCCGGCGCGGTCCGCGGGCAGCGGCAGGGCCAGCGCCGCGACGGTCGTGTGCCGGCCCTTGCCCACCGCCGACACCCGCCCGACGGCCAGCGCGGCGTCCGGCAGCAGCAGGTTGACCAGCGTCGACTTGCCGACCCCCGAGTGCCCGACGAGCGCCGAGACCCGCCCGGCGAGCCGCTGGGCCAGTGCCTGCGGCCACTGGTCGCGCCGCGTCACCAGCACCGGCAGCTCCAGCTCGCGGTACTGCGCGGCGAACGGCTCGGCGTCGGCCAGGTCGGCCTTGGTCAGGCACAGCACCGGAGTCAGGCCGCCCGCGTACGCGGCGACCAGGCAGCGGTCGACGAACCCGGTGCGCGGTTCCGGATCGGCGACCGCGGTCACGATGATCAACTGCTCGGCGTTGGCCACCACGATGCGTTCGAACGGGTCGTCGTCGTCCGCGGTGCGGCGCAGCACCGTCCGCCGTGGCGCCACCCGCACGATCCGGGCGATGGTGTCGGTCGCCCCGGTCAGGTCGCCGACCAGCCCGACCTCGTCCCCGACGACGATCGGCGTGCGGCCCAGCTCACGGGCCCGCATCGCGGTCACCGGCGGCCGGGTGCTGTCCGCCTCCGGGGCGCAGGTCCACCGGCCGCGGTCCACTGTGGTCACCATGGCCGGGGCGGCGTCGGCGTGCTCGGGGCGGCGTTTGGTCCGCGGCCGCGAGCCCCGCCGACCCGGGCGGATGTGCACATCGGACTCGTCGTACTCGCGGGCGCTCACCGGCGGCTCCCGACCCGAGCGATCCGCAACCGAGTGGTGCTCACCCGAGCAGCGCCGCCCAGGTCGCCGGGAAGTCGGGGATCGTCTTGTCGGTGCAGCCGATGTCGTCCACGGCGACGCCGGGCACGACCAGCCCCAGCAGCGCGCCGGCGGTGGCGATCCGGTGATCGGCGTAGGCGCGCCACGGCCGATCCGGGCGGGCCCGCAGCGGGGCCGGCCGGATCGCCAGCCCGTCGGGGGTCTCGGCCACGTCGGCGCCGAGCGCGCCCAGCTCGGTGGCCAGCGCGGCCAGCCGGTCGGTCTCGTGCCCGCGGATGTGCGCGACCCCGCGGATCCGGGACGGGCCGGTGGCCAGCGCGGCCACCGCGGCGACGGTGGGGGTCAGCTCGCTCGCGTCGTGCAGATCGACGTCCAGCCCGGCCAGCTCGGCCGGGCCGGTGACCGTCATCCCGTCCGGTCCGGCGGTGACGGTGGCGCCGGCCAGGGTCAGCAGGCCCAGGATCTCCGCGCCGGGCTGGGTGGAGTCGGCGGGCCAGCCCAGGACCGTCACCTCGCCGCCGGTGACCGCGGCCGCGGCCAGGAACACCGCGGCGTTGGACAGATCCGGCTCCACCGCCCAGTCCCGGGCGGCGATCGGCCCGGGCGCGACCCGCCAGCTGTCCGGCGACGCGTCGTCCACCTCGACGCCGGCCGCGCGCAGCATCGCGACGGTCATCTCGATGTGCGGCAGGGACGGCACCGGTTTCCCGTCGTGGTGCACGGTGACGCCCTTGTCGTAGCTCGCCCCGGACAGCAGCAGGCCGGACACGAACTGCGAGGACGCCGACGCGTCGATCACGACCTCGCCGCCGGTCAGCGACCCGGCGCCGTGCAGCGTGAACGGCAGCCGGTCGCCGTGCACGTCGGCGCCGAGGGTGCGCAGCGCGTCGAGCACGGTGTTCATCGGCCGCTCCCTGGCCCGCGGGTCACCGTCGAAGCGCACCGGGCCGTCGGCGAGCGCGGCCGCGGGCGGCACGAACCGCATGACGGTGCCGGCCAGGCCACAGTCGACCTCCCCGTGGCCGCGAAGGCCGTGGTGGCGGCCGAACGAGATCTCGATGTCGTGGACCTCGACCGGCACGCCGAGCGCCCGCAGCGCGCCGACCATCAGCGCGGTGTCGCGGGTGGCCGGGGCGCCCGACACCCGCGCCGGCCCGCCGGAGAGCGCCGCGAGCAGCAGCGCCCGGTTGGTGACCGACTTCGAGCCCGGCACGCTGATCCGGCTGCGCACCGGTCCGGCGGCGAGCGGTGCGGGCCAGGGGCGGGGGTCGGGACCGGTCACGCCCCCATGATTCCCCATCCACACCCGCCCGTTCCGCCGGACACGTCATGCCACCATGGAGCCATGTGCGGTCGTTACGCCTCGATCAAGGCACCTGCCGACCTGGCCGACGAGTTCCGCGCGGTCGACGCCACCGACGGCGCGGCCCGCGCGGACTACAACGTGGCGCCCACCAAGCAGATCGTCACGGTGGTGCAGCGGCATCCCCGCGACGCCGAGGGCGATCCGGATCCGGACACCGTCGAGCGGACGTTGCGGCTGGTCCGGTGGGGGTTGGTGCCCTCGTGGGCCAAGGATCCCAAGGCCGGCGCCCGCATGATCAACGCCCGGTCCGAGACGGCCGGCAGCAAGCCCGCGTTCCGGCGGGCGCTGAACGCGCGGCGCTGCCTGATCCCGGCCGACGGCTGGTACGAGTGGCAGCGCGGCAAGGACCACAAGCAGCCCTACTTCACCCACTACACCGACGGCAGCTCGCTGGCCATGGCCGGGCTGTGGGAGTACTGGAAGCCCAAGGACGACCCGGACAATGCCTACCCCGAGGGCCTGGTCACCGCGGCCGTGCTGACCACCGCCGCGGTCGGCCCGCTGGCCCAGGTGCACGACCGGATGCCGCTGGTGCTGCCGCCCTCGGCGTGGGACGCCTGGCTCGATCCCGATGCGGGCGCCGACACCGACGAAGTGGCCGCCCTGCTGGCGCCCCCGTCGCCGGACCTGGTCGCGGCCATGGAGATCCGCCCGGTCGCGGCCACGGTCAACAACGTCCGCAACAACGGCCCCGAGCTGCTCGACCCGCTCGCCCCCGAGGACGTCCCGGAACCCCTGCAACTGGATCTGCTGTCCACCCCCAACCCCCTGTGACCCCTTACATCGCCGCGACCCCTGATATCGCCGCGACCCCTGAGATCACCGAGGTGGACACGCCGCACGGGCCGGCGCGGATCACGGTGCAGCGGGCGAGCGGGGGGACGGGGGCGCTGGTGCTGGGGCACGGGGCCGGTGGCGGCGTCGGAGCGGCCGATCTGAGCAGGGCGGCGCGGGTGGCGATCGACGCCGGCGTGCACGTGGTGCTGGTGGAGCAGCCCTACCGGGTGGCCGGTCGGCGCGCGCCGGCCCCGGCCGCCCAGCTGGACACGGCCTGGCTCGCTGTGGTGGCGCACGTGCGCGGCGACCTGGGCGGCATCCCGCTGGTGTTCGGCGGTCGCAGCTCCGGGGCGCGGGTGGCCTGCCGGACCGCGGGACGGGGTGGCGCGGTCGGGGTGCTGTGCCTAGCGTTCCCCGTCCACCCACCCGGCCGCCCGGAGAAGGACCGGCTCGCCGAGCTGGCCGAGCCGACGGTGCCGGTGCTGGTGGTGCAGGGCGAGCGCGATCCGTTCGGCCGGCCCGGGCCGGCGCCGGGGCGCGAGGTGGTGCTGCTGCGCGGCGACCACGCGCTCCGCTCGGACCTGCCCGGCCTGGCCGCCGCGGTCTCCGACTGGCTGCCCCGGGTGCTCGTCCCGCCCGCCGGGTAACCGCCGTTCTACCCGAATCCGGCGTCGGCGGCGCCCGCCGCGTGTCCGGCCGCCCGCGACTGGTTGGTCCGCACCAGCACCCAGATCAGGATCCACGCCACGGCGAGCACCAGCGTGCCGGTGCCGAAACCTACCGGATCGATCGGTGGGACGGCCACCTTCTCCTGCTGCACCGCGGCCCCGCCGAACGCGGCCAACCCGATCACCACCGAGCCCAGCAGCGGGCGCAGCGCGTCGGGCAGCGGCACCAGGAACACCAGGTCGACCGCGACGGCCACCGCCAGGAGCATCAACGGCACCGCCGACGGCGGGAACCCGCCCGCCTCCAGAGCGACCCAGGCCAGGCAGCGATAGCCGACGTAGAGGCCGGCCGCGGCGGTGGCGGCCCACCGAACTCCGATCATCCAGCGGGCCAGCACCAGCACCAGCCCGGCCGCCGCGACCAGCCAGACGGGGTAGACCCAGTCCGGGATCGGCAACGCGAACTGCAGCACCACGCTGCGGTCCACCGGCCGGCCGATCTGATCGGCCACGAACTGCAGCAGGATCGGCTCCGCGTCCGGCCGACCGCGGTCCCACGCCTTGATGGCCAGCACGCCGTACTCCTGCTGAGCGGTCGGGAACCACACGTTCTCCAACGCCAACGCCCACAGCAGGACGAGCACCGGCGTGCGCGCCGGCCCGCTGCCGTAGCGCCACCAGCTGCGCAGCAAGCCGGCCAGCATGATCGCCGTGCCCAGGTAGAGCAGGCCGTGGGTGGGGCTCCAGGCCGTGATGTCCAGCCCGTTGACCCGGTGGTTGACCACATCGACCGGGATCGCCACCAGGAAGATCGCGATGCCGATCTGCAGCAACCGCAGGCTCGCCCGGTCCATGCCGTACCCGGTCCACCAGTGGAAGGCGATCAGCGCGATGGCCAGCACGGTGCCGGCCGTGTTCAGCAGGTGCGGCGGGGCCAGGTCGTCGCGCAGCCAGCGGAAGTGCCAGGCCACGTCCCAGCTCGACCCGAGCACCTTGGTGACCAGCGCGACGCACCACAGCCGGTACACCGTGCGCAGCAGCTCCGGCGGCAGCGGCCGCGGCGCGGTCCCCCGGGTGCCCCAGGCCCGCCACAGGTCGCGTGCGCGTTCAGTGATCGGGCCGGTCACATCGGTCATGATGGCCCCAGTGGGGTAACCCCGATCACCCGGGATGGCCGATGCCCGCCGGGCCGTCGGGCTGCGACCGGGAAGGCCGGGTCAACCCGCTATCGGGGCGAACCGGGCGCCGGTGAGCCGGGCCAGATCGGCCGGTGCGAGCTCGACCTCCAGCCCACGGCGACCGGCGCTGCAGAACATGGTCGGCAGCGCCTCGGCCGAGCAGTCCAGCACCGTGGGCAGCCGCCTGCGCCCGCCGAGCGGCGAGATGCCGCCCGCCACGTAACCGGTGACCCGCTCGGCCGCCGCCACCTCGGCCAGCCGGGCCCGCTTGCCGCCCACCGCGGTGGCCAGCGCCTTCAGGTCCAGGGTCGCCGAGACCGGCACCACGCCGACCGTCAAGGCCCCGTCGACCTCGGCGACCAGGGTCTTGAACACCCGCTGCGGGTCCAGCCCCAGCGCCTCGGCGGCCTCCGGGCCGTAGTCGGCTCCGCTGCCGTGGGTGTAGCTGTGCAGCCGGTGCTCGACGCCGTGCCGTGCGAGCAGCGCGGTCGCCGGCGTGCCTTTACCTGCCACCGGGCCACGATAGGGGTCGCCGACACGGCCCGAATCACACCATGGCGGGAATCGCCGGTCGGGGAGGTGCGTTGACGAGCCTGTGACCACTGCAGTTCTGGATCGACCTCGCCCGAACGGCCGAAGTACGGCGAGCCGCGTACGCTCAGCCCGTGAACGGGTCGCCACAGCGGTGACCGTCCCCGTGGTCGGGCTGGGTGCGGCCCGGCGTGAGAGGAGCGCGGTGCCGGGCACCGAGCAGGCGGCCGACGCGGCCACGAACGGTTCGACCACGGATCCGGTGGTGCTCGACCCCGACACCGACACCACGGACGACACAGGGACCACCGTCGACACCCGTACCGAGACCGCGGCCGAGCGCGCCGCGCGTTTCGAGCGCGACGCCATGCCGTTGATCGACCAGCTCTACGGCGCCGCGCTGCGGATGACCCGCAACCCGGCCGACGCCGAGGACCTGGTGCAGGAGACCTTCCTCAAGGCCTACGCCGCGTTCGCGACCTTCCGCGCCGGCACCAACCTGAAGGCTTGGCTGTACCGGATCCTCACCAACACCTACATCAACGGCTACCGCAAGCGGCAGCGCCAGCCCCTGCAGTCACCGACCGACGAGATCACCGACTGGCAGATCGCGCAGGCCGGCGAGCACACCTCCCAGGGCCTGCCCTCGGCCGAGGCGGAGGCACTGGACCGACTGCCGGACAATGATGTCAAGGCGGCGTTGCAGCAGCTGCCCGAGGACTTCCGGATGGCCGTCTACCTCGCCGACGTCGAAGGCTTCGCCTACAAGGAGATCGCGGAGATCATGGGTACGCCGATCGGTACCGTGATGTCGCGGCTGCACCGCGGGCGTCGGCAGCTGCGTGACATGCTCACCGACACCGCGCGGGATCGAGGCTTCCTGCGCGCTGACGATGCGCGCTCCGCCGGCGCCACGCGGGGCGAGCAGGAGGTCACCTCATGAGCTGCGGCGATCACCACGACACCGACTGCTCCGAGGTGCTGGCCCAGGTGTGGCTGTTCCTCGATCACGAGTGCGACCAGGGGCGTCGCGCGCTGCTGGCCCAGCACCTGGAAGAGTGCGGTCCGTGCCTGGCCGAGTACGGCCTCGAGGAGAAGCTGAAGGCGCTGCTGGCCGCCAAGTGCGGCGGCGACAAGGCCCCGGCCGGCCTCAAGGACCGGCTGCGCGACCAGATCCGCTTCGCGGTGCTGGAGCAGGCCGAGGTGACGATCGAATCGGCCCCCGACGGCACCACGACCACCACCGTCGAGGTCCGCAACACCCGCATCGAACAGACCCGCTGACCGTCGTTCCGGCGCGCCGGAACGGGCAGCTGATCGCCAGCCGCTCTGGATGATCATCGCCGCTGGTCGCGGGCTGCGGCCGGTTCACGTCCGACCCGCGGCCCCTTGCCGATCGGGGGTATCAGCGGTCGGGCCGGGCCCTCCTGGAAATGCGCACCGCTGCTGCCGGGAGGGGACATGAATCGCTTCGAGCAGGTCAGGGATCGTTTCCTCGATCTTTCGATGTTGGATGCGGCCCCGACGGTCGCGGACCGCGCCCCGCGGGACGCGGCCGTGCCGGTGCTGATCATCCCCAAGCCCGTCGAGCTGAGCTGGTGGGACTGGGCGGTCTTCCTGCTGCACACCGCCGCGGAGATCGAGCACATCCTGATGGTGCAGTACCTCTACGCCGCCTACTCGCTGGCCGATGCCGACTTCACCGGCGGTGCGGTGCCGGCCGACGCCGCCGAGCGCACCGGCCGGTGGCGCGACACCGTCACCCAGATCGCCCGCGAGGAGATGGCCCACCTGCTGACCGAGCAGAACCTGCTGCTGTTCATCGGGGGCCCGCTCAACGTCATCGACCGCCAGGACTTCCCGTTCCGCTCGACGCTCTACCCGTTCCCGCTGCAGCTGGCCCCGATGAGCAAGGACTCGCTGGCCACCTACGTGGCCGCGGAGATGCCGGCCGCGCCGGCGGCACCGGACATCGACGAGGTCATCGACCGGGCCACCCACGCCACCGGCGGGTTCCGACCGAACCGGGTCGGGGTGCTGTTCGACACGCTGGTGGACGTCTTCGCCGATCCGGCCAAGCTGCCGGACACCGATTTCCGGCCGCAGACCGCGGTCGACCAGCAGGCGCAGTCGGACGACTGGTTCGGCTTCTTCGGGCCGCTCATCATCAGGACGATCAGCACCCGGCAGCAGGCGGTGGACGCGCTGCGGGACGTCGGTGAGCAGGGCGAGGGGCCGCAGACGCCCGAGCCCGGTGACCCGCCGTCGCACTTCGACCAGTTCCTGGCCATCTACCGGGAGTTCCCGGAGACCGGGTCGGCGACCCCGGACTGGATTCCCACCCGGTCGGTGCCGACGAACCCGAGCACCGGCACGGGTCCGGATCCCGATCCGGAGGTCGAACGCGGCCGGATCACCCATCCGACCAGCCGGTTGTGGGCCGCGCTGGGCAACGTCCGTTACCGGATGTTGCTGGTCGACCTGGTGCATGCGCTGCTGCTCACCGGGCCGCTCAACGCCACCGACGGATCGCCCACCCCCCGCGGACACCTGCGCGACTGGGCGTTCCTGCAGATGCGCGGGGCGGGGTTCTCCGGGCTGCGCGGCATCGCACAGCTGCTGATGACGCGGCCGGCCAAGGCCGAGCCGATGGCCGGCGACCCGTCCGTCGCCGGGCCGGCGTTCGAGGTGCCCTACACCTCCGCCGTTCCGGCCGACGAGCACGGCCGCTGGCGGCTGCAGCTGGCGCTGCTGGACGGCTCGGCCGAGCTGATCACCAGGCTGCGGGCCGCCGGCGAGACCGGCGAGCTGCTCGACGAGCTGGTCTCGATCGACGAGGAGGCCCGGGTCATCGTCACGGCCCGGTTGGCGGCGACCGCGGGGGAGCCCGGCCCGACCCCCTGAGCGCGGCTGAGGACGGTCAGGTGTTGGGGCGCTTGCCGTGACTGGCCGAGTTCTTCTTGCGGTCGCGGCGTTTGCGGGCGCGCTTGGACATGGTTCCTCCTCCGAGCTCGCCAACGGGATGTTCGCGAACAGAGAAGATTGTTCCACGTGGTTGGATGGATCCAGAACGGACCGGGAGGCCGACCGCGTGTCCACGATGAGCGACCTGCTCGCCGAGCACACCGACCTGCCGGAAGCGGCGGTCGAGCACCTGCAGCGGGTGGTGGCCGAGTGGCAGCTGCTGGCCGACATGTCGTTCGCGGATTTCCTGCTCTGGGTGCCGCTGCGCGGTCACGAGGAGATCCCGTACGAGGAGTTCCTGTGCGTCGCCCAGGCCCGCCCGACCACGGCCCCGACCGCGCACCCCGAGGACACCGTGACCGCCCGGATGACCGCGGTCGCGAACCCGCAGCTGCGCCGAGCGGTCGTGGAGGGGCGGATCTGTCGCGAGGACCACCCGCGCTGGCACCTGGAGGTGCCGATCCGCCGCGAGACGATCCCGGTCCGGCACGGCCGCTCGGTGATCGCGGTGCTGGCCCGCGACACCAACCTCGCCATGCCGCGGGTGCCCAGCCCGCTGGAGATCGCCTACCTGGGCAGCGCCTCGGACCTGTGCCAGATGGTGGCCGACGGCACCTTTCCGGCCGAGGCCGCCACGGTCGGCGCCGCGACCAGCCCGCGCGCCGGTGACGGGCTGATCCGGCTGGACGCGCACGGGCTCGTCGCCTACGCCAGCCCGAATGCCCTCTCGGCGTACCACCGGATGGGCTACGCCAGCGATCTCGTCGGGTTGCCGCTGGCCCAGGCGACGCGGGGGCTGCTCTCCGATCCGTTCGACGGGTCCGAGGTGGGTGGCCGGATCGCGGCCGCGGTCGAAGGGCGGCACTCGCAGCGCATGGAGGTGCGCGTGCGGGGGGCGGTGATGCTGGTGCGCGCGCTGCCGCTGCGCCCGCGCGGTGACGCGGCCGGCGCGCTGGTGCTGGTCCGCGACATCACCGACCTGCGCCGCCGGGACATGGCGCTGCTGAGCAAGGACGCGATCATCCGGGAGATCCATCACCGGGTGAAGAACAACCTGCAGACGGTGGCGGCGCTGCTGCGCCTGCAGGCGCGCCGCACGGCGATCCCGGAGGCCAGCCGGGCGCTGGCGGAGAGCGTGCGCCGGGTGAACTCGATCGCCCTGGTGCACGAGGCGCTGTCGGCCTCGGTCGACGAGCGGGTGGATTTCGACGAGCTGGTCGACAAGGTGCTGCCCGCGATCGGCGACGGTGCGACGGCCGAGTCGCGGGTCAAGGTGCGCCGGGACGGCAGCTTCGGAACGCTGCCGGCCGAGCTGGCCACCCCGCTGGTGCTGGTGCTCACCGAGCTCGTGCACAACGCGCTGGCGCACGCGTTCTCGGCGGGCCAGCCCGGCGAGGTGGTGCTGTCGGCGCGGCGCTCGGCCGGGATGCTGGACGTGTCGGTGGCCGACGACGGTCACGGGCTGCCGCCCGGGTTCGATCTCGAGCGCTCCGACGGGTTGGGTCTGCAGATCGTGCGCACGCTGCTGGACTCGGAGCTGGAGTCGGGTCTGCTGCTGCGGCCCAGGTCGGAAGGCGGGACCGAGGCCGTCATGAGGCTCTCGTTACGGGGACGCTAACCTTTGACAGTGGTCGAAGGGTTCGTCAGCGTGGTCGCCGCCGGAACCGCCGACCCCTCCTCCGGAGCTGCCCTCGTGCGCGCCCGGCGGAACGACCGCGGGCCCGGAGCCGGGTGTCGTCCGGCTTCGGGCCCGCGGTGGGGGAGTTGTCAGTAGGTCGGTGGTAGGTGACTCTGCTCAGGCCGTGCGAGCGCGGGTTCGGGCATTGCGGCGCTTCAGGGCCCGCCGCTCGTCCTCGCTCATGCCGCCCCAGACTCCGGCATCCTGTCCGCTCTCGAGCGCCCAGGTGAGGCACTCGGAGACCACGGGGCAGCGCCGGCAGACGGTCTTGGCTTCGGCGATCTGCAGCAACGCGGGACCGCTCGTCCCCACGGGGAAGAACAGCTCGGGGTCCTCGTCGCGGCAGATTGCGCGGTGACGCCAATCCATGATTGCTCTGCTCCTCGTACTTGCGCGATCGGGGTCGCGCCGATCGTCTGTCACGGTGTTTCCGCGCTTGTGAATAGTTTCACGAGCACGCTCGATCTTCAAGGGCCAGGTCGAACGGCAGCTATACCCTGCCTACCCATCACAACGACTCCCGACCCGATTCGTTACGGCATCGAGTCGAAATTGCGATGAACGATCAACCTCGTCCGCCCGCCGTGCCCCTGGTCACCCAGAGGCCCGAAGGACCTCGCGAGATACCTCTCGCGATCGCTCGCATCTCTCATCAACTACCTTGAACCACCGTTTGCCCTGGTGCGAGCCCTTATCGGCTCGACGGTCCACGAGCAGCGGTGAATGGACGGGCTCGTCACCCGGGTGAGTGACCCGGTCCGTTCACCCTGCGACGAGCTGCACATCCGGTACGACGACGCGTAGTAGACCGACCACTGGCCGGCCCACCGACCGGTAGCCACCGATGGGGAACGCTGCACCCGACGGGGAGCATTCCGTTCGCGAGTGTGATCGCTGACCTATTCTCGACGGGGTGAACGCCGAAAAGCGGCAGGTCCTCGGCCCGCCGCCGCAGGTTCGGGTGGCCGGGGCGCTGGTCGCGGTGCAGGGGCTGGTGGGCGTCGGGACGGCGATCAGCTTCGTGACCGCGGCCATGTCCGACGGCCGGGTGGGCGGCGGGGTGCTCGGTGGGGCCGGCTACTTCCTGCTGATGGGGGCCGCGCTGCTCGCCGTCGGGATCGGCCTGCTGACCGGCAGGCGGTGGGCCCGGACGCCGGCGATCGTGGCCCAGTTGTTACTGCTGCCGGTCGTCTACTCGCTGCTCGGTGGTTCGCAGCAGCTCGTGCTCGGGATCCTCGCCGGGGCGTTCGTGCTGACCACGTTCCTGCTGCTGATCAGCGAACCGTCCGGGCGGTGGTGGCGCGGGATCGACGAGCCGGACGCGACGGGCTAGATCTCGCTGGCCGCCGGCCAGTTCGGTGAGCGCGCTGCCCTCCAGCCGGTGGGTCGTCCACTCGTCCATCCCGACGGCGCCGATCGCCCGGTAGAACTCGATCGCCGGGTCGTTCCAGTCCAGCACCGACCACTCCAGCCGGCCGTAGCCGCGCTCGACGCAGCGGGTGGCCAGCCGCGCGAGCAGCGCGCGGCCCAGCCCGCGGCCGCGGTGCGCGGGCTGCACGTAGAGGTCCTCCAGGTGGATGCCGTGCACGCCGAGCCAGGTGGAGTAGTTGAGCAACCACAGCGCGCAACCCGCGACCTGCCCTTCGACCTCGGCGACGTCGCCGAACAGCGCGGGGTGGGGGCCGAACAGGGCCGCCCGCAGCTGCTCGGCGGTCAGCAGGCAGGACGCCGCCGCGCGCTCGTAGTCGGCGAGCTCGTGCACCAGCCCGACGACGGCCGGCACGTCCGCCGGCCGGATCTCGCGCACGCTCATGGCCGGTCCGGTCCCGGGCTGTGCAGGTTGACCTGGTCCAGCCGGGCGACCCCGCGCTCGTCGCCGAGCACCGCCCAGGACGCCGGATCCATCGCGAACCGCACGCCCGCGGTGGCCGGCAGCTCGATCCACGACGCCATCAGCACCCGGCTGAAGTGCCCGTGCCCGACGAGCACGACGTCGCCGTCGGGCAGCGCGCCGCGGGCCGCGGCCAGCACGGCGGACGCGCGGTCGCCGACCTGCGCGGCGGTCTCACCGCCGGGACAGGGGTGCGTCCAGACCGTCCAGTCCGGGATCTGCTCGCGGATCTGCGGGGTGGTGAGCCCCTCGTAGTCGCCGTAGTCCCACTCGGCGAGCCGCTCGTCCACCCGGTCGACGCGCAGGCCGGCCAGCTCCGCGGTGGTCCGGGCCCGGCGGCGCGGGCTGCTGAGCACCAGCGCGGGCGGGCGGCCCGCGCGCAGCCGGTCGCCCAGCTCGCCGGCGGCGCGCGCGAGCGTGCGGCCGCGCTCGGTCAGCGGGATGTCGGTGCGCCCGGTGTGCCTGCCGGTCAGCGACCACTCGGTTTCCCCGTGCCGCAACAAGAACACCCGCCCAGCCACCACGGCCGGACCCTACTACCCCGGCCGTAGATCGTGATCTTCGTGGCGAACCGCGACCGCGGAGCGGGCGACGCGCGGCGGGCGGTGTTCCGTCGCGACCGGCATCTCCCGTACGCTCATCCCACCAGTCGAGACCCGCCGGTTCGAGCCGCTTCATCCTGCGCCCCGCACCACGCGTCCGGCACCGCGATGCGGCCGATACCCGCCCTTCCGGTGCACGGCGAGCGAGCGCCGCCTCGCGGCGCGCCCATCCGAGCACGAGGAAGAGCCCTCTCGATGACGATCGTTCCCGAGCGCACCCGGCCCGCCCCCACCACCGAGGAGATCTTCGCCGCGCATGCCGGCGGCAAGCTGAGCACCGGCCTCACCGCCGCGCTGCGCGACGCCCACGACCTCGCGGTGTCCTACACACCCGGGGTGGCCGAGGTGAGCAGGGCGATCGCCGCCGACGCGACGGTGGCGCGGCACTACACCTGGGCGCACCGGCTGGTCGCGGTGGTCAGCGACGGCACCGCCGTGCTCGGGCTCGGCGACATCGGTCCGCGGGCCGCGCTGCCGGTGATGGAGGGCAAGTCGGCGCTGTTCAAGGCGTTCGGCGGGCTGGACTCGATCCCCATCGTGCTCGACACCACCGACGTCGACGAGATCGTGGCGACCATGGTGGCGCTGCGGCCCAGCTACGGCGCGGTCAACCTGGAGGACGTCGCGGCGCCGCGCTGCTTCGAGCTGGAGCGTCGACTGATCGAGGCGCTGGACTGCCCGGTGATGCACGACGACCAGCACGGAACCGCGATCGTGCTGCTCGCCGCGCTGCGCGGGGCCTGCGCGGTGCAGGGCCGGGGGTTGCCGGAGCTGCGGGTGGTGATCTCCGGAGCCGGCGCGGCCGGCATCGCGTGCGCGCGCATCCTGCTGGCCGCGGGGGTGCGCGACATCGTGGCGCTGGACTCGCGCGGCGTGCTGGTGCCCGGGCGGCCGGGGGTCATCGGGGAGAAGGCGGCGCTCGCGGCGATCAGCAACCCGCGCCGGATCGGTGGCGGTCTGGACGCGGCACTGGCCGGGGCGGATGTGTTCGTCGGCCTCTCCGGTGCGCGGCTGCCGGCCGAGCTGCTGGCCGCGATGGCGCCCGCGGGCATGGTGTTCGCGATGTCGAACCCGGACCCGGAGGTGCACCCGGACATCGCCGGCCGCTACGCCGCCATCGTGGCTACCGGGCGTAGCGACTTCCCGAACCAGATCAACAACGTGCTGGCCTTCCCCGGCATCTTCCGCGGCGCGCTGGACGCCGGTGCCCGCCGGATCACCGAGGCGATGAAGTTGGCCGCCGCCGACGCGATCTTCCAGGTCGCCCTGGACGACCTGGCGCCCGACCGCGTCGTGCCGAGCCCGTTCGACCCGCGGGTGGCGCCGGCGGTGGCGGCAGCGGTGGCCGCGGCGGCCGGTGACCGGGCCGGCGCCGGCGGCTGACGCACGGTGACCCGGCGGCCGGTCCGGCCCGCGGTCGGACCACCGCCATCCGGTCTCTCCGGTCACGGACCGTGGTCGGCGCGCCGTTCCCCCACACGGGTTGGTGTAGGCCGATCGGGCGGATCTCGTGTCGATCGGCGTCGTTGTGCCGATGGAGGTTGGACACCGGTGGCTGGGGGAGAAGATCGTGACGGAGCTGCGATACCGCTTTGAGGATCGGCGGGCCGCGGATGTCGACGCCGATCCCGCCCTCCCGACGCCAGCCGGCCGCAGCGACCTGGGACGATCTGCGGAAGCCGGGTTCCGCCCAGACCCCGCGGCGATGCCGGCGAAGCTGGATCAGCGCACCGAACGGCTGGCCCCGGTGGTGCCGGCGGCGCCTTTCGGTCACCGGCCCGACCAGTTTCAGCGGGACCCGTTTCAGCCAGACCAGGTTCAGGGAGAATACGACGATGGCTCGGAGCCGGCGACCGACCCGTTCGGGCTGCCGCTGCCGGGACCGGCACGACCCGAGCCGGACGGCTACCGGTTCGAGGACCACCGGGGGGGTGGTGGGGTGGGACTCGACCGTCCGGACGTCGACGCCTCGGCTGTCGCCGATCCCGGCCTCCACGATCCCGGAGCCGCCCAGCCCGGAGCCGCTGAGCCCGGTGTCCCCGCTGCGGATGTTGCCGATGTCACCACCGTGCTGCCGGCGCTGCGCGACGCGGTGTTCGGTCGCCGCATGACGCCGGTCGCCGGGCCCGAGTCGATCATGATTGACAGCTCGCAGCTGATCGGTCTGCCGGACGTGCCCGCCGTCGTGCTGGACAGCGCGCAGCGCATCGTGCGGGCCAACCCCGCGGTGCTGGCGCTGGCCGGCCGCCAGCACGAGGGCCTGTACCACCCCGGATACGAGGGGCAGCCGGCCGACTACGACGACCTGTCCGGCCTGCTGCTCCCGCAACTGGTGCTGGGCCCCGACCACGACGCGCTGCTGTTGCGCCCGGACGGCTCCCGGGTCCGGGTACGCGTCGTGCGGTGGGAGCTGCCGGCCCGGCAGCAGACGGTGGTGCTGCTGGTCGAGCTCGGCGTCGCCGGGCCGCCGGCGCCGACCGACGGCGGCGTGGGTACGCGCTGGACCACCGAGCTGGAGCGGCAGCTGCGGGTCGGCCGCTGGAGCTACGAGCTGGAGACCGGCCGGCTGCAGCGCAGCGAGACCCTCGAGGAGCTGTACCGCTCGGTCGGCATCGACCCGGACGGGTCCGATCCGCGCGCGGTGGAGCAGGAGCAGGTGGCGCTGCTGGGCCAGGCGCTGCACTACAGCGACGGTCCGCGCCAGCACCACGCGCGGGTGGCGCTGCCCGGCGCCGGTGCACTGAGCTGCCGTGCCGAGGTGGAGTGCGACCCCGACGGCACCGCGCTGCGGATCGTCGGGCTGGTGCGTGACCTGAGCTCGGACCGGGTCTCCGAGCGCCGCCTCGGCCAATCCGGGCAGCGCTTCGCCGACCTGATGGCGATGGTCCCCGGCGGGGTGGCGCTGGTGGACCCGGCCGGGCGCGTGGTGGACGCCAACCCGGGCCTGTGTGAGCTGCTGGACGTGCGGCTGGAGGATCTGCGCGGGGCCACCGCGGCCAGCCTCTGCGCCGACTCCGACTCGCCCTACCCGGATGCGCTGGGGCCCGTCGACAACGGCGCCCAGCCGCTGCCGCAGTGGCTGCACGACGTGCCGATCGGCGCCCGGCACGGGTACCGGGTCGGGGACGTGGCGCTGCGGCGCAGCGACGGCACCCCGGTCTGGTGCGAGTTGGCCGTGTCCGCCACCAGCATCGAGGACGGCGACTGGCTCTGGCTGGTGCTCTGCACCGACATCTCGGAGCGGCGCCGGGCCGTCGAGCTGCTGCGCAGCGCGGGCAGCGTCGACGAGCTGACCCGGCTGCCCAACCGGGCGGCCAGCGTCGAGCTGGTCGGCCGGCTGCTCGCCGGTCCCGCCCGCAACCGGATCGCGGTGGTCTGCGGCGACATCGACGACTTCCGCCGCGTCAACTCCTCGCTGGGCCACGAGGCGGGCGACGACCTGCTGGTGATGCTGGCCGGTCGGCTGCAGCGCGAGCTCCCGGTCGGCTGCACCGCGGGCCGGCTGTCCGGCGACGAGTTCGTGGTCATCTGCTCCGACCACGAGGAGCTGGGCGGGCCGGACATGCTCGCCCGCACGGTCGCCGACCTGCTCAGCAGCACGCTCACCGTCGGCGGCCGCCCGGTCCAGCTGACCGCGTCGGTCGGGGTCGCCACCCCGCCCGGCCGCGGCGAGGTCCGCGCGGCCGACCTGCTGCGCTTCGCCGAGGTGGCCATGCACGACGTCAAGCGCCGGCAGTCCCGCGGCGGCATCGGGGTGGCCACCGACGGCGTGGTCAACTCGGCGTTGCACGCGTTGGAGCTGGAGGCCGAGCTGCGCGCCGCGATCGCCACCGGCGCGCTGCTGCTGGACTACCAGCCGGTGGTCGGTCCGGACGGCACCGTGTTGTCGGCCGAGGCGCTGGTGCGCTGGCCGCACCCGGTACGGGGGCTGATCGCCCCGGGCGACTTCCTACCCGTCGCGCAGCGCAGCGGGCTGCTGCGCGAGCTGGACCTGTGGGTGCTGCGGACCGCGACCGCCGAGGCCGCGACCTGGCCGGAGCACCGTGGCAGCCGGCCCGCGGTCGCGGTGAACCTGGCCGGGCTGCTGCCGGCGGACATCGACTTCCTGCCGGTGGTCAGCGACATCATCGCCGACAGCGGGCTGCCGCCCGAGCGGCTGGTGCTGGAGCTGGTGGAGACCAGCCTGGTCGCGCTGCCGCCGCACGCGCGGGCGGCGATGGCCCAGCTGGTGGAGCTGGGCGTGCGCTTCGCCGTCGACGACTTCGGCACCGGCTACTCCTCGCTGGGCCGGCTCAAGGAGCTGCCGGCGCAGACGGTCAAGGTGGACCGCACGTTCGTCACCGACGTCGCCGACGACCCGGTCGACTTCGCCGTGGCCAGGGCCGTGGTGGACATGGCCAGGGCGATGGGCCGCACGACGGTGGCCGAGGGCGTCGAGACGGCCGAGCAGTTCCACCGGCTGCAGAGCATCGGGGTGGACGCCTACCAGGGCTGGCTGTTCGCCAAGGCGCTGCCGCCTGCCGAGCTGCGGATCCTGCTCGCCGGCGATCGGATGAGCACCCCGGAGAACGTCGCGTCAGGTCTCTGATCGATCACACGGTTCGCCCTTGTCGGGGTATCCCGATAGCCTCACCTCCGATGCGGTGGCCGGCAAGTGGTCGCCGGTGACAGCGCTGATGACACCGTCGGCGCGGGGGAGGTCCCTCGGATGATCGAGTTCCGGGGCGTGACCAAGCGCTTTCCCGACGGCACGGTCGCGGTCGACAACCTCGACCTGACGGTGGACGACGGGAAGATCACGGTCTTCGTCGGCCCGTCCGGCTGTGGCAAGACGACGTCGTTGCGCATGGTCAACCGCATGATCGAACCGACCGACGGCACGATCACGGTGAATGGCCGGGACATCATGTCCGTCGACGCCGCCGACCTGCGCCGCGGTATCGGTTACGTGATCCAACAGGCCGGCCTGTTCCCGCACCGCACCATCGTGGACAACATCGCCACCGTGCCGCTGCTGCTCGGCTGGAACAAGGCCAAGGCGCGGGCCCGGGCGGTCGAGCTGATGGAGATCGTCGGGCTGGCGCCGGAGATGGCCCAGCGCTACCCCACGCAGCTGTCCGGCGGCCAGCAGCAGCGGGTCGGGGTGGCCAGGGCGCTCGCCGCGGACCCGCCGATCCTGCTGATGGACGAGCCGTTCAGCGCCGTCGACCCGGTGGTGCGGGAGAGCCTGCAGGACGAGCTGTTGCGGCTGCAGTCCGAGCTGGGCAAGACCATCGTCTTCGTCACCCACGACATCGACGAGGCCGTCAAGCTCGGCGACAAGGTCGCGGTGCTGCGGGTCGGCGGCAAGCTCGCCCAGTACGCCGAGCCCGGTGAGCTGCTGGCGCGCCCGGTCGACGACTTCGTGGACGGCTTCGTCGGGCGCGATCGCGGCTACCGCGGTCTCGGCTTCCTGACGTCCGACGCCATCGCGCTGGGCGAGCTGAACACCGTCGCGCTGGGTGAGCCGGTGCCGGCCGGCGGCGCCTGGGTCCTGGTGGTGGACGGCGAGCGGCGCCCGCAGGGCTGGTTCCACCCGTCCGATGTGGACGCCGAACGGCACAACGGGCAGGTCGTCGGCTCCGAACACCTGGTGCCCGGCGGTTCGCTCTACGACCTGGGCTCCGGCTCGCTGCGCAGCGCGCTGGACGCGGCGCTGTCCTCGCCGTCCGGCATGGGGGTGGCCGTCGACGCCGAGGGCCGGGTGGCCGGTGCGGTGAGCGCCGACGACGTGTTGAAGGTGCTGGACGACGCGCGCCGCGACGGCGACGACACGGCAGCGGCCTGAGGGGTACGACGACGTGGTCTGGGACTGGATCCCACGCAACATCGACCTCATCCTCGGGTTGCTCGGCGAGCACCTGTGGCTGTCGCTGATCCCGGTGGCGGTCGGGCTGGTGCTGGCCGTGCCGCTGGGCTGGCTGGCCAACCGCAACACCACCGCCCGGGCGATCCTCATCCCGAGCGCCGGGCTGCTCTACACGATCCCGTCGCTGGCGCTGTTCATCGTGCTGCCCGGGCTGCTCGGCACCCAGATCCTCGACCCGATCAACGTGGTGGTGGCGCTGACCATCTACACGGTGGCGCTGCTGGTGCGCTCCATCGCCGACGCGCTCGCCGCGGTGCCGGGGATGGTGGTGGCCGCGGCGACCGCGATGGGGTTCCGACCGGCGCGGCGCTTCGTCGAGGTCGAGCTGCCGCTGTCGGTCCCGGTGCTGATCGCCGGGCTGCGGGTGGCCACCGTGTCGAACATCAGCCTGGTCAGCGTGGGCGCCCTGATCGGCGTCGGCGGGCTGGGTGAGCTGTTCACCGACGGCTACCAGCGCAACTTCCCGACCGAGATCCTGACCGGCATCGTGCTGACCGTGCTGCTGGCGCTGCTCGCGGACGCGGCGCTGCTGGGCATCGGCCGGCTGGTCACCCCCTGGGAGCGCCCGCAGGGTCGAGCGCGAGCAGCGAAGGCCGGCCGATGAACCTGCTGAGCTCGATCGTCGGATGGCTCAGCGATCCGGCGCACTGGACCGGAACCGGCGGCATCCCGACGCGGCTGGCCGAGCACCTCTACTTCAGCGGGCTGGCGCTGCTGGTCGCGCTGCTCATCGCGCTGCCGATCGGCCTGGTCGTCGGGCACACCGGCCGCGGTGGCTTCGTGATCGTCGGCATGGCCAACGGGCTGCGCTCGCTGCCCGAGCTCGGGCTGCTCACGCTGCTGGTGCTGGCCATGGGCATCGGGCTGCTGCCGGTGACCATCGCGCTGGCCGTGCTGGGCATCCCGCCGCTGCTGGCCGGCACCTACGCCGGCGTGCGCAACGTCGATCGTTCCGTCGTCGACGCGGCCCGCGGGGTCGGCATGCGCGAATCCCAGGTGCTGTTCTCCGTCGAGCTGCCCAACGCGTTGCCGCTCATCCTGGGTGGCCTGCGCGCGGCCTCGCTGCAGGTGATCGCCACGGCGGCGGTGGCCGCCTACGTCAGCTTCGGGGGCCTGGGTCGATTCCTCATCGACGGCCTGCGCACCCGTGACTACCCGCAGATGGCCGCCGGCGCGGTGCTGGTGGCCGTCCTCGCCCTTCTCGTCGAGGCGATCCTCGCGCTCGTGCAGCGCCAGGTCGTCTCGCCGGGCCTGCGCGCCGGTGGCGGCGCGCGTCGTTCCCCCATCGCCGAGGTCGCCGGCGTCGATCCTGACGCGGCGTCCACGGCTTCCACCACCACTCCCGAACTCGCTGGAGCCCCGAGATGAAGCGAACCCGCACCCTGATGGCCGGCGTCGGCGCCGGACTGCTGCTGTTCCTGGCCGCCTGCGGTGGCGGCGGTGGCGGCGGCGATCCCCTCGCCGGCGGCAGTGCCGCGCCCGCCGCGGACGGCACGATCCGGGTCGGCTCGGCCGACTTCCCGGAGAACCGGCTGCTCGCCGAGATCTACGCGCAGACCCTGGAGAAGGCCGGCAGCACGGTCGAGCGGAAGTTCGGCATCGGCAGCCGTGAGGTCTACTTCCCGGGCCTGACCGACGGCTCGATCGACCTGGTGCCCGACTACACCGGCGTGCTGCTGCAGTTCATCGACAAGTCGGCGACGGCGACCGCGCCCGACGAGGTCTACACCGCGCTGCAGGGCAAGGTGCCGCCCGCGCTGACCGTGCTGGACAAGTCGGCGGCGGAGAACAAGGACGCGGTCGTGGTCACCGCGGCCACCGCCCAGCAGTACGGCACCTCGCTGGAGGCCTACGGCCCGGCCTGCGGGCAGCTGGTCTTCGGTGGCCCCTCGGAGTTCCAGACCCGGCCCGACGGCCTGCCCGGGATCACCGAGACCTACGGCTGCACGTTCAAGGAGTTCAAGGCGCTGGACACCGGTGGCCCGCTGACCGTGACCGCGCTCAAGGACGGCACCATCCAGGCCGCCGACCTGTTCACCACCGACCCGACGATCGAGGACGAGGGCTTCGTCGTCCTCGAGGACCCGAAGAACAACTTCGCGGCGCAGAACGTCGTGCCGCTGATCAACAAGGCGAAGGCGACCCCGGAGGTGAGCGCGGCGCTCAACGCGGTGTCGGCCAAGCTGACCACGGAGGGCCTGATCGGGCTGAACCGCCAGCTCAACTCCCCGGACAAGCCCAACGTGGAGACGGTCGCGAAGGAGTGGCTCGCCGAGAACGACCTCTGACCCGCCTGCCCCGGGCGTCCGCCTGAGGGCAGATCTCGGGGGCCGATCAGGTTCGGCTCAGGGTCATTCCGGAGGAGTCGGGGCACAGCCGGCTCCTAGCGTTGCGAGCTATGGAAACGCTCCCTCGTGCGGTCGACCGGCGGCTGTCCTGGACGCTCCGGTCGCTGCGGGCGGTCGCGACGCTGCACCTGGCCGCCGTGCTCGGCCAGCCCGTGCTGGCCGGGATGTTCCTCACCGGCGACGTGGACGCCATCGACCTGCACGCCACCATCGGCTCCACGCTGGCCGCGATCGGACTGCTGGTGATCGGGGCCGCGCTCGCCTACGTGCTGGTCGGACGCGGTCCGATCTGGCTGCTGCCGGCGGCGGTGCTGCTGTTCCTGGCCGACGGGTTCCAGATCGGTATGGGCTACGAGCGGGCGCTGGAGGTCCACATCCCGCTCGGGGTGGTGATCGTGGTCGGCGCGGTGCTGCTCACCGGCTGGCTCTGGAGCCCGGCGGCCGCCCGGACCGGGGATGCTCGATGACGCTGTCCCGCCGCGGCTTCCTCGGGCTGCTCGGCGGCGTGGCCGCGGGGGCCGCGCTGTCCGGGTGCGGGCTGGGCTCCGCGGGCCAGACCGGTGAGCAGCTGATCAGCGCGCGGCCGCTGCCGGCGCCGTTCCGGGTGCCGCTGCCGGTGCCACCGGTCGCCCGCCCGATCGGCGTCGACCCGAGCGGCGCCGAGCTGTACACGATCACCCAGCGAGTGGCGCAGCTGGAGATCCTGCCCGGCGTGCGCACCCCGGTGCTCGGCTACGACGGGATCTTCCCGGGGCCGACGATCGAGACCCGGCGCGACCGCCCGATCGTGGTCCGGCACCGCAACGAGCTGCCGGTGCCCACCGTGGTGCACCTGCACGGCGGACACACCCCGGCCGAGCACGACGGTTGGCCGTTGGACCTGGTGCTTCCGATCGGTGACACCGCGGACCCACCGCGTCACCACGGCGTGGTCGGCGACGTCGTCGCGGGGGAGCGGGACTACCGCTACCCGTCGGACCAGCGCGCCGCGATGCTCTGGTACCACGACCACCGGATGGATTTCACCGGGCCCGCGATCTACCGCGGGCTGGCCGGCCTGCACCTGGTCCGTGACGAGGTGGAGGACGCGTTGCCGCTGCCCCGCGGTGCGCGGGAGCTGCCGCTGCACCTGTGCGACCGCTCGTTCGCGGCCGACGGTTCGTTCGCCTACCCCGGTCTCGACCAGACCATGCGGACACTGCCGGGCGTGCAGGGCGACTGGATGGAGGGCGTGCTGGGCGACGTGGTGCTGGTCAACGGCGCGCCGTGGCCCGAGCACGAGGTGGACGCGGCCCGCTACCGGTTGCGGCTGGTCAACGGGGCCAACGCGCGCCGCTTCCGGCTGGTGCTCGCGGTGCCCGGTGCGCCGGACCTGCCGCTGCACCAGATCGGCTCCGACGCTGGGCTGCTGGCGGCGCCGGTGCGCCACGACGCGATCGAGATCGCCCCCGGCGAGCGGTTCGACGTGATCGTCGACTTCTCGGTGCTGCCGGTCGGGACCGAGGTGACGATGCGCAACACGTTCGGCAGCGGTCCGGTCGGCGACGTGATGCGGTTCCGGGTGCTGCGGGCGGTGCGCGACGACAGCCGGATCCCGGATCGACTGTCCGATGTGGAGACGTTGGTGCCGGCGGCGGATGCGCCGGTGCGGACGTTCCGGTTCGTCCGGGGCGAGGTCGGCGACCACGCCGGCTGGACCATCAACGGTCGCTCGTTCGACCCGGACGAGTCGCTGGCCGATGTGCGGCTGGGCGCGGTCGAGGTGTGGCGGTTCGTGACCGACGTGCACCATCCGGTGCACCTGCACCTGGATCCGTTCCAGGTGCTGCGCCGTGGCAACGGTGGGCCGGGCCCGTTCGACGCCGGCTGGAAGGACACGGTCGACCTGCGGCCCGCCGAGATCGTCGACGTCGCGGTCCGGTTCTCCGATCACACCGGGCGGTTCGTCCTGCACTGTCACAACCTCGAGCACGAGGACATGGCCATGATGGCCACCATCCGCACGGTCTGAGCCGCGGTTGCCGGACATTCCTGTCGGTGGTCCGGCCTAGAATCGAACCCATGTTCGATAGATGGATCAAGCGTGGCGCCCCCGGGAGCGCGACCCCGCGACCGTATCCTGCGGGAGTGCCCCTCTCCGCGAAGGGTGTTGCGGCCGTGCTCCGCGAGCGGCAGCCGGGCCTGCCGACCAAGAAGCTGCACAAGCTCCTCTACTACTGTCAGGGACATCATCTGGCCGCGATGGGCACGCCGTTGTTCGAGGAACGGATATCGGCGTGGGACATGGGTCCGGTGGTGGGCGAGCTGTGGTACTCGGAGCGAACGGCGGGCCAGGTCACTGCGACCAAGGAGCTCAACGAGGCCGAGCTCAACACGATCGGCTACGTGCTCAGCCGCTACGGGGCGCTGACCGGGCGGGACCTGGAAAATCTGACACACACGGAGCAGCCGTGGCTGCTGGCCGATGCGGCTCGCCGGCCACAGGAGAGCGTTCCCATCGAGCTCGACTGGATCCGTCAGTACTTCAGCTCCGTCGCGAGGGCTGGCGTCGACGACGAGGATGATGTCGTGCTCGACGCTGCCGACGTGGCCGCATGGTTGGGTGGGGCCGCGGAGCGCCTGGCGGAGCCGGGCATCCCCGACGATCCTGAAGCGCTGGCGGACCGGTTCGAGCGACTGCGTGGCGCACCCCGCAGCGATGGCTAGTGTCCCTGCGGATCGTCGGGGATGGACGCTGCAGCGATTCGAGACCGAGCTCGACTCGTGGTCCGAGCGCGAATCGCCACCTGACGATGCGGTTCTCCTGATCCTCCCGTGGATCATGACCCGGATCGACGACCCGTATCGCGGTGTTCGCCGGGCGGATGGATTCGACATCTGTGGTTCGGTGCCGTGCCGGGTACCGACGACGGCACCGGCCGGGTGATCTGCTGCTCCTACTGGATCTTCGATGCGCGGCGGACCGTCCGGTGCAACAGCTTCGCCAGGCTGGATCTGCCGCTGTAGGTCGGTCAGCTCCGGTCGCGAACCCGGGGGATCACCGATGATCCGTAGGCTTCGACGGTGGCGTCCTTGGCGTCGTGCATGGCGTAGATCGCGAACTGGTCGACTCCCAGCTCGCCCAGCTCGGCCAGCCGGTCCAACTGGGCGGCGGGCGGTCCGAGCAGGCAGAACCGGTCGACGACCTCGTCGGGCACGAAGTCGGTCGACGGGTTGCCGGCGCGCCCGTGGTGGGAGTAGTCGTAGCCGGCCCGGTTCTTGATGTATCCGGTCAGCTCCGGCGGCACCGCGGCCGACGACTCGCCGTACCGGGTGACCAGGTCGGCCACGTGGTTGCCGACCATCCCGCCGAACCAGCGGCACTGGTCGCGGGCGTGCGCCAGGTCGTCGCTGACGTAGGCCGGCGCGGCCACGCACATGGTGATCGCCGCCGGGTCCCGGCCGGCGGACTCGGCCGCGGCCCGCACGGTCTTGACCGTCCACTCCACGAGGTAGGGGTCGGCGAGCTGCAGGATGAAGCCGTCGGCGGCCCGCCCGACCAGGTCGAGGGCCTTGGGGCCGTAGCCGGCCATCCACACCGGCAGCGCGGCGCCCTCGGGCACCCACGGGATCTGCACCCGGGTCCCGCCGAGGTCCACCGCGCGGCCCTCGGCCAGCTCGCGGATGACGTTGATCGACTCCTCGAGCCGGGCCAGCGTCGTGGGCGGGCGGCCCTGCACCCGCATCGCGGAGTCGCCGCGGCCGATACCGCAGATCGTCCGGTTGCCGAACATGTCGTTCAGGGTGGCGTGCAGCGACGCGATGACCGTCCAGTCCCGGGTGCCCGGGTTGGTCACCATCGGCCCGACGATCATCCGCGAGGTGCGTTCCAGGATCCGCGGGTAGATGACGTAGGGCTCCTGCCAGAGCACGTGCGAGTCGAAGGTCCAGCCGTGGCTGAAGCCCAGCTCCTCGGCGCGCACCATGAGATCCACGAGCGCCGAGGCCGGTGGATCGGTCTGCAGGACGAGCCCGATGTCCATCGGCGTCATCGCAGGTACTGGCAGGTGTCGCGGCGCAGGAACTGCCCGTGGCCGGCGCTGCCGAGGTACTCGCCGTTGTCGACGATCACCCGGCCGCGGGAGATGACCGTGGCGGCCCGGCCGGTGATCGTGCGCCCCTCGTAGCAGGAGTAGTCGACGTTCATGTGGTGCGTCTCGGCGGACAGCACCTGTTCCGCGGTCGGGTCGTAGATCACCACGTCGGCGTCGGAGCCCGGCGCGATGGTGCCCTTGCGCGGGTAGAGCCCGAACATCCTGGCCGGCGTCGCGCAGGCGATCTCGATCCACCGTCGACGTCCGATGTGTCCGTCCACAACGGCCTGATGCAGCAGGTCCATCCTGGTCTCGACGCCGGGCAGGCCGTTGGGGATCTTGGAGAAGTCGCCCAGGCCGAGCTCCTTCTGGCCCTTGAAGCAGAACGGGCAGTGATCCGTCGACACCACCGACAGGTCGTCGGTGCGCAGCCCGCGCCAGAGGGCGGCGTGGTGGTCGGCCGGACGCAGCGGCGTGGAGCAGACGTACTTGGCGCCCTCGAAGTCCGGGCGGGCGAGGTCCTCGGTGCTCAGGTAGAGGTACTGCGGGCAGGTCTCGGCGAAGGCGTTGACGCCCTCGTCACGGGCCCGGGTGATCTCGGCCAGTGCCTCGGTCGCGGACAGGTGCACGATGTAGATCGGGGCCCCGGCGACCTGGGCCAGCTTGATCGCCCGGTGCGTGGCCTCGGCCTCCAGCAGCGCGTGCCGCACCACCCCGTGGTAGCGCGGATCGGTGTTGCCGCGGGCCAGCGCCTGCTCGACCAGCACGTCGATCGCGATGCCGTTCTCGGCGTGCATCATGATCAGCCCGCCGGTCTCGGCGCCCCGCTGCAGGGCGCGCAGCACCTTGCCGTCGTCGCTGTAGAACACGCCGGGGTAGGCCATGAACAGCTTGAAGCTGGTGATCCCCTCGCCGACCAGGGCCTCCATCTCCTTGAGCGAGCCCTCGTGCACGTCGGCCATGATCATGTGGAAGCCGTAGTCGATCGCGCACCGGCCCTCGGCCTTGGCGTGCCAGGCGTCCAGCCCCGCGCGCAGCGAGCTGCCCATCGACTGCACCGCGAAGTCGATGATCGTGGTGGTGCCGCCCCAGGCGGCGGCCCGGCTGCCGGTCTCGAACGTGTCGGAGGCGAACGTCCCGCCGAACGGCAGCTCCATGTGGGTGTGCGCGTCCACCCCGCCGGGGATCACGTACTTGCCCGTCGCGTCGAGCTCGAAGTCGGGGTGCCACCCCCGCGCCACGCTCGACCCGGTGGCGGCCAGCGCCACCACCTGCTCACCGTCGATCAGCACATCGGCCGTGGTCTCGTCCGCAGCCGTGACCACCAACCCGTTCCGGACAACGGTCGTACTCATCCCCCCAGCCCTCCAGAACCGAAGTGTGGCTCCGAACCGCTGTCCGAGGGGGGGTCAGAACCGCAGTTCGGCTCCGAAACGCGCTGGGAGTGAGAGGTGGGGATAGGGGTGGGGGTCATGGGGTCACTTCCAGGATGGAGTCGGTGAGGGCGGCCAGGCCCTCGGCGGCCTCGTCGGCGGTCAGCGTCAGCGGCGGGGAGAGGCGCAACACGTTGCCGTGCAGGCCGCCCTTGCCGACCAGCAGCCCGCGCCGCTTGCACGCCTCCAGCACGGCGTTGGCCAGCTCGGGGGCCGGCTCGCCCGGAAAGCCGGTGTCCGGACGGACCAGCTCGACGCCGATCATCAGGCCCTTGCCGCGGACGTCGCCCACGATCGGGGATCCGGTGCTGCGCAGCCCGGCCAGCAACGGCGGGCCGTGCCGCGCGGCGTTGGCCTGCAGGTCGTGTTCCAGCAGGTAGCGCAGGTTGGCCAGCGCGCCGGCCGAGGTCAGCGGCGAGCCGCCGAACGTCGAGATCGAGTTCGCCTGCAGCGAGTCCATGATGGACGCCGGCGCGATAACCCCGCCCATGGACAGCCCGTTCCCGACGCCCTTGGCGAAGGTCACGATGTCCGGCGTCGCGCCCCCGTGGGCCTGCCAGCCCCAGAAGTGCTCGCCGGTGCGGCCCCAGCCGCTCTGCACCTCGTCGGAGATCCACAGGATGCCGTGCTCGCGCAGCACCTCCGCGAACGCGCCGAGCAGCCCGTCCGGGCCGGAGGTGAAGCCGCCGACGCCCTGGATCGGCTCGGCGATGAAGGCCGCGATGTCGCCGCCGGACTGGTCGAGCACCTCTCGCAGGTCGGCCACGCAGGCCGCGATGTACTCCCCGTCCGAGAGACCGGCGAACGGCGAGCGGAACTGCTGGCCGCCGTGCACGTAGTAGGTCTGGAACGGCGACAGCGAGGTCGGCGACCAGGCCCGGTTGCCGGTGATGGCGATCGTGGAGAACGAGCGGCCGTGGTAGCTGTTGCGCAGCGCCAGGATCTGGTTCGACCGCCGCAGCGACGACGCCAGCAGCAGCGCCGCGTCGTTGGCCTCGGTGCCGCTGGTGGTCAGGAAGAGCTTGGCCGGATCGTCGTCCCCGCCCAGCCCGGAAACCGACGTGATCAGCTCGGCCAGCTCGACCATCGGCCGGTTCAGGTACAGCGTGGACGAGTGGATGATCTTGCCGGCCTGCTCGGCGACGGCCTTGGTCACCTCGGGCAGCGCGTGCGCGGTCATCGTGGTCAGGATGCCGCCGAAGAAGTCCAGGTAGCGGTGCCCGTCGGCGTCCCAGACGTGGCGGCCCTCGCCGCGGTCGATCTCGATCGGATCGGCGTAGTAGAGCGCCAACCAGGACGGCAGCACCGCGCGGGTGCGGGCCAGCAGGTCGCTCATGACTCCACCAGTGGCCCGTAGGCGTCCGGTCGTCGATCGCGGTAGAACGCCCACTGCTGGCGGACCTCGTCGATCATCCCGAGGTCGAGATCGCGGACCACCAGCTCCTCGTCGTTGCCCGAGGCCGGCTCGCCGACGAACTGGCCGCGCGGGTCGACGAAGTAGCTGGTGCCGTAGAAGTCGTTGTCGCCGTACTCCTCGACGCCGACCCGGTTGATCGCGGCCACGAAGTACTCGTTGGCCACCGCCGCGGCCGGCTGCTCCAGCTTCCACAGGTACGACGACAGCCCGCGGCTGGTCGCGCTCGGGTTGAACACGATCTGCGCGCCGCGAAGGCCCAGCGCCCGCCAGCCCTCCGGGAAATGCCGGTCGTAGCAGATGTACACCCCGACCTTGCCGACCGCGGTGTCGAACACCGGCCAGCCCAGGTTGCCGGGCCGGAAGTAGTACTTCTCCCAGAAGCCCTTGACCTGCGGGATGTGGTGCTTGCGGTACTTGCCCAGCACGGTGCCGTCGGCGTCGATCACCGCCGCCGTGTTGTAGTAGTTGCCGGCGCTCTCGACCTCGAACACCGGCACCACCAGCACCATCCCGGTCTCCCGGGCGAGCGCCTGCATGCGCACCGTGGTCGGCCCGTCGGGCACCGGCTCGGCCCAGCGGTAGTGCTCGGCCTCCTGCACCTGGCAGAAGTACGGCGCGTTGAAGACCTCCTGGAAGCCCATGATCTTCGCGCCCTGCTCGGCCGCGGCGCGCGCGTAGGACTCGTGCACCTCGATCATCGATCCGGTGTCGCCCGTCCACTTCGCCTGCAGTATCGCGGCGCGCACCACCCGGGACTCGCCAGCCATGTCGACCTCCGTGCTCCCGAAACCTGGAAGCAGTCACCTTCGAACGCCGGCCCCGTGCGCGCAACCCCCAACCGGCAGGTCTGATCGAGTGATCACCGCGGATGGGCCCGACGACGACCGATCTGCACGGCTACCCCCGCACGGTATGGAGGCCGCAACCGGATCGTGACATGGTGATGGCCGGTCTCCGCGGGTCGGGCGAGGAGGGCGCGGATGGTCTGGGTGCACGGCGTGCTCGCGGTGCTCTGCCTGGTGACCGGTGTCTGGCACCTGGCCGGGTTCGCGCTCCGACGACGGGACCCGGTCGAGGCGGCCCACGCGGCGATGGCGCTGGGCATGGCCGGCATGTTCTCCCCGATCGGCGATCCGGTGCCGGCGCCGGCCTGGGCCGCGGTGTTCCTGTTGTGCGGCGGCTGGTTCGCCGGGCTGATGCTGGGGGCCCGTTCGGTGCGCGTCCTGGCTGGAGAGGGCGCGCACGTCGTGATCGGCAGCGCCGCGATGCTGTTCATGATCGGCCTGGGGCATCACGGTGGCCGGCTGCCGGGCGGCCACGTCGACGCGGGCGTGACGTCGGCGGTCGCGCTGGCGTTCGCGGCCTACTTCGTGGTGCACACGATGCGTTGCGCCGACCGCTGGACCGCGGCACGGCTCGCCGTCGCGGGGCCGGGCGGGGCCGAGGTCGATGTGTCGGCCGAGCCCGCTGGATTCGGAGGGCTCGCCGGGCGCGGGACCGCGCTCGCGTTGCGGGTACCCGCGGCGCTGCGGTGCCCGTCCTGGATCGGGGCGCTGGCCCACCTGCTGGTGACGATCGCGATGGCCGTGATGCTGGTCGGCATGATCTGAACGCGGCCCCGCTGGGGTGTGTCCCGGGCGCTCGCCGCGCACCCGCTGTGGGAAGTTCCTGAGTTCTCGCCGACTCCCAGCGCGTCAGGATGGCAGTCGATCACTCGTTCGTGGACGCTGTGCCCGACTGTGGATCACAGGCGCGACCGGGAGTGAATCGGCATGGCAAGCATCGAAGAGGTCCGGGCCGGAATCTCCGCGGCCAACGACAAGGCCTCGGAGAGCCTCGGTGCCCTGCAGCAGGCGCTGGCCGCGTTGGAACAGGCGCAGGGCGAGCTGCTGCAGGTCACGCAGGGTAGCGGGCAGACCGACGTGTCGGAGGCCAACGGTCTGCTGGCCCAGGCGGTCGGCAGCGTCACCGAGGTCCAGCAGTCCGTGCAGGCCGCTATCCAGGCGTCCGAGGGCGTTGCGAGCCGGCTGTGACTCCCTCCGACGTGCTCCTTCCCGAGGCGGCGAGATGACCGCCGACGGGCTCCTTCCCGCGGAGGCGGCGAGATGACCGCCGACGTGCTCCTTCCCGCGGAGGCGGCGACATGACCGCCTCGGTCGAGGAGCTGCGGGCGGGGTTGGCCCGGGTGGTCGAGCACCTCAACGCCGCGGGCCAGTTCGCGGGCCGCGCCGGCATCCTGATCGACGACGCGGTGGGGGCGCTGGCCCGGTTGAGCGAGCAGCACCCGGAGTCCCTGGTCCCGGCGGAGTTGAAGCGGGCGGCCGCGGAGGCGACGCGCAGCGTCGGGCTGATCCAGGGCGGCCACGTGCTCGTCGGCGACATCGAAGCCAGGTTGTAGGCGGCGATGGCGGGCGGATCGCAGCGCAGACAGCGGATCTCCGACGCGTTCGGCGAGCTCTGCGATGCCCTGTCGCTGGCGCTCGGGGCGGCCGAAGGGCATCGCGACGCGGCGGTGCGCGCGCACGCCGAGGCGATGGTCGAGATGTGGTTGCGCACCGAGGGTCTGGACTCCGCGGGCGCCGACCCGGGGCTGGCCAGGACGCTGGCGAACCGCCAGCTCGCGGCCGTCGTCGGGCGGGTCGAGAAGGACTGGCGGGCGGCGTTCGCGCCGTGGCTGGCCGAGGGCCCGCCACGGTTGGCCGCGCTGATCGGGGACGCGGCGCCCGGGTCGGCCGGCACCCGGCCGCAGGATTGGCCGACCGATCCGTCGGCCGCGGTGGGCAAGGTCGAGGCCGACGGCCCGGTGCCGACGCTGTGGTACATCGGCGACGGCGGGATCGGCGACAACTGGATCGAGGGCGGCGGGGTCGGGGACGGGCCGCCGGCGGGCTTCCCGGTGGCGGTCCCGCTGCTCGACGAGTCGCACCTGCAGATCAGCAGCTCCCCGAAGAGCCGCGCGGCGGCCGAGGCGCTGGTGCAGAACCTGCTGCTACGGGTATTGAGCTACTTCCGGCCGGGGCTCGTGCAGGTGCACGTGTGGGATGTCGGCAGCTTCAGCGGCAGCCTGCCCGGGCTCTACCCGCTGACCCGGGCCGGGCTGCTCACCGTGCACGACCCCAGCCGGTTGCCGCAGCTGCTGGAGGAGCTGTCGATCCGGATCCGGCGGGTGCACACCCGGGTGCTGATCGACGGGCAGCCGAGCCTGCGGGCGCTGGCCGCCACCCCGGACGGGGCGCGGACCGAGCCGTGGGTGGTCGCGGTGCTGATCGGCAACCGGTCGAGCATGGCCGAGGAGGAGCACCGGCAGCTGCAACGGGTGGCCCGCGGCGGGCTCGCGTGCGGCGTGCAGCTGGTGCTGCTCGACGTGCCGGTCACGCTCAACGCGGCGGTGGAGACCGTGCAGCTCGCCGACGACCAGCCGACCCGCACCTCGATGACCGGCCCGCACGTCGGAGTCCGGCTGGAGCCGCCACGGCCGCTGGGCGCGGTCACCGACGCCTGCCACGCGATCGCCGACGGCTACGACGAGTGGCGGAGCCGGATCAGTTCGTTCGAGGACCTGCTGCCGCGCGGGAGCTGGGGTGGGGAAGGCTCGCACGGCGGGCTGGTGGCCCCGGTGGCCTTCACCGACGGCGAGCAGCAGGTCGTGCGGCTGGACGACGCGTCGCCGCACGCGCTGATCGGCGGCCCGAGCGGCTCGGGGAAGACCAACCTGCTGCTGACGATGATCAGCTCGCTGGCCGCCCGGTACCGCCCCGAGGAGCTCGAGTTCTACCTGCTCGACTTCAAGGAGGGTGTCTCCTTCGCACAGCTGGCCCCGAGCGAGCAGCGTGCGACCTGGCTGCCGCACGCGCGGCTGATCGGCGTCAACATCAACACCGACCGCGAGTTCGGGGTGGCGCTGCTGCAGTTCCTGGCCGACGAGATGCGCCGCCGGGCCGCGGCGGCGAAGGCGGCCGGGGTGACCAAGCTCGAGGAGCTGCGCGCGCATCCCGAGCACCGCGACGAGCGCTGGCCGCGGATCGTGGCCGTGATCGACGAGTTCCAGTACCTGTTCAACGAGTCCGACGCGGTGACCAGGGCGGCCACCGTGTTGCTGGAGGATGTGGCCCGGCGCGGTCGCTCGCAGGGCATCCACCTGGTGTTGGCCAGCCAGGACACCTCCGGCATCCAGGCTTTCTGGGGGCGCCCTGCGGTCTTCGAACAGTTCGTGCTGCGGATCGCGTTGCCGCGGGCCCGGCGGGTGCTGGTGGACACCAACGACGCCGCGGTGGGGTTGCCCCGCTGGCACGCGGTGATCAACCACGAGTCGGGCACCAAGCACGGCAACCAGGTCGTGCGCATCCCGAACGCGTCGACCACCGGGTTGATGGGCCGGGTCCAGCGCGACCTGCTCGACGAGTACGGGGACGAGCACCCGAAGCCGCGGCTGTTCGACGGCTCCCGCTCCCCGCGGATCACGACGTTGATCAGCGAGCTGCGCTCCGACGACGACCCGGCACCGCGCGCCGTGCTCGGGCAGTGCATCGACGTCGACGGGCGGGCCGCGACGGTGCGGCTGACGGCCACGCCGGGGCGCAACCTCGGCGTGCTGGCATCGGTGGGTACCGACGCGATACCGGTGCTGGCCGCCGCGGCCGGCTCGCTGGCCGGCCAGTACCCGGCCCGGACGACGGTGAGCGTGGTCATCGCGCCGCTCGTCGCCGAGGCCGCCGAGGTGGCCGACCGGGTGGCCCAGCGGTTCACAGGGCCACGGCGATTCGTCCTGGTGGAGCAGCTGGGTGGGGTCCGGGAGCGCATCGCGCTGCTCGCCGCGGAGGTCGGCCGCAGGCTGCAGGCCGGCGTGGTGGGGGACCCGGTGCTGGTGGTGCTGTTCGCCGCCGACGCCGCCGAGCGGGCGCTGGATCGCGCCGGCACCGAGGCGCTGCGCACGCTGCTGCGGTCCGGCCCGGAAACCGGTGTCCACGTGCTCGGCTGGTGGCGCAGCATCCAGCGGCTGCGCGCGGTGCTGACCATGGGCGCGTCGGTCGACGATCTGGGCGCCTGGGTGGCGCTGGACGTGCACGGAGCCGAGCTGGGGCCGCTGGTGCCCGGCATGCAGGTGGGCTGGGCGCCGCGGCCGGGGCGGGGGCTGTTCTTCGACCGCGCGCAGCACGCCCAGCCCGAAGTGATCATCGTGCCGGCCACGGAGGCATGGTGATCGAGGAGCCCGCCGCGGCCCGCCGCTACAAGGACGTGCTGGCCGAGCTCAGTGCGGCCGCCGGACAGCTGCGCGATCGGGACCACGCCCGGGCCACGCTGATCCGCGACGAGCTGCCCGCGCTGGAGGACGGCATGGCGCGCGCCGGGGAGCGGGCCCGGCTGACCGCCGCCGTCGCCCGGCTGCACTGGGAGGCCGCGCTCGACCTGCTCTGGGACGAGTCGTGGTTGCAGCTCGCTCCGCGTCCGCGGCCGGATCCGGACGTCGATCCGGCCCGGCTCGACGAGCTGGACGCGCAGCTGGAGCTGCGTTCCACCCAGCTGCGGCACGCGGTCCAGCGCCGCTGGTACAAGCTCCCACCGCGCTGAGCGCCGCCGCAGGAGGCCCCGCGATGCCGCCCGGCAAGGGATGATGACCGGACCCTGGCCGTAGAGGAGTGAGCCGTGCCCGAGCCCATCACGGCGCCCACGACGGCGCCCATGACTGCGGGCGCCGAGCGCGACCGCGCCGAACGGCTGGTGGCCGCCGAGGAGCAGGCCGAGGCGCTGTTCGCCGAGATCACCCGCCGCGGCCTGGTCGTCCCCGGAGAGCTCGAGTCCCAGGTCAGCGACCGGGTCCGGGATCTGGGCGCGGAGCTGTTCGGCACCCGCCGGCACTGGCACAAGCGCATCGTCCGGTCCGGGGAGAACACGCTGGAGCCCTACCGGGAGAACCCGCCGGACCGGCGGATCGAGGCCGACGACATCGTGTTCCTCGACTTCGGCCCGATCTTCGCCGAGTGGGAGGCCGACTTCGGCCGCACGTACGTGCTCGGTGATGACCCGGTCAAGCACCGGCTGCGCGACGACCTGCCGCGGCTGTGGGCGGCCGGGCGGGCCCATTTCGAGGCCACCCCGCAGATCACCGGTGCCCAGCTCTACCAGCACGTCGTCGGGCTCGCGGCGGCCGCCGGCTGGGAGTTCGGTGGGCCGCACTGCGGGCACCTGGTCGGCGAGTTCCCGCACGAGACGATCGACGGCGAGCAGATCGAGAGCTACATCGCGCCCGGCAACACCACCACCATGCGCCGCACCGACCGCGTCGGTCGCCGTTGCCACTGGATCCTCGAGATGCACCTGGTGGACCGCGATCGACGGATCGGCGGCTTCTACGAGCAGCTGCTCACGCTGCGCTAGAAGCGCCGGTCCCGTGGATCTTGTGGCGGCCAGCGGTGCGAACGGCACTCTCGCTCGCACCTAGCGTGCGAAAGTGCCGTTCGTTCCACGAGTGCGTGCCCGGGACGGGCGCCGGTCGACCTCAGCCGGGGATGTAGTCGAACTCGTCGGGGTCGGGGCCGGTGCGGCCGTCCTCGGCGCGGTCCAGGCCGTCGATGGCGGCCATGTCGTCGGCGTTGAGCTCGACGTCGAAGAGCTCGAAGTTCTCCCGCACCCGTGACGGCGTCACCGACTTGGGGAACACGATGTCGCCGCGCTGGATGTGCCAGCGCAGCACGACCTGGGCCGGGGTGCGGCCCACCCGGTCGGCGATCTCGGTGATGACCGGGTCGCCCAGCACCCCACCCTGGGCGATGGGTGACCACGCCTCGACCGCGATCCGGTGCTCGGCGCAGTAGCCGCGCACCGCCTCGTTGGTCAGGTAGGGGTGCACCTCGATCTGGTTGACCGCCGGCACCGTCGAGGTCTCCTTGGCCAGTCGCTGCAGGTGGCTGACCTGGAAGTTGGAGACACCGATCGAGCGGGCGCGCCCGTCGGCGGCGAACTCCTCCAGCGTCGTCCAGGTCGAGACGTAGTCGCCGTCGTAGCGGGTGGGCAGCGGCCAGTGGATCAGGAACAGGTCGATCGCGTCGACGCCGAGCGCGCTCAGGGTGTCGTCGAAGGCGCGCCGGGCGTCGTCGGGCTGGTGGAAGCCGTTGTTCAGCTTGCTGGTCACGAAGATCTCGTCGCGCGGGATGCCGGACGCCGCGATGGCCGCGCCGACCTCCGCCTCGTTGCCGTACATCTGCGCGGTGTCGATGTGCCGGTAGCCGACCTCGAGGGCGACGGCGACGGCCTTCTCGGTGTCCGACGGCTTGATCTGGAAGACGCCGAATCCCAGCTGCGGGATCGAGTTGCCGTCGCGGAGCTCGATGTTCGGTACTGCACTCACGTGTGGGATCTCCTGCCGTGTCGATCGTCGGTCTCTGCTCCCGCCACCTTCCGTCGCCCGGCGGTGCTGCGCAACCGGGGCCGCGATCCCGGTGCCGGGGTTCGGAATGGGTAGCCATTGCCGATGTCCGTTGCGTCCCCGGCGCGTAGAACACGAGGTGCACCTGCACGGTGACCTGTGTCGAGGAGCTCACCATGACCGTGTTCACCAGCGGCCGGGCCGACGTGGACGTGCCCGACCTGTCGCTCCCGGAGTTCCTGTTCGCGGCGGCGACCGAGCGGCTCGACCACCCGGCCGTGATCGACGGGCCGTCGGGGAGGGTGCTGACCTACCGGGAGCTGGTGGGGGTGTGCGGCGGGTGGCGGCCGGGCTCCGCACCCGCGGGCTGCGCCCCGGCGACGTGTTCGCCATCCTCGCGCCGAACTCACCGGAATGGCTGCTGGCCTGCTACGGAGCGATGCACACCGGGGCCACCGTCACCGGGGTCAACCCGCTCTACACCCCCCGCGAGGTGGCCACCCAGCTGGCGCAGACCGGCGCCCGGTACGTGCTGACGGTGCCGGCGTTCCTGGATACCGCCCGGGCCGGGATCGCCGAGAGCGGTGGCGGCGCGGAGATCGTGCTGCTCGGTGACGAGACCGGGGCCGCGGGCTGCACGCCGTTCGCCGAGCTGCTCGCGCACGGCGACCTGATGCCCCCGGTGCGGCTCGACCCGGCCGTGGACCTCGCGCTGCTGCCGTGTTCCAGCGGCACCAGCGGGCTGCCGAAGAGCGTGATGCTCACCCACCGGGCCTGTGTGGCGAACGTGCTGCAACAGCGCACGGCGCTGCCCTTCCACGAATCCGACCGGGTGCTGGGCGTCGCCCCGTTCTTCCACGCGACCGGGTTCGGGGTCGTCGCCAACGGCACCCTGCACGCCGGGGGCACCGTGGTGACGATGCCGCGGTTCGACGTCGATCAGTTCCTCGGGCTGATCGAGGCGCACCGGATCACCGCGATGGTCGTGGTCCCGCCGATCGTGCTCGCGCTGGCCAAGCACCCCGCGGTGGACCGCCACGACCTGTCCTCGCTGCGCTGGGTGGGCTGCGGAGCCGCGCCGCTCGGCGGTGAGCTCCAGCAGGCGTGCGAGCGCCGGCTGGGCTGCCCGGTGGTGCAGGGCTACGGGATGACCGAGCTGACCGCGTGCATCGCCGTCACCCCCGTGCACGCCCCGAGCGTCCCCGGAGCGGCCGGCCGGCTGCTGCCCGGAACGCAGGCCCGGGTCGTCGACCTGGTGGACGGCACCGATCTGGGCCCGGGCGAGACCGGCGAGCTGTGGATCCACAGCCAGGCGGTGATGGCGGGCTATCTGGCCAGCCCGGACGCCACCGCGGCCACCATCGACGCGCAGGGCTGGGTGCGCACCGGCGACATCGGTCACATCGACGCCGACGGCGCGCTGTTCATCGTCGACCGGATCAAGGAGCTGATCAAGGTCAAGGGCTTCCAGGTCGCGCCGGCCGAGCTGGAAGCGGTACTGCGCACGCACCCCGACATCACCGAGGCCGCGGTGGTGGGGATGCCCGACGAGCGCGCGGGGGAGCGGCCCAAGGCGTTCGTGGTGCGCTGCGGCGCGGTCGAGGCCGACGAGATCATGGCCTACGTGGCCGAGCGGGTGGCCCCGCACAAGCGCCTGGGCGCGGTCGAGTTCATCGACGCGGTGCCGACCTCCCCGGCCGGCAAGACCCTGCGCCGGTTGCTCCGCGCCAGGTGACCGATACCGTGCCGGGGTGCTCGCTGCGGGCCGAGCCGCGGTCGAGGCGAGAGCCGGCACCGTGTCGCGTGTCGGTTGTGCCAACGCCTGCGGCGGAAGAGCCGCCAGGATTGATCGGCTCGTATCGCCATCGACGGGAGGAGCGTCATGTCAGGATCCGCGCGCGGGGCGGCGGTCGGGTGACCGGCACCGAGATCGTCAACCCGGCGACCGAGCAGGTCGTCGCCACCGTCGCGGCGACCGACCTGGCCGGCACCGACGCCGCCGTCGCCCGGGCCAGGGCCGCGTTCGCCGGGTGGCGGGCCGTGGCCCCCGGCGACCGGGCCCGGCTGCTGCGCCGGTTCGCAGCGGCGGTCGACGCGGATCTGGAGCACCTGGCCGAGCTCGAGGTGCGCAACGCCGGGCACACCATCGGCAACGCGCGCTGGGAGGCCGGGAACGTCCGGGACGTGATCGACTACTACGCCGGGGCGCCGGAGCGGTTGAGCGGCCGGCAGATCCCGGTGGCCGGTGGGCTGGACGTCACCTTCCACGAGCCGCTGGGCGTGGTCGGGGCGATCGTGCCGTGGAACTTCCCGATGCCGATCGCGGGCTGGGCCTTCGCGCCCGCGCTGGCCGCCGGCAACACCGTCGTGCTCAAGCCGGCCGAGCTGACCCCGCTGACCGCCCTGCGGATCGCCGAGCTGGCTCTCGAGGCCGGGCTGCCGGCGGACGTGCTGCAGGTGCTGCCGGGCAAGGGCAGCGTGGTCGGACAGCGCCTGGTCGACCACCCCGACGTCGCGAAGATCGTCTTCACCGGCTCGACCGAGGTCGGTCGGCAGGTACTGGCCGGCGCCGCGGCCCGGATCAAGCCGGTCACCCTGGAACTGGGCGGCAAGAGCGCCAACGTGGTCTTCGCCGACGGCGACCTCGCGGCCGCCGCGGCCAGCGCGCCCTCCGCCGTGTTCGACAACGCCGGCCAGGACTGCTGCGCGCGTTCCCGGATCCTGGTGCAGCGGTCGGTGTTCGACCGGTTCCTGGAGCTGTTGGAGCCGGCGGTCCGGGGGGTGGTGGTCGGCGACCCGGCGGCCGATGGCAGTGAGATGGGGCCGCTGATCAGCGCCGGGCATCGCGAGCGGGTGGCGTCCTACGTCGGCCCGGATGCCCGGGTGGCGTACCGCGGATCCGTCCCGGACGGGCCCGGCTTCTGGTTCCCGCCGACGGTGCTGATCCCGGACGACCCGGCCGACCGGGTGCTGCACGAGGAGATCTTCGGCCCTGTTGTCGCGGTGGTCCCGTTCTCCGACGAGGCGGACGCGATCAGGATCGCCAACGACAGCCAGTTCGGCCTGTCCGGGTCGATCTGGACGCGGGACGTCGGCCGGGCAATTCGGGTGAGCCGGGGCATCGAGGCCGGGAACCTGTCGGTCAACTCGCATTCCTCGGTCCGGTACTGGACGCCGTTCGGCGGTTACAAGTCCTCCGGCCTGGGCCGCGAGCTCGGCCCGGATGCGCCGCTGGCCTTCACCGAGACGAAGAACGTCTTCATCGCCACCGACTGATCCGGACCGGCGCTGGTCGGCTCGTGGCAGATTGGCCCACCATGACCCAGGTGCTCGTGCGCCGTGAGGGTGCGCTCGGACGGCTGACGCTCAACCGCCCCGAGGCGCTCAACGCCCTCAACCTGGCGATGATCCGCGCGCTGGCCACCGCGCTGGACGCCTGGGAACACGACGAACGGGTCACCGCGGTACTCCTGGACGGCGCCGGTGACCGCGGGTTGTGCGCCGGCGGCGACGTCCGGTTCCTGTACGACGACCGTGGCGGGCACGCCTCGGCCGTCCTGCTCGCCGAGGAGTACCGCCTCGACATGAAGATCGCCCGCTATCCCAAGCCCTACGTCGCGCTCATGGACGGGCTGGTGATGGGCGGCGGCGTCGGAATCTCGGCACACGGCGCCGTTCGCGTCGTCACCGAACGCACCCGGCTCGCCATGCCCGAGGTCGGGATCGGCAACGTGCCCGACGTCGGCGGCACCCACCTGCTGGCTCGAGCACCCGGTGAGCTCGGCACGCACGCGGCGCTGACCGGGGCCCGGCTCACCGGTGCGGACGCCATCGCCTGCGGTCTGGCCGACGTCCTCGTCCCCGGCGATCGCCTTCCCGATCTCACCGCCGCGCTGGGCCGGAGCGGGGACCCGGCGACCGCCACCCGGTTCTCGGTCGATCCCGGGCCGTCGCCGCTGGCCGCCGGCCGCGACTGGATCGACGCCTGCTACAGCGCGGATGGCGCCGTGGAGATCGTCCGCCGGCTGCGCGCCGGCGGCCGTGCCGAGCCGGCCGACGCGATCGAGGCCGCATCGCCCATCGCGGTCGTGCTCACCCTGCAAGCGCTGCGCGCCGCGCGCGGCGGAACACTCGCGCAAGCGCTGGAGCGGGAGTACGCGCTGCTCCGGGCCTGTGTGCGGGGGCCGGACTTCCGCGAGGGCGTGCGGACGAAGCTGATCGACCGCGGTGGCGCGCCGCGCTGGGACCCCCCGACGCTCGCCGCCGTGACCGACGAGGTCATCGACCGGTTCCGTGCCGCGCTGCGCTCCGACGACCCGATCCTATGGCCCTCCAGTTCTTACCCGCTGCTGACGGAGGCGTGACGGATCGCGGTCATTCCCACCGACGGGGTCACGGCCGGCGCACCCTCGAGCACATCAGCCGGGCAGCCAGGCCCGGCCTCGACATAGGCGGCTGACATGAGCGTGCTGCACCCGAGAAGCGCCTCCCACCCGATCCACACCGTGCACCGGGTCGGTGCCCTGCTGCTGGGCGGATTCCTGGTGGCCTTCGGCATCATCGGGCTCACCAGGGCCACCGAGTTCATGTCCACGTTCGGCACCAGCGTCTTCGGCCTCTCGACGAACGGGCTGCTGGCCACGGTCTCGGTGGTCGTCGGGCTGTTGCTGCTCGGGGCGGCGGCGCGCGGCGGGCCGGCCGCGTCGACGGTGCTGATCGTCGTCGGGGTGCTGTTCCTGCTGTCCGGGCTGGTCAACGTGCTCGCCATCGGGACCAGCATGAACATCCTGGCGTTCGCGCCGGCCAACGTGATGTTCAGCCTGGTCGTCGGGGCGGCCCTGTTGATCGTCGGTGCCTACGGGCGCATCACCGGCAGGCTCCCGCTCGACAGCCCGTACTCCGACCTGGAGCGCGCGCCGGTCCGGGCCGAGGCACCCCACCACGGGTCCGTCGACCGCGAGCTGGCCGACGCGGAGCGCGCGGTCGCCCAGCACGCGGCCACCCCGGAGCAGGCCCGGCGGGTGCACGCGGCGGCGGCGTTCCGCACCCACGAGGACCGGCGCGCGGCCTACCACAACACCCTCTGACCCGACCTCCCGGCGAGGCCGGTGGGGTCGGACGAATCCGGCCCCACCGGTGCCGATCTTCCGTCAGGCCGGCTTGACCTCGGCCATCTCCGACCAGCCCTCGCCGGGCAGCTCCTGGTAGACGATCTTCGGCGTCTCGGTGATCACCGTGGGGAAGAACTCGAAGAAGCCCTTCGCGTGCTCGGTGGCCACGTGCGCCGCGCCCGCGTCGGAGTCGGCGAAGTTCTCGACGATCACGAACTGGTTGGGCACGTCGGCGTTCTCGTAGTAGTCGAAGGAGATGTTGCCCGGCTCGGCGCGGACGTCGGCGGTGTAGCGCGCGATCGCGGCGAGCCAGTCCTCACGCTTCTCCGGCCGGATCTCCGCCCGCAGCACGATGAAGATCACACCAACGCTCCCTTCCGTTCGGTCGCGGCCCCGCGCCGCGTCACCCGGCCACCGTAGTCGGCCGCCCCGTTCGGTGATCGTCCATCGAGCGCGACCTGATGGCTGTCTCAAGATGATCCTTCTACCGTCATGACGCAGTCGGCACCGACGTCGACGAGCCATGGCGTCGCGCTCGACGCTCAGTCGTCGTCGCGGGCCAGGAAGGTGGCCAGCCGGTCCACGGCGGTCTCGAAGTCGGGGTTGAGGTCGACGAAGGTGCGGAGGCGGTCGGCGAGCCACTCCACCGACAGCTGCTCGTCGGCCCGGCGGTCGGCCAGCTCCTCGATGCCGCGGTCGGTGAAGTACATCCGCGGCTACTCCCCGAAGGAACCGGTGAAGGCGGCGTCGATCAGCGCTGCCTGCTCCACCTCGTGCACCTTGGACGAGCCCGGTGCCGGCGCGGCCATCCGGCGCCGGGAGATCCGCCTGATGCCGACCATCCGGGGCAGCTTCTCCGGCAGCGCGAGTCCCATGTGCGGCCACGCGCCCTGGTTGGCCGGTTCCTCCTGGACCCAGCGCATGTCCTCGGCGTTCGGGTAGCGCTCCAGGACGCTGGCCAGCTGGCGGTCGGGCACCGGGTAGAGCTGCTCGATCCGGACGATCGCGGTGTCGTCGTTGCCGCGCTTGTCCCGCGCCGCGGCCAACTCGTAATAGATCTTGCCGCTGCACAGCAGCACCCGCCGCACCTCGGAGGCCGGGCCGTCGGACTCGCGGTAGCGCGGGTCGTCGATCACCGAGCGGAACCGGCCGCCGGTGAAGTCGGAGACGGGTGAGACCACGGCCCGGTTGCGCAGCATCGACTTCGGGGTGAAGACCACCAGCGGGCGCTGGATCCCGTCCAACGCGTGCCGGCGCAGCAGGTGGAAGTAGTTCGCGGGCTCCGAGGGCACCGCGACCGTCATCGACCCCTCCGCGCACAGGGTCAGGAACCGCTCGATCCGGCCCGAGGAGTGGTCCGGCCCCTGGCCCTCCAGCCCGTGCGGCAGCAGCAGCGCGATGTCGGAGGTCTGGCCCCACTTGGCCTCGCCGGACGCGATGAACTCGTCGATGATCGACTGTGCGCCGTTGACGAAGTCCCCGAACTGCGCCTCCCAGGCCACGAAGGCGTTCGGGTTGGCCACCGAGTAGCCGTACTCGAAGCCGACCGCGGCGAACTCCGACAGCGCCGAGTCGTACGGCAGGAAGCGCTCCTGGTCCTTGGACAGGTTGCGCAGCGGGTAGTACTCCTCGCCGGTCTTGCGGTCGATCACCACCGAGTGCCGCTGCACGAACGTGCCGCGGCGGGTGTCCTGACCCGAGATCCGCACCAGCTTGCCGTCCATCAGCAGCGAGCCCAGCGCCAGCAGCTCGCCGAAGGCCCAGTCGATGTTGCCCTCGCGCGACATGGTGTGCCGGCGCTGCAGCACCGGGCGGACCCGCGGGTGCACGGTGAAGCCCTCGGGCAGCTCCACGTGCGCGTCGCCGATGCGGTGCACCACCTCCAGCGGCACCGACGTGTCCAGGTCCGGCGGGACCAGCTGCTCCTCCTCGACCGAGGGGCTCGGCTGCGGGGGCGTCTGCTCCAGCTCCCGGACCTCGTTGAACACGTGCTCGAGCTGGTTGGAGAAGTCCTTGAGCGCGTGCTCGGCCTCCTCCACGGAGATGTCCCCGCGGCCGATCAGCGCCTCGGTGTAGGTCTTACGGACCGAGCGCTTGGCGTCGATGATGTCGTACATCGAGGGCTGCGTCATCGAGGGGTCGTCGCCCTCGTTGTGCCCGCGGCGGCGGTAGCAGATCATGTCGATCACGACGTCGTTGTGCCAGCGCTGCCGGTACTCCACGGCCAGCTTGGCCACCCAGACGCAGGCCTCCGGGTCGTCGCCGTTCACGTGGAACACCGGCGCGCCGATCATCTTGGCCACGTCGGTGCAGTACTGCGAGCTGCGCGACTGCTCGGGCGCGGTGGTGAACCCGACCTGGTTGTTGATCACGACGTGCACGGTGCCGCCGGTGCGGTAGCCGCGCAGCAGCGCCAGGTTCAGCGTCTCGGCCACCACGCCCTGCCCGGCGAACGCCGCGTCGCCGTGCATCATCAGCGGCAGCACGGTGTAGCCGCCCTCGTGGCCCTTGTCCAGCAGGTCCTGCTTGGCCCGCACGATGCCCTCCAGCACCGGGTCGACCGCCTCCAGGTGGCTGGGGTTGGACGCCAGCGAGACCACCGTCTCCCCGTCGCCGAACATCCGGAAGTACTTGCCCTCGGCGCCGAGGTGGTACTTGACGTCCCCGGAGCCGTGCGCCTGACCCGGGTCGAGGTTGCCCTCGAACTCGCGGAAGATCTGGGAGATCGGCTTGCCCACGATGTTGGCCAGCACGTTGAGCCGGCCCCGGTGCGGCATCCCGATCACGACCTCGTCCAGCTCGTGCTCGGCCGCCTTGTCCAGCACCGCGTCCAGCAGCGGGATCACCGTCTCCCCGCCCTCCAGGGAGAACCGCTTCTGCCCGACGTACTTGGTCTGCAGGAACGTCTCGAACGCCTCGGCCGCGTTCAACTTCGACAGCACGTACTTCTGCTCCGCGGCCAGCGGCTTCTGGTGCGGCACCTCGATGCGTTCCTGCAGCCAGGCGCGCTGCTCCGGGTCGGCGATGTGCATGTACTCGGTGCCGACGGTGCGGCAGTAGGAGTTGCGCAGCAGCCCGAGCACGTCGCGCAGCTTCATCCGGTCCTGGCCGCCGAAGCCGCCGACCGCGAACTCCCGGTCCAGATCCCACAGCGTCAGGCCGTGGCTGAGCACGTCCAGGTCGGGATGCCGGCGCTGGCGGTAGTTGAGCGGGTCGGTGTCGGCCATCAGGTGCCCGCGGGTGCGGTAGGCGTCGACCAGCTCGATCACCCGGGCGGTCTTGTCGACCAGGCCCTCCGGGATGTCCTGCACCCAGCGGATCGGCTCGTAGGGCACCCGCAGCGAGCGGAAGATGTCGTCGTAGAAGCCGTCGTCGCCCAGCAGCAGCCGGTGCACCCGGCGCAGGAAGTCGCCGGACTCCGCGCCCTGGATGATCCGGTGGTCGTAGGTCGAGGTCAGCGTGATGATCTTGCTGATGCCGATCTCGGCGAGCCGCTCGTCGCTGGCCCCCTGGAACTCCGCCGGGTACTCCATGGCACCGACGCCGACGATCGCGCCCTGGCCGGTCATCAGCCGCGGCACCGAGTGGTTGGTGCCCAGCGTTCCCGGGTTGGTCAGGCTGATCGTGGTGCCGGCGAAGTCCTCGGCCACCAACCCGCCGGCGCGGGCCTTGCGCACGATGTCCTCGTAGGCCGACCAGAACTGGGCGAAGTTCATCGCCTCGCAGCCCTTGATCGACACGACCACGAGCGAGCGCTGCCCGTTCTTGCCGTGCAGGTCGATGGCCAGCCCGAGGTTGACGTGATCGGGTTGCACCACCATCGGCTTGCCGTCGGCCTCGACGAAGTGCCGGTTCATCACCGGGAAGTCGGCCAGCGCCTTGACCACCGCGAAGCCGATCAGGTGCGTGAAGCTCAGCTTGCCGCCGCGGGTGCGCTTGAGCTGGTTGTTGATCACAACGCGGTTGTCGGCCAGCAGCTTGGCCGGCACCGCGCGCACGCTGGTCGCCGTCGGCACCGTCAGCGAGGCGTTCATGTTCTTCACCACCGCCGAGGCGGCACCGCGCAGCGCGGTCCGAGCCGCCCCGCCGCCGTCCGCCGACGGCTTCGCGGCCCGGGAGGTGGCGCCGGCAGCGGGCTTGTCCGAGCCGGCTGCGGGCTTCTGTGCGGTGCTGGCCGGCGAGCGCCCGCCCTCGGTCCCGTTGGTCGGCTTGCTCGCCTTGGTCACGGTGTCGCCGGGCATCGCCGCCTTGTCGGCCTGCCGACCCAGCTCGGTGGGCCCGGCCGGGGACGCGACCGGCGTCGGGGCCGGCTCGGTGGGTGCGCTCGAGCGGCGGCGCGCCGCGGGGGCCGCGGTGTCGGCCGGCTCGACCTCGTCGGCCGCGGCGTCCTCGGAGGTCGCATCCTCGGGGGCGGCGTCCTCGGAGGCGGGGTCCTCGGGGGCGGCATCTTCGGGGGCGGCGTCCTCGGCGGTGTCGGGCGTCGGGGCCGTGCCGGACGTGGCTGCGGATGCGGCGCTGTCGTCGTCGCTGCGGTAGTCGGCGAAGAACTCGTGCCAGGCCGGGTCGACCGTGTCGGGGTCGACGAGGTAACGCTGATACATCTCCTCGACCAGCCACTCGTTGGGCCCGAACTGGCTGGCGGGGTTCGAGGTACTACTGGACACGCTGGTACCGCCCTTGATCGGATCGCATCTCATCGCGGAGGTATGCCGCCAGGTTAGCCTCCGTCCACAGGGGTGGGGTACCGCACGCCGTGGCCCTGCGGATCGAGTCACACCAGGGCGCCCGCCCGATCACCAGCCGGACGGTCGCGCGCCGGCCTGGTCGACCACCGCGACCCGGACCGCAGTGCTGCTGATCACGGTTCCGGCCCGCAGCCCGCAGCGGGAGCCGGCGCGCAGCGTGTCCCGCTCACCGGCGAACTGGCCGTGCGTCGGGTCGATCAGCAGCTCGGTACGGGTCCGGCCGGCGTCGTGGATCAGCGCCAGGCAGTCGTGGCCGTCGATGTTGTAGACGTGCTCGGCCACCGTGACCCCGGGTAGTCCGGTCAGCGCCCGGTAGAGCGCGGCGCGCAGCGGCGCCGGGACGATCCCGGTGCGCAACGCGGTCACCGCGGCCGCGAACGGGGAGAACCAGCTGCCCGGGTTGTCCGCGCGCAACATGGCCAGCAGGGCATCCGCGTGGCGCGGCAGCTGCTCGAGGAAGCGGGGGGTCGGGGTCTGCCAGTTCCCCCGCGGCGCCCGGCGCCGGGGCGCGCAGGCGGCGGTCACGGGCCGGGTGTGGAACTCGCCGTGGCAGGCCCGGAACTGCCCGGTCGGGGCGATGTCGTGCAGTGCGAACCCGTCGTCGGCGGCCTGCTCCGCCGAGCCCAGCAACCAGGTCTGGGCTCCGGTCAGTTCACGCTCGAGCAACCACTCCCGATCCGGCTGCGCCGGAACCCACTGCCGCACCCGGTGCTCGGAAAGGTGCTGGTGGTCCCGGAACGTCCCCAGCCACCAGGCGTGCGTGTCGACGAGGCGGTACTGCTCGGAGGCGAGCGGCGGGTCGTACACGGCGACGGCGAGATCGAGCAACGTGCACTCCTGCCGGTTCGTTTCGGAACGAGTTGCTGCGGAACGGGTCACCGCGAAGTGTCGTCGGATGACCGAACGTGAACGAAAGGGGGTCCGGGAAGTGGCGGCCCGACCCGGCCGTGCCGTACTGGTCACGCAATCCATTCCTTCACTTCGGACAGCAACTTCGGCGCATCGGAACCGATCGGGTTGACGTGCAGGTGGGTGATCCCGGCTTCACGCAGCGCAGCGATCCGCTCCCGCACGAAGCCCGGCGGGCCGATCATCGTGGCGCGCTCGATGTAGTCGTCGGGCAGCGCGGCGGCGGCCTCGTCCTTCTTGCCGTCGAGGTAGAGCTGCTGCACCAGCGCGGCTTCGTCGGGGTAGCCCTGGCGGGCGAAGACGGTGTTGTAGAAGTTGCGGCCGCGCGCGCCCATGCCGCCGATGTAGAGCGCGAGCTGGGCCCGCGCCAGCGCGCGGGCGCGGTCGAACATGTCCGGTTCCATGGCGAGGATGCCGCCGCCGGTGATCTGCAGCGATCCGAGTTCGGGGGCCCGCTTCGCCGCGCCGGCGTCCAGCGCCGGGCCGAACACCGCGCGCAGCTGCTCGGGGATCAACACCAGCGGCAGCCAGCCGTCGGCCAGCTCGGCGGTCATCTGCACGTTCTTGTCGCCGAGCGCGGCGACCCAGATCGGGATGTCCGCGCGTTGCGGATGGTTGATCAGCTTCAGGGGTATCCCCAGGCCGGTGCCCTGATCGGCGGGCAGCGGGATCGAGTAGAGGCCATCGTGCTGGATCTTCTCCCGGCGCCACACGGCCCGGCAGATCTTGATGATCTCCGCCGTGCGGGCGACCGGCTTGTCGTAGGGCACCCCGTGGAACCCCTCGATGACCTGCGGCCCGGAGGCGCCGAGCCCGAGGATGGCCCGCCCACCCGACAACGCGTCCAGGCCCGCGGCGGTCATCGCGGTCAACGTCGGGGTCCGGGTGTAGATCGGCAGGATGCCGGCGCCGATCTGCACCCGCTCGGTGCGGGCCGCGAGGTAACCCAGCAGCGACACCGCGTCGAAGCTGTAGGCCTCCGCGACCCACACCACGTCGAGGCCGGCCCGCTCCATCTCGATCACCGATTCGGCATTGCGGATCGGGTCGTCGCCGTACTGGAGTTGGGTCGACAACAACATGTCGCCACCCAACACAGAGCGTCATCGGCGCGTCAAGCGGCGCGGCACCGTGTCGAGGCGCTCGATAGATTCGTGAGATGAGATTTCGGGTCGTGCCCGCGGCCTACGTGATGTTGCTGCGCCCGGCGCGCACCGGCGGCGACGAGGTGTTGCTGCAGAAACGGCAGCACACCGGCTTCATGGACGGGCACTGGGCCTGCGCCGCCGCCGGTCACGTGGAGGCCGGGGAGTCGGCGGTCGCGGCCGCGGTGCGCGAGGCCGCCGAGGAACTGGGCGTGACGATCTCGGCCGCCGAGCTGCTGCCGGTCACCGCGATGCACCGCACCCAGCGCACCGGGGATCCGGTCGACGAGCGGGTCGACTTCTTCTTCTGCTGCCGCGGCTGGCAGGGTGAGCCGCGGGTGCTGGAGCCGGCCAAGTCGGCCGGGCTGGGCTGGTTCGCCCTCGACGCGCTCCCGGATCCGGTGGTGCCGCACGAGCGCGCCGTGCTGGAGGGGCTGGCCACCGGGGCGCTGGCGCCGATCGTGACGTTCGGGTTCTCCGGTCTCGTCGGATAGCGTTCAGGACATGTTCCCGGCCGAGAACCTGCGTGACTGGCGAGGCAAGAACGTCATCGACCCCGACGGCTCCAAGATCGGTGAGCTGGAGGCGGTGTACGTCGACACCTCGAACGACCAGCCCAGCTTCCTCACCGTGAAGATCGGGTTCATCACGCGGCACCGGTTGGTGTTCGTGCCGGCCGCGGGCGCGACGGTCACCCCGGACGCGATCCGGGTCCGGTACCCCAAGAAGCTGGTGCAGGACGCGCCGTCGATCGACACCGACGGCGAGCTGACCGCCGCCGACGAGCCCGGCGTGTTCGCGCACTACGAGCTGGACTACGGGATGGCCGAGGTCGGTCAGCGCCGGCTGGCGCGCCGCTGAACCTGATGCCCTCACTGTTCGAGTTCGCCGGCGGCGAGGCCGCGCTGCACCGGCTGGAGGACACCTTCTACACCAAGGTGCTGGCCGATCCGGTGCTCATGCCGCTGTTCGGCGCGGGCCAACCGAGGCACGTGGAGAACCTGACGGCGTTCACGGCCGAGTCGTTCGGCGGCCCGGACGGCTTCACCCGCGAGCTCGGCTTCGCGCACCTGATCGACGTGCACCGCAACCTGCACATCACCGAGACCCAGCGGCAGCGCTTCGTCGATCTCTACGCCGAGGCGCTGGACGAGGCCGGAATGCCCGCCGACCAGGACTTCCGCGACGCGGTGCTGGAGCACATCGAGTTCGGCACCCGGGTCGCGATGCAGAACTCGAACGCGCGCGACGACAACGAGCTGCACCCGCTGCGCGAGGTGCCGCGCTGGAACTGGGCCCGCGACGCCGAGTGAGTGAGCACCGCATCGCACCGGGCGTGGCCGCGCTCGATACCGGAGGATCGTGGCTGTGGGGGTGCCGGCAGTGGATGACCGCAGCGGGCGGGTCACGATCCGCGAGCTGAGCAAGTGGTTCGGCACGGTGGCGGCCGTCGACGGCCTGAGCTTCACGGTCGAGCCGGGCACGGTGACCGGCTTCCTCGGTCCGAACGGCTCGGGCAAGTCCACGACGCTGCGGATGCTGCTGGGGCTGGTGCGCCCGAGCGCCGGCAGCGCGCAGATCAACGGGGTGCCCTATGCCGCGCTGGCCCGGCCCGCGACCGTCGTCGGGGCGGTGCTGGAGGCCCGCGGGTTCCACCCGGCGCGCTCGGCCCAGCGGCACCTGCTGGCCTGCGCGGCGGCGGTCGGAGTGCCCGACGTGGTGGTCGGGCATGCGCTGGAGACGGTCGGGTTGAGCGCCGTGGCCGGTCATCCGGTGGGCCGCTACTCGCTCGGGATGCGGCAGCGGCTGGCGATCGCGGCCGCCCTGCTGGGCGATCCGCAGGTGCTGATCCTCGACGAGCCGGGCAACGGCCTGGACCCGGAGGGCATCGTGTGGCTGCGCGGGTTCCTGCGCCGCTTCGCCCAGGCCGGGCGCACGGTGCTGGTCTCCAGCCACCTGCTGGTGGAGATGGAACAGACCGTGGACCGGCTGGTGGTGATCAACCGTGGGCGCTGCGTCTTCCAGGGCGGCATCGACGAGCTGCGCCGCACCGGCCGCCCGCGGGTGCTGGTGCGCTGCGCATCGTCGGCGGGGCTGGCCGCGGCGCTGGCCCGGACCGGGCTGACCGAGATCGACTCGCTGCCCGACGGGCGGCTCGCGGTGACCGGCGCCGACCCGGTGCGAGTGGGTGACATCGCGCTCGCGGCCGGGGTCGCGGTGTACGGCATGGAGCAGGAGCGGGTCGATCTGGAGCAGCTGTTCTTCCGGCTCACCGCCGATCAGAGGCCGATCACCGGTTCGCCCGTGCCGTCCACATCGGATGGTGCAGATCCGTTGCGGCAGTGGGCGAGACGGTGATCCGCGCGTTGCGCGCGGAGCTGCGCCGGACGCTGTCCACCCGGCTGTGGTGGGCGCTGGGCATCCCGGTGCTGGTGTTGTCGGTGCTCTACAACCTGTTCGGCGCGCTGCTCGGCGCCGGCGGTGGTTCCGACGGGAGCCGGCCGGGGTTCTTCGTGCCGCTGCTCTCGCTGGCCGTCACGATGGCGCTGACCGCGGTCTTCGGCGCCGTGCTCGGCATCGTCGGTGCGGCCGGGGAGTTCCGGCACCACACCGCCTCCACCACCTACCTGCTGGACCCGAACCGGGGGCGGGTGCTGCTGGCCAAGCTGGTGCTGAGCGGGCTGGTGGGGGCGCTCTACGCGGCGGCGGCCGCGCTGGTCGGCGTGCCCGCCGGGCTGGTCGGATCGACGGCGGCGGTCACCGAGACGCTGCCCGAGGCCGGTGTGCTGCTGGCCGTGACGGGCACCGGGATGGCCGTCGGCGCGCTGTGGGGGGCCTTCGGCGCCGGCCTGGGCGTCGCGGTCGGCAACCAGGTGGGCGCGCTGGTCGCGGTGCTGGTCTACCTGCTGTTCGCGGACCGGGTGTTCGCGCTGCTGCTCAGCAGTTCCGACACGCCCGCGCTGGCCGCGCTGTCGTCGTACCTGCCAGGCAAGGCCGCGGACATCGCGATCTACGACGTGCTGGCCCGCGGGCTCGATCTGTCGGCGACGCTGCGCCGCTCGGTGGTCGAGGACATCGCCTCGGTCAGCGCGCCGCCGCCGTGGTGGGCGGCGCTGCTGGTGCTGGCCGGCTGGACCGCGGCGGTCGCGGGGATCGCCTGGCTGCTCGGGCAGCGCCGCGACATCGTCTGATCCCCGGCTGTTGCGGGTCGCAACAGTTACCAACCGTTGGGCATGCCGTCGCTCACCGCGACGATCCGTCCGGTCACCGCAGCACCGGAGATTCGTGACAACCGGGTGAACGGATCCGCCGGCGGGCCCGTGTGCCCCATGTCCGGGGGTCCGACAGAGCAGGGAAGTGATCGTGTGCGGCACGGCAGGGAAGCAGACGTGTTCGGGCAGGCGGCGCACAGTCCGTCGATCTTCGAACTGGCCCGCAGGCTGGGCGACGAGGCACCGGACGTGGTCGATTTCTGCATCCCGTGCAACCCCTACTTCCCGACCTCGGAGATGTTCGACGAGCTGGCCGGCAACCTGGAGTCGGTGCTCAAGTTCTACCCGAGCGACAGCGGTCGGATCGCCGGCCGGCTGGCCCAGGTGCTGGGGCTGAACCCGGCCACCATCGCGATGTCGAACGGCTCCACCGAGCTGATCACGTGGATGGACCACCTGTGGATCAGCACCAGCGTGGCCGTCCCGATCCCCACCTTCGGCCGCTGGACCGACCAGTCGATGGAGACCGGCAAGCGGGTGGACATGTTCCCGTTGACCGACGGCAACGGCTTCGCGCTCGACGTCGACGACTACATCCGGTTCATCAGGGCCCGCGGCTCGCGGGTCGCGGTGCTCTGCAACCCCAACAACCCCGACGGCGGCTACCTCCCGCGCCGCGAGGTGCTGCGCTTCCTCGACGAGCTGAGCGATCTGGACCTGGTCGTCGTCGACGAGTCGTTCATCGACTTCTCCGACGCCGAGCGGGACGGATCGGTGGCCACCGACGCCACCATCCGGCCCAACGTCGTGGTGCTCAAGAGCCTGGGCAAGAACTTCGGGTTGCACGGGATCCGGTTCGGCTACCTGGTGGCCAACCCGGCGCTGGCCCGCAGGATGGCCGCGGTGCTGCCGAAGTGGAACCTCAACTCGCTGGCCGAGGCGGTCGTGTTCATGCTGCGCGATCACGAGCAGGCCTACCGGGCCAGCCTGGAGCAGCTGTCCATCGACCGCTACCGGATGGCCGCCGAGCTCTCCCGGCTCAGCGAGCTGCAGGTCTACCCCTCGCAGGCCAACTTCCTGCTGGTCAAGCTGGCCGCCGGGCTCAACGGCACCGAGCTGCGCGACTACCTGCTGGCCGAGCACCAGGTGTTCGTCCGCGAGTGCGGCAACAAGCTGGGCATGAGCAGCCAGTACCTGCGGCTGGTGGTCCGCCCCGCCGCCGACGTGGCCCGGCTGGTGGCGGGGATCCGGCGCTTCTCGCAGCGCCGCCGCGGCCCGGACCGGGTGCTCACGGTGGCCTCGCTGGTCAGCCGCAACGCCTCCTGAGCCCGCGGCCGTCGGAGCGCGGACTGTCGGACCCGGCGCTTACCGTGGAGTGGTGCCCGCAACGACCGCCCCCGGCTGGATCCGCCGCCTCGGTGCCGCCTGCTTGCGGCACCGGGCCGTGGCGATCTGGTCGCTGGTCGTCTCGGTGTTCGGGCTCGGCCTGGAGGCGGTCATCCCGCTGCTGACCAGGGTGGCCGTCGACGACGCGGTGGCCGGCTCGACGGCGGTGCTGGTCCCGCTGGTGGCCGCGATCGTCGGGCTGGCCGCGGTCCGGTTCGGCGCCGCGTTCCTGCGCCGCTACCTCGGCGGGCGGCTCGCGCTGTCGGTGCAGCACGACCTGCGCCGGCAGGTCTTCGGCTCGGTGCAGCGCCTCGACGGGCAGCGCCAGGACGCGCTGCGCACCGGCCAGGTGGTCTCGCGGGCCATCACCGACCTGCAGCTGGTCCAGTCGCTGCTGTCGATGGTGCCGCTGGTGGTCGGCGTGCTCGCCTTCATGCTGGTCGCGGTGGGGGCGATGGCCTGGCTGTCGCCGCTGCTCACCGTCGTCGCGCTGGTCATGCTGCCGGTCGCGGGCCTGGTCACCATGCGGGTCCGGACGGCGTTGTTCCCGGCCACCTGGTCGGCCCAGCAGCGCGCCGCCGACATCGCCCAGCAGGTCGAGGAGACGGTCACCGGGGTCCGCGTGGTCAAGGGCTTCGGCCAGGAGGCGCGCGAGGTCGCCACCCTGGAACGGGCCGCCGGCCGGCTCTACGCCGAGCGGATGCGGGCCGCCTGGCTGACCGCCCGGCTCAACCCGACGCTGCTCGCGCTGCCCACCCTCGGGCAGGTCGCGGTGATCGGCTTCGGCGGCTACCTGGCGCTGACCGGGGCCATCTCGCTGGGCACCTTCCTGGCCTTCACCACCTACATCGCGATGCTGGTCGGGCCCGCCCGCCTGATCGGCTCGCTGGTGGTCAGCGCGCAGCTGACCAGGGCCGCGGCCGAGCGGATCTACGATCTGATCGACTCCCAGCCGGACGTGGTCGATCCGGCGGACCCGGCGGCGCTACCGGCCGGGGCGCTGGGCGTCGAGCTGGACGCGGTGACGTTCGGCTACAGCCGGCGCGAGCCGGTGCTCGACCGGCGTCTCGTTGCGGGTGGCGCCCGGGGAGACCCTGGCGCTGGTCGGCCCGCCGGGCTCGGGCAAGTCGACGGTGGCGCTGCTGCTGCCCCGCTTCTACGACCCGCAACGCGGCGAGCTGCGCCTGGGTGGGGTGCCGCTGCCCACGCTGCGGATGGCCGAGCTGCGCCGCGAGCTCGGGGTGGTGTTCGAGGAGGCGTTCCTGTTCTCCGACACCATCCGCGCCAACATCGCCTACGGCCGACCCGACGCGAGCGACGCCGACATCGAGGCTGCGGCCCGGGCCGCTCAGGTGCACACCTTCGTCGACGAGCTGCCCGAGGGCTACCGCACCGTGGTCGGGGAGCGCGGGTTGACGCTGTCCGGTGGCCAGCGGCAGCGGATCGCGCTGGCCAGGGCCGTGCTGACCGACCCGCGGGTGCTGGTGCTCGACGACGCGATGTCGGCGGTCGACAACAGCACCGAGGCGGCCATCCAGGACACGTTGCGCGAGCTCACCGCCGGCCGGACCACGCTGCTGGTCGCGCACCGCCGCTCCACGCTGGCGCTGGCCGACCGGATCGCCGTGCTGGACGGCGGTCGGCTGGTCGACATCGGCACCGAGGCCGAGCTGATGCGGCGCTGTGCACTGTTCCGCGAACTGTTCGGGATGGCCGACGCCGCTCGCCGCGACGGCCCGGCGGCACCCGGCGGCACGACCCCCGAACTGTGGCCGGAACCGGCCGCATCGGGCTCGGCGGTGCCGGCAGCGACGGGTGCGCGGCGATCGGCGACGACCGGTGCCGGCGGGGGTGGTTGGGGCCCGCACCGCGGCGGCCGACGCGGCGCCGCCGACCCCCGAGCTGATGGCCGCCATCGCCGCGCTGCCGCCGGCCCGCGAGAGCCCGCGGCTGGGCGGCGAGGACCCGCGGACCCCGGACGTCGGATTCCGGCTCGGCCGGCTGCTGCGGCCGGTGCGCGGGCTGCTCGCGCTCGCGGCGGTGATGATCGCGCTGGACGCGCTGAGCACGCTGGCCTTCCCGACGGTGGCCCGGCTGGCGGTCGACGGCGGGATCACCGCCGGCTCGGTCACGGCCCTGCGCACCGCCACCTTGCTCGGGATCGGGCTGGTGGCACTGGGCTGGCTGGTGGTGGGCATCCAGACCGTGGTCACGGCGCGGGCCGGGGAGAGCCTGCTCTACCTGTTGCGGGTGCGCAGCTACGCGCACCTGCAGCGGCTCGGGCTGGACTACTACGAGCGCGAGCTGTCCGGTCGGATCATGACCAGGATGACCACCGACGTCGACGCCCTGTCCACGTTCCTGCAGACGGGGCTGGCGCAGGCGGTGGTCAGCGTGCTCACCATCGTCGGCGTCGCGGTGGCGCTGCTGCTCACCGACGCCGCACTGGCCCTGGTCGCGCTGGCCGTGCTGCCGGTCCTGATCATCGCGACGGTGCTGTTCCGGCGGAGCTCCTCGGCGGCCTACGCCGAAGCCAGGGAGAAGGTCAGCGTGGTCAACGCCGACCTGCAGGAGAACGTCACCGGCGTCCGGGTCGCGCAGGCCTACGTGCGCGAGGAGCACAGCGCCGGCCGGTTCAGCGAGCGCAGCGACGCCTACCGACGCTCCCGGATGCGGGCGCAGCGGTTGATCGCCACCTACTTCCCGTTCGTGGCGCTGCTGTCGGACCTCGCCCAGGCCGCGGTGCTGGGGTTCGGCGCGGCCCGGGTGGCCACCGGCGGCCTGACCCCGGGCGTGCTCACCGCGTTCCTGCTCTACCTGGGGCTGTTCTTCGCCCCCGTGCAGCAGCTCTCCCAGGTCTTCGACGGCTACCAGCAGGCCCGGATCGGGCTCACCCGGATCGGCGAGCTGCTGCGCACCCGCACCTCGGTGCCGCCCGAGCCGCTGGGGGAACCGGTGCGAGTGCCGGCCCGGCTGCGCGGCGAGGTCGAGCTGCGCGAGGTCGGGTTCAGCTACGCCGGAGCCGACACCCCGGCCCTGCGTGGGGTGTCCCTGCGGGTCGCGCCGGGGGAGACGGTGGCGCTGGTCGGGGCCACCGGCGCCGGGAAGTCGTCGCTGGTCAAGCTGCTGGCCCGGTTCTACGACGTCAGCGCGGGGGCGGTGCTGATCGACGGGGTGGACGTGCGCCGCTACCCGCTGGCCGACTACCGGCACCGGCTCGGGATCGTGCCCCAGGAGCCGCACCTGTTCACCGGGGACGTCGCGGCCAACATCGCCTACGCCCGCCCGGACGCGACCCCGGCGCAGATCGAGGCGGCGGCCCGCGCGGTCGGGGCGATGGAGCTGGTGCGCGGGCTGCCCGGCGGTTTCCGGCATCCGGTCGGTGAGCGCGGGCAGGGGCTCTCGGCCGGGCAACGCCAGCTCATCGCGCTGGCCAGGGCCGAGCTCGCCGACCCGGATCTGCTGCTGTTCGACGAGGCCACGGCCGCGCTCGACCCGGCGACCGAGGCCGCCGTGCTGGCCGCCGGGGATCGGGTCATCTCCCGGCGCACCGCGTTCGTCGTCGCGCACCGGCTGGCCACCGCCGCGCGCGCGGACCGGATCGTCGTGCTCGACGGCGGCCGGATCGTCGAGCAGGGCACGCACGTCGAGCTGATGGCCGCCGACGGCCCGTATCAGGCGCTCTGGCAGGCCGGTGAACCCGCGGCCGCGGCGTGACCGCCGACCGAGAGACGTGCGTCGCGATATTCGTCACGAGAATGTGTGAGTTCCTGCCCATTTTCGGGCAGGAGTTTGGTGTTTTCGGGTGAAGCAGGGCAACATCCGTGCGGTGTCCGCCGTTGCGCACGACGATCTCGTCGACCATCTGGCCCGTTCGACCCCGCTCAGCGCGAGCGAGGCGTCCCGCGTGGTCGCCGAGATCGTCGGCTACTTCGCCGAATCAGTACCGGAGTACGTGCGCCGTCGGCACGGGGAACTGAAACATCGCGGCCTGACCAACGATCAGATCTTCGCGGCCGTCGGGGACGAGCTCTCGAACAGACGGTTCGCCGCGCTACCCCTGACCGCCCGTCAACTACGTCGGATCGTGTACGGCTGATCATCGCTCCGCGCTGGTCGTTGGGCGCCACCGCGAGGAAGGAACGCAGCATGTGCGGAATCGTCGGCTACGTCGGAACGCAGGACGCCGCCCCGATCCTGCTCGAAGGCCTCGGCCGCCTCGAGTACCGGGGCTACGACTCGGCGGGACTCGCCGTGATCACCCGCAGCGGGTTGAAGGTGCGCAAGGTCAGCGGCCGGGTCGCCGACCTGGCGGTGGACGTGCCGGCCCGCTTCAAGGGCGCGCCGGGCATCGGGCACACCCGCTGGGCCACCCACGGTGAGCCGACGCCGGAGAACGCGCACCCGCACACCGACACCTCGGGCCGGATCGCGGTCGTGCACAACGGGATCATCGAGAATGCCGACGAGCTGCGCGCGAAGCTGACCGCCGACGGCGTCGAGTTCGTCTCGCAGACCGACACCGAGACCGTCGCGCACCTGATCGCCGCCGCATTCGCCGCCGGTGCCGCCGACCTGGAGCAGGCGGTGCGGGCGGCGCTGCGCCAGGTCGTCGGGGCCTACGGGCTGGCCATCCTGGACGCCGAACACCCGGACCGGATCGTGGTCGCGCGCAACGGCAGCCCGGTGCTGCTCGGCGTCGGCGAGCGGGAGATGTTCGTCGCCTCCGACGTGGCCGCGCTGATCGGCTACACCCGTCAGGTCGTGTACCTGGACGACGGCGAGCTGGCCACCATCACCGCCACCGGCTACCGCACCTTCACCCTGGACGACCGGTCCACCGCGAAGAGCCCCTCGACCATCGACTGGGACGTGGTCGGCGCCGAGATCGGCGACAACGCCCACTTCCTGATCAAGGAGATCAACGAGCAGCCGCGGGCCATCAGGCGGGCGCTGAGCGGGCGCATCGACGAGCGCTTCGACACCGCGCACCTCGGCGGGCTCAACCTCTCGGTCCGCGAGGCCCGCGAGATCAAGCGGGTGAAGGTCCTCGGCTGCGGTTCGGCCTGCTACGCGGGCGACCTGGGTGCGCAGCTGATCGAGGACCTGGCCCGGGTGCCGGCCACCGCGGAGGCGGCCTCGGAGTTCCGCTACCGCAACCCGGTGGTGGAGCCCGACACCCTCTACGTCGCGGTCAGCCAGTCCGGTGAGACCATCGACACCCTGGCCGCGGTGCAGGAGCTGCAGCGCAAGGGCGGCCGGGTGATCGGCATCATCAACGTCGTCGGTTCGACGATCGCCCGCCAGGTCGACGGCGGCATCTACCTGCACGCCGGGCCGGAGATGTCGGTGGCCGCGACCAAGTCGTTCACCTCGACCGTGGCCGCGTTCGCGCTGCTCGCCCTGCACCTGGGCCGGATCCGGGATCTCTCGCCGAGCGAGGGCAAGCGCATCATCTCCGGGCTGAACAGGCTGCCCGACCAGATCACGGAGATCATCGCCAAGGAGCACGAGATCGCCGGGCTGGCCAAGGAGATCGCGCAGAGCTCCAGCGTGCTGTTCGTCGGGCGCCGCCGGGGCTGGCCGGTGGCCCGGGAGGGTGCGCAGAAGCTCAAGGAGATCTCCTACGTGCACGCCGAGGCCTACCCGTCAGCGGAGCTCAAGCACGGTCCGCTGGCGCTGGTGAACCCCGACCTGCCGACGGTCGCGGTCGTCCCCGACGACGACCTGTTCGACAAGAACACCTCGACGCTGTCGGAGATCAAGGCGCGCAAGGGCCCGGTGATCGCGCTCGCGCACCGGGAGCTGCCGCCCGAGCTGGCCGACCGCACGGTGGTGATCCCGCGCAACGAGCCGGAGCTGGACCCGATCCTGCTCTCGGTCGCGCTGCAGATCCTCGCCTACCACGCGGCCGTCGCGCTGGATCGGGACGTCGACAAGCCGCGCAACCTGGCCAAGAGCGTCACTGTCGAGTAGCCGCGCCCCACCCGCGCCCCCGGCCCCCGGCGCGCGCTCGAAGCCCCGATCGAAGTGAACGAACGGCACTTTCGCACGCACCTAGCGTGCGAAAGTGCCGTTCGCACCGTTCACGGGGAGGGTTCCCCGGCGAGCCAGGGGCAGACCGGCGACCCGAGCTCGATGGCCATGGGGACGTGCGGGCGGCCCACGTAGCTCTCCGCCGGGCCGGTGGTCCGCCAGCCGAGCCGGTGGAAGAAGCGCTCGTTGGCCGGCTGGACGTGGGCCTGCATGCGCCGACCGCCCCGCGCGCTCGCGGTGGCCACCGCGAACCGCACCAGCGGGCCGCCGATGTTGATCGCGCGGAACTCCGGCAGCACGGCGAGCCGGTCACCCAGCCACTCCCCGCCGCCGAGGGGGTACAGCCGGACGGTGCCCGCGGCCACGCCCGCGTGCCGGGCCAGCACGTGCAGCGCGTCGTCGCGGGCGTCGTGGGCATCCACATCGGACTCGGCGAAGACGTGCTGCTCGGCCACGAAGACCGCGTGCCGGATGCGGTGGTGCGCGGCCAGCCCGTCGGGGTCCCGCACCGGGCGGCAGAGCAGCGGGTCCACCCCGAGCAGCGCGTTCAGCCCGACCGCCACCGACGCGCAGGCCGTCGACCCCGAGGTCGTCAACCCCGCCGCTGCCGTCACGCCGGCCGCCGCCCGATCTGCAGCAACGGCGGCGCCGAGCCGGCACCGGCCGCCGACCCGCACGGCGGCGCCGCGCCCGCCTGCTGCACCAGGTTCAGCGACGAGCAGGCCTGGCAGCGGGCGCAGCCGGCCACCGCGGTCTCGGCGTCGAGCCCGCGCTCGGCCAGGAACCCGGCCACCTTCCGGTAGATCGGCTCGGTGTACTCCCGGGACGGCGCCGGCACGTCGGCCATCAGCGAGCCGGCCACCGGGCGCAGCGGCACCACGAACGGGTACACGCCCATGTCCACCGCGCGCCGGCAGCCGGCCACCGTCAGCTCCGGGTCCTCGCCCATGCCGAGGATGACGTAGGTCGACACCCGGCCCGCACCGAAGCGCGACACCGCACGCTCCCAGGCGCGGAAGTAGGTCTCGATGCCGGTGCGGAACTTGCCGGGCGCCACCCTGGCCAGCACCTGCGGGTCGAACGACTCGACGTGGATGCCGACCGCGTCGATACCCATGCCGTGCACCTGGTCGATCACCGCGAGATCCCGCGGCGGCTCGAACTGCACCTCGACCGGCAGCCCGGCGGCCTCCTTGACCGCCTGCCCGCAGCGCGCCACGTAGAGCGCACCCCGGTCAGGGGCCACCGAGGAACCGGTGGTCAGCGTGGCGTCGACGGCGCCGTCGAGGTCACGGGCGGCCACCGCCACCTCGGCGAGCATCTGCGGGGTCTTGCGCGCGATGGTGCGCCCCGCGGCGAGCGAGACCCCGATGCCGCAGAAGCCGCACTGGTCGGAGTTGCCCCAGTAGTTGCAGGCCTGCACCACGGTGGAGGCCAGCGAGTCCAGGTGCAGCAGCGCGATCTGGTGGTACGGAATGCCCTCGGCGGTCTGCAGGTCGTAGAAGCGCGGCCGCGAGGTACCGGCCACCGAGGCGATCTTGACCCCGTCCCGGTAGATGCCCTGGCCGTCGTCCTCGGCCCGCAACGAGTACGGCGACGAGCTGCTCGGCGGCACCGTCACCGGTACGCCCTCGATCCACAGCATCCCGGAGTCGGACGGGCCGGCCCCACCGGTCCGCGAGGTCGGTAGGTCGATGTCCAGGCGGAGCCCGACGCTCTGCAGATCCATGATGAGCGCGGCCACCGCCGCCGGATCCATCGCGGTCCCGGATGCGACCGACCCCTCGAGCGCGCTGCCGTCGACCACCGTCATGCGCTACCCCGTCTCCTGAAGTGATCGGTCGTCTCCCATAGGAAACCAGGGGGCCGGTCGTGTCAAGCAGATCGGCCGCGCGGGGCCATCGTTAACAACGCGGTGTTCATGTCGCGGTTCAGATCTCAGTCGTCGGCCAGCAGCCGGGCCTGCCGGGCGAGCAGCCGCGGCCGCCGCCGGTCGCCGGCGGGCAGCCGCTCCACCAGCCGGTCGTACGCCTCGAGGTCCGCCAGCCCGAGCGGGTGCTCGGCGTACTGCGCCAGCAGCTCGACGTCGTCGGAGCCGAGCACGTCGCGGCGCAGCCCGGCCTCCAGCTCGTCGCGCAGGTCCCGGATCTCCGGGGCGTCCGATCGCGGCAGCAGCGGTGCCGCCGCAGGCGCGCAGGGCCTCGGCGGTCCGCCCACCGCGCAGCGCCCGCCGGACGGCGTCGAAGTCGGTGTCCACGTCGGCGTCGAGCCGGTAGGGCCGGGTGCGCAGCACGTCGCCGATCACCGCCCGCAGCCGCAGGATCTCGCCGCGGACGGTGGTGGGGTTGCCGTCCTCGCCGTAGAGCAGCAGCGCCAGCCGTTCGGCGCTCAGGCCCTCGGGGTGCAACGCGAGCGCGGTGAGCAACTCGGCCGGTCGCAGCGTGAGCGCGAGCTGGGTACCGTTGAGGACCGCGGCCGGGGCGCCGTCGCCCATGAAGCGCAGCGACAGCGCGTTGCGCCGGGTGGCCGCGGATCTCTTGCCGACCGACCGCAGCAGGTAGCCCTCGGCCAGCTGCTCGACCACCATCTCGCGGCCGTCACCGAGCTGGATCCGGTCCGCGTGCGCCGGCAGCTCGACCCGTTCCGGCCAGCCCCCGTACGGCTCGCCCGCGATGATGCGGCCGCTCGCGGTGACCAGCGCGCCGGCCCGCCCGCGCAGGCTGGTCAGGTGCGGCATGTTGCGCACCCGCAGTCGCTCGTCGGCGATGGCCAGCCGCACCCGCAGCTGGTTCTCGGCCAGCTGCGCGGTCGCCGACACCAGCGCCACCATCGCCGGGATGCATGGTGTGCAGCGGCCCGCTGATGTCGATGGCGCCGAGGATCGTGCCGGTGTCCGGGTCGTGCACCGGGGCCGCGGCGCAGGTCCAGGCGTGGTAGGTGCGCACCAGGTGCTCGGCGGAGTGGATCTGCACCGGCGCGTCGACGGCCAGCGTGGTGCCCATCGCGTTGGTGCCGATGACCTCCTCGCTCCAGCGGGTGCCCGGTGCCAGCCCGACCCCGTCAGCGGGATGCAGCAGCTTCGCGGCGCCCTCGCGCCAGAGGATCACGCCCTCGGCGTCGGTCACGAGCATCACGTGCATGGCCTCGTCGGCGATGCTCACCAGGGTGCTGCGCAGCAGCGGCATCACCTCGTTGAGCGGGTGCGCCGAGCGCAGGTCGGGCAGTTCGGCGTCGCGCACCACCACCGGCGGGGTGCGGGAGTCGGGATCGACGTGCGCGGCCAGGCTGCGCTGCCAGGACGCCGAGATGAGCGATCGCGGCGCGCAGGAGCTCGATTCGCCGCCGCTGAGAACGGTCTCGAACACCTCGTGCAGGCGGTGCGCCTGCGCGCCCGGATCAGCTCCGCGTGACATCAGTGTCGTCTCACCATCTCCGACTCCGCGCATCACCGTCCCCGGGCTCCGCCCATCCGTCTCCGGCGCTGCGCAGCATCGCCGCGGCCCGGCCGCCGTGCGCCGGAGCGGGCCCGTGATCCGCCCCCCGGCAGGAACTCCAGTATGACCACGTCGCACGTGCAACGTCCAGGCAACGTGTGCCTCCCTAGCGTGACGCCACCGGGGTCGATGCAGCCAGGGAGGTCGTCGTGACGACGGATGCGGTGCTCGACCCGCCACTGGCCGTGCTGGGCCCGCGGGCCGGTGCCGCGACCCCGCTGGCCCGCCGCACCGCCCGGCTGCTGATCGTCGACGGTGAGGCGATCGTCCGGTTCGGGCTGCGCCAGCTGTTCGCGGTGGACCCGCAGCTGGCCGTGATCGGGGAGGCGGCATCACCGCGCGACGCGCTGATGGTCGCCGATCGCTGCCCGCCCGAGCTGGTGATCCTGGACATCGACCTGGGCCGCGGCGACGCGGCCGGGGTGGACCTGGCGCGGATGCTGCTCGAACGCCACCGCGGGGTGCGGGTGCTGGTGTTCACCGGCAACCGCGACCGCGAGATCATGCTGCGCACCATGCGGCTCGGCGTGCACGGCTTCGTGCGCAAGGACGCCGATACCGCCGACATCACCCGCGCCGTGCACGCGCTGCTGCGCGGGGAGAGCGTGTTCGACTCCCGCTCCCGGCCGGTCGGTCGTCGACGTGCTGGGCGAGCAGGACCGCCCGCCCGCCCGCGGGCTCGGCGGCGCGATGCTCACCGAGCGGGAGAACCAGGTGCTGCGGCTGCTCGCGGTCGGGATGTCGAACCGGGAGATCGGCGGCCGGCTGGTGATCAGCGAGGCCACCGTCAAGTTCCACGTGCGCAACCTGCGCGACAAGCTCGACGTCCGGCGGCGCACCGAGATCGTCTACACCGCGACCCGGCAGGGCATCGTCTGAAGCGTGACCCGGGTACACCGCAGCGCCCACCATGAGCGGCGTGCGTTTACCATGGTGGACGTGTCGGCGGTCGAGCGGGAGACGTGGCAGCCCATCGTCGGTGCCATCGGTCCGAAGGTGCGGGAGGCCCGGCAGCGGCTCGGGCTCTCGTTGCAGCAGCTCGCGGCCCGGGCCGAGGTGTCCGCGGCGGCGATCCACAAGGTGGAGCGCGGGGACATGGTCCCCACCATCACCACGCTGTTGAAGCTGGCCGCCGCGCTCGGCCTGCCCATCGGCCACTTCGTGGACGACGGCGCGCGGCCCGCACCGGTCGCGCAGTTCATCCCGGCCGGGGCCCGTCCGGAGCCGCCCGCCGACTGGGCGCCCGGCCGCCCGCGGCGTGCTGCGCGGGGCGGTGGCCAACCCGACCGAGCGGCTGCGCAGCGGCGGGGTGCTGGCGGTCGTCGAGCCCGGCGGCGGCAGCGGCGACACCCGTCCGTTGCGCGCCGGTGAGGAGCTGGTGCTGGTCCTGGACGGCGTGCTGGCAGCTCGAGGTGGCCGGTGAGCGCTACCGGCTCGACGCGGGCGACGCGCTGCACTACCCGACCGACCGGCCCTACGAGTGGCACAACCCCGGCCCGGCCCCGCTGCGCGCGGTCTGGTTCACGGTTCGGGTGTGAGCGGCCGGGGCGCCGCGCTGGCCGAGATCGTCGAGGCCGTGCTGGCCAACCCCGGGCTGCGCGCGAAAGCGGAGATCGGGCTGGTCGGCGAGGTGCTCGGGCAGCAACCCGACTGGCTGGCCGGGCCCGGCGACGACGGCGCGGTGGTCGACGGCGGGCGGCACCCGGGTGGTCGCCTGCGGTGAGGCGATCTTCCCGCCGTTCGTGGCCGCCGATCCGCACGGCGCCGGTTTCGCCGCCGTGCTCACCAACGTCAACGACCTGGCCGCGATGGGCGCGCTGCCGCTGGGCATCGTGGACACCGTCGTCGGGCCGGAACCGGTGGCCCGCGCCGTGCTCGCCGGGATGCGGGAGGCGGCCGAGCTGCTCGACGTCCCGATCATCGGCGGGCACCTGACCGTGCACGACGGTCCGCCCGCGGTGTCCGCGTTCGGCATCGGTCACGCGCCGGTCCCGCTGTCGGTGACCCGCGCCGAACCGGGCCAGTCGCTGGTCGTCGCGGCCGCGCTGGAGGGTCGGATGCGGCCGGACTTCCCGTACTTCCCGGCCTTCGCCGCCCGCGGTCGCGCGCTGCGCGGGCGACGTCCGGTTGCTGGCCGAGCTGGCCGGCGCGGGGGTGTGCACGGCGGCCAAGGACATCAGCATGGCCGGGCTGGTGGGCTCGCTGGCGATGCTGTTGGAGTGCCGCGGCCTGGGCGTCACCGTCGATCTCGACGCGGTGCCGGCGCCGGCCGGGGTGCCGCTGATCCGCTGGCTGAACTGCTTCCCGAGCTTCGGGTTCCTGCTCTGCGCGCCGCCCGGCCGGGAGCGCGAGTGCCTGGCCGCGTTCGCCGAGCGGGACCTCGCCGCCGCCGTGGTCGGGGTGCTGGACGGCACCGGCGAGCTCGCGCTGCGCTGGGGGACCGAGCGGGCCGGCGTGCTGCGGCTCGACCGGTTCCGGGTCACCGGTCTGCCCCGCTGATCTCCGCCCCCGGTCGCCGCGGCACCGTTGCCTGATCGTGAGTTGCGCCGCTGCGCGGCCACGTAGCCTGGCGGAGGTGGAGCTGCTGCCGGCGGTGCTGGCGAGTGGATGGGCCAGCGGCGTCAACGCCTACCTCTGCGTGCTGGTGCTCGGGCTGATCGGCCGCTTCGCCGGTATCGAGGCCGTGCCCGAGGCGCTGACCAGGACCGATGTGCTCGTCGTGGCCGCACTGCTGTACGCGCTCGAGTTCGTCACCGACAAGATCCCCTACGTGGACTCGGCGTGGGATGCGATCTCCACCGCGATCCGCCCGACCGTGGGCGTGGTGATCGGGCTGCTCATCGCGGGCGACGCCTCGTCGCTGGAGCAGGCGGTGCTGGCCGCCACCGGGGGTGGCGCGGCGCTGCTCAGCCACCTGGTCAAGGGCGGCCTGCGGCTGATCGTCAACACCTCCCCGGAGCCGGTGACCAACATCGGGGTGAGCCTCGGCGAGGACGTCGCGGTGGCCGGCGTGGCCACCCTGGCCGTGGTCGAGCCACAGGTGGCCGCCGGCCTGGCCGGGGTGCTGCTGGCGCTCGGCCTCGGCCTGCTGGTGCTGCTGTGGTCCAAGGTCGCGCCGCGGCCTGCGACGGCTGCGCGAGTGGCGCGACCGCCGCGCGGCAGTGGGTGCCTGAGGGCTGGGCCTCAGCCGAAGAAGCCCTCGGCCTCCGCGTACAGCTGCGGGTCGACGAGCTTGAGCTCCTTGGTCGCCTCCGACAGCGGGATCAGCTCGATCTCGGTGCCGCGCAGCGCCGTCATCTGGCCCCACTTGCCCTGGTGCACCGCGTCCACGGCGTGCAGCCCGAACCGGGTGGCCAGCCAGCGGTCGCGCGCGGTCGGGGTGCCCCCGCGCTGGACGTGCCCGAGCACCGTGGTGCGGGCCTCCTTGCCGGTGCGGGCCTCGATCTCGCGGGCCAGGTAGTCGCCGATGCCGCCCAGCCGAACGTGCCCGAACGAGTCCTTCTCGCCGGAGAGCAGCACCTCCTCGCCCTCCTTCGGGCGCGCCCCCTCGCTGACCACGATGATCGGTGCGTAGTCGAGGCGGAACCGGGCCTCCACCCACTTGCAGACCTGGCCGATGTCGAAGCGCACCTCGGGGATGAGGATCGCGTTCGCGCCACCGGCCATCCCGGCGTGCAGCGCGATCCAGCCGGCGTGCCGGCCCATCACCTCTACGATCAGGGCCCGGTGGTGCGACTCGGCGGTGGTGTGCAGCCGGTCGATGGCCTCCATCGCGATGTTCACCGCGGTGTCGAAGCCGAACGTGAAGTCGGTGCCGGACAGGTCGTTGTCGATCGTCTTCGGTACCCCGACGACGTTGACCCCGATCTCGTGCAGCTTGGCCGCGACCCCGAGGGTGTCCTCGCCACCGATGGCGATCAGCGCCTCGACGCCCAGGTTCTGCAGGTTGGTGCGGATCCGCTGGACCCCGTCCTCCTCGGCGAACGGGTTGGTCCGCGACGAGCCGAGGATGGTGCCGCCGCGCGGCAGCAGCCCGCGCACGGCCGGTATGTCCAGCGGCTTGGTCAGCGCTTCGAGCGGCCCGCGCCAACCGTCGCGGAACCCGAGAAAGGTGAAGTCGTAGGCCGGGACGCCCTTGCGGACGATCGCTCGGATGACCGCGTTCAGGCCGGGGCAGTCGCCGCCACCGGTGAGCACGCCGACGCGCATGGAGTTCTCCAACGATGCAGATACGGGAAACGCGTGCACACGCTAGTCGCTGTACGCGACCACGACGCAGCGGCCACCGATCCGCGCCGGTCAGCTCCGCGCTGAGCTGCCCCGTCAGCCGCCGAGCACCCGATCCACCAGCCCGTACTCGACGGCCTGCGCGGCGCTGAACCAGCGCTCCGCGGCGACGTCCGCGGCCACCGTCGCGAGCGGTCGGCCGCTGTGCCGGGCGGTCAGCTCGATGAACTCGTCGCGGAGCTGCTCGCCGAACTCGGCACCGGTCCGGGCGCCGCCGAGCGCGGCAGACGCCCCGCGCAGCGCGATCCGGGCGTGCGGCAGCACGGATCTCTTCCCGGCCGCGCCGGCGGTGAGCAGCAGCTGCCCGGCCGCTCCGACCAGCCCGATCGCGCAGGTGGCGACGTCCGGGGCCACCGCCTGCATGGTGTCGTAGACGGCGATCGCGGCCCGCGCCGATCCGCTGGTCGCGCTCACGTACAGCGTGATGTCCCGTCGCGGCTCCAGCGCCGCGAGCAGCAGCAGCTGGGTGATCACCCGCTCGGCCGCGGCCTCGTCGAGCTCGCGGCCGAGGTAGATGATCCGCTCGTCCAGCAACCGGTCGAGCACCACCTCGGATCCGACGGGTCCACCGTGGACCACCGGCCACGACTGCGCCGCCGGTGGCAACGGTTGCGGAGTGGGCGGCAGCGGCCGTCGCAGGGGTTGCGGGTGGGCCGGACCGGGCCGGTCGGGGTCGCGGCGCGGCGGTTCCGGAACGGGACGGTGCGGGGGCGTGCTGGTGGTCATCGAGCTCCTCTCCCGGGCGTCCTCGACGCTAGGCCGGCCCGCCGCGGTCGGGACCGGTGTTCGCCCACGGCAGCGTTGTTCGCCCTGGGCGATACGCCGCCGCGGTCGGCAGGTGTGGGTCGGGTGGGCAACGGGAACAGCGTTGGCGTGCCGCCCGAACCGCTCGACGACGCCCACGCCCGGCCTGCCGGCGCTTCCGACGCGCTGGTCGCGGCGAACGGCGCGCTGTCCGAGGCCCTGGAGCGCATCGAGCGGGCGCGCGGCGCGCTCTATGACTTCCACCAGCTCATCGGGGGGGCCGACGCCCGGCTCGACGACGTCGTCGACGGCCTGCGCGAGGCAGGTCATCCGGAACTGGCCGATCGGATCCGCCGCGAGCTGATCGGACGCAACGTGGTCTCGGGCCGCTGGACGTTCCAGCTGGTCGAGGAGTTCGACGACGGCTACTACGCCGGCTTCCGCGAGCTGGAGCGCACCGTGCGGGAGCAGACGATGGACGGTCGGCGGCACGTGTTCGAGGCCGAGATGAAGCAGCGACGCCGCACCCACGGCCGGTCCGACCATGAGGCCACCCCGGACGGCTGACGGATCGGCGGTCAGCAGCCCCGGGGTGAGCCGCCCGCCCCCGACTCGAACGAGATGTGCACGTGGTCGAAGTGGTTGGCGGTGACGCCGCCGCGGTCCGCCATCGGCTCCCAGCCGCTGCCGAAGTTGATCCGCTGCCGCCAGATGACGTAGGAGATGCCCAGCGCGTCCTGGTTGCTCAGCGCGCATTCCGCCAGCGCGTTGCCGCTGGCCCGGTTGACCATGAAGTCGACGGCCCGTCCGCCCGGGTGGTCGGAGCTCCCGGCGCGCCCGGCCACCCCGAACATCTCCGGCTCGCCGAACCGGCAGCCCAGGAACTGGGCCGCGGCCCGGACGTGCGGCTTGACCCGGCCGAGGCCGCCGGTGTCCAGCCCGCAAGCGGTCGTGGCGGCCTCGGCATTCGGCTCGTCCGTCCGCTGCGTGCCTCCCCGTTCCGGCCCGGCGGTCTCGTCGGTCGCCGCGTCCGGCTCGGGGTCGTCCGCCGGCTCCTGGTCGGCACCCTGGTCGTCGGTGGCCTCGGGGTCTGCCGGGGCGTTCTCCTGATTCGGTGCCGACGGGGCCGGGACCGCGGTCTTGCCGCCGGTGAGGGTGCGCTCCGCCAGCTGGACGGCCTTGACCAGGTTGGCGGTGTCGAGCTTCTCGGTGGCCGGGGCCGCGGTGTCGGGCCGGACGGGCACCAGCGTGGTCGGCGCGGCCTCGTCCCCGGGCTCGACCGTCGTGGTGGAGGTCAGCGGGTCGGTCGCCGGCAGCACCGCTGCGGCGGCCACGATCGTGGGGTCGACCGCCAGCGGGATCGTCGCGGCCAGGCCGGCCAGCGTGAGCGCGCTGCCGGTGGCGACAGCGGCGGCCGCGCCACGCCGCAGCGGGGTCGGGATGGGGGCCGAGCGGCGCATGATCTCACCCGCCACCGTGCGGCCGACGGCCACCAGCGACCTGGTCTGATCTGCGCCTCGGCTCCGTGGGGAGCGATGCCGAGCCACGTCCTGCCTTCCGGATCGACGGCCCGGCTGGACATCCGCTGGGGGAGCGCGGTCGGTTGGGGAGCCCGGTGTCCTTTTCGTGACCGTGCCGTCATTGATCCGCAAGCGAACTTATGGGAACCCCGGGCCGCGACGCACGTCATTGCCCCCCGAAATGGGACGACTGCACCTGATCGAGCGACGAACGGGCGCGCTCGCCAACCGTCGTCGGTGAGCGCATGGAGGGTTGCCGTTCGTCGCAACAGAGCATGAAAGGGTCGTCCGGCCGGCAACCGGAGCGAGCCGAAGGGCCTGGAGGAGGATCGTGATGAGCGCAGCGATCGGACCGCTGACCGTGGTCGCCGCGGCGGGTAGTGGCCTGATGGCCGGGCTGTTCTTCGTGTTCTCGGTAGCGATCATGCCGGCCCTCGCCCGGATCCCGGTACCGGCCGGCATCGCCGCCATGCAGGCGATCAACACGACGATCGTGCGCGCGCTGTTCGTCGTGGTGTTCATCGGAACCGCGCTGGTCGGCGCCGCATCGGCGGTGCTCGCCCCCGACCCGCTGCACCTGGCCGGCGCCGCCTGCTACCTGGTCGGTGGGATCGGTGTGACCGCTGTCGTGAACGTCCCGATGAACAACGCGCTCGATCGGGTCGCGCCCGACGATGCCGAGGGCGCCAGCACGTGGCAGCGCTATCTGTCGCGCTGGACCGCGTGGAACCACGTCCGCACCGTGGCCTGCACCGCCGCGATGATCGCCTTCGTGCTCGCCGCCTGACCACCCGTTCCGGTCCCCGACCTTGCTCGACATCGTGGCGCGGGTAGGCCCGAGCGGACGGGCCGTAGGCTCGCCGGTCGTGGAGCACGCGCAGGTCTGGGTCGTGGCCGGACCGCCCGGCGCCGGCAAGAGCACGGTCGCGAGCGCGTTGCTGCGGATCCTGGATCCGGTGCCTGCCCTGCTCGACAAGGACACCCTGTACGGCCCGTTCGTGACCGCAGCGCTGGCCGCGGCCGGTCGCCCGGCCGGGGAGCGGGAGGGGCCGTGGTACGACGAGCACATCAAGATCCATGAGTACCGTGGGATGACCGCGGCGGCTCGCGAGATCCGCTCCCACGGCTGCCCCGTGCTGCTCGGCGGCCCGTTCACCCAGCAGATCCATGACGCTGATCGCTGGCGATCCTGGGTCGACGAGCTGGGCGGGGAGCGGGTCCGCCTGGTGTGGGTCCGCTCCGATCCGGCGACGTTGCGACTGCGCCTGGAGCACCGCGGCTCCTCACGGGACACCGAGAAGCTGGCTGCCTTCGACGCCTTCATCGCGCGCATGCGCCCCGGCGAGCCGCCGACGGTACCGCACATCGCGATCGACAACAGAGCCGGCGCCGCGGTGAGCATCGACAGCCAGCTGCGCGCTGTGCTGGGAGCAGCTCGCGCGTAGGTCCTCGCACGTGAAGGCAAGGCCAACGGTCGTGGCAGGCCGGACGCGCAGTGCCGTGGCCTCGCGGGATCGCTGTCGGTCCACGCCCTGCACGGCCGTCGCGACAGGCGCCCGGTCCAGGTCGAGGTCGGCGGAGGCGGCCATGACGATACGCGGAGACGCCACCCGCCCGAGGCTGGGCCGCGCTCACCCCGGGCGGCGTACCGATGCGTGGGATAGGGGTCAGAACACGCTGTTCGGGTCGTAGTACTCGTCGATGTTCTCGCAGCCGATGCCGACCGCCTTTGTGAACGACTCCTTGGGATAGTCCGCGGGCTTCGTCTTGCCGGTGGCCAGATCCACGGCGATCCGGAGCGCATCCTCCGCGGCCAGCGATGGCGAGTTCAGCCCCGTCGAGATGTACCGGCCGGTGCAGCCGCCCTCCTTGATCAGCGCCAGGGCTTCCTTCTGACCGTCCGCGGCCGCCGCGACCAGAATGTCGCTGTAGGCCGGGTTGGCGTTCACCACGCTGTAGGCGCCGAGGACCATCGAGTCGTTCAGTCCCATGATCAGGTCGATGTCCGGATTGCCGGCGAGCATGTTCTCCGCCGCCACCTGGCCCTTGTCCTGCTGGTAGTCCCCGGGCTGCTCGGACACGATCTCGTACTTCAGTCCGCCCTTGTCCAGCCCGGAGAGGAAACCCCCGCGCCGGGCCGGGCCGACGAACTCGTCGGTGGCCGGGCCGGTCAGCACGACCATCTTGATCGACGGCTTGCCCATGTCCAGGAAGCGCTTCGCGGTGATCATGCCGGACAGCTCGCCGATCGTGCTGTTGTCAGATTGCACGCTGGTCGTCCCGGTGTCCGGCACGCTGGTGTCGATGTAGATCACCGGGATCTGGGAGGCGATCTGGGTCATCATCTCGGTCTGACCCTTGACGCTGGTCGCGTTGACCACGAGGGCGTCGGCCCCTTGGGCGATCATCGCCTGCATCTGGCTCATCTGGATGACCGGGTCCTTGTTCGCGCTCTGGAACAACAGCTTGAAGCCCTGCTCGTCGGAGATCTGCTCGGCGCGCACCGCCATCGCGGAGAAGTAGGCCGCCTGCAGCTGCTGCTGGGCGAACCCGATGGTCACGTCCTGCACGTTGGGCTTGACCCCGTTCGGCGGGCCGGCCGCCGGTTCCCGAGACGGGTAGATCTGGCCGCAGGCGGTCAGGCCGAGCAGGGCGACCGACAGCAACGCGGCCGCTACCGCCCGTCCGCGGCGCCGGGTCGGCGTTCGCCGGTTCAGTGTTGTGGGCACGTCGTTCTCCTCGTCCGGTGCTCGTGGGTCAGTGCGTGGCCGGCTGGGGCGCCTTGGCCTCGGCCCGTTTCCGGGTGAACTGGACCGTGGCCAGGGTGACCGCGACCAGGATCAGGGCGCCGCGGAAGGCGTCCTGCAGGAACGTCGAGACGTTCAGCAGCGACAGCAGGTTGGCGATGACCTGGAAGATGACCGTGCCGACGACTGCGCCGAACACCTTGCCGTAGCCACCCGAGAGCCGAGCCCCGCCGATGACCACCGCGGCGATGGCCTCCAGCTCCATCAGGTTGCCGGCCAGCGCGGTGCCGCTGGCGAACCGGGCGATGAACATCCAGCCGCCCAGGCCGACCAGCAGCCCGGCCAGCATGTACACCGACAGCAGGGTCGAGCGGACCGGGATGCCCGAGCTGCGCGCGGCCTCGACGTTGCTGCCCACCGCGTACACCCGGCGGCCCCAGACCGTGCGGGTGAGCAGGAAGGCGACCAGCAGCACGGCCAGGATCCAGAACAGGGCCAGCACCGGGATGCCGAGCAGGGTGCTCTGGCCGAGGGCGGCGAAGCTGTCGGCCGCGGCCGGCTGCACCGGGATGCCCTCGCCGTAGGCGTAGACCAGGCCGCGGGCCAGGGCCAGCATGCCGAGGGTGACGATGAACGGCTCGAGACCGCGATAAGCGACCAGCCAGCCGTTGACCCCACCGATGGCGCCGCCGACGACCAGCGCGACCACCAGCGCCAGGAACACCGAGGAACCGCCGAACGTGCCCGCCGCGAGCACGGCGGCCAGGCCGAGCGCGGAGCCCACGCTGATGTCGATGCCGCCGGTGAGCACGACGATCAACTCGGCCATCACCACCACGCCGATGATCGACATCTGCAGCATCAGGTTGGTCAGGTTGGTGCCGGTGAGGAACGCCGGCGTGGACAGCGACGCGATGATCAACAGGGCCAGCAGGATGTAGAGGGCGTACTGCCCCTTCAACCAGTCGACGACCGGGCTGCCCTTCTCGGTGGCCTCCGGCTCCGCCGATGCCGTTGACGTCATGACATGCTCCTTTGCACGCAGTGGATCTAGGCTGGATCGGTCGTCAGTCGTTGTGACTGAGTGCGGTGCGGATGAGGTCGTCCGTGGTGGCCTCCTCCGGGTCGAACTCACCGGCGATCTGGCCGTCGCGCATGACCAGGATCCGGTGGCAGAGCTGCAGCAGCTCCTCGGCTTCGCTGGACACCACGAGCACGCCCTTGTTGGCGGACTTGTTGGCCGCCTTAATGTCTCCGACATTGCCGGCCGCGAAGGCGTGGATGAGCTCGTAGATGTTGGCGCGGGCGCCGACGTCGATGCCCTTGGTCGGCTCGTCGAGCACCACGAAGTCCGGATCGGCCTCCAGCCACTTGGCGATGCACACCTTCTGCTGGTTACCGCCGCTCAGGGTGCGGGTCAGCGTCGTCGCGGTGCCTTTGACCTGGTACTCACCCACCAGCTCGCGGACCCGCTTGCGCTCCTTGCGCAGGTCGATGACCCCGTTGCGGGCCAGCTTGTCGGGCAGCACGACCAGGCTCATGTTCTGGCCGTTGTCGAAGTCCTTGACGAAGCCCTCCAGCCGCCGGTCCTCGGTGAGGTAGGCGACCCGCTTCTTGAGTGCGGCGCCCGGCGTGCCGAGTTGCACCTGCTCGCCGTTGATCGTGATGGTCCCGCCGGCCGCCTTCTTCTGGCCGGTGATCGAGCGGGCGACCGATGAGCGGCCGCTGCCGACCAGGCCGTACAGGCCGACCACCTCGCCCGGCATCACGTCGAAGGACACCCCGTGCGCCGATCCGCCGCGCAGCTCGCGCACCGCCATTACCGGCTGCTCGCCAGTGCTCCCGGGTGGCGCCGGCCGCTCCAGGGCCTTGAGGGCACGGCCGATCATCAGGGTGGTGATGTCGTCGGCGAAGGTCTTCTGGTCGCTCCAGTCGGCCTTCGTGACCACGTCGATGAGAACCCCGTTGCGCAGCACCGCGATCCGGTCGGCCATCTCCCAGACCTCGTTGAGCCGGTGCGACACGAACATGATGTGGGTGCCGGCCGCCTTCTCCCTGGCCACCAGGTCCAGGATGTCGTTGAAGTGCTCCTCGCTGGTGGACGCCGTGGTCTCGTCCAAAATCATGATCTTGTGGGCGGTGACGGCGGCGCGGCTCAGCGAGAGCATCTGGCGCTGCCCCGGCCCGAGATCGCGGGCCAGCTCGTTGGTGCGCAGGTGGCCGAGCCCGACGCCGGCGAGCACCTCGCGGGTCTGCGTGCTGTTGGTGTCGGTCTTCGTCGCCCACGGGCGGATGTCGCGACCGGCGCGCAACTTGTAGAGCCACACGTTCTCACCGACGGTGAAGTCGTCGATGATCAGTGGCTCCTGGAACATCATCAGGACCCCGGCCTGCTCGGCCTCGGCAGCGTTGCGCACCGGGTGCGGGTAGCCGGTCACGTTGATCACGCCGTCGGTCGGGGTGTCCACCCCGGCCAGCAGCTTGGCGAAGGTCGACTTGCCGGCACCGTTGGCCCCGCACACGGCGAGCACCTCGCCCGGGTAGCCCTCGAGATCAACACCGTCGAGGGCCTTGACCCCCGGGTAGTGCTTCTTGACACCGACCGCCTTGAACGCGAGCTCACCGGCGGGGACGGGCCCGGGCGTCGCTTCGGTCTCCGCTGCTGTCATCGTGCGTTGCCTCCGTTCGTGGTCGGTCGGGTGGGGCCTGTGCGCAGGGCGTCCGGGTTGGCGCAGTGGGCCAGTGGCTCGCCGCGCAGGTAGCGGCCGACGTCACCGGCGACGATCCGGGCGGCCTTGGCGGCCGTCTCCTTGCTGGCTCCGGCCAGGTGCGGGGTCATGACGATGTGCGGCGTGCGCAGCAGCGGTGAGCCGGCGGGGATGGGCTCCTCCGGGAAGACGTCGAAGGCGGCCCCGAAGAGGTGGCCGGAGTCGAGCGCCTCGCACACGGCGTCGTAGTCGAGCAGCGCGCCGCGCGCGCAGTTCACGATCACCGATCCGGCGGGCATGGCCGCTATCTGCGGTGCGCCGATCATGCCGGTGGTCTCGGGAGTGACCCGCGCGTGCAGGGTGACGATCCGGGAGCGCGACAGCAGCTCGTCGAGCGCGACCTGCTCGGCCCGGCCGTCGAGGGCGTCCGGGGCGAGGTAGGGGTCGAAGACCAGGACCTTCGCCCCGAACCCGCTCAGCATGCGGGCGACGCGGCTGCCGATGGCTCCGTACCCGACCAGGCCGACCGTGCTGTCCTCGAGCTCCGGGCCGACTTTGTCGTAGGCGTAGTAGTCGCCCCGCCAGATGCCCGCTGCGAGGTCGGCGTGCGTCTGCGGGATGCGCCGGGTCGCGGCCAGGATCATGGCGAGGGTGTGCTCCGCGGTGGCGGTGGCGTTGCGCCCTGGCGCGAAGGTGACGGCCACCCCGTGCTCGGTGGCGGCGTCGATGTTGGTGTTCACCGGGCCGCCGCGGCTGACGCAGAACAGCCGGAGGTCGGGACAGGCGGCGAGGATCTTCTCGGTCAGCGGGGCCAGCTGGGTCACGCATATCTGCACGCCGCGCAGCGCATCGATCATGTCGTCCTCGCTGCCCGAGGCCTCGTGCACCTCGGCGATCCGGCCGAACGGCTCGATCGGCCACGGCAGGCCCAGTTCGGTCACCTCGAGACCATCGGGGACCTCCCGGTGCAGGGCGTCGATCAGCAGGCGGTTGAGGACGAAGTGGTCGCCTGCGGCGAGCACGCGAGTCATGGGAGCCTCCGGTCACGGGGGGTCGGGTCGAGCGGCACGTCGACGAGGGCCGGCTGTCCGGGGACCTCCGATTCGATGGGGGAGTTGAACTGCAGGACGGCGGTCTGCCCGTCGGTGCAGCGGAGCTCGGTGAGCCCGCAGTTGCGCACGAACGGGAACAGCCGTCGGTACTGGGACAGCGGCACTCCGATCAGGTCGCAGAGCGCGAGCCTGATGACCGTGGTGTGGGCGACGACGAGCACGCGGCCATCGGGATGCTGGTCGACGATGTCGCGCAGGCACTCGGTGAACCGCTGGACCGCCTCGACGGGGTCCTCGCCGCCGGGCAGGCGGTGGGCCACCGGGTCGGTGCGGAAGGCGGCGAAGGCCTCGGGGAACCGCTGCTGCATCTCCGCGGCGGTGCAGCCCTCGCCGTCTCCGAAGTCGAGCTCGCGCAGCCGACCGTCGACGTGGAGCTGGTGGCCGCTCACGTCGGCGCAGGCCGATGCGGTGAGCCGCGCCCGGCTCAGGGTGGAGGCGGTGATGGCGGCGAGCCGGGCCGTACCCGCCCAGGCGGCGAGCTGCGCGGCCTGCTCCAGCCCGCGCGGGCTCAGGGCGACGTCGGTGGCACCGGCGTAGCGGTTCTCCGCGTGCCAGACGGTCTCGCCGTGGCGGACCAGGACGATGTTCGTCATGACGCCGCCTCCGCGGGAACACGTGCGTCGGCGGTCATGGGCCGGTCCTCTCCCTGGCGTGGGCGCCGACCTCCGGTGGCAGCCATCCACGGTGCTCCAGCTCCTCGACCAGCCGCCGGTACGGGTCGGCGAACCGGGCTGTTCGGCCCGTCCGGGGTTCGACCGTCTCCCGAACCCGGACCATCTCGGCGGCGACGTCAGCGGTCCGCCGGCCGGGGGAGGCGGCCAGGATGGCCATGCCGAGCGCGGACTCGGCGTTCTCGGTGAGGGTGACCGGGCGGCCCAGGACGTCGGCGCGGAGCTGGCACCAGTAGGCGCTCCTCGTCGCGCCACCGGTCAGCACGAGATCGCCGTCGACCGGGGCGCCCAGCAGGTGCAGGTAGTCGAAGCACAGCCGCTCCACATAGGCGACGCCCTGCAGCAGGGCCGCGAACCGGTCGGCGTCGTCGGTGGGGGTGCCGAGCACGAACCCCTGCGCCTCGGCGGCGATGAAGGGGAACCGTTCCCCGGCCGCGGCCAGCGGGTAGGCGAGCCCGCCGGCCGGCTCGTGGTGGGCGGCCTGCCGGTTCAGCTCATCCAGGTCCCGGCCGGGGAAGTCGCGGGAGATGATGCCGGCGCCGGAGCTGGAGGCCCCACCCGGGAGCCAGTCCCCGTCGGGGGACTTGTGGGAGTACACCGCGCCGAGCGGGTCGTGGATGAGGTCGCGGGTGACGCCCTTGAGCACCAGGGTGGTGCCCAGCACCGAGTTCCAGCTGCCCACGCCGAGGGCTCCGGAACCGAGCTGGGCGGCGCAGCCGTCGGTCGCCCCGGACACCACCGGGGTGCCGGCCGGGATCCCGGTCGCCTCGGCGGCCGCGGTGCAGACCGGCCCGATCGGCGTGCCCGACCGGACCAGGTCCGGCAGCAGCTCGGTGGGGACGCCGAGGTCGGCGAAGACCTGCCGCGGCCAGTCCTCGTCGATCAGGTGGGCACCGGTTTTCAGCGCGCTGCTCAGGTCGGTGGGAACCGGATGCCCGACCAGCCGATGGTTGATCACGTCGCTCTGGTGCGCCAGCCGCGCCCCGGGCAGGAGGTCGCGGTGCTCCCGCAACAGCCACAGCAGCTTCGGCAGCGCCCACGTGGGCTGCATCCTGCGGTAGCCGAGCTCGCGCCAGACCGCCCCGCCGACCTCGTTGACCCGGGCGACCTCGCCGGTCGCGCGCGCGTCGTCGTACATCAGGCCCGGGGTCAGCGGGCGACCGTCGCGGTCGGCGAGCAGGACGGTGCCGGATGTCGCGTCGACCGCCACCCCCTGTACCGCGGCGGGCGGAACGCCGTGCAGCGCCTCCCGGGCGGCCGCCGCGACGGCCTGCCACCACTGCTCCGGGTCCTGCTCGTGGCGCGGCCCGTCGCGTCGGCTGCTCAGCTTCCGGGTGCCGGCGCCGACGACCTCACCGGATCCGGTCACGGCGAGGGCGCGCACGCTCTGGGTGCCCAGGTCCAACCCGATCAGCACGGCCTCCTGGTCGCCGGGTGCGGTGGTCATGAACTCGTTCCCCCGGACACGGCCCCGACCGCGGGCGCGGTGCTCGCCGCGCCGCGTCGACGCATGTCGGCCAGCCGGGGCCAAGCCGCGGCGGCCGTCGTGCGCAGGGCGAGGAAGTCGGCGAACAGCTCGGCGTAGCCCGCCGTGCGGTCGGGATCGGGGGCGACGGTGTCCCGGACCCGCACGTACCGCGATGCGACGTCTTCCACGCGTGCGGCCCCACCCGTCGCGACCAGCCCGATCAGGAACGCCCCCTTCGCCCCGACCTCGGTGTCCGCCGAGCGCAGCACCGGGACCCCGGTCACGTCGGCGATCAGCTGCAGCCACCCGGTGTTCGCCGCGCCGCCCCCGCAGACCCGCAGCTCGGTCGGCTCCGCCCGGGAGGCGACCAGGCAGTCCCGGATGACCAGGGTGAGTCCTTCGAGCACGGCGCGGGCCACCTGCTCGCGGCCGTGCTCGAGGGAGAGCCCGAGGAACGCGCCGCGGGCCAACGGGTCCAGGAACGGCGACCGCTCCCCGGCCGGGGACAGGTAGGGCAGGAAGCACAGGCCACCCGCTCCGGGCCGGGCGCCGGCGGCCAGGGCGCCGAGATCCGTCGGATCGGCGAGCCCCAGCAGCCGACATGTCCACTGCACGACCTCGCCACCGGCGAACGTCGGGAACGCCCGCAGGTACTTCCCGGGCAGCCCGAGCGCCACGGTCAGGCCGGCGGGATCGCCGTCCAGATCCACCTCGTCGGTCACGACCTCGGTGCACAGGGTGGTGCCGAGGATGCTGCACGCCTGCCCGCTGTGCACCGCACCCACGCCGACGGCGGTGGACGCGATGTCGTAGGACGACAGGACCACCGGGGTGCCGGAAGGAACCCCGAGCTCGGTCGCCGCGGACGTGCTGAGCTCGGCGCTGCGGCGGTCGTCCGGGCGGATCTCGGGCAGCAGCGGCCGCGCCCACTCCATCTCGTACAACCGCAGCAACTCGGCCGAGTACTGCCGGCTGCGGATGTCCATGAACGGCGCCGCAGCGTCCGACTCGTCGATTCCCAGCTCGCCGGTCATTCGGGTGAAGAGCCACCCGCCGCAGGTCAGCGCGGCGGCTGAACGCTCGAGGCGGTCCGGGTCGTGCCGGCGCAGCCAGGTGAGGATCGCGTTCGGCAGCCCGGACGCGGTCAGCGAGCCGTTGATCCGGAACGCCCGGTCCAGCAACCCCGCCCGGGTCCAGTCCTCGACGATCTCGGCCGCGCGGCCGTCGTTCCACAGGATCGCGGGTCCGGTCGGCGCACCGTTGCGGTCGACGAGCCAGCAGCCGTCGCCCTGCGCCGTGATCGCGATGTAGTCCACGCCGGCGTCGAGCTGGTGGACGACCCCGCGAACGGTGTGCACGACCGCTTCCCAGACGGAGGTCATGTCCTGCTGGGCCCACCCGGGATGGGGTCGGGTCACGGTGGTCGGCTGCCGAACGACGACCACCTCGGTGCCGTCGTCGTCGTACCCGACCGCCTTGATCATCGTCGTGCCCGCGTCGACACACACAGCAGCCATGGCGCGGCCCTCCTCGTCGAGTCCGCCTTGATGTGAGAAATGGAACACCCGATCGGGGCAGTAGTCAACAAAAGGGGTGAGAAAATCTCATATTAGACTGTGATATCTCGGGTTTGGGTGCATCGCGGTGGTTCGAGTGTTAGATTGCGCCGGACTTCGCAGCTGGCGCGCCACCCGGGAGGCGGACGCTCGTGACCGCAGAGGAGCCCGGGGCGGCCGCCCCGGCCCGGATGAGCTCGGTCCGGGAGCGGCGCGAGCAGATCCGCAGCCTCGTCGCCGACGAGGGGTTCGTCCGGATCGAGGATCTCGTCGAGGCCTACGGGGTCAGCCTGATGACGATCCACCGGGACCTCGACCTGCTGCAGAGCCAAGGCTGGCTGCGCAAGATCCGCGGCGGGGCGACGGCCCAGCCCTCGCCGTTCCACCACGGGGACGTCCGACACCGGGCGCAGACGATGGTCGCGGCCAAGCAGGAGCTCGCCGAGCACGCGATCGCGCTGATCGAGCCGGGCCAGTCGGTGATCGTGGACGAGAGCACCACCGGACTCGCCCTCGCGCGTCTCATGCCGACGCGGGGTCCGCTCACCGTGATCACGAACTTCCTCGCCGTCGTCAACCTGCTGGCGGGCGAACCCGGTGTCGACCTGATCTCGCTCGGCGGGGACTACTACCCCGCATACGACGCGTTCCTGGGGCTGCGCACCCGGGAGGCGATGTGTTCCATGCGGGCCGACGTCCTGTTCATGTCCACGACGGCGATCACTCACGGATCCTGCTATCAGCAGTCCCAGGAGACCGTCGCGGTCAATCGGGCCATGATGGAGTCCGCCGATCGGCGCATCCTGCTCATCGATCACACGAAGTTCCTGAAGAACGGGCTACACCAGCTCGCCCGGCTGACCGACTTCGATCTGGTCGTCGTCGACTCCGCCACCTCCGCGGACGCGGTGGCCGCGCTGCGTGGTCAGGGCGTGTTGGTGCACACGGCTGGTACCGATCCCGGCGCGGACCTCACCGGTCATGAATCCGCGTAGCGTTCGCGCGGGTCCGGCGGGACGTTGGCGGACCTGGGTCGACGGGCTGGGCGGCGGCCTGGTCAGCAGGGTGTGGTGCGTTCCGACCCGGAGAGGTTGCGCAGGCGTCTGGAGCATGGGCCTGGCGATGGTGGTGATGAGGATGCGCCCGGCGGCTCCGGCTATATCGGTGATCTGGGGGTCGGTCCGGCAGACGCGGGGGTGGTGGTCGGCGGCGGACCGTCTGCGACGGGTCGATCCACTTCGGCGGCGTGAATTCCGGGATCCCGTCCGGGGCGATCTTGACAGCCCACTCGGAGGTGTGGATCTCCCGATGGTGGGCCTTGCAGAGCATCACCAGGTTGCTGAGCCGGGTTTCGCCGCCGTGTTCCCACGGAATCACGTGATGCACCTGGCACCACGACGGCGTCCGGTCGCAACCCGGGTGCGCACACCCTCGGTCCCGCGCGGCCACCGCACGACGCATGTGGTCCGGGATGGTCCGCCGCATGACCGCGACGTCGATGGGCTCCCCGGCTCCGCCCATGACAACGGGAATGACACACGCATCGCAGCACGCCATGCGGACGGCGGCCGGTGTCATCTGCCCGCCGAAGTCGAGCATGGCGGCGCGGGCTTGGGCCTGCAGATCGTCCCACCGGATGTGGATGTTGAGGTGCGGCCGGTTCCCCCCGGCCGACGGGAGCACGTCGGGCCCGGCGTGGTCGGCGACATATCCGAACACTTCGCCGAGGGCCTCGGCTTGGCGGCGTCCCAACGGCCGCTGGTCGTCCTTGGTCAGCGGCGCCGACTTCGCATCCAAGATCGACGCGATCAGATCGTAGAGATCAGCGGAGTCGATCCGGCCTTTGATCTTGCCGCCGGCCCCGTTCGGGTTGCGGGTGAGGAACAGCTCATCGACCGGCTCGGGTTCCCGATCATCGGGCTCGGCGCCGTCCTGATCGAGGAGTTCGAGCAGTTCGACACCCCACCGGTAGAGCGCGGGTGGAAGGTGGTCGGCGGCCACCGCCGCGATCTGCACCTCCGCCTCAGCCAGCGTCTCGGGGGAGAGCCGGTGCGCGGCGGGGCTACCCATCAACTTGGCGATGGTCTCGACGTGGCGCAGGCTCACCTGGCCGGAGGCGAACGCGTCGGCGGTAGCCGGCAGCAGCGGCGGCAGAACCTGCCCTTGCAGATCCACCCGGGAGCAGACGTGGTCGGCCGCGACGATGATCCGCCGAGCGTCGCGGGGCTCCACCCCGAGCAGATCGGCCACCGCCGGCACGGGTCGCTGCCCGTGCGCGGTGAATGATCCGTCGCGCTGCAGCCCCGCGACCATGTCGACAACGACCCGGTGCAGGTGCTGTTCGACCGCGGCCAACCCGCTCAGAACGGCGGTGCGGTCGGTCTCGGTTCCATGCGGCCCACCTATCGTGTGCAGGGTGGTGAGCTCGTGGTGGAGCTGCGTCACCCCGTTCTGCACGTGTTCGGTCCGCATAGTCCGATCCTAGTCGAACAAATGTTCGAGTTCAAGCGGATCGTCGCAGATCAAGCTATGTGCGAGCATGATTTTTTGGGGACCACAGCCAGGCAACAACAGCCCGATGGTGAGGCTCCGTCCTGAAGTCGGGGACGTGGGGCGGGAACGCCCTCCAGGTCGACCGCACATCCAATAGATCACTGCGAGGCGGACGGAGCTAGCCGCGGGTTAGAGCTCGACTAGGTTCGCCGCTGCCCCCGCCGCGCCTGCTCCGATCGTGGCAGAAGCGAGCGCCCCGATCGGCGTGATCACCGGCATCGCGACGGTGTTGACCACGACGATGAGAACTCCACCGGTGGCGATGAGGCAGCGCCGTAAGGTCACCCTCCGCCATCGTCGCGACGCTGCCACCCGCCGCCGCTCGGCGATCGCGGTATAGGTGGCGCACGCGGTCTCTGCAGCGAGTTCGATCGCGTCCTTCATCTTCTCGGGCGTCGTGATTCGCGGCCCCGAGGCGCTGGCCGCCAATGCCTCGTCCAGGTACCTCTTGGCCAGTGCCGTGCCAAGTCCGGTCAGGCGGAGCAGGATCAGCTCGTTCTTGTAGAACTCCTGGAAATCAACGTCGAACCCGGAGATCCGCGGGTGATCCGTTGACCAGATGAACTCGGCGATCTGCCAAGCGGGGAAGGATCGTCTCGAGGCCGGATCCTGTTGGCACCAGCGGGCTGGGGTCGTTCTCCGGCACAGCGCACCTCCTCGGCGGCGGTCAACGGCTGTCCGTCAACTTGTCGAAGAAGGCCGCGGTCATCTGTACAACCAGAGGGACTCGGACCCTGCCTGATACATCGGCGACGGGTCCATGGCCGTGGGAAAGTGGTTCTGCGGGCTGAGCGTGATCAATCTTCGAGGTAGCGGTCGTCTCGATACGCTCGCCCACGTGACTGGAGTGTCGGGCTGTCACCGCCGCCGCTCGGACGAAGCGATTCCCACTGGCCACCACCCCGGCCGCCGCAGCGGCTCCGGGAGTTTCGTGCCGCCATCCCCCCGAGCCCCATTCACCTGAAACTGTGTCAAGAACAAGCAACTCGACAGATCCGCCCCAGCAAGGTTCGCCGCCCGCAGATCGGCACCGATCACATCCGCCAGCCGCAGGTCCGCCCCCGCCAGATCGGCTCCGATCAGGTACGCCCCACGCAGGTTCGCCCGGCGCAGATCCGCCCCCCGCAGCTTCCGCCCGACCAGGTCCGCCGCGCGACGCTCGATCCGCCGGCCGACACCGGCCCTGGCCAGCTCGCTCACCCTGATCAACACCGAGTCGACCCGCGCCCGGAGCGCCCCCACATCGAAAGCTGTCAGCTCGGATGCCGTGGCCTTCGTGACCCGCTCTGTCTCGGCCAGCGCGCGCTCGATGTCGGGGCGCAACGGTTGGGCCGCGCCGAGGTCCCGGGCCTCGGTGAGGTACCAGAGCAGCTCGTGCAGCTGGCGCATGATCGTGAAGACGGCGAACATCTGCGGGGCCGAGTCCGGCTCCGCCCGCCAGTCCCGGCCGCCGAAGGTGACCTGCGCGATCCGCTGACCGGCACCGAAGCAGTCGAAGACGCTGCAGCCCGGATATCCACGTTCCCGCAGATCGGCGTGGATCCCGCAGCGGAAATCGGACTGCAACTGCGGGCAGGGCTGCCCGGCCGGCTTGTCGGCCGCGAAATCGGCAGACCTGGAAAAGGCCGGTGCGACACAGCACAGCCCGAAGCAGAGGTCGCAGTCGGCGCGCAGTTCGAGTCGCAGGGGATCGCTTCCGGGCCGGGGTGGCTGCGTCATGGCGTCAGCCCGGGGCGGCGATCTGGGCGGCCAGGTGGCCGGCGCCGTAGCCGTTGTCGATGTTGACCACGCCGACGCCCGGCGCGCAGCTGTTGAGCATGGTCAGCAGCGCCGCCAACCCCTCGAACGCGGCGCCGTAGCCGGTGGAGGTCGGGACCGCGATCACCGGTGCGGACACCAGCCCGGCGACGACGGCCGGCAGTGCCCCGTCCATGCCGGCGACCACGACGATCACCCGCGCGGCCCGCAGCAGCTCCAACCGGCCCAGCACCCGGTGCAGCCCGGCCACCCCGACGTCCATCACGAGCTCGGCGGACCGGCCGAGGTGCCGCGCGGTCAGCAGCGCCTCACGGGCCACCCGGTGATCGGCGGTGCCGGCCGCCAGCACCAGCACCCGCCCGCCCACCGGCTCGGGGGCCTCGGCAGGCCAGGCGAGCAACCCGCAGTCCTCGGCGTGCAGGGCATCGGGCAGCTCGGCGAGCACCGCCCGCGCGTGGGCCGCGGAGGCGCGGGTGAACAGCGTGCGCGCGCCGTGGCGGCGCAGCTCGGCCGCGATCGCCCGGACCTGCTGCGGTGTCTTGCCCTCGCAGTAGACGGCTTCGGGATAGCCGCGTCGGCGCGCCCGGTCCAGGTCGAGGTCGGCGAAGGCGGCCAGTTCCGGCTCCGGATCAGCCATGCCGGGCCGAGGTGATCGTCGTGGCCACCAGCGGCAGGGTGAAGGCGCCCGACTGGATGCCGGCCAGATCGACCGTGACGAACCGGAACCCGGCTGCACCGACGGCCTCCCGGACGGTCGCGCGCAGCGGCCCGCTCACGGCGCGCTCCAGTTCCGCGGCGGGCAGCTCGATGCGGGCCACCTCGCCGTGATGGCGGACCCGGCAGTCGGTGAAGCCGAGGGCGCGCAGCGCGTGTTCGGCCGCCTCGATCTGGGCGAGCTTCTCCGGGGTGACGGGCTCGTGGTGCGGGATCCGGGAGGCGAGACAGGGCGCGGCGGGCTTGTCGGCGCAGGGCAGCGCGAGGGCGTTCGCGATCCGGCGCACCGCTGCCTTGTCGAGGCCGGCGTCGGCCAGTGGGCGCAGTACGCCGTGCTCGGTCGCGGCGCGGGCACCGGGCCGGTCCGGGCGGCGGGCGTCGTCGGCGTTCTCGCCGTAGGCCACCGCGTCCAGGTCGTGCTCGGCGAGCACCTCGTCGGCGATCCGGTCGAACAGCTCGTCCTTGCAGTGGAAACACCGGTCGGGACCGTTGGCCCGGTACTCGGGGCGGTCGGCCTCCCGGGTGGCGACCTCGATCACCGGCACCCCGATGTACCGGGCGACGTCGTGCGCCGCGCTCCGTTCATCGGCGGCCAGGCTGGGGGAGACACCCAGGACGGCGACGACCCGGGCCGAGCCGAGGGCCCGCACCGCCAGCGCGAGCACGGTCGCCGAGTCCACGCCGCCGGAGAACGCGACCCCGAGCCGCCGCCGGCCGGTGAGTTGCGCGGTCACGCGGTCGACGGCCGCCTGGTCGGCGCCGAAGTCGAACTGCGGCTGCATCGATCCTCATCTCGGTCGCGCCGGATCTCGGTGGTGCCGTGGGTGTGCCGGGCGGATCACGACCCACTCGACCATTTTGGCCCGATCCCCGCGGCCGCACCGATCTGGCCGGGGTAGGGCGGTCGGTCGGGCTGTGAGCTGGGTCTCATATCACCCGAACGTGTTGACTGTTTCTGAAACCGGTTTCAGACTCGTTTCATCTACCAAGGAGGACCGATGTCGATCCGTGAGGTCGCGGCCCGTGCCGGGGTGTCCCCGGCGACGGTGTCCCGGGTCTTCACCCAGCCTGACGCGGTCGCCGTGCAGACCCGGCGTCGGGTGCTGACCGTCGCCGAGGAGCTCAACTACGCACCGCACCCGGTGGCCCGATCGCTGGCCCGCGGCCGCACCGGCAACCTGGGCATCGTCGTTCCCGACATGGCCAACGCGTTCTCCGCGATGATCGCCAAGGCGGCCCAGCAGGAGGCCCGTCGGGATGGCTACGCGCTCTTCGTCGCCGGCTCCGACGAGCTGCCGCAGGATGAGGAGCAGTGGGCCCGCGCGATGGCGCCGCAGGTGGACGGGCTGCTGCTGGTGTCGCCGCTGATGCCCGACAGCGCGCTCCGGGAACTGGCCGGGCAGACCCAGCTGGTGGTGATCAACCGGTTGCTCGACGGGGTGGCCTCGGTGCTGACCGCCACCACCGAGGCCACCGGCCATGCGGTCGAGCACCTGCACGCCCTCGGCCATGGCTCGATCATGTACCTGGCCGGTCCGGACGGGTACTCGAACTCGATGCGCCTGCGCGGTTACCGCGAGGCCTGTGCTCGGCTGGGTATCGAATCCCATGAGCTGGGCCCCTTCCAGGCGCGCTTCTCGGCCGGCGTGCGCGCCGCCGACCTGGTGCTCGCGGCCGGTGCCACCGCGGTCGTGGCCTACAACGACGAGGTGGCGGTGGGCGTGATCAACCGCCTCGCCGACCGCGGAGTCCGGGTGCCCGACGACGTCAGCGTGGTCGGCTTCGACGACACCTCGCTGGCCGAGATGGTGACGCCGCGGCTGACCACGGTAAGGCTGCCGACCGCCGCCGCCGGGCGGGCCGGCGCCCGGTTGTTGCTGGACGCACTGCGCGACCGCGCCCCGGCCACCCCGTCGCCGCTCTCGCTCCCCGGTGAGCTCATCGTCCGATCCAGCACCGGTCCGCACCGGCCGACGGTCGAGCAGCAGGGAACGGCCGGCCCATGAGCGTGCCCTTCCTGCGCCCGGACGCGGCCACCGACCGTCGGCTTCGGATCCTGTCGCGGCTGCGGACCGACGTCTTCCTGGCCGTCAACGACCTGGCCCGCCAGCTCGAGGTCTCGCACATGACCGTGCGCCGGGACCTGCGCACGCTGGAGGAGGCCGGACAGGTCCGGATGGTGCACGGTGGGGTCAGCCTGACCCCCGAATCGCTGCGCACCGCGGCCTTCCCGGAGGACGGCAACGCCGAGGCCCGGGTCCGGATCGCGCAGTACGCCGTCGGCCTGGTGAGCCTCTCGGACACGGTGGTCATCGACGCCGGCCCCACGGCCCTGGCGGTGGCGCGTGCGCTGCCCGCCGAGTTCAACGGCTCGGTGATCACGCACTCGATGCCGGTGCTGCAGTTGCTCGACGAGCAGCCGGGTGGGGCACGTGCGGTCGCGCTGGGCGGGGAGCTCCTGGCCGGACGGCATGCCTTCGCCGGACCGAGCACCGAGGCGGCGCTGGGGCAACTGCGGGCCCGCACGTTCTTCCTCTCGCCCGCCGCGGTCGATGCCCACGGCAGCTACGCCCGGTCGCCCGCGGAGGCGAGCCTGCAACGGCACGTGATCGACATCGTCGAGCGGGTCGTGCTGGTGGCGACGCACGAGGTCTTCGACAGCTCCGCTCCGGCCCGCATCGCCGCGCTGGACCGGGTGACCGATCTGGTGACCGATCGGCCGCCACCGCCCGCGGTGGCCGCGGCGCTGCACGTCGCCGAGGTCAGCACGCACATTTCCGACGGGTGATCGTCGCTAAATGTTAGAGAAGTACCACAATTTGTGAATATGAGGACAAAGCAGTCGTATTGACCCATAACATGCCCGCGCCTAATCTTGGCGCACGGGTGTGGCGCGGGTTCGGTCATGGGCACGCGCCCATGGTTGATCGGTTAAATCTTCGGGGAGAAGAGGCGCCAATGTCGGCGAGTTCATCACGTCACGAAGGCCAAGGTGGCGACGTAGCGTCGGCCACGCCGGCTCAGAATCGATTTCTCATCAAGCTGACCGTCATCTCCACGCTGGGCGGTCTGCTGTTCGGCTACGACACCGGGGTCATCTCCGGTGCGCTGTTGTACATGAAGGAAGACCTCGCGCTGACGCCGTTCACCGAGGCCCTGGTGGTCAGCTCGCTGCTCTTTCCGGGTGCCGCGTTCGGCGCGCTGCTCGGTGGCAAGCTGGCCGACAGCCTGGGCCGCAAGGGCAGCCTGCTGGTCTGCGCCGGGTTGTTCCTGGTCGGGGCCCTGATCTGCGCGATCGCGCCCAGCGTCGCGATCATGACGGCGGGGCGCATCCTGCTGGGCTTCGGCGTCGGCGCTGCGGCCGCCACCTGCCCGCTCTACCTGGCGGAGATGGCGCCTGCGCACCGGCGCGGTCGGATGGTGACGATCAACGAGTTGATGATCGTCACCGGTCAGTTCCTGGCGTTCGCGATGAACGCGCTGCTGGACTACCTGATCCAGGACCCGCACGTGTGGCGTTGGATGCTCGGCATCGCCGCGGTCCCGGCCGTCGCGCTGTTCGTCGGCATGTTCTTCCTGCCCGACTCGCCCCGCTGGTACGCGATCCGTGGCCGGATGGACGAGGCCCGCGATGTGCTGGAGCGGAGCCGACACTCCTCCGAGGCGGCCGAGGAGTTCACCGTCATCGCCGAGCACGCCAAGCGGGACACCGCCGAGGACAAGGGTGCGGCGCTGCGTGACCTGCGCGAGTTCCCGTGGATGCGGCGCATCCTCTGGATCGGCTGCGGGCTCGCCGCGGTCCAGCAGGCCACCGGCATCAACACGGTCAACTACTACGCGCCGACCATCCTGGAGTCCACCGGCATCGGGGCCAGCGCGGCGCTGATCCTGACCATCACCGTCGGCTTGGTCGGCATCATCGGAACGATCATCGGAATCGTGCTGCTCGGCTACTACAACCGGCGGCCGCTGCTGTTGACCGGCTTCATCGGGGTCGCGGTCGGGCACGCGGTGCTCGCGCTGTCGTTCCTGCTGCCCGAGACCGGTTTCCGGACCTACCTCATCCTGGCCGCAATGCTGTTCGTGGTGTTCTTCGTGCAGACCTTCATCGGCATCCTGGTCTGGCTGCTGCTCTCGGAGATCTTCCCGATGACGATCCGCGGCTTCGCCATGGGCATCGCGGTGTTCGTGCTCTGGACGGTCAACGCCATCATCTCCTTCGCGTTCCCGCCGCTGGTCGCGACGCTCGGCGCGAGCGCGACCTTCGCCCTGTTCGCGATCATCAACGTCGGCTCGATCCTGTTCGTGAAGAAGTTCGCGCCGGAGACCAGGGGACGCACGCTGGAGGAGCTCGAGGACGACTTCCGTGACCACGATGCGGCGCATTTCGTGCACGACGCGCCCGCCAACGTGCGCGGATCCTGACAGGATCTCCATGTCCACCACTTCGTGCCGCCCGGCCGCCGCGCGCCGGGCGGCACGGGCCGCTCGTGCGACACGTCATGGGGAGGCGCGCGTTGCCCAAACCTCTCGAGCCGCCACCCCGGTCGGCGGTCAACCGGATCACCTCGATCCTCTCGACCTTCCTGACCGGGCAGAGCCACTCGGTCACCGAGATGGCCAGGCTGACCGGGCTGCCCGTCTCCACCACACACCGGCTCGCCGTCGATCTGGCCTCCCGGTCGCTGCTGCACCGCACGTCGGACGGCCGCTACCGGGTCGGGATCATCCTGCAGCAGTTGGGTGGGGAAGCCTGGTCGTTGCCGGTGCTGACCGAACGTGGCCCGCACGTCGTCACCGATCTCTGCGAGGCGACCCGGCGTCGGGCTCGGCTCGGCATCCTGGAGCACGGGCGGGTGAGCTACATCGAGAAGCGCGTCGGCCCCGACCCGGTGACGGCGCTCAGCGCGTCGGCCACGCTGCCGGCGCACGCCACGGCGCTGGGCAAGGCGCTGCTCGCCTTCGCGCCGCGGGAGGTCGTCGCGGCGGCGGCCGGGCAGCTCACCGCCTACACCCCGAGCACGCTGCACACCGCCGAGCGGCTGCAGCGGGCGCTCGGCACGGTCCGGCTCACCCGCACCGCCCTCGCCCGCGGTGAGCTGGTCGCCGGCGAGTCGGCGGTCGCGGTGCCGGTGTTCGGCTGCGGCGGCGAGGTGATCGCCGCGCTGGAGGTCGAGCTGCTCGACGTGCGCACCGACCTGGAGATCGGCAAGGCGGCGTTGGCGGTGGCGGCCCGCGGGCTGTCCCGCGAGCTGGCGGTGGATCACGACCGCGCCGACCGGCCTCGGCTGCGGCTGTTGCCCGCCTCGAACGGCAGCGCCGTTCCGCTGAACTGATCGCGATCTGCTCCCACCGCAGTGAAAGGGTTGTCCCGTGTCCCGCAGGAATCCAGAAGATCTCCGTAGCCACCGCTGGTACGGCGCGAAGGACATGCGCTCCTTCGGGCACCGGTCCCGCACCGCCCAGATGGGATTCGATGCGGCCGATTACCGGGGCAAGCCGGTCATCGCCATCATCAATACCTGGAGTGACATCAATCCGTGCCACACGCATTTCAAGCAGCGTGTGGAAGACGTCAAGCGGGGTGTCTGGTCGGCCGGCGGATTTCCCATGGAAATGCCGGCGATGTCACTGTCCGAGCCGTTCCAGAAGCCGACGACCATGCTGTACCGAAACCTGCTGGCGATGGAGACCGAGGAACTGCTGCGGTCCTATCCGGTCGACGGCGCGGTCCTCATGGGGGGCTGCGACAAGACCACCCCCGGGCTGCTGATGGGTGCGTCGTCGATGAACCTGCCGTCGCTGTTCATGCCGGCCGGGCCGATGCTGCGCGGGCACTGGGGCGGGACCACCCTGGGCTCGGGCTCCGACACCTGGAAGTACTGGGCCGACCTGCGGGCCGGCAACATCACCCAGGAGGACTGGCAGGAGATCGAGAACGGCATCGCCCGCTCGCCGGGGCACTGCATGACGATGGGCACCGCGTCCACCATGACCAGCGCCGTCGAGGCCCTCGGCGTGACGCTGCCCGGCGCGGCGTCGATCCCGGCCGCCGACTCCCGGCACGCGGTGATGGCGGCGCACACCGGGCGGCAGATCGTGGATAACGTGTGGGAGAACGTCACGCTGTCCGACGTGTGCACCCGCACCGCGTTCCGCAACGCGATCACCACCGTGCTGGCCATCGGCGGCTCGACGAACGCGATCATCCATCTGATCGCGATGGCCCGGCGGCTCGGGGTGGATCTGAGCCTGGACGACTTCGAGGAGCTGGGTAGGCGCACCCCGATGCTGGGGAACATCCGCCCATCGGGTGCCTACCTGATGGAGGACTTCTTCTACGCCGGTGGGCTGCCCGCGCTGCTGAACAACCTCGGTGACCTGCTCGACACCTCGGCGGTCACCGCCAACGGCAAGACGCTGGGCGAGAACATCTCCCGGGCCAAGGTGTTCAACGACGACGTGATCCGCAGCCGGGAGAACCCGGTCGTCGCCTCCGACACGCTGGCGGTGCTGTTCGGCAACCTGGCTCCGGACGGGGCGGTGATCAAGCCACCGGCCGCCGAGGCGCGGCTGCACCAGCATTCGGGCCCCGCCGTCGTGTTCGCCAACTACGACGAGATGGCCGCGCGGATCGACGATCCGGATCTGGACGTGGACGAGAACTCGGTGCTGGTGCTCAAGAGCGCCGGGCCGCAGGGGGCGCCCGGCATGCCCGAGTGGGGCCAGCTACCGATCCCGAAGAAGCTGCTGGAGAAGGGGGTGCGCGACATGGTGCGCATCTCCGACGCCCGGATGAGTGGGACCAGCTACGGCGCCTGCGTGCTGCACGTCGCGCCGGAGTCGTTCATCGGCGGTCCGCTGGCCTTCGTCGAGGACGGCGACATCATCGAACTCGACGTGGCCGCGCGCCGGCTCAGCCTGCACGTCAGCGACGAGGAGCTGGACAAGCGCCGAGCAGACTGGCAGCAACCCCCGGCCAAGTTCGGCCGCGGCTACGGCGCGCTGTACCTGCAGCACATCACGCAGGCCGATCAGGGCTGCGACTTCGACTTCCTGGAAGCCGGTCCGGCCACCCCGGAGCCGGAGATCCACTAGGGAGCCGTTCTCGTCCACTGGAATCACCGTCCGACGGATCGCCGAGGCACCGCAGCGGGTGCGACGGTGGTCCACAACCCGAGACCGATCCGGCGAGACCGCCGGTCGTCGCCGACGTCGATGACATGACGTCGCTCACTGAGGAGGTCCGCCGGCGTGGCAACCCTTCGGCTCACCGTGGCGCAGGCGCTGGTGCGGTTCCTGGCGAACCAGTACAGCGAGCGGGACGGGATCGAGCAGCGGTTGATCCCGGGGTGTTGGGGGATCTTCGGGCACGGGAACGTGGCCGGGGTGGGGCAGGCGCTGTTGGAGTCGGCGGTGCAGTTGCGGGACGGGTCGGGGACGGCGGATCTGCCGTATCACCTGGCGCGCAACGAGCAGGGCATGGTGCATGCGTCGGTGGGGTTCTCCCGGATGCGTAACCGGCTGCAGGCCATGGCCTGCACCGCGTCGATCGGGCCGGGCTCGAGCAACATGTTGACCGGGGCGGCGTTGGCGACGACGAACCGGATCCCGGTGTTGTTGCTGGCCTCGGACATCTTCGCCACCCGGGTGTCGAGCCCGGTGTTGCAGGAGTTGGAGCTGCCCTCTGGCTATGACATCTCGGTCAATGATGCGTTCCGGCCGTTGTCGCGGTTCTTCGACCGGGTGTGGCGGCCCGAGCAGCTGCCCGCGGCCCTGCTGGGCGCGATGCGGGTGCTGACCGACCCGGCCGAGACCGGCGCGGTGACGTTGGCGTTGCCGCAGGATGTGCAGGCCGAGGCCCACGACTGGCCGCAGGAGTTGTTCGCGCGGCGGGTGTGGCACATCGGTCGCCCGGTGCCGGAGCCGGCGGCGTTGGCGCGGGCGGTGGCGGTGATCGGTTCGGCGCGGCGGCCGTTGCTGATCGCCGGTGGTGGGGTGCACTACAGCGAGGCCACCGAGGCGTTGCGGTTGTTCGCCGAGGCGACCGGGATCCCGGTGGCCGACACCCAGGCCGGTAAGGGCGCGATCCTCTGGGATCACCCGTTGGCGGTCGGGGGTGTGGGGTCGACCGGATCCCCGGTGGCCAACGCGCTCGCGAGAGACGCGGATGTGGTCATCGGGGTGGGTACCCGGTACTCGGATTTCACCACCGCGTCGCGCACGGCGTTCCAGCACCCCGGGGTGCGGTTCGTGAACCTGAATGTGGGCGGGCTCGACGCGGCCAAGCACGCCGGGGTGATGCTGTTGGCCGACGCCCGCAACGGCCTGGAGGCGCTGACCGAGGCGCTGTCGGACTACCGCACCGAGGCGAGCTGGGCCGCCCGCTACCGGGCTCACGCCGCGCGAGTGGAACCGGGTCGTCGATGCCGCTTTCCACCTGGATCACCGGCCGTTGCCGGCCCAGACCGAGGTGTTGGGGGCGTTGAACGAGACCATCGGCCGCGATGCGGTGGTGGTGCAGGCGGCCGGGTCGATGCCCGGTGACCTGCAGATGTTGTGGCGGGCGGAGGACCCGAAGCAGTACCACGTGGAGTACGCCTACTCCTGCATGGGCTATGAGATCGCCGGCGCGTTGGGGATCAAGATGGCCGCGCCGGAGCGGGAGGTGTACGCGCTGGTCGGTGACGGCTCGTACCTGATGATGGCCCAGGAGATCGTCACCGCGATCTCGGAGAACCTCAAGCTGATCATCGTGATCGTGCAGAACCACGGGTTCTCCTCGATCGGCGCGCTGTCGGAGTCACTGGGCTCACAGCGGTTCGGCACCAACTACCGCTACCGCGACGACACAAGCGGGCTGCTCGACGGCGGCAAGCTGCCGATCGACCTGGCCGCCAACGCCGAGAGCCTGGGCGCCGACGTCATCCGGGTGACGAAGATCGACGAGTTCCGGGATGCGCTGCTGCGGGCCCGCGCCGCAGACCGGACCACCGCCATCCACATCGAGACCGACCCGCTGGCCCCGGTGCCGTCGTCGGAGTCCTGGTGGGACGTGCCGGTGTCCGAGGTCGCCGCGCTGGACAGCACGAACGACGCCCGCAAGACCTACGACACGCACAAGGCCGAGCAGCAGCACCTGCTGACCCCGGCCGAAAGGGATGACGAATGACGGATCTGTCCCAGCTGCGGTTGGGGACCGCGCCCGACTCGTGGGGCGTCTGGTTCCCCACCGACCCGCACCAGGTGGGGTGGCAGCAGTACCTGGACGAGGTGGCCAAGGCCGGCTACCTCTACACCGAGCTCGGCCCGCAGGGCTTCCTGCCGCAGGACCCGGCCCAGCTGAACGACGAGCTGGCGGCCCGCGGCCTGACCGTCAGCGGCGGCACCGTCTTCGCCGGGCTGCACAAGGGCAAGGAGGCGCTGGACAAGGCGATCGAGGACTTCGGCCGGGAGGCCCGGCTGCTGGCCGCGGTCGGCGCCAACTACCTGGTGCACCTGCCCGAGCAGTACACCGACATGCACTCGGGGGCGGCCACCGAAGGCTCCGACCTGGACATCGAGCAGTGGCAGAACCTGGTCAACGGCACCAACTCACTCGCCAGGGTCATCAAGGAGGAGTACGGGGTCGACCTGGTGTTCCACCCGCACGTCGACACCCACGTCGACACCCAGGAGCGGGTCGAGCGCTTCCTCACCGACACCGACCCGCAGCTGGTCAACCTGTGCCTGGACACCGGGCACATCTCCTACTGCGACGGCAACAACGTCGAGATCGTGCAGCGGTTCCCGGAGCGGATCACCTACGTGCACCTCAAGCAGGTCGACCCGGTGGTCAGGGAGCGGGTCCGCGCGGAGAACCTGCCGCTGTCCGAGGCGGTCAAGCTCGGCGTGATGGTCGAGCCGCCCTACGGGGAGCCGCCGATGCCGCCGCTGCTGGACGCGCTGGCCCAGCTGGAGCGCGACGTCTACTGCGTCATCGAGCAGGACCTCTACCCGGTCGAGCCGGATGTCCCGCTGCCCATCGCCGCCCGCACCGCGGGCTACTTCGTCTCCTGCGGCCTGGGGCCGACCCGGCGCTGGCCCTACCGTCGCTGACCCTCCTGAGAGGACCTTCTCATGACCTTGAACATCGGCGTCATCGGCGTCGGGATGATCGGCCAGGACCACATCCGCCGGCTCACCCACGTGCTGGCCGGCGCCCGCGTCTCCGCGGTGACCGATGTGGACCTCGACCGTGCCAAGTCTGTCGTGGACAACCTGCCTGGTGCGAAGGTGCACCAGTCCGGCCAGGATCTGATCAACGACGACGACGTGGACGCGATCGTCATCGCCTCCTGGGGCGGCACCCACGAGGAGTACGTGCTGGCCGGTATCGCCGCCGGCAAGCAGGTGTTCTGCGAGAAACCGCTCGCCACCACCCGACAGGCCTGCGAGAACATCCTGGATGCCGAGCAGAAGGCCGGCAAGCGGCTGGTCATGGTCGGTTTCATGCGCCGCTACGACGACGCCTACCGGGCGATGAAGTCCGCATTGGACGCCGGTGAGATCGGCGCGCCGCTCGTCTACTACTCCGGGCACCGCAACCCTTCGGTGCTGTCCGGCACCACCGACGGCGTGCTCGTGGACACCTGCGTGCACGACATCGACGTCTCCCGGTTCCTGTTCGACACCGAGGTGACCGGGGTGCAGGTGTTCAGCCCGCGCCGGTCCAGCCACGCCAACGAGGGCCTGCAGGACCCGGTGCTGGTGCACCTGGAACTGGCCAACGACATGCTGGTCGTGATCGAAGCCGCGGTGAACGTGCACTACGGCTACGACATCCGCGGCGAGGTGCTCGGCGAGACCGGCACCATCGAGCTGGCCGAGTCCAGCCCGATCGTGGTCAAGCGCGACGGCCAGCACCTCGGCCGGGTGCCCGCGGACTGGCGGGAACGCTTCCTGCGCGCCTACGACGTCGAGTTCCAGGAATGGATCGACGCGGTGACGGCGGGCGGATCGACGGGCCCCAGCTCCTGGGACGGCTACGCGGCGGCCGTGGTCACCGACGCCGCGGTCGAGGCCTTCCGCTCCGGTGCGAAGACCACGGTGTCGCTCCCGCAGCGGCCCGCGCTGTACGGGAAGGCGGCCGGCTGATGGTCAAGATCGCCCTCGACCCGGCCATGTACCACGTCGACCACTCGGTGGCCGAAGAGGTGCGCAAGGCCGCGGAGCTCGGCTACGAGTACCTGGAGCTCTCCCCGCGGCCGGACTGGTTCTTCTGGCACCGCTACCCGAAGGCCGACGACGACGCCATCGCCGAGGCGCGCAAGGCGTGCAAGGAGACCGGGGTGACGATCCAGACGCTGGTCCCGGTGTTCAACTGGTCCGCGCCCGACGAGCAGGAACGCCAGGCCCAGGTCCGGAACTGGAAGCGGCTGCTGGAGATCGCCGCCGCGCTGGAGGTCCCGACGATCGTCTCCGAGCTGTCCGGCGACCCGACCGACCCGCGTCGCTCCGAGCACGCCTTCTACGCCTCGATGGAGGAGCTGATCCCGGTCTTCGAGTCCTACGGGATCGCGCTCAACCTGGAGGCGCACCCGTACGACTTCTCCGAGACCAACGACGACGCGGTGCAGATCATCCGGGGGCTGAACCGGCCGTGGGTCAACTACGTGTTCTGCGCCCCGCACGCCTTCCACCTCTCCCGAGGAGCCGGCGACGTGCGCCGGATGATGGAGTACGCCGGCGGCAAGCTCAAGCACCTGCACATCGCCGACTGCTTCAACCACCTGGCCAACGTGGGCAACCGCTACATCATCAACCCGCCGGGCGCCGACGTCCGCATCCACCAGCACAACGAGATCGGCCACGGCGACGTCGACTGGGACGAGTTCTTCGCCACCCTGCGCGACGTCGGCTTCGACGGCAACGCCACCGTCTGCGTGTTCGGCTGGGAGGAGAACGCCGACGAGATCCACCGTCGGATGCTGGACAAGGTGACGACCGAGCTGGGCTCCTGATCGGTGTCCGGTTCCGGGAGCTCCGACTCGGCCAGCGGGGTGACCTGCGTGCTGGACGCACGGGCCGAGTTGGGGGAGTGCCCGGTCTGGTCGGTACCGGAGAAGGTCCTGTACTGGATCGACATCAGGGCCCCGGCGATGCACCGGCTCGATCCGACCACCGGCGCGACCCGGACCTGGCCGATGCCCTCGCGGATCGGCTCGTTCGGCTTGCGGGAATCCGGAACCGGCGCGGTGGTCGCGCTGGTGGACGGCTTCCACCTGCTCGACTTCGACACCGGGGAGCTGGAGTTCCTGGTCGGTCCGGAGCACGTGAGCGGCACCCGGTTCAACGACGGGAAGGTGTCGCCCGACGGGCGGTTCTGGGCCGGGACGATGGACGAGGAGTCGCTGTCGCGACCGATCGCCGCGCTCTACCGGCTGGACCCCGATCACACCCTGCACCGGGTGGTCGACGAGCTGATCGTGTCCAACGGCCTGGGCTGGACCGGCGACGGGCGCACCATGTTCCACTCCGACAGCAAGGGCCCGGTGATCTGGGCCTACGACTACGACCAGGCCACGGGCACCGTCGGCGGGCGCCGCGTCGTCGCCCGGCCCACCGAGGAGATCGGCCGCCCGGACGGCGGCGCGGTCGACGAGCAGGACTTCTACTGGAGCGCCGGGATCTCCGCGGGAGTGCTCAACCGGTGGTCCCCGGACGGCCGGCTGGACCGCGCGATCGAGCTGCCGTGCTCCAACCCGACGGCGCCGTGCTTCGGCGGCCCGGACCTGCGCACGATCTTCGTCACGTCGTTGCGCCACGACCTGCCGCCGGAAGTGCTGGCCGCCAAGCCGCTCTCGGGCGGGATCTTCGCCATCCGGGTCGACGTGCCGGGCGTTCCGATCAGCCGGTACCGCGGCTGATCCCGATTACGGAAGGACTCACCTGATGCTCAACGTCTGCATGGTCGGCCACGGGATGATGGGGATCTGGCACTCCGAGGCGCTGCGGAACGTCGCGGAGTGCCAACTTCATACCGTCGTCGGGCGGCCCAAGAAACCGCAGTCGGAGAGCGCGACCCCGGCCGCCGGTCGCAAGCCGGCCTCCACCGAGCAGTTCGCCGACAAGTACGGCTATGAGAAGTGGACGACCGACTTCCACGAGGCCATGGCCGATCCCGAGGTCGACATCGTGATCATCGCCGGGCCCAGCGAGACGCACGCCGAGATGTCGCTGGCCGCCCTCGAACAGGGCAAACACGTGCTCGTCGAGATCCCGATCGCGATGAACCTCGAGGGCGCCGAGGCGGTGGTGAACGCGGCGAAGGAGCGTGGGCTGACTCTCGGCGTCGTGCACCCGATGCGCTTCCGGACCGAGCGGCAGCCGATCGTGGACCGGATCCGGCGTGGCGAGGAACGGGTCAGCCACGTGCAGGGCCGCTTCTTCATCCACCGCCTCGCCAACGTCGGGGCCACCGGCCTGCAGCGCAGCTGGACCGACAACCTGCTCTGGCACCACACCACACACCTGATCGACTTCGGGCTGTGGATGGTCAACGGGGGAGACCTGGCCGGCGCCGACGGGCGGATCCGGCGGGTGCACAGCGTCTACCCGCCGATCGAGCCGCGCACCGGCATCCCGATGGAGCTGGTGCTGGTGGTCGAGACCCACGACGACCAGACGATCGTCTGCACCGGTTCGTACTACTCCGGCGAGTACGTCTACGACACCCTCGTGGTCACCGATCACGACAGCTACCGGACCGACGAGCGCCGGTCCACCCTGAACACCCGGGCCGGCGAGCGGGCCATCGCCTCCGAGCAGCGCAACGCCGAGCTGATCGCGCCGGATTTCGTCAACGCCGTGCACGAGGGCCTGGAGCCCGCGGTGCCGGGCTGGTCGGTGCTGCCGGCGATGCGGGTGCTGCACCAGGTGCAGTCCGAATGGGACGCCCGCCACGGTGCACAAGCGTTGCCCGGCCGCCCCGTCGTCTGACTCGACCCTTCACAGGAGGTACCCCTATGACCGCCGGCCCGCAGCTCGACCCGCTCCCCGACGGGGTGCTGGACAAGCTCCGTCAGGTCAGCACGTCCACTGTGGCCACCCAGCTGTTCAAGCGCGGATTCCGGCAGCCGCAGCTGCTCGGGGTGCGCCCACTGAGCCAGGTGGCGGACGGGTTCGTGGCCGAGGCGTTCACGATGCGCTTCATCCCGGCCCGGGAGGACGTCAACTCCCCGGACCCGTACCGCAGTGGCAACACGTTGCAGTGGGACGCGATCGAGACCGTCCCACCCGGGCAGGTGATCGTCGTGGACAGCCGCGGCGACACCAGCGCGGCCTCGGGCGGGGACATGCTCATGACCCGGGCGTGGAAGCGTGGCGCGGCCGGGTTCGTCACCGACGGCGGTCTGCGGGACGGTCATGTGTTGTCGCAGTTGCCGTTCCCGACCTACGCGGCCGCGGTGACGATCACGACGCGGGCCGCCTGGCACCACGTGGCGGATCTGCAGGTGCCGATCGGGTGCGCCGGGGTGGCGGTGTATCCGGGAGACGTGTTGGTGGCGGACAGGGACGGAATCATCGTGGTCCCGCGGGCACTGGCGGGGGAGATCGCCGAACCGTCGCTGGAACAGGAGAAACTCGAGGCCTACGTCAGCATCAAGATCCATGCAGGTGAGCCGCTCGCCGGCAACTACCCGCCCGGGGAGCGGACCATTGCCGAGTACGAGCAGGCTGCCGCCTCCCGGCAAGCCGGCGACGGCTGAGCTCAGGGGACCGCCACGAGGCGTTGCCGCTGACGGCCCAGCCCGTCGATCTCGATGTCCATGACGTCCCCGACCTTCAGGTAGGGAAAGCGCCCCGACAGCGCCACGCCCTGTGGTGTGCCGGTGTTGATCAGATCACCCGGGTCGAGCACCAGGTACTGGGAGAGATGCCACACCAGGTACGCCACATTGAAGATCATGTCGGCGCTGGTCGAGTCCTGCCGGGGCTCGTCGTTGACCCACGAGCGCAGGCCGAGCTTCTGCACGTCGGGGACGTCGACGTGCGGGACCAGGACGGGGCCGAGCGGGTTGAACGTCGCGCAACACTTCCCCTTGGACCACTGGCCGCCGGACTGCTCGAGCTGGAACGCCCGCTCGGAGACGTCGTTGGACACCGCGTACCCCGCGATGTGGGCCAGCGCCGCTTCGGGGGACTCGAGGTAGCTCGCCCGGCGCCCGATGATCACCCCGAGCTCGACTTCCCAGTCGACCTTGTCCGCGGCGGGCGGGACGACGACGTCGTCGAGCGGGCCGACCACCGTGTTCGGGTGCTTGAAGAACAGCACCGGAACCGTGGGCGGCTCGGCCCCGGACTCGGCGGCGTGCGCCGCGTAGTTCTGCCCGATGCACAGCACCGCGCCGGGTCGGGCGATCGGCGCGCCGATCCGCAGCCCGTCGGCGTCGAGCCGGGGCAGGGTGCCGGCCCGCAGCGCGTCCCGGGTGCGGTCGAGGCCGTCGGCGGCCAGGAAGGCGCCGTCGATGTCCGCGGTGAGACCGCCGAGGTCGTAGGTGGTGCCGTCGTCGTCGCGCACCGCCGGGCGTTCCGAGCCGGCGGCGCCGAGTCGCATGATCTGCATGTTCGTCCTTCGCGGGTCAGTGGGTGTACGGGCGGGCCAGCGCGCACTCGGGGTTGAGCCGGACCCCGAAACCCGGCCGGTCCGGCACCGTCATCCGGCCGCCGACCGGCACCGGCTCGTCGAGCAGCAGCGGTTGGAACATCGGCACCACCTCGTCGGCCTTGGGCGCCATCATCAGGAACTCGGCGAACGGGCTGTTCTGGCGGGTCACCACGAAATGGTAGGAGTACACGCTGGATCCGTGCGGCACCATCATCTTGCCGTGCGCGTCGGCCAGCGCCGAGATCTTCAGCAGTTCGGTGATGCCGCCGCACCAGCCGACATCGGGCTGCAGGATGTCGGCGCACTCCATCTCCAGCAGCAACCGGAAACCGTGGCGGGTGGCCTCGTGCTCGCCGGTGGTCACGAGCATCCCCGGCGGCGCCCGGCGGCGCAGATCGGCATAGCCCCAGTAGTCGTCGGGCGGCAGCGCCTCCTCGATCCAGCGCAGGCCCAGCTCACCGCAGCGCTGCGCCAGCCGGGTCGCGTAGTCCAGGTCGAGCGACATCCAGCAGTCCCCCGACGAAGTCGAGCACCGCCAGCGCGCGGTCGGCCGACTTCACCGAGCCACGCCCGGATGCGGAGGGATCGGCAGCCACGCCCCCATCATCCCCCATGTCGTGTTCCGGCTGCCGGCAAGTTCAAGATCCACCCTGGGGGGACGGTGGTGCGGCAACTAGGCTTGGGGCCGAAGTGGACCAGCGCCACGCAGCAGCGGGCGGCCGAATCACAGGCATCCTTGGAGGAGCCACATGGCACCGGATCGGGTGGGTCGGGAACGGGTCGTCGTCGTCGGAGGCGGGTTCGGCGGCTTGGCCACCACCAGGGCGTTGGCCGGTGCGGACGTCGAGGTGACGGTCGTGGACCGGACCAACCATCACCTGTTCCAGCCGTTGCTGTACCAGGTTGCGGCCGGGATCCTCTCGCCAGGGCTGATCGCGCCCGCGCTGCGCAGCGTGATCAAGAAGCAGGCCAATGCGAAGGCGCTGCTGGCCGACGTCTACGAGCTCGACCTGGCCGAACGCGTCGTGCGCGCGCACGGTCCGGACGGTCGCGAGGTCGATCTGCCCTACGACACCCTGGTGGTCGCCGGCGGGGCCACGCACTCCTACTTCGGCAAGGACCACTTCGCCGAGTTCGCGCCGGGCATGAAGACCATCGAGGACGCCCGCTACATCCGCGACGGGATCCTGTCGAAGTTCGAGATGGCCGAGATCGCCACCGACCCGAAGGAACGGGCCGAGTGGCTGACCTTCTGCGTGATCGGCGCCGGACCGACCGGGGTGGAGCTGGCCGGGCAGATCGCCGAGTTGGCGCACACCGTGCTGCCGACCGACTACCGCTCGGTCAACACCCGGGAGGCGCGGATCATCCTGTTCGAGGGCGCGCCGTCGGTGCTGCCGCCGTTCCCGGAAAAGTTGCAGCGCTACACGCAGAAGCGCCTGGAGGAGATGGGCGTCGAGATCAAGCTCAACACCCTGGCCACCGACATGGACCACGAGTCGATCACGGTGAAAGGCCCGGAGGGCATCGAGACCATCCGCACCCGCACCCGGATCTGGGCCGCCGGCGTGCAGGCCTCGCCGCTGGCGAAGATGCTGGCCGAGCGCGCCGGCGTGGAGACCGACCGTGCCGGCCGGATCCCGGTGAATCCGGACTGCACGGTGGCCGGTCATCCGGACGTGTTCGCCATCGGCGACATGGTCTCCTTGAACAAGCTGCCGGGGATCGCGCAGCCGGCGCTGCAGGAGGGCAAGTACGTCGCGAAGGTGATCAAGGCCCGGCTGGCCGGCAAGCCGACGGAGCCGTTCAAATACTTCGACAAGGGCACGATGGCCACCATCGGCTACCGCTCGGCGGTGGCCAACGCGTTCGGGGTCAAGGTGACCGGCTTCCTCGGCTATCTGGCGTGGGCGTTCATCCACGTCGCGTACCTGGTGGGCTGGGGGAACCGGATCGGGACGATGTACACGTGGGCGCGGGGGATCTGGTTCGGGCACAGCCGGGCGCACCGGGTGATCACTTTCGAGTCGTCCCGCAAGGATCTGAGCGAGGGGTACCTGCCCTCCGGTCGGCCGGTGCCGGTGTTGCCGCTCAAGCGGACGTCGGCGGCTGCCGAGCGAACCGCCTCGAAGGCCGACCCCGCTCCGGACCGAGCCGCGAAGCGAAACTAGTGCTGTGGTCGCCGGCGGGGCCACCGCACTAGCGCCGCCAGCCTCGTCCGACCGCGCAGACCTCCCCGCTACCGCACACCTCGCGCACCCTCGGTGCCCCTCGCGGAGCGGCTTGACTGGGCGGCTGGCTGGGCGCCAATATAGGTAGTTCCTTACATAAGGAGTCACCTACATGCAGGCGACCGACTCGCTCAGCCGAACCTTCGCGGCCCTGGCCGACCCGACTCGGCGGGCCATCCTGTCCCGGTTGAAGGCGGGGCCGGCGACGATGGGCGAGCTGTCGGCGCCGTTCCGGATGAGCCGGCCGGCCGTCTCGCAGCACGTGAAGGTGCTCTGCGACGCCGGGCTCGTCGAACGGCAGGTGCAGGCCCAGTGGCGGTCCTGCACACTGCGCGCTGCGCCGCTCGACGAGGCGGAGCGTTGGGTCGAGGAGCACCGGGCGGCCTGGAACACCCGCTTCGACCACCTCGACGAGCACCTCGCCCGCACGACCGGGCCGAGCCGACCGGCGTCGTCCGGGGAGGCCGGCCGATGAACGCCGGCGGCCGGCGGTTCACGATCGTGCGCACGTTCGACGCTCCGAGATCCGAGGTCTGGCGGGCCTGGACCGACCCCACCATGGCCGCCGCGTGGTGGCACCCGGCCGGGATGCGCACGCCGCCCGAGAGCGTGACGATCGACCTGCGCCCCGGCGGGTCGTTCAAATACACGATGATCGGGCCCGACGGCGACGAGCATCTGGCGATCGGTTCCTACCTCGAAGTGCGCGAGCCCGACCGCCTCGCGTTCACCTGGAGGATCGCCGGCGACGAGCCGGCCGAGGCGCCGGTGATCACGGTCGACCTGGCCGACACCGTCGACGGGTGCACCGAGATGACCTTCCACGTCGACGGGGTCGCCGGGCGTCGCGGCGACGAGGGCGTGTACGACGGCTGGACCGAAGCGTTCGACAACCTCGACGGACTCGCCCGCACTCCGATCCAGGGATCGTGACCGAACTCGACCGATACGTACCTCACGGAGGAGGCACCCCGATGGACCTGCCACCGATCGTCTCGCCCCAGGAGTGGGAGGATGCCCGCCAAGCGCTGCTGGCGGAGGAGAAGGAGCTGTTCCGGGCGCGCGACGCCATGGCGGCGAAGCGCAGGCGGATGCCGTGGACCACGGTCGAGAAGGAGTACCGGTTCGAGGGCCCGACCGGCGCGGCGAGCCTTGCCGATCTGTTCGAGGGTCGTCGGCAGCTGATCGTCTACCGGGCGTTCTACGCGCCCGACGTGACCACCGGCGGGCCGTACCCGGAGCGGGCCTGCAGTGGCTGCTCGTTCCTCGCCGACCAGGTTGCGCACCCGGCGCACCTGAACGCGCGGGACACGACGTTGGCGTTCGTGTCCCGTGCTCCCCAGGCCGACATCCGTGGTCTGCAGGAGCGCTCGGGGTGGGAGCTCATCCCCTGGTACTCGCTCACCGACGACTTCGACGCCGACTTCGGCGTCGACCAGATGCATGGGACCAACGCGTTCATCCGCCACGGCGATCAGATCTTCCGGACCTACTTCGTGACCGACCGTGGTGACGAGCAGATGGGCAACACCTGGAACTACCTCGACATCACCGCGCTCGGACGCCAGGAGGAGTGGGAGGACTCACCGCCGGATTACCCCCAGACACCGCCGTACCGGTGGTGGAAGTACCACGACACCTACGACGCCGGCGCGTGACCACGCCGACGACCGACGGTCAGCGGTACCCGCACGGAATGGCGGGCACCGGCCGGTGGTGGCGTCCGTACTCGTTGGCCGGACCCGTCAGCGCTGTCTCCACCCAGGACGTCATCATCGTCAGAGCCGAGCCGTGGGAGCTGCCGGCCGTCGGCGGCAGCGGCGCGATCATCGTGGGCGCGGCGGGAGCGGGCGGAGCTGCCGGTTCGAAGTAGGCCTGGATCGGGATCGGGGCCAACAGCGGGTCGCGGTGGAACTCGATCAGTGGGTCCGCCTCCGCAACGACGGGAACCGGATCGGGCAGCGGCCCGTGGGACGACGCGTCACCCGAGCGGGGCTCGTCTGCGGAGACGCCCGCCGGCATGCCCGTCGGCAGACCGATCGACAACCCCGCCGTCAGCAGGTGGAAGATCGGGGTCTCGACAGTGGTCTCCGGCGGGCAGGGGTGCTGCTCGGAGTCGGATTCGAACATGTGCTGTATCTCCCGTTACGGCCGCGGCGGCTCCCGCTGGATCGGGCGGATCGTGCCACCGCTGTGGGCCGCGTGGGGCCGGTCCCACCCACACGGATGACCCCCGTTCGGGAAACCGCAGGTGGGGTGTCAGTCGGAGCTGCTCTGCATGGCCACCGGGGCACTGGCTGCGTCGCAGCGGGCGATCTCGGCGCCGACTGATCCTCCGAGCCGGCGCAGGGTCACGGTGAACACCGCGCCGGTCTCGTTGGTCACCTCGACCGACCCGCCGTAGCGGTGCGCCGCCTGCGCCACCAGGGCCAGCCCGATGCCCCGCCCGAGCACCCGGTCGGTCGGCTTGGTCGTGTAGCCGCGCTGGAACACCTGCTGCGCGCGATCGGACGGCAACCCCGGGCCGCTGTCCGCGACCTGCAGCTCGAGCGCCCGCTGGTGATCGACATCAGGCTCGGTGCTGCGGGCCGTGAACCGCACCCATCGCGGCTCCGCGCCCTCGATCGCCGCGTCGATGGCGTTGTCGAGCAGGTTGCCGACGATCGTCACCAGATCCCGGGGATCGGCCAGCCCGGCGGCCAGCTCGATGTCCTCGGCGACCATCAGGTTCACCCCGCGCTCGCCGGCCTCGGTGGCCTTGCCCAGCACCAGCGCCGCGACCTCGGGCTCGCCGACGCCGCCGACCACCGTGTCCGTGAGCTGCTGGGTGACCGCCAGCTCCGTGGTGGCGAAGGCCAGCGCCTGCTCGGCCCGGCCGAGCTCGATCAACGACACCACGGTGTGCAGCTGGTTGGCCGACTCGTGGGCCTGCGCGCTGAGCGCCTCGGCAAAGCCGCGGATCGTCTTCAGCTCGCTGACCAGCGCGCGCAGCTCGGTGTGGTCCCGCAGCGTGACCACGGTGCCCAGTCGGCGGCCGTCCCAGCGGGCCGCGGCCTGGTTGACCACCACGATCCGGTCGTCGGTCAGGAAGATCTCGTCGGACCGGTCGAGGCCGGCCAGCAGCGCCGTGCCGAGCGCTTCCGGCAGCGCCACCTCGTCGATCCGGTGCCCCAGCGCGGCGTCGGTGAGCCCCAACAACCGGCGGGTCTCATCGTTGATCAGGCGCAGCCGGCCCTCGCGGTCGAGCAGCAGCAGTCCCTCGCGCACCGCGTGCAGCACGGCGTCGTAGTACTCGTACATCCGGCTCAGCTCGGCCGGGCCGAGATCGTGGGTGCTGCGCCGCAACCAGCGGCTGGCCAGCCACGAGCCGAAGCCGGCCAGCAGCAGCGCAGCGACCGTCGTGCCCAGCAGCAGCGGCAGCTGTCGGCTCAGCTCCCGGCTGACCCTGGTCACCGACTGCCCGACCGCGACCAGGGCGCGGACCTGCCCGTCGACCCGTACCGGCACCACCGCGCGCACCGACGGCCCCAGGGTGCCGGTGAAGGTCTCGGTGAACGACTCACCGGCGGCGGCGGGCGCGATCGTCCCCAGGAAACGGCCGCCGATCTCGGCCGGGTTCGGATGGGTGAACCGGGTGCCGCCGACGGTCATGATCACCACGAAGTCGGTGCCGGTGTCCGCCCGGACCTGCTCGGCGAACGGCTGCAGCACCGCGCTCGGATCCGGCGTGGTCAGCGCGTCCCGCACCGTCGGTGCCGCCGCCGTCGCGTGCGCGATGCCCAGCACCTCGTCCTGGGCACCCGCCGAGTTGGCCATGCTCGCCTGCGAGTACGCCGCGATGCCGCAACCGAGCAGCACCACCAGGATCACCGCGGCCTGGATCGCGAAGAGCTGGCTGGCCAGGCTCCAGTCGGCGGGGCTGAGACGACCCGGCCTGGTCGCCGGCGTCCTCTCCTGCCCTGTCGAGGTACCGCCCACCCGCGTCTCCCAGCCCCGGCCCGTCGTCGATCTGCGGCTCAGCCTGCACCTGCGCCCCGGCGATCCGCAACGACATCAGTGCACCGGATGGCCGCTCCCGTCGCGGGGGACCAGCCGGTACTCCACCTCGGGGCGGCCCGCGCTGCGGTAGCGGGCGCTGCGCACCGCCACACCCGAGGCCACCAGGTACTCCAGGTAGCGGCGGGCGGTGACCCGGGACGATCCCGACGAGCCGGCGACCTCGGCCGCCGACATGCCGCTCACCTCCTCGGCGTCGCGCAGCGCGGCCACCACCACCTGCAGCGACTCCGGGCTGATCCCCTTGGGCAGGTCGTCGGTCTCGGTCTCGTGCAACTTGTTCATCAGCCGGTCGACCTCCTGCTGGGCGAGCAGCAGATCGTTCTCGCCGAGCACGGCGCGGTAGGCCTGGTAGCGCTCCAGCTTCTTGCGGACGGTGGCGAAGGTGAACGGCTTGACCAGGTACTGCATCGCGCCGAAGGACACCGCGGCCTGCACCACCGACAGGTCCCGGGCGCGGGTCACCGCGATCACGTCGACGGTGGAGCCGGCCGACCGGATCCGGCGCAACACCTCCAGGCCGGACATGTCCGGCAGGTAGATGTCGAGCAGGATCAGGTCGATGCCGCCCCCGCCGAGCTGCTGCAGCGCGTCCATCCCGGTCCGGGCGTGGCCGGCGACCTCGAAACCGGTGACCCGCTCGATGTAGATCTGCAGGACCTCGGCCGCGGCCTCCTGATCCTCGACGATCAGCACCTTGAACACTGGAGGACGCTCGGGGCGATCAGGCCGGAACCCGCAGTACCAGCGCCTCGCCCTGGCCGCCGCCGCCGCAGAGACCGGCCGCACCCACCCCGCCGCCGCGGCGACCGAGCTCGAGCGCGAGGTGCAGCGCGATCCGGGCGCCGGATGCGCCGACCGGGTGGCCCATCGCGATCGCGCCGCCGTTGACGTTGACCACGTCCGGGGTGATCCCGAGGTCGCGCATCGACTGCAGCGCAACGGATGCGAACGCCTCGTTGATCTCGAACAGGTCGACGTCGGAAGCGCTCAGCCCGTCCCGACCCAGCGCCTTGTTGATCGCGTTTGACGGCTGTGAGAGCAGCGACGGGTCGGGACCGGCCACCACCCCGTGGGCGCCGATCTCGGCCAGGATCGGTGCGCCCAGCTCCTCGGCCCTCGCCCGGGACATCACGACGACGGCGGCGGCTCCGTCGGAGATCTGGCTGGCGGATCCGGCGGTGACGGTGCCGTCGGCGGCGAAGGCGGGGCGCAGCTTGCCCAGGCTCTCGGCCGTCGTGCCCGGCCGTACCCCTTCGTCGGCGGTGACCAGGAGCGGGTCCCCGCGCCGCTGCGGCACCTCGACGTCGACGATCTCGCCCTCGAACACGCCGTTCTTGGCGGCGTTGGCGGCGCGCTCGTGCGACATCGCCGCGAACTCGTCCTGCTCGGCGCGGCCGATCTTGCGCTCCTTGTTGTACACGTCGGTAGAGGCACCCATGCCGCGCTGGTCGAACGAGCAGTACAGGGCGTCGTGCGCGGTCGAGTCGACCAGCTTCGCGTCGCCGTAGCGGTAGCCGCCGCGGGCCCCGGGCTGCAGGTACGGGCCGTTGGTCATCGACTCCATGCCGCCCGCCACGACCACGTCGAACTCGCCGTAGCCGATCAGCTGGTCGGCCATCGCGATCGCGTTCAACCCCGACAGGCAGACCTTGTTGACGGTCAGCGCCGGCACGCCCATCGGGATTCCGCCCTTGACCGCGGCCTGCCGGGCGGTGATCTGACCGGCGCCGGCCTGGATCACGTGACCCATGATCACGTAGTCGACCTGGTCGCCGGCGACACCGGAGCGGGACAGCGCCTCGGCGATGGCGAAGCCGCCCAGCTCCATCGCCGCGAAGCCCTTGAGCGCTCCGCTGAGCTTGCCGATGGGCGTGCGGGCCCCGCCGACGATGACTGATCCGGGCATGGCAGATCCTCCTGGGTGCGGACGGGCGAACAGCGACGGCGGAGTAGTTCGGGACTATCTGGCAGGCGGCTTCAGCTCGGCGTGACCTCGATGTTCGGGTACTCGGGGCGCCACATCGCGTCGTGCACCTGCTGGATCGGGTTGTCCACGGGCACCTGGGCGAGACCCTCGGCGACCGCGGCCTTCGTGACGGCGATCGCGACCGCGGCCGACACCGTGCGCAGGTCGTTGATCGGCGGCAGCAGCGGGGCGCCGGTGGTGGTGGCGTTGGACATCGCGGCCACCGCGTCCGCGGCTGCGGCGATCATGCTGTTGGTGATCCGGCTGGCCCGCGCCACCGTGACGCCCAGCCCCAACCCCGGGAAGACCAGCGCGTTGTTGGCCTGCGCGATGTGGTAGCTGTGCTCGTTGTGCGGGACCGGCGCGAACGGGCTGCCGGTGGCGATCAGCGCGCGGCCGTCGGTCCAGCGGATCAGGTCCGCCGGCAGCGCCTCGCACTTCGAGGTCGGATTGGACAGCGGCATGATGATCGGCCGCGCGGTGTGCGAGGCCATGTCCTTCACGATCGCCTCGGTGAAGGCGCCGCTCTGGGTCGAGGTGCCGATCAGGATGGTCGGATGCACCTTGGCCGCCGTCTCGGCCAGCGTGGGCCGCGCGCCGCCCCGGCCCCAGCCCGCGACCTCGTCGACCGGACGGGCGTAGGGCTGCTGGAAGTCGTACATGTTCGGCGAGTCCTGGGTCAGCAGACCGCGGCTGCCCATCGCCCAGAACCGGCGGGTGGCCTCGTCGTGGGACAGGCCCTCGCGGACCATCTGGTCGCGCATCATGTCCGCGATGCCCAAACCCGCGGTACCGGCGCCGTGGATGATCACGCGCTGGTCGCTCATCCGGGTGCCGTTGGCCGCCATCCCGGAGAAGATCGCGGCGAGCACCACGGCGGCGGTGCCCTGCATGTCGTCGTTGAACGTGCAGAGCTGCTCGGCGTAACGGTCCAGGATGCGTCGCGCGTTGCTGGTCCCGAAGTCCTCCCAGTGCAGCATGGCGTGCGGGAAGAGCTTCTGGCAGGCCGTGACGTAGGCGTCGATCAGGTCGTCGTAGCGCTGGTCGCGGACGCGGGCGTGCCGGGTGCCCAGGTACATCTCGTCGTTGAGCAGGGCCAGGTTGTCGGTGCCGGTGTCGAGCACCACCGGGATCACCCGGTGCGGGTGGATCCCGGCCGCGGCGGTGTACACCGCGAGCTTGCCGACCGAGATCTCGATGCCGCCGACGCCCTGGTCGCCGATGCCGAGGATGCCCTCGGAGTCGGTGGCCACCAGCAGGTCGACGTCCTCGGCGCGCACCCCGGTGTTGCGCAGGGCGGCCTCGACCTCCTCGGGGTGATCGACCGACAGGTACACCGCCCGCCGCGGACGGCGGAACTCATGGCTGAACCGCTGGATCGCCAGCCCGACGGTCGGGGTGTAGACGATCGGCAGCATCTCCTCGATGTGCTCGCTGAGCAGCCGGTAGAACAGCACCTCGTTGCGGTCGCGCAGGGTCGCCAGGTACACCCATTTGCGCAGGTCCGAGGACTGCGCGCCGTACTGGGCGTAGCTGCGCCGCAGCTGTCCGTCCAGTGTGGTCACACCGGTGGGCAGCAGGCCGACCAGGCCGAGCTTGCGGCGCTCGTCCTCGGTGAACGCGGTGCCCCGGTTGATCGTCGGGGAGGACAGCACCGAATGACCACGGACGCGGATCCGGGCGGTGATGCCCTCCGGCGAGCGGACGAGATCGTAGGGCCCCTCGGTCTTGAACTCTCCCGAGGTCGTCACGGCTTCTTCTGTGCTCATCTCTGGGCTCACTCCCCGGACCGCGCGATCATTTCTTCTTCTTGGGCATGTAGAGGTCGGTGATGCTGCCCTCGAACGCCTCGGCGGCCATCGCCACGGTTTCGGACAGCGTCGGGTGCGGGTGGATCGTGAGCCCGATGTCGGCGGCATCCGCGCCCATCTCGATGGCCAGCGCCGCCTCGGCGATGAGGTCACCGGCCGACGGCCCGACGATCCCGCACCCGATGAGCCGGTCGGTGGCCTCGTCGAACAGCACCTTGGTCACGCCCTCGTCGCGGCCCAGCGACAGCGACCGGCCGCTGGCCGCCCACGGGAAGCTGGCCTTGCCGTACTTGATGCCGGCCGCCTTGGCCTCGTTCTCGGTGACCCCCACCCACGCCACCTCGGGATCGGTGTAGGCGACCGACGGGATCACGGTGGCGTCGAAGTAGCTGTTCTGTCCGGCGGTGACCTCGGCGGCCACCTTGCCCTCGTGGGTGGCCTTGTGCGCGAGCATCGGCTGGCCGACCACGTCGCCGATGGCGAAGATGTGCCCGACGTTGGTGCGCTGCTGCTTGTCGACGGAGATGAACCCGCGCTCGTCGACCTGCACGCCCGCGGCCTCGGCGCTGATCGCCTTGCCGTTGGGTCGGCGGCCGACCGCGACCAGCACCTTGTCGAACACCGCGGTCGCCGGCGCGGACCCGCCCTCGAAGCTCACGGTGAGCCCGTCCTCGCCGGCGTCGACGGCGGTGACCTTGGTCTTCACCCAGATCGCCTCGTACTGCTTGGTGATCCGCCGGGTGAGCGGCTTGACGATGTCCGCGTCGGCGCCCGGGATGAGCTGGTCCAGCAGCTCGACCACGCTGACCTTGGAGCCCAGCTCGGCGTAGACGCAGGCCATCTCCAGGCCGATGATCCCGCCGCCCAGCACGAGCAGCCGCTCCGGGATGCCGTCCAGCTCCAGCGCCCCGCTCGAGTCGATCACCCGCGGGTCGTCGTGCGGAACGAACGGCAGGGTGACCGGTTCGGATCCGGCCGCGATGATCGCCTGGTCGAAGCTGACCGTGCTGGTGGACCCGTCGGCCGCGGTGACCTCGACCATGTTCGGTGAGGTGAACCGGCCGGTGCCGACCACGGTGGTCACCTTGCGCTGCTTGGCCAGCCCGGTGAGGCCGCCGGTGAGCTTGGTGACCACGCCGTCCTTCCAGCTGCGCAGCGCATCCAGGTCGATGGTGGGGTCCGAGAACGACACGCCGTGCCCGGACATCTCCTTGGTCTCCGCGATCACCTTGGCCGCGTGCAGCAGCGCCTTGGACGGGATGCAGCCCACATTGAGGCACACCCCACCCAGCGGGCCACGGCTGTCGATCATCACGACCTTCTTGCCCAGGTCGGCCGCGCGGAACGCGGCGGTGTAGCCGCCCGGCCCGGCGCCCAGCACCAGGACCTCGGCGTGCTGGTCACCGCGCTGGTCGGCCGGTACGGGTTCCGGTGGCGGCGCCGAGCTGGTGCCGTCGCGGTGCGGCGCCGGTGGCGCCGCGGAGCTCCCGTACCCGGCGGGGGCCTGCGCCTGCTCGGGAGCCGCCGCCGGTGCGGCGGCCGCCGCGGGCTGCGACACCTGCTCCTTGGGGGCCGCGGCGGCCTCGCCGGCGACGTCCATCACCATGATCACGGTGCCCTGGGACACCGCGTCACCGATCGCGACCCGCAGCTCGGTCACCGTGCCGGCGACCGGCGCCGGCACGTCGAGGGTGGCCTTGTCGGACTCGAGGGTGAGCAACGGATCCTCGGCGCTGACCTGATCGCCGACGCTGACGTGGATCTCGATCACCGGGACGTCGGAGAAGTCGCCGATGTCCGGGACCTCGATCTCCTGCGCACTCATCGCAATGCACCCTTCTCGGTCGGCGGGTCGATGATCCGGGCGGTCACAGCAGCAGCCTTCGGTCGTCCTCGAGCAGGTAGCACAGGTGTCGGGCGAAGCGGGCGGCCAGTGCGCCGTCGATGACGCGGTGGTCGTAGGACAGTGAGATGGGCAGCATGTTGCGCGGGGTGAACTCGGTGCCGTTCCAGACCGGGGCCATCTTGGAGCGGACGACGCCGAGGATGGCGACTTCGGGGGCGTTGACGATGGGGGTGAAGCCGGTGCCGCCGATGCCGCCGAGGCTGGAGATGGTGAAGGTGCCGCCGGCCATGTCGGCGGGCCCGAGTTTGCCGTCGCGGGCTTTGCCGGAGATGGCCATGAATTCCCGCGACAGCTCGACGATGCCCTTGCGGTCGGCGTCTTTGACCACGGGCACGACGAGGCCGCCGGGGGTGTCGACGGCGATGCCGATGTTGTAGTACTGCTTGAGGATCAGCGCGTCCTTCTCCGGGGACAGGCTGGAGTTGAACTCGGGGAATTTCTTGAGCGCCGGCGACGCAGGCTTTGACCAGGAACGCGAGCAGGGTGACCCGGTAGGAGTTCTTCTCGTTCTTGGCTGCGGTGTCGAGTTCTTTGCGGTAGCGGTCGAGGTCGGTGATGTCGGCTTCGTCGTTGTGGGTGACGTGGGGGACGTTGAGCCAGGAGCGGTGCAGGAACGGGCCCGACACCTTCTTGATCCGGGCCAGGGGTTGGGTGTCGGTGGGTCCGAACTTGGAGAAGTCCTGGGCGGGGATCTCCGGGATGCCGGAGCCGGTGGCGGCTGCGGCCGGAGCGGCGGCGGGTTGGGCCGGGCCCTTGAGGAAGGCGAGCAGGTCGTCCTTGGTGATGCGGCCCTTGGGCCCGCTGGCGGTGACCGCGGCCAGGTCGACGCCAAGCTCGCGGGCGGTGCGCCGGACCGAGGGGCCGGCGTGCAGGCCCTCGGGGGTGCCGAGGCCGGCCGCCGCGGGGGTGTCGGCGCCGCGGGCGGCGGCGGCGTGGGTGGGGGCGCTGGCCGGGCCGCCGGCCGGTTCGGCCGCCGGTGTCGCTGCCGGTGCCGGCGTGGGCTCCTGCTGCTCGACCAGCGAGGGCGGCGTGGTGATCGCCCCGTCGCCGGGGCTCAGCAGCAGGATCGGGCTGCCCTCGCCGACCTCGTCACCCACCTTGACCAGCACCTCGGCCACCGAGCCGCCGCTGGGCGCTGGCACGTCCATGGTGGCCTTGTCGGATTCGAGCGTGATCAGTGGATCTTCGGCGTTGACCTTGTCGCCGACGCTGACGTGGACCTCGATGATCGGCACGGTGCCGAAGTCACCGATGTCGGGAACCTTGACCTCGGTCGGAGCTGTCATGTCGATGCACTCTTCCTTGATCGTCGACTGGTGCTCAGGCGAGCGCGGCGGCGGGCTTGTCGGGGTCGATCCCGTACTTCTTGATGGCGTCCGCGGCGGCCGAGGCGGCCACGGTGCCCTCGGCAGCCAGTTCGGACAGCGCCGCCAGCACCACGTGATGGCGGTCCACCTCGAAATGGCGGCGCAGGTTCACGCGGTAGTCGGAACGGCCGAACCCGTCGGTGCCCAGCACCCGGTAGCGCCGGTCCACATAGGGCCGGATCTGGTCGGCGAAAGCCCGCATGTAGTCGGTCGAGGCCACCACCGGACCGGCCGGCCGGCCGGCCAGGCTCTGCTCGACGAAGCTCTGCCGGCGCTCCTCGCCCGGGTGCAGCATGTTCCAACGCTCGGCGTCGATCCCGTCGCGGCTCAGCTCGGTGAAGCTCGGCACGCTCCACACGTCCGCGGCCACCCCGAAGTCGGACTCCAGCAGCTCGGCGGCCGCGATCACCTCGTTCAGGATGGTGCCGCAGCCCAGCAGCTGCACCCGCGGCGCGGCCTTGCGGCCCCTCTTCGGGGCTCCGCCGTTCTTCTGGCCCTCGCGCAGCAGGTACATCCCGCGGATGATGCCCTCGCGGACCTCCTCCTCACGCCCCTCGGGCATGCCGGGATGCTGGTAGTTCTCGTTCATCACCGTGAGGTAGTAGAAGACGTCCTCCTGCTCGGCGTACATCCGCCGCAGCCCGTCCTGCACGATCACCGCGACCTCGTGGCCGAACGTCGGGTCGTAGGAGACGCAGTTGGGGATGGTGGCCGACATCAGGTGCGAGTGGCCGTCCTCGTGCTGCAGGCCCTCACCGTTCAGCGTGGTCCGCCCGGCGGTGCCGCCGAGCAGGAACCCGCGGGCCCGCGAGTCGCCCGCCGCCCAGGCCAGGTCGCCGATCCGCTGGAAACCGAACATCGAGTAGTAGATGTAGAACGGGATCATCGGGGTGTCCGACACCGAGTAGGAGGTGGCGGCGGCGATCCAGGACGACATGGCGCCGGCCTCGTTGATGCCCTCCTGCAGCATCTGACCGGAACGGTCCTCCTTGTAGTACATGAGCTGCTTGGCGTCCTCGGGCTGGTACAGCTGCCCGACCTGGGAGAAGATCCCGAACTGCCGGAACAGGCCCTCCATGCCGAACGTCCGGGACTCGTCGGGGACGATCGGCACCACGTGCTTGCCGATCGCCTTGTCCCGCAACAGGGTCGTCAGGATCCGGACGAACGCCATCGTGGTGGAGATCGTGCGCTCGCCCGAGGGCTTGAGCTGCGCGGCGAACGCCGACAGCTCCGGCACCGGCAACGACTGGGACTTCTGCCGGCGGACCGGCAGCGAGCCGCCCAGTGCAGTCCGACGCTCGTGCAGGTAGCGCTCCTCCGCACTGCCCTCCGGCAGCTTCAGGAACGGCACCTCGGCGATCTTCTCGTCGGGCAGGTCGATGCCGAACCGGTCGCGGAACTGGCGCAGTACGTCCTCACCCATCTTCTTCTGCTGGTGGGTGATGTTCTGGCCCTCGCCGGCCTCGCCCATGCCGTAGCCCTTGACCGTCTTGGCCAGGATCACGGTCGGAGCGCCCTCGTTGTCCACGGCGGCCTTGTAGGCGGCGTAGACCTTCGACGGGTCGTGCCCGCCGCGGGACAGCGCCCAGACCTCGTCGTCGGTCATGTCGGAGACGAGGTCGAGCAGCTCCGGGTACTTGCCGAAGAAGTGCTGGCGGACGTAGGCGCCGTTCTTGGACTTGAAGTCCTGGTACTCGCCGTCGACGCACTCCTCCATGCGCTGCAGCAGCAACCCGGACTTGTCCGCCGCGATCAGCTTGTCCCAGCCCGAGCCCCAGATCACCTTGACCACGTTCCAGCCGGCGCCCCGGAAGACCCCCTCCAGCTCCTGGATGATCTTGCCGTTGCCGCGCACCGGACCGTCGAGGCGCTGCAGGTTGCAGTTCACCACGAAGATCAGGTTGTCCAGCTTCTCGCGGCCGGCCAGCGAGATCGCGCCCAGCGACTCGGGCTCGTCCATCTCGCCGTCGCCCAGGAACGCCCACACGTGCCGGTTCGCCGTGTCGGCCAGCTCGCGGTTGTTCAGGTACTTCAGGAACCGGGCCTGGTAGATGGCCATCAGCGGGCCCAGCCCCATCGACACGGTGGGGAACTGCCAGTAGTCGGGCATCAGCCACGGGTGCGGGTAGGAGGAGAGCCCGCCGCCGTCGACCTCCTGCCGGAAGCCCAGCAGCTGCTCCTCGGTGAGGCGGCCCTCGACGAACGAGCGCGCGTAGATGCCGGGGGAGCAGTGCCCCTGCACGAACACGAGGTCGCCGCCGTGCTCCTCGGACGGGGCGTGCCAGAAGTGCTGGAAGCCGGTGTCGTACAGCGTGGCGGCCGACTGGAAGCTGGCGATGTGCCCGCCCAGCTCGGAGGACTCCTTGTTGGCGCGCAACACGATCGCCACCGCGTTCCACCGGATCAGCGAGCGGATCCGGTGCTCGATGGCCCGGTCACCGGGGTGCGTGGGCTCCTGGTTGGGCGGGATCGTGTTGAGGTAGGGCGTGTTGGCCGAGTACGGCACCGGCGCGCCGTTGCGCCGGGCCTCGCTGATCAGCTCCTCGAGCAGGAAGCCCGCCCGATCGGCGCCGTCGAACTCGAGCACCGAGTCGAACGCCTCGCGCCACTCGCTGGTCTCCACCGGATCCGAATCATTTCGCATGCCCGTCTCCTCCTCCGTGTGCGGGCAGATGTGTACCCGGCGGACGTCGTTGTTCACGGTGCGGACCAGGGCGGCCCGTGTCATTCCGAGCTGGTGTACCTGCTGCTCATCTTGGTCGGCCCATCCGGATCCGTCGATAGCTTCGGAAATATGTTCCGGATGGCGGAGCGTCCCCTCGTCGCTGTCGATCATGCCGACCTCGACGAGGGGGCCTCGCCGACCAGGCGATCAGACCGTGGCCCGCTTGTCCAGGCTCGGCGCGGCAGGCCTTGCGGCGTGCTCGCCGCCACCGGGCTCCGGTGCCTCTTCGTCGTCCTCGTCGAGCATGTCGGACTCGTCGAACGGGTCGTTGCCGGCGAGCACCCGGTCGGCCTTCTCCTTGTCGAACTCGCCGACCCACTTGCCGATCAGCAGGGTGGCCACCGCGTTCCCGGAGAAGTTGGTGACCGCGCGGGCCTCGGACATGAACCGGTCGATGCCGACGATGAGGCCGACCCCGTCGACCAGGTCCGGTCGATGCGCGGTCAGGCCGCCCGCCAGCGTGGCCAGCCCGGCCCCGGTGACACCGGCGGCGCCCTTGGACGCGATGATCATGAACAGCAGCAGCGAGATCTGCTCACCGATGGACAGCGGCGTGCCCATGGCCTCGGCGATGAACAGCGATGCCATCGTCAGGTAGATCGCGGTGCCGTCGAGGTTGAACGAGTAGCCGGTGGGCACCGTGATGCCGACGACCGGGCGGGAGACGCCCAGGTGCTCCATCTTCGCCACCAGCCGCGGCAGTGCCGACTCCGATGACGAGGTGGAGACGATCAGCAGGTACTCCCGGGCCAGGTACTTCATCAGCGTGAAGATGCTCAGCCCGGTCACCGCCCGCAGAATCGCGCCGAGGATGACCACGATGAACAGCGCGCAGGTGATGTAGAAGCCGAGCATGATCTGGCCGAGTGCGGCCAGCGCGGACCAACCGGTCTCGCCGACCACGGCGGCGATGGCGCCGAACGCGCCGATCGGCGCGGCCCACATGATCATGGCCAGGATCTTGAAGACCAGCCGCTCGAAGTGCTTGATGCCACGCAGGATCGCCTGCCCGGACGCGCCGAGCGTCTGCACCGCGAACCCGATGAACAGCGCCACGAACAGCGTCTGCAACACGATCTCGCCGGTCAGCGGCGAGACCAATGTGGTCGGGATGATGCCGAGCAGGAACTCCACGGTGGTCTGGGACTCGCCGCCGGCGGCCTTCTCGGCCGCGGCCCGGGTGCTGTCGCTGATGGCCAGCCCGGCGCCGGGCTGCAGGATGTTGCCGACCACCAGTCCGATGATCAGCGCGACCGTCGACATCGCGATGAAGTAGCCCAGCGCCAGCCCGCCGACCTTCCCGACCTTGGCCGCCTGCCGGATGGACCCGACGCCCAGCACGATCGTGCAGAAGATCACCGGGCTGATCATCATCTTGATCAGGTTGACGAAGCCGGTGCCCAGCGGCTTGAGCGCCTTGCCGACGTCGGGTGCCACCAGCCCGACGATGATGCCGAGGATGACCGCGGCGATCACCGCGATGTAGAGGTAGTGAGTGCGATCCTTCTTCTCAGCGGGTGGCGGCGTGGATTGATCCTGCGTCGCAGCTGGGTCGGACATGAGCCCTCCTAAAAGCAACCGGCGGCCGTGGCGGCGGAAACCCGCTCACTCCTCAGAGCGGCAAGTTGCTCCGGAGCTTGCGGCACCTTGTGCCTCAGGTCACTGTTTCGTTCATTTTGTGCACCATAGGAGTCGCCGGGCACCGACGCCAGGGCGCGCGCTGGGTTCCCGGGATCGTTGGTGACGGACCGTGGTGTTGCTCCGGGCCACCCCATCGGGCGACACCCGATAACGCGTTCGCGCTGCGTACCGAGCCGATCACCGAAAGCCAACGATCGAGCCGCGGCAGGGGACTGATGAGCGAAGAGACGTTCGGGCCGTACCGCCTGCAGGGGGTGATCGGACGGGGCGGGATGGGCGAGGTCCACCGTGCGTTCGACTCGGTACGCAACCGGAGGGTGGCTCTCAAGCTGCTGCCGCCGCTGATCGCCGCCGACCCGGAGTACGTGGCCAGGTTCCGCGCCGAGGCGGCGCTGGCCGCGAAGCTGCGGGAGCCGCACATCATCCCGGTGCACGACTTCGGCGAGATCGACGGCCGGCTGTTCATCGACATGCGCCTGGTCGAGGGCCTGGACCTGGCCGGGGTGCTGCGGCGGGACGGCGCGCTGCCGCCCGCGCGGGCGATCGACATCGTCAGCCAGGTCGCCGCCGCGCTGGACTCCGCGCACGAGCAGGGTCTGGTGCACCGCGACATCAAGCCCGCGAACATCCTGATGGCCGGCGATTTCGCCTACGTCGCCGACTTCGGGATCGCGCGCTGCGTGGACGCCGGATCGACGTCGCTGACCATGACCGGTGCGATGGTCGGCTCGCTCAGCTACATGGCGCCCGAGCGCCTCACCGCCGGCCACGGCGACCACCGGGTGGACGTCTACTCGCTGGGCTGCCTGCTGTTCGAGGTGCTCACCGGCCGCGCGCCGTTCCCGGTGACGGGCACGCCCGCGTTGCTGTACGCGCACGTCGCAGACGCCGCCGCCGCGCCCGTCGGACCTGGTGGCGGGGCTGCCGACGGCGCTCGACGACGTGGTCGAGCGGGCGATGGCCAAGGACCCGGAGCACCGCTACCCGAGCGCGGGTGCGCTGGCCGCGGCGGCGCGGCTCGCGCTCGAGCCCGGCGGCGGGCCAGGGCGCGCGGGCGTCGGCATTCGCGGGCGGCAAGGTGGCCGGCCCGGCCGGTGCGCCCGCGCCGCGGCACCCGACGATCGGGCCGCCGCGCGTTCCGGCGGTGCGGCGGCGACTGCCGGTCGCCCTGGCCGCGTTGGACCGTGCTGCTCACGGCGGCCGGATCGGGGCTGTCGCTGAGCACCTCCGAGGCCGCCGAGGTGGTGGTGTTGGAAGCCCGGCACACGGCGGGGGCGAACCCGTTCATGCCGGCCGTCGGCGATGACAGCGACGCGGTGCTGCCGGCCGAGGACGCCGGTGGCACCGTCGTCGGCGGTGAGCCGGGGATCTTCGGCGGGACCCAGCAGGACGCATCCTGCGATCCCGCGCAGATGGTCACGTTCCTGGAATCCCATCCGGACCGGGCGGACGCCTGGGCCGCGACGCAGGGCATCCCGGTGGCCGAGATCCCGGACTACGTCGGCCGGCTGACCCCGGTCGAGCTGCGGTCGGACACCGCGGTCACCAACCACGGGCTGCAGGACGGGGTGGCCGTCCCGTACCAGGCCGTGTTGCAGGCCGGCACCGCGGTGCTGGTGGACGAGTTCGGGGTGCCGCGGGCGAAGTGCTACTGCGGCAACCCGTTGCTGCCACCACAACCGCAGCCGGCGCTGCAGTTACTCGGGGGAGAGTGGCCCGGGTTCGGCGCGAGCCGGGTGACGACGGTGGTGCCCGCAGCGGTGCCGGTGGCCTACTTCCGCCTGGTCGACCAGCGTTCCGGGAAGTCCTTCGATCGGGAACCGCACGTCGACGGGCCGAGGACCCGGATCCCGACCAGGACCGGCCCACGACCGATGCCGACCCGACGAGCGAGCACCTGGACCCGACGTCCGACCCGGCGGCACCGGGCCCGGGTGAGACGACGGACCCGACCGGGTCGCCGGACCCCGACCCGTCCGAGGCGTTCCCGGTGCCGCCCGATCCATCGGACGGGCCGGGGCCGCTGCGTGCCCGAGCCGCCGCTGCCGCCCGGGCCGGTGCCCGAGCCGGTGGAGCCGGCCGCCGCCCGAGCCGCCGCCGGATCTGGAGCCGGGGTCCGATCCGCCGGTGCCGAGCGAGCCGGAGTGAGCGACGGAGGACGACCGTCGGAGGACGAGCCGTCGTCGGAGGAGGCAGTCGTCCGAGGAGGGCAGCCGTCGTGGCGCAGTCGCTCGGACTGCGCGACGGCACTCGGCACGGTCGCCGACAGTGCCGAACCGCACCGCCGGTCGGCTTCGGCGGCCGGGTGGTGCGCAGTCAAGGAGGCCGCGGTGGACGAGGGTGACACGTTCGGCCCGTACCGCCTGCAACGGCTGCTCGGGCGGGGGCGCGCGGGGGAGGTGTTCGAGACCTTCGACGTCGCCCGCGCCCGCACGGTCGCGCTGCGGGTGCTGCCGGCCGTGCTGGCCGGCGACGGGTTCGGTCGCGATTTCCGGCGCCGGTTCCACGAGAAGGCCGAGCTCGCGGCCCGGCTGACCGAGCCGCACGTCGTGCCGATGCACGACTTCGGCGAGATCGACGGTCGGCTCTACCTCGACATGCGGTTGGTGCCGGGCACCGATCCGTGCGGCCCGGCAGGCGGAGCGGGGCCGACTCCCGCCGCGCACCGTCGATCGAGATCATCTCCCAGGTGGCGGCCGCGCTGGACGCCGCGCACGCCGTCGGGCTGGTGCACGGCCGCCTGCACCCGGGCAACGTCCTGATCAGCGGCCGGCCGGGCAGCGAGTTCGCCCACCTCGCCGATCTGGGCGTCGCCCGCAGCACGCACAGCGCCCCGGGCAGCCCGACCGCCACCGGCCCGGCCGGCACGGACCTGGGCTACGCGGCGCCCGAGCTGATCGGCGGGGCGCCGGCGGACCGGCACACCGACGGCTACGCGCTCGGCTGCCTGTTGTTCGAGCTGCTCGCCGGCCACCGGCCGTTCCCGGTGGAGGATGTGGCCGCGCTGCTGCACGCGCAGGTCGAACACACCGCCACCGCGGCTGTCGCGGCAGGTGTCCGGGATGCCGCCTGCCCTCGACGAGGTGGTCGCGCGGGCCATGGCGAAGGACCCGGCCGCGCGCTACCCGGGGGCCGGCGAGCTGGCGGCGGCCGCCCGGCTGGCGCTCGACCGCGGGGCGGCCGGGGCTGATACCCCCGCGGGGTACAGCCGCGGCCGGGCGGATGCCGGTCGCGAGGGCGGCGCTGTCCGCCGACCGGTTCGCCGTCACCGGCCCGGCCGCCGCGGCCCGGTCTCCCTGATGCCGGCCGGGCGACCAGCCGGCGCCGGCTGCCGTCAGCCACCGGCTCCGCCGCCACCGGCTGCGTCACCACCGGCTGCGCCACCACCGACGGCATCCGGATCCGGGCCCGCGGCCGGCGTGCGGCGGGCTCGGGGGCGCCGCCGGGCCGGCGTGATCGTGGCAGCGGTGATCGCGGTGGCGCTGGCCGCGGCGGGCGGGTTCCTGCTGCTCCGGGAGCCGGCCACGGACCCGTCCGAGGTGGCGGCCGAGCCGGCGCACGTGCCCGGCGAGCGGGCGTTCCTGCCCGCGGCGGCGGATCCGGACCGGGACGTGGTGGTGCCGGTCGGCGCGGGCGGACCGTTCGGCGGCGACACCCCCGGTCTGTTCGGTGGCTCGTCCGGTGTGCTCTCGTGCGATCCGGGCCGGCTGGCGGCGCTGCTGCAGCGCGATCCGGAGAAGGCAGCGGCGTGGGCGGAGTCCCAGGATCTGACGGCCGCCGGCGTCCCCGCCTACATCGCCCGACTCACCGCCGTGTTCCTGCGCTCGGACACCGCGGTGACCAGCCATCGCTTCGGCGCCGGCGGGGCCGAGTCCGGACCAGGCGGTGCTGCAGGCCGGCACCGCGGTGCTCGTCGACGAGCTCGGCGTGCCCCGGGCCGGGTGCGGCTCCGGGCAACCCGCTCGCACCGGCCGCGCACCCCGGCGCAGCCGCGGTACCCGGAGTCGGCATGGGCCGGGTTCTCCCCGTCGCCGATCACCACCATCCAGCCCGGCGGCGGCCGCGATCACCGAGTTCACCGTCGTCGACCCGGCACCGGCGCGGTCTTCCGCCGGCCGGCCGGCAGCAACGGCGACCGCGACCGTTGATCCGGCGCCGGTCAGCGGCGGCGTTGCGGATCCCAGCGCCGCAGCACGAGCGCGGCCAGCACGGCGAGCCCGACCGCCATCACCGCGAGGATGGTCGCGTCGCCCGCCCAGACCGTGCTGTCGTGCCGCCAGAGCGGATCGGCTGCCCCGGCGTGATCGCGGCGAGGTCGATGGACGCGGCGGACATCGCGAACGCCCAGCGGGCCGGGGCGAGCCAGGCCAGCTGCTCCAGGCCCGGCCGGCCGTGCACCGGGAACAGCCCGCCGGAGAAGACCAGCTGCGCCATGATCATCAAGACCAGCAGCGGCATGCCCCGGTCGGCGTTGTCGATCATCGCGGAGATGACCAGGCCCATCAGCATCGTGGCCACGCCGACCAGCAGCACCGCGAGCAGGATCTCCAGGTTTCCCGGCGAGCAGCGGATCGTCGGGCCCGGCCGCCCGGCCAGCGCGGCCGCGGTGAACACGGTGGCCTGCAGGCCGACGACCACGGTCAGCACCACGATCTTCGACAGCAGGTAGGCGCCGCTGGAGAGCCCGACGGCGCGTTCGTGCACGTAGATCGGCCGTTCCTTGACCAGCTCGCGGATCGCCGCCGCCGCGCCCATCAGCGCCGCCCCGACGACGAGCACGAGCAGCAGCAGGCCGGGTTGCCGGTTGCCGGCGGCCGCGGCCGCGGCCACCGAGAGCCCGGCCTCGCCGGGCACCGCGCGCGCCAGCAGGCTCAGCACCAGCGGCAACACCGCCAGGAAGATCGCGTACTGGCGGTCCGCGGCGATCACGGCCAGGTAGCGCCGGCACAGCACCGCGAACTGGGCGACGCCGCGCGGTTCGCCACCGCCGGTCCGGACGCACCGGGGGCCCGGCCGACGGGAGCGGCGCCCGCGGCGCCCCCATCTGCCGATGTGGCGGGCCCGCAGCGGTGACCGCCGGAAGCGCTGCGCCCACTGCTCCCCGGGCGCCTCGGCCGAGCAGCAGGAAGACGTCGGCGTGGTCGCGGGCGCCGAAGTACGCCGGCGCGTCGTCGGGTGGGCCGAAGTAGGCCAGCCAGCCGCCCTCGGCGAGCACCAGCATCAGGTCGCAGACCTCCAGGTTCGCCACGTTGTGCGTCACCACGACGACGGTGCGGCCGTCGTCGGCCAGCTCGCGCAGGGCCGCATGACCGCCCGGTCGGTGCCGGGGTCGAGCCCGGAGGTCGGCTCGTCGAGGAACAGCAGCGACGGCTTGGTCAGCAGCTCCAGCGCCACGCCGGTGCGCTTGCGCTGCCCGCCCGACAGCTGCGTGATGCGCTTGTCCGCGTGCTCGGCCAGGCCGAGCTCGGCCAGCACCTCGTCGATCCGGCGCCTGCCGCTCCGGCTCGCCGGTGTCGGCGGGGAAGCGCAGCCGGGCCGCGTAGCCGAGCGCGTGCGCGCACGGTCAGCTGGGTGTGCAGGACGTCGTCCTGCGGCACCACGGCGATCCGGTGGCGCAGCTCCTCGTAGTCGTCGTAGAGGCTGCGCCCGGCGTAGTGGACGTCGCCGGCGCTGGCCGGCGGGTCCCGGTGAGCGCGCCCGAGCAGCGTGGACTTGCCGGCGCCGCTGGGCCCGACGACCGCCAGCAGCGCCCGCCCGGGCAGCGTCGAAGGAGACGTCGTGCAGCAGCGTGCGCTGCCCGGCGTGGACGGTGAGGCCGCGGGCCTCGAAGGCGTTGTCGCCGTCGTCGACGTAGCCGACGATCCTGCCGTCGCGCTGCACCTGCAGCAGGTCGTGCCCGATGCTGATGACGTCGGCCGGGCGACGACGGCCGCGGCCACCCGCCGGCCGTTGACGAACGTGCCGGTGCCGCTGCCCAGGTCGGTGAGCCGCCACCCGGCCGGTCGCGGCGCAGCTCGGCGTGCCGCCCGGAGACGAGCACGTCGTCGAGCACGATGTCGCTGTCGGGCGGCCCGCCCGATGCGCAGCTGCTGGAGCTGCGGTGCGTTCGAGCTGTGGGCGGCCCGGTCGGGACGGCGGCCCGAGCTGCGCGGGGTCGATCCGCACGTGTGCACGCCGGTCAGCCGGCCCTGCTGGCCCGGCGTCGGGCGAGCGGAGCGGCGGCGCCCCGGCGGCAGCAGCGTGACCGGACCCCGTCCGGCGGCACGCCCGAGGTGGGCCACGGTCGGCCCGACCAGCGCGAGCCGGCTCGATCGCGCGGCCGTCGACGAAGGTGCCGTTGCGGCTCGGGTCGGTCAGCGTCCAGCCGGCGGCGGTGGGGGTCGAGGACCGCGTGCCGCCGGGAGACCGAGCTGATGGTCGAGCGGGACGTCGGACGTCGTCGCCGCGACCGATCACGACGGGGCCGGTCGGCCGGAAGGTCCGCCGCCGCCCGTCGACGATCACGTCGAGCGGCCCGGGCGGGTGGCCGGTCGCCGGCCCGGTGGGGGTGGCCGTCGGCTCCGGTGGCCGCATGATCGGAGAACACAGCGCATCGTGGCCGTGACGCCGGCGCGGGCCAAGCGCGGTCGCCGGCCGGATGCTCGAGCGCCGCGTTCATCTCACGGTCGGTGGGCGATCCGCTGAACCGGTGCCGGGTGCCGGTCCGCGGCGGCACCCGGAGGTGCGCCACGGGCAGCGGTCGGTGACGCCCGCCGGGGCCAGCCGGGCCATCGGCTGAAACATCGGACCCGACGGGTGCGGTTGCGCAGCGCCGTGCGTCGGACGGACCGGCTCAGTCGGCGTAGATGTGCAGGTCGGTGGCGAAGCGTTCGGTCATCTCGATCACCCGCTGCGGCTCGTGGTGCCGCACGACCACCCAGGCCGTCGCCGACGACGGTGGTCCGCCAGTCCCGGCGCGGGGCGCCGAGCGGCAGGATGTCGACCAGCACGACGTCCTCGCCGTAGTCGGCGCGCAGCGCATCCAGCCCGTCGACGCCGGTGATCCGCCCGGCCCCGAGGCCCGCTTGAAGATGCTGCCGGCGTTGTGCCGCTGCTCCAGTGGCCGGTTCAGCCGCCCGTGCAGCACCGCTTCGGCCCAGCCGAGGTAGGTGTCGTCGTCGGTGGCGATGTTGATCAGGTCGACCACCCTGGCCCCCGGCGGCCGGGCCGCGATCTCGCCGAACACCGCCTCGCCGGACGCCGTGCGGTACCACTCCATGTGCGTGAAGCCGGTGCGGAATCCCAGCGCGTCGAGCACCTGGCGGCCCATCGCCCGGCCGTCCTGGAGATCCGGCGCCGCGAGATCGCGCAGCACGATCGACACCGGGCTGATCCACTCGTGCAGCCGCATCTGCAGCGGCCGCGGGCGGTACCACATCACGCTCTCGAACAGGATCTGTCCGTCGGCGCAGATGGTGTCGAAGGTGAACTCCTCGCCGTCGACGAACTCCTCCACGCTCACCTCCGGCACGTGCACCAGCATCGGCAGCACCTCGGCGAGCTCGGTGCCCGAGTCGACCCGGTAGGTGTCCGCCGATCCCGCACCGGCGATCGGCTTGACGATGATCGGGTAGCCGATCCGCTCGGCCGCCTCCCACACCCCGGCGACGGTTGTGCTGCTCGCGTGGCGGGGGGTGCGCACCCCGGCCGCGTCGAGCACCCGCTTCATCCGCTCCTTGTCCCGGAACGGCACGGTCTGCTCGACGGTCATCCCGGGCAGCCCGAACGCCTCCCGGATCTGTGCGGCCAGGATCATGTAGGGCTCCCACAGGCATTCCACCTGCTCGAACCGGGCGTGCTGGGCCAGCCCGCGCAGTGCGGCGAGCACCGCGTCACCGTCGGCCAGCGAGATGTGCTCGTAGTGCGCGAGCGCCTCCCGCGCCGGCGCCGGCACCTCGCCGGGCGGCTGATCACCGACCCCGATCACGGTGGCGCCGACGGCGGCCAGCGCGCGGGTGAAGTAGGCCATCTCGGCCGGGTAGCCGGGGGAGAGCATGACCACGGTTCGCTCATCGCATTCCCTCGCTGTGCCTCCCGCCCCCCGCTCCCCTCCCCCCCCCAGATCTCGTCAGCCTCCCGGGCGCTTATCGATCTCCCTCATTGGGCCTCCACCAGCTCGACCCGGATGCCCTTCACGATCTCGCGCAGCGCGTCGCGCACGACCTCGGTGTCGGGATGGCGGACGATCACGTAGCCCTCCCCCTCGTAGCTCGACGAGGCCGGCTGCCCCGGCTCCGGCAGCCGCGACTCGACGACCAGGTGCCCGATGCGGCGCTGCAGCTCCTGCACGCCGTGCACCGCGCGTACCCGGCCGCGGCCCTGCCCCCGCAGGTAGGCGGTGCCGGCAGCGAACTGTCGCTCGGGCGGGGTGAAGCGGTCCAGGATCACCAGCTCCGTCCACAGTCGATAGAAGTCCACATCGTGCACGTAGCCGAGCATCGAGGAGATCTGGGCACCTGGTGGGCGGGCGCCCACTTCGGACACCGCGACCGAGCCGTCCGGGCGGCGGAACCACTCCATGTGCGTGAGCCCGTCGTGCACCCCCAATGCCTGCAGCGCGGCCGGTCCGATGTCGCCGATCGCGGCGTAGCGCGGATCGGTGAGCTCGCGGGGCAGCAGCACCGTCCACTGGATCCACGGGTTGCGCAGCACCTCCAGCGGCGGCGGCAGATAGTCCGAAATGGACGCCCAGACCGTCTGCCCGGCGATGGTGATGCTGTCGAAGGTGTGCTCGTCGCCGACCAGGAACTCCTCCAGCAACCCCGGGGACTCGGGTCCCGGGGGCAGCGCGCCGAGCCAGCTGCGCAACGTCGCGATGTCGTCGAGCCGGTAGGTGGCCTGCGCTCCCGCCCCGGCCGGCGGCTTGGCCACCAGCGGGAAGCCGACCTGCTCGGCGAACGCGAGCGCCTCGCCCGGCTCGGTGACCAGCCGGTGCCGGGCGCAGGGCACGCCGGCTGCACTGAGCACCGTCTTCATCCGGGACTTGTCGCGCACGTTGCGCGCGGTGTCCGCGTCCATGCCCGGGATGCCCAGCGCCTCACGGGCCTGCGCGAGCGGCACCTGCAGCTGCTCCAGCGCCCCGACCAGGCGCTGCACCGGGCCGAGCTGGCGGGACAGTCCGCTGACCGCCTCGGAGATCTGCCGCGGATCGAGTGCGTCGTCCACCCGCCAGTGCCCGGCGAGGTGCTGCCCGAGCTCGGCGGGTATCCGATCGGCGGGCGTCGTGGTGATCACGCCGAGTCGCACCCCGGGCAGCTGCGCCGCGGTGGCCACGAACCGTGCGGTGGCCGGGAGCAGAAAGGGCGCGACGAAGGCGGCGACGACCATGTCCGGAAGCTACCCTTCCGGGCGTGAACGTGGTCTTCGTCGAGCCCGCCTTTCCGCCCACGCAGCGCCATTTCGTGCGCGCCCTGGCCGAGGTGGGGGCGGCGGTGATCGGGGTCGGGGAGCGGGCGCCCGACGCCCTCGACGACGAGCTCCGCGGCTGGATGTCGCACTACCACCAGGTGCCGACGGTCGTCGACGTCGGCGTCATGACCGATGCGGTGCGCTGGATCCAGGACAAGGTGTGGGTCGACCGGCTCGAGACGAGCATCGAGGCGCACACCATGGCCGCGGCCCAGACCCGGGAGAACTGCACGATCCCGGGCACCTCGGTGCGCACGGCCTGGCTGTGCCGGGACAAGCCGTCGATGAAGGATGCGTTGCGCGTGGCCGGCATCCCCACCGCGGCGTCGGCCGCCGTGACCGCGGCCACCGAGGTCGAGGAGTTCGCGGCCACCGTCGGCTTCCCGATCATTCTGAAGCCCCGCACCGGAGCCGGTGCGCTGGACACGACCCGGATCGACAATCGCGAGCAGCTCAGCGAGGCGCTCGGGCGGTTCGGTGGCCAGGGCGTCGAATCGATCGCGGTGGAGGAGTTCGTCGAGGGCCACGAGGGCTTCTACGACACGGTCTCGGTGGACGGGAACATCGCGCTGGACTTCGTCTCGCACTACTACCCCAACGTGCTGGAGGCGATGCGCACCCGCTGGATCTCGCCGCAGTTCATCTCCACCAACCGGGTGGACTCGGTGGCGGACTACCAGGAGCTGCGCGAGATGGGCGCCCGGGTGAACGCCGCGCTGGGCATCGGCACCAGCGCCACCCACATGGAGTGGTTCTTCGGGCCCAAGGGTCTGCGGTTCTCCGAGATCGGGTGCCGCCCGCCAGGGGTCGGGGCCTGGGACCTGTACTCGGCGGGCAACGACATCGACGTCTACCGGGAGTGGGCCAACGCGATCGTGCACTCGCACGTCGCCGCCCGCCCGTCGCGGCAGTTCGCCACCGGGATCGTGGCGCTGCGCCCGGACCGCGACGGGCACATCAGCGGCTACTCGGGGGTCGACGAAGCGCAGGGCCGGCTGGGCGAATGGGTGATCGACGCGCACCTGCCGGACCCGGGCACCCCGACCCAGCCGGTCGAGGCGGGGTACTGGGCCAACGCCTACGTGCGGATGCGCCATCCCGACTACGACGCGTTGCGCGGCATGCTCGACGACGTCGGCCGCACCGTGCACGTGCACGCCACGTGAGCCCCGCCCCCTCGGCACCTCCCGCGGTGCGAACGGCACTTTCGCACGCTAGGTGTGAGCGAAAGGGCCGCTCGCACCGCAGGCAGGGGGAGTCGGGGTGAGGGTGGTGGTGCTGGGGCCGCAGCGGCGGCCCACGGTGGATGCGGCGATCGGCGCGCTGGAGCTGGGCGGTCCGCTCGCCACGGTGACGGCCGGCTGGCAGGAGCGGGAGCCCGACGACGCCGAGTTCGACGCGCTGCTCGACGGCCGCAGTACCAACCTGCGGCTCTACGCCCGCTGGCTGGACGTGCTGGAGAACGACCCGGAGTACGCCGCCGCCGAGCGCGAGCACCGGGCCGCGTTGGCCGAGCTCCAGGAGCTGTACCTGGTGCAGCTGGGTGGTGTGCTCGGGGCGCTGCGGGAGGTGGCGCGCTACGGCGGCCGAACGCCGATCCGGGAGTCCGCGCTGGTCGACGCGCACGCCGTGGTCCGGCTGGTCGACGAACGCCACCTGGCCCGGGTGCAGGAGGCGAAGGCGGCGTTCGCGGCGACGTGGCGGCCGGGTGAACGCGCGGTGGTGGCGCGACACCGGGGCGCGGTGGCACAGGTGCTGGACGAGGCGCGCGGGTTGATCGTCGCCGGTGGCCACGTCGGGGTGTTGCTGCACGTGTTGGCGCTGTTCGCGGTGAGCGCGCCGCCGGTGGTGATCGCCTGGTCGGCGGGGGCGATGGCGCTGACCGAACGGGTGCTGCTGTTCCACGACCGGGCCCCGCACGGGCCGGCGGACCCGGAGTTCGCCGGTGCCGGGCTGGGCTGGTTGCGCGGCTGCGTGCTGCTGCCGCACGCCCGCCGCCGGCTGCGCACCGAGGACCCGACGCGGATGGCCGAGCTGTCCGCCCGGGTCGCGCCGGCCCGCGCGGTGGTGCTCGACGACGGCGTCCGGCTCGATTTCGGCACCCGCGACGACGCCTCCGCTGACCGGCCCGCCCCGCTGCCCGCCGGTGCTCGGGTGCTGGCCGGCGACGGGCGGATCGTCGAGCAGGTGAGCGCGGCGTGAACCGCAAGCTGGCGATCAACCGGCTCAAGGACCGCAAGCCCGACGGCGCCGCGATCGACCGCTTCCTGGCCCGGCACGAGGTGCCGATCGTCGAGGAGAGCCGGTGCACGTTCCTGTGGCGTGGTGAGGCCGACGAGGTGCATCTCGTGCAGCGCATCGTCGGGCTGCCCGATCGGCTGCCGTTGCGCCGGATGTGGGGCACCGACCTCTGGTACCTGGTGCTGGAGCTGCCGGACCGCTCCCGGGTGAACTACCAGATCGAGGTGCACCGCGGCGATCACTGGGAGACCGGTAACGATCCGCTCAACCCGAAGGTGTCCTACAGCCCGGTCGGCACCTCGTCGGTGTGCTTCGCGCACGGTTACCACACCCCGGACTGGACGATGCCCGACCCGGAGGCCCGCCCGGGCGAGCTGACCGAGATCGTCGTGCCCAGCCGGGCGCTGCGCCGCGACTGCCCGGTGACGCTCTACCTGCCGGCGCGCTTCCGCCGCACCGCCGCCTACCCGCTGCTGGTGGTGCACGACGGCGGCGACTTCCTGCAGTACGCGGCGGCGAAGACGGTGCTGGACAACCTGATCCACCGGCTCGACGTGGCACCGCTGGTGGCCGCGTTCCTGCACCCGAAGGACCGGCTGGCGGAATACGCGAACTCGGCGACGCACGCCCGCTTCCTCACCCGCGAGCTGCTGCCGCGGCTGGAGGCGGAGCTGCCGCTGATCGCCCAGCGCTCCGGCCGTTGCCTGCTCGGCTCCAGCTTCGGCGCCGTCTCCGCGCTGTCCACCGCCTACCGCGCGCCCGAGGTCTACGGCGCGCTGGCCCTGATGTCGGGCTCGTTCGTGTTCACCGACGTCGGCGCGGCCGATCACGGCGGCGGCCCGGTGTTCGACCCGGTCGTGCAGTTCGTGAACCGGTACCGGGAGCGACCGCGACGGCTGGCCGACCGGCTGTTCGTCAGCTGCGGGGTGTTCGAGCCGCTGATCACGCCGAACCGCTCGATGGTGCCCACGTTCGAGTCCACCGGGATGGCGGTGCGGTTCTCCGAGACCCGCGACGGGCACAACTGGGAGAACTGGCGCGACAGCCTGCGCGATGCGCTGTCGTGGATCTATCCCGGGCCGCAGAAGCTCGTCTACGAGTAGCCGGCGACGACGGGCCCCGTGTGGTGCGGTGGGGCGAGGATCTCGCTGTGGTGGCGGGCGTAGAGCGCCAGCATCTCGTCGATGTCGAACGACCCGTGTTCGTCCATCAGCTCGTAGATCCCCTCGACGAGCTGCAGCGCGCCCGGGGTGGCCACGATCATGACCTTGGCCGTGGTCGGACCGGGGTTGGCGAATCCGTGCGCGGCGCCGCGGGGGACGAAGACGAACGAGCCGGCCGGCCAGTCCCGGGATGCGCCGTCGACGGCGAACGTGATCGGGCCGTCGAGCACGAAGAAGGCCTCGTCGTAGGCCCGGTGCAGGTGTGGGGGCGGCCCGGCCCAGTGCGGGGGCAGCTCGGACTCCATGACGATGAAGTCCGGGCTCTGCCCGGTGTCGACCTTGATGGTGATCCCGGAAGCGAACCGCCGGCCCGCGCCGGGAGGAAGCGTCTGCACGTCCACGATCTCCGACCTCCACCAAATTGGCTGCAGTATAACTGTAGTTACAACAGTGATAGTGTGACCGAATGGCGGGTGACGTCAAGGGTTCGCGGCGTGCGTACTCGTCGCCGGTACGGGCCGAGCAGATGGAGAACACTCGGCGCCGCGCGATCGACGCCGCACACAGGCTGTTCGTCGCCAGGGGTTACGCCGGCACCACCATCGCCGCCGTGGCCGAGCAGGCCGGCGTGTCCCCGGAAACGATCTACGCCTCGCTCGGCGGCAAACGAGGCCTGCTCGAGGGCGTCATCGAGCGGGCGATCATGGGCCCCGAAGGGTTGATCATCGAACAGCAGACCTGGCGGAGCGAGGTCGCCCTACGACCCACTGCCGGTGGTCGGCTACGGGGCTGGATCGCCGCGAGCTGCCGCACCCTGGCCCGAACCAGCCCGATCCACGCAGTGATCCGCGGCGCGGCTGACCGCGAGGAGTTCGCCGTCGAGTTGCGCGAGCGGCTGCTGCGCAGACGACTCGACGAAAGCACCGCCATCACCGCGGAGTACCTGCACGGCGCCCTGCGGCCTGGCCTCACCCTCGGCGATGCAGCCCAACGTTATGCAGCCCTGGTCAGCCCCGAGATGTATCACCTCTGCGTCGCCGAACTGGGCTGGGCACCGCGACAGCACCAGCAGTGGCTCACCCAGCTGCTCCACGCCGAGTTGCTCGGGTCGCCGGCGTCCGAGACGAGCTCGGTGATCCCGCAGGACATGCCCGCACCCGAAGTCGCTGTCGACGGGGCCGCCCCACCGGGAACCGCGGCGTCGACCTGCTCCGGGTCGTAGCAGAGAGGACGTCGTGGATGCGGCTACACCCAGGTGAGGTGGAGACCACCGGTTGGCGGGTCGAGAGCGTGTCCGATGTTGTGCAGCGACTGCGCGACGCATCACCCGGCGTCGCCGGACGTCCACGGCTGATCGGGATCGACGGCCGCGGCGGCGCCGGCAAGTCGACCCTCGTCGAACGCCTGCAGTCGATGGTCCCCGGATCGGGGGTCGTGCACACCGACGACATCGCCTGGAACCACGCGTTCTTCGACTGGGGCGCGCTGATGATCGAGAACATCCTGCGGCCCCTGCACCGGGGTGAGGCGGTGGACTTCCGACCGCAGGCCTGGATCGAGCACGACCGGCCCGGCGCCATCCGAGTTCCGGCCGGTCTCGACGTCGTCTGGATCGAGGGCACCGGAATCATCCGCGAGGAGTTCTCTGCGTGGATCGACGCCTCGATCTGGATCCAGGGCGACCTCGACGAGCAGGAACGCCGTCTGGACGCGCGAGACGGCAATTCTCCCGCGCAACAACAACACATCGCCGAGTGGTTGGCCGAGGAACTGCCCCTCCTGCTGCGCGAAAGGCCATGGCAGAAGTCGACGATGATCGTGGCCGGCACCACCCGACATGACCACAACCCGAGCACCGAGATCGTCGTGGCTCCTCCGACAGCCCCCTGAGTGGTGATCCATGGCGTCGGGCTTTGCTGCACCACACCGCATCCGGCTCGCAGTGTGTCGCCGGTACCGTCTTCGATGTGCCGGTCCGAGCGGGCGAGCCATCCGACACGGCGTTCATCGTGGAGATGGCCCGACTCGCCTCGGCGATCGAGGACCGCCCACTGCCCGCGGCCGACGATCCCGAGCTGGCCCAAGGACTTCCGCGGTCACCGGACACGGCCGTGCTGGCACTCGACCACGACGGTCACCCGGTCGGAGCGGCCTGGTGGCACTTCCGAGAGCGCTCGTTGGTCGTGACGCCCGACGGCGCGCCGGTCCCCGAGCTCGTCGTCGCGGTGACGCCCTCCGCCCGCGGCCGCGGCGTCGGTCGATGCCTGCTCGACGCCCTCGCCGCCCGCGCGGCCGAGCACGGCCACGACCGGTTGGCCCTCAACGTCCACATCCGCAACCCCGCCGTCCGGCTCTACAGCCGCGCGGGCTTCGTGGTCGCGGGGAAGGGACGCGGACCGCTCGGCGTCGCCATGGTCCGGCAGCTACCCGCAGGGCGGCCACCGCCGCAGCCATCGAGCTGAATGCTGGTCCGGGCTACTGCGGAGGCCGCACCATCGGCCAGAACCGGGGGCCGCTCGGCGGCGTGATGTCGGCGATCGCCCGGAACCCGTGCCGCTCGTACAGCGTTCGGCTTCGCGGGCTCGACGTCTCCAGAAAGCAGGGGTGGCCCGCGGCGTCGGCGCGCGCCAGTACCGGGGCCATCAGGGCCGTGCCGAGCCCTGGCCCTGACCTTCCGGCCGCACGCCGAGGAAGAACAGGTACTCGTGCGGCTCGTGCGGATGATGTTTGTCCGCCAGCTCGAACAGTGCGAACGTCCGGTCGGCGTACGGGCCGGCAGCGTGGCCACTCCGCCGGCGAACCGTTCGGCCATCTCGGCGGACATCGCCTCGTGGCGTAGGGCACCCACCGCGCGGCCCCGGCGGTCCCGTCGGGCGTCGTCCAGGTGTCGTCGTGGACGGCCGGCACGTCCACGGTCAGGTCGACGCAGGTCCCGCCCGCGGGCCAGGGCGACCAGCTCCTCGGCCTCGGCCGACGACGCGGCGAGCGGCTTCTCCATCAGGACGTGCTTGCCGGCCCGCAGGGAGGAGTGCGGGATGGCCAGTTCGGCCAACGGTGGTGCTCGGGTCCGGGACACCTTCGCCGTCGAGCGCAGGGAGCAGATCCTGCGCGTCGTCAACGAGCACGGGCGCGTCCGCACCGGTGAGCTCGTGCAGCAGCTGGACGTGAGCGAGCCCACGATCCGCAAGGACATCACCGACCTCGAGGGTCAGGGGCTCCTCGTCCGCGCCCACGGTGGCGCGGTTGCGCGCGGCTCGATGGCCGAGGTCGACGTCAGCACCCGGGAAACGAAACACCTCAAGGAGAAGCAGGCGATCGCCCGCGCGTGCCTCTCGTTGATCCGCGATGGCGACTCGGTCTTCCTCGACAGCGGCACCACAGCACGAGCTCGCCAAGCTCCTGGCCAAGGCCGACGCGACCGGACGCCCGGACCGACGCGGCGTGAAGATCCTCACCAACTCGTTCAAGGTCGGCGAGATCTGCGAGCACATGATCGAGCCACCGGTCCTGCTCGGCGGCCGCTACCGGTCCCGCGGCGGCTGCTTCGTCGGACCGCTCACCATGGCGACGCTGCGCCAGTTCCGCCTCGACCTGAGCTTCGTCGGCGTCACCGGAATCACCGAGACCGGGTTCAGCGCCGCCGACCTCGCCGAAGCGGAGATCAAGACCGAGGCGGTGAGCCGGGCCGAGCGTGCGATCGTCCCCATGGACCACAGCAAGATCGGGCTGGCCGACTTCATCACCGTCTGCCCGCTCGCCGCGGTACAGACGGTCGTCACCGACCAGTCGGATTCCGGCCTGGGCCAGTGGCTCGACGGGGCCGGCGTCGAACTCATCGTCGCGGAGTGATCTCCGCGATCGATTGGTGATATTACGGTTGAATCACGCGGTGGCGAATGAGACTGGAGCAGCTGGCCGCACGAGTCGACGTCGACCAGAGGAGGACCTCATGGAGATCCGGACACTCGGCCAGGGACTGCGGGTCTCCGCGCTCGGTCTTGGCTGCATGGGCATGAGCCAGAGCTACGGCCCGAACCCCGGTGACCGCGACGAGATGGTGGCCGTGCTCCGCGGTGCCGTCGAGCGTGGCATCACGTTCTTCGACACCGCCGAGGTCTACGGCCCGTACGTCAACGAGGAACTCGTCGGGGAGGCGCTCGAGCCGCTGCGCGGCCAGGTCATGATCGCCACCAAGTTCGGCTGGGACATTCGAGACGGCCGCTCCGTTGGCCTGGACAGCCGGCCCGAGCAGATCCGGCGGGTGGCCGACGCCTCGCTGCGACGTCTGCGGACGGACCGAATCGACCTGTTCTACCAGCACCGTGTCGACCCCGCGGTACCCATCGAGGACGTCGCCGGGGCTGTCGCCGAACTCGTGGCCGCGGGCAAGGTCGCTCACTTCGGGCTGTCGGAGGCTGGTACCCGGACCATCCGGCGTGCACATGCCGTTCACCCCGTCACCGCGCTGCAGAGCGAGTACTCGCTGTGGACCCGCGACATCGAGGCCGAGATCCTTCCGACACTCGACGAGCTCGGGATCGGCCTGGTGCCGTTCAGCCCGCTGGGCAAGGGCTTCCTCACCGGCACGGTGAGCGCCACGGCCGAGTTCACGCCCGGCGACGTCCGCGCCACCATTCCCCGCTTCACCGAGGAGAACCGGGCGGCCAATCAGGCGCTCGTCGATCTGATCGGGCGGGTGGCTGGGGCGCACGACGCCACACCGGCGCAGGTCGCCCTTGCTTGGTTGCTGGCTCAGCGTCCCTCTCTGGTGCCGATTCCCGGCACGCGACGATTGCCGCGCCTGGAGGAGAACATGGGGGCTGCCCGGCTCGACCTGTCGACGGCCGACCTCGCCGAACTCGACGAGGCAGCCACTCGGATCGGCGTGGCGGGCGCCCGCTACAACGAGGCGATGCAAAGCCTGACCGAAAAATGAATGCCCCTCAAAGATGCCCGGTAGCGGGCCAATTGGGCGGCGGCCAGCAAACCCGGCAGGGATTCGCCGCGCGGGCCCGCGCAGGCCCGACACAGTTGTTCAGGCCTTGACCCGCAGCGAACCGCTCGGGAACTCCTGGATCTCGCCCCGCTGTTGCTCGGAGGCGTTGCGCGTGCTGGTCATGGCGTCATCGCGGACCACCGGGTTTGATGTTCGCGTTGCGGTGGAGCACGTTCCCCGGGTCGTACTCGGCCTTGATCGCGGCGAGCCGGTCGTACTTCGCCGTGCCGTAGGCGGCGCGAACGCGGTCCTCCTCGTAGTCGGTCATGAAGTTCACGTAGCTGCCCGCGCCGGCCGCGAACGGGCGTAGCGCTTCCCACAGCGACCGGACCCAGTGCCGGTCCGCGGCCATGGTGGCCGCGTCGAGGGCGACGGCATCCATGTTGAACGCGAACCGGGCGCAGCGGTTGCCACCGAACGCGGTCGCGTCGTCGTCGACATCGGCGAAGGCACCGCCGAGCGGAAAGATCGGGAGCAGGCTCATCGGCGAGGCCTTGCCCGGTAGCCGTTCGACGACGACGTCGATGGCCTCGTCGGTGAGCTCGTCGAGGTAGAGCGACTTGTTGTAGGCGTGCACGATCCCGTAGGGCGCGCTCTCGTCGAGCATCTGCTGCAGCGATCCGTAGGGGATCTCGGTGCCGAACTCGAACAGCGGCAACGACTCCCGCGCCGGCGCCAGGAGCGCCGCGTGCTCCCGGGCGGACGAGAAGCCCACCACCATCAGGGCGACACCCAAGGCGAAGTGGTGCTGCTCGGGGATGAACGTCGCAGGTGGTGCGTTCATCACCACGATCATGCCGCCGGCGTCGCGCGGCAGGCAGTTGACGACGTCACGCGCCACGCGCATCCCGGCGGCGGCGCGGTCGAGCTCCCAGAACAGCATCCCGAGGTGCACGATCGGGCCGACCGGGTGCAGCCGGAACTCGAATCCGGTGACGACTCCGAAGTTGCCCCCGCCGCCCTTGAGCGCCCACAGCAGATCGGCGTGCTCGTCGGCAGCGGCCCGCACACAGCGCCCGTCGGGCAGCACGACCTCGGCCGACAGCAGGTTGTCGATGGTCAACCCGCACGCGCGTGTCAGCCATCCCATGCCGCCGCCGAGAGTGAGCCCGCCGACCCCGGTGTGGCTGATGGTCCCGCCGGTCACCGCGAGCCCGTGTTCCTGAGCGGCGGCGTCGAGCTGGGCCTGGGTCGCCCCTCCCCCGCAGCGCGCGCGCCTCGTCACGGGATCGATGGTGACCTGGTCGAGCTCGCTCAGGTCGATCATCAAGCCGCCCTCGGGCACCGCGGCGCCGCCGTAGTTGTGCCCGCCGCCGCGCACGCCGATCTCCAGCCCGCTCCGCTGCGCGTACGCCAGCGCCGACGCGACATCCGCCGACGTCCGGCAGCGCGCGATCACGGCCGGGCACCGGTCGATCCCGGCGTTCCATACCGATCGCGCGGCGTCGTAGCCGTCGTCGCCGGGGCGCAGCAGCACGCCCTGGAAGTCCTGGCTCATGGTCGCGGTCATGGGGATCCTCCTCCGAGCCGGGATGCTCGGACACAGGCTGCGGCACCCACCGTTCCACGAGCGTTCCTCCGCTACGCAGACCCGGTGCAGCCGCCCACGGTGAGGTCCATCCGCACGCGGCGGGCCTCCGGCGCCCAGAGCCGGGCGGTGCCCCCCATCGCGAGCAACCGGTCGGCGACGTCCAGCGCGGCGACGGTGTCGCCTGCGGCAAGGTGTGCCGCGAGCAGGAGCCGCACCATGACCGCGTGCTGCCCGGGTGCGCCCCCACCGTCGCGGGTGTGCTCGACCGCAGCCCTCATCGCGGCCCTCCCGCCGGCGGTGTCGCCGTCGAGGACCGCCACGTAGCCGGTGAACGCCGACGCGACGTGCTGCGACACCGATTCGTGGCCGATTTTCCGCAGCTCGGCGACGTGCTCGCGGAGCTCCCGCTCATCACCCATGTCCAGCGCGAGCAGCGCGGCGAAGGTCAGAGCGATGGACCGGCTGAACCGGTGCCCGATCTTCGTGGCCCAGTCGAGCGCCGCGGCGCTCGCGGTGCGGGCGTCGTCGGGCAGGCCGAGGAACCACAGGGTGTTGGCGAGCCTGCTCAGGCAGACCACCTTCGGGTCGTGGGCGTAGCGGATCACATGCGTCGTGTGGTCTCGCGCCCGGTACCGCTCGACCGCGAGCTCGAACTGGTGGCGAGCCTCCTCAAGATCAGCCTGCCAGAACGCCGCGATGCCCAGGACGTAGGCGGCCTCGACGACGAGGACGTCATCGCCGTCGCGGTCGGCTGCTCTGCGCAGCTGCCGGCCGAAGTTCATGGCCTGAACGAAGTCCGACCGCGTCAGCGTGCTCACGGCCAGCGAGCGCAGCAGCGGTGGCGCCGGCTCGACCCCGAGCACCCGCGCGAGAGCGAGGGCCCGCTGTTGGTTCGCCGACATCTCGGGTGACACATAGGTCTGCACCGACACCAGCGGCGCGAGTAGCGCAATGCGGATGTCGAGCTCGCCTATATCCCGGTCCGGCGACTGCGGCTGGCCGAGCAACAGCTCCAGGCTCCGGTTCAGCAACCGGACCGCCTGGGCACCGGCGTGCAGCAGCTGGGCCGCTCGGGCAGCGCGCCGGTACCACTCGACGGCGGGCGCGACCGCGCCGGCCCGGTCGAGGTGCGCGGCGATCTGCACGCTCACCGGACCCGGCTCGCTCAGGTGGGTCCGCTCCAGCGCTGCCGCGATCCGTGCGTGCAGGCGGCGCCGTCGCACCGGGCTGACGTCGAGGTAGGCGACCTGGCGGATCTTGTCGTGGCTGAAGTCGTAGGTGCCCGTGACCGTGCCCTCGCTGCGCTCGCGGACGATCTGCCGGCGCCACAGCTCGTCCAGGCTGTCCACCAGGGTGTCGGCGTCGGCGTCGGTGGCCGCGGCCAGCACGTCGATGCTGAACTCACGCCCGATCGCCGCCGCCAGCCCGACCAGGTCTCTTGCCTGCTCGCTGAGCTGCGCCAGCCGTGTCTCGATCACCGAATGCACGCGCGGGCTCAGCGAGCTGTCCGGCGTCCAGCCCGCGCGTAGGGCCTCGACGACGAACAGCGGATTGCCCTCGGTCTCGTCGTAGAGGTGCTGGACGTCGGAGTCGGACAGGCGGGCGCCGGCGACCCGTTCGGCGAGCACCGCGGTCTCATCACGATCCAGCCGGACCAGCGCGATCTCCACGAGCCGCTCCCGGGCGCGCACGCCGGCGAGCAGCTCGTGCATCGGATGATCGGCCTCGACCGCCTCCCGGCGCGCAGTCGCCACCACCAGCAGGCGCGCGTCGGGCTGCGCGCGCAGCAGGTAGTGCAGGAGCTGGCAGGTCTCCCGGTCGACGTGCTGGAGGTCGTCCACGACCAGGAGCAACGGCCCCCCGCCGACGAGGATGAGCGCGGCAACGGCGTCGAACAGCCGCCGCCGCTGATCAGCCTCAGGCATCGGAGCGGGAGGCGGAAGATCGGGCATCTCGACCAGCATCTCGGGCACGAGACGGGCGAGCTCGCTGAGCCGCAGCCTGTCGAGGCGCGGCAGACGCGTCCGCAGCGCCGCGGAGCGCAACCAGCTGACCACGGGCGCGTAGGCGAGCGAGCCCTCCGCCGGGTAGCAGCGGGCCTCGGCGATGACGGCTCCGCGGCGTCCGCACCATCCTCGGAACTCCTCGACCAGACGGGACTTCCCCACCCCGGCCTCGCCGCTCACCAGCACCAGCCGGCCCTGCCCCGCGTCGGTGGACCGCCAGGCCGCGGCGAGCTGCGCCTGCTCGCGGCCGCGTCCGACCAGCGGCGGGCCCGCCCTGGCCGCCGGTGCTGGCTCAGGCCGGTGACGCACCAGGCCCTGGTAGACCGCGTCCGTCTCGGCCGAGGGCGGTACGCCCAGCTCGCGCTCCAGCGTGGAGCAGCAGACGTGGTAGGCCCGCACCGCCCGTGCTCGGTCGCCGCGCGCCACGTGGCAGCGCATCAGCTGCCGGTAGGTCTGCTCGCGCAACGGGTCACCGCGCAGCAGCCGCTCAGCGTGCCCGATCGCGTCGTCCAGGTCGCCGCGCCCCTCGCACAGCGCAGCGAGCTTCCCGAGCGCGTCAAGCTGCCGCTGCCGCAGCCGTTCACGCTCGCCGAGCAACCAGTCGTCGTAGCAGCCTTCCAAGAGGTCCCCCGTGTACAGGGCGACGGCGTCGCGCAACGCCCCCTCGTACCCCCTGTCGTCGCCGCTCGTGTCGAGCAGCTGCTCGAAGGCGGAGACGTCGAGCCAGCACGGGGCGTCGGCGCGCCAGCCGACGGTACGGAAGGTGACCTCGAGGTAGCGGTCGGCGTCGGGGAGGCGACTGCGGAGGGTGTGCACGAGGTGCCGCAGATTGGTGCGGGCCTGCGCCTCGGTCGAGTCCGGCCACAGCAGGAACGCCAGGTGCTGGCGCGACGCGGCCGTATGCCGGTTCAACAGCAGGAACGTGAGCAGCGACTCGGCACGGGCGGACTCCAGCGGCGGTACCCGCACGCCGCCGAGGCTGAGGTCGAACCGGCCGAGGACCTGGATCCTCGCGATCGGCTGCACCCGGACAGTGTCACGGTCGACGGAGCCGCCGTCACCCGGCTGGGCATCTTCCGTCGGACGAGGCGTTGGGCACCTGCAGGTCCCGGTCGTGCGCTGTACGGGTACTCGTCGGGGTGCGAGGCCGAGCATCATCAGCCGCACGATGTGCCGCGGCGGCGGCCCTCGCGAGGGCCGCAGCTCACGGCGCTCATGTCTGAGGTCGCCCCTCGTCCCACATACAAGGAGGTGGAACTCCGGCCCTCGGCGGTCATCGCGCGGGGCGGCACCGCAGCTCGTGGCGTCTCACATCTCAGGCTCACAACGGTGTCGAAGGCTGCGGATCGTGCTGTCCATGAGTCTCCATGCCTGCCGTGACCTGCCTGCCGTGACCTGCCAGGCTTACTCCTGCCGGGTGAAATCGCCGCCTCATAATCCGTCAGATTCTGAGTGTGGTGTACCAGGAGCAGGTCAACGCCCGTCTGGTCCGCGTCCTCGCCAGCTGAGTCGGCGGAAAGGGCTCACTGCCTTGAGGTGTCCAGAGTACGGGTGAGGAACTCGTAGTTGTTGCCGTCGGGGTCCAGGATGTAAAAGCCCCGGCCGCCCTCGTTGTCGTTGAGCTCCTCTACCCGGGTGTGTCCGGGGTCGGCGGTGTACTCGAGACCGCGCCGGACCACACGATCCAAGATGGTGACGAAGTCGGCGTCGGAGACGAGGAAGGCGATGTGTGTGCCGGGAGTCAGATCAGTGTCTGCGAAGTCCACTGATACTTCGCCGACCCGGACGACGGCAAAGGTGCCCGGAGGACTGCCCGCGCTGCGGTCCGTGACGTCGATTCCGAGCAGTCGCCCAGCCAGCTCGCGGCGGCACGGTATTGGCGGCGAACAGGCAGTCGCGTGCGCGAACCGCTCGCAGGAATTGGCTGATAGTAGAGCGTCTGCGGTCTCGCCTCCCTGTCCCGCCCGGCGTGACGATCCGCCGATCGGCCGGGGAGCTTTCGGCCAGGTCGAGTCCCTGTTGGGCTTCGTAAGCTGAGGCGGGTTGGCGAACGTCAATGAACGGACCCCGCTGCCGGCTGGTATCGCCGTCCTTCCTTGTCCTGATCTTCTGCCGTCTCATCCGCGAGCTCGGCCTCGAGCGCCCGCTGCGCCCACGACGCCCACGCCGGCTCGCTCCACGCCCGCCGCACGACGAGCAGCAAGTAGCTCTCGACACCCAGGACCACGTAGATCAGGTCCCCGAGTTGCCGTGAGCGAGCGGACCGCTCACCGAGGACACGATCGGCGAGCTCCTGACAGGTCTGGACTCGCCGGCGATGTGTCTCGTCCAGAAGCCCGCGCACAGCAGGGTCGGCAGCAGCCGACTGGATGACGTCGAAGATCGGCGCCGCCCGTGCCGTGCTCGTGAGCAGCTCGGCCACGAGGACGCAGATGGCGTCTCGTGGCACAAGGTCCACGAGACCACGAGCCCATTCCCGGTCCAGCTGAGCGACCTGCTCGTCGTCGCCCACCACCGCCTGATCCTGTACCGCTGACAGCAGCCCCGCCTTGGAGCCGAAGCCCCGATAGATGGTCAGCAGGGCCACCCCGGCGTGCTGCGCGATATCGGCGATGGTGGTGGCCACGAAGCCCTTGCTCAGAAACAGCGCCGCTGCAGATTCGAGCACGCGGGCACGCGGTGCCTCACCCCGTGGTGCTTGTGGACGAGCCGACACGGCATACCTCCTCGCATCCCAGCAACAATTCCGGGTAGCCAGGTAGAAGGACATTATACTACGGTCCTGGACACCCGCGGGCGCGCAGGACCGCGCCACCGGCCGCGGAACTGATACGCCCACAGTGGAGAGAAGGAGGCAGATGGGCTCCATCCACGTGCACGAGTTCGTCAGCGCAGACGGGGTGATCGACGCGCCCGTGTGGTCGTTCGACTACGAGTTCCTGCCCGGCATGCTCGCGGCAATCGGTGCTGTGACCGATCGCTGCGAGGGGATCCTGCTGGGACGCAAGACGTACGAGGAGTTCGAGGAGCCGTGGTCGACCCGCACGGACGGCGATCCGGGTACAGCCTTCTTCAACGACACCCCCAAGTACGTCGTCTCTTCCACCCTCGCCGACCCCACGTGGCGCAACTCCGAGGCCATCGGGCCCTACGACCCGGAGCGCCTCCGCCGCCTGAAGGATGAGGTGGGTGACCTCTACGTCGCCGGCAGCGGCACGCTCGTGCGGGCGATGCTCGCCGACGGACTCGTCGAAGAGCTGCACCTTCTCGTTTATCCCTTGACCCGTGGGGGAGGTCCCCGGCTGTTCGCGGAGGGCGCCGAACCGATCATCATGACGTTGGCCGGCAGCGTCGCGTTCGAGCATGGTGTCGTCTACCTGAACTACCGACCGGCGGCGCGATCGGTCAGCCGGGTATGACCACCCGAGGCAAGACCGCGACCCTGGCATTGCTGGCCTTTGCGATGCTGATCGTGTCGTTGGACCAGTACATCGTGGTGGTGGCGCTCCCCGAGATCGGTCGTGAGCTGGACTTCACGGCGCAGACGCTGCAAGCGGTGATCAGCGCGTATGCGGTCGCCTCCGCCGGTTTCCTGCTGCTGGGTGGGCGGGCATCCGACCTGCTCGGCCGCCGACGTGTGCTCGTCACCGGGTTGTCGCTCTACGCCGGCGCCTCCCTGCTGGGCGGGCTGGCCTCCGGGCCGGAGGTGCTGCTGGCCTCTCGCGCCGTGCAGGGCTTGGGCGGCGCGCTGGTGTTCCCGTCCACGCTCTCGCTGGTCAACACGACGTTTGTCGAGGGCCACGAGCGCAACCGCGCCGTGGCGGTCTGGGGTGGCGCCGGGGCCGCGGGCCTGGTCATCGGGGTGCTCCTGGGCGGCGTTCTGACCGAAGGACTGGGCTGGGAGGCGGTGTTCTTCGTCAACGTGCCGCTGGCCATCCTGGCCGGGGCCCTGGGGCTCGTGCTGATCCCGGCCGACCCAGCGCGCGAGCGCGGCCGCAGCTTCGACCTGCCCGGCGCGCTGAGCGCCACGCTGGGCATCGCGCTGGTCGTGTTCTCACTCGTGGAAGGCCCGCGACTGGGCTGGGGCTCGCCCCCGATCCTTGGGTGCGCCACGGCCGGGGTACTCGCCCTGGTCGCGTTCGCGCTGATCGAAACCCGCAGCGGCGACCCGCTGCTGCCGCCGCGGCTGGTGGCGAACCGCAACCTGGCCACCGCGGTAGCCATCGCCTTCCTGTTCTGGGCCACCTTCGGATCTGTTCTCTACTTCCTGACCCTGTACTTCCAGGACGTCCACAGCTACAACGCTCTGCAGACCGGCCTTGCCTTCCTGGTGCCGACGGCGGTTGTGGTCACCGCGTCCACCGTCTCCGGCCAGCTGGTCACCCGCTGCGGGCTCAAGCCGACCCTCGTGGGCGCGCTCGTCATCGGTGCGCTGGGCGCGGTTGCGCTCGGCCTCACGATGTCCCCCTCCGCCTCCTACGCCAGCCTGATCCCGGGCCTGGTCCTGATCAGCATCGGCGACGGGGTCGTGTTCACGGCCATGTTCATCGCCGCCGGCGCCGGTGTCGCCGATCGGGAGCAGGGCGTCGCCTCCAGCATCGCCTCCACCAGCACCTCCATCGGTGCCGCCGTGGGTCTGGCACTGCTCGTGCTCGTGGCCAACGCCGGCACCGATGAGCTGGGTGGCGAGGCGCTGAGGGTGGCTGTGGCGAACGGACTGAGCGACGCCGTGCTGGTCGTCGCGGCGGCCATAGCCGCGATTGCGGTCGTGGCATTGAACCTGCGACCAGCACCCGTTGACGCCTCGGCGGCGCCCTGTCCGCGGGCCCTCGCGGCGCTGGTCCGACGACGCACGGGACGGCCCGCCTGACTCCTGTTCAGCAACGCGCGTCGGTAGCTGTGCCTGGACTCACAGCTGGGCGCCCAAGCAGAGCCGCACACTTGGTACGGCACTGCCGAAGATCATCTCGTCAAGGTGCTCGACCGCGCCGTCGGTCTGCCGCTGTTCATCTTCATCGATTCGTACCACACCGGACACTCGCCAGCGCTCCCGAGGGACCGGTGGAGCATTCGGGGTTACAGGGGCGGTACTCGATCGCTTCGAGCGGGCCGACCGGCTGTTTGTCGATTCTGTCGGTGCCCCCGGCAGGATTCGAACCTGCGCCACCGCCTCCGGAGGGCGGTGCTCTATCCCCTGAGCTACGGGGGCGGTACCGGTTCAAACCCTAGCGCACGCCCGCCGCCCACCGAGCGGGACACCATGGCTGCCCGGCGAAGATCATCAGGCCATGGTGTCGCGTTGACCATCGCTCAGGCCGGGAGGGGCGAGCCGCCGCGCTCGGCCAGCAGCTGCCGCAGGTACTCGCTCTCGGCGGTCTGCGAGCTCAGCATCTGGCGGGCCAGGTTGCGGACCTGTGGCAGCGCCGCGCGCTCGGAGCCGTAGCTCAGCATCGTCGCGCCGCCTTCGTGGTGGCGGAGCATGAGCTGCAGGAACATCACGTCCAGCGCCGGCCCGGTGCTGGCGCGCAGCGCCGTCAGCTCCGCCGAACTCGCCATCCCGGGCATCGTCGTCACCCCACCGCCGGGCGCCGGCACGCCGTGATCATCGTGGGTGGTCGGGTCGGTCATCCACCTCATGTGCCCGCCGACCGGCAACGCCGCGGCACCCCACAGCTCCAACCAACCCTGCATGCGGCCGATCTGGGCCGTCTGGGTCGCCTCGATGTCGGCGGCCAGCTGCGTGAGGACCGGATCGGTCGTGTGATCACGTTCCCAGGACGCCATCTCGACGGCCTGCTGGTGGTGCACCGTCATGTCCTGGGCGAACCCGGCGTCCACCGAATCCGCGGCGGGCACCGCGGGTGCCGATGCGCCGGGCAGGCCGAGCAGCAGCCCGCCCGCCGCGCCGATCAGCAGCAGCCCGAGCGCCACCCCCACCGCGACGAAGGGCCGCACCCAGCGCGGGGTGCCGGACGACGCAGCGGGTCCCGACGGCATCTACTGCCCGTCGGGGGTGACCTGCGAGCCCGGCGTCGTCTCCGGCTGCGAACCGGGGGTGCCCGGCGCGGGCGGCGGGACGAACGCCGGCGGGTTGGCCTGGGAGAAGTTGGGTGCGCCCAGCTCGTTGCAGCTCGCGCCGGGCTCCGGGTAGGCGTACTGGTTGAGCCGCAGCGCCGCGACGAACTGGTCGATCCGCGGGTCGTTCGCGTCGCTCAGCTTGAGCTGGTGCCCCCAGGACTGCAGCGAGATCGGCTGGTCGAGGCCCGGGTACGGCGACATCACCAGGTACGGCTGGTTCTGCACCTTCCGGGTCAGCACGTCCAGCGCGTCGCCGGCGACCTGGTCGGGGTTGTAGGCGATCCACACCGCGCCGTGCTCCATGGAGTGCACGAGGTTCTCGCTGCGCACCGGGTTCGGGTAGACCACGCCGTTGCACGCGGCCCAGCTGTAGTCGTGCGCACCGCCCATCGGTGGGGTGTGCGTGTAGGCCACCTGCACGGCCGGCTCGATGTGCTGGCCGCCCTCGAACGGCACCACCTGCACGCCGGGGATGGCGGTCGACGGATCCTGATTCTCGGCCGTCGGCGTGAACGGGGCCATCGCGGCCGTGCGCGCCTCGTTCTCCTGGTTGCGCAGGTAGGCGTAGCCGAAGATGACGCCGGCGAACAGCACCACGACCATGATCGCCGCGATCAGCCCCCACGGGACGGATCGCCTGGTGACGACGGCCGCGCGCGCATTGCGGACCGCCTTGCTGTTCTTGCCGCTGACCATGGACCGTCCCGTGCTCGCCGAATCGCCGGCACCGGCGTGGTGGAGCCGCCGCTGCGGCTACCGAGTGTAGGAGCGGCACCTGAGAGGCCGATGAGCAGACCTCTTAGACTCAAGCGGTGACCCCTGCCCTGCTCGCCGAACTGGTCCGTGCCGCCGCGTCGGACGTGCTGACGCGACGCGGCCTGGATCTCGCGGCGCTGCCGGCCGACGTCGGGGTCGAGCGGCCGCGCAACCCCGAGCACGGCGACTACGCCACCAATGTGGCGCTGCGGACGGCGAAGAAGGCCGGGGTGCCGCCCCGTGACCTCGCTTCCTGGCTGGTCGAGGAGCTGGTCGGCCGCGAGGGGATCGCCGCGGCCGAGATCGCCGGCCCGGGCTTCATCAACCTGCGGCTGGCCGCCGCCGCGCAGGGCGGCATCGTGCGCGAGGTGCTGGCCGCGGGTGACTCCTACGGGACCGGCGACGACCACGCCGCCCGCAACGTCAACCTCGAGTTCGTCTCGGCTAACCCGACCGGTCCGCTGCACCTGGGGCACACCCGGTGGGCGGCCGTCGGCGACGCGCTGGGCCGGGTGCTGGTCGCGCGCGGGGCGAAGGTCACCCGGGAGTACTACTTCAACGACGCCGGCGGTCAGATCGACCGCTTCGTCGAGTCGCTGGTGGCGGCGGCGCAGGGCGAACCGACCCCGGAGAACGGCTACGGCGGCGCCTACATCGGCGAGATCGCGGCCCAGGTGCTGGCAACCGCGCCGGACGCACTCGCGTTGCCGGCGGCCGAGCGGGACGAGACGTTCCGCCGGGTCGGCGTCGGGCTGATGTTCGACGAGATCAAGCAGACGCTGCACGCGTTCGGCACCGACTTCGACGTCTGGTTCCACGAGCGTTCACTGCACGACTCGGGTGCGATCGACGTGGCGGTGCAGCGGCTCAAGGACTCCGGCAACCTCTACTTTCACGAGGGCGCCTGGTGGCTGCGTTCCACCGACGAGGGCGACGACCGGGACCGACCGGTGATCAAGAGCGATGGGAAGCCGGCCTACATCGCCGGTGACCTGGCCTACTACCTGGACAAGCGGGCACGGGGCTTCGACCTGTGCATCTATATGCTCGGCGCCGATCACCACGGCTACATCGCCCGGTTGAAGGCGGCCGCGGCGGCCTTCGGGGACAACCCGAACACCGTCGAGGTGTTGATCGGGCAGATGGTCAACCTTTTCCGCGACGGCAAGCCGGTGCGGATGAGCAAGCGCGCCGGCACCGCGGTGAGCATGGAAGACCTGATGGACGCGGTCGGGGTCGACGCCGCTCGCTACACGTTGATCCGCTCCTCGGTCGACTCGACGCTGGACATCGACCTGGATCTGGTCACCCGCCGCAGCAACGACAACCCGGTCTTCTACGTCCAGTACGCGCACGCCCGGCTCGCCTCGCTGGCTCGCAACGCCGCCGAGCTGGGCGTGACGGTGCCGGCCGAGCCGGACTACGGACGGCTGGAGCACCCGCGCGAGGGCGATCTGATCCGTACCCTCGGCGAGTTCCCGGCGGTCGTCGCGTCTGCGGCCGAGCTGCGTGAGCCGCACCGGGTGGCCCGCTACCTGGAGTCGCTGGCCGGCGCGTACCACCGCTTCTACGACGCCTGCCGGGTGCTGCCGATGGGCGACGAAGAGATCACCGAGCTGCACCGGGCCCGGCTGGCCCTGTGCGTCGCCGCCCGCCAGGTGCTGGCCAACGGCCTCGGCCTGCTCGGTGTGAGCGCACCGGAACGCATGTGACCGGGTTGTACGACAGTGCCGTGAGCTGCGGCGGCGTGGATGTGAAGGGACAGCTGTGAGGGCACACCCCGCGGGGCCGCTGCACGCCGGGATCCAGGCGCCGCCCGAGACGGCGGGTCCCCGCCCACCCGACGCCGCCGGCCTCGACGAGCTCGCCCCGACCGTCTGGCCGCGGCACGCCACCCGCGGCGCCGACGGCGTCTGCGAGCTGGCCGGGGTCGACGTGCGCGCGTTGGCCGAGCAGTTCGGCACCCCGCTGTTCGTGATCGACGAGGGCGATTTCCGAGCCCGCGCCGCCGAGTTCGCGGATGCGTTCGGGGCCGGCTCGGTGCACTACGCGGCCAAGGCCTTCCTGTGCACCGAGGTGGCCCGCTGGGTGCAGGCGGAGGGTCTCGCGCTCGACGTGTGCAGCGGTGGCGAGCTCGCGATCGCGCTCCGCGCCGGCTTCCCACCCGAGCGGATCACGTTGCACGGCAACAACAAGTCGACCGAGGAGCTGGTGGCCGCGGTCGAGGCCGGGGTCGGCAGCGTGGTGCTCGACTCGTTCCACGAGATCGCCCGGCTGGACGCGATCGCCCGCGACCGGGGCGCGGTCACGGCGGTGCTGGTCCGGCTGACCGTCGGCGTCGAGGCGCACACCCACGAGTTCATCGCGACCGCGCACGAGGACCAGAAGTTCGGGTTCTCCATCGCGGGCGGGCCGCACAGCGACGCCGCGGAGGCGGTGCGGCGGGTGCTCAAGGCCGACGGGCTGGTCCTGGTCGGGCTGCACAGCCACATCGGCAGCCAGATCTTCGACACCGAGGGCTTCGAGGTGGCCGCGCACCGCGTCGTGCGGTTCCTCGCGGCGCTGCACGCCGAGCACGGGCCCGACGCGCTGAGGACGATCAGCACGCTCGACCTCGGCGGCGGGTTCGGTATCGCCTACCGCGCCGACGAGACTCCGCTGGACGTGCGCCAGCTGGCCGAGCAGCTTCGCGACATCGTCAAGCGCGAGTGCCACGCCGCCGAGCTGGACGTGCCGCAGATCGCCATCGAGCCCGGCCGCGCCATCGCCGGGCCGGGCACCGTCACGCTGTACGAGGTGGGCACCCTCAAGGACGTGCCGCTGGGGGCCAACCACAGCCGCCGCTACGTGGGCGTCGACGGTGGGATGAGCGACAACATCCGCACCGCGCTCTACGACGCGGTCTACGACTGCCGGCTGGTCTCGCGCGGCTCCGAGCGCGACGGCAGCGGCGAGGCGGTGCTGTCGCGGGTGGTCGGCAAGCACTGCGAGAGCGGGGACATCGTGGTGCGCGACTGCTGGTTGCCCGCCGATCTGGCCCCTGGCGACCTGCTCGCGGTGGCCGCGACCGGGGCCTACTGCTACTCGATGGCCAGCTCCTACAACCGGCTGCCGCGCCCGGCGGTCGTCGCGGTCCGGGACGGGCGGGCGCGCGCGCTGCTGCGGCGCGAGACCGTCGAGGACCAGTTCCGGCTCGAGGTGGACGCATGATCGCCTCGCTGACATCTGGTGACGATCGCCGCGGCGAGCCCGGACCGGTCCGGGTCGCGCTGCTGGGTTGCGGCACGGTCGGCCGCGAGGTGGTGCGGCTGCTGCGCGATCAGGCCGACGAGCTGGCCGCCCGCGCCGGCTCACCGCTCGAGCTGGTCGGTGTCGCCGTGCGCCGCCCGCACCGCCACCCCGACCTCGGTGAGCTGCTCACCACCGATGCATCCGCGTTGGTTGCCAGGGACGACGTTGATGTCGTGGTCGAGGTGATCGGCGGTATCGAGCCGGCGCGCACGCTGCTGCTGGAGGCGCTCAAGGCCGGCAAGTCGGTGGTGACCGCGAACAAGGCGCTGCTCGCCGAGGACGGGGCCGCGCTGGCCGAGGCGGCCGACGCCTCCGGGGTGGACCTCTACTACGAGGCGTCGGTGGCCGGGGCCATCCCGCTGCTGCGGCCGCTGCGCGAGTCGCTGGCCGGCGACCGGATCACCCGGGTGGCCGGCATCGTCAACGGCACCACCAACTTCATCCTCTCCGCGATGACCGCGTCCGGCGCCGGCTACGCCGACGCGCTGGAGGAGGCCACCCGGCTCGGCTACGCCGAGGCCGACCCGAGCGCCGATGTCGACGGCTACGACGCGGCCTCCAAGGCCGCGATCCTGGCCTCGCTCGCCTTCCACACCCGGGTCACCGCTGCGGACGTCTACTGCGAGGGCATCCGCCAGGTCAGTGCGGCCGACATCGCCGCCGCGACCGGGCTCGGCTGCGTGATCAAGCTGCTGGCCATCTGCGAGCGCACGCCCGCCGACGGCGACGAGCCGGAGACGGTGTCGGCCAGGGTGCACCCGGCGATGATCCCGGCCTCGCATCCGCTGGCGGCCGTCGACGGCGCGTTCAACGCGGTCTTCGTCGAGGCCGAAGCCGCAGGTCAGCTCATGTTCTACGGGCAGGGGGCCGGGGGCGCGCCGACGGCCAGCGCGGTGCTCGGCGACCTGATGGCGATCGCCCGCAACCAGGTGGGCGGGGGTCGGGGGCCGCGTGATTCGGCCTACGCGAGCCTGCCGGTGCGGGCGATGGGGACGGTGTCGACGCGCTATCACGTCAGCCTCGACGTGGCCGACCGGGCCGGGGTGCTGGCGGCCATCGCCGGCGAGTTCGCCCGCAACGGGGTCAGCATCGCCGCGGTCCGACAGACCGGCGGCGGCTCGGCCGAATCCGAACCGGACGGGGCGGCCCGGCTCGTGGTGGTCACGCACGCGGCCCCGGAGGCGGCACTGGCCGCCACCATCGAGGTGCTGGCCGGGCTGGACGCAGTACGCGGCGTGGACAGCGTGTTGCGGGTCGAGGATCTGGGCCGGCCGGGGGTGGCCGGGTGACCGGCGGCGGCGCCCCGCCGGCCGCGGTCCCGTTCCCGCCCGCACCGACCGGGCCCGAGTCGACCGGCACCGAGTCGACCGGCACCGAGTCGACCGGCACCGAGTCGACCGGCACCGGATCGACCGGCGCCGGACCGATCGGGGCGAGGTCGATGCGCTGGCCCGGGGTCATCGCGGCGTTCCGCGATCGGATGCCGGTGCAGCCGGGCTGGAAGATCGTTACTCTCGGTGAGGGTGGCACGCCGCTGTTGCCGGCCCCGGTGCTGTCCGCGCGCACCGGCTGCGAGGTCTTCCTGAAGATCGACGGGGCCAACCCGACCGGGTCGTTCAAGGACCGCGGGATGACCATGGCCGTGACCGACGCACTGGCCGCCGGCAAGCAGGGCGTGATCTGCGCGTCGACCGGCAACACCTCCGCGTCGGCCGCCGCCTACGCGGCGCGGGCCGGCATGACCTGTGCCGTGCTGGTGCCCCAGGGCAAGATCGCTCTGGGCAAGCTGGCGCAGGCCGTGGCGCACGGCGCCCGTATCCTGCAGATCGACGGCAACTTCGACGACTGCCTGGAACTGGCCCGCAAGACCGCGGCCGACTACCCGGTCGCCGCGCTGGTCAACTCGGTCAACCCGACCCGGATCGCCGGTCAGGCGAGCGCCGCGTACGAGATCTGCGACGAGCTCGGGCGGGCGCCGGACGTGCACTGCCTGCCGGTCGGCAACGCCGGCAACATCACCGCCTACTGGGCCGGCTACCGCGCCTACCTGGCCGACGGGTTGATCACCACGGCGCCGCGGATGTTCGGCTTCCAGGCCGCGGGGGCGGCTCCGCTGGTGCGCGGGGAGCCGGTCAGCAACCCGGAGACGATCGCCACCGCGATCCGGATCGGGGCCCCGGCCTCGTGGGCCGCGGCCATCACTGCGCGTGACGAATCGGGGGGCCGGTTCGCCGCGGTGACCGACGACGAGATCCTGGCCGCCTACCGGCTGCTGTCGGCCCGCGAGGCCGTGTTCGTCGAGCCGGCCTCGGCCGCGAGCGTGGCCGGCGTGCTGCAGTCGGCGGCCGACGGTTCGCTGCCCACCGGGTCGCTGGTCGTGTGCACGGTCACCGGGCACGGGTTGAAGGACCCCGACACCGCGCTGCTCGCCGCACCGGCACCGACCGTGGTCCCGATCGACCCCGGCGCCGTCGCGGACGCGCTCGAGCTGAGCTGAGGAATACCGGATGGGCAGCGTCTCCGAGGTCCGGGTTCGGGTACCGGGCTCGTCGGCCAACCTCGGTCCCGGCTTCGACTCGCTCGGGCTGGCGCTGGCGCTCTACGACGACGTCGAGGTCTCGGTGGTGCCGGACGGCGTCGAGGTCGAGGTCGTCGGCGAGGGTGCCGGCCAGGTGCCCTGCGACGACGCGCACCTGGTGGTGCGGGCCATGCGTCGCACCTGGGACATCGTCGGCGACGCCCCGCCGGGCATCCGGATGCGCTGTCGCAACGCCATCCCGCACTCGCGCGGGCTGGGCAGCTCGGCCGCCGCCGCGGTGGCGGGCGCGGTGGCCGCGGTCGCGCTGTCCGGTCGTGATGTCGAGCTGGAGCAGGACACGTTGTTGCAGGTCACTGCGGGTATGGAGGGCCACGCCGACAACGCGGCGGCCAGCCTGCTCGGCGGTTTCGTGGTCGCCTGGGAGACCTCTGCTGCGGCCGTCGGGAATTTTCCGGGGCGCTTCCACGCTGTACGGCTCGACGCGCATCCGGGTATCCGCCCGGTGGCGCTCGTCGCGGGGACCGAGTCGTCGACCACCACCACCCGCGGGCTGCTGCCCGATCTGGTGCCGCTGGTCGACGCGGCGTTCACCGGGAGCCGCACCGCACTGGCGGTGCTGGCCTTCACCCAGCGGCCGGAGCTGTTGATGCCGGCCACCGAGGATCGTGTCCATCAGGAGTATCGGCGCCCGGCCTATCCGGCATCCGCGGAGCTGGTTGACGCGCTGCGGGCGCACGGCGTGCCGGCCGCCATCTCCGGCGCCGGGCCCACCGTGCTCGCCTTCACCCTGGACGGCACCCTGCCCGTCGGTCTCGACCTGCACGGCTTCACCCCGCTGCCGCTTCCGGTCGACACCGAAGGCGCCCGGTTCGAGGTCGGATAGCCGCCGCCGACACGGATATCGGGGGGTGGTTGTTGCCCGGACCTGCCGGAACGTCTACCCTCGGCACCGCAACGGCGATCCAGCGCGTCATCCGCGTGGCCACTCGAGCCGGAAACAGCTCGCCAGCTCCTTCCGACCCGGTTCCGACCCGAGCGGCCTCCTCCGCGACCGTCGCAATGATCGCCGCCCTTGCCTGTCGGGGCGGACGCTTCCAATGCGATCCGTTGACCGACAAATCGTCCGGCATACCGCCCGGGCGAGTGTGTGAAATCTTGCCGGCCTGGGCAGAACCCGGCCGGTCAGGAAGGACATCCGTGAGCGAGACCGATCTGGTCAGCACCGACACCGCTGCGCCCCGCAAGCGCGGCGGACTCACCGGGATGGTTCTGGCGGAGCTTCGCCAGCTCGCCGGCGAGCTCAAGATCCCGGGCACCGCAGGAATGCGGAAGGGCGATCTCATCGCCGCCATCCGGGCCGCGCAGGGCGGGGCCCCGGACCCCAAGCCCGCCGGCACCCGGCCCGCAGCCGGCAAGCCCGTCGCCACCCAGCTGACCCTGTCCGATGACAGCCCCAGCCCGGTGGCCACCGCACCGACCCGCGCGCGCCGCGGGGGACCGGCCGCGGATCCCGCTGGGAACGGCGCCACGGCGGCCGACAGCGTGGCCGCTGCACCCTCCACCGAGAGCGCACCGTCCGAGGGCGCAGCGGCGGCCGACAGTGCGCCCGCGCCCACCCGTCGCCGCCGCGCGGCCTCCCGACCTGCGGGTTCACCGGACACCAGGCCGGCGGTGAACGGCGTCGCGCCGACCACCGACGGGTCCGGGTCGACGGACCCCGCCGCCGCGCTCGACACCCCGCGCGCCGACAGCGCGCCCGCCGTCGAGCGGGGCCCGGTGGGCGGCCGCACCGACAGCGGCGCCACCTCCAGCACCGCCACGCCGGAGGCGACCGCCGCGTCGGCCGGGGCACCGAGCACCGAGCCCGAGGTCGGCGGCCGCCGCTCGCGGCAGCGCCGTCGGGGTGAGCCGTTCGACGGGCCCGCCGAATCGGGCACCGGCGAGGCCAACGGCGACGAGCGTCAGCGCCGCCCCCGCGGCGACGGGCGGGACGAGGTCAACCGTCGCGACGAGGGCCGAGGGGACACCCGCGGCACCCGCAACGACGGCCGTGACAGCCGTGACAACCGCAACGACGGTCGTGGCGACACCCGCGTCGACAGTCGTGGCGACACCCGCAACGACAGCCGTGGCGACAACCGGATCGACAACCGGAACGACCTCCGCGGCCGCGACGACTCCGACGACGACGACGGTGACGGCCGCGGCCGTCGCGGGCGCCGCTTCCGGGATCGGCGCCGGGGCCGGGACCGCAACGACCGCACTGGTGGTGGCCAGAGCGACCGCGGTATCGACACCGAGGTGCGCGACGGCGACGTGCTGCTGCCCGTGGCCGGCATCATCGACGTGCTGGACAACTACGCGTTCGTGCGGACCACCGGCTACCTGTCCGGGCCCACCGACGTCTACGTGTCGCTGTCGATCGTGCGCAAGTACGGGCTGCGCCGCGGTGACGCCATCACCGGCGCCGTGCGCGAGGTGCGCGAGGGCGAGCAGACCCGTCAGAAGTTCAACCCGCTGGTGCGCGTCGACTCGATCAACGGGCAGGACCCGGAGGCCTCGCGCGACCGGCCGGAGTTCACCAAGCTCACCCCGCTCTACCCCAACGAGCGGCTGCGTCTTGAGACCGAGCCGCACAAGCTGACCACCCGGGTGATCGACCTGGTGATGCCGGTCGGCAAGGGTCAGCGGGCGCTGATCGTCTCGCCGCCCAAGGCCGGCAAGACCATGATCATGCAGGCGATCGCCAACGCGATCACCACCAACAACCCGGAATGCCACCTCATGGTCGTGCTCGTCGACGAGCGGCCGGAGGAGGTCACCGACATGCAGCGCTCGGTGAAGGGCGAGGTCATCGCCTCGACCTTCGACCGGCCGCCGACCGACCACACCACCGTCGCCGAGCTGTCGATCGAGCGGGCCAAGCGCCTGGTCGAGATGGGGCACGACGTGGTGGTGCTGCTGGACAACATCACCCGCCTGGGCCGGGCCTACAACCTGGCCGCGCCGGCCTCGGGCCGGATCCTGTCCGGTGGTGTCGACTCCACCGCGCTCTACCCGCCCAAGCGCTTCCTCGGGGCGGCCCGCAACATCGAGGACGGCGGTTCGCTGACCATCTTCGCCACCGCCCTTGTCGAGACCGGGTCCACGATGGACACGGTGATCTTCGAGGAGTTCAAGGGCACCGGCAACGCCGAGCTCAAGCTCGACCGCAAGATCGCCGACAAGCGGATCTACCCGGCGATCGACGTCGGCGACTCCAGCACCCGCAAGGACGAGCTGCTGATGTCGGCCGAGGAGTACGCGGTGATGGTCAAGCTGCGCCGGGTGCTCTCCGGGCTGGACGACCAGCAGGCCATCGACCTGCTGCTCACCCAGCTGCGCAAGACCCGCACCAACATCGAGTTCCTGATGCAGGTCGCGAAGAGCACCCCCGGCTCCGACAACGACTGACGCTCACCCCTGGGGGAATCTTCTCCCGGGGTGAGTGGTTGACTACTACGTCACGCTCCGGTTCCGGTTCACCCCACATAGGGGACCCGGCGCCACATCGAGAGGAATCCCCGTGCGATCAGGCATCCACCCGCAGTACGTCGAGACCCAGGTCACCTGTGGCTGCGGTAACCAGTTCACCACGCGCAGCACCAAGGCCAGCGGAAACATCACCGTCGAGGTCTGCTCGGCCTGCCACCCCTTCTACACCGGCAAGCAGAAGATCCTCGACTCCGGTGGTCGGGTGGCCCGCTTCGAGGCCCGCTACGGCAAGCGCGCCGGCAAGACCAGCTAGCTCCTTCCACGGCGCCCACCGCATCCGGTGGGCGCCGTTGGCATGTCCGGGGCCCTGTCGGTGCACCGGCCGGGTTTCAGATCGACATCGAGGGAGCGCCAGATGACCGCACCGGGTCTGGAGGCCGTGCTGGCCGAGCACGCCGACCTGGAGCTGCGCCTCGCCGACCCCGACGTGGCGTCCGATCCCACGCTGGCGCGCAAGTTCGGCCGTCGCTACTCCCAGATCGGCCCGATCGTGGCCACCGCGCGCGAGCTCGCCGCCGCCCGCGACGACGAATCCGCCGCCCGCGAGCTGGCCGCCGAGGATCCCGCGTTCGGCGTCGAGGCGCGCGAGCTGGCTACCCGGATCACCGAGCTGGAGACCAAGCTCTCGCTGCTGCTGGTCCCGCGGGACCCGCACGACGGCGACGACATCGTGCTCGAGGTGAAGTCCGGCGAGGGTGGCGAGGAGTCGGCCCTGTTCGCCGGCGATCTGGTGCGCATGTACACCCGCTACGCCGAGCGCCGCGGCTGGACCGTCGAGGTGCTCGACGCCGTGAGCTCCGACCTGGGCGGCTACAAGGACATCACGCTGTCGATCCGTTCCCGCGACGGCGCGGTCGAGGGCGTCTGGTCGGCGCTGAAGTTCGAGGGCGGCGTGCACCGCGTGCAGCGGGTGCCGGTCACCGAATCACAAGGACGGGTGCACACCTCCGCCGCCGGGGTGCTCGTTTACCCGGATACCGGTGAGGAGGCGGCCATCGAGATCGACGAGAACGACCTGCGCGTCGACGTGTTCCGCTCCTCCGGGCACGGCGGGCAGAGCGTGAACACGACCGACTCCGCCGTCCGGATCACGCACCTGCCCTCGGGCATCGTCGTGAGCTGCCAGAACGAGCGCTCACAGCTGCAGAACCGGGCGCGGGCGATGGAGGTGCTGCGCTCCCGGCTGCAGGCGCAGGCCGAGGCCGAAGCGGCGGCGGTGGCGTCCGCGGACCGGCGCTCGCAGGTGCGCACCGTGGACCGCTCGGAGCGGATCCGCACCTACAACTTCCCGGAGAACCGGATCTCCGACCACCGGGTGGGCTACAAGAGCCACAACCTCAGCGCCGTCCTCGACGGCGACCTCGACGGCGTGCTGGCCGCGCTGGCCGCCGCGGAACGCGCCGAAGCCGTCGGCTCATGACGCCACCGCCCTCCCCCTGCCCGCAACGCTCTCCTTCCCCGGAACGAACGGCACTTTCGCACGCTAGGTGCGTGCGAGAGTGCCGTTCGTTCCGCGGGAACTCGCGGGGGAGCGGGCGGGGTGGGTGCGGACGCGGGCGTGGCGGCGGGAGCTGCCGGGGCGGAGGTCGGCGGTGAGCCGGGTGTCACTGCGGTTGGCTGTGCTGGACGCCGAGCGGGCGCTGGCCGCGGCCGGCGTCGGGTCGCCGCGGGTCGACGCGGAGCTCTTGGCCGCCTACGTGGTCGGGGTGCCGCGCGGGCAGCTGATGCTGCGACCGCTGGTCGACTCCGACCAGGTGGACGAGCTGGTCGGGCTGGTCAAGCGGCGGGCGGCCCGGGAGCCGCTGCAGCACCTGCTGGGCACCGCCCCGTTGGGGCCGATCACGGTCGCGGTCGGGCCCGGGGTGTTCGTGCCGCGCCCGGAGACCGAGCTGCTGCTCGAATGGGGTCTGCGGATGCTCGCGGAGTCCTCGTCCCCGCTGGTCGTGGACCTGTGCACCGGGTCGGGGGCGCTGGCGATCGCGATGGCCGCCAGCAGGCCGGACGCCGTCGTGCACGCCGTCGAGGCCGATCCAGTGGCGCTGTCGTGGGCCCGGCGCAACATCTACGAGCACATCGAGGCGGGCGGCACGCCGATCACCCTGCACGCCGCCGACGTGCGCTGGAGCGACCTGCTGGTCGACCTCGAGTCCCAGGTCGACCTGGTGCTGTGCAATCCGCCCTACGTCCCCGACGGCACCCCGTTGCCGCCCGAAGTGGCCGCGTGGGACCCGCCGGAGGCGGTGTTCGGCGGCGCCGACGGGCTGGAGGTGATCCGGGCGGTGATCGCCTCGGCGGCCGGGCTGCTGCGCTACGGCGGTCACCTGGCCATCGAGCACGACGACACCCACGGCGAGCTGGTGCCCGCGCTGCTGCGCCGGCGCCGGGTGCTCACCGACGTCGCCGACCACCGCGACCTGGCCGGCCGCCCCCGGTTCGCCACCGCCCGCCGGGTCGGGCTGACCCCCTAGGGGGTGTCTGATGGATCTTGATCGATGGGCTTCGGGATCCAGATCGGGCCTGGCAAGGCGCCGGCCGGCCCTCGTACCGGGCGTACTCGGGTCGGCCGGCAACGCCGCCAGGCCCGATCTGGGCCCGAAGACCGCGATCGAAGATCCATCAGACACCCCCTAGAAGAGGCTCCCCAGCCGCGCGCCGCTACGTTGGCACCGTGCCCGCCACGTTCGACTGCTCCGACCCCGACGCCCGCCGCAACGGTCTCGACGCCGCCGCCCGCGCGGTCCGCGCGGGGAACCTGGTGGTGCTACCCACCGACACCGTCTACGGGCTGGGCTGCGACGCGTTCTCGGCGGCGGCGGTGCGTGCGCTGCTGGCCGCGAAGCGACGTGGACCGGACATGCCGGTGCCGGTGCTGGTCGGCTCCTGGTCCACGATCGACGGCCTGGTGCTCGGCGTTCCGCCCGCGGCGCGCGACCTGATCGAGGCCTTCTGGCCGGGCGGGCTGTCCCTGGTGCTGCCGCACGCGCCGTCGCTGGCCTGGGATCTCGGCTCGACCAAGGGCACCGTGATGCTCCGGATGCCGCTGCACCCGGTGGCCCTGGAGCTGTTGCGCGACGTCGGGCCGATGGCGGTGTCCAGCGCGAACGTCTCCGGATCGCCGCCGGCCGCCGCCGCAGCCGAGGCGCAGAGCCAGCTGGGCGACGCGGTGGCGGTCTACCTGGACGGTGGGCCCTCGGGGGAGCCGGTGGCCTCCACCATCGTCGACCTGACCGGTGACGAACCGCGCATCCTGCGCGCCGGCGCGGTGTCCGAAGCCGAGGTGTCCGAGGTCCTCGGCCGCGAGGTCAGCACCGCCTCCTGAAAGGCCGCTGCGCGCGGCGGCCGCCTCCGGGCGTGGGTGGATGGCCCATCCGTCCAACTGGGTTGGGTGGATGGCGCATTCGTCCAACCCGGATCAGCTTGACCGGGCGGGTGCGGGCGGTGGGGGAGGGACGCTCCGGTCGAGTGCGGGCAGCGGGACTGCGGGGAGGCCGAGCAGGGTGGCCAGGCGGTCGACGGCGTCGTCGAAGTAGCGCTCGTGATCGGCGATGACGTTGTGGGTGTGCCCGAACAGCTCGAAGCTGATCAGCCCGAACAACGTGGTCCAGGCCTGGATCGCGCGGGCGGTCAGCGACGATCCCGGGCCCGGTGCGGGCAACCCGACCCGCTCCGCGACACCCGGCACCAGGGACGCGTCGGGGCCGGACAGCTCGCGGCCGGACGGTTCGGGGCCGATCAGGTCGGTGTCGCTCGGATCGGCGGATCCGGCGGCCGGATCGATCAGCCCCTGTTCGACACCGACCGCGACGATCCGGCAGAGCACCTCGCCGACCCGCCCGGCCGGGCCCACCGTCGCCGCCGGCGCCGCATAACCGGGCACCGGCGAGCCGTAGACCAGCGCGTACTCGTGCGGGTGCGCCACCGCCCACTCCCGGGTGGCCCGGCAGACCGCCCGCCAGCGGGCCCGCAACCCATCGGCCCCGCCGTCCCGACCGGCGCCGTCCGGTCCGGCGCCGTCCCGCACCGACTCGTCGGCGCTCTCCGCCGCGGCGCCGAGCGCGTTGTAGGCGTCCACGATCAACGTCGTGAGCAGGTCGTCCCGGCTCGGGAAGTAGCGGTACACAGCGGACGAGGCCATGCCCAGCTCGCGGGCCACGGCCCGCAGCGAGAGCGCGGCCGCGCCGTCGGAGGCGAGGTGCCGGCGGGCGACGTCGCTGATCTCGCGGGTGAGCTCGGCCCGCACCCTGGCGCGGGCTCCGGCGGCGGTCATCGGGGGAGTCTCGCACAGCGCAGAGCGCCGTGACGATACGAGAGCGGTGCTCGAGCACGAGTCGTGCACCGTTGCGGGCCGCCGTGGCGGACGCGGGTACCGTGTTGCGCTGTGACCGCGCAGCAGAGCACCCCGTTCTGGGGGCCGGATTTCGATGCCCTTGCCCACCAGGATCCCGAGCTGGCCGAGGTCGTGCTCGACGAGCTGCACCGCCTTCGTGGCGGCCTGCAGCTGATCGCCAGCGAGAACCTGACCAGCCCGGCCGTGCTGGCCGCGCTCGGCTCGACGCTGTCGAACAAGTACGCCGAGGGCTATCCCGGGCGCCGCTACTACGGCGGCTGCCAGGTCGTCGACCGGGCCGAGGAGATCGGCAACGCCCGGGCCAAGCAACTCTTCGGCGCCGAGCACGCGAACCTGCAGCCGCACTCGGGCGCGTCGGCCAACTTCGCGGTCTACGCCGCGTTCACCAAGCCCGGCGACACCGTGCTCGCGATGGACCTCAAGCAGGGCGGGCACCTCACGCACGGCAGCAAGGTCAGCTTCTCCGGCAAGTGGTTCAACGTGGTGCCCTACCTGGTGCGCCAGGACACCGAGCTGATCGACTACGACCAGGTGCGCGACCTGGCCCGCGAACACCGGCCAAAGATGATCATCGCTGGCGCCACCGCGTACCCGCGGCTGATCGATTTCGCGGCGTTCCGGGAGATCGCCGACGAGGTCGGCGCCAAGCTCATGGTCGACGCGGCGCACTTCATCGGGCTGGTCGCCGGCAAGGCCATCCCGTCCCCGGTGCCCTACGCCGACGTGGTCTCCGCGACCACGCACAAGGTGCTGCGCGGCCCGCGCGGCGGCATGATCCTCTGCCGCGAGGAGCACGCGAAGGCCATCGACAAGGCCGTGTTCCCGTTCACCCAGGGCGGCCCGCTGATGCACGCGGTGGCGGCCAAGGCGGTGGCCATGCGGGAGTGTTCCCGACCTGAATATCAGCAGTATGCGACTCAGGTGATTGCCAATTCGCAAGCATTGGCCAAGAGCCTGGAGGCCGAGGGCATGCGCGCGGTGTCCGGCGGCACCGACACCCACCTGGCGCTGCTGGACCTGCGCCCGATCGGCGTCACCGGCAGCGAGGCGGAGTCGCGCTGCGACGCCGCGCGGATCACGTTGAACAAGAACTCCATCCCCTACGACCCGGCGCCGCCGCTCAAGCCGTCGGGCCTGCGGGTCGGCACGCCCAGCCTCACCACCCAGGGCATGACCGAGTCGGACATGGCCGAGGTCGGCGCGCTGCTGGCGCGCGCGGTGAAGGCGGACCAGGGCACTCCCGCGGGCGACGCCGAGCTGGGCGCGGTGGCCGAGGCGGTCTCGGCGCTGGTCGCGCGGGCCCCCGCCTACCCGCGCGACTGACCGCGCCGCCGCGGTGGTGCCCACGCTCGTACTGCCGATCAGGGAGTACCTGCTCGCCGGGCTGACCGCCGCCGTGGTGACGTTCCTGCTGGTCGGTCCGGTGCGGGTGCTCGCGCTGCGGTTCGGTGCGGTGGCCTGGCCACGCGGTCGCGACGTGCACGTGACGCCGACCCCGCGCTGGGGCGGGTTGGCCATGCTCGGCGGGGTGCTGGCCGGCGTCGGCATGGCGTACCAGCTGCCGGCGCTGCGGCTCGCCTTCGACAACAACTCGCCCGAGGTCATCGGGGTGCTGCTGGCCGCCGCGCTGCTGTGCGGGGTCGGCGCGCTGGACGACCGCTACGAGCTCGACGCGCTGACCAAGTTCGCCGGCCAGATCACCGCGGCCGGGGTGTTGGTGTTGTTCGGCGTGCAGTGGGTGGTGTTCTGGGTGCCGTGGGGCGGGATCTCCGGCTCCTTCGTGAGCCTCGGCCAGGAGCAGGGCGTGCTGCTCACGGTGCTGCTCACGGTGGCGCTGGTGAACGCGATGAACTTCGTCGACGGCCTGGACGGGCTGGCCGCCGGGATCGGGCTGATCGCGGCCACCGCGACCGGGCTGTTCGCGATCGGGCTGGTGCAGCGGGTCGGCAACGATCCCTCGGCCTACTCACCCGCGCTGATGGCGGCCGTGCTCGCCGGAGCCTGCCTGGGCTTCCTGCCGCACAACTTCAACCCGGCGCGGATCTTCATGGGTGACTCCGGCTCGATGTTGATCGGGCTGATGCTGGCCGCCGCGACCACCAGCGAGTCGGGCCGGATCTTCATCAACGGCGAGAGCACCGCCGATGCCGGCACCGACATCCTGGCCCTGTTCGCGCCGGTGGTGGTGCTGGCCGCGGTGGTGTTCGTGCCGCTGCTGGACCTGTTGATGGCCGTGGTGCGGCGCACCCGCCGGGGGCTGAGCCCGTTCTCCCCGGACAAGATGCACCTGCACCACCGGCTGCTGGAGATCGGCCACAGCCACCGGCGGGCGGTGCTGCTGATCTACCTGTGGGCCGCCGTGCTGGCGTTCGGTGCGGTGGCGCTCGCGCTCATCGACGATCCGTTCGTGGTGCTCTGGTCGGTGGGGATCGGCCTGGTCGTGGCCGTGTTGGCCTCGGCCGTTCCGCGGGCCCGCCAGCGGAGTTGATTCGACAAGCGGTAGTAGATTGATCAAGATCAGCGGCAACCGGACTTCCGGGCACAGAGCACACCCGAGGTCACGACTCCGTCGCAGGTCAGGACAACCAAAGAAGTGTGCGGTCGCTGTGGTAGCGTCGCGGCGCCGGGCGGCGACGGGCCCCGCTCGTCGGTGCCGGCGCGGGCCGGACTGATCGTGTACGAAAGCTCTGTCAGGTGAGGCGAGGAGTTGCGCTTGAACGCTCACACCCGGTCATGTCGTCGGTTCACCCGGCTGCGCTGAGCCATCGGGGTGAACAGCGGCGGACCCGAGCTGCGCGATCTGGTCTCCATGGGTCTCACGCTGGCGACCTGTGTGATCGTCGGGTTCGGACTCGGCTGGCTGCTGGATACCTGGTTCTCCAGCTTCCCCGCGTTCGCCCTCGCTGGACTCGCGGCCGGGATCGTCGGGGCTGCCGTCTACTTCTACAAGGTGTTCAAGAGATACTCGTGATCGGTTCGACGGGGAAAGAGGTGGGATCGTCGTGGTGATCGGTACGCCGGCGTACACCCCGCCGGTGACGCGGGCCACGTTCCGCCGATCCGCCATCGCGGCCGTCGTGATCGCCGTGCTCGCGCTGGCGGTGCTGGTCCCGATGGGCCTGGGCCTGTACGCGGTGTTCGGTGCCGTCGGGCTCGGCTTCGGGGTGCTGAACTCCTGGTTGGTGATGCGGGCCGTGGCGAACTTCGCCGCCACCCAGCCCTCGAAGGCGGCGTTCTCCCGCACGGTGCTCGGCCGGCTCGCCCTGATCACGGTGCTCGCGTTCGCCGTCGCCCTGCTTTTCCGCCCGGCCGGGCTCGGTGTGTTCGCCGGGCTGGCGGTGTTCCAGTTCGTCGCGGTGGCGAGTTCCATGGTGCCGCTGATCAAGGAGAGCCGGAAGAAATGACCGAGCTGGCATGAGCGTCCTACTCGCCGCCGAGGAAGGCGGGATCACCCCCGGTGAGCACTGGACCGGCCAGGTGGCCGGCCTGACGTTCAACATCGACACGATCCTGTCCACGATCGTCGCCGGGGCCATCGTCTGCGGGTTGGGCCTCTACATGGCGCGCGGCGCCACCAAGGGTCGGCCGACGGGCCTGCAGCTGGCGTTCGAGGGGCTCACCAGCTGGGTGCAGAGCCAGCTGTCGGACCAGATGGGCCTGCGCACCCCGCGCGGGGTGCTCGGGCTGTGCATCGCGCTGTTCGCCTTCATCCTGACCTGCAACTGGCTGGCCGCGCTGCCGACCGAGCACTACTTGCCGCCGCCCACCGCGGATGTGAACCTGGTCTACCCGCTGATGCTGCTGGTGATGATCTGGGTCAACGTGGCCGGGATCCGGGCCAACGGGGTGAAGGGCTACTTCGGGCACCTGACCAAGCCCTACGTCGCGCTCGCCCCGATCGAGTTCATCACGCTCTACTTCTCGCGGCCGGTCTCGCTGGCCCTGCGACTGTGGGGCAACATCTTCGCCGGCGGGATCATGGTTTCGATCATCGCGCTGATGCCCGCGTACATTCTGTGGGCGCCGAACGCGGTGTGGAAGTTGTTCGACATGTTCGTCGGGCTGATCCAGGCCCTGATCTTCACCCTGCTCACGATCATCTATTTCAGCGATGCCGTGGGCGGACACGACCAAGCGGATGCCCACTAGCCGGCGGGCTTCGCGCTCCCTGAACCCGATGATGCACGCACCCGCGCGGGCGCGTGAGGAAAGTTACGAGGAGAGACATGAGTGCAATGGTGATCGCGCAGGCGGCCGCCGAGGGCCCCGACTCGATGCTGCTCGGTCTGGCGATGGTCGGCGGTGGCATCGCCATCGGCGCCGGTGCGCTGGGTGCCGCGGTCGGTGACGGCCTGGTCGGCGCATCGATGATCCAGGGCGTGGCCCGTCAGCCCGAGGCCGCCGGCCGGCTGAACACCACGATGTTCCTGATCATCGGTCTCTGCGAGGGCATGTACTTCATCAACCTGGCCTTCATGGCGCTGTTCGTGTTCGTCACCGGCGCCCAATGACCATGGCGGCGACGACGATGGTGACGATCACGGCGGGGAGGCTCTGAACATGACCGTGTTGGCGGCCGAGGAGAACAGCAACTTCCTGATCCCCAACGCCACCATCTTCGTCGAGCTGCTCATCTTCTTGATCATCCTGTTCATCTTCTACCGCTTCATCGTGCCGCCGCTGACCAGGGTGATGGACGAGCGGGATCAGATGATCCGCAAGGCGGTCGAGAACCGGGACGAGTCGGCCCGGCGGCTGCAGGAGGCCGAGGAGCGCTACCAGGCGGCCATCGCCGATGCCCGCAAGGAGGCGTCGGCGATCCGTGACGAGGCCAGGGCCGAGGCGCAGCAGATCCGCGACGACATGCGCGCCAGGACCGACCAGGAAGTGGCCCGGATCCGCGAGCAGGGCGAGCAACAGCTGGCCGAGCAACGCCATCAGGTGCTCGACGAGCTGCGCGGCGACATCGGTGCCCTGTCCACCCAGCTGGCCGGCCGGATCCTCGGCACGCCGATGGGCGAGGACGGTCCGCAGCGGGCGACGGTGGATCGGTTCCTGGCTGATCTCGACGCCGACCGGGACAGCGCCGCTCACGCGGGCAACCACCAGGACCGCAAGCAGCCGGCGGAAGGAACGAACTGATGGCCGTCTTGATCGCCGAGCTCGTCGCGTTCGTGGTCATCGTGTACGTGCTCTACCGCTTCGTGCGCCCGCTGGTGGCGACGATGGTGCGGGATCGACAGGACTCGATCCAGCAGCAGGTCGACGCCAGCGACGAGGCCGCCCAGCGGCTGCAGCAGGCGCAGCAGCGCTTCGAGGCCGCGGAGGCCGAGGCCCGCAAGGAGCAGGCCCGCATCCGCGACGACGCCCGGATCGATGCCGGCCGGATCGCCGAGGAGCTGCAGGAGCAGGCCGAGCGCGAGATCGAGCGGATCCGGCAGCGCGGCGAGGAGCAGTTGGCGGCCCAGCGCGACCAGCTGATCCGCGGGCTACGCGCCGAGCTCGGCGGCTCGTCCATGAAGCTGGCCGAGCGGATCGTCGTGGAGCAGCTGGCCGATGACCGGCGCAAGAGCGCGACCGTGGACCAGTTCCTGAACGATCTTGACGAGATGGCACCGCGCGCGGGCTCGCAGGCCGCGGAAGCCGAGCGGGCACCGGCCGGCGGAGGGGCGAACTGATGGCACTGCTGCTGTCCTCCACGAGCCGCGAGTCGCTGGCCGCGGCCGGCAGCCGCCTCGATGCGCTCGTCGACGAATCCTCGGGTGCGGATCTGGCCCGCATCGGCGACGACCTGTTCGCGGTGCTGCGCCTGCTGACCAGCGAGACCGCGCTGCGTCGCCACCTCGCCGATCCGGCGATCGCGGAGGCGTCCCGCAGCGGGCTCGCCGACCAGCTGCTGCAGGGCAAGATCGGCCGCGCCGCCCTGGACGTGGTCTCCGAACTGGTGTCCGCGCGCTGGTCGCGCGCGGTGGACCTGGTGGAGGCGTTGGAGCTGCTGGCCCGGCGCGCCGTGCTCGGCGTGGCCGAGAAGGACGGCAGCCTCGATGAGGTCGAGGACCAGCTGTTCCGCTTCGGCCGCATCCTTGACCGCGAGCCGCAGCTGGGTTCGCTGCTCGCCGACCAGGGCAGCACCGGCGACCAGCGGGTGGGGCTGCTGCGCCAGGTGCTGGACGGGCGGGTCAGCACCGTCACCGCCACCCTGCTCGAACAGACCGTGCGCATCCCCCGTGGCCGCAGCCTGGACCGGGCCGCCGAGGAGCTGGCCGAGCTCGCCGCCGCCCGCCGCGATCGTTACGTCGCGCACGTGCGCTCCGCGGTGCGGCTGTCCGATGACCAGGAGCACCGCCTCACGGAGTCGCTGACCAGGCTCTACGGTCGGCCGATCTCGCTGCAGGTGGAGCTCGACCCGGAGCTGCTCGGTGGCCTGCTGGTCAAGGTCGGCGGCGAGCTGATCGACGGCAGCGTGTCCTCGAGGATCGCCACCGCCCGCCGAACGCTGCCCGGCTGAGCGGCCCGCACACCATGAACTCCCGCCCCGCGACGTTGATCGCACGAAAGGAAAGACGACAGCCATGACAGAGCTGACGATCTCCTCGGAGGAGATCCGCAGTGCGATCTCCAGCTACGTCTCGTCGCTGGAGACCGACACGTCCCGTGAGGAGGTGGGCACCGTCACCGACACCGGGGACGGCATCGCCCACGTCGAGGGGCTGCCGTCGGCCATGACCAACGAGCTGCTGGAGTTCCCCGGCGGCGTGCTGGGGGTGGCGCTCAACCTCGACCAGCGCGAGATCGGCGTGGTCATCCTCGGCGCCTACGGCGGCATCGAGGAGGGTCAACAGGTCAAGCGGACCGGCAACATCCTCTCGGTGCCGGTCGGCGACAACTTCCTCGGCCGGGTGATCGACCCGCTGGGCCACCCGATCGACGGGCTGGGCGACATCGAGGCCGAGGAGCAGCGCGTCCTGGAGCTGCAGGCCGCCTCGGTGATCGACCGGCAGAGCGTGAGCGAGCCGCTGCAGACCGGCATCAAGGCCATCGACGCGATGACCCCGATCGGCCGCGGCCAGCGACAGCTGATCATCGGCGACCGCAAGACCGGCAAGACCGCGGTCTGCGTCGACACGATCATCAACCAGAAGGACAACTGGGCCAGCGGCGACCCGAAGAAGCAGGTGCGCTGCATCTACGTCGCGATCGGGCAGAAGAACTCCACGATCGCCGGCATCCGGCAGATGCTGGAGGAGACCGGCGCGCTGGAGTACACCACCATCATCGCCGCCCCGGCCGGCGACCCGGCCGGCTTCAAGTGGCTCGCCCCCTACACCGGCTCCGCCATCGGGCAGCACTGGATGTACCAGGGCAATCACGTCCTGATCGTCTTCGACGACCTGTCCAAGCAGGCCGAGGCCTACCGCGCGATCTCGCTGCTGCTGCGCCGCCCGCCGGGCCGCGAGGCCTACCCGGGCGACGTGTTCTACCTGCACTCCCGGCTGCTGGAGCGCTGCGCCAAGCTGTCCGACGAGCTGGGCGGCGGCTCGATGACCGGGCTGCCGATCATCGAGACCAAGGCCAACGACGTCTCGGCCTACATCCCGACCAACGTCATCTCGATCACCGACGGTCAGGTCTTCCTGGAGTCCGACCTGTTCAACCAGGGTGTGCGGCCGGCCATCAACGTCGGCATCTCGGTGTCCCGGGTGGGCGGCGCGGCGCAGGTCAAGGCCATGAAGTCGGTGTCCGGCTCGCTGCGGCTGGACCTGTCGCAGTACCGCGAGCTGGAGGCCTTCTCGGCCTTCGGCTCCGACCTGGACGACGCCTCGGCCCGGGCGCTGGGCCGCGGCGGCCGGCTGGTCGAGCTGCTCAAGCAGGGCCAGTACCAGCCCCAGGCGGTCGAGGATCAGGTCGTGTCGCTGTGGCTGGGCACCACCGGCCAGCTCGACGCGGTACCGGTCGGTGACATCCGCCGGTTCGAGACGGAGTTCCTCGAGCACCTGCGTCGCAACGAGGAGGGCGCGCTCGCCGACATCCGCGACAGCGGCAAGCTCTCGGACGAGAACGTCGACCGGCTCAAGACCGTCACGCGCGAGTTCCAGAAGGACTTCGAGGCGACCGACGGCTCCTCGGTCGTGCCGAAGGAGAAGGGCGAGAAGGCCCTCGACGAGGACGAGGTCGACAAGGAGAAGGTCAAGGTCAACAAGAAGAAGCCCTCGAACGGCGACTCGAACGGCAAGTCGAACGACGACTCGAACGGCTCGAACGGCGACTCGAACAACTCCAGCGAGAAGTAGGCGGGCATGGCGGCGCAGATCCGGGTACTGCGGCGACGGATCAAGTCGACGCAGTCCATCAAGAAGATCACCAGGGCGATGGAGCTCATCGCCACCTCCCGGATCGTCAAGGCCCGGGCCCGGGTGGAGGCGGCCAAGCCCTACGCCGAGCAGATGACCGCGGTGCTCACCGAGCTGGCCAGCAACTCCGCGCTCGACCACCCGCTGCTCGTGGAGCGGGAGAACCCGGAGCGGGCGGCGGTGCTGGTGGTGACCAGTGACCGCGGCCAGGCCGGCGGCTACAACTCCAACGTGCTGCGCGAGGCCGAGCAGCTGCAGACGATGTTGCGCGAGCAGGGCAAGGAGCCGGTGCTCTACGTGATCGGCCGCAAGGGCGTGAACTACTACCGGTTCCGCAAGCGCGAGGTGGCCGCCTCCTGGACCGGCTTCTCCGAGCAGCCCAGCTACGCCGACGCGGCCGAGGCGGCCCGGGTGCTGGTGGCCGCGTTCATGGCCGGCACCACCGATCGCGACGTCGAGGAGGCCTCCGACACCGCCGGCGCGCCGGCCGAGGTCGTGCAGCCGGTCGACGAGCTGCACCTGGTGTACACCCAGTTCAAGAACATGGTGCTGCAGACCCCGCAGGCCCGGCGGATGGCGCCGATGGAGGTGGAGTACGCCGACGACGAGTCGGACTCCTCCTCCTCCTCCTCCGGCCCGGGCGAGGGGCAGCCGGAGATCAAGCCGCTCTACACCTTCGAGCCGGACGCGGAGACGCTGTTCGACGCGCTGTTGCCCAAGTACATCAGCGCCCGGCTCTACGCGGCGTTGCTGGAGTCCGCGGCCTCGGAGTCGGCGAACCGGCAGCGAGCAATGAAGGCAGCAACCGACAACGCGAACGAATTGATCCGTACGCTGACGCTGGAGTCGAACCAGGCCCGTCAGGCACAGATCACCCAGGAGATCAGTGAGATCGTCGGTGGTGCCGACGCTCTCGTGACCGCAGGAAGTGAGAGCTGATGACCGCCACTGCCGATCACGACACCGAGACCAGGACCGGCCGGGTCGTCCGGGTCACCGGTCCGGTCGTCGACGTCGAGTTCCCGCGCAACAACGTGCCGGAGCTCTACAACGCGCTGACCGTCGAGGTGACCTTCGGTGAGCTGGCCAAGACGCTGACCCTGGAAGTCGCCCAGCACCTGGGGGACAGCCTGGTCCGGACCATCTCGATGCAGCCCACCGACGGCCTGGTCCGCGGCCAGGAGGTGACCGACCTGCGCCGTCCGATCTCGGTCCCGGTGGGTGACCAGGTCAAGGGGCACGTGTTCAACGCGCTCGGGGCCTGCCTGGACGAGCCCGACCTGGAGATCACCGGTGACCTGTGGGGGATCCACCGCAAGGCGCCGGCGTTCGACCAGCTCGAGGGCAAGACCGAGATGCTGGAGACCGGCATCAAGGTGCTCGACCTGCTCACCCCCTACGTGGTCGGCGGCAAGATCGGCCTGTTCGGCGGCGCCGGCGTGGGCAAGACGGTGCTCATCCAGGAGATGATCCAGCGCGTCGCGCAGAACTTCGGTGGCACCTCGGTGTTCGCCGGGGTCGGCGAGCGCACCCGCGAGGGCAACGACCTGATCACGGAGATGACCGAGTCCGGCGTCATCGCGAACACCGCGCTGGTGTTCGGGCAGATGGACGAGCCACCCGGCACCCGCATGCGGGTCGCGCTGTCGGCGCTGACCATGGCCGAGTACTTCCGGGACGAGCAGAACCAGGACGTGCTGCTGTTCATCGACAACATCTTCCGGTTCACCCAGGCCGGGTCCGAGGTCTCAACGCTACTCGGCCGGATGCCGTCGGCGGTGGGCTACCAGCCCACGCTGGCCGATGAGATGGGCGAGCTGCAGGAGCGGATCACCTCCACCCGGGGTCGGTCGATCACCTCGATGCAGGCCATCTACGTGCCCGCCGACGACTACACCGACCCGGCGCCGGCCACCACGTTCGCGCACCTGGACGCGACCACCGAGCTCTCCCGGCCGATCTCCCAGAAGGGGATCTACCCGGCGGTGGACCCGCTGACCTCGACCTCGCGGATCCTCGACCCGCAGTACATCGGCGAGGAGCACTTCCGGGTGGCCAACGAGGTCAAGCGGATCCTGCAGAAGTACTCCGACCTGCAGGACATCATCGCCATCCTCGGCATCGACGAGCTCTCCGAGGAGGACCGGCAGCTGGTCGGGCGGGCCCGGCGGATCGAGCGGTTCCTCTCGCAGAACCTGCTGGTGGCCGAGCAGTTCACCAACCAGCCCGGTTCGACGGTCCCGCTGAAGGAGACCATCGAGTCGTTTGACAAGATCGCCAAGGGCGACTTCGACGACGTTCCCGAGCAGGCGTTCTTCCTGTGCGGCGGCCTCGAGGACCTCGACAAGAACCGCAAGAAGCTGGAGGGCTGACCGGTGGCCCACGCTCGACGAAGGAGAGCGCATTGGCTGAGATGACCGTCGAGCTGGTCGCGGTCGAGCGGCGGCTCTGGTCGGGCAAGGCCAGCTTCGTGTTCGCCCGGACCACGGTCGGCGAGATCGGCGTGCTGCCCGGCCACGAGCCGACCCTGGCGCAGCTCGAGGAAGCCGGCATCGTGCGGATCGACGGCACCGACGGCTCCTCCACCACGGCCGCGGTCCACGGCGGTTTCCTGCACATCACGCCCGAGGGCGTCACGGTGCTCGCCGAGTCGGCTGAGCTGTCCGACGACATCGACGTGTCCCGCGCGAAATCGGCGCTGGACCGGGCCGACACCTCGGAACCCGAGGGCGCGGCGGCCGCGGCGAGGGCCGAGGCGCGGCTCAAAGCCGCCGGCGCGGCCGAGTAGCCGGAGGCAGAACCGCAGGTGACGGTCGGGGAAACGACGCTGGTTCTCGGCATCGTGCTGCTGATCGCGTGTTGTTTTCTGATCTACCTGGTCGTCAGGCGGGTGCGACTGATGCGGGGCGGCGGCGTGGACGTGTGTCTGCGCCGCCGCCCCGTCTCGTTGGCCAAGGACGCCTCGGCGGGGTGGCATTTCGGCGTCGGGCGCTACCAGGGCGACGAGCTGGTCTGGTACCGGCTGACCAGCCTGCGCCTCGGACCTTCGACGGTGCTGGACCGGATGGACCTGGAGATCATGGAACGGCGTTCGCTGGCCGAGGCCGAGGTGTACGCCCTGCCGCAGGCAGATTCGGTGCTGCAGTGCCGATCCGGTGGCGCCGACCTGGAGATCGCCATGGCGTCCGGGGTGCTGACCGGGTTCCTGTCCTGGCTGGAAGCCGCCCCACCGGGCCGCAACCCGGGCTACCACCGGGTCCCTTGATCAACAGACGTGCTTGAGGTCATCGGGCGATGTGGCTAGAATTCTGGCCATGGAAACGACCTCGTTGGCTGATGCCAAGAACCGGTTGAGCGAACTGGTCAGCGCGGTTCAGGGCACCTGGGAGCGGGTTACGATCACGAAGAACGGCAGGCCGGCGGCCGTGTTGATCGCGGTCGAAGACCTGGCGAGCCTGATCGAGACCTTGGAGATCCTGTCCGATCCGGAGGCAATGGCCGCGATCGCCGAGGTCGAGTCCGGTGCGGGAGAGCTGACGACCGGTCAGGAGATGGCCGCGATCATGGCGAAGAGGCTGGGCCGCGGCGCGGCGTGACGTACTCGCTGAGGTTGTCGCGATCCGCACGTCACGCCCTCGCTGAGACCCTGCCCGAGAGCGTGGCCGCCGCAGTGTGGCAGTTCATCAGCGGCCCGTTGCTCGAGAATCCGCATCGTGTCGGCAAGCAGCTCCGGTTCGAGCTGGCGGGGTATCACTCCGCGCGTCGTGGACAGTACCGCGTCATCTATCGCATCAACGATCACGAGGTGGTCGTCGATGTCATCAAGATCTCCCATCGCGGCGACGCCTACGGATAGGCCGACCGGGCGGATATCGGCCGAACGGCATTGTGCGCGACGATTCGAAAAGTCTTCACGATCGAACGGGCGCTGATACCCCTTTGCCGTACTTTCACTGATTCGGACCACACAGGTAACGTCGAGCAGATCGTCACCGAATACGTCAACGCAATGCTCCCCCTATCGCCTTTGCGAAGGCGGTGAAAGATCGAGCTCGTTCAGCGGAACCGGCATTTCCGGCATCGTGTTCCGGTAGGTCGGTTCAGTCGGCGTGCTCGCCGAACGGAACCAGGAGAGAAAATGGGACAACGAGTGCTGGTCAAGCTGGCTGCGGCCGCCGCCGTGACCGCGTCATTGCTGCTGACCGCGACGGGTGCGGCCACGGCGTCGCCGGTCGCGCCGGATGCGGCGGCTACCGACGCGAATCGCGGCGGTGACCGGGGTGTCACCCCGAATGCGAAGCTTCCGCTGGACATCCAGGTCGACGAGGCCGCGTTCAAGTTGGTCGCAACGCAGCGCGGTGTCGGCAAGCAGGTCTACCACAACTGCGTCAATGGCGTCGTACACGTTGCGGGAGCCGGTCGCGGTCCTGACCACGCTGCGCGGCGACCCGGTCGGCATCCACGGGAAGGGACCGTTCTGGGCGAGCAGCGTGGACGGCTCCCGGGTGGACGGCAGCCCCGTTCAATCGGTGCCCTCGCCCGCCGGCCCGAGCAACATCGCGTGGTTGAAGGTCACGGGGATCCCACCCCGCTCGGCCCGGACGGGGTGTTCAGCAAGGTGGCGTTCATCCAGCGCACCGACACCCGTGGCGGGGCTGCTCCGAGCGCACCGCGGCGCACCGGTCGTGGCCGTCGAGCTACAGCACGATCTACCAGTTCTGGGCGCCCAAGAAGTAGATCCGACGCCGCGGTTGACCGCCCGCAGCTGTTCGGGCGGTCAACCGCGCTCGATCATCAGCGCTGCGGCCCGCCGGGCTGCCACAGCACATCGCCGTCCGGATTGGCCACCCGGCCGAGGATGAACAGCAGGTCGGACAGCCGGTTGAGGTACCGCGCGGTGAGCGGGTTGGTGCGCTCCGGGTCGGTCTCCAAGCAGCGCCCAGACCGAGCGCTCGGCGCGGCGGGTCACGGTGCGGGCGACGTGCAGGTAGGCGCCACCGGGGGTGCCGCCGGGCAGGATGAACGAGGCGAGCTTGCCCAGCCCCTCGTTGAACTCGTCGCACCAGCCCTCGAGGCGGGTCACGTAGTCCTCGGTGACCCGTAGCGGCGGATACTCGGGCGCGGCGACGATCGGCGTGCAGAGGTCGGCGCCCACGTCGAACAGGTCGTTCTGGATCTGCCGCAGCGGCGCGAGCACCGGCTCGGACAGCCCCCCGACCGTCACCGCCACCCCGATCGCCGCGTTGGTCTCGTCGGTGTCGGCGTAGGCGGCCAGCCGGACGTCGGTCTTGGCGACCCGGCTGAAGTCACCGAGCGCCGTCGTCCCGTCGTCGCCGGTCCGGGTGTAGATCCTGGTCAGATGCACGGCCATGGACAGACGCTATCCCTGATGGGGGCCGGCACGGAGCACCACCGGTCGGCCTATAGCGTCGGCGATCGTGGCGGAGCATTTCGCGGTGGCCGGCGGGGCCCGGCTGGTCGGTGCCGTCGACGTGGTCGGGGCCAAGAACAGCGTGCTCAAGCTGATGGCCGCAGCGTTGCTGGCCCACGGCACGACGACGCTCACGAACTGCCCGGAGATCCTCGACGTGCCGCTGATGGCCGACGTGTTGCGCAGCCTCGGTTGCACGGTCGAGGTGGACCACGACACGGTCAGCATCGAGGTGCCGGCGGAGCCCGGGGCGCAGGCCGACTACCGGTCGGTGTCGCGGTTGCGCGCCTCGGTGTGCGTGCTCGGGCCGCTGGTCGCGCGCTGCCGCCGGGCCGTGGTGCCGCTGCCCGGTGGCGACGCGATCGGCTCCCGGCCACTCGACATGCACCAGGCCGGGCTGCGCAAGCTGGGCGCGACGATGGAGATCGAGCACGGGCGGGTGGTCGCACACGCCGAGACGCTGCGCGGGGCGCAGATCTGGCTGGACTTCCCCAGCGTCGGGGCCACCGAGAACATCCTGATGGCGGCGGTTCTGGCCGAGGGCAGCACCGTGATCGACAACGCCGCGCGCGAGCCGGAGATCGTCGATCTCTGCCTGATGCTGCAGCAGATGGGCGCCAAGATCGAGGGAGTCGGCAGCTCCACGCTGACCGTGCACGGCGTGACCGGGTTGCAGGCCACCGAGCACCGGGTGATCGGGGACCGGATCGTCGGCGCGACCTGGGCCTTCGCCGCGGTGATGACCCGCGGCGAGGTCACCGTGCGGGGCGTGGACCCGCACCACCTGGACCTGGTGCTGGACAAGCTGCGCAGCGCCGGGGCCAGCACCGACATCGGGGCCGACGGGTTCACCGTGGCCATGGCGGAGCGGCCGCGGGCGGTCGACTTCGTGACGCTGCCCTATCCGGGCTTCGCCACCGACCTGCAGCCGATGGCGATCGCGCTGTCCGCGGTGGCCGACGGCACCTCGATGATCACCGAGAACGTCTTCGAGGCCCGGTTCCGGTTCGTCGACGAAATGATCAGACTCGGCGCCGACGCCCGCACCGACGGGCACCATGCCGTCGTCCGCGGGGTGCCTCAGCTGTCCAGCGCGCCGGTGTGGGCCAGTGACATCCGGGCCGGCGCCGGCCTGGTGCTGGCCGCCCTGTGCGCCGAGGGGGAGACCGAGGTCTGGGACATCGACCACATCGACCGCGGCTATCCGCGGTTCGTGGAGAACCTCTCGGGGCTGGGTGCGCAGATCGAGCGGGTGGCCGCGGAACCGGCGCGATGAGGTCCACCGGGCAGCCGCTGCAGGCCGGACGGAATCGTGGGATCGTGCGGCCGTGACGAGCGCCGCTGATTCCGCCGGTCAAGCCGCCAAGCAGGCCAACAGGTCGGCCAAGCAGGTGGCCCAGAGCAAACCCGTGAAGGTCGGTGCCCGGATCGGCATCCTGGCTTACGGCATCACCCATCTGCTGATCGGCTGGCTCGCGCTGCAGGTCGCGTTCGGGCAGGGCGGCGAGCAGGCCGACCAGGGCGGGGCGTTCACGCAGCTGGCGGCGCAGCCGTTCGGCCGGGTGCTGCTGTGGGTGCTGACGGTCGGCTTCGTCGCGACCGCGCTCTGGCGACTCGAGCAGGCCATCTGGGGCTTCAGCTACGAGTCCGACCGCACCACGAACCTGCGCAAGCGGGCGGTGAGCGGGTTCAAGGTGGTGGTCTTCATCGCGCTGGCGGTGCTGGCCGGGCGGACCGCGGCCGGCGGTGGCGGTGGCGGCGGTGGCGCCCAGCAAGGGGCGACCGCCGGCGTGCTGGGGCTGCCCGGCGGGCAGTTCATCGTCGGCGCGGTCGGGCTCGGCATCATCGGGGCCGGCGGCGCCAAGATCTACCAGGGCTGGCAGAAGAAGTTCCGCGACGACATGGAGATGCCGTCGGACCGGCGTGCCCGGATGGTCGCCGAGCGCACCGGGCAGGTCGGCTTCATCGCCAAGGGCGTGGCGATCGCCCTGATCGGCATTCTGGTGGTGATCGCCGCGATCCGGTTCGACCCCGCGGAGGCGTCGGGCCTGGACAAGGCGCTGAAGTCGCTGGTGAGCCAGCCCTTCGGCCCCTACCTGCTGACCGTGGTGGCGCTCGGCCTGATCTGCTACGGCGTGTTCTGCTTCTTCGACGCGCGCTACCACCGCGTCTGAGGCCCACCGCGCACACCGGTTCGGGTCCGCGCACATCGCACGACATGTGTGCCAGCACCAACTGGTGTGCGACGTGCGCGATCAGCCGCCGCCGGGGTCGCGGAGGATGATCTTGGCCGGGACCAGGTCGGCGGGGAAGACCAGTAGCCGGTAGCCGGTGTCGGTGCGGCCGATGGTGGAGCGGATGCCGGCTCTGACGAGTCGAGCCCGCAGGATCTGGGCCGCCGTCTCGGTCGGCACCAGGGAGACCTCCTCCAGCAGCCCGTCGCCGGTCGGGTCGTCGGGATCGGCGATGCGTGGGCCGGGCTGGTTGCGCGAGGTACCGAACGTCCAGCGCAGCAGCAACATCATCGCGCCCATCAGCACGAAGCCCCCGAAGAGCACGAACAGCCGGGTCTGGTCGCCCACCCGCTCATTGTCGTCCGACCGACCCGGGACCGCCGCCTGGATCGATCAGGGTGCTGCTTGGGATGTGACGCACATCCTTTCTCGTGCGTTGTGGCGGTGCTCCGAACGTAGTATCGAGTCCCCAATGGCGGAGGTGCCCGGTGCCGTTTCCGACCGACCGCGAGCGCGACCGGCCATGGGTGATGCGCACCTACGCGGGTCATTCCTCGGCCGAGACGTCCAACGCGCTCTTCCGCCGCAACCTGGCCAAGGGCCAGACCGGGCTCTCGGTCGCGTTCGACCTGCCCACCCAGACCGGCTACGACCCCGACGACGAGCTGGCCCGCGGGGAGGTCGGCCGGGTCGGCGTCCCGGTCAGCCACATCGGCGACATGCGCACGCTGTTCGACGGCATCCCGATGGCCGACGCCAACACCTCCATGACGATCAACGCGCCGGCGATGTGGCTGCTCGCGCTGTACGTCGCGGTGGCCGACGAGCACGGCGCCCCGCGCGCGACGTTGGCCGGCACCACGCAGAACGACATCGTCAAGGAGTACCTGTCGCGCGGCACGTACGTGTTCCCGCCGGCGCCGAGCATGCGGCTGATCACCGACATGGTGGCCTGGTCGGTCGCCGAGATCCCGAAGTGGAACCCGATCAACATCTGCAGCTACCACCTGCAGGAAGCGGGCGCGACGCCCGCCCAGGAGCTGGCCTACGCGCTCTCCACGGCGATCACGGTGCTGGACTCGGTGCGCGACTCGGGCCAGGTGCCGGCCGCGAGGTTCGGCGAGGTGGTCGGGCGCATCTCGTTCTTCGTCAACGCGGGGCTGCGCTTCGTCGAGGAGATGTGCAAGATGCGGGCGCTGGCCCGGCTCTGGGACGAGATCACCGCGGAGCGCTACGGCATCACCGACGCCAAGCAGCGCCGGCTGCGCTACGGGGTGCAGGTCAACTCGCTGGGGCTGACCGAGGCGCAGCCGGAGAACAACGTGCAGCGCATCGTGCTGGAGATGCTCGCGGTGACGCTGTCGCGCGACGCGCGGGCCCGCGCCGTGCAGCTGCCGGCCTGGAACGAGGCGCTGGGGCTGCCGCGACCGTGGGACCAGCAGTGGGCGCTGCGGATGCAGCAGGTGCTCGCCCACGAGACCGACCTGCTCGAGTACGACGACCTGTTCGCCGGCAGCACGGTCGTCGAGGCCAAGGTCGAGCAGCTGATGGCCGACGCGCGCGCCGAGATCGACCGGGTGCAGGAGCTGGGCGGCGCGGTCGCCGCGGTGGAGTCGGGCTACATGAAGGGGCAGCTGGTCTCCTCGCTGTCCGACCGGCGCCGGCGCATGGAGTCGGGCGAGCATGTGGTGGTCGGGGTCAACAGGTTCGAGACCACCGAGGCGAGCCCGCTGCAGGTCGACGGCGCGGCGGCCGTCGAGCAGCTCGATCCGGCCATCGAGGCCGGCGCCGTGGCGGCCATCCGGGAGTGGCGGGCGGCCCGCGACGCCGACGCGGTGGCGGCCGCCCTGGGTGAGCTGCGGGATGCGGCCAAGACCGACGCGAACCTGATGGAGGCCTCGATCACCTGCGCGAGGGTGGGCGTCACCACCGGCGAGTGGGCGCGGGTGCTGCGCGAGGTCTTCGGCGAGTTCCGGGCGCCGACCGGGGTATCGGCCGCGATCGGCACCGCCGAGGTGGCCACCGAGATCACCGTCGTGCGGGAGCGGGTGCGGGCGGCCGGTGACCGGATCGGGTCCCGGTTGCGGATGCTGGTCGGCAAGCCAGGTCTCGACGGGCACTCCAACGGCGCCGAGCAGGTCGCCGTGCGGGCCCGGGATGTCGGCTTCGAGGTGATCTACCAGGGCATCCGGCTCACCCCGGCGCAGATCGTGGCGGCCGCGGTGCAGGAGGGCGTGCACGTGGTGGGGCTGTCGGTGCTGTCCGGCTCGCACCTGGAGGTCGTGCCGGCCGTGGTCGACGGGCTGCGCGCCGCCGGCGCCGACGACGTGCCGGTGATCGTCGGCGGCATCATCCCGCCCGAGGACGCGGCGATTCTGCGCGCGCGCGGGGTGGCCGCGGTGTTCACGCCCAAGGACTACAAGCTGACCGAGATGATGGACGAGATCGTCAGCCTGGTGCTGGCCGCGCACGGCGAGAGCTGAAACACTCGCGAAATGATACCCCCGGGGGGTACTATTCACGGGTATGGACAACCATCCGGGACACGACACCGCACCCAGCGCTCGGGAGCTGACCCGCCAGGCCGTCTCGGCGACCGCGCACTGCCTCACCGGCTGCGCGATCGGCGAGGTGCTCGGGGTGGTCATCGGCACCGCCCTGGGCTGGGGCAACGGCGCGACGATCGTGCTGGCGATCGTGCTCGCGTTCTTCTTCGGCTACTCGCTGACCATCGCCCCGGTGCTGCGTGCCGGGCTCGGGATCGGCGCGGCGCTCGGGGTGGCGCTGGCCGCGGACACGCTGTCGATCACGGTCATGGAGATCGTGGACAACGCGATCCTGCTGCTGATCCCCGGGGCGATGGACGCCGGGCTGAGCTCGGCGCTGTTCTGGGGATCGCTGGTGGCCGCGCTGGCCATCGCGTTCGTGGTGACGGTGCCGGTGAACCGGGCGCTGATCGCCCGCGGCCGGGGTCACGCCGTGGTGCACCGCTACCACCACTGACCCGCTCAGCGCGGGCGCAGGCGCTCGACGGCGGCGCGCAGGGCGGCGTAGGCGGCCAGCTCGGCTCGGACCGGGGTGAGGACCAGCTCGTCGGCCACCTCCGACACCGCGGTGCGCAGCCGGGCCTGCGCGCGGGTGTTGCGGCGGCGGGCGACGAGCAGGGCCAGCAGCCGGGCGAGCACGGCGAGCAGCAACCCGGCCAGCACGCCGCCGATCAGGGCCACCGTGGGCACCGGCACGGCACCCACCATGGGGGTGGCCGGCTCCGGCAGCCGGAGCACGGTCAGGGCGTAGAGCCCGGCCAGCCAGAGCCCGCCGGCGATCGCGGCCACCGCGAGCACGGCCTGCACCAGCCCGATCGCCCGCCACCAGAGCGGTTTCGCGGTCAGGCCCAGGTCGGTCTCGGCGATGGCCCGGTCCAACCGGTCGGCCAGGTCGGCCGAGCGCGAGCGGGCGGCGCCGCGCACCGCGTCCGGCCAGGGTTCGGGGAGCTGGTCGGACGCGTGATCGGCCAGCGCACGCAGCGCCAGATCGACGCGGGAGCGCTCCACCGCACTCGGCGCCGGCACCGATGTCCGTGCCGAGACCTTCGGGTCCGTCGAGCTGCCGTCCTTCGAGCTCCCGGTGTGCCCGGTCTGGATGTGCCCGCTCTGGATGTGCAAGCGCCGCAACGGATCCGGGCGCAGCCGGCGCAGCCAGCGCACGAACGGCGATCCGATCGACGCGGTGGCCCGGTGCAGGTAGGCCTGCTCGACGGCGGTCCCGACGGCCGGCACGCCGGCGGCGGCGGTGAGCGCGGCGGTCAACCCGGCGACGGCGCCGCGATCGGGCGCCTCGCGGGCCGGACCGGAGACCACGGCGGCCAGCCGGACGGACACCGCGTCGAGGTCGGCGGCGACGCGGAGCAGCACCGCCCGGTGCGCGGCCACCGCCTCCACCAGCACCTCGCGCAGCCCGTTCAGCCCGCCCGCGGTCACGGCGGAGGTGGCCAGCACCGGAACCGGGCCGAGCCCGTCGGCGGCCAGCAACCGGCGCAGGTCCGCCAGGGCCGCCTCGACGTGATGGGTGGGCAGCCGGTCGGCCTGGTTCAGCACGACCACCATCACCTCGGCGTGCCCGGCCAGCGGTTGCAGGTAGCGCTCGTGCACGGCGGCGTCGGCGTACTTCTGCGGGTCCAGCACCCAGATCAGCACGTCGACCAGGGCCACCAGCCGGTCCACCTCCACCCGGTGCGCAACCGCGGTGGAGTCGTGATCGGGCAGATCCAGCAGGACCAGCCCGTCGAGCCGCGAGTCGCTGCCGCTGCGCTGGTGGACCGGCTGGTCGACGAAGTCGAGGTAGTGCCGGCGCGGGATCTGCAGCCAGTCCAGCAACGGGCCGGCCCCGTCGGCGCCCCAGATCACCGCGTGCGCGGTCCCGGTCGTCGGCCGGCGCACCCCGACCGTGGACACCTCGGCCCCGGCGAGCGCGTTGAACACCGAGGACTTGCCGCTTCCGGTGGCGCCGGCCAGCGCCACCACCGTGTGTGACCCGGACAGCCGCAGCCGCTCGCCGGCCCGCAGCGCCAGCTCGCGGGCCGGCGACAGCAGCTCCACGCCCAGCCGGCCCTCGCCGATGGCGATGATCTCGTCGAGCGCGGTCAGCCGGTCCGCGACAGCGGCGTCGGCGATGGCCCGTTCCCGGTGCGCCGCGTCCTCGGCGCGTCGGCGCCGCCGATCCATGATCGGGTGCGTGTCGTCGAGCCTCATCGGGCCTGCTCCACCGCGGTGGCGGCGCGATCGAGGACGGCCGCGTCGTCGGGATCGCCGGCCTGCGCGACGAGCAGCGCATCGAAGCGTTCCCGCTCGTCGGCCAGCAACTCCGCCACCCTTTCCAGCAGGTCGGTCCGCGCGGCCTCGGCCAGCCGGCGCACGGCCTGGTCACCGAACACCGCTTCCAGCACCTTCTGCGACAGCATCGTCGTGCCGCCCGCCACGGCTATCTCGAGCGGGGCCGCGATCACGTTGGTGGTGGCGAACACGACGATCATCACCAGCAGCCCGGTCGCGTTCACCCCGTAGGCCGCGGCCCGGGCCGAGGTCCGGCGCGATCCGCCTTCGCGGCGCACCAGGTCGAGCACCGCGCCCTGCCAGTCGCGAACGGTGCGCTCGGCCGCCGCCCGGAACCCGGGGGAGCTGCGGGCCAGCGAGCTGCCGGCCGTCTCCAGCAGCTGTGTACCGGCGGCGCTCGAGCGCCACGCGGTGACCGCATTCTCGGCGGCGCGGGCGGCAGCGCTCTCGGTGAGCAGCACGATTCCCGATTCCAGGGCGACCGCAAGATCCTCCGCGGGTGCGCTCGAACCCTTGACGGCCGCGCTCAGCCGATCCCGCCAGCGACCGATCCGGGACTGCAGGGTGCGCATCAGCTCGCCGGTCCCGACGAACTCCTGCCAGCGCGCGAGCACCTCGCCGCGCAGCAGGGTCCCGTCCCGCATGCCCTCCTCGACCGCACTCAACGCCCCCGCGTAAGCGGCTCCGGCGTCCTCGCGAAGCCGCTGGGCCGCGTCGCGCTGCGCGGTGACCTGCGCGACGAGCGCGGCGGTGCGCGGGCGCAGGCTGGTCAGGGCCCCGTCCAGGGTCTTGCGCACCACCGCGGCCCGCTGCGCCGCGTCGCCGGCGAGATCGGAGAACCAGGTGCGCAGCGCCGCGACGGCCGCGTCGGGCAGCAGCCCGTCGACCAGCGTCACCTCACCGATCACGAACAGCGGTGCGGCGCCGAGCCCGTTGGCCCGCAGCATCTCGCGCAGGTGCTCGCCGACCTCGGCCTCGGCCCCCGGCGGCACCCGGTCCAGCAGCACGGCCAGCGCGGTGCCCCGGGCCACGGCGGACTGCAGCATGTCCCACGGCACCGCGTCGGCGTAGCGGGCGGCGGTGGTGACGAACAGCCACAGGTCGGCGGCGGCGAGCAACTGCCCGGCGAGGCGCCGGTTCTCCACGACCACCGAGTCGATGTCCGGAGCGTCGAGGAATGCCAACCCCGGTTCCATCGCCGACGAGCTGACCAGCTGCAGGGTTCGATGATCGGTGCCGGCGCCGCTGCTGCGGGTCAGCTCGGGCAGCACCCGGGTGTCGGAGAACCAGTGCAGGTCGTAGGGGTGGCAGATCAGCACCGGGGAGCGGGTGGTCGGCCGGATCACCCCGGCCGGGCTGACCGGCGCCCGGACCAGGCTGTTCACCACCGTCGACTTGCCGGCGCCGGTGGACCCGCCGATCACGGTGAGCAGCGGTGCGTCGAGGCGGCGCAGCCGCGGGAGCAGGTAGTCGTCGAGCTGCTGCACCAGCTGCGTGCGGGCCTCTGCGGCCTGCTCGGCGCCGGGGATGCGCAGCGCGAACCGGGCCGTCGCGGCCGCCTCGCGCAGCGCGGTCAGCGCCCTGAGGAGATCGGCGGTCGACGAGGGATCGGCGGTCGGCCGAACTCCCGGCTCCATGGTCATCCGGACAGCCTGCCATCGATCGGTGCCGAAGCTGCGGTAACCCCGCCGCGTCCGGGCAGCTCAGCGGCGAAACCGCAAGGTTTCCCGGACCGACGGTGCTCAGTCGGGCCAGACCGGACGGCGCTTCTCCAGGAACGACGCCATCCCCTCGCGGGCGCCAGGGGACTGCGACAGCGAGGCCATCACCTCCACCGCGATCGCGTAGGCGTCGGCTTCGGGGCGGTCCAGCTGGGCGTAGAGGGTCTGCTTGCCGACGCCCTTGCCGAAACGGCTGCCCCGGGTGGCGCGGGCGAGCAGCTCCTCGACGCGGGAATCCAGCTCGGCGTCCGGCACCGCGTAGTTGATCAGCCCCCAGTCGGCGGCGGTGGCGGCGTCGATCGGGTCGCCGGTCAGCGCCAGCTCCATGAGCCGCTTGCGACCGATGCTGCGCGCCACCGGGACCGCGGGGGTGTGGCAGAACCAGCCCGCCTTGCCACCCGGCAGCGCGAACGCCGCCGACTCGGCCGCGACCGCGAGATCGCAGGAGGCCACCAGCTGGCAACCGGCCGCGGTGGCGATCGCCTGCACCCGCGCGATCACGACCTGCGGCACCTCCTGGATCGTGCGCATCACGCTCGTGCAGAGCTTCAGCAGCTCACGCACGCCGGCCAGATCCCGGGCCGCGACATCGGCGAAGTCGTGGCCGGCCGAGAACGCCTTGCCCTCGGCGGCGAGCACGATGCCGGTGGCGTCGCTGCGGCCGGCGGCGTCGAACGCGTCGAGCAGCTCCCGCAGGTGCGCCTCGGACAGCGCGTTGCGCCGGTCCGGACGGTTCATCGTGATCCGCACGGTGTCGCCGTCCGCCTTGACCAGCAGGTGCTCGTAGTCGGTCATGGCCTCGACGGTAGCCCCGGTGCCGGGCTGCGGCCACGGTTCGTGGCGAGGTCCGCCACCGCCCGGTCCGCTGATCAGCGCCCGTCGTGCAGGCGCAGCAGCAGGTAGGCGGCCAGGCTCTGCGAATCGGTGATCTGCCCGCGCGCGGCCATCGCCTCGAACTCGGTCGCCGTGAACCAGGCCGCCCGCATGTCCTGCTCGGAGTGCTCGCGCTGCACCGCGCCCTGGGTGAGCTCGGTGGCCAGCCACACCGTCCCGAGCTGGCTGGACATCCCGGGCGCGACCTCGAGCTGCCCGATCTGCTCCATCCGGCCCGCCAGCAGCCCGGTCTCCTCCTGCAGCTCCCGCACCGCGAGCTCGGCGGGATCCTGCGCGGCGCGGTCCGGGGCGGTGCCGGCGGGGAACTCCCAGCGCCGTTTGCCGACCGGGTAGCGGAACTGCTCGACCAGCTGCAGCCGGGCGCCGTCGCGCGGGATGACCAGCGCGTACGTCGGCTTGTCGACGACTCCGTAGATGCCGTCGGTGCCGTCGGGACGGCGGATCCGGTCCTCCCGCACCGTCATCCAGTTGTTCGCGTAGACCTCGCGGCTGCTGAGTGTTTCCACGTGCCCACGGTGCCAAGGGTGGCCGTCGGCTCTGCCTGCGGGGTGCCGCTCTAGGCTCGCGAGGGTGCGTCTCGTCATCGCTCGCTGCCAGGTGGACTACGTCGGCCGCCTCACCGCGCACCTGCCGATGGCGCCGCGGTTGCTGCTGGTCAAGGCGGACGGATCGGTGAGCGTGCACGCCGACGACCGGGCCTACAAGCCGCTGAACTGGATGAGCCCGCCGTGCTGGCTGCAGGAGCAGCCGGGGGTGTGGACGGTGCGCAACAAGGCCGACGAGTCGTTGGTGATCACCATCGACGAGGTGCTGCACGACTCCAGCCACACCTTGGGTGTCGACCCCGGCCTGGTGAAGGACGGCGTGGAAGCGCACCTGCAGGAGCTGCTGGCCGCGCACCCGAGGGTGTTCGGTGACGGCTACTCGCTGGTCCGTCGCGAGTACATGACCGCGATCGGGCCGGTCGATCTGCTCTGCCGGGACGCGGGCGGGCGCAGCGTGGCCGTCGAGATCAAGCGCCGCGGTGAGATCGACGGTGTCGAGCAGCTGACCCGCTATCTCGCACTGATGAACCGCGATCCGCTGCTCGCCCCGGTGGCCGGGATCTTCGCGGCGCAGCAGATCAAGCCGCAGGCCCGCACCCTGGCCGAGGACCGCGGCATCCGCTGCGTCGTCGTGGACTACGACGCGTTGCGCGGATTCGAGTCCGAGGATCTCAGGCTGTTCTGAGGGGTCGGTCGTACTGATCACGGCGGCGGACCTGCGTCGGTGATGGGAGGATGCGCACCGAGGCGGTCGTCGGATCGGCGGAGGTGGACGGGGTGACGCGCGAGTTCCGGATCAACGCGGTGGCCGCCCTCGGCTTCCGTCCGCGCCTCGAGCGCTGACGACGCGCACCGATGGCCAGATCGCGCCCCCGCCGCCCGCCGCACGTCCCGCTGCGCTCGGCGTCGCACACGCGAGCCGAGGCCGGACCGGACGGCGAGTGGTTGGTGCGCAGCGTTCCCGGCTCGGCATCGGCGAAGCAGTACCGGTGTCCGGGCTGCGACCAGCTCGTTCCGGCCGGGATGCCGCACGTGGTGGTGTGGCCGGCCGGCGAGTACGGATCGATCGAAGACCGCAGGCACTGGCACGCCTCGTGCTGGACGGCCCGGCAGCGGCGCCGGCCGGGTGGTCGGTAGGGAGCGTCTGGTGGATCAAGATCCACCAGACGCTCCCTGGCCGATCGGGGCCTTTCCGCTCCGAGCCGTCAGCGGCGATCCGGCGTCGGACCGCTCTGGGTGGTGCTCTTCGGCAGCGGACGGTGGCCGCGACCCCGCGGCAAATTGCGATCCTTGTCCGAATCGAGTGGCGGCCTCGCGGGGATCGGCTTTGCGGGGGTCGGCTTTGCGGGGATCGGCTTCGGGGCCGGCGGAGCGTGGCCGGTCGGGATGGCGGGTGTCGGTGTCGATGCTCCGGCAGCGGCAACCGCAGCGGTGGGTCCGGAGGCGGGCGGCCGACCCGCTTCGGGGTCGGTGACCGCGCCGCCGCTCCGTTGGGCGGGCGGATGTGGTGATCCCGACCGGGCTGGGTCGGGCACCGCCGCGGGCGGAGCGGGTCGCGGACGGCCCACCCTGACGGCCGCGGGTTGCGCGGTGGCGCCGGGCCGTGGGTGCTGGGGGTCGGCCGCGCCCTCGACAGGTGCGGACCGTGCGGTGTTGCGGGCAGCTCCGGGACCGGTGCCGGTCGACCCGGGTCGCGGGGTCGGCCGACTGGCTCCGGGTTGGGTCGTCCCCGGTCGGGTCGCTTGGGGTTGGGTCGCTTGGGGTTGGGTCGCTTGGGGTTGGTTCGCTTGGGTTTGGGGCGCTCGGGGTTGAGGCGCCTCGGGTGGCGTCGATTCGGGTTGAGGCGCACCGGGTCGCCTCGCTTCGGGCCGGGGCGCCGCGGGTGGCGTTGCTTCGGGTGGCGTTGCCGCGGGGCGCGGCTTGGGCCGGGCCGGTGCTGGTGGGGAGGCGGAGACGGGGGCGCGGGCAGGGCGAGCCGGCTGCGGGTCGGCGACCAGGACCCGTTCCGAATCGTCGGCGGGCACCCGTGCCGGATCGTCGGTGGGGCCGGGTGTCGGGTTGTCGGCGACGGCCGACCCGCGCTCGGGGGCCGGTCCGCGCTCGGGCGCCGACTCGGCAGCGCTCACGGCCTTGGCGGTGCTCGCCGAGGAGCTCGCGGGCGACGGCGACTCCGCCGGCAACGGCTCCAGGGCGGCGAGGAACTCACCGAGCGCGGAGTGCGTGCCGCCGAGCTGATCGACGATACGGTTGCGCAGCACCATCAGCTCGCGAGCCCGGCGTTGCGCGTCGGCCGTGATCGCGCGGGCCGACTCGGTGGCCCGCTCCAGCTCCGCGCGGGCTTCGGCCTTGGCCTGCTCCAACTCGGCATTCGCCCGCTGCGTGGCCTCGGCACGCAACCGGTCGACGTTGCGCTCAAGGTGCTCCCGCTCCGCGGTGAGCGCGGCGAGCGCGTCGGAGCGCCGCCGGTTCATGGCGATGGTGAAGTCCTCCTCGATCAGCTTCCGGCGGGTTTCCGAGTCCGTCATCGACGCGGCGCGCTGTTGCTCCGCGGCGGCGTGATCGGCGGCGAAACGTTCCCGGGTGGCGCGCACCTCGGCCTCGAACTCCAGGCGGGCCTGCGCGAGCTCCCGCGCCGCGCTCTCGGCTCGGGCATGTGCCGTTTCCTGATACTCCCTCGCCTGCGCTTCGGCGGTTGAGATGATCTCGGTCGCGCGGGTTTCGGCATCGAGTTGGATCTGGGTGGACTCGAGCTCCGCGCGCTTGAGCATCTCGCCGGCCTCGTCCTCAGCCAACCTGAGCATCGAACGCATCCGCTCGCTCATGCCCTGGATGCTCTGTGGCGGGCTGACCAGATTGCGCACCTGAACCCGCAGCCGCTCCGTGCGCATTCGGGCGTCGTCGAGTTCCTGCCCCAACTGGGCGGACTGGTCGATCGCGGCATCCCGATCGGCCACCAGAATCTGGATCTCCGCATCCAGTCGCCGCAAATGGGTGTCGACCTGTCCCTGGTCGTAGCCCCTACGAACTATCGCGAAGCCACTATCTGGCGAAGGGGGCCCGGCCTCGTAAGCCATGTGGGCAACCGTACCGGCCACGTCCGAGCGGGGCACGATCCTCACGCTTCGTATCGCCGCGACGTTTGGGTCACGTTTCAGATGCCGCGGAACCGGTTGATCGCCTCCAGATGCACCTCGCGCATCTCGGGGTCGGTGACGCCGAGGCCCTCACGGGGAGCCAGCGCCAGCACGCCGATCTTGCCCTGGTGGTTGTTGAGATGCACGTCCAGCGCGGCCTGCCCGGTCTCGGCCAGCGGGTAGACCTTGGAGACGGTCGGGTGCACAAGCCCCTTCGCCACCAGCCGATTCGCCTCGTAGGACTCGCGGTAGTTGGCGAAGTGCGAGCCGATGATCCGCTTGAGGTTCATCCACAGGTACCGGTTGTCGAAGGAGTGCTCGAAACCCGAGGTCGAGGCGCAGGTCACGATCGTGCCGCCGCGCCGCGCGACGTACACGCTGGCGCCGAAGGTCTCCCGCCCCGGGTGCTCGAAGACGATGTCGGGGTCCTCACCGCCGGTCAATTCGCGGATCTTGGAGCCGAAACGCTTCCACTCCTTGGGATCCTGGTTGTGCTCGTCGCGCCAGAACCGGTAGCCCTCCGCGTTCCGGTCGATGATCAGGTCAGCACCCATCTTGCGGCAGATCTCGGCCTTCTCCGGTGAGGAGACCACGCAGACCGGGGTCGCGCCGCCGTTGAGGGCGAACTGCGTGGCGTAGGAGCCGAGGCCGCCGGAGGCGCCCCAGATCAGCACCGTGTCACCCTGCTTCATGCCCGCGCCGTTGCGCGACACCAGCTGTCGGTATGCGGTGGAGTTCACCAGACCGGGGCTGGCGGCCTCTTCCCAGGTCAGGTGCTTCGGCTTGGGCATCAGCTGGTTCGACTTGACCAGCGCGAGCTCGGCGAGACCGCCGAAGTTGGTCTCGAAGCCCCAGATGCGCTGCTCCGGGTCCATCATCGTGTCGCCGTGCCCGTCGGGGCTCTCCAGCTCCACGGACAGGCAGTGCGCGACCACCCTGTCGCCGGGCTTCCAGGCGTTGACCCCGGGGCCGGTGCGCAGCACCACGCCGGCCAGGTCGGAGCCGACCACGTGGTAGGGCAGGTCGTGTCGCTTGGCCTCGGTGGAGATCCGGCCGTAGCGCTTGAGGAACCCGAAGGTGGCCATCGGCTCGAAGATCGATGTCCACACCGTGTTGTAGTTGATGGCGCTGGCCATCACGGCGATGATCGCTTCGCCTGGAGCGAGCTCCGGCGTCGGCACCTGGTCCAGGTGCAGGCTCTTGCGTGGGTCCTTCTCGCGGGAGGGTATGCCCGCGAACATGTCGGTCTCATCCGCGTGCACCGTGATGCCGCGGTAGTGGTCTGGTACGTCGAGACCGCCGATCGCACCGTGCTCATCGGCGAGAATGGCGTCGAGGATCTCCTGCACAGCTAGCCTCCGGCCCATCACATTGCGTGGTATCCCAAACGTTACTGCGTAGTATGGTAGCCGCTCGGGGGGCCAGGAGCGAACCTCAGTTCACTGGGCAGGAGAAAGCCAGCTCAAAGGTGAGGTGCCGGCTCCACCAGCTCGACGAGAACGCCACCGGCGTCCCGCGGATGAACGAAGTTGATCCGGGAGCCGGCGGTGCCGCCGCGGGGCTCGTCGTAGAGCAGTCGCACACCCTGCGCGCGCAACGCCGCACAGCTGGCGTCGATGTCGACCACCCGATAGGCCATCTGCTGGATACCGGGCCCGTTGCGCTCGATGAACCGGCCGATGGGCGAGTCCGGACGCAGCGGGGCCAGCAGCTGGATGGCCGCCCCCGCATCGCCGGGCGCCGCCAGCATCGCCTCCCGCACGCCCTGCTCCTCGTTCGTCTCCGAATGCGTGGCCACCAGTCCGAAGGTGGCGGCATACCAGGCGATCGCCGCGTCCAGATCGGGAACCGCGATGCCGACGTGATCCACTGCCGTGACCCGGTGTTCTCCCGAAGCGGAGCGCTCGCCCATGCCCGGAATCTAACGCCGCCCGCGCTGATCTGCGGCTGTGTGGCGCGTCACGGCCCAGGCCGGTGTCGAGACCGGAGCCGGCCTCACCCGTGGCGGGTATCGTCGAACGATCCCCGCCACCGCGGTCGATGGAGGAAGAATGTCGGGATCGGTCATCGTGGCAGGAGCGCGGACGCCGATGGGTCGGCTGCTGGGCTCGCTCAAGGGTTTCTCCGGAGCGCAGCTGGGTGGAGTGGCGATCAAGGCGGCGCTGGAGCGGGCCGGAGTGGCCCCCGAGCAGGTTCAGTACGTGATCATGGGTCAGGTGCTGACCGCCGGTGCCGGCCAGATCCCTGCCCGGCAGGCCGCCGCGGCCGGCGGGATCCCGATGACCGTGCCCGCCGTGACGGTCAGCAAGGTCTGCCTGTCCGGGTTGGACGCGATCGCGCTCGCCGACCAGCTCATCCGCGCGGGTGAGTTCGACATCGTCGTGGCTGGTGGCCAGGAGTCGATGACGCAGGCACCGCACCTGCTCGGCAAGTCCCGCGAGGGCTTCAAGTACGGCGACGTGAACCTGCTCGACCACATGGCCCACGACGGACTGTTCTGCGCCTTCGACCAGGTGGCGATGGGTGCTTCTACGGAGAAGTTCAACGGCCGCTACGAGCTGACCCGCCTGGAGCAGGACGAGTTCTCGGCGCGCTCGCACCAGCTGGCGGCCGCGGCCGCGGAGAAGGGCGTGTTCGCCGAGGAGATCGCGCCGGTGTCGATCCCGCAACGCAAGGGTGACCCGATCGAGTTCGGTACCGACGAGGGCGTGCGGGCCGGGACGACGGCCGAGAGCCTGGGCAAGCTGCGGCCGGCCTTCTCCTCCGACGGCACCATCACCGCCGGATCCGCATCGCAGATCTCCGACGGCGCGGCGGCTGTGGTCGTGATGAGCAGGGCCAAGGCCGACGAGCTCGGGCTGAGCTGGCTGGCCGAGATCGGTGCGCACGGCGTGGTCGCCGGTCCCGACGCCAGCCTGCACGAGCAGCCGGCCAACGCCATCGCCGCGGCCTGCGCCAAGGAGGGCATCGAGCCGGCCGACCTCGATCTCGTGGAGATCAACGAGGCGTTCGCCGCCGTCGGGATCGTGTCGACGCGCAAGCTCGGCATCGACCCGGACAAGGTCAACGTCAACGGCGGCGCCATCGCGCTCGGACACCCGATCGGCATGTCCGGAGCACGGATCGCGCTGCACCTCGCGCTGGAGCTCAAGCGCAGCGGAGGGGGAGTCGGGGCCGCGGCGCTGTGCGGCGGCGGTGGCCAGGGCGACGGCCTGATCATCCGGGTGCCGGCGGCGAGCTGACAGACCGACGTCATCGTGCGCCGGCCCGATGTGCCCGACCTGGTCGACCGGGCCCGGCGTGGTGAGCAGCTGGCCGTATCCCGGCTGATCTCTCTGGTCGAGGACGGCGGTCCGGAGCTGCGCGAGGTGGCGGCCGCGCTCGCCCCCCACGCCTGGCGGGCGCATGTGGTCGGGCTGACCGGGCCGCCCGGCGTCGGCAAGTCCACCACCACGTCGGAGCTGGTGCGGGTGCTGCGCGGGCAGGGACGGCGGGTCGGGGTGCTCGCGGTGGACCCGTCGTCGCCGTTCTCCGGTGGCGCCCTGCTCGGGGATCGGGTGCGGATGGGCGAGCACGCCACCGATGACGGCGTGTTCATCCGCTCGATGGCGACCCGTGGGCACCTCGGAGGCCTGGCCTGGGCCACTCCGCACGCGCTGCGGGTGCTCGATGCCGCCGGTTGCGATGTGGTGCTCGTCGAAACCGTCGGGGTCGGCCAGAGTGAGATCGAGATCGTGGCCCTGGCCGACACCACCGTCGTGCTGCTCGCTCCCGGGGCCGGCGACGGAGTGCAGGCCGCGAAGGCCGGTGTCCTGGAGGTGGCCGACATCTTCGTGGTGAACAAGGCCGACCGCGAGGGCGCCGACCAGACCGTCCGCGATCTGCGCCGGATGCTCGCGTTGGGCGACGACCGCGATCTCGATCCGTCGACCGCTGCCGCCTGGCGGACTCCGGTCCGTCGTACCGTGGCCGCCCGCGGTGAGGGGATGGCGGAGCTGGTGGCGGCACTCGACGGCCACCGGCACTGGCTCGACAGCTCGGGGGAGCGCGAGCGCAGGCGGCTGGCCAGGGCCGGGTCCGAGATCCAGGCCATCGCACTGGAGCGGTTCCGGGTACGACTCGATGACATCGGTGGTGCCGGTGGCATCCCGGCACTGGCCGAACGAGTGCTGGCCGGCGAGCTGGACCCCTACCGAGCGGCCGACGAGCTGACCGCGTACATCCGCGAGAGCTGAGCGGACGAGCGCGGCCACGCGGGCCAACAGATTTCTGATCATCCGCTGCTCGCTCCCAGCCCGGCCAGCCGCGCGGCGATGCGCTGCGAACCGATGCCGGTGGCCAACCGGCGAGCGGCGCTGGCGTGCTCGGCCGACTCCTGTGGGCGATCATCGCGCAGCACCAGGGCCAGATCGGCATGCACCGCGGCCCGATGTCGGGTCGACCGCGGGCCGGCCGCCAGCGCCCGGCGCAGCGGCTCGACCGCGTCCTGGTCGCCGAGCTCGACCAGGACCCGGCCCTGCCAGCGGTGCAGGTCGGCGAGCTCCACCGGTGGCCCGTCGCGGCGGTCGACCAGGTCGATCCGGGTCCGGTGCAGCCTCTCCGCGGCGGCGGACATGGCCTGCCTGCTCGAGCGCGGCTGGCCGGCGGCTGCCCTGGCCAGCGCCATCGCCAGGTCCAGTCGTACCTGCGCGTCGCCATCGGGCACCGGCATCGTCTGCTCCAGCAGTGTGATCGCCGCGCCCGTGTCGCCTACGTCGACCAGCACCGCGGCCTGCCCGGCGGCGGCGACGGCCGCGCCGATCGGGAGCTCGGCCTCCCGCGCCGCAACCCGCGCCTGGTCGTAGCTGCGCCAGGCCTGGTCGTACCGGGTGCGATCGAGGGCCTGGGCGCCGGCCAGCGCCGCGGCGGCGGTCAACACGGCGGCCACATCGGCCCGAGTCGAGCGGTCCACCGTGTGCAGCAGCGTCCGCGCGAGCCCATCGACCTGGGCTTTCACCAGATCACCCGCACCCGCCGCGCCGAGTTCGTCGTCGAGCTCGCGGGCGAGCTCGAGCTGCCGGCGCCAGAGCTGCACGCCGGCGCCGGCCGCCGCCGCCGCGCTCGCGAACGCGGCCAGCAGCCCACCGTCGGCCCCGGCGAGCGGCTCACCCGCGCCGGCGAGCCCGAGCTCGGCGCCGGAACGGCCGTACAGGTCGGCCAGCAACGCGCGGTACTGCGGCTCGGGGGTGGAGTGGCCGTTCTCCCAACGCGAGAGCAGGGTTTTCAGGCTGGTCGCGGTGCCGACCGCCGCACCGCGCGAACCGGCGAACGCGGCCAGTTCGCGGGCCGCGTCCGATTGCGACCAACCCCGCGCCGTGCGCGCTGCCCGAAGCGGCGAGCCGTGGTCCCGATCCGTCATGGCCTCAAGAATGTCGGTGCCGGGCGCTACTGTCAACGCCGTTGAGTCAATAGGCAGTCAACAGCTGGAGGAGACATGGATCTGACGACCTGTTCGGTGTGTGTGCTGGCGGGCTCGGCCGGTGGAGCGGTCACCGGACTCTGCACCAGCAGACGGGGTTCGCGACGACGCCCGGCTCGCCGAGCCGCGCGTGGGCCGGGCCGCCGCCGGACCATGCGGGCATGGCCGGGTGGGCGCCGTCGTGATCCCGAGCGGGGATCGACCGGGCCGGTCTCGGACGACGATCGACCGGAGGGCGGTGCCGACCGGTGAGGGCGCGGGTGCGAGCGGCCGCGGAGCGCCGATGACCGTCGGGGTGCGGCCGCCGCTGGGCGACCTGCCGTCCGGCGAACCGGTGTCGGCCAATGGTGGTCAGGCGAAGTCGCCGGCCGCGTGCCGGACGCGGCCGAGCAGGTCGGTCAGCTCGATCTCCTGCTCGGGGGTGAGGCCGGACATGCCGAAATCGATCGCGGTCACCGATTTCGTCGCGGCCTCCAGCAGCGCCGAACCGGCTTCGGTGATCTCGACCAGGGTGGCGCGCCGATCGGTCGGGTGCGGGGTGCGGCGGACCAGGCCATCGCCCTGCAGCCGGTCCACGATGTTGGTGACGCTGGTCGGGTGCAGCTGCAGTCGATCACCCATCACCCGCATCGGCAGCCGCCCGCTGCGGGAGAAGGTCAGCAACACCAGTGCCTCGTATCGGGCGAAGGTAAGTCCGTGCGGGCGCAGGGCGCCATCCACTGCGGACAGCAGAATCTGCTGCACCCGCATGACGCTGGTGACCGCCGCCATGGTGCGCGCCGGTCCGACGCGGGCATCCCACAGCTCCGCGGCCCGAATGATCGGGTCGAACGGCAGTGGTTCGCGGCGGACCATGGCGGGCGACGCTAGCAGTGCTGACCACCGCTGCGGCGCCGTGCGGCGGGTTTCGGCCGATCGTCACAGCGGGCGGGCGCTGGGGTCGCGCTCCCCGCCGGCACTGCGGCAGGGTGTCGACCATGCTCTTCGCATTCAGCATCGCCCCTGCCGGCGGTGGCTCCGACAGCGTCGGCGATGCGGTCGCCGAGGCGGTTCGGGTCGTCCGGGAGTCCGGGCTGCCCAACGAGACCACGTCGATGTTCACCACGATCGAGGCCCAGACCTGGGACGAAGGGATGGCGGTGATCAAGCGTGCGGTCGAAGCCGTGCAGGCGCATGCCCCGCGGGTGAGCCTGGTGCTGAAGGCCGACATCCGCCCCGGCCATTCCGGGCAGCTCGCGGCCAAGGTGGAGCGGGTGGAGCAGGCGCTCGAACGCGACTGACGGGCTGTCCTCCGCGCCGTGCGCGCCCGGCGGCCCGGGACGTGGCCGGCCGGCGCTCGGGGCTCTGGGCCGTTGTTACTCGGACCTCCTACAGTTCGGTTCGAATGCAGGGGGTCGGTCGCGAGGAGGACGGCGATGTCGGGTCTGGGTCAGGCGGAGCACCGGGCGCGGCGGCTGTGGCGCGCGGTCGAGCCGGTGCACGCGGTGATCTACTTCGCACCGGAGGGGCAGGCCGCATGCACGGCGCTGGGCACGAAGGGCTTCTGGATGAGCTACTTCGCGCTGCGTGCCGCCCCGCTGGGCGCGGCACCCGCCGAGCTGGTCACGGCCGTGTTCTACAACTTCCACCCCGACCTGGTCGGGCGGGCGGTGCCGTCGGTCTGGTCGGTGGCCACCCCGCAGCGCTTCCTGGCGGCCCGGCTCGATGCGGTCGATGCGGCCCTGCACCGGCTGTTGGGGACCACCGCGCTGGAGTCCGCCGAAATGCGGGAGACAGCCGAGATCGTGCGCGACGCCGCACTGGCCGCGCCGACCACCGGTCGGCCGCTCGCGGCGGCGAACGCGGCCCTCGACTGGCCCGACCGTCCGCACCTGGTGCTGTGGCACGCCCAGACGTTGTTGCGCGAGCAGCGGGGTGACGGCCATGTCGCGGCGCTGCTCACCGCGGGCCTGGACCCGGTGGAGGCCCTCGTGCTCTTCGCCGCCGACCAGGAGCTGGACCCCGACTGGATGCGCACTAGACGGGGTTGGTCGGAGTCGGAATGGGCGGCGGCCACCGCCCGGCTGGCCGAGCGCGGGCTGTTCGACGCCGGTCGGGTGACCGCCGCCGGGCAGGCGGTCCGCGACGACGTCGAGGCCCGGACCGACGAGCTCGCCGACGCCCCGTGGAAGGCGGTCGGAGCCGATCGAGCCGATCGGCTGGTGGCCCTGATGGCTCCGGTGGTCGAGGCCATCGTGGCCGCCGATGGCTTCCTGCCGGTCAACCCGATGGGCCTGCGGCCGCTGGTACCAACGACGTAGACGACTCTGCACCGCCGGGTTCGGCGCCGCCGGTCGCCGGCCGCCGCCGACGGGACGGCCCGGGTCGCTGTAGCTGCGCCCAACCGCTGATCAGACGGTTCTCGAGGCGGTGGTCGGGCGGCGGAGCCGGAGTGTCGCGTGCCAGGATGTGAGCGTGTCCCGACCCAATCCTCGCTCTGCGGCCCCGGCGGCCGCCATCCCGACCGCCATGGCCGGAGCGGTCGACCTCGCTGCGCTGAAGGCCCGCTCGGAAGCCGCCGCGCGCCAGCAGGCCGCGCCGGCTGGTGCGACCGGTGGTAGCAGTGCCCAGTTCGTCATCGACGTCACCGAAGCGAGCTTCCAGGCCGACGTGCTCGAGCGGTCGATGACCGTTCCGGTCGTCGTCGACCTGTGGGCCACCTGGTGCGGTCCGTGCAAGCAGCTCTCCCCGGTGCTCGAACGACTGGCCGAAGCCGGTAATGGGGCCTGGGTGCTGGCCAAGGTCGACATCGACGCGAATCCACGGATCGCGCAGGCCTTCGGCGTGCAGTCGGTCCCGATGGTGGTCGCCGTCGTGGGCGGGCAGCCGGTGGACGCGTTCAACGGCGCGCAGCCCGAGCCGCAGGTTCGTCAGTGGATCACCGCGCTGCTGGACGCGCTGCGCGACCGGATGCCGGCCATCCGCGATGCCGAGAGCGGCGCCGGGGTGGTGGCCGAGGAACCGGTCGAGGAGCCGGAGGACCCGCGCTTCACCGCGGCCGAGGACGCCCTCGAGCAGGGCGACTACGCCGGTGCCGAGGCCGCCTACCAGCAGATTCTCGCGGTGGAACCGGCCAACGAGCAGGCCAAGGCGGCGCTCTCCCAGGTCCGCTTCCTGGCCCGTGCGGAGGCGGCCGACCCGTCGGCGGTGGCCCGCGCCGATGCCGCCCCCGACGACGTCGACGCGCAGCTCGCCGCGGCCGACGCCGAGATCGCCGACGACGGCGTGGAGGCGGCCTTCGCCCGCCTGGTCGCGACCGTCGCGCGCACCGGCGCCGAGGACCGGGACCGGGTTCGCGAGCATCTGGTCGGGCTGTTCGAGCTGTTCCCCGTCGACGATCCGCGGGTCACTGCGGCCCGCCGAGCACTGGCCCGCGCGCTGTTCTGAGGCGGCTCCCGGCGCGGGGTCCGGCGACACCGCAGCGATCACACCGGTCACGAGAGAGCGCAACGGGCGGCTACGCGGTCGGCAGGCAGCTCTCCGGCCCCGCGAGCAGCCCCGCCCGGAACTGGGCGACCCGATCGAAGCCGTGCTCCTCGGGATCAGCGCGCCCGCCGGCGTCGCGGGTCGCCCAATCACCGGCGAGCAGCACCTGAATCGCCTCGTCGAGATCGCCCGGTGACAGCGCGAACGTCTGCCCGTCGATCAACCGGCCGGTGTACGCGCCGCTCAGGCACACCGCGCCCGCCCCGGCCGCGGTCCCGGTCGTGCTCGCCCCGACCGCGTCGAGGGTGGCCAGGCCGTACCGGCCGGCCAGCAGCACCACCGCGGCGTAGTCGCCGAACTGCCGATGCATGGCCTCCAGCTCGGGTCTGTTCAGCACCACCGCGCCGTCGCCCACGCAGAACACCGCCGGACCCTGGGCCACGGCGGCCCGACCGTCGCAGGTCACGCTCGTGCCCAACACCGGCGCCTGCCAACCTGCGACCCTGGCCGACCCCACCTCGGTGAACCAGGCGCGCGCATCCTGCTCGAAGACGCCGAGCAGGTCGTCGAGCGGGAGGTCGCCCTTGCGGGCCAGGTCGTCGGCCGAGCCGAACCGCCGCTGGGTGAACGGCTGATTCTGCACGGTCATCCCGGCGCAGCGGGCGGCACCCTGCAGGTAGCCGAGCTGGAACGCCGACACCCTGTCGAAGGCGTTGCCGTGGGCGCTCGCGTCGCCGGCGTCCACGCCGATCGGATCCCGGAACCCGACCAGTGCCAGCAGCGCCTGATCCCGCTCGACGATCCCGATCGGCAGCCCGGCCACCGGCTGGTCGATCAGGTGCGCCAGCGCCACGCCGGCGTAGCAGTCGGCCATCGCCTCGAGCAGGATCGTCGGGTACCTGCCCGGGTTGCGGGCGCGCTCGGCGTCGACCCCGAGCCGGTTGTGCACCGCATGCCCCACCTCGTGGGCCAGCACCACGACCGCGCCCGCCGCCCCGAACTTGTCGATCTGTGCGGGCAGCAGGCCGGCGGCGTCCCAGGCCACGATGTCCGCGGACGGGCAGTAGAAGGCCTGGTCCCGCAGCTGGGCAGCGCGCCGCAGGCAGGGCGGCGCCGGTGCGGACCGGCTGGCGGTGTCGACCGCGATGAACCCGGACACATCGGCCCAGTCACGGCCGAACGCCGCCGGGAACTGCGTGCGCCACAGCTCCTGCAGCGCGGTGGCGGTGGCGGCACCGACCTGATCGGCCGACAGCGGCACCGGGGCCGCCTCCAGCGGGGTGCTCCGGGCGGCCGGCGACGGCAGCGGGTCGGGCGCCGCCACCGCGGTTCCGGGCACCGCCTGCGTGCACGCCGTGAGCAGCACCGACGTCGCCAGCGCGACCAGCGCCGCGAGCACGCGGGTCGGCTGGGGACTCCTCGGCATCCCGCCATCATGCCGGGCAGGTCGTGACGGGGGAGTGGGTTCCGCAGATCCCGGCCGGGGCGGATAGCGTGGTTCCTCGTGCTGGAGCCCCGCCTGTCCGAACGGCCCACCGGCCCCGGCGCCGAGATCCGACGCTGGTCGATCGCCGCCGTGGTCGTGCTGGCCTCGATCGTGACGGCGGTCGTGCTGCACGTTCGGCACCCGGACGCGCTGGTCACGCTGCTGCCCTCGACCGACATGCGGGAGCTGCACGTCGACTTCGACACGTTCTGGCACTCGGCGGTGGCGCTGGCGCACGGCGAGGACATCTACGAGACCTCGGCCAAGCTGACCAACCTCAACCCGCCGCTGCTGACCGTGTTGCTCACCCCGTTCGCCGGGTTCGACGCGCTGACCGGGTACCGGATCTTCGCCGTGCTGACCCTGCTGATGGTGCTCGGCGCGCTGCTGGCGGTGGCCGCGCAGCTGCGGCTGCGGCCGGTGGTGACCGCATTGGTTCTGGTCACAGTGCTGGCCTCATCGCCGCTGCACGGGACCATGGTGCTGGGGCAGATTTACCCGGTGCTGCTGGTCGGGCTGGTGGCCGGCTGGATCGCCGAGCGCCGCGGACGGCCCGTGCTGGCCGCCGTGCTGTACGGGATCACCGTGGCGCTCAAGCCGTCGCTGGCCCCCTTGCTGCTGCTGCCGGCCGTGCAACGGCGGTGGCCCGAACTGCGGGCCGGGCTCATCGCGGCCGCCGCGGCGACGCTGACCGGGGTGCTGGTGGCCGGTCCGCCCAGCGGATTCGAGTGGTTGAAGATCGCGTTGTCGGAGCCGGTGCCGGATACCGTGGACAACGCGTCGCTGCCCGGGCTCGCGGTCCGTTTCGGGCTGCCCGGCGTGATCGGCATGCTGGCCGGACTCGCGGTCCTGATCGGCACCCTCGCCTGGTGCGGCCGGCACCGGGATCGGATCGATCCGGCCGGCACCGCGCCGTTCGCCGTGATCGCGACCGGCCTGCTGTGCTCGCCCATCTCGTGGCACAACTACCTGATGCTGCTCTGGCCGGGGGTGCTGATCCTGATCACGCTCGGCCGTGGCCCCGCCGCCGCGATGGCGTTGGGGGTCACGCTCGTGCCGGTGTCCTGGAACGCGGACTGGCCGCCCGAGGGGCTGGTCGCCGACCTCGGGCGGTCGCTCTACTTCGTGATCCTGGTCGGCTACTGGCTGGTGCTGCTCGTGTCGTCCCGCCGCTCGGACCGGCTGACGTGGCCCGCCGCCGGAGAACCGGTGGCCGCGGCGGGCTCGTCGGCCGCCACCGACTGACCGGTGGCCGTCGGTGGGGCCGTGGCCGGGGTCAACCGGACCGCGTCGGCATCCGGTTCGATCTCCGGTTCCGGTGCCATCGTCGGCGGCTGTGCCGGCGACGGCAGCGGATCGCCCGTCGCCGTGCTCCCCTCGACGGAGCCGTCGTCGAGCTGCGGAACGTCCGCACCGGCCGCCGCCAACTCCTGCCCGACCGCGGTGGCGGACGCCTCCGGGGCCAGCCAGAGCACGCCGGCCGGTGGCAGCTGCAGCACGGCCGATGCCGGCCGCCCGTGCCACACGGTCTGCTCGGCCTCGACCGCCCCGAGGTTGCCCACCCCGGAGCCACCGTAGGCCTCGGCGTCGGTGTTGAGCACCTCACGCCACCGGCCCGCGAACGGCAGCCCGACCCGGTAGTCGGGTTTCGGCGTGCCGGAGAAGTTGGCGATGCAGGCCATCACGGTCGGCTGACCCTCGGCGTCGACGCCGTTGCGCAGGAAGCTCAACACGTTGCCGGAGTGGTCGTTGGCGTCGATCCAGGAGAACCCGTCGGGGGTGACGTCCATCGTCCACAGCGCCGGCATGCTCCGGTAGGCCCGGTTCATGTCGCCGACCATCGTCTTGATCCCGGCGTGCAGCGGCTCGTCGAGCAGGTGCCAGTCCAGCGACCGCGACTCCGACCACTCCCGCTCCTGGCCGAACTCCTGCCCCTGGAACAACAGCTGCTTGCCCGGGTGCGCCCACATGAAGGCCAGCAGCGCGCGCAGCCCGGCCGCCTTGTTCCACGAGTCGCCCGGCATCCGCGTCCACAGCGAACCCTTGCCGTGCACCACCTCGTCGTGGCTGATCGGCAGCACGAAGTTCTCGCTGAACGCGTACATCAGCGAGAAGGTCAGCTGGTTGTGGTGGTAGGTGCGGTAGACCGGATCGCGCCCGATGTAGTCGAGCGTGTCGTGCATCCAGCCCATGTTCCACTTGAACCCGAACCCGAGGCCGCCCAGGTGGGTCGGGCGCGAGACACCCGGCCACGCGGTCGACTCCTCGGCGATCGTCACGACACCGGGGTGGTTCTTGTAGACCGTCGCGTTCATCTCCTGCATGAACGCGACCGCGTCGAGGTTCTCCCGGCCGCCGTGCACGTTGGGCAGCCATTGCCCCTCGGGCCGGGAGTAGTCCAGGTAGAGCATCGAGGCCACCGCGTCCACCCGCAGCCCGTCGATGTGGAACGTCTCCAGCCAGTACAGCGCGTTGGCCACCAGGAAGTTGCGCACCTCGCTGCGCCCGAAGTCGAACACCAGGGTGCCCCAGTCGGGCTGCTCGCCGCGCCGCGGATCGGCGTGCTCGTAGAGCGGGGTGCCGTCGAAGCGGGCGAGCGCGAACTCGTCGCGCGGGAAGTGCGCCGGCACCCAGTCGACGATCACGCCGTAGCCGTGCTGGTGCAGCTGGTCCACGAAGAAGCGGAAGTCGTCCGGGGTGCCGAAGCGAGCGGTCGGCGCGAAGTAGGAGGTGACCTGGTAGCCCCAGGATCCACCGAACGGGTGCTCGGCCACCGGCAGCAGCTCGATGTGGGTGAAGCCGGTCTCGTCGAGGTAGCGGACCATCTCCGCGGCCAGCTCGCGGTAGCCCAGTCCCGGCTTCCAGGAGCCGAGGTGCACCTCGTAGACGCTCATCGGCTCCGCGTGCGCATGGCGCCGGGCCCGCGCGCTCAGCCAGTCCCCGTCGGACCACTCGTAGGACGACTCGTCGATGACCGACGCGGTGGCCGGCGGGATCTCGGTCCGGAAGGCCATCGGGTCGGCCTTCTCCCGCCACCGGCCGTCGCGGCCGAGCACGCGGAACTTGTAACGGGTGCCGGCGCCGAGACCGGGCACGAACAGCTCCCACACCCCGGTGCTGCCCAGCACCCGCATCGGGTGCGCCCAGCCGGTCCAGCCGTCGAAATCGCCGGTGACGCGCACCCCCTGCGCCGACGGGGCCCACACCGCGAAGCTGGTGCCGGTCACTGGGCCGGACGGGGTGTCGTAGCTGCGCACATGCGCGCCGAGCACGTCCCAGAGCCGCTCGTGGCGGCCCTCGCTGATCAGGTGCAGATCCATCTCGCCGAGTGTGGGCAGCCAACGGTAGGGATCGTCGACGGTGTCTACCCGCTCGCCGTAGCGCACATCCAGCCGGTAGTCGGCGGCCGGACCGGGCACGACCCCGGAGAACACGCCGGCATCGTGGATCTTGACCAGTGCGACGGAGTCGCGGCCCTGCTGCACCACAAGCACCTCGTCGGCGTGCGGGCGCAGGATCCTGATCACCGTGCCGTCCGCGTGCGGGTGCGCCCCGAGCACCGAGTGCGGGTCGTGGTGGGCGCCGCCGAGGAGCAGGTCGAGCGTGGCCTGATCAGGGGGAGAGGGGTCGACCCCGGCCTCCGATCCGGTCGGCTCGGGCGGTGTCGACGAGGGCTCGGTCGACACGGGCTCGGTCGCCTCCGGCTTGATCGTCCCCGGCCTGATGGTCTGGGTGCGCTTCTGCTGCTCACGATCCACGTGAGCACCCTATTGCCCCCATGGCCCCGTTGCCGAGTCCGGACTCGACGATCACGAGCTGTTACCGGCCGCGGCCGCTCAGGCGCGGCCCCACAGCTCCGCGTTGTCGCCTTCGGTGCGGCGATAGTCCTGCTCCATGCGAAGCAAGGTGTCCCGGACAGCGGTGAGCTCGCGCTGGTAGGCGATCAACGCAGCGTAGGGACCATCCGCAGCGTTCATGACACGCTCGTTGTAGAACTGCCTGACCTCCTCACTAATTTCATCACCGAGCCAGGCTTGTTGCAGGAAGCCGTCACGGCGCAGTCGCGCCAGATGCGGACGAAGCTGGTCGAGGGCGTCATCCAGGGCGGCCCGGACCGTCGGAATGGCCTGCGGCTCCAGGCGCAACGTGGCCGGTGGGTACTGACGGTTGGTCATCATCGGCTCCTGTCACGCGCGGTCGGCAGACGCTATTCCGCCGCAGCGACCGACATGGCGCGGGCCGGAGGATCGGATGCGATCGCGAACGATGGTTACGCAGAGGTGAGCAGGGTGCTCACCGCCGCGTCGGCCACCTGTTGGGCGTCTCGGCACAGCCGTTCCTGCGGGATGGGCGGAACTCGTCCGCCATCGGCGAACTGCACGTCGAGCAGCTGCCCCGGGCTGGTGTCGACGATGACACTGCAGTAGTCGTCGAACTTCGTCGGCACGGCCACCACCGCGGGAAAGCCGCGGACCTGGACCGGACGGACGTCCGCAGCGAGGTCGCCGGAGGTGAAGAGCTCGATTCCCACGTTGGTGACAGCGCTGATCCCCACCGAGACCGCGCGCGGCGTCACGCCGCCGATCGAGCACAGCGGGACCTCGGCGCCCTTGTAGAGCGCCGACGGCGACGAGTCGAAGACGGGAGGTCGATCGAGCCCGAGGGCGGCCCGCTGCGGCGTCGTCAGCAGCGAGCACGGGTCGACGCCGACGAGGGACACCTCCCGCGGTCGCGGGGCCGCAGCCGGCTCCCCGACCGCGGCGCAACCGCCGAGCAGGCACAGGACCAGCACCAGCACCCCGACCGCGCGCACCGGGTGACCGTAGCGGCCCAGCCGGCGCCGCCATCCGTAGCGTGGCCGGCAACGGCCGCCGGTCCGCGGTCGGGCCGCGTCCCGCACCGCGAAGGGCTCAGCCCAATCCGGCGTCCGAGCCCGCTTCGGCGGCCAGGCGCCTGATCGCCGCCAGCGGGATCGGGGCCCAGGTCGGGCGGCTACGGGTCTCGTACAGCGCCTCGTAGACGGCCTTGTCCACCTCGAACGCCCGCAGCAGCACGGCCTGCTCGCGCGGGTCGGCGCCGGCCCCGTTGGCGTAGCCGTCGCAGAACGCGGAGCGGTTGCGCGCCGCCCACTCGTTCGCGTGCCAGGCGTGCTGCGAGGACTGGTCGGAGTCGTTCAGGTCGGTCGCCGGCTCCCACTGCAGAAGCTGGTGGAAGGCCGCGTAGTCGAAGGAGCGCAACATGCCCGCGACGTCGCGCATCGCCGAGTCCGGGCGCACCCGATCGGCAAACGCGGCGGCGGGTTCGCCCTCGAAGTCGATCACCAGCCAGCCGAACGGGGTGCGCAGGGTCTGCCCCAGGTGCAGGTCACCATGCACCCGCTGGGTCGGAACCGGATCCGGCAGCGCGGCGACCTGGTCGTAGATCGCGCCGATGGCGTCCAGGTGCGGGGCCAACGCGTCGACCTCGCGCGCGGCGACGGTCAACCGTTGCTGCCAGGCCGCGGCCAGCTCGCGCGGATCGGTGTCGCCGACACCGAGCGCGGTGCGCAGCTCGGCGTGCACGACGGCGATCGTCTCGCCCAGCCGGGCGGATTCGCCGGCGAAGTCACCGCCCACCTCGTCGGCGCGCAGATCACCCTCGGCGAGCAGGTCCCGGACGCTGGCCAGGGCCATCGCCCAGCCCTCCGCCGAGTTCGCCGCGTAGTCCTGCAACATGGCCAGCGTCACCGGCCGGCCGCCGAGCGAGCCCTCGATCGCGCCCTGCAGCGTCGCCACCTGGGTGCTGCCGACCTCGCGCAGCGCCCGGTGCAGTTCCAGGTCGGGGTTGACGCCGGGCAGCACCCGCCGGAACAGCTTGAGGATCGACTGCTCGCCCCAGCAGACCGAGGTGTTGGACTGTTCCACCCCGAGCACCCGGCCGACGGGCCCGTCGGCGATCTTCGCACCCGGCTCGGCCACGAACCGCACCGCGCCCACGGTGCGGTCGGCCCGGATGGCCTCCAGCAGCCAGCCGGTGACGCCGGTGTCCCAGAGCCCGTCGTAGGCGGCCCGGTCACCGATCCGGCCGAAGGTCATGTGGTCCAGTTCGCCGCGCGTGGCCTCGGTGCGGGCCACCAGCAGCTGGTAGTGCTGGGTGGGTCCGCCGTCGGCGAACTCGACGGCCAGCAGCACCAGGTCGAGCAGCGGATCACCGTCGGTGATCAGCGGCGCCACCTCCGCGACCGAGACCGCGCCGATCGCCCGGCCCTTGGCGCCGAACCAGCGTTGCTGGGGCAGCCAGTCGGGCAGCAGTGTGGGGAGCTCCGCTTCTAGCAATGCCGAGTCCTGGGCCGACGGGTTCACGGCCGTCACGTTCCCTCCTCCATGCCGGTCCCGCGAGACCGAATCGGCTGATCTGGGCGGATCGCGCCCGGCTGCCTCGACCCTAGCGGCCGCGGTGGCGTCGCACGGGATGCGCGGTGATTGCCGGACCCGATGGAAGTCAGATGTCCGCCTCGACGGGTGGGATCGAGAACCAGTAGAAGCCGTGCCCCGGCAGGGTCAGCAGGTAGGGCAGCTCGCCGATCCGCGGGAACGGGACGCCGCCGGTCAGCTCCTGGGGAGCGGAACCCTGCCACGCAGACAGGTCCAGCTCGACCGGCTGCGGGAAGCGCGACATGTTGTTGACGCACAACACCATGTCGTCGCCGTGACTGCGCACGTAGGCCAGCACCGTCGGGTTCGAGCCGCCCAGCTCGTGGTACTCGCCGAGCCCGAAGGCGTTGTGCCGCTTCCGGACCTCGATCATGTGCCGGGTCCAGTGCAGCAGCGACGTCGACGAGCGGGACTGCGCCTCGACGTTCACCCCCTGGTAGCCGTAGAGCGGGTCCATGATCAGCGGTAGGTAGAGCCGGCCCGGGTCGCAGGTGGAGAACCCGGCGTTGCGGTCGGGGGTCCACTGCATCGGGCTGCGCACCGAATCGCGGTCACCGAGCCAGATGTTGTCGCCCATGCCGATCTCGTCGCCGTAGTACAGGACGGGCGAGCCGGGCAGCGACATCAGCAGCGCGGTGAACAGCTCCAGCTGGTTGCGGTCGTTCTCCAGCAGCGGGGCCAACCGGCGTCGGATGCCGATGTTGGCCTTCATCCGCGGGTCCTTGGCGTACTCCGCGTACATGTAGTCGCGTTCTTCGTCGCTGACCATCTCCAGGGTCAGCTCGTCGTGGTTGCGCAGGAAGATGCCCCACTGGCAACCGTTCGGGATGGCCGGTGTCTGGGCCAGGATCTCCGAGATCGGGAATCGGTTCTCCCGGCGCACCGCCATGAAGATGCGCGGCATCAACGGGAAATGGAAGGCCATCTGGCATTCGTCACCGCCGACGTCGGGATCACCGAAGTACTCCACGACGTCGCTGGGCCACTGGTTGGCCTCGGCGAGCAGCACCCGCCCCGGGTACTCGACGTCCATCACCTTGCGGCAGCGCTTGAGGAACTGGTGGGTCTCGTTCAGGTTCTCGCAGTTGGTGTCCTCGCGCTCGAACAGGTACGGCACCGCATCCAGCCGGAACCCGTCGATACCCAGGTCCAGCCAGAACCGCAGGACCTCGATCATCGCGTCCTGGACGTCGGGGTTGTCGTAGTTCAGGTCGGGCTGGTGCGAGAAGAACCGGTGCCAGTAGAACTGGCCGCGAATAGGATCGTAGGTCCAGTTCGAGGTCTCGGTGTCGACGAAGATGATGCGCGCGTCCGGATAGCCCGAGTTGTCGTCCGCCCAGACATAGAAGTCGCCGTACGGACCCTCCGGATTGCGCCGGGATTCCTCGAACCAGGAATGCGTGTCAGAGGTGTGGTTCATCACCAGGTCGGTGACGACGCGGATGCCGCGCTTGTGCGCCTCGTCGAGCAGGATGACGAAATCGTCGACCGTCCCGAATTCGGGGAGTACCGCCCGGAAATCGCGGATGTCGTAACCGCCGTCACGCAGCGGCGAATCGTAGAAGGGCGGCAACCAGAGGCAGTCCACGCCCAGCCACTGGATGTAGTCGAGCTTCTCGGTGAGCCCGCGCAGGTCGCCGGTGCCATCCCGGTTCGAGTCGGCGAACGCCCGCACCAGTACCTCGTAGAACACGGCGCGCTTGAACCAGTCGCGGTCCACGTCCAGCGTGCGGGCATGGCCGAACTCGTCGGCGGAGTGCTCGATCAGCTGGTCGTCGCTGCCGGTAGTGGCGTCGTCGTCGACGGCACGGTGCTTGGCGGAGGTGTCGATGGACATGGGCGTCTTGCGCTCCTACCGGGCGGAAGGGAGAACGGGAATGCGCACCGGTCCAGTCGTACCGGGCGGCGGGCCGACTCGCACGAAGGGGCTCGATGACCTTGAAAGCCTAGCGGCCGCCAGCGGAGAAGTCGTGGCGGCGCCCGGCCTGTCCGGGCTGTCGTTCGGCTGAACCTCGCCCGCCGGCGTCCCGCTCGCGATCGGCCGCAACGGTACGCGCAAAACCGCCGTCGACGCTGGGTGACAGCGGCTGCCGAGGGGAGCCGACGACGGAGGGAGCAGACCATGATCGCGATCGACCGTACGGACCTGCCGGTGGCCATCGAGGGTGACGGCGTGTGCTTGCGCATGTCCGAGGTCGGCGAGTTGACGATCTCCTGGATCACTCTCGCCGCCGGGGTCGACCTCGGGCCCGCTCTGGTCGGGCTGCCCGGGGATCTCTGCCCGTGCCCGCACTGGGGTTACCTGCGCAGTGGTCGACTCCGCATGCGCACCCCGGACGGCGACCGCGAGTACGGCGCCGGGCAGGCCTTCTACTGGGCTCCGGGGCACGCCCGCAGGCGCTCGAGGACACCGAGTACGTCGACTTCTCGCCCACCCGCGACTTCGCCAAGGTCATCGAGCACATCCAGGGCGGCGGGCGGTGACCGGCACCATCGACGAGCTCACGGCGGACCGGGAGCTCAAGGCCCGGCACCGCGCCATGTGGGCATCCGGTGACTATCCGAGGGTGGCCACCGAGCTGGTCGCGGCTCTGGGGCCGGAGCTGGTCGCGGCCTGCGGTATCGCGGCCGGCCAGCGGGTGCTGGACGTCGGCGCGGGCACCGGCAATGCCGCCATCGCGGCCGCCCGGACCGGTGCCGCGGTCACCGCGTCCGACCTGACGCCCGAGCTGTTGCAGATCGGCGAGCGGGACGCGGCCGCCGCCGGGGTGGCGCTGGACTGGGTGCCGGCCGACGCCGAAGCGCTGCCCTTCGGCAGCGACGAGTTCGACGCCGTGCTGTCCTGCGTCGGTGCCATGTTCGCGCCCCGGCACCGGCTGACCGCCGACGAGCTGCTGCGGGTGTGCCGGCCGGGCGGCACCATCGGCATGATCAACTGGACGCCGGAGGGTTTCATCGGGCACCTGTTCGCCACCATGGCGCCGTACGCGCCGGTACCGCCGCCCGGGGCCCAACCGCCGCCGCTGTGGGGGCACGAGGAACACGTGCGCGAGCTGTTCGGCGACCGGGTCACGGCGCTGGACATGCGCCGGCGGCAGGTCGCCTTCGACCGCTGTGCCGATCCGCTCGAGTTCCGCGAGTACTGGAAGCGCAACTACGGTCCGACGATCGCGGTCTACCGGGCGAACGCCGCGGATCCGACCCGTACCGCAGCGCTGGACGCGGCCTTCCTGGACCTGCTGCGCGACTGGCAGCGGGACGGCCGCTATGAGGCCGAGTACCTGCTGATCACCGCGCGGAAAGCCGCTGGTTGACCGCGCCGGGGGGCCGGGCGGGCGCGCGGTAGCCGGTGCCGTCCCGCCGGTCCTACGCTCCGGGTATGCCCGAGCTCACCGTGCGGCTGGCCGGCGGCTTCGGCGTAGCGCTCGACGGGACACCGGTACGCGAGATCGGCGGCCGGGCCCGCCGGCTTCTGATGCTGCTCGTGGTGGAACGGGCCGGTTCGGTGCCGACGGACCGCATCATCGAGCAGCTGTGGCCCACCGATCCGCCGCGGCGGCCACACGACAACGTCGCCACGCTGGTGAGCAGGCTGCGCTCGGCGCTGGGCAGCGCCGTCGTCGAGCGCGTGCCCGGGGGTTACCGGCTCGCCCGACCCCCGTCGGTCCGGGTCGATCTGGACGAGGCGGAACGGCTCACCGCCGAGGCCCGACGGTTGCTGGCCGGGGACGCGGCCGGTCCTCGGCCTCGGCGGCAGCGGCGGCGCTGGATCTGCTCGGCACCGCGGCCGTGCTCGCCGGGGAGCCGGACGCGGAGTGGGTGCAGCGGGCCCGCAGCGATGCCGAGGTGCTGCTGCGGGAGGCCCGGCACGTCGCGGCCGCCGCATGGTGTCGGGCGGGCGACCCGGTGGCGGCGCGCCGAGCCGCCCAGGCCGCCGTGGCCGCCGACCGCTTCGACGAGGCGGCGCACCGGTTCCTGATGGTCGCCCACCAGCTCGCCGGCGAGCGGGCCCGCGCGCTGACCGTGTACGACCGGCTGCGCACCGAGCTGGCCACCGAGCTGGGCGTCGACCCGGATCCGCGCACCCGGGAGCTGCACCTGGCGATACTGCGCGAACACCCGCCGAGCCCCCAGCGGTCGAGCCGGCCCGTGGCCCGTCAGGCGCGGGCCGACCTGGTCGGGCGTTCGGCCGAGCTCGATCTGCTGATGCGGTCCTGGGCGGCCGCGTGCTCCGGCACGGCCGCGGTGGTGCTGCTGGTCGGGGAGGGCGGCATCGGCAAGACCCGGCTGGCCGCCGAGGTGGCGGCGACCGCGGAGTCGACCGGCGCCGTCGTGCTGCGCAGCCGCTGCTTCGCGAGCGAGCGATCGCTGTTCCTGCAGCCCTTCGTCGACGCGCTCACCGGCCCGCTCACCGGGACCCCGCCCGATCGGCTCCGCGAGCTGGCCGGCTCCCAGGCCGCCGCCCTGGTCGGCCTGATGCCGGCCCTCGAGGCCGTGTTGGGTCGGGCGCCGCAGGAGCGCGGCAGTGCGGAGTTCGAGCTGCGGCGCGCCTACGACGCGGTCGCCCAGGTGCTGTGCCGGCTCGCCATCGACCGGCCCGCCCTGCTGGTCGTGGACGACGTGCACAACGCCGGGCTGGCCACCGTCGAGTTGCTGCACTTCCTGGCCCGGCACCTGACGGGCTCCCGGTTGATGGTGTTGGGAACGATCCGGGCCGAGGAGGGCGAGCCGGTGCTGGATGCGCTGGCCGAGGTCACTTACCGGGTGTACCTCGGCCCGCTGCCCGCGCCGGCGGTGGCCCGGCTGGCGGCCGACGCCGGCCAGGCCGACCTGGCCGAGACGATCATGCAGAGGACCCGCGGGCACACCCTGTTCGTCGTCGAGACGCTGCGCGCGCTGGCGGCCGGCGACCGCGGCGCCCCGAGTCGCTGCAGCAGGTGGTGCTGGCCCGGCTGCGCCGCGCCGGGCCGGCCACCGAGGAGCTGCTGCGGGCCGGGATCGGTGCTGGGCGCGACCGTGGACCCGGCCACCGTCGCGGCCATGATCGGTCTGGCCCCGCACCTGGCCGCGCAGCGCTGCGAGGTGGCGGCCGCGGCCCGGCTGCTGGTGGTCGCCGGCCGTCGTACGAGTTCGCCAACGATCTGATCCAGGAGGTGCTCTACGCCACCACGCCGGCGCCGACCAGGGTCGCGCACCACCGGCGGGCGGCCGAGCTGCTCGCCGGGGCGCCGGAGCTGGTCGCCGAGCACGCATCCGCGGCGCAGGACTGGAGGGGTGCGGCCACCGCGCTGCTGCACGCGTCCGCGGATGCCGCCAAGCGGTTCGCCACCGCCGACGCCGAGGTGCTGGCCGGTCGTGCGCTTCAGGCCGCCCAGCGCGGGCGCGACCGAGCTGATCGGCGAGGCCCAGCTGGCTCGAGGTCGGTTGCGGGCGGCTGCAGCCGCTTCCGTCCGGCGCTCGAGGACCAGCAGGCGGCGCTCGCGGTCGCCCGGTCGGCGGGGCACCGGCGGCTGGAGATGCGCGCACTGCGGGAGCTGGGTGGTCACGCCGGCGTGGCGGTGTCGATGGCCGAGGTGGCGGGTTGGCTGCACGACGGGCTGCGCATCGCCGAGGCGCTCGACGACCGCGGGATGCAGGCGCACTTCCTGTCCTGGCTCGCGGTGCTGGCCAGCAACCGGCTGCGGTTCGTCGATGCGCTCGGTTTCGCCGGGCGGGCCGCGGCGGCTGCGCGGGCCGTCGGCGACGATGACGTCGCGCTGGCCGCGGGTCTCGACGGGTTGAAGAACGCCCATGCCTACCTCGGCGAGCTCGCCCCGCTGGGCGAGGTGCTGGCCGAGCTGGTGCCGCTGCTGCGCCGGCTCGGCGACGCCGAACTGCTGCAGTGGGCGGTGTTCGAGTCGGCGTTCGCCGCGATCGGCGCCGCGGACTGGCCCGCGGCCGAGCAGCGGATCGGGGAGGCGATCACGATCAGCCGGCGCGGCGGTTACGAGCTGCACGAATCGTGGTTCAGCGCGTACCTGGGTTGGGTGGCACGGCAACAGGGCCGCTACGACGAGGCGCTCGCTCACGGCCGGCGGGCGGTGGCGCTGGCCGCCGGGACCGAGCACCGCTGGTTCGCCACTCTGGGTGAGTCGTTGCTGGGCGCCACGCTGCTCGAACTAAGCCGGACGACCGAGGCCGTGCGGCTGCTGACCGAGGCCAGGAACCGGGCGCACTCGGACGGCGCGGAAGCCAACCTGATCCGCTGCCTTGGCCCGCTGGCCGAGGCGACCGGGTCGGCCGACGTGCTCGTCGAGGCGGACGCGCTGCTGGCCCGGATCGACGCCCCACCGGGCTCGGCCTGGTTGTTGGGCGCCGACAGCTACCTGGCCATCGCCCGTTGCTGGGTGCGACGGGGTGATCCGGCCCGGGCCCGTGCGGTGCTGCGACCGCTGCTCGTCGCCGCCGATCGGCAGCACTGGGTACCCGCCCAGGCCGCGGGGTCGCTGGTCGACGGCACCGCGGCCGCGGCGCTCGGCGAGTACGAGCAGGCCGAGGCGGCGATCACGTGGGCGATCGAGCTCGCCTCCCGGCACGGCCTGCCCCACGTCGAGCGGCTGGCGCGAGCCGCTGCCGGCGGTCTCCATGAACGCCGCTGATCCGGCCGGGCCCGGCCGACCGGGAGCGCAACGTGTCTGCAATGGCCGGGTCGACCCTGGTCACAGCCAGCTCCGACGTCGAGGGGACCGAGACCATGCGCGCACGGCTTCCGGATCACGAGGGCTTCGTCGAGCGGGACGGGGTGTCGATCGGGTACGAGGTCTTCGGGCAGGAGAACGCGGGCCCGACCCTCGTGCTGCTCACGTCGTGGGCCATCGTGCACGCCCGGCAGTGGAAGGCGCAGGTGCCCTATCTGGCCAGGCGCGTCCGCGTGGTCACGGTGGAGGGCCGCGGCAACGGCCGGGCGGACCGGCCGCGGGACCCGGCGGCGTACCTGGACCGGCAGTACGTGGACGACGCGATCGCCGTCATGGACGCGACCGGCACCGAGCAAGCCGTGATCGCCGGGCTGTCGCTGGGTGGGCGGCACGCCCTGCAGCTGGCCGCCTGGTACCCGGAGCGGGCGGCCGGTGTCATCGCGATCGGGGCCGCGTTCCCGTGGCCGCTGCCCCCGGACTTCGACGTGCCGCGCACCGAGTACCTGGGATGGCAGAAGGCCAACCGGCACTACTGGCTGGGCGACTACCGCGGCTGGGTGGAGTTCTTCATGTCGCAGGTGTTCACCGAGCCGCACTCGACCAAGCCCTGCGAGGACGGGGTCGGCTGGGGCCTGGACACCGACGCGCAGACCCTGCTGCTGACCACCCCCGGAGTCGACGAGCCCACGGCGGCGGACGCCGAGGCGATCTGTCGGCAGGTGCGCTGTCCGGTCCTGGTCGTGCACGGCGACGAGGACGGGATCGTGCCCTACGAGACCGGTGTCGCGTTGGCCGAGTGGACCGGCGGCAGCCTGGTCACGCTGCACGGCGGCGGGCACGCCCCGCCGATCCGGGAGCCGGTCCGGACCAACCTGCTGATCCGCGAGTTCGTCGAGTCGGTGGCACCGCGGCGGCCGCGCCGGACCACCTGGACCAGGGCGCGCGGCCGGCGCAAGCGGGCGCTGTTCGTGTCGTCGCCGATCGGGCTCGGGCACGCGCGACGCGATCTCGCCATCGCCGACGAGCTGCGCGCCCGGCATCCCGACCTGGAGATCGACTGGTTGACCCAGGACCCGGTGATCCGGCTGCTCACCGAGCGCGGCGAGCGCGTGCACCCGGCCGCGCGCCACCTGGCCGGGGAGTCCGCGCACATCGAGTCCGAGGCCGGCGAACACGACCTGCACGCGTTCCAGGCGGTGCGCCGGATGGACGAGATCCTGGTGGCCAACTTCATGGTCTTCCACGACCTGGTCACCGACGAGCCCTACGACCTGTGGATCGCCGACGAGGGCTGGGACGTCGACCACTACCTGTTCGACAACCCGGAGCTGAAGCGGACCGCCTACGCCTGGCTCACCGACTTCGTGGGCTGGCTGCCGATGGCCGACGGCGGGGACGCCGAGGCCGCGCTCACCGCGGACTTCAACGCCGAGCGGGTGGAACGCATGATGCGCTACCCGCGGCTGCGCGATCGCTCGATCTTCGTGGGCAACGCCGAGGACCTGGTCACGGATCGGCTCGGCCCGGGGCTGCCGACGGTGCGGGACTGGGCGTCGGAACGCTACGAGTTCTCCGGCTACGTGACCGGCTCGTCGCCGCCCGCCGACCGGGAGGCACTGCGGGCCGAGCTCGGCTACCGCCCGGACGAGCGGGTCTGCGTGGTCACGGTGGGCGGATCCGGCGTCGGCTCGCACCTGCTGCGCCTGGTCACCGACGCGTTCCCGGTGGCCGAGAAGCTGATCCCGGGGTTGCGGATGATCGCGGTGGCCGGCCCGCGGCTGGATCCGGCGGCGTTCGCGGTGCCCGACGGGGTGGAGCTGCGCGGGTACGTGCCGGATCTGGACCGGCACCTCGCGGCCTGCGACCTGGCCGTCGTCCAGGGTGGGTTGACCACGACCATGGAGCTGGTGGCCGCGCGCCGGCCGTTCCTCTACTTCCCGCTCGCGCACCACTTCGAGCAGCAGGTGCACGTGCCGCAGCGGCTGGCCCAGTACGGTCGCCGGATCGGCGGTGGGGCGGCGGATGGAGTACGCCGACACCGACCGGGAAAGGCTGGCCCAGGCGATGGCCGCCGAGATCGATCGACCCGTCGACTACCGGCCGGTGGAGACCGACGGTGCTGCGCGGGCAGCGGGACTCCTCGCCGAGCTCCTGGAGTAGCGGCTGTCGGCGTCCGCCTATGAGGGGTGATCGGCGCGAAAGGCACGTCAGCGTCCTTTGCGGGCACTCCACGTACCTTTCGTACTGATCACCGAAACCCGGGCCTCGTTCTACGACGCCGAGCCGGTGGCCGCCGTCGGCTGCCGCAACCGGTCGAGGATCTCCTCGGCCAGCTCGGCCGCCGACTTCCCGGCGACGTCCACGACCAGCGCGTTCTCGTCCGCTTCCAGCGGCTCGAGGGTGGCCAGCTGCGAGTCCAGCAGGCCGGCCGGCATGAAGTGGTCGGTCCGGGCGGCGAGCCGGTGACCGATGGTCTCCCGGGTCCCGGCCAGATGCACGAAGAGCACATGATCGCCGCGCAGCCGGTCGCGGTAGCGCCGCCGCAGCGCCGAGCAGGTGATGACCCCGGGGCGCCCGCTGGACGTGTGCTCGCGGATCCAGCCGGCCACCCGGTCCAGCCAGGGCCAGCGGTCATCGTCGGTCAGCGGGGTGCCGGCGGCCATCTTCGCGACGTTCGGCTCCGGGTGCAGGTCGTCGCCCTCCTCCAGGTCCCAGCCGAGCCGGCCGGCGACGATGCCGGCCACCGTGGACTTGCCGCAGCCGGACACGCCCATCACGACGAGCACCGGCTGCTGCGCCAGAAGATCATCGGTGGCCATGCGGTCGCCCCTCTCCACTACCGACGGCGGTGTTGCCACCGTCGTTTCCGTTGACATGGTCCACCCGCGGCCGCAGATCCGTCATCCGGCGGCCAGCCGGACCACGTCGTCCGCGCACCCCCAGGACACGGTCACCCCGGAGCCGCCGTGCCCGTAGCAGTGCACGATCTCGCCCACGCGTTCGAGCCGGATCGCGGTCCGCACCGGGCGCAGCCCGACCGCGTGCCCGAGCACCTCGGCCGCCGCCAGCTCCGGCACCACCTGCCGGCAGCGGCGCATGATCGCGGCGGCGGTGCGCGGGTCCGGGGTCAGGTCCTGCGCGCCCTCGTCGGCGGTGCCCCCGCAGATCACGTCCGGCCCGCGCGCGATCACGTAGACCATGCCGTCGGGATGCCCCTCGTCCAGCGTCCACTCGTCCAGCCCGGGGCAGCGCACCCGCACCACCTGGCCGCGGACCGGGGTCAGCTCCCGGTCGTCGAGCAGCGTCCGCGCGCCCAGACCGGTCGCGTTGACCACCAGGTCGGCGCCCGCCGCGGCGTCGTCGAGATCGGTGAGCTCCCGGATCCGCATCGCCACCCCGGCCGCGACCAGCTGCTGGACCAGCCAACCCAGGTAGTCGGGCATCCGGATCGCCGGCACGGTGAGCCGGTGCGCGTCGACGTAACCGGGCGGCAGCTCGGCGGCACTGAGCCGGCGCGCGCCGGGCACGTCGGTGGCCCACGAGGTGTCGGGCAGCGGAGTCCGGCTCAGCTCTCGGCCGGTGCGCATGCTGACGCCGGTCCCGAGCCGTCCGGCCAGCCCGGCCAGCACCTCGAAGCTCGCCATGGCCCAGCGCTGGACGGCGTCCGGCGGGAACGCGCGGAACGGGTACCAGTGCGCGGCGGCCACCGCCGACACCGTCGAACCGGGCGCGTCGCGGCTCCAGACCTCCACCGTGTGACCCGCCTCGACCAGCCGGTAGGCGCAGGTCAGCCCGATGACGCCGGCCCCGACGACAACGATCCGCAGCATCCGATCGCCGACGGCGCTACTTCTCCACGCGGAAGATGTGCGCCACCTGCCGCCACGGCTCCAGCCGCACGAAGTTGAACTGGCCCCAGTTGAAGGCGCCGCCACCCACCTCGTCGTGCACGATCATCCGGTCGTTCCAGTCCAGCCCGAGCGCCGGCATGTCGAGCGCGGTGTTGCCGGTCTGCACGTGGAACGAGTCCAGCGTGCAGATCACCAGCACCGTGTCGCCGGTGCCCGGGTCGGTCTTCGAGTAGGCGATGATCTGGTCGTTGTCGACCGGGTGGAAGTGGATGTGGCGCAGCTGCTGCAGCGCCGGGTGCGCGCGCCGGATCTCGTTGAGCAGGGTCAGGTAGGGCTCCAGCGAGCTACCGGTCGCCGCCGCGGCCGCGAAGTCGCGCGGACGCAGCTCGTACTTCTCGGAATGCTTGTACTCCTCGCTGCCCGGCTTGGCCGGCTCCCACTCGTAGAGCTCATAGCCGGAGTAGACGCCCCACGTCGGGGAGAACGTCGAGGCCAGCGTGGCCCGGATGGCGAACATCGCCGGACCGCCGGTCTGCAGCGATTCGTGCAGGATGTCCGGGGTGTTCACGAACAGGTTGGGCCGGCACTCGTCGGCCCGGTCGGCGTGCATCTGGGCGAACTCGGTGAGCTCGGCCTTGGTCGTACGCCAGGTGAAGTAGGTGTAGGACTGCGTGAACCCCAGCCGGGCCAGGCCGAACAGCCGAGCCGGCCGGGTGAACGCCTCGGCCAGGAACAGCACGTCCGGATACCGGGCCTTGATCTGCCAGATCAGCCAGTGCCAGAAGTCCGGTGGCTTCGTGTGCGGGTTGTCCACCCGGAAGATCCGAACCCCGCGCTCCACCCAGTAGAGGGCCACCCGCAGCGACTCGGCGTAGATGCCGGCCGGGTCGTTGTCGAAGTTGATCGGGTACATGTCCTGGTACTTCTTGGGCGGGTTCTCCGCGTAGGCGATGGTCCCGTCCGGGCGCACGGTGAACCACTCCGGGTGCGCGGCGACCCACGGGTGGTCCGGCGCGGACTGCAGCGCGAAGTCGAGCGCCAGCTCCATACCCAGGTCCTCGACCCGCGCCCGGAAGGCGTCGAAGTCCTCGATCGTGCCCAGCTCGGGATCGATCGCGTCGTGCCCGCCGTCAGCCGAGCCGATCGCCCATGGGGATCCGACACTGCCGGGCGGGGCGACCGGGTTGCCGCCGGGGAAGGTCGCGCTGTTGGGGCCCTTGCGGTGCGCGATACCGACCGGGTGGATGGGCGGCAGGTAGACCACGTCGAAGCCCATCGCGGCGATCCGGTCCAGGTCCTTGGTCGCAGTGACGAAGGAGCCGTGCACCGGGCGGCCGGTCTCGTCGCGGCCGCCGGTGGAGCGCGGGAAGAACTCGTACCAGGAGCCGTAGAGCGCGCGCTGCCGGTCGACGTAGACCTGCCGTGGCTGCCCGCGGGTGATCAGTTCCCGGACCGGTCGCTCGGTCATGATCTGCTCGACGGCCGGGAACAGGGCCGGCGCCACCCGGGCGTGCAGCGGCAGCGCCGGGTCGCGCAGCGCGTTGGCCGCACCGAACAGCAGATCCCGGCGGTCGCGCTCGGCCGGACGGCGGCCCACCCGTTGCAGCAGCCGGGCGCCGAGCTCCAGGTCGTTGGCCAACTCCTCGGCCGACTGACCGGCGTCGAGTTTGACGGTGACGGCGTGCCGCCAGGTGGCCCACGGGTCGCTCCAGGCGTCCACCCGGAAGGTCCACAGTCCGGTCTCGTCGGCGACCACGGAGCCGGCGAACTGGTCGGTCCCGCTGCCGTGCGGGGACATCCGGATGTGCTGGGCGGCGCCGCGGCTGCCGACCTTCTTCCAGACGATGTTGGCGGCGACCGCATCGTGGCCCTCGCGCCAGACCGTGGCGATGATCGGCACGACCTCGCCCACCACGGCCTTGCTCGGATGGCGCCCGTCGCCGACCGCGGGGGTGACATCGTCGATACCCAGCCGGCCGGTCATCGGCTCCCCCTCACTGTGCAGGTCGAGAAGATGAAACTACCCACCTCGGGGTGCCGATGTCAGAACGGGTGGATTCGACGACGACAGTTCACCCGATGGTCGCCCACCGGCCGAAACCTATCGCGCCCGACCGATCACGCTCGGTTGTGCCGGTGGCCCGCTGGTGCCGGAAAGGGCTTCCCGATTGCTCCCTTCGGTCGCTGCTGGACCGATCCCGGGATGCATTCACTATCGTCTTGCCGGTGAGAGCTCTCCGTCGGTTCACCGTCCGTGCCCAGCTGCCCGCCCCGTTGGCGCCCCTGCAGACCCTGGCGACCAACCTGCGGTGGACCTGGCATCCGCCGACCCAGGACCTGTTCGCCACCCTCGACCCGCAGGCCTGGGAGCGCTCCGGGCACGACCCGGTCCGGCTGCTCGGCGAGATCTCCTCGGCCCGCTTCAACGAGCTGGCCCGCGACGCCGACACGGTGGTCACGGTGACCGAGCTCGCCGACGACCTGACGTCCTACCTCAGCAAGTCGCGCTGGTACCAGAGCGAGCGCGAGGACGACCCGACGCTGCCCGCGGCGATCGGCTACTTCTCGATGGAGTTCGGCGTCAGCGAGGTGCTGCCCAACTACTCCGGCGGCCTCGGGGTGCTGGCGGGCGATCACCTCAAGGCCGCCTCCGACCTCGGGCTGCCGCTGATCGGGGTCGGGCTGCTGTACCGCTCGGGCTACTTCCGGCAGTCGTTGTCGCTGGACGGCTGGCAGCTGGAGCAGTACCCGGTGCTGGACCCGCAGGGCCTGCCGCTGCAGTTGCTCGTCGACGCGGACGGCGACCCGATCTTCGTCGACGTCGCGATGCCGGGAGGCCGGACGCTGACCGCCCGGATCTGGCAGGCCGCGGTCGGCCGGGTGCCGCTGCTGCTGCTCGACTCCGACATCGAGGAGAACGAGCTGGACCTGCGCGGTGTCACCGACCGCCTCTACGGCGGTGACCAGGACCAGCGCATCCGGCAGGAGATCCTGGTCGGGGTCGGCGGCGTGCGTGCGGTGCGGGCGTACTGCGCGCTCACCGGACACCCGGAGCCGGAGATCTTCCACACCAACGAGGGGCACGCCGGCTACCTGGGGCTGGAACGCATCCGGGAGCTGCACGACCGCGATGGGCTGTCCTTCGACGAGGCGGTGGCCGCGGTGCGCGCCGGCACCGTGTTCACCACGCACACGCCCGTTCCGGCCGGCATCGACCGGTTCCCGATCGACATGGTCAGGCACTACTTCTCCGCCCCGAGCGGCGACGCCGACGCGGGGGGCGACTCGGGCCTGCTGCCCGGGGTCCCGATGGACCGCATCCTCGACCTGGGCGCCGAGCCCAACACCAACATGTTCAACATGGCGCACATGGGCCTGCGGCTGGCGCAGCGGGCCAACGGGGTGTCCCGGCTGCACGGCGCGGTCTCGCGGGGCATGTTCGGGGCGCTGTGGCAGGGTTTCGACGCCGACGAGGTGCCGATCGGCTCGGTGACCAACGGTGTGCACGGCCCGACCTGGGAGGCGCGCGAGGTCACCGCGCTGATCGGGGAGCCGGGCGCGGACCCGGACCCGTCGGTGTCGGACTCCGCGCTGTGGGAGCTGCGTGGCGTGCTGCGCACCCGGCTGGTCGCCGAGGTCCGGCGCCGGGTGCGGGAGGCGTGGCTGCAGCGCGGCGCGTCCACCCCGGAGCTGGGCTGGATCGAGCAGGTCTTCGACCCGGAGGTGCTGACCGTCGGGTTCGCCCGCCGGGTGCCCACCTACAAGCGGCTCACCCTGATGCTGCGGGACAAGGACCGGCTGCGCGACCTGCTGCTGGATCCGCACCGGCCGGTGCAGCTGGTGGTGGCCGGCAAGAGCCACCCGGCCGACGACGGCGGCAAGGCCCTCATCCAGGAGGTGGTGCGCTTCGCCGACGACGCGGCGGTGCGGCACCGGATCGCGTTCCTGCCCGACTACGACATGTCGATGGCCCGCTACCTGTACTGGGGCTGCGACGTCTGGCTGAACAACCCGCTGCGGCCGCTGGAGGCCTGCGGCACCTCGGGGATGAAGTCGGCGCTCAACGGCGGGCTGAACCTCTCCATCCGCGACGGTTGGTGGGATGAGCTCTACGACGGCTCCAACGGCTGGGCGATCCCGACCGCCGACGGCATCGAGGACCCGGTGCGTCGCGACGACCTGGAGGCCAACGCGCTCTACGAGCTGCTGGCCACCCAGGTCGGACCGGCGTTCTACGAGCGCACCGACGGGGTGCCGACGCGCTGGGTGGACCTCGTGCGCCACACCCTGACCACGCTGCGCCCGCAGGTGCAGGCCACCCGGATGGTCCGCGAGTACGTCGAGGACTGGTACGCCCCGGCCGCCCGCGCCGCCCAGCGGGCCGGCGCCGACGGGTTCGCGGCGGCCCGCGAGCTGGCCACCTACCGGGCCCGGTTGAACGAGGCCTGGCCGCGGGTGCAGGTGATCGGCGTCGACGCCTCGGGCCTGCCGGACACGCCGGAGGTCGGAGCGGAGATGACGGTGCGGGCCGCGGTGCAGCTGGCGGGCCTGCTCCCCGAGGACGTGACGGTGGAGGCGGTGATCGGGCGGGTCGGCGAGACCGACGACCTCGCCGACACGGTCACCGTGGCCATGGAGCACGTGGGCGCGGCCGACGGCGACGGGGACCGCTTCGAGTCGGTCGTCAAGCTGCCGCACGCCGGGCTGACCGGGTACACGGTGCGGGTGCTGCCGCGGAACCCGATGTTGGCCTCGGCGGCCGAGCTGGGCAAGGTCGTGCTGGCGGGCTGAGTGCGGGTGTGGCTCGCTCGTGGGTGGCGGAGCGCGTGGTTCACGCGGCCCGCCACCCCGGGCGTCACGGGATGATCAGGTTCTGGCCCGGGTGGATCAGGTCCGGGTTGGCGATGTTGTTCGCGGACGCGATCTTCTTGTAGTCCGAGGCCTTGCCGTAGAACCGCTTCGCGATCGCGGACAGGGTGTCCCCGCGGACCACGGTGTAGGTCTGGTGGGCCGGAGCGGCCGGGGCCGGGGGAGGCGCAGCGGCGGCCGCGGCTGCCGCCGCGTCGGCGTCGGCCTTGGCCTTCGCCTCGGCCTCCTGCTGGGCGTCGGCCGCCTTCTCCGCCTCGGTCAGGTAGGTGTTGGGCGACCAGAGCACGGTGGTGCCGTCGGCGGCGTAGATGACGATGTTGCGGTCGTCCTGCAGCACCAGGTGCGCGCCGGGCTTGTCGGCGGTGTCGGTGCGCCACACGACGTCATTACCCGCGCTGTAGAGCACGAAGTTGCCGTCGGCCTGCATGTCGACGCGGGCACCGTCCTTGCCGGCGGTTCCGGTCTCCCAGGCCGTGCCGCCGGCGCCGCTCAGCACCAGGTTGCCGTCGGCCTGCAGTTCCAGCTTGTACTTGCCGTTGTCCGACGAGATCGACTGTCCGGCGGCCAGGCTGGACCCGCTGGCGAGTGTGGTCATTTTCGTGGGTTCCCCTCGTTCGCGCCGCAGCTCAGCGGGTTCCGGATCTCCGGGCCCGATCGGGCGACGGGGCCGACCTTACGTAGGCCGGCACAGGCGACCGGGCGGCCCCCCGCTGCGCGCTCGGCGGCTAGGAACAGCAGCCGCCACCGCAGCAACCGCCACCGCCACCCGGGCGCGGCGGCCCCGCCGGAGAGCCGGCGCTGCGCCCGCCCACGGCGACCGTGGACAGCAGCTTGACCGTGTCGGCGTGCCCCGAGGGGCAGCGGGCCGGGTCACCGGCGGCGCTCATCGGCCGGGTCACCTCGAAGGTCTGCTCGCACTGGCGGCAGCGGAAGTCGTAGCGAGGCACGGGGTGAGACTACTCGCCGGCCGCGTCGTCACCGCGGCGTTGACGCAGCAGCAGCAACGAGCGCGGCGGCAGCGTGATGGTGGTTCCGCCGGGCAGCGCGCGGTCGGTCGGCGGGCGGCCGTCGACCCGGGTGCTGTCCACGACCGGGACGAACGGCGCCCCGACCGGCAGCGTGACCGGGATCGCCTCGGCGCCGGCGTGCAGCACCAGCAGCCACTCCTCGCGCTGCAGCCCGAGGCTGTGCAGGCCGACGTCGTGCCAGTCGTGCCCGCGCAGCCGGCGGCCGTCGGGGTGCCACCAGAGCACCTCGCCGTCGCGGTAGAACTGATCGCGTTGCAGCGCGGGCGCACCCCGGCGGATCGAGCTGACCAGGGCGGTGAACGCGGTCAGCGAGGCCGCCTCCGGCCCGGGCGTCCAGTCCGTCCACGAGGTCGGGTCGTCGAGGCAGTAGGCGTTGTTGTTGCCGCGCTGGCTGCGCCACAGCTCGTCACCGGCCAGCAGCATCGGGGTGCCGGTGGACAGCAGCAGGGTGCCGATCATCGCCCGGGCCGCCGCGGTCCGCCGGGCGACGATCACCGGCGACGTGCTGTCGCCCTCCACCCCGAAGTTCTGCGAGCGGTTGTCGTCGGTGCCGTCACGGTTGTGCTCGCCGTTGGGCTCGTTGTGCTTGCGCTCGTAGGACAGCAGGTCGCGCAGGGTGAACCCGTCGTGCGCGGTCACGAAGTTGATCGACGCCCATGGTCGGCGGCCGGAGAGCTTGTAGAGATCCGAGCTGCCGGTCAACCGGGACGCGACCTCACCGATCCGGCCGTGGCCGCGCCAGAAGTCGCGGACCGCGTCGCGGTAGCGGCCGTTCCACTCCGACCAGGCCACCCCGAAGCCGCCGACCCGGTAGCCCTCGCCGGTGGCGTCCCACGGCTCGGCGATCAGCTTCACCCGCGACAGCACCGGGTCGGTCGCGATCGCCATCAGCAGCGGCGCGTTCGGGTCGAACGGGCCTGACCGCGGTCGCCCGAGCACGCTGGCCAGATCGATCCGGAAGCCGTCCACGCCGAACGTGGTCACCCAGTGCCGCATCGCGTCGCACACCAGCCGCAGCACGGTGGGCGAGCCGGAGTCCAGGGTGTTGCCGGTGCCGGTGATGTCGGCGTCGATCCCGTTGCCGCCCATCGAGTAGTACGCCGGCGCATCCAGGCCGCGATAGCTCAGCGTGGTGCCGGCGACGCCGCCCTCCGCGGTGTGGTTGGGCACCAGGTCGAGGATCACCTCGATGCCGGCGCCGTGCAGCGCGGCCACCATCGCGGCGAACTCGGTGACCTCGGCGCCGGGCACGCTGGCGTAGCCGGCGTGCGGGGCCAGGAATCCGAGCGTGGCGTAGCCCCAGTAGTTGGACAGCTTCCGCGCCAGCAGCGGCGGCTCCTCGGCGATCGAGGTGACCGGCAGCAGCTCCACCGCGGTGACGCCGGTGCTTCTCAGGTGCTCCAGCACGGCCGGGTGGGTCAGCCCCAGGTAGGTGCCGCGGTGTTCGGGCGGCACCTCGGGGTGCAGCTTGGTGTAGCCCCGCACGTGCAGTTCGTTGATCACCGTCTCCGACCACGGCACCTCGGGTCGCGGGGTGGGCGTCGGCACGTCCGGCCCGGTGACCACCGACAGCGGCACGTGCCCCAGCGAGTCGATCATGCTCAGGTTGCCGGTCATCGGGTCGTCCACCCAGCCCCGGGCCGACTCCAGGTCGGTGACCCGCCCGCTGATCCGACGGGCGTAGGGGTCGACGAGGATCTTCGCCGGGTTCGCGCGCAGCCCGTGCCACGGCCGGTACGGCCCGTGCACCCGGTACCCGTAGCGTTGACCTGCGCCGATGCCGGGAATGTGCCCGTGCCAGACGCCGAAGGTACGTTCGGTGAGCTCGACGCGGCGCTCGCTCAGCTGCTCGCCGGTGCCGTCGCCCGGGCCCTCGACGAGGCAGACCTCGACGGATTCGGCGCTGCTCGAGGCGACGGCGAAACGCACGCCGTCGGACTCGACGTGGGCACCCAACGGGAACACGGACACGATCAGCGAGGATAGGGCCGTGGGCGCACAGGGAACCTCGTCTGAGTCGTTGTTCACGGCGGTGAGCGAACCGCCCGACCTCACCGACCTCGTGCTGCGCATGGACGGGGTCGGCGTGCGCCGCGGCGCGTCGACGCTGTTGCGCGAGGTCAGCTGGGCCGTCGAGCTGGACGAGCGGTGGGTCGTGCTGGGGCCCAACGGCGCCGGCAAGACGACGCTGCTGCGGCTCGCGGCCGCCGAACTTCACCCGACCACCGGCGTGGTGCACGTGCTGGGCGAGCGGATGGGCCGGGTCGACGTGTTCGAGCTGCGGACCCGGATCGGGCTGTCCTCGGCCGGCCTCGGGCTGCGGGTGCCCGGCGACGAGACCGTGCGTGACGTGGTGGTCAGCGCCGGCTACGGGGTGCTCGGTCGCTGGCGGGAGCGGTACGAGGACACCGACACCGACCGGGCCGATCTGCTGCTCGACGCGCTGGGCGTGCGCGCCCTGGCCGGGCGCACGTTCGGCACCCTGTCCGAGGGCGAACGCAAACGGGCGCTGATCGCCCGCGCGCTGATGACCGACCCGGAGCTGCTGCTGCTCGACGAACCCGCGGCCGGCCTGGACCTGGGTGGCCGCGAGGACCTGCTCGCGCGCCTCGCCACGCTGGCCGAGGACCCGAACGCGCCGGCATCGGTGCTGGTCACCCACCACGTCGAGGAGATCCCCCGGGGCTACACGCACGCCCTGCTGCTGCGCGAGGGGGGCGTGGTGGCCGCCGGCCTGATCGACGACGTGCTCAGCGACGAGAACCTGACCGCGACGTTCGGGCTGCCGCTGGGCGTGCGCCGCCGCCGCGGCCGCTACACCGCCTGGCTGCGCTGACGCCGGCTTCGACGCTCCGCCTCCCGACGATCGATCATTTAGGGTGCGGGCGTGACCGAATTCGTCAAGCTCGAGGTCGACGGCGGGGTGGGCACGATCCGGCTGGACCGGCCGCCGATGAACGCGTTCAGCCGGCAGGTGCAGGAGGAGTTGAAGGGGTGCGCCGAGGAGGCGACCTGGCGCGCCGACGTCCGGGCCGTGGTCATCTACGGCGGTGAGCGGGTGTTCGCGGCCGGTGCCGACATCAAGGAGATGTCGAGCATGTCCTACGCGATCATGTCGTCGATGGCTCGCCGGCTCTGCGAGTGCTTCGGCGCCCTGTCCGAGATCCCGAAACCGACGGTGGCCGCGATCACCGGCTACGCGCTGGGTGGCGGCATGGAGGTGGCGCTCGGCTGCGATCGGCGGGTGTGTGCCGACGACGCCAAGCTCGGTCAGCCGGAGATCCTGCTCGGCGTGATCCCCGGGGGCGGCGGCACCCAGCGGATGGCGCGGCTGATCGGCGCGCCGCGGACCAAGGACCTGATCTTCACCGGCCGGATGGTGGGTGCGGCGGAGGCGTTGCAGATCGGGCTGGTGGACCAGGTCGTGCCGGCGGCCGAGGTCTACACCGCGGCCCGGACCTGGGCCGAGCAGTTCGTCAACGGGCCGGCGATGGCGTTGGCCGCGGCGAAGAAGGCCATCGACGGCGGGCTCGACGTCGACCTGCGCACCGGGCTGAACCTGGAGGCCGAGCTGTTCGCGGCCCTGTTCGCCACCGACGACCGCAAGATCGGCATGAGCTCGTTCCTGGAGAGCGGGCCGGGCAAGGCCGAGTTCACCGGTCGCTGATCAGTCGGCGAACAGCTCGTCGATGGGCAGCGTGAAGCCGGGCAGCAGCGGGTTGGTGAGCTGCTCGCCGGGGCCGATCTCGAGCGCTTCGGCGAACGCGCCGACCCGGTAGACGAGCACGGTCGATGCCGGGGTGTCCACCAGCCACAGCTCCTTCGTGCCGGCCGCGCGGTAGCGGTCGAGCTTGCGGCCGATGTCGCGGTGCCAGGTGCCGGGGGAGCGGACCTCGACCGCGAGGTCGGGCGGGCCGTCGTTGCGGGTGCCGGTCGGCGGGCTGCTCGTCCACCAGACGTCGGGCTTGAAGACGTTGCGGTCCGACAGCACCCAGTTGCCGCCCCAGCCCGGGCGACCGGTGCCCTCCTCGCGGTGTGACCAGAGCATCAGCGCGTCGTAGATCCGACTGCAGATGAGCTGGTGTCGGAAACCCGGATCGTTCATGTGGACCACCCCGTCGATCAGCTCCGAGCCGATGGGGTAGTCGTGCGACAGGAACTCCTCGGCCGAGATGAGCGCGGCCGCGGTCCGTACCGTCATGGCTGTCATGGTCCCACTCTCCGGGGTGGACCCGGCACTCCTGGCCGGAGCGGTCGGTTGTGCACAGCTGCGAGCTCTCCGGCGGCTGCGCGCGGGGTGATCGCCGCGGCGCGGGAGGATGGCGGGGTGAGCTCGCCGATCGCGTCCGACCCGATCACGGCCGACCCGCAACGGCCGCTCGAACCGCTGTGGCGCGGCCTGCTCGTCTACCGGGTGCTCGCGCTCATCAGCTCGGGGCTGGCCGTGCTGCTCGCGCTGCCCGACTACCGATCCCCGGTGGCGGCGGTCGCGGTGCTGGTCGTGATGGCCGGTTGGACGGCGGTCAGCGGCTACGGCTACCTGCGCGCCGGTGCCCGGGCCGGGAGGCGTGGCCCGATCGCGATCGTCGACATCGCCGTCACGGTCGCGGTGATGGCCAGCACCCCGTTCGTGCAGACCCCGGCCCAGCTGGCGGCGGACGCGCCGGTGATGGGATCGATCTGGACGCCGGCCGCAGTGATCGCCTGCGCGCTCTGCTTCGGGGTCCGCGGTGGGCTGCTCGGGGCGGCGCTGGTGTCCGCGACCCTGCTCGCCGTGCAGGCCCGACCGGAGACCGAGCTGGGCGACATCCAGCTGATCGTGCTGCTCGGGCTGACCGTCGGCTTCGCCGCCACCGTGCTGCTGCGCTCCGCCGAACGGCTGCGGGCGGCCGTCGCGGCCGAGGCGGCCGCGCTGGAACGGGAGCGGCTGGCCCGGGCGGTGCACGACGGGGTGCTGCAGGTGCTCGGCTTCCTGCGCCGGCGCGGTGGTGAGCTGGGCGGCGAGGCCGGGCAGCTGGGCCGGCTGGCCGGGGAGCAGGAGTTCGCGCTGCGCACGCTGCTCACCACCGGACCGGCCGCGGTCGACGCCGAAGGGCGCCGCGACCTGGCCGCGGCGCTGCGCACCTTCTCCTCGACCCGGATCAGCGTGGCCACCCCGGCGCACGGCGTCGAGCTGCCGGCGCGCGTCGTCGACGAGCTGGTGGCTGTGGTCGGTGCCGCGCTGGCCAACGTGGCTGTCCACGTCGGGCCGGACGCGCCGGCGTGGGTGCTGCTGGAGGATCTGGGCGCGACCGTCGAGATCAGCGTGCGCGACCAGGGGCCGGGCATCCCGGCCGGCCGGCTGGCCGCGGCGGAGGCCGACGGCCGGATCGGCGTCGCGCGATCCATGCTCGGCCGGGTCCGTGAGCTGGGTGGCACGATCAGCTGCGACACCGGGCCGGAACGCGGCACCGAATGGATCGTCCGGATGCCCCGGGAGGTGACGGCATGACCGCCGACCCGGGATGTCCCGCGGGGGTGGACCAGTGACCGAGCTCGACGGCGGCGACGCGAGCGATGGGGTCCAGGAGATCACGGTGATGGTCGTCGACGACCATCCGATCTGGCGCGAGGGGGTGGCCCGGGACCTGACCGAGCGCGGCATCGCCGTCGTCGCCACCGCGCCCGACGCCGCGGCCGCGGTCCGGATCGCCTACGCCACCCGCCCGCGGGTGGTGCTGATGGATCTGCACCTCGGCTCGACCACCGGCATGCAGGCCATCGAGGGGATCCTGGAGAAGCTGCCGGAGACGAAGATCCTGGTGCTCTCGGCCAGCGGCGAGCACACCGACGTGCTGGAGGCGGTCAAGGCCGGCGCCACCGGGTACCTGGTCAAGTCGGCCGGGGTCGAGGAGCTGCTGGCCGCGGTCCGGCGCACCGCCGACGGCTACCCGGTGTTCACCCCCGGCCTGGCCGGGCTGGTGCTGGGCGAGTACCGCAGGCTGGCCGACGCCCCGCCCGGGCCCGGCGGCGCGTCCCCGGTGCTCACCGAGCGCGAGACCGAGGTGTTGCGCCTGGTGGCCAAGGGTTTGACGGCACGACAGATCGGTGAGCGACTGGTGCTGTCGCACCGCACCGTGGAGAGCCACGTGCAGAACACGCTGCGCAAGCTCCAGCTGCACAACCGCGCGCAGCTGGTGCGCTACGCGATCGAGCAGGGCCTGGCCGACGACTGAGCCACACGCGCGGGCCGCAGCGGTACGAACGGCACTCTCGCTCGCACCTGACGTGCGAAAGTGCCGTTCGCACCAACGAGGTGATCCGCGGGACCGGCTCGGAGGCGCGAGGCTGGACCGGATGCGGTGGCGCCGGGCGCCGGTCCTTGCCAGGATCGGGAACGTGATCACGAGCTGGTGCCCGGTCGGATGATCTGGTCAGGCGCGGGGCAGCCACTGCCGCGGATCACCGTGGTCGTGCTCGACGCGGCGGCCTCCGATCGGGGCTACGGCGACGGCGTCGAGATCGTCGGGCGGACCCCGGTACCGGCCGAGGCCACCCGGCAGGCGGTGGCCCGCCGACCGCAGCTGCTGATCGTCGACCTCGACGGCGTGCCGGCAGCGGTGACCGCGATCGACGCGCTCGCCTCCGCGGTCCCGCAGATCCCGGTGTTGGCGCTGGCCGCCGCGCCCGATCACGCGACCGTGCTGGCCGCCGTGCGGGCCGGCGCCACCAGCGTCGTGCGCAGCGCGCCCGGCGAACCGGCGGCGGCCGCGGCGCTCGCGGACGCGGTGACCCGCACCGCCCGCGGCGAGGCGGTGTTCAGCCCCGGGCTCGCCGACGTGGTGCTGTCGGAGTTCGGCCGCCCGACCGACCCGCAGCTCGTCGGCCGGACGCTGACCCAGCGCGAGGTGGACGTGCTGCGACTGGTCGTCGAGGGGCTCACCGCGCGGCAGGTCGGCACCCGACTCGGGCTGTCCCCGCGCACCGTGGAGAACCACGTGCAGAACATGCTGCGCAAGCTGCGGCTGCGCACCCGAGCCGCCCTGGTCCGCTACGCCATCGAGAACGGGCTGGCCTGATCCTCGAACCCGCGCCCGCGCGTCAGCGGATGGTGGAGCTGTCGCCGAGCAGCCGCGGTGCGGTGAGCGCGAGGATCTGCAGGTCCAGCCACAGCGACTGGCGCTCGATGTACTCCACGTCGAGCGCGACCCGGCGTTTGACGTCGGCGGGAGAGTGCATCGGCCCACGTGAGCCGTTGATCGCGGCCCACCCGGTGAGGCCGGGCTTGATCCGGTGCCGGTGCGCGTACTCGGACACCAGCTGCGCGGACTCGACCTCACCGGTCTTCATGCCCACCGCGTGCGGCCGCGGTCCGACCAGGGCCATCTCGCCGCGCAGCACGTTCCACAGCTGCGGCACCTCGTCCAGGCTCGATCGGCGCAGGAAGCGACCGACCTTGGTGATCCGGTCGTCGTTCGCGGTGACCTGCCGCTCGGCCTTGGCGTCGGCGGTCTCGTGGCGCATGGTCCGGAACTTGGTGACCAGGATCTCCTCGTTGTTGAAGCCGTGCCGGCGCTGCCGGAAGAAGATCGGCCCAGGGCTGTCCAGGCGCACCGCCAGCGCCGCCATGGCGATCACCGGGAGCGCGAGCAGCAGCATCGGGATCCCGATGGCCAGGTCCTGCACCCGCTTGCTGACCGCCTTGCGCTCCGGGTCAACCGGCCGGCCGAGGGGGGCCAGCGGGGCATCGGCCAGGTGGGCGACCGCGGCGACGCGGGCCGTCTCGTCCTCCTGGTCGACCATCATGGTGATCGAGTTCGGCAGCACCGACAGCCGGTTCATGATCTCGCGGACGCGGGTCGTGGCGCTCGGGTCGACCGTCACCACGATCAGGTCGACGGTCGGCAGGATGTGGTGACGCAGCAGCTTCTCGGTGTTGCCGAGCACGGGCACGCCCAGCACCCGCAGCGGTGACCGGTTCAACCGGTCGTCGAAGATCCCGAGGACGTTGATGTCCTGCCGGGCGATGGCGTCGTTGACCAGGTGCTCGGCCCGGGTGGTCGCCCCGACCAGCACGACGTTCGGGGTCAGCCAGTGCAACCGGCGCCACCGGTGCACGAGCAGCCACCAGATGGTGTGCATGACGGCCAGGCCGGGCACCGCGATCCCGGTCCACAGCCAGGCCCCGCGCGTCGGCGGGTCGGGCACCGCCAGCAGCGCGGTGCCGGCCGCGATGCCGAAACCGACCACCGCGGTGATCAGCATGACGTGGGCGACCTGGTGTGACCAGCGTTGACTCCGGTGGAACCGATAGCCCTCCGAGGTGCGCAGCGTGTACATCAGGATGATCACCCCGATGACGAACGGCGCCGTTGCGCCGGTGGGCTGGCGCGGCAGCGACAGCGGGCTCGACCCGATCAGGATGACGATCGACAGCACGGTGAGGAACCCCGCGTCGGCCGCCCGGAAGGCGTGCGAGACGAGCCGTCGGGAGCTGCGGGCCCGCACCGTGCGCAGGTGGCTGGGACGCAGCGGTCCGCGGATGAAGGTCGGGGGCTCGGGCGCCTGCTGGGGCTGCTCGGAGGTTTCCGCGATGCGCGCGAGATTGTCACCTTCCGTCGTCACTCGATAACTCTAAGCTCGATACCGTGGACCGTTCCCCGAGATCGACCGATCGTGGCGGTGTCGCGGCCCGCGCCGCCGGTCAGCGCGGAGTCAATGCCACGATCGTGTGCTTCGGAATCGATGTGAGCTGCGACAAGTCCGGAAACGATCGACCTGTCCCGAACGCTTGATCAGGTGTGGACAACAACATCGAGGCCCGCTTGCGGGCCCTGCACGACGAGTACGCGACCGCGGTGAACGTGGCCATCGACGAGGGTCGGGACGAGCTGGTGGACCAGCTCGCTGACGAGTTCTCCGCGGTGGCGCTGGACCTGATGCTCGACCGGGCTCGCGCGGCCTGAGCGATCGGCGCCCGCGGTCTGGTGCCCCGTGGTCAGCTGCCGGTCGGGCCGAACGCGTTGCCGGTCGCGATCTTGGGTCGACCCAGCTGGGTCGGGCCGGCCGGTCGCGCTGCGGCGTACAGCCGGGCGGTGGCCGCGGCGATCCGCGCCCAGTCGAAGTCGCTGGCCAGCCGGCTGCGGGCGGCCCGGGACCGCCGGCGCGCCGCGCCCGGGTCGTCCAGCACCCTGGCTACCGCGGCGGCCAGCCCGGCGACGTCGCCGGGGACGAAGCTCACCCCGGTCTCGCCGTCGATCACCACCTCGGCGAGCCCGCCGGCGGTCGAGGCCACCACCGCGGCCCCCGCCGCCGCCGCCTCCAGGGCCACGATGCCGAACGGCTCGTAACGGCTGGGCAGCACCACCGCATCGGCCGCGGCGAGCAGCGCGGCCAGCTCCCGGTCCGGGATGTGGCCGAGGAAGGTGACGCTGCGCAGCACCCGCTGCTCGCGGGCCGTTGCGGCCAGCATCGCCGCCGCCGAACCGGTGCCCGCGACGAGCAACCGGGCGCCGGGATGCGTGCGCCGGATCCGCGGTAGCGCCGCGATCAGATCCTGGCAGCCCTTCTCGTGCTCCAGGCGTCCGAAGTAGACCAGCAGGGGCTCGGTGCCGGGCCCGTGGCGACCGCGCGCCGCAGCCACCGCGGCGGGCGTCGATCGCCAGCGCCGGGGCGCGATCCCGTTGTGCAACACCGAGATCGACGACGGATCCGCATCGAACAGGGTGGCCACCTCGGCGCGCATCGCGGCCGAGCAGGTGATCACCGCGTCGGCGCTGTGCACCAGCCACCACTCGCACGAATGCACCTGCCGGCTCAGCCGCACGGACAGCCGGCCGCCGTGCCGGCCCGCCTCGGTGGCGTGGACGGTGGCCACCAGCGGCACCTGCCAGGCCGTGGCCAGCGCGATCGCCGGATGGGCGACCAGCCAGTCGTGGGCGTGCACGACGTCCGGCCGCCAACCGTCCAACCTGGACAGCGCGGCGCGCAGCATGGCGTGGCCCATCGCCAGCGTCCACGCGATCAGGTCGCGTTCGAACTCCAGGTGCGGCGGGTCCTCGGCCACCGCCAGCACCCGGACCCCGTCGATGACCTCGTCGTCGGTGGGATGGGTGTGGGCGTCGGTACCGCTCGCGCGCCTGCTCAGCACGACCACGTCGTGCCCGGCGGCGGCCAGCTCGGTGGCCAGCGCGTGCACGTGCCGCCCGAGCCCGCCCACGATGACCGGCGGGTACTCCCAGGACACGACGAGGACGCGCATCCCAGCGAACCTACTCAGCGCCGACGTCGCCGCGCCGCCGGTGCCGGCGCCACCCGGTGACCCGGCCGCTCGAGCACGCTGTGTTGCCGAACTCCGCGCTCGGAGGGGCCAATCGGGTCGCTCGATGGTGCTGGCAGACTGCGGGCCCTGGTGGAGGTAGCACCCGTTGTGACGGAGGGGGGTGCGGCGATGGTGGCCGTCGGTCGTTCGGCGTCCGAGCGGGTGACGGGCGTGCGCGCCGAGCTCGTCGACCGCCTCTCCGGGGACCTGCCGGGGCTGCTGCTGGTGTTGACGCCGATCGCGCTGCTGAACGTGCTGATCGGCACCCGCCCCGGCGCCCCGCCAGCACCCGCCGAGCTGGATGCGGTCCTGGGCGCGAGCCTGCAGCCGGCGGCCGGCTCCGGGGCGAGCGTCGCGCGGCTGCTGGACATCGGGTTCCTCGCCCAGCTGGCCGCGGCCCAGGCCGTCGCCGGGGCCGCCTGGTCCTCCAGCCTGCTGCAGTCGGGACGGGCGCTGTGCCTGCTCGCCGGGCTGCTGACCGTCGCGTTGGTCTGGCCGCTGCTGCGCCGGCTCGACCTCGGCGGCAACGCGGCGGCCACCGCGGTGATCGTGGCCGGGCTCGGCCCGCTGGCCCTGCGCCTGCAACCCACCGTCGACCCGGGGGCGGTGGCCGGCTGCTGGATCGCGCTGGCCGCGGTGGTCGGGTTCCGCGTCCGGCTGGGCGCCGGACGGGTGCTGGCGGTGACCGCGCTGCTGGTCGCGGCCGTGCTGACCGCTCCGGTGGCCGCCGCCGGCCTGCTGGCGCTCGGCGCGCACATGCTGTCCGCGGCCAGGCCGGGTGGTTTGCTGCGTCCGACGCCGCGGATCACGCTGGCCACCCGGCCGCGGTGACCGCGGCCGCGGTGCTCGGCTGGGCCCTGCTGGGTGGCCCGACCGGCGGGCTCGGGACGACCCCGGCGCCGCTGCCGACCCTGATCGCGATCCTGGGCCTCGGTGCCCTGGTGCTGGCGCGGGCCTGGATGGGCCGGCCCGATCTGCGGCCGGTGGTCACGATGGTCGCCGTCTGGCTGGCGTGCTCGGTGGGCGCCGGACCGGCTCGCAGCACGCTGTTGCTCGCCGTCCCGGCGCTGGCGCTGCTGGTGGGCGCGCTGCTGTCCGACGTCGCCGCCGATCAGGGACCGCGCTTCTCCATCGCCGCCGCGACGGCGGTGACCGTGGCCCTGGTCAGCGGCATGGTGACGGTGGTGTGGCCGGTCGCGCCGCCGGTGCCCAGCTCGTACCAGCCGCTGGCCCGCTGGCTGACCGGCGAGCTCGACGAGCGCGTGGTGCTGTCGGCCGCGCCGCTGGACCGGGCCGAGCTGGTCGCGGCCGGGGTGCCGGCGGGGCGGTTCGCGGTGGACTCGGTCCCCGTCGGATCGGTCACCGTGGTGCCGAGCGAGGCCGGCTGCGGCGAGCTCGGATCACCGGTGGTGCGGATGCCCTCGGCCGCGGGCGTGCTGAGTGTCTGCGCACCGCCCGCGCCCGTCGCGGACATGGTGCTGACCACCGGGACCGGCCCGCTGCTGGCGACCAACCCGGCGCTGGAGCTGTCCGAGCCGGCCCACCAGCTGCTGCTGGCCGACCGGGTGGACGGCCGGTTGGCCACGGTGCTGGCCGGGGCGGCCATGCAGCACGTGCTGCAGATCGAGGACTTCCCCACAGTCCCTGGCGAGTCGGCCGACACCGCCCGCCGGATGGCGGTGCTGCGCGGGGTGGTGGCCGTGATCGACGTCAACGGCCGGCCGGCCGCCTCATCGCTGGAGCTCTACCTGAACGCCCAGCAGCCGCCGTTCCGACCCGACGTCCGCCCGCTGTCCGACGGGCGGCTGGTGGTGCACTTTCGGCTGGCCGGCCCCGAGTCGATCCCGCCCGGCTGATCCGGGCCAGCTGGCAGCGGACGTTCAGCCGGCGATCCGCGGGCCGGGGCCACCGCTGACCGTGAGCACCCCGCCCACATGGTGGGTCAGCCAGGCCAGCACGATGGGGTCGTCGAGGGTCAGCGGCACCTCGGGCCCGGTGCGGCTGAGCCGGGTGAGCGGCCGGCGGGTGAGCGAGTCCCGCAGCGTCACGGCCAGCTCGGGGGTGCAGCGCACCAGCACCCCCTCGTGGCTGACGGTCTGGGTGCCCGGCGTGGGATTCACCGCGTCCGGCCCGGTACTCATGACGTAGCCGCATCCCTGCCGGTCGTCATAGCCGGTCACCACCACGGCGGCACCCCCGTTCGTCCGCGCCGTCCGCGGGCCGGTGTACTGCGGCGACGCGTGCGCTCGTGAACCCTAGCGGTCAACAGCGACCCGCCGGTGCCGCTGGTGCGGTGGCCACGAACGTTCACCGGGTCCTCGCGGGCCCGGTCTGTCCCTCGCGGCGTTGTCGTCGCCGCCGATCCAACCCCGGGATCGGCAACTCCTCCGCCTTGCGAGGAACCAACCGGATCCCGCGATCACCCCGGCAACGTTCGTGGCCACCGCACAGAGGTGAGCAGCCTCACCGATGCCCGGGTGGCTGCCGGGCTACCTGCTGGTAACAATCAGGTCAGCCGTCGGTCAGCGACCCGAACCCGGGTTGCTGATGGCATTCTCGACGCGACAGGCGGCGCCCGGGCCGGCCGCGTCACCGCGGCACGCCCGCACCCGGCAGGAGGTCGAGGAGATCCGATGAACATCGTCGTGTTGATCAAGCAGGTTCCCGACACGTACTCGGAGCGCACGCTCAACGCCTCGGACGGCACCCTGGACCGGGAGGCCACCGATGCGGTGCTCGACGAGATCAACGAGCGCGCGGTGGAGGCGGCCCTGCAGCTCAAGGAGTCGCACGACGACTCGACGGTCACCGTGCTGACCATGGGTCCGGAGCGGGCCACCGAGGCGATCCGCAAGGCGCTGTCGATGGGGGCCGACGCCGCGGTGCACCTGTGCGACGAGGCGCTGCACGGCTCGTGTGCGATCCAGACCGCCAGGGCGCTGTCCACGGTGATCGGATCCAGCTTCGCCGACGGCGGGTTCGACCTGGTAGTCGCCGGCAACGAGGCGTCCGACGGCCGCGCCGCCGCGGTACCGGCGATGGTGGCCGACCTGCTGGGCCTGCCGGCCCTCACGCACGCCCGCGAGATCACCGTGGACGGCACGGCGATCACCGTGCGCCGCGAGACCGACGACGGGATCACCGTGCTGACCGCGGAGCTGCCGGCGGTGGTATCGGTCGGCGAGAAGATCAACGAGCCGCGGTACCCGTCGTTCAAGGGGATCATGGCCGCCAAGAAGAAGCCGGTCTCCACGCTGACGCTGGCCGATGCCGGCATCGACCCGTCGCAGGTCGGCCTGGCCACCGCCACCAGCTCGGTCAGCTCCGCGCAGCCCAAGCCGCCCAAGAGCGCGGGGGAGAAGGTGGCCGACGAGGGCGACGGCGGCACCCGGATCGCGGCCTTCCTGGTCGCCCAGAAGCTCATCTAGGACGCAGCAGCTCATCGCAGGACGAGAACGGGAGAGACAGATGGCAGAGGTCCTGGTCCTCGTCGACCACGTCGAGGGTGAGATCCGCAAGAGCAGCTACGAGTTGCTGACCGCGGCCCGCGAGCTGGGCGAGCCGTCCGCGGTGGTGGTCGGTGCCGCCGGCACCGCCGCCAAGCTGGCCGACGGGCTGCGCGAGCACGGCGCGGAGAAGATCTACGTCGCGGAGTCCGACTCCACCGACTTCCTGAGCCCCGAGGTCTCGGTGCTGGCCGCGCTGGTCGAGGCCAAGGACCCGGCGGCGGTGCTGATCACCGTCTCCGCCGATGGCAAGGAGATCGCCGGTCGGCTGGCCGTGCGAACCGGCTCCGGGCTGCTCGGCGACGCGGTCGCGGTCGCGGCCGGGTCGGACGGGCCCGCGGTGACGCACTCGGTGTTCGGCGGGGCCTACGTGGCCGAGGCCACCGCGAACACCGCGCACCCGGTGATCACCCTGCGCCCGGGCTCGGTGGAGATCGTCGCGGCGGCCGGCGCCGGTGCCGAGGAGGCGGTCGAGCTGCCGGCGGCCACCGGCCGCAGCGCCACCGTGACCAGCAGGGAACCGATCGTCGGCGGCGACCGCCCTGAGCTGACCGAGGCCAGTGTGGTGGTCTCCGGCGGGCGGGGTGTCGGGTCGGCCGACGACTTCACCGTGATCGAGGCGCTGGCCGACTCGCTGGGTGCCGCGGTCGGGGCGTCGCGGGCCGCGGTGGACTCGGGCTACTACCCCCCGCAGTTCCAGGTGGGGCAGACCGGCAAGACGGTCTCACCGCAGCTCTACATCGCGCTGGGGATCTCGGGTGCGATCCAGCACCGGGCCGGCATGCAGACCTCGAAGACGATCATTGCCGTGAACAAGGACACCGATGCGCCGATCTTCGAGATCGCTGATTTCGGGGTCGTCGGTGACCTGTTCACGGTGGCGCCGCAGCTGCGTGACGAGGTGGCCAAGCGCAGGTCCTGATCAACGCTGGGCGTCGAATCAACTACTCGGCGTAGTGGCGCGGTCGCGCACCGATGATCCGATCAGGTGTTGATCGGTGCTGGGTCGCCGCCCGCTCCGGGCGCGCACCGGGCCCATCCGGTTCCCGGAGCGGTGTCCGATCGGGACGCGGAACGTCACCGTCCGCGGGGTGGGTGAGGTGGGATCGGCGACCGGTCGGTCCGGCGCACGTGCGGCTGGCCGGGTCAGGCTCGACCATCCCGGCGGGGTTCGGTGCGAGGCGTCGGCCGGGGCGTCGGAGGTCGGTCGCTTTGTGGATATCGCCGACGGCGCGAGCCCGCCGGAAACGATCTTCAGTCGGCCTTCCGGCGGTTGTGGGTAGCGACCACCACCGGTTACCTTCTCCACAATCGGGGTGCATACTGCCTGTTACGTGTCCCCGGCATGCGTCACCCCCGACGGCGCATGATGAACAGCAACGATCGCAAGGATGCCCCCGTGGTTGATTCCGAAACGTCGTCCAATGCGCCTTCGATCCCCGGCCAGCGTGGCGGGGTCGGTGGATCCGGCACCGAGCGCCGCCGCTTCGACGTGGTGCTGCGCGGATACGATCGCTCCACGGTGGACGAGCACGTCGGGCGACAGGCCGAGCAGATCGAATCGTTGCGCCGCGAGCTGGCCGACAGCGAGCGCCGGCGCGCACTCGCCGAGCAGCACGCCACGGCGACCGAGACCGAGATCCGCGGCCTGCGATCGGACCCGCAGTTCAACGAGCGCACCCCGCCCGAGGAGAGCTTCGGGTACCGGGCGGAGAAGCTGCTGCGGCTGGCCGAGCAGGAGGCCGCCGAGGCCAGGGCGGCCGCCGGCCGCGAGGCGGCTGCGGTGATCGAGCAGGCCAGGGCGGCCGCCGAGCAGCACCGCCACGAGGTGGAGCAGAGCCTCATCGCGCGCTCGTCGCTGCTGGACCAGCAGGCCGCCCAGCGCACGGTCGAGCTGCAGGAGCGCGAGCAGCAGATCGCCGCCCAGATGTCCACCGCCCGATCCGAGATCGACACCATGCACGAGTCCGCCCGGCGGGCCGCCGAGCAGCACCGTCGGCAAGCCGAGGGCGACGCGGAGACGGTGCGGGCCCGCGCCGCGCACGCCGCGCAGCGGATGCGGGACCAGGCCGAGCAGGAGGTCGCCCGGCTCGCGTCGCTGCGGGACGACGCTCGGGCGGAGATCACCCGACTGGCGGAACTGCTGGCCAACGAGCTGGGCCAGGGCGGCCGTGGCGAGCAGCGCGGTGCCCGGCAGCTGCGCCCCGGCGACCAGACCTCCGGCCGGCCCGGCAACGCGGGCCAGCCCGACGGGCCGGGCAACCCGCCGGGTCGCGCCGACAAGGCCGGCGGATCGGGCGACAAGCCCGCCGGTCGCACCGACAACGGTGAGTCGGCGGAGCGGGCCGCAGCGGCCCGAGGCGCAGGCCGCTGAGTACGCGGTCCGGAGCCACCGCGCCGCTCGGACCGTTCCGGGCGGCGCTTCGGCGTAGGCGCAACTCCGCTGGGACATCCACCGGGAACTCCAACGGGACCCACACCGGGACCTCCGTTCCGGTGGCCGTGCCCGATCCGGGATCCGTGACCCGGCCGGGCGGCATCGACGTCGGTGATGCCCGAGGTGAGCAGGTGAACTCGCCGCCGCGGTCCGCGCGCGGCTGGTTGACCGCGCGCGCCGTTCCGCTGGCCTGGTTCCTGCTGATCGGCGGCGTCATCGCCACGGTGCACGTGCTGGCCGGACTGCGCCCGGTCGCCGCGCCGGCCACGCTCGGCGAGACCCGGCTGGCGGTGGCCACGGTGGTCGTGCGCGGCGCCGAGCTCGCCGTCGACCCGCTGCCGATCGGTGATCGGTTGGCCGCGATCCAGCTGGCCATGGTGCAGCCGCTGCTGCCGCTGGCCGGCATCCCGATCGTCGACGCGACGCGCTGGGCGTGTCTGTTGCTGGGCGCGGTGTCGGCGTTGCTGGTCTGGCCGGTGCTGCGCAGGCTCGGTGCGTCGCTGCCCGGCACGGCGATCGGGGTCGGGCTGCTCGGCGCCAGCCTGCCCGCGATCACGCTGCACTTCGCCATCTCGGCCGGGGCCCCGGCCGTCACCCTGCTGATGATCGCCGCGCTGTTCGCGGTCCGGCTGTGGGGCAAGGCCGCGATCGGCGCCGCCCTGCTCGCCGCGGCGACCGCGCCGTTGGTCGGGGCCGCGTTGCTCGCGCTGGCCGCGCACCTGGTGCTCGGCCGCAGCGTGCAGGTGCCCGATCGGCTGCGCATCCCGTTCGGCGCCCTGCTCGGGATCGGCGCCGTCGCCGTGGCCTACCTCGCGGTGGGTACCGGCCCGCTGGCCGGGGTGGCGGGCCCGGTGCCGCCGACCTCGCTCGCGGTGGCGGCGGTGCTGGCCGGTCTGGTCGTGGTCGCGGTGGCCTGGGGTGCGGTGGACTGGCTGCGGCCGGTGTTCTCGGCCGCGGCCCTGCTGCTCGTGGTCGGGCTGGTCCCCGGACCGTCCCGGACCACCGCCGCGCTGCTCGTCGCACCGGTGCTGGCCATGACCGTCGCGCTGCTGGCCGACCGGCTGGCCGAGCGCAACCTCGGCCGGGTACCGGCGGTGCTGGGCGCCACGGCGTTGCTGATGCTGACCGTCGCGCCGGCGCCCTACGTGCTGTCCAACCGGCCGCCGCCGGCGGGGGGCACCGACGGGCTGATCTCGTGGCTGACGACCGAGCCGGTGGCCGGCACCGACATCCAGGCCGACGATCTCGACCGCGCCGAGCTGCTCGCCGCCGGTGTCCCGGCCGCCCGGCTGCGCAGCGCGAACGAGCCGGTCGAGCCCGGTTCGCTGCGGCTGATCTCGCAGCGCCCGGCCTCTCATCGTTCGATCTTCCAGGGCCCGACCGGTTCGGCGGCCGCGCCAGGGCCGGTGGGCTGCTCCGGCCGGACGGCGGTGGCGGCGATCGAGCGGGGCACCGGTGGCGCTCCCGGCTCGATCTGTCGCACCGACGGCGGTGCGGAGGCCGTCACGGCCGAGAGCGCCAGCCGCACCCGGCTCGGTGCCGCGCTGGCCGAGAACCCGGCACTGCGACTGACCCCGGCCGCCGCCGCGGAACTGCGGGCCGGCCAGGTGGATCCGCGGCTGATGCTGGTGCTGGCCGCGATGACCACCGCGCACCAGATCTCCGTCGACGACTTCCCGGCGGCCGCGCTGGACGCGCCCGACCTGCCCCGCAGGCGCGCCCTGCTGTCGGTGCTCGACGGCGGGCCGCCCGCCTCGTCGGAGCTGTTGCGCACCTGGCTCGGCGCGCAGCAGGCTCCGTTCATGCCGACGCTGATCCAGCCGCAGGGCTCGGCGCTGCTCGTCGGCTATCCGGCGCCGCCGCCCAGCGGGTTGCTCCCCAACTGAGCAACGCGATCGGCTGCACTGCTACGGTCGCACACCTGCAGTAGTCGTTAGTCCGTGCGTCTGGCATTTCTGTCACTCGTTCAGGGGCACTCGAACGGGTGGACCTCCCACTCGGCGTAACAACCAGCAATCTGATGACGAATTCGCCATCAGATTGCACGTCACGTGCTCCCGGACGATCCCGAAGGACGCCACATGGTCAAGATTCGAAGCCTGCTGGGGGCACTGGCCGCTTCCGCCGCCCTGGTGCTGTCGATGCCGGCGATCGCCGGAGCCCAGGAGTCCGACGCCTACCTGCGGCTGGCGCACCTCTCCCCGGACACCCCCAAGGTCGACGTCTACGTCGCCTCGGCGGCCGACCCGGCGCGCTCCATCGTCGTGCCCGGGGTCGGCTACGGCGCGGTGTCGCCGTACCAGACGCTGCCGGCCGGCTCGTACGTGATCAGCATGCGCGGTGCCGGCGCCCCGGCCGACTCGCCCGCGGTGATCTCCGCCAGCATCGACGCCCGTCCGGGCGGCGCCTACACCGTGGCCGGCACCGGCATGTCCACCGCGCTCGGACTGTCCGTGCTCGACGACAAGCTGGAGCCCCCGGCCGCCGGCAAGGCCAGCGTGCGGGTGATCAACGGTGCGGCCAGCGCGCCGATCGTGGACGTCGGCCCGGCGAACGGGCCCCCCTGGCAGGGCGGGGTCAAGTTCGCCGATGACACGGCCTACGTGGACGTGCCGCTGGGCACCTGGAACCTGAAGGTCTCGGCCGCCGGCCGGCCTGCGGTGACCCTGCCCTGCGAGCTGAAGGCCAACTCGGCCTACTCGGTGCTGCTAGTGGATCGGGGCGGCTCGCTCAAGGCCGAGGTGCTCACCGACAGCGCCGGCAGCAAGGTGGTGCCCGAAGGCGGCATCAACGCCGGCTTCGGCGGCACCGCGAACAACTACGGGGTGGAGCCGGCCGTGCTGGTGGCCGTCGCCCTGCTCGCCGTGGTGAGCCTCGGACTGGTCGCGTCGTGGCGCACCACTGAGCGGGGCCGCGCCGGTGCTTGACAGCCCTCCGCGCAACGACCTCCGATCCGACCTCGGCGCCATGCCGGGGTCGGATCGGGGTATTCCGGTCTCCGCGCCGCCGCCCGCTCCCGCCGTGCCGGCGCCCGCCGTCCGCAGCCGGCCCCTGCGCTGGGCCACCGGCGCGCTGGCCGTGCTGACGGTGCTGCAGCTGCTCTCCGCGCTCGGCTACCTGCTGATCATCACCACCGTGCCGGCGAAGATCGATCTCACCGCCGGACCCCGCCCGCCGCTGGTCGGTCCGCAGGTCGGGGCCACGCCGGGCGGTGCCCCGACGACCCCCGGACCGCCGTCGGCCGCGCCTACCGTGCGGGCGACCGACCTGTTCATCCCCAAGCTGAAGCTGCGCCAGGCCCTGATCGAGCTCGGGGTGGACGACGCCGGCGTGCTGCAGCCGCCGAGCTCACCGAAGCTGGCCGGCTGGTTCCCCGGGGCCGCGGCGCCCGGCGAGGTCGGGCCGACCGTCATCGCCGGACACGTCGACTCCAAGGACGGCCCGGGCGTGTTCTACCGGCTGAAGGACCTGGCCCCCGGAGACCAGGTCGACGTCGGCCGCTCCGACGGCACCACCGCCCGCTACCGGGTCACCGAGGTCTACACCGTGGAGAAGGACAAGTTCCCGACCCAGAAGGTGTACGGCCAGACACCGGCCCCGGAACTGCGCCTGATCACCTGCGGCGGGACCTTCGACGACGTCGCCGGGCACTACCTGCGCAACGTGGTCGTCTCCGGGGTGCTGGTCGACCCGAGCTGAGCACTCCGGCCGCACCCCGACCGGCCGCCGACTACTCTGGGTCGGTGCCGGAGCCCCACCCGGGGGACGGCCACCGACGACCGGAATGACTTGAGACGTGACTGACCTGACCGCCCAGGCGACGGCCCCGGTCGAGGGACCGACCTACCTCGACCACGCCGCGACCACACCGATGCTCGAGCAGGCCGTGCTGGCGATGTCGACGGCGATGCGTCGCACCGGCAACGCCTCGTCGCTGCACTCGGCCGGTCGCCGGGCCCGCCGTGCGGTGGAGGAGTCCCGGGAGCGGATCGCGGCGGCGGTGGGTGCGCGACCGTCGGAGGTGGTGCTGACCACCGGCGGCACCGAGAGCGACAACCTGGCGGTCAAGGGGCTGTACTGGTCCCGGCGCTCGGCCGACCCCCGCCGGACCCGGGTGCTGATCTCCGCGACCGAGCACCACGCGGTGATCGACTCGGCGGCCTGGCTCGCGGCCCACGAGGGCGCCCAGGTCGAGGTGCTGGCCGTCGACGGGAACGGCCGGGTGCGCCCGGAGACGCTGCGCGCGGCGCTGGCGGCCCGCCCCGAGCAGGTCGCGCTGGTCTCGGTGATGTGGGCCAACAACGAGGTCGGCACGGTCAACCCGATCCGCGAGCTGGCCGAGATCGCGCACTCCTTCGAGGTGCCGCTGCACACCGACGCGGTGCAGGCGGTGGGCGTGCTGCCGGTCGACTTCGCCGCGTCCGGGGCCGATGCGCTGGTGCTGACCGGGCACAAGCTGGGCGGTCCCTACGGCGCCGGCGCGCTGCTGCTGGGCCGATCCGTGTCGCTCACGCCGTTGTTGCACGGCGGCGGCCAGGAGCGTGACGTGCGTTCGGGGACCCTCGACACCCCCGCGGTGGTCGGCCTGGCCACGGCCGTCGAGCTGGCGGTCGCCGACGCGCCGCGGCGGGCCGCGATGCTCGCCGGGCTGCGCGACGACCTGATCGGCAAGGTGCTGGCCGCCGTGCCCGAGGTGACCGTGAACGGCGACCCGGGAACCGGGGTCATCGACGGCGGACCCTCGCGGCTGCCCGGCAACGCGCACCTGTCGTTCCCCGGCTGCGAGGGCGACAGCCTGCTGATGTTGCTCGACGCGCACGGCATCGAGTGCTCCACCGGGTCGGCCTGCACGGCAGGCGTCGCCCAACCCAGCCACGTGCTGCTCGCGATGGGCGCCGACGAGGCCACCGCCCGCGGCTCGCTGCGGTTCTCCTTCGGGCACACCTCCACGCCGGCCGACGTCGACGCGGTCGCCGCCGTCATCGGTGCGGTGATCGACCGCGCCCGGCGCGCGGGCCGGACCGCCGTGTCCGCGGGGCGCTGAGCGAGGTGCGCGTGCTGGCCGCGATGAGCGGCGGGGTGGACTCGGCGGTCGCGGCGGCCCGGGCCGTCGCCGCCGGACACGACGTCGTCGGCGTGCACCTGGCGCTGTCGCAGACCCCGGCGGCGCTGCGCGCCGGCTCCCGCGGCTGCTGCTCGCGCGAGGACGCGGCCGACGCTCGGCGGGCCGCCGACGTGCTCGACATCCCGTTCTACGTCTGGGATTTCGCCGCCCGGTTCAGCGCAGACGTGGTCGACGACTTCGTCGCCGCCTACGCGGCCGGGCAGACGCCGAACCCGTGCCTGCGCTGCAACGAGAAGATCAAGTTCTCGGCGCTGCTGGATCGCGCGCTCGGCCTCGGCTTCGACGCGGTCTGCACCGGGCACTACGCCCGCCTCGACCGCGACGCCGCCGAGCGGCCTCGGCTGCGCCGCGCCGTCGACCGCGACAAGGACCAGTCCTACGTGCTCGCGGTGCTCACCGACCGGCAGCTCGCGCACGCCATGTTCCCGATCGGGGACACCGCGAAGTCGGCGGTGCGGTCCGAGGCGGCGCGGCGCGGCCTGCGCGTCGCGGACAAGCCCGACAGCCACGACATCTGCTTCATCCCCTCCGGTGACACCAGGGCCTTCCTCACCGAACGCATCGGGGTCCGCCCGGGCGCCGTGGTGGATCACGAGAGCGGTCGGGAGCTGGCCCGCCACAGCGGCGTGCACGGGTTCACCATCGGTCAGCGCAAGGGCCTGGGCGTCGACGAGCCGGCCACCGACGGCCGGCCGCGCTACGTGCTCGGCATCGAGCCGACGACCGGCACGGTGCGGGTCGGGCCGGTCGCCGCGCTCGAGGTGCGCGCCATCACTACGCTGCGCCCGGTGTGGAGCAGCGGCGTGACCGTGCCGGAACCGTTCCGGTGCGTGGCGCAGGTCCGCGCGCACGGTGGGCTGGCGGCCGCGCTGGTCGAGCCCGGCCCGGACGGGCTGCGACTCTCGCTCGACGAGCCGCTGCGTGGGGTGGCTCCCGGGCAGCTGGTCGCGCTGTACCGCCCGGACCCGGCCGGGGACGTCGTCGTGGGCAGCGCCACCATCAGCGGGGCGGGCGACTCGTGACGACCGAGGACGCCGTCCCCACCAACGCCGATGACGCCGTCCGGCACCCGGTGGTGCGCGCGGTCGGGCGCGTCGGGCTGGTCGCGTACGGGCTGGTGCACCTGATGCTGGCCGTGCTGCTCGTGCAGGTCGCGTTCGGCGACGGCGAGCGGGTGGACAAGAAGGGCGCGCTGGCGACGATCGCCGAGACCGGCCCGGGGTTGGTGCTGCTGTGGGTCATCACGGTGGGGTTGGGCGCGCTCATCATCTGGCAGCTGGGTGAGGCGATCTGGGGCCACGACGGGCTCCCGGCCGGGATGCGCACGCTGCGGAGACTGATCAACCTGGCCGAGGCGGCGCTGCTCGGCGTGCTCGCCTACTCCGCGGCCTCCATCGCGGCGGACGGTGGGCGTCCCAGTGCCAAGAAGTCCTTCGCCACCGCGGTGTTCGAGCTGCCCGGCGGGCGTTGGCTGGTCGGGTTGGGTGGCCTGATCGTGGTCGTCGGCGCGGCCTACGCGGTACGTCGCGGCATCGCCACGTCGTTCCTCCGCGATCTCGACCTGCGGGGGGCGGGGCTCAACCGCTCGAACCTGGTGACCCGGATCGGGCGGTTCGGCTGGGCCGCGCTGGGCGTCGCCTACGGCGGTCCCGGGGTGCTGCTGATGGTGGCCGCGTGGACCTACGACCCGGACGTGCCGACCGGCCTGGACGCGGGCCTGCAGCGACTGGCCGACGAGTCCTACGGCCCCTACCTGCTCGTGCTGCTCGCCATCGGCATGCTCGCGTTCGGGGTGTACTGCTTCTTCGACGCCCGTTACCGCAAGGCCTGAGCGCTAGGGAGCGTCTGGTGGATCTTCGATCGCGGTCTTCGCGCCCAGATCGCCCCTGGCGGCGTTGCCGGCATACCCGAGTACGCCCGGTACGAGGGTATGCCGGCGCCTTGCCAGGGTCGATCTGGATCACGAAGCCCATCGATCAAGATCCACCAGACACTCCCTAGGACCGGCCTGGTAGACAGCGCAGATGAGTACCGACGACCCGGTGGCCGCCGCCCTCGCCGCGGCCGGGCTGAGCGGCGCGCAGCCGGCAGAGCGCCTGACCGGCAGCGCGATCGTGGTGCCGCAGCCGGGGGATCCGCGGGCGGGGCAGCCCTACGACGGGTCGCAGCCGGCCCCAGCGCCGGTGCGCTGGCCGGACGGCGCCGCCACCGGTGTCGGTTCGATGCCCGGCACCGACCAGCGGGAGGTGGCCGAGCTGGTCGTCGGCGAGCTCCCGCTGTTGCCGAACCTGCCCGAGCTGCCCGCCCGCGGTGTCGGCGCCGACATGATCGGCCGGACCGCGGCGCTGCTGGTCGACCTCTACGTCGAGTTCTGGCCGTCGGGCTACCGGGTCGCAGCGCACCGCGGCCGCGACCACCGCCAGGGCACGGACCTGCTGCGCTTCGACCTCGACGCGTTCGAGGAGGCCTGCGAACCGGCCCGGCCGGGCTGGGTGAAGGTGCAGGCGGCCGGGCCGTGGACGCTGGCCGCCGGGGTCGAGCTGCACAGCGGACACCGGGTTCTGACCGATCGCGGCGCGGTGCGCGAGTTCGCGGCCAGCCTGACCGAGGGCCTGCGCACGCACCTGACCGAGGTGGCCGCCCGGACCGGTGCCGCGGTGCTGCTGCAGCTCGACGAGCCGTCGCTGCCGGCGGTGCTGGCCGGTCAGCTGCCCACCGCGTCGGGCTACGGCACCGTGCCGTCGGTCCCGGATCAGCTGGTCGCCGAGGTGTTGCGGGAGATGATCGCCGCGCTGGAGGTGCCGGTGGCCGTGCACTGCTGCGCGTCCCGGCCGCCGGTGCGGCTGCTCACCGAGGTCGGCGCGGCCGCGCTGGCGCTGGACGCCACGCTGCCCGAGATCGCCGGCTCCACCGCCGAACCGGCCCTGCTCGACGCGCTCGGCCAGGTCTGGGACGTCGGCACCCCGCTGCTGCTCGGGCTGGTGCCCAGCCGGGCCGCCGGCCGTGGCACCGCCCGGCCGCTGACCTACCGCGAACCGGCGCGGATCGCCTTCGACCTGGCCGACCGGCTCGGTTTCGACCGCGCCCGGCTGGCCACCCTGGCCGTGCCCACCCCGACCTGCGGCCTGGCCGGGGCCGATCCCGACTGGGCGCGGCGCGCGCTGGCCCTGTGCCGCGAGCTGGCCCAGGCCTTCCTCGACCCGCCCGAGGGCGCCTAGCCACCACGGTGGATCGGAACGAACGGCACTTTCGCACGCTAGGTGCGAGCGAGAGTGCCGTTCGCGTCGCTCCCGGCCGTGCGCAACAAGATCCAACGCGGCACTGCTTGCGTGGCGGCGCACCCGGCTGCAGCCGCCGTCACGGCTACGGGGTGCAGATGATCTCGCCGTGCAGGACGGCGAACCACCCGTCGGGCTGCTCGACCCATTCCCGCCAGGCCCGGGAGATCTCCGCCAGCTCGGCCGCGTCGGCGTGCCCGCCGGTCACGGCGTGTCCGGCGATCGCCGAGTCGACGATCCGGTCCGCCCACAGGCCGCCCCACCATTGGCGATCCTCGGGTGTCGCGTAGCACCACGCGGACGCGCTCGACACCACCGCGCCCGCGCCGGCCGCGTGCGCCCAGGCCAGCAGGTGGCGTGCGGCGTCCGGTTCGGCCCCGTTGCCGTGGGCGACCGCGCGGTAGATCTCCAGCCAGCGATCCAGCCGCGGATCGGCCGGGTACCAGGTCATGGCCGCGTAGTCGGCGTCCCGAGCGGCAACGACGCCGTCCGGGCGGCAGACTCGCAGCATCTCGCGCAGGGCCCCGACCGGGTCGCCCAGGTGTTGCAGCACCTGGTGGGCGTGCACCACGTCGAAGGTGTCGTCGGCAGCGTCGAGGGCGTAGGCATCGCCGGTGCGGAAGGTGATCGTGTCCAGCCCGGCCGCGGTCGCCAGCGCACGCGCCGACTCCAGCGGTCCGGCGGCCGGATCGATGGCCAGCACCCGGCCGGGTGCCACCCGGCCGGCGATGTCGACGCTGATCGTGCCCGGCCCGCAGCCGACGTCGAGCACGGTCGCCCCGGGCACGAGCCGGTCGGCGAGGTAGGCCGCCGAGTTGGCCACGGTTCGCGACGTGTGGGAGCGCAGGACGCTCGGGGCGTGGCCGTGCGTGTAGGTCTCCTGATCGGCTCGCATGAGGTCCATCGTCGACCCTGCGTCCAGATCTCCGCGCCGGTCGTCGGCGGGAAAGTGTCGGTGGGCACCGCTAATCTCTGGCCGTGACCGAAGCAACGCCCGACGCCCGCGAGCGGCACGCCCGGCTGTCCGTGGAGATCTCCGACCTGCAGTTCCAGTACTACGTGCTGTCCGCCCCGGCCGTGTCCGACGGTCAGTTCGACGAGCTGTGGCAGGAGCTGCTGGCGCTGGAGGAGGCCCATCCGGAGCTGGTCACCCCGGAGTCGCCGACGCAGAAGGTCGGCAGCAGGTTCTCCACCGAGTTCGTCGCGCACGACCACCTGGAGCGGATGCTCAGCCTGGACAACGCGTTCACCGACGGTGCGCTGCGCGAATGGGCCGAGCGGGTGGCCCGGGAGATCGGTTCCGAGCAGCTGCACTACCTCTGCGAGCTCAAGATCGATGGGCTGGCGGTGAACCTGCTGTACGAGAACGGTGTCCTGAGCAGGGTCCTGACCAGGGGCGACGGCCGCACCGGCGAGGACATCACGCTCAACATGCGCACCCTGGAGGAGGTGCCGGATCGGCTCACCGACAGCGCCGAGTTCCCGGTGCCCGAGCTGATCGAGGTGCGCGGCGAGGTCTACTTCCGGCTCGCCGACTTCGAGGCGCTCAACGCGTCCCTGGTCGCCGCGGGCAAGCCCCCGTTCGCCAACCCCCGCAACACCGCGGCCGGCTCGCTGCGCCAGAAGGACCCGCGGGTCACCGCGTCCCGGCACCTGCGGCTGATCTGTCACGGCTTCGGCAAGCGCACCGGTTTCACCCTGCAGCGCCAGTCCCAGGGCTACGCGGCGCTGCGCGCGTGGGGGCTGCCGGTCTCGGAGCGCACCGTGGTGCTCGACGGGGTCGACGAGGTGGTGGCGCACACCGGGTACTGGGGCGAGCACCGCCACGACATCGAGCACGAGATCGACGGCGTCGTGATCAAGGTCGACGAGGTGGCGCTGCAGCGCCGGCTCGGCTCCACGTCGCGCGCCCCGCGCTGGGCGATCGCGTTCAAGTACCCGCCCGAGGAGGCGACCACGACGCTGCTCGACATCCGGGTCAACGTCGGGCGCACCGGGCGGGTCACCCCGTTCGCCTTCATGGAGCCGGTGGTGGTGGCCGGCTCGACCGTCTCGCTGGCCACCCTGCACAACGCCCAGGAGGTGCGCCGCAAGGGCGTGCTGATCGGCGACCGGGTGGTGATCCGCAAGGCGGGCGACGTCATCCCCGAGGTGCTGGGGCCGGTGGCCGAGCTGCGCGACGGTTCCGAGCGCGAGTTCGCGATGCCCACGCACTGCCCCGAGTGCGGCACCGAGCTGGCCCAGCAGAAGGTGGGCGACGTCGACCTGCGCTGCCCGAACTCGCGCTCGTGTCCCGCGCAGCTGCGTGAGCGGCTGTTCCACGTGGCCGGCCGGGGCGCGTTCGACATCGAGGGGCTGGGCTACGAGGCGGCGACCGCGTTGCTGGGCGCAGGGGTGGTGACCGACGAGGGCGACGTGTTCGCGCTCACCGAGGCCGACCTGCTGCGCGTCGAGCTGTTCCGCAAGAAGGAGGGCGACCTGTCGGCCAACGGCCACAAGCTGCTGGCCAACCTGGAGGCGGCCAAGGACCGTCCACTGTGGCGGGTGCTGGTGGGGCTCTCGATCCGGCACGTGGGCCCGACCGCCGCGCAGGCGCTGGCCCGCGAGTTCGGCTCCATGGAGGCGATCGAGGCGGCGGCCGAGCAGGCCGCCGTGGCCACCGCCGAGGCCGGGCTGTCCATCACCTCCGACGGGTCGGCCACCGATCCCGGCGACGAGCAGGAAGCGGCGCGGGAGGCGGCGGCGCAGACGGAGGCGCAGGGGCCGGCGGAGGTGGCGCCGGCGGCTCAGGCGGAGGTCGCGCAGGCGGCGGCGGACGCCGACCAGGAATCGGCGGCGCAGGAGGAGGCGGCGGCGCAGCAGCAGCAGCAGCAGAAGGCGGCGCTGGCCGCGACCAGGGCCCAGGCCAAGGCGGTGGCGGCGGCGCTGGCCCCGATCGCCGGCGGGGAGGGGATCGGGCCGACCATCGCGGCCGCGGTGCGGGACTGGTTCACTGTCGACTGGCACCGCGACGTGGTGGCGCGCTGGCGCGCGGCCGGCGTGCGGATGGTCGACGAGGTGGACACGTCGGTACCCCGGACCCTGGACGGGATGTCGATCGTGATCACCGGTTCCATGGACGGCTACTCGCGCGACGAGGCCAAGGAGGCGATCGCGGCCCGGGGTGGTCGGGCGGCGAGCTCGGTGTCGAAGAAGACCGCGTTCCTGGTGGCCGGCGAGGCACCCGGATCGAAGTACGACGCCGCACTCGAGATCGGGGTGCCGGTGCTCGACGAGGCCGGCTTCCGAGTGCTGCTGGAGCGAGGGCCCGACGCCGCACGGGAGGTCGCGGCCGGGTCAGCGTGACCGGCTCCGATTGCAGCAACCGTGTACACAGAGTGATCCTTTATTCTGAACTCTCCGTTTGGGGGGCGGCGGATGCCCGTAGTACACGGCTAGTGTCTACGTTTTCGGACGGGGGTGGAATCGGTGCTGCAGGCCGTGCTCAACGGATCCCGCCCGGCGGACGCGCACCCGGCCCTCCCCGTATTGGCCCGCCACCTGGCCCGCGATGCGCGAGCGGTCGCGCGGCTCGGTATCTCCGCGGTGCACGTGCACCCCCGTGGCCCGGACTCGCACGAGACCCTCGACCCGATGCACGTCGGTGACGCCGTCGCCGCCATCCGGGCCGAGGTGCCGAACATGGAGATCGGGGTGGCCACCGGCCGCTGGATCCAGCCGGATCCCATGCTCCGCGTCGAGGCCGTGCTGGCCTGGGGGCACCTCGGCGTCGGCAAGCCCGACGTGTGCTCGGTGAACGTGCACGAGCACGGCTGGGTCGAGGTCTGCAACGCGGCCGCCTCGGTCGGCATCGGGGTGGAACTCGGTGTCTGGACGAGTGGTGATGCGGTCACGTTGCGTACGCATGGCGTCCCGCGGGGCACTACCAGGGTGCTCGCGGAATCGACGGTGTCCGACCCGGAGACCTCGGTGGCCGAGGCGGTCCGCATCCTGCGCGCGCTGGGTTCGCTGCCGGTGCCGATCCTGCTGCACGGCGAGGAGGACGGTGCCTGGCCGGTCCTCGAGTACGCGTTGCGGATGAACATCGACACCCGGATCGGCTTCGAGGACGTGCTGGTCCGTCCCGACGGCTGGCTGGCCACCGGCAACGACGACCTCGCGAAGTCGGCGCTCGCCATTCGGGTGTAGGCCAATCGGTGTAAGCGCTGACACCGTCGAACTTTTCCTGATGCAACAGAAATTGCGGCCCGGACGTGGTCGCAGACGTGGTCTTTTGTGCTAGGCGCGCAATATCGTCGGATGTATGGGAACTTTCGCCTCGATCGGACGCCGCGCGCGGCATGCCGCGGGCTGGTTCACCACCCCCATGCTGCCCGACGACCTGCTCGGCACGCTGAACCCGCGGTGGTCCACCACCGAGCCGCACGCCAAGGTCGTCGGCGTGCGCCGGGAAACCGCCGACACGACGACCCTGCTGCTGCGGACCGGGCGGGTGCATCCGGTGCACCGGCCCGGTCAGTTCGTCGGGATCGGTACCCGGGTGGACGGCGTCTGGCACTGGCGGACCTACTCGGTCACCTCGCGCCCCGCGGATCCGCGGTTGGCCGTCACCGTGACGGCACTGCCCGGCGGAACGGTGTCGGGCGTGCTCGCCCACCGCACCCCGGTCGGCGCGTGGCTGCGGATCGGACCGCCGGCCGGCGAGTTCGTGTTGCCCGACCCGATGCCGGAGAAGCTGCTGTTCCTGGCGGCCGGCAGCGGTATCACGCCGATCATGGGCATGCTGCGGGAGGCCGTCGTGACCCGCCCCGGGGCGCTGGCCGGCGCGGTGCTGGTGCACTGCGACCGCACCCCGGCTGAGGTGATCTTCGCTCCCGAGCTGCGGGCGCTGGCCGCGACCACCGGCATGCGACTGGTGGAGCGGCACACGGCGACCGAGGGCCGACTCACCGCCGACGGGCTCACCGACGTCGTCCCGGACTGGGCGGCCCGCCAGACCTGGGCCTGCGGCCCGGCCGGCCTGCTGGACGACCTGACCCGGCACTGGGAGCGCGCCGGCGATCCCGACACCCTGCACGTCGAGCGGTTCACCCCGCCCACACCGATCGCCACCGACACCGACGGCGGTCGGGTCCTGTTCACCACCAGCCGGATCGAGGCCGAGGCCGGCCCGGGCACCCCGCTGATGGTGGCGGGGGAGGCCGCGGGCGCGCTGCTCCCGAGCGGCTGCCGGATGGGTATCTGCCACACCTGTGTGGGCCGGCTGCGCTCGGGTGCCGTGCGCAACCTGCACACCGGCGTCCTGAACGACACCCCCGGCGAAGCCGTGCGCACCTGTGTCTCCGGTGCCGCGGGCGACGTCGAGATCGAGCTCTAGGAGTTCCGCGATGACCGCAACCCTGAACGAGTCAGTCACGATCGAGGCAGCCCCGGTGTCGCCGGTATCGCTGGAGAAGCGGCCCGCGTTCGAACCGACCAGCGCCGCCGCGCACCTGACCGGAGCCCAGGTCGAGGCACTGGCCGGCGAGCTGGACGCGCTGCGCGACGAGGTCGTGGCCAGCCTCGGCGAGGCCGACGCCCGCTACATCCACAAGGTCATCAAGACCCAGCGCGCCCTGGAGGTCGGCGGCCGCACGGCGCTGATCTTCTCGCTGTTCCCGCCGGCCTGGGTGCTGGGCACGGCGTCGCTGGCCGCGGCCAAGATCCTGGACAACATGGAGATCGGACACAACGTCCTGCACGGCCAGTGGGACTGGATGCGCGACGCGAAGATCCACTCGACGACCTGGGAGTGGGACCACCCCGCCCCCGCCGCGTTCTGGAAGAAGTCGCACAACTACGAGCACCACACGTTCACCAACGTGCGCGGCAAGGACCGCGACCTGGGCTACGCGGTGATGCGGATCGTTCCCGAGCAGGAGTGGAAGCCCGCGCACCTGCTCCAGCCGCTGACCAACCTCATCCTGTCGCTGATCTTCGAGTACGGCGTCGCGATCTACGACATCGAGCTGGAGAAGGTGCAGCAGGGCACCAAGCCGTGGTCGCAGGCCAAGGGCGAGCTCAAGACGCTGTGGCGCAAGGTGCGCAAGCAGATGGCCAAGGACTACATCCTGTTCCCGCTGCTGTCCGGCCCCGGCTTCCTGGCCACCGTGGCGGCCAACGCGACCGCGAACGTGATCCGCAACGTCTGGTCGCACGCGGTGATCTTCTGCGGGCACTTCCCGGACGGCACGGAGTCGTTCGACGAGGAGCGGCTCGACGGTGAGACCAAGGGCGAGTGGTACGTCCGGCAGATGCTCGGCTCGGCCAACCTGTCCGGCGGCAAGCTGTTCCACACCATGACCGGCAACCTGAGCCACCAGATCGAGCACCACCTGTTCCCGGACCTGCCGAGCAACCGGTACATCGAGATCGCCCCGCGGGTCCGCGAGATCTGCGAGCGCTACGGCCTGCCCTACACCACCGGTCCGCTGCCCGCGCAGTACGGCAAGGTCGTACGCACCATCTTCCGGCTCTCCCTCCCCAACAGCCGCTAACCCCCACCCCCCGGCCCGCCCGCCCAACTCGCATTTCGGAGCCATACCGCTGTACTTCGGCCTCCACAGCAGCATTACGGCTCCGAAATGCGCCTCGGCTCCGGGTCAGGTGGGGTCGGTGGTGGGGGTGCTGGTGCGCAGGGCGATGGTCAGCTCCAGGCGGGCGGCCGGGTCGTCCAGTGCGCCGTCGAAGAGCTCGCGCAGTCCGGCCAGCCGGTAGCGCACGGTCTGCGGGTGCACGTGCAGGGCGGCCGCGGCCACGGCCACATCGCCGTGCGCGTCCAGCCAGGCCCGCAACGTCTGCTCACCGCGGGCCACCGCACCGGCCGGCAGCGAGCGCAACGGGGCCACGGCCCGCGCGCACAGGTCGGCCGCGATCTCCGGCTCGGCCGCGAGCAGCAACGTCAGCAGGTGCTCCTCCGCCCGGGCCAGCGGCTGCTCCGAACCCGGCTGCAGCAGCCCGGCCACGTGCAGCGGCCAGGCGGCCTGGGCCCGCGCGATGGAGCGGTGCGCCTGCGCCGCCTCGACCGCCGGGCCGAGCACCGCGCGCCGACCGTTCAGGCCGGCCTGTACCCGCGCGGACCAGCCGGGCCGGTCCGGGGCCGGGAGCAGCACGACCCCGACCGGATCGAGATCGGCGCCGATGGCGCCGGGCAGCCGGGACGCCATCGCCGCGGCGTCCTCGACGACGAGCGCGGCCAGCCGGCCGGGCACCGCCCACCCGGCGGCCGCGGCGACCCGCTCGATCTCGGCCGCGGCGGCCGGTGGCCGCCTGGCCAGCAGCTCGACCAGGGCGTGCCGGCGGGCCTGCAGGGATCCGGCCCGGTTCGCCTCCTCGTCGGCCCAGCCCGCCACCGAGGCGGCCGAGATCTGCTCGACGTAGGTGAACAGCGCCTCGGCCAGGCTGAAGATCACCTCAGGGGGCAGCTTGCGGGCCGTCGAGCTCTCCCCGAGCCGGCGCCACATCGTGCGGGTGCCGACCTGGTACGCCGACTGCAACGCGGCCAGCGTGCGGCCCTCGCGATGCTCCAGCTGGCCGAGCGCCCGATAGATCCGCACGTCCTCCAGCCCCTCGTCGCGGCCGATCAGGTCGACGAACTGGCCCAGCGCCACCGAGACGCCCTCGGTGATCTTCATGCCGAACCGCCCGGTGAGCGGCCGCGCGTACTCGGGCACCTCGGCCCGCACCGCAGTGATGATCTCCGCGGTCGCATCCGCGAGCTCCACCCGCAGCGCCTGCCCGACCCATCCGGGCACCCGACCCCACGGCCGGTCCACGCTCAGCCGCCCGCCCGCGAGCCGGCCGGTCGGGGACTGCCCGGTCGGGGACTGCCCGGTCGGGGACTGCTCACGTCAGCCCCAACACGGTGGCCACGATGCCGGCCAGGTGCGTCAGCCGGGCCAGCTCCGAGGGGCGGAAGACCGGCCCGCCAGGGCGCCCGACGACCAGCGCCTGCAGCCCGTCACCGAACGGGGCGGCGGCGAGTTCGGTGTCCAGCGCGGTCCACGGGTCCGGCACCCAGTGCAGGTCGGGGTCGATCACCACGGCCCGCTTCAACGGCAGCCAGTGCAGGTCACCGGCCCGGGTCTCCGGCGCCGCGGCGCTCTCGGCGAGGCGGAAGGAGCGATCCCCGTCGCGCACCGCGATGAGCGCCCAGCCGGCTCGGAAGATCCCCGGCACGCCCTCGGCCAGCAGGTGCAGACCGCGCTCCGGGTCGCCGGTGATCTCCTCGATCAGCTCCAGCTCGTGATGGGTGTCCAGTGGTCCGAAGTGCGGCCGGACCGACTCGACCTGCACGCCGGGCACCGACTCGGCGGCGGTGATCAGGACGTCGGGCGGCCGGCCGGGCGGCAGCTCGACCGCCAGGTCGTCGACCGCGTGCCCGGGGGAGCGCTCGACCACGTTGACCCCGAGGATGTCCGCGCCGGCGTCGCCCAATGCCGTGGCCACGGCCCCGAGACTGCCCGGTCGGTCCGGCAGCACCACTCGGAGCAGGAACGACAACCCAACACGCCCTCTCGGCAACGCGCCCACCCCGCCATCGAGCGGCCAACGCAGAGATACCAGCACACCGGACCGACCCAGGGAAATCGGGACCAACGAAGCCGGGACCGGGGAAACGGACGGCGACATCGGGGCCGGCGGATCGCCGACGGCGACGGCGACGCGGAGGCCCCGATTCTGTCAGCACCCGGGCCTGCGTGCGCAAGGCCGGGCCGGGCGCGTCACGGTGTACCGCATACCGGGCCTAGACTCGGACCGTCGAACGTCGACCGCCGAGCGTGGTCGACCCGTCCGGGCCGGTGTCGGTGCTCGTGCCCGCCCGGTCGGCTCCGTCGCCCCATCATCTACCGTCACCGTCGCTGATCCTGGAGGGCTTGTTGAGTGCGAAGGATGGCTCCGCCGAGGTGCGGGGCATCAGCCGGGACGAGGTCGCGCACCTCGCGCGGCTGGCCCGGCTCGCCGTCACCGACGCGGAGCTGGACCTGTTCGCCGGCCAGCTCGAGGTGATCCTCGGTGCGGTCGCCCGGGTCGGTGAGGTGGCCGCCGAGGACATCCCGCCGACCTCGCACGCGGTGCCGCTGCAGAACGTCTTCCGGCCCGACGAGCTGCGCCCCGGCCTGACCCAGGAGCAGGCCCTGGCCTGCGCGCCGGCTGCCGAGGACGGGCGCTTCCGGGTGCCGCAGATCCTCGGGGAGGAGGCGTGACCGAGCTGATCAGGCTGACCGCTTCCGAACTGGCCGCGAAGATCCACAGCCGCGAGGTCTCCGCGGTCGAGGTCGCGCGGGCGCACCTGGACCGGATCGTCGAGGTCGACGAGCGCGTGCACGCCTTCCTGCACGTCGCCGAGGAGGCCGCGCTCGCCTCGGCCACCATGGTCGACGAGGGCCTCGCCGCCGGCGTCGCACCGGCCTCGCCGCTCGCGGGCGTGCCGCTGGCGCTCAAGGACGTGTTCACCACCGTCGACATGCCGACCACCGCCGGTTCGAAGATCCTGCAGGGCTGGCGGCCGCCCTACGACGCGACCGTCACCGCGCGGCTGCGCGCGGCCGGGATCACCATCCTGGGCAAGACCAACATGGACGAGTTCGCGATGGGCTCCTCCACCGAGCACTCGGCCTACGGGGTGACCCACAACCCGTGGGACACCACGCGCATCCCGGGTGGCTCCGGCGGCGGCTCGGCCGCGGCGCTGGCGGCGTTCGAGGCGCCGCTGGCGATCGGCACCGACACGGGAGGGTCGATCCGGCAGCCGGCCGCGATGACCGGCACCGTCGGGGTGAAGCCGACCTACGGCGGAGTCTCCCGCTACGGGCTGATCGCCTGCGCATCCTCGCTGGACCAGGGCGGCCCGTGCGCCCGCACGGTGCTCGACGCGGCGCTGCTGCACGAGGTGATCGCCGGCTACGACCCGCTGGACTCCACCTCCATCGACGCGCCCGTGCCGGCGGTGGTCGAGGCGGCCCGGATCGGCGCGGCCGGTGATCTGTCCGGGCTGCGCGTCGGGGTGGTCCGAGAGCTGGGCGGCGAGGGCTACCAGCCCGGCGTGCAGGCCTCCTGCGACGCGGCGCTGCGGCAGCTGGAGAAGCTGGGCGCCGAGCTGGTCGAGGTGAGCTGCCCGCACTTCGTCTACGGGCTGGCCGCCTACTACCTGATCCTGCCCAGCGAGGTCTCCTCCAACCTGGCCCGCTTCGACGCCATGCGCTACGGGCTGCGGGTGGGCGACGACGCTGTCGGGGCCAGCGCCGAGGCGGTGATGGCGGCGACCCGGGAGGCCGGCTTCGGTGCCGAGGTGAAGCGCCGGATCATCCTGGGCACCTACGCGCTGTCCTCGGGCTACTACGACGCCTACTACGGGCAGGCGCAGAAGGTGCGCACGCTGATCGCCCGTGACTTCGCCGCCGCGTTCACCCAGGCCGACGTGCTGGTCTCGCCGACCGCGCCGACCACCGCGTTCCTGATCGGCGACAAGATCGACGATCCGCTCGCCATGTACCTCAACGACATCGCGTCGATCCCGACCAACCTGGCCGGCACCGCCGCGCTGTCGATCCCGTCCGGGCTGGCAGAGGACGGCCTCCCGGTCGGGCTGCAGATCATGGCCCCGGCGCTGGGCGAGGCGGTCATGTACCGGGTCGCGGCCGCCTACGAGGCGGCCCGCAACGCCGAGGACGGCGGCCCGCTGATCCACCGCGTCCCCTCGCTCGCTGGAGAGACATCATGACCGCACCGACGCTGGTGGGCTTCGACGAGGTCGTCGAGCGTTACGACCCGATGCTCGGGCTCGAGGTGCACGTCGAGCTGAACACCAACACCAAGATGTTCTGCGGCTGCCCGACCACGTTCGGTGCCGAGCCCAACACCCAGGTCTGCCCGGTGTGCCTCGGCCTGCCCGGGTCGCTGCCGGTGGTGAACCGGACCGCGGTGGAGTCGGCGATCCGGATCGGGCTGGCGCTGAACTGCACGATCACGCCGTGGGGCCGGTTCGCCCGGAAGAACTACTTCTATCCGGACATGCCGAAGAACTTCCAGACCTCGCAGTACGACGAGCCGATCGCGGTCAACGGGCACCTGGACGTCGAGCTGGACGACGGCAGCACCGTGCGCGTCGAGATCGAGCGCGCGCACATGGAGGAGGACACCGGCAAGTCGTTGCACGTCGGCGGCGCGACCGGGCGCATCCACGGCGCCGAGTACTCGCTGCTGGACTACAACCGGGCCGGTGTGCCGCTGATCGAGATCGTCAGCAAGATGATCCCCGGCACCCGGGAGCGGGCGCCGGAGGTGGCGCGGGCCTACGTCACGGCGCTGCGCGACCTGATCAAGGCCCTCGGTGTCTCGGACGTCCGGATGGACCAGGGCTCGATGCGCTGCGACGTCAACCTGTCGCTGTCGCCCCGCGACTCGGGCGTGCTCGGCACCCGCAGCGAGACCAAGAACGTCAACTCGCTGCGGTCGGTCGAGCGTGCTGTCCGCTACGAGATGTCGCGGCATGCCGGCGTGCTCGAGGCCGGCGAGAAGGTCGTCCAGGAGACGCGGCACTTCCAGGAGGACACGGCCAGCACGCGATCCGGGCGGATCAAGGAGACCTCGGAGGACTACCGGTACTTCCCGGAGCCCGACCTGGTGCCGATCGCGCCGTCACAGGAGTGGGTGCAGGAGCTGCGCGGCACGCTGCCCGAGCTGCCGTGGCAGCGCCGCAAGCGGATCTCGGCCGAGTGGAACCTGACCGACGAGGAGCTGCGCGACCTGGTCAACGCGGGTGCCCTCGACCTGATCGAGGCCACCGTCGCGGCCGGGGCGCCGGCCGGTGAGGCCCGGTCCTGGTGGGTCGCGTACCTGACGCAGCAGGCCAACAGCCGCGGCGTGCCGCTCGACGAGCTGCCGATCGCGCCGTCGGACGTGGCCCGGGTGATCGCCCTGGTCGCCGCCGGCGAGCTGAACAACAAGCTGGCCCGCCAGGTCGTCGACGGGGTGCTGGCCGGTGAGGGCACGCCGGACGAGGTGGTCGCGGCCCGCGGGCTGGCGATCGTGTCCGACGACGGCGCCCTGGTCGCGGCGGTCGACGCGGCCCTCGCGGCGCAACCGGACGTCGCGGAGAAGATCCGCGGCGGCAAGGTCGCAGCCGCCGGCGCGATCGTGGGCGCGGTGATGAAGGCGACGAAGGGGCAGGCCGACGCCAAGCGCGTCCGCGAGCTGATCATCGAGCGCACGACCCTCACCTGATCCCCACCGCGCAGTTCGGAGCCGAACTGCGCTTTCGAGGCCTCCACAGCGCGGTTCGGAGCCGAACTGCGCTTCTGGATCGGCGAAGGCGTCAGCGTCGGCGTCCGCAGCTCACGCGGCGCTCTCGCCGCCCCCGGCCGGCGGCTGGATCCGGATCACCCGGTCGTCGCTGGGCACCGGCTTGCCACCCGCCTTGTTCACGGTCCCGATCCACAGCAGCCCGTCCGGGGCCAGCGTGGCCGCCGACAGCCGTCCGTAGACGCCCTCGATGAGGGTTTCCGGGGTGCCGGTGAAGGTGCCGTTGCCCTCCGGTCGCAGCACGAACAGCGAGGCCGCACCGGACTGTGCGATCACCACGACCCCCGGCTGGGCCATGCAGCCCGCGACGCCCGGCCGGTTCGGCCAGGTCCACGCCGGGGCCGGCAGCGCACCCGGCGCGATCAGGTGCAGCACGTCCTGGCTGCCGGCCCGGTCGGTCACCCACGACACCCGCGACTGCGGGTCGGTGCAGACCCCGCCCGGGGCACGCAGCCCGCTGCTGAACACCGGCGACGCCGGATCCGGGTTGCCCTTGGCCGGGCGCCCCAGGGTGTCGATGCGCAGCAGCTTGCCCGCCAACGACCCGGGCTCCGCGCCGTTTCCGCCGGCGTCACCGGTGGCCACCAGCAGCGACCCGTCGATGTCGACGCCCAGCGCCCCGCCGTTGTGGGTGGTGCCGTGGGGGATCCCGACCAGCACCGGTTCCGGGGGCTCCCCTGGCGCGATCCGCACCACCCGGTTGTCCGCGGGCGTGCTGACGTAGGCGTAGACCAGCTGGTCCTCGTTGTAACCGGGCGACAGCACCAGCCCGGTCAGGCCACCGCCACCGCTCGGGTCCGTGGGCACGACGGTGACCAGCACCGGATCGCTGCCGCGCTGCACGCGCAGCACCCGCCCGGTGCCCCGCTCGGCGACCAGCGCGGTGCGCCCGTCGGGCAGCACCGCGATCGCACTGACCGGATCCAGGCAGGTGGCGACCACCTGCGGATCCGGATCGACGCACGGGGGCGGGGGAGCGTCGCCGGCCTGCGGACCGCCGTCGGGCGGCGGCGGGGTCGAGGGCGGGGTCGGTTGCGGGATCACCGGTGGTCCGCCGAGCTCGCCGGCGTTCTCCAGCTTCTCCTTCCACTCGCGCGGACCGTTGTCGGGAAAGGTGGCGCAGCCGGCGAGCAGCAGCCCGAGCAGCGCCGCGGCTGCCGCGCGCCGCACCCGTCCCACCACGAGGAGCAGGCTAGGCGGCGCGGGGTGAGCGGCCGGTGAGCGCGGCCGGATCCGGCGGCCCGAGATCCGTTGGCGCGGCGGCCTCTCGGGGCCGGCGCGGCGGGCGTTGAACACGGCTCGACAACGGACTGCACACGGTTGGCCAGCGGCGCCGGTGTTTGCGCGGTGATGTCGTGGGTGCCGGTCTACGCTGCGGGAATGAGTGAGCAGCCGACGTCGATCTTCTCCGAATCCGGCGGCACCACCCGGTATCCGGAGTCGGATCCGACCGATACCAAGCCCACCCGGCGGCCGTTGGTGTGGAACGCCGGCGCCGACGTCGGCCTGCTGTTGCTGCGTCTCGGCGTCGGTGGCACGTTCCTGGCACACGGCCTGCAGAAGGTGTTCGGGCTGTGGGGCGGGCCGGGGATCAGCGGCTTCACGCAGTTCCTGCAGACCGTCGGCTTCCAGCAGGCGAACACGCTGGCCTGGGTCACCGGCATCGGCGAGGTGGTCGGTGGGGCGTTCGTGCTGCTCGGCGCGGTGACCCCGCTCGCGGCCGCCGGACTGCTCGCCATCATGATCAATGTTGTGTTGCTGAAGCTGGGCAACGGCTTCTTCATCGCCGGTTCGACCGCCCCGGGTGGTGGCTTCGAGCTGGAGGCCGTGCTCGGGCTGGCCGCGGCCGCCCTCGTGCTCACCGGACCGGGCCGCATCGCGCTGGACAACGGCCGGGCCTGGCACCGGCGGCCGGCCTCCTGGGGGGTGCTCTGCCTGGTCATCGGCGTCGCCTCGGCGATCCTGATGCGGGTCCTGCTGCACCGCTGACCCGTTGCTGAGTGCTCGATGCCTCAGGGCACCCGGCGGACGGCGCCGGTGTGCGCGCTGGTGGCCAGCGCGGCGTAGGCGCGCAGCGCCTTGCTGACCGGGCGGTCGCGGTCGCGGGGCTGCCAGGGGCGCTCACCGGCGTCCATCTTGGCCCGCCGCTCGGCCAGCACCTCGTCGTCGACCAGCACCGCGAGCGTCCGGGACCGCACGTCGATCAACACCCGGTCGCCGTCCTCGATCAGCCCGATGACGCCGCCGGCCGCGGCTTCGGGGGAGACGTGCCCGACCGAGATCCCGCTCGACCCGCCGGAGAACCGGCCGTCGGTGACCAGCGCGCATTTCGCGCCGAGCCCGGCGCCCTTGATGAACGCGGTCGGGTGCAGCATCTCCTGCATCCCGGGCCCGCCGGACGGTCCCTCGTAGCGCACCACCAGCACGTCGCCGGGCTTGATCTGCTTGGTCAGGATGACCGAGACCGCCTCCTCCTGGCTCTCCACGACCAGCGCCGGGCCCTCGAAGCGCCAGATGTCCTCGGGGATCCCGGCGGTCTTGATCACAGCGCCGTCCGGGGCGATGTTGCCGCGCAGCACGGCCAGCCCGCCGTCGACGGTGTAGGCGTGCTCACGATCCCGGATGCAGCCGCTCGCCGCGTCGGTGTCCAGCGTCGACCACCGGTTCGAGGTCGAGAACGCCTCGGTGGTGCGCACCCCGCCCGGCGCGGCGTGGAACAGCTCGACGGCCCGGTCGGAGGGCGCCGACGCGCGGATGTCCCACTCCGCGAGCCAGCTGTCCAGGGCGGGTGCGTGCACCGCGTGCACGTCGGTGCGCAGCAGCCCGGCCCGGTGCAGCTCGCCCAGGATCGCCGGGATCCCGCCGGCCCGGTGCACGTCCTCCATGTGGTAGTCCGAGTTCGGCGACACCTTGGCCAGGCACGGCACCCGCCGCGACACCTCGTCGATCGCGGTCAGGTCGAAGTCGATCTCGCCCTCCTGCGCGGCGGCGAGGATGTGCAGCACCGTGTTCGTCGATCCGCCCATGGCCACGTCCAGCGCCATCGCGTTCTCGAAAGCGGCCCGGGTGGCGATCGATCGGGGCAGCGCCGAGGCGTCGTCGTCGCGATACCAGCGGGTGGCCAGCTCGACGACGGTGCGCCCGGCATCGAGGAACAGTGCTCGGCGCGCGGCGTGCGTGGCCAGCGTGGAGCCGTTGCCGGGCAGCGCGAGCCCGAGCGCCTCGGTCAGGCAGTTCATCGAGTTCGCGGTGAACATCCCGGAGCAGGACCCGCAGGTCGGGCAGGCCGACTGCTCGACGAGCGTCAGCCCGGCGTCGTCCACGTCCGGCGACGCGGAGGCGGAGATCGCAGTGATCAGGTCCGTCGGTGCCTGCGCCACACCGCCGATGACCACCGCCTTGCCCGCCTCCATCGGCCCCCCGGAGACGAACACGGTGGGGATGTTGAGCCGCATCGCCGCGTTCAGCATCCCGGGGGTGATCTTGTCGCAGTTGGAGATGCAGACCAGTGCGTCGGCCGCGTGCCCGTTGACCATGTACTCGACCGCGTCCGCGATCACCTCGCGCGAGGGCAGCGAGTACAGCATCCCGCCGTGGCCCATCGCGATCCCGTCGTCCACGGCGATCGTGTGGAACTCCCGCGGCACCCCGCCGGCCGCCCGCACCGCCGAGCCGACCAGCTCGCCCATGTCCTTGAGGTGCACGTGCCCGGGCACGAACTGGGTGTAGGAGTTGGCGATGGCCACGATCGGCTTGCCGAAGTCGTCGTCGCCCATACCGGTGGCCCGCCACAGGGCGCGGGCCCCGGCGGCGTTGCGGCCGTGGGTGGTGACGCGGGAACGCAGGTTCGGCATCTTCTGGGCAGGAATGTGGCTCACTCTCCAGCCGGGTCGGGCAGCCGGCCGCCACTGACGGCGGCCAGCTGGGGCAGATCGCTGATGTGTACGGCCGGGAGCATCAGCTCGGCGCCGTCGACCAGCACCGCGTGCACCCGGGACCGGTGTCGCCGATCCGCCGAGCCGAGCCGCAGCGAGCTGATCTGCGACCACGGTACGCGGCGGCGCCCGACGATCCGACGCACGGTCACCGCCTCGGCGTCGACCGAGGTGCGCACCCGGACCGTCCAGATGATGATCGCCAGCGGCACCAGGTAGATCAGCCACAGCAAGGGTGCCGCGGCCGCGAACGGGGTGGCGCACACCGCGAGCGCCACCGCGGCGAGCAGCGTCAGCGGCGAGGTCCGGAAGACGGCTCGTGACGAGGCCTCGCCGGCACCGGCGGCAGCGTTCACCATGATGCGTCCCTCCGTGCGACCGCGCGTGGGAGCAGTCTGCGTGAACCCGAGGTCGCCGGCGACTCCGGGGCGCCGGCCCGCCGCCACCGGCGTCGCATTCGGGCGCGCACGGGCAATCCCGGCGGGCAGTCACCGGCCGGCGGCGAATTCACCGATCGTGGTTCCTGATTGGCTGACGTGGTGGCGTTGAGTCATTGTCCAGACAGGGGAGAAAGCGCCTGTCAGCAGAGACCGGCAGCGCTGTGAGCAGCGATTCTACCTATTCGACGACGATGGGATACGATTTGCGGCAACGCACTGCACCGCGACCCGTAAGATCGATGGCGATTCCTTCAGCGGCGGCTAGCCTTTGTGCGTGAACGTGCTCGTCCTCGCGTCCCGGCACATTACATCTGCGCAGAGTGGTTACGACCTCCGCGTGGCAAATCTGTGCAAGCAGACCCCTGGTGAGCTGCATCTGATGGTGGTGCCACTGGCGGTGCCCGATGAGCGACCCGCGACCATCGAGGCTTCCTCGATCTTCACGACGATGCGCGCTGCCGCACCGCTGACCGCCCCGCTCTCCGCGCGCCGGCACCTGCGGCTGTCCGACGACCACTACCTGCGCCGGTCGCAACCGGCCGCCTTCGCCGCGGCCGTCGACGAGGTCCGCGCCGTGGTCGAGGAGCAGAAGATCGATCACGTCATCGTGTTCGGCGGCAAGCTGGCGGAGTTCGCCCCGGCCCTTCGCGGACGTGACGTCGTCCTCGACGTCTGCGACAGCCAGTCCCTGACCGACCGCCGCGAACTCGGGGTCAGCGGCCGGACCGGGCTGTCCCGGTGGAAGGCGCGGATCAATCTGCTTCGGATGCGGACCACCGAAGCACGCCTGCCCGATCGGTTCGGCTGCGTGACCACGATCAGCGAGCCGGACCGTTGCGAGTTGCTCGACCTGCACGGGCCCGCGGAGAACCTGCACGTCATCCCGAACGGGGTCGGGGATGAGCTGCTCGGTCCGCTGCGGCCGGCCGGAACCCGCAGGGGCGTCGCGTTCTGGGGCAACCTGGCTTTCGCTCCGAACGCCGAGGCCCTCCGGTTCTTCGTCGAGCAGGTGTTCGTACCGTTCCTCGCCGAACGCGACGTCGAGCTGTGCATCGCGGGCCACTACGCACCGGACTGGCTGGTCGAATGGTCCGAGCGGGTACCGGGGATCGTGATCGCCGGATACGTACCGGAGCTGCCCGCGGTGGTGGGCGAGTATCCAATCATGATCAACCCCATGCGAACCGGCAGTGGCCTCAAGAACAAGGTGCTCGAGGCCTTCGGGATGGGACTGGCGGTGGTCTCGACCCGACTCGGCGTCGAAGCGCTGATCGATGCCCGTGACGGCGAGCACCTGGTGCTGGCCGATGAGCCCGCTGAGCTGGGTCAGGAGATCCTCGACCTGCTCGACGACGGCGATCGCCGGGCGCGGCTGCGCTCGAGCGCGCACGCGCTGCTGCGGACCCGCTACCCCTGGGACCGGGTGGGTCGGGAGTGGAGATCCCTGTTGGGCGTGGCCGAGGCTCCGCTCTACCAGCAGACCTGACGGGCGTCGCTCAGCTCGCGGTCACCGAGCAGGGCGGTTGCTGGTTCAGCGCGTCCCTGGCCGCGGTGAAGCCGTCGAGGTTCGGCGGCGCGGCAGCGATCATGGAGCGCCACATCCGGCCGTAGTCGGTGCGGTCGGTGTGCGGCTTGTTGGCCATCATCTGCACGTGCGCGCGCCAGTCCGCCACCACCGCGTCGCTCGCCTGCACGGCTCTGCCGATTCCAGCGGCTCGTTGCTCGCACTGGCTCGCGACCTGCTGCCAGCGGGCCGACATGCCCGTCGGGTTCAGGCCGGCGCACGCACCGCTGATCGGCTCGAACTGGTTGCGCGCGGTGTCGAACGCGGCCAGGTCGGCCGGGCCGGCGGCCTTGGTGGCCGCGAAGATGTCCACCATCTGCTCTGCGGTGATCTTCCTGGCGTCGAAGTCGAGCTGGGCCCGCACGTGGCTGCCCCAGTGGTCGCGGGACGCGTCGGCGGCCTGGACGACGGCGCCGCCGCTCTGCAGCGACGTCGCGCAGGCGACCAGCGCGGCGGGCGGGGTGCTCGGATCCGTCGTGTTCCGGTCCGGCGCCGTCGCGGGGGAGGCCGGCGCGGCGGCGGTGGCCGGCGCGTCATCGGCCGTGGTGGTGGCGCGGATGCTCGGGCCGGATATCGCCCAGGTCACGCCGCCGGCCAGCAGCAGCGCCAGGCCGACGCCGCCGGCCACCAGGAGCGCGCGCCGCCGCCCGGGCCCGTCGGGCTGCTGTGCGTGGCGTGCTGACATGGATCGATCCCTTCCCCCTGAGGTGAGACACAGCGCTACCAGCGGTGACGCCAACTACCCGTATCTCACTCAGAGTAAGGCCGATCCACGGGCGCTGACCTGGACGTGCGACGAACAATACGTGGGCGGGTGCCACATCCGGACATATCGGGCAGGGGCCGAGGCGCTCTCAGGATCTGGTACGCGCGTCTCACCAAGTTGACGTCCCACCGGCCGGACCGCTAGCGTCGCCGGCATGTCCGTCGTTCGAGTCCTCGTACTTTGCAGGCGCGTCCACGCCTGAGCGAGCCCTCGGTCGTCGACGCGCCACCCTCGGTCCCGCCTGCCCGGCGGTCGAGGGTTTTTTCATGTTCGGAGCAAACCCACAACCGGCGAACGCAGCGAGGCTGACCCGCAGATGACCACTGCCACCCCCCGATCCGGCTCCGCGGCGCCCAAACCGGCACCGCCACCGGGCCGCCCGAGCCAGCCGGCCCCCGCCCCCCATGACGCCGGCGCCGGTGAGATCGACACCCGCGAGCTCGACGCCCCCAGAACCGCGAGCCACCGCAACGAGGGCCGGCCGCGCTTCGACGAGGTGCCGATGACCGGGGCCCAGTCGCTGGTCCGCTCGCTGGAGGAGGTCGGCTGCGAGGTCGTCTTCGGTATCCCCGGCGGCACCATCCTGCCGGCCTACGACCCGCTGCTCGACTCCACCAGGGTGCGCCACGTGCTGGTCCGGCACGAGCAGGGCGCCGGGCACGCGGCCACCGGGTACGCCCAGGCCACCGGCAAGGTCGGCGTCTGCATGGCCACCTCGGGACCGGGCGCGACGAACCTGGTCACCCCGATCGCCGACGCGCACATGGACTCGATCCCGCTGGTCGCCATCACCGGGCAGCAGTCCCGCGCGCTGATCGGCACCGACGCCTTCCAGGAAGCCGACATCACCGGCATCACGTTGCCGATCACCAAGCACAACATGCTGGTCACCGACGCGCGGGACATCCCGCGGGCCATCACCGAGGCCTTCCACCTGGCCAGCACCGGCCGCCCGGGTCCGGTGCTGGTGGACATCCCGAAGGACGTGCTGCAGGAGCAGACCACGTTCAGCTGGCCGGTCGAGATGCACCTGCCCGGCTACCGGCCCACCACCCGCCCGCACGGCAAGCAGATCCGGGAGGCGGCCAAGCTCATCTGCTCCGCCGCGCAACCGGTGTTCTACGTCGGCGGGGGAGTGCTCAAGGCGCAGGCGTGGGCCGAGCTCAAGGTGCTGGTCGAGCTCACCGGGATCCCGGTGGTGACCACGCTGATGGCCCGCGGGGCCTTCCCGGACAGCCATCCCCAGCACGTCGGCATGCCCGGCATGCACGGCACCGTTGCCGCGGTGGCGGCCATGCAGCGCTCCGACCTGCTGATCGCGCTCGGGGCCCGGTTCGACGACCGGGTCACCGGTCAGCTGGCGAGCTTCGCGCCGCAGGCGCGGGTGGTGCACGCCGACATCGACCCGGCCGAGATCTCCAAGAACCGGCGGGCCGACGTGCCGATCGTCGGCGACTGCCTGGAGGTGATCGTCGAGCTGATCGAGGCGGTGAAGGCCGAGCGGGCCGAGCACGGGAACGCCGACATCGCCTCGTGGTGGAGCTACCTGAACGGCATCCGCGAGACCTACCCGCTGGGCTACACCTGGCCGGCGGACGGCTCGCTGTCGCCCGAGTACGTGATCGAGCGGATCGGGCAGATCGCCGGCCCGGACGCGGTGTACGCCGCCGGTGTCGGGCAGCACCAGATGTGGGCCGCCCAGTTCATCCGCTACGAGCAGCCGCGCAGCTGGCTCAACTCCGGCGGGCTGGGCACGATGGGCTTCGCGGTGCCGGCGGCGATGGGCGCCAAGATGTCCCGTCCGGACGCCGTGGTCTGGGCCATCGACGGCGACGGCTGCTTCCAGATGACCAACCAGGAACTCGCGACCTGTGCGATCGAGGGCATCCCGATCAAGGTTGCCGTCATCAACAACGGCAACCTGGGCATGGTCCGGCAGTGGCAGAACCTGTTCTACTCCGAGCGCTACTCGCAGACCGATCTCGGCACCCACAAGCACCGCATCCCGGACTTCAAGCTGCTCGCCGAGGCGATGGGCTGCGTGGGGCTGCGGGCCGAGTCGCGCGACGACGTGGACCGCGTGATCAACGAGGCGATGGCGATCAACGACCAGCCGGTCGTGATCGACTTCGTGGTCGGGGCCGACGCCCAGGTGTGGCCGATGGTCGCCGCCGGCACCGGAAACGACCAGATCATGGCCGCGCGCAACATCCGCCCGCTGTTCGACGGCGACGAGGTGCTGGTCACCGAACCCAGCACGATCGCCGCGGTCACCGCGGAAGCCCAGGGGGATTCGCAATGATCGAGCGGCACACGCTGTCGGTGCTGGTGGAGAACAAGCCGGGCGTGCTGGCCCGGGTCTCCGGGCTGTTCTCCCGGCGCGGGTACAACATCGAGTCGCTGGCCGTCGGGCCCACCGAGCACCCGGACATCTCCCGGATGACGATCGTGGTCGCGGTCGACGACTTCCCGCTGGAGCAGGTCACCAAGCAGCTCAACAAGCTGATCAACGTCATCAAGATCGTCGAGCTGGAGCCGGCCGCGTCCGTGCAGCGCGAGTTGCTGCTGGTCAAGGTGCGCGCCGATCCGGCGGTGCGCAGCCAGGTGCTGGAGATCGTCGACCTGTTCCGGGCCAAGGCCGTCGACGTCAGCCCGGAGGCGTTGACCATCGAGGCCAGCGGCACCGTGGAGAAGATCACGGCGTTGCTGCGCAACCTGGAGCCCTACGGCATTCGCGAGATGGTTCAGTCCGGCACCATTGCCGTCGGCCGCGGCCCGCGCTCGATCACCGCGCTCGCGCGCCCCTAGTACCAATGTCCACCAGCCGGCTTTTCGAGAGGAACCGCTACCCGTCATGAGTGTGAACATCTATTACGACGACGACGCCGACCTGTCGCTGATCCAGGGCCGCAAGGTCGCGGTGATCGGCTACGGCAGCCAGGGCCACGCGCACGCGCTGTCGCTGCGCGACTCCGGCGTCGACGTCCGGATCGGGTTGCCCGAGGGCTCGAAGTCCCGGGCCAAGGCGGCCGACGAGGGACTGCGGGTGGTGACCCCGGCGGAGGCCGCCGCGGAGGCCGACCTGATCATGATCCTGGCGCCGGACACCAAGCAGCGCTTCATCTATGCCGACGACATCGCCCCCAACCTCAAGCCGGGCGACGCGATCTTCTTCGGCCACGGGTTCAACATCCGCTACGACCTGATCAAGCCGCCGGCCGACGTCGACGTGGCCATGGTCGCCCCCAAGGGCCCGGGTCACCTGGTGCGCCGCCAGTTCGTCGACGGCAAGGGCGTGCCCTGCCTGATCGCGGTCGAGCAGGACGCCTCGGGCAACGCCAAGGCGCTCGCGCTGGCCTACGCCGCGGCCATCGGCGGCGCCCGCGCCGGCGTCATCGAGACCACGTTCACCGAGGAGACCGAGACCGACCTGTTCGGTGAGCAGGCGGTGCTCTGCGGTGGCGCCGCCGCGCTGGTGCAGACCGGCTTCGAGGTGCTCACCGAGGCCGGATACGCCCCCGAGGTCGCTTACTTCGAGTGCCTGCACGAGCTCAAGCTGATCGTCGACCTGATGTACGAGGGCGGCATCGCCAACGAGCGCTTCTCGATCTCCGACACCGCCGAGTACGGCGACCTCACCCGCGGCCCGCGCATCGTCAATGCCCAGACCAAGGACGAGATGCGCAAGATCCTCGCCGAGATCCAGGACGGCCGCTTCGCGGCCGAGTGGGTGGCCGAGGACGAGGCCGGCCGGCCCAACTTCACCCGGCTGCAGAAGGAGGGTGCCGAGCACCCCATCGAGCAGGTCGGCGAGAAGCTGCGCGGCCTGATGTCCTGGGTCGGCACCAAAGCCACCTGACCCCACCAGCCCTCTCGCCCCGTTCGTGCCGCCGCAGGCTGGGTTCGGGGCGGGGGGAAGTGGTGCTGGGCACGCCCCGGGGGATGTCGTCGGGGGGCGCAACTACGATCGGGTGGTACGCCGTCACCGATCCGGGAGCATCCACCGCCGTGAGCACCGCCGCCACCCGCCCTGTCGTCCTGCTCGCCGAGAAGCTAGCGCCGTCCGCGGTCGCGCTGCTCGGTGACGACGTCGACGTCCGCCACGTGGACGGGACCGACCGCCCCGCGTTGCTGGCCGCCCTCGCCGACGCCGACGCGCTGCTCGTGCGCTCGGCGACGATGGTCGACGCCGAGGCGCTGGGCGCCGGCACCCGGCTCAAGGTCGTGGCCAGGGCCGGCGTCGGCCTGGACAACATCGACGTGCCGGCGGCGACCGCCCGCGGCGTGATGGTCGTCAACGCCCCGACGTCGAACATCGTCTCCGCCGCCGAGCACGCGGTGGCGCTGCTGCTGGCCACCGCGCGGCACATCCCGGCGGCCGACGCCAGCCTGCGCGCGGGTGCGTGGAAGCGCAGCTCCTTCACCGGGGTCGAGCTCAACGGCAAGACCGTCGGCATCGTGGGCCTGGGCAAGATCGGCCAGCTGGTCGCGCAGCGCCTCGCCGCGTTCGGAGTCGAGCTCATCGCCTACGACCCCTACGTGGCGCCGGCCCGCGCCGCCCAGCTCGGCATCGAGCTGATGGAGCTCGAGGAGCTGCTCCGCCGCGCCGATGTGATCTCCATCCACCTGCCCAAGACCCCCGACACCCTCGGCCTCATCGGCAAGGACCAGCTGGCGCTGACCAAGCCCGGCGTGCTCATCGTGAACGCCGCCCGCGGTGGCCTGGTCGACGAGGACGCGCTGGCCGAGGCGGTGCGCAGCGGCCACGTCGGTGGCGCCGGGATCGACGTCTACGTGGCCGAGCCCACCACCTCGAGCCCGCTGTTCGAGCTCCCGCAGATCGTCGTCACCCCGCACCTGGGCGCGTCCACCGACGAGGCGCAGGACCGCGCGGGCACCGACGTCGCCCGTTCCGTGCAGCTCGCGCTGGCCGGCGAGTTCGTGCCGGACGCGGTGAACGTGCAGGTCGGCGGCGTGGTCGGCGAGGAGGTGCGGCCGTGGCTGCCGCTGGTGCAGAAGCTGGGCACCATGCTCTACGCCGTCGCCGGCCGGGTGCCGAGCTCGGTGACCGTCGACGTGGCCGGTGAGCTCGCCGCCGAGGACGTCACGGTGCTGCAGCTGGCCGCGTTGCGCGGGCTGTTCACCCATGTCGTGGAGGATCAGGTCACGTTCGTGAACGTGCTGAGGATCGCGGCCGTGCGGGGTGTCGACGTGGAGCTGACCACAGCCCCGGAGAGCGAGAACCACCGCAGCGTCGTGCAGCTGCGGGCCGCGATGCCGGACGGCGAGTCGATCACCGTATCCGGCACCCTGACCGGCCGCGCCCAGGTCGAGAAGCTGGTCGAGGTCAACGGCCGGCACTTCGACCTGCGCGCCGAGGGCGACATGGTGCTCCTGGAGTACGCCGACCGGCCGGGCGTGATGGGCCGGGTCGGATCGCTGCTGGGGGAGGCCGCGGTGAACATCGAGGCCGCCCAGATGAGCCAGACCACCGACGGCGCCGACGCGATCATGTTGTTGCGGGTGGACCGGGCGGTGGACCCCGGTGTGCTGGAGCCGATCGGCGCCTCCATCGGTGCCCGGACCACCCGGCTGATCTCCTTCGACGACTGATCCCCGACCAAGCGGGCCGGGAGGCGCGTGGGTGGACATCCTGCTCGCGCGCGGCGACGGTCGGTTCGAGCTCACCCCGCTCGTCGATGGGGTGCCGCAGCCGACCGAGAGCGTCCCGCGCCACGAGCTGCCGAGCCGGGTGGCCGCGCTCGAGCGGCCCGATGTGCGCTGGGTCTGGGCCGACACCCGTCCGCTGTACGCCACGGTGCTCGCCGGGGGAGTGCGGGTGGCGCGCTGCGTCGACCTGCGGCTGTGCCACGCGATCCTGCGGCACTCGGCCTGGACCCGGTCGTCGGCGCTCGCCCGGCAGCCCGACGGTCGCTGGGACGTCGGCGCGGAGGTCGTGGACGATCGGCCGACCCTCCTCGACGACCTCGGGGGCCTCGACGACGTCCCCACCGAGCAGCTGCTCGCCGAGCACCGCGACCAGCAGCTGGCGATCGCCGGGTCCGAGTACCCGGGTCGGCTGCGGCTTCTCACCGCGGCCGAGTCGGTGGGCACCCTGGCCGCCGCCGAGATGCGGCACGTCGGCATGCCGTTCGACGTCGCGGTGCACGATCGGCAGCTGACCGAGCTGCTCGGCCCGCGGCCCCGGCCCGGCGGCCGGCCCGCCCGTCTGGAGCAGCTCGTCGAACAGGTCCGCGACCTGCTCGGAGCACCGGCGCTGAACCCGGATTCGCAACCGGCGTTGCTGCGGGCGCTGCGCGCGGCCGGGGTCGAGGTCAACAGCACCCGGCGCTGGGAGCTGGCCACCGCCGACCACCCCGCCGTTCCGGTGCTGATGCAGTACAAGAAGCTCGCCCGGCTGCTCGCCGCCAACGGGTGGGCCTGGGCCGATGCCTGGGTGCGCCACGGCCGGTTCCGCCCCGACTACGTGCCGGGAGGGGTGGTCACCGGCCGCTGGGCCACCCAGGGCGGTGGAGCCCTGCAGCTGCCCAAGCAGATCCGGGCGGCGGTCGTGGCCGACCCCGGCTGGCTGCTGGTGGTCGCCGACGCGTCCCAGCTGGAGCCGCGGGTGCTGGCCGCGATGTCGGGCGACGCGGCGATGGCCCGGGCCGGCCGTGGCCATGACATGTACGCCTCGCTGGTGGCCGACGGCATCGTCGCGACCCGACCGCAGGCCAAGCTGGCCATGCTCGCCGCCCTCTACGGCGCCACGAGCGGCGAGGCCGGGCAGCTGATGCCCAACCTGATGCGGGCCTACCCGGCGGCGACCGGGCTGGTGGAGAGCGCGGCCCGCGACGGCGAGCGTGGCCAGCAGGTGCACAGCTGGCTCGGCCGGACCTCACCGCTGCCCGGCGCCCGCTGGTGGGCCGGGCAGCAGCGCGCCAACCAGCAGGACGCGACGGAGGCCGACGAGCGGCTCGCGCGCCGGGAGGCCCGGGACTGGGGTCGGTTCACCCGCAACTTCGTCGTGCAGGGCAGTGCGGCCGAGTGGGCGTTGTGCTGGTTGGCCGCGGTGCGCCGGGACCTCACGGCGCTTGCCGCGCCGCCGGATCGTCGCCCCGACCTGGTGTACTTCCTGCACGACGAGCTCATGGTGCACACCCCGGCCGAGCTCGCCGATCAGGTGGCGACCCTGGTCCGGGCAGGCGCGGCGGAGGCCGGCCGGCTGCTGTTCGGCGATGTCGACGTGGAGTTCGCGACCGAGCTGTCGATCACCCGCACCTACCTCGAGGCGACGTAGCGGAGTCGGCCGGCTGCGTTCGGTGGCGGTTACGAGGTCAGCGCGAGCGGTGGGGCGACGTCGGCCCGGTCCGGACGTGCGGGCACAATGGTCCGGGTGTCACCTCGGGGCGCCACTTTCGGGGGGCCCACTTTTGAGTTACCTCGGTGGAGTGACTGACTTCGGACCGGCAACCTTGCAGCCGGTAGCGTGCGGTAACGCCACGTGAAGAGAGGACAACAGGCATGCGCCTTGCGGTAATTCCCGGCGACGGTATCGGCCCGGAGGTCATCGACGAAGCGCTGAAGGTCCTCAACGAGGTCTCACCCGGCGTCGAGACCACCACCTACGATCTCGGTGCCGCGCGCTGGCACTCGACGGGCGAACTGCTGCCCGAGTCGGTGCTCACGGAGCTCCAGCAGCACGACGCGATCCTGCTCGGCGCGGTCGGCGATCCGTCCGTGCCCAGCGGGATCCTGGAGCGCGGGCTGCTGCTGCGGCTGCGCTTCGAGCTCGACCACCACGTGAACCTGCGCCCGGCGCGGCTCTACCCGGGGGTGCGCGGCCCGCTGGCCGGCAAGGCCGAGATCGACATGGTGGTGGTGCGCGAGGGCACCGAGGGCCCCTACGTCGGCACCGGGGGGCTGCTGCGCAAGGACACCCCGCAGGAGATCGCCACCGAGGTCAGCGTGAACACCGCGTTCGGGGTGGAGCGGGTCGTGCGGGACGCGTTCGCGCGGGCCTCCCGCCGCCCGCGCAAGCACCTGACGCTGGTGCACAAGACCAACGTGCTGACCTACTCGGGTCGGCTCTGGTCGCGGCTGGTCGAGGAGGTGTCGCTGGAGCACCCGGAGGTCAGCGTCGCCTACCAGCACATCGACGCGACCACGATCCACATGGTCACCGACCCGGCCCGCTTCGACGTGATCGTCACCGACAACCTGTTCGGCGACATCCTCACCGACCTGGCCGCCGCGGTCACCGGCGGCATCGGGCTGGCGGCCAGCGGCAACCTCGATGTCAGCCGGCGCAACCCGAGCATGTTCGAGCCGGTGCACGGCAGCGCGCCGGACATCGCCGGGCAGGGCGTCGCCGACCCGACGGCCGCCGTGCTGTCCGTGGCGCTGATGCTGGACCACCTGGGCGACCGCGCCTCGGCCGGACGCATCGAGGCCGCGGTGGCGTTCGACCTGGCGACCCGTGACCACAGCGCCGCCGGTCACACCCCGTCGATCGGCGACCGGCTCGCGGCCCTGGTCAGCGCGCACGCCAACAGCGACGCCTGACCCGGTAGCCGCCGCACCAGCGCCGACGCCACCCCGCTCCGCTGTGTGCGAACGGCACTTTCGCACGCTAGGTTCGTTCGAAAGTGCCGTTCGCGCCGATCCGGAGGCCCGCCCGGGTGCTACTGCTGGGTGGACTCGCCGGTGAGCATGGTCATGCCGGCGCCGGCGAAGTTGGGCAGGTCCGCGAGCGCGGCCTGGCCCTCCGGGCTGTCGATGGACTCCTTGAACGCCTGCGCGTCGGCCCACTCGAGGACGGCGACCAGGTGGTAGGCGGGCGGGTTGCCCTCCGGGTCCGGTCCGGGGCGGCTCACGGTGAACCGCTGCAGCCCGGGAAGCTTGCGGCCCAGCGCGGCATGCACCTCGTTGTAGTGCCTGTCGAACGCGGCCGGGTCGGCGGGCGGGTTGTAGAGCGCGGTGAGCTGGAACACGGTGTACCTCCGAGCGGCCCACGAGCGACGGTGCTCGTGGGCTCGATCAATATCTAGCGGATCGACCGCCGACTGAACACCATTCGTCCCACGATGTGGGACGGATGTGACAGCGCGAAACCTCCGTGCCACACTCGCGCCGTGCCCCACCACAGCACCCTCATTATCGACAGGCGCGTCGGCTAGCCGGATCCGGCCGACGCGCAGACCTCTCGCACCCGCGGGGGGTCTTTTTGTTTGTCCAGGTAGATCCAGGAGCCTCGCGATGTCCCGTACCGCGCCCGCCGGCACCCCGCTCGGTGACGCCTTCCACGTCTACGACACGACGCTGCGCGACGGCGCCCAGCGCGAGGGCATCAGCTACTCGGTCGCCGACAAGCTGGCGGTGGCCCGGCATCTGGACGCGCTGGGCGTCGGCTACATCGAGGGCGGCTGGCCGGGCGCGCTGCCCAAGGACACCGAGTTCTTCTTCCGCGCCGCCGCCGGCGAGCTGGAGCTGCGGCACGCGGCGCTGGTGGCGTTCGGGGCTACCCGCAAGGCCGGTGTCCGAGCGGATGCCGACCTGCAGGTGCGCGCCCTGCTGGACAGCGGCGCACCGGTGATCACGCTGGTGGCCAAGTCGGATCGCCGGCACATCGAGCGGGCGCTGCGCACCGACGTCGTCGAGAACTGCGCGATGGTGGCCGACACGGTGGCGCTGCTGCGGGCCGAGGGCCGTCGGGTGTTCCTGGACGCCGAGCACTTCTTCGACGGGTACCGCTTCGACCCGGACACGGCGCTGCGGGTGCTGGAGGCGGCCGTCACCGCGGGCGCCGACGTCGCGGTGCTGTGCGACACGAACGGCGGCATGCTCCCGTTGGGCATCGCCGAGGTGGTGACCGAGGTGGCCGCGCGCACCGGCTTCCGCCTCGGCATCCACTGCCAGGACGACACCGGCTCCGCGGTGGCCAACTCGGTCACCGCGGTGCAGGCGGGGGCGACGCACGTGCAGTGCACCGCCAACGGGTACGGCGAGCGGACCGGCAACGCCGATCTGTTCGCCGTCGTCGGGAACCTGGTGGCCAAGCTGAACATGCCCGTCCTACCGGACGGCGCGTTCCGCGAGATGACCCGCACCTCGCACGCGTTGGCGGAGATCGCCAACATCGCTCCCGACACCCACCAGGCCTATGTCGGGACGTCAGCGTTCGCTCACAAGGCGGGCCTGCACGCGAGTGCGATCAAGGTGGACCCGGAGCTGTACAACCACATGAACCCGGTGGATGTCGGCAACGGGCAGCGGGTCCTGGTCACCGAGATGGCCGGCCGGGCCAGCGTCGAGCTCAAGGGCACCGAGCTCGGGCTGGACCTGGCCGGCCGGCCCGACGCGGTGTCGGCCGTGGTCAGCACGGTCAAGCAGCGGGAGGCCGACGGCTGGTCGTTCGAGGCCGCCGACGCCTCGCTGGAGCTGCTGATGCGCGGCGCGCTCGGTGAGGCCGCGACGCAGCCGTTCCGGCTCGAGTCCTATCGGGTGATCACCGAGCACCGGGCCGACGGTGAGGTGACCGCCGAGGCCACCGTGAAGATCGTCGTGGACGGTGCGCGGCTGATCGCCACCCAGGAGGGAAACGGCCCGGTCAACGCGCTGGATGCCGCGCTGCGAGCCGCGCTGACCCCGTCCTGCCCGTGGCTGGAGCACATGGAGCTGTCCGACTACAAGGTGCGCATCCTGACCCCCAGCGGCCCGGGCGAGGGCGGCTCGGCCGCCCGTGGCACCGACGCGGTGACCCGGGTGCTGGTCGAGTCCAGCGAGCGGAGGCTGGACCGGGTCGGCAGCTGGACCACGATCGGTGTGCACGGCAACGTGGTCGAAGCCTCCTGGCTGGCCCTGGTCGACGCCCTGGCCTACGCCGAGCTGCGCGCCCGCCCCCTCCCCTTCGCCCTCCCCGTCCCCTGATCCGCATTTCGGAGCCATACGGCGGTTCTCGACGCCCGGAAACCGCAGTTCGGCTCCGAAATGCGCCTCAGGGGACCGGGGTAGCGGTAGGCGTGGGTGCGCGGCGGGCCCAGGCCGGAGCGTGCTCGGGCAGCGGGCCGATGGCGACGACCCGGGCCGGGATGCCCTGCAGCGCCGGGAACCGTTGCAGCAACCGCAGCGGCAACGGCAGGTCCGCCGGCGCCGGCCCGGACCCGTTGGTCGCGGCCATGCCGGTCGGCGGGTGCACCGCTGTGGGCAGCGTCGCGGTGGCGGCCAGCGGGTCCTGCTGCTGGCGCTGGGTCTTCAGTGCCCGGCCGAGGATCGCCCGGTGGGCCAGCCGCTGCCCGGCCTGGATCAGCGCGGTCGGCAGCCAGCGCCGCAACTGCACGCGGGCCAGCTGCGCGCGGGCCAGTGGTTCGCCGGACCGCAGGGCCGGGGCGAGCAGCCGGGCGGCGGCCACCGCGTCGGCCACGGCCAGGTTGATGCCGACGCCACCCACCGGCGACATCGCGTGCGCGGCGTCGCCGATCAGCAGCAGGCCGTCCAGGTCCCACCGCGGCAACCGCTCCAGCTTCACGTCCAGCAGCTTGACGTCGTCCCAAGTCGCGAGCTCGCCGACACGATCGGCCATCCATGGCAGCAGGCCGGCGAAGCGCCGCTGCAGCTCCTGCACCCCGGCGGCGCGCAGCGCGGTGTCGGTGCCCTTGTTGATCAGGTAGCCGCACTGCCAGTAGTCCCCGCGGTCGATCATCACGCAGAAGTGGCCGGTGGAGAACCGCCCGACGCCGCCCACCGGATCGTCGGCCCGCCGCGGCAGCCGGAACCACCACACGTCCATCGGCACCCCGAACGACCGCGGGATCAGCCCGGCCGCCGCGCGCACCGCGGAGCCACGCCCGTCGCAGGCCACGGTCAGGGCGGCCGGCAGCTCGTGCTGCTCGCCGGTGATCCGGTCGCGGTAGCTCACCCCGCTGACCCGCTCGCCCTCGTGCAGCAGCCCGGTGACCTCGGCGTTGCGCCGCAGGGTGAACGTCGGCTCCTGCTCGGCCGCGTCGGCCAGCATGTCCAGGAAGTCCCATTGCGGCACCAGCGCGATGTGCCGATGCGCGCCGGGCAACCGGGCCAGGTCGGCCACCTGCGCGGTTCCCCCGTCGAGCTGCACCTGTATCCGGTCCAGGGTGCGGTGCGGCATCGCGGCGAAGCGTTCGCCCAGGCCCAGCTCGTCGAGCAGGGTCAGGGTGGAGGCGTGCACCGTGTCACCGCGGAAGTCGCGCAGGAAGTCGGCGTGCTTCTCCAACACCGTGACCTCGACGCCGGCTCGGGCCATGAGCAGGCCGAGGACCATCCCGGCGGGGCCGCCGCCGACGACGAGGCAGGTCGTGCGCTCGCTATTCGTCATGCGTTGAATTCTAGCGTGGTCGGCGGCGGATGGCCAGGACCGGGTGCCGACACGTCCGCTCCGCCGTGGGGAGCTCGGGTTTGTTTGCACGCCGCACTCGATGACCCGGCGCAGACAATGCCGAATGACCGCCGACGCGCGTAACGTGAACATCATCGTCGGAAATGGCCGCGGCTGACACCATTCTTGGGGTGCCCGGAAATCGCCCGATTCGTCCGGGAGGAAAGCAGAGTCCGGCGATGCCGCGCAGCAGCGGGCCGCAGCCATTCGGGATGTCGCCCGACGCGGTGTGAAGGGGTCAGCTGCCAAGCCGACGGCGTGATCACTGACACCCCGACCGACGCGTAGGGGAGCGCTCCGGGCGGCGGGCTCCGCCGGCCCCCCAGCGTCGCATCGGGCGCCTCGATCCGACCGGGATCGTCGTCCTCCCCGTCGTGACCGGAGCAGTTCACCCCGAACCGCAGTCGAGGAGAGCGGTCTTCGGCCGCCGCCGTCGAGCAGCTCGTGGAAGGCCCGTGACCAGCCCCGATGCGCGGCTGGCCGAGATCGAGGGTGTACTCGGGAGTGCTTCAGGTCGACGTGCTCGGCGCCCGCCGCACCCGGCGTCCACCCGCCACGGATGGCCGCCATGCGCCCGGGCGAGCTCGTCGCCACCACCCGAATCGATCGAGCTGCGGAGGGGCAGAGTCCGCGGCGCGGCCGCGGGCCGGTGTGCAGCGCACCGGTGGCCTCGGCTACAGTGGTCCGACAGCTCGCGGCCCCGGTTCCAGCAGCCGGGCCACGAATGTGCGTGAACGTAGTGGGGTATGGTGTAATTGGCAGCACGACTGATTCTGGTTCAGTTAGTCTAGGTTCGAGTCCTGGTACCCCAGCGGAAACGCAATAACATTCACAACCTCATACTTTTCCACGGCCCCGTCGTCTAGTGGCCTAGGACGCCGCCCTCTCAAGGCGGTAGCGCGGGTTCGAATCCCGTCGGGGCTACACCCAGAGATGCCCGTTCCGGAGTTCCGGAGCGGGCATCTCTGCTACGGGTCAGCCGCCGGACTCGGGCGGGGGCGATTCCGACGTCGAGGTCTCCGTGCTCGACGACGTCGACGTGGTCGTCGTCGTGGTCGTCTCGGAGGTCGGGGGTTCCGTGGTCGGCGTGTCGTCGTCGGTGGTCGGCGGCGGCGGTGGCGGGGCCTGGGTGGTCCGGCGGGTGGTGCGCCGCGGTGGCGGGGCGGGCGCGGCGGGCGGCGCCACGGTGGTGGTGACCTGGATGGGCGTGGTCGTCACCGGCGGCGGGGCGGCGGTGGTGGTGGGGCACGTCGGCCACCGGGGTGGGCGCCTGTCCGGCGCTGCTCGGCCCGGACGGCAACAGGAACAGGGTCGCGATCACCGCGGCCGCGGCGGACACCCCGCCGATGCTGACCAGCATGGTCGGGCTGCGGGTCGGGGGCCGGCTGCTGCGGATCTCCGGCGGGCGGCCGGCCGAACCCGCGGGCGACCCCGGGCGCTGCGGGTAGCCCGACCACTGCGGCGGGCCCGCCTGCTGCCCGCCGCCGGCGGTACCGGTCAACCGCTGGGTCGGCGGCACGGCGAACTGCGGGCCGGGCATCGCGGCCGGCCGCGGGCCGGTGCCGCTGACCCCCTGACCGGGCCCGGTGTACCACGGCACGGCGCCGGTCCCGGCCGCGTGCCGGGAACCCGCACCATCGCGCGGGTTCGGCACCCGGGCCGGGGCCGCGCCGGTGGCGGTCACCCCGACCGGGTGCAGCGACAGCGCGGCGCCCTTGGCGATGGCGTTCTTCGGGTCGGCGTCCACCGCCACCGGGCGCCCCAGCTGCTCGGAGACGAGCTCGGCGACCAGCGGGATCCGGGAGGAGCCGCCGACCAGCAGCACCGCCGACAGCTGCCCGGGGACGAGTCCGGCCGAGGTGACCGCGCGCCGCAGCGCGTCGACCGTCTCCTCGACCCGCGGCCGGATCATGGCCTCGAACTCGCTGCGGTGCAGCCGAACCGAGCCCTGCGCGGCCGGGGTCAGCACCGGGATGGACACCTCGGTGTCGCTGCTCAGCGCCTCCTTGGCCTCGGTGCACTCGCGGCGGATGGCCGCGACCGCGGCCAGCACGCCCGGATCGGTCTCGTCGAGGCCCTCGAACGCACCCGGCAGCCCGTCCCGGACGTGCTCGAACACGACCTCGTCGAAATCGATGCCGCCGAGCCGCTCCAACCCCTCCGGCCGCCCGGTCAGGGTGAAGCCGTACCCGTCCTTGTGCACGACCGCGGCGTCGAACGTGCCGCCGCCCAGGTCGTACACCGCGATCGTGGAGCCGGCCTCGAGTCGCTCCGCGGCGGCGTAGTGCAGGGCCGCGGCCTGCGGCTCGGCCAGGAAGGTGACCGGGATGCCGTGCGCGGCGAGGGCGCCACCCAGGCGGTCCTTCTTGTGCGCACCCCAGGAGGCCGGGTGGGTGACCGCGATCCGGTCCGCCGGTCCGCCCTCGCGCTCCGCGACGCGGTCGACGACCCAGCGCACCAGCCGGGCCGAGAGTTCCTCGGGAGCCCACGGCCTGCCGCCCACCATCACCGGGGTCGGGTCGCCGATGCGGCGCTTGAACTCCCGCACCACGCGGCCCGGATCGGTGGTGGACCGGCGCTCGGCGGCCGCACCGACCAGCACGGACCCGTCGTCGCCGATGTAGAGCACCGAGGGTACGGAGCTCGCGCGGTCACCGAGGTTCACGATCTCGAAGTCGCCCACGCCGGCATCCGGGCGACCGGTGGCTGCCGCCGTCCGGGTCGTCCCCACGTCGATGCCGAGCAGGTACCCCATCGTCCACCCGTTCTTCCGCCATGCCTCCGATGAGCATCGCGCCGATCGAGAGTCACGTTAGCGGCAGGTCGTTCGTCCGATCCGGCAGGCTTGCTCACTCGATCGGTCATCGTTGATCCGGTCGCGGGCGAACCGAGGGTGATCGGCGACGGCTCGAGGTTCGCTACAGCCGGTGTTGCAGGGCATCGGCCGCGGCCAGCAGGTCGGCGGCCCAGCGCACGCCGGGACGCCGGCCGATCCGGTCGACCGGGCCGGACACCGACACCGCGGCCACCACCGCGCCGGCGCCGTCCCGCACCGGAGCCGACACGCTGGCCACCCCGGACTCGCGTTCGGCCACGCTCTGCGCCCAACCCCGCCTGCGGATGTCGACCAGCACCCGCTCGCCGAAGGAGGCCTCGGCCAGCACAGCGCGTTGCACGGCCGGTTCGGCCCAGGCGGCGAGCACCTTGGCCCCGGAACCGGCGGTCATCGGCAGCCGGGAACCGACCGGCACGGTGTCACGCAGCCCGCTGGCCGGCTCCGCGTTGGCCACGCACACCCGGTGCATGCCGTCGCGCCGGTAGAGCTGCACGCTCTCACCGGTGATGTCGCGCAGCCGCGGCAGCACCGCGGCCGCCGCGTCCAGCAGCGGGTCGACGCCGGCCGCCGCCAGTTCGGCCAGCACCGGTCCCGGACGCCAGCGCCCGTCGGTGCCGCGGTGCAGCAGGCCGTGCGTCTCGAGCCCGACCGCAAGCCGGTGCGCGGTGGCTCGGGGCAGCCCCGTGCGCTGGCAGAGCTCGGAAAGTCCGCACGGCTCCTCGGCGGCGGCCCGCAGAACCCCCACCGCCTTGTCGAGCACGCCGATGCCGCTATGCTGTCTCACGTTGCGATACTAGCGTCTCAACATGTGGGCGTCGCGCCCGCTGCGCGACAATATGGACGAGACGCGATGGGAACTCGACGAGGAGGCGGTGAGCGTGGCACGCACGCTGGCCGAGAAGGTGTGGGAGCTGCACCTGGTCCGGCGCGGGGAAGGTAGTGAGCCCGACCTGCTCTACATCGATCTGCACCTGGTGCACGAGGTCACCAGCCCGCAGGCGTTCGACGGGCTGCGCCTCGCCGGCCGCCCGGTGCGGCGGCCCGATCTGACGCTGGCCACCGAGGATCACAACGTCCCGACCCTGGACGTGCTGGCCCCGATCGCGGACGAGGTGTCGCGCACCCAGGTCGAGACGCTGCGCCGCAACTGTGACGAGTTCGGGGTGCCGCTCTACCCGATGAACCACGCCGAGCAGGGCATCGTGCACGTGGTCGGCCCGCAGCTCGGGCTCACCCAGCCCGGCATGACCGTGGTCTGCGGCGACAGCCACACCTCCACGCACGGCGCGTTCGGTGCGCTGGCCTTCGGCATCGGTACTTCCGAGGTGGAGCACGTGCTGGCCACCCAGACGCTGCCGCTCACCCCGTTCAAGACCATGGCGATCAACGTCAACAGTGCCGATGGGCAGCTTCGCGAGGGCGTGACCAGCAAGGACGTCGTGCTGGCCATGATCGCGCAGATCGGCACCGGCGGCGGCCAGGGCTACGTGCTGGAGTACCGGGGCAACGTCATCGAGAACCTGTCGATGGAGGCCCGGATGACGGTCTGCAACATGTCGATCGAGGCCGGGGCCCGGGCCGGGATGATCGCCCCCGACGCCACCACGTTCGACTACCTCGCCGGGCGCGATCACGCGCCGTCGGGTGCGGACTGGGACGCCGCGGTCGCCGAGTGGTCGCAACTGCCCACGGACCCGGGCGCGAGTTTCGACGCCGAGATCGACATCGACGCCGACGCGCTCACCCCGTTCGTCACCTGGGGCACGAACCCGGGCCAGGGCCTACCGCTGTCGGAGCGGGTGCCCGACCCGGAGCAGATCGTCGACGAGAGCGAGCGGATCGCCGCCGAGAAGGCGCTGGCGTACATGGGTCTGCAGGCCGGCACGCCGCTGCGCGAGGTCGCGGTGGACACCGTGTTCGTCGGCTCCTGCACGAACGGGCGGATCGAGGACCTGCGCGCCGCCGCCGCCGTGATCAAGGGCCGTTCGGTGGCCGACGGCGTGCGGATGCTGGTCGTCCCGGGCTCGATGCGGGTGCGGTTCCAGGCCGAGGAGGAGGGCCTGAACGAGATCTTCACCGCGGCCGGCGCCGAATGGCGATCCGCGGGCTGCTCGATGTGTCTGGGCATGAACCCCGACCAGCTGGCGCCGGGGGAGCGCAGCGCGTCGACCTCCAACCGCAACTTCGAGGGCCGCCAGGGCAAGGGCGGCCGGACCCACCTGGTCTCGCCGTTGGTCGCCGCGGCGACCGCGGTCCGGGGCACGCTGAGCTCACCGGAGGACCTGAGCTGATGGACGCCTTCACCACCCACACCGGTATCGGCGTCCCGCTGCGTCGCTCCAATGTGGATACCGATCAGATCATCCCGGCGGTGTACCTGAAGCGGGTCACCCGCACCGGCTTCGAGGACGGCCTGTTCGCCGCCTGGCGCAACGACGAGAGCTTCATCCTCAACGCCGAGCCCTTCTCCCGCGGCTCGGTGCTGGTCGCCGGCTCCGACTTCGGCACCGGATCCTCGCGCGAACACGCCGTCTGGGCATTGCTGGACTACGGGTTCCGGGTCGTGATCTCGTCCCGGTTCGCCGACATCTTCCGCGGCAACTCGGCCAAGCAGGGGCTGCTCGCCGCCGAGGTCGCCCAGCCCGATGTCGAGCTGCTCTGGAAGCTGTTGGAGAACGAGCCCGGCACCGAGGTCACCGTCGATCTGCACGAGAAGTTGGTGCAGGCCAAGGATGTGACGGTCCCGTTCGAGATCGACGACTACACCCGCTGGCGGCTGCTCGAGGGCCTCGACGACATCGGCCTGACCTTGCGGCACGCCGACGCGGTCACCGCGTTCGAGGCGGCGCGGCCTGGTCGGTTGCCCACCACGACCCCGGCCTGAGCCCGGACTCGTTGCCCGCTAACGGATTTCGGGCTGGCGCCGGTCGGTGAAATGGCTCTACCGTCTCCGACCATGAACAAGACCCAGCTCGTGGACGCGCTGGCGGCGCGGATCGGTGATCGGCGCACCGCGGCGGCCGTGGTCGACGGCCTTCTCGAGACCATTGTGGACACGGTCCGGGCCGGCGGCGCGGTGTCGATCAGTGGTTTCGGCGTGTTCGAGAGCCGGGCGCGGGCGGCCCGGGTGGCCCGCAACCCGCGCACCGGCGATGCGGTGCCGGTGCCGGCCACCACCGTGCCGGCGTTCCGGGCCGGGCTGGCGTTCCGCAACGCCGTCGGTGGTGGTGGTAGGCCGGTGACGCGCACCGCGGCGACCCGCCGCACCCGCAGCGCGCCGGCGGCCGCGACGCCGGCGACGGCCACCGAGGCGGCGGCGGTGGCGGACGCGCCGGCCAAGATCGCCCGCGGTAAGGCAGGATCGACGGCCAAGTCCGGGTCGACCGGGTCGGCAAGTCCGGGTCGGCCAAGTCCGGGTCGGCCAAGTCCGGGTCCGGCAAGTCCGGGGCCGGCAAGGCGGCTGGCAAGTTGGCAGCCCTGGGCAAGGCCTCGGGCCAGGTTGCCGACCGGGTCGCCGACAAGATCGCCGACAAGGGCGCCGCGAAGTCCGCTGCCAAGGTGAAGAAGGACGGCAAGTCGAAGGCGAAGGCGAAGAAGGCCAAGAAGTAGCCCTGCTGCCCCCTCCACACCGGGTGGGGGCGGAGCCGCGTTTCGGAGCCGTACCGCGGTTTCCCGGTCTCCTGAACAGCGCTATGGCTCCGAAACGCGCACCGGCTCAGGGTCAGGGACGCGGCGACCCTCGCACGGGCGCCGGCCGCTGCTGACCGGGTCGAACCTGCGCGTGACGCCACCTCGGCACCGTCGAACGTGGGTGCCACCACAGCCGCCGCCGCAGGAGCTCATCAGCCTTGTCCGCGGCGTGTTTCATCCGGTGACAGCAGCGCCCGTTCGGCAGTGAGATGGATCTCCCCGGGGCTGCCACCCGATCGTGGTAGTACGGCGGCCGCGAATGCTAAAGAAATGTAACGCCCTGCAACATCGGTGCTGCGCCTCCACGATCGAGTGAAACGACTTTCCCCGGCACTTCGACGGAGAAGGTGAATCTGCTCGAAACTCACCGGGGGACGAAAACATTGAACATCCTGAAGTCGGCACCTCCCGTGGCGACTGCGGAACGGACGGACAACGGCCGGTCCATCCGTGTGCGCAGAATCAGGAGCGGGGGAACGGCCGCTGAATCACGGCCCATTTCGGCGCGCATCAGGGCGTGGATGGTGGTGGCACCGGTCGATCTGGTGCTGCTCCTGATGCCCCTGAGCTGGTCGCCTGGACAGCCTAAGGCCATCGTCTCGATGGCCGTGCTGTCGTTGGTCCTTCTGAATGTCAGCGGTCGCTATCGCGCTCGGCTGTACCTGAGCGTGCTCGACGAGCTGCCGGCATTGCTGGGCAAGCTGCTCACCGCCGCGGCCGTGGTGGCGACCGTGATCGCGCTGCGACACGAGCAGGAGGCGGTCGTCACCTTCCTGGACGGGACCGCGATGGCCATCGGGCTGGTGGTCCTCGGGCGGCTGGTGACCACCCAGCTCGCCCTCTGGAGCCGCCGACGCCGGGTCGCCCGGCACCGGGTGGTGCTGATCGGTGGCGGCCGGGTCTCGGTCGACCTGGTCAGGATCCTGGGCGAGGACCCCCGCTACGGTCTGGAGGTCGTCGGCTTCGTCGACGATGCCGAGCTCTGCCCGGCCACGGCGTGGGCGCCCCGGCTCGGCGGGCTCGCGGATCTGGACCGGGTGGTCGGGCTCAACGACGTCACGGTGCTGCTGGTCTCCGATGGCGACCTGCACGAGGACGTGCTGCTCGACGCCGTGCGCACTCCGGCCTGCACCCCCTGTGACCTGCTGGTCGTGCCCCGCCTGCACCACTTCCACACGCAGACCGGGCTGGCCGACCACATCGGCTCCATCCCGATCATGCGGATTCGGACCCCATCGCTGCACGGGCCGATGCACGTCGTGAAGCGCGCCTTCGACATCCTCGTGGCCGGCCTGGTGCTGGCCATGGTGTCGCCGGTGCTCGCGGTGTCCGCGCTCGGCGTGCGCATCGAAGGCGGCCCCGGGGTGATCTTCCGGCAGCCGCGGGTCGGGCGCGACGGCGTCCTGTTCGACTGCCTGAAGCTGCGCTCGATGCGCCCGGTCAACACCGAGGAGTCGGCCACCAACTGGTCGATCGCCACCGACAACCGGGTCGGCCCGTTCGGGCGGGTGCTGCGCCGGAGCTCGCTGGACGAGCTGCCCCAGCTGTGGAACATCATCCGCGGCGACATGACCCTGGTCGGTCCGCGCCCGGAACGTCCGCACTTCGTCACGCGCTTCTCCGCCGAGTTCTACCGCTACGAGCACCGGCACCGGATGCGCGCCGGACTCACCGGGTTGGCCCAGGTCAGCGGCTTGCGAGGGGACACCTCGATCGCCGACCGCGCGCGCTTCGACAACTACTACATCGAGAACTGGTCGCTCTGGCTGGACGTGAAGATCCTCCTCCGGACGTTCGGCGAGGTCCTCTTCGCCCGCGGCCGCTGACCGACAACCGAAGGTTCGCCGATGACCACGATCTCGCAGCAGGCCGGCCCGCACGCCGCCGGCATCGCCTCCAGCCTCGACCTGAGCCCGGATCCGGCGTTCCTCGCGCGGGCGCAGCTGCTGCGCGCCGCGGAGCCGCCGACCCCGGTCAACCAGCTCCGTGTCGGTCTGCGGTTGTTGCTGGCTGCGGGGCGTGGGCGGCCGCTGATCCTGTACTCGGCCTGGGGCGGCGGGAAGCCCGACCTGGTCGTGGCCGCGCTGCTGGGCCTGCTGCCGCGGCACCGGCGCCCACCGGTGATCATGGTGGGGGAGGTGTGGTCGCCGACGCCGGGCTGGCGGCAGCGCGCGGAGCGGCTGGTGGTGCGCTGGGCCGACCGCGGCATCGACCGCTACCTCACCACCGGACCGAGCGAGATCCCGCTGCTCGCGGACTGGGGCATCGACCCGGACAAGATCGGTAGCTGTCACGTGCCGTTCACACCGGAGAACCACCGGCTCACCGACAGCAGGCTGCCGCGCGGCAACCACGTGTTCGCCGGTGGCGACTCGTTGCGCGACTACCCGGCGCTGCTCGAGGTGGCCAGGGCGCGGCCGCAGCTGCGCTTCGTCATCGCCACCACCGTGCTCGACCCGGCGACCGTGCCACCGAACGTCGAGGTCCATCCGGTCCGGATCGCCGGGTACGCGCCGTTGATGCGGGACGCCGGGGTGGTCGTCGTGCCGATCGTGCCCGGGCACAAGCGCGGCGCGGGGGCGCTCACCTTCCTGATGGGGATGTGGATGCGCAAACCGGTGGTGATCACCAGCTCGGACTACAGCCGGGACTACCTGGTCGACGACGTCACCGGCATCCTCGTCGAGGGCCGTCCGGCGGACTACGCCACGGCCATCGACTGGGCCCTGGATCCGGCCAACAGAGCAGCGGTGGCTGGGCTGGGTGACGCCGCTCACGACTACGTGGAAACGCATTGCACATTTGCCGGTTACGTGGCCGACATCCTTTCCGCACTCGATCTCTTGATCGATCAACGAGAACGTCCGACAGCGGTCCGTGAGGCAGCGTGACGTTGCTTACTCGATCGAGTGAATCGGCAACGAATACCGAGCGCCCGACGAATTCGCCCAGGTATCGGGTGCGGCATCTGCAATCACATTTTCGGGTCGGGGGTGACATGATTAGCGCAGGCACGACAACGGCCACCACGGCAGCGCAACCGCAGCGGACGACCGTGCAGGTCGTCTGGAACTACCTGGTGTTCGCGCTGAGCAAGAGCTCGACGTTGATCATGACCGTCATCCTCGCCCGGCTGCTGACGCCGTCCGAGTTCGGCCTCTTCGCGCTCGCCCTGGTCGTGGTCAACCTGTTCGACTACGTGAAGGACCTCGGCGTCGGCGCGGCGCTGGTGCAGAGCAAGCGGGACTGGGGCCGGATCGCGCCGACCGGGCTGACGCTGTCGGTGGCCTTCGGGCTGCTGGCCGGCGGCGGGCTGGCGCTGGCCGCCGACGCCGCCGCCGGCGCGCTCGGCCACCCCGACCTGGCCCCGCTGGTGCGGGTGCTCGCGGTCGCGCTGGGGATCTCGGCGCTGTCCACGGTGCCGGCCGCGCTGCTGCGCCGGAACCTGGACTTCCGGCAGCGGCTGCTGCCGGAGTTCGCCGGGGCGGTGGCCAAGACGGCGCTGTCGGTGGGGCTGGCACTGACCGGGCACGGCGTGTGGAGCCTGGTGTACGGCCAGCTCGCGGCCGTGCTGGTCACCACGGCGCTCTACTGGCTGGTGGCCGGGGCGCGGCCCCGTTTCGGGCTGGACCGGGAGGCCACCCGCGGCCTGGTCGGGTTCGGGCTGCCGGTCACCGCCGTGACGCTGGTGGCCTTCGCCATCTACAACGTGGCGAACCTGATCGTGGGGATCCGGCTGGGCGACGCCGAGCTGGGACTGTTCTCGCTGGCCTACCGGCTGCCCGAGCTGATCGTGCTGAACCTGTGCATCGTGGTCAGCGACGTGGTGTTCAGCGCGATGTCGCGGCTGCAGGACGACCGGGCGCAGCTCACCCGCTACTACACCGGCGTGCTCACCGCGATCGTCGCGGTGACCGCGCCGATCGGCGTGGCCATGGCCGCCACCGCCGCCGACGTCGTCGGGCTGCTGTACGGCGCGGCCTTCGCCGGGTCGGCCGACGACCTGGCCCTGCTGGCGTTGTTCGCGGTCGTCTACTCGGCGTCGTTCCACTCCGGCGACGTGTACAAGGCTCTGGGCCGCCCCGGCATCCTCACCGCGATCAACGTGGCCAAGCTGGCCCTGATGGTGGTGCCGCTGTGGTGGGCCACGGCCGGCGGCACGGTGGCCGTGGCCGCCACGTTGCTCGGGGTCGAGCTCGTGCACTTCGGGATCAGGATGATCGTCGTCCGGTCGGTGCTCGGTATCCGGTTCGGCGTCCTGCTGGGCGCCGCCGCCCGGCCGCTGCCCGCCGCCGCGGGGATGGCGGCGAGCATGCTCGCCGTGGCGCAGCTGCTGCCCGACTGGGCGCCCGCCGCGCGGCTGGCGGTGCTGCTGCCGATCGGCGCGTTCAGCTACGTGATCGTCTTCGCGGTCACCGCTCCGGCGCTGACCCGCACCACCGCGCAGGCCCTGCGCCGTCGGCTGCCGCGCGCGGCCGACGCACCACCCGCGACGGACGAGGCCTCGTCGGCGCCCACGACCAGACCGCTGCAGCACGTCACGCGCGGCGGAGCGGAAGGATCGAAGTGAGCGAGCAGAGCACCACCCCGAGCTACCGGCCCACCCTGTGGAAGATCGTCGCCGCGGCGCTGGCCGGCCTGCTGATCGGCGTGCTGGTGGCCGTCCAGGTCACCTCCGCACCGCCGCGCTACCGCGCCACCTCCACCCTGGCGCTGCTGCCGGGACCGCAGCTGGCGACCGCCGAGCTGCCCGACTACTGGGAGGTGCTCAGCCGCGGGACAGGCCACCCGGACCAGCGCGCTGGTGCTCGGGCAACCGCGCTGGCTGGCCGCTGCCTCGATCGACAGCGGCGATCCGGCCGCAGCGTTGGCCCTGGCCGCGGGCGCGATCCCGGACACCTCGCTGATATCGGTCACCATGGAGGCCGACACGTCGAAGAGCGCGGAGCTCGCGCTCCGCTCGGTGATCCAGGCCGCGTCCACGGAGGCGGCCGGGGTATCGGGCCCGTTCGCGCTGAACGTCGTGGGCGCACCCGAGGGCAGCGCGGTCTCGCTGACGCCCGACGAGGCGCCGGTGCTGGTGGCCGGCGGCCTGGCCGGGTTGCTGATCGGGGCCGGGCTCGGGCTCGTCGCCGAGCGGGCACTGGTGGCCCGCCGGCCGCGCCGCGGTGGATCCGCCGCGGACCTCGACCCCGACCCGGTCCCCGCGACGGGTCTCCCGCCGGCGCAGCGGGACTCGCCCGCCACGGAGTCTCCCCCGCTGCGGCCTCCGCGGGGCATCCCGCGGATCCCGGGCCGCGCAACCCGCCGCGATCGCGGCCGCCGTGAACGACGTCGAGTCGCCGGAGACGGCGCGGATCCCGGCGGTGCCACCCGCGCCCGCGACCAACGGAAACGGTCACCGGCCCGCGACCCGCGACGGCGCCCCGGCGCACCTGCGGCGCTCGACGAGCTCGGCCAACGCCCTGGACCTGCCCCGGCCCCGGCCGAGGCCGCGGCCGTACCCGGCCTCGGTGTCGGCGAGCGATCGGGTGGACCACCGCGATGACCAGCGTTTCTGAGGCGTTGACGGCAGTCCGGCGCGTCGATGCGCGCGTCCTCGGGCCGGCGTTGCTCGGCTGCGGCCTGCTGCTGGTCGCGGTCGGCTACCTGGGGGTCGAGCTGGCCGCGGTGGCGGTCGGCCTGCCACTCGTGCTGGTGGCGGTGGTACTGCTGTCGGCGCGCCCGCTGATCGTGCTCCAGCTCATGATCGTCGTCGAGGTCAGCAACGCGACGAACGTGCTGGAGGAGCACATCCCGAGGATCTTCCACGCCGTGCTGGCGCTCGGCGTGCTGACCCTGGTCCGGCTGCTGCTGACCAGCCGGGACGCGCGCCGGGCGATGCGGCCGGCGTTGCCGGTGGCGGCGGCGCTGCTGGGCTGTTTCCTTTTCGGTCAGCTGCTGGCCGTGAGCGTCAGCGAGGAGTCCGCGGTCTCGGCGTCGGTGCTGATCCGCTACGCGGTCGACGGGCTGTTCATCCTGGTGCTCGCCGCGCTGATGGTCGCGGTCCGGCGGCCGTGGGCCGTCGCCGCCGCGGTCACCGTGTCGTTCGCGGCGCTCGGCGCGCTGGGCGTGCTCAACGAGATCGTGTTCGACGGCGCGGCGACCTTCGGCGGCTTCGCCACCGTGAGCGACGCCTCCGGTGAGCTGACCACCACCCTGCGCCACGCCGGGCCGCTGCCGGACTCCAACTTCTGGGGCCGGCACCTGGTGCTCGGCGCTGCCGCTGGCCGCCGCGCTGCTCACCCGCGCGTTGGGCCGGCGCCGCCGGGAGGCGGCGGCCGGATGGGCCGCGGCCGGCGTGGCCATCCTGGGCAGCGTCTACCTCACCCAGTCCCGCGGCACCTTCCTCGCCGTGCTGGTCGCGCTGGTCTGCTGGCTGCTGGCCGGCGGCGCGACCCTGCGCAGGCGCGCGCTGCCGGCGCTGGGGTTGCTGCCGCTGGCCCTGGTGGTTCCCGGTATCGGCGATCGGTTCCTCGCGCTGGTCTCGGACATCGCCGACAAGACGTCGAGCTACGCCGCGGATCCTTCGGTGCTCGGCCGGGCGGCCGCGCAGGAGATCGCCTGGGCGATGTTCCAGGGCAAGCCGATCCTCGGGGTCGGCCCGGGCGCCTACACCGACCTGGTCCCCCGCTTCGCCGGGGTCGTGGCCACCGCGGTGCTGGAACCCACGGACGCCCCGCACAACATCTACCTGCAGCTGGCCGCGGAATCCGGGATCGTCGGGCTGGCGGGCTGGCTGCTGATGTTCGGCGGCTTCGCCGCGCTGGCCTGCTGGGCGAGCATCCGGTTCGGGCGCAGCGCCGGACCGGCCAACGGCGACCGACCGCTCGCCGCGGCCGTGCTGGCCGGCCTCGTCGCCTGGGCCTTCGCCAGCGTGTTCCTGCATCTGGCGTACTTCCGCACGGTGGGGATCGTGTTCGCGCTGGCGGTGGCCGTCGCCGTCGAGGCCCGTGGCGTTCCGGCGTCGGGTTCTTCGGTGCCCGCCGCGTCGGCCCGGGCGCGGCGGCGGGTGCTGCCGGCCGCCGTGCTGGTGGCCGCGCTCGCCGGCACCGGCGGAGCGGTGCTCGCCCTCGACCGGACCGGGCAGCCGCAGGTGACCGTCACGCAGTCGGTGACCCTGCTGCCGACGGTGGCGGATCCCTACGCCTGGAACGGCTACGCCTACGACGTCCGGGCCCGGGTCGCGGTGATCCCCACCTATGCGGCACTGGCGGTGGATCCGCGGAGCGAGGCGGTCTCGGCGGTGCCCGATCCGGTGCGCGGCACGATCCGGATCTCGGTACGGGGCCCCGACGGGACCGCCGCCCGGCGACAGCTGGACTCGGTGCTGGCCGAGGCGACCGACCGGGTCCGGGCCGTCGGCGCGGATCGCTCGTTCACCCTCGCCCCGGTGGGCGCCGCGGAGTCCGGGACGGGCCGGCTGCGGTCCACCCTGAACTGGTTCGTGATCGCTGTGACGGCGGCCGCCGCGGGTGGTCTCGCCGCCGCTGCGGTGGTGCTGCTCGGTCGCCTGCTCGCGGCCCGCTGCGGCGCCCCGCCCCGATCGAGCCGATCCGGCATCGTCCGGCCCCCGTCCGTTCAACCCGCACTCACTCGACAGGGAAGCCCATGACACGCCCGCTTCGTCACGGCGCCGCCGACCTCGCCGGTGCGTCCGCCCCGACCGGTGCCCGGCGGCCCGAGCGACCGATCGTGCTGGTCGAGTTCTCCCCGTCCGGCGGGCTGTTCCAGTTCGCCGTGCAGCTGGGGGATGCGCTGGCCGCTGCGGGCCACCGGGTGGAGCTGATCACCGGGCCGCGCCCGGAGCTCGTGCCCACCGCGCCCGGCCTGCGGATCAGGTCGGTGCTGCCGACCTGGCACCCCGGTGGTGACACCGCCCCGCTGCCCCGACCGCTGCGGATCCTGCGCCGCGCGGGCCGGGCCGGGCAGCTCGTGCTGGCCTGGTGCGTGCTCGGGGTGCACCTGGTCGCGCTGCGGCCGCGCACGGTCCTCTGGTCGTACTGGCGGTTCACCTTCGAGCCGCTGTTCGTCGTGCTGTTCGCGCGGCTGCTGCGCCGCCGCGGCGGCGGCCCGCTGCTGGGGATCGTCGCTCACGAGCCGCTGCCGAAATCCGACGCCCGCGACACCAGCAAGCCCAAGCAGGGGGTGCTGCTCGACCGCGCCTTCGCCGCGGCCTGGCGGCGGATGGACGTCGTGTTCACCCTCGGCGAGCGCACCCGGCAGGTCGTGCTCGAGCACTGGGAACCGGCCGGTCCGGTGCTGGTGATCCCGCACGGCGACGAGCGTGCGCTGCTCGCGGGCCCGGTCCCGCCGGTCGAGGGCACCGAGCCGGAGGTGCTGTTCTTCGGCAGCTGGACCGCCTACAAGGGGATCGACGTGCTGCTGGAGGCGTTCGCCCAGGTCCGGGACGCGCTGCCGGCGGCGCGGCTGGTACTGGCCGGGGACGTGAGCGCCGACCTCGACCTGCCCGCCGTGCTGGCCAGGGCGGCGGCCATCGGTGGGGTGGACGCCCGCCCCGGCTACCTGCCGGTGCCGGAGGTCCCCGAGGTGCTCGGGCGGGCGCGGGTGGTCGCGGTGCCGTACGTGCGGGCCAGCCAGAGCGGGGTCGCGCACCTGGCCTACACGTTCGGCCGACCGGTCGTCGGCACCGACGTCGGTGATCTGCCCGCGGTGATCCGGCACGGCAGCACCGGGCTCATCGTGGACCCCGACGACCCGACCGCGCTGGCCGACGCGCTGGTCACGCTGCTGGCCGACCCGGCGCTGGCCGCCCGCTTCGGCGCGGCCGGGCGGGAGTCGCTGAGCTCGCGCTGGGAGGACGCCGCCGCGGCGATCGGGCAGGCCATCGACGCCGCCGAGGCGCGTCGGACGCCGCGCGACCCGCAGGCGCAACAGCGGGTCGCCGCGGCGGGAAGGAGCGGATCATGAGTGTCACCCCGCGACGCGCACCCTCCACGCCCGCGCTGATCGGGCTCGTCGGCCTGGTCGCGCTGCTGATCGCGGTGGTCGTCACGGTGGTCGTCGAGCAGCGGGCCGACCAACCGGCGACCAGCAGCAGCGCGGAGCCGTTCGCTCCGGACAGCCCGTGGCGGACCCCCGTCCCGGACGGCGCCGAGCTCGATCCGAACAGTGCCGCCGTGGTGGCCAACCTGATCCGCAACAACGGTGCCTACGCCGGGCTCTACGAGTTCGGCATCCCGGTGTACGTCGCGCGCCCGGACTCACCCCGGTACGAGATCACCTGCACCGGCGGGCAGCAGTGGGGCCCCTGCCCGATCAACGGGGTGGAGGTGCCGATCCCGCTGGAGGCCAAACCGCATCCCGGATCGGACGGCGCGATGGTGGTCGTCGATGAGGCCGAGCGGCAGGTCTACGAGTTCTGGCGGGCGCATCAGGTCGGTGACCGCTGGGAGACCGAGTTCGGTGCGATCACCGACCTGGACGGCTCCGGTTGGGGTGGCCCGGCCACCGGCTCCGGAGCGTCCCGGCTCGGTGGCGTCGTGCGGGTGTCCGAGGTGGCGGTGGGTGCGATCCCGCACGCCGTGGCGCTGCAGTCGGACACCGTGTGCGCCGGCAAGTTCCGGGCGCCCGCGGTGAAGACCGACGGCGACTCCAGCAGTCCGGACTGCGTGGCCGAGGGCACCAGGCTGCGCCTGGACCCGACCCTCGATCTGGCCTCGGTGCCGAACATGAGCACCGCGGAGCGGGCGGTCGCGCGAGCCCTGCAGGTCTACGGCGGATTCGTCGTCGACCGCGGGTCGGCGCCGCTGAGCGTGAGCTTCGAACTCGCCCCCGAGGCGAGCTACGACGACATCGGCCCGGTGTACCGCAATGCCGGCCTGCGCTGGGACTACGACAATTTGCCCGGTATTCCGTGGAATCGTCTGCAGATCCTGCGGTAAATCGACATCGACAAGGACTTCACATGCGCGTACTGACCCTGATCGACGCGCTCCGGATGGGTGGCGCGGAAACTCTGCTGGCGCCGCTCGCCGGGGTGGCCCGAGCAGCCGGAATCGAGTTCGACGTGGTCGGCATTTCGCCGGCCTCGGAGAACTCCGAGAAAACCCTGCAGGTGCTGCGGGAATCCGGTGTCGAACCGCGATCGCTGCGGGTGAAACGGCTGCTCGATCCGACGGCGGTGCCCCAGCTGGCCCGCGAGATCCGGCGCTCCGGCGCCGACGTCGTGCACGCCCACCTGGAGATGGCGATGACGCTCGCGGTGCCGGCCGCCGCGCTGGCCCGGCGGCCGGTGATCAGCACCTTCCACCACGTCGCCCGGCCGCTGGCCGGGCGGGCGGCCTGGCGGGAACGGTTGGCGGTGGCGGCCGCGACGCGCAGCGACCGCGCGCTGTTCGTCTCCGACGCCTCGCTGGCGGCGTTCCGGGATCGCTACCGGCCCGATGGCGCCCCGGCCAACTGGGAGGTCGTGCACAACGGGATCGACCTGCGCACCTTCACCGCGGGCCCGGCCGATCCGGAGGTCCGGCGGGAGCTGGGTGGCGGGCCGGGGTCACTGGTGGTGGTGCCGGCGGCGTTCCGCGACTTCAAGGGCATCCCGGTGGCCATCGAGGCCTGGGCCGCGGTTCGGGAGCGGGTGCCCGACGCGGTGTTGAGCCTGGTGGGCGGGGGAGAGCTGGAGCCGGAGCTGCGGGCGGCCGTGGCGGCCACCGGCCTGCCGGAGGGGGCGATCGTGTTCGCCGGTGTCCGCACCGACATGCCCGCCGTGTACCGCGCCGCCGATCTGGTGCTGCTCCCGTCGACACACGGCGAGAACCTGCCGACCGTGCTGATCGAGGCGGCCGGTGCCGGGCGGGCGGTGGTGGCGTCGGCCATCGGTGGCATTCCGGACATCGTCGCCGACGGGCAGACCGGGCTGCTGTTCACACCGGGGCGGGCCCCGGAGCTGGCCACGGCGGTGCTCACGCTGCTGTCCGACCCCGACACCCGGGCCCGGATGGGCGCCGCGGCCGTGCAGCGCGCCCACACCTGCTTCTCCGCCGAGTCCTGGCTGGGACGGCTGCGGCCGATCTACCAGGCGACGATCGAGCGCCGTGCCCCGCATGTGGCACGGGCCGGCTGAGCAGCATCCACCGCACACCAGCGGCCCGCTCCGCCGATCGATGTCGGCGAGGCGGGCCACTGGTGGGTGTGCGGTCAGGCCGCGTGTTCGGTCGCGGCGGGCCCGCGGGTCAGCAGGTCGGCCAGCGACGTGACCGTGCTGTTCGCGTCGAACTCACGCTCGACCAGCGTGCGCCCGGCCCGGGCCCGCGCGGCGGCGCCATCCGGATCAGCAATCGTCCTGACCAGGGCGTCCGCCAGCGCAGACGCGTCACCGGGCGCCGCGAGCAGCCCGGTCACCTCGGGTCGGATGATCTCCGGAATGCCGGAGAGCGACGTGGACACCGTGGGTACGCCGCACGCCAGGGCCTCCATCAGGGCGACCGGCAGGCCCTCCATCTGACCGTCGGCGGCGACGATGCTCGGCAGCACGAACACGTCCGCGCCGGCCAGCGCGTCCCGGACCTCCGACTCGGTGCGCGGGCCCAGGAAGTGCACCCGGTCGGCGATGCCGAGCTCGCGGGCCCGGGCCTGCAGCGCGTCGCGCAGCACGCCGTCGCCGATCAGGTCGAGCTCCAGATCGGCGAGCTCGGGCCGGCCCGAGGCCAGCGCGTCGAGCAGCACCCGGTGGCCCTTGTACTCCTGCAACGAGGCGACACACAGCGCGCGCACCGCCCCGGACCCGGGCCTCGGGAGGGTCCGGAAGGGATAGGAGGCCACGTCGATGCCGCACGGCACGATGGTGATCGGGGTGCCGGTGCCGAGGCCCTCGAGCAGGTTCCGGTTGAACTCCGAGATGGTGACGACCTCGGTGGCGTCGGCCACCTTGCGCTCGAGCATCGACGAGTCGACGTAGAGGTCGTGGGCGTGCGCGGTGAACGAGTAGGGCACGCCGGTGAAGCGGTGGCAGACCCAGGCGGCCAGCGCCGGGTAGGTCGCGTAGTGGGCGTGCACCCTGGTCCGCTCGGCCGCGTCCGGGTCGGCCGCGAGCCGGGCGCTGAGCTCGCGGGCCAGGGTCGTGGCCAGCGCCGTCGTGACCAGGGCGCGGGCCAGGACGGCCGGACGCCGGCGGTGGGTGCCGGCGACCCGGGCGGCCACGCTCAGCAGCGTCGTCGGGTGGTGCCGCACGGCCCAGCCCAGGCCGCCGATCGCGGCCCGCGGACCGGGCCGGACCAGCCGCGGAACCCAGCCGCGCGCGACCGGGTGCACCGTCGTGTCCGGGGACGGGAACAGCGAGCGGAGCGCGATGTCGAAGCGCCCGGTGCGGTCCAGGGCGTCGATCTCGCGGGCGATGAACGTCTCCGAGACCCGCGGGAAGCGCGAGACCAGATGGACCAGGTGGTGCCGCGGCTCCGGTCCGGTCGACGGCTGCCGGAAGCGGCCGCTTATTTCCTGGGAAAGGTTGCCGGAATTAACGTTCACGTTACTTCCTCGCGCAGGTCGACGATACGGGTGGGTCACTGAATTTCGTCGCATCGGGGCGCGGTGGCGTTAGCAGAATATTCGGTCCGCGGTGAGATGTGGCGTAGTCCACAATTGCGAATTCAGTACCCAAAATTGGTTAACGTGGGGTCGTCCGGCGTCGACCTGACAACCAGAAATATGTCAGTCCGGACGGAAATGTTAATTCCGTATTGCGGCCGCAGCGGGGCGGCATCACCGCACGGCTACCACAGGAAGAGAGAAAGGCAATCCGATGCCCGAGACGGCGTTGATCATCAGTGCGACCGCGCCGGACCCCGCGGACACCGGCAAGCGGGTGGTGCTGCGTGGCCTGCTGCGCTACCTGGTCGATCGCCTGGGGCCCGACAACGTGCACTACGCGCTGGTCGGGGCCGACAGCGCGCCGCCGATCCCGCTCCCGGTGCAGGTGCACCACCTCGACCGCCCGACCCCCGGCAGCCAGCTGGCCGCACTCGCGCGCAGCCTGACCAGGTCGAACTACCCGCTGCAGGAGGCGATGCTGCACTCGGGCGCCCTGCGCCGGCAGGTCCGCGAGCTGGTGGCCCGGCTGAACCCGTCGATCGAGATCTACGACACCGCCCGGATGAGCCAGCACGTCCCCCAGCAGCGCGGTTCGCGGCGCCGGATCCTCTACGTCGACGACCTGTTCTCGTTGCGCTACGCCCGGATGCTGGCCATGGCCGAACGCGAGACCGTCGACATGGATCCGCTCGGCGGCTTCGCCGACAACGTGCCCGCTCCACTGCGGTCGCTGGTCCGCCGTCCCTCGGTCTACCTGCCGCTGCTGCGCTTCGAGCAGACCCGGTTGGAGCGCCGCGAGCCCGAGATCGTGCACGGGTTCGATGCGAGCCTGCTGGTCAACGCCGATGAGGTTCAGCTGCTGCGGGAGCGGTCCGGGTCGACCGGGGTGGAGCTGATCACCCCGCTGCTGCCGGCGGTGCGCAGCCTGAGCCGGGCCCCGGCCACCGACCCACCCGAGCTGGTGTTCCTCGGCAACCTGTTCCTGCCGCACAACGAGGACGCGGCCAGCACGTTCCTGCGTGCCGTGCTGCCCGCGATCGAGCGCGACGGGCCGCCGGTCCGGCTGCGGATCATCGGGCGCAACGCCGGTGCGGGGCTGCGCGAGCTGGCCGCCCGCTTCCCGGACACCGTGGTGCTGGAGGGCTTCGTGGAGGACCTCGACGCCGCGTTGGGCCGGGCCACCGCGGTGATCGGGCCGCTGCGGTTCGGCAGCGGCGTCAAGATCAAGATGTTGGAGGCGCTGGCCCGCGGCGTGCCGTTGCTGGTCACCGGGGTCGCTGCGGAGGGCATCCCGATCCGGACCGACGGCAGCGACGGCGCGATCGTCGAGGACGACCTCGGGCGCTGGCCGGCGCTGATCCGCTCGCTGACCGACCCGACCCGCAACCACCGGATGTCCGCCGCCGCGCTGGACTTCTTCGACCGGACCTACAGCAACGACGTGGTCACCAGGCAGTACGACTCGGTCTTCGACCTCGCCCCCGCCCGCGCGTCCTGACCCGCTGCGCCGGTCAGGGCACTGTCAGGGCGCGGTGGGGTCGGGGTAGTAGTCGGCGGAGCGGAGGCCGTCGGGGCCGAAGGTGAGCACCCAGCTGCTGGCCTTGCGGGCCGGCACGTCGTCCGGATCCAGCCCGGGCAGCTCGCGGTCGGTGGCCAGGGCCGAGATCATTCCGGGAATCGCCCCACCCTGGCTGCTGATCACTGTCACCCCGGGCCGGGCGGCGAGCTCGCGCAGCCGCGCCAGCCCGCCCCCGGGATCGTCCGCGTAACCGATCTCCCCGAACAGCGGCTCCTCGGCCGGGGTCAGACCGAGGCGCTCGACCACCGGCTGCATGGTCTGGTGGCAGCGCAGCGGTGGCGCGCTGACGATCCGATCCGGACCGAACAGCGGCAGCAGCTCGCCCAACTGCGCGGCCTGCTGGCGGCCGGTCCCGGACAGCGGCCGGTCCGCGTCGTCCCCGGTCCACTGCTGCCGGTTGCCCGCCTTGGCGTGCCGGACGAGCACCACCACCGAGGTCGGCGGGGCGATGTCGACGAAGCGGTCCAGCAACACGCGGTCGTGCTCGTAGGACAGCAGCTCGGCGGCGGCGCCGGGGTCGAGCCACCGCAGCTCGTCGGTCTCCGCGTTGGCCGCGAACTCGCCGCGACACGCCTCCGCGGCCCAGTACCGCACCAGCTTGTCGCCCTCGACCACCTGGTAGTGCACGTCGCCGAGCCGCGCCCCGAGCCGGCACTCGAAGCCGGTCTCCTCCGCCACCTCGCGCGCGGCCGCGAACGGCATCGTCTCGCCGGCCGCGAGCTTGCCCTTGGGGAACGCCCAGTCGTCGTAGCGCGGGCGGTGCACCAGCGCCAGCTCCGGGCCGTCGGCGCCGGCCCGCCAGAGCACCGCACCGGCCGCGAGCACGTCGAACCCGGCCGGCCCGACCGGTGCGATCGAGAGCGTCATTCGGACTCGGTGACGACCGTGCTGGCGTGCCGCGCCATCATCTCGGCCTGGTGGTCGCGCACCGGCGACACGTCCGAGCCCGGGGGTGGCGACGGCTCCCAGGAGCCGTCGGCGTGCAACGTCCAGCAGCGGGTCGCCGGGTCCAGGTTGGAGTCGAACATGTCGCCCAGCTGACCGGCCAGCTTCGGGTCGGCCACGCGCAGCAGCACCTCGACCCGCCGGTCGAGGTTGCGGTGCATCATGTCGGCGCTGCCGATCCAGTACTCGTCGGCCGCCCCGAAGTGGAACACCCGGGAGTGCTCCAGGAAGCGGCCCAGGATCGAGCGCACCGTGATGTGCTCGCTCATCCCGGGCCGACCCGGGCGGATCGCGCAGATCCCGCGCACCACCACGTCCACCGGCACCCCGGCCTGCGAGGCCCGGTAGAGCGCGTCGATGACCTGCTCGTCGACCAACGAGTTGACCTTGATCCGGACCCGGGCGTCCTCGTTGCCGGCCCGGCGCGCCTCGATCTCGTCGTCGATCCGGCGCACGATCCCGCGCCGCACCCCGTAGGGCGCCACCAGCAGGCTGCGGTAGGACGTCTGCCGGGAGTACCCGGTGAGGGAGTTGAACAGGTCGGACACGTCGGCGCCGATGGTCGGGTCGGCGGTGAGCACGCCGATGTCCTCGTAGAGCCGCGCGGTCTTCGGGTTGTAGTTGCCGGTGCCGATGTGGCAGTAGCGCCGGATCACCGAGCCCTCCTGGCGCACCACGAGCAGCGTCTTGCAGTGCGTCTTCAGGCCGACCAGCCCGTAGACGACGTGCACGCCCGCCTTCTCCAGCTCACGCGCCCAGCGGATGTTGGCCTGCTCGTCGAACCGGGCCTTGATCTCCACCAGGGCGACCACCTGGATGCCGGCCGCGGCCGCGTCGATCAGCGCGTCGACGATGGGCGAGTCACCGGAGGTCCGGTAGAGCGTCTGCTTGATCGCCAGCACGCCCGGGTCGGCCGCGGCCTGCTCGACGAAGCGCTGCACGCTGGTGGAGAACGAGTCGTAGGGGTGGTGCACCAGCACGTCGCCCTCGCGCAGGGTGGCGAACACGCTGCGCGGGGTCTCCCGCTCCGCGAACGCGGGGTGCGTGGCGGGCACGAACGGGTCGTCCTTGAGCTCCGGGCGGTCCACCCCGTGCAGCGCCCACAGCGCGGTGAGGTCGAGCAGCCCGGGCACCGTGACCACGTCGCCGGGGTCCACGTCCAGCTCGCGCAGCAGCAGCTCCAGCACGTGCTCGCTCATCGTGTCGGTGACCTCGAGGCGTACCGGCGGCCCGAAGCGGCGCCGCGCCAGCTCGCGCTCCAGCGACTGCAACAGGTCCTCGTCGCGGTCCTCCTCCACCTCCAGGTCGGCGTTGCGGGTGACCCGGAAGGCGTGCACCTCGGCCACCTCCATGCCGGTGAACAGCTCGTCGAGGTGCGCGGCGATCAGGTCCTCGACCGGCAGGAAGGTGATCGTCTTGTCGTCGCTGCCGTCGGGGGCCCCCGCCACCCGGACCAGCCGGGGCACGTTGGCGGGCACCTTCACCCGCGCGAACCGCTCGGTGCGGCCCTCCGGATCGCGCACGGTGACCGCGAGGTTCAGCGACAGCCCGGAGATGTAGGGGAACGGGTGCGCGGGGTCGACGGCGAGCGGGGTGAGCACCGGGTAGACCTGCGCGGAGAAGTAGTCCGACAGCCGGGAGCGCTGATCGTCCTGCAGCTCGTCCCAGCGCAGGATCCGGATGCCGTTCTCCTCCAGCTCCGGGCGGACGTGGTCGAGGAAGACCCGGGCCTGCGCCTCGGCGATGGCCTGGCTGCGGGCGGCGATCCGGGCCAGCTGCTCGCGCGGGGACATCCCGTCGGCGCTGCGCACCGCGAGCCCGGTCTCGTCGCGGCGCTTCAGCCCGGCCACCCGAACCATGTAGAACTCGTCGAGGTTGGACGCGAAGATGGCCAGGAACTTGGCCCGCTCCAGCAGTGGCTGGCTGGGGTCCTCGGCCAGCGCGAGCACCCGGGCGTTGAAGTCCAACCAGGACAGCTCCCGGTTGAGGTAGCGGTCGTCGGGCAGCTGCGAAGCCGGGGCCAGGGTGCGGGCGGGTGGGTTGACCGGGACGCCTGCGGTGATCGCGGACAGCGTTGCGGTCGTCGTGCCCGCGGATCCCCCGCTCGCGTTGTTCGATCTCGGGCTGTCGGAGGTGCGGGCCTCGGTCGGTGGTGCCGTCGGCCCCGGATCGCCCCGCCGGCCGGTGCCGCGGCCGGTGTTGGTGCTGGCCTCGCGGCCGTTGGCGCTCGCGCCGTCGGTGCCGGGCGCGCGGGTGCTGGGCTCGGGAGCGGTGCTGGGCTCGGGAGGGGGGACCACCGCGGAGGTGGCGGTGGCCGAGCGGGTGGCCGCCCGGACCGGGCGCGCGGCGGGACGCGGCGTGCGACCGTGGACCGCTTCTGCCTTCTTCGATCGGCTCGCGCCGGGCTCCCGTACCGGCTTCTTGCTCTTGTTGTCACCCACGCTGGTGATTGTGACCCACCCCGGCCCCCCGGCGCCCGGCCGACCACCCGACATCTGAGTGAAATCCCGGCTCGGATCGCCTCCGCGCGGTGCGACGTCCGGGCTCAGCAGCGAGGTGTGGGGGCCAGCACGCAGGTCGTGTTCGGGCCGAGGCCGAGCTCGGCCGCGCGACGCAGGTCGTCGGCGGTGTCGACGTCGCGGCGCAGCCCGGGCCAGTCGCCGACGAGCGGCCGGGCGCCGGAGGCGCGGTGCGCAGCGGCCGACCCGGCGCCGAAGCGCGGATCGAGCGGGGCTCCCGGTGCCGCCAGCAGGAAGGTGGTCCCGGTGCCCTCGGCGTCGGCGACGAAGGCCCGCGTCGCGCCATCGGCGAAGGCGGTGATCGCGGCGGCCACGGCCGCATCGAGCTCGGCCGGCCGCAACGCCGGTAGATCGGCTTGCAGGGCGCCGACGGCCGCGGCGGGGTCGCGGTGTCGCAGCAGGTCCGAACCCAGCGCGTAGGCCGCGTTCAGCCCGACCGCGGCGCCGTCGGGCACCACCTCCACGCCGACCGCCGCGAGCTCGGCCGCCACCACCGGATCGGAGCTGATCACCACCAGCTGCCGGACGAGACGGGCGGCGCGCACCGCGGCCACGGTGTCGTGGGCCAGGGCCAGCGCCAGCCGGGCGTGCGCGGTCGGCTCGCCCAGGCCCTCGTCGGCCGCTCCGCGCAGCCGCGACTTGGCCGCGTCGAGCGGCTTGACCGGCACGATCAGATCCACCGCCGGGGGCGTCGAGGGCACGCCTCCATGGTGTCACCGTGAGTGGTCCCGGTGCCGCGAGAGCGGTGATCGTCACCCCGGAGGTGGACCCGGACCGCTCGGCCGGTCAGACTCAGCCTCCCCGGCCAGGAAAGAGGAGCGTGGGTTGAGGCGGGAGCGGCGTGGGTTCTGGATCGCGTTCTGCGCGATCTTCTTCTATCCGACCGGGTGGCTGGTCGGGCGCAGCCGGTTCGAGGGCACGTCGAACATCCCGGCCGAGGGCGGGGTGTTGCTGGTGGCCAACCACATCTCGCACCTGGACCCGATCTTCAGCGGGCTGGTGGTGGACAAGGCCGGGCGGGTGCCGCGGTTCCTGGCCAAGCACAGCCTGTGGCGGGTGCCGGTGCTCGGCCAGGCGCTGCGCGGCAGCGCGCAGATCCCGGTGTACCGCAACACCGCCGACGCCCAGCAGAGCCTGCGCGCCGGCGTCGAGGCCCTGGACCTGGGTCGATCGGTGATCATCTACCCGGAGGGCACGATCACCCGTGACCCCGAGGGCTGGCCGATGCAGGGCCGCACCGGGGTCGCCCGCCTCGCGCTGGCCGCCGACGTGCCGGTGGTGCCGGTGGTGCACTGGGGCACCCGCGAGGTGCTCGACGGCTACCGGCACCGGTTCCGGCCGCTGCCCCGCAAGCCGATCACCGTGCGCTGCGGGGAGCCGGTCGACCTGTCCGGCTACCGCGGGCGCCCGGTCGACGCGGAGCTGTTGCGCGAGGTCACCGACCTGATCATGGGGCGGGTGCGGGAGCTGCTGGCGCAGGTCCGCGGGCTGCCCGGCGCCCGCCGAGTTCTACCGCCGCCCCGGGGCCGGTTCGTGACCGGACTCGTTGTTGTTGCGGCGGCGCTGTGAGCCGGGAGATCCGCCGGGTCGCCGTGCTCGGGGCCGGATCCTGGGGCACGACGTTCGCCAAGGTGCTCGCCGACGCCGGCCGCGAGGTGCGGTTGTGGGCCCGCCGGGCCGAGGTGGCGACCGCGATCAACGACACCAACCGCAACCCGGACTACCTGCCCGGGGTCACGCTGCCCGCGAAGCTGGTGGCCACCACCGACGCCACGGCGGCGCTCGAGGGTGCCGACGCGGTGGTGCTCGCGGTGCCGTCGCAGACCCTGCGCTCGCACCTGACCGACTGGCGGGAGCTGCTGCCACCGGGGGCGCTGCTGGTCAGCCTGGCCAAGGGCGTGGAGCTGGGCACGCTGGCGCGGATGAGCGAGGTCGTGATCGACGTGGCCGGCGTCGGGCGGGACCAGGTGGCCGTGCTCACCGGGCCGAACCTGGCCCGCGAGATCGCCGCCGAGGAACCGACCGCCACCGTGATCGCCTGCTCCGACCATGATCACGCGGTCGCCCTGCAGCGGGCCTGCAGCACCAGCTACTTCCGGGCCTACACCGAGACCGACGTGGTCGGGTGCGAGGTGGGCGGGGCCGGCAAGAACGTGATCGCGCTGGCCTGCGGGATGGCCGCCGGGATGGGCTTCGGGGACAACACGCTGGCCTCGTTGATCACCCGCGGACTGGCCGAGACGGCCCGCCTCGGCGTCGCGCTGGGGGCGGACCCGATGACCTTCTCCGGGCTGGCCGGGCTCGGCGACCTGGTCGCCACCTGCTCGTCGCCGCTGTCACGCAACCGGACCTTCGGTGAGCGGCTGGGTCGCGGCGAGTCGCTGGACCAGGCCGAGGAGGCCAACCACGGCCAGGTGGCCGAGGGTGTGAAGTCGTGCTCGTCGATCTGCGCGCTGGGCGAGCGGTACGGGGTGGAGCTGCCGATCGCCGACGCGGTGCGCCGGGTCTGCCACGAGGGGCTGTCGGCGGCCGAGATGGGCAAGGAACTGATCAGTCGCGCACCGCGGGCCGAGCGCGCGTGACGGGTGACGGAACCCGCTGCGTGCACGGCGGGCACGGCCCGACCGAGACCGGCGCGCCGCTGCACCCCGGCCCGGTGCTGTCCTCGACGTTCGCCCTCGGGCTGCCCGGGGAGCCGACCCCGCCGGACTTCTACGGCCGGGCCGGCAACCCCACCTGGCGGGCGCTGGAGGCGGCGATCGGCGAGCTCGACGGCGGCGAGTGCGTGCTGTTCGCCTCGGGCATGGCCGCGATCCGGGCGGTGTTCGGGCTGGCCGCCGCCGACGGCGCGCTGGTGCTGCCCTCGGACGGCTACTACCTGGCCCGGGCGCTCGCGCACGAGGAGTTCGCGCCGCTCGGGGTGCACGTGCGCGAGGTGCCGACGGCGGGGGAGTGGCCGGCCGGGACGCTGGACGGTGCGGCGCTGGTGTTGCTGGAGACCCCGTCCAACCCCGGGCTGGAGGTCGCCGACATCGCCGCCGCCGCCGTCGCGGCCCACGCGGCCGGTGCGCTGCTGGCCGTGGACAACACCACGGCGACCCCGCTCGGCCAGCGGCCGTTGGAGCTGGGCGCCGACCTGGTGGTGGCCAGCGACACCAAGGCGCTGGCCGGGCACGGGGACGTGGTGCTCGGCCACGTCAGCGCCCGCGACCCGGAGCTGGCGGCCCGGCTGCGCGAGGCCAGGACCCGCGGCGGTGCGGTGCCCGGACCGATGGAGGCGTGGCTGGCGCACCGCGGGTTGGGCACCCTGGACCTGCGGTTGGCCCGGCAGGCCGCCGAACGCCGCCGCGCTGGTCGAGGCGCTGCTCGGGCACCCGCCGGTATCCGACGTGCGGTGGCCGGGCATCCCGCGGATCCGGCGCACGGCGATCGCGGCGCGGCAGATGCGGCGCTGGAACGGGGTGCTGCGGTTCACACTGGCCTCCGAGCGGGCGGTGGGCGGTTCCTGTCGGCATCCGGCTGGTCGGGTCGGCGACCAGCTTCGGTGGGCTGCGCAGCACGGCCGACCGCCGGCAGCGCTGGGGCGACGACGTGCGCCCGGTCTGGTGCGGCTGTCAGCGGGCTGCGAGGACCCCGCCGACCTCGTCGTGGACGTGCTCACCGCGCTTGGCGCGGTCCATGACCATTAGCGAATTGATCCTTCGCGGGTAGAAACGACTGCATCGAGCCCCTCCTGGCACTCATCAGTTTTGAGGAAGAGTCGTCGTTCCCACTGTGCATTCGTAACAACCCAACTTGCGCCGTCGATGGAACGGCGGTGAGTGACAGTATAAGCCGGTCAGTGGCCGCTCCAGTCGATTTGCCGGCCATGACCGGTCTCCGCGCGGTAGCGGCTGGCTGGGTCGTTTTTGCACCACTTTCGCCAGCCATTAATCGAGCTGTTCCCAGTCGTTACATTGATTGACCCGTTGCTGGCGTCAGGATATCTCGGTGTCGAGATATTCTTCGTATTGTCAGGATTTATTATCTGTCACAACTACGCAGAGAAGTTCCGCTTTATCGAACGCAGCAGCTATCGGACCTACATCCTTGCACGTATCGCGCGGGTATATCCGGTACATTTCGTTACCCTGCTAATCATGGGCGCGCTCGTGGTTGCGGCCAGCGTCGCAGGCGTCGCCCTGACGTCCGAAAGTCGGAACACACCGAGCCACTTTGTGGCAAATCTCTTTCTGCTGCAGGCCGTTCCGGAGTTCAGCGCGTTCAACTGGCCCGCCTGGTCGATATCCTGCGAGTTCGCAGTCTATCTTGCTTTCCCCCTGATCGCCTTTGCCTGCGTAAGAATGTACCGCTCTACGGCGACGGTGGCGGCGTCCAGCATCTCCTTGGTTGCTGTCGCTGGCTTCGTCCTCAACGCGGTAACCGGCGATACCTGGAGTCTCTCCTACCCGATGATGTGGTGGCGAATCATCGTCGGTTTAGTGACGGGTTCACTGTTGTGGGCGGTCTGGCGGCACGGTGTGCGCTCTAGTGTCGCGTGGGATATCGTCGCCCTCGTGGTCGCGGCCTGCGTGGCGATCGTGCTGGTTGCCAACCCGAACGACACAGTCTCGGCGTTCATGACGTTCCCACTTCTGGCGCTCTTCGTACTGAGTTGTGCGTGCCTCGCTGGACCCATCGGTCGGTTGCTGAGTGCTCGACCGATGGTGTGGCTCGGTCGTGTGTCATACTCTCTCTATATGACGCATTTCATCGTCTTCCTTGTCATGAAAAAAATTCTTCCATGGGAGAAGATGAACGGAACTGTTGTCTCGCGGGTCGGATATATATCGATCTGTGTGGCCTTACTGCTCGGAGTCGCGGCCCTTACCTACTATGTCGTTGAGGAACCGGGTCGAAGGACCATTCGTCGTCTCTCATCGCGGCCTTCCGTACCGAGCGGCCAGCTTTAGCGTTCCTGCTCGTCGATCGGACCCATGGTTCCGTAGGGGGTAGGGTAGCCCCGCCGCCCGCGCTGCGCGCCCCGATGACCCCTGCGGCCGGGTAGCTCGGCGCGGCCGGTTTCGGGGCGATGGTCCGATCCGTCATCGCCGCGTTCCCGGCAAGACCGAGTGCGTGGGCGCAACGGTTGTCGGCGTCGCGTCCATTCGTCGAGCCTCATCGCGCGTCTGGCGCTGCGCCGGCGGGGATGCGCCTGACAAACATCACACGTGCGCACCCACCCTCGCTATGGTCTGATCTGCGCAGGGAGGTGGTCGTGTGAAGCACCGACAACCCGACCCCACCGGTGCCGACCCCGAACCAGGGGAGGCACCGGGGGTCACGCCGGACCCAGGCGTGACCCCGATGGGGTCCCGGGTGCTTCTGCTCAATGCCACCTTCGAGCCGCTCGCGGTCGTCACCGCCAAGCGCGCCATCGTTCTGATGCTCACCGGCAAGGCCGAGTGCGTCGAGGCGACCATCACCGGGATCGCCTTCCACTCCGAGAACCTCACGATCCCCGCGCCGTCGGTGATGCGCCTGTCCCGCTACGTCCGGGTGCCCTATCGCCGGGCGGTTCCGATGACCCGCGCCGGCGTGCTGCGCCGCGACGGCCGCCGCTGCGCCTACTGCGGTCGCCGCGCCGACACCATCGATCACGTCGTGCCCCGCAGCCGGGGCGGCACCCACAGCTGGGACAACTGCGTCGCGGCCTGCCGGCTGTGCAACTCGCGCAAGGCCGACCGGTTGCTCGAGGAGCTGGGCTGGAAGCTGGCCGGTCCGCCGCGCGCCGCCCAGCCGTACCGCCGGTGGGGTGCTGGTGCTGGCGGTCGAGCCGTTGCCGGCGTGGGAACCGTGGTTGGCCGCCGTCGCCTGACTCGCGACCGGGGGCGGATGTATCCGATCTCCGCTGCTGCTGAAATCGAGTCGTGATCGCGGCATACCACAGCTGCTAAATAGTGCGGTCACCGCCCCTGGTCGTCGGTCCGCCGGCGGGTCGGAGGGTCCGCCCGCTATTGCGTGGCACGTAGTCAACATTGATTAAGTTCGTCTGACGAACTACCAGCAGTAACGATCTTCGTCGCTCTCGGTGGTGAGCTCGGCCCCGAACCTGGCTCCGGCGAAGTCGCAGCTCATGACGCCGATCATGTGGGACTCACGGTCATGTCGGACCTGGTTCGCCTGCTCCGACGGGCAGTCCCGCCCGGTCCGATCCGGTCGTAACAGCGGCTGTCCGGGTGGCGAAGTCCGGGCAATGCATCAATGGCGACGCGGTGTACGTGGTTCATTGACCGGCTTGCCATGCCCTTTCCCCAGCAAGGGCTGATGCAAATTCGGGAGGAGAGCTGTGTTGACCTGCACATATTCACTCGGCTCGAGTCTCCGATCGGTGACCTCTAGCTGAAACGGAGTACGTGGCGATGCGCCAACGTGCAGTGATCACCGGCGGTGCCGGTTTCGTGGGTTCGCACCTGGCCGAGCGGCTGCTCGACGAGAACATCGACGTGCTGTGCCTCGACAACTTCCTCACCGGGATCCCCGGACAACGTCGCAGCACCTGCAGGGGCGGGACGGCTTCCGGCTGCTGCGCGCCGACGTCACCGATCACATCGTGGTGCCGGGACCGGTCGACTACGTTCTGCACTTCGCCTCGCCCGCCTCCCCGATCGACTACGCCGAGCTGCCGATCGAGACCCTGAAGGTCGGCTCCATCGGCACCCTGCACAGCCTCGGGCTGGCCAAGGAGAAGGGCGCGCGCTTCCTGCTCGCCTCCACCTCGGAGACCTACGGCGACCCGCAGGTGCACCCGCAGCACGAGGGTTACTGGGGCAACGTCAACCCGGTCGGCCCGCGGGCCTGCTACGACGAGGCCAAGCGGTTCGCCGAGGCGATCACCACCTCCTACCGCACCCACCACGGCGTGAACACCGCGATCATGCGGATCTTCAACACCTACGGCCCGCGGATGCGGCCCAACGACGGCCGCGCGATCCCGACGTTCGTGCGCCAGGCGCTGGCCGGCGAGCCGATCACCGTGGCCGGCGACGGCAGCCAGACCCGCTCGGTCTGCTACGTCGACGACCTGGTCGACGGGGCGGTCCGGCTGCTGTTCTCGGACCTGAGCGGGCCGGTGAACATCGGCAACCCGCACGAGCTGTCCATGTTGGAGCTCGCCGAGCTGGTCCGCGAGATCGCCGGCGCCGACTCGGCGCATCGAGTTCATCGACCGCCCCACCGACGATCCCTCGGTGCGCAGGCCGGACATCACGCTGGCCCGCACCGAGCTCGGCTGGGAGCCGGACGTCGACGTGCGGGACGGGCTGGCCCGGACCATCGAGTGGTTCCGGGATCGCCCGGACCTGATGGACGTGCGCACCGAGCGGCGGCCGACGCCGGCCCGGAGCAACCCGGGCCGCACCGAGCTGACCAGCTTCAAGGTCGCCGTCGTCGGCACCGGATACGTCGGCGCCGTGACCGCGAGCTGCCTGGCCTGGCTCGGCCACGACGTCTGCGGCCTGGACTCCGACGCGATCCGCGCGGCGCAGCTCAACGAGGGCCAGGTGCCCTTCTTCGAGCCCGGACTGTCCGAGCTGCTCGGCTCGAGCGATGGCCACCGGCCGGCTGCGCTTCACCGACCAGCCGGCCGAGGCCCTGGCCGGCGCGGACTTCGTGTTCCTCTGCGTCGGCACCCCGCCGACCGCGGCCGGCACCCCGGACCTCACGCAGCTGGAGGGCGCGGTCCGCGGGGTGGCGCCGTTCCTGCGCACCAACAGCGTGATCGTCAACAAGTCCACGGTGCCGGTCGGATCCGGCAACTGGGCGCGCACGATCATCGAGGAGGTGCTGCCGCGGGACCGCCAGCCGCTGTTCCACGTGGTGTCCAACCCGGAGTTCCTGCGCGAGGGCTCCGCGATCGGCGACTTCCTGCACCCGGACCGCATCGTGCTCGGCGGCGACGCCGAGGGCGTGGCGCTGGCGGAGGAGCTCTACCGGCCGGTGCTGGAGCAGACCTTCTCCGGCGGCCGCCGCAGCCGCCGCCCCGAGCTGATCTCCACCCAGCTGACCTCGGCCGAGATGATCAAGTACGCGGCCAACGCGTTCCTGGCCACGAAGATCAGCTTCGCGAACGAGATGGCGAACCTGTGCGAGCTGGTCGGGGCGGACGCCCGCCAGGTGCTGCCGGCCATCGGCGCCGACCAGCGCATCGGTGCCCAGTTCCTGTCGCCCGGCCTCGGCTGGGGTGGCTCCTGCTTCGGCAAGGACGTTGCCGGCGCTGGTGGCCACCGGCCGGGAGTACGGCTACACCTCCGCGCTGCTGGAGGCCACCGTCGAGGTCAACCAGCAGCAGCGGGCGACGGCGGTGCGCAAGCTGCAGCGCGAGCTGCGGGTGCTCAAGGGGCGCCGGATCGGCATCCTCGGGCTCGCCTTCAAGCCGGGCACCGACGACCTGCGCGACGCCCCGGCGCTGGACATCGCGGCCCGGCTGATCGCCGCCGGCTGCGTGGTGTCGGCCTACGACCCCCAGGTCAAGCAGCTGCCCGCGGAGCTGGACGCGGTGCGGCTGACCACCGACGCCTACGACGCCGCCGACCGCACCGACGCGATCGTGCTGGCCACCGAGTGGCCGCAGTTCCGCGAGCTCGAGCCGGCGGTGCTGCGCCAGGTGATGAAGGGCGATCTGGTGCTGGACGGCCGGAACTTCCTCGACGAGGGCGGCTTCACCGCCGCGGGCCTGCGGGTGGAGGGCTTCGGCTGGTAGCCGACGCCCGGCCTGCGACCACCCGATTCCGATCTTGTACAAGGACGAGGTATCCGCGTGACCACGGACACGAGTCATCCGCTGCTGCTCGACGTCGACACCCCGGTCGGCATGCCGGGGCTGCGGTCCGGCGACTTCGCCGGCGCCGAGCCGCGCACCGACGCGATCGCGGTCACCGGCTGAGCAGCGAGTCACCGCGGCCGCCCCACTGGCCCGCCGGCACCAGGTGCTGCTGCGGCTGGCCGATGCGCTGGCGCTGTCGATCTCGGCCTGCTCTGGGCGCGGTCGCGCTGCAGCTGGCGGATCCGGCCCGGGCCGGCGACATCGCAGCTGCGCCAGATCGTGATCGCCGCGCTGGCCATGGGCCTGGCGTTCCACCTGCACGGCCTGTACCGGCGCCCGGCATCGCGGCTGCGGCCCAGCGGCTGGTGGCGGCCGTGGGTGATCGCCCGCTGCCTGCCGACGGCCGCGCTGGGCGCCCTGGCCGCCGAGGCGCTGCTGTTCGCCGGGGACCGGATGACGCTGACCGCGGCGGTCGCCATGACGTTGCCGGCCGTGCTGCTGGTTCCGTTCGGCCGGCGTGCGGTGATCCGGGCCTTCGGGCCGCCGACGGTGACCCGGATCCTGGTGGTCGGCACCGGCCAGGTCGCCGACCGGCTCGATGGCGCGCCTGGGCCGCTGCCCGGACACCGTGGTCGTCGGATCGGTCGACGAACGCCGCTCCCAGGAAGACGGTCCTGGGCCGGCTGTCCGATCTGCCGCGGCTGTGCCGGGAGCACGCGAGTCGACCGGATCATCGTGGCGTTCACGCTGAGCCCGGACACGGACGTCCTGGAGCGGCTGCGGCGGCTCGGCGGCCAGGTGCCGATCTCGGTGATCCCGCGGCTGTTCGAGCTGCACAGCTGGCGCAGCGAGGTCGAGGAGCTGCACGGGCTGCCGCTGCTGCACGTGCCGCCGGCCTCCCTCGGGGCCGGTGCGCAGCTGGCCAAGCGGGCGCTGGACCTGACGCTGGCGGTGACCGCACTCGCCGGTCAGCCTGCCCTTCGCGCTGGCCTTCGCCGCCGCGATCAAGCTGGACAGCCCGGGACCGGTGTTCTTCCGGCAGGAGCGGATGGGCCGCGGCGGCGCGCACGTTCAAGATCTTCAAGTTCCGCACGATGTCCGACGACGCCTGGGACAACCGGGCGCAGGTGGCGGCCAGCAACGAGGTCGACGGCCCGCTGTTCAAGATGGCCCGCGACCCCCGCGTGACCCGGGTCGGCCGGCTGCTGCGCAAGACCAGCATCGACGAGCTGCCGCAGCTGATCAACGTGGTGCGCGGCGAGATGTCGCTGGTCGGCCCGCGGCCGCTGCCCACCGAGGAGTCGCAAGCGGCTCGACGGCGCGGCGCTGACCCGCTTCGACGTGGCGCCCGGACTGACCGGGCTGTGGCAGGTGTCCGGGCCGCAGCGACCTGACCTACGCCGACCTGCAGCACCTGGACTCGGTGTACGTGCGGTCGTGGTCGCTGCTGTGGGACCTGCGCATCATCCTGGCCACCCCGGCCAGCGTGCTCGGCGGCCGCGGAGCGTACTGATCATGGCCACCGACGTCGCGACGGCACCGGTCGACCGGGCGGTCGTGCTGCGCACCCTGCTGCTCGACGCGGTGGCCGCGCAGACCACCGCGCTGCTCGCCGAGCACGGGGTGCCGGCGATCCTGCTCAAGGGCCGGGTGACCGCGGCCTGGCTGTACGCGCGACAGCATCCGCAACTACGGCGACGTCGACCTGCTGGTCGACCCGGCCCAGCGGGACCGGGCCGTCGAGGTGCTGGGCACGATCGGCTACCGGCACTGGCTCGAAGGTGCGGCCGAGATCGAGTACGGCACCAACGAGCTGGAGCTGGTCGGTCCGAACGGGACCTGCATCGACCTGCACCACATCCTGCTCGGCGTGACCGCGAGCGCCGCGCGGTGCTGGGCGGTGCTCTCGGCGCGGACCGAGCCGATGACGGTCGGCGGTCGGACGGTGACCGTGCTCGATCCGGCCGCCCGGACGATGCACCTGGCCCTGCACGTCGCCCAGAACGGACCGGTCGACGTCAAGGCGGTCGCCGATCTGGAGCGTGGACTGGCCCAGCTGCCGGAGTCGAGCTGTGGCAGGAGGCGGAGGGCATCGCGCGCTCGGTGGCCGCCCAGGAGGCGTTCGCGGCCGGTCTGCGCGCCGTCGAGTCCGGCCGGGTGGTCGCCGACCGGCTGGGCCTGCGCCCGCCCGGCGACGTCGAGCTGGTGCTGCGCAGCTGGTCGGCACCGGCCGAGGCGCTGCAGATCCAGAAGTTCATCGAGGCGAGACGTTCGGCCGCCGGCTGCGTTTCGTGGCCCGCAAGCTGTGGCCGACCACGCGCCTACATGTTCGGCCGTGACCCGGCCGCTCGCCGCAGCGCGATCGCGCTGCTCGGGGCGCGGATGCGCCGGCTCGCCGGGCTGCCGAGCAAGTTGAGCGTCGCGCTGTGGAACTGGAACCGCGCGCGCCGAACCGTGCGTGAGCTGGCGCCGGCGCACCTGACAGCAACCAGAGGGAAGGAACTCTCGTGACCGTCGCCATCATCACCGGCGCCGCGGGGCTCATCGGCTCCGAGGCCGCGCTGCACTTCGGTGGCCTGGGGCTCGACGTCGTCGGCATCGACAACGACATGCGCCGGGTCTTCTTCGGCGCGGAGGGCTCCACCGAGTGGAACCGCCGGCGGCTCACGCACCCGCCTCGGCGACGGCCTACCGCCACCTCGACATCGACATCCGCGACCGGGACGCGATCATGGACGTGTTCGCGCGGTACGGCAGCGACATCGGGCTGGTGGTGCACACCGCGGCCCAGCCCTCGCACGACTGGGCCGCGGGCGATCCGTTCACCGACTTCGACGTCAACGCCGTCGGCACGCTGAACGTGCTGCAGGCCGCGCGCGACGCACAGCCCGACCGCCCCGTTCATCTTCACCTCGACCAACAAGGTCTACGGCGACCGGCCGAACACGCTGCCGCTGGTCGAGCTGGACACCCGCTGGGAGATCGAGCCGGATCACACCTACGCGGCCGGCATCCGCGAGGACATGTCGATCGACGCCTGCCTGCACAGCGTGTTCGGCGCGTCGAAGGTGGCCGCCGACGTGATGGTGCAGGAGTACGGCCGCTACTTCGACATGCCCACCGCCTGCTTCCGCGGCGGCACCCTGACCGGCCCGCAGCACTCGGCCGCGAAGCTGCACGGCTTCCTCGGCTACGTGATGCGCTGCGCGATGACCCGCACCCCGTACACGGTCTTCGGCTACGGCGGCAAGCAGGTCCGCGACGCCATCCACTCGAAGGACCTGATCAGCGCGTTCGACCAGTTCTGGCGGGCGCCGCGGGTGGCCGAGGTCTACAACATCGGCGGCGGCCGGTTCAGCAACTGCTCGGTGCTCGAGGCGATCGACCATCTCGGAGAAGATCACCGGCGAGCAGATGGAGTGGAGCTACTCCGAGACCAACCGCACCGGCGACCACATCTGGTGGATCGGCGACAACGGCCGCTTCGCCGAGCACTATCCGCAGTGGACGCTCGACGCACGACGTCGAGGCCATCCTCACCGAGATGCACGAGGCCAACGCCGAGCGGTGGTCGGCGTGATCGACCACGGCAAGCGCAGCGTGCTCGGGGTGCTGGTGGACGCCGTGGACTACCCGGCCGCCGTGGCGCGGGTGCTCGACGCCGCCCGCGAGGGCCGGCCCTACGGGGTGAGCGCGCTGGCCGTGCACGGCGTGATGACCGGCGTGCACGACGACGAGCACCGGCACCGGCTCAACAGCCTCGACCTGGTGACGCCCGACGGGCAGCCGGTGCGCTGGGCGCTGAACTGGCTGCACGGCGCCGAGCTGACCGAGCGGGTGTACGGGCCGGAGCTGACGCTGCGGCTGTGCGCGGGCGCCGCCGAGCAGGGGCTGCCGGTGTACTTCTACGGCAGCACCCCCGAGGTGCTGGCCGCGCTGACGGCGAACCTGCGACGCCGGTTCCCGGCATTGGTCATCGCCGGCAGCGAGCCGTCGAAGTTCCGCCAGGTCGGCCGGGCCGAGCTCGACGAGGTCGCGGAGCGGATCCGTGCGTCGGGCGCGCGGCTGACCTTCGTCGGGCTGGGTTGCCCGCGCCAGGAGGTGTTCACCTACGAGCTGCGCGAGGCCGCCGGGATGCCGGTGGTCGCGGTCGGGGCGGCGTTCGACTACCACGCCGGGCTGGTCGACGAGCCGCCGCGTTGGATGCAGGACCGCGGGCTGCAGTGGGCGTACCGGCTGGTCCAGGACCCGCGGCGGCTGTGGCGGCGGTACCTGCTGCTCAACCCGGAGTACGTGGCCCGGCTGGTCGGGCAGAAGGTCGGGGTATGGCGACCGGATCCGGGTCGGACCCGACGTCCGTCGGAGGTCGTCGGATATGCCTGATGCCACCACGGGCTACGTGCTGGTGGTCGGTCCGGACGGGGCCGGGAAGAGCACCGTCGTCGACGCCATCGCCGAGCGGGCCGCGCTCGCCGGGGTGGCGCTGTCGCGCGCGCACTACCGCCCGGGCCTGTTTTCCGGGCGCGGCAGCGGCGGCAGCCGGTGACCGATCCGCACGCCAAGCCACCGCGCTCGGCGCCCGCCGCGCTCGCCAAGCTGGGCGTGGTGTTCGGTGATCATCTGGTCGGGCTACCTGATGCGCTGGCGGCCGCAGCGCCGCGACGGGCTGCTGCTGCTCGAACGCGGCTGGTTCGACATGGTGGTCGACCCGCGCCGCTACCGGCTCCCGGCGCGCTGGGCGCCGGCGCTGCGGCTGCTCGGGCGGCTGCTGCCGCGGCCCGATGTGGTGCTGGTGCTCAGTGGGGATCCGCAGGCCCTGCACGCTCGCAAGCCCGAGATCGGTGTCGCCGAGGTGGACCGGCAGATCCGCCGCTGGCGCGACGTCGCCGCGGACGCCGGCCGCCGGGTGATCGAGGTCGACACCGTGCACACCAGCCCCGAGCAGGTGGCCGATGCGCTCTGCGCGGCGCTGGCCAAGCGGCCGATCGAGCAGGCACACGGTGGCGCCGCGTGCCGCTCACCCCGAGCCGGGTCGAGCTGCGCGCGACCGGCCGCGCGCGGCCCGCGCTCGGCCATCTACCAACCGCAGTCGCTGCGGGCCCGTGCCGGCGCCGTGGTCGGCTACCGGCGCGTGCGCATTCCCGGCCCTCGGGTGCCCGGCCCGCTGCCGCACCTCGACGACCTCTGGCGGCTGCTCGAGCATGCGACCGGACGGGGTGGCCGCCATGCAGTCGTCCACACCGGGTCGGCATGCTGTTCGCGACTCTGCCGGCGACGGCCGGATGGACGCCGTGGTCAAGGTCGGTCGCGCTCGACGACGCCACCCTGCGCCACGAGGCCGCGATGCTGGCGGTCCCGATGCAGGCCGGCTCGCCGATCGTGCCGCCCGCGAGGTGCTGTGGGCGGGGGAGTGGAACGAGCGCTTCGTGCTGGCCACCCGGGCGGTGCAGCGGCGGGGCGGGCGGGCTGGACGCCGCACGAGGTGGTGCCCGTGGCCCAGGCGCTGGCCACCGCAGGCCCGAACGGTGCGCCGGTGACCCACGGCGACCTCGCGCCCTGGAACCTGGTTCGCACGGCCGACCGGGCCGGTGCTGCTGGACTGGGAGTTCGCCCGCTTCGCCGACGAGCCGCTGCACGACCTCGCCCATTTCGTCGTGCAGGGCGGGGCTCTGCTGGGCCGGTACGGCCCGGATCAGGCGGTGGCCCTGCTGTGCGACGAGGGCTCGCCCGGGTGGCGGCTGCTGCGGGCCCGCGGCCGCGACGTCGCCGAGGCACGACCGCTGCTGGCCGACTACCTCGCGCAGGCCCAACCACAGGACGAGCGTGCCGTTCGGTTTCGCATCGAGATGGCTGGCGCCTGGTCACGCCATCGATTCGCCGCGGGCCCGGCGCGCGGGTCCGCCGGGTTCTCGGCTCGATGAGCTGGGCCACCGGTGACCAGATCCTGTCGGCGCTGTCGAACATCCTGATCACCTTGGCGGTGACGCGAGGCGCCGGAGCCGACGGCCTGGGCCGCTTCAGCGTGGCCTTCGCCGCCTACCTCACAGTGCTCGGGTTTTGCCGGTCACTCGTGTCGGATCCACTGCTGACCGCACCGCGCTCCGGCGACGATCGGGTGGCCGAAAAGTCCGCGACCACCTTGACGGTGCTTTGCGCGGGCGTGGGCAGCGGGGTGATTGCCGTCGTCGGGGTGGTGTTCGACCGCCTGAAATGCTGCTGATGGCGGCGGTACTACCGGTCACGTTGATCCACGACTTGTTCCGCTATCAGGCCTTCCGCCGGATGCGGGCGCGGCTGGCCTGTGTGCTGGATGGCGGGTGGGTGCTCGGTTCACTGCTGGCTTGGCCGGTGGTGAGCACCTCGTCATCGCCCTCGGTCGCGCTCGGGTGCTGGGCGGGTGCGGCCCTGCTCGGGGTGCTCGCGGCGCTCCCCGCGGTGCGCCCGGGTTGGACCACGATCGGCGTTGCGATGCAGTGGTGGCGGCGCGACTGCCGGGCCGTGGCGCCGGCGTTGGTGCTGGACAGCATCCTGATCACCGTCCTGCTGCAGGTGTTGGTTTTCGTCGTCGTCGCGGTCGACGGTGAGCGGGGACTGGGTGTGCTGCGGGCTGCGCAGGTGTTCTTCAGCCCGCTGGGCATCGTGTTGACCGCAGTCGGCGTGCTCGCCGTTCCACGGCTGGTGCAGCGAGGGACAGCGCCGACGGTCAGGCTGGCGTTCCAGATGTCCGGAGGTCTGATGCTGCTGGCCGGAATGGCTTGCGGCGTCGTGCTGATCGCCCAGCCGCTCCTGCACACCGTCTTGTTCGCCGACTCGGTGTCGGTACCGCAGTGGTTGCTGGTCCCGCTAGCCGTGCAGGTCATCACCGCGGCCGGAGCGAGCGGCCTGCTGGTGGCGACCAAAGCGCTTCGGCGCGGAGCCGACATCGCGCGAAGCCGGCTCGTAGCAACAGTGGTCGGCGTCGCAGTGCTGGTGCCGAGCACCTATCAGTTTGGGCTGGGTGGTGCCGCGTGGGCGCTGGCCGCCCAGGGCCTCGTCTACTTCGCCGACCAGGCGCTTCGAGTGAATCGCTCGTGCCGAGCGCCCGCGACCGAACTCTCCAAACTGTCCGGAGGATGAGCAATGTTCTGGATCAGGATCCTGCTGCGCCTGCGCGAACTGCGCTGGTTTCCGAAGCGTGTCGTGTACGAGCTGTTCTACCTCTTCGGCGCCGACATCCCGAGCACCGTGATGATCGGCGAGGACGTGACGTTCGAGCACCGCGCCATGGGTGTGGTGCTGCACCCCAACACCCATATCGGCAACCGGGTCCGGATCTGGCATCGGGTCACCCTGGGCCGCTCGGACGTGCACGTCGCAGGATCAGACTCGCCCTTTGCGGGCTTTGACATCGGCGACGACGCCTACCTTTGCAGCGGCGTCACCATCCTCGGTGGGCCCGGGGTCACCCGGGTGGGTCGCGGCACCATCGTCGCAGCTGGGGCGGTCCTGCGGCAGTCGACCGGGGACTGGGAGGTCTGGGCCGGTGTACCGGCCAAAAGGGTCGGGATCCGAACGGCCCAGCCGGCTTGAACTGACCGGCGTACGGCTGCCATCCGACTTCGATCGAAACTCTGGAGCAAGCACATGCTGACCGATCTCGTTTCGAGAACCGCTCAGGCCGTCAACCTGCTCGGCGGCAAGCACGGTGAGTACATGGCCAGCCAGTTGTTGAACCGGCTGCCCCGGGCCTGGATACCGGCGAGCGGCCGACGGGAGGTGAGCCGGCAAGGCCTGCGATGGAACCTGGATCTGAGCGACAACCTGCAGCACCGGCTCTGCATCGTCGGCAGTTACGAGTCGCTGCTGCTCAGCGCGCTCGCGGACCGGCTGCGGCCGACCGACGTGGTGCTGGACGTCGGCGCGAACATCGGGGCTATCGCGCTACCACTGGCCCGGCTACTGCAGCCCGGAACGGGGCGTGTGGTCGCGGTCGAAGCCGCCGCCGACACGGCTGACCGGCTCCGTTGCCACGTCGCCCTCAACGGTCTCGAGGATCGCGTGCATGTGGTCCAACGTGGACTCTCGAACCGCTCCGGCCCGGCGTACCTGCGTAGCAGCGCGTTCGGCCAGGACGACGTCGGTACCCGGACCCTCGAAGGTGTGTGCGCAGTGGTCGGTGATCCGGTCCAGCTGGTCACCGGTGACGCGCTGCTCGCCGAGCTCGGGATCGAGCGCGTGGACCTCGTCAAGATCGATGTCGAAGGGCACGAGCTGTCGGTCCTCGACGGGCTACAGCACACGTTTGCCGATCGGCCACCACGGGTCGTCGTGCTCGAGGTGATCGCCGAGAACCAGGCCCGGGCCGGGCTGTCGACCGAGCGGCTGGTGGCCAGGATGTCGGAGCTCGGCTACGGCGGACTGGCAGTTCGGCACCGCGGTCTGGTCCCGTTGACTGCGGACTTCTCCGGGAACGTGATCTTCACAAGAGCGCCGGCCGATGACCGCCGCTGAACCACCGTCCCACGTCGGGCGGGCTCGACGATGCGTGTGCTGATCAGTGCCTACTCCTGCTGGCCCCGACAGGGTTCCGAGCCGGGGGCGGGCTGGGCCTGGACCGCAGCCGCCACTCGCGACCACGAGGTGTGGTTGCTCACCCACACCGGCAATGCCCCGGCCATCGATGCCCTTAGAGCGGCCGACCCCCGGCTGGCCGCGCGGCTGCATCCGGTCTATCGACACAACCCACGAGCCCTCCAATGGCTGCGTCGTGCTGGGCCGCTCCGCTTCCTCTACTACATCGCCTGGCAGCTCGGCACCTGCCGTCGAACGGCACGTGCACTGCACGCGAGGCTGGAGTTCCACGTCGCCCACCACGTCACCTTCGCGGCCGACTGGGCACCTGCCGGTGTCGCAGCAGTACCCGGTTTGCCATTCGTCTGGGGCCCGGTCGGCGGTTCGGCCAGCCGAGGCAGCCTGCTGCTCTGGGTTCGGCTCGGGTGGCCGGTCCTCCTGTCGGAGCTACTCAGGGCGGCACTGCTCATCCCGTTGCGCTGCATCGTCGGACGCTCGCTGGCGCGCCGCGCGGCGGTCGTCGTCGGGCAGAACGAGGACGTCGCCGAGGCGTTCGACCCCGTGCCGGTCGTCATCGAGCCGCACGTGGCACTGGAGAGCCTCGACCACAGCCCCAGCGCACGACCGGCCGAGGAAGCGCCACGAGCCATCTGGGCCGGGCGGCTCCTGGGCTGGAAGGGGCTGCGTCTGGCGCTGGCGGCACTTCGTCGACCGGAGGCGGCCGACTGGCAGCTGGACATCTACGGCGACGGTCCGGAGCGGCGTCGGCTGGAGCGGCTGACGGGCAAATGGGGGCTCGGGGCCAGAGTGCGCTTTCACGGTCGCCGATCTCGGGTGGAGGTTCGACAAGCCATGGCCCGGGCGGCGGTGATGCTGTTCCCCAGTGTCCACGATGCCGCCGGGTGGAGCGTGGCGGAGGCACTCGATGCCGGATGTCCGGTAGTAGCGCTGCGCGCGGCCGGTCCCGCCACATTGGTGGCCCCCGGCCATGGGGTGCTCGTCGAACCGAGAGGTGATGTCGTCGCAGGACTGGCGCGCGCCCTCCATAGCGCTCGCGGGCTCCGCCCGGACGGCGTGCGCTGGCGGGCTGACCGGTTGCCCGATCTGATCACCGACCTGTACCGCCGCGCCGTCGGCGATGTCGAGAGTCCTCCAGTTCCCGCCCAGGTGACACCGCATGCGTGAAGGAACCAGATCGATGTCTGCACATCCGACCGCACCCGCCAGAATCGGCCCCGACGTGCGGGCTCGACTGCGGGTGGTCGCCATCTACGCAGGATGGCCGGCTGATCCGGCCTATCTGGCGGAGATTGATTCGGCTGTTGATCTCACCGTGTACCACTGTGCCTGGCCCGCCGGTCGATCAGGGCCGGATGTCCGGCACATCCAACGGCGCACGTTCACCCCTCTGGTGAAGAGCCGGCGCGGTCACCTGACCTACTGGTATCCAGGGTTGCGGCGGGCGCTGGACCGCGATCGTCCAGAGGTGGTGCACGTGCTCTCTGAACCGTGGGGGCTGCTGAGCGTGCAGGCCGCCCGATGGGTGCGGGCGAACAACGCGAAGATCGTCATGCACGGGTGCGACACGATCTGGCACCACGGCTCGGCCCTGGAACAGCGGCTGCGCCGGCTGCTGTTGCGGCACACCCTGCGGGTACCCGGCGGATTCGCTGCCGAGAACACCACCGCTCTCGGCCTGGCCCGCGCTGGCGGCCAGCGCCCGTCCAACATCAACGCCCGTATCCACACCAACCCGCGTGACGCGCGCACCTGGCGTGCACCGACGCCGGCGGAACGTGCAGCGGCCCGTGTGGCGATCGGCGTCGGGCCGGAGACGACGGCGGTGGGATTCCTCGGTCGGCTCGTGCCGCCGAAGGGGGTGGCTCAGTTCCTCGACGCCGCGGACGAGCTGATCGACCGGGGGTGTGACGTGCGGTTCTTCATCGCCGGCCAGGGCCCGCTGGCCAGCCTCGTCGCCGAACGCCAATCGGCGGCCATCGTTGCCCTGGGGCGGCTCACCCATCCCGACGGGGTACTGCAGTACTTCCGGGGTCTGGACGTCTTCACTTGCCCGTCCCTCAGCACGCCGGAGTGGGAGGACCAGGGCCCGCGGGCGCTGCTGGAGGCGATGATGTGCGGCTGCATCCCGGTAGGGACGGCGACCGGCGGTATCCCCGAGATGCTGGGAGGCCAGGGAGTGCTGGCCGCTGCGGCGGACCACCGCGCGCTGGCCGATGCCATCCAGCGGGCCGCCGAACTCGCAGCACGTCCGAGCGAACGGATCGCTGTTGCTACCGTCGCCCGGGACACGTACTCCGCCACGGCCGTCGCCGGCCAGCTCACCGAGCTCTGGCACCAGATCGCGACCCAGGAGCAGCCATGAGGATTCTGGTGAGCGCCTACGCGTGCGAGCCGGGCCGCGGATCGGAGCCGGGCGCCGGCTGGGCCTGGGCGCGAGCCGCCGCCGAACACGGTCAGGTGTGGGTGCTGACCCACGCCACCAACCGGCCGGCGATCGACGCCGAGCTGGCTGCTGATCCCGCACTGGCGACGCGGCTCCATCCGACTTACCTGCAGAACGCCCGCTGGGCTCGGCGACTCCGCACGAGGGGCCCCAGCCGCATGCTCTACTACCTGGTGTGGCAGCTGACCGTGTGTCCGGCCGCCGCACGGCGGCTGCACGCGGTATACGGGTTCGACCTTACCCATCACGTGACCTATGCGGCCGACTGGATGCCAGCCGGGGTGTCGGCAGTGCGCTCGGTGCCGTTCGTCTGGGGACCGGTCGGCGGCTCGGCCACGACCGGACAACAGTGCTGGCGACTGCTCGGGCCACGCGCCCGGGTCATCGAGGCGGTGCGCGCCGCCGTATTGGGGGCCCTTCGATCGCTGATCGGCCATCGGACAGCCGATCGCGCGGCGGTCGTCCTCGGCCAGAATTCGGATGTGGCGGCCGCGTTCTCGCCACGCCCGGTGCTGGTTCAGCCGAACGTGGCGGTCGATCCACAGGACGAGCGCCGGCGGCCGCCGGGCCCGGGGAGCGGGCCCGGTCTCGCGATCTACGCCGGCCGCGTGGTGGCGTGGAAGGGGCTGCGGTTGGCCCTTGATGCACTGCGCCGCCCCGGTGCGCTGCACTGGAGTCTGGAGGTGTACGGAGACGGGCCGCAGCGACATGCCATGCAGCGGCTCGCGAAGCGCTGGGGTCTCGATTCACGCGTTCGCTTCCACGGCTCGCGCCCGCGGGTCGAGATCCAGGATGCGCTGGCCCGCGCCGATGTGTTCCTGTTCCCCAGCCTGCACGACGCGGCCGGGTGGGCGGTGGCCGAGGCGCTGGCCGCGGGGTGCCCGACCCTCTGCCTGGCTTCGGGTGGCCCGGCGACACTCATCGGATTGGAGGGCGGCCTCGCGGTACCGACCGACGGGGATGTGATCGGCGATCTCGCCGCGGCGCTGGATCGGGTGCGCAGGATGAGCCCCGATCGCGCGCGCTGGTCGGGAGCGCGGCTACCGGGGCTCCTCGGGCAGGTCTACGGCGACGTTGTGCGCCAGGCCTCGGTGGTCGGGTCCTGGTCACCGAGCACCTCACCGGCAGCGCCCGGCGGGGTTCGGCCATGACCAGCGCGGACATCGATCAGGATCGGGTCCGGTTCCTGGACGAACTCAGCGGTCGGCACCCACAGCTGGTGGTGTGGAAGCATCTGGAGCGCTCGCTGCGCGGCCTCGGCGACATCGACGCGGTGGCGCCGCGGCGGGCGCTGCTGGCCATCACCCAAGACGTTAGCCGGCTGGGGCGTGACGTGTTGGGAGCTTCACACAGCATCGTCTGCGACCACGTGCCGAACGTTCGGTTGCAGTTCCTGGTGCGTCCGCGCGACCTTCCCGACCTGTTCGAGTTCGACATCTGGACCCGGCCCAGCCGCGGTTCGGCCAGCTGGGCAGATCCGGTCTCGGTCGCCCGGCTCTCGACCGTCGGCGAGTACGGGGTGCGCCAGCTGCGTCCGGGCGCCGAGGCGCTGATGTTGTTGGTCTACGGCGGGTTGTCGATCCGCGGCGAGGACCGGCTGGCGGGTTCGGACCGCGATACCGTGCTGCTCAACCTGGGCAGCGATCTCGAGGGTGCGCACGCGGCGTGCGCGACACTGCCTCCACCGCCGGCGCGGAGCCCACTGCGACACCTGGTCGACGCGATGCGGTGGGGAGCGTGGGACGCACAGGCGGCCCGGCTGGCCATGGCGGGCTTCATGGTGTCCGGTCTTGCGCGCCCGCACTTCCTGGCCCGCCAGGGCTGGTTCAGGTTGCGCTACTTGCGCCGTCGGGAGTGCCTGATGTTCACGCTGATGCGGCGACACGGACGCCGAGTTCCCCCGTCCGGCGTGGCGGCATTGCTGGCGGAGGCGCGGAACAGCGCGCACGTCGTGACCGACCTCTGATTCGCGGACCGAGCGGTCCTCGCGATCAGGTCAGCAGCTGCCGGCGCAGGCGGGGCACCACGTAACCGGGGGCCAGTGCGGAGGCGAACACCAGATTTCCCATCCCGCGAGAGCGCCGGCCTGAAACGATCTGGAATCCGGCGGTGCGGTAGAGGAAGCGTGCTCGGTCCCTGCGCCGTTGATTCCAGCTCTCGCGCATCGTGCTGGACCATTCCTCCCAGGTCAGCTCCTCGCCGGCCGCGGTCGCTTCGACCCGATCCTGGAGGAACCGCGTACCCCTGCGCATCTGGTAGAAGGTGCGGAAGCTGGCGGCGCCGCCGTGCACTCGGTAGTAGCCGAGCGGACGAGGCACGGTCACGATGCGGGCCTGCCGCGCGATGCGCGACAGCAGATCGAGGTCCTCCACCTGACCGACCTCGGCCAGCGTCGCGTCGAAGCCGCCGAGCCGCTGGACGAGGTGGGCACGAGCCACCATCGACGACAGCGGAAACGGCATCAGCCGGGCCTCGGCGATGCGCTCCAGTTGCTCGTCGCAGCGTTGGCCGGACGTGGCTCGGGTCGGGCCACGATCGCTCAGGTACGTCATGTACGAGCCGACGACTCCCACGTCGTCCGCGTCGAAGCGAGGGAGCTGCGTGGACAACTTGTCGGCGAACCAGATGTCGTCGTGATCGATGAAAGCGATCATGTCGTGCTCGGCTTCGGCCAGCCCCCGGTTTCTCGCCCCGGCCACCCCGGACTGCTGCTGGCGCACCACGCGAACTCGATCGTCACCCAGCCGGCGGACGATGTCGCCCGATCCATCTGACGACCCGTCGTCCACGACGATGAGCTCGAGTTGCCGATGCGTCTGGCTGAGCACGCTGCACGCCGCCTCGCGGACGTAGTCGGCGCCGTTGTGCACGGCCATGATCACGGAAACGGCGGGTGCGCTCATCCGAGCCGGGTCCTTCCGAGTTCGAGGCCTGCGGGCGTGGCCGGTGACCACATAGATCCTCCTAGCGGGTTCGGGTCAGGTCCTTGTTGCACAGCGAATCGATGAACTCCGACCACTCGCGGCCGATTGCATCCGGACTGAACTCGTCGGCACGTCGACGGGCAGCGGTCCCGAGCCGGCCCCGATAGTCCGGGTCACGAAGGACCTGCTCGATTCGATCGGCCAGCGCGTGAACGTCGCGCGGTACCAGCGCACTGGCCAGCAACTCGCGGTCGCCCGAGGCGAGCTGCCCGGAGTTGGCGGCGTCGGCCAGAATGAACCGCGGCCCCCCGCCGACGGCGTCGGTGGAGACCACCGGGACCTCGCACGCCATCGCCTCGACCAGGGCGAGGCAGAATGCCTCGTCGACCGACGACATCACGAAGACGTCGGACCGGGCGATCTCGGCGTGCGGGTTGAGCAACATCCCGCAGAAGGACACGTGCTCGGCCAGCCCGAGCTCATGAGCGAGCGCCGTGCTTGCCTCTCGCTCCGGGCCTTCGCCGATCACCACGAGTCGGACATTGACGCCGCGCCGTCGGAGCTCCGCCACCGCGCGCAGCAGCAGCGGGTGGTCCTTGCGCTTCACCAGCCGGCCGAGCGTGGTGATCACCGGCCCGACGCCGTCCGCGATCCACGGGTGTTGGGCCGGCTCCTTGGCGCAGCGGCGGTAGGCCTCCACATCCACCGGATTGGCAATCACTCGTGCTCGGTGTCCGGGTATCGGTACCCGGTCGCGGCGCAGCACGTCGACGACACCGGGCGCGCAGGTACTGAGCGCGTCCGCCCCCGGGTAGAGCAGCCGGGCCAGCCAGGGGAGCAGTCGCAACCGCAGATCTCGTGCGTGGTCGATGGCCACGTCGCTGCCGAGCGTGTCGCCCTGATAGATGACGAATCGGGTCGCGCGGCGAACAGCGGCGCCGGCCAGCCGGTAGCCGACCAGGGCCGGCAGCGTGATGATCGTCGGCATGGTGATGAGGACCCGCGGCTTGTGCTTTCGCAGGTAGCGGGCCAGCGCGACAGGCGAGGTGATCGACCGGCGGGCGCCGAGTCGGACCAGCCGGACCTCCGCCGGCACCGTGATCGTGCTGCCTGGGTCTGCGAAGAGGTACAGCAGGTGAACGGGACCGGATCCGGCCCGGGTCAGGCCGCCGGCCAGCGCCGTCGCGAGGTTGGCGAAGGCGCCGCCGTGTACGCCCCAGATGAGGATGGCCACGGGGCCGCGTTGCGGCGACTCGTGGCGCTGGGTGGTGCTGCAGTCGGTCACGACGGGTCACTTCCTCGCTCCGGCTCCATCAAGAAGCGGATCTCGTGTGATCTGGCTGGCACGTGATCGAGCCGCGGTAGTGGTCTGGTGGGTGGCTCGCGATCCACCACCTGGACTGGGACCGGTGGATCATGCGTTCCCAGAGTCGCCTCGCCGCGCAGTGCGAGGCCCGTGATCAACATGACCGCCAGCGTGAAGGGCGGCTGCTCCAGCCAGTCGAAGATGATGGCCAGCGGGAACAGCAAGGTCCACGACGGCGAGCGCGGCCGACCGCAGTCTGCGATCGGGCGTTCGCCGTAGAGCGCGGAGGATGGCTGCGATGAGCAGCAGCGAATGCCAGGGAACACCGACAATCCCGTAGTCACCGAGGATGCCCATCGCCGAACTCTGCGCGCTGGTGAAGGACGACTTCCCGGTGAAAGGGCCGCTGAAGGCGATGTCGTCGTAGTAGTCGGCGCCGCGCGAGGCCTGCAGGCCGAGCAGGTACACCGGGCTGCCCTCCTTGAGCAGCGTCGGCGTGGTCAGGAAGGAGAAGCGCGAGACCTCTGACCGGGCCCAGCCCGAACAGCAGGGTGCCACCGATTGAGGAGGTCCTACCAGAGGGCGAAGACGACCGCGACCTTGCCCGTCTCGTTCGCCCGAGGACTGGTCCACGAAGTCGACGCCGTCGACGGAAGCCTGATAGGACAACAGTGCGACGATGACCCGCGGCCATGACGACGCCGGCGACGACCGAGCCGATCAGTGAGGTCGGCGACCTGCTGCCGCCGCCCGCTGATGCCGAGCACGAGCAGGGCGAGTGGCAGCACGAACAGCACCTGCTTGGCATCGGCGACGACGAGACCAGCAGCGCGGCGGCACCGAAGCCGATCGCCACCAGGCGGGGCACGGACAAGCGGGACGAGCAGGAAGAAGCCGAGCGCCAGGCCGCCGGCCGACACGTGATGCCCGGCGCCCGCTCGAACAATGTGCCTTTGACCTCGTCGGCTCACCCCGCCCGCGCGATCTCGAACGGCGGAGAACAGCAGCTGACCGCAGAGCAGACGTCACGATGATCGAGCAGCAGCTTCCGTTCACGGGCGGTCATCGGCGCCACCATCACCGCCATGAGCAGCAGGAACGGTTCCACCGCCAGCACCCAGCCGCGCGAGAGCCGTTGCGGTTCGACCAGGTCGTGTGAACGCCCATGACAGGACGATGGCCACCGTGACGAGCAGCAGACAACGGCCGATACGAGCGTGGCGCGCGGCAGGACCCGGTCTCGCCGAGGTAGCGCAAACCCGGCGAACAGGAAGGCGATGAGGACGAGCGGGAAGTCCAGGAAGTCGAGGAACCGCGGTGCGATGCCGGTTGTGGTGAGCAGCCGACTGGTCCAGGCAGCGACACCGCCAGCGCGATCCAGGTCGAGGGCCGGCTGTTGACCAGCGGGAGCACCGCGATGAGCAGGAGACTGCGACCACAGTCGTGGTGTTCGCCGCGGATTGGCACCGGCGATGCGAGCGCAGCGACGAGAAAGATGATCCACGGCAGCGACCGGGCGCGACCGGCGCACGGCGCGGTCGCGGTGGCGACACGTCCGCCGAGCCGTCACGCGGGCGGCGTCCCACGGCGGCGTCGTACACGTCGGTCAGGCGCGTGACAGCGGCTTGTCCGAGGTGAACGGCGTCGGATAGCGTTGCCGGGCCGCTGGCCTCGTGCATCCACCGGCATCGTCGTCGAGGGGCTGAGAGGTCGGCCAGCGCACCGCTCGTGCTGGTGCGAACAGGTCCAGCCGGCGTTCGTGCCGCCGAGGATCTCCGGAAGACCCCCGATGTCGGACAGCAGGAGTGGAGTGCCCGCGGCCAGGCCTTCCAGTGCGGTCACGGGCTGTCCCTCGTACCAGATCGACGGGATGACAGCGCTCTCGCCTGCTGAGCCGATTCATCACGTCGCCGGCGGGCAGGGCGCCCAGAAAGGGCGCCCCCGGCGGCGCGGCGGACTCGAGCCGCGCGCGTTCCGGTCCGTCCCCGATGACGTCCAGGCGGCGGTCACCGGGCGTTGGCGCCAGGCGCGAACAGCACCGACAGGCCCTTCTCCGCGGATATCCGACCGACGAACAGCACCGTGCGGCTGCGCGACGGCGGCTCGGCGTGGCCCCGGATCGGCGACGAAGTTCGACCCGGCGACGAGCCGGTCGCGCGGAAGACCGGCTCGTTCCAGCCGCTCGCCGGCGAACTCACTGAGGACGATGAAGCGATCGACGTGCTGGTCCAGGTCCGAGGCGCTGGTGGACAGCGATTCCCCCGGCGGCCACTGCGGACAATCGCCCGGTTATCCCGATAGCAGCGATGCCGGACGGCTGCCACGGCCTCTGGTCGACGCAGTTTCGCAGGGTGTGCCTGCCCGAGGAAGAGCGAATTGCGCACGCCAGCGCGATAGTTGTGCACGGTCATCACGACCGGGATCGGCGTGCTTTCGCAGCGCGAGAATATCGAAGGTGACGAGGCGAACCAAGTATTGTGCACGTGCGCGACGTCCGGCCGGAACTGTAGATAATTGTGCGCGCACTCGTTGTGCCGACGCATGTTCCAGATCGACCCGCCGAGCGCCGGCCGGCTCGCAGGCTCCGGACGGATTGTGTTCGAAATGTTGGTGAACATCGTGACCTGCTGCTTAAGGGCCTCGTATTCTGCGCGAACCACCGAGTCCTCCCCGCCCGTTTGCCGGTAACGAGTATGAAGTTGAAGTATCCGCACCGAATGCATCTCGATGAAGGTGGCCGACTTGTTACGAGCTTACCTAACATTGATGATGTTTGGCGGACCGGGTTCTGCTTATGTCGAGAACCGCAGTAGTGTGCGTCGATGCCGTCCCCCGGCGGGGCTCCCCTCATGATGTATGCACTGATGGTGCGCCGGCGCTGGTTGCTCATGCTCTTCACAATGATCCTCATGGTTTTCCCGGCGCTGGCAGTTTCGCTGCTCGAAGCGCCGACCAATCGGGCTTCTGCGCAGATCCTGCTACCCGGCAGGAGCTGGACGAGAATTTCAACACCACGCCTGCAGTGCTCAAGGACACGCAGATCAACAACGAGGTGGCGTAGTTGACCAGCGACGACGTGTGCAGGGCGCATGCCTCGGTGCGATCGCGATGTCGTGCCAGTGGTTCTGCCGGGTCCAATGTGGTCACGATCATCGCTGAAGGGCAGGATCCGCGGCAGGCTGCGGCCAGCGTGCAGGGCTACCTCGAGGCCTATGCGGAGATCCGGAGCGGGCTGGACGGAAGACGCTGGACAAGGCAGTGGCCCAGCTGCAGGGACGTCCACGAATCTGCAGGGGCGGATCGATGACCTCGAGGTTCGCAACGCTGCTCAGCGGGCGCTTTGCAGCAGCAGCTGACCTCTCTGCAGTCAGGCTTAGCAGGGTGGAGACCCAGCAACAGTTCACTCCCGGGGATGACCGTGGTGCAGTCCAGTTGCCGGACTCACCGGTCAGCCCGACTCCGGTACGTAACGGGCTGTTCGGCCGTGCTCGGGCTGATCCTGGGGATAAGCGTGGCGGTGCTGCTGGAGTCGGTGCGGCTGCGCCGAGTCGTGGCGATCACGAGATGGATGCCGCCGGGCTCCGCACGACGAGCTGCCGCCGACCGGCACCGTATGCCCACCTTGGATCCTTGCGCCCACGGGGACGGGGTCCGACAACGGTCCGAACGGCTCGACCACGTCGCGTGTGGAGTGATGAGGGCTCGCGCAGCGTCCGTCGGCGCCCGATGTCCGGCCGAGCTCGATCGCCAATCGAGCCAGGAACAGCACGAATGAAGGTAGTCGATGGGTAGTAGTGATGGGTTCGTCGGCGGCGCGGGCCCTCGCGGGCTGGGTGTAATCGCGCTGGGAACATCACAAGCTAGCCCTGTTCGGGGCCACGGTGTGGGTGGCTGATCTACGTCAGATACCGGACAGACCGGTGGCTCGGCCGCCGCCATCAAGTCGGCGATCGATGTGTGGCGGTGACCCGCACTGCCCCGCCGACGCGGTCGTCAACGTCAAGACGGCATTCGGCGCGATCGGCGACGGCCGAGCCGACGACACCGCGGCGATCCAGGCCGCGGTGTCGGCGGTGGTCGGCCTGGGCAACACGAGGGCGTGCTCTTCTTCCCGGCCGGCACCTACCTGGTGACGCAAGCCCATCGAGTGGCGACGACCCGATGGCAGCTGGGCCACCTCCGCCACGCTGATGGGTGAGAACCGGGACCGCACGATCCTCAGGCTGGCCGACCGCAGCCGCCGGATTCGCCGATGCGACGAGGCCGCGCGCGGTTCTGGACACGGCATCGCAGAACCCGAACGGCTCCGACGGCTCCGGCAACCAGGCCTTCAACAACTTCATCTTCGACATGACGGTCGATGTCGGGAGCCGCAATCCTGGTGCCGACGGCATCGACTACCTCGCCAACAACCGGGGTGCCATCAGGAACGTCGTCGTCCGCGCCCCCACCGGCAGCGGAAACGTCGGCATCTCGATGACGCGTCGCTGGCCGGGTCCGGCGTTGCTCGAGGACGTCCGGATCGACGGATTCGCCACCGGCATCTTCATGTCCCGATCCGAGTACTCGATGACGATCGAGGACCTCCGGTTGTCCGGCCAGCGGACCTTCGGTATCCGCAACCTGGGCAACGTGGTCAGCATCCGCCGACTGATGAGCACGAACTCGGTACCCGGCGATCTCCAACCTCGGCGGTTATCCGCCCGGTCTGCTCACCGTGGTCGACTCGGACCTGCAGGGTGGCAACGCCAAGGCGGCGGCCGTCGAGAACGACGGCGGAGCATTCCTGCGCAACGTCCCATCGGCGGGATACGCGTCACTCGTCCGGCACCGCGGGGTGGACAAGAAGGCGGCCGCGAACGGCGAATGGTCGTCGGATCCACCCGAGGATGCTCTTCCGCGGGCGCCCCGCATCGCTCAAGCTCGCCGTTCTCGAGAATCGCCGGACGTGCCGAACGTGCCGCTCGCACAGATGGCCGGTGTCGACGCGGCCGGCGCTCGCGGCAACGACAACAACGACGACACCCCGCGATCCAGGCCGCCCTGAACTCGGGCAGGCCGGTGGTCTACCTGCGCGCGGGCCGCTACTTCGTCTCGCGGACATTGATCGTGCCGAGTTCGGTGAAGGCGATCGTCGGATTCGAGGCGCAGGTCGATGGCGACCCGGCGTGATTCGTCGGCTCCTCCACGGCGGCGATCTTCAGGTCAGCGTGACTCCACGACGCCCGCTGATCTTCGCTCAGATGACTTCTGGAATCACCAACGTGGTCGATCCGTGGAGCGGCTCGGGCATCCGGCCGATGGCGCTGACCGATCTGCACATCGATGGCCTGCCGTTCCGCGGCGCGGCAGGACGCAGGTGTTCCTCACCGACGTGGAGGGCGGCAGGGCTGGCAGTTCACCCGCGGCCAGCAGGTCTGGGCCCGCCAGTTCGACGCCGAGCAGAAGACTCAGCCGAAGATATCCAATGTCGGAGCGGAGCTGTGGGTGCTCGGCCTCAAGACCGAGTCCCTCGGGACGGTGATCGAGAGCCTGCCGAGCGCAGACCGAGCTGCTGGGGGGCTGCTGTACCCGGTGTTGCCGGTCACCGATCGATCGCCCGCTTTCTCCTCCGTGGATTCGGTCGACTCCTTCGTCTTCGTGACGAATTCGGGCGCCCCCAGCAACGATTACCAGGTCTTGGTCGACGCCACCCGAGCCGGCCGCAGCGAGCAGTTGCTTCCCACCGGGGCGTTGCGTCGTGGCGGTGGCACGTTGACGTCATTGTTCTCTGACAAGAAATAGCAGCGGACCGCCCGGAGTCGATGCGAACGCGCGGAACCTCAAGGTTAGTGATAGTGGCCGCACCTCGATAACGTGCCGACCCGCGGTCGCGATGTCTCGGGTGTCAACTGTTCCGTTTCACCAGGAACGGTCCGATGAGATGGGTGCGAGATGAGCGAGCTGACGCGCGACCCGAGTGGCACACCGGTATCGCCGGAGCGGCCGCCGGCCTTGCCGGATGTCGACCGGCTGGCCTTTGTCGACGGTGCCCGCGGAATCGCCGCGACGATCGTCTGTCTCGGACACTGCGTCTTCTTCGGCGGCGCAGCGCTGGTCGTTTCCGACGTGTGGGACGCAGATCTCAGCCAAGTCCTCGTATATCTAGTCTCGCCCGGGGAGTACATGGTTGCCCTGTTTCTGATGGTCAGCGCCTTCTCGTTGGCCTACAGCGAGGACTGTCGGCGGCGGCAAGGTCGCCGCACGTCGGTATCGGTATTCTGGAAGCGGCGTGCCTGGAGAATTCTTCCGACCTACTACTCCGCGTTCCTAATAGCGGTTCCCGGGGCGCTCATCGGGCGATACGTCGACGTTTTCGACAACCTCGCGCCAACCTTCTCGGGTTTCCTCTCGCACATATTCATGGTGCACAATCTCCGCACCGAGCAGTGGTCGTTCCAGGTCAACCGACCACTGTGGACCGTTGCGTACGAGTTCCAGCTGTACCTCGTGTTTCCGGTCGCCTACCGCTGGGCTCGAATGTCGTGGGTGATTCCGACGTTGATGGCGGGCTTCGTGCTGGCCGGGGTCCACCTGGGCCACGCGCCCGAGCACCTGCTCCTGGCGTACTGGTTCTTCCTCGGCCTGGCGGTTGCCAGTGGCTACCGCCGGATCCCCGCCGGCCTGGTTCGCATTCTGGGGCCCGTCGGTCTCGTCGGACTGGTCGGCGCCTGGCTCGGCGTGCCGTCGCTCGGTCCGTTCGCCACCACGATGCTGTGGTCGGTTGCGTTCGTCTGCCTGGTGATCTGGATGGTGCGCACCCCCGGAGCCACTGCGAACCCGTGCGTGTGGCGACCGATCCGATGGCTGGGGTTGCGCTCGTACAGCCTCTACGCCTTCCACTTCCCGCTGCTGTGGCTGCTCTACCTGCTCGCACTCTGGGCCGGGATGAGCGGCTCGACCGTCCTGTGGTTCACGCTGGTCATCGGTTTCCCGGCATCGATCGCACTGGCAGCCGTGTGCTTCCGCTGGATCGAGCAGCCTTCGTTACGCCGCGCCCGCGCTGTCTCGAGCTGAACGGTGCTGAAGCGCGTGACTGGCGGCCGCGCCGGCCACTCGCCGAACTCGACCCCAACCCGTCAGGCCTGTCGACACCGCCGACCGGGCGAGATTGGTCATCCGAGTCAGCCGGTCGGCGGCCGCCCACACGCGAGTTACGGCGTGACCGGACACTTCCTGTACTTCCCACTCGAAACCTGCGGTCGGTAGCCAGCCGGCCAAGGCCTGTCGCCAGCGCTCGTCATCGCCCCAGGTCGCGTACAGCTTGACGCCGCTGACGGCGATCGGCTTCAGCCCGGCGGCCACTGCCTGCCAGCCAGCAGCCGCAACACCGGGAGTGTGCTCGGACCGGATGTCGTCCAGCACGACTATTCCGTCCGGCAGCAGCAGATCCTGGGCCACCTCGATGTCCTTGCGAACATGTCGGTACAGGTGCGAGGCGTCGATGTGTACGAATCGATGTGCACGGGCGCTCGCATGATCGGCGATCGTGTGCGACAGGCCTTCGACGACGACCGGCAGGGCGGGATGCACCTTCAGATAGTGCTGTTCGAACTGAGCACGCTGCAACCCGAAGTACTCACGTTGCTGCTCGGCGGCGTTGGCGTCATCGGCACCGGTGTCGTGGCGGAAGAGGTCGACCACCGTGAAGGTCTCCGACGGCTTGCGGTATCCACCGATCACCACCGCTGACTTGCCGCGGTAGACCCCGAGTTCAGCCAGATCGCCGACCTCGCCATGAGCATTCTGCTCGCTCAGGATGAACCCGAGTAGCTGGTAGTCGACACGGTTCAGCCAGCCGGGGATTGCACGGACCTGATCGAAAGACACGGGAGGCATACTGGGTCGTCGGAGCGCAGCGAGCGCTGTTAGCGCCGCTCACCACTATCGTCAAATATGCGTACCTGGAACCCGGTGGACGGTCAGGCGATACCCAGGTTGTGGTAAATCTCGAGGCTGTGCATAACGTCGTCGGCATGCATTCGAGGCTCTCAGCAAGGCCGCGCTGTACGACTGTGGGAGACAATGTGACCGTTGGTGCGAATGCCGGCATGACGCCGCTCGAGCTGGCCTGCGGGGTTGTCCAAGGTGTCGACCCGAGGATCCCGCCGCTGCCCGCTGCCCCGATCGGGCGTGACCGCCCGCGGGGCGCTCGAGGATCTGCTGCGCCGGGCGCTGGCCCAGACACCCTGCGCGGTCAGCTTCTCCGGTGGCCGGGACTCGTCGGCGCTGCTGGCCGTGGCGGCGCACGTCGCCCGGCGGGAGGGCCTGGAGCCGCCCGTCGCGCTGACGCATGCAGTTCCCGAAGTGCGAGGACACCGGCGGAGACGCGAGTGGCAGGAGCTGGTGCTGCGGCACATCGGGGTCCAGGACTGGGTTCGGCTGTCCTTCGACGACGAGCTGGACATCATCGGCCCGCACGCGCAGCGCGGTGCTGCGCCGCCACGGTGTGATGTGGCCGGCCAACTGCCTACTCGCACCTACCGCTGGCCGAGCAGGTCGGGGTGGCACGCTGATCACCGGGTTCGGCGGCGATCGAGTGCTGACCCGGACCCGTTGTGCACGCGGGTGAACCAGGTGATCGGGCGCCGGGTTCGGCCGGAGCCGCCGGGACCTGCTGCGTCTCGCGGCGTTCTACGGGCCGCGCCGCGCTCCGGTTGGCCGCCGCCCGCCGGCGCCTGGCGTGCATTCCGCCGCGGCCGTGGCTGCGGCCCGCCGCGCTGCGCGAGGTGATGGCGCCATGAGGAGCGCCTGCGGCGGCCGTGCCGCTGCGCTGGGACGATGCGATCGATCACGGAGTGGTGGCGTAACCGCTACCGGACGCACCGCCAGGCCGCACTGGCTAAGGTCGCGTCGATGCACGACGTGCGGGTGTGCAGCCCCTTCGCCGAGGCGCCGGTGCTCGCGGCCTTCGCCCGCGAGGGCGGCCGGGTCGGATTCCCGACCCGCGCCGCAGCCATGCGCCACCTGGTCGGGGACCTGCTCCCGGAGCCGCACCCTGACCCGCACGTCGAAGGCGGTGTTCAACACCGCGTACTGGAACCGCCACGCGATGGCGTTCGCCGCCGAGTGGGACGGCAGCGGGGTGGATCCGCGGCTGGTCGACGTCGACGTGTTGCGCCGGATGTGGCGGGACGCCGCGAGATCGGACGTGCGAACCTATCCCCTGCTGCAGGCGGCGTGGCTGAGCGCCGACGTCGGCTCAGCCGCCGATCCGGTCCAGTAGCGCGGTGGTCGCCGCGTCGGCCGCGGCCCAGTTGCGCGGCCGACGGAACACGCAGCAACCGGCAGCGCCGACGAGTGCGAGCAGCCGCTCCGGCCGGCATCGGCGCCTCGTTGAGGTAGACGCTGGCGTTCAGCAGCGCCAGGCGCAGCGCCGCCGGCGCCGACTCGCAGCTCGATGTCGTCGGCCCACTCCGGGACGATCCAGCCCGCGAGCGGAGCGGTGGCGGGGACCGCCGGGAAGCCGGACCCGCCACCGGCGCCGGTTGCCGACCATGCCGATGTCGGTGCCCTGCTGCAGCCAGTCCGCGGCACCCTCCCGCAGGTCGATGCAGCGGGGCCCGGCGAACGCCGTCCGGTCCTCGACGACCAGCGCGTCGTCGGCGAGCACCGGAACCCCCTTGGCCGCCAGCAGTCCGAGCAGGGAGCTCTTGCCGGCCTCCCGGGTCCCCAGCACGCCCCAGGCGCCGTTCTCGGCCAGGAACGCGCCGGCGTGGAACACCTCCCGGCCCGCCCACCTGTTCACCACGGCGGCCAGGAAACCCAGATCGGGATGGATCACGGCGTCGTCGCTGAACCCGCCCGGGCTGGTGAGGCTGGCGGTCAGCGGATCGCGGTCGACGCGGATACCGCCGACCTGTCCGGTCTGGTCCGCGGTCCGGACCGCTGCCCAGTCGTCACCGATGACAGTGGGCCGCTCGACGGGGCAGGGTCCGATGCTTCGGATGATCCGCAGCCGCGGCCAATGCGAGAGGCCGGCCCGAGCAGGTCGGCCAACGAATTCGAGTCCCTCGATCGGACACACCGTAGATGCCGATCGGCCGAGGTGTGATCGGTGTTGCGCGCGCTCGCTCGCTGCATGATTCTCCGACTCCCGTCGCCACCCCTAGGTGGTACTCCTCCGGTGACCTCGAAGCGAGATCGCCGTTAATGTTGTTGTAGGTTCCCGAACGAAAGGACAGAAAATGAACGAGAAGCTCGGATACGAGTCGCCGACGCTGGTCGAGATCGGCACCCTGCACGACCTGACGCTGCAGAGCTTCAACAAGGTCGGGCCGAATGCCGACAACCAGGCGACCCTCGCCCCATCGTCGTGGGAAGTCTCCAGTCGATCTGACGATCGTCTGTCGATGAGCGGCCGGTCATCCGATCGGCCGCTCATCGCTGTTCTGGCGGAACCGTCGAGCCGATGTAGCCACCCAGCAGCTCAGTGTTCGGGCTATCGAAATGGCCTGCGCACGATTGCGCGCACCCAGTTTCGCCAGTATTCGCGCGATATGCGCCTCGACGGTCTTCGGGGAGACGGCCGAGTTCGCCGGCGATGTTCCTGGTCGTGCCACCCCGGGCCAACTCGACCAGCACGTCCCGTTCGCGCACGGTCAGTGCCGGGATGGATCCCCGGCCGATCGACGCTCGGGTCCGGCATCGACGCCAACCTGCCGCACTTCTCGCCACTGCCGCAGCACCGCGGCTGCTGCCGCAGGGTGCAGCGCGGCGTGCCCGGCAGCGACGCTGCGGACCGCGGCGACCAGCTCGTCGGCCCCGCAGTCCTGCCAGAACTGGCATCCCGACGCGCCGGCGAAAAGCAGCGGCGTGACCGAGTCGAGCCCTCCGGACTCGCAGAGCACCAGCACGCGAACGTTGTGGCGCAGGACCTCGCCAATGACGCCGATCAGCTCGCCGTCGCGGGAACGCGGGCGAGGTCAGAACGACGTGCGGCGCGAGGGAAGGCAGTGCTCGCGCAGGCCGGCGAGCGTGGCCGTCGACGGCGACAACATCGACACGGGGGCCGCGCCGAGAGCTCGGCTGAGGGTCTCGCACAGCAGCGGTCGGGGGTGGGCGACCAGAACGCCGACGTCCTGCGCGCCCGCACCGTCGCGGCCGTCATGAGCTCGGTTGGCGATGGCGACGGCGGATCCGGGGAAGCGCGTGCGTCTGCAGGGTCACGGCAACCGCGTGGGCCTGGCTCTGCACGCCGAGCTTGGCGAAGATGCGCTGCTTGTGGTTCTCCACCGACTTCGGGCTGATGCCCATGACCGTGGCGATCTCCTCCAGTCGCAGTCCGTCGGCGATGCCGCCGAGGACGACTCGTTCGCGTGCGGTCAGGTGAGCTGCCGGTCTCGGTCGGCCGACGCAGTCCCGAGCACGGCGTGCGGCCAGCTGGCTCACCGACATGTGGTCGCCGAAGGTTACGACCCGGCGCAGCTAGCCGTCGGCCGGCGGTCTCGTCGACATCTCCCACCAGAGCCAGGTCGATGACGGCAGGTTCGGATGCCGCAGCCGGCCTCGCATCCGCGCATCGGCGACCACAGTGATCCCCGGCTCGGCCTCCAGGAGTCGGCCGAGCATCTCCCGGAGCAGTCGCCGACGGTCGAGGACGGCGATACGCACTGCGCACATGGGTTCAAGGCCTCCCGGGCAGGGCGTTGGAACACGGACACGAGCACCTGTCCGTCGCGTGATGCACACGTCTCGTTACGCTCTGCTGCTAACGCCAGGGTGATCCGGGACGACGTGAGGATGTTCGTCGACCCTGGGTTGGACGGGGAGGGACTCGCAGGTGACCGACAGTCGGCAGCCACAACTCGACCCGATGGACCTGCTACCTCGAAGGCGTGCGAGCGGGGCCGCGACGTGCGACGTCTGTCCCGCGCGCTGACCGGGGCACTGCGACTGACCTGGGAGGCGAGCCGCCGCGGTGTCGTGCTCGCCGGCACCCTGCAGGTGCTCGGCGCGCTGGCCACGGCGGCGCTGGTCGTTGTCGGCCGGCTCGCTCTCGACACGCTCGTGGCGCCGGACCGCGCGGCGATGAAGGACCTCGTCATGATCATCGTGGCGCTGGCTGTGGTGACGGCGGTCGGCTCGATGGCCACGACCCTGCAGCAGCAGCAGCAACGGCTGCTCGCCGAGGAGGTGGCGGTCGCCGCCTGGCAGCGCGTGCTCGACGTCACCGGGCGGGTGGAGCTGGAGTTCTACGAATCCGCCAAGTTCTACGACCAGCTGGAGCGGGTCCGAGCGAATGCACTGATCCGGCCGATCACCGTCACCACCGCGGTGTTCGGGCTGCTCGGCGGGGCGGTGGGCACCGCCGGTCTGGTGGCCGTGCTGCTGCACATCGATCCACTGCTGGTGCCGATCCTGCTGCTGGCCGGTGTCCCGTCGGTCCTGCTGGCGCGCCGGGCCAGCCTGCTCGAGTTCCGCTATCACGGCCGAGATCACGCCGCAGTTCCGGGCCCGCGAGTACCTCCGCGAGGTGCTGACCGGTCGCGACGAGGCCAAGGAGGTGCGCGCTTTCGGTGCCGAAACGGCGCTGCGGCGCCGTCACGACGAACGGTCCGTCGGCATGCTGTCGGCGCTGCGACGGCACGTGCGCACCGCGGCAGTGCTACGCGCTGGGCGGTCGTGGCCACGACCACGGTCGCGCTCGTCGCCTCGCTGGCCGTGCTGGTCTGGTTCCTGGCCCTGGGGCGGATCAGGGTCGCCGACGCCGGCGCCGCGGCGCTGGGGATCCGGCTGCTGAGCACCCGGCTGGACCAGACTTTCCAGTCCGTCGGCACCCTGCTCGAGTCGTCGGTCTTCCTCGACGACCTCGACCGGTTCCTCGGCCTGGCCGTCCCGGCTGGCGCGGGTCGTCCGCGGCACTGGGCCGGCGCTGCGCGACGAGATCGCCCTCGACGAGGTCTCCTACGCCTACCCCGGCGCGACGGCGCCGGTGCTGCGACGGCGTCGAGCTTGTCGATCAAGGCCGGTGAGGTCGTCGCGATCGTCGGCGAGAGCGGCTCCGGCAAGACGACGCTGGCCAAGATCATCGCTGGGCTGTACCCGCCGACCTCGGGGCGCGTCCGGTGGGACGGGACCGACGTCGCCGAGCTGGCTCCGGCCGGACGTCCGGCGCAGCGTGTCGGTGATCTTCCAGGACTTCATGCGCTATCAGCTCACGGCGCGGGAGAACATCGGCCTCGGCGAACCGGACGAGATCGACGACCTGGCCGCCGTGCACCGGGCGGCCCGGGCGGCCGGGGCCGCGACGTTCCTGGAGTCGCTGCCGCAGGGCTACGAGACGATTCTCAGCCGGCAGTACGCCGAGGGCGTCGACCTGTCGATCGGGCAGTGGCAGCGGGTGGCGCTGGCCAGGGCGTTGCGGCGGGACGCCCCGCTGGTCATCCTCGACGAGCCCAGCTCGGCGCTCGACCCGCGAGCCGAGCAGGCCCTGTTCGCCGACGTGCGGACGATGCTCGCCGGCCGGGCGGCGGTGCTCATCTCCCATCGCTACTCCACGGTGCGCACCGCCGACCGCATCTTCGTGATGCGCGACGGGCGGATCCTGGAGGCCGGCTCGCACGACTCCCTGATGGCCGACGACGGCCTCTACGCCGAGCTGTTCACCCTGCAAGCGGAGGCCTACCGATGACCGCAGATCCCCTCACCCGTCTCTACCTGCGCTCCGAGCGGTGGTCGAACGCCGCGCTGCGGACCTTCCGCGGCGTGTTCGACGGGATCTGGCTCGGCCTGCTCAACCGGGAGCAGTTGGCCCGGATCGACCAGCGCTACTACGACGACGCCCCGGAGTACCGGACCGAGTCGTACAACCTGAAGGGCCTGTTCGACTGGGAGCGCGAGGCCATCGAGCGCCACTTCGCCGGGGTGCGCTCGATCCTCGTCACCAGTGCCGGCGGCGGGCGGGAGGTGCTCGCGCTGGCCAAGGCCGGATATCAGGTGGTCGGCTACGAGCCGCACCAGGAACTGGCCCGGTTCGGCAGCCAGTTGCTCGCGCGGGAGGGCGTCGACGCCACGATCCACGCCTGCAGCCGCGACGTCTGGCCGGTGGCGGCGGAGCCGGCCGACGCCGCGGTGCTGGGCTGGGGTGGCTACATGCTGATCAGGGGTCGGGAGGCTCGGGTCGAGTTCCTGCGCGGCGCGGTCCGTCACCTCCCGCCCGGTGCGCCGGTGCTCGCGTCGTTCTTCGCGGGGGAGTACCGCGACGCGCGGTTGCGGACCGCGGCCCGGGTCGGGACGTCGCTGCGCCGGCTGCGCGGCCGGGAGCCGGTACAGGTCGGCGACGCACTGGTGCCGAACCTGGTGCATTTCTTCCGTCGCGACGAGCTGGCGGCCGAGTTCGCCGACGGCGGCATCGACTTGATCGACTTCGGCAACACGGACTACGGCTGGGCGGTCGGGCGGACCCGACCGGCGCAGAAGGAGGAGCACAACCATGGGTGACGTGCAGTTCAAGCTGCGTGAGGGTGCCGTGGCATGGCAGGAGGTCGACGGCGAGACCGTGCTGCTCGACCTGGCCGAGTCGCGGTACCTGGGCGCCAACGCGGCGGGCAGCGTCTTGTGGCAGGCGCTCGCGCAGGGCGCTACCCGATCCGAGCTCGTCGAGCGACTCCGCGGTTCCTTCGAGGTGGGCCAGGACCGGGCCGAGGTCGATGTGGACGCCTTTCTCGGCAACTGCCGCAACCGCGGGTATCTGGAGTCGTGACCGCAGTCCCGAACCGCGGTGACGGCGGTGTCGGCGAGACCGGCTCGCTGGGCCGGTTCGCACCCGCGACCCTGCGGGCGGCCGGCTGGACAGTGTTGTCGTTGCGACGCGCGCGACAGGTGCTGCGGTCGGAGGGGATCTCGGGGCGTATCCCGTTTCCGCCCGCGCGGCTGCCCGTGGGAGCGTCGCGCGGCGTCCTCGCTGTGCTGGCACGGACCAAGCCGACCTGCTTGGAGCGGGCGACCGTCCTGCAGACCTGGCTGAGCGCGCACCGGCAGCCTGTGGACATCGTGGTCGGGGTTGCCGCGGACAAGGGTGACGTCACCGCGCACGCATGGATCGAACCCGGCACGCCCGCCGCCGAGTCCGCGCAGTACCGCGAGATCCACCGCATCCCGCCGCCGGTGCCGAACTGATCGTGATCAGAATCCCGTTGCCGCTTCGGTGCTGGCGGTGACTGAGCTCGGTACGCGTCAGCGCCCGGTCCGGCCGCGCGGCGGGTGGAGGCCACCGCTGTTGCCCACGACCGTGGCCATCGGCGCTGCGGGCATGGCGGGTATTGCGGTCGCGGGGCTCTTGTACCGCCTCGGTTCCGATGCGCTCGTGCCGCGCTGGCAGGCCAGCCAGTACTGGTTGGACTACTCCGGCGGGTTCGTACGCCGCGGACTTCCGGGGGAGGTCCTGGCGACCCTGGTCGGCGGGGTGCCCAGTTACTCGCAGATGGCAGCGTTCGCGCTGGCGCTCACCGTCGCGGCCGTTGCCGCCGGCGGCGCAATGGTGGGAATGATCTGCCGATCCATGGCGTCGCCCCCGGCCGCCTGGGCGGCCGGTGGGGTGCTCGTCACCTCGCCGTTCACGCTGTCGCTGCTGGTCTGGGACGTCGGCCGGTACGACGCGATCGGGGTGCTGGTGCTGGCCGGGATGGTGGCGTGGGGCCGGTCGGGTTCGGAGCGGACTCTGTTCCCCGGGCTGCTCGCCGTCTCCGCCTGCCTCGCGGTGGCCACGGCCAGTGAGGAATTCCTGATCGCCTACCTGACTCCGGTGGCGATCATCGCCGTGCGGGCCCGATTCACCGGCCGGGCCGGCTTCTTCCCGTCGTTCGGCATCGCCCTCGGACCGGCGCTGGTCGTCCTGGCGGCAAGCCTGCTGGTCGAGCCACGACGTTCGGTGGTCGACGAGGCTGTCCGGCAGGCCCAGGGTGCCGGCGTGCAGATCACCGACCGGTACGGCACCAATGCACTCGTCGCGCTGTTGCAAGGTCCGTCCGACGCCCTGGCTCTCGCGGCTCGGGTCTCGATCGGTACCCACATTCTCTGCCTGCTCGGGTGCGCCGCCTTCGTCGTGAGCAGCGCTTGGCTGGTGTGGTCGTGGTCGGGGCGGCCCACCCCGCCGTCGCACCGCTCGCTCGTAACCGGGTACTGCCTGCTCGCAGCGACCATGGGCCTGGTCGGCGTCGACTACCGGCGCTGGTGGGGGCTCGCCCTGATGTCGCTGCTCGGATGCATGGCAATCGTGCTGGCCCGCTCACCGCTGCCGATCGCCGAGCCGGCGCCGCCGACCCCGATCGTTCGGGTTGTCGCCCGCGGCCTGGTCGGGGCCGTCATGGTGGTGTCCATAGCCGGGCAGCTGATGCCGGTGCATCCGAGCTGGGAGCCGGCGTTCGGGCGGAAGCCGCCGCCGCTCGTCCTGCTGGTGGAGCGGCTGATCACGATAGTCAGGTAGCGACAGCGAACTCAGCGAGCGATCCGAAGGGACGCTGCGAGCGCTGCCAGGTAACAGAGGCCGAAGGCGGCAATATCACCGGTGTGCACCCCGCGGTCGGGAGCGAAGATCACGAGAACCGGTCCGATTTTCGTCGTCCGCGCCACCACGAGGCCGATGAGAGTGGTAAGCCCCCAGAGCACTGCGAGAAACCTCCAACTGCCGCGTAAACTGATCATGAAGCGTTGACCGGCAAGTTCAGGGGCACCAGAAGAGTATACCTGTACTGATTTCGAACCGATCCGTTGCCGCTACTTGGCGCGGTCACTGAAATAGTGCTGTCCAGCTGGTGGGCGCACTGCTTCCCATTGGCCCCGCATGCCCCATCGTGCCCCTACCGGGTGGGCCGGCTCGAGCCGAATCGGCGTCGGCCGCGGACGGCGCCACTCTTCCGGCGCCGGTTGAGAGGCCATCACCAGCCGCGATGCGTCGCGCAGTGCTGCGGTGCCGGCCCGCCGGTTCACCCGAAGCGGGCACGAACCGCCGAATCCCGAACGCATATTGCTCACGCTCCGCTGGATACGAGGCGACGCGCAAACCGATTGTCATCCTTTGTGATGCATTGCCCGCAGCGGCCTCGTGGGTCGACCGCAGCCGCTGTTCAATGATTGCGGAGCGGGACGACCACAGTTTCCATCATCCGACGGAGACCCGAATCGGCGAGCCCTGGAACCGGGCTCATCGACGTTCGCGGAATCGGCCCGCCGATTCGGGGTCGAATCGCGCTGCCAATGTCGGCGGCACATCGTGTCGCTGACGAATCATCGAAAGGAATTTCCATGGCATCGGGTGGATCCAACGGGGGCGAGTGGTGAAACCCGCCCAGCAATTGACGGCGCGCATCCTGCAGCGCTGGCCGGTCGTGGTCGCGCTCGCGATCATCGGCGGCGGCGTGGCGGCCGCGTGGTCGATCACCAGCGCCGCCACGGTGTGGACCGCGACCACGGCCCTGACCACGCAGTCGCAGAACCGGTCCCCTGATCAGGACGCGGTGCTCGCCCTCGGCTACGTCGACTACTTCAACCAGGCCACCTACCAGCAGCTGCTGCGCGCCGAGACGGCCATCCCGGACACCGTGAAGCTGTCCGCCAAGACCGGCGCCACCAGCCCGGTCTTCTACATCCAGGCCTCCGGGCCCGCGCAGGACCAGGTGCGGGCCGCGGCCACGCGCAGCGGCCGCCGGATACCGCGAGGACGTGCGCACGAGCCTGGTCGCGGAGCGCCAGCAGGCCGTCGCCGACCTGCAGGCCCAGATCGACCTCAGCGTCGTCACCTGCAGCTCCCGACCCGGACCGACGCCGAACGCAACGTCATCCTCGACCAGATCCGGTCCCTGCAGGGTCGGATGACCGAACTGCAGGCCGACAACACCAACCTGATCAAGCAACTGCAGCCCGAGCCCGGGGATTGCCTCGTCGACGCCCAGCCCGGCCGCGGACATCGCCGCCGGGGTCGTCGGCGGCGCCGTTCTGGGCATCCTGCTGGCCATCCTGCTGGGCTCGCTGGACACCCGGCTGCGCAGCCGACGCGATGTGCAGCAGCGGCTGGGGCTGGCCACGCTGGCCGACTTCGATGCCCGCGCGGACTCCTCGACCCGCAGCCGCCGGCTGGCCAACCTGGCCAACTCGTTGCAGCTGGGCACCACCGCGGGTGAGCACAAGATCGTCGCGGTGGTCGGCGCCCGCCGCACCGCCCGATCCTCGGCACTGGCCAGCGAGCTGGCTGGGCTGCTCGTGGCCCGGCAGACCAGCACGGTGCTGATGATGACCGACCTGGACGTGCGGCAGGACCGGGCCATCGCCGGCCGCACCGGCCTGGTCGAGGTGCTGGCCGGGCAGCTGCGGCTGCGCGCCGGGCTGCTGCGCCACCCGGCGGGCTACGACGTGCTGCCGGCCGGGCAGCCGCCGGTGGGGGACACCTTCGCGGCGTTCCGGCCGGAGCGGCTCGCGGAGATCACCAGCGAGTTGTCGGCCGCCTACGACGTCGTCGTCGTCGACGTGCCGCCGGTGCTGGACGCCTCGGAGAGCCAGCTCATCTGCGCGTCGGCCGACTTCGTGATCATCACTGTGGACCGGGGCCGGACCCGGGTGCGGGAGGTCCGCGAGGCGCTGGCGCTGCTGGCCGACGTGCACGCGCCGGTGTCCGGCGTGGTGATCGACTCGCGCGGGGTGGACGAGGCATCCGCGACCTTCGGTCAGACGGGCGCGGTCGCCGAACCGGTCCGCGACGGGCAGGCCGCGCCGGGGCTCAGCGGCACGATGCCGCGGCACGAGGCCGTCCCCGTCCAGTGGAGCAACGGCTCCGGGGCCGGCAACGGCGTCGCCGGGCGGCCCTCGCCGCGACCGCGGCCAGTCGACTGCTCAGCGGGCCGCGGAGCTGATCGAGCGCGGATCGGGCTGAACGTCATGACAGCCTCCGTGCTGACGGTCGCTGATCCACGGACATCACCGCCCAAGCCTGGCCGCGGGCTCCCGACCGGCCCCGGCCGTGCGCTCGGCGGCGGTCCTGGTCCTCGCGGTGCTGATCGTCGCCGTGGCGATGGTCACCGTGGTGTTCGTCCCGGTGCTGGGTCCTCCGCGCCGGTCTCCGGACCGGTCGGGATGCTGCTGGTCGCGGTGGCCGCCGCGGCCGGCGCGCTGGTGCTCGGCTCGCCGATGGCCGCGCTGCTGCTGCTGATCTTCGCCTCGTTCACCCGGCTGGCCATCTCGATCCCGGCGCTGCCGGCGGAGCTGATGGCGCTGGCCTTCTGCGCGCTGGTCGCGTCGATGGCCATCGCCTGGGCCCGCGGGCACGTGCGGTTCAGCTTCGGCTGGCTCGAGGCGGCCATGCTGGCCTACTTCGCCTGGAACGTGGTCTCGGCGTTCCTGCCGCACCTCTACACGGCCGCCAACCCGAGCACCGGCGAGTCGGTCGTGGTGTACCGCTTCATCCTCAGCCGGCACGGTGCTGCCGTTCGTGGCCTTCGTGGTCGCCCGCGCGCTGATCCGCGACCTGGCCCGCATCCGGCTGCTGCTGTATTCGCTGCTGCTGCTCTCGGCGCTACTCGGCCGTGGTCAGCATCCTGCAGTTCACCGGCCCGTTCGAGCTCATCTGGCCGCGCTACATCATCGAGCACCCGAACTACCCGGAACGGGCCAACGGCATCTTCAACCAGCCCGTGGTGAACGGGCTGGTGATGGTGGCCGGGTTCATCGCCGCCGTGCTCATCGCGCACGAGCGCACGCTGGCCCGCTTCCCGCGGGTGCTGGCCACCGTGGTGGCGCTGCTCTGCCTGCCCGGCATCTACCTGACCAAGACCAGGGCGGTGTGGCTGGTCCTCGCGGTCGGCCTGGTCGTCTGCGTGATCTTCGCCCGCGGCCGTCGCGAGCGGCTTCGCGGCGACCCTGCTCGCGGCCGCGGCGTCGGTGGCCGCCACCTGGTCGACCTTCACCAGCTCCGACCGCACCTCCGGCGGGGTCGCCTCCGCCTCCGAGGTGGACGACCGGTTCAACGCCATCGCCACCTCGGTGTGGGCGATCCAGCGGGAGCCGCTGGTCGGCTGGGGGATCGGGCGCTTCACCCAGGTGAACACCTACCACCACCAGAAATGGGAGCAGCGCATGAACTTCATGCGCGGCTACTCCATCGCCTCGCACGAGAACGAGCTGGGCATCGCGACCGAGCTGGGCCTGATCGGCCTCGCGCTGTGGCTGGCGGTGCTGATCCTGCTCGGGTTCGCGCTGGCCACCGCGCTGCGCCGGCTGGCGCCGATCGACGGGCTGTCCGGCCTCCCGCTGGGCCTGCTGGCGCTGACCGTGCTCGGCACCTGGGTCGTCTGCGGATTCACCGTCGACCTGCGCTTTTTCGACTTCGCCAACCTCCTGGTCTTCCTGCTGGTCGGGGCGGCCGTGGGCAACGCAGAACGGCTGAGAGAAGTGGGGGATCCGACGTGACCGGTCCGATCGGGCGGGTGCTGTGCGTGTCGACGAGCATGGCCACCCGCGGTGGCATCTCCAGCTACGTGCGCATGCTGGCCGACACTCCATTGTGGACGCGCTGGCAGATCGAGCACGTCGCGACGCACCGCGACGGGTCGGCGGCGGTCAAGATCGGCGCGTTCGGGGCCGGGCTGGTGCACTTCGGCTGGGCGCTGCTGCGCCGCCGGCCCGACGCCGTGCACCTGCACATGGGCGCCTACGGCAGCTTCGTGCGCAAGGCGGCGCTGGTCTGGCTGGCCGCCGCGGCCAGGGTGCCGAGCGTCGTGCACGTGCACGGCTCGGACTTCGACTTCTGGCACGACCGGCTGCCGCGGCCGGTGCAGCGGTTCATCCGGGCCACCCTGCACCGGGCCGCGGTGGTGGTGGCGCTCGGGGACCGGTGGGCCGAGCGGCTGCTGGTCATCGCGCCCCGCGCGCACGGTGGTGACCGTGCCGAACGCGGTGCGGATGCCGCCGGCAACCGCGCAGCCGCGACCCGACCGCACCGGAGCCGGCGCCCGCTGCACGTGGTGTTCCTCGGCGAGATCGGGGAGCGCAAGGGCGCGTTCACGCTGCTCGAGACGTGGGCCAAGCTCGCCGCCGAGCCCGACGTGCTGGCCGGCGCCCGGCTCACCATGGCCGGTGACCGGGGGGCGAGCGGGCCGCAGCGCCTGATCGAGCAGCTGGGCATCGCCGACAGCGCGCAGGTGCGCAGCTGGCTCGCCCCCGACGAGGTCGCGCGAGCTGCTCGCCGAGGCCGACGTCTTCGTGCTGCCCTCGCTCAGCGAGGGCCAGCCGATCGCGCTGCTGGAGGCGATGGCGCAACGGCCTGTGCGTGGTGGCCAGCGACGTCGGCGGCATCCCGGAGATGGTCGAGGACGGCCGGTCCGGCCTGCTCGTGCCGCCCGACGACCCGGACGCGCTCGGTGCCGCGCTGCGCCGCGTTCTGTCCGATGTGGACCTTCGCGGGCGGCTCGGCGCGGCCGCCCGGGAGCGGGTGCTCGACCGATTCGACCTCGACGTGGTGTGGCGGCGCTTCGACGCCCTCTACCGACAGGTGAGCGAGAGATGACGCTGCTTCGCCGTGCCGCCGCGCCGCGTCGGCCCGCTGCGGGTGCTGTTCGTGGTGCCCGATCTCGGGGTGGGCGGGGCCGAGCGCCACGTCGCCACCCTGGCCCCCGCGCTGGACCCGCAGCGGTTCGCCCCGTCGGTGGTGTGCATCGGCGACGAGGGCGCCCTGTTCGGCGGCCTCGTCGAGGCCGGGATCCCGGCGCCGCGCGCTGCACCAGCGGCGCAACCCGGTGGCCGCGCTGCGCCGGGCTGGTCCGCCGTGATGCGCCGGGACCGGCCCGATGTCGTGATCACCCGGGGCTACAACGCCGAGGCCCTCGGGCGGATCGCCGCCGTGCTGACCCGCACCCCGCGCTCGGTGGTCTGGGTGCACAACTGCGGCGACGTCGTGCCCCGCGGCCGGATCCGCGGCCTGGTCGACCGGCTGCTCGAACCGGCGACCGACGCCTACTACGCGGTGGCGCACGGCCAGCGGCCCTACATGACCGACGTGACCTCGGCTACCCGGATCGGAAGATCACCGTGGTGCACAACGGGGTGGACCCGAGCCGGTTCCCGCGTGCGCGCATCCCGGTCCGCGACGCCGCGCTGGCGGCCGAGCTCGGGATCGACGCTGAGCGCGCCGGTGATCGGCATCGTCGCCGTGCTGCGCCCGGAGAAGGACCACGCGACGCTGCTGCGCGCCGTCCGCATGGTCCGCGACGAGATCCCGGACGCCCAGCTGCTGGTGGTCGGCGACGGCCCGGAGCGGCCGCGGCTGGAGGCGCTCGCCGCCGAGCTGGGCATCGACGTCGCGGTCCGGTTCGCCGGCTCGCGGCTCCGACGTCGGGCGGCTGCTCGGCCTGGTCGACGTGGTCGACGCTCAGCTCCTACACCGTCGAGTGCTTCCCGATGGCGCTGCTGGAGGCCATGGCCAGCGGGGTGCCGACGGTCGGCACCGCGGTCGGCGGGGTCCCGGAGATGATCGAGGACGGGACCACCGGCTACGTCGTGCCGCCGCGCGACCACGCGGGCGCTGGCCGACGCGCTGATCAAGATGCTGCAGCGACCCGCAGCGCACCGAGGCGATGGGCCGGGCGGCCCGCGCCCGGGTGGAGTCGCGGTTCACCCTCGAGCGCTCGGTGCGCGCGGCCGAGGCCGCGATCGAGCGCACCGCGGACCGTCCGGCCCAGGGCCTGCCGGCCGGCCGGCGCCATCGGACGGCCGATCCGGCTCACCGTGGTGCTGGACCGGACCTTCGTCGGCGGCGCCGAGCTGCTGATGCTCAACCTGTTCCGGCACGGGTGGACCGGGACGCGGGTGCGGCCGCGGCTGATCTGCCTGCGCGAGGCCGGCCCGCTGGCCGACGACTTCCGGGAGGCCGGGGTGCCGGTCGAGGTGCTCGACCGCGCGCGGCCGCAGGCGACCTCTCCACGGTGCCGAAGCTGGTCGCGCCTGCTGCGCGCCGACCGCACCGACGTCGTCCTGGTCACCCACCACAACCGGGCCGCGCTCACCCTCGGCCGGCTCGCCGCCCGGCTCGCCGGGGTGCCGGCGAACGTGGTGGCCGCGCACGACATGGACCTGACCCGGGTCGGCGGTCGGGTGCTGCCCCGACACGACGTGGAGACCCTGTTCCTGTCCGACGCGCTGGTGCTGCTCGCCCCGAGCCAGGGCCGCTACCTGCGCGACGAGGAGGGCGTCGGCCGGTTCCCGTGGCGCCGGACCCGCGAGGTCGTGGTCCGCAACGGCATCGTGCTGCGGCCGGCGCCGACCGCGGCGGACCGGGCGGCGGCCCGGGACCGGCTCGGGTCTGCGCCCGAGCCGACGTCGTGCTCGGCATCGTGGCCCGGCTCAGCCCGCAGAAGGCGCACCACGGTGCTGCTGCGCGCGTTCGCCACGGCCGCCGCCGACCCGGCCCGACCTGCGGCTGGTGGTGGTCGGCGGCGGCGAGCGAGGAGCAGGCGCTGCGCGCCCAGGTCGACGAGCTCGGGCATCGGCGACCGGGTGCTGTTCACCGGGATCCGCGCCGACGTGCGCCGAGCTGCTGCCCGGCTTCGACGTGTCCTGCCTGTCCTCGGTGCACGAGGGCGTGCCGCTGACCGTGCTGGAGTCGATGGCCGCCGGGCTGCCGGTCGTCAGCACCGACTGCGGGGCGCTGCGCGACATGGTCGCCGACGGCGAGGAGGGCTTCCTGGTCCCGGTCGGTGACGACGCCGCGCTGGCCGACCGGCTGGCCGCGCTGGCCGACGACCCGGCAGCTGCGGGCCGCGATGGGCGCCGGGCCCGGGCGCGGGCGGAGCGGGAGTACTCCATCGAGCACACCGTCGGCCGGCTACCAGCGGCTGCTGGCCGAGCTGGTGGCGCGATGACCCGCGTCCTGATCCTGGTCGAGAACCTGTCGGTGCCGTTCGACCGGCGGGTCTGGCAGGAGAGCCGGGCGCTGGTCGAGGCCGGCTACGAGGTGGTCGTCATCTGCCCGACCGGCAACGGCCGGGACACCGAGCCGCGAGGTCGTGCTCGACGGGGTGCGGATCCTGCGCTACCCGCTGCGCGCCGCCACCGGCGGCCCGGCGGGCTACCTGCGCGAGTACGGGCTGGCGCTGTGGCACACGCTGCGGCTGGCGCGGCGGGTGCGCCGCGAGGGCCCGGTGCACGTCGTGCAGGCCTGCAACCCGCCCGACCTGCTCTTCCTCGCCGCGCTGCCGCTGATGGCGCGCGGCGCGAAGTTCGTCTTCGACCACCACGACCTGGTGCCCGAGCTGTTCCGCGTCCCGGTTCGCCGGCGGCGGCGAGGCGCTGTTCCGGGTGGCGATGCTGGTCGAGCGGATCACGTTCGCCCTCGCCGACGGCGTGATCAGCACCAACGAGAGCTACCGGCGGGTCGCGCTGACCCGCGGCCGCAAGCGGCGCCGACGTCGTGCAGGTGGTGCGCAGCGCGCCCGGACCTGACCCGGTTCCGGCCGCGCGAACCCGACCCGGCGCTGCGCCGCGGCAAGCGCCTACCTGGCCGCCTACGTCGGCGTGATGGGCCCGCAGGACGGCGTGGACTACGCGCTGCGGGCGCTCGCCGCACCTGCGCCACGAGCAGGGCCGCGACGACCTGCACACGATCTTCATGGGGCACGGCGACGCGTTCGACGACATGGTCGCGCTGGCCGAGCGAGCTCGAGCTCGACGACTGCGTCGAGTTCCCCGGCCGGGTGTCCGACGAGTTCCTGCAGCGCTGCCTGTCCACTGCGGACGTCTGCCTGTCCCCGGACCCGCGCGAACCCGCTCAACGACGTGTCCACGATGAACAAGGTCGTCGAGTACATGGCGATGGGCCGGCCGATCGTCTCCTTCGACCTGACCGAGGCGCGGGTGTCGGCGGGCGAGGCGGCCGTCTACGCCGCCGACGACGACGAGCGGGCGTTCGCCGAGCTGCTCGCCGACGCTGCTCGACGACCCGGACCGGCGCGCCGAGATGGGCGAGATCGGCCGGGCCCGGGTCGCCGACCAGCTGTCCTGGGCGACGTCCAGGCGCAACCTGCTCGGAGTTCTACGAGCGGCTGATCGGTCCGGCCGACGCGTCGCGCTCCGGCCGCACGCGAGGTGCGACGGTGACGCGGCGGAGCACCGGTGTCAGCGATCGGCTGGCCTGGTACGCGGCGCGGGCCCGGGCGATGAGCCCGGCCGAGGTCGCGTGGCGCGCCGGCAACGCGGCGGCCGGCGCGCTGGCCCGCCGCCGCACCGCGTCCGCTGCTGCGACCCGGGACTCACCTGGGAGCAGGCCTACCGCCGGTTCCGGGCCGGCCGCGGGCCGTCCGGTGCTGCTGGACCAGCCGCGGGCGACCGCGCTGGCCGCGGCGCTGCCGGCCGAGGCCGCCGGCGGTGACCGCCGCCGCCGACGCGGTGCTGCGAGCACCGGTTCGGCTTCTTCGGCCAGGACCCGGTCGGCTTCCCCGGCCGCGAGCATCGACTGGAACCTCGACCCGCGGACCGGGCACCGCTGGCCGCGCGTGCCGGCCGCCGGCATCGACCACCGCACCCATCGCCGGCGACCCCAAGTGGATCTGGGAGCTGAACCGGCTGCAGCACCTGCCGTGGCTGGCCCAGGCCTGGATGTTCACCGGCGAGCGACGCGCTACGCCGACGCGGCGCTGGAGCAGCTCGACAGCTGGATCGAGCAGAACCCGCCGGGACCGGGCATCGCCTGGCGCGGCGGGTTCGAGGCCGGGCGTGCGGGCGATCTCGGTGGCCGTCGCGGTGCAGGGCCTGCGGGACGCCCCGGGCATGACCGCTGCCGCGCTACCGGCCGGCGCTGACGATGCTCGCCGACCTGCGCCGAGCGCGCCTGGCGGGAGCGCTCGCGGTTCAGCTCGGCCAACAACCACCTGCTCGGCGAGCTGTCCGGGGTGGCCACCGTGGCCATCCTGTTCCCGGAGCTGGCCGGGTCGGCGCGGGCCGAGGACCCGCGCGCTGCGGGTGCTGGCCGCCGAGGCGGACCGGCAGATCCGGCCCGACGGGTCCGGCGCCGAGCAGTCCGATCGGCCTACCAGATCTTCGCCACCGAGCTGCTGCTGGTGCCGGCGGCGCTGCTGCGGCTGCGCGGCGACCAGGTCGCCGGCGCCGATCCTGGACGCGCTCCGGCGCAGCGCGGACTACCTGCGCGAGCTGGGTACACCCGCTGCCGCGCTACGGCGACGAGGACGGCGGGTTCGCGCTGCGGCTGCACGCCGACCCGGCGCCCGGAGCTGGACCGGCACCTGGCCGCGGTGGCCGCGGTGACCGACGGCGACCCGGTCGACAACGACGACCTCGCCGCCGCCTGGCTGGCCGGGCGCGAGCCCGGCGCGGTCCGCCGCTCGGGTCGCCGTCGGCGGCCCGGCGCGGCGACCGCTACGCCGCCGACGGCGGGCTGGTCGTGCTGCGCCGCGGCGGCCGCCGGTTGACCATGGACGTCGGCCCGCTCGGCTACCTCTCGCCTCGCCGCGCACGGCCACGCCGACGCGCTGGCGGTCACCCTGGCCGACCGGCGACCGCCGCGCTGGTCGACGACCCCGGCACCGGCAGCTACTACGCCGAGCCGGCGTGGCGGGACGCGTTCCGCGGCACCCGGGCGCACGCCACCGTGGCGGTCGACGACGTCGACCAGTCGGTGTCCGGCGGCGCCTTCCTCTGGGTCCGGCACGCCGTCACCACGGTCCGCAGCGGTCGACCTGGCGGCGCGGCCTGGTCGAGGCCGAGCACGACGGCTACACCCGGCTCGCGCGAACCGGTGACCCATCGCCGCTACCTGCTCGCCCCGCCGGACCGGCACGCGATCGCCGTGGTCGACCTGCTGCACCGGCGTCGGCACGCACCGGATCCGCACCAGCTGGCCGCTGCACCCCGGAGCTCGACCGTGCGCACCGACGGCGCGGCGCACGTCGTCGACCGGGCCGGCACACCCGGTGCTGCGGATCGCCACCGCCGCCACCGGCCCGGCGCTGGCCGTGGGCGGTGCACGGCGACGAGCGAGCAGCGGCTCGGCTGGTGGTCGCGGCTGGTTCGAGTCCCGCACCCCGGCCTGGCTGGTCGGCTCCGTGATCGACGGGCGCGGCGCTGCCGCTGGCCGTGCTGACCGTGCTGACCGGCGGCGACGGGGTCACGGCGGGCTGCAGGTGCGGCTGCGCGACGGACGAGCTCGACGCCGGCTGGAGCGGGATCCGCGGGCCGGCTCGCGTCCACATCGACACCCGCCGGGCCGGCGCGGTCCTGACGCAGTACAGCACCACGATCGGCCGAGGAGAACTGAGATGTGCGGAATCGTCGGAATCATGCGCTTCGACGGGGAGCCGGTGCCCGAGGAGCTGCTGCGGGCCATGGCCGACCGGCTCGCGCACCGCGGTCCGGACGCCGACGGCTTCTGGACCGTCGGGCTCGGTCGGCTTCGGGCACCGCCGGCTGTCGATCATCGACCTGGCCTCGTCGGCGCAGCCGATGGCCACCCCGGACGAGCGGCTGCACCTGCTGCTTCAACGGCGAGATCCTCAACTACCGGCAGCTGCGCAGCGAGCTGTGCTACCCGTTCCGCACCGACGGCGACACCGAGACGCTGCTGGCCGCGCACGCCGAGCGCGGGCCTGGACGCCGTGCACGGGCTGCAGGGGCCAGTTCGCCTACGCCCTGCACGACCGGCGACTCCGGGGACCTGCTGCTGGTCCGCGACCGGCTCGGCATCCTGCCGCTGTACTACTACATCGACGGCCGCCTGATCGCGTTCGCCTCGGAGATCAAGGCGCTGCTGCCCGCCCTGCCCGAGCGCACCGCAGGTCGACACCGCGAGCCTCGACGACTACCTGGCGCTGCGTTCGGTGCCGGCGCCCGAACACGCTGTTCGCCGGGATCAACAAGCTGCCGGCCGGGCACCGGCTGCGGGTCAGCTCGTCCGGGCATCTCCGTCGTGGACCGGTACTGGTCGATCCCGCCCGAGGCCGAGCGTCGCGACGGACCCGGCCAGCGCGCGGTCGACGCGGTCGGCGAGGCGCTGGAGCAGGCCGTGTCGGCCGCGATGGTCGCCGACGTGCCGCTCGGCGCCTACCTCTCCGGGGGAGTCGACTCCAGCCTGATCGTCGCGATGATGAGCAAGCTGCGCAACGGCGCCGACATGCAGACCTTCGCGGCCGGGTTCGGCGATCCGCGGTTCGACGAGCTGGCGCACGCCCGGCGGGTCAGCGAGCTGCTGGGCACCCGGCACCACGAGGTCCTGGTGTCCCCGAACGGACTTCACCGACCTGTGGACGAAGCTGTCCTGGCACCGCGACGCGCCGGTCTCCGAGCCGTCCGACATCGCGGTGTTCCGGCTGGCCGAGCTGGCCCGCCAGCACGTCACCGTGGTGCTGTCCGGGGAGGGCAGCGACGAGCTGTTCGGCGGCTACCCGAAGTACCGGGTGGCGCCGAAGCTCGCGCTGGCCGGTCGGATCCCGGCCGGCGCTGCGGGTTCCGCTCGTCGACGCCATCCAGCGCCGGCTGCCGCCGCCGGCGGCCCGGGCCCGGATCGCCCTGCGCACCCTGACCGGGGCCACCGAGGAGGAGCGGATCCGCACCTGGTTCGCCCCGTTCACCGAGCCCGAACGGCGGCGACATGGTCGGCCGGTGGGGTCGGCACCGCCGCCTCGAGGAGCCGGTCGGCGGCGACCTGGTCCGGCGGATGCTGGCCGCCGACTGCGCGTCCTGGCTGCCGGACAACCTGCTCGAACGCGGCGACCGGATGTCGATGGCCGCCTCGCTCGAGCTGCGGCCGCCGTTCCTCGACCACCGCCTCGTCGAGCTGGCCTTCCGCTGCCCTCGTCGGTCAAGGTCCGCGACAGCACCACCAAGTGGATCGTGAAGGAGGTGGCCCGGCGCTACCTGCCCGACGACATCGTCGACCGGCGGAAGGTGGGCTTCAAGGTGCCGATGGACAGCTGGTTCCGCGGCGGCCTGCAGGACATGGCCTGGGACCTGCTGGACTCCTCCGAACTCGCTGGCCTGCGACGCTGATGGACCGCCGTGTCGTGCGCGACCTGCTGCAGCGCCACCGGTCCGGGACCACGAACGAGGAGGCCCGGCATCTGGCCGCTGCTGTCGCTCGAGGTGTGGCACCGGACGTTCTTCGCGACGGCGGTGTCGGTTCCGCCGGTCGCGGCACCCCTTCCTTGACCCGGTCAACGGATGCGTGGCCTTGCGGCGGCTCGCTCGAAATCCCGCCACTCGTCCCGAACGACAAAGCGACCTCCGCCGCTGAGAACGGCTGGGTACGCGATTTCGCAGCGGCCGACGAACACGCAGTTCGTGATGCTCGAACAGCCCTGATGCATTCGCGGAAACGGTTGCTGCTGGTCGTCGATCGTGCTGGTCGCCGGCCTGTCGTCGAGCACCTGCTCCGGGCCGCCCTCGGATGCCCGAGCCGGGCCGCGGCCGGCCTGCTGTGGGTGGGCGACGCCGAGACCGGTGACCTGGGCGCAGTTCCAGGACGGGCTAGTGGAACGACGTCGGCGGCATCCCGCCGGCCGTGGTCACGGCACCGGTTCGCGGCGGGTCGGTACGCCATCGCGCTGACCCTGACCGGCGCCACCCGGGCCGGAGGACGGCATCTGCTGCGGATCGCGCAACGAGTTGGTGCCCGCGATTCCGCGACGTCGCAGAGGGCGACGACCTCTTCTTCGGGTTCTCGACCTAGCTCGCGCCGGGATTCCCGACCGACCTCGGCTGGCAGGTCATCACCCAGTTCAAGCAGAACTTCGACGGCTCACCGCCGCTGTCGCTCAACGTGGAGGACGGGCAGTACGAGATCGAGGGCGGGTACGGGCATCCGGACGGCCCGAAACAGTTCGACCGGCCGATCGGGCCCGCTGTCACGGGCGGGTGGGTGGACTGGGTGCTGCACGTGCGGTTCTCCGCGGACCCGCTGGATCGGCTTCGTCGAGGTGTGGCAGGACGGAGAGCTCGTGCTGCCCCGGTTCGCTCCCGGGTCCGGGACGTTGTACCCGGGTTCCGGTGACCGGGCCGGCAGTTACGTCAAGACCGGCCCTACCGGGATCCGACCATCACCGGTGCCGGCCACGATGTATCTCGACGACTGGCGCATCGGCACCTCGTAGGCGGCGGTCGCCCGATAGTGGAAGGTGTTTATCAGGTCATGTCTATTCGATGCGCGGTGCGCTAGCGTCGCTACCGATATGGAATGGAGCAGGCCGCCGTCTTATCCGGAAAAACTGCGGCGAGGAGCGAGGGGAATCATGGTGGGCGTCGCGGACGAGGGTGTCGCCGTGGCACATTCCGGAGCCGTTACCCATTCCGGTTTCGTCGAGGGCCCGCCGCCCAGCTTCAGCGTGCTCTGCTCCGCCTACCGCTGCGAGGCCTACCTGGCCGCGACGATCGACTCGGTGATCGCCCAGACCGACGGGACTGGGAGCTGATCGTCGTCGACAACGGCATGTCCGAGGAGATCGCCGCGATCGTCGGCCGCTACCTGGACGACCCCGGGTGCGGCTCATCCGGCAGCCGAACCGAAGGCTGATCGGCGGCATCGGGACCGCGGCGGCCGCGCGCGACCGGTCGCTACCTCGTCCCGCTGGACGCCGACGACCAGCTGATGCCCAGTTCTCCGCAGGATGGCCGCGGTCCTCGACGCCCGGCCGGAGATCGACGCACTGTCCTGCGACGCGTTGCTCTTCCTCGATGGTCCGGTCGCGCTGAACCGGGCCCGGTCGTTCCTGCGGCACCGCACCGGGCTGGAAAGCCCGCTGACCGTCGCTGGACATCGTCGGCCGGCACGACGTCGTGCCCTACTTCGCGGTGTTCCGGCGGGCGGCCTGGTTCGCCGCCGGCGGATACGCCCCGGGCACCGAGATGGTCGAGGACATCGGGCTGTTCCTGCGGCTGATCAACTCCGGCCACGACGTGCGGGTGCTGCCGGAGCGGCTGGCCCGCTACCGTTTCCGGGACGACTCGCCTCCCGCGACCCGAGCCACCATCGCGACCTTCGAGCCGCGCCGGGAACAGATCTACATCGAGGCCGCGCAGGAGAGCCGCGACCGCGACGATCAAGCCGGTGCTCGCGGGCCGCGGCTCCGCGAGCTGCGCTACGAGCGGCGCTGCGCGAGGCCCGCTGGGCGTTCCTGCACGAGGACCTCGCCGCGGCCCGGGCCGCGGCCCGGGAAGGCGTTCCGGCAGCGCGCGACCGCGCGCAGCCGCGGCGGTGCTGGTCGGCGTGTGGCTCGCGCCCGGTGCTGCTGCGCCTGATCCATCCGGCCAAGCGGCGGCTGACCGCGGGTCGCGTCCCTGATGGCGGCCCAGTCGGTCGCCCAGCGGGACAGGCTGCTCTCCCGATGAGTGCGTCGGGATCCACGTTCAACGCCCGGATCCGAGGCCCCGGCGCATCAGGTCCAGCGACATCGAGGCCGGGACCGCCCGGCCGGCGCCGTGCGCCGCGGGGCCAAGGCCTCGGCCGTGGTCCTGGTCTTCACCCAGATCGTGTCGCTCGTGCAGACGCTGGTCCTGGCCCGGCTGTTGACCCCGGCCGAGGTGGGCCTGTTCGCCGCCGGCACCGTGCTGGCCGGGCTGCTGCTCACCGTTCTCCGAGGGCGGCCTGCGCAACGCGCTGATCCAGCGCGAGCGCGACGTCGCGGTGGCCGCGGAGACCGTGTTCTGGGCCAGCCTCGGGAGCAGCGTGCTGCTGGGCCGCGCTGACCGTCGCCGCGGCTCCGATCGTGTCCTGGCTCTTCGAGGACCCGACCGCGGGCATGATCACCTTGATCACCGCGGGCACGATCGTGCTGCACGCCCTGACCTACGTGCCGGACGCGCTGATGCAGCGTCGGCTGGACGTCCGGCAGCGGCTGGTGGTGCCACCGACCATCGCGCTGGGTTTCGCGGTGACCTCGGTCGTGTTGGCGCTGCAACGGGTTCGGCGTGTGGGCGCTGGTGATCGGCAGTTACGTGCAGCACCTCGCCTGGATCCTGGCCAGCTGGTCGCTGGCCCGCTGGCGTCCCGCGGCGGGCCCGGTTCTCCTACCGGGTATGGCGCGAGCTGAGCCGTTTCGCGTTCCCGCTGGTGCTGGGCAGCGTGGTGGACAAGGGCCGGGAGATGGTGGAGACCGCGCTGGTCGGACGCGCAGCTGAGCGCCACCGCGCTGGGCTCACTACCGGTACGGGCGCAAACTGGCCACGCTGCCCGGCGTCGCGGTGATCGAGGTCTTCTCCTACGTGCTGTTCCCGGCGTTCTCCCGGATCGCCAAGGACGCCGGGCAAGTTCCGGTCGGTGTTCCTGACGCGCGCTCGGGCTGATCTGGTGCGTCGCCTGCCCCCTGGCCGGGCTGCTGGTCGTGCTCGGGGAGCCGGCCGTGGTGGTGCTGCTGGGGGAGCGGTGGCGGCGGGCCGGTATCGCGGCTGGTGGCGATGGCCGGCTTCGGCCCGGGGGTGGCCATGTGCGCCGTGGGAGCCGAGGCGATCAAGGGCTGCCGGCCGGCCCCGGCTGCTGAACTGGTTGACCCTGACCGGTGTGGTGCTCGGGCTCGGGCTGCTGGTCGCTGCTGCTGCCGCTCGGGCTGCTCGGGGTCGGGCTGGCCATCTCGCTCGAATCGCTGGTGTCCGGGCTGCTGGCGCTGCTGCTGGCCCGCACCGTGGTGGACGTGTCGCTGTCCGATCTCGTCCGGGCCCTGGTGCCGCCGGTGCATGGCAACCGGGCTGGCGATGGTCGCGGTCGGCGCGCTGGAACACGCCGTCGTCGGCTCGGCCGCGCAGCACGCGATGCTCGGAGCGGTGCTGCTGCTCGGTGAGTCGGTGTTGTTCGCGGTGCTGTTCGCGGCCGCCATGTTCGTGATCGCCCGGGAACAGACGCTGTCGCTGGCCCAGGCCCTGCACCGCTTCATCCGGCCGGCGGCCGACGGATCCCGGTAGGGATGGCGCAAACCTGCCGTTAACGATGGCGTCGGGCAACCACTCGATCGTGTGCTCTCTCGTGAAGGACGGGCGAACACCCTCACCATGAGTGAGTGACGGACCGATGGAACGGGTGGAGTTCGGCGATTTCGGACGTCGAGCCCCGGATCGTGGTGGTGAACGGCGAGCCTCGGTTGCGCAACGACGGTGACCTGGCGATGCTCGAGGCCAGCACGGGTCGGTTGTGCGGACGGTGGCCGGCGTCGGGAGTCGGCGTGCTGACCAGCGTGTCGACGACGTCCGCCGGCTGGATGTCCGGTCGGCGGCGCAGGCCCGGGATTCGCACCCGATTCCGGCAGGCGGGCCGACGTGGGGCGAGTTCGGTGGCGTGGCGCGCGCCAGCGCCCGGCCACGGGTTGCGAGCTGCCGAGGTCGGTCTCGAGGAGGCGGTTCGACGGTCGTCGCTCGTGCTCGCGGTCGGCGGCGGGTACCTGACCGACATCGATCCGGACCGGGCGACGAGAACCCTCGATGTGCTCGCGATGGCTGTCGACCGCGGTGTTCCGACAGCGATGGTCGGGCAGGGCCTGGGGCCGTTGACCGACCCGCAACTGATCGCCAAGGCCGCTCGGGTACTGCCTCGGGTCGACGTCATCGGCCTGCGGGAACGACGGTTGGGGCCGGCCCTGCTCGCCTCGCTCGGAGTGGCACCCGAACGGATCCTGGTGAGCGGTGACGACGCCGTCGAGCTGGCTCACTCGGTACGACCGCGGAGGATCGGCGCGGACATCGGCGTCTGCCTGCGTACGACCGACTACGGGCAGGTCGCGGCTCGAGCCCCGGAAGTGGTGGGTCGAGCCGTGCGGTTGCTCGCCGACGACATGAACGCCGCGCTCGTCCCGCTGATCCTCTCCGAATATCGTTCGGATCGGCGCTGCACGCTTCCGCTGGTGGCCGACTACACCCGGGTCGTGCCGCCACTCGGTCGGTCGGTTTCCGCCCAGGCGGTGGCGGCTCGGGTGTCGCGTTGCCGAGTGCTGGTCACCAGCGCTTACCACCTGGCGGTGTATGCGCTGGCGCAGGGCATACCGGTGGTCGGCCTGTCGTCGTCGCTCTACTACGACGACAAGTTCCTCGGACTCGACGACATGTTCGGGGGCGGGATGGAGCTCGTGCGGCTCGACGACCCGAAGCTGCCGGATCGGTTGAATGTGGCCCTGCGCGACTCGTGGCGTCGAGCGCCGGCGCTGCACGGGCCGTTGCGGGCGATGGCCGCCGACCAGGTCCGGGCCGGGCAGGAGCTGTACGAGCGGATACTCGGGCTGGCGGAGGAGCAGCGTGCGGCGAGGGACGGCGTGCCCGGACCGGGACGGTGTGTCGCCGCTGTCCGGGAATGAACCTGCGGCAACTCGCTCGCCGGTCGACGGCCGCGCCAAGCTGGTGCCGCGGCACGATGTGGCCGGAGCCGCGGCGGAGAGCGTCGTGACCTGCCCGATTTCGGGCACGACCGCGCGGCAACCCTGCGTGATCATCGGATCTCGCCGTACCTCGTTCGTGTACTGATCTACCTGGTGTTCGCCGCCGGGAGGGCCTCCATGTAACCAGGTGTAACACGGCCTATCGCCCGGACGAGTGACCTAGCGACGGACGAGGGCAGTGGTATCGCGGGGGCGGTACCGCACGCTGCGGGGGCAGCGTGGCGCCGACATGCGTGTCGGCGCAGGGGAGCGGAACGAGGGGCAGTAGTGCGATCTCATCTCGGGCTGGGTAAGTCGAGTGCGGACAGTTCCACGGCACGCGTGACAGGAGTCGCCACCTCCGGATCTGCAGCTGAACCCGCATCACCGAAGATCAACCCGCTACGCGTACCGCAGCATCGTGATCGGTGGGAAACGCGTTACGCCAGAGCCACCATCGCGGCCGACGTACTGGCCGTCACGATCATGGTGCTGATCGGCTACCAACTGGGGCTCGGAACCACGGTCCCGCAGTTCGGTGACGTCTCACCCGGGGTCGGCATCGTCGCCGGAGCCATGATGCTGTGTGCGCTGCTGGTGTGCCGGGCCTGGGACCCCCGCGTCATCGGCCAGGGGTCCGAGGAGTTCAGCCGGCTCATCCGGGCCGTGGTGACCAGCGCGGTGGGTCTCGGACTGCTCGGCCTCGGCGCGCAGGCGTTGGCCCCCCGGCCGTGGGTGTTCGGCCTGATGCCGATGGGCGGCGTGATCGCCATCTGCTTCCGACTGGTGTTGCGCAGCCGGCTGCACCGGCTGCGGGACCGAGGCCGGTGCGCGCTCCCGGTGCTGGCCGTGGGCACGACCGAGGCCGTCTCGGACCTGATCGACCGGACCAGGCGCGATACGAAGCGGGGCTGGGTGATCTCCGGCGTCTGCACGCCGACCGGAACGGCCGACCCCGAGGGGGATGGCAGCATCCTCGGCGTCCCGGTCATGGGCGACCTGGACTCGGTGGCCGAGGTCGCGCGCAGCGGGGGACACCGAGTGGTCGCGGTCTGCCCGACCCCGGGCTGGACACCCCGGCGCCTGCACCAGCTCGCCTGGAACCTGGAGGACCTGGCGGCCGAGCTGGTGGTCGACCCGGGCCTGATGGAGGTGGCCGGTCCGCGGTTGCACGTGGACCCGGTGGACGGGCTGCCGCTGCTGCGACTCACCAGGCCGACGTTCAACGGGGTCTCGTGGCTGGCCAAGCACGTCGTGGACCGGCTCGGCTCGATCCTGTTGCTGCTGGTCGTCTCCCCGCTGCTGATCGGGCTGGCGGTCGGGGTGAAGCTCGACGGCGGTCCGGTGTTCTTCCGGCAGGCCCGGGTGGGACGCCACGGCGACGTGTTCACGATGCTGAAATTCCGTTCGATGGTCGTGGACGCCGAGGCGAAACTGGCCGAGCTCGCCGCGGGCAACGAGGGTGCCGGCCCGCTGTTCAAGCTGAAGCAAGATCCGCGCATCACCGGGTTCGGCGCGTTCCTCCGTCGCTACTCCCTCGACGAGCTGCCGCAGCTGTTCAACGTCCTGGGCGGCAGCATGTCGCTGGTCGGTCCCCGGCCTCCGCTACCGATGGAGGTGGCCACCTACGAGCGCGATGCCCAGCGGAAGCTGCTGGTGAAGCCGGGACTGACCGGCCTCTGGCAGATCAGCGGGCGCAGCGACCTGACCTGGGAGCAATCGGTCCGACTCGACCTGCGCTATGTGGAGAACTGGAACCTGGCGCTCGACGCGCTGATCCTGTGGAAGACGATCGGGGCGGTGCTGAACAGCCGTGGGGCCTACTGAGTGGGCGGGCAGTCCGGTGAGCCCGCAGGAGCAGGACGGGCCGGCTTGAGACGACGGTTTCTCGGCGGCCGGACGACGATATGGCCCGGAACCGTCTCCTACGGGATCTATTGCTCGAACGAGCCGTTCGCCACCGTGTTCACCGACATGCTCGGCTTCCAGACGCGGCTCCGCCTCGGGGTTCGTCGCCGTGTTCACAGCCACGGCGACCGCAGCGATCCCGGCCGGTGCGGCGAGCTACTACCTCATCGAACGTCCGGTTACGGCATTACCCCGGGGGCCCTGAACGAGCGGGGTCGGCGGGATTCAGTGCGTAATTTCATCGGGCCGTGGCCCACGTACGTACTGCAGTAATGGAACGTGGCCGTTCTGCGAGTCACCAGGTGCAGAAAGGTCGGGGAGGAACACCATGACATTGAGCAGTGGCGAGGGGTTTGGCGTGTTGAGTCCTGCGCAACAGCTTGCGGCGCGAACGTGGCAGCGTTGGCCGATCATCATCGCGGTGGCCCTGATCGGGGGAGTCGCCGCCGGCACCTGGTCGTTCGCCGCCGCGGTGACGACGTGGTCCGGTACGACTGCGCTCAGCACCCAGTCACAGAACAGGTCACCCGACCAGGACTCTGTGTTGGCCCTCGGGTACGTGGACTACTTCAACCAGGACACGTACCAGGAGCTGCTTCGCGCGAAGGCCGACATTCCCGACGACGTCGAGCTGTCCGCGCAAACGGCCGCGACCAGCCCGATCTTCTACATCACCGCCAGCGGCCCGTCTGCGGAAAGCGCACGCGCAGCGGCAGTGGCGGCCGCGGACCAGTACCGCAGCGACGTGCGCGACAGTCTGATGACCGAGCGCCGGCAAGCCGTAGACGATCTCCAGGCGGAGATCGATCGGAACTTTGCGTCGACACAGCGCCCGGAGCGGACGGACGCGGAGCGCGCGGTCATCCTCGAGCAGATCCGGTCGCTCCAGGGCCGGCTGACCGAGTTCGCGGCCGACAACACGAACCTGATCAAGCAGCTGCAGCCGGAACCGGGCATGACGTCAACCACGCCGAGCCCGGTGACCGACATCGCCGTCGGTCTGCTGGCCGGCGCGATGCTGGGTGTGGCGCTCGCGATCCTGTTGGTCGCTACCGACAACCGACTGCGGACCGAACACGACCTGAGCCAGCGGCTCGGCCTGCGCACCTTCGGCGATTTCGGCGCGGCCACAGCCGCGGGGGTCCGTCATCGCGTGTTGACGAGCATGGCCAATGAGCTGGAGCTCAACAACTCCGCGGGCCCAGGCAAGATCATCGCTGTGGTTTCGCCGAGGCGTAGCACGCGTTCATCGGCGCTGGCGAGGGAGCTGGCTGAGCTGCTTGCGGCGCGACGGACCGACACGCTGCTGCTGCTGGCCGACCTGCAGGCCGGGCAGGATCACTCGCAGGCTGACCGTCGCGGCTTGGGCGGCGTGCTCGCCGGTGACACGAACCTGTCGAAGGAGATCGTCCGACGGCCGGCGGGATACGACGTTCTGACGACGGGATCGCCCTCAGCGGGGGATTCCTACCTGGCGGTTGAGCCCGAGCGGCTGGCCGCGGTCGCCGAGCAGGCTCGCGGAGCGGTGAATGTCACGATCGTCGACGTTCCTCCGGTGCTCGACGTCGCGGAGAGCCAGCTGTTCTGCGCCAACGCCGACCACGTGATCATCGTGGTTGAGCGCGGAGTGACTCGGGTCGCCGACCTGCGCCAGGCCATCGCTCTACTTGCTGCGGTCCATGCACCGGTGACTGGAGCCGTCATCGAGTTGCCGAGCGACGGCGCGCCGGAGTCCGAGACGGCTTCGGCTCGAGCGGTGAGCGGAGACGGCGGGGCCGGTCCGGCCGCTGTCACGACTGCGGCCGTCACGCAGCCGGCACGCGAACTGGTGAATGGCAACGCCGTGGCCGTTTCGGCCGGTGTGGCGTCGGTGGACACCGCGGAGCCGGCGCGGCAAGTGGGCAACGGCAACGGCAACGGCAACGGATGGCAATAGCAATGGCAATGGCAATGGCAACGGCAACGGCACGGCCGGTTCGGCCGGCGTCGCCCCGCTCGAGCCCGCGATGAGGCCGACGCCCAGTCCCCGTCCTCGTCCCCACCCTCGACCCCGTCCACATCCCGTGCCGGCCCAGCGGGGCCCGGCGGTGAGCATGGCCAAGTCAGATTCTGACAATGGCCACGGCTGAGATTGTGGCTGAGCCCGCAGCCAGCCGATTCGGCACAGCGCGGGATCGTTCACGTTCTGCTCTTCAGTTGGCGACGAGGTGGTCGCCCGCATCATGGCAGGCCGTGGTCGGCGTCGCTCTTGCCGCAACGGGAATACTCGGTGTGGTCTTCGTCGGGGCGGGGCCGTTCGCAGGGCCGAGCGGGCTCTTGCTCGCCGCGACAGCCGCGATCGCCGGTGTGGCGATGCTCGGCTCACCGACGTCGGTACTGCTGTTACTGATCATCGCCTCGTTCACGCGCAACGCGGTAAATGTCGGCGGGCTGCCCGCTGAACCGGCGGTTCTCCTGTTCTGCGCCCTCGTCGTGTCGCTGGTCATCTTCGCCTGCCGGCAGCGGCTGCATTTCCGGTTCGGTGCGCTCGAGGTGGCCATGCTGGCCTACTTCGCCTGGAACGTGATCTCCGCGTTGATGCCGCACCAGTATCCGGCGGCGCAAGCGGACGGCACGGCCATCGTCGTCTACCGGTTCATCCTCAGTGGAACGGTCATCCCGTTCGTGGGGTTCGCCGTCGGCTACGTGTTGCTGCGCGACGACGGACGGATCAAGCTGTTCTGGTACGCGATTCTCGCCGCGGCGGCATACTCGGCTGCGGTGAGCGTCATGCAGTTCACCGGACCGGCCGAGCTGGTGTGGCCCCACTACATCGTCGGTAGCCCGAACTATCCTGACCGCGCCGTCGGAATCTTCAACCAACCCGTGGTGAACGGGCTGGTCATGGTTGTCGGCTTCGTCACCGGCATCCTGCTGGTGCACGAGCGCTCGCTCAGCCGGTTCCTGCGAGTCATCGCCGCGCTGGTGGCCTTGTTGTGCGTTCCCGGCATCTACCTGACGCACACGCGAGTGGTCTGGCTCGCGCTCGTCGTCAGCCTGGTCATGTGCGCTGTCCTCGCCCGCGGCCGGCGGACCGGCTTCGTGGTGACCATCGTCGTCATCGTCGTGTTCGTGGGCGCCAACTGGACGACCTTCACCAGCAGTGACCGAGCAGCCGGCGGTGTGGCCTCCTCGTCGGAGGTGGACGACCGACTGAACACGGCGGCAACGTCGTTCGCGGCGATCGAGAAGGAGCCGCTCTTCGGCTGGGGTATCTCCCGTTTCTATCAGGTGAATACGTACCACCACGAGAAATGGGACGAGAGTATCGACTTCCGGCGGGGCTACGCCATCTCCTCGCACGAGAACGAGTTGGGTATCGCGACCGAGCTCGGGTTGTTCGGGCTGGCCCTCTGGCTTGTCGTGCTCGCCCTCGTCGGGTACCAATTGGTCGCCGCCGTCCGCCGGCTGTGGCCGATCAAAGGGCTCGCCGGCCGCGTCCTGGGGCTGTTGGGTCTGACCACCTTCGGGACGTACCTGGTTTCCGGATTGACCGTCGATCTCCGGTTCTTCGACTTCGCGAGTCTCGTCGTCTTCCTGTCGGTCGGCGCAGCCGTCGGTTGCGCTACGACGACGTCTACCCAGGCGAACTGCGCCATTCCTTCCTTCATCCGGGCGAACGACTGCCGTCGAGGCGCCGGGTCCCGCCCCCCTGCCGCGTGACGGAGGCAATCGGGATGAGTCCACACGAACGCCGGGCCGGCCCGGCCGGCCAGCGTCGGCCATCTAGAGTCTCCACCGCTCTCGACATTCGAGGTGGCGTGCAATTCGGCCGGTGACAGCCAGTGTTTCCGCATGACCCGGGAAGTCGCCGAGACGGTGCAGATCATGGTGGACAATCTGATCGACCCGGCACTGCTGGACCGGGCCTCCATCCGGTTCTGGTTGGACGCGCCGAACCCTCCGCGCACGGTGGTCGTCGCCTTCTCGGTCCACAGGAAGGCCCCGCCGGTCACCGACTGGTCGCAGCCGTCGACGGTGACGGTGGCGTGCGCCACGGTGCTGCGGTGCACGGCGCGCCAGTCGGGATGGCCGTAGTAGCTGCCGGCCCCCGGATCGCCGATCAGCTCCCGGCCGTCGACGCTCAGGGTCACCGCGAGCGCGTCGGCGTGACCGTGCGCGGCGATGGCCAGGTAGCCCAGCGGCCCGACGTCCATGGTGAACGCGCCGACCCGCCGACCGCAGGACCACCAGCCCGCCGTCGCGGAAAGTGCCGGCTGGCGGGCGCAGCGGACGGTGCCGATGGCGGGCGCCGGTGTACGCACCGCGAACCAGGCGGCGGTGAGGCCGGCGACGCCGTGCCGCGCGGCCGGGCGTCGCCGGTCACCGCGGCGACCGCAGCGAGGTGTCGCCGCACGTCCGGAACCGGCTCGACGTCCAGGCGCAGCGCGAAGCCCTCGTCGTCGTCGCCGTAGCGGGGCACCGGATCGCCGTCACCGACCAGCGCGGCCAGGTAGTCGGCGCTGCGACGCAAGCGCGGCCGTGATCGCCGGCGGCACCATCCGCCCGTCCAGCCGCAGCAGGGCCGCCACCACGAGCAGGAGGTCACCCGTGAACAGCTGGTAGGCGAGGGCCTGCTCGGCCCCGGCGCCGTCGGGCAGGACTTGGAGATCGGCCTCCCGGGCCAGCCCGTCGAGGGCGCAGCGCAGCCTGCGGGACGAGCCGGCCAGCTCGGGCAGCAGCAGCGCGCCGACCGCCAGCCCGGCCAGCTCACCGACGAGGTGGTTGTTGGCCGAGCTGAAGCGGGACCGGTCGGTCCAGCAGCGGCGCATCGACTCGGCCAGCAGCCGGACCGTGCTCGCGGTAGCGCGCCGCGGTCAACAGGTCGCTGTCCCGTAGGCCCTGCAGCGCGACCGCCACCGAGATGAGCCGGACGCCGGCCTCGAACGCGCCACGCCAGGCGATGCCCTCCCCCGGCGGGTTCTGCGCCAACCAGGAGTCGAGGTGCTCGAAGGCCGTCTCGGCGTAGCGCTGCTCACCGGTGAACAGCCACGCTTCGGCCAGCCACGGCAGGTGCTGGAGTCGGTTCAGCTCCCAGATCCACTTGGCGTCGCCCGGCGCGCTGCGATGGTCGAGCCGGCTGGCGGCGATGCGCGGCCAACGGGTGTCCGTCACCGGATCGTGGTGCCAGTCGACGGGTCTCGGCAGCTCCACCTCGGGATAGCCGAAGTACTGGACCCGGCCGGCCAGGATCCGGTCCGCCGCCGCGACCACCGCCGCCGCCGCCGCCGGGTCGGCCGCGACGATGGCGGCGGCCCGTTCCCGATCGAGCAGCACCGGCCGCGCCACCCCGCCGCGAAACGCCGCCAGCGCGGCGTCCCAATCGGGTGATCTTGCGCCGAGCAGCCGGGCGTCGGTGGGAGGCCGGCGCAGACCCGCGGTGGCGGACCGGCCGACGGACACCGCACGCCAACCGATCTCGGCCGGCGACATCGCACGCAGCCGCCGCACGATACCAGGCGACCTTGTCCATGGTGGCACCTTTTCGTGATCAGTTGATGGAAACCCGTCATGGGACGAGCGATCGGCAGGCGAGACCTTAACCCGCCGGTTCCCGTGACCGGTCACGAACGAGCCCGAGATACAGGGAGGACCGGCCGTGTCACCACCTGGTGGATTGCAGAGCCTCAAGCACCGAATCCGCCGGATGCACCCGGCCGGACCGCTGATGCGACGGTCGCTGTCGAGGATGGACCACGCCTCGGCCGCGGAGATCCGCTCGTTCCAGGAGCGGCGACTGCGGCTGCTGGTGCGGCTGGTCGCGGCCCGGTCGCCGTTCTACCAGCGCTGGTTCGCCGGGTCCGGTGTCGACCCGTCCTCGATCCGCGGGCTCGACGACCTGCCCCGGCTGCCGCTGGTCACCCGGGCCGACCTGATGGCGTCGCCCACGGATTTCGCGGTCTACCCGACCCGGCTGATGTGGCAGTCGCGCTCAAGCGGAACGTCCGGCCAGCCGCTCACGGTCTATCGCACACCCGGGTCGTCGGCCTTCGAACTGGCCGCGCTGCAACGGCAGTGGAGCTGGTTCGGGCTGCCGCGCGACGCTCGGCGGGTGGTGCTGCGCGGCAGCGACTTCGCGGCCGACCCGACCCGGCACGTTCACCAAGGAGATCGCCGGCAACCACCAGCTGATGGTGTCGAGTTTCCACCTGACCGCGGAGAGGCTGCCGGAGATCCTGCGCACCATGCGGGCTTTCGAACCGCACGCCGTGGAGGGATGGCCGTCCAGCATCGCGCTGCTGGCCGCGCTGATCCGCGATGCGGGCGAGCGCTTTCCGGTGACGGCGGTGATCACGTCTTCGGAGATGATGAGCCCCGGCCAGCGCGACCTGATGCGCTCCGTCTTCGACGGACCGATCGTGGATCACTACGGGCAGACCGAGCGGGTGGCCATGGCCGGCGACTGCGAGGTCGGCAACTGTCACGTCTTCCCCGACTACGGCATCCTCGAGCTGGTCGATGTCGAAGGGCGGGACAGACCGCAAGGAGATCGTCGGCACCGCGCTGCACAACTGGGGCTTCCCGGTGCTGCGCTACCGCACCGGGGACGAGGTCGGCCCGACCCCTGCCGAACCGTGCCCGTGCGGTCGGGCCTTCCCCCGGCTCGGGACGGTCGACGGCCGCGTCGAGGACTCCTTCATGGCCGCCGACGGGCGGACCATCCCGCTGCCGTGCACGGTCGTCGACGATCTGGACGGCCTGCTCGAGGCGCAGATCGCGCAGCTGGCCCAGGGGCGGTTCGAGATCCGCATGGTGCCCGGCGCCGGCTTCGACGAGGAGGCCGAGCGGGCGCGGGCGCTCCGCAACGTCGACCGGCTCTTCGGGCCGGGCCAGCACGTGACGATTCGCACCGTCGACCGACTTCCTCGATCATCAAGTGGCAAGGTCAAGTCGGCGATCGTGATCGGCGACACGGCCAACCGGGGACGGAGGGTGAACGGGCATATCGCGCAGATGGGCAGAAAGGGCCATGTGAGTGCGATCAGCCGGCGATGGGAGCAGCGTGCTCCGTGCCATAGCGCTGTCCGCCATCCTGACCGCTCTGGTGGCGTGCACCTCCGGCTCCGCGGACCCGGCGCCACGCGCTGACGGGCTGTCCAGCTCCGCGGCCCCGGCGCCACGCGCTGACGGGCTGCCCTTTCCGCGGTCGGCCGTCACTTGGCTGAGCCAGGACTACCTGCCCACCGTCGACGAGCTGGCCCGCTACGACCTCGTGGTGATGGACAGCGAGTGGGCGAACCGGGTCGACCACTCGTTCTTCGCGCAGCTGCGCCAGCGCAACCCGCGACATCGTGCTGCTGGCCTACGTCAACCTCGTCGACTACCCGCCGCGGCTCGGCACCCCGGAGTACTACGCCGATCGCTACTCGCTCTGGCAGTACCACGGATGCCGTGACCAGCACGTTTCCCAAACGCTGGCTGGCCCGCACGGCCGCCGGCCAATCGGTCAGCCAGTGGCCGAACTCGGTAATGACCAACCTCGCCGACACCGCACCCAAGGTCAACGGGCAGACGTTCGGCGAGTACGCCGCCAACTGGGTCGCCAGTCGGGTGTGGTCCACCGGTCTGTGGGACGGGATCTTCCTGGACGTCTGGGGCGATCGGGTCTACGGCTCGGACCGCTCCAGCTGGGACGTCGACGGTGACGGCGTCGACGATCCCGAAGCGATGATCTACGGCCCGGGCGGGCCCTGGGAACGGGGCATCACGCGCGCCGAGGAGATCATGCGCGCGGACATGCCCAGCGCGGTGCTGGTGGCCAACGGCGATCGCTCGCTGGCCGGTCAGCGGCTCGACGGTCGCGCTTTCGAGAGCTTCGCCGACCCGAACGCTGATCGCGATCCCATCTCCGACATCCAGCGCTACGTCCAGCTCAGTGCGGATCGGGGACACCGCGCCCCCGGCGTCATGATGACCATCGACCGCAGGCGCGTCCGAGCCCGGGTCCGAGCAGGATCACCGCAACGCCCGGTTCTTCCTCACCGGCACCCTGCTGCAGGACGGGTACTGGTCGCCGATGGGGTTCGAGCTACGGGGAGCTGGCCTACTACGACGAGCTGGACGGCGGCGGCCTCGGTCGTGGCTATCTCGGCCATCCCATCGTCTCCGATCCGGCGGCGGACCGGGTGGCCGCGCCTTACGTCGAGGGCGTCGGCACCGTCGCGCCCAATGTCGTGCGGCGCGACTTCGAGCACGGGATCGTGCTCAACAACGCCGGCACCGAGACCGCAGACCATCGAGCTGGGCGGCCCGTTCCGCAAGCTGCGCGGGACCCAGGATCCGAAGGTGAACGACGGATCCACCGTCACGTCGGTGACGCTGCCGGGCCGCGACGGGCTGATCCTGTTGCTCGCCGACCAGCCGTCCCCGGCGCCGGGGCGGTAGGACCGCCGCGGGCACCTCAGCGGGCGGCCAGCACCCGTTCGTAGAAGCCGAGGAGATGCTCCCGCGAGGTCGCCCAGGACAGCTCGCGCTCGACCCGTTCGCGGCCCAGCGTGCCCATCTCCTGCCGACGCTCCGGGTCGTCGAGCAGCTGATCGATCAGCTTCGCGAACAGCTCGACGTCGTCGCCCGGCGCGTACACCGCCGCCTCACCGGCCGAGACCCTCGCCTCGGTGAGGTCGAACGAGACGATCGGCACCGCCATCGCCATGTACTCGACGACCTTGTTCATGGTCGAGACGTCGTTGAGGGCGTTCTTCGGGTCCGGGGACAGGCACACGTCGGCCGAGGACAGGCAGCGCTGCACGAACTCGTCCGGTACCCGTCCGACGAACTCGACGCAATCGGTCGAGCCCGAGGCGGTCGCGCAGGACCACCAGCTCGTCGAAGGCGTCGCCGGATCCCATGAAGACGGTCTGCAGGTCGTCACGACCGATGACGTCGCGCAGGTGGGCCAGTGCCCGCAGCGCGTAGTCGACGCCGTCCTGCGGACCCATCACCCCGAGGTAAGCCGCGAGGTACCGCCGCTCGGCGCGCAGTCCTGGATCCGGTTCGCCCCGGACGAACCGGGTCAGATCCGGTGCGCTGCGCACCACGGCCACCCGCTTCGGGTCGACCCGACCGCGCTCCAGGGCCACCCGCCGGTAGCTCTCGTTCGTGGAGATGACCCCGTGGGCGAACCAGAAGGTGATCCTTTCCAGCAACAACGCCACGCGGTAGAGCAGCTGGCCGTGCCCGGCGAAGCGGGACCGGAACAACTCGGGCACCAGGTCGTGGTGGTCGAAGACCAGTCGCGTGCCGGGCAGCAGGAAGGACACCAGGAACAGCAGATCCGGCGGGTTGCAGACGTGCACGACGTCGACCGGGCCTTCGCGGCGGACCCGGCGGGCGAGCCAGGCGGTCTGCCACAACGCCAGCGCATACTCCCGCACGTAACCGAGCGGACCGCCGGTCGCAGCCCGCAGCGGGTACCGCAGGATCCGCACGCCGTTGATCACCTCCTCCGGCTCGGTGTCGTGGGTAGCCCCGTGCGGGCAGATCACGATCACCTCGTAGCCGGCCTCCACCAGCGCGGTGCTCTCCTGCCAGACCCGGCGATCGAAGGGAACCGACAGGTTCTCAACGATGATCAGGATGCGGCCGCGGGTCATCGTGCTGCCCTCCGTGTCAGCTCGGTCAGCAGGGCCTCGAAGCCGGCTGCGGTGCGTTCGATGCCGAAGTCGCGCTCCGCCCTGGTCCGCCCGGCCGCTCCGAACCGGGCCCGCAGCCCGCCGTCGGCCGTCAGCTCGCCGAGCCGCGCGGCCAGCGCCGCCACGTCCCCCACCGGTACCAGCCAACCGGTGGTGCCGTCCTCGACGAGGTCGCGCAGCGCCCCGCAGTCGGTGGCGACCACCGGCAGTCCGGCCGCCATCGACTCCAGCACTGTGATCGGAACGCCCTCGTGCACCGAGGACAAGCACGCCACGTCCAGGCCGGCGAGCAGCCGTGGCACGTCCCGGCGGATCCCGGCGAACCGAATGCGTTCGGCGATGCCCAGCATTGCGGCCAGCGCGGTCAGCTCGGCCTCCCGAGGGCCGCCCCCGACGACGAGCAGCCGCAGCCTGGGGTGCGTCGGCGCGAGCCGGGCGACGGCCTCGAAGAGCACCTGGTGGGCCTTCTGCTCGCTCAACCTGGCGACGATGCCGATCACGACGTCGTCGGCCGCGTACTCCAGCTCGGCGCGCACCTCGGCCCGGACGGCCGGGTCCGGCGGCGACGGCAGGCGGATCCCGTTGGGGATGACTACCTCGCGAGTGCGTCGCCACCGGAACCGCCCCACCCCCTCCTCGCGATGCAGGTACTCGCCCTGGCTCGGCGCCAGCAGTACCAGCGCGTCGGACAGGAAGAGGGTCTCGACGGTCGAGCGCGGCAGGCACCGGCGACCGACCGAGGTCAGATCCATGTCGTGGGCCGCGACGATGCTGCGCGCGCCGGCCAGCCGGCCGACGATGCGGCCGAGTGCGAGCGCGGCCCGGTGGTGGTGCGCGACGAGCACGACCTCCGTCCCGTCGCCACGCAGGCTGCGCCACAACCGCGGCACGGTGCTCAGGTCGAAACGACCCGACCGGTCCAGCACCTCGACGTCGAACCCCGCCGCCCGGAAGTCGTCGGCCAGCGGGCCGGCCTCGCGCAGGCAGATCACGCGGGGCCGGACCGCGGCGGGATCCAGCTGCCGGAACGTCTCCAGCAGCACCATCTCGGCGCCGCCGACGAAGGTCAGGTCGAGCACCAGCGTCAACCGCACCGGCTCGACGGCCGCCGGCGTCCGGCCCGCGGTGCGCTCCAGGGCGGTCTCGGCGGCCCGGACCGAGCGTTCGAGACTGAACTTCGTCTCGACCGCGGTCCGCGCGGCGGCGCCGAACGTGCGCGCGGTGCCCCGGTCGCGCAGCAGCCGCAGGTAGCGGTCGGCCAGCGCGGCCGGATCGTGCGGCGGGACGAGGTAGCCCGTAACGCCGTCCTCCACCATCTCCGGAACTCCGCCGACCGCGGTGCACACCGCGGGCCGACCGGCGGCCATCGCCTCGAGCAGAGCCATCGGAAAGCACTCGATGCTGTAGGAGCTGAGCGTGATCACGTCGATCAGGCCGAGCACCGCCGGGATGTCGGACCTGGAGCCGGTGAAGATCACCTGGCCGGTCAGCCCGAGCTCGGCCGTCAGCTTCTCCAGGCGGGCCCGCTCGGTGCCGTCGCCGACCACCAGCAACCGGGCGTTCGACAGCTCGTCGACCACCGTGCGGAACGCCCGCAGCAGCGTCGCATGGTCCTTCTCCGGACGCAGCGCGGCGAGGATGCCCAGCACGGCATCATCGGCCCCGATGCCGAGCTCGGCGGCCAGTGCAAGGTCGCGCCGGGCGGCCGGGTCGAACCGGTCCGGGTCGACGCCGTTGTACACAATGCTGATCTTGTCGGCGGGATAGCCGAGATCGTTGACGAGGTACTCGGTCTGCGCCTGTGCGACGCCGTAGTAGGCGTCGGTGATCCGGTCGAGCAGCCGGTCGGCGGTCCGCCGCAACCACCCGCGCGGAGTGATGTCGCCGTGGTTGTGCACCCAGACCACGACCCGGGGCACCCCGGCGATCCTCGCGGCGATCCGGCCGAGACCCTCGGCGTTGTAGCCGCGAACGATCACCATGTCCGGTCGGCTGCGGCGCATCTCACGCACAAGGTCCGCGAGTGCTCCGGGCGCTTCGCGCTTCGTCCGGCGGAGCGACCGCGTGGGCACCCCGGCGTCGACCAGGTCGGTGAACAGGGCCCCCGGTTGGCCGATGCACAGCACCGCGGGTGCGAACCGGCTCCCGTCGAGGTTGGGTAGCAGCGTCGTGACGTGCCGCTCCGCCCCGCCGACCCCCAGATCGGGTACCACGAACAGCAGCCGCAACGGCCCCGACCTGCGCGTGGACCGTGTAGCAATCCCGGTCATCGGGACGTGACCTCCCGGTACAGCTCGTCGATCCGACGCCACACGACCGCGGTGTCGAAGGTGGTGCGCACCCGGTCCAGACCGCGGTCACCGAGGCGGGTCCGCTCGACCGGGTTGTCGATCACCTGACGCAGCGCGGCGCCCAGCGCGTTGACGTCTCCCGGCGACACCAGCAGCCCGCACTCCTCGGCGAGCATCTCCGGTATGCCGCCGACGTCGGTCGCCACCACGCACAGGCCGTTGGCCATCGCCTCCAGGACGGCCATCGGCTGCCCCTCGGCGAACGAGGGCAGCGTCAGCACCTGGGCCGACCGCAGCAGCACCGCGACCTCGTCGGCCGCGAGCCAGCTGCGCAACTGCACCGACCCGCCCAGCCCCAGCTCGGCGATGCGCTGCTGAGCCCGCGCGAGCTCACCGTTGCCGGCGATCGTCAGCCGGATCGGCACCGCGGATTCGACGACGATCTTGGCCCAGGCGTCGAGCAACAGGAAGGTGCCCTTGCCGTCGCGGATCTCGCCGAGATAGACCACGTGCACCGGCTCACTGGCGGCCGGCTGCCGGACCGGCCCGACCGGGGCGACGGCATTGGGTACCACGTGCACCCGGGCGGCCGGGGCGATCTGTCGGACCCGCTCGGCCCAGCGTTCGCCGAGCGCGACCACCGCCGCAGCGTGTTCCAGGGTCGAGCGGATCACGGCCTGCAGCACCCGGGGCGAGCGCGCGTAGAACGAATGGAACTCCCCGCCGTGCAGATGGATCACCACGGGTACCCCGCGCAACCGGGCCATGGCCGCCAGCGTCGCCTTACGGACGAAGCTTCCGTAGGAAGCCATGTGCAGGTGAACCACGTCGGGTCGACGCCGCGACAGCGCAGCGCCGAAAACGCCGATCGCACGGGCGAAGGTCAGGATCTTGAGCAGCGTGGAGCCGTCGCGGTGGGTGGCGATGTGCTGGGCCGACCACGTGCTGGCCAATGGTGTCTGCCAGAGGGTGCGGACGTAGCTCGCAACGCCGCCCTTGGTGTCGAGCGCGGTGGAGGCCCAGAGGGCACGCTTCGGTCCGCGGCTCGAAGTGGGGCCGGGAACGGGACTCATCCACACCTCACCTGTCGGGACCCGCAGGCCTTCGCCGGTGGGACTCATCGCCGTGCACTGGCCAGTCCGTATGGGGTCGCTCTGGAGCTGACGGTGTTACCTCCCGAGTGGCACCAGTTGACCACTAGTAACGCCATTCCCTCCCCAGTCGAGATAACGACCACCAGCAGCAGGTGCCCGAGGGGGAGAACCAGCAGTCCCCCTGCCGACGATGGTGATCGGATCGTGAAATCCGGCAAAAGTTAAGGTCCAGGCCAGACGGTCGCTCGTCCGGCGGCGGTCTTTTGTTACCGACTCGGAAGGTGTCACATGGGCACGCTGGCCTGGTACGGGCGGCGATTGCGGGTGATGTCGCCCGCCGAGATCTGCTGGCGGGCCGTGTCGGCGGCGCGGGCTGTGGCCGCTCCCGTCATGGCGCCACTGGGCGACGACGAGCTGCTCGAGCGGCCGGACTGGGAGGTGGCGCTGGCCGAGTTCCGCGCGGGGACAGGCCGACCGATCCTGCTCGACCGCGAACGTGCCTCGGTAGTCGCCGCGGCCGACCCGGATTCGGTGGCCACCCTGTTGGCAGCCGCCGATCGCATTGTCGCCGGGCGGGTGCAGTACTTCGGATATCCCGAGGTCGAGCTGGACCAGCCGGTCGACTGGCACTCGGACCCGGTGTCCGGCACTCGGTGGCCGGCCCTGACCGCGACCCGGCTCGACCACCGCAGCGCCGCTGGTGACCCCAAGTGGATCTGGGAGCTCAACCGGCTCCAACACCTGACTTGGCTGGCCGAGGCATGGCTGTTCACCGGCGAGCCACGCTACGCCGAGACGGCCTTCGCCCACCTCGACTCCTGGCTGGCCCAGAATCCGCCGGGGATCGGCATCGCCTGGCGCGGCGCCTTCGAAGCGGGCGTCCGGACGGTGTCGGTGGCCGTCGCCCTGCAGGGGCTCCGGGACAGCAAACTGTTGACGACGCATCGGTACCGCGCCGTCGTGCGGATGATCGCGGAGTCGATGAGACGCTGCTGGACCGACCGGTCGCGGTTCAGCTCGGCCAACAACCACCTGGTGGGCGAGCTGGCCGGACTGGCGGTCGGTGCGTTGCTGCACCCAGAGCTGCGGGGCTCCGCGCGGAGCCTGCGTCGGGCCCTCAACGGGCTGGCCAGAGAGGCCGAGCGCCAGGTACTGCCCGATGGTGCCGGTGCCGAGCAGGCCCTGGCCTACCAGGTCTTCACCGGAGACCTGTTGCTGGTCGTGGCAGCCCTACTCCGGTTGGGCGGCCGGCCGGTGGAGCCCGCCATCGTGGCCGCGTTACGTCGTGGTGCGGACTACCTGACCGCGCTGGTCGGGGACGGAGACCCAGTTCCGCGCTACGGCGATGACGACGAAGGTTTCGCCCTGCGTCTGGACATCGAGCCCGTTCCGGAGGTGGCCCGTCATCTGGGGGCGGTCGCCGCGGTGACCGGCGACGCCACAGCCGGACGGTACGGAGTGGCCGGCCTCACCGCGGCCTGGTTCGGCGGCTCCGCACCGGCACCGGTCATCGGCACGGTGAGCGAACCACGCAGCCGCCGATTCGCCGACGGTGGCCTGGTCGTGCTGCGTTCCGGAGGCCGCCGACTGACGATGGACATCGGACCGCTGGGCTACTTGGCCATCGCGGCCCACGGCCATGCCGACGCCCTCGCGCTGACGCTGAGCGTCGACGGGATCGAGCTCGTCGGTGACCCAGGAGCCGGCAGCTACTACGGGCATCCCGGCTGGCGAACCGTCCATCGCGGCACGCGGGCGCACGCCACGGTCACGGTTGACGGCGCCGATCAGTCGGTGTCCGGCGGCCCCTTCCTCTGGACGACCAAGGCGACCACCTCGCTGCATGGTGTCGACCTCGCCGAGGGCGTCGTCGACGCCGAACACGCTGGCTACCAGCGGCTCGGCTCACCGGTTCGGCATCGCCGCTGGCTGATCGCGCCGCCCGACGAGCCGACGATTCTGGTCGTCGACCAACTCACCGGTACCGGCCGGCACGAGGTGGCGACATCGTGGCCATTGCACCCGGATCTGGACATGACTCAAGATCCGGTTGACCCGGCCGCGCACATGGTCAGTCACCAGGGTCGGCCCCTGCTGCACGTGGCCCACGCGGCCACTGCCGGCCTCCGCCACACCGCGGTGCGCGGAGATGTGGATCAGGGATTGGGCTGGTGGTCCGACCGGCTCGAGGCCCGGCGTCCGGCATGGCTGCTCGGCGCCATGGTGACGGGGGTCGTGCCCCTCGTGGTCGTGACGACCTTGCACACCATCGGCGCAACGGGCGCGCCCACCGGGCTGGCCGTGACCCTCGGCGGGGAGCAGCTGTCTGTCACCTGGTTCGAAGAGTCGCAACGACGTCGAGTGGACATCGACACCTCGAGCGGAGCAGCGGTACGCCGAATCTCGGAGGGAAGTCGCACGGTTCACGATCGCTGACCTCGATCGAGTGGTGGCGCAGGGCCCGATCGGGTGATCACCGTAACGCTGCGTCCATCTTCGCCGAGATCGCCGGTGCGAGCTCAACATCGGCTACGTGAGAGCAACGGGTAAATGATGGTCAACGTCGGTCCGGCGGCTGCTGGCAACGACCTACCGCTACCGCGAGATCGATTCGGTGGGCCGGATCGTCTTCGACGACTGGCGGATCGGAACGTCCATGGAGGTGGTCCGGCAGTCCCCGCAGGAATCCGGTTCCCCAGCAGGATGAGAGTGGAAGCATGAACAGCGCCCAACACGGGACACCGGCTTTCAGCATCCTGTGCTCGGCGTACCGGTGCGAGGCCTACCTCGCCGAGACGATCGAATCTGTCCTGGCGCAGACGCTGTCGGACTGGGAGCTGATCGTCGTCGACAACGGGCCCTCGGACGAGATCGCCGACATCGTCCGGCGTTATACCGGCGACCCCCGCGTCCGGCTCGTCCGGCAGCAGAACAGCCGCCTGATCGGCGGCATCTCCGCAGCTGTCGACGCGTCCTGCGGTCGGTACCTCGTGCCCCTCGACAGCGACGACATGCTCGCGCCCAGGTTCTGCGAGCGGATGGCGGAGGTCCTCGACAGCCGGCCGGAGATCGACGTCCTCTCGTGCGACGCCCGGGTCTTCCGCGACGGCGACGATTACGACCTCGCCGGCTCGTTCCTGCGCAAGCGCTTCGGGCTGGAGCACCGGATCACGCTCGCAGACATGATCGGCGAGCTCTATGTGATCCCATACTTCGCCACCTTCCGGCGCACGGCGTGGGAGGCCGCGGGCGGGTACACCGCGGGCACCGATCTGGTCGAGGACATCGCGCTCTACCTGCGGCTGATCGTCTCGGGCCACGACATCCGCGTCCTGCCCGAATGCCTTACGAGGTACCGGCTGCGCGACGATTCGGCGTCGCGCGACCCCAGCGGTGTCGAGGCGTTCGAGGCGGCCCGCGAACTGGCCTACACCGCGGCCGCTGTGGAGTCCGGTGATGGCGCCACGCTCGCCCTACTCGGCAGGAGGCTCCGTGGCTTCCACTACGACCGGGAGCTGCGGCGCGCACGGTGGGCGTTTGTGAACGGGGACGTGGCCGGAGCGCGCGCCGCATCCCGAGCTGCGTTTGCGGCCCGACGCACCCCGCGCAGCACCGCCGTCGTCGTCGGCGTCACCGTCGCTCCGGGCGTGTTGCGGGCGATCCGGCCGCTCAAGCAGCGGCTCAGCCGGGCTGGGTCGCGGGTGCTGGCGCGCGCCGCGGCCGTGCACGAGCGCCGGCTCATCGACGAGCGATAACCCGCCGCATGCGGTGGCCTGCTGCCGACGCCGAGCGGACCACCGTTGCGACCATCGCCGGCGCGACGACACCCAACGCCGCGACGTACACCATGAGGAAGGCGAGTCCGTCCAGGGCGAGGAAGGCGAGCGCCGTGAACGTCGGCCGGGTGTCGGAGTGCAGAACGAGGTGTTCGAGGGCCGCTATCGCGGCTGCGGCGACGATGCCGGCCACAACCGTCGGCAGCGTCGCGCGCACGACCTGCGCCGCGCGGACGCCCACGACCGAGCTCGCCAGGACGAGGCAGAAGACACCGACGACGAGGGCGGTGAGCGAGATCGCCAATCCGACGCCGACCAGGCCGAACGGCACGATGAGGAGCAGCAGGCCCAGCCCGAGGATGAACTCGAGCGCGGTCGCCCGGTTGATCAGCCCGGTCCGCCCGCAGCCCTTGATTGCCTCCTCGCTGACGGATGCAAAGGCTTTGCCGAGACCGAGTCCCGCCATTGCCACGAGGATGCTCCCCGCGCCGCGCCACGGCTCGCCGAGGACGACGACGGTGGCGGGCTCGCCGATGGCGAGCATGAGCCCGGACACCGGCACGGCGCAGAAGGTGATCCATCGGAGTGCCTTCAGGTAGTTCGGGCGCAGTCGGGCCGGGTCGTCGGCGATGTGGGAAAACGCCGGGAGCAGGGCGTATGCGATAACTTGGATCATGACGCTGACCGGTAGCCTGGCGATCCGCATGCCGTAGCGGTAGAAGCCGAGGGCGGCCGTGTCGAGGAGGCGGGCGACGACCACGGGCTCGATCGTGCCTCGGATGTTCGTCCCGACGCGGTCGATGAGCAGCGGGAACCCGTACCGGGCGAGCTGGCGCCACAACTGGACCGACGCCTTCGCCCGGCGCGGCCGCCACCCGGCCAGGACCCACACGGACACCAGCAGCACCAGCGTCGAGGCGTACGTCCCGAGCACGAGGCTCCACACGCCGAAGCCCAGAAGGGCGAACACGACGGACACGACGGCGAAGCTGATCGCAACCACCGGGCTGATGACGAGGTTGCGGGGCACGCTGTACTCGCGCTGCAGGATTGCCTCCGGCACGTTCGTCAGGGAATGGAGCAGTAGCCCTCCTGCCGAGGCGGCGGCCACGAGCCCCGCCGTCGGTGTCGCCGAAGATCGCACCGATCAGCGGTGCCGCGGCGAGTGCCCCGATGCTCGCGAGCAGGCCACCGAGCATCGTGGCCCAGAACACCGTCTCCGCTGCGGCATCGACGTCGCGCTGCCGGTTCACGAGCGCGGCGCGCAAGCCGCCTTCGGAGAAGTCGACCAGGATCGAGGTGAGCACGGTCCCGGCCGCGAAGATCCCGACTTCCGTGGGGCTCAGCAGGCGGGCGAGGACGACGACCTGCAGCAGGGTGACTGTCTGGGTGACGACCTGCGCCGCTGCGGACGCCGTCGCGACTCGGGTGATCTTGGTCCGCAGCTGCGAGGGCGGCGCCGTGACGTCCGAGCTGCTCGTCGGTGGAGTGTCCACCTGCTCCCTCGAGGATGTCGAAAGCCGTGACGGGCTGCGCGGGTGTCGGGCGCACGACCCTTTCCTAGATGCTCGTCGGGCGGGCGCGGTCTGTTAGCCGGTCTGCAGGTTAACCCTTCCGGGGCAGCGGACGAGTCTTCCCGTATGCGGCTTGTCAATCTCGCGATCATCTGCCTGGCAGGGGTTCAGTGACGAGGAGAACCAGTTCCGGACTTCGCGGCAGAGCGCCCGATCCGCCCTTGCGCGTCCTCGTGCAGAACGGCGAATACCTGATGCGCAACATCGGCGACCTCGCGATGCTCTCCGTCACGTTGCGCCGCCTCCGCGAGCGCTGGCCCGATGCTGCGATCCAGGTGATGACGATTGCGCCGGCCCTGCTGCGCGCGTACCACCCGGATGTGCAACCCGTCTCAGACGGCCGGATGCCCGCCTGGCTGTCGGACGCCCTCAGCACTTCGGGATCGCGCCTCCGGCCGGGCATCACCGGGATCGCCTCCATGGGCTCGCTGCGCGCGAGTGGAGAGCTGGCGGGCGCGGTCAGGCGGCTGCGCGCCGCGCGACGGGCCCGTGCTGAGCCGCCATCCACGAACGACCACTCGGCCGAGGACGCTCGGCAGGACGCCACGACCCAGCCCGTCGTCGCCAAGGCCCTGGAGGGGGCCTCGCTCGTACTTGCGATGGGCGGCGGCTACATGACCGACGTCGATGCGTGGCAAGTCCACCGCACGCTCGACCTCCTGCAGGGCGCTGTCGAGCGCGGCATCCCGACGGCGATGGTCGGGCAAGGCTTCGGCCCGCTGACCGACGAGGCGCTGATCGGCAGGGCGAGCAAGGTGCTGCCCGCCGTCGACCTCATCGCTTTGCGGGAGGATCGGGTGGGACCGGACCTGCTGAGTCGGCTGGGCGTCGAGGCGGACCGCGTCCTCGTCACCGGTGACGATGCGATTGAGCTCGCCTACTCGCTGCGGCGGGACCAGCTGGGCACGAACCTCGGTGTCTGCCTGCGCGTCGCGGAGTACTCGCCGGTTGCGGCGAGGGCTCAGGAGGAAATCGGTCGGGCCGTCCGTTCCGTGGCGGGTGCAGCGGGGGCGCAGCTGTCGCCGCTGATCGTCTCGGAGAACCGGGCGGAGGATCGACGTTCGACCCTGCCGCTCGTGGCCGGGTACCCCGATGTGGCGCCGACGCAGAGCCGCTTCACGACGCCGCAGGATGTCGCCCGCCGGGTCGGGGACTGTCGCGTCCTGGTGACCGGGGCCTATCACCTGGCGGTGTTCGCCCTGTCGCAGGGCGTTCCCGTTGTCGGGTTGTCGTCGTCGCGCTACTACGACGACAAGCTGCTCGGGCTCGACGCGATGTTCGGTGGACGTGGTCTGCACCTCGTGCGCCTGGAGGAGCCCGCTCTCGAGGACCGGGTGGCGTCCGCCGCGCGAGCGGCGTGGGAGCGCGCGCCGGCGCTGCGGTCACAGCTGCGGGAGCGGGCGGAGGCTCAGATCGAGCTCAGCAGCAACGCGTTCCAGCGCGTGTTCGCACTCCTCGACGCGAGGTCGGCACGCTGACCCCGCACCGGTCCGGCGCCGGTGATGGCCGATCCGTGCTGCACCGACGGCTGCCGATCGTCGCGGCCTCGCTACTCCTCCTCGGCTCCATCACGATGGGGTGCACGGCCGCGACCGGGCCGATCGTGACCGGCCCGGAGCCGCAGGCGCCGTGCGCCGGGGCGAGGATGGCCGACCACCGCTACGTCACTTCGATCAGCGCGAACGGCAGGTATTTCGAGGACCAACAGCGCGAGCCGCTCCTCATCCTCGGGGACTCCCCGTGGGCGGGGCTGACCCGCTGGTCGCCCCAACAGGCCGAGCTGTACTTCGCCGACCGCGAGGCGAACGGCTTCAACGCCTCGATCATGTCCTTGATCGGGGCGCGGGAGAACGGCGGCCCGGGCGATGACGGTCGCACGTTCGACGGCATCCTCCCCTTCGACCGCGGGGACATCACGCGGTGGAACGAGCCGTACTGGCTCCGTGTGGACGAGTACCTCAGGTCGGCATGTGCCCACGGCAACACGGTGTTCCTGTATCCGATCGACGGTTGGAACGTCAAGGGAGCATTCGGCAACGCCACGCTCGAGGACGCTCGGCGGTACGGCTCGATGGTCGCAACCCGGTACCGGGACTTCCCGAACATCGTGTGGATGACCGGCGGCGACCACTTCCCGCGCGACACCCCCGTACCGGGACAGCTCGCCTCCCGAGCATGACGCGATGTTCGAGCAGGTGCTGCTGGGAATCCGATCCACGGGCGACACCCGGCCCTTCTCGATCCAGCTCGGCTACCCGACGTCGCTCTCGACGGACAGCGCAACGTGGGAGCGGTACGTCGACTGGAACTTCGTGTACACCTACCTGCCGACCTACCGGGCGGTGCTGGCGGCGTACGGCCGCTCCGGGGAACGCGACCCCCGCCCGGCGCTGCTCGGCGAAGCGAACTACGAAGGCGAGAACAACCTGCCCGGGACGCCGGTGACGACGGACGAGATCCTGCGCCGGCAGATGCTGTGGGCGATGACGTCCGGCTCGCCGGGCTACTTCTACGGCTCCGACGACTGGGAGTTCCAGCCCGACTGGGAGGGACGGCTCGACACGCCGGCCGTGGCGCAGCTGCGCAAGATCCGCGAGCTGTTCGCGTCGCACACGTGGTGGGACCTCGTGCCGGACGAGTCCTCGGACGTCATCACGTCCGGACGAGGTGACGAGGCCGCCGCCGGCGCCGAGGTCGGGATCCTCCAGAACGACTACCTCACGGTGGCGAGAACGACCGACGGCTCGCTGCTCGCCTACGTTCCCACTGCACGCACGATCACCGTGGACAGGGCGAGGTTGTCATCGCCCACCGCCCGGTGGATCGACCCGGCGAACGCGACCGCTCTGCCGATGGAGGTCGAGATCGGCCCTTCAGGCACGCTGACCACACCCGCGCGCAACTCCGCCGGCGGGCAGGACTGGCTGCTGGTGCTCGGCCTCCGGCTGCAGTGATGGGTGACGTCATCCGGTCATCCCCGTCGCCGTGACGGAGCGCACCAGACCCGTGATCCGCCGCTTCGCGGCCTTCACCTGGTCGATCGCCGCCCGGCGCCACCCGGAGCACGGCCCACATCACCGCCGGCCGTAGCGAAGGACGCTGCCGGAGCGCGAGCCAGGCCTGCTGTCGCGCGGTGCGCGGGTCGGAGTTGCGCATCGCCTCACGGGCCAGCCGCAGCGCCTTCTCGTAGCGGTGCTGCGCAGCGTCGAGCGCAGCTCGGCCAGCACCTGCGGGTCGTCGGTGAGGGCGGCGACCTGGAGGAACGCCCGCTCGACGCTGGCGTCGTACTCGTCGTGGTCGCCCGGCTTGTCGTCGAGGTCGTCGGCGTGCAGCCGGTAGCCGCCGAGCTGCTCGGGCAGCACCCGCAGGTCGCACCCGGCGGCCGACATGCGCAGGCACATCGCCAGGCTCTCCACCTGCGGCGTGTCGGCGGGGTAACCACCGGCCGCCTTCCAGGCCGACGCGCGGATGGCGGCCGTCGTGTAGAGCGCGGGCCGTCGGACGATCTCGGCCAACGCTGCCCGGTGCTCGACGCCCGGCTCGTCGGTGATCCCGCAGCGCTGCCGGAAGCTGGGCCACTGGTCCTCGCCGTCGAGGAAGGGGAGTGCGTCGACACACAGCACGTCGATCTCGGGGTGCTCGGCCAGCACCTGCGCGACGCGCTCGCAGAACGTGGGCTTGAGCTGACCGTCGCTGGGCACGACGGCGTAGTAGGCGCCGCGGGCCACTCCCGCGGCCGCGTTGACCCCGCCGGCCATGTCCCGGTGCGCCTGGCGCACCAGCCGAATCCGGGCGTCCCCGGCGTACCCGGCGACGATCCGCTCGACCTCCTCGCGACCTCCCGTCGTGCACGACGATCAATTCCCAGTCGCCGGCGGTCTGAGCGACCACCGAGTCGATCATTTCAGCCAGGTGCGGCCCGGTGTCGCCGGCCGCGGAGAGGATGCTCAGCGCGGGCTGGGCCGCGGTGTCGTCTGCAGTCACCTCTGAGTACTCGGTGCCGGGCGGCTGTGCGTGACCTCCGGCGCGCAGTCGACGGCACGAGGGTCGCGGCCAGACGATGAAACCGGTGGTGTACCGGGTCCCCGGACGATCAGCGGCGTTCGGCCACCAGGGTGACATCGCGAACCAACAGCGGGCCTGCGAGTTTCGGCCGGACCGTCACGGGCGCAGTGCGCAGCACCGATTCGATCCCGGACTTGACGCGGACCGGCATGTCGGCGCTGCGGCGACTGCCGGTACTCAGGCGAGCCAGGACTCGTGCTGGCACGGCCGGTCCCCGCACCCGCCGGAACCCCGCACTGCGCAGCATCGCTCCCATCTCCCCGTTGGTGTACTCGCGAAGATGAAAACCGGATGCGGTATCGGTGAACCCACGCGAAATGTCCCACGGACCGGTGATCCGGCTCGGCGTTTCGATGAGGAACCGACCCCCGGGCCGCAGTATCTCGAACACGGCGCGCAGATGCTCGGGCACATCGTCGGGATGCAAATGCTCCATCAGCTGGCGGCTCACCACGAAATCCACTGACCTCGGCGGAACCGGCGGTGTCAGTAGATTTCCGACGATGAACCGGACGTTGGTCGGTTTGGACTTCTCCGCGATCTCGATCATCGCGTCCGAAGCATCCAGGCCGATTGCTTGCGACACCGCTCTTGCGAACCGGTTCACCAGGCCTCCGCGCCCGCACCCTATGTCGAGCAGCACGTCATCCGGGCGGGTCAGCGGTCCGTAGAGCTGGAACCAGTGCTCTTCGTAGGCGTCGACGGTCCCGGTGTCGGCGACATTAGCGTCGTGCCAGGGCACCTCGTCGAACAATCGATTGTAGACATCCCGGGTAATGCGTTCCCGATCCGCTGGCGAGCTCGCCAACAGTTTTTCACGTAATCGCTGCTCGACCAACCAGTGCTGCCGAGCCCGCTCCGCCACCGGCGGCCACGAACTTGGATCACTGCTCCACGAAGGCACTGCTGTCTCCCCACTGTCGACCGGACCACGGCAAACGCCTAGTCCTGGTTCTCGTGAGCCCGGGCGTGTGTCGGGCCCACACGGCAAGGCTCGGGCGGGCAGCTTCGTGCGTTACGCGGTCCCCGGGCGTGGAACTGAGAGTGCCCGACTAATAACAACCGTATATGCGACGGCAGGGGTACGGAAGATCCGGGCTACCCCATTTCGCCACGGCGCCCCCGAGATCGGCGACCTGGTGGGCGTGTTCCAGGCCGGCGCCTACGACATGACGGCCAGTCCGATGGCGTTCCTCGGCCACCCGGCGCCCGGCGGAGTTGCGTGCAGAGCCGGTTCGGGATCGAGATGGAGGACGACGAGATCCTCGGCGAGAACTTCGAGACATTCGGACAGCTCGCCGCCTTCGTGCAGTTCAAGTGCAGCGAGCTGAGCCAGGACCGGTCTCGCCGGCCATGAACTGTGGTGGGTTCCGCCGCCCGACGGAGCGCGCCGGACCCTTGATCCGCCGCTTCGCGGCCGAACGTGGTCGATGCCGCCCGGTACGACCCGTTATCCAGGCCGGGCGGTGCCGCGGTGCGTGTTCACCCAGTCGAGTGTCACGGCCAGCCCCGCCTGAAGCGGGGTCGGCTCGGCGAGGGCGAGATCATCGCGGGCCCTGGTCACGTCGAGGCAGCTGCGCTGCACCTCGCCGGCCCGGGCCGGGCCGGAACTCCGGAGCGAACGCGGCCGGGTCGACGCCGGCCGCCCCGGCGACGGCCTCGACCAGCTCGAGGACGCTCACCTCGATGCCGGTGCCCACGTTGTACACCCGGTGCTCGGGCGCGGCGGCGGTGGCCGCGGCCACGTTGGCGCTCACGATGTCGGCGACGTAGACGTAGTCGCGGGTCTGGGTGCCGTCGCCGAACACGAGCGGTGGCTCCTTGGCCAGTACCCGGTCGCAGAACCGGGCGATCACCCCGGCGTCGCCGGTGGGGTCCTGGCGCGGGCCGTAGACGTTGCCGTAGCGCAGCGTGACGACGTCCAGGCCGTGCGCGCTGCGGAACCAGGCGGCGTACTCCTCGACGGTCCGCTTGCTCAGCCCGTAGGCCGACAGCGGACGCGCGGTCTCGGTCTCCGGGGTCGGGATCCGATCGGTGCTGCCGTAGATCGCCCCGCCGGTCGAGGTGTTGATCACCCGCCGCGCGCCGGCGGCCAGGGCCGCGGCGAACACGTTGATCGAGCCGAGCACATTGACGGTGGCATCATGGGCGGGGTCTGCCATCGAGGCGCGCACATCGATCTGCGCAGCGAGGTGGAACACGGTGTCGGGCCGGAACCCGGCCATCGCATCCCGCAGCACCGCTGCGTCGCGCACGTCCAGCTGAATCAGCCGCGCGCCGGCGCGCCAGCGCCTGGTCGAGGTTGCGCCGGGTCGCCGTTGCTCAGGTCGTCGACGACCAGCACCTCTGCGCCGTCACCCAGCAGCCGGTCGACCAGGTTCGATCCGATGAAGCCGGCGCCGCCGGTTATCAGTGCTCGCATGCCGCAAGACTGTAGACACGAGGCGGACGATCACGGGTGGGCCCTCGCCCGCCTCGGTTCCCGCTGTTGCCGTCGGCGCTCGTCGGCTGGATCCTGAACACGCTGCATTCTCGAGGGTGGGCTGCAGCTGGTGCACCTCGACGCGCCCGACCTGGACGCGCAGCTGCGCAGCGGCATCCGGGGCCAGTGGCAGCAGGCTCCGGCGCTGCGCGACGATCTGCGGCGGCGGGCGGCCGATCAGATCGCCCGCAGTACCGAGTTCTACGAGCGGATCTACGAGATGGTCGAGGCGCGCGGGATCTCCGCGAGAGGCACGAACGGCACTTTCGCCCGCAGGTGCGAGCGAACGGGCCGCTCGCACTACTCGTTGCAGTAGCCGGGTGCGCCTGCTGGTGGGCACCGCGGTTGGTGGCAAAAGGGTGAGCGGGCGCAACGCCGAGTTCGACACCAGTCACCTTTGGCACGATCGAACTGGACTGCTGTCGACGTCGGCGCAGCGGCCGCCACCGACCTCGTTCCGGCCGACGCGCAGGGCTGCGCCGATGCGCGAACGGCACTTTCGCGCAAACCTATTGCCCGAAAGTGCCGTTCGCACCACGCCGGACGTCAGTTCTGGACCACGGTCAACGTGGAGAGGTCGATCAGCACCAGGGGCGTCGTATCCGTGGTGCTGATCCCACCCGACGGCGCCGTGGCGACGACGGTGTCGATCGATGTCGCGGTGGTCGCGGTCGTCCCCGTTGCTGCCGCAGTGGTCTCGGTGGTGGTGCCGGTCGGTTCCGTCGTGTCGGTCGGGTTGCTGGTCGTCGGGGTCGGGCTGGTCGTGGTGGTCAGCCCCGTCGTGGTGCTCGTCGTGCTGCTCGTGGTGCCACCTGTCGTGCCCGTGCCGGTCGGCAACCCGAGGTCGTCGAGGTGGCCGTGCTGGTTGCGGCCGTCGCGGCCGGCAGCGCCGCCGCCGTCGCCACGGGTGCGGACGTGGACGCGGGGGCAGGTGGTGGTCGTGGCCGCAGCGGCGGGCAGCGCCGCCGCTCGCGGCACGGGTGCGGAGGGACGCGGGAAGTGGCGCTGCGGGCAGTGGAGCGCCGCTCCCGGCTCGCACCCCGGCCGCGCCCCGAGCCGAGGCCGGGAGTCTGGTCGGGCCGGTCGCGGTCGAGTTGAGCGGGGTGGCCGCCGCGATCTGGACCGCGGCGCCGGGCTGGTCGGGCAGCGCGCCCAGGCCCCGCTGCCGGGCGGGGCGGTGTAGGCGGCGGGTCGGGCTTCCGGAGGGGGAGAGGGTAGCGAGAGCGCGACGATCACCCCGACACACGCCACCGCCGCGGCGGACACCGGGGCGCCGCTTCGGTCCACTTGGTCACCGCGGCCTGCCGGAAGACGACCGCCGACGGGGAGGTGGTGATGTGCTTGGCCAGCCGGCCCGCGCTGTCCTGCAGCGCCTCGGCCGTCCACTCGTACTCGTCGTCCTCGGTCGTGTCCGTCGGCACTGCCGGCCAGTCGAGGATGCCGACCAGCGCCGTCGAAACCGGTGTCGAGCAGCTCGTCGACCTGCTCGACCGAGCACTTGGCCCACTCGGCGATGACGGACGCCGGGATCTCGGCCATGTAGTGCAGCACCAGCGGCAGCCGCTGCGGCATCGGGAGCTGCTGCAGCGCGGCCACGAGCACCGCGTCCTCGCGGGTCGAGGTCGACCGGCTTGACGGCGGGCAGCCCGTGCTGCAGCAGCCGCAGCCCCGCGGGCCGGTGCGTAGGCGCGAGTCATCGCGTCCGCGCGGACCCACATCTCCGGCTCCGGCAGCGAGCAGATCGCCGGCCAGGCCTGCCAGGCCCGGGAGAAGGACGCCGCCGCGACGGCGCGCGCCTCGTCGAGCTCGCCGGTCACCGCCAGCAGCTCGCCGACGATGGTCGAGTAGCTCGCGTCGTAGAACTCGAGGAACTCCGTCCGGCGGTCCTTCTGCGGCGACGCAGACGATGGCCTTCAGGGATGTCGTCACGGGAGGTGAACTCCAAGCTGATGCGACGAACTAGTGCGGGGAGCGCGAGGCGAATCAGAAGGCACCGTTGCCTCGAATCATCGCCCCGAAGGTCTTCCAGAGGATCAAGGCGTCCATGGCCAGGGTCCAGTTCTCGACGTAGCGCAGGTCGAGGCGGACCGACTCCTCCCAGGACAGGTTGCTGCGCCCGCTGACCTGCCACAGCCCGGTCAGACCGGGGCGGACCAGCAGCTTGCGCTCGGCGTCGCGGGAGTACTTCGCGACCTCCTCGGGGAGCGGAGGACGCGGCCCGACCAGCGACATCGTGCCGGCCAGGACGTTGAACAGCTGGGGGAGCTCGTCCAGCGAGTAGCGGCGCAGCATGGCGCCGATCGCGGTTACCCGAGGGTCGTTGCGCAGCTTGAACAGCGGGCCGGCGCCCTCGTTGGTGGCCAGCAGTTCGTTCTTGCGGGCTTCGGCGTCGACGCACATCGAGCGGAACTTGATCATGCGGAAGGTCTTGCCGTGTTGTCCGACGCGGGTCTGCCGGAAGAACACCGGCCCACCGTCGCATTTCACCGCGATGGCCAGCAGCACGAGCAGCAGCGGCGCGGTGATCAGGACCAGCAACAGGGCGCCGAATCGGTCGATGACGTTCTTCACGCACCCGCGGAACGCCGCTGTAGGTCGGCTGGGTGAGCCGAAGCAGCGGCAGCCCGTCGACGGGGGTGATGTGCAGCCGAGGGCCGGCCATCTCCATCAGGCCCGGATCCACCACGAGGTCGGTGCCGAGGCCCTCGACGTCCCAGGCCAGGCGGTGCAGCCGCTTGACCGGTCCAGCCGGGCGCCTGCCCGATGGAGACCACCTGGTAGCGCCCGTCGCGGACCGTGTCGGCCACGGCGTCCAGGTCGCCCTGCACGCGGCACGCCCAGGATGTCCGGCGCGCCGTCCTTGCCGGTGCCGGTCGGGGTGCACGCGCGCCTCGACGACCCAGCCGTTGTGCGGGTCGCGGCGGGTGCGCCGGATGATGTCCTCAACGGACTCGATGGTGCCGACGGCCAGCACCGGGTGCATGAAACGGCCGGCGGCGCGGCTGCGGTGCAGCCACTTGCGCAGCCAGAAGCGGCCGATCAGCGACAGCAGGCCGGCCAGCGGGAGCAGGCCGAAGACCCACGGCCGGACGGCCGGCAGTTGCAGGGCCAGGCCGGCCAGGCCGAGCACGACGGCCGAGGTGACGAAAGCCCGGATCAGCCGGGTGAACTCCTCCGAGCCCTGCCCGAGCACGCGCTGGTCCCAGGCCCGGGTCAGCAGCAGCGCGGCACGGTGAGCAGCGCGACGATCAGGCCGAGGCCGGGGGAGATCGTGCCGCCGAACCGGGGCGCGTAGTTGCCGAGGCCCAGGACGTGGCCGACGGCGACGACGGCCAGCACGGCCGACAGGTCGACGGCCGCGACGGCCCACGCGTAGCGGCGTTCCCAGCGCGGACGGGGGAGCGGCTGCTTCGCTGGTCGTCGACGACGAAGCGGCAACGAAGCGGTCGACAACGTCGGCATTACCGGACCGAGCAGACAAGCCAGGCTGTGCGGTCGCGCATCGCCCAAGACCGACGAATCGATCCCATCGTGCCCCCTCGCAGTCGCGCCGGCTCGGGTGACTCCGACGCCTTTCCGTCGGCCGGAACCCGGCCGAGTCGACTGGTGACGCCGGCACACGTTCGGGGCGTGTGCCCAGCCCCGTTCGGGGGTGCACCACTCACCTGTTCGACGACAGAGCGGGCTAGGCGTTACTCACAATCGGAGACCAAGAGCCGCCGTAACGGCGGAGCGTAATTGCGCGACGGGCGAGAGGTAGCAAGCGGAAAGGAATGCCGTGTACCTCAGCCAGGTCCGAGCGCCTCCGGCCGACGCGCCTCCGGTCGGTCCCGGCCACGGTGCTGGTGCTGGGGCTGGTCAGCCTGCTCACCGACGTCTCGGCGGAGATGGTGACCGCGTTCCTGCCGCTGTACCTGGTCTACACGCCTGCAGATCAGCTACGTGCAGTTCGGTCTCCTCGACGGCTTCTACACCGGGGCCACCGCGGTGCTGCGGCTGGTCGGCGGGCATCTGTCGGACCGCTGGGGCCGGCCGAAGGCCGTCGCGGGGCTCGGTTACGGGCTGTCGGCCGCCACCCGCGTCGGCATGCTGGGAGTCGGCGCGAGCGGGTTCGGGATCGGCGCGATGCTCGCCGCCGACCGCGCCGGCAAGGGCCTGCGCACCGCCCCGCGCGACGCCATGATCGCCTCGGCGGCTCCGGCGGACCGGCTCGGCACCGCCTTCGGCGTGCACCGGACCATGGACACCGCGGGTGCCCTGCTCGGGCCGGTGATCACCTTCCTGCTGCTGAGCTACGTGGGTACCGGCGCCCGAGCCGATCTTCGTCGTCAGCTTCTGCTTCGCGCTGCTCGGCCTCATCGTGCTGGCCGGTCTGGTCAACGCCCCGCCGGTGCCCGCCCGGCGGCCGGGGTCGAACACGGCCCGGCCGGCCTGGCGCGACATGCGTCGCGTTGCTGCGGCTGCCGCGGCTGCGGACGGCGGCCGTCGTGGCCGCGGTGCTCGGGTTCGCGACGCTCTCCGACGCGTTCCTCTTCCTGCTCCTGCAGCAGTCGACGGGGATCCCGCTGGCGATGCTGCCGCTGCTGCCGCTCGGGAGCGCCGGCGTCTTCCTGCTCGCCGCGGCCTCGGTCGGTCGGTTGGCCGACCGGCTGGGGCGTCGGCGCGTGTTCGTGCTCGGGCACGCCCTGCTCCTCGGCGGCCTACGCGGTGATGCTCGCCGGCCTGCCCGGCTACCTCGCGGCCGCGGCTCGTGCTGGTCCTGCACGGGCTCTTCTACGCGGCCACGGACGGCGTACTGCCGGCGTGGCTGGCCGAGATCCTCCCGCCGACCCGCTGCGCCTCGGGGATGGCGGTGGTGCAGACCGCGCAGGCGCTGGCCCGCTTCGGCTCGTCGGTGCTCGTCGGCGTGCTGATGACGGTCGCGACGGCCGAGGTGGCGCTGGGGGTGGCCACCGCGGCGCTCGGGTCGGCGTTGGTTCTGGTGCTGCGGGCAACGTCCGTACGGCGTTGTGGGTGAAACGAGCCCACGTTGCGACATCCGTGTAACGCAGCGGCGGTCAGCCGCGACGGTTGGTCACTGCGACAGCCGCGGCGCGGGTTATGTCCGGTTGACGCCAGGCTTTCGATGACGGCCATTAGCTCACACGTTGCTCAGATGTAGTTGCTCGGTTACCTGCTGTGATGAGGCGATCTCCGCCGATCACGGTGTCCCCATCGATATCAGGGCCCGCCGCGGCGAGCCCGTGCGATCGGTCGGCGTGAGCCGGTCACGAAGGGCAAGGGCAGATGTCCGTGTGCGCGATGGCGCGGATCGACCTCGGGGTGGCCGCTCTGCGCGGGCGGATCGTGCTGGTCGTGGGGATGGTCGGCTTCCTGCTGCTGCTCGGTGCTGTCGTCGGTACGCCCGGCAGCGCAGGCCGCCGTCTGCGACGCACCGGTGGTCAACAAGGTGGCCTGCGAGAACAGCAAGCCCGGGTACGCCCAACTGGATGGTCGAGACTCACCGACGACAGCATCGCCGGCTTCACGACCGACATCAGCGCCACGCCCGGCTCCACCGTGACCTTCAAGGTCAAGACTGACGCACGCCAGCTACCGCGTCGACATCTTCCGGCTCGGCTACTACGGCGGGGTCGGCGCGCGCCAGGTCGGGACCGTGTCGCGCGGACACACCGCAGACCCAGCCCGACTGCCTCACCGACCCCACCGGGCTCTTCGACTGCGGGAACTGGGCGCCCTCGGTCACCTGGACGGTCCCCGCCGACGCCGTATCCGGGCTCTACTACGCGGTCCTGCACCGCAACGACACCGGCGGCGAGAACGAGGTGCCGTTCGTCGTCCGCGACGACGCCAGCACGTCGAAGGTGCTGTTCCAGACGTCGGACTCGACCTGGCAGGCCTACAACCGCTACGGCGGCAACAGCCTGTACTACGGCTACGGCCCCCGGGCCCGGAGGGCTCGGCCTACAAGGTGTCCTACAACCGGCCGATCGAGGGGGGCGGCGAGGAGAACTACATCTTCAACGCCGAGTACCCGATGCTCCGGTTCCTGGAGGCCAACGGGTACGACGTGAGCTACACGACGAACGTCGACACCGCCCGGCGCGGACAATCTGATCACCAATCACAAGGTGTTCATGGCGGTCGGGCCACGACGAGTACTGGTCGAACGAGCAGCGCAACAACGTCGAGGCCGCCCGCGACGGCCGGCGTGCAACCTGGCCTTCCTCACCGGCAACGACATCTTCTGGAAGACGCGCTGGGAGCCCAGCATCGACCCCTCGCACACGGACTGGCGAACCCTGGTCTGCTACAAGGAGACCAAGGGCGCCGTCGACCCCAGCGCCGGAGTGGACCGGCACCTGGCGCGACCCGCGCGAGTCGCCCGCCCAAGGACGGCGGCAAGCCGGAGAACTCGCTGCTCGGCAACCTCTTCACGGTCAACGGCCGGCGGGACGACTCGATGCAGGTCCCCGCGGCCTACGGGAAGATGCGGCTGTGGCGGAACACGCCGCTGGCCACGATGGCTGCGGGCAGCACCTACACCTTCCAGCCCGGCACGCTCGGATACGAGTGGAACTCGGTGGAGGACAACGGTTCGCAGCCGCCAGGGGTCGCTCAGCTGTCCCGGACCACAGTGGACATCGAACGGTCCCTACGTGCTGCAGAACTACGGTGACCTCTACGGCTCGGGTACGAAGACGCACGCGCTGACCATGTACCGGCATTCCAGCGGCGCGCTCGTGTTCGGCGCCGGGCACCGTGCAGTGGGCCTGGGGTGTCGACGACGAGCACGCGTTCCAGACCGGCACGCCCGACCTCCGATGTGCGGATCAAGCAGGCGACGGTCAACTTCCTGGCCGACATGGGCGTGCAACCGGCGACCCTGCAGAGCGGGCTGGTCGCCGCCACCGCCAGCAGCGACAGCGCCGCCCCGACGGTGGCGATCACGAACGCGCCGGCCGCCACGGTCGGCGCGCCGTACACCTTCTCGGGCACCGTCACCGACGCCGGCGGCCAGGTCGCCGGCGTCGAGGTCTCCAGCGACGGCGGCACCACCTGGCACCCGGCCGGCGTGGACCGCGGGCGACGACGACGTGGAGCTACACCTTCACACCCGGCGGCGTCGGGACAGCTCGCTCTGCGGGCACGGGCGGTCGACGACTCGGCCAACCTCTCCCCGCCGGTCTCGGCGTCCGCGGCGGCCGGTCCGCGGCAGTGTCCGTGCTCGATCTGGTCCGACGGAACGGTTCCCGGCACCCCGGACACGCCGGACCCGACCGCAGTCGAGGTCGGCGTGAAGTGGCGGGCCAGCTCCAGCGGCTTCGTGCGCGGGCGTGCGGTTCTACAAGGGCGCCGGCAACACCGGTACCGCATACCGGATCGCTGTGGAGCGACGAGCGGGCAGCGCCTCGCGACCGGGACATTCGAGAACGAGACCGCGACCGGCTGGCAGACCCTGGTGTTTCCCGACATCGGTCGCGGTCACGGCGAACACGACCTACGTCGCGTCGTACTTCGCGCCGGCCGGCCACTACTCCTCGGACGTGGACTACTTCACCGGGGTGGGCACCACGCTCGAGCCGCTGACCGCACTGCGGAGCGGGACCGACGGGCCGAACGGCGTGTACCGGATCGGCACGAGCGGGTTCCCGACCCTGTCGTTCAATGACGCGAACTACTGGGTGGACGTCGTCTGGGCGGAGACGGCCGGCAACGACGTCCGCAAACCGGTGGCGACGGCAACCTCCCCGGCGAACGGGGCCGGCAGCATCCCGCTGGCGAGCCCGCTGACCGTGACCTTCGACGAGCCGATCGACCCAGCCTCCGTGCAGGTCACCGTGACCGGCCCGGCCGGTCCCGTCACGGGTACGACCGCGCTGTCCTCGGATCAGCTCGTCGTGACCTTCACCCCGTCCCAGCCGCTGGCGGCCGGCGACCCAGTACTCGGTCTCGGTGAACGCAGCCGACCTCGCCGGCAACACCGTCGCGGCCCCGGTCACCTTCTCCTTCACGACCGGATCACCGCGCCCGGCCGCGTGCCCGTGCACCGTCTGGGACGACTTCACCCGGCCGGCGATCGAGAGCGCCAACGATCCGGCGGCGATCGAGGTCGGGACGAAGGTCCGCTTCGACCGGCCGGGTCAGGTGCTGGGGGTGCGCTTCTTCAAGGGGGCCGGCAACACCGGCACGCACACCGGGATCGCTGTGGTCGGCGACCGGCGACCGGCTGGCGACCGGGACGTTCACCGGCGAGACGACCTCGGGATGGCAGACCCTCACGTTCGCCACGCCGGCCGAGGTGACGGCCGGCACCACCTACGTCGTGTCCTACTTCGCGCCCAACGGCGGGTACGCCGCCGATTCCGGCTACTTCAACGGCAAGGGCGCCGACTACCAGTCGATGCACGCGCTGCCCAGCGGCGTGGACGGGGGAAACGGCATCTACCGGTACGGGGCCGGTGGGGGTTTCCCGACCTCGACCTTCGGCGGCGGCAACTACTGGGTGGACGCGATCTTCCAGCCCCCGGCCAACGCCGACGTCACGCCCCCGACGCTGACCGGACGATCCCCGGCGGTCGCGGCGACCGACGTCGCGCTCGCGTCGACGGTGAGCGCGAGCTTCGACGAGCCGGTGACCCTGGCCGCTGCCCAGTTCACGGTGGCCGATCCGGCGGGCGCGAAGCTGGCCGGGGCCGCTGGCCCTCTCGGCCGACCAGCGGACGGTGACGTGGACCCCCGCGGCGCCGCTGGCCGCGGCCACGGCCTACACCACCTCGGTCAAGGTGTCCGATGTCGCCGGCAACCCGATGGTCGACGCCGTGACCTGGTCGTTCACCACGACCGCCACCCAGACCTGCCCGTGTTCGCTGTTCAGCGCAGCCACCGTGCCGACGTTGCCGGACGTGAACGACACCGGCGCCTACGAGATGGGCGTGCGGTTCGTCCCGGCCCAGAACGGGACGATCTCGGCGGTCAAGTTCTACAAGGGCGCAGGCAATCTCGGAACGCACACCGGGTCGTTGTGGAACAACGCCGGCCAGCAGTTGGCCACCGGGACGTTCACCGAACGAGACGGCGACCGGCTGGCAGACGTTGACCTTCGCCAACCCGGTACCGGTCACCGGCGGCGCGACCTACGTGGCGTCCTACACGATGACCGGCGGCCACTACTCGGCCGACGCCGAGTACTTCGAGAAGGGTGCGGTGTCCACCCCGCCGCTGAGCGCGCCGGCGGCGAACGGCCCGAACGGCGTCTACCGGGTCGGCACCGGCTTCCCCACCTCGACCTACCGGGGCGGCAACTACTGGGTCGACGTGGTCTTCGGCCCGAACTCCGACAACGACGCCGCCCACCGTGACGGCCCGGGCTCCCGGCGCCCGCAGCGACCGGGGTCGCGACGAACACGACGGTGTCGGCCACGTTCAGCGAGCCTGTGGCCGAGCCGAGCGTGCAGCTCGCGGTGGCCGATCCGGGCGGGGCGAAGCTCGCCGGTGCGGTGAGCCTGTCGGCCGATCAGAAGACGGTGACCTGGACGCCCGCCGGCGCCGCTGGCCGCAGCAACCGCCTACACCGTGAACCTCATCGCCACGGATGCCGTTGGCAACGCGCTGGACCCGGCTGCGACCTGGTCGTTCACCACGGAAACCGCCCAGCAGTGCCCGTGCTCGCTGTTCAGCTCGGCCACGGTGCCGACGGTGGTGGAAGCAGACGACACCGGGGCGTACGAGATGGGGGTGCGGTTCACCCCCGCGGCGAACGGGACGATCACGGCGGTGAAGTTCTACAAGGGGGCGGGCAACGTCGGTACCCACACCGGGTCGTTGTGGAGCGCCGCCGGCCAGCGGCTGGCCACGGGCACCTTCACCGACGAGACCGCGTCGGGTTGGCAGACCCTGACCTTCGCGAACCCGGTCCCGGTCATCGGCGGCCACGACCTACGTGGCCTCCTACACCACTACCGGTGGGCGGTACTCGGTGGACGCCGGCTACTTCAACCGGACGGCCGTGTCGACCCCGCCGCTGGCCGCCCCGTCCGCTCAGAACGGGGTCTACGCGTCGGGTTCCGGCTTCCCGACCTCGAGTTTCCAGGGTGGGAACTACTGGGTGGATGTCGTCTACAACCAGAACACCGACAACGCGGCACCGGTGGTGACGGCCCGCGTACCGGCTGCCGGCGCGACCGGGGTCGCGCTGGGCGCACCGGTGTCGGCGACCTTCGACGAACCGGTCGTGGAGGCCGGCCTGCAGTTCTCGCTGGAGGATCCGGGTGGAGCCCGCATCGGGGGAGCCGTGACGCTCTCGGCGGACCGGAAGACCGTGACCCTGTCGCCCTCGGCGCCGCTGGCGCCCGGGACGGCCTATGCGGCGCGCCTCACGGCCGCGGACGCCTCGGGGAACGCACCGCCGCAGCCGGAGACGTGGTCGTTCACCACCCTGGCCACGCAGGCCTGTCCGTGTTCGCTGTTCAGCTCGGCCACCGTGCCGACGGCGGTCGAGGCGAACGACACCGGCGCCTACGAGATGGGGGTGCGGTTCACCCCGGCCGCGAACGGCACCGTCACCGCAGTGAAGTTCTACAAGGGGGCCGGCAACACCGGAACGCACACCGGGACGTTGTGGAGTGCGGCCGGCGAGCAGCTGGCCACCGGAACGTTCAGCGGTGAGACGGCATCGGGCTGGCAGACACTGACCTTCGCCACTCCGGTCGCGGTGACCGCCGGGACCGGCTACGTGGCCTCGTACACCACGACCGGTGGGCGCTACTCGGTGGACACCGGCTACTTCGATCGCACCGCGGTCTCGACGCCGCCGCTGAGTGCGCCGGCCGCGGGGAACGGGGTGTACGCCTCCGGTACCGGCTTCCCGACCTCGAGTTTCCAGGGCGGCAACTACTGGGTGGACGTGGTGTTCGTCGCGGCGAATCCCTAGCTGGAGATCCATGGCAGGACGCTCGTGTGGTGATCCCGGTGATGTGCCCGGCGCCCGGTGTGGAGACGCCGGGACGGTGGGGAGGTCGCAGCGCCTGGCGCTGCACGCGATCGGGATCGGGATCGGACCAGGCGACGCCGTCGTGGCCTGGCCATTCTCGTCATAGCCACCGCGATTGCGGTGCGTTGCTGCGGGGATGCCGCAGCATCATGCCGCGGACCCGTGTAGTGGGATCCTTACAAACCGCTACGAGCAGGCCGCCGCCGGGTGAGCTCATAGGAGCGCGTGCCGCCGACGCCGGTGCGGTCGTGGTCCTGGGTGCCGCCCAGGCGCAGGGGCCGGGCGTTCGCCGAGAACGGTGCCGTGCTGGGAGACCGGGAAGAACGACACGCTCACCTCAGTTGCCGGCGGCCAGAACCCCGGATGGCGGTTCCTCGTCCCGGAATGACGGGCGGATCGGTCAGCCGGACCTCGGTGTGGTGCGAGGCGCGAGCGGGTGGCCGGACGACGCTGCCGTGCTGGGCGTCCGGGAAGTCGACAGCGGCGGCCGGCGGCGGGGTGCGGGCGGCGCGGTGCCCGGTCCGGGTCGACCCGGTGCCCCGGGGCGCTGGCCGGCCTGCGGCGGGTTGACCGCCGCCTGCTGGATCGTGGGTGCGCCGCGGTACGGGTTGGCCGGCGGCGCATAGGCAGGCGCGGGCGGGGGCGGACCGGGGGGTGGGGAGGCCATCACCGGCGCCGCAGCGACCTGCGGAGCGGGCTGTGCTGCGGCCGCACCGTCGCTCAGGACGCCCTGCTCGTTCGGCTTGGGGCCGGCCCGCCTCGCCTCCGCGATCGAGATCGCAGCGAACAGGACGATCACCCCTGCCCCGAGGATGCCCACCAGCATCCGGATCGTCCCCGAAAGCACGACGTTCGCGCCGGTCGGGTCGGCCACCGGCAACGCCCGGATGAGGGCGACATCCTGCGCGCCGTAGACGCGCTGCATGGCCTCCAGCTCCGCCAGCGTGCGTTCGCTCACCAGGCGCAGCGTCGTCTCCGCCTGCTGCGCGCTGGTGCCGGTGCCGGTGATGTCGATGACCTGACCCGAGGTGGGGGATGGCGCGATCGTATAGTCGGGATCCGCCCCTTGGGCCTGCAGCGCCTCGCGCACCGAGTCCCCGCTCATGCGGCCGGAAAGAACGTGCCCGACCGTGCCCTCGTTGGCGAAGCGGAGATACGGGTTATTCCTATTGATCTGGGCGAGCGTCGGGTCCTTCTCGATCTGCGCATCGGTCGGGGCGGGCGCCGGGTTGACGAGCACGAATTCCGACTTCGCCTGATAGTTGCGCGGCATGAAGAGCAGGAGCCAGGCAACGGCGAGGCCGGTTATCGCGAGTACAATGCCCGCGATCTTCACGTGGCGCCGCAACGAGCGCACGATGGCCAGCAGGTCCACAGCTCAACTCCCTCGAGTGGATTCCAGGCCCGCAGGCGCTGGCGTGGCGTCGTCGCGATTGGCAATGACCCAGCACGCCCCAGCGCACCCGGCGATGAACGCCTGGACACCGACGAACATGTTAAACGTCAGCGCATCGAACGTATAAGCGCACAGCGCCCCGGCCAGCGCGGACCCGGCGAGCGCGCCGGCGATGGCGCGGAGTCGGGGGTCCGTGGAACGATGCCGCGCGACCAATGCGGTCAGGACGGGGACGAAGAAGTAGGCGATCATGCCGGTCATCCCGGCCAACCCCAGCTCGATGGCGCCCTTGAAATACTGGTTGTCCAGAACATCGATCAGGTTGTCCGGGATGTAGGTCCCCCCGCCGCTGCCGAACCAGGGATGCTCGCTGACGAAGCGTTGGACGAGTGGGTAGTCACTCAGCCGGGTCGCCACGGACGTGTCATTGCTGCCTGCCCCGACGAACTCGGCCAACGTCCGCAGGTAGCCAGGCCGCGCTATGCCGAGGATGAACGCACCGATCGGGAGCATCACCAGGGCGGTCACCCGCGGGCGGGCCGGCAGGGACAGGACGAGGACCACGCTGGCGATGACCATCGCCAGCACCGCGGAACGCGACACCGACGCCGGGATCGCCAACGCGATCAGCGCGACCGGCGCCCATCGCCGCATACCGCTGCGCGAGCGGTCGAGCACCGCGACCGTGATGGCCAGCGGCAGCATCATCCCCTCGACGACGCCCAACTCGATGGGGTGCATCGCGGTACCGAACACTCGCTGGAGGGCGCCCCGGGCCTGATAGACGACAACCGACTCATCGACAGTGAAGCCCGGCAGGGACTGTCGGATGATGCCGCTGAGATCGATGGTAAACAGCCACTGTAGGATGGCGACGAATGCGCAGAACGCGGCGCCGAAGACGGCCAGTCGGATGACCTTGAACAGCGCCGAGACGCTGCCCAGGCCCTCCGCGGCGACCAGGACGACCCCCGCGATCGCGGCCAGCATCAGGATCCATCGGTCGGCGGCGAGCTGCTGGGTCGCGGTGAGCCCGTGCAGAGGCGTCAGCGCCCAGCACACAAGGCTGGTCACCGTGAGGTACGCCACCGCGCCCCGGGTCGGATGCCGGACGGAGAACGGCTCGTGCGCTCCCAGCACGCACGAAACTGCCCATGCGGCGAACAACAGCAGCGCGATCAGTCCCGCCACGTACCCCTGCCCGCCCACGATGCGCAGCACCAGATCGGACGGGAAGACGAACAGGGCGATGGCGTACGTCCCGAGGGCGATGGTGACGTGGCGTTCCCGGACCGCGGGCGGGGTCGCGTCCGGTGCGGCGTCCGGTAGGAAGGATGTGAGCGGGCGCCCGGGTGCGGCGGCGTCGCTCACGGATTGCCCCGCTCTGAAGGCTCGCCGGTGGGCGAGCCGCTACGAGTCGCCTGACGGCGGGCCGACGTCCACAGCAATTTCACGCGGTCCAACCCCTCCCGGCCCAGGACGGTTCCCACCGCGGCCTTGACTGTGGCCCGGCCACTCTCGCGGAGCACCCTGGTCGGTGCCTCGACCAGCGCGTCGCGCGCGAGCTCCACCGGTCCGGGGTCCGGTAGGTCCTCCAGCAGGCCGGGGAAGGCGGCGCGGTGGTTCGAGGGCCGGGCGCGCCGGCCACGGACCCGGTTGCTGACGTTCGCGCCGTGCACGACCTGCAGCCAACCAGGCCGACCGTCGAGCACCACCGCCGGCATGTGTCGGGGCAACAGGTTGTGCCAGGCCGACCAGCAGGTCACGGGATCGTCCCAGGTCTCGCGAACCGAGCAGAAGGCGTTGTGCGGGTCTCGCCTGCGGTACAGCCGGTTCTCCCGGACGATGAGCCCCGCACCCAGGTAGACCGCCGTCGGCGTCATCGCCGTGGGAGCGCTCTGGACCCGGGCGACGAAGTCGTGGGCCAGGCTGTCGTCGTTGTCCAGGTTGGTGGTCAGCAGGTCGCCGCCGGCGTCGCCACTCACGGCCCGGATGTCGGCGACGAGGTCACGGCGAGGGACCTCCTCCCGCAGCAGCGGCCGGAAGTGTCCCTGCTCCTCGTGCTGCCGGAACCAGTTGACCAGCCAGGCCGGGCTGTGCGGGTCGAAATAGATTAGCCAAGAGTAGTCGCTGCAGGTCTGGCCGAGCACCGACGGCAGGCAGTACCGCTCGAACAGCCCGACCCGGTTCCGCAACCAGTTCTCGCGCGCCCGCACGACGCTCTCGTGGCCGCGTGAAGGCAGGTTGAAGCGGGTGAGCAGGACATGGGTCACCCGGCGCGTCACGACGGCCCCCGGTCCTGCCCGCCGAGCGGGATCCGATAGATGTGATAAGCGGACTCGGCGGCAAACCCGTCGGTCAGCGTCCGATCGGTGATGGCGACCTCCCGGTCCTCGAACATGACCTGGGCCCGCGCGCCGTCGAGTCCAGGCGGCAGGGCGAGTCGTCGCTCGCCGGGGCCGGCAGACCCGTCGACCATGGCGAAGACGTAGGCGTTGCCGTCGTGCACCTTGAGCATCGTGTCCAGGCCGGGTCCGAAGTCGTGCACGTAGGACTGTGTGTTGAGGACCGGCGCCAGCTCGTGGATCCGCCCGTTGATCTCAGCGGCCGCCGTCGTCTGCGCCGCCCCGCAGAAGTTGTCCTGAACCTGCGAGAGTCGGATCAGGTTGCTGCCCTGGCAGGGGCCGTTCAGCGACTGGTTGAAGTAGACGATCCCGCGAGCTTCGTGGATCACCGAGTTCATCACGGCGCCCTGCAGCTCGGCCGGTTCGATGTTGCGGGTGAACGGCCCACCGCCGGGCCCCCCGTTGAGCAGCTCGACGAACTGCCAGACGGCCTGCAGGCGTCCGTCGGCCGCGTCGCGCCTGCGCAGGGCCTCGATCGAAGCGCCGTAGCTGGAGGAGCTGCGACAGGTCGGCTGCTGTACCGGCACCAGGTAGTCGAGCCCGGTACGGCTGCAGATCACAGAACGGGATCGTGTACCAGTACATGTCCACCGAGACGATGTCCGAGTAGTTGTTGACGTAGGCCTCGGCGTCGGCCGCTGGCATGTCGCTGCTGATCACCATCTGGGTGTAGTTGGTGTAGGCGGGTCGATCCCGGGGCAGGGCGTCCCGCAGCTGCTGCAGGTGGTGGCGCCCCTCCTCGGGGGGGAAGCGTCCATCCACCTCGTCGTCGAGGAAGCTACCGGCCCAGTTCTTCGCGTCGTCGGCGAAGCTCTCGTTGAGCTTGCCGCCCATCCAGTAGACGTCGTTGTCCGCGAACAGCTCGTAAGGGGTGGCCGCGTCCATTCCGATGTAGGTGTTGATGCCGACGCTCTTGTCGTAGTCGACCTCGGCATCGCTGCTGATGCCGTCGTACCAGGCCACCATCGGGAAGAAGTCGGGATCCGTCCAACCGGCCGCGGCGGCGGCCGGGAAACGGGCCCAGTACTCGGGTCCGCCTTCCCAGGGCACGCGCGGCAGGTCGAGCACGGAGGCCGGGTCCGGCGCGGTCGGCACTGTGGCTCGAGCGTCGGAGTCGGTGGTCGGAGTGGGCGCGGACCCGCAGCCGATCGCGAGGAACAGCACCTGCATCAGGGCGAGCACAGCCGGGGTCACCCCTGGGTGCCGGCGCCGCCGCGGCGCGCTGAACTCAGCCACGGCCGACCGTCCCGTCGGTCTCACGCGGCGCCCTCGCAGGCATCGGTTCGATCACGTCCCCTCCTCGGAAGCGCTGTTCACGCTCGTCTACTGTCCGGCCCATGACCACCGCGTACCGTGGCCCGAGACGATGACCACACGAGGTGGTCAGGTCGTCTACTTCCCGGGCGTGGGGTGGGACGAGGTCACCGGGACCGATCGCATGCTGGCGCAGGAGATCTCCCGCCGCCGCGATGTGCTCTGGGTCGATCCGCCGGTTCCCCTGCACCGGTGGGTGCGCGAGCAGGGGCTGCGCGGCCTGCTGAGCCAGGTCCGGCTCGTCCGACGTTCTTCGTCGGTCACGACCGCGCGCACGGTCGGGCCGCCGTGGCCGAACCGGCTGCTCACTTGGCGCCTGTCCGCGTGGCGAGCCGGCCGGGCGGCCCGGGTCGCGCTGCGCGCAGCACAGGCGGACGGCACGGCAGCGGATGCCCCGCTGGTCGTCGTGGCCACCCCGCAGCCGCGTTCGCGGCCCCGTGGTGTGCGCGTGTACTTCGCCACCGACGACTTCGCCGCCGGTGCCGAGCTGATGGGCATCGACCGGCGCAGGCTCGCCCGCTGGGAGGCCCGGCAGCTTGCGGAGGCCCAGGTCCGGCTCGCGATCTCCCCGGTGCTGGCCCAGCGCTGGGCCAGCACCGGATGGGCCGGCACGGTCCTGTCCAACGGCTGTGATCCCGGCTTGCGTCAGCGTGTGCGGCAGGCCACGCCGGCCGAGGAGATCCGCCTGACCGGCCCGGTGGCCGGCGTGGTCGGCCAGCTGTCGGCCCGGCTGGATCTCGGCCTGCTTGAGGCGGTCGTCGACGACGGCCTGTCGCTGCTGCTGGTCGGCCCCGTTGATCCCGAGCTGGAACCCGATCGGGTGCGGGCCCTGCTGGCCCGCGACCAGGTGCAGTGGGTCGGCCGGAAACCCGCCGAGCAGCTCCCGGCCTACCTGCGGGCCATGAACGTCGGCTTGACGCCGTACCGCACGACCGAGTTCAACCAGGCCAGCATCCCGCTCAAGACGTTGGAGTACCTGGCCGCCGGGGTTCCGGTGGTGAGCACCCCGCTCCCGGCGCTGGACATGGTGCCGGACGGGCTGGTGGCGACGGCCGGCGGAGCCGAGGAGTTCGCCGCCGCGGCGCGGCGGCTGGCCACCGCGGGGCCGGGGCCGGGGTTCGCGGAGCGCAGCCTCGCCTTCGCCGAGGAGAACAGCTGGGCGGCCCGGGCGGCGTCGTTGCTGAGCGCCGCCGACGACCACGATGCGCGCGCACCGGTCGGGCCGGTCGCGACGTGACGTAGGCCCGGCCATGGGCCCCAGCCGCGGGGTCGAGACAACCAGCGGGTACATCAGCACGCCAGGTGGCGTCATCGCGGCATCTCCTGCCTCGTGCCGGTGTCCACCGCGACCGACTCCGCCGGCGGTGCCGCCACGGTCACGGTCGGCTCCTGCTGTCCGCGCAGCAGCCGCAGCGCGGACCGCTCCCGGAACAGGAGCAGCGCGATGGCGCCGGCGCCCAGCATCCCGGACACCGCGAGCGCGATGAGATCGATGGCGAACACCCGGCTGACGAGCCAGGCTGCCGCGGCCATCGCCAGTCCGACGGCGATCGACGGCGTCAACCGGGATGCCACCGCCGGGGCACGCACCCCGGCCCGGTGCAGCTCGACGAGGTAGATCGGCAGCACCACCAGCATCGCCACCGCGACCTGCGCGAGAGCGCCGCCCACCGCGCCGTGAGTCTGGGCACCGACCAGTACTGCCGGTACGAGCGCGGCGAGCCAGACCACCTGCGCGGTGAGGACGACACGAGTCCGGGCGAGGACGACGAAGTAGTCGTAACAGAGCTCGAACAGGATGCGCAGCGCGGCGAGCGCGGCGAGCCAGGGCAACACGGGCGCGGCCTGTGACCACACTGCCCCGTACACGAGGTTGATGAGCGGGTCGGCGGCGCCGCCGAGCAGCGCGCAAACCGGCAGCGTGACCGCGGCCAGTAGCCCCGCGGTGGACACGAAGGTCGACCGCATCGCGGCCGGATCGTGTTGGAGGCGGGCCAGCGCGGCCGGGGCAACTGCCCGGACGGGCTGCGAGAACACCGCAACAGGCAGGTTCGAGAGGTTGACCGCGAGGACGTAGAAGCCCAGCGGCACCGGACCGAGGACCGCACCCACGATCAGCCGGTCGATGTTCGCCGCCGCGAAGACGATGATGCTGGATCCCGCGAGCGGCAGGCCGAAACGGAGCAACTCGCGTGCCCTCGTGCGGTCGAAGCCGAACCGCATCCCGGCCGGGCGCGAAGACGACGAAGAGGATCGCGCCGGCAATCGAGCCGGTCAGCTGCCCGACCGCCAGACTCATCGCGCCCATGCCGGCCACGGCGCAGCCGATGGACACCAGCGCGCCGACCCAGGTCGTCACCTGGTCGGCGACCAGCTTGCGGTCCTGGCGGAAGCTGCGCTGCAGGATCGCGACGGGCACCGCGATCAGCCCGCTCACCAGCACCGAGAGGCACAGCAGCCGCACGACCGGCGTCGCGTCGGGCTGGCCCATCAGCTGGCTGAAGGCCGGAGCCCCGAGGTAGCAGCCCGCGTAGACCAGCGCGCTGGTCGCAGCGGAGAGGGTGGCGACGGTCGGAGCGATCTCCGACGGCTCGCCTGGCCAGCGCACGATGGCCAGGCTGACGCCGAGCTCGTTGAAGCTGAGCACCGCCAGCAGCGCGACCATGGCGATGGCGAAGGTGCCGAACTCCTCCGGACCGAGCAGGCGAGCGATCGCCACACCGATGGCGAACGTGCTGAGCTTGCCGAACACCGTGCTCGCGACGCTCCAGCCGAGCGCCCGGCCGGCCCTGGCGAGCAGCGGGTCGCCCTCGTTCACGCGCAGCTTCACCGACGATCGGCCGTCCGACTCCTTGGGTGTGCCGGGCATCGCGGCCCGCGCACCTGCGCCAGGACGGTGATCATCTCACTCCTCGTCAATATCGCTCCGCCTACCGTGGCGATCACCGACCTCGGCGAGCCCCGATCGGGCGATTCCCCCGTGACATCCGTACCCACTTGTCGCTCTACGTGTGTGGCCGTTACTCCTGCAGGTGAGCGCGCTCTTCGGACACTCCCGGTCGGCGGCCGGGACGGGCCGTGCAGGATGTGGGCGAACGAGGGAGTGGAACGACAGATGAGCCGACGGTTCCTCTCGCTGACCGTGATGATCGTTGTCGTGCTGGCGGTCGTCGTGTACCTGGCGGTCCTGGTCGGCCGCGCCGGCAACGCGACCCGCAGTGGCTTGCCCGGCGGCAGCGACCTGCTGTTCGTCGAGCTCGACGACGGGCGCAACACCGTCGTCGGGATGTCGCTGACCGATCCCGAGGGCGGGCGCGTCGGCTCGGCGATGAGCTGCCAGCGGGTGTACAGCGCCGCCGGGACGACGGTCTGCCTGCGGTTGGCGGGCCTCGGACCGAGCTTCGAGGCGGCAATCACGGATTCGGCGGGTGGCACCCGGTCGGTGCCGCTGCCGGGGATCCCGAGCCGGGCCCAGGTGTCCCGATCCGGTCAGGTGGTCTCCTGGACCAGCTTCGTCACAGGTGACTCGTACTCGGTGCCCGGCGGTTTCTCCACCCGGACCGGCGTGCTCGACCTGCGCAGCGGCACGCTCCTGGAATCGATCGAGCACTTCGATGCCCGGATCGACGGGGTGCCCGTCACGGCGTCGGACCGCAACTACTGGGGTGTGACCGTCGCGCCGGACGACCGGACCTTCTACGCGACGCTGGCGACCGGCAGCCGCACCTGGCTCGTCAAGGGCGATCTGGAGACGAGAACGATGAGCAACGTGCGTCCTGACGCCGAGTGCCCGACGCTCTCGGCGGACGGCACCCGCGTCGCCTACAAGAAGCGGATCGGCCGATTCGGGCCGTGGGACCTCGCCGTGCTCGACCTGCGGACCGGCGTGGAGCGACGACTCCCGGGAACGGCGGGGATCGACGATCAGGCGCTCTGGCTGGACGACGAGCGACTGGCCTACGGCGCGAGGACCGCGGCCTCGGACAAGGCCGCGGTCCTGGTCGTCCCGGCTGACGGCTCCGCGCCCGCCAGCGTTCTGGTCCCGAACGCGATGTCCCCGACGCGGGCGTCGGGAAGCGGATGACACTCAGGTAGCGGAGCACCCCGCCGGTTCGGTCACGGGCACACGTGCTCCTGCGCCTGCTCGACCAGCTTGACCGCCTGCTCGCGGCTGATCGTGCCCTCGCCCTGCGTGAACCGCTGTGCGTCACCGGCCACGTCCTCGACGGACCGACCCTTGGCCAGCTCGGCGCAGACCTGATCGGCCAGCCGCAGCGCGGCGGTTCGGTCGCCGGTCAGCCGACCGTCGATGTCACCGGCACCGGCGATGAAGTCGGACTGCGGCGAGGTGAGCCCGTCCGGTCCGGGCTCGGACCCCGAGCAGCCGCCGATCGTCACGATCATGGAGGCTGCGGTGCCGACGAGGAGTGCGCGCATCACACCCACGTGTCGCTCGGAAGGGTGACGGCATTACGGCGTCCGCGCGGAACTGCTGCCGTGAGTAACGGGGGCCTGCGTGAACGCGACGGACCCGTACGTCCAGGAAGGTGATTGCCGTGCCCACATCCATGCCGGCGCCGGAGGCGCCCGAGCGCTCCGGCGATCAGCAGCACGGAACGGATCTCCCCGCGGGCCGGCGGCGGGGGCCGAACCCGACGCTGCTGTTGGCCATCAGTATCGCGGTGTTGCTGGGCCTCGGAGTGTGGGTGATCGTCCGTCCGATCGCCCGGGAACCGCCGGGGTCGGGCGGCGTAGCGGCCGGCGCGCCCGCTCAGCCGACACCGGCCCCGGGAGTGCCGCTGGCGATACCGTCGTCGCCCCGCGGCGAGGCCGGGTTCGCCGCTGGACTCGGGCAACCCGCGGATGCCATCCCTCCGGAGACGCTCGGTCTCGCCCGGCAGGTGTGCACCGCGCTGCAGGGCGGCAGCACGCAGGGCGCCGCCGTGCAGGCGGTGATCCAGACCGGGAAGTTCGATCAGCGCTCGGCCGCCGCGCTGGTCACGGCGGCGATCGAGAGCTTCTGCCCCGAGGTGGTTCCCGCCGCCGTGCGGACCGTCAAGGACGGCACCTGGCGCGCCGGATCGGACGTCGAGCCGGGGCGTTACATCACCACGGCCGGCGCCGGCTGTTCCTGGCAGCACTCGACGAGCCCGGACGGCGGCCTGGCCGGCCTCATCGACAGCGGTGCGGGAGCCGGGCGGCAGACCGTGACGTTGGCTGCGGGGGAGTACCTGGTGACGACGCGATGCGGTCAGTGGACGAGGGCTCGCTGAGGGGCCGGCGCTCGAGCCGGACTCCCGCAGCTGAGCGTGGGCCCCGCTACGGCGCCGCCACGACGCCGTCGGCGCTCGCCGCGTAGGACCGCCCGCAGGCCACGCACGTCAGCGATTCGGACAGCCGATCGCCACAACTGCACACCCAGCCCTTGTGCCGCGCCGGGTTCCCGGCCACGAACGCGTGCGCCGGCACGTCGCGGATGACCACCGAGCCGGCCGCGGCGAAGGCGTAGCTCGCCGATCTCGACGCCGCACACGACGACCGCGCCCGCGCCGAGGCTGGCGCCGCGCCGCACCACGGTCGAGCAGCAGCGCCGCCGCCGCCTTGCGGATCTCCGCCCGTGGCCGCAGGTCGTTGGTGAACAGCACGTTCGGCCCGAGGAACACGTCGTCCTCGCAGGTCACCCCGGCGAACACCAGCGTGCCGTTCTTCACCGTCACCCGGTCGCCGAGCACGGCGCCGTCCTCGACGAAGGCGCCGTCGCAGATGTTGCAGTCCGCGCCCGATCCGCGCGCCCGGGCAGCACGTGCGCGAAGGCCCACACCCGGGTGCCGGCGCCGACGTGCTCGCTCTCGCACAGACCCGGCCGGGTGCACCGTGACATGCGGCGGGGCCAGCTGCGGCGGCTCATCAGCCAGCGCCTCCGGCCAGCACCGCGACCACCCGCTCCTGCTGCGCCGGGGTGATCTCCGGGAAGATCGGCAGCGACAGGAGCTCGGCCGGCCACCGCTCGGCCACCGGGAACGCGCCCGGGCCGTGGCCGAGGTCGGCGAAGGCGCCGGGTGAGGTGCACCGGCGTCGGGTAGTGGATGCCGGCGCCGATGCCGGCCGCGTTGCAGCTGCCTTGCAGCACCCGGTCGCGGTCGGGCACCCGCGACGACGTAGAGGTGCCAGACCGGCTCGTTGCCCGTCAGCGACCGTCGGGCGGCGCGACCGACCGGCAGCGGTGCGAGCAGCGCGTCGTAGCGGGCCGCGGCGGCTCGGCGAGCCGTCGTTCCACCGCTCGAGCCGGCGCAGCTTGGCCGACAGCACGACGGCCTGCAGCGTGTCGAGCCGGCTGTTGAACCCGATGCACTGCGTGCTCGTACTTGCGCGGCGAGCCGTGCTCGCCCAGCAGCCGGACCCGGCGCGGCCAGCGTCGGCGTCGTCGGTCAGCACCGCGCCGCCGTCGCCGTAGGCGCCCAGGTTCTTGCCGGGGTAGAAGCTGGTGGCGGCGATGTCGCCGAGGCTGCCCGCGCCGGCCGCCGTGGCGGCGGGCGCCCTGGGCCTGGGCGGCGTCCTCGACGACCGCCGCGCCCGACGCCGCGCGGCGATGCGGCGCGAGCTGCTCGACCGGCGCGGCCTGGCCGTAGAGGTGCACCGGGCAGGACCGCCCGGGTGCGCGGGCCGACCGCCGCCGCCAGCCGCGTCGACGTCGAGCAGCGCGTGTCGCGGGTCGCAGTCGACCAGCACCGGCGTGGCGCCGGCCCGGGCCACGGCCTCGGCGGTGGCGATGAACGTGTTGGCCGGCAGGACGCACTCGTCGCCCGGGCCCGATGCCGAGCGCGCGCAGCGCGAGCTCGATCGCGTCGGTGCCGTTGCCGACGCCGACGCAGTGCGCGACGCCGCAGTACTCGGCGAACTCCGCCTCGAACGCGGCCGACCTGCGGGCCGCCGATGAACGCGGTCGTTGCGCAGCACCTCGGCCCAGCCGGCGGCCACCTCGTCGGCGACCTGCGCGTGCTGCGCGGCCAGGTCGACAGCGGGATGTCGGGCTTCCGTTGGGCCAGCGGCATGCCGTGCACTCCTCTCGGTGTCGGCGCGGTGCCGTGGCACCGGCGACCGCGGCGTTGGCGTCGTCGGTCGGCACGGTGCCGCGCAGGCGCTGGACACTTGCGGCGGACCTTGTGCGCGAGCAGGCCGGCCACGGCCCGCGGCGATCTCGCCGTCGACGGCCGCCGGGTCCGTGGCGCAGCGGCTGCGCGTACACGCCTCGACTGCAGCCGCGGCGGCCTCGGCCAGGCTGAACCGGTCGACGACCAGCTCGCCGGCCGAACTCGCCGAGCTCGGCGCGCGCCGATCGGGGTCGGCCAGCAGGTCCGCCGAGCGCCTCGCGCAGCGCGGGCACTCCGCCGCCCGGCTGCCGTCGGACCCAGGCCGTACCAGCCCTGGCGCAGGAACCGCGGCTCGGCGTCTCCGGGGTGAGCAGCTCGCTGAACCCCTGCTCGCCCGACGACGACCAGCGGCTTGCCGAACGCCATCCCGCGCAGCGCGGAGCCGCCCATGCCCGAGCATGACGTCGGCCGCGGCGTAGGCGGGCCGGGGATCGTCCAGCTGGCCGGTGAGCACCACCGCCCGGCGGCCGGCGCGCGCGTTGGCCTTCGCGCGCGCGCCTCGGACCGTCCGCGGCGGCAGCGGCCGTCCCCGGCGATCACCAGCTGCACCGGGTGCCCGGCCGCGGCCAGCTCGCCGACCGCGTCGCAGGCGGCGAGCAGGCCCTCCAGCTTGAGCTCCGGCACCAGCCGGCAGACCATCGCGACCAGCGGCACGTCTCGGGCTCAGGCCGTGCTGCGTCGCGGAAGTCGCCGGGGTCGACGGTCGGGATGGCGACCTCGGTGTCGACCGGTGGCTCGAGCAGCTCGACCGGCGGTGCCCGGCAGCCAGGGCCGCGTCGCCGGATCTGCGCGGTGCCGACCAGCAGCGGCATCGTCCGCGGGCAGGAACGGCACCACGGACATCGACATCACGGTGCCGACGCGCGGCGGTCCTGCGGCGCCGCCGGGTGAGCAGCGCGTCGAAGGCCGGCGGCCACTCGTAGCCGTGCACGACGTCGATGCCGCGCTCGGCGACCACTTGTCGATCATGGCCGGCTACCTGCGGCGACGGTCGCCTGCGGCGTGCACGGGCAGTCGAGGTGCTCCAGGCCGGCCCGCTCGATCCGCTCGACCAGCGGACCCGGCTCGCAGACTCACGATCACCTCGTGGCCGCGGTCGCGGACGGCTCCGGCCAGCTCGACGGCGTTGAGCTGGGAGCCGCCGATCTCCGCGGCGTGCGGGTAGACCAGGACTCCTCACGGTCGCGCTCCGCAGCCGGCGGGCCGGGACGCCGGCCCAGCGCTCGCCGGGCGGGACGTCGCTGCAGCACGACCGATCCCATGCCGACCACCGCGCCGGCGCCGATCGTGAGGCTCTCCCGGACCAGGGCCCCCTGCCCGAGGTAGGCGCCCGCGCCCGACGCCGACACCGCCGCCGAGCGCCACCCGGCCGGCGAGCGTGACGAAGTCGCCGACCACGTCGTCGTGGGTGAGCAGGACCTGCGGCATGGCCAGCACGTGCGCGCCGACCGCAGCGGCGCGCGTCAGCACGACGCCGGCCAGCAGCACCGTGCCCGGGCCCGAGCTCGCTGCCGGCCGGCGACCGACGCGGCCGGGTGCACGATCGTGGCGTACCGGTCGCCGGCAGCGCCAGCCGGTCGGCCAGCGCGATCCGGCTCGCCGGGTCTGCGCGGATTGGCCACGCACACCACGACCGCGGCGTCGCGGGTGGTCATGCACCGCCTCGGTCGGGCCGAGCACCGGCAGCCCGTCGACCCGGTGCCGTGCCGGTCGCGGTCGTCGTCGAGCGCACCGAGCGGCCGGTCCAGCTCGGCGACGGGTCCGCGCGGACCGCGGCGAGCACCTCCCGGGCGAGGCCGCCGGCGCCGACGAGCAGCACGGTCGAGCGGTCGCCATCAGGCGACCGCCACCGTCGACGCGCCTCGGCAGCGCCGGCGACGACAGTAGTCCTGGTCGCTCGGCGGTCAGCTCGTGGTGCAGCGGCAGAGATCGAGCGCGCGGGTGAGCCGCTCGGTCACCGGCAGCGGACCGTGCGGGTGCCCCGCGTAGGCCGGCTCGAGGTGCGCGGCCATGATGCCGCGCCGGGCCGAGACGCCCGCCGCGGCGAGCGTCGGCGAGCACCTCGTCGCGCGTCGCCGGCGAACTCGTCGTCCAGCAGCACCCAGAACGACTGGTAGTTGGTCGTCCCGTAGGCCGGGTCGCGCACCGGCCCGGACCCCGGGCAGCTCGGCCAGCAGCTCGTGGTAGCGGGCGGCCAGCTGCGCGCCGGCGCGCGACGATGCCGTCCAGCCGGCCCAGCTGCACCAGCCCGATCGCGGCCTGGATGTCGGTCATCCGGTAGTTGAAGCCGGTCTCGAGGTACGCCTCGAGCACCGGCTGCGCGCCGGCGTGCCGGTCGGCGGCGGACACGCTCATGCCGTGCTCGCGCAGCCGGCGCAGCCGGGCCGCCAGCTCGGCGTCGTCGGTGGTGACCATGCCGCCCTCGCCGGTGGTGATGAGCTTGCGCGGGTGGAACGACCAGCGCGGCGAGCAGCGCGCCGGCGCCGGCCGGCCGGCCGCGGTAGCGGAGCCGGCCGCGCAGGCGGCGTCCTCGACGAGCGGGAGTCCGCCGCGCCGCGGCGCCCGCAGCGCGGCGACGTCGGCCGGCACGCCGCCCTGGTGCACGGCGAGCACCGCGCGGGTGCGCGGCGGTGCGCACCGCGTCGACGGTCTCGGCGGTGAGGTTGCCGGTGGCCGGGTCGACGTCGGCGAACACCGGCGTGGCGCCGCCGTAGCGGACCGCGTTGGCGGTGGCGATGAACGACAGCGACGGCACGACCACCTCGTCGCCGCGGCCGACGCCGAGCGCGTGCAGCGCCAGGTGCAGCGCGGTCGTGCAGGAGCAGACCGCGACGCCGTGCGCCGGCGCCGACGCGCGCGGCGAAGGCGCGCTCGAACTCGGCCACCCGCGGGCCCTGCGCGACCCAGCCCGGAGCGGACGGCCTCGGCCACCGCGGCGCGCCTCCTCCTCGCCGAGCAGCGGCAGCATCACCGGGATCATGCGGCGATCGACCTCCTGTAGGCGGTCATCAGCCGACCGCCGCCGGCACTCGTTCGGCCCGCCACCAGTCGACCAGGTCCCGCAGGCCCTCGCGCAGCTCGATCCGCGGCTGCCAGCCCAGATCGGCGGCCGCGGCGGAGATGTCGGCCAGCCGGCGGGTCACCCCGTTGACCGCGCGGGCCGGGCCGTGCTCCGGCGACGAGGTCGGACTCCATCGCCCGACCAGCGCGCGCGGCCAGCTCGGTCAGGCTGGTCTCGGTCGCCGCAGGCGATGTTGAACACCTCGTCGGTCACGGCGGCCTCGCGCGGCCAGGATGTTGGCCCGGGCGATGTCGTGCGACGTGCACGAAGTCCATCGTCTGCGCGCCGTCGCCGAAGATCAGCGGCGGCTCGCCCGCGTCGATCCGCTCCATCCAGCGGATCAGCACCTCGGTGTAGAGGCCGTGGATGTCCATCCGCGGGCCGTACACGTTGAAGTAGCGCAGCGCCACGTAGTCCAGCCCGTACATGGCGTGGAAGCTGCGCAGCATGCCCTCGTTGAACGCCTTGGCCGCGCCGTAGAACGTGTCGTTGTTGTACGGGTGGTGGCGCTCGGTGGTCGGGAACTCCTCGGCCAGCCCGTACACCGACGCCGACGACGACGCGATCGACCTTCCTGACCCCGTGCTGCGGCGGCCGCCTCGAGCACGTTGAACGTGCCGTCGACGAGCAACTCGATGGCCAGCCGCGGCTCCTCGGCGCACTGCGTGATGCGGATCGCGGCCAGGTGGAAGACCAGGTCGGTGCCGCTGGTCAGCTCGTCGCACCAGCGCCGCGGTCGCTGATGTCGCCCTCGACGACCACGCAGCCGCGTCGCCGCCGCGCTCGGCGGCCGCGGCGAGGTTCTCCCGCCGGCCGCGGACGAGGTTGTCGAGGACGACGACCTCGGCGGCGCCCGCGTCGACCAGCTGGTCGACGACGTGCGGAGCCGATCGTGCCGGCGCCGCCGGTGACCAGGACGCCGCGCTGCGCCCGGTGATCGGGTCGCGCTGCCGGCGGTCATCGCAGTGCTCCTCCGACCATGAGCTCGCAGTCGTGCGGAGGTCGGCGTCCAGGACCGGGACGAACGCGCCGCCGGAGGCCATGCTCTCGGCGGCCGCCTCCAGCAGCGCCAGCACGCGCAGGCCGGACCGGCCGTCGGTCAGCGGGGCGCGGCGCTCGGTGATCGATGCGGCGAACTCGTCCACCACCGACCGCAGCGCCTCCCGCTCGGGCAGCGCCGGGGCGACCATGTCGCCGAGCCGGTAGGACACCGTCGCGCGCTCGTCGGCGGCGGTACTCCGGCCCGTGGTCCGGTGCGGTCGACGCCGCGGTCGTAGACCGCGAGGCGCTGCGACGGGTTGAGGTCGTCCCACACCAGCGTGCGCTTCGATCCGCCGACGACAACGGTGCGGATCTTGGTCGGCGACAGCCAGTTCACGTGCACGTGGGCGATCGCGCCGTTGATAGCTGGAGCGTCAGGTAGGCCACGCAGGCGTGGCCGGCGCCGATCGGGTCGGACCCTGTGCCGACTACCGCGACCGGCGTGACGTCGTCCGGCAGCATCGAATCGAAGATGGACAGATCGTGCGGCGCGAGGTCCCACAGCACGTCGACGTCGCGCTGCACCAGCCCGAGGTTGATCCGCACCGAGTCGAGGTAGTGCAGGTCGCCGAGCTCGCCGCCGTGCAGCAGCTCACGCAGGTGCGTGACCGCCGGCGTGTAGCAGTAGGTGTGGTCGAGCATCAGCACCAGGCCGCGGTCCGCCGCCTCGGCGACCAGCGCGCGTCCCTCGTCCACGTGGGCGCGAGCGGCTTCTCCACCAGCACGTGCTTGCCGGCCTCCAGCGCCGCCATCGCGACCTCGAAGTGCGTGCCGGCCGGCGTGGCCACGGCGACGGCGTCGACGGCCGGGTCGGCCAGCACCTCGTTCAGGCGGGTGCTGGCCCGCACGGTCGTGTAACTGCCGAGTACCGCCTCGGCTCGCCGTTGGTCCAGGTCGCAGAGGTGCAGCAGGCGCAGCGCCGGGGTGGCCTGCACGTTGCGGACGAGGTTCGGTCCCCAGTAGCCGGCGCCGATGACGGCGACGCCGATCGGCTGGTGAACAGACATGCGCGTCCTTCCGCAGGTGACGTGGTGATCGCGAGCTGACGTCGGCGCGCGCGTAGCGACGGGCGTGGCCCGTGGGGGAGCAGCGGCCCCGACGAAGTCGCGGTCACCCGATCGATCGACCCGACGCGGGTCGTTGTTACGGAAAGTGTCAGGCGACGGCATGTGTAACGCCGATCGAAGGACGCTCGATGAGGCGGCCAGCTGAGTTCTCTCTCGTTCGGCCGAACGTCGATACAGAGAGTGCTCAACGCTCCCCCACAAGACTTGTCGATCAACGTGTGCGTCGACATTCCTCGATGCCGCACGGTCTGAGAGGCGTTATGACCGCATTCATCGAGCTGGATCGGCCGTCCGCAAGCGTTGAAGCGATCGACGAACGGTCGCAATTGCGAGTCGAACGGACAATCGCCGAAGATGAACGGCGAATCGGTTCGCATTCCATTACGACCGATATCGACGAGTCGCCGGCGTCGGCGCACCGCCGCCGGCTGGTCGGCCAGGTGGTGACGGGCGCGGTGGCCCTCGGCGTCCTGGGGCTGGCCTGCGGGCTCCCGGGTACGCACCCGTTCGTCTGCGGTCCGCTGCTCGCCAGCGCCGCACTGGCGTTGCTGGTCTCACCGGCGCCGTGGAGTTGGGCGGTGGAGATCCGGCGCCGGCCCTCACAGGTCCGGCTCGGGCCGATCATGGTCGATTCGCTGACCGAGGCCGCGGTGGTGGAGCGGGTCCGTGACGGATGGCGCACCGGCATCGGCGGCAGCATCGTGACGCTGAACGTCGACATCGCTCGGCTGGGAGCGACGGATCCGGAGTGCGGTGACCTCATCCGCCGGTCGTCGCTGGTGGTCGCGGACGGGATGCCGGTCGTGTGGGCGGGTCGGATCGCTGGGGCCGAGATGCCCGAGCGGGTCACCGGATCCTCGTTGGTGCACACACTGAGCGCGGCCGCCGCGCTCGATGGCCGGTCGGTCTTCCTGCTGGGCGGCGCGGACGGCGTGCCGGAGGCCGCGGCCACGCAGCTGCAGCTGGAGTGCCCGGGACTGAAGGTGGCGGGCACCTACTCGCCACCCTTCGGGTTCGACACCACCGTCGAGGGCATGTGCGAGGTCGTCGAACGGGTCCAGGCGGCCGGACCCGACCTGGTGCTGGTCGGCCTGGGCTGCCCCAAGCAGGAGCGGGTGATCGCCCAGCTGCGCACGGTGCTGCCTGCGGCGTGGTACATCGGGTGTGGAGCCGGCATCCCGATGGCCGCCGGGTTGTTCCGGCGGGCCCCCCGGTGGATGCAGCGCACCGGGCTGGAATGGGTGTTCCGGCTGCTGCTCGAGCCGGGCCGGCTCGCCCGTCGCTACCTGCGGCACGGCCTGCCGCACGCGCTGGCGTTGCTGGGCCAGGGCCTGCGGACCCGGGTGACCGGGCTGCGCGCGGCCCCGCAGCAGGCCTCCGACGCGGCGTCGAGCTCGGGATCGAACGGGGCCGCGCAGCCCGGCTACGTCTGCTTCTCGGCGCAGGACTGGTGGTACCACAACCGGGCGCACTCGGACTTCCAGCTGATGCGCCGGGTCGCGGAGCGCCGCCGGGTGCTCGTGGTGAACAGCATCGGCATGCGGATGCCGACACGGGGCCGCAGCAGCAAGCCCGGGCGGCGGATCGTGCGCAAGCTGCGCAGCATCGCCAAGCTGGTCCGCAGGCCGCTGCCCGCGCTGCCGCAGTTCTACGTGATGAGCCCGGTGCCGCTGCCGTTCTACGGTCGAACCCGTTGCTGCGCCGGGTGAACGCCGTGCTGGTACGGGTCCAGGTGCGTCTGGTGTGTGCCGCGCTGCGGCTGCGGGAGCCGGTGCTGGTCACCACGCTCCCGACGGCTTGGGACGTCGTCGAGCCGATGGCCGCGCCGGACGGTGATCTTCAACCGATCCGACCGGCACTCGGCCTTCCCCGAGTCCGACCAGCAGGTCATCGCGGGCATGGAGCAGCAGCTGCTGCGCGGCGCCGACCACGTGCTGTACGTCAGCCGGGCGCTGATGGGCGAGGAGCGCCCGATGGCCGGTGAACGGGCGTACTTCCTCGACCACGGCGTCGACCTCGAGCACTTCCGGAGCGCTTCGGAGATCACCCCGCCCGACCAGCTCGCCGACCTGAGCGGACCGGTCATCGGCTTCTTCGGGGCCCTGGACGACTTCGTGGTCGACTTCGACCTGCTGGAGCGGCTCGCCGTCGAGATCCCGGAGGCGACGCTGGTGCTGGTCGGGGACTCGGCCCACTCGATGGAGCGGCTGACCCGCTACCCCAACGTGCGCTGGCTCGGCTTTCAGCCCTACGCGCAGATCCCGGCCCTCGGCTCGCGGTTCGACGTGGCGCTGATGCCGTGGCTGGACAGCAGCTGGATCCAGCTCCTCGAACCCGATCAAGCTCAAGGAGTACCTGGCGCTCGGGCTGCCGGTGGTGACCACCGAGTTCGCGGAGGCCTCGCACTATCGCGACTGGGTGCGGGTCGCGAGCAGCCACGACGAGTTCATCGCGCAGGTCCGCCAGACGCTCGCGGACGGTGGGCTGGGTACCCGTGAGCAGCGCCGGCAGGCGGTGCTCGGCGCCTCCTGGTCGAAGCGCGCCGAGCAGCTGATCAGCGTGGCCGAGCAGGGCCGCTAGCAGCCGTTCCCGGACCGGTGGAGCCGGCGATGTCATACGGGAGGCGCGGCCGACCAGGTGTTGGGGACCGACTCCGGGGGGACCGTGCACGCGGCGGCACGCTCGCAGCATGATCAGCGGCTGCGGTCGCTGAGCTGCACCGGGAGCGTGTTGCCGAATCCTCAGCAGATGTCAGGGCACGGCGAGCCGCCATCGGGAACCTGGACGGTTCGGCGGCGTCAAGATCGGCGTCTGCGGTAGCTGAGCTGCACGGATGAAGCTTTTCAACCGCAGACGCCGATCATGACCAGGGTGCCCCGGCCCGGGGCCGGGTCACGGGATGCCGCCGCCGCCCGATTCGGCAACAGGCTCCCGGCGAGCGTGAACTACCGCAGACGCTGATCATGGGTGGTCAGCGCAGCGCGGCGGTAGAGCACCCCGAAGCTCAACCCATTGCCCCCGCCGGGGGCGCCTGCGCTACCAATTCGCGCAGCACCGCCCGCGCCACCACGCCGGGGCGCCGTCGGTATGACGTCCCAGGGGTGTCGGCCGCGCCCGGCGGACGGTTCAGCTGGTGGGTGCCTGCGGTCCGCCGAGCAGCCTGGACCAGCGGGAGCGGCGCAGCACGGCGCGCAGCGCGGCCCGCTGGCCCGGGTCGTGCGGGCGCAGGGCCGCGTGCAGTACCACGACGGCCCGGAACAGCAGCGCCGGCAACCGGCCGTGGTAGGCCTCGAAGTAGCGCACCCGGTTCACGGCCATCAGCGTGACCAGCGCGGGGGAGCTGCCCGAGCCGCCGCCCTCGTGCTCGACGACCGCCGCCGGCACGAACGTGGTGCGCAGGCCCGCCTCCCGGACCCGCCGGAAGAAGTCGGTCTCCTCGGAGTAGAGGAAGTAGCGCTCGTCCCAGTCGCCCACCGCGGCCGCGCAGGCCGGGCTGATCAGCAACGCGGCCCCGGTCGCCCAGTCGGTGTCCCGCCGGGACCGGTAGGCCGCCGGCGACCACACCATCTCGCTGCACCTGCTCGGCAGCCGCGCGGCGTGCCGCCCGAGTAGCGCGTCGACCACCGCGCGCCCGATGGAGGGCTCGTTGCGCAGCGACGGGTACACCCCCGAGCCCGGCTCGACGATGGTCGGCACCGCCACCCCGACGCCGGGCTCGCGCAGCGCGTCGAGCAGGTGCTCGATCGCATCCGGGCGGATCGACAGGTCGGGGTTGAGCACCAGCACCGGCGAGCCGGCGGGCACGTGCTCGCGGGCCCGGTTCAGGCCCCCGGAGTAGCCGAGGTTCGCGCCGGCCCGCACGACGTGCGCCCCGAAGGCCTCGGCGACCTCGGCGCTGCCGTCGCCGGAGTCGTTGTCCACGACGACCACGCGCAGCCCGGTGCGCTCGCCGATGGTGGCCAGATCGCCGAGCAGCCGCGGCAGGTGCGCGGCGCTGCGATAGCTGACGATCACGCACGGTGCAGGCCACCGGACGGCGCTCGGCCTGGTCGGGTGCCGGCGCCGGGGCCGGGTGCAGTGTTTCGGTGCTCGACGGCCACGAATCGTTCATCGGCCCGCTCCCATGGTTCGCCGATTCGGTCCCCTAACCGTCGCCACCGGCGATGCGTTGTTACACGCTGTGGCCGGCGGCTCGGCCGGCCGTGGCGCTGCGGGCGGTGTCCAGGTGCGCCACGAGGTCGGCCCACGACCCGGCGGCCAGGTCCTTCTCGCTGATCGCTCGACCGGCCGCGGCCACGCGATGCCCAGCTCCGGGTCGTCGTAGCGCACCGACAGGTCCTCGCCGGGGGTCGTGCTCGCGGTCGATCCGGTAGCAGATGTCGGTCTGCTCGGTGAGCGCCTGGAACCCGTGCAGCAGCCCCGGCGGCACGTAGAGGTGCGCGAACGTCGGTGTCGTCCAGCGTCACCGACATGTGCTCGGCCGAACGTCGGCGAGCCCGGCCGGGCGTCGACCAGCACGTCGAACACCGCGCCGCGGGCGCAGCGCACCAGCTTGGCCTCGCCGCGCCCGCCGCGCAGGTGCAGCCCGCGCACCGTGCCCTGCCGCGACCGCGACTGGCTGTCCTGCACGAACTCCTCCGGCGCCAGCCCGTGCTCGCGGGCGATCGCGGCGTCGAAGGTCCGGGTGAAGAAGCCGCGGTCGTCGTGGTGGGGCTGCGGCAGAAACACCAGCACCCCGGCCAGCGACATCGTCCTTACCTGCACGTGCGGGAGGTAGTCGGAGCCAGGCGAAGGGGAAACGTTATCGACCTCGAAGGAGGCCATGCGCTGCCGATTCTGCCGGGCCGAGGACGGCGAGCTCGTGCTCGACCTCGGGCTAGCAGCCGGCCTGCGAGTACTTCCCGCCGCTGGCACGACGGCGGCCGCCGACCCGGTGTTCCCGCTGCGGCTGTGGCTGTGCGCGGACTGCGGGCTGGCCCAGCTGGCCGACGACGCCGAGCTGCCCGACGAGCCGGAGGGCCTGGAGCCGGCCGCGCTCACCGAGCAGCGCCACGACGCGGTGCTCGCGGCCGCACGCGGCCGGGCTGCTGCCGGCCGGCGCCACCGTGGCCGAGGGCCGACCCCGCACGGCGGCTCGTGGCGGACCGAGCTGGAGCGCGCTCGGGCTGCGCTGGACGGCAGCGAGGGCGGGGGCGCCGAGGGCGAGCCGCGCCGACGTCGTGGTGGACGCCTCGTTCGGGATGATGCACGCGCCCGACCAGGCCGCCGCGCTGGACGCGCTGATCGCCCGGCTGGCCCCGGACGGCACGCTGCTGTTCGGCTTCCACAGCCTGGCCGCGATCCTGCGCGAGCAGCAGTGGAACGCGGTGCGGCTGGGCCACTACGCCTACTACTCGGTGCCGGTGCTGCGCCCGGATGCTGGCCGAGCGCGGGCTGACCGTCGCCAACGCGCTGGCAGTTCCCGCTCTACGGCGGCACCGTGCTGCTGGCCGCGCGCCGCAACGGCGCGCCCGACCGGCTCGGTCGGACGCGATCATCGAGGCCGAGCTGGCCGCCGGGGTGCGGGACCCGGCGCGCCGTGCAGAAGCTGCAGGAGACGCGTGGACTCCTCGATCGCCGCGCTGCGCCGGCTCACCGCGGACGCGGCGGCCGCCGGCCACGGCGGTCTACGGCTACAGCGCGGCGTCCCGGGCGGTGTCGCTGATCTACCTGGCCGGGCTCGGGCCGGACCAGCTGCGCGGCGTGGCCGACGCCTCGCCGGCCAAGCAGGGCTGCCGGATGCCCGGCACGACGATCCCGGTGCTCTCGCCGGCCGAGCTGGTCGCCGCCCGCCCGGACGTCGTGCTGCTGTTCGTGTCCGACCTGATGGCGGAGGTGCGGCGGGCGCTGCCGGAGATCGAGGCCGGCTGGCGGCCGCTGGGTCGACGCCGGATCCGGCGTCCCGAGACGTAGCCACTGCCGATCGAGCGCAGCCATCCCGACCCGGTCCACCGGGTCACCGTTCCGAGGAACGGCGCCGCCCGGTGCCGCCCGGGTAACGTCGGTCGGCAGCCGACGACCCGATCTATGGGCGCGGCGCTGGGCCCATCGTTGACGATCGACCACCACGATGATCACGCACGGACGATCACACATGCGAGGACCCCCGGAGTGAACACCATCTCGTTCGACCGCTCCAACCGAGCTCAGACCCCGGCTGCACCAGCTCGTCCCGGGCGGAGCGCACACCTTCGCCAAGGGCTCCGACCAGTACCCGGAGGGCATGGCCCCGGTGCTGACCCGGGGCCGCGGCGCCCGGGTCTGGGACGTCGACGGCAACGAGTTCGTCGAGTACGGCATGGGCATGCGCGCGGTCACCCTCGGCCACGCCTACGAGCCGGTGCTGGAGGCGGTGCGCAAGGTGCTGGTCGACGGGATCTCGTTCACCCGGCCCGACCGAGCTGGAGCTGGCCGCGGCCGAGGACTTCCTGGCCCTGGTGCCCGGCCGCCGACATGGTCAAGTTCGGCAAGAACGCCTCGGACGCGACCAGCACGGCCATCCGGCTGGCCCGCGCGGCCACCGGGCGCGACCTGGTGGTGCTCTGCCACGACCAGCCCTACTTCAGCGCCCAGGACTGGTTCGTCGGCACGCTGCCGATCAACACCGGGGTGCCGGACGCGGTCCGGTCGCTGATGAAGTCCTTCGGCTACAACGACCTGGAGTCGCTGCGCGCCGTGCTGGAGCAGCACGAGGGCCAGGTGGCCTGCGTGATGCTGGAGGCGGCCAGCGCGCTGGCCGAGCCGGCGCCGGGCTTCCTGGAGGGCGTGCGCGAGCTGTGCGACCGGCACGGCGTCGTGCTGGTCTTCGACGAGACGATCACCGGGTTCCGCTGGGCCGCCGGCGGCGCGCAGTCGGTCTACGGCGTCACGCCGGACCTGTCGACCTGGGGCAAGGCGATGGGCAACGGGTTCCCGATCGCCGCGATCGCCGGGCGCCGCGAGCTGATGGAGCTCGGCGGGCTGAACACCGACCGGCCGCGGGTGTTCCTGCTCTCCAGCACGCACGGCGCCGAGACGGTGTCGCTGGCCGCGTTCCGCGCCGTGGTGCGCGGCCTACGCCGAGACCGATCCGATCGCGACCATGGAGCGCCAGGGCGCCGCGCTGGCCGCCGGGGTCAACGCGGCCGCGGCCGAGGCGGGCATCGGCGACGCGCTGTCGGTGATCGGCCGCCCGTCCTGCCAGATCTTCCGCACCGCCGACGCCAGCGGCGCGCCGAGCCAGGCCATGCGCACGCTGTTCCTGCAGGAGATCCTGCGCCGCGGCGTGCTCGGCCAGTCCTACGTGATCTCGGCCGCGCACACCGACGCCGACGTCGAGCAGACCGTCGAGGCCGCCCGCGGGGCCACCGTCGGCCTACCGGAAGGCCCTGGAGACCGGCCGCCCGGAGGACCTGTTCGAGGGCCGCCCGGTCGCGCCCGGCGCACCGGCTGCTCGCCGCACCGCGCCGGCTGCCGGTGTGAGCCGAGTGTGAGCCTACCGTCGAGCAGCACCGTCGACACGGGCGATCCGCGATCGACGCGCGGTCGACCGCGGCGTCGGGGTGCGATCAGGAGGGGCCGCGGGACTACCGCTACGAGATCGTGATCGTCGCCTACCGCAGCCGCGAGCTGGTCGAGCGGTTCCTGTCGACCGGCTGCCCGAGGACGTGCCGGTGGTCGTGGTGGACAACTCGCACGACGTCGACGGGCTGTCCGAGGTGGCCGCCGGCCGCTCCGGCACCCGGTTCCTCGACGGGCCCGGGCGGGGTTACGCCGCCGGCGCCAACCGGGGGGTGGCCGCGGCCACCCGCCCGGTCGTGGTGATGGTCGACCCCGACTGCACGCCCTACCGTGGAGCAGATCGACGAGCTGGTCGGCGAGCTGGACCGGGACCCGGAGCTGGCGCATGGTCTCGGTGACCACGCTGACCCCGGACGGCTCGGTGGAGATCGGCGTCGGCGGCTGGGAGCCCACCGCGCGGCGGGCGCTGCGTGCACGCGGTCGGGCTGCACAAGCTGTTCCCCGAGGCGGGGCTGTGGGCCCGCCCGGTGCCCGGCGTGCCGATCGAGCTGGACTGGCTGGGCGGGGCCTGCATGGCGATCCCGCGGGAGGTCTTCACAGCGGCTCGGCGGCTTCGACGAGGACTACTTCGTCTACAACGAGGACGTCGAGTTCAGCCGGCGGGTCCGGGAAGCCGGGCTGCGGCTGGCCGTGCGCACCGACATCCTGGTGCCGCACCTGAGCACCGGCTCCGGGGACCCGCGGCCGCGCATGCTGCAGATGCGCGGCGCGTCGATGATGAAGTACCTGCGCCGGCACAACTCGCGGCGCCACGCCGACGGCCATCGGCGCCGCGCTGACCGCCGGCTACGCGGGCCGGTACCTGCTGTGCCGGGCCACCGGCCGGGCCGGCCGCGCCGAGGAGCACGCGGCCTACATCACCGGGCTGTGGCGCGGCGCCCCCGACATGACCTGACCGGACAACCATCACTGCGCGTGATGATTGTCCGATTGCCGCTGGCCCGAACAGGTGATCGGCGGTTGCGGCATTCCGGGGCACCGCGTCGATCGTGATAGAACATGATCGCCGTTCCCCGAATTCACGTGACGCCGAAGGTGTAACTGTGCGTGGCCAGGGCCGCCGCCCGACACCCACCGCTGACATCGCCGTCGCACTCCCCGATCCGGGCTGGCGCGCTCCGGAAGGGAGTCGGCCATCAAGCGCATCGATGTGGATGTCGTGATCGTCGGTGGCGGGTCCGCCGGCTGCGTGCTGGCCAACCGGCTCAGCGCCGATCCGGCGGTCCAGGTCCTGGTGCTCGAGGCCGGTGGTCCGAGCCGCTGGTGGGACATGCAAGGTCCGGATGCCGATGGCGATGCCGCGGGTGGTGGGCAGCCCCGCGCACGACTGGCGGTTCCTGTCCGAGCCCGAACCGCACCTGTTCGGCCGCCGGCTGGAGCACCCGCGCGGGCAAGCTGATCGGCGGCTCCAGCAGCATCAACGGCGGCGTCTACCAGCGTGGGCACCCGGCCGACTTCGACGGCTGGGCGGCCGAGCTGGGCATGCCGAGCCTGGGACTACGCGCACTGCCTGCCCTACTTCCGGCGGGCCGAGGCCAGCCACGCCGCGGGCCCGGCCCGACCGCGGACTACGACGGCTGCGCCGCTGGACCGGGCGCCCGCGGCCGGCCCGCTGTTCGAGGCGTTCTTCACCGCGGCCACCCAGGCCGGCTACCACCGCACCACCGACCCGAACGAGTGCCAGGAGGGCTTCGCGACCGTTCGAGCGGGCCGTCCGCCGCGGCCGCCGGGTCTCGGCCGCCGACGCCTACCTGACCCCGGCCGCCCATCGGCGCAACCTGCGCACCCGGTGCCGCGACGCTGGTCACCTCGATCGTGTTCGAAGGCCGGCGCGCGGTCGGCGTGCGGTACCGGACCGGGGCGGGCCGGAGCAGGAGGTCCGGGCCGGCGAGGTGATCCTGGCCGGCGGCACCATGAACACCCCGCAGCTGTTGCAGCTGTCCGGGGTGGGGCCGCGCCGGGAACTGACCGAGCTGGGTATCCCGGTGGTGCACCACCTGCCCGGGGTCGGCGGCGACGCGCAGGACCACCTGGGCCTGTTCATCCAGCACCGCTGCACCCGGCCGGTCTCGGCGATGTCGTTCCGGCAGCGGCGGCGGTGGCCGGCGATCGGGGCCCGGTGGCTGCTCACCGGCACCGGGCCGGGCGCGACCACCCAGATCGAGGCCGGCGGCTTCGTGCGCAGCGACGACACCGCCCGCTATCCGGACCTGCAGCTGGCCTTCGCCCCCTACATCTGGGCCACCGAGAGCGTGGCCGCGGCCGAGGGGCACGGCTACCAGCTCTACCTGATGGCCGGCAGCCCGCAGTCGCGCGGCACCGTGCGACTGCGCTCGGCCGATCCGACCGTCCCCCCGGCGCTGCGGTTCAACTTCCTGGCCACCGAGGCCGACCGGGCGTTCTGGCCGCGCGCGCTGCGGATCGGGCGCCGGCTGCTCGCTCAGCCCGCCTTCCGGGAGCTCGACGGCGGCGAGCTCTCGCCCGGCCCCGACGTGGTCACCGACGAGCAGCTGCTGACCTGGGTGCAGGGCGTCGCCCGCAGTGGCGTGCACCCCACGTCGTCGTGCCGGATGGGGATCGACGAGTACGCCGTCGTGGACCCGGCGACGATGCGGGTGCACGGCCTGGCCGGGCTGCGCATCGTCGATGCCTCGGTGATGCCGCGGTGCCCAACGCCAACACCTACGCGCCGGTGATGATGATCGCCGAGAAGGCCGCGGACCTGATCCTGGGCCACAGTCCGCTGCCGCCGGTGATCCGGATGAGCGACGCGCAACCCGCCTGACCCCGGACGCCCGGCCCCTGATCGCCGCCACCTCCGCGGCCCGGTTACGGCCGCGACCGTGTATCCGGCGCATTTACAGAGGGTTAACACCGAGTGTCGCTAGTGGGTGACGATACTGCCCCGAACGGGGGACAAAGGTCACGATTCGTCATGCATCGACGAGATCTTCACTCCAATGGTGAAACACGATCAGAGGGTAGGGCGAGACAGTCGGTAGGCATCTCGGCGGTTGAGACATAGGGGTGTGTCGCCGCGGAGGAGCAGTACCTGGGGCGCGTAAGGGGACGGTGCATGGGCACGCTGAGATCATCGCCTGCTGCGTTGCTGGCCACAGCAACGCCGAGGGCTGACCGGCGGCGGCTCGTGCGGCCGGTGCCGGATCCGCCGCCGAGCAGGCGGCTGCTGTCGAGGATCCGCGCCTGGATGGTCGTGGTGCCGCTGGACCTGATCCTGCTGCTGCTGCCGCTGTTCTGGGCGACCGGGCACGCCAAGGCGGTGGTCGCGATGGCGCGTGCTGTCGCTGGTGTTGCTGAACAGCGGCGGTCGCCACTGGGCCCGGCTGCACCTGAGCGTGCTCGACGATCTGCCGTTCCTCCTCAGCAAGCTGTTCGTGGCCTCGGCGCTGGTGGCCACGGTGATCGCGCTGCGCCACGAGCAGGACTCGGTGATGCGAGTTCCTCAACGACACGGTGCTGGTCATCGCGCTGGTCGTCGCCGGCCGGGCGCTGACCACCCAGCTCATCTCGTGGGCGCGCCGGCGCCGGCTCATCCAGCACCACGTGGTGCTGATCGGCGGCGGTCCGGTGGCCGCCGACCTGTGCCGGGTGCTGCAGGAGAACCCCAGGTACGGGCTGAACGTGGTCGGCTTCGTCGACGACGGGACCGACTGCCCGGCCGCGGCCACGCGTCCGGCAGCTGGGCGAGCTGGCCGATCTCGACGACGCCGTGCTGCGCAACGGGACCACCGTGCTGCTCATCGCCGACGGCAACCTGAAGGAGTCCGAGCCTGCTGGATGCCGTGCGGACGCCGGCCTGCCTGCCCTGCGACGTGCTGGTGGTGCCGCGCATGCACCACTTCCACACCCAGACCGGGCTGCCCGACCACATCGGGTCGATCCCGATCATGCGGATCAAGACCCCGCGGCTGCGTGGCCTGGCCCGTGCGGCGAAGCGCTGCTTCGACGTGCTCATGGCCGGCGTCCGCGCTGATCTTCGGTGGCGCCGCTGCTGGCCGTGTGCGCGCTCGCCGTGCGGCTCGAGGGCGGCCCGGGCGTGATCTTCCGGCAGCCGCGGGTCGGCCGCGACGGGGTGGTCTTCGACTGCCTCAAGCTGCGCTCCATGCGCCCGGCCGACCGCCACGAGGCGGCGACCTCGTGGTCGATCGCGCACGGACAATCGGGTCGGGCCGGTCGGTCGCATTCCTGCGCCGCACATCGCTGGACGAGCTGCCGCAGCTGTGGAACATCGTGCGCGGGGATATGACGCTGGTCGGGCCCGCGACCGGAACGTCCGTATTTCGTCTCGCGCTTCTCCCAGGAGTTCCACCGCTACGATCACCGGCACCGCGTGCAGGCCGGGCTGACCGGGCTGGCCCAGGTCAGCGGGCTGCGCGGGGACACGTCGATCGCCGATCGGGCCCGATTCGACAACTATTACATCGAGAACTGGTCGCTCTGGCTCGACGTCAAAATCCTGTTAAGAACAGTCGGCGAGGTGTTTTTCGCCCGCGGCCGCTAACCCGATCCGCACTGCCGGTACGCTCGATGATGAAGACGATGCGCAGGAATTTCTGCGCGCCGAGCAGGCCGGAGCAGTCGGGAGATCTGTGGCCCACCACCGACGTGAGAACGGACCCCGGTCGGGCTGGTCCCGGCTGCGCCCGGTGGTGGGGGTGGTGGCTGCAGCGCTGATCCTGGCCGCCGCCGGTTGTGCCGGATCGGGGAGCAACGGCGGTTCGGCCGGATCGTCGCCGGCGCAGGCGCCCTACGTGCAGGACGGCCCGATGCCCGGCATCACGGTGGCCGGCAACCAGATCCTGCGCGGTGGCCAGCCGTGGTGGTTCCTCGGCTTCAACTCGTTCACCTGGAGCGAGGACTGCAACGATCCCGGTGAGAACATGAGCACCGCGGACGTGGAGGCCTGGTTCTCCTCGATGCGCCACGACGGGCACGGCGCGGTCCGGCTGTTCTTCTTCCCGGGCTGGAACATCGACCGGCTGGACGCGGCGGTCGCGTCCGCGAAGCGCAACAACATCTACGTGACCATCACCCTGGACAACGGCATCGAGGGCTGCGGGGCCGAGGAGAAGACCGCCGAGTGGTTCGCCGACGGGGCCGAGCGGGCCGTCTACGCCGATCACATGACCATGCTGCTGGAGCGCTACCGCGGCAACACCACGATCGCCTGGTTCGAGTACTTCAACGAGCCCTCCTACGCCGACGGCGCGCTGCGGCAGTTCTACGACGAGATGGGCGAGCTGGCCGACACCATCGACCCGGACCGGCTGTTCTCCTCCGGCACCATCGCCACCTACTCGCTGGACGGCGACGAGAACTTCCGCACCCTGCAACTCCTCGCCCGGCGTGGACATCGCCTCGCTGCACGAGTACGACGCCGACGAGGTCGAGTCGCACTGGGGCCCGCCGGTGCTCGCCAACTCCGCCGGCAAGCCGGTGATCGTCGGCGAGTTCGGCATCTACGCCTCCACCTCCGGCGAGGGCGACCCGGGCGACGGGCAGTCCTGCCAGGCCGACCTGACCCAGCGTGAGGAGCGCATGCAGGAGAAGGCCGAGGTCTACATCGACACCGAGCTCGGCTACGTCGGCGGGCTGGCCTGGGCGTGGCAGCCGGGCAACAGCCTGGACGAGTGCGTCACCGGCAACCTGGCTGCGGACCTGCCGGTCCAGGAGATCCTGCGCAGCGCCGGCTCGAGCAGCTGACCCACCGCGCCCGAGCGGCCCGGCTGCGAGGGCGCTGTGCACGGGTTGAGATCACCGGTTGGGTGCACGAGCGGCCATATCCGGCCGGACATGCACCGAAACGACGATCAAGCGACACCCGTCGACGCCGGGCTCATCGGCTGGCTCGCGTGCACAACACCGGCTCAGCCGTTCGGGACGGCCGTGGCCTGCTGCTGAGCACTGACCCGCCGGGCCTCGCGGCGCAGCACCAGCCACCAGACCGGGAGCAGGATCCAGAACGGGGCGGCGAAGACCCCAGGCCGCCCCGACCGCTCCGCCGAGCAACACCCCGCCGACCCCGCCGACGAGCGGTGAGCGGGCCGAACACCGCCTCGAGCGACAGGCTCACCTTGGCCCGGTCCATGCCGATGAACGCCGGCCGCCGTCGCCGTGGGCCAGGTTGCCGCCCAGCTGGCCGAGGATCATCGGCCAGCAGCACCGCCGAGGTGCCGTCCCAGGTGTCGCCGAGCAGCGCGCGCCCGACCGCGTCCGGGGCCAGCAGGAACAGCCCACCCCAGGCGAAGCCGAGCACGGTGACCACGGCCGACACCGCGAAGCGCGGCCCGCATCCAGCCGCCGCTCGGTGAGCTGGCGGCGGCGCCGGGACAGCTCCGGCACCGCGAAGCTGAGCGCCGCGACCTGCAGGATGGTCACCGGCCCGAGCAGCACCTGGCGCGCCGCGCAGCGCGCCGATCGCCTCCAGCGAGGCCACCGCGCTGATCGATCAGCAGCGCCCCCTGCTGGGCGCCCTGCAGGGTGCCGAACTCGGCGAGCAGGTAGCCGGTGAGGCTGCGGTGCTCGCGCAGCCAGCGGGCGCTGCGCCGCGGCCGCGGCCGGATCCGGGCCTGGCGCAGCCCGAGCAGCGCCGCCGCCGCGGCCGCCCCGCCCCAGGCCAGCACCAGCGCGGCCACCGTGGCGACGTCGGTCAGCAGCAGCAGCGCGACCGCCGCCGATCTGCACCACCGCCCACACCGCGTCGTTCGAGCGCGGCGGCGGCCGGCCGGCCGTCGGCGAAGAAGACGAACCGCCAGGCGTCCTGGACGAGCAGCGCCGGCATGACCACGCCCGAGCGCGATCAGGGCCTGCCCGGTGGCGCCGCCGATCGCGCCAGCCGACGCCCGACGCAGACCAGGCCGGCGGCCAGCCCGAGGGCCAGCGCGCGTGCCGACCGCCGACCGCGGACGCGTCGCAGGAAGTCCTCGCGGCGAGGTCGGCGGTGAACCGCACGCCCAGCGGTGAGGTGCTGACCGCCCGGCTGACCCCGACCAGGAAGCCGAACACGGTGAACGCCACCGCGAAGCTGCCGAAGGCGGTCTGGTCGACCGAGCGGGCGATCAGGATCGACAGCCCGGCGTTGGTGCCGCTGGAGATGACCTGGTCGACCAGGTTCCAGCCGGCGCGGCGGGCGATACCCGAGACGGCGACCTTCATCACGATTGCCGGCCCCGGGCTGCCGGTGCGGGGCCGCTGTCCCGGGCACCGGTCGGACCGGGAAGCGCACGATGCTGGGCGGGCCGGCGGCGAACAGGCCGGTCAGCGCCCAGCAGAGCACCACGATCGGCGGCTGCAGCAGCGACCCGGACAGCACGAAGAACAGCATGCACGGCGGCGAAGCCGATGGTCGGGGACGGGATGCGCATCAGGAACACCGTCAGCACGAACGCCAGGAACAGCAGCGCGGCCGGCAGCCCGTACTCGCCGACCAGCTTGGGCAGCGCCGTGTAGTCGGCCAGGATCCCGTACGGGTTGAAGAACGCCGCGTCCCGCTCGATCGACCCGCCGCCGCGGCCGTAGAGCAGCGCCCAGCGGGTCCTTGGCCACCGCGTTGGCCACGTTCACGTACGGCGTGACCAGCCGCATGTTGCCGCTGGACCCCGCGGTCGTCGGCTCGTCGACCCGGTCGGCCAGCAGGTCACCGGCCGGGGTCAGGCTGACCACCAGCACCGGCGGCCGCCACGGCGACGCAGGGCCCGGGTGGCCCACTGCCCGCCGCGGCGCACGGCCAGCAGCGCCAGCCCGGCGGCGAGCAGCAGCAGCCCGGTGCCGGACAGCGTGCTGACCAGCGCCGCGCCGAACAGCACCAGCCGCAGCCGGCCGCCGCCGAGCAGGATCTGCACGATGATGGCCAGCGCCAGGAACTGGGAGGCGAAGCTCGCCTCCAGGAAGACGACCCCGTTGCTCTTCAGGATCGAGGAGCCGTAGTAGATCTCGTAGCTGTAGTTGTAGGCCTCCTCCGGCACCAGCAGGTCGGACGGCAGCGCCGTCGCGCATCAGGTCGGTGAACTGCCAGCCGGCCAGCTGGGCCAGCAGCTGCAGCAGGCAGACCACGGCGGCCACGACCATGATCTTCTGGAAGAAGTCGAGGACCTCGGGGAACCGGCGCCGCAGCTCGGCGCGGCAGCCGGAAGCAGAACGGCAGGTAGAGCGCGGCCAGCAGCTGGGTCGAGGTGGGCGAGCCGGTCAGCCCGCTGACCGTCGTCGAGATCAGTGTTGGCGAGCACGCAGGCGCCCACCGCGCAGCAGTACAGCACGGTGTTGCGGACGTCGGCCACGGCCTGGCCGCCGAGCACCATGAACCCGGTGACGAGCAGCGCCACCGGCAGCGCGATGGAGACCTCCAGGCTCGGGCACCGGCACCACGAAGCGCTGGAACAGCGATCACGGTGATGATCAGGATCTGCACGCCGAGCAGCGAGCCGCGCGGCGGCCCGCAGCCGGCGGCACGCCGCCGGGCCCGGGCCGCGGGCGCGGCGGAGCGCTCGGCGGGCCCGGGGCCGCCGCGGCCGGTGGCGAGGGTCATCGACGGTGCGAGACGTGCGGCCGCGCCCAGGCTCAGCGGTCCTTCCCCGTGCCGCTGCGGGGACCAGGTCAGCCGGTTCATCGACAGCCGGCCGGACGGCCCGGCCAGCACGTAGCCGAGCACGCTGGACCCCGGCCAGCGCGATCCGCCGGCCGATCTCGTGCGCGTCGTCGACCGAGGTCTCCTCGTCGATCACCAGGATGACGCCGTCCACGCCGCGGCCCAGGGCCAGGCCCAGCGAGCGCTCGGTCAGCGGCGGCCCGTCCACCAGGGTCAGCCCGGCGACGTCGCGCAGCCGGTCGATGGCCGAGCGCAGCACCTGCGGCCGGGCCGCGGCCCCGCTGAGCGTCGGCGACCAGCCGTCCAGCGGGACCACGCCGATCTCCATCTTGCCGATCCGCCAGCTGCGCAGCGAGTCGCTGATCGGGCTGGCCGGGTTGGCCAGCGCCTCCAGCCCGGCGGCCGGGTCGACGTCGGTCAGCGCGCTGATCCCGCGCTCCTTCAGCCCGCCGTCGACCACGACGACCTTGCGGCCCGGCGCGGGTCGCGGCCAGCGCCACCGAGACCACCAGCGAGGTGGTGGTCAGCGCCCGCTGCCAGCTCAGGAACAGCACGCTCGGGTTCGGCTGGCCCTCGAACGCCACGTCGATCGCGGTCAGCACGTCGTTGCCGGAGCGCACCACCTCGGAGCGGGAGTCGTTGGCCTTGACCATCTCGTGGGTGGCGTCGGAGTTCGGCGCGGCGTGCCGGGTGATCAGCGGCGCGCCGATCAGCAGGTCCAGGTCGGCGACGGAGGCCCGGCGGGCCCGGCGCTGGTCGCCGATCACCGCGAGCGCGGTGGCCAGCGCGGCGGCCAGCAGCCCGACGATCAGCGCGTTCTGCAGCGGCAGCGGCGAGGACGGCGGTGACCGGCAGCGGGGCCGGCTCCACCGCGACCACGCCGTCGCCGTAGGCGGCGGCCCGCAGCTGCACGTCACGGCGCAGCACCGGGTCGGGGTCGACCTGGGTCGCCGCGGTCGACCAGGTCGGCGACCCGCCGCGCGGCGGCGGCCCGGTAGAACGCGACGACCGCGTCGGCCAGCGCCTGGGCCTGCGCGGCCTCCGGACGCTCCGCGGTGATCATCACCTGGCTGGTGGTCGCGGCCGGCTCGGCGGTGACGCTCTCGCGCACCTCCTCGACCGGGATCGGCGGGATCACCGACTTGCCGGCCGCCTCCAGCACCTCGGTGGTCATCACCAGCTCGGCCTGGTCGGCGGTGAACCGCACCGCGTCCCCGCCGGGGTCGGTGTCGTCCGGGCGTGAACGGCGCGGTCGCCCCGAGGTAGAACGCGGACTGGGCGGTGTAGCTGGTGGGCAGCAGCTGGGAGCCGAGGAAGCCCACCGCGGCGCCGATCAGCAGCGCGACGCACGATGACCAGCAGGTGCGCGCGGACGGAGGTCAGCACGCCCGGCCGCGAGCGGTCGGACGGCGGGTCCAGCAGACGGCGTCACCGGACACGTCGGCTCCTCTCTGCGCCGGCCGCTCCGACGCAGCTCGTCCGACGGCGGCGCGGCGGGCCGAGGAATCGACACCGGCGTGTCGGGCACGCACCGGCTCCCGGCGAGTCGTCGCAGCCCGTGGGCCGGCGTTACCGGGCATCTCGTCCGTCCGGCTCGCCGGCCGACCAGGCCGAAGATCCGGTCGTACTGGGCGGCGACCACGTCCCGGCCGTAGGTCCTGGCGAAGAAGTCCAGCGCCGCGGCGGACAGCTCCGCGGCCCGCCCCGGCTCGGCCAGCTCGGCGATCAGCTCGGGCCACGCGCGACAGGTCGTCGCAGATCAGGCAGCCGTCCGAGCCGTCGGGGGCCACCGGGATGCCGTCCACGGCCACGCTGGTGGCCAGCACCGGCACCCCGCGGGCGAACGCGTCGAGCATCTTGAGCTTGATCCCGCTGCCCATCCGCATCGGCGCCAGCGCCACGGTGGCCTGGCTGAACACCGGCGTCCAGATCGGGCACGAAGCCCTCGAGCCGCACGCTGTCCGGGTGCGCCGCGGCCAGCGTCGCGCAGCTCGTCGCGGGCTCCGCTGCCGACGATCCGCAGCACCGCGCCGGGGCTGCGCCGCTCCACCCCGGGCATCGCCTCGCGCAGGAACGCGCAGATCGAGTCGTCGTTGTGCGGCAGGTTGAGCTTGCCGAGGAACACCAGCTCCGGCGGGCTGCACCGGGTTGCGCTTCGGCTCCGGCAGCTGCCGGCAGCATGTCGTGGATCAGCTCGACCGACGTCGATCCCGGACCGCCGCCTGCAGCAGCTCCACCTCGGCCTCGTTGACCAGCAGGCTCACGTCGAAGTCGGCGCACCGCGGCGTCCTCCCGCTGCCGGATCCGGTCGCGCTCCTGGCGCAGGATCGGGCCGGTAGACCTGCCGGCCGGCGGATCAGCGGCCGGGCGAACCGGGGCACGTTCTCGGCGAACTCGCCGAGCGGGTCGAAGGTGACCGTCGCCGTTGTCCGCGGCGAAGTTCAGCATCCGGTCGTAGCGCACCGAGAACAGGTCGTCCAGGTACAGCACCCGGCGGCGGGCCCGCGGCGCGGCCGGGGCGTGCTGGCCGAGCCGGATCGTGTCGTACACCTCGATCGGTCGGCCGGACCTCGCGCCACCAGCGCGTGCACCTCGTCGCGCAGCTGCCGGGAGCCGAGCATGGCCTCCTGCGCGGTGTAGGAGCGGTCGGTCAGGCAGCGGGCCAGCGAGCGGAGCTGGGCCAGCGGTGCCCGGCTTGGTCAGGTGGTGCACCACACCCGGGATGGACGCGTCGTCGGCCGGGTCGCCGCCGACCATCGCGTAGTGCACCTGGGACTCGCCCAGGCGCTCGCACGAAGTACTCGAGCAGCCCGTTGAGGAAGACCCGCTTGCCACGGTCGACGGGGACCGGCGCGATGGCGCTGACGATGAGCGCGGTGTCCGTCATACAGCTGTGAGCCTCTTCGGATGATCACGAGTGAGGGGGCGCCGGCGGACGGCGACCACGCAGCGTGTCTAGGCTGCGCAGGATGCCCACGCTACCGGGTGCCTCGAACGACGCCCACTCAGGTGACGATCGTGACAATCCGTCGCTCTGCGTGTAACACCCGATGTCTGGGAAGCGATCTTCCGCGCATGGGCCGGCCGACTGAACTGGATGATGCAGGTGCCGACGACTCGACCGGACTGGACCGATCCGCGCCATCTGGCGCGGGCCAAACCGCGCTGGCGGGCCCGGGCTCCGCTGCGGATCTCCTTCGCCGGCGGCGGCACCGACGTCCCGCCGTTCCCGAGCACCGACGGCGGCTGCGTGCTGTCGGCGACGATCAACCGTTACGCCTACGGGTCGCTGACCCCGCGCGACGACCGCCGGGTGCGGATCGAGTCGGTCGACTTCGGGGTGACCGCCGAGGTCGCGCTGGACGCCGAGATCGCTCGGACGCTAGCGACGGCGCGCGGAAGCTGGATCTGGTCAAGGCGGCGGTCCGCCGGTTCGGCGTGCCCGACGTCGACGGCTACGACCTGGTGCTGCGCTCCAACGCGCCGCCCGGCTCCGGGCTGGGCTCGTCCTCGACGATGATGGTCGCGCTGACCGGGCTGCTCGCCGAGCACCACGGCGCGCCGCTGAGCGAGTACGAGACCGCGCACCTGGCCAACGTCATCGAGCGGGTGGACCTGGGCATCTCGGGCGGGCTGCAGGACCACTACGCGGCCACCTTCGGCGGCTTCAACTTCCTCGAGTTCGGCGAGCACGTGATCGTCAACCCGCTGCGGGTGCGCGACGAGGTGGTGCACGAGCTGGAGATGGGCCTGATGCTCTGCTTCACCGGCATCACCCGGGCCTCCAGCCGGGTCATCGACGACCAGTCGAGCCGGGTGCGCGAGCGGCGCCACCGACACGCTGGCCGGGCTGCGCGCGCAGAAGGAGCTCGCGGTGGCCATGAAGTCGGCGCTGCTGCGCGGCGAGCTGCGCGAGTTCGGCGAGCTGCTGGGCGAGGCCTGGAAGCAGAAGAAGCGGATGTCGCCGCTGATCTCCAACCCGCGGATCGAGGAGCTCTACGAGCTGGCCATGCGGCACGGCGCGCTGGGCGGCAAGGTGACCGGCGCCGGCGGCGGCGGATACATCCTGTTCTACTGCGACTTCGCCCGGAAGCACCGCGTGATCGACGCCCTGGAGCAGGCCGGGGCCGTCGGTGCTCGAGTTCTCCTTCGACAGCAAAGGACTGACGACGTGGCGGGCGTGACGACTGCTGGCCGACCGGGCCCGACCTCGAGGCCGTCGGGCTGGATCTGGTCCGGGAGCCGGCTGCGGGACTCGATCGCGGTCAAGCAGGCGATGCTCGAACGACGTCGTGCTGGACCAGGTCGTGGAGATCGCCGCGGTCATCGTGGAGACGCTGCGCAACGGCGGCAAGGTCATCTTCTTCGGCAACGGCGGCTCGTCGATGGACGCCGGGCACCTCGCCGCCGAGCTCACCGGCCGCTACGCCTACGACCGGCCCGGGCTGGCCGCGTTCAGCATCTCCGACTCGACCGCCGCGCTCACCGCGATCGGCAACGACTACTCCTACGCCGACGTGTTCTCCCGGCAGGTGCTCGCGCTGGGCCGGCCGGGCGACGTCGTGGTCGGGCTGACCACCTCGGGCAACTCGGCCAACGTGGTGCGGGCGCTGGCGGTCGCGCAGGAGGCCGGCATGGTCACCGTGGCGCTCACCGGGCGGTCCGGCGGCCGGGTCGCCGACGTGGCCCGGTTCAGCGTGCAGGTGCCCTCGGACGACACCCCGCGGGTGCAGGAGGCCTGCCTGCACCTGGGCCACTCGATCTGCGAGCTGGTCGAGTCGACGATGTTCCCGAGGTCGAGCTGACACCAGCCCGGCTCGGTGCGCCGCGCCGTCGACACGGTCTTCCTCGACCGCGACGGCACGCTCAACGTCAAGGCGCCGGAGGGCAGCTACGTCGGCCCGCCCGGAGCAGCTCGCGCTGCTGCCCGGGGCCGCGGCGGCGGTGGCCCGGCTGAACCGGGCCGGGCTGCGCACCGTGCTGGTGACCAACCAGCGCTGGCTGGCCGGCCCGGGCGCCGATCCGGCCGACTACGCCGGCCACCCACGCCCGGCTGGTCGAGCTGCTGGCCGCGCACGGCGCCCGGCTGGACGCGGCCTACCACTGCCCGCACGAGCGCGGGGCCTGTGCGCTGCCGCAAGCCGGCCCCTGGCATGCTGCACCGGGCGGCCACCGAGCTCGGGGTCGACCTGGGCCGTGCCGTGATCATCGGGGACGCCGAGTCCGACCTGGCGGCCGGGCGGGCGGCCGGGGTGGGCACCATCCTGATCAACGGGTCGGCGCCGGCCGCACCGCGACGCCGATCTCGTCGTGCCGGATCTGCGCGCCGGGGTGGCGGCTCTGCTGACCCGGCAGCTGACCTCGACGAGCCGCGGGAAGGAAGTGAGCAGTGCGCTGTCTGTGGGTGACCCGGGACTATCCGTACCCGGCCAACGCGGGTGACCTCATCTACACCAGCCGGCTGGTCGAGTCGCTGGCCGCGCGAGGGTGCCGAGGTGACCGTGCTCTGCCGGCGCCGGCGACGGCGCCGGTCCCGGTCGAGCAGCCCCGGGCGTCGAGCTGGCGGGTGGTCGACGCCGACCTGCGGTCCAAGGCCGGTTCGCTGGTCACCCGGCTGCCCAGCATCGCCTACCGGTACTCGCACGCCCGGATGCGCGCGGCGCTGGCCGAGGAGCTGGCCGCCGGCCCGGACGTGGTGCTGCTGGACAGCGTCGGGCGCCGGCTGGGCGCTGCCGGCGGTGCGGCTGCACCGGGCCGGCGGCCCGCACACGAAGATCGTCTACGTCTCGCACAACCACGAGGCCACGCGTGCGGGCCGCGGTCGCCCGCAACGCGCAGCGCCGGGACCGGCCGCTGCTCGATGCTGGACGCGGCCAAGGTGGCGCCGCTGGAGCGGCAGCTGGTGGCAGGCGGCCGACCTGGTCACGGTGAACACCGCCGAGGACGAGAAGATCTACCGGGAGGAGTTCCCGGACCAGCGCTACCTGGTGCTGATGCCCGGCTACCTGGACCGGGTGGTCGCCGAGCGCACGATCACCGCCGAGCTGCCGCGGCGCGCGGTCATCGTCGGCGCGCTGGACTGGCTGGCCAAGCAGATCAACCTGGAGGAGTTCGTCGCGGTCGCGGACCCGATGTTCGCCGCGGCCGGGGCCGAGCTGGTGGTGGTCGGGCGCGGGCCGGCCGACTGGCTGGACGCGATGCGGGCCCGCACCACCGCCACCCGGTTCACCGGGCTGGTCGACTCGGTCACCGAGCTACCTCGACGACGCCCGCATCGGCATCGTCGTCCGAGCGCAGCGGCGGCGGGCTTCAAGCACAAGGTGCTCTACTACGTGTTCAACCGGATCCCGGTGGCGGCGCTGGACGGGTCGATCGCCGGGCGTGCCGCTGGCTGCGGGGAGAGCCTGATCTGCGGCGCCGACCGTCGAGCGAGCTGGCGACCGCGGTGCTCGCCGCGCTGGACGACGTCGAGCGAGCTGCAGCGGCTGCAGCGCAACGCGTTCGACGCGCTGCGCGGGCCGGTTCGACTGGTCGACCCGCGGCGCCGAGCTGCAGCACAGCCCTGACGCTCGCTGTAGCCCCGACCCCCGTCCAGACCGGGGCAGGGCCGCGAGATGGGGAGCGGTCAGCGCTCGTGCTCGGTGGCGCCGAGGCCGGCGATCGTCGGACTGCAGCGGGTCGCGGCTGCAGCTTGTGGTCTCCCAGAGCATCCACGGGCAGCTGCCGGAGCGGTAGTAGCGCCTCCAGCGCGGTGCGCTCCTTGACCGTGTCCGCCGGGTGCCAGAAGCCGCGGTGCCGGTAGGCGAGCATCCGGCCCTGCTCGGCCAGCGGCGTGCAGGCGTCGCCGATCAGGTCGCCGTTCTCGGGCAGGTGGTCGAAGATCTCCGGGCGCAGCGCGAAGTAGCCGCCGTTCTCCCACAGCGGCAGCTGCTGCAGCGAGCGGATCGCCGGTCAGCTCGCCGTCGTCGTCGACCTCGACGCAGTGGAACGCCGACTGCGGCGGCACCGCGACCAGCGAGCCGACCGCGTCGCTCGCCTTGAACTCGTCGATCATGTCGTTGAGCGGCACGTCGGTCAGCACGTCGGCGTAGTTGGCCAGGAAGATCTCCTCGTCCTCCACGTAGCGGCGGACCCGGCGCAGCCGCTCGCCGATCGGGGAGTCGAGCCCGGTGTGCACGAAGGTGATCGTCCAGTCCTGCACGTCGGAGCCGAGCAGCTCCACCTGCCCGCCGCGCAGCACGAAGTCGTTGGACTCGGTCTCGGCGTAGTTGAGGAAGTAGTCCTTGACGTGGTGCGCGCCGTAGCCGAGGCACAGCACGAAGTCGGTGTGCCCGAAGTGCGCGTAGTAGCGCATCACGTGCCAGATCAGCGGTCGGGGACCGACGGTGGTCATGGGCTTGGGCACATCGGACTGCCCGTCGCGCATGCGCATGCCGTAGCCACCGCAGAACAGGACGACCTTCATCTGCACGCAACCTCTTCTGGATCGAAAGGACGTTCTCGCAGGGGGGCTCGCGGCTCTCGATCCCGGTGTTACCTGAGGTGACGGAGTGGCACTCCATCGGTACTCCTGGTGATCAGGGCCGGGAGCGCAGCCAGTCCTTGGCCAGCCGCTCGACCAGCTCGTCGACGATGTTCGAGGCGATGGAACCGGCGCGACCGGTGACTGCCGCACGCACCGGGCCACGATATGGGCCCGCAGGTGATCGACGACCGGCACGCCCTTGCGTTAGGTTCTGACCTCGTGAGCGTGCTCGAGACCATCCTGTACTTCGTGGTGCCCACGGTGGGGATCTACCTGCTCATCGCCGCGCTCGTCGCGGGGCCGAAGATGGCGCGCCGGCAGCGCTACCGGGTGGGCCAGCCGTGGCCCTACGAACCGCTGTTCTGGACGGCCAACCCCGAGGGTGCCCACCTGGGCGCCGCCGAAGAGCACGTCGCGATCGCCGGACGCGGCGGTTCCGAACGAGGAGGTGCCCGTGGCAGCTGGTGAGCACGGGGGGCACGCGGTGGCGATCCCGGATGAGCAGGACCTGCCGGTGGGCGCGGTCGTCACCGCCTCCGGGCGGGTCTCGGCGGCCGAGGTCTTCGTCGACACGTCCCCGGACGCGCATCCGTTCACCCCGGTGCAGCTGACCCGGCTGGACGAGGCGCTGACGTTGGCGACCAGGGAGACCGGGCTGCGCTTCAGCCTCTACCTCGGTGACCTCGGTGGCAGCCCGCCGGAGCGGGTGGCCGAGCTGCACGGCGGGCTCGACGACGCGGGTGACGCGGTGCTGGTGGCGGTCAGCCCGGAGCAGCGCGTGGTGGAGGTGTTGACCGGGCCGCAGGCGCGGCTGCGGCTGCCCGACCGGGGCGCCAAGCTCGCGGTGATGAGCATGGTCGCCTCGTTCAAGGAGGGCGACCTGTTCGGCGGGCTGCTCAGCGGTCTGCGGATGCTGGCCGACCAGGCGGGCGGTCGTCGCCGCACCCACTAGCTCGACCACGCACGGGTGAGCCCGGCGGGCGGCCGACACGGAACGGGGTCGGGATCAGCCGCCGGACCACCCGGTCGGCGTGCGAATCGGTCGGGCCGCACCGCGGGTCCTGTGCTGCTCGTTGAGGCGACGACGCTTCCCCGACCGGACCCGAGACGGTGGCTGTTCCCCGTGACCGCTTTCCAGCCTGCCGCGCCGATCCCGGTGACCGCGGCCGATCCGACCGACGTCGCCGTGCTGATCGTGGACGATCACGAGCTGGTCGGCACCTCCCTCGCCCTGAGCCTGCAGGCCGAGGGACTGGCCGCGCATCGCTGTGGCCCCGGCGGTCCGACCTCGGTGCTGGGGGTGGCCGCGGCACTGCAACCGGGGCTGGCCGTGCTCGACCTCGACCTGGGGCGGGACCTGGCCGGGCGCCGGATCGACGGCGTCGGGCTGGTCGACCCGCTGTGCGCGGCCGGGTGGCGGATCCTGATCCTGTCCGGCACCTCGGACCATGCCCGGGTCGGCGCCGCGCTGGCCGCCGGGGCCGCGGCCTGGGTGCCCAAGAGCGCGCCGTTCCCGACCCTGCTGCGCGCGATCCGCGACCTGCTGGCCGGCCGCGAGATCATGCCCGGCCCGCGGCGCCGGCAGCTGGTCGAGCTGCACCGGGTGCGATCCGCGGAGCGTCGCGAGCTGACCGGCAAGCTGGAGCGGCTCACCCAACGCGAGCGCGAGGTGCTGGCCCAGCTCGCGGCCGGCCAGCGGGCGCAGGCGGTGGCCGAGCACTTCGTGGTCTCGCTGGCCACCGTGCGCACCCAGATCCGGGCGGTGCTGACCAAGCTCGAGGTCGGATCGCAACTGGAAGCCGTTGCTCTCTACCGGAGAGCCACTGAGCGCTGAACCACCCCTTTGGGGCGGACAGTGAGCAAGTGGTCACGGTGAGCGTCTATCATCACCCTCCAGCGATCCTCGATTCGTGACGGAGGTGTGGTCATTGCGGTGGCGATACCGGACGGCGGTGACCGGCCTTGCCGAGGCGGTGCGCGGCATCGGGTGGGGACCTCGACGCGGCGTCGAGGTGCTCGCGGTGGTGATCGGGTGTTCCGCGATCGGCGCGTTGTCGATCTCACCAACTGCGCCCGCGTGGATCCCGGTCGGTGATACCCAGCTGCTGTTGACGCTGACCGCGGCCGCGGTGGGGGCGGCGGCGGCCATCCTCGCGGTCGTCGCGTCCCGGTTGCTCGGTGACCGGAGGCCGGCCTGGATCGCGGCCGCTCTCCTGCTCTTCTGCGTGATCCTGCTGCCGTGGACGGCGGTGGCCCCGGCAGCGGCGCTGGCGCTGCCGGAGCGGCTCGCGCGGCTGATCGTCTACGCGACCGCGACGACCCTGCTGGTGCTGTCCGTCCGGCCGCCGCAGCGCGGGGGAGCCTGGGGTGCCGGGGCGCTGACCGCCGTCGGCGGGCTACTGGCGGCGGGAGCGCTCGCGCTGCCGGCCGGCCCGGCGGCGCGCTGGTCGGTCGAGGGCCCGCTGCCGGTCGCGGTCATCGTGCTCGGGTGGACGGCCGCCGCCCTCGCCTTCGTGGTCGACGGGGTGCGGACCCGGCGGACCCCATGGCTGCGGCTGGGCCTCGGGTTGCTCGTGCTGGCCGGCAGTCAGCTGCCCCCGGTGGTCCCGACGCTGCCGACCGCATCGGGCGAGCTGGCCTTCGCCGGGCTGCAGCTGGTCGGGCTGATGATCGTGATGATCGGGCTCGCGCAGTGCGTGCAGCGCGCGCTGGCCGCCCTGCGCGCCGAGCAGTGGCAGCAGCAGGAGGAGCTCGCCGCGGCCGCGCTGCAGATGGATCGGGTCGGCGAGCTGGCCGCGGAACGGGATCACGAGCTGCGCAACGGGTTGGCCGGTCTGGCCGGCATCACCCACCTGCTCAACTCCGACACCGACGGTACCGACCACGACCGGCTCAAGCACGCCGTGCTGGCCGAGCTGGGTCGGCTGCACATGATCCTCGACGGTCCCGGCGCCGACCCGGACACCGCGCCGAACCCCGATCCGGTGACCGACTACCGGGTCGAGCCGGTGCTGTCCGGGCTGGTCACGCTGCGCCGTCTCGCCGGCGACCAGCTGCGCCTGCAGGTGCAGCCCGGGCTGCTCGCCCGCGGCCGATCGGCAGTACTCGCCCAGGTGGTGACCAACCTGCTGGCCAACTGTGACCGGCACGCCCCCGGCGCGATGATCTCCGTTTCCGCCCGCAGGGGCGAAGGGGTGATCGTCATCGAGGTACGCGACGAGGGCCCCGGGCTGCCGCGCGGCAGCGAGGGTGGGCTGTTCGAACGCGGGGCCCGGGATGAGACCGCGGGCGGATCGGGTCTCGGGCTGCACATCAGCGAGCGGCTGCTGTCGGCCGAGGGCGGCGCCCTGGCGCTGCGCACCGCGGCCGACCCCCGCGGCTGCGTGGCCACGGTGACCGTTCCGCGGGCCGGGGCGGACCAGGTGACCGGCTCCCGGGCGATGCCGAGCGGGGCCCAGCCGGCCCGGTGACGGGTGTGGTGTTCCCGCCGATCTGGTGATGCTGGCGTACGGGTGACCCGGCCGATCCGGTGACGCAGCGCCTCGTGCGGAGCGAGGTTCATCACAGCGAGCGATACCGGATCGGGCAGCGGGCCACCTAAGCTGTGATCTGGCTCGCTGGCAGCGACACGGACGGAAGGCAGGCCCCCACATGGGTGACTCGGCAACGGGACCAACGGCCGGCGCCGAATCCCGCCGTCTGCGTTCCCGCAGCACGGGATCGTCCGTCCTGACCCCGCCCAAGGGGCTGCCGGCCTTCCCCGATCCGGAGACGGCGGACGCGGAGCGTGCGGACATCATCCGGTGCTGCCGGCGGCTGCCCGAGGTCGTGCTCGATCCGTGCGTCTGCGGGCACGGCAAGGCGGCCCACGAGCACTACCGGCCGGGCTGGGACTGCGGCACCTGCGGCGCTGCGACCTGCGTCGACTATCGCCGGGAGGGCGTCGGCGCCATCCGCCGCACGCTGCGCAGGCTGGGCCTGACGCACTGATCGGCGGGTAGACCGGTCGATCCGGGCCACCACGGTGGCCCCGCAGGCCCGAGTGGATCAGGATCAGGCTCAGGGAGTCACGTCGACCACGGGTTGAGCAGCACCGACGCCGCCCGCCGCGCCGCCGGGTGACTCGCCGCCAGTCCCTCCGTCCACCGGAGGTACACCGGTGTCCCCTCCCGGGGTCCCGTCGGTACCGCCGGGTGGGGTGACGGTGCCGTCGTCCTCGGTGCCGTCGTCCTCGCCGTCGTCGGTGCCGTCGGTGCCGTCGGTGTCGTCGCCCGGTTCGGTGGGGCTGTCGGTCTGGTCGTCGTCGCTCGGCTCGGGGGTCGTCGATTCCGTGCCGTCACCGTCGTCGGAGGTGTCGGTGTCGTCGGGTTCCGGTCGAACCTCGGCCTCGCTCCGCGGTCGTTCGGTCGTCGGCGGGGTGGTCGGGGACGTGTCGACGGCCCCACGCGGGGTGGTCCGGGCCCGCGGTCGCGCGGTCGCCACCATGAGCATGGGTTGCCGCGGGCCGGCGATCGTCGTGTCGACCGGTGCCTGACCCGTCCATTCGTCCGTGACCGCCGGCGTGCTCGGCGCCGGGGTGGGGGCGGCGACGTCCGCGCCGGCCAGCACGTTGGCGATCGGCGGCGGAGCGGTGTCCGCGCCGGCAGTGCCGAAGACCAGCAGCGCGATGCCCGCCGCGAACGACGCGGCCAGCGCGAGCCCGGCGGCGACCGTTACCGTGCGGCGGGAGCCGGGGCGCCCGGCGGCCGCGGCGGCGGCCGGCGGCTGCGCCCACCGAGCGGCGGTCAGCACCGGTCGCGACGGCGCCTCCGTGGCGGTGCTGCTCGGTTGCTCCGACGTTGCGCAGTGGTGGGCGGCGATCGACGCGCCGGCGGCGATGACCGACTTCGGGTCGGCGTCGACCGACACCGGCCGGCCGAGCTCGGCCGACACCAGCTGCGTGATCAGCGGGATCCGGGACGACCCGCCGACCATCAGCACCGCGTCCAGATCGGCGGCGACGACGCCGGCCGCGTCGAGCGCGCGCCGCAACGCCTCCACGGTCTCGGCGATCGCCGGCCGGATCTGCTCCTCGAACTCGGCCCGTCCGAGCCGGACCTGGCTGTGGTGGCCCGGCAGCATCACCGGGATCATCACCTCGGTGTCCGACGACAGCGCTTCCTTGGCCGCGGTGCACTCCCGGCGCAGACCGGCCACCGCCGACTGGACGGCCGGGTCGGCCGGGTCGAGCTGCTGCCAGGCGGCGCCGATCGCGGCGCGGACGTGGTCGAACACCGTCTCGTCGAAATCGACGCCGCCGAGGCGTTCGATCCCCACCGGCTTGCCGGCCATCTCGAAGCCGGTCGGGCAGCTTGCGCACGATCGCCGCGTCGAAGGTGCCGCCGCCGAGGTCGTACACGGCGACCGTGCCGCCGACGGCGACCCGCTCGGTGCTCGCGTAGCCGATGGCTGCGGCCTCCGGTTCGGACAGCAGCTGCACGCCGGTGACGCCCTGGTCGGCCAGCGCCGCCGTCACCGCAGTCGCGCTTGTGCGGCGCCCCACTCGGCCGGATGGGTCAGGGCGACCCGATCCGCCGGCCCGCCCTCCCGCTCGGCGACGCGCTCCAGTATCCAGGCGACGAAACGGGCCGCCACGGCCTCGGCCGCGACCGGGGTGCCGCCGACGACGAGCGGTGTGTCGTCACCGATCCGCCGCTTGAACTCGCGCACCACCCGACGCGGGTCGGTGACCGCGCGCCGGTGCGCGGCGTCGCCGCAGAGCATCGATCCGTCGGCGGCGAGGAAGACCATCGACGCGACGGCGGTGGACTGCTCGCCCAGCGGCAGGGTCTCGGGCCTGGGTTCGCCGCTGCGGTACACGGCCGCGGCGGAGTAGGTCGTGCCCAGGTCGATACCCACGCAGTAGGACGGTTGCGGCATGGCATGAACCTCACGGTGGGACGTCGGTGGATCGGTGAGGCCAGTCCTGGCCTCATTCTGTTCATCGCCCTGGTGAGCTGATGCCGTTAGCCCACGAATGGTTACTGTGGGCTGGCGGTACATTGCGCACGGTGTACGGAACGAGGGGAGGGTCGGCGAGGCCGGGCGCTGTCGGGGATCGGTCTGTTGCTCGTGGTCGTGGCCGGTGGCTGCGGCTCGACGCCGTGACCTCGGGCCCGCGGTACCCGCCATCGCCGACGAGCGGAACGCGCGAGGCGCGAACCCGTGTCGGCTGCTGACCGACAGCCAGCTCGGTGGGTTGCGGCTCGGCGGACCGGGCCTGGGCAGTCCGGCCGAGGAAGGTCCGCGCTGCGAGTGGCGCGGGAACGGAGGGGCGGTGCTCGGGTTGACCCTCTACACCGACGGCGGGGGGATCGCGACGCTGGCCCGGAACAGCGAGCCCACCACCCGCCGGGTCCGGGTCTCGGGCTACCCGGCGCTGGAGACGTTCACCGGCCGGGGCGAGTTCTGCCAGTACGACGTCGGGATCGCCGAGGCCCAGGTGGTGATCCTCGCGATGGAGACCCCCGCCCCGGACTCCTGTACCACCCTGCAGACCGTGCTCCCCATGGTCGTGGGCAACCTGCCACCGGCCGGCCGGCCGTGACGCCGACGGCAGAACGCGGCGCCCTCACCGATGCCGTCCGCGTCGTCCTGATGTCGGCACTGCGGATCTACCGGGGCGACCCGCGCGTTCGGCCGTGGCTCGTCCAGCAGCTGGAGCGCCTCGACGAGCCGCTGCGGATCGCCATCGCCGGCAAGGTCAAGGCGGGCAAGTCCACGCTGCTCAACGCCCTGGTCGGCGAGCAGGTCGCGGCCACCGATGCCGGGGAGTGCACGCAGATCGTCACCTGGTACCGCGACGGGCACAGCCCGCGGATCGTGGTCCACCCGAAGCTCGGCCCACCGGTGCCGCTCCCGGTCGACCGGCGGGACGGGGCGCTCGTCGTCGACCTGCGCGGGCACGCCCCCGCGGACCTGGACCGGATGGTGATCGACTGGCCGACGCAGAGCCTGCGCCTGGCGACGTTGATCGACACCCCCGGCACGGCGTCGCTGTCCACCGAGACGGCGCGCCGCACGGTGCGCTTCCTCAACCCCGACGACGACACCCCGACCGAGGCCGACGCGGTCGTCTACCTGATGCGCCAGCTGCACGCCTCCGACTCCGAGTTCCTCGAGGCGTTCCGGGACCAGGGGGTGGCCAGGGCCGCGTCGGTCAACACGATCGGCGTGATCTCGCGGGCGGACGAGATCGGCGGCGGGCGGCTGGACGCGATGGCCTCGGCCCGGTCGGTCGCGCAGCGCTACCGGAGCGAGCCGGCGCTGCGCGGGCTCTGCCAGAACTTCGTCGCCGTGGCCGGGCTGCTCGCGCAGACCGCCCGGACGCTGCGGCACGGCGAGTTCGCCGCGCTGCAGAAGCTGGCCGGGGCGTCCGATGCGGACCTGGCGGAGGTGCTGTTCACCGCCGACCGGTTCGCCTCCAATGACGAGCGGACCGCCGCGGTGAGCGCGCTGCCCGCGGAAACTCGGCGCGTGCTGCTGCTGCGGTTCGGCATGTTCGGGGTGCGGCTGGGCATCAGCCTGCTGCGTCAGGGCATCGACAGCCCGGCCGCGCTGGTCGGCCGAGCTGATCCGCCGGTCCGGCCTGACCGAGCTGCAGCACGTCCTGCACAACCAGTTCGCCGAGCGCCGCGACCTGCTCAAGGCCCGCTCGGCGCTGCTCGCGCTGGACGCCGTGCTGCAGGCCGACCCGCGCCCGGAGCAGCGCCGAGCTGGCCCGCGACGTCGAACGGATCTTCTCCGGCGCGCACGAGTTCACCGAGCTGCGGCTGCTCAGCGCGCTGCGCACCGGGGCGGTGCCGCTGCCCGACGGGACCGCCGCCGAGGCGGAGCGGCTGCTCGGCGAGACCGGCGCCGCGGTGCGCACCCGGCTGGCGTTGCCCGCGGACGCCGATCCGGACCGAGGTGCGGCGGGCCGCGTTCGACGCGCTCAGCCGCTGGCAGGACCTCGCCGAGAACCCGATGCTCGCCCGGAACGCCGCGGACGCCTGCCGCGTGATCGTCCGGACCTGCGAGGGCATGCTCGCCGGACCGGTGAGCTCCTAGCAGTGCGAGCAAGCTGGTGTCGATCTGCCGTATGGGTGATAGCCCGAAGGAGCCGATCGGCCGACTGGGGGTTAAGCCCCATCCGCGCTCCGTTAGGTCAAGGGGACTACCCCGATGGACCGAATGCCGATGCAGCTCTAGCGTCGCAGCTTGCACTGCCGATCGGCATCGGCGGTTCACGACTCCCTGAACGCTCCCGAGAGGTCATCCTTCATGCCCAGTCGCGAAGAATACTTGAAGACACCCTGGACGAGGTCCGCGACGCGATCGTTGAGATCGACGAGAACGACGAGCTTTCCGACGACGCGCGCGCGCGAGTTCATCAGCGACGGCGAGGACGGCGACGACCCGGGCGAGGACGGCGGCGACGCCGGCATCCTGAGCGGTGACGGGGGCGACGGCGCCGATGGCGACGACGACGACGCGGACGGTGGCGACGGCGGCGACGCCGGCTTCTTCGGCAACGGCGGCAACGGCGGCCGCGGCGCCGACGACATCGAGGGCGACGACGAGGGCGCCGGCGACGGTGGCGACGGTGGCGACGCGTTCGCCGGCGACGGTGGCGATGGTGGCGACGGTGGTGACGCCATCGACGACGGCGATCCGCTGACCGACGACGACTTCCTCGGTGACGACGAGACCCGCACTGCCGGTGACGGTGGCGACGGTGGCAGCTCGGTCGGCGGCGACGGTGGCGACGGTGGCGACGGTGGTAACGCCGAGGGGATCAGCCTGACTCGGCGACGGCGACCGGCAACGGCGGTAACGGCGGCGACGGCGGCGACTCGACCTTCGGCGACGGTGGCGACGGTGGCGTCGGTGGCGACGGCATCGGCACGGCGTCGGTGGTCGGCGCCGGGGTCGGCAACGGCGGTGACGGTGGCGAGGGCGGCTCCACGTCCACCGGTGATGGTGGCGACGGTGGCAACGGTGGCGGCGGTTTCTGTTCCGGCCTGACGGGCGAGGGCAACGGCGGCGACGGTGGTGACGGTGGCACCAGCGACGGCGAGGAAGACGGATGACGACGACGACGACGGTGGCGACGGTGGCGACGGCGGCGACGGTGGTCGTGGGCTCGGCATCGGTATCGCCGAGTGCCGAGGCCACGGGCGGCGACGCCGGCGACGGCGGCGGGGCCAGCGGCGAGGGCGACGGCGGCGACGGTGGACTCGGTGGCGGCGCCGGTGCGCTGACCACGGCCGGCGACGCCATCGCGACCGGCGGCGAGGGCGGCGAGGGCGGCGACGGCGAGGACGGCGACGGGGCGGCGGCGGCGAGGGCGGCGGATCGCTCGCGGCGGCGACCGGCCTCGTCGGTTCGGCGCAGGCCTTCGGCGGCGACGGCGGCGGCGGTGGCGACAGCGAGGCGGGCGACGGCGGAGCGGGTGGCGGCGGCGGCGACGTCGAGTCCGCCAGCTTCGCCGGCGTTGCCGCTGGGCGTTGCCGGTGACGGTGGCGAGGGCGGCGACAGCGAGGAGGGTGACGGCGGTGCCGGTGGCTTCGGTGGCGACGCCGACGTCGACGGCCTCTTCGACTCCCTGGCGGTCGGTGGCACGGTGGCGGTGGCGGCGACAGCGAGGACGGCGTCGGCGGGGTCGGCGGTGCCGGTGGTATCGGTGACGCCGAGAGCGAGCTCGGCGAGGCGGTCGGTGCCGGTGGCGAGGGTGGCGACGGCGGCTTCGGTGGCGAGGAAGGTGGCGCCGGCGGTGTCGGTGGTGCCGGCTTCGGCCGAAAGCCTCGGGGGCCGGCGACGCAGCCGGTGTCGGTGGTGACGGCGGCGACGGCGGCGACAGCGACGAGGACGGCGGCGACGGTGGCTTCGGCGGCGATCGGCGACCGCCTTCAGCCTGGCCGGCGACGCAGTCTCGTCCGGTGGCGACGGCGGCGACGGCGGCGAGGGCGAGGACGGCGAGGGCGGCGACGGTGGTGACGGCGGCGACGCCGACTCCGACTCGCTGATCGGCGACGTGCTGGCCCAGGCCGGAGACGGCGGCGACGGCGGCGACGGCGGCGAGAAGGCGGCGACGGCGGCGAAGGCGGAGCCGCTGACGGCGACGGCGGCCTGCTCGGCGACGAGATCGTCCTCCCGGGCATCGACGGCGACGACGGCGAGATTCTCGGCGAGCGACGACGACGACGACGACGATGACGACGACGACGATTCCGACGACGACGACGATGCCGACGACGACGACGACGACGACGACGACGACGACGACGACGACGACGATGACGACGACGACGATGACGACGACGACGACGACGACGACGACGACGACGACGACGACGATGACCGACGACGACGACGACGATTCCGACGACGACGACGACGACGACGACGACGACGACGACGACGACGACGACGATGACGACGACGACGACGATGACGACGACGACGACGACGACGACGACGATGACGACGACGACGACGACGACGACGACGACGACGACGACGACGACGACGACGACGACGACGACGACGACGACGACGACGACGACGACGACGACGACGACGACGACGATGACGACGACGATTCCGACGACGACGACGACGACGATGACGACGACGATTCCGACGACGACGACGACGATGACGACGACGACGACGACGATTCCGACGACGACGACGACGACGACGATGACGACGACGACGACGACGATTCCGACGACGACGACGACGACGACGACGACGACGACGACGACGATTCCGACGACGACGACGACGACGATGACGACGACGATGAGGACGAGAACGACCTCATCAGCGTCGACTGATCTCGACGGTGACGGAGACGACGACCCCGACGGGGACGACGTCATCGACATCGATCTCGATCTGGGTCTGGACGACGACGATGACGATCGACGACGACGACGACGATGACGATGACGACCTCATCGACATCGACTTCGACGACCTGCCGATTCTCGTGGCGGCGGCGGGCTCCTCGTTCTCTGAGTCGGCTCGTCAGTGCCTCAGCCCTGATCGCGGCCGGAGGCGGCCCAGTCGCCTCCGGTCCGCGGGACCGGGCCCTGTGTCGCTGCGGCGGCCGGGCTCGGTCCGGGGCGGGGCCGGGTGCCGACCTCGGTCGGTACGGGCAGTAACTGATCGGCTACGCTCGAGCAGATGAACTGAGTTCCACGGCTCCGTCACTCCCCGATCGGGAGTGGCGGAGCCTTCTGCGTTCGGGACCGTGGCGATGACGTCTGAGGAGCAGCAGTGACCCCAGCCCTGCAGGTCGAGGCCCTTGATCTGACCCGTGCGGCGATCGCGCCCTACGATCGGCCCGACCTCGACGCGCGGCTGCTGCAGGCCAAGGCGCGGCTGACCGACGGGCGGGTCCGGGTCCTGGTCGTCGGGGAGTTCAAGCAGGGCAAGAGCTTCCTGGTCGACTGCCTGGTCGGTGCGCTGGTGTGCCCCGTCCACGACGACATCGCCACCTCGGTGCCGACCCTGGTGCGCAACGCCGAGGTGCCGTCGGTGGCGCTGGTTCGGTCCAGCGATCCGGCCGCCGACCCGCGCTGGCGACGCGACGAGTACCCGGACGTACCGGTCGAGCACCTGGCCAGTTACGTGGCCAGGGCGGCGGCCCCGGGCGAGCAGTACAGCCACGTCGAGGTCGGCATCCCGCGCAGCATCCTGGAGGACGGTCTCGAGATCGTCGACACGCCGGGGGTGGGTGGCTTCAACTCCGTGCACGGAGCGGCCACGATGGCGGCGCTGCCCTCTGCGGACGCCGTGCTGCTGGTGTCCGACGCCTCCCAGGAGTACACCGCGCCGGAGCTGGAGTTCGCCCGCCAGGCCATCCGGGTCTGCCCGAACGTGGCGTGCGTGCTCACCAAGACCGATCTGTACCCGGAGTGGCGGCGGATCGCGGAGCTCGACCAGGAGCACCTGAAGGCGGCCGGGATCAGCGCCGAGATGTTCCCCGTCTCCTCGGCCGTGCGCTGGCACAGCCTGCTCAACGACCACGTCGAGCTCGACTCCGAGTCCGGCTTCCCGACCCTCGTCCGCTACCTGCGCGAGCGCGTCGTCGGGCAGGCCGACAAGCTCGCCCGGCGCTCCACGATCCACGACGTGCTGGCGGTCACCGACCAGCTCATCGGCGGCCTCCGTTCCGAGAAGAGCGCCCAGGAGAGCCCGGAGACGATCCAGGAGCTGATCGGCGAGTTGACCGAGTCCCAGGGCCGCTCCGCCGCGCTGAAGGAGCGGTCGGCCCGCTGGCAGCAGACGCTCAAGGACGGGGTGGCCGACCTCAACGCCGACATCGACCACGACCTGCGGGACCGGATGCGCGACATCTTCCGGCTGGCCGAGGAGGAGATCGACTCCAGCGGTGACCCGACGAAGATCTGGGACCAGCTGACCGGCTGGGTCGAGGAGCAGGCGGCCGCGGCCGTGTCGGCGAACTTCCTGTGGGCGTTCCAGCGCGCCAACTGGCTGGCCACGCAGGTGGCCGAGCACTTCTCGGAGGACTGCGAGGAGGCGCTGCCCGCGCTGCGCACCCGGGCCTCCGACGCGCTGCAGTCGGTGCGCGCCATGAACATCCGGGAGGACGAGCGGTGGAACATCGGGCAGAAGGCGTTGACCGGCCTGCGCGGCAGCTACATCGGCGTCCTCATGTTCGGGCTGATGGGCACGTTCATCGGGCTGTCGGTGCTCAACCCGTTCTCGATCGGTGCCGGACTGCTGCTGGGCGGCAAGGCGATCAGTGACGAGCGCCGCCGCGTCATCGCCAAGCGGCAGAACGGGGCCCGCCAGGCCGTCCGCCGCTACATCGACGACGCGACGTTCCAGGTGGGCAAGGATTCCAAGGACATGCTCCGGGTGGTGCAGCGCGAGCTGCGCGACCACTTCATGGCCCACGCGGAGCAGATGAACCTGTCGCTCAAGGAGTCGCTCCGCGCCGCGGAGCGATCGGTGGAGAGCACCACCGCCGACCGTCGACGCCGGCTGACCGAGATCGTGGCCGAGCTCGCCCGGCTCGAGGAGCTGCAGAAGCAGGTGCGCACCCTGCTCGCTCCGCCGCAGAGATCCGGTACCCGCAAGTCGACGGGAACCAACCGCCGGAAGGCGCCGGCGGACGTGGTGAAGGCGGACGTGGTGAAGGCGGACCTGGTGAAGTCAGACCAGTGAGCGCAGCCGGCCGAACAGCTCGTTGCGCGAGGTCACCCCGAGGCGTCCCCGGATGCGCGCGACGTGGTGCTCCACGGTCTTGGCCGAGATGAACAGCTGCTCACCGATCTGCCGGTAGGTGAGCCCGGCCAGCACCAGCGTGCCGATCTCCAGCTCGCGGCCGCTCAGCACCGAGTCGGGGGCCCCGCCGGTGGCGGCCTCGGTGACGTCGTGCTCGCCGTCCAGGTGGTCGGTCGGCGCCGCCCCCGGGTCCCCGCCCGTTCCGGTCTCCTCCGGTCCGGTCGGCGGCTCGGGGACCGAGCCGGTCGCGGACGGGTTGAGCAGGGCTCTCGCGCAGGCCTGCAGGGCCACGGCCGTCCGCCGGTCGGAGGCGCGGACGCCGGCCTGGCCGGCCAGGTGCACGGCGTCCCACACCAGCCCGACGCCGTGCAGCCGGCGCGCCGCCACCTGCACGGCGTCGGCGTCGACCGCGTCGACCGCGCCGGAGGCCACCCGGGTCCAGGACACGGCCGCCGCGGCCAGCACGGAGTGGTAGGCGCCGGTCCCGGCGACGGCGGTCAGGGCCGCGCTGTGGCTCTCCGCCGCCGGCACGTCCTCGACGGCCACCGCGGCGTGCAACAGGTACCAGTGCAGCGTCGCCGTCCACAGCGCGGGGCGGCCGAGCGCGGCGAGCAGGGTGTCGGCCTCGTCGAGGTGCGGAGCGAGCCGGTCCGGCTCCCCGAGCCGGGCCGCGGCCACCGCGCATTCCCCGAGGTAGGGCAGCGAGTAGAGATCGACCGGATGCTCGACGAGGGCGCTGCGGGCGCGTTGCCACGCCGCGGTCAGCGCCGCGCTGTTGTTGTCCCGCCGGGCCAGTCCGATCGCGAGCGCCGAGGCCACCAGCTCGTCGCGGGGTTCGAGGCGGGCGTCGGTCCGCCCGAGCAGCCGGCGCGCCCGTTCCAGCCGGCCCCGGCTCATCGCCACCCAGGCGTGCAGCAGCCGGTGGCGGGGCAACGCCGCGCGGCCCCCGTGCCGTCCGACGGCCGCCCGCCGCAACGCCCCTTCCGCCACCGCCAACTCGCCGCTCTGCATGGCGACGAGCGCGGTGAGCGCGGCGGGCGTGTCGGGCATGAGGGTGGTGGCCGCGACCGGCTCGAGCAGCACGGCGGCGCGGGCGAGCTGGGAGAGCGCGGCGGCGGCCGAACCGGTCACCGCGGCCAGCATCCCGCCGGCCATCAGCGTCGCCGCGCCGGCCAGCAACGTTGACGGTCCGGTGGTCCGCGAGCCGGCGGCGAGCAGCGCGCGGGCGTCGTCCAGGGCTCCGGCACCGATCAGTGCGGGCACGGCGAGCACGGCCTGCGCGGGGGGCAGGAAGCGGTGCAGCTCGGCGCTGCTGGCGAGCAGGCCGCGGTGGCTGAGCGCGGTGGCCGCGGCCGCCACCGCGTGGTCCCGGCCCGGTGCCGCCGGGTCGGCGATCACCTGGTCGGCGAGCCGCAGGGCCTGGTCGAGGTCGCCGGCCAGGGCCGCCGCGTAGGCCCGACGGCCGGCGACGGCCAGCGGTGGCATGCCGGCGTCGACCGCTGCGCCGAGCAACTCCAGGGCCTGTGCGGGTGACTCGAGCAGGGCCTCGCCCGCCGCGGCCTCGAAGACGGCGGCGATGCGCGCCCCGCTCGCCCCGGTGCCCAGCAGCGTGCGGCCCGCGTTGAGGACCGACCCGCCACGGTCCAGTTCGATCTCGGCCAGCCTGCGCTGCAGGTCCCGGACGCGCGGCAGCGGCATCAGCCGCAGCAGCAGGCTGCGGACGAACGGGATCAGCACCCCGGCGTCGGTGATCAGCCCGGTCGCCATGGTGGCCTCGACGGTGTCGATCAGTCCGTCGGACCGCGACGGCGCCGTCCCGCCGGCCGACAACTCGCGCAGCAGGTCCAGATCGATCGGCGCCCCGACCGCCATCGCCTCCAGCAACGCCTGCCCGGTCGGTTCGAGATCGTCCACGTAGTGCCGCATCCGCTCGGCGAGCGCCTTGGACACGGTGATCCGGTCTGGTCGCCGGAAGTCCTTCGGGTTGACCACGTCGAAGCGGCCGGCGTCGCACAGCGCCTGAGCGATGACGTCGACCAGGACGGGCAGGCCACCCGACTGCTCATGAACGAGCTCGACCAGCCCGTCCGGCGGTGCCACCCCGAGGCGGGCGGCCATCCGGGTGGCCACCGCGTCCCGGTCGAGATGGCTCAGCACGACGACGACGCGTTCGGTCGTGGAGTTCGCCAGCACCGACTGCAGCGCGCTCGACCGGGGCCACGGGCGGTAGGCCAGGACCAGCCGGCAGCCCGCGTTCTCGGGGAGACCGCGAAGGGCGTCGAGATCTCGGGGGTCGAGCCGGTGCGCATCGTCGACGAGCACGGCCCGCTCACCGTGCAGCCGGTCGATGGACAGTTGGTGGCCCTCGTTGCGCAGCACCGGGACGCCGGCCTGCTCGTAGGCCCGCGCCACCGCGTCCATCGTCACCGTCTTGCCGGTTCCACCGGGGCCCACGATGGCGGCGGTCAGCGGCGCCGCCGGGTGGTCGACGACGTGGCGGACCAGTTCGTCCGCGGTCGGATTGCCGCCTGGGCGGCGAGGTGAGCGCGTCGACAACGACCGGGTCACGCAGGATCCTCCACGGTGAAGTTGGTCCCCTGCTGTGCCTGTCGAGCCGGCTGCTCTCCGTGTTACTCCACTTACTATGCGTATACCGAATCGGGAAGACGCACGCCGAAGACGGTCACTGCGCGCAGCACGGCCCCGGGCGGAGCTCCATTCGGTGCTGCTAGGACCGGTCGAACTCGCGTGCCCCCAGGGCGCGCACGATGCCGGCGCGGCCCTCGGAGACCAACCGGCGCAGCGGGGGCGGATGCGATTCGTCGGCCAGCCAGGCATCGGCCGCGTCGACCGTGCTCTTGGTGACCGCCCACGACGGGAACAGGCCGACGACCACCGCCTGCGCCCGCTCGCTGGTACGCCGCGACCAGACCTCGGCCACCACGTCGAAGAACCGCTGGACGTAGCCCCCGAGCAGCGCCCGCTGGCTCGGGTGGCTGAAGCCGCTGATGATCGCTTCCTGCACGGCGTTGGGGATGTCGTCGTCGTACACGGCCCGTTGCCAGGCGCGTTCCTTCGCCTCCGCGGTCGGGACCAGCGCACGGGCCCGTTCGGCCTGCCGCTGCCCGGTCGAGGTCGGGTCCCGCCGCAGCTCCTCGTCGATCTCCTTCTCACCGGCGACACCGTGCGCGACCAGCGCGTGCAGCAGCCGCCAGCGCAGGTCGGTGTCCACGATCAGCCCCTCGGGCACCTGCCCACCCCCCTCGTCGGGGTCGAGCAGCCAGCCCCGCATGCTGTCCAGCACCGAGGTGTACAGCACGCTGCTGGTCAGCGCGTTGACCATGGTGAGCTGGGCGTCGGAGCCGGCCGGTGCGGTGTCCAGCCGGAACAGCATGGCCTGCACCAGCAGCGGCCAGCCGCGCTCGGCCGCCCACTGCTCGTCGGCGTAGGAGGTGATCGTGGTCTGGGCCTGCAGCAGCAACCGCTGCACCACCCCCACCTCGGACTCGGCGCCGAAACCACCCGCGACCAGCGTGGTGAAGTCCCGGGCCTTGAGCTCCGCCTCGCGGGTCATCTCCCAGGCCGCCGACCAGCACAGCGTGCGCGGCAGCGGCTCGGCGATGTCCCCGATCCGGTCGATGAGCGTGGCCAGCGAGCCGGGGTCCAGCCGCAGCGCGCAGTAGGTGAGGTCGTCGTCGTTGACCAGCACGAGCTTGCCGCGCGGCATCCCGATCAGCTCGGGGACGCTGGTCCGCTCGCCGCTGACGTCGACCTCGACCCGCTGGGTGCGGATCAGCTTGCGGGCCCCGGCGGGCCCGTCAGCCCCATCGGCGGGGTCGACCGCGTCGACGTCGTCATAGACCCCGACGGCGATCCGGTGGGTCCGCATCTCGCCGGCGCCGGGGCGGGCCCCGCCCTGCACGACGTCGAACCGGGTGAAACGCCCGGCGCCGTCAAGATCGAAGGAGGGTCGCAGCAGGTTGAGCCCGGTGGTGCGCAACCACTGCGCACCCCAGTCGGACAGGTCCCGCTCCGACGCCTCCTCGAGCGCGCCGAGCAGGTCGTCGAAGGTCGCGTTGCCCCAGGCGTGCTTGGTGAAGTAGCTGCGCAGCCCGGCCAGGAACGGCTCCAGCCCGACGTAGGCCACCAACTGCTTGAGGACCGACGCCCCCTTGGCGTAGGTGATCCCGTCGAAGTTCACCTCGACGGCCTGCAGGTCGGGGATGTCGGCGGCCACCGGGTGCGTGGAGGGCAGCTGGTCCTGCCGGTAGGCCCACGACTTCTCCACGTTGGCGAACGTGGTCCAGGCCTCGGTGTACTCGGTGGCGGCGGCCTGGCAGAGCACGCTGGCGAAGGTGGCGAAGGACTCGTTCAGCCACAGATCGTCCCACCAGCGCATGGTGACCAGGTCGCCGAACCACATGTGCGCCATCTCGTGCAGCACGGTCTCGGCGCGCCGCTCGTAGACGAACCGGGTCACCCGGGACCGGAAGACGTAGTCCTCCAGGAACGTCACCGCGCCCGCGTTCTCCATCGCCCCGGCGTTGAACTCCGGCACGAACAGCTGGTCGTACTTGCCGAAGGGATACCGCACCCCGAAGTTGCGGTGGTAGAAGCCGAAACCCTGCTTGGTCTCGGTGAACAGCCGGTCGGCGTCCATGTGCGGGGCCAGCGAACCGCGGCAGTAGATGCCGAGCGGGATGGAGCCGCGCTCGTCGACGTAGGTGTCGTGCCAGTCGGCGTAGGGGCCGGCGATCAGCGCGACCAGGTAGGTGGAGAGGATCTCGGTGGTGGCGAACCGGTGCACCGCCGCGCCGCCGGCGCCCGGCGAGATCTCCTCGACGGCCGCGTTGGACACCACCTTCCAGTCCGCGGGCGCGGTCACCGTGAGCTGGTAGCGGGCCTTCAGATCGGGTTGGTCGAAGCAGGCGAACATGCGCTTGGCGTCGGCCGTCTCGAACTGGGAGTAGAGGTACACCGCGCCGTCCACCGGGTCCACGAAACGGTGCAGGCCCTCCCCGGTGTTCATGTAGCGGCCGGTCGCCTCGACGCGCAGCACGTTGTCCGCAGCCAGCCCGGGCAGCGCGATGCCGTCGTCCTCCCGGTATCCGGAGATGTCGAGTGGCTCGCCGTTGAGCTCCGCGGCGGACACCTCGGCCGCGACCAGATCGATCCAGCATTCGGCGCCGGGATCGGAGCAGCTGAACCGCACGGTGGTCGTCGTGGCGAAGATGGCCTCGCCGGGCCGGCCCCCGGCGCCCGCTTCGGCGCCGTCCGTGAGATCGAGCTGGACGGCGTAGTCGACGACCTGCAGCAGGGCGGCCCGCCGCGCGGCGTCGGTGCGGGTCAGATTGGGCGGGGCCATCTGCTTCAGGCGCTCCATCTCATGGCTCGATCCGCGGATCGGTGCGCCGATCCAATCACGTCCCGGTACCGACTGCGCAGGTGATACCGGCCGGGAACACGGGTATCCCGAGTGGGGTTGCACCCAGCAACGGCGGTACCGACCGAAGCACCGCACCGTGTTCGACAACTGATCGGAGAAGTTGTGCCGAGTTCCGAGACCGCACGCGTCGACTTCTGGTTCGACCCGCTCTGCCCCTGGGCCTGGATCACCTCCCGCTGGATGCTGGAGGTGCAGCAGGTGCGCGAGGTCGACGTGCACTGGCACGTGATGAGCCTGGCGGTGCTGAACGAGGATCGTGATCTGTCCGAGGACTACCGGCAGCTGATGAACCGCGGTTGGGGGCCGGTGCGGGTGGTGACCGCGGCCGCCGCCGAGCTCGGGCCGCAGATCCTGCTGCCGCTCTACACCGCGCTCGGCACCCGGATCCACGACGGGGGCAACAAGGACTTCGACGTGGTGATCAAGGAGGCGCTGGTCGAGCTGGACCTGCCGGCGACGCTGGCCGACGCGGCCACCAGCACCGAGTTCGACGACGAGCTGCGCGCGAGCCACCACCGCGGCATGGACCCGGTCGGGCTGGAGGTCGGCACCCCGACGATCCACATCGACGGGATCGCGTTCTTCGGTCCGGTGCTCTCGCGCATCCCGCGCGGGGAGGAGGCCGGCACCACCTTCGACGGCGCCCGGCTGCTGGCCTCCAACCCGCACTTCTTCGAGCTCAAGCGCACCCGCACCGAGTCACCCGAGTTCGACTGACGGTCGGTCAGGAGTGGGCGATGGCGCGGTCGCGCAGCACGCCGACCTCGATCTCCATCTCGCGGACCCGGTTCTTGACCAGGTCACCGATGCTGACCAGACCGACGATCTCGCCGTTCTCCACGACGGGGAGGTGCCGGTAGCGGCCGGCCGTCATCCTGGCCATCGCCCTGGACACGGTCTCCTCCGGCGTGCAGGTCTCGACGTGCTGGGTCATGATCTCCGTGAGCGGCATCGGCAGCAGCGCGGTCCCGTGCCGGCCCAGCGCCCGCACGATGTCGCGCTCGGAGACGATGCCGCGCATCCCACCCTTCTCGTCCCGGACCAGGACGGCACCGATGCCGTAGCGGCCGAGCTGCTCGACCACCTGACCCACCGTCAGCCATGGCTGAACGGAGTGCACGACGCGACTCTTGTGGGACAGGATGTCCGCGATCCTCATGGGATTCACCTTTCGTTCAGCCCGGTTCGTTCGGCGCAGTGGCGGCGGCCACATCATCGTGCTCCCTCTGGGGCGGCGGGCGCATCCCTGACATGCCGATCGGGTACCACTGATGGGCGGACCGGCCGCTGTGGCCGCTCGGCCTTGCGCCGATGGAGGCGTTCGCCACCTCGAGCCGATCGTCCTGGTGGCTGGGTCGCTAGGCTTGACCCTGATGAGTTCTCCTCCCGAAACACCGACGACCAAGGTCGGCGACCGGTACCGCCTGGACGAGCGGATCGGGGCCGGTGCGATGGGTGCGGTCTGGCGCGCCACCGACGAGCTTCTCAACCGCACGGTCGCGGTCAAGGAGCTGCTCGCCGTGTCGGCCGCGACCGCCGCCGCCGGTGGCGATGCGCTGGAGGAGTCGCGGCAACGGATCCTGCGCGAGGGCCGGATCGGGGCTCGGCTGCGGCACCCGCACGTGATCAGCATGTTCGACGTGGTGGTGCACGAGGACCGGCCGTGGCTGGTCATGGAGTACCTGCCGTCGCGGTCGCTGGCCGGCGTGCTGGCCACGGATCCGCAGCTGCCGCCCGCGGAGGTCGCCGCGATCGGTCGTCAGGTCGCCGACGGGCTGGCGGCCGCGCACTCGGCCGGGGTCGTGCACCGCGACGTGAAACCGGGCAACGTGCTGATCGCCGACGACGGCCTGGTCAAGCTCACCGACTTCGGGGTGTCGCGGGCGGTCGACGAGGTACAGCTCACCCGGACCGGCCTGATCGCCGGCACGCCGGCGTTCCTCGCGCCGGAGGTGGCCCGCGGGCAGGAGCCCACACCCGCCTCCGACATGTTCGCCCTCGGCGCCACGCTCTACGCCGCCATCGAGGGGCAACCGCCGTTCGGCCTGGACGACAACGCCTACGCGTTGCTGCACAAGGTGGCCACCGGGAACGTGCTGCCGCCGCAACGGGCCGGCCAGCTGACCTCGGTGATCATGTGGCTGCTCAGCCCCGACGCGGCCGACCGACCGACCGCCATCGAGGCCCGCGACGCCCTGGACACGGTGGCCGGCGGCCGCGGCACCGAGGCAGCCCTCGCGCGCGCCCAGCCGCCGGCCGCCACGCCCGTCGCCGACCACGACCCGTCCACGGTCGTCGCCGACGGGCCACGGACCGCGCCGCCGCGGCCGTCCGACGGCCGTCGCCGGGGGCCGCTGATCGCCGCGGCGCTGGTCGCGCTGACCCTCGTCGGCGGCATCGCGGCGATCATGACCACCCGGGCGACGGGGGCCGGAGTGCAGGCCGCGCCGCCCCCGGCGACCAGCGTGGCCGCGAGCCCGTCGGCTCGGCCGGCGACCGGCGTGCCGGTGGCCAGCGCGGTACCGACGACCGCACCGAGCACCGCCGCGCCGAGCACGGCCGCGCCGAGCACCCCCGCACCGAGCACCGCCAGCCCCGCCCCGCAGCCGGCCCCGCCGCCCGCCCCGGCCCCGGCCGATCCGGTCGCGTTCGTGCAGAGCTACTACGCCCTGCTGCCGGGCAACACCGAGGCCGCGTTCGCGATGCTGGGCAACGCGGCGCAGGCCGCCTCGGGCGGTCGCGGCGGGTTCGACCGGTTCTACGGCGGCATGCAGGCGGTGAGCCTGCAGAACCTGCGCCAGACCGGTGCGAACACCGCCGAGGCCACCGTGGTGTTCGTCCGCCGCGACGGGCGCAGCAGCAGCGAGCCCTACCGGTTCGCGATGTCCACCGGCCCGGACGGCCGCACGATCATGGAGTCGTTCAGCCGCGCGTGATGCCGGGCCGCCGGCACGCCGGGCCGGTCGCCGCGCCGTGCCGAGCGGCGGTCAGGCCGTCTGGACGTCCAGCTCGATCAGCTGCGCGGTCACCCAGCGCACCACCTCGCGCACGAACACCGCGCGGTTCTCGGTGCCCTTGACCTCGTGCCCCTCGTCGGGGAACAGCAGGAAGCCGGGCGCCGCGCCGCGCTCCTGCAGGGCGCGCACCACCTGTTGCGCCTCGATCAGCGGCACGTTGGTGTCGTGCTCCCCGTGCACCACCAGCAGCGGTGCGGTGATGCGGTCCACGTGGTGGATCGGGGACAGCTCGGCCAGCAGCGCGGCGTCGGTGTCCGGGTCGCCGTACTTGGTGATCGCGGCCTCGGCGATCCACGGCTCGGTCTCGGCGTAGAAGGTGGCGAAGTCGGAGATGCCGCAGACGTCGACGCCGACCGCGAACAGCTCCGGGTACCAGGCCAGCGCGATCAGGGTCAGGTACCCGCCGTAGGACCGGCCCGACACCCCGACGCGGGCCGGATCGGCCAGCCCGGTGGAGGTCAGGAAGTCCACCGCGGCGCGCACGTCGGTGATCGCGGTGAACCGGCGATCGAGGTCGTCGGCGGCGGCGAAGGCCCGCCCGTAGCCACCGGAGCCGCGCACGTTCGGCGTGAACACGGCGACGCCCGCGGCGACCAGCGCCTGGAACAGCGGTTGGAAGACCGGACGTTCCTGGGCTTCCGGCCCGCCGTGCAGCCACAGCAGGGTGGGCACCGAGCCGAGCACGCTGCGCGGGCGGTGCAGCCAGCCCGACAGCAGCAGCCCGTCCTCGGCGGGGAACTCGTGCAGGGTCGGGGTCACGAACGTCTCGACGTCGGTGGGTTGGGCGGCCAGCAGCGGGGTGGGCTCTGCGGGCACGGTCGGGTCGTCGTCCAGCGCGATCCGGCTCAGCCGCGGCGGCACCGTCGGGCCCTCGCTCGCGACCAGCAGCGCGCGCCCGTCCCGGGTGAATGCCGCCCCGCTGACCACCTCGCCCGCACCCGAGCCGGGACCGACGGCGGCGGCCAGCGGCGACAGCATCCCGCTGCGCAGGTCTAGCAGCTCCACCTCGCTGCAGCCGGCCACGTTCCAGACCAGCGCGGCCCGCACGCCGCTCGGGTCCAGCGCGACCATGTCGAGATCGTCATCGGCGCGTTCGGCGATGGTGTAGATGCCCGACACCGAGGCGCTGCCGCGCAACGTGACGGCGAGCAGCGCCGGGCGCTCCCGGCCGGCGTCGGTGTGCACGTAGAGCTGGCGGCCGGTGACGCCGAACCGCGCGTCGGCCACGTTCGCCTCGCCGCCGGGCAGCAGCTCGGTGCGGCGTCCGCTCCACAGGTCGACCAGTTCCAGGTGTCGGGCCCCGCGGCGGCCGAGCCGGACCACGGCCCGCCGACCGTCGCCGCTGACCGCGCAGACCCGCGCGGCCGGGCCGGCGGCCAGCACCGTCGAGGTGCCGTCGCGCAGGTCGACCAGGCAGGCCTGGCCGTCGCCCGCGCCCTCGGGGAAGATCGTCACGCCGAGCTGGCGGCCACCCGGGGACCAGACGCCGAGGGTCACCGCGGCCGCGCCGGGCGCGATGTCGCGGATCTCGGCGCCGTCCGGGCTGACCAGCCGCACGCTGGTGCGCTCGCCGCCGAACGGCGCGAGCTGGCACGCGATCCAGGCCCCGTCGGGCGACCAGCTCACCGCCTGCACGTCGCCGGCGTCGGCGGCCATCAGCGGCAGCTCGGGCTCGACGATCGGCTCGCCGTCGGGCGGCAGCGCGGCGGCGAAGGCCTGCGGGCGGCCGTCGCGGTCGGAGATCCAGCCGAGCAGGGCACCGTCGGGGGAGGGGATCGGATCGGAGTAGGCCGTCGCGAAGATGTCCGACGTGCCCAGCCGGGCCAGCCGACGTTCGGTGAACCCCACCGTCTCGCGAACCCCCATGGTTACAACCCCCTCTCCTGCAGCCACATCTCCAGCAGTGCCACCTGCCACAACGCGTTGGAACCCAGGTTGGTTCGCGCGGTGTTCGGGTCGGCCAGCATCGCATCCAGCCAGTCCCCACGGACCAGGCCGCGGGCCTTCGCCACCGGATCGGTGACCGCGTCGCGCACCCGGTCGAGGAACGGTCCCTCCAGGTGCCGGATCGCCGGAACCGGGAAATACCCCTTCGGCCGGTCGATGACGCCGTCGGGCACCACCCCGCGGGCCGCCTCCTTGAGCACGCCCTTGCCGCCGTGCGCGAGCTTCAGCTCGGGCGGGCAGGCGGCGGCGAGTTCCACCAGCTGATGGTCCAGGAACGGGACCCGCGCTTCCAGGCCCCACGCCATCGTCATGTTGTCCACCCGTTTCACCGGGTCGTCCACCAGCATGATCGTCGAGTCCAGGCGCAGCGCCGCGTCGAGGGTCTCCTCGGCTCCGGGGGCGTCGAACTGCGCGGCGATGAACTCCCGGCTCGGGTCGTGATCGAGCAGCCACTCCGGCTCCAGGATCCGCGCGAGATCGGCGTGCGGGCGGTCGGTGAACACCCCGGCGTAGGCCTCGACGCCGCGGTCGCGGGGCACCGCGGCCAGCGGCGGGTACCAGTTGTACCCCGCGAACACCTCGTCGGCGCCCTGGCCAGACTGCACCACCTTGACCGACTTCGCGACCTCCTCGCTCAGCAGGTGGAACGCCACGCAGTCGTGGCTGACCATCGGCTCGGCCATCGCGGTGATGGTGTTGTCCACCGCGGGCAGCATCCGCGCCGGGTCGACCAGGATCTGCTGGTGGTCGGTGGCGAAGTGCTCGGCGACCAGGTCGGAGTACTCGAACTCGTCACCGGACTCGCCCGCGGTGGCGTGGAACCCGACGCTGAACGTCTTCAGCCCGACCTGACCCTCGTCCGCGAGCAGGGCCACGACCAGCGAGGAGTCCAGCCCGCCCGACAGCAGCACGCCGACCGGCACGTCGGCGACCATCCGCCGGCGCACGGCCAGCCGCAGCGCTTCGAGGGTGGCGTCGCGCCAGTCCCGCGCGCTCATCCCCGCGTACTCGGGCCGGCGCACGTGCTCCGGGCGCCAGTACACGTGTTCGCTGCTGGTGCCGTCCGGGGCGATGGTGCGGATGGTGGCCGGGGGCAGCTTGCGGATCCCGGCCAGGATGGTCCGCGGCGCCGGCACCACGGAGTGGAACGTCATGTAGTGGTGCAGCGCGACCGGGTCGATGCCGGTGTCGACGTCGCCGCCGGCCAGCAGCGCGGGCAGCGAGGAGGCGAAGCGCAGCCTGCGGTGGTTCTCGGCCAGGTACAGCGGCTTGATCCCCAGCCGGTCCCGGCCCAGCGTCAGCACGCCGGTGTCGCGCTCGGCCACGGCGAAGGCGAACATCCCAAGAAAGCGGTCCACGCAGTCGCTGCCCCAGCGGTGGAAGGCCTTCAGCAGCACCTCGGTGTCGGAGGTGGAGAAGAAGCGGTAGCCGTGACCCTCCAGCTCGGCGCGCAGCTCCTGGTAGTTGTAGATGCAGCCGTTGAACACCGCGGCCAGGCCCAGCTCCGAGTCGACGATGGGCTGGGCGCCGCGCTCGGACAGGTCGATGATCTTGAGACGGCGGTGCCCGAGGGCGATCGCCCCGCTGGCGTGCAGACCGGCGCCGTCCGGTCCCCGGGGCGCCATCGCGGCGGTGATCCGGGCGACGGCCTCGACGTCCGGGCCGCCGCCGTCGTCGGAGAACCTGATCTCACCCGCAATACCGCACATGGGCGTCCTCCAGGAACGTCGTTCGCGTCAGGCCGGCCGTGCCCCCCGTGCATCGAAGAACCGGAACCCCAGGGTGTGAGTGGACGATGCCGCGGCCCCACTCCGCAACCCCGTGGCATGTTTCCAGCATGTGACGAGTCCGACGGAGCAGCGCGCTGTGATGGACTGCTCACATGACCACCGGGCCGACGCTGGGCGTGACCTTCCGACCGCAGTTGCCGCCCGAGCGATTGCGCGAGGTGGCGCAGGCCGCCGACGCCGCCGGGGTGGCGGAGCTGTGGCTGTGGGAGGACTGCTTCTTGCAGGGCGGTCCGACGGCGGCCGGCGCAGCGCTGGCCTGGACCGACCGGCTGCGGGTGGGGGTCGGGTTGCTGCCGGTGCCGCTGCGCAACCCGGCGCTGGTGGCGATGGAGATCGCCACCCTGGCCCGGCTGTTCCCCGGCCGCTTGCTGCCGGGCCTCGGGCACGGCGTGCTGGACTGGATGGCGCAGGTCGGCGCCCGGGCGCAGTCCCCGATGGGGTTGCTGCGCGAGTACACCGCAGCGGTGCGCGAGCTGCTGCACGGTGCGACGGTCACCGTCGACGGCCGGTACGTGCACCTCGACGGGGTCGCCCTCGACTGGCCGCCGGCGCAGGTGCCGCCGGTGCTGGTCGGGGCGCGTGGGCCGAAGACGTTGGCGCTGGCCGGGGAGCTCGCCGACGGGGTCATCCTGGACTCCGAGGTCACGCCGGACGGGGTGCGGGCGGCGCTGGTCCACGTCGAGCGGGGTCGGACCGCGGCCGGCCGCACCGACCCGTTCCGCGTGATCGCCTACCTGGAGGTCGTCGACGCCGCCGCCGATGGCCTGCGCCAGCAGGTGCTCGACCTCGGCGCGGCCGGCGCCGACACGGTGGTCCTGCAGCCCCCGGGAGATGCCCCCGACCCGGATCCCCTGATCGACGCCGTCGCGCGGTGGTCAGCGGGCTGACCGGTGCCGATCGACCGCCGATCGACCGCCGATCACCGCCGGTCGGCCGCGGGTAGGGCCGGACCTGGCGGGTGATCGTCGTTTCGGCGCATTTCCGGCCACACATGACCGGTTGTGCACCCATCCGGTGATCTTGTCCGGTGCGGTCGGTTGCACCCAACGGGCTCGGGGCCTGGAGACGCCGGCCGAGGCGCGCGGACAGGGGCGGGGTGAGTGCCCACGGTGGGCCAACGCACTGGTCCAACCACCGAGTTCGACACCAGTGCGGTCCTTGAATCCGCCGTGTCGCGGACTGCGGTGCTGTGGCTGTGGCCGGGTGGACCACGAGTGATCGTCGTTCGGGTGCATCTCGGTTACAGCGCAGATCTGCGTGGTGCGCCCTCGTGCAGTGCCGCCGGCCCGGTGCCGTCGGGCTCATCGTCACCAGACGGTCTGAAGGCCGGGAAAGGAGGCCAGGTCTCGATCGGCCGTCACCAGTGGAAGGGACTCCAGCATGCATTGAGCGGCGATCATCCGGTCGAAGGGATCGCGATGCTCCCAGGTCAGCAGGCCGGCGGTGAGGGCGTGATGGCTGCTGATCGGCAGCTCGCGGATGCGGAGCCGGACCAGGTGATCCGGGTAGCCGTGAACGACCGCCTCGGCCTCACCGAGCTTGCCGAGCCGGTGCTTGGTGGCGATCTCCCAGGCGCTCGCGGCGGAGACGTACAGCTCGGTCCGGGCGTCCCGAATGCGGCTCAGGGTGCCGGTCGGAACCTGCCCCGGATCCAGCATCGTCCACAGTAGAGCGTGAGTATCGAGCAACAGGCGACCCGTCACGCCCACCGCTGCAACTCCTCCTCGGGCAGCGGCTCGAAGAAGGCGTCGGACAGCTCGCCTGCGACGAAGCCCACCGGGCGTGGCGGTGGATCTCCGACCAGGACGAGGTGGGCGATCGGTGTGCCGTCCCGAGCGATCACCACGTCCTCGCCCTGCTCCGCCTGAGCCAGGAGCTGCGACAGCCGGGTCTTGGCCTCCTGCACATTGACCTGGATGGACATGGTGCCAGTCTACCTAGCCAAGTCAACCTGACCAAGCATTCCTCAGCGCTGTCGAGAGATCGGCCGGCGATGGCCGCCAGCCAGCACGAGCACCAGAAGCTCCCGGTCGTGGATCTCGTAGACGATCCGGTAGTCACCCGTGCGCACCCGCCATTCACCGGCCCCGCCGACGAGCTGGGTGGCGGCCGGGGGTCGTGGTTGCCCGGCCAGCAGCTCGATCGCGGCCTGGATGCGTCGGCGCGCCGGCGGATCCAGCTCGCGCAGCTGCCGAGTGGCGGCCGGCGCCATCCTGACGGCGTGCGTCACAGGCCGAAGTCGGCTTTGACCTCTTCCCACGGGATCGGCGTCTCGCCGGTGCGGACCATTTCGCCGCGCGCCGCCTCGGCCGCCCGGATGTCGGCCATGTCCTCGGCGAGCTCGAGCAGCCGGTCGAGATCGTCGGAGTCGATGACGGCGGCCACCCGGTGACCGCGTCGGTACAGGTAGACCGGCTGATGCTCGGTCCGGGCCCGATCGATCACGGACGCCAGCTGCTCCCGCGCGTCGCTGACGCTGAGCATCTCGGTCATGCCCTCATGTACACCTGGCCCCAAGATGTACAAGAGCGCGGTTTCAGCGCAGCACCCAGGTGTCCTTCGCGCCCCCGCCCCGCGACGAGTTGACGATCATGGAACCGTGCGGCGCCATCCGGCTCAGCGCCGCCGGCAGCACCTCGACCTTCGTCTGGTCCCCGAGCGGTGACTGCAGCACGAACGCGCGCAGATCGACCGCGCGCGGCTCCAGCTTGCCGTCGGCGTACGTCGGGTGGGTGGACAGCCGCACGAGGTCCTGGGCCACCCAGCCGGCCGGGTGCGCCCGGATCGCCGCGGCCACCCTGGCCAGCTCGTCGCTGTCGGCGTGCGGCCCGATCACGATGCCCTGGCCGCCGTACCCGTCGACCGGCTTGAGCACCAGCTCGTCGAGGCGGTCCAGCACCTCGGCCCGCCGCTCCGGGTCGACGCACGGGTAGGTCCGCACGTTGTCCAGCAGCACGTCCTCGTCCAGGTAGTAGGAGATCATCTGCGGCACGTAGGCGTAGACCAGCTTGTCGTCGGCCACCCCGTTGCCCATGGCGTTGAGCAGCGCGACCTTGCCGCGCGCCACCGCGTTGCAGATAGCCCGCCCGATGGGCCGCAGGTCCGCGCCCTCGGCCTGCAGCAGGGCGTTCTCGTCGAGGCGCCGGTAGAGCGCCGACAGCCGCCGCTTGGCGCCGGACCCGATCAGGTAGACGCCGTCCTCGGTGACCTGCAGTTCCCGCGGGGTGACCAGCGGGATGCCCATCCGGTCCGCCAGCAGCCGGTGCTCGAAGAACGCCGAGTCGATCGGGCCGGCCGACAGCAGCGCGACGTCGTCGGCACCGGGCTCGTCCGGCTCGGTCGCCGCGAGCATCGTCGCGTGCAGCAGCCCGGGCACCTGCTCCAGGCCGACGACGCCGGCCGGGGGCTCCAGGTCGGGCATCACGCTGCGGATCAGCCGCCGGGACGTGATCGAGTAGCCGATCCCGGACGGCACCCGCAGGTTGTCCTCCAGCACCAGCCAGCGTTCGGCCCGGTCGCGCACCAGGTCGATGCCGGCCACCGCGATCCGCACCGCGTCGGCGCCGAAAAGCTTGCCCAGCCGGGTCCAGCCCGGCGCGTCCTTCACGATCCGGGCCGGGACGACGCCGTCGGTGACGATCTGCCGCTCGCCGTAGACGTCATGAACGAACGCCTCCAGCGCCCGCACCCGCTGGATCAGCCCGGCCGACAGGCCCGACCAGTCCTCGGCGGTGATGATGCGCGGCACCAGGTCCAGCGGGAACAGCCGGTCGGGCTCGCCGTCGCCGACCCGGAACGTGACGCCGCGGGCCCGTTGCTCGGAGTGCAACGCCGACTGGGCGGCGGCCATCCCGCGCGGCCCGAGCCGGTCCAGCGCGCGGAACATCCAGCCGTAGTGCGGTACCACCGTGCCGGCCGCGCTGACCGCCTCGTCGAACGATTCCGGGTGGTAGGCCTGCAGCAGCTCGGAGGAGAACGGCACGCTGGAGGGCGGGCCGTGCGCCGGGGTGCGGCCCTGGGTGTGGGCCAGCAGCGCGTCCACGACGTCGGTGTGCTCGCCGCGCCGGCCGTAGGCGCGGCGCTGCGCGGCCGCGCCGCTGCCGCGCGACAGGGTGGCGTGCGAGAGCTCCAGCACCTGCTCCCAGTCGCCGGTGGCCTCCAGGTGCGGGCGCAGCTGATCGATCAGCTGGCCGATCAGGATGGCCGGCGCCACCAGCGACGGACCGACCAGATCGACCAGGTCGCCCTCCAGGCCGGAGCGCGCCGCCCGCCAGCTGGCCGCGCGCAGCAGCTCATGGCGCGAGACCGGCAGCGGCAGCCCGGCGTCCAGCTCCGCGCGGGCCTTCCCGACCAGCGCCCGGAACAGCCCGGCGATCAACACCACGTCGTCCACCTGCGGGCAGGCGTCGCAGACCCGCAGCTCGACCGTGGGCAGGTGGGCGCTGGGCCGGATGTCGAAGTAGACCATCCCCGGATCGCTGATCGTGCCGGAGGCGATCAGCTCGCCGACCATCGCGTCGTAGTCGGCCGCGGTCTCGACGTTGCCCGGCGGTCCGGCCGTCGGCCAGCGGGACCAGACCATCGAGCGGTAGCTGGCGTACCCGGAGTCGCGACCGCGCCAGTAGGGCGAGCTGGCCGACAGCGCCAGCAGCGTCGGCAGGTAGGGCGCCACCCGGCGCACCACCTGCACCGCCACGTCCCGGTTCGGCACGTCGACGTGCACCTGGGCGCCGCAGATGTGCTGCTCGCTGACCAGCAGCTGGTACTCGTGCTGCATCCGTTCGTAGCGCGCGCCCGCGGAGATGGCGTCGCCGCTCTGGTCGACCAGCGGCACCGTGCCGGCGGCCACCACCCCGAGGCCGAGCGGCGCGGCCACCGACTCCAGGGTGGCGCGCAGGCGCTGCAGGTGGAAGCGCAGTTCGTCGAGGGTGGCGCAGACCGGGGTGTTGGTCTCGACCAGGGAACGCTGCAGCTCGGGAGCGAACTCGTCGCCGTCGAGCTGGCTCAGCAGCGCGTCGACCTCGGGCGCGGAGCGGCGGGTCTGCAGATCGACGACGTGGAACTCCTCCTCGGCGCCCAGCATGGGGAGCTCGCTCATGTCACCGACGCTAGATCCCGTTTGTTACCACTGTGGTCGCCCGGCACAAGGTTCAAGAGTGCCCGCTCACCCGCTGAACTGCAGCTGCCGGGTGCGGTGTGACTCGTCCGGCGGTATCGCCGGGTCCGCGGGAGGTCGCCGACAACGGCTGTGTCGCAGTTCGGCGGGAAGTCTTGTCAACGTTGACAGCAAGGCCCAATATGGGCGCCGACCCAGGAGCCTCCCCGGTCGGCCGAGCCATCCGGCGACACCACCGGACCATCGTCAAGGAAGATGATGATGCTCGTCGTCACGCCGAACCTGTGCATCGATCGCACCCACCGGCTCGACCACTTCGCGGCCGGCACGGTCAACCGGCCGCGGACGGCCGACGTCGCCGCCGGTGGCAAGGGTGTCAACGTCGCCCGCGCGCTGCGCGACCTGGGTCGCTGCGCCACGGTGGTCGGTTTCCGGCCCGTGGAGGGCGGCGCCCAGCTGGAGCGGCTGATGCGCGCCGAGGGTCTGGAGTCCTCCCTGGTCGAGGTGCCGGGCGCGCTGCGCTCCGCGATCATCATCGTCGAGGACAGCGGCCGGGCGACCGTGCTCAACGAGCCCGGCCCGGTGCTGACGGCCGAGCACCGCGACCAGCTGCTGCACCGGGTGGCCGAGCGGGTGCGCGCCACCCCGGCCCCGATCGTGATCGGTTCCGGCAGCCTGCCGCCGGGACTGCCGGTCGACACCTACGCCCGGCTCTGCCGCACCGCCCGCGAGCGGGGCGCGCTCGTGATCATCGACGCCGCCCGTGACGCGCTGGCCTGCTGCCTGGCCGCCGAGCCCGATCTGGTCACGCCGAACCTGGCCGAGGCCGAGAGCATGGCGACCGGCGTGGTCGTCGAGGCCTCCGAGCACGCCGAGGACCGGGCGGAGATCCGGGAACGCGCGCAGCTGGCCGCCCGGGCGTTGCGCGCCGCCGGCGCCCGCCGGGCCGTCGTCACCGCCGGGGCGCACGGTGCGGCCTACGCCGATGCCAACGGCGAGCTCTGGTGTGCCGCGCCGGCTGTGGAGATGGTCAACCCGATCGGCGCGGGCGACGCCTTCGTCGGCGGTGTGGCGGATCAGCTGGGGCCCGATCATCTGGGGGCCGACCAGCTGCGGGCCGGGCCCGACTGGCGAGCGGCGGTGCGCCGGGCGGTGCTGGTGGCCAGCGCCGCGGTCGAGCACCCGCAGGCCGGCCGCGTCGATGCCGGTCGGGTCGAGCGGTTGGCCGCCGCGAGCACGGCGGCCGGTCGGGGCCGGGTGGCATGAGACGACCGACGCTCAACGACGTGGCGGCCGAGGCCGGGGTGAGCGGGAAATCCGTGTCCCGGGTGATCAACGGGGCGGCCAACATCAGCCCCGAGCTGCGGCGGCGGGTCGAGGCGGCCGTGGAGAAGCTCAACTACGTGCCGAACACGCTGGCCCGCAATCTGAAGGTCGGCATGGGCGACACCATCGGGGTGGTCGTCGACAGCCTCGCCGATCCGTTCTTCGCCGCGGTGATGAGCGCCGTCGAGACCACCGCCCTCGACGCCGGGCTGGGCACCGTGTTCGCCAGCACCGGATCCGAGCCCGACCGCGAGCGCCGCCAGGTCGACCGCATGGTGATGCAGCAGGTCCGGGCGCTGATCCTGGCCCCGCTGCCGCGCCCGCACGACTACCTGCGCCGGCACGCCGCGGTGCTGCCCATCGTCATGATCGACCGCGCGGTCGAGGTGGGCTCGTACGACACCGTGCGGGTCGACGACCGCGCGCTGGCCCGCGAGGCCGTCGAGCACCTCGTCCGGCACGGTCACCGCCGCATCGCGCTCGTCGGCGACGACGGGTTCTTCGTGACCGCGCGCGATCGGCGCACCGGCTACACCGAGGTGCTGGCCGAGCACGGTGTGGATCCCGGCCCGGCGCTGCGCCGGCCCACCCCGGACACCGACGCCGCCGCGGTGCGAATATTGGCGGAGCTGCTGGCCGACCCGCAGCCGCCGACCGCGATCTTCGCGATCAACCCCCGGGCCGGGATCCGGATCGCCCACGCGCTGCACATGGCCGAGCGGGCGGATCTCGCGTTCATCAGCTTCGGCGACTTCCCGCTGTCCCAGTCGCTGCGCCCGCCGGTGACCTATGTGGACCACGATCCGCGGGCGATCGGGCGGGCGGCGATGCAGCGCGTGCTGGACAACCTGGGCGGCGATCCGGGGCCGCCGCGCGACATCTTCGTCGACACGGCGCTGGTGCCGCGCGGCTCCGGAGAGATTCCGACGATCGAGGTGTCGCGATGAGACCGGTGCAGCTGAGCGCGAACCTGATCAACCACTTCTACCGGGGCGGGGCGAAGATCGCGGCGCTGCGCCGGCTGCCGGCCGCGGGGGAGCGCCAGCCCGAGGAGTGGATCGCGGCCACCGTGAGCCGCTTCGGCGAGGGCGACACCGGCCTGGCCAGCACCGTCGACGGTCAGCTGCTGCGGGACCTCGTCGCCGCCGACCCCGCGGGCTGGCTCGGGCACCGGCACCGGGGCCGATCCACCCCCGGCGACACCGGGATCCTGGTGAAGCTGCTCGACGCCGGGCAGCGGCTGCCGGTGCACGTGCACCCGGACCGGGAGTTCGCCCGCAGCCACCTGCAGTGCCCCTACGGCAAGACCGAGGCCTGGCTGGTGCTCGACGCCGACCCGGGCTCGGCGGTCTACCTGGGCTGGTGCGACGACGTCGACCCCGACGAGCTGGCGGCCCGCCGCGAGGCCCAGGACGGGGCCTGGATGTTGGCCCGGATGCACCGCATCGAGGTGCGTCGCGGCGACGGCATCCTGGTGCCGGCCGGCCAGGTGCACGCCATCGGCGAGGGCGTGTTCGTGCTGGAGGCGCAGGAGCCGACCGACTGGTCGATCCTGCTGGAGTGGTCGGTGACCACCGAGACCCGCGACGGCTCGCACCTGGGCCTCGGGTTCGACACCGCGATGGGAGCGGTCGCCCATCAGCGGCTGCACCCCGACCAGCTGCAGGAGCTGGTCAACCACATCGACCTCGACGGCCCCGGCCCGGCGTCGTGCCTGGTGCAGCGGGCCGATCCGTTCTTCAGGGTCGACCTGCTGAGCGCGGGCGTGCCGGTGCCGGCCGGCTTCGCCGCGCTGATCGTCCTCGAGGGCCGGGGCGAGCTGCGGGGTGCGGCAGGGGGTGCGGTCGAGGTGGCCGCCGGGCAGGCGCTGGCCGTGCCGGCCGCGTTCGGGGACTGGACCGTCGCCGGCGACGCCCGCGGGCTGCTCGCCCGGCCCGGCCGGGACTGGCCGGGCGATCTGGTCGGGGTCGGGCCGATCGGTCGCGGTTCGATCGGCGACGGGCCGATCGGTGGCGGGGAGGTCTCCGGATGATCGCTCACGTCGTCGGGCTGGACGTCGGGTCGACCTACCTCAAGGCGTTGCTGCTGACCGCGCAGGGCGCGCAGGTGGGCGAGGCCCGCCGGCGCACGCCGTGGCGCAACCTGCCCGGTGGCCGCACCGAGATGGACGCGGGCGTGCTGCTCGCCGCGGTCGAGGACCTGCTCGCGGAGCTCGCCGCGACCGCCGCCGCGGCCGGTGCCGGCGACGTGCGCGGCATCGGCATCTCGGGGATGGCCGAGGCGGGCGCTCTGTTGCGGGCCGCCGATGAGCACGCCGCGGCCACACCCGACGGGGATGATGTCGAGCTGCCGATGGTCGCCTGGTTCGACCCGCGGGGTGCGGAGGAGATCGCCGGCCTCGACCCGCGCTTCCTGGCCGAGTTCCCGTGCCGGACCGGGCTGCCGGCGGGGCCGCTGGCCACCTTCGCCAAGCTGCTGCACGCGCGCGGCAACGGCGCGTCGCTGGCCGGCCGGCAGTGGCTCAACCTGCCCGAGTACGTCGCCCACGCGCTGGGCGGTGGCCGGTTCGGCGAGCCCTCGATGCGCTCCCGGACCGGCCTGATCGACCAGGACACCGGCGCCGCCTGGGCGGAACCGCTGGCGCTGCTCGGTGCGACCACGGACCTGCTGCCGCTGGCGCTCGATGCCGGCCGGCCGTGGGGCGTCGCGACCCGGCTGGTCCCGCCCGCCTTGCGGGGCGCCGTGCTCACCGTGGCCGGGCACGATCATCTCGTTGCGTCCGTCGGCGCCGGCTGCGTGGCCCCGACCGACCTGTACAGCTCGATCGGCACTGCGGAAGCGCTGGTCCGGGTCCTGGACGGCACGCTGGACGGGCCGACCCGGGCCCGGCTGGCCGCGTTCGGCATCAACGTCGGCGCGCACCTGCTGCCCGGGCGCGGTGTGATGATCGCCGGCATCAAGACGGGCCTGCTGCTACGCCGGTTGCTGCAGCTGGTCGGCGTGACCGACGCCGCCGGCCGGGCGCGGCTGGACGAGCAGGTGATGGCGCTGCCCGACGTGGCCGCGGCCGCGCACGCGCTGCACGTCACCGGGGCCGACAACAGCGACGGGGTGCTGTCGGTGCGGGCCGACGGCGACGGGCTGAGCCCGGAGCTGTTCTTCGCCGTCACCCTCGACCACTGCACGCAGACGCTGGCCGAGGTCCTTCAGCGGATGGACGCCGAGGTCGGCGGGGCCGCGCGCACCGTGCTGTCGGGCGGGTGGTCCTCGATGCAGTCGGTACGCCGGGCCCGTGAGCGGGTGCTGCCCGGCCTGCAGTTCTCCGACCGGGCCGAGGACACCGCCTACGGCGCCGCTCTCATCGGGGCGTTCGCCGGACTGGACACCGAGCTCGATCTCGGCACGTTCACCCGCGAGCTCGCAGCACAACAACTATCAGGGCCCCGGCTCTCGAAGGGATGTTCCGCTTGACCCACACATCGCTGCACGACATCGCCGGTCCGGACGGCACCTTCGCGGTGGTCGCCATCGACCAGCGCAACACCCTGAAACGGATGTACGCCGCCGTCGGGCAGCCCGGCGTGACCGACGACGAGCTGATCTCGTTCAAGGCCGACGTGCTCGGCGAGCTGAGCAACGCCAGCGCGGTGCTGATCGACCCCAGCTACGGGGTTCCGGCGCTGGCCCGCCTCGACGCCGCCCGCGCGCACACCGGCGTGTTGATCGCGGCCGAGCCGTCCGAGCGAGGCACCTACGGCGACGAGCCGCGGGTGACCCGCGACCCGGTGCAGGACGCCGCGTGGGTGCTGGCCGGCGGCGGGCACGCGCTGAAGTACCTGGTGCAGATCCGGGCCGACCGCCCGGCCGTGGCCGGTGAACCCGACCTGGCCGCCGAGGGCCTCGACGTGGTGCGCGAGGTGGTGGCCGACTGCCGGGCGGCCGGGGTGCCCGCGGTCATCGAGAACCTGATCTACCCGCTGCCCGGCGAGCAGCTGGACCCGCAGCGGCGCGCGGAGGCGATCATCGCGGCCGCGGTGGCCCTGGACGAGCTGCGCCCGGACCTGCTCAAGCTGGAGTACCCGGGCAGCCCGCAGGCCTGCCGGCAGCTGGCCGCCGCGATCAGCACGCCGTGGGCGGTGCTGTCGGCCGGGGTCGACTTCGACGAGTTCGCCGACGTGCTGAAGATCTCCTGCGACGAGGGCGGCGCGTCGGGCTTCATCGCCGGCCGCGCGGTCTGGAAGGACGCGGTCGGGATGAGCCCGGACGAGCGCAGGCGCTTCCTGGCCGACGAGGGCCGGCGCCGCCTCGACGGCTGCATCGACGCGATCAAAGGACGGGCGCAACGGTGGGATGAGGTGATCGGATCGTGACCGCGGTACTGGAAGCAAGGGGGCTCACGCGTCGGTTCGGGCAGGTGACCGCGCTGGACGGGGCCGACTTCGACGTCGAGGCCGGCGAGGTGGTGGCACTCATCGGCGACAACGGCGCCGGGAAATCGACGCTGGTCAAGGCGCTGTCGGGGAACCTCGAGGTGGACAGCGGCGAGGTGCTGTTCGACGGGGTGCCGACGGTGATCAGCAACCCGATGCTGGCCAGCTCGCTGGGCATCGAGACCGTCTATCAGGACCTGGCGCTGGCCCCGCACCTCGATCCGGTGCAGAACATGTACCTCGGCCGGGAGATCATGCGGCCGGGCCTGCTCGGGACGTTGGGCTTCATGGACAACAAGGCGATGCGCGCCGAGGCCAGGACCGCGTTCGACCGGCTGGGTGCCACCGTGCGCAGCCTGATCTCGCCGATCGGTTCGATGTCCGGCGGGCAGCGCCAGGCCGTCGCGATCGCCCGCGCGGTGCACTGGGCGAACCGGGTGGTGTTCCTGGACGAGCCGACCGCCGCGCTGGGCGTGCGGCAGACCGCCAACGTGCTCACGACCATCCGCCGGGTGGCCGACCAGGGCATCGCGGTCGTGTTCATCAGCCACTCGATGCCGCACGTGATCGAGGTGTCGGACCGGGTGCAGGTGCTGCGGCTCGGGCACCGAGTGGCCACGTTCCAGACCAAGGACACGTCCATGGAGGAGCTGGTGGCCGCCATGACCGGGGCGATCGGGAAGGCGGCGGCATGACCATCCAGACCGAGGCGCCTGCCGGCGGCGCCACCGCGGAGGACCACAGCAAGGAGTCGCTCTGGTCGCGGCTGGTGCACATGCAGGCCTTCCAGATCCTGCTGGTGTTGATCGTGATCATCGCGGTGTTCGCGACGCTGGCGCCGATCAGCTTCGCCAACATCGGCAACGCCCGCCTGATCGCGCAGAACGCCTCGATCCTGGCCGTGCTCGGCGTGGGCATGACCTTCGTGATCGTCACCTCCGGCATCGACCTGTCGATCGGCTCCGTGATGGTCTTCTCCGGGGTGGTCGCGGCCAAGGTGATGCAGGCGACCGGCGGCGACGGCTGGGGCACCGCGTTCCTCGGCATCGTCGTCTCGGTGCTGATCGGGCTGCTCTGGGGACTGCTGAACGGGACGCTGATCGCCAAGGCCAAGATCCCGCCGCTGATCGTGACCCTGGGCTCGCTCGGGATGGCACTGGGGCTGGCCCAGATCATCACCGGGGGCGTGGACATCCGGGACATCCCGACGGTCATGCAGGACTCGATCGGCTACGGCAACGTGATCGGCCAGGTGCCGGTGCTGACCGTGATCGCGCTGGTCGTGGTGATCATCGGTGGGGTGCTGCTGCACCTCACCCGGTTCGGCCGCTACACCTTCGCGATCGGCTCCAACGAGGAGTCGGCGCGCCGGGTCGGGGTCCGGGTGGACCGTCATCTGATCATGGTCTACGGGCTGTCCGGGCTGCTCGCCGGATTCGCCGGGGTGCTGTCGCTGGCGCAGTTCGGGACCACGGCCATCGCCGGTCAGACCCAGACCAACCTGAACGTCATCGCCGCCGTGGTGATCGGCGGGACGTCCCTGTTCGGAGGCCTCGGGACGATCTTCGGTACGGTCATCGGGCTCTTCATCCCGGCCGTTCTGCAGAACGGCTTCGTGATCGTCGGCGTGCAGCCGTTCTGGCAGCAGGTCGCAGTGGGAGCGGTGCTCATCGTCGCCGTGTACGTCGATCAACGTCGCCGCGCCGCGGCGGCGCGTGGGGGAAACGCTCATCGCTCCGGTTCCGGAGCGCCAGCAAGGCTGAGGGATCAACAGGGCCCGAGGCTCGAGGAGGAGAATCGTGAGGTCCATGAAGACCAACCTGACCGCCGTTGCGGCGGCGGTCCTGGCCAGTGGGCTGCTGGCGGCCTGCGGGGCCGCCGAGCAGGGCGGCTCGGCCGCCGCACCCAGTGGCGGCGCCAGCGCGGCCGCAGAGGCCCGCAACATCACGTTCGTGCAGGGTGTCGCCGGCGACGAGTTCTACATCTCGATGCAGTGCGGCATCGAGGAGGCCGCCAAGGCGGCCAACATCACGGTCGACGTGCAGGGCCCGGAGAAGTTCGACCCGACCCTGCAGAAGCCGATCGTCGACTCGGTGGTGGCCAAGAAGCCGGACGCGATCCTGATCGCCCCGACCGACGTGACCGCGATGCAGGCGCCACTCAAGGCGGCGGCCGACGCCGGCATCAAGGTGGTGCTGGTCGACACCACGCTGGACGACCCGTCGATCGCCGTTTCCGAGATCGCCTCGGACAACTCCGGCGGTGGTAAGGCGGCGTTCGACGCGCTCAAGCAGCTCAACCCCAACGGCGGCAAGGTGCTGGTGATCTCGGTCAAGCCGGGCATCTCGACCACCGACGCCCGGGTCAAGGGCTTCGAGGACGCCGTGGCCGCGGACCCGAGCTTCTCCTACGTGGGTGTGCAGTTCAGCAACAACGAGCCGTCGCTGGCCGCCCAGCTGACCACCGCCGCGCTGCAGAAGGACCCCGACATCGTCGGCATCTTCGCCACCAACCTGTTCTCGGCCGAGGGCACCGCGACCGGGATCCGGCAGGCCGGCAAGCAGGACCAGGTGAAGATCGTCGGCTTCGACGCCGGCCCGGCGCAGGTCAAGGCGCTCAAGGACGGCACCGTGCAGGCGCTCGTCGCCCAGCAGCCGGCGAAGATCGGCCAGGACGGGGTGGCGCAGGCCGTCGCGGCGCTGGACGGCAAGCCGACCGAGAAGAAGATCCAGACCGGCTTCTCCATCATCACCCAGCAGAACGTTGACACCGACGGCAAGGACGCGCTCTACAAGTCCAGCTGCTGACCCCGGAGTTGGCCCGCACCGCGCACACCAGCCGGCGTTTGCGCACATGTCACGACATGTGCGAGGACACCAACTGGTGTGCGCGGTGCGCTGGAGCGGCGCTAGCGTCCGCTCATGTCGGTGCGGGAGGTGTTGGGGCGGGTGGGGCTGCCGATGCCGGTGGCCGAGCTGGCCGCCCGTCGGTGGGATGTGGTGGTCGTCGGGGGCGGGCACAACGGGCTGACCGCGGCGGCCTACCTGGCGCGGGCCGGGCGCAGCGTGCTGGTGCTCGAAGCGCGTGCGCAGCTCGGCGGCGCCGCCACGCTGCAACGGCCGTTCGCCGATCCCGGGTACCTGGTCAGCCCGTGCGCGTACGTGGTCGGGCTGCTGCACCCGCTGGTCGTCTCCGAGCTGGGGCTGCGCCGGCACGGGTTCGATGTGGTGCTGCTCGACCCCAGCCTGTGGTGCCCGTTCCCCGACGGCAGCTCGGTCGCCCTGTGGTCCGATGTGGATAAGACCGCGGCCGCGGTCGCGGCGATCTCACCGACCGATGTGGATGGCTACCTGGCCTACGAGGCGCTGTTCGAGCGCATCCGCCGCGCGCTGCGCACCGGTCCGCGTGACACCTGGGTCGGCGACAGCCCGGATCGCGGTGAGCTGGTCGAGCTGCTGGCCGGGGACACCGAGGCGCTGGAGGTGCTGCTGGAGCGGTCGATCGCCGACGTCGTCGAGCAGCACGTGGTCGACGAGCGGCTGCGGGCGCTGCTGCACGGGCAGGGGGTGATCGGTACCTGGGCCGGCCCGCGCGACCCGGGCACCGCCGGGGTGCATGCCATGCACGCGATGGGCACGCTGGCTGACGGGCGCTGGGGTTACGTGCGCGGCGGAACGGGCCGGGTGTCGTTCGCGCTGGCCGACGCCGCGGCCGGGTACGGCGCGGTGCTGGCCTCCGGCGTCGAGGTCGGCGAGATCCGGCCCGGCGAGGGCGTGCGACTGGCCGGTGGTGAGCTGATCCGGGCGGCGACCGTGGTGAGCAACGCCGACCCGAAAGCCACCCTGGCCCTGTGCGGTGCCGGCGTCCCCGAGCCCTGGCGGGCGCGGGTCACGCAGTGGCGCTCGACCAGCCCGGTGCTGAAGATCAACTGTGCGTTGCGCCGGCTGCCCCGCTTCACCGTCGCGGCGGATCCGGACCTGCCGCATCGGGCGATGGTGACGATCACCTCCGGCATCGACGCCACCCAGGAGGCGTTCGAACGCGCCCGGGCCGGCCATCCCGCGCCGTCCTGGGCCGAGGTCTACTTCCCGTCGCGCTACGACCCGTCGGTGGCGCCCGCCGGCAAGCACGTGATGAGCGTGTTCGCGCAGTACGTCCCGTACACGCTGGCCGAGGGAACCTGGGACAGCAGGCGGGACCGGATCGCGGATGCGGCGCTGGCCGCGGTCGCCCGCTACGCACCCGATGTCGTGGACTGCATCGAGGCGCGGGAGGTGCTCGGGCCCGCCGATGTCGAGGCGCGCATCGGGCTCACTGGGGGTCACATCTTCCAGGGCGACTGCCTCCCGGACCAGATGTGGGACCGGCGATTCGGCCCGCGCACCCCGATGCCGGGGCTCTTCCTCTGCGGGGCCGCCACCCATCCGGGTGGCAGCGTGATCGGGGTCAACGGGCGCAATGCGGCGATGGCTGTGCTGGCTGATGGGAGCACTGCATGAGGTGCGCGCAATGCAGGATTTACACGATTTACCCTGATTGAAGGATGTCGGATGTATCCGCGCTGGTCAAAAGGGGTTAAGCCTGGTCGGTGAATGCAGTAGGTCGGGGGCACGACACACTAGGTCAGCACGCTCCCCGATCGAGAGGCATATCGATGGCCGTCCTGCCCGGCTGGCTACCCAACGTTGATGTTGTGCCGGTTCAGCCCGACGCCCGGTGACCGAGGTTCCAGTGGCGGATCCGTCGACCGAGCCCCAGCACGAGGTGGCGGGCTCGCGCGCGCCGGCGAAGGCTGCGGACTCCCGGGAATCGGCCGAGGTTCCCGAGGAGCTGGTCCTACGCGCGATGGCGGGCGAGCGCGACGCCGTCGAAGAAGTGATCACCACGATCCGGCCGATGGTGGTGCGCTACTGCCGGGCGCGGCTGGGGCGGTTCGATCGGTCGTCGGTCTCGGCGGACGACGTCGCCCAGGAGGTGTGCCTCGCGGTGCTGACGGCGCTGCCGGGCTACCGGGTCCAGGGCCGTCCGTTCCTCGCCTTCGTCTACGGCATCGCCTCGCACAAGGTGATCGACGCGCACCGGGCGGCCACCCGGAATCGGGCGGAGCCGGTATCGGATGTGCCGGACCGGGTGGAGGCCGGGGACGGGCCCGAGCAGCACACCCTGCGGGTGGAGCTGTCGGAGGCGATGGGTCGGATGCTGGACAAGCTCCCCTCGAAGCAGCGCGAGATCCTGGTCCTGCGCGTGGTGGTGGGCCTGTCCGCCGAGGAGACCGCCGAGGCGGTCGGCTCGACGCCGGGCGCGGTGCGTGTCGCCCAACACCGCGCCCTCGCCCGGCTGCGCACCGCGGCGGCCGACAACCCTGATCTGTGATCGCTCAACTGACCGCCACCAACGGCGGGTCCACGGGCTGCTCGAACTGGGTGCGGTGCAGCTCCGCATAGCGACCGGCCCTGGCCAGCAGCTCCAGGTGGGTACCGCGCTCGACGATCCGGCCGGCCTCCAGGACGAGGATCTGGTCGGCCGCGCGGATCGTGGACAACCGGTGCGCGATCACCACCGCGGTCCGCCCCGCCAGCGCCTCGGCCAACGCCTCCTGCACGGCCGCCTCGGAGGTGGAGTCGAGGTGGGCGGTGGCCTCGTCCAGGATCACCACCCGCGGTCGCACCAGCAGCAGCCGGGCGATGGTGAGCCGCTGCCGCTCGCCCCCGGAGAGCCGGTACCCGCGCTCCCCGATCACGGTCTCCAGTCCGTCGGGCAGCGCGGCCACGAGATCGCCGAGCCGCGCCCGCCGCAGCGCGTCCCACAGCTCCTGCTCGCTCGCCTCCGGGCGGGCCAGCAGCAGGTTCGCCCGGATCGACTCGTGGAACAGGTGCCCGTCCTGGGTGACCAGGCCCAGTGCTGCGCGGATGGTGTCGAAGGCCAGGTCCCGGACGTCGATCCCGCCGATCCGCACGGCGCCGGAGTCGACGTCGTAGAGGCGGGGGAGCAGCTGCGCGATCGTCGACTTGCCCGCCCCCGAGGAGCCGACCAGCGCGATGAGCTGACCCGGCTCGGCCCGGAACGACACCTCGTGCAGCACCTGCTCACCGGCCCGGTTGTCCAGCTGTGCGACCTCCTCCAGCGACGCAAGTGAGACGGTGTCGGCCGCCGGGTAGCCGAAGTTCACCGCGTCGAACTCGATCGCGAGCGGTCCGTCCGGCAGCGGCCACGGCGCGGCCGGTTCGGCGATCAGCGGCGGCAGGTCGAGCACCTCGAACACCCGCTCGAAGCTGACCAGCGCGCTCATCACGTCGACCCGCGCACTGGCCAGCGCGGTCAGCGGGGCGTAGAGCCGGGTCAGCAGCAGGGCCAGCGTGACCACATCGCCCGCGGCCATCCCACCGGACAGCGCCAGGTAGCCGCCCAAGCCGTAGACCAGCGCCAACGCCAGCGCGGACACCAACGTCAGCGCTGAGACGAAGATCCACTGCACCATCGCGGTGCGCACCCCGATGTCGCGCACCCGGGCCGCTCGGGCGACGAACTCCCGGGTCTCCTCGGCCGGCCGGCCGAACAGCTTGATCAGCGTGGCGCCCGGGGCGGAGAACCGCTCGGTCATCTGGGTGCCCATCGCCGCGTCGTGCGCGGCGGCCTCCCGCTGCAGCTGGGCCAGCCTGCGCCCGATCCGCCGCGCCGGGATCACGAACACCGGCAGCAGGACCAGCGCGAGCGCGGTGACCTGCCACGACAGCCCCAGCATCACCACCAGCGTGAGGGTGAGCGTGACCAGGTTGCCCACCACCCCGGACAGCGTGTCGCTGAAGGCGCGCTGGGCACCGATCACGTCGTTGTTGAGCCTGCTCACCAGCGCCCCGGTCCGGGTGCGGGTGAAGAAGGCGACCGGTTGGCGCTGCACGTGGTCGAACACCGCCGCCCGCAGATCGAGGATCAGGCCCTCGCCGAGGGTGGCCGACAGCCACCGCTGCACGATGCCGCCCAGTGTCTCGGCCACCGCGATGACGGCGATCAGCACCGCCAGCCAGATCACCGTGCTCAGTGGCCCACCGCCCACGATGGCGTCGACGATCCGGCCGGCCAGCACCGGTGTGGCCACCGCGAGCACCGCTCCCACGATGCTGACCACGAAGAACGCGACGAGTCGTCGCGTGTGCGGTCGAGCGAACTCCGCGATCCGGCGCAGCGTGGACCTCGAGAACTGGCGCCGCTCATCGGTGCCGTGCGCGGCGTTGTACATCGAGTGCCACGCCACCATCTCCATGCTCATGTCTGGCTCCTTCGCTCCGGCGCCAGTGTGCAGGGGGGCACCGACAGTTTCGGTCCGGCGGGTCGGGGTACCGCTTCGCCAGCGGCTCTCGGGAGCACGGTAGAAGGTGAAGCCGGGTTGAGGTCAAGGGTCGCGCGCAGGCCCTCCTGCTCGGCATCTGAGACGTGCGGCTCCCTGCCGGTGCGGCGGGTGGTCGGGCGGGGCGGTGACCCGGCGCTGATCAGCGCGGGGAGAATGGGCCGTCCAGGACCGATCCGGTGCGGCGCACCGAGCAGAGGAGACAGGTGTGACGTCGAACGAGGCGCCGATCCGCGGGCGCGGTACGGCCATCGGCGAGGGCGTCACCTGGGTCGCGCGCTGGAGCCTGCGGTCCGCGATGGTGGCGGCCGGTGTGGTGCTGCTCTGGCTGCTCATCGGTTACCTGTGGTCGATCGTGTTCCCGGTGGTAATGGGCGTGATCCTGGCGACGGTGCTGTGGCCGCCCGACGGCCTGGCTGCGCCGGCGCGACTGGTCGCCGACACTGGCCGCGACCGTGGTGCTGCTCGGCGGGATCGTCGTGCTCGTCGCCCTCATCGCGCGTGATCGTCACCTCGGTGTCGGGCAGCTTCTCGCAGATCATCCAGAGCGCGCTGCAGGGCATCCAGTCCATTCAGGACTGGCTCGCCGGGCCGCCGCTCAACCTGCAGCAGACCCAGCTCGACGCGGCCCTGCAGCAGGTGACGAGCCGGATCCAGCAGCAGCATCTCGACGATCACCTGCAGCGTGCTGACCGGTGTCGGCAACATCGCGTCCGGCGTGGTCACCACCCTGCTGACGCTGATACTGGCGTTCTACTTCGTGAAGGACGGGCCGACGCTTCCTGCCCTGGGTGCGCGGGGTCGCCGGGCGACGGTGCCGGCGGGCACATCGCCGAGGTGCTGCGGCGGGTCTGGAAGACCCTCGGCGACTTCATCCGCACCCAGGCCATCGTGAGCCTGGTCGACGCCATGCTGATCGGCATCGGGTTGCTGGTGCTCGGCGTTCCGCTGGCGCTGCCGCTGGCCGTGCTGACCTTCATCGGCGGCTTCATCCCGATCGTCGGCGCCGTGGTGGCCGGCGCGCTCGGGGTGCTGGTGGCGCTGGTCAGCAACGGTTTCACCACCGCGCTGATCGTGCTGGCGATCATCATCGCGGTGCAGCAGCTGGAGGGCAACGTGCTGCAGCCGATGCTGCAATCGCGCAGCCTCGGGCTGCACGCGGTCGTGGTGCTGCTCGCGGTGACCGCCGGCAGCACGCTGTACGGCATCGCCGGCGCGTTCCTCTCGGTGCCGGTGGCCGCCGCCGGCGCGGTCGTGCTGCGCTACCTGAGCGAACGCGTCGACGCGCGGGCCGCCGGCGGCCCGGCGCCGCGGGTCGATCCGCCGCTGGAGACCGTGCAGACCGTCATCGGCACCCCCGGCTCGCCCACCGCCGGACGCCACCCGGCCCGACCCCGACGGCCGATCCGGCGCCCGGGCCCGCCGGCTACACCGAGGACGACATCGCCCCCGAGGACGACGACTCTGCCCGGGACGACACCACCCCCGACAGCGATCCCGACGTCCGCCCGGCGGCGCGTGAGTAGCGCGGCGGGTGGCCGCGATCCACGGATGAGCGATCTGCTTCCGCGCGATCGGCCGCGGCCGGAGCGGCCGGTACCGCCGCCGGCGCGCGGCTTCCGGCCGGAGCTGCAGGGGCTGCGCGCGCTGGCCGTGGCCCTGGTGGTGATCTACCACGTGTGGCTGGACCGGGTGTCCGGCGGCGTCGACGTGTTCTTCGTGATGTCCGGCTTCCTGCTTACCGGGCAGCTGGTCCGGGCGGCCGAGCGCGGGCCGCTGGAGCTGTCCCGGCGGTGGAGCCGGATGATCGTGCGGCTGCTGCCGTCGATGGTGGTGGTGCTGGTCGCCACCGCCGTCGCGGCGGCCGCGCTGCTGCCCGAGGGGCGGTGGGCGCAGACGCTGCGGGAGCTCCTCGCGGCCGGGCTGTTCGTCGAGAACTGGCGGCTGGCCGCCGACTCGGTCGACTACGCGGCGCGCAGCAACATGGTCAGCGTCGTGCAGCACTTCTGGTCGCTGTCGGTTCAGGGCCAGTTCTTCCTGCTCTGGCCGCTGCTGGTGGCCGGCGTGATGATCGCTGCCCGCGGGGCGGCCGACCGGCTGCGGCCCTACCTGACCGTGGCCGTCGCGGGCGTGTTCGTGCTGTCGCTGGGCTACTCGGTCGCGCTCACCGCGATCGACCAGCCGCTGGCCTACTTCGACACGCTGACCCGGTTGTGGGAGTTCGCGCTCGGCGGGTTGCTGGCCCTGTACCTCGACCCCGGACGGTCCGGCGGGGGGCCGGTGCTGTCGCCGCGGGCCCGGATCGGGCTCGGCTGGGTCGGCGTCCTCGGGCTGCTGCTGTGCGGGCTGGTGCTGCCGGTGAGCAGCGTGTTCCCGGGATTCGCCGCGCTGTGGCCGACCGGGTGCGCGGCGCTGGTGCTGCTGGCCGGGACGACCGGCGATGCGCGCGGTGCCGACCGCTGGTTGGCCGCGCGTCCGGTGCAGTACCTCGGCGATCTCGGCTTCACCCTCTACCTGTGGCACTGGCCGGTGCTGGTGCTGTACCTGGTCCGGTACGGCCGGCGCAGGTCGGGCTGGCCGCGGGCGCGGCGGTCATCGCGCTGTCGCTGCTGCTGGCGATCGGCTACCCACCATCTGGTGGAGCGGCCGCTGCTGGCCCGGCGGCTCGGCGTGCCGGGCCGGGTACCGGCTCGGGTGCGCTCGGCGTGGCGCTGGTGCTGGTCGTCGGTCAACGGCTGGCAGGTCCGGATCGAGCTGCACACCGACGTCGGCGCGACGCTCGGGGACGCCGCACCACCCGGGCGCGCTCGCGCTGGTCAACGGGGGCGTCGACGCCGCCCCGGTGCTGCCGCCGCCGGTGTCGGTCACCGAGGACTGGGTGCGGATCGAGCGCTGGGACTGCACGCCGATGACGCGGTTCCCGATGAGCCGGTGCGCCCAGCCGGTCGAAAGCCCACCGACGAAACGGATCGTCGTGGTGGGCGACTCGCACCTGCAGCAGCTGGCCGGTGCCCTGATCCCGACCGCCAGCAGCCAGGGCTGGCAGCTGATCGCCATCGTGCGCGGCGCCTGCCCGTTCTCCACGGTCTCGGAGGTCGTCCCCGGACGAGCCGGACTGCCTGGCCTGGAACGACGCGGCCGGTGCCGAGATCGCCGAGCTGCACCCGGACGCCGTGGTCACGCTGGCCAGCCGGGACGTGCGGGTCGGGCTCACCGAGCAGACGCCGCCGGGGTTCGTCGAGCAGTGGCGCCGGCTGCACGCAGCTCGGCATCCCGGTGCTGGCGGTGCGCGACAACCCGCGCTTCGACGACTCGATGCCCGACTGCGTGCAGAACTTCACCGGCTGCGGCGCGCCGCGCGGCGGAGCTCTACGCCGCCCAGCCGCCATGGACCCGGATCCCCGACCTACCGTCCAATGTGGTCTTTCTCGACATCGCCGACGCGGTCTGCACCAACGACTTCTGCCCGGCCGAGATCGGCAACGTGCTGGTCTACCTGGACGACAACCATCTCAGCGCTTCTTACAGCACCTCGATGTCCAGCCTGCTGGCCGCCGGCGCGCTGGCGGCGCTCGGGAACTGATCGCCGGCCGGATCGGAACACCCCGCCGCTGGGGATGAGGCCGGTCATGATCTCGGGGCTAGGGTGCTGGGGGTCGCCACCATGGCGGTGGCCCGGGGAAGGGGTGACGATGAGCGCCGTCGAGGAGATCCTGTCGCAGATCCCGATGCGTCAGCTGGCCGGCCAGCTGGGCGTGGATCAGGAGACCGCGGAGCAGGCGAGCCGCCAGGCGCTGCCGGCCCTGCTGGGCGGGATCCAGGCCAACACCGACGACCCGGGCGGCGCGTCGTCGTTCGCGCAGGCGGTCGATCAGCACGACGGCGCACTGGTCGAGGGTGGGGTCGATCTGGATCAGGTCGACACCGACGACGGTGACAAGATCGTCAGCCACGTGTTCGGGCCCAACCGGGACCAGGTCGTCGACAAGCTCGGCGCGGTCGGTGGCGTCGGCGGGCAGGACCTGATCGCCAAGCTGCTGCCGATCCTCGCGCCGATCGTGATGGCCTGGCTGTCGAAGAAGCTCGCCGGGGCCGGTGCCGGACCCGGTACCGGCGCGGGCGCCCCGGGGGCCTCGGCCGCCGACAACCCGATGGGCGACCTGCTCGGCGGCATCCTGGGCAGCGTGCTGGGAGGCGGCGCTGCGGGCCGCGCCGGTACCGGCGGGCTCGGTGGCGCGCTCGGCGGCAGCGGCGGCGGACTCGGTGATCTGCTGGGCGGCCTGCTCGGCGGCGGTCGCCGCTGAATCGCACGGGCCGCGGGCGGCCGCGTCTCTGCGGGGACGCCGGGCTTTCCGGTCACACGACGATGCCGGCGGGGCGGCCGCGGTCGTCCTGCTCGGCGCCGATGATCTCCGCTTCGCCCCGGGACCAGCGCTGCGCCGACCATGCCGCGGCGAGTGCGTCGAGGGCGTCGTCGAGGCGGGCCCCGGCCGGAAGATCGGCGAACGCCACCCCCGGATCAAGCCACCGGGCCAGCGCGGCGATCCGCTGGCCGGCGCCGCGCGCGGTCTTCTTGGAGGCGAAGGCGACTGCGGGCGCGAGCCGCCGGAAGCTCAGCTCGGGATGGGTCTCCACGACGTGCTCGGGGCGAGCGGGGAGCGCGTCCCACTCCAGGATCTTCGGTCCGATGTGGAACGTCTGCAGGCTGATCGCGCGGCCGGTCAGCCGGAGCGCCACCGCACACGCATGCGGGTAGCTGCCGGCGGTCAGCACCTCGCGTGGCGGGGCCGGGAAGACCGACGAGCGGGCTCGTCCCAACGCCCGCGCGACCTGCACGTCGCAGCTGCGCCGGGCGGCTCCGCCCGGCAGCCCAAGCGGGATGTCGACCCCGACCGCCCGGCATTCGCGGGTGGTCGCCATGACCTCGGCGGCATCCGGCTGCACCGACCACTCGACCCGATCGCCGGCCAGCCGCACGACGACCCAGCCACCGGGAACCCCGTCCACCCCGGCGACCGCCCGGATAGGGCAGGATCTCGTTCCGTGCGCGTCTACCTCGGTTCCGACCACGCCGGCTTCGAGCTCAAGGCCCACCTGGTCGCGCACCTGACCAGTCTGGGCCACGAGGCGATCGACGTCGGCCCGGCCCACTACGACGCCGAGGACGACTACCCGGCGTTCTGCATCGAGGCGGCCAGCCGGGTGCTGGCCGATCCGGGCAGCCTGGCCATCGTGATCGGCGGCTCCGGCAACGGCGAGCAGATCGCGGCGAACAAGGTGCCCGGGATCCGCGCCGGGCTGGCCTGGAGCGTGGAGACGGCCACCCTCACCCGGCAGCACAACGACGCCCAGGTCTGCGGGATCGGAGCCCGGATGCACACCCCGGAGCAGGCGGCCGAGATCGCCGCCGCGTTCGTGGCCACGCCGTTCTCCGGCGATGCGCGGCACCAGCGGCGGATCGACATCATGACCGAGTACCAGCGCACCGGGGTGCCGCCGGCACTACCCCCGGACCAGATCCCGTAATGCCCGAAGGGCACACCCTGCACCGGCTGGCCCGGCTGCACCGCCGCCGCTACGCCGGCCACCCGGTGGCCGTGTCCAGCCCGCAGGGCCGGTTCGCGACGTCCGCCGAGATCGTCGACGGGCGGGTGCTGCAGAGCACCGAGGCCTACGGCAAGCACCTGTTCCACCACTACGGCCCGGATCTGGTCGTGCACGTCCACCTCGGGCTGTACGGGAGGTTCGGCAACCTCGCGCTGCCGGCCGCGGAGCCGCGCGGGCTGGTCCGGATGCGGATGGTCGGCCCGACGCACTACGCCGATCTGCGCGGTCCCACGGCCTGCGAGCTGATCACCGACGCCGAGGTCGCGGCGATCCGGGCCCGGCTGGGCGCCGATCCGCTGCGGCCTGACGCCGACCCGGACCGGGCCTGGACCCGGATCTCCCGCTCCCGGGCGCCGCTGGCCACGCTGCTCATGGACCAGTCGGTGATCGCCGGGGTGGGCAACGTCTACCGCGCCGAGGCGCTGTTCCGGCACGGCCTGGACCCGCAGCTGCCCGGTCGGCGGCTGGCCCGCGAGCAGTGGGACGCGCTGTGGGCCGATCTGGTGGCCATGCTGCGGGACGGGGTCAAGCGCGGCAAGATCGAGACGTTGCGGCCGGAGCACGACCCGCGGCTGCTGGCGCCGCCGGACCGCGGCGCGGTGTGCGCCCGGATGGTCTACGCCTACCGGCGCACCGGGCACCCGTGCCTGGTCTGCGGGACGCCGATCGCGCACGACAAGCACCTGGCCCGCAACCTGTTCTGGTGTCCCACCTGCCAGCCCGCCGCGACCGCGTGAGCCACGTCGCCGACAGCGAGGCCGGGCGGGCCTGTTCGAGTGTGCGGAGGCCGTCGAGGTCGAGTGGCGAGCGGACGTCGGTCGCGCCGAGCGCGAGGATCCCGATCCCGATCACCGGCAACGCGACACCCAGATGGATGCAGACGTAGAACGCGGCGCTGATCTGCGCACGCTTCTCGGCGGGGACGATTCGGGTGAGATCGTCCTGCGCGGCCAGGAACGCCAGCCCGTGACCGCTCCCGGCGAGGACAGCGCCGATGATCAGCAACGCCCGGGGCGTTCAGCGCGCCCGCGAGGGCCAGGGCGAGCAGCCCGACGGCGAGGAGCGTCAACCCGCCGGCCTGGGCCGGCCGCGGCGGGACGCCCCGGCGCACCAGCAGCCGGGTGATGCACGACGAACCGAGCATCGCCGCCGTGATGAGGCCGAGAACCGCGAGGTTGTCGGTGCCGAAGACGTCGGACGCGTACGACGGGATGACCGAGAGGAACAGTCCGGCCGCGGTCACGCGCATCGACCGGCGGCGCAGGCCGGCCTCGCTCATGCCACGTCAGGGCGTCCTGTGATCGGGCTGCTGCTGCTCCGCACCGTGGGCCACCGGGCACGGCTCGCAGGCGCTGCGCTGGCACAGTCGACACAGCCGCCGCAGGGAGTCGGAGTCGGTGGTGGCGGCGGCGAGCGCAGGCGCGACGAGTTCGGCCAGCTGCCGCACCACGGCGGGTTCGACCCCACGGGTCAGCTCGCTGACCGCGTCGGCACGCGCGGCGAGCAGCTGGTCGTGTACCCGACGCCCGCGCGCGGTGATCATCAGCTGTACCGTCCTGCCCCGCCCGGCGCGGCGCTCGACCCAGCCCAGGTCGGCCAGCCGGTCGACCAGGCGGACGGCGCCGGGGTGGGTGAGCCGCAGCGCCCGGCGCAGCTGCTCGATGCTCATGCCGGGGTCGGCGGCCACCGCGACCAGGCCGGCTGGTCCGGCTCCGGACTGCCCGGTGACTGCCTCGGTCGACCGGTGGATGGCGTCGGCCACGGCCACGGCCCACGCCCCCAGCAGATTGAGGGCATGCCCACCCTCAGCGATATGCATGACTCATATTAGGCTGTTGGCATGCATACCGGGGAGGATGCCGGGAGCGGCCGGTGAGCGGCGTGTCGGTGGTGCTCGCGCTGGCCTCGGCGGTCAGTTACGGCATCGGCGACTTCCTGGGCGGGGAGGGCGGGCGCCGCTCCAGCCCGGCGCAGATGTCGATGCTCGTGCAGGTCGTCGGCCTCGTCGCGGCGACGGTCATCGTGGCCGGGGCGGCCCGCCCGATCCCGGCCGCGGCCGTGCTGATGTGGGGCGCACTGAGCGGTGTCGGCAGTGCGGTCGGCAACTTGGCCCTGTACCGGGGGTTGGCGCAGGGATCGATGAACGTGGTCGCCCCGCTGTCGGCGGTACTGACCGCGGTGCTGCCGGCCGTGGTCGGGCTGGCCGGCGGCGACCGGCTGCCCGTGGCCGGCTGGATGGGTCTGCTGCTGGCGCTGCCCGCGATCGGCCTGGTCTCGCTGAGCACGGACGGCGTCAACCAGGACACGGCGACATCGCCGGCGAACCCGGCCGAGCGGGCGGTTCGCGCCGGTGTCGGCTGGGGACTGCTCGCCGGCGCCGGGTTCGGGCTGCTGTTTATCGCACTGGCCAAGGCCGGCACCCAGGACGGGCCGTGGCCGTTGCTGCCCGGCCAGATCGTGGCCGTGATCGTGGTCATGGTCCTCACGGTGCCGGGTTACCGCCGCGCTGTGCGCATCGACTCGGGCGCGGGTCGGTGGCGACGTGGTCTGCCCTGGGGCGTGGCCGCCGGTCTCGGCGGGCCGCTGGCAATCTGCTCTACTTCGCCGCCGCCGGCTCCGGCCAACTCACCGTCGTTGCCGTGCTCACCTCGCTCTACCCCGCCATCACGGTCGTTCTCGCCGCTGTGCTGCTGCACGAACGAACCACCCGTGTCCAGCTCATCGGACTCGGTGCGGCCACGGCCGCGGTCATCCTCATCACCAGCGCATAGATCACACGCTGAGGACAACCTTTCGGGGTGTCACCGGCTGGTGCGCCACCCGCTACCGCGACGCGGTCACCCGCGGCCGATGATCGAGCCAGCGATGCGCGGGGTGGGGGAGGGCGCACGCGGCGGTGGGCGGCCCATGATCGGCGCCTGCGGTCGAAAAGCTTCACCGGTGCAGCTCAGCTACCGCACGCGCTGATCACGGTCCGTTCGGCCGAGAGGCCGACCCCGGAGGTGCGGTGAGTCCGAACGCGGTCGGGCGTCATAGTGGGACGGAACCAACGATCTCCAGGAGGAGCGATGCGCACGCTCGTGGTCACCGAGAACGTCACGCTGGACGGCGTGATGGACATGGCGGGGGGATGGTTCGATCCGCTGAACTCCGATGTAGACCAGTCGGACATGATCGCCGCGACGGCCGAACACCGGGCGGCAGCCGACGCGGTGTTGTTGGGGCGCAACACCTTCGAGGCGTTCCGCGGTTTCTGGCCAGAGCAGACCGACGACCCGACGGGGGTGTCGGACTACCTGGACTCGGTGCAGAAGTACGTGGTCTCCAGCACGATCGACGACCCGGGCTGGGCGAACTCCACCGTGCTGCGGGGCCCGCTGGTGGCGGAGGTCGAGGCCCTCAAGCGGGCCCCGGGCAAGGACATCGTGGCCACCGGCAGCACCCGGCTGGTGCATGAGCTGATCGCCGCCGGCCTGGTGGACGAGTACCGGCTGTTCGTCTTCCCGGTGATCGTCGGGAACGGTGCGCGGCTGTTCGAGTCGGCCGACATGGCGCTGGAGCTGCTGGAGACCCGCCCGTTCACCTCCGGTGCGGTGCTGCTGCGCTACGCCGCGCTCACACCCGCGCCACGCTGACCCCGAGCAGCCGGGCCACCTCGGGCGCCGCGGTGATCATCGCGTCGTGGCCGGCGGCCAGCTGCGCGAACTGCCACGACGGATCCGCGCGCACGGCCGCGGCGATGCCGGCGAAGGAGTCGCCGGTCGGCTTCACCGTGCAGTGGATGAACCGGCGCGGCAGGTCGGGAACCGGGCCGGTCGGCAGCGGATCGGCCAGGGCGCCCAGCGGGTGCGGGCCCAGCCGGGGGCGCAGCCAGGCCCGATCCGCCGGGTCGGTGACCGCCCAACCGTCCATCGCCGCGTCCGGATCGAGCACGATCCGGCCGCGGTCGTCGGCCAGCCGTTGGAAATGCTCGCGACGCGGCGCCGGCAGCAGGTCGAACACCGACCGGCCCGGCCGCGCCACGAACGCGTCGAGGTGCACGATCTCGCGCAACCGCTCGGGGCAACGCTGGGCCACGCCCTCGACGACCGGGCCACCCGAGCTGTGCCCGACCAGCACCACCTCGCGCAGGTCGTCGAGCTCCAGCACGGCGACGACGTCGGCGATGTGCGTGGCGAGGCCGGTGTCCGGGGTGCCCAGGTGCGCCCGGTCGCCGGACCCGGTCAGGGTCGGTGTGTGCACGTCGTGGCCGGCCGCGGCGAGCAGCGGCAGCACCCGCCGCCAGCACCATCCGCCGTGCCACCCACCATGGACCAGGACGAACGTGGTCATCGACGGCGCGGGTCTGCGGGTGGGTGGTCGGCATGCCGGTGCACGATGCGCCACCCCCCTTCGCCCCGGCGCAGCACGTGGGTCACCCGCAACGTCATCGGCTGCCGGTCGCCGCCGTCCACGCGCACCGTGCCGCGCTCGAACCCGACCGTGACGGCGAGGTCACCGTCGATGTGCAGCACCTCGTGCTCGGGCACCAGCGCGCCGTCGGAGAACCGGCTGCCCACCCATCCGAACGTGCGCGTGACGTCGGCGTGGCCGCGCTCGGTAGGCCCCCAGGCCCCGAACAGCGTCACGTCCGACGACGGCGACCAGAGCGCCGCGTACGGCGCCGGGTCCCCGGATCCGATGGCGGCCAGCGCCTCGGCCAGCCGGTCGAGCGTGCGTCGCAGGTCGGCCGGCACCGAGACCGTGTCCGTACTCATGATCATTCTCCTGGGTCGGGTCGCACCGGCAGCGCGACGAGTCCGTTCATCACGAGGCCGGGGAGCCGGCGCAGCTCCGCGGGCGGCACCGCCAGCCGCATCCGCGGGTACCGGGCCAGCAGGCTCCCGATCGCGATCCGCGCCTCGAGCCGCGCCAGTGGGGCACCGAGGCAGTGGTGGATCCCGTGCCCGAACGCCACGTGCGGCGACTCGGTGCGGGACAGGTCGAACCGGTTCGCGTCGCTGACCCGGGCCGGGTCGCGGTTGGCCGCGAGCACCGAGACGACGACGATCTCGCCGGCCGGGATCGGCACCCCGCCGAGCTCGACCGGTGCCGCGGTGATGGCCGGTATCGCCGACTGCACCGGGCCGTCGAAGCGCAGCAGCTCCTCGACCGCGGCGCCGATCCGCTCCGGGGCGGCGTGCAGCAGCTGCAGCTGCTCGGGATGGGTGAGCAGGGCCCGAACCCCGTTGCCGATCAGGTTGACCGTCGTCTCGTGGCCGGCGAGCAGCAGCAGGTAGACCATCGAGGTCAGCTCGTCCTCGGTGAGCCGGTCGCCGCCGTCGCGCACCCCGACCAGCGCGGACAGCAGGTCGTCGGACGGCTCGCCCCGCTGGTGCTCGCGGCGCTTGCGCGCCAGCAACTCACGCAGGTAGTCGACCAGCTCCGTCGCGGCCGCCGTATAGGCCTGCAGGCCGGCCGACCCGCCCGCGACCAGCGGCGGGGTCCAGGCCCGGAAGTCCGCTCGGTCGGATTCGGGGATGCCCAGCAGCTCGCAGATCACCGTGATGGGCAGCGGGTAGGCGAACGCGGCGATCAGATCCACCTCGTCGTGACCGGCCATGGCGTCCAGCAGCCCGTCGGTGAGCTCCTGGATCCGGGGCGCCATGGCCTCGGAGCGACGGCGGGTGAAGGCCGCCGACACCAGCCGGCGCAGCCGGGTGTGGTCGGGCGGATCGAGGCTGAGCATGTGGTGGTCGATGGCCGCCGCGACGTCGGGCGGCAGCTCCGCGATGAACGGGCCGTGCCCCGGCCCGCCCTTGAGCACCCGCGGGTCGGTCAGGGCGGCCCGTGCCGCCTCGAAGCCGGTGATCAGGTAGCCCTGCGACCCGCTGGGCAGCGGCACCCGGTGCACCGGTCCGCGCACGACGAGCTCGTCGTAGATGGCGTGCCGTTCGCCGTCCGCGGTGGCGCAGAACGGGTCGGTCGGTGTCGCAGTGCTCATCCGACAACAGCTCCTCTTCTCAGCCCGCTCCTCAGCTGCACCGGCACCGGCCGGGACGCGTGCTGCGGCGCCTCCGCGTCCGCGGCGTGCCGGAACATCCACGGTAGGAGGAACGGCAGCCGGGTCAACCGCAGATCGGCCGGGTATCGGTGCTGCGGTCCATTCCAGCGCGCGCCGCCGCGCCGCGAATCGGTGACCGCTACCCAGAAACGTGCGCCTCGAGCACCGAGACGCCGGCCGCGGTCGGCAGTACCCGGACCAGGGTGAGCCCCGCGGCGGCCAGCAGCTCGGCGTACTCGGCGGCGGTCCGCTCGCGGCCGTGCAGCAGTGCCAACATGTGCAGGTCCATCCGGATCGCTTCCGGATCGTCGGCCGCCCGGGCCGGCAGCACGGCCTCCACGAGCAGCAGCGTCGTGTCCGTCGACATGGCGCGCCGGCAGCACCGCAGCACGGCGACCGCGTCGTCGTCGTCCCAGTCGTGGATCACCCGGGAGAGCAGGTAGGCGTCGGCGCCGGGCGGTACGGCGGTGAAGAAGTCGCCGCCGACGGCCGGCAACGTCGCGTCCGCGACCACCTCCGGGCGGTCGAACAGCAGCCCGTCGACCTCGGGTGCGGCCGCCAGGACGGCCCGCAACAGGACGCCGGGCCCGCCACCGACGTCGATCAGCCGCCGGAACCGGCGGAACTCGTAGACCGCGACCACCGCCGCCGCCTCGCGGGCTGATCGTGCGGCCATCGACGCCCGGAAGGCCGCGCTCTGCGCCGGGCGGGCCGCGAGATGGGTGAAGAAGGACTCGCCGTGAACCAGTTCGAACGCCGCCCGGCCTTCGCGCACGGCGCCGAGCAGCTCGCCGAGGGCCGCGTAGTAGAGCGAACCCCGTGCCAGCACCGCGCCCCGCTGCGACCCGGGCGCGCCCTCGACCAGCAGGGCACCGATCGGCGACAGCCCGAACCGCCCGTCCGGTAGCTCGTCCAGCACCCGCTCGGCGGCCAGCCCGCGCAGCACCCGGTGCAGCGGTCCTGGGCTGGCGCCGACCGCGGCGGCCAGCTCGCCGGCCGCGGCCGGGCCGTCGGCGAGGGCATCGGGGATGCTCAGCGCGGCCGCCACGTACAGCAGCTGGGTCGAGAGGTAGCCATCGCCCAGCCGGGCCAGGATGCGGGCCGGATCGGTCCCGGAATCGCACCCGCCGGAGGAGGCCCCGGAATCGGACCCGTGATCGGTCATCCTGCTGCTGCGCGACGGGCGGCGCGGGTGGCCAACGCCATCCGCAGCAGGTAGCGGGGCGAGGGCGGCATCCAGCCGAGCTGGGCGCCGGTGCCGAGATCGTCACGGTTCGCCCAGTGCTCGATGACCTTGTCGTCGGCGATCCGGAGCCAGTGGGTCTGGGTGCTGGCGAAGGTCCGCCCGGTGGCGGGGAAGGCCTGCTTCGGGCGGGCGTCGGGCCCGTAGGTGATCATGGTTCCGGTGTGCCGACCGGACATCGTGCAGTGCAGCACGACCAGGTCGCCCTGCGACGACCGACTCGTGCACCTCCCACCTCAGCTCGGAGAAGGCCTCGCGGAGCCAGATCGCGGTGGCGTGGAAGGCGGTCGGACCGCGGCCGCGGCTGGCGGGCGGTTCGTCGACGTCCTCGCGGTTGCGGGCGTCCGGGTGCACGATCTGCTCGAAGTCGGCCGGCTCACCGTCGGCCATGATCTGGACGGATCGTTCGGCGATCCATCGTGGGTCCAGTTGTGTGGTCATGGGCCATGTTGTACGGCACCGCCACGCCGCCGGACATGGGTATCCATCACCTACATCTGCGGTCAGAAGTCGCCGCCGCCGCCGAAGTCCCCGCCCCCGAAGTCCCCGCCCCCGAAGTCGCCGCCGCCGAAGTCCCCGCCACCGGCATCGCCGCCACTGTCGCCCTCCGCCCCGGTGTCGCCGGATCCGTCGTCGGCACCGCCGTCCTGGCCGTCGGCGTAGTCGGCGCCGTCGGCGAACCCGTCCGCGTAGGCCACGCCGGACATCCCGGAGAACAGCGAGCTGAACAGCAGCGCCGAGCCGACGCCCCAGGCTCCCGCGGTCAGGGCCGGGCGCCACCACGGCTCCGAGTACCAGCCCTGCGGCACCGGGCGTCCGGCGACCGTGCCGCCGGGGAAGTAGTGCCGGTTGCGCCGCGAGGGTTCCGGGGAGGTGCTCAGGGAGTCGCCGTCGAGGTCGATCTCGCGGTCCTCGCTGACCGCGCCGGCGCGCTGCTGGCCCGGCAGGGCCGGCAGCTCCGGTCCGGGGTCGAGGCCCATCGCGGTGCGGGCGGCGCGCACGTAGTAGAGGCCTTCGTAGGCGGATTCGGTCACCTGGTGCGCCTGAGCGGGCGTGCGCAGCCGGTCGAGCTGGGCAGCGGCCGCGTTGTGCCGCTCGGAGGCGTCGGCCAGCGCCTGCTTCGAGGCCTCGTTGTTGCCCTCGAGGATGAAGATCTGGCCGCCGAGGCGCTCCACCCAGCGGCGCGCCTCGAAGCGGGCGTCGTCCAGCTCGCGGGCCTGCTTCACCGAGCGCTGCCGGAGCAGCCAGGCGACACCCGCGGCGATCAGGGCGATCACGACGATCGTCAGCACCGTGCTCACGCTGCACCACTCCCATCGACCGCCGTCCTTGGACGGTGGCCCCGACTTCTCGTTGCTGTTCGGCGGTCTTGCGAGACGGGCCCGGTGGACCTGTGCCGTGCCGACCCTAAGCCCATGCCGCAGCGGATGACCGAAATGGACCGACCAAGGCATTCGGACCGGTCCTCACCCGTCGAGAATTCGCTCATCAGCGCAGGTCGGGAACGTATCCCGGGAGGTGCGATGAGCACGTTTGCGCTCCGTCGCAACTTCTCTCGATGCCGAAACGATCTGAGTGGTCCCACGCCGACGGGCACGTCGGCGTGGGACCGGGCCGATCGAGGGAGGGGACGACCGGCCGAACAGGGCGGTGACTGCACCGGACGCGTGTACGCCGACACCGACATGGCCCGAAATGTCACTCGGATGGGGCGAACAGAGCGTTACCGTCGAGATCATCTACCTCGGCTGTCGTCACGCACAGTGTGCTGCGTCGAAAATGACAGGGGTGTCATTTAGCCTGCCGTGCATGGACACATCGATGACGACCGCAGCGATCCCCGTCGGCCCGATCACCACGGGATGGTGGCTCTGTGCCGGTTGCGGGGGCGAGGCCGAGCTCCCGATCACGGCCACCGCCGGGTGCGAGGTTCCGTGCCCGGATTGTGAGACCGGAATGTCCCAACAGTGGTGCTGGGACATCGTCGCGGCGTGACCGGGCCGCCGGCGGCGTCCTACCGGGCGACCGCGGTTCGCTGGGGCGGAACGGCCGCGCCGACCTTCGATGGCGCCGTCAGCAGATGGGCGCGAGCCAGCTCCGCCAGCTGGCGTATCGAGCACGGGTGCCGCTCGGCGTGCCCGTCGTGCGCGCGGCACCAGCCGTCCACGGTCGCGACGTGATCCTCGAGCAGCTGCCGTACCAGTCTGGGTGTCGCGGCGAGTTGCTCCGCGCAAGCCGTGAATGGGTCCCCCGCCACTACGGACCTCCTTCGTGTGCTCGAATCGCGTTACCAGCCAACCACCTTGTCGGTTCCACGCCCAGTAGTGATTCAGTCACTCGGCACAATTAAGCCCGGTGGGTTAACCACGAGCGGCCGCCGGTTGCGGAGCGTCATCGAGGCCGTGCCCGGCTCCCCGAATGCCGACATCGGACATGAGCGTTGACCGACGGCGAGGAAGCGTTTGCTGTGCGTGCCCGAGCAGGGCCGACCCGGGCGCCCGCGCCGGTCCCGCGGGCTCCCAGAGCCAGCAGCGTTCGGCCTAGGCGCGTAGTTTAGTTAGCGGTGCCGGCGACAGCGTCGCCACGCAAACGTTTCAGGTGTTGCCCGCGTCCGGTGACGCAGTCAGAACTTCCTACTCAGCGCACCAGGAGCCACATGTACGGCCTCAGCACGTCGAACCTTGCCCCGCCCGACATCCACGATCGCCGGATCATCGTCGACGGGTTGGACACCCAGTACCTGGAGGCGGGCGATGGCCCGGTGCTGCTGTTGCTGCACGGGCACGAGCAGAGCGCCACCAGCTGGCGCTGGGTGCTGCCCGCCCTCGCCCGCAGCCATCGGGTGTTGGCGCTGAGCCTGCCCGGTCACGGCGGCACGGAGGGCACGCTCGACGGCTACGCCCCCGGCAGCGATCTGGTCCCCTTCGTGGCGGCGTTCCTCGACGCCCTCGGTATCGCACCGCCGCTGCACGTGGTCGGGCACTCGGCCGGCGGCGCGATCGCGTTGCGGCTGGCCCTGGCCGACCCGCGGCGCCTCCGGACGCTGACCCTCGTCGACAGCGCGGGGCTCGGATCCGAGGTGCACCCGCTGCTCGCCCTGGACACGTTCCCGATCATCGGCGAATTGGCGATCATGATCAGCCGGCTGCCGGGCGGCAGCCTCGGGCGCACCATCATGTCCACGGCGATGCTGTTCGCCCGACCGTGGCGGATACCCGCTGAGTTCCTGACCGAGCAGCATGCCCTCGGGAGCCGCCCCGGCCAGCTCGAATCCTCCACGGCGATGGCCCGCGCCCTGTTCGGGCCGATCGGACAGCGCCAGGTCCTGCTCGAGCAGCTCGCCACCCTGACCACCCCGACCCTGGTCGTCTGGGGCGGCTGCGACTACGTACTGCCGGTCAACCACGCCCAGGCGGCGGTGAACCTGCTGCCCGATGGGCGTCTGGCCGTCATCCCCGACTGCGGACACCTCCCGCACGTCGAAGAACCCGGCCGCTTCGCCGCCGTGCTCGGCGACTGGCTGGCCGAGCACGCCATCGTCCCTGACCACCGAGAAGAGCCCACGATGGCGACGTTCGAGACCCGAACCGCATGATCACCGAACGCCCGCCGACCGCGCCCGCCGCCCGTTCCGCGCCGGTGCCGTCCGAGGCCTATCGGAGCGAGGCCGGCCGGTACGACCAGCGCACCGACGCGTTCCGGTCGTGGCGCGAGCTCCTGGTCGAGCGGCTGCCGGTCCGGTCCGGCGACACCGTGCTCGACGTCGGCTGCGGCACCGGATTGTGCATGCCGCTGCTGCAGCGCAAGGTCGGCCCCACCGGCAGCATCGTGGGCATCGACGCCTCCGCAGAGATGCTGCAGGTGGCCGCCGAGCGGGTGGCCGATCAACGCTGGGAGAACGTGGAGCTCATCACCGCCCCGGTGGCCGTCGCGCCGATCAGGGGCCAGGCCGACGCTGCGCTGTTCTGCGCGGTGCACGACGTGATGCAGTCACCGGCCGCGTTGGGCAACATCCTCGACCACCTCCGCCCCGGCGCGCCGATCGCCGCGGCCGGCGGCAAGGAGCCGGGTCCCTGGATGTGGCCGATGCGACCATGGGTCGCGAACCTGCACAAGCCCTACATCTCCGACTTCACCGGCTTCGGCAAGCCCTGGGAGTTGTTGGCGTCCCTCGTTCCCGATCTTCAGGTCCGCGAGCTCGCGTTCGGGGCCGGCTACCTCGTGCTCGGCCACGCCCGCGGCCGCCCCTGACCTGCCTTCGGCGCGGTCACTCCGCCAACGATTGCGCCGCCCGAGCCAGGTCGTCGACGCCGCGGGCCAGGTTCTCGGGCCGGTCCGTGGTCAGGTCGAGATGGAAGCCGTAGAGCGCGGAATCGACGAGGGTCACGATGCGGGCGACCCGGCGCTGCGGCGCGCCACTGCGCGTGAAGTAGTCACGTAGCTCGGCCACCCAGCGTTCGTTGCTGGCGCGGGCGTCGGAGAGGTACGGCTCGCGCCCGATCAGCCCGGTGGCCGCGGCCTGCACGTAGACGTCGAGGCAGCTGGACAGCGGCTCGGTCAGGTACGCGGTCCACAGCCGGTTCACCGCCGACCGCACGCCGGCGGCGGCCGGGAGGACACCGAGCGCGGCCGTGGCCCGCTCGGAGGCGCGGGTGACGATCGCCGACACGAGCGCATCGCGGCTGTCGAAGTGGTAGATCAGCATCCGGTCGCTGGTCCCGATGGCCGCGGCCACCGGGCGTAGCGTGAGACCGATCAGTCCGTGCTCCAGGACGTGGTCGGTGGCCGCGTCGAGCAGCGCATCGCGACGGTCCATCGGGCAAACGTAGCAGCTGCTACACTTGTGGTTCGCTTGTAGCGATCGCTACACACGGCGGCGGTGATCGAGAGGTCACCCCGAGGGAAGGGCAGACCGATGTTCGGCGCGGTGGTGTTGCTGGTGCTGGCCATCAGCGTGGAGGTGGCGGCGACGGCACTGCTCCCGCGGACCGCCGGGTTCACCGATCTCGGCTGGAGCGCCGCGGTGCTGGCCGGGTACGGCTTGTCGATCTGGCTGCTCGCCGTGGTGGTGCGCACGATCCCCGTCTCCATCGCCTACGCCGTGTGGTCCGGCCTCGGTACGGCCATCGTCGCGGTGATCGGGTACCTGTGGCTCGGCGAGTCCATGGGGTGGATCAAGGCGGCGAGCCTCGCGATGATCATCGCCGGGGTTGTGGGCCTGAACCTCGTCCAGGGCTGACGCGATCTCCGACCCTTCCTAACTCTCAACTCTCGCTTCGCCCCAGACGGCAACAGAATTGCAAGGAGATCTTGCCGAAAGTAAAGTCGCCGACAGGGTCAACATATTGGAATCTCGCACCGACACATTGGCGGCAATAGCTTGGCCGATTGCTGCCTGTTGCTGGAAGACGACATTCTCGCCGACGATTATCTCGAACTGAACGGATGCGGACGGGTCCGACCTGTCGTCCAAGCCGACAGTGGCGGTAAAGTTGGAGTAGGGTTGCCGAAGATTGTACATCGTAACCTGACTCTGATTCTTGCAGAACCTGGTTCGCAAGGACTGGAGGAGATCGCGACCGCCGATCACGCCAACCACTCCTTGGTCGAACTCGTTACCGTTGAAGCTGGGTACCTCGCGTAGTTCGCTCATGTAGGTGATCGTGCCCGGTGGCAGCGGAAGGGGGTTAGCGGGCAGGTCAGGGGCCGCCGACGGCGCCGCGGATGCGGCCGTCGTGGGGGGCAGGCTCGGCGCCGGAGCGGAGCCGCTGCAGCCGACCGGTAGCGCCATCATCGCAATGGTGGATACCGCCATGAACACCCGTGCCTGTTTTCGGGTGTGGCCGCTAAGAGATTCGCACGACCGGCTCCCCGAAAGACCTCGCCGCGACGCAAACAGGGCGCAAGTCATCGCTGAGACGCCTAAGAGTGCGGCGGCCAGAAAGATCATGTCCAGCAGCATCATGGCGATTGCCCCGCTTTGCGTATCGACCGATACGACACCTGCGACAACTGTTGTCGGCAGGAATAGTATATCACCGCCCAGCGTGCGGTCGAGGATTCCACAGTCAACGCCTTCGGCCGATCGACCACAGGAACAGCGATAGCGGTTTCCGAGATGTCGAGAATTCAGGTTGGTCCCGTCGCCGCCATCGGGAAGGCGCCCGGCCGACGCCACACGGCTCCAGTTGTGCGCCGGAACTCCGAGAACCGGTCGACGATCGTCGCCGAGCCGGGAGGTGGGCGCGGCGTCGGGTGGGGTCTCGCTCCCGAGCCTCGGCCGCCGGGTTGTCCGTGGAGATCCGCGGGAACCGGATGGTCTCATCCGGCGTTCAGCAATCATCGAGTGTTGTCGGGTTGTACTCAGCCCAGCAGGCGATCAGGAGCTCCGATTCGATATCGAGGCGAAGACGGTGCCGACTGGATCCAGAACTACGCATGAGGAACGAGCCTCGGTGCCACATGGATGGCTGGGAGGTGGCTCCGACCCAGATGATTACGAGTTCGGCGCTGAACCCAAACGGCCTGAAGGGGGAAGACGAGCATTCATCACGGCCAAACCGCGGCCGAAGGGGTTCGCGACGTTGATGCAGATGTTCACGGCAGCTCGATATCGAGGCAAGCGCTGGTGCGTCTCGGCCTCGATAAGTACGGACAACGTCGTCGACTGGGCCGGCCTGTGGATGAGAGTCGATGGCGAAGATGGCACGACGCTGGCTTTCGACAACATGGACGATCGTCGGATCAGTGGCACTACACCGGTCCAAAATTACCGAGTTGTTCTTGATGTCGCTGAGGATGCAGAGTACGCCGCCTTCGGCGTGCTTCTCGCCGGGAAGGGCAAGGTTTGGATCGAGGACGTTGCCTTCGATGAGACTGCGGTCGATACACCGGCGACCGGCGCGGGGCGACGGCGTGACTATCCGGACAGTCCGACGAATCTGGGCTTTGACTGAGGGCTCATGGCCGCCGTCACCGGAAACGAGTCCGGCATTGAGATCAGAAGACTTGTAGCCGCTGAAGCAACTCGATTGGTCTCGTCACGTACACCAGATCTGGCCAAGTACGCCGCAACGCCACTGAACCCACCGCGCTCCCCATCACCGGCATCGACTGGGGGGAGAAGCGTTGCTGCTCGGCCTGACGGCGCGGCGGCCGCTCATCCTCCACGGAGGGGATCCAGTTCATGCACGCCGTTCCGCGGAACGCCACGAGCAGCGCCGGACGGACGTACGAGCCGCGGGAGATGCGTGCAGCGCTGGGCCGCACGACGGGAGGTCGCGTGACGGCTCGTTGCACACGGCTGCTACATCCGGCGACCGGCGGAGCTCGAGTAGATCATCGATAGCCGGTCTGACCTGGTCGGGTGGCGGTCGGGGTGGCGGGATTTGAACCCACGGCCCCTCGCTCCCAAAGCGAGTGCGCTACCAAGCTGCGCCACACCCCGTGGCTTGTCCTGATGACTGACCCCGTGAGCCTAGCGTGCCGGGTGTGCAGCGGCCCGTGCATGGGCCGACGCTCGGGCTGGGGCAGCGAGTCGGTCGGCTAAGCTGACGTCGTACGGCGCCACGCGGGCGTAGCTCAATGGTAGAGCCCCAGTCTTCCAAACTGGCTACGCGGGTTCGATTCCCGTCGCCCGCTCCACAAGTTCGACCAGCGACAATCGTGGACACTTCCGATCAGGGGGGCGACCCTCGCGGCCGTTCGTCCCCCTCACCTGCCCTGCGCCTCGGCGACAATCCGGTCCCGCCCCTGTCGTGCCGCCTCAATCGGCTCGGGAATGCCTACCGGAGCCACCGGGTTTCGCTGTCCGACCCCGACACCGCGACGAATGCGAGCCTCATGACCAGCACCGACCTGCAGCGCAACAAGGACACCGTCCAGGCGTTCTACGACCTGATGTTCAACCAGTGCAAGCCAGCCGAGGCGCTCGACCGCTACGCCGGAGACACCTACACCCAGCACAACGTCCACGTCGCCGACGGCAAGCAAGCCTTCATCGACTACTTCGAGCGAATGGCCGCCGACCACCCAGGCAAGCACGTGCGATTCGTCCGAGTCATCGCCGAAGGGGACCTCGTCGTCCTCCACTGCCACCAGGTATGGCCCGACAGCGACGACTACGCCGGCATCGACATCTTCCGCCTCGACGACAACGGCCGGGTCGTCGAACACTGGGACGTCCTGCAGGTCATCCCCGACACCTCCGCCAACGACAACGGCATGTTCTGACACCACCGCCGCGACAGGTCGAGCACGCCTTCTGCCAACGGCCGGGCGAGGCGGCCCCGACCCGGCTGTACCTTCACCCGCGTGGACCTCTTCGCCGGGATTCCTGTCGTTGACTACGCGGCGGCGCTGTCGTGGTACGAGCGACTGCTGGGCTCCCCGCCGGCCTTCATCCCGAATGAGATAGAGGCGGTGTGGGAACTCGCCGAACACCGGTATGTCGTCATCGAGGTCCGGGAAGATCACGCGGGCCACGCCAAGCACACCGTGTTCGTCGACGATCTCGATGCGCTCGTAGCGGAGATCGCTGGGCGCGGACTCGACCCGGCGGATCGGGAGACCTACGACAACGGCGTGCGGAAGATGATCTACCGGGATCCGGACGGAAATGAGTTCGGGTTCGCAGGCGCCCCGGCGTGAACGCCGGCGGACGGGTGCGATGAGCCTGCGTGACGCTCGGAGTCCTATCGTCACCGACAGGCCAGGAGGGAACACCACGTGAACCAACTGCTCAGAGTCCACAACTTCGGCGTCTCGCGTGACGGATTCGGTGCCGGCGAAGGCCAGAGCCTCGATACACCGTTCGGCCACGCCGACCCGGGCGACATGTTCGCCTGGGCCGGTGCCACTGCGAGCTGGCCCAACCGGACCGACCCCGGTGGTAGCCGTGGTCTCGACGACTACTTCACGCGCGACTTCACCCGCAACATCGGCGCCGAGATCATGGGTCGCAACAAGTTCGGGCCGCAGCGCGGCCCCTGGCCCGATCTCGAGTGGCGCGGCTGGTGGGGCGAGGAACCCCCGTTCCACACTCCGGTGTTCGTGCTGACCCACCATGAGCGTCCTTCGTTCACGCTCGCCGACACGACGTTCCACTTCGTGGCCGGCGAACCGGCCGAGGTCCTCGAGCAGGCACGTCACGCGGCGAACGGCAAGGATGTCCGGCTCGGGGGTGGAGCCACCGTCATCCGCCAGTTCCTCGACGCGGACCTCGTCGACACCATGCACGTGGCGGTCTCCCCGGTGGAGATCGGATCCGGGTCGCGGCTCTGGAAGTCTCCCGACGAGTTGCTCGACCGCTATCACCTCGACGTCGTGCCCAGTCCGAGCGGCGTCACGCACCACATCTTCTGGCGCAAGTGACCCGGGGGCTCCGCAGACGACACGAGGTGGCCGTCGAAGTGCGGGGGCCGTGGTCACTGGCCGTGGGCCGGGCGTTCTGGGAGGGCTTCAGCCCGGCCGCGTTGCTCGGCCGGCAGTCGACGACCGGGCTGCGCACGATCTTCCGGGTCGAGCACGACTGGTCCAGGGCGGATGTGTCGGTGACCCAGGACGGGACGTCGGCACGGATCGCGGTGACCGGCGACGGCGATCTCGAGGCCGCCGTCGATCCGTTCTGCCGGTTCCTCTCCCTCGACGTCGACGCCCGCGGCTGGCCCGAGGTCGGCCGCCGCGATCCGGTCATCGCCGACGTCCAGGCGCGGCTGCCCGGCCTGCGGCCGTGCGGATTCCACTCCCCGTACGAAGCGGCCGCCTGGGCGGTGCTGTCCCAGCGCCTGCGGATCAGCCAGGCTTCCGCACTCCGCGACGAGCTGGTGCGCCGCCACGGCGAGGACGGCGCCTTCCCCGCTCCGGCCCAGCTGCGCGACCTCGAGCTCGACCTGCCCGGCCGCAAGAACGAGTACCTGGGCGCCGTCGCCGATGCCGCCCTCGACGGGCGCCTCGACGGCACCGCCCTGCGCTCGGTGCGGCCCGAGCGGGCCGTGGCCGCCGTCCAGGCGGCAGCTGATCACTCGCGGTTACTGTGACCGATAACACTTCCACTGGGAGGGAGAACCCTGGGGGGCCGGCATCACGGGTCTGTCACGCTGGGCTGGTCCTCCTGCTCGCGGGCGGGCGGGACGGAGGGCGGTCGAGGTGGACCTGTTGACGGGGTACGGCGCCGTCATGCACAGCATCTGGCTGCTCCCGCTGCTCACCGCCATGATCGCCGCCGACGCCCCGTTCCCGGTCCTGCCCAGCGAGACGCTGCTGATGTCGGCCTCGGCGCTGGCCTTCGCCGAGCACGACGCCGTCGCCGTGCTCGCCCTGTTCGTGGCCGCGCTCATCGGCTCCGCGGCCGGAGATCTGGTGACCTTCGGGCTCGGGCGCTCCTCGCACCGGGTGCTGGCCCGCCCGGTCGACGCCCGCAGCGGGTTGTCGGTGTGGGTCGGACGGCATCTGCACCTGCGCCCCGGCACCGCGCTGGTCGGCGCCCGCTTCGTGCCCGGCGGACGGCTGGTGAGCACGGCTGCGGCCGGTCGCTTCGGCCTGCCGCTGCGCCGGTTCCTGCCGTGGTCGGTGGCGAGCTCGGCGGCCTGGAGCGCCTACATGCTGCTGGTCGGCATGCTGCTCGGCCCGCTGACCGGCGGCAGCCCGCTGCTCTGCCTGCTCGCCGGTGCGGCGATGGCCGCCCTCACGGCCGGGATGTTCGGCATCGGCAAGCGCATCCTGGGTCGCCGGGCCGGCACCCACATGGAGCTGGCCCCCGCCGCCTGACCCGGGCATTCTCGGCCCATGCGCGATCAGCGGTGGGTGGCCGACGTCGGGCAGGACAACGCCGGCTGGCTGGCGACCGAGGGTCGCACCGCGCGGCTGGCCCGCGAGTTCCGACCCCGCGACCTGGGCGGTGGCCGGATCGAGCTCACCGCGCCGGCCCTGGGGGCGATCCGTGAGCTCGGCGAGGAGGAGGACGGCTACATCACCGAGGACGGCGATGGCCTGCGCATCTGGATCGGTGAGGACGCCTTCCAGCTGGAACTCGCCGAGACGTAACGATGCGATCGTTGACCTGAATCGAGAGCACTGCTCTTGACGTGCCCGCGCCGTGGGTGTTCACTGATCTCAATAGAGAGCACTGATCTCAAGGAGGAGTGTGGGATGGCCACCGGCAACCACCGCTACCTGCGTCCCGGGCGCAACGACCTGATCTTCAACCGCATCGTTGCCGGGCTGACCCGCATCGGGGTGAGCGTGTGGGGCAGCCGGGTGCTGGCGGTACGCGGCCGGACCAGCGGGGAGTGGCGCACCGTGCCGGTCAACCTGCTGACCCTGGACGGTGAGCGCTATCTGGTCGCCCCACGCGGTGTCACCCAGTGGGTGCGCAACCTGCGGGCCGCGGGCGGCGGGGAGCTGCGGATCGGCCGCCGGGCCGAGGCCTTCACCGCGGTCGAGATCGACGACGACGCCAAGCCCGCCGTGCTGCGGGCGTACCTGCGGCGCTGGAAGTTCGAGGTCGGCGTGTTCTTCGACGGCGTCGACGCCACGTCGCCCGACGCGCGGCTGCGCGAGATCGCACCGGGCTACCCGATCTTCCGGATCGGGTGACCACCGGCGGTGACCCGCCGGCGTCACCGACCGGCCGGCTGCAGACCAGCGGCCGGTCCGTCGGCTCGATCGGGCGCGGCAGCACGGTGCGCCCGGTGAGGTAGGTGTCGACGCCCGCCGCCGCCGCCCGCCCCTCGGCGATCGCCCAGACGATCAACGACTGGCCACGGCCCATGTCGCCTGCGCTGAACACGCCCTCGACCGTGGTCATGTAGTTGCGATCCCGCGCCACGTTGCTGCGCTCGTCCAGCTCGACGCCCAGGTCGGTGAGCAGCTTGCCCTTCTCCGGCCCCAGGAAACCCATGGCCAGCAGCACCAGCTGGCACGGCAGCTCCTGCTCGGTGCCCTCGACGGCCACGAACCGGCCGCTGTCGTCACGCTTCACCTCGACCAGCCGCAGCGCCGCCAGCTTGCCCTCGGCGTCGGCCACGAACTCCGTGGTGTTCACCGAGAACAGCCGGTCGCCGCCCTCCTCGTGCGCCGAGGACACCCGGTAGACCATCGGGTAGGTCGGCCAGGGCATGCCCTCGGTGCGCTTCTCCGGCGGCGTCGGCATGATCTCCAGCTGGGTGATCGACGCGGCGCCCTGGCGGTGCGAGGTGCCCAGGCAGTCGGCACCGGTGTCGCCGCCGCCGATGATCACCACGTGCTTGCCCTCGGCGGTGACCGGCGGCGCGTCGATGTCGCCCTGCTGCACGTGGTTGGCCCACGGCAGGAACTCCATCGCCTGGTAGACGCCCTCCACCTCGCGGCCGGGCACCGGGATGTCGCGCCAGGCGGTGGCCCCTCCGGCCAGCACCACGGCGTCGTAGTCCGCCCGCAGCTGCTCGGCGGTGATGTCGGTGCCGACATCGACGCCGGCCCGGAACGCGGTGCCCTCGGCCTTCATCTGGTCCAGGCGCTGGTCGAGGCGCTTCTTCTCCATCTTGAACTCGGGGATGCCGTAGCGCAGCAGCCCGCCGATCCGGTCGGCCCGCTCGAACACCACGACGTCGTGCCCGACCCTGGTCAGCTGCTGGGCCGCGGCCAGCCCGGCCGGTCCGGAACCGACCACGGCCACCCGCCTGCCGGTGCCGTGCAGCGGACGCTGCGGGGGCACCCAGCCCTCCTCCCAGGCCCGATCGATGATCTCGATCTCGACCTGCTTGATGGTGACCGCGTCGTCGTTGATGGCCAGCACGCAGGCCGCCTCGCACGGCGCCGGGCACAGCGTGCCGGTGAACTCCGGGAAGTTGTTGGTGGCGTGCAGGCGCTCGATGGCCTCCCGCCAGTCCCCGCGGTAGACCAGGTCGTTCCACTCCGGGATCAGGTTGCCCAGCGGGCAGCCCTGGTGGCAGAACGGGATGCCGCAGTTCATGCAGCGCCCGGCCTGCGACTCCAGGTGATCGTGCGGGAATTCCTCGTAGACCTCGTGCCAGTCACGCAGGCGCAGGTCCACGGGGCGCCGCTTGGGCAGCTCGCGCGGGGTGGTCAAGAACCCCTTGGGGTCACCCATGGGCGGCCTCCATGATCGCTTGGTTGACGTCGCGGCCTTCGCGCTCGGCCGTCTCGCGGGCGAGGATCACCCGCTTGAAGTCCTTGGGCATGATCTTGCCGAACCGGCCGACGGCGTCGTCCCAGTTCCGCAGCAGCTCGCGAGCCACCGTGGAGCCGGTCTCGGTGTGGTGCCGCTCGACCGCGTCGCGCAGGAAGGTGCGGTCGTCGTCGGTGAGCGGGTCGATGTCCACCATCTCCGGGTTGACCCGGATCCCCATCGGATTTCCCGGGGCCAGGTCGAGCACGTAGGCGATGCCACCGGACATGCCGGCCGCGAAGTTGCGCCCGACCCGACCGAGCACCACCACCCGGCCGCCGGTCATGTACTCGCAGCCGTGGTCGCCGACGCCCTCGACGACGGCCAGCGCGCCGGAGTTGCGCACGCAGAACCGCTCGCCGACGATGCCGCGCACGAAGATCTCCCCGGAGGTGGCCCCGTACAGGATCACGTTGCCGGCGATGATGTTCTCCTCGGCGGCGAACGGAGCCGACGGGTCCGGTCGCAGCGTGAGCCGGCCCCCGGACAGGCCCTTGCCGAAGTAGTCGTTGGTGTCCCCGACCAGCCGCATGGTGATGCCGCGCGGCAGGAAGGCGCCGAAGCTCTGCCCGGCCGAGCCGGTGAGGGTTACGTCGATGGTGTCGTCGGGCAGGCCCTCGCCGCCCCAGCGCTTGGTCAGCTCGTAGCCGAGCATGGTGCCGACGGTCCGGTTGACGTTGCGCACCGGCAGGTCGAGGTGCACCCGGTCGCCGGAGGACAGCGCCCCCTCGCACAGCTGGATCAGGGTGTTGTCCAGCGCCTTCTCCAGCCCGTGCTCCTGCGAGCGGGTCTGGTGGCGGGCGGTGCCCGGCGGCAGCTCCGGCATGGTGAAGATCGGGCTCAGGTCGAGGCCCTCGGTCTTCCAGTGCCGGATCGCGTCGTCGGTGTCCAGGATCTCGGACCGGCCGACGGCCTCCTCGATGCTGCGGAAGCCGAGCTGGGCCAGGTACTCGCGGACCTCCTCGGCGATGAACCGCATGAAGTTGACCACGTACTCCGGCCGCCCGTCGAAGCGTTTGCGCAGCTCCGGGTTCTGGGTGGCGACACCGACCGGGCAGGTGTCCAGGTGGCAGACCCGCATCATGATGCAGCCCGAGACGACCAGCGGCGCGGTCGCGAAACCGAACTCCTCGGCCCCCAGCAGCGCAGCGATCACCACGTCCCGACCGGTCTTGAGCTGCCCGTCGGTCTGCACGACGATCCGGTCGCGCAGCCCGTTGGACAGCAGGGTCTGCTGGGTCTCGGCCAGCCCGAGCTCCCACGGGCCGCCGGCGTGCTTGATCGAGGACAGCGGCGAGGCGCCGGTGCCACCGTCGTGCCCGGAGATCAGCACCACGTCGGAGTAGGCCTTGGCCACGCCCGCCGCGACCGTGCCCACGCCGACCTGACTGACCAGCTTGACGTGCACGCGGGCGGCCGGGTTGGCGTTCTTCAGGTCGTGGATGAGCTGCTTGATGTCCTCGATGGAGTAGATGTCGTGGTGCGGCGGGGGAGAGATCAGCCCGACCCCCGGCGTGGAGTACCGGGTCTTGGCGATCCACGGGTAGACCTTGCTGCCGGGCAGCTGGCCGCCCTCGCCGGGCTTGGCCCCCTGCGCGATCTTGATCTGCAGGTCG
>CAVSTV010000002.1:0-532633 GCA_963730945.1 uncultured Actinomycetota bacterium
CGCTTCCGACCATTGATCTTCTTACCGGCGACGTAGCCGCGCGTGTCACGCCGGACGGTGTCGGCGCCTTTCACGCTCTGGGAGTCGATCAACCCGGCGCTGGGTTGCGGGTTGCGGCCCTCCTGCACACATAGCTGGGCACGCACGACCGCAACCACCTCAGGTGGGGTGTCCGTGCTGCGGGGGAAGAAGCCCATACACAAGCTCACGCGGCCACACCCATCATCACGCCCAAACGGCCGGACAAAGGTGAGCGATCCTGGGATCAAACACCGCGCCATCCGGCACTAGTTGGTGGTGTCGACCGGCCCGATGGGGGATGGATGTGCTAACTCGCGATCTCTGCGGCCCGTCCTCCTCACAACGGGGGCGTTGCTGCGTGTCGTACGGGGTTCGAGATTGAGGAGACGTGGATGGCTCTACTCAGCGCTGGGAGACCGACTTGCGTGAGCAGCACGAGCGCAGAGCGTCGCTAGCGACCTGGCGATGGCGTGGTCATGGTGCGGCCATCCTCTGCGGGGGCAACACGGGTTCGCCCAGCGGGATTCCCCGGAGACGACCAGAGCCAGCGGGCCACAGAGCCGCGCATCGGAATCCGCCGGCAACTCGGTCACTTCTGGTCGTCCATCCGTTGCGTTCCGGCTTGCCTATGGTTGATTCTCGTGCTCATCAACATGGTGTCTGTTTCCGATGCCCGCTATCTCAATGGTTTTGAGGTTTTGACCGCGTCGGCATCAGGTCTCGATCACGACTTGGCTCGAGTCAATTCTCCGCGCGGCGTCAGCAACATTCCAGCCAGCCATAATTGGGATCTGGATCCCTGCCCCCTCCGGATCCCAATTATGGCGTCCCCGCGACGGGTAAGCCATTTGCAGATATCAGATGGATTCACAGCGGCGACGTCAGCGCTACCGGGATGCTGTTTGCACGAGGCCGACCTCCTTCGCGAGACCGACCAGATTCTCCGATGACCTCTACCGACCAGGCGGGCGGGCTCAGGTCGGGTGGGGTGAGACCGTGAACGGCGGGCCGGTCCGGTGTGTGAACGGCTCGGAGCGGTTGGTTGGCGGACTGGCCGCCCGTCCGACCGGAGCCCAGCCATGACGTTACCGCGCACTGTCGCCGACATGCTTACCGATCGCGTGGTGCTCGAGGCGGAGTGCATGGACCGGATGTACGTAAACGTGTATGTGCCCAGCCTGAAGTACGCGGACGGGTTGGTCGCATACATGCACCGCCAACTCGATCTCTGGATCGCCTCGACCGCACTCCTCGGGAAGATCACCGATGGGTTCACCACGGCGATGCACCGGTTCACCCGCGACCAGATGGTGCTGTGGGTCGACTTGGCGAGGGGCCGGCGCAAGGACGACATCGCTCACGAGTACCTGGGCGGGGGTGACGGCGGGCCGAGGTCCTGGCACCTGACGTGGTTTCGACCGGCCGTTGGCGGCCCGATCGGGCGGCTCGGCTACCGCACGTCATCAACTGGGGGTTTCCTTCTCACTCGAAACCCCCAACAATGACCCCTGCGCCCCGTCCCTGCCCACTGGAGGAACTAGCCCCCATGCCTTCGTTCGTCGGCAGGTGCGTGTGCCGAGAAGTGGGCGACTGCATTCGACACCCTTCGGTTCGAAGAAGCGCCGTGTCCGACAGCAAACAATTCTGTGGCGGCCGATCACGATGTCGGGCCCGCGGATGAGCATGCTTCGCATCCGGTTGCTCGGCCCGGTATCGATACAACAAGAGGGGCAGCGACCGGCGGACCTATCGGCGAAAGCACTCGAATTGCTGTCTTATCTCTTACTGAACCGTAATCGTGCGCATCCGCGCGAGGGACTGTCCGGCGTGTTGTGGCCGGACGCGACCAGCAGCCTGTCCCGGAAGTACCTACGTCAAACTCTTTGGCTGCTGCAGTCGACGCCAGCATGTGCCGATCTGCTCCACCTCACTCCCGGTTGGGTGAGCGTCGACGTGGCCGGGACATGGTGGTTCGACGTCGCGGCTTTCGAACAGGCCTACGCTGCGTCGCGCGACCTCGACGGCTACAACCTGACCGAACCACAGGCGCGAGCAATTGAGGATGCGGTCGCCTTGTATCGCGGGGACCTACTCGAGACCCTCTACCAGGATTGGTGTATCTATGAACGAGAGCGCCTGCAGCTGACCTATCTGGTCATGCTCGAGAAGCTCATGGGGTATTGCGCGAGGCACGGGCTGTATGGGCAGGGGGTGGCCCACGGGCAGCGCATTCTGCGCTGCGACCCGGCCCGCGAGTCCACCCATCGCGAACTCATGCGCCTCCACCACCGGGCCGGCGACCGAACGACTGCGCTGCGACAGTTCGACCGTTGCGCGCAAGCGCTTGCGCGAGAGTTCGACCTCGCTCCTGCCCCCGAGACGGTAGCGCTGCGCGAGCGGATCAGGACAGACGGGAACGGCGTGGTCGAGGCGCCGAGCAGCCGGCACCTCGACGAGCTGCACCGGCAGCTGGAATCCGTCCAGGCCATCGTCTCCGCCCTGGGCGATCAGGTCCAGCAGATGCTGGCGAGCGAGCCGCAGGCACGTCCTCAGACGACCCGCGACACGGGATGAGCGTCCTCTCAGCGGTCGAGGACAGCCCAGGCATCCAGCCGCATACGTATCATTCGGTCGTCACGGTCCGGCAGTCGTCGCCGGGCACACGACCAGCCTGGCGCAGCAGAATGCACCAGTGGCTGCGCCGGTGAGCGCGGGGGCCGAGGCCTACTCGTCCTCCCTGGAACATGTGATCGCCGAGCTGGAGCGCCTCGATCTGCTGATCCGTGTCCAGGTCTGGCGGGTACGGCAACGTGCCGGCGAGGAGGAGCGCCTACGTGACGTCCGCGCCGTCGACCACGAACCCGAAGAGCTGCTAGCGCGGCTCGTCGGGACCCCTTCCTGGGCAGCTGTCCCGCTGCCGCCCGAGGTCCTCGATACCGTCCAGAGCAGGCTTGACGAGCTGTCCGACCGCATCGGGGCCCGCACCGCCGCCAGCCTGGCCACCGGCGTCCCGCTGCGCCTCGTGGCGCTGATGGGCTTGTTCGAGCTGAGCCCGCTCGATCTGGATGTGGTGCTCGCCTGCCTCGCGCCGGAGCTGGACCTGCGCTACGAGCGCCTCTACGGCTACCTGCACGACGACCTCGCCCGCCGGCAACCGACACCCGAGCTGCTCGCCGACCTGTTCTGCCCCGACCTCCAGGCAAAGATCGACGCGCGCAGCCGGCTGTCCGCCTCGGCACCGCTCATCCGGCACGGGCTGGTGCAGCCGGGCGATGCGCTCCGGCTGGACCCACGGATCATCCGGTTCCTGCTCGACGACGACGAGGTCGATGCCCGGCTCGACCGCTCGGTCACGCTGGTTGCGCCGACCACGGGCCTCGGCCAGCTGGTGGCACCCGACGCGCTGGCCCGGCAACTGACCCAGATCGTCGAGCACGCCCGCACCGGCGGTGAGGACCTGCTGCTGTACCTCCAGGGCCCGTCTGGGGTCGGCCGCCGGACCGTCGCCGAGGCGTGTTGCGCGGCGCTGGGCCACCGGCTGCTGGTCGTGGACGGCGGGTGGCTCGCGAGCCGGGGCGAGGAGGAGTTCCGGTGGCAGCTGCGCCTGATCGATCGGGAGGCACGCTTGCAGGGGGCATTGCTGTATTGGAAGGACTTCGACGCGTTGTTCGCCCACGACCGCCGGGCCCACCTGGACAGCCTGTTGCCGGTCCTCGACAACCGTCCTGGCCCGACGTTCCTGTCCGGCGAAGCCGTGTGGGAACCCGGCGGCGCGGTGCAGATCGCGTTCCTCCGCCTGGAGCTCCCCCGGCCGGGGTACCTCGAGCGACTCCGGCTGTGGCAGGACTGTGTCGGCGACGCAGGTGTCGACCTCGAGGTGGTCGCGAACACGTTCCGGCTGACCGGTGGTCAGATCCGGGATGCCGCGGCCACGGCCCGCAACCTAGCCCGCGCCCGCCGGACCGCCGCCCCACAGCTGACCCAAGAGGATCTTTCCCTCGCCTGCCGGCTGCAGTCCAATCGGAGGCTGGCCGAGCTCGCGCAGCCGCTGCGCCCCCGCTACACCTGGGACGACATCGTTCTGCCCGCCGACCAGACGGCCCAGCTGCGCGAGATCGCCGGCCACCTGCGATACCGCGCGCTGGTCCACGAGACATGGGGATTCGACGCGAAGCTCGCGATGGGCAAGGGCATCAACGTGCTGTTCGCCGGCGCGCCCGGCACCGGCAAGACCATGGCCGCCGACGTGTTGGCCGGCACGCTCGGCCTCGATCTCTACCGGATCGACCTGTCGACCGTGGTCAGCAAGTACGTCGGCGAGACGGAGAAGAACCTGGCGCGCATCTTCGCCGAGGCCATCACCAGCAACGCGATCCTGTTCTTCGACGAAGCCGACGCGCTGTTCGGGAAGCGCACGCAGGTGCGGGACGCCCACGACCGCTACGCGAACGTCGAGATCAGCTATCTGCTGCAGAGGATGGAGGAGTACGAGGGCCTGGTCATCCTGGCGACCAACATGCGTCAGAACATCGACGAGGCCTTCGTGCGCCGGCTGCATTTCATGGTCGAGCTGCCACTGCCCGACGCCACCGACCGCCGCCGCATCTGGGAGCGGATCTGGCCCACCGCCACACCCCGCGACCCGGATCTCGACCTCGGCCTGCTGGCCGAGCGCGTCGAGGTGGCCGGGGGAAACATCCGCAACATCGCTCTGGCCAGCGCGTTCCTCGCCGCGGCGGACGGCGGCGTGGTCGCGATGCGACACGTCCTCGCCGCGGTGCGCCGAGAGTATCAGAAGATCGGCAAGGTGCTGACCTCCGCCGAGCTGGGCGTTGACCTGGCGCCCCCCGCGACGGACGATCGCCGGAACAGCCAGGGGGTGCCGCCATGACGAGCCGCCACTTCGACACCAGCGTTCCCAAGCGGCTGGCGCTCGACCCGGCCCGCGACGAGCACGAGCGGCAGGCGGATCGGGTGGCCCAGCACGTGGTTCGGAACCCTGCGGCGTCGCAGCGGGCCGACCTGGGCGCCGGCGGGATGAACGGCGACGACGCGACCGATCGACTGCAGCGGGCGCTCCAGGTGCCCATTGTCGCGACCGGGCAGCACATCTTCTTCCGAGGTGGCGCCGCCGGAAATCGGGGAGGACGCGGACGCCCGCTGCCGGCGACGGTGCGCGATCCCATGGAACAGGCGCTGCAGGTAGATCTCCGCGCCGTCCGGGTGCACACCGACGCGCGGGCACACGCACTGAACCACGGGATGCAGGCGCGGGCGTTCACGACCGGCCCGGACATCTTCTTCCGGCGCGGCGCGTTCGACCCCGGCAGCCGTCACGGTCGCGAGCTGATCGCGCACGAGCTGACGCATGTGATCCAGCAACGCGCCGGCACCGCGCCGGTGGCCGTCCAGCGCAAGGTCGTCAAGAACAAGCTCGGGGAGCAGGTGGACCTCGATCTGGTGCGGTTCGATCAGCTGCGCGGGATGCTCGCCAACGATCTCTTCGACAAGGCAGACATGGCTGACGTCGACGAACGAATGGAGGAGTTGAGAGCGGACTTCTTCGCGTCGTCGCTCCTGATGCGCGACCTGCTGAAGGCCGTGGGCATCCGGGCGGATTCGAAGAGCAAGATCACCCCGGCGGAGCGGTTCTCACCTGCGCAGCTGAACAAGGTCCGGGCCAACGTCGCGAGGCGGTTGAAGGACGGTCCGCCGTTGCCCAAGTCCGCGCTGAAGGCCATCAAGTCCCTCGGCGGGTTCGTGGAGGGCGGCGCGATGCTGGATCTCCTCGGCCTCGACACCTACGACAACGCGAAGGCCTACCTGCGGGCCGGGGACTACAAGCAGTGGCTGAAGATCGGCGTGAAGAAGCGCGTGCTGTACGCCACGATCGCGTGGCGCGAAGGCATCGGCGAGAAGGACGACAATCCACCGCCGGCCTACACGCTGGGCCGTCATATGGCGATCAAGGGCGGGCGGCTGCCGGCAGCGCGACAAGCACAGGAGGAGCAGGCCCGGGACGAGCACATCCGCGAGGCCTTCGTCAACACCTTGACCCAGACGACCATGAGCACAGCGGATCAGAAGGCCATCACTCGGGGAACGAAGAGCATCGCCGAACCCAAGTACGTGCGGAAGGGCGAAATGGCGGGGCTCACCAAGAAGAGCCAGCAGGCGACGCAGATTCTGACCAGGGTGTTCCTCATCCTGCAGGCCGGACTGCAGGTGTACGACCCGGGGCAGCAGAAGCACATCGACTACCAGCAGGGCGACGTCGCGCGTGCCTTGGCCCACGGTGGCCGGGTGAACATTCGCATCCCCGCCCTCAAGCACGGCGGCGGCGCGTACGACCTCACCGACTGGATCGGCATCACCACGGGGTCGGGGAAGCAGACCGTCGAGGCGGTCGGCAAGCGGGGGTTCGGCACCCACCACATGGACATCACGGAGAACACCTACGACGCGCAGGGCAACCGCACCCGACGCGGCCGGTTCGAGGAGGCAGGCGGCAAGGGCGCGGCGGCATCGAACCGGAAGAACCGCAAAGGTGTGAAGCTGTGGGGCATGAACGTGGCCGGCGGCGGTTTGGGCAATCTCGACTTCAACGGAGACGTGATCCTGCCGGATGGCTCGCACGGTCACATGTTCATCGGCCTCACCAAACCGACGACCAACTCCGACGGTGCATTGCAGATCGGCTTGGAGACCACCGCACCGCATCGGGAGAGCCTGGTCGGCTATGAACACAACTGGAACTCCACCGAAGCCACCGCCAACCCCGAGTCCTCGTTCTACGGCCACAAGTCGGCGAAGGTCGGCAAAGGCGGGCTGAAGCGCAACGAGCGCTATGTCGATCTGGAGGCGTTGGCGACCCCGAACGCGTCCTGGCTGGAAGCGTTGGAGGACCTGGAGGACACCTGGAACACCTACCTGCAGAACGAGGCCGACAAGGCCACGGCGTATCGCAAGCTGGTTGGCCCCCGCTCCTGACCGCGACGAGACGCAGCGAAGACGCCCGGACAGACGGCGCGGCGACCCCTAGGCCGTATACCTCGGCCCGTGGGCCCAACGAGCGGGATCGCGTAGCCGCGGATGCTGCACGATCTGGATGCAACGTTGGCGGCGCTGCTGCAGGCCGAGCTGGGATTGCCGAACGTCACGGTCAGCTTCGCGGCGCCCGACGAGCAGTTCCCGCCGTCCAGCGTGGCGCTGCCGGCGGTCGTGCTGTTCATGTACGACGTGCGGGAGAACTACGAGCTGCGCACCAACCAGTGGGAGCACGAGCGGCGACCGGACGGGATCGTCACGAGGAGACGGGCACCGGCCCGGGTGGACTGCTCCTACCTGATCACCGCGTGGGCCAGCGCGAGCGCGCCGAACCCCACGGCTGACGAGCACCGCCTGCTCGGTGAGGTGATGAAGGTGCTGCTGCTGCACCGGACGATCCCCGAGACCTACCTGCGCGGGGAGCTGGTCGGCCTGGAGCCGCCGCTGCGGGCCAGGATCATGGCCCAGAACCAGCTGCAGAGCATCGGCGAGTTCTGGCAGGCGATGGGCGGCAAGCCCAAGGCGACCCTGCACTACAGCGTCACGCTCAGCGTCGACGTGTCCGCGGCCGTCGAGGTCGGTCCCGAGGTGACCGACAAGGCCATCTCGATCGCTCAGATGTCCACCCAGATGTCCACTCAGGGGTAAGGAGCTACAGGCATGCCGCAGTACCTCGCGCCGGGCGTGTACGTCGAAGAGGTCCCCTCCGCGATCCGCCCGATCGCCGGCGTCGGCACCAGCACCGCCGGATTCATCGGCGCGGTCGCCGACAACGTGACCATGCCGCTGATGCCCGGTCGCACCGGCCTGAAGGGCAACAACCAGCGGCAGCCCGACGACTTCTACCGCTGGCCGCGGCCGGGGTGCCGCAGCTGGTCACCAGCTGGGAGGAGTTCCGCACCCGCTTCGGCGACTTCCAGGCCGGCAACCTCACCCTGGCGCACGCGGTCTACGGCTTCTTCAACAACGGCGGCACCCGCTGCTGCGTGACCCGGGTGGCCGGCGCGGCCGACGACCTGGACGGCAAGCTGATCGCCGCGCTGGAGGCGTTCAAGGCGATCGACGAGATCGCGCTGGTCGCGGTGCCCGGCGCGGTCAGCGACGCGGTCCAGAACGCGGTCCTCGACCACTGCGAGAACCAGTACCTGCAGGACCGCTTCGCGATCCTCGACGGCCGGCGGACGACCACCCTGACCAAGGCGGCCATCCAGGGCGGGGCCCGCGACAGCGAGTTACGGCGCGATCTACTACCCGTGGATCGAGGTGTACGACCCGGTCGGCAACGCGAACCGTGGTCGTGCCGCCGAGCGGCCACATCGCCGGGGTCTACGCGCGGGTCGACAGCCGAACGCGGCGTGCACAAGGCGCCGGCCAACGAGGTGATCCGCGGCGCGCTCGGCGTCGAGACGCTGGTCGAGCAAGGAGGACCAGGCCGGGCTCAACCCCGACGACATCAACGTCATCCGCCAGCTTCGACGGCAACATCACGATCTGGGGCGCGCACACGCTGGCCGGCGAGGAGAACGCCGAGTGGCGCTACATCAACGTCCGCCGGCTGTTCAACTTCCTGCGCGAGTCGATCGACGAGGGCACGCAGTGGGTGGTGTTCGAGCCGAACGCGCCCGACCTGTGGTCGAAGATCCGCCGCAACGTCAGCGCGTTCCTGACCACCGTGTGGGCGTCGGGCGCGCTGCTCGGCGCCACCCCCGAGCAGGCGTTCTACGTCCGCTGCGACGAGACGACGAACCCGCCGGAGGTGCGCGACCTCGGCCAGGTGGTCACCGAGATCGGCGTGGCCCTGGTGAAGCCGGCCGAGTTCGTGATCTTCCGCATCAGCCAGTGGGCCGGGCCCGGCGCAGTAGATGACCGAGCACGCGACCCCCGGGGTCTACGCCACCGACGTCTTCCCGCCGCCCAGGCCGACGTTCCTCACCGGGGTGCCGGTGTTCCTCGGCTACACCACGCACGGGCGAGGTCGGCGTGCCGCAGCAGCTCACGCTCTGGCCGGAGTTCGAGGCGAGGTTCGGGCCGGCGCGCGGAGGACGCGCACCTGGCCGCCGTGGTGCGCGGCTTCTTCGAGAACGACGGCCTGCTGTGTTACGTGGTCGCCCTGGACCAGCGCGGTGGCCGCCGGCGCAGGCGCTGCGGGACGGGCTGGCCGCGTCGACCGCGCTCGACGACGTCGACCTGGTCTGCGCGCCGGACAGCCAACGCTCGCCGACCTGCAGGCCCAGCGTGCTCGAGCACTGCCAGCGTCGCGGCGACCGCTTCGCGATCCTGGACGGCCCCCGGGCACGCCGATCGGTCTGGTCGAGGAGCGGCAGCGGACGCGCTCGGCGGGCCGCCGGCGGCTACGGCGCGCTGTACTAGCCGTGGCTCGGGATCCCCACCGGGGGCGGGCTGCCCAGCTACGTCCCGCCGTGCGGCGCACGTCGCCGGGATCTACTCGCGCAGCGACCAGCGGACCGGAGCCCACAAGGCGCCGGCGAACGAGGTCGTCGACGGCGTGCTGGACCTGGCGGTGGACCTGCGGGACGACGAGGTGGGCCGGCTGTACGCCCACGGCGTGAACTGCATCCGCGCGCTGCGCGGCCGGGGCATCCGGGTCTGGGGAGCGCGCACGCTGAGCGACGACCCGGCGTGGCAGGACGTCACCGCGCGCCGGGTCGTGATCACCATCGAGCCGCTGGGTCGAACGGTTCATGAGCGGGCTGGTCCACGAGCCGAACGACGTCCGCCTCTGGATCCGCATCATCCGGGAGCTGACCGCGTACCTCGCGGCAGCTCCACCAGCGTGGCGCGTTGGCCGGCGCCGACCCCGACGAGGCGTTCTTCGTGAAGTGTGACGCCGAGACGAACCCGCCCTCGGTCGTCGACGCCGGGATGGTCGTGACCCAGATCGGCGTCGCCCTGACCGCCCCCGCCGAGTTCATCGTCGTCCGCATCATCCACGGCGCCAGCGGAGTCATCGTCAGCGCGACCTGAAAGGGAAGAAATGGCATCCGAGGTCCGATCCGTACTCCGGCTACAACTTCGCCGTCGAGCTCGACGGCATCACCCGGGCCGGCTTCACGCGAGTGCTCGGGCCTGGAGACCAGCCAGAACGCCGGTGGAGTACCGCGAAGGCACGGACCGCTACCTGCTCGGTCCGCAAGCTGCCGGGCCTCAACACCTACGGCGACATCACGCTGAGCCGAGGGATCACCGCCGACAGCCAAGCTGTGGGAGTGGCGGGAGAAGGCGGCGCAAGGGCGCGATCGAGCGGCACGACATCTCGATCACGCTGCTCGACGACATCGGCCAGCCCGGATCACCTGGAACCTGTTCGAGTGCTGGCCGACGACCTGGACCGGGCCGAGCATGAACGCCACCACGGACGAGGTCGCGATCGAGCAGCTCACGCTGACCTGCGAGCGGGTCGAGGTCGACCAGTGGAGAGTGACCGAGTTCCGTTCACGCTGCCGCGCGGGCTCGTCGACCCGGACGGCAGCGTGCACCGGGACGGGCCAGATGCGCCTGGCCACGGCCTTCGACGAGATCGAGCCGATCAAGGACCCGCGGGTGCGCGCGAACCCGGCCTACCTGGTGATCATCCTGCTGGCCCGGGTCATCACCCGGCTGGGGGGCCTCGAATACATCAACACGAAGGCGATCGAGAACCTGTACCCGGCCGATCTCGCCTATCTCCAGGACTTCTACCAGCGCATCAACCACAACGGACACAGCCGGCTACAGGTGTCCTGCCCGCATTGCGCCGGCGAGTTCGAAGTGGAGACGGCCGGGCCGGGGGAATGACGCGCTATCCCCCGGACCGGCTGCACGAGGAGATAGCGTATGTGGCCTACCACTTCCATTGGTCCTACCAGGAAGTGATGCAGCTGGATCACCGTGAGCGGCAGCGGTGGGTGGCCGAGGTGGCAAGCATCAACCAGCGGCTGAACCAGGCTGGAGGAGCCTCCCGATGATCTCGACCGGCGTCCCCCTGGGGTTGAGCTGGGCGGTCTCCGCGGCCGGCAACTGGCTGCCGGGTGTCCGGCCGCTCGAACCGTTCGTGACGTTCAACTTCGCCGTCGAGATCGAGGGGCTCCTGGTCGGCGGGTTCACCGAGTGCAGCGGGCTGGAGGGCGAGATCCAGACCGAGGAGTACCGCGAGGGGGGAGTCAACGACTTCGTGCACCAGCTGCCCAGCTCGGCACGGCACTCCAACCTCGTGCTGAGCCACGGGCTGACCGCGATCCCCACGCTATGGAACTGGTACCACGAGACCAGCCAGGGCGACATCCAGCGCCGCAACGCCACGATCATCCTGCTCAACCGGCGGCAGATCCCGGTGATGTGGTGGAACTTGCGCCGGGCCCTGCCGGTGCGCTGGAACGGCCCGACGTTCAACGCGTCCAGCGACGAGGTCGGGATCGAGTCGATCGAGCTGGCGCACGAGGGCCTGACCGCACCGCTGCTGGGCCAGGCCGCCGCACTCGCCCACGGCGTCAGCGGCATGGTGGTGTGAGATGACGCCGGACGTCGACCCGATGCTGATGCGGCGGCTGTGGCGGCCGGTCAGCCGTCCGGGCGTGATCGACCTGCGGTTCGGGCCGTCACTCGTCGAACGCCACACCGGCCTGACCACCGCCGTGCCGCTGGCCGAGCGCCTGCTCCGGCGGGTACCGGCGGTCGACGACCTGGGCCACGGTGACCTGCCGCTGGTGACCGTGCCGGTCCCAGCCCGGCCCGCCGCCGTCGAGATCGCTCCACCGCCGGTGGCCGGCCTCCCGGCCGCGGTGATCCAGCGGAAGGCGGCGACGCTCGCGCCGCGCACCGCCGCCCGCCCTGCGGCAGCGCCGCCGGGGCCGGGGGTGCCGCCGGTCCGACCCGCCGAGCCGGCACCGGCGACCGCCGGGTCGCTGGCGCCCGACGCTCCCCTGCCGGTCGCCCCGCGGGCCGGGCCGCCGACGCCGGGCTCATCGCCCGCCCCGTTGCCGGTGTACCCCGCGCCGCCGAATGCCCTGCCTCCGATCGTCGCGCCGGCGCCGCCGCCGACTGCAACCCCCGGGGCGCCCGCCACCCGGCCGACCGCCGCGGACCCGCAGCCCGCCGCCACCGGGGCGCCGCCGGCCTCGCCCCTGCCGGCCTCACCACTGGCCGCCTCGCCACTGCCGGCCTCGCCACTGCCGGCCTCGCCGCCCGCCTTGCCACTGGCTGCATTGCCACTGCCGGCCTCGCCGCCCGCCTTGCCGCTGGTTTCCACGGCACCGACGCCCGCGCCGGAGGTCACCGATTCCGCCCCGCCGACCACCCGCTCCCAGCCACCCACCGAGCTCGCGACGGCCCCGGCTCTGGCGCTGGGCGCCCAACCGCTGCTGATCGTGGCGGCGGCGCCCAGGAACGGCGGCGGTCCGCCGCCAGCACGCACCACCCCGGGCCGGTCGGGATCCGGCGGCGGCCCGGGATCGGCCGCGGCCGGGCTGCCCCTGGTCACACCGGCAACGCCAGCCGGCGACGGTGCGAACCCAACCCGATCCGATCCGCTGCTGACCGCGCCGTCACCCACGTCCGGGTGGGCGTCCGCGCCGCCGCGAGAGCTGGTCCTGGCCCCCGCGGGCGGTCGGCCGCCGCAGGCCGCGGCGGCGGTCACCCATGCGGCCGAACCGGCGCTCCCCCACCGGGCCGCCACGACGGGCGCGATACCCACCCGCCGGCCCGGCGCGCAGGCCCCGCCGCGAACTCCGGCACCGCCGATCGACGTCGACGCGATCGTGGACACGGTGCACCGCCGGTTCCTCGGGCGGCTGGCGGTGGAGGCCGAGCGGCGGGCGGTGCGCTGGTGAACACGAGCAAGATGGCGTCGGCGCTGCTGGGCACGGCCGCCCACTCCGGTGGGCTGCAGAAGCTGCGGATCACCTACGAGCGGCATCGGGGCGGCCGCGGCGGGCCGATCGTCGCGCTGTTCAACCCGCAGGAGATCAGCCGGTCCCGGACGGTGTCGTGGCAGCAGGAGAACGTGCTGACCGAGTCCGGGGCCCCGACCGGCTCGGAGATGCTGCAGCGCTTCCAGTCGGTGAGCCCCCGGACGCTGTCGATGGAGCTGTTCTTCGACACCTACGAGGCGGGGCGGAACGTCACCGGTCACACCAAGCAGGTCGGCCGGCTCGCGAAGATCGACCCCGAGCTGCACCGCCCCCCGATCTGCCACCTCGACTGGGGCAGCTTCCACGTGTTCGACGGCGTGATCACCCAGATCGACGAGCAGTTCAGCCTGTTCCTGCCCGGACGGGACGCCCGTGCGCGCGACGCTCGGCTGCACGTTCGTGGAATGCCAGCGGGCCCTGGAGCTGCACTCCTCCGACGTGGTGAAGACCCGGGTGGTGAAGCGGCACGACACCCTGCAGAGCATCGCGGCCGAGGAGTACAACGACCCGTCCCGCTGGCGGGACATCGCCAGGGCCAATCGCATCGTCAACCCCCGGGCGATCCCGCCCGGGACCGTGCTCACGATCCCCAAGCTGCCGCTCATGAGCGCGCCGTTCCCGTCCGGTCCGCCGGACTTCGACCTGCGCATCAACGGCGCGGCGATCCCCGCAGCCGGCCGCGGCCGACATCCGGTCGCTGAGCGCCGACGAGGACGTCGACGCGCTCGGCATGGTGACCCTGGAGCTCTACAACTGGGATCAGGAGCGGCTGGCGGTGTCGTGGTCGGACGACAAGCTGTTCGCGGTCGGCAACGAGCTGGAGCTCTCACCTCGGACAGGTCGACCAGCTCAAGCAAGGTCATGATCGCGCGAGATCACCGGCCTCGAGGCGAGGTTCGCGGCCGGGAGCTCGCCGACGCTCGGCGTCCGCGCCTACGACTACCGCCACCGGCTCACCCGGGACCGGCGCACGCGCACGTTCGCCAAGATGAAGGACAGCGCGATCGCGAGCCAGGTCGCCCGGGAGGCGGGACTGCGGGTCGCAGACCACCGACACGAAGGTGACGCGTGGAGTACGTCGTGCAGCACAACCAGACCGACCTGGAGTTCCTCTCCGAGCGGGCGCGGCTGATCGGCTACGAGGTGACGATCTCGGACAAGGTGCTGTCGTTCCGTCCGCCGCAGCACGCACGGCCCGGCGGCAGCGACGCTCGACCTGGGCGAGGACGTGATCGACTTCCACGCGCGCCTGACCGCGATGGGCCAGGTCGAACGGATGACCGTGCGCGGTTGGGACGTCAAGCAGAAGAAGACCGATCGTCGGTTCCGCCGCCGTCGGTCAGGAAGCGTCCACGATGGGCGGCCGCAAGTCCGGTCCGGCCACCGCGAAGCGCGCGTTCGGCCAGGCCGGCGGGATCGCGGTGGACCTGTCGGTGCGCAGCAAGGCCGAGGCGGACCAGGTGGCACTCGGCCGGTTCAACCAGATGGCGCTGGGCTACATCGACGGCGAGGTGCGTCTGCCACGGGCGCCCCGACCTGCGCCCGGCCTCGGTCGTCGACATCACCGGCGCCGGCACGACGTTCAGCGGCTCGTACTACGTGCGCGTCCGCGACGCACCTGCTGACCAGGGACGAGCGGCTACCGCACGACCCTGCGGGTGCGGAGGAACGCGGCATGACCGCCGCCGCTGAGGCGGGATCGGTGACGACACGTCTTCTCCCACCTGTTCGCGAACGCGGGCGCCGACGCCCGCTTCTACGGCGTCGCGATGGCGATCGTGACGAACAACAAGGACCCTGACGGGCTGGCCCGGGTGAAGGTGCGGATGCCCTGGATGGCCGACGACGTCGAGAGCGACTGGGCCCGGGTGGTGACGCCCGATGGCCGGCGCGGGGCGCGGGCTCTACATCCTGCCCGAGGTCGACGACGAGGTGCTGGTCGCCTTCGAGCACGGCAACCCGAGCACCCCGTACGTGCTCGGCGGGCTGTGGAACGGCAAGGACAAGCCCCCGGAAGCCAACAGCGACGGCAAGAACAACATGCGGGTGCTCAAATCCCGCAGCGGCCACGTGATCCGGCTGGACGACACCGCAGGGCGCGGAGCGGATCGAGATCGTCGACAAGTCCACCGAAGAACCAGATCGTGATCAGCGCCAAGGACAACACGATCACGATCAGCGCGGACGCCGACATCACGATCAGCTCGGCCAAGGGCAAGCGTGACGCTGACCGGGGCCAAGGGCGTCGAGATCAGCTCGAAGGCCGGGATCACGGTCGAGGCCAGCCAGAACCTGGAGCTCAAGGCGGGCCCGCAGCTCACCGTCAAGGGCCAGGTCGTCAACATCAACTAGCACACGGCCGATGAACCGCACGCACCGTCGATGCGGACCGAGAGGGAGCACGGAGATGGGACAGCCCGCCGCGAAGCAGGGCGACCAGGTCGTGGGCACCGACATGCACATCGTGCTCGTGCCGAGCCCGCCGAAGGACCCGACGCCGACGCCGCTGCCGCACCCGTTCGCCGGCGTCGTCGACGGCGGCCTGAGCACGAACGTGAAGATCATGGGCAAGCCGGCGGCGGTCGTCGGCTCCACCGCCACCAACACGCCGTCGCACGTCCCGACGGCGCCGGGGGTCAGCTTCCAGAAGCCGCCGACGAACAAGGCCACGATCCAGGCCGGCAGCCCCACCGTCATGATCAACGGCAAGCCCGCCGCCCGCGCCGGCGACAAGGCGCTGACCTGCAACGACCCCGCCGACCTTCCGGCCGGCACGGTGGTCGCGGTCGGCACGGTCATGATCGGATAGGCGATGGCGGCGGACGAGTTCCTCGGTCTGGGCTGGCAGCTGCCGGTCACGCTGGACGCCGCACGGCCACATCGCGATGACCTCCGACGGGCCGGCCGCGATCCGCCAGTCGATCTGGACGATCCTCAGCACCGCGCCCGGGGAGCGGGTGATGCGGCCCGACTTCGGCTGCGGCATCCACGACATGGTCTTCGGTCCCAACGACGCCGCGACCGCCAACGCCGTGGCCGGGGCGGTGCAGCGGGCGCTGAGCCGGTGGGAGCCGCGCATCGACGTGCTGGACGTCTACGCCGCCGCCGATCCCGCCGACCGGCGCCGGCTGCTCGTCGAGATCAACTACCAGATCCGCTCGACCAACAGCCGGTTCAACCTCGTCTACCCGTTCTACCTCGACTAGGTCCATGCATACGCCGCCGATCGATCCGCGCGACCGCGACCAGCTGGCCGCGCAGACGAGCGCGCTCGCGCAGCGCTACACCACCGACACCGGCGTCGAACCGGGCCGCGGCTGGCGGCCGCGCGAGGACGGTGGTGCCGATGCCGGCCAGGCGCTGATCGCGATCTTCGCCCGGTTCGCCGAGATCGTGGTCGACCGGATCAACCGGGCACCGGAGCGCAACTACCTCGCGTTCCTGAACCTGATCGGCATCGAGCCGCTGCCGCCGCGCCCGGCCCGCGTGCCGCTGACGTTCACCCTCGCCGAGGGCAGCCCCGGCTGCCGCGGTGGTGCCGGCCGGCACGCGGGTCGGAGCGCCGGCGCTCGAAGGCGAGGACGACGACCTGGTCTTCGAGACCGAGGCCGCGCTGGTGGTGAGCCGGGCGCAGCTGCAGGCGGTCGTCGTCGGCGACGCGGAGACCGACACCTACAGCGACCGGACCGGCGCGGCGCTCGGCCTGCTCGACGAGCCGTTCGCGGCGTTCGTCGGCGACCGGCCGGTGCCGCACCAGCTGTTCCTCGCCTGCGACCCGCTGTTGACCGCGCCGGGCACGAAGAGCGTGACGATCACGATCGGGTCGCCGGACACCGCGCAGTGGACGAGCTGGCCGTTCACCTGGTCGCGGTGGGACGGCGCAGGCCTGGCAGCCGCTGCCCTGCACCGGCGAGGTTCGCGACGGCGCGTGGCGGGTCACCTTCCCCGCCCTGCCGCAGCTGATCCCGCAGGCGGTCGATGGGGTGCGAGGCGGGCTGGCTGCGGCTGTCGCTGGAGATGGGGCTACCGCGGGGCGAGTCCGGGCTCGAGCCGGAGTCGGTGGCGGTCGGGGGTCGGGATCCGGTGGACCCCAGGCTGCCGCTCGCGCCGTTCGGCGAGACCAGCCAGGTCAAGTGGTTCTACCTGAGCGCGGACGAGGCGCTCGCCGCGGGCGGTGCCGCGGCGCGTCTGCAGGTCGGCGCTCGACCGCCCCGGCGCGGCGAACACCGGCAACCCAGTCACGTTGATCTGGTCGTACAAGGCGGGGCCCGACTGGCGGGAGCTGGGCCGGTCCGGCTCGGTCGCCGTACCGGCGGCCGCCGGCGAGTTCGGCCTGCGTGACGGCACCGCGGCGTTCACCCGCGGCGGGGAGATCAGCTTCCGGGTGCCGGCGTCGTGGCCGCGGACCGTGCACCGCAGCCGCATCGGCCGCTGGCTGCGCGTCGAGATCGCCGACGCCGGCGGCTCCTACACCACGTTGCCCCGGATCGGGTCGCTGACCGCCGGCTACGGGTGGGACCTGCCCCGGGTCAGCGGGATCACCGCCCAGGTGAACACGACGCCGGCCCCGCTGCCACCGCCGGCCGCCGCCAGCAACGCCACGCCGCTCGACCTGAGCAAGGACTTCTACCCGTTCGGCGAGCAGCCCCGCTTCAACGACACGTTCACCATCGCCTGCCCGGACGAGCTGGCGCGCCCGGGCGCGGAGGTGGCGTTGACGCTGACGGTCAACCCCGCCCGGCCGGCCCGGACGGAGGGCACCCGCCGGCTCTCCTGGGAGGTGCCGGACGGCCAGAGCTGGCGCGCCCTGGCCACGACGGCGGCGCTCGGCGGCACGATGCGCTTCACCTGGCCGCCGGGGTTCGCGCCGGCGGTGGTGAACGGCGACGAGCGGCACTGGCTCCGGGTCCGGCTGGTCGAGGGCGACTACGGCGGTCCCGCCAGCTACGAACAGGTACCGGCGACGGCGAAGCCCGACGGACGCCGTCACGTACCGGTTCAAGGCCGCCACCTGGGCGCCACCGATCCTCCAGTCGGCGTCCTGGACCGCCGCGGCCGCCGCGGCGCCCACCCCGGCATCGGCCATCGTCAGCGCCAACGACTTCACCTACCGCCGCCACGCCCACGGGCAGCAGTTCACCCCGTTCAGCACCGGCGACGAACCCGATCCCGCGCTCTACCTCGGGTTCGACCGGCCCGTTCGACGGTCGCCCGGCGACGCTGTACCTGCAGGTCGAGCCGCCCGCGCCGGAGGAGGTGGCCGCGGACCAGCTCGCCGAGATCGACCCGACCACCCGTCCGCAGGTGGTCTGGGAGTACTCCGGCCCGGACGGTTGGCGCGCGCTGGACGCGGTCGACGAGACCGACACGCTGGCCAGCCGGGGTCTCGTGCGGTTCGTCGGACCGGCGGACCTCACCGCGCGCGAGCGCTTCGGTCAGCGTCGGTGCTGGCTGCGTGCGCGCTGGCGGCGCGGGTACTTCCCGTTCCCGCCGCGGCTGCGCCGCGTGCTGCTCAACACCACGTGGGCGGCCCAGGTCACCATGGTCGACGGCGAGATCCTCGGTGCGAGCACGGGCAACCCGGGTCAGGAGTTCAGCACCGCGCAGGCGCCGGTCCAGCCCGGACAGCAGCTGGTCGTCCGCGAGGCCGACGACGTCGACCAGCCGGACGAGGCCTGGGTGCGCGTGGACGGCGGTGCCCGACTTCCACCGGTCCGAGGCGACGGACCGGCACTACACGATCGACCGGCTGGCCGGGGTGATCCGCTTCGGCGACGGCGCGGCCGGCCGCATCCCGCCGCAGGGACAGAACAACGTCCGTATCACCTACCGCACCGGCGGCGGCGTGGCCGGGAACCGGGCCGCCGGAACGATCTCCCAGCTGAAGTCCGGGATCCCGCTGATCGACAGCGTCACCAACCACGAGCCCGCGCAGGGTGGCGCGGCGGCCGAAGCCCTCGACCGGCTCAGCGCGCGCGGGCCGCGGGTGCTGCGCCACCGGGATCGGGCGATCACCGGTGAAGACCTCGAGGACCTCGCCTTCGCCGCGTCGGCCGACGTGGTCCGGGTCGCCGCGGTGGTGCCCCGCAGCTCCGACCCGACGAATCTCTGGCTCGCACAGGAGGCGCCGATGCCGCGAGAGGGTCACCTGCAGGTCGCGGCGGGCCGGGTCGGCGTGATCATCGTGCCGGCCGGTGAGGAGCGCCGACCGACCCCCAGTCTCGGGCTGCTGCGGCAGGTCCACGACCACCTGCGGGCCCGCACCCCGGCCACCGCCGAGGTGTGGGTCGCGGGCCCGGAATGGATCCGGGTGACGGTGACGGCCCGGGTCGTGCCGCGTTCGCCGCTCGACGCCGACGCCGTCCGCACCCGGGTGCGCGACGGCGGTCGAGCGCTTCCTGCATCCGCTGACCGGCGGAGCCGGCGGCGAGGGCTGGGCGTTCGGCCGCAAACCGCACCGGTCGGAGCTGTTCGCGGTCGTCGAGGCGGTGGCGGGCGTCGACCACGTCCGCTCGCTGGCCGTGCGTGACCACCCCGGAGTCCTCGACGCTGGCCCCGCGGCTCGAGGCGGTGCTGGACCGGTCGCTGACCGAGCTCCGCGAGACCACCGGCGGCGGACCTGCAGCGCTGGCTGGCCCGCGCCCTGGTGTACTCGGGTGATCACGACATCGCGGTCGCGCTGGAGGCGAGGTAGCGCCATGCCGATCCCGCTGCCGAACCTCGACGACCGCACGTTCGCCGACCTGATGGCGGAGGCGCGGGCGCTGATCCCGACCCTGCTCCGGCGTGGACCGACCACAACGCGAGCGATCCGGGGATCACCCTGATCGAGCTGCTCGCATCGCTGACCGAGATGCTGCTGTTCCAGGTCAACGAGATCCCGGACACGCACACGATGACGTTCCTGAGGCTGCTCAACGGCCCGGGCTGGGCACCTCCGGAGCGGCGTCCCGCTCGAGGACTGCATCCGCACGACCATGCGCGGGCTGAACGAGCGCTACCGGGCGGTGACCCCCGAGGACTACGAGCACCTCGTGCGGGAGGCCGGCGGCGCGCGCGTCCGGCGGGTGCGCTGCGTCGCGCAGCGGGACCTGACCGCGGCCGACCCGACCGCGCCGGCCCCGGCGCACGTCAGCGTGGTCGTGGTGCCGGCAGCCGACCGCGGAGACCGGCGACTCGGCGACCGACCCGGTGAACTGACCGGGACGCTCGCCGCGTTCCTCGAGCCCGCGCCGGATCCTGACCACCCGACACCACGTGGTCGGGCCGAGCTACGTCGACGTGACGGTGTCGGCGGGCCTCGCCCTGCACGCCGACGCGCCCCCGGCGGACGCGCTGGCCGACGCGCGCGACCGGCTTGCCGCGTTCCTCGATCCGCTGCGCGGCGGCCCGGACGGCGACGGCTGGCCGTTCGGCCGCAGCGTCCACGCCTCCGAGGTCTACGCGGTGTTGGAGCAGGCCGCCCTGGTCAACTTCGTCGAGGCGGTCGTGCTCGACCGGTCCGGACCCGATCCGGGACGACCGGGGCCGAGGTGCATCGGGGTCGCGTTGGACGCGCACGAGCTGGTCCGAGCTGGTCAGGGTCGAGCTGACCGGCTACGACGCCTACGGCCGGCCACACACGGAGTCGTGGACGGCATGACCAGCGCCTACCTGGACCACCTCCCGGCGCACTTCCGCGCCGACCCGTTCCTCGGAAAGTTCCTGATGGCGTTCGAGGCGGTGCTCAGCGGCGCGGACGACGTCGATCAGCCCGGGTTGGAGCAGATCGTCGGCGACCTGGTCCGCTATCTCGACCCGGCGAGAGCGCCCGACGAGTTCCTGCCCTGGCTGGCCGGCTGGGTCGCGTTCAGCGTCCGCGCCGACTGGGACACCGACACCACCCGCGGGTTCCTGCAGGAGGTCGTGCCGCTCTACCGCCAGCGCGGCACGCTCGCCGGGCCTGCAGCGGATGCTCGAGATCTACCTGCGGCCGGCAGGCGACAACATCTCGCGCGACGACGTGAAGATCTTCGACGCGTTCGACCAGATCCCGCACTTCTTCCAGGTGCAGTTGACGCTGGGCGACAAGGACCCGGACCGGGTGCGCGGAACCCAGGAGATCGCCCGGGCGATCATCGACCGGGAGAAGCCGGCCCACACGTTCTACGCGTTGAAGGTCGTGTTCACGACGATGCAGCTGGTGTCCACCGACCTGCAGGACGACAGGACGGGTCGGCCGGAGCTGCTGATCCTCGGCGACAACACCTGGCTGGGCACCGCGGAGCTGGGTACTGCGGAACTGGGTACTGCGGAACTAGGGAAGGACTCGTAATGGCCGTGTACGCCACGACCGGGCCGGTCAACAAGCGCGTCCGCTTCTTCGACGGGCAGTTCCTGCAGGACCAGGACTTCGTCGACGAGCAGAGCTACCACCTGGACCGGGAGCGGCGGCAGAGCCGGCTGCTGCGGATCACCGGCATCGCCGAGGGGCTCGCCGTCACCAGCGTGGCGGCCTACCAGGTGTCGGTGGCCGGCGGGACGGCGGTCGACGAGCGCGGACGCCAGCTGGTCCTCGCCGCCGACCTGACGCTGAAGCTGCCCGAGAGCCAGTTCAAGGGCAAGCAGGGCGTCGTCGTGCGCCTCGTGTACCGGGAGGCCGAGACGGATCCCGCGCAGATCGGTGGACGCAGCGAGCGGCGCTGGGACGAGAGCCCGATGGTCGCCGCGGTCGCCGACGGCGCCCTCGCGGTCGCACCGGACGGCGCCCCGGCCGAATGGGATGGACCGAGCGTCGTGCTCGCCAAGATCGGGCTGGACGCGAACGGCAAGGTCACGATCGACGGCACCGCAACCGATCGGGTGCGACTGGGCACCAGGTTGGAGATCCGGTCCGAGACGACCACCACTGCCGGCTGGTTCGAGGCGATCCGGCTCGGTCGCAGCGAGCACTCGGCGATCACGCATCCCGGCGGTGGGCTGCTGTTCGGCCTGCACTCCGACCGCAGGTTCTACTTCGCCGACACCGCGACCGGCGTCCCGAACTACCGCATGATCATCAGAGCTGACACCGGGAACGTCGGCATCGGCGTCGACCCGACCGAACGCCTGCACGTCAGCGGCGGCAAGCTGCGGCTCGACAGCAACCAGCAGGTCGTGTTCGCCGACGGCGACATCACCAACAACCTGAAGCTGCAGCTGTGGACCGGCTACGGGCTCGGCATCAACGGCGGCACGCTGTTCTACGCCGCGGACGGCCGGCACTCCTGGCGGGACAGCGCGGGCACGAACGAGCGGATGGCCCTGACCACCGGCGCCGGCGGTGCGCTGTCGGTCCTCGGCACCGGGACGTCCACGTTCGCCGGCCCGCTGCAGCTGCGCCGGGACAAGGCGGAGCAGCTCAGCGGCTCCGCCTACTTCCTGGAGCTGTACCAGGACGAATGGAGTCCGGCCAAGATGGCCGACGTCCATCCGGCCATCCGGTTCCGCCACCACAACCACTTCGAGACCACGCTCGAGACGCGGCCGAGCGCGTTCCACTTCCTCGCCAACGCCAACCGCAGCGACTACGCCGATCTGTGGTCCCGCAAGCTGTTCACCCGCGGGCTCAACGTCGGCTCCTTCGGGACCGGCAGCGTCGGCACCGAGACCTCGCGGGCCCTGGTCGACATCCAGGACGCGAAACGCACGGACACGCACCCGACCGCCGTCAAGGGGCTCTACGTCACCGCCGACCTCGGCGAGGCCAGCGGCGGTATCGAGTTCCGGCACAGCAACGCGACGCAAGGCATCGGGTTCGGCTTCAACTCCATCTACGCCGCGGGCGCCAACGCCGACCAGCACCTGAACCTAATGCCGAAAGGCTCCGGCAAGGTCGGGATCGGGGTCACCAACCCATCGTGCAAGCTGACGGTCCGATCCGGCTCCGACCATCTCCAGCTGCGTCGGGAAGCGAACGAGACCACCGGCGGTTCGCTCATGTTCCTGGACCTTTTCCAGGATGACGTCGCTACCCCCAAGGTGCCCGAGGTGAACCCAGCCATCCGCTTCCACCACGGCAACCGGTTCTGGCACCGCATCGAGGCGCAGAAGAGCGGTTTCCATTTCAAGGAGGGCAACCTCGGGTTCCACAGCTACGTGGACATCAAGGCCGCCGCGGTCAACGCCTCCAGCATCAATGTCCAGGGTGGCGGCGGGAACAACGTCGACCTCGTGGTCAACGGTCGGCTGCGCTCGGACAACAACGAGGGCGGCATGTGGGTCGCCTCCGACCGGTTCGTCGGCGGCCTCAACACCGACCAGATCGGGTTCTTCAACAACGGCGCCTGGCGGCTGACCGTGGCCAAGGACGGCGCCGTCGGCATCGGCGGCACCCTCGGCACGGACGGCCATCTCGGGGTCGGCACCAGAACCCCCGAGAACCCCGAGGGCTGGTCCCGTGTTCTCGACCTGTACGGCAAGTACAACGCCAACCTGACGGTGCGATCCGACAACATCGAGGCGCGGGTCATGGTGCACGATTCGTTCTGGGGCGGTCAGCCGGGGATGATCGTCGGCACGAAGAACAAGCACGCTCTGAACCTCGCGACGAACGCGACGAGCTGGCTGACGATCAACAGCGGTGGTCAGGTGATCACCAAGGGCCACCTGTTCGCCGATGGCGGCATCACCATGAGGTGGGGAGGGACCTGGTTCAACATCCAGAACTACGGTGCGTTCAACAGCATCGGCTGGCAGGCGGGCTCCGGCCCCTCCGACGCCCGTCTCAAGACCGGGCTGCGTCCGATCGGCGACGCGCTCGGCAAGGTCTTGCGGCTTCGCGGCGTCCACTTCCGCTGGGGTGAGGCGGGGCTTGATCACCTCACCCGCGACGCCGACGCGGTTTCCGCCGGGCCGAACGCCAGCGAGGAGGAGCACCTGCGCGCCCGAGCCGCCGCCCGCGACGAGGCACGCGCCGCACTGTCGGGCGATCACGTCGGTCTCCTCGCCCAGGATCTGGAGCCGGTCGTGCCGGAGCTGGTCCACGAAGACGCGAACGGCTACAAGCACATCCGCTACCAGCACCTCACGGCGCTGCTGGTCGAGGCGATCAAGGAGCAGCAGGCGCAGATCCGCGACCTGTCGGCGAGCATGGCGACGATGAGGAGTGTGACCTGATGCGGGCCGAATCGGAGGCACGCCTCACCGAGCTGCGGTCGGAGTTCGAGGCCGGCCAGCGCATGCTGGCCGATCTGCAAGGCCGGCAGGCCGAGCTCCAGCAGACGCTGCTGCGCCTCAGCGGGGCCATCCAGGTGCTGGAGGAGCTGCTGAACCCCGAGAAGGGTGAGGCACAGACGAAGTCCGCAGCTGTCTGACAGTCCGACCAGGTGCTGACAGCGGCCACCTCGCAGGGCGATCGCGACACCTGTAGCCAGGAGGCAGTGCAGTCGAGCAGTACGGCATTTCTCGCAGTGCCTCCTGACCGCACCATGCGGCCGGGCGCGACGCCGTAATCCCCTGACCGGCCCACCACGCGCACCAGCTACCCACGACGCGCGGCTCGGCATCCGCGAGGTGAGCGCACCGGCGCCCGACTGGACGAGCTGGAGCCAAAGCCCGATGAGTTGCTCGAATGCCGGTGGCCGCGGATCTGAGCCAATTCGGTAGTGATCATCACCGAATATGGCGACCGGGCGGCTTACAAGCCTCGCCGATCGACTACGGCCGAACAACGAAGCGAGTCCTGAGTTCACAGGCCACCCCGACGGGTTTGTGCGCAACTCGCCCCGCCGACTTCAACCCCCCATCAACAACCACGCCGAGTGGCTGGCCTGCCTCACGGCCACCATCTGCCCGAAGCACGGATCCGGCGACGTAGCCGCAGCTCACGCCCGGGTCTCATCCTTGAACCCTGGCGGGGGTGACCATCTGGCGGCCACGCGCAGGTTTGACTCCGGCCTGAGCGGCAGCCTTTCCGGAGCCACATCAGGAGGTCTCAGACGGCCGCCGTCACCGGCTGACCATCCACAATGTGAAGTCGGACGGCGGCCGCCGATAGATCGCGATGCCCCGCTCGAGGACGGTCGGCAGGTCTAGTTGGGACGCCGTCATCGTCGCCCACGCGAAGCGTCTGCCACGCGTCAAACGTTGCCCCCCAACAGTCTCCGACCGCCTGGCGAGGGCAGGACGCCGTGATCAGAAACCTGGGTGCCTAATTGGGTGACAACGGGCCCGTATGAGGACCGATATACACGGACGTTCATGGACGCCAAACACACGCTGAACTGCGGAAATGCGCTGGTCGGAGCGCTGCTCAGGTTGCTTCGGGACGAAGAGGTCGCAGGTTCAAATCCTGTCACCCCGACCACAGGGATCGCCTGCTCAAGCACCTGAAAGCAGGGTCGCCGGCCGGGCATTCTTGATCTTTGCAGCAGGGTGTCGGGTTCCAGAACTTAGCCGTAGGCGTTGACCAGCGGTTTCAGGCTGCGCGTTCGTACTCGTTGATCAGCCCTCCCAGTACCGGTCGGCGTCTGATCCTCTGGTGGTCAAGATCCGGAGCGGGATGATCGGGGCGTGGCGCCCGTAGCCGCAGTACTGGGCGAGGACGGTCCGCAGGTGCCGTTCGCCGAAGATCAGGATGCGGTCGGTGAGTCCTACCCGCACCGCTCCGGTCGCAAAATTAGAATGTCTGCGCCGGATAGTCTCTTGACTTCGTCTGTGGATTGGTCGAACCACCGTCCCTCGGAATTGCGGACCTCCCCTCAAGCGCGGGGACCGACGGTGGCCTAGCATTGCGCAACATCGTCGGGGATAACCCGCAAGTGTGAACGGTAGACCACTCATGGTCGTCGTGCGCACAGCAGCACCATGCCCGTGTAGCCGTAGTCGGGTAGCTCTGGGTCAGAGTCGATCCGGGAAACCTGAAGATCGGTGGTGAGTCGCGCAAACACCCGGGAAATGGCCTCGACATCAACCGGTGTGCCCGGCCAACGCGATCCGTCGCCGAGCTCGTAGCTGCTCATGTTCTCCATGAACGCGGCGACCAGCAGGCCCCCGCTGCGGACCGTGGCCGCGAACGCGCCACAGAAGCGCTCGAACTCGGCCACGTCCTCCGTGACGCTCTCGGCGACGAAGTTCATGGACGCGAGGTCGTACCCACGGCCGGTGAAGGTGAGAGCGTCGCCGCGCATCGGCCGCACCTTTCCGAGCGCTTGTTCCACGGTGGCCGGCAGGCTCGGGTTGAGCTCGCGGCAGCGACGCCAGTACGGATCCCAGCTCTGCTCAGGTCCCGCGGCGAGTTGTGATCGGAGGTAGTCGAGCCCGGCCGCGCTCGGGTCGATCGCGTCGATCCGGCGAGCCGCGCCGGAGGCCAGGAACAGCGGATAGAGATTCGGTCCGGCTCCGATCTCGACGGTGCTGGCGAGGCTGGCGGGGGCGAGGGTGCGGTACACGGCGGAGTGGTGAACGAGCACCGAGTCGTCGATCCGGTGCAGTTCCCGGTAGTTCTCCGCGAGGTAGGTGGGCACCGGCCAGCGGTCCCAGTCGATGTCCGCATTCCGCCATGTCCGATCGGGGCCGCAACCGGTCACCTCCGTCATTGACACAGGGGTTCTGCGCACCGGTCGTCGCCGGTCCGGCGCAGCATCGACCGGTCGGCCAGGACGGTGATCGCGGCCAGCAGTTCGTCCACCTCCTCATTGGAGTTGGCCGCGGTCAGCTGCACGCGAAACCCCACGTCGGCCCGCGGTACCAGCGGGTACGCGGCGAGCGTCACGTAGATGCCGGCGTCCCACAACAGCCGGGCGACCTCCTCGAGGTCGTCGGCGTCGGCCAGCGGGATCTCCACGATCGGGCATCCACTCGTGTTCGGGGTGTGCACACCGAGGTCGTCCAGGTGGTCGAGCACCCGCTCGGTCTTGCGGTAGAGGTCAGTCCGGATCAGGTCGCCGCGCCGGTCGTTCACCTCAAATCCGGCCAGCACGGTGGCGAGCGAGGCCGTCGGGCTCGGCCCGGAATACAGGTACGGCGGTGCCGCCACCTTGAGGTGTTCCTTGAGCCAGGTCGGCACGGTCAGGAAGGCCAGCAGCGACGAATAGGCCTTCGAGAAGCCACCGACCAGCACGATGTCGTCGTAGGTCTCGCCGAAGTAGCGCACCAGCGAGTTACCGCACCGCCCGTACGGCGAGGTCTCTTCGGGAGACCGCTCGCCGACTACCCCGAAACCGTGCGCGTCGTCGACGTAGAGCAGCGCGCCGTGCTGGCGGCACGTGCGCACCAGGGAGGGCAGATCCGGCGGGTTGCCGGTCATGCTGTTCACGCCGTCCACGCACACGATCCGCGGCGCCCGCGCCGGCGCGCGGCGCAGCAGGTGGGTGAGCCGGTCGAGATCGTCGCCGTGGAAACGGTGCACCTCGGCGCCCGCGGCACCGGCCGCCTGCGCACCGTCGTAGATGGTCCGGTGGGCCTGCGCCTCCAGCAACACGGTGCCCCCGCCGGCGAGTACCGGCAGCACCGCGGAGTGAATGTGGGTGATCGTCGGCAGCACCAGCGAGTCGGGCGCGCCGAGCAGCTCGGTCAGCCGCTGCTCGATCTGCGGGTAGAGCCGCGGGCTCCCGAGCAGCCGGGACCAGCTCGGGTGGGTACCCCAGCGGGCCACCTGCTCCTCGATCGCGGCGGAGATCTCCGGGTCGAGGTCGAAGCCGAGGTAGTTGCACGAGGCGAAGTCAGCCAGCCAGTGCCGTCCGATGCGGATCTGCCGGCCGCGCACCTCGTCGATCACGGCGTCGAGCATCGGGCTGGACCGCTGCAGGTGGGCAAGCATCCCCAGCCGCGGGTCCTCGCGCAGGTGGGCGAGGCTGTCGTACTGCAAGCCGGGCAGATGCTGAGCGGTCATGGAGCTCCCTAACCGATCGATGGAGGGTCGGTGAATGCACGGGGAGCCGGAGGCGTCGCCAGGATGTGGCTGCCGCTGCCGGAATGTCTGCCGTTGCCGGGATGGCCGCCGTTGCTGGGGTGACCGCCGTTGACCGTTATCGCATTGGCGTAAGCCGCAACGGCGTCGGCGCCCCCGTGGGTCTCCCCGAACGGCTCCGCGGCGGCCCGGGTCAGCCAGAGCCGGATGTCGTCCGCCTGTACCGGAGCGGAGAAAAGGTAACCCTGGCCGAGATCGCAGCCGGACAGCAGCAGCGCATCCCGCTGCGCGGAGGTCTCCACGCCCTCGGCCACTACGCGCAGGTCCAGTGCCCGGGCCAGGTGGACGATCGCCCCAACCAGTGCGGCCTGCCGCCGAGACCCCTCGACACCTTCGATGAACGATCGGTCGATCTTCAGGATGTCGATGGCGTGCAGGCGGATGTTGTCCAGCGACGAGTACCCGGTACCGAAATCGTCGATGGCAATGCGCACGCCCAGACGGCGCAGCTCCATCAGGTCGGCGGAGACCTGTTCGTCGTCTGTGAGGAGCACAGACTCGGTGATCTCCAGCACGAGCCCTTCCGCCGGAACTTCGTGGCGGACCAGCGCGTCGGACACCGTGTTCAAAAACCCGGGTGCCCGGACCTGACAGGCCGACACGTTCACGCTCACAACCACCCGCAAGCCCGCTGGGCCCTCGCGCCTCCACCGGGCGAAATCGCGGAGTGCCTGATCGAGCACCCACGCGCCGAGGGGCACGATCAGCCCGGTCTCCTCGGCGATCTCGATGAACTCCATCGGCGGGACCATGCCGCGGCGCGGATGGTGCCAGCGGATCAGCGCCTCCACGCCGACCAGCTGGCGGTTGCCGAGCTCGACGATCGGCTGGTAGTGCAGCTGGAAGGCGCCGGCCGCGAGTGCCCGCTCCAGCTCGGTGCGGACCTCGAGCCGGTCCACGGCGGCCACGTGCAGGCCCGGCTCGTAGCTGCGCCACCGGCCCTTGCCTGCCCCCTTGGCCGCGTAGAGGGCGAGATCGGCGCGCCGGAGCATCTCGGCGGACGCAACCGTCGTCGATGTCGTGGCCACCCCCACGCTCGCCGATGTGGTCACACCGCCGGCGACGTTGAGCGGGGCGAACATGGCGTTGACGACACGCGCCGCGATCTCCTCGACATCGGCGACCCGGGCGGCGCCCTCGACGAGTATCGCGAACTCGTCCCCGCCCAGACGGGCCGCCGTGTCGTGCGGCCGCAGCACGTCGGTCAGCCGCATCGCGACCGCAGCCAGCAGCTCGTCGCCGGCCCCGTGCCCCATGGTGTCGTTGACCAGCTTGAAGTCGTCCAGGTCGATGAGCAGCACCCCGACCACCCCGTCCCCCCGGCTGGTGGCCGTGAGTGCGTGATCCACCCGGTCGTGGAACAGCAGGCGGTTGGGTAACCCGGTGAGTCCGTCGTGGAACGCCCGATGGGTCATCTCGCGCTGCAGAGTCCGCTCGTCGGTGACGTCGCGCAGGGTGAGCACGACGCCGTGCACCGTCGGATCGTCACGCAGATCGCGTGAGGAGATCTCGACGTCGATGCGGTCGCCGTCCAGCCGAATGACCCGGCAGTTCTCCGCACCGGATCCGCCGCCCCCCGCGGACGGGGAGGAGATCGCGCGCTCCGCAGCCTCCCGGTCCGCCGGGACCACGAGGTCAAGGACGCGCAGCCCCAGCACCGACCCGGGCCCGAGCACGGTCTCCGCCGACGGGCTGGCATACCGGACGAGCCCGCCGTCGTCGACGATCAGGATGACGTCGTGCGCGTTCTGTACCAGCGTGCGGAAGTAGGCCTCGCTATTGCGCCGGCTGACCTCCTGAGTGAGCGTGACCCGCTCGACGGCGAGTGCGGCCTGCGAGGCAAGAACCTCGAGCGCGCCCTGCATGGTGAGCAGCAGGATCTCGCTGGCCGCCACCGCCAACACGCCGACGGACGGCCCGGCGGTGGGCCGGTCGGCGAGCACCAGCGGGCACACCAGCGCCGTGCTGAACTGCCGTATCCGGTCAGCGGTCACGTCGTCGAGGCCCGAACCCTTGAGGCCCGCGCCGTCGAGGTCGACGGTCCGCACCAGCCAGCTCGGCCCGGAGGCCGCGCCACTCATCCCGGCCACGCCGTCAGCCCGGTCGAGCACCACCGCAAGGTGCGGGGCGTCGGGAGGGACGAGTTGGGCCACCGCCGTGCGGACGGCCACGGCCACGTCATCAGTGTCGGCCGCCGAGACCAGTGCCGCACCGGCCGAGCGCAGGGTGCGCTCGCGCTCGACTCCTTGCCGCTGTCGGGCCACCACGCCGGACAGCCGCAGCAGCACCAGCAGGAACAACACTGCCGACGACGCGGCGATCATCAGTCCGTGCTCCACGCCGTCGGTCAAGGTGACGGCCACCAGCGCTCCCGGGGCGACCAGCGACACCGCCATCAACAGCGCGACCCGCCGGAAGCTCATCTCGCCCGCGGTCGGCCGGGCGGGAGTGGTCAGGGCGGCCATCGACGGATCCAGTGAGGCCAACCCCCAGGCGACGTAGAAGATCACCCAGCCGATGTCGTAGGCGCTGCCGACCTGGAACGAACCGCCGAGCTGGACGAGACCGTAGATCACGTCGGACCCCAGCAGGCCGGCCGTACCGACGCCGAGCAGGGTGGCCGCTCGGTTGCCGCTGGCGATGATGAGCAGCCGGGCGAGCATCGCCAGGATGAGTACGTCGCCGAGGGGATACGCGATCGAGGTCGCGCGCTCCAGCCAGCTCAGTTGCGCGTCGCGGACATAGGGGTCAATCAGGAAGATCCACGACAGCAGCGCCACCGCGGTGGTGAGACTCAGCGCGTCGAGCAGACTGCCCCGGTCGTGCCCGCCGGCGCGATGTCGGATGATCAGCAGCAGGCCCGCCGCGAGGATCGGATACATGGCCAGGTAGAACACGTCCGCGAGGGACGGGAAGGGATCCTCCTGGCCCAGCACGGTGGTCAGCACGTTGAATGTCGTGTCCCCGGCGGCGAACGTGGTGACCGCGACAGCCATCAGCCACCACGCCACCGGATGCGGCGGGTGATGCACCAACACCCCGGCAGCGATGCCACCCGCGCTGCTCAGTGCCAGCGCGCTCCACCACAGTAGATGTTGGTCCGGGAAGGCGTAGAACGCCGCAGCCAATACCACCATGTAGGCGCAGTAGAGGGCCATCACGATGCGAATCCGCACCAGGCACCCTCCGTCGAACACTCGCTGAAGCCGACCTTCTACACAATGCAACCAGGTTCGGCAGCCCGCAGCTCGTCAGCACCGATCTTTCGATCTTCTGGGGCGGTGTCACCACCTGGACGGAGGAACGACGCGTCGGGCGGTTGCATGTGATTGGCGCCCACTCCACCCGGCTGCCGAGCGGCCGTGCTGGACCTGCAGCATCGGGACGAACTTCAGCATCGCCACCTACGCGCGCGTCGGCGGCGGGAAACCGGCGTAGAAGCGGCCAGCCAGCGGTCGGTTTTCCACCGATTCGCAGAGGTTGCCGATCTGCACAGTAATCGCCATGGAGCAGTCGAACGAGCCGTTCTCGTCCGGGTCGGACCGCCTCTGCGGGCGTTGCACCGGACGCGCGGGACCACGCTGGCCAACCTGTCGGTGGAGACCGGGATCACTGCGACGCAAATCCGGTGCAAACCCCCGTCGATGACGTGCGGCTGGTCGGTGGACTCGGCGAGCACCCCATACCAGCGCCCCGAATGCGCCAACGCCCCGACCAGCAAGAACGCCTTGAGAAACAGGAACGCTCCGTGCAGGCCTCTGAACTCCCAGGCTCGCCGCTTGGTCTCGAATGCGGCCCTCGACGTCCGCACACCCCGAGTACACCGTGTGTCCGGCCAGGACCAGCGACCCAACCTGCCGCGGCAACGCCGACGTCACCGTCCGCACACGACATCGAGCGGTTTCCGCCCTGGGAGCTGGTGCACACCAGGCGTGAGGTCGAACGCGCGCTGACCGACATCATCGCCGAGCACGACCTGACCACCACCCAGTTCGGGGTCCTCTCGCTGCTGGCCACCGGGGCCGACTTCACCCAGTCCGACCTCGCCTGCGCCGTCCTGGTGCGTGCAAGCGGCTGAACCAGATCTTCCCCAAGCTGGGTGTGACGTCCAGGGCCGCACTGCGCGACGCCCTCTTGGGCCACCCGCCGACCTCCGACAGACCGGACCCGGACGCTGACACAGCACAACCGCCACCGACGCTGACCCGGGGAGGACCCTCCATCAGCGCGAAGTCGGTGCCGGGCGAGGTTGGTGGATCAGACCGGTAGTGGGGGCGCTGTCCTCGGGCCCGTCATCCAGGCAGTGGGGGATCAGTCGACCGGCATGCGTGTGGATAGTGTGCAGGTCGCCCCGAAGAGGTCGCAGGTTCAAATCCTGTCACCCCGACCACACAAACGGCCTGGTCAGAGGCTCACAGCGAGTCCATCGACCAGGCCGTTCGATCTTCGCAGGCTGGGAAGGCATCAGAAAGGCATCACGCGGGCACCAGCGCACCCGCTGGGCCGTCGTCCTCGTCGTCGAGAGCACGCAGAATGCGGCTCGGGTCCTCGGTGCGGCGCGGGTCACCGAGCAGCTTGCGCGGTCGACTCGGGATGTTGTGGAGGTTCGAGTCGACGGTGAGCGGATCGGGAAGCTGACACCGAAGATGAGTGGCGACTTCATGCCGGCCGTGCGCTTCTTGGCTGACCGAGGACGTCTGGCGGTGGGGCGGCTGCTCGTAACCGGCAACCGGGCCGCTGTCACCGTTGCTCTCTACGCGGTCAGCGCGCACCAGCTCGACGACAGGTGGTTCGACGAGGTAGATCTGGCCCACGGATGAAGCCGCCGGCACCGAGTGTCTAAGTGAGTGACAACCGCGCTGCTTCCCCGTGGACGGGTGCGGACAGGCGCGGACGACGCAACCAGCGTAAACGTAGTCGCACTCCTGTACGCGGACTGACTGCAGGTGCCTGGGAGTCAAGGGGTCAGCTCAGACCGGCTGGATCGGCGCTCCTAGCCGGACTTCGCCGTCGGTCAGGATGTCGGCGCGCAGGCCACCCTTGTGAATAAGCGGGCGGAGCAGGCCGGGTCCGCTGAGCCGATCGAGGTGCACGCATGGCTCGCATAGGCGGTGCCCTTCGCAGAGCACGTCGCCGATGCGGAAGGTGCGACCGACGAGTTGGTTGACGTCGAGGCCACGGGTGAGGACGTTGCGGCGGGTGGCGGCGAAGTCGACGGTGTGGCCGGCGGCGGTGAGCTCGTCGAGCACCTCGGCGGCGATCAGGGTTAGGTCGTAGCCGGGGCGGCGATCGGCGCGGGGACTGAAGGTGCCGGCTGCGGCGGCGTACCGGTCGCCGTCGAGGCCCCGCCCGGCGCGCGCGGAGGCGACTTCGAGCAGCTGCATGTCGGCTTCGGCGGCGGGTGCGACGGCGAGGCCCTCGACGGTGCCGTGCAGGTCCGGCGTGGCCGGCGCCGTCCGGAGCACCGGGTCGAGGGAGGCGACGGCGTAGGCGGCGGTGATCGGCAGGTCGGCGGTGGCCCGGCCGAGGAGTGTGGGGTCCTGTGGGCTGAGCACGATGCCCGGCGGTGTGCCGAAGGCCAGCGTGGCGGCCTCGGTGACGTCCACCTGTTCTGCGCCGGTCCGGTCGCTGCCGGAGGTCTGTACGACTGCGATCCACCAGCCGGCCCATTGGAAGCTCGTGGGGTCGGCGATGGGTACCAGACCTGAGCCCTGTCCGGCCAGCCAGGACCGCCACGCGCCGAGGGCCTGGCGCAGATCTCCGGCGGGCAGCGGCAGCTCGGTCACCGGCACCTCGACGACCGAGGCCAGGCAGGCAGCGAATGCCCGGGCGAGGGGGCTGGCCGACGGGGTCGTGGGCAGTTCGGTGTCGATCATGGCTGGCTCCGGGAGTCGGCGTTCGGAGGGGTGGCAGGGTCTGGGGTGGCGTCGAGTGCGGTGGTGAGGTCGGCCCACAGATCCTCGACGTGCTCGCAGCCGACACTGAGGCGCAGCAGGCTCGCCGGGACGTGTTCCTGGCCGGGGAGCTTCGCGCGCCGTTCGATGGTGGACTCGACCCCGCCGAGACTGGTGGCCGAGACGATGACACGAAGGTGCGCGCAGACGGCGTCGGCGGTGTCGGCGTCGCGCAGCTCGAAGCTGACTACCGACCCGAAGCCGCGCATCTGCCGGGCGGCGAGGGTGTGGTTCGGGTCGTCGGATAGTCCCGGGTAGCGCACCCGCCCGACTGCGGAGTGTGTGGCGAGTCGGCGGGCCAGCTCGCCTGCGGTCTCCTGGGCCTGGCGCAGCCGCACGGCCAGGGTGCGGGCCCCGCGTAGCGCGAGGAAGGCTTCGAGCGCGCCGGGGGTGGCGCCGGCGACTTTGCGGCGGCGGGCCAGCCGTGCCCGATCGTCGGGGCGGCGGCAGACCACGGCGCCGAGCAGCAGGTCGGAGTGGCCGCCGATGGACTTGGTTGCGCTGTGCACGACGAAGTCCGCCCCGAGGGCCAGCGGGTTCTGCAGCAGCGGGGTGGCGAAGGTGCTGTCCACCGCCACCAGTGCACCGGCCTCGGCGGCTGCGGTGGCGACCTGGGCGATGTCGACGACGTGCAGCAGGGGGTTGCTCGGGGTCTCCAGCCACACCAGGTCGGCGTCGGTGACCGCGGCGGCGAGCTCACCGGTATCGGTCATGTCCACGATGCGCGGCCGCCACCGTCCACCAGCCACTGCGCCGTCCTCCAGCAGGGCGCGCAGGGCGGTGTAGCTGTCCTGGGGAGCGACCACGCGGGCGCCGACCGGAAGCAGCTCGAGAACGGCGGCGATCGCGGCCATCCCGGAGGAGAAGCACACCCCCTCGCCGCCCTCCAGGTCACCGAGCAGCTCCTCCAACGCCTCCCAGCCCGGGGTGCCGTCGCCGCGGGAGTACTCACGAACCTCTGTCCCGCTCGGGTCGGCGTGGAAGTTCGACGCCGCGATGATCGGGACGTTGAGCGGCTGACCGGGGTGGTGGCCTCCGCGGCCGAGGACCGCTAGCCGCGTCTCCACGCGCAACCCGCCGTCGGTCAACCCGCCATCGGGCTGGGCACTGTCGGGCTGCACGAACACCACCAGTACTCTCGATGCACTATGTTGCACTTCAAGTGGCAGCGTAGAGGAAGGAGGGGGTCGTGAGGCAAGCCCTCGTCGTCAACGAGTTGATCGGTGAGCGTGTGCGCCAGCACCGGACGGCCCGCGGCTGGACCCTCGACGAGCTCGCCGACCGGTCCGGCGTCAGCCGCCGGATGCTGATCAACATCGAGCACGGCGACGGCAATCCGAGCATCGCCACCCTGCTGCGCATCAGCGACGCCCTCGGTGTCGGACTCCCGGTGCTGGTCGACGTGCAACGTCCGCATGCGCTGACCATCACCGCAGCCGGGCAGGCGCCGGTGCTGTGGCACGGACCACGCGGCGGCCAAGCGCTGCTGGTCGCCGGAACCGAGCCACCCGATGTCGTCGAGCTGTGGGACTGGACGCTGCACCCAGGCGAGGAGCACACCAGCGATCCGCACAGCACCGGCACGCGAGAGCTGCTGCTCGTGCTGGACGGCCAGGTGGACCTGCGCGTCGGGCACAGCACCGAACGGCTGAGCGTGGGCGATTCCGCCGCCTTCGCCGGTAACGTCGCCCACAGCTACGCGACACCGACCGACGCAGCAACGCCCGCCCGGTTCGCCCTCACCGTGTTCCAACCCCACCTCAGCGGAGGCCACAAGTGACCGCCCGCAGCGAACTGCCGCCACGCTGCGGATCGTGATCACGCCAGGCAGCAGAAAGGCATCACCAGCAACGTCACCAGCGCGCACGGAACGGCATCGACCAGCACGGCGACCAGCATCGACCGCACTACCGACGGCCCGCCAAGGAGCGGAGACCAGGAGGCCGCGGGCTGAAATCGTCGCCCGCGGCCTTCTACCGGGTTCGAGGCCGGGCGCAACGTCACTCCCACCCCACCGGCAAATCGGCCAGCAGGGGAGAGCTCGAGCGATGAACGGCGGCGGGCGCCGAACGGCGGCTCACCTGCGCCGCCGTCCTCGGGCCTGCCTCCTGGCCTGTAGGGTCCTCGACGCCGCCACCACCGAGCGCACGCTGCTCCTCGCCGAGATCTACCGCCGGCGCAGCGGCTGGCGGTTGCGCGCCGTCGGGCAGGGCTACGACGACGGTCTCGCCGAGCTCGCGACCCGTCACGGTGTCGTCGTCGACGACGGATAGCGCGCGGCCAGCGCCGGGATCTGCCCGCACGATCGGGCACCCCAGGAACGCCCACTGGTGCTCGCGAACGAGGTCCGGCCGCGACCTGTCGATCTACGCGCTCGACGACTACTCCCGCACCAGGCACGTCATGCACAACGTGGGTCTCTGAGCACCGCGTGAAGACGCTCACGCGCGGGTGGCGAGAACCGTCGAACGCACCTCCTGGGAGAACCCCCGCAGGTGCTGCTCGGCGGCCATCCGCGCAGCCGGCGCATCCCCCCGCACGATCGCCTCCACTACCGCCCGCTGGCTGCGGATGTGCTCATCACCCGCCAGCTGCTCCTGCAGGCAGAAGTTCCAGATGCGCAGGGCCAGATTGGCGTACTGGTTCAGAGTGGCCTCGAGGAACTCGTTCCCGGTGGCAGCGTAGATCGCCCGATGCACCCGCGCGTCCAGCTCGGTGTGATCGGCACGCTCGTGGCTACCCCGCTCCAGATCCTCGAGCAACTCCACCAGTACCGCACGGTCACTCGCCGTCGCCCGCTCGGCCGCCAGCGCCGCCGCCAGACCCTCCAGCCCCACCCGGACCTCGGTCAGCCGCGCCTCATCAGCGATGTTGATCCGGGACACGAAAGTTCCCCGCCGCGGATAGGTGACCGCGAGCCGCTCCAACGACAACCGCTTCAGCGCGTCCCGGATCGGGGTGAGCCCGAGCCCGAGCGAGGCACTGAGCGCCTTCTCATCGAGCGGGCTTCCCGGCTGCAGGCGCACCGCCACGATGGCGTCGCGGATGTGGCGGTACGCCTGGTCCACCAACCGCTCCCCCGCCGGAACCGCGTCGGTGGAGCTGCCCATCGTGCCTCCCGGATCTCGGCCAGATGGCTACAGCGTAACCGGCGGGAGGCACTGACATATCACTGCAACTGATGAAGTTACCGCTCGTGACCGGCACATCCGAAGCAGGCGACATCGTCACCCCGGACTGCCACGCGGGTCGGTCAGCGCAGCGGCTCAACAAGCTCGGCTGCCACCCGCGGGATCACCAGGACGAGGCTGAGATGTCCTTGCTTCGGGCGAGTCAGCAGCCGGGAACGCGGCGCTGACCGAGTCGACCAACGACGCTGCGAGTGCCTCGTCGGCGAGCACAGCCTGATCGGCGGGCACCAGCTCGCCGAGGCCGTCCTCGAGGAATCCCATCGCGTCGGCGCCGTAGTGTGCCTCGCACCAGGCCGAGATCTGGGCTTCGTCGCTCATCCGCATCAGGGTCACCTCATTGTCGAGGTACCCGTCCCAGGCCCCGGGCCAGCCGAAGTCGGTCACGCCGGAGATCACGCCGGCGCCGACGACACGATCAGCCAACAGGGCCGCCGACGCGATGACGTACGCGCCACCCGATGACAGGCCGGTGATGCCGAACCGATCGACCTCCAGCTCGTCCGCCACGGCGGCGACGTCTGCGAGCCAGTTGTCGAGCCGACGCCCTGGCTGGGCTGACGAGCCTCCGTAGCCTGGTCGGTCGATCGTCACCATCCGCAGCCCCGCCCCGGCGAAGGCCTCGTCGAAGTGCGTCGTGGCAATGGATGATCAGCGGACCGTTCGACGCTCCGAGATGCGTGTACGCGAGCGCCCGTCCATCGGACAGCGTGACCGTGGAGTCGAGCATGGCGGACGATTTCATCCCCCGATGCACACACCGAGCGAATGCATGATCAGCGCGACGTCATGGTGGTCACGCGGCCTGGAACCAACCCTGGCGTCTTCTCGAACACCGCCACCTGGCTGACGCTCCCGGACGTGAAAGATGCCCGATCCCAGCCGGCCCACCGGCCGCGAAGCCGGAAACCGACGAGCCTGGCCATCAGGTCGAGCTCCGCCGGCCAGACGTAGCGGTACGGCGCCGAGTGCCTGACCAGCCGACCGTCGACCTCCATCCAGTGATGCGACCAGGCGATCTGCCCGACCAGATCGTCGAACGTCTCGATGCCGACGTGCTCCGGCTCGAACGTGAACACACGGCTGCGTTCGGCGGTGGATATGCCGCGCAGCTGCGGCACGATCAGCTCCACCACGAAGCAGCCGCCGGCGCCGAGGTGCGCGGCGGCGTTGGCGAAGACGTCGAGCTGTTCGTCCTGCGCTGTGACGTTCATGAGGGTGTTCGCCACCAGGTAGACCAGCGTGAAAGCCCCGGAAAGCCTGGTGCTGGTCATGTTGCCGATGGTCACCTCGACGGCGTCGGCGCCCGGCTTGGCCCGGAACTGCTCGACCATGTGCGGCGACAGTTCTATCCCGTGCACCGGGACGCCGCGCGCGCTGAGGGGAAGGGCGATCCGGCCGGTGCCGAGGGCGAACTCGAGCGCGGGTCCGCCGTCCGCCAGCTCGGCGAGCAGATCGACGATCGGGCCGACGGCGTCCTGCTCGTCGGCGTTGACGGCGTCGTACACCTCCGCCAGTTCGCGGCCCCACGTGATCGACGCCATGACGCGGATTCTGATCCCGTGTGTCGGTCCGCGGCCACCGAGTTTCGGCTGATGGTCACGAGGACGATGCGACGGCCACAGCGCGTCCGCACGACGATTCCTAGACTGCGCACGTGACCGGGACGCCTGTGTGAAGGACGAGCGTGCCGCGTTGCTGCACTTCCTCTCCGCTCAGCGTCAGGCGGCACTGACGGTGGTCGAGGGCATGTCCGATGCCGATGCACGAACCAGCGTCGTACCGAGCGGATGGACTCCGCTCAGCATGATCATGCACCTGGCGGGCGTCGAACGGCACTGGTTCGCCTTCGTCCTCGGCGGCGACCTGGCGCCCACGCCGGCACGTCCCGGAAGCCCCGAGACGCTGGCCGACGCGGTCGCCGACTACCGGGCGGAGATCGAGCGGTCCGACCGGCTGCTGGCCGCATTCGACCTCGACGAACCGCCGACCGAAACTCCGGAGGAACTGCCCGGGGAAATCCACACCGTCCGCGACGTCGTGCTGCACGTGATCGTGGAGACAGCCCGCCACGCGGGGCATCTCGACCTTGCCCGTGAACTTCTGGATGGACGCACCGGTCTGGGTCCACGGTGATACTTGCCCCGTGATGCACAGCGACGAGGTGCGGGTATCTCCCGCCGTCGCTCGCCGATTGATCGTCGACCAGTTCCCGCAATGGCGTCACCTGCCGATCCGAGCGGTCGTCGCCGATGGCACCGTGCACGCGGTCTACCGCATCGGTGCCGGGCTCGCCGCGCGCTTCCCGCTGCAGCCGTCGGATCCGGGCGAGGCCCGAAGCCGGCTGGCGGCCGAGGCATCCGCAGCTCGTGAGCCGGCCGCCTGCAGCCCGGTACCGACGCCCGAGCCCGTCGCGCTCGGCGACCCCGGGCCCGGCTACCCACTGCCGTGGGCGGTCCAGACCTGGCTGCCCGGTCGCGTGGCGGCCGACGACGACCCGAGCGCTTCCGTGGCCTTCGCTCGCGATCTTGCTGGGTTCATCCGCGCCCTCCGGGCCACCGACACCCGTGGCCGAACCTTCTGCGGAACCAACCGCGGCGGCAACCTCACAGATCACGACGACTGGATGCGGACCTGCTTCCGCGAGTCCGTCGGGTTGCTCGACGTCGAGCCGCTACGCCAGCTGTGGAGCGAGTGGCGGCAGCTCCCTCGGGCCGGCAGCGATGTGATGTCGCACGGAGACCTCGTCCCCGGCAACGTGCTGGTGACCGACGGGCGCCTGACCGGGATCCTGGACGGCGGCGGGTTCGCCGCCGCCGACCCCGCTCTCGATCTCGTGGCGGCATGGCACCTGCTCGACCACGGGCCCCGCACGGAACTGCGGATGGCCCTGGACGTCGGCGACGTCGAGTGGTCGCGGGGCATGGCCTGGGCGTTCGAGCAGGCGATGGGCCTGGTCTGGTACTACGCGGAATCGAGTCCTGCGCTCAGCCGGCTGGGGCGCCGCACCCTTGATCGGCTCGTCGGTCGGGCATGAGCCGGTTCGGCGGCCGAGGGAGTCAGCGAATCTCGACCGTGGACGTCGCGAAATGGGCCAGCGTGCCGGCGATGCGCCCGCAGGTAGTGGTCGAGCACCTCCCGGTTGACGTTGTCGATGCCGTCGCACGCCTGGTGGTAGCAGCGGTCGTAGACCTGGCCGGCCTGCCCGCCCCAGGCTTCGTGGCCTGCTCGGCCGTCTTCTCGCTCCGCGTCGCCGTTCTCGGCGCCGCCGACCGGGATGCCCGCCTCGATGAACGGCGACTCGTCGTCGCCGACGAACTCGATGATCTCCGGGGCGGTCACCCCGCTCCTGGTCAGCTGGTCGGCGAGCACCTGCCCGATGGTGGCCGAACCCGCGGGGCCCGCCTCCTCCTGGTCGCCGCCCTTGCCGCCCTGGACGAAGTAGCCGCCGTTCGGCGAGGCCACCATGTCCACGTTCAGGTACATCTTGATCTTCTTGCGGTCGTCGGCGGACAGGCCGTCGAGGTAGCCGCTCGAGCCCTGGGCGCCGGACTCCTCGTCGCCGAAGAACGCGAACCGCACCGTGTTGGGCACCGAGGGTTCGGCGCCGAGCCGGGAGGCGATCTCCAGCAGGCTCGCCACCCCGGAGCCGTTGTCGACGATGCCGGGGCCCTCCGGGACCGAGTCCAGATGAGCGCCGATCATCACGACGCGGCCGGGATCTCCGGTGCGGGTCTGGGCGATGACGTTGCGGCCGGTCCCGGGCCCGCCCCCGTCGTCGTCGTCCGACACCTCGTAGGTCGGGGTGCTCACCTCGAAGCCGGCGTCGCGCAGCACGCCGGCCACGTACTCGACACTCGCCTCGTAGCCGGCGCGTTCCGGCCGCCCGGTTGCCGCCGTTCTCGTCGGCGATCTTCTGCAACGCCTGCAGGTGCGTCAGTGCCCCGGCCGCATCCACCCCGTCGGCCAACTGCTGCACCAGCGGGCTGCTCCGGCCCGGCTCCGGAGCCCGGCGACGGTGTCGCGGTGGGCGGATCCACCGCTCCGGTCCCGCAGCCGCGGCGGCGAGCATGACCGAGATCCCCACGACACGCCTGCCTGACGCGCGACCGGGTCGGTCCGGAGGTCGACATCCGCACGAGCAGCTCCTTCGCGTCACGCACCCGACCGCGAGAAGGGGTGTCAGGTGATACCAGCACGAGCATGGCCCCGTCAGGCCTTCGGGACGACGAGCTCGTTGGTTCACCCTTCCAGGTAGAGATGCGACGCGCTCCGGCGGCGGGCTGCCGGTGCTCAGGAACCAGCCAGATCCAGCCGATCGATCGCCACCACCGCGGTAGACCTCGACCTGCTCCTGTTCGGTGGACGCGTGGAAATCGACCATCGTCTCCGGACCGCCGTCGACCGAGATCGCGGCCAACCCCCCGTCCGGGCCGCGGCGACGTTGTTGCCGCATGTAACCGATTCCAAGGTGGGTCTGGACACCGTTCCGTGTCGCCGACCGGTGCCGGGGTGCCACCCTGGGGTGGAGCAGCAGGATCGGAGGAGCACCGGATGCCTATGGCCTCGGCCCAGGAGACCGGCACGGAGCGACGATCGGGTGGGGACGACTCGGGCAGGGGTGGTCGCGGTTCGTGCATCGCGCCCGGTCGTCGTTGGTCCGTCGCGGCCGGATGCCGGGCGTGCGGACGGCGAAGACCACGTTCGCCGTCGTCGCGTCGTACCTCATCGCCGAGGTGCTGCACGTCAGCGACCATCCGGTCGTCGCCCCACTGACCGCGCTGCTGGTCGTGCAGCTGACCCTCTACCGGACGTTCGCGCACGGGATCGGGCAGGTCGGCGGCGTGCTGGCCGGGGTCATGGTGGCCGTCGGGGTGGCCAACGTGGCCGGCTTCACCTGGTGGAGCCTCGGCGCGGTGGTCGCGGCGTCGCTGGTCGTGGGCCGGCTGCTGCGGCTCGGTCCGCACCTGTTCGAGGTGCCGATCAGCGCGATGCTGGTGCTGGAGGTCGGCGGCGGCGAGGCGGTCGCGGCCGCGCGCATCCTGGAGGCCCTGATCGGGGCGACCGTCGGCATCGCGGTCAGCGTGCTCATCGCGCCGCCGTTGTACCTGCAGCCGGCGGGGGCCGCGCTGGGTGACCTGGCCGCGCGGATGGCGAGCTTCTCCCGGGAGTTCGCCGCCGGCCTGCGTGGCCCCTGGTCGCGGACGGCCTCGCAGCACTGGCTCGGCCGAGCGCGCGAGGTGGGCGGCGAGGTGGCGCGGGCCGAGCGGACCGTGGACCGGGCCGAGGAGAGCGCCCGGTTCAACCCGCGCGGGCAGCGCACCCGCGACGCCCGGCCGCGGCTGCGCACCGCGCTCACCGGGCTGGAGCGCTGCTACGTCACGCTGCGCACCCTCGCCAGGGCGGTGCTGGACCGCACCTACTTCGTGCCCGAACACGAGCAGTCCCTCGCCTACACCCCCGAACAGCGCACCGCCATCGCCGACGTCCTCGAATGCGCGGGGGCGGCGATCGAGGCGGTGGCTCCGATCGCCGCCGACCAGGACGCCGACCTGGCCCGCGGCACCGTGGTCACGCACCTAGCCGGGCTGCAGGAACACCGCAACCGGCTGCGGATCCTGCTCTCGGTGGAGCCCGGGGTCGACGCCGCCGCCTGGCAGCAGCACGGCGCGCTGCTGGCTTCCATCGACCGGCTGATCGTCGAGATCGAGTCGGCGGCCCGCGAGCCGGACGACGAGTGGCGGCTCGAGTCGCCGTTCCGCCGCCGCACCACGACCCCCGCCGACGAGCCGACCGATGCGGCAGCCGGGGGGTCGGTCGAGTACCCGGTCGACTGGTCACCCGATGAGTCCGAGGCCGGCGCCGCTCAGCCCGACGAGTCCGACGCCCATACCGGGCCTGAACCCGAACCCGCTGAACCCGAACCCGCTGAACCCGAACCCGCTCAGACCGAACCACGCAGCTGACCCCGCCGAGTCCGACCCGGAGAGCCGGAGCTGGGTGGACGGCGCACCTGGCCGAGCACGTGGACGAATGCGCCGTCCACCACGGGGTTGGAAAGCTCGGGTTGGACCGGCTCCGCGGTCGAGGTGGGTGCGGCTTCCCGGTCGGTGAAAGCGGCCGGCCGCGGCGGCTCGGATCGGGATACCCCAGATAGGTTGGGAGCGCTCGGGGGTGACCCTGCGCTGATCAGGACCCACCCGGATCGGAGGGCATCGTGCGGCTGGGCGTGGTCGGGTACGGAGCGGGCGGCAGGTACTTCCACACCCCCTTCGCCGCCGCGGCGAAGGACGTGGAGCTGGTCGGGGTGGTCACCCGCTCCCCCGAGCGGCGCGCGGAGCTGGCCGCCGACCATCCCCGGTGTGCCCGCGTACGACTCGCTGGCCGAGCTGATCACAGCCGGCGTCGACGCGATCACGATCACCACCCCGCCGCAGACCCGCCGCGCGCTGGTGCTGGAGGCCATCGCGGCCGGCATCCCGACGATCGCCGACAAGCCGTTCGCCCCGACCGCGGACGGTGGCCGCGACCTGCTGGCCGCGGCGCGCGAGGCCGGGGTGCCGCTGAACGTGTTCCACAACCGCCGCTGGGACGCCGACGTCCGGACCCTCGCCGGGGTGCTGCGGGGCGGCGCGCTCGGCGAGCTGTGGGCCGTCGAGTCCCGGTTCGACCTGGACGATCCGGCGACCCTGGAGGCCGGCCCCACCGGCGGGTTGCTGCGCGATCTGGGCAGCCACGTGGTGGATCAGGTGCTCTGGCTGCTCGGCCCGGCGCGCAGCGTGTTCGCCGAGCTGGACTTCGTGGAGCTCCCCGAAGGCCGCACCGACTGCCGCTTCACCGTGTCGATCACCCACGCCGGCGGGGTGCGCTCGCGGGTCGAGCTCCAGCAAGATCAATCATCTGCAGGAGCGCGAGCTGCGCGCGTACGGCAGCGCCGGTTCCTATCTCGCCCGCGGCACCGACGTGCAGGCGCAGGCGATCTTCGCCGGGAAGCGTCCGGCGGACCTGGGTGACGAGTGGGGCTACGACGCGCCGGAGTACTGGGGCACGCTGCGCACCGCGGACGGCGACGTGCGGGTGCCGTCGGAGCAGGGCGCCTACCAGGACTACTACACGCAGTTCGCGGCCGCGCTGCGCGGCGAGGGGGACTTCCCGGTGCCGGCGGAGCAGGCCGTGCACACCCTCGAGGTCCTCGACGCGGCCCGCACCAGCGCCGAGCAGAACCGGGTCGTGGAGGTGCTCCCGAACTGATTCCCGCCCGGTGAGAATCCCGGCCGGTGACAGCGCACCGACAACCCCGCTAGCGTCGACACCGACCGTTCGGCGGTGAAGTCGACGGATGACGTCGGCGACGACAACGGCGAGATCGTGATGCCGACCGAGCAGGGCACCGATCCGGCGGACGGCCGATGACCCCGATCGGTGGCTGCCGACCCACGAGGAGATCACGATGACCCGTCGCGACATCGAGTTCGACGCCGAGGGCGTCACGCTGCGCGGATGGTTCTACACCGCCGACGGTGCGAGCGGTGCCGCGCCGACCGTGGTGATGGCGCACGGCTTCTCCGCGGTGAAGGAGATGTACCTGGATCGCTACGCGGAGGCCTTCGCCGCGGCCGGGTTGAACGCGCTGGTGTTCGACAACCGCAACTTCGGGGCCAGCGACGGGGAGCCGCGCCAGGAGATCGACCCCTGGGCGCAGGTGCAGGACTACCGCCACGCCATCACCCATGCCGGCACGCTGCCCGAGGTGGACGCCCGGATCGGGGTGTGGGGCAGCAGCTACTCCGGTGGCCACGTGCTCGTCGTGGCGGCCATCGACCGCCGGGTCAAGGCCGTCGCCTGCCAGGTGCCGATGGTCAGCGGGCACGACAACTTCCGGGCGCTGGTCCGGGCCGACCTCATCGCCGGCTTCCAGGACGGGTTCAACGCCGACCGGGCCGCCCGCTACCGGGGCGACCCGCCGGCCATGGTTCCGGTGGTCGCGGAGGATCCGCTGGCGCCCTGCGCGCTGCCCACCTCGGACTCCTACCAGTGGTTCAGCGAGACCGCGAAGAGCCGGGCGACGGCCTGGCGCAACGAGGTCACGCTGCGCAGCGTCGAGGCGTTCAGCGAGTACGAGCCGCAGGCGTACCTGCCCTACATCAGCCCGACCCCGCTGCTGATGCTGCCGGCCATCGGCGATCACCTCACCCCGTGCGACCTGGCGGTCGCCGCGTACGAGAAGGCCCGCGAGCCGAAGAAGCTGATCATCCTGCCGGGCGGCCACTTCGACGCCTACGTGAAGGGCTTCGACGACTCCTGCGGTCCGGCCCGGGACTGGTTCGTGCAGCACCTGGCGCCGTGACCGGTCAGGAGGTGCGGGGCGGGCGTCCGATGCCGAACGCGTAGAGCACCGCCAGCACCGCGCCCGGCGGCCCGGCGGCCCACAGCCACCACGGATAGATGCCCGGGCCGACGGTGAGCTCGAGGATCCCCCAGATCACCAGGTTGGCCACCGTGATGGTGACCCAGATGATGGTCAGCACCTGCATCGCGATGCCACCGGCGGTGCGGGCGAACACCGCACCGTGCCGGGGGGTCGGCGGTGGCGGCGCCGGCACCGGCAGATCGGCGACCACCGCAGCCAGCTCGCCGCGGGTGCGCGCGGCCCACGCCGTGCCCACCCGCTCGTCGAACTCGTGCAGATCGAGTTGGCCGAGCTCGTGAGCCCGTCGCAGCCGGTCCTGGACCAGGTTGCGATCGGCGTCGGAGGCCCGCATGTCCTCCGGACGGATCGGCTCGTTCACGCCCGCCTCCCCTGCGCCCGCTGCCGGTGCACCTCGCTCCGTCTCGAGGATGCCACGCAGGCGCCGGTGGGGTCGGTCACCGGCCCTGCCGTTGCACTCATGCGCACCTACGCATATGTTCCTGCCATGGGTTCCGGACACGGACACGGGCACGGCCTCGACGCGGCGACGAGCGCGTCCGGCCGCTACGTGCGCCGGCTGGCCATCTCGCTGGGCCTGCTCGCGGTGTTCCTGGTGCTAGAGGTCGTGGTCGGGCTCGTGACCGGGTCGCTGGCCCTGCTGTCCGATGCCGGGCACATGTTCACCGACGTGCTCGGGATCGGTATGGCGCTGGCCGCCACCACCGCCGCCGGCCGGTCCGGGCGCTCCGAGCGGCGCACGTTCGGGCTCTACCGCGCGGAGGTGCTGGCCGCGCTGGCCAACGCGGTGCTGCTGTTCGCGGTGGCCGGCTGGGTGCTGATCGAGGCCGTGCAGCGCTTCGCCGAGCCGCCCGACGTGCCCGGGCTGCCGATCATGCTCACCGCGGGCGCCGGGCTGGTCGCGAACCTGATCGTGTTCGCGATGCTGCGCGCGGGCGCCAAGGAGAGCCTCAACGTCCGCGGCGCCTACCTCGAGGTGCTCGCCGACACCCTGGGCTCGGTCGGGGTGCTGATCGCGGGCGCGGTGACGTTGGCGTTCGGCTGGCGCTACGCCGACCCGATCGTGGCCATCGGGATCGGCCTCTTCGTGCTGCCGCGCACCTGGTCGCTGGGCCGGCAGGCGGTGCGGATCCTGGTGCAGGCGGCGCCGGACGACGTCGACGTGGCCGCCGTGCGCTCCGAGCTGGCCGCCCTGGACGGGGTGCTGGACGTTCACGACGTGCACGTCTGGACGCTGACCTCGGGCATGGAGGTCGGCTCCGCGCACCTGGAGGTCGACGCCGCCTGTGATCCGGCCGAGGTGCTCTCCACCGCGCAGGCGCTGCTCACCGAGCGGCACCGGCTGGCCCACTTCACGCTGCAGGTCGAGCCGCCGGGGGCGCGCACGGGCTGCCGCGAGCTCAGCTGGTGAGCCCCCGCGGGGCGTACATGATCACGGCCACGCCGAGCAGGCAGAGCCCGGCGCCGAGGTAGTCGAACCGGTCCGGGCGGAAGCCGTCGGCCACCACGCCCCAGGCCAGCGAGCCGACCACGAACACCCCGCCATACGCGGCCAGGATGCGCCCGAAGTTCGGGTCCGGCTGCAGCGTGGCCACGAAACCGTAGGCCCCGAGCGCGAGCACGCCGGCTCCGATCCACAACAGCCCGCGCTGCTCGCGCACCCCCTGCCAGATCAGCCAGGCGCCGCCGATCTCGGCCAACGCGGCCAGCACGAACAGCAGCACGGAGCGCAACGGGATCATCGGCTCAGGAAATCACGAGCAGGAACAGCCCGATCATCGTGTAGGCCACCATCAGCAGCACCAGCGGGATCTGGTCGACCAGCCGACGGTGCTCGGGCAGCAACGCCACGCTGCGGTCGTGCGCGGCGATCACCGCGACCACGTGCCCGACCAGCACGGCGCCGATCTGGATGCCCGCGACCAGCCCGGGCGCCGGCACCGCGGTGATCGGGCCCAACGTCACGTCCCCGCCGAGCAGGCCGCCGAGCTGGGCCACCCCGCGTGGCCCCTCCACGATCAGCAGCGTCACGTAGTGCGCGATCGTGTAACCGGCGGCGATCGGCACCAGGGTGCTGGCCAGCGCGCCGGCCAAGCCACCGGTCGCCGCCCGGTACAGGACCGCGACCAGCCCGATCAGCCCGAGCAACGCGGACGCGTCGACGCTCGGCGGCAGCCCGAGCGCCCGCCATCCCGGCCAACCGGTGAGGCCGTCGAACACGGTGGAGCCCCACCAGACCGCCAGGAACCCGATCAGGCCGGGCGCCACCGGGACCGCCGCCAGCCCGCGCAGCGGGTTGCGCAGCCCGATCCGGCCGGGCTCGGGCTCCGGGCCGCGCAACCGACCGATGGGGGCCAGCGCGCCGGTCAGCGCCGAATACACCTCGAACGCATCGGCCCGCTCGAACCAGCCGGCACCGAACCGCAGTGCCGAACCGGTGTGCAGCACGGCGTAACCGAGCAGGAAGCCGGCCACCACACCCGGCGCGTCCCGGCCCGGCACGACCAGCTCCAGCGCGACGAACACCAGCAGCCCCGCCGCGGCCGGCCAGTAGCCGAGCCGCTCCGGCGGGGCACCCTCGGTGGGGCGGCCCAGCAGGGCGGCCAGCAGCCGGTGCAGCAGCCGCAGCGGGTTGAGCACCCGCCAGACCGGCCCGAACAGCAGCGACGCCGGTACGAGGCCCACCCACAGCAACACGTACAGCGCGCGTGGTGCCGGGTTGGCGTCGGGGTCCTGCGGGCCGATCAGGCCGTAGCCGATCACCACGAGGGTGAGCCCGAGGGTGATCGCCTGCAACACGGTGCGGAGCGCGGGGGATTCCAGGGCGCGCGGGAGCGGGCGGCCGCGGTCCGGGCCGGTGAAGCGCGGTCGCTGCCACAGCAGCGCCACCGCGACGAACGACACCAGCACCACGACCCCGCCGGTCTGCAGCACCAGCTCGCCGTCCAGCGGCAGCCCCTCGACGCCGCCGATCCCGTGCGCGAGCAGCAGCCCGCCCGACGCCACCTCCGGGGTCACCGATCAGGCCGCCCGCACCGGGCCGTGGCGCAGCACCGCCATCCCGGCGACGACCACGCCCAGCCCGCCGCCGAGGGTGATCGCGACCAGTGCCCGGTCCAGATCGGCGCCCCATTCGTAGGGCACCACGGCGTCGACCAGGGTGAACGCGTCCACCGGCGCGATGACGATGGCGAACAGCCCGCCGGCCGCGCAGCACAGCAGCGGCCCGGCGGCGTGGCCCCGGATCGTCAGCCAGGCCCCGATGGCGCCGAGCGGCCAGCCGAGCAGCGCGTAGCCGGCCGCGCTGAGCAGCATCAACGCGTACGGCTGGTCCTCCGGCACGCCGGCCGAGCCGAACACGTGCGCCAGGTGCGCGACGAGCACGCCGACGGTGGCGCCGGCCAGCCCGAGACGACCCCGTTCGCGCCCGGCCCCCAGCACCCCGACCAGCGCGGGCCCGGCCAACGCGAGCAGCGCCGCGGCCCACCACAGCGGCGACGGGGCGGGCGGCCAGTACTGCTCGCCGCGCACGACCACGGGCTGCTCACCCACCAGCAGCGGGACCGACCAGTCCAGCCGCTCGCCCGGCGGCCGCGGTTGCCCGGCGGCCGCGATGATCCGCGGATCGCTCCAGTACGCCCTGTTGCCGGGGCTCACCGCCGGCAGGCCGGACAGCTCCGATCCGGGCAGCGGCACGACCACCACCGACCGGTCGGTGCCGTTGTCGATGCGCAGCCGGGCGCCGAACTCGACGGCCTGCACGGTGAGCCCGGGGACCGGCGGGTCGAGCGCCAGCACCCGGGCCGCGCTCGACGATGAGGACAGGCCACCGGCGTGCGCCGCAGCGGGCAAGGCGCCGATCGGCAGCAACAGCGCGACGAGCCCGGCCACCAGCAGCACCCGACCGAGGAGGGATCCCCGCGCTCCCGCACGCACCGTCCGCACGTCCGCGGACGTTACGCGGGCCCGGACCTCCGGCGCGGAGCCGCCCGGCCCCGGTCGGTCGTGCTGCCCGCTCAGTCCAGGTGGAAGTACTCCTCCAGCCGAACCAGGCCCTCGTCGGGGCGTTGACCGGCCAGGTTCTGGAAGTAGGGGGCCATCTCGGCCTGCCAGCGGCGGTTCACGTCGGTGGCGGCCATCGCCGCCTGGGCCGCGGTGAAATCGGCCGTCTCCAGGTAGCCGACCACCAGTCCGTCGGCCCGGCGCACGAACAGCGAGTAGTTGCCCCAGCCGGCCGCGGACAGCGCGGCCAGCATCGGCGGCCAGACCGTGGTGTGCACCCGCAGGTACTCCTCGAGCCGCTCCGGCCGGATCTGCAGCAGGAAGCACACGCGTTCCACGTCGATGATCCTTTCTCGTTGCTCAGGAGACCTGCAGCTGGGCCAGCGGGGCGCCCCGCTGTTCGAGCTCGACGTCGAACACGCCGGGCAGGTCGGCGGTGAAGCGCAGGATGGTGCTGGCGCCTGCGGTGACGTAGCTGAGCCGGTCGTAGCCGTGCACGTGCACCTGGTCGGCGACGTCGCTGGCCACCACGAGCTCGACCGCCGATCCCAGCGGAACGCCGAAGCGCAGCACGCCACCGCGCACAGCGCCGCCGACGAACGTCACCTCGATGCGCTGCCGGCCCTCGGCGGTGACCGCGGGCGCGACCGTCGGCGTCGGAGCCGGCACGACCGGAGCGGCGCCGCATCCGCCGAGCAGCAACCCCGTGATCAGCGCCATGATCGGCCCAGCGGGTCCGCCGATCGCCGGCGGTCGCCCGGTCCGGCCGCCCGTTCGCTGCTGCACGAGGAGCAGGCTACGGCGGCTGCGGCAGGATCAGCGACGTGACCGCACATCCCGCCGCCCCGGTGCCCGAGCGCCTCTTCGACGACGAGCGCGAGCAGCGCTGGCGGGCCCGCTTCACCGCGCCGTGGATGTCGCGGCCGCAGTGGGCCCGGGATGCTCCGGACCGCTGCGTGTACATCTCCAACGCCAGCGGGATCACCGAGGTGTACGCCTGGGATCGGGCCACCGACCAGCACCGCAAGGTCACCGACCGGCGCAACGGCACGCATTCGGCGACCCTGGGGCCCGCCGGCGACACGATCTACTGGTTCGCCGACACCGACGGCGACGAGTTCGGGCACTGGGTGGCCGAGCCGTTCGCCGGCCGGGCGCACACCACCGTCCCCGAGCCGGTGATGCCCGGGGTGCCCGATGGGTACCCGGCCGGCCTGGAGATCGGCCGCGCCACCGTCGCCGTCGGCACCTCGACCGACGAGGGCACGACGATCTGGGTGCGCCGCGGCGCCGACCCGGCCACGGCCGTCTACACGCACGCCGAGGACGCCGGCGTCGGCGCGCTGTCCGACGACGAGTCGCTGCTGGCGGTCAGCCACTCGGAGCACGGCGACTCCCGGCACCCCGCGGTACGGGTGCTGCGGGTGGCCGACGGCGGCCTCGTGGCCGAGAAGTCCGACGGTCCGGGTCGCGGCCTCACCCCGCTCGCGTTCGCGCCGATCCCCGGCGACCCGCGGCTGCTGCTGATGCACGAGCGCCGCGGCCGCGAGGAGCTGTTGCTGTGGGACGTCGCCGCGGACACCGAGCGCGAGCTAGAGCTGGAGCTGCCCGGGGAGGTGATCGCCGATTTCCTGCCCGACGGCCGCGCGCTGCTGATCCTGCACACGCATGCCGCCCGCACCCGGCTCCACCACTACGACCTGGCGGCGGAGACGCTCGCCGAGCTGCCGGTCGCGCCGGGCTGCGTGGGTTCGGCCGAGGTGCGCCCGGACGGCACCGTGGAGTACACCTGCTCCTCGGCCGCGCAGCCCGCGACGGTGCGGGCGCTGCACCCCGACGGCACCGATCGGGTGCTGGTCGCGCCGGCCGGCGAGCCGGCCCCCGGTTCGGTGCCGGTCGAGGACCTTTGGGTCGACGGGCCCGGCGGCCGGGTGCACGCGCTGATCTCCCGACCCGCCGGCGCGCCGGGCTCCGGCGGCGCGCTGCCGCCTGCGGTGTTCGGCCTGCATGGCGGCCCGCACGCCGCCGACGAGGACCGCTTCAGCGCGATGCGTGCGGCCTGGGTCGACGCCGGTTTCGTCGTCGTCGAGGTCAACTACCGGGGCTCCACCGGCTACGGATCGGACTGGCGCGACGCGATCGAAGGCCGGCCGGGGAACACCGAGCTGGCCGACCTGGCCGCGGTGCTCGCGCACGTCGTCGAGGCCGGCCTGCTGGATCCGGGGCGCTGCGTCGTGGAGGGCTGGTCGTGGGGCGGCTACCTGGCGCTGCTGGCCGCCGGCACCCAGCCCGACCGCTGGGCGGCGGCCATCGCCGGCGTCCCGGTCGCCGACTACCTCACCGCCTATGCCGACGAGATGGAGCAGCTGCGCGCGTTCGACCGGGCGCTGTTCGGTGGCTCACCGGCCGAGCAGCCGCAGCGCTACCTGGAGGCCTCGCCGCTGACCTACGTCGACCGGGTGCGGGCCCCGGTGCTGGTGCTGGCCGGCGAGAACGACCCGCGCTGCCCGATCCGGCAGATCGACAACTACCTCGAGGCACTGGCCGCCCGCCCCGACGCCCGCTACGAGGTGAGCCGCTTCGACGCCGGGCACGGCTCGCTGGTGGTCTCCGAAACCCTGAAGCAGGTGGCCACGGAGATCGACTTCGCCCGCCGCGCCCTCGGTCTCAGCGATTAGGTCCGTGGATCTTGTCTCGGGCGGGCAGAGTGGTGCGAACGGCACTTTCGCACGCACCTAGCGAGCGAAAGTGCCGTTCGTTCCGACGGGCGCGCCAGCCGGAACCTGCTGAGCTCAGCCGGTGACGGCCTTCAGCTCGACGTCGATGTTGCCGCGGGTGGCCTTCGAGTACGGGCACGCCTGGTGCGCGGCCTCGACCAGCTGCTCGGCCTGCTCCTGCTCGATCCCCGGCAGCCGCGCGGTGATCACCGCGTTGATCCGGAAGCCGGCGTCGTCGGGACCGATGCCGACCGCCGCGTCCACGGTCGCCGCGTCCGGGATCGACACGCCCTGCTTCTTCGCGACCGCGCGCAGCGCACCGTGGAAGCAGGCCGAGTAGGCCGCCGCGAACAGCTGCTCAGGGTTCGTCGCCCCGCCCGGGCCGCCCAGCGCGGGCGGCTGCTTCACGTCCTGGTCGATGATCCCGTCGTCGCTGCGCACCCGTCCGTTGCGCCCGTTGCCGGACGAGGTCGCCTCCGCCGTGTAGACCGCCGCCATCACTGCCCCTTCCCTCGCGAAGATCCTCATCAGGAGGAATCTATATCGTGCACAACGTATCTGGAGGATCCGGCGCTGTCACGAGCTGTTAGCACGCACGAAACACGGACACGCAAACCTGGAGTGGTCCCCGAGGAGGTGGCGCCGTGGCGCTGTGGCGCGTTCACGTGGAGCTGGAGGATCGACCGGGCCGGCTCGGTGAGCTGGCCACCACGATCGGCGCCGTCGGGTGCAACATCCTGTCCCTGCACGTGGTCGGCGAACCGGCCGATGACGGCTCGGTGACCGACGAGCTGCTGGTCAAGATGCCCGACACGGTCGAGCCGACCGCGCTGCTGGACGCGGTCGCGACGGCCGGCATCCCGTGCACGCTGATGGTCCCGGCCGACGCCACGGAGCTGTCCGACACCGCCACCACGGCACTGGCGCTGGCCCGGATGGTGGCCGCGGACCCGGACAGCGCACCGCGCGCGGTGGCCACGATGCTGCGCGCCCAGCTCGTCGACCCCGCCGCCGACGCCACCGGCCGGCACACCGCCGCGCTGCGCATCGGCGTCCAGCAACTGCGGCTGGGCCGGGCGTGGCCGTTCACCGCCACCGAGATCTCGCGGGCCGCCGCGCTGCTCGAACTCGCCGCCCAGCTGTCGATGCGCACCCCGGGGCGGCCGCTGCGCACCGACCGGATCGTGCTGCTGCGCGACGGGTCGGAGGTGCAGATCCGCCGCGCCGATCCGGCGGACGCGCTGCTGGTGGCGGCGTTGCACGCCCGCTGCTCCCCCGCGTCCCGCCGTGCCCGCTTCCTGAGCCCGACCCCGCACCTGCCGCCCGGCGAGATCGCGGAGTTGCTCGGCGGCGATTTCGGTCTCGGCGTGGCGGAGTTGGCGCTCACCGTCGACGGCGGCAGCGCCGTGGGCCTGGCCAACCTGCGCGCGGAGCGCACCGACGCGGCCCGGTTCGCGGTCCTGGTGGAGGACGGTTGGCAGGGCCGCGGCCTGGGCACCGCGCTGCTGCGCCGGATAGCCGAGACCGCCACCGAGCAGGGCGCGCTCGAGCTGATCGGAACCGCGCTGCCCGACGAGCTGCGGATCACCCGGCTGCTGCGCCGCGCCGGGCTGAGCCCGTCAGTGGAGCTGGTGCGCGGCGTGGTGCAGCTGCGCGCGCCGCTGCCCACCCCGGTCGGCTGACCGTCCGAGGTGGGCAGCGGCGTCGATCAGACGTCGACGACGCGCTCGCCGGTGTCGCCGGAGAACAGGTGCACGTGCCCGGACCGCGGGGCCAGGTGCAGCACGTCACCCTTGGCCGGAGGCCGCCGGCCGTCCACCCGGACGATGACCGACTTGCGCTCACCGTTGAACTCGGTGCTGCCGTAGATGTAGGCGTCGGCGCCGAGCTCCTCGACCACGTCGACCTCGGTGGGCATCCCGGCTCCCTCGGCGACCACGTCCATGTCCTCCGGCCGGACCCCGACCGTCACCGCACGGGTGGCGCCGACCGCGTCCGCCGCGTCGCGCGGCACCCGCAGATCCGCCCCACCGAAGTGCAGCGTGTCCCCGTCCACCTCGGTGTGCAGCAGGTTCATCGCAGGCGAGCCGATGAAGCCGGCCACGAACACGTTGTTCGGGTGGTCGTACATCTTCCGCGGCGAGTCGCACTGCTGCAGGATGCCGTCCTTCAGCACGGCGACCCGGTCGCCCATCGTCATGGCCTCGACCTGGTCGTGGGTGACGTAGACGGTGGTGGTGCCCAGCCGGCGCTGCAGCGAGGCGATCTGGGTGCGCGTCTGCACCCGCAGCTTGGCGTCCAGGTTGGACAGTGGCTCGTCCATGCAGAACACCTGCGGCTGGCGCACGATGGCGCGTCCCATGGCCACCCGCTGGCGCTGGCCACCGGAGAGCGCTTTGGGCTTGCGGTCCAGGAACTGCTCCAGGTCGAGGATCTTGGCCGCTTCCCGGACCCGCTCGTTGATCATGTCCTTGGACTGGCCGGCGATCTTGAGCGCGAAGCCCATGTTCTCCCCGACGCTCATGTGCGGGTAGAGCGCGTAGTTCTGGAAGACCATCGCGATGTCGCGGTCCTTGGGCGCGACGTTCGTGACGTCCCGGCCGCCGATCAGGATCGCACCCTTGTTGATCTCCTCGAGCCCGGCGAGCATCCGCAGCGAGGTGGACTTCCCGCAGCCCGACGGCCCGACGAGTACGAGGAACTCGCCGTCGGTGATCTCGAGGTTCAACGCGTCCACCGCGGGCTTCGTAGAGCCGGGATAGATGCGACTGGCGTTGTCATAGGTCACAGCGGCCATGCTGTGCTCCTTCCCACCGGCAGGAACGTGCCGGACGATCCGAGTGTGAGGGGCGATCTCAGCCTTTCACGTTCACGCAGTTGTGGACAGAGCGGGATTCCCGCCGGCCCCCTATCGTCGCGGCCGGAGGCGTCGCCAGAGATGTCGCCAGTGGATGTCGAGGAAGAGGCAGGGGATGCGATGGGGCCGCCCCGCCGGAGTTCGCGGGTCGCCAGCACCGATCGGCACCGGAGGATGATCGGCGTGGTGGCGCTCTGCGTCGCCCTCGGCGGCTGCGGCACCGGGCCCGCGTCACCGGCCGCACCGGCACCCGGGCCCGACCCGGCCTGTGCCGAGTTCCTGCGCTACGGCGACCTGTCCGGCAGCACCGTCGACATCGCCGAGACCGCACCGGACCCCGAACCCGGGACCGCGACCCCGACCGCCCCACCGACGGCCACCCCCTCGACCGCGACCCCCACCCCGACCTCGAACGGCCCGCGGATCGCCGCCTACAGCGGTTTCGAGCGCTGCACCGGCGTCCGGATCCGGCACCGCGTCGTCGCCTCGATCGCCGAGCAGGCCACGGCCGGGCCGCCGCCGGATCTCGGCCACGTGCCCGACGCCGCCGCGCTGGCCGAGCTGGTCCGCACGAACGCCACGGTGAAACCGGCGCCGCCGCAGGTCGCGGCGAACGTCGCCGAGTTCTACCCGGAGACCTACCGGGCGGCCGGCAGCGTGGACGGGACCCTGTACGCCGCCCCGCTCGACGCCACCGTGACATCGCTGGTCCGGTACTCGCCGCGGATCTTCGCCGAGCGCGGTTACGCCGTGCCGACCAGCTGGGAGACCCTGCTCGAGCTGTCACAGCGGATCGTGGCCGACGGCGGCGTCCCGTGGTGCGCCGAGGCCGGACCGGGCGACGGGACCGGCACCGGCGGGCTGCTGGTGAACTCGCTGGAGGACGCCCTGCTCGGCACGGCCGGCCCGGAGCTCTTCGACGCCTGGGTCGAGCACCGGATCCCGACCGACGCCCCGCAGGTCGTCGCCGCGCTCGACGGGCTCGCCCCGATCCTGCGCGGCCCTGTTTCGGGCAGCCCCGCCACCGGCAGCCCCGTCACCGGCAGCAGCGGCGAGCCGGCCAGCGCCACCAGCACGCCAGGGCCGGCCGGCGGCTCACCGATCACGTCCGGGTCCTGCCTGCTGTCCCGGCAGTCCGACAGCGACGTCGGCCACCGGCCCGCGGGCGCCGCCGCCGCCGACGGGGACGTCTTCGCGTTCCGGCTGCCGGCCCGCAACCCCGACATCGGCTCGACCGCGGTGGTCGGCGGCGGCTTCGTGATCGCCTTCTCGGACCGTCGCGAGGTGCAGGCGGTCGCGGCGTACCTGTCCACACCCGAGTGGGCGAACGCGATGGCGCGCGAGCGCGAGGGCGGCTGGCTGAGCCCGAACAGCGGCGTCGACCGGGCGGCTGCCGCCGATCCGATCGACCGGCTCGCCCTCGAGGTGCTCCAGGACCCGCGGGTCACCCTGCGCTACGACGGCTCGGACCGGATGCCCGCCGCGGTCGGCGCCCAGGCTTTGCCGCAGGCCCTGACCGCATGGAGCACCGGCACCCCGGCCGCAACCGCGCTGGCCGCCGCCGAGGCTTCCTGGCCTCGCTAGGGAGTGTCGGTGCGGATCAGCTTCCCGAGCGTTGGGCCACCGGCGCGCCGGTGCTGCCGCGCACCACCAGCTGGGTGGCCAGCACCTGGTCGACGGGCTCGGCGAGCCGCCCGGCCACCGTGTCCAGCAGCAGCTGCGCGGCGGTTGCGCCCTCCTCGTGCACCGGCTGCCTGACCGTGGTGAGCTCGACCACCGACGCCATCTCGTGGTCGTCGATCCCGACCACGGAGATCCGCCCCGGCACCTTGATCCCCGCGTGCCGCAGGGTGCGCAGCGCACCGATGGCCAGCTCGTCGTACTCGGCGACCACCGCGGTGGGCAGCCTCGGACCGGCCAGGATCTCCGACATCGCCTGCGCGCCCCCTTCGATGCCGTAGGCGCCGGCGACCACGATGTCGTCCGGGCGCAGCTCGAGGCCGGCCGACTGCATGGCCTGCCGGAAGCCCTGCCGGCGGTCGCGGGAGGAAGCGAAGCCGAAGTCGCTGTCGTCGTCGAAACCGGCGATCATCACGATCCGCTCGTGGCCCTGGTGCAGCAGGTGGTAGACGGCGCTGCTCGCGGCGGCGACGTCGTCGACCCGCACGCACGTCAGGCCGGGCATGGTGGCGCCCAGCGTGACCAGGGGCATCTCCAGCGCCCGCAACGCCAGCGTGTGCTCCTCCGAGAGCGGCAGCGAGATCGTGAGCACGGCGTCGACCCGGCGGGCCAGCGGCATCCGATCGAAGAACCGGTCGCGGGCCGCGGCGCTACCGAGGTGGTGCAGCAGCAGGTCGTAGCCGGAATCGCGGAGCACGTCGGAGGCGCCCGCGACGGCGTTGGCGAAGAACCAGCGGGTCACGAACGGGACGACCACGCCGATCGTCCCGGTCTTGCCCGACGCCAACCCGGAGGCCTGCGGGGAGATGACGTAAGACAGCTCCCTGGCCGCCTCGACGACCCGCTGCCGGGTGGTCGGGGAGACGTTGCTGTGTCCCCGCAGCGACCGCGACACGGTGGCCGCCGACACCCCGGCCAGCGCAGCCACGTCCACGATGCTGGCGTGTCGGGACCGCCGGGAGCCGAACGGAGCCGGGCTGGTCGGCATACATCCCACCTCTCGTTGTCGTCCGGAACCGGACGAGGTGAGTGGTCCCGTGTGCTGCGGATCTGTCGTTTCGACGATCGCACGTGCTCAGCACGGTAGCAGCAGGTCCCAGAGGTCGGACCCTTGTCCTCCGGCCGGGACCACGCTGTCCTTCGCCCGTGATGATCGAATCGGCCGTCCGCACCCGGCCCCGGCCGAACAGGACCGGGGCCGACGCGCCGCGGGGACGTTGATCAGCCTCCCGGATGGGCCCGGACCGCGGCCTCGATCTTGTCGCCGAGGTTCTTGTCCACGTTGCGCCAGTATTCGAACGCGCGGGCCAGCACCGGCTCGCTGACCCCGTCGGACAGGTGTCCGGCGATGTTGTCGACCAGCCGCGCCCGCTGTTCGTCGCCGAGCACCTCGCGGACCATGGTGCCGGCCTGGCCCCAGTCGTCGTCCTCGGGGTGCAGCGTGTAGGCCGCCCGCACCATGTCGCCGTCGGCGGCCCAGGTGCCGGCCCGGTCGGTCAGCGACGGGTCGACCTGGGGGCCGCCGTACGAGTTCGGTGTGTACACCGGGTCGGAGACGTTCTGCACCCGCATCGCGCCGTCCTTGGAGTAGCTGTTGACCGGGCTCTTCGGGGTGTTTACCGGGATCTGCTTGTAGTTCACCCCGAGCCGGGCCCGGTGCGCGTCGGCGTAGGAGAACCCGCGGGCCAGCAGCATCTTGTCCGGGGACAGCCCGGTGCCACGGACCAGGTTGTTCGGCTCGAACGCGGCCTGTTCGATCTCGGTGTGGTAGTCGGTGACGTTGCGGTCGAGGGTCAGCGTGCCCACCGGGATCAGCGGGTAGTCGCCGTGCGGCCAGACCTTGGTCAGGTCGAACGGGTTGAACCGGTAGGTCTTGGCGTCCTCGAACGGCATGATCTGCATGTTCAACGTCCAGCTCGGGAAGTTCCCGGCCTCGATCGAGTCGTAGAGGTCGCGCTGGTGGTAGTCGCCGTCCTGGCCGGCGATGCGGTCGGCCTCGTCCTGGGTGAGGTGCTCCACGCCCTGGTCGGTCTTGAAGTGGTACTTCACCCAGAACTGCTCGCCGGCCGCGTTGGCCCAGGAGTAGGTGTGGCTGGAGTAGCCGTTCATGTGCCGCCAGCTCCTCGGGATGCCCCGGTCGCCCATCAGCCAGGTCACCTGGTGCGCCGACTCCGGCGAGAGCGTCCAGAAATCCCACTGCATGTCGTGGTCGCGCAGGTTGTTCGCGGCACGGCGCTTCTGGCTGCGGATGAAGTTCTGGAACTTCAGCGGATCCCGGATGAAGAACACCGGGGTGTTGTTGCCGACGATGTCGAGGTTGCCCTCGGAGGTGTAGAGCTTCAGCGAGAACCCGCGCGGGTCGCGCCAGGTGTCGGGGCTGCCCCGCTCGCCGGCCACCGTGGAGAACCGGATCACGACCTCGGTCTCGGTACCCGGCTGGAACACCGCGGCCCGGGTGTAGCGGCTGACGTCCTCGGTCACCCGGAATGTGCCGAACGCGCCGCCGCCCTTGGCGTGCGGTTGCCGCTCCGGGATCCGCTCCCGGTTGAAGTTGGCCATCTGCTCGAGCAGGTAGTGGTCCTGCAGCAGGATCGGGCCGTCCGGCCCGACGGTCAGCGAGTGCTCGACGCTGGCGACGGGAGCGCCGCCGTCGGTGGTGGTCGGGCGCGGTTCGCTTGCAGTCACGATGACTCCTTACGGTGGTGGTGAATCGGCCGCTGGAACACGATTTCCCCCGGCAGCCCGCCGGGAACCATCGGCGCCACCCCCGACTGGGAGACTTGGCGGTGATGACCCCGGATTCGAGGACGCCAGAGTCGATGACGCCCCGATCAGGGTTGACGCGGTCGAGCCGGGGGTGGCCGGTCCCGGGTCCGCTCGTCACGGTCGTGGCGCTGCTGTTCACGGCACTCGCCGTGATCGGCACCCTGCCGGACCTGCTGTTCGGCCTGGACAGCTACAGCCCGTTCGTGCAGCTCGTCTCGTTCCGGCCGCTGCTGCTGGTGCTCGACGCGGCCCTGCTGGCGTTGTTGGTCACGGTGACCTGGTTCCGCCGGGGGGCCTGGCCGTTCGCCGCCGGCCTGGCCGCGGTGCTGCTGGTCGGGGTCGCGCTGGTGGCGCCGCGGGTGCTGCCGGATCCGGTACCGACCGGTGGCCGCACGCTCACCGTGCTCGCCTTCAACGCCTTCGAGGGCATGGCCGACGTCGACGCGCTCGCCGAGCTGATCCGCGTCGAGCGGCCGGACGTGATCGCGCTACCGGAGGCCGGAGCGCGCTACAGCGGCCGCCTCGCCCCGCTGATCGGCCCGCTGGGCTACCGGCTGCACAGCTCGAACTTCGGCGACCCCCGCGACATCGCGAACGTCGCGGTCGCGGTGGCCGCGGGCATCGGCGAGGTCCGGGTGGACGCCGCCGATCCGACCGCGACGTTCCCCTACGTCGAGCTGACCGGCGGCCGGCTCGGCGCGCTGCGCTTCGTCGCCTACCACTCGGCCGCCCCGGTTCCCGGGCAGGTCGGCCAGTGGCGCTCGGATCTGGCCGCCCTGCCGCGCTGGTGCGCCGGTCCGACCCCGGTGATCATGGCCGGTGACTTCAACGCCACCCTCGATCACTCGGCGCTGCGCGCGGGCACCGCCGGCTGCGCGGACGCCGCCGCCCAGCGCGGTGCTGGCCTCATCTCGACCTGGGGGCCGTCGCCACGATCGCGGGTGCTCGGTCCGCAGATCGATCACGTGATGGCGACCGCGGGCGTCGTCGCCGAGACGTTCTCGGTGCACGAGGTGCCCGAGAGCGATCACCGAGCGGTGCTCACCCGGCTCCGGCTGACCGGCCCCGCCCTGTCCTGACCCGGCCTGTCCTGACTCGCCATGTGCCGATCAGAGGGTGGCGGCCACCGTCTCGGCGATCTCGTAGGTGTTCAGCGCGGCGCCCTTGCGCAGGTTGTCGCCGCAGACGAACAGCTCCAGCGTGTTCGGGAAGTCCAGGGCCTGGCGGATCCGCCCGACCCAGGTCGGGTCGCCACCGACGGCGTCGGCCGGGGTCGGCCACTGACCGGCCGCCGGGTCGTCGCGCAGCACGATGGAGGGCTGCGCGCCGAGCACCTTGCGCGCCGCCTCCACGGTGACCTCGCGGCCGAAGGTGGCGTGCACCGTCAGCGAGTGCGTGGTGATCACCGGGACCCGCACGCAGGTGGCCGAGACCCGCAGCTCGGGCAGACCGAGGATCTTGCGGGACTCGTTGCGCACCTTGAGCTCCTCGGAGCTCCAACCGTCGTCCTTCACCGAGCCGGCCCAGGGCACCACGTTCAGCGCCAGTGGCGCCGGGAACGGGGAGTCGGCCGGGTCCAGCCCGGCCGCCGCGAGGGCCTCGGCCACATCCCCGCCGCGGTGCCCGACGTCGCGGCCGGCCACCGCGGCGACCTCGGCCGCCAGCCGGTCGATGCCGATCTGCCCGGCCCCGGATGCGGCCTGGTAGGAGGAGACGACCAGCGCCTCCAACCCGAACTCGCGGTGCAGCGCGCCCATCGCCGCCATCATCGACAGCGTCGTGCAGTTGGGGTTGGCGATGATGCCGCGGGGCCGGTTCGCGGCGGCCTCGGCGTTGACCTCGGGCACGACCAGCGGCACGTCGGGGTCCATCCGGAACGCACCGGAGTTGTCCACGGCCACCGCGCCGCGGGCCGCCGCGATCGGCGCCCACTCGGCGCTGACCTCGTCGGGCACGTCGAACAACGCCACATCCACGCCGTCGAACACCTCGGGTGCCAGCGCCTGCACGGTGACCTCGGCGCCGCGTACCCGCAGCACCTTGCCGGCCGACCGGGCCGAGGCGACCAGCCGGATCTCCGACCAGGGCACGCTCTCCCGCGCGTCGATGATCTCGATCATCGTGCTGCCGACCGCGCCGGTGGCACCGACGATCGCGACGACCGGGCCCCGCTCCCGCGCGCTCGTCATCGTCCGGTCCCCGCGTGCACCACGGCTCGCTCCTCGCCGCCGAGCTCGAACGCGCCGTGCAGTGCGGCCACGGCGAGATCGAGCTGATCCTCCCGGCAGATCACCGAGATCCGGATCTCCGATGTGTTCATGGTCTCGATGTTGATACCGGCGCCCGAGAGCGCCTCGCAGAACGTGGCCGTGACCCCCGGGTGGTTGCGCATACCCGCCCCGACCAGCGACACCTTGCCGATCTGCGCGTCGTGCAGCAGCCGCGCGAAGCCGATCTCGGCCTGCCCGGCGGTGAGCGCGGCCAGCGCCCGCGGCCCGTCGGTGCGTGGCAGCGTGAAGGTGATGTCGGTGAACCGGCTGCCCTCGTGGCTGATGTTCTGCAGCACCATGTCGATGTTGATCTCGGCCTCGGCCACCGTGCGGAAGATCCGGGCGGCCATGCCCGGGGTGTCCGGCACCCCGATGACCGTGATCTTGGCCTCGGAGCGGTCGTGCGCGACCCCGGTGATGATCGCCTGTTCCACTGCGCTCTCCTCGGAAGAGTCTCGATCGATCGAGCCGGTCACGAGCGAGCCCGGCTTGTCGTTGTACGAGCTGCGCACCCGCAGCGGCACGTTGTAGCGCCGCGCGTACTCCACGGCCCGCAGGTGCAGCACCTTCGCCCCGCACGCGGCCATCTCCAGCATCTCCTCGTAGGTGATGCTGTCCAGGCGCTGGGCATCGGGAACGATGCGCGGATCGGCCGTGAAAATACCGTCGACGTCGGTGTAGATCTCGCACACATCGGCGCCCAGGGCGGCGGCCAGCGCCACCGCGGTGGTGTCGGACCCACCGCGGCCGAGCGTGGTGACGTCCTTGGAGTCCTGGCTGACGCCCTGGAAGCCGGCGACCAGCACGATCGATCCCTCGTCCAGCGCCTCGCTCAACCGGTGCGGGTTGACCTGCACGATGCGGGCGTCACCGTGCTTGTTGGTGGTGATCATGCCGGCCTGCGAGCCGGTGAACGAGCGGGCCTGCTCGCCGAGCGCGTCGATGGCCATCGCGACCAGCGCGTTGGAGATCCGCTCCCCGGCGGTGAGCAGCATGTCCATCTCGCGCGGCGGCGGCGCGGGCGAGACCTGCTCGGCGAGATCGAGCAGCTCGTCGGTGGTGTCGCCCATCGCGGAGACCACCACGACGACGTCGTTGCCCTCCTTGTGCGTCCGGACGATCCGCTCCGCGACCTTCTTGATGCGGTCGGCATCCTGCACGGACGATCCGCCGTACTTCTGCACGACGAGGGCCACCGCCGAACCTCCTCCCCCCGGGCGCCTCATGATCGGACGCCGTTCCGGGAACCAACCCTACCGGCGGGGTCCGACGAACCCGCCCGTGCCGGACGCGACGAGCGCTGCGTTGTGGCTTCTATCCGGCATCCGCGACAACCATGACGCAGCGCTCGTCGCGCGTGGTGCGCTCGGGTCGCCGCTGAACCCCGGCGCGCGCCCGGCCTGGGCGCCATGTGGGACCCGTGACCGTTCCTGGCGTGCTGGCCCGGCTCGATCACCTCGAGTGGCTCGGGGTGACACATACCGCGGCTACTTGAGAATTTCCGCAAGCTGTGTCCGGGCCTGTTTGCAGGCGGAGTCGATCACCTGCTGCCGCACCCGCTCGTGTATGGCGAAGCTGAGCGTGTCCACCTCCGGCGGCAGGGTGAGCCGGACCACGTGCTCGTCCTCCGCCCTTCCCGACCATGGCGGCGCCCCGGTGCCGGCGAGTACGTCACGGCGAGCGGCATGCCGAGGCGTCGAAAACCCACGTACAGCAGGCAGTTCGCCGTGATCAGCTCCGCCAGAAAGATCAAGAAGAGCAGGGCGAACGACGCGAGGCCCGCGACCAAGAGCATGCCGAGGAATTCAGCCAGCACCTCGCCGACCCTCGGCCAGAAGTGAACCTGCTCGAACATCACAGCCTGCGCCGCGGCATCGACCAGCAGGTTGACCACCGATGGCGAGATGAAACAGAACAGAACGACCCACAGCAAGCCGCCGACGAGCGGAAACTGCATCGACGACAGCGCGGTTCCAGCGGCGTCGACCATGAGGGCGCGACCACGTGTGAGAGGTTGCGCCCACCAGAGTCGTTCTTCCAGGTTCCGTTTCGGAATCGCGCCGTGCACTGCTCTCGTCTTGCCGCGAAGCCTCGCCCAGGCGTCCAATACTTCGTCGAGCGCCTGGCCCAGACCTCCCCGTGAATCGGTGCCGACGGTACCGACGAAGACGCTGAACACACTCGCCAGCAACATGATCAACCTGCTGAGGAGGGTGCCGGTCGACAGCACGATCCCGAGTAGCCCTATCAGCACGCCACGATCAGGGCGGCCCGCCGGGTCCACCGGCGCACCGGGGCGGTGCAGCTCGAGGGCGCACGGTGTGGCGGTCTGCAGCGGCTCGAATCGGGCATCCCTCATCAGCTCGCGCAGCTTGCGCTCAGCTGCGTCATCCCCGACCCGTAGCAGAAAGCCGATGACCAGTTCCTCCTCCGGTCGCGCCGGTCGGCCCTGGCTCAGACGGAACGACGGATCGCGGAAAACGAAGTCCGGGTAGTTCGCCCACACGCCGCCGTCGACGATCAGATGATGCCGTCGTCCCGGTGCCGGATCGTCAGAACAGGTCATTGCCAGCGCCCCGGACCCGAACGCGAAGGGGATCGCCGATGACGCGAGCACCGCCTGAGCGACCTGGCAGTGCGGGGTGTCCAGATGGCTGAACACGATCTGTCGACGCAATGTGAGATCCGCGGCCACGACATTGAGCTCGATTCCGGTCGCCGCGAACAGCTCGACGAAGGTGACGCCCTCCGACGATGCCTGCACCCCGCTCAGCCCGGTGACCTGACAGGCAAGAATTCTCTCCAGCCAGCGGTGTAGTTCGGCGCTGTCGTAGTAGGCACCCGACGGCGCCAGTCGACGAAGTCCGCGCAGCAGGCCCCCGGACAGGGACAGCAGTCCCCTGGATGTCTCCTCCTCGATCTCATCTGGCTCCAGCCCAGCCGCCACCAGGGCGGCAGTGATCGCGCCGGCCGAGGCGCCGGCCACCGCCGTAAACCAGCAACCCGTCTCCTTCATGGCCTTAAGCGCGCCCGCGTAGGCGATGCCTTTGGCGCCACCTCCCTCGAAGACACCCGCGACGAGAACGGGGATTTTCCCGCGATCTTGCCACCACCGCTGCGCGTCCATCCCGCTCGGCCTTTCGTTTGTCGAATCGACCAGTGCACCGTTACTCCAAGAATATTCGGAAAGCTCCTTACCGTCGCAGCCAGGAAGCTTGCTATCTGTCGGATCCTCAGCGGAACCGCAACCTTTGATGACGTACATGCAGGCCTCGCTGCTGCTTTCCAAGCCGTTGGAGCTATGCGGTGTCGCAGCGGGGCCGTGGAGGTCAACGAGGCGATCAGCGGGCCGCCGCTCACCCCCGGGCGCGCTCCCGGCCCGGGCGCCATGATGGGACCGTGACCGTCCCCTCCCCACCGGCGCACTGGCTCACCCAGGCCGTGTTCTACGAGATCTACCCGCAGTCGTTCGCCGACTCCGACGGCGACGGCGTCGGTGACTTCCCCGGCGCGCTGGCCCGGTTGGATCACCTGGCCTGGCTGGGCGTGAACACGATCTGGTTCAACCCCTGCTTCGCCTCCCCGTTCACCGACGCCGGCTACGACGTGGCCGACTACCTGCGGGTCGCGCCGCGCTACGGCACCAACGACGACCTCGTCCGGTTCGTGGCCGCCGCCCGCGACCGCGGCATCCGGGTGCTGCTCGACCTGGTCGCCGGGCACACGTCCAGCGCGCACCCGTGGTTCGTGGCCAGCGCTGCCGACCCGACCGACGACCGCTACATCTGGGCCGACGGTCCGGGTGAGGGTTTCGTCGCCTCGCCCGGACCGCGGCCCGGCTACTACCTGAAGAACTTCTACGACACCCAACCCGCGCTGAACTTCGGCTACGCCCGGCTCGAGGAGAGCAAGCCGTGGCGGCAGCCGGTCGACGCGCCCGGACCGTTGGCCAACCGGGCCGCGCTGCGGGACATCATGGCGTTCTGGCTGGACCGCGGCGTCGCCGGGTTCCGGGTGGACATGGCGTTCTCGCTGGTCAAGGACGATCCGGGGTACGTGGCCACGATCGCGCTCTGGCGCGAGCTGCGCGGTTGGCTGGACCGCACCTACCCGGACGCGGTGATCATCCCCGAGGGGGTGGAGCCGAGCACCGACGCGGCACCGGCCTTCCACGCCGACTTCTTCCTGGTCATCCACGACCCGCACAGCTCGCTGTTCAACAACGGCGGCGCCGGCACGCTGCCCTGGATCGACCCGGTGCCGTGCTTCTTCGACGCCGCCGGCGCCGGTTCCACCGCCACGCTGCTGCGCGACTGGCAGGAGCACCAGGAATGGTTCGGTCCGGATCGGCCGGTGCTGCTCGCCTCCGCCGACCACGACTTCTCCCGGATGGCCTGCGGATCACGCACCGCCGAGCAGCTCGGCGCGGCGTTCATGTTCCTGCTCAGCTGGCCGACCGTGCCCTCGATCTACTACGGCGACGAGATCGGGATGCGCTACCAGCCGGGCCTGCCCGACGTCGAGGGCTCGGTCGTGCACCCGACCTACAACCGGGCCGGCGCGCGCACCCCGATGCAGTGGGACGACGGACCCAACGCCGGCTTCTCCAGCGCCGCACCCGAGCGGCTCTACCTGCCGGTCGACCCGGCGCCGGACCGCCCGACGGTGACCGCGCAGCTGGCTGACGAGGGCTCGCCACTGCACCTGTTGCGCCGGTTGATCGCGCTGCGCCGCACGACCCCGGCGCTCGGAACGGCCGGCTCGCTGCAGGTGCTGCACGCCGGCTACCCGTTCGTCTACCTGCGCGGCGGCACCCACCTCGTGGTGGTCAACCCCGGCGGCCGCGCCGTCGCGACCGAGCTGCCGCAGATCACCGGGGCCGGAACGGTGCTCATCGGCGCCGGCGTCACCGTGGCGCCCGGGTCGGTGCACGCCGAGCCGTTCGGATACGCCGTCGTCGACCTGTCCTGAGCCGATCAGGGGCCCGTCCGATCGCCGGTGGCCGCCACGGCCCGCTCCCGGCCGCGGTGAGGACTGTCGGTGGGCTCGCCTACGGTGCCCACCATGAGCAGCACATCGGGTCTGGCCGCGTGGCTGGCGTCGCTGCGCACCGACCAGCTGCGGCTGCTGTTGGCGCGCCGGCCGGACGTGGCCCGCCCGCCGGAGCCGCGGAGTCTCGCGGAGCTCGCCGGCCGGCTGAACGGGCAGCGCTCGATCGAGCTGGCCGGCGAGCTGTTGAGCCTGCCGGCGTTGCAGGTCGCCGAGGCGGTGCTCGCGCTCAGCGGTTCCGCCGAGCGCGACGAGCTGCTGGCCCTGCTCGGGATCGGCGACGAGGGTGTCGCGCGCCGGGTGGACCAGGCGCTGGACGAGCTGTCGGGGCTGGCGTTGGTCTGGCCGGCGGGCGCGTCGGTGCGGATGTCCGGGGCGTGGGCCCAGGTGTTGCCGAACCCGCTCGCGCTGGGCCGCTCCGGGCAGGTGCTCTACCAGGCGCTCACCGTCGCCCAGCTGGCCAGGATCGGGTCCGGCCTCGGTCTGGGCGGCATCGACCGCAAGCGGGAATGGGTCGACGCGCTCACCGCGGCCGTCGCCGATCCGGTCGCCGTCGCCCAGCGGTTGGAGCAGGCCCCGCCCGCACTCGCCGACATCGTGGACAAGGTGGCCTGGCACGGTCCGCGGCTGGCGGGCGTGCACTTCCCGAACAGCTTCCAGCGCATCGAGCCCGACCAGCTGGGCCTGGCGCTGGCCGTGCAGGGCTGGATCGTGCCCACCGAGTGGGGCGTCGGCGAGATGCCGCGGGAGCTGGCGCTGGCCGTGCGCGGGCCGGACTACCACGCCCCGTTCACCGCCGAGCCGCCGGCGCCGGCGACCGCCGCCATCGCACCGGAGCGGCTCTCCGACGCCGGCCGGCACGCGGCCGGCGCCGCGGTGGAGGCGGTGCGCCGGCTGCTCGCGCTGCTGGACCGAGCGCCACCGGCCACCCTGCAGTCGGGCGGCGTCGGCGTGCGGGAGCTGCGCCGGATGGCCAAGGGGCTGTCCACCGGGGAGCCCGCGATCCGGCTGTGGCTGGAGATCGCGGCCGCGGCCGGGCTGGTCGCCGTCACCTCGGACGCTGTGCTCGCCAGCGCCGACGCCGACGACTGGCTCACCGGCGATCCGGCCGCGGCGTTGGCCACGCTGCTGCTGGCCTGGTGGCAGGCCGCGCCCGTGCCCAGCCACCGGGTGGACGAATCCGGCAAGGCGCAGCCCGCGCTGACCCACCGCTTCGGCGGCGGCCCGAACGCCCGCCTGCGCGCCGCGGCGCTCACCGAGCTGGCCACCCTGCCCACCGGCCGCGGGCTGATCGACATCGACGGGCTGGCCGCGCTGCTGGCCTTCCACCAGCCGATGTCCGGCGGATCGGACACCGCGCCGCGACTGCGTGCCACCCTGGACGAGGCCGGGCTTCTCGGGCTGGTCTCCGAGGGCACCCTCACCCCGCTCGGGCACGCACTGCTGGCCGCGGCGCGCACCGCGGATCCGCTCGCGGCGCTGGTCACGGCCGCGAACGGGATGATCCCCGAGCACACCGGCACCGCCACCTTCCTGCCCGATCTGACCGTGATCGTCAGCGGCCGCCCGGCCGTGGCGCTGTCCCGGTTGCTCGACGAGGTGGCCGCATCCGAGAGCCGGGACGTCGCGTCCAGCTGGCGGTTCACCCCCGACACCGTGCGTGCCGCGCTGGACGCCGGGCGCACCGCCGACGGGCTGCTCGCGGAGCTGGCGGCGGTCGCCGACAACCCGCTGCCCCAGCCGCTGACCTACCTGGTGCGCGACGTCGCCCGCCGGCACGGGCAGCTGCAGGTGTTCGCGGTGGCCTGTTGCGTGAAGGTCGCCGACGCCGCCCTCGGTGCCGAGGTCGCGGCCCACCGCGGCCTTGCGTCGTTGCGTCTGCGGGCGCTCTCGGACACCGTGCTGGCCAGCACCGAGCCGATCGACAAGACCCTCGCCGCGCTGCGCAGGGCGGGCTACGCGCCGATCCGGCAGGACAGGAAGGGGGAGACGGTCGTCGAGCGGTCCCCGATCCGCCGGGCCGAACCCCGCCGGGCCTTCGAGCCGCGGGCGGCGGTGCGCCTCGATCTGGACGCGTTGGCCCGACGGCTCAGCGGCGAGCGTCCGGTCACCCGACAGCTCTCGCTCGAGGAGCTGCCACCGGCCGACTGATCAGCCGGCGCGCCGCACCAACCGCACCACCACGGTGGTGACCACCAACCAGATCAGCGCGGCCACCCCGTAGTTGAGGCCGATCAGCCACTTCGTGTTGTCCACCAGGAACAGGTTCGACAGGCCGAGGTTGAAGTACTCGGCCAGCTCCCGGATGAGCGTGGCGGCGGTGTTGTCCGGGTTGGCGTCCAGCAGGGTGAGCGCGATGTACGCGACGATCACGGCCACGATGGCCAGCCCGATCGTGTTCAGCACGCGCGCGAACGCGTAGACGCCGCCGCGTGTCGAGTTCCGCACGCCGCGACAGTTCCCGCTCGACCCGCGGCGAGGCGCCTCGGCACGCCGAGCGACCGCGGGCTGCGCCCGAGAATCACTCGATCGGCGGGCACCGGCGGGGGCCGGGGGTTGCCGTGTTGCGAAGTCGGGCTACTCTCGCCAACGTGGTGCGCCTGCTCCTTCGCCGCCGCGGCGGGGTCTGACCGACCGGCCCCTCGTCGCGGGATCTCGGCGTGCGCCGGTCGCGATTCATTTCTCGCCACCAGGAGCCTTGCGATGACCACCTCCCCCGACGCCTACTCGTCAACCTCGTCCAGCCGGCTGCGCACCCCGGCCGGTCCGGCCCCCGCCAACCAGCCCCCGTGGAACCGTCAACGCGGTTCGCAGATGCCCTTCGCCCGCTATCGCCCGTTCCACGAGGTCGTGGAGCCGGTATCGCTGCCCGACCGCACCTGGCCGGACACCAGGATCACCAAGCCCCCGCTGTGGTGCGCGGTGGACCTGCGTGACGGCAACCAGGCGCTGATCGACCCGATGAGCCCGGCCCGCAAGCGCCGCATGTTCGAGCTGCTGGTGCGGATGGGCTACAAGGAGATCGAGGTCGGTTTCCCGGCCGCGAGCCAGACCGACTTCGACTTCGTCCGCGAGATCATCACCCACGACCTGATCCCGGACGACGTCACCATCCAGGTGCTGACCCAGGCCCGCCGGGAGCTGATCGAGCGCACCTACGAGGCCTGCGAGGGCGCCTCGCGGGCCATCGTGCACCTCTACAACTCCACCTCGATCCTGCAGCGCCGGGTGGTGTTCCGCTCCGACCGGACCGGGATCTCCCGGATCGCCACCGACGGCGCGGAGGACGTGCTGCGGTTCTCCGAGAAGTACCCGGCCACCGACTGGCGCTTCGAGTACTCCCCGGAGTCCTACACCGGCACCGAACTGGAGTACGCGGTCGAGGTCTGCAACGCCGTCTCGGCGATCTGGCAGCCCACTCCGGAGTCCCCGATGGTGGTCAACCTGCCGGCCACGGTGGAGATGGCCACCCCGAACGTCTACGCCGACTCCATCGAGTGGATGCACCGCAACCTGGCCCGCCGCGACGGCGTGGTGCTGAGCTTGCACCCGCACAACGACCGCGGCACCGGGGTGGCCGCCGCCGAGCTGGGCTACCAGGCCGGTGCGGACCGGATCGAGGGCTGCCTGTTCGGCAACGGCGAGCGCACCGGCAACGTCGACCTGGTGACGCTGGGCATGAACCTGTTCACGCAGGGCATCGACCCGCAGATCGACTTCTCCGACATCGACGAGATCCGCCGCACCGTCGAGTACTGCAACCAGCTACCGGTGGCCGAGCGGCACCCGTGGGGCGGCGACCTGGTCTACACCGCGTTCTCCGGCAGCCACCAGGACGCGATCAACAAGGGCTTCGAGTCGATGAAGGTCGACGCGGCCGCCGCCGGCGTCGAGGTCGACCAGTTCCCGTGGGAGGTGCCCTACCTGCCGGTCGACCCGAAGGACATCGGGCGCACCTACGAGGCCGTGATCAGGGTGAACTCGCAGTCCGGCAAGGGTGGCGTGGCCTACATCATGAAGGCCGAGCACCAGATGGATCTGCCGCGGCGGCTGCAGATGGAATTCAGCCGGGTGATCCAGGATGTCACCGACTCCGCGGGCGGCGAGGTCTCGCCCAAGGAGATGCGCGACGTCTTCGAAACCGAGTACCTGGACCGCGTCACCCCGCTCAAGCTGATCCGCCACCGGCTGACCAGCGACGGCGAGGGCACCGACGAGATCGTCGCCACCGTGCGCGTGGAGAACGACCTGCACGAGATCGCGGGCAGCGGCAACGGCCCGATCGCCGCGTTCGTCGACGCGCTGGCCGGGATCGGCTTCGACGTGCGCGTGCTCGACTACCACGAGCACGCCCTGTCGGCCGGCGACGACGCCCGGGCCGCCGCCTACGTCGAGTGCGCGGTGGAGGGCACCGTGCTCTGGGGGGTCGGCGTCGACTCCTCGATCGTCAACGCGAGCCTGCGCGCGGTGGTGTCGGCGGTCAACCGCGCCATGCGCTGACCGCTCCACCCCTCCGGCGGTACGCCCCCAGCTCGGCGTACCGCCGGACGGGTGGGCGGCCGCGGACCCCTTGACCTCAACTTGACTTCAACTCTCAGAATAAGAGGTGACCACACCGGACTGACATCGGGAGGAACGTGTCGATGATCACGACAACCGCCAGCACCCAGCACCGGTACGACCGTGCGGTGCGCACGGCGCGCGAGTACGTGCTGCTCGTCGCGCGCATCGGCCTCGCCGTGCTGATGATCGCGCACGCCAAGCTCGAGTACGACTTCGCCGGCGGCAGCATCGCCGGGGTCGGGCTGCTGTTCGAGCAGTCCGGGATCCCGTTGGCCGCCATCGCCGGGCCGGCGAACCTGCTGCTGGAGGCCGTCGGTGGCCTCGCGCTGATCCTCGGCCTGGGGACGCCGATCATCGGGGTGTTGATGGCGCTGAACATGCTGGGGGCCTGGCTGCTGGTGCACCCGTCGGCGCTGTACGCCATGGATCACACCGGCCCGGAGACCGTCATCGCGATCGGGCTGCTGAGCCTGGTCCTCGCCGTGGTCGGTCCAGGGCGGTTCGCGCTGGACCACCTGATCATCCGAAGGGTCCGGCGCGCACCGTCTGCGGAATGATCGAGCGCGTGACACCGACGTCGCAGAGCCGCTGTCGAGGGCAGCGCCGCTCTCAGCGCCCCAGTATCTCGGTCACCGATCCGGGAGACTCCGGCACCGCACCCGGCCCGAGCACGTCCTCGATCAGCGGCTGCGGTTCCACGCTGTGCGCGGGCAGCCGGCCGGCGCGGATGTCCTCGGCGTAGTGGCAGGCCACCCGGTGCCCGGCATCGGCGCCCTCGATCACCCGCAGCTGCGGTCGCTCGTCGTGGCAACGCTCCGGCTGCCGCCACGGGCAGCGGGTGTGGAACCGGCAGCCGTCGGGCGGAGCCGCGGGTGAGGGCAGGTCGCCGGTGAGCAGGATGCGCTCGCGCCGGTCCTCGATCTCCGGGTCCGGCACCGGCACTGCCGACAGCAGCGCCTTGGTGTACGGGTGCTGCGGGTCGTCGTAGAGGACCTGCGAGGGTGCCTCCTCGACCAGCCCGCCCAGGTACATCACGCCCACCCGATCGCTGACGTGGCGCACCACGGCGAGGTCGTGCGCGATCACCAGGTAGGTCAGCCCCAGCTCGGCCTGTAGCCGGCCCAGCAGGTTGAGCACCTGGGCCTGCACCGAGACGTCCAGCGCCGACACCGGCTCGTCGGCGACGATCAGGTCGGGCTCGACGCACAGCGCGCGGGCGATGCCGATGCGCTGGCGCTGCCCGCCGGAGAACTCGTGCGGGTAGCGGCGCAGCGCGGCCGCCGGCAGCCCGACCGAGTCGATCAGCTCCCGCAGCCGGGTGTTGTCGGCCTTGGCCCCCTGGGACAGCCCGTGCGCCTTCATCCCCTCGATGAGCAACGACTGCACCGACTGTCGAGGGTCCAAACTGGACATCGGGTCCTGGAACACCATCTGGAAGCGGCGGCGCATCCGGCGCAGCTGCTCGCCGGCCAGCCCGGCGATGTCCTGGCCGTCGAACAGCACGTGCCCCGAGGTGGGCTTCTCCAGCCGCACGATGCTGCGGCCCAGCGTGGACTTGCCGCAGCCGGACTCCCCGACCAGCCCATAGGTCTCGCCGCGGTCGATGGTGAGCGACACCCCGTCGACCGCGTAGACGTGGCCGACGGTGCGGTCGATGACCACCCCGCGCTTGATCGGGAAGTGCACTGCGACGTCACGCACGTCGAGCAGCGGACCGGCCGCGGAGTCCTCTGGATCGCTCACGGCTACTCCACGCTCGCCGGTACCGGGTTGTGGCAGCGCAGCAACCGCCCGCCGACGTTCTCCACCCCGGGGGTCACGTCGGTGCAGCGTTCGATCTCGCGCGCACAGCGCGGCGCGAACGCGCACGCGCTCGTCCATGGCAGGTTGTCGACCACCGAGCCCGGGATCGCCTCCAGCGGCTCCCCCGCGGGCGCGTCCAGGCGCGGGATCGACCGCAACAAACCGTGCGTGTAGGGGTGGCGCGGCGTGCCGAAGAGCCGATTCCGTTGCGCCCGTTCGACTATTCGCCCGCCGTAGAGCACGTTGACCATGTCGCACAGCCCGGCGACGACCCCGAGATCGTGCGTGATCATGACCAGCGCGGCCCCGGTCTCGCGGACCAGCTCTCGCAGCAGCTCCAGGATCTGGGCCTGGATCGTCACGTCCAGCGCGGTGGTCGGCTCGTCGGCGATGAGCAGCCGCGGCTGGCAGGCCAGCGCGATGGCGATCAGCGCCCGTTGCCGCATCCCCCCGGAGAACTCGTGCGGGTAGGAGTCGAGCCGGCGCCGCGCGTCCGGGATACCGACCCGGTCCAGCAGCTCGGCCGCCGCCGTGCGCGCGGTCGCCTTGTCCATCCCGCGGTGTCGCCGCAGCACCTCGGTGACCTGCAGCCCGATCGGGATCACCGGGTTCAGCGAGGACAGCGGATCTTGGAACACCATCGACAGGTCGCGGCCCCGCCGGTCGCGCATCTGCGCCTGCGACAGCGTCAGCAGGTCCTCGCCGTCCATGAGGACGTTTCCGGAGACGGCCACCCCGCGCGCCGGCAGCAGCCGCATGATCGCCAGCGAGGTGACCGACTTGCCGCAGCCCGATTCGCCCACCAGTCCGACGACCTGACCGGGCTCGACGGAGAAGCTCACCCCGTCCACGGCGACCGTCGGGGCCTCGCCGCGGCGCTGGAACGCCACCCGCAGGTCGCGGACCTCCAGCAACGGTGGCCCGCCCTTGCTCAGCCCCGGCATCAGCGCCGCCCCTTGGGATCCAGCGCCTCGCGCAACGACTCGCCCAGCAGCGTGAAACCCAGCGCCACCAGGATGATCGCCGCCGCCGGGTAGAACGCGAGCGCCGGGCGGACGTCCAAATAGGTCTGGGCCTGGGAGAGCATGAGACCCCACTCGGCGCGCCCCGGATCGGCGTCGCCGAGCCCCAGGAACGACAGCGCCGCCGCGTCCAGGATGGAGGTGGCCAGGGTCAGCGTGGCCTGCACGATCACCGGTCCGATCGCGTTGGGCAGCATGTGGCGCAGCACGACCGCGGGGCGGCGCACGCCCAACGAGGTGACCGCGACGACGTGATCACTGTGCCGCTGCGCCAGCATCGAGCCGCGCAGCAGGCGGGCGAAGATCGGCACGCTGACCACGGCCACCGCGATGATCACCGTCGTCTGCGAGGCGCTCGCGGCCAGCGCGGCGACCGAGATCGCCAGCAGCAGGCTGGGGATGGCCAGCAGCACGTCCGTGCAGCGCATCAGCAGGGTGTCCACCCAGCCCCCGAAGGCGCCGGCCAGGGTGCCGATGACCAGCCCGACCGCGAGCCCGATGAGGGTGGCGAGCACGCCGACCAGCAGGGTCTGCTGGGAAGCCAGGATCATCCGGGAGAAGAAGTCGCGCCCGAGCTGGTCGCTGCCCAGCGGAAACCCCTCCTGGGCGCCCGGGATCGACCCGGGCCGCAACTCGGCCTGCAGCTGCGGGAACGGCTCGGTCGCGCTGTGCGGAGCGATCAGCGGGGCCAGGATCGCGATCACCACGAACACCCCGACCAGCACCGCGCCGGTGAGCGCGATCGGGTCGCGGCGCAGCCGCCGGAACGCCTCGGAGGTGAGGCTGCGGCCGCCGGCGAGGTCGTCAATGCGGTCCTTGCGGCGCTGCGCCCAGGTGGTGCTCATGGCCGACGTCCGATCGTTGCCGATGACCCGGTCATGACAGCCGAACCCGCGGATCGATGATCGCGTAGGACAGGTCGACCAGCAGGTTGACCAGCACGTACACCAGGGCGCCGAGCAGCAGCAGGGCCTGCAGCCGCGGATAGTCCTTCTCGGTGATCGCGTCGGCCAGCAGGGTGCCGATGCCGCCCCAGTTGAACACCTTCTCGGTGAGCACCGCGCCGGCCAGCAGCAGCCCGACCTGCAGGCCGATGGTCGTGGACACCGGCAGCAGCGCGTTGCGCAGCACGTGCCGGCTGCGGATCACCCCGGGCGTGAGCCCCTTGGAGTTGGCGGTGCGCACGAAGTCGGACTCGAGCACGTCGAGCACCGATGCGCGGGTGATCCGGACGATCACCGCGAGCGGGATGGTGGCCAGCGTGATCGCCGGCAGCGCCAGGTGGCTCAGCGCGTCCAGGCTGGCGTCGAACTCGCGGGTGAGGAACCCGTCGAGCACCGCGAACCCGGTGATGTTGGTGGCGTCGATCCCGACGGCCTGCCGACCCGACGGTGGGAACCAGCCGAGCTGAACCGCGAACACCGCCTTGAGCAGGTAGCCCAGGAAGAACACCGGCACCGCGACCCCGACCAGGGTGGCGATGATCGTCGCCACGTCGAGCGGGCGGCCGCGCTGCTGGGCGGCCAGGTAGCCCAGCGGGATGCCGAGCAGCACGGCGATGAGCAGCGCGGCCACCGACAGCTCGACGGTGGCCGGCAGTGCGCGCCCGATCTCGGCCAACACCGGCTGGCTGGTCTTCGTCGACGTGCCGAAGTCGCCGGTGGCCACCCGGCTCAGGAACTTCCCGTACTGCACGTAGAGCGGCTGGTCGAGCCCGATGATGCGGTTGTACTCGGCGATCCGCTCCGGGGTGGAGCGGTCGCCAAGAAAGGCCGCGGCCGGTCCACCGGGCAGGCTGCGCAGCCAGGCGAAGACGAGCAGCGACAGCAGCAGCAGCGTCGGGATGACCTGCAGCAGGCGTCGCACGACGAATCTCAGCATTCGCCCCCTCCGCTGAGCACAGGTCCGTGGAGCAACGAGAGTCGCACCGCCGATGCGGCGGTGCCACTCGGGTCCTTATCGGGTCAGCCCTTGCTGACGGTGAAGAACCTCTCGTCGGTCAGTGGCGACGGGATCAGGCCCGTGATGTTCTCCCGAACCACCAGCGCCGGTGGCGAGCTGGAGATCGGCACCGCCGGTAGGTACTTGGCCATCAGATCCCGGTTGACCTGCTCGTACGCCGCGGCGTGCGCGGCCGGGTCGACCACGGCGTCGGCCGCGCCGACCTCCGCGAAGATCGCCGGGTCGGTGAGCCCGAACTCCGGCTTGCCGGTGCCGAAGAAGGTGCCGACGAAGTTGCCGGCGTCGTTGTAGTCGCCAGTCCAGCCGAGCAGGTGCAGGTCCTGGGTTCCGTTGGCCTGCACCGAGTCGAGGTAGCCGCCGTTCCACGGCTGCGGGACCGGGTTGACGGTGATGCCGACCGCCCGCAGGTTCTCCGAGAGCGCGGTGAAGATGTTGGTCGGGTTCGGCATGTAGGGCCGGGTGACCTCGGTCGGGTAGTAGAAGTTGACCGTCAGGTTCGGCTGGCCGGCCTCGGCGAGCAGCTGCTTGGCCTTGTCCGGGTCGTACGGGATCGGCTGCAGGTCCGGGGCGTAACCGTCGACGGTGTCGGGCATGAACTGGGAGGCGACCACCGCACCCTCGGGCAGCTGGTTGCGCACCAGCGATTCCCGGTCCAGGGCGTAGGCGATGGCCTGCCGCACCCTCAGGTCCTTCAGCGCCGGGTTGTTCTTCTGGTTGATGCCGAGGTAGAGGATGTTGAACACCGGGCGGACCAGCACGTTGTAGCCCTCGGTGCGCAGCGACTCCCAGTCGGCGGCGTTCGGGTAGTCATAGCCGTCGATGGTGCCGGCCTGCAGCTCCTGCTTGCGCGCGTTCTCGTCCGGAATGATCTTGAAGATCAGCTTGTCGACCTTGGCCTTGTCGCCCCAGTAGGTGTCGTTGCGGGCCAACGTGATCACGTTCGCGGTCCGGTCGTAGCTCTCGAACTTGAACGGCCCGGTGCCGGTCGGGTGGTCGGTGGCGTAGGCGCCGTAGGTGAACGCCTCGCCGCTCTGCTCGACCTTGTCCGCGTCGTACTGCTGCAGCGCGGTCGGGCTGGAGATCGACAGGGAGGTCAGCCCGAACGCGGCCGGGAACGCGCCCTTGGCCTTGTTCAGCGAGAGCACCGCGGTGGTCGGATCCGTTGCGGCACAGGACTTGTACACCGGCGGCAGCCCGGCCGAGGTCTCGTTGGCGGCGAAGCCCTCGAACACCGAGCTGTAGTAGTAGGCCTGGGTCTGCGCCGGCGCGCCCTTGAGGTTGTACCAGCGGTCGAAGTTGAAGCAGACCGCTTCGGCGTTGAACGGGGTGCCGTCGTGGAACGTCACGCCCTCGCGGAGCTTGAACGTCCACTGGGTGAAGTCGGCGTTCGGCGTCCACTCGGTGGCCAGCGACGGCTCGAGCTCGGAGGTGCCGAGCTTGTAGGTGATCAGCGTGTCGTACATCTGACGGGCCGGCCGGAACGTCTCGCCGTCCTGCGCGAAAGCGGGGTCGAAATTGTCGGGTGCCCCGGGCGCGCCGAAGACCAGCGTGCCGCCGGTGGCACCGGCGGCGCCGCCCTGGGCGGCACCGTCGCTGCGCTCGGACTGAGCGCAGGAAGCCAGCGTCACGGCCAGCAGACCCGCCGCAAGGCCGGCCGACAATCGTCGAACAGATCGCATCCCAGCACCTCTTCGTAGGAGATCCGCAGACGGTATTAGGCGACGGCCGCGTTGGGGAGGCTCCTGAGTCACGGTTGCGCTACGGCGTCCGTTCAGCCCACTCGCCCGCCCCGGGTGTCACAGCTGGATCAGCTGTGATCGAACTCGCCGGTTCTGACGAGCGTCGATCGAGAGCCGTTCAGGCGAAGTCGAACTCGCCGGCTTTGACGCCCTTGACGAAGGCTTCCCACTCATCGCGGGTGAAGCTCAGCATCCGCCGGTCGACATCCTTGCTGTCCCTGACGAGCACGACGCCGTCGGGCGCCGCGCCGACCTCGACACAGTCCCCGTAGTTGCAGAAGCTGCTGATCTTGAATTCGGTCACGGCAGGCGGCCTCTCTCGGGCGCTACACAGCAGGGAGTTGACGAAGCTCGGGGGGCTGGTCCGCGCAAGGTTGGGGTACCTCGAGATCGCAAGCCAGGAGCGGACGTTAGCGCACATCTCGATCTCGCCGGACCAGCACCCCTGGTCCGGGGCGCTGCGCCCGCGCCGTCGCGCACGGCCTGTTCGATCATGAATGCGAAGCCCCGCTGTTCGAGCCGTGTCTGTTCAGATAACGAGCGATGACGGCTCGGGATTCGTCCGTCGAGAGCGCGTGCCGCAGCGCGTCGTCGTGGACCTCCCGATAGCGGTCCACGTCGGCCTCGACATCCAAGTAGTTGTTGCCGGCATGGCCCTCGATGAACACGACGTCCGAGCCGAGCGCCGTCGGGATCTCCAGCAGCACGAACTGGCCGGCGTGCGCCCGCAGGATTCCCGCGTCGAACGGCAGGATCCGAATGCTGACGTTGGGCAGGCCCGCCACGTCGTGGAGGTGCTCCAGCTGCGCTTTCATGATCGACGTACTGCCGACCCGACGATTCAGGACCATCTCGTCCATCACCGCGATGATCGCCAGCGGCGCCGGGTCAACGCGGCGCAACGCGTGCTGGCGAAGGATCCGCAGTTCGACCAGGCGATCGATCTCCTCGCCGGAGTGATTGGGCAGGAAGTGGTGGCTGACCGCGCGCGCGTATTCCTCGGTCTGCAACAGGCCGTGCACGATGGGCATGTCGAAGGAGCGGACCGTGGTGGCGTCGTTCTCCAGCGCGGTGTACCGACCGGGCGCGTTCAGCATGTATCGCTCCAGCGGGACGTTGTCGGTGAGCTCCTCCCACCAGCCGTGCTCCCGCCCGTCGTGCACCAGACGCAACAGCATGTCCTGCTCGGCGCCGGGCGCGACGCCGTAGATCCGCATCAGCTCCCGGACGTCGGGAACCTTGGGTAGTCCCTTGCCCGTCTCCAGCCGGGAGATCTTCGACGTCGAGCAGGTCATCCGCTCGGCCACGTCGTCGAGCGTGAGGCCCGACCGGCTCCGCAGCCGCCGCAGCTCAGCCCCGAGCCGACGGCGCGAGCCGATCGGACTGTTCGGGCCGGCCATGACCATCACCTCCGGGCTCGGCTGAGTATTGGTGCCGGCGGGTGATTGTGGCGTCCGGGCCGCCGAATGCAATTGCACAGCGCACTGTCCTGAGGCAATCTAAACCCCAGCCCTTCGGATGTGATAGCCACCACGCCGAGCGGGCTGGCATCCCGGGAGAGGAGGCCGATGTGATCATCAATTCCGGCCCGTCCTTCCCGATGTTCCGCTTCACACGTGTGCTCGCTCCGCGATCCGGAGCGTGCTGCGTCCCGTCCCGGCCCGATCCGGGATCCACATGCCGTCCGGCGACCCGCCGGCAACGAAGTGAACACGGGAAAGGGGCTTGACATGGTGTCAGCAGGGATCAGCGGTCGCCACTTCGCGGTTCGTTTCGGCAGGTGGTCGCCATGATCGCGATCATCGTCGCGGGGGTTGCGTTCATCGTGGTCATCGCCGTCGTGGTGGGTATCGTCGACTCGGTCCAGGCGCCGGCCTGGCGGCGGATCGCCCGCGAGCGGCGCCGGATCTGGGAAGAGCGCCAGTTCGAGATGCAGGGTCCGAGCAACAACCCGCCGTGGGACGAGTGACAGCGACGGACAGCACCGTCATCCGGAGCGTTCCCGGGGAGTGAACGCGCCGGAACCCGGCCGCCGGCTCACAACACGCGGCGGCCGGACAGCGCTCGACCCAACGTCAGCTCGTCGGCGAACTCGAGATCGCCGCCCATCGGCAGGCCCGAGGCCAGCCGGGTGACCGAGAGCCCCGGGAAGTCGCGCAGCAGCCGCACGAGGTAGGTGGCGGTCGCCTCGCCCTCGGTGTTCGGATCGGTGGCGATGATGACCTCGGCGATGGCGGTCTCGTCGGGCGCGGGTCCGGTGCCGCCGAGTCGGGCCAGCAGCTCCCGGATCCGCAGCGTGTCCGGACCGATGCCGGCCAGCGGATCGAGGGCACCGCCCAACACGTGATAACGGCCCTTGAACTCGCGGGTGCGTTCCACCGCCTGCACGTCCTTGGGCTCCTCAACCACGCAGACGATGGTGGGATCCCGGCGGGCGTCGGCGCAGTACCGGCACCGCTCCCGCTCCGAGACGTTGCCGCAGACATCGCAGAACCGGACGCCGTCCTTGACCTTCTGCAGGACCTCCTGCAACCGCGACACGTCGGCCGGGTCGGCCGCGAGCAGGTGGAACGCGATCCGTTGCGCGCTCTTCGGCCCCACTCCCGGGAGCCTCCCCAACTCGTCGATCAGGTCCTGGACCGGTCCCTCGAACACGAACTATCCGAGGCCGGGCAGGCCGAAACCGCCGGCGTCGCCGCCCAGGGCGCCGGCCAGCGGGCCCATCTTCTCGGCCTGCATTTCCTGAGCGGCCCTGGCGGCATCGTGCAGCGCGCCGACGACGAGGTCCTGCAGCGTCTCGACATCCTCGGGGTCGACGACCTTCGGGTCGATCCGCAGGGCCCGCACCTCACCGGCGGCGGTCGTGGTCACCTGGACCAGACCGTTCCCGGCCTGGCCGGTGACCTCCGCGGCGGCCAGCTCGGCCTGGGCGGTCATGAGCTGCTCCTGCATCTTCTGCGCCTGCTGCAGGATCATCTGCATGTCGGGCTGACCTGGTTGCACCAGCGTCTCCTCGTACCTTCGTCACCCGGCGCGTCCGCGCGTGGCCGGCTCCGTATCCAGACTAGCCGTGCCAGGGTGACGGCCGTGCGCTCCGCCCGCCGCGTCGCCGCCCGCCGTGGTGCCGTCCGTCGTGCCGGCGTTCGTCGTGCCGGCATTCGTTGCGCCGTCGGCCGCCTGCTGGCCGGGGCGGGGGTGCTGGCTGCGGTGCTGGGTGGATGCGCGCCGGCGCCGGACCGGCCCGCGCCGCCGGCCACGTCCACGGCCTCGGCGCCGCCGGGACCGTCCTCGGGCGCACCGCCCGTGACGCCGCCACCGGGGGTCGAACCACCCGGAACCCCGCCGTCAGGAGTTCCGTCCTCCACCCCGCCCCGGTCGACCGACCGACCGGGGGCGCCGGTGGTCGTGCTCGATCCCGGGCACAACGGCGGCAACGCCGCCCACCCCTCGACGATCAACCGCCAGGTCCCGGACGGGCGCGGCGGGACGAAGGCGTGCAACACGACCGGCACCGAGACCGACGCCGGCTATCCGGAGCACGCGTTCGCGTTCGACGTGGCGACCCGGGTGTCCCGGCTGCTCACCGCGGCCGGGGTGCGGGTGGTGATGACCCGCCGCGACGACAAGGGGGTCGGGCCGTGCGTCGACGAACGCGGCCGGGCCGGCGCGGCCGCCGGCGCCGACGCGGTGGTGTCGATCCACGCCGACGGTTCGGCGCCGCGGAACCGCGGCTACCACGTGGCCATGTCCGATCCACCGCTGAACCCGGCGCAGTCCGGGCCGGCCCGGGCGCTGGCCATGACCATCCGTGACGCTATGCGCACGGGCGGCTTCCGCGACTCCGACTACATCGGCCGCAACGGGCTGTCGCCGCGCGCCGATCTGGCCGGTCTGAGCTGGTCGACGCGGCCGGCCGTGCTGGTCGAGTGCGCCAACATGCGGAACCCGGCGGAGGCGGCGACGGTGTCCTCGGCGGCCGGTCGGGAGCGGTACGCGGGGGCGATCAGCGCGGGCATCATGGCGTTCCTGGATCGCTGAGCGCACGGCGGCGCGACCGGCTCGCGGAGATCAGCCCGACGCCCGCTGTTCCGTCTCGGCCTGCACGGTTGCATCCAGCTCCGCGTCCTCGGCTTCGTAGCGCGCGGCGAGCCGGTTGGTCTTGCGTTTGACCAGCCAACCGATCGTCAGCCCGGCCACCAGCGCCGCGACCAGCCCGATCCAGGAGAACCGCTTCAGCCAGGTCTCCGCGGCGATGCCGAGGAAGTACACCGCGTACGTGGTGCCGGCGGCCCAGACGATGCCGCCGCTGATGTTGGCCGCGAGGAACTTGTAGTACGGCATCTTGAGCGCACCGGCCAGTGGCCCGGCGAAGATCCGCAGCAGTGCGATGAACCGGCCGAAGAAGACCGCGTAGACCCCCCAGCGGATGAAGATCCGCTCGGCGAGGGCGACGTGGCCGGGGCTGAAGTGCTTGGGAAACCGCCTGCCGAGCCGCTCGAACAGCGGCTTTCCGAAGCGGCGACCGATGAAGTACCCGATCGTGTCGCCGATGATGGCCCCGGTGCTCGCGGACACCGCGATCCACAACGGCGAGACGTCCAGCTCGTGGCGCGAGGACAGCAGCGACGCACTGACCAGGATGATCTCGCCGGGCAGCGGGACTCCGAGGCTCTCCACGCCGATCACGAGCCCGACCATGATGTAGATCAGCAGCGGCGGGATCTCCAGCAGCATCATGTCGACCGTCATGCGCACACCCCCCACCGCGACCGCCCGGCCGAGGCCGAGTGTACGGGTGGCGGACATCCGTCGGTTCGACGGACGAGAAGGGCGATCACGATCGATCGATCGCGCGGGCGCCCAGCTGGGCGCTCAACAACTCGATGGCCAGCTCCTCCGGATCGCGACGTTCACCGGGCGGGGCGCTCACGCCGGCCGCCGCCTCGGCGAGCATCGCCTCCTCGTCATCGGGGGGAGCGTCCTCGTCCGCCGGTTCCGGCGGCAGCGGCACCCCGTCCTCGGGCGCGGTCGAGCGCCGGACGGGCGGCGGGCGGCTGGGACGCTGCGGTGCCGCGGCGGGCGGTGCTGGTGCGCCGCGGGCCGGAGCCGGGACCGGTCCGGCGCCCGGTTCGCCGTGCTCGCACCGGATCCGCCATCGGACCCCGAGCACGGCATGCAGCGATTCGGCGAGCACCTCGGTGTTGCTCTGCTCCGACAGCAGCCGGGCCAGCGGGGCGGTGCCGATGCTGAGCACCAGGGTGTCGCCGTCGACGGCGCGCACGGTGGCGCTCACCAGCAGTGCGGCCGTGCGCTTCTTGCGCTCCTTGGCTGCGGCGAGGACCTCGGGCCAGACCCGGCGGACCGCGGCGGCGTCGAGCCCGGCCCCGGATGCCGCGGCCGGGGGCTCGGCCGGCTCAACCGGGGCGGCCGTGGCGGCCGATGGGGTGGGACCGGGGTCGGCAGCAGAACTCGCGCGGCGGATGCGCGGCGCGGGACGGTCGCGTCGGCGGGGCCGCGGGATTCGGCTGGGCCGCGGGATGCGGCGGGTCGGGTGTCGGCGACTCGCTGTCGGCCCGATCGCCGCCAGACCGATCACCGCCGTCGCAGACCGATCACCGCCGCCGGGGCCGATCATCGCCAGATCGATCACCGACAGGCCGATCGCTCTCGGACCGATCACTTGCGAGCCGATCGCCGCCGGCGGAGACCGAGCGTCCCATTGTCGCCGCTGGTGCGGGTTCCGGTATCGGTGCCGGTGTCGGGTCGGCGACCGCAGCAGAGTCGGCCCCGCCGCTTTCCTGGCGCCGGCCGGTCGGTCGTACGAAGGTGCGCCGGGAATCGTCCGCGCCCGGTCGGTCCGGCGGCTCGGCGACCGTTTCCCCGGCCGGAAGCGGCGCGGCCGCGATGTCGTTGCGCCGTTCGAGCCGTTCGAGCCGTTCCAGCAGGCTCGGCTCGGCGACCGTGGCGGCCGGCAGCAGCATCCGGGCACACAACAGCTCCAGCAGCAGCCGCGGCGCCGTCGCGCCCCGCATCTCGACCAGGCCGTTGTGTACGATCTCGCCGTACCGCACGAGCGTGCCGGGGCTCAGTCGGTCCGCCTGCTCGACCATCCGCACGATCTCGTCGTCGGCGGCGTCCACCAGCCCGCGACCGGCCGCCTCCGGCACGGCCTGCAGCAGGGTGAGATCACGCAACCGCTGCAGCAGGTCCGAGGCGAACCGGCGCGGATCGTGGCCGGCCTCGACCATCCGGTCGACGGCCTCGAACACCGCGGCGCGATCGGACGCGGCCAGCGCGTCGACCACGTCGTCGATCAGCGAGACGTCGGTGACCCCGAGCAGCGCGACCGCTCGTTCGTAGGTGACGCCCTCGGGCCCAGCCCCGGCGAGCAGCTGGTCGAGCACCGACAGCGAGTCCCGAGCCGAGCCGCCACCGGCCCGGATGACCAGCGGATACACCGCCGGGGCGACGACCGCGCCCTCGTCGGCGCAGATGCGCTCCAGCAGCTTGCGCAGGGTGCCGGGCGGGATCAGCCGGAACGGGTAGTGGTGGGTGCGGGAGCGGATGGTGGGCAGCACCTTGTCCGGCTCGGTGGTCGCGAACACGAACACCAGGTGCTCCGGCGGCTCCTCCACGATCTTGAGCAGGGCGTTGAAGCCCTGCGTCGTGATCATGTGTGCCTCGTCGACGATGAACACCCGGTAGCGCGACTCGGCGGGCGCGAAGAAGGCGCGGTCGCGCAGCTCGCGGGTGTCGTCGACGCCACCGTGGGAAGCGGCGTCGAGCTCGGTGACATCGATGTTGCCGGGCCCGCCGGGCGCCAGCGAGATGCACGACGAGCAGACGCCGCACGGCTCGGGCGTCGGCCCCTGCTCGCAGTTCAACGAGCGGGCCAGGATCCGGGCGCTGGAGGTCTTGCCGCAGCCACGCGGCCCGGAGAACAGGTACGCGTGGTTGATGCGTCCGGCTTCGAGCGCGGTGCGCAACGGTTCGGTGACGTGTTCCTGCCCGACTACCTCGGCGAACTTCGCCGGGCGGTACTTCCGGTACAGAGCCAGCGCCACGCCTGCGAGGCTACCCACCGGCACCGACAGGACGTGGGCCGGTCGCACAGCCGCCCGTGCTACGAACGCGGTGGACCCTCCCGGCCGATGATCGCACCGTGCACGTCGAACCGAGCAAGATCGGCCGCGGCGCGCCCCGCGGTCCAGCCGGCGGCATTGGACACCGACACCGCCCGCTTCACCACGCCCGGGAAGAGCCGCTCGGTCATCTCGTCGGTCGCTCGGCTGCGGGCCGCCAGCACCGGCAGCAGCCGGTCGTTCGACACCGGGTCGTCGACGCGGGCCGCCGTCGTGGCCGCGGTGTCGGCCGACTGCAGCCGCTCGCCGATCCGGGTCGCGTACGCCACCAGGAAGGACTGCCGGAAGGAGCGGGTGCGCGAGGTGCCGGCGCGGGTGGTCTGCCGACCGGCGGCCAGCATGGCCCGGCTGGCCTGCAGCAGCAGCGACGTGGTGAGCAGCTCGACGATGTCCAGCTCGGTGTCCGGGCCCACGACCGTGACGAATCCCGGCTTCTCCCGCCAGACCGTACGGGCCCGGTTGGCCTGGGCCACGGCCTGCACCAGCAGCACCTTGGCGCCGGGGTACGGCGCATCCATCCAGAGCCTGCGCCCGGACGCGGCGGGCGCGTGGCCGCGGTCGTGCTCGAGCACGGCCTGGTGCAGCGAGTAGCGACTCATCAACTCCTGGGCCTTGGCCGAGAGCGCCTCGGCTTCGTCCGGGAACTCGGTCGACTCGGCCTTGGCCAGCAGCGCGCGCACCTTGGCCAGCACCTTCTGGTCGACCTCGCCGATCGTGGAGGCGGCATGCCGCTGCGCGCCGGGCAGCGGCAGCAGCCGCTCCAGCACCGGGAGCCCGGCCAGCGTGGTCAGCACCTGGATCAGCACCGTCATCGCCTCGATCGGCGACGCTCGGTGGCGCCCGGCCCAGCCGCGCAACTGCGCGACGGCGGCGACCTCGTGATCGAGGCCGGCCGCGATCGAGCCGACCGCGGCCTGCCAACGCGGATGCAGCGTGGCCGGCGCGTACCGCCGCGATTCCGCGACTATCGCCTCGAACAGGTACCCGGCGACCTCGGGTGGCAGCGTGCGGCGGGCCAGCTCCTGCAGGTCCGAGGGCAGCCAGCCGCCCTCCCACGCGCCCCGGATCGCGGTCGCGAGCACCACGTCGGCGCCCAGGTCCAGCTCCCGACCCAGCCCGTCGAACTGGCTCAGCAGCGTTCTGGCGTGCCTCTCGGCGTCCCCGCAGGAGCAGCGAGCGGCCCGCTGCAGGGCGATCTCCAGCATGCCCCGGTCGGCGGCTGGATCGGCGCCGATCCAGCTCAATGGCTGCTCCCGGCCGACGAAAGCCCGGAGCCGGGTCTTGCGCTTGACGGCGCGCTTCTCGCGGTTGCGACTGCTCATGCCCGCAGTGTGGCGAAGGGGTCGGACAGTTTCCGCGGACGCGCCGCACGGACGGGCATCCTGCAGGTGCCGCCGACGATGGGGCGTGCTGCGGACGGGCCGGATGCCACCCGCGAACGTGAGCGGACCCCGCGCACCCGCCAGAGCCCGTTGACCCTTGCTGCCTTCCGGCCCTGGGGGAGTTCACAGGATGGACGCCGCGCGGGGCCCGTTGGCGAGTGTAGTGCCGTCGCGAACGGCCGTCGCGACCCGGCTATGCTCCGAGGCGGAGGATTCGCCTAGTGGCCTATGGCGCACGCTTGGAAAGCGTGTTGGGTTCACGCCCTCGCGGGTTCGAATCCCGCATCCTCCGCGCTGTGAACAGCGCAAACGCCGGACCACCGCAAACCGGGTGCGTCCGGCGTTGCCGTTCGGTCTCGGTTCTAGTCTCATTCGCTGGCCGCGGATCCCCAGATCAGGCATCGGCGGTGTCAGCGAACTCGGCCACCTGGGCCTCATCCTCTACGTCCGCGCCGAGCTCCGCGTCGCACCGGCCGACCCGCTGTTCAGGCTCCACTTGGTCAACCGAACAGAGGTGTCCTGCGTTCGGGTAGCAGCCGCGGGCCTGGCCTGGCCGTGAATCGACCCGGTGAACTGGCGGAAAGGGACGTAACGGCGTGACCCGAAGCAGCGATCTTCGGACGACCGCACGGCCGAGGAGCCAGCCATGATCTTGCGAGGCGTCGCACCCACGATTGTCGCCACCGTCCTCGGACCGGCCGGCTACCCACGGGGAGCCATCGTTTCCGATCCCCTCGGGGTGCCGCCGGCCAGCTCGGCAAGCGCGGCCCGGCGTACCCCGTGATGCCACCCGCGCCGGAGGTCACTGATGCGTGATACCCCGCAGCGACGCCGGTTCATCAGCCCGGCCGTCCTCCTCGCCGTGCTGCTGTGCTTCTTCCTCCCCTTCTTCTCCGCGTCCTGCAGCTCCGGTGTCGCTCAGATGAAGGTCACCGTGAGCGGCATGGATCAGGTCTTCGGTGGGGAGCCCGAGTACTCGGGATTCCGGCCACCACCGGCCGGCGAGAACGCGACCTCGGCGGACGAACAGAAGAGCCAGATCTCACCGCCGGCGCTGATCGGGTTCGCCGCGCTTGTCGTCGGCGTCGGTCTCGGCCTCGGGCTCCCAAGGCCGAGGGCCCGCTGGATATCCGGCGCGGCGGCAAGCGGGACCGCCCTGGTCGCGGTGGTCATCAACCAGGTGATGATCCACCAAAGGGCGAAGGAGGTGTTCGACCAAGCAGCGTCAACGTTTCGGGATCAGCTCGGGAACAACCCGATCTTCGGCCAGTCGATCCCTGCGCCGGCGCTCGAGTTCGGCGACGAACCCGGGTTTTGGATCGTCACGGTGTTACTCGGACTGGCCGTCGCGTACAACGTGTATGAGGTCGTCGCCCCGCAGCGCGGGCCGAACCGCCTGCCCATGCTTACTGCCGACGGGACCGGAGCCCGGCAGCCACCGCCGCTCCCGCTCGGTCGCAGGCAGGGCGTCCAGCAGCCTGCCCGAGCGTCCGTTTCGCAAGTCTCCATACCGCTACCCCCTGTGCCTCGCCCACCCCCGCTGCCGCAGGTTCCCGCCGGCTGGTACCGCGATCCGCACGGACAGCCCTGCAATCGCTGGTGGGACGGCTTCCAATGGACTCACAACACGTCGCCTCTGGCGCAGGGTTGATCACAGCGCAGTCTCAGACGCCGCCTCATTCGTACTCGTGTTCGGCTGCTAGCGAGGCAGGAAGCAGCGCAGGCCGCTTGCCGCTCAGCGCCTCTGCCGTCGCCGAGGGCAATTACCGTGGGACGGCGAGCTGCCCAGGCGAATGCGGTTCCCCACGCTGTTGTCGTCGTTCCATCAGGCGTACAAGCTGACGTCATGGAGCCCGCAGCGACCGAGCCGACGCGCCTGATTCCCTACGCCGGAGACGTCATCCGTGTCCTCGGCGAATGCCAGGGGCTCGCCATCTGCGAGCTCACCGTGCCGCCCCGCTTCGCCGGACCCCCGGCCCACATCCACCACGACTTCGACGAAGCGATCTACGTCCTCACCGGAGCGCTCACCATGACCCGGGGCCGGACCGATCCCGAACCCGCGCCCGCCGGCACCCTCATCCTGGCTCCCCGAGGCCTCCGACACACCTTCGCCAACCCCACCGACGAACCCGTTCGGGTCCTCGGTGTGTGGACCCCAGCCGGCGCGTTGACCTTCATGGAGGAGATCGGCGTCGCCCTCCCCGCAGCCGGTCCACCCGACCCGGCGCGACTGGCCGAGATCTACCGGCGTCACAACAGCGAACTGGCCCTGTAGCGGCCACGTCACCACGCGCTACCGGACGTCGCTGCGGAGTCCGCCTGCCGCTGGAGAGCATCGAGCACCGGGGTGTGACCGTCCGAGACGCGCACGTCGACCAGCACCTCGCCGGCGACGAGCTGCACGTCGAAGTCGAAGAACGTGCAGCACGCGGTCTCCCGCGCGGTGAGGTCCTGAGTCCGCGCGAGCACCCCGCGGCGCCGCTGAGATGCAGCCGCAGCCACGTCGCCTCGCGCCGCTCGACCCGGCGTAGCGCGCTGCGCCACAACGACTCGAACTCGACGACCCGCAGCGGTCGCTGGTTGGTCGACAGCGTGCACGCGTCCGGCACCCAGCCGTCCGGCTCTGCCCGCATCTGCGATCGCCTCCCGGTCGTCGGCCGGCTACCGGCCCATGATGACGCAGGTCACGGATAAGTCGGACGAACCCCCGCATTGCGCACCTGAGGGACCCATTCGGTCTGCATTCATACACCCATTCGGTTGAACGAAGGTCACGTTTCCATTTCCGACGCATTGGAGTGGGGCCGCCGGGGAAACCAGCCCCCAGCGGGTCGTCGAGTGCGACCCCAGGCCACCCATGGAGGAGCAGTGACTGTCACGAGCATCATCGTCGCGATCGTGGTCGGCGCGATCATCGGAGCGCTCGGGCGGCTGGTCGTACCGGGCAAGCAGGCCATCCCGATCTGGCTGACCATCGTCGTCGGTATCGTCGCCGCGTTCATCGGGACGTTCCTGGCCCAGGCCATCGGCCTCTCGACGGACACCCCCGGTATCGACTGGGGCGAGCTCCTCATCCAGGTGATCGTGGCCGCGCTCGGCGTGTTCCTGGTCGCCGGAATGTACGGCCGCCGCGGAGCCGTCCGCCGGTAATCGACACCGCCGGAGCACAACGCCGGGCCCACCATCGGGCCCGGCGTTTCTCTGTGCGGAGCCGGACCCCGGTCGCCGCGAATGGTGAGATCAGCCGATGACCACCGCTCCGAGCTATGCCGACGTCGAGGCCGCCGCGGTGCGCATCCGCGATCATGCCCACCGCACGCCGGTGCTGACGTCGCGACGAGTCGACGCCGAGCTGGGCGCGCGGCTGTTCTTCAAGTGTGAGAACTTCCAGCGGATGGGCGCGTTCAAGTTCCGGGGCGCGTTCAACGCCCTGTCCCGCTTCGGCCCCGAGCAGCGGCGCGCCGGCGTGCTCACCTACTCATCGGGCAACCACGCCCAGGCCATCGCCCTGGCGGCGGGCATCCTCGGGATCCCGGCCACGATCCTGATGCCGCACGACGCTCCCGCCAGCAAGGTCGCCGCGACCCGCGGCTACGGCGGACAGATCACCGCCTTCGACCGCTACACGGAGGACCGCGAGGAGATCGGGCGCGCACTGGCATCCGAGCGTGGGCTCACCCTGATCCCGCCCTACGACCACCCGGACATCATCGCCGGGCAGGGCACGGCGACGAAAGAGCTGATCGAGCAGGTCGGCGAGCTGGATGCGCTGTTCGTGTGCATGGGCGGCGGCGGACTGCTGTCGGGGGCAGCGCTGGCCGCCCGTGCCCTGTCGCCGTCCTGCGGGCTCTACGGCGTGGAACCCGAAGCGGGCGACGACGGCCGACAGTCGTTGCGCACCGGCTCGATCGTGCACATTGACACCCCCACGACCATCGCCGACGGGGCCCAGACCCAGCACGTGGGCGTGCTCCCATTCGAGATCATCCGGCGCGAGGTGAACGACATCTACACCGCCACCGACGCCGAACTGGTGGACGCCATGCGCATCTTCGCCGGCACCCTCAAGATCGTCGTGGAGCCCACCGGCTGCCTCGCCTTCGCCGCCGTCCGCCGGCTCGCCCGGCAGCTGGCCGGTCAGCGGATCGGCGTGCTGGTCAGCGGGGGGAACATCGACCTCGCCCGGTTCACGACGCTGCTCGCGACACCTCCTCCCGCGGCCGGGTGATCACCGAGAACTCGGTGCCGAACGGATCGGTCAGGGTCGCGATCCGGCCGTAGATCATGTCCTGGATCTCCCCCGATCCACCACCCGCCGCGAGCGCCGCCGCCACCACCGCATCGGTGTCCGCGACCTCGAACGTGGTGTTCCATTCCGAGCGCTCGGCCGCCGGATTGCCGAAGATCCCCCCGACCTCGTGCCCGTCGGGGCGGCGCAGGAAGGTGAAGTCGAAGTCGGGCATGTCCTCGTTGCGATCGAGGGTGAAGTCGAAGACGGCGGCGTAGAAGTCGCGCGCCGGCCCCGGATCGGGCGTGATCAGGTCGTTGCGGAGCAATGAACCCGGCTCGTTCACGATCCGGCAGCCGATGTGCTTGCGCCCCTGCCAGAGCCCGAACTGGGCACCGGTCGGATCCGTGGCCAGCGCGATCCGGCCCTGATCCATCACGTCCCCCGGCTCACCGAGCAGCGTCCCGCCTGCCTCGGAGATCCGGGCGGCTGTGCGGTCGCAGTCGGCGGTCGCGAGGTAGACGTTCCACCAGAACCGGCCGGTCGACTCCTCGGAGTTCGGCGCCAGCGCCGCAACCGGCTCCCCGCGGAGCAGGCACATCGTGTAGTGCCCGAATTCGGGGCCACCGACGTCGAAATCCCATCCGAACAGACCTCCGTAGAAGGCCATCGCGCGATCGAGATCGGGGATGCCGAGGTCGATCCAGGTCGGGGTGCCGTCGGGCGCGTTCTCGGTGACCATGCTCATGCTCGCTCCTGTGGTCTCGTCGATTCCACGCCGAAGGTAGACCCGGGCACCGCAGATTCAGATGCCCCGCTGGACGGTCAGCACAGTTCGTAGATGCGGATCAGGTTGCCGGCCGGATCGCGGAAGGCGCAGTCACGGACACCGTAGGGCTGCTCGGTCGGCTCCTGCACGACGTCGGCGCCACTGGCCTGCAGCCGCGCGAAGGTGCCGTCGACGTCGGCGGTGGCCAGCAGGACGCGGGCGTAGGTGCCTTGGCCATCATTTCGGCGATGGTTCGGCGCTCGGTGTCGGTGACGGCGGGGTCGGCGGCCGGCGGCTCCAAGACGATGGACGTGCCGGGTTGGTGGGCCGGGCCGACCGTGATCCAACGCATCGTGCCGGTTCCGCCATCGTTGCGGACCTCGAAACCGAGGATGTCGCGATAGAAGGCCAGCGAGGCGTCCGGGTCGTCGTGCGGGAGGAAGCTCGCGTCGATGGTGAGGTCCATGGCGATCACGCTAGGTGCGGCTCGGCGAGCGGCGCTTCTCGATTCCTGACCGGCCCGAACGGCACGGCGGGGCCTTGCCAGCCCTGTGATCGTTGCCAGAGCTACGTGGGGTGCCCGAGGAGGACACTCCTGCGCCTTTCGCGGAGATCATCGCCAGCCGCCGGTCCGCCCAAGGCGGCGGCCACGGGTGGCGCGGGCCGTTGGTGTCATCCTGACCCGTATGACCCACGGGGATCCGAAGGCGGACCTGCACCGCTACCTGCGGGATGCCCGCAGCGCCGTTGTCTGGAAGCTGGAGGGATTGTCCGAGTACGACGTCCGCCGACCGCTGGTGCCCACCGGCACGAACCTTCTCGGCCTGGTCAAGCACCTCGCGACGGTCGAGTGGGGGCCACTTCGGAGCGGCGTTCGGCCGGCCCTTCGAGGAGTCGCTGCCCTGGGTGGACGACGCAGCTGAACGGAGTTCCGACATGTGGGCCACCCTCGAGGAGTCGCGCGAGGGGATCGTCGGGCTTTACCGGCGGATCTCGGCTCACTCCGACGCCGTCATCGACGCCCTGCCGCTGGATGCCGTCGGCCACGTCCCATGGTGGCCGCCGGAATACAGCGAGGTGACGCTGCATCGGATCCTCGTGCACACGATCGCCGAGGCACACCGCCACGCGGGCCACGCGGACATCATCCGAGAGCTGGTCGACGGGTCGGCGGGCCTGCTCGACGGCAACGACGTCCTGTCGGCGGGAGACCGGACGTGGTGGCAGCGCCGTCGCGATCGGTTGGAGCAGATCGCGCGGACCTCGAGCGCCTGACCCGTGGCCGACGAGGCCGGTCGAGATGCGGTTGTAGGGCAGCTTCGCCAGCGCCGAGCCCATCAGGCATGTTTTGCTGAGCGCGGCGAAGATCACGCCGACGCCGACGCCGCCGGCGAGGAAGCGCAGCTTCGGCACCCAGACGCTGCCCAGAGAGCTGGCGGCCACGATCCCGCCGGCGACGAGGCGAACCTGCCTCTCGAGGCTCCTCGGTATGTGCGGGCAGGGCGAGCTCGATCTGGGGCGGCTTCTGATCCGGGCGGGCGTCCGTGACGGCCGACTCCATGGCGCCCGGCACACTGCCGCCACTGTGCTCCTGCTGCTCGGCGTTCCGGAGCGCGCCGTCATGGGCGTCATGGGCTGGTCGAACACCGCGATGGCGGCTCGCTACCGACACCTCACCGCGGCCATCCAGCGGGACATCGCCAACGCGTTGGCGGGCTGATCTGGCAGGTCAACGATCGATCAGCTGACGACGCATGAGACTGGACGGCGAACGCCAGGCGAGTCCGCTTCGGACCACCCGGCGTTTGCCCTGCTCAGTGGCGGTAGCGGTGGGATTTGAACCCACGGAGGGCGTGAACCCTCACACGCTTTCGAGGCGTGCTCCTTCGGCCGCTCGGACACGCTACCGCCGACGAGTTTACGACAGCCCCCGCCTGCCCCGGCACCAGCCCGACCGCACCGACCCGCCCCGCAACCACCGGCCCGCGGCCGCACCGGCGGGTTGCCCGGCGCGACGAGCCGTATCGGGCCAGAATGCGCCGGGTGACCCCCTTCGCGATGCGCCGCCTGCTTGCCGTTGCCGCGCTGGCGCTCATGATCGTCGCGGGCTGCGCCCCGGCCCCGCCGCCGGCGCCGGCCGCGCCCGCGGCGCCGTCCTGCCCGGCCGGCGCGCTGACGACGCTCACCCCCGGCACCCTGACCATCGGCACCGATCAGCCGGTCTACCCGCCGTGGTACGTCGACGACGACCCGACCAACGGGCAGGGCTTCGAGAGCGCGGTCGCCTACGCCGTCGCCGAGGGTCTCGGCTACCCCAAGGACAAGGTCGCCTGGGCCCGGGTGCCGTTCAACGCGGCCGTCCAACCCGGCCCGAAGACCTACGACATCAACCTCACCGAGTTCTCGATCACCGAGGAGCGCAAGGCCGCGGTCGACTTCTCGGCGCCCTACTACGACGTCAAGCAGGCGGTGGTGACCATCGGCACCAGCCCGGCGGCCAACGCGGCCTCGCTGGCCGAGCTGCGCAATGCCAAGCTGGGCGCCCAGGTCGGCACCACCAGCTACCAGGCGATCATCGACCAGATCGCGCCGTCCTCCCCGCCCGCGGTGTTCAACAGCAACGACGACGCCAAGCTGGCGCTGACCAACGGCCAGGTGGACGCAATCGTCGTCGACCTGCCGACGGCCTTCTACATCACCGGAGCCGAGCTCGACGGCGGCAAGATCGTCGGCCAGCTCCCGGTGGCCGCCGGCAGCACGCCCGAGCAGTTCGGCATCGTGCTGGACAAGGGCAGCGCGCTCACCGGATGCGTGAGCGCGGCGGTCGACAAGCTGCGCGCGGCCGGGACCCTCACCGCGCTCGAGACGCAGTGGCTGACCACCGCCGGCACCGCCCCTGAGCTGCGGTGACCGGGTAGTCGGCGTTCTTGCCGGTGCCGTCCGGTTCGGGATACGGTCGACATTCGGCTGATCATCAGAGGTCAGGAGGGCCGATGTCCCGCCCGCTTCCGATCGCCGCGGTGCAGGCGGCCCCGCACCCGGTCGACGCTTCATGGAGCGACTTCGCCGCCGACGTCACGAGCCTGGTGAAGGGGCTGCCGGCGACCAAGCTGGTGATCTACCCGGAGCTGCACCTGCAGGGCACCGAACACCTCCCGAGCGGGCGCGCCGAGCGGCTGGTCGACGCCGCGGTCCGGCTGGACGGGCCGGAGCTGGCGGAGCTCGCCGCGCTCGCGGGTGACCTGGGCATCTGGCTGGTGCCGGGCAGCGTCTGCGAGCGCGGCGACGACGGGCAGATCTTCAACACCGCGGTCGTGCTTTCACCGCAGGGCAGGATCGTCGGGAGCTACCGCAAGATCTTCCCCTGGCGGCCGTACGAGCCCTACCGCCCCGGCACCCGCTTCGTCACCGCGGACCTGGAGGGGGTCGGCCGGATCGGGCTCTCGATCTGCTACGACGCGTGGTTCCCCGAGCACGTCCGGCACCTGGCCTGGATGGGCGCCGAGGTGATCGTGAACGTGGTCAAGACGACCACCTCCGACCGGGCCCAGGAGCTCGTGCTCGCCCGCGCCAACGCCATCGTCAACCAGGTCTTCTGGGTCAGCGTGAACGTCGCGGCCCCGGTCGGACGCGGGCAGAGCCTGATCGTGGATCCGGAGGGGCTGGTCCGGGTGGCCGCCCCCAGCGAGACGGCGGTGGTGCTCACCGACGTGCTCGACCTCGATCACGTCGTGCGCGCCCGCACCTTCGGCACCGCCGGGCTGAACCGGCTCTGGGACCAGTTCCGCCCCGATGACGAGCCGCTGCCGCTGCCGCTCTACGAGGGCCGCATCGACCCGGCCAACTGGTCACCCGGCCCGCACCGGAGCTGATCCGCGCCCCATCCGATCGACGCAGCTGATCCGAGGAGTCACCATGGAACCCACCCTGGAGCGGGTGCTGTCGCTGCGGTCGGTCGTGCTGTTCGGCCTGGCCTACATGACCCCGATGATCGTGCTGGGGATCTTCGGCATCATCGCTTCCGAGACCGGCGGCGCCTCGGCGTCCGCCTACCTGTTCGCGATGGTCGCGATGGTCTTCACGGCGCTGAGCTACGGGAAGATGGCGGCGGCCTACCCCGTGGCCGGTTCGGCGTACACCTACGTGCGGCGCACCATCGACTCCCGGGTGGGGTTCCTGGTCGGCTGGGCGGTGCTGCTGGACTACTTCTTCCTGCCTATGGTCATCTGGCTGATCGGTGGCGCGTACCTGAGCGCGCAGTTCCCCGCGGTGCCGTTCGCGGTGTGGATCATCGGCTTCATCGTCGCCACCACGCTGCTGAACCTGGTCGGGATCACCGTCGCGGAGAAGGCGAACTACCTGCTGATGGCCTTCCAGGTGCTGGTGGTGATCTTCTTCGTGGGACTGTCGATCGCCTACGTCGCCGGCGGGGGCGGTACCGGCACGGTGCTGAGCTCGACCCCGTTCTGGAACGGGACGGCATCGGTCGCCGGCATCGCGGGCGGTGCGGCCATCGCGGCGTACTCGTTCCTCGGCTTCGACGCGGTCACCACGCTGACCGAGGAGACCCGCGACCCGCGCCGGACGATGCCGCGCGCGATCCTGCTGGTCGCGCTGATCGGCGGGCTGATCTTCGTGCTGGTGAGCTACACCACGCAGCTGGTCCGCCCGGGCGGCGAGTTCGACGGTCCGGACGCCTCCGCGTCGGCCGCGTTCGACATCGCCGGGCAGATCGGCGGCACCCTGTTCTCCTCGATCTTCCTGGCCGGCCTGGTGATCGCCCAGTTCGCCTCCGGACTCGCCGCGCAGGCGGGCGGATCACGGCTGATGTACGCGATGGGGCGGGACTCGGTGCTGCCGCACCGGTTCTTCGGCTTCCTGCACCCGCGCTACCGAACGCCGGTGCTGTGCATCCTGCTCACCGCGGCGGTCGGGTTGGTCGCGCTGTTCATCGACGTGGCCACCTCCACATCGTTCATCAACTTCGGCGCCTTCACCGCGTTCACCATGGTCAACATGTCGGTGCTGGCCTACTACCTCCGACACCGCCGCGACGCCGCCGGCCGGTCGCTGCCGGTGCTCGGCTACCTGGTGCTGCCGATCATCGGCGCCGTGATCGACCTGTACCTGCTCACCCAGCTCGACGCCACCGCGATCCTGCTGGGCCTGAGCTGGCTGGCCATCGGCCTCATCTACCTGCTCGTGCTCACCCGCGGCCTGCGCGTTCCGCCCCCGGAGATGGACTTCACCGAAGATGCCCCGGCCGCCCGCCCCTGAATGCCCGCGGTGACCGCCACCGCCCGCGAGCCCAGCCCGCTCGCTCGGGAACGCCTGCGCTACCGCCGTTCCCGGGCGCGCCGCTCCACCCTGCTCGCACTGGTCTCGACCGTGGTCTTCGCGGTCGCCATCGGGTACGGGGTCACCGGCTCGCCGGGCTGGCCGCGCGTGCAGCAGACCTTCTTCGACCCGCTGGTGGCTTGGCGGTCGTTGCCCGCGGTGCTGGACGGGCTGTGGTTGAACCTGCGGGTGCTCGTGGTGGCCGAGTTCGGGATCCTGGTGCTCGGGCTGGGGATCGCGTTCCTGCGCACGCTGCGCGGGCCGATCTTCTTCCCGGTGCGGGCGCTGGCCACCGGCTACGTGGACCTGTTCCGCGGCATCCCGCTGCTGATCGCGCTCTACCTGATCGGTTTCGGGGTGCCGGCGCTGCGGCTGCAGGGGGTGACCACGGACGTCGCGGTGCTCGGCACCGTGACGTTGGTCCTGATCTACTCCGCCTACGTCGCCGAGGTGTTCCGCGCCGGCATCGAGTCGGTGCACCCCTCGCAGCGCGCCGCTGCCCGCTCGCTCGGGCTGTCGCACCGGCAGGCGCTGCGGCTGGTGGTGCTGCCGCAGGCCGTCCGCCGGGTACTGCCGCCGCTGCTCAACGACTTCGTCGCGCTGCAGAAGGACTGCGGGCTGATCTCCGTTCTCGGCGCGGTGGACGCGATCCGGGCCGCCCAGATCGAGGTCGCGCGCTCGTTCAACTTCACCCCGTACGTGCTCGCCGGGCTGCTGTTCGTGCTGCTGGCCATCCCGACCGGCCGGGTCGCCGACCACCTGGCCGCCCGGATGGCCCGCCGTCAGGAGGCCCCGTGACCCCGGTGTTGGAGGTGCGCGGGGTGGTCAAGCACTACGGCGGGGCAACCGTGCTGGACGGCATCGATCTCACCGTCGACGAGCACCAGGTGGTCACGCTCATCGGCGCGTCGGGCTCCGGGAAATCCACGCTGCTGCGCTGCGTGGACCTGCTCGAGGAGGTCGACGACGGGCAGCTGTTCCTCGACGGCGTCGACATCTCCGACCCGCGAGCCGATGTCGCTGCGGCACAACGCCGGATGGCGATCGTGTTCCAGGCGTTCAACCTGTTCCCGCACATGACGGCCCGGCAGAACATCATGCTCGCGCCGCGGGTGGTGCACCGGTTACCGCCCGCGGAGGCGGCCGAGCGGGCCGGTGAGCTGCTGGACCGGGTGGGCCTGGCCGGTTTCGCCGACGCCTACCCGGATCGGCTCTCCGGCGGCCAGCAGCAGCGGGTGGCGATCGCCAGGGCGCTGGCCGTGCGACCGCGGCTGCTGCTGCTCGACGAGATCACCTCCGCGCTGGACCCGGAACTGGTCGGCGAGGTGCTCGGCATCGTCTCCGAGCTGGCGGGCCACGGCGTCACCATCCTGATGGCGACGCACGAGATGGGCTTCGCCAAGCAGGTGTCGGACCGGGTGTGCTTCCTCGACGGCGGCCGGCTGCTGGAGTCCGGACCGCCCGCGCAGGTGCTGGGCGATCCCGTGGAGCCCCGCACCCGGCAGTTCCTGGCCCGGGTGATCGCGGCCGGCCGGATGGCGTAGGGCCGGGCAACACTCACTCGGTCAGGCGCACCCTCTCAGCCGGTCGGCTCCTCTTGATCACTTTGGGTTGACATCGCGCACGGTCATGGTGCGAGGCTTCGTCCGAACGAGCGGTGATACTTTCAGCGGGCCATCGCGGACCGAAATGGCCCGCTGTGCACAGTGACAGGGGAAATACCCTATGGAGATCGACAACAGACGAGAGACGGGCGCGCATCGCGCGACCGTCGTGCCGCTGCAACAGGTCGACTCGCCGTCCCTGCCGGTCCGCATCGCCCCCAGCTGGCCGACGTTCCCGGACAAGGACCAACGGAAGAAGCAGCAACCGCGGCGCTGGGCGCTGATCGCCGTTCCGGTGGCGGCCGTGCTGGCCATCGGTGCCGGCCTCGCGTTCATGTTCCTGGTCCCCGGCTCGATCTCGAACGCCGCGGCCGGGGACTGCGCCTCCTTCGACCGGTCACAACCCGGTGAGCCCTACGCGGTGGTGCGCTGCAGCAGCTCCGCCGCGACGTTCGCGGTGCTGGACGTCGTCGACGAGAGCGAGGAGGGCTGCCGGGCGGTCGCCGGGGCCGTCCGCTCGACGTTCGTCGCCGAGGGTGCCCAGCGACGCGAGGTCTGCATGGGGCCGAAGGATCTCGACCCGACGACCGCGGTCAACGTCGCGCAGACCGGTGACTGCCTGACCGGGACCACCGGCCAGGAGAAGCGGGTCCCGTGCACCGACCCGACCGCCACCTTCCAGATCCTGAAGCGGGTCAACCACGTCTCGACCACGCAGGTGTCCACCAGCTGCAACGGCGTCCCCGAGGCCACCAGCGTCTACTCGTGGACATGGGACTCCGACGACGGCACCGGGCCGGCCACCGCGTCGTACCAGACCGACGCCGTGTTCTGCCTCGGCCCCCTGCAGCGGTGATCCGGCGGAACCCGTCGGGCTGACGCTCAGCGCTGCGCGGCGAAGAACGACTCCAGCAGCGCCGCGCAGTCGGTGGCCAGCACGCCGGAGATCACCTCGGGTCGGTGGTTGAGCCGCCGGTCGCGCAGCACGTCCCAGAGCGACCCCGCGGCCCCGGTCTTCGGCTCCCAGGCCCCGAACACCACCCGCGACACCCGGGCCAGGCCGATCGCCCCGGCACACATGGTGCACGGCTCGATCGTGACGGCCACCGTGCAACCGTCCAGCCGCCAGTGCCCGCGGGCCTCGGCCGCCGCACGCAGGGCCAGCACCTCGGCGTGCGCGGTCGGGTCCCCGAGCGCTTCCCGGGCGTTGCCCGCGGCGGCGATCTCCCGCCCCTCGGCGTCGATGACGACGGCACCGATCGGGATGTCGCCGGTGCGCGCGGCGGCAGCGGCCAGCTCCAGCGCGCGCCGGATCAGCGCCTCGTCGACGGCGGTCCCGCGCACGGGGTCGAACTCGGGCGACGGGCTCACGCTGTCGGGCTCACGCTGGGCTCACACGGTCGAACGTATGCGGTCGACATCGGCGGGTCGATCTCAGCCGGTGTCGACGACCTCGGCCAGCGCGTCGGCGAACCCGCAGCGGCGGCCGATCGTGGCCAGCTGCTCGTCGGGATAGAGCTCGACCTCACCGGCGAGCACCTCCAGCTCGTCGGCGGGCAACCCGAGGTCGGCCAGGATGGACAGGTCCCCCTCGGGCCACGGCGGCGCGTCGACCGCCTCCTCCTCGGGCGGCAGCTCGACCCGCAACAGGTCGAGCACGTCGGCGGCCACGTCGTAGTCCAGGGCGGCGACCGCATCCGACACCATCAGCGACACGCCGCCGGGGATCGGGCGCAGCAGCACGAAGAACTCGTCGTCCACGTCGAGCAGCCCGACCACCGCCCCGGTGGAGCGCAGCTCCCGCAGCTCGGTGATGGCCGTATCGAGATCCACGAGGGCCTCGGCGGTCAGCCGGATGCAACGCCAGCGCCCATCCTCCCGGATCGCCGCAACGGCGAACCCGGGCAGGGCCTGTTCCCGCACGTCCGCGGGCACCTCGACGCTCTGCACCGCCATGAGACTACGGTAAGCCCACCATGGACTGTGGTCCAAACCACATCCGCGAAGTTCACGCCCGCACTCCCCCCGTCAGGGTGTGTCAGGATCGCCGTCATGCTCGCCGATGCTGATGCCGGAGCCCTGGCCACGCTCGCCATGCAGGCCCGCATCGTGCAGCCCCGCACGGTCGCGCTGCGCCGGGCGGTGCACCGGCACCCGGAGCTCGGGCTGAGCTTGCCGCGCACCCGCGATGCCGTGGTCGGCGCGCTGGCCGATCTCCCGTTGCAGGTGCACCTCGGTCGCTCGATCACCTCGGTGGCGGCGGTCCTGCGGGGGGCGCGCCCCGGACCGACCGTGCTGCTGCGCGCCGACATGGACGCGCTGCCGATGCCGGAGGACACCGGCCTCGAGTTCGCCTCCGAGGTGCCCGGCGCGATGCACGCCTGTGGCCACGACACCCACGTGGCCATGCTCGCCTCCGCGGCCCGGGTGTTGGCCGGGCACCGCGAGGAGCTGGCCGGGCAGGTGCTGTTCATGTTCCAGCCGGGCGAGGAGGGCTTCCACGGGGCCCGCTACATGATCGAGGAGGGGCTGCTGGAGCCCGACGGGCCGGCCGGACGCCCGGAGGCCGCCTACGCCCTGCACATCAGCGCAACGGTGCCGACCGGCGAGCTGCACGTGCGGTCCGGCCCGCTGATGGCCGCCGCGGACACCATCCGGGTGACGGTCAGCGGTCGCGGCGGGCACGCCTCGGCCCCGCAGGACGCGCTGGACCCGGTGCCGGCGGCCGCGGCCATGGTCGGCGCGCTGCAGACCGCGGTCACCCGGCGCGTGGACACCCACCAGCCGGTGGTGTTGACCATCGCGCACATCACCGCGGGCACCACCAACAACGTCATTCCCGAGACCGCGGTCATGGAGGGCACCCTGCGCACGCTGTCGGAGCCGACCAGGGCCCTGATGCACGAGGAGATCCGCCGGGTCTGCCGTTACACCGCGCTGGCGCACGGCTGCGCGGCCGGCGTGGAGATCGTCCCGGGCTACCCGGTCACCGTGAACGACGAGCGCGCCGCGCGGCACATCGAGACGATGGCCGGCGCGCTGCTCGGGCCGGACGGCGTGGTGATCATGCCGACTCCGATCATGGGCGCCGAGGACTTCTCCTACGTGCTGGGCGAGGTGCCGGGTGCGCTGGCCTTCCTCGGCGGCTGCCCGACCGGCGTGGACCCGCTCGGCGCGCCCCCCAACCACTCCAACCGGGTCGTGTTCGACGAGCAGGCGATGCCCGCCGGCGTCGCCATCTACGCCGGCCTGGCGCTCGACGCGCTGCGGGCCCCGCGGTGAGCCGACCGGCACCCGCCCCGTCGCTGCGCGCGCTCGGCACGGCCATCCGAGCCGGCGAGCTCTCCCCCACCGAGCACGTCACCGCCGTGCTGGCGCGGCTGGCGTCCGACCGGCACAACGCCGTGATCACCCTGGACGCCGAGCGCGCCCTCGCGCAGGCCGCCGAGCTGACCACCGAGCTGGCCCACGGCCGGCACCGCGGCCCGCTGCACGGCATCGCGCTCGGGGTGAAGGACCTGTTCGACGTGGCCGGGCTGCCCACCAGGGCCGGGTCGAACGTGCTCGCGGGCGCCGCGCCGGCCGCGGCGGACGCCGCGGTGGTGGCCCGGCTGCGGGCCGCCGGCGCGATCGTGGTGGCCAAGCTGCACACGCACGAGTTCGCCTACGGTCCGACCGGCGACGTGGCCGCCACCGGGCCGGCGCGCAACCCGCACGATCCGAGCCGGATCACCGGCGGGTCGTCGTCGGGCTCGGCCGCCGCGCTGGCCGCCGGGCACCTGCCGCTGGCGCTGGGCACCGACACCGGGGCCAGCGTGCGCACCCCGGCCGCGCTGTGCGGCGTCGTCGGGTTGAAGCCGACGCGGGGCGCGTTGCCGACCGACGGCGTCTTCCCGCTGTCGCGGACCTGCGACCACGTCGGACTGCTGGCCTCCGATGTGGACTCCGTCGCGGTGGCCTGGGAAGCACTGTCCGATGCGGACTGCCCTGCGGTGACTCCGCCGGCGGGGTGGCTGCGGGTCGGGGTGTTGCTCGACGACTACTGGCGCGCCGTCGATCCGGCGATCACCGTGGCGTTCGACGCGGCGGTGGCCACGCTCGCGGCGACCGGCGCGGACATCCGCGAGCTGCGCACCCCGATGATCGACGAGCTGGCCGCCTGCTACCCGGCGATCGTCGGGGGCGAGGCGTACGCGACGCACGCCCGCTGGCTGGCCGAGCAACCCGACGCGTACCAGCCGAGCACCCGGGAGCGGCTGCTCCCGTTCGCCGACCAGCCGCACCGCGACTACCTCGCGGCCCAACACGGCCGCCGCCGGCTCGGCGCGCAGCTGCGGGCGGCGGTCGGTGACGTGGACCTGCTGGTGCTGCCCAGCACCCGGCTGCGGGCCACCCCGATCGGTGCGGCGCAGGTCGAGATCGGCGCCGCCACGGTGCCGGTGCGGCCGTCGTTGCTCGCGCTCACGCTGCCGTTCAACCTGACCGGCTGGCCCGCGGTGTCGGTGCCGGCCCGCACCCCGGCGGACGGGCTGCCGGTCGGCGTGCAGCTGGTGGGCGTGCGCTGCGGCGAGCGCGAGCTGCTGGCCGTGGCCGCGGCGGTGGCCGGAGCGTGAGCGGGTACCGTTTCGCGGCGTGACGGAACGGGCGGTGTGCGTGATCGGCGCCGGTCTGATCGGCGGCTCGCTGTTGCGCGCCGCGGAGAAGGCCGGGCGCCTCGTGTGGGGCACCAGCGCGTCGGCGGAGACGGCCGCGCTGGCCGTGGCCGACGGGTTCGACGTCGCCACCGACACCGACGCGGCGCTGCGTCGAGCCGCCGACACCGACGCGCTGGTGGTGCTGGCGGTGCCGTTGCCGGCGCTGCCGCCGGTGCTTCGGCGCGTCGACGCGGTCGCACCGACCTGCCGGTTGACCGACGCGGTGAGCGTGAAGGTGGCCACCGCCGACGCCGTGCGCCGGTTCGCGCCGCGGGCCCGCTACGTCGGGGGGCACCCGATGGCGGGCACCACGGAGTCCGGCTGGGCGGCCGGTCGGGCCGAGCTGTTCGTCGACGCGGCCTGGGTGGTGGCCGCCGACGACGGGCTGGACCTGCAGGTATGGCCCGACGTCGCGGAGCTGGCCTGGGCGTGCGGCGCCCGGGTGGTGCCGGCCGCGGCCGACGAGCACGACCTCGCGGTGGCCAAGATCTCACACCTGCCGCACCTGCTGGCCGCGGTGCTGGCCGCGGTCGGGGCCGATGACGACGACGAGCTGGCGCTGGCGCTGGCCGCCTCGTCGTTCGCCGACGGCACCCGGGTGGCCGGCACCCGCCCCGAGCTGGTGCTGGCCATGTGCGAGGGCAACCGGGACGCGCTGCTCGCGGCGGTCGACGACGCGCTCGGCCGGTTGGGCGTGATGCGGGGCGCGCTGGCGTCCACCGGCGGGCTGGCGGCCACCGTGCGCGCCGGGCACGCCGGTCGGCGCCGGTTCCTGGCCGCCCGCGACCCGCAGGGCGTCCGGTTCCGGCTGCGCGGCCCCGATGCGCTGGCCAAGCTGCGCGACATCGGCCGCCGCGGCGACGCCGTCATCGGCTGGCGCTGAGCCCCGCCGGCGACCCGTGGTCAGTGGGCGGTGGCGTCGTTGCGGGTCAGCCGGGTGGCGACGCCGGGGTAGCTGAGCACCAGGCCGTCGGGGTCGACGACCAGCTCGGCGTGGAAGTCGGCCCAGCTGAACGCGACCACGCCGTGATCGTCGCCGGTCTCCGCGCCGGCCCCGGCCGTCGACACCGTGCGGTAGGTCTGCCGGACGGCCTGCACCTCGAGCTCCGGCAGCGTGACGAAGACCATCGCCAACGTGTGCTCGGCCGGCTCCCGGTGCAGGCCGAGGCGACGGATCGGCAGCGTGTTGAACAGCGGGCTGTAGGCGAGGTCGACGTCCGCCGCGCCGTCCAGCTCGGAACGGGTGCCACCGTCGCCGCGGCCGGCGTCGAGCAGCCAGTAGCCGTCACCGGTGCGGTTCATGGTCAGGTTGCGTTCCCGGGCCGCGGTGTCGCTGGTGACCGAGAGCCTGCTCAGCAGCCCGTTCTCGTCGACGACGAGCCGGTAGGAGGCGGTGAAGTCGGGGCGGACCATGCGGCCCTGGGCGCGCAGCCCGTGAGCGAAGGAGACCCGCGCTCCCTCGAGCCCGTGGCCGTCATCGGCCTGCCACGTCAGCATCGTCGTCACCGACTCACCGTAGTGGACGCGCGCGCGGGATCGTCGGGGCGCGGATCAGACCTCCTGGTGCAGCTGTTCGGGATCGAGATCGTCGCGCACCCCGCGGTACACCGGCTGCCGCAGCCGGCCGCTGTCGGTCCACCCAAGGTGCGCGACCTCGACCACCGTCACCGGTTCGCACCAGCGCGCGCCGACCCCGTCCGGGCGCGGCACCCGCTCACTGAACGGGGCCCGCTCGGCCCGGACCAGCCGGCCGTGCAGCACCCGCTGCGCGGTCGTCCCGGTCAGCCCGGCACCGACCTTGCCCACGTAGCGCAACCCGGTCCCGTCGGGCACCCCGAGCAGCAGCGCCCCGATCCGGCCGGCGCTGCTGCGCTCCGGGCGCCAGCCGCCGACCAGGCACACCTGGGTGTGCTGGTGGACCGCCTTCACCCAGTTCGGGCTGCGCCGACCGGGGCGGTAGACGCTGTCGCGGCGCTTGGCCACCACCCCCTCCATGCCGCGCTGCCGGGTGGCCTCCAGCAACGCCTTCCCGTCGACGTAGCCGGGCGAGAGCGACAGGTTCGGCACCGCGGCCAGCTCCAGCCGTTCCAAAGTGGCCCGCCGTTCCTCCAACGGTCGGTCCACAAGGGAGACGCCGTAGAGCCGCAGCACGTCGAAGACCATCAGGGTGACCGGCCGGGCCGCGGCCGTCCGCGGATCGACCGGGGCGTGCATCCGGTCGGCGAGGGCGGCGAAGCTGGGGATGCCGTGCTCCAGCAGCACGACCTCCCCGTCGAGCAGCACGTCGGGGGCGAGCCGGACCAGCTCGTTCAGTTCCGGGAAGTTGGCGCTGACATCCCGCTCGGTGCGGCTGGTCAGGCGCACCGAGCCGTCGACGACCTCGGCGAGCAGCCGCATGCCGTCCCACTTGACCTCGAACAGCCACTCGGGACCATCCGGAAGGCCCCCAGGGGTGGCGAGCATGGGCTGCACCCGGCCATGCTGACACCTGCAGGCAAATCACACAGGTGTCGATGGAAGGAACTGCCCGCTATGCGCGCGATGTGGAGCGGCGCCGTGTCGTTCGGTCTGGTCAGTGTGCCGATCAAGGTCTACTCGGCGACCACCAATCACGACATCCGGTTCCACCAGGTGCACGCGACCGACGGTGGGCGGATCAAGTACAAGCGCACCTGTTCGATCGACGGCGAGGAGGTGGAGTACGCCGACATCGTCAAGGGCTACGAGACCGACGACGGCGAGCTGATCACCCTCGACGAGACCGACCTGGACTCGTTGCCCACGGCGTCCGGACACGAGATCGACGTGGTCGAGTTCGTGCCGGCCGACCAGATCGATCCGCTGCTGTTCGACAAGAGCTACTACCTGGAGCCGGAGGCCAAGGCGGCCAAGCCCTACGCGCTGCTGCGCGAGGCGCTGGTGCAGACCGATCGGATGGCCGTGGTGCGGGTGGCGCTGCGGCAGCGCGAGACGCTGGCCCTGCTGCGGGTCCGGGACAAGGTCATCGTGCTACAGACCATGCTGTGGCCCGACGAGGTGCGCGAGCCCGAGTTCGACATCCTCGACGCCGAGGTCGACCTGCGCCCGCAGGAGCTGACCATGGCCGCGTCTCTGGTCGAGAGCCTGGGCGCCGAGTTCGACGCCTCCCAGTTCCACGACGAGTACCGCGACGCGGTGGTCGAGCTGATCGAGCGCAAGCGGACCACCGGGGACAGCCGGCCGGCACCGGTGGTCGAGAAGAAGTCCGACGAAGCCGACAGCATGACCGACCTGCTCAGCGCCCTGCAGGCCAGCGTGGAGGCGGCCCGGGCCGGCGCTTCCGGTGCCGCCGGTAGCGGCTCGTCGAGCGCCGGTTCGGCCGGTGCAGCCAAGGCCGACGACGCCGGGGCCAAGAAGGCGCCCGCCCGCAAGCCGGCCGCCAAGTCGACCGCAGCCAAGTCGACCGCGACCAAGTCGACCGCGACCAAGTCGTCGGCGAAGTCGGCGCCGGCCAAGTCGAGCGGGTCCACCTCGAGCAGATCCGGCAAGAAGGACGACGACCAGGCCGAGTCCACCCCCCGCCGGCGCCGCAAGCCGGCCTGATCCGGGCCGAGCCGGGCTGGATTGGGGGCACGGTCAGGGGCCGAGGCTGCCCTTGGGTGGTGTCTCGTCGTTGGCCAGCGCCTCGAACAGCTGCGCGGAGCGGTTCTTGTCCCAGTTCACGGCGCCGTCGCGGACCGGAACGGTGGTGGAGATCCCGCTGCTGACCCCGCGCATCGCGAAGCCGAGCTGAGCCAGGTTCCACACGTGGTCGTCGCTGTCCACGGTGATCGAGCTGGACAGCCCGGTGGCCAGCGGCACCAGCCGGAACGGGTTGGCCAGCACCGCCGGGCTGGTCACCTTGTCCAGCAGCGCCGAGATGAACGCGCGCTGCCGCTCGACCCGGCCGAAGTCCGAGGACGCGGTGGCCCTGGTGCGCACGTAGCCGAGCGCGGTGGCCTGGTCCAGGGTCTGGCAGCCCTCCTTGATGTTCAGCGCCGCCTTCGGGTCCTTGATCGACTCAGGGATGCACATGTACACCCCACCGACGGCGTCCACCACCGACACCACCCCGAGGAAACCGATCTCCACGTAGTGATCGATCCTGAGGCCGGTGGCCCCCTCAACCGTCTGGACCAGCAGCGCCGGGCCGCCACCCGTGGATCCGCCGCCCCGCCCGTACGCTGAGTTGATCTTCTCGCGGCCGTGCCCTGGGATGCTCACGATGGAGTCGCGCGGCAGGCTCACCAGCGTGGTCGGGCCACTTCCGGTGTGCAGGATCATGATCGTGTCGGTGAGCTCGGAGGTCTCCCTACCGGTTGCCAGCTCGTCCTTCTGCTCGTCGGTGAGGTTGTTGCGGCTGTCCGAGCCGACGATCAGCCAGTTGGTGCCGCTGGAGGTCGCCTCGCTCGCCGCGGGCAACGCGGCCACCCGGTTCAGGGAGAAGTCGATGTAGACCCCGAACGCGGCCACCAGCAGCACCAGCACCAGCAGGATCCGCCCGATCGGGAACCGGATCCGGCGGCGTGGGCGAGCCGGCCGCTCGGGCCGGGCCGAGCGGCGCGCGGGGGCCAGCGCCTCTCGCGGTCCCTGGTCGGCCGGCAGCAGGGCGGTATCCCTGATCGGACGCCGCTGCGGCGGCTGCTGCGGCGCTGGGATCGGCCGCACGCTCTGCCGACCCAGCGGCGGCCGCGGTGGCGGTGGTGGCGGCATGCCCTGCGGTGGCGGCCAGGACTGCGGTTGCGCCCCGGGCGGTGATCCGCCAAACCCTGGCGGCCGGCCACCGGACGGCACGCGGCCCTGACGGCGGCCGAAGCCCGGCACGCCGCCGCGCCCGCGGTTGTTGTTCATCCACCCATCCATTCCCGCCGTCCGGACCTGCGACCCGCACAGCAGGAACCGGGAAGCACGACCTGCCCGGGCGGCGGTCGGTAACGATACGCAAACGGTGCAGTCCTCCCGCAGGGACCTACGCCAGGGCGGATCGCCCGACGCCGGCGTCACCCGATGGCTACCCGAGCAGCGGCTCACCCTCGAACAGGCCCAGCTCCTCGCAGTAGAACTCCACCCCGACCCCGTTGGGATCGCGGATGTAGAGGCTGTTGTCGATGCCCCGATCCGGACCGACGTAGTCGATCCCGGCCGCGTCGAGGCGTTCGCGGGCGGCGGCGAACTCCGTCGCCGACGTGGACAGCGCCAGGTGCTGCACCGCGCCGATGGTCTCGGAGTACTCCGGGTGATCGTGGCCCGGGAAGTCGAAGAACCCCAACAGGTTCCGGTTGCCGATGTCGAAGAAGAAGTGGCTGGAGCCCGCGTAGTCCCGGTTCTCCACGAGCTCGACCAGCGGGAAGCCCAGCACGTCCTGGTAGAACGTGATCGTCTCCTCGACGTCACGACAGACCAGCGCCAGGTGGTGCACGCCGCGCACCGTGGTCGCCGGACGATCACCCGGCGCGCGCAGGTACTTCTCCTTGAGCGCGACCCGGCGGGCTCGCACCGCCTCGAGCTCTTCCCCTGCAGGCTGTGGCATTGACATCTCCTCTCGCGCGGGACCGCTGGTCGGTCCAACGTCGATCTCGAATCGAGGGTTCCGGGCTGGTGGCCCCGGCGCCAGGGCCACCAGCAACCGAGCCTGTCCCGCGGATCACCCGCGGGACGCACTCACTGGTGCGAGCGGCACTGTCGCACGCTAGGTGCGAGCGAAAGTGCCGTTCGCGCCACTCCCCCGCGCGGCGCCACTCCCCCGCGCGGCGCCACTCCCCCGCGCGGCGCCAGTGCCACGGCGCCGGGGCGACGGGTGCTAGAGCCATCGCGGCAGGGTCGGCAGCGAGCCGCCGTCGGTGCGCAGGTGCTCGGCGCCCTCGCGTCCGATCAGCCAGCCCAGCAGCTCCGCCGCCGCACCGCGCACCACAACCGGGTCGGCGTCGGGGCCGAGGATCCAGCTGAGCTCGGAATCGGTGGCCAGCAACCGCACCGCCGGGCAATCCTCCTTCGCGGACAGCGTCCCGGTGGCGTCGTCGAGCAGCGAATCCACGACGTCGGGCGGCAGCTCGGTCATGCCGACCCCCGCGTCCAGGTCCACCGCGTGCAGCCACACCTCGCGCACCCGCATCCAGGGCACCTCGGCGGCCGGGACTGCTCGTCCGGCGGCGGTGCGCACCGGCGCCTGCCAGCTCCGCTCGTCCAGCGCGGCGAACGCGGCGTCCAGGGTGGCCGCGGTGCTGCCCAGCTCGTGGCGCAGCTGCTCGACCGGCGCCCGCGCCGACTGCTCGATGTCGCGGGCGCGCTGCTCGCCGTCGGTGTACATCGGCGTCTCGACGCCGGTTCGGGCCCACGTCGCCAGCCGGGTGAGCGCCTCGGCGTTGCGGGCCACGTGCGCGACGACATGCGCCCTGCTCCAGCCCGGCAGCCGGCTCGGGTCGGCCAGCGCATCGTCGGGTAGCGCCCCGACGGCGCGCAGCAGCAACTCGGTGCCCGCCCCCATCCAGGGCAGCGTCACGGCAACGTCCCGTCGCCTCATCTCCACGCCTCCCGACCTGCCAGCGGCAATCGCTTACGAATCTATCGGCCGGGATGGCCGTCCGGGTCGCCGATCAGCTCCGCGACGCACTGAATGGTGCGAACGGCACTCTCGCACGCTAGGTGCGAGCGAAAGTGCCGTTCGCACCGCTCCGGCCCACGCGTCAGAGCGCGGCGATGACCTCAACCGCCCGGTCCACCTCGTCGGCGGTGTTGTAGTAGTGCGGGGAGAGCCGGACCAGCGGGTGCACCCCGCGGGCATCGGTGTCGAACGGGTTGTGCCGGTCCACCGTCGTGCTGACGTTGATCCCGGCGGCGGCCAGCGCCGCGGCGACCTCGGCGGCCGGCACGCCGTCGACCGCGGCCGTGACGATCGCACAGCGGGTCGCGCCGAGGTCGTGGGTCGACACCCGGTCCAGGCCGTCGAGCTGGTCCCGCAACCGGGCACCCAGCGTCGTCGCCCGCTCGGCGATCACCGGCACCCCGAGGTCCAGGGCCTGCCGGACGGCGGCGCCCAGCCCCAGGATGTTGAGGTAGCTGTTCTCCCAGGACTCGAAGCGGCGAGCACCGTCGGCCCAGCGGAATCCCTGCCGACCGTCCCAGTCGGCCGAGCGGATCTCGGCCACGAACGGGTCCAACCGGGCCAGCGCCCGGGGGCCGGCCCAGAGGAAACCCGTGCCGCGCGGCCCGCGCAGGAACTTGCGGCCGGTCGCGGTGAGCAGGTCACAGCCGATCTCGGCGACGTCGAGGGGCAGCTGACCCGCCGACTGGGTGGCGTCGAGCAGGAACAGCACATCCGCGTCGCGGGCCACCCGGCCGATCTCGGCCGCCGGGTTCACCAGCCCGCCGCCGGTCGGGATGTGGCTGATCCCGATCAGCGCGGTGCGCTCGTCGACCATCTCGCGCAGGGCCGCCACGTCGAGCTGGCCGTGCTCGTCGTCGGGCACGACCACGACCTCGGCGCCGGTCCGCTGCGCCACCTGCAGGTAGGCCAGCACGTTGCTGCCGTACTCCGCGCGCCCGGTCAGGATGCGCTCTCCCGGGCGAATCGGCACCGAGTAGAACGCGGCGTTCCAGGCGTGCGTGGCGTTGTCGAACAGCGCGATCTCGGTGGCCGAACCACCGACCAGCTCGGCGATCGCGCCGTAGGTCGCGTCGAGCCCGTCCCGCGCCGCCGCGGCCGCCTCGTACCCGCCGATCTCGGCTTCCAGCCGCAGGTGGCCGGTCATGGCGTTTAGCGTGGGTTGCGACAGCAGCGCCGCACCCGCGTTGTTCAGGTGCACCCGGTGCGCGCATCCCGGGGTCTGTGCGCGTAGCGCCCCGACGTCCACGACCGTCAAGCCCGCGGTCACTCGCCGGACTTCACGTCCGTCTCGGTGTTGTCGTAGATCTTGTTGTCGCCCGGCGGCATCGGCGAGGTGCCGTTGAGCGCGACCCCGGCCCGGCTGCCGTAGATCGTGTTCCCGCTCAGCGTGAACGGGCCCGGGGCGTCGATGTACACGCCGTAGCGCGCGTTCTCACCGATCACGTTGTCCCGCACGTCGGCTTTCGAGGTGGCGCTGACCAACCGCACCCCGTCCTGCTCGTTGCCGCGGATCTCGTTGCGCTCGACCAGGTTGTCGGTGGCGTTCTGACCGACGCCGATGCCGGACTCGGTGTTGTTGTAGACCCGGTTGTTCTGAACCCGGTTGTTCGACGACTCGTTGATGTTGATGCCCTGCGCGAGGTTGTCGAACGTCTCGTTGTTCTCGATGGTGTTCCGGTCCGAGCGCAGGTAGAGCACGATCCCGTGGTGCTGGTTGCGGTAGACGATGTTGTCGCTGATCACGCTGTCCACGCAGTCCTCGGCGAGGATGATCCCGTGCTTGCCGTTGTCGTGCACCACGTTGCGCTGGATCTTCATGTCGTGTGAGCCGGTGTGCGGGTCGATGCCGTACACGACCGAGGAGAAGACCTCGTTGTCGGTGACCACGAGACCGCCCACCTCGAAGCTGTAGAGCCCGAAGTAGAGGTGCGAGATGATGCTGTTGGTGATGCTCCCGCCGCTGCCCTCCAGCCGCCAGGCCAGCCCGTAGGACTCCGTCTCGCTGTGCCCCAGGTAGCGCAGCTCGGCCCGGTCGATGTTCAGCTGGCCGCCGTCGCGGGCGAGCAGGAACGAGCGGCCGTCCTGGTACTGGTCGTCGACCGCCTTCTTGTCGGTGTCCCAGGAGGTGATGCAGGTGCCGTTGACGTTGAGCTTGCCGCCCAGAACCTTGATCGACACGTAGCCCTTGGGGCTGCTGCTCATCTTCAGCCACTGCGCCTCGGGCGCGGCGACCACCAGCGAGGCGTCGCCGACGACCTCGAGGTTCGCCCCGAGCAACCACTCACCGGGGTTGGGCTCGGACAGCGCGGCCTGGTTGCCGACGGCCTTGCTCAGCGCGGTCAGGTTGACCTCGTCACCGGCGCTGAGGGTGATCTTGTTGGCCACCGGGTCGAAGGCGGCCTTGACCCCGGCGACGGCCTTGGCTCCGGCGTCTCCGCCGCCGGTGCCCGCGCGCGAGCACGGCTTCGCCGGATCGACGATGGCCAGCGGCGGGACGTCCCGGGTGACCAGCGGTGGCGGCGGCGCGGGCGAACACCCCACCAGGAGCAGGCCGAGAGCGATGAGGGGCAGCGCAGCGCGCGCAAGTTTCGTGTTCATGATGAATCCCGGCCGATCCTACCGTCTGTCGAGGTCCCCACGGACGAAACCGTCACGAAGGTGCTGAACCGCTGGTTGCCTGGCACTCGTAAGCATCGGGGACGGTGCGACCGACGACGTCGACGAGCTGGCGCGCCGCCTGCCGACCGTCCTGCCACCCCGTCACCTCGCCATCGGATATGCCGTGCTCTTCCGATGTCGGAAGGTACGCGAACGCTTCCCGGCCGCCTCCCCCTGCCACGTGTAACGAGTCCAGAACCTCTTGGTAGCGTCCGGAACTACCCGAGAGCCGGTTACCGGTGGCCGTGGAGCCCCGGCCGCTTCCCGCCTCGGATCACGTCCCGGATCACTTCCTCAGTTGGCTCCGGCAGGCAGGCTCGGCGGCAGCCGCCGCCGGACGGTCCCCACGGAGCGCTGCCGGAACGCATTGATCTGCTCCAGCACCAGCGCCAGCAGGATCAGCGGCACCCCGATCGCCCCGAGAAGGTTCAGCGGCGGCAGGCTCAGCTCGTTCAGACCCTGCTGCTGCACCACCCCGTGCACCGCCTCGAGGGCGTCGATCCGCGAGCCGGTGAGCACGAACGGGCTGCCCTCGGCGACGGTGATGCCGGACGTGATCGCGTTGATGTCGATGTTGTCGGCCTTGACCAGATCCGAGGATCGGGCCCGGATGCCCTCGTCGACCTGGGTGATCGTGGTGCCGGTGATCGTGGTCGCGGCCCCGGTGTCGATGCCGGTGTTGCTGCCGGTGATCCGGCCGCCGGTGATCTGCGCGTCCGGGGTGAAGGTGCGGATCCCCGTGCTCGACACCCCGTCGGCCACCAGGTTCTGCACCACCAGGCTGGTAGTGCCGGGCGTGGAGATCACGCCGTCCTTGCCGCCGGCGATCGTCAGGCCGATGGCGGTGATGCCGATGGCGCCGCGCTCGATCCGGACCCCGGTGCCGGAGTCCTTGATGCTGAGGTCGGTGAGCTCGGTCTGCTTGCCGGCGACGCCGACCGCGACCGTGTCGGAGCCCTCGATCGTGCTCGCCTTGAAGGTGACGCCGGTGACGGACTTGTCGAGCACGACCCCGCGCCTGCTGTTGGTGATCCGCAGCTGGTCGAGCGAGGTCCGCACGCTGCCGGCGTGGGCCAGCACGCCGATCGGCTCATCGGTGGCGGCGACGTCGCTGACCACGGCGTCGGTGGATCGGCTGATCCGCACGCCGCCGGCCCCGTCGCCGGTCGCCACGATGCCGGTGATCTGCGGTTTCGTCTGACCGACCACCACCACCCCGAAGCCACCGTTCCCGGTGGTCGCCATCCCGGTGATCGGGCGGTCGGTGCTCTCACCGGTCACCAGCACGCCGTTGGCGCCGTTGCGCTCGGCGCGGATGCCGGTCAGCTTGGTGGCCTTGTCGCCCCGCAGGACCAGGCCGTCGACCGCCGACTCGTTGACAGTGACGGCGTCGAGCCGGATGCCGTTGGAACGGTCGAGCTTGAGCCCGGTGCTGTTGCGCAGCAGCGTCGTGCGCACCATCGAGCCGGTGCTGTTGATGCCGAAGAGCACGCCGGGGCGGTCATCGGGCTCGGTTGAGGTGCCGAGATCGCTGATCGTGGCATCGACGGCATCGAGCTGCCCGTTGCTGGACACCACGATGAAGGGGCGGCCGGGGCCGACCGGGAGCGCCTGACCCGAGCCCGGGTCGAAGGAACTGACGGTCGCCTGCTTCAGCCGCAGCTTCCCGCTGCCGGTGTAGATCGAAGCGGCGTCGGTCGGCTTCGCGCCACCGGCCAGCTTGACCTCCTTGACGTCGCCGCCGATCTCCATCACCACGCCGGGCGACAGCACCACCGCCGAGGTGAGCTGTGCGTTGCCGCCGTCGATGGTCAGCCAGTTGTTGGGCAGGTAGCGGTCGAGGTCGCTCATCGTCACGACGCCGGCGCGGCGCGGGACCTGCTTGGTCAGGCTGCCGTTGGTGACGACGTCGACGGTGCGGCTGCGCACGATGGCCAACTTCGAGGGCCGCGCGTGCGAGTCCCACGAACTGCGCGCGCGCTGCGTGGCCGCAGCCAGCTGCGCGGCCCGCTTCGCCGCCCGGGCCCGCTCCTTGGCGGCCGCCTCGGCTGCCTTCTGCGCAGCAGCCGCCTCGGCGGCGGCCTTCTCCTTGGCCTCCTTCTCGGCGGCCTCCTGCTTGGACTTCTTCTCCGCCGCTTCCTGCTGTTGCTGCTGCTTCTTCTCAGCAGCCTCCTGCTGTTGTTGCTGCTGTTGCTGTTGCTGTTGTTGCTGGTTCTGCTGCTGTTGTTGCTGCTCTTGCTGCTGCTGTTGTTGTTGTTCTGCTGTTGCTGGTTCTCCAGCAGCTGCCGCAGCGCCGGGGTCGCGGCCGGCTGCGCCGCCGCGGCCACCCCGACCGGGGCCGCGACGGCGAAGGTCGCCGCTGCCGCCGTCACCACTGCCAGTCTGCGGACCCAGCCGCGGCTGGTCATGGTCGTCCTACCCATGCCGGGATCGCCTCCGTCGCCTGCTCTGCCGTCGCCTCGTCGCCACTGGTGTCGGTGGTGCGCACCACGGCGCCGTTCTCGACCGCCACCTCGCGGGTCAGCCACTTCTGCTTGCGGATGGTGAACAACGCCTGCAGCTTGATCAGGGCCATCAGCCACGACACCACGACGTAGCCCGGGATGAAGAAGAAGGAACTCGGGCGCCTGCGCAGGTGCGGCAGCAGCTTGGCCGAGCGGCTGATCTGCCACCACAGCGCCAGCACCGCGCAGAACACCCAGTTCTGCTGGATCATCGAATACACCATGAAGAACGGCCCGAGCAGCAGCGTGAAGCTCGAGATGCCCTTGTCCGCCATGGTGAACGCCAGGAACGGGTGCGAGTAGACCCACCGGTTGCCCAGCGCCCGCAGGTCGGAGCGCCAGGTGTTGCGCGCCCAGCGCAGCCGCTGCCGGAAGAACACCCGCCACTTGGTCGGGAAGGTGGACCAGACCTCCGCGGTGCGCTGCATGTAGGTGAGGTATCCGCGCTCCAGGACCAGCGTGGTGAGTCGCTTGTCGTCACCGGACAGGCACTGCACACCCCAGAACGTCTCGTGCATGAAGTCCGACTCGATCTCCATCAGCAGCTTGCGCCGGTAGACCGCGGTCCGCCCGGACAGGCAGGAGACCGCCCGACCCAGGTAGCTCTGGCTCGCGTTCTCGTCGAAGTAGCGGTGGTCGAGGAACATGTCGGTGATCCGCGACAGGAAGCCCCTCGAGCCGTAGACGCTCTGCCGGGTGCCGACCCCGCCGATCTTCGGGTCGGCGAACGGCTTGCACACCTCGGCGGCGACGTCCTGCGCCCAGATGGTGTCCGAGTCGACCAGCGCGACCAGGTCGGTGCGGGCGTGGTTCCAGCCCCGGCGCAGCGCGTCCCGCTTGCCGGGAACACCGGTCTTGATGACCGTCACCGGGTACCGGCTGGCGATCTCGAGGCAGACCTTGTCCGACTCGTCGATGACCAGGATCACCTCGGCGACGCGGTTAGCCAGCCACGATTCGATCGCGGCGGCGAAGATCACCGGATCTTCCTGGTAGGTCGGCACCACGATGCTCATCGAGAGCCGGAAGTCGTTGGTCACCGGCTTGTAGAGCACCGCCGGGATCCGCCGGATGAGCCAGAACGCCCATCTGATGAGCCCGAGAACACCCAGCGGGGTGCCCAGGACGTAGTAGTAGATGGGGAGGGTCACGCTGCATCGACACCTGTGATCGGCCGCGCGGCGGCGGCATCGATCCTGCGATCGACCTCGGTGACGGGCTGCGGGTTCTTGCCCTCCGCGGCGCGCATCAGCGGCATGTCCACCCCAATCTTGGGCGCATAACCCGAGAAACGCCGAACGCTTCTGGGCAGTCGAACCCCGCCGGAGCGGGCAGTTCTCCGAGTACGGTACTGCGGGTTGATCGAATCCTCCGCTGACGTGGCCGACGTGACGTCGATCGACCGCCGGTCGGACGGGCCTGCACCCGCGGTGGCGGCCGGCCGAAATTGCTTCGCAACGGAAACTGTCGACCGCATAACGTCAGTATGCCGACCACTCGATCTCTGCCACGCACCGCCCGTCAGGTCACGGTTCAGTCGCACATCCGACACAGGCATCGGCAGCTGGATAACGCGTACGGATGGCGCAGCGATGAGCGTCACATGCGACATGACCGATGTCGTTGTCGCGTCGACGACCCCAGGACCGACGAGGACGCACCCCGACGGTCGCCTGCCTTGCTGTGCCACGGGTCTCCCTGTCGAAAGATCGCTGAGTCCGCTGGACGCCATGTTTTCGTGGGCGGCCGGTCAACTGTTACGCAGGGTGCCGACGACCCGGGGTCGCGATCAAATCGACCCCGGCTCCTCATCGTCGGCGCGGATCGCGACGTCACCGCATCGATCCTCCCGCTGACAACACGAATCGCCAGGCCGCAAAGGGCGGGAACGTTACCCGTTCGGTACCGAATTTATGACCCAGATCACCCTCTTGGCGGCCGGGTCCGACCTCGCTCGGCCAAGTCAGTACGACGTGCATCCGACTTGTCACAACGAGTAGTTCTCGGCCGGTCGGACCGGTGCTGCGGCGGACGGCGGAACGGGCCGACCCGATCGGATCATCGCCCGATGAGGTGACCGGCGACGGCGGCGGATCAGTCCGAGTGCGACACGTCGAGCTGGTGGACCACGACCTCGCCGGCCGCGGTCGGCCGGTCGCCCTTGCTGGTATTCGACTGCACGTAGGCGCCGCACTTGAAGTACCAGCCGGTGCCCGACCGATTGATCTCCGCCGCGGGCACGCCGTTGTAGAAGACCTGCACCCGGCGCTGCGCGGCGACGATCCGCACCTCGAACACGGTGCCCAGCTCGTAGTCCCGGTCGATGACGATCTCGGCGTTGCCGTCGTCGTACTGCACCATCAACCGCTTGCCCTCGAGGCGGACCTGAAGCACATCGTCACTCGAGTCGTGGATCTGCGCGGTCACGATCTCGGGCTTGGCGACCGGCAGCGCGGTGACGGCCTGCCGGACGGTCAGCGTGTGGGTGCCGGAGCGGTTCGACCAGCTGGCGTTGCGGGTGCCGGTCATCTCCCGCAGCTCGGAACGCGGGTACTTGGTGTTCTTGGTGGTGGCCCCGGCGACCGTGGCCCGGAACACGACACCGTCGCCCGGCGCGTTGAGCCGGAACCAGTCGCTGCGGTACGCCGCCAGCTCCGGCTGCGTGACGATGTCCGGATCACCCTTGGCCCCGGTGGGCAGCGTCAGGTACCAGTTCGAGAGGTCGAGCACGTCCGCCGGGAATTCGCGCTCGTCGGGCTCCGGGACCTCCGGCGTCGTCGTCGGGAACGGCGTCGTCGGCGGCGTCGTCGTGGGCGTCGTCGGCGGCGTCGTCGTCGGGGCTGGCGTCGGCGAGGGCGCAGTGGGCACCGTCGGGGTCGCGGTCGCCGGCGGCGAGGACGGCGACGGCGTCGGCAGCTCGGTGATCCCGCACATCCAGATATTTCCGGACGAAAGCACACATGCGAACAATTTCATGAAGGCGGACGTTTTTTGCACAGGTTTCTCCTGTCCACAATTCCGGGTTTCCCCACCTGCGGATTAGTGTTCAGTCCTTATTTGTTGCCGCATTCGGTGCGGCATTTTCGTAGCACCCCGCCGTCGCTGCGGAGGGGTGCCCGGGGAGCAGTGCGCAATGGTTGCCCAACGCAGCGCCACAAAGGGAGATCCGGGGGTCAGGTCCACTCCATCGAGTGGAGCCGAACGGGTAACCCGGCAACGGAGCGTGGACATCGGTGCGAGTCGGTCGCGCTTCGTGACCGGCGGCCCGGTGCGCCGATTCGCGGCCGGGCCAGACTGTCCCCATGACAGCGACGACGGTGTACGTGGCGCTGCTGCGCGGTATCAACGTCGGCGGCCGCTCGAAGCTGCCGATGGCCGACCTGCGGCGGATCGCGGCCGAGTGCGGCTTCGGCGACGTGCAGACCTACATCCAGAGCGGCAACGTGCTGCTCACCAGCCCGGCGGGAGCCGGCTCGGTGGCCGCGACGCTGCGGGCGGCGATCGCCGCCGAAGGTGGGCCGAAGCCGAGCGTCGCGGTCCGCTCCCGCGCGGAGCTGGCCGCGGTGGTGGCCGGCAACCCCTACCTCGACCGGTCCACCGACCCCAAGCAGTTGCACGTCAGCTTCGCCGTCGACGGCGCCGGGCCGCAGGAGATCGATGACCTCGACCTGGCGCAGTTCGCACCGGAGGAGCTCACGGTGGCCGGGCGCGAGACCTACCTCTTCCTGCCCGACGGGATCGGCCGCAGCAAGCTGGCCGAGGCCTGGCAGCGTCAACACGACAGAGGAAGCCGACGCACGAGCGCGGAGGCCACCGTCCGCAACTGGCGGACCGTCACCACCCTGCTCGGCCTGGCCGACAAGATCGAGCCCAGCTGACCCGGATCAGGCCGGCAGGACCCGCACTCCGGCCGCCTCGATCTCGGCGACGATCTCCGGGCCGGCATCCGAGTCGGTGATCAGCGTGTGCACGCCGACGGCCGGGCAGATCCGGGCGAACGTGCGACGCCCGAGCTTCTCCGAACCGGCGACCACCAGCACCTTCCGGGCCCGCCGCACCATGTGCGCGTCGATCCCCGCCTCGCCGCCGTGGTGGCAGGTCGCGCCGCCGACCACGTCGAACCCGTCAACCCCGAGCACCAGCACGTCGAGCCAGAGCTCCTCGAGCACCAGCGCGGCCAGCGGGCCGACCAGCTCGTAGGACCGCGGGCGGGCGATGCCGCCCAGCGTGACCGTGCGCACGTGCGGGCGCAGCACCATCTCGGTGGCGATGTTCAGGGCGTTGGTCACCACGGTGATCGTCGGGCCGGTGATCCCGGCACCGGGGCCGTCCCGCTGCAGGTCGGCCCGGGCGGCCAGCCGGCGCGCGGTGGCCGTGGTCGTGGTGCCGCCGTTGAACCCGACGACGGTGCCGGCTTCGAGCTGCGCGGCGGCCACCGCGGCGATCCGTTCCTTGCGGTCGGGGTGGGCGCGGTCCGGGTCGGTGCGGCCGCGGTAGCGGACGGGCAGGTCGTAGGCCGCCCCGGTGGCCACCACGCCGCCGTGGGTGCGGGTGGCCAGCTGCTGGTCGGCGAGCGCGGCGAAGTCGCGCCGGATCGTCGCCTCCGAGACGGCCAGCGTCAGCGCCGCCTCGGTGACCGAGAGCCGGCCGCGGTCGCCGAGCAGGCCCAGCAGCTCGCTCCAGCGCCGCGCCCGGTCCCGGCCGTCGGCGGCCGCCGTCACGGCGGGCTCACTTGATGCTGCCGGCGGTCAGTCCGCCCACCAGCCGGCGCTCGATCAGCGCGAACAGCAGCACCACCGGCACGATGGCGACCACGGAGATCGCGAACACGTACTGCCAGGCCGAGTCGTACTGGCCGATGAACTTGGTCAGCGCCACCGAGAGCGGCTGGTTCGCCGCCGTCGAGAGGATCACCAGGCTGGCCGCGAACTCGTTCCAGCAGGCCACGAACGTGAAGATGATCGCGGTCACGATCCCCGGCCAGACGAGCGGCAGCGTGATCCGGCGCAGCGTCTGCATCCGGGTGGCCCCGTCCAGCGCGGCCGCCTCCTCCAGCTCCACCGGGATGCCGGCGAAGAAGCTGTGCATGATCCACACCGCGAAGGAGAGGTTGAACGCCGCGTTCACCAGGATCATCGCCATCCAGGTGTCGTTCAGGCCGAGGACCACGAACTCCCGGAACAACCCGGCCGCCAGCACGGTGGGCTGCAGCATCTGGGTGGCCAGCACGATCAGCAGGAACACCGAGCGGCCGGGGAAGCGGTGCCGGGCGGTGTAGTAGGCGGCCGGGGTGGCGACCGCGAGCACCAGCAGCGTCGCGGACACCGAGATGACCAGCGTCGAGATCAGGTTCAGCGGCAGCGGCGTCTCGGGCGTCGACCACAGGGTGAGGTAGTTGTCCGGGCGCCACTGCTGCGGCAGGTAGTCCGGCGGCACCCGCAGGATCTCGGCCCGCGGCTTGAAGGAGCCGATGATCATCACCAGGTAGGGCGCCAGGAAGAGCAGCGCGACCACCGCGCCGGCCGCCGCCATGAGCACCGGGCGGGCACCGGCCCGCCGGGATCGGCCCCCCGACCGCCCGGTCCCGGCGGTGCCCGACGGCGCGGCCGGTGGTGCGGCGACCGTCATGGCGCCGCCGACCGGCACGAACGGCACTCTCGCACGCTAGGTGCGTGCGAGAGTGCCGTTCGTGCCATGGGTGGGGGGCCCGACATCAGTCCTCCCGCATCGGCCGGGCGATCCGGACGTAGATCACCGTGATCACCACGACCAGCAGGAAGTTGACCACCGACAGCGCGCTCGCGGTGTCCACCTGGCGCTCGGTCTGGATCAGCTTGAAGATCAGCGTGGTGGTGGTGTCGGCGTCGTAGCCCGGGATGCTGCCGGCGATGGTGCGCAGGATGGGCAGCGAGTTGAACACGTTGATGATGTTGATCAGGGTGGCGACCGCGATCGCCGGGCGCAGCATCGGCAGCACCACCAGCCGGTAGGTGGCCACCCGACCCGCACCGTCGATGCGGGCCGCCTCCAGCACGTCGTCCGGGATGGTCTGCAGGCCGGCCAGCAGCGTGTAAGTGGTGAACGGCAGCGAGACGAACACCGCCACCCCCATCGCCACCGCGAACGCCGGCACCGGCTGCTTGGTGAACCCGAACGGGACATCCAGCAGCCCGACGTCCACCAGCGCCCGGTTGATGATCCCGTAGAACGGGTCGAACCCGTAGGCGAAGACGGTCGAGGTCATCACCACGCTCGCCGCCCACGGCACGATCACGGCCAGCCGGACCCAGCGGCGCCCGGGGAAGGCCTTGTTCAGGAACTGGGCCAGCCCCAGCGAGACCGCCACCGTGACGGCCACGACGCCGACCACCCACACCGCGGAGTTGAGCAGCACCCGGGGCAGGGCGGCCAGCGCGGCCACCCGCTCGAAGTTCTCCAGGCCGGCGCCCCCGCGATCCACGCCGAACGGCGAGATGTCGCGGGTGGCGTTCCAGATCATGTATCCGGCCGGGAACAGCACCACCCCGACGATCAGCAGCAACACCCCGGCCAGCCAGGGCGCGGCGGCCAGCAACTCGGCGCGGGACGCGCGGGCGGCGCGCCCGGCGTCGCTCGTCGGGTCGCCGACCGCCGGGGCCCCGGTCGGCGGCGCGGACACGGTGCGTCGGTTCCCGGTCAGCCGTTGTCGGCGGCCGTCTGGACCTGCTGCAGCACCGCCGCCGGGTCACTGCCCTGGCCGATCTGGCCGACCAACGACTGCAACGCGCCCTGGGTGGCCGACCACTTCTGGTTGGCGGCGGGGTAGAACTTGGCCGTCGGCAGCCCGTCGAGGAAGGTCTTCAACTCCGGCTTCGACGACAGCTCCTCGGCGCCGGACTTGGTGACCGGCAGGAAGCCCTCGGCCGACACCCAGCCGACGTAGACCTCCTTCGAGTAGAAGTAGTCGACGAACTTCTTGATCGCCTCGGCCTTGTCGCCGTTGTTGCGGAAGGCCATCAGGTGATCGGCGACGCCCAGGGTGGCCGGGGTGCCGTCCTTGGTCGGGATCGGCGCGGTGGCGTAGGTCAGTCCCGGGTTCTTCTCGGTGATCTGCCCGACCGTCGGCGGCAGCCCTTCGACCATGCCCAGCTTGCCCTGGATGAACACGTTGATCAGCGGCGTCCGGTCGGTGGCGCCGGGGTCGGGCTGGGTGGCCTTGGTGTCGATGAGCTGCCGCATCGCCTGCAGGCCTTCGAGGTTCTGCGGCGTGTCGATGGTCAGCGTGGTCGCGTCACCCCAGCTGCCACCGGCGCCGAAGGTCCAGATCGACGTCTCGGCCTGGGCCTCCTCGCTGCCCAGCGGCATCCCGTAGCCGTAGGTGTCGGGCAACCCGAGCGCCTGGATCTTCTCCGCCGCGGCCTGCAGCTCGGCCCACGTCCTGGGCGGCGCGGCGATCCCGGCCTTGCTGAACAGGTCGGTGTTGTAGAACAGCGTGCGGGTCGAGGCGATCAGCGGCATCGCCTGCTGGGTGCCGTCCAACGTCGCGTTCTGCACGAAGGAGGGCTGCAGGTCGGCGATCGTCTCCGGCGAAGCGATCTCGGTGGCGGGGTACAGCAGATCGTCCTGCGCGAAGCCGGAGTAGGCGTCGATGTTGAGGATGTCCGGAGCCTGGTTGCCCTGCACCTTGGTGCGGACCACGTCGTTGATGTTGTCCCAGGACTGCACCTCCAGCGCCACCTGGACGTCGGGGTTCGCGGCCTGGAAGTCACTGATGATCTTCTCCCAGCGGCCCTTGGTGCCATCGGCGTAGGAGGGCACCAGCAGCGAGAGCTGGGTGCTGCCGGCCGCCGGCTGGCCACCACCGGTGCCCGACCCACCACCGAAACCGCACGCGGTCAGGGCCAGCGCGGCGGCCGCCGCCACCCCGACCAACCGCCGTGATCTGCTCACATCCGCCTCCGCTCGTCGCCGGCCCCAGACCGCCGGATGATGCTTGGATTTGTGTTGATCCGCTCGGATTCGAGCGCGGAGCCCCTCGTGCACGTCCAGGCCGTCGAGCGCACGCGACGCGCCTGCGCAGGAATGCTGGCCCGAAGGCGTCGCGCCGTCAAGGACACGGCTGCTTGTGTCTGATCGAATGACGCGATGAATTGACAGTTTCGAGCAGTGCGCGGATGCTCACCGCCGTGATCGAGCACCTGGACGAGCCGCTGGGCAGCGCGCTGGCGTCGGAGATCGCCACCCAGCCCGACGACTGGCTGCGGGCCGCGGCCGCCGTCGCCCGACACGTGGCCGCGTTGCCGCGCAGCGGGGAGCGGGTGGCCGTGATCGGCTGCGGCACCTCCTACTACATGGCCCAGTGCTACGCCGCGCGGCGCGAACACACCGGCCACGGCATCACCGATGCGTTCCCCGCCAGCGAGCACGCCCTGCACCGCGGCTACGACCGGGTGCTGGCGATCAGCCGCTCCGGCACCACCAGCGAGGTGCTGCAGGTGCTGCGCGAGCTGCCGCCCGAGCAGCCGAGCACGGTGATCACCGCGGACGGCCGCACGCCGATCGTGGACCTCGCCCAGCAGGTGGTGCTGCTCGACGACGTGGACGAGCGATCGGTGGTGCAGACCCGGTTCGCCACCACGACCCTGGCCCTGCTGCGGGCCCACCTCGGCGAGGACATCGCGCCGATCGCCGAGCAGGCCAGGGCGGCCCTCGCCGCTGATCCGGGCGACGTGGTGCGGGCCGCCGAACAGTTCACGTTCCTGGGCCGCGGCTGGACGATCGGGCTGGCCCACGAGGCCGCGCTGAAGCTGCGCGAATCGGCGCAGCTGTGGACCGAGTCCTACCCAGCGATGGAGTACCGGCACGGCCCGATCAGCATCGCCGCACCGGGACGGGTCACGTGGGCGTTCGGCGCGCTGCCGGCCGGATTGGCCGCTGAGGTGCGGGCCGCCGGCGCGCACGTCGAGCACTCCGATGCCGACCCGCTGGCCGATCTGGTCCGGGTGCACCGGCTCTGCCTGACCGCGGCCGGCGCCCGCGGGCTCGACCCCGACCGCCCCCGGCACCTGTCCCGATCGATCATCCTGAGCCCATGACGCTGGTCCTGGCCGTGGACGTGGGCGGCTCGACGATCAAGGCCGAGATCCTGGATGCGGAGCACCGGACGGTGCTGGCCGGGCGGCGGCCGACACCCGCGGCCGAGGTCGGCGGCGACGGTCGCGCGGTGCTGGACGCGGTGATCGAACTGGCCCGGGAGCTGCTGGCCGGATCGCCGGCCGGAGGCGGGCCGGTGCGGGCGGTCGGCGTCGGCATCCCCGGGATCGTCGACCTCGCCCGCGGGGTCGGGATCCGCAGCTCCAACCTCGGCTGGCGGAACGCACCGGCCGGCGCGCGGCTGCGGGCGGCGCTCGGGCTGCCGGTGGTGGTCAGCCACGACGTCGCCGCGGCCGGGCTCGCGGAGCTGCGGCTGGGCGCCGGGCGGGGCGCCCGGGACGTGCTGTTCGTGGTGATCGGGACCGGCATCGCGGGCGCGGTGCTGGCCGGCGGATCGCTGGTCACCGGCGGGGCCGGGCAGGCCGGGGAGATCGGGCACATGCGGATCCGCCCGACCGGACCGCGTTGCGGCTGCGACGCCCGCGGCTGCCTGGAGACGTTCGCCTCGGCGCGGGCGATCGCGGCGGCCTACGTCGAGCGCACCGGTCGACCGGTGACCGGCGCCGCGGACGTGCTGGCGCTGCTGGCCACCGACGCCGACGCCCGCGCGGTGTGGGCCGACGCGGTGTCCGCGCTGGCCGACGGGCTGCTGATCACCCAGGCCGTGCTCGCCTCGCAGCGGGTGGTGCTCGGCGGCGGGCTGGCCGCAGCGGGCTCGGCGCTGCTCGATCCGCTGGCCGCCGCGCTGACCGAGCGGGCCACCGTGCAGTCGGTCCCGGAGCTCCGGCTGGCCGAGCTGGGCGAGCGCGCCGGTGTGGTCGGCGTCGGGCTGGCCGCCCGCGCCGCGCCGCCGTGATCGGCCGGTGCTGGTACCCGCCGGGCTCACCGGGCGGCTCGACGCCGCTCGGCGCGGCCGGTCGGGCGGCAGGTCGGGGCGGCGGCCGTCGGCAGCGCGGCGCACGGTGGTCGGCGTCGGCGTCGGCGTCGGCTCGGCGTCGGCAGCACCGAACGATCACCCGTCGGCGGCCGCGGTGCGCCCGGCGATCAGGACGCCCGTCACGGGCAGCGCGGCAAGGATCAGCAGCAGCACCGGCAGCGCCGTGGCCGGGGTGGCCAGCAGCACCAGCAGCGCGCCGCCGAGACCGATCATCGTCGCGGTCGTCAGCTGGTCGGCGATCTGCGCGGCCGAGGAGTTGAAGCCGACCGCGGCCGGTGCGCTCAGCGACAGCAGCAGGTAGGACACCGACGAGAACGCCAGACCCATACCGGCGCCGGCCACCATGGCGAACGGGATCGCCAGCCATGGCTGCCCCCACGAGGGGGCCACCAGCGCCAGCCCGACGCAGCCGGCGGCGAGGCCGATGAAGCCGATCCGCAGCAGCGCCGGGCGGGGCAGGTCGGGATGGCGCCCCTGCCAGGCCGAGACCAGCGACCAGCACAGCGAGGCGGTGATCAACGGGATGCCGGCGGCGGTGAGCGACCAGCCGTGCGTCTCGTGCAGCATCAGCGGGAGGTAGGACGCCACAGTGAAGAACGATCCGGCCGACAGCGCGCGGGCCGCGACCACCGTCGGCACCCCGGGGCCCGCCCGGATCACCCCGGCCGGCAGCAGCCGGCGCAACGACGGCACCAGCACAACCGCCGCGACCAGCGCGACCAGGCCGCCGACCAGCGAGAGGTCCTGCGCCGCCCAGCTCAGGCCGGACACCCCGAGCGCGGCCCCGGCGGCCGCCACCACCACGGCGGCGTGGCCCCCGCGCCGGGGCCCGGCCGCATCGGGTGGGCCCAGCTTGCGCACCACGGGGACGACCAGGGCGACCGCGACCACCACGAACGGGATCAGGCCGAGGAACACCCAGTGCCAGGAGGCGAGGTCGGTCACCAGCCCGGCCACCGGCGGCCCGATCAGCGCCGGCAACACCCACGCCGAGGACATCAGGCCGAACACGGCCGGCCGGGCGCGCTGCGGGTACACGTGCGAGATCAGCACGAACACCGACACCGTCAGGCAGCCGGCGGCCGCGCCCTGCAGCACCCGCCCGACCAGCAGCTGCGCCATCGTGGCCGCGGTGCCGGCCACCAGCAGGCCGGCCCCGAACAGCAGCGGCGAGACCACCAACGCCTGCCGCGGGCCCAGCGCGTCGCACCACCGCCCGCCCAGCACGGTGCCGAACACCGAGGCGGCCACGAACGCGACGAACGGCCACGCGTACTGCGTCACCGCACCGAGATCGGCGACCACGGCGGGCATCGCGGTGCCCACCCCCATGCCCTCGAACGCGACCAGCGTGATCAGCAGCACGATGCCGATCGTGACCGCGCGCCGGCCGCGACCGAACAGCAGCGATCGAACGGCAGGCGCGGGCGAGTCGGCGGCTGCCGCTGCGGCGACCGGTATGTCGGCACCCGCCGCGATCGGGGGGTCGGGTGACATCGGTACAGATTGCCGCTTGAACCCCGGTGCAGGTCAAGCCGGATACCGGTCGGGGCCGGGCGGAGGGGTCACCGCCGCGTCCCCACAACTGGGGAAGTCGGCGCCGTGGCGTATCGATGCCCGGGGCCGCGCCGAGGGGGTCCGTAGGGAACCCGACACAGGAGGTCGACCGGGTGATCTTGACGTCTGGGAGCGAGATCGGTATCGACACCGGTCCGGAGCTGACCCCGCAGCTGCTGCGCGGCGCGGTGGACCGCGGCGCCGACTACCTGCTGCGCAACCTGCGCGGCAACGGAAAGTTCGTCTACCAGCGCAACGTCCTCACCGGCCAACCGGTACCGGGGCAGTACAACCTGCTGCGGCACTTCGGTTCGCTCTGGGCGGTTCTGCAGGTCTGCGGGGACGACCCGGACGTGCGCCGCAAGGCACTGCTCGGGGTGCGCTGGGCGGTGGAGCGCAACTACGTGCGCACCCGTCGCGGCGGCGCCTTCCGCAAACGGGACTCGATCGCGACCGGCTGCAGCGGGCTGGCGCTGCTGGCCCTGAACGAACTGCGGGAACCCCGCCTGTCCATATTGGACAACTTGAGCGCTGAGCTCGTCGACTACCTGTTGGCGGTCCGCATCGACGATCCGGCCGACGACGCGTACCTCGACTTCCTGCACAAGATCCCGCTCACCGGTCCGACGGTCGATGGCGTGGTCGACGACGTCACGACCGCGCCGGAGGTATCGCCGTTCCGCAGCGACTACTACACCGGCGAGATCCTGTTCGGGCTGATCTCGCAGCTGGGCGCGCTGCGCGCGACGCGCAACCCGCGCGCCGACGACATCTCCGCGGCGGTCACCGCCAGCATGGCCGCACTGCAGGCCCGCGACTACGGCGTCAAGCAGCGATCCCATTGGATGATGTACGCGATCCGGCACTACTGCGCGGCCGAGCAGCGCTTCACCCCGGAGCTCATCGCCTGGGCGAGCCGGATCGCCGCCAGCGTGCTCGCCTCCACCCGGGTCTCGCGCAACACGAGATCGGCGCCGACCGCCTGCCGCGTCGAGGCGCAGGCCCAGTTCCTCGACCTGCTCGACGACTGTCCCGATGCCGCCGCGCACCCGGCGGTCGGCGCGCTGCGGGCCGATGTCGTGCAGCAGGTCAGGGAGGATTGCTCGCTTCTGGTGCAGCTGCAGGATCGCGACACGGGCGGCTTCATCGGCTCGGCCACCGACCCGATCATGCAGATCGACTTCACCCAGCACGCCATCTCGGCGCTGCGCGGGGCCGCACCGCGGCTGGGGTGAACCGACGCGGTGCGATCTCGCATCAGCGCGCCGTGTAGCCCCCGTCGATGACCAGCTCCGACCCGGTGACCCACTTGGCCTGGTCGGAGGCCAGGTACACCGCGCCCCAGGCGATGTCGTCCGGCTCACCGGTGCCCCCGAGCGGGTGCACGGGGTCCAACAGGGTGCGAGCGTCGCTCTCGCTCAGGCCGTTGTCGGCCGCGAAGCGCTTGACCATCGAGGTGAAGATGAACCCGGGGTGGATCGAGTTCACCCTGATGTTGTCCGGCGCGTAGTAGAGCGCGTCGTTCTTGCTCATCGCGCGCACGGCGCCCTTGGAGGCGTGGTAAGGCGGCACGTCCGCGCCACCGAGGATGCCGTAGATCGACGAGATGTTGATGATGCTGCCGCCGCCCGCCGCCTTCAGGTGCGGCACCGCGTGCTTGGTGCACAGGAAGACCGCGGTGCTGTTGACGGCCATCACCTGCTCCCACTCGGCGAGCGCCAGCTCGTGGGTGGGCTTGTTGACACCCTCGATGCCGGCGTTGTTGACCAGCACATCGAGCCGGCCGAGCCCGGCGACGACCGCCTCGACGGTGGCCGCCACCTGCTGCTCCACGGTCACGTCGCAGGCGTGGAACTCCGCCGTCGCGCCGGACCCGGTCAGCGCGGCGGCGACCCGCTTGCCGCCGTCGGCATCCCGGTCGACCACCGCGATCGCGGCGCCCTCCTGCGCCATCCGGGTCACGATGGCCTCGCCGAGCCCGTTCGCGCCGCCGGTGACCAGTGCGACCTTGCCGGCCAGCCGTCCCATTCCTCAGACCTCCGTGGCCAGCAGGTCACCGAGGTGCCGGTCGATCTGGGGCATGTAGGTCGCGGCCACGCCGAACAACCCGAGATGCCCGAGCACGTCGGAGACCACGCGCAGCTCGCTGCCGGCGATCAGCTCCTGCTCCGCGCGGCAGTCGCGAGGCGGGAAGAACATGTCCTCGTCGATCGGGATCACGAAGGTCTTGGCGGTGATCCGGCGAAGCGCCGCGGCCAGGTCGCCACCGGTGTGCCGGGCGACGTCGCCGCGCTGCCACTTCCAGGCCAGGCAGAGCAGGTCGTTGGGGTCCATGGCCAGGAAGTAGGGCTCCAGGAAGCCCTCGATGAAGGCCTCCTTCGACTCGAACTCCAGCGCCCGCCACACCTCCTGCTTCCAGAACTCGGTGCTGAAACCCATCACCGCCCAGATGTGCGCGTGCCGCTTGATCCCGTCGGTGACGTCCGCATTGGACTTGTACTCGCCGCTGTTCCAACCGGGGTCGGACCAGAACTGCTCGCAGAGCGCCTGCACGTAGAGGAAGTCGTGCGGGGTGTTCTGCGCGGTGCCGGCGATCGGCGCGGCGCGGCGCACCTTGTCCGGGAAGCGCACCGCCCACTCGTAGGTCTGCTGGGCGCCCATCGACCCACCGACCACCAGCTGCAGCGTCTCGATGCCGAAGTGCTCGCGCAGCAGCCGCTCCTGGGCCACCACGTCGTCGCCGATGCGCACCTTCGGGAAGTTCGACATCGCGAGCCCGGCGTTGACGCCGTCCGCGTTGTGCGGGGAGGTGGACAGACCGTCGCCGATCTGGTTGATCGAGACGATGAAGTACCGCTCCGGGTTGAGCGCGTGGTCCGGGCCGACGTAGACGTCACGCCAGATCTGGTGCGTTCCCGAATACCAGGTCGTGATCAGGATCGCGTTGTCGCGGGCCTCGTTCAGCTCACCCCAGGTGGCCACCGCGAGCTGGCAGTCCGGGATGGAGCCGCCCTCCTCCAGGTCGAGCCGGCCGATGCTGATCAGGTCGTAGTCGCCGTGCAACTCATGGGTGTAGTACGGGTTCTCGATCATGGGATGGCACCTTCCTCGCTGCCGGTGTGAAGAGAAGTCGGACGACCGTCCGCCGCCATGCTCCCGCACGGACCAGGGCCGTACCGTCCGAAATTGAGAACGTTCTTCGCTGACGATCACGGGCGGCCGAGCCGGCCGAGAAGGTCTCCCGATCATGATCGAACCACCATGGTGGGCTCTCGTCGGGTGGCCGGTGTCTTCGTCTGAAACCCACGCGTCCGCCGGTACGCTCCGCTCCCGTGGGGTCACGGCACGGGTCAGGCAGGTCGCGCCTCACCCCGGTCACCGCCGACCGGCTGTTCTCATGAAGGAATCCGCGGTGCGTCTCGGCTGTCTCGCCCTGGTCCTGGTCGCGTTGACCGGCAGTGCCGCCCAGCCCGATCCCCAGCCCGGAGCCACCGTGCCGGCCGCCGCTCACGCCGATGCCGCCGCCGGGCGCTACAAGCTGGGCCGCGAGCTGCAACACGTGGTCCCGTCCTACGACCTGACCACCCTCTACGCCGGCGACGACCACGGCAACACGCTGACCCCGTTCGACCCGAAGACCGGCAGGCCGGGCAGGACCTTCCCGGTCACCGATCCGTACAACCTGTCTTCACCCCGGACGGTCGCACCGCCGTGTTCACCTGCGAGTTCGCCGGCCGGGTCGCGGTGGTCGACGTCGCCGCCCACACCTTGCTCCGGATGATCGACATGCCGACCCGCAACACCCGGATGGGCCCGCAGGACATCGAGCTCGCGCCGGACGGCTCGGTGTCCTACATCGCCGACCACGACCAGGGTGGGGTCTGGGTGCTCGACGGCGCCGCGACCAGGGTCCTGCGCGAGATCCCGACCGGGCCCGGCACGCACGGGCTCTACCTGTCCCGGGACGCCCGGCAGCTGTACGTGACCAATCGGCATGCCGGCACCGTCTCGGTGCTCGACGCCTACATCGGCGCCCTGCAGGCCACCTGGCCGATCCCCGGCGGGGGCAGCCCGGACATGGGCAACGTGACCGCGGACGGCAGCCAGCTGTGGCTGTCCGGCCGCTGGGACGGCGTGGTCTACGTCTTGTCCACCGTGGACGGCAGCTTGATCCGCAAGATCCCGGTCGGGAACGGGCCACACGGGCTGTGCGTGTGGCCGCAGCCCGGCCGGTACTCGCTCGGGCACACCGGTGTCACCCGATGACCCCGCCGAAGCGGAGCACGACCGAGCGGCTGTTCCGGATCGCACTGCTGATCAAGGCGGTGGACGGGGCGGCCGAGCTGCTCGGCGCGCTGGTGCTGCTGGCGGTGCCCGGGGCCGCGCTGCACTCGCTGGTCGCCGCGGTGCTCAGCCGCGACCTGCTCGGACCGCCGGACGGGGCACTGGCCCGGCACTTCGAGGCCGGCACCGCCGAGTTCGTGTCCGGGAACCGGACGTTCGCCGTGGTGTACCTGGGGTTGCACGGACTGGTGAAGCTCGGGCTGGTCGCGGCGCTGCTGCGCCGGTGGCGGGCGGCGTACCCGGTGGCCGCGGTGGTGTTGGGGGCGTTCGTGGTCTACGAGCTCTACCGGGCGACGCAGACCGGCTCGATCCTGCTGCCGCTGCTGGCCGTGCTCGACATCGCGATCATCACGGTGATCATCCGGGAGTACCGGCTGCTCCCTCGATGACTTTCGCCCGGGCGCACGGTCTGTAGCGGTACCCGAGCCCGACATGCTCGACCACACCATCCAGGAGGCCGTCATGGGCACCATCGTTTCCAACTTCTTCATCTCCCTCGACGGCGTCGTCGAGTCGCCGGACAAGTGGCACTTCCCCTACTTCAACGACGAGATGGGCGCGGCCGTCGGCAGCGCCATGCAGTCCACCACCGCGTTCCTGATGGGCCGCACGCTCTACGGCGAGTGGTCTCAGTACTGGCCACAGCAGAGCACCGAGCAGCCGTTCACCGAGTTCATCAACTCGACGCCGAAGTTCGTGGTGTCCAGCTCGCTGACCGACCCCAGCTGGGCCAACACCACCGTGCTGCCCGGTGACGCGGACCGGGTGCGCGCGGTCAAGGAGCAGACCGAGGGCACGATCTCGATGTCCGGAAGCGCGACCACGGTGCGCTGGCTGCTGGCGAACGGGCTGCTCGACCAGCTCAACCTGCTGGTGCACCCGATCGCCGTCGGCTCCGGCCAGCGGCTCTTCGAGAACACCGGCACCCAGCCGCTCAAGCTCATCAGCCAGGAGACCTACTCCACCGGGGTGCTCAACCTGGCCTACGTCCCGGCCTGAGCGCCCGACCGGGCACGATGGCCGGATGATCGATCACTTCGGCATCAACTGCTCAGACCTCGACGCGGCCAAGGAGTTCTACGACGCGGTGCTCGCCCCGCTCGGCTTCTCCCGGCAGCTGGACTTCGGCGTCGCCGTCGGCTACGGGACGGACGGCAAGCCGGACTTCTGGATCGGCACCTTCGACGGCGTCGGGCCCAACCGGGAGACGCACATCGCCTTCACCGCCGCGGACCCCGAGCGGGTACGCGCCTTCCACGCGGCGGCGGTGGCGCTCGGGGCGGAGTCGCTGCACGAGCCGCGGATCTGGCCCGAGTACCACGAGCGCTACTACGGCGCGTTCGTCCGCGACCCGGACGGCAATAACGTCGAGGCGGTCTGCCATACGGCGAACCCCGGCGACTGAGGGGTTCAGTCGCGGGCCGCCAGCTCGATGAAGGGGGTCAGGGCGTCCGGGTTCTGCAGCGCGCCCCGGCTGACCGCCTTCTCCGGGTCCACTCCGGACAGGATCTTCTTCACCGGGACCTCGCACTTCTTCCCGTTGAGGGTGCGCGGGATCGCGTCCACCACGACGAACCGGTCCGGCACGTGCCGCGGCGACAGTTCCGAGCGCAACCCCTTGCGCAGCACGGGCTCCACATCGGACAGGGCGGTTCCGGCGGCGAGCACCAGGAAGCAGAGCAGCGCGCCCTCGTCGCGGGCCCCGAGCTCGGTGGTGTCGATCACCAGCGAGTCCGCGACCCCGTCGAAGCCCTCCACGACCGCGTAGAAGTCGGCGGTACCCATCCGGACCCCGCCGCGGTTGAGCGTGGAGTCGCTGCGCCCGTAGACCACGAACGAGCCACGCGGGGTCGCGCGCACCCAGTCACCGTGCCGCCACAACCCCGGGTAGTCCTCGAAGTACGCCTCCCGCAGCCTGCTGCCGTCCGGGTCGTTCCAGAACATCACCGGCATCGACGGCATCGGCCGGGTGAGCACCAACTCGCCGACCTCGTCGTGCAGATCGGCACCGTCCTCGTCCAGCGCGTGCACGTCGGCACCCAGCGCCGCGCAGGACAGCTCGCCCAGCCACACCGGCACCGTCGGCGCCGAGGCCAGGAACGCCGCGCACATGTCCGTGCCACCCGACACCGAGCAGATCTGGATGTGCTCGCCGGCGGCGTCGGCGACCCAGCGGAACCCCTCCACCGACAGCGGCGCGCCGGTGGAGCCCAGCGCCCGCATCCGGGACAGGTCGCAGCTGTCCTTCGGCGTGAGGCCCGCCTTGAGGCAGGACTGGATGAACGGCGCCGACACGCCGAACACGGTCACGCCGTGCTGGTCGGCCAGCTTCCACAGCGCGCCCAGGTCGGGGTAGCCGGGGTTGCCGTCGTACATGACCACGGTCGCTCCGACCAGCAACCCGCCGATCAGGAAGTTCCACATCATCCAGCCGGTGGTGGTGAACCAGAAGAACCGCTCCCCCGGGCCGAGATCCTTCTGCAGCCGCAGCGCCTTCAGGTGCTCCAGCACGATCCCGCCGTGCCCGTGCACGATCCCCTTCGGCAGCCCGGTCGTGCCCGAGGAGTAGAGCACCCACAGCGGATGGTCGAACGGCACCGCGTCGAACTGCAGCGGCGCCGATCCGGCGGTGAACTCGGCCCAGGGTGTGGTCCCGTCCAGCGTCGCGTCGGCGTCCAGGTAGGGCACCAGCACGGTCGTGCGCACGGTGGTCAGCTGCCGCTGCAGCGCGGACACGTTCTTGCGGACGTCGAAGCGCTTCCCGCCGTAGCAGTAGCCGTCGACCGCGAGCAGCACCGCCGGCTCGATCTGGGCGAAGCGGTCGTGCACGGCGCGGGCCCCGAAATCCGGTGAGCAGGACGACCAGATCGCGCCCAGCGACGCCGCGGCCAGGAACATCACCAGCGTCTCGACGCAGTTCGGGGCCAGCGCCACCACCCGGTCGCCGACACCGACGCCCGCGGCGACCAGTCCGGCACGCGCCCTGCTCACCTGTTCGCGCAGCTCGGCGTGGGTGACGGTGCGCCCCAACCCGTCCTCGCGGGCGAACACGACCGCCACGTCCTCGTCCGCCCGGCCGGGGCCCGGGGTCAGCGCGTGCTCGGCGTAGTTCAGCGTCGCGCCAGGGAACCACCGCGCGCCGGGCATCTCGGCCGACCCCAGCGTCGCGGTCGGCGGATCGCGGAACATCACTCCCAGGTGCTCGGCGATGGCGGACCAGAAGCCCTCCAGGTCGCGCACCGACCACTCGTGCAGCGCCGCGTAGTCCAGCTCGTCCAGCTCGACCCCGCGGTGTTCCCGGACCCAGCGGGCGAACCCGGCGATGGCGGTGCCGGTGGCCTGCTCCGGATCGGGTGCCCACAGCACCTCGGCGGCGGTATCGGTCGTGGCCGGGTTCGTCATGCTGCACTCCTCTGGCCTCGGGCGTCCGGGCAGAAGGCTACGTTCCGCGGCGCCCGGGCGCGTGCCCTACGTGGCCGCCACCTCACCCGCCGGGCCTCGCATGTGCCAGGCGTCGGTCACCAGCTCGGTCAACCGCGGGACGTCGAGGTCGTCGAGCCGGACCATCACCAGCGGCCACCCGTCGTAGCCCGGGGTGGTGAAGAACAGCTCGGGCTCCCCGAGCAGCAACGCCTGCTTCTCCGCCTCGTCCCCGACGTACAGCACCGCGATATCGGTGCGGATGACCCGGCGTCGCCCCGGCACCCGTTCCGGGTACGACCAGACGAATCCCTTGCCGGCGACCCGGAAGTCGAAGCCGTCGCTGGCGATCTCGACCACCTGCGGCAGCGCCAGCGCGATCCGGCGGACGTCATCGGCGTTCGCCATCAGCGACCTCCCATCGGGCGCTCAGCCGTCGGGCCCGCCCGGGCCTCCGCGATCGGGCGTTGCCGTCACGGTGGCCTGCGGCAGCCGGACATCCTGCCCGACCTGCAGCCCGGATCGGACCTCGGTGAAGTCGTCGCCGACCAGCCCGGGCTCGAACGGCACCGTCACCGGATCGCCGTCCGGCCCGGTGATGGTGACGCTGGGACGGCCGTCGGTGCGCCCCACCGCCGACGTCGGCACCCGCAGCACGTTCTCAACGACCTGGGTGCGCACCGCCGCGTCCGCGGTCATGCCGCTGCGCAGCTGCGGGCCGCCGCCTTCCACGGAGATCGTCGCGTAGAAGCTGACGATGCCGCCGATGTCCTGACCGGTCGGGGCGACGGCCAGCACCCGCCCGGTCAGCACCGGGTCCGGCACCGCGTCGACGCTGATGTCCACCTGCTGGCCGACGATGAGCCGGGCGGCGTCGGACTCCTCGAACGGCACCACCAGCTCGAACCCGTCGGCGCCGGCCAGCACCAGGAAGGCGCCCGCGCCCGGAGCGCCCGCCGAGCCGCCGGTGACATCGGCGATCTCCGGCAGCGCGGCCGCGCCACCGGGCGCCTGCGACGTGACCGCCGACGGCGCCGGGATGAACTCGCCCGGTACCCCGTTGATCGCGGCCACCACGCCCGCCGCCGGCGCCGTGAGCACGGTGTCGTCGACGTCGCGGCGGGCGGCAGCCACGCCGGCCTGGGCGTCGGTGACCAGGGCCTGCTGCTCGGTGACGTTGAACGGACGCTCGCTGCTGGCCGAGGCGCGGTCGTTGCGCGCCGAGACCACGCCCTGCCGCGCGTTCTCGATCGACACCTCGCCCGCCGCCTCGCCGGTGCGTTCCTGTTGCTCAGCCGCCTCGACCTGGGTGCGGGCCGACACGACCGCGCCCTGCGCCTGCTGCACCGCCGACTCCGCCGAGCTCGTGTCACACGGGGTGGTGCTGGTGCCGGCGGGCGGGCAAGCCGCGCGGGCGGCGCGCAGCTGGTCCTCGGCCAGGTCGCGCGCGGACTGCTCGACCCGCAGCTGCGCGCGGGCCCGCTCGCTCGCCGAGGAGTTCGACTCGTTCGTGGCCGACGCCTCCTCCTCGGTCGCGTCGAGGATCTCCTCGGCCTGGTCCAGGGAGGCACCGGCGGCACCGACGGCGTTGTCGCCGCGGACCCGGCCCAGCACGGCCTGCTGCTCGTCGAGGGTGGCCTGGCGTTGCGCGAGCGTCGAGCGCAGGGCCCGGTCGTCGACCCGGGCGAGCACCTGGCCCGGCTGCACCCGGTCCCCGACCTTGACCAGCACCTCGGTCACCTGGCCGCCGTCGCGGAAGCCGAGCTTCTGCTCGTTGACCGCGGCCAGCGAGCCGGAGGCGGAGACCGCGGTGATCACCGGGCCGCGGTCGACCCGCACCGTCGGCGGGGGCGGCGCCTCGGCGCCGCAGCCCGCGGCGAGCACCGCGAGCAGCGCGATCGGAACGGTGCATCCCCACCAGCGCCTCACTGGTACCGAAGCGCTTCGATCGGGCGCAGCCGGGCCGCGCGGTTGGCCGGGTAGCCGCCCGCGATCAGGCCGATCGCCAGGCTGATCGAGAGCGACAAGAAGATCGAACCGATCGAGACCTCGGGCGCCGGGAAGTCCGGCACCGCGCGCGGGAGCACCTGCCCGCCGGCGATCGCGATGCCGACGCCGACCACCACGCCGATCAGCCCACCGAGGCCGGCGAGCACGGTGGATTCCAGCAGGAACTGCTGCAGGATGGCGCGGCGGGTGGCGCCGATGGCCTTGCGGATACCGATCTCGCGGGTCCGTTCGGTGACCGAGACCAGCATGATGTTGGCCACCCCGATCCCCCCGACGAGCAGCGAGATGCCGGCGATCGCGGTGGTGAACAGGGTCAGGAAGTTGAGGAACTGGGACGCGTCGTCGAGCAGCTCCTGCTGGGCGGTGGCCTCGAAGTCGCGCTCGGAGGGCTCGTCGATGTCGTGCCGCGCGGAGAGGATGGTGTTCACCTGCTCCACCGCCGCCGGCACCGCCGCGCCCGACGCCGCCTCCACCAGCACGCTGTCGACGGTCTCGTCGCCGCCCAGCACGTAGCTGCGGGCCGCGTCGATCGGCATGATCACCAGGTCGTTCTGCTGAGCCGGCTCGCTCACCCCGATCACCCGGAACGACGTGCGCCCGATCCGGACGTCCTGCCCGATGGCGGCGCCCGCGTCGCCGCCGAACAGCTCCGTGACCGGTCCGGGCCCGAGGATCACGACCTTGGCCTTGGACCGTTCCTGATCGCCGTCGAAGAACGTTCCGACGAGCATGTCGAGGCCGGTCACGTCGGCGTAGCTGGCGGTGGTGCCGGTGATCGCGGTCCGGAAGCGGATACCGCCGGGCTGCTGCAGCAGGCCGGCGCCGGTGACGATCGGGGTGACCGAGACGATGTCCGGGGCCTGGTTGCGGTCGGCCAGCGCCTCGACGTCGTTGTCGGTGATCTCCCGGGCGGTCCGGTCCCCCTGCGAGGGCGTGACCCTGATCTGCGTGGTCAGCGACGCGAACTGGTCGGTGAAGCCGGCCTGGATCCCATTGCCCAGCGCGACCAGGACGATCACCGCCGCCACCCCGATCACGATGCCCAGCGTGGTGAGCACCGAGCGCAGCCGGTTGGCCCGCAGCCCCCGCAACGCGATCCGGAACGCCTCGTAGAGGTTCACGACGGCCGGCCGGAGACGGTCACGATGCCGCCACCCGGCGCCGCTGCGGCTCGTCGCTGCTGACCCGCCCGTCGTGCAGCCGCACGACCCGGGTCGCGAAGCTGGCCACGTCGTCCTCATGGGTGATCAACACGATGGTCCGGCCGGAGTCGTTGAGGTCCACGAGCAGCTTCATGATGTCCGCGGTGGACACGCTGTCCAGCGCGCCGGTCGGCTCGTCGGCCAGGATCATCGACGGATCGTTGACCAGCGCGCGGGCGATCGCCACCCGCTGCTGCTGACCACCGGACAGCTCGTTGGGCAGGTGGGTCTCCCGCTCGGCCAACCCGACCCGGGCCAGCGCCGCCCGCGCGCGGGGCCGCCGGTTGCCCTCGGACGCGTAGACCAGCGGCAGCTCGACGTTGCGCACCGCGGTGGTGCGGGCCAGCAGGTTGAACGACTGGAACACGAAGCCGATCTTGCGATTGCGGATCCTGGCGAGCTGCTTGTCCTTGAGCCGACCGACGTCCACGCCGTCGAGGTGGTAACTGCCCTCGGTCGGGGCGTCCAGGCAGCCCAGGATGTTCATCATCGTGGACTTGCCGGAGCCGGAGTGGCCCATGATGGCCACCATCTCGCCCTCGCTGATCTGCAGGTCGACCCGATCGAGCGCGCGCACCTCGATGCTGCCGGTGCGGTAGATCTTGGACACGCCGGCCAGCTCGATCATCGCCATCCCGGGCCCGGCTCCGTTCACCATCCCGATGGTAGGCACTGTTCTTGACCACCGTCCGGGCTGGCCCCTACGGTCGGGCCGTCACCGCCGTCGAGGTTGCCGGGTGTCCACGGGTAGCGTGTCCGCGTCGTTCGGCCCGACGTGCGCTGAACGTGCGTTCCCCGCATCGGATACGGCCAGGCCGACCTCAGACGGGGGCACCCAGCATGACCACGGAAGCGCAGACCGCTACCGACACCATCGACCAGCTGGCGGTCAACACGATCCGCACGCTGTCGATGGACGCGGTGCAGGCGGCCAACTCCGGCCACCCCGGCACCCCGATGGCGCTGGCTCCCGTCGCCTACGAGCTCTGGCAGAACCACCTGCGCTTCGACCCGGAGCTGCCGGTGTGGGCCAACCGCGACCGCTTCGTGCTCTCGGCCGGGCACGCGTCGGCGCTGCTGTACTCGATGCTGCACTTGGCCGGGGTGAAGTCGGTGAACCCCGACTACGAGACGATCGGCGAGCCCGCGGTCCCGCTGGAGGATCTCAAGCGCTTCCGGCAGCTGGACTCCAAGTGCCCCGGCCACCCCGAGTACCGCTGGACCTCCGGCGTGGAGTGCACCACCGGGCCGCTGGGCACCGGCATCGCCACCAGCGTGGGCATGGCGCTGGCCGGGTTGTGGCAGGCCGCGACGTTCAACCGGCCCGGCTACGAGCTGTTCGACTACGACGTCTACGCGATCTGCGGCGACGGCTGCCTGATGGAGGGCATCGGCGCCGAGGCCGCCTCGCTCGCCGGGCACCTGAAGCTGGACAACCTGTGCTGGATCTACGACAACAACAAGATCACCATTGAGGGCGCGACCAGCCTGGCCTTCTCCGAGGACGTGCCGGCGCGCTTCGCCGGCTACGGCTGGGCGGTGCAGCACGTCACCGACGCCAACGACCTGGGTGCGCTCGGCGCCGCGTTCGACGCCTTCCGGGCCGAGACCGGGCGCCCGACGTTGATCGTGGTGGACAGCATCATCGGCTACGGGGCACCGACAAAGCAGGGCACCCACTCCGCGCACGGCGAGCCGCTGGGCGCCGACGAGGTGAAGGCGACCAAGCGCTTCTACGGCTGGCCCGAGGACGAGACCTTCCGGGTGCCCCCGGAGGTGTTCGAGCACGTCAGCGGGGGTATGCGCGAGCGCGGCGGCGGGCTGCGCAAGGAGTGGGAACAGATGTTCGCCCGCTACGCCGCGGAGTTCCCGGAGCAGGCCGAGCAGCTCAACCACATGCAGCGCCGCACGCTGCCCGACGGCTGGGACGCCGACATCCCGAGCTTCCCGACCGACGCCAAGGGCGTCGCCGGCCGCGACGCCAACGGGAAGGTGCTCAACGCGATCGCGCAGCGGGTGCCGTGGCTGATCGGCGGGTCGGCCGACCTGGCGCCGTCGAACAAGTCCCGGCTGACGTTCGAGGGGGCCGGCGACTTCCAGGCCGACTCCCGCGGCGGGCGCAACCTGCACTTCGGGGTGCGCGAGCACGCCGCGGCGGCGGTGGCGAACGGGTTGGCGCTGTCCAAGCTGCGCGCCTACCAGGCCGGCTTCCTGATCTTCTCCGACTTCCAACGCGGCGCGCTGCGGCTGTCCGCCCTGATGGAGTTGCCGTTGATCCACATGTACACGCACGACTCCATCGGGGTCGGCGAGGACGGACCCACCCACCAGCCGATCGAGCAGATCGCCTCGATCAGGGCCATGCCCGGTGTGATCGACATGCGGCCGGCCGACGGCAACGAGGTCGCCGAGGCCTGGCGGGTGCTGATGCCGATCCGGCACGAGCCGGTGGCGCTGATGCTCTCCCGCCAGCCACTGCCCACAGTGGACCGTACGAGGTACGCCTCGGCGGCCGGCGTGGCCCGCGGCGCCTACGTGCTGGCCGATCCGCCCGACGGTGAGCCCGAGGTGATCCTGATCGCCACCGGCAGCGAGGTCGCGATGACCCTCGAGGCCTACGAGCAGCTGACCGCGGACGGGATCCGCGCGCGGGTGGTGAGCATGCCCTCGATGGAGCTGTTCGACAAGCAGCCCGTGGCCTACCGCGACGAGGTACTGCCACCCGCGGTCACCGCCAGGGTGTCGGTCGAGAAGGGCACCACGTTCGGCTGGGACCGCTGGGTCGGGCCGCAGGGCGCGATCATCGGGATGAGCACCTTCGGGGCGTCGGCACCGCTGAAGGTGCTGCAGGCCAAGTTCGGCTTCACCGCCGAGCACATCGCGTCGGTGGCGCGCGCCCAGCTCGGGTTGGAGCACGACACGGATGCACCGGTCACGACCCTCGAGGCGGCCGACCGATGAGCGACCCCGGGACGACCCAGGCCAGCTGGCCGCAGCGGGTCCGCTACCAGCTGCCGGACCGCAACCTGGGCCTGGACCTGATGCGGGTCACCGAGGCCGCGGCGCTGGCCGCCGGGCGCTGGGCCGGGCGCGGGGACAAGGAGGGCGGCGACGGGGCCGCGGTCGACGCGATGCGCGAGGTGATCGCCAGCGTCGCCATGCGCGGGGTGGTGGTGATCGGGGAGGGCGAGAAGGACGAGGCCCCGATGCTCTACAACGGCGAGGAGGTCGGCGACGGCACCGGACCCGAGTACGACATCGCCGTCGACCCGGTGGACGGCACCACGCTGCTGGCCAACGGGATGCCGAACGCCATCGCGGTGATGGCCGCCGCCGACCGCGGCAGCATGTACGACCCGAGCGCCGTGTTCTACATGGAGAAGCTCGTCTGCTCCGCCGCGGTGGCCGACGAGGTGGACATCACCGCCCCGGTCGCGCACAACGTCGGCGCGGTGGCCAGGGCGCTGGGCGGCGATCCGGCCGACGTCACGGTGAGCGTGCTGAACCGGCCGCGCCACGAGCAGCTCATCGCCGACATCCGCGCCACCGGCGCCCGGATCAAGCTGTTCTCCGACGGCGACGTGGCCGCCGCCATCGCCGCCGCCACCGACGGCACCGGCATCGACCTGCTGCTGGGCATCGGCGGCACCCCGGAGGGGATCATCACCGCCTGCGCGATGAAGGCGATGAACGGGGTGATCCAGTCCCGGCTGTGGCCCAAGGACGACGCCGAACGGCGTAAAGCGCTGGACGCCGGGCACGATCTCGACCGGGTGCTGCACACCGGCGACCTGGTCACCGGCGACAACACGTTCTTCGTGGCCACCGGGATCACCGACGGCGAGCTGCTGCGCGGGGTGCGCTACTCACCCAAGGGCGCTCGCACCGAGTCGATCGTGATGCGCTCCCGCAGCGGCACCCTGCGCTCGGTGCAGAGCACCCACTCACTGGACAAGGTCGCCCAGCACCTGGGCTGACGCCCTCAGAAACGCGGTGTACCGGTCCCCGCAGTCACCTCCGGGGCGCACTCTCGGAACGAACGGCACTTTCGCACGCTCAGGTGCGAGCGAGAGTGCCGTTCGCACCGCTCCGGCTTGTCACCGCGGCCCGGCCAGCCCGGCCGCGGTGTCGTCGAGCGCGACGGCGGCGCGGCCGGCCTCCAACCGGGCGACCGGCACCCGGAACGGGCTGCAGGAGACGTAGTCCAGCCCGACTTCGTGGAAGAAGTGCACCGATTCCGGATCCCCGCCGTGCTCGCCGCAGACGCCCATCTTCAGCCCCGGCCGGGCGCTGCGCCCCTCCTCGACCGCGATCCGGACCAGCCGCCCGACCCCGATCCCGTCGAGCGTCTCGAAGGGCGACACGGTGAGCACGCCCTTGTCGAAGTAGGCGGCGAAGAACGCGGCCTCCACGTCGTCGCGGGAGAAGCCCCACGCGGTCTGGGTGAGGTCGTTGGTGCCGAAGGAGAAGAAGTCGGCGGCCTCCGCGATCCGGCCCGCGGTCAGCGCGGCCCGCGGCAGCTCGATCATGGTCCCGATCGAGATGTCGAAGCGGACGTCCTCGCGGTCGGCGACCTCGGCCAGGATGGCGTCGGCCTCATCGCGGATCAGGTGCAGCTCCATCACCGACGCGATCAGCGGCACCATGATCTCCACGTGCGGGTCGCCGCCCGCCTTGATGCGCGCCGCGGCGGCCTCGGCGATGGCCTGCACCTGCATCCCGAACAGGCCGGGCACCGTCAGCCCCAGCCGGACCCCGCGCAGGCCCAGCATCGGGTTCGACTCGTGCAGCCGCTCCACCGCGGCCAGCAGCTTCTCCTCGATCCCGACGTCCTCGCCGCGCTCGCGGGCCACCGCCACCTTCACCGCGAGCTCGGTGCGGTCGGGCAGGAACTCGTGCAACGGCGGGTCCAGCAGCCGGACGGTGACCGGCAGCCCGTCCATCTCGGTGAAGATCTCCTCGAAGTCGCCGCGCTGCAGCGGCAGCAGCGCGCTCAATGCCGCGGCCCGTTCCTCGTCGTTGTCGGCGAGCACCAGGCGCTCGATCAGGACCCGGCGCTCGCCGAGGAACATGTGCTCGGTCCGGCACAGCCCGATGCCCTGCGCGCCGAGCCGGCGGGCCCGCGACGCGTCGTCGGCGGTGTCGGCGTTGGCCCGCACCCGCAGCCGGCGGGTGGCGTCGGCGTGATCCAGGAGGCGGTGCACCGACTCCACCAGCTCGCCGGTCTCGGGGTCGACGTCGGCCAGCGCGGCCTCCAAGCCCTCCTCCAGGTAGGTGCCGACCGGCGAGGTCACCACCGCGACGTCGCCGAGGAACACCTCACCGGTGGAGCCGTCGAGGGCGATGGTGTCGCCCTCGTTCACCACGATGTCGCCGACCCGCAGCACCCGCGCCCTGGCGTCGACGTCGAGCGCCTCGGCCCCGCACACGCAGGTGCGGCCCATGCCGCGCGCGACCACGGCGGCGTGCGAGGTCTTGCCGCCCCGGCTGGTCAGCACCCCGACGGCGGCGATCATGCCCTCGAGGTCGTCGGGGTTGGTCTCCCGGCGCACCAGCACCACCGACTCACCGGCCGCGGCCCGCGCGACCGCCGCGGCCGAGTCGAAGACCACCGCTCCCACCGCGGCGCCCGGTGACGCGGCCAGCCCCTTGGCCAGCAAGGTGCGCTCGGCGCTCCGGTCGAACTGCGGGAACATCAGCCGGGCCAGCTGCTCGCCGGTGACCCGCTGCATGGCCTCGTCGAGGGTGATCAGGTTCTCGTCGACGAGCTGCCCGGCGATCCGGAACGCGGCCGCGGCGGTGCGCTTGCCGACGCGGGTCTGCAGCATCCAGAGCTTGCCGCGCTCGATGGTGAACTCGATGTCGCACAGGTCGCGGTAGTGGGTCTCCAGCCGGCGCATCACGGTGTGGAGCTGGTTGGCCGAGCGGGGGTCGCGCTCGGCGAGGTCGGCCAGGGTGAGCGTGTTGCGGATACCGGCGACGACGTCCTCGCCCTGGGCGTTGGGCAGGTAGTCGCCGTAGTCGCCCTGCTTGCCGGTGGCCGGGTCGCGGGTGAAGCAGACCCCGGTCCCGGAATCCGGGCCCAGGTTGCCGTAGACCATCGTGCAGACGTTGACCGCCGTGCCCAGGTCGTGCGGGATCCGCTCGCGGCGCCGGTAGAGCCGGGCGCGCTCGGTGTTCCAGGAGTCGAACACGGCCTTCATGGCCAGGTCGAGCTGCTCGCGGGGGTGCTGCGGGAAGGCCCGCCCGGTCTCGGACAGCACCAGCTTCTTGTAGGTCTCGACGAGCCCTTCGAGATCGGTGGCGCTCAGCTCGACGTCGTCGGTGACCCCGCGGTCGCGCTTGAGCTCGTCCATCGCCTCCGAGAACAGCTCACCGTCGATGTCCAGCACGGTCTTGCCGAACATCGTGATCAGGCGCCGGTAGGAGTCCTGGGCGAACCGGTCGTCACCGGAGACCGCGGCCAACCCGCGGACCGAGGCGTCGTTCAGGCCGATGTTGAGGACGGTCTCCATCATCCCCGGCATCGAGAACTTGGCCCCGGACCGCACCGAGACCAGCAGCGGATCCTCCGGGTCGCCGAGCTGGCGGCCGATCTCGTCCTCCAGCGCCCGCAGCGCCCTGGTCACCTGCACCCGCAGCTCGGAGGGCACCGCGCCGTCGGCCAGATACCGCCGGCAGGCCTCGGTGGTGACGGTGAACCCGGGCGGAACCGGCAGCCCCAACCGCGTCATCTCGGCCAGGTTGGCACCCTTGCCGCCCAGCAGGTCCTTCTCGTCCTTGCCGCCCTCGGTGAAGTCGTACACGTACTTCTGCATCAACGTCCGCCTCACGCAGCGTCGGGTGGGAAGGATCTGATCCGAAGCGTCGCCGGGTGGCCGGGTGGCGTCAAGCGTCGAATGCTCGCCCGGGCACGATGGCCGGCAATGCACCGCGACCGTATCGATCACGCCCTGGCCGCCCGGCTCGTCGCCGCGCAGTTCCCCGAATGGGCGGACCTTCCGGTGGTCCCGGTCGAGGCCCAGGGTTGGGACAACCGCACGTTCCGGCTCGGGGCGGACATGACGGTGCGGTTGCCCAGCGCCGCGGGGTACGCGCGCAGCGTCGAGAAGGAGCACACCTGGCTGCCGCGGCTCGCTCCGCAGCTGCCCTTGCCGATCCCGACACCGTTGGGGCTGGGCCGGCCGACCGCGGAGTACCCGTGGCCGTGGTCGGTGCGACGCTGGCTCCCCGGGCGACCGGCCCGCCCCGACCTGATCGCCGACCAGGCCGGATTCGCCCGCGAGCTGGCCGGCTTCCTCGCGGCGCTGCAGCGCTGCGACCCGACCGCCGGCCCGGCCGCCGGCGCGCACAGCTTCCATCGGGGCGGCTCGCTCGCGGTCTACGACACCGAGACCCGGGATGCCATCGCGACGCTCGGGCCGCGCATCGACGGCGACCGCGCCACCGCGGCCTGGGACTCCGCGCTCGCCGCGACCTGGACCGGTGCGCCGGTCTGGTTCCACGGCGACGTCGCCGCCGGGAACCTGCTCGTCGTCGGATGCCGGCTGGCTGCCGTCATCGATTTCGGCACCTGCGGTGTTGGCGATCCGGCCAGTGACCTCGTCATCACCTGGACGCTGCTCGACGCGTCCGGCCGCGAGGCCTTCCGATCGTCGATGCCCGCCGACGCGGCGATGTGGGCCCGCGGACGCGGCTGGGCGCTGTGGAAGGCGCTCATCACCGTCGCCGCACCCGACGCCGGGTCGGAGGTCGCGGCGGCGGCAGGTCGGGTCGTCGACGAGGTGCTGGCCGAGCAGCCGCGGCACTGAGAATCGACAGCTCGTCGCACGCACCCGGTGGAGTGGTTGCGCTGCCTCGCCGACGGGGCAAGACTGCTACTCCCGGTATTCGTCGCATCACACCTTGGTCATCTCATGCAGCCGCAGGCAATTTCCAGCAGGTTCTCGGTAGCCACATCGGTATTCCGGTGAACCCGCCCGATCGGTGGCAGAGCTACGTCGACGTGACCCCGGCGTGGTTCACCAGATATGTCCTCGTCGAGGACGAGGCCACCCACATCCGCGCCTATGAACCCCGGTTCGTGCCCGGTCTTTTCCAGACCCGCCAGTACGCGCGGGCGGTCATCAGCCTCGCCCACACCGATCCCGACGAGATCGAACGCCGTGTCGAGTTCCGGCTCAGCCGGCAACGGCTCGTGCACGCCACCGTGGCCCCGAGAATCTCCGCGGTGCTCGACGAGGCCACACTGACCTGCGCGCATCTCGATTCCGAGCATGCCCGCAACCAGCTCGACCGGCTGATCGAACTCGACGACCTGCCGAATGTCACCATTCGGGTCGCGCAGCCGGACAACAGCGCCGCACGCACCGCCGGAGAACCGTTCACCATCCTTGAGTTCTCCGATCTCTCACTGTCCGATCTCGTCTATCTCGAAAAGCCGGACACCGCCGTCTATCTCGATAGCCCGGCCGATGTCGCCCGCTACAACGACGTCTTCAACAGAATCGGCGCAGATCCCGATCCGATCCGGGATCACCTGAGACGACTGCGCAGCCGACTCTGAATGGTCCCGACTATCGCGGATCGGTCAGGAAGAGATCGGCAAGATCGGGATTGTAGGCGTGCACGAGGATGCCGAAAATGATGAGGTCGAACGTCAGGTGCACGGTCACCACGTAGGGCAGCGACCGGGTGCGCGCGAAGATGTAGCCCTGCAGCAGCGCGAACGGCGCCGTGAGCAGCGGTCCCCAACCGCGGTAGCCCAACTCCCACAGGAACGACACGAAGATCACGCTCTGCAGGACGTTGGCCTGCCAGAACGGGAAGTGGTGGCGGAGCAGGGCGAAGACGGTGCAGATGAAGAACAGCTCGTCCCACAGGCCGACGCCGTTCACCCCGAGGAACAGCCGGCCGATCTCGTCGGCACCGGAGATCTCCGGCCAGTTCCGGTACGCGCCCGAACCGAGGAAGTACACCGGCAGCACGAGGTAGCCCAGGACGACCACCAGCGCCAGGTAGCCGTACTCGAGCCGGCTCCATCGCCGTCCGGTTCCGACCGGGAAGAAGATGACGCTCTCCCGGTAGACGTAGCGCGAGATCACATAGGGCAGCACGACGGCCAGCGACAGGGTGATCGCGAACCGGGCCATCGCGGCGTTGCTGAGGTCCGCCGCGAGCGACATGGTGCTGATGACCACCAGGCCGAGCGCGATGAGCAGCAGGTGTCGCAGCAGGCCACGATCGACGACCGCGGCCAGGCCGAGACCGGCGACGATCAGCGCGTACCCGAGCCACCGCTGCTGCAGACCGAACAGCGCCACCGCGGACACCGCGACCAGACCGGCCGCCAGCAGCCGCGACGCCGGCAGCCGTGACGCCCGGCGGCGGGCGGATCGGCCCTGCTCGTCGTCGATGTCTGTGCCGGCCATGCCGCGCAAGCTAGCAAGGCGGCCGCCGTTCGGGCCTGCTGTCAGGCCGCCGCGGTGCCGACCGCGTACCGCCACAGGTCCCGCATCACGGCCGGTGCGGTCGGTCCGGCCAGCTCCAGCTGCGTGAGCAGGATCGTGACGGTGCCGGTGGCGGGGATGAGGTGCGCCGCGGTGCCGGTGCCGCCGATCCACCCGTAGCGTCCGGGCACGTTCCACGGATCGACGGGGTCGATGTCGACCGAGCCGCCGAACCCCCAGCCCTGGCCCTCCAGGAACAGCCGGCCGGCCTCGCGCTGCGCCGGGGTCAGGTGGTCGGTGCTCAGCCTGCGGACCGCCGTAGCCGACAGGATCGACCGGCCGTCGGCGTCCCCCTCGGCGAGCAGCATCCGGGCGAATCGGTGCCAGTCGTCCACGGTTGACACCAGCCCACCGGCACCGGAGGGGAACGCCGGGACGGTGCTCCACTGGCCGTCGGGCGCGTCGACCAACTCGAGCCCACCGGTCGGATCGGACCGGTAGTAGCTGGTGAAACGATCGAGCTTGTCCGTGGGCACGGCGAACCCGGTGTCGACCATGCCGAGCGGCTCGAACAGCCGCTCGGCCAGGAACTGGGGCAGGGAATGGCCGGCGACCCTGGCGATCAGCACCCCGAGGATGTCGGAGCAGGTGTTGTAGAGCCACCCCGCACCCGGCTGGTGCAGCAGCGGGATGCGCGCCAGCGTCGCCATCCACTCGTCGGGCGCGGCGACGAGCTGCGGCTGCGGTGGGCCCTGCTTCAGCTCGCTGAACAGCGGCCCGACCGCCGGCAGCGAGAAGTCGGACGGGAAGCCGTAGCCGGCCCGGAACGTCAGCAGATCCTCGACGGTGATCGGCCGGACCGCCGGAACCACGTCCTCGACCGGAGCGGTAGGGGTGCGCACGACCATCGGTGCGGCCAGCTCCGGCAGCCATCGATCGACCGGGGCGTCCAGCTCGATCCGCCCGTCCTCGACCAGGACCATCGCGGCCACGGCGGTGATCGGCTTGGTGATGGACGCGACGCGGAAGATCGAGTCCCGGGCCATCGGAGCGCTGCCCTCGACGTCGACGGAGCCGACCGCGTGGGCCTCGATCCGGTCGCCGTGCGCGACCAGACCTACCGATCCGGGTGCGGCGCCGTTCTTGACGCGGTCGAGAAGGACATCGTGCAGGTCGGTCATCGGGCCACCCTCTCAGTCGCGGTCTGTGAACATGACCGTGACCGCCGCCCGAACTCATCGACGGGTCGCCGCGCCCGGCGGCGCGGGTCGCAGCGACACGGGCAGGATGTGGCGATGACGAGCGGTGGCTGCGTGGGAGCGGGCTCGTCAGCCCGCGACGTCGCTGACCGACCGCACGATCTCGCCGGCGACCGCACCGGGATACGGGGTGAGCAGCAGACCGACAGCGGTCAGAGCGGCCAGCAGCGCGCGCAGCACCCGCAGCAAACGACGCGTTCGGCGGCCGTCGGCGAGCACCCAGCGGGCGAAACCGGGCTGCGGCTGGGGTGGACGGCGTTTCTTCGACATGCAGGAAGCGTCGGGGCTCCCCTGCCCAGACGGCGTGCGCCGAGCGTCCCCTCTCGGCGGGCGCACGGTGCACAGCCGCGCCACCAGGACCTCGACGGCCTCCGGTCCCGGCGATGGACGGGACCCGGCGCACGGCAGCGCACGCTGTGACCAGGAGCAAGCCGACCAGCCGGGAGCGCTGGCCACCCACGGGGCGTGACCGCGAGCTGCTGACGTTCCTCGACGACATCCGCGAGGCCAACGGCCGGAAGTCACTGCGCGCCATCGCCGAGGCGATGGGCCTGACCTCGGCGAGCCGGATCAACGACATCCTGCGCGGCGTGCGGCCGCCGACCGATGCGGCACAGCTCATGGCCTTGACCAGGGCGCTGGGCGGCAGCGTCGAGGACGCCGAGCGCGCCGCGGCGACCTTCGATGCGATCGAGCCGGTCCACCCGGTCCGGCCGGAGCTTCCCCGCCTTCCTGGGCATTTCGTGTCCCGGAACGCGGAGCGGGCCCTCGTGCTGCAGCGCCTGGCCGAGCTGGCCGGTGCCGGTCGGGGTGCCCTGGGTCTGGCGTCCACCACGGCCCTGCACGGCACCGGTGGATACGGCAAGACCACGCTGGCGCTGGACGTGTGCCGCCAACCCGAGGTGGCCCAGCTGTTCCCCGGCGGAGTGATCTGGGTCGAGCTGGGTCAGGAGCCTGTGGTGGCGGCCGTGCTCGCCGACGTCACGGCGCGGCTGTCGAACAAGCCACCCGTTCGCTACGAGACACTCGAATCAGCCACCGCCGCGTTCGTCGCCGCGCTCGGAGACCAGCGGGTGCTGCTGGTGCTCGACAACGCCTGGCGGGCCGCCGACATCGACCCGTTCCTGCGCGGCGGCCCGCGATGCGTGCGGCTGGTCACCAGCCGGCGGGTCGACGTGCTGCCGGCGGGCACCCCGGTGGTGCCGGTCGACCGGATGGCTCCCGAGCAGGCGGTCGAGCTGCTGTGCCGCAATCTGCCCGGCGCGACGCGCGAGGCCGTCTACGCCCTCTACGAACGCAGCCACCGCTGGCCGGTGCTGCTGGGTGTGCTGAACGGTGTCATGCAGGGCAGGCTGGCCCGGGTCTCGGCCCAGCCGCTGCCGGAGATGGTCGCCGACCTGGCTGCCCGCCTCGATCGGCTGGGCATCACCGGCGTCGACGACATCGCCGAGCCCGCCTTGCGCACCGCACACGACGTGCTCGAGCTGGGCGTCGACGAACTGGCGGGTGGGCCGGGTGGAGCGCGGCTGCGCGATCGCTTCCTCAGCCTGGCCGCATTCCCGGCCGACCACCTGGTCACCTTCGACCTGCTGCAACGCCTGTGGCGGTGCGACCGCATCGAGACGCGAACCGTGTGTGACCGGCTCGCGGACCGATCGTTGCTGGGGTCCGTCGAGCGCGAGGGCGTGCGCCTGCACGACGTGATCCACGCCCACCTCGTCACGACGCACGCGGACGACGTGCTGCGCTGGGCAGGTTCGCTGCTGGACATGCTGCAATCCCACTGCCCGGACGGGGCCTGGTACCGCGTTCCGGACGCCCTCGCGGGCGAGCTGGACATGCTGGCCTTCCTGCTGGTCACCACGGGCCGCCGCGACGAGCTGCGCTGGCTGCTGCTGGACCTGCGCTACCTCGCGCACCGGATCGATCATGGCGGGCTGGCCGGGCTGACCGCCGACATCGCCACGTGTCAATCGAGGTGGGAACCCGATCCGCGGCTGAGTCGGCTCAACCGGGTCGTCGCTCTCGAGGGCCACCTCGCCGCCAGGGTGTCCGGCTCATCGGCCGTCGCGGCGACTCTGTTCGCGCGGTTGATCGGCGACCAGGAAACGGTGCATACCCTGACCGCGGTCGAGGAGGCGCTGGCACTGGCCCCGACCGCGCTCCATCCGATGCCCGACCGCCCGGACCCGCGGCTGCTGCGGGTGCTCAGCGGGCACGCCGACCGGGTGCTGTGTGTCGGCTGGCGGGCCGACGGGAACCGGCTGGCCAGCGGGTCGGCGGACGGGGAGCTGCGGATCTGGGATGGCGACGGGCAGCTGCAGCGGGTGATCGGGCTGGCGGCGGCGGTGAACGCCCTCGCGTGGAGCCCGGACCAGTTGCACGTCGCGGCGCTGGTCGGCGAGTCGACGGTGTGCCGGGTGGACCCGGTCCACGGCGAGATCGTCGCAGTACTGGAACGGTCAGGCGAGATCACGTGCCTGGCCTGGTCGCCGGACTCGACGACGATCGCGCTGGGCCATGGCGACGGCACGGTGGCGCGCTGGGTCGGGACGGCGATGCCGGTGATCACACCTCCGGCACCCGCGGCGGTACGGGCGCTGGACTGGAGCGTCGACGGATTGGTCGCGGCGCACAGCGACGGCGTGCTGACCCGATGGACCGGCGACGATCACGTGAGCGGGCCGACCGGCCTGAATGTCCCGCGCGCGCTGCACACCCGGCCCGGCCACGCCCAGGTCGCGGTCGGTGGGGCCGACCGTGGGATCGTGCTGGCCGATCTCGACCCCGAGCCGACCCTGGTCGCGCACAGCGGCGCGACCGCGGGATGGGTGACGTCGCTGCGGTGGAGCGGTGAAGGCTCCCGGCTCGCCGCCGGGATGCAGGACGGCACCGTCGAGATCTGGAGCGCGGACGACGACGGTGTCCGGGACGCGATGCCGGACGGCGTGGCGCAGCGGCGCTGGGCGGAGTCCCTGGCCGCCGAGCCGCGGCTGGATTTCCACGGCGTGCGCGTCGCGACACTCGACTGGCACCCGACCCGGACGAGCCGGCTGGCCGTCGGGGCCGCCTCGGACGTACGCCTGTTCGACGTTGCCGGGATGGCCCGCCGGCTGGGTCACGACGGGATCAACTGTCTGCGCTGGCATCCGGCACTGCCGTTGCTCACCGCCGGCACCCTGGACGGGGAGCTGCTCGTGATCGACCGCCCCGACCTCGACCCGATGCACCGGCGCAGCCGGCACGCCCATCCCGAGCAGGTGCGGGCGCTGGCCCCTTCCCACGACGGACGCTGGATCGCCACCGTCGCCGAGGACGGCCCGTTGTTGCTGTGGCGGCTCGCCACGTTGGACGCGGAACCGGTGCCGTGCCCGGTGACGCGCGCCGGCGCGCTGGCTTGGTCCCCCGATGACCGGTGGCTGGCGGTCGGCGGACAGGGTGAGGTCGCGCTGCTGGACCGCACGATGCAGGTCAGGCACCGGATCGCGGTCGACGCCCTGGTGAACGGGATCGACATCGACCCGACCGGAACCCGCATCGCCATCGCCACCAGCGGATCCACGATCACCGTTCGTGGCCTGACCCAGCCCGCCGAGATCAGGTTGGACGCCCACCTGAGCAGCGTCGGGGCCGTGCGCTGGGCCGGCCTGCACCGGTTGGTGTCGGCCGGCTACGACGGGCAGGCGCTGGTGTGGTCCGTCGCCGACCGGGCGGTCCAGGCCACGCTGGACGCCGCGGGTGGCGCGGTGTGGGACGTCGCCGTGCGCGGGGAGGCCGCGTTCACCGCGACTGCCGCCGGGCTGCTCGGCTGGCACGACCTGGCCGGCGGAGTCACGCACGGCCACATCGCCTTCGACTCCGCGCTCAGCTCGTGCGCCGTGTCCGCCGACGGCACCCGGCTCGCGGCCGCCGGTGCGGCCGGCATCGCGCTGTTCCGGCTACCGGTCGATCACGCCGTCCGGCCCGGCGATTGACTCCGGCGTGGCGCTGCTGGTGGTTCCGTTCGTCAGTTCGTCGGGGGTAGGAGGTCGAGCCATGCGCTGGGGTCGTTGAGGTAGAGGCCGCAGGCGAGGTCGAGGGCGTCTTGGCAGGTGCCGACGGGCAAGCCGGAGGGGAAGATCGACGCTTGGTAGTCGTCGTGGCTGGCGCGGTAGATCGCGACCTGCCAGTTGTGGGCGGACCCGATGTAGCGCAGCCGGCACAGCGGCAGGGTCCCGGTGTCGGTGGTGGCCTCGACGTAGGTGAACACGCCGCGGTGGCGTATGTGCAACCGGGTGATCTGCGGCCAACGTTCGCGGGCGCGAGCGGCCATCCGCTGCCGCACGGAAATCTTCGTCGACTCGGGGAACGTGACCGCCACTGGCTCATCGTGACAGCCTCATCGTGATAGCCCTCGGGCGCGCTACCCGGCCCCAGCGGCTGTGTGGAATCTGCGACTGCGCCAGGGAGAAGACCGGCAGCACCGCCACGAGCACGATCCCCACCGTCGAGCGTCCGGCTCACCGGCCCGGCAGCGCCCACGGAGTCGATCAGTCATCGACGTCGTACTCCTTCAAGACCACCGCGTCCGAACAGTCGGGGGGAATCCATCCCGGCCCATGGCACCACGAACCTGATTTCGATGTACGTCTCGGGCGGCAGCTGGGAGAACGCATCCGGCGATATTTCCTGCGGTCCGCCGAACGGGGCATCGATGACGCCGGTGAGCGAACCTCCGAACCGGCGGCGACAACCCGTCGATGTGCGGGCTCGACATCGATGTTCGTCGGGCATTCCGTATCGAACGGAGTAGTCGAGGGCGGACGCCTCCGCGGGTATCCGAACCCGGCGGGTCACCGGCTGGAGTGCAGTCGACCGGGGGCGGCGAGGCCTCTCATGGGCCTGATCGCCCCGAGCACGAGCCGACACTCTCGAGGAGCGAGGCCTGCCCCTTCATCGCATCAATGGTGGGGCGGTGGTCCGACGAGCTCGACGGCGTGGCGGCCGGCGGCGTGGCCGAGCGCGACCGGGTCGATCGGGCCGGGGTCGGGAAGGCGCAACTCCGAAGCGGCCTGCCCGACCTCGGCGGCGAAGTCCTCGAAGCCGGCCGGGGTGGTGATCTGCAGTGCGCGCAGCGGCTGGTCTGGCCCGACGAGGAAGGTGTGCGGACGGTTGACCGGGAGCAGGACGAAGTCACCCGGACCGGCATCGAAGGCCTGCTCGCCGCATCGGAACTGGGCATGCCCATCCAGGATGTAGAACGCCTCGTCCTCGACCAGGTGCCGATGCACGGGAGGGGCGAAGCCGGCCGGGTTGAGGAACTCGACGACGGTGAGCGCGCCGCGGGTGTGCGCCCCCGCGGTCTTGATGGTGGCGAGGTTCCCGAGGAACCACAGAGCGTCGCCCTCGCCGGAACGCAGGAGGTAGGGCTGCACGGGGGTGGCGGTGGTCATGACCGGGTCTCCAATTTCATTGGACGCCGTCTATCGAATAGATGTGAGTATCCTCATCTCGTGTCCGATGTCAACGGCGACCGCCGCGCCTATCACTCGCCGGTCCGCGCCGAGTCCGCCCGGCGCACCCGACAGGCGATCGTGACCGCGGCCTGCCAGCTGTTCGTGGAGCGCGGCTACACAGCAGCATCGCTGCGCGACGTCGCTGAGATCGCCCGCGTCGCCCGGCCCACCGTCGCCGCCGCCTTCGGCTCCAAACCCGCGCTGCTGCGCCAGGTCCTCGACGAAGCCCTCGCCGGAGATGACCAACCGGTACCCGTTGCGCAGCGACCGTGGTTCGCCCCGGTCTGGCAGGCCACCGACCCCGGCGCCGTGCTCACGGCGTACGCCGGAGTGTGCGCGCTGATCGGCCGGCGGGCGGCGCAGATCTTCGAAGTGGTGCACCGCGCTGCGGGCGATGCCACCGAGATCGCCGAGCTATGGGGCACGTTGTGTCGCAACCGGCGGGCGGGCGCCGACATGGTCGTGCGGAAAGCCATCGAAACCGGACCGCTGCGCACCGGGCTGGCCGAAGATCAGGCCGTCGACAGCCTGTGGATCCTCAACGACCCGGGCCACTACGCAAACCTGGTCCTCGAACGCCATTGGTCCGAGCCCGACTACGAACGGTGGCTGGCCGACCAGATGTGCGCAGCGCTTCTCGGAACGAACGGCACTCTCGCACGCTAGGAATGAGCGAAAGTGCCGTTCGCACCGGCTCTTGTGGCTGGATCGGCAGCTGTCCATCCTGACCTCATGAATGTGGATCGACGACTTCATGAACTGGGAATCGAGTTGCCGGCTGCGATGGGGCCGGCCGGGAACTATGTCCCGGCTGTACGGGTCGGGAATCTGGTGTTCCTCTCCGGTACTGGTCCGGTTCGCGCCGATGGAAGCCTGCTCGCCGGCAAGGTGGGAGAGGGCGGCCTCGACCTCGACACCGCACGGGAAGCCGCCCGACTCACGGGCCTGCAGATACTCGCGATGCTACGAGCCGAGCTGGGTGACCTCGCTCGAGTGCGACGCGTGGTGAAGCTGCTGGGCATGGTCAACTGCGCGCCCGGTTTCACGGCCATGCCGGCGGTGATCGACGGCTGTTCCGATCTCCTCGTCGAGGTGCTCGGCGCCGACATCGGCCGCGGCGCGCGATCGGCGGTCGGGATGGCTGAACTGCCGTTCGATATCGCGGTCGAGATCGAGGCCGTGGTCGAGATCGCCGGCCCCACTCCCTGATCGGTCGAGCGACATCGACTGGACGGAAGGATCCGTCCGGGCCGGTCACCGCCCGGGGTGTGGAGGATGCCCGCTCAGCCCGAGCGCTTCCTCCAGCGCCTGGCGCATGGCGGAGGCATCAGCGGGACGCCGGTCCAGTGCCGGATGCTGATCACACCCTGCTCGACGAGCATGCCGAGCCCGTCCAGCACGACGCAGCCGCGTTCGGCGGCCTCCCGGATCAGCGCCGTCGCGGGCGGGTTGGGGATCACGTCGGCCACCACCGCCCCGGCCGGCAGGCTCTGCGGGTCGAAGTTGATCCGGGCGTCCGGGTCCGAGAGGCCGATCGAGGTCCCGTTCACCACGATCGTGACGTCCTCCGGCAGCCGGACCGGGTGGTCCCACACCAGCAGCTCCGCCTCCGCGGGGGTCCGGGTCCGGATCAAGGACACCAGCTCCTGCCCGCGCTCGGGATCGCGGTTGATCACCGTGAGGTGCGCGGCCCCGAACAGTGCGAAGGAGCGCCCCGCGGGATCGACCACGGTGCGAAGCGAGGTCAGAAACCCCTGACCGTCGGTGTTCTCACCGACCAGCTCGTCGCCCCTGCGCACGACGCAGTTCACCGCACCGATGATCTCGGCGGATTCGGCGAGCCGGTCGAGGTGCTCGCGCACCGCGACCTTGTGCGGGATCGAGCAGTTGAACCCGACCCAGCCCATCGCCACCGCGCCGCGGACGGCGTGACCCAGCTGGTCGGCCGGGACGTCGCAGTTGAGGTAGCGAGCATCGATGCCGTGGTGCCGGAAGGCTGCCTCGATCATCGCCACCGTCGGGTTGTCCCCCGCTGGGCTGGAGAACGATCCGGTGATGGTGCTCAGGAAAGGAGACGCCTCATGCATGGTCGTGCTCCTTCGGGCCACTGCTGGCCGGCGATGAGTTCGGCGCGATTGTCGTTGGGGTTGTTGCGGTGTATCGGCGCGGTAAGCACCTGCTTGCCCTTGCCTCAAGGTCACGGCGCCGTCGTCGCTCAGCGGGCCGGCTTGACCCCCCAACGCAAGCACCCGACCCATCCCACGCGCGACACGACGACCACATGACAGGAAGAAATGCGCTATGGGATGCTTTCTGCATGTCGGAACAGATGACGCTGCGACTGGACGACCGGCTCGCCGCCGGGGCACGCAATGCAGCCGCCGAAGCAGGCTCCTCGGTGTCGGACTGGGTACGCGCAGCAATGCGCCACCAGCTCGCACTGGCGACCGCCGCGCGCGCCCGAGCAGAGGAAGACGCCCGCGGCCAGCTGTTCTCAGCCGAACAGGAAGATGTCCTGCTCGATGCGCGGATGGCGAAGTCAGTCGCCGCGTTCGACCGCAACGACCAGCCCGCCGGACGGTGACCGCTCCCGGACCGCGAACCGCCGGCCCACCGAGGTTCAGGTTCGGGCAGGTATGGGAATCCCGCCGTGAGGTGATCGGCACCATGCGCTACCTGATCGTCTCCTCCGACGCCTACAACACGGTGTTCGCCGACCGCCGAGTGATCGCCGTCGAAGTCGACTCGGCGGCGGTGTACGAGGGCGCCTACCGGGAACCGATCGTCGACGCAGGCACCGCGCACCTGGACCGGTTGACCTGGATCACGACCCGACGTCTCATCGAACTCGTCGCCGCCCTGCACCCCGACCGGCACGTCGAAGTAGCGCGAACTATTCGCGAACTGATCGGCAACGCCTGAGGTTGACGTGCGGCTCGGCAGGCAGCGCGGGCGTCGTGCCTTCCGCACGCGCCTCAGCGACGGGTCGAACACTCCACCGTCCTCGGGCTGGCGGTTGCAGCACTCGCGGCGATGCAGCGGCACGGCTCGGCTGATCAAGACCCAAGACGGGCCGCCCGGAAAGGGCACGTGCGGATTCCAAGCTGCTGGATGTTCGAGGTCTACCGCGTTGATACGGCTAGCGCCTTGGCTGCTCAGCGTGGGTGCGCCCGAAGGGATTCGAACCCCTAACCTTCTGATCCGTAGCTCGAAGTTCACTCATGCGGAGCAGTACTACCCGGGCATTCCTGGCGGTAGGCGACGTCGGCGCCGCATCATCGGCCTCGCTGTACGCCATCTTCTGGGACAGCCGTTGGACAAACCCGGGTAGCAGGTCGCAGTCCGGCCGGGCCGGCTGCGGCACGAGGGCTCCCGGGTGGTGGTGACGTCAGCCGTCGACCGCTCGCGATGGGCACCTCGGTCTGACCAGCTGAGCCGAGGCGTTGGGCTTCGACGCCGTGCGGGTCAGCGGCCCTCCCGCTCCGCGTCGTGCATAGCGATCTGCAACGCCGGACCGGAGTTCGCAGAGCGCAGGCGCGCCGAGTACAGCCGCGACAGCTTATCTACGCAGCACCGAGCAGGGTGGGTCTCAAGGTCGAGGTCTCCTCGGGAGACCCGAGGAGGGCGCCGCCGGTCAGAGCAAGCACATGGCCGATGGCGGGAAGCTCAGGCATGGCGCGGCTCTCTGTTCTCTATCGATGATCAACTGATGGTGGGCGTTGTGTCGCATGCAGGTGCGCGCTGAGCGCATCGGCGACGGTGGCGGCGTCTTTCGGGATGCCGCCCAGGGTGGCGGAGCCGCGGTGGGTCAGCCACCGCAGCCCGACGTACCACAGGCCGGGTACGGCGCCGGCGCAGCCGGTATGCCGCGGTCGGCCGGCGGTCTCGAGCAGGGCGGGGTCGAGCCAAGAGAAGTCGCCGGTGAAGCCGGTGCACCACAGCACGGCGCCGATCTCGCTCAGCTCGAGGGTCGTCGGCGGGTTCAGTTCGACGGGCTGATCGACGTCGCCGGGTTCGGCGGGCGGGGCGGGTCGGCCGGTGCGCGCGATCAGCTCATCGAGCATGGTGCGGATCCGGGTCGCGAACGCGTCCCCGGCAGCGACGTTCACCGGGGCGCTGTCGTCGAAGCGGGCCTGCCGATCATCCAGCGCGACCAGCCGCCCGGTCAGCGTGGCCCCCGCGCGGGCCAGCGACTGCAGGCTGAGAGCCCGGCCACCCGGGGCGAGGATCGGCTGGTGGGCGTGCATCATCGCCGCGTCGGGTAGGTCGGCCGGGGTGTGTTCGAAGAACCCGGCGGCGTGAAGGAGCTCGACGGTATCGTGGCCGCGGTGCCGCACGGGGACGCGGCCGACCGGGCTGGTCGCGAGCAGCACCTGCCGCCCACCCACCAGCAGGTCCTCGCTGATCTGGGCGCCGGACTGGCCGCTGCCCACGACGAGCACGACGCCCTCGGGCAGCGCGGCGGGGGTGCGGTAGTCCGCGGAGTGCAGCTGCGTGATCCGTCCGGGAAACGCGTCGGCCAGCTCGGGCAGCCGCGCGATGTTCTCGTCCCCGGTCGCGACCACGACGGTGCGCGCCCGGATTTCTCCGTCCGAGGTGCGCAGCGTGTATCCGGTGCCCGTCGGAGTCAGCCCGGTCACCCGCACCTCCTCGCGGATCGGGACGGTCACGGCCAGCTCCGCCAGCCGTTCGATGACTTCCCCGCCGCTGAGGTAGGCGTCGCGCGGCTGCTCGCCCAGCAGCCGGGTGGTCCAGCCAGGCGTGTTCAGTCGAAACGACCCCCAGCGTTGGGTCCGCCAGGTCTGCCCGGCACGGCCAGCGTCGAGTACCACGTGCACCACCCCACGCCGGGCCAACTCCACGCTCGTGGCCAATCCGGCCGGCCCGCCACCCACTACCACACAGTCGATCATTTCGCCGTCGAGCGCGGTGGTCATGACGCTCCTCCGGCCGCTGGTATGTGCGAGCCGGCCACGCGGTTGACGAGTTCGATGAGCCCCTCGGGGTCGGCCAGGAACCCGACATGCCCGCCGGGCAGCTCGACGAGCTCGGCGCCGGTTCCCGCTGCCAGCCAACTCGACGCGGTCCCCGACCAGCTCTCCCTGCTCTCCTCGGCCATCACCACGGTCATCGGAACGCCGCTCGCCCGCATGCGATCGCGGTCCGGCACGAACGTCGCGAAGACCGGAAGCTCGACCGTCAGGAACACCGCTCCGTTGTCGAGCACCCGCTCGTACTGCTCTCGGTCGGACGCCGCGAAGAAGTCGACGGTCTCATCCCCCGCCATGATCCGCATGAACGTCTCCATCGCCGCTCGCGGCCCGCCCTCGGTCATCGCCGGCTCAAGGGAACCCAGCAGGCCGGCCGCGATCTGCTCACCGTGGGGTACCACCGCGAACAGCGGCGCCTCATAGATCACCGCATGCCGAACCACATCGGGATGACGGGCCACCAACTCGCAGGCGATGGACCCACCGCCGCTGTGTCCGACCACGACCGCGGGAGTCGGCCCCAGCGCCCGCAACAGCGCCGCCGCGTCGTCAGCCTGCTCGGCCATGCTGGTGGCGTTCAAGCCGGTCGGGCGCAGGCTGCGGGAGAAACCGCGCCGGTCATAGGCCACCACCGTGTACTCGCCCGCCAGTACCGGCGCGACGCCGTCCCACTCGCCCGCGTCGCCGGTCGCACCCGTGATGCACAGCAGCGGTCGGCCGCTGCCCCGCATCTCCCGGTAGAGCCGCGTCGAGCCAACGTCGATCATTCCGCGCTCCCGCACGTCGCTCCGGGTGCTCATCGTCACGCTCCTCCGGATCGCCGACCGACCCCCGTGGGGTCGTACGTGATGACCGTCCACGTCGTCGGCGCACCCGGCTAGGACAAGATCTGGACCGGCCGCTCCCCGAGCCGAGGACCGAACCGGTACTGGATCAGGACTAGATCTCGGGTGACGGGCGGGTGGACGCTGATGCCGTGGGCACCTACCGCCAGTTCTGTCCCATCGCACGGGGCTCGGAAGTCCTCGCAGAACGCTGGACACCGGTCATCCTGCGCAACATCCTCGACGGGTTCCGCACCTTCAACGAGATCGCCGGGGGTGCCCCCGGCTTGTCCCGGTCGTTGCTGACCAAGCGGCTGCACGAGCTTGCCCGCGCCGGCCTCGTGGAGATCCGACCGAAGCCCGACGCGCACGGGTCGTTCTACGAGCCGACTCCAGCCGGGCGGGCCGCCGGCGGGGTGCTCGAGGCCATCGCCGTCTGGGCCGAGAACTGGGCCGAGGTCCGTCCGGAACACTCCGATCCCGGCCTCGTGCTGTTCTCCTGGTGTCGCCACTCCCTGCGCGAGGACCGGGTTCCCCCGCGCCGCCTGGTTGTCCGGTTCGAGTTCGAGCAGGGCGGCCGTCGCATCCGATCGTGGATGCTGCTCGAGGACGGCGCGGGCGAGATCTGCAACTTCGACCCTGGCTTCGGCGACGATCTCGTCGTGACCATCGCGGACCCGCTGACCTTCACGCGGTGGCACCTCGGCTTGACCAGCTGGGCGGAGGCGCTGCGCTCCGGCGGCGTCCAGATCAGCGGCCCGCCGGGTCTGCGTCGCGCCCTACCGACGTGGAATGCCGCGCCAGAGCTGGCCAAGCGCAGACGCGCCGAGTATCGGCGCGATCAGGCAGCCGCGGGCGAGGTGTGACGTGGCGGCGATGTGGAGTAGGCGGCTTGACGCGGCGCAGTCGTTCGAGGTTCTTCCACACCGCGGGTTCCTGCTCGGTCCTGCACTGTGCATTATCGGAGAATATCCAAGTTGTCCATGACGCTCGTAGCTGCCGGCGCGCCGCGAACTGGCCGCCCTCATGAGCACAACCCGCTCCCGCTACCAGTTCGCGAAAGCCATCTACTACTTCGGGAAAACGCGTGCTCGCTCTCTCACGCTCGCGTGCCACGGCCGTCAGACCTCCTAAGCCCTGCTAAACGACTCCATGATCATTCGTCCGGAGCCGTCCGTTCTCATGACGAACCGGTACGGCTCGTTGCTGAACGTCCCGTCCTTCTGCACGAAGCGGACTACCGCAGTGACGGTGTTGTCGCCGACCGAGCGGGGGTTCTGCACGGTTACCGACTGCATGCGGCCGTAGAAGCTCTCGAATCCGACGACTCCGCCTGACTGGCTGCGCGCTCGCGGCCCGAGCAACCCGAACGCCGCATCGGTGTTGCCGGGCAGCAGGGCGTAGTAGCGCTGAACGAACGTCACCGCTTCGGTAGCCGATGCCGGGGCGGTGACCACAGCCGCAACAGGCTCCGAGGTCGAAGCGGGGCCCGGGTTCGACGGGGGACGGCCCCTGGGCGCGGGAGGCGGTCGCGGTGACGGCGCGGCCGATGACGCCACAACCGTTGACTCCGCGGCTGGTGACGCCGCGATTGGCGCCTCCGTGGCTGGTGACGCCGAAGCTGGTGACGTCGCGATGGCCGACGTGCGAACAGCCGGCGGTGCGGCCGCGACGTCAACGGATTCGCTCGTGAGCGCAACGACGGCCGCCCCGCCCGTGAGCACGAGCACGAGCACGAGAACGCCGAGCAGGGCGGCAGCGCGGGGCCGTCGGGGCGGACCGTCCGCCGGAACCTGCTGCCCCGCGTCAGCCCTCTCCGGGGTGCCGTCCGTCGGCGGCAGCCCGGTCCGAGTCGCATCCTGGTTGTCGGGACCTGTTGCCACTGCCGCGAGCAGGTCCCGCGTTTGGGTTGCCGAGGGGCGTTGGTCCGCGTCAGCGCTCAGCAGTCGCATGAGGATGTCGGCCAAGGGGCCGGCCTGCCGGGGCGGCCTTGGTTCGTCGGTGGCGACTCTGTGCAGCAGCGCGTACGCGTTGTCGTCGAGCCCGAACGGGGGCTCGCCCTCCACGGCGGTATAGAGAGTGGCGCCGAGTGCGTAGACGTCCGCCGCTGCTCTCGGCTCCCGGCCCTGCGCGACCTCCGGCGCGAGATACGCGGGCGTCCCGGCAATCACGCCAGTTCGGGTCAGCTGCACCTCGTCGACGGCCCGGGAGACCCCGAAATCGGTGAGCTTCACCAGCCCGTTCGCGGCGATGAGCACGTTGCCGGGCTTCACATCGCGGTGCACGACCCCCGCGAGATGGGCGGCGGCCAAGCCGTCAGCCATCTGGCGTCCGATGTCTGCGGCCTCGGTCGCCTGCAGCGGCCCGTGCAGCATGAGCCGCGTCGCGAGTGACTCCGAAGGCAGGTACTCCATAACCAGCCATGGGCTGTCCTCGTGGATGACCACGTCGAACATGGTGATCACGTGGGGGTGCTGAAGTCGTGCGCCGATTCGGCCTTCGCGAAGGAGGCGCTGGCGTGACTGCTCGAGGTCCGGCGTACTCGTTCCGGACGTGACGGCGAGCAACTCCTTCAAGGCGACCGTGCGACCCAACAGCTCGTCGATGGCCCGCCAGACCACGCCCATCGCGCCGGCACCGATACACTCCTCGAGGCGGTAGCGGTTGCCGATCAACACCGGACTGCCGTCGGGCGCGCCCATCAATCTCCTCGACCGCTCTCGTTATGCTGTCGGCGAGGGCATACCCGGCTCCCGGCAATGCTGAACGCACCTGAACGCGGCAAGGAATCCTCCCGGTCTAGTACTGCAACGTCGGTTTACGGCGTGTCGTGGGATGCCGAGGCCCGTCGGGCGGTGATGATCACCGCGTGGCCGATCTTGCCGAGTGGGTGTTGCGATGGACGCGCTGGTGAGCTGACTACTGGGAGGAGCTCCTGCAGCCGTGACGGTGAAGGGCGGGGGCCCCGGATCGTCCGGTGGCGGGCAGGCCTCAGTCGGGCCGAGCGCACGCTCCTGTCAAGCCACGCCAGCCAGACGGTCCGAGCGTCCGACGGGGCAGCACATCGCGAGAAGCCACCGGCCGAAGCCAGGGCAGCGAAGACAGAGCGAACACCGCCGGACCGGCATTCCGGACGGCATCCGCGGTGCAGGCGGACGGCGCTGGACCGGAGCTGCGATCATCACCGCGCCGCTGCACGACCCCGCGCGGCACGTCGCTGCGCCGGTGACCCGGCCGCACCGCCGACGAGGGGCCGGCGGTCGCTGTGGACGGCCGGCCCCGCCGGTGGCGCGGTGACTCAGCCACGCACGCCGCGACGCTGACCGACCTGGATGTAGATGACCAGGGCGATGACGGCCCCGATGATGGAGCCGATGATGCCGGCGGGCTGGAGCAGGCCCTCGGAGGCGTCCTTGCCGAAGAGCAAGTAGCCGAGGAAGCCTCCGACGAAGGATCCGACGATCCCCAGGACGATGGTGGCCAGAATGGACATGTTCTGCCGCCCGGGAACGATCAGGCGAGCGAGGGCGCCGGCGATGGCGCCGACGACGATGACGGTGAGGATGAGACCCAGCATGGTGATTCCTGCTCTCAGTTCGGGCGTCGGTGACGCGGTGACCGTGATTCCAGAGAACCACCCCTAGGGCGGGTTCACTACACCCCTAGGTAGGGACTATCGTCGGGCGATGACGCCACCCAGGGACCGGTCGCCGATCCTGGTGGCGCTGGTCGACGACTACGACGTCGTCCTGGTCGGGGTGGCGAACATGCTCGGCCGGTACCGGGATCGCGTGCTGATCGCGGAGATCGATGCCAACACCACCCTGCACGACAGCGTCGACATCGTGCTCTACGACTCCTTCGCCCAGCCCGAGTCCGACTACGAGGAGATCAGCGCGCTCGTCGCCAACCCGCGGGCGCGCCGGGTCGTGGTCTACACCTGGAACTTCCACCCCGACCTGGTCGAGAGTGCCCGCCGCCAGGGGGTGCACGGCTACCTGTCCAAGACCCTGTCCGCCCGCGAATTGGTGGCGGCGCTGGAGGCGGTGCACGCGGGCGAGATGGTCATCAGCAAGCCGCCGCCGCGGGCCCGCAGCGCGACGGGGCTCGACTGGCCCGGGCGTGGCGAGGGTCTGACCGACCGGGAGGGCGAGATCCTTGCGCTGATCACCCAGGGCAAGAGCAACGCCGACGTCGCGACGCTCACCTACCTGAGCCCGAACACCGTGAAGTCCTACATCCGCACCATCTACCGGAAGATCGACGTCGCCAGCCGGACGCAGGCCGTGCTGTGGGGAGTCGACCACGGATTCACACCGGACCTGCACCGCATCGACCACTGGCGTGGAGGGCCGTGACCCGGCGCGCGACCGACCCGACGGCGCCGCTGTTCCCCGGCCGGCACAAGGGCGGCCACACCCACGGCCGGCGCAACCCGGACACGCCGGCGGCCCGCACCCCGACGCCCTGTGACGGGTGTGACGGGTTCTCCGGCAGCCGTCATACCCGTCACCTTGATTGTTTTGCCTGGTCAAAGCCTCGCGGAGCCGTCACAAAGGCTGTGACGGGTGTCATGGTCGAGCAGGCTGCTGCGACGGATCAGGTGGCTGACGCAGTTCGCCTGACGCTCGTGGCGTTGGGAGGCGAGCAGCGAGCAACTCCGACGCCTGCTGGTCAGCCCGCGCGACCCACGCCGCGTAGACCTTGAGCGTGGTCGCACCGCCGCTGCCGTGGCCGAGCCGTCCGGCCACGGTCCGCAGGTCGACGCCGGAGGCGAGCAGCTCGGTCGCGCTGTAGTGCCGGATCGCGTCCAGGTGGGTGCGGATGCCGAGCTTGGCGACCATGCGGGCGTACCGGTGAGTCACTCCGCTTGGGCTGCACGGGCGGGTCTGGTCGGGCGCGTAGGAGAAGAGGAAGCGCTGGTCGTCGAATCCCGCGTTGAGCTCGGTACAGCGGGCGACCACTCGCTCGCGATGCTCGATCAGTAGAGCCATCGTCGCGGCGTCGAGCGAGATCCGCCGGCTTTGATGTGTCTTCGTTCCCTTGATCGCCGTGGTGCCGCCCTGCTCACTCACGCTGTGCCGGATAGCCAGAACGGCGTTTCTCACATCGAGGTTCTCCCAGCGCAGCGCGAGGACCTCGCCACGGCGGGCACCGGTAACCAGCAAGGTCCAGACGAGGAGGCCCCACTCCAGATCTTCGTCCCACGCGGCAGCCACGATCCGCGCGGCTTCTTTGGACGTCGGCGGGTCAGGATCCGACGCCGGGATGCGCGGCTTCTGCGCGGCCTTCATCGGGTTGAACGCCACCCACCCCCACCGCTCTGCAGCAGAGAAGGCACTGGAGAGCACTGCGTGGCACTGGCGGATTGACGAGGCAGCCAGCGGTCGACACACGTGAGCGGCGCATCGGTCGTCGCACTCGTGCTTCCGCGGGGTCCGGTGCTCGATGAACGGCTTGGCCGCACAGCGGCGACGACACGTGCGTAGCTCGGTGTAGAGCCGCTCGTACGGGCGCGGGCCCAGCTTCGCCAGCGCGGGCAGCGTCTGGTCGCCAAGCGCGGGCAGGATGAACTTGTCGATCAGTAAGGCGTAGCTCGCACGGGTGCTCGGCTCGACCTGGTGGCCAGCCAGCCACTCGGCCAACAGCACGCGCAGCGAGACGTTCGTCCGCACCGCGGTGTGGTCCTCGACCTGCTTGCGAAAGCCGTCGCGCAGGACGATCGCCTCGGCCTCACTCGCCGCGGAACCGGTGAAAATCAGCTGCTTGCCTGTAGCCGGGTCGATGCCACCGAAGATCCGCACCTGGAACCGTTCACCACGCTGGCGAATGCCGGTCAGATCGACTGGTGGGCGCTTCCGGGAAGCCATGCCCGACACGGTATCCATGCTAATTGGACAGTCCATGGGACAGCAACCGGGTGAATCGATCTTCAAATTACTATCTTGGCTGTTCAAGCTGGTGCGCCCGAAGGGATTCGAACCCCTAACCTTCTGATCCGTAGTCAGATGCTCTATCCGTTGAGCTACGGGCGCTGGTGTTCAGTTGTCGTACTCCGGCGAATCGATCTTACCCGATCGACCCGCCAGGCGCGGAGGCTCCGGGATTTGAACCCGGGATGGGGGGTTACCCCAAACCGCATTAGCAGTGCGGCGCCATAGACCAGACTAGGCGAAGCCTCCCGGGGCCTGTCGGCCGCCAGCGATCGTCAGCGTACACACGGTTGTCCAGCGGTTCACGACCCCCCGCGGCGCTACCGCAGGTGGGAGTCGAACCAGTTGAGGGTCCGCTGCCAGGCGTCGGCGGCCGCGTCCGGGTCGTCGTCGAAGCGGTGTCCGCTGCGCGGGTAGACCACGACGTCGCTCGCGACCTCCGACGAGGCCGCCGCGTCGCGCAGCTGCTTGATGTCCGGGCGTTCACCCTCGGCCGACTCGCCGTAGATGCCCAGCCACGGGCAGGTGATACCCGGTGCGGCGTCGATCAGCGACGGTAGCGCCGCCGAGCGGGCCTCGGAGATGCCCTCGCCCTCCACCGTGACCGCGGCGCCGAGCGTGCGCTCGGTGGCGACCAGCAGCGCCACCGTGCCGCCCAGGTCGAAGCCGATCACGCCCATCCGGTCGGTGCCGATGTCGTGCTCGGCCAGCCAGTCGAAGGCGGTGTCGGTGTCGGCCATCACCTGCTCGCCGTCCAGCCGCTCGACCTGCTCCTGGACCTGGCCGTCGTCGCCGTCCAGCTCGTCGGCCCCGTCGCGGTGGTAGAGGTGCGGCGCCACGGCGAGCCAGCCCTCGCCGGCCAGACCGTGCACGAGGCCGCGGACCGCGTCGGTGACACCGCGGGCCTCGTGCAGCACCACGATCCCCCCGCGGACCGAGCTGACCGGCTCCGCGACGGTGAGTCGCAGGGTGCCGCCATCGGTGAGGGGGACGGCCTCGGTGCGCAGCTCGGTCATGACCCAAGAGTGTCATGACTCCGCAGGTGAGGCACCATCGGGCGGCACTAACGTGGGCCGTATGACGCTCATTCGTCCGGATCTCGACACGCTGCCGGCGTACGTGCCGGGGAGGACCATTCCTGGCGCGATCAAGCTGGCCAGCAACGAGGTGACGCTGCCCCCGACCCCGCCCGTGCTGGCCGCGATCGCCGGGGCCGCCGCGAGCGGCAACCGGTACCCGGATCTCGCCGTCAGCGCGCTGACCGACCGGCTCGCGGAGGCGTTGAAGATCGACTCCGCACGGATCGCGGTCGGCTGTGGATCGGTCAGCCTGTGCCAGCAGCTGGTGCAGGCCACCTGCCTCGAGCCCGCCGACGAGGTGCTGTTCGCCTGGCGCTCCTTCGAGGCGTACCCGATCGTGACCCAGATCGGCGGGGCCACCGCCCGGACGGTGGCGCTGGACCCCGACTTCCGGCACGACGTCGATGCGATGGCCGCCGCGGTCGGGCCGCGCACCCGGCTGGCGATGATCTGCAGCCCGAACAACCCCACCGGCACCGTCGTCACCCGCGACGAGCTGGAGCGCTTCCTGGACGCCGTCGGGCCCGATGTGCTGGTCGCACTCGACGAGGCCTACCGCGAGTTCGTCACCGATCCGGCCGCCGCGAACGGCCTGGACCTGATCGACACCTATCCGAACCTGGTGGTCCTGCGCACGTTCTCCAAGGCCTACCGGCTGGCCGCGCTTCGGGTCGGCTACGCGATCGGCAACCCCGAGGTGGTGACCGCGCTGCGCAAGGTGTGCTCGCCGTTCAGCGTGAACGCGATGGCCCAGGCCGCCGCGATCGCGGCGCTGGACGACGCGGACAACCTGCTCGCCGGGTGCGCGGGGGTGATCGCGGAGCGGGTCCGGGTGCGGGACGAGCTGGTCGGGCGCGGTTACACGGTGCCGCCGACGCAGTCGAACTTCGTGTGGCTGGCGCTGGGTGATCGGTCCACGCCCTTCGCGGTGCACTGCCTGCAGCACAAGGTGGTCGTCCGGCCGTTCCACCCGGACGGGGTGCGCGTGACGATCTCCACGCCGGAGGAGAACGACGCCTTCCTGGCCGCGGCCGCCACCTTCAGCGCCGCTGAGCCGGCCTGAGTCGATACGCAGTTGCGCAGCTGCGGCGCACATCGGGCACCGAAGTTGAGGTTGAATGGAGCGATGAGCTCCTACCCGCCGCCCGACCCGTCGTGGGGCCAGTTCGACCCCGAGACCCGACAGCAGCACCAGCTGGTCGCGGCCGACGACCGCAACTGGTCGGTCGGGGCCCACCTCGGCAGCTTCGTCACCGCCTGGTTCGCCCTGGGGCTGATCGCGCCGCTGCTGGTCCTGCTGCTCAAGGGACCCAGCTCGCCGTTCGTGCGCCAGCACGCGGTGGAGTCGCTGAACTTCCAGATCAACGCGCTGGTCTACAGCGTGGTGTTCGGTCTGCTGATGTTCCTGCTGATCGGGTTCGTGCTGCTGCCGCTGTACGCGATCTTCTACGTGGCGTGCGTGGTCTTGGCGACGATCAGGGCGTCGAACGGCGAGCTGTTCCGCTACCCGTTCACCGTCCGCGTGATCTCCTGATCCACCCGAAACGGCCCGGCACCGAAGGCATTCGGTGCCGGGCCGTTCGTGTGGGATCGGGCTAGCGGGTGACGCCTCGCCGTGCGTAGGCCCCGGCCACCACGTAGACGCCGATGGCGGCGATGATCACCTGGATGACGAGCTTGATCCAGTCGATTCCGTTCGTGTCGGCCACACCCAGTGCACGGGCGATGAACGTTCCGATGAGCGCGGCCACGATGCCGATGACGATGGTGAGCCAGATCGGGATGTTCTGCTTGCCCGGTACGACGAGGCGACCGAGGGCGCCGACGATGGCGCCGACGATGATCGCCTGAATGATGCCGAAGATCATGGAAACTCCCTGTGTGTCCCGGGTCGCCACTCACGACCTGCGTAATCCACTGGGTAGCACGGGACGATCGGGCCATGCACTGCACGCGCAGGATGACGGCCGAAGCGTTACCGGGGCGTCGTCGCCCGTATAGCCGACCGAGATCTCAGCTCAGGCCTCGAGGACGTAACCCTCGCCGCGCACGGTCCTGATCCGCTCGGCGCCGATCTTGCGCCGCAGGTAGGAGATGTAGACCTGCACGAGGTTGGCCGACGCCGGCTCGGACCAGACATCACGGGCCAGCCGGTCGGGCCGCACGATCTCGCCCGGCGCCGACAGCAGGGCCATCAGCAGCGCGAACTCGGTGGGAGACAACGACACCGAATGCCCGTCGACCGTCACCTCGTTGTACTCGGTGTCGACCACGAGCTCACCCTGGCGCAGCACCGTCTCCTCGACGGGTACGCCGAGCCGCAACCGCAACCGGATCCGGGCCGCGAGCTCGTCGACGGCGAACGGGCGCAGCAGGTAGTCGTCGCGGTCGCCGCGCAGCTGACCGAGCAGCCCGGTCCGCCGCTCCCGCGGCGTCACCGCGATCACCGGCACGTTCGGCGCCTCGGCCTGCACGGCGGCCAGCACCGCGGCCTGATCCGGCCCGGGTAGCTCCACGTCCAGCACGAGCAGCGCCGGGTCGCGGCTGCGGATGGCGTCGAGCACACCGATGCCATCACCGACCGGGCTGACGCTGACGCCGTCGGCGCGCAGCGAGCGCAGCACCGAGGCGGACGCTGCCGTGGGGGGCAGCGCCAGCAGGACGTGATCGTTCGGGGGTACGCAGGAACGCGGCAGCGACATCGCCGGCACGAACGAGGACGCACCCCCCGGGGGAGCGACGGGGAGCATCGCCGGCGATTGTGCCCCAACCAGCAGCCAATAACAATCGGCTAACGAGCGACAACGCCGCCGTGCGGTGGGCGTAACGGCCCGAGAGCTGAGAGGTTCTGTAGCCCGAACGGCGTAACGGCTCTGAAACAGGGCGTTACCGGACCGCGTTCCGGCGCGCCTGAGTGACCTGTTGGCGACGGCGAACAACCCACGTTCTCAGGTCCTCGGTGACCCCCGGTCACACTCCCTAGGGTCTAGCCGAGCTCGAGACGTCCACGGTCATCCCGGCCTCGCGCCCACCGGTGTCGCTCGTGCGATCGCCTGACTTCGGCGGATCCGGCCCCGACCGGATTGCCGCTGCCACCCGTCCCGCCCGGCGCTCCCCACCGGGCGGGACGGCTTTCTCCGGCCTCGGCGCTGCGCCACCGGCGGGCCCCCACCAGGCAGCGCTGAAGACAACGCGGAGGGGACGCGGTTGCGCTTCCGGCGGCGTAGCGTTGACGGTGCCCGCGCCGGGCCGTGACCCGGATCGGGGCACGGGAGCGCGAGATGGATGTCGTCGAGTTGGTGGCAGCCCTGGCGGGTGCCGGAGCCCTCTGGTTGGTGGCCGGGTTCCGCATCGTGCGCCAGTACGAACGGGGCGTCGTGTTCCGGTTCGGGAAGGTCCGCGAGAACGTCACCGGTCCCGGGCTGGCCCGGATCCAGCCCGGCGTGGACAAGATGCGCAAGGTCAACATGCAGATCGTGACGATGCCGGTCCCGGCCCAGGACGGCATCACCAGGGACAACGTCACGGTGCGGGTCGATGCCGTCGTCTACTTCAAGGTCGTCGATCCGGTGCGGGCGGTGGTGGAGGTCCAGGACTACGTCGCGGCCGTCGCCCAGGTCGCGCAGACCTCACTTCGGTCGATCATCGGGAAGAGCGACCTCGACGATCTGCTGTCCAACCGCGAGCGCCTCAACGAGGGGCTGGAGCTGCTCATCGACAGCCCGGCGCTGGGCTGGGGCGTGCAGATCGACCGGGTCGAGATCAAGGACGTGGCCCTGCCGGAGTCGATGAAGCGCTCGATGTCCCGGCAGGCCGAGGCCGAGCGGGAACGGCGGGCTCGGGTGATCAGCGCCGACGGCGAGCTGCAGGCCTCGGCGAAGCTGGCGCAGGCGGCCGCGGCCATGTCCGAGCACCCGGCGGCCATGCAGTTGCGGCTGCTGGAGACGGTGGTGCAGGTGGCGTCGGAGAAGAACTCGACGCTGGTGTTGCCGTTCCCGGTCGAGCTGCTGCGCTTCGTGGAGCGGCTGACCCCGGCCGCGACGCCCACCGCAACGCCCACCGCGACCCCGGCCGCGCCGCAGGTCGCATCGCCGGCCGCCGAGCCGGGCGCGGTCGCCGGGGGGACGAACGGGTCCGAACCGGTGGCGGTCGGGGCCGGCGACTCCATCCCGACACCGCGACCGGTCGAGCCGAGCCCGACCCGACCCGAGCTGAGCCCGGCGGCGGGAACGGACGAGATCAGCCGGCCAGGCCACGCCGGGTGAGCAGCGGGCCAATTTCCGGGTCCCGGCCGCGGAAGGCCCGGTAGGCCTCGATCGGGTCGACGGATCCACCGCGAGCCAGTAGCTCGCGGCGGAACACCTCGCCGTTCTCGCGCCGCAGCCCGCCGCGCTCGGCGAACCATTCGACGGTGTCGGCGTCGAGCACCTCGCTCCAGATGTAGGAGTAGTAGGCGGCGCTGTAGGCACCACCGAATATGTGGTTGAAGTAGGTGCTGCGGTAGCGCGGCGGCGCGCTGGGCACCGCGACGCCGGCGGCCAGCAGCGCATCGGCCTCGAACCGCTCGACGTCGACCACGGTGTCCGCGGGCCCCAGTCGATGCCACGCCTGGTCGAGCAACGCCGCCGCCAGGTACTCGGTGGTGGCGAAGCCCTGGCCGAACCTGCGCGACTCGGCCATCCGCGCCACCAGCTCGGCCGGTAGCGGGGCACCGGTCTCGTGGTGCCGGGCGTAGTTGGCCAGGATCGTCGGTTCGTCCAGCCACATCTCGTTGACCTGCGACGGGTACTCGACGAAGTCCCGCGCCACCGCGGTGCCGGCGAACGTCGGGTACTGCACGTCGGAGAACAGCCCGTGCAGGGCGTGGCCGAACTCGTGGAACAGGGTGCGCACGTTGTCCAGGGTGAGCAGGGTCGGCTCACCCTCGGCCGGGCGGGCGATGTTGAGCGTGTTCAACACCACCGGCCGGGTGCCGAGCAGCTCCGACCGGGTGACGAACGAATTCATCCAGGCTCCGCCGCGCTTGGAGTCGCGGGCGTAGAGATCGGCGACGAACAGCCCCAGCGGCCCGTTCTCGTCGTGCACGTCGAAGATCCGCACATCCGGGTGGTAGCGGGGCAAGTCGTGACGCTCGCGGAAGCTCAGCCCGTACAGGCGTCCGGCGGCGTGGAAGACACCGTCGTGCAGCACCCGGTCCAGCTCGAAATAGGGTCGCAGCGCGGCCTGGTCGAGATCGAAGCGGGCCCGCCGCACCCGCTCGAAGTGCCACGCCCGGTCCCAGGGCTCGATCGCGTGCCCGGCGGCAGCGGCCAGCTCATCGGCCTCGGCGCGGGCGTTGGCCGCGGCCACCGGGGCGAGCCGGCCGAGCATGGCGTCGATCGCCTCGACGGTGCCGGCGGTGCCGTCCTCGGCCACCCAGGAGGCGTGGTGGGGATGGCCGAGCAGCCGGGCGCGTTCTGCCCGCCGCTTCGCCATCCGCGCCACCAGCTTGCGGACGTCGTGCTTGTTGCCGCGGGCCCCGCGCGACACCGAGGCGGTGTGCACCCGTCGCCGCAGCTCACGATCGTTGAGCGCGGCCAGCACGGGTTGCCCGGTGGGCAGCACCAGCGTGATCAGATGTCCGGGCAGCCCCCGCGCGGCCGCCGACCGCGCCGCCGCCGACCGCGCATCGGGGCTCAGCCCGTCGAGCTGCGCCGGGTCCTCGACGAGCACCGCGGAGTCGTTGGCCTCGGCCAGCAGCCGGGCGCTGAACTTGGTGCTCAACGCGGCCAGCTTGGCGTTCAGCGCGCGCAGCCGCTGCTGCTCGGGCGGCGCGAGGCGCGCGCCGGCCCGCACGGCGTCGCGGTACCGGCGCTCCAGCAGCCGTCGCGACTCGGGGTCCAGCTCGAGCTCGTCGCGGGCGCCGAACAGCTCGTCGATGCGGGCGAACAGCGCCGGGTCGAGGGTGATCGCGTCGACGTGCGCGCTGAGCTGCAGCGCGACCTCGGCCTCGATCGCGCGGATGCCCGGGGTGCTGCACGAGCCGGCCAGCGTGAAGAACACCGCCGACACCCGGCGCAGGATCGCCCCGGACAGCTCCAGCGCGACGATCGTGTTCGCGAACGTGGGCGGCCCCGGATCGGCGGTGATGGCCTCGACCTCACCCCGCTGCTCGGCCATACCGGCCGCGAACGCCGGCAGGAAGTGCTCGTCGGCGATGGCATCGAAATCCGGGTAGCCGTAGAGCAGGGGGCTCGGCGCCAGGAAGGGATTCACCACCCGGCCGAGCTTAAGCACACGCCGCCGCTGCAGCCGTCGGGAGATGATCGTCGGTTCGGTGCATCCCCGGCCACATATGGCCGCTTGCGCACCCATCCGGCGATCATGACGGCGGATGGATCACCGACGCCGCCTTCTCGCCGATCGCGACGGCGGTGGCCGCGGTGCCGCGGCGGGGCACGACCGGCAGCACAGAGGTGTCCGCCACACGCAGATCCCGCACCCCGAGCACGTGCAGCCGCTCGTCGACCACCGACCCGATGGCAGCACTGCCGGAAAGGTGCACCGAGGTGGTCAGCTGCCGCGCGATCCAACCGTCCAGGGCGCGGTCGTTGCCCAGCACGTCTCCGGGCGGGGCGGTGCGTGTGCCCAGCCCGGCGCGCAGCAGCTCGGCGGCGGTGCGGATCGCGTGCCGCAGCCGGCGCCGGTCGTGCTCGGTGCACAGGTAGCGGTAGCTGATCAAGGGCGCGGCCCCCGGATCGGCGGAGGTGATCGAGATGGTGCCGCGGCTGTCCGGTGCCGCCAGGATGCACATCAGCTGCAGGTCGCCGCCGGGGGTGAACGGGCGGACGAACAGCAGCACCTCGGCATCCCCGGCCGGGTCGGCGCCGCAGTCGAAGTTCAGGGCGGCCTGGCTGCTGTGCGCGTGCGGGTGCGCGGGCGGGTCGTCGGTGGCGAACGGGACGAACACCGCCGGGTGGTCGGACCAGTCGCGGCCGACCCCGGGCAGGTCGAGGCGCACCGGCACGCCGGCGGCCCGCAGCTCGTCGGCCGGGCCGATGCCCGAGCGCAGCAGCAGCACCGGGCCGGCCACCGCGCCCGCGGCCAGTACCACCTCCCCGGCCGGCACGACCTGACCGTCGAGCAGCTCGACCGCGCACGCCCGGTCCCCGTCGAAGAGCACCCGGGCGGCGGGGGCGTCGCCGCGCACGGTGAGGTTCGGGCGGTCCTCGCGCAGGTAGGCCATCGCGGCGCTGACCCGCACCCCGTCGATCGAGTTGGACGGGACGAGCCCGGCCCCCGGCGGAGCACCGGCGTTCTTGTCCGGTTCGGCGGGGTAACCGAGCCGGTCGGCGGCGCTCAGCAGCCGCTCCGCGGCGGGATGCAGCAGCGCACCGGACGGGCGCCGGACTGGCACCGGGCCGTGCTCGCCGTGCAGCGGTCCGCGCAGGTCCAGGTCGTGCTCGGAGCGGACGAAGAACGGCAGCAGCTCCGGCCAGCTCCAGCCCGGCCGCCGCCAGCCCGCGGCGTCGGCCGGGTGCGGACGCACCCAGTTGGCGCCATTGATCGCGCTGCAGCCGCCGAGGCTGCGCCCGCGGGGCACCATCGCGGCGTGGCCCGGGCGCAGCTGGGCGGGATGGGCCCAGTTGCGCGGGTGCGTCGGATCGGTGGCGGCCAGCGAGCCGGCGTCCCGCAGCTCCGGCAGCGACGCCAGCGGCCCGGCCTCGAGCAGCAGCACCCGGTGACCGGGGTGTTGCGCCAGTCGCGCGGCCAGCGCGCAGCCGGCCGAGCCCGCGCCGACCACCACGGTGTCGAACGCGCCCGCCCGGCCGGACACACCGGAGGTGCCGAACGCACGATGAGGGGCCACGTCAGGGAGGATGCACCCCGATGGACGATCTCGCGCAGGATCTCGCCGACTTCATCACCGCAGCTCCCACGCCCTACCACGCGGTGGCCGAGGTGGCGCGCCGGTTGCGCGCGGCCGGTTTCGTCGAGCAGCCCGAGGCCGGCGCCTGGAGCGACGAGCCCGGCGGCCGCTACCTGATCCGCGACGGCACGGTGCTGGCCTGGTACCGACCCGCCGACGTCCCGGCCGGCACCCCGATGCGGATCTTCGCGGCGCACACCGACTCGCCGACGCTCAAGGTCAAACCGCGACCGGACGTCGGCACCGGCGGGTGGCGGCAGGTGGCCGTCGAGGTCTACGGCGGGGCGCTGTGGAACTCCTGGCTGGACCGCGACCTCGGGCTGGCCGGGCGGCTCGCCCTGTTCGACGGCCGCACCGTGCTGGTCGACGTGCACCGGCCGCTCCTGCGGGTGCCGCAGCTGGCCATCCACCTCGATCGCGGCGTCAACTCCGAGGGCCTGCACCTGGACGCCCAGCAGCACCTGCTGCCGATCTGGGGGCTGGGCGCGCCGCACGAGGGTGAGCTGGTCGAGTTCCTGGCCGCCGAAGTCGACATCGACCCGCGGGAGGTGGCCGCGCACGACCTGGTCGTGCACGACGTCACCCCGCCGGCCCGGCTGGGTGCGCAGCGCGAGCTGCTGGCCGCGCCGCGGCTGGACAACCTGAGCTCCGTGCACGCCGGGGTCGGCGCCCTGCTCGCGGCCGCCGACCGGCTCGCCGCCGCGGCCGGCGGGGGTGGGAACCGGCCCGGCGGCGGTGACCGACCCGGCGGGAGCAGGGACCCGGTGATCCCGGTGTTCGTCGGCTTCGACCACGAGGAGATCGGCAGCGCCACCGCGACCGGGGCGGCCGGCCCGCTGCTGGAGACGCTGCTGACCCGGCTGGCCGGCGGCTTCGACGCGCGGGCGTCCGCCTTCGCCGGCTCGCGCTGCCTGTCGGTGGACGTCACGCACGCCGCGCACCCCAACTACCTGGGCCATCACGATCCCGAGCACCGCTCGGTGCCGGGCGGCGGTCCGACGCTGAAGGTCAACGCCAACCAGCGCTACGCCACCGACGCGCCCGGCGCGGCGGCCTGGGGGCGGGCGTGCCGGCAGGCCGGCGTGCCGAACCAGGTGTTCGTCGGCAGGAACACGGTGCCGTGCGGCTCCACCGTCGGACCGATCCTGGCCACCCGGCTCGGCATCCGGACCGTGGACGTCGGGATCCCGGTGCTGTCCATGCACTCGGCGCGGGAGCTGTGCGGGGTGGACGACCCGGGGCACCTGGTCGCGGCGGCGACGGCGTTCCTCACCGACCCGGGCTGAGCTCGGCGATGGCGGATCACTACGCGGGGGTCGCCGCGGGTTGGGCGCGCAGCGCGGCGCTGGTCTACCGGCCGCTGGCCACGGATCTGGTCGCCGCCGCGCCGCACCCGCTGGCCGGGCTGCTCGCGCTCGACGCCGGAGCCGGCACCGGCCTGGTGAGCTCGGCCCTGGTCGCGGCCGGGGCCCGACCGATCGCGGTGGACCTGTCGCTGGACATGTTGCGGTGGCGCCGCGACGAACGCCCACCGGCCGCGGTGTCGCAGGTGACGAGGATCGCGCTGCGCAGCGATGCGGTCGATGCGGCGTTCGCGGCGTTCGTGCTGAACCACCTGCCGGATCCGGGGCCGGCGCTGCGCGAGCTGGCCAGGGTGACCCGCCCGGGCGGCGCGGTGCTGGCCACCGTCCCCGCCAACAGCAGCGCCAGCGCGGTGCGCGACCGGGTGGACGAGGTCGCGGTCGCCCACGGCTTCCGCTGGCCGCAGTGGTCCCTGCGGCTCCGCCAGGAGTGGGCGCCGCAGCTGGGCACCGCGGCCACGATGGCCGCGGCGGCCCGCGCGGCCGGGCTCGATGCGGTCGCGGCCACCGAGTACACCGCGGAGCTCGGGCTCGACCGCGCCGAGGACCTGGTGGACTACCGCTACCACCAGGCCCACTGCCGGGAGTGGATCTCGACGCTGACCGGCGCCGAACGCGCCGAGCTGCGCGCGGCCGCGATCGCCGCGATCCGACCGATCATGACGCCCTACCGGCCACGGGTGGTACGGCTGCTGGCCGTCGCCCCACCGGCAATACTGGAGTAATTCCAGTCCAGACATATATCCGGCGAACTCGAAGTATATGTTGCCCTATACCCGCGCTGCCCGGACGATTCGTATATCGAGAATTCAAGAATCCTCTCAACGGAGAGTCGGGACAGATGACGAATCAGAACGATCACCACGCACCGGTGGCCCAGCTGGACGGTCCGCTGCCCGCGGGTGTCGACCCCGGGCTGTACAACGCGGACCTGGCGCCGACCAAGAAGGAAGGGCGCACCTGGAGCGCGTACAACATCTTCGCGTTGTGGGCCAACGACGTGAACAGCCTCGGCAATTACTCGTTCGCCATCGGCCTCTTCGCGCTCGGCCTGGGCACCTGGCAGATCCTCACCGCCCTTGGTTTCGGTGCGCTGTTGCTGTTCGTCTTGCTCACCCTTTCCGGATATATGGGCATCAAGACCGGCGTGCCGTTCCCGGTGATGAGCCGGATCAGTTTCGGCGTCCGCGGTGCGCAGATTCCGGCGCTCCTCCGGGGCGGGGTGGCCATCGTCTGGTTCGGCATCCAGACCTACCTCGCCTCGCTGGTGTGCAACGTGTTGCTGATCGCGCTGTTCCCGTCGCTGGAACCGTTGTCGCAGCAGGACTTCCTCGGCCTCTCGATCCTGGGCTGGATCAGCTTCACGGCCTTGTGGATCATCCAGGTGATCATCGCCTGCTATGGGATGGAGAGCATCCGCAAGTACGAGGCGTTCGCCGGCCCGGTCATCCTGGTGACGTTCGTGGCGCTCGCCGGCTGGGTGCTGTTCAGCTCCGGTGGTGTGATCCGCTGGGAGCCGCCGAACGCCGTCACCGGCGGGGAGATGTGGCGCCAGATCCTTGGCGGCGGCGCGCTGTGGGTGGCCATCTACGGCACGTTCGTGCTGAACTTCTGCGACTTCACCCGCGGCGCCCAGTCGAAGAAGGCCATCGTCCGGGGCAACTTCTGGGGCATCCCGATCAACATGCTGATCTTCGGCATCATCGTGGTCATCCTGACCGGCGGCCAGCTGGCGATCGACGGCACCCTGATCGACAGCCCCACCCAGGTGGTGCAGGGCATTCCCAACACGCCGCTGCTGGTGCTGGCCTGCCTGGCACTGCTGATCCTGACCATCGCGGTCAACCTGATGGCCAACTTCGTCGCGCCCTCGTTCGCACTGGCCAACCTGCTGCCGCAGAAGCTCAACTTCCGCCGCGCCGCCGTGGTGAGCGCGATCATCGGCTTCGTGATCCTGCCGTGGAACCTGTACGACTCGCCGATCGTGATCGTCTACTTCCTGGGTGGTCTGGGCGCCTTCCTCGGCCCGCTGTTCGGCATCGTGATGGCCGACTACTGGCTGCTGCGCAAGCAGCGCGTCGACGTCCCGGCGCTCTACACCTCCGATTCCGCCGGGCCGTACCACTACTCGAACGGGATCAACCCGAAGGCCGTCGCCGCACTGGTGCCGGCCGCGGCGATCTCGATGCTCTTCGCCTTCCTGCCGGCGCTGAACGCGATCTCCTCGTTCTCCTGGTTCATCGCCGCGGCCATGGGCGCCGGGATCTACTACGCGATCTCGCCGCGCGGCCGGACCTACGACGACCGCGATGGTGAGGCCATCGCCGTCACGACCGCCCACTAACGGACAGCCCAACCATTATCAGCGGAGCCGATTCGATGCGCATCCTCGTCGTGAACGTCAACACCACCGAATCCATGACCGAGGGTATCGGCGAGCAGGCCCGCAAGGTGGCGGCTCCCGGCACCGAGATCGTGGCCCTCACCCCGCGGTTCGGCGCCGAGTCGGTGGAGGGCAACTTCGAGAGCTACCTGGCCGCCGTCGCCGTGATGGACCGGGTGCTGAGCTACGACCAGCCCTACGACGCGGTGATCCAGGCGGGCTACGGCGAGCACGGCCGGGAGGGGCTGCAGGAGCTGCTCGACGTGCCGGTCGTCGACATCACCGAGGCCGCGGCGTCGACCGCGATGTTCCTCGGGCACAAGTACTCGGTGGTCACCACGTTGGACCGGGCCGTGCCGCTGATCGAGGACCGGCTGCGGCTGGCCGGGCTCGACCAGCGGTGCGCGTCGGTGCGGGCGAGCGGGATGGCGGTGCTGGAGCTGGAGTCGGATCCCGGTCGCGCGGTGCAGGCGATCGTCGACCAGGCCACCGCCGCGGTCACCGAGGACAAGGCCGAGGTGATCTGCCTGGGCTGCGGCGGGATGGCCGAGCTGGAGGAGAAGGTGCGCCACCAGACCGGCGTGCCGGTGGTCGACGGGGTCGCGGCGGCGGTCACCATCGCCGAGTCGCTGGTGCGGCTCGGGCTGAGCACGTCGAAGGTGCGCACCTACGCGCCGCCGCGGCCGAAACGGGTGACCGGCTGGCCGCTCGGTCAGGCCTGAGCCTTCTCGGCTCGCGGTTGCTCGAGCGAGGTGTTCTGCTGGTAGCCGGAGGAGGTGTGCCATGACCACAACGCAGGACGACGGGCTGTTCGGGCCCGCGTCGGTGACCTGGCGGGTGCACCTCGAACCGGTGCTGTGGGTGGGTGGGTTCCGCGCGCTGCTGCTGCAGTCGCTGCACCCGCGGGTGATGCGCGGGACCTACCAGAACTCGGCCCTGTTCGACCCGGCGAAGTCGTGGGCCCGCTTCCAGCGCACCGTCGAGTTCGTCGGGGTGCGCACCTTCGGGTCGACCGATGAGGTCGACGCGATGGCCGCCAGGGTGCGCCGGCTGCACGGCACGCTGCGCGGCTTCGACCCCGACACCGGCACCAGCTTCGCACTCGACGAACCGTCGCTGCTGCTCTGGGTGCACAGCACCGAGATCGACTCCTACGCCGAGGTCGCGCTGCGCGCCGGCATCCTGGACGAGGCCGACGCCGAGCGCTACCTCGCGGAGAGCGTGCGCGCGGCCCGGGTCGTGGGGCTCCCGGACGCACCGGCGTCGCGGGCGGACATGCGCAGCTACCTCGAGGGCGTGCGGCCGTTGCTGAAGCTCACCGACGAGGCCCGGGTCGGCGTTGGCAACCTGTTCGAGCCGAAGGGCGACTCGCCCACGGTGCGGAAGCTGGCGATGTCGACGGTGGCCACGTTGTCGCTGGCCACGTTGCCGCGCTGGGCGCGGCGGATGTACGGCTTGCCGGGCCTGCCGACCACCGATCTGGGCGCGACGGCGATGCTGCGGGCGTTGCGCGGCCTCACCGACCTGCTGCCGGACGCCCCCGCCCCGCCGGAGATCGTCCGGGCCCGCAAGCTGGTCCGCGCCGCGCACCCGCGGCCACAGCGGGTCGTCCCGGGCTGAGCCGCCGGTTGGTCCCGGCGGCCCGGCCACGAGATCGTCCGATCGCATCGGATCGAGCACGGTCAGCCGGCCGGATCGTGACCGCGCGTCGTCGACGCGGTCATCGCCGCTGCCGGTCGGCCACCACGCAGCAACCACGGCAGCGCCACCGCGAGCACCAGCCCGACGCCGGCCACCATGCCGATCTCGCCGATCGCCCAGGCCGCGTAGATCGAGAACGTCGCCACCTCGACGCCCAGGCTCGCCACCGACGTGACGGTCGCCCGCGACCGGCTCTCGATGCGCTCCTGCAACCGGGCGTCCACCACCACCAGCACGGCGCGGTAGCAGCCGTAGAACACCACCACCGCGGCCAGGCCGGCCGGGTGCGTGCTCAGCCCGGCCACCCCCAGCAGCACCATCCCGACGCCGAGCAGGGCCGCCAGCAGGCCGGGTCGGAGCCGGTTCGCGTGCCCACCCAGGGCGGCGCCGACGGCACCGGCCACGCCGATCGGCAGCATCGCGAGTGGCACCGCCACGATCGGCACGCCGCGGCCCTCGGTGATCAGCGGGAAGTACTCCTCGAGCGCGTCGAACCCGCCGACCATGGCGGCCGCCAGCACCGCGGCCCGCACGCCCGGCCGGGACGCGGCCTCCGCCACCCCGATCCGCAGTGTCGCCAGGTAACCGAGCTCAACGCGGCCCGGATCACTGTCCGGATCACCGCCGGGCGTCGACTCCGGTATTCGAGCCGCCAGGACGGCGGCGCCGAGACACACCCCGACGCTGGCCCACCCCACCAGCTCGAACCCACCCACGGTGTAGAGCACGGTCGCGGCGGCCGCGGCCGGCAGCCCGGCCAGCAACACCGTCGCGTGCACCCAGCCGTTGATCCGGGCGTATTCCGACTCGGCCCCGGCCACGACCAGCCCGTCGTAGAGCAGTGCCTCCTGCGCGCCCGAGACGAGCGCGCCGCCCAGGCCCCACAGCACGAAGCCGACCGCGAAACCGAGGAACGTGGGCAGGGTCGTCCAGGCCAGGTAACCGATGGCCTGCAGCACACCCGCCGCGACCAGCGCGTTGCGGCGGCCGAACCGGTCGGCCAGCGCCCCGGACGGCACCTCGGCCACGAGCCCGACGCTCGACCAGATCGCGAACAGGCCGGAGATCTGCGCACCGGACAGCCCGGACTCGGCGAAGAGCAACGCGTACAGCGGGTAGAGCGGCACGGCGTCGGCCAGCAACGCCCACCCGAGCAGGCGCCGGGTGAGGGGCCGAGCGGGGGGCGGCAGCGAACGTCAACCGAAAGGCATGTCGGCGACGATAGCCGGGCCCGCTGACGTTCCCCAACCGGTTTCGCCCCATCCGAGGTGCTCGGGCCGGCCGCGCGCGCCCGGGCGGGCGGACGCCGCGCCGCGGCGACGGCGGGCCGGTAGGTTCGGCGACGTCGAGCCAGGGAGCGGCGATGATCCGGGAAGCAGAGCTGTTCGCGCAGGCCGAGCAGGTGTCGGTGGAAGTGATCGGCCGGATCCGCGGCGCGCAGTGGGACATCGTGATGCCGCCGCTGCTGGACGTCCTGGGCGCCGACGAGCCGGTGAGCATCCGGGCGGCCGTGGGTCGCCACGCCCGCGACAACGCCCGGCTGCCCGAGCTGCTGGCCGGGGTCACGCCGGACCCGCGCTACGACGGCGACCTGCTCGCCGATGATCCGCTCGACGCCGCGACCCGGTATGCGGAGGGCGCCTGCGTGGCCGCGCGCAAGGTCGACGACGGTGCTGCCGTCGTGCGCGGCGAGGGCCGCGAGCTGCCGGTCCGTGATCACCTGTGGGAGCTGACGATCGCGCACTGCTTCCTGGCCCACGAGATCGCCATGCAGCTCGGGTCGCGGGCCTGCCCGTTCACCGAGGAGTTGGCCCGCGGTATGTGCGAGGGCACCGCGCCCCGGGCCGAGCACTGGCGTGCGACCGGGTTCTTCCGCGAGCCGCTGCCGCTGCCCGCGGACGTGTCCTGGCGGGACCGGTTCCTGCTCTGCGCCGGCCGTGATCCGCACGCGCTGGAGGACCGGGTCTGACATCGCCCACGGCGGTGGCAGCGGGACCGTCGCGCCGGGTTGGTCGGCCGGCTGCACGCGCGTGGTGGCCGCGGGGTCGGCATGAGTGGGGGGCTGGCGCGCGGGATCACCGGTCCGGACGCCGGCGCTTCATCGAGGCGAACCGGTCCGGGCCCCGCGCTCGGTCGAGGCGAACCGGCGCGACGACGCGTCCTCGTGCGCGAGCCCGCGCAACGCGATCAGGAGCGCCTCGCCGAGCACGATGCCCAGCACCGCGGCGGCGACCACTCCGTCCGGGCTGTCCTGCTCGGCGGTGATGTCCAGGTCGAGCGCCGCGATCCGCTCGATCGCCTCGGCGTAGTCGTCGAAGTGGTCCAGCATCGAGGTGACGGACAGCGCGTTCATCGTGGCGACCACCCCGACCGCCGCGGTCCACGGCTGGGAGTCCCGGCCGATCTGCCAGCCCCGGCCGCCGACCAGTTCGGTGAGCCGCCGCTCGGCCGCGTCCCACTGCTCCTGGTCGGCCGGCTCGGCGCCGGCGGTGATCAGGTTCTGGGTCCGGCCGAGCACGCGGTGCAGGTCGTCGCCGCTGTCGATATGGCCGAGCAGCTCGCGGGTCGCCGCGACCGTCAGACCACCGACGGTGACCAGCGCCCGGATCAGCCGAACCCGCCGCACATGCGCCTCGTCGTACTCGGCCTGGGTGGGCCCGGTCGCCTCGCCGCGGGGCAGCAGCCCCTCGCGCAGGTAGAACTTCAGCGTCGGCACCGAGACCCCGGTCTGCCTGCTCAGCTCGCCGATTCGCACGCCGCACCCCCATGGTTCGGCAACGGCCTTGCCGCGCCGCCGGAAAAGGTGGATAGTAGCCCTATCCGAGTTAGATAGTAGAGGTATCCAGGAGTCGTCGTGACACCGTCACCCTTCGCCACGCTGCGGCACCCGACCGGGCTGCACCGGCCGCTGGTCGTCTTCACCGGACTGATGATGATCAGTACCGTGGCCGCCCTGATCGGCCTCGCCGTGGACGACCGGACCCTGCTCGGGGCGCCGATCTGGTTGAAACCGCTCAAGTTCTCGATCTCATTGGTGATCTACTCGATCACCATGGCCTGGCTGCTGTCGCTGCCCCGGCCGACCGGGCGCGGAACGCGGCTCGGCTGGTGGATGGGCACCGTCATCGTCGCCACCTCGGCGGTGGAGATGATCGTGATCATCGGCCAGACGATCCGCGGCCGGGCCAGCCACTTCGACGTCGCCACGCCGTTCGACTCGGCCCTGTGGAGCGTGATGGCGACCTCCATCGCGACCCTGTGGTTGGCCACCCTGGTGCTCGCGGCCGGGGTCGCGCGGCTGCGGATCGGCGACCGCGCCCAGAGCTCGGCGATCCGTGGCGGGCTGGTGATCGCGCTGATCGGTCTCGCCCTGGGCTTCCTGATGACCAGTCCGACCGCGACCCAGATGGCGACGCTGAGCGCCGGCGGGACGGTCGACGCGATCGGCGCCCACACGGTCGGGCTGCCCGACGGCGGCCCGGGGATGCCGTTGACCGGCTGGAGCACCGTCGCCGGCGACCTGCGGATACCGCACTTCGTCGGGATGCACGCCCTGCAGGTGCTGCCGATCCTCGCGCTGCTGCTCGGCCTGCTGGCCACCCGGTTGGGTGGCCGATTCGCCGACGAGCAGGTCCGGCTCGGGCTGGTCCGGACGGGAATCGCCGGGTACGCCGCCCTGGTCGCGCTCGTCACCTGGCAGGCTCTGCGCGGCCAGTCGCTGGTGCGACCGGACCTGCTGACCGGGGCGGCGGTCGCGGCGATCCTGCTCGCCGTGCTCGTCTCCGGGCTGCTGGTGCTGCGGCGCGCGCCGCACCCGGTGCCGGAGGTCGAGCGGGGGAAGGTGCCGGCATGACCCCGGTGCTGTTCGGCGTCACGTTCGTGCTCGCCGCCCCGTTCTGGGCGCTGATGGTGCTGGCCCCGACCTGGGGTTGGACCAGGAGGCTGGTGGGCTCGCCGTGGATCGTGGTCCCGCCGGCGCTGATCTACGCGGTGCTCGTGGTGCCGCAGCTGCCCACGGTGCTGCCGGTGCTGATCGACCCGACGCTGGATGGGGTGCGCGAGGTACTGGCCACCGACGCCGGCACCGCGTTGGCCTGGGCGCACTTCATCGCGTGGGATCTGTTCGTCGGGCGCTGGATGTATCTGGACAGCCGCGACCGTGACCTGTCGCCGGTGCTGATGGCGCCGATCCTGCTGCTCACGATCCTGCTCTCCCCGGTCGGGCTGCTGGCGTACGGGCTGGTGCGGCTGATCACCAGCCGGGTCGGCCGCGGTCGGCTCGCGGAGTCCGGGCGACGGTGATGTGCCAGTGCCGGGCGGGGCTGGCGGCTGCCGGGCTCACGCCGGGTGACCTGGCGAGGAAGCGGGTGACGGGCCCGCCGGGAGCGGAAAGCGCGCCGCTCGACCGCCGGACTCGTCGTCACCTATATACGAGCCGGCTTGTAGCATAACGTTGACTTCATAGCAAGTACGCTGCTCTACGTATTGATTGCCAGCGCCTGGCCCATCATCCTGACTGAACGGGCTTCTTACCGAATCACCATGACATCTTGTGGCCGAACCCGTACGGCATCTCGCCGGACCAGGTCGCACGACAATTCGGAAGCTCAGTTCAACGTCAAGGACCCCCGGGCACGCGCAAAGGTAGTCCGGATCAACGTCCTGGCCGGCGCCAAGGCCGATGCCGCGCGGGCGGACGGAATCCACGACGCCTGACCTGTCGGTAGTCACACCGACGGAATCACGAGTGTGACGATCAGCCCTGATCTTCACTCCAACACGACAGAGAGATCATGATGACAGTCAGGATTATCGATCACGCCATCCAGCTTCTCCCTGGAAGCGGCGATGCCGTCGAGCTGAACCTCGGTTTCGACATCGTCTTCACCGGCAACGATCTGACGGAGGGGCAATCCGGCACCACCAGGTTCGACGTGGTGTGCACACTATGGGACGAAGACACGTTCAGCGACGACCGACTCAGCGGTGACATTCAGCGGATCGATCCGCAGTCCATCCAACAGGTGACGGGAGTGAACATGCCGTTCGTCCTCTCGCGGGCCGAGTTGGACGAGGAAGAGCCGCCCGGCGACGGAACCGTCGAGGTGTACGGCGATTTCTTCCTGAGGAGGAATGGCCGGAGAGTAGGAGGTACGGCTGGGAAGACGGGCACCGTCGACATCAGCTTCTGATTGAGGCGGCAGTCACCGCAGCGTCGTCTTGACAAGCCGATCGCACCGGCATCTCGGACGATGAAATTTCGAAAGGGGAAGCCGGAGCGATTGAGGCCATCCCTCATCACGAGCGTTTCGGCCTGGGCACCCGCCCGGTCCAGGCCGAGCGACTGGCGAATCACAACGAGCGGGGCAGGGGCACGATCACAACCCGTCCGTCAGGGTGACGCGGCTTCGCATGACTGCCCCTTGTCGAACGGTGCTCGAAGCCAGCCTTCTCAAGGGCTTGCAACACGTCCTTGCCCGACAGCTGCGGTAGTGCCGGACTCACGCCGGGATGCGGATCTCAATCGGGGTGACAAGGGGATGGTCGAACGAGGCTGGTACGTCGTCGTCCTCGAAGTACAGCTCCAGCGCCTCCCGCAGGCTGTTCAGTGCCTCCTCAACGGTGGCCCCGCCCCCTGGCTCGCGACCTCAACTTCCAGACACCGAGCGACGTACCACTCGCCGTCCTTCACAACCGCTGCGGTGAGCGTGCGGGCAACGTCCATGAGCGAAGTGTAGGTCTCCGGTCCATCTGAGACTGCTTCGTCGCGCCCGACCTTTCGACCGCACCGGCCGCACGCCGACCATGAACGATGGCTTCACCCGTTGCTCGGATGTCACGCTCGGCTCAGCGTGGGTTACTTCAGCTGGCGGGACCGTGCCGTTTAACTGCCACGTACCTGATCTGCCGCATGGGCAGTGACGAGTACTGGCAGTGGCGCGGCTGACCTCATGCGTTACGAGGCCGCAGCCCTGTTCAACACCGGCCAGCCCCCGGTGCCGAGGTCAACATGGCCAGGCTGCTCGCGTCCGAAGCGAGCTGGGTCGCGGCCAACACCTGACCGACCACCCCGTGCGCCGCTCCCGAGAACCGTCAGCACGGGAGCACATCGTGAGCGCCCTGCCCACCCACGCTCCGGTCGCCTCGCCTGGTCTGGCAGATCAAGAGCAGCGGCATCGAGTTCAGCGTGGCGGAAGCGGAGGGATTCGAACCCCCGGACCCTCTCGGGACTCTCGCTTTCAAGGCGAGTGCATTCGGCCGCTCTGCCACGCTTCCACCGCGAACCGTACCCGCCGGCCGACGGCCGTCGCGAGACCTCCGGCCCGGGCCCAGGGGCCGGAGAAGGTCACGACAGGGACACATCATGCCGCCGCCTTACGTGCTGCTTGCGGCGTCGTTCAGCCGCCCGGCAGAGTCGTGTGGTTCACCGTGGCCGAGCTCGTCCGCTCGGCCGCCAGCACGACCCCATACGCCAGCAGCTCCGTATGGTGGGATCACGCCGGGCAGCAGGAGGCACGAATGCGGTTCGACGAGAACGCCGACCTCGACACCTCGAACGTCGACGATCTCCGCGGTGGCGGGGGTGGCGGCGGCGGTCCGCTCGGCGGGCGGATCGCGCTCGGCGGCGGTGGCCTCGGCATCGTCGGGCTGATCCTCTTCTTCCTGATCAACCTGCTCGGTGGGGGCGGCGGCCTCGGCGGCGGAGGCGGCTCCGGCGGGCTTCCGTTCCCCGGCGGCCTGGACGGCATCGAGCAGGGGCAGACTGCGGACACGTCGCAGGCCGCGTCGGCGTGCAGCACCGGGCAGCAGGCCAACACCCAGCTCGACTGCGAGGTGGTGGCGGTGGTGAACTCGCTCGACGGGTACTGGAGTGACGCCTTCGCCCGCTCCGGGCAGACCTACCAGCCGCCGCGCACCAACTTCTTCTCCGGCGGCGTGAGCACCGGCTGCGGCAGCGCCAGCTCGGCGACCGGGCCGTTCTACTGTCCGGGCGACAACGAGGTCTACATCGACCTGTCGTTCTTCAAGGAGCTGGAGAGCCGCTTCGGCGCCCAGGGCGGCACCTTCTCGCGGGCCTACGTGATCGCGCACGAGTACGGCCACCACATCCAGTCGCTGCTGGGCACCAGCAACCGGGTGCAGCCCGGCGAAACCGGGCCCACCTCCGGCTCGGTGCGCCTGGAGCTGCAGGCCGACTGCTACGCCGGCGTCTGGGCCAACCACGCGACCTCGGTGCCCACCGCCTCGGGCCGGCCGCTGATCACCGACGTCACCGAGGAGGACGTGACCGCGGCCCTGGACACCGCGGCCCGGATCGGTGACGACTTCATCCAGACCCAGCTCGGCGGCGGGCAGGTGGACGAGAGCCAGTTCAGCCACGGCAGCTCCGAGCAGCGCGAGAAGTGGTGGCGGACCGGCTGGGACTCCGGCGACCCGTCGCGCTGCGACACCTTCGCCCGCGGCGTCGACCTGGGCTGAGTCAGGCCGCGCCCAGCAGGCCCAGGCAGTCCGCCAGGCCATCCACTTCGACCGTCCATTCCGGACGGACGAAGTCGGCGCGGTCGAGCAGCAGCCGGACGCCGTCGACGGCGATGCCGCGCCGGACCGTTCGGTACGAGCCGTCGGCTCGATATCCGAGACGCTCTGAGACCCGCAACGACGCCGGGTTGTCCACAAAGGCCGACGACCGGGCCGCCGTGGCCCCGAGGTGGTCGAACGCGAGCTGCAGCACGGCGGCGCGCATCTCGGTGCCGATCCCGTGCCCCTGGTAGGGCATCCCCAGCCAGGACCCGGTGCCCACCACCCGGGTGACACCGAACGACGTCGCCTGGAGTTCCTGCAGACCGACCACCCGCCCGTCGCTGCGGACCACAAAGTGGATCTTCCAATGCTCGGGAGCCAGCCGGGCCCGCTCCGACCAGAAGAACTGACACGCACCACGGCCCAGGTACCGCGGGTCCGCATCGGTCCACGCCGACTCGAACGGCATCTGCTCCGGCGGATGAACGCCGCCGTAGGCCACGTCGACCAGCTCCCACAGGCTCGCGTCGTCGTCGGGACGCAGCTCGAGACGGGGAGTGCCCAGCACCAGGTGCCGCAGCGGCCAGGGATCCGGGTGGCTCATGGCCGTACACCCTGCCCGATGGCGGGGTGGGCTAGCGTCGCGGACATGTACGCGATCACGGTACGCGAGCCGGGTGGACCAGAGGTACTCGAATGGACCGAGGCACCGGATCCGGTGGCCGGGCCCGGCGAGGTCGTCCTCGACGTCGTGGCCAGCGCGGTCAACCGGGCCGACCTGTTGCAGCGACAGGGCCACTACCCCCCGCCACCAGGCGCGTCGGAGATCATCGGCCTGGAGTGCTCGGGACGGATCTCGGCGCTCGGCGAGGGCGTGTCCGGCTGGTCGGTCGGCGACGAGGTGTGCGCGCTGCTGGCCGGCGGCGGGTACGCCGAGAAGGTGGCCGTGCCGGCCGCACAACTGCTTCCGATCCCGTCCGGTGTGGACATCGTGACCGCGGGTGGGCTGCCGGAGATCGCCAGCACGGTGTGGTCGAACATCGTCGCGGCCGGTCGGCTCAGCGCCGGCGAGACGTTCCTGATCCAGGGCGGCAGCAGCGGCATCGGCAGCCACGCGATCCAGGTGGCCAAGGCGCTCGGCGCCCGGGTGGCGGCGACCGCCGGCGCCCCGGACCGCCTGCAGCGCTGTCGCGACCTCGGCGCCGACATCGTGATCGACTATCACGACGACATCCCGGCGGAGCTGAAGAAGGCCACCGACGGCCATGGGGCCGACGTCATCCTGGACAACATGGGGGCCAAGGGACTGGCCGCCAACATCGAGGCGCTGGCGCCGGACGGGCGGCTGCTGGTGATCGGCATGCAGGGCGGCAGCAAGGCCGAGCTCGACCTGGGCACATTGCTGCGCAAGCGGGGCAGCGTCACCGCGATGAGCCTGCGCGGCCGCCCGGTCGAGGGCCCGAACGGCAAGGGTGCGGTCGTCGCCGGGGTGCGCGAGCAGATCTGGCCGATGCTGGCCGACGGGCGGGTGCGGCCGATCGTGCACGGCGGCCTGCCGATGCCCGAGGCCGCCGAGGCGCACCGCCAGTTGGAGGCGGGCGGCGTCGTCGGCAAGCTGATGCTGGTCACCGACCCGCGCCTGAACCCCCGCCCGAACATGAGTGCATTGTTACCCAGAGTTCCGATGCGATTACTCAAGTACGGATTGTCGGCCGCCCGTCCGCAATGTGTTTCTGATGGAGAAGTTGCCCACGATCAATCCGTTGGTGACCCGGCGTCCAGGACGTGTGCGTTTCGCGGTAACGTAAGTCGGCCATCCACACGACTGATGGCGTCGCAGGTCCGGGGGCGGAACAGCGGTTCAAGGGGGGATGGCTTGACAGCCGATCAGACGAAGTACCTCTGGCATCCGGAGCTGCATTCCAAGATTGCTTCAGAACAGCTGATCTTCGTGTTGATCGGCTTCGACCCGGTCTACCGCCGCGGCCGAGCCGTCCTTGAGATCAAGACCGCGCTGCGCGCGCTGCACGTCAACTCGTACGCGATCTGGGAACTGCTCGGCGAGCACGACCTCATGTTGCAGGCCTGGCTGCCCTGTCGAACCCACGTCGACGAGCTGCTGGAGGAGATCGAATCGCACGGTGTCGGACAACGTCGAGGCGATGACCATGATGGTCGACAAGGTGCTCCAGCACTGGATGTGGGATCCCGTCATTGACGTCGGAAGCGCCTCGAAAGCCATCGAGCGCCCCGACTACGTTCACCTGAACAGCCCGGATCAGGATATTCCGGAGACCCGGATCGCGGACTACCGCGAGCGCGGCTACATCCACGAAACACCCAAGACCGATGACATGAAGTTCTTCCTGCGGATCACCCCACCCTCAAGTCGGCGAAGCTCGACGTGAGGAGGGACCTGACCGAGATGGCGAAGACCGTCTGCTGAACGGGCAGGTTCGCGAGGGCGTGCTCATGAAGATCCACGGTGGCGGCGAGTACCTGTTGACCGGACGGGTGCGACCGCACGAGTACTCCGCCATCACTGAGATCGTCGACACCAGCTTCGGTGAGTTGGGCCTGCTCCGACTGCTGCGCAGCCGCACCGTGACCCACATCTCCGCGCTGCCAGCGCCCGCCGACGGCGCGAACAGCTGATACCACCAGCGATGACGATCGGCCCAGAAGCCCACCACGGCCGAGGTGGTGGTGCTCATGGGCCGCCCCGAATCCGATGACTTGGAGTTCAAGGCGTCGCGTTCACCGACCTGGAGAACCTGATCGGTCGACGGCCCGCCGGACGTCCCAAGGACGACGAGGCCAGGGACGTGGCCAAGGCGATCGTCGGAATGTTGAACGCCGACGGTGGCACAGTCCTCGTCGGAGTTGCCGAGGTGGACAAGTACACCGACGAGCAGCTGTCGCCCATCTACGGTCCGACGGAGCGACACGGCGACCACATCGCGGTCGGGGTGAACAACGAGTTCTCCGGCTCGTCGGGCTGGGACGCTTACCAGCTGCGGTTGGCCCGGCGGCTCCGCCAGCTCATCGAGGACGATGTGGACAGCTGGATCAAGTACCACGACGTGCCGGTCGGCTCGAAGACGGTGTGCGTGATCAGGGTGAGCTGACCGTCGCACTGGTTCTACTTGAAGAGCAAGGACAAATACGGGAAGATTCACCCCGTTTTCTACGGTCGGGTCGGTGGCGAAACGATTCCGCGGGAGGGGCGGGATGCCGACGCTTTCAAGGAGGCACACCCTCGCACGACCCGGGGGACGGCTGAATACCCTTGACCACGAAACCGGTTTCTGATACAATTTGACACCCTGAGGGGCGGGGCAGGTTCAATATGGCCGATTTGGTGAGCGATCTCCGACACGCTCTTGGCACGCGCCGTCCGACAAGGACGGCGGTGGAATCCATCATCGGCCGAGAAGGCGTGGCCGACCTCCGCCGGGTCTACTTCCCGCGGTGGCGGCCTAACCGCGTACTCGGTGTCAGCCCCGTGCTCGGCGGCGGCGGATCGTCGTTCGGGATTCCTTCGAGGCCAACCTGGTCAAAGCGATTGCGCCCACCGGAGTCAAGGTGCGGGTCGACATTGCCAAGGGCGAGAATCAACCGTCCTACAATCGCTCCGGCATCGAGGCGTAGCTCGGCGCAGCCCTCGGCTGCTATCCTGCGCCCGGTAGTCCCGTGCCTCGGTGCGGGACTATCCTCATCCGGTGGCTCCTCGTCGCTGATTTCCGTACTCCACGCCGCAACCCCGTCGGATTCTGCTGCTGGTTGCGTTCATACTTTTCCTGCTGACCGGGCCGATGTCGGTCGCCAGCGAGGCAGCAAGCGCCGCCGAGGCGTCGACCCTGCAGGACGACAAGCTGCGCGAAGAGATACGGAAGCTGCGGATCGAGAACGACCGCCCCGCCGCGATCACGCTGCTGCTGAGCATGGCTCCGTCGCTGGCCGCCGCGGCGGCGATCGCCACCGTGGGGGTGAGCTGGTCGAAGCAAGCGCGAGGAGTCGAGGAGGCAGCGCATCGCCGACCGCGAGCAGCACGAGGCGGACAGCGTGCGGCAGTTCCACGCGAACTTCACCAGCATCGTCGCCGATCTCGGCTCCGACTCGTCGTTGCAGGCCAGTGCCGCCTCGACGCTGGCCATCTACCTGGACGACCGCTACGCCGAGTTCCGTGAGAACGTCGTTCGGGTCGTGATCGCCAACCTGAAGGCCGACCACTCGCCGGTCGTTCATCGGCTACTGGTCGGGGTCTCGGCCGCGCCTGACCGCGAACGATTCCGCCGCGACGCTGCGCGTCACTGAGCGGTCCAGATCTCGAGTTGGCGGGCGCTCGTCTTCAGCGGCCTGCGCGTGCCGACGTTCCTTCCCCGCGGGATTGGCCATCAACGGGGCCGACCTCTGATGGGACGATCGACGGGGTCACGATCTGGAAGGCGAACCTGTCGGCCGCGAATCTCGACCGGATCTCGGCACGGCACGCAAATCTCGGGCAATCGACGCTCAACGGCGCGACGCTGATCAATGCGCGCCTGGACGGCGCGTCGATGACGTTGGCATCGCTGCGCCGGGTGAACGCCAAGTACGCCACCTTCGAAGGGGCGAAGCTGCAGTCGGCTCATTTCAACGATGCGGACCTGCGCGGCGCCGATTCGAGGGCGCGAACGTCAACGACACCTACTTCTCGGGCGCCCGGCTCGACACGGACGGACTTCGCAGTCTGCTGCGCACACCGAGCTGGCATCGCGCCCATTTCGACGCCGAGGTAGAACAGCGGATGCGTGCGCTGAGCCTGGATTCACCGTTGATCTTGTGAGTGGTGCGTAGTTGATCTCTGTTGGGCGCGCCGTTCTGGCGGGCAGGGTGGAGCTGCCGTTCTGCGGCTCTTCCACTGTTGATCTCCGGTCGGGCCCTGGTGGGCGGTGGTCAGGCTGCTGCCGGGAGGGGGTCGTGCAGGGCGCGGCGGAACAGTTCGTCGAGCCCGGTTTCCCAGGGCCAGCCGGAAGGGAGGTGCAGGAGTTGCTGGTGGGCGGAGTGCGCCAGTCGGGCCGGAGTGTGGATCAGCTGGGCACGGACGGTCGCTGTCCGGGTGCGGACATGCCGGCCGCCGGCCAAGGCAGCGGCGGCGCGGGTGAGGTTGAATGCCATGGCCGCGCAGGCCAGCCAGGCGGCGTTCGCGGTGAACACCCCCGAGGGCAGGTGCGCGAGCGGGCCGTTCTTCAGCTCGGCGATGACTTGCTCGACGATGGCGTGGTCGCGGTGGGTGGCCTCTGCAGCCAGCATCGGTTCGGCCGAGTCGGTGAACACGGCGTGGTAGCGGTAGACCGCGAACGCCTCGGTCTGCCCGGCCGGCACGGTGCGCGGGTTGAGCCGCCGCACGCGGCGCACGATCAGCCGGGCGGTCACGTGATCACGGCGGCGGCGGCCGGTGAACGCGGTCAGCGTCGTTTCGGCGACCTCGGCGTCAGACACCCACCGTCCCTCGTCCTCGTCGTAGATCGCGTTGGGGTAGCGGATCGGCACCCATGCCTGCTCATCGATGCTGGTGATGGCTTTGACCACGACCGGGGTGAGCCGGGCGGTGACCGAGAACCGGGCCCCGGCCCGGCGGGCGGCGGCGATGATGTCGTGGCCGTAGTAGGCCGAGTCCGCCCGCACCAGCACTGTCGCGTTGGCGGCCAGTCCAGCGCCGGCGCGGCGGGTGAGGGCCAGCGCGTCGGTGAGCAGCTTCGCCGCGCCGCGGGCGGAGTTGGTCGATCCTTTCCGTAGCCGGGCGGCGGCGATCAGCGGTGCCGAGCCGGTGGTGGACACGATCGCCAGCAGCGCGTTGAGGCCCTTGATGCCGGTGTAGCCGCGTCCGGCGCCCTGTTTGGCGTAGCCGTAGGTCTGGCGGACGGTGTCATCGATGTCGACGATCGTGAACTGGTCGGCGCCGGGCAGTACCGGCACCACCGCCGCCAGCGCGGGCAGCAGCCGGGCGGCGACCGCGTCGAGTTGGCGGACGTGGCCGAAGGTGAACAGCCGCAGGAACGTCCCCAACGTCGACGGTGCCCGGATCTGGTCGAACAGTCGCGGCATGCCGCCGTGGCGCAGCAGGTCCAGATCCTCGATCGAGTCCGCTCCGCACACCATCCCGGCAACGATCGCGAGAATCTTCACTGCGGCGTTGGCGCCGCCCTTCGCCGCGATCTTCACATGCTCCCGCAGCAGCGAGGGCAGCCCGCAGCGGTCGGCCAACGCCATGACCGGGACCAGCCCGGCGCACGACACGAGGTTCGGATCGTCGAACCGCACGGTGATCGCGCGGCGGGCGTGGGATAGTCGCATCCAGCGGATCGAGGGCACCGGTTTCGGCGCGGGTGGTGTAGTGGCCCAGCCCGATGCGGACCGCACCGCCGGATTCGGCGGCGCCCAGGTGCGCCAGCACGCCGGCGGTCCCCGGGTCGGCGAAGGCGCAGATCCCCCGCGTGGCCAGGTGTTCGACCACGTCTGGGGCCTTCTCCCGCAGGGTCAGCGACAGCAGCGGCACCCGCCGCTCCGACGCACCGAGCACCGTGATGTCGGCCGCGCGCAGATCGTCGACCAGCTCGTCCAGCAGGTGACCGTGGTAGGCCTCCAGCGCCGTCATCGAGCCGAGCAGCCGCTCCCGGCGGCTGCCGGTGATCGAATCGTCCAGACCGGCCAGGTGGTCGACGGACGCGACCAACCCGGCCAGCATCGGGTACGGGTGCAGGCCGAGCTCGAGGCGTTGCGGGCCGCGCGCGGCCGGGTCCAGCGAGCACCGAGCGAGCCGGTCGAGCAGCGCCGGGACCCGGAAGACGAGTGCGCCGAGCTGCGGCCCACCCCACAGCGCGGCGTCGAGCGCGATCACGTCAGCGCCCAGCTCGGACAGGTCGAGCGGCGCGTACGCGGCGGCGGCGCCCAGGTCAGCGACCAGCAACGCCCCGATCGCGCTGGTCTTCTCCGCGACCGCGGCCACGTCCACGCAGGTGCCGAGCTCGCCGGACGCCGCGGTCAGCGCGACCACCCGGGTGGTGGCGTCCAGCAGCTCGTCGAACTGCCAGACCGGCAGCTCACCGCTCTCCACGTCGATCTCGGCCCGCTGCACGGCGGCGCCGCGGCGCTGCGCGGTGCGCACCCACGGGGTGACGTTGGCGAGATCGTCGAGGCGGGTCACCACCACCTCGTCGCCGAGCATCCAGGTGTTCCCGAGGGCATCGGCCAGCCGATCCAGCAGCACCGCCCGGTTCGGGCCGAGCACCACCCCGCGCGGGTCGGCACCGACCAGGTCGGCGATGGCGTTGCGGGCCTCCCGCTCCAGCTCGGCGATCACCATGGAGGCGGCGAAGGGCGCACCTGGTGCCGACTGCGTCGAGCGCAGCGCGGTGGTGATCGCGGCCACGACCGGGCTCGGGGTCTGCATGCCGATGCCGGCGTCCATGTGGATCCAGCCGTCGCCGAGAGCGGGGATCAGCCCGCGGACCCGAGCGACGTCGTACGCCATCCCGATACGGTAGTCAGGCCACCAAATCGACAGAGGTGACGAGCCGAGCACGCAGCGTGAAGTCGGGGCGATGTGCGACGGACCGCAACGTGTTGATCTACGCAGAGTGTTGGTCGAGGAGCTAGCCATCATGAGACCGGATCAGGAACCACACGACAACGGCGAGCAGCAGGGCGGCGACCAGCAGGTCATGGTCGTCGGAGCCGACGGGCGACCGGTCGGCATGGCCACGCTGCCCAGGTCGGGCGATGACGACGAGCAGGGGGTCGGCAACATGGTCGAGCAGCCCGCCAAGGTCATGCGCATCGGGACGATGATCAAACAGCTGCTCGAGGAGGTGCGGGCGGCACCGCTGGACGAGGCGTCGCGGGCGCGGCTGCGGGAGATCCACCAGAACTCCATCAAGGAGCTGGAGGACGGCCTGGCCCCGGAACTGCGCGAGGAGCTGCACCGGCTGTCGCTGCCGTTCACCGACGACAAGATCCCGTCAGAAGCCGAGCTGCGGATCGCGCAGGCCCAGCTGGTCGGCTGGCTGGAGGGCCTCTTCCACGGCATCCAGACCGCGCTGTTCGCCCAGCAGATGGCCGCCCGCGCGCAGCTGGAGCAGATGCGGCGCGGCCTGCCGCCGGGAGCCGGCCCGCAGCAGCCGGGCCCCGAGGGCGGCATCGGCCGCGGCACCGGGCAGTACCTGTAGCCGGACCGCCTGCAGTCCGGCCGCGGGCCGTTCCAGGGCACCAAAAACGATCATGAGCGATACCGGGCACCGGGACCGTCGGCGTGCGCCGGTACGCTCGCGTGGTGGCTCCGACCGTGACCACCGGCGATGACCGGGCCGAGGACATGCCGTCCCCGCCGCCCGCGCTCGCCGGTGATCCCGGCCCGCGCAGTTGGAGCCGGGCGTTCGGCGACCTCGGCCAGGGCTGGCGCCAGCGCCCGCTGTGGGGCTACCTGGGCTGGCAGGACATCAAGCAGCGCTACCGGCGCTCGGTGCTCGGGCCGCTGTGGATCAGCATCAGCATGGGCGTCATCGCCACCGCGATGGGCATCCTCTACGGCGCGCTGTTCGGCGAGGACCTCGCCACCTTCCTGCCCTACGTGGCCACCGGCCTGCTGATCTGGAACTTCGTGTCCGGTTGCATCCTCGAGGGCAGCGAGGTGTTCATCGCCAACGAGGGGCTGATCAAGTTCCTGCCGGCGCCACTGAGCCTGCACGTCTACCGGCTGGTCTGGCGGCAGACGCTGTTCTTCCTGCACAACCTGGTCATCTGGGCGGTGCTGATGGCGATCTTCCCGCAGCCGCTGGGCTGGTCCTTGCTGCTGGCGATCCCGGCGTTGCTGGTGCTGATCCTGAACGGGGCCTGGATCGCGGTGCTGTCGGGGATCATCGCCACCCGCTTCCGGGACATCCCGCCGATCATCGCCAGCGTCACCCAGCTGCTGTTCTTCATGACCCCGATCGTCTGGCAGTACGACACCCTGCTGCGCAACCCGGCGGTCGCCGAACGGGCCCGCATCGCCGAGATCAACCCGGTGCTGCACTACGTGGAGATCCTGCGTCAGCCGCTGCTCGGACAGCCGATCATGTGGCGGCACTGGGCCGTGGTCGGGGTGATCACCGTCGTCGGCTGCGCCGCCTCGCTGGTCTGCCTGCGCAACTACCGCTCCCGCGTCGCGTACTGGGTCTGAGGCAACCATGGTCAGCATCGACATCCTGAACGCCGCGGTCGACTTCCCGATCTTCGACGCGAAGACCCGCTCGCTGAAGAAGGCGGTGCTCGGCCGGGCCGGCGGCAAGATCGGTACCGGATCCCGGGTGCCGATCATCGAGGCCCTGCGCGACATCAACGTCTCGCTGCGCCAGGGCGACCGGGTGGCACTGGTCGGGCACAACGGGGCGGGCAAGTCCACGTTGCTGCGGCTGATGTCGGGCATCTACGAGCCCACCCGCGGGCGAGCCGCCGTGGTCGGCAAGGTGGCTCCGGTGTTCGACCTGGCCGTCGGCATGGATCCGGAGATCTCCGGGCTGGAGAACATCCTGATCCGCGGCCTGTTCCTGGGCATGACGCGCAAGGAGATGGAATCGCGGGTCGACGACATCGCCACGTTCACCGAGCTCGGTGACTACCTGTCGATGCCGCTGCGCACCTACTCCACCGGGATGCGGGTGCGGCTCGCGCTCGGCGTCGTGACCAGCATCGACCCGGAGATCCTGCTGCTCGACGAGGGCATCGGCGCGGTCGACGCCGAGTTCCTGGCCAAGGCGCGGATCCGGCTCAACGAGCTGGTCGAGCGGTCCGGGATCCTGGTCTTCGCCTCGCACTCCGACGAGTTCCTGGCCGACCTGTGCGACACCGCGATCTGGATGGATCAGGGCACCATCCGCGAGCACGGGCCGCTGCGCGAGGTGCTGCACCACTACAAGGGCCGCGACGTGCTCGCCGAGCTCGAGTCGCGGTGACCCCGGAACCCGACATCGGCCCGCTGCCCCCCGGCTCGGTGGTCGCGGTGGTCGTGACCCGGCACCGGGACGGGCCGTTGCACGACTCGCTGGCCGCGCTGGCCAAGCAGACCCACCCGATCGCGCACCTGGTCGTGGTCGACAACGGGCCGGACCGGCCGGCGCGCGAGGTCGTGGCCGCCTGCGGGTTGCCCGGAACCTGGCTGCCCTCGTGGCACAACCTCGGTGGGGCCGGCGGGTTCGCGCTCGGCATCCTGCACGCCCTGTCCCTGGGCGCGGACTGGATCTGGCTGGCCGACGACGACGGCCGCGCCGCCGACGAGAACGTGCTGGCCACGCTGATGGAGCTGGCGCAGCGCCGCGGGCTCGCGGAGGTCTCACCGACGGTCGTCGACGCCGACCAGCCCGACCGGCTCGCGTTCACCGTGCGGCGCGGCCTGACCTGGCACCGCTCCCGGGCCGCGCTGGCCGCCGACACCGGGCACGGCGCCGACGGCGAACTGCTGCCCGGGATCGCGGCGCTGTTCAACGGGGCGCTGCTGCGGGCGTCGACGATCGAGGCGATCGGGGTGCCGGACCTGCGGCTGTTCGTGCGCGGCGACGAGGTGGAGATGCATCGGCGGCTGGTGCGCTCCGGGCTGCCGTTCGGCACCGCGCTGCATGCCGCCTACCTGCACCCGGCCGGGCTGAGCGAGGACAAGCCGATGCTGCGCGGGCGGCTGCACGCCCGCGACCCGGACGACGAGACGAAACGCTTCTTCACCTACCGCAACCGCGGCTACCTGGTGTCGCAGCCGGGGATGCGCCGCACCGGGCTGCTGGAGCTGCCGCGGTACGCCTGGTACTTCCTGATCACCCGGCGCAGCCCGAAGCGGTTCCGGCAGTGGCTGCGGCTGCGGGGCGAAGGCCGGACCGAACGCTTCCGCCGGCCCTGAGCAAGGGTGCTGGGGGTCAGGCTTCGATGGGCTCGCGCTGCGCGCCGGTCGCGAGGGCCGTGTTGAGTTCGTCGCGGGTGGGTTGCGCCATTGGTGCGGGCGTTCGTGCGGCCAGGGTTCGACGTACCCGCGCGACCAGGGCCGGGTCCTGGTAGATCTCGGCAGGGTGCCCGAGCATCCCCATGATCTTCCAGAGGGCTCGGAACGCCACCGGGTCGAGCTGGCCCGCTTGGCGAAGCTCGCCGAAGGTGATGCGGTCCTCCGCCGGGAGACGGGACCGGCGAGGGCTCGCCGAGAACGGTGTGGCGCAGCATGGCCAGCCTGGCGGCGTCGGTCGCAGCTTGATCGCTGTACCAGGGCGCGATGTTGCGACCGATCGACTGGTCCATGGTGAGAGCCTGGGCGTCGAGGTCGTCCGGATGCGCAGCGATGGCCTCGGAGAGGTCGACGACGGTGCGCATCACGACGCTCAGTCCCCGGGCGAAGGTGGGGTTGGTCGTGCAGACCGAGTCGCCGATGGCGTGCAATCCGTGGGCGACGGGGGCTCCGTCGACCACGAGGCGGCGCAAGGTGTTGTGCAGCCCGCCCATGATCGAGACGTCGGTGATCGGATCGAGCACGTCGAGCCAGGCCGCGTAGAACGGGACGCTGCGCAGGACGGCGGTGAACACCCGCGGGTCCCGAGCCGCCGCGAAGCGCCGGTCGACGGCCAGCGGCGCGAGGGCCATCTGCATGCTGCGATTGTCGCCACCCCAGATGCCTGCGGTGAACTCCTCGAGACCGGCGACGACGCGGGTGGTCGCTGGTCCGGGTAGCTCGCCGTCGCGCAGTCGGTACTGGCGGCTGAAGTACGCGGCCCCGCACTCGGCGAAGCTCACCGCGCTGGGGTGGGCGTCGATCGCGCCGAGCCACCGGTCCAAGGCCGATCGTCGACCGGTCGCGTCGACGACGAGATCGCCGGTGATCTCCCCACCCTCGGTGCGGACACCGCGAACCCGGGGCGGGTCGCCGGACTCGGCGACGAGACCGGTGACCTGCACGCCGTGACGGACCTCGACGCCGGGCTCGCCGAACGCGGCCCGTCCGAGAACCCAGTCCACGGTCGCGCGCCTGGTCATCAGGAGCGTGAGGTCCTCGTCGCCGGGAGCGGGCGAGCGCTCGGTCAAGGTGGGCGGCATCTGCGTGGCCAGGGGAGCTTCGACCGCTCCCGCCCCGATCAGCCTTGCGTACACATCGGGGAGCCGCTGCCGCAGGATGTCGCGGCAGGTGGCCAGCACGACGTGGGGTTGCACGATCTGCGGAGCCGACGCGCGGAACGCCGTCGCGGCTGCGGTCTCGACATCGGCCGCGGGTCGAAGATCGTCACGCTCGAGGACGGTGACGGCGTGCCCATCGCGGGCGAGCATCAGGGCCGCAGCCAACCCGGCCGCACTTCCACCCACCACGATGATCTGCACGGCCCAACCCCGCTGCTGTCCGTTGCGGCTGGCCATACTACTCATCGAGCCTCCCCACCTGGGTCAGCGCCGCGAACAGCTGCGGCGAGGCGGTGCACCCCGATCGCCGCCGCGGCCGGCGGCACGCAGCCGTAGCCGAGCACCAGCCCGGCCACATCGTCGGCCGCCGGTCGGACCCGGAACCCGTCGAGCGGGTACACCCGCACCCCCGCCGCCAGGGCTCGCCGGACCACGACGCCCTCGTCGACCCCCGGCGGGAAGGTCACCAGCACATTCAGGCCGGCCGCCACGCCGTGCCGGGTCGCCTCGGGCAGCCATTCCCGCAGCGCGGCCACCACGGCGTCGCGCCGCTGCCGGTAGACCCGGCGCACCCGGCGCAGGTGCCGGTCCAGGTCGTGCGCGGCCAGGAACGCGGCGAAGCTCGCCTGCAGCAGGGTCGAGGTCGCCCCGTCGGTGACCCGACGCCGGTCCAGCACCGGCTCGACGAGCGCGTCGGGCAGCACCAGCCAACCCAGCCGCACCCCGGAGGCCAGCGTCTTCGCGGTGCTGCCGCAGTAGATCACCCGGTCCGGGGCGATGCCCTGCAGCGCCCCGACCGGGCGGCGGTCGTAGCGGTACTCGGCGTCGAAGTCGTCCTCGACGACGTACCCGTCGACGTCGCGGGCCCACTCGACCAGCTGGTGCCGGCGGCCGGGCGAGAGCACCACGCCGGTCGGGCTCTGGTGGGCCGGGGTGACGACGACGGCGCGGGCCGGGGTGGCGCGCAGTCGGTCGACGACCAGGCCGTCGACGTCGACGGGCACCGCCTCGAAGCCGGTGACGAGCCGCCGCCGCGGGCCGGGGTAGCCGGGATCCTCCACCGCGAACCGGTCGCAACCCAGCCCGGTCAGCGCGGCCAGCACGAGATCGAAACCGTGGCCGAAGCCGGCGCAGACGACGATCCGCTCCGGGTCGGCGATGACGCCACGAACCCGGCCGAGGTACTCGGCGAGCGCCCGGCGCAGGATCGGCAGACCGCGCGGGTCGTCGTCGGTGAGATCGGCGTCGGGCAACGTGCGAAGGGCCATGTGTGCCGCCCGCGACCAGGCCGCCCGCGGGAACAGGCCCAGCTCGGGCCGGCCCGGCCGGAAGTCGATCTCGGCGGCGGGCGGCGGCCCGGCTGCGGGCGGGGCCGGGGCCGGCGGGGGCGCGCCGCGCACGGTCGTGCGGGCACCGCGCACGGTCGTGCGGGCACCGCGCCGGGCGACCAGGTAGCCCTCGGCCACCAGCTGGTCGTACGCCTCGACCACGACCTTGCGGGTGATCTGCAGGTCAGCAGCCAGCACCCGGCTCGACGGGACCGACGCGCCCGGCGCGAGCCGACCGGAGCGGATCACCGCGCGCAGCTCGTCCTCGAGCTGGACCCGCAGGCCGCGCCGCCGGGACCGGTCGATCGTGAGCAACAGCTCGGGCGAACTGGACCCCATAAATCGACTCCAACCAGTCCTCGTATCGGGTCAACCGCTGTCCGTACCGTCCCATGCCGTGACGGCTCTGCGCTCCGCCCTCTGGCTGCCGCTCTTCGACGAGCTGGCCGACCCCGCCCTCGTCGCGCGGCTGGCCGCCGAGGCCGAGGAGGCCGGCTGGCATGGCCTGTTCGTCTGGGACCACGTGAACTGGCGCGCGCCGGTCATCGAGCTGGCCGATCCGTGGATCACGCTGGCCGCCGTGGCCACCGCCACCGAGCGCTGCGCATCGGCCCGATGGTCACCCCGCTGGCCCGCCGCCGGCCGACCAAGCTGGCCCGGGAGACCGTGACCCTGGACCGGCTCAGCGGCGGCCGGCTGACCCTGGGTGTCGGGCTGGGCAGCGACCGGTTCGGGCACGAGCTGTCCGGAACCGGCGAGCAGACCGACGACCGGGTCCGGGCCCGGATGCTGGACGAGGCCCTGACCGTGCTGGCCGCCGCCTGGTCCGGCGCGCCGGTGCGCCACCGCGGCGACCACTACACCGTCGAGGACCTGCGGTTCCTCCCGCGCCCGGTGCAGCCGACCGGGATCCCGGTGTGGGCGGCCGGCTTTCCCGGGCACCGCGCGCCGATGCGCCGGGCGGCCCGGCTCGACGGGTACTTCCCGGTCAACCTCGAGCATCCGGATCAGCTGGTCGAGGCCGTCGCCACGATCACCGAGCTACGGGCCGCGGCCGGCGCGACAGAAGCCCCGTTCGACGTCGTGGTCGCGCTGCCGGCCGGCACCGACCCCGACCCGTACGTGGCGGCCGGCGCCACCTGGTGGCTGACCGACTTCGCGCCGGACGCGATGTCGGTGGACGCGGTGCGCGGGTCCTGCGCGACGGACCGGTGCCGGCCGATGTGTAGCGGCGAGCGTCAGCGGCGGAACACGACCGTCCGGAGCATCACGAAGTTGACCGCGGTGGCGGTGGCCTGGGCGATCACCCAGGCCAGGCTGATCGCGCAGCGGCATCCGCCGGCAGCACGGCCAGCATCAGCGCGTTCATGCCGATGTTCAGCGCGAACGTGGTGCCGTAGAGCAGCATGAACCCGGCCAGCCGGGCCCTGCCGCCGGTCGAGTCGAAGGTGAACCGGCGGTTCAGCAGGTAGGCGGTGGTGGTGCCGCAGATGAAGCTGATCGCCTTGGCCGCGTGCACCCACAGGCCCAGGCCGAGCAGCGCGTGGTAGATCCCGAAGTCGACCAGCGCGCGACAGCGCGCCGACGGCGACGAACCGGCCTAGCTGGCCGATCAGGCCCGGTCGAGCCGAGTGCGGGCGGGTCGCGGTCATCGGAGCAGGGTATCGGCTCTCGGTATCGCTCTTGGCATCGCTTGGCGATGGCCGAGCGCCCGGGTTCATCGGAACGAACGGCACTTTCGCACGCTAGGTGCGTGCCAAAGTGCCGTTCGCACCACTCCTGGCCGGCGCCACAAGATCCACGGGGCAAGCGCTAGCCGCGGTGCGAGGTGGAGGGGGACGGGGTCCACGTCGGGTCGCGGCCGATGAAGCCCAGCATCCGGGACTGGACGTCGGCGTCGTCCGGCACTGCGACCTTGGGGCCGTACTGACCCGACTGCCGCAGCAGCTCGTCGATCGGCTGCATGCCGGCCAGCAACTGCGCGCAGAACTCGGGGTCGAGCCGGTCGTCCTGGCCGGTGGCGCGGGCCAGGTCCCAGGTGTGCATGAACACGTCCGCGGTGTAGAAGCGGTCGATCGCCTGATCCAGCGGCAGCTCGCCGATGTGCGGGTTGGCCAGTACCCGCCCGGCGGTGGCCGGGTCGTCGAGCACCGCCTGCACCGCGTCGCACTGGTGCAGCCAGGCCGCCACCGGGTCGTCGTCGACGGCGGGCCCGGGCGGGAGCGTCACATCGCTGCCGGCGGCGAGGAACCCGGGGAACCACTCGACCAGGTGGCCGACCACATCGCGCGCGGTCCAGCCGGCCACCGGCGCCGGCGCCGCCCAGTCCCGGGTCCCGCGGACGCGGTCGGAGAAGGCGCCGGCGTGCCGGCGGTGCCGGGCGGCCGGCGAGTCGCCCGCCGCCCGATCCTCCGCCCGGTCAGCCGCCGCTCGATCAGACGTGGCCATCGGCCAGCATCCGGTCCAGCTTGGCGTAGCCCTCGTTGATGCCGACCTCCATGCCGCTGGACAGCCACGCGTCACGTCCCTCGATGCTGTCCACGAGGCTCTGCGCGTGCAGCCGGGTGCGGCCGTCGCCGAGGCTCTCGAAGGTCAGCGTCTCCAGCGCGACGCCCTCGGGCATGCCCTCCCAGGTGAAGGTCTGCACGATGCGCTCCGGGCCGACCTCGTGGAAGCTGCCGTGGAAGCCGTACTCCTGGCCGTCATGGGTGCTGACGAAGCGCCAGCTGCCGCCGGTGCGCGCGTCCCAGTAGTCGATCGTGGTGCTCGACCGCGTCCGGTCCCACCCAGCGCGCGTAGAGCTCCGGGTCGGTGTGCGCCCGCAGCAGCTGCTCGGGGGAGGCGGCGAAGTCCCTGGTCGTCCGGATGATCGGCAGGGTCGGGTCGGCCTCGATGGTGGCCTCGGTGATGGTGCTCATGATGCGGTTCCTTCCTTCGGTGTGGGTGTGGTTTGTTCCTGCTCGTTCAGGGCGGCCAGCACAGCGTCCAGCCGCCGGTATCGCTGCTCCGCCTCGCGGCGGTAGCGCTCGATCCACTTCGTCATGAGGTCGAACACCTCGGCTTCCAGGTGCACCGGGCGGCGCTGGGCGTCCCGGCTGCGGCTGACCAGGCCGGCTTCCTCGAGCACCTTGAGATGCTTGGAGACGGCCTGCATGGTCACCTCGTAGGACGCGGCCAGCTCGCCGACCGTGGCGTCCTCGGTGGCCAGCCGGGCCACCATGTCGCGGCGGATCGGGTCGGCCAGTGCCGCGAAGACCTTGGAGAGCCGGTCGGCCATGGTGTCACCTCCTCCGTCTCGCTCAACTAATTGGTTTAGCAACCATAGAGTGGTGTACAGGAGGTTGTCAACCGTTGGGTTGAGAAAGTGCGTCCCGCTAGAAGCGGTGGCCGGCGAACCGGTAGCGGTGCCGCAGGACCACCGATCCGATACCGCAGCGGCCGTGCACCACGAAGTGCACGGCGCCCTCCCGCGGCCGGGACCGAACCCGGCTCTTGACCTCACCCAGCGGGGTCATCAGGCCGTCGACGTCGGCCGTGGCGTGGTCGGGCAGCAGCAGCTTGGCCGAGCTCGCCGCCATCTCCAGCTCCACGTCGACCACGGCGTGCGGGATCTCGGCCTGGCTGAAGTCGAGCAGCACCGAACCCAGCACGCTCTGCACCCGCAGCCGCGCCGGCACCACCCACCGGCCGGTGCGGCGGATTCCGGAGATCCCGGCGCGCAGCACGGTGGGCGGGCCGGCGCGCAGCGGCAGCCGGGGCGGGCACCGCATCGGGGTCGGGCAGGTCGGCCAGCGGCGGCCGCAGCTCGGACTCGTAGCGGGCCGCGTAGACCACGGCGAGTCGCTCGTCCAGCTCGGTGACGGTGATCCGCCCCTCCGACAGCGCCACCTGCAACCGCCGCGCGGCCCGCTCGCGGTCGGCGTCGGAGATCCGCAGACCACGCGGATCCGGCGGCGTGCTCATGTCATCGACGATAGCGGGGGCGCGTAGCCTGGCCGCGATGTCCAGTTCCGGGGAAACCACATCGGGGGCGCTGACCAGCCTGCACGGCTGGGGACGGACCGCCCCGTCCCGCGCCAGGGTGCTGACCCCGCGGTCGGTCGAGGAGATCGCAGCCGCGTTGGCGGCGGCGGGACCGCGCGGCATCATCGCGCGCGGCCTCGGTCGCTCCTACGGCGATCCGGCGCAGAACGCGGGCGGCGTCGTGCTGGACATGACCGGGCTGGCCGGCATCCGCGCCATCGATCCGGGCAGCGCACGGGTGGACGTGGAGGCCGGGGTCAGCCTGGATACCCTGATGCGCGCCGCGCTGCCGCACGGGCTGTGGCTGCCGGTGCTGCCCGGCACCCGCCAGGTGACCATCGGCGGCGCCATCGGCGCCGACATCCACGGCAAGGCCCACCACGTGGTCGGCAGCTTCGGCAACCACGTCGAGTCGCTGGACCTGGTGACCGCCGACGGCGCGCTGCGCACCCTGACCCCCGACGGGGACGACGCCGATCTGTTCTGGGCGACCGTCGGCGGCATGGGCCTGACCGGCGTGATCACCCGCGCGACTCTGCGGCTGCACCGCGTCGAGACCGCGTACTTCACCGTCGATACCGAGCAGATCGACAACCTCGACGAGCTGATGGCCCGCCAGAGCGTGGACGACGAGCGCTACGCCGAATCGGTGTCCTGGTTCGACGCGGTGACCACCGGGCGCCACTTCGGGCGCGGGCTGCTGATGCGGGCCAACCACGCCACGCTCGCCGAGCTGCCGATCACGCTGCGCTCCGACCCCCTGAAGTTCGATGCGCCGCAGCTGCTCACGGTGCCCGACGTTTTCCCGCCCGGGCTGCTCAACCGGTTGACCGGCAAGCTGTTCTCCGAGCTCTGGTACCGCAAGTCCCCCACCCGGTTCGGCGCGATCCAGAACATCACCCAGTTCCTGCACCCGCTCGACGTGATCGGCGAGTGGAACCGCGGCTACGGCCCCCGCGGCTTCCTGCAGTACCAGTTCGTGGTGCCGCTGGACCGCGGTGACGTGATCCGCACGGTGCTGCAGCGGATGACGGCGGCCAAGCAGGTGTCCGCGCTCAACGTGCTCAAGCGCTTCGGCGAGGGCAACCGGGCGCCGTTGTCGTTCCCGCGCCCGGGCTGGACGCTGTGCGTGGACATCCCGATCGGGCCCGGCGTCGGCCCGCTCTGCGACGAGCTGGACGAGATCGTGCTCGACGCCGGCGGCCGGCACTACCTGGCCAAGGAATCCCGCACCACCCCCGAGGCGATCCGCCGCGGCTACCCGCGGCTCGACGAGTGGCGCAAGGTCCGCGACGCCGTCGACCCGCACGGGGTGTTCACCTCCGACATGGCCCGACGACTGGAGCTGCACTCGTGAGGACACATGTTTGACGCGGTCGGAAACCCGCATTCGGTGCTGCTGCTCGGCGGCACCTCGGAGATCGGGCTGGCCGTGGTCGAGGCGTTCGCCTCCGACCGGCCGATGCGGGTGGTGCTGGCCGCCCGCCCGTCGCCGCGGCTGGAGGCCGCGCAGGCCCGGCTGGAGCGGCTCGGCTGTGCGGTCGAAGCGCTGCCCTTCGACGCGCGCGAGCTGGACACGCACGCCGATGTGGTCCGCAAGGCGTTCGCCGGCGGCGACATCGACGTGGCCGTCGTCGCCTTCGGACTGCTGGGCGACAACGAGCAGGCCTGGACCGATGTGGACGTCGCGGTCGAGTTGGCGCAGGTCAACTACACCGCGGCGGTCGGCGTCGGTGTCGCGCTGGGCGAGCGGATGAAGGCGCAGGGGCACGGTGCGCTGGTCGCGTTGTCGTCGGTGGCCGGCGAGCGGGCCCGGCGGTCGAACTTCGTCTACGGATCCACAAAGGCCGGACTGGACGCGTTCTATTCAGGACTGACCGAGGCGCTGCGCGAGTTCGGCGTCGGGGTGACGGTGGTGCGGCCCGGTTTCGTGCACACCCGGATGACCGAGGGTCGCAAGCCGGCCCCGCTGTCGACCACACCGGAGGCGGTGGCCGCGGTCGTGGTGGACGCGGTGCGCAAACGCAAGGAGCTGGTGTGGGCGCCCGCGCAGCTGCGGCCGGTGATGAGCGTGCTGCGGCACCTGCCGCGTTCGGTCTTCCGCCGGATCCCCGGCTGACGGTGCCGTCCACAGTGCACTGACCCGTGGTTCCCGGGCTTCAGCGCCGGGGTCACGACGGCCGGGTCATCACGACCGCGTCCAGGAGCGCCCGGAGCGGGGCGGTGTCGCCGTCGAGGTGGGCGGCGCGGGACGCGGCCACGTTGGCTGCCGGGTCCATGGCCGTCCAGCGGATCGGGTGCCCGGCCGCGCGGGCCAGCTGCCCCAGGAACGCCCGCTGGGTCCGGCCGTTGCCCTCGCGGAACGGGTGCAGGTAGTTGATCTCGGCCAGCAGCCCGGTGAGCCCGTCGACGAGATCGGCGCGGTTGCGGCCACGGAGCCGGTCGAGGCGGGCCAGCGTGCTGAACACCCGGTCGGCGTGGCTGATCAGCCACTGCGGAGGGCAGAACGGCGCGCCCTTGCCGATCGAGACGGTGCGCAGCTCACCGGCCCAGTCGTAGACCTCGCCGAGCCGTGGAAGGCCAGATGCCGATCTCGGCCGGCCGGCGGCGACAACTGATCCGTGGTCGGTGAATCACCCAGACGGTTGCGGAGGACGCCGGCCTCGAGATCGAGGTAGGGATTCCAGCTCACCTGCGGTAGCGCTGCAGCAGCTGCTCGATGGCCTCGTCGGTGGTCAATCGGCCCTCGGCGATGGCCTCGAGCCGCTGCAGGCACTCGGGCCCCGCTCCAGGCCATCGGCTCGCACCGAGGCCAGCGCCTCGTCGACCGCCTCCCGCCGCGCGGCCAGCTCGGCCGCGGGCGGCGACTTGCGCGACTCCGACACGGACATGCAGCGAAGGCTACGCGCCGCGCGGACCGCGGACGGTCGGTTCCGACAATCCGACCGCACCTCCGCCGGCGAGGTGACTGCCAGCGTTGATCGAACAGCGCTGCCGGCATCTCACCGGCCCACTGTCCACCCGGGCGCGGTCAACGGACGGTCAGCACGACCTTGCCGGCGACCGCCCGCCGTTCGATGTCGCGCAGCGCCGCCGCCCCGTCGGCGAGCTCATAGCGGGCACCCACGAGCGGCCGCAGGCCGCCGGCCACCAGCTCACCGACGGCCGCCGCGGTGCCCGCGAACAGCGTGCGATCGAGATCCACCAGCTCCCGCCAGGCCGCGCCGAGCACGCCGGCGTTGCGCAGCAGCAGCCGGTTCGCGGCGGCCGTCGGGATCTTGCCGGAGGCGAAGCCGACCGTCAGCAGCCGGCCCTCGGGAGCCAGGCACCGCACGCTCTGCTCGAACACCTCGCCGCCGACCGGATCCACGATCACGTCCGCACCGCCGCCGCCGCGCACCGCCGCGAACCACTCGTCCGGCCCGTACACCGTGTGCGCCCCGGCCGCCGCGGCCAGCTCCCGCCGCTCCGCGGTCCCGGCGACGGCCGACACCCTGGCCCCCAGCGCGGCGGCGACCTGCACCGCCGCGCCGCCCAGCCCACCACCCGCGCCGTGCACCAGCACCCGCTCCCCCGCCGCCAACCGCGCCCGGCGCACCAGCGCGACATGCGCGGTCTGGTGGTTCACCACCATGGACGCGGCCTGGACGTGGTCCAGCTGCGCCGGCCGCGGCGCCACCAGGTGCGGCGCCAGCACCACGGTGTCGGCGAACCCGCCGGACATCAGGTGCCCGATCACCGGCCCGCCGACATCGAAGCCGGTGCCGGCCGGGGCGTCGAGCACCACCCCGGAGACCTCCAGCCCGGGCGCGAACGGCAGCGGCGGCCGGACCTGGTAGCGGCCGCGGGTCAGCAGGGTGTCCACGAAGCCGACGCCCGCGGCGTGCACCGCGACCCGCACACCCGCCTGCACCGGCGCTGCAACCTGGTCGCCCGCCTGCGCGGGCTCCGGGACCTCGTCCATCCGCAGACCGTCGGGGCCGATCAGTTCGTGTACCCGCAGGGCTCGCACGGGTTCAGACTCGGTGGGCCCGGGTGGGTTTGTCTACGCGCTGCGGGTCGGGAGCCGCTGTTCGGCCGCCCGCAACCGGCCCACCTGGGTGGGCAGCCGCGGCGTCGGCGCCTGCTGGATCGGGACTGTTTCGTGCGGGCGCGGGCCGCCCAGCAACCGGCGCATCCGACGCCGGGCCGGCTCCTCGACCAGCCGCAGGGCCAGCGCGGCCACCCCGAACATGGCCAGCACCACCGCCAGCAGCACCCCGAGCGCGATCCCGGGTCGCTGCTCGAGCCACGGAAACCGGCGCAGCGCCAGCCAGTACATCTCCAGCATCGGGATGTGCACGAGGTAGAGGCAGTAGGACAGCCGCCCGCCGTAGACCGCGCACGGCGTGGACAGCAGCATCGCCGGGCCCCGGTCGGCCACCGCCAGGGCGCCGATCAGCAGCGGGAACACCACGATCACCACCCCACCGCGACCCGGTCCGGCGAGCTCGCCGAGCAGCAGACCGGCGACGATCAGCACCGGCAGCCCGGCGGCCAGCACCGACGCCCACCGCCGCGACGACCTGCGTGCGGCACGGCCGGTGCCGCGCGACCTGCGCACGACCAGGTAGATCAGCACCCCGCCGCCGAAGCCGCAGAGGATGCGCACCAACCAGCTCCACGGGTAGTAGGGCGAGCCGGTGGCGGCGTAGGCCCACGCGATCGGCGACATCATGGCCGTTGCGGCCACCGCGAGCAGCCCGGCGGGCAGGTTGCGCAGCCGGAAGAACACCAGCGCCGCCACCGGGAACAGCAGGTAGGCCAGCCACTCGGCGCTGATCGACCAGGTCGGCCCGACCCACGAGGCGCCGTCGAAGAACGCGTTGCTCCACAGCTGCACCAGGAACAGCTGCTGGGCGTACTCGCCGAGAGACAACACCGGCTGCGCGGCCTGGAACGCGATGTCGGCGTCGGAGCCGAGGTACCAGCGCCCGGCCAGCCACAACCCGAACACGTGGAACGTCAGCGCGTAGGCCGGCCACAACCGGCAGGCCCGCGCCCACACGAAACGGCCGGTCGCGCGCAGCCGCAGCGCCGGACCGAGCAGGTCGAGGTAGGTGTAGGCGATCACGAAGCCGCTGAGCACGAAGAACAGGTCCACGCCGAGCGCGCCGGCGGTGATCAGCGGGCCGAGCATCCCGACCACCTCGGCGACCACCGGGAGCGGCGTGAAGTGCAGGTGGAACACCACCACCCAGACCGCGGCCACGATGCGCAACCCGGTCAGCCCACGCAGCTCGCCGAACCCGGATCCGGTGGCCCTCGCGGGGTGGCCGGACGGAAGCAGCCGCGGGTACGTCACGGGTAGGCCAACGAGGGCGTGCGGCACATGGTGCGAAGCCTCGCCGAAAGCTACCGGGATGCCGAGAACGATCACCCTATGTGGATCGAATCCGCCTGACCGGGTGGACTCTCGGGGTGACGGGACACCGGATGCGGCTACCGTCGGTCACCAACGGTCGAGGTGCACCACCTGGTCGAGCGGCTCGCGCGGCGCCGGCTGGAACGTCTCGCCGGTGTAGTAGGCCGTCGGCAGCAGCACCCCCTGCCGGACGTCCGGCGGGATGCCCAGCAGCTCGGCGATCTCCCGCTCGTACTCCAGGTGCAGGGTGGTCCAGGCGCTGCCGAGCCCGCGGGCCCGCGCGGCCAGCTGGAAGCTCCATGCGGCCGGCAGCAGGGATCCCCACAGCGGGGCCTGGTTGTCGGCCGGCAGCTCGGCGGCCGCGGTGATGCAGCCGATGACGTGCACCGGGACCTCGCCCATGCGCTCGGCCAGCCATTCCGCCGAGGTCGCCACCCGGGCCTGAACGGCCCGCCGGTCCGCGTCACCGATCCGTCCGGCGTAGATGCTGGACCGCCGGTAGGAGTCGAAGGATCGGCCGTAGAACTCGCCGATCCGGGCCCGCAGCTGCGGGTCGGTGATCACCAACCAGTGCCAGCCCTGCGCGTTGCCGCCGGTCGGGGCCTGCAGCGCGATCTGCAGGCACTCGCGGATCAGTTCCGGGGGCACCGGGCGGGCCAGATCGAGGCGCTTGCGCACCGAGCGGGTGGTGGTGAGCAGCTCGTCCGGGCTCAGCGGCAGGGTCATGGTGAACGATCCTGCCCCGAACCCGGGCGCTAGGCTCTGCGGACCACATCGCGGGCACCCGCGATCACCAGCGCGGCCGCATGTCCGCACAATGGTGCGAATCCGACATCGACCCGCAGGACGGCCGCCCTCATGCTTCGTGCCCCGGACAGCACCGACACTCCGGTGGACACCCTGCCCGCCGCCGCGGAACACATCGTCGCCGATGCCTCGTCGGCCCGGTTGCTGGTCCAGCGCGGGCTCTTCTTCGGACCGTCGGCGCTGGTGCCCGAGGATCTCTACGCCCGGGTCGAGAAGGGCGCCGCCCGCCGCGAGCGATCCCGGGTGCAGCTCGCCCCGGGCAGCACCGTCAGCACCAACACCTACTTCGGCCGCTTCCACGCCACCTACTGGCAACGCTGGACGGCGGTGCCGCAGGTGCAGGTCGACGCGGTGGTCAGCGGCACCGGCCGGGTGCGGCTGATGGCCTCGGACACCAACAAGGTGTGGCGCATCGTCGCGGCGGCCGAGGTGCGGTCGGCCGACTCCAGCACGATCACGCTGGTCGGGCCGATCGACCGGTTCGTCGACGGCGGCGGGATGTGGCTGGAGATCACCACCGAGATCGACGAGCTGACCGTCGCCGACGTGCGCTGGACCATCGCCGCGCCGCGCCCGCTGCCCCGCACCGACGTCGTGATCTGCACCTACAACCGGGTCGAGGACTGCCTGAACACGCTGCAGGCGATGCACGGCGACCCCGAGGCGCTGGCCACGGTCGGCGTGGTGCAGGTGGTGGATCAGGGCAGCGACCCGCTGGAGTCGCGGCCCCGCTTCACCGAGCTGGCGGCCGGGCTCGGCGAGCGGCTGCGCTACGTGCGGCAACCGAACCTGGGCGGGGCCGGTGGGTTCACCCGCGGCCTGTTCGACGCGACCGCGGGTCCGGCCGAGCAGCACGCCGACGTGCTGCTGATGGACGACGACGTGCTGCTCGAGCCGGAGATCCTGATCCGGCTGACCGCGTTCGCCGCCGCCACCACGCACCCGACGATCGTCGGCGGCCAGATGCTCAACCTGCTGCACCCCGGCCACCTGCACATCTCCGCCGAGTACGCCGACGCCGAGGTGCTCAAGGTGGGCATGCCGGTGCCCGGCGCGCTGCGCGAGGCCTACCTGCTCGGGCTGGACGACCGGCAGCTGCCGATCAACCAGGAGCGCCGGGTCGACACCGAGTACAACGGCTGGTGGTCGTGCCTGATCCCGGCGTCCATCGTGCGCGCGGTCGGCTACCCGCTGCCGCTGTTCTTCCAGTGGGACGACATCGAGTTCGGCTACCGGGCGCGGGCGCACGGTTTCCCGACGGTCGCGCTGCCCGGCGCCGGCGTGTGGCACGCCGACTTCGGGTGGAAGGACTGGGACGAGTGGCACCGGTACTTCAACATGCGCAACGGCCTGATCACCGCGGCGCTGCACTCGTCGTTCTCGGTGCGCCGGATCACCCGGCGGCTGGGCCAGCTGCTCGGGCAGTACCTGGTGGCGATGCACTACGGGCTGGCGGCCACGCTGCTGCAGGCCGTCGAGGACTTCCTGGAGGGCCCGCGGGGGCTGGCGGACGGCTCCGCCGAGGCCGCCGCGATGATCCGCCGGATCCGCGCCGCGCACCCGGAGACGATCATGCACCCGATGTCGGAGCTGCGCGAGGACTTCCGTGACGTGCAGGTGGTGCGGGCGGCCAACGAGCCCGGACACGAACGCCTGACCTGGGCCAAGCGCGTCGCCTACCTGATGCTCGACCGGGCCCCGCACCGCACCGGCTTCGTGCCGGCCGGGGACGCGCACTGGTGGCACGTGTCGACCTTCAACCGGGCCGTCATCACCGACATGTCCGAGCAGGGCTACCGGGTGCGCACCCGGGACCGGTCGCTGGCGCTGGCGCTGACCAGGCGCAGCGCGCGGCTGTTCCGGCGCCTGGTGGCCGAGGGACCCGGGGTGGCGCAGCAGTTCCGCGACGAGCTCCCCCACCTCACCAGCCGCAGCAACTGGGCCCGGCTCTACGGCGTCGACGAGTAGCTCTCCGCCCGATCCGGGCACCGCGCACACCAGTTGTGGGCCGCGCACATGCCACGACATGTGCGCCGGCACCAACTGGTGTGCGCGGTGCTGGTGGGTTGGCAGGATGGGGCGGGGAGGCGCCATGCACGTTGCGATCACCGGGGCCGCGGGGATGATCGGCCGCAAGCTCACCGCGCGCATCGTGGGCGAGGGCGGCCTGGCCGGTGGCGGGGCCGTCGATCGGCTGACGCTGGTCGACGTCGTGGAACCGGATCCACCCGAGGGCTGGACCGGCGGGCTGGACCGGCGCCGCGCCGACCTTTCCGACCCGGCGAGCGCGGCGGCGGTGGTGGCGACGAGGCCGGATGTGGTCTTCCACCTCGCCGCGGTGGTCTCCGGGGAGGCCGAGGCCGACTTCGACAAGGGCTACCGGGTGAACCTCGACGGCACCCGCACACTGCTGGACGCGATCCGCGCAAGCGCCGACGACTACCGGCCGCGGCTGGTGTTCGCCTCCTCCATCGCGGTCTACGGCGCGCCGCTGCCGGCGTCGATTCCGGACGATCTCCACCTCACGCCGCTGACCAGCTACGGCACCCAGAAGGCCATCGGCGAGCTGCTGCTGGGCGACTACACCCGACGCGGGTTCGTCGACGGGATCGGGATCCGGCTGCCGACCATCTGCATCCGCCCCGGCGCGCCCAACGCCGCCGCCTCCGGGTTCTTCTCCAGCATCCTGCGCGAGCCGCTGGTCGGCCGGGAAGCGGTGCTGCCGGTGCCCGAGTCCGTGCGGCACTGGCACGCCTCACCGCGGTCGGCGGTCGGGTTCCTGGTCCGGGCGGCGACCATCGACTCCGAGCTGATCGGTCCACATCGGACGCTCGCGATGCCCGGGCTGAGCGTCACCGTCGGCGAGCAGATCGAGGCGTTGCGCCGGGTGGCCGGTGAGCGGGCGGTGCGGCTGATCCGGCACCAGCCCGACGAGTCGATCATTGGCATCGTGGGGAACTGGGCGACCGGGCTGGACGCGACCCGGGCGCGGTCGTTGGGGTTCACCGCCGAGACCTCGTTCGACGAGATCATCCGCGCACACATCGACGACGAGCTCCACGGACACCACTGACAGCTCGTCCCACCCCGCGACCGCGCCCGCGCCCGCGCCGAGAAACACGCAGTTTGGCTCCGAAATGCGCTGGGGCGGGACAGGGCGACGTTGAGGGGCCTCGCTAGCGGCGGTCGAAGACCTCGCGGGCCCAGGCCTCGCGGCTGGTCAGCTCGGGCAGCGCTTCGGAGTAGGCGCGGCGCAGCTCCGGCCAGGCTCGGCCGACGTCGCGCAGCTGGCTCGCGGAGGTGCGCAGCATTTCGCGGAACAGCTGCGGGTCGCGGCGCCGGAACGTCACCCCTCGACCATCCGGTGTGGACACCGTCGCGGAGTCCAGCTTGGACAGAACGAACCACTGGGCCTGCCGCGACGGCACGTTGCGCTGCGGGACGTCGTGGTGCGCCGGGTTCGGGCGGCGCAGGTTGTGCACCACGCTGGTGACCAGCTGCTTGACGATGGCCGGCTTGCGGGTCGGCGGCTCCGGGAACACCTGCGCGGCCAGCGCGTCGAGGTCCGACAGCGGCACCTCGGTGGCCGAGTCGAGCGGGCGGCCGTCGTCGTACTGGGCGCGGCGGGCGCGGATCTCACCGAGCACCACCGGCAGCTTCGGGAACAGCATGTCCGGCCCGGCCAGGAAGTCGCGCAGCGCCATCTCCTGCAACGCCACCGCCGAGTACTCCATCAGCATCAGGTGCCGCAGGGTGCGCTTGAAGGTGTCGATCAACAGCGCCCGCGGGTTGTCCGGGCCGTGCAGCGCGGCGGCGACGAAGCGGTTGCGGTAGTGGAAGTAGGCCTGCCAGTCGCTGGTGTCGTCCTTCTCCAGGAACGACATGTGCCAGATCGCGATCCCGGGCACGGTCGCGGTGCGGTAGCCACGGCTGCGCGCGCGCAGGCCGTACTCCGCGTCGTCCCACTTGATGAACAGCGGCAGCGGCAGCCCGAGGTCCTCGGCCACCGCCCGCGGGATCAGGCACATCCACCAGGCGTTGTAGTCCACGTCGGTGCGCCGGTGCAGCCACGGGGTCTGCCGCAGGGTGCGCTCGGACAGGTCGTGGTGCGGTTCGGTGCCCGGGGCGTTGCGCCACAGGAACGCGTTGCGATCCACCACCTCGCCCATCGTGGACAGCTGCGAGCGGGCCTGCAGCGACAGCATCTGGCCGCCGACCAGCATCGGGTCCCGGGAGAACCGGGAGAACGCGACCGCGCGCAGCACCGAGTCGGGCTCGAGCAGGATGTCGTCGTCCATGAACAGGATCTGCTCGCAGTCGGTGGATCCGAGTGCTTCGTACATCACCCGCGCGTAGCCGCCGGAGCCGCCGAGGTTGGGCTGGTCGATGATCCGCAGCCGGTCGCCGAGGGCGGCCGCGGCCGCGGCGAAGCCGGGCTCGTCGCGGACCTTCCTGGTGCCCTGGTCGGGCAGGATCACCGCGGTCACCGCGGCCAGCACCAGCGGGTCCTCTCCGATGGCGGTGAGCGTGGCGACGCAGTCGGCCGGCCGGTTGAACGTCGGCATGCCGATCGTCACCGCGGCCCGCCCGGTGCCCTCCTCGGCGGCGTACCAACCGCCGGTGTGCAGCGTGATCTCGCCGCTGTCGGTGGTCAGGTCGAACCAGTACCAGCCGCCGTCCTCGAACGGGCGCAGGTCCAGCGGCACGTCCAGCTCGTGCCGGCCGTCCCCGTCCAGCACCACGCCGCGCACGAAGATCGCCGAGCCGTCGGCCTTGGTGCGGTAGACGTCGACCCGCCCGGAGCCCTCCAGCTCCAGGCACAGGTGCACCTCGTCCAGCCGGCTCCAGCGCCGCCAGTAGCCGGCGGGCAGCGCGTTGAAGTAGGCCCCGAAGGAGACCTCGCTCTGGCTCGGCAGCACCGCGGAGGTGCGGGAGGTGGCGCGCAGCGGCCGGGCGTTGACCGCGGTCCCGGTCAGCCGGACCGACGGCGTCGGCGGGCCGCCGGGCGCGGCCGGCACCGTGCTGAGCTGGATGTTGGTGTGCTCGTCGAGGTAGAGCGCACGCACGCTGATGGGGTCGCCGGCACGCGGCAGGATGACCCGCTGCAGCAGGCAGCGGACGGCCTGCTCGGTCGGCTCGGCGGTGTTCTCGTCGGTGGCCACGGTCTGGGTCATCCCCGACTCAGTCCTCGGTCTCGGCGCCGGCCAGCGGGCGGCCGTCGGTCAGGTGCGGGGCGATCCGGTTGTCGAACGCGGTGAGCGCGGATCCGATGGCCATGTGCATGTCCAGGTACTTGTAGGTGCCCAGCCGCCCGCCGAACAGCACGTTGGCGTTGGCCGCCTCCTTGCGCGCGAGCTCCCGGTAGCGCGCCACCTTGGCCCGGTCGTCGGCGGTGTTGATCGGGTAGTACGGCTCGTCGCCCGGCTTCGCGAACCGCGAGTACTCGCGCACGATCACCGTCTTGTCGCTCGGGTAGTCGCGCTCCGGGTGGAAGTGGCGGAACTCGTGGATCCGGGTGAACGGCACGTCCACGTCGTTGTAGTTCATCACCGAGGTGCCCTGGAAGTCGCCGGTGTCGCGCAGCACCTCCTGCTCGAAGTCCAGCGTGCGCCAGCCCAGATCGCCCTCGGCGGAGTCGAAATAGCGGTCCAGCGGGCCCGTGTAGACGGTCGGGGTGCCGGCCGGGATCTGCGCGCGCACGTCGAAGTAGTCGACGTCGGTGCGCACCTCGATGTTGGGGTGCTCGGCCATCCGCTGCAGCCAGGCGGTGTAGCCGTCGACCGGCAGGCCCTCGAACCGGTCGTTGAAGTAGCGGTTGTCGAAGGTGTAGCGCACCGGCAGCCGGGCGATGATCGACGGGATCGAGCTGGGTCGGATCGGTCTGCCACTGCTTGGCCGTGTAGCCCTTGACGAACGCCTCGTACAGCGGCCGCCCGACCAGCGAGATGGCCTTCTCCTCCAGGTTCCGCGCCTCCCGGGTGTCGATCTCGCCGGCCTGCTCGGCGATCAGCGCGCGGGCCTCGTCGGGCGAGTAGGAGCGGCCGAAGAACTGGTTGATCAACGCCAGGTTCATCGGGAACGCGTAGACCTGGTCGGCCACCCGGGCGAACACCCGGTGCTGGTAGCCGGTGAACGCGGTGAACCGGTTGCAGTAGGACCAGACCCGCTCGTTGGAGGTGTGGAACAGGTGTGCGCCGTAGCGGTGGATCTCGATGCCGGTCTCCGGCTCGGGCTCGGAGTAGGCGTTGCCGCCGATGTGCGAGCGCCGCTCCAGCACCAGCACCCGCCGGTCCAGCTCGGTGGCGGCACGCTCGGCGACGGTCAGGCCGAAGAAACCCGATCCGACGACGACGAGGTCGTATCCCGTGTAGCTCACGGTAGGCGAGCGTAGTGCCGCCGCCCGCCCGCCCCCGCACACCCCGCACACCCCCGCGCGCCCGAGCGGACCAGCGGAGTTCACTCCATGTAGTTTCAGGTTGTGCAGGTGCTGGCCCCACTCGTGGTCGCGCTGTACGCAGCGCTGCTGTGGCTGCCGGGGCTGGTGCTCGGCCGGCTGGCCGGGCTGCGCGGCTGGACGTTGGCCGCGACCGCTCCGTTGCTCGTGTACGGCGTGGTCGGGTTGGCCGGGCCGGCGTTCGCGGCCGCCGGTGTCCGGTGGGACCCGGCCACGGTCGGGCTGCTGGTGGTGGCGCTCGCGCTGGCGTTGGCCGGCGCCCGCTGGGCGGCGCTGCGCCGGCCCGCGCCCCCACCCGAACGCCGATCCGCCGCAGCCTCGGCCCTGCGCCGGCTGGGCCGGCGCCTGACCGGGCGAACACCGACTCCCGCCGCCGACGTCGGATGGTCCCGCTCGGTGAACCTGCGGGTGATCGCGGCGCTGGTGGTGATCGCCGCGTTCGGCGCGGCCGTGATCTGGATCGGCATCGGCCGGCTCGCGTCGGTGCCCCAGGACTGGGACGCCGCCTTCCACGCCAACGGGATCCGCTACATCGCCGACACCGGCGACAGCAGCCTGACCGGCATGGGGAAGATCAATTGGTTCGAGGACGACGTCCGGGTCTTCTACCCCAACGCCTACCACCTGATCGGCGCGCTGGTGTTGCAGCTGACCGGCGTCGACGTGCCGACCGTGCTCAACGCGCACACCGTGCTGCTGCCCGGCATCGGCGCGCTGGTGATCGTCGCGCTGGTGCACCGCTTCGGCGGGCGGGCGGTGCTGGCCGTGGCCGCCGCGGCCTGCGCGGTCGCCGTCACCTCGTTCTACGACCTGCTCTGGCGCGGGCCGCTGCTGCCCTTCACCACCGGCGCGGTGCTGATGCCGCTGGCCGTGGTGCTGCTGCTGGACCTGCTGGATGCGCGGGGCTGGCGGTCGACGGTCCGGACCGGGCTGCTGTTCGCGGTGGGCCTGGTCGGGCTGATCTGCCTGAACCCGGCGATCCTGTTCTCCGCGGTGCTCTTCGCGCTCCCGGCGCTCGCGCAACGCTGGGGGCAGCGACCGCGGCTGCTGCGCCGGGAACCGATCGTGGTCGTGGCCGCCGGCCTGGCCGCGGCGGTGTTGGCGCTGCCCCAGGTGCTGGGTTCGCTGGGCAGCGTGGGTGGTGAACCGGTCGACTGGCCGGCCGATCTCTCCGTGCTGCGGGCGGTGTTCGAGCTGGTCACGCTCTCGCACGACGGGTTGATCACTTTGCCGCACCATCCGGCGGCTGGCCCGGAGTTGGCCCTCACCGCCGCGGTGCTGATCGGCGTGATCAGGATCGGCGGGCTGGGCCGGCTGCGCTGGATCATCGCGTCGGGCGCCGTCTTCGGACTGCTCTTCCTGCTCACCGCCAGCTCGGACGCGGCCTGGGTGAATGCCGTGACCCGACCGTGGTGGAACGACCGCTGGCGTTTCATCGGGCTGTGCGTGGTGCCGATCGCAGTGCTCGCCGGGCACGGCCTGGCCGAGCTGCAGCGCCGGCTCGCCGGACGGCTGGCGACGAGCCGGCGGCTCGATGCCCGGCTGCGCCGGCAGCCGTCGCTGCTGGCCGCCGGCATGGTCGCGGTGCTGTTCCTGGCCCTGTCCCAGGGGTTGTACGCCGGCCAGAACATCGCCCGGATGCGGCTCAGCGCACCGGACGGGCCGGTGGTCTCCGGCTACGAGGTCGAGGCGATGCGGGTGCTGGCGACGATGGTTCCGCCGGGTCAGCGGGTGCTCAACGACCGCAACGACGGCTCGGCCTGGATGTACGCGATCGCCGGCGTGCTGCCCGTGGCCGGGCACTACAACGGCAGCCGGATCGGCCCGGACGCCGGGCTGCTCGCGGCCCGCTTCAACGACTACCCCGACGATCCGGACGTCCGGGAGGCCGTCGCCCGCCTCGGCGTGCAGTACGTGATGATCGACCGCGGGTTCGTCCACGACTTCACCCGCCAACCCGGGTTCGTCGGGCTGGACCGGGTGCGCTGGCTGGACGTGGTGTACCAGAACCCGGACGCGGTGATCTACCGGATCCGGCCGCAGACGCCGGGCCGGCCGTAGGAGCCTCTCGACTATCGTGCGCGGCTATGGCGCCGAACTCGTCGACGCGGGCGGGTGCGCTGCCCCCGGGCTCGGCGGCCGGCCCCCCGGATGATCCTGAGGTCACCCCGCCGGTGAACCGGAACGACGACCGCCGTCGCCGCGAGTTCTGGGGATCGGAACGCGTCCTCGTCGCCGGCGAGGTGATCGTTTCTATCGGTGCGGCGGCGTTGTCGGTCCTGCTCAGCCGGTCCATCGTGGTCAACCCGATGGACCGGGTCGGCCAGGTCAGCGGGGTGGCCGGGCTCGACCTGCGCTTCGTGCTGCTCGGCCTGTTCGTCGTCGGGGCGTGCCTGCTGGCCGGCCGGCTGGGCGAGCGGGCCGCGACGGTGGCGAGCCGGTGCGGGTGCGCGGCCGTGGCCGGGCTGACCACCGGTCTGATCGCCGGCGGCATCCTGCTCGCCCTGCGCGGCACCGACTGGCCGCTGTTCGCGAACGACGGCGACTCCGGGCAGCTCATCCGGTGGGCCGACGACCTGCTCGCGGGCCGCGGCATCCCGGCCGACTACCCGCCCGCGGTGATCCACCTGATCGCCTGGGGATCGGAGCTGACCGGCGACTCGACGGCGCGGACGCTGCGCGCGCTGCAGGTGGCGGGCACCGCGCTGTTCGGCCCGATCGGGTACCTGGCCTGGCGGCTGGTGTTGGCCCCGGGCTGGGCGCTGGCGGTGGTGTTGATCGCGACGCTGCCGCTGCTGGAGCCGTACAAGCCCTACACGACCGTGGTGCTGGTGGTGCTGGTCCCGGTGCTGATCGTGCTGCTGGGCCAGCTGCGCGGGGTGCAGCACTCCAGCTGGCCGCGGATCGCGGGCGTCGGGGTGGGTGCCGGTGTCGGGCTGGGGGTGCTGTTCTTCTCCTACTCGGGGTGGTTCGTCTGGTCCGGCCCGGGGGCGGTGGCCGCCGCGCTGGCGGTGTTCCCGTGGCGCACGGCGCCCGCGCGCGGGGCCGCGCTGCTCGGGATCGCCGGCGCCACCATGGTCGTCGTCGCGGCCGGGCACCTGTTCGGGATCCTGACCGCAGCCGGCACCGTGGCGGACCGCTTCTTCTACTTCGACACCGCGGTCGACCCGGCGTACATCGCGATGTGGCGCAACGACCTACCCGGTGACGTCGGGCCATGGCCGCCGCCCGGCGAGCTGGCCGGGGTCGGGGTGTTCGTGCTGCTGCTGGTGGTCGGGCTGGGGCTGGGGGTCGCGTTCGGGGGTGCGCGGACCACGATCATCACCCTCGGCGCGCTGCTGGCCGGGGCCTGGTTGCTGCGCTTCTGGTTCGCCTCGCAGGCCTACGCCACCGGTACGGTGCAGCTCTACCCGCGCACCAGCGCCGAGATCCTCTACTGCCTGCTGCTGCTGTCGATCTTCGCGGTGCGCTACGGGCTGGTGTGGGTGCGCGATCGCTCGGACCGGGCACGGGGGTGGTCGTGGTCGCCGGTGGCGGCCACGGTCGGTGGGTTGTGCGCGGCGCTGCTGCTCGGGATGTCCATCGGGTCGTCGGTGGCCGACCGTTACCAGCCGCGCAACGACGGCTCGGTCGGGCTGCTCGCCTACGTGGCCCAGCAGGTCCGTCAGCCGGACGGGACCTGCCCGGACTACGGCCCGGGTTGCGCGGCGACGACCGAAGAGCTGGCGGCGCGGCGGCGCTGAGTGGGCCACGCGGCCACGCTGAGCCGGCGGCGCGGCTGCGCTGAGCGCCGGTGATCGTTGCTCAGCAGCGGGTGAGATGGCCACCATCGGGGTTCGATCACCTGGCGCGCCCGACCACGTCCATCTCACGCGTCCGCACCGGTCGGCGAGGCGATCGGGGGGCGGTGCCGAGCGAGCTGGTGGCGCGGACCGGGCGGCGGAGCCGAGCGGGCGCGTTACGGGCGACGGGCGACCGGGTCGCGGTGGCGGCCGAACGCGTGCCCGAGCAGGGTGCGCACGCCGTCGAGGCGGCGGTCCAGCACCGCCCGCGGCAGCCGGATCAGCGCGTTGATCCGCGACGAGACGTGGTGCCGGGCGGCCCGGGCCGCCCGCGGCCAACCGCGGGCGGCCATCCGGTCGGCCGTCTCGGCGAAGAACGCCCGCTCCTCGGCGAACCGGCGGCCGTCGGCGGCGTGCGCGGAGGACACCGAGCCGCGGTGGCGCCGGTAGCAGAACACCGGCGCGGGCTGGACCAGCAACGATTCGCCGTCGAGCACCAGGTCCAGCACCAGCGCCAGGTCCTGCACCACCGACAGCCCCTCCCGGAACCCGGTGCGTCGCAGCGGCCCGGCCGTCCAGCACAGCGCCGGGAAGTACAGCCAGTTCCCGCGCAGCAGGCTGACCGCGAGCTGCTCCCCGGCCAGCACGGTCGGCCCGGACACCCGCGGCGCGTACACCCGCCGCTTGGTCTCGTCGACCAGCGTGCGGGCCGGCGCGCCGTGCTCGTCGATCACCTGCACCCCGGGCTGGATGATCGCGACGTCCGGGTGCGCCAGGTGCGCCCGGCGCACGGTGCCGACGTAGCCGGGCAGCAGCAGGTCGTCGGAGCCGACGATCACCGCCAGCTCGTGCTCGACGAGGGTCACGCAGCGCTCGAAGTTGCGGTTGATGCCCAGGTTCTGCGCGTTGCGCAGGTAGCGCACCCGCGGCTCGTCCAGCGCGGCGCACCAGTCCGCGAGCCCGTCGTCGGGCAGCTCACCGGAGTCGTCGACGACGGTGAGCCGCCAGTTCGGGTCGTCCTGCGCGAGCACGCTGCGCACGGTCTGCTGGACCAGGTCGAGCGGCCCGAAGTGCGGCAGCATCACATCGACCACCGGCCCGGTCGCCGGCCGGATCACCGGATCGCGTCCTCGGCCGGGTTCGGCGGGCGCTCGGCGACGACCGCCACCGAGGCCGGCGTCGGGTGCAGCCCACGCTCGCGGTTGACCACCTCGGCCTCGCGCAGCGCCACCGTGCGGGCCAGCTCCGTGTAGCGCCGGTCCACCACCCGGAAGCGCTGGTAGAAGCTGAACATGCCGGCCATGAACGCCACCACCAGCGCGTAGAGCACCAGGTCGGTGCCACGACCGACGCCGACCATCCTGGCCAGCGCGGACAGGTCGTCGGGGCGCATCACCGCGTAGATGTTCACCACCGCGAACAGCACCAGCGCGACCCGCTTGCTGGCCTGCACGAAGATCGCGCCGCTGCGCCGCACGAAGACGTACAGGATGATCAAGACGGCGAGCACCAGCAGGAACTGAATGAGCATGTCTCACCCTCCTCGGTGGCGGACGGACAGGTCGAAGAGGATGTTGACGCCGTTCAGCAGCGATTGGCCCTTGCTGCGGGAGTACTCGGTGTAGCGGATCGAGACCGGGACCTCGCGCACCCGCCAGGACGAGCGGCCCAGGTAGGAGACGATCTCCGAGGCGTGCGCCATCCCGTTCATGGTGATCTGCAGGTCGTCGACCACCTGCCTGCTCAGCACCCGCAGCCCGTTGTGCGCGTCGGTCAGCTTGAGCTTGCGGCCGGCCGGGCTGAGCAGCACCGCGGTGCGCAGCACCAGCCGCTTCACCCACGGCACCGTGGCGGCGTCGGCCATGAAGCGGGAGCCGAGCACGAGATCCACATCGGCCGACCGGGCCACCGCGAGCATCGCCACCGCATCCTCCAGCCGGTGCTGCCCGTCGGCGTCGAAGGTGATGAAGTACGCCGCGCCGGGCTGGGCGCGGGCGTAGCTCAGGCCGGTCTGCAGCGCCGCGCCCTGTCCGAGGTTGACCGGGTGCCGCACCAGGTGGGCGCGCGTGCGCAGGACGGCTTCGACCGAGCCGTCGCCGCTGCCGTCGTCCACGCAGACGACGTTGGGGAAGATCACCAGTACCGACTCGATCACCGACTGGAGGACCTGGGCCTCGTTGAACACCGGGATCACGACCCACACGTCGTCGTTGCGGCCGCTCTCGACGCGGCCGTTCTCGATCATGGGCCCTCCGTTTCCGCTGCTGGCGCCGGTTCCCGGTGCGGGGCCAACCTATCGTCGGCCCGATCGGCCCCGGCGTCGCGGTGCCCGGCCCGCCGCGGCTGGACGTGCAGCCCGCGCAGGACCCCGACGGCGAGCACCACCAGCACCACCGCCGGCCCGACCAGCTGGGCGACCAGCGCCGCCGCGATCGGGTCGATCGGCAGCACCAGCAGCCCGAGGAACACCACCGATCCGAGCACCCACGCGACCGTGACCAGCCGCTGGCGGCCCATCGCCACCAGCGTGGGCTGCACGACCAGCGCGAGCATCATCACCAGCGTCGCCGCCCCGAGCAGCCCCAGCGTCGCCGCGCTCGGGCGCAGCGCGGTGTTGAACAGCAGCTCGGCCGCCCACGGCCCCAGCAGCACGCAGCCGAGCACGCCGAGCAGGCCGAACCCGAGGACCAGCAGCACCGCCTGCCGCAGCCGGCGCGCCAGCTCGCCGTGCTCGCCCAGGGTCGCCGCCCGGGTGAGCTTGGGCAGCAGCACGGCCTGCACCGGTGCGAACAGGAACAGCGGGATCCGGGCCAGCACGAACGTGGTCCCGAACACCGCGGCCAGCACCAGGTCGTCGGGCATCCGGTAGCTCACGACGACCGGGGCCAGGTTGGCCAGCAGCTGGCTCAGCGCGATGGCGACGGTCAGGTAGGACAGCGAACGACCCATGTCCGCGGTCCGGCCGGCGGGGCCGGTGTCGGGGCCGGTGTCGAGGCGCAGCGCCGGCGCCACGCTGAGCGCGGCCGCCGCCGACCCGAGCGCGAAGGCCAGGCCGTAGAGCTGCGGGGAGTCGATCGCCGCGACCAGCAACACCAGGCAGGGCAGCAGGCGCACCGCGCCCTCGACGTAGAGCGTGCGCGCGTAGGGGGCGAAGCGCTGCTGCCCGCCGAGCAGGCCGCGCGCCCAGTACACCCCGCCGGACCCGGCGATGGCCACGATCAGCGCCAGCAGCAGCCCGACCCGCCCGTCCAGCACCCGCGCGAGCAGCAGCGGCCACCCCAGCAGCACCATCGCCAGCAGCCCGCCGAACGACCACAGCGCCAGCACCGCCGACCGGCGCGCGATCGGGCGCAGCGACTCGCCGCGGGCCGATGCCGCGCTCACCGCTCGGCTGGTCTCCTGCTCCAGGGCCGCGTAGACCCCCGGCCCGATCATGTTCACCAGCAGGTAGAGCGAGATCAGCGCGGTCAGCGCGCCGGCGTCGGCGGGACCGTCGAAGACGTGCCCGACCACCGCGACGAACGCGTAGCCGGCGGCACCGAGCACGACGAGCCCGGCGGCCAGGTGGGCCGCCGTTCCGGCTCGGCGGCGCGCGGGGGTGCTCACCCGCTCACGGTACGGCGCATCGCATGGGGGACTCTCCTACGTGCGGGCCAGGGTCACGAACTCGTTGTAGGGGAAAACCCGGCCGGCGATGCGCGGGAACGGGAACGAGTACTGCCGCACGACCCGCAGCCCGACCTTGGTGCACAGCGCGGCCACCTCCTCGTAGCCGCAGAACCGCACATGCGTGGCGTCGGTGGTGTAGCCCTTCTCCTGCGGCGTGATGAACACGACCTTGCCGCCCGGGCGGACCAGGGGCAGGTAGGTCTGCAGCAGGGCGACCGCGTCGGCCTCGCTCATGTGCTCCACCACGTGCGCGGCGAGCAGGCTGTCGAACGAGCCCGGGCGGGCCAGCGGGCCGGCCAGGAACTCGTCGGCGGTGTAGGCCTGCAGGCCGCGCTGCCGGGCCACCGCGACCGACGCCGCGTTGTGGTCGACGCCGACCCCGTTGCCCTCCAGGTGGGCCAGGTTGCGGCCGAGCCCGCAGCCGACGTCGAGGGTGCGGCCGAGCCCGAGCCGGCGGATGTTCCACCGGTAGGGGGCCTGCACGTCGAGCAGCTGCTTCCAGCGCGCCTGCTCCAGCGTCTGCAGCCGGGTGGCGTAATCGGGGGCGTCGGTCCCCGGGCGGTCGTCGGACCCGGGACGGTTCTCGGGAGCGGTCACACTCCGCAGTGTGCTGGGCCATGGCGATGCCCGACGAACCGGGTCCGGCCGAAATGCCAAAATCACACCGTGATTCATGTGGAGAGGACCTCGATCCCCGGCCTGCTGGTGGTCGAGCTCGACGTGCACGCCGACGGGCGTGGCTGGTTCAAGGAGGGCTTCCAGCGCGCCAAGCTGGAGGCCCAGGGCTTCCCGCCGTTCGAGATCGTCCAGCAGAACGTGTCGTTCAACGCCGAGGTCGGGGTGACCCGCGGCATCCACGCCGAGCCGTGGGACAAGTACATCTCGCTGGCCAACGGGCGCGCCTTCGCCGCCATCGTGGACCTGCGCGACGGGCCGACGTTCGGGCAGCTGGAGACGGTGACGTTGCATCCGGGCAACGCCATCTACGTGCCGCGCGGGTGCGGGAACTCGTACCAGACGTTGACCCCGGACGTGGTCTACACCTACCTGGTCAACGAGCACTGGTCGGCGGCGGCGTCCTACACGCTGCTGCAGGCCTTCGACCCGGCGCTGGGCATCGACTGGCCGATCGACGAGTCGGCGGCGATCCGGTCGGACAAGGACCGCGGCCACCCGCCGCTGGCCGCGCTCGCCCCGATGGTGGTGTGAGGTGCGGGCGCTGATCCTCGGGGCCGGCGGGCAGGTCGGGCGGGCGCTGGTCGCGGCGCTGCCGGACGCGACGGCGCTGCGCCGCGCCGAGTTCGACATCACGCGTCCAGAGCCCACCGGCGTCGACTGGGCGGCCTACGACACCGTGATCAACGCGGCCGCCTACACCGATGTGGACGGGGCCGAGACGCCGGACGGGCGGGTCGCCGCGTGGCGGGCGAACGCGACCGGACCGGCCGTGCTGGCCCGGATCGCGCGGGCCTACCAGCTGACCCTGGTGCACCTGTCCACCGAATACGTCTTCGACGGCCGCGCCGAGGAGCCCTACGCCGAGGACGCGCCGATCGCGCCGCTGAGCGCCTACGGCGCCTCGAAGGCGGCCGGCGATGCTGCGGTGTGCGGCGTGGACCGGCACTACCTGGTCCGCCCGACCTGGGTCGTCGGTTCCGGGAAGAACTTCGTGGCCACCATGCTCGGGCTGGCCGGCCGCGGCATCGAGCCGACGGTGGTGGCCGACCAGATCGGCCGGCTCACCTTCGCCGCCGACATCGCCGCCGCGATCGTGCACCTGTGCCTCACCGACGCGGCGCCCGGCAGCTACCACGTGACCGGTGGTGGCGAGCCCGCATCCTGGGCCGACGTCGCCCGCGCAGTGTTCACCCTCTCCGGCCACGCCGAGCTGCGGATCACCGACACCACCACGGCGGACTACTTCGCCACCAAGCCCACCGCCGCCCCCCGCCCCCTCAACGGCGTCCTCGACTGCACCAGAGCCGAGAAGGCCGGCGTCCCCCTCCCCGACTGGCGCGACCGCCTCGCCGAGCACGTCCACGCCCAGTAGGCCCGCACACCCCGGTTCGCTGCGGCACACCCGCGATCAGGGATGTGCCGCTCGCAACGGGGGTGTGCGGCCGTCACCGTTCACCGAGGCTGAAGCGGTGGCGGAGGGTGTCGGCGGTGTCGGTGAACGAGGCGAGCTCGTCCCAGGTCCAGCGGACCATCGCGAGACCGGTGGCCCGGATCGCATCCTCCCGTCGTTTCTCCTGCACAACCACGTCCGCCACGCTCTGGCCGGGTTGCAGCAACCGCCCGTACTTCACCATGCCGTCGAACTCACCGACGGTGCGCAGCTGCGGCCAGCCGACGTCGACGCGGCCGAGCGGCCGACCCCGGTGGTCGGTCACCCCCCACTGCAGTACCGGCGCAGGCAGTCCTGCGCGTTGGATCGCCACCCGGCTGCGTGACTCGCCGACGCTCTCGCTGCGGCCGTCGGCGAACTCGACCACGCGCCGCGCGGCCGGCACACCCGGCCAGCGCGCGGCGCGAAGTACCGCGGCAGCCAGCTGGTCCCGAGTGACCAGCTCCATGTGCAGCGCGGCGTCCGCGACCGCGACAGCCCGCTCGAACGGCACCGTGCGGCCCAGGTCGACCACGGTGCGGGCCGGGCAGGTGACCGGCAGACCGACGGCTGTGCCGATCTCGCCGGGGTCCAGCGGTGCCGGGTGCACGTGGACCGCGCGGCGGGTCCGTGCACCGTTGCGGCGGGGGCGCGTGACGTGCACCAGATCCAGCCCGATCCGCCACACCGGCAGCCCGTACAGGACTGCTGCGGTGACGTGGCTGAACACCGTGTCGCCGGCGAGCGCGGGCCACAGCGCGGTCGCGGCCAGCGCGTGCCGGACCTCCTCGCCGTCCGGAGGCGCGCCTGGCAGGTAGGCGCCGGGGCGGACAGCGGTCATCCGGCCGGCGCGCCGCAGCCGGCGCAGCTCACCGTCGGTGAAGCCACGCGCCAGCAGCTGGTGTCGGCGGTGCAGCGCGGGGAGTTCCACGACGCCCAGGCTTCCGGCTGCAGCCCCCGACGCCACCCCCGTTGCGCCGGCTGTGGACGCCCCCAGCCCGATGTGGACAACCTGGGCGTACCGCACACCCCGATTCGCGGCGGCACACCCCCGATTGGGGGTGCGCGGCCGACAACTGGGGTGTGCGACGTGCGCCGCGGGGGTCAGCGGGACTTGAGGGGCTCCCACCAGGCGCGGTTGTCGCGGTACCAGGCGACCGTGTCGGCGAGGCCCTGGTCGAAGGGGGTCTGGGGGGTGTAGCCGAGCTCGTTCGCGATCTTGGACCAGTCCACCGAGTAGCGGCGGTCGTGGCCCTTGCGGTCGGCGACCGGTTGGATCATCGACTCGTCGGCGCCGACCGCCTCCAGCAGCCGGTAGGTCAGCTCCCGGTTGGTCAGCTCGGTGCCGCCGCCGATGTTGTAGATCTCCCCGTCGCGGCCCTTCTCGGCCACCAGCTGGATGCCCCGGCAGTGATCGTCGACGTGCAGCCAGTCGCGCACGTTGAGCCCGTCGCCGTAGAGCGGCACCTTCGCCCCGTCCAGCAGGTTGGTCACGAACAGCGGGATGACCTTCTCCGGGAACTGGTGCGGCCCGTAGTTGTTGGAGCAGCGGGTGATGCACACCGGCAGCCCGTGGGTGCGGTGGAACGCCCGGGCCAGCAGGTCGGAGCCGGCCTTCGACGCCGAGTAGGGCGAGTTGGGCTCCAGCGGGTGCGTCTCGGGCCAGGAGCCGTTCGGGATCGACCCGTACACCTCGTCGGTGGACACGTGCACGAACCGCGAGATGTCGGCTTCCAGCGCGGCCTGCAACAGCACCTGGGTGCCGACGACGTTGGTGGAGACGAAGTCGGCCGAGCCGGCGATGGAGCGGTCCACGTGCGACTCGGCCGCGAAGTGCACCACCACGTCGGTGCCGGCCAGCACCTCGGCGACGATCTTCGGATCCCGGATGTCACCGTGCACGAAGCGCAGCTTCGGCGACTGCTCCAGCCCCGCCAGGTTGCTCATCGTGCCGGCGTAGGTGAGCAGATCGAGCACCACCACGTCGACGTCGGCGTACGCCGGGTAGGCGCCGCCGAGCAGCGACCGCACGTAGTGCGAGCCGATGAACCCGGCACCGCCGGTAACCAGTACCTGCACCGAAACGTCCCCTCAGATCCGCGGTTGGAAGGACTTGGCCATGGTCATGACGTACTCGCCGTAGCCGGATTTCGACAGCCGCTCGCCCAGCGCGTAGCAGGCGGCCGGATCGATGTAGCCCATCCGCATGGCGATCTCCTCGAGGCACGCGATCCGGATGCCCTGCCGGTTCTCCAGCACCCGCACGTACTCCCCGGCCTCCAGCAGCGACTCGTGGGTGCCGGTGTCGAGCCACGCGAAACCACGCCCGAGGTCCACCAGCTGGGCGCGGCCGCGGCGCAGGTACTCCAGGTTGACGTCGGTGATCTCCAGCTCGCCGCGCGGCGACGGGCGCAGCCCGCGGGCGATCTCGACGACCTCGTTGTCGTAGAGGTACAACCCGACCACCGCCCGGTCCGACCGCGGGTGCGCAGGCTTCTCCTCGATGGAGATCAGCCGCCCGTCGACATCGGCCTCGGCCACGCCGTAGCGCTCCGGGTCCCGGACCGGGTAGCCGAACAGCACGCAGCCCGCGCGCCCGGAGTCGATGTCGGCGATCGACTGGGCGAGCTTCCCGGAGAAGCCAGGGCCGTGGAAGATGTTGTCGCCGAGCACCAGCGCCGCCGGTCCGTCGCCGACGTGCTCGGCGCCGATCACGAAGGCTTCGGCCAGCCCGTTGGGCTGCGCCTGCTCGGCGTAGTCGATGTTCAGGCCCAGGTCGGCGCCGGAGCCGAGCAGCCGGCGGAACATCGGCAGGTCCTGCGGGGTGGAGATCACCAGGATGTCCCGGATGCCGGCCAGCATCAGCACCGACAGCGGGTAGTAGATCATCGGCTTGTCGTAGACCGGCAGCAGCTGCTTGGACACCGCCTGGGTGATCGGATGCAGCCGGGAGCCTGACCCACCGGCCAGGATGATGCCCTTCACAACGGTTCTTCCCCCCTGATTGACCCGCGGTCGTGCGGATCAGGCGTAGACGGCCAGCACGAGCGTGCCGATCCAGGTCAACGCGAGCACCTGCAGCACCCGGTCGCCGAGCGCGATCTCCTCGGGCTCGCCGCCGTTGCCACCGTCGACGTCGACCGAGTAGCGCAGCACGGCGATCACGAACGGCACGATGGAGATCACCGACCACACCGTGTTGTGCTCGGCCTCGCGGATCTCGAAGGCCCACAGGCAGTAGGTCATGATCAGCGTGGTGGCCGACAGCGCCCAGACGAACCGCAGGTAGGACGCGGAGTAGCTCTCCAGCGACTTGCGGATCTTGGCGCCGGTCTTCTCGGCCAGTGCCATCTCCGCGTAGCGCTTGCCGGCGACCATGAACAGCGAGCCGAAACCGGCCGACAGCAGGAACCACTGCGACAGCGGGATGTCGGTGGCCACACCGCCGGCGATCGCGCGCAGCAGGAAGCCGGAGGCGACGATGCAGATGTCCAGCACCGGCTGGTGCTTGAGCCAGAAGCAGTAGGACAGCTGCACCGCGACGTACACGGCGAGCACGATCAGCAGCGGCACCCCGGAGAGCAGGCTCAGCGCGAGCGCACCGGCCAGCAGCAGCACGGCCACCGCGATGGCCAGCCGCGGCGGCACGATCCCGGCCGCGATCGGGCGGAACCGCTTCGTCGGGTGCTCCCGGTCGGCGGCCACGTCGAACGCGTCGTTGATCAGATAGATGCCGGACGCGGCGAGCGAGAACGCGACGAAGGCGACGATCAGGTCGACCGCGATGCCGGTGACGAACAGGTCGCCCTTGGCGAACGGGGCGGCGACCACGAGCACGTTCTTCACCCACTGCCGCGGGCGCATCGTCTTCCACACGCCGCGGGTCACGCTCGCCGGCGTGCGCTCGGTGGCGATGGCAGGCGCCGGAACGTCGGTGCTGGTCATCGGGTCTCCTCCAGCGGCTCCACGAGCCTGCGCAGCGCCGGGCGGCGGCGCCGGGCGACCGCGGCGACGGCGGCGCCCAGCAACGAGCCGGCCAGCACGTCGCTCGGGTAGTGCACGCCCAGCACCAGCCGCGAGGTCAGCATCGGCGGCACCAGGACGGGAACGAGCCGGCGCCCGAGCAACGCGCCGAACAGCAGCGCGGCGGTGGTGGTCGACGTGGCGTGTGCGGACGGGAAGCTCAGCGTGCTGGGCGTGCCGGCCAGCACCCGTACCCGCGGGTGATCCGGGCGGTGGCGGCGGACGACCCGCTTCACCCCGATCGAGGCGCCGTGCGCGAGCGCGACCGTGGCGGTGGCGGCGAGCCAGTCCCGGCGACGGCGGCGGTCGGCCAGCGCGCCGAGGGCACCCAGCGCCAGCCAGCCGGCCGCGTGCTCACCGAACAGCGACATCGCGCGGGCGACCCGCACCACCGGGGGCGTCGCGATCGCGGACTGCACGGTCTCCAGCATGCGCAGCTCCGCGCCCGGGTGGGCAGCGGGCGGCGTCGCGACCGCCGCCGCCGGCTGCGGCGGTGCGGGGCGGTCCAGGAGTTCGGCCACGGGTGTGCAGGCCTCCAGTGCGGCGGGACGGGTGCTGACCCGCGGCCGATCGATGGCATCGTCGGGCGTCGATGCTACGCGGGTGCCGGTCGGCGCTCGTCGGGACGCCCGCTGCGGCGCCGACGGCAGGGCGGGGCGGAGACCGGTCGACGCCCGTGGTGGACGACGCCGGAAGGCGACAGCGATGGATCGAGCGCGTCGCGGGCGGTGTGCGGCCCCCGCACCTCACACCTGGATGACCTGCAGGCCGCCCACACCCTCGACCGGGCCGAAGTCGGCGTCCTGGGTCTGCTCAGAACCAGCGCTCCAGCACCAGGGCCAGGCCGTCGTCGCCGTTGCTGGCCGTGACCTCGTCGGCCACCTCCAGCAGTGCCGGGTGCGCGTTGCCCATGGCCACCCCGTGCCCGGCCCAGCGCAGCATCTCCAGGTCGTTGGGCATGTCGCCGAACGCGACGACGTCGGCCGCGGCGATCCCGTCCCGCTCCGCCACCGCGGCCAGCCCGGTGGCCTTGGTGACCCGCAGTGGGGCGATCTCGACCAGCCCACGCGGGTGCGAGAACGTCAGGTCCGCGATGGCGCCGATCACCGGGGTGAGCGCGGCGACCATCGCGTCGCTGCTCAGCTCCGGGCAGCGGACCAGCATCTTCACCGCCGGACGATCGAACAGCTCCCGGCGCGACGCGACCCCGTGATCGGCGCTGGGCCAGGCGTGCAGGTAGTCCGGCTCCGCGACGAACTGGCTGGCCGCGTCGTCGAAGGCGCCCACGCCGACCCGTTCCACGGCCAGACCGCACCCGGGCAGCGTCGCCTCAACGGTCGCGGCCAGCTCGGACAGCACGTCCGGCTCCAGGGCGCGGGCCCACAGCACCCGGTCGGCCACGGCGTCGTAGAGCACGCCGCCGTTGGCGCAGACGGCCAGCCGGGCCACCCCGAGCTGGGTCACCACCGGCGGGATCCAGCGCGGCGGGCGCCCGGTGACCAGCACGAATCCCACGCCGGCCGCCACCAGCCTGCCGATCACCGCGGCCGAGCGCGGGCTGACCCGGTCGTCCGGGTCGAGCAACGTCCCGTCCACATCGGTCGCGACCAGTCGTGGAGCCTGCACGCCGCCAGCCTACGGACCGGCCCCGGCGGTGAGCCCGGACGAGACAATCCGGTCGATCTCGACCGCGCCGCCGCCGGTCGCGGGCGGACCCGCTCAGTCGTCCCAGTAGTCGTCGCGGTCGATCTTGTGGCTGAGGATCTCGCCCGATTCGGCGTCGATGTCCAGGTCGTGCTCGGTCCGGGCGTTGACGATCTCGACCTCCCACACGTCGCGGCGATACCCGCGATCCCACTCGATGTCGGTGACGCGGCCGCCACCGGCGCGGTCCAGCGCGATCGCGGCGGCCTCGTCGATGTCGATCGGGGCCGGCGGGACCCCGCCCCCACCGGGTGTCGTGGGTGGGCGCGAGGTCGTGGGTGGGCGCGCCGGCGTGGTCGTGGTGGAGGGCCGGCCGGGGTCGTCGACCGTCCGGACGGTGGCGGTGCCCGGGGGGACGTCCGTCGTCGACCCGCTGCCGGTGGCGAGCCCACCGCTGCCGATGGCCAGCAGCCCGATGGTGGCCAGCGCGGTGATGGTGACCAGCCGAGCGGTGTTCACGCGTGACCTCCGGTGCTCCGGCGGTGTCGGGACGACCCCCGCTGTCCGGCACAGCGTCCGGCCCGGCCGGCTAGCGCCGCGCTACTCCGGCCCTAAGCCGGCCCTAACGACTCCGGCGCCGGGGCGCCGAGGCGGACCAGCACCCGGAACCCGCCGCCGTCGGACCGTCCCAGTTCGAGCGCGCCGCCGGACTGCTGTGCGGCGCGGCGGGCGATGTCCAGGCCGAGGCCGGTCGACCCGGCGGAGCTGGCCCCGCGGTAGGGCACGGCGGAACCCGTGGCCGGTCCGGGCCCGGCGTCGCTGACCGTGAGCTCCGCACCCCCGGAAGCGGCCGCGGCGAGCCGCACCGTGAACGCGGTGCCGTCGGGGGTGTGCGCGAACACGTTGCCGAGCAGGGCGTCCACCGCGGCGTCGAGGTCGGCCCTGGCCAGCGCGACCGGTACCGGCCCGGCGTCGACGTCGGTGTGCAGCTCCCGGTGGGTGTCCTCGGCGAGCACCGCCCAGAACGCGATCCGCTCGCGCACCGCGGCGGCGGCGTCGCACCCGGCCCGCCGCCCGGCCGCCGCGTCGAAACCGCGCCGGCGGGCCTGCTCGATCGCCTGCGTGACCGCGCGCTGCACCCCGTCGACCCCGGCCCCGATGCGGGCCGCGGCGTCCGGGTCGGGCAGCGCCTCGGCGTCCAGGCGCAGCGCCGTGAGCGGGGTGCGGACCCGGTGCGCGAGGTCGGCCACCGTCTCCCGCTCCTCGCGGAGCAGCTCGGCGATCCGGCCGGCGAGCCCGTTCAGCGCCGCGGCGACGACCGCGAGCTCCCGGGGGCCGTCGGTGGCGGCCCTGGCGTCCAGCTCCCCCTGCCCCAGCCGGTGGGACACGGTGGCCAGCTCGGCCGTCGACCGGACCAGCGAGCGGGCCAGCCGATCGGCGACGATCAGGCTGGTCACCAGCAGCCCCAGGCCCAGCCCGGCCAGCAGCAGCCAGGCCCGGTCCACACCGCCGGACAGCTCCGCCTGCCGGGACGAAGGTCCGGATCACCCCGAAGGCGCCGGCGCGGTCGCGGACCGCGAACACGATCTCCCGCCCCGCCGCATCCTGCCCGGAGGCGCTGACGCCCAGCGCGGCCAGCTCGACCAGCGGGCTGCGCCCGGCCGGGGCGCCGAGGCGGGTGCCGTCGGCCAGGAACACCGTGATCTCGGCCTTCGCGGTGGCGTCGACCTGCTGGACGGTCAGCGCGAGCACGTCCCGGTCGGCCGTCGCGACCAGCGAGCTCAGCGCCTGCGCCTCGACGGTCGCGCCCTGCACCGCGCGGTCCGCGGCGACCGCGCGCAGCAGCAGGGCCAGCGGCACCAGGAACGCGATGAGCACCAGCAGGGTCGTCGCCCCGACCAGGAACAGCACCCGGGTGCGCATCCGCGCTCAGTCCGCCGGCGCCGAGATGCGGACCCCGACCCCGCGCACCGCGTGCAGGTACCGCGGGGCCTGCGCGGTCTCGCCGAGCTTGCGGCGCAACCAGGACAGGTGCACGTCGACGGTCTTGTCGGCGCCGCCGAAGGGCAGCTGCCACACCTCGGTCAGCAGCTCGCGCTTGCTGATCACCTCGCCCGCGCGCGCCGCCAGGTAGTGCAGCAGCGCGAACTCGCGCGGCGTGAGCACGAGTTCGCCGCCGTCGAGGCTGGCCCGCATCGAGCGCAGGTCCATGCGCAGCCCGCCGACCACGATCTCCCGGGCCGCCGGCTGCCCGTTGCCGCGCCGCAACACCGCCCGGATCCGGGCGTCCAGCTGGGCCGCGCTGAACGGCTTGACCAGGTAGTCGTCGGCACCGGCGTCGAGCACCGCGACGATCTGGCGCTCGTCGTCGCGGGCCGTCGCGACGATCACCGGTACCGGGCTCGCACCGCGCAGCATCCGCAGCATGGTCGCGCCGTCGAGGTCGGGCAGCCCGAGGTCGAGCACCACCAGGTCGGGCCCGTGGGTGACGGCGTGTTCGAGACCGGCCAATGCGGTGCCGACGGAATCGACGGCGTGGCCGTGCTCGCCGAGCCCGCGGATGAGGGCGCTGCGGATCGCCGGGTCGTCCTCCACCAGGAGCACCTGAGCCACCCGGGCACGGTAGGGCACCGGGCCCGCATCCCGGCCGAAATCGGGGCCGTTTTTCGCCGTGCCTTAGGACGCCGATAACGCGGGGTCGGGGATCCTGGCCCGGTGCCCAGCAGCGAGGTGTCCCGCCGACGCCGCGCCCGGCTCGTCACCGCCACCCTGGCCTGGGCGCTCGCCGTGTGCGCGGCCACCGCGATCGGTCTCACCGCGGTCGGCGCGATCGGTGACGGGATCATCGGTGCCGGCCAGCGCCCGTTGACCCCGCCTGAGGTGCAGGCCCGGCTGGTCGCCGCGGCGGCGGCGGCCCGGCCCGCGCCGCCGGTGCCGGCCGGGGAGGTGTCGCTGCTGGCCGGTGCGGCGTCCGAGGCCCTGACCAGCCCGGGCGGGGCGGTGCTGGCGCGCTGCCGCGGCCGGGTGGTCGAGGTGGTGTCGGCCGCCCCGGCGCAGGGTTTCCGGGTGCACGAGCAGGACGAGGACGACCGGGACGAGGTCGAGTTCGAGTCCGACGACGTCACGGTGAAGGTGCGACTGAGCTGTCCCGGCGACCGGCCGGTCGCGCAGATCAAGATCGACGACTGAGCCCGAGCCGGTCGCGCCCCACGGTTCCGTGGCGCTCTCTCTGCGGGTCCGGGGCTGGTACGGGCGGTCCAGCTCATCGGGTGATCGCGACCTCCGGTGCGCAGCGAGCCCCCGGTTGACGAAGGGGGCGGGCGGGTCGTCGTGGTCCTCCGGCCTTGCGCGGCGGCCGGAACGGGGTCGGCGGCGGCCGCAACTGCGCCGACATCGACCCCAGTCCGCTTCGATCTTGCCGCACGTGGACTGCTGTCGAGCTCGGCGATGTGCCTCACCACCTACCCACCGCCCGGGCCCGGTGGGACGCCCGCGGCTCGGTCCATGATCACCGAAGATGGTCCAGGAGCTGCATACGGAGCGTGTTGCCGAATCCTCGGCAGCCGCCGGGGCACGGCCGAGCCGCCATCGGGCACCCCGGACGGTTCGGCGGCGTCAAGATCACCGTCTGCGGTCGCTGAGCTGCACGGATGAAGCAAATCAACCGCAGACGCCGATCATGACCAGGTCTGCCCCGACCCGGGGCCGGGTCAAGGGTGCCGCCGCCGCCCGATTCGGCAACAGGCCCTACATGCACGTTCTGGACCACTCTTGGCGATCACGGGCTCGGCGGAGCGGCGATGATGGGGCGACAGCTTCTCAGCACGCCAACCGGCTACGACCACTGAACACCAACCACCCGGAATCGATCGACCAGCGGAGGTGTGTCGGGATCAGGAACCTGCGGGCGAAGCCCAGGGGTATCTGATCTTGATCGATCAGCTCGGGATCGACGATCGACCAGACCGTCTAGGGCAGCGCCTCGATGCGCCCGCCACGGATCAGCGCGACCGCCTCCAGCTGCGAGCTGACCTCGAGTTTGATCAGGATCGACCTGATGTGGCTGCGGACCGTGGTCAGCGACACCACCAGTTCGTCGGCGATCGTCACCGCGCGGTGCCCCTCGGCGAGCCGGCCGAGCACGTCGAGCTCGCGGGCGGTCAGCCGGCCCAGCAGGCGGCTGCGCGACTGGGTCGCCAACCTGTTCCGGCGGTCCAGCGCCAGCCACCGGCGGTGCTCGTCCTCGGACATCACCCGGTGGCCACCGGCCGCGTCCAGCACCGTCGCGACCAGCGTCTCGAACGGCACCGTCTTGCTCACGTACCCGACGGCGCCGGCGGCGATCGCCGCGGCCGGCGCCTCGCCCTCGGCGCTGCCGCTGACCACCAGCACCTTGCAGCCGAGCGCGATGAGCGCGCCGACCGCATCCACGCCGTTGACCGGCTGGCCCCGCTGATCCCGTCCGAGATCGAGGTCCAGCAACACCAGCCCGGGCTGGTGTTGGTCCGCGAACGCGACGATCTCCTCGACGGCGGTCCCGGCGCAGTGGTCCGCGCCGATCCCCCGCTCCCGCAGCGCGGTCACCAGCAGGTCCCGGATGAGCTGGTGGTCGTCGACCACCAGCACCGGGCCGTCCGCGGGACGGGGGTGATCAGCGGTCACCGTTGGTGGAACTCCTCGATGCGCGGGCGGACCGGCACCTCGCGCGCCACCGGCACCCGCGGCGACGTCGGCACCACCGGCAGCTCGACGATCACCGTGCAGCCCTGCGTGCCCCGTTCGGTGGGCACGATGCGCAGCTCAGCGCCCTCGCCGGCCAGCAGCCGCCGGCAGAGGTAGAGCCCGAGGCCGCTGCCCCCGGTGACCGGATCCCGGACGCCCCGTTCCAGGACGGCCACCTCCTGGCCGGGCGGGATACCCGGCCCGCCGTCGCGGACGGTGACGACGATCAGCGGGCCGCGGCGCTCGGCACGGATCGACACCGGCGTGCCGGCGGCATGCCGGGCGCAGTTGGCCAGCAGGTTGGACAGCACCTGGGCGAACACCGCCGGGCTGCCCGCCGCGCACAACCCGTCGCCGAGCTCGAGGTCGATCTGCGCACCGGTGGCGCGCCGCAGGTGCACGAGGTTGTGCAGTTCGGCCGCGACGTCGACGCGGGTCCGGTCGCCGTCCCTATCGACACCGTCGATCATCGCCGCCAGCCGGGCGAGCTCGCCGAGCATCGCCGAGCGCAGCCCCTCCCGCTCGTCGCTGCTGGCCGAGGAGCTGAGCAGGGTGGTGATCCCGGACAGCCCGGCCACGCCGTTGCGCAGTTCGTGATCGCGCTCGGCGGCCTGCTCCGCGGCGCGCCGCAGGTGCACGGCCGCGAGCCGCATCTCCTCCTCATGGGCCTGGCGCTCGATGCGGACCACCCCGAGCGCGCGCCGGGCCAACGCCAACATGCCGGCGAACACCACGATCAACCCGAGCAACCGGAGCTGGTCGAACGGCACGACGGCCGCGCGGACCCCGGGCTCGGCCGTGGCCCAGTACATCTGCACGCATGCGATCATCGTCAGGCCGAGCGCGATCCCCACCAGCGCCGCGCTGCCATCGCGGTAGCCCGCGAGCAGCAGCGCGAGACCGACCACGCCCCACCCGGCCAGCACGGTGGCGGTCAGGGCGGACGGGATGACCACGACCTGGCTCGGGCCGATCAGGTAGGCGGCCAGCTCGCTGGCGGCCTGCGCCGCGAACGCGCCGGCCCCGACCACGAGCCCGGCCGTCCAGGGCCCGAGCAGGGCAGGTGGCCGCAGCGAGACCACCAGCAGCCCGACCACGATGACCTGACCGGCCAGCCACGCCGCCTGCGGGGCGGGGCCCTCCAGCACCAGGCTCGGCCGCACGATGGTCAGCGGCAGCACGACCAGGCAGTACGAACCGACCGCCGCGGCCAGCCAGGACATCCGGCGGTCGCCGAGCAACCGAGCGGCGACGGTGCCGAGGATCGCCGCGGCGCCCCCGATCGTGGCCATCGCCGCGGCCAACAGCATGTGCACGTGCTCGGCGGAGATGGGCTGCCAGCGAGCCAGCGGCAGCGCCAGCGCGAGGACCAGCGCGCAGGTGCACGTCACCGTGCCGAGCAGCTCACCGAAGGCGGCCAGTGCCGGGAGGTACCCCCGGCCATGGCTGCTGCCCTTGATGAGCGCCATCACAGGCCGTCTCCTTAGCGGTGTCACCGGGGTCCCCGGGCGAGCTTCCTCGGAGGTTCGACATGGTGCCGCAACCCGCATCGACGCCGGGGCTCCCACATTGGGGGCGGGGCGGGTTTCACTCGGGTGGACCAAAGAGGACGTACGACGAGTCCATGGTGTGCCGGCGGCGGTGGCTCCTCCTCAAAATTTGGGATGTCGCCCATCACCCACTCGGGAATGGTCTTACTGAAACGTTCACTCGACGTTCATGTTCGGTCATTTGCCGCAGAGGGGCCCCGCCCGTTCCAACGGGCGGAGCGTGTCATGGACCGGGGGGCACATGTCGTCCATCGCTGTCACCGGTGCCGCGGGGTTCATCGGCAGCCACGTGAGCGAAGCGCTGCAGGCGGCCGGCTGGCGGGTCCGGGGCATCGATGCGTTCACCCACACCTACGACCCGCGGCAGAAGCGCGACAACCTGTCCGACCTGATCGGCCCCGGCTTCGAGCTGGTGGAGGCAGACCTGGTCAGCGCGGACGTCGACGCGCTGCTCGACGGCGTCGACGCGGTGGTGCACCTGGCCGCGGAGCCGGGCGTCGGCGCGTCCTGGGGAAACGGCTTCACGTCCTATGTGGAGCGCAACGTGCTGGCCATGCAACGGGTGCTGGAGGCCGCGGTCCGGGCCAGGATCGATCGGTTCGTCTACGCCTCGAGCTCGTCGGTGTACGGCAACGGGATCTGCGCACCCTTCCTGGAGACCGCCACCCTGCGCCCGGCCAGTCCCTACGGCGCGAGCAAGCTCATGGGCGAGCTGCTGCTGGCCGCCTACGTCGAGCAGCGCGCCCTTCCCGGGGTGTCGCTGCGCTACTTCTCCGTGTACGGCCCGCGGCAGCGGCCGGACATGGCGGCGCACCGGTTCATCGAGTCGCTGCTGGCGGGCCGCCCGCTGCAGCTCTACGGCGACGGCAGTCAGCTGCGGGACTTCACCTACGTCGATGACGTCGTCGCCGCCACGGTCGCCGCGGTGACCGCCGAGGTCGGCCCCGGCTCGGTCTTCAACGTCGCGGCCGGTCGGCCGGTACCGATCCGGGAGCTGGTCGAGCTGATCAACGCTGGGCTCATCGGTGCCGGGCTGGGTGGCATCGGGCTGGGTGGCATCGGGCTGGGCGGCACCGGGCTGGGCGGCACCGGGCGGATCGGCGACGAGCCGGTGGTCATCGAGCGGCATCCGGAGCGACCCGGCGATGTGACCCGGACCGAGGGGGACGCGGGTGCGGCCCGCCGGGCTCTCGGTTGGCGTCCGCGGACGGACCTTCGCACCGGACTGGCCCGCCAGATCGCCTGGCACCGGGATCGCCGGGCCCGCGCGCCCGGCGGCCTCGCCCCGCCGGTGGCCCTGGCGGATGCGGGGCGTGGATGAGCGTCGCCAGCGGCCCGCGGTTGCTCGTCTACTCCCAGGACGGCCTCGGCCTCGGTCACCTGCGCCGCACCAACACGCTGATCGCCGAGGTGCTCGGTGCCCGACCCGAGGTCGCGGTGCTGACCGTCTCCGACTCGCCGCTGGGCAGGTTCTTCCCGACCGCGGGCAACCACGACTACCTCAAGCTGCCCTCGATCCGGAAGGTGGGCCCCGGGGACTGGGCCGCGGTGTCGTTGCCGATGCCGTTCCGTGAGGTGCACGCGCTGCGCCTGGAGCTGTTGCGGACGGCCGCGCTGCGGTTCCGGCCGGATGTGGTGCTGGTCGACCACATGCCGCACGGCGCCATGGGCGAGCTGCTCCCGATGCTGGAGGCGCTGCGCCCGACCGGAGCGCGCTTCGTGTTGGGCCTGCGCGACATCCTCGACGCGCCGGAGGTCATCCGGCGGCGCTGGTCGGTCGAGGGCGGGTACGAGGCGGTCGACCGGCACTACGACAGCGTCCTGGTCTACGGCTCCCGGTCGGTCTTCGACCTGCCGACCGAGTACGGCTGGCCCGAGGCCACGGCGTCCCGCCTCGGCTTCTGCGGCTACGTGAGCTCGGCGCCGGCCCCGACGTCGGATGCCCGACGGGTGCGCTCGCGGCTGCTGGCCGCGCTCACCCCGGGGGTCGCGGCGGGCAAGCTGGTGGTGGCCACCGCCGGCGGCGGCGCCGACGCCCATCCGGTGTTCTCCCAGCTGCTGGCCGCCGTGCCCGGCATCCGGGCGCAGCATCCGTGCGGGTTCGTGATCATCGCCGGGCCGTTCATGCCCGACGAGGCCTACGAGGACCTGCGGCGGCGGGCCCGCGGGCTGTCGGTGCGGGTGCACCGCTCGGTCACCAACGTGCCCACCTACCTCGCCGCGGCCGATCTCGTGGTCTCGATGGCCGGGTACAACACCACGGTCGAGATCCTGCGGTCCGGCCGACCGGGGCTGCTCGTCCCGCGCCGCGGGCCCAGCGCGGAGCAGCGGCTGCGGGCGGAGCTGTTCGCGGCGCGCGGCTGGGCGCGGTGGTTGGACCCGGAGTTCCTCGACGCGGACGCCGTCGCCGGCGCGGTGGTGCAGGCGTTGGCCGAGACCGTCGAGCCCGGCAACGCTCCGGGACCCGATCTGTCCGGCAGCGTCGTCGCCGCGGCCGCGCTGATCGGTCTGCTGGACGAGCGCTGCGATCCGTGGCCGGTGGCCCAGGGTGGCGCAACGGCCATGGCCGCTCGACCAGCTCGGCTGTGACCGGCGCGCCGATGCCGATGCGGCCGGACGAGCTGTCGGACGTGCTGACCGGCCGGGCCGGGCCGGCCGGGGTGCGTCGGGTGCTCTGCGGGCCGCCGATGCGCGCGGTGTTGCAGCGGGCCCTGCTCGGCTGCCTGCCGCCGGGCAGCTCGGTGCACCCGCGGCTGTACCGGTCGACCTTCAAACCGGGGCGCAAGCTGAGCGCCCACTACGACGTGACGATCAGCGGGCCGGTGCCGGATCGGCGCCGGATCGCCGTCAGCTGGACCGCCGGCAGCTCGGCGGCCAGCAGTCGGCCGCGCAGCTCGGCCGCCGCCAGCTCGACCGCCGCCAGCTCGACCGCCGGCCGTGGGACCGCCAGCAGCGGGATCCCGGCGGGGCCCGGCATGTCCGCCGGGGCAGCGGCCGGCGCCGGACTCGGGGCGGCCGCACCCGAGTCCACCGCCGCGCTCGACGCGGCCGAGGACGAGCTGCGGGAGCGTGGCCTGGCCGGACCCTTCTCCCGGCTGCGTCGCACCGACCCGGCATCGGGGCTGCAGCTGCTCGTCGCCCCGCTCGACCCGGTGTTCCCGCAGCTCGCCCGGCTCAGCGACCCGGCGTACCTGCGGCAGCGCCTAGGAGGCGCCCACCGGGTCACGACCGTTCGCTACCGCCCCGGTCAGCGGCACGTGCTGCGGCTCGACCCGGACCACGGCGACGGACCGCGGCTGTTCGTGAAGCTGTACCCCGAGCACGCCGCCGCGGTGCACGCGATCGGTTCCGGGATGGCCCGGCTGCTGGGCGGGCAGACGTCGACGCCGACGTTGCTGGCCGGAGACGAGGCGGTGGTCTGGCCGGCCGCACCCGGCGCGGCGCTGCGCTGGTGGCTGGGCCGTGACCCGCGATCGGTCGCGGCCCGGCTGTTCGAGGCCGGCGCGCTGCTGCGCGCGATACACGACACGCCACCGGGCGGGGTGGGGTCGGAGCTGCCGATCGGCCGTCCGATCGTGGACGAGCTGGCCGCGATCGCCCGCACCGCTCGGCACATCGGGGTGCTGCTGCCAGCGGTCGGTGCTCGGCTGGCCGCGGTGCTGGCTGACGGCGCTGATCGGCTCGCCGACCTCCCCGCCGAGCCGCCGACCCTGATCCACGGCGATTTCAAGGTCGATCACCTGCTCGTCGGCGCCGGCCGGCTGACCGTCATCGATCTCGACCGGTGTGCCTGGTCGGATCCGGCCATGGACCTGGCCAAGTTCCTGGCCGACCTGCGCTGGTGGCTGCTGGCGTCCGGAGCGGCCGGGTTCGCGTCGCTGCGGGCCGACTTCCTGGCCGGTTACGGTGCCTGCCCGGGCGAGCGGCTGGCTCGGCTGCGGGCCCTCGAGCCGGTGCTGTTGATCAAGATGGCGGCCCGCCGCCCACGGCTTCACGACCCGAGCTGGGCGCGGCTGACGACGATGCTGGTCGCGCAGGCCGAGCGGTTGACCGCCGACGTGATCTTTCCCGCGGAGGCGGCGTCGTGACCGGCCGACGTGATCTTTCCCGCGGAGGCGGCGTCGTGACCGGCCGACGTGATCTTTCCCGCGCAGGCGGCGTCGGGACACCCGACGCGCTCATCCCTGGCGAGGCGGGACCGTGACCGCAGTTGCGCCGGCCGTCGCGGGTGTGGATCCGGAGCTGCCCCGGCTGTCGGCGGGGATCGACCCGGAGTTCGTCCGCGCGCTGTTCACGACCCGGCTGCCGGCGGGCGGGCCGCCGAGCACGTCGGTGCTCGGCGGCGAACGGATGCACACCGACTACCGACCCGGACAGCGGTGCCGGATCTCCTACCGGCTGCGGCTGGGCGCCCCCGACATCGAGCCGTGGTCGAGCTTCGGCCAGGTGCTCGTCGACCGGCAGGGCCTGGACCTGCGCTGGTACGACGACGACCCGGAGCTGCCGACGCTGCGCGTGGCGATCAGCCCGACCCGGATGCGGCAGCGCCTTGACGGCTGCGCGGGCGAGCGGGCACCGGCGTGGACGGTCAGCCCGGTCCGGTACCGCGCGGGTGCGCGCTGCGTGCTGCGCTACCAGGCCGCCGGCAGCGAGCGGGTGCTGTTCGGCAAGCTCTACCGGCACGACGCCGAGCGGCACGCGCGGGCGCAGACCGCACTGGCCGAGACGCTGCAACACGAGCGGGCCGGCGGCCCGCGCCCGCGGGTGCCCGCCGTCGTCGGCTACGACGGGGAGCTCGGCCTGGTGCTGCACGCGCCGGTGCCGGGCCGCACCGTGCGGGCGATCGCGTTCGACCCGTCGGTCGGTGCGGCGACCCGGCTGCGCGCGCTGTGCGACACGGGCGAGCAGCTGGCCGGGCTGCACGCCAGCGCGGGCATCGCCGGGCCGGTGCGGCTGCTCGCCGATGACGTCGCCGAGCTGCGCGGCTACCTGGCGGTGGTGGGCCACGCCGACCGGAGGCTCGGCGAGCGACTGGCCCGGCTGATCGATATCACCGACGGCCTCCCGGAGGGGCCCGTCGATCTCGCGCCTGCGCACGGGGCGCTGCGGACCGACCAGGTCGTGCTCGGCCCGGACGGGATCGTGCTGCTCGACCTGGACGGCCTGGGCTGGGCGGAGCCCGCCCGCGACGTCGGGAACCTGCTGGGCTACCTGGCCTGGCGAGCGCTGCGCCGGCCGGCGGAACGGGCGTTCCTCGCCGCAGCCGGCCAGGCCTTCCTCGACGGCTACCGGGCGGGTGCGCCGGGCCTGGACGAGGCCCGGCTGCGTGGCTACCGGGCGGCGACCCTGATGAAGATCGCCGGCCGCCGGTTCCGGTCCCTGCAGTTCGACGAGTGGCCGCTGGTGCCCGCCCTGCTCGACGCCGCCGCAGACCTGCTGCCCGCCCCGCGGCCCCGCCGGGCCGCGAGCACGGCCGTTGCCTCGGCCGGGCAGCCGGCCCGGACGACCACTGCCCGGCGGCCGGGGCGGCTGGTCGAGGCACCGCAGCCGGCGCGGCTGGCCGAAGCCCGGCAGCCGGCCCGGATGACCGCCGAGCTGGCCGCGCTGCCCTGGGGCGTCGATGCGCACCCGGTTCGGGTCGGCTCCGCGGAGCTGCTGGCCCACCGCGCCGACCGGACCTCGGTGCTGCGCTACCACCTCCTCGACGGGTCCGGCCACCGGCGGGCGGTGCTCGGCAAGCTGTACCCCGACCGTGGCGTCGCGCTGCGCACCCACGACATCCACGCCACCCTGCACGCGGCGCTGGGCGGCGGTGCCCTGGCCGAGCCGCTCGGGGTGCTCCCGACGCTGCCCATCCTCGTGCTACGGCCCGTCGAAGGGCGCACCCTCGACCAGATCGGGTCGGCTGCCGACGCGGCCGCGGCCGTCGGATCGGCCGCCTGCTGGCTGGCCGGCCTGCACGGATCGACCGCCGTGCTCGGACGCGGGTTGGACCTGCAGGACGAGCAGCGCAACGTCGCGGCCTGGGCCCGGGTGGTCCGGGACGGACTGCCCGAGCTCGCCGGCCCGGCGGACGCGCTGGGCACCGGACTGGCCGCGGCGCTGGGCACCCTGCCGCCACGCCGCGACGTGCCGATCCACAAGGACTTCCACTATCAGCACGTGCTCGTCGGCACCCGGACCGCGGTGATCGACCTCGACGAGGCGCGGATGGGGGATCCGGCGCTCGACGTCGCGCACTTCTGCGGCTACCTGGAGCTGCTCGCCGTGCGCCGGGCCGCACCGGCGACGCTGGGGGCGATCTTCCGGCGGCGCTACACCGAGCTGAGCTGCCGGCCGCTCGACACGGCGTATCCCGTGTTCTCCGCGTGGACCTGCCTGAAGATCGCCAAGCAGCTGACGACGGGCCGCGGTCCGCACCCGCGCCCGACCGGGGTCGGCCGTCTGAGCCAGGCGCGGCACGTGCTCGGCCGGGGGCTCGAATGGCTGGGCCGGTGAGCGGGCCGACGCGGGTGGCCTACGTCGTGCGCAGCTGGCCGCGGCTGTCGCAGACGTTCGTGGTCGGCGAGGTGCTGGCCCTCGAGCGGCTCGGGGTCGAGCTGACGTTGTTCAGCATGACCGACCCCGGCGAGGCCCTGGTCCAGCCGCAGGTCGCGGACGTGCGGGCCGCTGTCTGCTACCTCGACGCCGCCCGCCGGCGGCGGCGGCACGCCGTCGAGCACGGCCGCGTGCTGCTGCGCACCCCGGTGCGCTACCTGCGCGGTCTGGGCGTCGCGCTGACCCGACCCGGGCTCGTCGCCGGCTACACCACCAGCTCCACGCTCGGCTGCTTCGCCGACGCGGTGACGGTGACCGCGCGGCTGCGCGCCGCGGCCCGCGCCGGCCGGCCGGTGCGGCACCTGCACGCGCACTTCGCGCACGATCCGGCGCTGATCGGCCTGCTCGCCGCGCGGCTGACCGGCCTCCCGTTCAGCTTCACCGCGCACGCCCGCGACCTCTACCAGCTGGCCGTGCCGGCGCTGGCCGTGCGGGCCCGTGCGGCGGGCGCGCTCGTTGTCTGCTGCCGGGCGAACGCGCAGCACCTGCGCGCGGTGCTGCCCCGGCGCCCGGCACCGACGTGCGGGTCGTGCACCACGGCGTGGACCTGCAGGCGTTCCACCCGGTGGACCGGCCCGACCCGGCGACACCGCTGATCGTGTCGGTCGGTCGGCTGGTGCCGAAGAAGGGCTTCGCGGAGCTGCTCGCCGCCTGCCGGCTGCTACGCGACGACGGCGTCGCGTTCCGCTGCGTGCTGTACGGGGACGGGCCGTTGCGCGCGCAGCTGCTCGCCGAGCGGGACCGGCTCGGCCTGGCCGAGCACGTGCGGCTCGCCGGTGAACGGCAGCAACGCGATCTCATCCCGGCGCTGCAGCACGCCGACGTGTTCGCGCTGATGCCGTTCGTGACCGACGACGGCGACCGGGACGGCGTGCCGAACGTGCTGGTCGAGGCGATGGCCTGCGGGGTCCCGGTCGTCGCCACCGCGGCCGGCGGGGTCCCGGAGCTGGTCCGGCACGGCGAGAACGGGCTGCTCGCCGCACCGCACGACGTCCCGGCCGTGGCCCGCCAGCTCGCGACGCTGCTGCGGGACCCGGCGCTGCGCAGGCGGCTGGGGGTCACCGCCCGGCAGACCGTCGAGGCGGCCTACGACGTGCGGGCGGCCGCCGCCGAGCTCGCCACGCTGTTCTCCGGAACGACCGGGCCCGCAACGATCGAACCTCCGGGCACGGCCCAGCCCCCCGGAACAACCGAGCCCCCCGGAACGACCGAACCTCCCGGCACGACCGAGTTCTCCGCAACGACCGAACCACCCGGCACGGCCGGGTCCCCGGCAACGACCGAGCTTCCCGGCCCCGCCGAGTCCGCAGGCGTCCCACGGGGAGCACCGATCGGAGGGCCGGCGCCGTGAGGATCCCGGCAGCTCTCACCGTCGCCGCGCCCGAGCTGACCAGGGTGGACCACCTGCTCTCGGCCGCGGCCATGCGCCCCTACCTGGCGGCGACACTGGGTCCGGCGGGGCCCTGCCACGTGCTCGACGCCAAGTACCGGCCGGGCGAGCAGTGCACGGTGCTCTACGCCCTCGGGAGCAGCCTGGTGACCGGGCGGCTGCGCCTGGACGGCACCGAGCCCACGCCCCGGTGGTGGACCTTCCCGGACGACCCGGCGCTGCCCGGGTTGCGGGTGCTCACCGACCCCCAGCAGCTGACCGACGCCCTGCGCGCGGCGCTGCCGGCGGGGCCGCGGCGGCGCGGCGCCCGGGCCACCCTGCTGCGCTACCGCCCGCACCGGCGGGCCACCTTCCTGGTGCACGCCTGGTCGGGCGGCCGCCGCGAGCGCTACGTGGCCAAGGCCTACCACGACCTCGACAAGGCCGGAGCCGTCTACGCCGAGACCCGTCGCCTCGGCCCCCTGCTGGCCGCCGGGGCGGTGGTCCTCGCGGATCCGGTCGCGTTCCTGCCCGCGTCCCGGCTGATCCTGCAGCGGGTCGTGGCCGGCCGGCCGCTGCAGGATGTCCTCGGTGATCGGCGCGGCGGCGGTGCCGGCCTGCTGGCCGGGGTGCGCAGCGCGGCCGCGGCGCTCGCCGCCGTGCACGCCGCGCCGCAGGTCAGCGCCCGGGAGCGGCCGATCGCCGCCGAGCTGGCCCGCTTCACCCGCCGCGCGGCCGCGGTGGCCACGGTGCGCCCTGAGCTGGGAGAGCCGTTGCTGGCGGCCTGCGCGGAGCTCGAGCGGCAGCAGCGCGACCTACCCGCCACCCGCGGGCTGGTGCACGGGGACAGCAAGCCCAGCCAGTTCCTGCTGCGCCCCGGCGGCATCACGCTGCTCGACTTCGATCACTGCGGGCTGGCCGATCCCGCGTCCGACGTCGGGACGTTCCTGGCCGCGCTGCGGCACCGGGAGCTGGTCGGTGCGGCGCCGGCCGGCGCCCGGCTGCTGCCGGCGGCCTTCCTCGGCGCGTACGAGACGACCGCCGGCACCGCCATCAACGCGCGGGCCCGTTGGTACGAGGCGGTAGCGCTGGTCCGCAAGGCACTGCGCGCCTTCGCCCGGGCGCCCCGGTCGCCGCTGCCGGGTGTGCTCGTCGGCGCGGCGATGAGTGGCCTGCTGGAGCGGCCGCGTCGGGAGGTGATGCTGTGATGGCCACCGCGAAGGGTCCGTCGACGCAGTGGCGATCGCGGGAGGAGCGGCGGGCCGGCCACCCGCCGCCGCTGACCAGGACCCGGGAGCTGTCCCGGGCGTTCGGCCTGCTCCGGCGCTTCGTGGGCGGCCGCCGGGTCCTGGTGCTGGCGCTGCTGCTGCTGGTGATCGAGGCCGCGACCGCGGTGATCGAACCGGTGCCGATCGCGTTCCTGATCGACTTCCTGCAGGGGTCGCGGCCCCCGCTGCGCGAGATGGGTCTGCCGCCGTTGCTGGCCTCGGCGTTCATCGAGACCATCGCGGTGGCCACCGCGGGCCTGGTGCTCATCGCGGCGATCAACAGTGCCGCCGACTCGCTCGCCGAGATCTGCTTCGCCCGCGCCGGCCGGACCTTCGGCTACAACGTGCGCGTCGCCCTCTACGCCGCATCTCCGCAAGCTCGGCTTGGCCTTCCACGACCAGCGCCGCACCGGCGACGTGCTGACCAGGGTGACCGGCGACGTGACGGTGATGGAGGAGTTCGTCGTCAAGTCGGCCAGCGACCTGACCGGTAGCCTGCTCGTGCTCGGCGGGTCGCTGGCGCTGCTGCTGGCCCGCTCCTGGCAGGTGGCGCTCGTCGCGGTGCTGGTCATCCCGGTGCTCGCGGTGATCTCCAACCACTACTCCCGGCTGATCAAGGTGGCCACCCGCAAGCAACGCGCCCACGAGGGCGATCTGGCGTCCACCACCCAGGAGATGCTCACCTCGATCCGGGTGGTGCAGACCTACGGTCAGACCGACTCGGATCACCAGGAGTTCGCCCAGCGCAGCGCGGCCGCGAGAAGGGCGGCGCTGGAGGGCGCCGGGGTCGAGGCCCGGTTCAGCTGGGTGGTCGCCGTGCTGGAGGCGCTGACCGTGGCCGGCATCGTCTGGATCGGGCTGTGGCTGATCAACCGAGCGTCGGTCACGGTCGGCACCCTGGTGCTGTTCATCCTGGTCACCCAGAACATGTTCAAGCCGACCCGCAAGATCATCAAGGAGTGGTACACGATCGGCCGGGTCTTCGCGAGCGTCGAGCGGATCGCCGACCTGCTCGACCGGCGACCGGACGTGCAGGACGCACCCGACGCGGAGACCGCTCCCCCGTTCGCCGGCCGGGTCGGCTTCGACCGGGTCAGCTTCGCCTACCGCGTCGACTCCTGGGGGAAGCCGCCGGCCAAGGCGCCGCCGCTGGCCCTGCACGACGTGTCCTTCGAGGTCGAACCGGGCGCGGTGCTGGCCATCGTCGGGCACAGCGGCGCGGGCAAGTCCACGATCGCGCAGCTGCTGCCGCGGCTGTACGACCCCTACATCGGCGCCGTCCTCGTCGACGGTGTGGACATCCGCCGCTACACCTGCGAATCGCTGCGCGGGCAGATCGGCCTGGTCCTGCAGGACACGGTGCTGTTCAGCGGCTCGGTGGCCGACAACATCGGCTACGGGCTGGTCGACCCGACCAGCGAGGCGATCATGAAGGCGGCCCGGCTGGCCAACGCGCACGAGTTCATCGAGCAGCTGCCCGAGGGCTACGCGACGATCCTCGGCGAGCGCGGCGCGAACCTGTCCGGCGGCCAGCGCCAGCGCATCGCGGTCGCCCGCGCGTTCGTCCGCAACCCCCCGATCCTGGTGCTCGACGAGCCCACCACCGGGCTGGACGGGCAGTCCGCGCAGCTCGTGCTGCAGGCCATCGGCACCCTGATGCGCGACAAGACCACGATCATCATCTCGCACGACCTGAACCTGATCCGGCGCGCCGGGAAGATCTGCGTGGTCGACGCCGGCCGGATCGTGGAGACGGGAACGCACTCGCAGCTGCTGCGGGCCGGCGGCCGGTACGCCGAGCTGCACGACCGGCAGTTCGGCGGGCGCGACGCTGCCGGCCCGGAGCTGGGCCGGCAGCCGGTGCCGACCGGTGCGGCGCCGGAGCGCAGCTCGCGGAACGGCCGATGAGCACCGCCGCGCTGCCGAGCCGCACCGAGCCGGACGGCACCCTGCCGGTTGGCGACCCGCTGGACGGCGACCCGCTGGACGGCGAGCCGCCGACGACCGACCTGCTGGAGAGCGATCTGCTGGCGAGCCCGCCGCTGCACCGGCGGCTCCCCGGGCTGCGCACCGCGCTCGACGCGCAGGTGATGGGCGGGCGGCTGGCGGCGTTGCTGGTCGATCCGGCGTACGACGTTCTCGACTGCCGGCCCGGCAAGATCAGCTGTCGCCGGGAGGGCTGCTGCGATCTGCGGTACGCGGTGGCGCTGCGGCACCGGAGCACCGGGGCCGCCGCGGAGGTGACCGTGCTGGGCCGGCTGCTGCCCACCGCGGCCGCCGCCGAGGCCTACCGGCGGACCCGGGTCGATCCCCTGGTGGCGGCCGTGGCACAGCGGCTGGGCCCGCTGCGCCGCGCGGCCGCGGTGGTCGCCGACCTGGGGCTGGTGCTGTATGCGTTCCCGCTCGATCCCGCGCTGCCCGCCCTCGCCGCGGCCACCGATCCGCGGCGGGTGCTGGCCGAGCTGCCGCCGGCGTACGGGCGCGGGGCGCGCAGCTGCGCGGTCGAGGTCGTCCGGTACGGCCGCAACGGCCGGTGCGTGCTGCGCTACGTCCCGGCCGGCGCGCCCAGCTGCTACGGCAAGCTGCACGCCGACGCCACCGGCGAGCACCAGCAGCAGCTGCTCGCCGCGGTGCATCCGGCCGTGGCCCGCGAGCTGCGGGTGCCCCGACCGCTCGGGTACGCGGCCGCCATCGCGACCTCGCTGTGCGCCCCGGTCCCGGGGCGGCCGGCCGATCTGTCCGATCCGGCCGGGCAGGTCGCCGCGGTGCAGGCCGCGGCCCGCGCGGCGGCGGTGCTGCACGCCGCCCCGGTGCTGGCTGCGGGCGCCCGGTCGCTCGCGTCGGACACGGCCGCGGTGCGCGCCGAGCTGGCCACGATCCGCCCGCTGTGGCCGGACGTCGCCGCCCACCTCGCGGCGGTCCTGGACGAGCTGGTCGACCAGGCCCGGCGGGCCCCGGAACCACCGCCGGTGTTCTGCCACGGCGACCTCACACCGTCGCAGGTGCTGATCGATCCCGGCGGCGGCGACGGCCTGGTCGACTTCGACGCCGCCGCCCGGGCCGAGCCCGCCCTCGACCTCGGCCGGTACCGCTGCTACCTGCGGCTGGCGCTGGCCAGGGCGGGCAGCGCGGCCGGCGCGGTGCTCGCCGAGCAGTTCCTGGCCGGCTACGCCGAGCACGCCGTCCCCGCGCCCGCCGGCCGCGTCGCGCTGCACGAACGGCTGAGCCTGGTGCGGGTGGCCGCGCGCGCCTGCGTCCAGCTCAAGTCCGGCCGGCTGCGGACCGCCCTGTCCCTGCTGTCCGAGGAGGCACCCCGATCATGACCATCCGCGGACCCGAGGCGTTCCCGTCCGACGTGCTGGGCGCGCTGCGTCCCTTCGCCGAGTTGCCGGCCTGGCTGCTGCGGGCGATGGACACCGGCGTGGTCGGGTCGGCGTTGGCCGCGCGGGTCCCCGAGCTCGCCGACGGGACCCTGCGGCTACTGACCTGCACGCCCACCCGGCTGCGGGCCAAGGGCGAGCAGTGGCTGACGCGCTACGAGCTGCTGGTGGCGGATCCGTTCACCTCGACCACCCGGCCGGTCGTGCTGGTCGGCCAGCTGGAGCCGCCGACCACCGGGCCGTTCGCGGCCGCGAACGGCAGCGGCCGGTTCGGTGATCCGGACTGGGTCGGCGCCATCGCGGACCTGCGGCTGCGGCTGCGCACCGAGGCCGCCGATCACCGGCTGCCGGCCCTGCCGGTGCTGGCCGACCCGAGCTCGGCGCGCGACCTGCTCGAGCGCGCCATCGACCAGCAGGCCTACCCGGGCATCCGGATCGCCGAGGCCCGGCCCGAGATCGTGCGCTACAAGCCGGGCAGCCGCTGCACCGTGCGCTACGAGCTGCGGTACGACGACCCGCGGCCCGGCTGGCCGGACGTGGTGGTGGCCAAGATCCATCAGGGGGACAAGGGCGGCAACGCCTTCGCCGCGATGACCGCGCTGTGGGCCACCGAGCTGGCGGCCGGGGAGGCCGTGCAGATCTCCGAGCCGCTGGCCTACCTGCCCGAGCAGCGGGTCCTGCTGCAGGCCGGCATCGCGGGCAGCGCCGGCCTCACCGATCTAGTCCGGTCCGCGCTGCTCGACGGCGACGAGCGGCTGCTCACCGAGCTGCGCACCCGGCTGCACCAGACGGCCAGGGGGCTGGCCGCGCTGCACCGCTGCGGCGTGCGGCACGGTCGGGCGCACACCTGGGAGGACGAGCTGGCCGAGCTGCGCGAGGTGACCGCCCGGCTCGGCGCCACCATCCCGACCCTGGCCGCGGCGGCCGATCCGTTGCTGAACCGGTTGCGGGAACTCGCGGCCGGCGCGCCGGCCGACCCCGTCGGGCCGGCCCACCACGACTTCCGGCCGGGCCAGGTCATGGTGCACGACGGGGGCGTCGGTTTCATCGACTTCGACGGCTGCTGCACGGCGGAGCCCGCGCTGGACATCGGCCGCTTCCGGGCGAAGCTGCGCGATGTGGGGGTCTTCGCCAAGGACGCCGAGGCCGTGGCGCCGACCGGCGTGAAGCTGGCCGAGCGCATCGCCGCCGTCGACGAGCTGTGCGACGGGTTCCTCGAGGACTACCTGCGCTACGCCCCGGTGTCCCGCACCCGGGTGCTGGCCTGGGAGACCATCGACCTGCTCACCGCGGTGCTGCACGCCTGGACGAAGGTTCGCACCGCGCGCATCGCACCCCGAGTGGCGCTGCTCGAACACCAGGTCCGTCGGCTGTTCGACAGCCAGGGGGACTGACCATGCTGCGGTCCCTGGTCGGGTGGAGCCTGAAGCTGCGGCTGGTCGTCGTCACCGTCGCCGTCGGGGTGATCGGCCTCGGCCTGGTCCAGCTGGCCTCCGCCCGGCCGGAGGCGCTGCCCGAGATCGACCCGGTGCGCATCGAGGTGCAGACCGAGGCGCTGGGGCTGTCCGCGGTGGAGGTCGAGCAGATGATCACCGCACCGCTGGAGGCGGACCTGCTCAACGGCGTCGCCTTCGTCGCCGACATGCGCTCCACCTCGATGCCCGGTCTGTCGTCGGTGGTGCTGGACTTCGAGCCGGGGGTGGACCTGTACCGGGCCCGCCAGCTGGTGCAGGAGCGGCTCACCCAGGCCGCCGTGGCCCTGCCTGCGGTCTCGAAGCCGCCGGCCATGTTGGAGCCGACCTCTTCCGCCGCCCGGGTCATGGTGATCGGCATGTCCGCGCGTGACATGTCGCTGGTCGAGCAGTCGGTATCGGCGCGGTGGACCATCCGGCCCAAGCTGATGGGCGTCCCCGGGGTGGCCAACGTGGCCATCTTCGGCGAACGGGACCGGCAGCTGCAGGTGCTGGTCGACCCGCGGCGGCTCGCCGAGCAGGGACTGACCCTGGCCGACATCATCGCCACCACCGGCAACGCCACCTGGTCCTCCCCGCTGACCTTCCTGGAGGCCTCCACCCCGGGCACCGGCGGCTTCATCGACACGCCCAACCAACGGCTCGGCGTGCGGCACGTGCTGCCGATCACCGACGCCGGGCAGCTGGCCGCGGTGGCCGTGGACGGCCGTCCCGAGCTGCGCATCGGCGACGTGGCCGGCGTCGTGGAGGACCACCCGCCGCTCATCGGCGACGCGGTGGCGCCCCATGCCGATGACCCGGGCCCGGGTGCCGACGCCGGGCTGATCATCGTCGTCGAGAAGTTCCCGGGTCGGAACACCCTTGAGGTCACCCGCGGGGTCGAGCAGGCCCTGGAGTCGCTGCGCCCGGGCCTGCCCGGTGTCGAGTTCACCACCTCGCTGTACCGGCCGGCCGGCTACCTCGAAGAGCTCACCGGCAACGTCACCCTGCTGGTCGGGCTGGGCCTCGGGCTGGCCGCACTGGTCATCGCGCTGCTGCTGCCCGGCTGGCGACCCGCGGTGATCGCCATCGCGGTGCTGCTGGTCGCGCCGGCCGGCGCCGCCGGGGTGCTGCTGCTCACCGGGACACCGCTGAACCTGCTGGTCATGCTGGGGTTGGGGGCCGCGCTGGCGGTCGTGATCTCCGATGCGCTGGCCGCGAGCGCGCCGGCCACCGGTGGGCGAAACGTCCGGACCGGCGCCGGCCCGACGACCTCGGTGGCGCGGACCATCCTGGAGGCGACGGTGCGCACCCGCAGCGGGTTGGTCTGCGCGCTGCTGCTCACCGCCGCCGCGCTGGTCCCGGCGCTGGTCGTCGGCGGATCGCTGGGCGCGCTGCTGCGTTCCTTCGCCCTCGGCTACCTGGTGGCCTGCCTGGTCTCGCTGCTGGTCACCCTGACCCTGACCCCGGCGCTGAGTTTCCTGCTGGCTCCCCCGCCCGGCGGTGGCGAGCAGCGGACGCTGCTGGGCGGCGTGCGGGACCGCTACGCCCGGCTCGGGCCGCGGATCACCGAACGGGTCGGGCCGGCGCTGGCCGTGGCCGCGGTGCTGCTCGTCGCCGGGCTGGCCACGGTGCCGCTGCTGGCCACCTCGCTGTCGCCCAAGCTGGCCGAACCCGACATCCTGGTCGACGTCACCGGGCCGGGCGGCACCTCGCGCCCCGAGATGAACCGGGTGGCCGGGCTGATCGCGGCGGAGCTGCGCACCATCCCCGGGGTCACCGGGGCCGGGGCGCACCTGGGGCGGGCCATCCTCTCCGACCGGGTCGGCGACGTGCACGCCGGTCAGCTGTGGGTGCACGTCGACCCGGTGGCCGACCGGGACGCCACCGTGGCCGCGATCACCGAGACCCTGCACGGGTATCCGGGCCTGGACCCGGCCGTCTCCACCTACCTGGACGACCGGGCCGGCGACGCGCTGGCCGCGCCCGACCCCGACCTGCGGATCCGGGTCTACGGCGACGATCTCGCGGGGCTGGACGAGCAGGCCGAGCGGGTCCGCCAGGCGATCGCCGGCATCGACGGCCTGCGCGACCCGGTGGTCGCGCGCCTGCCGTTGACCCCGGCCATCCAGGTCCAGGTCGACCTGGCCGCGGCCCAGCGGTTCGGGCTCACGCCGGGTGACATCCGGCGGGCCGCCGCGACCCTGGTGTCCGGGCTCACCGTGGGCACCGTTTTCGAGCGGCAGAAGGTCTTCGACGTCGTGGTCTGGGGGGCTCCGGAGGTACGCGGCAACGTCACCGCCGTGCAGGACCTGCCCGTCGACCTGCCGGCCGGCGGCCAGGTGCGCCTGGCCGACGTGGCCTCGGTGACCGTGGGGCCGGTGCCGGCGACCGTGCCGCGGGACGCGGCGTCTCGCTACGTCGACGTGGTCGCCGCCGTCGACGGCCGCGGCTACGGCGGGGTGGCCGCCGACGCGGAACGGGTGCTGCGCGCGCTGCCGTTCGGCTACGGCTACCGCGCGGAGCTGCTGACCGACTACCCGGAGTGGACGGGCGCGGTCACCCGAGTCGTCTGGACCGCGGCGGCCGCCGTCATCGTGATCTTCCTGCTGCTGCAGGCAGCGCTGGGCAGCTGGCGGCTGGCCGCGGTCGCCGTGCTGAGCCTGCCGCTCGCGGTGGCCGGCGGAGCGGTGGCCGCGGTGCTCGCCGGCGGGTTGCTGTCCCTCGGCTCGCTGGCCGGCCTGCTCGCCGTGCTCACCGTGGCCGCCGGCCAGCTGATCGTGCTGATCCGGCACGGCCAGCGGCTGGAGGAGGACGGCCACCGCTTCCACCGGCCGGCGCTGATCCGGCGAGCAGCCGCGGACCGGTTCGGCCCGGTGCTGCTGACCGGGCTGGCCATCGCCGCGGCGATGTTGCCGCTGGTGTGGGCCGGTCCGGTTCCCGGGCTCGAGCTGCTCGCGCCGATGGCCGCGGTCGTGCTCGGCGGGCTGGTCAGCACCGCGCTGGTCACCCTGCTCGTGGTGCCCGCGCTGTACCTGCGGTTCGCCGGCCGCGGGCGGCGAACCGAGGACCTGGAACTGGACGTGCCGCGACCACGACGTGGCCCGGCCGAACGCCCGACCGCCGACCAGCCGATCACCCAGGGGGGCCCATCGTGATCTCGTCGCCGCGCCTGCTCGTCCCGATCGGGCTCGCCGTCGCCGTGTTGAGCGGGTGCGCCACGGTTCCGTCGACGGCGGCGCCGCCGTCCCCGGCCACCGTCGAGGCCATCCCGGGCACCGACCTGCACCGGCTGACCCTGACCCCGCAGGCGGTGCAGCGGCTCGCGATCGCGACCGTCCCGGTCGCGGTCGGCCCGGACGGTCGGCTGGTGGTGCCCTACGCGGCCCTGATGTACCAGCCCGACGGCAGCACCTTCGTCTACACCAACCCGGAGGGCACCAGCTACCTGCGGGCCCCGGTCGCCGTGGCGGCCATCGCGGCCGACCAGGTCGTGCTGACCGCGGGCCCACCGGTGGGCACCTCGGTGGTGACGGTCGGTGCCGCCGAGCTGTGGGGCACCGAGTTCAAGGTCGGCAAGTACTAGTGCGGTGTCCGATGGGTCCTCGACAGCAGCGGCATCCGCACCGGAGCCGACGGTAATGCGCTGGATCGTCGCCACGAGCATGCGGTTCCGCTTCCTGGTGCTCGCCGGGGCGCTGGGCATGCTGGTGCTGGGCGTCGTGCAGCTGCCCGGGACCCCGATCGACGCGTTCCCCGAGTTCGCCCCGCCGCGGGTGGAGATCCAGACGGTGGCGCTGGGCATGTCCGCGGTCGAGGTCGAAGAGTTGATCACGACTCCACTGGAGCAGGCGCTGGCCGGCGTCGAGGACCTGGACACCATGCGCTCCAAGTCGGTGAGCGACCTGTCGCTGATCGACCTGCGGTTCCGCCGCGGCACCGACCTGCTCCGGGCCCGACAGCTGGTCGGTGAGCGGGTCAACCTGGTGACCTCCACGCTGCCGACCTGGGCGGCGCCGCCGGTCATGATCCAGCCGCTGTCCTCGACCAGCCGGGCGATGAAGATCGCGGTGTCGTCGGCGACCAAGTCGACGGCAGAGCTGTCCATGGACGCCTACTGGAACATCCGCCAGCGACTGCTGCGGGTGCCCGGCGTGGCCAACGTGACGATCTACGGTGAGCGCATCCAGATGTACCAGGTGCAGGTGGAGCCGGCGCGGTTGGCCGCAGGCGGGGTCTCGCTGGACACGGTCATGCAGGTCACCGCGGACGCCCTGGACGCGGGGTTGCTGCGGTTCTCCGACGGTGGCTTCATCGGAACCGGCGGCTGGATCGACACCCCGAACCAGCGGCTGAGCGTGAACACCACGCTGCCCATCGTGACCCCGGCGGACCTGGCCCAGGTGCCGGTGGCCAACCGGGACGGCGCGGTGCTGCGGCTGGGCGAGGTGGCCCAGGTCGTCGAGGGCACCTGGCCGCTGGCCGGCGACGCGGTGATCAACGACGGCGAGGGGCTGATGCTCATCGTCGAGAAGCTGCCCTGGGCCAACACCGTCGCGGTGACCGCGGGGGTGGACGAGGCGCTGGCGCAGCTGCGGCCGGGCCTGGACGGGGTGGTCATCGACGCCACCCTGTTCCGGCCGGCCACGTTCATCCACCTGGCCATCGCCAACCTGACCACCGCCCTACTCATCGGCTGCCTGCTGGTGGTGGTCATCCTGATCGTGTTCCTGTACGAATGGCGCACCGCGCTGATCAGCATCGTGGCGATCCCGCTCTCCCTGGTCGCCGCCGGGCTGGTGCTCTACCACTCCGGTGTCGTGGTGAACACGATGGTGCTGGCCGGCCTGGTGGTCGCGGTCGGGGTGGTGGTGGACGACGCGATCATCGACGTGGAGAACATCGTGCGCCGGCTCCGCCAGCACCGCGCCGCGGGCGACACCCGATCCACGACCCGGATCGTCCTGGAGGCATCCCTCGAGGTGCGCAGCGCGATCCTGTACGCCACGGTCATCACCCTGGTCGCGGTCATCCCGGTCTACTTCATCGCCGGGCTGTCCGGGACCTTCTTCCGGCCGCTGATCGCCGCGTTCTCGCTGGCCGTGGGGGCGTCGCTGCTGGTCGCGCTGACCGTGACGCCGTGCCTGGCGTTGCTGCTGCTGCGTGGCGCCCCGCCGCGGCGCCGCGCCGTGGTGCCGCCCCTGGTCGTGGTACTGCACCGGTGGTACACGGCGGCCCTGACCCGCACCATCCGCACCCCGCGCCCGGCCTACGCCGTGGTCGGCGTGCTCATCGTGCTGGCCGCGGCGATGGTCCCGTTCCTGGGCCAGTCGTTGCTGCCCTCGTTCAAGGAGCGCGACTTCCTGATGCACTGGCTGACCAAGCCGGGGACCGGCCACGCGGAGATGGTGCGGATCACCACGCAGGCCAGCCGGGAGCTGCGGGCCATCCCCGGCGTGCGCAACTTCGGCGCGCACATCGGCCAGGCCATGCAGGCCGATGAACCGTACGGCATCGACTTCGGCGAGAACTGGATCAGCATCGATCCCGAGGTCGACTACGACCGGACGTTGGCCGCCATCCAGGAGGTGGTCGACGGCTACCCCGGCCTGCAGCGTGACGTGCAGACCTACCTCAAGGAGCGGATCAAGGAGGTGCTCACCGGGGCCAGCGAGTCGATCGTGGTCCGGATCACCGGTCCCGATCTCGCGGTGTTGCAGGCCGAGGCCGACGAGCTGCGGGACCGGTTGAAGGGCATCGAGGGGGTCACCGACCTCACCCGGGACCAGATCGTCGACGTCCCGCAGATCGCGGTGCGGGTCGACCTCGCGGCCGCCCAGAGCTACGGGCTCAAGCCGGGCGACGTGCGCCGCGCGGCCGCGGTACTGATCAACGGCGAGGAGGTGGGGGACATCTTCCGCGACGGGCGGGCCTATGACGTCAACGTGTGGAGCCCGCCGGCCAGCCGGACCAGCGTCGAGGACGTGCGCCAACTGCTGATCGACACCCCGGACGGGCGGCAGGTGCGGCTGGCCGACATCGCCGACGTGTCGGTGGTGGCCGCGGCCAACGCGGTGCGCCACGAGAACACGGCACGCCGCATCGACGTCAAGGCCAACGTCGCGGGGCGCGACCTCGGCTCGATCGCCCGGGACGTCGATGCGGTGCTGGCCGGCCACTCCTTCCCCGCGGAGTACGGGGCCGAGGTGCTCGGCGAGTACGTGGAACGGCAGCGGACCTCCGACCAGCTGTTCTATCTGGGTGTGCTGGCCGTGGTCGGGATCTTCTTCCTGCTCGTGCTGTCCTTCCGGAACGCCCGGCTGGCCGTGCTGTCCCTGCTCACGCTGCCGATGGCCTTGGTCGGAGGCCTGTTGGCAGCGTGGCTGGGGGGCGGGGTGCTCTCGCTCGGCTCGCTGGTCGGGTTTCTCGCCGTGCTCGGGATCGCGGCCCGCAACGGGATCCTGATGATCAGCCACTTCCAGCACCTGGAGCAGCAGGAGGGGGTGGCGTTCGGGCCCGAGCTGGTGGTCCGGGGTGCCCGGGAGCGGCTGTCACCGATCCTGATGACCTCCCTGGCCACCGCGCTGGCGCTGGTCCCGATGGTGGTGGCCGGCTCGATCCCGGGCAACGAGATCGAGCACCCGATGGCCACCGTCATCCTGGGCGGGCTGGTCAGCTCGACCTTGCTCAACCTGTTCGTGCTGCCCTCGCTCTACCTGCGTTTCGGCAGCCGCAACATTCCGACCAGCCACGCTGCCGGCGACGTCGCCGAAATCGGTTGACACGGAGGAGGCGCCGATCGAGACGACCATGAATGGGCAAGGAATCGAAGGGCCGCCCGTGGGCATATCGCAGGAGAGGAGTCGGAGAGAATGGGCAGACCGGACCGGATAGCCGGTGAAATCCGGGCCGTGCGTTCTCGGATTTCCGGCCGCAGCGACGATGTCCGCGGCACCGTCGCACGCCGCGACATGTGGGCGTGGTACGAGGATGCCGCGCACACGACGGATCACCGCGCCCGTATTCCGATGCAGCGCACGATCGACCGGAGGCGGGTGCGCCGCTCCCGGGTCGCTCCGACACCCCGCCCGGCGCGGTTCACTCGGCTGTCGCGGGTCGCGGCGGCGCAGTTCCCGTCGCCGCGCTTCCCGTCCGGGGTGGGGGTGCCGCCGCTCGTCATGGTGGGGACCCTGTTGGCGGGTGCGGGCGGGCTCGGGATGACGCGCGTCGAGGAGCCGGTGGTCGTGCTCGGCGGACCCCCGGGGTGGCCGGGGGTGGTGCCGGCGTTCGGTCTGGCCGCGGTGGCGGTGGGGGCGTGGTTGCTGCTGCGCGTCGCGATGGTCGGTCCGGTTCGGCGGCTGCGGGATGACGTGCTGACGGGGTCCTGCGGCCGCCGTGTGCGCCGCTCCGTCACCCGTGACGTCGACCGGCTCGCCATGGATGTGCGTGCCCTCCGCCGCCCGGTCGCCGGCTGGGCCCCGGACCCGGACCGACGCCCGCGGCTGCCGCTGACCGCGCTGCTCGTGCTGGTCGGGGTGGGTGTCCTGGGTTCGCTGGGAGTCTCGTACGTGGTGCTGTCCCGCAGCAGCGTGGTGGACGCGCAGGTGCTGGTCGCCGAGACCGGGAAGGATGCGGCTCGGGCGAGTGACCGGCTGCGTACGGCGCTGCTGGGCGGGCTGGCGATGGTGCAGGGGGTGAGCGGTCCGGCCGCCGGCGGCGGGGACCGGTGGGCGACCGTCTCGACGGTGCTGGCCAGCCGGCCGGTGTTCCGCGCGGTGTACGTCCTGGACCGGGCCGGACAGCCGGTGGCTGCAGCGGGCGCGGAGCCCGGCCTGCCCGCCGGGACCCTGCCCGGGGCGGGAATCAGGCAGCTCAACACCTCCGGCAACGCCCCGTTGATCGTGGCCGTCGCGCCGCTGTACGACGGCACGACCCTGGTCGGCGAGTACGACCCCCGCGCGCTCAACGACGAGCTGCGCATCTCGGGTGCCCGGGTCCACGTGGTCGACCCGGGCCTGCGCACCATCCTGAGCAACCACGGCTATGCGGCGTTCAGCACACTGCGCGACCCCGAGCTGCGGGCTGCTGCCTCGGCCGTTCCCGTCGCCGCGCTGCGCACCGTCGACGACGTCGAGGCCTCGGTCGCCGCCCACCGGATCGGCGCCGACGGCGACCCACTCACCGCGCTGGGCTGGATGCTGCTGGCCGACCAGGACCTCGGCGCCGCCGAGTTCGCCCACGACCCGGCCGCCCGCGCCGCCGCCGTGGTGACCGGGCTCGACGCCGGGATCGTGCTGGCCGTGCTCTGGTGGATCCACATCGCCACCGTCCGGCCGCTGCGCGGTGCGGCCGCCCACGCCGAAGCGATCGCCGCGGCCCGACGCGGCGGCGTCCCGCCCGAGCCGGCGCCGGCCCAGCGGGTCGACGAGATCGGAGCGATCGTCGCCGGAATCAACCGGCACCTGCACGACCCCGGTGCCGGTCCTCCCTCCGCACCGACCCGCGTTCCACCGTCCACCCGCAGCAGCGGCCGATTCGCCCGCGAGCTGCGACTGCGTCGTCGTCGAGAGCCGACATGACCTACCTGTTCACGCTGTACGTCCTGGGCTGTGCGCTGGTGTTGCTCGCCGGGATCATCGAGCAGCGCCGCCACTACCGGTACCTGCACAGCATTCCGCGCCGGATCGTGGTCAACGGCACCCGGGGCAAGAGCTCGATCACCCGGCTGTGCGCCGGAGCGTTGCGGAGTGGCGGCCTGGTGACCGTGGCCAAGTCCACCGGCACCGCCGCCCGCCTCATCGCTCCGGACGGGCGGGAGGAGCCGGTCTACCGCAAGTTCGGGCTGGCCAACCTCGTCGAGCAGATCGGGATCGTCCGCCGCGCCGCCGCGCACCGCCCGGACGCCCTGGTCATCGAGTGCATGGCCGTGCTGCCCGACCTCCAGGAGGTCAACGAGCGCAAGCTGATCCAGTCCACGATCTGTGTGATCTCCAATGTCCGGGAGGACCACCTCGCCGAGATGGGACCCACCTTGGAGGACGTCGCGCGGTCGTTGTCGCGGTCGATGCCATTCGGGGGGATCTGCGTGACCGCCGAGCGGGAGATGATGCCCGTCCTGCGCGAGGAAGCCGGCCGCCGCAGCACCGCGCTGATCCCGGTCGACCCGGAGTCGGTCACCGACTCCGAAATCCGCCGCTTCCCCCATATCGCGTTCAAGGAGAACGTCGCGATCGCCCTCGCCGTGGCCGAGCTGGCCGGTATCGACCGGTCCACCGCACTCAGCGGCATGATCGCCGCCCGGCCCGATCCGGGCACCGTCACCGTGACCACCTACCGGGCCGGGTCACGGCGGATCACGTTCGCCAACATCTTCGCCGCCAACGACCCCGCCTCCACCCGGATGAACATCGACCTGCTCATCGACCGCGGCCTGATCGGTGCTCCGCTCAACATCGTGATCAACTGCCGGCCGGACCGGGTCGAGCGCAACGCTCAGATGGGCGAGCTCAGCGGGGTGCTGAACCCGAAGAGGATCATCCTCATCGGCGAGGCGACCCGCAGTGCCCGGATTGCGGTGCCTGCTCGGTTCCTCGACCGCGTGTGCGACATCGGTGGCCCGCTCGACTTCCCGGCACTGCTCGACGCACTGGTCACCGACACGGACGGCGGAGGTGCGCTGCTCGCCATCGGCAGCATCCACGGTCAGGGCGAGATCCTGCTCGAGCGGATGCGCGACCTACCCGTCGCGACGGCGCCCGGCCTCCCGTACGAGGTCCAGCCGGTTGCCCGCGCCACGACTCCCCGCCAGCCCGCCCGCCGGGGACGCGCGTGGCGCTCCGGCCAACTCGAGCACGCCTGATGCTGAACGTCACGCTGGCCCCGCAGGTCGCCACCCTCGCCCTGGCGATCGGCCTGCTGTTCGCCCTCATCTGCTACCTGACCACCAACCTGTCCCCCGGTGGGATGATCACCCCTGGGTGGCTGGCCCTGACCTTGGCCGAGGACGTCGGCAAGGTCGCGGTCATCGTCGGGGTCACCGCGGTGGCCTATCTGGGCATCCGCGCCCTGCAGCGGATCGTGATCCTGTACGGCAAGCGGCTGTTCGCCGCGGTGATGATGCTCAGCGTGCTGCTGTCCACGGGCCTGTTCCTCATCGTGCAGGACCACTACCCGCTGCTGTTCGCCCACGAGACCCTCGGCTTCATCATCCCGGGCCTGATCGCCTACCAGCTGGTTCGCCAGCCCGCCCTGGTCACCCTCGCCGCCACCGGCGCGGTCAGCCTGGCCAGCTACGGGGTGATCGCCAGCGGCGTGCTGCTCGGCCTCACCCCCGCCCTCTGATCCCCCGATGCCCGCCGCCGCGCGCAGTCGCCGCACGATCCTCGCTCTGGTCGCCGTCGCCGTCGGGGTCATCGGGATCGCGACCGGGCTCGTCCGCGACGCCGCCCGGACCCCGGCCGAGGCCCGTCCCGCCGTGCCGGTCGCCGAGCAGCTGCAGTACCAGCGCCTCGACCGGCCGGCGCGCACCATCGCCCGGACCCCCGCCGGCGACGTGGTGGCCACGATGACCGACGGCGCGCGCTCCGTCGCGCTGCGCGGCCCGCAGCGGATCTTCGCCGACCCCGGCGTCACCGCGGCCACCGTGGCCAGCACCACCTGGGTCCGTGTGCTGCCGCAGGAGTGGGGCCCGGGCGCCGAGGGCGAACCCTGGTTCCGGCCGTGGCTCGACCGGGCTCTGCGCGACACCGCCCCGGACCTGTTCGCCGTGGCGGCCCAGTACCTGCGCGGCCAACCGACCGAGACCGACGCGGCCGGTCTGGCCTACCGCGGCGATGCCGGGTTCGGACCGGAGCGCAGCGGCAACATCGCGGAGGAGAACTCCGACTTCTACGACTACCTCGGCGTGCCCTGGACGTTCCCGGACGGCGAGCGGGAGATCCCCGACCCGGTGCGCTACCGCGATGTGGACTGCTCCGGTTTCGTGCGGCTGGTGCTCGGCTACCGCTTGGGCTTCCCGCTCCGCGACGGCAACGGCCCCGGCGCCGGGCTGCCGCGGCGGGCGTACGCCATGGCCACCGTCGGGCCCGGCACGACGGTCATCCCGGACGCGGGCACCACCGCCGCCGACTACAGCGCCCTGCAGCCCGGCGACCTGGTCTTCTTCGACATCGACGGCCAGCCGCAGATCGACCACGTGGCCATCTACCTCGGGCTCGACGACACCGGGCACCACCGCTTCCTGTCCAGCCGGCGCACCGCGGACGGACCCACCCTCGGCGACCTCGGCGGGACCTCGCTGCTCGACGACGGCGGCTACTACTCCCGCGGCTTCCGCAGCGCCCGCCGGATATGACCGGCCGCCCCGTCACCCGCTGTAGCGTTCGAAGGTGACCGAACCGGCCGAGCCGCTGCCCCGGCGCGCAGTCCTGCACGGCATCCTCGGCGCCGCCGCGCTCGCCCTCGTCGCCTGCAGCTCGGACGCCGCGGACGCCCCGGTCGCGCTCGACGACACCGTCGGTCAGCTCCTCGACAGCCTCGACCCCGACGGCCCCTACCGTCATCCCACCCCGGCCGAGCGCGACCGCGCCCTGGCCGCGGCCGACCGGCTCGCCGCCGGCGACGCCACCGCCGCAGCCGAGGCGTTCGCGCCGCTCGGCATCGCCGTGAGCGCCGGGACCGACGCCGCCACCGGCCGGAGCTGCGTCGTTGCCGCGAGCCGGTTCGACACCGACCGCTCCTGGGGCCTGCTCGCCCTCGACCTCACCGAAACCCCTCCCGGCCTTCTCCTCGTCGAGGTCCCCCACCCCGGCTCCGACCGGCACACCGAGCGCCTCGGCCTCGCCCTGTTCCGCGCCCTGCCCGGCGCCGCCCTGCTCATCGCCGGCGCGCACCGCCGCGCCGCCGGCGCAGCCGCCGACGTCGCCCACCAACCCGACTCGATGTTCCACGCCCTGGCCACCCACCTCGCCGACCGCGGCGCCGGCCAGCTGCAGCTGCACGGCTTCCACGACGACAGCCTCGCCGACCACGAGATCGTCGTCTCCGCGGGAGCCGGAACGCCCACCGAGCAGACGGAGGCGGTGGCCGACGCGCTCGACGACGCCGATTTCGACGTCTGCCGAGCCTGGACCGAGCGCTGCGGGTCGCTGGAGGGCCGCCGCAACGCCCAGGGACGCGCCGCCGCCGACCGCGGCCTGCCCTTCCTGCACCTCGAGATCAACCGCAGCACCCGCGACGACGACCGGCGCAGCGCCACCCTCGTCGACACCATCGCGAACACATACCGCCCGACCTGAGACCGCCGGGCGACCGATCAGAGGATGGCCACCGCGACGACCAGGCCCAGCGCGATGTGCGCGGCCGCGACCACGTAGGCCTGCGGCTGGATCTGCTCGGACTTCAGCGCCGCGCCGATGTCGATCCCGGTGATCCACTCCAGCAACCGCACGCCGCCGACCTGCGCGATGATCCCGACCAGGCCGTAGATCAGGGTGGCCAGCAGGCCCTCGGCCAGCGACCCCGTCGAGCCGTAGATGGCCACCACCACGATGAACGCCATGCTGATCATGCCGGCCGCGGTGACCAGCACCGCGTTCGGCAGCCCGTCGCGGACGAACCGGTACAGCTTGCCGGGCGTGGTGATGTCGACGGCGTAGAAGCCGAGCAGCATCAGCAGCACGCCGACGATGGCGTAGAGCAGGATCGCGCCGACCCCGCGGCCGATCACGGAGAAGAAGCCCGAGTCGATCTGGGCCAGTGTCACGACGTACCTCCTACAGGGGAGCTCACGGGTCAGGGATGCGGTGCGGGACGAAGGCGGCGCCGTCGTCGGTGACCAGCCCGACGGTCTCGCGGATGCCCAGCCCGGCCGCGGTGTCGCCGACGATCCAGGCGCCCAGCGCGGGCCGGTAGCCGTCGAACTCGGGCAGCGGGTCGAACAGCTGGTAGACGTAACCTTCCTCGCCGTAGACGCCGCCGGTCGCGGTCTCCGAGCCGGGCGCGACGATCGAGATGTTGGCCCCCTCGCGGCCCAGCCGCGGCTTGCGCACGTACTCGGTGAGCAGCCCGGGGTCGTCGAGGTAGGCGGGCAGCAGGTTGGGGTGGCCGGGGTAGAGCTCCCAGAGCACCGCGAGCAACGCCTTGTTGGAGAGCAGCGCCTTCCACAGCGGCTCCACCCAGAGCGTTTCCGGCAGGCTGCGCACCACGTGCTTGCCGAAGTCGTCGTCGAGCACCCATTCCCAGGGGTAGAGCTTGAACACCGCGGCCATCGGGGCCTCTTCGAGGTCGACGAAGCGGTCCAGCGTGACGTCCCAGCCGACGTCCTCGATGGCCAGCCCGATCGTGTTCAGCCCGGCCTCGGCCGCGGTCTCCTGCAGGTAGCCGACGGTCACGTGGTCCTCGCCGGTGGAGTCGCCCGAGGACCAGGTGAAGTAGATGTCGTCGCCGGGCAGCCGGGCCTTCAGCTCACCCCAGCGCTCGACCAACTTCTCGTGCAGCGAGTTCCACTGGTCGTCGTCGGGGTGGGTGTCCTTGAGCCAGTTCCACTGCAGGATGCTCGCTTCGAGCAGGGTGGTCGGGGTGTCGGCGTTGTACTCCAGCAGCTTGGCCGGGCCGCCGCCGTCGTAGCGCAGGTCGAACCGGCCGTAGACGTGCGGGTCGCTGCGCCGCCAGGACGCGGCCACGCCCTCCCAGCACCATTCCGGCAGCGCGAAGTCGCGGAACCGCTCGGTGGCGACGACGTGGTCGACGGCCTGCAGGCACATCGAGTGCACGACCTCGACGTCGGCCTCCAGCGAGAGGATCTCGTCCATCTCGAACACGTAGTGCACCGACTCGTCCCAGTACGGCCGCGGCGCGCCGCCGGCCCCCCGCCCGGGCGCGCCGAAGACCATGCCCTGGCCCAGGACCGTCTGCTCCCAGCCCGCGCGGGGCCGCCCGGTCTCCCGTCGCACCCGCTCAGCCGCCGCTCGACGAACCGCCGCCGGAGGACCCGAGCCCGCCGCGCGACACCGAGCCGCTGCCGCCCGAGGACACCGAGCCGCCCCTGCCCGCCGACGCCGAGCCGCTCGTGCCCGACGGGGAACGGCCGGAGGTCGTGCGCACCCGGGTGCCCTCGCGCGGCAGCGCGGTGGTGCCACCGGCGACCCGTTCACCGACGCGCCCCGAGCCGCCGTAGTTGTAGTGGTACTGCCGGCCGCCGGTCCCGATGAAGATCGGGTAGAAACCGCCACCGCCGTAGTAGGTGGAGTTGCCCCCGGTGGCCGGGGTGACGCAGTTGCTGTCGTCGACGATCACGTCGTCGTCGCCGACGCAGGAGGCCTGCACCTCGTCGTCCGGCTGGGCCACCGCGTAGCCGACCGCGATCAGCGCGACCACGCCGACCGTGACCCCGGCGCCGATCATGATCCGCTTGCGTTTGGTGCGCGTGCGCTGCTGTTCAGCCTCGGCCTGGCGCTCGGCTTCCTGCTCGCGGCGCTGCGCCCGCTCCCGCGCCTTCCGCTCGGCCAGGGTGGCCTCGCGGGGCGCGGTGTTCTCGTCCTGGAACCGCATCCGGCCGGTCGCGCCGCCGTCGCGGGCACGGTCACCGGGGTCTGGGCTACCGGTGTTCGGGTCGCCGGGGTCCGGGTCGCCGTTGCTGGGGTGACCGTCCACCATCTCGATCCTCGACCCCTTCTCCATCGGTGCGTTCATCGGCTGCGCGCGCGAACCGTACCCCCCGGCACCGACCCCGAAAGGGTGACGCTCGCAGCATGCGGACGACCGATCATCGCGCAGTCCTCGACCGCGGCTACGACCCGGTCCGCAGGTAACGGCATGATGACGGTCGAGATGACATCAACAATCACTCCGCGGCGACCCCCGACCGCCCGGCCGCGGACGTCCACCGAACGCCGCTCCCCAGCCGGCAACCGGCCCCCGTCGCATCCGGTCCGCCGGATCGTGATGGGGGTGCTGATCGGCGCCCTCACGATGCTCAGCGTCGCCACCCTGGACCGGTTCACCGGCGCCCAGGTGCCGGTGCTCAGCACGCTGGCCGCGCTGCCCTCGGCCGAGCCGAAGGTGCCAGCCCCGCCCGCGACCCCGGGCACGTGCCTGAGCTGGAGCCGCCCGGACGCCGGCGACACCGCGGTGGTCGACTGCGGCCAGCCGCACCTGTTCGAGCAGGCCGGCGTGGTCGCGCTGACCGACCAGGCCACGCTGCCCGACGACCGGCAGTGGCGGCAGCTGGTGAACGAGCGCTGCGGGCCGGTCGTGGTGGGCTACCTGAACGGCAGGTTCGACCCGGTCGGGCGGTTCCGGGTGGGCGCGCTGAAGCCGTCCGCGGCGATGTGGGACGACGGCGACCGGGAGCTGCGCTGCGGGCTGCAGAGCGCCTCCCGCTCCGGCGCGATGTACCCGACCGTCGGCCGGGTCGCCGACGCCGACCAGTCCTCGGTGCAGGACCCGGGAACCTGCCTGGCGATCGACGGCCGCACCGTCGGCGACCCGGTGGCCTGCGTCGGCCCGCACGCGGTCGAGACCGTCGGCATCGTGGACCTGTCCACCAAGTTCCCCGGCGCGTTCCCGAACGTCGGCGACCAGGACGGGTTCCTGCAGCCGGAGTGCAGCCGGATCGCCAACGACTACGCCGGCGGCGCAGACGTGATCTCCAAGAAGAAGCTCACGGTCTACTGGGACAACGTCACCGAGGAGTCCTGGGCGGCCGGCACCCGCAAGATCAACTGCAACCTGGCGGCGCTGCTGCCGGACCGCAGCGGGTTCGCGCCGGTCACCGGCCCGGTCACCGGCGACGTGATCGTCGGCGAGACGCCCGCCCCGGCCAACGGTGCGCCGCCGGCGAACGGCACGGCCCCGGCGAACGGCCAGGCCCCGCTCCCCGCGAACGGCACTGGGCCGGTCGGCGGTGCTGCCGACGTTCCCGCCGAGACGCCGACCGAGCCGGATGCCGGCGCGGGGGGCGGTTACTGACCTCGCGGGCACGGGACCACGGGATGGAGCTGAGCCGCCGGGAGTTCGAGGAGCTCGTCGGCGACGCGCTGGACCTCATTCCTCCGGAGCTGGCCGCCGAGATGGACAACGTCGTGGTGCTGGTCGAGGACCGCCATCCCGACGTGCCCGACCTGCTCGGGCTCTACGAGGGGGTGGCGCTGACCGAGCGCGACAGCAGCTACGGCGGCGTGCTGCCCGACCGGATCACGATCTACCAGGACGCGATCCTGGACATCTGCGTCACGGCCGAGGATGTGGTGGACGAGGTGGCGGTGACCGTGGTGCACGAGGTGGCCCACCACTTCGGCATCGACGAGGCCACGCTGCACGAGCTCGGCTGGGGCTAGCGCGCTCCCATGGATCTTGTAGCGCGCGCCGGAGCGGTACGAGCGGCACGTTCGCTCACACCTAGCGTGCGAGAGTGCCGTTCGTTCCGATGAGTGCGGTCCCGGGGGTGATCCGCGAGCCCCGGGCGTCGGTGATCATGGCGAGAGGTACGTGGATGTACTGCGCAGGACGCTCCGTGTCATGACCGGGGACATGTCGGACAGTGGATGTACTGCGCAGGACGCTCCGGTGCCTCTCGCAGCGATCACCCGGAGTCAGCTGCCGGAGCCGCCGCCCGCGGTGACGTCGCCGACCACCGGGGCGGCGGCGTCCCAGTGCTCCAGCTCCCACCCGGTCGGGCCGCGGCGCAGCAGGATCAGCCCGGCGTTGGGCACGTAGGAGGTCTCCGCGGTCTCGCCGAGCAGCGCCGCCGCGGCCAGCCGGATCGCGGCGCCGTGGCTGACCAGCACCACGGTGCCGGTGGCGCCCTCGGTGATCCGCTCGACGACCGGCAGGAACCGGTCCCGCAGCTCGTGCGCGGACTCGCCACCGGGCAGGTGCGCGTCCAGATCGCCGAGCCACCAGGCCCCGTAGGTCAGGTCGAACTGCTCGCGGGCGTGCTGGTCGAAGCGCCCCTCCAGGTCGCCGCAGAAGATCTCGTGCACGTCGTCGAGCACGGTGACCGGCAGGCCGTGGGCCACCGCGACCGGGGCCGCGGTCTGCTGCGCGCGGATCGCCCTGGAGGCGTAGACGGCCGCCACGTCCATGGTCGCGAGCCGCCCGCCCAGCGCCGCGGCCTGGGCCAGACCGAGCTCGTTGAGCGGCGCCCCGGGGGGCTTCGAGTCCAGGGCCCGCAGCACGTTCGCGTCGGTCTGGCCGTGCCGGATCAGCGCCAACCTCAGCTCGCCCCGGCCGTCGAGGATCACGCGGTGCTCCCGGCCCGGATCGCCCGCAGCCACTCGCTCGCGGCGGCGAACACCGCGGCGTCGGCCGCCCCCAGCGCCACCGGGGACGACGGTGCCGCGCGCACGCCGTTGCCGTTGCCGGCGCGCGGGTAGGAGCCGAGGAAGCGCACCCGGTCACACCGGCGGTGCAGCGCGGCCAGCGCCTCCCCCATCGCCGGCTCGGTGATGTGGCCGGTGCAGTCGATGTGGAACCAGTACTCGGCGTGCCGGTCCTTGATCGGCCGCGACTCGATCCGGGTCAGGTCGATGCCGCGCACGGCGAGCTCGGTGAGCAGCCCGAGCAGCGTACCGGGGCGGTTCTGGGTGGTGGCGGCGAAGGTGGTGCGGTCGTGGCCGGTCGGAGCGGGCAGCGGGCCGGGTTGTGCGACCAGCGCGAACCGGGTGACCGCGCCCGGGTTGTCGGCCACGTCGGTGGCCAGCGCGACCAACCCGTGCTCGACGCCGGCGATCGGTGCCGCGATGGCCGCGTCCACCTCGCCGCGGGCGACCTGAGCGGCCGCCTCGGCGGTCGAGGTGGACTGCCACACCTCCGCGGCCGGCAGGTTCGTGGCGATCCAGTCCCTGGTCTGCGCGATGCCGTGGGTGTGCGAGGCGACGGTGCGCACGTCGGCGGCGGTGGTGCCCTCGCGGACCAGCACCGAGAACGACACGGCCACGATCGCCTCCCGCACGATCACCAGCGGCGGATCGGGCAGCAGCCCGTCCAGCACCGCGGGCACCGCGCCCTCGACCGAGTTCTCGATGGGCACGCAGCCGGCGTCGACGCGGCCGGCGCGCACCGCGGCCAGCACCGCGGGACTGCCGACGGATGGCACCAGCTCGGCCCCGGACGCCTCCGGCAGCGACGCCAGGGCCTGCTCGGTGAAGGTGCCCCGCGGTCCCAGGAAGGCGATGCGGCGCATCAGGCCAGCAACCCGAGCTCGTCGAGCTGCCCGATCGGCACCGGCTCCGGATCCGCGCCGCAGTGCGCGAGCAGCCCACGGACCTCGCCGACCGCGTGCTCGGAGAGGAGCTTCACCTCGGCCGCGAGCTCGGCGGCGTCGGTGCTCTGCAGCGCCGCCCGGACGTCGGCCCCGTCCAGCGCCCTGGCCACGGCGACGACCAGGTTGAGCAGGCCGTGCTGCGGGCCGGTCGGGCCGGCGTCGACGCGGACCACGGTGCGCAGCCCGAGCACGGTGAACGCCCGCCCGGCCTCCACGGCCACCCGCACGAAATCCTCCACATCGGACACCAGGGGGGAGTCGGAGGCGCGCGGCCCGCCGCAGCGCAGCTTCGGGGCGCAGCCGTGCGCGGCCACCCGGCGCACCGCGTCCAACCAGGCCAGGATCGACTTCGGGTCGTCGTCGGTGGGCCGCCGGGGCTCGACCACGGCGACCACGTCCTCGGGCACGAACTCCGACACCCGCTCCAGCCAGATCGCGTCGACATCCGGCGGCGCCGTCGTCTCGACCGCCCGCACCGTCACCAGGCTGGATCGGGAGAACACTGTGGACAGTGCTTTGGGGACGGCGCCGAGACCGGTGTCCACCACCAGCGCCAGGTCGACCGGATGCGCGGGCGCCCAGCGGACCAGCTCGGCGATGAGCTCGGGCAGTCTGGACAGCGGGCAGGAGAGCTGGCCGACGGCCTCGCCGAGCCTGCCGTCGCGGGCCGCGAGGTAGCGGCTGATCACCGTGTCCATCCCCGGCGCGACGGCCTTGGGCCGCAGCAGGCTGGTGTCGTCGACGAGCCGGGTGAACAACGGAGGGATCGGCCACGAGCCCGTTCCTGCCGAGGTCACGGCTCGCAACGCTAATGGGTCACCCTGCGCGGACCGGAAACCGGGTGGCTGGACAGCCTCCGGGTGACGAAGTAGCTTAGGCTCACCTAATCGGAGGTGACCGTTGGGAACAACACGGCTTCGACGCCCGCCGGCCCCGACCGACGCCGAACGCGCCCGCAGCGTCGCCGCCCGTGGCGGCACGGCGTCGCTGGTCGGCACCGGTGCGCCGGCCGCTGCTCCGCTGGTGCACCGGGTGCGGGCCGACGGTTCGGCCGCGTTGCTGCTGGCCGACGACGACCCGGCCCTCGACCTCATCCGGCAGCACGGCGGCGAGCTGCCGGCGATGCTGGAGCTCACCGACCGGGCCCCGGTCGACCTGCGGGAGCCGGTCCGCGCGCTGCTGTGGATCACTGGCCGGATCCGGCTCCCGGAGCCCGCGGCGGCCCGCCGGATCGCGGTGCAGGTCGCCGACTCGCACCCGCATCCCGAGCTGCTGACCCTCGGCCACGGCTCCACGCTGGCCTGCCTCGACCCGGACTTCGCCGTGCTGTCAGACGCCGAGGGCACCGCGGCGCTGGCCCCGGTCGAGCTCGCGGCGGCCCGACCCGACCCGTTCTGCCGCTACGAGCAGCACTGGCTGGCCCACCTCGAGCGGGCCCACCCCGACGTGTTCGACGCGCTCACCCGGTACCTGCCGTCCGCGCTGCGCGACCGGCGGGAGGCCCGGGTGCGCCCGCTGGCCGTGGACCGCTGCGGGCTGCGGCTGCGGGTGGAGACCGCCACCGGCGACCACGACGTCCGGCTGGCCTGGCAGGACGCCCCCAGCACCGTGCCCGACCTGCAAGCCCAACTAGCCCTCCTCGTCGGCTGCCCCTTCCGCAACCCCACCGCCAACCGCCCCGCCACCTGACCCGCCGGACCCGTCCCCCGGACGGCGGGGGGTTAGCTCACCGGGGTGCGGCCGGCTCGTACCCGTGCGGTGACCCGGCGTTCGGCGAAGAAGCCGGCGAGCGGGACGGTCCCGGCGATCAGGATCAGCAGTGCGTCCAGCGGCTTCCACCGGCAGCGCTCGGCCAGCAGCAGCGTGAGCACGATGTAGGCCATGTACAGGAAGCCGTGCGCCACCCCGACCACGGCCACCAGCTGCGGCATCCCGAAGATGTACTTGAGCGGCATCGCCACGAACACGAGCACGACCAGGCCGATGCCGGTCACCCAGGCGGCGATCCGATAGTTGCGCAGAGCTGTCTCGATCGACACGCGACCCACCTGTCAGTTCTCGGGGTGACGCTCGGCCAGGTTGGCCAGCATCCGGTTGTAGGCGGCCAGCGCGGAGTCCTCCTCGACGGCCGCCGGGCGGGCCGACGCCGGTCGCGGGCCGAACGGATCGGGCCCGTGCAGCGGAGCGCGAACCGGTGGCGGCGGGGGCGGCGAGCGGGGTGCCACGGATCCGTCCTCGTCGTCGCGCTGGCGGGCGAGGTCCATCCGCAGGAACCGCCACCACATGACCGCGAAGAAGATCGCGAACAGCGGCCACTGCAGCCCGTACCCGACGTTGAGCGCGCTGCCCATCGCCGAGCCGGCCCGCTGCCACTGCCAGCTCGCCAGCCACACGCAGGAGGCCACCGCGGCGAGCGTGAGCAGGTGCCACAGGATCCATCGCGGGGAGAGGACCAGCCGTCGCACACCGACCAGGGTAGTCCGGCGGAGCGGGTCGGGACGCCGCCGCCGACGTGCTCCCGTCCCGCGGAGGTGCGTCGCGACCGGGCCGGGCCGGTAGCGTCCGCGTTCATGGCCAGGTCCGACACCCCCGCACTCCGGGCCTGGCTGGCGCCGCCGCCGTCGAGCACCGCGCCGATCACCGATCCGGCGCGGCGGCGGCTGATCGGCACCGAGATCATGGTCGTGCTGGCCGTGACGCTCGGGCTCTCGGCGATGCGCAGCGGGCTGAGCCTGATCGACGCGCTGCTGCAGCCGGTTCCGCTGAACGAGCAGCAGGTGGCGCTCAACGCGCCGGCCGCGCAGGCCGACCTGGTCGACCTGGCCGCGCAGCTGCTGCGGGTGCTGCAGCTCGTCGCCTGGGGCGCGCTGGGCGGCTACCTGCTGATCCGGGCCGGGTTCGCGCTGCGCGCGGTCGGGCTGGACGGACGCCGGCCCGGTCGTGACGCGCTCGGCGCCGCCGGGCTGGCCGCGCTGATCGGGGTGCCGGGGCTCGGGCTCTACCTGGTGGCGCAGGCGCTCGGGGTGAGCGTGACCATCGCCCCCTCCACGCTCGACGACACCTGGTGGCGGCTGCCGGTGCTGATCCTGTCGGCGGCGGCGAACGCGTGGGCCGAGGAGGTGGTGATGGTGGCCTACCTGCTCACCCGGCTGCGTCAGCTCGGCTGGTCGGAGAACCGGTCGTTGCTGGCCCAGGCCCTGCTGCGCGGGTGCTACCACCTCTACCAGGGGCTCGGCGGGTTCATCGGGAACGTGGTGATGGGGCTGGTCTTCGGCCGGGTGTGGCAGCGCGGCAACCGGCTCTGGATGCTGGTCGGGGCGCACACCCTGATCGACGTGGTGGCGTTCGCCGGGTACGCGCTGCTCGCGGGCCGGGTCGGCTGGCTCCCCGGCTCGCGTTGACGGTGTCGTGAGCACGCGCACGGGCCGCCGGCTGACCTACCCTGGAGTCGTGTCCGACGAGTCGAAGTTCCACGCCCTGCTGCGCGAGCAGATCCGCAACGAGTTCACCGCGGCCCAGCAGTACATCGCGGTGGCCGTCTACCTCGACGACCAGGACCTCCCCCAGCTCGCCGCGCACTTCTACGCGCAGGCCCTCGAGGAGCGCAACCACGCGATGAGCATGGTGCAGTACCTGCTCGACTCGGATCTGCCGGTGCGGATCACCGGGGTGTCCGACGTGCGCAACGACTTCTCCTCCGTCGCCGACGTCGTCGAGCTGGCGCTGACCCAGGAGAAGACGGTCACCACGCAGATCACCGCGCTCGCCCGCACCGCCCGTGACGAGGGCGACTACCTGGGCGAGCAGTTCATGCAGTGGTTCCTCAAGGAGCAGGTGGAGGAGGTCGCCTCGATGTCCACCCTGCTCACCGTGGTGCGCCGGGCCGGGGACAACCTGTTCCACATCGAGGACTTCGTGGCCCGCGAGCTGAAGAGCGAGCCCGGCGATCCCTCCGCCCCGCCCTCCGCAGGCGGCCGCGTCTAGCCGTTTCTCCCCCCTTGCCCTCGGCCCCGGGATCCGCGTTTCGGAGCCACACGGCGGTTGAAAGAGGCCCAGAACAGCAGTGTGGCTCCGAAACGCGCTCGGAGGGGTCAGCGGAGGGTGATCTGCTTACCGGCGAGGGCGTCGCGGGCGCGGCGCTGGGGGTCGGTGAGGGGCGTCGGGTCGGCCAGTGCCGCGTCCAGCGCGCGGCCGAACGCCGCCACCGGCTCGGTCCACTCCTTGACGTGCAGCTCGCGGTCGAGATCCCACACCGGAACCAGCAGCCCGTGGGCGCGGAAGGCGCCGGCGAAGCGGGCGTCGGCGGTCAGCCCCAGCTCGCCGCGGGCGTGCAGTCGGGCCAGCGCGGCGAGCAGTTCGTCCTCCGGTTCCGGGCGCACCCAGCGCAGGTGCGCCTTGGTGCCGGTGTCCACCCAGTACGCCGCGCGCACCCCCTCGGCCAGCACCGGCTCGGTCGGCATGATGATCGCGTTGGCCCGCTCCAGGGTGGCCGTGACCTCGGCCGACGGCGGCGAGCCGTCCGCCGCCGGGTAGATCCACCAGGCGAAGTCGGAGTGCAGGGTGAGTTCGAGGGCCGCGTCGGGGTCCAGCTCGTCCTGCAGCCGGACCACGTCGGAGCCGGCCAGTCCGGGCCCGACCACCGGCAGCGAGCTGCCCGGCTCGGCGTCCCGGGCCCAGCGCAGCGCCCGGGCCAGATCCGCCGACAGGTCGCCGGAACGGGTCTGCACCTGCATGCCCAGCAGGATCTCGCCCTGCGGGCGGACGAGCGCGGCGCACGCCCCGGGCAGCACGGTGGCCAGCGACACCGGCACCTCCGACGGCGCCCGCAACGGCAGCGGCGCGGTGGCCGAGGGCAGGAACTCCCGCATCGCCACCAGGTCGCACTCGGCGGCCAGGCCCTCGAACGGCCGGATCACGATCACGTCGTCGCCGGCGCCGTGGCAGGCCTTGTAGCGCTTCCCGGAGCCACACGGGCAGGGCCGGCGCGGGTTCTCGCCGGGGTTGGCGGTGGCCGCGTCCCGGACTCGTGTCTTCTTCGCCATGGTGCCGCGAACGGTACCGGGCGGGGTCGGTGCGGCCGGCGCGGCGCCGACCAACCACGGTGGCCACCGTCCTACGCTGCTCGGGTGCGGTCGGCGCGGAGCTCTTGGTCCACGGTGGACGCTCGGCTGCGCAACGGGAGGCCGCCGGACCTCCGGCGGCACGGCGACCAGCGGCGCAGCGCCCGACCGCGGGCCCGTTCGGAACTGATCCGGGACTCCCGCTGATCCCGTTCGACCCGGCCGACCCGGGCTTCCTCGCCGATCCGTATCCGGTCTTCGCCGCGCTGCGAGCCCGCGCACCGGTGCATCCGCACCCGCTGCTCGGGATCCCGGTCGCGGTGACGCACGCCGCCTGCACCGAGCTGCTGCGCGGCCGTGACCTGGGTCGGATCTGGGCCGACGCGCAGCCGGTCGCCGAGTTCGGGGCGTTCAACCTGCTGCACCGCAACTCGTTGCTCGAGCGCGAGGGCCCGTCGCACGCCCGGCTGCGGGCGCTGGTCGCCGGCGCGTTCAACCGCGGGCACACCGCGCGGCTGGAACCCGCGGTGCGGGCGCTGGCCGCGCGGCTGGTCGACGAGCTGGCCGACCGGATCCGCCGCGACGGCAGCGCCGACCTGATCTCCGCGGTCGCCGCGCCACTGCCCGTCGAGGTGATCGCCGAGCTGCTGGCGGTGCCGGAGCCGGCCCGGTCGGCGCTGCGCGGCTGGTCCACCGCGATCGTCGCCATGTACGAACCGGCGGGGCGCGAACCGGCGGCGCCCCAACCGGCGGCGCCCCAACCGGCGGCGCCCGAACCGATGGGGCCCGAACCGATGGGGCCCGAAGCGGCGGGAACCGAAGCGGCGGGAACCGAAGCGAGGGGACCCGAAGCGGCGGGAACCGAACCGAGGGGGCCCGAAGCGGCGGGGCACGCAACGGCGAGCCGCGCAACGGCGGGCCACCGGCGGCGGGCGGCGGCGGAGCGGGCGGCCGCGGAGTTCGTCGAGGCGCTGCGGGAGCTGACCGCGTACCGACGCCGACACCCGGGCGACGACCTGATCAGCGACCTGCTCGCCGCCGAACTCGACGCCGACGAGCTGGTCGGGACGGCCGCGCTGCTGCTGATGGCCGGGCACGAGGCGACCGTCAACGCGATCGGCAACGGGATGCTCGCGTTGCTGCGACACCCCGCCCAGTGGCGGCGGCTGCTCGCCGATCCGGCGCTCGACGCGAGCTGCGTCGAGGAGTTGCTCCGCTACGACCCGCCGCTGCAGCTGTTCGAGCGCACCGCGATCGTCGACACCGAGGTGGCCGGGTACCCGGTCCCGGCCGGCACCAAGATCGCGGCGCTGCTCGGCGCGGCCGCCCGCGACCCGCAGGTGTTCACCCGCCCCGACGAGCTGGACATCGCCCGCCCCCGCAACCCGCACCTCGGCTTCGGGATCGGCGTGCACTACTGCCTGGGCGCCCCACTGGCGAGGCTCGAGATCGCCGCCACCCTCGACGCCCTCCGCACCACGCTCCCCGCCCTGACACTCGCCGCCGAACCGCGCCGCCGCCCCCACTTCGTCATGCGCGGCCTCCACCAACTCCACCTCACCACCCCCCTCCCCTAACCCCAACCCCCCTCCCGGACCGCATTCGGAGCCGAACTGCTGTTTTTTCGGCCTTCAGAACCGCCGTATGGCTCCGAAACGCGCAGTCGGGGGCGGGGGAAGGCGTGGGGGTGGGGGTGAAAGACGTCAGGCGACGGAGACGACGAGCTCGCGGCGGCGGGGGCGGGGTGGGCCGAGCAGGCGGGTGAGGCGGGTGACCACGACCGCGGTCGTGCCGGCGGTGACCGCGGCGAGCACATCCAGCACCGCGTGCAGCACCACCCCGTCGGCGCGCGCCTGCACGCCGGTGCGCAGCGACCAGACCAGCACCACCGCGGCCATGATCACCCCGGCCGCCCACAGCGCCCACCACGCCAGCAGCAGCCGGGACGGGCGCGGGCGCTGCGCGGGCGGGCGACCCAGGGCGGTGTGCTCGATCTCGGCGAGCGCCGATCCGGGCAGTGACAGGTTCAGCCCGGGGATCAGCCAACCGAGCACGAGTGATCGCGGCGACCGGGACGGCTGCACCCCGGCCTGATCCGCCGCGGCCCGGGTGGCGCGCACCGTCCACTGCAGTATCCCGACCCCGGCCAGTGCGGCGACGATCGGCGCCACCCAGCCGGCCGCGGCCACCAGCGCGTCCGACGCGGCGACCACGCCGGCCGAGAGCGCGTCGGTCCGACTGGCCAGCAGCAGCACGTAACGCCACACCTCCGCCGCGGCGGCCAGCAGCGCCACCGCCGCGGTGGCCCAGAGCAGCGGGACCAGGGTACCGAGCACGGAACGGGTGGCCTGCAGCGGATCCGGCCCGGTCGGGACCGGTTTCGCGAAGAACCAGGGCCCCGGCGCGTATCCCCAGCGCGGGATGAACCGGTAGCGCGGGGCGCCGCTGTAGCGCGGGCGCGGCGGCACCGGCAGCGGCATCGACGCGCCGGAACCGGGCGGCTCGGCGACCCAGCGCAGCGGGGCCAGGTAGCGCCCGCAGCGCAGGCAGAACGGTCCGCTGTTGGGCTCCGCACGCAACCCGCAGCGGGGACAGCTCAACGGCTCGCCGGGCGTGCTCATGACGACGCCGGCTCCCTACACGACGTCCGGGGTGCCGCCGTGCTCGGCGACCATCGGCAAGCCCGACGCGGCCCAGGACTGCATCCCGCCGGCCACGTTCACCGTCGAGCGGCCCTGCTGGTTGAGGAACGCCACCACCTGCGCCGAGCGGCCGCCGGAGCGGCAGATCACGTAGAGCGGCTCGGCGTCCGGGATCTCGTCCAGGCGCGCGGCCAGCACGCTCATCGGCAGGTGCCGGGCGTGTGGCGCGTGCCCGGCGGTCCACTCCTCGGGCTCCCGGACATCGATCACGACGGCGTCCGCGGGCAGCTCGGCCACGGCGACGGAGGGCACCGGATGCATGCCGACCATCCTGGCACCCCCGCCGTGACGCCCGGGTGAGCGCGCGCCCAGCACGCATAAGGGGCTCAACCCGGGCAGCGACCCCACATCCCGCGTCCCGCCATCCGGGCCTCGCCCTCCGCCCACCGGATGGCGGGCTGCTCGCGCACCGGGCGGTCGTAGACGTAGGAACGGGCCGCGCCGGCCGCCGCGGCCAGCACGCTGAAGTTGCGCCCGTCGGGCAGGATCACATACCCCAGCACCCGGTCGTAGCGGTCGCGGGCGGCCTGGGTCGGGTCTCCGAGGACGGTGACCGGCTGGCCGAGCAGGGTCGCGGCGGCGAACGCGGTGGATTCCGCAGCCCAGCACTCGACGCGGCCGTCCGCGTCGCGGGTCTCCGGCGCGTCGATGCCCAACACCCGGATCTTGATCGTCGGCGAGCCGTCGACGGGCCGGCCGTGCACGGTGTCGCCGTCGACCACCCGGCTGATGGTCACCGGCTGCGCCAGCACGCCGCCGGCTGCACCGCCCCCGACGGGAACGGTGCAGCCGGCCAGCAGTGCCGACAGGATCGACAGGGCTGCGAGAAGCGGCCCGGCCGGATCAGTGCGCGATCGCCTTCTCGGCGCCGGCCCCGGTGAGCGAGCGCACCTCCATCTCGGCGAACTTCGCCGGATCGATCTTCTCCCGCTTCGCGCCGACATAGGTGCCCACTATGCCGAGCAGGAACGACAGCGGGATCGAGATGATGCCCGGGTTGGACAGCGGGAAGACGTGGAAGTCGATGCTCTTGAAGATCACGCTCTTCTCCCCGGAGACCACCGGCGAGAAGATGATCAGCAGCACGCAGCTGGCCAGACCGCCGTAGATGCTCCACAGCGCCCCGGTCGTGTTGAACCGCTTCCAGAACAGCGAGTACAGGATCGTCGGCAGGTTGGCCGAGGCCGCCACCGCGAACGCCAGCGCGACCAGGAACGCGATGTTCAGCCCGTTGACCAGGATGCCGCCGATGATGGCCACCCCGCCGATGACCAGCGCCGTCCGCCGCGCCACCTTGACCTCCTCGTCGGGCGAGGCGTCCCCGTTCTTGATCACGTTCGCGTAGACGTCGTGGGCGAACGAGGCCGACGCGGTGATGGTCAGGCCGGCCACCACGGCCAGGATGGTGGCGAACGCGACGGCCGAGATGAGCGCCAGCAGGATCTCCCCGCCGAGCTCGAAGGCCAGCAGCGGCGCCGCGGAGTTCACCCCACCGGGTGCGGCGGTGATCGTCTCAGCGCCGACGATCGAGGCTGCGCCGTAACCGAGCACCAGGGTGAACAGGTAGAACAGGCCGATCAGCCAGATCGCCCAGACCACCGAGCGGCGGGCCTCCTTGGCCGTGGGCACCGTGTAGAAGCGCATCAGGATGTGCGGCAGGCCCGCGGTCCCGAGCACCAGCGCCAGCCCGAGCGAGATGAAGTCGATCTTCGCGGTGGCGGTGGCGCCGTACTGCAGGCCCGGAGCCAGCACGGCCTCACCCTTCGGGCTGGCCGCGGCCGCGTCGCCGAGCAGCGTGGACAGGTTGAAGCCGACCAGGCCGAGCACCCACACCGTCATCACGCCGGCACCGATGATCAGCAGCACCGCCTTGATCATCTGGACGTAGGTGGTGCCCTTCATGCCGCCGACCAGCACGTAGATGATCATTAGGATTCCGACGACGGCGATCACGATGCTCTGCCCGACGCGGTTGCTGTTGGGGATCTGCAGCAGCAGCGCGATCAGGCCACCGGCCCCGGCCATCTGGGCGAGCAGGTAGAAGAACGACACCACCAGGGTGGACGTCGCGGCCGCCGCGCGCACCGGACGCTGTCGCATCCGGAACGCCAGCACGTCGCCCATGGTGTATTTGCCGGTGTTCCGCAGCAGCTCGGCGACCAGCAGCAACGCCACCAGCCAGGCCACCAGGAAGCCGATGGAGTAGAGGAAGCCGTCGTAGCCGTTGATCGCGATGGCGCCGGCGATGCCGAGGAAGGAGGCGGCCGAGAGGTAGTCGCCCGCGATGGCCACGCCGTTCTGCGGGCCGGTGAACGAGCGCCCGGCGGCGTAGTAGTCCGACGCAGTCTTGTTGGTCCGGCTGGCCCGGTAGACGAAGATCAGGGTGAGCGCGACGAAGCCGAGGAAGATCCCGATGTTCAGCGCGACGCTGCCCACGGCCGGGGCGGCCGGGGCCGGGGTCGGCGCCACCTGTGCGAACACGTTCATGATGCCGCCTCCGCGGGAAGAAGTGCGTCGGCGGTCACGACTCGGCCTCGATCCGCGCCCGCAGGCTCGCCGCCGCCGGGTCGAGGTGCTGGTTCGCGTACCGCACGTAGATCGTCGTGATCACGAACGTGGAGACGAACTGCAGCAACCCGAAGACCAGCCCGACATTGATGTTGCCGACCACCTTGATCGCCATGAAGGCGGGCGCGTAGGAGGCCATCAGCACGTAGAGCAGGTACCAGAGCAGGAAGCCCACGCTCATCGGGAACACGAAGCGGCGCAACCGCGATCGCAGCTGGGCGAAATCGTCGCTGTCCTGTATCTGCTCGTAGATGGTCCGGGTGGACCGCTCGCCCGTGGTACTCACGGCGCCTCCTCGTCGATTCCTCCGCGCCGGCGTCGGCACCGGCTCGCGGGGCAGGAAAAGCGAACGATAGATCCATCACACTTGCTCGGTGGGATACGCCAAACGAGTGAGCGCGGCCACCAGGCCGCCGCTGGGCCGAGGCGCCGTCGAACGGCAGTCGAACAGGACCAACGGTAGACGAACGGTCGACCAGCGGCGGCTCCGTGCCCGGTTTCGTGGTTTTGCCAGGTCCCGCACCGGCGCCGTCGACCCGATCACCCGGGCTGCGCTGCGCAAAGGCTTCGATCGGCGTTGCCCAACGCCGGACAAAGGAGCACTGAGATCGTCTCAGTGCGGCCGCCGCGGTGTCGCCGGAACCCGGTATCCCGGGAGGGAACAGATGTCGGAGCGGCCACTCCGGAGTGAGGAACGTGCACACGCGGGTAAGCAGCGGCGGGCGGGCATCGGCGCCCACCCAGGTATTCGTTGACGACTCCGGGCGGCGCGGCCGCTGGGTGCGGTGGTTCTGCGCCGCGATGACCACCCTGTGCGCCGCCTACATCGGGATCGTCGTGATCGGCCTGTCGCAGACCGCCGTGGGGCCGCTGCTGGCCGTCCCGGTCGCCGACAACGGCGAGGTGGCGGGCTTCCCCAGCAACGCCGGCGTGGTGCCCGGCCTGCTGGCCGGCGGCACGGCCCCGACCTCGCGGGCCGCGGCGGTCCGGCCCCGGGCCACGGCCACGCCGGCGAGGTCGACCACCGCCGCCCGGACCGGCGACTCCCGGACCGGCGCCGCGGCGACGAAGCCCGGCACCCGCTCGTCGCGGCCGGCCGCGCCGGTGACCACGGTCGCCGCGACCCCTCGGCCCGCGACCGCGAAGGGCTCGTCCGCCGGGACCGGCGCCCGGCGCTCGTCCGCGGCGGGGGCGGCCGGGTCCGGTGGCTCCGCGGGCTCGAGCCGGAGCTCCGCCGGCGGGACCGGCGCCCCGAGCACGTCCGCGACGAAGACGGCCGTGACGAAGACGGCCGTGACGAAGACGGCCGTGACGAAGACGGCCGTGACGAAGACGGCCGTGACGAAGACGGCCGTGACGAAGACGGCCGCGGCCGGTGGCGCCGCGGGCTCGGGCCGCGGCTCGTCCGCCGGGGCGGCCTGACGTGGCCGCCCACCGCCCGGCACCCGAGCGGGCCGCCCGGCACCGCCGGGTGCTGCGCCCCAAGTGGTTGCTCATCCTCGCCGTGTTCGGCATGTTCGTCAGCGTCCTGGTGACCAACGGGCTGATCACGTCGGAGATCGGGATCGACGCGACCGGGGCCGGTCCGGACGGTCCGGACAGCGGCGTCCCCGCGGTGATCAGCAATGGCGGACCGGTCATCGACCTCACCGCGGGGCGCACCCACTCGCTGGCGCTGCCGCCGCGCACGGTGGCGCTCAGCTTCGACGACGGGCCGGATCCGGTGTGGACCCCGCAGGTGCTGGCCGTGCTGGCCAAGTACCACGTGCCAGGCACCTTCTTCGTGGTCGGCTCCCGGGTGGCGCACTACCCGCAGCTGGTGCGGGACATCCGGGCCGGCGGCTCCGAGATCGGGCTGCACACGTTCACCCATCCCGAGTTGCGCGAGGCCTCACCGACCCGGATCGACCAGGAGTTCACCGCGACCCAGCTGGCCCTGGCCGGCGCCACCGGGCAGCTGAGCTACCTGATCCGGCCGCCGTACTCGTCGGAGGCGTCCGCTGTGGACGATGCCGGCTACGGCGTGATGCGCCAGCTAGGGCAGGAAGGTTACCTGACCGCGCTGGTCGACACCGACAGCAACGACTGGCAGCTGCCGGGCGTGGACAGCATCGTGAACGCGGTGCTGCCGGTGGCCGACACCGGCGGGGTGGTGCTGCTGCACGACGCGGGCGGCGACCGCGCCCAGACCGTGGCCGCGCTGGACCAGATCATCCCGCGGCTGCAGGCGCAGGGCGTCCGGTTCACCACGGTGAGCGCCGGCGCCGGGCTGCCGGCGGCCGACTTCCCGGCCGACCCGAACCAGCTGCTGATGGGCCGGATCATGCTCGGCACGGTGGCGGTGGCCGGGGCGATCGTGGCCGCCCTGGAGTGGAGCCTGTTGGTCGGGGGCGGGCTGGTGCTGGCGCGGCTGGTGCTGATGATGGTGGTGGCGGTCCGGCACGGCCGACGTCGCCGCCGGCGCGCCGCCGCGGACGTCGGTATCGGCTGGTTGCCCGGCCCGGTCTCGGTCGTGGTGCCCGCGTTCAACGAGCGGGCCACCATCGGCGCCACCGTGCGGTCGCTCGTGGCGAGCACGCACCCGCTCGAGGTCATCGTGGTCGACGACGGCTCCACCGACGGCACCGCGGACGCGGTGGCGGCGCTGGGGCTGGCGGCGGTCCGGGTCATCCGCAAACCCAAGGGCGGCAAGCCGTCCGCGCTGAACGCGGGCATCGCCGCGGCGAGCCACGACATCGTGGTGATGATGGACGGGGACACCATCTTCGAGCCGGCCACCATCGGGCACCTGGTCTCCCCGTTCGCGGACCCGGAGGTCGGTGCGGTGGCCGGCAACGCCCGGGTCGCCGACCGGCGCAGCCTGATCGCGCGCTGGCAGCACATCGAGTACGTGATCGGGTTCAACATCGACCGCCGGGTGCAGGACGCCTGGGGAGTGATCACCACCGTGCCGGGGGCGATCGGCGCCTATCGGCGGGTCGCGTTGACCGGCGTCGGTGGGGTCAGCGACGACACCCTGGCCGAGGACACCGACCTGACGATCACCCTGGGCCGGGCCGGCTGGCGGGTGGTCTACCAGCCCACCGCGCGGGCCTGGACCGACGCGCCGGCCTCGTTTGCCCAGCTGTGGCGCCAGCGCTACCGCTGGAGCTACGGGATCATGCAGTCGCTGTGGAAGCACCGCCACGCCGTGCTCGAGCGCGGGCGCTCCGGGCACGTCGGCCGGATCGGGCTGCTGCTGACCGGGCTGTTCCAGATCGGGCTGCCGCTGGTGGCGCCCATGGTCGACGTGTACCTGGTCTACGGGCTGGTCTACCTGGACCCGGTGCGCACCGGGGTGATCTGGGGGGCGGCGCTGGCGCTGCAGCTGACCGCCGGCGTGGTGGCGTTCCGGCTGGAGCGGGAGCCGCTGCGCGGACTGCTGCTGCTGCCGCTGCAACAGATCGTCTACCGGCAGCTGATGTACGCGGTGCTGATCCAGTCGGTGGCCTCGGCCGTGGCCGGGACCCGGCTGCGCTGGCAGAAGATCCCGCGGGCCGGGCTGTTCAGCGCGGCACCGGCCACCGCGTCGATGACCGTCCGGGAGGCGCCATGACCCGCCGGGTGCGGCTGCTCGTGCGGCTGCTCGCCCTGCTGGGCGTGCTGCTGAGCGCGGCCTGCACCACCGTGGTGGAGCCGCCCGCCCCGACGCCGGCCCCGGCGGCGGTGACCGGCCCGACGCCGGCCCCGGCGGCGGCGACCAGCCCGCTCCCCCCGGCCGCGCACGGCACCGTGAACGTCTACGTGACCTTCTACGGCGGCCCGGACAACGACCCGGCGGGCAGCACGGACATCGCCTACCCGAACGGGCGGCACGGCAGCGCCGGCGGCACCGGCAGCTACGCCGACCCGGTCACGCTGGCCACCGACCCGCGCGAGCTGCCGGCCGGCACCATGGTCTACGCACCGCGGTGGCAGAAGTACTTCGTGATGGAGGACGACTGCGAGGAGTGCATCGACGAGTGGGGCGCCCGCCACCACCCGCACGTCGACCTGTGGCTCGGCGCGGCCGGGAACAAGCTGCTGGCCTGCGAGAACACCCTCACCCCTGACGACCCGGTGCCGCTGGAGATCAACCCGCCCGCGGACCGCCCGGTCGACCCGCGGCCGCTCTACGACCCGGCCACCGACACCTGCTGGGCGCCCGCGCCGCCCGGGCCGTGAGCGCCGGCACCCCGCGCGCTGGAGATGGGTGCCGGCGCGGCCAGCAGCGGTGCGAACGGCACTCTCGCTCGCACCTAGCGAGCGAAAGTGCCGTTCGTTCCGATGAGTGCTTCGCTGATCAGGCCCAGAGGCACGTGGGGTGCGCGCGTACGGCACTGGTGTGCCTTTCGCCGCGATCACGACCGGGTCCGGCCCGTTGCGAGCCCGACGAAATTACTGCCTCGGGTTGGTCGATCCGGACCGGCGGGGGCGCTCGTTCAGCCGGTCCCGGCTCAGACCGAGCCGCTCCGGGGCGTGCATGCGCAACATCACCTGGGCGGTGTCGAACGGGCGCCGCTTCGCGGTGAACCGGCTCACCACGACCATCACCAGGAACGCCAACGGCACGGTGACCACGGCCGGGCGGTAGAGCAGCACCCCGGTCCAGCCCGGGTCGCCGAATCCGGCCAGGTTCGACGCCACCGCACCGGCCGAGGCGAGGCCGCCGACCAGCACCCCGGCGATCGCGCCGCGGTCGGTCAGGCCCTGCCACCAGACCCCGAGCACCAGCAGCGGGCAGAACGTCGACGCGGCCACCGCGAAGACGAGCGCGACCGCCTCGGTGAAGCCCAGCCGGCTCACCGAGACCGACAGCACCAGCGGGACCACGCCGGCGATCACCGCCGCCAGCCGGAAGTCGCGCACCCCCCGGCCGCTGCGCAGCACGTCGGTGGACAGCACCCCGGCGATGCTGACCACCAGCCCGGAGGAGGTCGACAGGAAGGCCGCCCAGGCGCCGGCGGCCACCAGGCTGGCCAGCAGCGCGCCGATCAGGCTGCTGCCCAGCACCGCGGTGGGTAGCAACAACACCGCGGCGTCGGTGTCGCCGTTGACCAGCAGCTGCGGCGTGTAGAGCCGCGACAGCGCCCCGAGCAGGGTCACCACGATGTAGAACGCGCCGAGCAGCCCCAACACGATCACCGCGCTGCGCCGCGCGGCCCGCCCGTCGGGGTTGGTGTAGAAGCGGACCAGCACGTGCGGCAGGCCCATCGTGCCCAGGAACAGGGCGATGATCAGCGAGTACGTGGAGAGCAGGCCGTTCTCCCGGCCCTCGGGGAACGGGGTCAGCCAGCTCGAGTCGTTGACCGGGGCACCCGCCACCACCGGCACCGGGGCGCCGCTGGGGAACTCCAGCGTCGCGCCGCTGCGCACCGTGTGCCGGCCGACCTCCCAGGTGACCTCGCTGCGGTCGCGCGGCACGCCGTCGACCTCGCCGGTGGCGGTGAAGGTGACCGGCGACTGCACCTGCAGCTCGACGTCGGTGCGGATGGCCACGGTGCTGCGCTCGGGGAACTGCGGCGGCGCCGGCCGGTCGAAGGTGCGCTGATCGGAGAGGAAGAAGATCAGCCCGACCGCGGCCGGCAGCGCCAGCGCGGTGAACTTGAGCCAGTACTGGAAGGCCTGCACGAAGGTGATCGAGCGCATCCCGCCGAGCACGACGGTGGCCACCACGACGACAGCGGCGGCCGACGCGCCGACCCAGTTCGGCAGGCCGGTGACCGTGGTCAGGGTCAGCCCGGCGCCATGCAGTTGCGGCAGCAGGTAGAGCCAGCCGATCACCACCACGAACGCGGTGCACACCTTGCGCAGCGCGGTGGAGCGCAGCCGGGCCTCGGCGAAGTCGGGCACGGTGTAGGCCCCGGACCGGCGCAGCGGCGCGGCGACGAACAGCAGCAGCGCCAGGTAGCCCGCGGTGAAGCCGACCGGGTACCAGAGTGCGTCGACGCCGTCCCGCAGGATCAGGCCCGCGATGCCGAGGAAGGAGGCCGCGGACAGGTACTCCCCGGAGATCGCGCCCGCGTTCGAGGCCGCGCCGACCGTGCGGGAGGCGACCAGGAAATCGGACGTGCTGCGGGCGAACCGCACACCCAACGAACCGATCATGGCCGAGGCGAGCGCCACGAGCGCCATCGCCGAGAGGGCCATCACGGCGGTCGTGGTCACCAGGCCACTATGTCAATGGCCAGAACTGGTGAACACCTCAGGTGCGGGGACCGGGCCGGTGCAAGCGGTCGGGGGACAGACCGAGGCGTTCCGGGGCGTGCAACCGGAGCAGCGCCGCGTCGGCACCGGGCGGAATCCGCTTCCGGGAGAGCCTGCTGACCGCCACCATCACCGTGAAGGCCAGCGGCACCGCGACCGCGGCCGGCCGCAGCAGCAACACCCCGATCCACCCCGGCATCGGGGCGATCATGGCGATCACGATCGAGGCGACGCACAGGCCGCCCCCCACCAGCACACCGGCCGCAGCGCCGGGCGCGGTGAGCCCGCGCCACCAGATGCCGAGCACCAGCAGCGGGCAGAACGTGGACGCGGCCACCGCGAAGACCATGGGCACGGCCACCGCGAAGTCCAGCCGGGGGACGGTGAGCGCCAGCACGAACGGCGGCAGCACGGCCAGCAGCGCGGCCAGCGGCAGGTGCCGCAGCCGCCCGGGCAGCACGTCGGTGAACAGCACCCCGGCCAGGCTCACCAGCAGCCCGGAGGAGGTGGACAGGAACGCCGCACCGGCGCCCGCGGCCACCAGCCCACCGAGCAGCCAGCCCAGCGGACCCGAGCCGAGCGCACTGCTGGGCATCAGCAGCACCGCCGCGTCGGACTGCCCGCTGAGCAGCAGCTGCGGCGTGTAGAGCCGCGACAGCGCGCCGACCAGCGCGACGATCGCGAAGAAGGCACCGACCATGGCCAGCACGCCGACCGCGGTGCGGCGCGCCGCGCGGCCGTCGGGGTTGGAGTAGAAGCGGACCAGCACGTGCGGCAGCCCCATCGCGCCCAGCGCGCCGGCCAGCAGGATCGAGTAGATCTCCAGCAGCTGCTCGCCCTCGTTACCTCCCGACAGCGGCGCCAACCAGGACCGGTCGGTGGCCGGCGTGCCGGACACGATGGGCACCGGGGTGCCGGCGGTGAAGCTCAGCGAGCTGCCGCGGGCCACGTCGTGCGGGCCCGGCTGCCAGTCCACGCGGCCCCGTACCGGTTGCCCGTCGAGCACGCCGGCGGCCTCGAACCGGGTCGGTCCGGCCACCTCCAGCAGGACGTCGGTGCGGATCTCCACGGTCGTGTCGGCCGGGAACAGCGGCCCGCTCGGGTGATCGAAGGACTTGCCGCCGGCCAGGAACAACCCGAGCACGACGATGGCCGGCACCGCGATCGCGGTGAGCTTGAGCCAGTACTGGAACGCCTGCACGAAGGTGATCGAGCGCATCCCGCCGCCGACCACGCTGACCAGCACGACCACGCCGGCAGCGGCGATCCCCATCCAGGCCGGCAGCGTGGTCAACGCGGTGAGCGCGAGCCCGGCGCCCTGCAGCTGCGGCAGCAGGTACAGCCAGCCGATGATCAGCACGAACACCGTGCACAGCCGGCGCAGCCCGACCGACAGCAGCCGGCCCTCGGCGAAGTCGGGCACCGTGTAGGCGCCCGAGCGGCGCAGCGGGGCGGCGACGAACAGCAGCAGCGCCAGCACGCCGGACGCGAACGCGACCGGGTACCAGAGCCCGTCGGCCCCCTCGCGCAGGATCAGCCCCGTCATCCCGAGGAACGCAGCGGCCGACAGGTACTCCCCCGAGATCGCGCCGGCGTTCGACATCGGACCGACGGTGCGCTGGGCGACCAGGAAGTCGGAGGTGCGGCGGGAGATCCGCACGCCGAACGAGCCGATCGCCGCGGTGGCCAACCCGACGAGGACGATAGCGATCAACGCGACCAGCGCGGGTGTGCTCACCGGTGTTAATCAGTCCTGGACATGATCGGCGAAGTTCTGCTCGACGCGTTCGGCGGTGCGGGTGTGCCACCAACCCAGCCCGAGCAGGAACGGGTAGACCAGGAAGCCCAGCAGCAGCCACGGCAGCCGCAACCCGAACACGTTGACGAGGCCGATCTCGGGGAAGAAGGCGAACAGCAGCGGCAGCAGCCCGAGCGCGAGCCCGGCGCCGACGGCGAACCGCAGCGCCACGGCCAGCTGGGAGCCGATCAGGTTGCTGCGCAGCAGCTCCCCCACCCCGGTGCCCTCCTGGATGTCCACCACGGTGCGGACCGGGCGGGCGATGCCCTTGCGTTCGGCCAGCACCACCCGCACCCGCCTGCTCTGCAGGTCGTCGGGTGCCGGACCCTGCGGGTCGGTGTGCGCCTCGGACGGCGAGTCGAGCTGCGGGGTGAACCGGGCGCCGAGCGGGGGGTCGGCGACCGCGACGCCACCGGCCTGCGCGTCCGAGCTGCGCTGGGTCGGCAGCTGCCCGGGCCCGATCGCGTGACCGCGGGCGGCCGGACCTGCTGCGGGGGCGTCGGGTCGGGGTTCGGGAGGCTGCCGTTCGGGACGCTGCCGTTCGGGATGCTGGCTTTGCCGGGGAACCCGATGACGGCGGCCGCCGCTGCGGCGGGGCCGGTGGCGGCCGGCGCCGGCTGTGGCTGGACGCGGGAGGGCGGGGTCGGCGGCGCGGAACCCGGTGCGACCGAGGGCGGTACCCCGGCGGCGTCAGCGGCCGGGCGGGCCGGTCGGGCGAAGGGTCCCTGCGGCCGACCCGGTATGCGGCGCGGCAGCGGGTACCGCTCGGGTGTCGGAGCGAGCGGACGCGACGCCGCCGGGTCCGAAGTGGATCGTTCACCGGGGCGGCTGTCGTCCGACCGGGTCGGCTCCCGCCGCGCCGCCGTTGCGGCCGGACCGGCGGAACCAGCCACCCCGCGCCCCCGAGCGTCCGGCCCGGTGCCGGCGGCACCGGCCACATCGGGCACGGCATCGGGACCGGCCGCGGCGGGTTCGGCGGCACTGCGGCCGCTGGCATCGGGCCCGGGGCGATCGGGCCGGGCGCGATCGGGCCGGGCGCGATCTGATCCAGCGCGATCCTGATCCGGGGCCATCAGGCCCGGCGCCATCGGGCAATTCAGCGGTCGGGGTCGGAGCGGTCGGGGTCGGGGCAGTCGGGCTCGGAGCCGCCGCAATCGAGGTCGCCGCTCCCGTCGGCCCGGCTCCCGTCGGCCCGGCTCCCGTCGGCGCGGCTCCCGCTGGCGCAGCTCCCGCCGACGCGGCCGCCGCCGTGACGGTTCCGGCAGGCCCGGCCCCCGCAGTGCCGGTCCCCGCAGGCCCGGCTCCCGGCGTCGCAGCTTCCGCCGGCGCGGCTGCCGCACGCGCCACGGCACCATCCGCTCCACCGGGGGCGCCCGGCGCGGCGACGACATCCGGCACCACGGCATCGGGGCCCGCACCGTCGGATCCGGCGCCGCGCGGCCCGGCGTCATCGGTGCCGGTGGCTTCCCGCCCGGGAGCCACCTTCCCGGCAGCGGCAGGTCGGGCCGCGTCGAGCTCGGCCGCGTCGAGCTGGGATGTTGCCGGCGCGGACCGGCCGGAGGCGGCCTCCTGAGGGATGGTCCGCTCCACAGCGGAGACGTCCCAGACCGGCGCCGCAGCGGCGGTGCTGCCGATCGGTCCGGGAGGCGGCGGCACCACACCGAAGGCGTTCGTCGGCAGCTCCGGCGTGGCCCGCAGATCCCGCGGACGCGGCATCCGGCGCGCCGGCCGCGAGGGCAGGCCCGGGCCGCCGACCTCGGAAGCGGGCGGTTTCGGTTTCCAGTTCGGGCCGGCGCCGCGCGGCGGCATCGGTGGCTGCGGGGATCGTGGCCACGGCGCTGCGGGTCCACCGGGGGCGTCGGGACGGGGAGCACCGCCGGGGACGGGGGTGGGGGTGGAGTGCCGCGGAACGTAGGTGGCCGATCCGGTGCTGCCCGGGGCGGCGCGGCGGGCGTGCCGGCCGATCGATCCGCCGTGGCCGGCGGCGATCCGGCGTTGGATCTCCTCGTGCAGCCAGATCGATCCGGAGGAGGGCGGGCCGCTCCGGGCGTCGGCCGCGGGGCGGTCGGTTTCGCGGTCCTCGGGGCGCTCATCGGGCCCCGGCGTCACCGACGGCGCGGGGCCGTCGGTGAAGGTACTCACCGCGGGCCCTCGCTACCCGCGATCATCGCTGGCTCCAGGCCTGCTTGGTCGCGCGGACCAGCCGGTCCTTGAGCTCGCGGGTGTGCCGACGGCTGACCGGCAGCTCGGCGCAGTCCGGCCCGGTGCCGACCCGCACCACGTAACCCGATCCGGACAGTCGCAGCTCGGTGACCAGCGGCAGCGAGACCAGGAACGAGCGGTGGATGCGCACGAACCCGGCGTCGCGCCAGCGGTCCTCGAGCACCGACAGCGGGATCCGCACCAGGTGGCTGCCCTCGTGGGTGTGCAGCCGCGCGTAGTCGCCCTGGGCCTCGACGTAGCGCACCGCCGAGCGCGGCACCAGCTTGGTGGTGCCAGCGAGCTCGACCGGGATGACCTCGTCCTCGCCGTTCTCCTCGCGCACCGGCTCGGACGAACCGGCCACCCGGCTGGCCAGGATCCGGTCGATGGAGGCCGACAACCGCTCCGAGCGCAACGGCTTGAGCAGGTAGTCGACGGCGCCGACCTCGTAGGCGTCGACCGCGCGGTCGTCATGGGCGGTCACGAACACCACCGACGGCGGGACGGCCATCGAGGAGAACACCCGCGCGAGCTCCAGGCCGTCGAGCCCGGGCATCCGGATGTCGAGGAAGACGACCTCGACGTCGGTGCGCTCGGCCACCCTGGTGCCCGACATCGGGTTGATCCCGGGGCCACCGCGGCCCAGCTGTCCGGCGGACGCGGCCTCCCGCACTCCCTGACGACTGTTGAGGATGCGAAGCGCGTCGGTGGCGTCCGACGCCTTCAGCACCATGCCGACCCGCTTGTCCTCGCCGAGGAGGAAGGCCAGCTCTTCGAGAGCGGGCTCCTCGTCGTCCACCGCAAGAACTACCAGGCCGCCGGAGCTGTCGTTGCTGTCCACGATCTCCTCATCCTGCGTATCAGGTACTCCCACGTAGCCTGACGACACCGTCACGATCATGCTCTAAAGATCATGTTCGACGATCACGCCGGGCTCCGCGACCATGGTGACCGCGAATCCGTACGAGTGCCAGAGCTCAGCACCAATCGGGTTCATCCGATCACACCGCGCTACAGACCGTACCGTGCCCAGGTGGCGCGTATTTCAGCCGCCTGGCTAAGACCGAGCCACGTGTCGGGTCCCAGGCCGGTGGCCGCGGCGGGTGACCCGGCCAGCCCGAGCCGGACCAGCAGCGGCCTGCGCCCCTCGACCGTGACCAGCTCGGCGTCCGGGAAACGCTCGCCGAGGATGCCGCGGGCGGTGCCGAGACCGTCGATGAGACCGAGCTCCACGGCCCGCGCCCCGGTCCACACCTCGCCGGTGAACAGGTCCGGACCGGTTGTCGCGAGCCGGTCACCCCGCCGGGTGGTGACCCAGTCGCGGAACATCCCGTGCAGCTGGTCCTGCAGGCCGCGCAACCAGTCCACGTCCTCGGGCTTCTCCGGGAGGAACGGGTCGAGGCGCGACTTGGACGTTCCCGCTGTGTAGAGCCGCCGCTGCACGCCGAACCGCTCGATCAGCCCGTCCAGCCCGAAGCCCTGGCTGATCACCCCGATCGACCCGACGATCGAGGTGGGGTGCGCGAAGATCTCGTCGGCGGCGCAGGCCAGCCAGTAGCCGCCGGACGCCGCGACGTCCTCGCAGAACGCGAGCACCGGCACCTCGTGCTCGGCGGCCAGGCCCCGGATCCGGTCCGCCACCAACGCGGACTGGGTGCCCGACCCGCCCGGCGAGTTGATCAGCAGCGCGACCGCGACCAACCCGTCCGGCGCGAACGCGCGCTCGAGGGTTTTGTCCAGCACCGCCGCATTGATCACCGACCGGGGCACCGGCCCGGCGCTCGGGGTGATCACCCCCTGCAACCGGACCATCGAGACCACGCGCCGATCGGAGAGCTCACCGAGCCGCCCGGGCAGCCGGGCAGCGATCCGTTCTGGCAGCCGGAACGCGTCCATATACCAACACGCTACGCGGCCCCCACCCCACCAGCCGAACGTCGCCCCCCACCCCGCCTCCCGGACCGCATTTCGGAGCCATCCGGCGGTTCGGCGGGCCGAAAAACAGCAGTTTGGCTCCGAAATGCGGATAGGGGACGGTGGGAGGGGCGGGGAGGGAAAGAGGGAGGGGGTGGGTTAGACGCGGATGCCGGCGCGGAACTTGGGGACGCGCAGGGTGATCTTCATGCCGGCGCCGGGGGCGGTGTCGACGACGAGGCCGAAGTCGTCGCCGAAGGTGGAGCGCATCCGGTCATCGACGTTGCCCAGGCCGACGTGCGCGCCGGAGAGGTGGGCGTCGTCGAGGTCCTCGGTGAGCCGGTCGGGATCCATGCCGATGCCGTCGTCCTCGACGATGATCACGCACTCGGCGCCGGCGTTCTCGGCGGTGATGGTGATGGTGCCGCCGTTGGGCTTGCTGGCCAGCCCGTGCCGCACCGCGTTCTCCACCAGCGGCTGCAACGCCAGGAACGGCAGCACCACCGAGAGCACCTCGGGGGCGATCTGCAGCTTGATGTTGAGCCGGTCGGAGAAGCGGGCCTTCTCCAGCCGGATGTAGCGCTCGATGTTGGCCAGCTCGTCGGACAGCGTCGTGTACTCGCCCGCCGCCCGGAACGAGTAGCGGGTGAAGTCGGCGAACTCGATCAGCAGCTCGCGGGCCCGCACCGGGTCGGTGCGGATGAACGAGGCGATCGTGGTCAGCGCGTTGTAGACGAAGTGCGGGGAGATCTGCGCGCGCAGCGCGCGCACCTCGGCCCGGTTCAGCCGGGCCCGGGACTCGTCCAGCTCGGCCAGCTCCAGCTGGCTGGACACGTAGCGGGCGACCTCCGCGGTGGCCCGCAGCAGCACCGGGCCGGCGGTCGAGGTGGTCAGCGCGGCCAGCGTGCCGACGATGGCCCCGTCGGTCTCCAGCGGCACCACCACGATCCCGCGGACCACGCAGTCCGGCCGGTTGCAGACGATCGCGGTGTGCGAGAGCACCTGCTGGCGGCCGGTCTCGCGGACCGCGTGCGCCAGCTGGCGCACATCGGGCTCGTGCTGGTCGGCGTCACCGTCCCAGGCCAGGGTCTGTTCGCGGTCGGTCATCGCCAGCGCGCAGGTGTCCAGCAGCTGACGCAGGTAGGGCAGCGCGAACGCGGCCGAGGTCGGGGAGAGCCCCTCGCGCAGCGCCGGCGCGGCCAGGGCCACCGTGTGCAGGGTGGCGAAGGTGGCCTTCTCCAGCGGGGTGGCGAACGTGTTGCGCCGGTTCCGCAGGATCAGGTACACCACGACGACGAGCATCACGACGATCACGCCGGCCGCGATGAGCAGCGCCGTCGGGGAATCAAGCAGGTCGGGCACCGTCTACCTCACCAGCCGGGACAGCCGCCGGTCGGCAAGTGGCCTGCCGCCGGTCTGGCAGCCGGGACAGTACTGGAAGGACCGGTTCGCGAACGAGACCTCCCGCACGGTGTCCCCGCACACCGGGCACGGCAGCCCGGTGCGGGCGTGCACCCGCAGGCCGGAGCGTTTCTCACCCTTCAGCTTCGCCGCACCCTGCCCGACCGAGCGCTCGACGGCGTCGGTGAGCACCGAGCGCATCGCCGTGTACAGCCGGTCGATCTGATCGGGGGTCAGCCGGCCGGACGAGGCGTAGGGCGAGATCTTCGCGGTGTGCAGGATCTCGTCGCTGTAGGCGTTGCCGATGCCGGCGATCGTCTGCTGCTCGACCAGCAGCGTTTTGATCCGTTCGGTGTGCCCGACCAGCAGATCGGCGAACTCCGTGGCCGACAGGGCCAGCGCGTCGGGCCCCAGCCGGGCGATCCCGGGGACCTGCTGCGGGTCGGACACCAGGTACACCGACAGCCGCTTCTGGGTGCCGGCCTCGGTCAGGTCGAAGCCCGGCCCGCCGACCTCGTCCAGGTGCACCCGCAGCTCCAGCGGCCCCTTGCCCGGTTTGGGCGGGATGGTCGCTGCGGTGTCGTGCCAGCGCAGCCAGCCGGCCCGGGACAGGTGGGTGATCAGGTGCAGCGGCGCGTCCGGGCGATCGGCAAAATCGACCGACAAGAACTTGGCGAACCGGGACGCGCCGGTCACCACCCGCCCGACCAGCGCGGACATCGGCGGGTCGAAGGTCTTCACGGCGCTCATCGACGCCACGTCGACGCGCGCGACCGGGCGGTAGAGGGCGTGCTCGCGCAGGTGGTGGGCCAGCGCTTCGATCTCGGGCAGCTCGGGCATCGGCGGACAGCCTCTAGTTGACCGGCTGCAGGGGGCTGTCGGCGTGCGCGGGGGTGCCCTGGGTCCGCAATCTGCGCACCACGATGCGCAGTTCCTCCTTGGCCTTGGTGCCGCCACGCACCAGCCCGGTCCACTTCTCCGCCGGCTTGTCGTAGCCGCCCGGGGTCTCGGCGACCAACGTCCACTGCCGGCGCAGCCACCACCGGATCGGCAGGAAGATCACAGCCAGCAGCAGCGCGAGCAGCCAGAGCCAGCTCGGGATGTGCAGCTGCGAGGGCGCCCACACGATGAGGATCAGCCAGAAGAACAACAGTGCGGTGAGGATCAGGAACGCCGCGCTGCGGCCGCCGTCGACGTCGTGCTCGAAGTCGTCACCGGTCGCCGGGTGCGACCACTCGATGTTGCGGCGCACCTGCCAGGTGCGGCCGTCGACGTCGATGACCGTCTTGGCTCTCATGATCCCTTCGCTCTCAAGATTCCTGCCCATTCCGTGGGGTCCGTGCGGGACCACTTTCCCACATGTCGGGCGGTCGGCGTCGGAGCCGGACGGTGGACGCACCCGGGCAACCGGATCGGTCCAGTGACTCCCCTACCAGCGCAACGGGAGCGCGGTGATCCCGTTGATGAAGTTCGAGGTCAGCCGCCGCGGCTCACCGTCCAGCTCGACCGGCGGCCCGCGCAGGAACTCGGCGAAGAACTCCCGCATCTGCAGCCGGGCGAACGCGGCACCCAGGCACAGGTGCGGCCCCTGGCCGAACGCGAGGTGATCGTTGGGCGCGCGTTCGGGATCGAAGCGGTGCGGGTCGGGGAAGCGGCGCTCGTCGTGGTTGGCCGAGACGTGGTAGACCACGACCTTGTCCCCGGCCGCCAGCGTCGCGCCGCCCAGCTCGACGGCCATCGTGGCGGTGCGCCGGAAGGTCAACACCGGCGGGTGCACCCGCAACATCTCCTCGATCGCCGAGGCCAGCAACGCCGGCTCGGCGCGCAGCCGCCGGTAGACCGGCGGGTTCGCCAGCAGCGCCAGCACGCCACCGGGCAGCGCGCTGCGCACCGTGTCGTTGCCGGCGATCACCAGCAGGAAGAAGAACATCTTCAGCTCGGCGTCGGTGAGCCGCTGCCCGTCGACCTCGGCGTACACGAGCGCGGTCAGCACGTCGTCGGCCGGCTCCCGGCGTTTGCGCGCGGCCAGCTCGGCCGCGTAGTCGAACATGTCGGCGAGCATCGCGGGGGAACGCGGGTTGACTGGTCGGCCGTCAGCATCGGTGACCACCGTCGCGTGCTCCGGGTCCTGGTAGCCGATCACCCGGTTCGTCCACCGCAGCAGCAACTCCCGGTCCGCCGCCGGCACCCCGAGCAGGTCGGCGAGGTTGCGCAGCGGGAACTCGTCGGTGACCTCCGTGGCCAGGTCGAAGGGCCGGCCGGCGACGGCCGCGAGCAGCGCCGCGGCCCGCTGCCGCACGGCGCCGGCGAAGCGCTCCAGCCGGCGCCGGGTGAACGCCCCGGTGACCAGCCGGCGCAGCCGCACCTGCTCCGGCGGGTCCATGTTCAGGATCATGCGGCGGATGAAGGGCAGGTCGTCCGGATCGGGGTCGCGGATCTGGGTGGCCCCCAACGACGAGGAGAACTCGGCCGGCGAGCGCAGCACGTGGCGGACGTCGTCGTAGCGGGTGACCGCCCAGAACCCGGGCCCGGCCGGCCAGATCCCGATCGCCGGCTCGGGCTGCCAGCTCACCGGTTCGGTGTCGCGCAGCAGCCGCAGATCGTCGTGCGGAACGCCGCGCGCGAACGTGCGCGGATCGAAGACGTCTACCATCGGACCTCCCTCGGGGTGCGGCGCGGGATGGCGCCGGGTTCGGCGCAGCGTTCGGCGCAAGCTCAGCCGAAGTCGAGAGTCGCGGTGAGCACCCCCTCCAACGCCAGCAGCCACTCCTTGGTGGCCGGCCCGCCACCGAAGCCGCCGAGCCCGTCGGCGGCCAGCACCCGGTGGCATCCGACCACCACCGGCAGCGGGTTCGAGCCCATGATCGCGCCGACCCCCCTGGCCGCGGTGTATCCCGCGCCCAGCCCACTGCGCGCGGCCAGCTCCCCGTAGGTGACGGTGGCCCCGAACGGCACCGTGTCGTGCAGGGTCTGCAGGACCTGCCGCTGCGAGCCGCTGGTCAGCCGCCAGTCCATCGGCAGCTCGAACACCCGCCGGTCACCGGCCAGGTACTCGGCGAGTTGCCGGGCGGCCGGCGCCGTCCGGGCGGGGTCGGCGACCAGCGGTTCCCCGAGCCGGGCCGCGGCCCTGGTCGCGGCGTCCGGATCGGCGCCGAACACGACCAGGGCGAGGCCGTGCTCGGTCACCCCGATGGTCAGCGCCCCGATCGGCGCCGGCGCCGGGAGCACGGTGTGGGCGACAGCCATGAGCGGAGTGTGCCGCACGGCACCGACAGTTTCGGTGTCCCGGATCCGTCGCCGGGGCGGTGGCTCAGCTGCTCGGCAGCGCCGCAGGGCCGGGTCGGGCGGCGGCGGTCGGGAAGAGGTCGGCGGACAGGTGCCGCGCGGTCCAGGCGGACCAGTCCTGCGGGGTCCAGCCGTGGTTGACCACGAGCAGGCCGTAGGTCTCGGGAGCGAGCAGGGTGGCCACCATCTCGGTGGCCCGCAGCAGCGAGAGGTGCTCGGTGAAGCCGGGCCGGTCGGCCAGCTCGTCGACCGCGGCGGCGTGCGTCGCGAACGCGGCCCGGCGGGTGCGTTCCAGCAGCGCGCCGGGCTCCGGGTCGGCCGCGGCCGCCCGCAGCACCGCGGCCAGCGGGTATTCGCGCTCGACCGCGGCGGCGACGGCGTGCACGTGGGCGGTGAGCGCCGCCGGTCCGTCGGTCGGGATCGCCGCGGGCTCGCTCGGCTGCGGCGGTGGCGACGCTCCCGGTGCGGGCGCCGGCGCCTCCTCGTCCCCGATCGGATGGTCTTCGGCGGTGGCGTCGAGCGCGGCCTCCAGCACTGCGACCTTGCTGCCGAAGGAGAGGTAGAGCGTCTGGACGGCCACCCCGGCGGCCTTGGCGATACCGCTCATCGTGGTCTCGAGATAGCCGTCGCGCACGAGCAGCGGGATGGCGGCCTCGATGATCCGCGAGCGGGTGGCGCGGCTCCGCTCGGCGTGGGCCCGATGTCGGGAGCGTGCCATCGCGGTCACCTCCACACTGGAACGTGATTCCACGGTCACGATACAGCATGCTGTTTCGCGCATGGTCACCCCTCGGTGCGCAGCACCCAGCGTTCGAAGTCGTCGGGCATCACGTTGCTGCCACAGATGATCGTCGCCAGGCGACGCCCGGCGAAGCGTTCCCGGTTCTCCAGCACGGCCGCCACCCCGAGCGCCGCCGAGGGCTCCACGACCAGCCCGGCGTGGCGATGGAGCAGCCGCATGCCGGTCTTGATGCTGTCCTCGCCGACGAGCAGGACGTCGTCGACGACGACCAGCAGGTCGTCGAGGACCTCCGGGATGGGGCAGCGGCCGGCGACGCCGTCAGCGATCGTGTCCATGGTGTCGGTCTGCACGACCGTGCCCCGGCGCCACGACAACGCCATCGCCGGGGCACCAGCGGGCTGCACGGCCAGCACCTCGACGCGCGGGCACCCGGCGGGCAGGGCGAGCGACTTCGCGACGTGACCCACGCCGCTGGCCAGCGCGCCACCACCGAGAGCGATCACCAGCGTGTCCAGCGACGAGGCGGGTTCCAGCAGCTCGAGCCCGATCGTGGCGGCTCCCTCGCAGGTGGCGACGTCCAGGCTGTCCTCGATCAGGTGGGCACCGGAGTCCTCGGCGATCACGCGGGCGACCAGCCGGGCGTCCTCGATGTCGTCGCCCGCCAGCCGGACCGCCGCCCCGAGCGCCCTGATGCGTTCGATCTTGAACGGGTTCGCGGTGCGGGCGGCGACCACGGTGACCGGGATCCCGCGCCGGGCCCCGCTGTAGGCCAGCGCCTGGCCCAGATTGCCGGCACTCGCGCAGACCGCGGTGGGCGCCCGCTCGCGCCGCGCCAGCAGGGACATGGCCGTCTCCGTGCCACGTCCCTTGAAGCTGCGCACCGGATTGAGCGTCTCGACCTTGAGCGTGACCGAGCACCCCAGCTCGTCGCCGAGGGGTGTGCACTCGTACTGCGGCGTGTTCAGGAACACCGGATCGATCAACGCCCGCGCCCGCCGGATCCGGTCGAGGTCCAGTCGCGTCATCGCGCCCGACGATATCCGTCCCGACGCCGGCTTGGCGCCGGTCGCGTCGGTCCCGCGCCCGATCCCACGCTCGACCCCGGCCAGGTGGGCGTGAGCCGGCGCTGGAGTGGTGCGAACGGCACTTTCGCTCGCACCTAATGTGCGAAAGTGCCGTTCGCACCGACGAGCGCGGCCTGGAGGTGACCCGCGGGGACAGGCTCCGTTGGCGCCGTCCCGGACCGGGATCGACCGGCTCGGCCTAGAAGGCGGCGGCCGCGCCCACCCCGCTGCGGCGGTCGGCAGCCGCCCGCACCAGCGGACCCCGGCCACGGCCGACCGCGCACAGCCGACCCAGCGCCCACGGCCCGGCGTCGACGACCTGGTGGCCCCGCCGACGCAGGTCGTCCAGGGTCGCCGGACCCAGCCGCGACTCCACGACCAGCCCGCCGGGCTCCCAGTCGCGGGGCGCGAACGAGGAGGGGAACGCGGTGGAGTGCCAGGTCGGTGCGTCGATGGCCGCCTGCAGGTCCAGTCCGGCGACGGTGTGGGCGAGCCAGAAGCACAGCTGCCACTGGTCCTGCTGATCGCCGCCCGGGGTGCCGAACGCGATCAGCGGCTCGCCGCCGCGCAGCCCGAGCGACGGGCTCAGCGTGGTCCGCGGGCGCCGGCCCGGGACCAGCGACGACGGCAGTCCCTCCTGCAGCCAGAACATCTGGGCCCGGGTGCCGAGGCAGAACCCGAGCGCCGGGATGGTCGGGGAGGACTGCAGCCAGCCGCCGGACGGGGTCGCGGAGATCATGTTGCCGGCGGCGTCGACCACGTCGACGTGCACGGTGTCGCCGCGGACGGCACCGGTGGGACCGGTCGTGGGCTCCCCGACCCCGGCCGCCGGAGCCGGCCCGGTGCCTTCGGGTCCGGTGCCTCCGGGCCCGATACCGCCGAGCCCGGTGCCGCGGTATCCCGTGCCGCCGGGCCCCGTGCCGCCGAGCTGCGTGCCGCCGGTCTCGGCGCCGCGGTGCCCGCCAGGGTGCGAGGCGTGATCGGGCAGTCGCGGTGCCCGCCCGTCGGGGGCGCCGGGGCGCAGTTCCCACGAGGCGCTATCGCCGATCAGGGCGCGGCGCTCGCGGGCGTAGGCCGCCGACAGCAGCGTGTCGATCGGCACCGGGGCGCTGTCGCCGTACCAGGCCTCGCGGTCGGCGAAGCACAGCTTGGCCGCCTCGGCCACCCGGTGCACGGTCTCGGCGGTGGCGATCCCGTCCCGGTGCCGGACCTGCCCCTCGAGCAGCCGCAGCTGCTGCCCGAGCACCGGACCCTGCGACCACGGTCCCGGCTTCGCCACCGACCAGTCGTCGCCGGCCGGGATGATCAGCGCCGGCTCGTAGCCGGCCGACCAACCGGCCAGGTCGTCGGCGGTGAGCAGCCCGGCGTGGTCGCGGCCGGACTCGTCCCGGACCGCGGTCCGGCAGAACGCGTCGATCTCGGCGGCCACGAAGCCGCGGGACCAGGCGTCGCGGGCCGCGTCGATCTGCCGCTCCCGATCGGCTCCGGCCCGCGCCGCGATCCGCAGCAGCCGGGACCAGGTGGCTGCCAGCGCGGGCAACCGGTGCACCGCCTGCGGCACCCGGCCGCCGGTCAGCCAGGTCGCGGCCGAGCTGGGCCAGTGGGTGCGGAAGTGGTCCGCGACGGCGCCGATGGTCCCGGGGATCCGGGGCACCAGACCGAAGCCGCCCACGGCGTAGCCGAGCGCCGGTTCCAGTACCTCGGCCAGCCGCAGCGTGCCGTGGTCGCGCAGCAGCGTGAGCCACCCGTCCCAGGCGCCGGGCACGGTGGCCGGCAACAACCCGGTGCCCGGCACGGTCGGCAGCCCGAGATGATCACGCAGCCGCGGCACGGTCGCCGCCGCCGGCGCCACCCCCTGACCGCAGAGCACCCTGGGGGTGGGGTCGGCCGCGGTGACGAACAGCGCCGGGACCTCGCCGCCGGGACCGCACATGTGCGGTTCCACGACCTGCAGCACGAACCCGGCCGCCACCGCCGCGTCGAAGGCGTTGCCGCCGCGGGCGAGCACCGCCATCGCGGTCGCGGTGCCGAGGTAGTGCGTGCTGGACGCGGCACCGTGCGCACCGAGCCGCTCGTAGGTGGTGGGCGCCATGGCGGGGATCATCGTCGCCGCAACGCAGTCCCGCCGCGCCGGATCGGAAGGTCACCGACCGTTCGGGCGCGCGACCATCAGAGATCGCTGGCCAACGGCACCTCCTCGATCGCCGCGGAGGTCATCCAGTCGCGCAGCGCCGCCGTCGCCGCCACGTCGTCGGCGTTGTACTCCAGCAGCCGGGTGCGCTGACCGGCCACCGGAGCGGCGCCGTCCATCCCGACGGCGTCGCGATACCAGCGCATCGAGTTCTCCCCGCTCGCCTGCGGATCGCGCCAGGCGAACCCGGCGACCGGCGCGACGCGCTTGAGACCCTTCCCCCTGGCGCACAGGAACCAGGCGCTGACCAGCGCGTACATGTCGATCCATGACGGATCGGTGATGAACCGCTGTACCTGCGCGAGCTCCGGGATCCCGGGCTGCCCGGCGAAGCGCTGCGCCGAGCCCAGCAGCCAGCGGTTCTCCGCCTGCGCGTTGTAGCAGTACGCGGCGAACGTCCGACCGCTCGCCGCGGCGCGCTCCCGGACCGCGGTGAACCACCCCCAGAACTGGGCGAACGAGCGGGCTTCGTCCGCGGTGGGCAGCGGCTCCCAGGTCGCGAACCCGCGGTAGCCGTCGGCGTCGTCGCCGGCCCGCCGGCCGCCGGGATGGCGCAGCAGGGCACCCCACAGGTAGGCGCCGGACTCCCCGAAGCTCTCCATGTCCACGTCGATCTCGATGTCCGCCCGCGGCACCAGCACCCGAGGCACCCGGCGCACCACCGCGAGCCCGCGCAGCCACGCCCTGGCCAGCACCACCGAGTCGGCGAGCAGCGGGGCGAGCTCCGGTATCGGCGCCGGGGCCGCCGGGTCGAGCGCGGCGAGCTGCGCCACCGTCTGCACGCCGATGGCGCGCAGCGCCGCCGCGGTCTCCCCGCGCACCACCAGGCTGACGTCCTGCTCGCGCTCGAGCTCCGCCTCGCACGTCGGCCACCACGGACAGTGCCGGCACTCGTTGACCCGGGACGGCTCGGCCAGCGCCGGCCCGCCGACCGCGGCGGCGACCGCCACCGCGCGGCGGTCGGCGAACCGGTCGTCGTACTCGGCCAGCGTGGAACGGTCACCCGGCCAGTGCCGCAGCCGCAGCTGGTGCCAGCAGACGACGTCGGCGTCCAGTCCGATCACGCCGCCGTGCGCCCCGAACGGGTGCGCCGCCGGCGCCGCCCAGCCCGCGGCCTGCAGCATCCGGTGCAGGTGCGCGAGCCGCAGCAGATCACGAGGCTGCGACCGCACCCGCCTTTCGGGATCGGATCGGGCCCGCTGCGGCCACGGCTGCTCCAGCGGCGAGGTGAGCGCGCCGTCACCCGGGTCGGTGATGCGGTGCCGGACCACGATGACCGGCACGTAGCCACCTTCGGGCAGCCGCACCAGCAGCTCGGCGCCACCGCGGCGACCCAGGCCCGCGGTGTCGGGCAGCACCGCATCCCAGATCAGCGGGACCCCCGCGGCCACGGCGGCGGTGGTGGCGGCGATCCGCTCCGCGCTCGTGCTGGCGCGGGCCACCCCGCGCCAGCCCGAACCGGCGCCCAGCCGCAGTCGCTCCCCGATCTGCCGCCGGTGCCCGGCCGCGTCGGCCCGGCGTTGCTGCAGCGCCGGATCGGGACGCGCGCGCGGCGTGCCGGCCGCGCCCGGATCGTGATCCAGGTGCACCCGCCGACGACAGCTCGAGGTGGCGGCGGCATCGAGGACGACCCCGGCCACCTGGGGCGCGTTCTCGATCGTCGTCACACTGGGCAGGGTAATGACCGGCACCGACAATCCGGGAAACCCGAGGCCATCCGGGTGATCGACAAGAGCGGCCCGGCACGGACCTTCCGACCCCCCTAAGCTGACGCCCATGGCGCGGCGGAGAGGGTCCAGATCGGCCGACGGCGGCATGGTGGCGACGGCCACCGACACCGCTGCGGCCGCGACCGCGAAGACCGGGCGAGCGGCTCGCAAGGCGGGCGCGGCGGTCGAGCGGGCCGGCGAGGATCTCGCCCGCCGCAAGCCGCTGACCGCGTCCCAGGCCAAACGCGTGATCGGGATCAGCAAGGCGGTGGCCCCGTTGCTGGCGCCCTACGCGCTGGCCGCCGCCGGGGTGGCCAGAGCGCGCTGGGACGCCTACCGGGCGGCCCGGCTCGGCGTGGCGCCCGATCAGCTGTCGCTGTTCGCCGGCCCCGGTGGTGCCCTGCAGGCCCGGCTGTCGCGGATCGCCGAGGCCCTGGTCACGCTGGAGAAGAAGGACACCGAGGCGGGGCGCGGTTTCGCCGTGGACACCCGCCCGCGGCTCAACGACCTCGCGGTCGCGGTACGGGCGGCCGAACAGATGCCGACCACCCGGCGGAAGGCCGCCTACCGCGCCATCGGCGGCGAACTCGACCGGATCGAGATGGACCTGCTGACCCACCTGGGCGTCTCCACCTGACCCGGGCACAGCTCCACGGGTGACACGGTCGTGGAGCAGTCGGGGGCTTCCGCTACCGTCAGTCGTCGTGGGTGGGACCTCGCTCGAGCGACGTCGCGTGATGCGTGGCGCCGAGCTGGCCACGCTCACCGCGCTGCTGACCGCGGCCGGGCATGCCGCCGGCGGCGGGGCGTTGCCCGATCTCGCGGTGCTGGTGGTGCTGTTGCCGCTGCTGGCCGGGGTGTTGACCGCGGTGGCCGATCGATCGCGCAGCGCGGTCGGTGCGGTGGCCGTGCTCGGCGGCGGGCAGCTCGTGCTGCACCAGCTGTTGGAGGCGCTGGGCCCGACACACGGCGCGCACGCGCTGCATGTCGTGGCCGGGTCGGGCGGGGCCGCGCCGGCGCCGCCGTCGGGCTCGGTCATGCTCGGCACGCACGCGGTGGCCACCCTGCTCATCGCGGCCGCGCTCCGGTACGCCGACCGTGGCGTCGCTGCCCTCGGCGCCGCCCTGCGCCGGGTGTTGCCGCGCCGGCTCACACCGCTGTCCGCCGACCGGCCGCTGCGCACCCTGGCCACGGCCGGTCCGGGCGTCTCGTTGCGGCTGGCGCGCACGCTCGCCGTCGCCCACGCCCGGCGCGGCCCTCCGGTGCGGTGCTGATCACCCGCCCCCGTACCGCACCCACCCTCCCCGGAGCAGCTCCATGTCCCCTTCAACCCGCCGATCCGCGCTGCGCGTCGGCGTCCTGTCCACAGTGGTCACAACCGTCACCCTGATCGGCGCCGCCCCGGCGTTCGCCCACGTCACCGCCCAGCCCGGCCAGGCCGAACAGGGCGACTACGCGGTGATCTCGCTGCGCGTCCCCACCGAATCCGACACCGCGGGCACGATCAAGCTGCAGGTCACGCTGCCCGCCGAGCACCCGATCACCTCGGTCCGCACCACGCCCCGCCCGGGCTGGACCGCGACCACGACCACGGCCCCGCTCAACCCGCCGATCGAGCGCTACGGGCGCACGATCACCGAGGCGGTGAACACCGTGACCTGGACCGCCGACCCCGGCACCCGGGTCGGACCGGGCGAGTTCGCCGACTTCCCGCTCTCGCTGGGCCCGCTGCCAACCGACACCGACCGGCTGCGGCTGCCGGCCGTGCAGACCTACGACGACGGCGAGGTCGTCGCCTGGGACCAGCCGCCCGCGGCCGACGGCTCGGAACCGGAGCGCCCGGCGCCCGAGGTCACGCTGCTGCCCGCGGCGGGGGCCGCGCACGACGCGCCCGCCCCTGACGCGGCGGCGCAGGGTGGTGTGGGGGCCCAGGCGGTGGCCGCCCCGGCCCCGGTCGCGCAGAGCACCCCGACCGACAGCACCGCCCGCTGGCTGGGCGGTGCCGGACTCGTGGTCGGCGCGCTCGGCCTCGGCGTCGGAGCGAGCGCCGCGCGGCGCAGCCGCCGGCCGGAGCAGGAGGCCCAGCGATGATCACCAGGATCCGGCGCGCCGGCGTCGTGCTGCTGGTCGCCGCGCTCGCGCTGCTGCTCGGCGCGGCACCGGCGTTCGCCCACACCCGCCTGCAGAGCAGCGATCCCGCCGATGGCAGCAGCACCGCCGGCGGACCGCAGCAGGTGTCGCTGACCTTCAACGAACCGATGCAGCCCGGGTTCGCGACCGTCACCGTGATCGGGCCGGACGGCCAGCCGTACCAGTCCGGCGAGGTGACCGCCGACGGCGGCACCGTGCGCATCGCGGTCAGCCCGCTCGGCCCGGCCGGCCGCTACGAGATCGGCTACCGGGTGATCTCCGAGGACGGGCACCCGGTGGCCGGTTCGGTCGGGTTCACCCTGACCACGGCGGGTCCGGGCGCGGCCCCGCCGTCGACGCGCACCGCCGCCGCACCGCCGACCGCGGATTCGGCCACTTCGAGTGCGGTGGACCCGACCACCGCGGCGCCGGTGCCGGCCGCGGCCGCGACCGACGACCCCGGGGGTGCCCCGGTGTGGCCGTGGATCGTCGGCGGGGTGGTGCTGGTCGCCGTCGGTGCGGTCGCCGCGCTGCGGTTGGGCCGGGGATGATCGGGCCGGGGATGATCACCGCGTGAGCCGGCCTACCGCCGTCCCGTCCCCGGTCGACCGGTGGCAGCCGGTGCTGTGGGCCGGGTTGGCGGTCGGTGTCGCGGCCGGGATCGGGGTGCTCGCCGCCTCGCCGGCCGATCCAGCCGGCGCGTTGGTCGGCACCTCGGTCACCCGCGCCGGGATGGACGTGGCCGGCGTGAGCTGCGTCGGGTTGGCCCTGCTCGGGGTGTTCCTGCCCAGCCGGGAGGTGCTGCCGGGCAGCGCGTTGCGCGGCCTCGAGCTGCGGCGCACGAGCATCGACCGCGCGCTGGTGGCGGTCGCCGGCGCCTGGGTCGCGCTGGTGCTGCTCGGCATCGCGTTCCGGGCCGCCGACGCGTTCGGTCAACCGGTCACCGAGCTCGACGGCGAGCAGCTGCTGGCCTGGTCGACCCGGCTGGCCGCCGGTCGCGGCATGGTGCTGTCCGCGGCGTGCGCGGCCACCGTGGCCGGCTGCGCGGTCATCAGGATGCGCGATCCGTCCCGGCTGCAGACCCGATTACCGCTGGTCATGGCCCTGTTCGGGGTGTTGACGCCGGCGGTCACCGGGCATGCGGGCACCTCGGCCGACCATCAGCTGTCGGTGGTCACGGTCGCCCTGCACGCGGGCGCGGCCGCGCTCTGGGTCGGTGGGCTCGGCGCGCTGCTGGCGTTGCTGGCCCGGCAGCGGGAGCTGCTGGAGCTGGTGCTGCCGCGGTTCTCCCGGCTGGCCGGGGTGTGCGTGGTCGCGGTCGGGCTGACCGGGGTGGCCAACGCGCTGCTCCGCCTCGGCCCGTGGTCCGCCCTGTTCGGGACGCCCTACGGCTGGCTGGTGCTGGCCAAGACCGGGTTCCTGGTGCTGCTCGCCGGGCTCGGCGGCCTGGCCCGTCGACGGCTGCAGGCCGGCCGGCTCCCCGTGCTGCGCTGGGCCGGCATCGAGGTCGCCCTGATGGCGGTCACCCTCGGCCTCGCCGCCGCCCTCACCCAAACGGCATCCTGAACCCGTCTTCAGGTGCGGTATGCCTCCATGAGGCGCAGCCAGACCTCGTTCATCGTGGGGTACGCCGGCACCGCGTGCCACAGCCGGGGCATCGGCACCTCGCCGACCACGGCCACCGTGGCCGCGTGGATCATCTCGGCCACGTCCTGGCCGACGAACGTGGCCCCGACCAGCACCTCGCGGGCGCGGTCCACGACCAGCCGGGCCGCGCCGTCGTAGCCGTCGGCCTGCAGCGACGAGCCGCCGACGGCGAACGGCTGGTCCACCACCTCGACGTCCAGTCCGGCCTCGCGGGCCTGCGCCGCGGTGCGCCCGACCGCGGCCACCTCCGGGTCGGTGAACACCACCTGCGGCACCGCGAGGTGATCGGCCGTGGCCGCGTGCTCCCCCCACGGCGCGAGCTCCAGCGCCGCCCCGCTCGCCCGGGCGGCGATCGCCGCGCCCACGATCCGCGCGTCGTACTTGCCTTGGTGGGTCAGCGGGGCCCGCCCGGTGACGTCGCCCGCGGCGTAGAGCCAGTCCCCGTCGACCCCGTCGACCAGCCCGGAGTCGTCGACGCGCAGCGGCTCCCCCGCCGTCAACCCGACCGACTCCACGCCCAGGTCCGCGGTGTTCGGGCGCCGCCCGGTGGCCACCAGCAGCTCGTCGACGGTCACCGCCTCGCCGCCGACCTCCATCGTCACCGCGTCCCCGGTCGCGGACACCGCGTCCAGCCCGGTGTCGAGCCGGACGTCCACCCCCTCGGCGCGCAGCCCCGCGGCCACCCGCTCCCCGGCGAACGGCTCCATCGCGGCCAGCAGCCGCGGTCCCCGGTTCAGCAGCGTCACCTGCGATCCCAGCCGCTGGAACGCCTGGGCCAGCTCGCTGCCGACCACGCCCCCGCCCAGCACCCCGAGCCGCGGCGGGATCTCCTTGGCCGAGGTGGCGTCCCGCGAGCTCCAGGTGCGCACCGTGTCCAGCCCGGGCACCGGCGGCCGGACCGGCACGCTGCCGGTGCACAGCGCGACCGCGTGTCGGGCGGTGATCTCCTCGCCGTCGAGGGTGACGGTGCGCGGCCCGGTGAGCCGGGCGCGCCCGCGGCGCAGCGTGATCCCGACGCCTTCGGCCCACTCGACCTGGCTGGAGTCGTCCCAGTGGTGGGTGAAGCCGTCCCGGCGGGCCAGCACGGCCTTGGGGTCGAACTCCGCGGTGGTCCCGGGCAGCCGGCGCAGCGCGGCCACCGCGTGCCCGGTCCGCAGCAGGGCCTTGGACGGCATGCACGCCCAGTACGAGCACTCCCCGCCCAGCAGCTCGGACTCGATGATCATCGCCGACAGCCCGCCGCGGACCGCGTAGTCGGCCACGTTCTCCCCGACCGCCCCGCCCCCGACGACGATCACATCGACATCGGCCGGAGCACTCACGACGACACCCGGGTCACCGCGTCCAGCACGTCGTCGGGACCTTCGCGCAGCTCCAGCACCCGCCCGGCGGTGCCGGGTGTGTCGAGCAGCGCGGCCAGCACGGCGGCGGTGTCGTCCCTGGTCACCGCGCCCCGCGGCACCGGCGGCGCCGCCAGCAGCACCTTCCCGTTGCCCGGATCGTCGGTCAGCTGCCCGGGCCGCAGGATCGTCCAGTCCAGGTCGGACGCGCTGATCGCCTCCTCGGCCGCCCTCTTGGCCTCCAGGTACGCGGCCCACACCTCGTCCGTGCCGGGTGCCGGCGGCGCGTCCACGCCGGTCGAGGAGACCAGCAGGTAGCGGCGCACACCCGCCTGGCCGGCTGCGTCGGCCAGCAGCACCGCGGCCGCCCGGTCCACGCTGTCCTTGCGGGCCACCCCGCTTCCCGGCCCGGCGCCCGCGGTGAACACCACCGCATCGGCCCTGTCCAGGTGCGCCGCCAGCTCGGCCACCGACGCCGACTCGAGGTCCACGACGACGGCCGCGGCCCCGGCCTGCTCGAGATCGGCGCGGTGTTCGGGGTTGCGCACCACCCCGGTCACCACGTCTCCGCGACCGGCCAACAAGGCGGCCAGCCGCAACCCGATCTTCCCGTGCGCACCCGCGATCACCACCTGCACGCCCGGCACGGTATCGCCCCTCGCCGCCCTTCGCTGAGCTTGCCGAAAAGTCCGTTTTATCGGCAGGTGGAATAGGGGTGGTTGTGAGCGTGGCCGGCTGACATTGGAATCGACCCAGACAACGCCCCAGGTATCGACTCCAGTATCGAGACTGCAGGAGGTTCACCGGTGAAGGCCGTCCGGGTGCACGCGTACCACGAAGATCCGAAGATCGACGACATTCCGGAGCCGACGATCCAGGGGCCGCTCGACGTCATCGTCAAGATCGGTGGCGCCGGTGTCTGCCGCACCGACCTGCACATCGTCAACGGTGACTGGTCCGAGGCGATGAACCCCGAGCTGCCCTACGTGATCGGCCACGAGAACTCCGGCTGGATCCACGAGGTGGGCGCGGGCGTCACCAACGTGGCCGTCGGCGACACGGTGATCCTGCACCCGCTGGCCACCTGCGGGCTGTGCAAGGCCTGCCGGGCCGGCAAGGACATGCAGTGCAGCGACAACTACTTCCCCGGGTTGTCCAGCAACGACGGCGGGATGGCCGAGTACCTGCGCACCAGCGCCCGGTCCTGCGTCAAGCTCAAGCCGGAGACCAAGCCGCAGGACGTGGCCGCGCTGGCCGACGCCGGCATCACCGCCTACCACGCGGTGCGCAAGGCCGTCCCGGTGCTCTACCCCGGCACCACGGCGGTCATCCAGGGCGCCGGCGGGCTCGGGCACATCGGCATCCAGGCCCTCGCGGCGCTCACCGCGACCCGGATCGTCGTGGTCGACAAGAACCCGGACGCGCTGGCCCTGGCCAAGCAGATCGGTGCCGACGAGACCGTGGTGGCCGACGGCACCCACGTCGACGCGGTCAAGGACCTCACCGACGGCGAGGGCGCCAAGGTGGTGTTCGACTTCGTGGCCGAGGGCGGCGCCGAGAACGACGCCTGGGCGATGACCGCGCCGGACGGCTACAACTACGTGATCGGCTACGGCGGCAAGGTCAGCATCCCCACGCTGGACTTCGTCGGCGGCGAGAAGAACATCATCGGCAACATCGTCGGTACCTACACCGACCTGTCCGAACTGATGGTGCTCGCGCAGGCCGGCAAGGTCACGCTGCACACCAAGCAGTACCCGCTCGATTCCGCGCTCGACGCGCTGCACGATCTCGACGCCGGTCGCGTGCGCGGCCGCGCCATTCTCGTCCCGTAAGTGACAGTCCCGTAACCGACGCCGACCCACCACGCCGAGGAGAAACCCATGTACGAGAAGGACGGCGAGAAGTACTTCATCGTCGACTCGCACTCCCACTTCTGGGACGCCAGCCGGGAGAACTGGAAGCCGGGCCGCGAGGAGTTCGCCAAGGGCTGGATCGACTGCTTCTACGGCTACCACCAGCTCGGCCCGCCCGAGACCCACTGGGACTACGAGAAGTACCTCAAGGTCACCCCCGAGGACTTCGAGCGCGACATGTTCATCGAGGGCCACGTCGACCACGCGGTCTTCCAGTCCACCTACCTCTACGACTGGTACACCAACGGTTTCAACACGATCGAGAAGAACGGGTCGCTGCTGGAGAAGTGGGGCGACCGGCTCATCGTCAACGGGCGGTTCGACCCGCGCGAGGGTGACGCCGGGATCCGGCAGCTCGAGGAGGACGCCAAGAAGTACAACCTCAAGGGCGTCAAGGTCTACACCGCCGAGTGGTACGAGGGCTCCCGCGGCTGGCGGCTGGACAGCCCCGAGGCCTACCGCTTCCTGGAGAAGTGCCAGGAGCTGGGCATCAAGAACATCCACGCGCACAAGGGCCCGACGATCTGGCCGTTGGACAAGGACGCGTTCAACGTCATGGACATCGACGCCGCGGCCACCGACCACCAGGACCTCAACTTCATCGTCGAGCACGCGGCCATCCCGCGGATCGAGGACTTCTGCTTCATGGCGGTGCAGGAGCCCAACGTCTACGCCGGCCTGTCGGTGGTCATCGGCGGCCTGATGCACGCCCGGCCCAAGTTCTTCGCCAAGGTGATGGGCGAGCTGCTGTTCTGGGTGGGCGAGGACAAGATGATGTTCGGCGGCGACTACAACATCTGGGTGCCCAAGTGGCAGGTCGAGGGCTTCGTGGACTGGCAGATGCCCGACGACGAGGCGTTCACCGACTACGGGAAGCTGACCACGGCGACCAAGAAGAAGATCCTCGGCCTGAACGCGGCCCGGCTCTACGACATCCCGGTGCCGGCCGGGCTGGAACTGCCCGACACCACGGCGGGCGAGGACATGCAGCCCGGCGAGGAGCTGGTGCAGGACACCGCCGGGGCGGGTGCCCAGGCATGACCTCCCGCGACCCGCAGGGTCGCGTCGTGAGCGGCCTGCACGACGATGTGTGGGCCGCCCTCGGGACGGTGCTCGACCCGGAGCTGGACGAGCCCATCACCGATCTCGACTTCGTCGAGTCGTGCACCGTCTCCGAGGAGGGTGTGGCCACCGTCGGGCTGCGGTTGCCCACCTTCTTCTGCGCACCCAATTTCTCGTTCCTGATGGTCGCCGACGCCTACGACGCGGTGTCGGCGGTCCCGGGGGTGACCCGGGCGGACGTGACCCTGGCCGACCACCACGCCTCCAAAGAGATCAACAACGGGGTGGCGGCGCAGGCCGGTTTCGTGGCCTCGTTCGCCGGCTCCGACCAGGGCGAGGCGGTCGCCGAGCTGGACGAGCTGCGGCTGCAGTTCTTCCGCAAGGCCGCGCTGGCCGGGCAGGACAAGGTGGCCCGGCCGCTGGTCGACGCGGGGGTCGGCCCGGACGAGCTGGCTGCGACGACGCTGGGTGCGGTGCCGGCATCGCCGGACCTGGCCCGGCTGCGGGAACGGCGGGCGGCGCTCGGGCTGGCCCACGACGACGCGGCGCCGCTGCTGATCCACGCGGACGGCTCCCGGGTCACGGCCGCGCAGGTGCCGCTGCACCTGCGGCGCGCGCGGCTGCAGCGGATCGGGATCGAGACCAACGGGGAGTACTGCAAGAGCCTGCTGCAGGTTCGCTACGCGAAGGCCGGGTCGCCGCTGGTCGAGACCCGGTAGGAGTCCAGGTCGATGCCGCTGTGACCATGGGTATCCAGCAGCTCATGTGGCGGATCGAGCGGGTCCGGGACGAGTTCCACGGGGCGGTCTGGACCACCGGTGATCTCGACGCGGCGCTGGCCGCCACCGCGGACGACTGCACGCTGGTGCACCTCCCGGCCCGGACCGGGGCGGCCGCGGACCGGCTGCGGGGCTTCCTGGCCGAGGACGTCATCCCGCACCGGCCGGCCGACCTGACCTTTCGGCGGGTGTCCCGGACGGTGGATCAGCGGCGGGTGGTCGACGAGACGTGCGTCGGGTTCACCCACGACCGGGAGCTGCCGTGGCTGCTGCCCGGCGTCGCCCCGACCTGCCGCCGGGCCGAGGTGCTGGCCATCTCGGTGGTCACCTTCGCGCACCACACGCACCTGGGCACCGTCGCATCGCGGATCGTGGCGCACCGGACGCTCTGGGACCACTGCGGGCTGCTCGCCCAACTCGACCTCGACCCCGCCAGCGTGTCCGTACAGGCCTGAACGGCTGCTCACCCGCGGCCCGAAGAGCCGAGTCGATGCGGATCGCCGATTCTGACGCACGCGCGGGGCGGCTCCCACCGGTGCGAACGGCACTCTCGCACGCTAGGTGCGAGCGAACGGGCCGTTCGCACCGCTCGACGCACCGATCATGGCGGCGATCATGGGTTCGGCCGCCCGCCGGGCCCCTCAGGTCGCGCCGGACCGGTGCCCGCCGCGACGGCACAGCCTGCTGACCCGCCTGATCCCGGCCGCGCCCGCTATCCGGGCTTCCTGGCCGAGGACGTCCTCCCGCACCGGCCCGCCGACCTGACCTTCCGGCGGGTGTCCCGCACGGTGGACCAGCACCGGGTGGTCGACGAGATGAGCGACCTCGACCCGCGGCGGTCGGGGAGCGGCGCATCCGTGCCGGGTTGACCGGGCGCGAACGCGGCCGGACACTCACCAGCGCACGACCGAAGGAGGCAGCGGTGCGGATCGCGCTGGCCCAGATCGTCTCCACGCCGGAGCCGGCGCGGAACCTGGAGCTGCTCGCCGAGCAGACCCGGGCCGCCGCGGCCGCGGGAGCCCGGCTCGTCGTGTTCCCCGAGGCCACGATGTGCTGCTTCGGGGTGCGGCTGGGCCCGGTGGCGCAGCCGCTGGACGGACCGTGGGCCACCCGGGTGCGCGAGGTGGCGGCCGCGGCCGGGATCACCGTTATCGCCGGGATGTTCACCCCGGCTCCCGGCGGGCGGGTGCACAACACGCTGCTGGCCACCGGCAACGGCGTCGAGGCGAGCTACGACAAGATCCACCTGTTCGACGCGTTCGGGTTCGCCGAGTCCGACACGGTGGCCCCCGGCACGGAGCCGGTGACGATCGTCGTCGACGGCGTCACCGTCGGCCTGGCCACCTGCTACGACGTCCGGTTCCCCGGACTGTTCCAGCTGCTGGCCGAACGCGACGCGACGCTGATCGCGCTGCCCGCGTCGTGGGGTGCCGGGCCGGGCAAGCGCGAACAGTGGGACCTGCTGGTGCGGGCCCGCGCGCTGGACTCGACCACGTTCGTCGCCGCCTGCGGCCAGGCCGACCCGACGACCGTCGGGCGGGAAGCCGGCAAGGCGCCGACCGGGATCGGGGCCAGCGCCGTCGCCGGGCCGCTGGGAGCATTCGTCGACCAGCTCGGCCCCGAACCCGGGCTGCTGGTGGTGGACATCGACCCCGGCGAGGTCGACGCCGCCCGCAAGACGGTCCCCGTCCTCGCCAACCGGAAGTTCTGACCCATGCGCCCGCCCCGCGCCACCGCCGTCCGTCGAGGTCAGCGTGGTTGCGGTTTACGGGCCGGGGAACAGCGCTTTCGCTCGTCTCGGCGCGGGGGCTGACCGGTGGACGTGCGGGCGCTGGTGTTCGACGTGTTCGGCACCGTGGTCGACTGGCGCGGCGGGGTGTCGAGGGAGGTCGGGCGGCTGCTCGGGCCGGGGGTCGACGCCGAGGGGTTGGCCGATGCCTGGCGCGAGCGGTACCTGCCCTCGATGGATCGGGTGCGCCGCGGTGAGCTGCCCTGGACCTCGCTGGACGAGCTGCACCGCGCCTCGCTCGACGAGCTGCTCCCCGAGTTCGGGGCCGCCGGGGCAGGCGACGCGGTCCGGGCCGAGCTGGTGCTGGCCTGGCACCGGCTGTCGCCGTGGCCGGACTCGGTGTCCGGGCTGACCCGGCTCCGGACCAGGTACGTGATCGCGTCGCTGTCCAACGGGAACGTGGCGCTGCTGGTGGACATGGCGCGGTTCGGCGGCCTGCCGTGGGACACCGTGCTCTCGGCGGAGCTGTTCGGGCACTACAAGCCCGACCCCGAGGTCTACGACGGGGCGGCCCGGCTGCTCGCGCTGGCGCCGGAGCGGGTGCTCATGGTCGCCGCGCACCTCGACGATCTCGACGCCGCCCGGGCCCGCGGGTTGCGCACCGCCTACGTACACCGGCCGCTCGAGTTCGGCCCCGGTGTCACTCCGCCCCCGACCGACCCGGCCGCCGACCTGTCCGTGGACTCCCTCACCCACCTCGCCACCGAACTCCACGCCTGACTCACGCCCCCGATCTCGGCGCGAACGGCACTTTCGGGCGATAGGTTGGCGCAACAGTGCCGTTCGCGCCAACCAGCGGGGGTCACGCGGGGCGGGCGAGCAGCACGCGGAACAGGTTGTCCAGCCGGTACCCGCCACTCGGAGTGCGGTTCGCGGCCAGTCGCCGCCGCACCGCCTCCCGCACCGCGTCGGGGCCCGCCCGGTTCAGCGCATGCCGCCCGATCCCCGCGGCCAGCACCGGCCCGAGCAGCGCTTCCTCGTCGGGATAGTCGAACGGGCAGTGCACCTCGTCGAGCAGCTCCACCCGCAGCCCGGCCAGCTCGACCAGGTGCCGCAACCGGGCCGGGTCGGTGATCGGGGGTGGCCCACCGGACGGTCGGCCCGCCGGCGGGCGCGGCGGCAGCCACGGCGCCAGCGCCTCCCCGAACGCGCGCACGTCGCACTCCTGCTCGCGGCCCCAGACCGTCACCGCGACCACCGGGGCCACCCGGGCGGCGGCGCGCAGCACCACCAGCGGATTGGCCACGTGCGCGAGCAGCTGCACCGCGGCCGCCACCTGGAACGGCCCAGCCGGCGGATCGTGCGCGTCGCCCACCGCGAACCGTCCCGCCGGCACCGCGGTGGTGGCCGCCGCCACCGCCGCCGGGTCCAGGTCGATCCCGGTCACCCGCGCACCCCGCTCGATCGCCGCCGCGGCGAACCCGCCGGCGCCGCACCCCAGGTCGAGCACGTGCGTGCCGGCCCGCACCCCGGTCGCGTCCAGCACCCGGGCGTACAGCGGCGCCCCCCAGCCCGCCGGCCCCTCCGCCACCGCGATCCCTCCCCAGTGCTCGGTCAGCCGCAGTGTCCGGTCAGACCGGTCAGCCCCAGATCTCGGCGGCCACCTCGACGATCAGCGCCAGCTTGGCCCACTGCTCCTCGGCGGTCAGCTCGTTACCGTCCACAGTGGAGGAGAAGCCGCACTGCGGGGAGAGGCACAGCTGCTCCAGCGGCACGTACCGGGCCGCCTCGTCGATCCGCCGCTTCAGCGTGTCGGAGTCCTCCAGCGCACCGGCCTTGGTGGTCACCAGCCCGAGCACGACCTGCTTGCCGGGCGGCACGAACCGCAGCGGCGCGAACCCGCCGGAGCGCTCGTCGTCGAACTCGCAGAAGAAGCCGTCCACGTCCAGCTCCCCGAACAGCGCCTCGGCCACGAAGTCGTAGCCGCCCTCGGCCGCCCAGCTGGAGCGGAAGTTGCCCCGGCACATGTGCGTGGTCACGGCCATCCCGGCCGGCCGCCCGGCCAGCGCCGCGTTGATCTGACGGATGTAGCGCAGGTGCGCAGCGTCCGCGTCCTCACCCTTGGCGGCCTGCTCGGCGCGCTGCGCGGGATCGTTGAGATAGGCCAGCGAGGTGTCGTCCAGCTGCAGGTAGCGGCAGCCCAGGTCGCCGAGCGCGCGGAGCTCGTCGGCGTAGGCGGCGGACAGGTCGGACCAGAACTGCTCGACGTCGGGATACACCGAGCGGTCGATCGCCGCCGTCCCGCTGCGGTAGTGGACCATGCTCGGCGACGGGATGGTCAGCTTCGGCACGGCCCCCAGGAAATTGGGCGCAGACACGGTCTCGGCCAGGAACCGGAAGTCGTCGGCGAAGATCGGCTCGTCCAGCCGGACCTTGCCGTCGATGACCAGCCCGGCCGTGGTGAAGTCGTTGTCGCCGGCCGCGTTGTGCATGTGCACGCGGATCTGCTCGTCGGTGCGGCTGATCCCGCCGAGCCGGTAGATGAAGTCCATGTGCCACGACGTGCGCCGGAACTCCCCGTCGGTGGCCGCGCGCAGCCCGAGACCCTCCTGCCGCGCCACCGCATCCCTGATCGCGGCGTCCTCGGCGGCCCGCAGGCCGGGACCGTCGAGCCGGCCGGCGGCGTGCTCGGCGCGGGCGGCCAGCAGCGCGGGCGGGCGCAGCAGGCTGCCGACGTGATCGGCCCGGAACGGCGGTTCGGTGCGCGCGGACATGCCCGCAACCTAATACCAAAGGTCTTGATCAACACTCTGGACCGCTCCGGGGGCGGTCGGGCCGGACCGCGGCAAGAGGGTGGGTGCACCGCCGTGATGCGGCATGCTGATCGGCATGGCGGCGCGGCCCGACCCCGGTGGCTCGACGCTGGTCGGCCGGGACCAGGAGCTCGACGCGCTGCGCGGCTGGCTCGACGACGCGATGGCGGCCCGCGGGCGGCTCGTGCTCGTCTGCGGGGAAGCGGGTATCGGCAAGACCCGGCTGGCCCAGGAGCTGGCCCGACACCTCACCGACGGCGACGTGACGTGGGGACACTGCGTCGACACCGACGGGGTCCCGCCGTTCTGGCCGTGGCGGCAGGTGCTGCGGGAGCTGCACGCCGGTGACATCCCGGCCGCCGACGTCGAGTCGCCGCAGGACCGCTTCGCGACCGTCGACGCCATCGCCCGGTCGGTCCTGGCCCGGGCCGCGACCCGGCCGCTGCTGATCGTGCTCGACGACATCCACTGGTGCGACGAGTCGTCGCTGCTGGTGCTGCGGCACCTGGCCGACCGCGCCGCGAGCGCCGCGCTGCTGCTGCTGGCCACCCTGCGCGACGCCGAGCCGGACGGGTCGCTCGCGCGGGCGCTGCCCGACCTGCGCCGGGCTCCGGACGTCGAGCAGTTGCAGCTGCCCGGGCTCGCTGCGGCCGACGTCGGCCGGCAGCTCGACGCGCTCGGCGCCCACGGCATGCCCGTCGCCCAGGTGCACGACGCCACCGGTGGCAACCCCTTCTTCGTCCGCGAGGTGGCGCGCGCCGTCGCCGACGGCACCTGGAACCCCGGCGACGCGCCGCGGACGGTGCGCGACGCCGTGCGGGCCCGGGTCGACCGGCTCGGCGCCGACACGAGGCGGCTGGTCGAGGCCGGGGCGGTCATCGGCCGGTCTTTCCCGCTGGCGGTGATCGCGGACATGCTCGCCACACCCGTGTCGGGCTGCCTCAGCGCGGCCGATGCCGCGGTCGGTTCCGGCCTGCTCGCGCAGGCGCGGGCCGGCGAGTTGCGCTTCGCCCACGCGCTGACCCGCGACGCCGTGCGCACGTCGATCCCGACCGCGCGCGGCGTCGCGCTGCACCGGGCCGCGGCCACCGCCCTGCAGACCCACTGGGCGGGCGAGCTGGACGAGCATCTCGCGGAGATCGCGTGGCACCGGCTCGCGCTCGCCCCCTACGGCGAGGGCGCCGAGGCGCGCCGGTGGGCGTTGCGCGCCGCGGCGGCGGCCGTGCACCGGCTCGCCTTCGAGGAGGGGGTGCGGCTGTACCGGGCGGCGCTGGCGATCCCCCTGGCCTGGCCGGACGCCACCGCCGGCGCCCGGACGCAGCTCGACCTCGGCGGCGCCTGCTATCTCGCCGGTGATCTCGCGGGGGCGGTGGCGGCCGCCGGGGCCGCGGCGGAACGGGCCCGGGCCACCGGCCGTCCCGACCTGCTGGCGGAGGCGGCCCTGGTGGTGGAGCCCGTACCCGACCCGGCGATCTCCGCGGTGATCACCCGGCTGTGCGAGGAGGCGCTGGACGCGATCGGAGCGAGCGGCGAGCAGACGCTGCGGGCCCGCCTGCTGGCCCTGCGCAGCCACCAGGCCTTCTACGCCGGAGACCACGAGCTGACCCGCAGCGCCGCAGCGGCCGCCCTCGACCTGGCCCGGCGCACCGACGACCACCGCGCCCTGGTCGCCGCGCTGCGGGCCCGGCACGACGCCTGCCCCGGACCGGCCGGGCGGCCGGAGCGGCTGGAGCTCGCGGCCGAGATGCTCGCGGTGGCCGACCGCACCGGTGACGCGCGCACCGCGATGTGGGGCCGGCTGTGGCGGATCGACGCCCTGGTCGAGGACGGGGCGATCACCCGCGCGGCCGACGAGCTCGCGCCGCTGGCCGCGGTGGTGGACCGGGTCGGCGGGCCGGTGAGCGGCTGGCACCTGGACCGGACGAGCGCCTGCGTCGCCCAGGCCCAGGGTCGGTTCGCCGACGCACAGGCCGCGGCGCAGCGCGGCTACGAGCGGATGCGCGTGATCGAGCGGCCGTCCGCCACCGGCACCTTCCTCGGCACCCAGTGGGTGCTGGCCCGCCACGTCGGAACGTCACCGGCGGCCGTGGAGCTGGCCCGGATCTGGGTCGAGCCGCCACCGCGGTTCCGCACGATGGGCCGGGTCTCGCGGGCCTACCTGCTGCTGCAGGCCGGCTGTGTCGAGGAGGCGGCCGCGCAGTTCCAGCAGGCCGGCCCGCCGCAGGCGTGGTCGTGGCCGGTGTTCTTCGTCGCCCCCGGGTCGGTGCAGGCCGTGCTCGTCGCGATCGGCCTCGGCCGGCCCGCGGAGCTGGCGGCCGCGCTGGCCGATCTCGAACCGTTCCGCGGCCAGCACGTCGTGGGCACCAGCGTGAGCTACTGCGGCCCGGCCGAGCTGACCCTCGGGCTGGGGGCGCTCGCCCAGGGCAGGCTCGACGACGCCGTCGCCGACCTCGACGTCGCGGTGCGGCAGTGCGGGCGCAGTGGTGCCCCCGGCTACCTGGCCGAGGCGACCCACCACCTGGCCACCGCGCTGTCCGCCCGCGCCCGGCCGGGCGACCGGGACCGGGCCCGGCGGCTCGCCGTGGAGAGCGACCGGCTGATCCGCACGCTGGGCATGACCGCGTTCGTCGCGGCCAGCGCGGAGCTCACGCGCCGGCTCGGGCCCGGCGACGGCGGGCTGTCCACCCGGGAGGCCGAGGTGGCGCGGCTGGTCGCCGAGGGCCTGTCCAACCGTCAGATCGCCGACCGGCTGGTGATCTCCGAGCGCACCGCGGGCAACCACGTGTCGCACATCCTGACCAAGCTCGGCTTCACCTCACGCAGCCAGGTCGCGGCGTGGGCGGCACCCCGAGTGAGCAGGACGGTGAGCGATCCGACTCATGCCGCCCGCCACGATCCTGCCTAACGTGCTGGTCAGCGGCCATGAGGGCCGTACGCCACCCGAGGAGGCCACCCATGTCCTACATCACGATCGTCGACGACTCACCCGCCGGCAGCGTCGCGAACCTGGACAAGCTGATGACCGACATCCTGCCCGAGCCGGACGGCCTGACCGCGCGCTACGCCGGGATGGTCGGCGGGAAGCTCTGCATCGTCGCCGTCTGGGATTCCCGCGAGCACGCCGAGACGTTCATGACCCAGCGGCTGGGACCCGGGCTGCGCCAGCTGCTCGGCGCCGCCCCGGCGCACCCGCCGGCCTCGGTGGGCTTCGAGGTCGAGCACACCTACGTCCGCTGATCAGCGCTCGGCGAGCGCACCCGACGAACACCACCGCCGGGGCTCACGGCTAGGGGGACTACCGGCCGCCCAGCCGGCGATCACCGTCGGCGGGCACCCCGGCGGCGCGCACGGCGGCCGCGCGCACCAGCCGCTCCAGCTCCCAGCGCCGCACGGCGAACTCCGTCCGGGACACGCTGACCCCGATCGCGCCGACGATCTCCCCGTCGGCGCCGGCGACCGGGGCGGCCACCCCGGCGACGTCGCGCTGGTACTCCTCGACCTCGACCGCCGCCCCGTCGGAGCGGATCCGCATCAGCTCCCGGTCCAGCGCCCGCCGATCGGCCACGGTGCGCGGCGCCAGCCGGGTCAGCCCGGTCCGGGTCAGCAGCTCCGCCAGCCGGCCGGGGCGCAGCTCGGCCAGCATCACCTTGCCGGCCGCGATGGCGTGCCCGGCGGTCGGCTCCCCGACCCGCAGGCCGTCGGGGCGGGGATGGGAGAGGCAGTCGTCGACGTGGGCCACCACGATGTCCACGTCCCGCGGCACCACCAGGTAGGCCGCCGCCCGCGCTTCGATGTGCACCTCGTGCAGGATCGAGAACACCCCGGCGGCCGGCCGGACCTGATCGAGCAGGCCGCGGTGCAGCTCGGCCACCCGGTAGCCGATCCCGTAGCCGCGCACGTCGTCCAGCCGGACGAGGTAGCCCTCGGCCACCAGCGTGCCCAGCGCCCGGTAGACGGTCGGCAGCGGGCTGCCGAGCCGGCGCGCGATGGCCTTGGCCGTGATCCCGTCGCCGGCGACCGCGACCGTCTCGATCACCCGCAGCGCGCGGAGGATCGAGGATCCGGTGGCAGGATCGGGCGGCACCGGATCAGTGTCGAGTACAACGGAGTGCACCGCACCCACCTGGTGAGAGCCCATCCACACAGCGGGACACAGCGAGACAGGGAGCATCGCCGATGGACGACGACGAGCTGCACCAGCGCATCGACGAGCTGGTCGCCGAGGAGCACCGCCTGGAGCGGGCGCACGTGGGACGGGCGCTGTCGGACGCCGAGCGCGGCCGGATGGCCGAGCTCGGGGTGCAGCTGGACCGCTACTGGGACCTGTTGCGCCAGCGCGACGCCCGCCGCCGGGCCGGCCTGGACCCCGATGGCGCCCAGGAACGCTCCGCCGACGTGGTCGAGGGCTACCGCCAGTAGCCGACCGGGCGGAGACAGGAACGGGGATCGGGGCTCGATGCCGATCACGGCGACAACACCCGCGGCGCTGACCGATGCCGTGGTCGAGCTGACAGCGGCGCGGGCCGGCCGGGTGCGGCTGCTGATCGACGGTGGCCCGCCGACGAGACCGGTGGAGCTGGGTGCGCGGGTGGTGGCGCAGCTGCGGGCCCGCGGCCGGGCGGCGCTGCTGGTGGCCGCGGCGGACTACCTGCGCCCGGCGTCGGTGCGCCTGGAGTACGGCCGCGAGGACCCGGACGAGTTCCTCGACGGCTGGCTCGACGAGTCCGGCCTGCGCCGGGAGGCCCTCGATCCGGCCGGTCCCGGTGGCAACGGTCGGGTGTTGGCCCGGCTCTGGGACGCGACCGCGGACCGGGCCTACCGGGAGACCCCCACCGTGCTGCCCGCCGACGGGATCGTCGTGCTGGCCGGCGCGCTGCTGCTGGGCCGCGGGCTGCCGTGCGAGGTCGCGGTGCACCTGCGGATGAGCCCGACCGCGCTGGCCCGCAACCTGCCGGCCACCGAGCAGTGGACGCTGCCGGCATACGCCCGGTACGAGTCCGAACGCGATCCACAGGGCCGGGCCGACCTGGTGGTGCTGGCCGATCACCCGGATCGTCCGGCGATGCGCACCGGGTCGCGGCATCCCGATGGAGAGGGTGGGCGAGGAGGGAGTTGAACCCTCACGTCCTTACGGACACACGGACCTGAACCGTGCGCGTCTGCCATTCCGCCACTCGCCCTGGCGCCCAAAAAACTAGCACGGGGCCCCGACCGGTACCGGCCAACCCCCTCCGGTCGGCCCCTGGCTGCGCTGCGTCGACACCCCGCCGGCACTGCGCTGCGTTGCACCCCTCCGGGGGGCGTCACTCTTCCGGGTAGCACAGATACGATTACCGGTGTCAGCAACACGCCGATGTGAACGGAGGAAGATCGGTTGGGTCGCGTCGGGAGGTTCGAGCGCCGTCTGCAAGGGATGGTGGGCGATGCTTTCGCGCGGGTCTTCGGAGGCAGCGTCGTTCCCCAGGAAGTTGTGCAAGCGCTGGTCAGGGAAGCCGAATACCACATCGAGAAGCTCGCCGGGGGGCGTCTACTGGCGCCCAACCGCTACACCGTGCTGCTCAGCCCTTCCGATGTCGATCGCATGGCCGGTGACCGAGAGCGGATCGTGGAATCACTCTCCGCTTCCGTCGCCGAGCAACTCACCGACCAGGGGTGGGACACCTACGGTGAGGTCGTAGTCTTCCTGGAGCGCTCCGATGCGCTGCACACGGGACAGTTCCGCACCCGCTCTTCAGTGGACCCCGACGCTTCCCGCCGGGACGCCATCCGAGCACGCGACGCAGGAGAAGCACCCATGAGCCAGCAACCGGGCCACCCCGAGGAGAACGGGCAGTACGGCTACGACCGTGGTGCCCCCGGTGGGTACGGCCAGCAGACCTACGCTCCCCCGGCGTACGACCAGCGCCAGGGCAGCAACGACCAGGGCGAGCAGCAGCCGGGATTCCCCCCCGGCGGCGGCTACCCGCAGGGCGGCTACCCCGACCAGCCCGGCGGCTACCCGCAGGGCGGCTACGGCCAGCCCGGCCAGCAGGGCGGCTACCCGCAGCAGGGTGGCTACCCCCAGCAGGGCGGCTACCCGGACCAGGGCGGCTACCCCGACCAGCAGGGCGGCTACGGCCAGCCCGGCGGGCAGCAGGGCTACGACCAGGGCTACCAGCAGGGCGGCGGCTACGGCCAGCCCGGGCAGCAGGGTTACGACCAGGCCTACGGCCAGCAGGCCTACGGCCAGCCGGGCTACCAGCAGCCGGGGCAGCAGGGCTACGACCAGGGCTACCAGCAGGGCGGCTACCAGCAGTCCCCGTACGACCAGCAGGGCTACGGGCAGCAGGGCTACGACCAGCCGGGCTACGGGCAGCCGGGGTACGGCCAGCAGGGCTACGGCCAGCAGACCGGCGCCGCGTCGCTGAGCCTGGACGACGGTTCGGGTCGCAGCTACGACCTCACCCCCGGCAGCCACGTGATCGGCCGCGGTCAGGACTCGTCGTTCCGGCTGCCCGACACCGGCGTGTCCCGGCGGCACCTGGAGATCAACTGGGACGGGCACACCGCTACCCTCTCGGATCTGGGTTCCACCAACGGGACCACCGTCAACGGCAACCCGGTGCAGACCTGGCAGCTCGGTGACGGCGACGTGATCCGGGTCGGGCACTCCAGCCTGGTCTTCCGCTCCCAGTAGGCCTCTCGCCGACCGGGACGCCGGAGAGCAGGGGGATGTCGCCAGGGAAAGTCAGAGTAGGAGTTCGCCCCGCGTGCCGGAGTTGGTGCTGCAGCTGACCAGGGCGGGCTTCCTCGCGCTGCTCTGGCTCTTCGTGCTGTTCGCGCTCCGCGTGGTGCGTTCGGACCTGTACGCGGCCGCCGGGCTGCGGGCCCTGGTGCCGGGCGGGCGGAACACCGCCCGCCGGCGGGGTCGCACGGCGCGGCAGCTGGTCGTCACCGGTGGCGCGCTGGCCGGAACGCGCATCTCGCTGGACGCTCGACCGATCCTGATCGGCCGAGCGGATGACTCGACCCTGGTCCTCGACGACGACTACGCCTCCACCCGGCACGCCCGGATCGCCCAGCAGGGCGAGGAGTGGTACGTCGAGGATCTCGGGTCCACCAATGGCACCTACCTGGACCGGGCTAAGGTCACCGCACCGACCCGGGTCCCCCTGGGGGTTCCGGTCCGCATCGGCAAGACGGTGCTCGAGCTCCGATCATGAACGCCCGACATGACCGCCCGTTCCGGATTGGCAGGACGTTGAGATGACGCTGGTCCTGCGTTACTCGGCCCGCAGCGACCGCGGGCTGGTCCGGCAGAACAACCAGGACGCGGTGTACGCCGGGCCGCGGCTGCTCGCGCTGGCCGACGGGATGGGTGGGCACGCCGCGGGCGAGGTGGCGTCCTCGCTGGTGATCTCCGCGTTGGCCCCGCTCGACGAGGACGATCCCGGCGACGACCTGCTCGACGAGCTGCGACACGCCACCGTTGCGGGCAACGCGGCGATCACCCGGCACATCGCCGACGCCCCGGACCTGGAGGGCATGGGCACCACCCTCACCGCGATCCTGTTCGCCGGGTCCCGGCTCGGGCTGGTGCACGTCGGCGACTCGCGGGCCTACCAGCTGCGCGACGGCGCGCTCACCCAGATCACCAAGGACGACACGTTCGTCCAGTCGCTGATCGACGAGGGCCGGATCAGCGAGGAGGAGGCGCACACGCACCCGCAGCGCTCGCTGCTGCTGCGCGCCATCACCGGGCAGGACATCGATCCGTCGCTGACCGTGCGCGAGGCCCGCCCCGGCGATCGCTACCTGCTGTGCTCCGACGGGCTGTCCGGCGTGGTCAGCGACGAGACGCTGGCCGAGACCCTGCGCGCCTACCGCGACCCGCGCGAGTGCGCCGACCGCATGATCGACCTGGCGTTGCGCGGTGGCGGGCCGGACAACATCACCTGCATCGTGGCCGACGTCGTGGACATCGATTTCGGAGACGACGCGCCGATCATGGGTGGGTCGGTGGGCGACGGCAGCGACGACTCGCCGCCGCCGGACTCGGCCGCGGCCAGGGCGTCGGCCACCACCCTCACCCGGGTCGCCCCGAGCCGGGTGACGCCGACCACGGCCCCGGTCAAGGCCCGTTCGCGGATCGGGGTCAAGCTGGTGGTGGCCCTGGTCACGGCGCTCGCGGTGCTGGTCGGCGGGGGGGTGCTGGCCCGGATGTGGGTGCTGCAGCAGTACTTCGTCGGCCTCGACGCCGAGCACGTCGTGATCTTCCAGGGGGTGCGCGGCGAGGCGCTGGGCATCCCGCTGCACCGGGTGGCCGAGCGTTCCGACATCGCGCTCACCGACCTCCCGGAGACCGAGCGCAGCCAGGTCACCGACGGCATCAACACCTCCGACGGGCTGGACGACGCCCGCCGGCTGGTCGACCGGCTGCGCGCGCTGATGCTCGAACCGTGTCCGACCACCCCGCCGGCCGTCGCGGCGCCGACACCACCGCCGCAACCGTCGCCGGCACCGGCACCGGATCCGGCGGTGGTGGTGCCCGCGCCCATTGATCCGGCGCTGCCCTCGGTCGACACCACGCCCCTGCCGACGGTTCCGCCCGAGCCGGGGACGACCTGCCGGCCGGTGAGCTGATGGCCGCCCCCGAGACGCGCGAACCGCCCGCCCCGGCCCCACCAGCCCCGCCCCCGCTGCCCACCGGCCGGGGCGTCGAGCTGGTGCTGCTGGCCTTCGCGGCGCTGCTGGTCACGGGGGCGTTGGTGCTGGTGGAGGCCAACCAGGAGCAGGAGCTGCGGCAGGCGCTGTTCTACGTCGGCGCCGCCTACCTTGGCCTGTTCACCGTCGCGCACCTCGCCGTGCGCCGGTTCGCCCCCTACGCCGACCCGCTGATCCTGCCGTGCGTGGCGCTGCTCAACGGGCTGGGCCTGGTGATGATCCACCGGCTGGACCTGGCCGGGATCGACCAGGCCGCGGCGCTGGGGCGGGAGCCGCCCACCGAGCTGATCACCCGCCAGGTGGCCTGGACGGCCATCGGGCTGATGCTGTTCGTGGCCGTGCTCGGGTTGGTCCGCGACCACCGGCTGCTGTCGCGCTACGCCTACACCGCGGGCTTCGCCGGGCTGGTGCTGCTGGCGCTGCCCGGCGTGCTGCCGGCGTCGATCTCCGAGGTCAACGGGGCCCGGCTGTGGCTGCGGCTGGGCATCTTCTCGATCCAGCCCGGCGAGTTCGCGAAGATCCTGCTGATCATCTTCTTCGCGGCGTTCCTGGTGCAGAAGCGGGAGCTGTTCACCACCGCAGGGCGTCGCTTCCTGGGCATGGAGCTGCCCCGCGCGCGTGACCTGGCCCCGCTGCTGGTGGCCTGGGGGTTGTCCATCGGGGTGCTGGTGCTGGAGCGCGACCTGGGCACCTCGCTGCTGTTCTTCGGGATCGTGCTGGTGCTGCTCTACGCGGCGACCGAGCGGGTGTCCTGGCTGATCATCGGCCTGCTGTTCTTCGCGGCCGGCGCGTCGGTGGCGTATCAGCTGTTCGGCCACGTGCAGCGGCGGGTGGCGATCTGGATCGACCCGTTCGCCGATTTCGACGGCGCCGGCTTCCAGATCGGGCAGGCCCTGTTCGGCCTGGGCACCGGCGGCATCGGCGGCACCGGGCTCGGCGCCGGCCGCCCGGACCTGGTGCCCTACGCGGAGAGCGACTTCATGCTCTCGACGCTGGGCGAGGAGCTCGGGCTGATCGGGCTGGCCGCGATCCTGGTGATCTACCTGGTGCTCTGCACGCGCGGCCTGCGCAGCGCGCTCGCGGTGCGCGACAGCTTCGGCAAGCTGCTGGCCACCGGGCTGTCGTTCGCGCTGGCCATGCAGCTGTTCGTGGTCGTCGGCGGGGCCTCCAAGCTGATCCCGCTGACCGGGCTGACGCTGCCGTTCCTGTCCTACGGCGGCTCGTCGCTGGTGGCCAACTACGCGCTGGTCGCGCTGCTGCTGCGGATCTCCCACGCGGCCAGGGCCCCGTTGCCCCGGCGCCCGGCCACGCCGCGGCCCTCGATCGCGGAGGCCGGCACCGAGCTGGTGGAGCGCCCGCAGTGAACACCCCGGTCCGGAAGATCGCCATCGCGGTGATGGCGATGATCCTGATGTTGATGGCCAACCTCACCTACGTGCAGGTGGTCAAGGCGTCGGACTACCGCGAGGACCCGCGCAACCGCCGGGTGCTGCTGGCCGAGTACTCGCGCAAGCGCGGCCAGATCAGCGCCGACGGGCAGGTGCTGGCCTCCAGCGTCGAGACCGACGATCGGCTGCGCTACCAGCGGCAGTACCCGGAGGGGCCGGTATTCGCCCCGGTGACCGGCTACTACTCCTCGGACTTCTCCTCCGGCGGCATGGAGCGGGCCACCGACGCGGTGCTCAACGGCAGCGACGACCGGCTGTTCGGGCGCCGGCTGTCGGATCTGATCACCGGCCGCGACCCCAGCGGCGGCAACGTGGTGCTGACCATCGACCCGGACGTCCAGCAGACCGCCTACGACCAGCTGGAGCGCAAGGGCTACACCGGGTCGGTGGTGGCGCTGCGCCCGCAGACCGGCGAGATCCTGGCCATGGTGTCCACGCCCTCCTACGACCCGAACCCGCTGGCCAGCCACAGCTCGGACGAGCAGCGCCTGGCCTGGAACGCGCTCAACGACGCCGACCCCCCGGAGCTGACCAACCGGGCGATCCAGGAGACCTACCCGCCCGGCTCGACCTTCAAGTTGATCGACACCGCGGCCGCGCTGGAGAGCGGTCGCTACACCCCGGACAGCCAGCTCACTGCGGCGCCGTCGATCACCCTGGACAACACCAACACCAACCTGGAGAACTTCAACGGCAACGCGTGCGGCACCGGTGAGACGGCGAGCCTGCGCGATGCGCTGCAGCGCTCCTGCAACACCGCGTTCGCGCAGCTGTCCGCCGAGCTGGGCGAGCAGGCCATCCGCGACCAGGCCACCGCGTTCGGGATCGGCGCCGCGGACCAGAAGATCCCGATGCCGGTGGCCCCCTCCGCGCTCGGCGACATCGCCGACACCGCGGCCCTGCAGCAGTCCTCCATCGGGCAGCGCGACGTCGCGCTCACCCCCTTGCAGAACGCGATGGTGGTGGCCGGGATCGCCAACGGCGGCGAGGTGATGGCCCCGTACCTGGTCAAGGAGGTGCAGAGCCAGGAGCTGAGCCCGGTGGAGACCACCGAGCCGGACCGCATCGGGCGGGCCGTCAGCGCGCAGACGGCGGCCACCCTGACCGAGCTCATGGTCAACAACGAGAACAGCTACTCCGGTGGCGGCAAGATCACCGGTGTGCAGATCGCCGCCAAGACCGGCACCGCGGAGCACGGGGCGACGCCCAAGACCACCCCGCCGCACGTCTGGTACGTGGCGTTCGCGCCGGCCGACGCGCCGAAGGTGGCGGTGGCGGTGCTGGTCGAGTCCGGCGGCGATCGCAGCAACCTGGCGGCCACCGGTGGCGCCGTGGCCGCCCCGATCGGCCGCGCCGTCATCGCCCGAGCGCTGCGGGACTCGCCGTGAGCCGCGAGATGGTTCCCGCGGAGGCAGCGACATGATCGTCATCGCGGCCGGACAGCGGGTGGGTGATCGCTACCTGCTGGACCGGCGGATCGCCATCGGCGGCATGGGCGAGGTCTGGGAGGCCTCGGACAGCCTGCTCGGTCGCAGCGTGGCGGTGAAGATCCTGCGCCCGGAGCTGTCCGGTGATCCGGAGTTCCTGCACCGCTTCCGGATCGAGGCCCGCACGGTGGCCTCGCTCGACCACGACGGCATCGCCGCGGTGCACGACTACGGCGAGTCCGACGGCGTGGGCGGTCGGCGCACCGCGTACCTGGTGATGGAGCTGGTGCGCGGCGAGCCGCTGTCCACGCACATCGCGCGCGGCCCGATCGAGGCCAACGAGACGCTGCGGCTGCTCGAGGAGGCCGCGTGGGCCCTGCAGGCGGCCCACGAGCGCGGCTTCGTGCACCGCGACGTGAAGCCGGGCAACATCCTGGTCCGCACCGACGGCAAGGTGAAGCTCACCGACTTCGGGATCGCCAAGGCCGCCGACGCGGTGCCGGTGACCCGCTCCGGGATGGTCATGGGCACCGCGCACTACATCGCGCCCGAGCAGGCCAGCGGCGCCGAGGCCGGCCCGGCGGGCGACGTGTACTCGCTGGGCATCGTCGGCTACGAGTGCCTGGTCGGGCACCGGCCGTTCCGCGCCGAGAGCGCGGTCGCGGTGGCGATGATGCAGGTCCGCGACGAGCCCCCGCCGTTGCCGGACACGGTCCCGATCCCGGCCCGGGAGCTGATCGAGGCGACGCTGGTCAAGGACCCCACGCTGCGCTACTCGACCGGCGGCGAGTTCGCGGCGGCGGTCGCGGCCATCCGCCGCGGCGAGGCGACGCCGATGCCGGCCGCGCTGGCCGGGCTGGCCGCGGAGAAGCCCTCGACCGGGTTCACCGGCTGGACCCGCAAGAGCGAGACCCGCCGCAGCGATCAGCGCCGGTCCGCGGCCGGGAGGTCCGGCACCGGTCGGATCAGCATCCGCAAGGGTGGCAGCTCGGCGGTGGACACCCCGCTGCCCGCCGATCACGAGGACGCCCGCACCGCGCAGACCCGCAGCTCGTCCACCCGCGATGGGGCCGGACTCGAGCGGGCCGGACGCACCCCGACCGGACGCGACGGGACCGGGTCGGCGGCCGGGTCCGGCCGCCCGCCGAAGGCGCCGCCGGTGCCGATCGCGCCGCTGCGGCTGCAGCCGGTCGCCCGCTCGGGCCGCACGCTGCTGCTGGTGCTCTTCGTCCTGCTGACCTTGGCCGCGCTGGTCCTGAGCGTGTTCATCCTGCGCGGCGGGGTAACGGGAACCGGGGATTCGCCGCTGTGGAGTATGTCGCCCGGTACCGTGGCGAGCTGGGAGGGCGTCATGGTCGGATGGATGATCAGCTTCCGAACGTCCGCACCGCGGGCCGTCCTGCGATCCTCTCCGGTGAGCCCCACCGACCGACGGTCCTGCGATCGGGATCGCGTCGCGCGGCCCGCTGACCCGGCGCCGCCCGGCATGATGACCACCGCACCCGACACCCTCAGGAACCCGCAGCGATGACCACCCCCCGACTGTTGTCCGAGCGCTATGAGCTGGGCGAGGTGCTCGGTTTCGGCGGCATGTCCGAGGTGCATCGCGGGCTGGACACGCGGCTCAGCCGCGATGTCGCGATCAAGGTGTTGCGGGCCGACCTGGCCCGCGACCCGCAGTTCCAGATCAGGTTCCGGCGCGAGGCGCAGAACGCCGCCGCGCTCAACCACCCGGCGATCGTGGCCGTGTACGACACCGGCGAGGTGCAGAGCGACTCCGGGCCGCTGCCCTACATCGTGATGGAGTACGTCGACGGGCAGACGCTGCGCGAGATCGTCAAGACCACCGGGCCGATGAGCCAGCAGAAGGTCATCGAGGTGATGGCCGACGTCTGCGCCGCGCTGGACTTCTCGCACCGGCACCAGATCATCCACCGCGACGTGAAGCCGGCCAACATCATGATCAACCGCGCCGGCGCGGTGAAGGTCATGGACTTCGGCATCGCCCGCGCGCTGGGCGAGGGCCAGAACGTCACGCAGACCGCGGCCGTGATCGGCACCGCCCAGTACCTGTCGCCGGAGCAGGCCCGCGGCGAGGCCGTCGACGCCCGCAGCGACGTCTACGCGGTGGGCTGCGTGCTGTTCGAGCTGCTCACCGGGGAGCCGCCGTTCACCGGGGACTCGCCGGTCGCGGTGGCCTACCAGCACGTGCGCGAGGACCCGGCGGCCCCCTCGGAGCTCAACCCGGAGATCTCCCCCGCGCTGGACGCGGTGGTGCTGAAGGCCCTGAGCAAGAACCCGTTCAACCGCTACCAGTCGGCGGCCGAGATGCGCGCCGACCTGGTGCGGGTGCGCAGCGGGCAGAGCCCGATGGCACCGGTGGTGATGAGCCAGGACGAGCGCACGGCGATGCTCACCCCGGGCCCGCCCACCGGCCCGACGCGGCGGCTCAACGGTGGTGGTCGGCACGCGCCGGCACCCCCGGTGCGCTACTACGACGACGATGACGAGCCGCGGCGCAGCACCGGGAAGATCGTCGGGATCACGCTGGCCGTGCTGATCGCGCTCGGGCTCATCGGTTTCGTCGGCTACCAGGTGCTCAGCGGCCCACCGGCGCCGCGACAGGTGGCGGTGCCGTCGCTGGTCGGCGCGACCGAGCAGGACGCCCGCAACCAGCTCGACGCGGCCGGGCTGCGCGCCGGGGAGGTGCAGCAGGTCGAATCCGACGTCGACGAGATCGGCCAGGTGGTCGCCACCGACCCGGCCGCCGGCATCGAGGTCGCCGAGCGGACCACGATCAACCTCTCGGTGGGCACCGGTCCGGCCCAGGTCACGGTGCCCCGGGTGATCGGGCTCAGCCTGGCCGACGCCACCGACGAGCTCACCAGGGCCGGCCTGACGGTCGGCACCCAGACCCCGACCGAGGGCGAGCCGGACCAGGTCGGAAAGATCATCAGCTCTGACCCGGAACCGGGGACCAAGGTCAAGGGGGCCAGCCCGGTCAACCTCGGCATCGGCATCGAGTCGACCGGCGTCGCGATCCCGAACGTGGTCGGCAGGAGCGCGAGCGACGCGGAGAGCACGCTGGTGGACGCCGGCTTCACGGTCCGGCGCCAGGACGTCGACGCGGGCGGCGACGACGGCTCGGTCGTCGGCACCGTCCCGCAGGCGGGCACGCAGGCCAAGAAGGGTTCCGAGGTCACGCTGCAGATCTCCAGCGGCAACAACGGGCAACGGCCGGTGCCCAACGTGGTCGGCCAGGAGCAGAACGACGCCGAGCAGCTGCTGCGCGACTCCGGCTTCACCAGGGTCAGCACCCGCAAGATCCAGACCCTGGACCAGGCGGAGGACGGCCGGGTCGTCGCGCAGTCTCCGGCCGGCGGGCAGAACACCGACACCGGCGAACAGGTGCAGCTGTTGATCGGTGACGTGCAAAGCGGCGGCGGCTCCGGCGGCAACTGAGGCACACTGGCGCGATGCGCGTGCTCGTGATCGACAACTACGACAGCTTCGTCTACAACCTGGTGCAGTACCTCGCGCAGCTGGGCGCCGAGTCGGTGGTCCGGCGCAACGACGAGGTCGACCTGGACGGGCTCGAGGCGTTCGACGGGGTGCTCATCAGCCCCGGTCCGGGCATCCCGGAACGGGCCGGTGCGAGCATCGAGGCGATCCGGCGCTGCGCGCAGGCCCGGCTGCCGCTGCTCGGGGTGTGCCTTGGCCACCAGGCCATCGGGGTGGCCTGGGGCGGGGTCGTCGAGCACGCCCCGGAGCTGCTGCACGGCAAGACCTCGCTGGTGCACCACGACGATCGGGGGCTGCTCGCCGGGCTGCCCGATCCGTTCGTCGCCACCCGCTACCACTCGTTGTCGATCCGGCCGGACACCGTGCCCGACGTCCTCGAGGTGACCGCCCGCACCGAGACCGGGGTGATCATGGCGGTGCGGCATCGGACGCTGCCGATCGTCGGGGTGCAGTTCCATCCGGAGTCGGTGCTGACCGAGGGCGGGCACCGGCTGCTGGCCAACTGGATGGCCGCGGCAGGACATCCGCCCGCCGAGGCGACGGTGCGCGCGCTGACCGCGGAAACCGCCGACCTCAGTGCGCGCGCCTGAGGGCGCTACCGTGGTGGCAAGCGCCCGGGGCTGCACCTGGGCCGGATCACGCGAGGTCGCACATGCCCAAGTCGAGGGTTCGGAAGAAGGTCGCCTACACCGCGCCCGCGAACGACAGCCGGGTGAGCAAGCCGGTCAAGGTCGCGGGGCCGACGCATCCGGTGTACGTGGCGGTGATGCTCGGGCTGATGCTCGCCGGGCTGGCCTGGCTGGTCGTCAACTACCTCGCGGGTGACGTCATCCCGTTCATGATCGCGCTCGGGTCGTGGAACTTCCTGATCGGCTTCTCGCTGATCGTGATCGGGCTGCTGATGACCATGCGCTGGCGCTGAGCTGATCGCACTGAGCAGCGTAAACACACGCGTGTAAGTAGTCCCCATTGTGGACAACCCCTGTGGACAACCCGAGATGAGCGGCCCCGCGCGGGAGTGGAGCCCGGCCCCGGGGCTGGTCGGCTTCGCGTGGGTCGCGACGGTCGCGGCGGCGGGATGGTTCACCGCCACCTGGCTGGTGACCGGCGATCCGGCCGGCATGCTGCTGGCCGCGGTGGCCACCATCGGGCTGGGGGTCGCCGCGGTGTTCGGCAGCCGGGCCCGGCCGCGGCTGCGGGTGGATCTCGACGGGGTCACCGTGGGCGGCCTGCTCCGGTCCCGGCACTACCCGTGGCCGCTGGTCGAGCAGGTGCGGGTGCTGCCGGTGCGCCGCTTCGGTCGGGAGAGCTCGATGCTCGAACTGGACACGGTCACCGCGAGCGGTGCCGAGCGGCTGCTGGTGTTCGGCCGGCTCGACCTGGCCGCCGACCCGCGGGACGTGGCCCCGCAGGTTCTTGCCCTCCGGCCGACCTAGTGCCGGCGCTCGGGCCGGTGTTCGGCGACGGTCATGACCAGCTGCCGATGATGGCGGCGAGGATCGCGCTGAACGCGATCGCCGTGCCCAGCAGGTACACCCCGTAGCAGCGGCGCAGCCAGCCGTGCAGCAGCCGGGCCAGCACCCACACCAGCACCGCGGCGGCCGCCATCCGCAGGCCCCGCTCGATGCCGGCCCACAGCAGCAGCGCGCCCGGATCCACGCCCAGCTCGCCCGCGGCGCGCGCGTAGAGCTTCACCGGGATCCCGTTCAACGCCTGCGCGAGGATGCCGGCGGCGCCGTCGGAGGACAGGTCGGTGCGGGCGGCGGCCGCCATCCGGTCCGTGGTGAGCGGGGCCGGCAGCCGGATCCCCGCAGCGGCGAGCCCGGCGTGGGCGAGCACCCCGCCCAGCGACCCGGCCACGATGGCCGCGGCCACCGCGGGGATCCGGCGCGGCACCGCCGCGGCCAGGAACACCAGCGTCATCTCGGCCATCACCGGCCAGCTCAGCGCCTCCGCGAACCCCCACGCCGCCGCCAGCAGCAGCCCCCGCGGACCGCTGACCAGCAGCGCGACCCGCCGCCAGAGCGGTGATACGCGCGCGGTGGCCGGCCCGCGGTCGAGCAGCTCGAGCATGTCGGCCCGCAGCCGGGCCGCGTCCACCGCGCCGGGTGCGCGGGCCGCGCCGATCCGGACCTCCAGCGGGGCGCACCGGATCCGCCCCTCCTTCGGCAGCACCTCGCGGGTGCCCAGCAGGGCCACCGGGACGATCGGCACCCGGCAGTCGCCGGCCAGCCGCACCGCGCCGGAACGGAACCGGCCCACCCGACCGTCGGTGGTTCGGGTGCCCTCGGGGTAGATGACCACCGTGCGCCCTGCCGCCAGGGCCGGGGCCGCCGCGGCCCGCAGGGCCTCGTAGGCGCCGCGCTCACCGCGGCGCACCGGGAGGATCCCGGCCAGCCCGGTCGCCGCGGCTCGCCGGGCCGGCTCGTCGAACCAGTAGTCGGCGGCGGCCGCGAACACCGGGCGCGCGGTGGCCGGCAGCGCGGCGAGCAGGGCGGCGGTGTCGGCGTGCGAGCCGTGGTTGGCCACCACGATCACCCCTCCCGGCCGGGCGTCGAGCGTCCCGCGCACGGTCAACCCGCCGACCAACCAGCAGACCGCGCGCCACAGCAGCCGGCGGGCCCGCGCCGCGAGGCCCGTCCCCGGCACCGCGGGGCGCTGCCGCCCGCCGGGTGCGGCGCCGACGCCGGCACCCCAGTCGCTGATGTCGCTGCCGCGCGGGGCACCACCTCGGCGGCTCATGCCAGCACCGCCGCGAGCGGCAGGATCAGCAGCAGCGAGTCGACCCGGTCGAGCAGCCCTCCGAATCCGGGCAACCAGCTGCCGGCGTCCTTCACCCCGGCCTGCCGCTTGATCATCGATTCCAGCAGGTCGCCGAGCACCCCACCCAGGGCCACCGCGACGACCAGGCCGGCGGTGAGCGAGCCGAGCAGGGCCAGCACCAGCACCGCGCCGAGCACGGCGCCGGCCAGCCCGCCGACGGTCTTGTTCGGGCTCAGCGGCGACAGCGGCCGCCGCGCCCAGCGCCACCGGCGCAGCCCCCGCCCGCCGCACCAGGCCGCGACGTCGGTGGCCGCTGCGGCGAAGCAGACCAGGAACGCGTCCTCCCAGAGCACCACCAGGTGCGCCAGCGTCCAGCAGATCCAGATCGAGCCGAAGGCGGTGAACGCCGAGCGCCGGATGCCCCCCTCGACGTCGCCGGACAGCACCGCGGGCAGCGCGCAGAGCAGCGCGAACAGCGGCGCCAGGTCGAGCCAGCTCGGGGCCAGCCAGGCCAGCACCGGGTAGCCGACGGCCAGCACCAGCAGCACCGCCCGGTCCACCGCGGGTAGCTGCGCCAGCCGGGCGTACTCGCACACCGCCAGCACCGCGAGGACCGCGGCCAGCGCGGTCGTCGCGCCGCGCCCGTTCCAGATCGGCAGCCCGACGACCGGCACGATCAGCGCCCAGGTGGTCCACCGGGTCCGCAGCTCGGGCTTGCGGCTCAGCGCCACCGCGATCCCGGACAGGCCCAGGATGGCGAGGGTGACCCAGAAGAAGAACACCCCACGGCCGGTCATGTGGATCTGCACGAGGCCCCAGTCGATGTCGAGCGACGGGCCGCTGCGGTCGATGTCCGGCCCGCTCATGCCGGCATCCCGTTCGCGCCGGTCGCGGCCCGCTGGGGCGCACTCATCCCGGTGAGCTCACGGTGCGCGGCGGCCAGTCGCAGCCCGGCGGTCAGCAGGCTGCCGACGATCACCACCCCGCAGCCGACGGGCAGCGCGGCGGGCCACGCCGCCATCAGCACGGCCAGCAAGCAGCGTTCGGTCTTGCCGACCGGACCGCCGTTGCTCCTGGTGGCGCCGGCGCCGGCGGCGGCGAGCGCGGCGAAGGTCGGCAGCGTCGCCGCGACGGCCGCCACCGCGACCAGCGTGACCGGAAGCGAACCCCAGCCGGCGGCGCGCGCGGCCAGCCAGCCGAGCCCGCCGAAGACGATCAGGTCCGACGCCCGGTCACCGATCTCGTTGAGCACGAACCCCCAGGGGCGGCTGACGCCGCGCGCCCTGGCCACCGCGCCGTCGAGGTTGGCGCCGGCCAGTCGCAGGGCCAGCGCGGCCGCGGCGGCGAGCCACCAGCCCTGCGCCAGGCAGAGCGCCGCGACGGCGGCCGCGACCACGCCCCCGGCGGTGAACACGTCCGGCGAGATCCGCCGGGTCACGGCCGCGTCGACGGCGCGCTGCAGTCGGCGGGTGTACCAGGGCTTGACCGCGTAGAGGCCCTTCATCAGGTGCTCCCAGGCTCGGTGGATCTGAGGTGATCAGTCCACCGCCTGGACGAATCCGGCGGATCCGTTCAACTACGCAGTTCGCGATATCGATCGGGCCGTGTCCCGCGGCTCAACCCGGGAGCCCCTGAATCGGCGCGAACGGCACTTTCGCACGCTAGGTGCGAGCGAGAGTGCCGTTCGCACCGTTCCGGGCCGCGCTCAGGCCAGCGCCCGCAGCGCGATCACGGCCAGCACCAGCAGCGTCAGCCCGCCCAGCGCGGCCGCCTGCACCGCAACCCGGTTGCGGGCCGGCGCGTAGACGAGCACCGCGGTAGCGATCGCCCCCACCACCAGCCCACCGAGGTGCCCGATCAGCGAGATGCCCGGGATCAGCACGCTGATCGCGATGTTCACCGCGATCAACCCGATGACCTGCCCGACCGGCACCCGCATCCGCTTGAGCACCACGGCCAGGCCGCCCATCAGCCCGAACACCGCCCCGGACGCGCCGGCCACCGAATCCTGCGGGGCGTAGAACAGCATCACGGCGGCCGCCCCGCCCAGCAGCGAGATCGCGTACAGGGCGAGGAACCGGCCGCGGCCGAGCACCATCTCCAGGTCCCGGCCCAGCACCCACAGCGCCATCATGTTGAACAGCAGGTGGATCGGCCCGATGTGCAGGAACCCGGAGGTGAGCACCCGCCACCACTCGCCGTCCTGCACGAGGCCGGGAGCCAGCGCCCACGCGTCGAACAGGCGCGACTCGTAGTTGGAGCTGATGCTCCTGGCCTGCACCACCGTCCACACGAAGACCGCGACGTTGAGCACGATCAGCACGGGCACCATCAGCGGGCGCCCGCCGGGCTCGGCACCGGCCACCGTGGTCCAGCGCCGGGCGCCGCGGCCGCCCTCCCGGACGCAGTCGACGCACTGCTGGCCGACCGAGGCGTCGCGCAGGCAGTCCGGGCAGGCCGGACGACCGCAGCGGGTGCAGGTCAGCGCGGTTGGCCGGTCCGGGTGCCGGGCGCAGGTCGCCGTCGGCTGAGCCGGCGGTTGGGGCGGCCCGGGCGGCTGGGGCTGCCCCGGATAACGCTGATATCCCGGGTACTGGGGCGGGTACGGGGCCGGATTCTGGGGCGCCCCGGCGTACGGGGACCCCGGGTAGGGCGGGCCCGGATACGGCCAGGATCCCGGCGCCGGGCCCGGGTACCCGCCGGTCCCCGGCTGCGGCTCGGGCTGCTGAGGTGTCCCGCCGGGATACGGCGGCCCGGCGGGACCGGCCATCAGTCCTCGAACTCCACGCGCTGGATGACGACCTCGTTCAGCGGCCGGTCGGAGCGGTCCGTGGTGGTGGCGGCGATCGCGTCGACCACGGCCCGGGACTCGGCGTCGGCCACCTCGCCGAAGATGGTGTGCTTGCGGTTCAGGTGCGGGGTCGGCCCGACGGTGATGAAGAACTGCGAGCCGTTGGTGCCCGGCCCGGCGTTGGCCATCGCCAGCAGGTACGGGCGGTCGAAGCGCTGCTCGGGGTGGAACTCGTCGGCGAACTGGTAGCCGGGCCCGCCCATGCCGGTGCCCGTCGGGTCCCCGCCCTGGATCATGAATCCGCTGATCACCCGGTGGAACACCGAGCCGTCGTAGAACGGACCCGAGTCACCGCCGCTGGCGTTGGGCTTGGAGTAGCTCTTGGCGCCCGTCGCCAGGCCGACGAAGTTGTCCACCGTCTTCGGCGCGTGGTCGGGGAGCAGGGTGATCCGGATGTCGCCCTGGTTGGTCCGCAGCGTCGCGGTGTGCTTCGAATGAGGTTCGGTCACCGCTCCATCGTGCCAGCCGCCGCGAACCGGCGTCAGTCCAGCACCTCATTGAGAAAGCCGGTGACGGCCTGCTCGTACGCGTCGGGGTCGGCGTTCCAGGCGCCGGTGTGCTCGGTGTCGGGCACCTCGAGCAGGCGGACCGGCCAGTCCAGCGCGTCCGCGGCGGCGGCGAGCGCCCGGCTGCCGGCCACCGGCACCACGGTGTCGGCGGTGCTGTGCACGATCAGCGTGGGCGGTCGGCGGGCCGGCGGGCGGGCGATCAGGTCGAACCGGTCGAAGTCGATCCCGATCCGGCGGCTGGTCACGGCCGTGGCGAGCGGGGTGAGCCCGCCCGGCAGCCGCCGGATGCGGGCCTGGCCGCGCAGCGTGAGCCGCCAGTCCACCAGCGGCGCATCCCACACCAGCGCGGTCACCAGCGCCGCCTCCGGCGACCGGTCCAGCAACGCCCCGATGATCGCCGCGCCCATCGACCAGCCGTAGAGCACCACCCGGCGCGCTCCGCGGGCCCGCGCCCATGCCACGGCGGCCTCGATGTCGAGCCACTCGGTGTCGCCCAGGTGGTAGTGCCCGTCCGGGCTGGCCGGGGCCTCGGCGTCGTTGCGGTAGGTGGTGACGAGCGCCGGGAAGCCGCATCCGTGCAGCGCCGGCAACACCCGCAGCGCCTCGCGCCGCGATCCACCCCGGCCGTGCACCAGCACCACCCAGGTGTCCCCGGCGGCCGGCACCCACCAGGCCGGGCAGTCGCCGAGCGGGGTGGGGATCAGCACCTCGTCGAAGACCAGCCCGCGGGCCGCCGGGTCCGGGTCGAACGGCCCGGCGTCGATCGCGGCCCAGCTGCCCGGCCGCGGGATCGACCCGCCGAGCACCGGTCGTTCGATCGACTTCCGGCGGACCGCGGTGACCGGACCGATGACCGCGAGCCCGTCCGGCCAGCGCAGACCCCAGACCCCGGGCTGCGCGGTGAGCCGGGTCGCGGCCAGCGTGACCGACCGCGCGTCGGCGGCGAGGACCCGCTCCGGGTACAGCGTCCGCAGCGAGGTGTCCAGCAGCAGCGACGAGTAGTACCAGCCGATCCCGGCCGCCCCGCTCACCCCCAGCCCGAGACCTGCGGCCGCGAGGGTCGACAGGTTTCGACGCATCCGGAGATCCACGATCACCACTTTGCCGGGTCCGCGGACGACCGGCGCGCTCGGCTCCGACCGGCCGCGGGCTCAGGTGCCGCCCGGGATTCGGTCAGTCGGAGTAGCCGTCGAGCGGGACCACCGCCTCCTCGAACAGCGCCGGCCCCTCCTGCGGCACCGAGCCGAAGACCTCCGTCGGGTACCGGGTGGCGAACTGCTCGCCCGACAGCGCGTAGACCACCCGGCGCAGGCCGCTGCGGTCGATCGCGCCGCTGCACATCGGGCACGGTTGGCAGCTGGTGTACATCGTGGTCCCGGCCGCGGTGGCGGCGTCCAGTTCACGGGCGGCCCAGCGGGCCAGTTTCTGCTCGGGGTGGGCGGAGATGTCGCGGTCGGCCAGCACCGTGTTGTGGTCCTCGGCCAGCACGCTGCCGTCCGGTCCGACCAGCAGCGATCCGTACGGCGCCTGGCCGAGCTCGCGGGAACGGGTGGCCAGCGCGATGGCGCGGCGCAGGAAGGCCTCGTCCTCGGGTGTCACGGCTTCTCCCTCCGGTTGGCGGCCACCGTGGCCAGGGCCAGCCAGGCCGCCTCGGGCCGCAGCGTCTCGTCGGGGTCCCCGTGGAACGGGTCGAGCACCACCGTATCGGCGCCGAGGCCGCGCAGCTGTTCGAGATCGTCGAGAACCTGCTCGACGGTGCCCTCGCCGGCCAACCGTTCGGGGCCGGAGCACTCCGACTCGGTGATCCGCAGCGCGATGCGCGGAGCCAGCGCCGGCACCGGGCGGCCCTCGCTCATCGCCATGGCCGCCAGCCGCTCCGACGCCGAGACCAGCTGGTCCATGGTGGACCGCAGCGGATGCCAGGCGTCGCCGAGGCGGATCGCGCGGCGCAGCCCGGCGTCGCTGTTGCCCCCGATCCAGATCGGGATCGCACCGCCCCGGTAGTCCTGCTCGTCGGCCCAGGCCGCGCGCAGCGCGACCAGGAACTCGTCGGTCAGCACTCCGCGCCGGGCGAAGTCGACGCCGAGCGCGGCGAACTCCTGGCGCGCCCACCCGACGCCGACGCCGAGCACCAGCCGCTCATCGCTGATCCGGCTCAGGTTCGCGGCCATCCGGGCCACCAGCAGCGGGTGCCGGTACGGCGCGATCAACACCGTGGTCCCCAGCCGCACCCGCTCGGTGATCCCGGCCAGCCAGGCCAGCGTCGTGAACGGCTCGTAGAACGGCGCCGGGTACTGCTCGTGCACATCCGGGGTCACCGCGACGTGGTCGGACACCATCAGCAGGTCGAAGCCGAGGCCCTCCACCGTGCGGGCCCAGTCGCGCAGCGCTGCGGGATCGGTGCCCGGGCCGAAATTCGGGACGTTCACACCGATACGCACCCGGTCAGGCTAGCGACTGTCCCGCGGATCTCGTGGCGCGCGGCCGGGCGCGGTGCGAACGGCACTGTCGCTCGCACCTGGCGTGCGAAAGTGCCGTTCGTTCCGATGATTGCGCCCCGCGGGGCAGGCCGGTGGCGTCAACCCCCGGCTCGGCGGCGAGGCGGGCTGATCGTGCCGGTGACCTCACCGAACCCGATCCGGGTGCCGTCCGGGCCGGGTGCGGTGGCGGTGAGCGTCACCGTGTCGCCGTCGTGCAGGAACGTACGGGTGGCGCCGTCGGGCAGCGTGATCGGCTCGGATCCGCCCCAGGACAACTCGAGCAGCGAGCCGCGCTGGTCGCGCTCGGGGCCGCTGACGGTGCCGGAGGCGTAGATGTCACCGGTGCGGGTCGGGGCCCCGTTGACGGTCGTGTGCGCGAGCATCTGGGCGGCGGTCCAGTACATGCCCGCGAACCGCGGCCGGGAGATCGGGTGCCCGTTGAGCCGGACCTCGATCTCCAGATCCAGCGCCCAGTCCTCGTCGCCACGCAGGTAGGGCAGCGGTTGCGGGTCCTGCGCCGGCGGCGCCACCCGGGCGGCGGCCAGCGCGTCGAGCGGGACGATCCAGGGCGAGATCGACGTCGCGAAGGACTTGCCGAGGAACGGGCCGAGCGGCACGTACTCCCAGGCCTGCAGGTCACGGGCGGACCAGTCGTTGAGCAGGAAGACCCCGAACACGTGCTCGGCGAACGCCGCGACCGGGATCGACGAGCCCATCGGCGAGCCGGTGCCGATCACGAACCCGACCTCGGCCTCGATGTCCAGGCGCTGCGAGGGCCCGAACACCGGCGACGGATCGGCGGCCGCCTTGCGCTGACCGTGCGGCCGCACGATGTCGGTGCCGGAGACGACGACCGAGCCCGAGCGGCCGTGGTAGCCGATCGGCAGGTGTTTCCAGTTCGGGGTCAGCGGCGCGGAGTCCGGCCGGAAGATCTTCCCGACGTTGGTGGCGTGGTCCTCGCTGGCGTAGAAGTCCACGTAGTCCCCGACGGTGAACGGCAGCCGCATCGCCACGGCCGCCCGCGGGTGCAGGTGCGGGCCCAGCCGCGGCGCGACGGAGGCGTCGGTGATCCACTCGGTGATCCCGGCGCGCACCTGCTGCCAGGCCGGCCGCCCGGCGGCGAGCAGCGGATCGAGGGACGGGCCGGCCAGCAGCGGCGCGAACGGCTCGTCGAGCGCCGCCGCGGCGGCCCCGGCGTCCAGCACGTGATCGCCGATCGCCACCCCCACCCGCGGCGGTCCGGCGTCGATGGTGAACACCCCGTAGGGCAGGTTCGCCGGCCCGAACGGGGTGTCGGCGGCCAGCTCCAGCCGGCTCACCGGCTGCCCCGCGGTTCCAGACCCGGTCATGATCCCGGGCCGCGGCCCGACCAGCTCCAGGCGTAGCTTCCGTCGTCCACGGCCTGGCCGCCCTCGCCCAGCTCCAGCGGCCGGAAGGTGTCGACCATGACGGCCAGCTCGTCGAACGACTCGGCGCCGATCGAGCGTTCGATGGCCCCGGGTTGCGGGCCGTGGCTGTGCCCGCCGGGGTGCAGGCTGATCGAGCCCTGCCCGATCCCGGAGCCCTTGCGGGCCTCGTAGTCGCCGCCGCAGTAGAACATCACCTCGTCGGAGTCGACGTTGGCGTGGTAGTAGGGCACCGGGATCGAGAGCGGGTGGTAGTCGACCTTGCGGGGCACGAAGTTGCAGACCACGAAGTTGGTGGCCTCGAACACCTGGTGCACCGGCGGCGGCTGGTGCACCCGACCGGTGATCGGCTCGTAGTCGGCGACGTTGAAGGTGTAGGGGTAGAGGCAGCCGTCCCAGCCGATGACGTCGAACGGGTGGGTGGGCACGACGTACCGGGTGCCGGTGATCCCCGCCGAACCGCGGTGCTTGACCAGGATCTCCACGTCGGTGTCCTCGACCAGCAGCGGTTCGCCCGGGCCGTGCTGGTCGCGCTCGCAGTAGGGCGCGTGCTCCAGCAACTGCCCGTAGCGCGACAGGTAGCGCTTGGGCGGCGCGATGTGCGAGTTGGCCTCGATGACGTAGAGCCGCAACGGGTCGGCGCCGGTCGGGATCCAGCGGTGCGTGGTGGCGCGCGGCAGCAGCACGTAGTCGCCCTGCCTGGCGTCGAGCGCGCCGAACACCGTCTCGACGACGGCGGTGCCGGATTCGACGTACACGCACTCGTCGCCGACCGCGTTGCGGTAGAGCGGGCTGGTCTCGCCGGCCACGACGTAGCAGATCCGGACGTCGGCGTTGCCGAGCACCAGGCGTCGGTCGGTGACCGCGTCGTTCGCCTTCCACTCGTTCGCCGCGAACAGCTCGTGCAGCTTCAGGTGCCGCGGCAGCAGCGGGGCGTTCGGGGTGGTGGCGAGCTCGCCCGGGGTCCACGGCGTGGCGTCGACGAGCGCCGAGGGCACGCCGCGGTGGTAGAGCAGCGACGAGTCCGAGGAGAAGCCCTCCTCCCCCATCAGCTCCTCGTAGTAGAGCCCGCCTTCGGGGTTGCGGTGCTGGGTGTGCCGCTTGGGCGGGACCTCACCGACGTGCCGGTAGTGCGCCATCGTGGCTCTCCTCAGTGTTGCCGGCCTCTGGGTTCGCCGCCTCGGGGTTCACGGCCTTCGGGTTCACGGCCTCCGGGTTCACGGCCTCCGGCTTCACGGCCTCCGGGTTCGCGGCCTCGGGGTCCGCGGACTGTGCGGCGGCGCGGTGCAGCGCCGCGGTGATCTCCTCGGTGCTCGGCCGGGCGAGCACGGCGGCGATGTGCGCGTCCGGCCGGATGATCCACACCTCGCCCGGGCGCGCGGCCAGCGCGGCGTCGAGGGTGCCCTCGGGGTCGATGTCGGCCAGCGCGAGGACCCGCACCGGGCCGGGCCCGGCGCCCGCCGCGTCCCGGACCGCGGCCTCGTCGACGCCGTCCGTGCTCAGCAGCAGGAATCCGTCCCTGGCCAGCTCGCGGGCCCGAGCACCCCGGGCCGCGCGGACCGGGGCGTCCGGCAGCAGGACCCCGGGCCCGGCGGCGGGCATCCGACCCCGGGCCGGGCGCCCGCCGAAGGGCCGCTCGGTGCTGGGCGTGGTCAACGGCGAGTCGACGTACCAGAACGGTTCGGCGAGCCGCCCGGAGTCCACGGCGGCCCGCATCGCCGGATCGGTCGCCGCCCCGGCGAGGACCTCGGCCCGCCGCCGCGCCCGTTGCGCGTCGGGCGGGACGAGGAAGTCCATGGTCGCGGTGGTGACGGCGATGTTCTCGATCGCCGCGGCGTGCCGCTCGGCGTGATAGCTCTCCAGCAGCGCCTCGGGCGCCCAGCCGCGACCCACGTAGGCGATCTTCCAGGCGGCGTTCTCCGCGTCGGCGACCCCCGAGTTCAGCCCGCGGGCCCCGAACGGCGACACCAGGTGCGCGGCGTCGCCGGCGATCAGCACCCGGCCCCGGCGCATCCGGTCCACGCAGCGGGAGTGGAAGCGGTACACCGACTTCCAGACGATCTCGTAGTCGCGCTCGCCGATGATCTGGCGGATCCGCCCGTCGAGGGCACCGGAGGCGACCTCGGCGTCCAGGTCGTAGTCCGCGGGGACCTGCCAGTCGATGCGGAACGTCGATCCAGGGCAGGGATGGATCAACACCTGCCGCCCGGGATTCCACTGTGGATCGAAGTAGAAGCGGCGCTCGGTGGCCCAGCCCGGCAGCTCGGCGCGGATGTCGCAGATCAGGAAGCGGTCGTCGAAGGAGTTCCCCGCGAAGGAGACGCCGAGCAGTGCCCGCAGCTCGTCGCTGCGCGCGCCGCCGCACACCACCAGGTAGGGCGCCCGGATCTCGACCGGTCCGGCGGCGGAGTCGCAGCGCACCGCGACGCCGTCGGCGTCCTGGGCCACGTCGACGACCCGGTGTCCCCAGCGCAGCTCCACCAGCGGCTCGGCGGCGATTCGGGCGTCGAGGATCTCCTCGGTGCGGGTCTGGGAGATGTTCACGAACGGCGGGAACGCCGGGCGGCCGGGCTCGGAGAAGGAGTAGCTGAACAGCTCGACGTCGCGGTGGAAAGTGCGCGCGGTGGTCCAGGTGACCCCCTCGGCGGCGATCCGGGCGCCGGCGCCGACCGACTCCCAGATGTCGAGCACGTCGCGCTGCTGGCAGATGGCCTTGGACCCGATGTGATCCCGTTCGGGGCGCTGGTCGAGTAGTACGGTGGGCACCCCCCAGCGGGCCAGCAGCAGCGCTGTGCTCTGCCCGACCGGCCCGGCGCCGAGCACCGCGACCGGGCCCGCGGGCCAGGGTGGGTGGGGCATCGCGTGATCGACCTCCCGTCGTCGCGAGTTCGGGTGTGGTGTCAGCCCTGCAGCTGCGCCCAGACCTCCTGGTCGCGCTCCGCGGTCCAGATCACCGGACGCTCGACGCCGGACAGCTCGTCCCAGACCCGGGAGACGTCGAAAGGCAGGCAGTGCTCGAAGATCGGCCAGCGGCCGAAGTCATCGACCAGCGCGGCGTGCGTGGCCTCGAAGGCCTCCTTCAGCGTCCCGCCGCGCCGGTGCACCGCGCCGACCTCGCCCAGCATCGTGGTCAGGAAGCCACGGGTCTTGCCGATCGCGGCCTCGACCTGGGCGCGGCCGGTGCTGACGTCCCCGCGGCCGCCGACCAGCTGCTCGGCACCCAGCCCGGCGAGCCGGTCCAGGGTGCCGGTCGACCACTCGCGGTGGTAGGCGTCGCCGGTGTAGAGCGCCGCCTCGGCCTCCACCAGGTCGCCGGCGAACAGGATCCGGTGCCGCGGCAGCCAGGCGGTGATGTCGCCCTCGGTGTGGCCGCGGCCGTGGTGGGCCAGCACCAGCTCGCCGCGGTCACCGCCGAGGTCGATGGTGAGCCGGTCGGAGAAGGTCAGCGTCGGCCAGGTGAGCCCGGGGACCGTGTCGGCGCCCTCGGCCAGCCGCGGCATCCGGGCGAACTCGCTGTCCCAGTCCTGCTTGCCGCGCTCGGCGATCAGCGCCCGGGTGTTCTCGTGCGCGACGATCACCTCGGCGTCGAACGCGCTGGCCCCGAGCACGCGCACCGCGTGGTAGTGGCTCAGCACCAGGTAGCGCACGGGCTTGTCGGTGTGCTCGCGGAGCCGGCTGAGCCACTTCCGGGCGACCACCGGAGTGGCCAGCGCCTCGAAGCAGACCAGGAAGTCCTCGCCCTCGATGGCGCCGATGTTGGGGTCGCCCTCGGCGGTGAGGGCGTAGACACCGTCCGCCAGGACCTCGAGGGTCTGCTCCTTCACGGCCAGGTCCTGCGACGATGCGAACGGTTTCGCGCTCACGTGCGGCTCCTCTCGGTCAGCGCTGTTCCGGGGGGAAGGCCGGCCATCGAACGAACGTACTACCGCGAGCGGCCGCGGATCAGCCGAGAGCGGGACAGATCGCGATGCCGATCCGGCGCCCGTCCGCCGCGACGGACCCGCGGGTCCACCGCTGCAGCGACCCGTCGCCGACCGGCGGCGCCGACCGGCAGTGGATCAGCAGCCCGGCCACCATCGCGGCGGCGACGGCGGTGCCGGAGCTCACGGCGTAGCCGCCGGCCGGCGTGGGCGCGGTGATCTCCTCGCCGGGCGCTGCGAGATCGGCGGACATCGGCGCGGCCGTCGCCAGCAACCCGCCGGCCCGCCCGTAGGCCGTGACCCCGATGACGCCCGGATAGGCCGCCGGGTACACCGCGGGGGCGGCCGCGCCGGCGACCCCGCCGATCCGGGCGAGATCGCCGGTCGGGGCGATGACGAGGATGCCGGCCGCGATGAGCTCGGCCACGGCGGCCCGCACGGCCGGGACGTCGGCGGCGATCGCCAGGCTGATCAGGACCACGGTGGGACCCCGGTGTCGGGCCCAGCGCAGGCCCGCGGCGACCTGCTCCGGGTCGCCCGCACCGGCCGCGTCGGGCACCGTGACATCGATCAGTCGCGACAGCGGACCCAGCCCGCCGGTGAAGCCGTCGATCGGACGCCCGGCGACCACGCCCGCGATCTGCGTTCCCGACGCCGACGGCGCCGGCGGGATGCCCGGCGCCACCCACCGGCCGACCACGACGCCGTCGAGGGTCGGGTGGGTGACGTCGACCCCGCCGCCGACGACGGCGATGACGGCGCTCTCCCGACCGCGATCGGCGTCGAGCTGGGCGCGTTGCGCGCGCGACAACGCCTCCCGGGGACCACGGGTGACGCCCGCGGCCGCCGGTGCGATCGTCCCGGCGTCAGCGGCGGCGATCGGGACGCGTACCGGGGTCGCGGGTGGCCGCGCGGAGCCGACCGGAGGTGCCGCCGGTGCCGCTGCGGGGCCCGCCGTGCACCCCGAAACCATGCCGACGACCACGGCAAGCAGGGCGGCTCGACGACCCCGCCCCGCTCGATGATCACTGCGCCGATGGGTGCGAACGGCACCCTCGGAGACTGTGGCCGAATTGCGCGGGCGCGGGGCGGCGGGGGGTGCTCGCGGCCCGACCCACGATCGCTGAAAATGGACCAGGAGCTGCACATAGAGCCTGTTGCCGAACCGGGCGGCGGTGGCATCCCTTGACCCGGCCCCGGGTCGGGGGCAAACCCTGGTCATGATCGGCGTCTGCGGTCGATTCGCTTCATCCGTGCAGCTCAGCTACCGCAGACGGTGATCTTGACGCCGCCGAACCGTCCGGGGTGCCCGATGGCGGCTCGGCCGTGCCTGACGGCTGCCGAGGATTCGGCAACACGCTCTATATGCTGCTCCTGGACCACTACTGACGATCATGACCTCGCCTTGCGCGGCGATCATTGGGCGAAAGCCCCCTCGCTTGCACCTAGTCCGAGATAGTGCCGTTCGCACCGCTATCCCGTCACGGCCCACCGAAGGCGCGAAGGCGCGCACCGACGTCGAACTCGTTGGCGTCCTCCAGCAGCGCCCTGGCCGCGGTCGACCGGCCACGAGCCGCCAGGTAGCCGCCGGCCTGGGCCAGCAGCCAGCCCACATCGTTGGCCACGACGTCGAGCCGGCGGGCGGGGTCGGTCGCGGCGAGCACGTGCGGCAGCAGCCGCCGCCAGGCGGGCCGGCTGCCCGGCTCGGCCGCCGGGCGGTCCGGCACGGCGGCCCGCAGCAACCGGACGGCGATCGCGGTCCAGCCGCCGTCCTGCGCGTGGTCCTGCCCGGTGCGGGCGACGAGCAGCGCGGCCGGCACCGGATGCAGCTCCAGCTCGTCCGCCGTGACCATGGCCAGGCCGCGGCGACGCAGCACCGCGGCGTGCTCGACCAGCCCGGACGGTCGCCGTGCCGCAGTACGCAACGGCTCGGGCAGCGACTGCGGGTTCTCGATGACCAGCGACAGCGGCACCGGCGCCGGACCCAGCCAGGCCGCGAGGGTGAGCAACGCCAGTGCCTGCGGGTCGTCGGCCGCCAACCGGTCCAGCGTGACCGCCCAGATCGCCGCGACAGCCGTCCGAGGTAGCCCCATCCGAGGCAGCGGCATCCGGCGCGGCGCCGACCCGCGCGGCGCCAACCCCGACAGCGCGATCCGGGACAGCACCATCCGCGACGGCGCCACCCGCGGCAGCGCCGGTCGGGGCAGCGCGATCCGCGGCAGCGCCGGTCGGGGCAGCGCGATCCCGGGCAGCGTCACCCGCGGCGGCGCCGGTCGGCACAGCGCCACCCGGCACAGCGCCACCCGCGGCAGCGCCACCCGGCACAGCGCCACCCGCGGCAGCGCCACCCGTGGCAGCGCCACCCGCGGCAGCGCCACCTGGGGCAGCGTCACCCGCTGCGTCACCATCCGCTGCGGCGCCACCCCGCGCAGCGCCGTTCGCTGCCGCTGCGGCCCGATCGGCCAGCAGCGCGCGCACGGTGTCGACGTCCAGCCCGGTGTCGGCGAGCAACCCGGCGGCCGGGCCGACCGCCAGCGGCAGATCGCCGAGGGTGGCGGCGAGCTGGTCGGCGGGCTCGCCGGTCACATCGGGGCGCCGGGCTCGCAGCAGCGACACCGATTCGGCGCGGCTGAACTCCGGCACCGTCACCGGGCTGGCCAGCTCCCGCCACCCCGATTCGGTCGAGGCGATCAGGACGTCACCGGGGCCGTCGGGCAGGTACCGGGCCAGCTCGCGCGGGGCCGCGGCGTCGTCGAAGATCAGCAGCCAGCGGTGCCGGCGCGGCAGCGCCTCGAGCAGCGCCGTCGTCGCCCCGTCGGCCGAGTCGGTGGGACCGGCCAGGCCCATGGCCTCCGCCAGCTCCGCCATCCGGTCCGGGACCAGGTCCGGATCCGCGGCCGGGATCCACCAGGCGACGTCGTAGCGGGCGCGGTGCCGCAGCGCAAACTCGATCATCGCCGAGGTCGTCCCGACCCCGGCCACCTCGGCGCGCGGCCGCAGCCACACCGGCCGGCCGACGTGCAGCGTTGCTGCCAGCTCGGCCAGCAACGCGTCGCGGTCGACCGCGGGCTCCGGACGGATCGGGATGTTCCAGATCTGCCGGCCCGGCGCCGACCGGCTGCGCTGCTCGGGCACCCGCGGCGACCCGGCGGCCTGCCGGGCCCGCCGGCGCAGCAGCGCGACCACCCCCACCCCCAGCAGCACCAGCAGCGGCACGCCGATCGCCACCGCGACCAGCGGGCTCGGGCCGCCACGGTCCGCGGCCGCCGACGCCGCGGGCGGGACGGCGACCTCACCGGTCAGCGGCCCGTTGCCGGTGTCGACGCGTACCACGGCGGTGGCCGGAGCCCCGCCCGGCGCCGGGAGGGTCAGCAGGTAGCGGCGCTCCAGCACGGATGCCAGCTCGTCGAACGCCGCAATGATGCCCGCCGGCTCGGCGCCAACGGCCACGCCACCGGTGTCCGCGGCCACGGCCGTCCAGAACGGCGATGCCGTCCGGCCCGCCGGCGTGCCGCCCGACGTGTCGACCACCGCCAGCAGCGCACCCGCCGAGCGCATCCGCTCGACGATCGCCGGGGCCGGGTCGCCGCCGGCATCGGGGGCGCCGGTGTAGAGCACGACGAGCCGCGGATCCGTCGCCGCGGCCGGTCGCAGCTGGGCGAGCGCCAGGTCCAGCGCGGCGGCGGTGCTGCGGGCCCCGCCGGAGCGCACGGCGCTCAGACCGCGCAGGGTGTCCGCCGGTCCGGACGGCCAGGGCACGGCGACGGCCGGCGGTGTGCCGTCGGTGATCAGCGTGCTGCGGGCCGACGGCGCCACCGAGAGCACCAGGTTCGCCGCCCCGCCGAGCCCGGGCGGCAGCAACGGGCTGCCATCGGCCGAGGCGTCGACGACGAACCCCATCGCCAGCCGGTCGGACAGCACCGGCTCGGCCCGAGCCGGCTGCGGCGCCCCGTCCACCGACGCGGAGAACGCCTCCGGGCCCAGCGGTCCACCGGCGCCGTCGGGCACCTGCACCACCAGCCGGGCCTGCCCGTCGACCGTGGCGATCGGCCCCAGGACGAGCGCCTGCTGCGCGGCGGCGCCGGGTGCGCCGACGGCGCCGATCACGGCCAGCGTCACCGCCAGCGCGAGCAGGGCGGTGAGCCGCCCGCTACACCACCGGATCGGCGGACACGATGACATTGTCGCGGTAACTCCCGGCTGCGTGGTCGAACAGGCCACCGCAGGTCACGAGCCGCAGCGACGACCGGAGGCTGGGTGCGTACACCAGCTCGGTGGGGAAACCGGTCTTCGGGACCTCCACCACGCTGCTCACCCGGAAGGCGACCGTGCTGCCGTCCTCGCGGTCCACCTGCACCTCGGTCCCCACCGCCAGCCCGGCCAGCGGGAAGAAGACACCGGGACCGCTGCGCGAATCGACGTGCCCGAGGATCACCGCCGGCCCGGACTGACCGGGTCGTGGTCCGTCGGCGAACCACCCGGCGACACCGAAATCGGCCGGAACCTCGACCGTCCGATCCGCGGCCCGGCCCAGCCGCTGCAACGGCGTGTCGATCCGGGCCGCCGCGATCCGCAGCCGAACCGGCGGCGCGACCTCCGCATACGTCCGGACCGAGCGGAACTCCGGCGGGCCGGCGACCGCCGCCGGTGTCGCGACCACCGCCGGAACCGCAGCGGGCGGCGCGCCGGCCGGCAGTGTCGCGCCGGCGGCGGGCAGTGTCGCGCCGGCGGCGGGCAGCGGCGAGCCGGCGGGCGGGGGCGCGAGCGCGCCGGCCATGCCGCCGGCGCCGGTGGCCGCACCGCCCTGGGGCATCTGCGCCGCGATGGTCGCGCCGAAGGCGTCCGCCAGGCTCCGCGCGAACCCGAACACCTGTGGATAGGTCTGGTTGGCCAGGTTCTGGGCCTGCTGGAAGTCCCTGGCCGCGAACGCGTCCACCTGCCCAAGCAGCAGGTCGTCGAGGCCCAGCAGGGACGCGGCCAGGTCGGGCGCCGGCAGCCGGTCGCCGGTGGCGGTGGCGATGAACGAGGCGAACCGCTGTTGCCACTCGCGCAGATCCTGCTGCACCGCCTCGCGGCGGTTCTCCCGCTTGGCCCCAGTGTCGGCGGCATACGTCCCGAGCAGGTCGAGGTGATCGGCCCACAACGTCATGAACTGCGAGGCGGCCGGTTCGCCGAACAGGCTGCCCACGGCCGCGGTGACGTCGGTCGTGTTGCCGTTGAGCGCCTCCACCGCCGCGGGGAAATCGGGCCCGTTGGTCGCGCCGGCCCGCAGCGTGCCCAACGCCAGCCCCACGTGCTCGCCGAGCAGCCGGGTCATCTCCGAACGCAGCTTCCAGGCCGGGGTGTCCAGCTGCGCCGCCTCCGCGGGCGGCAGCAGGGTCTTGGCCAGCGTGGTACCCAGCTCGTTTGTGTGCCGGTAGCCGTCGCGGTAGCTGCTGTTGGCCCGGGCGTAGTCCCCCGCGGCGTACGCGTCCGCCTGCTGCGTCAGGTGATCGACGTGCGTGATCACCGCCGCCTTGGCCGCCTGCGGGTCCAGCCGCCCCTGGGACGCCGCGGCGAACAGGTCCGCGATCTCGGTCTCGAAGCCGACCAGCGCGGCCCGGGCCTCGTCGCGCACGGCTGGGTCGTTGGTGGCCAGGCCGCGCGCGTAGTTGAACAGCGCCGTGACGTGCTCGGCCCACAGCCCCTGGAACTGCCCCGCCTGCTGCTCGCCGAGCAGCGCGCCGACCAGCTGGGCCAGGTCCTCGGTGTTCTGGCCGATGGCCGCGTTCGCCGCCTGCGCGAAGTCCTCGTCGTTGCGCAGCCGGCCGCGCATCATGTCCGCGGCCAGCACCGCGTGCTGGCCGAGCAGCGCCTGCAGCCGCAACGCCGCGTCCGGCAACGACTCCGGTGCCGACGCCTGCGGGGCCACCGGTCCCCCCGACGGCGCACCGGGCGGGCCGGGCGGGCCGGGCGTGGGCAGCGGGCCGGCGTCCTCGGCCCGAGTGGGTGCCGCCGCTGCCGGTTCGGCCGGCGAGGCGCAGCTCGTCACTCCGATGAGCACAACCAGACACGTGAGCAGGGCCATGATCAGTCCGTGGCGGGGGCGGAGCCACCGCATCGTGCGCGCCATTGCTCTCCGACCTCCAGTGGCTTTCGCAGTGAGTGACAACTCGTCACCTGGGAGTGGCTGCGTCGCGCACCTTACGCCCACAAGAGTGACGTCTGGAACCTCGAGAAATCCATGTCGGCACGGTGATCGACGAACGGTGTTTCCCGATGCCGGTGGCCGTTCGCGGAGATCGAGGTCCAGCCCGCACCGGCATGGAGGGCGAGTAGGGATTTCCCCCCAGAGGTTGGCGGGTTCAGCCTGGTCACCGGGGGGTTGGCGCCATGGGTTGGCGGCGCGGGCGGCGGCACCCTTCAGAGGAGCTCGAGGGAGCCGCCCACCCCGACCGGAGGTTGCCGCCATGACCACCAACTACATCGACTACGCGATCGACCTGGCCATCGACGTAGTGGCGATCTTTCTCATGGCCTACATGCTGTACTTCCGCCGCCATCGGCGCGCGGACATGCTGCTGGGCTACGTCACGCTGAACATCGGCCTCTTCGTGGCCATGTCGGTGCTGATCACGGTGCGGGTGGACATCGCGCTGGGCTTCGGGCTGTTCGCGATCCTGTCGATCATCCGGCTGCGGTCGAGCACGGTGACCCAGCAGGAGGTGGCCTACTACTTCGCGGCGCTGGTCATGGGCCTGATCAACGGGATGAACCTGCCCGACCGCTGGCTGGTCGGCGGGGTGAACGTGCTGCTGCTGCTGACCATGTTCGTGGTCGACAGCCGCCCGCTGCGCGACCGGGCCCGGCGCATGGAGATCACCCTGGACACGGTGCACGCCGACGACGCCGCACTGGTCGCCGACCTGGAGCGCCGGCTGGGTGGGCGGGTGATGCACCACGTCGTCAACGAGGTCGACTACGTCCGCGACACGATGAACGTCGACGTGCGCTACCGGGTCGAGCCGCGCGTCGCGCAGGCCGACTACGCCCAGACCCGCTACGACCAGCAGCACTACGACCAGTCCGGCTTCAACCAGGCCCAATACAGCCAGCCCGAGTACAGCCAGCCCGAGTACAGCCAGCCGGCCTACGCCCAGGCGCAGTACAACCAGCAGCAGTACAACCAGCAGCAGTACGGCCAGCAGTACGGCCAGCCCGCCATGGGAGCGCAGCGATGATGACCGCGACCACGGTGGCCATGGCTCCGGTGGCCACCCCCGCCGAGCGGGCGGTGTCCCGGGCAGCCGCGATGGTCGCCCCGATCAACCTGAAAGAGCTGAACGCACTGGCCGAGCTGCAGACCCGGGTGGACCGCAAGTACTTCGTGCCCGCCGGCATCTTCCGCAGGCTGATCTCCGAACTGGCCGACGACATGCGGGTGCTCGAGATCGACGGCAAGCGCACCTTCGGCTACGAGTCGGTCTACTTCGACACCCCCGAACTGACCACCTACCGTGCCCACCTGCAACGCCGCCGGCAACGGTTCAAGGCCCGCACCCGTACCTACCTCGACAGCGGGCTGTGCATGTTCGAGGTCAAGCTGAGCGGCACCCGCGGCGAGACGGTCAAGCAACGCGTCCCGCACCCGGTCGGGCACGGCGCCCAGCTCACCGGTGACGCCGTGGCCCACCTGCGCAGCACGCTCGGCCAGGCCTACCGGCAGGACCTGCCGATCGGGATGCAGCCCACCCTGACCACCACCTACCAGCGGACCACGTTCGTCTCCCGCACCGGTGAGTGCCGGCTGACCTGCGACGTGGAGCTGCTGTGCCGCAACTCCCGGTACGAGGTCCGCGACACCGGCACCCACGTGCTGGTGGAGAGCAAGTCGTCCGGCGCGGGCGGCGCGCCCGACCGGATCCTGCGCGAGCTCGGCGTCCGCCCGGCCTCGGTGAGCAAGTACTGCGTCGCGGTCGCCGCCCTGCACCCCGAGCTGCCCTCGAACCCCTGGCAGCAGACCCTGCGACGCTACTTCGGACCGCGAACGATCAGCTACCGCAGCGCCACGGCGAGATGAGGAGCCATCCGATGAAGATCACGCTCTCGCGGGCGGTGACGACGCTCGTCGCGCTGGCCACGTCGGTCGTGCTGGCGGGCTGTGGCGCCGGCAGCACCGCGACCCCGGTCGCGCCGGTCGACGTCCCCACCAGCGCTGCTGCCCCGGCACCCCCGCCCCAGTCCGGCCCGGACGCCGTCGCCCCTGGCACCGTAGTCATGATCATCCGCCACGCCGAGAAGCCGGAGGGCGACGATTCCGGCCCCGGCCTCGACGCCAACGGGGTCGAGGACGACAGCTCGCTGACCGCGGTCGGCTGGGATCGGGCACGCCGCCTGGTCGACCTGTTCGACCCGGCCCAGGAGGCGCTCCGGCCCGGCCTGACGCGCCCGAAGTCGATCTACGCCGCGGGCGCGAACGACAACGGCGAGGGTCAGCGGACCCGCGAGACCGTGCAGCCACTCGCCGCCCGGCTCGGCGTCCCGGTGAACACCAGCTTCGGCAAGGGCGACGGGGACAAGCTCGTCGAGCACGTCTTGTCGCAGCCGGGGCCGACGTTGATCTCGTGGCAGCACAGCGAGCTCCCGGAGATCGCCGAGGCCTTCCCCGCGGCCACGCCGACCCCGCCCGCGGAGTGGCCGGACGACCGGTACGACGTGATCTGGACCCTCACCAGGACCGCTGACGGCTGGCAGTTCGCCCAGCTGCCCGAACTCCTGCTACCCCAGGACCAGGCCGCTCCCATCGAGGATTGACGATCATCGGGGTTCGAGCGGGGCAGCCTGAGCGATCCGGGGTCCAGCTGTGGTTCGCTCTGCCGGTGGGCGACATCGACGAGTGGAGCAGGGCCCAGCAACGGGTGATCACGCTGGTGGCGGAGCTGCCGGCGGAGCGGGCGCAGGTGGCGGTGCCGGCCTGCCCGGACTGGAGCGTCCGTGACCTGTTCTCGCACATGGTCGGCCTCGGAGCGGACGTGGTCGCCGGCGACGAGCCGGACGACCACAACGCCGGCTGGACCGCACGCCAGGTCGAGGCGCGCCGCGACCGGGACCTCGCCGCGCTGGTCGCGGAGTGGACGGAGGTCGCGGAACCGCTGCGGGAGTGGATGCGGGCCAACAACACGCGTCCGCTCGGCGACCTGATCATCCACGAGCAGGACCTACGCGGGGCGTTGCACGCCCCCGGCGCCCAGGACACGCCGGGGCTGTGGACGATCCGGGAGCGGTTCGTCCCCCGGTTCGCCGCCCGGGTGGCCGACCGGCCCCCGATCGCGCTGGTCGGCGACGCGTGGTCCTGGTGCTCGACCGGTCCCGCGCAGGACGCGGCGGTCGTGGTGCGGGCCGGCGACTTCGACCTGAGCCGCGCGCTGCTGACCCGGCGCTCCGCGGCGCAGCTGCGCGACTGGACCGTCCGGGGCGACGTCACCCCGTACCTCGACGGGTTCGCCCTGCTCGGCTCGCTGCCCGACGCCGATCTCACCGAGTCCTGACCGATGTCCAGCCCACTGCCGCGCGAGTTCATCGAGCTCATGGGTGTCGTACGTGGCTACCAGCGCTCTCGCGCCCTGACGGTCGCCGCTGAGCTCGGGATTGCCGACATGCTGCGCGACGGCCCACGCAGCGTCGACGATCTCGCAGCGGCGGCTTCCGTCCACGCGCCCACCCTGTATCGCCTGCTGCGCGCCCTCGCGGCCATCGGCATCTTCGTCGAGGACGCGGACCGGCATTTCGGACTGTCCCCGATGGGCGAGTTCCTGCGCCGGGACCACCCGCTCTCCGCTGACCCGGCGGCCCGGATGTTCGGCGCGGACTACCAGTGGCTTTCCTGGGGAGAGCTGCAGCACAGCGTGCAGACCGGCGGGAACGCCGCCGCCCATGCGCTGGGCACGGACGTCTGGGAGTACCGACGGCATCACCCCGAGCACGGCGAGCTCTTCGACGCGACCATGCGCACCCTGTCCCGGGGCGACACCGCCGGTCTGCTCGCCGCCCATGACTTCGGCCGCTACCCGGTGATAGCCGACATCGGCGGCGGGACCGGTGCTGTGCTCGCCGCCTTGCTGAGCGCCCATGCCTGCGCGCGCGGGATTCTCTTCGACCAACCTCATGTCGTGGCCGGCGCCGATCCGGTGCTGCGCGATGCGCACGTCGCGGACCGGGTGTCCGTCGTGCCCGGTGACTTCTTCGACGGTGTCCCCGAAGGGGCGGACGCCTACGTCCTCGCCCGGATCCTGCACGACTGGGACGACGACGATGCGGTACGGATACTGCAACGCGTTCGGGACGCGATGACCCCCGACTGTCGACTCCTCATCATGGACGCCGTGGTGGGGCCCCCGAACGAGGACCCGCTGGTCAAGTTCCTGGATCTGATGATGCTCGTCTCGGCGGGTGGGCGTGAGCGCACCGAAGCGGAGTGGAAGCAGCTGCTCTCCGAGGGCGGGCTCACCTTCGTCGGAGCGACCCGGGCCACCCCCAACAAGCACGTGATCGAGGCCGTTTCCCGTGCGAAAGGTTGATCTTTATTGAGGCCTGCCGCGGCGGATCATGTCCGCAATGGTCCGGGCCACGCCGGGAGCGGTGATCCGGTCGTACATCGGCGTGATCAGGCCGAGTGGCGATGTCCAGGACCCGAATCCGTTGTAGGCATCGATGCCGAGAACATCGACGTGGTCCGCGCCCGGCCAGTACGACTCGGCGTTCAGCGCCCCGGAGTCTGCACGGTCCACACACCGCATCCAGACGACGTTCCCGCCGCGATCGCCGTCGCTCGGGGGATGGCGGGCGACGTAGCGCCAGGTGTCGATCCACTCGTCGAGATCCCGGACGCAGGGGGTCGGGTGATCCAGCGACCACGGCAACCGATCGAGGTTGGGTTCGTGCGCGAACCTGATGACGACCCGGCCGGGATAGGCGCCGGCTCCGGAGATCAGAGCGCCCAGCTCATCGGTCCCGTTTCCGGCCAGGATGCTGGCGAACGGGACCGCCTCACCATCACTGCGCCGCGGCTCGAGGCAGATCAGCAGTCGTGACCGGATTCGGCCGCAGCGGTGGCCTGTGCCGTCGGCCAACCGGTGTCCATCGAGAAGGACCAGGACATCGTCTGGAGCCGCACACCCAGCGCGTGTTCGAGGGCATGGTGCGGAGCGAGGTCGGGCCACGGCGCGTTGGCGGCGAAAGCGCCGAAGTCGAGCCGTCGGCACAGCGGCGTGCTCGGTGACATCACCGGGCCTCGGCGCCTTGGATGGCGATCGCCATGTGGATCAGCGCCCTCATCCGTCGCTTCACAAGCCTTGTCCTCCATGGGTAGGCGAGTCAGGTCATCGGTACCCACACCGGCCGATGTGTACGACTGCGCGCCCCGCCCTCCGAGATCGGGCGCCCACAGATCGGTAGTCACTACCGATGTCGATCGGCTCCACAACGGGCTCAATAGCGATCATGAGAATTCTGTTCACCGCCAGCCCACTGGTCGGGCATGTCTTCCCGATGCTCCCGTTGATGCACGCCGCCCGCGACGCCGGGCACGAGGTCGTGATGGCCACCGGCGCCGACATGGTCCCGGACGTCAAGCGCCGCGGCTTCACGACCTGGACCGTGGGGCCGGGGATCTCCGAGGCCGTCGCCGACCTCACCCGGGCGAGCGCCGTCCCCGCCGGGAGCCAGGAGGAACAGCTCGGCCGCGATGCCATTCACCTGTTCGCGCGCCCTTCGGTACATCGCGCGCTGGACCTGATCCCGCGAGCCATCGCCTGGCGCCCCGATGTCGTGATCAGTGAGATCACTGAGCTGGCCGGGCGGGAGGCCGCCTGTGCGACCGGAGCGCTTCCGGTCACGCACGGCTTCGGCACGCACGTTCCCGACACCCTGGCCCTGGCCGGCATCATGTTCGACCACGTCAGCTCCGGACTCGGTGCCCCGAACCGGCGGCGCGCCTTCGAGACCGGCATCTACATCGACCCCTGCCCGCCGGGCCTGCAGTCCGCGCAGTTCAGCGAGATGGACATCTGGTCGATCCGGCCGAGCGCCGGCCAGATCGCTCCCGAGGAGCGGCTCCCCCAGCAGTTCCTCGAGCTGCCCGGGCGGCCACTCGTCTACGTCACCCTGGGCACGGTCTTCAACGACCCCGAACTGGCCCGCAGCGTGCTGGACGCCATTCAGGACCTGCCGATCTCGATCGCGGTCACCACCGGACCGGGGCTGGACCCGACGGCCCTCGGCCGACGCCCGGCCAACGTCGCGGCGGCCTCGTTCGTCCCCCAGGCGCTGATCATGCCGTCGGTGTCCGCCGTGGTGTCGCACACCGGCTCGGGCACCATGCTCGGTGCGATGGCCTCCGGGGTGCCGCAGGTCTGCCTGCCGCGCGGCGCCGACCAGTTCGCCAATGCCGACCGCGTGCAGGCCATCGGCGCCGGCGTCCGGCTGCTGCCCGACGACGTCACTCCGGAGAAGCTGCGCGCCGCCGTGACCTCCGTCCTCGACGACCCCGCCTACGCCAGGGCCGCCACCGCGATCAAGTCGGAGATCGCCGCCATGCCCTCGGCCGCCGACGTGCTCGACGACCTCGCCCGCCTCGTGCGCTCCCAGCGCCAGACGGCCTGACCGTCGGCTCGATTCGGCAGACACGCTCCGGGTGCGCCGCCGGCCACCGCTGAGAGGGCACCCGGCGCGAAACGGCGTGACACTGCCGTAGGGCCGGAAACACGCTCTGACGCGGAGATGTGACCTTCATAGTGCCGGCCGGCGCCCGGGCTGCTGCGGATCGCGCACCATCGGCCAGAACGTCGGTCCACCCTCCGGCGCGAGCTCGTCGACGGCCCGGAATCCGAGCCGCTCGTACAGCGTCCGGCTGCCCGTGCTCGACGCCTCCAGATAGCAGGGGTGGCCCGCGGCGTCCGCCCGCTCCAGCACGGGACCCGACAGGGCCCTGCCGATACCCCCACCCTGAGACTCCGGTCGCACGCCGACAAAGAAGAGGTACTCGTGCGGCTCGGTGGGATGATGCTCGTCCGCCAGCTCGAACAAATCGAGCATCCGACCGGCGTATGGCCCGGCCAGCCCGGCCACCTCGGCGGCGAACCGATCGGCTCCCTCCTCGGACATCGCCTCGTGGCCGTACGGCACCCACAACGCGGCCCCGGTGGCCGTCGGGCAGCATCCAGCGGAAGAACGGGTCAGCGTAGAAGGCGACAGCCAACGTCTCGCTCATCGACGCGGCATCATCCGGGCCGGCCTTGCGGATCGGTTCGACGGTCATCGTTGCGCCTCGGGGTCACGGTCGACGGAGTCCGGTCCGGGACCTTAGACGACCGCTCATCCCGGTGCCGGCCCGATCCGGGCGGAGTCCAACAGCTCCCCGCACCTGATCAGCGTTCACCTTTCCACGCCGCCCTCCGGCGAGGATCCGAGCGACGAGAGGGCATTGGCGACCGAATCCGCGGGTATGCCCGATTCGTATGAGCCGATCAGAGATTCCGGTTCCGCAACCGCGGCGGGCACCGGATCGGTAGCTTCCAAGGCGGCACCCGTCGATTCGAGTCGGCCGGATAGGATCGTCAGGACGGCGCCGGCGGTCACCACCGCACATCCGGTGATAGCGAGCAGCGACAGCGGAGCATCACGCAGGCTCCACGCGAAGACTGCTCCCCACAACGCGTAGGAAATGTTCAGCGCCATCGCCCGTGCGACGCCGATCTTTCGGATCGATCGGTACCACACCGCGTACGAATAGCCACCGATCATACCCGCGAACACAATGGGCACGATGAGCTCGGTGTCGGCAATGACGCTACCCGCGGTGGCGATCCCGCCGGGGATGGCGACCATGACGATGCCGAACATGAGCGCGGACAACAACTCGCGCACGGCCATCACGGTGTTCGTGTCCAGGCCGACCATGGCGCGCGTCGCGACGATTCCTTCCAAGGCCACCGCGGCCGCCGCAGCCAGCGCAAGTCCGACTCCGACGAGCACGTAGACGCTGTTCTCGGGTCTGCTCGCATCGACGGCGATCAGTGTTGCCCCCATCGCGGTGATGGTCACCCCCAGCCAGCCGACCCGACCGAGCCGCTGGCGCAACAAGAATCGCGCGAGAATCGCACCGATCACCGGATAGGTGGCGGTCGCCGTCCACGCATCGGAAGGCCCCGCCAAGATAACCGCCGCAATGTACCCACCCATGAACAGTGGACCCCCGAGCACGCTGCACACCGCGACGGCTAGGACGCGCTTCGACAACCGAGCGAACCAGCAGGAAAAGCGCGGCAGCCGTATCGAAGAGCGTTGCCACCGCCACGGACATCGCCAGTAGTGACGCGCCCGAGAGCTGATCGGATCCCGGCAACCAGACCGCAACAACGCCCAGGTCGCCCCGGACACGAGCCCGTCGACATATCCTGACTTCCGTCCCATCATGCCCACCGTCATCCACCCGCGCTCGACCACCGAGCAATCTCGATCTCGCGGCGTCAGCCATATGCTCCGGTCCCGAGGACGGCAGCCGTCCTTTTGTCAAGATCCGCCGGCGGGGACGAAACGGTCGCCGATCTCACGAAGTCCGCGGGGGAAGGAGCGGACGAGACCGCTCACGGCGCCTTCGGACCGGGTTCGCCCACCCCGCACACCTCGAAAGGCCGGTCCGTCGACGGAGCCGAACCGCTGATGCCCGCAGCGAAGAACCTCAGCCGGGCTGATCCGCTCCAGGTGGCAGCCCGGACAGCGTCGCGTGCAGCAACGCCTGGGCCGACCACTGCATGAGGTCGGCAGCGTCCTGGCGGGAGAGTCCCGCGACGTCCGTGAGCCAGGCGAGCGCCTCGATGCCGGTTGCGCTACGGATCGCCAGGACCAGCTGATGGAGGACCCGTTCGGTCATCATCGCGCGCAGTGGCAGCAGAGCCTCCTCGATCCAGCCGATGGCCCTGCCCTGACGCAGCGGCAGGTCACTGCGCTGGGCAGGACCGGTCTGCTCCAACGACAGCCGAAGCATCGTGCGCTGTTGCGCTTCGGTGTCGAGCACGATCCCGGTGAAAGCCCTGATCACTGCCTCCAGCCGTAGTGCGGGGTCGTCGGGCGGATCGGGAGGAAGCAGGGACCTCGCGGTGATCTCGGGATGCGCCGCCGCGAGCAGCGATCGCTGGTTGGGGAAATACCGGTACGCGGTGGTGCGCGAGACCTCGGCGACCACCGCCGCCGACTCGACGGTCGGCGTGTCGCCCGCCGCTACGAGCTCGCGGGCCGCAGCGATCAGTGCGTCGCGCGTTCGCCGCTTCTGCGCAGTGCGTCCGGTAACAGCATACGAGGTTGACACACCCTGACGGTACTACCGTTCCTTCGTGGTACTTGAGTACCATGAAGTCTCGATCTCAGGAAGGGTGGTGCGACATGACCAGCATCGAAGCGGCCGTTCCGATCATCCGGGGCGCGGCGGAGGGTCAAAGACGCTGGTTCTACGGCGGCGGGGTACATACGTGGAAGGCCACCGCCGAAGAGACGGCCGGGGCCTTCCTGCTGTTCGAGGACGAGCTCGAGCGGGGCAAGACGACACCGCTTCACCTCCACCCGGAGGCGGACGAAACGATGTACATCCTCGCGGGCGAGATTCTCGTGCACATCAACGGCGAGGAGCACCAGATCGGCGCGGGCGGGCTCGTGGTCGCCCCGCGCGGCGTGCCGCACGCCTTCCTCGTCCTGTCGGAGCAAGCACGACTCCTCTGCCTGCACACACCCGGCTGCTACCAGGCCCTTTACATGGATGCCAGCGAGCCGATCAGCGGCGACGGCCCGGCGTCGAGGCCTATCGACTTCGACCGGATCCGCGCCTCCGGTGAACGTAACGGCGGGATCGAGATCCTCGGCCCACCCCCGTTCGCGGGACCGTACTGACCCGCTGAGCTGCACAAACTCGACCGGCAACAAGCAGTCCAGCGAACGCTGCCACACAACGCCGAACCGGATCGAAGTTCGGTTGGCTCCATCACGCCTTGCAAAATGTGGATCACTGGTGCAGTTGGCGGTTTCCGCGCTGGCGACGCCCGGTCGCGACCGCCCATGGTTGCCCGTCGGTGTCTGGGTCGGGTGGCACATGAGAGCTCCGCTGACCCGACCGCGCGGTCGTTACGCGCTCGTGGATCACCAGCCGACAAGTGGCCGGAGCACCCCCTTCGCGCGCAGCAGCCGTACGGCCGGGTCGACGAGGAACAGGATGAGTAGCGGCCAGTAGCTGATGGCCGGGAACGTCAGAGAGATGCCCAAAGCCAGCAGGAACGCGACCGCGGTGCAGGTCGCCTTGGCTGCGTCCGGCCCTGTATCGGTGTCGCGAACGCCGCGATCCCTGCGGACGGCCCGCGCGATGAGCGCCAGCAAGGCTGAGCTCACGGCCATCGTGCCGATGTAGAGCACCTTGGCGAGGCTGTCATTCTGTGTCGCCGTGACCAGTGCCGTCGGGAACGGCAGAAACACGATGGTCAAGGTCCAGGCGAGCAGCAGCCAGAGGACCGCCGCGTTCTGGCGGACAACCGGGCCGAGGATCGCGTGCTGGGCCAGCCAGAGCCGGGCGATCACCACGAAGCTCAGCAGGAACCCGGCTAGGTCGTCGCTGTGCTCGCGAAGCAGATCGGCCACGTCATCGGTCCGGATCTCGCGCGCGACGTCGACCAGCGGGAGCACGAGCAGGGTGATGGCGATGGCCACCACCGCGTCCACGAAGGTCAGCAGGCGATCGAGGTCACGTTCCCGTCCAGCCACCGCCGTACCGTACGTGGCGCCGGCGGTCGATCGGTCTCGATCCGTGATCGGCCGCAAGGTGGTGAACCGCACCGACTCCGACGAGTGACGCGAGACAGCTCCACGGCCCGATTCGTGCTGGTGGAGACGAGGGGAATCGAACCCCTAACCCCCGCCTTGCAAAGGCGGTGCTCTGCCAATTGAGCTACGTCCCCGTACCGAGCGGACGCTACCCGCTCGGCGAGCGGCAGGCGCCCTGATTCAGCTGGTGGTGGCCTCGTGCCAGAGGTCGTTGTCGTTGCGCGACGAGCGAACCTTCGAGAACACCACCGCACCTGCGGTGAGTGCGATGACGACAGCGAGAAGCTTCTTCATGGCGATCCGTCCTGCCTGTCCCGGGGGTGGGAGTGGGCCCAGCTGGATTTGAACCAGCGACCTCGTCATTATCAGTGACGCGCTCTAACCAACTGAGCTATGGGCCCCTGCGGCGCAGACGAGGCTACCTCAGCCCCGGCGGCCGCTGTGCACCGCATACCCGGCGTCAGTCCCGCTCGGACAGCGTCACCTCGACGCCGCCGACAAGATCGGCGGAGACGTTGTAGACGAACGCGCCGATCGTCACCGCGACCGCGAACAGCAGGCTGTTGATCGCTCCGACGACCGCGGCCAGGCCGAACACGCGGCCGGCGCTGATCAACGGGCTGCCGGTCGGCGCCTCGCCGGACACCAGGTCGGCGTAGGTGCCGTTGAGCCGATCCCACACCCCCATGCCGTCCAGCACGCCGTAGAGCACGCCCACCGCGACCAGCCAGATGAAGAAGATCACCACGGCCAGCACCAGGCCCAGCTTCAGCATCGACCACGGGTCGAGCCGTTTGAGCTGCAGGGCCGCCTGCCGTGGTGGCCTGCTGCGGCCGGAGCGCACCGGCGTCCAGCCGGTGTTGGCCTGGGAGTCGGTCGAAGCTGTCGAGGGAGCGGCGTCGGGCATCAGATATGCCGTCGGACCGTCGAGCAGGCCACCCGCGGGTCCGGGCTGGCGCGGTGCCGATTGAGCCGCAGCAACGGGGGGTTGGCCGGGGACCCGGTTCCACGGCGGGGGGCTGGCCGCCGCCGGGCCGGGGTGCGGTACCGGGCCGGACGCGGGCGCCGGCGCGGCGACCGACGATGCGAACACAGGTTCGTGTTCAGCGGGTTGGCGTGGACCGCTCGACTCCGCCGCGGGGGGTGCCGGGCTGCTGACCGGCGGACGCGGGATCGACGGGGCGGTCGGGGCGGCACCGTTGGTGTCCGCCGGCCGCCGCATCCTCGCGGTGGGGGCATCCGCACCCGGGGCGCCTGACGCCCCTCCTGCGGTGCTCGACCGCCGGCCGGCCGGCCGGCCGTTACCGGCAGCGGGATCCTTCCCGCTCGTCGCCTTCCGCGCCGGTGCTTGATCGGCCGGCACCTTGTCCGACGCTGCCTTCTCGGCCGGCGCTCGATCGACCGTCCCCTCGGCCGCCGAGACACCGGCCGCCGGCTTGGGTTCGGCCACCGGCGGAGCGGTCGGCTCGGCGCCGGCGGGCTCACCGGCGGCCGTTTGCCCGTCCGCGGTTTTCCCGTCGGCGGTTTTCCCGTCGGCGGATTTCCCGTCGGTGGGCTTCCCGGCGGCCGGCTTGGTCGTGCCGACCGGCTCGGGGGTGGCCGCGGCGGAGCTGGACGGGGGCGCGGTCGGGGACTCCGACGCGGCCGCCCCGGCCTGCTCACCCTTCGTCACCCCGGCGCGACCGTCGGGTACCTCCGGTGTGCTGGTGGTGTCGTTCACGAGGTGAGGTGCTCCTCGGGTCGGGCGGGCTGCGGCGTTCTCAGCACGGTCGGGTCATTCGTCGGCGTCGTCGGCGTCGTCCTCGGCGTTACGGGCCACCGCGAGCAGCGTGGCAGTCTCGCCCAGGTTCATCAGCCGGACCCCCTTCGTCTGCCGCCCCGCCTTGCGGACCTCGCGGGCCGACGTGCGGATCACCCCGCCGGTGGAGGTGATGGCGTAGAGCTCGTCGTCGATGCCGACGATGAGCGCACCGACCAGCGTGCCACGGCGACGGTCGTACTGGAGGGTCAACACCCCCTTGCCGCCGCGGCCCTGCACCGGGTAGTCCTCGATCGGGGTCCGCTTGGCGTACCCGCCGGCCGTGGCGACCAGCACGAACATCTCCGGCTGCACGACCGCCAGCGACAGCAGCCGGTCGCCCGCGTTGAAGCGCATGCCCAGCACGCCCGAGGTGGCCCGGCCCATCGGGCGCAGCACCTCGTCGCTGGCGGTGAACCGGATCGACTGCCCCTCGGCCGACACCAGCAGCAGATCGTCGGTGGCCGAGCAGAGCACGGCACCGACCAGCTCGTCGTCCTCGCGCAGGTTGATCCCGATCAGCCCACCGGAGCGGGGCGAGTCGAAGTCGGTCAGCCGCGACTTCTTGACCAGCCCGGCCCGGGTGGCCAGCACCAGGTACGGCGAGACCTGGTAGTCCTTGATCTGCATGACCTGGGCGATGTGCTCGTCGGGCTGGAAGGCCAGCAGGTTGGCCACGTGCTGACCGCGGGCGTTGCGGTTGGCTTCGGGCAGCTCGTAGGCCTTGAGCCGGTACACCCGGCCCTTGGTGGTGAAGAAGAGCATCCAGTCGTGGGTGGAGCAGACGAAGAAGTGCGCGACGATGTCGTCCTGCTTCAGCGTCGCCCCCTGCACACCCTTGCCGCCGCGCTTCTGCGCCCGGTAGAGGTCGGTCTTGGTGCGCTTCGCGTAGCCGGTCTGGGTGATCGTGACCACCACGTCCTCGACCGCGATCAGATCCTCGTTGGTGACCTCGCCGTCGTCGGCCACGATCTGGGTGCGCCGCTCGTCGCCGTGCTTGGAGACGATCTCGGTCAGCTCGTCGCGGACGATCTGCCGCTGCCGCTCCGGGCGGGCCAGGATGTCCTCCAGATCGGCGATGGTGCGCTCGATCTCGGCCAGCTCGTCGATGATCTTCTGGCGTTCGAGGGCGGCCAGGCGCCGCAGCTGCATGTCCAGGATGGCCTGGGCCTGGATCTCGTCGACGTCCAGCAGTTCCATCAGGCCGGTGCGCGCGATGTCGACGGTCTGCGAAGCGCGGATCAGCGCGATGACCTCGTCGAGGGCGTCGAGCGCCTTGACGTAGCCGCGCAGGATGTGGGCCCGCTTCTCCGCCTCGGCCAGCCGGTAGCGGGTGCGCCGGACGATGACCTCGATCTGGTGCCGGATGTAGTTGCGCACCACCTGGTCCAGGCGCAGCGTGCGCGGCACGCCGTCGACGATGGCCAGCATGTTGACGCCGAAGCCGTACTGCAGCTGGGTGTGCTTGAACAGGTTGTTCAACACCACCTTGGCCACCGCGTCGCGCTTGAGGGTGATCACGATGCGCATGCCGATGCGGTCCGACGACTCGTCGTTGATCTCGGCGATGCCGGCCAGCTTGCCGTCGCGGTGCTGGCTCGCGATCGACTCGATGAGGTTGTCCGGGTTGACTTGGTAGGGCAGCTCGGTGGCGACCAGGATGGTGCGACCGCGCGCGTCCTCCTCGACCTCGACCACGGCGCGCATCCGCACCGAGCCGCGGCCGGTGCGGTAGGCCTGCTCGATGCCGTCGCGACCGACGATCAGGCCGGCCGTGGGGAAGTCGGGGCCCTTGATCCGCTCCATCAGCGCGGTCAGGAGCTCCTCGTCGGTCGCCTCCCAGTTGTCCAGCGCCCACACGACGCCGGCCCCGACCTCGCGCAGGTTGTGCGGCGGGACGTTGGTGGCCATCCCGACCGCGATGCCGGAGCTGCCGTTGATCAGCAGGTTCGGCACCCTGGCCGGCAGGACGTCGGGTTCCTTCGCCTTGCCGTCGTAGTTGTCGGAGTAGTCGACGGTGTCTTCGGTGATGTCCTGCAGCATCGCCATCGCGAGTGGCGTGAGCCGGCACTCCGTGTAGCGCATCGCGGCAGCCGGGTCGTTGCCCCTGGAGCCGAAGTTGCCCTGACCGTCGATCAACGGGTAGCGCATCGACCAGGGCTGGGCCAGCCGCACCAGCGCGTCGTAGATCGACGAGTCGCCGTGCGGGTGGTAGTTGCCCATCACCTCGCCGACGACACGAGCGCACTTGACGTAGCTGCGATCGGGGCGGAAGCCGTTCTCCCCCATCGAGTACAGGATGCGCCGGTGCACGGGCTTGAGCCCGTCCTCGACCAGCGGCAGCGCGCGCCCGACGATCACGCTCATCGCGTAGTCGATGTAGGAGCGCTGCATCTCCTGCTGGATGTCGACCGGTTCGGTCCGGTCCCCGTCGGACGGCGGCGGCAACGTGGGGTCGAGGGTGTCGGTCACGGAGTCCTTCTTCTGGTGCGGCGGTGCGGGACGGTGGACACGATCAGACGTCCAGGAACCGCACGTCCTTGGCGTTGCGGGTGATGAACGACCGGCGCGACTCGACGTCCTCGCCCATCAGGATCGAGAACAGCTCGTCGGCGGTGGCCGCGTCGTCCAGGGTGACCTGCAGCAGCAGCCGGTTGGCCGGGTCCATCGTGGTCTCCCACAGCTCCTTGGCGTTCATCTCGCCGAGGCCCTTGTAGCGCTGGATGCCCTCTTCCTTGGGCAGCTTCTTGCCCGCCTCGCGGCCGGTCTGCAGCAGCCCCTGCAGCTCCGCGTCGGTGTAGGCGAACTCCTGCTCGGCCCCGCGGCCACCCCACTTGATCTTGTACAGCGGCGGCTGGGCGAGGAACACGTGCCCGTGCTCGACCAGCGGGCGCATGAAGCGGAACAGCAGGGTGAGCAGCAGGGTGCGGATGTGCTGGCCGTCGACGTCGGCGTCGGCCATCAGCACCACCTTGTGGTAGCGCAGCTTGGTCAGGTCGAACTCGTCGTGGATGCCGGTGCCCAGCGCCGTGATGATGGCCTGGACCTCGGTGTTCTTCAGGACGCGGTCGATGCGGGCCTTCTCGACGTTGATGATCTTGCCGCGGATCGGCAGGATCGCCTGGAACATCGAGTCGCGGCCGGACTTGGCCGAACCACCCGCGGAGTCGCCCTCCACGATGTAGACCTCGGAGCGGGACGGGTCGGTCGAGCGGCAGTCGGCCAGCTTGCCCGGCAGCCCGCCGATGTCGCCCGCGCTCTTGCGTCGCACCAGCTCGCGGGCCTTGCGGGCGGCCGCGCGGGCCTGCGCCGACTGCACCGACTTGTTGACGATGATCCGCGCCTCGGCCGGGTTGCGCTCGAGCCAGTCGGCGAGCCACTCGTTGCTGACCCGCTGCACGAACGACTTGACCTCGGTGTTGCCCAGCTTCGTCTTGGTCTGGCCCTCGAACTGGGGCTCCTTGACCTTCACCGAGACGATCGCGGCGAGGCCCTCGCGGATGTCGTCGCCCGACAGCGCCGGGTCCTTGTCCTTGAGCAGCTTCTTGTCCCGCGCGTAGCGGTTGACGGTGGTGGTGAGCGCCGCGCGGAAACCCTCCTCGTGGGTGCCGCCCTCGTGCGTGTTGATCGTGTTGGCGAAGGTGTAGACCGACTCGGTGTAGCCGGAGTTCCACTGCATCGCCACCTCGAGCGCGTGGCCGGTGGCCTCACCGGAGAACGACACGAGCTTCTTGTGGATCGGGTCCTTGGACTTGTTCAGGTGCGCGACGAAATCCTCGAGCCCACCCGGGTAGCAGAAGGTGTACTCGCGCACCTTGGCCACGAAACCCGCCGCATCGGGTTCCTCCGCCTCGTGGTTGCTGTCGCCGTTGCGCTCGTCGCGCAGCACGATGGTCAGGCCCTTGTTGAGGAAGGCCATCTCCTGCAGCCGGCGGCGGATCGTCTCGATGTTGTAGGTGGTCTCCTCGAAGATGTCGTGGTCGACCCAGTAGGTGACCGTGCTGCCGGTCGTCGTGGTCGGCTCGCCCTTGCGCAGCGGCCCGGGGATGGAGCGGGCGTAGTGCTGGCGCCAGACGAACCCGTCGCGGTGGATCTCGACGTCTAGGGCGACCGAGAGCGCGTTGACCACCGAGACGCCGACCCCGTGCAGGCCACCGGAGACCGCGTAGGAATCACTGTCGAACTTCCCACCGGCGTGCAGCATGGTCAACACCATCTCCACCGCCGGGCGCTTCTCCACCGGATGCATGTCGACCGGGATGCCGCGGCCGTCGTCGACCACCCGCACACCGCCGTCGTCCTGCAGGGTCACCTCGACGAGCGTGGCGTGGCCGGCCATCGCCTCGTCGACCGCGTTGTCGACCACCTCCCAGATCAGGTGGTGCAGGCCGCGCTCGCCGGTGGACCCGATGTACATGCCGGGGCGCTTGCGGACCGCCTCCAGGCCCTCCAGAACGGTGATCGACGACGCGCTGTAGGAGTTCTTCTTCTGCGGCACTGGCTGCGAGTCTCCTTGCCATGAAGACTCCACAGACGCGACGAGTCGTCGCGGTCATGGAGCCCGCTCGACCGGAGTGGGTCGGGGCCCACCCGGAACACGCTTCCAGCATACCGGTGCCCCCAGACAGAAACCCCGCTAGGACACCCCTGGAAGCGTCGCTGACCGCCGATCGCCGAACAAAACAGGTCATGACGGCCGTGAGGGGCCTCTGAACAGGCTCGGGCGCCGTCACGTGGCGCTGTGTGGGCGCCTGCAGGCCCTGGGTGCAGCATTCGAGGTGTCGGGGACGGGATGCTCACGGCGAGTCAAGAAGCAGCCCGTCCACCACGAGTCCGACCATCCGACCGAGCCGCGGCATCGCGGGACGGCTAGCGTGCCTACGTGATCACGGCTGATGGGGAGGCGTGACCCGACATGCGTCCCGTTGGCACCGGGTTGACCTCCGTCCAGGAGGTCTGCCTGCTGGGGTTGCGCCTCAGGGCGCTCGACGCCCGCTCGCGCACGCCGATCCTCGGCGACGACGTGGCGGTGGGCGTGGCCGAGGCCATCGGGATGGACCTGGACACACCGGCACTTCCGCGCAGTGTCGCGCTGGTGCACGCGGTCCGATCGGCGACGTTCGACCGCGTCGTCCGGCGGTTCACGACGTGCCATCCCGACGCGGTGGTGCTCGATCTGGGTTGCGGGCTCGATGCCCGCATCCGGCGGTGCGCACCGCCGGTCGGTGTCGACTGGTACGACGTCGACTTCCCCGAGGTCACCCGGCTGCGCGAGCGCCTGCTCCCGACCCGGTCCCACCTGATCGGCACCGATCTCACCACCGCAGGCTGGCTGGACCGGGTACCGGTAGATCGACCTGCCATGATCGTGGCCGATGGGCTGCACGCCCTGCTGAGCACGCAGTCCTTCGTGGCGTTGACCCGGACGCTGACGACGCACTTCGACCGCGGTGAGTTCGCCTTCAACGCCTACAGCCGGCTCGCGATGCGCAACAGTCGGCGGCTGCGCGGCCCGCTGGCCATTCCGACCCGCGGCGAGGGCTTCGACGACGCACGCGAACCGGAGGGGTGGGATGCGGGTCTGCAGCTCCTCGAGGAGCTGTCGATGGCCCGCATGCCCGAGGTGGCATCGTTCCCGCTCGTCCTGCGCGGGATGGCACGGATCACCGCACGCAGTGCACGCCTCAGGCGGGTCAGCGACCGAGTCGTCCGGTATCGACTCTGACCCGACGGCGGCGGAGTGCGGCAGCGGACGGGACTCGATGATCCATCCGAAATGCACGCAACGGTCTCCACGAGGTCAGTGACGTTCCTTTCGGATCGATCGCCACCGACGACCACACCACAGGGGACGGATCAACCGTAGGTGTCGCGCGGACCGCGGCCGCGCACGTGCCGGTTCCCGTGCCGCCAGCTCGGCGTCGAGGGCCCGACGACCCGGATCCGCCGCACCACGTTCGGCCCGACCGCGGTGGTCAGCCGCGCGAGCAGCTGGCGCTGCAGCGTGCGCAGCTGGGTGGCCCACGCCGTCGACTCGGCCTGCAGCACCAACTCACCCTCGTGCAGCGACAACGGAGTGCAGTGCTGCGCGATGTCCGGCCCGACCAGCTCCGGCCACCGCCCCAGCACCGTCGCGTCGGTCAGCCGGCCGGACCAGCCGCGGTCCAACGACACCCGCGACACCAGTCGGCCCAGCGGCTGCGGATCCCGGTCGTCGGGACCGGCGCCCGACCAGCGACGCCGCCTGCCACGCATCCCGGCCCGTTTCGGGTCGCCACGACCTTGGCCCGAACGGGTTACTGAGCGTTGCGCCGAACGCTGAGCAGCGGCTTCCCGGGCCGCCCGCAGCGCGTCCCGGGCGATGTCGGCGCCGCGGGAAACACCGCCCTCGCGCCCAGCGGTCGCGTTTCCATTGTCCCCAGGGCTGTGGACAACCGGGGGTGAATGAGGTCCGGCGAGCGGTTCGTGAGGCACGGTCGGCGGTCGTTCTTCCTCGTCAGCACCACTGGTACGGGAGTTATCCACAGTATCCACACCTTTGTCCCCAGGACGGTGCGATCATGGCCGACGCGCTGACGTCGAGTCCTGCGGTATTCGGGTGATGGAGTCGCCACTCACCGTGAACCGCACGCCGTCGAGACCGTCCGGAACGTCGTCGGCCACGGCGGCGGTCACCAGTACCTGTTCGGCCCGCTTGGCGACCGCAGCCAACGCCTGGCGGCGCCGCGTGTCCAGCTCGGCGAACACGTCGTCGAGGATCAACACCGGCTCGACGTCGTCGGCGAGCAGCAACCGGTAGGACGCCAGCCGCAGCGCCAGCGCCAACGCCCACGACTCCCCGTGGCTGGCGTAACCCTTCGCCGGACCGGCGCCCAGGCGCAGCTCCAGATCGTCGCGGTGCGGCCCGACCAGGCACACGCCCCGCTCGACCTCCTGGCGGCGCACCCGCGCGAACGCGGCCAGCAACAGCGGCTCGAGCTCGGCAGCCGCGGTCGGCAGCGCAGCCGCAGGGGCGTCGGTGTCCAGGCTGCAGCGGTACTCGCAGGCGATCGGCTCCGAGCTGGGCGCCACCTCGGCGAACGCCTCGACCGCCGGCGCGGCCAGCGCCGCGACCAGCTCGAGGCGCCCGGCCAGCAGCGCCGCGCCGTGCTGGGCGAGGTGGCCGTCCCAGACGTCGAGGGTGCGCAGGTCACCGCCGGAGCGGGCGGTCTTGAGCAGCGCCGACCGCTGCCGCAGCACCCGCTCGTAGTCCGCACGGACCGCCGCGTACCGCGGATGCCGCAACACCAGCAGCTCGTCGAGGAACCGCCGGCGCTCGCCCGGGTCGCCGCGCACCAGGGCCAGATCCTCGGGCGCGAACAGCACCGTGCGCAGGATGCCCAGCACATCGCGTGGCCTGGCCACCGGCGCCCGGTTCACCCTGGCCCGGTTCGCCTTGCCCGCGGTGATCTCCAGCTCGACCCCGAGCTCCCGGCCCTGGTGCACCACCAGGGCGCGGACCACGGCGCGGTCGGCACCGCGGCGGATCAGCGGGGCGTCGTTGGCCACCCGGTGCGAGCCGAGGGTGGCCAGGTACCCGGCCGCCTCGATCAGGTTGGTCTTGCCGACCCCGTTCGGGCCCACCAGCACCGTGACCCCCGGTTCGAGATCGAGCTCGGCTCGCTCCCACGACCGGAAGTCGACGACGGCGAGGCGTCGCAGGTGCATGTGCTCGCCCGCGCCGCTCAGTCCTGGGTGGAACCGGTGCCCGAGCTCGGGCCGGCCTGCTCACCGGGAACTCCGGACGGCCCGGCCGCCGACTTCACCGCGTGCCCGCCGAACTGCTGGCGCAGCGCCGCCACCGCCCGCATCGCCGGCGACGAGTCCTGCCGGGAGGCGAACCGGGCGAACAGCGCCGCCGAGATCACCGGCAGCGGCACCGCGTGCTCGATCGCCTCCTGGATGGTCCAGCGGCCCTCGCCCGAGTCGTCGACGTAGTCGTCCAGCGCGTGCAGGCCGGGGTCGTCCTTGAGCGCGATGACCAGCAGGTCCAGCAGCCAGGAACGGACCACGGTGCCGCGGGACCAGGCCTGCAGCACCGCGGGCACGTCGGTGATCAGCTCGGTGGCCGACATCAGCTCGAAGCCCTCGGCGTAGGCCTGCATCAGCCCGTACTCGATGCCGTTGTGCACCATCTTCGAGAAGTGCCCGGCGCCGACCGGGCCGGCGTGCGCGAAGCCCTCCTCGCGCGGGCCCTCCGGGCGCAGCGCGTCGAAGATCGGCATGGCCAGCTCGACGTGCTCGGGGGCGCCGCCGGCCATCAGGCCGTAGCCGTTGGCCTTGCCCCAGATGCCACCGGACACGCCGCAGTCGAGGTAGCCGATGCCGTTGGCGTGCAGCAGCGCGGCGTTCGGTCCGTCGTCGGTGTAGCGCGAGTTGCCGCCGTCGATCACGAGGTCGCCGGCCTCGAGCACGTCGGCGAGCGAGGCGACGGTGGACCGGGTCGGTTCCCCCGACGGGACCATGACCCACACCACCCGCGGAGCGCTGAGCGCCGCGGCCAGCCCGGCCAGCGACTCCACGTCGGTGACCTCCGGGCGCGGGTCGTAGCCGATCACCTCGTGGCCGGCCGCGCGCACGCGGTCGCGCATGTTGCCGCCCATCTTGCCCAGCCCGATGAGTCCGAGTTGCACGAGTGGATCTCCTGCTTTCGTGGTCGGGGCCGGATCAGCCCGGGAGGCGGACCGGCATCAGCAGGTGCAGGTAGCCGGGTATCGGTTGCGCGGGGGCGGGCGCCTCGGTGTCGCCGTCGCCGGCGGGCGCCGCCGGTACCGGACGGACCAGGGCGGGGCGGCTCGGGGTGGTGAAGGTGAACTGGGCCCGCTCGGTGTGCAGCGCGCCGAGCGCATCCAGCAGGTAGCCGGGGTTGAAGGCGATCGTCAGCGGCTCGCCCTCGAACTCGCAGGGCAGCTCCTCCTCGGCGCTGCCGACGTCGTCGCCGCCGGCGGCCAGCCGCAGCCCGCCGGGTCCCAGATCCGATGCGCCCAGATCCGAGGGCCCGAACTCCATGCGCACCTGCGCCGCCCGGTCGGTGACCAGCGCGACCCGCTTGATCGCCTCGACCAGGGTGGGGACGTCGAGCACCGCGGTCCTGTTGTGCTCGGCCGGGATCAGCTGCCGGAAGCGCGGGAACTCGGCGTCCAGCAGCCGGGTGGTGGCGCGCCGACCGCCGCCGGAGATCCCGAGCATGCCGTCGCCCGCGGAGAGCGCGAGCGAGATCGTCCCGGCGCCCCCGAGGGTCTTGGCCACCTCGGCCAGCGTGCGCGCCGGGATCAGCACGGCGGCCGACTGCTCGGTGTCCTCCGGCGTCCAGTCCAGCTCGCGCACGGCGAGCCGGAACCGGTCGGTGGCCGCCAGCGTGAGCCGCGAACCCTCGATCTCCAGCCGGACGCCGGTGAGCATCGGCAGCGTGTCGTCGCGACCGGCCGCGACGGCGACCTGGCCGACGGCCTCGGCCAGCCGGTCGGCGGGCACGGTGCCGGCCAGCTGCGGCATCGCCGGCAGCTGCGGGTAGTCCTCGACCGGCATCGTGGGCAGGCTGAACCGGCTGCTGCCGCAGTTGATCGTGGCCCGAGACCCGTCGACGACCAGGTCCACCGGCTTCGAGGGCAGCGCGCGGGTGATGTCGGCCAGCAGCCGCCCGGAGACCAACACCCGGCCGGGATCGCCGATGGTGGCGTCGAGCTCGACCCGGGCTGAGGTCTCGTAGTCGAACCCGGACACGAGCAGCCGGTCGCCGTCCGCTCCGCCGGACGCCTCGATCAGCACGCCGCCCAGCACCGGCACCGGGGGGCGAGCCGGGAGGCTGCGCACCACCCAGGCGGCGGCGTCGGCCAGAACATCGCGTTCGACCCGGAACTTCATGACGGGGACCTCTCGCGGTGGCGGTATCGGGGAACGGCGGCCGCGGGCGGTCCAGCCGGACTGTCCCGGCTCGGAGTCACATGGCTGCGAATCACATGACCGGGAGGCTCACCGTAGAGCGTCGGCACCGCGAGTGTCATCCCGACCTGGCGGGCGCCGACCCGGTGTCCGGCGGCGGCTTCATCCACCGGGTTGTTGTTCTTGTAGTTCATGGGGAAGAGATGAACAGCAGTAGTACTAGGTCCTGTGGGCGGTGTGGATGGCGCGCGTCTGCGCAGCCCGGGCGGTGCGGCGGGATGTGGACGCCGCCTCGGGACCGGTCGTGGGCGCGCGCCGGCGATGGTGGACGGATCGGTTGCGGCCCAAGCTGTCCCCGGGTTGGACACCGGTTGTCCACGGTTTCGGGGGCACTCGTCCACGGGCGCGCCGAGCTCCATCCACAGAGTTGTCCCCAGATGTGGGTGAAACAGTGGTCGTCCGTGAACGCTCTGCGACGAGATGAAGGTGTTATCGACGGGCGGGGACGCCTCAGTACTCACAGGGTTATCTCCCGTCCCACTTCCGGGCACGGTGCGTGACACCGAATGGGCGACCGGGAGCCGGTCGGCGATTACCGGTAGCGACAGGCGGCGTCATCGGCTCGCCGAACGGTCGATCCAGGATTGCCCGCGAAGCCGTCGGTTACCCACCGCGGGCGCCCGCAGTGACGGGCGTGGCGCGGGCCGCTCACATGCCGGCTCGGTGCGGCTCGGTGCCGGCTCAGTGCCGGGCGCGCTGCTTGATGCGCGCGGTCAGCTCCTGGACCTGTTCGAAGGTCTTGCGGCGCTGCGCGATCTCGTTGCGGATCTTCTTGTCCGCGTGCATGACGGTGGTGTGGTCGCGGCCGCCGAAGGTCTGCCCGATCCGCGGCAGCGACAGGTCGGTGAGCTCCCGGCACAGGTACATGGCGATCTGCCGGGACTGCGCGACCGCCTTGGTCTTGCCCGGCCCGCACAGCTCGTCCATGGTCATGCCGAAGAACTCGGCCGTCACGGCCATGATCGTGGCCGCGGTGATCTCGGAGCCGGCCGAGTCGGGGATGAGGTCGCGCAGCACGATCTCGGCGAGCTGGATGTCGACGCCCTGGCGGTTCAACGACGCGAACGCGGTGACCCGGATCAGCGCCCCCTCGAGCTCGCGGATGTTGCGCTCGATGCGTTCGGCGATGAACTCCAGCACGTCGCCGGGCACGGCGAGCCGGTCCTGGGCGGCCTTCTTGCGCAGGATCGCGATCCGGGTCTCCAGCTCGGGGGGCTGGATGTCGGTGGTCAGACCCCACTCGAAGCGGGTGCGCATGCGGTCCTCGAGCGTCTCCAGCCGCTTGGGCGGCCGATCGGAGGAGACCACGATCTGCTTGTTCGCGTTGTGCAGCGTGTTGAAGGTGTGGAAGAACTCCTCCTGGGTCCCCTCCTTGCCCTCCAGGAACTGGATGTCGTCGACCAGCAGCACGTCGACGTCGCGGTAGCGGCGTTGGAAGGCGACCTTGCGGTCGTCGCGCAGGGAGTTGATGAAGTCGTTGGTGAATTCCTCGGTGGACACGTAGCGCACCCGCATCCCGGGGAACAGCCGCGGCGCGTAGTGCCCGACGGCGTGCAGCAGGTGGGTCTTGCCCAGGCCGGAGTCGCCCCAGATGAACAGCGGGTTGTAGGCCCGGGCGGGGGCCTCCGCGACCGCGACGGCCGCCGCGTGGCTGAACCGGTTGGAGGCACCGATCACGAAGGTGTCGAAGGTGTACTTCTCGTTGAGCTGGGTCTGCGAGCGCAGCCCGCTCGTCGACGCTCCGGGGTAGCTCTGGCGGCGGTCCTGACCGGAGTAGTTCGGGCGGGAGTCCTGGCGGGAGTCCTGGTTGTCGCCGCTCGCGACGCCGCCCTCGCCCGCGTCGTCCTCGACGATCTCCAGCGGACCGGTGCCCAGCCGGCGCAGCTCGTCGCGGCCGTTGACCGGGCTCCAGGTCGGCGGCTCCGCGCCCTCGGTGCCCGGCAGCTGCTGGTCCGGCTGCGGATGCCCGTTGCTCGGCGGATCCGGAACCACCGAGCCGCCCGAGGCCGCCGAGGCATCGACCACGACCGCGAGCGTCACGGACACCCCGAGATGTCGGCCGAGGGCGTCGCTGATCGGCTGCCGCAGGATCCGCTCGATGGCGTCCTTGGCGAAGTCGCTGGGCGCGGCGAGCAGCGCGGTGCCGTCGAGCAACCCGAGCGGGCGGGTCAGCCGCAGGAACGCGCGTTGCTGGGAGGACAGCGTCGCGGTGCCGGACAGGGGGGAGGCCCCGGAGAGGTCGGCGATGACCCGGTTCCAGACCTGTCCCAGGTCCCCGGACTGATCGGCCACGCTCATCCCCCTCCCCGATTCATCATTTCGGACCATTCAGGCCAGCTGTCTGTACCAATCGAGCGGGCCGGATAGACGTACAGTCCCCAGACTTGTCCACACCTGTGCGCAGGACCGTACGCGGGATGTGGCACCGGGCGCGGCCGGGCCCGGCCGGGTGGCCGATCGGAGGTCCCCGAGATGGCTTGCGGAGGCCGCACGCTAACAACTGTGGGACGGGCGCCACAAGATAGCCCCGCAGAATGGGCCCGGCGTGACGGTCGGCGTGGGCCTCGGACCGGGCGCGCCCCTGGTTTGACCCCCTGTCAGCGCCTTGCGTACGCTGGGGTTCGATCGTGCCTGTACCTGTGGGCCGCGTGCTGCGTAGCCGCAGGTGCGTCGGCTTGCGCGGGCACCAGGAGAGTTCAGGGCACCAGCGTCATCGAGGCACAGCACTACACCGTCCGCATGTACCGCGTTTCAGGGCGGTGCGGGATGACCAGCGATGGTCGGTCCGCGCCGCTGAGCAGGAGAGTCGACCGTGAGCAAGGGCAAGCGCACCTTTCAGCCGAACAACCGCCGCCGGGCGCGCACGCACGGTTTCCGGCTGCGGATGCGGACCCGGGCCGGCCGCGCCATCATCGCCGCGCGCCGTGGCAAGGGGCGCGTGCGCCTCTCGGCTTGAGCGGGCCTCCCCGGTGCTGCCGGTCGCATCCCGGCTCACCCACCGGGACGATTTCACCGTCGTCGTCCGACGCGGACGAAGCAGTGGCCGGCCTCGGCTGGTCGTGCACGTCGCCGAGCTTCCCGGTGCGCCCGGCCCGCGGGCGGGGTTCGTCGTGAGCAAGGCGGTCGGGGGTTCGGTGGTGAGGCATCGAGTGGCTCGACGGCTGCGGCACCTGGTGGCGTCCCGGCTGGCCGAGCTGCCGATCGAGCTCGGGTTAGTCGTGCGCGCACTGCCCCCGAGCGCCGTCGCCACTTCGGCCGAGCTGAGCGTCGATCTCGATGCCGGCCTGCGCTCGGCGCTGCGCAAGCTCGACGCCGTGCGCTGCTCGGGTGGCACCGGAGCACCGGTCGGAGCGCACCGGTGACCGGCGTGATCGGGCGAGCGCTGGTCAGGCTGTTGCGCGGGTACCAGATCTACGTCTCGCCGGCGTTCCCGCCGACCTGTCGCTTCACCCCGACCTGCAGCTCGTACGCGATCGAGGCGTTGCGGGTGCACGGGGTGGTGCGCGGAATCCTGCTCACATCGGGCCGGTTGTTGCGCTGCGCGCCGTGGCACTCGGCGTTCCCGTGGCACTCTTCAGGTGAGGATCCGGTGCCCGCGCCCCGGTCTCGTTCGGCTTGCCCACCACGCTCGGCCCGGAAAGAGGAGCAAGCGCCGTGCTGAACTTCATCTACTACCCGGTGTCTTTCATCCTCTGGGTGTGGCACAAGGCGTTCGGGTACCTGTTCGGCGAGGCCAGCGGGATCACCTGGGCGCTGGCCGTGGTGTTCCTCGTGTTCACCCTGCGCGCGATCCTGTACAAGCCCTTCGTCGGCCAGGTGCGGTCGATGCGCAAGATGCAGGAGTTCTCCCCCGAGATCGCCAAGCTGAAGAAGAAGTACCCGAACGACAAGCAGAAGCAGACCGAGGAGATGCAGCGGCTCCAGCGGGAGCACGGCGTCAACCCGCTCGGTGGCTGCCTGCCGATCCTGGTACAGGTCCCGGTGTTCATCGGCCTGTTCCACGTGCTGCGCGAGTTCAAGCCGGGCAAGACCGAGAACTACTTCTTCGACGCCGCCGGCAACGCCTCCTTCATCGACGCCAGCTTCTTCGGGGCCAAGCTGGGCGCCTGGGCCACCATGGGCAACGAGCAGCTGATGGCGCTCGGCACCTCGCTGACCCAGATGATCATCGTGATGACCCCGCTGATGATCGCGGCCGGCATCTTCACGCACATCACCGCGCGGCACTCGGTCGCACGGCAGACCGCGGTGCAGGCCGAGAACCCGCAGACCGCGATCATGAACAAGCTGATGCTGTACATGTTCCCGATCGGCGTGGTCGTCGGCGCGCCCTTCCTGCCGCTGGCCGTGCTGCTGTACTGGGTGGCCAACAACCTGTGGACCCTCGGCCAGCAGTACGTCGTCTACCGCAAGATCGACGAGGAGGAGACGGCGAAGCGCGACGCGACCGTGGCCAGCCAGCAGTCGCGGGCACCACGGCCCGGGCAGAAGCCGGTCCGGCCCGAAGACCTCGCGGCCGACACGGCCGCCGCGGACGACGGGGCCCCGAGCTCGCCGCCGTCGCTGACCAAATCCCCGCCGAAGTCCCCGCCGAAGTCCCCGCCGAAGTCGCAGCCGAAATCCGCGTCGAAGCCGCAACCCAAGTCCCAGCCGAGATCCCCGGCGAAGTCGGGCTCCAAGACCCCGGGCGCCAAGCCGGTGACCCGAAAAGCCGGCTCCGGCCGGAACGGGGCGCAGCCGAACGGGACCCGCAAGAACGGCGCCCCCGCGAACGGCGGGCAACCGGGCGGCGCGGCCGGCGGGACGGCCAACGGGCAGAGCAGCAACGGCTCCAGCAGCGCGCGGCCACCGGCTCGTCGCGGCCGCAAGCGCCGCTGACCATGATCCACTCGCGTTCGCCCGAGCGGTGAACGCAGCGGCCGCCCGGGGTGATCCGGGCGCCGCACCGGTTTCGGAGAGGAGGCGCAGTGCCCAAGACTGCGCAGGACGGGATCAAGGACGGGGTCACCGAGGGGGCCCCGGATCGTTCCCCAGGGAGTTCGACCGGGCGTTCCGTCGGGAGCCCCGCGGTGCCGAGCAACGCCGAGGACCAACTGGTGCGCGAGGGCGACATCGCCGGCGACTACCTCGAGCGGCTGCTCGACCTGCTCGACTTCGACGGCGACATCGACCTCGACGTGGAGGCCGGCCGGGCGATCGTGAGTATCGACGGCGGCGAGGACCTGACCAAGCTGGTCGGTGAGCGCGGCACGGTCCTGGAGTCCCTGCAGGAGCTCACCCGGCTGGCCGTGCAGCAGGCTTCTGGCAACCGCAGCCGGCTGATGCTGGACATCGCGGGCTGGCGGCAGGCGCGTCGGGAGGAGCTCACCGATCTCGGCAGCGCGGCGGCGAAGACGGTGCTGGAATCCGGCGAGTCGGTGCGGATGCGACCGATGACGCCGTTCGAGCGCAAGGTCGTGCACGACGCGGTGGCCAAGATCCGTGGTGTCTCCAGCGAGAGCGAGGGCGAGGAGCCGCGGCGCCAGGTCGTGATCTTCCGCGGTGCCTGAGGCGGGGCCGGCGCCGGTGGCGGCGGACCCCGTGTTCGGGAACCGGTCGGCCACCGCCCGGCGCTTCGCCGAGCACCTGGTCACCTCCGGGGTCGAACGCGGGCTGCTCGGCCCGCGGGAGGCGCCGCGGGTGTGGGATCGGCACCTGCTGAACTGCGCGGTCGTCGCCGAGCTGGTGCCGGACGGCGCCCGGGTGGTGGATGTGGGGTCGGGCGCGGGGTTGCCCGGGATACCGTTGGCCATCGTCCGACCGGATCTGCGCATCGTCCTGGTGGAACCGCTGGCCCGGCGCGTCGACTGGCTCCGGGAGGTGATCGCCGATCTGGAGCTGGCGGTCGAGGTGGAACGGGGTCGGGCCGAGGACGCCGAGGTTCGGCGCCGATGGGAGGGAGCGGACGTGGTGACCGCCCGTGCCGTGGCGCCGCTGGCCCGGTTGGCCGGCTGGAGCCTGCCGCTGCTGCGCCCGGGTGGCCTGCTGCTCGCGGTGAAGGGGGCCAGCGCCCCCGCGGAGATCGAGCGGGACGCGGCCGCGGTGCGCCGGATCGGTGGCGGCCCGCCCCGCATCGAACGTTGTGGCGTCGGCATCGTCGATCCGGCCGCCACCGTGGTCGTGGTGGAGCGGATCTCGGCGGCCGGTGGCCGACCTCGGAGAGGACGGACCGGAGCGTGAACGTGTCGGCGCATACGCATGGTGTTTCACGTGAAACCCCGGGATGGACCCCGATCGCCGAGGAGGCGGAGCGGGCCGCCCGGGTGCTACACCCGGACCGGCACCAGATGCCGCGCCCCGCGCAGCGCCGGGTGATCACCGTGGCGAACCAGAAGGGTGGCGTCGGCAAGACGACGAGCACCGTGAACCTGGCCGCGGCGCTGGCCATGCACGGCGTCCGGGTGCTGGTGATCGACCTCGACCCGCAGGGCAACACCAGCACCGCGCTGGGGGTCGAGCACCGGGTCGGGACGCCGTCGATCTACGAGGCGCTGCTCGGGGAGATCCGGCTGGCCGAGGCCGCGGTCGCGAGCACCGCGTCGCCCAACCTGCTCTGCGTGCCCGCGACCATCGACCTGGCCGGCGCCGAGATCGAGCTGGTCAGCATGGTGGCCCGGGAGAACCGGCTGACCCAGGCGCTGTCGGACGCCGCGCTCGACGAGCTCGGCGCGGACTACGTGTTCGTCGACTGCCCGCCCTCGCTCGGCCTGCTGACGGTGAACGCGCTGGTGGCCGCGGCCGAGGTGCTCATCCCGATCCAGTGCGAGTACTACGCGCTGGAGGGGCTGGGCCAGCTGCTGAGCAACATCGAACTGGTGCGGGCCCACCTCAACCCCACGCTGCACGTGTCGACCATCCTGCTGACCATGTACGACGGTCGCACCAAGCTGGCCGACCAGGTGACCAACGAGGTGCGCGAGCACTTCGGGGAGGTCGTGCTGCGCACGGTGATCCCGCGCAGCGTGAAGGTGTCCGAGGCGCCCGGCTACGGGCAGACCGTGCTCAACTACGATCCGGGCTCCCGGGGCGCGATGAGCTACATCGACGCCGCGCGGGAGATCGCCGAGCGTGGCGCGACGATGGGTTCCTCTCAGGACGGGCGGTAACCGTGGTGGCCGAGCGCAAGGGTGGGCTGGGGCGCGGGCTCGCGGCGTTGATCCCGACCGGACCGCCCCCGACCGATCCGGCTCGACCCGGTGCCGCAGCGGCGGCGGTGGCACCCGCCGCGGGCACGCCGACACTGCGGGCGGTCACCTCCGGGGTCCGAGCCGGCGGGCCGGTGCCCGCCGCCGACTCCGGGCCGGCCGGGTCGGAGCCGGCCGGCGGCGCGTTCTACCGCGAGGTCGAGGTGTCGGCGGTGCGGCCCAACCCGCACCAGCCGCGCACCTCCTTCGACGAGGAGTCGCTCGCCGAGCTCGAGCACTCCATCCGCGAGTTCGGCCTGCTGCAGCCGATCGTGGTCCGCGAGACGGCCGGCGACACCTACGAGCTCGTGATGGGCGAGCGCCGGTGGCGGGCCGCGCAGCGTGCCGGGCTGCGCCGGCTGCCGGCGATCGTGCGCAACACCGGTGACAACGCGATGCTGCGCGACGCACTGCTGGAGAACATCCACCGGGTGCAGCTCAACCCGCTCGACGAGGCCGCGGCCTACGAGCAGCTGCTGGTCGAGTTCGGCGTGACCCAGACCGAGCTGGCGGATCGGCTCGGGCGCAGCCGGCCGGTGGTCACCAACACGATCCGGCTGCTGAAGCTGCCGGTGTCGGTGCAGCGACGGGTCGCGGCCGGGGTGCTGTCCGCGGGCCACGCGCGAGCGTTGCTCGGGCTGGACGACCCGGAGCGGCAGGAGGAGCTGGCCGCGCGCATCGTGGCCGAGGGCATGTCGGTGCGGGCCACCGAGGAGGCCGTGGTGCTCGCTCGGCGGGAGGCGCCGGCCGCCGCCCGTTCTCCGCGTCGGCGACCAATGCACGCGCCCGGCCTGCAGGACCTGGCCGAGCGGCTGTCCGACACGTTCGACACCCGGGTGCGGGTCGAGCTCGGCCGGCGCAAGGGACGCATCGTCGTCGAGTTCGGCTCGGTCGAGGACCTGGAACGCATCGCCACCCTGATGGGCCGGACGGTCGGCCCGTCGTAGCTCAGCTGCATCCCGGTGGTCGTTCGCCGCGGGAGTCAGGGGCGCTGCGTTTCACCGTGAACCGGCGTTTCACGTGAAACAGCGCGCTCCACGAGCGCGGCGTACAGCTCCCCCAGCTCCATACCGGCGGCCCGCGCGGCGGTCGGCAGCAGCGAGGTGTCGGTCAGCCCGGGCGACACGTTCACCTCCAGGATCTGCACCTGCCCGGCCGCGTCCACGATCGCGTCGGTTCGGGACACGTCGCGCAGGCCGAGCAACTGGTGCGCGGCGAGCGCGGCCTCCTGCAGCGCCTTGAGCACCGAGCTGTCGAGCCGGGCCGGGCAGTGGAAGTCCGCCGCGCCCAGCGTGTACCGGGCGGAGTAGTCGTAGCTGCCGCCGATCGGCTCCACCTCGACCGGTGGCAGCGCCCGCGGCTCCGCGCCGTCGTGCACCACCGACACCGCCACCTCGGTGCCGGCGACGAAGTGCTCGGCGAGCACCGTGTCGGAGTAGGCCAGGCAGCCGACCATCGCCGCCGGCAGCTCCGCGCGATCGGTCACGATGTGCGCGCCGAGGGCCGAACCACCCTGGTCCGGCTTGAGCATCAACGGCAGCCCGAGGCGATCGACCATCGCGTCCAGCACCGCCTGCGCCCCGAGCGCGCGGAACGTGGTGTGCGGCAACGCCACCCAGTCCGGCGTGCTCAGACCGGCCCGGGCCAGCTCTGCCTTCGCGGTCGGCTTGTCCCAGGCCCGCCGGCAGGCCGGCGCCGAGGTGCCCACGAACGGCACCCCGAGCAGTTCGAGGACGGCCTGGATCGAGCCGTTCTCACCCTCGCCGCCGTGCAGCGCCACGGCCACCGCGTCGGGCGGGTCGGTGCGCAGCCGCTCGATCAACGCCGCATCCATGTCCCACTCGCGGGCGGCCACGCCGACCTCGCGCAGGGCGGCGGCCAGCCGTCGGCCCGATCGCAGGGACACCTCGCGCTCGTGGGACAGGCCCCCGGCCAACACCGCAACGGTTCGTTCGCTCACCGCCGCATTCTCTCCTTTTCCCGCGGGGTCAGGGGGTGTGCGGGCTCGGTGTCTGCGGACCGTTGCGGTCCGGCGACGGGCCCAGGTTCGGCCGGCTCGGGCGGCCGAAGGTGCGGATCACGTCCAGCTCCGATTCCAGGACCCCGGCCAACCGGCGGACCCCCTCGGTGATCCGCTCCGGAGTCGGGTAGCAGTAGGACAACCGCAGCTGCCGGCTACCGAACCCGTCGGCGTAGAACCCGGTGCCCGAGGCGTAGGCCACCCGCGCGGTGACGGCGCGGGGCAGCATCGCCTTGGTGTCGACGCCCTCGGGCACGGTCAGCCACACGTAGAACCCGCCGTCGGGCACGTTCCACGTGCAACCAGGGGGGAGGTAGGTCTGCAGGGCGGCCAGCATGGCGTCCCGCCGCTCCCGGTAGGCCTCGGTGAACGTCTTGATCTGGCCGCGCCAGTCGTGTCCGGACAGGTAGCGCGACACCAGCATCTGGGTGAAGCTCGGCGGGCAGAGCGTGGCCGATTCGGCGGCGAGCACCAGCCGGTCGCGCACCGCGGGGGGCACCAGCGCCCAGCCGACCCGCAGCCCGGAGGCGAAGGTCTTCGAGAACGACCCGAGGTAGATCACGTCCCGGTTCACCGACCGCAGCGCCGGATAGGTCCGGCCGGTGAAGCCGAGCAGCCCGTAGGGGTTGTCCTCGACCACCGCCACCCCGAACTCGGCACAGATGTCGAGCACCTGGCCGCGGCGTTCGACCGCCAGCGTCACGCCGGCCGGGTTGTGGAAGTTCGGGATCGTGTAGAGGAACTTGGGGGTGATCCCGCGCGCGGCCAGCGTGCGCAACGCCTCCCGCAGCAGCTCGGGCACCAGCCCGTGCGCGTCCATCGCCACGTGCACCACCCGGGCCTGGTAGGCGGCGAAGCTGCCGAGCGCCCCGACGTAGGACGGGCCCTCGGCGAGCACCACGTCCCCCGGATCGCAGTAGATGCGGGTGACGAGATCGAGCGCCATCTGGGAGCCGACGGTGACCACCACGTCGTTCGGATCGGCCCGGATCCCCTCCGCGGCCATCACCTCGCAGATCTGCTCGCGCAGCGCCGGGATCCCCTGCGCCGAGCCGTACTGCAGGGCGACCATGCCGTCCCGAGCGACGAGATCGGCCACCTCGGTGGCCAGCGAGGCCAGCGGCAGCGCCGCCAGGTTCGGCATCCCACCGGCCAGCGATACCACCTCGGGTCGGCTGGCCACCGCGAACAGCGCCCGGATCTCCGACGCCGTCATGCCGGCGGTGCGGGCGGCGAACCGCTCGCTGGGATTCATCGCCACCGTGGGCCGGACCGGCTCGGACACGCACTCCTCCTGCTGTCGGCACCTGCGATCGGCGCCGTCACAACTCGACTGGGACCGAGCGCCTCCCGGGGCCGGAACGCCAGGATCGACCCGGCTGAGTGTAACCGGAACGGACGAACCTTCTTCCCTTCGTCGTGATGGGGACGCCGGTCGCAGCAGATGGGGTGTCATGTCGAGCTGTATCGATCTATGGTCGAGGTTCGACGCGCTGCACGCCGTCGGCATCGAATCGGGTCCGGCCGCCGGAGGTACCTGTTGTCCTGGCACGTGGCCGCCCTGAATCTGGACAATCTGGACGAGCTCCCGAAGCGCTGTCGCACCTGCGTGTACTGGGAGCTGTCGGACACCCTGGGTCGCCAGGCCGCCGACTTCGGCTCCACCGAGCTGGAGAAGGAGGCGTGGATCTCCGAGGTGCTGCTGGAGTGGGGCTCCTGCGGGCGGATCGTGCACATGGGCGGCGTCCCGGCCGGCTACGTCATCTACGCCCCGCCCTCGGCCGTGCCGCGCGCGGCGGAGATGCCGACCGGACCGGTCAGTGCCGACGCGGTGTTGCTCACCACGATGCAGGTGATGCCCGAGTTCTCCGGCGAGGGCCTCGGGCGGATGCTGGCCCAGGCCGTGGTCAAGGACCTCACCCGGCGCGGGGTCAAGGCGATCGAGGTGTTCGGCGACCAGCGCCCCGGCACCGAGCCGGGCTGCGTCATCCCGGCCGACTTCCTGCGCGGTGTCGGGTTCAAGACCATCCGGCCGCACCCGCGCTGGCCGCGGTTGCGCATGGAGCTGCGCTCCGCGATGACCTGGAAGGAAGACGTCGAGGCCGCGCTGGAGCAACTGCTGGGCACGATCACCATTCCGATGCAGGCCGCGGCTCCGGTAGGCGGAGTACCGAGCCGGGCCGGAACGGCAGTCAGCGGCCCGCTCAGCGCGCCCTGAATCGCCCGCTGCGGCGCCCGCAGCAGCCGGCCGATACCCGGGCCTACCTGATCAACTGTGTCTGATCATGGGCGATCAGATCGCCTGCGCGCTGCCGCGTTCCAGTTCGCGGGCCAGCACGTCGGAGAAGGTGAACGTGCCGGTCGGCTGATCGTCCTGGCCGAGCAGGTAGAGCCGCTTCACCCCGACCAGGATGCCCTCGGCCACGACGTCCCGGAACGCCGGATCCAGCAGCCGGGTGCGGTCTCCGATGTGGGTCAGGTAGCCGACCTCGATCCGCACCGTGGGCATGTAGGTCAGCCGCAGCAGCTCCCAGGTGCGGGCCTGGCTGCGGCAGTCGAACATGGCCGTGCGGATCAGCAACTCCCGCTGGACGAAGCCGGCCAATGTTTCGCCCACTGTGGACGTTGCCCCGGACCCGCTTCCGAAGTGGAAGGTGGCCAGGCCCTGGGCGTGCATGCTGTAGCTGGCGTCGGTGTGCAGCGAGAGCACGAGATCGGCGTTGGCGCTGTTGGCGAACGCGGCCCGCTCGATCTCCGGCGGGCAGGTGTTCTCCTGCCGGGAGAGCATGGCGTCCATGCCGGTGGCGGCCATCCGTCCCACCAGCCGGCGGGCGAGATCCCACATGAGATCGGCCTCGGCGACCCCGGCGACGACCACACCCCGGTCCGGCCCACCGTGCCCGGGATCGACGACGATGCGCTTCCCGCGCAGCCGGGGTCCGGCCTGGCGCAGCAGCTCCTGCTCGCGCAGCAGGTGCGGCCGGCCGCCGGTCACCTTGCGGCCGAGCTGGCGCAGCGAGCGCAGCGTGGCCGGCCCGCACAGGCCGTCGGACACCAGCCCGTACTCGCGCTGGAACCGGCGCAGCGCGGCCTCGGTCCGCTCGTCGAACACGCCGCCCGGGCGGCCGAGGTCGTAGCCCAGCTCGAGCAGCCGCTCCTGCAGCGCGACGACGTCATCGCCCGCCATCGGGGCGGAGATCATGTAGGCCAGCATCCGATCGCCCAGGTTCCAGCCGGCCTCGCGCAGCGCCCGGTAGGTGGCCGGCCCGACGATGCCGTCGGCGATCAGACCGCGGTGCTGCTGGAAGGAGCGCACGGCGTGCTCGACGTCGGCGTCGAAATGATCCCGGCATGCCCCGACCGGGGTATCGGCGATCAGGCCGAACCGTCGTAGCGTGGACCGGATCTCGAGGACCGCGGGACCGCGGTCACCTCGGCGGAGCAGCTGCATGCACCCCTCGCTCGCTGTCGTTGCACCACATCGACCGACGGCCCATTGCTGAGGTGGCACTGGGCGGCGTCGGCCGCGCACCATTGTGCCCTGCTCGATCACGATCGGCTCACGCTGGGCCGGGCGAGCCGCGTCCGAATCGTTATCCGCCCGCCCTCGGGCCGATCTCCAACGGCGAGACGACACCGGCCCCGCCTCCCGGATCGGGGGCGGGGCCGGTGGGTGGGCCGTCGATCAGGCCAGGTAGTCGGCGAGATCGGAGAGCAGCGCGGCCTTCGGCCGGGCGCCCACGATCTGCTTGACCGGCTTGCCGTTCTGGAAAACGATCATCGTGGGGATGGACATCACCTGGTAGTCGCGGGCGGTCGCCGGGTTGGCGTCGATGTCCAGCTTGGCCACGGTGAGCTTGTCCGAGTTCTCGCCGGCGATCTCGTCGAGCACCGGGGCGACCATCTTGCACGGGCCGCACCAGGTGGCCCAGAAGTCGACCACGACGGTCTTGTCGCTGTTGAGGACGTCGGCTTCGAACGAGTCGTCCGTGACGTTCACGGTGTTGGCCATGTGATCTCCGATTCTCGGGTGGGTCTGGTGTTGTTCAGCCGGTGACGGCGGCAACTTCGCTGGGTGCGTTCCCGTAGCCGCCGCCGGCCATCTCGGGAACGACCGGGGTGTCGGCGAGCCAGCGTTCGGCGTCGATCGCCGCGGCGCAGCCCGATCCGGCCGCGGTGACCGCCTGCCGGTAGGTGTGGTCGACGAGATCGCCGCAGGCGAACACGCCGGCGACGGCGGTGCGGGTGCTCGGGGCCTGCGCCAGCACGTAGCCGGCCTCGTCGAGCTCGAGCTGGCCGCGGACCAGCTCGCTGCGCGGATCGTGGCCGATCGCCACGAACATGCCGCTGACCTCCAGCGTGCGCTCCTCCCCGGTGCGGGTGTCGCGCAGCTTCAGCCCCGACACGGCGCCCTCGCCGAGAACCTCCACCACCTCGGCGTTGGTCTCCCAGCGGATCTTCTCGTCGTTGCGGGCGCGCTCGAGCATGATCCGGGAGGCCCGGAACTCGTCGCGGCGGTGCACGACGGTCACCGAACGGGCGAACCGGGTGAGGAAGGTGGCCTCCTCCATCGCCGAATCACCCCCGCCGATCACCGCGATGTCGCGGTCCCGGAAGAAGAACCCGTCGCAGGTGGCACACGAGCTCACGCCGCGGCCGAGCAGCTGCTGCTCACCGGGTACGTGCAGGTAGCGGGCCGCCGCGCCCATCGCCAGCACGACCGCTCGCGCGCGGTAGGTGACGCCGTTGGCCAGCACCGTCTTGATCTCACCGTCGAGGGAGACCTCCTCCACGTCCTCGGCTCGCAGTTCGGCTCCGAAACGCTGCGCCTGGCCGCGCATCTGCTCCATCAGCTCGGGACCCATGATCCCGTCGGTGAAGCCAGGGTAGTTCTCCACCTCGGTGGTGGTCATCAGGGCGCCGCCGAACTGGCTGCCCTCGAACACCAGCGGCTCCAGCTGCGCGCGAGCCGCGTAGACCGCCGCCGTGTACCCGGCGGGCCCGGACCCGATGATGATCAGCTGTCGCACCTTGTCGGTGGTCACTTGCCCCTCGTCCTCCTCGCACGCGGTTACATCGCCGTCAACACGATTCCAGCTCGGCACATTCCGCGCCCACCCGCCCCGCCGGTGGGGGTGACCAGCGTCATCGTCCGACGGTGGTGGTGCCGAGCAGGGTGCCACCGGCCGGTCCGCACGCGCGGTCGACCACGATGATGCGGAACACCCCGAGCTCGCCGGTCGACAGCACCAGCAGCACGCCGCGGCGACCGTCGAGTTCGACCTGGCGGCCGCCGATCACCGCCGGACCGGGGTCGGAGTCGGGACCGCGGTCGAGGTCCGGGGTGGGATCGGGCGGGGCGACGGCCCGCAGGCAGCCGGCGCGTCGGGTCGGGTCGGCGAGCGGGCCCAGGTCGGTGCTTCCCACGGCCGAGCGCCCGGCGGCAGCCAGCTCGATTCCGGCGATGCGGGTCGGCTCCGAGCGGGGCCACAGCGCGGCCCCGCAGATCAGCAGGGTGAGCAACCCGGCGGCGATCAGCGGTGGGGTCCGGCGGCGGTGCGAGATGGGCGTCCGCGGGCGAGCAGGTCGGGGATTCCTGGTTCGGGTTTCGCGGATCGGGGGTTCGGTGGTGGGTCGGTCCGGGTGCGGCGCACCGGTGGTGCGGTTCCGGGTGGCGTCGTGCGGGGTGGTGCCGTGCTGGGTTGGCTCGTACCGGGTTGGCTGGCACGAGGTCGAGTCGAGCGGGGTTGAGTCGAGCGGGGTGCTGTCGGGTCGGGTCGAGTCGAGGGGGGTGGCCTCCCGCCCGGTGGTGTCGAGCCGGGCCGATTCGAGGGCGGCGGCCCAGCGGGCGGCCGCTCCCGGCGGCGGATCCGGGATGGGCGTCGCGGCGAGTTCGGCGCGGGTTGCGGCCAGCGCGTCCAGCACCGCGGTGGCGGCCGGATCAGCGCTCGCGGCCGCGCGCACCCGCCGCGCCCGATCGGCGTCCAACAGCCCGGCGTCGAGGTCGGCCAGCAGCTCGATGTCCGGGCCGCCGGTCCCGTGATACCCGGTCATCGGACCTCCTCCCGCAGGTGTCCGAGCAGCACCGCCAGCCGGGCCCGCCCGCGGGCGCACCGGCTCTTCACCGTGCCCACCGGTACATCGAGCACCTGGGCGACCTCGGCCACCGGCCAACCCTGCACGTCCACCAGCACCACGGCCACCCGCTGCTGCACCGGGAGCTCGGCCAAGCCGTCCTCCACCGACAGCCGGGTGGCCAGCTCGGAGGCCAGATCCGGGCGGCGGGCCATCGGGTCGCGGCCGGCCAGCCGCAGATCGTCGCGGCGCTGCTCGCCGCGCATCCGGTCCATGCAGGCGTTGATGAGGATGCGGGTGAACCAGGTGCGCACCGAGGCGTCGCCGCGGTAGGTGTCGGCCCGCCGGTACGCCGCGACCAGCGTCTCCTGCACGACGTCGGACGCGTCGTCGGGGCGGTGCAGGGTGCGCGCGGCCACGTTCCACAACTGCCTTTCGAGCCGGGCCACCAGCTCACCGAACGCGAGGCCGTCTCCCGCGCGGTGGGCCGCGAGCAGCTCCGCATCGGTGCGAGCCCCGGCAGCCACCAGCGGAGCGTAGGCAGCCGACCCCGCCGCCCGTGGCCGTTCCGCAGAAGTGGCCCGCGCCCGGTTGACGGGCGGGCGCGGCGGGGCCGGCACCGAACCAGGCAAGACCACCGTCCGGGGCCAGAGCCGGCCGGATTCGAGGGCGTCGCCGAACCGGGCGGCGCGGGCCGGTGGGGTGGCCGCGGGCCGGGCCGTGATCGCCGGAATGCGTACCTGAGCTGCATATGGAGCCTGTTGCCGAATCGGGCTGCGGCGGCATCCCTTGATCCCGGCCCCGGGTCGGGGCAACCTGGTCATGATCGGCGTCTGCGGTTGAAAAGCTTCATCCGTGCAGCTCAGCTACCGCAGACGCCGATCTTGACGCCGCCAACCGTCCGAGGTGCCCGATGGCGGCTCGGCCGTGCCCCGACGTCCGCTGAGGATTCGGCAACACGCTCTATGTGCAGCTTTCAACCACTCCTGGCGATCATCGTCTGGAGGAGGGGCTCTCAGCCGGCGCGTTGGAAGAGCAGTTCGTTGATCGAGCTGCGGTTCTCGCCCGGGTTGCCGCCGAGCTTGGTGATCCACACCAGCACATGGGTGACCGGCTGGCTGCCGGCCAGCGACACCGGGGTGGCGCCCTCGCCGAGGGTGATCTCGGCGAGCTGGGTGGTGTCGGTGAAGGCGGCCTCGGCCGAGGGAGCCGATCGCACCTGGACGGTGGTGCCGGGGCTCGGCGACTCGATCGTCAGCTGCGACAGCTGTACCGCGGACGCGAAGGACACCATGATCCCCACGCCCGGCTTGAGCGCGGGGAACTGCTGCTTGTAGGTGAAGGTGTTCCAGCCGCTGGTCGGGTTGCCGTCGATCACCCGCGACACCCGCCCGGAGTTGTCGCGGTCGCCGCTGTTGTCGTAGATCTCGACGCCGGCCGCGGCCGCCGGTCCGCCGGTCACGGGCGGCGCAGCGGCCGGCGGTGCGGCGGGATCGGCGGGGCTGGCCACGGCGACCTCACCCGGGGCCACCGGGGCGCTGCTGGCCACCACGATGGCCGGCCGGCCACCGTTGGAGAACAACAAACCCAGCTGTATGCCGAGATATCCGAGCACCATCAGCACGGCCAACCCGAGCGCGGTCAGGCCGATCGCGAGGTTGCGCCGGCGGCGCGGATCGGCCGCCGACGGCGGCTTGGTGCCGTCCTGCCAGACATCACCGGGGCTGGACGGGACGCCGTCGTGCGCCGGCGGGAACAGCGCGATCCGGTCGTCCTCGGCCACCACGTCCTTGAGCAGCAGGTGCACCGCGGAGGCGGTGCGTACGTGGCCGAGCGCATCGTCCGGTCCGAGGGTGCCCTGCACGAGGGTGTCCAGCTCGAGCGGAACCCCCGGCCGCAACCGGGACGGCGCGGTGGGGGTGCCGCGCGGGGTGTAGTCGGCGGTGGCCAGCCCGGCGCGGGCCGCGTCGGCGCGCGCGAGCGGCCAGCGCGAGGTGAGCAGGGTGTAGAGGATCGCGCCCAGGCCGCGCACGTCGTCGGCCGGCGTGACCTCGGGTCGGGGCAGCACGAAGCACAGCTGCGCGCGGCCGTCCGGGGTGATCCGGATCCGCTGCGGGTGATCACAACCCAGGACCAGCCCGTGCCGGTGCGCCGCCTCCGCCGCCGCGGCCAGCGGGACCACCGCCCTGGCGGCCGCCAGCGGCCGGATCATGCCGTCGGCCACCAGCTCGGACAGGCTGCGGCCGGGCACCCACTCGGTGACCGCGGCCCCCAGCACGTCGTCCGGGATGCGGGCGCCCTCGGGAGCCAGCACGTCGAGCAGGCGGGCGCATCCGCTGTGCTCGAAGCTGCCCGACCGCAGCGCCCGCACGACCATCTCCCCGGCCCGGGTGGCCCCGGTCGGGTCGTCCTTGCTGCGGTTGCGGTCGTCCTCGGTGGCCAGCCGGCGCAACACGGTCACCGCGACGTCGCGCTGGAGCACGGTGTCCTCGGCCCGCCAGAACTCGGCTCCGGCGGAGGTGTCCGATCCCACCCGGGTACTGAGCCGGTAACGGCCCGCCAGCAGGGTGCCGGCGGCGGTGACCGAGGGGCTGACCGCGACGTCGGGCGTGTTCGGTTCGTTCGGCGGACCGGACGTCGGTTTCGGGCTAGGATTGGGCGCGCCGGAGCGCAGAGCGGGTCCAGGCGCGCTCGAATCGGACTGAGCGCTCGCCACCTCGCTCACGCTGCTTGCCCTCCCCGCCGCGCTGCAACATCCCGATGGAGCATTCCCGTCCCCGTCGTGAGCCTACGTCAGCGGGCCCCCCGTCGCCGAGGCCGCCGCCGGTCGACGAGCCGTTCGAGTTTCGACACGAACGGGTTCATTTCGTGCACGCCGAGCAGTCTCATGATGATCACCGAGGTCGGCGCGATGATCACGAACGCGAGCATCAGCTCGATCCAGGCCCGGCCGGGGGTGCCGGCCGCGGCGAGCCGTTGGTCGGCCGGCAGCCCGTCCAGCAGCAGCCCGTCCAGCAGCAGCACCGCCCCGTAGGCCAGCGCGCCGGCGACGAGCGCGGCCAGCAGCGCCCGCCACGTCGTGGCCGCGACCTCCCTGGTCGGGATCCGGCCGAGCCTGCGGCGCAGCAGCACCTGCCCCAGCACCACCCCGACGAGGAACGACGCGCTGTTCGCCGCGGCCAGTCCGAGCACCACGTCGGCCGGGGGCAGCAGCGCCGCGGCCAACAGCAGCAGCGGGATCTTCACCGCCACCGTGCCCAGCTGGATCAGCGTCGGGGTGCGGCTGTCGGTCAGCGCGTAGAACACCCGCATCTGCAGCATGGTGATGCCGAAGGGCAGCAACCCGAAGGCGGAGACGGCCAGCGCGATCCCCAACTGCGCCGCGAACTCGAGGTTGTCCGACCGGAGCCCGAACAGGGCCGTGCCGATCTGGGGTCCGAACACGGTGAGCAGCACCGAGATCGGGATCAGGAAGATGGCCAGCAGCCTGCTGCCGAGCGCGAGGTCGGCCACCACGTCGGCGTGCCGGCCGTCGGCGGCGGCCCGGCTCATCCGCGGCATCAACGCGGTGAGCAGCGAGACCCCGAGCACGCCGTAGGGCATCTGCAGCAACAGCCAGGTGTTCGCGTAGATCGTCACCGCGCCGGCCGCCGAGCCGGCGGCGATCCTGGTGGTCACGATGTAGCCGGCCTGGCCGATCAGCACGTAGACCACGGCCCACACCGCCAGCCCGCCGGCTTGCGCCAGCCGCGGGTCCCAGCCGAACAGCGGCCGGTAGGAGAACCCGATCCGGCGGATCGCCGGCAGCATGGAGACCGCCTGCACCACGATGCCGAGCGTGGTGCCCAGGCCCAGCAACAACAGCTTCGGCTCGCTCATCCGGGCCGGGTTCAGGGTGATCTCCCCCGGCAGCAGCGCGTACACCGCGAGCACGACGAGCACGACGAGGTTGTTCAGCACCGGCGCCCAGGCGAACGCGCCGAACGCGCCGCGGCTGTTGAGCATCGCACCGAGCAGCGCGCCGATGCCGAAGAAGAAGATCTGCGGCAACAGCAGGTAGGCCAGCTCGGTGGCCAGCTGCGGATCGGCCGGGCCGCTGGTCCCGGAACCCAGGTAGAGCCGGGTCAGCGCCGGCGCGGCGAGCATGGCGGCTGCGGTCGCCAGCAACAGCGCCAGCCCGGCCATCGTGAGCAGCCGCCGGGTGAACGCCTCGCCGCCGTCGGCGTCCTCGGTCTGCGAACGCACCAGCAGCGGCACCATCACGCTGCTCAGGACGCCGCCGAGCAGCAGCTCGTAGACGATCAACGGCAGGGTGTTCGACACGTTGTAGGAGTCGGTGATCACGCCGGCCGTGACCACCGTGACCAGCGCGATCTGCCGCAGGAAGCCGGTGAGCCTGCTGATGAGGCTGGCGATCGCGATCAAGCCGCTGGACCGACCCAGCGACGGCTGCGCAGGGGGCGGGGACTCCGGGATCGGCTCGGTCGCCGGGTCGGTCACCGGCTGGGGGGTCGGATCGCCGTCGGTGGGTTTCGCCTCGGTGGGGTCGGCGTCGAGGGTGTCGCCGCCGGGTGGTCGAGCGTCGGCGGGTTCGGCCTCGTCGGGTCGGGCCTTGCCTGGTCGAGCGCGGGCGGGTTCGGCCTCGAGGGGTCGAGGGTGGGCGGGTTCGGCCTCGAGGGGTCGAGCGTGGGCGGGTGCGGTGGGTTCGGGCGCGGCGGCGGCGGGTTCGCCAGTACCCCCGCGGTCGGTGGGGTCGCGGTGGGCGCGGTTGAGATCGGGGGGACGGCGTTCGCCGGCCCCCCCGCGCGGGGTGGGGTCGTGGTCGGGGGCGCTGCGGCCGGGGGTGGGCCGGGCGGGCGCGGGCGGGGGCGGGGGCTCTGCGGCAGCGGGGTCGTCGCCGGATGCGGCGCGGACGAAGCCCGGGAACCCGCGGCCGGGATCGGTGGGCTCGCCACCGGGATCAGCTCCGTCGCCGGTTCGGGCTCCGGGAACGGATCGCCACTGGGGTGGGCGTGCTCCGCTCCGCCCGCCGGGCCGCTGCTGGTCGGGCTGCTGGTCGGACCGCTGCCCGTCGTCGCGCCGTGGTGCGCCGGTCGCCGGGTCGGGGCCGGTGGCCGCTCGAGCGGCGGGGATCGATCCGAACGGGACGGATCCGGCGACGGGTCGGTGATCGGGCGGTGGGCCGGCTCGCCGCGCACCCGGCGCAGCACCCGGCGGACCGCCAACACCACGAGCAGAACGCCCGCGCTCCCCGTCAGCCACACGGTGATGGTGCCGTAGGCCGTGGAGCGCACCCGCAGCCGGCTCGGCGGGCCGAGCAGCTCACCCGCCGGCGAGCGCACCGCGGCCTGCACGGTGAACTGGCCCGAGCGGGTGACCTCGGCGCTGACCCGGGCCTGCCGGCGTCCCAGCGGCGGCACCTGCTGGATCTCGATCGGCGCGACCCGCAGCCCCGAGGTGCTGGAGATCTCCAGTCGGACCTGGACGGTGAACGGCAACCCGTTGCCGATGGTCACCAGGATCGGCGCGTTCGAGGTCGCCAACGCGTAGGGGCTCGGCGGCTCCAGCACGCGCACAGTGGCGCGCAGGTCGTCGATCCGCCGGGCGGTGAGCACGGCGGCGGCCACCGCCGCCTCCGTGCGCCCGCGCCAGGCCGCCGACATCGGCCGCAGCAGGCCGCGCACCAGCGGCGCGAGCACCTCGTTCGGGTCCAGCCCGACGCCGGAATCGGCGACCGCGATCGAGCGCAGGTCCTCGATCCTGGCCCCGGTGGCCGCCGTCGCGTCGGCGACCCGGTCGGACACCTCGCGGCCGCTGGCGCGCAACGGGTAGCGCACCGACCAGGCCTCGGAGTCCAGCGCCGGGCCGTCCGACACCACGTCGGCGAGCGGTCGCGGGGTGAGCAGCCCGGCGTCGAGCAGCGTCTCCACCGACTGCAGCAGCGCGGTGGCCCCGGCGGCCGCGGCGGCCCACTGGTGCGGCGGCGCCAGCACGACCGGAGCCCCGCTGCGGTCCGGGCCGGAGCGCGCCCGGAAGGCCAGCGTCCCGATGAGGTCCTGTGTGGACAGCGGGCCGTCCCCGCCGGCCGGGGTGTCGGCGGGCACCGCGCCGCCGTTGGCGGCGTCCGCGGGCTGCTGCGGGCCGGTCGCAGCCACCTCGAGCAGCGGGTCGGCGAGCACCGCGAACTGCGGTCGGCTGCTGCCGTTGATCGGCACGAGCCCGGCCCGGCGCGGGGTCCGGGCCTGCGCGATCGCATCCGCCGACAGCAGCACGGCCCGACCGTCGGCGCTGCCCATCAGGCTCATCGTCGGCTCGTCGGTGACCCCGTCCGCCGGCCAGCTGGTCTGAGCGAGCACCGCGGTACCGAGCCCGTCGCGGAGCAGCCGGCGGCCGTCGGTGATGGCGCTGCTGGCCAGCGTCGCGAGCCCACCCCGGTTCAGCGCGACCAGATCGGCGTCGGCGTAGGGCAGGGCCAGCACGCAGCCGCCGCGGGCCGCCGCGATCAGCCCGTCCAGCCACTGCCCGGCCACCTGGGCGCCGTTGCCGGGCACCGGCGGCCCACCGTCGGCCCCGAGCACCTGGTACCCGGTGCGCATCGCGGCCGCCGTCTCCACCAGGTCCGGATCGATGGCCAGGCAGGTGGCGTTGCGCACCGGCGACCCGACCGGCGCGGCGGCCAGTGCGGTGACCAGGCCGCCGAGCCGCCCGTCGGGCGCCATCGCGGCGGCCAGCTCGTCGTCGGTGAGCAGCGGCAGCTCGCCGGGCACCGTGGGCAGCCGGCGCGGACTGTCGGCGATCGGGTAGAGCATGGTGAACGGCGAGGCGGCCGGCGGGGTCGGGTCGGGTGCGACCCGGGTCGGCGCGGTCGGCTCGGGGGGCAGCGAGAGCACCGGCAGCAGCATCCGGACCGCCGCCAACCGCGCCCGCGCCCCGTCCTGAGGTACCCCGTTAACGTTGATCAGCAGCTCGTGCACGCCGGCGGTGCTCAGCGCGAGACTGGAATCGGGTGGCCCGCGCAGCAGCAGCGACAGCCGCACCGGCAGCTGCGCGCCGGGCGTGAGCTCACCGGGTAGCGGCGCGAACTGCGGCAGCACCGCGTCGGTGCCGGCCTGCCCGTCCAGCGCGTCGCGGACGGCGCCTTCGGTGCCCAGCGCCACGCCGCGCTGCATCCGGATCTCCAGGTCGCTGACCGGCACGCGGCCGGTGTTGCTCAGCACGCCGATGACGGTCAGCGTGTTCGGCCCGTCGGCGGTCACCAGCCGCGGCTCGACCTGGGTGAGCCGCAGGGTCAGCGGCCCGTCGTCGGCGGCGGGCGGAGGCCCGGAGGCGGCCTGCGCCGATCCGGTGAGCGGCCCCGCGAGCGGCAGCGCCAGCAACACCAGCACGATGATCGCGACCACGGTCGCGACCGGCTTCACGCGGTCTCCTCCAACAGTTCGGTGGCGCGGCGGATCAACCGTCGTTCGTCGGCGTAGGCCAGCCGCGACTCGAGCTCGCCCAGCGGAACCCACGCCACCTCGGCCACCTCGATGTCCTCGTCGGACAGCTCGCCGCCCAACGCGGAGAGCAGGAAGTGGTGCACCGTCTTGTGCACGCGGCGATCCTCGGCGACGAACCAGAAGTCGATGGTGCCCAGGGGTGCGACCACCCGGCCGATGATGCCGGTCTCCTCCTCGACCTCGCGCACCGCGGCCTGTTCGGCCGTCTCCCCGGCCTCGATGTGGCCCTTGGGCAGCGACCACAGCAGCCGGCCGCGACGATCCAGCCGGCCGATCACCGCGGCGGCCCCGGCGGCATGGTCGACGACGAGACCGCCGGCGGAGGTCTCGTCGACGGTGCGCAGCCGCCGCCGATCCGATGGCCGTCCCGCACGACGCCCGCCCGAGCGGCCGCGGGAGGTGGACATGCGGCGATGGTAACGATCGGGAGGCCATCCCCGCCGCAGGTGGCGAACCCGCGATGTCGGGCGACGGGCGCCGAACGGGTTGTCTACACTGGCCCGTCGTGTCTGCATCAGCTCTGGTCTCCGGTGCCGTCGACCCCGATCTCGTGCGGGCCCAGCACAATGCGCTCGTGCAGATGGTGCCGCTCTCCCCGGTGACCGATGAGCTGGCGGCCCGGTTCGCGGCCGCCGGGCACCGGCTCTACCTGGTGGGTGGCAGCGTCCGGGACGCGCTGCTGGGCCGGCCGGGCGGCGACCACGACCTCACCACCGACGCCCGCCCCGACGCCGTGCTGGCGCTGCTGACCGACTGGGCGGATGCGGTGTGGGAGACCGGAATCGCCTTCGGCACCGTCGGGGCGCGCCGCGACGGCGTCGACATGGAGATCACCACGTTCCGCGCCGACGCCTACGACCGCATCACCCGCAACCCGATCGTCGCCTTCGGCGACTCGATCGCCGAGGACCTGGTGCGCCGGGACTTCACGGTCAACGCGATGGCCGTCGAGCTGACCGGTGACCAGCGGTCCTTCATCGATCCGCACGGCGGGCTGGCCGCGCTGGCCGCCGGGGTACTGGACACCCCGGCCGCCCCCGAGGTGTCCTTCGCCGACGATCCGCTGCGGATGCTGCGGGCGGCCCGTTTCGTCTCCCAGCTCGGGTTGACCCCGGCACCGCGGGTCATCGAGGCGATGACCGCGATGGCCGGCGAGCTGGACCGGATCACCCGGGAGCGGGTGCAGGCGGAGCTGTCCAAGCTGATCTGCGGCATGTTCCCCCGACGCGCGATCGAGCTGCTGGTCGACACCGGGCTGGCCGAGCGGGTGCTGCCGGAGGTGCCGGCCATGCGGCTGGCCATCGACGAGCACATGCAGCACAAGGACGTCTACACGCATTCGCTGGTGGTGCTGGAGCAGGCCATCGAGCGCGAGGTCGACGGTCCGGACCTGGTGCTGCGGCTCGCCGCGCTGCTGCACGACATCGGCAAGCCCGAGACCCGGCGCAAGGAGCCGGACGGGCGGGTCAGCTTCCACCACCACGAGGTGGTGGGGGCCAAGCTGGTGCGCCGCCGGCTGCGCGAGCTGCGCTACCCGAAGGCTGTCGTCGACGAGGTGGCGCAGCTGGTGTACCTGCACCTGCGCTTCCACGGCTACGGAACCGGCGAGTGGAGCGACTCGGCCGTGCGCCGCTACGTCACCGACGCCGGTCCGCTGCTGGAGCGGCTGCACAAGCTGGTGCGCTCGGACTGCACCACCCGCAACCGGCGTCGCGCCGCGGCCCTGCAGCGCAGCTACGACTCCTTGGAGCAGCGCATCGTCGCGCTGCGCGCGCAGGAACAGCTCGATGCCATCCGCCCCGACCTGGACGGCAACGCGATCATGCAGGTGCTCGGCATCGGCCCCGGTCCGCTGGTCGGGAAGGCCTACAAGCACCTGCTCGCGCTGCGCATGGAACGCGGCCCCCTCACCCGCGCCGAAGCTGAAGCCGAACTCCGCACCTGGGCCACCGACAACCTCTAGCCCCTACCCCCAACCCCACCTCCAATCCGCCCCCCGGAAGCGCAGTTTGGCTCCGAACTGCTGATTCCCCGCCCCGAAGAGCGTGTTGCCGAATACTCAGCGGACGTCGGGGCACGGCCGAGCCGCCATCGGGCACCTCGGACGGTTCGGCGACGTCAAGATCGCCGTCTGCGGTAGCTGAGCTGCACGGATGAAGCTTTTCAACCGCAGACGCCGATCATGACCAGGTTTGCCCCGCCGGGGCCGGGTCAAGGGATGCCGCCGCCGCCCGATTCGGCAACAGGCTCCGAAACCGCAATCTGGCTCCGAAATGCGGTCAGGGGGCCGGGGGGCGAGGGCGGCGAGGGTGCAGGGGTCAGCGGCGGCGGGCGGTGCGGCGGAGTTCGAGGTTGTGCGCGAGCAGGCCGAGCAGGAACAGCAGCGCGGCGCCGGCCAGCAGCCAGGGGGCCCGGCCGTCGGGTGGGCTGAGCAGCGCGGCCACCGCCACCGCGATCACGTAGCCGACGTTGAACACGATGTCGTAGAGCGCGAACACCCGCCCGAGCACCTCGTCGCTGATCTCGCTCTGCACCGCGGCGTCCGTGCAGAGCTTGATGACCTGACCGGTGGCGCCGAGCACGAACGCGACCGCCAGCACCGTCGGCATGCTCAAGAGTGCGGCCAGCGTCAGCTGGGCCACGGTCGCCACCAGCAGCGCCGCTTGCACGGTCCGTGACCGGCCCAGGTGGTGCACCATCCACGGCGTGACCAGTGCCGCGGCCCCGAGCCCGGCCGCGCCGGCCACCACCGCCTCCCCGATCCCGGCCAGCCCGGAGCGGAAGACCCCGGCGTCGGTGAAGGTGTAGCGGAACAGCAGCAACGTCAGCAGCGTGCTGATCCCGAACGACAACCGGTGCGCGGCCAGCGCCAGGAACGAGGCCGCGACCGACGGCGTGGCGATGGTCGCCCTGGCCCCGTCGATGAACCCGAACCGGACGACCACGGCGGGCCGCGGCCCCGTGTGCGACTCCCGGTCCGGCCCGAGCTGACCGCGCCGGAAACCGGCGGCCAGCGCGGCGGCCAGCACCGACCCGACCACCGCGGCCAGCGTGGTGATCGCCGAGCCGGCATCGTCGGGACCGATGATCTCGCGCAGCCCGATCGCGGTGGCACCGCCGAGCGCGGCCATCCCGGCACCGATCGTGACGGCCAGCGTGTTGGCCTCCACGATGTGCCGGCGCGGCACCACGTGCGGCAGCGCCACCGACAGCCCGGCGTTCATGAAGCGGCTCACCCCGGCCACCGCGAGCGCGGCCACGTACAGCGCGGGCCCGCCGTGCCCGATCGCGACGGTGCCGGCCACGGCGGTGACCAGGGCCGCCCGCAGCAGGCTCGCGAAGATCAGCACCCGGCGCCGGTCCCAGCGGTCGAGCAGCGCACCGGCGAACGGGCCGATCAGCGAGTACGGCAGCAGCAGCACCGCCAGCCCGGTGGCCACGGCCAGCGGATCGGCCTGGCGTTCCGGGTTGAACAGCACCGCACCGCCGAGCGCGGCCTGGAACATCCCGTCCGCCCACTGGATCGAGAACCGGACGATGAGCAGCTTGCGGTAGCCCTCGGCGGTGCGCAGCAGCCCGGTGAAGCCGAGCCGGTCGGCCGGGTCGGTGGAGCCGGTGCCCCCGTTGTCCCCGCCCCCGTTGTCCCGGCCCCCCGCGGTCTCCGTCGGGCCGGCCTCGTGCGTCGCCGCCGCGGTAGCGCCCGGCGCACCTCCCCCGGGCCCGCCGGGCGCTGCCGGCGCGGCGGCGGGCGGGGGCGATTCAGGCGGTTCTGGCCCCGATGTCGGCCTCGGTGCCGGCCCGGCCGGAGGCGGTCCGGGATGCGTCGACACGGGCCGAAGGCTACGCGTACGTGCGAGTGCGACGATGTGCGACGTGGTGGACGACCGCTCCGGATCTGGTACCGCGCTGGCGCCGGGCAGCCTGTTGGTGGCCGCGCCGGGGCTGCTCGATCCGAACTTCCGCCGCACCGTCGTCTACGTCATCGAGCACCGCGGGAGCGGCAGCCTCGGGGTCGTGTTGAACCGGCCCAGCGAGGTGTCGGTGCGGGACGTGTTGCCCTCCTGGGCCGCGGTCGCCACCCAGCCGTCCACGGTCTTCGTCGGCGGCCCGGTCGAGTCCGAGACCGCGCTGTGCCTGGCCGCGGTGCGCACCGGGCACGACCCGGCCACCGTGCACGGCCTGGTGCGGGTGCGCGGGCCGGTCGCGCTCGTCGATCTGGATTCGGACCCGTCCGCGCTCGGGTCGCTGCTGCGCGGGCTGCGGGTGTTCGCCGGGTACTCCGGCTGGGATGCCGGGCAGCTGGCCGGCGAGGTGCAGCGCGGCGACTGGATCGTCGTGCCCGCGCTGCCCGACGACGTCCTGACCAGGCAGGACGCCGGCCTCTGGGGGCACGTGCTGCGCCGCCAGGGCATGCCGCTGGCCCTGCTGGCCACCTACCCCGCCGACGTGCGGCAGAACTGACCCGGCGCGACCCGCGTCCGGCCCGCGCACCTCGACGGCAGCGCCGCGCGGATCCGGCGCGGCCGGGCGAGGATGGGTTGATGGCCCGACATCCGCGTCCCGATCCGGTCCGAGCAGGGCAGGAGTCGGTGTGGCAGTACCCGCGCCCGCCGCGCGCCGAGCCCGATCACCGCCGGGCGGTGCTGCGGCACGCCGGCGTGGTCGTCGCCGACACCACCGATCTGGTCCGGGTGCTGGAGACCAGCCATCCGCCCACGTTCTACCTGCCCCGGACCGCGTTCAACGGGCTGCTGCGACCGGTCGAGAAGATGACGTTCTGCGAGTGGAAGGGCGCCGCCCGCTACGTCGACGTGCTGGTGCCCGGCGCGCTGCCGTTGCGCGAGGTCGGGTGGTGGTACCCGGAGCCGGATCCACGCTATCCGGAGCTGACCGATCGGGTAGCCGTCTATGCGGGCCCGTTCGACGAGGTGACCCTCGACGGCGAGCCGGTGCAACCGCAGCCCGGCGGCTTCTACGGCGGCTGGGTGACCGCCGACGTCGCCGGCCCGTTCAAGGGCGGCCCGGGCTCCTGGGGCTGGTGATCACCGGCGGCACCACCCGAGGACGCGTCCCGGCAGCCGGCCACCAGGTCACAGCCGGCGCAGGCGCCGCCGCAGCCGGCCACCGGAGTCGACACCAACCCGGCCGCCGCGCGGTCGCCGACCACCCCGGCGAACCCGGCCATCCCGAGCGCGCCGATCGCCGACACGGCGAGCACCACCCAGTCCAGCCCGCCGTCCGCACCGAACAGCAACACCACCCCGCCGAGCAGCGCGACCAGCCCGGCCGCCCCGGCCGGCGCCGCGCCGACCCGGTTCCCCAGGGCGAACGCCGCGTCCGAGCGCATGGTGGCGCGGGTGCGCACGCCCATCCAGCGGTTGCGGCGCAGCCGGGACCGGGCCCCCAGCACCCCGACGCACAGCAACATCAGCCCGGCGAGCACGAGCAACGACCCGGCGATCAGGTGCAGCGCGAATGGCACGCATCCACCCTAAGCCGTGTCCGCCAGATCCTCGATCGCACGGTCAGCCGGCCCAGCCGGGGTCGGGCGGCGCTGACCCGGACGAGCGCGCCGTCCGGGTGGTCCCGCGAAGATCGATCCAAGGTGGCGGCGCACTCGTCCGGGTCGGGAGCCAACCTCGCAGCGACCTCCCGGTCCGGAGCGGCCGAGTTCGGCGGTCCGGCGGGGCGCCGAACCCGATCGCGGCGCCGCGGCCAGCGGCGTTACCCTTGACCCGTGGCCCAACGACTTCTCGCCGAGGCCGCGACCAGCTGATCAGCATCGGGCGCGGCCGACCCCCCATGCCCCGCGGCATGGGGGTCTTCTCGTTGTGGGGCCGACACCAATCTCCCTGGAGTGGGGCATGAGCACGGACACCACCGCGGCCGCCGCGGAGCGAGCCGACGTCGACTTACCGCCGTTCCGCTACGGCGCCGCCCTGGCCAACCGGATCGAGCTGGCCTGGCAGGACCGCTGGGAGGCCGAGGGCACGTTCCACACGCCGAACCCGAGCGGGCCGTGGGCCGAGCACAACCGAGCTCCGCTTGGCGACAAGGTCTACCTGCTGGACATGTTCCCCTACCCGTCGGGCACCGGGCTGCACGTCGGGCACCCGCTGGGCTTCATCGGCACCGACGTGCTGGGCCGCTACCTGCGCATGAACGGCCGCAACGTGCTGCACGCGATGGGCTTCGACGCCTTCGGGCTGCCCGCCGAGCAGTACGCCGTGCAGACCGGCGCGCATCCGCGCGGCACCACCGATGCCAACATCGAGCGCTACCGGGCGCAGCTGCGCCGCCTGGGCCTGGGCTACGACGACCGCCGCTCGGTGGCCACCACCGACGTCGAGTTCTACCGCTGGACGCAGTGGATCTTCCTGCAGATCTTCAACTCGTTCTACGACGACGAGCAGCAGCGGGCCCGCCCGATCGCCGAGCTGGAGGCCGAGCTGGCCGCCGGCACCCGGGCCACGCCGGACGGGCGGGAATGGTCGGCGCTGACCGACGAGGACCGCCGCCGGGTGATCGACTCACACCGGCTGGTGTACGTCTCCGAGGCACCGGTCAACTGGTGCCCCGGGCTGGGCACGGTGCTGGCCAACGAGGAGGTCACCGCGGACGGGCGCAGCGAGCGCGGCAACTTCCCGGTGTTCCGGCGCAACCTGAAGCAGTGGATGATGCGGATCACCGCCTACTCCGACCGGCTGGCCGCCGACCTGGACCGGCTGGACTGGCCGGATTCGGTCAAGGCGATGCAGCGCAACTGGATCGGCCGCTCGGAGGGTGCCCAGGTCCGCTTCCCGGTGGTCGGCGGCGCCGCGGGCATCGAGGTCTTCACCACCCGCCCGGACACCCTGTTCGGCGCCACCTACATGGTGCTGGCGCCCGAGCACCCGCTGTTGACGGCGATCACCCCGGCCGGCTGGCCCGCCGGCACCGATCCGCGCTGGACCGGCGGCGCCGCCACCCCGGCCGACGCCATCAGCGGCTACCAGCAGGCCGCGGCCCGCAAGTCCGAGCTGGACCGCCAGGAGAACCGCGACAAGACCGGGGCCTTCACCGGCGCCTACGCCACCAACCCGGTCAACGGTGAGCAGATCCCGGTGTTCGTCGCCGACTACGTGCTGATGGGCTACGGCACCGGCGCGATCATGGCGGTGCCCGGGCAGGACCAGCGGGACTGGGATTTCGCCACCGCCTTCGGGCTGCCGATCGTGCGCACCGTGCAGCCGTCGCCCGGCTGGGAGGGTGCGGCGTTCACCGGGGACGGGCCGGCGATCAACTCGGCGAACCCCGAGATCAGCCTGAACGGGCTGGGTGTGGCCGAGGCCAAGCGCGCGATCACCGAGTGGCTGGTCGGCCGGGGCGCGGGCACGGCGGTGGTGCAGTACAAGCTGCGCGACTGGCTGTTCTCCCGGCAGCGCTACTGGGGCGAGCCGTTCCCGATCGTCTGGGATGCCGAAGGGCTGCCGGTCGGGCTGCCCGACTCGGAGCTGCCCGTGGTGCTGCCCGAGATCGACGACTACTCGCCCAAGACGTTCGCGGCCGACGACGCCGACTCCGAGCCGGAGCCCCCGCTGTCGCGCGCCCACGAGTGGGTCGAGGTCGATCTGGACCTGGGGGCGGGCGTCGCGCACTACCGCCGCGAGACCAACACGATGCCGCAGTGGGCCGGCTCCTGCTGGTACTACCTGCGCTACCTGGACCCGCAGAACGATGCCGAGTTCGTCGACCCGAAGATCGAGCAGTACTGGCTGGGCAAGGACCCGGCCCGGCCCGGCGACACCGGCGGCGTCGACCTGTACGTCGGCGGCGTCGAGCACGCGGTGCTGCACCTGCTGTACGCGCGGTTCTGGCACAAGGTGCTCTACGACCTGGGCCACGTCAGCTCCGAGGAGCCGTTCCGGCGGCTGTTCAACCAGGGCTACATCCAGGCCTTCGCCTACAGCGACGCGCGCGGCGCCTACGTGCCGGCCGAGGAGGTCGTCGAGGAGACCACCCCCGACGGGGTGCGTTTCACGTGGAACGGCCAGTCGGTGCGCAGGGAGTACGGGAAGATGGGCAAGTCGCTGCGCAACGTGGTCACCCCCGACGAGATCTGCGAGCGCTACGGCGCCGACACCTTCCGGCTGTACGAGATGTCGACCGGCCCGATGGACGTCTCCCGCCCGTGGTCGACCCGCGACGTCGTCGGCTCGCAGCGGTTCCTGCAACGGGTCTGGCGCAACCTGGTCGACGAGCACACCGGCCTGGCCCGGGTCACCGACGCCGAACCCGACGTCGAGACCCTGCGCGCGCTGCACCGGGCCATCGCCGGCGTGCACGCCGACTTCGTAGCCCTGCACTACAACACCGCGGCGGCCAAGCTGATCGAGCTGAACAACCACCTGACCAAAGCCTATGGGGGGCCCGATACCGGACGTGGCGTGCCGCGGTCGGTGGCCGAGCCGCTGGTGCAGCTGATGGCCCCGCTGACCCCGCACATCGCCGAGGAGCTGTGGTCGCTGCTCGGGCACCGCGAGTCGCTGGCCTACGGGCCATTCCCGGTGGTCGACGAGCGCTACCTGGTCGACGCCACCGTCGAGTACCCGGTGCAGGTCAACGGCAAGGTCCGGTCGCGGGTCACGGTGGCCGCCGACGCCGGCTCCGATCAGGTCGAGGCGGCTGCACTGGCCGACGAGAAGATCGTCGCCGCGCTGGCCGGCCGGAATCCCCGCAAGCTGATCGTGGTGCCGGGGCGGCTGATCAACGTCGTGGTGTAGGCCGCCGCCGCGGCGGCCGGGGGCCGCGCTCGTCGGCGATCCGGTTCGACTTCTCGATCCAGGCGGCGATCACGTCCACCACCTCGGTGGCGTCGGCGATTGCGGCCGGCGCCTCCGGCTGCGGCACCGCCCCGTCGACCAGCGCCTGCTCGGCCCGGTTGAACAGCGACCGCAGCCGGCGCCCCACCTCGGGATCGATCCCGCGTCCGCGCACCACCTGGTTGACGAACTCCGAGACCACGGCGGCCGGTCGCGGGTCCGGCGCGCGGTCCAGCAGCACCAGCGCGGCCTCGGCCGCCGCCAGCGCCGCCCGGAACGACAGCCCGACCGCCTGCGCGGCGAAGCCGGTGGTCGAGAGCAGGTGGGCGGCGAAGAGCTCCTCCCGGGCCCGCGCGATCCCGGTGCTCATGCCGCCCCCGCGGGAGAGATCGCGTCGGCGGTGTTGTCTGCCGCCTCCGCGGGAGAGATCGCGTCGGCGGTGTTGTCTGCCGCCTCCGCGGGAAGGATCGCGTCGGCGGTGTTGTCTGCCGCCTCCGCGGGAAGGATCGCGTCGGCGGTGTTGTCTGCCGCCTCCGCGGGAAGGATCGCGTCGGCGGTCCTCACGCGATCAACACCGCTTCGGCGGCGGCCCGCTTGAGCGCGGGGGTGCTGCGGCGCTCCAGCTCGTCGGGCCGCACCGGCAGCGCGGTGATGGCCAGCCCGGAGCGCTCGGTGTGCCGCCAGAGCACCGCGTCCATCCGGTGCAGCTCCTCCCAGGCCGAGCGCATATCGGTCAGCACCACGATCAGCTGCAGGTCGAACTGGCCAGGGCCCTCGCTCTGCACCCACGAACCGAACAGCAGCACCTGCTGCAGGCGGTCGCCGTAGAGCATCGCCAGGTCCACCGCGACCGCCGCCGGCACGTCCTCCTCCTGCTGCTGCGGGTCGGGATGCGCGGCCGCGGTCTGCTCCGCCGCCGCCCGGCTGATCAGCCCCTCCTCGGCCAGCCAGGCCAGCGCCCGGCGCCGGGAGCGCGCATCGCGGAACCGGAACCACTGGTCGCGCAGCTCCGGGAACTCGAACAGGGTGTCCTTGAACCGGCGGAACGCGCCGCGCCCGGTGATCGCCCGATCCAGCAGGTCCGCGGCCCGGCGGTGGTGCACGGCGGCGACGAACTCCGACATGTCCCGGTAGCTCTCGTAGGACTCGGTGCGCCGGATCCGCCGCCACCCGGTGTCGGCCAGATCGGCCGTGCTCGGACCTCCCACATCGGCCAGGTGTGAGCGGATGGCGCCGGTGGTGGGCTCGATCCACCAGGTCATGCCCGCGGTGCGGTCGTCGAGGGCGGCGCACAGCTCGCCGAGATCCACCGACTCCGGATCGAGCATGGACAAGAGAATACGACGGATCCCCCGGTGAAGGGCCCTATCCGCCGATCGCAACGACCCGTTTGCGCGGCCTCCGGTCGGGCCGGTTCTACTCGGTTCGCGGTCCGGTCCGGATGGACCCGGATCAGCCGCCGGCCGGGCGCAGCACCAGCTCGGTGAGCGCGGCGTCCGCCGGCGCCGACGCCGCGAACAGCACCGCACCGGCCACCGACTCCGGGCGCAGGTAGTCGGCGGGCCGGTACGCGCCGCCCTCGTGCGCCACCACGCCGCGCTGCATCTCGGTGTCCACCCGGCCGGGATGGATCGAGGTGACCCGCACCCCGTTGCCCGCCTCCTCGGCCCGCAGCGCGTCGGCGAAGGCGCGCAGCGCGAACTTGCTCGCGGCGTAGGACGCCCACCCGGGGCGCGCGGTGAGACCGGCCCCGGAGTTGATCAGCAGCACCCGGCCGCGGGCGGCGCGCAACGCCGGCAGCAGCAGCCGGGTCAGCTCCGCGACCGCCACCACGTTGATCTCGAACTGCCGTCGCCAGGTCTGCGCCGGGGTCTGCGCGACGGTGCCGAGCAGGCCGATGCCCGCGCAGTGCACGAGCACGTCGAGACCTTCGATGCCGCCGACGGCCTCGGCCACCGCGGCCTCGTCGGTCAGCTCGACCGGCCACGGCCGGGATCCGGGCAGCTCGGTCGCCAGCGCCCGCAACGCCGCGCCATCCCGGCCGCCGAGCAGCAGGTCGTGCCCGGGGGCCAGCGCCCGCGCGACGGCGGCACCGATACCCCGGGAGGCCCCGGTGACGAGGGCGAGCGGACGAAGATCGAACTCGGTCACAGGGCGTGATCATGCCTGGATCGAGCCGCCGCCGCCACCGAGGGCCGGCATGATCGGGCCGGCCGGTCGGGCCGAGGAGGTCAGACCCGGCGCGCCGAGTTGAACTTCATCCGACCCATGTCCGAAATCTTCACCGGGTACTTCTTGCTGCTCGCGTGCACGATCTTGCCGTTGCCGATGTAGATCCCGACGTGGCTGACCGGGCGGTAGAAGAACACCAGGTCACCCGGGCGCAGGTCGGCCCGGGAGACCGGCGTGCCGACCCGCGACATGGCGCGGCTGGTGCGCGGCAGCGAGACCCCGGCGCTCTTGTAGGCCCAGTTCACCAGGCCCGAGCAGTCGAAGGCGTTGGGACCGGCGGCGCCGTACCGGTACGGCGAACCGACCTTGCTCAGCGCCCGGTTCAGGGCCGACGAGCCGACGGCGGTCGGCACCACGGCGGTGGCCTGCACCACCGGCTGCACCGGAACCTGCACCGGAGCCGGAGCCGGAGCCGGAGCCGGAGCCGGAGCCGGAACCGGAGCCGGTGCGGCGGCCGGGCCGATCGCGGGTTGCGGCGCCGGTGCGGCGACGGTGGTGGGCATCGTGCTCGGCGCGGTCGCCGGTGGGGTAGCCGGAACGGCGGTGATGAGGGCGGCCGCGGTGGCGGTCGCCACCACGGCAGCTCGAATCGCCATGGCCGGGAGGGGCTGGGGCACTGAGGGGTCCTCGGGGTGAGCACCGCCCGGGGGTTCGGTGGCCCGTCTCGCAAGCAGGGCCACCGCCGGATGCGGGACGATCCCGCGTCCGTCCAGACGATGAACCCCGCGTCCGCCGTCCCGGTTGGACGCCGATATCGCGAGGTTGCCAGCACATTACGAAGCATTTCCGTTTCTTCGCATGACGGAAATCTCAGAATGCGCTAGTCATTTCTGGTGACATCTGCCGGATCCGCGCGGCCAGCCGGGCTAACGAATCTCGAGAAAGCTGACTCTCGCTCAGTGGAAACGCACCGGGGAGACCCTGATCGGAGCAACAGCGGAGCCGAGATTCGTACGTTATTCCCCCGTTATTAGCACAAACGGGTGAAGAAGCTTCCGAAGCGCAAGCATTCGCAGAATCGATGAATAGTTGCAGATCTGAAGTATCAGCAGGTCAGGGCGCCGCGTCTCATCGCTAGCGGTCCCCACGGATGAAATCCTCCACGGCCCGGCGGGCCTCGTCGTCGCTGTACTGCTCGGGCGGCGACTTCATGAAGTAGCTCGAAGCAGACAGGATCGGCCCACCGACACCGCGATCCATGGCCAGTTTCGCGGCCCGAATCGCGTCTATGATGATGCCGGCGGAGTTGGGCGAGTCCCAGACCTCGAGCTTGTACTCCAGGCTCAGCGGCACGTCGCCGAACGCCCGGCCCTCGAGCCGCACATAGGCCCACTTGCGGTCGTCGAGCCACGCGACGTAATCCGAAGGGCCGATGTGCACGTTGTCCTTGCCCATGTCCCGATCGACCTGTGAGGTGACCGACTGGGTCTTTGAGATCTTCTTGGACTCGAGCCGTTCGAGTTCCTTCATGTTCAGGAAGTCCATGTTCCCGCCCACGTTGAGCTGCATCGTCCGGTCCAGTTGAACCCCGCGCTCCTCGAACAGCCGGGCCAGCACCCGATGCGTGATCGTGGCGCCGACCTGGCTCTTGATGTCGTCGCCGATGATCGGCACGCCGGCGCTGCGGAACTTCTCCGCCCACACCGGGTCCGAGGCGATGAACACCGGCAGCGCGTTCACGAACGCGACCCCGGCGTCGATCGCGGCCTGGGCGTAGAACCGGTCGGCCGCCTCGCTGCCCACCGGCAGGTAGGACACCAGCACGTCGGCGCGGCGATCGCGCAGCACCTGCGCCACGTCGACCGGCTGCTCGTCGGACTCGGTGATCGTCTGCCGGTAGAACCGGCCCAGCCCGTCCAGCGTGTGCCCGCGCAGCACCGGCACGTCCAGCGGCGGCACGTCGGCGATCTTGATGGTGTTGTTCTCGCTGGCCCCGATGGCCTCGGACAGGTCGCGGCCGACCTTCTTCGCGTCGACGTCGAACGCGGCGACGAAGGTGATGTCCCGGACGTGGTAGCCACCGAAGTCCACGTGCATCAAACCGGGGACGCGGACCGCCGGGTCCGCGTCCGCGTAGTACTGCACGCCCTGCACCAGCGATGCGGCGCAGTTTCCGACGCCGACGACGGCGACACGGACCTGGGACATGGCCTCACTCCTTATCTGGGTGTCGCATCTGGTCGGTTCGAGTCCTGCTCGGCCCGCTCGTTCGCGATGAGCTCGTTGAGCCAGCGCACCTCGCGCTCGCTGGAGTCCAGCCCGAGCTGGTGCAGCTCGCGGGTGTAGCGGTCGATCTGCTCGCCGGCCCGGGCCAGCGCGGTGCGCAGGCCCTCGCGTCGCTCCTCGACCGCGCGGCGGCGGCCCTCCAGGATGCGCATCCTGGTCTCGGCCGGGGTGCGCGAGAAGAACGCCAGGTGCACGCCGAAGGCGTCGTCGTCCCAGGCCTGCGGGCCCGCCTCGGACAGCAGCTCGGCCAGCCGTTCCTTGCCCTCGGCGGTGATCCGATAGACCCGCCGGGCCCGCCGGGACCACGCGGCCGGATCGGTGGGCGGCTGCTGCTCCTCGATGATCAGCCCGGCCCGCAGCAGCCGGCGCAGCGCCGGGTAGAGCGAGCCGTAGGAGAACACCCTGAAGCCGCCGAGCCGCAGCCCGAGCTGCTTGCGTAGCTCGTAGCCGTGCACCGGGGCTTCGTTGAGCAAGCCGAGGATCGCCAGTTCCAGCACGATGAGACCTCCGGCACACCCCGAGCACGCGGGCAGAATATATCGAAACGATACATCTTCTCGTTGCGTCGAGACACAAGTCACCACGTCATCCCTCCGGTCGGGGCGTTCCGCGTGGTCACCGTGGCGGTCCCGCGTACCCTGGCCGCGTGCGCACCCAGCGACAGGTGGTCGACTACGCCTTACAGCGCCGTGCGCTGCTGGCCGAGGTCCACTCCGGTCGGGTCGGGGTCGCCGATGTCTGCGACGCCAGTCCCTATCTGCTGCGCGCGGCACGCTTCCACGGGGAGCCCAGCGATCAGACCTGCCCGGTCTGCCGCAAGGAACGGCTCACCCTGGTTTCGTGGATCTTCGGCGAGGCGCTCAAGCACGCGGCCGGCTCGGCTCGTAAACCCGACGAGATCGAGCGGCTGGCGAACTCCTACGACGATTTCTCCGTGTATGTGGTGGAGGTGTGTCGCACCTGCAGCTGGAACCACCTGGTGCTCTCCTACGTGATGGGTTCCGGTGACGCTCCCCGATCCAGCCCCAGCAGGCCTGCCCGGCGTCGAACCGCCGCCGAATGAATGCCCGTTCCCCGTGATCGCACCCGTGCGACCCAATCCCCCGGAGTAGCGGTGAGTGATCAGCACCGAGTGCGGCCCAGTGCGTCAGGGCGCTCGAACCGCGTCCCGCCCATCCCGTTGCACTCCCCTGGGGCGGGCCGCCCGAACCCACCGCCCGGGTCCCGGGCCGCCGGCCGCTCGGTTCCGACCCCGCCGCAGCGACCGGTCCCGCCCGGCGGGCCCGCGCACGCCGGCCGCGGCCCGCTCCCGGCCGGGGACGTACCGCTGCTCACCCACGACGAGACCGGGGCCACCTCGGTGGCCAAGGCCGGCGCCATGGCGGGGACCGCGGTGGTCGAGCGGCCGACGGTCGCGGCCGGCGCCTCGATGACGGCGCGGGCCCCGGCCCTCCCGAGCCTGCCGAAGCCGGGTCGGGGCGGGCGGACGAAGCGCGGCAAGCAGCGTTCGCCGGCCCGACGTTGGCTGCGCCGGGTGCTCTACACGCTGCTCGGGGTGGCCGTGCTCGGCCCGGTGCTGGCGTTCGTCATCGGCTGGATGATGTTCGCCGTGCCCACCGCGGACGATGCGCGGATCACCCAGGTGGCCACGTTCACCTTCGCCGGTGGTCAGGACCTGGCGGTGGTCCGCCCGGAGAACGTCAACCGCGTCAAGATCACCTTGGACAAGGTCCCCGAGCACGTCAAGCAGTCGGTGCTGGCCGCCGAGGACAGCACGTTCTACACCAACCCCGGCTTCGACATCACCGGCATCGGCCGCGCCATCTACAACCAGCTGACCGGCGGGGTCGGCGGCGGTTCGACGATCACCCAGCAGTACGTGAAGGTCACCACGGACGAGCGCGACCCGACGCTGTGGCGCAAGTACAAGGAGGTCGTGCTCGCGGTCAAGATCTCCAAGGAGATGCCGAAGGACCAGATCCTGGAGAACTACCTCAACACCATCTACTTCGGGCGCAGCGCATACGGCCTGCAGGCGGCCTCGAAGGCCTACTTCGACAAGAACGTCGAGGAGCTCACGGTGTCCGAGGGCGCGATGCTGGCCGGCATCATCCAGGCCCCGTCGAGCTGGGACCCGGCCAAGAGCGAGTCGGAGTCGCAGCGCCGCTGGACGTTCGTGCTCGATCAGATGGTCGACAAGAAGTGGCTCGATCCCGCCGCCCGGGCCGGGCTGGCGTTCCCGGACAACTGGCTGCGCGAGCCGCCGAAGCTGGGCGAGGTGCCCGGCGACGACCGCTACCACATCTACAACCGGGCCCGGGTCGAGCTCGAGGCGCAGGGCATCAGCGAGGATCAGATCAACACCGAGGGCCTGGTCGTGACCACGACGGTGGACTCGAACGAGCAGCGCAAGGCCGTCACCGCGGTCAAGAAGATCATGGCGCGGCAGCCGGACACGCTGCGCTCGGCGCTGGTCTCGGTGGACCCGAAGACCGGCGCGATCCTGGCCTACTACGGCGGCTCGAACGGTCTGGGCACCGACTACGCGCAGGCGCTGCGCCAGCCCGGCTCGTCGTTCAAGCCGTTCGTGCTGGCCGCCGCGCTGCAGGCGGACAAGGGCATCGGGCTCGGTTCCACCTACGACGGGCAGTCCGGACAGAAGTTCGAGGGCGGCGTCGTGGTCGACAACTCGGAGGGCTTCGACTGCGCCCGCTGCAACCTGAAGACGGCCATGACCAAGTCGATCAACACCGTCTTCTACCAGCTGGCCGAGGACGCCGGCCTGCGCAACGTGATCGACACCGCGCACCGGGCCGGCATCCCGCAGGAGCTGCTGACCAAGCTGCAGGGCGGCATCGCGCTGGGCGACCAGGAGGTGCACCCGGTCGACATGGCCTCGGCCTACGCGACCTTCGCCGCCGACGGCGAGTACCGCCCGCCCTACATCGTGGCGAAGGTCGTCGCCGCCGACGGTCGGGTGTTGCTCGACCGCGAGGACGACCGGAACGCGGGTACCGCGGCGATGCCGGCCCAGGTCGCCCGCAACGTCACCGAGTCCATGCTCGGGGTGGCCGCCAGCTCCAACATCCAGCTCGCCGACGGCCGCGCGGTCGCGGTCAAGACCGGCACCGTGCAACACCCGGTGCTCGCCAAGCAGAACAAGGACGCCTGGACGGTCGGCTACACACCCTCGATCGCCACCGCGGTCTGGATCGGCAGCGACGCGAGCGACCCGATCAAGGACGGGACCGGCAAGCCGATCTACGGGCGGATGGTGCCCGGCTCGATCTGGAAGGAGTACATGAGCAGCGCGCTGCGCGGCCGTGCTCCGGAGGCGTTCTCGCCGTTCAGCCCGATCGGCGTGGCGCCGTTCGACGAGAGCTTCGGGGACGACGAGAACTCCGATGACGAGGATTCGGACTCGGACGACGACAAGGACAAGAAGGACAAGGACGACGACGACAAGAAGAAGGACGACGACAAGAAGTCCGACTCCGAATCCGGTTCGGGTGCCGCGGACCGGCTGTTCAACCTGAGAAGCGGCGACGGATGATCATGCTCGGTGCCGCCGGGCGCGTGCCGGCCGGGTGAGTGTGGCCGGGACCGAGTCCGGCTCCGCGGTCGTCGATCCGGTCGATCCGGCCGTGGGGTCGATCGACCCGGGATCGGGCCGACCCGGATCCGCGCCCCCCGCGCGGGTCATCCCGTCCTGGTCCGAACCATTGGCCACCGCGGCCAGCGCGCTGGTCGGCGGCCCACTGGGGCGCCACGCCCTGGTCGGGCGCAGCCCGTTCTGGACGCCGCTGCGGGTGGTGTTGCTGATCGCGGTGGCCGTGCTGGCCGTCGGTTGGCTGGGCAAGGTGCCGTGCCTGCAGCAGTACACGACCGAGGATGGCCAGCCGGCCCTGGACTGGCGCAACAGCCGCCAGTACGTCTCGATGTGCTACAGCGACACGGTGCCGCTCTACGGCATCGAGGGCCTGCAGAGCGGCACCGTGCCGTATCGGGACTCGTGGATCGAAGGCGCCGGCACCGACTCCGAGCGGGCCCGCTACATGGAGTACCCGGTGCTCACCGGGTTCTTCCAGTACGCGAACGCCCGGCTCACCGACGGCTGGTTGTGGCTGTCGCAGCGGGCGTCGCTGGTACCGACGGCGCTGCCGGTCGTCGTCTACTTCAACATCTCCGCGGTCTGGCTGGCCCTGGCCTGGCTGGTCACGGTCTGGGCGGTGCGGATGCTGCGCCCCTCCCGACCGTGGGATGCGGTGCTGGTCGCGCTGTCCCCGCTGGTCGCGGTGCACGCCTTCACCAACTTCGACACCCTGGCGGTGGCCTGCGCGACCGCCGGGGTGCTGGCGCTGGCCCGCCGCAACTGCCTGCTGGCCGGTTTGCTGCTCGGGGTCGGCGGCGCGTTCAAGCTGTACCCGCTGCTGTTGCTGCTGCCGATCGTGGTGCTGGCCGCGCGTCGGCGCGACCCCGCGGTGGCCGCGCGCGTCGTCGGCGCGGCGGCACTCACCTGGGGTGTGCTGAACGTGCCGGTCGCGCTGGCCTGGACCACCGGGTGGTCGGAGTTCTTCCGGCTCAACGAGTCCCGCCCGGCCGACCCGGACTCGCTCTACTACGTGATCACCTATTTCAGCGGCTGGGCCGGCTTCGACGGCCCGCTCGAGGCCGGACAGGTCCCCGCCGTGCTCAACACGGTGAGCCTGGTGCTGTTCGGGATGTGCTGCCTCGGGGTGATCGCACTCGGGTTGCGGGCGCCGCGCACGCCGCGGATCAGCTCGCTGGCGTTCCTGCTCGTCGCCTCGTTCCTGCTGGTCAACAAGGTCTGGAGCCCGCAGTACTCGCTGTGGCTGGTGCCGCTGGCGGTGCTGGCGTTGCCCCGCTGGCGGCTGCTGCTCGGCTGGATGATCGTCGATGCGTTGGTCTGGGTGCCGCGGATGTTCTACTACCTCACCCCCGCGTCCAAGGGCCTGCCGCCGGATCCGTTCCTCGGCGCGGTGCTGCTGCGCGACGCGCTGGTCGTCGCCCTGTGCGTGCTGGTCGTGCGATCGATCCTGCGCCCGACCACCGACCCGGTCCGCACCACCGTCCCCGACGACCCCGACTGGCCCGCCCGACCCCGTCACCCCCAACCCACCCCTCCCGCACCCCTCCCCCGAACGCGGTCTGGGAACGGGGTCAGGAGTGAGCTGGGGTGAGGGGTTGGTGGGGGCGTAGGGGGCGGGCTTCGGGGAGCCGCAGGAACAGCACGAACAGCACCACCAGCAGCGCGGCCCGACCCCACACGCCGATCGCGACGGCCTGGGCGGCCACGCCGGCCTGGATGCCGGTGTCGGCGCCGGTGTCGAGCGCGTAGAACCAGCGGAAGATGCCGATCCCCATCACCACGTCGGCCAGCAGGTAGGCCGTCACCCAGCCCCACTGCACCCGCAGCAGCACGAAGAACGGCAGCAGCCAGAGCGTGTACTGCGGCGAATGCACCTTGTGCAGCAACAGGAAGCCGCACAGCATGGCCGCGCTGACCCCGATCCACGGGTAGTCGCCGGTGCGCCGCCAACGCCAGTACCCGACGGCCGCGGCGACCACGAAGGACAGCAGCACCAGGGTCGGCGAGAGCACATCCATGGTGGCCTGGAAATCGAGGTTGTCCGGCTCGGAGCGTGGCCGGTAGCCCCAGTACCAGATGGAGTTGGTGGTCAGGTCGACCTTGCGCAGCTGCTGGAACGTGAACGCGGCCCGCCAACCCTCGTAGCCCAGCACCGCGAACGGCAGGTTCACCAGCACGGCCGTCGCGGCCGCGGTCAGGATCACCCGCAGCGCGCCGCTCCAGTCCAGGGCGCCGGGCCGGGACGTGGTGAGCACGTACAGCGCGAGCGGCAGCACGAACGCGCCCGGGTAGAGCTTGAGCGCGAAACCCAGGCCGAGCAGCACCGCGGCCAGCGTGGCCCGGTCGAGCACCGAGCGTTCGGTGCGCAGGCCGTGCATCACGTAGACCGCGCCGACCGCGCAGGCCACCACCGGCAGGTCCCAGTTGTGGAACGCGTAGAGCACCAGCGGTGGGCCCAGCGCCCAGATCAGGGCCCGCCAGCGCGCCAGCCGGCCCAGCATCCAGCCGGTGAGCAGCCCGAACGGGGCCATCAGCAGCGCCGAGTAGAGCAGGAACTCACCGTCGTTGTGCGCGAACAGCGCGCCGGCCCAGATCAGCAGGCCGGTGAGCACCGGGTACTCGACCGAGCCGCCCTGCAGCTGCCCGTCGGGGGTGATGGAGCCGTGCAGGTAGGGGAACACGTGCTGGTCGATGTCGCGGCCCAGCCACAGCTGCTGGATGTCGGAGTAGCAGACCGCGGAATCGACCCGGCGTTCGTAGTCGGGCCCGCTGCGCCCGGCCGCGTCGAACTCCGGGCCGACGCAGCGCGCCTTGTTGGCGTAACCCGCCACCAGCGTGATGCCGGTGAGCAGCACCAGCACCGCCAGCGCCAGCCGGCCGCGCGCCGGTCGGCTCGCCGGCGCCGACTCCGGTGGATCGCGACGCACGGCGCCGACCGCCGTTTCGGTCACCGCCCGGCTCCGGTGCCGGCGCCGGAGCTCGGTGACGCCGGCTCGCTCACGGATCCAGCCGCTCACGCAGGAACGTGATGTCATCCGCCTGACCCGGCGCCGGCGTCTCCACGACCACCGGTGCCGCGGCCGCCGCGCACACCGCGACCAGCACGTCCGGGTCGATGGTGCCGTCGGCGATGTTGGCGTGCCGGTCGCGGGCCGAGCCGAACTCGTCGCGCGAGGAGTTCAGGTGCACCAGGTCGATCCGACCGGTGATGGCCTTGGCCCGGTCCACCACGTCCACCAGGTCCTCACCCGCGGCGAACGCGTGGCAGGTGTCCAGGCAGAACCCGACACCGAACTCGCCGACGGCGTCCCACAGCCGGGCCAGCGCGTCGAAGTGCCGGGCCATCGCGTGCTCGCCGCCCGCGGTGTTCTCGATGAGGATCGGCACCGCGAAGCCGCCCTCGTCGGACTGGCGCTGCACGAACTTGCGCCAGTTGTCCACCCCGGTCGCGGTGTCGTCGTCGGCGGTCACGTGCCCGCCGTGCACCACCAGCCCGATCGCCCCGACCGCGGCGGCACCCTCGGCGTGCTGGGTCACCAGCTTGCGCGACGGGATCCGGATCCGGTTGTTGGTCGAGGCCAGGTTCACCACGTACGGGGAGTGCACCACCACCGACAGCGGGTCGGCGCGCAACAGCTCGGACTGCGGGTGGACCGGTGGCTTCTTCCACCCCTGCGGGTCGGCCAGGAACATCTGCACGACGTCGGCGCCCCGCTCGGCCGCCGTCGCGACCGGGTCGTCCTCGCGCACGTGGGCCCCGATGAGCATGGCGCCCAGCGTAGTGACTGCCCCGGACCGCCCCGTGGGCCCCAGTGGGTGGCCCCGTGCGTGGCCACGGTTCGGGAGGGCGCCCGTTACCGGCTTTCCGCGACGGCGCGGCGGAACGTGGCGGCGTCGGCGTCGGTGATCGCGGCCGCGAGCAGTTGGTCGTCTGCACGATCACGAGTCGCGGTCGTCGTGCGCGCACGCGCGGGCATCCTCGGCACCGTGCCCGGCGGCGGGCCGTGATGTTCGCGCTGGTAGCCTCGAAGTTCGCACATCGACCGGCGTCCTTCCGGGCGTCGCTGTCGCACCCCGAGATGAGCTGGCGGTCCGATTCTGTCGGTGTGCGGTGAGAACCTCCTGTCGCGGATGGACCGCGACCGTTCCAGTCCATAGGAGGTGAGTGGTTCTCATGCGTCATTACGAGCTGATGGTCATCCTCGATCCCAATCTCGACGAGCGCACGGTGACGCCGTCGCTGGAGACGTTCCTCAACGTCATCAAGAACGACGGCGGGTCGGTGGAGAAGATCGAGGTCTGGGGCCGGCGCCGGCTCTCCTACGAGATCCTCAAGCACACCGAGGGCATCTACGCCGTCCTCGAGGTCGCCTGCGAGCCGGCCACCGTGGCCGAGCTCGACCGGCAGCTGGGCCTGAACGAATCGGTGTTGCGCACCAAGGTGCTGCGCCGCGAGCCGAAGCGGGCCCCGGCGCCCGCCGCCGGCTGAGGCGGCGGCCATGGCCGGCGAGACAGTGATCACGGTGGTCGGAAATCTGACCTCCGACCCGGAGCTGCGGTTCACCCCGTCCGGGGCAGCGGTCGCCAACTTCACGGTGGCCTCCACCCCGCGCAACTTCGACAAGCAGTCCGGGGAGTGGAAGGACGGCGACGCGCTGTTCATGCGCTGCAACGTGTGGCGGCAGGCCGCGGAGAACGTGGCCGAGACGCTGACCCGCGGGATGCGCGTGATGGTGTCCGGGCGGCTGCGGCAGCGCTCCTTCGAGACCCGCGAGGGCGAGAAGCGCACGGTCGTGGAGCTCGAGGTCGACGAGGTCGGCCCGTCCCTCAAGTACGCCACCGCGAAGGTCAACAAGGTCAGCCGCGGCAGCGGCGGCGGTGGCTACGGCGGTGGCTCGGGCGGCGGTTCGGGTGGCGGCGGCGGTCCCGTCGACGACCCGTGGGGTTCGGCCCCACCGGCCGGCAGCGCGCCGGCGGCCGACGACGAGCCCCCCTTCTGAGCACCCACCCAGCCGTTGACTTCCCGCCGGAACCGGCGGGCACCGAGCACAACCAGGAGTACCCACATGGCCAAGCCAGTTCTGCGCAAGCCGAAGAAGAAGGTGTGCGCATTCTGCAAGGACAAGGCCCAGGACATCGACTACAAGGACACCGGCCTGCTGCGGAAGTTCATCTCCGACCGCGGCAAGATCCGGGCCCGTCGGGTGACCGGCAACTGCCGGCAGCACCAGCGTGACGTCGCGGTCGCGGTCAAGAACTCCCGCGAGGTCGCACTGCTGCCCTACACCTCGACCGCGCGCTGAGGGGAAGGACGACCCAGTGAAGATCATCCTCACCGCTGATGTGCCCAACCTCGGCGCCCCCGGCGACATCGTCGAGGTCAAGGACGGCTACGGGCGCAACTACCTGCTGCCGCGCAAGCTGGCCATCGTGGCCACCCGTGGCGCCGAGAAGCAGGTCGCCGCGATCACCCGGGCCCGCAGGTCCCGCGAGATCCGCGACCTCGGCCACGCCAAGGAGGTGGCCGGCGAGCTGGGCAACCTCACGGTCACGGTCACGGCCAAGGCCGCCGGGGACACCGGGCGGCTGTTCGGTTCGGTGACCGCGGCCGACGTCGTGGCCGCCGTCCGGGCCGCGGGCGGGCCGCCGCTGGACCGCCGCGCGGTCGAGGTCCCCGCCCAGATCAAGTCGGTCGGCAAGCACGCGGTCACCGTGCGCCTGCATCCCGAGGTCAACGCCGAACTGGAGATCGCCGTCGTCGCCAGCTGACACGGATCCGATCTCTGGTCACACACAGTGAGCGGGGCGGGAGCGAGGCCGACACGGTCGCGTTCCCGCCCCGTTCACGTTCGGTGCTGCTCGGGTGGGGTGCCTGCGCCGATCGGCGGAATGGTTTCGGTGGCGGCCGCTCGAGGCGCCGGGTGACCGTCGGTGTGCGCCCGGCGGCGGCGTGGCGGACACGCCGAGAAACCGCTCTACGGCGTGTCGGCTGAGAAAGTTGTCCACACCCCGTGTCAATGCTCTGAGCAGCAACGACGCCGAAATCGACGCGGCTGTCAACAGCCCGTCCACAGCTGCTCCCCGGCATCCTCCTGGTCCGGATTGGATCGGTCCCCAACCCGTCCCCAGGTTCGTGCACAGGGCTGTTCGACAGCGCGGACCGCTACCCCTAACGTCCCCGCGCGGGGTACGGATGGCGCCGCGGGAACGCCGAAGCCGTTCACCCGGGGGTCGCTCGAAGTTTCCGAGCGGATCGAACAATCGTTCGATATAGTAGTGACGGGGGTGACGCTGCGTATGGCCCAACCTGATATGCGCCAAGCTGAAGCACGGATGCCTGACGATCGTCCGGCACGACCACGTCCGGTCCGGCCGGCCGGACCGGACGAGAGCGGGTCGACGGCCGGCTTCGACCGCCAGCCGCCGCAGGACCTGTCGGCCGAGCAGTCGGTGCTGGGCGGAATGCTGCTGAGCAAGGACGCCATCGCCGACGTGGTGGAGGTGTTGCGCCCCGACGACTTCTACCGGCCGGCGCACCAGACCGTCTACGAGTGCATCCTCGATCTCTACGGGCGCGGTGAGCCGGCCGACGCGATCACGGTCTCCTCCGAGCTGCAGCGCCGCGGGGATCTGATCCGGCTCGGCGGTGCGCCGTACCTGCACACCCTGATCGCCACCGTGCCCACCGCGGCCAACGCCGCCTTCTACGCCGAGATCGTCGCCGAGAAGGCCATCCTGCGCCGGCTGGTCGAGGCCGGCACCCGGATCGTGCAGCTGGGCTACCACGGGGCCGACGGCGCCGAGGTCAACGAGATCGTCGACCGCGCCCAGGCGGCCATCTACGACGTCACCGAGCGCAGCACCAGCGAGGACTACGTCGCGCTGGAGGAACTGCTGCAGCCCACCATGGACGAGATCGACGCCATCGCCTCCCGCGGTGGCGTCGCGCTCGGGGTGCCGACCGGGTTCGCCGACCTGGACGCGGCCACCAACGGCCTGCACCCCGGGCAGATGATCGTGGTGGCCGCGCGGCCGGGATTGGGCAAGGCGCTCGCTCTCGATACCCCACTGCCCACGCCGTCCGGCTGGACCACGATGGGCGACGTCGCGGTCGGCGACGCCCTGTTCGGGGCCGATGGCGTGCCGACGCGGGTGGTAGCGGTCACCGAGATCATGACCGACCGACCGTGCTACGAGGTCGAGTTCTCCGATGGGACTGTGATCACCGCGGATGCCGCGCACCAATGGAAGACCAGCACCCGCGCATCCCGCCGAGCGCTGGCCGAACGGGTGCCGCCCACCTTCCACTGGTCACTCGACGGTATCGCGCACGTCCGAGAGTTGGCTGCGGTCGCCGCTGACGAGCAAGATCGGCTCACGACCCGAAAGGCGCTTCTCGACGAAGTGGGGGCAGAGTTCGTCACGGTGCTCAACACCGCAGGCCGCAACGTTCCGCCGACCGATTCGCTCATGGCAACAGCGCACGGTGCCGTACGCACCTTCGAACGCCGCGTGCCCGCCTACCCGCTAAGGGCACTGCTCGAGGTCCTCGCGGCGCAGGTCGAGCGCCCTCAGGGCGCATCACAGGTGGCCGGACATGAGGCGGTCATCACCACCGCGCAGATGGCGGACACCCTGCGAACGTCGTCGGCCGATCGCCGTCTGAACCACGCCGTCGCCGTTGCCGGCCCCCTGCAGCTCCCCGAAGCCGACCTCCCGGTTCCGCCCTACACGCTCGGTGCCTGGCTCGGAGACGGCACGAGCGCGGCGGCCCAGATCACCTCGGTCGACCCGGAGATCATCGCGGAGATCGACGCTGAAGGCTTCCGGGTGGCTCCGAGTCCTTCGGCGCCCTTCCGCTACTCGATCCGGCTCCCTGAACCGCCGGCGGTCGCGCAGGTGCGGGATTGCGTCGTATGCGAGACGCCGATCCGGCCTGCGACCACGCAGGTGCGGACCTGCGGCCGAGTGTGCGGGTGCCGCTCGCGCGCACTGGGGCTTCCCCGGGCACCTGCCCCGATGTGCACGGTCTGCCGTGGACCGGCGGTGACCGGGTTCGGACCGTGCACGCGGTGCCTGAAGACCACAGGATCAGCTCAGGCGGTGCTCCGGCGGGCCGGAGTTCTCGGCAACAAACACATCCCGGCGATCTATCTGCGCGCATCCGAGTGGCAGCGTCGCGCCCTCCTGGCCGGCCTCTTGGACACCGACGGCACGTGCATGCCGGGCGGGACCATTGTGTTCGCAGTGACCAGCCGACGGCTGGCTGAGGATTCGCGAGAACTGATCCTGAGCCTCGGCTACCGGGCGAGCATCTCAACCAAGCCGGTCCGAGGACGCAGTCCGGAATCGTCGGTGTGCTACTCGGTCTGCTTCACCCCGACGGACCAGGTCTTCCGGCTGCCCAGGAAAATCGCCCGACAGCGGTACAGCGGAGGGAAGCAGACCGCTCACCAGCGGTTCGTGGTGGATGTCCGCCCCGTATCGAGCGTTCCGGTGCGCTGCGTTCAGGTCGACAACGCCGCGCACATGTACCTCGCCGGCCGGTCGATGATCCCGACGCACAACTCCACCCTCGGCCTGGACTTCGCCCGCTCGTGCTCGGTCAAGCACGGGATGACCAGCGCGGTGTTCTCGCTGGAGATGAGCCGTTCCGAGATCGTGATGAGGCTGCTGTCGGCCGAGGCCCGGATCCGGCTGGCCGACATGCGGGCCGGGCGGATGAGCGACGACGACTGGACCCGGATGGCGCGCCGGATGTCCGAGATCAGCGAGGCGCCGCTGTTCATCGACGACTCCCCGAACCTGACCCTGATGGAGATCCGGGCCAAGGCGCGGCGGCTCAAGCAGCGCCACGATCTCAAGCTGGTCATCCTGGACTACCTGCAGCTGATGACCTCGGGTCGCAAGGTCGAGTCCCGCCAGCAGGAGGTGTCGGAGTTCTCCCGGCAGATCAAGCTGCTGGCCAAGGAGCTCGAGGTGCCGGTGGTGGCGATCAGCCAGCTCAACCGTGGCCCCGAGCAGCGCACCGACAAGCGCCCGATGCTCTCGGACCTGCGCGAATCGGGCTGCCTCACCGCCGACACCCGGCTGCTGCGCGCCGACACCGGGACCGAGGTGTCGCTGGGCGAGCTGCTGGCCTCCGACGTCGGTGTCGCCGGACCGGAGCACACCGCACCGGCACGGGACGCGCCGGACAGTGCCGCGGAGCCGATCATGGTGTGGTCGCTCGACGAGCGGATGCGCCTGGTTCCGCGCCCCCTGACCAGGGTGTTCCCCAGCGGGGTCAAGGAGGTGTTCCGGCTGCGGATGGCGTCGGGGCGGGAGCTGCGGGCCTCGGCCAACCACCCCTTCCTCACCGTCGACGGTTGGTGCCCGCTCGGCGAGCTCGCCGTCGGCGACCAGCTCGCCACCCCGCGGCGGGTGCCGGTGCCGACCCGCCCGGAGCCGATGCCGGCCGAGCGGATCGTGCTGCTCGCCCAGATGATCGGCAGCACCGCCGGCGCCGCCCGGCAGCCGTTGCGGCACGTCGGTGGGGTGGACGTCGAGCCCGCGCGCACCGAGGTCCCGACCGAAGCCCCGATCGGGGCGGATCGCGCCGGCGCGAGTGCGGCGCTGCGCGATGCACGTCCGGGTGCCGCCGGCACCGCGCTGCGCCTTCCGGCCCCGTTCCACCTGACCCCCGGCCAGCACAATCCGCTGGCGGCCTGGCTCGACGAGCTGGGTCTGTTCGGGCTGCGTGGGCACCAGAAGTTCGTGCCGGTGCCGGTGTTCGCGCTGCCCGACGAGGGGCTTGCGCTGTTCCTGCGGCAGCTGTGGGCCACCGACGGCACCGTGGGCTGGGACGAGCGCAACCGGTGCGGGCGGATCCGGTTCACCTCCACCAGCCGCCGGCTCGTGCACGACGTGTCCCGGCTGCTGCTGCGCTTCGGCGTGCTCGGCCGGATCGAGCGCACCCGTAAGGCGGTCTCCCGTGACCGCTGGCACCTGCACATCGCCGAGTCCGAGCACCAGCGGGCGTTCGTCCGGTCGGTGGGCGTGCCGGCCGTGCACGAGGCCGCCGCCCGCCGGCTCGACCAGCGCCTGCAGGCGATCGCCGACGACACCGTGGTGGACACCATCCCCGACCGGGTGTGGAGCCGGGTGCAGGGAGCGCTCGCCGCCCGACGGCTGATCCACAGCGGCCTGGACGCCGCCCGTGGCTCGCGGTTCTGCGGGACCACCGGCTGGCGACACGCCCCGAGCCGCTCCCGGCTGGCGCTGGCCTCGGCGCTGCTCGCGGACGCGGAGCTGGAGATGACGGCCACCAACGACGTGTCGTGGGATCGCATCGTGGAGATCACCAGCGTCGGCGAGCAGCCGGTCTACGACGCGACGGTGCCGGGCACCCACAACTTCATCGCCGACGGGATCGCGGTGCACAACTCGATCGAGCAGGACGCCGACATGGTGATCCTGCTGCACCGCCCGGACGCGTTCGAGCGTGACGATCCGCGAGCCGGCGAGGCCGACCTCATCCTGGCCAAGCACCGCAACGGCCCGACCAACACGATCACCGTCGCCCACCAGCTGCACTACAGCCGCTTCGCCGACCTGGCCCACGGCTGAGCGGGTGACGCCCGCGATCAGCTGTCCGTGCGGCAGCGGCTCGAGCTATGACAGTGCTGCGGGCGCTACCACCGGGGCACCGCGCACGCCCCCACCGCCGAGGTGCTGATGCGCTCGCGGTTCAGCGCGTTCGCCGTCGGCGATACGGCCTACCTGCGCGAGACCTGGCATCCGCGGACCCGGCCGCGGCGCCTCGAGCTGGACGACGACCGGCGCTGGACCCGACTGGAGGTGCTCGCGACCACCGGCGGCTCGCTGCTGGAGTCCACCGGGACCGTCGAGTTCGCCGCGCACTTCGAGGTGGCGGGCCGACCCGGTGTGCAGCGGGAGCGCAGCTCCTTCGTCCGCGAGCACGGCCGGTGGTTCTACGTCGGAGCCGGCTGAATCAGCCGGGCTCGGGTTCGCGGCGCCGGCCGTCCTCGGTCCAGTTGGCCTCGACCTTCTTGCTCGGCTGCACCCGCGGCGGCTCGCCCGGCATCTTCGGGTAGTCCGGCGGGTAGGGCATCTCGCCCTCGCCGGACTCGTCGTAGAGCTCGAGCAGCGGCTCCAGCGAGTTCGCGACGTCGTCGATGGCCGACCAGGGGTCGCCGTCGGCCAGCCGGTCGGGCACGGTGAACAGGCTGAAGAGGGCCGGGTCGGTCACCTCGGCGAGCTCGGCCCAGCTCAGCGGGGTGCTCACCGGCGCGCCGGGGATCGGGCGCAGCGAGTAGGCCGAGGCGATGGTGCGGTCGCGGCAGTTCTGGTTGAAGTCCACGAACACCCGTCGGCCGCGCTCCTCCTTCCACCACTTCGTGGTCACGCCGTCGTCGCGGCGCTCCAGCGCCCGGCCGAACCCGATCGCCGCGTGCCGGACGTCGACGAACTCCCATTCGGGGCGGATCCGCAGGTAGATGTGCACGCCGCGGTTGCCGGAGGTCTTCGGGAAGCCGACCAGCCCGAGCTCGTCGAGCAGCTCCTTGGCCACCCCGGCGATCCGGGCCGCGTCGACGAAGGACGTGCCGGGCTGCGGGTCGAGGTCGATGCGCAGCTCGTCGGGCCGGTCGACGTCGGTGCGCCGGACCGGCCACGGGTGGAACGTGAGCGTGCCCATCTGCGCGCACCAGACCGGGACGGCGATCTCGGTCGGGCAGATCTCGGTGGCCGTGCGGCCCGACGGGAACGCCACGTCGACGCCCTGCAGGTAGTCGGGCGCGCCCTTGGGCATGCGCTTCTGGTAGAACGCGTCGGCCTTCTCCCCGGGCCGGCCGGTGGCCAGCTTGATCTCCGGCCGGACCCCGCTCGGCCAGCGTTCCAACGCGGTCGGCCGGTCCCGCAGCGCGCGCATCAGGCCGTCCTCGACCTGGGCGAAGTACTGCGCGACCATCAGCTTGGTCACCGCCGGGGTCCGGTCGGTGGCCTCGTAGATCACCCGGTCCGGGCTGGACACGCGCACGGCCCGCCCTCCGGCCTCGACCTCGACGGCAGCTGGCTTCGGCATGCGCCCACGCTAATGTCCCGCCCACCCCCAGCGGGGCGAGCCCCCGACCCAGACCGAAATGCGCTTGGGGGGCGTGCTGATCACGCGGCGGCCAGCTCCCAGTCCCGGGGGGCGGCTGGGGTGGTCCACCCGCCGGCGAAGGTGCGCCGGCGCATCGCCGGGATCGCCGAGCACAGCCGGAACCAGGAGCGCACCCCCAGCGCCGCGGCGGCCCCGCCGGCCAGCGCCCGCTCGGTGTCGGTCACCGCCCGCCGCACCGCGGCCGGCCCGTACTCCCGCAGCTCCGACTCGTAGCCCCCGATGGCCGGGATCAGCCCCCGCTCGCCCCGGTGCACCGCGCCCAGTTGCCGGGTGAGCAGGTGCGCGTCGCGCAGCGCGGTGTTCCCGCCGAGGCCGCCGACCGGCGGCATCAGGTGGATGGCGTCGCCGAGCACGGTGACCGGGCTCGGTGTCCAGGCCGGCAGCGGGGCGGTGGCTCGGAACGCGATCGCGTTGCGGGTCTGCGGCTCGACGGCGGCCAGCGCGCGGCGCAGCTCCGGGTGCCAGCGCGCGACCAGCACGTCCACCGCGACCCGCAGCGGCTCGTCGTCGAGCTGCAGCAGGTCCGGCGGCAGCAGGTCGGCGCGGGCGATGAGCGCGCACAGCAGGTAGGGCGGAGAGACCGCCCGGGGCGGCGCGAACACCGACGTGAACAGGAAGGCCGGGGCGCCGGACATCACCACGTTCATCCCGGTGGTCAGGCGCTGCGGCAGGGCGGCTCGGGCCTGGTCGGTCAGCCAGATCTTGTGGCCCACGCTGACCGGTCCGACGTCCACGGTGTGCACCTCGGGCAGGTACTGCCGGCGCAGCCGGGACGACGCGCCGTCCGCACCGATCAGCACGTCACCCACCGCGGTTCGCCCATCGGCGAAGCGGGCCCGCACCCGGCCGTCAGGGAGCGTGGTGTGGTCGATGTAGGTGGCGCCGTAGCGGATCACGTCGGCCAACCCGGTCGACAGGATGCGGCGCAGCGTGGCCCGGTCGGCCGCGTAGTGGCTCTCCTGCGGCGCCGCCCGGCCCGGGTACATGATCGATTCCTCGACGACGACGAGCTCGTCGAGCTGCTCGGTGAGGAACCCGAAGTCGCCACCCGGTCCGGCGGTGGCCAGGAACTGGCGCCAGACCGGCTCGGGCAGGCAGGCGTGCAGGGCCCGGGCGCCGGCCGGGTTGATGTGCAGCCGGTAGCCCTCCCAGCGGCGGCCGGTGGCCGGGTCCCGCTCGTACACGGCGACCTCGACGCCGGCCCGGTGCAACCCCTGCGCCAGGGCCAGGCCGCCGATGCCGCCGCCGATGATGATCACATTCACGGCTGTTCCTCCGCGGAGTCGGTGAGCAGGGCGGCCAGCCGGGCGAACACCGGTCCGGCCAGCTCCGGGGTCAACCGCACGCCCTTGACGGTGGCGATCACCAGCTCGGCCGCGGTCGCCGGATCCCGCCGAGCCGTTCGACCGCCCGCACCGAGCAGGCCGGTGAGCACGTCCCGCCAGCCCCGTTCGTGACCGGCCAGCGCGACGGCGACGTCCGGGTCGCGGCGGGCCCGCAGGTCCAGCTCGGCGGACACGGCGAACAGCTGCGGCCGCTGCTCGATCAGCTCCCGCAGCGCGTCGAGGTGCTCGCGCAGCGCGGCCGCCGGCTCGTTCGCGCTCGGCGCGGTCGACCAGAACTGCCGGGTCGTGTACTCGGCGACCGCCGCGACCAGCGCCTGCTTGGTCGCGAAGTGGTGGTGCAGCGTGGAGTGGTCGATGCCGGCCTGTTCGGCGACCTGCCGCAGCCGCAGCCCCTCGAAGCCGATATCGGCCACCCGTTCGAACGCGGCGAGCACCAGCAGTTCGCGCCGATCCACTCGACCAACCACTTGGTTGATAGTAGCGGGCGGCTCAGCGTTCGTCGAGGAACTCGGCCAGCAGCCGATTGACCTGGTCCGGGGCGTCCAGCGGGATCCAGTGGCCGGCTCCGGCCACCCGCTCGTACCGCCACGGCCCCGCGACGCGCTGCTCGGAGGCCACCATCTGGACCTCCCCGCAGTACCGGTCGCCGTCGGACCAGATGCCCAGCACCGGGCAGTGCACCGGGGGCAGCGGCGGCACCGTGGTCCACCCGAACGTCTCCGGCGAGATGTTCGCCCGGTACCAGTTCAGCGCGGCGGTCAGCGCGCCCGGGCGGCTCAGGTCGGCCCGGTGGCGGTCGACGTCGCCGTGCTCGCCGAACACGGTGCGCCACAACGCCCAGTCGTTGCGCGGCAGCGCCTCCTCGGCCACCCCGGGGAACTGGAAGAACAACATGTACCAGGAGCGCTCCCGCTGGCCCACGGGGTCGGTGAAGAAGGCGGCCGGATGCCCGACCGACAGCACGGCCAGCCGCCGCACCCGGGCCGGCACGGCCATGGCCAGCGTCCAGGCCAGCGCCGCGCCCCAGTCGTGGCCGACCACGTCGGCCTGCTCCACCTCCAGCACGTCCAGCAGCCCGACCACATCGGCGACCAGCGTGGTCATCGCGTAGGCCGCGACGTCGGCCGGGCGGTCCGACTGCCCGAACCCGCGCAGGTCCGGGGCGATCACCCGGTGCCCGGCCGCGACCAGCGCCGGGACCTGGTGCCGCCACAGCGCCGACGAGTCCGGGAATCCGTGCAGCAGCAGCACCGCGGGTCCGCTGCCCTCGTCGAGCACCTCGAACGACAGGCCGTTCGCCGTGATCTTCATCGTGGACCTCCCGAGTGCGGCCGGTGCGGCCACCAGCATCCAGCACCGCGTCGCCCGTGCTCGGTGGTGCCGCGGATCCGGCCGCCGGTGGTCGCCACGATCGGTCGGGTCCTGCGGTGCACCTCAGCTCAGGTGCTGGTGGGTGGCCGCCAGGAACAGGGCGAACGCGGCCCAGGTGAGGCCGCCGCGGACCCAGTTGATGGTGAAGTAGCGCCGGCGGACGTCCTGCCAGTCGCTCGGTAGCGCGGCCGGATCCCAGCCGAGGATCACCGCGTAGTTCGGCTCGGCGACGTATCGGGAGACCAGCAGTGGGCCGGCCACGGTGAGCGCGAGGCCCAGCGCCGTGAGCACGAACGGCCACCCGGTCGGCTCCTCGCGCAACCCGACCAGTGCCCCGATCGGGGCCAGCACCAGGCCCGCGACCAGCAGGTAGTTCGTCGGTGACCGGCGGGCGACGGGCAGGAACCGGCCGAGGTCGACGGCGAAGCCGGCGCCGTCGCGGGCCGCGTAGATCGGGTGCAGGATCGTGGTCACGGTGAGCAGCAGGCCGGACCACAGGCCGGCGCACACCACGGTCAACCCCAACCAGAATTCGGTGATCATCCCCGGCTCCTCTCCGTCGTGCGGGGGCGACGAGCACAGTGTGGGTGGCGTCCGGGTGGGGGCGGACCCCCCGAGCGCGGATTGCACCCGGGGTGGCGGTGGTGAGGACGATTCCTTCGGACGCCGGCCCGCGCCCGCGAACCAGGGCCGATCCGACGCTCGCGGCGGATGGTGGGGGCCGGCCCGGGCTGCGACGATGAGGACGTGTCCGATGACCAGCGCACGCTGCAGTTCGGCCCGCTGTGGGTGCTGAGCGCGCTGGCCGGCACCTACACCCGCTTCGCGCCCTACGAGCTCGACGCGTTCTGGGACATCCTCGTCGAGGTCGCGCTGCGCACCCCGGAGCCGGCCCGCGCGATCCTCACCTCGACCACCGAGGACCGGGCGAACCTGATGCGGGACTTCGGGTCGGACGGGCGGCCGGTGGTGTCCGGGCTCAGCCACGTGGTCGCGCAGCTCGATCGCATGGGTCCACCGGTGGATCACGACTACCGCTCGGCGCTGCTGCGCATCGGCGGCGCGATAGCCCGCGCCCGTGGCCCCTACGGGCGGCGGGTCACCGAGGACGACGAGCAGAAGCTGCAGCTGGTCGCCGCGTTGCTGGAGATCGAGCCGGTGGAGTCCGACGACGTGCTGGTCTCGTGAGCCGCACGCTGCGTACCGACGAGTGGTACGGCGGCGCCGGCCGCGACAGCTACGTCCACCGCGCCTGGATGCGCCGCGGGCTGCCCGACTCGGCGTTCACCGCCGCCCGCACATCGCGATCGCCGACGCCGCCTCCCACTCACGCCCTGCAACGCGCACCTGGACGAGGTCTCGACGCGGTGCAGAGCGGGGTGTGGGAGGCAGGCGGGTCCCGCTGGACCTGCCGGTGACGTCGCTGGGCGAGACCCAGGTGCACCGACCGCGATGCTGTGGCGCAACCTGGCCGCGATGTCGATCGAGGAGATGGTGCGCGCCAACCCCGATCGACGGGGTGGTGCTGCTCGGCGGCTGCGACGGGACGATCCCCGGCGCTGCTGATGGCCGCCGCCTCGGTGGACGTGCCCGCGGTCGTGGTCGATCACGTGCAGCACGCCGACCGGGGTGCCGACCTGGACTTCCTGGTCGGCCGCAGCGGCCACCGGGTGAAGCGCTAATCGCACCAGACACCCTGAGCCGACGGCGGCGCTCGGCCGGATGGGCGAAGCCTGCAGACTGACGTCGTGATCCGTCGCCAGCGCATCCGGACGGCCGCGCTGCTGGCGACGGTGCTGCTCGTGCTGCTCACGGGCTGCGCGCTCGAGGCACCGACCACAGCTGCGCCGGGCACCACCGACAAGATCGAGATCGAGCCCGGTGCGGGCACGTTCACCTTCGACGGCTACCCGCCGCTCGCGGACCGACCGGTGCGGGTCTGGTACTCGGCGCCGAAGAACCCCGCGACCGCGCGGATCCTCGTCGTGTTGCACGGCGTCGAGCGCAACGCGCGGGAGTACCGCGCCGACTGGGACGCCGTCGTCGACCGGGACGACGTGCTGGTGCTGGCGCCCGAGTTCGACGAGGACGACTATCCGGGCTCCGCGTCGTTCAACCTCGGCAACGTGGTCGACGAGGACGAGCGGTTGCGGCCGCCGCAGGAGTGGAGCTTCCACGTCGTCGAGGCGCTGTTCGACGCGGTCGTCGCCGACGTCGGTGGCACCCAGCGGGACTACGCGATGTACGGCCACTCGGCCGGGGCCCAGTTCGTGCACCGGTTCGTCGAGTTCATGCCGGAGCAGCGGGTCCGCGTCGCCGTCGCCGCCAACGCCGGCTGGTACACCGTGCCCGACGACGACATCGAGTTCCCCTACGGCCTCGACGGCGGTCCGGTCCAGGAGTCCGCGCTGCGGCGCGCGTTCGGCACCGAGCTGGTCGTGCTGCTCGGCGGGGACGACATCGACGCCGACGGCGACAACCTGCGCACCGACGACGGTGCCGATGCCCAGGGCCACACCCGGCTCGAGCGGGGATGGCACTTCTACCAGCAGGCCCGGGTGGCGGCGCTGCGCAACGACCTGCCGTTGCGCTGGCGGCTGGCGGTCGCGCCGGGGGTCGGGCACTCGCACGCGGAGATGGCCCGCGCAGCGGTTCCCTATCTCCTCACCGGCGCGCTGGGCCCGGGTTGACCTCGGCGCGGCCGGCGACGGGCGGCATGATGTGGTCGGTGCCGGGCCCGGGAGGTGATCGCCGATGACCTTGATCCAGAACCGGTTCGGGGCGACGCTGCCGCGCATCGCGCGCGGCCACGGCGTCTGGCTCGTCGACGACGCCGGGAACCGCTACCTCGACGGCTGCTCCGGGGCGGTGGTCGCCTCGATCGGGCACAGCCATCCCGACGTGCTGCGGGCGATGGGCGAGCAGGCCGCCCGCATCACCTACGTGCACCGCGGCTTCTTCACCGCCCACAGCCTCGAGGAGCTGGCCCGCCGGCTCACCGCCTGGACCGGGTACGCCGGCGCGTGGTTCGTCAACAGCGGGTCGGAGGCGGTGGAAGCCGCGCTGCAGTTCGCCTGCCAGTTCCACCGCGAGCAAGGCCGGCCGCAGCGCCATGAGTTCCTGTCGCTCACCCGCGGGTACCACGGCAACACCCTCGGCGGGCTGTCGCTGTCCGGGCACGCCCGGCGGGCCGTGGTCGGCGGCCTGGCCTGGCCGTTCGCCGAGCTGCCGGTGCCCTACCGGCCGCCGGCGGCGGGCCGGCCGTCGGACGCGGGGTTCACCCGGGAGCTGTTGACCCGGACCCGCCGGCTCGTCGAGCAGCGCGCCGACCGGCTCGCCGGCGTCGTCCTCGAACCGGTGGGTGGCGCCACCCTGGGCGCCACCGTGCCGCCGGCCGGCTACCTGCAGGGCATCCGAGCGCTCTGCGACGAACACGGGCTGCTGCTGATCACCGACGAGGTGATGTGCGGGCTGGGCCGGACCGGTACCCCGCTGGCCGCGCAGCACTGGGGCGTGCGCGCCGACCTCGTCGCGGTCGGGAAGGGCCTCGGCGCGGGGTACACCCCGATCGCGGCCACCCTGGTCGACGACCGGGTGCTGGACGTGATCGCCGCCGGGTCCGGTGCCGTGCTCGGTGGCCACACCTACGCCGGCAACCCGCTGTCGGCGGCCACCGCGCTCGCGGTCCTCACCGTGCTGCAGTCCGAGGAGGTCGTGGCGAGCGGCGCGCGGGCCGCGGTGCGGCTGCGCCACGGGCTCGACGAACTCGCTGCGCGGCACGCCCTGGTCAGCGAGGTGCGCGGCCGGGGCCTGCTGCTGGGTCTCGAGCTGGCCCCGTCCGGGCCTGCCGACCGGACGGCGCCCGGGTTGCTCGCGGAGCGACTGCGCGAGCACGCCATGGCCGCCGGGCTGCTGATCTACCCGGCCACCGGCGGCTTCCTGGACGCGGTGCTGATCGCGCCGCCGCTGACCATCGGTGACGCCGAGATCGACGAGCTGATCGAGCGGCTGGACCGGGCGCTGGCCGCCTGCGCCGAACCGCCCGCCGGCCGCGTCGACCCGGTGGTCGCCGGGCGTGCCACGGCACAATGGGGAGATGATCGGGATGGGTGATCCGGTGGCGGAGTTCGAGGGCGTCAGGGCGCTGGTCACCGGCGGCGCGTCCGGGATCGGGCTGGCGGTGGCCCGGCGCCTGCGGGCGCTGGGTGCCGCGGTCGCGGTGCTGGACCGTGACGTCGCGCCGGTGGCCGCCGACGGCGAGCTGCTCGCGGTGGCCGCCGACGTCACCGACGACGCGGCCGTGCGCGCGGCGGTCGAGCAGGTCGTGGATCGCTTCGGTGGGCTCGACGTGCTGGTCAACAACGCCGGGATCGGGGCGCAGGGCGGGATCGGGGACAACGACGACGCCGAGTGGCACCGGGTACTGGACGTCAACGTGCTCGGGATCATGCGGGTCACCCGGGCCGCGCTGCCGGCGCTGCGGGCCTCGCCGCACGCGGCCATCGTGAACACCTGCTCGATCGCGGCCACCGTCGGGCTGCCGAACCGGGCGCTGTACTCGGCCAGCAAGGGTGCGGTGCTGTCGCTGACCCTGGCCATGGCCGCCGACCTGCTGCCCGACGGGATCCGGGTGAACTCGGTGCACCCCGGCACCGCCGACACGCCGTGGGTCGGCCGGCTGCTCGCCGCGGCCGCGGATCCGGCGGCCGAGCGGGCCGCGCTCGAAGCCCGCCAGCCGCACGGTCGGCTGGTCAGCGCGGCCGAGGTGGCGCACGCGGTGGCCTACCTGGCCTCCCCGCTGGCCACCTCGACCACCGGCACCACCCTCGCCGTCGACGGTGGCATGGACCGCCTCCGCCCGCGCCCCCCGGCTCCCCCTCCGCCCCAGCACTGACAGCCGGTGGTGCGAACGGCACTTTCGCACGCACCTAGCGTGCGAAAGTGCCGTTCGTTCCACTTGGGGTGGGGCGCCCGGCGACGGCCGTCGTGGCTCAGTCGGCGGCCGTCGCCTCGATCTCGATCATGAGCTCGGGGAAGGCCAGCCGGGCCACGCCGAGCAGCGTCGACGGTGGTGTCACCGCGGGTCCGACCTTCTCCCCGATGACGTCGATGTGCTTCATGAACTCGTCGACGTCGGTCGTGTAGAGGTTCAGCCGCACGATGTTCGAGAAGCTCATCCCGGCCGCGGTCAGCACCGCGCCCAGGTTGTCCAGGGCCATGCCGATCTGGCTGCGCATGTCTCCGGCGTGCTGCGGATGGCCGTCGGCGTCGGTGGCGGTCTGGCCGGCGCAGATCAGCTGCCGGCGCTGGCCCTCGATGAGCTCCGCCTGGTTGAACCCGAAGTTCAGCGACCACGGCCAGGGGTTGACGGGCGTCCGTTCCATCGCTGCTCCCGAGATCGACGACGATGTGATGCGCATCACCAGCGAGTTGCTGTCCCCAGATTGTGAACCCGCTCGTCTCCCCGGCGACAGACCCCATCGCAGGGAGGTAGCCATGCATCAGGTCATCGTCGTCCAGTTCGTCACGCTCGACGGCGTGGTCGAGGACCCGGACGGTTCGGCGGGCACGCCGCACGGAGGCTGGGCGTTCCGGCACGGTCCGGACGCGGTCGCCGGCGACAAGTTCCGGCTCGGCGAGGTGCTCGACACCGGGGTCAAGCTCCTGGGCCGGACCACCTGGGAACTGCTCGCGCAGATCTTCCCGCAGCGCACCGACGACTTCTCCCGCCGGCTGAACGCGATGCAGAAGCTCGTCGTGTCCGGCTCGCTCGACCGCGTCGACCGCTGGCAGAACTCCACGCTGCTCACAGGGGACCTGGTCGCGGAGGTGACCCGGCGCCTCGAGGCCCAGGACGTCGTGGTCGCCGGCAGCGGGAGCGTGGTCGATCGGCTGGTCGGCGCCGACCTGGTCGACCAGTACCGTCTTCTGATGTTTCCGACCGTGCTCGGCAAGGGGCGTCGGCTCTTCGACGGGGTGGGCGCACCGCTGGAGCTGCAGCTGGTGTCGACCGAGGACGCGGGCGGTGGCGTGCTCCGACAGGTCTACGACCGGCGTCGGGATGTCTGAGCGGACGGGAGGAGCAACGATGCAGTACGCGCTGTTGATCCATGAACGGCCGGAGGCCTACGACGGCTTCGACGACGACCAGCGGGCGGCGATCACCGCGGAGTACCGCGCGCTGCGCGGCGATCAGCGAGTGCTCGACGGGGCCCGGCTGGCGTCCGCCGAGACCGCGACCACGGTGCGCGCCGAAGCCGGTGAGCTGCTGCTCACCGACGGTCCGTTCGCCGACACCAAGGAGGTCTTCGGCGGGTTCTACCTGGTCGAGGCGGCCGATCTGGACGACGCGCTGGAGATCGCGGCCCGGATACCGGCATTGCGTCTCGGCGGATCGGTCGAGGTTCGGCCGCTGGCGTACCGGTAGCGACGTGCTCGACGAGGTCTTCCGCGCCGAGTGGGCCCGGGTGCTGGCTGCGCTGGTGCGGTTCTGTGGAGACTTCGACGTCGCCGAGGACGCCGCGCAGGAGGCGTTCACGATCGCCGCCCGGCGGTGGGCCCGCGACGGGCCGCCGGACAACCCGCGGGCCTGGCTCGTGGCCACCGGCCGCAACCGGGCGATCGACCACCTCCGGCGCGATCGTTCCCTGATCGAGAAGACCCGCCTGCTGGACCGGCCCGAGCCCGCGGAGATCACCGTGCGCGACACGACCATCCCGGACGACCGGCTCGAGTTGGTGTTCCTCTGCTGCCACCCGGCGCTGGCCCCGGAAGCCCGGGTGGCCCTGACGCTGCGGTCGTTGGGCGGACTCTCCACCCCGGAGATCGCCCGCGCCTTCCTGGTCAGCGAGGAGACCATGAAACGCCGGCTCACCCGAGCCCGCGCCAAGATCGGTGCCGCGGCGATCCCCTTCGCCGTACCGGGCGAGCAGGCCCTGCCCTCCCGGCTGGGAACGGTCCTGGCCGTGCTGTACCTGATCTTCAACCAGGGCTACGGCGACGGTCGGGTGGACCTCGCCGCGGAGGCGATCCGGTTGACCCGGACCCTCGGCGAGCTGATGCCCGACGAGCCGCGGATCACCGCCCTGCTGGCCCTGATGCTGCTGCACGACTCCCGTCGGGACGCGCGCTCCCCCGACGGGGAGCTGGTCCCACTCGCCGAGCAGGACCGGACCCGCTGGAACGCCGACCAGATCGCCGAGGGGCGTGCGCTGCTCGACCACGCGCTGGCCCGTGGCGCCCGCGGTCCCTACCCGGTGCAGGCGGCGATCGCCGCCCTGCAGACCGAGGAACCCATCGACTGGCCCGCGGTCGTCGCGCTGTACGACACGTTGCGGGAGCAGACCGGCTCGGCCGTCGTGGAGCTCAACCGGGCGGTCGCCGTCGCCGAGGTCGACGGGCCGGCGCCCGCGCTGTCCATCGTGGACGCCCTCGATCTCGACCACTACCGCTACTTCCACTCCACCCGCGCCGAGCTGCTGCGCCGCCTCGGCGACACCGACGCAGCCGGTGCCGCCTACCGCCGGGCCCTCGATCTGACCACCACCGACGCCGAGCGCCGCTTCCTGCGACGCCGCTGCGCCGAGCTCCCCGCGCCACCGCGGGCGACACCTGGCCAGCCGGAGCGCCGGCGGTAACGGGTTGTCGGTCTCCCACCTACGGCACGCCGAGCAGCATCGCCGCCATCAGGACGCTCATCGTCACGTGGGCGAGCTGCACCGATGACCGCCGGTCACCGGTCGGTCCGGTGCCCCGCGAAGTGAGAAACGCGTGCCAGCCGAAGTAGGCGGCCAGCCCGAGCGTGGCCGCGATGAGCAGCAACGAGCCGCCGTCCGACACCGTCCCGGATCCGTGCCCACCATGCCCGGATCCCGCCGCGACCGACTCGGGTGCGCCGTCGCCGTGGCCCATCGTCATGTACATCAGGAGCATCGCGGCGCAGGAGATGACCAGGTGCAGCGCGGCCGCCCCGGAGCCCGGGCCGCGGCGCAGGTAGCGCGCCGCGTACCAGGCACCGAGGCCGGCGAACGCCACCACCCAGGCCGCCTCGGGGACCGGGTCGAACCCCGGCGCGAACATCCCGGCCATGCCCAGCGACATCGTGGCGTGCGCGAGGCACGCCGACCGCTCATCGCGGCCGCGGACGGCGGCCGCGATGAGCACACCGGCGGCGAGCAGGCTGGTGACGGCGAGCAGGCCGGCCAGCCACGCGATTCCGTTCACGATCCCCCTCGCCGATCGGTCCGGTGGCCGCCGGTTCAGGCGCGGGCGCGCCGGGCCGCCCGGGCCCCGAGCGCGGCATCGATCAGCAGGAAACCCAGCAGGCTCACCCCGAACACCGGCATCAGCCAGCCGGCGACCACGACGAGCAGCACCACCGCGAACCCGACCGGTTGGGTCAACGCCCGGAAGGCCCCGCGCGGGGCCGGTGCGCTCAGCCGGGCACCGGAGCGGGTCGGGCGGCGCAGCCAGGCCATCCGGTAGCCCCAGAACAGCACGCACAGCAGGCCGATCGCCAGGGCGGCCAGCAGCAGCTGGTTGAGCGGCCCGAACAGCAGGCCCATGTGCGCGGAGATCCCGATCGTGGTCAGCTTGGCCAGCGGCGGGTAGTCGGCCCAACTGATCGTCTCCAGGATCTGGCCCGAGTACGGGTCGAGGGCCACCGCGTCGCGTTGCACCGGCCAGCCGTCGGCGTCCTCGGCCACCGAGACCACCCCGCCCGGCTCGGTGGGCAGCGAGATCGCGAGGCGGTCCCGCAGCCCGGCGGCGCGCGCCCGGTCGACCGCCTCCCCGGCACCGATGGTCGCGACGCCGTCGCGGGCCGGCACGGTCTCGGTCTGCATCGCCGGGGTGCGGCCCTGCAGGGCGGTGACCACGGCCTGGAAGCGCTCCCCGGCGTGGGTCGACCAGGTCAGACCGGTGACGCTGATGAACGCGAGCCCGATCGTCAGCCACAGCGCGGTGACGGCGTGCCAGGAGCGGATCCGGGCCCGGCCGGGTCGGGCGGTCACGGCCGGGACCAACAGGTCCGACCGGCGGCGCCGCCGGCGGCCGATCCACAGGGCCAGCCCGCCGATGACGAGCACCGGCAGCCAGCTGGCGGCCATCTCGGAGTAGAGCCGGCCCGGCTCACCGAGCAGCAGGTGCCGGTGCAGCCCGTCGAGCGTGGACTGCAGGGGTGGGTAGCCGAACCAGGTGTCGAGGGCGCCGCGCACCTGTGCCGTCGACGGGTCGACGTACACGGTGCGTTGCACATCGGGCGCCAGACCCTCGACGTCGAACACGACCGAGGTGGTCCGGGTCGGGTCGGACGGGACGGTCACAACGCTGAGCGTGCCGTCGGGCAGGCTCGCCACCGCGGCCGCGACCTGCTCGTCGAGGGGTCGGGCCGGCGCGGAGGAATCGGACGCCAGCAGCTGGTCGCGGTAGAGCAGGTCGGCAAGCTGCGGCGAGAAGACGTAGGCCAGCCCGGTCAGGCTGACGACCAGCAGGAACGGCGCGACGAGGATCCCGGCGTAGAAGTGCAGGCGCAGCACGAGCGGGCGCAGTTGCGGCCAGGTGCCGGGTGTGCTGCTGGTGGGAGCGGTATCGGGGGGACTGGTGGAGCGGGTCATGGGTCATCTCCGAAGCAGGAGGAGTCGCGAAGGGTCCGAGGTGGGTCGCGGCGGGTCGGAGCCCGCGCAGCACCACCTGTCGGGGTCGCCGGACACGGACGATCGCCGGGGGGCGACGCTCGGGTCAGCGCCTCGGCGAGCGACGGGAACACTCGCCGACGTGGCCACACAGGCCACCGGGCCGCCGCCGCGGGGGCGGGAGGCGAAGGGTCAGACGTTCGCCGGCGCGGGCGGACCGCGGCGATCGAGGGAGTGGCGAAGCAGCGCCGCCGGCCGCCGGCACGGGGGCAGCGGTGTCGCCGGTAGGGCGGGCGCTGCCGGCGGCAGCACCACCGGTACCGGGAGCGCACCGGCCACCAGCCGCCGCAGGGCGGACCACGCCCTGCGCTCTCCCCACCGCAACCAGCAGCCGGTGAGCACGGCCGCCGCCACGTGCGCGTAGAGCATCAGGTCGCCGGCGACGGGCCCACCGTGGCCGGCCGACGCGCTCAGCGCCAGGTGCACGGCCTGCTGGCCGGCGAGCTGGGTCAGGGCATGCGCACCGAGGCTCCGCTCCCGCCGGGACAACCACCAGGCCGGACCGAGCAGCGCGAGGAACGCCCAGGCCAGGCCGGCGATGCCGACGGTCCCGTGCCCGATCGCGTGTCCCGAGGCGGCCACGCCGACGGCCGATCCCGACGCCAGCGCGGCGCGCAGGGCACCGGAGGGGACGGGTGGGCTCGGCACGCACGCCATCGCGTCAGACCGGGCCCCACACCATGACGGTGACCATAAGTGATGGGTGGCGGGGCCTCATACCCGTCCGGGGTACGAGGGTCGAGGCGGGCACGCACGTACTGCCCGCGCGGTGGTCGGCTGCGGGCATGCTGAGCCCACGTGATCCCGGGCCGAAGGGGGATTTGATCATGACGGTGGTCAGCACGCTGCACACCATCGACGTCCGCTTCCCCACCTCGCGGGAGCTCGACGGCTCGGACGCGATGAACCCCGATCCCGACTACTCCGCGGCGTATGTCGAGCTCGGCTGCGACGACGGTTCGGCCGGCGCCGGGTTCGTGTTCACCATCGGGCGCGGCAACGACGTCGTGGTGGCCGCGCTGCAGGCACTGCAGCCGCTGGTGCTGGGCCGGCCGGTGGGCACCCCCGCCGAGCTGGCCGACACCGCGCGGGCGCTGCTGCACGACTCGCAGCTGCGCTGGCTCGGCCCGGAGAAGGGCGTCATGCACATGGCGATCGGCGCCGTGCTGAACGCCCTGTGGGACCGGCAGGCCCGGGCCGCCGGGCTGCCGCTGTGGCAGCTGCTCGCGGGGATGACCCCCGAGGAGCTGCTCGACCAGGTCGACTTCCGCTACCTGAGCGACGCGCTGACCCCGGCGCAGGCCCTGGACCTGCTGGAGGCGGCCGAGCCGGGTCGCGAGCAGCGGACCGCGGCGCTGCTGGAGCGGGGCTACCCGGCCTACACCACCAGCGCGGGCTGGCTCGGCTATCCCGACGAGAAGGTGGTCCGGCTGGCCCGCGAGGCCGTCGCCGACGGCTTCACCCTGATCAAGCTGAAGGTCGGCGCGGACCTCGACGACGACGTCCGCCGGCTGCGCGCGGCCCGCGCGGCCGTCGGCCCGGACGATCCGGATCGCGGTGGACGCGAACCAGCGCTGGGACGTCGGCCGACGCGATCCGGTGGATGCGCCGCGCTGGCGCCGTTCGACCCGTACTGGATCGAGGAGCCGACCAGCCCGGACGACGTGCTCGGGCACGCCGCGATCCGCGCCGCGGTGGCCCCGATCAAGGTGGCCACCGGCGAGCACGTGCAGAACCGGGTCGTGTTCAAGCAGCTGCTGCAGGCCGGCGCGCTGGACGTGCTGCAGCTGGACGCCACCCGGGTCGCCGGGGTCAACGAGAACCTGGCCATCCTGCTGCTCGCCGCCCGGTTCGGGGTGCCGGTGTGCCCGCACGCCGGCGGCGTCGGGCTCTGCGAGCTGGTCCAGCACCTGGCCATGTTCGACTTCGTCGCGCTGTCCGGCACCCTGGACGACCGGATGATCGAGTACGTGGACCACCTGCACGAGCACTTCCGGCACCCGACGGTGGTCCGCAACGGCCGCTACCAGGCGCCCACCGCGCCCGGGTTCTCCGCCCAGCTGCACACCGCGGCGCTGCAGCACTACCGCTACCCCGACGGCCCGGCCTGGCGGCGCGCGCGATAGGGCGGTGTCGGCCGCTCGTGGGCCGCCGCTCGTGTGACGATGCCGGGATGCCCGACGAACTCGTCCACTACGCCCTCGACGGCCACGTCGCCACGATCACCTACGACCGTCCGGACAAGCTGAACGCCATCGACGGCGCCATGCGCACCCAGATCAACGCCGCGTTCACCCGGTTCCGCGAGGACGAGCAGGCCTGGGTCGGCATCGTCACCGGCACCGGGCGGGCGTTCTGCTCCGGCGCCGACCACTCCTCGCAGACCGGGCCGGCGGCCGGCGCCTTCCCCGGCAGCTATCTGGGAGCGCCCCACCGTCAACTCCTTCGAGAGCGGCTGGGAGATCTTCAAGCCGGTGATCGCCGCGGTCAACGGCTACTGCCTCGGCTACGGGCTCACCCTGCTCACCTGGTGCGACTTCGTGATCGCCAGCGAACAGGCCGAGTTCGGGTTCCCGGAGGTCCGCCGGGGCGTGCCGACCATCGTCGGCGCGCTCCGGATGCCGCAGCGGATCAACTGGCAGTACGCGATGGAGCTGATGCTCACCGGCGACCGGATCGATGCCCGGCGCGCCCACGAGATCGGCCTGGCCGGCTGGGTCGTCCCGCACGAGGAGCTGACCGACGCCGCGCACGCGCTGGCCCGGCGGCTGCTCGCCGGCGCCCCGCTGGCCCAGCGGGTGATCAAGGAGGTCGCGGTGCGCGGGCCCGGCCTGCCCGCGGTCGACGCGATCCGCTTCGGGGAAACCATGCGCAAGGTCGCCGTGACCACCGAGGACGCCGCCGAGGGCGGTGCGGCGATGCGCGAGAACCGCGACCCCGTCTGGCGCGGCCGCTGAGACCGTGAGTGCCGAGCCGCGTGCGACCTCGGCTCAGCACCCACGAGCGTCAGCCGTCGAAGCGCTTCTCGATGGAGGCGAGCTCCTCCTCGGTGCTGGCCTCCCGGACCGGACCGGTGAACCAGTGCCGCGCCGAGATCAGGTACCAGCCGCCGAACAGGATCAGCGCCCCGCCCACCGTCAGCGGCGTGTAGTTGACCACCGCCCAGTCGAACTCCGCCGCCCCCGGGATGCCGTTGGGCGAGACCGGCATCATGCCGATCACGCAGATGATGGCGATCCAGGCGACCGAGAGCACGCCGATCCACTTGTAGTGCTTGCCCAGGCTCCACGCGCCGTGCTGGAACGAGTCGCCGGCCTTGATCCGAAGGATGATCGGCAGCGCGAACGCGATGTAGAGCCCGATCACGGCGATGGAGGTGCCCACCAGGTAACCGATCGCGCCGTTGATCAGCGTGGGCAGCATCAGGGCCCAGGACAGTACGGCGATCGCGATCACCGCGTTCACCGGCACCCGGTTGCTGGCCACCTTGCGCCACAGCCGCGAACCCGGCACCGCGCGGTCCCGGGAGAACGCGAACATCATCCGGGACGCCGAGGTGATCGAGGCGGTGCCGCAGAAGAACTGCGCCACCACGGCGATGAACAGCAGGAACTCCGCCCAGGTCTCGCCCAGCGAGGTCGTCCAGATGTAGATGACGGCGTTGGCCGCCGCATCCAGGGTGCCCGGCACGTCCGGCACCGCGAAGGTCACCGCGACCAGCAGGATGAACCCGAAGACCACCGACACCACGACGGCCATGACCATGCCCCAGGCCGCAGACCGGGAGGCGGCCCTGGTCTCCTCGCTCATGTGCGCCGACGCGTCGTAGCCGGTGATGGTGTACTGCGCCATGATCAGCCCGAGACAGCAGACGAAGAAGATCGAGGTGTCCTCGAAGCCGGAGTTGTTGATCACTTCGCCGAACACGAACGCGGCCGACTGGTGCTCGCGCGGCACGATGATCAGCACGACGACCACGAGCAGCACGCCGACGATGTGCCACCACGCGGAGATGGTGTTCAGCTTGGCCAGCAGGTTGATGTTGAGCAGGTTGAGCGCCAGGTGCAGCGCAATGATCACCGTGTAGACCACGAAGATCGTCGTCGTGTCGGTGCCGATCGTGTCCGGGAACCACAGGCTGAGCAGGGCCGTGGTGAACGTCGCCGCGCCGTAGTCGATCGCCGCGGTCACCGCGATCTGGCCGACGAGGTTGAACCAGCCGGTGAACCAGCCCCAGGCCGGGCCGCCCAGCTTGGACGCCCAGAAGTACAGGGCACCGGCCGTCGGCATGGCCGAGGCGATCTCACCCATGGCCATCGCGATGAGGATGCAGAAGGCACCCACCAGCAGCCAGCCCCAGGTGATGACCACCGGTCCGCCGTAGTTGAACGCGATGAAGTACGAGGTCAGGCAGCCGGCCAGGATCGAGATGATCGTGAACGAGATGGCGAAGTTGGAGAACCCGCCCATCTCCCGGTACAGCACCTGCGCGTACCCGAGGCGGTGCAGGATCGCCTCGTCGGTCTCGTGGCCTGATCCGTGATCGGGAGCTGGATCGGTCCGGTCGTGGGCGCCCATGCTGGCACCATCTCCTCGGGGGAATGTGGATAATCGTCGCGCGGCGCGGCCGACCGTAGTGCCAGATCCCGATCGGGTCGACCCCGTACGCCGAACCTTTACCGCGGCGCCGTCCGTTTCGCGAATGATCGGTTTGGTTGTCGCTACAGGCCGCGGTGGATCACGCCGCTGATCCGACCGCATTCCAGCAGGGCGAGGGTACGGCCGTGCTGCGCCCCGTAGATCTGCTCGGTGTCCTCCAGCGCCGAGCTGAACAACGCGACGGCCGAGGAGAGATCACCGGCCGCGGCCACGGCCCTGATCAGGCCCATCCGTGAGGTCAGCGTCTCGGGGTCGGTGGGACCGAGCCGGCGCGCTCGTTGCGCGGTGACCAGTCTGGACAGCTCGACCGCATCGTCGACGTTGCCGTCGACCCGGTACGCCGCGGCGAGCGCATCGCGGGCGGTGAGCGTCGCCGGGTTCTCGTCGCCGAGCACCCGGACCCGGTCGGCCAGGTTGGCGACGATGGTGGCGATGCCGTCCCGGCGCTTCCCGGCGGCGACCTGCGCGACGCCGAGGTTGCCGGCCACGGTCAGCGTGAGGTGATGGGTCGGGCCAAGCTCGGCCCGGCAGCCGACCAACACCTTGTCGAAGATCGGCACCGCCTGCTTGTACCGACCGGCCGCGAACAGCTCGGCCGCCGCCGAGTTGCCGGCGGCGAGCTCCGCCACGATGGCCGGATCCGGCGGCTGGTATCCGTGGTGGTCTGGAGGTGTGTCCGGAGCCGACCAGTGGTCCACGTCGATAATCCCCGATCCGTCTGGGCCATCCTCACCCCCGATGGTGGGGGTGTCGACGTCACGGATCTCCGGTCGGACGGCGCCGACATTCGCCCGGACATCCGGGACCGGCGCCGAGCGTAGACCGATTCAGCGCGGGCAGTGGGCGAGCGCGGGCAGAGATGCGGTCATCAGAGCCGTTCGGAGCATTCCGGTCGCGGCTTTCTCACCGAGCCCGGCAACCGCTGTCCGATCGGCCCGGGCCGACCGCGTCAGGCGGTGGCCGGCCAGCCGCGACCGTGCGCCCGGTAGTAGGTCATGCCCAGGGCCAGCGTCGCGAACGCGATGCCGGTGACGGCCACCGACGCGGTGACCAGCATGCTGCCGAGCACCATCAACACCAGCCCGATGACCAGCAGGAACGTCGGCACCGGGGAGCCGGTGCGGCGCGGGACACCCTGTGCGAACAGCCGCGCCAGCTCCGGGTCGGACTCGACGAGCTGGCGCTCGATGCTGGCCAGGGTCCGACGTTCTCGATCGCTGAGCATTGCTGGCCCCCTGGCTGTCGACCTGACGTCTGTGCTGTTCCCGGATGGTGCCCGGCCCGAAACCCGGTGCCGACGACGGTCGTGCGTTCGAGAACGAGGCACCCTGCGGTTCGGACCGGACCCCGTCCGATCGTTGCGGTCTTGTGACCTTGGCGCACGACGCTACCCCCAGCGCTCGGGGCGCTGCGGGTGGGGTCGGCCATGGCCGGTCGGGGGCCGGACCGCCGATCTTGCTGGTCAGCCCACCGTCACCTGCTCCAGGGCGGTCCTGGCGCCGGGGGCCAGCTCGACCGGCGCGGTGTCGATGGCGATCTTCGGGTCGAGCTCCTTCGCCGCGACGTGCACCTTCTCCAGCTCGGACTTCTTCTCGAAGATCAGCTTGGTGATCGCGCAGGCGTCACCGGCCGGGAAGTCCTTGCGGACCAGCAACAGGTTGGGCACCACCACGGTCTGCACGTCGGCCGGGGTGCCGTAGGCCGCGGCCGGCACCGTGCCCTGCGCGTAGACCGGGTTGATCTCCTTCAGCTTGGGCAGCAGCGGGGTGATGTCGACGAACTGGACCTGGTCGCGCATCGAGGTGAACAGGTCGGTGACCCCGCCGGTGGGCAACCCGCCGGACCAGACGAAGCCGTCGATGGAGCCGTCCTTCATGCCGTCCACGGTCTTGCCCAGCTCCAGGCGCTGCGGCGCCACGTCGGTCTCCGGGTTCAGCCCGGCCGCCTGCAGCAGCCGGTTGGCGATCACCTCGGTGCCCGACTTGGGCGAGCCGGTGGAGATCCGCTTGCCCCGGAAGTCGGCCATCGAGGTGATCCCGGAGGCCTTGTTCACCACCACGTGCGTGTAGTTGGAGTAGATCCGGGCCAGCGCCTGGACGTCCTGCGGCGCGGTGAAGCCGCCGGTGCCCGCCACCGCGTCGGCCGCGGTGTCGGCCAGCGAGAACGCGACGTTGTACTCGCCGGCCACCAGCTGCTGGATGTTCTGCACCGAGGCGCCGGTCTCGGCCGCGGTCGCCTTGATGGGCGTGTTCGACGAGATCAGGCTGGCCAGCCCGCCGCCGAGCGCGTAGTAGACGCCGGTGGCGTTGCCGGTGGCGATGGTCATCTGGCCGGGATTGGCCGTGCAGGCCGCCGCGTCGGTCGGGGCGCCCGGCGCGGCCGGCTCCGCCTGTTGCCGGCCGCCGCAGCCGGCCAGCGCGAGCGCCGCGGCGCAGACGGCGACGACGGCGGACAGCCGTCGCGGGCGGCGGATGGAAAGGATCGTCATGATGGCTCTCCCAGGGGCTCGGCGGATCGGTGACGGGTGACCAGGTTGGCGATCACGGCCACGGCCAGGAAGCCGAGCCCGATCGCGATCGACACGGGTTGCAGGTACAGCAGCAGCACCGCGGCCGGCACGCAGAGCAGCCGCTGCGGCCAGCTCGCCGGGTGCAGGATCCAGCCGCCGGTGACCGCGGCCAGCGCGGCCACCGCGACCATGGCCACCGCGGTGGTCCACAGGATCGAGACGACGTCGCCCTGCATCAGCAGGTGCGAGCCGTTCTCGGTGATCACGAACGCGAGCGGCGCCAGGAACGCCGGCAACGTGTACTTCCAGGCCTGCCACATGGTCTTGATGGTGTCGCCGCCGGTGATCGCGGCGGCGGCCACCGCGGCCAGCGCGGTCGGCGGGGACACCTCCGACAGCACCGCGTAGTAGAAGATGAACATCGCCGTCTCGGCCGGGGTGGCGCCCAGGGTCTGCAGCGCCGGCCCGATGATCACCCAGGAGATGATGAAGGACGCGGTGACCGGCACCGCCAGCCCGAGCACCACGATGGCGATCGCCGAGAACACCGCGGTGAGGATCAGCACCGCGGTCGGGTTGCTGGCCAGCGTCTGCGCCGCCCGGATCAGCAGGTCGGCCAGCGTCTGCCCGAGCCCCGTCTTGACGATGACCGAGGTGATGATGCCGGCCGCGGCGCAGACCGAGGCCACCGCCAGCACCGCGCGGATGCCGACGGCCAGCGCCCGGTAGAGGTCGATGCCGTACCCGCGCAGCGCCGTCGGCACCGAACCGGCGGGATCGTCATCGCCCAGCGGGTCGCGTCGCGAGATCGCCCGTTCCACCAGGCCGAACAGCGCGGCGACGATCGTCGCGTAGACCACCGCGCGGAACGGCGGCACGTTCAGCGCCAGGAAGAAGATGATCACGAACAGGGACAGGAAGTGGTAGCCGAAGCGCAGCAGCAGCTTCCCGAACGACCGGGTCGCGACGGGCACCGCACGCGCGCCGAACCGGCGGGCGTCGATCTCGACGGCCAGGATGATGCCCAGGTAGTAGAGCAGCGTCGGGATCACGGCCCAACCCAGCACCTGCAGGTAGGGCACCCCGACGTACTCGGCGATGATGAACGCCGCGGCGCCCAGCGTCGGCGGGGACAGGATCGCGCCGATGCCGGCCGCGGCCAGCATGCCGCCGGCCTGCTCGCGCGGGTAGCCGGCGCGGCGCAGGATCGGCCAGCAGACCGAGCCCAGGCTGACCGCGGTCGCGGTGCCCGAGCCGGACACCGAGCCGAGCAGGAAGCCGGACAGCGTCACCGTGCGCCCCGGCGCCGAGCGCGACGTGCGGAACGCCGCGAAGCTCAGGTCGATGAAGAACCGGCCGGCGCCGGTGGCGTCCAGCACCGCGCCGTAGATCGTGAACAGCACGATGTAGGTGGCGCAGACGTCCAGCGGGATGCCGTAGAAGCCGGACTGGTCGTTGTAGAAGCCGTTGATGATTTGGCTGTAGTCGAACCCGGCGTGCCCGATCGGCCAGCTGATCGGCAGGAAGCCGCCGTAGTAGGCGTAGAGGAAGAAGCCCACGCAGATGATCGGCAGCACCAGCCCGGTGGTGCGCCGGCAGGCCTCCAGGATCAGCAGCGTGAGGCCGGTGCCCATGACGATGTCAATGACGGTCAGCGAGCCCTGCCGGTCCAGGAAGGCGTTGAACCCGCCGCCCGAGTCGCCCAGCTCGATCGGCAGCACCGGGTACAGGCAGACCAGCAGGGCCAGCGCGGCCAGCGCCCAGTCGGCGATTCCCGGGTCGTCGCCTCTCGGGTCGTCGCGTCTGGGGTGTTCGCCGGCCCCGGGGGCGGGCGGGGTCCGGCGGCCGGCGGCCCGGTAGCAGAGGAAGACCAGCGGCAGCACCGCGGCCAGGAACAGGATCAGGTAGTACTGGTTGCCGCGCTGCAGCGGCGCGAACACCTGCCAGAGCACGAAGATCGAGACGGCGAAGCACACCGCGGTGAGGGCCTGCTCGAGCCGCGGCGAGAGCCGCCGGCCGGGGCGTTCCTCGTCGAACTCGCCGACCAGCTCGTCGGGTGCCCGGGTCGCGGTCAGTCCCGCGGAGCTGGTGACCGGGTCGGCGGCGTCGGGGCCGACCGGCTCGGTTCGCTCTCGCGTCGGCTCCGGCGCGTCCTCGGCCCGCATCTGCCGCAGAGTAGGCCCACCGGCCGGCGCGCGCTGTGGTGAAGCGCGCGACCACCCGGGTGATCGTGACCAGCGGTACCCGGATACCCGAGCAGGACACCGCGGTGCCGCTGGCGACGGTCAGGGGGTGGAGTGCGTCGCGATCAGCTGGGTCGCCTCCGCCGCCGCCTCGATGGTGGCCAGGTGCGCCCCCTCCAGCACCTCCAGGTGGGCCCCGGGGATGCCCTCGGCGATGGTGCGGGCGTGCGGTTCGATCGGGGTCGAGGGGTCTTGCGTGCCCCCGATGACCAGGGTGGGCGCGGTGATCGCGGCCAGCCGGTCGCGGTGGTCCCAGGCCTCGATGGCGTGGCAGCAGGCCAGGTAGCCCTCGTCGGAGGTGTCGGAGACCATCGCGGTGGTCTCGGCGACCACCTCCGGGTGCGCGGCGGCCCAGTCGGGGGTGAACCAGCGGGCCACCACGGCGTCCGCGACCGGGCCGGTGCCGTCCGCCGCGACCGCGGCGATCCGGTCCTGCCATGGCGTCTTGTCCGGGAAGTACGACGAGGTGCAGCACAGGGTGAGCCGGGAGATGCGCTGCGGGTGCTCCGACGCCAGGTACATCCCGACCATGCCGCCCAGCGACAACCCGCACCAGGCGACCCGCTCCAGCCCGAGCGAGTCGAGCAGCGCGATCACGTCGCCGGCCAGGTCGGCCATCCGGTAGGGGCCCGCCGGGACCGGGGAGCCGCCGTGCCCGCGGTGATCGATGCGGATCAGTCGGAACCGCTCGCTCAGCGGCTGCACCTGCGGGCGCCACATCTCGAGCGTCGAGCCGAGCGAGCCGGCGAGCACCAGCACCGGCGCGTCCTGCGCGTCGGCACCGGGCGGACCGTCGTCGGTCGGCCCGGAATCGACGTGGTGCAGCGCCACCGGTTCGCTCACGGGGACCCCACCGTGCGCATCCGGCGCAACGTGGCCAGCTCGACCGCGGTCGGCGCCGCCGTGATCGACACCTCGGCCGCGGTCTGCAGCGTCCAGCCGGTCTCGGCCCGGGCCTGCTCCACGGTGACCCCCGGGTGCAGCGCGGTGAGCACCAGCTCGGCGCTGCCCTTGTCGGGCTCGAGCACCCCGAGATCGGTGATCACCCGCACCGGGCCGGCGCCGGGCAGGCCCAGCAGCGCGCGGTCGCCCGGTCCGGAACCGTGCCCGACCGAGGTCACGAAATCGACCTGCTCGACGAAGGCCCGCAGCTGGTGGCGCATCACCACGGTCACCTCCCGGCAGTGCGCGGCGATCTCCGGTGCGCCACCGGATCCGGGCAGCCGCACCGCGGGCTCGTCGTAGCTGCCGATCACGGTCGTGTTGATGTTGCCGAGGCGGTCGATCTGGGCCCCGGAGAGGAAGCCGACGTCGATCCGGCCGGGCTGCAGCCAGTAGTTGAAGATCTCCGGCACGCTGAGCACGGTGAGCGCGGACTCGGCCAGGATGCCGTCGCCGATCGACAGCGGCAGCTCGTCGGGCCTGCTGCCGAACGCGCCCGACTCGTAGATCAGCACCAGCTCCGGTGCGTGCAGCCGCCGGGCCAGGTTGGCGGCCGTCGACGGCAGCCCGATCCCGACGAAGCAGGCCTGGCCGTCACGCAGCGAGCGGGCCGCAGCGATGGTCATCATCTCGTCGGCGGTCCACGACGTCGCCGGCTCGACGACGGCGACCGGCGGGCCTTGCTCGGCGTCGTCGGGAGCCGGGCGCGGGAGCGGGAGCACGGGTGCTGCCTGGGTCACATCAGTCATCGGTCGCCTTCGCGGAGGGGGAGATCTGTGCCGCCGGCTGCTCGTGCAGCGTGTGCAGCCAGCGGGTGAAGCGGTCGCGGTCGCGGCTGGTCCGGTCCCAGGCGCGGTAGGCGTTGTTGTCGCGGTCGTAGTACCCGTGCGCGTAGGACGGCGCGGCGCCGCCGGGCACCACCGCCACCGCGTCCAGCACCCAGCTGGGCAGCACCACCGCGCCGGGCTGCGGGGTCAGCTCCTCGACGATCTCCTCGACCGTGACCAGCGCCCGGCGCGCGGCCAGCACCGCCTCCTTCTGCACGCCGGTGATGCCCCACAACTGCACGTTGCCGGCCCGGTCGGCGCGCTGCGCGTGCACCACGGTGACGTCCGGGTTCAGCGCCGCCACCGCGGCCAGCCGCTCCCCGGTGAACGGGCACTCGACGGTGGAGATGGTGGCGGTGTGCAGCGGGAGATCGGTGCCGCGGTAGCCGCGCAGCACCGCGAACGGCAGCCCGGACGCCCCGGCCACGTAGCGGTTGGCCATCCCGGCGTGGCTGTGCTCCTCCAGCTCCAGCGGCCCCGGCCAGTCGGTGGCCAGCGCGTCGCGCATCCGGTGCAGCGAGCCGACACCGGGGTTGCCGCCCCACGAGAAGATCAGCTTCTTCGCGCAGCCGGCCCCGATCAGCTGGTCGTAGACGATGTCCGGCGTCATCCGGGCCAGCGTCAGCTCGCGGCGACCCTGCCGGATGATCTCGTGGGCCGCGGCGAACGGGATGAGGTGGGTGAAGCCCTCCAACGCCACGAGGTCGCCGTCGCCGACCAGCTCCGACACCGCTTGCGCCAGCGACAGGATCTTGGCCACAGGAGAAAACGCTAGCTTTCGCGGCGGGGCCCGGCAATCGCCCACGCTCCGGGGCCCCCCGACCGGGGGAGTCGTCGGTCACTCGGGCGGCGTGCCGCGCGAGTGCAGTGCCACGGTGGACACATGCAGAACGACCTCTCCGGCGGCGGACCCGCGGCGCGCTTCGCGCTGCCGACCGGCGCGGTGAACCGGCTCGGCTACGGCACCATGCAGCTGCCCGGCCCCGGCGTCTGGGGTCCGGCGGCCGATCCGGACGCCGCGGTCGCCGTGCTGCGCCGGGCGGCCGAGCTGGGCGTCGAGCTGTTCGACACGGCCGACTCCTACGGCCCCGAGGTCGCCGAGGACCTGCTGCGCCGCGCCCTGCACCCCTACGACGGGCTCACGGTGGCGACCAAGGCCGGGCTGCTGCGTACCGGCCCCGGCAAGTGGCACCCGTGCGGACGCCCCGAGTACCTGCGCCAGCAGTGCGAGCTGTCGCTGCGCCGGCTCGGCGTCGACCGGATCGATCTCTTCCAGCTGCACCGCATCGACCCGATGATCCCGGCCGACGACCAGTTCGGGCTGCTCGCCGCGCTGCAGGACGAGGGCAAGGTGGCCGCGGTCGGGCTGTCCGAGGTCGGGGTCCCCGAGATCGAGCAGGCCAGGGCGATCGTCGACATCGTGACCGTGCAGAACCGCTACAACCTGCTCGACCGGGCCGCCGACGACGTGCTGCGCCACTGCACCGAGCAGGGCATCGGCTTCATCCCGTGGTTCCCGGTGGCATCGGGCCGGCTGGCCGAGCCGGGCGGCCCGGTCGCCGAGGCCGCCGAGCTGCTCGGCGCGACCCCGGCCCAGGTCGCGCTGGCCTGGCTGCTGCAGCGCTCCTCGGTGATGCTCCCCATCCCCGGCACCAAGTCGATCACCCACCTGCAGGAGAACATCCGCGCCGCCGTGCTCCACCTGCCGCCGGAGTCGGTCGAGAAGCTCGACGCCGCCGCCTGGTCGACCGCCTGATCGACACCGCACGGCAAAGACATCCGGTAACCGGCACCGAGGTCGCACGGTCTGTGCGGCACACCGGAGGTCTGTGCGGTGGCCGGGTCACCCGGGCGGGTCGGGGCGGCGGGTGGTGGGCACGGAGGGTGATGGAGACTCGTCGGGGTCACACCGTCGAGCGGGCAGGGGGGCGATGCGGTGGCGCGGGATCCGGTCGCCGAGTTGGCCGCGGCGATGGCGGCCGGTGGCGAGGTGGACTTGGGCGGCACCGCCGTCGCCGGAGACGAACTGGCCGCGCTGCTGGTGTCGACCTCCTACACCGGAACCGGCCCGTTGCGGCTGCGCCGGGCCACCGTCACCGGGACCCTGCGGCTGATCGGCGTCGGCGTGGGCGTGCCCGTCGAACTGCACGACTGCTCGTTCGACGAGGTACCCGACCTGCGGATGGCCGCCTTCCCCGGGCTCGCGCTGACCGGCTGCCGGCTGCCGGGCCTGCAGGCGGGCAACCTGCGGGTGACCGCCGACCTGCTGCTCAACGACGGGTTCGCCGCCGGCGGGACGGTGTACCTGGCGGACGCGCAGGTCGGCGGCTCGCTGCGGCTCTCCGCCGGCCGGCTGCACGGCCGCGGCGGGGCGGCGCTGATCGCCGACCGCATCGTCGTGGGCGGCACCTGCTACGCCCGCCGGCTGCACAGCGACGGTGAGCTGCGGCTGCCCGGGGCGCGCATCACCGGCGACGTCGATCTGGGCGGCGCGCAGCTGAGCAGCTCGACCGGCGACGCACTCGACGCCACCGGGTGCGCGATCGGGGGCAGCCTGCTGGCCGGCCGGCACCGCGACGAACCGGAGCTGGCGTTCGGCGCCACCGGCCGGGTGCAGCTGTCCGGAGCCCGGATCGCCGGCGACCTGGTGCTGTCCGGGGCGCGCATCGTGCGGGCCGCCGATCCCGGCGACGTCGCCGATCCGCCGGAGCTCGACACGGCCGAGGCCCGGATGCCGCCGGTCCCGGTGGGGATCATCGACGCCGGCACCTGCGTGGTCGCCGACCGGATCCGGATCGAGGGCAACTGCGAGCTCGACGACGGCCTGCGCTCCGACGGGACCTTCCGGCTGCCCAACGCCGTCGTCGGCGGCTACCTGCGGCTCTCCGGCGCGCGGCTGTGCGGCCCGCACGGGGCGTCGGAGAGCGGGATCGCGCTGCTCGGTGACGGCATGGACGTCGGCAGCGATCTCGAGGCCCGCGACTTCGGACGCGGCGCGCTGGACTGCGTCGGGCAGTTGCGCCTGGTGGGCGCCACGGTGCGGGGCAGCGCCAGCCTGTCGCGCACGACGCTGAGCGCGCCCGACGGGTACGCGCTGCTCGCGGACCGCCTGCACATCGGCGGCGAGTTCTACCTGCGTGGGATCCACTGCCGGGGCACCATCCGGCTGCAGGACGCCGAGATCGGCGCCACCCTGGACTGCACCGACGCCCGGCTGGAGCGTCCACGGCTGCGCCCCGACCGCACGGTGCGCCCCTCGCTGGACCTGCGGGCCGCCACCATCGGCAAGGACCTGTTGTGCGTCGGCGGGTTCGTCGCGACCGGTGGGGTCCGGCTGCGCCGCACCGAGGCGCGCAAGTCGGTGCGGATCATCGAGGCGAAGCTGGCCGACCTACCCGGCGCCGGCTACGCGCGTTACGCGCTGAACGCCTACGGGCTGGTGACCGCCGATCTGGTCGTGCTGCTGTCGACGCCGCCGGGCGCCGCGGTGCGGCTGGCGCAGGCCCGGGTGGGCACGTTCGCCGACTCCGCGCCGCTGTGGGCGGCGGTGCGCGGCGTGGACCTGGCCGGCTTCTACTACGAGCAGCTCAACGACAGCCGCGGGATCGACGTGTACACCAGGCTGGCCTGGCTCGAGCAGGTGACCGGTGACTACGCGCCGGGGCCCTACGAGCAGCTCGCCGCGGCGCACCGCCGGACCGGTGACGAGGAGCAGGCCCAGCGGGTGTTGATGGCCCGCCAACGGCGGCGCTTCGCCGAAGCCGACCCGGTCGAGCGGGTGTGGGGTTCGCTGCAGCGCTGGACCGTCGGTTTCGGCTAGCGACCGTGGCTTGCGGTGTGCTGGCTGGTGCTGTTCGCCGTGCTCGGCGGCGCCTGGTTCGCGGCGAACCCGCCGCCGCCGATCGACAGCGGCCAGAACCCGGCCTTCAACCCGTGGCTGTTCGCCGCCGACACGCTGCTGCCGATCGTCAACCTCGGGCAGGACGGCTACTGGCGGTTGGACGGCGCCTCGCAGTGGATCGCCAGCGGGCTGATCGCCGCGGGCTGGATCCTCGCCACCACGGCGGCCGCCGGTGCGGCCCGCGTGCTGAAGCGGGTGTGAGTTCCTTCCCGATCACGGAGCGGCGGAACGGTCCCTGGGCGGTTACTCGCCAGAGCGGGTAAGGGTGCCTGTATCACCCGATCGAGCGGATCTGCGCCGGGAAGCTGTGACAATCGCCCCCGACCCGTTTCCCCTATCGGGTGTCGCCGTTGTGGGTATCAGAAGGTGGTCGGGCAACCGACCGCCGGCGTGCCGCAATGAGCATGGGGGAGCGATGACGCAGCTGGCGATGACCGACAGCGGTCCGGGTGGGCGCGAATGGGACTGGGGGTGGGACTGGTCGTTCGGTCGGCACGCGTTCCGCGAGGACGCGGCGTTGACGCCGATCTTCCACGCGCTGGCCTGCGGCGATGCGCCGATCTTCCACGCGCTGGCCCGCGGCGAGGGGCGCCGCGAGCCCGAACCCGCAACGGCCCCGGCGCCGCCCGTCCGAGCTACCGCCGTCGAGCCGGCTGCCGTCGAGCCGGCTGCCGTCGAGCCGGCTGCCGTCGTACCGCCGGCTCGGGTCGATCTGGTCGATGCGTTCCACCGGGACCCGTTGACCGCTCCGATCCCGATCCAGGCGCTGGTGACCGTGCCGAGCCAGCTGGTGCGGCGTCCCGAGCCCGATCCGGTTCCGGTCGTGGTCGTGGCGCAGGGACGCCACCGTCTCCGCCCGGCGCCGGTCGGCGCCACCGTCTGACGGGTCCGGCGAGGTCGTCCGCGCCAGTGCTACCGGTCGACCGGTCGGTCGCCCGCGTGCGCGCCGTAGAACTCGGCCTGCCGGCTCATGATCGTGCGCATCGGTGTGTCGCGGGTGCCGCCGTAGACCGTGCCGGGGAAGTCGAGGCCTTCCTGCACGGCCCAGAGCTCGTCGTGCCGGTCCGGGGGGAACAGGGTGGCCGGATCTCCGGCGGCGATCCAGCCGATCGGGACGACGGTGCCGGGGGCCAGCCGGGAGTTGACGTGCAGCACGGCGTTGATCCGAAGCTCGCACCCGTGGCCGGCGACCGCTCCGGGGAACAGCGACGCGCCGGTGGCGATGAAGACCTCGTCCTCGACCACGGCCCCGTTGACGTGGGCGTGCGGCCCGACGAGGACGGCGTCGCCGAGGCGTACGGGGTGGCGGGCGCGGCCGCGGATCAGCGCGTTCTCCATCACCACCACCTCGGCGCCGAGCCGGATCTCGCCGTCCTCGGCGGTGCGCACGGCGCCGTGCAGGATGCGCACCCGCTCGCCCAGCTGGACAGCTCGGCAGACGGTGGCCGAGGGCGCGACGTAGGCAGACGCGGGGATGACCGGTGATCGGCCGCGGTGCTCCAGGATCATGCCGCTGCAGCCGAGGCGCGGGCCCGGTTCGGGACACTAGCGTGAGGCGCATGGACCTCGACCAGACCTTCGAGTGGCAGGGTCGCCGCATCGCGTGGGCCAGGAAGGGATCCGGACCCGACGTGGTCTTCTGCCACGGGACGCCGTTCTCCTCGCTGCTGTGGCACCCGTTCGCCGAGGCGCTCTCCCGCGACTTCACCGTTCACGTCTGGGACATGCCCGGGTACGGCCGCTCGTCCAAGGACGAGCACCACGCGGTCGACTTCGACGCCCAGGCGCGCGCCTTCGCCGCCCTGCTGGGGCACTGCGGCGTGACCGATCCGCACGTGGTCGCCCACGACTTCGGCGGTGCCGTGGCGTTGCGCACCCACCTGTTCGAGGCCGTCTCCTACGCGTCGCTGATGCTCGTGGACGTCGTGGCCATTCCGCCCAGCGGGTCGCCGTTCTTCCGGTTCGTGCAGGCGAATCCCGATCTCCTCGGCCAGCTACCCGGCTACATCCACCGCGCCATCGTGCGCGCCTACATCGGCAACGCCAGCGAGCTGGGCCTGCGTGCGGACGTCCTCGACGCGCTGGTCGAACCGTGGACCGGTGATGTGGGCCAGCCGGCGTTCTACCGTCAGATCGCCCACTACGACGAGAAGTTCCTGCACGACAACGAGAACCGTGCGGGCAGCATGTCGATCCCGGTACACATCGTCTGGGGCGAGCGGGACGGATGGATCCCCGTCGACATCGCCCATCGGCTGCACCGGCTTATCCCGGGCGCCACCCTCACCCTGGTGCCGGCCGCGGGCCACCTCATGCAGCACGACGCGCCCGTCGCGCTCATGCACGAGCTGCGTTCCTGGCTCGACGCCCGGATCTCCCCGCACGCGGCCCGGCCCGCCGCCGGGTGGGTGGGCCCAGGACCAGCCGGTGCAGCCGCGACGTAGGAGCTCGGGTAGCGGACACCGAGCGGTGCTGGCCAGGATGCCGACATGGCGGAGTTCGAGCTCATCGGCGTCCCCTTCGACGGCTACGGGCGTCCGGGCCACCAAGCCCGCGCCTCGGCGGTGCTGCGCGAGGCCGGCCTGGCCGGTGCGCTCGGCCGCCACACCGTGCGCGACGCCGGCGACCTGGACCTGCCGGCCGGCACGGCGGAGCGCGGCCGGCACACCACGCTGATCAACGAGCCGGCCCTGCTCGCCATGATCGACGTTCTCGGTCGCCGGGTCGCCGATGCGGTGGCCCAGCGCCGCTTCCCCCTGATCTTCGGCGGGGACTGCACGACGCTGCTGGGGAGCGTGCCTGCGCTGCGGGACCTGCGCGGCCACATCGGCCTGCTGTTCGTCGACGGCCACGAGGACACCATGCCGCTCGACGTGTCCAAGGACGGCGAGGCCGCCAACACCGAGATCGGGCTGCTGCTCGGGCTCACCGGGAAGCTGCTCAGGGGCCCGCTGGCGCAGCGGCTCCCGGCGCTGCGGCCCGCCGCGCTGGCGATGCTCGGACCGCGCGACCGCGACTGGCGGCAGCGGTTCAACGTCGGGTCGCTGCGCGACGGCGGGATCTGGCTGCGGTCCTGCGACGAGGTGGTCGCCGACCCCGCCGCGGCGGCGCGGACCGGTCCCGGCTCAGCTCGCGGAGCTCCTCCGGCGGACAGGGCACCTCGCCTTCGTGCCGCTCGGCACGGGTGCGCTCGGTGCGCAGGACGTCGGGGATGAGGAGCAGCATGGAATTGACCACCCAGGTGGCCAGCGCCGCGTTCTGCTGGCCCGGGCGCTGCTCGGCACTCCAGCCGCGGCCCGCCATCGTTTCCCGGCGGAACCGGTGAAGGGCCCGGGCCACCGGCTCCCCCACCCACCCCGTGGCGTTGGCGGCCTCGCTCCGACGGAGCTCGAAGTGGCGCCCGGGCTGCGCCTCGCGCAGCAGGGCGTTGACCGCGGAGGTCAGCGAGCCTGTGGCGATCATTCGATGGATGGTCCGCACGCCCCGATCGGCCAGCTCGGCACTGGCCAGATCCCACAGCCGCCCGCGGCAACCGGCAGCCCGGAGCCGCTCGACCAGCTCGGCGTCGCTGTACCCGGGCAGTGCTCGGCGGTCACGTTCGTCGCGTGGTTCTGACTCTGGCATCTGGGGTGCCTTCGTCCGTCGGGGCGCAATCGGAGTGCAGGAGCTTCACATGTCATCTCACACGCGCGGGCCGGCCCGGCAGCCCACGCCGGCGGCCGAACACCACCCGATCGGCTCACGCCGTCAAAGCGCGGGGCCGCGGTCCGCGGTTGCTTCCCGGTTGCGGCAGCCCCTGCGGCCGTCAGTCGGCGTCGATGTCGAAGGGGTCCGGGCCCTCGTGCCCGGTCAGCTGCCGTCGGATCGCGGCGAACCCGTTGCGCAGGTGGCGTTCGGTGCTGGCCGCGACGGCGTCCGGGTCGCCGCCCTCGAGCGCGTCGAGCAGATCCCGGTGCTCGCGGAGCGACGCGGCGGCGCGGGCGGTGGAGTCGAGCATCAGATCCCACGGGAACGCCCGCCACATCCCCGCGATGCGGTCGACCAACCCGGGCATCCCGCAGCGCTCGTAGAGCAGGAAGTGGAACTCCCGGTTGCGGTCGCGGACGGCGGCCGGATCGGCGGGCCGCGGTGCGTCCAGCAGCGCACGGGCCCGGGTCAGATCGCGCCGGGACAGCCGCAGCGTGGCCCGACGCATCGCGTAGGACTCGGTGAGCCGGCGCACCACGTAGGTGGCGGTGACCTGTTCCAGGTCGACAGCGGCCACCCGAACCCCGCGGTGCGGCTCGGCCACCACCAGACCGTCGGCTTCGAGCAGCCGCAGGGCCTCCCGCACCGGGGTGATGCTGGCGCCGAACTCGCGGGCCAGCTCGTCCTGGAGCAGCCGGGCCCCGCGGGCCAGCGCACCGGCCAGGATGCGTCGGCGCAGGTCATCGAAGATCTGGTCGCGCTTGGTGGGCAGGGCCGCGCGCATTCCGCTCCCTCCCGCGTCGGCCGGCCGGCCCGCCGCCGTGGTCACCGTAGTGCGCCTCGGGTCACTCTCGAGGCGCGATCATCGGAACGAACGGCACTTTCGCACGCTAGGTGCGAGCGGAAGTGCCGTTCGTTCCGCTCCCGGCCGCGGCCCTGCGGGACGGGCTCTGGGCGACTGGTCACCGCACTTCCTCGGTGCGCTCGGTCGGGACGGGCGCGCCGAGCCGGTCCCGGAACGTCTCGTCGGCCAGCACCGCGCAGACCAGCGTGACCAGGCCCCCGATCACCAGCATCAGGGCCACCGGCCATGGCGCGCCGCCGCTGCCGGCCAGGAACGCCGCCGCGAGCAGCGGGGTGGGTGCGCCGGCGGCCAGTGCGCCGAGCTGGAAGCCCACCGACACCCCGCTGTAGCGCACGCCGGTGCCGAACATCTCGGCGAACCAGGCCGCGAGCGGGGCGAACACGGCGGCGTGCGCGATCGAGATGGTCGCGACCATGGCCACGATCATGGTGCCGAGGCTGCCCTGGTCGAGCAGCCAGAAGAACGGGAACGCGGACAACACCGTGACCACCGCCCCGATCAGCACCACCGGGCGCCGCCCGATCCGGTCCGATGCCAGCCCGAACAGCGGCATCGTGATCAGCTCCAGGGCCGCGGCGACCAGCACCGCGGTCAGCGCCAGCCCGCGCGGCAGCCCGAGCTGGGTGGTCACGTAGGTGAGCGCGAACGTGGCGCACACGTAGTAGAGGACGTTGTCGGCGAACCGGATGCCGGCCGAAAGCAGCACCCGGCCCGGCGCGTCCCGGATCACCTCCAGCACCGGCATCCGCGACGCCGAGCCGCTCCGCTTGACCTGGGCGAAGATCGGCGGCTCGGTGATCCGCAGCCGGATGAACAGCCCGACCGCCACCAGCGCCAGGCTGGCCAGGAACGGCACCCGCCAACCCCAGGCCAGCAGCTGGTCCTCGGGCAGCTGCGTGACCAGCGCGAACGACCCGCTGGCCAGCAGCAGCCCGGCCGGCACGCCGAGCTGCGGGAAGCTGCCGTAGAAGCCGCGGCGCTCGGCCGGGGCGTGCTCGACGCTGATCAGCGCGGCGCCGCCCCACTCCCCGCCGACGCCCAGGCCCTGCGCGATGCGCAGCACGACCAGCAGGACCGGCGCCAGCGCCCCGATCGACTCGGCGGTGGGCAGCAACCCGATCGCCGTGGTGGCCACACCCATGATCAGCAACGTCAGGACCAGCGTCTTCTTGCGCCCGACCCGGTCACCCAGGTGCCCGGCCAGGATGCCGCCCAGCGGCCGGGCGAAGAACCCGACCCCGAAGGTGGCGAAGGCCAGCAGGGTGCCCGATAGCGGGTCGGTGCTGGGGAAGAACAGCTTGTTGAACACCAGCGCCGCGGCGGTGCCGTAGAGGAAGAAGTCGTACCACTCGATGGCGCTGCCCAGGAAGCTGGCGATCGAGACCCGGCGCATGTCCTCGGTCGAGCCGCGGCGGTCTTCTCCTCGGTGTTCATGAGTCTGCCTCCCTCGTCTCCAGCTCGTGCAGGATCTGCTCGGTGTGCTCGCCCAGCGCGGGCACCGGGCCCATCCGCGGGTCGCGGCCGGCCATCGTGATCGGCGGCAGCAGCGCGCGCACCGGCCCGACCGGCGAGTCGACCTCCGTCCACCGGTCCCGGGCGGCCAGCTGCGGGTGGTCGAGCACCTCGGCCAGCTCGCGGCGCCGGGAGTACGCGACCCGGGCCGCGGCCAGCCTTTCGATCACCTGCTCGCCGGTCAGGCCGGCGAACACCCGCTCGATCTCCGCGTGCAGCTCGCCGCGGTGCGCCACCCGGCGCGCGCCGGTGTCGAACCTCGTGTCGCCGGCCAGCTCGGGTTGCTGCAGCACCCGGGCGCAGAACTGCGCCCACTCGCGCTCGTTCTGGATGGCCAGCACCACCTCGGTGCCGTCCCCGGCGGCGAACGTGCCGTACGGGGCGATGGCCGCGTGGTGGGTGCCGGAGCGGGCCGGCGGCGTGCCGCCGTAGCCGGCGTAGTAGAGCGGGTAGCCCATCCACTCGACCAGCGAGTCGAACAGGCTGACCTCCAGGTCGGTGCCGGCGCCGGTGCGCTCCCGCTCGTAGAGCGCGGCCAGGATCCCGGAGAACGCGTACATGCCGGCTCCGATGTCGGCCGCCGGGATGCCGCTCTTGGCCGGCTCCGCCTCGGTGCCGGTCACCGACACCAGCCCGGCCTCGGACTGGATGAGCAGGTCGTAGGCCTTCGCGTCGCGGTACGGGCCGGAGCTGCCGTAGCCGGAGATCGAGCAGGTGACCAGCCGCGGGAACCGCTCGCGCAGCGCCGCCGCGCCCAGCCCGAGCCGCTCGGCCGCGCCGGGCGCGAAGTTCTGCACGAACACGTCGGCCCGCGCCAGCAGCGCCAACACGGTGTCCACCGCCCCGGGCGCCTTGAGATCCAGCGCGAGCGACTCCTTGGACCGGTTGAGCCAGACGAAGTGGCTGGACAGGCCCCTGACCGTCTCGTCGTAGCCGCGGGCGAAGTCACCGCTGCCCGGTCGCTCGATCTTGATCACCCGGGCGCCGAGGTCGGCCAGGTGCCGGGTGGCCAGCGGCGCGGCCACGGCCTGCTCGCAGGAGACCACGGTGACCCCGTCGAGCGGGAGCATCAGATCCCCACCATCCCGGTGTTGCTCTGGGTGTAGGTCAGCACCGGATGTCTCACTCCTGGAAGTCGAGTCGGGGTCAGATGCTGCGGCCGCCGTCGACCGGCAGCACCGCACCGGTGATGAAGCGGGCCGCGTCGGAGGACAGGAAGACCGCGGCGTCGGCGATGTCCTCGGGCTGGGCGAGGCGGCCGAGCGGGATGCCGGCGATGAACGCCGCCCGGGCCTGCTCCGGGTCGTCCGGGCCCAGGAACTGCGGGAGCATCGCGGTGTCGGTGGCCACTGGGGCCAGCGCGTTGACCCGGATCCCGTCGGCGGCCAGCTCCAGGGCCAGCACGCGGGCCAGGTGGTTGACCGCGGCCTTGCTGGACGCGTAGGCGCCGAACCCGGGCCGGGCCCGCTCCCCCATCACCGAGCCGACGATGGTGATCGCGCCGCCGCCGGCCCGGCGCACCGCGGCCCGGACGCAGTTCCAGACGCCCTTGACGTTGACCGCGAAGATGCGGTCGAACTCGTCCGGGTCGGCGTCCAGCGCCGGGGTCGGGTAGCCGGCCAGGCCGGCGTTGCAGCTGAGAACGTCGAGCCGGCCGAACTCCGACTCGGCCTGGGCCGCGGCCACGGCGACCTGGTCGGTGACGTCGACGCCTGCCCCCGCGGCGCGGCCGCCGTCGCCGGTCAGCTCGGTGGCCACCGCGGACGCGCCGGCGGTGTCGAGGTCGGCCACCAGCACCGCCGCCCCGGCCGCGGCACAGCGGCGCGCCGTGCTGCGGCCGATGCCCGAGGCCCCGCCGGTGACCAGCGCGACCTTGTCCTGCAGAACCTGTCCGACCATGTCCCGAGCTCCTCGTCGAGCGGTGCCATGCCCTCGTCGGGGACTCATCATGCATGAAGTGACGCGATGATGCATGATCTGGCGATCGGCCGCGACGAAGGGGGCGAGGCGTGCGGGAGATCGACGTATCCGAGGTGGCGGACGTGGTTCGCCGGCTGTGCGTCGAGGCCAACCACGAGCTGCGCGCCGACCACGTCGCCGCGCTGCAGCGCGGACTGGCCGAGGAGCGCTCCGAGCTGGGCTGCGAGGTGATCCGCCAGCTGCTGGCCAACGGCGAGGTCTCCGCGCGCGAGCGGATGGCCTTCTGCCAGGACACCGGCTACGCGGTCTGCTTCCTGCGGATCGGTCAGGACGTGCACTTCACCGGCGGCTCGCTCGCCGCGGCGATCGACCGCGGGGTGGCCGATGGCTACCGCGAGGGCTACCTGCGGGCATCGCTGGTGCACTCACCGGTCGACCGGCGCAACACCGGCGACAACACCCCGGCGATGGTCCACTACGACCTCGTGCCGGGTGACGCCGTCGAGCTGACGCTGCTGATCAAGGGCGCGGGCTGCGACAACATGAGCGCGATCGCCATGCTCACCCCGGCCGAGGGTGTCGCGGGCATGAAGCGGTTCGTCGTCGAGACGATCGAGAAGGCCGGCCCGAGCGCCAGCCCGCCGGTGACGGTCGGTGTCGGCATCGGCGGCACCTTCGACAAGGCCGCCCAGCTGGCCAAGTGGGCGCTGACCCGGACGTCCGGCGAGCCGAACCCGGACCCGGAGCTGGCCGAGCTGGAGCGCGAGCTGCGGGCGGCGATCAACGACACCGGGATCGGGCCGGCCGGTTTCGGGGGCACGGTCACCGCCCTGTCGGTGCACGTCGAGGCGCTGCCCACGCACATCGCCGCGTTCCCGGTGGCGGTCAACCTGGACTGCCACTCGCACCGGGTCCGGGCGGTGAGCCTGTGAAAGAGCTGCGCACCCCTTTCGACCGCGAGGAGCTGGCCACGTTGCGCGCCGGGGACCGGGTGCGGATCTCCGGGACCCTGCTGACCGCTCGGGACGCGGCGCACGCCCGGTTCGCCGCGGCCATCGAGGCCGGCGAGCCGCTGCCGATCGACCCGCGCGAGCAGGTGCTGTACTTCGTCGGCCCCACCCCGGCCCGGCCGGGCCGCCCCATCGGCTCTGCCGGCCCGACCACCGCGTCCCGGATGGACCCGTACTCGCCGCTGCTGGTCGAGCGCGGGCTGCGGGCGATGATCGGCAAGGGCCGGCGCTCGGCTGCCGTGCGGGAGGCCATGCTCGCGCACGGCTGCGTCTACTTCGGGGCGGTCGAGGGCACGGCGGCGCTGCTGGCCCAGTGCGTGCGGCACGCCGAGGTGATCGCCTATGAGGATCTGGGCGCGGAGGCGGTGCACCGGCTGCAGGTCGAGGACTTCCCGGCCGTCGTGGTCAACGACCTCGAGGGCGCGGATCTTTACGAGCAGGGCCCGGCGCGCTGGCGCCGGGTCCCCAGAACCGGAGTGACCGAACAGGAGTGAGCATGCAGATCACCGCCGCCGTGGTGCCCGCCACCAGCGCCCCGTTCGAGCTGCGCCAGCTGGAGCTCGACGAACCCGGCCCGGACGAGGTGCTGGTCCGGATGGTCGCGACCGGCGTCTGCCACACCGACCAGGTCATCCGGGACCAGCTGGTGCCGGTGCCGTTGCCCGCGGTGCTCGGGCACGAGGGGGCCGGGGTGGTCGAGCGGGTCGGCGCCGGCGTCGGGCACCTGCGCCCTGGCGATCACGTGGTGCTGTCCTACAACTCGTGCGGGCTGTGCGCCTCGTGCCGGTCCGGCGCCCCCGGGTACTGCGCCGACTTCGGCGCCCGCAACTTCGGCGGCCGGCGCCCCGACGACACCTCCGCGCTGCGCAGCGGCGACGAGGTGGTGTCCTCGCACTTCTTCGGCCAGTCCTCGTTCGCCAGCCACGCCGTGGTCGCCGCCCGCTCGGTGGTGCCGGTGCCGGACGACGTCGACCTCACCCTGCTCGGCCCGCTGGGCTGCGGCATCCAGACCGGCGCCGGGGCCGTGCTGAACAGCCTCGACCCGCCGGCCGGCACCAGCATCGCGATCTTCGGCGCCGGCGCGGTCGGCGACGCGGCGATCCTGGCCGCCCAGGTCGCCGGCTGCGCGACGATCATCGCGGTGGACCGGGTGGCGCAGCGGCTGCGGTTCGCCCGCGAACTCGGCGCCACCCACGACGTCGACGTCACCGGCGCCGACCCGGTCGAGACGATCATGGAGATCACCGGCGGGGCCGGGGTCGACTACGCGCTGGAGACCACCGGCGTGCCGTCGGTGCTGCGCCAGTGCGTCGACGCGCTGGCCGTACGAGGGGTGGCCGGCCTGCTCGGGCAGGCCCCGATCGGCTCCGAGGTCGCCTTCGAGACCGGGGCGTCGCTGGTCCGCGGCTGGACGCTGACCACCATCGTCGAGGGCGACGCGGTGCCGCAGCTGTTCATCCCGCGCCTGATCGAGCTGTACCGGGCCGGGCGGTTCCCCTTCGACCGGCTGATCAAGCACTACCCGTTCGCCGAGATCGAGAAGGCGTTCACCGACTCCGAGCAGGGCCGCACGGTCAAGCCGGTGCTGACGTTCTGAACCCGCGCCCGATGCCGATGTGCCCGTGGAGGTTTCCGGCGCGCGGTCCGTACTCCGGCGCCACGAGCTGGCCGGCTGGATCCGGGTCGGGTCAGCTCCGGGGGCTCTGCGGCGGGGTGACGTCGAGCAGGCACGTCGTTCCGGCGGCGCGGGTGCCGTGGACAGCGCACCGGTCACGTACGCGGTCGATCATCCCGGTATCGCCGAGCGGGACGGCGATCTGGACCCGCGTGCACGAGCAGACCGCTGTGTCGTCCAGTACCGCGTCCACCAGCCGTTCCCGCGAACCGAATGGCAGCTGACCGGACTCGAGGCGCAGGGATGCGGTCGCGGCGTCCGGGTCCGCGGTGTCGATGTCGGCCGACCCGACCGGCCGCCCCTCGTCATCGGTGATGAAGATCCGGGGCTGGATGCGGTCGGTCATCGGTGGAGCCTCCACGGCGGTGTCGTCGGTTCGTACGGTGCCGGCATCCTTCGCCGTTGACGATCGGGAGCCCTGTGGACGGGCGCGGTGCGGCGAGATGCCGGCCCGTCGTCGCGCTCGGCGTTGTACGTCCCGACTGCCGTCCGAGCGTGCGCCCCCGATCACGGGGTGTCAATGCCCACCAGTTGAGGATCGAGCCCGGGGGCGCAAACCCAACCGATCGGGGCACCGGCCGGTCGGCGCCCCCGACGAGCTGGCTTCACGAAAAGCCGCCCAGTCAGCCCGACGTCGACGTGTCCGGGGTCTGCAGCTCGCCGTGCGCATCGAATCGGAACAGCGCCGGGTCGATCCATACCTCAGCTCGCCGCGCTCTGACCGGTCACCGCCGGTAGCCCGAGTCGTTCCGAGATGAGTTCCAAGGCAGCGGCCTGTTCGCGAATCAGTTGCTGCTGCTCCTTGACCGCTTCCACCAGGACGGCGGTCATGCGGGAGTAGTCAACGGCCTTGTAGCCCTCGGCGTCGGTAGCGACGAGCTCCGGGCACACGGATTCCACCTCCTGGCCGACGAAGCCGATCCGCTGGCCATCGCCGGTCGCGGCCGCCGCGGGCGCGGTGACCTGCTTGCGCTGGTAGCGGACTCCCCGCAGGGCCAGCACGCTGTCGAGGGCGTTGCTGAGCGGCGTGACGTTCGTCTTGAGGCGCCCGTCGGACCGTTGGACCATGCCATCAGCTTCGATGTTGCCAGTACTGCCATCGCAGTTGATGGTGATATCGCCTGCGGCATTCTTTATCTCAAGCCGGCCATCCTCACCATTCCCGCCCAGTTCAAGCTGACCCGCGTCACCGCGTAGATCAACCGTCACGCCACTGCTGTTGAACAGCTGGAGGCGGCCGGCGTCGTCAGCCGCTAGTTCCGCCCGTAGCCCACCGCCCGGAGTGTCCAGTCGCAGCCGACCCACGCCACCGTCCAGATGGACATTGGTCGTGCCGGTGTCGTCCTGGAGGAACAGATTGCCATCGTTGCCCACTCCGCCCAGGTCAAATCGCCCCGGTTCGCGGTTCAGGTCCACGGTCTCACGGCCGGAAGAATCAAATAACCGAATGCGGCCGGTCAGGCCGGAACCGCCCAGGACCACACTTGCATCAGTTCCCGACACGCCAAGGAAGATCGTGTTCTCGTTGCCGGGACCTCTCATCTGCAGTGCGCCGGACGAACCGCCGCCACCGATCGTCACGACGCCGCTCTCGTCAATGATCGCCATCCGGAAGTTGCCGCCACCGTCGAGATCATTGGCCAAGAAGCTCAGATCGCCGTTCAATCCGAGATGAATGTTGAAGAACCTACCGTTGTTCTCGAAGTTGACAACCTCGCTCATGTCGCCCTCCCGTGGCGTCAGCGAATCTTGGGATCGCAACCCAGTTAGCGCGCATCCCCGTCATCCGAACGTCACGGCAATGTCAATAAGAAACCTTTCATCATGAAAGTACCAAGTCAGCCTGGGCCCACCAACCCACAGCGGTACTTCGCAGGCCACCCGGACGCTCCTACCCCTGACGGTGATGGGAACTGCGGCGCACCTGGTCGGCCCAGGCCCACCCGCAGACGTCTTGGACGGGGGTGCCATGGACCATGCAGGACGGCCTCCGAACCGGCCTCGATCCCTGGTCGACAGGGGCGGAGCGGCTACCGGCCTGCCATGGACCCGGGACCGGCCCGGCCGCGCCGAGGTGACCTTGCTCGGGGGATTCCGGCTCGCCTTCGGCGGACGCGACGTCACGTTGCCCGTCGGCGCGCAGCGGCTGGTCGCGATGCTGGCCCTGAACGGACGGGTCAGCCGCAGCCGCCTGGCCGGCACGCTCCGGCCCGACACGCCGGAGCAGCGCGCGCTGGGCAGCCTGCGCACGGGCATCTGGCGGGTGAACCAGGCCGCCCCCGATCTCGTGGTCGCCGCCGGCGGCCAGGTCAATCTCGACGGCCGCGCCCGGGTGGACGTCCAGGTCCTGGTCAAGCGGTCGGTCGAGATCATGCGGGGCGACCATATCGACGTGTCCGAGCTGTCCACCGGCTTCACCATCGGTGAGCTGCTCCCGGACTGGGAAGACACCTGGCTCATCGACGAGCGTGAACGCCTGCATCAGATGCGCCTGCACGTTCTCGAGAGGATCGCCGATCGGCTCGCTGACGCGGGCCAGTTCGGGCTGGCGATCGAGGTGGCACTGTCGGTCCTGCGTGCCGATGTGCTGCGAGAAAGCGCGCACCGGGCCGTGATCCGCGTCCATCTGGCCGAGGGCAACCTCAGCGAGGCGCGACGGGCCTACACCGCGTGCGAGCGGCTGCTCTGCCGGGAACTCGGGGTGCGGCCCACCGCCGCGATGACCAGCCTGTTGCAGGGTCAGCTGCCGGCCGGCCTGACCATCGCCGGCGAGCTTGCCGTCCGCGGCGCTCGGTGATCCCGCGGGAGCTGTCAGCACGATCTCGGGCTGGCCAGCACCGCAACGGCGTGGCCGGCCCGAGCACTCCCCCGCCGGGCCCGTCGGCCACGCCGCCGTCCACATCGCCGTCCACATTGCTGTCCAGGCCGGGCGGGGGACCGGCTCGTCAGGTGCGGATGTCCTCCCGCCGCTCCAACGGCACGAACAGCGGCGCGCCGGTCGCCTCGACGTCCGACGCGGCCGCCGCCAGCGGGTCGGCGTCGACGTAGGGCGACAGGTCGTAGCCGGTCGCGTCGCCCAGATCGCGCACGGTGATCTGGAACGTCCGGTACGCGCCGAGCACGAAGCCCTCGTTGGCCTCGGTCCGGTCCCGCTGCTCCAGCAGCTCGCGGATGAGGTCGCCCTGGCTGAGCAGGTACGCGGTGGCGTGCAGGCGTTGCCGGTCGGCGTCGACCATCACGACCAGCTTCCAGAACTCCCGGGGCAGCAGCACCCCCGGCTTGATCTCCGCGTCGTCCAACCGGTTCACCGGGCCGGTGAACACGCACGCCTTGAACCCGCTGGTACGGGCATTCTCCAGGATGTAGTCCTCCAGCCCGAGCCAGAGCTCCTTGCCCTGGTTCATGTCCGAGTGCTGGGGCGCGGCGTTGGTGTAGTGGAACGTGTCGAGGTTCGCCTGCTCAGCCAGCGCGCTCGGGACGCCCCCCGCCGCCGCTGTGTCCCAGTTCGGGTCCTGCCGGCGCACCATGTGCCCGCGGTCGATCTCCGGGTGGTCGTAGTCGGCCCGGGTCAGCTGGGCCTTCTTGGGCAGCCGCGCGTCGGAGAACCAGCGGTCGTTGCGGCGCTTGATGCTCACCAGGCTGCTGCCGTCGATGTTCACGGCGGTGATCAACGGTTGCCGGCGGGTCGCGGAGAGGCGCACCCCGAAGTGCGTGTAGCGCAGCTCGCCCGCTCGCCCCGCCACCTCGTCGCTGGGCTGGGCCAGGTCGGCCGTGGTGGCCGCGTCCAGACCGGGCCACGGCGCGCTGAAGCCGGCCCCGAGGAACTCCGGGTCGTAGCCGCCGCGGTCGGCCAGCTCGTCCGGCCGGTGCACGCCGTCGGTCGCCTCGGTGTCGGTCGGCACCACGACGTCCGGGACCGGCCCGAACCCTCCGACGAACAGCGGCCGGTCGGTGTCGATGAGCGCGCGCAGGGTGGCGGCGCCGACCGCCGAGTTCTCCCGGCCGTAGACCCCGGCGAAATGCAGGCCGACCACCTTGCGGTCCTCCAACCGGATCAGCGGGGACCCGGAGTTCCCACCGAGCGTGGTGCAGTCGTGCCGCAGCGTCGTACGGCCGGTGAGCTTCTGCATGACCTTCCCGGGCGCGAGCCGCTTCACCTCGTACAGGTGGCGGAAGTACCGCTCCTGATCCTCGACGCTGTTGCGGTTGTCGAAGGCCGGGTAGCCGATGATCGCGACGAGCTGGTCCTGGTCGGCCTCGTCGTCGGCCAGCGGGAGCGCGGCGGGCAGGCCGTCGCCGACGATGCGCACCAGCGCGATGTCCGGTGCGGCGTCGTCGGCCAGGTAGACGACCTCCCGGACGCCGAACGGCCGCGCTTCGCCGCTGACCGACCCGGCCTCCCGCTTGAAGTCGACGTTCATCCCGTAGCGCACCCCGGACACGGGTGAGCGCAGGAACATCCCGGCACCGGTCGAGGTGCGCCGGGCCACCTCCTTGGCGACGTGCCGGTTGGTCGCGACCACCCTGGTGTCGCCGTCCTCGTGCACGACCCACCCGGTGCCGCCCCAGGGCATGGAGTGGTTGAGGAACTCCACCCGGCCGACCGACCTGACGAACGGCTCCAGTCCCTTGATCTTCGCGTCGGTGCCGGCGGGGAAGTCCACGAGCGGCTCGAGCACCACCTCGTCGTTGCGGATCAGCAGCGGTGGCCGCCCGACCTGCCGCACGATGGCCTCCAACGCACCGTCGGGCACGGCGCTCTCCAACGGCTGTCGGTCCTGACGCACCGCCTCGGCGTCCGCCTCGCTGATCTGGGCCGCCGCCGCCTCCGGTATCGCGCCGTCGGCGATCGCCTTGCGGACCGCCTCCTCGAGCGCGGGCGAGCCGTGCACCCAGCTCATGACGATCTCGAGATTCTGCTCGGTCACGTGGTTCTCCCCTGCCTAGGACTGCCGATGTGCGATCAGGACCGCCAGCGCCGGGACGAACGCGCTGGGGACGTAGTGACGGAGCAGCACGCCGGCCGCGTCCGGCGCGCCGCCCGGGTCGCCCTCGGCAACGCCGTCGAGGGCGACCGCGCGGGCCCGGACGAGCGATCCGCGCAACCGGCGGCCGAGCTCCGCCAGCAGCGGGTCGGGATCCCCGTCGCCGGAGTCGGGGTCGGCGCCGGCGAAGACGACGAGCTGATCGCGGCTCTCGGCGATCGGGTCGGGCGCGGCGAGCAGCTGGGCGACCCGGTCGGCCATCGTGAGGTCGAGCGGGCCCGAGGTCCCCCGCCACCCCGGCGGGGCCGACCCGAACGACCAGCGGCCGGCCGCCGTGCGGCGCCAACGCTCGGCGCTGCGGGCGATCAGCGTCAGGTCCGGGTGGTGCAGCACGAAGGCAGCGGCGCCGAGCCATTCGGCCAGCAGCCCGAGCGCGGCCAGTCCCTCGATCGGCTCGCCGGAGCCGGGCAGCACGGTCCACGGGCCGGTCCGCCGCGGGGCCAGGCCGCCGAACTCGGCCAGGCGTTCGGCCACCGCTTCCGCGTGCCGCCCGATCGCCGGGTCGTCGCGGACCCGGCTGAGGGTGACCGCCACGTCGACGTACGGCATGAGGACGGCCAGCAGCCGGGCGCCGAACGGGCCGGTCAGGGCGCCGCCGTCCCAGCGGGGCAGCGGCTCGGCCACCCGGCGGGCGAGCCGGAACGCGGCAACGCTCAGCTCGGAGGTGGCCGCGTCCCGGTCCGGCACCGGCGCCCGCAGCCCGGCCGCCGCGCCGACGCTGTCGTAGCCGCGCGCGGTGCTGACCGGCCGGTCCACGCCGACCCGGTGCAGGACGAAGCCCAGCGCGCCGTCGCTCAGCTCCGCGCGCAGGCCGTGGCCGGCCGAGCCGGCGATCAGCCCGGCCAGGCCCGGGTCGATCGTCATCGAGCGCACCAGCTGCCGGGCCGCCAGCTCGGCCCGCATCTCCGCGCGCGGCGCGGCCAGCACCGGGGGCAGCGTTGCCAGGTCGGCGTCATCGGGTTGCCGCCGGTCGCGCTCGTCGAGCAGCCGCCTCGCCGCGGACCAGTCACCGCAGCGCCAGAGCAGGGCGCGGACCACGTCGGCGGTCGGCGATCGGGCGTCGAACACCGCGTCCCGCAGGACCCGCGTGTAGAGCAGCCGGCCCTCGATCCAATCCCCGCTCCCGACGATCGCCTCGAGCTCGCCGGTCACCGCGTCCAGATCCGCGGCCCCGGCCGCCTCGTCGCCGTGGACCAGCGAGGTGCGCTCACCGCGAACCCGCCGCACCACGTCCTGCGCGGCCGCGGGCAGCTCGGCGATCGTCTGCTCGTCGAACCGACGCAGGTCGGCCGGGTCGAGGGCGGGGACCGCCGGGTCGCGGCGCATCAGCTGGAGCCGGTGGTAGGCGGCCTCGACGTCGCTCCACGGCTCCGGGCGCCGGGCGAACCAGTCGGCGGCCGCGCGGTCGATCCGGGCGCACTGGGCCGGTCGGGAGCCGTAGAGCAGGCGCAGCAACACCTGGCGCACGTCGGACCGGTGCGTGACGAAACCTGGGGCCTGCAGATCGGGCTGCACGAGCCAGTGCTGGCGGGACAGCTCCTCGAACACCGAGACCGCCTGGGCCGGCTCGATCCGCCGCCGCAGCTGGGGGCCGAGCACCTCGGCGATGACCTCCGCGTTGATCCGCCGGACGACGAGACCCGGGAAGGCCAGGTCCTTCAGCACCGGCTGGTCGATCCTGGAGAGCAGGAACCGGTAGAGGTAGGCCACCGCCAGCTCCCGCCGCCGGACCATCCGGCGCAGCTCGGCCGCGCCGGTGTCCCGCACGACGGCGGCCGCCAGCCGCAGCACCAGTGGGTTGCCGTCGGCGATGTCCCGGACCGCGGCGGCGCTCGCCGGCGGCACACCCAGGCGGCTCAACAGGGCGTCGACGCTGGCCGGGTCCAGCCGCTCCAGGGCCAGCCGGCGCCCGACCCGGCCCGGCGCACTGTCCAGCGCGTCCCCGCGCCCGGCGGCGATGACCGAGAGCGGTACCGCGTGCGTCCCGACGAGCTGGTCCAGCCAGCGGAACAGGCGTTCCGGGTGGCTCTCCCCACGCCCGCGCAGCACCTCGAGCGTGTCGAGCAGGACCAGCAGCGGCCGGCCCGCCCGCCGTAGGTGGTCGGCGACCTGGCCGGCCAGCAGGGTCGGTAGCTGCTCGCGGGCCTCGCCCTTGACCGCCGGCCCCGAGTCCGTGCCGGCCAGCGCCTCCAGCCGGGCCTGCCGCAGGTCGTTGGCCGGCTCGCCCAGCTCCGCGGCGACCTGCCGGGCCAGCTCGACGGTGAGCCCGATCCAGTCCCGAACTTCCAGCCCGGCCCGGTCGAAGTCCAGGCGCACGACGACCCACGGCCGCTCGGTGGCCCGCCGCACGGCCTCTTCGAGCAGCGTCGACTTGCCGATGCCCGGCAGCCCGCTCACGAACAGGGCCGCGACGGGTGGGGCGCTCGTGAGCGATCCGAGCCAGTTCGCGATCTCGGCCAGCTCCGCGGCGCGCCCGACGAAGCCGTCGGCGAGCAGGCCGGCTCCGCGCGCCCGGCTGTCCTGCCGGGTCATGGCGGCCCGGAGGGTGCCCAGCAGCTCCGTCGCCGGGGCCAGCCGCCCGGCGCGGTCGAGGGCGACCGCGGCGCGCTCCATCTCCGCCCGCGCACCACCGTTGATCAGCTCGTGCAGGCTCACCACGTCGAACCCGCCGGTGCCCTCCAGGGCGTCCAGGAGATCGCTGGTCTCGGTGCGCAGCGGCCCGGCCCGGCGCCGCCAGTCGATCATCTCGCCCAACTCCGCGGACAGGGAGTCCAGCACCGAGCGCCGCTCCGGTCCGCGCATCAGCCAGCTGCCCGACGCCCCGGCCCGGGTGTCGCACACGGAGGCGAGGTCGGCGGCCAGCGCGACGACGGCGTCGGTGTCGTTCGTGTCCAGATCGGGGACGACGCCGAGCGCCTGCTCCGGGTCGAAATGCCCGGAGAGCGCGGCGAACCGGCGCAGGACGCCGCTCTGCTCGTCCCGGACCGGGGAAACGGGGCCGGTCACCGGGCACCCCGCTGGGCCAGCACGGCCAGGTCCGCGCGCAGCTCCGCGGCCACGGCCGGCAGCTCCGCCTCCGGGTAGGTGCCGTTGAACTCCGCTCGACCGAACAGGACGCGGTCGGCGATGGCGTCCAGCACCGGGCGCAGGACGGGCAGACCGGTGAGGTCCTGCGCGGCCAGCGCGAGCAGGTCCAGCACGTCGCGGCGCAGGAAGCCACCGACGAACTCGACGACCAGCCCGGGGGCGCCGCCGGCCGCGGCGTCACCAGGCGCCTGGAACTCCTGGCCCGGAAGCGGCAGCGTCTCGAGGCCGGTGATCACCAGGCGCAGCCGGGGCTGCACGAGGGCCGCGGCCACGAAGCCGTCGAGGACCAGCCGGAGGTCCTCGGTGACGGTGACCGACGGGTTGTCGAGGAAGAACCAGACCGTGCGGCCGGTCGCGGCCGCGGCGGCGTCGACGGCGGCGGCCAGCCGGGCGGCCCGGTCCCGCGCGGTGCCCTCGGGCGCCGCGGTGCCCGGAGCGACCCCCGGCTCCGGCGGCAGCGCCGGCAGCGGCAGACCGGCCGCGGTGACCCGTTGCCGGATGTCGTCGACCGCGTCCGCGACGAGCTCGTCGAACGGCAGCCGCACCAGGGTGTGGTCCACACCGCGGCGCTCCAGCAGGTGGCCCAGGATGTCGTGGGTGAACCGGAGGGAGGCGGTTCCGCCGGACACGAGGTCGATGCGCTTGACCCGCACCCCGCGCACCGGTCCGGCGTCGTCGCCGGCCGCGGCCAGCGCCTCGAACAGCAGCGGGCGGCCGATCACCAGTGGGCCGTCGACCGTCCCGTCGAGCGACCAGAGACGTGTCGGCGCGACGTCGGCGGCGATCCCGGGCCGCAGGTCGTCGAGGAACCGGACCAGGGGGACGAACCGGCCACCGTTGCGCAGCCGGCCCTGGTGCAGACCGGCGAACTCCAGGTTGCGGTCGAAGCACGCACCGCCCGACGAGCCGCCGACGGTCGAGATGCTGTGTCGCCAGCGGGCCGTGACGTGCGGGATCTCCGACGTGCGACCGAACCCGATGCCCTCGTCCTGACCGTCCGGGTAGTGCACGAGCACGAGCTTGCTGCGCGGGGTGGGCACCACCGCCGCGGTCGGCAGCCGGACGTGGCCGAGGTGGGCGGCGGCCGGGCGGCGCATCAGCAACGCGGCGACGTCGTTGCGCCCGACCACGTCCTGGTCGTGCCGGGGCGCCAGCTCGCGGAACTCGTCGTCGCCGCACAGGGACTCGAACGACGGCGGGATGACGACGTCCTGCCGGGAGCCGTCGGCCAGCTGGATCTGCACCGAGGGCGACGGCTCCTGCGGGGTGCCCGGCGGCCCGACGGCGATGACGTGCCACGCGGTCAGGACCAGGCTGGGACCGATGAGGCAGCCCGACCCGACCACGCGGTTGTCGACCAGGACCCGGCAGCGGAACGACTGGGCCTGCCCGGTGAACTGCAGGAGCCGCTCGGCCGGGATGTGGTCGAGGAACCCGTTGGTCGCGACCGTGACCAGCGGCACCCCGCGGGCCAGCAGGGCCGCGACGAAGGCGTCCCGGACCTCCATCGTCCGCAGTTGCTCCACCCACAGCTCCGACACCTCGCGCCGCAGCAGGGCGGCGGCGGCGCGCAGGACGTCGACCGTGACCGGCGGGTTCTGACCAGCTGCGGTGGCCTGCACGGCGACCAGGGCCGCGGCCGCCTTGTCCGGGTGGTCCTGGATGGCCGCCATCAGGTCGGTGTCGGTCACCACCGGCCGCGTGTCCATCGGGCTGCTCGTCGACCTCGATCAGGCCGTCAGCGCGGCGACGGCGGACCGCACCGGCTGGCTGGCCAGGTACTCCAGCCCGCCGTGATGGCTCGAGCTGTCGTTGACGACGAGGAAGTCGGTGGTGCGGTCGGCCGGTGCGTACTCGGGCCGGATGGTGCGGTCGAGGGCGACCAGGTCCCGGCCGTCGGCGACGTTGCGCCACTGCAGCACCCCGTCGGGCACCCGCAGCGGCTGGCTGACCACATCCTGGATCTCGGTCACCGCGAGCGGCGACCCGATCGTGACCAGCAACGGGACGTCGTGGGTGGTCCGGCTCAGGACGTCGTAGGCGATGACCGACCCGAGGCTGTGCCCGATCACGACGGCCGGCCCGTCGATGGCGTCCAGCCGCTTGCGCAGCCGGTCCCGCAGCGCGTCGCCCGCGCCGTCGAAGAAGTAGGCGTACACGTCGGCGAAGGTGCGCTTGACCAGGGCGCGGAAGATCGCGATCCGGACCGCCTGGGGCAGTGGGAGCGCCTCCGCGGTGCCGCCGGGGTCCCCGTTCGCCAGTGCGTCGGCCACGTAGGCCATCTCGGTCAGCCACGGGTCGAGCCCGCCGGCGGCGCCACCGGGCAGCTCGAGGCCCGCTCCCCTGGTCTCGGCGAGCGTCTCCGCGATGAGCTGGGCCGGGTCCAGCTCGTCCCGGATCTCACCCGCGTCGGCCTCCGGGAGCTCCGTGCCGCCGTCTGGGGGCAGCGGCTGCGGGTGCAACAGGTCGGACCAGTACGCCATCACCGACCGATCGCCGGCCGGCGCGCCGAACAGCGCGATGTCCCAGCTCTCCTTCAGCGCGGCCTCGGCCGGCTGCGCTCCGTTGCCGTGGACGTACACCACAGTCGGCTGTTGCGCCATGACCCCTCCTGACCGATCGGCACCCCGACGGACCCGTCGGGTGCGTCGTCAGTGGCGAGGAGGACCGGCGGCCCGAACCTGATACAGCGCGCGCAACGCTGATCGGCCGGATCGCGTGTAGGACCGGCTCAGCGGGTACATCCCGCACCTAGCCCCGGGACGAGGAGGATGCGGTGGCGGAACCGGTCAACGAGACATCGGCGACCAGCGCCAAGGGGTTCTCCTATCGGGTGGCCGGGATCGCTGCGCTGGGCGGCTTCCTGTTCGGCTACGACACCGGCGTCATCTCCGCGGCGCTGCTCTACATCGCGCCCGAGTTCCAGCTCGACGACGGCGGCCAACAGGTGGTCGTGGCCTCCCTGCTGCTCGGGGCCGCCGGCGGCGCGATCGCGGCCGGTCCGCTGGCCGACAACCTGGGCCGCAAACGGACCTTGGTCCTGGCGGCGATCCTGTTCACCGTCGGTGCGCTGATCTCGGCGCTCGCCCCCGGCACCGTCGTGCTGGTGGTCTCCCGGGTGGTGATCGGGCTCGCCATCGGGGCCGCGTCACTGGTCGTCCCGCTCTACATCGCCGAGCTCGCGCCGGCCGAGCGCCGCGGCCGGCTGGTGTCGCTCAACCAGCTCATGATCACCGTCGGCATCTTCGTCTCCTACCTGGTCGGCTTCGCGCTCGCCGCGGCCGAGGCCTGGCGGTGGATGCTCGGGCTGGCCGCCATCCCGTCCGCGATCATGATCGTCGGCTTGTTCTTCCTGCCGGAGAGCCCGCGCTGGCTGGTCAGCCGTGACCGCGCCGACGAGGCCCGCGACGTGCTGCGCCGCTCGCGCACCCGCGACGTCGACGACGAGCTCGACGAGATCGCCGAGCAGCACCGCGAGGAGTCGCGGACGACGTGGGCCGACGTGCGACGGCCCGAACTCCGGCCGGCGCTGCGGATCGGCATCGGCATCGCCGCGGTGAACCAGCTCATCGGGGTCAACGCGGTCATCTACTACACGCCGACGATCCTGCAGCAGACCGGCTTCGGGGCGCAGGCCGCGATTCTCGGCTCGGTCGGCATCGGGCTGGTCAACATGATCGTCACCTTCATCGCGCTGCGGCTGGTGGACAAGGCCGGGCGCCGACCGCTGATCCTCGGCGGCACCGCAGGCTGCGTGGTCGCGCTGCTGGCCCTCGGCGGGCTCTACCTGCTGCCCAGCCAGGACGGCGTCGTCGGCTACCTCATCGTCGTGCTGCTGATGATCTACATCGCCTCCTTCGCCGCCAGCCTGGGCATCGCGATCTGGCTGCTCAACGCCGAGGTGTACCCGACCGCGGTCCGCGGCAAGGCGGGCAGCCTCGGCACCACGACGCACTGGAGCCTGGACTTCGTGGTCGCCCTCACGGTGCTGTCGATCATCGGCATCGCCACCGAGACCGGGCTGTTCTGGCTGTACGCGGCGTTCGGTATCGCCGGGTTCGTGTTCCTGTACCGCAAGCTCCCGGAGACCAAGGGCCGCACCCTCGAAGAGATCGACCGGTCGCTGCGCGAGCGCTGAGCTCATACCCCCCTGAATCGCCACTCACCGCTGGCCGCCCCGTCGCGCAACCCTGGCGCTGCCCTTTCGGCGCGGAGCCGTCCGCGGGTGCGCGGGTCGGCTCCTGGCCATACTGACGAAGACGATCGAGGAGGCGAGGGCGGATGGTGGAGAACGTGTTCGTGGTCGGCCTCGATGATCACAACGCTGGCATCCTGGACCGGCTTCCGGACGCAGGCCGTTACCGCTTCCACCCGCTGTTGAGCGTCGACGAGCTGCTGTACCGCGACACGATTCCGGTGCCGGATCTGCTGGACACGCGCACTGCGCCAGATCGAGTCGTTCGACGGCCCGGTGGATGCGGTCATCGGGTTCTGGGACTTCCCGGTCAGCACGATGGTGCCGATGTTGTGTCAGCGTCTGGGTCTTCGCTGGGCCAGCCTGGAGTCGGTGGTGAAATGCGAGCACAAGTACTGGAGCCGGCTGGAGCAGCGACGGGTGATCGACGAGTACCCGCGGTTCGGGTTGGTGGATCTCGACGACGATCCGACGCTGCCCGACGGCATGCGATATCCGGTGTGGCTCAAACCGATCAAGTCGGCCTCGTCCGCCCTGGCCTTCCGCGTGGAGAACCCGCAACAGCTCCGCCAGGCCGCGGCGGCCATTCGCGACGGCGTCGGACGGATGGGCAGCCCGTTCGAGTTCGTGCTCGCCCAGCTGCGGCTACCGCCCGAGCTGAGCGGCATCGGAGGCCGCGCCTGCCTGGCCGAGGAAGCGGCCGCCGGGGCGCAGGTCACGGTCGAGGGTTACAGCTTCCACGGTGACGTCCACATCTACGGGACCGTCGACTCGATCACCAGCCCGGACAGCTCGAGCTTCCTCCGCTACCAGTACCCCTCCTCGCTCCCGCCCGCGGTCCTGGACCGGATGGCCGAGCTCTCCCGGCGGGTCGTCCGACAGATCGGCCTCGACGGCATCACCTTCAACATCGAGTACTTCTGGGACCCCGAACCGGACACGATCACCCTGCTCGAGGTGAACCCGCGGCATTCCCAGTCGCACGCCGAGCTGTTCGAGCAGGTCGACGGCGTCGCCAATCACGACCACATGGTGCAACTGGCCCTCGGCCGCGAACCTCGACCACGCCACCGGGAGGGCCCGTACAACATGGCGGCCAAGTGGTTCGTGCGCCGCGTCGCCGACGGTGTGGCGCGCCGGGTGCCCACCGCCGAGGAGATCCAGCAGGTGCAACGCGACATCCCGGGCTGCACCGTCGACGTCTCGGTCACGGCCGGCGACCGGCTGTCCGAGCTGCACGACCAGGACAGCTACAGCTACGCGTACGCGACCATCTACATCGGAGCGGATGACGAGGACGAGCTGATCCAGAAGTACGAGCACGCCGTCGCGGGGCTGCCGTTCACGTTCGAGGAGCCCACTGGATGAGGATCGTGGACCGGCAGCGGTTCCCGCATCGCATCAAGGAGGACGCACAGCTCAGAATCCCGCTGGCCGACGGAACCTGCCTGGCCGGACGCGTCTGGCGACCGGAGACCTCCGACACGCGACCCGTCCCCGCCATCCTCGAGTTCATCCCGTACCGACAGCGTGACCTCACCGCGGTCCGGGACTCGATCCACCACCCCTACCTGGCCGGACACGGATACGCCGGGGTCCGGGTCGACCTGCGCGGCAGCGGCGACTCGGAGGGGGTCCTGACCGATGAATACCTCGAGCAGGAGCTCCGCGACGCCGAGCAGGTGCTCGCCTGGCTCGCCGCGCAGCCGTGGTGCAACGGGCGCACCGGGATGATGGGCATCTCCTGGGGAGGATTCAACACGCTTCAGGTGGCCGCCCGCCGCCCGCCGAGCCTGCGCGCCGTCGTCACCGCCTGCTCCACCGACGATCGGTACGCCGACGACGTGCACTACATGGGCGGCTGCCTGCTGACCGACAACCTGTCCTGGGCGTCGACGATGTTCGCCTACAACTCCTGTCCCCCGGATCCCGCGGTGGTCGGCGAGCGCTGGCGGGAGATGTGGCACCAACGGTTGGACGGCAGCGGGCTCTGGCTGGAGGAGTGGCTACGCCATCAGCGTCGCGACGCCTACTGGCGGCACGGCTCGATCTGCGAGGACTACTCCGCCATCACCTGCCCCGTGCTCGCCGTCAGCGGCTGGGCCGACGGCTACACGAATTCGGTGTTCCGGCTGCTCGCCGCCCTCGACGTCCCGCGGAAAGGACTGATCGGCCCCTGGTCGCACAAGTACCCGCACCTCGGTCAACCCGGCCCCGCCGTCGGCTTCCTGCAGGAACTCGTCCGGTGGTGGGACCACTGGTTGCGCGACGTCGACAACGACATCATGGCCGAGCCGATGCTGCGCATCTGGATGCAGGAGAGCGTCCCGCCGTCGACGGCCTACGAGGAGCGGCCGGGACGCTGGGTCGGTGAGCCGAGCTGGCCTTCCCCGCAGGTCCGGGCGGTCACCCACCCGCTCGGTCACCACCGGATCCGGCCACCCGGTGGGGCTGAACCGGCGCCGGTCCAGGAGCAGCGGCTCACCGTGCAGTCCCCGCTGTCGGTGGGCCAGTTCGCCGGCAAATGGTGCTCCTACAACGCTCCACCCGACCTGCCCTACGACCAACGCGAGGAAGACGGCGGCTCCCTGATCTTCGACGGCGACGCCCTCACCGAGCGGATGGAGATCCTCGGCGCCCCCGTGGCCAACCTCGAGTTCGCCGTCGACCAACCGGTCGCGATGGTCGCGGTCCGGCTCTCCGACGTCGCCCCCGACGGGCGCGCCACCCGCATCAGCTACGGCCTGCTCAACCTCACCCACCGCGCCGGCCATGACCGACCCGAAGCGCTCACACCCGGCGAGCGCTACCGGGTCAGCGTGACGCTCAAGGCCATGGCCCAGGCCGTACCGCCCGGTCATCGGCTGCGCCTGGCGCTCTCGACGTCCTACTGGCCACTCGCCTGGCCGCCACCGCAGCCGGTCCGGCTGACCGTCTACCCCGCCTCCAGCGCGCTGGTGCTGCCGCTGCGCCCCGACCCCGGAGCCGACGAGCTGCCGGTGCCGTCCCTCGGCGAGCCGGAAGGGGCACGACCACAGGAGACCACCCAGCTCGAGCCGGCACAGGCACAGCTGGACCGTGACCCGTGACCTGATCGACTACGAGTCCACAATGGAGGTCGTCAAGGACCTCGGCGTCGTGCGCTTCGACGACATCGACCTCGAGGTGACCCGCCGCGCGGAGGAGCGCTTCAGCTGGGTGGCCGACGACGTCACCTCGGTCCGCGGTGAAACCACCTGGGCCATGGGATTCGCCCGCGGCGACTGGAAGTCGAGACCCGTACCCGCACCGTCCTCACCTCGACCGAGACGGACTTCCGGCTCCAGGCCCAGCTCGACGCCTACGAGGGCTCCGAGCGGGTGTTCGAGCGCAGCTGGCGGCTCACCATCCCGCGCGACCACGTCTGAGCGCAGAAGTCCCGGCCATGATCAGCGCCTGCGGTAGCTCACGCTCACCGGTGCAGCTTTTCGACCGCAGACACTGATCTTGGCCGCGCTGGGTACGCGTGGCGCCCAGGTCGGTGCCGGGGAGTGGATCGGTCAGAAGTGGACGTCGTCCCAGATGCGGCGCTGCTCGCCGAGCGGGTCGTCCACGACGCGGCTCGGCTCGTCGAGCAGCATCGTCGCCCGGCGCTGCGGGTCGTTGCCCGGCCACTCCGGCAGGTAGGGGTGCCGCGGCCGGCCGCCACGGACGAACTCGGCCCGGACGCCGTTCATGGCGGCCGCGAGACCGGGCGAGAGCGGACGGCCGGCCAGCTCCGCGAACGCCGGGGAGGTGTCGAGCCGGTTCCACTGAACGGCAGGTCGAGCCCGTGGTAGGCACCGAGCGCCCGTCCGGTCGGCGGCGATCCCCAGGTGAGCAGGTACATGTGCACCGAGGCGTGGGCCTGCTCGGCCGCGGCGAGGCGGAGGGCGCCGACGCGGAACAGCGTGTCGGTGAGCAGGCGCGTCCGCGCCTCCAGCTCGGTCCCATCGGGGCTGCCGCACCGGTAGGCCGCCATCGCCGCCGGCGCGGCCGGGCCGAACGCGGCCTCGGCCACCACGGGGGCGCTCTCCGCGAACGCCGGCCCGAACAGCGCCGTCTCGTCGAGCGTGGTGCCGACGATCAGGTCGACGCCGCGCGCGGACCCGCAGGCGATGGCGTCGAGCGCGCGCACCGGCACGACGTCGCCGCCGTTGGTCGGCATGCTGGTGACCCGGGTGGCCGGGCTCATCAGGGTCGGCCGGACATCCGCGGCGTCGAGGATCCCGAACATGTCCCGCTCCACCTCGCGGGAGGCGGCCAGCAGGGCGGCGCCGTCGAGCCCGCTGAGCGCGTCGTCGTCGATGCGGTCGAAGCCCAGCCGGCGCAGCACGGCGCGCCCGATCACATCCGCCTGCTCGATCGGGACGTCGAAGGACGCCGAGCCGCTCTGCACGATGCCCCGAGCGCACAGGCCGCGCGCCCGCGGCGCCGCCGGCAGCTGCCCGATGCTGTGCCCGCCGGCCGACTCCCCGGCGACGGTGACCCGAGCGGGGTCCCGCTGGCCCGCCTGCGCGCCCGCGGGGAGCTGCGTGAGCTGCGGGTCGACGAGCTGCGCTTCACGACCGACGAGGCGGCCGGGCTGCGTCCGCCGACCTCGAACGCGCGTGGGGCGAGCCTGCGCGCCGGCGTTGAGGCTGCTGCGCACGGCCGAGGGTCAGCTCGCCTACGCCGGGGGCGACCTCGCGACCGCCCGCGCCTGCGGGCCAGCTCACCCAGCGCGAGATCGGCGCCGAGCTGTTCCTCTCCGTGAACACCGTCAAGGGCTACACCAAGAGCCTCTACCGCAAGCTCGGCGTCAGTGTCCGGGACGACGCGGTCGCGCAGGCACGTGTGCTCGGCCTGATCTGACCGGTGCCGAAGCACCCGCCCGCGGCGCGCGGGCGCGCTACGTACCAGCACTGTTCCCCGGGCCCGCGGGAACCGGCACACTCCGCATGTGCGGTTGGGACTGTGCGTCGCGTGGCTCACCGGAGTGGGTGCCACGCTGGCCGTCGCCGCGACGGTGACGCACGCCGTGGTGAGCCCGGCGCCCGAGGCGGGGGCGGCGCAGGCCCTGGTGTCAGGCGCGCCGGCGCTGGCCTTCGCGGCCGCCGGTCTGGTGATCGCCACGCGCGCGCCCGGCAACCGCGTGGGCGGCCTGCTCCTCGTCAACGCCTGCGGGCTGGCCCTCTACACCGCAGCCCTCCACCTGCGCGGTCAGGGACTGGCGACGGCTCCCGACGCCCCGCTCACCGCGTGGGCCGCCCTGTGGGTGCACAGCGCGTGGCCGACGGTCTTCGCCGGGCTGGTCGCGCTGGCGTTCCTGTTCCCCGACGGCAGGCTGCCGTCGCGGCGGTGGCGTCCGGTCACGGCGGCCGTCGCGCTGGTCTACGGCGTCTTTCTCGCCCTGGCCGCGTTCACCCCGGTCCCCTACGACCCGCCGTTCGGCACCCTGCCCAAGCCACTGCCGGCGATCGACGTGGCCGGTGTGCTCCTCGTCGGCGATTTCGTGATTCTGGCCACGCTGCTCGTCGCGGTCGCCGCGGTGGTCGCGCGCTACCGCCGGTCGAGCGGCCTGGCCCGCGCGCAGCTGCGCTGGTTCGCACTCGCCGCGGTGCTCGTCCCGGCGGCGTGGGTGGTGTGCACCGTCGAGTTCGTGGTCACCGGCGCGGTCGGCCCGGCCACGTTCCTCGCCGTGTCGGTCGCACAGGTCGCCGTCGTCGCCGCGGTCACGGTCGCCGTCCTGCGCCACCGGCTCTACCAGATCGACGTTCTGATCAACCGGACCGCCGTCTACGGCGCGCTCACCGGGCTGCTCGCCGCCGTCTACGTCGCGATCGCGTTGGTCGCGGGCGTCGCGGTGGGCACGGGCTCGCGCTGGACGACCGCCGCCGCGACGCTCGCCGTCGCGCTGGCGTTCCGGCCGCTGCGGGCCCGGGTGCAGCGGGTCGTCGACCGCCGGTTCGACCGCGACCGCTTCGAGGGGCTGCGCCGGGCCGAGCGCTTCCTCGGCGACGTGCGCGCCGGGCGGGCGGAGCCGGAGCAGGTCGGCCGCGTGCTCGCCGAGGCCGTCGGCGACGAGAGCGTCGAGCTGTACTTCTGGCTGCCCGACGGCGCGGTGTTCGCCGACGCGGGCGGCACCGAGCACCGGGAGCTGCCCGCGGACGGCCGCGAGCGGACGCCCGTGCGCAGCGGTGCGCAGCAGCTGGGCGTGGTGCTGCATGCGCCCTCGGACCGACCCGCGCTGCTGCGCGCGGTGCTGGAGACGCTCGGGCTGGCCATCGAGATCGCCCGGCTGCGCGTGGAGGTGCGCCGCCAACTGGCCAAGGTGCGCGACTCGCGCGCCCGCATCGTCGCCGCGACGTACGCCGAGCGGCGCCGCATCGAGCGCAACCTGCACGACGGCGCGCAGCAGCGGCTGGTGTCGGTGGGGCTCACCCTGCGCCACGTGCAGCACCGGTTGCGACCCCACGACGGCTCGCCTGATGACACTGCCGCCTTGCTCGACGCAGCGGTGGCCGAGGTGGGCGCCGCGATCGCCGAGCTGCGCGAGCTGGCCCGCGGGCTCGGTCCCGCCGCGCTCGACCACGGCCTGGCCAGCGCGCTGGCCGACCTCGCGGCCCGGGCGCCGCTGCCGGTGCACGTCGACGCCGCGGTGGAGCGGCTGCCCGGCAACGTGGAGGCGGCCGCCTACTTCCTGGTCAGCGAGGCCGTCACGAACGCGGTCAAGCACGCGAGCGCGACGGCCGTTTCGCTGTCGGCGGGTCGCGAGAACGGGTGCCTGCGGATCGTCGTCGCCGACGACGGCGTGGGCGGTGCGGGCCTGCGACCGGGGTCCGGGCTCGCCGGGCTGGCCGACCGGGTGGACGCGCTGGGCGGGCGGCTGGAGATCGACAGCCCGCCGGGTGCCGGGACGCGGGTCCGCGCGGAGCTGCCGTGCGGGTGATCATCGCCGAGGACCAGGTGCTGTTGCGGGAGGGCCTCGCGCGCCTGTTCGCCGACGCCGGGCACGACGTGGTCGGGACGGCAGGCGACGGCGCGGGCCTGCTGGCGATGGCGGCGGCGCTGCGTCCGGACCTCGCCGTCGTCGACGTCCGGATGCCGCCGACGCACACCGACGAGGGCATCCGCGCCGCCGCGGCGCTGCGCGCTGAGCACCCGTCGGTCGGGGTGATGGTGCTGTCGCAGCACGTCGAGACGGGCGGTGTCGTCGGGCTCGCCTCCGCGGGCGGCTTCGGCTACCTGCTCAAGGACCGGGTGCTCGACGTCGCGGAGTTCCTGGCCACCGCCGAGCGGGTGGCCCGCGGGGGTTCGGCGCTGGACCCCCAGGTGGTCGCCACCCTGCTGGCCCCGGGCGGCGGGGACGCGCTGGCGACGCTGTCCGAACGGGAGCGCGAGGTGCTCGCGCTCGTCGCCGAGGGGCTCACCAACTCAGGGATAGCGCGCAGGCTCGGGCTCACCGGTCGCACCGTCGAGACGCACGTGCGCAACGTCCTGGCCAAGCTCGACATCCCCGACGGGGACGGTAGCCACCGCCGCGTGCACGCCGTGCTCGCCTACCTGCGGGCCGCGCGCCCTCAGTGGCGGTACTGAGCGCCACTGCGTACCGCGCCCGCACAGGTCCGGTGCATACCCGGATGTCGCAGGTCGCGGCGCTTCCTACCGTTCTCCTGGTGCCGGCAGACGCCCGGCGGGAAGAGGGAGACCACGATGTCCGTACCCGAGAGCATGAACGCAGCGGTAGATGTCGGCGGAACCCGTCCGTCACGGCTCGGGACGAACCGGTGGCCGTGGCTGTTGCTCGGCGGCGGGGTTCTCGGGTTCCTGGGCAGCCTGCTGCACCCGCAGGGCGACCCGACGCTGACCGGGGACGCCGCGCTGGCGTCCGAGGTGGGTGACCCGCTGTGGATCCCGTCGCACGTCCTCGTGCTCGTGTTCGTGGCGTTGCTTGTCCCGGGCCTGCTCGGCCTCGCCCGCAGCGGCGTGCTGTCCGGCGCGGCGCGGACCGCCGCACTGGTCGCGTTCGGCGCCGCGATCGTGTGGCTCGTGGAGAGCGTCCCGCACCTGCTGGCCGTGGCCGACCACCACGCCCTGCTGGCCGGGCAGCCGGCGCCGTTCGTGACCGCGCACCTGATCGGTGCGAGCATCGTCTACCCGCTGGGCGGGTTCTCGATCGCCGCACTCGCCCTGCTCGGGGGGCGCCAGCTCGCCCACCCCGTGCTCAACGTGCTCGGCGCCCTCGGCGCCGTCGCCTTCGGGATCGCGCCGATCGCCTACGACGTGCTGGGGATCGTGGAGCTGGGCGTCCTGTTCGCCGGCTCGATGTTGCTCACGGCCTGGGTGGCCGCGGTCGGCGCGACCGCGCTGTTCCGGCAGCGGCCGTCGGTGCCGCATCCGGCGAGCTGAGTCGAGCCCGGCATCGCGCACCCGATGCGTAGCGGAGATCAGCCGGTGGCAGCATCCGCTACGCGGCATCGAGCATCAGGCCGGGACCAGTTCGGAGTCGGAGCTCGGCAGTGCGCGGGAGAGTTCCTGGCGGGAGCGGATGTCGAGCTTGGTGAACACCTTGCGCAGGTGCCACTCCACGGTGCGCGGACTGAGGAAGAGCCGCGCGCCGATCTCCGGGTTCGACAGTCCGTCGCGGGCGAGCCGAGCGATCTGCAGCTCCTGCGCAGTCAGATCGTCACGCGTCTCGAGCGCCCTCCTGCGGACCTTCTCACCGGTGGCCTGCAGCTCACCCCGGGCACGTTCGGCGAACGCCTCCATGCCGATCGACTCGAACATGTCGTGTGCCGCACGCAACTCCGCGCGCGCGTCGACGCGGCGATTCTCACGGCGCAGCCACTCCCCGTAGAGGAGATGTCCGCGGGCGAGCTCGGGCCGCAGGCGCGTGCGCCCCAGACAGCCGATGGCGTGGCGGTACCAGCGCTCGGCCGTCTCGCCGTCGCTCAGCAGTGCGCGCGAGCGAGCGTGGATGCCGAGCGCCCAATCGGTGTCGACACCCTCTGCATGCTCGCCGAGTCGCGCCAACGCAGCGTTCGCGAGTCCGGCGTTGTCGGTCCTGGTGGCCGCCTCGATCAACTCGCTCAGCGCCCAGGTGGCGATGAACAGCTCCGGCACGCCCTCGCTCGCCTCTCTGGCCGCCGCGAGCGCCGCCTCATAGCGGCCGAGGCCGTTGAGGAGAACGGAGTTGGCCCACTGCGCGTACTGCACGGCGGTTCCCTGACCGCTCGCGGTGGCTGCCGTGACCACGCCGCTGATCAGCTCGGTCGCGGCGGCTTCCTGGCCGCGGATTCCCGCCAGCGCGATCGCTGCGTACGGGCCGATGCGAGTCCTGGTCGCCTCCTTGACGGCATCGACCTCCGCTATCAGCAGGGCGGCACTCACGAAGTCGCCACCGAACGCGGCCGCCTGACCGCACGCGTTGTCGGCGACGGCGAGGACCTCGAGCGCCCCGGAGTCCCGGGCGAGTTGGACCGCGCGCCTGCCGATCTCCAGACAGCGGTCGTGGTCCCACACGAAGTTCGCCGCCCGCGATGCGAGCCAGCCCCAACGGAGAATCTCCGCCACGGAGACCTCGGTACCCGCGAACGCAGCGACCGCCCGTCTCAGCACGGGCACTGCAGCGGAGCGCCCTTCGGTGAAGATCAGCGCCAAGCCGTCCAGCAGCAGATCGCACGGAAGCGGAGGATCCGCCGGGCCGTGCGCGCTGACCACGGCGCGGGAGACGTCCAGCAGGCTGCCGCCCGCACCCGCCAGCCGGCCGGCGAACAGGCCCGCGGCCCACGCGTCCAGATACGTGTCGCGCGAGAGGCGTACGTCGAGGGTCTCGAGCTTCCTCGCCGCCTGGAGCAGCAGCACCGGAGCGTCGCTGCCGCGGTTCTGGGCGAAGGCGACCTCGGCCTGCAGCAGATCCACCCGGGCTCGTCCGAGCTCGTCGAGCGGTCCGGCCTCCGCGGCGGCCAGCAGCCCGCGAGACACGTCGAACGCGCCTGCGCCCAGGCTGGCTTGCGCGGCGGCGAGCGCTCGGTCGGCTCGCCGCGCGGGATCGCCGGTCAATGCGACCGAACGCTGCAGCAGTGCAGCCGCGGCCGCGAGGCCGCCGCGAGCTTGCGCCCGGCTCGCCGAGAGCTCCAGCTCGCGCGCGACCTCCTCGTCGGGCCCGGCGGCCGCCGCGGCCAGATGCCAGGCCCGGCGATCCGGATCGGCGCTGCGACTCGTCACCTCGGCCAGTGCCGAGTGGGCCGCGCGCCGCTCCGGCCCGGCGGCCGATCGGTACACCGCTGACCGCGCCAAGGGGTGGCGAAAGGTCACGCGTTCCTCGAGGGCCAGCAACCCGTCCGTCGCGTCCACCGCAGAGGGCGCAATCCCGAGGTGGTCGCAGGCGCGGCGCAGGAGCAGCGGATCCCCCACCGGCTCGGCGGCGGCCACGAGCAACAGTCGTCGGGTGTCCTCGGGGAGGGTCTCGAGTCGTCGGGTGTAGCTCTTCTCGATGCGTTTCGAGAGGTTCCGGGCTTCTGGCAGCCCCAACCCACCGGCCAACTGGGTGGGCGTCAGACCTCGGGGCAACTCGAGCAACGCGAGCGGGTTCCCCCGGGTCTCAGCCAGGATCCGGTCGCGAACCGGCCTGTCCAAGGCAAACCGCACCGTCGAGCCCAGCAATGCGCGGGCATCACTGTCGAGGAGGCCGGGCACCTCGAGACCCGGCAGATGTCGAAGCTCCTCGCCGGGCTCGCGTGCCGCGAACACGAACCCCGCCGGCTCGGCCAGCAACCGGCGCGCGACGAACGCGAGGGTGAGCGCCGAGGTCCGATCCAGCCACTGGGCATCGTCGACGACGTACAGCAACGGGCGCTCCTCAGCCGCTTCGGACACCAGACTGAGCACGGCGAGGCCGACCAGGAACCGCTCGGGTGGAGGTCCCGCTGTCAGACCGAAGACGATCCGGAGCGCCTCACGTTGTGGACCCGGCAGCCGGTCGAGCCGGTCGAGCAACGGTGCACACAGCTGATGCAGGCTCGCGAAGGCCAGCTCCATCTCGGACTCGACCCCCACCGCACGCACGACGGTCAGGTCCGACGCCGATTCGACCAGGTACTGCAGCAGCGCCGTCTTCCCGATCCCGGCCTCGCCCCGCAGGACCAGCGACCGGCTCGTGCCCCGCCGGATGTCATCGACCAGGCCGTCCAGCAGGGTGCACTCGTCCGCCCGCCCCAGCAGGCTCATCCGCGCCCCGATTCCCGAAACCCGCTTCCAGCCCTCGCATCGCGCGCACGGGTCCCGGAGAAGCCTCCCAGGATCGGACTCCGTGTGGCTAGGGCCAGTGAGTAGGCCAGGGACCTCACAGGCGCGACGGACCTGGCGAACCGACCAGGCTCGGCGGTGTCACCCACCCACCCGTGAGGCTTCGAAGGGAGCTCCTCATGAGCTCATCACCCACGCCACAGTCGACCCCTGGAGGTCTCGGCTCCGTCTCCGGTGCGCCGAACCTCGCTACGGGGTTCACCGACACGTTCACGAGCCGATATATCGACACCGGCGACCTGCGCCTGCACGCGGTCATCGGGGGCGACGGGCCGCCGCTGCTGCTGGTCCACGGCTGGCCGGAGACCTGGTACGCGTGGCGGCTGCTGATGCCGGCCCTGGCTCGGGACTTCCAGGTCATCGCGGTCGACCAGCGCGGTAGGGGGTTGTCCGACAAGCCCGAGGGCGGGTACGACACCGGCACCCTCGCCACCGACCTGGTGGCACTGATGGACGCGCTCGGCCACGAGCGGTTCGCCGTCGTCGGCCACGACACCGGATTCGCGATCGGCTACGCGCTCGCCGCAGACTTCCCGGACCGGATCGACCGCGTGGCCCTCGCCGAGATCCCCGGATCACCCGGGGCGGCGCCCTCACCACCCGTGTTCGTCCCCGGGCCCATCAACGACCGGCTCTGGCACCTGCCGTTCAACCGTCTGGAGAAGATCAACGAACAGCTCGTCGAGGGACGGGAGCGCATCTTCTTCGCCTGGGAGTTCGATGCGGCCGCCGAGAAGCTCCCCGACGAGGTGATCGACTACTACGTCGGTCTCCTGACCGACCCGGACGCGCTGCGCGGCAGCTTCGGTTTCTACCGGGCGCTCGACACGACCATCGCGCAGGACGGGCAGCGGAAGACCCGGCGGCTGAGCATGCCCGTACTGGCGATCGGCGGAGCGGCGAGCTTCGGGGAGCACGTCGCGGACGCGATGAATCTCGTCGCGGACGACGTGCAGAGCTTCGTCGTCCCCGGCGCCGGCCATTTCGTCGCCGAGGAGGCACCTGAGGAGATGCTGCAGGCGCTGCGGGCGTTCCTGGCCCCGTACCGCGACGGAGCCGCTGCGGATGATCGCCGGACGCCCGTGGTCGCTGCGTCGCGCGGCTGAGCCGGCCCTCGCGACCTTTGGTCGGGGACCCCGCCTTCGACGGCCGGGTTCCCGTCCACAGTGGCGGTCAGCCGACGTCCGCGGCCTCGCCCTCGCCGGCGGGTGTCGGGACTCCATCTCCTCAGAAGATCGAGTCTTCGGACGCGTCGGGGCGGTTCGATCCCGGCCGCGTCATGTGGCGACGAAACACCGCTCACGTGCGACCGATGCACAGTAGTGCCGCCCTCGATCGCCCGCCCTGAGCGCAGCCATCGCTCCGGGCAGAGCGAACACCGAGTTCAGGATGGGCAGCGTGACGTCGACGTCGCCGGCTCGATCGGTGGGCTCCAGCCCCCACCTTGACGCCCCGGCGGCGGACCCAGGCCATCGACCGATTGACCCACCGGTGGTAGTCCGCCGAGATCGATATCGGGGACTCGGCCTGGGAGCCGAGCCCGGCGACGCCCAGGACCCCGTCGGTGTGGCCGCCGCGCGTCCAGAACAGCGCCGGCGTTCGGTCCCAGTCCACCAGCCCCTCGCCGGGGCCCGGTGCCGCCGCTCCCAGTTCACCCGGTTGAAGACGACGGAGCGGGCGGACCCACCGCGGAAGGCGTCGTCGTCGGGGCCGTACCACTGCCAGGTCACCGAGGTTCGGTTCAGCGACACCCACCGCGGGTGATTTCAGCGCGGAGTTCCGGTCGAGGAACTGCGACACACCGACCATGACTACCGAGGGCGTGAACAGCTTCACACGGTCCGGTTCACCCACAGCGTCGAGCAGCAGGTGTTCGTCCTCGGCGGTGGCGAAGAAGTGCACAGCGCAGACCACGGTTCTCACCGTAGCCGCCGGGAAAGGGCTCCTGTCTTTCCCGGCAGATCACCTACATGCGTTCCTCGCCCCCGGTTTCGCTCCAGTCTGGCGAAAACACCGAGGTCCTCGCAGTATCGTCGACCCGCCAGCCATGGCGGGTAGCGGTACCGGACCCCTCGCAGGTTCGACTGGGGAACGTCAAGGAGGACGCCCGATGACCGTCACGACACAGGGATCCATCCTCGGGCACCGGGTACTCCGGGTCGAGGACCGCGAGCTCAGCACCGGCGCCGGCCACTACACCGCGGACCTCCTGGACGACAGCGCCTACCACGCCTGCTTCGTCCGCTCGGTGATCGCGCACGGCACGCTCACCTCGATCGCGTGCGACGAAGCCGGAGCGATGCCGGGGGTCCGCGCCGTGTACACCTTCGACGACATCGGCCTGGCCCCGCGGCCGGGGCTGCCCGGGGTGGTGCCGGACGGGATGACCCGTCCGCACCTGGCGCGGGGCAAGGTCCGCTTCGTCGGCGACATCGTGGCCCTCGTGATCGCCGACTCCCCGGCGCAGGCCCAGGACGCGGCCGAGCACGTCGTCGCCGACATCGATCCGCTCCCGGTGGCGGTCGGGATCGAGGAGACACTGACCGAGGGCGCCGCGGTGCTGTTCGAGGAGGTCGGGTCGAACCTGGTCGCCGGGGGTGGAACCGGCGAGGTGGAGGGGCTGTTCGACGGCGCGGACACCGTGGTGTCGGCGACCTTCCACAACCAGCGCGTGGCCGGCGTGCCGATGGAGCCCAACGCCTGCCTGGTCCGGCCCGGCGAGCCGGACGGCGGGATCACCGCGTGGCTGGCCACCCAGACACCGCACGGCGCGCAAGCCGTGCTGGCCGGGGAGCTGGGATTGGATCCGGCCCAGGTCCGGGTGATCGCGCCGCGGGTCGGCGGCGGGTTCGGCCCCAAGGCGTTCGAGTACCTCGAGTGGACCCTGGTCGCCCGGGCCGCGCTGCTGCTCGGACACGCCGTGCGGTGGACCGAGACCCGCTCGGAGAACCTGCTGGCGATGGTGCACGGCCGCGCCCAGGTGCAGCACGTCGAGCTCGGCCTGACCCGCGCGGGGAAGATCGTCGGGCTGCGGGCGGACGTGCTCGGCGACGCCGGGGCCTACCCGTGCATCGGCACCATCCTGCCCACCCTGACCCAGCTGATGTCCCAGGGCGTCTACGACATCCCGGCCATCGAGTTCAGCTGGCGGGCGGTGGCCACCAACACCACTCCGATCGGCGCCTACCGCGGCGCCGGGCGGCCAGAGGCGACCCAGATGCTCGAGCGCATCATGGACATCGCTGCCGACGAGCTGGGCATCGACCCCCTCGAGCTGCGGCGGCGCAACTTCATCCCACCCGACCGGTTCCCGCTCACCACCCTGACCGGTGCGCCCTACGACAACGGCGAATACGAGAAGACGCTCGACGCCGTGATGACCGCGGCCGGCTACCAGGACCTGCTCGAGCAGCAACGCGCGCTCCGGGAGAAGGGTGAGCGTCGCGTGCTGGGCATCGGCGTCGGCTGCTACGTCGAGGTGACCGCTCCCCTCGGGCTGGACGGCGAGTGGGGCGCCGCGCAGGCCCACCCGGACGGCACGTTCAGCATCGCGGCCGGGACGAGCGCGCACGGCCAGGGCCACGAGACGGCCTTCGCCCAAGTCGCTTCGCCCGTGCTGAAGGTGCCGATGGACAGGATCCGGCTGGTGCAGTCCGACACCGCGCTGGTGCCGCGGGGCGTGGGGACGCTCGGATCGCGCTCGCTGCAGACCGGCGGGAGCGCGATCCACAACGCGAGCACCGAGCTGGTGGCTCGGGCCCGGGACATCGCCGCCCATCTGCTCGAGGCCTCGGTCGACGACATCGAGCTGACCGAAGCCGGCCTCTCCGTGAAGGGCGTGACGGGGTCGGTCGTCACCTGGGGCCAGGCTGCCGCCGCGGCCGAGGACGGCAGCGGGAACGCGGAGGGCACCGCGGCCGCGCTGCGCGAGGAGCTGGACTTCAAGCAGGGCCAGTCCAGCTTCCCGTTCGGCTCGCACATCGCCGTCGTCGAGGTGGACCTGGACACCGGGCGGGTCCACCAGCTGCGGCACGTCGCGGTGGACGACTGCGGGCGCATCCTGAACCCGATGCTGGTCGAGGGCCAGCAACATGGCGGGATCGCCCAGGGGATCTCACAGGCGCTGTACGAGCTGGTCGACTACGACGCCGACGCGAATCCGACCACCGCCAACCTGACCTCCTACACCATCCCGACGGCCGCCGACCTGTGCTCGTTCGAGGCCTCCACGACCGAGACCCCGACCCACCTCAACCCGTTGGGCGCCAAAGGCATCGGTGAGTCGGGCACGATCGGGTCGACGCCGGCGGTGCACAACGCGGTGATCGACGCGCTGTCCCACCTCGGCGTGCGGCACATCGACATGCCGCTCACCCCGGAGCGGGTGTGGCGGGCGGTGCAGGCTGCTGGGGGCGCGACCTGAGCGGCGGGACTCATGACGGCGCCACCCGGGACACCAACCGGGGCACGACCCGTTGCCAGCGGCGGTCACCGCCACGAGCGTGAGTGGACAAGACTGCACTTCTGCGCTCCGCCGAGGTGCAGGTGGAGTTCCTCAGTGATGCCCAGATGCCCGCGTACGGTTGCTTCGGCTCCGAGATGGTGCCTACGCGAACCTCGTCGAAGGCGATTGTCAGGCGCCTAGGATTGCGGCATGACGATCGTGCTTCGTGAGATGACGCGCGAGACGGCCGACGCGATCCTCGCCACGAAACGGCCCAGCGACGTGCGCGTCGTCGAGGGTTACCCGACGGAGTTCTCCGTGGGGGTGGCGCAGTGCGTCGGGGCCGAGAGGCAGTTCGGTCCCTTCTTCCTGCACCGCTCCGAAGATGACGTTGTCGTCGGCGAGATCGGTGGCGCGTTCATCGACGAGATGGGGACGATCGAGATCGGCTACGCCGTCGTCGAGTCGCACTGGAACCGCGGTTACGCAACCGCGGCGGTCGAAGCGCTCGTGTCCAAGGCGCGCGAGGCCCCCGAGGTGCGTCGCATCGTGGCCCACACGCCGCTCGACCGGCCTCAGAGCGGCCGGGTGCTCGAGAAGGCCGGCTTCGCGGGGGTGCGCGAGACGGAGGATGCAGACGCGGAGGGCAACGTCGTGCGCGTCGAGGAGTGGCAGCTCACGGTTTGAACCCAGCGACTTCGGCGGACGCGACGTTCCTGCCTCGACCGGGGAGGCAGGGTCGGACTGCAGTTCGCGTAACGGCAGGCGTCACAGGATGCGCTGGGTAGTTTCCGTGAGGACCACCCGTCTGGCCGATCGCAAGCGCAACCCGCGTTCAGCCGTCGGCTGACAACGTCGCCTGTACGACGTGTCGTATACACATGCCTATCACCGCCGGGGCGAGCGAGATCTGGCAGGCGCGGATAGCGCGCGCCTTCGCCGAGCAGCTCAACGAGGATGCGGCCGTCCTCGGACTTGCCGGCCGGACCGAGATCGTGCGGGCAGCTCTGCTGATGTTGCATCACCGGGCTGCCGAGGAGCGTATGGCCCGAAGCGTGGACGAGTTCTACGGCGATGCCACACCTCCCCTGCCGCTGGGTGTCGTGCCGGACGACGATGACCCGTCTTGATCCACTCCGTGCCGAGGTCTGGGACGTGCGCTTCCCCGGCGTCGGAGAGCACCCAGCCGTGATCTTGAGTGTCAATCAGCTGAACGCTCGGCTCGGGCACGTGTCAGTTGTGCCGATCACCGGCGCTCGCGGCCCGGCAATGACACACATCCCACTCGGCTCTGACGCGGGTCTGACCCGATACGACGAGTCCTATGCCGACATCACCACAGTGCAGCCGGTGGTCAAGTCACGATGCCGGCACCGCCGGGGACTGCTTGTCCCAAGCGAAATGAAACGACTCGAGGAGCAGCTTCGCGTCTAGCTCGGCTTATAGCGAATCGACCCGACACGTCACTCAGCACGATCCGTCGCCTCGGCTTGATGAAGCACCCCGCAGGCCGAGACCGGCCGCACTATTGGAGGCGGCGCCGCCGTTGACCACCACGAACAATCTGCGGTTAGACGTTTCTGCAGGTCAAGCTCGATACGTCGGAGCCGCCTTGGGGAGTCGAACCCCAGACCTACGCATTACGAGGGACTCCGACATCGATGACTAGGCTCTCTACCAGTGGAAACAGGTAGCCATGGATCGCCCCGCTTTGCTCCACGGGCACTGGAGGACTCTGTTTCGCTCCCCGCGTAGCTCCCCACCCAGATCAACAATCGCGATCTTGAAATCACCCTATCGGACGCAGGGGCCGTGGGGTCCTGCAGTCCGAGCGGTACTGCACCGGTCACCGGGATCAATTTCGTCCGGCAGATGAGCCGGCTACATTCCCCGCCAGCTGGGCGCGGACCGGACGGGGTGCGGCGGGTGATCTGGATGGCCTGCCTGGCTCCGGGGAACGCGATACCGGCGGCCACGGTGACGACCTTCAACGTGCGGATCTCCCGGCGATCGTGCCGGTCTCGGTACTGCGATGATCCGGCTCGAGGTCGGCGGCGTTAGGAGAGGAGGGGGAAGCGGGTTTGGCGGGCGCCGAGGGAGGAGCGTTCGGCGGGGGTCAGCGCTCGGCGGCCGGTGCCGATGGCGAGCAGGGTCTGGTCGTCCCAGGCCAGCTCGGCCGGCATCTCCGTACCGAGCAGGGAGATCAGCACGGGGCGGGTGATGTCCAGCGCGGATCGGGTGGTCCAGGGCGGCAGGCCGAGCGTGAGGGCGACGTCGAGTCCGTGGGCGGCGACGGACATCACGCGAGTGGTGACCCAGCCGGCCAGCGTCATCGGCCGGCGGCCCTGGATCTGGACCGGCCGGCCGGGGTCGAGACGGCTCAGCCGTGCGACCGAGTCCCGGGACACCTGGTGGAACCACTGGGCCGAGGATGTCCCGGCCAGGACCTCCCGGGCCACCTCCACCGTACGGTCCACATTGGACTGCCGGTACTGCGGGGTGTCCCGCTCCGGGCGGCGGTAGTAATCGGCGGCGGTCACCATCGCCGTCGGCGACACCGCAGCGGTGGCGAGCTCGTCGTCGAGGTGGATGCTCATCGCGATGTGGACGACGAGCTCGTCGAGACTCCACGGCGGGCAGTTGGTCGCCCGGGCGAAGTCCCCCGGGTCGACCTCCCGCAGGACGGCGGACAGAGCCAGGCTCTCGTCGTCCAGCGCTGTCAACGGATACCGATCCTGCTCCACCGGCCCACCCTCTCACTCCAGCACGCCGACCCGGCCCTAGTACGCCGCTGCGGAAGGAAGACGCCGCTGTTGCGCATCGCGAAGCGCGCACCCGGGGGCCGTCGCGCGGACATGACGGGTCGGTGCCGCGATTGGCGGCGACGGGTGGGCTCGTGAGAGGAGGATGACGGGTCTCGAGCAGCCGATGCAACGCGCCTGCGCCCTCACTCACCGCAGCATCGGTCTGACGAGTGGGCAGGTCTAGTGCCCTTTCTGGGTTGATCTTGATCGCGCACGTCCGCGTCTCGACCGAGCGGCAGGCCGAGCGCTTCGGCCCGGCCGCCCAACGCGCCGCGATCCGGGAGTGGGCGGAGGCGACCGGCGCCCGGATCGCCCGGTTCGTCGAGGACGCCACGAGCGGCGCGCTGTCCGAGCGCGAGGGCCTGGGTGAAGTCCTCGCCGAGATCAAGGCGGGCCGCGTGGCCGGCGTGGTCGTGGCCCGGCTCGACCGGTTCTCCCGGGACATGCTGGTGCAGGAGCACCTCATGAGCGACGTGTGGCGCCTCGGCGGTGAGGTCTACTCAACCGCTGCGGACGAGAACAGCCTGCGCGACGACCCCGACGACCCGAGCCGGAAGCTGATCCGTCGGATTCTCGGGGCGGTGGTCGAGTACGACCGAGAGATGACCCTGCTGCGGCTTCGCAACGGCCGGAAGGCCAAGGCGCGGTCGGGCGGGTTCGCCTACGGGGCGCCGCCGTTCGGCTGGACCGCCGTCAACGGCAAGCTCCACCGCTCGAAGACCGAGCAGGCGACCCGCGCCGTCATCCTCGACATGGCGGCCGGCGGCGCCTCCACCCGCGAGATCGCCGACACGCTGAACGCGGACGGTCGGCCATCGAAGCGCGGCGGCTCGTGGTCGAGCGCGACTGTCGCCCGGGTCCTCCGCACCAACACCCCCACGGCAGAGCGGAGCGGGTCATGAAGATCCACCCCATCACGCACCGCGCCCGCCGTGACGGCCGCCCGGTCAAGACGTACAAGATCCGCTACGAGGAGATCGTGCGCGACCCGGCGACCGGCCGGCCCACCGGCGCGAAGCGCTCCCACTTCGAGACCTTCCCAACCCACGACGCCGCCGACACCCGCCGACGCGAGATCGAAGCGGAGCGGGCCGGCACCGGGCAGGTCACTAGCCGCGACGCGCGTCTAGAGCCGTTCGCGACGTTCGCCGCGCTGTGGGTCGGGGATGCGCGCGACGCGGTGGCCCTCGGGGACCTGAAGGCCCGGTCTGTCGCGGACCGGGAGGGCACGCTGCGCCGGTACATATTGCCGGTGTTCGCGGCACGGCCGGTCGGCTCCATCACCCGCATCGCCTTCGTCATGAACGGCGGCCACGAAGGCGACGGCAACCCCGTCGAGCTGCACGGCACCACCAGTGAACTCGTGCGCCGCCAGCCAGACGGAACCTGGAAGTACGTCATCGACCACCCGTTCGGAGGGGCCTGACCACTCCGCCCGCGCACGGACGATGTTGAGGCGACAGGGGTCCGCGCCTCACGTCGGATGCCGAGTGGGCTGCCAGCCGCTTGTAGACGAAGGCCTTGTTGCGGCCGATGATCTGCCGGTGTCGCCGCGGATCACCCACGCGGTGCCTTCGTCCTCCGAAATGCCGAGGAGGTCGGGGTACTTCGTGATGATCGAGTCGGCGAGATCGGGAAGACGCGAGCGGGCGACGACGTGCTGGTCGATGCCGACGTTCCGTAGGTAGCCGAAGGCGTCTCTGTAGCCCGGGTAGTCCATGATCATGTTGTTATTCGACGGCGCGCCGCGCACCATGAAGTCGCCAAGGATCGTCGCGCCGGCCGACGAGCCGCCGACGACACCGCCGCGCTCGAGCACCGCCATGAACTCGCGCTCGGTCTTCGTGCCGCCGTAGTCCTGCACGAGTGGAACTGGCGGCCGCCCTCGAACCAGACGCCGCCCGCTTTCTTGATCATCGCGGTGAACGAATCGCTGTCGGCAACCTTGCGATCCTTTGTGAACAGCACCACGACGTTCTTCGCGCCATTGTTGCGCCAGGCCTGGCCCGTGTTCGCGGTCACGGAATCGGCGCCGCCTGCGTTAGGGACGTCGAGGATGAGCGCGTCCGGCCCGCCGGCGGCGTCGATGAACGCCTTGTAGATCTCGGGGCCCATCGACCCGCCGCCGACCACAACGACGGTTCCCTTCGCGGGCCCGACCTTGATGGGGCCGGTGCCCAACGGCCGCGCCTTGAACGGTTCACCGAAACCTTCTGGGCGCGGGCGGAGCCTGTGTCGCAGCCTGAGCAGAAAACACGGCCGGTGCAACGAGTCAGCGGGAAACAAGGAAAGCTGACGCATAGCGGCCCCTGACGAGTGGCGAGGACCTTCGAGTGTGCGTCCACATATCGCCTACCGTCAAGGGTTTGGGACGACATCCGACTAACCACGAATGTGGTTCAACACCTGAGAAAACGGATTCGACGGGTTCGATCGGATTACACGAATACAGCAAGGTTACTTGAAATTGACGAATCGGAAGAAGCGGGTCTTCGGGTCCGAAATGGAGAAGCATCGCGACTTCGAGAGGGGTCGAACGGAGGTAATTCAACGTCAAACGATGAGCTCTTGGGTGCAGTACTTCGGTCGATTTGATCTCGATATGACCTTGTTCAACAACCATATCGACTCGTTGGTTTGCCAGAACCTCCCCCTTGTAAATGACGGGAACGGCCACTTCCCTTCCCACCGCGCGACCGCGTTTGAGAACTCCTTTTCAAGCGCTAGAGCATAGATGAATTCCAGGAATCCGAATCCAAGCCGATGTAGACTTCAGAACGCCCCAATGACGTCACGCGTGATTTCCCGTTCTACCAAGCGTTCCAATGTCATGCCAAAGGATTCTGCAACGACGTCACGTCGCCGTCACTCCGTTTGAATCCGATCAATCCGTATGATTGCCCTTTCAGGTGTTAATAGAACGAGGGCCGTGTCGTGGTTGACTACATAGCCGCCTTCGGTAAGGACCTCGACGTCGCGGAACCCCAACTGAGGCGCATCACCGATGCTGCGGCCAGTGAGCCCCGAGCTCCCGGCAAGTGGTCACCCAAGCAGATCCTCGGTCATCTCATCGACTCGTCCAGCGTCAATCACGAGCGGTTTGTCCGCGCGCCGCAGCTCGACGATCTCGTCTTCCCCGGCTACGACCAGGATGCCTGGGTCGAGAACCAGCGTTATGCAGAGGCGGAATGGAATGAATTGGTCGATCTCTGGATCAGGTACAATCGACACCTTGCGCGCGTGTTCGCGGCGATCCCCGAAGCGGAGCGGTGTCGAGCGCGGGAACGTCACAACTTCGACGTCGTTGCCTTTCGCGCTGTGTCGCCTGACGTGCCGTCGACGCTGGACTACCTGATGAAGGATTACGTGGTGCATCTCGAACACCACCTGACGCAGTTACTCGGCGATCGGTGGGCGTTCGGTAACGGTGACGTCGGCGCGCCGGCAGGGAAGCCTGTCCTGAGGACGGAGCGACTGGAGCTGCGCGAACTCACGCCCTCGGATCTGCCGTTTGTTGCGGAGATGATCGGAGATGCCGACACGATGCGCTACTATCCGCATCCGTTCATGCCGACCGAGGCGCGATACTGGCTCGACCGGCAATTCGATCGTTATGCACGGGACGGTCACGGACTCTGGCTCGTGGTCGAGCGCGAAAGTGGACGCCGTGTTGGCCAGGTCGGCCTTGCGATCCAGGACGTCGACGGCGGCAAGGAACCGGAGATTGGCTGGCTGATTCACAAAATTACTGGCGACGTGGATTCGCGACTGAGGCCGCGCGTGCCGTGCGCGATCACGCCTTCAAGTCGATGGGCCTCAAGCGCGTGATCTCCCTTATCCGGCCGGTGAACGAACCTTCGCAAGGCGTGGCGACGAAGGTCGGCATGGTTGTCGAACGCGAAACCGACTTCCATGGTTATCGGCATCTCGTCTTCGCGGTCCGTCGTGATTGATTCCGTATGATTAATTCGGGAGGTTTGCCGTGAGCGACTCGGCGCGCGACATGCTTCGTCATACACTGGCAACGTTGGCCTATCGCAGTGCGAAGGCCGTGCGCGGCGCACCCGCTGCCTTCGGCGACTTTCGCGCGTCGCCGACCTCGCGAACGCCGTCCCAGATCCTGGCGCATATCTGCGACCTCATGGATTGGGCATTGTCGCAAGCTCGCGGGCAGCAGACATGGACCGACTCGACGCCGGCATCGTGGCGTGAAGACACCTCGCGTCTCTTCAAGGCGATGCGCGCTCTTGATGACTACCTCGCATCGTCAGAGCCGCTGGGCTACCCCGAAGGGCAAATCTTCCAGGGAGCGATCGCGGACGCCCTGACCCATGTCGGCCAGATCAACTTTCTCCGGAGGATGTTCGGCGATCCCGTGCGCGGGGAGAACTACTTCCGAGCCGACATTGCCACGGGACGCGTCGAAGCCGAACAGGCCGCGCCTCGCCGTGAGTTCGACTAAACGGCTAACTTCTCGGGACCAGAACGCAGTTCATCCGACATCCGACATCCGACATCCCTTTGATGACTGCCCCGCCAAGCACCTTACGCCAATACGACGTCGCCGCTCGGACCACGGACGTGTTCGGGCGCGTGTTATGCAACGCCCGCACCCACCACTTCGTCGTCGATGGTCCCGTGCAGAACGGCTGTCCCGGTGAAGAGCTTGACGCCGCCGGAACTCTTTCTGTCGGCCGTCGCGTCGTGTGGCGTGGAGCTCGTCCAGGTCATCGCACGAGACACCAACGTCCAGATTGGTCCTGCCAGCGTCACAATCCACGGAGTGGTCGATCGCTCTCGTCAGGCACGAACTGACGTAACGCTGTTCAACGCCATCCGGCTCGACTTCACGATCGCGGGTACGGACGGAGCATCGGCGGCCGCTCTCGTCGAAGGCTTCGAGAAGCGTTGACCGCTGTACGGCACGATCGCGGTCGCGATCGCCGACGTGTCCGTCAACGTCAAGACGGGTTGATTTGAGACCTCCGCCAGGGAATCCGCGGCGCAACCGCATCTTCGAGGGCGTGGCGCTGCTGCTGCTCGCGCTTTCGGCGTTGTTCTTCCAGCGATCGGCGACGCCGCCATCGAGGCCGCCGCGAAGGTGCTCGCATCGGCGAAGCGGCCGGTCATCATGGCGGGTGATGCGGTGGCGCAGAGCCGCGCGCTGGCCGAGATCGTGGCGCTCGCCGAACTGCTCGGCGCGCCGGTCTATGCGGAGCTGATCGCCAACACGGCGTCGTTTCCCTCCTCGCATCCGCTGTTCCGCGGCGCGATGGCGCGTTCGCAAGCCGCGATGCGCAAGATTTTCGACCAGCACGACGTACTGTTCTCGGCCGGCGCCGACCTGTTCGCCCTGTCGCTGCCGGAAGACATCGCGCCGGTCTCGCCCGACCTGAAGATCGTCCATCTCGACACCGACCCGTGGGAGTTGGGCAAGAACTTCCCGGCCGAGGTCGCGATCCTCGGGAGCCCCAAAGCGACGCTGCCCGAACTCACCGAAATGACCCGCGCCGCGATGCCGGCCGATGCACAGAAGGCCGCGCAGGACCGGTTGAAGGCCGCAAGCGACGCGACGCGTGCCGACCTGGAGAAGTTGCGGGCGCGGGCGAAGTCGCTCGCCGACCAGAGGCCCGTGCAGGCGCTCGCGCTGATCCATGCGATCGGTGAAATCCTGCCGAAGGATACCGTGGTGATCGACGAGACGGTGTCGTCGAGCGTGGGCTTGCGCCAGCTTGTCAAAAGCGACGATCCGCAAAGCTTCTTCGGTCTGCGCGGCGGCGGCATCGGCTGGGGCCTGCCGGCCTCGATCGGCGTGAAGATCGCGCTGCCCGACCGGCCGGTGATCTGTCTCTCGGGCGACGGCTCCGCAATGTACACGATCCAGTCGCTCTGGACCGCGGCGCGCTACAAGGTCGGCGTCGTATTCGTCATCTTCAACAACACGTCGTACCGCATCCTGAAGCAGCGCGTCTTCGCCCAGCGCGGCTATGCAGCCCAGCACGACAACTATGTTGGCATGGAGTTGAACAATCCCGGAGATCGACTACGTCGGTCTGGCGCGGTCGCTTGGCGTACCGGCCGACCGGGCCGAGACCGTGCATGACGCGACGGACCTGATCCGGAAGGCGCTCGCCGAGGGCATGCCGAAGCTGATCGAGGTCAAGATCGCACGCGAATTCAAATAGCGCCGCTCACGGCCAGATTCGAGCGCGACGTGATCGCAGCGCAATGGTCATCATCCAAATGGATGACATGTCGAAATATTTTTTTCGCGGAAAAACATTCGCGGGCCTTGCCGCTCGGGCGCTCACGTCTGGCTACGCTTGCGGCGGGTCGCGGGGCGACTTCGAGGGGCAATTCAAGAATGAGCGCGACCGGGGCTGGCAATGCGGCGCTGCGCAGTGACGAACCGACCACCTTCAAGAGCTTGACGGCGACCGTGGCGAGCGCGCTGCAGCGCGATCTTGTCAACGCGCGCTACATGCCGGGGCAAAAGCTGCCGATCGTGCAGCTTGCCAAGCATTATGGCGTGAGCCCGGGCGCGGTCCGCGAGGCGCTCTCGAGGCTGATCTCGGAAGGGCTGGTCGAATTCAACGAGCAGCGCGGCTTTCGCGCCGCGCCGTTCTCGCCGAACGCGCTCGCCGACATCACGCGCACGCGCATCCTGATCGACGTGCAGGCGTTGCGCGAGGCGATCCGCCTCGGCGACGTCGACTGGGAAGCCGAAGTTCTGGCGATCCATCATCGCCTGGCCAACTGCCCGCCGCGCGACCAGGCCAATCCAAAAGGGGTGCGCGAAGAGTGGCAGCGGCTGCATCGCGTCTTTCATCGTACACTGATTTCCGCGTGCGGCTCGGAGTGGCTGATGCGCTTCCACGACCTCTTGTTCGACCAGACGATCCGCTATCGCGCGGTTGCGTCGGCTTACGAGACCGAGCGCGAAGATCTGCGCCGCGATCCCAATGCCGAGCATGCCGCGATCGTCGAGGCGGCAGTGGCGCGTGACGCCGACAGGGCGGCAGCTGCTGCTCGAACAGCATTACACCGGAACGGCGAGCCGGCTGTCGCAAGGCCAGGCCGATCCGCGATCTCCGCCGAAGTAATTCGCCGCCCGCAGCGGCGCGCCTGATGGGCTATCGCCCATGCGGGCCGCGACTTTTTGACCACTCGGCAAAGCCGCCTCCGATGCTCTATAGACATCGCACGCGCACACAGAAGAAGGCTGGATCATGCCGGACCAATTGCTGCCGACGACCGTGGTCGGTTCCTATCCGCAGCCGGCCTGGCTGGTCGACGAGAAGGTGCTCAAGTCGCAGACCGTGCCGCGCGTGCGCCTGAAGGAGATGTGGCGCGTGCCGGAAGATTATCTCGAACAGGCGCAGGACGATGCCACGTTGATCGCGATCCGCGACATGGAGCGCGCCGGCATCGACATCATCACCGACGGCGAGATGCGGCGCGAAAGCTACTCGAACCGCTTCGCGACCGCGCTCGACGGCGTCGACATCGACAAGCCCGCAATGGTGAAGAATCGCGCCGGCCGGTCGACACCGCGGTGCCGCGCGTGGTCGGCAAGGTGCGCCGCCGCAACGCGGTCGAAGTGCGCGACATGGAGTTCCTCCGCCGCAACACCGACCGCGTCGCGAAGATCACGCTGCCCGGCCCTTTCACCATGACGCAGCAGGTGCAGAACGAGTTCTACAAGGACGCCGAAGAGCTCGCGATGGACTACGCGGTCGCCGTCAACGAGGAGGCGAAAGACCTCGCAGAGGCGGGCGCGGACGTGATCCAGCTCGACGAGCCGTGGCTGCGCAACGATCCGGACGGCGCGCGCGCTTACGCCATCAAGGCGATCAACCGCGCGCTCGAGGGCATCACGGTGCCGACCGTCGATGCACCTGTGCTTCGGCTACGCGTTCCTGGTGAAGAACAAGCCGGCGAACTACTTCTTCCTCGAAGAGCTCGCCGACTCAAAGGCGCAACAGATCTCGATCGAGTCGGCGCAGCCGAACATCGATCTCGGCGTGCTGAAGAATTTGTCGAGCAAGAAGATCATGCTCGGCGTGATCAATCTCGGCGACCAGATCGTCGAGACTGGTGAGCAGGTGGCCGAGCGCATCCGCGCAGGGCTGAAGCACGTGTCGCCGGACCGGCTCATTCCGGCGCCGGACTGCGGGATGAAGTATCTGTCGCGCGAGGTCGCGTTCGGGAAGCTGAAGGCGCTGGCCGAGGGCGCGGCGATCGTACGGAAGGAGCTGAGCTGAGCGCCGAGTCCCGGCGCATCGCAGCACGAAGTGGTGCGATGCAGACCGGACACAGGTTCTTTCCTTCAATACAAGCAACGGGGCCCGCATCTGCGGTGCACCGCTGCGCGCTGCACCGCGTGCGAGAACGCGAGTTTACTCCGCCGGCTGCAGCTTCGCCTCCTGCGTGAGCGGGCCGCGGCCGCCGAGCTTGCGGTGCAGTCTGTCGAGCAGCAGGTAGATCACCGGCGTGGTGTAGAGCGTGAGGATCTGCGAGACCAGCAGCCCGCCGATGATCGTGATGCCGAGCGGGCGGCGCAACTCCGACCCGGCCCGCTCGCGATCACCAGCGGCACCGCGCCGAGCAGCGACGCAAGCGTCGTCATCAGGATCGGGCGGAAGCGCTCCAGGCAGGCTTCGTAGATCGCGCGCTCCGGCGGCAGGCCGCGCTTGCGCTCGGCTTCGAGCGCGAAATCGACCAGCATGATGCCGTTCTTCTTCACGATGCCGATCAGCAGGATGATGCCGATGAACGCGATGATGGTCAGCTCCGAGCCGGAGAGCTTGCAGCGCGAGCAGCGCGCCGAGGCCCGCCGACGGCAAGCGTCGAGATGATCGTGAGCGGATGCGCGAGGCTCTCGTACAGCACGCCGAGCACCAGATAGACCGCGACCAGCGCCGCAAGGATCAGCAGCGGCTGCGCGCTCGCCGAGACCGCGAAAGCCTTGGCGTCGCCGGCGAACTCCGACTGAACCACGTCCGGCATGCGCATCTCGCGCACCGCCTGCTGGATGTCCACGGACGCGGTTTCGAGCGTCACGCCCTCCTTCAGCCCGAACGAAATGGTGACCGCCGGGAACTGGCCCTGGTGGTTGATCACCAGCGGCGCGATGCCGCGCTCGAAGCGCGCCACGTTGGAGAGCGGGATCTGCGCGCCGCCGGTGCCCGGCACGAAGATGCGCGAGAGGTCGTTCGGGTCGCGCTGGAACTGCTGGTCGACCTCGAGGATGACGCGATACTGGTTGCGCTGGGTGTAGATCGTCGACACCTGCCGCTGCGCGTAGGCGTTCGCGAGCGCCGCATCGATATCCTGAATCCGCACGCCGAGGCGCGAGGCGGCCTGCCGGTCGATCTTGACGTTGAGCTGGAAGCCGCCCTGCTCGCGGTCGGTCGACACGTCCACGACGCCCGGCACCGTCTTCACCCGCTCGACCGCGCGCGGCACCCATTTCAGCAATTCGTCGAGATCGGGGCTCCACAGCGTGAACTGATACTGCGAGCGGCCCCAGCGCCCGCCGACGCGCACGTCCTGCGCCGGGAACATCCACACTTCGATGCCGGGAATGCGCGCGAACTGCGGGCGCAGCCGGTCGATCACGCGATTGGTCGGAACATTGCCGCGCTCGGCGAGCGGCTTCAGGCTGACGAACATGCGGCCCTGATTGACCGACGCGCTCCAGGCCGAGCCGCCGACCGACGAGCCGACGCCCGCGACCGCCGGATCGGCCAGCATGATGTCGAGCGCCTTGAGCTGCATGTCGACCATCGCGCGATAGGAGATGTCGGGCGCGGCGCGCGTCGAGGTGAAGATCAGCCCGGAGTCGTCCTGCGGGAAGAAGCCCTTCGGCGTCTTGATGTAGAGATCGACAGTCAGGCCGATCGTCGCCGCCATGACGACCAGCATCAGCACGCGATGCTGAGCAGCACGGCGAGGCTCGCCGCATAGGCCCGCGTCATGCGCGAGAGCACCCACTCGACGATGCGGTCGAACCGTGTCGCGGTGCGGCTCGGCACGCTGCGGACGTAGTGCGCGCAGATCATCGGCGTGACGGTGAGCGACACGATGGTCGAGATCACGATCGCGAACACCAGCGTTACCGAGAATTCGCGGAACGCGCGGCCGACGATGCCGCCCATGAACAGCAGCGGAATGAACGCCGCGATCAGCGAGATGCTGATCGACACGACCGTGAAGCCGATCTGGCGCGCGCCTTCGATCGTCGCGCGCAGCGGCGAATGCCCTTTCTCCAGATTGCGGAACACGTTCTCGATCATCACGATCGCGTCGTCGACCACGAAGCCGACCGAGACCGCGAGCGCCATCAGCGAGAGATTGTCGATCGAGAAGCCGACCGCCCACATCGCCGCGCAGGTGCCGGCAAGCGACAGCGGCACGGTGACGCCGGCCGCAAAAGTCGGCGCCGTCCGGCGCAGGAACAGGAACACCACCAGCATCACCAGCGCGATCGTGCCGGCGAGGGTCAGCTGCATGTCGTTGACGCTGGCGCGGATCGTCGTGGTGCGGTCGGACAGGATCGAAATGTCGATGTCGGACGGGAATCCAGCGCTTGATCTCGGGGAGCAGCGCGCGGATGTTGTCGACCGTCTCGATGACGTTCGCGTCGCCCTGCTTGGTGATGTTGAGCAGCACGGACGGCTGGCGGTTGAACCACGCGGCGGAGCGGCTGTTGCGCGTGCTCTGCTCGACCGGTGGCGATATCGGAGAGCCGCACGATGTTGCCGTTGGCGCTCTTCACCACCAGCGTCTTGTAGTCGGGCACGCGGCGCAGCTGGTCGTTGATGCCGACGGTTTCGGAGAGATCGTTGCCGTCGAGCACGCCGAGCGGGCTCTGCGCGTTCGCGCCCGCGATCGCGGTGCGCACCTGTTCGAGCGAAATGCCGGCCGCCGCGATCGCGCCCGGATTGACGCGCACGCGGATCGCCGGCTGCTCGGCGCCGCTCACCGCCACGTCGGCGACGCCCGCCACCTGCGCGATGCGCTGCGCCACCACGGTGTCGGCCGCGTCGTAGATCGCGCTCGGCGGCACGGTCTTGGACGTGAGCGCCAGGATCAGGACCGGCGTCGCGGCCGGATTGAACTTGCGGAAGGTCGGCAGCGACGGCAGATCGCTCGGCAGGTCGGTGAGCGAGGCGTTGATCGCGGCCTGCACGTCGCGCGCCGCGCCGTCGATGTTGCGCGACAGGTCGAACTGCACGGTGATCGAGGTCTGCCCGAGCGAGGACGACGAGGTGATCTCGGTCACGCCCGCGATGGTGCCGAGGTTGCGCTCGAGCGGCGCCGCGACGGTCGACGCCATGATGGCCGGATCGGCGCCGGGCCGGCTTGCCGTGACGCGGATGGTCGGGATTTCCACGTTCGGCATGCTGGCGACGGGCAGGAAGCGATACGCCACGATCCCGACCAGCATCAGCCCGATGGCGAGCAGCGTGGTGCCCACCGGCCGCATGATGAACGGGTAGGAGATATTCATGTCACTCGGCCGGCTGCGCGCGCGACCGTCGGCCGGCGCGTCATGCGCATGCGCAGCCGCTCCATCGCCAGATAAATCACCGGCGTGGTGTAGAGCGTGAGCAACTGGCTCAGCAGCAGCCCGCCGATGATCGTGACGCCGAGCGGGAAGCGCAGCTCCGAGCCGGTGCCGCTTTCGAGCGCGAGCGGCAGCGCGCCGAACAGCGCCGCCAGCGTCGTCATCATGATCGGGCGGAAGCGCAGCAGCGAGGCCTGCACGATCGCGTCGCGCGGCGACATGCCTTCGCGCCGCTCGGCTTCGAGCGCGAAGTCGATCATCATGATGGCGTTCTTCTTCACGATGCCCATCAGCAGGATGATGCCGATCAGCGCGATCACCGAGAGATCGTGGCCGACCAGCATCAGCGCCAGCACGCGCCGATGCCGGCCGACGGCAACGTCGACAGGATCGTGACGGGATGGATGAAGCTCTCGTACAGCACGCCGAGCACGATGTAGATCGCCACGATGGCGGCGAGGATCAGCCACGGCTGACCGGCAAGCGACTTGGCGAACTCCTCGGTGTCGCCCGAATAGCTGCCGATCACCGAGGTCGGCATGCCGATCACGCGCTCGGCCGACGAGATGATGTTGACGGCGTCGCCCAGCGCCGCGCCCGGCGCGAGGTTGAAGCTGAGCGTCACCGAGGGGAACTGCTCCTGATGCGCGATCGCGAGCGGCGCAGTGGTGCGGGTCATCTCGGCGAAGGCGCTGAGCGGCACCTGCGTGCTCGATGCGCCGGGCACGAAGTCGTTGAGCGGCTGCGACGTTCTGCGCGCTTGAGCGTCGCGAGCGGCTGGCTCGGCATGTTCGCCGGCACGTAGATCTTCTGCAGCGCAGACGGGTCTTTCTGATACTGCGGCGCGGCTTCGAGGATCACGCGATACTGGTTCGCCTGCCCGTAGATCGTGGAAATCTGCCGCTGCCCGAACGCATCGTTCAGCGTGTCGTTGATCACCTGCATCGAGATGCCGAGCCGCCCGGCCTTCTCGCGATCGACATTGATGTAGGCGCGCAATCCGCCTTCCTGCGCCTCGGACGACACGTCGCGCAGCGTCGCGTTGTCGCGCAGCGCGTCGACCAGCTTCTCGGACCATGAGGTGACTTCGGCCGCATCGGTGCCGACCAGCGTGTACTGATACTGCGCGCGGCTGACGCGGGTCGAAATCTGGATGTCCTGCACCGGCTGGAAATAGACCGTCATGCCGGGAATTGAGTCGACCTGCTGCTTCAGCCGGTCGATGATCTCGGTGACGACGGCGCGCGCGTTCGCCGCGCGGTCTGCAGCGTGATGACGAGCCGCCCGGCATTCGGCGTCGCATTGAGCGGGCTGACGCCGACGACCGACGCGATGCCGGTCACGTCCGGGTCCTGCGCGCATCCGGTCGGCGACGAGCTTCTGCAGCCGCTGCATTTCGCCGAACGAGACTTCGGTGCCGGCCTCGGTCACGGCCGTGATCAGGCCGGTGTCCTGCAGCGGCAGGAAGCCCTTCGGCACGATCACATAGAGCCAGACGGTCGCCGCGAAGGTGGCGGCCGTCATCAGCAGCGTGAGGGTCTGATGGCGCAGCACCACTTCGAGCGTGCGGCCGTAGAACGCGATGCTGCCGTCGACGATGCGGTTGAGCCAGCGCGTGACACGGTTGCCCTGCTCGCCGTGCTGCTCGCGCAGCAGCTTGGCGCACATCATCGGCGTCAGCGTGAGCGAGACGATCGCCGAGACGACGACCGCGATGGTGAGCGTGAGCGCGAACTCGCGGAACATGCGGCCGACGAGGCCGGTCATGAACAGCAGCGGGATGAACACCGCGATCAGCGAGAACGGTGAGCGAGATGATGGTGAAGCCGATCTCGCGCGCGCCTCTCAGCGCCGCCTGGAAGGCGGACTCCCCCTTCTCCATGTGGCGCACGATGTTCTCGATCATCACGATCGCATCGTCGACCACGAAGCCGGTGCCGATGGTGAGCGCCATCAGCGACAGATTGTCGAGCGAGAAGCCCGCGAACCACATCACGCAGAACGTCGCGATCAGCGAGAGCGGCAGCGCCACGCCCGCGATGATGGTGGCGCGGATCGTGCGCAGGAAGACGAACACCACCATCACGACGAGCGCGACCGCGAGCACGAGCGTGAACTGCACGTCGCGGATCGAGGCGCGGATCGTCTCGGTGCGGTCGTGCACGATCGCGAGATTGGCGCCGACCGGCATGATGCGGCGCAGCCGCGGCAGCTCGGCCTTGATGTTCTGCACCGTCTGCACGACGTTCGCGCCCGGCTGGCGGCGGATGTCGATCACGACCGCCGGCTTGCCGTTATGCCAGCCCGAGACCTTGGCGTTCTCCAGCCCATCGATGACGTCGGCGACGTCGCGCAGCATCACGGGATTGCTGTTGCGATAGGCGATCACCAGCGTGCGGTAGGCTTCCGCCGCGGCGAGCTGGTCGTTCGCCGCAATGGTGTAGGACTGGAACGCGCCGTCGAACGCGCCCTTCGGTCCCGAGACGTTCGCGTTCACGATCGCCTGGCGGATGTCTTCGAGCCCCAGCCCATACGCGGCAAGCCGCGGCAGGTCGGCCTGGATGCGCACCGCCGGCTTGATGCCGCCTTGCGTCGAAACGTTGCCGACGCCGGAAATCTCGCTCATCCGCTGCGCCAGCAGCGTGTCGGCGAGATCGCTTAAAGATCGCAGCGACACCGTGTCGGAGGTGAGCGCGAGCGTGATGATCGGCGTGTCGGCCGGGTTCACCTTCGAATAGACCGGCGGATAGGGAAGATTGCGCGGCAGCGAGGAGCCCGCCGCATTGATCGCGGCCTGCACGTCCTGCGCGGCGGAGTCGATCTCGCGGTTCAGGTTGAACTGCAGCGTGATCTGGCTGATGCCGTAGGAGCTCGACGACGTCATGGTCGAGAGCGCCGGGATCTGGCCGAACTGGCGCTCCAGCGGCGCGGTCACCAGCGACACCATCGTGTCGGGCGCGGCGCCGGGAAGCTGCGTCGTCACCTGGATGGTCGGGAAATCGACCTGCGGCAGCGCCGAGACCGGCAGCCACAGATAGCCGAGCAGGCCGCCGAACATCACCGCGACGCCGAGCAGCGAGGTGGCGATCGGCCGATGGATGAACGGGGCCGAGACGTTCATTGCTTCGTGCTCGGTGGCGCGGGCGTGTTCTCGGTGCGGCGGCGATCCTTGCCCTCGCCGCCGGCATCGCTGCGCTTGCGCCGGCCGGAGGCGCGGCGCATCGGGCACGGCGGCCGCCGGCCGGCCTTCGGCATCCTGCACGGCGACGCGCGTGCCGTTGGAGAGCCGCGTGAAGCCCGTCGTGACGACCTGCTCCTGAGCCTGCACGCCGTCCGAGATCACGGCGCGCGTGTCGTCCTGCTGCGCCACCGTGACCGGCCGCGTCGCGACCTTGTTCTCGGCATCGACCACGAAGACGAACGTGCCGTTCGGTCCGCGCTGGATCGCGCCGGTCGGCACGGTCACGACGCTCTTTCAAGCGTATCGACCAGCATGCGGACGTTGATGAACTGTCCCGGCCAGAGCTGGAGGTTCGCGTTGGGAAATTCCGCCTTCATGCGGATGGTGCCGGTGGTCTGATCCATCTGGTTGTCGATCACCTGCAGCTTGCCGCGATCGACGAACGTTTTTCCGTCCACCGCCATCGCGTCGACGTCGAGCGGACCTTTGGCGAAGGCCTTGCTCACCTGCGAAAACTGCTGCTGCGGCAGGTTGAACAGCACCGAGATCGGCTGGACCTGCGTGATCACCACGAGGCCGTTGGTGTCGTTCGCCTGCACCAGATTGCCTTCGTCGATCATCCGCAGGCCGACGCGCCCATCGATCGGCGCGACGATCCGGGTGTAGCTCAGCATCGTCTTGGTATTGTCGATCGCCGCCTGATCGCCCTGCACCTGCGCTTCGAGCTGCGCGACGAGCGCCTTCTGCGTATCGGCCTGCTGTTTCGATCCGGAGTTCGACGCGGCGAGGCGCGTGTAGCGATCGAAATCGATGCGCGCGTTCGCGAGCGTCGCCTCGTCCTGCGCCTTCTTGGCGACGGCCTGATCGTATTGCGCCTGATAGGTGCGCGGATCGATCTCGGCGAGCACGTCGCCGCGCTTCACGTCCTGCCCTTCGCGGAACGCGACCTTGACGACCTGTCCGCCGACCTGCGGGCGCACCGTCACGGTGTTGAGCGCGCGCGTGTTGCCGACCGCATCGAGATAGACCGGCACATCGGCAACGGCCGCGCGCGCGGCCAGCACCGGCGCGGGCTGATCGCTGAACCGCGCGCGCGCGCTTGGTCTTCTGCTCCTGCTGCTGCTGGCCGTAATAGAAATAGCCGCCCATCGCCACGACGACGGCGATGCCGACAGCGAACGGCAGGACGCGAGCTAGCCTCATCGAACACCTTTGATCTCTTGGCCCGCCCGCCTGACGATGCTGCGCCGGTCCGCGATCTCGTCCGGCAGCACCCACCCGCCGCCCAGCGCCTGGAACAGGCTGACGATCGCCTGCAGCCGCGTGAGGCGCACAATGACCAGCGCATCCTGTTCGGCGAACAGCGTGCGCTGCGTGTTCAGCACCGTGGTGATGTCGATCGTGCCGGTGCGAAGCTGCGTCTCGGAGAGCTCATAGGCGCGCCGCGCGGTCGCGACCGCTTCGCCCTGCAGGCGCTCCTGCTCGGCGAGATCCTGGATGGCGATCAGCGCGCGCTCGACATCGGCGAAACCGGAGAGGATCGCCTTGCGATAGAGCTGCAACAGCTCGGTGCGGCGGCCCTTCTGCAGATCGAGCTGGCTGAGCAGACGGAAGCCGTCGAACAGCGGCTGGCTCACGCTTCCGGCAAGCGTGAAGATCGCCGGACTCGGCACGATCAGCGTGTTCAGCGCCGTGCTGACGAAGCCGCCCTGCCCGGTGAGCGCGATGCTCGGGAACAGCGCGGCGCGCGCGCTTTCGACGCTCGCGTTCGCGGCGGCGAGCTGGGCTTCGGCCTAGCGGATGTCAGGACGTTGCAGCAGCAGGTCGGACGGCAGGCCCGGCGAGACGCGCTGCGCCACGATGGCGTTGAGGCTGCCGCCGCGCACCGTCACGCGCGCGGGCGCATCGCCAAGCAGCACCGCGAGCGTCGCGATGTTCTGGCGCAGTTGCTGATCGAGCGGCGGGATGGCGGCGCGCTGCTGCGCGACCAGCGACTGCTGCTGCGCGAGGTCGAGGCCGCTCGCGGTGCCGACGCCGAGGCGGTCCTGAAAGACCTTCAGGATGCGCGTCGCGGCGTCGACATTGCTGCGCGCGATGCGCAGCCGGTCCTGCGCGGCGAGGATCTGGAAGTAGGTGTTGATGACGGTCGCGACCGTCGAGATGACGATGACTTCGCGGTCGAAACGGCTCGCGACCGAGAGGAATTCGGCCGAGCGCAGCGCCGCGCGGTTCTTGCCCCACAGGTCGATCTCATAGCTCGCGTTCAGCACGGTGCTGAAGCGGTTGCTGGGCGCCGATGCGCCGGAGCCGGAGCGCTGCGCGTCCCCGTCGAAGCCGATCACGGGAAGCAGCGGCGCACCCGAAATGCGCGTCTGCGCGTCGGCCTGCTCGATGCGCGCGACCGCGGCCGCGATGTCGAGATTGGCAAGCTGCGCACGCTCGACCAGCGTGGTCAGTTCGCGCGAGCGGAAACCGCGCCACCAGTCGGGCGCCGGCAATGCCGCGTGCGGCTTGGCGCCGGCCGCGCGGTACTTCGGCGGCGGATCGATGGCGGCACCGGCGGCGTGTCGGTCGTCAGGATGCAGCCGGACACGAGCGGCGCGAGCGCAAGCGCAAGCGCGCGGCGGCCGTGCGTCGCCGCTTTCTTCATTGTGGATGTCCGTGCCCGTTCCATTCAGGTCAACGCGTGCTCGTGTTCGGGCGCGCGAGGGCCGTCCGCGAGCTTGGCGCGGCCCTCCGGCGACATGGCGGCCGCGGCGTTGAGATAGATCTCCTGCACGATCTGCTCGTAGGCCGGACGCGCGGTGCGCACGCCGGCGAGCGCGGTGCGCAACTGCGCGGCGTCGAAGGTCTGCGCACGCAGCGCGGCCTGCACACGCTCGAACGCGCGATTGACCTCCTCGCGCGCGCCTTCGGCCGCGGCCTCCCGCGCGCGGAACGCAGCGCGCAATTTCTCGGCATCGGCGGCCGGCAACGGCGCGGCAAGCCGCTCGATGCGCCCGGCCGCGGTGCGCGGACGCTCCATCGTGGCCTGTTGGCGCGGCGCGAAGAAATGGCGCGCCGCGAGTGTCCCGATCGTGCCGACGAAGAACAGATTGAGCGCGAGCGAGCCGATCAGCAGCCAGCGCGAGGAACGGTCCGGCATCGTCATGGTCATTGTCATGGGCGCAACCCCGTCATCTATTTCAAAAGAAAAATGCGGCTGTTCTTTGAACCAATATAATCTGTCCTGGTTGTAGCCTTTGCGCATCCCTGCAAGACTTGAAAACATCTGCTCAGCCGCGTCAATTTTAATTTCATTCTCACGCGGTACGGTGACTTGTAACAGCGTCGAGTTGAGTGAGTTATATTCACGGTGCCTGTGGCGGGACCACAACAATAAAGCAAAGCCGAGTACAAAAAGAATGCCGCCCAAAAAAGCCACGACTAAGAGCCCTACGAACAGGGATGCTGCCATCATGGGAAGATTTTGTACAAATGCTGACGAATCCATAATATTTTTATTTATATTCCTGCGGGTTGGTCTTTGTAAAATGGGCCGCTTCCACTGATAGGCAACTATCCCCGCAACCCATTTTATTCCATCCCGCCATTTTGACTTTTTCATTTTCTCCTTCGCTTCGGTTTCCGTCATAGGCAATTTGATCGTCGGCGCAGGAATCAGTGAAACCGGTACCGACTCTTTTGACATCTCCACTCCGGCTGTCTGTAACTCCTCATCCAGTTTTATTTCCTTCCCGTCCTTCCCTGCTTCTACTCCTGCCTCCTCCAGTTCTTTGGACAACGGCACTTCATTGGGCTTGGAAATTTCTACCTGCGGGGGCGGTGATGCAGCGCCAGCAGCAGGTTCATTTCTTCATCCGTAGCGATAGAAACCGGCGCAAGTTCACGGTGTCCTGAGACACTGGATGGTGTTTGAATATTCGCAGCAGTCTGCTGCGGACGTGCTGCACAGGCGGTTGCGCCCGGGTGTAGCCGGTGTTTTAACCTGTCATAAATTTGAGGACGGTTGCTATCGTCATACCACCCTAATCTTAGCATGTAGGAGCCCAATACTTCAATTAAATGAGATCATCTCACCGGCTCTCCCGGTTTCCAATCACATACAGGACATGTCGTGAGTTCCCGCGCTTGAATTCGTAAGACAGTTCAGCATCACATTGCTTCCCACCCGCATTTTCGGCAGATAATTTTATAGCAAACGTCACACTCTTCTTGTTTCATATCAATCGCAAGCGACACCTGAATCTTCCTTGTACCTCTCCTTTGTGAGCCCACACCCGGGGCACGGACCTTCACCTATCGGTCCATTTGCCTTAAATGGACATTCAGGACATTTAAACCACTCTTTCCCGCTTAATCCTCCGACAACAACTTTCCTGTCGCCACTCAAAGTAGAAATGGTTGTTGTTTGCCCTCCACCACCCTGGCAACCTTTCTCTTGTGAAACTTTTTCCAAAACTTGTCCGAATGATCTTGCCTGAGGTTCAACAGACGCCCATGCATTTGGCTTTAACTCTTTGACGCCACCGTCCTCTTCTTTATAATACAGATCAGACATAAGAAGAATGGTTCTTGCCATTGCTTTTTGCAATTCATGTTTGGTACGCGGCTTCTTATCGCAATAGTCTTCAAAATCTGAAAGCACCTGCTGTGTTTTCGCATCAAAGTTATATAACTTATCTGCTTGAACAATATCCTGGTAAATTTCATTCCACTCGAATTTCTTTTTCTTCTTTTCATTCTCATAGGCATGTGACGGCCTAATGGTTTCAAGAACCCGAACAACATCGGTAACGGAACGGATTGTCCTGTCTTGCCCCGGCTTGATGGTTGCTATAGTACTAACATACTCTTCCAAAGGAGCAGTTGGAGAAAGTCTTTTGCCGGTAAGCTGATAAATCGCTTCCTGGCATTCGGTGATACTAAAATTCGTTTTAATTGTGTAATTGGTAACTGTCTCCCCTTGTTTGACCATGACAAAGAAATGAGAATCCGGATAAAACTCAATTTTCTGCCCTTTATCTGTTCGAAGACCAGTATCTCCAAGCGGACTTGTCATGACAGCAAGAGATCCATCAGGCGTTTCATCTGAAAGAAAGAACTTTTTCATCTTTTCTACTGTGTCTTTGACAACACCCTGCCGTTCATCCTTGGAAACGGTATCAACAATATCTTTATACTCGGTCTTGCCTTTCTTCCCGTAAGTTTTGCTTTCAAGACGAGTCGGATCGGCTGCATTTATCTCATATTTAATCGGATAGACAAGATGACCCGACAAATATTCAAGTTTAAAACCAGCGAGATCTGCTCTTGTCTGCCTTCCAATCAGCCCTTTCAGAAGGATCCTTGGGGTCGTGGAGCGATGTTCAATTGTTTTTGCATACTAAACCCAACTTCAGACTGCGTCCCAATCAAATCAAACCAATTACGAGGTAAATCTTCCTTCTCCCAATTTGTATCAAAATATCGCATAAATGCCCCAACCCCAGCCCCTATTTCCGGCCGTTGTTCATTCCCAATATCCTTCCTCTTCTCTTTCAGAGGTTCTTGAGCGGTTAATTTTTTCGGTAACAGTTCCGGATGCTGTATATACGTCGCTTTTTGCGATCGCAAAGAGTCTTTTGGATTATTAAAGTCTTGATATGCGATAGGTCGTCTTCTTTCTTTTGTATCCATAAAAAACTCCTCGCTTCCGAGGAGTCATACTGATTCTTCTGCTCGGAAGTTCTGTACCATTGGGACAGAATATCTGGGGCTCTGGCTTGTCCTTACGGACTTACAGTTGCGGCACAGCTCTCGAATTACACGAGATTCACCCAAATTTATTTTTTAACCCACTTTATTTCTCTCTTTTTTTCTTTGTAATTAACATATCTTGCCAAAGTAAATAACAGATCAGAAAGACGGTTGAGATAGATAAGAATATTATTGTCTACCTCCTCAGTCTGCATAAGCGCAATAACACGCCGCTCAGCCCGTCTGGCGACCGTACGAGCGACGTGCAGCAACGATCCGGCTTTCCCTCCACCAGGCAGGATAAAATTTTTGAGTGTCGGGCATTTTTCCGGTCAATCATCAATGATATTTTCAAAATCCTTTGGTCTGTTTTCCAGCCCAATAACAGGCATCCCATGCGGCGTCGCGAGCCCAGAACCAACCTCCAAAAGATCATGCTGGATATTTCTATTTCAATTCTTACGTTTCTTGTCCTTTGATTTTCTGAGCTGGGCCAACGCGGCTCCGATAAGACTATTCAGTTCATCGACCGTCCCATACGTCTCAACACGATCATGAGACTTCAGAACTCTCGTCCCGTCAAATAGTGAAGTTTTCCCTTTATCTCCTGTACGTGTATAAATTGGCATAGTTTAACTGCTTTTGGTCTATGCAAGATTTTAGTCAGAAACAATTCATAGACACCAAAAAACAACCCGGTATAGAACAAATCACCGAGTAATGGTATTTCGGAAAAACGGCAATGCACAATATGATTCAAAAAGTCCTGTCAATTGTTTTCGGATATAAAGACGTCGCATACCAGTAATTAAAATTCGTAAGCATATAAAGAAATGAATGATGATGCCAGACTCGCACAAAACAACGGAACACTGATTTGTGGCTTCTTCAACCATAAGCCAATAAGTCCGGTAAGAAAAAAGCTGCGTACACCATTGGCATGCTGGCATGAAACCCAAGAAAGATATCGGAAATAAACAATGCAGAAAGTGGAACACCAATGCATACTTTTTATCAAGATACGCGCCACCAAAAAAAGCCATGGCAGCAATCGGCGCCACATTAGCAGGATGAGGAACGAGCCGAATGAGAGCAGCACAAATGATAATTACTAATGGACCAATTATGCTGCTTTTGCCATAGTAAGATTAGGATTTAAGAACTAAGAATAGATTTTTTGATTAAAATCTTAAATCTATCTCTAAATCCTAAATTTAATATTTCTCTATCTTCCACTCAATCTTATCCGAATCTTTCGTTTGGTACTCTGCAGGCCCCACAGATGAGAGTTTGCCGTTTACATAAAAAGCCCAATACTCATGCTTCTTATCATCAGCCTTTCTCTTATTGATTGTTGTCACCAAACCTGAAGCGTTTTGTTCAACAGAAGTTTTCTCTTTGAGAAGCGTCAAGCCGTCGCGGCCTTCTTGCCCGTTATAAGATATACTCTCTTGGACTTTGGCTTTTGTCGGAGAAACAACCGGAGCTTTGTCTTCAAATGACGTGTCCGGCTTTGGAGTTAGTGGCAAACCCGATGATTGTCCCGAAAAGAGAAAAAGTAATGACTGCAAAAACAATTAACCCACTATATTGTTTTAATTTTCCCATAAAAAAATCCTCCTTAGACCCCAAGAAGGATTGCGCCTTTTCAGACTTTCCTGCTCGGGATCCGTCAATTGACGGAAATAAAGTATAGTTTTCTGTCTTTCACAGTAGCGGCACTGACAAGGATTTTCACCTTAGTTGCCTATACTTTATCTCAAATTAACTAACATTCACTATAACCGCAAGCGTAACATTTCTTGCAGCCTTCTTCATATGCGAGAGTTCCGGATCCACATTCAGGGCAAAGGTCAAACAAACTGGTTGAGGAAGCGGCAGCTGCCACCGTGGCACCGGTCTCAGGTAAGGGAAGTTGGTTTAAGGAAACTTCCGGTGCAACATCAGCAATTTGCCGCTGATGCGTGACCATTGGTCAGCCCATTTGCATGGCCATTGGCTCTCCATTTGCTTCTGCGCATACCGGTACAGTAATTTTGTCCTCTACTTTTCCATTGACCCGGAAGCTAAAGTGCTTTGCCAGCACTTTAGAGACTGCGTCGGGCAGGGAGCGCACTCTATTCTCACCAAATCCTATACTTCGTGAGCCGCCAATACCAGAAAGTTCTGAAACAATTTCCCGCATTCGTTCCCGCGCTGGTACGGGGCTATGAATACGAAGGACAAACGAAATCATCCGGCCCAAGGCATCGGCCATGGCCATAAGATCCGAACCTGACTTGCCGTGATTGATAAATACCTCAAACGGATCCTGCTTCTCATTTTCGTTAATGGTCATATAGATCTTCCCAATCGGACTGTCTGCTTTGTACGTTACACCGGTTAACACCATTGGACGAGGAACACGAGGTGTCACAGGAATAGTCGGCTGGACTTCTACCTTCTCTTCTTTCTTCTCCGTAATACGCTCCAACACGCCTGTTCGGGAACCATCACGCATATACGTAACGCCTTTCAAACCCATATCATAGGAAAGCATGTATAATCGCTTAACATCCTCAACCGTGTGATTATTGGGTGCGTTCACCGTCTTTGAAATTGAAGAATCAATATATTCCTGTGCAATCGCCTGAATCTTCACATGATCCTCAGGGGTGAGATCATTGGCGGAGACAAAATAATCGGGACGATCTACTCCAGGATGTGCCTGACGCCAATCGTCATACAAGGGGTGATACATCTTTGCTTCCCCGAGTTTCGTCCGACGGAGGTATTCAAATTCATAGACAGGCTCAACACCACTTGAAACACCGGCAACCAGACTCGTCGTACCAGTTGGCGCAATCGTTAAGAGCACAGCGTTGCGGATACCCTGTTTGGCAATTTTTTCCCGGATTGCCTTTGGTAACGCTTTGACATGATAGCCTTGTTGATATTTTTCTTTATCATACTTCGGAAATGTCCCTTTCTCTGCTGCAATATCTGCTGAGGCAATATACGAATTGTCACGAAGGGTTTCAAAAATTTTCTTCGAAACTTTTTCTGACTCTTCTGAACCATAGCGGATTTTCATCTTGATAAAGGTATCCGCAATTCCCATAATGCCCAAACCAGTGCGACGAATGTCTTTGGCAACTTTTTCATTTTCGTCAAAGAAGTAATGGGTGTCATCAATCACGTTATCGAGGAAACGCATAGCCACCTGGACGTCACGTCCGAATGCTTCATAGTCAAACCAGCCTGCTTTATCATGCACTAAATCATCCTCCCGGACATATGCGGCCAAATTCATAGCACCCAGATTACACACAGCCCAAGCACCAAGCGGCTGCTCGCCACAAGGATTGGTTGCCAACAGTTTCTCAAAATACCATGTATTAGACCGTTTGTTTGACCTATCCAGGAAATGCAATCCCGGCTCAGCAGACCGCCAGGCTGCTTCACAGATCAAGTTCCATAGATACGAAGCCTTTATTGTTTTAAATACTTTTACTTTCCCGCCGCGTTCTTGCCACTCATGAATATCGCCATTCCATTTGGTATCATACTGCGGATCATCCAAGTCTGGATACAACAGATTCCAATCCGCATCCTTCTTTACTGCTTCCATAAAATCATCAGACACACAGACAGACAGATTGGCCCCGTTAATTTTGGTAAGATCTTGTTTCACAGTAATAAACTCTTCAACATCCGGATGCCAATCATGAATCATAAGCATTAAGGCTCCCCGCCTACTGCCGCCCTGCTGCACGATGTCTTTTGTCGCGAGCGAATAGAGTTCTGCCCAATTCATTGGACCTGATGAGAACCCATTGACCTTCTTTACGCGGGCGCCGCGGGGACGAAGCCCGGAAAGGTTGAGCCCGACACCACCGCCATGAGCCATGATTTCAATCATTTGTGTGAGATTTTCCATGATGCCACCGCGGGAATCTGGTGGATTGGGAATCACAAAGCAGTTAAAGTAGGTAACATCAAACCCCGTTCCGGCCCCTGCCAGAATACGTCCTCCAGGCAAGAATTTAAAATCCTGCATCACATTGTAAAATTTTTTCTCCCATGCTTTGCGGTCGGCTTTCTTTTCAACGCCGGCGATGCCCTTGGCAACCCGTCGCCACATCTCATCTGGAGTTTGTTCAAGAGGATATCCCTTCTTGATCTTTTAATGAGTATCTGTCTAAAAATACTTTATTTCTAATGCCGTCAAGTTTCATAATGTCGGTTTATTTACGGTTAAGTTCTTAACTTCTTTTTCAAAATCTTCTACTTCAACAAAGCGTTTAAAGACACTTGCGAATCTGATGTACGCGACTTTGTCCATTTGTTTGAGTCTTATGGCAACCATCTCGCCAATCAGTTTACTTTCTACTTCCAGTGATCCCCCACCTCGTAACTCCCTGACAATTTCTGTCACTACTTTCTCTATTATTCTGTCGGAACAATTGTTTCTCACACGCTTTGAGCAATCCGCTTTTTAATTTTTCTCTATTAAATTGTTCCCTTCTCCGTCGCTTTGATTACTACTAATTGGAGATTTTCCACCCGTTCATACGTCGTAAACCGCTTCCCGCAGACGAGACATGATCTTCGCCTCCTGATCGTATCCATGTCTCCGCTATCTCGTGTCTCAACTACCTCTGAATCTTTATTTCCGCAATATGGACAGTGCATAATTTCGCCTTTTTCTCCTGCCAGTTATTTAGTGTTACAAAAATCATACGGCACTACATCTACAGCGTCAACTATAAACAAATATATCAAACATGTGCCACAGGCATAGATGAATAAAATTTATCACTATTTTCTTACAAGAGGTCTTGTAATGGGGAAAAAATTGCAACGAATCAGATATAAGAGGTTCTCTTTGTTATTATATTTGTTTGATCTTTTTTTGGAGCTCCTGTATGTGTTTCTCCTCTTTCACAAATACCTGTTGTCTTTCTGGAGATACACTTTTCTGCATATCTTTAATACTTCAATATATTTAAGATCAGCAAGGGCAAGCCTTTGGCCAAATCTGTAACCTCTACTCCCTTTTCTTTCGCTTCTGCAGTCTTTTGTATCGCTTCTGCAAAGTACGTTCTTGCTTGAGAGAACTGTGATAACCGGCAAGCGCCGCCTTCTTTTTATCCTGAAGAATTAGCATATAGGCCGCACGGATCCGTTTATCCGACTTGTTGTAAATCAAACTCAGCTTTCTTTTCGCTCGCAGACATAAAGTAACCCATCACTTTATCCCGTGTAGTTTTCAAGAAAGTACAAAGGATTATCCGGTAGTAAACCAGGATACGGCAATTGTACTCGATTGGCGTTAGGGTGTCGGAGCGCTTTCCTGCGCAGAAACTTGCTGAGCAAAAAGAAGGAATACTGCGAAAAAGTAAACGAAAAGAAGTTTTTTTATTATCATATCCTGCCTATAGATACTAGCTATTTCTTTTTAAACCCGATTGCTTCAAGCACAATCCGTAAGCTTTCCTCCGGATTGTGGGAATAAGTATTAACAACTAAATCATAGTACTTTTTATCCCAATAAACCCAATCGGTATCTCCTTTGCATAAAGCCGGCGCCATTTTTCCAAATTTTGGACTTTCCCGCTCAAACACTTCATGTTTGGCTGATCGACAGCCATATTGTCCCTGATTAACGAGCCGGTCGATACGAATATCTGTTTTATCATTTCCTTCTTCATCCTCACAGATCAACCAAGATTTTATATACCTTTTCTATCCCCTGTGCGTCAAATCCTGCTAAGTGGCTTTGAACAATTTGCTGTGATTCTGTCTGTAGTTTCTCTTTGATTTTTTCTTCATAGTCAAGGTCAAACTTATCTGACTCTGCCACCCGCGTAGCCGTGATCATGATTGAGTTCACGAAATAATTTCCCGCCGTCCAGAACCTCCCACCCGAGCTCTGTCGCAAGATGGACAGCGAGAGTCGTTGCCCCGCTTGCGATACGACCCGAAACGGTAATATTATTGATATGTGCCAAATCAGTAGAGCTTTTCACAATAGAGTATTACATTTGCCATTTACCATTTTCCACTAATCTAGCATTTTGTCAATTAATAATTTAAAGACGGGATGTCCAATGGAAAATGGAACTGGAAAATGGGAAATTACTACAGGGTTTGTTTGTGCGTTTGCAGCGACTTTTTGTCCGACCATAACAGCTTCTTCAACTAAACGGTTTGCATACCCATATTCGTTATCATACCAGGCAATGACTTTGAGCATGTTCCCCCCGACTACCTGAGTGAGCGACAAATCGACGATACTTGAATGAGAATTGCCGATAATATCACTTGAAGACGATCGGATCATCAGTCACTGCGAGAATGCCTTTGTAGTTTGGGTTCTCAGTTTCTTTGCGCAGCGTATCATTCACTTCCTGCACCGATACTTCTCTTTTGAGCAGGAAGGTAAAGTCAGAGAGTGAACCGACCGGGACAGGCACACGGACAGATAATCCGGCGAAAATCCCTTTGAGGGTTGGCAATGCTTCTCCAGCGGCAATGGTCGCTCCTGTGGAAGTCGGAACAATATTGAGTGCCGCTGCGCGGGCTCTTCTCAAATCTTTGTGTCCTCCATCCTGCAGCTCCTGATCTGACGTGTATCCATGAATCGTTGTCATCATAGCTTTATCGATACCAAAGTGCTCAGAGATGACTTTTGCGACAGGTGTGATACAGTTGGTCGTGCACGATGCGTTGCTGATTAATGTTTCACCATTATAATTATGATCATTCACAGAGATAACATAGGTTGGCATCTCCCCTTCTTTCGCCGGCGCCGAAAGGACTGCTGCTTTAGCACCTGCAGTCTGATGCATCTTTAATTTATCCACAGTTGTAAAGACCCCAGTTGCTTCGATAACGACATCAACATTGAGGTTTTTCCACGGCAAAAGAGTTGGATCTTTTTGTGAATACACAGGAATTTCCTTACCACCCACCACTAAGTGTCCGAGGAATTCTTTATTATTTGGGTCTTGATTTGGCTTGACACTGACATCTTGCGGAAGCAACCCATACACACTGTCGTATTTGAGCAGATACATCCACCCTTTGAGATCTGTTGAATGTCCGGCGTTGATCGCGACAACTTCAACTTCATCGCTGTGCCACTGCAAAATAACCCGGTGTGCAACTCTCCCTATTCTTCCGTAACCATTAATAGCAACTCGTACCATAAGTTTAGTATATACAGGTCTTTGCTCTTATGGCAAGTAGAGAATTTATTCTCGATAAACTGACGACGTCTGACTAATTGTTTGGTAATTGTCCAGCACGAGCTTGCATAAAACGATATAACAGATATAATAGATCTTTTTATGAACGGCAATAATCCATGGCTCCGCGCGAAAGCACAATTAGTAAAAGCTGCAGGCATTCTCAAAATAGATCCGCTCCTATCGCCCATCTTCAGAGCCAGAACGGATTATTGAAGTTTCCCTGCCGCTTGTGAAGGAGAATAAAAATCATGAAGTGCTCAAAGGATACGGGTCCAGCACAACGGCATTCTCGGACCATACAAAGGTGGTCTTCGTTATCATCCACAAGTCTCCATGGATGAAGTCAAAGCGCTTGCTTTCTTAATGACACTGAAAAATGCTGTCATTAATATTCCCCTCGGCGGGGCAAAAGGAGGCATGCTGTCAATCCAAAGGAGTTGTCCCAAAAAGAATTGGAACAGCTGACCCGCCTCTTCACCAGAAGATTGGCGCACCTCATTGGTCCTGAAATCGATATCCCCGCTCCAGATGTCAATACCAATGCCACAGTCATGAGCTGGATTGCGGATGAATACCGGATTATCTATGGAAAAGACTCGCTTGCTGTCGTCACCGGCAAACCGCTCGCGCAAGGCGGATCCTCGGCAGACCCGAAGCGACAGGCCTTGGCGGTGCCTACGCACTCATTGGAAATGCTCAAACTGCAAGGCAAAAATCCAAAGGAATGACTGTCGCTGTCCAAGGGTTTGGCAAATGTCGGACGGAATGTCGCCTACTTTCCTGCCAAAAAGAAGGGATGAAAATTGTTGCCCTTTCGGATTCAAAGGGAGGCATCTATGTCCCAGACGGCATTGCAGATATTGAACAGGTTGAAAAATGTAAAGAAGAAAAAGGTTATCTCGCCGGATGCTATTGCGTCGGATCCGTTTGCGATATTAAATATAAAGACAGCCTGAAAGGCCGGGATGTTCTGCCGCATGAAGTACTGGAGCTGCCTGTCGATATTGTGATCCCCGCCGCCTTGGAAAATGCAATCACAAAAGAAAATGCCGAGAAAATTCAAGCGTCAATCGTGCTGGAAATGGCGAATACGCCAACCACATATGAAGCGGACAAAATCCTCAGCCGCCGCGGTATCTACTGTCATTCCGGATATTCTTGCCAATGCAGGCGGTGTCGCTGTCAGTTATTTTGAATGGTATCAAAACATGCACAATGAACAATGGACCAAAGAAAAAGTTTTCACAGAACTGCACCGAAAATGGTGAAAGCTGTTGATCAGGTATACGCACTTGTCACTCAAATATCATGTCCCACTTCGTGACGCGGCATTTCTGCTGGCGTTGCAGAGAATTGAAAGGGTCTGGAAAAAACAACCGACTGTTAGCTACTCGAAGGCCTGATTAACCGCACCAATCGGAGACTTTATGATATGACGTAAAGGCAAACGGTGAAATTTTATCATCACCCGCAAATTGATATGTTATCCGGTACCGCGTTACCTCCCTTGTCCCCTGTCTGGTATTTATCCTCAGTAACGGAAACTGCAGTTATTTCTGAGAGTTTTGCCTTGAATTGATCGATATGGGAATACAAAAAATCTTGTTCTTTATTAATAGTAAGAATAGAAATCCCCGTTACATGATGTGAAATAGTCTCATCATCAGAAATGCAAAGGGCGCCGTGAACACAATGCCGTATATCCGAAGAACCGGGTTCAGATTATAAATAATGCAACAATCCAAGACAAAGCACGATATAGATAGTCCAGCACAAGCCAAATAACCCAATTTGCCCGAGAAGCTTCAACTTCGGCATTGCCTTGATGACAATACTGCCATTTTTATGTACTGTCCGGAAATCGGCATAATTGCCAAACAAATCTTCGTACTCTTCCATAACGATTAATTCGAAAATTCCTGACTAAACATTATACCGTATATCCCTCCGTCAATGGCGCCATTCCTACTTTGTTGAAATTTGGATTGAGGATATTGGCGCGGTGACCAGGACTGTTCATCAGTCCCTGATGCGCAAGTTCCGTGCTCGGCGCCAAGGCAAGATTTTCTCCGGCAAATTGATAATCGATCCCCGCTGCGGTCATCCGGTCAAATGGGCGACAATCGTCGGGTGTAATGACTGAAATACCCTCTCTCAAACATATCCTGCGAATGTGCCCGGGCAACATCCCGCAGCGCATTATCAAAGGCAACAGGGGCAAGCCCTGCTTTTACCCGGGCAGCATTGAGCATTTTGAACATTTGTTGTTCAGCTTCTTCCGAAACTATCCCGTTGGACGTTTGAAATGGAGACTCACCATCTCATTACTTTCCGGCTCGACGGTCAGGAAGTTAAGTGTTTCGTTCAAGCGCCCCCAAAAATATCATTGAGTCTCTTTTCAAAAAGTGATGTATTGGCAACAAGCATTGACCCAACTGTTGAACCGGTCACTAAATGTTTGATGAGCGGTGAGAAGGAAGTGATACGATAACTGTCAGGAGGAATGATAAGACAATAAAAGCAGAGACCATGCCGGGGACCAAACCTAGCCAATGATCGGACTTCTTAAAAATTTTATAGAACACGTTTTTGGGATGCATCGTTGGCACATAACGGAGGAGCCGGCGGAACAGTATATTTAACACTATTTCACTGACAAATGCAGTAAGGAAAAATCCAATGGCATTGGCAAACCCGACGGGCAACCCAAACGCGACAGTCAAGAGATGTGCAACTACTGTATAAAACTTCAGGGCGATAATAAAAGAGAGAATGAAGCTGCCCAAATCCAGAAAAGCCAAAACAAACCCCAACGTATACCCTTCATACGCATAGAAGATAACAATAACCACAATGACAATATCCAGCAGATTTATTCCATTTCCAATACGGATTGTAAAAGAGTATTGAAAACCTCCATACTTTTATTATACCTAATTTTCGCTATTTCGAAACATCTGCTAAAATGGTACCTTGTAAGGATGATTAAACGCTACAAGAAAATTATCAAAAAGCCGCTATTTAGCGGCTTTTTGATAATTTTTTTGTAGCGTTTAATCATCCTTACAAGGTACCATTTTAGGAGATTCGAAATAGCGAAATTAGGTATAATAAAAGTATGGAGGCGATCAATACTCTTTTACAATCCAGATTGGAAATGGGATAAATCTGTTGGATATTGTCATCGTGTTATTGTTATCTTCTATGCGTATGAAGGGTATACGTTGGGGTTTGTTTTGGCATTTTTGGATTTGGCGGCTTTATTTTCTCCTTTATTCTGGCCCTGAAATTGTACACAGCCGTTGCTCATCTTTTGAGTCGCGTTTGGTTTACTCGGATTTGCAAACGCCATAGGATTCTTCCTCACTGCATTTGTCAGTGAGATATTGTTAAATATACTGTTCCGCCGGTTGCTTCGGTATGTGCCAAGCATGCATCCGAAAAACCTTTTCTATAAGGTTTTTAAGAAAAGAATTGGCTGGGGTTGGTCCCCGGAATCGTCTCGGCTTTCATTGTCTTATCAACCGCGACTGTTATCGTATCACTTCCGTCATCACCGCTGATCAAACAACTAGTGACCGGATCTAGTAGGCTCAATGCTTGTTGCCAATACATCACTTTTTGAAAAGAGATTGAACGATATTTTCGGGGGCGTTTTGAATGAGACGCTTAATTTCCTGACCGTTGAGCCCGAGAGTAATGAGATGGTGAGTCTCCATTTCAAGACGTCCAGCGGGACAGTTTCGGAAGAATCTGAACAACAAATGTTCAAAATGCTGAAAATTGCCCGGGTAAAAGCAGGGCTTGCCCCGGTTGCGTTTGATAATACGTTACGTGACGTTGCCCGGGCACACTCGCAGGATATGTTTGCGAGAGGGTTCTTCAGTCATTACACTCCTGACGGCTTGTCGCCGTTTGACCGCATGTCCGAAGCGGGGATAGACTATCCGATCCGCGGGGAAAATCTTGCCTTGGCGCCAAGCACCAGAGCTTGCTCATCAGGGGACTGATCGGACATTTGCGGGTCACCGCGCCAATATCCTCAATCCAAATTTCAACAAAAAAAAGCACATCCACGCTGCTGACGGGGGGAATATACGGTATAATGTTCAGTCAGGAGTTTTCGGATTAATATCATGGAAGAATACGAAGATTTGTTCGGCAATTATGCCGATTTTAGGACAGTACATAAAAATGGCAGTATTGTAGTCAAGGCAATGCCGAAGTTAAAAAATTATCGAGCTGGTTGTATAGAATTATAAGAAATATGTGTATCACTTTTTGTCTTGGGGTTGTTGCTTATTTTAATCTTAACCCATCCTTTCGGAATTACTGGCATTGTGTGCACGGCTCCCTTTGCTTTTCTTATGATGAGACTCATTACCCATCACGTGACTGGCATTTCTATTCTTACTATTAATAAAGAACAAGAATTTGTTGTATTCGCATATAGATCAATTCAAGTCAAAACTCTCAGAATGACTCCAGCTCTGCAGTGACTGAGGATAAATACACACAGGGGACAAGGGAGGTAACGCGGTACCCGGATACATTTTAGTTTGCGGGTGATGATAAAATTTCACCTTTTGCGTTTACTCATATCATAAAGTCTCACAATTAGTGAATGTTTATCAGGCCTTCGAATAAGTAACAGTCTGTTGTTTTTTCCAAACCTTTTCTATACGCGTAGACAGGAATGAAGACGTTCTCGAAGCAGGACATGATATTTCAGAGAAAGTGCGTATACCTGATCCACGGCGTTAGAAGTTATTTATGCAGCTGGGTAAAAACTTTTTCTTTGGTCCATTGTTCATTGTGCATGTTTTTGATACCATTCAAAATAACTGACAGTGACACCTCCAGCATTCGCAAGAATATCCGGAATGACAGTAGATACCGCGGCGGGTAAGGATTTCGTCCGCTTCAAAAGTGGTTGGCGTATTCGCCATTTCCAAGACGATTGAGGCTTGAATTTTTTCTGCATTTTCCTTTGTGATCGCGTTTTCCAAAGCGGCGGAGATGGCAACTTGAACGGCGGCTCCGTACTTTAATACAAAGCATAGGAACCTTCAGGCTATCCTCCTGTTTGATCTCAGCAAACTTTCGGGACCGAACCAATAACAACCGGCGGATATCCCTACTTTCTCTTGTGAATTTTTCAACCTGGCTTTTTTAAATAGCTTTGATGCCGTTTTTGAAATTGGGTATTCAAATACACTTTTGAAACCGGAAAATGCAACAACTGTAATCCACTACTTTGCAACGGAAAATAGCTAAATGGTTTTTTTGCCGACAACGGTTTTTTTTTTCCAAACCCCTTGCCGACAGCGAACAAGTAATTGCTTTCGATACTTGTTCTGCATTTCAGCATTTTTATCCAATAACGGTGGCTCCCTGAGATGCTCTGATAGCCGCCCTTGCAAGCGACTTGCCATGACCCACCCGGGCGAAGTACATAATTATTTTTGATGCAGCTGATAACATGTCCATTGGTTCTGACGACACCTCGACCGGATATCAATTTCAGGACCTAGTGATCCTGTAAAGTTCTTATCAATCGACTTTCGGACGGATAAACATTTCCAATTGTTTTTTGGGACAATTATATTTAATTCCAGGCAATATTCCTTTTGTGCCGCGAAGAGAATGTGATTGGTTTTTTTTGATTCCAATGTTCGTTGAGAAAGACGACGCTTTTGTTTGATGCATTCAATCTCCAGGATGATAACAAGAGGCCTGCCCTTTGTATGGCCCAAATGCACCCTGACTGATAGCCTTCAACACCCTCATGTCCTTTTTAAGCAACAATCAACACCAAAATTTAATGGATTCCATTCAAACTATGAGAGGATGTGGCAATCAAATAAAAGGATATTATTTTGAGATACTTGCACTTATTGACTTAAAGAGTTTTAACGAAAGTAATAGGATTTATTTCATTTTTTAGTCAAAGATTTTTATATCTTTTATATCGTTTTGTGGAAGGAGAGAGTTGAAAAATTATTAAACAATAAGCCAAACGGATACATGACAATTTCCACCTATGAGGATGGAATGAAACCCTGTGGGCCAAAGAGCTTATTAGTGTGTATTAGGAAAACTTTTAGCATTGAGTTGATAATGGCTATGGAAGGAGTAAAGAGGAGGGAACATCCTGCGGTAATTTTGTGCAATGGCATAGTGATGGAGGTGTCAGAAGTGGTGCGCGATAAACGTCGCGCTGGAGAGGAAAACGGACACGGATAGAGGGCTGCAATTTTTTTGTTCTTATTAGAATATTGGACAAGCGTGTAGTGGTTTGCTTTCCTAAAAGATGAGCATCAAACCAAATCAACGATCCAAATAGGTAGAGGAGGTTTAGCTTAGGACACCTTTCGTTTGTGCAAAATCCCAGGTGTATTGTCAAAACCCGACGCTGATGTGGAAAGATTGAATATCTGAATGTAGTTATCGAAGCAACAAGTATTTACAACACTGGATAACTCGAGAAATTGCATACAACCGCAGCACAAAGACCACACACTTTCGCACCACAAAGGAAAGAGGGAAATGCCCAACGATGTTTATACTAATTACAATGATACAAATTATAATACGTGAAACATTAATCACAACACAACATATAACCAACTGTATTCTTCCGTTCAGAACCCTCAGAACACTTTGGTCTATAGGATACGAGCCATTGATAACTCGATTTCATGAATACACCTGGGGCCGGGAGCTCAGGTAAATTGCTGAGGAGGTTCCTCAAAAGCTGGTAAGCGGCATTCCATATTTTTCCGACCTCCACTGGTGCAACGAATTCCTACAGGAGAAGCATTTCCAACACTAAAAAGAAATAGCCGGATTTGTAAGTATGTTTGTCCCTGTAGTTAACCTCAGACTTTACCTTTTCCTTAAAGAAGAAGTATATATTTAAAAATAAATAATCGCTTTTTGGCAAAGAGAAACTGAGAAATTGCCAAACTCAGGGCAGGCAAGCAGTGGTTTTGATGATGCGATTGTCTGTCAAGCGATGTATCGCGCATGGGATTAGGTATGTTGATTTGTGTATTCACGAGCAGGATGATGCAGGGGAGTGTATGTAATGAATTAATAGCTGGTATGACAATAAAATTCTATGGATGTGGCGAAACCGTTTTAGTTGAGAAGAAGACAGTTTTATGAGTGGGGATTTCAAAGTCACTTCACACGGGCAAACAAAAGATTTTACTTGGTTAGAGCAACCAATAATTATACATTGACAATTGCAGTGAAAGATGTGGGGGGGGTTTGATGCGAAAAACTATACGGTTTGACGGAACGTCTATAATATTACATTTTCGGGTGGTGGGGCCGAAGCGAAGCCACGAACCCTCACTAGTACAACAAAAGAGCTTTGGGTAGGAAGGTGTTTGAGGGAAAATTATTCGTAAACTAAATAATCCTGATAGCGCTTTACAGTTGAGCCAGGAGCTCAACATTTCATATGGTTTGATGAAGAAAAAATTAGAAGAACAATGACCAATAAAGAAAATAAACAAAAGCCGCTTTAAGCTTGATTTAATGCACAGGGAATAAACAAGGTGTATAAAATTTTCAGTTGTAGGAAAAAATTATAGAAGAAAATCGATAAAACAGATACTAACATATACCGCCACGTAAAAATCTGGATGATATTTCGCATGCGGTAAGAGACAAACACAAAGTGTTTGAGCGGGATGTCCCAAAATTTCGAAAAATAGGCACCGGCTTTATCCAAAAGGAGTACCAATTCGGTCTATTCAAATGAGAAAAATTATATGATTTAATATGAAATATTTGTTCCACAATATCCGGAAGTACTTGTTTGAAGCGATGGGTTTTAAAAAGAAATAACAGTATTTATAAGGACGGATATGATAATAAAAAACTCCTTTTTGTTGATTTTTTTTCGCGCGGTAGCTTGTTCTTCTTTTTGCTGGGCCGGTTTCTGGGCCGGGAAAAACATAGCGCTGATGGGGTGCAACTGTCCCGTGTGTGGTTTACTACGGATAACCCTTTTGTACTTTCTTGAAGAAACAGACGAGGATAAAGTGATGAGTTGCTTATGTCTACATCAGAAAGAGCTGGAGTTGATTTACAGGGCAAGACGAAGGTAAACAATATGCATGTGCAAGCCCTTATGTAATTTCTTAAGAGGGATTGAGAAAAAGAAGGGCGTGTTGCCGATTTAAACAATTCTCTGAAGAGCACACGCTTATTTGTCGACGAAAATCGAAGAAAAGAGCTTGCCGAAGCAAAAGAGGAAGAGGAAATGCCAAGGGTAACATTTTGTTCGAAGACTTATTTGCTAAGGGCACCCGAAGGTGTTAAAGGGAAGCGCTTTAAGAGGGATTATAAAAAAAAATGAAAAATAAAATAGAAAGAGGAACAAGTGAAAGAGGAAAACAAATCAGAGACTTACAAAGAAATTAAAACAAATAGGTAAACGAAATTCACGTATTATCCAATGCATTAAATATTTCGTTGCGAAAAACCTCCCTTAAGAAAAATAGGTGTAACTCCTGCGTGCTAACGTGACATGCCTTCGGGTGGCTTTGGCTACATGCAGACTCAGGCGCTGTGGTAACGCCATTGATTTTATAACAAAGTAACTGACAGGAAGAAGACGAAGATCGTGCAACTATATTGCAAAAATGAAAACTCAAAGATAGTCAACACGGATTAAGCAGACATGGTTACGATCTCAAAGGCAAAGATAATG
>CAVSTV010000003.1:0-453010 GCA_963730945.1 uncultured Actinomycetota bacterium
TGCGTGCAGGCTGGTGAGCCCTTCGTGCAGGAGCGTCACTCCTGTCTGCACCTCGTCGCCGACCATGCTTCTCATACTACTCGAACAAGTGTTCGAGTACAAGCGTATCACCGCAGCTCAAAGCTACGTGCGAGCATGATTTTCCGGGACCACAGCCAGGCAGGAACAGCCGATGGCGAGGTCTCGTCCCCAGGCCGGGGACGTAGATCGGGAACGCCTGCCAAGCCGACCACACCATCAATACAGCCTTGGCCGCGCCACGCTGCAACCAACGATGAAAAGAATGACTCCACTCAGGAGGCACCACCAACTGCCCTCTACCCTGAGTGAATGGCGTTTCCCACGCACCGCCCGCGGAGGCTGCGCACCACCCCGGCCCTCCGACGGCTCGTCGCCGAGACCGACCTGCGACCACGCCACCTGGTGCTGCCGCTGTTCATCAAGGAAGGCGCGCGCGAACCGGTCCCGATCACCTCGATGCCGGGCGTCATGCAACACAGCCGCGACTCCCTCCGCAAAGCCGCTACCGACGCGGTCACCGCCGGCGTCGGCGGCCTCATGCTCTTCGGCGTCCCGGAAACCCGCGACGCCCGCGGCACCGGCGGCGTCGACCCGGAGGGCGTGCTCAACGTCGCCCTCGCCGACCTCCGCTCCGAGGTCGGCGACGCCACCGTCCTGATGGCCGACACCTGCCTCGACGAGTTCACCGACCACGGCCACTGCGGGGTGCTCGACGCGGACGGCTACGTCGACAACGACGAGACCCTCACCGTCTACGCCGAGATGGCGCTCGCGCAAGCCGAAGCGGGCGCGCACCTGCTCGGCCCGAGCGGGATGATGGACGGACAGGTTCGGGTGATCCGGGAGGCGCTCGACAACGCCGGGTTCATCGACGTCGGCATCCTGGCCTACACGGCCAAGTACTCCTCGGCGTTCTACGGCCCGTTCCGCGAGGCCGTCGAGTCGCAGCTGAAGGGCAACCGGCGGACCTACCAGCAGGACAGCGCGAACGTGCGGGAGGCGCTGCGCGAGCTCGCGCTCGACCTGGAGGAGGGGGCCGACCTGGTCATGGTCAAACCCGCGATGGCCTACCTGGACGTGCTGCGCGCGGTCGCCGAGAACTCCGACGTGCCGGTCGCGGCCTACCAGGTGTCGGGGGAGTACGCGATGGTCGAGGCCGCGGCGGCCAACGGCTGGCTGGACCGGGACCGGACCATCCTGGAGACCCTCACCTCGATCCGCCGGGCCGGCGCGGACGTGGTGCTGACCTACTGGGCCACCGAGGTGGCCAACCGGGTCGGGACCGACTGACCCCTCCACCGGCGAGAGGCCGATCGAGGGGCCCCCGGCACGCTGGATACGATCGCCCATCTTCGACAGGACACAGGTGGAACGCACATGAGCTACGACCCCGGCATCCCCGGCGATCGGCCCCAGCAGCCCGCCGGGCAGGGTTGGCCCGGTGGCCAGCAGTATCCCGGTGGCTACGGTCAGCAGCAGCCCCCGTCGTCTCCCGGTTGGGGCCCGCAGGGCGGGCCGGCCGGTGGTGGCCCCACCCAGGTCGCGCCCGGTGACCGCAGCGGCTTCGCCGCCCTGTTCGACTTCTCGTTCTCGACCTTCGCGACGCCGAGCATGATCAGGCTGCTGTACATCGTGGGGTCGATCCTGATCGGGCTCGGCTACATCGGCTACGTCATCGCGCTGTTCAGCGTCAGCGCGATCGCCGGCCTGATCACGCTGCTGCTCGGCGCCGTGGTGGCGCTGTTCTCGATGGCGCTGCTGCGGGTCTCGCTGGAGTTCTACTACGCCGTGGTGCGGATGTCGGAGGACATCCACAACGGCCGGCGCTGACCGGTTGGTCACCCGGATCAACCGGAGCGGGTAACGCTTCGGTTCCCTGGGCTGGTCCTGGGCGGACTTGCGTGGACAGCCGCTGAACCCCGCTCTACGGTGGCGCGGTGAGCACTCCGCCCGACCCGCCGCGCGGGGGACAGCAGTCTGAATCCTCCCCCGAGGGCGGCCACCCGGAGAAGTCGGCGGCCGAGCAGCCCGACCAGAGCGGCAACTCCGAGGCGGGGCACCCGTCGGCGGGCACGCCGGGTGGGCAAGCCCCCTCCTACCAGCCCGCCCCACCACAACCGGGCCAGTACGGTCAGCCGGGCGGTCAGTACGGCGGGCCGAGCTACGGCGGTAGCCAGTACCCGCAGCCCGGCCAGTACGGCTCGAACCAGTATCCGAACCAGAGCCAGTACCCCAACCAGAGCCAGTATGGCGCCCAGCCGTACGGAGCCAACCAGTACGGGGCCAACCAGTACGGGGCCAACCAGTACGGCTACGGTCAGCCGCCGCCCTACGGCCAGGCGGCTGCGGCCTACGGCCAGGCCGCGGACGAGGGACAACAGAAGCCGGGCCAGCAGCCGGTCTACGGGCAACCGGGCTACGGCGGCCAGCCCTACGGCGCCGCCCCCTACGGTCAGCCGGCCTACAGCCCGTACGGATCGCCACCGCCCTACCCGGCCGGCCTCGACGACCGCGGTGTGGAGGGCACGCCCCGCCCCGGGATCATGGGGCTGGCGCTGACGCTGCTCATCCTGAGCGCGCTGCCGTTCCTGGCGGTCGGCGCGCTGATGGCGATCGTGGACTCGACGAGCCTGTTCCCCCCGGAGATCCTGAACGACCCGCGGATCGCGGAGGCCGGCGTCACCGCGGAGACGCTGGTGGGGTTCGTCCGCGTGGTCGGCGCCGTGATGGCCGGCATCGCGCTGCTCTACATCGTGTTCTCGGTGCTGGCGTTCCGGGGCCAGAACTGGGCCCGGATCCTGGTCACCGTCATGACGGTCGGGTTCACGTTGATGCTGCTGTTCAGCCTGCTCGGCGGGGGCGCGGGCGACCCCACCAGCTTGATCTTCCTGGCCGTCGTGCTGGTCGCGAGCGTCGCCGGCACGGTGCTGATGTTCATGCCGGCCTCGGCGCGGTTCTTCGCCAACCCGCGGCGCTGACCGGCGATCATCGACCCAGCGCGTCGAACGGGGGATCTGCTGCAAGACTGGGGTAGTGGGTAGCTCGGCATTGCCATCGGTCACCGGCCTCGACGCCGACATCTCGCGAGCCCTCTTCGAGCGCGCCAGCACCGTCATCCCGGGCGGGGTGAACTCGCCGGTCCGGGCGTTCACCTCGGTCGGCGGCACGCCGCGCTTCATGGCCTCGGCCAGCGGCCCCTGGCTGACCGACGCCGACGGCCGCCGCTACGTCGACCTGATCTGTTCCTGGGGTCCGATGATCCTCGGGCACGCGCACCCCGCCGTCGTCGACGCGGTGCGCGCCGCCGCCGGACGCGGGCTGTCCTTCGGCGCCCCGACCGAGGCCGAGATCGAGCTGGCCGAGGCGATCATCGCCCGGGTGCCGCCGGTGCAGCAGGTGCGGCTGGTCAACTCCGGCACCGAGGCGACGATGAGCGCGATCCGGCTGGCCCGCGGCATCACCGGCCGCCGGATGATCGTCAAGTTCGCCGGCTGCTACCACGGCCACGTCGACGCGCTGCTGGCCCAGGCCGGCTCCGGGGTGGCCACGCTGGGCCTGCCGACCAGCCCCGGCGTGACCGGCGCGCAGGCCGCCGACACCGTGGTGCTGCCCTACAACGACCTCGACGCGGTGCGCGCGGTGTTCGCCGAACGCGGTGCCGACATCGCCTGCGTGATCACCGAGGCGGCCGCCGGCAACATGGGCGCGATCGCCCCGCGGCCGGACTTCAACGCCGGGCTGCGCGAGGTCTGCCACGCCCACGGCGCGCTGCTGGTGATCGACGAGGTGATGACCGGATTCCGGGTCTCGGCGGCCGGCTGGTACGGGCTCGAGGGTGTCGCGGGGGACCTCTACACGTTCGGCAAGGTGATGTCGGGCGGGTTGCCGGCCGCGGCGTTCGGCGGCTCGACGGCGCACATGTCGCACCTCGCTCCGGCCGGCCCGGTCTACCAGGCCGGCACGCTGTCCGGGAACCCGGTCGCGGTGGCGGCCGGGCTGGCCACCCTGCGCGCGGCCGACGCCGCGGTGTACGCGCAGCTGGACGCGAACTCCCGTCGGCTGGGGGAGCTGCTGGGCGACGCGCTGAGCGAGCAGGGCGTGCCGCACCGGATCCAGTTCGCCGGGAACATGCTGTCGGTGTTCTTCACCGCCGACGAGGTCGTCGACTACGGCGGCGCGCAGGCCGCCGCGACCTGGCGGTTCCCGGCGTTCTTCCACGCGCTGCTGCAACGCGGGGTGTACCCGCCGCCGAGCGCCTTCGAGGCCTGGTTCGTCTCCACGGCGCTGGACGACGACTGCTGGCAGCTGATCGCCGAGGCGCTGCCGGCCGCCGCGCAGGCCGCGGCCACCGCGACCCCGCCCGCCGAGGCAGCTCAGTGACGACAGGCCCGGGGACAACAAGCCCGGCGATCAAGACGGTCGTCCACCTGCTACGACACGGCGAAGTGTTCAACCCGGACCGCATCCTCTACGGGCGGCTGCCCCACTTCCGGCTCTCCGACAACGGGATCCGGCAGGCCGAGACGGTGGCCGCGGCGCTGGCCGGCGCCGACCTGGCCGTCGTGCTCGCCTCGCCGCTGCAGCGCGCCCAGCAGACGGCGACCCCGATCGCGGCCGGGCACGGCCTGCCGATCATCACCGAGGAGCTGCTGATCGAGGCGGACAACAGGTTCGAGGGGCAGCGGGTGTCGGTGGGCGACGGGGCGCTGCGCAGCCCGCGGCACTGGCCGCTGCTCACCGACCCGTTCACCCCGTCCTGGGGGGAGCCGTACCTGAAGATCGCGCACCGGATGTTCGGCGCCGTGCACCGGGCCCGCGAGCTGGCCGCCGGGCGGGAGGCGCTGTGCGTCTCGCACCAGCTGCCGATCTGGACGTTGCGCCGGTTCGTCACCGGCAAGCGGCTCTGGCACGACCCGCGGCACCGCCAGTGCGCGCTGGCCTCGCTCACCTCGCTGAGTTTCACCGGCACCGAGCTGACCGGGGTGCGCTACACCGAACCGGCCGGCGCCAGCGACCCGACCAACACCGGCGCATGAGGCGGCTGCCGGCGCTGCTGGCCGCGGTGCTGGCCGCGCCGCTGCTGCTCACCGGCTGCGCGGCCACCAAGGACGCGGTGGTCGGCGGGCAGGAGTTCCAGTTCGTCGCCCCCGGCGGGCAGACGGCGATCACCTACGACCCGCCGCAGTCGCGGGGCACGGTCGGCGCGCTGTCCGGGGAGAGCCTGCTGGCGCCGGGCACCACGATCGGGCTCGACGACTACGCCGGCCGGGTCGTGGTGCTCAACGTCTGGGGCTCGTGGTGCGGTCCGTGCCGGACCGAGGTGCCGGACCTGGAGTTCGTGCACCAGCAGACCGCGCCGCTCGGGGCCGCGGTGCTCGGGATCGACGTGCGTGACGACCGCACCGCGGCGGCCGACTTCGTCCGCGACCGGGGCCTGACCTACGCGTCGATCTTCGACCCGCCCGGCCGCTCGCTGGCCCAGCTGGGCGGGGTCCCGCGCAACGTCGTGCCGCTCACCGTCGTGCTGGACCGCCAGCACCGGGTCGCCGCGGTCTACCTGCGCAGCATCCGGGTGCCCGAGCTGATCCCGCTCGTGCAACGCCTGGCCGCCGAGCCCCCGGCTCCCTAACCCTTGCGCTCGTGGATCTTGTAGCGGCGGCCAGGAGCGGTGCGAACGGCCCGTTCGCTCGCACCTAGCGTGCGAAAGTGCCGTTCGTTCCGATGGGTGCGTCCCGAGGGGGCTTCGGGGACAGGAAGCAACGCACGGCGGCCTTGCGCACTACGACGCGTAGAACCCGACGCGCCACAATGCCGGTTCGCGGCCTACGCTCAGCCGTGATGGACCCCTCGACCACCCTCGCGGTATCCGGCCCGCTGCTGGTCGCGGCCGCGGTGGCCGTGCTGGCGGGCGCGGTGAGCTTTGCCTCGCCCTGCGTGGTCCCGCTGGTCCCCGGATACCTCGCGTACCTGGCCGGGCTGGTCGGCTCGGACGCACCGCCGGCCACGCTCGCCCAGGCCGCGGCGCCCCGGTCCGGCCGCTGGCGGGTGGCGGGCGCCGCGGCGCTGTTCGTCGCCGGGTTCACCGCGGTGTTCGGCACCGTCCTGGTCGGCGTCGTGTGGCTGTCCGACGCGCTGGTGGACAACGAGGCGATGCTGCAACGAGCCGGCGGCGTCGTCATGATCGCGATGGGGTTGGCCTTCGTCGGGCTGATCCCGATGCTGCAGCACGAGCGGCGGGTGCACTGGGTGCCGCGCGCGGGGCTGTGGGGGGCGCCGCTGCTCGGCGCGGTCTTCGGGCTGGGCTGGGTGCCCTGCATCGGGCCCACGCTGGCCGGGGTGGTCGCCGTCGCGGCGGGCACCGGCGGTGGCTCGATGCGCGGCGTCGTGCTCACGCTGGCCTACTGCGCCGGGCTCGGGCTGCCCTTCGTGCTGATCGCGCTCGGCGCGGCGCGGGCCGTGCGGGCCATGAGCTGGCTGCGCCGGCACACCCGGGCCATCCAGGTCGGCGGCGGCGTGCTGCTGGTCGCCGTGGGATTGTTGCTGGTCAGCGGGCTGTGGGGCGGCCTGCTGGCCACCCTGCAGACCTCCGTCGCCGGCTTCACGCCGGTGCTGTAGCGATGGCCACCCCGACCCGGACGCCGACGCGTCCGCCCGACCCGGACGTCCCCGCGCGCCGCGCGTCCGGTGCCGGCGCGCTGCTGCGCAACGCGTGGCGCGGGCTGACCTCGATGCGCACCGCCCTGGTGCTGCTGTTCCTGCTCGCGGTGGCCGCGCTGCCCGGTGCGCTGCTGCCCCAGCGCTCACTGAACGTCCGGCTCGTCGACCAGTACCTCACCGACCATCCGCAGCTCGGGCCGGTGCTCGACCGGCTGGGCTTCTTCGACGTCTTCGCCGCCCCCTGGTTCGCCGCGATCTACCTGCTGCTGATGGTGTCGCTGGTCGGCTGCGTGCTGCCGCGGACCGTCGACGACGCCACGGCGCTGCGCTCACCGCCGGTGGCGACCCCGCGGAACCTGGGCAGGCTGCCGCACCACGCCGCCGGGACGCTCGATGTCGGGCTGGACACCGCCGCCGAACGCGTGCAGGCGCGATTGGCCGGCTGGCGACGGCTGACCGCATCCGAGGGCTCGGCCCGCACCATCTCCGCCGAGCGCGGCTACCTGCGTGAAGTCGGCAACCTGGTGTTCCACCTCAGCCTGATCGGGGTGCTGCTGGGCTTCGCCGCCGGCAAGGTCTACGGCTACCAGGGCCAGGTCATCGTGCCCACGCTCGGCGGCCAGTTCTGCAACACCGGCATCCTCGGCTACGACTCGTTCCACCCGGGGCTGCGCGTCGACGGCACCGACCTCACCCCGTTCTGCGTCCGGGTCGACGGCTTCACCGCCGACTTCCTGCCCACCGGCCAGGCCGTCGGCTACAGCGCGGGCCTGGCCTACCAGAGCGCCGAGGACCTGGCGGCCGGTGACACCCAGACCTGGCGGTTGCACCCGCTGGCGGTCAACAACCCGCTGCGGCTGGACGGCAACCGCGTCTACCTGCTCGGGCACGGCTACGCGCCGCGGTTCACCGTGACCTTCCCCGACGGCCAGCAGCGCAGCAGCGAGATCCAGTGGGTCCCGGTCGACCAGGGCACCCTGCTCTCCCAGGGCGCCACCAAGTTCTCCCGGCCCGGCGTCGTCGACGAGGCGGAGCGGCGCCGCACCCAGCTGGCGATCACCGGCCTGCTCGCCCCGACCAGCTCCGGCGGCCAGGTCGTGACCTCGGTGTTCCCGGCGCTGCGCGATCCCGAGGTGGCCATCGACGTGCTGCGCGGCGACCTCGGCCTGGACAACGGCCGCGGCCAGTCGATCTTCAACGTCGACCAGTCCAAGGTGGACTCCGGTGCGCTGGTGCGGGTGGCGAGGGCCAACCTGGTGCCCGGCCAGGAGCTGACACTCGACGACGGCACGGTGATCCGCTTCGACAGCGTCCGGCAGTGGGTGAACCTGCAGATCAGCCACGACCCCGGGCAGGGCGCGGTGCTGGCCTTCGCGGTGCTGCTGCTGATCGGGCTCGGGCTGTCGCTGACCATCCGCCGGCGCCGGTTCTGGGTTCGGCTCACCCCGATCGACGGCGGCGCCCGTACCGTGGTGGAGCTCGGTGGGCTGGCCCGCACCGACCGTGCCGGCTACGGCGAGGAGTTCGAGCGGCTGGCCGCGGCCGTACTCATGCGTTCGACCCCGGAGGACGGCTGATGCTCGCCACCCTGGCGCTCTACAGCGACCGCCTGTTCATGGCCGCGGTCGGGATCTACGTGCTCTCGATGGTGCTGCACGGCGCCGAGTACGCGCTGACCCGGTCGATGACGCCGGTGCTGGCGGGGGCGGCCGAACCCGACCCCACCGCAACCGACCCCGCTGCGCCCGACCCCGTCCCGGCCGGACGCAGCCGGGCCGACCGGCTCGGCCGGATGGGCGTGTCGGTGCTGGTGCTGGGCGCCGCGCTGCAGTTCGCGTCCATCGTCGCGCGCGGGCTGGCGGCCGGGCGCTGGCCGCTGGGCAACATGTACGAGTTCACCTCGGCGATCTGCCTGGCCGCCGTCGTGACCTGGCTGCTGGTGCTGCGGCGCTGGGCCGCGGCCCGTCCGGTCGGCCTGTTCCTGCTGCTGCCCGTCGTGGTCCTGCTGTTCCTGGCCGGCACCGTGCTCTACGCCGACGCCGCGCCGGTGATGCCCGCGCTGCAGTCGTACTGGCTGGTCGTGCACGTCACCACGATCGCGCTGTCCTCCGGGCTGTTCTTCGTGCCCGGGGTGGCGAGCCTGCTCTACCTGCTGCGCCGGTCCGGGCGGCTGCCCGGGTTCGCCGACCGGCTGCCGAGCGCCGAGAGCCTCGACCGGCTGGCCTACCGCGTCACGATCATCGCCTTCCCGCTGTACACCTTCGCGGTCATCGCCGGGGCGATCTGGGCCGAGGCGGCCTGGGGCCGGTTCTGGGGTTGGGACCCGAAGGAGACCGTCGCGTTCGTCGCCTGGGTGATCTACGCGTCGTACCTGCACGCCCGCGCGACGGCCGGCTGGCGCACCGGGCGCGCCGCCTGGATCAACGCGGCCGGGCTGGCCGCGATCATCTTCAACCTGTTCTTCATCAACATGGTCGTTGCGGGATTGCACTCCTATTCGGGCCTGGGCTGAGCGTGCCCGCCATCGGCAGGAATTCACCCGATGGACACCCACCGTCGTGCGAACCCGCAGCCGCATCTCGACCACGAGGAGCCAACCGACTACCGTCTGCTGACATGCACGGGATCAACGGTCGCTCCAGCAGGTTCGACGGGTCGATGTCGTGACGGAGCGTGAAGGCGGCGACACCTACGACTACCCCGAGGGCTCGGTCGGTCGCTACGTCCGTGAGCGCTGGGGCGTCGTGCGACCCGCCTCGACCCGGCCCTACGTGTCGCCACCTGCGCCGCGACGGGTGCCGGCCGTCGAGCAGCTGCCGGTGCAGCGGGCGGCCGAGCCGGGTGGCGAGGAGGTCGACTCGGACTATGTCGACTCCACTCGGGCCGACTCCACTCGGGCCGACTCCACTCGGGCCGACTCCACTCGGGGGGATTCCGCTCGGGCCGACTTCGCTCGGGCCGACTTCGCTCGGGCCGATTCCGCTCGGGTCGACACCACTCCTTCCGACTCGGGTCGGGTCGAGTCCGGTCGGGTTGACGTCGACCGGGCCGCCCCCGCTCGTGGCGGCACCGGGCGCGGCGGCACCGGGAGCCGCCGGGCACCGGAGACGACGGCCCATCCCGGTGGCAGCGGGGCGCTGCCGCGCCGTGTCCCCGGCCGCACGGCGCGGGTGGCCGGCTCGCGACCGGTGCCGCCGGGCGTGCTGCCGTTCCCGTCCGCGCCGGACGCCGCGGCCGACGGCGCCCGCGGTGCGTCCGTGGCCGGTGCCGATGTCGGTCCGGGCCCGTACGGCCCGGCCGTCGCGAGCGCCGCCCCCGTCGCGCCCGCCCCGGACGGCGCCGAAGCCGACGGCGCCGGGTGGGTGATCGATCCCGGTCCGGCCGGGGCAGCCGGTGCCGGTCCCGCAAGCGGTTCCACGACCAGTCCCGCAAGCGGTTCCACGGCCGCGGCCGGCCCCGCGCCCGCCCGGTCGGCTCCGACCCGGTCCGCACCGACCCGGCGTGGGTTACGACCGGCGCCGGACGGGCCCCGAAACCCGGCACCGACCCCGCCCGCAGCGGCGCCGCCGGAGGGTGGGCCTGCGCTGCCGGAGACCAGGGCCGTGCCGCCGCAGCCTGGGACAGCGCCGCCGCAGGCCGGAGCCGTGCCGCCGCAGGCCGGGGCCGCGCTGCCGCAGGCTGGGGCCGTGCCCCCGCAGGCCGGAGCCGTGCCGCCGCAGGCCGGGCGGGTGCCGGCGATCCCGGCCCCGGCGATTCCCACGCAGGTCGCGCTCGATCATCGCGGGCCGGACCGCGGCATGCCACCGATCCCGGCCGTCCGCGGGTCCGGCCGCTGGACCGACCCCGGCGCCGTCGCCGCCCAGGAGGCTCAGCGGGCCCGCAGCACCGTCGACGGCTTCGCCACCGACCTGTCCAGCGTGCGGCTGCTGCGCCCGACGAAGCGGCCACCGCAGTCGGGCTGGCGGCGCGCGCTCTACCTGCTCTCGCTGCGGCTGATCAACCCGGGGGAGAGCCCGGCCGAGCAACGCCTGCGGCTGCTCACCGCGCGCGCCAACCAGCCGTTGCGGGGCTGCTACAAGATCGCGATGCTGAGCCTCAAGGGCGGCGTCGGGAAGACCACGATGACGGCCACCCTGGGGGCCACCTTCGCGTCGCTGCGCGGTGACCGGGTGGTGGCGGTGGACGCCAACCCCGACCGCGGCACGCTCAGCCAGAAGATCCCGCTGGAGACCAGCGCGACGGTCCGGCACCTGCTGCGCGACGCCCAGCGGTTGCGCCGCTACACCGACGTGCGCGCCTACACCTCGCAGGGCTCATCGCGGCTCGAGGTGCTGGCCAGCGAGCAGGATCCGGCCGTGTCGGAGGCGTTCAGCGAGGACGACTACCGGCGCACGGTCAACCTGCTGGAGCACTTCTACAACATCGTGCTCACCGACTGCGGCACCGGCCTGATGCACTCGGCCATGTACGGCGTGCTCGGGGTGGCCGATCAGCTGATCATCGTGTCGTCCGGCTCGATCGACGGCGCGCGCAGCGCCTCGGCGACCATGGACTGGCTGGATGCGCACGGCCACGGGGAGCTGGTCCGGAACTCGGTGGTAGTGATCAACTGCGTGCACCGGTCGGCGGGCGGGGTGGATCTGGACCGGGTGGCCGCGCACTTCGCGGCCCGCTGCCGGGCGGTGGTGCGGGTCCCGTTCGACGCGCACCTGGAGGAGGGTGCGGAGCTCGAGCTGGACCGCATCGACCCGGACACCCGGCTGGCGATGCTGGAACTGGCCGCCGCGGTGGCGGACGCCTTCGAGCCCCGGCCCCGCCGCTGACCTCGCCCTCGGCTCAGGCCGAGGGGGGCTCGTCGCGGCGCTTGACCTTCTCGTCGAGCTGGCGCAGGAAATCGGCGTCGTCGTCGGGGCCGCTGACCCGGGGCGGGGTCGGTGGGGACGATGTTCGGTGCGGTGGCGGCTGCGGTCCCGCCTCGGTTCGGGCGGCGGTGTTCAGGGCCTTCCACAGCACCACTGCGATGACTGCGGCACCGATGAACGCGATGAGGAACAACACCGTGGACCACCTCCGCCACCGAGGTTAGCCCAGTCGGCGGGGGGACGGCGTGAAGAGGTCCCGGTCGGGTACGCGGACCGTCCAACGCTCGAACGGGTGGCCGTGCATCCGGCCGCCCAGCGCCCCCGCACGGCAGCGAGAGCACCAGCCGCTCGGCCGCGGAGCCGGCCCGGTCGGCCGCGGTGGCCAGCAGCACCGCGCTGACGGCGGCATGATCAGCACCTGCGGTAGAAAAGCTGCACCCCGTGAGCGTCAGCTACCGCAGTCGCTGATCATGCGACGAACCAGCTGCTCAGGCGTGGCCGGGCGGGGTGGTGGCCTCGCTGGTCAGGTTGGCCAGCATGCTGCGTACTTCCGACTCGCGGAACCGACGGTGCCCGCCCGGGGTGCGGATGGAGCCGATCCGGCCGGCGGAGGCCCAGCGGGTGACGGTCTTCGGGTCGACGCGGAACAGGCTGGCGACTTCGCCGGGGGTGAGTAGGCGCTCGCTGCCCTGGGTGGTGATCGACATGGCGGACCTCTCGGTAATGGTGAACTTCCGCACCATCGTGACACCTCGGACCACAGGTACTCGAACGGTTGTCCGTCGGTAAAGGTTTCTTAAAGGACGAACCGGACACGCGGCCATCCGACGACGACAGCGCGTCACGGCCCCGTCGTACGCTCGAACCATGAGTACGCCGCCGCCCGTCGGGCGCCAGCCGGGACTGGCCGCGACGATCTGGTTGTACGCATCGGCGCGGCTGGCCGTGGTCGCGATCGTGGCCGGGCTGCTGTTGCTGGCCGGGGTGCCGCTGCTGATCGCGGTGCTCACCGGCCTGATCGTGGCGCTGCCGCTGTCGATGGTGCTGTTCCGCGGGTTGCGGGAGCGGCTCGACAGCGCCCTCGCGGTGACCCGGGAGCGCCGCGCGGCCGAGCGGTCCGCGCTGCGCCGCGGCCTGCGCGGTGACGACCCCGTCGAACCGCCCCCGACCCAGGACCCCGCGGCGCCCGGCGCCGAGACCGGCACCGAGGGCTCAGATGAGCGGCCGGCCGATCAGGAAGCCCAGCCCCAGCCCGATCGCGGTGAGCGCTGACCAGCTGAACAGCAGCAGGCCGGTCTGGGCGAGCACCCGGATCAGGTCCCGGCCGGTGGCGCCGCGGAGCACCGTGCGGGCCAGCAGGACCGCGATCGGGATGGTGGCGAGGCCGAGCAACAGCGGCCAGCTGTGCAGCCCGGCCAGCGCCGAGAACAGCAGCGGCAGCGCGACCAGCGCGGCGTAGAGCCTGCGGGTGTCGGTGTCCCCGAGCATCACGGCCAGCGTGCGCTTGCCCGCGACAGTGTCGGTCGGGATGTCGCGCAGGTTGTTGGCCACCAGCACCGCGCAGGTCAGCATGCCCACCGCGAGCGCCGCGACCACCGCCAGCGCACCCGGTCGGCCGCCCTGGGTGATCACCGTGCCGAGCACGGCCACCGGTCCGAAGAAGATGAACACGGCCACCTCGCCGAACCCCGCGTAGCCGTAGGGCCGCGAGCCTCCGGTGTAGAACCACGCCCCGGCGATGCAGACCGCGCCGACCGCCAGCAGCCACCACTGCCCGCTCAGCGACACCAGCGTCAACCCGGCCAGGCCGGCGACGGCGAACGTCGCGAAGGCGACCGCGCGGACCGTGGCCGGCGCGGCCGCCCGGGAACCGACCAGGCGCAGCGGGCCGACCCGGTCGTCGTCGGTGCCGCGCACGCCGTCGGAGTAGTCGTTGGCGTAGTTCACCCCGATGACCATCGCCATCGCGACGATCAGCGCGAGAACCGCGAGCCCCGGCGCGACGATGCCGTCACCCACCGCGGCCCCGGTGCCGACCAGCACCGGGGAGACCGCGGTCGGGAGCGTGCGCGGTCGGGCGCCCTCGATCCACTGCGCCATGGTGGCCACGAGGGAGGACGTTATCCCGAATCGGTCGCCGATCCCGCACCAGCGCTCGTGGCCGACGTCGCGACCCGGTTCGAGCTGGACCCGGTCCACAGGTAGTCGACGGTCACCCAGCTGTTGTCCTTCAGTCCGAGCGCGTCCCAGAACAGGCCGTCCGAGAGATCGATACCGGCGGGGTTGGCGACCCGGCGCCCGAACTGGTCCTTGCCGCCGTTGTAGCCCTTCTGGTTGGCGGCCTGGGCCTCCGGCATGCCCTGCGGGAGGTCCCGCCACTCCTGGCGCTTCGAAGGCGGGTTCCAGTAGTCGTCGCGGGTGTTCCACGGCCCGACGTCCCACACCGGCGCAACGGCGCAGCGGCCGTTCGCGGCGCAGACCCGGACCGAGTAGTCGTGGCTGCCGTTCGGGGACAGCGCCCGCCGCGACGGCAGCGCGACGAACCGGTCACTGCTCTTGATCTTGTGCCCGTTGGCGGTGGTCCGGCCGACCAGGCCCTCGCGGGTGGCGAAGACCCGGTGCCGCTGGGCGGATCCGGGTGCGGGTGGGGTGGCCGTCGGGGACGGGGTCGTGGTGGTGGTTCTCGTGGTGGTCGTCGTCGTCGACGCCGGGGTCGTCGACCGGGTGGTCGTTGCCGTGCTGCTCGGTGCCGTGGTGGTGGACCGGGAGGAGGTCGCTGACGTGGTGGTGCCCGATGTCCGGCTCGTCGGGGGAGCGCTGGTCGGGGACGTGCTGGTCGTGCTGCGGGACGCGGTCGGTGTCGTGGTGCTGGTGCTGGTGCTGCTTGTCCTGCTGCTGGTGGTGCTGGTCGGCCTCGGCGTGGTGGTGGGCACCGACGCCGGTGGGGTTGTCGTCGGGGAGCTTGTGGTCGGGGAGCTCGTGGGGGCGACGGTCGGTGCCGGCATCGCGGGCAGCATGATCGGGTACACGATCAGCGTGATGGCGCGCACCGTCGGGCCGGGGAGCGCGTCGCCGGAGATCGGCGCGGGCGGTCCGGTCAGGACCAGCCGGCTCTGCACCTCGACCGAGGTCCTGGGCAGGGTGACCGTCGATCCGGAGGCGTCGGTGCTGGGGATCCACTCGGTCCAGGTGCCGTTGGCGTCGCGGCCGCGGATGTCGACCGTCACCGTGCTGCCGGGAGGTATCGCGCCGGCCACGACACTGTCGACCCGCTGGGTCGGGGTGGCCAGTCGCTGCGCCGGCAGCGTGAGCAGGCCGGTCGGCACCGGGATGGTCGCCGGCGGGTCCACCGGCTCGGCGCCGGGGGGTGCGCCCGCGGTGATCGTCGGCTCGGTCGTGCTCGACGATCCCAGGTCGGCGCCGGTGCTCCCGGTGCCGGCGGCGGCGGGCGAGGTGGGGTCCTCGATCGGGGCGAGGAACACGCCGGCCGGATCGAGCTGCGCCGCGCCGGCCACCATCGCGACCCCGGCCCCCTCCCCGGCCGAGAGGTTGATCGTCAAGGTCGGCCGGGAGCCGGGGCGGCGCCCTGGGGTGGCCGCGGTGCGGTCCTCGGTGCTGGTGGCCAGCGTTGCGACCGCGGCCCGCGCGGCCGGCTCCAGCGCCGCCGCCGGCGGCCCGATGGCCGGCGGCACGGTGGGTGGCGGAGGTGTGGTGAGCGATCCGTCCTCGGCCGTCGATGCGTTCAGCGATCCCACGAGGATCACTGCCGCGATCGTGGTGCCCAGCCTCATGCGTGATCTCCCCTGTGTCAGTGCCCGTTGTTGCTGGAACTGTTGTTTCTGTGACTGATGAGTCCTGTGGGGCGGATCAGACCGGTTGGGAGAGTAGTGGTCAATACACGGAGAGTGAGCGACACGAAGGTGTACGCCCGGTCCTCACCCGGCCGGGTGTCCTCGTCCGGAGCGCCCGCGTGGGGTCAGCGGGCCAGCAGCGCGGCGACCGCGGCCCGGTCCGGTTTACCGATCCCGAGCTGCGGGATCTCGGCCACCGAGCGCACCACCCGCGGCCCGGCGGCGCGGCCGAGCTCGGCGGCCACCGCCGCTCGCAGCCGGTCCGGAGCGGCCGCGGCGCCCGACTCGACGACGATGGCCGCCGCCACCAGCTGACCCCATTCGGGGTCCGGCAACCCGACGACGCACGCGGCCGACACGCCGGGCTGCGCCAGCAGCACCCGCTCCACCGCCGCCGGCGCCACCTTCTCGCCACCGGTGATGATCACGTCGTCGGCCCGGCCGAGGACCTCGAGCCGGCCGTCGCGCCAGCGGCCGATGTCGCCGGTGCGGAACCAGCCGCCGTCGAACGCGCGCGCCGTCTCGGCCGGGCGGTCGAGGTAGCCGATGGCCAGGGTCGGGCCACCGAGCGCGATACCGCCGTCGGCGTCGACCTGCACCGCCACCCCGTCCAGCGGGACGCCGTCGTACACGCAGCCACCGGCGGTCTCGCTCATGCCGTAGCTGGTGACCACCCGCACCCCGGCCGCGACGGCCCGGGCCCGCAACCCGGCATCGAGCGCGGCCCCGCCGACGAGCACCGCGTCGTAGCCGCGCAGCGCGGCCAGGGCAGCGTCGCCCGCGTCCAGCAGCCGGCGCAGCTGGGTGGGCACCAGGCTGGTGTGCCGGCGTCCGGCGCCCAGCGCCGCGGTCGCGTCGGCGAAGGCGTCGGGTCGGAAGCCGCTGCGCAGATCCTGGACCTGCGGCGCGGCCCCGGCCAGCAGCGCCCGGACGATCACCTGCACGCCGGCGACGTGATCGGCCGGCAACGCCAGCAGCCAGCGCCCCGCACCGCCCAGTCGCTCTGCGGTGGCCGCCGCCGACGCCCGCAGCGCCGCGGCGGACAGCATCACCAGCTTCGGCTCGCCGGCCGACCCGGACGTCATGATCACCACCGCGGTCCCCGGCGCCGGCGCACCGAGCGCCCCGACCGCCGCTGCGGCTCCGAGGGGCAGCACCGCCGCGCCGCCGGCCAGCGCCGCGCCCAGCGCGTCCACCAGTCCCCGCACGGCCGCCGCCGACCCGTCCAGCGGCACCTGGCGCATCACCGTCACCGCGACCCCCGCCGCCCGCCGGATCGACCCGCGCCGCCATCCGTCGGTCGCCACGCCGCGCCCGGTTCGGTGGTGCGAACGGCACTTTCGCACGCTAGGTGCGAGCGAAAGTGCCGTTCGCACCACAATTCCTGCCCGCGCGCCCCTGGATTCATCGCCTGCTGCTCGGCGCGGTCAGTAGTGCCAGGGGTAGGGCGACCAGTCCGGCTCGCGCTTCTGCAGGAACGCGTCGCGGCCCTCGACGGCCTCGTCGGTCAGGTACGCGAGCCGGGTGGCCTCGCCGGCGAACAGCTGCTGCCCGACCAGGCCGTCGTCGGGCAGGTTGAACGCGTACTTGAGCATGCGCTGCGCCGTCGGGGACTTCCCGTTGACCTCGCTGGCCCATTCCAGGGCGACGGTCTCCAGCTCGGCGTGCGGCACCACGGCGTTGACCATGCCCATCCGGTGCGCATCGGCGGCGGAGTACTCGCGGCCCAGCAGGAAGATCTCGCGGGCGAACTTCTGCCCGACCTGCCGGGCCAGGTACGCCGAGCCGTAGCCACCGTCGAAGCTCCCGACGTCGGCGTCGGTCTGCTTGAACCGGGCGTGCTCGGCGCTGGCCAGCGTGAGGTCGGCGACGACGTGCAGCGAGTGCCCGCCGCCCGCCGCCCAGCCCGGCACCACCGCGATCACCACCTTCGGCATGAACCGGATCAGCCGCTGGCACTCCAGGATGTGCAGCCGCCCGGCCCGCGACGGGTCCACTGTGGACGCCGTCTCACCGGAGGCGTACTGGTAGCCGGTGCGGCCCCGGATGCGCTGATCACCACCGGAACAGAACGCCCAGCCACCGTCGCGGGGCGAGGGGCCGTTGCCGGTGAGCAGTACACACCCGACGTCCGGGGTCTGGCGGGCGTGGTCGAGCGCCTGGTACAGCTCGTCGACGGTGCCGGGCCGGAACGCGTTGCGCACCTCCGGCCGGTCGAAGGCGATCCGGACGGCGCCGGTGTCGAGCGCGCGGTGGTAGGTGATGTCGGCGAAGTCGAAGCCGTCGACCGCGCGCCACGCGGTGGGATCGAAGATCTCGGAGACCAGGTCGGGCACGGCGGCCACCTTACGGATCAGGGACGTGAACGGGCCGCGGCGCACGCGCAGGAGCAGGATGGCGGCAATGACCAGATGGCTCACCGTGCTCGGGGTCGCGCTGCCCGGGCTCGCCCTCGCCGGGTTCGGGATGCTGCACCCCAGCTACCTCGCCCCCTCCACCGCGCAGGCCTGGTGGACGTTGCACGTCTGGCTCATCCCGTTCTTCCCGCTGATCAGCGTGGCGATCTGGGTGCTGTTGCGCGGCGAGCGCGGGCCGATCGCCTGGGCGGCGCGAATCGCGGCCTACGGCTTCGCGACGTTCTACACCGGCCTCGACGTCCTGGCCGGGATCGGCGCCGGCCTGGTCACCGACGTGCAGCAGGGCGGCAGCGAGTCCGTCCTGCGGCTGTTCGAGATCGGTGGCCGGCTCGGCGACGCCGGCGTGTACTGCCTGGCCGCCTGTGCGGTGCTGACCGGCGTGGTGCTGATCCGCCGCGACGGGGTGCGCGCGGTGCCCGGGGCGGTGCTGCTGCTGGCGTCCTGCTACCCGTTCCTGCTGGGCCACATCTTCCACCCCACCGGCGTGCTCGCGATGCTCGGCATCGCCGCCGGCTGCGCGCTGCTGGCGGCGGCCGCACCCGCCGCGCCGGCCGCGTTGGCGGCGCCGGATCCGGTCGGCCCGCCGGCCGTTCGACGCTGACCAGCAGCCCGTCCCCGCGGTCGGGCCGGGGCACCGAACCGCGCGCACTGGCAGGATCGCGGGGGTGCAGACGCTGTCGAAGGGCGCCAACGCGCCACTCCCGTCCGGTCCGGTGTCGGTGGACGTCACGGCGAGCGCGCCGGTCGACATCTCCGCGTTGCTGGTGACGGCCACCGGGAAGGTCCGCGGTGACGCCGACTTCGTGTTCTACAACCAGCCCGAAGCCCGCGGGGTGCGCTACCGCCCGGACGGCGTGGACATCGAGCCGCAGGCGGTCGAGGCGCAGATCGAGTGCGTCACGGTGACCGCCAGCCTCGACGGCCGCGGCCCGGCGACCTTCGGCGCGCTGGGCGGGCTGACGCTGGGCATCCGGGTGGGCGGTACCCCGGTGGCCACCTTCGCCCCGGACGGGCTGGGTGCGGAGACGGCGCTGCTGTGCGTGGAGATCTACCGGCGCGGGGAAGGCTGGAAGGTGCGCGCGGTCGGGCAGGGCTACGCCGACGGACTGGCCGGGATCGCGACGAACTACGGCATCTCGGTGGCCGCGGACGAACCGGCCGCCGCGCCGCCGCCCGCCCCGGCCCCGGTGCCGGAGCCGGTGGCCGCAGGAAAGATCAACCTCGACAAGGGTCGGGTGTCGCTGGCCAAGCGCGAGACGGTGTCGCTGACCAAGACCGGCGCGCCGCCGCTGCGCCGGGTGGCGATGGGGCTGGGCTGGGACCCGGCCGACAGCGGGCGCAGCATCGATCTGGACGCCTCCGCCATCACCGTCGACCGCCGCGGTCGCAAGTCCGACGCGGTGTGGTTCATGAGCAAGAGCGCCTACCGGGGCGCGATCGAGCACTCCGGTGACAACCTGACCGGCGACGGCGCCGGCGACGACGAGACGATCAACGTGACGCTGAGCGCGCTGCCGGACGACGTGGACGCCATCGTGTTCGTGGTGAACTCGTTCCAGGGCCAGAAGTTCACCGAGGTGCGCCGCGCCTACTGCCGGCTGCTCGACCTCGACACCGGCGCCGAGCTCGTCCGGTTCGACCTCACCGACTCCAAGCCGAGCACCGGCGTGGTGATGAGCGTGTTGCGTCGCAGCGGGACGGCGTGGGAGATGACCGCCATCGGCGAGTTCCACGACGGGAAGACCGCGCGGGCCATGTACGCCCCGGCCGAGGAGATCGTCCGCAACCTCCGCTGAGCGGTCGGCTCTCGATTGACGAGGCCCACCGGGCGTGCGACGGTCCGAGGAGATCATGCGGAGAAGGGGTGGCGATGAGCGACGACGGCGTCGAACTGACCGAGGAAACGATCTTCACCTGGGGCGCTCCGCCGCTCAAGTTCGGTGCCGGCGCCGCGGATGAGATCGGCTTCGAGATGGCGGGCCACGGCGTGCGCCGGGTGCTGATCGTCACCGATCCGGGGATCAGCGCGCTCGGTCACCCGCAGCGCATCGCCGACAACCTGCGCCGCTACGAGATCGACTCGGAGATCTTCGACGGCGTGCACGTCGAGCCGACCGACGACTCGATGAACAAGGCGACCGAGTACGCGCGGGTGCAGGGACCGTGGGACGGGTTCGTCGCCGTCGGCGGCGGGTCGGCCATCGACACCGCCAAGGCGATCAACCTGCTGACCAGCCACCCCGGCGAGCTGATGGACTACATCAACAAGCCGATCGGCAACGCCAAGGTCCCGCCCGGGCAGCTCAAGCCGCTGGTCGCGGTGCCCACCACGGCCGGCACCGGATCCGAGTCCACCGCGATGTGCGTGCTGGACATCCTGTCCATGAAGGTCAAGACCGGGATCAGCCACTGGCGGCTGCGCCCGACGCTGGCCGTGATCGACCCGCTGCTCACCATGACGCTGCCGCCGGAGGTCACCGCGGCGTCCGGGATGGACATCGTCTGCCACGCGGTGGAGAGCTACACCGCGCGCTACTACACCAGCTTCGACCGCAAGAAGCCCGAGGACCGGGTCACCTACTGCGGCTCCAACCCGGTGTCCGACCTGTGGTGCGAGAAGGCGATGTCGCTGCTCGCCCAGTCGTTCCGGACCGCGGTGTTCGAGGGTAAGGACAACGTCGAGGCCCGCTCGAACATGATGCTGGCCGCCACCTTCGCCGGCATGGGCTTCGGCAACTCCGGGGTGCACATCCCGCACGCCAACGCCTACCCGATCGCCGGCATGGTGAAGGACTACCGCCCCGCCGGCTACCCGCAGGACGAGCCGATGGTGCCGCACGGCCAGTCGGTGTCGCTGACCGCGCCGGAGGCGTTCCGGTTCTCCTTCGACTCGGCCCCGGAGCGGCACCTGCGCGCCGCCCACCTGATGGCCCCCGACGCGGAGCAGGCCAACGACCCGTCCGAGCAGCTGCCCGCCGTGCTGACCCGGCTGATGCGCGACATCGGCATCCCGAACGGCATCGGCGGCGTCGGCTACACCGAGTCCGACGTGCCCGACCTGGTCCCCGGCACCATGAAGCAACAGCGCCTGCTGGCCACCTGCCCGCGGATGCCCACGGAGGACGACATCGCCGGCATCCTCACCCGCTCCGTCGAGAACTGGTGAGGCCCGGCCCGGCCGAGCGGCTGTGGCGCACGTCGCATACCGGATTGCGGCCTCGCGCAGGTCATGACGTGTGCGAGGCCACCAACCGGTGTGCGACGTGGGCTGGCGTCGCGCGGAGTGGTCGCGGGGGTGACCCGCGAGCTGGAAGCCGCGCTGCGGGCGGCGGTGCGGGGCGAGGTGCGGTTCGACCGGGGGACCCGGGCGATGTACTCGGCCGACGCGTCGAACTACCGGCGGGTGCCGATCGGTTACGTGGCCCCGCTCGACATCGACGACGTGCAGGCGGCGGTCGCGGTCTGCCGGGGGCACGACGTGCCGGTGCTGCCCCGCGGGGCCGGCACCTCGATCGCCGGCCAGGCCGTGAACACCGCGGTCGTGCTGGACTTCACCCGGCACCTCGACCGGATTCTGGAGATCGATCCGCAGGCGCGCACCGCCCACGTCGAGCCCGGAGTGATCCTCGACGACCTGCGCGCGGCCGCCCGCCCGCACGGGCTGACGTTCGGGCCCGACCCGTCCACGCACAACCGCTGCACGCTCGGCGGGATGATCGGCAACAACGCCTGCGGCTCGCACTCGGTGGCCTGGGGCAAGACCGTCGACAACGTGCACACGCTGGACGTTCTCACCTACGGCGGCGAGCGGCTCCAGCTGCGCGGCGGGGAAGCCCAACTGGGCCCGATCCCGGATGCGTTGCGCGCCCTTGCGGATCGGCTGGGCGACGACATCCGCGCCGGCTTCCCGGATCTGACCCGCCGCGTCTCGGGCTACAACCTCGACCAGCTGCTCCCGGAGCACGGGTTCGACCTGGCCCGGGCCCTGGTCGGCACCGAGGGCACCTGCGTGACGGTGCTCGGCGCGACGGTCCGGCTGGTCGAGTCGCCGCCGGTGCGCGCGCTGGCCGTGCTCGGCTTCCCGGACGCCTACCTGGCCGCCGATCACGTGATGGTGATCCGCGAGCTGGGCCCGTTGACCATCGAGGGCATGGACGCCGGGTTGATCGCGGCGTTGCGGGCGGCGAACCCGGTGGAGACGGCCTCGCGCGCGCTGCCGCCGGGCGGCGGCTGGCTCTACGTCGAGACCGGCGGCGACACCCTGGCCGAGGCGGAGGCGGCCGCGCGGGCCGTGGTCGCCGCGATGAAGCCCTACGGCCCGACCAGCGTCGTGGTCAGCGACCCTCTGCAGATGAGGGCGCTGTGGCGGATCCGGGAGGACGGGGCCGGCACCGTGACCCGCGCCCCCGACGGCGGCGAGGCCTGGCCGGGCTGGGAGGACGCCGCGGTGCCGCCGCAGCGGTTCGGCAGCTACCTGCGCGAGTTCGACGCGCTGCTGGCCCGGCACCGGCGCCGGGGCGCCTACTACGGGCATTTCGGCGACGGCTGCCTGCACGTCCGGATCGACTTCGACCTGCTGACCAGGCCCGGGATCGCCGACTTCCGCTCCTTCATGATCGATGCCGCGGACCTGGCGGTGGCGCACGGCGGCTCGCTGTCGGGCGAGCACGGCGACGGCGTGGCCCGCGCCGAGCTGCTGCCCCGGATGTACCCGCCGGAGATCATCGCCGGGTTCGCGGAGTTCAAGCGGATCTTCGACCCGGCCGACCGGATGAACCCGGGACGGGTGGTGCGCCCGGCCCGCCTCGACGAGGACCTGCGGGTGTTCGTCGGGCTGCCCACGCTGCGCGACGAACCGGTGCTGGCCTTCGCGCACGACCGCGGCTCGTTCACCCGGGCCACCCGCCGCTGTCTGGGCGTCGGCAAGTGCGTCACCGCCGACGGCGGCGTGATGTGCCCCAGCTACCGGGCCACCGGCGAGGAGCAGCACTCGACGCGCGGGCGGGCCCGGCTGCTGTTCGAGATGGCCTCCGGCGATGTGATCACCGGCGGCTGGCGCTCGCCGGAGGTGGCCGAGGCGCTGGATCTGTGCCTGTCCTGCAAGGGGTGCAAGCGGGACTGCCCGGTCGGGGTGGACATGGCCGCCTACAAGACCGAGTTCCTGGCCCAGCGCTACCGGCGCCGGCTGCGCCCGCGATCGCACTACTCGATGGGGGCGTTGCCGCGCTGGCTGCGGCTCGTCGGGCGGCTGCCGGCGCGCGCGGTCGACGTGCTGAACGCGGCCGCCCGCAGCCCGCTGGCCGCCCTGGCCAAACGGGCCGGCGGCATCGCCCCGGAACGCGAGATCCCCCGGATAGCCCGCCGCCCGTTCACCGCGCTCCCACCCCGGGCGCTCCAGCCAGCCGCACTCCGGCCAGAAGCACCCCCGCCGGCCGTACTGCCGGCTGGACCAACGGTCCTCTCGCCCGACGACGTTGGACGAATGGCCCATTCACACAGCGCGCCGGAAGCGCCGGGGGCGCGGGGAGGGGCGCGGGCGGCGCCGGGGGACCGGGGGCGCCTGCTGCTGTGGCCCGACACGTTCACCAACCACTTCGATCCGCAGGTTGCGGTCGCGGCCGTGGCCGTGCTCGAGGCGCTCGGATACACCGTCGAGCTGCCGCCGCGGGCCGTCTGCTGCGGGCTGACCTGGACCTCCACCGGCCAGGTCGACGCCGCCCGGAAGGTGCTGCTCCGCAGCCTGCGGACCATCGAGCCGTGGCTGGCGGCGGGGGTGCCGGTGGTCGGGCTGGAGCCGTCCTGCACCGCTGCCCTGCGCGCCGACGCCCCCGAGCTGTTGCCGGCGGAGCCGCTGGTCGACGCGCTGCGCACCGGGCGTGCGCACCTTCGCCGAAGTGCTCGCCCAGCACACCGACGAGCTGCAGGTCCGGGCGACGGGGCCGGGGCGGCGGGCGCTGGTGCAGGTGCACTGCCACCAGCACGCCGAGCTGGGCAACAGACGCCGATCGCGCCGTGCTGGCCGCGATCGGCGTGCACGCCGAGGTGCTCGACTCCGGGTGCTGCGGGCTGGCCGGCAACTTCGGATTCGAGAAGGGCCACTACGAGGTGTCGATGGCCTGCGCGGAGCGGGTGCTGCTGCCCGCGGTGCGCGCCGCGGACCCGGACGTGGCGGTGCTCGCCGACGGGTTCAGCTGCCGCACCCAGCTGCGCCAGGCCGGGCCGGGTCACGCCGCCATGGGGGAGCCGGTGCACCTGGCCCAGCTCGCGGCGGCCGCGCTCGGACTGTCCGGATCGTGAATTCGCCGGAGCCGTCACATGTCGGATCGGGACATGCATTGTCGGGGCCGGGAACTTCACGCACGATGTGAACCGTTGAGCGGGAAACCACCGCTGGCCCCCGGGGGGAGAGAGCCGTGCCCGTACGCCTGCCCGTCGCCCTCGGGCTCACCGCGATCGCGGTGTGCGCGGTGCTGGTCGGCACGCTGCACCGGATCCAGGCCGACCAGGTCAACCCGATCCGGCGCACGATCAGCGAGTACGCGCTCGGCGAGTTCGGCTGGATGTTCGACATCGGGGTGATCGGGCTGGCCGTCGGCTCGCTGCTGGTGCTGTTCGCGCTGGTCGGAGCGGGCCTGACCGGCTGGCGGTCGGCCGCGGCGGTGTCGCTGGGGGTCTGGGCGGTGACGCTGCTGGTGGTCGTCGCCTTCGAGAAGGCCAACTGGTCCATCGGTCCGAGCGTCGGCGGCTACATCCACCGCTACGCCAGCCTGACCGCGTTCATCGCGCTGCCCGTCGCCGCGCTGGCGATCGGCCGGCGGTGGCGGGCCGATCCGATGTTCGGCCGGTACGCGGCGTGGACCCGCGCCCTGGGCTGGGTCTCGCTCGGCTGGCTGGCCACGATCGTCCTCGGCATCGCCCTGCGCCCGTTGACCGGGATTCCGTGGTGGCAGTTCGTGCCGCTCGGGCTGGTGGAGCGCGGGCTGGCGGTCACCGAGGTGACCGCGGTCGTGGTGCTGGGTGCGTGGGCGTGGCGGGCGGCGGCGAGCCCGGTCGGGACCGACCGGCGGGCCGTGCTGCCGGCCGCCGCCTGATGCCGACCACCCGCGGGTGACCTGCTAGCTTCCGGCCTTCCCCCGTCCGTGGAGGCGCCGTGCACCCGCTGTGGATCCCGTTGCTCTCGGTGACGATGGCGGTGACGGTGGCCGGCTGCACCACACAGGTGGCCGGATCCGAGACGGCCGCCGGCACGACCACTGCGACGCCCACCACCACCAGCAGCGCCGCACCGGGCTCCGGGATCACCGCGGAGGCGTCCTCGACCGCGTTCGCGGTACAGGGTCGCAACCTGCGCCTGGTCCGGGTCGGTGCCGACGAGGTCGCCCTGCAGTTCGATTTCTTCAACGGCACCGGCCAGGAGATCACCCCGGACAAGCTGGGCATCGACCAGGTCGAACGCAGCCTGATGATCGTCGACCTGCCGCGCAGCACCGCATACCGGATCCTGGACACGGACGGCCCGGGCGGGCGGCTCAGCGACAGCAACGGCGACACGGTGCCACCGGACGGCTCCATCACGGTGACCGCCATGTTCACCGCCCCGCCCGAGGAGACGACCGAGATGGCGGTGATCATCGACGGGCTGCAGCCGGTGCAGGTGCCGGTGCAGCCGGCCGGTTCCCCCGCCCTGGTCGACGACCCCGTGCTGCGCACGACCGGGCGCGGTGGACCGGAGCCGGAAGCCGTGACGTGTGCTCTGGTCGGGCCGGAGGATGCCGGCGGGACGAAGAAGACGGTGATCAGGCTGCCCAGCGACGTGCTGTTCGCGTTCGGCAGCGCCGAGCTGACCCCCGCCGCGCAGGCGGCGATCGAGGCGGTCGACGACGACATCGGCTCTGGCGGCACCGGCACCGTCACCATCGAGGGGCACACCGACGGCGTCGGCAGCGACGCGGACAACCAGGCGCTCTCCGAGCGACGGGCGGCGGCGGTGCGCGCCGCGTTGGAGCCCGTGCTCGGCTCGTCCTACCAATACGAGTCCGTCGGCTTCGGCGAGGGCAAGCCGGTGGCGTCCAACACGAAACCGGACGGCAGCGACGACCCGGACGGCCGGGCGCTCAACCGCCGCGTCGAGATCCGCACCGGGTCGGTCGAGGCGGTACCGGCCACCCTGGAGCCGCTGCCGCCGACCACCGACCTGTCCGACGCCGGGCTGGTCGCCGAGGTGGCCGGGCTGGAACGCCGCGGTGGCTACCTGCTGGCCCGGGTCACCGTGCGCAACGCGACCGGCGAGACCATTCCGCTGGCGCTCGGCAGCGGCCTGACGCCCAGTCGGGCAGACCCGGACGGGCTCACCCTGGCCGACCGCACCGACCAGCTCCGGCAGAAGCCGTGCCACCTCCCCGGACGCGACTACGCGCTGTACTACCTGGCCAACCCGAGCAACGAGTTCGCCGTCGAGGACACCGGCATCGTCCCGGCCGGGGCCGAGGTCACGTTCTGGGCCTTCTACGCGCCGCCCGCGGCCGGGGTCAGCACCGTCGACATCGAGATCGGCGGATTCGGGAAGGCGGTCCCGACGCCGGTGCCGGGCTGATCCCGGGCTGATCCCGGTTCAGCGGCCGTTCACGGCGCCGCTGAGCCGACCGCTATCTTGCGGGCACTCCACTCGTTCCTCGTCCTGTGAGGCAACCTTGACCGAACAAAACGATCCCAACCGCGGATACGGCGCGCAGCCACCGTCGTACGGGCAGCAGTACGGGGCGACGCCGACAGCTCAGCAGTACGCCGGTGGCTACTCGGCGCAGCCGACGTACGCCGCCGCGCCGGTCGCCGGACCGCCCCCGTCCAACGCGGGCTGGGCGGTGGCCTGCATCATCTTCTTCTGGCCGGTGGCCTTCACCGCGTTCAACCACCTGCACAACATCTATCCGAGCTGGGCCATGGGCGACCACCAGGGGGCCCAGGAGGCGTCCGACCGGGTGAAGAAGCTCGGCAAGATCGCGTTGTGGATCTTCCTCGGGTTCATGATCTTCTTCTTCGTGGTCTACGGGTTCATCATCGCCGCCGCCCTCTCGACGCTGAACGGTGTCGGGTACCGGTAGTCAGGGCCAGTGCTGCAGCGGTAGCGGCCCGCGGCTGAGCACGGTGCGGATCGCGAACGTGCTGCGGGCGTCGACGACCGGGCGGATGGCCAGCACCTGGTCCAGCAGCAGCTCCTCGTAGGAACCGAGATCCGGGACCACGGCCTCGACCAGGAAGTCGGCCGCGCCGGACACGACGTGGCAGGCCACCACGGCCGGGATCGCGGTCAGCGCGTCCTCGATCTCCCGCGAGACCTCCCGGCTGTGCTGATCCACCTTGAGCGAGATGAACACGGTGAGCCCGAGCCCGAGCCGGGCGCGGTCCAGCTCGGCCCGGTAGCCCGCGATCACGCCGCTCTCCTCGAGCGTCTTGGTCCGGCGCAGGCAGGCCGAGGGGGACAGCCGCACCGCCTCGGCCAGGTCGACGTTGGCCGTGCGGCCGCGCTGCTGGAGCTCGGCCAGGATGGAGCGATCTGTCTTGTCGAACGTCGGTGACGGCATGGAAGCCACCGTAGTCGGCACCGCGCCGCACAGCATTGCGTAAAACAAGATCATCGCGGTCGAATTCGCCGTCGCGTGCGGCCCGTTCTGGCGCACTCTCGTGGCATGCGTAACGACAGCTCTCATCGTCGCCACGGACTCTCGACGCCGGCCGGTATCGCGCTCTACGTGGGTGCGCTGCTGGGCCCGAGCCTGCTGCTGCTGCCCGGGCTGGCGGCCCGTATCGCCGGCCCGGCGTCGCTGCTGGCCTGGGTGCTGCTGCTCGGGCTGTCCGGCCTGCTGGCCCGGGTCTTCCTGGTGCTCGGCCGCGCGCTGCCGGACGTCGACGGCGCGGCCGGCTACGCCCGGGCGGCGTTCGGACCGCGGGTGGGCCGGATCGTCGAACGCTGGTTCCTGGCCGGGGTGGTGCTGGGCGCGCCGGTGGTCTGCCTGATCGGCGCGGCCTACGTCGCCGACCTGATCGGCGGTGGGCCGACGGCGACCGTGGCGCTGGCCGCGGTGCTGCTCGCGCTGGTGCTGGCCATGACGGCGGCCGGGCGGGCGGTGGGCGGCGGCGTGCAGCTCGCGCTGGTGGCGGTGCTGGTGGTGCTGGTGGCGGTGGCGACGGTCGGGGCCGCGCCGCACGCGCAGGCCGGTCACTGGGCACCGTTCGCGCCGCACGGCTGGTGGGCGATCGGTCGAGCGGCGGCCGTGCTGATGCTCTCCTTCGTCGGCTGGGAGGCGATCTCCCCGCTGGTCAAGCGGCTGCGTGACCCCGACCGGCAGCTGCCCCGCATCATCGGGGCCGCGTTCGCGGTGACCGTGGTGATCTACCTCGGGCTGGCGGTGGTGACCGTGTCGGTGCTCGGCGCCGCCGCCGCCGGCACCGTGCCGCTGGCCGATCTGCTCGACGTCGCCGTGGGTGGGGTCGGGCGCTACCTCGCCGCGGGCGCCGCCGTCGCGCTCACCCTGGCCGCGACCAACGCCTACCTCAGCGGGGCCGCCGAGCTCGCCGGCCGGTTGCGCGCCGCCGAGCGGCCGCCGGCAGGCAGGGATCACCGCCTGCAGCTGCTGCTGGCCGGGATCGGGCTGGCGGTGCTGGCCATGGTCGGGACCGGGCTGGTCTCGCTGGACGCGCTGGTCGCCGTGCCGACGGCCATGTTCGTCGCCGTCTACGCGGTGAGCACGGCGGCCGCGGTCCGGCTGGCCGCGGGCGGCACCCGAATCGTCGCCGCGACCGCCTGCCTGCTGGTGCTGGTGATCCTGGGCTTCTCCGGTTGGGCGCTGCTCGCGGTGGCCGTGGTCGCCGCCTCGGCGATCGGGCGGGCCCGGAACCGTTCCCGAAGCGGTGGTCGAACCGTTGGGCAGGTGAGCACCGAACGGCTCAACGACGACTCGACGTCCAGCGCGGGGAGTGACCGATGCGTGCACGCCTGCCAGCTGCCCTCGGACTCGGCGCCGTCGCGACCTGCCTGGTCCTGGTCGGGCTCCTGCACCAGCTGGCCGCGGCGCGGGTCGACCCGTCCCGGCGCACCATCAGCGAGTACGCGCTCGGCGAGTTCGGTTGGATGTTCAACGTCGGGGTGATCGGCCTGGCCGCCGGCACCGCACTGGTGGCGGCCGCGCTGGTCGGCGCGGGCCTGCTGCGCTGGCCGTCGACCGCGGCGCTCGCGCTGCTCGTCGGGGCGGTGGCGCTGCTGGTGGTGGTCGCGTTCGAGAAGGCGAACTGGTCGGTGGGGCCGAGCGTGGGCGGGTACGTCCACCGCTACGCCAGCCTGGTCGCCTTCCTCGCGGTACCCGCGGCGGCGTCGGCGATCGGGCGCCGGTGGCGGGCCGAACCACCGATGCGGCGCTCGGCCAGCTGGTGCCGGGCGCTGGCCGCGCTGTCGTTCGGCTGGTTGGCGGTGATCGCCGCGGGGATGCTGCTCTACCCGCTGGCCGGGGTGTCGTGGTGGTGGCAGGTGGTACCGCTCGGGCTGGTGGAGCGCGGGCTCGCGCTGACCGAGGTGGCCATCGTGGTGGTGCTGGGCTGCTGGGCCTGGCGGGCGGCCGCCACCGTCGGGGCGGCCGGACCCGACGTTGATCGCGGCGAACGGCACACCAACGACGTGGTCGGGGTGCCCTCTGTGCCTCTCGGAACGAACACCGACGCCTGCCGGGGTCAGGCCTATGCTGCGTGGCCGTGAGTGCACCACCGCGCCGCGCCCCGGGCGACGTACTGGTCCATCTGCGGCGGGCCCGGGACCACATCGACCGCCACTTCGCCGAGCCGATCGACCTCGAGTCGCTCGCGGCGGTGGCGGGCATCAGCCGCTTCCACTTCCAGCGGCTGTTCACCGCGACCTACGGCGTCTCGCCGGCGGCGCACCTGTCGCAGCGGCGCGTCGAGCGCGCGCAGGACCTGTTGCGCGCCACGAACCTCACCGTCACCGAGGTCTGCCACGCCGTCGGGTTCTCCAGCCTCGGCTCGTTCAGCAGCCGGTTCCGGCAGCTGGTCGGCGAGACGCCGAGCGCGTTCCAGCGACGCTGGGCGGCGCGCGGGGCACCGCACATCCCGGGATGCTTCGTGCTCATGTGGGGGCTCGCCGAGCGGCGCGACTCCGCAATCCGGGAGAAGCCGCCAGCACCGGCCGGCTCGTAGCCTGATCCGATGATCACGAACATCTCGATCGTCTCCGTTTTCGTGAAGGACGTCGACGCGTCCAAGGCCTTCTACATCGACGTGTTGGGCTTCGCCGAGCACTCCGACATCACCCTGGCCGACGGCTCCTACCGCTGGTGCACCGTGATGCACCCGAACCAGCCCGAGCTGCAGGTCACGCTGTCGGTGCCCGGCCCGCCGCACTCGCCGGAGATGGTGGCGGCCATGAACCGTGCCCTCGACGAGGGCGGCATGCACGGCCTCGGCCTGAACGTCGACGACTGCCGCGCCACCTACGACGACCTGCGCGCGAAGGGCGTCGAGTTCGTCCAGGAACCGCAGGAGCGGCCCTACGGCATCGAAGCCGTCGCCCGCGACAACTCGGGAAACTGGATGGTGCTGGTCGAACCGCGCGAGTTCAACGCCACGGACTTCGCCTGATCGGCTTCGCCTGGGCGGGCGGTCAGCGCTCGTGCAGCCGGCCCGCGGTCATCGTCCACAGCCGGGTGCTGCGCACGGTGTCGAGCATCCGGCGGTCGTGGGTCACCAGCAGCACGGTGCCCCCGAAGCTGTCCAGCGCCTGCTCCAGCTGCTCGATCGCGGGGAGATCGAGGTGGTTGGTCGGCTCGTCGAGCACCAGCAGGTTCACCTCACGGGCCTGCAGCAGGGCCAGCGCGGCCCTGGTGCGCTCGCCGGGCGAGAGCGATTCGGCCGGTCGGGGCACGTGCTCGGAGGTCAGCCCGAACTTGGCCAGCAGCGTGCGCACGTCGGATTCGGCCCAGTCGGGCACCGCGGAGCCGAACGCGCGGACCAGCGGGTCCGGGCCCAGGAACAGGCCCCGGGCCTGGTCGATCTCACCGACCCGCACCCCGGAGCCGAGCCCGGCGGTGCCGGCGTCGACCGGGATCCGGCCGAGCAGCGCGCCGATCAGGGTGGACTTCCCGGAGCCGTTCGCGCCGGTGATGATCACCCGGTCGGCCCAGTCGACGCGGGCGTCGACCGGGCCGAGGGTGAACGAGCCGCGGCGCACCACCGCGCCCGACATCGAGGCCACCACGGTGCCCGAGCGCGGCGCCGCGGCGATGGTCATCCGCAGCTCCCACTCCTTGCGCGGCTCCTCGACCACGTCCAGCCGCTCGATCATCCGCTGCGTCTGGCGGGCCTTCGCGGCCTGCTTCTCGCTGGTCTCGGCCCGCTTCTTGCGGCCGATCTTGTCGTTGTCGGTCGACTTGCGGCGCGCGTTGCGCACCCCGACGGCCATCCAGTTGCGCTGCATCTGCGCGCGGTCCTTGAGCCCGCCGATCCGGTCGTCGTACTCCTCGTAGGCCTCGCGGGCGTGCCGGCGCGCCACCTCGCGCTCGGCCAGGTAGCTGTCGTAGCTGCCGTCGTACACCCCGACCTGCTGCTGGGCCAGGTCCAGCTCGACGATCCGGGTCACCGTGCGGGCCAGGAACTCCCGATCGTGGCTGACGATCACCGCGGGCGCCCGCAGCCCGGTGACGAACCGTTCCAGCCGCTGCAGGCCGTCGAGATCGAGGTCGTTGGTGGGCTCGTCGAGCAGCAGCACGTCGTAGCGCGACAGCAGCAGCGCGGCCAGCCCGGCCCGGGCCGCCTGCCCACCCGAGAGCGCGGTCATCGCGGTACCCAGCTCGACCCCGAGCCCGACGCTCGCGGCCACCTCGGCGGCGCGTTCGTCGAGGTCGGCGCCGCCCAGGGTGAGCCAGCGGTCGAGCGCGGCGGCGTAGCCGTCGTCGGCGCCGGGTGCGCCGGTGCTCAGCGCCTCGGCGGCGGCGTCCATCGCCGCGGCGGCGGCGGCCACCCCGGTGCGGCGGGCCAGGAACTCGGCGACGGTCTCACCGGGGCGCCGGTCCGGTTCCTGCGGAAGGAGCCCGATCGTCGCGTCCGGCGGGCTGACGGTGACCGTGCCGTCCTCGGGAGCCAGCTCGCCGGCCAGCAGCCGCAGCAACGTGGACTTGCCGGCGCCGTTCGCGCCGACCAGCCCGATCACGTCACCGGGGGCGATCACCAGGTCGAGGCCGGAGAACAGCGAACGAGCACCGTGCCCGGCGGCGAGATCGGTGGCCTGGATGGTCGCGCTCATGACGTCGACGACGGTACCTGCGGTTCATCGGCCCGCGCCGGGCCGGGCGGGTCCCCGTGGTGGGTCACGCCTGCGCGGGCACCGCCCGGGTCAGCCGGTCGCCGGTCCAGCGGGCCACCGGTTCCACCACCCGCGCCGCGATCGGGCCGATCACGGCCATCAGCAGCACGTAGGCGGTGGCCATCGCGGCCAGCTCGGCCGGCACCGCCGCGTAGCTGACGGCCAGCCCGGCGATGACGATCGAGAATTCGCCGCGGGCCACCAGCGCGGCCCCGGCCCGGGCCCGACCGAGCCGACGGATGCCCTGCCGCCGCGCCGCCCACCAGCCCGTCGCGATCTTGGTGGCCGAGGTGGCCACCGCGAGCACGATCGCCCAGCCGAGCACCGGCGGGATCGTCGCCGGGTCGGTGTTCAGCCCGAACACCACGAAGAACACCGCCGCGAACAGGTCGCGCAGCGGCTCCAGCAGCTTGGTCGCGTTCTCCGCGGTGGAGCCGGAGATGGCGATCCCGAGCAGGAACGCGCCGACCGCCGCCGACACCTGCATGGCCGCGGCGAACCCGGCCACCAGCAGCGCCAGCCCGAGCACCTTGAGCAGGAACACCTCGCGGTCCGGCGAGTCGACGATCATCGACACGTAGCGGCCGTAGCGCAGCGCCACCAGCAGCACCACGGCCAGCACCCCGACCGACACCCCGACCGCGGTCAGCCCACCGAGCAGGCTCACCCCGATCAGCACCGCGGTGAGGATCGGCAGGTAGACGGCCATCACGAGGTCCTCGAACACCAGGATCGAGAGCACCACCGGGGTCTCGCGGTTGCCGATCCGGCCCAGGTCGGCCAGGACCTTGGCGATGATGCCGGACGAGGAGATGTAGGTGACCCCGGCCATCACCAGCGCGCCCACCGGTCCCCAGCCCAGGATGAGGGCCACGGCCGCACCCGGCGCCGCATTCAGCACGATGTCCAGCAGCCCGGCCAGCCACGACCGCCGCAGCCCGGTGACCAGCTCGGCCGCCGAGTACTCCAGGCCCAGCAACAGCAGCAGCAGGATCACCCCGACCTCGCCGGCCAGGGTGGTGAACTCCTCGATGCCGCCGAGCGGGATCAGCCCACCGTTGCCGAAGGCCAGGCCGCCGACGAGGTAGAGCGGGATGGGGGAGAGCCCGATGCGGCCGGCGAGCCGGCCCAGCAGGCCCAGACCGAAGAAGACGGCGCCGAGCTCGATCAGCTCCAGCGCGGTGCCCTGCACCGGGGTTCAGCCGCGCTTGAGGATCTTGACAGCGCTGTCGAGCCCCTCGTTCGTGCCGACGATGACCAGCAGGTCGCCCGCGGTGAGGATGAAGTCGGGCATCGGGCTGGGGTGCGCCTCGCCGGCCCGCATCACGGCGACCACGGAGGTGCCGGTGCGGCTGCGCAGCGCGGTGTCGCCGAGCGGCCGCCCGTCGAACGGGCTGCCCTCGTTGACCGGGATCTGCCGGGTGTGCAGGCCGGGCAGATCCCGTTGCTCCTCGTTCAGGTGTGCGACCAGCTGGGGGGCGCCGAGCAGGTTGGCCAGCGCGCCCGCCTCGTCGTGGCTCAGCGGCACCTCGGCCACGCAGGCGTCCGGGTCGTCGGTCTTGGAGACGATCAGCTCCAGCTTGCCGTCGCGGTAGCTGACCACGCCGATCCGGCGCCCGTCACGCAGCGCGAAGTCCTTGCGGACACCGATCCCCGGTAGCGGGGTCACCTCGACATTCACATGTCCACGGTAGTCGAACCGATCAGCGAGACGTAGCCGCTCGGGGGCGGCAGAAGTGTCGATGCCCCTCGGTACGTTCTGCGCCACACACCGACGAGAGGAATCAGCGATGAGTGGCAAGGTTGTCCACTTCGAGGTGCCCTACGACGACGCGGACCGGGCCCGGGCCTTCTACCGCGACGTGTTCGGCTGGCAGATCCAGCCGGTACCGGAGCTCGACTACAACTTCGTGCAGACCGGACCGACCGGTGAGAACGGCATGCCCGGCGAGCCCGGATACATCGGCGGCGGCATGTTCACCCGGCAGGCTCCGATCGACAAGCCGGTGCTGACCATCGAGGTGGACGACATGTCCGCCGCGCTGGCCACGGTGGCCGAGCACGGTGGCGCCGCGGTCGGGGAGCCGATGCCGGTCGGCGACATGGGCTTCGCCGGCTACTTCACCGACAGCGAGGGCAACTTGATGGGGCTCTGGCAGTCGAAGACCTGACATCGGTCATCTCCGACGCCGCCGGGTCACGATCCACTGGCCCGGCGGACCCGGGAAATCGGTGTGACGGCGGGGCCTACGCTGGACACATGAGTTCCCGCGTGCTGACCGCCGTGGCGTGGCCCTACGCCAACGGCCCGCGGCACATCGGCCACGTCTCCGGTTTCGGTGTGCCCTCCGACGTCTTCTCCCGGTACCGCCGGATGATCGGCGACCAGGTGTTGATGGTCAGCGGCACCGACGAGCACGGCACCCCGATCCAGGTGCAGGCCGACGCCGAGGGGCTCACCGCCCGGCAGCTGGCCGACAAGTACAACCGGGTGATCGTCGAGGACCTGCAGGGCCTCGGGCTGGCCTACGACCTGTTCACCCGCACCACCACGAACACCCACTACGAGGTGGTCCAGGAGCTGTTCCTGGCGCTGTACCGCAACGGCTACATCGTGCCCAGGACCACGATGGGCGCGATCAGCCCCTCGACCGGACGCACGCTGCCCGACCGCTACGTCGAGGGCACCTGCCCGATCTGCGGCTACGACCACGCGCGCGGCGACCAGTGCGACAACTGCGGCAACCAGCTCGACCCGGCCGACCTGATCAACCCCCGCTCGAAGATCAACGGGGAGACGCCGGTCTTCGTCGAGACCGAGCACCTGCTGCTCGACCTGCCGGCGTTCGCCGAGTCGCTCGGGAGCTGGCTGTCCACCCGCACCGACTGGCGGCCCAACGTGCTCAAGTTCGCCACCAACCTGGTCGGCGACCTCAAGCCGCGGGCGATCACCCGGGACCTCGATTGGGGCGTGCCGGTGCCGCTGGACGGCTGGCGCGACCAGCCGATGAAGCGGCTCTACGTGTGGTTCGACGCGGTGATCGGCTACCTGTCGGCGTCGGTGGAGTGGGCCCGGCGCGGCCCGGATCCCGACGCCTGGAAGCAGTGGTGGACCGACCCGGCCGCGCAGGGCTACTACTTCATGGGCAAGGACAACATCGTCTTCCACTCGGTGATCTGGCCGGCGCTGCTGCTGGGCCAGAACGGCGCCGGGGACAAGGGCGGCACGCCCGGCGCGTTCGGCACTCTGAACCTGCCGAGCGAGATCGTCTCCAGCGAGTTCCTGACCATGAGCGGCTCCAAGTTCTCCACCAGCCGCGGCACCGTGATCTACGTGACCGACTTCCTCGCCGAGTTCGGCCCGGACGCGCTGCGCTACTTCATCTCCGTCGCCGGCCCGGAGAACCAGGACACCGACTTCACCTGGGACGAGTTCGTCCGGCGCACCAACTTCGAGCTGGCCAACGAGTGGGGCAACCTGGTCAACCGCTCGATCTCGATGGCGCACAAGAACAACGGGTCGATCCCGAAGCCGACCGCACCGGCCGACGCCGACCACGAGCTGCTGGCCGTCTCCCGGACCGGTTTCGACACCGTCGGCGAGCTGCTCGGGCGCAACCGGTTCAAGCAGGCGATCGGTGAGGCGATGCGGGTGGTCACCGCGGCCAACCGGTACCTGAGCGACCAGGAGCCGTGGAAGCGCAAGGACGACCCGGATCGCCGCGACACCATCCTGCACACCGCGCTGCAGGTCGTGTCCGACGCGAACACGCTGCTCACGCCGTTCCTGCCGCACTCGGCACAGCAGGTGCACGAGGCGCTCGGGGGCAGCGGGGTGTGGGCCGCGCAGCCCGAGATCCGCACCGTCTCCGAGCTGGGGGACGGCCCGGACTACCCGGTGCTGACCGGTGACTACGCCGGCGAGCAGGCGCAGTGGGCGTCCACCCCCATCGAGATCGGCCGCCCGCTGGCCAAACCGACCCCGATCTTCACCAAGCTCGACCCGGAGCTGGGCGAGACGGGCCCCTCCTGGGCCCCGATCGCCGGTGCCGGGTGAGCGCGCGGGCGTGAGCCGCGAACACCGGCCCGCGCCGCCACCCCCGGAGCCGCTCGCCGAGGCGACGACCGACGCGCACACCCACCTCGACGCCTGCGGCTGCGTCGACGCGGCCGACGTGGTGGCGGCCATGGACCGGGCGGCGGCGGTCGGGGTGACCCGGGCCGTCACCGTCGCCGACGACCTGGCCGCGGCCCGCTGGGCGGTGGCCGCCGCGCACTGGGACGACCGGGTGGCGGCCGCGGTCGCGCTGCACCCGACCCGCACCGCGGCGGTCACCGACGCCGAGCACGCCGAGATCGAGCGGCTGGCCGCCGACCCGCGGGTGGTCGCGATCGGCGAGACCGGGCTCGACTACTACTGGGACTACTCGCCGCCCGCGGCCCAGCAGGAGTCATTCCGGCGACACATCGAGCTGGCCAAGCGGCTCGGCAAGCCGTTGATGATCCACGACCGGGACGCGCACGACGACGTGCTGACGATCCTGCGCGACGAAAGGCCACCGGACTCGGTGATCTTCCACTGCTTCTCCGGGGACGCGGCCATGGCGCGGATCTGCATCGAGCGCGGATTCGTGCTCTCCTTCGCCGGCCCGGTCACGTTCCGCAACGCCCGTGAGCTGCGCGAAGCGGCCGTTCTGGTGCCCCCCGACCAGCTGCTCGTCGAGACCGATGCGCCGTTCCTCACACCGCACCCGCACCGCGGCCGGCGCAACGAGCCGTACTGCCTGCCCTGGACCCTGCGCGGCCTGGCTGAGCTGCGCAAAGTCGGTGTCGAGCAGCTCGCGGCGGACACCCGCGGAACCGCTGAACGGGTCTTCCGATTCGCCGAGCTGCCACCCGTCGAGATCGCCGCGCCCGGTCCTCGTTCGGCGTAGCGAGGCCGCCGTTCGGCGCTCGCCGGCGAGCTCGGGTCAACGCCGATGCTCACCGCCCGTTACGGTTTCCCCGAGCAACGCAGTACGAGATCGCAGTTCGAGATCGCTGAAAGCCGGGGTGGGGAACGCTCCCCAGCACAGCGGTCACGGTGGCCCTGGGTGCTCCCAGAGGACCACTGCCTCCGGGCCACCGTGACCAGCTGACCTTCCTCCCGCCCGGTCCTTCGAGGTCGGGAAGCCCGTGGTCGACGTCTCAGCGCCCGCGCACCGCCGTTCCGCTCGGGACGGACTGCGGCCGTTCGCCGACGTCATGGCCGATCTGCAGGTCGACGGTGCGTACGCGGACTGGTTCGGCACGCTCGACGGCGCCACCGGCCCGCTACCCGTCGTCGACGCCCCGCCTCCGGCCCCCACATCCATCCGGGCGGTATGGACCGAGCCCCCGACGGCCCCTCCCGCCCCCGCTGCCGATCCGCACGGCGGGCGCGTGGCGATGCGCCGCCCGCTGGTCCGCGCCGGCGTGCTCGCCGTGCTGATCGCGCTGGTCGGGGGCGGCGCCACCGCGCTGGCCATGGACAAGAAGGTCACCGTCACCGTCGACGGCCAGGACCGCATCCTGCACACCTACGCCGCGGACGTCAGCGGCGCGCTGGTCGGCGCCGGGCTGGTCCCCACCCCGCAGGACCGGATCGAGCCGGCGCTGCCCACCGACGTCGTCGACGGCGACCACATCATCGTCAACCGGGCCCGCAAGCTCACGCTGATCGAGGGCGGTGCCCAGCGCGCGGTGTGGACCACGGCCGACTCCGTCGAGGAGGCGTTGCGGGGCCTCGGCGTCGAGGCCGCCCCGAGCCACCTGTCGGCCGCGCCCGGTGCGGCGATCCCGCTGTCCGGCATGTCACTGCAACTCACCATCCCGCGCGCCGTCGCTCTCACCGACGGCACCGGGGCGCCCGAGCAGGTCACCACCACCGCGAGCACGGTGGCCGGGCTGCTCGCCGAGCGCGGCATCGAGCTCGGGCCCGACGACGTCTCCGAGCCCAAGGGCGACGCCGCGCTGAGCGACGGGGCCACCGTGCAGGTGGTGCGCAACGGGGTCGGCGAGGTGGTCGAGGTGCGGCCGATCGCACCGCCGGAGAAGGTCGTCGAGGACCCGGAGCTGCCGCGCGGGAGGAAGGTCGTGGTCGAGAAGGGCAAGCCCGGCGAGCAGACCGCGATCATGCGGGTGCAGGTGCGCAACGGCCGCGAGGTCCGGCGCGAGCAGGTCCGGGCCGGTGGCAGCACCGCGCCGACGCCGCGGGTGGTCAAGCTCGGCACCAACGACGACATCGATGCCGACGACGTTCCCACCGATGACGACGCCGCCGACGGCGAGGGCTACGGCAGCGCCGATGCCGCGGGCTCGGCCGCCGATGGTGCGACGAAGGCGCCGAAGGCCTCCGGCGGCGCGGTCTGGGACAAGCTGGCCAAGTGCGAGGCCACCGGCAACTGGGAGATCAACACCGGCAACGGCTACTACGGTGGCCTGCAGTTCGACGCCGGCACCTGGCGCGCCTACGGCGGCACCGAGTACTCCTCGCTGCCGCACCAGGCCAGCCGGGAGCAGCAGATCGCGGTGGCCAGCAAGGTTCGCGACGACCGCGGCGGGTACGGCGCGTGGCCGGCCTGCTCGCGCAAGCTCGGGCTGCCCCGATAGCCCCGCAGGCGCAACTGCTGGGCCCGGCCGAGGTGCGCGCGCTGGCCGCCGAGCTCGGGCTGCGACCGACCAAGCGGCTCGGGCAGAACTTCGTGCACGACCCCAACACGGTCCGACGCATCGTCCGCGCGGCCGCGCTGAGCAGCGACGACGTCGTGCTGGAGGTCGGGCCGGGGCTCGGCTCGTTGACCCTGGCGCTGCTCGGCGAGGTGGCGGGCGTGTACGCGGTGGAGATCGATCCGGTGCTGGCCGGGCGGCTCCCGGCCACCGTGGCCCAGCGGGCCCCCGAGCTGGCCGGGCGGTTGCAGGTGATCACGGCCGATGCGCTGGCGCTGCGGGCCGCCGACCTCCCCGCTGCCGATCGATTCGGGGCCGATCTTTTCGGGGCGGCGCCGACCGCGATCGTGGCCAACCTGCCCTACAACGTCGGGGTGCCGGTCATCCTGCACCTGCTGGCCGAGCTGCCCGAGGTGCGCCGCGGGCTGGTCATGGTGCAGGCCGAGGTGGTGGAGCGGCTGGCCGCCGGGCCGGGCAGCAAGGTCTACGGGGTGCCCAGCGTGAAGCTCGCCTGGTTCGCCGCGGCCCGCCGCGCCGGCCCGGTGCCGCGGGCGGTGTTCTGGCCGGTGCCGGGCGTCGACTCCGCGCTGCTGGCCTTCGAGCGGCGCCCGGCACCGCCCGGCGACCGGGCCGCGGCCTTCCGGTTGATCGACGCCGCCTTCGCCCAGCGCCGCAAGTCGCTGCGCGCCGCGCTGGCCACCTGGGCCGGCGGCCCGGACGCCGCCGAGCAGGCCCTGCGCGCGGCCGGCATCGATCCCCGGGAACGCGCCGAACGGCTCAGCGTCACCGACTTCGCCCGCCTCGCCGCCCAGCACAGCCCGCCCCCAGACGCTCCCTGGGGCGCGCCGAGCGGGCTGCGGTAGAGGTGGGCGGGAACGCACGTAGTGTTGGCGGGTGCTCGCCGTCCCACCACCGGTCACGGTGCGGGTACCGGCCAAGATCAACTTGCATCTGGCGGTCGGCCCGCTTCGCGGCGACGGCTACCACGACCTGGTCACCGTGTTCCACGCCGTGAGCCTGTTCGACGAGGTCACCGTCTCGGTCAGCAAGGAGCCGGACATCGCCGTGCACGGCGAGGGCGTCTCGCAGGTGCCGGTCGACGAGACCAACCTGGCCTGGCGGGCCGTGCAGCTGCTCGCCGAGCGGGCCGAACGGGATCCCGACGTGCGCCTGACGCTGCGCAAGGGCATCCCGGTCGCGGGCGGCATGGCGGGCGGCAGCGCCGACGCGGCCGCGGCACTGGTCGGCCTGTCCGCGCTGTGGAAGCTCGACCTGACCCGCGACGAGCTGGCCGAGCACGCCGCCGAGCTGGGCAGCGACGTCACCTTCGCGCTGTACGGCGGCACCGCGCTGGGCACCGGGCGCGGCGAGAGCATCGTCCCGGTGCTCTCCCGGCACCCGCAGCACTGGGTGATCGCCCTGCACCGGGGTGGGCTGGCCACCCCGACCGTGTTCCGCGAGCTCGACCGGCTGCGCGACGGCGCCCAGGCCCCCGAGCGGCCCGTCGAGCCGGTGCTGGAGGCGATCGCCGGCGGTGATCCTCGGCAGCTGGCGCTGTCGCTGGGCAACGACCTGCAGGCGGCCGCGGTCAGCATGGTTCCCGAGCTGCGCCGCACGCTGCGCGCCGGCGTCGATGCGGGGGCGCTCGCCGGGATCGTGTCCGGATCGGGCCCGACCTGCGCATTCCTGTGCACCGACGCCGCCGCCGCGATCGACGTGGCCACCGAGCTGGCCGGCTTGGGCGTCTGCCGCACCGTCCGGCTGGCGCACGGGCCGGTGCCCGGGGCCCGCATCGTCGATCATCACGAGACGCCCGCCGCCCCGCCGCCGCCGGTCTGGCCGCCGGAGCACGCCTGATGGCCGGCCCCCGCCGGTCGACGGCCAACCTGGTCAACCTCGAGGCCGTTACCGCGCACGTCCCCGGCGACGCCTCCCGGGTGCTGCTCGACGCGGTGTCGCTGGGCGTCGAGCGCGGCGAACGGATCGGCGTCGTCGGGCTCAACGGGGGCGGCAAGACCACCCTGCTCGACATCCTCACCGGCGACCGCGCCCCCGACGGCGGCCGGGTCAGCCGGCTCGGCGGCCTGCACATGACCCACCTCGCGCAGGGCGACGCGCTGCCTCCGGGCGCCCGGGTCCGCGACGTGGTGCTGGCCGCCTGGCACTCGGCCGATCACGGCTGGGCGGCCGACCACGAGTGGGCGGCGGACCCGAAGATCCGCGACGTGCTCGACGGGCTCGGCATCGCCGACCTCGATCGCTCGGTGCAGGGGCTCTCCGGTGGTGAGAAGCGCCGGGTGGCGCTGGCCGCCACGCTGGTCGGGGACCCCGACCTGGTGGTGCTCGACGAGCCCACCAACCACCTCGACGTCGAGGGCATCGGCTGGCTCGCCCAACACCTGTTGGAGCGACGCTGCGCGGTGGTGGTCGTCACCCACGACCGCTGGTTCCTGGACGCGGTGTGCACCAGGACCTGGGAGGTGGCCGCCGGCGGCGTGCAGAGCTACCTCGGCGGGTACGCCGACTGGATCTACGCCAGGGCCGAGCGGAGCCGGCAGGCCGACGCCGCCGAGGCGCGCCGGCAGAACCTGGCCCGCAAGGAGCTGGCCTGGCTGCGCCGCGGCCCGCCGGCGCGGACGTCGAAGCCGCGATTCCGGATCGAGGCCGCCGAAGCCCTGATCGCCGACGTGCCACCGCCGCGCAACTCCGTCGAGCTGCTCGGCTTCGCCACCAACCGGCTGGGCCGCACGGTGCTGGAGCTGGAGGACGCCAGCGTCTCCATCGCCGGCCGCACCCTGCTCGACCGCGTCACCTGGCGGATCGGCCCGGGTGACCGGATCGGCATCGTCGGGGTGAACGGCTCGGGGAAGACGACGCTGCTGCGCACGCTCACCGGGCAGCTCCCGCTCGAGCGCGGCCGCCTGGTTACCGGCACCACGGTGCAGCTGGCCCAGCTCAACCAGGAGCTGGTCGATCTGCCGGCGGACCTGCGGGTGCTGGAGGCGACCGAGCAGATCGCCAAGTACGTGCGGCTGGGCAAGCTGGAGATGACGGCGTCGTCGGTGCTGGAGCGGCTGGGTTTCCCGGCGGCCCGGCAGTGGACGCCGGTCGGTGACCTGTCCGGTGGGGAGCGGCGCCGGCTGCAGCTGACCCGGCTGCTGATGGCCGAGCCGAACGTGCTGCTGCTCGACGAGCCCACCAACGACCTCGACGTGGACACGCTGTCGCGCCTCGAGGACCTGCTCGACGGCTGGGCGGGCACGCTGATCGTGGTCAGCCACGACCGCTACCTGGTCGAACGCGCCTGCGACACGGTGGTCGCGCTGCTCGGCGACGGGAAGATCACCCACCTGCCCGGCGGGATCTCCGAGTACCTGGCGCGCCGCGCCGCGGCCGGCGCCCAGGTCACCGGCCTCTCGGCCACGCCGGGGGCCGTCGCGGTCCGGGCCGCGCCGTCGACCTCGAACGCGGCCGAGCAGCGGGCCGCCCGCAAGGAGGCTTCCCGCCTGGAGCGCCGGATGACCGCGCTGGGCAAGCGGGAGAAGCAGCTGCACGACGAGCTGGCCGCCGCGGCGACCGACCCGAAACGGCTGCTGGAGCTCGACGCGGAGCTGAAGACGGTGCTGGCGGAGCAGGAGACCGTCGAGCACGAGTGGTTGGTGGCCGCGGAGCTCGCGGAGGGCTGAGGCCCGGCCCGGGCGCGCGACCCGCCCGGCGGCGGACCGGCGGCTCCGCCTACTGTCGGGCTCCATGACGGGGCACAAGACACGGGTGGCCGTGGTGTTCGGCGGGCGCAGCAGCGAGCACGCGATCTCCTGTGTTTCCGCGGGCAGCGTGCTGTCCTACCTCGACCAGGAACGCTACGAGGTGGTGCCGGTCGGTATCACCGCCCACGGGGCCTGGGTGCTGGGCACCAGCGACCCGCGCGAGCTGGTGATCGCGGATCGGGCGCTGCCCGCCGTCGACGGCAGCGGCACCGCGCTCGCGCTGCCCGGTGACCCGACCCGCGGCGGCCTGGTGGTGCTCGACCGGGACCGGGCCGGCGAGGTGTTCTCCCACGTCGACGTCGTGTTCCCGGTGCTGCACGGGCCGTTCGGCGAGGACGGCACCATCCAGGGCCTGCTGGAGATGGCCGGCGTGCCCTACGTCGGCGCCGGTGTGCTGGCCAGCGCGGCGGGCATGGACAAGGAGTTCACCAAGAAGCTGCTCGCGGCCGACGGGCTGCCGGTGGGCGATCTGGTCGTGCTGCGGCCCGGCGCTCCCACCCTGACGCCGGAGCAGCGCGAGCGGATCGGGTTGCCGGTGTTCGTCAAGCCGGCCCGGGCCGGTTCCTCGGTCGGCATCACCAAGGTCATCGACTGGGTCGCGCTGGACGCCGCGATCGCCGTCGCCCGCGAGCACGACCCGAAGGTGCTGGTCGAGGCGGCGGTGGTGGGCCGCGAGATCGAGTGCGGGGTGCTGGAGTACCCCGATGGCCGGGTCCTGGCCAGCGTGCCGGCCGAGATCCGCATCGTCGGCGGTGGGGGCGTGCAGCCCGAGTTCTACGACTTCGAGGCCAAGTACCTCGACGACGTCTGCGAGTTCGACATCCCGGCCAAGCTCGACGACGAGGTGGCCGAGCGGGTGCGCGAGATGGCGGTGGCCGCGTTCCGGGCGCTCGACGGCCAGGGGCTGGCCCGGGTCGACTTCTTCCTCTCCCCGGCCGGCGAGCTGATCGTCAACGAGGTCAACACGATGCCCGGCTTCACCCCGATCTCGATGTACCCGCGGGCCTGGGCGGTGACCGGGGTCGACTACCCGACGCTGCTCACCACGCTGGTGGAGACGGCGCTGGCCCGGGGCGTCGGGCTGCGCTGACCGGCCTCGATCGGGTCACCCCAGCCGATCGCGCCGCCGGACCGCAGCCGTGCGACCAGGAGCGGTGCGAACGGCACTTTCGCTCACACCTAGCGTGCGAAAGTGCCGTTCGTTCCGATGGATGCGTCCCGGGGCGATCCACGGGACGGGGGGTTGTTCGCCGATGGGGCGGGTCAGGCGGCCCTGGACGCTCCGAACGAGTCGTCGAATGCGCCCAGCATGGCGTCGACATCGGTGAGCAACGCGGCCACGGCCTCCGCCTCGGCGGCCAGTCCGGCCGCCGCGTCCGCGGCGAGATCGGAATCGGCGGCCGTCGACATCGCCGCAGAGACGTCGAACAGCTGGCCCCGCAACGCGGTTTCCTGCTGGTACCGAACGCGTAGCACCTGCCTCTCGTGCTCGGCCAGGGCCCGCCGCCGGTCGATACCGATCGCCGTGTGCAACACCTGGTGCAGGTTCTTCTCGACGGCGGCCAGCGACGCCCGTTCGCCGGCCATCGTGGCGAGCGTTTCGCGGGTGCTGCCCGGCACCGGTTCGCGGTGCAGCGCGGTGCGGAAGTGCGGGTACCGCCGGTCCACGATCAGGGCCCGGCCCAGCGCGGTCCACAGGATCGCGGGGGCCCGCCGTCGCGCGTCGATGGTGGCGTCGAGCCAGGATCCGGCCCGCCCGAGTCGCGCGACCAGCTCGCACAGTCGCCACCCGAGCGGGTCGGTCGCTTCCACCCGGTGCACGTCCACCCCGGGGGTCGGCTCGCAACGGGCGACCGCCAGCACCGCCGTGCCCAGCAGGAACCCGACGATCAGGCCCGCGAATCCGCCGAGCAGGAACAACGGCACGAACCAGGCGAGGCTCCACGCACAGCTCGCCGCGCCCGTCGCGCAGGCGAGAACGCTGGTCAGCCCGATGAGCAGCGCCGGGATCTCGCCGTGATCACCGAGCACCGCGCCGTCGTCCTCGCGAATCGAGTACCGGCCCGCCGGATCGACGACGAGATACCAACCGGTCTCCGGTCGGTAGCGCGGGAACTTGACCAACGACTCAATGGCGTCGGTCGCCGGCGGCCGGCGGTGCGCGGTCGATGACACTCAGCCTCCCCTCCGGGCCCTGACGAGGATCAGCATGGCGAAAGGTTGCGCATTCGGTCGAACATCATCGGCGAATTGCCGTAATGGAGCGGTGAAGCGTCGGACCGGCGATCAGGCGCCGGTGAACGTCTGCCAGATCAGGAACCCGTTCAGCCCGATGATCAGCAACGCGGCGAGACCGGCGACCGCGGTGGTGAGCCGGTGGTTGACCAGCTCCTTCATCAGGTCCGTGCGCCGGGTCAGCAACACCAGCGGCACCAGCGCGAACGGAATCCCGAACGACAGCACCACCTGCGAGATCACCAGCGCCCGGGTGGGGTCGATGCCGATACCCAGCACGACCAGCGCCGGGGCCAGCGTGAGCCCGCGACGCACCAGCAGCGGGATGCTGCGCTGGATGAACCCCTGCATGACGACCTGCCCGGAATAGGTCCCGACCCCGGAGGACGCGAAACCGGAGGCCAGCAGCGCGATCGCGAACAGGAACGCGGCCGGCTGGTCCATGACCCGGGCGAGCCCGGCGTGCACACCCTCGAGGGTGTCGGTGTCCGGCACGTCGGAACCGAAGAACAGCGCCGCCGCGATGATCAGCATCGACGCGTTGATCAGCCCGGCCAGCCCCATCCCGACCAGCACGTCGAGCTGTTGGTGGCGGAAAAGGTAGCGGCGGTCCGCGGCCGTGGTGGCGACGATCCGGCTCTGGGTGAGCGCCGAGTGCAGGTAGATCACGTGTGGCATCACGGTGGCGCCGAGGATGCCGGTGGCCAGCAGCAGGCTGTCGGTGCCCTCGAAGCGCGGGACCAGTCCGGCGGCCATGTCCGATCCCACGATGTCGAGGCGCAGCACGGTGGTGATGAAACCGAGCAGGATCACCCCGAACAGGCCGGTGATGGCCAGCTCGAACGGGCGGTAGCCGCGGCTCTGCAGCGCGAGCAGCGCGAAGGCCACGACCCCGGTGATCACGCCGCCGGTGAACAGCGGGATCCCGAACAGCAGGTTCAGCGCGATGGCGCCGCCGATCACCTCGGCCAGGTCGGTGGCGATGGCCACCAGTTCCGCCTGCACCCACATGCCGCGCGACACCGGCTTGGGGAAGTTGTCCCGGCACAGCTCCGGCAGGTTGCGCCCGGTGGCCAACCCGAGCTTGGCCGAGAGCGTCTGGATGAGCATGGCCAGCAGGTTCGCTCCGAGGATCACCCACAGCAGCAGGTAGCCGAACTGCGCACCGGCGGAGAAGTTGGTGGCGAAGTTGCCCGGGTCGACGTAGGCGATGGCCGCGACGAAGGCCGGGCCGAACAGGGTCAGCCGGCGCAGGCCCCCGCGTTCACGGATCTCGGCGACGGTGAGCTTGTCGTCCCGGGTTGTGGTCATCGAGTCTCCTCCGCGGCGGTGCTGTCCAGGACGTGTCCGTGCACGAGCCGGGTGAGGGCGCCGCCGAGCGGCCGCCGACGATCACCGATCCGGATCCAGCAGGGGCCGCCGAACGGCTCCTGCTCCTCGACCGTGACCACCACGTTGGGGAAGACCCCGAGCTCGCCCAGGTAGCGCAGGGCGGCGCTGTCGCGGTCGGAGATCCGCTCGATCCGGAACCGGCTGCCGGGCGGCGCGGTGGCCAGCGACAGCCCCCAGACCTCGTCGTGCGGCCCGTCCCGCGGCGGGATCGGGTCACCGTGCGGGTCGTGCGTGGGGTGTCCCAGCGCGGCGTCGATGCGCTCCTCGAGGCGGTCGCTCAGCGCGTGCTCCAGCAGTTCGGCCTCGGCGTGCACCTCGTCCCATGGGACGTCGAGCGTGCGGTGCAGGAACGTCTCCAGCAGCCGGTGCCGGCGCACCACGCGCAGCGCGGCCCGCTCACCGGACGCGGTGAGCTGCAGCGAGCGGCTGTCGGCCCGGCTCAACAGGCTGCCGTCCTCCAGGCGCCGGACCATGGCCGACACCGAGGGCGACGACACCCCCAGCTCGTGGGCCAGCTGACCGGTGGTGACGGTCTCCCCGCGGTGGGCGAGATTGTAGATCGCCTTGAGGTAGTCCTCGGTGGCCCGGGACATAGTCACCATGATGAGCAAATGTAGACATGGCTAACAGAAACCGCTAGCCACGTCTCAATTCAAGTCAGCGGACGGCGATCGCCGTCGCCGGCAGCGTGCTGGCCACGGCATCGGAGATGGCCTGGATCGGGCCGCTGCCGGCCGCGGTCGGTGCGGTGAACACGACGTACACCGGCCGGTCCACCGCGACATAGGTGATGATCTCCGGTTGCGCCACCGGATCGGTGAGCGACAGCCAGCTGACGCCGTTGATCTGCAGCAGGGCCGAGGTGGGGGTGAGCTCGGCCGGGCGCGGCAGCCCGCAGCGCAGCACCGCCGGGCGCGGGGCAGCGGCCCAGGCCCGCACCCCGGGGGCCGCGGGTTCGGCCAGCGGGCGGGCGGGCAGCGGCGCGTCGGCCGCGGGCAGCTCGGCGGGCAGCGCGGCCAGCAGCGCGGTGCAGCTCGGGTCGGACGCGGCCGGCGCCTCGACCGGAACGACGGCGAGCGGGGAGCTGTCCGGGGCCGGCGGCGCACCGACCCCGCCGATCCGGGTGATGATCGCCACCGCGGCCAGCGTGACGGCGAGCAGCAGCGGCAGCGCGATCGCGATCACCACCGCCGGCTGCCGCGTCATCGGTTGAGGTGCACCACCGGGCAGGTCAGCGTGCGGGTGATGCCGCCGACCCCCTGCACCTGCGCCACCACCAGCTGACCGAGCTGGTCGACGTCCGCGGCCTGCGCGCGGACGATCACGTCATAGGGGCCGGTCACGTCCTCGGCTGAGGTGACGCCGGTGATCCCGGCGATCTCGGCGGCGACGGCAGCCGCCTTACCGACCTCGGTCTGAACGAGGATATAAGCCTGCACCACGGCGTGCCCCTTCCGTTTCGGCTCTCCGAGGGAGGAAAGTCGGAAGCCGAACGTACCGGAGGTGGGCCCGTTGTCCCTATCGTCGCCGCCCCCAGTCGGGGACCTGGTGGAAGATCGTTCGCTGGCCACGGTCGGCGAGTTCGGAGTGATCGCCGAGGTGACCGACGGCCGGGTCCAACCGGCCGGCACGCTGCTCGGGCCGGGGGACGACGCCGCGGTGGTGGCGGCGCCGGACGGGCGGGTCGTCGCGAGCACGGATGTGCTGGTCGACGGCGTGCACTTCCGGCTCGACTGGTCCACGCCCGACCAGGTCGGGCGGAAGGCGGCCGCGCAGAACCTGGCCGACATCGCGGCCATGGGCGCGGTGCCCACCGCGCTGCTGGTCGGCCTGGCCTGCCCGCCGGAGACGGCGCTGTCGACGCTGCACGCGCTGGCCGACGGGTTGTGGGCGGAGGCCGGTGTGGTCGGGGTCGGCGTGGTCGGGGGCGACCTGACCTCGGCCCCGGCGCTGGTGCTGTCGATCACCGCGCTGGGCTCGCTGGAAGGCCGGGAGCCGGTCACCCGGGCCGGCGCGCGACCCGGCGATCAGGTGGCCCTGTGCGGTCGGATCGGCTGGTCGGCCGCCGGGCTGGCCGTGCTGGCCCGCGGGTTCCGCTCGCCGGGCGCCGTCGTCGGAGCGCACCGGGTGCCCGAGCCGCCGTACGCGGCCGGGCCGCAGGCCGCCCGGGCCGGCGCCACCGCGATGATCGACGTCTCGGACGGGCTGCTCGCCGACCTCGGGCACGTCGCGGCGGCGTCCGGCGTGTCGATCGACGTGGCCACCGGTCGGCTGCCGGTGCCGCAGCGGCTGGTCGAGGTGGGCTCGGCGCTCGGGTTGGATCCGCTGCACTGGCTGCTCACCGGCGGTGAGGACCACGCGCTGGCCGCCACCTTCGCGCCGGACGTCACGCTGCCGGAGGGCTGGCTGGTGATCGGCACCGTCGATGCCGGCGAGCCGGGTGTGCTGGTGGACGGCCAGGCCTACACCGGCGGGCCGGCCGGCTGGGACCACTTCACCCGGTAGCCGGTTCATCCAGGTGCTGCGCGGCGTACAGGTCGCGCAGCAGGGCGATCTCGGCGCCGTGGTGGATGGCCTCCCGGTTGATGTGCAGCACCAGCTCGGCCATCGGGTGCTCGGCCCACGGGCCCTCGGCCGGGCCGACCGGTCGGGCCAGCGCCGCCGCGTCCAGCCCGCGCACCCCCGTGACCCACGCGTCGTGCACGCGGTCGAGCTGGGCAAGCGCGCCGTCGGCGGTACCGGCGTAGTCGAAGCTCGGGTAGTCCATCGCCGCCCCGCCGAAGTGTCCGGCCACCCGGGCGCCGAACACGCCGACGATGATGTGCGCCAGCCGCCAGGAGATCGTGGTCACCGGCGACGGCTGCGGCTCGGGGAACGCGAAGTCGATGGTGAATGCCCCGCTGCCGGCCTGCACCGGCGCGGTGGAGCTACCCCGCGGGCGCACGTTCCAGCAGTTCGGCGCCGGCTCCCAGAAGTACTCCTCGTCGGTCAGGCCCTCGAGCCGCGGACGCAGCTGCCCCTGCCAGTGGAACTCCAGCTGTTCGAGCAGCTGGGTGGTCCAGTCGATGTCGAGATCGGTGTTCATGGCCACGACATTAGGACGGTGCACCGACAGCCTTCGGTGGCAGTTCCGCACCACCGCAACGCTGGCCCCCGAGCAGCCAGGACGACCGCGGTCGGGGTGGCGCGCGCCGTGATCGGGTCGAGGTCGTTGGGAGCCGGCTCTCGCGTGAGCGTCGCGTCTTGTCGTGGTGGCAATGATCAATATCGCCTGCTCGGCGGAGGCCTCATGTTGATCATCACGCTTACAGCGCCAGTGGCGAGACGATGCACGAGTAGGCGCTGGTGCCCGGCGATCGCGGTGGTTAACGATCTGCCGGTGCCGGTGCCGGTGCCGGTGCCGGTGCCGGTGTCGGTAGCGCTGTGCCTGGTGCAGGCGGTGTTTCCACTGGTCGGGGTGGTAGCTGCGGTGGTGGTGGTCGGCGGCGGATCTTCTGCTCCGGGTCGATCCACTTCGGGGGTGTGAACTCCGGTATCCCGTCCGGGGCGATCTGTACCGCCCATTCGGAGGTGTGGGTCTCCCGGTGGTGGGTCTTGCACAGCATGACCAGGTTGCTGATCTTGGTTTCGCCGCCGTGTTCCCAGGGGATCACGTGGTGCACCTGGCACCAGGAGGGGGTGCGGTCGCAGCCCGGGTGGGCGCATCCGCGGTCGCGGGCGGCGACCGCGCGGCGCATGTGGTCGGGGATGGTGCGCCGCATGACCGCCACGTCCAAGGGCTGCCCGGCGCCGCCCATCACGATGGGGATGACGCAGGCGTCGCAGCAGGCCATGCGGGCGGCGGCGGGGGTCATCTGTCCGCCGAAGTCGAGCATGGCCGCGCGGGTTTGGGCTTGCAGGTCTTCCCAGCGGATGTGGATGTTGAGGTGTGGCCGGTTCCCGCCGGCTGAGGGCAGCATGTCGGGTTCGGCGTGGTCGGCGACATACCCGAACACCTCGGCCATGGCGTCGGCTTGGCGGCGCCCCAGCGGCCGGTGGTCGTCTTTGGTCAGCGGCGCCGATTTGGCGTCGAGGACCGACGCGATCAGGTCGTAGAGATCAGCGGAGTCGATCCGACCTTTGATCCGTCCACCGGCCCCGTTGGGGTTGGGGGTGAGGAACATTTCGTCGATCGGTTCGGGTTCCCGATCGTCGGGTTCGGCGCCGTCTTGGTCGAGGAGTTCGAGCAGTTCGACACCCCAGGTGTGCAGCGCGGCGGGCATGGTGGTGGTGGCCATGGCCGCGATCTGGATCTCCGCGCCGGCCTGTGTTTCCGGGCTGAGCCGATGGGCGGCGGGGCTGCCCATCAGCTTCGCGACGACCTCGACATGCCGCAGGCTGGCCGCGCCGGCAGCGAACGCGGCTGCGGTGGCCGGCAGCAGCGGCGGCAGCACCTGTCCTTGCAGGTCCACCCGGGGGCAGAGGTGGTCGGCGGCGGTGATGAGCCGCCGTGCGTCGCGGTGCTCGACCCCGAGCAGATCCGACAGGGCGGTGACGGGTTTCTGCCCGTGCGCGGTGAACGACCCGTCCCGCTGCAGCGCAGCAACGGTGTCGACAACAACCCGGTGCAGGTGGTGTTCGGCAGCGGCCAACCCGCTCAGCACGGCTATCCGCTCGTTCTCGGACGCCTGTGGCCCGCCGACTGCGTGCAGGCTGGTGAGCCCTTCGTGCAGGAGCGTCACTCCTGTCTGCACCTCGTCGCCGACCATGCTTCTCATATTACTCGAACAAGTGTTCGAGTAAAAGCGTATCACCGCAGCTCAAAGCTACGTACGAGCATGATTTTCCGGGACCACCGCCAGGTAACAACAGCCCGATCGTGATGTTCCGTCCGATGCCGGGAACGTAGGTCGGGAACACCCCCTCAGCCGACCACACCATCCAACAAGGCCGTTGATCGTTCCGAGAGGCGGCTTGCCCGAGCGCTCGTCCCTGGCACAACAGCTGCGCGTCAGTGCTGAGCGGGCAACGGCCGGGTGGCCGGCACCACGAGCAACGCCGGGATGCACAGCGCAACCACGACCAGCAGGGCGTGCAGCACCCCCACGTGATCACCGAGGAAGCCGAGCAGCGGCGGCCCGGCCAGGAAGGCGAGGTAGCCGATGGAGGCGACCACGCTGACCCGGGCCGCGGCGTGGCGCGGGTCGTCGGCCGCGGCGCTCATGCCGACCGGGAAGCCGAGCGAGGCGCCCAGGCCCCAGATCAGCGCCCCGACGAACGCGGCGACCAACCCGAGGGCCGGCCCGAGGATGACCAGCAGGGCACCCGCGCCGGCCAGCGCGAACGACGTCCAGAGCACCGGAACCCGCCCGTAGCGATCCAGCCACGAGGTGCCGAGCACCCGGCCGACGGTCATCGCGCTGACAAATGCGGCGAAGCCGAGCACGCCCACCCACGAGGGGGTGCCGTAGCCGTCGACGATGCCGACCGAGAGCCAGTCGATGGCCGAGCCCTCGGTGAACGCGGCGGCCAGCACGAGCACACCGATGAGCAGCGTGCGCGGCTCGAGCCAGGCGGCCAGCGGGTTGCGGCGCACCGGCTCGGCCGTCGCCTGCTCGTCGGCCGCCTGCTCGTCGGCCGCCTGCTCGTCGGCCGCCTGCTCGTCGGTCGCCGGCTTGTCGGCCGGCTGCTCGGGGGCACCCGAGGTGGGCAGGAACCGACGGGCCGCCGCCGCGGCGGCGACGATCGTGACCACCGCGGTCAGCACCAGGTGCGCCCAGACCGGCACCCGCGCCCACGCGGACAGCGCGCCGAGCCCGGCCGCGGTGACCGCGCCGAGGCTGAACCAGGCGTGGTAGTGCGGCATCACGTTGCGGCCCAGCCCGCGCTCGACCTCGGTGCCCTGCAGGTTCATCGCGACGTCCCAGGTGCCGACGCCCAGGCCGACCAGGAACAGTCCGGTGGCGACCAGCCAGATCACCGGCAGTGCGGTGCCCAGCGCCGCAACGATCAGCCCCATGGTCAGCACCGCGGCCCCGGACAGCACGGCACGGGCGGCGCCGATGCGCCCGCACAGCCAGCCCGATGACGGCAGTGCGAGCACCGCGCCGACGCTCATCGCCAGCAGCAACAGGCCCAGCTGCGACGGGGCCAGGGCGAGCAGCGCGCGCACGTCGGGGATCCGGCTGGCCAGACTCGTGAACGCGATCCCGGCCGTGATGAAGGCCGTGATCACGCCGGCATGGGCGAGGCGCACCGGTGCGCCCGGATCCATCCCGTCCGCGGTTGCGGTCGGGCCCTGCACGTACGCGGTCACAGCTGCCGTCCTTCCGGTGTCGAATCGATTCGATCGTGCCCATGGCGGCGCCCGCTGTCAACCGGTCGCACCACTGCGGCGGTGTGACTTTCGGCCACGGCGCACATCAGTTGTGATCCGCGCACATGTCACAGCATGTGTGAGGACGAGTCGGGATATGCGCCGTGGCTGCAGCGGCCCGACGTATCCGTTTGCGGGGGTGGGCGCTCTGTCCGGGTGGGGTGGGGCGGGTGGGGAGGCGAAGGTGCGGGGAGCTACGGCACGAAGCAGGGCAGCGGGTGCGGTGTCAACGGTCGTCGTGGTCGTGGCGATGCTGCTGTCCGGGTGTGAACGGCCAGGGACTGTGCCGGGATCGGCCGCCACCGAGGCTCCGGCCACCGAGAACACCGGCCAGGCTCCCGACCCGGCGTCGGGCGGTCCGAAGCCGCAGGGCGCCGGGGAGGAGACGGGCTGCTCGAGCGCACGTGCCAGGACCGGGAAGCTGCTGCCGGTGAGCACCGAGAGCGTCACGCTCGTGAAGGAGAACCCGTGCCTGCCGCTGGCCGAGCTGGCCGACCTGGCGCTGGGCCTAGTGGAGATCAACAAGGAGCAGCAGCTCCTCACCGATGAGGCCTTCGAGATCGCGAAGAAGAACAAGCAGGTGTTCCGAGGCATGCTCGGCACGTTCGCGACTCAGCTGCTGGTGGCCAACGACGCCGCCGAGTGCGGCTACGAAACCGACCGGCTGGCCATCGCGATCTACCGGCAACCGGAGTACCTGTGGTCGGTCGGCGTGGTGGCCGTGATCCGCGGAGACGCCGGCGCGGTGTTCGACGTCACGGCGTGCACCCTGCTCAAGCAGCTTCCGCTGCCGACCGAAGGCGGCGTCCGCGTCAGCCTGCCGGGGCCGAAGTGGCAGATGTGCAGCTCGTTCAGCCGGCCCAACGTCGGTGGCGAAACCTATACCGTGGTCACGGTCGGCGACTCCGACCAGATGTGCCGGTTCCTCGACCGCGCCGCATGAGCGGTCAGCGCCGCGGCACCGGCACGTCACGGATGCTGGCGTCGATGAGCTGGACCGGGTGCAGCAGCGGGATGCCGGCCGCGCCGTCGAGGTGCTTGCCGATCTGCAGCAGGCACCCCGGATTGGCCGTGACAATCACGTCCGGGCGCACCGACATGGCGTTGGCGGCCTTGCGGGCCCCCAGCTCGGCCGCGGCCTCCGGCGCCACCAGGTTGTAGATGCCGGCCGAGCCGCAGCACAGCGCCGCGTCCGGCAGGTCCAGCACCTCCAGCTCCGGGATGGTGCGCAGCACCGCGCGCGGCTGGGCCCGCACCTGCTGCGCGTGGCCGAGGTGGCAGGCGTCGTGATAGGCGGCGCGACCCCGGATCGGGTGCCGCGGCGCCTGCGGCTCGTGCGCGGCGAGCACCTCGTGCACGTCGCGGACCCGCTCGCTGAACGCGGTCGCCCGCGGCGCCCACTCGGGATCGTCGGACAGCAGGTGCCCGTACTCCTTCATCGACGAGCCGCAGCCGGCCACATTGGTCACCACGTGGTCCACGTCGAGCGCCTCGAACCGCGCGATCGTGCGCCGGGCCCGGCCCAGCGCGGGCTTCTCACGGCCGGCGTGCAGCTCCAGCGCGCCGCAGCACTGCTGGTCCTGCGGCACGATCACGTCGTAGCCCTCGGCGGCGAGCACCCGCACGGTGGCCTCGTTGACCCGGTGGAAGAACACGTCCTGCACGCAGCCCGAGAGCAGCGCGACCCGCCCGCGCCGCGCCCCGGACGCCGGGGTGTGCACGGGCAACCGGGCGAACGCCTCGCGCACCGACACCGGCGGCAGCAGCGACTCGAGCGCCGCCATCCGGCCCGGCAGCTTGGCCGCCAGCGCGGCGATCGCGGGCACCCGGCGCAGCAGCTGGTAGAGCGCTCCGGGCAGCGCGGCCGCCCGCAGCCTGCGCTTGTACGGGAACAGCGCGAAGATCGCCTCGCGGAACATCCGGTCCGCCGGGGGGCGGGCGACGTTGCGTTCCAGCTGCGGGCGCACCGCCTCCAGCAGCCTGTCGTACTGCACACCCGACGGGCAGGCGGTCACGCAGGCCATGCAACCCAGGCAGGCGTCGATGTGCTCGTGGAACGGCCCGTCGAGGCCGATCTCGCCCTTGTCGGCCATGCTCATCAGGTAGATGCGGCCGCGCGGGGAGTCCATCTCCTCGCCCCACAGCTGGTAGGTGGGGCAGGTCGGCAGGCAGAACCCGCAGTGCACGCAGTCGTCGAGCAGCTCCCTGGCGGGTGGGCGGTGCTCGTCGAAGCTGCTCGGACCGGTCTGGGGCAGGTTGGTCTCGGCCGAGCCGGCGGGGGTGGTGCTCATGACTCCATCCAGGGGGCGAAACGGCCGGGGCCGAGGCGGCCGTCCGGGTCCAGCTCGGCTTTGATCGCCTTCAGCACGCCGAGCGCCGACGGGGGTGGGCCCCATCCGGGCACTGCGGCGCCGGCCGGGCGGGCGCGCAGCATCGAGGTGCCGCCGGCCGCGTGCACCGCGGCGTGCGCAGCGGCGACCGCGTCCGGGTGCAGGCCGATGGTGGCGATCCCGGTGCCCAACCCGGCGGTGATCGTGGCCGCCGGGAGCGCGTCGAGCACCCGGACGAGCTCGCTGGGGCGCACCCCGATCCGCAGCACCGCCCGGTCCTGCGCGCCCCGGGTCAGCTCCGCGTGCCGCCGCCAGGCTTCCGCGGCGCCGCCGGCCCCCTCGCCGGCCCCCTCGCCGGGCCCCTCGCCGGGCCCCGCAGCCCCCTCCCCGTCGGAACGAACGGCACTTTCGCTCGCACCTAGCGTGCGAAAGTGCCGTTCGTTCCGGCTGCCGGGGGCGGTGTCGGTGCCGGGGGCGCCGGCGGGGGCGGTGCCGGCGGGGGCGGTGCCGGGGGGGGAGGGCGTGGCGGAGAGGGCGGTGCACAGGCGGTCGATGCGGGCCGGCAGGGCGTCGGGGGTGCCGTCGAGGCGGATCAACAACGTGCCCTCGGCGCCCGAATCCGTGATCCACTCGAGGGCCACCGGCTCGTGCGGGCCGGCGAGGACGGCGGTGGCCATGCCGGCGGCGTCGGCGAGCGGGCAGTCCACCGCGACCGTGGCGCTCGCCTTCGGCACCGGGTGCAGCCGGAGCACCACCTCGGCCAGCACGCCGAGCGTGCCGAACGAACCGTGCAGCAGCTTGGTCAGGTCGTAGCCGGCCACGTTCTTGATCACGTGGCCGCCGCTGCGGGCCACCGTGCCGTCGGCGAGCACCAGGGTCACCCCGATCACCAGGTCCCGCAGCGACCCGGTGGCCAGCGCGGACGGCCCGGAGTCGGCGGTGGCGACCAACCCGCCGACGGTCGCCCCCGCGGCCACCCTGGCGGCGTCGAAGGAGACCTGTTGCCCGAGCGGCGCCAGCTCGGCGGCCAGCTCGCGCAACGGCGTGCCCGCGTGCACCGCCACCGTCATGTCGCCCGGGTTGTGCTGGATCACCCCAGACAGCCCGGTGGTGTCCAGCACGGTGTCGACCCGACCCAGCGGGCCGGCCCAGTCGCCTGCGGTGCCGGCGCCCTGGATGCCCAGCGGTCCGGCTGTGTCCAGGACGGCGTCGCGCAGCGACCTGAGATCGGTGGGGCGCGCGGTGCTGATGGTCGTCATAGCCGCTCGATCACCCCGGACTCCTCCAGCGGGTGCGGCCGGTACTTGCCCGGCCGCTCGCCGCACAGCCGCGGCGTGGGCAACACCTTGCCCGGGTTGCACAGCCGGTGCGGGTCGAAGCCCGAGCGCACGCGGTCCATCACGGCCAGGTCGTCTTCGGAGAACATCTTCGGCATCGAGCACGCCTTGTCGGTGCCGATGCCGTGCTCGCCCGACAGCGATCCGCCCAGCTCCACGCACAGCTCGGCGATCTGCGACGACAGCTTCTCGGCGCGTTCGGTCTCGTCGGCGGCAGCGCTGTAGAGCACCAGCGGATGCAGGTTGCCATCGCCGGCGTGGAACACGTTGGCCACCCGCAGGCCCTGCTCGTCGCCCATCTCGGCGATCCGGGCGAGCACCTCGGCGAGCCGGGTGCGCGGCACCACGCCGTCCTGCACGAAGTAGTCGGGCGAGATCCGGCCGACGGCGGCGAACGCCGACTTGCGGCCGCGCCAGATCGCCGCCCGCTCGTCGGGGGAGCCGGCGATGTGCAGCCGGGTGCAGCCGTGCTCGTCGCAGATCTTCTTGACCTGCTCGAACTGGGTGTCGCACTCCTCGACCGGCCCGTCGAGCTCCACGACCAGCGCGGCCGCGACGCCGATCGTGTAGCCGGCGTGCACGGCTTTCTCGGCCGCCTCGATGGCCAGGGTGTCCATCATCTCCACCGCGGCCGGCACGATGCCCGCGGCCACGATGTCGCTGACCACCTCGCCGGCCGCCGCGACGGAGGGGAAGTCGGCCAGCAGGGTGCGCACCGACTCCGGGGTGCGCAGCAGCCGCACGGTGATCTTCGTGGCGATGCCGAGGGTGCCCTCGGAGCCGAGGAACACCCCGCGCAGGTCCGGTCCGAGCTGCTCGCCGGTGTCGGCACCGAGGGTGACGACCGAGCCGTCGGCCAGCACCACCTCGACCGACAGCACGTGGTTGCTGGTGAAGCCGTACTTGAGGCAGTGCGCGCCGCCGGAGTTCTCCGCGACGTTGCCGCCGATCGTGCACACCTGCTGGCTGGACGGGTCGGGCGCGTAGTACAGCCCGTGCCCGGCGGCCGCCCCGGTGATCTCCAGGTTGGTCACGCCCGGTTCGACGACCGCGCGCCGGTTGACCGGGTCCACCTCCAGCACCCGCTTGAGCCGGGACAGGCTGATCACCACGCCGTCGGCCACCGGGAGCGCGCCGCCGGACAGCCCGGTGCCGGCCCCGCGGGCCACGAACGGGATCTTGTCCTGGGCGCACACCCGGACCGCGGCGGCCACCTGCGCGGCGTCGCGTGGCAGCAGCACCAGCCGCGGTATCACGCGGTAGCCGGTGAGCCCGTCGCACTCGTAGGCCCGGCACTGGACCGGGTCGCTCAGCACGTCCTTCGGGTCCAGCACCTGCTCGAACGCGGTCCGCATGATGCCTCCTCGCAGCTGAACCGGTCGGGGATCGACTGTACGTCGGGTCATGGCTCTGCGCGCAGTCTGACCTGCGGTAGGAATGCTGTCCTACCGCAGGGGTAGCATGGCGCCATGACGGAGGTCAGGAAGATCTCGGTGTCGATGCCGGCGGCGGTGATCGATCGGGTGAAGCGCGCAGCCGAGGTGACCGGGGAGAGCGTCTCCGGGTGGCTGACGAGTGCCGCGCTGGAGGCGCTCGACGAGCAGTCGCGGCTGGCGATCGCGCGCATCGACGCCGAGCGCATGGTCGCCGAGTACGAGGAGGAGTTCGGGCCGATCCCACCCGAGGTGACCCAGGACGTGCGCGCCTACCTGGAGGAGGCTGCCGCCGAACCGGAGATCGTCGACAACGACCGGCGTGCCGCGGGATGATCAGGGCGAAGGTCGTCTACGACGCGGGCGCGCTGGTGGCCGCCGAGCGGCGCTCGCGGCGGATGTTGGACATGCACCGGCTCTTCCTGAACGCCGGACGGACGCCGATCGTGCCGACCGTGGTTCTCGGTCAGGTGTGGCGCGGCGTGCGACGGGAGGCGGCGCTCGCGCTGATGTTGAACGCCTGCCAGCCGCACGTACTGGATGTGATCACCGCGAAGCTGGGTGGACAGTTGTGCGGCGTCGCCGGTACCTCGGACCTGGCCGACGCGGTGGTCGCCGTGCTCGCGATGAGCTACGAGGCCCCGATCGTCACCTCGGATCCGGAGGATCTGCGCCGGCTGACCGCGGCGGCCGGCCGGAAGGTCGAGATCTTCGCCGTCTGAGTGGTACAACCCCTGCAGACGCCGACAAGCCGAGGACGGTGGCATCGTGACCACGGATCTACGGATCGACCCAACCCTGCGCGCGTTCGTCGCCGACGAGCTGCTACCCGGGCTCGACCTCGAGCCGGAGTGGTTCTGGGCCACCTGCGCCGCGCTGCAGGAACGCTTCGCCGGACGCATCGGCGAGCTGCTCGCCCGCCGCGACGAGCTGCAGGCCCGGATCGACGGCTGGCACCGCGAGCACGGCGCCGGCGACGTCGCCGCCTACGAGGCCTTCCTCACCGAGATCGGGTACCTGCTGCCGGTGGCGACGCCGCAGCTGCGGGTCGGCCGGGTCGACGCCGAGATCGCCGAGGTGCCCGGCCCGCAGCTGGTGGTGCCGGCCACCGTCCCGCGCTACGCGCTCAACGCGGCCAACGCCCGCTGGGGCTCGCTGTTCGACGCCCTCTACGGCACCGACGCGCTGCCCCTGGACTACGAGCTCGCTCGCGGCTACGACGAACGGCGCGGCGCGCAAGTGATCGAGGAGGCCGATCGGCTGCTCGACGAGCTGTTCCCGCTGGCCGCCGGCGGCCACGCCGACACGACGGCCTACCGGGTGGTCGACGGCGCGCTCGTCGCGGACACTGCGGGCGGGCAGACGGGCCTGGCCGACCCGACGCAGTTCGCCGGCTACCGACCCGGCTCCGACGGCGGCGGTTCGCCCGAGGCGATCCTGTTGCGCCGCAACGGCCTGCACGCCGAGCTGACCATCGACCCGGAGAACCAGGTCGGGCGCCAGCACCACGCCGGTGTGGCCGACGTCGCGCTGGAGTCCGCGGTGACCACGATCGTCGACCTCGAGGACTCGGTGGCCACCGTGGACGGCGAGGACAAGACCGTCGGCTACCGCAGCTGGCTCGGGCTGATGACCGGTGCGCTGACCGCCAGCTTCGCCAAGGGCGGCAAGACCGTCGAACGGAAGGTCAATCCGGACCGCGACTACACCGCACCGGACGGCTCCGAGCTGACGCTGCCGGGCCGCTCGCTGCTGCTGGTGCGCAACTGCGGACACCACATGACCACCAACGCGGTGCGCACCGCCGACGGCACCGAGATCGCCGAGGGGGTGCTCGACGCGCTGGTCACGGTGACCGCGGCGCTGCACGACCTGCGCGGCCTCGGCCGCTTCGCCAACTCGCGCACCGGCAACGTCTACATCGTCAAGCCCAAGCAGCACGGCCCCGACGAGGTGGCGCTGACCGTCGAGCTGTTCGCGGCGGTGGAGGAGGCGCTCGGCCTGCCCCCGGCCACGGTGAAGGTCGGGATCATGGACGAGGAGAAGCGCACCTCGCTCAACCTCGACGCCTGCATCGCGAGCGCCGAGGACCGGGTGATCTTCGTGAACACCGGGTTCCTGGACCGGACCGGGGACGAGATCCACACCGCCTTCGAGGCCGGACCGGTGGTGCGCAAGGACGACATGAAGGCCACCGCGTGGCTGCGCGGCTACGAGGACCGCAACGTCGACGCCGCACTGCGCGCCGGCTTCGGCGGCAAGGCGCAGGTGGGCAAGGGGATGTGGGCCAAGCCGGCGGCGATGGCCGAGATGCTGGCCACCAAGGGCGCGCAGCCCGAGGCCGGCGCGAGCTGTGCCTGGGTGCCCTCGCCGACCGCGGCCACCCTGCACGCGCTGCACTACCTGCGCACCGACGTGCTGGCCCGCCAGCACGAGCTGGCCGGCCGCGACACCGACCGGCGGCTGCTGCTGGAGGTGCCGCTGCTGACCGACACCCTCGACGACGCGCAGCTGCGGCACGAGCTGGAGACCAACGCCCAGTCCATCCTCGGCTACGTGGTGCGGTGGGTCGGGCTGGGCATCGGCTGCTCGACGGTGCCCGACCTGGACGGGGTCGGGCTGATGGAGGACCGCGCCACGCTGCGCATCTCCAGCCAGCTGATCGCCAACTGGCTGCGCCACGGGCTGGTCGACGAGGCCCGGGTCCGGGACACCTTCGCCCGGATGGCCGAGGTCGTCGACGAGCAGAACGCGGGCGAGCCCGGCTACCAGCCGATGGCCAAGGACACCGAGGGCAGCGAGTCCTTCCAGGCCGCGCTGGAGCTGGTGTTCACCGGCGCGACCGAGCCGAACGGCTACACCGAGCGGGTGCTGACCAGCTGGCGGCAGCGGGCCAAGAGCTCCTGATCGACCTCGTGACCTCCGACGACGGGGCGCTGTCGCTGCGCGTCGTGCGCTACGACCACCCGGACGCGGTGCGACTGATCGCGCAGGTGCAGGCCGTCTACCGGGAGCGCTACGGCGGCGAGGACGCGACCCCGCTCGGCTCGGCCGAGTTCGCGGCCCCGCTGGGCTGCTTCGTGGTCGGGTATCTCGGCGCGACCGCGGTCGCGTGCGGCGGCTGGCGGGCCCGCGAGGCGGTCGAGGGCGATCCGGAGCTGCGCGCGGGCGACGCGGAGATCAAACGCATGTTCGTCGCCGCCGACTGCCGTGGTCGGGGTTTCGGCCGCGCGGTGCTGGCCGAGCTGGAACGCACCGCCGCGGCGGCCGGGCGTCGGCGCGCGGTGCTGGAGACCGGCACTCGACAGCCGGAGGCCATCGCCCTCTACCTCAGCGACGGCTACCGGCCGATTGCGAAATTCGGGATGTACCGGGCCGAGCCGGGCAGTCGCTGCTTCGCCAAGATGTTGGACGTCGTCGCCCATTCGGACGCCCGATCGGGGTAGCCGGGCCGAGCCAATGGTCAGGATCTGGTGACGCTGGTGGTGAAGAAGTGGCGCGATCAGGCTTGAGGGTCGATGATCCGAGGCGTTTGCCCTGACCCGTGAAAGAGGGGGGTACCCGACGATGGTGTTGGCTCAGGCTCAGACCGATCTCCGACTGGATGCAAACGCCCTGGACTACGTCCTGGTCGCTTTTTACTTCGTGCTGGTGCTGGGGATCGGCCTGGTGGCCCGCCGCTCCATCTCCTCCAGCCTCGATTTCCTGCTCTCCGGGCGGTCGCTGCCGGCGTGGGTAACCGGGCTGGCGTTCATCTCGGCCAACCTGGGAGCGATCGAGCTCATCGGGATGACGGCCAACGGGGCGCAGTACGGCATCCCGACCGCCCACTACTACTGGGTGGGCGCCATCCCTGCGATGGTGTTCCTGGGCATCGTGATGATGCCGTTCTACTACGGCAGCAAGGCCCGCAGCGTTCCGGAGTTCCTGGCGATCCGGTTCAACCGGACCACCCAGCGGGTGCAGGCGGTGGTGTTCGCGCTGGCCTCGCTGCTGATCGCCGGGGTGAACCTGTACGCGCTGGGCCTGGTGCTGGAGGCGCTGCTGGGCTGGCCGCAAGCGGTCGCGATCCCGGTGGCCGCGCTGGTGGTGCTCAGCTACACCTTCCTCGGCGGCCTGTCGGCGGCGATCTACAACGAGGTGCTGCAGTTCTTCGTCATCCTGGCCCTGCTGATCCCGGTCACCGTGGCCGGGCTCGCCCGGGTCGGCGGCTACTCCGGGCTGGTGGAGAAGATCACCGCCGGGCCGGGCGGGGCCGAGCAGCTCTCCTCCTGGCCGGGCACGCCGATCACGGAGATCTCCAACTCGTTCCTGTCGGTGTTCGGCATCGTGTTCGGGCTCGGGTTCGTGCTCTCCTTCGGCTACTGGACCACGAACTTCGCCGAGGTCCAGCGCGCGCTGTCGGCCAAGAACATGAACGCCGGACGGATGACCCCGATCATCGGGGCCTTCCCCAAGACGCTGGTCCCACTGGTCATCGTCATCCCGGGCATGGTCGCTGCGGTGCTCATCCCGCAGCTGGTCACGCTCAAGGCGGGCGGCGCCACCGACGTCACCTACAACAACACGCTGTCGCTGCTGATGAAGGAGGTCCTGCCCAACGGTGTGCTGGGCGTGGCGATCGCCGGCCTGCTGGCGGCGTTCATGGCCGGTATGGCGGCCAACGTCAGCTCGTTCAACACGGTGTTCACCTACGACATCTGGCAGGACTGGATCAGGCCGGGCCGGGAGGACCACTACTACCTCACGGTCGGCCGGGCGGTCACCGTCGGCGGCTGTGTCATCGCGATCTTCACCGCCTACCTGGCCGGCAGCTTCTCCAACCTGATGGACTACATCCAGGCGCTGGCCAGCTTCTTCAACGCCCCGCTGTTCGCGATCTTCATCTTCGGCCTGTTCTACAAGAAGATGACGGGCACCTCCGCCTGGATCGCCCTGCTGGCCGGGGTGGCCACCGCGGTGCTGGTCGACCTGCTGGTCCGCGGTGACGTCATCGACGTCTCGTCGCAGGCCGGCAGCTTCATGGGGGCGAGCGCGGCGTTCTTCGTCGGTTGCGTCGTCGCCTTCGTGGTGTCGCAGTTCACGCCGAGCAAGACCGACGAGGAGTTGGCCGGGCTCACCTGGGCGACGTCGAACCGCGAGCAGCGCGGCCAGGGAGCGGTCGCGGCTGAGGACGCCGGCTGGTACAAGAACCCGACGATCATGGGCGGGGCCGTCATGGCCCTGACCCTGGTCCTCTACATCATCTGGTGGTGAGCGACATGTCCGACCGCACTGACGCACCGTACAAGCCCCCGCTCTCGGCGATCCTGTTGGACCTGCGCTCGGTCATCGGGCTGCTGTTCGTCGTCTACGGGATCGTCCTGACCATCCTGGGTCTCATCGGCGAGACCGAGGAGGAGCTGGCCAAGGCCGGCGGCCTCGCCCTGAACCTGTGGACGGGGCTGGCCATGCTGATCAGCGGGATCCTGTTCTACGTGTGGGCGTTCGTGAAGCCGCCGCTGCCGCCCGACCAGGATCACGTGGACCACTACGAAGAGGGCGGCCCGATGCACATGGGTGGGCACCACTGAGCCCATAGCGCCAAGGCCCATCAACACCAGAGCTCCCGGTTCCCAGATGATCGGGAACCGGGAGCTCGTGGTCTCGGGTCAGGGTGCGGTGGCGCACCGGCTGACTCGTCAGCGCCGCCAGAGCGGCGGATTGAACGCGTACAGCGTCCAATCGTCGATGCGACGCAGGACGCGGTGGATGCGGTCGGTCATCGGGGTGCTCCTGTTCTCTCGCAGGGTGTCCTCCTGCCGGGCGATCAGGTCGCTCAGGGCCGTTGCGTTGCGCGCGAACGGCGGGTTGAACGCGTAGAGCGTCCAGTTGTCGAGGCGACTCGGCCGGTGGGACTCGGTTCGGGTAGTGGTGTTGTTCTCCACGTTGGGTATAGCGCTGCCGGCTTCTTAATCGTTCCAGCAACGCACCGTGAGGCCGCTCACGTCGGGAAGCGTCGGGGAAGCGATGTCGCCTGCGAGAGCAATGAGGGCCGGCACCGGCGGCAGCGGTCACCGTCCTAGGCTGCCGGCTGTGCCCCTCTACGCGCTCGGCGACGTCGAACCCGACATCCATCCCGACGCCTACGTCCACCCGGACGCGGTGGTGATCGGCAACGTCACGATCGGGGCCGAGGCTTCGGTCTGGCCCACCGCGGTGCTGCGCGGCGACGAGGGCGCGATCGTGGTCGGGCCTCGGACCAGCGTGCAGGACGGTTCGGTCATCCACTGCACCTCGCGGGAGAACACGATCATCGGCGCCGAGGTCACCGTCGGGCACAACGTGCACATCGAGGGGGCCACGATCGGGGACCGGGCCCTGATCTCGTCGGGTTCGGTGGTGCTGAACGGGGCGGAGGTCGGCGCCGGCGCGGTGGTCGCGGCGGGGGCGGTGGTGTCGCCGAACGCGCAGATCCCGGCCGGGACGATGGCGCTGGGGATCCCGGCCCGGGTCCGCGAGGGCTACCGGGTGCCGGAGGGCTACAGCGACCATCCCGTGCAGATCTACCGCCGGCTCGGCAAGCGGTTCCGCGCCGAGCTGCGCCGAGTGGAGGGCTGAACCGTGGCGAAATCGCTGGCGGAGATCGTCGAGGCCGGCTGGGCGAACGCGCTCGCCCCGGTCGAACCGCTGATCGCCGACATGGGCGAGTTCCTGCGCGCCGAGCTGGCCGCGGGCCGGCGCTACCTGCCGGCCGGGGCCAACGTGCTGCGCGCGTTCACCCAGCCGTTCGACGAGGTCAGGGTGTTGATCGTCGGCCAGGATCCGTACCCGACGCCGGGGCACGCTATCGGGCTGTCGTTCTCGGTGGCGCCGGAGACCCGCCCGGTGCCGCGCTCACTGGCCAACATCTTCCGCGAGTACTCGACCGACCTCGGGCATCCCACTCCCTCGACCGGCGACCTGACGCCGTGGGCCGAGCAGGGGGTGCTGCTGCTGAACCGGGTGCTCACGGTGGCGCCGGCGGAGCCGGGCTCGCACCGGGACAAGGGGTGGGAGAAGGTCACCGAGCAGGCGATCAGGGCGCTGGTGGACCGCGATGCCGCCCCGCTGGTGGCGATCCTGTGGGGCCGGGACGCGCGCAACCTGGCGCCGCTGCTGGTCGACGTGCCGCTGGTGGAGTCGGCGCACCCGAGCCCGATGTCGGCCGATCGCGGGTTCTTCGGGTCGCGACCGTTCAGCCGGGTGAACGCGCTGCTGGAGGAATTGGGTGGGGAGCCGGTGGATTGGAAGCTGCCCTGACCTGCCGAGTTCTGTCGGGCCCCGCCGCTACGGTCGGCCGGTGAACAACCGCCGACTCCTCGACCGAATCGCCCGTGGTGACGTCCGGAACGTGCGTTTGTTGATCTGTGTCGGCTGGTGGAGGCGCTCGGTTTCGAGCGCAGGAGGACCACCGACGCCGATGGCGATTACATCGCGGATATTCCCGATCTCCACGCGTGCTCGGCCTTCGGCGAGTCACCGCAGGAAGCAGCCGCAGAGCCGTTCAGGCGCGCGAGACCTTGCCCGCCTTCAGGCAAGAGGTGCACACGTTCTGCCGCTTGCGGTTGCCCCCGTCGATCCGGGTACGCACGGTCTGGATGTTGGGGTTCCAACGGCGGTGGGTGCGGCGGTGCGAGTGCGAGACGGACATGCCGAAGCCCGGACCCTTGCCACAGACGTCGCAGACGGCAGCCACGTCGAACACTCCTCGAATAGTCCTGCAGGAAGCCGGGGCGACCCCGGACGCAAGATCCCAGGGTACCTGCGGCGTGGCGGCTTCCGCACACCCCCCGGTCGGTACCCTCGGCCACGTGCCACCGACCCTGGACGCCGCGCTGCTGACCGGCTGGATCCGGGCGGCGACCACGGCCCTGGAGCGGCACCGCGCGGAGATGGATCGGATCAACGTCTTCCCGGTGCCCGACGGTGACACCGGCACCAACCTGTTGCTGACGATGAGGTCCGCCGCCGAGTCGCTGCGCCGGGGCGCGCGGGACGGGAAAGCCGACGACAACGCGGCCGCGGTGGCCGCGGCGGTGGCCAAGGGAGCGCTGCTGGGCGCCCGCGGGAACTCCGGGGTGATCCTCTCGCAGGTGCTGCGGGGGGTGGCGGAGGCGGTGGCGGCCGTCGGGGCCCTCGGGGTCGCGGCGGTCGGCGCGGCCGCGGCCGCCGGGGTACGTGAGCGGGCGGTCCCCGCGGGCGGGTTGGTGCTGGCCGATGCGCTGGCCAGGGCGGCCAAGCTGGCCACCGCGGCGGTGTCCCGCCCGCGCGAGGGCACCGTGCTCTCGGTGCTCGCGTCGGCGGCCGGAGCAGCGAGAACGGTCGGTTCCGACCGGCTGGAGGACGTCGCCGTGGCCGCGGCCGACGCCGCCGCGTCCGCGGTGCGGGCGACCACCGGGCAGCTGCCGGAGCTGGCCCGCGCGGGCGTCGTCGACGCCGGTGGGCTCGGGGTCTGGGTGGTGCTCGACGCGCTGGCCGGGCTGGTCAGCGGGCGCGCTAGCGGCGCGGTCCCGGCGCCGATGCCGGCCGTGGCGGCCGAACCGTTCCGCGCCGGGACCGGCGACGACTACGAGGTCATGTACCTGCTGGACGCGACGGACGGCACCGCCGTCAACGCGCTGCGGCTGCGGTTGGCCGCCCTCGGCGACTCGGTCGCGGTGGCCGACGACGGCTCCGGCACCTGGACCGTGCACGTGCATGCCGGCGACGTCGGCGCCGTGATCGAGGCCGGTCTCGACGTCGGCCGGCCGCACCACATCACCGTCACCCGGCTCGTCGACGCCGGCCCGGCGCAGCTGCTGCGGCAGCACGGACACCTCGACCGGCAGAACGCCGTCCTGCTGGTGGTGTCCGGGCCCGAGCTGGCCGAGCTGGTCCGCGCCGCGGGCGCGTCGGTGCTGGTCCGCGACCCCGACGAGCCGATCGGGGCCGAGCAGTTGGTGACCGCGCTGGCCGGCACCCGGGCCCGGCGGGTGGTGTTGCTGCCCTGCGACGCCGAGCTCACCGAGCACGCCGAGCACGCCGCGGACACCGCCCGCGACGAGGGCCAGGAGGTGCTGGTGATGCCCACGGCCTCGGTGCTGCAGGGGCTGGCCGCGCTGGCCGTGCACGATCCGCAGCGCCGGGCCGGCGACGACGTGGTGGCGATGGCCGAGGCCGCGGCCGGCACCCGGACCGCGGCGCTGACCGTGGCCGAGGAGGAGGCATTGACCTGGGTCGGCCGCTGCGAGGCCGGCGACGTGCTGGGCGTCGTCGACGGCGAGATCGTGCTGATCGCTCCCGACCTGGCTGTCGGTGCCCTCTGGTTGGCTCACCGGATGCTGGTCGGTGGGGGTGAGCTGGTCACGGTGCTGCTGGGTGACGGGGTGCCCGCCGGGCTGGCCGACGGGCTGGTCGCCGACCTGCACCGCACCCATCCGGAGGTCGACGTGATCGTGCACCGGGGTGGACCGGCCGCACACCCGTTGGAGCTGGGGGTGGAATGAAGCAGGCCACGGCAGAGCTGGACCTGGATTCGCTGGTGACCACGATCCTGGGTCCGAAACCGGCCAGGGAGCTGGCCCAGTACCTGGACATCCACACCGTGGGTGAGCTGGTGCGGCACTACCCGCGGCGCTACGTCGAGCACGGGGAGCTCACCGACATCGCCGGCCTGACCTCCGGTGAGTACGCCACGCTGGTCGCGCGGGTGGCCAAGACGACCATGAAGAACATGCGCAACCGGCCGGGTCAGATGCTGCTCGTGGAGATCCAGGACGCCCGCGGCGGCACGCTGAACTGCACCTTCTTCAACCCCTACCGGCTGGTCCACGTGATGAAGGTCGGCGCGCGGGCCCTGTTCGCCGGCCAGGTCGGCATGTTCAAGGAGAAGCTGCAGCTCACCCACCCCCAGTTCGAGCCACTGGGCCCGGGTGACGAGGCCCGACCGTTCCTGACCATCTACCCGGCCACCGCGAAGATGCAGTCCTGGAAGATCGGCAACTGCGTGCGCCAGGTGCTCGACGTGCTCGACGACCCGACCGACCCGCTGCCGGCGGCGCTGCGCAAGGCCGAGGGCCTGGCCGACCTCGGTCGCGCGCTGCGCCGGATCCACGTGCCGGAAACCGAGGCCGACTACCACGCCGCCCGCAACCGGCTGGTCTGGGACGAGGCCATGGGCGTGCAGCTGGCGCTGGCGCTGCGCCGCCAGCTCACCGTCTCCCGCCCGGCCCCGGCCTGCCCACCGAAGCCGGGCGGGCTGCTCGACGCGTTCGACGCGCAGCTGCCGTTCACCCTGACCGCGGGGCAGCGGGAGGTCGGCGCCGAGGTGGCCGCCGACCTGGCCGCCGCGCACCCGATGAACCGCCTCGTGCAGGGCGACGTCGGCGCGGGCAAGACGGTGATCGCGCTGCGAGCGATGCTGCAGGTGATCGACTCGGGCCGGCAGGCCGCGCTGCTCGCGCCGACCGAGGTGCTCGCCGCCCAGCACGCCCGCTCGCTGCGGGCGCTGCTCGGCCCGCTGGGCATGGCCGGGCAGCTCGGCGGTGCCGACGTCGCCACCAGCGTCACGCTGCTCACCGGGTCGCTGGGCACCAGGGCCCGCCGGCAGGCGCTGCTGGACGCCCAGTCCGGCGCGGCCGGCATCGTCGTCGGCACCCACGCGCTGATCCAGGACCACGTCGGGTTCGCCGACCTCGGGCTGGTCGTGGTCGACGAGCAGCACCGCTTCGGCGTCGAGCAGCGGGATGCGCTGCGCGGGCGCGGCGAGCTGGCGCCACACGTGCTGGTCATGACGGCCACCCCGATCCCGCGCACGGTGGCGATGACCGTGTACGGCGACCTGGAGATCTCGGCGCTGCGCGAGCTGCCGCTCGGCCGCTCCCCGATCGCCACCTCGGTGGTGCCGCTGCTGGAGAAGCCCTCCTGGATCGAGCGGGTGTGGGCCCGGGTGCGCGAGGAGGTCGCCGGCGGGCACCAGGTGTACGTGGTGTGCCCGCGGGTCGGCGGCGAGCCCGGCAGCTCCGTCAACGAGGAGCCCGAACTCCTCGAACCCGACGACGACGAGGCCGTGGATCGACGGCCGCCGTACGCGGTGCTGGACGTGGCGCCGCAGCTGGTCGAGGGAGCGCTGACCGGGCTGCGAGTCGGCATCCTGCACGGGAAGCTGCCGGCCGAGGAGAAGGACACCACGATGCGGGCCTTCGAGCGCGGCGAGCTCGACGTGCTGGTGGCCACCACCGTGATCGAGGTCGGGGTCGACGTGCCCAACGCGACCGGCATCGTGATCCTCGATGCCGACCGGTTCGGGCTGTCCCAGCTGCACCAGCTGCGCGGACGGGTCGGGCGCGGCTCGGCGCCCGGGGTGTGCCTGCTGGTCACCGAGGTGCCGCCGGGCACCACCGCCCGGGAGCGGCTGGACGCGGTGGCCGGCACCACCGACGGCTTCGAGCTGGCCCGGCTCGATCTGGAACTGCGCCGGGAGGGCGATGTGCTGGGCGCGATGCAGTCCGGGCGGCGATCGGGGTTGCGGCTGCTCAGCCTGCTGCGCCACGAGGAGATCATCGTCAAGGCGCAGGGCTACGCGACCGAGCTGGTCGCCGCCGATCCCGGGCTGCGGGAGCATCCCGAGCTGGCCGCGCTGGTCGAGGAGACCGTCGGCGACGACGAGCGCGCCGCCTACCTCGACAAGGTCTGACCATCGAGGTCACCGCCGCGGCCGCGCTCGGCCCGGCGGCGGGCCAGGGCGGCGGCGTTGTCCGGGTGTCGGACCTGGTCGAGCCAGCCCATCACCGGGGTCGCCGTCACCCCGTGCACGACCACCGACAGCACGACCGTGAACCCGACGGCCGCCCACAGCGGGCCGGGATCGCCGAAATCGCCGTGGGCGAGACCGTAGGCGAGGTAGTACAACGACCCGACCCCGCGGATCCCGTAGAACGCGGTGACGACCCGCTCCCGCGGGCGCAACCCGCCCGGGACCCGGTCGGGGCCGGTGGGCAGGCTCGGATGCAGCACGAGCCAGCCCACGACCGGCCGGATGACGAACACCAGCAGCACCCCGACCAGCGCGCCCTGCCAGCTCAACGGGGCCAGCAGCCCCTGGCTCACGGCCACCCCGAGCAGCAGCAACACGGCCAGGGTCAGCAGCGTCTCCAGGCGCTCGACCACCCCGTGCATCGCGGTGTGGTACTCGTCGTTGCGTTCCGCGGAACGCAGCGCCACCCCGCAGCAGAACACGGCGAGGAACCCGTAGCCGCCCACGACCTCGGTCAACCCGTAGGCGAGCAGCGTCGCTGCGATGGCCAGCAGCGGCTCGCCCGTCTCGGCCAGCCGCAGCGACGGACGGCGCGCCCGGAACGCCAGTCGGGCGAGCGCCCAGCCGACAGCCACGCCGACCACCACACCGATCACGCTGCGGCCCAGCAGGTCCCAGGCCGCCCAGTGGCCCAGCCCGGCGGCACTCGCCGCGCCGGCCGCGACCAGCAGTGCCAGGTAGACGAACGGGAAAGCGAAGCCGTCGTTGAGCCCGGCCTCGGAGGTCAGGGCGAAGCGCACCTCGTCGTCCTCGTCGACGTGGTCCTGCTCCGCGGCCGGCTCCTCTTCTCCTCCTCCTCTTCCTCCTCGTCCTCCTCCTGCGTGTCCTCTTCCTGGGACCGCGCCGTGCGCTCGGTCGGGCCGCCGACCTGCACCTCGGAGGCCAGTACCGGGTCGGTCGGGGCGAGCACGGCGCCCAGCAGCAGCGCGGCGGCCGGGGCCAGCCCCAGCACCCACCAGCCGGTCAGCGCGACCAGCGCGACGGTCAGCGGGACGCCCAGCGCCAGCAGCCGCCAGGTCGAGCGCCAGCCGCGCCAGGACCGCAGGCTCCGCAGCCGCAACGGCCGGTCCAGGGCGAGCCCGACGCCCATCAGGGAGATGATCACGCACGCTTCGGTGAGGTGCTCGGCCACCGCGGGGTAGGCGATCGGGGACACGACGACGCCGTCGGGCATCGGCAGCAGCCCGATCAGCGCCCCGGCCGCCACCAGCACGATCGGTGCCGACAGCGCGAGGTTGCGCAACACCTGTGGCAGCACGACGCCCAGCAGCAGCGCCACCCCACCGACCAGGACCACGAGATCGGCATTCACCGGCGAGGAGTACCCGGACACACCGTCCCGCAGTCGCCGGGGCGTCGACGTAACTGGGCGTGATCAGTCCTGACCCGGCAACCTTGATCACCGTTTCGGTGCAGAAGCGGCCACATGTGGCCGGAATTGCACCGGAACGACGATCACCCGTCGAGGCGGCGCTACAGCAGAGTCGCTGCGCCGACGTCGACAGGAGTCCGGATCGATCTTGCCGATAAGTGGACTGGTGTCGAGCTCGGCAGTTGGGCCCGCGGTGCTAGGCGGGCAGGGCTCCCCGGCCGGCGGCGTCCAGCGCCGCTTGCGCGGTGCGCGGCAGGTGGATCACGCCGGCCCGGTCGAGCTTGGCCAGCTCGGAGCGGGCCCGGGCGTAGGCGGCCAGGCGTTCGGGGTCGCTGTCGGAATCGCGGGCGGTGGTCAGCAGCTTGATCACCCGCTCGACGGTGCCGCGCTCGGCGGGCGACAGCCCGGAGAGCCGGATCCGCTCGGCCGCGTCGCGGGCGGCGCGCCAGGCCCGCTCGGCCCGGTCGACGGCGCTGACGAACCCGCCGCGGTGCGGATCGGGCGGCATCACGTCGGTCTCCAGGGCCTGGGCCTCGGCGAACGCGTCGACGAAGCGGGCGGTGCTGGCCACGGTGACGTCGGCGAGCGCGGGGATCCGCAGCACCTCCATGGTGTTGCACTCGAAGGCCGCGTACTCACCGCGCAGGGTGTGGAAACGCTCCCGAGCTCGCGCCCACACCAGGTCCGGCCGTGGCGGCGCGGCCGGGCGGGCCGGCAACCCGACGGTGCCCGGCGCGCCACCCCGGCGCAGCGCGCGACGCCGCCGGCGCCGCACCGCGGTCACCGCGACCAGGCTCACGACCAGCAGCGGGAACACGTTCAGCGCGATCACGCCGGCGATGACCACGACGAAGACCAGGAACACCATCATGCTCGCGCCGGCGGCGATGAACGGCGCGGCGGCCAGCAGCACCCAGCGCGAGGCCGGCGCGCCGTGCACCAGCCGGCCGGCCATCGGCGACAGCGGCGGCCGGATCGGGTGCCGCCTGCGGCCGTGCCCGCGGCCCCGGTGGCGCCGCCGTTGGGCCGCCTCGCGCAGGCGGCGACCTTCCGCGTAGGCCGCAGCGTCATCGAGATCGCGGTGCACCCCTCCTTGGTACCCGATGGGTGGCGTATTTCGCACGGGGCCGATCGAGTGCCCCCGGGTAGGTTCAGCTCCTGCCCGGTGATCGATGTGCGCACGCCGGCGTGACGGCAGCAGGTTTGACAACAGGGGGGCCGCAGTGTTCCGCAAGGTGCTGGTCGCGAACCGGGGTGAGATCGCGATCCGGGCGTTCCGCGCCGCGTATGAGCTCGGCATCTCCACGGTCGCCGTCTTCCCGCACGAGGACCGCAACTCGCTGCACCGGGCCAAGGCCGACGAGTCCTACCAGATCGGCGAGCCCGGCCACCCGGTGCGGGCCTACCTGTCGGTGGACGAGGTCATCCGGGCCGCGCGCAAGGCCGGCGCCGACGCGGTCTATCCCGGCTACGGCTTCCTCTCGGAGAACCCGGACCTGGCCGAGGCCTGCGAGCGGGCCGGGATCACCTTCGTCGGCCCGCCGGCCGACGTGCTGCACCTGACCGGGAACAAGTCGCGCGCGATCGCCGCCGCCCGGGCGGCCGGCGTCGCGGTGCTGAAGTCCTCGGAGCCCTCGACCGACCTCGACGCGCTGGTCGCGGCGGCCGACGACATCGGCTTCCCGATCTTCGTCAAGGCGGTGGCCGGCGGCGGTGGGCGCGGCATGCGGCGCGTGCCGGAGGCCGCTGAGCTGCGCGAATCCATCGAGGCCGCGATGCGCGAGGCCGAGTCGGCGTTCGGCGACGCGACCGTGTTCCTGGAGCAGGCCGTGGTCAACCCGCGGCACATCGAGGTGCAGATCCTGGCCGACGCCGCCGGCAACGTGGTGCACCTCTACGAGCGGGACTGCTCGGTGCAGCGCCGGCACCAGAAGGTCATCGAGATCGCCCCGGCGCCCGACCTGGACCCCGAGCTGCGCGCGCGGATCTGCGCGGACGCGGTCGCGTTCGCCCGCCACATCGGCTACGTCAACGCGGGCACCGTCGAGTTCCTGCTCGACGAACGCGGCAAGCACGTGTTCATCGAGATGAACCCGCGGATCCAGGTCGAGCACACCGTCACCGAGCAGGTGACCGACCGCGACCTGGTGATCGCCCAGCTGCGGATCGCGTCCGGCCGCACGCTGCCCGAGCTGCACCTGACCCAGGAGAAGATCAAGATCCGCGGGTTCGCGCTGCAGTGCCGGGTGACCACCGAGGACCCGGCCAACGGGTTCCGCCCGGACACCGGGGTGATCAGCGCCTACCGCTCGCCGGGCGGGCCGGGGGTGCGGCTGGACGGCGGCACAACGCACAGCGGCGCCGAGGTGAGCGCGCACTTCGACTCGATGCTGGTCAAGCTCACCTGCTACGGCCACGACTTCCCGAACGCGGTCCGCCGGGCCCGGCGGGCGATCGCCGAGTTCCGGATCCGCGGCGTCTCGACCAACCTGCCGTTCCTGGCCGCGGTGCTGTCGGACCCCGACTTCCAGGCCGGGCGGCTGTCCACCAGCTTCATCGACGAGCGCCCACAGCTGGCCTCGGCCCGCCGGCCCGCCGACCGCGGCACCCGCGCGCTGACCTACCTCGCCGAGATCACCGTCAACAAGCCCAACGGGCCACGCCCTGACGTCGGGGAGCCGGTCGAGAAGCTGCCCCGCTACGACCTGGGCGCCCCCGCGGCCGCCGGATCGCGGCAGCGGCTGGCCGAGCTCGGGCCGGAGGGTTTCGCGTCCCGGCTGCGCGCGCAGCGGGCGGTGGCGGTCACCGACACCACCTTCCGCGACGCCCACCAGTCGCTGCTGGCCACCAGGGTGCGGACCCGCGACCTGCTCGCCGTCGCCCCGTACGTGGCGCGCACCGCGCCGCAGCTGCTGAGCCTGGAGTGCTGGGGCGGTGCGACCTACGACGTGGCGCTGCGCTTCCTGGCCGAGGACCCGTGGGACCGGCTGGCGGCGCTGCGGGAGGCGGTGCCCAACATCTGCACCCAGATGCTGCTGCGCGGGCGCAACACCGTCGGCTACACGCCCTACCCGACCGAGGTCACCGACGCCTTCGTGCAGGAGGCCGTCGACACCGGGATGGACATCTTCCGGATCTTCGACGCGCTCAACGACGTGGCCCAGATGCGCCCCGCGATCGACGCCGTCCGCAACGCCGGATCCGCGGTGGCCGAGGTCGCGCTCTGCTACACCGGCGACCTGTCGGACCCCGCCGAGCAGCTCTACACCCTCGACTACTACCTGAAGCTGGCCGATCAGATCGTCGAGGCCGGGGCGCACGTGCTGGCGATCAAGGACATGGCCGGGCTGCTGCGCCCACCGGCGGCGCGCACCCTGGTAACGGCGCTGCGCAGCCGCTTCGACCTGCCCGTGCACCTGCACACCCACGACACCGCGGGCGGGCAGCTGGCCACCCTGATCGCGGCCGTCGACGCCGGCGTGGACGCGGTCGATGCAGCCGTCGCGAGCATGGCCGGCACGACCAGCCAGCCGTCGCTGTCGGCGCTGGTCGCGGCGACCGACCACACCGAGCGGTCCACCGGGCTCTCGCTGGCCGCGGTCGGTGACCTGGAGCCGTACTGGGAGGCCGTGCGCAAGGTCTACGCGCCGTTCGAATCGGGGCTGGCCTCGCCGACGGGTCGGGTGTACCACCACGAGATACCTGGTGGACAGCTGTCCAACCTGCGCCAGCAGGCCATCGCCCTCGGACTGGAGGACCGCTTCGAGCTGATCGAGGACTGCTACGCCGCGGCCGACCGGATGCTCGGGCGGCTGGTGAAGGTCACCCCGTCGTCCAAGGTGGTCGGTGATCTCGCGCTGCACCTGGTGGGAGCCGGGGTGGAACCCGACGACTTCGAGGCGGCGCCGGGCGACTTCGACGTGCCCGACTCGGTGATCGGGTTCCTGCGCGGCGAGCTGGGGGATCCGCCCGGTGGCTGGCCGGAGCCGTTCCGGACCCGGGCCCTGGAAGGGCGCCCGCCGGAGAAGGAGTCGGCGGAGCTGACGATCGAGGACCGGCGCGAGCTGCGCGACGACCGCCGGGCCGCGCTGAACCGGCTGCTGTTCCCGGGCCCGGCCAAGGAGTACCGCGCGCACCTGGAGGCCTTCGGCCGCACCGACGTGCTGTCCACCAAGGATTTCCTGTACGGGCTGGAGCCGGACATCGAGCACACCGTCGAGCTGGAGCCCGGGGTGACGCTGCTGATCGAGCTGGAAGCGATCTCCGAGGCCGACGAGCGCGGCTACCGCAACGTGCTGGCCACCCTGAACGGCCAGCTGCGCCCGGTCTCGGTGCGCGACCAGTCGATCGCGACCGACGTCAAGGCCGCGGAGAAGGCCGACCGCAACGACCCGAACCAGATCGCCGCCCCGTTCGCCGGGGTGGTGACGCTGCAGGTCGGCGAGGGTGACACGGTGGCCCCGGGGCAGACGGTGGCCACCATCGAGGCGATGAAGATGGAGGCCTCGATCACCGCGCACGAGGGTGGGCAGGTCGAGCGGCTGGCCATCGGCGAGGTGCAGCAGGTGGAGGGCGGCGACCTGCTGCTGGTCCTCGGGTGAGGTGGCGGTGGCCGGTGCCGGTCGGCAGGTCCACCAGCAGGTCCAGCCGGTCCAGCCGGTCCAGCCGGTCGGCCGGTCGGGCTGTCGGTGGGGCGTCCGGTCGGGCGTCCGGACCGCTCCGGGCCCATGATCGCCGTTTCGGTGCGGAAACGGCCACATCTGGCCGCTGTTGCACCCAACTGACGATCATGGGGTGGCGGCCCCCGGGTGAGCGGTGCGCGTCGTAGCCGGGGTCGCCGGGGGGCGCCGGCTGGCGGTGCCGGCGCGGGGCACCCGGCCGACCTCGGACCGGGTACGCGAGGCGCTGTTCGCCGCGTTGGAGCATGATCCCGGGCTGGCCGGGGCGACCGTGCTGGACCTGTGCGCCGGCTCGGGGGCGCTCGGGCTGGAGGCGCTCTCGCGCGGGGCCGAGCACGTGCTGTTCGTGGAGTCCGACCGGCGGGCGGCGGCGGTGCTCCGGAGCAACATCGCCGCCGTCGGGCTGGTCGGTGCCGAGTTGCGGGTGGCCTCGGCCGCGTCGGTGCTGGCCGCGCCGGCGCGGCAGGCCTACGACCTGCTGCTGGTCGACCCGCCCTACGAGCTGCCCGACGCCGAGGTGGCCGGGTGGCTGGTGGCGGCCGCGGAGCACGGCTGGCTGGCCGAGGCGGCGACGGTGGTGGTCGAGCGGTCCGTTCGCGGGGCCGGGTTCGAGTGGCCGGAGCAGCTGCGCGCGGTGCGCGAGCGCCGCTACGGCGACACCCTGCTGCACATCGCCGTGCGGTCCTGATCCGACCGAAACCGCCCCGTCCGTCCCGACCCGGTGCCCGGGCCGCCGGTGTTAACGTCCGCGCATGACGCGTGCCGTGTGTCCCGGCTCCTTCGACCCGCCGACCCACGGCCACCTCGACGTCATCCGGCGGGCGGCCGCGCTGTTCGACGAGGTCGTGGTCGCGGTCCTGGTCAACAAGAGCAAGCGCAGCCTGTTCACCGTGGAGGAGCGGATGGCCATGCTCACCGAGACCACGGCCGAGCACTCCAACGTGACCGTGGACTCCTTCCACGGCCTGCTCGTGGACTACTGCCGGGCGCACGACATCCCGGCCATCGTCAAGGGGCTGCGCGCGGTCACCGACTTCGACTACGAGCTGCAGATGGCCCAGATGAACCAGCGGCTGTCCGATGTGGACACGTTGTTCATGTCGGCCAGCCCGGAGTACAGCTTCGTGTCCAGCTCGCTGGTCAAGGAGGTGGCGACCTACGGGGGTGATGTCGCGCACCTGCTTCCGGACTCGGTGCACCGCCAGCTGCTCGACCGGATCGCCGAGAAGGCCTGATCTGGCCTGATCACAGCCCTGCGCTCACCCTGATGGCAGCTTGACACGCGGGTGCCGGGCAATGCCCGACCGACCGCCGCGACGGTGAGAGGATGCGCGGCGTGTACCGGGTCTTCGAATCTCTCGACGCGCTGGTCACCGTCGTCGAGGAGGCGCGGGGACTGCCCATGACGTCGAACTGCGTCGTCCCCCGCGGCGAGGTCCTCGAGCTGCTCGACGACGTCCGGGAGGCGTTGCCGGGCGAGCTGGACGACGCCCAGGACGTGCTCGACCGGCGTGACGAGCTGGTCGACGACGCCGTGCAGGAGGCCGAGCAGACGCGCTCGAGCGCGCAGGCCGACGCCGACCGGCTGCTGGCCGACGCGCGCGAGGTGGCCGAGCGCACCGTCGCCGAGGCTCGTGCCGAGGCCGAGCAGACGGTGGCCCGCGCCCGGCACGAGTCCGAGCGGGCCATCGCCGAGGGCCGCCGCCAGTTCACCGAGCAGACCGATCGGGCCAAGAACGAGGCCGAGCGGATCATGACCGCCGGTCGCACCGCGCACGATCGGTACATCGCCGACGGTCAGGCGGAGCAGGACCGGCTGGTGGCCCAGGCCGAGGTGGTCCGCGCGGCGCGCGTCGAGGCGGCGCGACTGGTCGATGTGGCCGACGAGGAGACCGATCGGCTGCGTCGGGAGTGCGACTCCTACGTCGACACCAAGCTGGCGGAGTTCGAGGACACGCTGGGCAAGGCGCTGCGCACGGTCAGCCGCGGGCGCACCCAGCTCTGGGGCGGCGGGCCCGGCGGCAAGCCGGTGGGCGTCGCCGCGAACGGCCGATCCGGCACCGGGATGGACCTGATCGACTGATCGGCGCACCGATGCCGGACAGTTACATTTGATCACCAGAGGTCACGGACGGGTGCCGGCGGGGTACCCTGCGCGGGTGGATCGACCCGGTTCTGAGCCCAGCCCCGACACCTGGTGGGATCGCTATGGGCACCGGCTTTCCCCTGCTCGCGGCGGTGGTGAGCGGCTGATGGCCGGCACCGCGGGAGGGTCGGGCCCGGCGCAGCGGCCCGACGATCGGGTGACCGCGGCCGAGCTGGCCGACGAGGTGGTCGTGCGGGCCCAGCCGGAGGGTCCGGTATCGGGCTGGCGGCGCGTCGTTTCGCGGCTGTCCGCGGGCATGTTCACCCCCGGGCCGGGAGCGGCCGAGCTGGAGCGCCGCGAGCTGCTGCACCGCATCCGCCGCCCGCTGGTGCGCCCGCACCACATCGCCGTCACCTCGATGAAGGGCGGTGTCGGCAAGACCACGGTGGCCACCCTGGTCGGGCTGGTGCTCGCCGAGAACCGCGGGGACCGGGTGATCGCGCTGGACGCCAATCCCGACGCCGGCACCCTCGCGGATCGGCTCACCGGGGAGTCGACGGTGACCGCGCGCGATCTCGTGCGCGATCTCGAGCGGGTCGGGAGCTGGACCGCGGTGTCGCAGTACACCAGCCTGGTCGGCCGGCTGCAGGTGCTGGCCTCGGAACAGGATCCGGCGGCTGGTGAGGGCTTCAGCCGCGCGGACTACGAGAAGGTCTGCGGTCTGCTCGACCGCTTCTTCAACATCGTCATCGCCGACACCGGCACCGGCCTGCTGCACCCGGCGATGGCCGGGGCGCTCAGCCGCGCGCACGGCCTGGTGATCGTGGGTTCGCCGACGGTGGATGCGGCCGGCCGGGCCAGCAAGACCCTCGACTGGCTGTGGATGAACGGCTACGGGCCGCTCGCCTCCGATGCGGTGGCCGTGCTGAGCACCGCCCGGTCCAGCGCCGAGGTGAACAGCGAGCGGATCCGCGAGCACTTCGCCGAGCGCTGTCGGGCCGTGGTCGAGATCCCGCACGATCCGCACCTGGCCGTCGGCGGCCGGGTCGAGCTCGCGCGCCTGCAACCGGCGACCCGCGCCGCGGCCTTCCAGCTCGCCGCCCTGGTCGCCGACGGCTTCTCCTCCTGATCCAGGCGCCTCCCGCCCGACCGCCACCTCTCCTCTGCGCAGGCAGCGCCCTGCCCACCCGCGTTCGAGCTCAGTCGTAGGCCAATCCCATTGAACTCTTGTTAGATTGCTCAACAATCCGCTACGGTTTGAGCACTCACCCGCCGGGTACAGCACCGTAGGCCGAGGAGATCGCATGAATTCGTCTGCTCCGGATCGAAGCGCGCAACAGCCGGGCGCCCGCAGGCCCGGCGTGCGCCGAGTCGTGATCGCCAGCCTCGTCGGCACGTCGCTGGAGTGGTACGACTTCTTCATCTACGGCACCGCCGCCGCGCTGGTGTTCAACCAGCTGTTCTTCCCGAGTTTCGAGCCGCTCGTCGGCACCCTGCTGGCGTTCACCACCTACGCGGTCGGCTTCATCGCGCGGCCGGTCGGCGGGATCGTGTTCGGCCACTACGGCGACAAGGTCGGCCGCAAGCAGGTGCTGGTCGCCACGCTGGTGCTGATGGGCATAGCCACGTTCCTCATCGGCCTGCTGCCGACCTACGCGAGCATCGGGGTCTGGGCGCCGATCCTGCTGGTCACGCTACGCTTCCTGCAGGGCCTGGGGCTCGGCGGGGAGTGGGGCGGCGCGGTCCTGATGACCATGGAGTCGGGCGACAGCGGCACCCGCGGCCGCAACGCGAGCTGGCCGCAGGTCGGGGTGCCGGTCGGGCTGCTGCTGGCCAACGGCGTGCTGTCGCTGATGGGCGCGCTGACCGGCGACGAGGCGTTCCTGAGCTGGGGTTGGCGGGTTCCGTTCCTGCTCAGCGGGGTGCTGGTGATGGTCGGGCTGTGGATCCGGCTTAGCCTCGAGGAGAGCCCGCTGTTCGCCGAGGTGGAATCGAAGGATGTGAAGTCGCGGGCGCCGATCGTCGAGGTGTTGCGGCGCTATCCCAAGCAGGTGCTGCTGGCGCTGGGCGCCCGGGTCGGCGTGGACGTCGTCTTCTACGTGTACGTGCTGTTCATCACCACCTACGTGGTGACCTACCTGGAGCTGCCCCGCAGCTACGCGCTGAACGCGGTGTTGATCGCGGCGGCCGTCCAGACGGTGCTCATCCCGCTGTTCGGCTCGCTGTCGGACCGCTTCGGTCGGCGACCGATCTACCTGATCGGCGCGATCGGCGCCGCGATCTGGACCTTCGTGTTCTTCGCCCTGCTCGACACCGGGAACTTCGGCCTCATCGTGCTGGCCGCGGTGGTGGCGCTGGCGCTGCACGCGGCGATGTACGGCCCACAGGCGGCGTTCATCGCGGAGATGTTCCCGACCGCGGTGCGCTACACCGGCGCGTCGATGGGCTACCAAGTCGCCGGCATCCTGGGCGGCGCGCTGGCCCCGATCATCGCGACCGCGTTGCTGGACCGGTACGAGAGCTCGGTGTTCGTGTCCGTCTACGTGCTCGTGGTGTTGGCGATCACGGTGCTGTGCGTGCTGCTGGCGCGCGAGACCGCGACCGTCGATCTGGACGGGGAGGACGCGGACTATCGGGCCACGATCACCAAGTCGCGGTGATCGCGGTCGCAGTGATCGGGGTAGCGGTGTGACCGGGGCGGCCGCAACCCCCGCTTGCGGCCACCCCGGAGCGCGGTGACGGGGCGCTGCGGCGCGGCCCGGTCGGGTGCGGGGCGTTCTCGGTTGGTCTCAGGCATTGTCGCCCGTCGTGGCCGGGGCCTCCTGGCCTGAGTCGTCGCCGCCGGAGTTGTCGCTGCCGGGGGTGTCGCTGCGGGCGTTGTCGCCACCGGAGTCGTTGTCGCCGGAGTCGTCGCTGCCGGAGTTATCACTACCGGAGTCGTTGCCGCTGGCGCTGTCCGAGTTTTCGCTGTTCTGGTCGGAGTCGGTCGTGCCGGAGTTGTCCTCGTCGGGGCGGTCCTGATCGGGCCGGTCACGGCGAGGCTGGGCGTCGTCGGTGGCGGTGTCGGACTCGGTGGCGTCGGCTTCGCTCGTGCGCGGCGGGACGTCCTGCTGCGAGTCGACCCCGGGCTGCTGCTCGGGGCGGCTCGGGTCGCGGAGATCACCCGAGCCCCCGTTGTCATCGGCGCGCTGATCGACGGTGTCCGGGGCGCGGTCCTGGCTGCCGGGTCGGTCTGTGCCTTGGCCGGCATCGGCATCGGCATCGGCATCGGCGGCGGCATCGGCATCGGCGGCGGCGGCGGCGGGGCGGTCGTCCTGGCCGCTGTCGTCTCGACTGCGGTCGTCCTGGCTGCGGTCCTCCCGGTCCCGGTCCCGGTCGCGGTCGTCCCGCTCCCGGTCCTCGGTGCGGCGGTCGTCGCCCGCACCGTCCTCGGCCCGCTCGGCATCGCTGCCGCGCTGGTCGATCTCCCGCTCATCGGTCCGCTGATCGTCGGTCGCGGAGTCGCCGGGCCGGTCGTCACCGTTCCCGCCGTCCCGCTCCGCCTCCGCGGCGGCTAGCGCCTGGGCCTGCGCGATTCGGGACCGAATGAGATCGAGCTTGCTCTGCGGGCGTGCGACGTCGGCGGGCTCGACCGCCGACGGCCGAGCGAGGTCGCTCGCGCCGCGCAGCCGCTCCGCCTTGCCGACCGGGCGGTCGCCGACCGACCCGTCCCGGGCCGCCAATCCGGTCGGGAAGAAACCGTCCGAGGCGCGGTCCGACGGGCTGGGCAGCGCGGCGGTGTCGCCGTTGGGCTGGTCGCGGGGGGCGATGGCGGGCACGGGCGTGCTGGTGCGTGGGGCCAGCAGATCGTCGAGTGCCAACGGTGCGGGGCTGGCTGCGACCGGCGCGCGATCCGACGCGGGCCGCGGCGTGGCCGCCGGGGCCAGGGCCGGTTGCGACCGCAGCGGACCCGACGCCGTGGCGACCACCGGGGCCGTGCGGTCGGTCTGCGCGGGCGACGCGGCGGTCGCCGGCTGCTGCCCGCTGACCTGCTGGGTGTGCAGCCCGGCGACGTCGCGGGCGAGCGGCCCGGGCACGGTGCGCACGGCACCGAGGCCCGCGATGTCGCGGGCGAGCTGATCGTTGGGCTTCGGGAACGCGACCGGGTCGGTGCGGCCTGCTTGCGCCACGGCCCGCTGATTCGGGGCTCCTGGCTGCGTCTGCAGCGCGCTCAGCTGGGCCGCCACCCGCTCGCGCTGCTCGATCAGCGCGGCCTTGCGCACCAGCAACGCCTGCACCGCGGCCGGCTGGTCGGACCCTCCGCCGACGGCCGGCGCGCTGGTCAGCTCGGCCTCGCTGCGCTTGACGTCGTCGAGCTCACGGTCGAGTGAGGCCAGCACGACCTTGACGCGGGTGGCCTGCTCGTCGGCGTCGGGCACCGGCCGCACGGTGTTGGACGGGATCGATCCGTCCGGCGCTGCGGCGCCGTGGAACAGCAGGTAGCCGGCGCTGCTGGCCAGCAGACCGGCGAGGGCCACGCCGGCCATCGTGCGTCGGCTCAGCCCGGCGTCGGCCTCACGGACCTCATCGGGGGTGGTCGCGGCCGGTCGGGCCCGGCTCGAGATCGGCGACTGCAGGCCGCTCGTCCCATCGATCACCCAGGCGGCCGCCGGATCCCAGGGTCCCGCGGGCTCGGGTGCCGGTTCGGCGACCGGGGTGGCCGGCGGCGCGACGGGAGGTGGTGTCCAGACCGCGAGCGACGCGAGCTCCGGGGGCGAGTCCGGAGCGGAGAACGCCGCTGGTGACCGGTGGCGATCCGCGGAGCGCCGCTGGCGACCGGCGATACGGTGTGCAGGCGAACAGTAGTTGCCCCGGGATCCCCGGTGTCGTTCGATCGACAGTTCGCATTCCGGCAGCGCGCACTGCCTCGGCTCGTCAGCCACTTCGCGCCTCACCCATTTCCGACGGTCCCGTTCGCACGGGGCGTGCCCCTCACCGGCAACACGGCTCCCGGGCGCGAAAGGTTCACCCGCGATTGCCGGGTTGCTCACCAGGTGTGATCCGAGGTAGTCATTGATCCCCCGAAGGGCCGCAGGAGGTGGACCATGCCGAAGCGATCGTTCCCGCCGCGTGACGCTGAGCCCACCCGGCCCGACCCGACGCCGCCGCCGACCGAACCGGCGGTCGAACCGCCCACCTGGGTGGCGAACCCGTACCTGACCGTGGTCCCGACCGTCGAGACGTCACCGGCGCCTGCGCCCGTCGTGACGTCACTGACGTCACCGGATCCGGGCGCGAGCGCACCGGCGCCGGCGGCCGCATCCCGGCCGGCGGCATCGGGCTGGCGGCGAGCGCTGCGGGCCGTCGGCGGCAGCTTGCGGACACCGGCATCGGGGCGCCAGGACGAACGGCGGATCGAGCTCGCCAGGCGCGCCCGCCGTCAGCTGGCCGGGACGCACCAGGTGGCGGTGGTGTCGCTGAAGGGTGGGGTGGGCAAGACCACGACCACGGCGTTGCTGGGCCTCGCCCTCGCCGAACACCGCGAGGATCGGATCATCGCGCTGGATTCGAGCCCGGTCGGCGGGACCCTGGGCGAGCGCCTGGTCGACGGGCCGGAGCTCGGCGTGCGTGATCTTCTCGACGACTTCGAGCAGGTCGGGACCCGCCACGAGTTGCACCGCTACACCGGGCTGGTCGGTCGGCTCCGGGTGCTCGCCTCCGACCAGGATCTGGCCCGCAACGTGGCCCTGAACAGCGTGGAGTACGAGAAGATCTGCCTGCTGCTGCGCCGCCACTACGACGTCATCATCACCGACGGGGCGACCGGCATGGTGCATCCGGCGATGGCCGGCACGCTCGCCTTCGCCGACAGCATCGTCGTGGTCGGTTCGCTCACCGTGGACGGGGCCGGCCGGGCCAGCAAGACGCTCGACTGGCTGATCGCGCACGGGTATCGGAACGCGGCCGCGCGCGCGGTGCTGGTGCTCGACGGAGACCGCGCGAGCGGTGAGGTGGACGCCGATCGGTTGCACGCGCATTTCGCGGCCCGCTGCCGCGCGGTCGTGGAGATCCCGCACGATCCGCACCTGGCCCAAGGCGGCCGGATCGACACCTCCGCGCTGTCCCCGACCACCCGCGACGCCACCCTGGAGCTGGCCGCCCTCATCGCCGACGAGTTCGACGCCGTCACCGCCGGCCGCGGCTGACGCACCCCACCCCACCCCCCGATCGGGAAGCGGTCGGAAGGGCCTTGGATCGGCGTGAACCGTTGGGCCGTCGCGGCTCTCTGATCTCGTGAACGGCCCCAGACGGGCCGGCCGAGCGAAAGGATCGAGCATGCGGACCACCCGGTGGGCAATGGGGATGATCGTCGTGGGAGTGCTGGCCGGCACGACCGCCTGCGGGGGGAGCGGGGGACGCGGTCCTGGGAGAAGAACTACCCGGGCAACGCGGGCGATGTGCTGACGGTGGGGGACGGCACCATCGCGCTGCGCGGGGCCCAGCTGGCCGGTAGGGACGGCACCGTGGACCTCACCGCGAGCTTCAACTGCTGAGCCGGTCGCCGATCGCTTGACCCTGACGCGGCGTGAGGCGACACAGTGGAGCCCATGACCGAGAGCGCCAAGGCGACCGCCCTGACCGTCGGACAGGTGGCGGGCCGGTTCCAGATCACGGTGCGCACGCTGCACCACTACGACGAGGTCGGGCTGCTGTCCCCGAGCGAGCGCAGCGGCGCGGGCTACCGGCTCTACACCGAGGCGGACATCACCCGGCTGCAGCACATCGTGGTCTACCGGCGGCTCGGGTTCGCGTTGGAGGAGATCGCGCTGCTGCTCGAACGTCCCGAGAGCGTCGGGGAGCACCTGCGGCGGCAGCGGGCGGCGGTCATGCACCGGCTGGACGAGATGCGTGAACTCGTCGCGGCCATCGACAGAGCGCTGGAGAAGGAGGCATCGGGCATGAAGTTGACCGAGCAGGAGCGGCAGGAGCTGTTCGGCGAGGGCTACTCCGACGAGTACGCCGCGGAGGCCGAGAGCCGCTGGGGCGACACCGAGGCGTGGAAGCAGTCCCGGCAGCGCACCGGCGGGTACGCCAAGGAGGACTGGGTCGAGATCAAGGCGGAAGGAGACGCGATCAACACGGCGTTCGTGGCGGCCAAGCGGGCCGGCTCGGCGGCGGACTCGACCGCGGCGATGGACGCGGCGGAGCAGCATCGACGGCACATCCACGACCGGTTCTACGAGCTGTCGCACGAGTTCCACCGCCGCCTCGGCGACATGTACATCGCCGATCCGCGGTTCACCGCGACCTACGACGACCTGGAGCCGGGGCTGGCCCGGTACGTCCGCGACGCAATCCACGCCAACGCCGATCGGCACGGCGAGTAGCGAAGCGGTCGCCCCGAGTGCGACGCGGCAGCGGTATGCGCGAAGATCGTGCCGTGCTGTCAACGGCGAGATCCACCGCGAGGTCCACCGCGGCGCGACTGTTCTGCGGCCTGGCCATCGTGGTGATCCCGCTGGTCGGCGGTTGTACCAAGGCCGTCTCCGGCATCCCCACGCCGGAACGGTCGTCGGGGGCGTCGGGGAGCGGGCCGGCCGCGGCGACACCCCTCGAGCCGCCTCCGCCGGCGCCGCCGCCCGATCCGGCCGCGGTGCCGCCCGGAGCCGCCGAGCCGGCCGCCGCGGGCAGCGGGCCGCCCGCGGACGGCTGCCGGGTCGTCGTGTCCGGTCAGGGCAGCATCCGGCTGTACGGTGGTGGCCGGGTCCGCACGGTCGCCGATGTGCACTCGTTCGCCTGCCGCAGTGATGCGCTGGTGACGATCGAGGCCGTCGACGCCACCGGGGCGCGGTTGGCACCGGAGGGTGGGGCGCCGGTCGCGGTTGCGGTGGGCGCCACCGCAGCCGTCGGGCCCTACCGGGTCACCACGGTCAGCGTCGACGGAGCGGCCGCCGAGTTCCGGGTGCTGCCCGGCGGGTGATGGGGGCAGTGGCGCGGCAGGCCTACCCTGGAGCGGTGAGCACGCACCACCATCCGGTCGCCGGGCGCCCCGACCCGACGTCACCGTGGGTCTTCGGCATCCACGAGCTCGACCGCCGCCCGGGCGCCATGCGCAGCTACACGCGCACCATCGCGGCCCCGGCCGAGGCCGACCGGATCGGCCTCGACACCATCTGGGTGCCGGCCGGCGAGCCCATCGAGCTGTCGGTGCGGCTGGAGTCGGTCACCGAGGGCGTCTACGTCTCGGGTACCGCGGCCGCGCGGCTGGTCGGGGAGTGCGTGCGCTGCCTGGACCCGCTGACCGACGAGGTGCTCGTCGACCTCGGTGAGCTGTTCGCCTACCCGGACAGCGTCACCGACGAGACCACCGACGCCGACGAGCTGCCGCGGGTGCTCGGCGAGTTCCTCGACACCGAACAGATCGTGCGCGACGCCGTGGTGCTGGCGCTCCCGCTGTCCCCGGTGTGTCGTCCCGACTGCCCCGGACTGTGCGCCGACTGCGGGGAGAAGTGGGCTGACCTCCCGCCCGGGCACGGGCATGAGACACTTGACCCGCGATGGGCCGCTCTGCGTGAGCGCCTGTCCGCCGACTGACACTCCCGACCGGGTCCAGCAGGGCGCCGATCGGGCAACCGAGTACCGCAAGGAGATCAATCGTGGCTGTTCCCAAGCGCCGGATGTCGCGGTCGAACACGCGCTCGCGTCGGGCGCAGTGGAAGGCCACTGCTCCCACGCTCGTCGCCTGCTCGAACCGCGCCTGCCGCGCGACCAAGCCCCCGCACCTGGCCTGCCCGACCTGCGGCACCTACGACGGCCGCCAGGTCGTCAGCCCGGCCTGATCCGGGACTCCCTGATCAGCGGGACCGCAGTGCCGGGCAGTGGCTCCCGGGAGCCCGTTGCCGATCGTGAGTCGCTGCTCGACTCGCTCGGTGTCCGGATCTCCGAGGGGTTGCTCACCCTGGCGCTGACCCATCGCTCCTACGCCTACGAGCACGGCGGGCTGCCGACCAACGAGCGGCTGGAGTTCCTCGGCGACTCGGTGCTGGGCATCATCGTCACCGAGCGGCTCTATCGCGAGCACCCGGCGCTGCCCGAGGGGCAGCTGGCGAAGCTGCGGGCCAGCGTGGTGAACATGCACGCGCTGGCCGGGGTGGCCGTGGACCTGGGCGGCATTGGCCTCGGCGCGCACCTCTACCTCGGTCGCGGCGAGGAGATGACCGGCGGCCGGGCCAAGGCGAGCATCCTGGCCGACGCCACCGAGGCCCTGATCGGCGCCGTCTACCTCGAGCACGGCCTGGAGATCGCCCGCGGTGTCGTGCACCGGCTCTTCGACGGCCTGCTGGCCTCGGCCCCGCTGCTCGGCGCCGGGCTGGACTGGAAGACGAGCCTGCAGGAGCTCACCGCGGCGGCCAGCCTCGGGGTGCCGGAGTACCGGATCACCGAGGAGGGCCCGGACCACCTCAAGGTCTTCACGGCCACCGCGGTGGTGGCCGGGCGGGACCTGGGATCCGGTGCGGGGCGGACCAAGAAGGAAGCCGAGCAGAAGGCGGCCGAGCTCGCCTGGCGCACGTTGACCGCGGAAGCCAACGTCGCGTCCGCGTCGTCCTAGGGAGTGTCTGGTGGATCTTCGATCGCGGTCTTCGCGCCCAGATCGCCCCTGGGGGCGTTGCCGGCATACCCGAGTACGCCCGGTACGAGGGTATGCTGGCGCCTTGCCAGGGCCGATCTGGATCACGAAGCCCATCGATCAAGATCCACCAGACACCCCCTAGCGGGGCGCGCCGATGCCGGAGCTACCCGAGGTCGAGGTCGTTCGGCGCGGCCTGGCCGAGCACGTGCTGAACCGCACGATCGAGCGGGTCGAGGTCGGGCACCCGCGGTCGGTGCGGCGGCATCCCCCCGGCGGCGCAGATTTCTCCGACCGGCTGGCCGGCCGCACGATCACCGGTGCCCGGCGGCGCGGCAAGTACCTGTGGCTCGACCTCGACGCCGCGGGCGACGGCGACGACTCCGTGCTCGCGCACCTCGGGATGAGCGGGCAGATGCTGGTCGCGGACCCGACGCGGGTGACCGAGAAACACCTGCGGATCCGGTTCACCTTCGCCGACGACGGGCCCGAGCTGCGGTTCGTCGACCAGCGCACGTTCGGTGGGATGTCGGTGCACCCGCTGGTCGCCGCGGTCGGGGGCGGCCTGTTGCCGGAGCCCATCGCGCACATCGCCCGGGACCCGATGGACCCCGCCTTCGACCTCGACGCCGCGGTGGCCGGGCTGCGCAGGCGCCGCACCGGGCTCAAGCGCGCACTGCTCGACCAGACGGTGGTCTCCGGGATCGGCAACATCTACGCCGACGAGGCGCTGTGGCGGGCCAAGCTGCACTACGCGCGCCCGACCGAGGTGCTGAGCCGGGCCAACGGGCGGCTGGTGCTCGGGGCGGCGGCCGCGGTGATGGACGAGGCGCTGGTCGCGGGGGGTACCTCGTTCGACGCGCTGTACGTCAACGTGAACGGGGCTTCGGGCTACTTCGACCGCTCGCTGGCCGTGTACGGGCAGGCCGACCGGCCCTGCCGGCGCTGCGGCACCCCGATCCGCCGCGATCCGTTCATGAACCGCAGCAGCTACAGCTGCCCGCGCTGCCAGCCGCGGCCCCGCCACCCGCACCCCTGACCCGCTGGGACCGCTCGGGGAACGCACTCATCGGAACGAACGGCACTCTCGCACGCTAGGTGCGTGCGAAAGTGCCGTTCGCACCGCTCGCCGGCCAGGCGCCCGTGGAACCTCAGGGCGTCCCGCGGAGATCCTGGCCCTGCTCACAGCCAGCCGCTGCGTTTGAAGATCGCGTACAGACCGCCGCCGAGCAGCAGCATCAGGACCAGCGCGAACGGGTAGCCCAGCGCCCATCTCAGCTCGGGCATGTGGTCGAAGTTCATCCCGTAGATGGAGGCGACCAGGGTCGGGGCGAACAGGATGGCCGCCCACGAGGAGATGCGCTTGACCTGCTCGTTCTGGTCGTAGCTCGCCTCGGACAGCCGGGTCATCTCCTCGTTCTGGCGCTGCCCGACCAAGGCGGCGTTGACGGTGAGGATGTTGGCCAGCAGCTGCCGGTAACCCTCGGCGCGCTCCATCACCCTGGTGGCGTGATCGGCGACGTCGCGCAGCGCCCGGCGCAGCTCGAGGTCCGAGTCCGTGGCTCCCTCCTTGAGCCGCAGCCGGAGCTCGACGAAGATCTCCTCCAGCGGCGCGACCGCCCGCTGGAACTCGATCACCTCGCGGCTCAGGGTGTAGATCCGCCGCGAGACCCCGGGCTCGCCGCCGAAGACCTGCACCTCGATCTCGTCGATGTCGTCCTGCAGCCCGTCCAACACCGGGCCGTAGTCGTCGACGATCTTGTCCATGATCGCGTAGAGGACGGCGAAGGGGCCGTTGCGGAGCAGCTGTGGATCGTCCTCCAGCCGGTGTCGGACCATGCCCAGATCCGGCTTCTCGGCGTGCCGGACGGTGATCACGAAGTCCGGACCGACGAACAGGTGCACCTCGCCGATCTCGACGACCTCGACCCGATCGACGTAGCGGGCCGGGCGCAGCACCACGAACAGCACGTCGCCATAGCGTTCCAGCTTGGGCCGCTGATGGGCCTTGATGGTGTCCTCGACGGCCAGGCTGTGCAGCTCGAACTCCTCGGCCACCGCCTTCACCTCGGCCTCGCTCGGGCGCAGCAGCCCGATCCAGCAGAAGCTGTGCCCGTCGTCGGGGCACTCGTGCAGCTCCTCGAAGGTGTTCTGCATCGAGGAGGGGACCACGGCGCGGCGGCCGTCGATATAGATGGCGTTGTCGACCACCGACATGGTGCCCACGGTAGCCCGACCGCGGTACTGCCTGCTGCCGGACGGGGGGTGTCAGGAGAGCGGATGGTGCGGAACCGGGGCGACCGGGCGCTCGACCGGGACCTCCACGCCGCCGCTGCGCCGGCGGGCGGCGATCCGGCGGCCGCCGACGCCGGCCAGCGCGGCGACCGCGGCGGCGGCCAGCAGGATGGCCGCGGCCACGGTGGCGATCAGCGCCGGGCCGCTCAGCAGCGGCTCCTCGGTCGGGACCGGCAGCACCCGCACCCCGGCCCCCCGGTCGGCGGCCGGTGGGCCCGCCGCGGCGATCTCGGTCACATCGGTCAGCGCGCGGTAGGCATCGACGATGCCGGCGCCGGTGCGCTCGTCGCGGCCACCGGTGGGCGACACCGCGCTGCGCTCGATGCGCTGCACCACCTCCGGCCCGTTCAGGCCCGGATAGCGGGCCCTGACCAGCGCCGCGACTCCGGATACGACGCCGGTGGCGAAGCTGGTGCCGTTCACCGAGATGAACCCGTCGCCGCCTGCGGACAGCGACACCAGGCCGACCCCCGGCGCGGCGACGTCGACCCAGGGCCCGCGGTTCGAGTCGTCAGCAGGCTGCCCGCCGGGGTCGACGCTGGCCACCGCGAGCACCCCGTCGTAGGCGGCCGGGTACCAGGTCCGGCCGGGCTGCGAGCGGCGTTCGTTGCCCGCGGCCGCGACCACGACCACATCGCGGGACAGCGCGTAGGCCACGGCGTTGCGGATGTCCGGGTCGTCCACCGCCACCGCGAACGACAGGTTGAGCACGCCGCCGCGGTCGGCACCCGCTCGGATCGCGTCGGCGATCATCGCCGGCGGGGCCTGCTCCAGCGAGCCGTCGAAGCGCACGGGGGCGATCGTCGCGTCCGGGGCCACGCCGATCATCCGCTCGTCGCCGGCCGGCCGGGCGGCGATGATGCCGGCGATCGGGGTGCCGTGGTTCTCGCAGTCGTCGCCGGTGCCCGGGCCGACCTCGAAACCGGCGGCGTTGGTGAACGCGGGGCGGAAATCGAGCGGCGGGCCGACCGCGCCGGCCAGCTTCGGGTGCCGGGCGTCGACGCCCGAGTCGACCACCGCCACCGTGACCCCGCTCCCGGTGGTCAGCTCCCACACCCGGCGCAGCCCCAGCCGGTCGATCAGCGGATCCTGGCCGAACCCGGCGGGCAGCTCGGCGCCCGGCGGGATCGGGCGGCTGCACGCCGCCCATGCCGGCGGCGCGATCGCCGCCGTCATCGCGGACAGGGCCGCCACCAGCGCGCACACGGCGACGGCCCGTCTCATGCGGGCAGCGTGAATCACGCGCCCATCCCCCTCATGCGCGCAGTTCCAGCAAGAGCGTGTAGACGTTCCAGACGGCCAGCGCGATCGGCACCACCGCGAGCAGCAGCATCGTCTCCAGCAGGTCAAGGCCGCGGGCCAGCCGCGGGTTGAGCGGGGTGCGCCCGCCCCACCGGCCGAAGCCGCCGGCGATCGCGGCCAGCACCAGCGCAACCGGGGCGACCGCGCCGAGCAGCACCGCGGCGCTGGTGGCCCAGATCGAGGTGGCCGCGTACACGCCCGCCACGAAGATCACACCGGCCGCGACGAGCGGCGCGGCGACCTGGGCGCGGCGCTGGAACAGCCGGGCGCGCAGCAGCAGCAGCACGCCGAGCAGGGCCGCGAGCACGGCGGGCCACGGGGTGTCGCGCTCGGTGGTGAGCACGACGACGGCCAGCGCGCCGGCCGCGTAGCAGCCGACCAGCAGCCCGGTGAGCAGCGCCCGCGCCCGGTCGACGCGCTGCTGGATCTGCTCCAGCTCGAGCTGGCCGGGCACCTCGGCCAGCTCGGCCGCGGTGCGCGGCAGCGGCGGGCGCGGGATGCGGGAGAGCCGCAGCGCGAGCGTCGGCATCATGGTGGTCAGCGCGAGCGCCAGCGGGGCGACGACGGCCGCCGCCCGCGCCGGGGTGGCCGGCACCAGCACGACCAGCAGCCCGCCGAGGATCACGAGCAGGCCGAGCACCCCGAGCGCGAGGCACACCGCGTCACCGGCGCCGATCAGTGGTGGGGTGATCGCGGCGTGGAAGATCAGCAGCGCGGCCGCGAGCAGCAGGTGCGGGGGCCCGAACGGCGCGCCCAGGATCAGCACCCCGCCCACCGGGCCGATCAGCGCGGACAGGGTGGCCAGCGTGACCCCCGCGCCGCGGTCGGCGGTGCCGTGTGCGAGCAGCACCCCCGCGCCGAGCAGCAGCAACGCGAGCACGAACAGCAGGATGCCGGCGAGCCGGCTGCCGGTGGCGATCCCCGCCCACACCGCGCCCGCGGTGGCCAGCGAGACCAACGCGGCGCAGACCACGCGGGTGTCCCGCGACGTCCAGCCCGCCTCCGGCTCGGCCTTGCTGAGCACCTCCACCACGTCGTCGTACAGCGGCTGCCCGACGCGGTCGTGCGCGGCGTGCAGCAGCAGCAGCTCGCCCTCCTGGATCCCGGCGCTGGCCAGCCCGCCCGCCGGGTCGAGCCGGGTGCCGTCGAGCCGGCTCAGCGCCCAACCCTGCGGCGCGGCCAGGTCCTGCTCGGCGTAGCCGACGATCGCCGGCAGCAGCCCCGCGATCGGGACGGACGTGGGCAGGGCGAGATCAACACGGGTGGTCGGCGCCGCCACCTGCACGCGGCAGAAGCCGGAACCGAGGCCGGCATCGGGGTCCGTCGCCATCGGGATCGGCGCACCTTCCTCTCCATGGCTCAACGATTTGAGGTTTACTTGATGTCTCTATCACTGTCGGTGACAAATGAGGCCCCAGACGTTACCGCTCCTGCGTCCTCCCGTCGTCGACCAGGCTCGTGTTCGGCGCTGACCGAGCGTGTCGGGTCGGTCCGGTACGTTGCGACGGTCGAGCCCGGGTGCCACTCGATCGGGGGATCACGCGATGTCGACGGTGCGGCTGCGCCGGCCACCACGGTTGCCGCGGCCGGTGGTGCCCCAGGACGACGTCGTCCTGCAGCCGCCGCCCGAACTGGCCAAGGGCAACATGGCCAACGTCTGGTTCACCGCGCTGCCCGCGCTGTCCGGGTTGGGCTCGGTGGCCTACCTGCTGGCCGGCCCGCCCAACCCGATCACCTACATCGCCGGTTCGTTCTTCCTGATCTCGGCGCTGGCCATGGTGGTCGGCTCGCTGCTGTCGGCCCGCTCGCAGACCCGGGGCCAGGTGCAGCAGGAGCGCGGGGACTTCCTGCGGCATCTGGGCCGGACCCGGGAGCGGGTGCGCCGGATCGCGGCGGCGCAACGGCTCGGCGAGGACTGGAGCGGGCCGCCGCCGGACACGCTGTGGTCGCTGGCCGCCTCGCCGCGGCTGTGGGAGCGCCGGGCCGCCGACGACGATTTCGGTGCGCTGCGCATCGGCGTCGGTCCCCGCCAGCTGGCCGCCGCGCTGGTGCCGGGCGAGTCGGGCCCGATCGAGGACCTCGACCCGCTCTCCTCCGCCGCGCTGCGCCGGTTCATCACCACCCACCGCGCCCTGCCCGACCTGCCGCTCAAGGTGTTGCTGCGCCGGTTCGCGGCCATCGGGATCACCTCCTCAGAAGAGCTCCCCGAGCGGGCCCGGGATGCGGCTCGGGCCCTGGTGCGGGCCCTGCTCGCGCAGGCCGCGGTGTTCCACGCGCCCACCGACCTGATCATCGCGATCTGCACCCGAGCGCCCGAGGACCAGCGCTGGAGCTGGGCCAAGTGGCTGCCGCACGCGCAGCACCCCACCGAGCGCGACTACGCGGGCCCGGTCCGGTTGATCGACCCGTCGCTGCAGGCGCTGGAGGATCTGCTCGGGGCCGAGCTGACCCGGCGCGCCGGGTTCAACCCGCACGTCGAGCCGGCCACCGACATGCCGCACGTGGTGATCGTGCTGGACGGCGCCGCGGTCACCGGCACCGAGCTGGCGCTCGATCCGGAGGGCCTGCAGGGCGTCACCGTGCTCGATCTCGACGGCGCCGCGGCCGAGGTGGTGCGTCAGGGCGGCGTGCACCTGGAGATCGACGAGGACGGCGGTTTGATCGTCGCGTCCGGACCGCAGCGCGAGCCGGTGGGCCGGGCCGACGCGTTCGCGGTGCCCGCGGCCGAGGCGTTGGCCCGCCAGCTCGCCCGCTTCCGGCTCGCGTCCGGCTCCGAGCTGGGCGAGGACTCCGCGACCCTCGACGCGACGCTGCCCGCACTGCTCGGCGCCACCGATGCCGCCGCGCTGGACCTGGAACAGCTGTGGCGACCGCGCTCGCTGCGCGACCGGCTGCGCGCGCCCATCGGGATCAGCGCCGACGGCGGCCTGCTCGAGCTGGACATCAAGGAGGCCGCGCAGGACGGCATGGGCCCGCACGGGCTGCTGATCGGCGCCACCGGGTCGGGCAAGTCCGAGCTGCTGCGCACGATGGTGCTCGGGCTGGCCGCGATGCACCCGCCCGACGTGCTGAACATGGTGCTGGTCGACTTCAAGGGCGGCGCGACGTTCGCCGGCATGTCGCGGCTCGGCCACGTCGCCGCGGTGATCACCAACCTGCAGGACGACGTGGGCCTGGTCTCCCGGATGTACGAGGCGCTGTCCGGCGAGCTGACCCGCCGCCAGGAGCTGCTGCGCGCGGCCGGCAACCTGGTCTCGGTGCGCGACTACGAGCGCTCCCGCCAGCGCGGTGTGCCGCTGCCGCCGTTGCCCAACCTGCTGGTGGTCGTCGACGAGTTCACCGAGCTGATCACCCAGCAGGAGGAGTTCGTCGAGCTGTTCGTGCAGATCGGGCGGCTGGGCCGGTCGCTGGGCCTGCACCTGTTGCTGGCCAGCCAGCGCCTGGAGGAGGGCAAGATCCGCGGGCTGGAGGCGCACCTGTCCTACCGGATCGCGCTGCGCACGTTCTCCCCGGAGGAGAGCCGGACCGTGATCGGCGTGCCGGACGCCTACACGCTGCCCAGCGCCCCGGGCCACGGGCTGCTCAAGGCGGACACCGCGGTGCTGACCCGGTTCCGCACCACCTACGTCTCGGGCCCCTACCTCGACGGCGGCGACGGCGCGGACGCACTGCTGGCCGGCCCCACCGACGTCCGGCCGTTCCCGGCCGGAACGCTGCCGCTGCCGCCGCAGGTCGCGGCCGCGGCCGGTGGCGCCGCCGAGCCTGCGGAGGACGACCCGACCCAGCCCACCGTGCTCGGGGTGATGGTCGAGCAGATCGCGGCCCGCGGCGGCGTCGCGCACCAGGTGTGGCTGCCCCCGCTCGACGAGCCGGCGCCGCTCGACGCGCTGCTCGGCGATCTGGCCGAACGTCCCGGCCGCGGCTTCGGCGCGGCGCCCGTCGGACCGCCGCTGCAGGTCTCGATCGGGCTGGTCGACCTGCCGTTCCAGCAACGCCGCGACCCGCTGTTGATCGACCTGGCCGGCGCCGGTGGCCACCTGGGCATCGTGGGCCGGCCGCGCTCGGGCAAGTCGACGATGCTCCGCACGCTGATCTCGGCGCTGGCGCTGCGGCACACCCCGGCCGAGGTCCAGTTCTACTGCCTGGACTTCTCCGGAGCGCTGCTCGCGATGGCTGACCTGCCGCACATCGGTGGCGTCGCCGGCCGCCAGGACCCCGACGTCGTGCGCCGGCTGGTGGCCGAGGTGGCCACCGTGCTGGAGGACCGGGAACGCCGCTTCCGCTCGCTCGGCATCGACTCGATGGCGGCCTACCGGCAGCTGCGGGCCGACGGCCTGCTGCGCGACGACCCGGCCGGTTCCGATGCATACGGTGCTGATTCTTTTGGGGCTGATCCTTTTGGGGACGTGTTCCTGGTCGTCGACGGCTGGAGCGTGCTGCGGGGGGAGTTCGAGGAGCAGGAAGAGAAGATCATCGCCATGGCGGCCCGCTCGTTGACCTACGGCGTGCACGTGATGCTGGCCACCAACCGCTGGATGGATCTTCGGCTGGGCCTGCGCGACATCCTGGGCACCAAGACCGAGCTGCGGATCGGGGACGCGATCGACTCCGAGGTCGACCGCAAGCTGGCCGCCGCGGTGCCCGATCGGCCCGGCCGCGGGATCGGACCGCGCAAGGCGCACCACCTGGTCGGCGTGCCCAGGATCGACGGTCGGGCGAGCGCCGAGGGGCTGATCGAGGGGCTGGCCGGCCTGGTCGGACGGGTCGCCGAGGCCTGGGACGGGCCGCCGGCGCCGCGGGTCCGGTTGCTGCCCGCGCTGGTCGAGCTGGACGACCTGCTGGTGGCGGTGCCGAATGGTGCGAACGGGGCTGGATCGAGCAGGCTTGCGCCGAACGGGGCTGGATCGACCGGGCTTAGGCCGAACGGGGCTGGACCGGACGGAGCCGGCCCGGTGGATCGGCGCCGCGAGATCGTGCTCGGGCTGGAGGGAGACCGGCTCTCCACGGTGCGGCTGGACCAGCGCGGCGAGCCGGGACTGTTGATCATCGGCGATCAGGAGACCGGCAAGACCGCGACGTTGCGGGCGATCGCCCGCCAGGTCGTGGAGAGCAACGGGGATCGCGAGGCCAAGGTGGTGATCATCGACTACCGGCGCGGGATGCTCGGCGAGTTCGACGGTCCCTCGCAGCTGGCCTACGTCGGGTCCAACGCGCAGCTGGGCAACGTGATCGACGAGCTGGTGGTCGGCCTGCAACGGCGGCTGCCGGGGCCGGACGTGACGCCGGCGCAGCTGCGCAATCGCAGCTGGTGGGTGGGCCCGGACATCCACCTGATCGTCGACGACTACGAGCTGGTGGCCAGCGCGGCGAACCCGTTGCTGCCGTTGCTGCCCTTCCTCTCGCAGGCCCGCGACGTCGGGCTGCACCTGTACGTGGCCCGCCGCGCCGGCGGGGCCTCGCGCGCCCTGATGGATCCGGTGCTGGGCGCGATGCGCGAGCTGAACTTCCCGGCGGTGCTGCTCAGCGCGCCGCGCGACGAGATGCAGATCTTCGGGCTGCGCGCGGTGCCGCGGCCGCCGGGGCGCGGGGTGCTGGTGCACCGCAAGCTGGGCACGGTTCCGGTGCAGCTCGCCCGGCAGAGCTCCGCCACCACGGTCTGAGCCGCCCTGCGGCTCGGACCTGCCGATCGACGCCTGATCGGAGCAGGTGACGGGGCCGATCGGGGCCAATGCGAGATTGCGCTGAACCTCCGGCGATGGCGGTCCGTGTTCGAGACGGGACCACATGTCCCAGCTTTGACCGGTTCGGGGGAACAGAGCGTGCGACCCCAGACGTGATCAACGTCTGCATGGTCGCCGGTGCAGCCGAGCACCTCGCCCCCGACGACAACAGGGGAGGTGGCTTGATGACCGGGCCCAAGATGGTGATCGACCAGGTGGTGGCCGCGGAGCGCGTGGTGGCGCAGTCGGTGGAGCAGATGCAGGCGGTGTCGCAGCAGCTGCAGGCCCAGGGGGCGCTCAGCCTGACCGCGATGAAGGCGCCCGCCGGGCAGATCACGTCCGGCAACTTCGACGCGCACTCCGGGGCCGGTCGCGCGCTGGCCGAGACGCTCAGCCAGCTCCAGCGTGACCTGGCCCTGACCCGCGAGACGCTGCTGGCCGGCTCCGACCAGGCCACGCAGGTTGCCGGCCGGGTCGAGACCGGCGCCGGTGCCCCCGGCGGCATCGCCAGCGCGATGTGACCGACAGCCCAACCAACATCACCAGAACCGAGACCGAGGAGACATCGTGGGTGGATTGATCGAGTTCCAGACCGGGCCGATTTCCGACATCGGCAACCAGACGTTGAACCAGAAGCAGGTGTGGGACGGCATCTGGGAGAGCACCAGGGCCCAGATCAGCGCGACCGCCAGCGAGGCGCTGGATGCCGCCACCGGATCCAGCCTGGACGAGCGCAGCCAGGAGTACCACCGCAAGTCCACGCTCTACAGCCAGAACGTGCAGCAGCAGGGCACGGCCGTGAACCAGATCGGTTCCATCGCCACCGAGACCAACACCAGGATGGTCAACACCATCCGCGGTGGTCGCTGAGCCGAGATGACCGGCGACGGGGACAGCGGAAACCTGGTCTTCGACCCGGCTCTGTTCGGGCGGGCGGAGCGGGTGCTGGCGGGGCGACCGGAGCGGGCGGCGAAGACCACGATCGACGGGTTGACGTTCACGTCCGCGGACTTCGGCACCGTGCCGGGCGCGACGGAGGCGCACACCCGGACCGCGGGCTGGGCGGAGCAGACCAAGACCGAGATGGGGCGGGTCGCGGCCGAGGTGGCGGATCTCGAGGTGTGCACCCGGGAGGTCAAGGGGATGGCCATCCAGGTCAACGGGGACACCGCGGCGGCCGCTCGGCTGGCCACTCCGGACTGATCTCTCGGGGAGATCACCAGGTAAGGCGAGCAGGTAGGGGAGACCAACATGGCGGGGACGTTCGCCGAGGCGCGCGCTCAGATCCTGAGCCTGCAGCCGGCTGCGTTGAAGACGAGATCGACGCAGGTCCGCAGTTTCGGTACCGCGTCGACGGGGGCCGGGACGACGTTGTCCACATCGGCCGACGAGGTGGGTGCCCAGCGTGGGACGCCGTACGCGGCGTACCGGGACCGGGTGGCGCCGACCGGCGCGTGGCTGACCCGGATGGCCGCTCCGGCCGCCGACATGGCGACGGGGCTGCAGGCGGCGGCCGGTGCGGGGGAGCGGGCGCAGATGGTGCTCGCTCAGCAGGAGGAGGCGTTGGCCCGGTACGGCTCCAACCCCGGGGTCACGCCGGAGATGTTCGCCATCGCGCTGGCGCAGGCGCTGGCCACGCTCAACGCGGCGATCGCCGAGGTCACCGGGAGCTACGCGGCCATCGCGCCGCCGGCGCCCGGCGCCGCCCCGGTGGTCGCGGAGCCCGGCGGGGCGGACTCCGGTTCACGATCGGGGACGGCCGCGGCGACCGCGGTCGGGACGGGCGGCGCGACCGGGTCCAACGCGGCCGCGTTCGCCGGGTCGGAGTCGGGATCCGGTGCCGGTGGGCAGGCGGCGACCGCGCTCGGGCCGCAGTCCGGCCCGTTCGCCTGGTTCGTGCAGGACCCGACGACCGGCAACCTCATCGATCCGGCAACCGGCCGTGAGGTCGAGCCGGGCGGGCGGTTCCTCGATCCGGTCACGGGGGTGCCGTTCGGGGATCCGTCGCAGTTCACCTCCCGGCTGGAGGGTCTGGTCGGCGGGGTTCCCGGCGTAGTCGCGGGTATCGGCGCGGGCGGCGCCGGGGTGCTTGGCGTGACCGCTCCGATCGGGGCTCCGACCGGCGTCGCGGCCGGCGGTCTCGGGGCCGGCGGTTTCGGAGCCGGTGCCGGCGGGGTGGCACCGTTCCTGGCCCCCGGCCTGGTCGGCGGGGGCGCAGCGGGCGCGGCCGGCGCTCGCGGCGGGGCCGGGCGGTTCGCCGGGCTGTACGGCGGCACCCTGCCGCCCAGCCTGGGCGGCAACAACCCGGCGAGCTCGCAGCTGCTGCAGACCGCGGCGGTGAACATGGAGACCAAGGCCGGGGTCGCGCAGCGCTACGCGGCGATCGCCTCCGGGCAGGCCGCCTCCGGGATGGGCTTCATGCCGCCGCCGATGATGGGTGGTTTCGGGGGCGGTGGCGCGGCGGGCGGTGCCCGCTCGGGCCGCGCCGGTGGGTCGAGGGCCGGCGGCGAGTCGCGCGGGATGTGGGGTGGCGCCGTGCCGGCCACGGGCAACGGCCGTCCGGAACGCCGGCGCTCCAGGGCGTCGTCGACCGATGTGGAGGACGACGACGTCTGGACCGGCGGTGGCCACATCGGTTCCGACATCCTCGAAGGCCGCCGCTGACCTGACAGCCATGGTCGTGCGGCCGGGAAAGGGGCACGCGGTGTCCCGGCCGCACGATCATGGACCCGGGCCGGGGCTCGGGCGCACTAGGTCGGGGTGAGCAGCGCGAGTTCGGCCTCGGCCAGGATCGGGGTGACCACGACGGCGCGGTCCCGGTCGAGCACCCCGAGCTGCCCGGGGCCCAGCCGATCAAGCTGTGCGGCGTCGGCCCGGCCCAGCAGCCGGGCCAGCGGGGTGCCGTAGCCGCCGCCGGCCAGCACCACGCCGTCCACCGCGGCCCAGAACGGGGATCCCATCGGCACCGCCGGGGCCACGTGTACCACCGTGCACATGCGACGGTCCCCCAGGGCCAGCGGTGGTGCCGGTGGCAGGTCGCTGACCAGCAGGTGGGCCTCACCCTCCACCCCGCCGTCGATCCCGCCCACTGCCCCGCCGAGCGGGGCGGGCGGCCAGTTGCGGGCGTCCGCGCCGACCATCGCCCGGGATCCGGCGGCGGTCAGCAGCTGCCGCCAGCGGGCCGGGTCGGTGGTGGCCACGCTGAGCCGGCAGCCGACGCCGAGCAGCCGGTAGGCCAGCAGCGTCGCGATCCGGTGGTCGCCCAGCACCCCCAGCCGGGTCGGTCGCGGTCCGACGGCCGGCAGCACCACCGCGTTCTGGTTGCGATCGGCGCCGATCAACACCCCGGCCGGCGGCAGCTCGAGCACCGCGCGCACGTCCTGCGGGTCGCGCCAGCGGGTGGCCGGCAGGATCTCGGTGGTGATCATTTGCGCCCCTGGCTGACGAGGTCGGCCAGCGACCGCGCGCCGCCGCCCAGCGGCAGGGTGGCGATCAGGCCGGCGTCCTGGGCGTGCGGCAGTGGGCTGGCCAGCCCGTCGCCGGTGAGCGTGTCCGCGGCCTGGTCCAGCCGCGCCGGATCCGCGGCCACCAGCCGCACCACCGCGCAGACGCTGTGGTCGATGGCGTTCGCGGTCACCGACAGCACGCTGCGCTCCACGTCGAGCTCGGCGGTCGCGCGCAGCACCGCACCGATGGTGACCTCGTCGGTCAGCGCGACCGAGAGCGTCGTGTGCCGGCTCGTCGCCGTGCCGAGCCCGGTCGCTGTCACCTCCGCGATCGGCGCGGGATCACCCAGCTCGCGCAGCAGCACCGCGGCCTCTCCGGCGCCGATCGGGCGCAGCCGGATCCCGTCGCGGGCGGCCGCGGCGACCGTGCGGGCCGCCACCGCGGCCAGCGCGTTGCGGGCGCCGGTGGCGCCGCCGCCGCGCGCGCTCACCGTCTCCGGCGCCCACGCCGGCTCGTGCCGGATCGCCACCAGCACCCGGCTCCACAGCGGCAGCCCGCGCACCGGGAGCGAGCGGTAGGTGCGGCTGGGCCTGAAGTCCGGGTCGAGCCCGGTGCGCCGCGGTCCGCGCTGCTCGACGAGCAGCTGCACCGCCGCCGGGCGGGCCGGGTCGCCGGTAAGGATGGTGATCAGGTCGGCGAAGGGCCAGCTCCGCAGCACGCCGACGTCGGCGGCGAGCAGCACCGCGAAGCCCTGCCCGTCGCCGACGACGCCGAGCCCGCGGCCGTCCCGCCCGGGCACGTCGGCGATGTGCAGGTCGGGGACGAGGTCGGCGACCAACCCCACCTCGGGCCGGACCGGGTCCGGCGCGGGCGCAGGATCCGGCGCGGGCGGCGGGCTCACGGCCGGCTCGGGCACCGGATCGCGCATCCGGTCGCGCAGCACGTCGCGCAGCCCGCGGCCGCGGCGCCGGACCAGGAACGCGATGCCGACGACGATCGCGATCCCGGCCACCACGTAGCCCGTGATGCTGCGCACCGCGAACGCGGCCGCGGCCACCGCGAGCACCGCCTCGACGAACACCACGGTCGCGCGCCGTGGCCGGCGCCATCTCAGTCGAGCCATGTCTCTCCCGCCCCGATCGGGTGACCTCGATGGGCTACTGTCCCAGGCGCCCATGATGCCGAGCGGAACCGGGGCGGCACAGCACCGTGGCCACCACGAAAGAGCAAGCCGAGGCCTACAACTACGAGGGCCGGCGGCAGGCGACGAGCCTCATGATGGGGCGCGACGAGGCCCGCAACGACCCCCGCCGGCGGATCAACCGGGTGACCATCGGCGGCGTGCTGATCGGGGTGCTGGTGATGGCCGGCTTCGGCATCGCCGGCTTCCTCGGTGCCGGTCGCGGGCCGGCGCTGCCCGACTCCGGTGCGGTGCTCGTCGCCGGCACCGGCGATCGCTACGTGATCGTCGACGGCCGGCTGCACCCGGCGTTGAACCTGGCCTCGGCGTTGCTGGTCGGCGGGGGCAAGATCGACCAGGTCCGCCCGTCGGTGCTGGACGGGCTGCCGCGCGGGCTGCCCATCGGCATCCCGGACGCCCCCGACGCGCTGCCGCCGCCCAACCGGCTGACCGGCGCCCCGTGGACGGTGTGCGTGGTGCCCTCGGGTGCGGCCACGCTGCCCCCGAAGGTCACGGTCCGGGTCGGCGCTCCCGAGCCGACCGCCGGGGTGGTCGGCGCCGAGCAGGCGGTGCTCGCCGTCGGCCCCGACGGGGTGGCGTGGCTGTTGAGCCAGGGCCGCCGGTACCGGCTGCTGGACAACGCGGCGCTGCGGCTGGTGGCGCCCCGGTCGAGCCCGCTGGCGCTGCCGCCGGAGATCCTCGACGTGCTGCCGGAGGGCCCGCCGCTCGCGGTGCCGGCGATCGAGAACGCCGGGCAGCCGGCCGCCGGGGTGCCGACCGCGCTGGTCATCTCCGACGTGGTGCGGGTCGAGGCCGGCGGCAGCACCCGGCAGAGCTTCGTGGTGCTGCCCGACGGCCTGGCCCCGGTCTCCGAGCTGACCGCGGCGCTGCTGGTGGCCGCGGGCGCGGTGGAGCTGCCGGTGGACCCGGCCACCGCGGGCGCCGCCCAGCAGTCCCGGGTGCGTTCGGTCGGCGACCCGGCCTGGCCCGATGCGCTGCCGCAGCTGGTCGCCCCGCAGCGCGACCAGCCGCTGTGCGTGTCCACCACGCCGGGGGATCCGCCCGGCGACGCGCCCTGGACGGTGCGGATGAGCCTGCCCGGGGTGGTGCTGGCGCCCGGTGAGCAGCCGGTCTTCGCGCGGACCGGTGACGTGCCGGGCGTCGTGGACGAGGTGGTGGTGCCGCGCGGCGCCGGTGCCCTGGTGCGGGCCACCACCGCCTCCGGCGGCGACGGCGCGATCACCCTGGTCACCGATTCGGGGCTGCGGTTCGCCATCCCGACCCCGGATGCGGCGGTCCGGCTGCGCTACAACCCGGCCGCCGCCCCCGCCGTGCCGGCCTCGTTCGTAGCGCTGCTCCCCGCCGGCCCCGCCCTCGACCCAGAGCAAGCCGCCCGCGAGTTCACCGGCCGCTGAGCCCCGGTGCCCCGCCCCGTTCCCTGCCTGGCTGTCCCCTGCCTGGCTGGTGGCGCCCGGCCCCGATCTCGGAACGAACGGCACTTTCGCTCGCTAGGTGCGTGCGAAAGTGCCGTTCGTTCCATCGGGGGCCAGCCCGGTAGTGACTAGCCGGTGAAGGGGCGGGGCGGGGTGCCGCGGACCCCGGGGGTGGCGACGAAGAGCGCACCGGCGGCGGGGTCGGCGTCCGGGGCGAGGCCGGTGCGGGAGGTGGTGATGTAGAGGCGGTCGTAGTCCGGGCCGCCGAAGGTGCACGCGGTGACCTGGGCCGCGTCGACGTCGAGCACCTCGGTGAGCGTGCCGTCCGGGTCGTAGCGGTGCACCGCGTGCCCGCCCCACAGCGCCACCCACAGCCCGCCGTCGACGTCGATGGTCATCCCGTCCGGCGCGCCCACCGCGGCCGCGATCTCGACCAGCGGGCTGCGGTCCAGCACCCGGCCGGTCTCGTCGAGGGTGAGGGTGTCGATCCGGTGGGTCGGGGTGTCGATGTAGTAGGCCAGCGAGCCGTCGAGCGACCAGACCAGCCCGTTGGAGATGGTGACCCCGCCGAGCACCCGGTGCACCGACGCGTCCGGATCGAGCCGCCACAGCGTGCCCGCGCCGGGCCGCTCGTCGTAGGCCATCGAGCCGCAGAGGAACCGACCCTGTGGATCACAGCCGCCGTCGTTCATCCGCACCGCGGGATCGTCGAACGCCTCGATCACCGGTCCGAGCGCACCGTCCGCGTCGACCAGCCGGAACCCACGTTCGACCGCGACCACCATGCCGCCCGCCACGCGCGGCCGCCACGCCGCGGCGACGGCACCGACGTGCTGCCGCTCCACCGGACCCGCGTCCGGCACCGTGACGATGTCGCCGGCCAGCATGTCCACGCAGCGCAGGACGCCCGCGGCCGGATCCCAGACCGGGCCTTCGCCGTGGTGGGTGATGACGGGGGTGAGTTGCTCGGCAGTCGGCACGGACGACACCTTGGCACCGATCAGCCGGTGAAGTCCTGCACCCAGTAATTGCCGCGGGAGTCGAAGCCGACACCGATCTTGGTGAACGCGCAGTTCAGGATGTTGCGCCGGTGCCCGGAGGAGTTCATCCAGGCCGTCATCACCTGCGCCGCGGTGCGCTGGCCCTTGGCGATGTTCTCCCCGCCGGTGCGGAAGGAGGTGACCCCGGCGGCCTTGATCCGGTCGACGAAGCTGCTGCCGTTGCGGCCGGTGTGCGAGAAGTAGTTGTTGGCCGACATGTCGCCGGCGTGGCCCTGCGCGGCCTTCACCAACCGGGAGTCCGACGTCAGCGCGGCGCAGCCCGCCTTGCGCCGCTCGGCGTTCACCGCGGTGATCACCGCCGCGCGCGCCTGCGCCTTGGTCGGCGTGGTTGTGGCCACGAGCTGGACCGGCGCGGATACCGTGCTCGGGGCGACGTCGGCTCCCGGGATCACCCCGAACAGCAGCGCGCTGCTGGCCAGTCCGATGAGCAGGGCGCTGACTCGCCCACTGGTGAACATGGGGGCGGAAGGTAGCAGCACGGTGAGTGGTACGAGCGAGGTAGCGGTCCGACTCACCGCGTGGGTTCACGGGAACGTGCAGGGCGTCGGTTTCCGCTGGTGGACGCGGTGTCGGGGGCGGGAGCTGGGGCTGGTCGGGGAGGCCAGGAACCTGCCGGATCGACGCGTCGTGGTGGTGGCCGAGGGTGATCGCGAATCGTGCGAGCGGTTGCTGGCTGCGCTGCGCGGTCCGGATACGCCGGGGCGGGTCGACCGGGTGGTCGAGCAGTGGGGCCCGAGACAGGGCGGCTTCACCCAATTCCTGGAGGCCTGAGGGGCCGTGGCGATGCGCGGCCGGCGGCGGCGCCCGCGGTAGGGTTCACGGCCAACTGCCCACCGGGAGAGCTGTGCACCTCAAGAGCCTGACGCTGAAGGGCTTCAAGTCCTTCGCCTCGGCCACGACGTTGCGGCTGGAGCCCGGGATCACCTGCGTGGTCGGGCCGAACGGCTCCGGCAAGTCCAATGTGGTCGACGCGATCAGCTGGGTGCTCGGCGAGCAGGGCGCGAAGGCGCTGCGCGGCGGCAAGATGGAGGACGTCATCTTCGCCGGCACCTCGGGGCGCGCCCCGCTGGGCCGGGCCGAGGTGACGCTGACGATCGACAACTCCGACGGGGCGCTGCCCATCGAGTACTCCGAGGTGTCGATCACGCGCCGGATGTTCCGGGACGGCGCCGGCGAGTACGAGGTCAACGGCTCGCGGGTGCGGCTGCTGGACGTCCAGGAGCTGCTCTCGGATTCGGGCATCGGCCGTGAACTGCACGTGGTGGTCGGGCAGGGCCAGCTGGACTCGGTGTTGCAGTCGCGCCCTGAGGACCGCCGCGCCTACATCGAGGAGGCGGCCGGCGTCCTCAAGCACCGCAAGCGCAAGGAGAAGGCGCTGCGCAAGCTCGACGCCATGCAGGCCAACCTGACCCGGCTCACCGACCTGACCGGGGAGTTGCGCCGCCAGCTCAAGCCGCTGGGCAGGCAGGCCGAGATCGCCCGCCGGGCGCAGACCATCCAGTCGGAGCTGCGCGACGCACGGCTGCGGTTGGCCGCCGACGATCTGGTGACCCTGCGCGACGAGCTGGCCCGCGAGGAGGCCGACGAGTCGCAGGCCAGAGCGCGCCGGGCCGAGGTCGAGCGGCAGCTGTCCGCGGCGCGCGTCGAGCAGGAGCGGTTGGAGACGGCGCTCGCGCAGGACGCGCCGCGGCTGGCCGCCGCCCAGGACACCTGGTACCGGCTCTCGGCGCTGGCCGAACGGCTGCGCGGCACCGTCCGGCTGGCCCAGGAGCGCAGCCGGCATCTGGCCGACCCGCAGGAACGCATCCCGGGCCGGGACCCCGACGAGCTGGATGCCGAGGCCGAGGCCGCCGCCGAGCAGGAGGCCGAGCTGGTCGAGGCGCTGGTTCAGGCCCGCCGGCTGCTGGCCGACGTGACCGAGGAGCGCACGGACACCGAGCGCCGGCTGGCCGCGGCCGAGCGGGCGCACCTGGCCGCGGTGCGGGCACTGGCGGATCGCCGGGCCGGGTTGGCCACCCTGGCCGGGCGGGCCGAGGCGCTGCGCAGCGGGGCCGCGGCCACCACCGAGGAGATCGAGCGGCTGTCCGAGGCGCTGGCCGAGGCGCTGCAGCGGGTCGATGCGGCCGAGCGCGAGCTGGCCACCGCGGGCGACGAGCTCGGAGAGCACGATGACGACTCCGCGCGCGAGCTGGAGCAGCACTGCATCCGGGCCGTCGAGGCCCACGAGGTGGCCGGCAGCCGGGTCGCCGAGCTGGTCGCCCGCGAGCGCGAGGTGGAGCAGCAGCGCGCGCACTGGCGGGCCAGGGTCGACGCGCTGTCGGTCGGGCTGGCCCGCCGCGACGGCTCGGCCGCGCTGCTCGACGACGGCGCCCCGGCCGGGATGCTCGGACCGGTCCCGGGGTTGATCACCGTCGAGCCCTGGGCGCGGACGGCGCTGGCCGCGGCGCTCGGTGACCTGGCCGACGCGGTGGCGGTGGCCTCGCCGGCCGCGGCGGTGCAGTCCCTACGGCTGCTGCGGGACCGCGACGCCGGCCGCGCGACCCTGCTCATCGGCGGTGAGCCGGAGCCGGGCCCCGAGCTGAACCGGGGGCTCGAGCTGAACCCCGAGCTGGAGTCCAAGCCGGAACCGGGCCCCGGGCCCGACGTGGACCCCGAGCCCGGCCCCGAATCGGGCAAGATCACCGGTTCGGTGCACGAACGGCCAGATGTGGCCGTTTCTGCACCCGACCGGCGATCTTGCGCGGCGGCGGCGACCGTCGGCGCCGCGTCCGACGGCGCGGCACCCCCGTCCGGTCGGTGGGTCGCCGACCTGCTCACCGCACCGCCACCGCTGGCGGTGGCGCTGCGGCGGCTGCTGCACGGCACGGTGGTGGTCGACGACCTCGACAGCGCCCGCTCGCTGGTCGACGCGCACCCCGAGCTGACCGCCGTCACCACCGACGGTGACCTCCTGGGCGCGGCCAGGGCGCACGGCGGCTCCGGGGCGGCGGGCAGCCCGCTGGACGTGCAGGCCGAGGTGACCGAGGCCAGCGCGGCTCGGGACCGGGTGGAGCAGGAGCTGACCGAACTGCGTCCCATGCTGGAGGGGGCCCGCGCCGAGGAGGCCGCCCGGCTGGCCGACCTGGCCGCGGCCCAGCAGCGCCAGGGCGCCGCCGACCAGCGCCGATCCGCGGCGGCCACCCAGCTGGGCCGGCTGGAGCAGGCCGTCCGCTCGGCCACGGCCGAGGCCCAGCGGCTGCGCGAACGGCGGGACGCGGTGGAGGCCCGCCGCTCCGACGCGCTGCTCGCACTGGAGGCCGCCGAGCAGCAGCTCGCGCTGGCCGTGGACGAGCCGGTCGACGACGAGCCGGACACCGAGATCCGCGACGCCGTGGCCGAGGCGCTGGCCGCCGCCCGCTCCGAGGAGGTCGAGGCCCGGCTCGCGCTGCGCACCGTGGAGGAGCGGGCCCGGGCGATCGGCGGGCGCGCCGAGTCGCTGCGCCGGCAGGCGTCCGCTGAGCGGCAGGCCCGCGCCAGGGCGGCCACCGCGCGCATCACCCGCGAGCGCTCGGCGACGATCGCGACCCTGGTCGCCGCGGCCGGTGAGACCGCGTGCGACCGCATCGCCGGGTCGCTGGCGCAGGCGGCCGCCGACCGCGACGCCGCGGCCGCCGCGCGCGATGCGCGGGAGCGGGCCCTGGGCGAGGCTCGCGCGGCGACGGGCCGGATGTCCGCCCTGCTGGACAAGCTCACCGACACCGTGCACCGCGACGAGATGCTGCGCGCCGAGAACCGGCTGCGGCTCGAACAGCTCGCCGAGCGGGTGCTCGCCGAGCACGGCCTCGGCGTCGACGACCTGGTCGCCGAGTACGGGCCCGAGGTCGCGGTGCCGGCGCCGGCCGCCGAGACGGCCGAGTACGCGGCGGCCCGGGAGCGGGGCGAGGACGTGGTTGCGCCGCCCGCGATGCCGTTCGACCGGGCCGACCTGCATCGACGCGCGCAGCGCGCGGAGCGGGAGCTGGCGCTGCTGGGCCGGGTCAACCCGCTGGCGCTGGAGGAGTTCGCCGCGCTGGAGGAGCGCTACCGGTTCCTGTCCACCCAGCTGGAGGACCTGAAGAACACCCGCCGCGACCTGCTCACCGTGGTCCGTGAGGTGGACGAGAAGATCCTGGAGGTGTTCGCGGGCGCCTACGGGGACGTCGCGCGGGAGTTCGCGCTGGTGTTCCAGACGCTGTTCCCCGGCGGTGAGGGCCGGCTGCTGCTCACCGACCCCGACGACCTGCTGACCACCGGCGTCGAGGTGGAGGCGCGGCCGCCGGGCAAGAAGGTCAAGCGGTTGTCGCTGCTGTCGGGCGGCGAGCGCTCGCTGACCGCGATAGCGCTGCTGGTGGCCATCTTCCGGGCCCGGCCGTCGCCGTTCTACATCCTGGACGAGATCGAAGCCGCCCTCGACGACGTGAACCTGCGGCGCCTGATCAGCCTGCTCGAGGAGCTCCGGACGTCCTCGCAGCTGATCGTGATCACCCACCAGAAGCCGACCATGGAGGTCGCCGACGCCCTCTACGGCGTGGCCATGCGCGGCGACGGCATCACCAGCGTGATCAGCCAGCGGCTGCGCCCCGCCAGCTGAGCACCCCGGCCGGCGCCTACGAGGTGGGCTTCTTCGCGGCGGGCAGCAGACAGCGGGTGGTGTGGAAGGACGCACCGGCCTGGCGCCCGCTCGCCGCCGCGGTAACCCGCAGGGCCTCGCCCTCGGGCCCTTCCAACGTCAGCGTGACCGAGTCCGGGCTCAACGGCAGCCGCAGCGGCCGGCCGGTGTAGCCGTAGCGGCCGGCGACCCGGCGCAGCGCCGCGTCGGCCGCGACCCAGTCGCCTCGCTCAGCACTCCGTCCACCCCGGCGAGGTGGGCCTCGGCGGAGGCGTCGATCGCCTGCGCATCGGGTTCGGCGATGCCGCAGTACAGCGTGCTCACCGACGTCAGCGCCGGCCAGCCGGCCCGGGGATCGCCGCCCGGATCTCGGCGTCCAACTCGGCGTGGAACTGCGCGTAGCGTGCCCGCTCGGCCTCGAGGTCCGGACCGGCCAGCGCGATGGCCACCGCGATCCCGATCCCCGGCCCGGCCGCCGGTGGGCCGCCACCGCCCGGCCCCCGACGATCTCGCCTACGACAAGGCCGACCGCCAGTGCCCCGAGCGGCAGCATGAGGAGCTGGGACTCGATGTCGCCACAGCTCACCCCTGCCCCTCGCCGCCCGCAGTCGTGCGAGAAGCCGATCGCCCCGGCGAACCCGACGATGCCGGCGATGGGGACGCCGACGAGCGCGGCGGCGAGCAGACCCACCACCAGCGGCATGAGACGTCGTGAGGTGGTCATGTCGGCGAATCTAGGACGGGCCCGACGGCGCCCGACACCGTGGAACTACGGCCATCAGGACGCAGTCGGCCATCCGTCGGGGTCGCCGAGGTGAGAGCGCCGCCCGGGACATGACAGGGTGGGGTGGTGACCACGGAGAGCTTATGGATCGTCATCGCGATCATTGCGGCGATTCTGCTCGTCGCCGTCGCCGTCGGACTGGTACTGCGCCGGCGCCGGCGGATCAGCCTGCGGGAGTCCGACGAGCGCGCGTCGGGAACCACCGACACCGCCCCGCCCCGCCGCGGTGGCACCTACCGGACCGACGGTGGTTTCGACTTCAGCTCGGGCGCGGTCACCGACTCACCGCCCGAACCGACCGCCCCGCCCGAACCCACCGCGCCGCCGGAACCGACCGCGCCGCCGGAACCGACCGCCCCGCCGGAACCGACCGCGCCGCCGGAACCGACCGCGCCGCCGGAACCAACAGCGCCACTGGAACCAACAGCGCAGCCCGAACCCACCCCGCCGCCCGCCGCCGAGCGGACCGGATCAGCCCCGGCCTGGACCGAACCGTCCACCTCGACCGGGCCGCCGCCCCCGGCTCGGACGACCGCGCCCCCGGTCTGGTCCGAGCCCGAACCCCCCGCCGCGGCCCCATCCGAGTCCCGCAACGGAGCCGCCGCGCCCGCCGCGCCGGCCACCACCCCGCCGGCCACCACCCCGCCGGCCACCACCCCGCCGGCCACCACCCCGCCCACCACCGCCCCACCCCCCACGGCGCCGCCCCGCACCGGGTCGATCGACCCCGCCGAGGGCCGGCTGGAGCGGCTGCGTGGCCGGCTCGCCCGCTCCCGCACCGGTTTCGGCCAGGGCCTGCTCGGCCTGCTCGGCGCCGGCGAGCTCGACGAGGAGTCCTGGGAGGACGTCGAGACCACGCTGCTGCAGGCCGACCTCGGGCCCGAGATGACCGGCGAGATCACCGAGAAGCTGCGCTCCGAGCTGGCCCGCCGCGCCGTGCGCACCCCGGAGCAGGCCCGCACGCTGCTGCGCGACGTGCTCACCGAGGCGTTGCGCCCCGAGCTGAACCGGTCGGTGCGGGCGCTGCCGCACGACGGCCGCCCGGGGGTGCTGCTGGTCGTCGGGGTGAACGGCACCGGCAAGACCACCACCACCGGCAAGCTGGCCAGGGTGCTGGTCGCCGGCGGCCGGCACGTCGTGCTGGGCGCCGCCGACACCTTCCGCGCGGCCGCCGCCGAGCAGCTGATGACCTGGGGCGAGCGGGCCGGTGCCACCGTGGTCCGCGGGCCCGAGGGCGCCGATCCGGCCAGCGTCGCGTTCGACGCGGTCAAGCAGGGCGCCGAGGAGGGCGCCGACGTGGTGCTGCTGGACACCGCGGGCCGGCTGCACACCAAGACCGGGCTGATGGACGAGCTCGGCAAGGTCAAGCGGGTGGTCGAGCGGCAGGCCGAGGTCGACGAGGTGCTGCTCGTCCTGGACGCCACGACCGGGCAGAACGGGCTCACCCAGGCCCGCGTGTTCGGCGATGTAGTGAAGGTCACCGGGATCGTGTTGACCAAGCTCGACGGCACCGCGAAGGGCGGCATCGTGTTCCGCGTGCAGCGCGAGCTGGGGGTCCCGGTGAAGCTCGTCGGGCTCGGCGAAGGGGTCGATGACCTGGCACCTTTCGTGCCGGCGGCCTTCGTCGACGCGCTGCTGGACTGAGCGGCCGCAGCTGCGTCCGCGCCGCCCGCTCGGCGATACCGGGCGCGCGCTGCCCGCCTCCGGTAACCGGGACGAAACCTTTGCCGGTCACCAGTTCACGCATGCGCAACACGGGCAGACATTCGGCGAAACACGCCGATCCGAGTATTCCCCCAGCCTGGCCGACAGCAGGAGGGAAACCGTGCTCAATTCCGGCGATACCGCGTGGGTACTTGCGAGCGCTGCGCTCGTGCTGCTCATGACACCCGGTCTGGCGTTCTTCTACGGCGGAATGGTCCGTAGCAAGAGCGTCCTCAACATGCTCATGATGAACTTCATCGCGCTCGCCGTGGTCGGTGTCCTGTGGACGCTCTACGGGTTCAGCTTGGCCTTCGGCAATGACGTCGGCGGTGGACTGCTCGGCGGTTTCGAATACGCCGGGCTGGCCAACACGGTCGGCGAGCTCGTGGGCTACGCCGTCGCGGCCGACCCCGACGCCGGGGTGGCCGAGGTCGCCTGGCCCGGCAACAACGCGCTGCCGATCCTGGCGTTCGTGATGTTCCAGCTGATGTTCGCGGTGATCACCCCGGCGCTGATCTCGGGCGCGATCGCGGACCGCGTGAAGTTCTGGAGCTGGACCCTGTTCGTGGCCATCTGGTCCACGATCGTCTACTTCCCGGTAGCCCACTGGGTGTTCTCGTTCGACGGGTTCGTCGGGGCCGATGCGGTCGGTGGCTGGATCGCCAACGTCAGCAAGCTCGGCGCGCTCGACTTCGCCGGTGGCACCGCGGTGCACATCAACGCCGGTGCCGCGGGCCTCGCCCTGGCCATCGTGCTCGGCAAGCGCCGCGGCTGGCCGCGGGAGCCGATGCGGCCGCACAACCTGCCGTTCGTGCTGCTCGGCGCGTCGCTGCTGTGGTTCGGTTGGTTCGGGTTCAACGCCGGCTCGGCGCTGGGCGCCGGTGACCTCGCCGGCGTCGCGTTCACCAACACGATGGTCGCCACCTCGGCCGCCATCCTCGGCTGGCTGATCGTCGAGCAGATCCGGGACGGCAAGCCGACCACCCTGGGCGCCGCCTCGGGTGCGGTGGCCGGCCTGGTGGCCATCACCCCGGCCTGTGGGTTCGTCACCCCGCTGGGCGCGATCGCGATCGGCATCATCGCCGGCGCGGTGTGCGCGCTGTCGGTGGCGCTGAAGTACCGCTTCGGCTTCGACGACTCGCTCGACGTGGTCGGCGTGCACCTGGTCGGCGGCCTGATCGGCACCCTGCTGATCGGCTTCTTCGCCACCACCAGCGTCAACTCGCTGGGGGCCGACGGCCTGTTCTACGGCGGCGACGCCACCCAGCTGGGCAAGCAGGCCATCGCCGCGTTCGCCGTCATGGCGTACTCGTTCGTGCTGACCACGATCATCGCGCTGGCGCTGAAGTACACGATCGGCTTCCGGGCGTCCGCCGAGGCCGAGGCCGAGGGCATCGACGAGAACGAGCACGCGGAGTCCGCGTACGACTTCTCGACGCTGTCGGGTATCGGCGGGCTGGGAACTCCCCGCCCGTCGGCCGCCACCGCAGCGGCCGCGGAGCACGTCCCCGCGACCGCAGGCAAGGAGAGCTGAGGAATGAAGCTGGTCACCGCGATCGTCAAGCCGTTCGTCCTCGAAGACGTCAAGGGCGCGCTCGAACAGCTGGGCGTGCTGGGCATGACCGTCAGCGAGGTGCAGGGCTACGGCCGGCAGAAGGGCCACACCGAGGTCTACCGGGGTGCGGAGTACTCCGTGGACTTCGTGCCGAAGGTCCGGGTGGAGGTCGTCGCCGACGACCAGCTCGCGGACAAGGTGGTCGACGCCGTCGTGGAAGCCGCCCGCACCGGCAAGATCGGTGACGGGAAGGTGTGGGTGACCCCGGTCGAGAGCGTGGTCCGGGTCCGCACCGGGGAACGCGGCACCGACGCTATCTAGATCCGGGTCGAGCACGCTCACGACCCAGTGAACGGCCCCGGGGCCCGCTGCACCACGAACTGTGCAGCGGGCCTCGGCGCATCCGATGTGCAAGCTGCCCGTCGTCGATCGGAGAAACGCAGTGATGCTGGTGACCGCGATCGTGAAACCGTTCGCGCTCAGCGAGGTGCGCGCCGGGCTGGAGGCGCTGGACGTGTCCGGCGTGACGGTCAGCGAGGTGTCCGGGTACGGGCGCCAGCGCGGCCACACCGAGGTCTACCGGGGCGCGGACTACCACGTCGACCTCGTGCCGAAGGTGCGCATCGAGGTCGTCGTCGACGACGCGGCCGTGGAGCGGGTGATCGACGCCGTGTCCCAGGCCGCCCGCAGCGGCAAGATCGGCGACGGCAAGGTGTGGGTGACCCCGGTGGACACCGTGGTGCGGGTGCGCACCGGGGAGCGGGGTGCCGACGCGCTGTGATGTCGGGGAACTCGGGCGCGCTGGGCAACTCCGTGGGGGACGCGTCCGATCTGGTCAGGGCCAAGGCGATGCTGCTCGATCCGGGCCCGGGCAAGCGCCGGCTGCGGCCGGACACCCTGCGCACGGCACTGGTGGACCTGCACGACTTCTGGCTGTCCTCGCACGCGGCGGCGATCGGCCTGACCGACCGCGCGGCGCTGGTCGCGGTGGGCGCGCTCGGACGCCGCGAGCTGGCCCCGTACTCCGATCTCGACCTGGTGCTGCTGCACGACGGCCGCCGCGACATCGAGCGGCTCGCCGAGCAGCTGTGGTACCCGCTGTGGAACGCCGGCATCGGCCTCGATCATTCGGTGCGCACGCCGGGGCAGGCCGTGCAGGTCGCGGCGACCGACCTGCGGGCGGCCTTCGGGCTGCTGGAGGCCCGCCACATCGCCGGTGAGCCCGCGCTGTCGGACCGGGTCCGCGGCGCGGTCCGGCAGGCCTGGCGGGCCGGCATCCGCAGCCGGTTCGACGAGCTGGCCGACGGCGCCCGGGACCGCTGGGCCAAGGCGGGCGACGTGGCGCACCGGGTGGAACCCGACCTCAAGAGCGGGCACGGCGGGCTGCGCGACATCCAGCTCGTCGAGGCGCTGGCGCTGGCCCAGCTGCTCGGCAAGCCGGGGGCCGACGTGCTGCAGGCGCGCGCGCTGATCCTCGACTGCCGCACCGAGCTGCACCGCCTCGCCGGCCGCGCGCGCGACGTGCTGCGCGCCCAGGACGCCGACGAGGTCGCCGCCGCGCTGGAGATCACCGACCGGTTCGAGCTGGCCAGGGCGCTGTCCGGGGCCGCCCGATCGGTCGCGTTCGCCGCCGAGGTCGGGCTGCGTTCGGCCCGCAACTCGCTGCCCCGGCGCGGGCTCGCGGCGCTGCGCCGCCCGCCCGTGCGGCGGCCGCTGGACGCGGGCGTGGTCGAGCACGCCGGCGAGGTGGCGCTGGCCCGTGACGCGACGGCGGCCCGGGACCCGGCGCTGGTGCTGCGGGTGGCCGCGACCGCGGCCCGCACCGGGCTGCCGATCGCCGCCGGCACCCTGGCCCGGCTCGCCGACACCGCGCCGGAGCTGCGTGAACCGTGGCCGCGCTCGGCGCTGGCCGAGCTGCTGTCGTTGCTGGGTACCGGGCGGGCGCTGGTCGACGTGGTGGAGGCGCTGGACCGGACCGGGCTGTGGGGGCGGCTGCTGCCCGAGTGGGGCGCGGTGCGCGATCTGCCGCCGCGCGACCGCGCGCACGTGTGGACCGTGGACCGGCACCTGGTCGAGGCGGCCGCACAGGCGGCCCGGCTGACCACCCGGGTCGCCCGGCCGGACCTGCTGCTGATCGGGGCATTGCTGCACGACATCGGCAAGGGCCGCGGTGGTGATCATTCGGTGGTCGGCGAATCGCTGGCCGTGCAGATCGGGCGCCGGCTCGGGCTCGCGGAGCCGGACGTGACGCTGCTGGGCGCGATGGTGCGCCACCACCTGTTGTTGCCGCACACCGCGACCCGTCGCGACCTGGAGGACCCGGCCACCACCACCAGGGTGGTCAAGACCCTCGACGGCAACTCGGTGCTGCTCGACCTGCTCGCGGCGCTGGCCGAGGCCGACTCGCTGGCCACCGGGCCGGGGGTGTGGAGCCCGTGGAAACGGGCGCTGATGGGGGATCTGGTCCGGCGTTCCCGGGCGTTGATGGCCGGTGAGGCGCTGCCCGCGCCGGCCGCGCCGTCGGCGGGGGTGCTGGCGCTCGCGACCGCCGCGGCCGCCGATGACCGACCGCGCGTCCAGCTCGACGGTGGCGCCGACCCGGCCACCGTGCTGGTCGCGGTGCCGGACCGGATGGGTTCGCTGGCCGCCACGGCCGGGGTGCTCGCGCTGCACTCGCTGGAGGTGCACGCGGCCGAGCTGACCACGGTCGAGGGCGTCGCGCTGTTCACCTTCACGGTCTCGCCGCGGTTCGGCGGGCTGCCCGATCCCGCGCTGCTGCGCTCCGACCTGATCAGGGTCCTCGAAGGCGGGCTGCGGCTGGCCGAGGCGCTGCAGCGCAAGGAGCGCGACTACGCCCCGATGTCGACGGCCGCCGATCGGCCGCCGCCGCCGCGCGTTCTCTGGTTCGACGACGAGGCGACCGGTGCCCTGGTCGTCGAGCTGCGCGGGACCGACCGGATCGGGCTGCTGCACCGGGTGGCCGCGGCCCTGGAGGGCTGCGGCGCCGACCTGCGCTGGGCCCGGGTAGCGACGCTGGGTGGTTCGGTGGTCGACTCGTTCGGCCTGGCCCCGGCGGTCGGCGGCACCCTCGGCCCCGCCGACCGGCGCCGCATCGAGCAGGCGATGCTGGCCGCCGCCCGGTAGCCGCCGCGGCATCTGAGATGTACCGGAGCGCGTTCGGCGGGACGGCGACGACCGGCTGGGCGCGCGATCGTGCCACCTGTGCCCCGCCTCGGAACCTGCGTGTCGATGATCGTTGCCAGAGGTACGTGGGATGCCTGACGAGGACGCTGGTGTGCCTCTGGGAGCGATCATGGCCAAACGACACACCAACGGAAACGCTGGTCTCATTGTGCACACGCGTCACTGTGGTCCGGCTCTGATCGGCGTATGCGTGCATCCACGCACGCCGGGGAGCGTGTTGCCGAATCCTCAGCAGTCGTCAGGGTACGGCCGAGCCGCCATCGGGCACCCCGGACGGTTCGGCGGCGTCAAGATCACCGTCTGCGGTCGCTGAGCTGCACAGATGAAGCTAATCGACCGCAGACGCCGATCATGACCAGGGTTTGACCCGGATCCGGGGCCGGGTCAAGGGATGCCACCGCCGCCCGATTCGGCAACAGGCTCCGGGAGCGTCCTGGGTGCGCTCAAGTAGCGATCATGCTTATCCGAACGCGTCGGGACGGAACTCGCGGCGCGCGGGTCGCAGGCTGGGAGCCGGCTCGGGTTCGGCGGTGCGGTGATGGCCAGCGGATCACGGTTGGGTGCGGGCTGCGCCGCGGAACGTCGTGAGGGTTTCGTACGTTTTGGTTCACATGACCCGCATCGAGCTGCCCGGCCGCACGCTGTTGCTGGTGGCCGGCATGCCCGGCGCCGGCAAGTCGAGGCTGCTCGCCGGGCTGGCCGCCGCCCACGGGGCCGGGTCCGCCGAGCTCGTCGTGCTGGACTCCGAGGCCTACCGGGTCGCGCTGCGCCGGGCGCTGCCCGGGGTGCCGTACTCCTGGTACCGGCCGCTGGTGCACCTCTGGCACCGGCTCGCCGTGCTGCTCGCCGCCTGGTCGCAGGCCCCGACGCTGGTGGTGCACCTGCCGGCCACCGACGAGCGCACCCGAACCACGGTCGCCCGGCTCGCCGCGGTCACCGGTCGGTCGGCGCACCTGCTGTGGCTGGATGTCGACCCGGTCGAGGCCCGTCGCGGCCAGGAGGACCGCGGCCGGGTGGTGCCCGAACCCTCGTTCGCGGCGCACGCCGGCCGGGCCGTGACCACCGCCGCCGCGTTGCGGACCGGGCCCCCGCCCGCGGGCTGGACCACCGCGACGGTGATCGACCGCGCCGCGGCGCGCGCCGGCCTGGATCTGCGCACCGGATCAGCGGCGGCCCTGGCGGCGTGAGAGTCAGAACTCCTCGTAGACGTCCGGGTCCTGGTCCTTGATCCGGCCCTTCTCCAGGCCGGACAGGGTGGCGAGCTGCTCGTCGGTCAGCGTGAAACCGGCGACGTCGAGGTTCTCCCGCTGCCGGGCGGCGTTGGCCGACATCGGGATCGGCACCGTGCCCAGCTGCAGGTGCCAGCGCAACACCGCCTGCGCGGGGCTCACCCCCTGCGCGTCGGCGATCTCCGCTACGGCCGGTTCGGCCAGCAGCCCACCGCGCCCGATCGGGCTCCACGCCTCGGTGACGATGCCCAGCTCGGCGTGCAGCGCTCGCAGCTGCGGCTGCGGGAAGTAGGGGTGCATCTCGATCTGGTTCACCGCCGGCACGACGCCGGTCTCGTCGATGATGCGGCGCAGGTGCTGCTCGGTGAAGTTGGAGACGCCGATGGAGCGGGTCAGCCCCTGCTCGCGCAGCTCGATCAGCGCCCGCCAGGTGTCGACGTAGCGGTCGATCCGGGGCAGCGGCCAGTGGATCAGCAACAGCTCGACCCGATCCAGCCCGAGGTTGTCCAGTGATTCGCGCAACGACCCGATCGCCTCGTCGTAGCCGTGGTGGCGGCCGGGCACCTTGGTGGTGATGACGATCTCGTCCCGGTCGAGCCCCGAGGCCCGCACCGCCCGCCCGACCGCGGCCTCGTTGCCGTAGCTCAGCGCGGTGTCCAGCAGCCGGTAACCGGCCTCCAGCGCGTGCGCGGTGGTGACCTGCGAATCGTCTCCGTGGTGCGGGTAGGTGCCGAAGCCGATGCCCGGCAGCGGTTGTCCGTCGTTGAGCCGGTGCGTCGGCGGCGATGTCGTCACGGCGATCATTCTGCCCCGATCGCCCGCGGCGGCGCTCGACCGGATTTGCGTCGATGTCACGTGCGACCGGCGAAACGGTAACAACCCGTCCTTAACGTGCGCCCTCGGCGTGCGTTACGCGAATGGGGAGAACACGTGACTACCGATTCCATGGAAACGACGGATGCCGGCCTTTCGGGCCGGTGGATCAACCATTGGGAGCCGGAGGATCCGACGTTCTGGGAGCGGACCGGTAAGGCGGTGGCCAACCGGAATCTGTGGTTCTCGATCTTGTCCGAGCACATCGGCTTCTCGGTGTGGTCGATGTGGTCGGTCATGGTGCTGTTCATGGGTCCCGACTACGGCTTCGACGTCGCGCAGAAGTTCTTCCTGGTCGCCGTGCCGACCCTCGTCGGCGCCGTGCTGCGGCTGCCCTACACGTTCGCGGTGGCCCGCTTCGGCGGCCGGAACTGGACGGTGATCAGCGCCGCCCTGCTGCTGATCCCGATGGTGTTTGCGCTGGTCGTGATGGAGCCAGGCACCTCGTACGAGACCTTCGTGATCGCGGCGGCGGTCGCGGGCGTGGGCGGCGGGAACTTCGCCTCGTCCATGACGAACATCAACACGTTCTTCCCGGATCGGCGCAAGGGCTGGGCGCTGGGGCTGAACGCGGGCGGTGGCAACATCGGGGTCCCGGTGGTGCAGCTGCTGGGCCTGCTGGTGATCTCCACGGCCGGCGCGGGCTCGCCGCGGATCCTGCTCGCCGTTTACATCCCGGTCATCTTCATCGCGGCGACGCTGGCCGCGGTGAAGATGGACAACATTTCTTCCGTGCGCAACGATACCGGCGCGTTCCTCGAGGCGATCCGGCAGCCGCAGACCTGGATCATGTCATTTCTCTACATCGGAACATTCGGTTCATTCATCGGTTACAGTTTCGCGTTCGGCCTGGTCCTGCAGAACCAGTTCGGGCGGACCCCGCTGCAGGCCGCGTCGGTGACGTTCATCGGCCCGCTGCTCGGATCGCTGATCCGCCCCATCGGTGGCCGGCTGGCCGACACCTACGGCGGGGCCCGGGTGTCGCTGCTCAACTTCGCGGCGATGGGGGTGGCCACGCTGGTGGTGATCGTCGCGTCCGGGATGAACTCGCTGCCGGTGTTCGTGATCGGCTTCGTGGTGCTGTTCCTGCTGTCCGGGCTGGGCAACGGGTCGACCTACAAGATGATCCCGGCGATCTTCGGTGGGATGGCCCGCGCCGACATCGCCACCGGCGCCGACGCGCAGCAGGCCCGGCTGCGGGCCCGGCGGATCTCCGGCGCGGTGATCGGGATCGCCGGCGCGGTCGGCGCGCTCGGTGGCGTGTTCATCAACATCGCGTTCCGGCAGTCGTTCCTCACCGCGAAGTCGGGCGATCCGGCGTTCTGGTCGTTCCTGGCCTTCTACCTCGTCTGCGTGCTGGTGACCTACGCCGTCTACCTGCGCCCGGTGTCCGCCGCGACGACCGAGCCTGCGGTCCGCCGAGCGGCCTACGCCAACGTCTGATCGCCCGCGGGAAGAACGGCACTCCCGGCCGATGTCGTGGCCGGGAGTGCCGCCTTCTCGGGTGTGGCCGTGCGCAGGTCAGAGCTGCAGGACGATCTCGCCGCGGTCCTCCCGGACCTCGTGCACGGTGATGCGCTCACCCTCGGCGCGGCGGCCGTCGGTGAAGGAGAACGCGCGCAGGTGCAGCGGGCAGACGATCGTCGACGGGTCCAGCTGGCCGTCGGCGAGTGGGCCGCCGGCGTGCGGGCAACGGGCCTGGGTGGCGCGCAGGGTGCCGTCCCGCAGCCGGAACACGGCCACCTGCTCGTCGCCCACGGCGAACGCCCGGCCCTCGCCGACCGGGATCGCTGAGACCGGCCCGAGCCGGTGCTCGACCCCGGTCCTGGCGGTGCCGATCTCGGTCGGGCTCACGCCACCGCCTCCTTCGGGCCGGCCCCGTTGGCCGCGTTGCCGTTGGCCGCGTTCCCGTTGGTTGCGGTCCCATTGGTCGCGTTCCCGTTCGTCGGTGGCAGCGTGATCCCGGAGGCGGAACAGGAGCCGTCGCGCACCGGCACCTGGGGCAGCGGCAACAACGGCAGCGCGTCGGCGAACTGGCCGGCGGTGGCCGGTTCGCGGCCCTCCAGCCACGGGTCGCGGTAGGCGTCGACCGCGGTCTGCATGCGCTCGGCCAGCCCGGCCACGATGCCGTCCCGGTCCTCGACCAGCAGCGCCTTGAGCTCGTCCAGCCCGACCCGCGGCACGAAGTCGTAGGTCCGCTCCAGCCAGCGCGCGTTCTCCCGGTAGTACTGCATGAACAGCCCGGTCAGCCGCATCGCCTCGGCGCGGCCGTCCACCGTGGCCAGCACGTCGCCCTTGCGCACCGACGCCCCGGCCGCGCCGCCGATGTAGACCTCCCACCGGTCGCCCCCGACCGCGACCAGGCCGATGTCCTTGACCAGCGCCTCCGAGCAGTTGCGCGGGCAGCCGGCGACCGCGAGCTTCAGCTTGGCCGGGCTCTCCAGGCCCTTGAACCGCTGCTCGATGTCCACACCCAGCTGGGTGGAGTCGCCCAGCCCGAATCGGCAGAAGTCGATGCCCACGCAGGTCTTCACGGTGCGCATCGACTTGCCGTAGGCGTAGCCCGATGGCATGTCCAGGTCGGCCCAGACCGCGGGCAGGTCCTCCTTGCGCACGCCGAGCAGGTCGATCCGCTGCCCACCGGTCACCTTGATCATCGGGATGGCGTACTTGTCGGCCACGTCGGCGATCCGGCGCAGGTCGTCGGCCGTGGTCACCCCGCCGGCCATCTGCGGCACCACGGAGAACGTGCCGTCGCGCTGGATGTTGCCGTGCACGCGGTCGTTGATGAACCTGGCGTCCTTCTCGTCGACGTACTCGCCGGCCCACACCACCTTGAGCAGCGACGCGAGCGGCATCTTCGACGGCGCGTGCTCACCGTCGGGGGCCAGCGCCGCGAACACCGCGGACACCGACTTGAGCCCCTGCGCCCTGATCACCTCGATCAGCTCCGGCTTGGCCAGCGGGATCGACGGCACGTACCAGCCGGCGCGCTCGTCGACCGTCACCTCGCCGCCGCCCTGCTCGACGGCCCACTCGACGATCTGCGCGACCAGCGACTTGCACGACCCGCAGCCCTTGCCGGCCCGGGTCGCGGCCATCACCCCGGTCACGCTCGTCTCGCCGCCGGCCACGCACGCGGTGAGCGCGCCCTTGGAGACCCCGTTGCAGTTGCAGACGGCCACCGAGTCGTCCATCTCGGCGACACCGACGGCCTCGCTCGGCCCGGCCAGGGAGAACAGCAGCTCCACCCGCTCCTCGGGCAGCGGCAGCCCGCGGTCGAAGCTCTGGGTCAGGAAGGCGACCTTCTCGACGTCGCCGAGCAGGGTGGCGCCGACCAGCTTGCCGTCGCGCACCACCACCGACTTGTAGACCCCGCGGCGCGGCTCGGAGAACCGGACGAACTCGTCGTCGTCGCGCTCCGGGCGCATCAACCCCATCGACGCGACGTCGACCCCGGCCACCTTCAGCTTGGTCGCGTTGCGCGAGCCGTGGTAGGCCGCGTCCGGATCGGCGCCGGTGAGGTGATCGGCGAGCACCGAGGCCTGCTCCCACAGCGGCGCGACCAGCCCGTAGACCTGCCCGCGGTGCTGCGCGCACTCGCCGACCACGTAGATGTCCGGATCGTCGACGCTGCGCATCTGGTCGTCGACGACCATCGCCCGCTCGACGGTCAGCCCGCTCACCACGCCGAGCCCGACGTTGGGCCGGGTGCCGGCGGTGACCACCACCATGTCCGCGGCGATCGTCGATCCGTCGCCCAGCACCACACCCGCCACCGACCCGGCGCTGCGGATCGCGGTCGGGCGGTGCCCGGTGTGCACCTGGATGCCGAGCTTGCGCTCCAGCACCCGGCGCAGGATGGCGCCGGCCTCCTCGTCGAGCTGCTGGTTCATCAGGATCGGACCGCCCTGCACGACGTGCACCGCCAGGCCGTGCTGCTGCAGCCCGTAGGCCGCCTCCAGCCCGAGCAGCCCGCCACCGATCACGACCGCGGAGTGCCGGCCCTGGGCGTAGTCGACCATCGAGGTCGTGTCGTCCAGGGTGCGGAAGCCGAACACGCCCGGGGTCAGCGTCTTGTCGTCCACCCACATGCCGTCCATCGGCGGGAAGAACGTCCGGCTGCCGGTGGCGATGATCAGCTTGTCGTAGCCGAGCACGGTGCCGTCGTTGCCGAAGACCTTGTTGGCGAAGCGGTCCACCCGCACGATCCGGACACCGGCGTACAACGTGATCTCGTTCTCGGCGTACCAGTCCATCGGGTTGAGGTAGATCTCCGAGAGATCGTCGGAGCCGGAGTCGCCGGCCAGCACGTGGCTGAGCATGATCCGGTTGTAGTTGCCGTAGGGCTCGTCGCCGAACATGGTGATCCGGAACCGCTCACCCCCGCCGCGGGCCAGGATCTCCTCGACCGCGCGGGCCCCGGCCATGCCGTTGCCGATCACGATCAGATCGGGTTTTGGCAGCGACTGCATGTCAGACCTCCACCAACCCGAGATCGACGACCACGGTGCCGGCGAGCCCCTCCCGCGCGGCCAGCTGCAGTTCCAGGGCGGTCTCGTCCTCGAGGTTCTCGACCACCGCCAGCGCGACGTGGGTGCTCGCGCGGGCGCCGATCGGGAAGTAGCGCATCGGCACCCCGTCGCGGACCAGCACCACCGTCACCAGCTCGTCGGTCGAGTTGCCGCCGCGGAAGTACAGCGGCTGGGTGGTGATGCCGGCCGGCACCGTGTAGGTCAGGTTCGCGTGCAGCGGCGCGGGCTTGTCGATGCCCGAGCCCTCGAAGCCGTAGATGCCCTGCAGGAATACCGGCTTGCTGATCATCGCGCGAGCTCCTCGTGGTGGGGGACGGTGACGGGTGTGCGGTCCGGCGCTTGGTCGACGTTGACGGGGGTGACGGCGACCGCGCAGGTCTTGAACTCCGGCATCCGCGAGGTCGGGTCGAGCCGGGGGCTGACCAGGTCGTTGACGCCGGGCCAGTGGAAGGGCAGGAAGACGGTGTCGCTGCGGATGCCCTCGGTGATCCGGGCCAGCGCTGACACGGATCCGCGGCGGGTGCTCAGCCGGATCCGGTCGCCGTCGATCACGCCGATCCCGCGGGCGAGCTCGGGGTGCAGCTCGGCGTAGAGCTCCGGTTCGGCCGCGGCCAGCTCCGCGTTGCGCCGGGTCTGGGTGCCGGACTGGTAGTGCGTCCGGGAGCGCCCGGTGCTGAGCAGGTACGGGTAGTCCTCGTCGAGCCGCTCGGTGACGCTGCGGTGGGCCACCGCGACGAACCGGGCGCGCCCGTCCGGGGTGGGGAACTGCTCGGTGAACAGCCGCGGCGAGCCGGGGTGGGCCTCGTCCGGGCAGGGCCAGTGCAGTTCCTCGCCGGCGTCGAGCCGGTCCCAGCTGATCCCGGCGTAGTCGGCGACGCCGCCCGCGCTGGCCCGGCGCAGCTCGTCGTAGACCAGCCGGGGATCGGTGGGGAAGTGCTGGCCGCGCCCGAGCCGGCGCGCCAGCTCGTGCCAGATCTGCAGCTCGGAGCGGACGCCTGGCGGGGCCGCGACGGCCTGCCGGCGGCGCAGCACCCGGCCCTCCAGGTTGGTCATGGTGCCCTCCTCCTCGGCGAACTGGGTGGTCGGCAGCACCACGTCGGCGCAGCGCGCCGATTCGGAGAGGAAGAAGTCGGTGACCACCAGCAGGTCAAGCGCGGCCAGCCGCTGCCGGACCCGGATCGCGTTCGGCGCCGACACCACCGGGTTCGACGCGGCCAGCAGCAGCACCCGCACGCCGCCCTCGGTGCCGAGCCGGTCGAGCATCTCGTAGGCGGACAGGCCAGGGCCGGGCAGCTCGGCCGGGTCGACGCCCCAGACCCCGGCGACGTGCGCCCGGTCGGCCGGATCGGCGAGCTTGCGGTAGCCGGGCAGCTGGTCGGCCTTCTGCCCGTGCTCGCGCCCGCCCTGACCGTTGCCCTGCCCGGTGACGGTGGCCCAGCCGCTGCCGCGCCCGCGCCCGGGCAGGCCCAGCGCCAGCGCCAGGTTGATCCACGCGGTCGCGGTGGCGGTGCCGTCGGCGTGCTGCTCGGCGCCGCGGGCGGTGAGGATCATCGCAGTGCGGGCGGCGGCCAGCGCGTGCACGGTGGCCGTCAGGTCGGAGATCGCGACGCCGGTGACCCGCTCGGTGCGGTCGGGCCAGTCCGCGCGCACCGCCCGGCGCACCGCGTCGAAGCCGGTGGTGCGGGCGGCGACGTAGGACTCGTCGACCAGGCCGTCCCGGATCGCGATGTTCAGCATGCCGTTGGCCAGCGCCAGGTCGGTGCCCGGGACCGGCCGCAGGTGCCGGTGCGCGAGCCGCGCGGTGGCCGTCGCGCGCGGGTCGACCACGATGTGCCGGGCGCCGCGGTCGCGGCCGGCCTCGAACCACTGCATCGCGGGCGGCATGGTGTCCGCGGGGTTGCTGCCGACCAGCAGGATCACGTCGGCGTCGGCCACATCGGAGAGCGGGAACGGCAGCCCGCGGTCGATGCCGAAGGACCGGTTGGCCGCCGCGGCCGCCGACGACATGCAGAACCGGCCGTTGTAGTCGATCATCGCCGTGCGCAGGCCGACCCGGGCGAACTTGCCCAGCGCGTACGCCTTCTCGTTGGTCAGCCCGCCGCCGCCGAACACGCCGACGGCGTCGCGGCCGTGCTCGGCCTGCGCGCGGGTGATCGCTGCCGCGATCCGGTCCAGCGCGTCGTCCCAGCTCACCGGGCGCAGCGGGGCGGAACGTGAGACCCGGGCCAGCGGCGTGGTGATCCGTTCGGGATGTCCGATCAGCTCGGTGGCGTTCGCGCCCTTCATGCACAGCCCGCCGCGGTTGACCGGGAAGTCCTCGCGTCCGGTCAGCGTCAGGCCGCCGCCGGTTCCGGGAACGAGAAGGATCCCGCACTGCAGTGCGCAGTACGGACAGTGCGTCTGAATCGCTTCCGGCATCGCTGACCAGGATCGATGCCGGGGGTTACCGGCCCGTTGTCGGCCGGTTACGACCGATTAGAGGTGACCGGGAGCACTCCGTCGACCGCGGTGGCGGCATCCTGGCCGGATGAGCACGACGGGAGCCGCGACCGGCGGCCGCTGGACGGTCGTGATGATCGCCGAGCTGGCGGCGTCGGCGATCGAGCCGTTCCACGACTACGAGCGGCGGGTGTTGCCGCTGCTCGGCCGCCACGGTGGGCGGCTGGAGCGGCGGCTGCGCACCGCGGACGCCCGGACCGAGGTGCATCTGCTCTCGTTCCCCGACCGGGCGGGCTACGAGGCCTGTCTCGCCGACCCGGACCGCGCCGCTCTACGCCCCGTGCTCGCCGCGTTGGTGGAGCGCGCCGAGATCCGGCAACGGGTTCTGGAGGTGCACGACGTTCTGTGGTGAGCGGAGGCAGCCCAGAATCCCCGGTCGACTCAGCCTGGTCCCGCCTTCTGGTGCGGCAGCCCACCAGCGGCGTTGACGAACAGGCCCGGCAGCATCACCTGAATAGCGCCGACGACCACGTTCTCCCCGGACGACATGGTGGCCACCGAGCCGACGCCCTTGGCCCGCAGCCGGGCCCCGTCGGCGACGGCGCTGAGCAGCTCGGCGACATCGCGCCAGGTGCACCCGGGCCGCAGCACCAGCCCGTACCGGTCAGCGGTCTCCTCGCAGATCTGCGCCCAGTGCCCGACCCACTCCTCGTAGCGGCTCTTGAGGAACCGCTGCACCCGTGGGTGGTTGGGCAACGCCACCCAGACGATCGTCTGCAGGTTCCAGAGTGGATCGTCCAAGGTGGCGAGGAGGGCGACGTCCGCGATCTGCCGGACCAACTGGGCGAGGGGGATGTCGGGCGGCAACGACCGCATGGCCGCCCGGATGTCATCCAGGACCCGGTCGCGCAACGTCGGCCGCATCAGGTAGGCGATGAGATCCTCGGTGTAGCGGCTCTTGTAGCGCCATCGGTCCCGGAACATTCCCACGGTGAGCACCTTCGGGCGCTGCTCGCCCAGCTCCTCGCGCTCGGCGCGTTCGATGAGACGAGCCTGGGACAGCCCGGCGAACAGCCTGGTGCCGGCGTCGTGGTCGGCGAGCAGGTCGGGGCCGCGGTGGTCGAGCAGGTCATCGCGCAGCAGCAATAGCCCGATCTCCAGGAACGCCCGGGTCTCCGGGCTGTTCGCGATCTTGTGACGGGTGACCGGTCGGGCGTCCGCGGCGACGTTCGACAGGACCGACGAGAGATCGTCGTCCGACATCTGCGCTCCTGATTCCGCGGATGAATGGCGCAAGCGTAGGACCTCCAGCACTGGAGGTCCTAGGCCCGAACCCCAGGCCTCGGGCCCGGCAGTCGGAGCCGGCGTGCACGACCACTGGCCCTGATGGGCTTGGACATGTTCCTCCGGACCGCTTGAAGGTGGTCTCACCAGCACAAACGCGCCGATCAGCGACGCCGAGGCAGGGGGTCTGCCATGTTCGATCACGAGTCGCACGACAGCAGTTCACAACGGGTCGACGAGCTTGTCGCGGGTGCGCGGCGCGGTGAGGGCTGGGCGTGGAGCGCGCTGGTCGAGCGGTACCGGCCGCTCGTGCGCGCCGTGAGCCGCGGTTACCGGCTCAACGACAGCGACGCCGAGGACGTCGGCCAGACCGTCTGGATGCGTCTGGTGGAGTACGTCGACCGAATTCGGGAACCGCGGGCGCTGCCCAGATGGTTGATCCGGACGGCCAGCCACGAGAGCCTCCGGCTGACCCGCTCCAACCGTCGGTTCCTGCTGGTCGACCCGCTCGACGACCCGCAGCATTGCCTGGAGGTCGACGACCCCGCCGAGCTCGATGCCGACCTGCTGCGGACCGAGCAGGTCGAGGCGGTGCGGATGGGGCTGTCGACGCTGCCACCGGCGCAGCGCCACCTGCTCGAACTGCTCACCGGCGAGCAGCCGCTCAGTTATCGGGAGATCAGCTCGATCCTCGGCATCCCGATGGGCAGCATCGGGCCGACCCGCGCCCGCGGCTTGGCCCGGCTCAGCGCCGCGCCGGTCGTGCGTACGTACCTCGACGCCGGGTATCCCGGCTGGGTCGACAAGTACTCCGCGTGATCCGAGTCGGCCGGTCTCCTCACGGCAGCCGGGACACCATGCGCTGCTCGACGGCGTCGAGGTGCGACAGCGCGTGCTCGAGGTGCGCGACGTCCGGTCGTACGGGGGTCAGCCCAGGATCCCGGCCAGCACATCCGCCATGTCCTCGGGCTGCCAGCCGTGGTCGGCGCCGGGCACCTCCCCGCGGCTGCCGTTCGGGACCGCGGCCACGATCGAGTCGGCGGCGTCGTGGAAGAACGGGAAGGCGCTGTTGCCGAGCAGGACGGTCGTCGGCGCCGTGATCCCGCTCCACAGCTGGGCGCGGGGGGCGGACTGGGCGTGGGCGAGCGCCTCCGCATCGGCCTGGACGGTGAATGCCATCTGCTCGAACAGCGGCCACTGCGGCCCACTGCGCATGCCCTCGAACCACTCGGGCGGCATCTCACGCATGAAGAACCGCAGGGTCGCCTCCCGATCGCCGGCCGCGACCAGTGTCCGGACCTGCGCGAGCTCCGCGGCTTCGGTCTGGCTCCCCTCTTCGCCGAGCGGGACCTCCCAGAGCACCAGCCGGTCGATGCCGGGCGTCGCCGCGGCTGCCGCCAGCGCGATCGCCCCGCCCGACGAGCTGCCGTACAGGGCGGCCCGACCGCCCACGAGCTCGACCAACGTCTGCACGGCCGCTATCTCGCCCGCGAGGGTGAACGGTGCCTCGCCGCCGCTCGCGCCGCGGCCGGGCCGGTCGTAGTGCACGACGTCGAACCCGCGGCCCGCGAGCACGGTCACCAACGCCGACGTGTTGGGATCGACCGCCCGGAACTGCCCGGCCCCGCCGATCAGGATGAGCGGTCGGCCGGAGCCCTCCCGGTCGAATGCGATCTCGATGCCGTCCGCGGTCTTCACGAATTCGGTCATGGTGATCCTCTCGGTGGGCGCCTCGGATACAGACCACTCGGAATCGCGCGATTCATCGGTCCCGACCGAGGACCGGGATGTTCGGTGGCGGGTGGCGCGGTGTGCCGGTGTATGTGCCGTATACGGATTGTGCACGCCGCCCCCGGGCCTGCCGGTTACCTTCCACCGTCAGCCGTGACTGACAATGGCCGCAGCAACTTGATCACCATCTGCGGTGGATCGGGCTCACCCGTGCAGGCTCACCCCGTGCAGCTCTGCTATCGCAACCGCTGATCATGAGGGCCGGCCAACTCGGCCGGCGACCGCGTTCCGCGGAATGTTCTCGGGGCAATGCGTTCCGCGGAACGCGGCGGATGTACCGGGCGCGGTCGCATCGCACCCGGCGAGCGAACGGGTGCGCGCGGTACCGACCTGGCGCCGCCGGAGTGCCCGTTGACACCCGTCGACGGAACCGGTCTCGCACGGCCGGGCCCGCACCGCCCCAACTGCAGCGCATCGTCGCCACGCCCCTACGGGTGTCTCGCGGCCGGGCCGGAGCAGTCATCGGCCGTGACCCGCGCGGCCGACGCCGCAGCAGCTTGATCACCGTCCGGGGTGGATTGGGCTCACCCGGAGCGTGTTGCCGAATCCTCAGCGGTCATCGCGGCACGGCCGAGCCGCCATCGGTCACCTCGGACGGTTCGGCGGTGTCAAGATCACCGTCTGCGGTAGCTGAGCTGCACGGATGACGCGAATCAACCGCAGACGCCGATCATGACCAGGTTTGTCCCGACCCGGAGCCGGGTCGAGGGATGCCGCCTCCGCACAATTCGGCGACAGCCTCCCCCGTGCCGCTCTGCTACCGCAGATCATGAGGGCCGGCCAACTCGGCCGGTGACCGCGTTCCGCGGAACGTTCTCGGGGGAACTGCGTTCCGCGGAACGCGCCGGATGCACCCGGTGCGGTCGCATCGCACCCGGGTACCCGACAGCGAGCAGCGCATCGTCGTCACGCCCTGAGGGTGTCTCGCGGCCGGACCGGAGCCGCCTCCTCACCCGAGCCGGGACGCCAGCTTGATCGCCCTGGCCGCGAGGGTGGGTGCCGCGATCTCCTCGCACAGCTCGGCGAACGCGTCCGGGTCGGGCGGGCCGGTCCAGCGCATCTCGTCGACGGTCGCGCTGACCGGCGCCGCCGGCACCACGGTCGCGATCCGCCGGAAGAGCACGGCCAGCTCGAACTGCTCGCGCAACGTCTCGCTCAGCTTGGCCGCGCTGCGCACCGTGATGTCCCAGTCGCTCGCGTCGGGCGGGATGTCCTCCAGGTGCGCCCACCGGCTCAGCACGGCGGCGGCCGATTTCGCCCCCCACCCGGGCAGGCCAGGGAACCCGTCGGCCGAATCCCCGACCAGCGCGAGCAGATCGGGGACCGACTCCGGCGGCACGCCAAGGCGCGCCCGCACCCCGTCGGCGTCGAAGATCTCGCCCTTGCGCCGGTCGAACTGCACCACCTTGCCGCCCACGCACTGACCGAGGTCCTTGTCCGGGGTGCAGATCAGCACCCGGGACACCCGGTCGTCGGCCGCCGCCATCCCGGCCGCGGCGGCCATCCCGTCGTCGGCCTCGTGCTCGACCTGCGGCCACACGGTGAAGCCTGCCGCCGCCAGCGCCCGCTCGACCAGCGGGAACTGGGCCAGCAGGTCGGCCGGCATGCCGGCGGAGGACTTGTAGCCGGGCCACAGGTCGTTGCGGAAGGACTCGATCACCTGATCGGTGGCCACGCCGACGTGCGTCGCCCCGTCGTCGACCATCGCGACCATGCTCCCGACCACGCCCCGGGTCGCGCCGAAGTCCGGATCCCGGTTGTTCGGGGAGAAGTGGTAGCGGAACAGCTCGTAGGTGCCGTCGACGATGTGAACCTCCACCGGAGCAGCCTGGCACAGGCCGGAACGTCGCCCACGCGGGGCGACTACGCTGGGCCGGGTGTTTGCCACCCTCTCCGAGCGCCTCAGCGACACCCTGTCCAGCCTGCGGGGCAAGGGCCGGCTGTCCGACGGCGACATCGACGCCACCGCGCGCGAGATCCGGATCGCGCTGCTGGAGGCCGACGTCGCGCTGCCGGTCGTCCGCGGCTTCATCGCGCGCGTCAAGGAGCGGGCCAAGGGCGCCGAGGTCTCCGGTGCGCTGAACCCGGCCCAGCAGGTCGTCAAGATCGTCAATGACGAGTTGGTGTCGATCCTCGGCGGCGAGACCCGGCGGATCCGGCTGGCCAAGGAGCCGCCGAGTGTGATCATGCTGGCCGGCCTGCAGGGCTCCGGCAAGACCACGCTCGCCGGCAAGCTCGCGCACTGGCTCAAGGGCCAGGGGCACACGCCGCTGCTGGTGGCCTGCGACCTGCAGCGACCGAACGCGGTCAACCAGCTGCAGATCGTCGGCGAGCGGGCCGGGGTCACCACGTTCGCCCCCGAGCCCGGCAACGGCGTCGGAGATCCGATCGACGTCGCGCGCCGGGGCGTCGCGCACGCCCGGGAGAAGCATTTCGACATCGTCATCGTCGACACCGCGGGCCGGCTGGGTGTGGACGAGGAGCTGATGCGCCAGGCCGCGGACATCCGCGCCGCGACGCGGCCCGACGAGACCCTGTTCGTGATCGACGCCATGATCGGGCAGGACGCGGTGGCCACCGCGGAGGCCTTCCGCGACGGCGTCGGGTTCACCGGGGTGGTGCTGACCAAGCTCGACGGCGACGCCCGCGGTGGCGCCGCGCTGAGCGTCCGCGAGGTCACCGGGCAGCCGATCCTGTTCGCGTCCAACGGCGAGAAGCTCGCCGACTTCGACGTCTTCCACCCCGACCGGATGGCCTCGCGCATCCTCGGCATGGGCGACCTGCTCACCCTCATCGAGCAGGCCGAGCTGGTCTTCGACGAGGAGCAGACGGCCAGGGCCGCCGCGAAGATGGGCAGCGGTGAGCTGTCGCTGGAGGACTTCCTCGAGCAGATGCTGGCCATCCGCAAGATGGGCCCGATCGGCAACATCCTCGGCATGCTGCCCGGCGCCAACTCCGGGCAGATGAAGGAGGCGCTGGCCCAGGTCGACGACAAGCAGATGGACAAGCTGCAGGCCATCATCCGCGGCATGACCCCGGCCGAGCGCGAGGATCCGAAGATCATCAACGGGTCCCGGCGGCTACGCATCGCCAACGGCTCCGGGGTGACCGTCACCGACGTGAACGAGCTGGTCAACCGCTTCTTCGAGGCCCGCAAGATGATGAAGACGATGGCCGGTCAGTTCGGTTTCGGCGGCGGCGGCCGCAGCGCGACCCGCAAGCAGGCCAAGGGGCGCAAGGGCAAGAAGGGCGCGGCCCGGCGCCCGACCGCGCCGCGCGGGGGCGCGCTGCCCGGCGGGACGCGCGGGATGCCGGACCTGTCCCAGCTGCCGCCGTCGCTGCGCGAGCTGCCGCCGGGGCTGGATCAGCTGCCGCCGGGGTTCGACCCCAGCAAGCTGAAGTTCCCGAAGGGCAAGTAGAGCAGATGTATCGGCTGCGCGGTGTGGCGCTGCCGGGCGCCGAGACCGTCGAGCTCTGGGTGGACGGCGCCGGGATGCTGCGCGACGAACCCATCGCCGGCGCCGAGACGCTGATCGACGGCGGCTGGATCGTGCCGGGTCTGGTGGACGCGCACTGCCACGTCGGGCTCGGCCCGTCCGGTCCGGTGGATCTCGACGAGGCCGCCGCCCAGGCCGCCGTCGACCGCGACGCCGGCACCCTGCTCATCCGGGACTGCGGCTCCCCGGTCGACACCCGGCCGCTGCAGTCCCGCCCCGACCTGCCGGAGATCATCCGGGCGGCCCGGCACGTGGCCCGGCCCAAGCGCTACCTCTCCGGGCTCGCGGTCGAGCTGGACGATCCGTCGCTGCTGCCCGACGTGGTGGCCGAGCAGGCCGCGGCGGGCGACGGCTGGGTGAAGCTGGTCGGCGACTGGATCGATCGGGGCGTCGGTGACCTGGCGCCGCTGTGGCCCGACGACGTGCTGGTGGCGGCGATCGCGGCCGCGCACACCGCCGGGGCCCGGGTGACCGCGCACGTGTTCGGCACCGATGCGCTCCCCGGCCTGATCAACGCCGGCATCGACTGCATCGAGCACGGCACCGGGCTCACCGACGACGTGATCGACGAGATGGCCCGCCGTGGCACCGCGCTGGTCCCCACGTTGATCAACATCGACACGTTCCCGGGCATCGCCGACAGCGCGGCGCGCTACCCGACCTACGCCGCGCACATGCGGTCGCTGTACGCGAGCTCCCGCGACGTGGTCCGGCGGGCCGTCGAGGCCGGGGTGCCGGTGTACGCGGGCACCGACGCCGGCGGTGGCATCGCGCACGGTCGCATCGTCGACGAGATCGTGGAGCTGCACGCGGCCGGGCACCCGGACGCGGTGGGCGCCGCCAGCTGGGCGGCCCGCGGCTGGCTGGGACGGCCCGGGCTGGTGCCGGGAGCGCCGGCCGACCTGATCGTCTGCTCCGAGGACCCGCGCACCGATCCCGGGGCGTTGCGGCGACCGCAGCTGATGCTGCTGCGCGGCCGGTTGCTGCCCGCCGGTTGAGCGCCCGTCGCCGCCCGCGCGCGTGCCGGCCGGCGGCGTACGGATCGGCGGGCCGGTAGCGTCGAGGGTGTGCAGCCAGCCCAGGACGACGGTCGGGTCGAACCGGACGTCGGCCCACCGGTCGGTCCGGTCGGTTCCCTGGGCCCGGCCGATCCGAACATCCCGAGGGGCGTCGACGGCTGGGCGGCACCGGGTGGCTCCGGCGAACCGGGTGATGGCGGACCGGGTGATGGCGGACCGGGTGATGGCGGACCGGGTGATGGTGGACCGGTCTACGGCGGACCGGTCCATGGCGGACCGGGTTGTGCCGGACCGGGCTACGGCGGGCCGGGTCATGCGGGACCGAGCATGGGCGGGCCGGGTTATGCCGGACCGGTCTACGGCGGGCCGGGTTGTGCCGGGCCGGGCGTGGGCGGGCCGGGCTATGGCGGGCCGGGCACGGGCGGACCGGGCGGCCCCTACCCACCGAGCGGCCCGCCGCCGATGATCTTCCCCCCGGGGTCTGACCCGTCGCCGCCCGCCCCGCCCCGTCGCCGGTCGTGGCTGGCCGTGCCGGCTCCCGAGCCCGCGCGCACGCACCGCTGGGGGTTGGGCGCCTACCTGCTCGTCGAGCTGGTGTTCCTGGTCACCTCGGCGCTGATCGGGCTGTTCGTCATCGGCAGTGGCGACCCGACGGCGGGCGAGCTCGCCATCGCGCTGGGGGTGCCGACCGTGGTCGCGGCCGGACTGGCCATGGTGATCACGAAGGTGCGGGGCAACGGCCCGTTCACCGATCTGCGGCTGCACTGGTCGTGGCACGACGTGCGGCTCGGTCTCGCGTTCGGGGTGGGCGGGCTGTTCGTCACGCTGCCCGCTTCTGTGCTCTACGTGATGATCGTCGGCGAGGACGCGACGTCCGCGGTCGGTGAGGTTTTCGGCCAGCTCAGGGCGCCGTTGCCGCTGGCATTGACGATCTTCTTCATCGTGGTGTTCGTCGCGCCGCTGTGTGAGGAGATCGTCTACCGCGGGCTCCTGTGGGGCGCGGTAGACCGGCTCGGGGCCGGCCGCTGGACGGCCATGATCGTCACAACGCTGCTGTTCGCGCTGGCCCACTTCGAGTTCACCCGCACGCCGTTGCTGCTGGTGGTGGCCATCCCGATCGCGCTGGCCCGGTTCTACACGCGCGGGCTGCTGGCCAGCATCGTCGCCCACCAGATCAACAACCTGCTGCCCGGCATCGCGTTGCTGCTGGGTCTGCTGGGCACCATTCCGATGGTCTGACCCCGCTGGGTGCGCTATCGCGGTCCCGGTCTGGCAGAATGGTCGATCGGCCCCGCGGCTGGCCCTCTACCGTGCCGCGGCCCAGACGTCGACGAAGCGCAGCCCGTAACCCCACGCGAGCCGCGCGGACTCATACACCGTTGCACCATGATCCGCGAGGAGCACCACAGAGCGTGGCCGTCAAGATCAAGCTGATGAGGTTGGGCAAGATCCGTCAGCCGTACTACCGCATCGTCATCGCCGACGCCCGCAGCCGCCGCAGCGGTCGGGCCATCGAGACCATCGGCAAGTACCACCCGAAGAACGAGCCGAGCCTGATCGAGGTGGACTCGGCGCGGGCGCAGTACTGGCTGGGTGTCGGCGCGCAGCCCACCGATCCGGTGCAGCACCTGCTCGAGATCACCGGGGACTGGCAGAAGTTCAAGGGCCTGCCCGGCGCCGAGGGCACCCTGAAGCCGCAGCCGGAGAAGGTCGACAAGCTGGCCCGCTTCCAGGCGGCGCTGGCGGCCGCGGGCGAGGAGTCCGGCACCGACGCCACCACCCCGCGCAAGCGGCCCGACCGTCGCCCGGCGAAGGCCGAGGAGTCCGCCCCCGTCGACGGTGCGACCGACGCCGGCGCGGCCGAGGCCCCCGCCGAGTCGTGACCACCGACGTGGTTCTCCCGCGGAGGCGGCGACATGACCGCCGACGTACTCTCTTCTCTTCCGCGGAGGCGGCGACATGACCGCCGACGTACTTCTTCCCGCGGAGGCGGCGACATGACCGTCCTGGCGGATGCCCTGGAACACCTGGTCCGCGGCATCGTCGACCACCCGGACGACGTGCAGGTGGAGCTGGTGACCACGCGCCGCGGCCGCACCCTCGAGGTCCGGGTGCATCCCGAGGACCTCGGCAAGGTGATCGGCCGCGGGGGCCGCACGGCGACCGCCCTGCGCACCGTCGTGGGCAGCATCGGCGGCCGGGGTGTGCGGGTGGATGTCGTCGACACCGACCGGTAGCGGTACCGCCCCTGCGCCCGGCGAGCTGCTGGTCGGCATCGTCACCCGGGTGCACGGGCTGCGCGGCGAGCTGGTGGTCGACGTGCGCACCGACTCGCCCGCCGAGCGGTTCGCGACCGGGGCGCGGCTGCGCGCCCGTCGCCCCGGCGGCCCCGACGGGGTCCTGACCGTGACCGTCGCGCGCCCGCACTCGGGCCGGCTGCTGGTCCGCTTCGCCGAGGCGCCCGACCGGGACGCGGCCGAGGCCCTGCGCGGCACCCAGCTGTTGATCGACGTCGACGCCCTGGCCCCGCCCGCGGATCCCGACGAGTTCCACGTGCACCAGCTGCAGGGCCTGCGCGCCGAGCTGGCCGACGGCACCCCGGTGGGCACCGTGAGCGATGTCGTGCACGGGCCCGGCGGGGAGCTGCTCGTGCTGGCCCGCCCGGAGCTGCCCGACGCGCTGGTCCCCTTCGTCTCCGCGATCGTCCCCACCGTCGACGTCCCGGCCGGTCGCCTGGTGCTCACCCCGCCCGAGGGCCTCCTCGACCCGGACTGAACGACCCGGGACCAGCGGGCCCCAGTAGCGTGCCCCGGTGCGGATCGACGTGATCACCATCTTCCCGGGGTACCTGGCCCCGCTGCACGAGGCGCTGGTCGGGCGGGCGATCGAGAACGGGCTGGTCGAGCTCGCGGTGCACGATCTGCGGGGCTGGACCCACGACGTGCACCAGGCGGTCGACGATGCGCCCTACGGCGGCGGGCCCGGCATGGTGATGCGCCCGCAGGTCTGGGGCGAGGCGCTGGATGCGGTGCTCGGTGATGTGTACGCGGGCGACGAGCCGGCGCGGCTGGTGGTGCCGACGCCGGCCGGCCGGCCGTTCACCCAGGCCGACGCGCAGCGCTGGGCCGGGCAGCCGCGGCTGGTGTTCGCCTGCGGCCGGTACGAGGGGATCGACCAGCGGGTGATCGACGATGCCGCGGCGCGGATACCGGTCGAGGAGGTGAGCATCGGCGACTACGTGCTGGTCGGCGGGGAGGTGGCGGTGCTGGTGATGATCGAGGCGGTGACCCGGCTGCTGCCCGGGGTGCTCGGCAACCCCGAGTCGGCGGCGCAGGACTCCTTCTCCGACGGGCTGCTCGAAGGCCCCGCCTACACCCGCCCGGAGCGCTGGCGCGGGCTGGCCGTACCCGAGGTGCTGCGCGGCGGCAACCACGCCGCGATCGCCCGCTGGCGCCGTGACCGCGCGTTGGAGCGCACCGCGGCGCGGCGCCCTGACCTGCTCGCCGCGCTGCCCGCCGACGCGCTGGACCGCGCCGATCGTGCCTTCCTGGCCGGGCTGTCGGACGGGTGATTTCGCCGGTCGCGATCGCGTCTGGCACTATGGGTGAGTTGCCAGCCCCAACGGGGCCTGCCCGACGCCGCCCGATCGCGGGACGGCGCTGGAGCGCACGAGCTGCTCACACGGACCGAGGACGGATCTTCGCATGAACACCCTTGACGCCCTGGACGCGCAGATGTTGCGCTCCGACATCCCCGCCTTCCGGCCGGGCGACACGCTCAAGGTGCACGTGAAGGTCATCGAGGGCACCCGCTCCCGCGTGCAGATCTTCCAGGGCGTGGTGATCCGCCGCCACGGGACCGGCGCGCGCGAGACCTTCACGGTGCGCAAGGTGTCCTTCGGCGTCGGCGTGGAGCGCACGTTCCCGGTGCACTCGCCGAACCTGGAGCGTATCGAGCTGTTCACCCGCGGTGACGTCCGGCGGGCGAAGCTGTACTACCTGCGCGAGCTGCGGGGCAAGGCAGCCAAGATCAAGGAGAAGCGCGAGACTCCTTCGGTATCCTGACCGTCCCGGTTCGGTTGCCGTAGCCTCGTCAGCGTGGCCCTCCCGGAGTTCCCCGACGACCGCAGGGCCGCTCCGCGCCGGCATGCCGGTGCTGACCAGCCGGTTTCCACGCGCGACCCGGCCCGCCCGGCCCGCCCCGCCGGCCCGGTGCGCCGGACCCCGCTGCCCCCCGGTGGTGTCGACCGCCATCCGCCGCGCAACGGGTACCGCTCCGGTCCGCCCGCCGCTGGGCCCGGACCGGCCCACGACGAGCCGACGATCGTGCAACCGGTCGTGCGGGCGCCGCTCGATCCGCCACCGCCGCCGGCCCCGACCCCCGCGGTCTCCGACGCCGCGGTGCCGCCGCTCCCGGAGACCCCCGGCCGGCACCGGCGCCGAGCCGGCGGGTCCGACGCCGCCCCCGAGGGCGCGAGCACGCCGCCGCCCGCGCGGACCGGTCGCCGTCGCGGATCGAGTTTCTGGAAAGAACTGCCGCTGCTCGTGCTGGTGGCGTTGGTGTTGACCTTCCTGATCCAGACGTTCCTGGCCAAGGTCTACGTCATCCCGTCCGGCTCGATGGAGACGACGCTGCACGGCTGCGTCGGCTGCAACAACGACCGGGTGCTGGTCGACAAGATCACCTACCGGTTCTCCGACCCGGCCGCGGGTGACGTCGTCGTGTTCCGCGGGCCGGACAGCTGGAGCAGCGAGGTCCTCGTCCAGCAGCCGAACAATGCACTGGTCAGGGGGCTGCAGTTGCTCGGTTCGCTGGTCGGGCTGGCGCCGCCGGACGAGAAGGACTTCGTCAAGCGGGTGATCGCCGTCGGCGGCCAGACCGTGCAGTGCTGCGACAGCGAGAACCGGGTGGTGGTCGACGGCACGCCGCTCACCGAGCCCTACATCTACTACCTGCCCGAGGCGGGTCCGGCGCGGCAGAACGCGTTCGGACCGGTGACGGTGCCGGCCGGGCAGCTCTGGATGATGGGCGACAGCCGCAACAACTCCGCCGACTCCCGAGTCGCCGATCATGGTCCGGTGCCGGTGGCCAACGTGATCGGCAAGGCGCGGGTGATCGTGTTGCCGCTGCCGCGCTTCGGGCTCATCGGCGCGGTGGATCCGCAGCCGGCGGCCCTGGGGGCGGACCCGGCCGGGGGCGACGCGCCACTGGCGCTCGGCCTGCTCGCGGTGCTGCCGCTGGCCGCAGGTACCCGCCGGGCGTTGCGCCGGCGGGACGACCTCGATCGCTTCCTGGCGGCCGGCTCGTGCGACCCTTCCCGCAGCCGTTCACAACCGTCTCGCTGATACCGGAGTTCGCACCCCGATGCCCGCCGTTCGTCGGATGCTGGTGCGCCGCCGTCCGGCGCGACCGACGCTGCCGCCCGAGCAGCGGCCGGCCCGCGCGATCGTGCGCCGCTCCGGCACCTGGACGCTGCAGAGCACGCTCGACCGTTACGGGCTCGGACCGGTCGCCGGGGTGGACGAGGCCGGACGCGGCGCGTGCGCCGGCCCGCTGGTGATCGCCGCGTGCGTGCTGCGACCGGGGGACGCGAAGCGCCTCGATGGGCTCACCGATTCGAAGCTGCTCACTCCGACGGCCCGCGAGGAGTACTACGCGCTGGTGATGCGGCGGGCGGTCGACCACGCGGTGGTCATCGTCGACCCGGGGGAGGTGGACCGGCGCGGGGTGCACGTGGCCAACATCGAGGGCATGCGGCGGGCGGTGGCCCGGCTGGCCGCGCCGCCGGGCTACGTGCTGACCGACGGCTTCCCGGTGCGCGGCTTCGGCAGCCCGGCGCTGGCGGTGCCCAAGGGTGATCAGATCGCGGCCTGCGTCGCCGCCGCGTCGGTGCTGGCCAAGGTGACCAGGGACCGCATCATGGTCGGGTTGGACAGCCAGTTCCCGCAGTACGGGTTCGCCGAGCACAAGGGCTACTGCACCCCGGTGCACGATGCCGCGCTGGCCGAGCACGGGCCCAGCTCGGTGCACCGCTACTCCTTCGTCAACGTCCGGGCGGCCGATGTGGGGTCCCCCGAGGACCTGGTCCACAATGGGTTGCCGGGGCTGTCCGAGATGGCGGCCGGAGGAGGAATGGGTCTGTGAGCGCCGAGGATCTCGAGAAGTACGAGACCGAAATGGAGCTCACGCTCTACAAGGAGTACCGGGACATCGTGTCCCAGTTCTCCTATGTCGTGGAGACGGAGCGCCGCTTCTACCTGGCCAACTCGGTCGACGTCGCCGCCCGCAACGCCGACGGTGAGATCTACTTCGAGGTCCGGATGTCCGACGCCTGGGTGTGGGACATGTACCGGCCCGCCCGTTTCGTCAAGAACGTGCGGGTGCTGACGTTCAAGGACGTCAACGTGGAGGAGCTGGACAAGCCCGATCTGCGGCTGCCCGAGGGCAACCAGTTCGGCACCTGACAGCACCACCCTCCGACGTTCGGCGGGCCGCCGCGGCGAGTTGTCCACATCCCCGGCCGGCTGTCCACAGCCGACCGGAAAGTCCACCACCGCGACCCGGCACCACCGATCGTGGTGGGCATGGCAGCGAAGGACGTGCTCGGGCGCCGCGGTGAGGACCTCGCGGCGCGTTTCCTGGAGCAGCAGGGGCTGGTGGTCCTCTCCCGCAACTGGCGATGCCGGCTCGGCGAGGTGGATCTCGTCGCCACCGATGCCGATCGGCTGGTGGTGTGCGAGGTCAAGACCCGCTCCGGGACCCGGTTCGGGGAGCCGGCCGAGGCGGTCGACGGGCGCAAGGCCGCCCGCATCCGGCGGGTGACGCAGGCCTGGCTGGCGGCGCACCGGGTGCCCTGGGTCGAGGTTCGCTTCGACGTGCTGGCGGTGCTGGCCGAGCCGGGCCGACCGGTCACCGTCCAGCACTACCGATCGGCGTTCTGATGGGCCTCGCGCGGACCTGGTCGGTGGCCCTGCTCGGCGTGCAGGGCCACCTGGTGGAGATCGAGGCCGACGTCGGGGGCGGGCTGCCGGGGTTTCACCTGGTGGGGTTGCCCGACGCCGCGCTGCACGAGTCCAAGGACCGGGTGCGGGCCGCCCTGGTCAACTCCGGCCGGACCTGGCCCAACGAACGGATTGTGCTCGGCCTCTCGCCGGCCAGCCTGCGCAAGGCCGGCAGCGGGTTCGATCTCGCGCTGGCTGTGGCGATCATGGGTGCGAGCAAGGTGGTGGGGCAGCGGGCGCTGACCGGGACGCTGCTGCTGGGGGAGCTGGCGCTGGACGGCCGGCTGCGCCCGGTGCGCGGCGTGCTGCCCTGCCTGCTGGCCGCGCGGGCCGCCGGCATGAGGCGGGCGGTGGTGCCCGCGGCGGTGCTGGGCGAGGCCGCGCTGGTCGACGGGATCGAGGTGTTCGGCGCCGGCAGCCTGACCGAGGCGCTGGATTTCCTGAGCGGCGACTTGCAGCTGCCGCGGCCCGGTCCGGTCGCGGACCAGGACGGGCCGGCTCCGCCGGATCTCGCCGACGTCGTCGGGCAGCAGGATGCCCGGCAGGCATGCGAGATCGCCGCCGCAGGCGGGCACCACCTGCTGCTGGTGGGGCCGCCGGGCACCGGCAAGACGATGCTCGCGCACCGGTTCGTCGGGTTGTTGCCCCGGCTGTCGGCCGAGGAGGCGCTCGCGCTGGCCGCGATCCGCTCGGTGGCGGGACGGTTGCCGGCGGCCGGTGCGTTGAGCACGCTGCCGCCGATCGAGGCGCCGCACCACTCCAGCTCGATGGCCGCGCTGGTGGGCGGGGGCAGCGGGCTGGCGCGGCCGGGAGCGGTGTCGCTGGCGCACCGCGGTTTGCTGTTCCTCGACGAAGCTCCCGAGTTCAAGGCGCACCTGCTCGACGCGCTGCGCACGCCGCTGGAGGAGGGCGTGATCCGGCTGGCCCGCGCCGAGGGCACCGTCAGCTACCCGGCGCGGTTCCAGCTGCTGCTCGCGGCCAACCCGTGCCCGTGCGCGCCCGCCCATGATCGCGACTGCGTGTGCCCGTCGCTGACCCGCCGCCGCTACCTGGGGCGGCTGTCGGGGCCGCTGCTGGACCGGGTCGATCTGCGGGCCCGGATGTTCCCGGTGACCGCGCTGGCCGCGGTGTCGGGCGACGAGGAGAGCACGGCCACGGTGCGGGCGCGGGTGTCGGCCGCCCGTGCCGTGGCCGACCAGCGGTGGGCCGGCAACGGCTGGCGGACCAACGCCGAGGTGCCGGGGCCGGTGCTGCGCACCCGGTTCGCGCTGCCGGGCGGCGTGGTGCGGCCGCTCGAGGCGGCGCTGCGGTCCGGTGAGCTCACCGCCCGCGGGGCCGATCGCGCGCTGCGGGTGGCGTGGACGCTGAGCGATCTGGCCGGTCGGGACCGCCCGGACCGGGAGCTGGTGGAGACCGCGCTGTTCTTCCGTGATCGGCGGGCGGCGTGAACGCGGGGGTCGGGGTGCCGCTCGGCGACCGGCAGGCGGCGGTGCCGGTGCCGGTGTTGCTGGCCCGCGCGTACCTGTCGCGGGTCGCCGAGGCGCCCGCGCCCGCGCTGGTCCGGCTGATCGACACGGTCGGGCCGGTGGCGGCCGCCGAGCGGGTGCGCGGCGGCCGGGTGGACGAGCGGGTGGCGGCGGAGACCGCGACCCGGCGCGCGGTGCAGCGGGCCGAGGCCGACCTGGAGGCGGCGACCACGGCGGGGGCGAGGCTGCTCGTTCCCGAGCACCCCGACTGGCCGACCTTGGCGTTCGCCGGCTACGCGGGGTGCGAGGACCGCGAGCTCACCGCACCGCTGGCGTTGTGGGTGCGCGGCCCGGGGCGGCTCGCGGAGCTCTGCCACCGTTCGGTCGCGGTGGTCGGCGCCCGGGCCGCCACCGGTTACGGCGCGCACATGTCCGGGGAGCTGGCGACGGGGCTCGCCGACCGCGACGTCACCGTCGTGTCGGGCGCGGCGATCGGGATCGACGGGGCGGCGCACCGCGGCGCGCTCGGCGTCGACGGGGTCACCGTCGCGGTGCTGGCCTGCGGGATCGACCGGGCCTACCCGGCCGTGCACCAGCGGCTGATCGACCGGATCGCCGCGACCGGACTCGTGGTCAGCGAGTATCCGCCGGGCTGCGTGCCGGCCCGCAACCGGTTCCTGGTGCGCAACCGGCTCATCGCCGGCCTGGCCGCTGGCACGCTCGTGGTGGAGGCCGGTCTGCGCAGCGGCGCGCAGCGGACCGCCGCCGACGCCCGCGCCCTGGGCCGCATCGTGATGGCGTTGCCAGGGCCGGTCACCTCCGGTCTGTCCGCGGGATGCCACCGGTTGATCAGGGACGGCGCGCTGCTGGTGACCAGGGCCGAGGAGGTGGTGGAGGCGGTGGGTCGGATCGGGCAGGACCTGGCGGCCGACCTCGACTCCGGTGACCGGCGGCCGACCGACGGACTCGACGCGGTCGGCGCCCGTGTGCACGACGCGCTGCCGGTCAGAGCCGCCCGCGAGACCCGCTGGCTGGCGATGGAGGCCGGGGTGCCGATCGGCTCCGTTCGGGCCGCGCTGGTCGAGCTGGAACGTCGCGGGTTGGTCCAGCACCGGGAGGGCCGCTGGCAGCGCACGGACCGTCGCCCGAGCCAGCCGGACTAGACCTGCCAACCAGGGTTCGTCGCGTTCCCGGCGGCCAGGCGGCCGCTGGCGGTGTTGCCACCCGGCCTGGTACGCCTGGCCTGGTACGCCTGGCCTGGTACGCCTGGCCTGGTACGCCTGGCCTGGTACGCCTGGCTCGGTATGCGGGCCGGCCGGGGCCTTGGCCGGCCCGATCTGGATCCGGAAGCCCATCGATCAAGATCAGATACCCCTGGAACCGCAGGGCTTGATCAGCTTTGCGCCCAGGGTTTCCGGGCCCGACACCTTCGCTAGTTGATCGATTCCGGTAGCTGGTGGTCGGTGGTCGTAGCCGGTTGGCGCGCTGAGAAGCGGTCGCCCCCGTCATCGCCGCTCAGGCGAGCCCATGATCGCCAAGAGCGGTGCAGAAGCTGCACATCTCCGGTGATCATGGGGTCGGGCCGCGAGTCTCCCGCCGGGCACGGCGGTGGGTAGGTGGTGAGCGGTCATATCGCCGAGCTCGACACCAGTCCACTCCCGGCGAGTCGAACCGGACTGTTGTCGATGTCGGCGCGGAAGCGGCCGCCACCGACCTCGTTCCGGCCGCCGCGCAGGGCCGGGACGAGCACAACGACCCCGCCGCCTCCCGTCGTCCACCGGAGGCCGCTGCGTACTGGAGGCCGCGATCACCCGACGGCCTGCGCCGATGCGCGAACGGCATTCTCGCGTCAACCTGTTGCGCGAAAGTGCCGTTAGCGCAAGCGGGACCGCCCGGACCAGCTCGAACCCGTGCCGGGACCTGCATTCGGACCGGTGGGGCGGCCCCGTAGACAGCGCGAGCGGGCGATGGGAGGTCGGACACGCGCCACGGTGCTTGACCCCGCTCGGGCGGGGCTTCACCGTCGGGCGGTGGCCGTGTCCGCTGTGCCCGAGTCCGCTGTGCCCGAGTCCGCTGTGCCCGAGTCCGCTGTGCCCGAGTCCGCTGTGCCCGAGTCCGCACCGGATGCGCTCGCCGTCCCGCCCAAGGAGGGCCCGCTCGCTGCCGCAGCCGAGCCGGGGGCGTTGGCCCCCGACGTGGCCGCGACGCTGGCAGAGTTCCTGCGACACCTGGAGCTGGAGCGCGGCCGCTCGCGGCACACCGTGCGCGCCTACCGCGGCGACCTGACCGGGCTGCTGCGGACCCTGGCCCGGCTGTCGGAGCTGGACCTGGCGGCGCTGCGCCGCTGGCTCGCGGCCGGGCACGCGGACGGGGTCGGGCGCTCGACCCTGGCGCGTCGCGCGGCGGCGGCCCGCACGTTCACGGCGTGGGCTCGGCGCACCGGGCATCTGGACACCGACCCCGGGGCCAGGCTGGCGTCGCCGCGGCCGCAGCCGGCGTTGCCCGCGGTGCTGGATGTGCAGGAGGCCACCGCGCTGCTCGACGCGGCCGGCTCCGGTGCCGCCCAGGACGATCCGCTGGCCCTGCGTGACCTGCTGGTGCTGGAGCTGCTCTATGCCACCGGCGTGCGCGTCGCGGAACTGTGCTCGCTCGACCTCGACGACGTCGACGCCGACCGGCGAGCCCTGCGGGTGGTGGGCAAGGGTGATCGGGAGCGAACCGTCGTCTACGGCGTGCCCGCTGGCACCGCGCTCGCCCGCTGGCTCGGCCGCGGACGGCCGGCGCTGGTCCGCCGCAGCTCCCCGCCGGCCCTGCTGCTCGGCGTCCGCGGAGGGCGGCTCGACCCGCGGGTGGCGCGCACCGTCGTGCACCAGGCCATGACCGCCGTGCCCGGTGCACCCGACATCGGGCCACACGGTCTGCGGCACGCTGCGGCCACCCACATGTTGGCCGGCGGCGCGGACCTTCGTTACGTACAGGAGTTACTCGGTCACGCTAAGCTAGCAACCACTCAGCTCTACACACACGTGACCGTCGAGCGGCTGAAGGTGGTTCATGAGCAGGCTCATCCCAGGGCGTGACCTGGCACTGGCCGGGTCCGTGCAGCTCAGGTCCTGTGCGAGTCGTGTCTCAGTCCTGGTCCGCTCGGTGCCGGCAACGCTGCCGTCCCCACCCGTCGCGGCCCCGTCGGCACCGATTGCGCCGCCGCCCGCGGACGCCGGGCCCGCCGCCGCGATCGACGAGCTGTGGGCGGCGTACCTCGACACGCCGAACCGCGTGCGCCGTGATCAACTCGTTGTGCACTACACGCCGCTGGTCCGCGCCGTGGCGCACCGGGTCGCGGCCGGACTGCCGTCCTATGTCGATCACGCGGATCTGGTGCAGTCCGGCGTTTTCGGGCTGATCGATGCCGTGCTGCGCTTCGACCCGGAGCGGTGCCCGCGGTTCGAGAGCTACGCGGCCCAGCGGATCCGCGGCGCGATCCTCGATGAGCTGCGGGCCCAGGACTGGGTGCCGCGCAGCGTGCGGTGGCGGGCCCGGGAGCTGGAGCGGGCCCAGGAGCGCCTGGAGAGCAGCCTGCTGCGCGGCGCGACCGAACGCGAGTTGGCCGCCGAGATGGGCGTCCCGGTGCGCGATCTGGCCGGCCTCACCCGGCAGGTGCAGCTGATCAGCGTGGAGGCGTTGTACGAGAGCAGCGGGGGCGCCTCGGAGTTGCTCACCGACGACGACGCGCCGGACCCGATGAGCGTCGTGCAGGCCCGGGAGACCATGCGGCAGCTCTCGGCCGCGGTCGCCCAGCTCGGCGAGCGGGATCAGACGGTGGTGCGGCTCTACTACCTGGAGAACCGCACCCTGGCCGAGATCGGGCGGCTGCTCGGGGTCACCGAATCGCGGGTATGCCAGCTGCACTCACGCCTGGTCGGCCGGCTGCGCGGGCGCCTGGAGGAATTCGCGGCCGGCTGACCCCTTCGCCGCCCGATCACCAGCCCGTCACGTCGTGAATCACCTCCCCGGATCGGCTCGCGGCCACGGTTGCGGCACCGGCAGCAGCCGGACCCGGGCGGGCCGCAGCAGGACCAGCGGATCGAGGTAGTCGAGCCGATCTCGCCGCACCCCCCAGTGCAGGCACGCCTGCACGCAGCCGCGGTGCCCGGCCTCCAGCGCGCCCAGCACCGCGCCCACCTCGACCGTCGCCCCGACCCGGACCGTCGGCCGCACCGGCTCGTAGGTCGTGCGCAACCCGTCGACGTGCTCGATCGACACCACCCCGCGACCGGCCACCGGCCCGGCGAACACGACCGTCCCGGCGCGCGCGGCGGTCACCGCCTGACCGGCGGTGCCGGCCAGATCGACGCCTCGGTGTCCGGGCCCGAACGCGTGGTCGGGGGCCCGAAACGGGCTCAGCACCGCCGGCGCGGGCGACAGCGGCCACGCGTACGCCGCACCCGGCGCCGGCCGACCGGCCGCACCTGGTGGTGTCGCACCGGGTGGTGCCGCACCCGGTCGTGCCGCACCCGATGGTGCCGCAGCGGTCGGGGCGGCGCTGGGCTCCTGAGCGCTGGACTCCCGAGAGCCCGACTCGTGAGCGCTGGACTCCTGAGCACCCGACTTGTGAGCACCCGACTCGTGAGCACCCGACTCGTGAGCACCCGACTCGTGAGCGCTGGACTCCTGGGCGCTGGACTTCTGAGCACCCGACTCGTGAGCGCTGGACTCCACTGCGCTGGACTGCTGAGCGCCCGACTCCCGGGCACCCGGGCCGGCGCGGATCATCGCCCCGGTCTGCACGACCGACATCGCCGCTGTGCCTCCACCGGTCGGCGCGATCGTCCCGGCCGACGCCATCGGCACCGGGGCCCGCGGGCCGGTCCCATCCACCGCGAGCGACCAGACGGTGGCCAGCGCGGCCAGCAGCGTGGCGAGCGCCCGCCACCGCCCCGGTACCGCTGCTCGCTGCGCCCGTTGGTCGGCCATGCCGTCGAGCCTGCGCGCCCGGACCCGCCGGTGGGCCGGAAACTTCCCGGCTGTGGATGCGCCGGGCCCGTTGTGGACAACTCGACGCCGACGGCGGCCGCACCGGGGTGCGGGCGTACACTGACCACGCACCCCGGGTACAACTGGGGTGACTTCGCGCGCTCGCGTATCGGGCGGTCGTGGGCGTCCTGCGCCGCGCCGCCGGAACGGTGGACGGGCGGTCCCGCGAGAGTCGTCGCTCCTGACAGGGCGATGTGCTGCCACGGGTTCCGGCCACCGACGCGACGCCAGGGCGGTACCGCCGACCGGCGCTCCGCAGAACCGCGTGCGTGGTCGCCGAGCGACCACGCCGGAACGAGAGGTGAGCACCGGCCGTGGCCGTCGTCACCATGAAGCAGTTGCTGGACTCGGGTGTGCACTTCGGGCACCAGACCCGGCGCTGGAACCCGAAGATGAAGCGCTACATCCTCACCGAGCGCAACGGCATCTACATCATCGACCTGCAGCAGACGCTGTCCTACATCGACCGGGCCTACGAGTTCGTGCGCGAGACCGTCGCGCACGGCGGCACGATCATGTTCATCGGCACCAAGAAGCAGGCGCAGGAGGCCATCGCCGACGAGGCGGGCCGGGTCAACATGCCGTACGTCAACCAGCGCTGGCTGGGCGGCATGCTCACCAACTTCCAGACCGTGCACAAGCGGCTGCAGCGGCTCAAGGAGCTGGAAGCGATGGAGCAGACGGGGGGCTTCGAGGGTCGCACCAAGAAGGAGATCCTCATGCTCACCCGCGAGAAGACCAAGCTGGAGAAGACCCTCGGCGGCATCCGCGACATGTCGAAGGTGCCCAGCGCGGTCTGGATCGTGGACACCAAGAAGGAGCACATCGCCGTCGGCGAGGCCCGCAAGCTGGGCATCCCCGTCGTCTCCATCCTGGACACCAACTGCGACCCGGACGAGGTCGACTTCCCGATCCCGGGCAACGACGACGCGATCCGTTCCGCCGCGCTGCTCACCAAGGTGATCGCCCGCGCCGCCGCCGACGGCCTGATGGCCCGTTCGGCCCGCCGCGGCGACGGCGAGGACAAGCCGGAGGCCGGTGTCGGCGTCGACGAGCCGTTGGCCGAGTGGGAGCGCGAGCTGCTCCCCGTCGGTGCCGGTTCCGATGGCGCGAGCCTGTCCGACGCCGGTGCCCCGGCCGAGGCGCCCAACGCGGTCACCACGGTGGCCCCGGCCAGCACCAGCAACGGCACCCCGCAGAACGCGAGCTGACCCGCCGCCGTCCGGGGTCGCGCTGCCCGCGCGGCCCCGGACGGTACCCGGCGGCTATCCCTACCGAGAACGGACGAAGAGACCCACCATGGCGAACTACACCGCCGCCGAGATCAAGAAGCTCCGGGACCTCACCGGCGCCGGAATGATGGACTGCAAGAAGGCCCTCGAGCAGACCGATGGCGACATCGAGGCGGCCGTCGAGGCGCTGCGCGAGAAGAGCGCGAAGTCGGTCGACAAGCGCACCGAGCGCACCACGGCCAACGGCCTGGTCGCCGCGTCCGGTGGCACCATGATCGAGCTGAACAGCGAGACCGACTTCGTGGCCAAGAGCCCCGACTTCCAGCAGCTGGCCGACGCCGTGCTGCAGGTCGCGGTCGAGCAGCAGCCCGCCGATCTCGAGGCCCTCAAGGCCGCCCCGCTCGGCGACGGCACGGTGCTCGACGCCGTACAGACGCTGGCCGGCCGCATCGGCGAGAAACTGCAGCTCAAGCGCTACGTGCACCTCGACGGTCCGGTCGCGCTCTACCTGCACCGCCGCGCCACCGACCTGCCGCCGGCCATCGGCACCCTGGTGTCATATGAGGGTGCCGACTCCGAGGCGGCCAAGAGCGTGGCCATGCACATCGCCGCCGCGAGCCCCCGGTTCACCACCCGCGAGGAGGTGCCGGCCGAGCTGCTGGAAGCCCAGCGCGCCGAGGCCGAGGCCGCGGCCAAGGAGGAGGGCAAGCCCGAGCAGATCGTGCCCCGGATCGTCGAGGGCAAGATCAAGAAGTTCTACTCGGACTCGGTGCTGCTCGAGCAGGTCTCGGTGCTCGACGAGTCCAAGAAGACGATGAAGGCGTTGACCGACGAGGCCGGTCTGACCGTCCGCGGGTTCGCGCGCTTCGAGGTCGGCCAGGCCTGACCGGCCGGATCCGGTGCCGCAACGCCACGTCTGAGGACCTGCGAAGGGGACCACATCGATGACTGACCCACGGGTGGGCCCCGTCGGCGAACGACCGGGATTTCGACGCGTGCTGCTCAAGCTCGGCGGCGAGATGTTCGGGGGTGGCGCCGTCGGGGTCGACCCCGGGGTGGTCGAGACCGTCGCCCGCCAGATCGCCGAGGTCGTCTCGACCGGAGCCCAGGTGGCCGTGGTCATCGGCGGCGGCAACTTCTTCCGCGGCTCCGAGCTGCAGCACCGCGGCATGGAACGTGCCCGCGCCGACTACATGGGCATGCTCGGCACGGTGATGAACTGCCTGGCGCTGCAGGACTTCCTGGAGCGCGAGCACCACATCGACACCCGCGTGCAGACCGCGATCACGATGGGTCAGGTTGCCGAGGCCTACATCCCGCGGCGCGCCATCCGGCACCTGGAGAAGGGCCGTGTGGTGATCTTCGGCGCGGGCATCGGCATGCCCTACTTCTCCACCGACACCGCGGGTGCCCAGCGTGCGTTGGAGATCGGTGCCGAGGCGTTGTTGCTGGCCAAGAGCGTCGACGGTGTCTACACGGCCGACCCCAAGGTCGATCCCGGCGCGAAGCTGTACGACGAGATCACCCATCGCGATGTGCTCGAACAGGGTCTGAAGGTGGCGGACGCGACCGCGTTCAGCCTGTGCATGGACAACCGAATGCCGATCATCGTGTTCAACCTGCTCACCGAGGGCAACATCGCTCGGGCGGTCCGGGGTGAGAGGATCGGCACACTGGTCAGCACCCCCGACTGGGCGGATGGGTCGGGGCCGGAGAACGGGGAGCAGCCGTGATCGACGAAACGCTGTTCGACGCCGAGGAGAAGATGGAGAAGGCCGTCGCGGTGGCCAAGGACGACCTGGCCGGCGTCCGGACCGGCCGCGCGACGCCGCACATGTTCGCGCGGGTCGCCGTGGACTACTACGGCGCCATGACCCCGCTCAACCAGCTCGCCTCGATCAACGTGCCCGAGGCCCGGATGGCCGTCATCAAGCCCTATGACACCAGCCAGCTGCGGCAGCTGGAGAAGGCCATCCGCGACTCCGACCTGGGCGTGAACCCGAGCAACGACGGCCAGATCATCCGGGTGGTCATCCCGCAGCTGTCCGAGGAACGCCGCCGGGAGATGGTCAAGGTCGCGCGCGGCAAGGGCGAGGACGCCCGGATCACCGTGCGCAGCATCCGGCGCAAGGCCATGGAGGAGCTGCACCGGATCTCCCGCGACGGCGAGGCCGGCGAGGACGAGGTCGGCCGCGCGGAGAAGGAGCTGCAGGGCTTCACCGACCGGTTCGTGCACCAGATCGACGATCTGGTGAAGCACAAGGAAGCCGAGCTGCTCGAGGTCTGAGCCGGTGACCGCCTCCTCGTCCGAACACGCCGCGATGGTGCCGCCGCTGCGCCGCCAGTCGCGCGCCGGACGCAACCTGCCGGCGGCGATCGCGGTCGGGGCCGCGATGGGTGCGGTCATCCTGGGGTCGCTGGTGTTCGAGCGGCACTTCTTCGTCGCCGTGCTTGCCCTGTCCACGGCCGTCGCCACCACGGAGCTCGCCGGGGCGCTGCGCCGCGGGGCGGGCATCGCGGTGCCACTGCCGGTGCTGCTGGTGGGCGGGCAGGCGATGGTCTGGCTGTCCTGGCCCTACGGCCCGGGCGGGCTGGCCGTCTCGTTCGGGATCACCGCGCTGGCGGTGTTGCTGTGGCGGATGCGGGCCGGCGCCGCGCACTACCTGCGCGATGTCGCCGCCGGCGTGTTCACCGCGGCCTACGTGCCGCTGTTCTGCTCGTTCGCCACGCTGCTGGTGGTCGCCCCGGACGGCAAGGCTCGGGCGTTGACGTTCCTGCTCTGCGTGGTGGCCTCGGACATCGGTGGCTACGCGGCCGGCGTGACCACCGGCCGGCACGCGATGGCCCCGACCATCAGCCCCAAGAAGTCGTGGGAGGGGTTCGCCGGTTCCCAGCTCGCAGGCATGATCACCGGGGCGGTCTGCGTGACGCAGCTGCTGGGCGAGCAATGGTGGAAGGGTGCGCTGCTGGGCGCGCTGCTGGTGATCAGCGCAACGCTCGGCGACCTCGTCGAGTCGCTGATCAAGCGCGACCTGGGGATCAAGGACATGGGAGCGCTGCTGCCCGGTCACGGCGGGCTGATGGATCGGCTCGACTCGCTGCTGCCCACCGCGGTGGTGGCCTGGACGGTGCTGAGCCTGGTCGTGCCGCTGCCGTGAGGTGGCGGCGGGCGGACGCGGCGCCCCGGCCGCCGATCCCGAGCCCGAACATCTGGAACTGGCCCGAGATCTACGAGCAGGAGAACGCCGCCCAGGACCCCGACGGTGCACTGTGGACGGCGCTGGCCGCGGCCGCTCCGTGGGCCGGTGCCGACGTGCTCGACGTCGGCTGCGGCGACGGCTTCCACCTGCCGGTTTTCGCGGCGCAGGCGGCCTCGGTCACCGGGGTCGAGCCGCATCCGCCGCTGGTGGAACGGGCCCGGCGGCGGGTGGGCGACCGGGCCCGGGTGTTCGAGGCGGGCGCGGCCGAGCTGCCGCTGCCGGATCGCTCGATCGACCTGGTGCACGCCCGCACCGCGTACTTCTTCGGTCCCGGGTGCGAGCCGGGGCTGGCCGAGGCCGAGCGGGTGCTGCGGCCCGGCGGCGCCATCGCGATCATCGACCTGGACGCCACCGTGGCGCCCTACGGCGACTGGATGCGCGCCGACATCCCGCACTACGACCCGGATCGGGTCGAGCGCTTCTTCCGGCGGCAGGGCTTCTCGATGCGCCGGATCTCGACGCGCTGGCGGTTCCCCGACCGGGCGACGTGCGAGGCCGTGTTGCGCATCGAGTTCTCCGCCGCGGTGGCCGACCGGGCAGTGGCCGCGACCACCGGCGTGACGGTGCCGGTCGGCTACCGACTGCACGTGCGCCGCGCCGGGATCGACGTCGGCGCGGCGGCCCTCAGGACACGCTGATCTGCTCGCCGTCGACCGTGACGTCGCGGGGGTTCAGCCCGCGCTTGGCCGGGCCCGTGATGACGCTGCCGTCGAGCGCGAAGGCGCTGCCGTGGCACGGGCAGACGATCGACGCCCCGGTCACCGTGGCCACCGCGCAGCCCTGGTGCGGGCAGACCGTGGAGTACCCGGCGAACGTGCCGGCCTGCGCCTGGGTGACGACGACCTGCTGCGCCGCGAAGATCTTCGCGCTGCCGACCGGTACCTCGGACGTCGAGCCGACCGGCCCGGTGGGGGCCGGTGCTGCGGACGGATCCGCGGAGCCGCTCGGGGTCGACGTCTCGGTGCTGGCGCAGCCGGCGAGCGCGCCGAGGCCGATGGCGGCCGCGCCGGCTCCGGCCCCGGCCACGATCGCGCGGCGGCTGAACGGGACGCGGTGAACGGGTTCGGCCATCGTGGATCTCCTGGTGGTGGGAAGCGTGTCGATCTCCGTCGAGGCTGGCATAGCGCCTGTGTGGCGGCCGTCGGCCGGCCCGCGGACGCAAATCGCTACCGTGGACGGCATGCGAGCTCCCGTGGTGCCCTACCTCGAGACCGCGGCCGCCGCCGTGTGGTGGACGGTCGGCGCGGCGGCGCTGGGCGGCGGCCTGAGCACCGCCGTGCTGGCCGTCGGCCTCGGCGTCACCGGCGCCGTCGTCGTCGCGCTGCGCCGGCGCTTCGGGGCGGGCGAGCCGCTGGCGGCGGACCGGCGGGCGCGGCTGCTGCGGCTGCTCGTCGGCGCGGTGGCCGTGATCGTGGCGATCGCGTTCGGGCTCGGGTACCTCGGCTATGCGGAGCTGACCGTGCCGCTGGCCTGCGCGGTGGTCGGGGTGACGCTGCTGATGCTGTCGTCCGTGCTGGAGGACCGGGCGCCGCTGGCCGCGGGATCGGCGCTGATGGTGCTCGGGGCGGCCGGTGCGGTGCTGGCGCTGCAGTCCGCCGGGCAGCTGTTCCCGCAGGGTGTGGTCGGTCTGGGCGCGGGCGCGCTGTTGTGGGCGTTCGGGGCGCAGCGCACCGGGCTGCTCGCCGAGGCCCGGGACCGGGTCCGGCGCTGATCCGGGCCGCCGATGTGGGCCGCTGATCCGGGTCCGGGATCGGGATAGGGCACAATCGAGCAGGTCATGACCGTTCTCCCCCTCGTCTTCGACGCGCCGAAGCGGGCGCTCCCGCCGCGCCACCTCGCCGACCTCGATCCCGCCGACCGCCGGGCCGCGGTGGCGGAGCTCGGGCTGCCCGGCTACCGCGCCGACCAGCTCGCCCGCCACTACTTCGGCCGGCTCGACGCCGACATCGCGGCGATGACCGATCTTCCCGCGGCGGCCCGTGAACCGCTGGGCACGCTGCTCCCGCCGCTGGTCACGCCGGTGCTGGAGCAGCAGTGCGACGACGGCACCACCCGCAAGACGCTGTGGCGCGGGCACGACGGCACCCGCGCCGAGTCGGTGCTGATGGGCTACCCGGACCGGGCCACGGTGTGCATCAGCAGCCAGGCCGGCTGCGGCATGGCGTGCCCGTTCTGCGCGACCGGTCAGGGCGGGCTGGAGCGCAACCTGTCCACCGGCGAGATCGTCGAGCAGGTGCGGCAGGCCGCGGCCGCCGCCCGCGCCGGTGCGCTCGGCACCCCGGCCCGGCTGTCGAACGTCGTGTTCATGGGCATGGGCGAGCCGCTGGCCAACTACAAGCGGGTAGTCGCGGCGCTGCGGCGGATCACCGAACCGGCCCCGGACGGTCTCGGCATTTCCGCGCGCGGGGTCACGGTGTCCACCGTCGGGCTGGTGCCGGCGATCGACAGGCTGGCCGCCGAGGGGCTGCCGGTGACCCTCGCCGTGTCGTTGCACGCCCCGGACGACGAGCTGCGCGACACCCTGGTGCCGGTCAACAACCGCTGGAAGGTCGAGGAGGTGCTGGCCGCCGCGCGCCGCTACGCCACCACCACCGGCCGCCGGGTGTCGATCGAGTACGCGCTGATCCGGGAGATCAACGACCAGCCGTGGCGGGCCGAGAAGCTGGCCACGGTGCTCCGCCGGCAGATCGGCGGCAAGCGGGTGCACGTCAACCTGATCCCGCTCAACCCGACGCCGGGCAGCCAGTGGGACGCCTCGCCGCGCCCGGTGCAGGACGAGTTCGTGCGCCGGGTGCAGGCGGCCGGGGTGGCCTGCACGGTGCGCGACACCCGGGGCCGGGAGATCGCCGCCGCCTGCGGGCAGCTGGCCGCCACCGCCACCTGAGCCGGTCCTCGGCGTGCGGCGGGTGGTCGTGCTGGGCCGCGGCGGCGCCGGGAAGTCGACGCTGGCACGCGAGCTGGGCGTGCTGACCGGGCTGCCGGTCGTCGAGTTGGACCGTCACTTCTGGAGTGCCGACCTGCTGGCGCCGGATCCGCAGCGATGGACGGACATCCAGGCCGAGCTCATCCGAGCCGATTCCTGGATCATGGACGGCGACCTCGGTGCGCACGATGTGCTGGATGTTCGGCTGCGGGCCGCGGACACCGTGCTCGTGCTGGACTTCTCGTTGCTGCGCTGCGCGTGGCGGGCCGCCCGTCGCTCCCGGGAACGGGCCGACTTCTGGCGCTGGCTGCTCACCTATCGCCACCGCTGGCTACCGTTGATCATGGCGACGATCGCCCGGAACGCGCCCGCGGCGAACGTGATCGTCTTCCGAAGTCAGGTGGCCTTGCGCGGGTGGGTTGCGCGCTGTGCTGCTACATCGACGAGGGCCTCCGGATGGTGGCGGCCCGCACCGGCCGGTCCGAGGCGGAGCACGTGCGAGCCGCTCCACGGGCCTACCTGGAGCTGGACCGGCCGAGTCGGAGGGAGGCCAGAATCCCCTGCTCGACCTGGTCGGGCTGGTCGACGACGCCGAGGGTGCCGACGATGTCGCCCACCGACATGACGACTACCTCTACGCGGACGGTCGCCGGCCGGTGAACCGGTCAGCGTGAGCCGGCTGCTTTACGCGGACACCGGTGCCTCAGACCGTCACTCGGCTGCGCTATGACGCCGGTTCGCGACGGGTGGGTGCCTTTCGTGACGTCGTGCAGCGCGCCGTCGGCCAGAACTTCCTCAGCATCCGCGAGAGCAGCTCCAAACTGCGGCGATCGGCGTTCGGCGTGCTGGAACAGCACGAGGACCTGCGGCTGCCTACGCCGACGCGGTGGGGGCGGTGGTCGCCCGAGAGGGCCGTGCCGCCGCCGTCTTCGGTTTGGACAACAACTTCCGGGTGATGGGGTTCGCGCTGGAGCCCTGAGGTGTCTCGGAACAGCGCACTCACCGACCGGGGGCGGCCGGAGGTGGCGGAGGTCCGCGCATCTTGACGCTCCTCTAACTGAGCATCATGATGCTTCAATGCGTACGACGCTGACTCTCGATGACGACGTCGCCCGGTTGGTGGCCGACGCTGTCCACCGCGAGCGCCGCCCCATGAAGCAGGTCGTCAACGACGCACTAAGGCGTGCGTTGACGCCGGCCGTCGTCCGTGCGCAGCCCTACGAGCTGACGCCGCACGAGTCGGCCGTGCGACCGGGATTCGACCCGGCCGGGTTCAACAAGCTGGCCGACGAGCTGGAGGACGACGCGGTGCTCGCCCATCCGCAGCGGGCCTCGTGATCATCCCGGACGTCAATCTGCTCCTCTATGCAGTGGTCTCCGGATTTCCGCAGCATCGTCGGGCCAGAGCCTGGTGGGAAGAGACGATCAACGGTGCGGATCGCGTCGGTCTGACCCATCCCGCGGTGTTCGGGTTCCTGCGCATCGTCACGAACGCGCGCATCATGCAGGCTCCGCTGTCGGTGCGCGGCGCCGTCGATTACGTGCAGGACTGGATCAGGCAGCCCGCCACGGCACTGCTCGTCGCGGGACCCGACCATCTCCAGATCGCGCTCCGACTGCTCTCAGAGGTCGGCACCGCGGGAAACCTCACGACCGACGTGCAGCTGGCGGCCTACGCCGTGGAACATCACGGCGAAGTGCACTCCAACGACACCGACTTTGCCAGGTTCGCCGAGGTGAAGTGGGTCAACCCGCTGCGCTGAGCGCGGCCTGCGGTGCGCGGGCCCGGCCTTCTTCTCAGCGCAGCCCGAGCACCTCGGCCAGGTCGAAGGTCACCGGCTGCTCCAGCTGCTCGTAGGTGCAGGACTCCGGCTCCCGGTCCGGGCGCCAGCGCACGAACTGCGCGGTGTGCCGGAACCGCACGCCCTCCATGTAGTCGTAGCGCACCTCGACCACCCGCTCCGGGCGCAGCGGGATGAACGACAGGTCCTTGCCGGCGTTCCACCGGCTGGTCTCGTTCTTGCGGGGCGTGCGCTCGCCCTGCTCGTGCGCGCCCCAGTTCCACGGGTGTCCCTCGAATTCGGTGACCAGCTCCTGCATCTCGGTGAACAGCTCCTTGCGCCGGGCCAGCGGGAACGCGCCGATCACCCCGACCGAGGCCAGCACCCCGCGGTCGTCGTACAGCCCGAGCAGCAGTGAGCCGATCGCGTCCGGCCCGGACTTGTGCACCCGGTAGCCGGCGACCACGCAGTCGCAGGTGCGCTCGTGCTTGATCTTGGTCATCACCCGCTTGTCCGGCTGGTAGGTCTGCTCCGGCTTCTTGGCGATCAGTCCGTCCAGCCCGGCCCCCTCGAACTGCTCGAACCAGGTCCGCGCCTCGTCGTGGTCGTCGGTGATCGGGGTGAGGTGGACGGGCGGCTTCGCCCCGGCCAGCGCCTGTTCCAGCAGCCGGCGCCGCTCGGAGAACGGGCGGCCGGTCAGATCCTCGTCGCCCAGTGCGAGCAGGTCGAACGCGACGAAGCTGGCCGGGGTGTCCTTCGCCAGCAGGTTGACCCGGCTGGCCGCAGGGTGGATGCGCTGCTGCAGCACCTCGAACTCCAGCGAGTTGCGCTCCCGGTCGAGCACCACGATCTCGCCGTCGATCACCGAGCGGTCCGGGAAGTTGGCCAGCACCGCGTCGACCACCTCCGGGAAGTAGCGGGTCATCGGCCGCTCGTTGCGGCTGCCGATCTCGACCTCGGCGCCGTCCCGGAAGATGATCGAACGGAAGCCGTCCCACTTGGGCTCGTAGAGCTGGCCGGCGGGAATGGCGGGCAGTGGCTTGGCCAGCATCGGCTTCACCGGCGGCATCACGGGCAGGTCCACCCGGCCATCCTGCACCGTTGCTCGTCGAGGGGGACGTCAGGGCTGTTTTCTGATGATCATCAGACCCTCGTGTCCCGTTGACCACGAGGACGTGCTGGACTGCGGACCATGCCCCGGTTGAGCGCTGCCGAGTTGGCGGCCGCGCGCGGTCGGCTGCTCGACGATGTGCTGCCGGGTGGCGACGATCCGGCCCTGCGGGTGCTGTTCTGCGGCATCAACCCGGGCCTGGTCAGCGCGGCCACCGGGCACCACTTCGCGCGGCCGGGCAACCGGTTCTGGCCCGCGCTGCACGGCGCCGGGTTCACCCCGCGGCGGTTGCTGCCCGCCGAGCAGGGCGAGCTGGCCGGGCTCGGGTTGGGGATCACCAACCTGGTCGCCCGGGCCACCGCGCGGGCCGACGAGCTCACCCCGGCCGAGCTGGTGACCGGTGGCGATCGGCTGCGCGAGCTGGTGCGACGGGTGCGCCCGGCGTGGCTGGCGGTCGTCGGGATCACCGCCTACCGCGTCGCGTTCACGGCGCCGAAGGCGGTGGTGGGCCCGCAACCGGGGGCCCTCGGCGCAACCCGGGTCTGGGTGCTCCCCAACCCCAGCGGCCTGAACGCGCACTACCAGCTCCCGGAGCTGATCGCCGAGTTCACCCGCCTGCACGCCGCCGCCCCCCTCCTCCCCGGAACGAACGGCACTCTCGCACGCTAGGTGCGTGCGAAAGTGCCGTTCGTTCCATCGAAGGGGAGCCGGGGCAACCGGGGAGCGCGGGGGAGCGGCCGCGCCCCGACCCCTCACAGCTCGACGGGCTCCGGCGGATCCTCGACGCCGTCGTGCACGTCCCGATCGGCCCACTGCAGCAGCTCGTCGATGGCGAACACGGCGTCGTCGATGCCGGCGTGCAGGTCGCCAAGCTCGGCGAACCGGGCCGGCACCGTGGCGATGGTGAAGTCACCGGGCTCCGCGTCGTCGATCTCGTCCCAGCGGATCGGAGTGGACACCACCGCCTCCGGCACGCCGCGCACCGAGTAGGCGCTGCGGATGGTGTGGTCGCGGGTGTTCTGGTTGTAGTCCACGAAGATCGACGCCGGGTTGCGCTCCTTGCGCCACCAGGTCAGGTCGACCAGGTCGCAGCGCCGCCCGACCTCGCGGGCGAAGGCGTGCGCGGCCCGGCGCACGTCGGGGAAGCCGTGTTCGGGGGGAATGCGCACGTAGACGTGCATGCCCTTGCCGCCCGAGGTCTTGGGCCAGCCGGTCGCGCCCAGCTCGTCGAGCACCTCGTGCACCACGTGCGCCACCCGCCGCACGTCGGCGTAGGTCGCGTCGGGCATCGGGTCGATGTCGATGCGCCACTCGTCGGGGCTCTCGGTGTCGGTGGCCCGCGAGTTCCACGGGTGGAACTCCACTGTGGACATCTGCACGGCCCACACCACGTCGGCCGGGTGCTGCACCGCCAGCTCGTCGGCGTGCCGGTTCCACCGCGGGAAGTGCACGCGCACGGTCTGCACCCAGTCGGGGGCACCGCGCGGCAGCCGCTTCTGGTGCACCTTCTCGCCGGTGACCCCGGTCGGGAAGCGGTGCAGCATGCACGGCCGGTCGCGCAGCGCGCGCACGATCCCGTCGCCGACGGCGAGGTAGTAGCGCGCGAGGTCGAGCTTGGTCTCCCCGCGGGCCGGGAAGTAGACGCGGTCCGGGCTGCTGAGGCGGACCGTGCGGTCACCGACCTCCAGCTCGATCGCCGAACCGGCCGACGCGGAACCGGTCGCAGAGCCGGCCATCGAGCGGGTCAGCGCCGCCAGGCGTTGCGCTGGGTCTTGATCTGCCGCCAGATCATGTACACCAGCACCAGCGCGGAGCCGACCAGCCACAGCGTCTGGGTGTGGCTCTGGTAAGGGCCGACGATGAACACCAGCAGCAGCAGGATGCATACCACGCCGGCGATGATCTTGCCGCGGGCGAAGCTGCCGTGCCATCCCCACTCGGCCGACGGCTCGTCGCGCGGATCGACCGCGGGCCGCTTGTCCAGCTCTCGCGAGTTCCTCGCCACGCCGTCCTCCTCGATCCCTGCTGTGCGACGTTCCTGGGGCGATCTCATCCCACCTGCGACGGGCTCATCGTCGCACAACACGCAAGCAGGGATGATGGTCGGTGATGACTAGTCGATCCGTTCTGGTGCTGGGCTCGACGGGCTCCGTCGGCACCCAGGCCCTCGACCTGATCGCTGCCCACCCGGAGCGGTTCACCGTGGCCGGGCTGGCCGCCGCCGGGCGTGACATCGCGCTGCTCGGCCGCCAGATCCGCGAGCACGGGGTGCGCCGGGTCGCGGTGACCGGCGGCGCGGCGGCGACGATGCTGCGCCGATCGCTGCCCGGCATGGGGTTGCGCGGGGTCGAGGTCTGGTCCGGACCGGACGCCGCCACCGAGCTGACCACCGCGGCCGGCGCCGATGTCGTGCTCAACGCGATCACCGGCTCGGTCGGGCTCGGACCGACCATGGCCGCACTGGCCAGCGGGGCCACGCTGGCGCTGGCCAACAAGGAATCGCTGGTCGCCGGCGGTTCGCTGGTCACCGCGGCCGCCGCGCCCGGGCAGATCGTGCCGGTCGACTCCGAACACTCGGCGCTCGCCCAGTGCCTGCGTGGCGGCCGGGCCGACGAGGTGGACCGGCTGGTGCTGACCGCATCCGGCGGCCCGTTCCGCGGCCGGCAGCGCTGCGAGCTGGCCGGCGTGACCGTCGAAGAGGCACTGGCCCACCCCACCTGGGACATGGGCCCGGTGGTCACCATCAACTCGGCCACGCTGATCAACAAGGGCCTGGAGCTGATCGAGGCGCGGCTGTTGTTCGGCGTGCCCTACGAGCGGATCGACGTGGTGGTGCACCCGCAGTCGATCGTGCACTCGATGGTCACCTTCGTCGACGGCTCGACGCTGGCCCAGGCCAGCCCGCCGGACATGACCCTCCCGATCGCGCTCGCCCTGGCCTGGCCCGACCGGGTGCCCGGCGCAGCCGCCCGCTGCCGCTTCGACACCGCGCAGAGCTGGACCTTCGAGCCGCTGGACGACGACGCGTTCCCCGGGGTCCGGCTGGCCCGCGCGGCCGGCGCGGCGGGGGGAAGCCTGCCCGCGGTGCTGAACGCGGCCAACGAGGAGGCGGTGGCCGCGTTCGTGGCCGGCGCGCTGCCGTTCACCGGCATCACCGACCTGCTGGCCCGGGTGCTGGACGCCGCCGACGGCTGGACGGGTGATCCCGCTACCGTGGCGGATGTGCTCGCCGCCGAGGACTGGGCGCGGGCCCACGCGCGCGAGATCGCGCACCGATCGAAAGTGATCACCTCATGATGACCGCACTCGGGATCGTGCTGTTCTTCCTCGGGATCCTGATCTCGATCGCCTGGCACGAGCTCGGTCACTTCGTCACCGCCCGCTGGTTCGGGATCAAGGTTCCGGAGTTCATGGTCGGGTTCGGCAAGACCATCTGGTCGCGCAAGGTCGGCGAGACCGAGTTCGGGCTCAAGGCGGTGCCGCTGGGCGGCTACATCCGGATGATCGGGATGATCCCGCCGGCCAAGGGCCAGACGCTGGGCCGCAGCCGGCGCACCGGCCCGTTCCAGGGCATGATCGACGACGCCCGCCAGCAGTCGGCGATGGACGTGCTGCCCGAGGACGCGGACCGGCAGTTCTACCTGCGGGCGCCGTGGAAGCGCATCATCGTGATGTTCGCCGGCCCGTTCATGAACCTGATCCTGGCGGTCGTGCTGTTCGCGATCGTGCTGATGGGCATCGGGGTGCCAACCGGTTCGACGACCACGGTCAGCGCGGTCAGCGCGTGCGTGGTGCCGGCCTCGGCGGCCAGCCAGCAGTGCCCGCCCGGGGCGCCGCCGACCCCGGCCGCGGCGGCCGGGTTCCAGGCCGGCGACAAGATCATCGCCTTCAACGGCGTGACCTTCGGCGATCAGGACTGGCCGCGCCTGCAGGAGACCATCAGGGCCGCCTCGGGCACCGTGACGGTGACCGTGGAGCGCGGCGGGCAGCGGGTGGACCTGCGCCCGACGTTGATCACCACCGAGCTGCCCAGCCTCACCGACGAGGACCAGACGGTGCAGGCCAGCTTCCTCGGGCTGAGCCCGGTGCGGTTCTACGAGCGGCAGAACGTGGCCGCGGTCGGGACCGAGATCTCCGACATCGTGGCCCGCACCGGGGAAGCCATCGTGCAGCTGCCGTCCCGGGTGCCGGGGCTGTTCGGCTCGGTGTTCCTCGGTGAGGAGCGGGACATCAACGGCCCGGTCGGCATCGTCGGCGCCTCCCGGATCGGCGGCGAGATCCTCGCGCTGGACGCGCCGGCGGCCGCCGAGCTGTCGGTGTTCCTGCAGCTGCTCGCCGCGGTGAACATCTCGCTGTTCCTGTTCAACCTGCTGCCCATCCCGCCGCTGGACGGCGGGCAGATCTTCCCGGCGATCTGGGAGTCGATCAAGCGCACGGCCGCGAAGCTGCTCGGCCGCCCCGATCCCGGGCCGGTGGACGTGGCCAAGCTGATGCCGGTGGCGTACGTGGTGGCGCTGGTGTTCATCGCCTGGAGCGGGCTGATCCTGGTCGCCGACGTGATCAACCCGATCCGGCTGCCCCAGTGAGCGCTGCCGCCGGTCTGGAGCAGCTGGCCAGGCCGGTGGCGGTGTTCGACATCGACGGCGTGCTGGCCGACGTCAGCCACCGGCTGCACTACCTGCAGAGCCGCCCGCAACGCTGGGAGCGGTTCTTCCACGCCGCCGACCGGGACCCGCTGCTCGCCGAGGGCGCGGACCGGCTGCGGGCGGCGCTGGTCGAGCACGACGTCGTCTACCTGACCGGTCGACCGGAGCGCAATCGCGCGCTCACCCAGCGCTGGCTGCACCGGCACGGGCTGCCGACCGGGCCGCTGCTGATGCGCGAGGACGACGACTACCGCCCGGCGCGCTGGATGAAGCGCGACGCGCTGCGCGAGCTGGCCGCGGGCCGCACCATCGCCTCCGTGCTCGACGACGACCCGGCCGTGGTGGCGCACCTGACCGCCGACGGCTGGCCGGTCGAGCTCGCGACCTGGCTGCCGCACTCCTCGACCCTGCAGCGCGCCCAGGAGCGGCAGGGCCGCACCTGAGCCGGGGGGTGGGGGGTATCTCACGGCGCGCCGGTCAGCGCCCGGGGATACTGGAGGTCGTGAGCGTCTCCCTGGGCATGCCCGTCCCGCCGGCCCCCACCCTGTCCGAGCGTCGGAAGACCCGGCAGCTGCAGGTGGGGAAGGTCGGCGTCGGTTCCGAGCACCCGATCTCGGTGCAGTCCATGACCACCACCCTGACTGCCGACGTCAACGCCACCCTGCAGCAGATCGCCGAGCTCACCGCGGCCGGCTGCGACATCGTGCGGGTGGCCTGCCCGAGCCAGGACGACGCCGACGCGCTGGGCGCGATCGCGGCCAAGTCGCAGCTGCCGGTGATCGCCGACATCCACTTCCAGCCCAAGTACGTGTTCGCGGCGATCGACGCCGGCTGCGCGGCGGTCCGGGTCAACCCCGGCAACATCCGCAAGTTCGACGACCAGGTCTGCGAGATCGCCGCCGCCGCGCGCGACCGGGGCACCCCGATCCGGATCGGCGTCAACGCCGGCTCGCTGGACAAGCGGATCATGGACAAGTACGGCAAGGCCACCCCCGAGGCGCTGGCCGAATCGGCGATGTGGGAGGCGGGCCTGTTCGCCGAGCACGACTTCCACGACATCAAGATCTCGGTCAAGCACCACGACCCGGTGATCATGATCAGGGCCTACGAGCTGCTCGCGCAGCAGTGCGACTACCCGCTGCACCTCGGGGTCACCGAGGCCGGCCCGACCTTCCAGGGCACGATCAAGTCGGCGGTGGCGTTCGGGGCGCTGCTGCGGCAGGGCATCGGCGACACGATACGGGTGTCGCTGTCGGCACCGCCGGTCGAGGAGGTCAAGGTCGGCTCCCAGATCCTGGAGTCGCTGAACCTGCGGCCGCGCAAGCTGGAGATCGTCTCCTGCCCGTCGTGCGGGCGCGCCCAGGTGGACGTGTACAAGCTGGCCGACGAGGTCACGGCCGGCCTGACGGGCATGGAGGTACCGCTGCGGGTGGCGGTGATGGGCTGTGTCGTGAACGGTCCCGGCGAGGCCCGCGAGGCCGACCTCGGGGTGGCCTCGGGCAACGGCAAGGGCCAGATCTTCGTCAAGGGCGAAGTGATCAAGACGGTGCCCGAGCACGCCATCGTGGAGACCCTGATCGAGGAGGCGATGAAGCTCGCCGAGTCGATGGACGCCGAGGGCGAGCCGGAGGTCACCGTAGGCTGAGCGCGGCCGGCCGATCCGGCCCGCGGGGCACGAGGGGGTGCACGGTGACGGCGCAGGTGGGCGGGGTTTCGGACGCGGCGTTGCGGCGACTCGGATCGGATCTGCGCGGACCCCTGCTGCTTGCCGCGGACTCCGGCTACGACACGTCCCGCGCCGTCTTCAACGCCATGATCGATCGACAGCCGCTGGCGGTGATCCGCTGTGCGGACGCCGCCGACGTGGCCCGCGGGATCGCGTTCGCCCGGGAGCACGGGCTGCCGCTCTCGGTGCGCGGCGGCGGGCACAACGTGGCCGGGAACGCGGTGCTCGACCGGGCCCTGCTGCTCGACCTGTCCGGCATGAAGGCGCTCACCTTCGACCGCGGAACCGAGACGGTCCGGGCCGAGGCCGGGCTGACGCTGGGCGAGTTCGACGGCGCCACCCAGGCGCTCGGGCTGGCGACGACACTCGGCGTGGTGTCCATGACCGGGATCGCCGGGCTGACCCTGGGTGGCGGGCTGGGCTGGCTGAACGGCCGCTTCGGCCTGGCCTGCGACAACCTCGTCGCCGCCGAGATCGTCACCGCGGGCGGGGAACTGCTGCGGCTGAGCGACCGGGAGAACGAGGACCTGTTCTGGGCGGTCCGCGGCGGCGGCGGCAACTTCGGGGTCGTCACCGCGTTCTCCTACCAGCTGCATCCGGTGGATCTCGTGCTGGCCGGCGGGTTGTCCTACCCGCTGAGCGCGGCGCCGCGGCTGCTGCCGTTCTACGACGAGTTCGTCAAGGCCGCGCCGGACGAGCTGGCCACGGCCTGCTCGCTGGCGCTGACCCCGACCGGCGAGGCCACGGTGTCGATCGCGGCGTGCTACTCCGGCGCCGCCGACGAGGGCGAGCGGGTGTTGCGCCCGCTGCGGACGTACCTCGCGCCGGTCGAGGACACCATCCAGCCGATGCCGTACCTGGCGCTGCAGAGCGCTCCCGACGCCGGGTTTCCCCCGGGGCGCCTGCACTACTGGAAGGCCGGCTGGCTGCGCAGCGTGACCGGGGACGCGATCGACACCCTGATGCGGTTCGTCCCACGGCTGCCGTCCCCGTTCAGCGGTATCGGCCTGCAGCAGATGCACGGCGCCGCCGCCCGCGTCGCCCCATCGGCCACCGCCTTCCCGCACCGGGCCGAGCAGTTCGACTTCCTCGTCCTCTCGCAGTGGCCCGATCCGGTCGACTCGGCGCGGAACATCGAGTGGACGCGGGAGCTGTTCGAGGCGATGCGGCCGCATCTGCAGGACGCCGTGTACGTCAACAATCTCGGCGACGAGGGCCCGGACCGGGTACGCGCGGCCTACGGGCCCAACTTCGAGCGCCTCGCGGCGGTGAAGGCGCGCCATGATCCGGAGAACCTCTTCCGGGCGAACCAGAACATCGCTCCGGCCGCGGCCGGGTCGGGTGCCCGGCATCAGGGCTGATCTCCCGAGCATCCCGTCGTGTCCGTCGCGCCGCGGGTCTGGCATCGTAAGGGGGTGCTTCGTCTCGCCGGAGCGCGGCTCCTCGACGACCGGGACCGCGCAGGGGTGCGCGCGGTGCTGGACTGTGATCCGGTCGCCGCCTGCATGGTCGCCGCGCGGGTCGAGGTCGCCGGCCTGGATCCGTGGCGGCTCGGCGGTCAGGTGTGGGCCTTCGGGTCCAGGATGGACGGGCTGTGCTTCGCCGGCGCGAACCTGGTTCCGCTGCGCGGCGAGCGCGCCGCGCTGCGCGCCTTCGCCGATCGGGCCCGCCGGCACGGTCGCAACTGCTCGTCGCTGGTCGGCCGGGCGGAGCTGGTGCTGCCGCTCTGGGACGACCTGGTCGATCACTGGGCGCCGGCCCGCGAGGTGCGCGCCGACCAGCCGTTGATGGTCCTCGCGGGCCGCCCGGCGGTGACCCCGGACCCGTTCGTGCGTCCCGTGCAGCCCGCGGAGCTGGAGCGCTACCTGCCGGCCGCGATCGCGATGTTCACCGAGGAGGTCGGCATCGACCCGCGGGCCGGCGACGGCGGGGTCGGCTACCGCGCCCGGGTGTGCGAGCTCGTCTCGGCCGGTCGTGCCTTCGCCCGCTTCGAGAACGGCGAGGTCGTGTTCAAGGCCGAGATCGGGGCGATCTCGGCCCGGGTGGGTCAGATCCAGGGCGTCTGGGTGCACCCGGCGTACCGCGGTCGCGGATACGGGACCGCCGGCACCGCCGCGGTGACCGAACGGTTGGCGGGCATGGGACGGCTGTCGAGCCTGTACGTCAACGCCTTCAACCACGTCGCCCGAACCTCCTACGCCCGGGTCGGCTTCCGTCAGGTCGGAAGCTTCGCCACGATCCTGTTCTGACCCCTGACGCGCAGCGGGCGCCCGACTGGGAGTGGGCATACTCCGTGGGTGGCCAGCACCCGATCAGCTCCGCGACTGCCCGCGCTGCTCGCGGCGCTGGCCGTGCTGCTGGGCATCAGCGGCTGTGGCCTCTTCGGTGGCAACGGCCCGGAAGCTGCGGTCGGGGCGTTCCTGGCCGCCTGGTCCGCGGGTGACGACCGGGGCGCCGCCGCGCTGACCGACGACCCGGCGGGCGCCGCCGAGCTGCTCGTGGCCACCCGGGAGGCGCTCGGCGCGCCGGGGCTGCGCGCCGAGGTGGAGCAGGTGCGCACCGCGACCGATCGGGCCGCGGCGTCGGTCTCGCTCAACTGGGATCTCGGCGCGGGCCGGCTGTGGACCTACCTCGGTGAGATCGAGCTCACGCAGGCCATCCGGCCCGGCAGCACCGAGCCCGCCTGGACGGTGCACTGGGCGCCGACGGTCGTGCACCCTCAGCTCGCCGCCGGTCAGCGGCTCGCCCTGCGCACCGAGGACGCCCGACCGGCCCCGGTGGTCGACCGCGGCGGCGCGACCCTGATGGAGCCAACCACGGTGGTGTCGGTGCTGCTGGACCGGCTGGCCACCGGCGACCTGCCGGCTGTGGCGGGTGCGCTGGCCGCGGCGCTGTCCCCGATCGACCCGCTGATCAGCCAGGCGTCCATAGTGGATGGTGCGGCGGCCACGGCGGACGGCCGGGCCTACACCGTCGCGGTGCTGCGCGACACCGACTACCAGGGCGTCAAGAACGCGATCTACGACCTGGCCGGGGTGCGGTTCAGCACGTCCGAGCGGCTGCTGGCGCCGACCGCCGGGTTCGCCCGGTCGGTGCTGCCGGCGGTGCGCGCCGAGATGGCGCCCCAGCTCGACGGGGTCGCCGGCTGGTCGGTGCTCAGCGTGGACGCCGCGGGCGGTCCGATCAGCACGCTGGCCGGGGAGCCGCCGCGGCCGGGCAGCACGATCGCCGTCGCGATGGATCGCGGCGTGCAGACCGCGGCCGAGGACGCGGTGGAGCCGGTCGTCCAGCAGACCATGCTGGTCGCGTTGGCGCCGTCCACCGGCGACCTGCTCGCGGTCGCCCAGAACGGCGCGGCCGACGGCGTCGGGGCACCGGCCCTGGCCGGCCGGTACCCGCCCGGCTCCACCTTCAAGATCGCGACTGCGACCGCGGCGGTCACCGAGCAGCAGCTGACCTCGGCCTCGCCGGTCGAGTGCCCGGGGCAGACGGTGATCGGTGGCCGTCCGGTGCCCAACGCCGACCGGTTCGCCCTCGGCACGGTGCCGCTGATCACCGCCTTCGCCCGCTCCTGCAACACCACCTTCGCCGAGCTCGGCTCCCGGCTGGGGCCGGACTCGCTGCCCGCTGCGGCGCTGCGGCTCGGGCTGGGCGCGGACTACGTGATCCCCGCGCTGACCACGATCACCGGATCCGTGCCGTCGGCCCCGGACACCGTGCAGCGCGCCGAGAACGGCTTCGGCCAGGGCCAGGTGCTGGCCAGCCCGTTGGGGATGGCGCTGGTGGCCGCGACCGTCGCGCGCGGCGCGCCGGTGGTCCCGCAGCTGATCCGCGAGCGCCCCACCGAGGTCCTGCGGCCGGCGTCCCCGCCGGATCCGGTGGCGCTGGACCAGGTTCGGCTGATGATGCGCGCGGTGGTCACCGAGGGCACCGCGATCAGGCTGGCCGGGCTGGGTGAGGTCTTCGGCAAGACCGGCACCGCCGAGTACACCAACGACGGGCGCGCGCACGGCTGGTTCGTCGGCTACCGCGGTGACGTCGCGTTCGCGGTCCTGGTGGTGGACGGCGGCTCGTCGGCGGTCGCGGTCGACGTGGCGCAGCGGTTCCTGGCGGCCCTCGGCTGATTCCGCACGGGGGCCGGCACCGTACGGCGGCACCGCCGGTTGGCCCCTGGGCCTATCCTGGGCCGATGCCAACCAGTCGGATCGTCCCGCTGGCGCTGGCCGCCGACGTGGTCGCGGTGGTGGTCTTCGCGGCGATCGGGCGGTCGAGCCACGGCGAGTCCGGGGACATCCTCGGTCTGATCGGCACCGCGGCGCCGTTCCTGATCGGCCTGGGCGCCGCGTGGGCCACGCCGATCGTGCGGGCCGACCCGACCCGCTGGAAGGCCGGCCTGGGCGCGCTGGTGGGCACGGTGCTGGTCGGGATGCTGGTGCGCGCCGGCTTCACCGGCTGGCCGCCACTGATCTTCGTGGCGATCACCCTGGGGTCGCTCGCGGTGCTGATGCTGGGCTGGCGGGCGCTGTCCCAGATGGTCGCGGACCGGGTGGGCCAGAGCGTTCGCTGAACGGACCTACACTGGATCCCATGCCTACCCGTACGCTGCTCACCCCCGGCACGGTGGCCCCGATACGCCCGGTCCCGGCGCGCATCCCGCGGCCGGAGTACGTGGGCAAGAAGGCCCCGGCTCGCAGCGGCGAGCCCTGGGTGCAGACCCCAGAGGTGATCGAGGCCATGCGGGTGGCCGGCCGGATCGCCGCCGGCGCGCTGGCCGCCGGTGGTGCCACCGTGGCGCCCGGGGTCACCACCGACGAGGTGGACCGGGTCGTTCACGAGTTCCTGCTCGACCACGACGCGTACCCCTCGACGCTGGGCTACAAGGGCTTCCCGAAGTCGTGCTGCACGAGCCTCAACGAGGTGATCTGCCACGGCATCCCGGACTCGACGCTCATCCAGGACGGCGACATCGTCAACATCGACGTCACCGCGTTCATCGGGGGCGTGCACGGGGACACCAACGCGACCTTCCTGGCCGGCGCCGTGGCCGAGGAGGACCGGCTGCTCGTCGAGCGCACCCGCGAGGCGACCCTGCGTTCGATCAAGGCGGTGCGGCCGGGGCGCGGGCTGAACGTGATCGGGCGGGTGATCGAGTCCTACGCGAAGCGCTTCGGCTACGGCGTGGTGCGGGACTTCACCGGGCACGGGATCGGCCGCAGCTTCCACAGCGGCCTGGTGGTGCTGCACTACGACGAGCCCAGCGTGGACACCCTGATCGAGCAGGGGATGACCTTCACCATCGAGCCGATGATCACCCTCGGCGTGGTCGACTACGACATCTGGGACGACGGGTGGACCGTGGTCACCAAGGATCGCAAGCGGACCGCGCAGTTCGAGCACACCGTGCTGGTGACCGCCGACGGGGCGGAGATCCTCACCGTGGCGTGATCCCCGGGCCGCCCGGCCCGGCGGGATCACCCGTCTGCGGTCGGTGGCCGGTGATCCGCGCGCCCGCTTCCGCCAACCGCTGTTCGACGACGGCGTCGAGGTGTCCGGGGGGCACGATCGGCAGCTCGGCCAGCACGAGCGCAGATATCCGGGAGGCGTCCACCGGTCGCCCGACGACGTGGCCCTGCACCAGATCGCAGCCCAGCCGGCTGAGCTCACGAAGCTGGCCTGGCCGGTCGACACCCTCGACCATCGTGCGGAGACCGAGATGTCGGGCGAGCTCCAGCAGCCCACCCAGGACGCGCTGCTGCCTCGGGTCGTGGTCGATGTCGGAGACGAAGAGCCCGTCGAATCGCACGGTGTCCCACAGCGAGTTCGACAGCCGGCCGAGGCTGCTGTTGGCGCCGAAGTCGTCGAGCGCGAACCGGACCCCGATCTCCCGCAGCTCGTTCATGACCTGCATCGAGGACCGATCGCCCGCCACCAGCTCGGCCATCTCCAGCGTGAGCTGGCCGGGAACCAACCGGTGCCGGGCGAGCAGGTCGGCGATGCGATCCGGCAGGCCGCCGTCGGCGAGCTCGGTCCGATCGACGCCGACGGCCACCCACAGCCGTCGGTGACCCAGCTCGTGGCTCCACCGGTCGAGCTGGTCCAAGGCCTGCGCCAGGACCGACGAGGTGAGCTGGTCGGAGAGGCCCGACTGCTCGCAGATCGGGAGGAACGTGCTCGCCGGCACGACCTGCCCTTCGTGCGTCCAGCGAGGCAGCGCCTCCACCGCGTCGATCCGCCCGGACCTCGGGTCCACCACCGGCTGGTACACGGTGTGGATCTGGCCGCGTTCGAGGGCCGTGGCGAACGCCCGATCGAGGGTGGAGCGGTCCCGCTGCCGGGCGATGTCCAGAGAGCGGGAGTGCACCTGCACGCGGCCCTTGCCCGAGGCCTTCACCGCGTACATGGCCACGTCGGCGCGCTGCAGGAGGGCCTCGGCCTGCTCCGCGCCCAGGCGACCCGGCCCGAGGGTGGCCAGCCCGACGCTCGCCGAGATCCCGACCGTGCGCTCGTCGAAGCGGAACGGTGCCTCCAGGGCCTCGATCAGCCCGTTCGCCACGGCGGTGGGGTCGTCTCCGTGCTCGATGAGCGCGGCGAACTCGTCACCGCCGAGGCGGGCCAGCGTGTCGGTCGCGCGCAGGGAGCCGCGCAGCCGGTCCGCGACCCGGATCAGCAGGGCGTCGCCGACGGCATGCCCCAGCGAGTCGTTGACCGCCTTGAAGCCGTCCAGGTCGAGGAAGGCGACCGAGATCGGACGGCCGTGGCGGCCGGCCATGTCCAGCGCGTGGCCGAGCCGGTCGAGGAACAGCGCGCGGTTGGCCAGCCCGGTGAGCCCGTCGTGGAAGGCCAGGTGGTGCAGCTGTTCGTCGCGCTGCGCCACGGTTCTGGCCAGGGCCACGTTGTCGCGCAGCATCACGTACTGCCGGCTGAGCACCAGCAGCACCAGCGCGACGAGCAGGAACTCCGACACCGAGTCGTCCTCGATGGCGATGATCAGGTTGGCGCCGGCCACGACCGCGGCCGCGACGAGCGGGACGTAGGGCACCAGCCCGGTCCAGACCGCGATGGCGGCGGAGCGGACCGTGCCCGCCGGCGGCCGGGCCCTGGCCGGCACCAGCGCGCCGGCGCCGATCAGCGCGAAGCTGATCCACCACCCCCAGGCGAAGCTCGTGCCGCCGCGGAAGCTGCCGTGCGCGAGCTCGTAGACGAAGACGTGGTCGGTGACGGCCATCAGCAGCATGCCCGCGCCGAGCAGGCCCCAGCGCAGCAGGTCGTGGCGCAGCTGCGCGAAGGTGAGCACCACGACCGTCACCAGCACCACGTCGGTGAGCGGGAAGTACAGCGACAGCAGGTCCGTGACCAGCACACCGACCGACTTGGCGACGACGGTGTCGAGGACGGCCACCCAGGCCACCAGGCCGAGCGCGCACCCGACCATGAGCCGGTCGAGCACCCGTCGCGAGGCGCTCAACGCGGACGTCTCCCCGGCCAGCCAGCGCAGCCCGAGGATGCCGGCGACCGGGAAGATCATGTAGCCCAGCTCCACCGGGGACGGGTACGGCAGCTCCGCTTCCAGCACGTCGGTGCACAGCGTCCACAGCGCCTCGCTGACCGCCCACGCCCAGCAGGCGACCGCCATCGTGATCCAGCCGCGACGGGTCGGGCCGACGACCCGACGGGCGGCCCGCAGGCAGGCGAACCCGGCGGCCGCCGACATCACCGTCGACATCACGTTCAGCACCAGGTCCAGGAGCAGCCCGTTCAGGACGAAGGGCAGCAAGATCAGAACCGTCACGAGGGCCGCGCCGCCGGCCAGGAGCGCGGCGAGGCGTGGACGGCCCGCGGCGGGCGACCCGATGGTCATGCCTCACAGTCGGGCCCGCGGGGCCGGAAATGAAGACTCGACCGCAACCCGTACCCGACGCTCGACGAACTCGCCGCGGTCGGATGACGGCGGGCACACAGCGTTGCTCTCGATCGAGCTCATTGCCCACGCGTAACCTCGAGGCCATGGCGAAGGTCTTCGACGGCATCGACGAGAAGATGGCGGCCTGGATCGAGGCGCAGCCGGTGTTCTTCGTGGCCACCGCGCCGCTCTCCGGCGACGGAATGATCAACCTCTCGCCCAAGGGCACGATGGGCACGTTCCGGGTCGTCGACCCGCACACCTTCGCCTACCTGGACATCACCGGCAGCGGCGTCGAGACGATCGCACACCTGCGCGAGAACGGCCGGATCTGCGTCATGTTCTGCGCCTTCGACGGGCGGCCCAACATCGTGCGGCTGCACGGTCGCGGACGGTCGGTGCTGGTCGGTGACCCGGGGTTCGAGCGGGAGTTGGCCGGGTTCGGTGCGGCCGGCGAGGAGCGCCGCCGCTACCTGCGCGCAGTGATCGTCGTGCAGGTGAGCAGGGTGGCCGACTCGTGCGGTTTCGCGGTGCCCAGGATGGATCTGGTGGCCGAGCGCGACACGCTGGACGCGGTCTGGCGCACCCGCGACGACGAGCGGATCAGCACCTACCACCAGGAGCGCAACGTCGAGAGCCTGGACAAGCTGCCCGCGCTGCCGGGCTGATCATCCGCCGAAGATCGTCACGAGCCGGTCGAGTGTGGCGCGGATCGAGGTGAGATTGCGCTGCGGCGCGCGCGTCAGCTCGAGCACCCGCGGGGCGAGCGCGGGTTCGTAGTCGAATGTCTCGGTGACCAGGGTGCCGCCGGCCGCCGGCTCCAGCTCGTAGCGCCAGACGTGCCGGCCGAAATGCCGCCACCCGATCCGGCGGCCCTCCTCGAACTCCACCACCGTGTTCTGCACCCGGTAGGGCAGCCCCCAGCGCATGGCCATCCCGAAGCGGGCTCCGGGCGCGAGCCGGGCCGGACCGGTCACCGCCGCGCGCACCGTGCCGGAGCCGTCGAACTCCGCGTGCCTGCGGGGGTCGGCCAGCAGTTCGAACACCGCCGCGGGCGGCGCCCCGACCACGGTCGACGCGCTGACCGATCGCGGTGGGGTCATCGGCGGTAGGAGGTCATGCGCTGGCCCCCTCGCGCCGCAGGATCGCCAGCGCCTCGTCGGCGTGCAGGTCGAACTTGGTCTCGCTGGCGATGGTCTCGATGATCCGGCGGTCGCGTCCGATCACGAAGGTCATCCGGCGGGTGTGCAGGCCGCCGGGCAGGAACCAGCGGTAGGCGCCGATCTCCTTGGCCACCTTGTTGCCCTCGTCGGACAGCAGCGGATACCCCAGCGAGTGGCTGGTCGCGAACACGTGCTGCTTGGTCACGTTGTCGCCGCTGATGCCGACCGGCTGCGCGCCCACCGCGGCGAAGTCGGCGGCCAGGTCGCGGAAGTGGCAGGCCTCCTGCGTGCAGCCGCCGCTGGAGGCGATCGGGTAGAAGAACAGCACCACCGGTCCGTAGCGCAGCAGCTCGGACAGCCGGCGCTGGTCGCCCGTCTCGTCCGCCAACTCGAAGTCGCTGACCTGATCGCCCGCGTTCATGACGGTCCTCTCGTCGGGGTCGTTGACCATCCTTCGCCCCCGGTCGTCCATCGGTTCACCCGGCGGTCTTCTTCGGCGGGAGGGGCAGGAAACCGCTGGTCCGCCGCACGTAGTCGGCGTAACCCGGGCGACGGTTGCCGATCGTGGACTCCAGCAGCTTGGCCCCGGTGCCCTTGGCCAGCAGCCAGGTCATCACGGCCGCGCCGATCAGCCCGATCAGGCCGGCGGCGTGGTGCAGCGCGAGCAGCGTCAACCCCCACCAGACGGCCGCGTCGCCGAAGTAGTTCGGGTGCCGGGTGTAGCGCCACAGCCCGCGGTCCATGACCTGGCCCTTGTTGGCCGGGTCGGCCTTGAACGCGGCCAGCTGCGCGTCACCGACGGTCTCGAAGGTGAACCCGACCGCCCAGAACAGCACGCCGAGCACGGTGACGACGATCGACAGCGCGCCGTCGGCGTACCCGTACTGGCCCAGCTGGACCGGCAACGACACCACCCACATGATCCCCGCCTGCGGCAGGTACACCTTCTGGACCATGTGCAGGACCGGGTTGCCCGGCGCCTTGTCCATGATCTCGATGTAGCGCGGGTCCTCGCCGGTGCCCAGGTTGCGCGCGGTGATGTGCCACGCCAGCCGCACCCCCCACACGCAGGTCAGGGCGGTGATCAGCAGCTGCCGCCAGAGGTCGCCGTCGCCGATCGCCAGCGCGAGCGTGCTCAACGCGATGATCGCGAAGCCGGCGCCCCACACGGTGTCGATGCCGTCGTGGCGCCCGCCGCGCACCCGCACGGCCACGAACAGGGTCAGCGCGAAGGTGGCCAGCACCACGGCGGCGGTCACCGCGAGGTTGGTCAGCGCCGCCGACCAGGGGTAGTCACTCACGACGTCATCGTGTCGGGTCGGCCGGCTGGGCGCGCGCCGACCCGTGGCCGGCCGCGCGCTCGGTGCGGCGCTCGGTGCCGCTCGAGCCGCGATCGAGCTCCGGGTCGCGGCCGAGCGTGGCGCTGCGGCCCCGGGGCAGCCCGGAGCGGCCGTGGGAATCCGGGCGGACCAGCAGGATCTGGTGCACGCCCATCCGGTTCTCGGCGAAGGCCAGTGCCGCGCCGGCCAGGTAGAGCCGCCACACCCGGTACTGCTCGTCGCCGATCAACCGGATCGCCTCGGACCTGTTGTCCTGCAACGTGTCCAGCCACGGTCGCACCGTCCACACGTAGTGCTCGCGCAGCGAGTGCACGTCCACCACCTCCAGCCCGGCCGCCTCCAGGAAGTTGATCGTGGAGCCCAGCGGGCGCATGTACATGTCGGGCGCGACGTAGGACTCCATGAACGCCCCGCCGCCGGGCGCGGTGTTGCCGCCGGACGCCCCGCGCGACATCTGCTGCAGCAGCAGCCGGCCCTGCGGGCGCAGCAGCCGGTGCAGCTGGGCCGCGTAGACCGGGTAGTTGTCCTGTCCGACGTGCTCGCCCATCTCGATCGACGACACCGCGTCGAAAGGCTGGTCAGCCAGCTCCCGGTAGTCCTGCAGCCGGATCTCGATGCGGTCCGCCAACCCCAGCTCGGCCACCCGGCGCAGCCCGAGCGCGCGCTGCTGCGCCGACAGCGTCACCCCGACCGCCGTGACCCCGTAGTGCTGCACGGCGTGGATCAGCAGCGCCGCCCAGCCGCAGCCGACGTCGAGCAGCCGCATGCCCGGGCCCAGCGCGAGCTTGCGGCAGATCAGGTCGAGCTTGTCGCGCTGCGCGTCGAGCAGGCCGTAGCTCGGCCCGCTCGGCTGGGTCCAGTACCCGCAGGAGTAGGCCAGCTGCGGGTCGAGCAGGAACTCGTAGAAGGAGTTGGACAGGTCGTAGTGGTGCGAGATCGCGGCCCGGTCCCGGCGGCGGGTGTGCAGCCCGCCCGACAGCCGCGCCTCCGACGCGGGCGCGGGCGGACGCGGACCGAGCACGCCCAGCCGCGCGGCCAGCCGGACGGCGTCGAGCCGGTCGGCCGCGCTCAGCCGCAGCCGCTCGCCCGACCGGGACCGCAGCAGCGTCCAGAAGCGCGACAGCCCGTCGGCCAGATCGCCCTCGACGTCCAGCTCGCCGGCCACGAACGCCCGCGCCAGCCCGAGCTCACCCGGGTTCCACAGCAGCCGGCGCAGCGCCCGGCGGTGCCGGATGATCGCCACCGGCGGCGGTGGCCCGTCCGGATCGGGATCGGGGCCGGCCTCGCTGCCGTCCCAGGCCCGGATCCGGATCGGCAGCGGCGCACCGAGCAGGCGTTCGACGAGCCCGGCGAGGCGCGGGGCGACGGGTCGGGTCACGTCGATCTCCTCCTGGTCGGGGATTCAGCGGTGCGCCAGCGCGAGCTGGTGCACGTCGAGGTAGTCGACGCGGAACCCGGCCTCGCAGTAGGCCAGGTAGAACTCCCACATCCGGCGGAAGGTCTCGTCGAAGCCGAGCGCGGCCACCCGGTCCCAGTTGCCGCGGAAGTTGTGCTGCCAGTGTGCCAGGGTGCGCGCGTAGTCGGCGCCGAAGCTGCGCCGCTCGGACACCCGCAGCCCGACCGCGGCGGCCAGCTGCTCGATCGCGGGCACCGACGGGATCACCCCGCCGGGGAAGATGTACTTGGAGATCCAGGTGTAGTCGTTGCGCGAGACCAGCATCCGGTCGTGCGGCATGGTGATCGACTGCAGCCCGATCCGGCCGCCCGGCTTGAGCAGCCGCTTCAGTGCGGCGAAGTAGGTGGGCCAGTACTGCACCCCCACAGCCTCGATCATCTCCACGCTGACCACGGCGTCGTAGCTGCCGTGCGCCTCGCGGTAGTCGCGCAGCAGCACCTGCACCTGATCGGCCACCCCCTCCCGGCGCAGCCGCTTCTCGGCCAGGCTGGCCTGCTCGGCGGAGATGGTCAGCGTCGTGACCCGGGCGCCGCGCTGCGCGGCCAGGGCGGCCAGCCCGCCCCAACCGGTGCCGATCTCCAGGATGTGCTGGCCCGCCCGGACGCCGGCCAGATCGAGGATCCCGTCGATCTTGCGGCGCTGGGCGCCCACGAGGTCGTCGCTGCCCTCGACGAACCAGGCCGAGGAGTAGGACATCGTCTCGTCCAGGAACAGCCCGAACAGCTCGTTGGACAGGTCGTAGTGGCGGTGGATGTTCTCCCGCGACCCCTCGACGGTGTTGACCTCCTCGCGGGGCTGCCGGGCCTCCACGTGGCGGCGGAACACCCGCTGCAGGGCCGGTGAGATCAGCGTGGAGAGCCGCTCCGCGAACGGGGTGAGCAGGTCGGCCAGGTGCGTGGAGGTCCAGTCGCCCACCATGTACGACTCGCCGAACCCGATCTTCGAGTTGGCGCCGAGGCGGTTGAAGAAGGCCTGCGGGCGCACGATGCGCATCACCGGTGACGACGGCCCGCCGGCGCCGATGCGCTTCCCGCCGGGGAACACCACCCGCACCGGCAACGAGCGCACGGCCCGGTTGAACAGCGCCTCGGCGATGTGCGCCCGGAACGGGGAGCTCGGCGGGGTCGCCAGGCCCGGCCAGACACCCTCGTTGGGACGGGGTATGAAGTGCTTGTTGGAGCGTCGGACCCCGTCGGGGGCGGACGTCGGGCTGATCGGTTCGGTGCTCACTGGACACCCTCCTGCGGTGCGTGCGTAGGCCGGGGGATGACGGGCATGCGGCGCAGCCACAGCGCGATGCCGTGGCGGCGGATCAGGGCGCTGGTGCGTTGGGTGACCAGCGGGCGGCGCAGCAGCATCGCCAGCAACGCCGCCGTGGTGGCCCGGCGGCGGTCGCCGACGACGCTCGCGACCAGCGCGGTGGCGTCGTGCTGGCGCAGCGTGATGGAGATCCGCAGCCGCTCGTCGGGCACCGGCAGCACCATCCGGTACTGCCCGTCGACGGTGAGGAACGGCGAGACGTAGAAGGCCTTGTCCGTCTCGGCGCGCCCGCCCTCGTCGGTGCGCAGCAGGTAGCAGTGCCGCTCGCCGTAGGTGTTGTGCACCTCGGCCACCACGCAGGCCAGCTCGCCGTCGGCGCGGTGGCACCAGTAGACGGTCAGCGGGTTGAACACGTACCCGAGCACCCGGGCGTTGGCCAGCATCAGCACCCGCCCGCCGGCCAGCTCCACGCCCTGGTTGCGCAGCCAGGCGTCGAGGTTCTGTCGGATGGTGCGGTCGGGGTCGCCGAGGTGGTCGCGGGCGGCGAACCGGGCGAACGGGCGCAGCCACCGCGGGAGCCGGGGCAGCGCGTCCAGGTCCACCAGCCAGAAGTAGACCCGGTGCCCGAAGGCGCGGTCCATCCGCTGCCGGCGGACGTGGCGGACGGTGGCCTCGTAGAGCGCCGGCACTTCGCGGCGGCTCACGTGGCGCCCAGCGACGCGGCGGCCCGCACCCCGGCCGCGCAGCCGTCCTCGTGGAAGCCCCAGCCGTGGTAGGCGCCGGCGAACCCCAGCGTGCCGTCGTTGAGCTGCGGCAACCGGCGCTGCGCGGCCACCGACTCCGGGGTGTAGACCGGGTGCTCGTAGCGCATCCGGGCCACCACGCGGTCGGGGTCCACCCGGTCCGCCCCGTTCAGCGTGACCACGTAGTCGTCGGGCTCCGACAGCCGCTGCAACCGGTTCATGTCGTAGCTGACCAGCACCGGGGCGTCGGCCGACGAGCACGCCGGCTTCAGGTAGTTCCAGGCCGCCCGCGCCCCGGCCCGGCGCGGCAGCACCGAGGTGTCGTGGTGCAGCCAGGTCTCGTTGCGCGAGTAGCGGAACGCCCCGAGCAGCTCCCGCTCGGCCGCGGTCGGCTGGGCCAGCAGGGTCAGCGCCTGGTCGGGATGGGTGGCGACGACGGCGGTGTCGAACCGGTGCACGGCGTCGGCGTCGTCGCGGATCTCGACGCCGGCGACCGCCCTGGTGAGCGCGCGCACCGGGGTGCAGAGCGCGACCGCGCTGAGCCCCTTCGCCGCCCGCTGCACGTAGCTGCGGGAGCCGCCGACCACGGTGCGCCACTGCGGCGAGCCGCCGACCGCGAGCAGGCCGTGGTGGTGCAGGAAGGTGAACAGGTAGCGCGCGGGGTAGCTCATCGAGATCGTCTCGCCCGCCGACCACACCGCACTGACCACCGGCAGCATGAAGTGCTCGGTGAAGTAGCGCGAGTAGCCGCCGATGGCGAGGAACGCGCCGAGCGGGACGTCGCCCGCGCGCTCGTCGGCCAGCAGCCGGCGCGCGTGCCGGTGGAACCGGGTGATCTCGGCGAGCATCGCCAGGAAGCGGGGGCGGGCCAGGTTGGACGCCTGCGGGAACAGCCCGCCGAGCCGGCGCGCGCCGGCGTACTCCAGCCCGCAGCCCTCGCAGCGCACGCTCATCGACATCTCGGAGGCCTGGGTGGCCACCCCGAGCTCGGCGAACAGCCGCAGCAGGTTCGGGTAGGTGCGCTCGTTGTGCACGATGAACCCGGTGTCGACGCGCGCGGTGCGGCCGTCGGAGGCGAGCACGTCGTGCGTGTGGGCGTGCCCGCCGAGCCGCTCGTCGGCCTCGAACAGGGTGACGTCGTAGCGGCGTTGCAGCAGGTAGGCGGCGGTGAGACCGGCGACCCCGGAGCCGATGACGGCGGCTGTCGGCCGGTGCGAGGGCCCGCTCATGCAGCGACCGCGCCCAGGTCGGCGTCGAGTTCGGTGCTCACCTGGCGGCTCCTTCCCGAGCGGTGGCGGGACGACTCGATGGGCGGGTGGCTCACGGTGCGGACAACGGGGTGCGCAGGCCGCTCGCGGTGGGCTGCCGCAGGGCGTTCGCGATCATGGGGTCCTCCGGTTCGATACCGGCCGCGCCGAGCACGAACCGGCGGATGAGCCCGTGCCAGTCGGCCACCCTGGTGAGCATGAAGTGGCCGGCCCCCGGAACGTCGAACCGGCAGATCCGCACCCCGCGTTCCTTGGCCCGCACCGCGTAGGCGTAGGACTGCTGCGGGTCGGTGTAGCGCTCCCGGTCGCCGTGCGCGATGAGCACCGTGCGGCCCGCCAGCTGGGCCACCGGGTCGGACGGGTCGAGCCAGGGCGCCAGCGCGCACACCGCGGTCACGTTGGTAGCGCCGGCGGCACCGAGGGCGGCCCGCCCGCCCATCGAGTGTCCGACCAGGACGACCGGGACGTCCGGGAAGCGCCGGCCGAGCTGGTCGAGGGCCCACTGCGCATCCCGCTGCGCGTCCTTGGCCGGTGCGTTCCAGCCGCGGTAGCGGTAGCGGAGCAGGAACACCGCGCGCCCGTCGCCGGCCAGCAGCTGGGCGATGGGCAGCATCCGCAGGTAGGCCAGCCCGAGGCGGTCGCCAGGGGCGCGGCTGTGGGCCCGCCCGCCGTGCAGCACGAGCACGACGGCCTGCGGCCGATCCGGCTGGTGGCCGACCGGCTCGAGGCGGGGCAGTCTGTCGTCGGACACGGCAATGACCTCACAACTTGCGCAACGTGACATATCGAGTTCGTTCGATCCAACACCGGCGGACGGGCGCTGGGATCGAGATCACACCATGGTGTCGGACGGGTCCGACGCCAAGCACGATCGTCCCGTGTCCGGCGCCGGCTCGCGCGGCGGCCACCGCCACCGGGGATGATCCGGGCCGACACCCGCAGGAGGACGCATGGCCGCCGATCAGCCGCTGACGCCCCCGTCGACCCCGCCGTTGCTTCCGCCGTTGACGGCGTGGCAGAAGCTGCGGTTGACCTACTCCCGGCGGTGGCGCGACTCCGGGTTCTGGTTCGGGCTGGCCATCGCCACGATCTGGCCGTTCGCGATGTTCGGCACCCGCATCGGCTGGCGGGGCGGCGAGCACCTGCCGCGCACCGGTGGGGCGCTGTTGGCCATCAACCACGTGTCGTTCGCCGACCCGATCTTCGACGTCGCGTTCGGCATCTGCCACGGCCGGATGCCGCGGTTCCTGGCCAAGTCCGAGCTCTGGAAGATCCCGGTGGTGCGCTCGGTGCTGGCCCAGGGCGGGCACATCCCGGTGTACCGGGCGAGCGCGCGGGCCGGCGACGCCTACCGGGAGGCGGTCGCGGCACTGAACCGCGGCGAGATCGTCGCGTTCTACCCGGAGGCCACCTACACCGCCGACCCGGACGGCTGGCCGATGCGCGCGATGAACGGTGTCGGCCGGATCGCGCTGGTCACCGGCGTGCCGGTGATCCCGGTCGCGAACTGGGGCACCCAGGACGTGCTGCCGCCGGGCCGCGGCCGGCCGCGGCTGCTGCCGCGCAGGCGGGTGACGATCGTGGCCGGGCCGCCGGTCGACCTGTCCCGGTGGCTGGGCGGCCCCCGCACCCGCACGGCGTTGAACGCCGTCACCGGAGCGATCATGGCCGACGTCACCGCGCTGGTGGCCGAGATCCGCGGCGAGCAACCACCCGCGGTGCCCTACGACCCGGCCGCACCGGCGGCGCTCACCCCGGCCCCGGCCGCCGACGAGGCCCGCCCCGCCGGCTGATCCGACCGTCAGGCCGGTCGGGCCAGCCGCTGCAGGCGCTTGGTCGTGGGCCAGCGCACCGAGTGCGCCCAGCCGAACTTCTCGAAGATCCAGATCAGCCGGGCCGAGATGTCCAGCTGCCCGCGCTGCACGCCGTGGCGCGCGCAGGTCGGGTCGGCGTGGTGCAGGTTGTGCCAGGACTCGCCGAAGGACAGCAGCGCCAGCGGCCACACGTTGCGGGACTGGTCGCGGGCGGCGAACGGCTGGTCGCCGATCATGTGGCAGATCGAGTTGATCGACCAGGTGACGTGGTGCAGCAGCGCCACCCGCACCAGGCCGGCCCAGAAGAACGCGGTCAGCGCGCCCCACCACGACCAGGTCAGCAGCCCGCCGAGGAGCGCGGGCAGGAACAGGGTGAGGCCCGACAGCGCGATGAACGAGTTGTTGATGCGGGCGATGTCGCGGTCGGCGAGCAGGTCGGGGGTGAAGCGCTGCTTGTTCGTCTCGTTGCGGTCGAACAGCCATCCGGTGTGCGCGTGGTAGAAACCGCGGGCCACCGCCACCGGCCCGGTGCCGAACAGCCACGGCGAGTGCGGGTCGCCCTCCTTGTCGGAGAACGCGTGGTGCCGGCGGTGGTCGGCGACCCAGGTGATCACCGGGCCCTGCATGGCCACGCTGCCGGCCAGCGCCAGCGCGACGCGCAGCCCGCGGTTGGCCTTGAAGGAACCGTGGGTGAAGTAGCGGTGGAATCCGACGGTGATGCCCAGCCCACTGATCACGTAGAGGACCAGCGCGAGGGAGATGTCCACCCAGCCCAGGCCCCAGCCCCACGCGGCCGGCACGGCCAGCAGCAGGGCGAGCAGGGGCAGCACGACGAACAGGTAGACGGCGAGTTGCGCCACCATGCCGCGGCGGCCGTCGAGGATCGGCTTGCCACTGACAGGGGGAGCGGCGTCGGCCGGTCGGGTCGGGCTGTCGGCAATGGGCATGTAGGTCACCTCGGGTCTACTGGTAAGGGTTACCTTACTTGGAGCGGGCTTGCGCTGTCTACCAGGCGTTCCGTGTCCAGGGTGGTCACGGTTCGATTCGAGTGTCCTATACGCCCAGTCCCAGTAGGGCATTCTCGACGACTTCTGGCAGAGCGGGATGGATCCAATACTGTCCGCAAGCGATGTCCCGGGCGCGCTGACCGAAGCTCATGGCCTGGATCAGCGGCTGGATCACCGTGGCGGCCTGCGGGCCCATCAGGTGCGCGCCGAGCAGCTTCCCGGTGCCGCGATCGGCGAGCAGCTTGGCGAATCCGGTGGTGTCCTCCATGGCCCAGCCGTACGCCACGTCCCCGTACTCCTGCACCGACACCGCGAGGTCGACACCGGCCGCGCGGCACTCCGCCTCGGTGCGCCCGACGGAGGCGATCGGCGGATCGGTGAACACCGCGGACGGGACGAAGCGGTGATCGCTGCGGATCGGCGACCCGGGGTGCAGCAGGTTGTGCGCGACCACCCGGGACTCGTGGTTGGCCACGTGCTTGAGCTGGAACGGTGAGCTGACATCACCCAGCGCGAAGATCCCTTCGACCGGGGTGCGCTGCTGATCGTCGACGACGATGCGGCCGTCGTCGTGGCGTGCGACGCCGGTCCTGGCGAGCTCGAGCCGATCACCGTTGGGCACCCGGCCGGTGGCCACCAGCAGCAGATCGCCGCGGACCGCCGACCCGTCGGCGAGCTCGACCGACACATCGCCGGCGACCCCGCGCGCGGCGGTGACCGGGTGGCCCAGCCGGAGGTCCCAGCGCTCCCTGGCGACCTCGGTAAACCGCCGCGACACCGTCTCGTCGTGGGACCTCAGCAGCCGACCGCTCCGACCGATGATCGAGACCTGGGAGCCGAGGGCGGAGAACACGTGGGCGAACTCGGCGCTGATGAAGCCGCTGCCGAGGATGACGATGTGCTCGGGCAGGGCGCCGATCCGCATCACGGTGTCCGACGTCTCGAACGGGACCCCGGAAGCGCCGATCACCGACGGCACCATCGGGCGGCTGCCGGCCGCGATGACCACCCGATCGGCGCTGATCTCATCGGTGCCGGAGCCGTCGTTGCGTTCGACGGCCAGCTGCTTGTGTCCGGTGAACGCGGCGTGGCCGAGGTAGACGGTGACGTTGGGGCTGCGGTCCACCCGGTACTCACGCCCGCCCGCCGAGATCGGGTCGATCCGATCGAAGATCCGGTCCCGGATGTCGGTCCAGCGCACCTTGTCCAGGCTGGCGTCGATGCCGTAGCGGGCGGAATGCCGGATGTGCCGGGCGACGTCGGCCGGGTAGACGTACATCTTGGTCGGGATGCAGCCGACGTTCAGGCAGGTGCCCCCGAACACGCCGTGCTCGATCAGGGCGACGTCGAGGTGGTCGAACCGGCTGTCGATGATCGAGTTGCCGGAACCCGTGCCGATGACGACCAGATCGTGGTGGCGCACCAGACGAGGCTAGCCCGTGTCCCTCGGATCTCGATCGCGGTCTTCGCGCCCAGATGGCCGCCGGCTGCGTTGTCGGCCAGGCCGAGTACGCCCGGTACGAGGCCGGGCCTCCGCCTTGCCGGCGGCCATCTGGATCACGAAGCCCATCGATCAAGATCCAAGGGACACGGGGCTACCCCATCTGGTAGGCAGACCGGCATGGGCGGCGAGACGATGACGGCGACGGTGCACCGGGCGTGGGCGGCCGACCTGGACGCCCGCACGCTCTACGAGCTGCTCCAGCTGCGGATCGACGTGTTCGTGGTGGAGCAGGCCAGTCCCTACCGGGAGCTCGACGGGCGAGATCTCGAGGACCGGGCCCGGCACTACTGGCTCGGCGGCCGCGACGGCGCCAGCGGCCGGTCGGAGCCGTTGCTCGGCTGCCTGCGGCTGCTCGAGGAACCGGGCGGGGAGTACCACATCGGGCGACTGTGCATCGCCGCGTCGGCGCGGGGCCGCGGGCTCGGGGTGCGGCTGCTGGAGGCGGCGCTCGGCGAGGTCGGCGACGGCGTGTGCGTGCTGGATGCGCAGGACTACCTGGTGGACTTCTACCGCCGCTACGGCTTCGTGCCCAGCGGCCCGAGCTTCGACTGGGACGGCGTCGCGCACGTGCCGATGCGCCGCGTCCGCGGGTAGCGCGCACGCCCTGAGCGGAACGAACGGCACTCTCGCTCGCACCTGCGTGCGAAAGTGCCGTTCGTTCCAATGGGCGCGTCCTGTAGACCGCCGGTCCGTACGCTGCCGACCATGACCGGCTTCCAGCGTGCGCGCAGCGCTGAGCAGCGGGAGCTGCGTCGGCGGACGATCCTCGACGCCACCGCGGGGATGCTGGCCCAGATGCCGGTCGCGCAGATCAGCCTCAGCGAGCTGAGCCGCCGCGCCGGGCTGGCCAAGTCGAACGTGTTGCGCTACTTCGACTCCCGCGAGGCGGTGCTGCTGGAGTTGCTGGTCGGTGAGTGGCAGGACTGGCTCGACCGGCTGGCCGACCTGCTGCCGGCCGGTGTCGACGACCGGGCGCCGCTGGCCGAGCGGGGCGAGCAGGTCGCCGCGGCGCTGGCGTCGTCGCTGGCCGCGCAACCGGTGCTCTGCGACCTGATCGGCGCGCAGGCGGCGGTGCTGGAGCGCAACGTCTCGCCGCGGGTCGCCGCGGACTTCAAGCGAGCCGCGCACGCCAAGGCGCTGCGGCTCGCCGAGCTGGTCGAGGACCGGCTCGGTGAGCTGGGCGCGGACGGGGCGATGCAGCTGGTGGCGGCCACGGCGATGTCGGTGGGCGGGATCTGGGCGCACACGCACCCTTCGGCGGCGATGCTGGCGGCCTACGAGGCCGATCCGGTGCTGGCGACCATGCGGCTGGATTTCACCGAGGTGCTGCGGGAGCTGCTCGCCGTGCTGATCGCGGGCCTGCTGGCGCGCGGCGCGACCCCGATCAGCGGCCTGCAGCGGGATCGCTGAGTCAGGTATCGCCCGGCTCCGGGGCGAGCTCGGACAGCAGCAGCGCCTCGGCCAGCACGCCCCGGCCGAACATGGCCAGGTCGAGGCTCTCGTCGATGCCGTGCCAGCGGCTGGCCGGGTCGCCGACGCCGGTGACCAGCACCGCGGCCCCGGGAAAGGTCCGCGCGAACTCGGCGATGAACGGGATGGAGCCACCTATCCCGGTCTCGACCACGTCGTTGCCGTAGGCGCTGCCGAAGGCGCGGCGGGCGGCGTCATAGACCGCGCCGGTGGCATCGATGGTGAACGGCTCCGCGGTGCCGGGGCCCGGGTTCACCGTGACCCGCGCGCCCCACGGCACGTGTGCCCGCAGGTGCTCCGCCAGCGCGTGCTGCGCCTTCGCCGCGTCGTCGCCGGGGGCCAGCCGCAGGCTGACCAGCGCGCGCGCCCGCGGCAGCAGCACGTTCGACGCCTCGGCGACCCGCGGGGCGTCGATCCCGAGCACGGCCACCGCCGGGGACTGCCAGCTGCGGTCCGGGATGGTGCCGCCGCCGATCAGCTCGACGCCCGGCAGCAGGCCGGCGTCGGAGCGGAAGGTGGCCTCGTCCAGGTCCGGGGAGTCCGAGCGGCCCCGCACCAGGCCGGGCACCGCGACCTCGCCGTGCGCGTCGTGCAGGGCGGCCAGCGTGCGGCACAGCGCGGTCAGCGCGTCGCCGATCGGGCCGCCGTACACCCCGGAGTGCACCGGGCGCTCCAGCATCGACACCTCGACCGTCACGTCCACCAGCCCGCGCAGGCTGGTGGTCAGCGCGGGCACGTCGACCGCGGGGTTCGCGGCGTCGGCGATGACGATGGCGTCGCAGGCCAGCCGGTCGCGGTGGGCCGCCAGCAGCGCGGTCAGCGTCGGCGAGCCGGATTCCTCCTCGCCCTCGACGAACAGCGTCACCCCGACCGGCGGGCGCCCGCGGTAGGCGCGCAGCACGGCCAGGTGGGTCATCACGCCGGCCTTGTCGTCGGCGGCGCCGCGGCCGTAGAGGCGCCCGTCCCGCTCGGTCGGTTCGAACGGCGGGCTGGACCAGTGCTCGTCGCCGCCGGTCGGCTGCACGTCGTGGTGGGCGTAGAGGAGCACGGTCGGGGCGCCGGGCGGCGCGGGCCAGTGCGCGAGCACGGCGGGCGCCCCGTCCGGCGCGGCGACGATCGTCGTGTCGGTGGCGCCGGCGGCGCGCGCCAGCTCGGCGACGACGTCGGCGCTGGCCGCGGTGTCGGCGGCGTGCGCGGGGTCGGCCCAGACGCTGGGGATGCGGACCAGCCGCTCCAGGTCGGCCCGGGCGCCGGGCAGCGCGGCCTGGACCGCGGCGGTGATGGGGCTGTCGGGCAGCTGCGCGGTCGACATGGCGTCGAGGGTAGTGCCCGGTCTCCTGTTCGAACGTGGGTTCCACCGCGCCGTCCGGTGGTCGAACCCACGTGCCGTTTCTGCCATCACGCTCGCACCCAGCGCAGGGTGTTCGCACGCGCTTCGTGGCGGCGGTCTGTGGTGCGTGCCGCCCGCGTCAGCAGGCGCGGAGCACCGAGGCCGGCGGGGATCCTCGACGGCGGCATCGATCACGACCGGACCGTAGGCTCCGGGCATGTCCCGCTTCTTGGAGCTGCTGCTGGAGTCGGCCACCCGCTCCGAGCACGCGATGATCACCGGTGAGCCGCGGGGCGCGGTCCGGCGGCCGTGGCGCGAGGTGCACGCCGTCGCCTGCCGGATGGCGTCGACCCTGCGCACCGCCACCGACGGCCGGGCGCCGAGGTCGGTCGGGGTGCTGGCCGCCGAGCCGGCCGCGATCGCGCCGGCCGCGCAGGCGATCTGGCTCACCGGCGGCAGCGTGACGATGCTGCACCAGCCGACGGCGCGCACGGACCTCGGCGCCTGGGCCCAGGACACGGTCGCGGTGCTCACGATGATCGGCGCCGAGCTGGTGCTGCTCGGGGCGCCGTTCGGGGCGCTGGCGCCGGTGCTGGCCCAGCACGGGATCGCCTTCCGGACGATCGATTCGTTGGACGCGGGCGGCCCGGAGATCGCGCCCGACGCGGGCGTGGCGACCGAGCAGGACACCGCGCTGCTCCAGCTGACCAGCGGCTCGACCGCGGAGCCGAAGGCCGTCCGGATCACCCACGGCAACCTGCACGCCAACATCTCCGCGATGCGCACGGCCGCGCAGCTCGACGTCGAGCGCGACGTCATGGTGTCCTGGCTGCCGCTGTTCCACGACATGGGCATGGTCGGCTTCCTGACCATCCCGATGGTCACCGGCCTGCAACTGGTGTCGATCACCCCCGCGGACTTCCTCGGCCGCCCGCTGCTGTGGGCCGAGCTGATCTCCCGCTACGGCGGCACGGTGACCGCCGCGCCCAACTTCGCCTACTCCGTGCTGGCCCGCCAGCTGGCCAGGGCCGACGGGCCGCTGGACCTGTCGACCCTGCGGATCGCGCTCAACGGCGCGGAGCCGATCGATCCGGACGCGGTCGCGGCGTTCACCGCGGCGGGCGCCCGGTTCGGGCTGCGCGCGGACTCGGTGCTGGCCGCCTACGGGATGGCCGAGACGGCGCTCGGGGTGGCGTTCGCGCCGATCGACACCGGCCTGAAGGTCGATCACATCGACGCCGAGCAGCTCGAATCACAGCGCCGCGCGGTGCCCGCGAGCTACGGCCCGGTCCGCCGCTTCCCGAAGCTCGGCCCGCCGCTGCCCGGCATCGAGGTGCGGGTGGTCGGCGAGGACGGGGCGCTGCTGGGTGAGCGCGAGGTCGGGGTGCTGCAGCTGCGCGGCGAGTCGGTCACCCCGGGCTACCTGACTGTGCACGGCCCGGTCGCCGCCCAGGACGCCGATGGCTGGTTCGACACCGGCGACGAGGGCTATCTCGCGGAGGGCTCGGTGGTGGTCTGCGGCCGGCGCAAGGATGTGATCATCATGGGCGGCCGCAACATCTACCCGACCGACATCGAGCGCGCCGCCGAGGCGGCCGAGCACGTGCGGGCCGGGAACGTGGTGGCCGTGCGGCAGTTCGCCGGGGCCGACGGCCGGCACCGCGAGTCGTTCGTGGTGGCCGTCGAGTCGCGCAAGGCCGGCGATGTCGAGGCCGAGGGGCACATCCGCAAGGACGTCACGGCCCGGGTGGTGTCCGCGGTCGGGGTGCGGCCGGCCGAGGTCGTGGTGCTGCGGCCGAGCACGCTGCCCAAGACCCCGTCCGGGAAGCTGCGGCGGGCCGCCACCGGGGCGCTGATCGCCGCGCGCTGAAGCGCGGGAGCGGGTTGCGCGGGTGCGCGGGTTGCGCGGGTGCGCGGGTTGCGCGGGTGCGCGGGTTGCGCGGACCCGAGCATCGGCACGAACGGCACTTTCGCACGCTAGGTGCGAGCGAAAGTGCCGTTCGCACCACTCCCGCCCGCACCACACAAGATCCACGGGACCGGCGCTACCCGGACAGCGCGTGGAAGCGGTTCTGGGCCGGCTCCAGCCCGTCGGCCAGCAGCGCTTCGGTGGCGTCCGCGGCCAGCTCGACGGCGAGCTCGAGCTCCTTGCGCTCGGTGGCCGAGAAGCGCTTCAGCACGAAGTCGGCCGGATCCTGGCGGCCGGGCGGGCGACCGATGCCGAACCGCACCCGCAGGTAGTCCCTCGTCCCCAGCGAGCCGCTGATCGAACGCAGCCCGTTGTGCCCGCCCTCGCCGCCACCGCGCTTGAGCCGGATCACCCCGAAGCCCAGATCGAGATCGTCGTGCACGACCAGCAGCTCCGAGACGGGCACCGCGAAGTAGCGCAGCAGCCCGGCGACCGGGCCACCGGAGACGTTCATGTAGGTGCGCGGCTTGGCCAGCACCACCCGGCGGCCGGCCAGCCGGCCCTCCAGCACGTCGGCGTTCGTCCGGTGCCGGGAGAACCGGCCACCGCCCGCCCGGCCGGCCAGCAGCTCGACCACGCCGAACCCGACGTTGTGCCGGGTGTCGGCGTAGCCGGGACCGGGGTTGCCCAGCCCGACCACCAGCGCTGGGCTCGGCTCCACCGGCTAGCTGTCCGAGTCCTCGGAGGTCGCGGCGTCGTCGTCGGTCTCCGAGTCGGGGGCGTCCTCGACCACGCCGGCGCCCTCGGTGTCGAGCTCGGCCTCCAGCTGGGCCTCGGTCGGCGCCGGCACGATGTTGACGACCAGGATCTCGGGCTCGGTGCGCAGCGTGCTGCCCTCGGGCAGCGTCACGTCCGCGGCCTGGATCTGGGTGCCGATCGCCAGTCCCTCCACGGACACCTCGATCTGCTCCGGGATGGAGGAGACGTCGGCCTCGAGCTCGATGGAGTTCAGCTCCTGGGTGACCAGGCTGCCCGGCACCGCCTCGCCGGTGACGATCACGCTCACCTCGACGACGACCTTCTCGCCGCGGGAGATCACCAGCATGTCGATGTGCTCGATGTAGGGCCGGATCGGGTGCGCCACCACAGTCTTGGTCAGCGCGAGCTGCGGGGTGCCGTCGATGTTGAGCGTGACCACGGCGTTGCGGCCCTGCTCGCGCAGCACCCGCTTGAACTCCAGCTCCGGCAGCGCCAGGTGCTGCGGGTCGGTGCCGTGCCCGTAGAGCACGGCGGGGATCTTGCCGGCCCGGCGGGCCCGGCGGGCGGCGCCCTTGCCGAACTCGGTGCGGGTCTCGGCGTCGATACGGCCCTCGGCCACGGTGGTTCTCCCTCGATCAGCTGCAGCAGGTCGTTGCGCGCGGCGAGGCAGCCGGCCGGGCCGGGTCTGCGTCGATAACGGCGGGCCAGCAGCACCCACCCTCGCCGCGAATCTGCCACCCACCTTACCCACCCGGTTGCCACGGGCACCCCGCAGCCCTTCGAAGTACCAGGCAGGCGTTGTGACGGCTGCCTGGTGCAGGGAAGGGCTGCGTGGTCAGGCGAGCCGAATGCGAAGGCGATCGGCGACGGGGCGGAAGTCGCGAAGGTCGGACCAGGTCCAGCGGACCACGGCCAGGTTCTCGTCGCGGAGGCGGTCCTCGCGCAGCTTCTCGGCGAACACCGCGTCACCCGGATCTTCACCGGGGCGTAGCAACCGGCCGTACTTGATGCGTCCGTCGAACTCGCCGACGGTGTGCTTGTTGGGCCAACCGAAGTCGACGTAGCCGATCAGACGCCCGTCCCGGCCGGTCACCTTCCACTGCAGCAGCGGGGCCGGCAACCGCGACCGGAGCAGGGCCACCCGGCTCCGGGACTCCCCGACGCCGTCGCTGCGGCCGTCGGCGAAAGCGATCGCCCGACGGGCCGCCGGTGCCCCGGGCCAGCGGCCGACCCGGCCCAGCGCGGACGCGAGCTCCGCCGGATCCAGCGGATCCCTCCGCGGCACCGCGTTCCGGTCGCCGTGCAGCGCCGCATCCGCAACGGCGACCGCGGGCTCGAACGCCATCGTCCGGGCCAGATCGACCACGGTCCGGGCCAGGCAGGTCACCGGCAGACCGGCCGCGACACCGATCTCGTCGGGGCGCAGCGCGGCCGAGTGCAGCAGTACCGCGCGGCTGCGGCGCCCGCCGGAGCGACGGGAGCGGGTGGCGTGCAGGCGCTCCAGCGAGATGCCCCACACCGGGAGCCCGAGCAACACCGCCGCCGTGACGTGGCTGAACACCGCGCCACTGCCGAGCTGGTCAAGGGTCGCCCTGGCCGCCAGGGCGTGCCGTAGCGCGGCATCGTCCGGCGGCTCCCCGCCCAGGTAGGTCCCGCGGCGGACCGGGGTCAGGGCGCCGGTGCGCAGCAGCCGACGCAGCTCCACGTCGGAGTAACCCGCCGCGAGCAGCTGTGAACGGCGATACAGCGGGGGAAGCTCCACCGGTTCACCCTGCACATCCCAGCGGGACCGGTGGGCCCGATTCGCGAAAGTCCACCCACCACGCAGCCCTTCCCGACACCAGGCAGGCCTTGTGACGGCTGCCTGGTCGTGCGAAGGGCTGCGTGGTCAGGCGTATGGCAGCCGCGGTCAGGCGTTGCCGTCGAACAGGCTGGTCACCGAGCCGTCGTCGAACACCTCGTGGATCGCCCGGGCCAGCAGCGGCGCGATGGACAGCACCGACATCTGCGGGAAGCGCTTCTCGTCCGGGATCGGCAGCGTGTCGGTGAAGATCACCTCACGGGCCCCGCAACCGGCCAGCCGCTCCGGCGCCGGACCGGACAGCACCCCGTGCGTCGCCGCGACGATCACGTCCTTGGCGCCCTGCGCCAGCAGCGCCTGCACCGCCTTGGCCACCGTGCCACCGGTGTCGATCATGTCGTCGATCACCACGCACAGCCGGCCCTCGATGTCGCCGACCACCCGGTTGGCCACGGCCTCGTTGGGCCGCAACGGATCCCGGGTCTTGTGGATGAACGCCAGCGGCGTGCCGCCGAGGGTGTCGGCCCAGCGCTCGGCCAGCCGGACCCGCCCGGAGTCGGGGGAGACCACCGCGAGCTCCTGGCCGGAATAGGTGCGCTTGATGTGCTCGGCCAGCACCGGCAGCGCGAACAGGTGGTCCACCGGGCCGTCGAAGAAGCCCTGGATCTGCGAGGTGTGCAGGTCCACCGTCATGATCCGGTTCGCGCCCGCGGTCTTGAACAGGTCGGCGACCAGCCGGGCCGAGATCGGCTCCCGGCCGCGGTGCTTCTTGTCCTGCCGCGAGTAGCCCCAGAACGGCATCACCACGGTGATCCGCTTGGCCGACGCCCGCTTCAGCGCGTCGACCATGATCAGGTGCTCCATGATCTGGTCGTTGATCGGCGCCGAGTGCGACTGCAGCACGAACGCGTCGCAACCGCGGACCGACTCCTGGAACCGGACGAAGATCTCGCCGTTCGCGAAGTTGTAGGCCGACTGCGGGGTGATGGTCACGTCCAGGTGCTTGGCCACCTGCTCGGCCAGCTCGGGGTGCGCCCGCCCGGAGAAGAGCATCAGGTTCTTCTTCGGAGTGGCCGACATCGCGCTCACCGTGTTGTGCCTCCATGGCCGTTGTGCGAATCGACGGCCGTCGACGTGATGTCCGGCGCGCCGGCGCGGGCGGCCGCCTCGGCGGCCGCCGTTCCGGGTCGTTTCCTCGCCACCCAGCCCTCGATCGTGCGTTGGGCACCGGCCGACACGGCGAGCGCGCCCGGCGGAACGTCGTCGCGCACCACGGTTCCGGCGCCGGTGTAGGCGCCGTCCCCGATGCGCAGCGGGGCCACGAACGTGTTGTCCGAGCCGGTCCGCACGTGTGACCCGACGATCGTGCGCTGTTTACGGACGCCGTCGTAGTTCACGAACACCGAGGATGCCCCGATGTTGCTGTGCTCGCCCACCGAGGCGTCCCCGACGTATGTGAGGTGCGGCACCTTCGACCCGGCGCCGATGTCGGCGTTCTTCACCTCGACGAAGGTGCCGATCTTGCCCTGCTCACCGAGCCGGGCCCCGGGACGCAGGTAGGCGAACGGGCCGACCGAGGCGTCGGGCCCGATGGTGGCCTCGGTGCCGTGGGTGCGGATCACGCTCGCGCCACGGCCGATGACGCAGTCGGTCAGCGTGGTGTCCGGCCCGATCCGGGCGCCGTCGGCCACCGCGGTGGCGCCGTGCAGCTGGGTGCCCGGCAGCAGCACGACGTCGGGTTTCAGCTCGACCTGCACGTCGATCCAGGTGCTGGCCGGATCGATGATCGTCACGCCGGCGAGCATCCAGGCCCGCAGCAGCCGCCGGTTGAGCTCGGCGCGCACCTCGGCCAGCTGCACCCGATCGTTGACGCCGGTGACCTGCCAGTGGTCCGGGCAGCGCCGCGCGTGCACCGGCAGGCCGTCCTCGCGGGCGATCGCGATCAGATCGGTCAGGTACAGCTCGCCCTGGCCGTTGGCCGGACGCAGCCGGTCCAGCGCGCTGCGCAGGAACGGCGCGTCGAAGGTGTAGACCCCGGAGTTCACCTCGCCCACCCGCAGCTGCTCGTCCGTCGCGTCGACCTGCTCGACGATGCGGGACACGGCGCCGTCGGGGTCGCGCAGCACCCGCCCGTAGCCGGTCGGGTCGGCGAGCTCACTGGTCAGCATGGTCACCGCGGCGCCGGCCGCGGTGTGCTCGGCGGCCAGGCCGGCCAGCGTGCCGGATTCGAGCAGCGGCACATCGCCGTAGCTGACCAGCACCGGACCGATGAGCTCCGCCGGCAGCGCGGCCAACCCGCAGCTCACCGCATGCCCGGTGCCGAGGCGCTGCTCCTGGACGGCGACCAGCACCGGCCGGGCCAGCGTCTCCCCGAGCTCGTCGACCGCCGCGCCGACCGCGTCCGCACCGTGCCCGATGACCACGACGAGGTGTTCCGGTTCGAGCTCGGCCACGGCGTGCACGGCGTGGGCCAGCAGGGTGCGGCCACCGATCGGGTGCAGGACCTTGGGGTGCGCGGACCGCATCCGGGTGCCCTCGCCCGCGGCCAGCACGATGGCGGCGCTCGGCCGCACCCGGGCCTCGGCTGGGGGATCGTCTGGGGGGTCGATCGGGGCTCCCGGCCGATGACGGTCGGACATGGCCGCTCCCTGTTCAGCGTGCTCGGCTCCGCACGGCGGTCGGCCGCAGCCTCCCGGAGCGGCACGACGCACCGATCCGGGCGCCTGCGGACGAGCGAATCGTACGGCGTCCCGGATTGCGCCCCCGTCCATGCCGCTGACCTCAGCGGATCGGCTGGTGACCGGGTGCGGCGTAACCCGCAGCGGCGTCACTCGTTGCCCCCGACGGACCACTCTCCGTACTGATCGAGGCAAGGGAAGTTCATGGGCAAGCACCACACCACGTCCGGTTTCCGGCTGCGGATGACCATCGCCACCGGACTGGTCGCCCTCGGCGTCCTCGCTGCCGCCGGCACCGCGCAGGCCGCCGGCCCGGACGAGGTGGACGACACGCCGTGCACCACCGTCGCCCGGGCCTGCGTGGACCTGGACGAGAACGAGGCCTGGCTGATCGGTGCCGACGGTGAGATCGAGCGCGGCCCGGTGGACATCAGCCCGGGCGGCGAGGGCAAGGAGACGCCGCCCGGCGACTTCCGGGTCCTGTGGAAGCACCAGAACCACTGGAGCCGGGAGTACAACTCGCCGATGCCGTGGTCGGTCTTCTACGCCCCGGGCGGCATCGCCTTCCACGAGGGCAGCCTGGACTCGCCGTCCGGGGGCTGCGTGCGCCTGGACGGCGACGACGCCGAGGCCTTCTTCAGCTATCTTCAGGTCGGCGACGTCGTGCAGGTCCGCTAGGTACACCCGACCCGACCGTTCGTCGTCGATCAGCTGCCGGTCGTCTCTCGACGGCGAACCGGGTGAACTAATCACGCGAGAACGGGGTTGTCGCAGGATAGGACCTGCGAGACCACTGGAGGATGCAGATGCCCACCCGTACCGCACGGACTGCCTGGAGCGGTTCCCTCGAGCAGGGCTCCGGCCAGGTTGAGTTGTCCAGCAGTGGCGTCGGTACCTATGACGTGAGCTTCCCCAAGCGGGCGGCCGACGAGGCCGGCGGCACGACCAGCCCCGAGGAGCTGATCGCCGCCGCCCACTCGTCCTGCTACGCCATGCAGCTCTCGGCGTTGATCGCCGAGGCGGGTGGCACGCCGCAGACGCTGGACGTCACGGCCGACGTGTCGCTCGGCCCGGACAAGGCCGCCGGCGGCTTCGCGATCAGCGGCATCAAGCTGACCGTGCGCGGCCAGGTCGACGGGTTGGACGCGGCCGGCTTCGAGAAGGCCGCGCAGGCGGCGAAGGACGGCTGCCCCGTCAGCAAGGCCCTGACCGGTACCGCGATCACGCTGGACGCCGCCCTCGCCTGATCCGGCGGATCCGCCCGCACCGCCGGGTGACAGCGCTGGACGTGGCTCGCGATGCGCGCGAACGTGGAGCGGCGCGAAGCGCTAGGAACGAATGGGGTGTCGATGATGTGCACCGGCAACGGGCGTCCGCCCGAGTCGCCGTCCCGGCCGGAGGGCCGGAGCTAGATCCGAACCACCCGAGACCGGGGGCTTGCGATATTGCGAGCCCCCGGTTTCCCGTGTCGGGCCGCCGGCACCTGTCAGTGTTCCGCGGCATCGCGGGTCGCCTCCTCACGCTCGTCGAGACGGCGGAGCACGACGGCGGCCACGGCGGCGTCCTGGATGCCGAGGCCGACGGACTTGTAGAGGGTGCGCTGGCGGTCGTCGGTGCGCCCCGGGTGACGTCCCGTCAGCAGCTCGCCGAGCTCGACGACCGCGGCCCGAGTGGTCACCTGCGCGAGCTGGGGGGACCCGACGGGAAAGTCCGCGAACGCGGTGTGGCGATGCTCGACGGCCACCAGGGCCCCGCGGTAGAGGGAGGGGTCCAACTCACCTCCCTCCCTGACGTGGCCGACCGAGGTGATGTGCACCCCCTCGCCGACCTGGCCTGCGGCAACGATCGGGATCTCGGCGCTGGTGGTTGCGCAGATGACGTCGGCGCCGTCGATCGCCTCGTCGATCGTGCACGGACGGGCGTTCAGCGTGCCGAGCTCAGCGACGCCCTTCGCGACCTTGACCGGATCCCGGCCGCCCAACCGGATCTCGCGGAAGTCCAACACCATCGCGACGAACTCGGCGTGCGCCAGCGCCTGCGGACCGGTGCCGAGGACGGCGAGCACGGCGGCGTCGGCGCGGGCGAGCGCCTGCGTCGCTAGAGCCGAGCCTGCGGCGGTGCGCCACGCCGTGATCGTGTCGGCCTCCATGATCGGGCCGGGAACGCCGGTGTCCGGGTCGAAGGTGGCGATCAGGGAGTGGTGGACGGGCCGAGACGTGGTCCTGTTGCCGGGGTAGACCGTCAGGAGCTTGGCCGCGAGGACGTTCCGCGACGGGCAGAAAGCGGGCAAGGCGCGCAGCGATCCACTCTCCGCCCCTGCCGTGACGCGGTGCGGCGACGAGCCGCGGTTCGTGCTGAGATCATTCATCGCGTCTGCCACGGCGTCCAACACCGCCCCTTTGTCGAGCAGGCCGCGCACCTGACCGTCGTCGAGGAACCTCATCCGCGGAACCCTGGTGCGATGCGCCCAGAGCCGTCAACGGACAACGCCGGCGAGTGCACATCTGCAGACCCGCTGCTCCGCCGCCAGGATTCGAACCTGGACCATCGGAACCAAAATCCGAGGTGCTGCCTTTACACCACGGCGGACAGAGCTCCATCCTGGCATGCGCTGTGCCCGAGCCCCATCGCGCCCGCCGCGGGCGCGGGCAGCCGCTCCGACCAGTGATCTGAGGCACAGCAGTCGGGAATCGTTGCTGGTGGCGGCGCCAGCCTGACCAGCGATCAGGGGTACCGCGAACGGGTGACGTTCGGGGCGAAACGGCCCAGGGCCCGTGAAAGACTTACCACGTGTGTCGAATGGTGTCAGTTCTGCAACCGCCGATGACCGGATGGAGCCCCAGATGACGGCCCCGGAGGTGTCGCCCACGGCCGCTGTCGATCCGCACGCCGTGCCGGCGATCACCTGTCGGCTGTGCGGGTCCTCCCAGCTGCGCAGCTTCATCGATCTCGGGGCGACGCCGCCGTGTGAGCTGTTCCTCACCGCGGCCGCGGCCGAGGCGCCCGAGCCGACCTTCCCGCTGCACGTGCGGGTGTGCGAGCACTGCCTGCTGGCGCAGCTGCCGCCGTTGATCACGCCCGAGGAGACGTTCACCGAGTACGCGTACTTCTCCTCGTTCTCGACCTCCTGGGTGGAGCACGCCCGGCGGTTCGTCGACGACGCCGCGCAGCGGGCCAAGCTGGGTCCGGATTCGTTCGTGGTCGAGGTGGCCAGCAACGACGGCTACCTGCTGCAGCACGTCGTCGAGCGCGGGATCCGCTGCCTGGGCGTGGAGCCCTCGGTCAACGTCGGCGAGGCCGCCCGGGACAAGGGCGTTCCGACGCTGACCGCGTTCCTCACCCCGGAGACCGGGGCCGCGGTGCGGGCCGAGCACGGCCCGGCCGATCTGGTCTGCCTGAACAACGTCTACGCGCACATCCCGGACGTGGTCGGTTTCACCGGGGGACTGCGGGCCATGGTGGCCGACGACGGGTGGGTGTCGATCGAGGTGCAGCACCTGCTCACGCTCGTGCAGCGCACCCAGTTCGACACCGTCTACCACGAGCACTTCCAGTACTACACGCTGCTCACCGGGCAGCGGGCGCTGGCCTCGGGCGGGTTGACGCTGGTCGATGTGGAGCTGCTGGACACCCACGGCGGCTCGATCCGGATGTGGGCGCGGCCCGCGGCGGTGGCCGGCGAGCCGTCGGCGAAGGTGCGCGAGGTGCTGGCGGCCGAGGAAGCGGCCGGGCTGCACACGGCCGCCGGGCACGACGGCTTCGCCGAGGCCGTGTCCACCGTTCGCGACGATCTGGTCGCGTTCCTGATCGAGGCCCGCCGGGCCGGCAAGAAGGTCGTCGGTTACGGGGCGCCCGGCAAGGGCAACACGCTGCTGAACTACTGCGGCATCCGGCCCGACCTGCTCGCCTACACCGTCGACCGCAACCCCTACAAGCACGGGCGTTTCACCCCCGGCACCCGGATCCCGGTGCTGGACCCGGAGCGCATCGCGCAGGACCGGCCGGACTACGTGCTGATCCTGCCCTGGAACCTGCGCGACGAGTTGATCTCGCAGCTGGGCTACGTGCGCGAATGGGGCGGGAAGCTGGTGTTCCCGATCCCGCACCTCGAAGTCGTGTCGTGACGGTAGGGTCGCTGCGCCCCGACCGCGCCAATGCCTGTGCGGTCCGGCTACGACCGGAGCTGGAGCGATGACGTGCTGAGCCTGCTTCCCGAGCGCCTCGACCGAATGCTGCTGCTGGGCGCTCATTGCGACGACATCGCGATCGGCGCCGGCGGCTCGTTGCTCGAGCTGTGCCGGGCGCATCCCGGCGTCGCCGTGTCGGCGCTGGTGCTGACCGGCGGCGGGTCGCTGCGCGAGGAGGAGGAGCGCTCCGCGCTGGCCGCGTTCTGCCCCGGTGCCCGCCTCGACATCGTGGTGCTCGACCTGCCCGACGGGCACGTGCCGACCCGCTGGGAGCGCGCCAAGCTCGCGTTGGAGGAGCAGCGCGGGCACGGCGAGCCGGATCTGATCTTCGCTCCGTCACCGCACGACGCCCACCAGGACCATCGCACCCTGGCCGAGCTGGTGCCGACCGCGTTCCGGGACCACCTGACCCTGGGCTACGAGATCCTGAAGTGGGAGGGCGATCTGGCCCAGCCCACCGCGTTCCTGCCGCTGGCCGAGCCGGTGCTGCGGGAGAAGATCACCAAGCTGCACGAGCACTACGGCAGCCAGGGCGACCGCTCCTGGTTCGACGCGGAGACGTTCGGCGGGCTGGCCAGGGTGCGGGGCGTGCAGTGCCGCGCGCGCTACGCCGAGGCCTTCCACGTGGCCAAGCTCGTGCTGGGCGTCGCGCCGCTGAAAGGCGCCGACGCTCCCATGCCGGAGTAGCACCACGACCGGGTGATGCCCGGGTAACGGGTACGGGGCGGGTTCCGAGCGATCCAGGAGTGGATGCCTCGGGTGAGCCCGGGAGCGAACCGAATCGAAGGGATCTTCAGAGTGCGCGTTCTGCTGACCGGCCATCAGGGCTACCTGGGCACCGTCGCGGCCCCCATCCTGGCCGCGGCCGGACACGAGGTCACCGGCCTGGACAGCGGCCTGTTCGCCGACTGCGTGCTGGGCTCGCTCGATGTGCCGGACGTGCCGGGGCTGAACACCGACCTGCGTGACGTCACCGTCGAGCAGCTGACCGGCTTCGACGCCGTGGTGCACCTGGCGGCGCTGTCCAACGACCCGCTCGGCTCGCTCGCCCCGGAGATCACCTACGACATCAACCACCACGCGTCCAGCCGGTTGGCGCGGCTGGCCAAGGAGGCCGGGGTCACCCGCTTCGCCTACGCCTCGACCTGCTCGGTCTACGGCGCGCAGGCCGGCGACGACCTGGTCGACGAGGACGCCCCGCTCAAGCCCGTCACCCCGTACGCGATCTCCAAGGTGCGCGTCGAGGACGACATCGCCGAGCTCGCCGACGCCGACTTCGTGCCGTTCTCGCTGCGCAACGCGACCGCCTTCGGGTTCTCGCCGCGGCTGCGGGCCGACATCGTGCTGAACAACCTGGTCGGTCGCGCGCTGCTGACCGGCCGGGTCACCGTGCTGTCCGACGGCACGCCGTGGCGCCCGCTGGCGCACGCCGAGGACATCGCGGGAGCCATCGTCGCCGCCCTGGACGCGCCCGCCGAGGTGGTCCGGGCCCGCGCGTTCAACGTGGGCACCGAGAAGAACAACCGCACCGTGGCCGAGATCGCCGCCGCCGTGGTGGACGCGGTGCCCGGTTCCCTGCTGGAGATCACCGGGGAGGCCGGGAACGACCCGCGCTCCTACCGGGTCGACTTCTCCCGCGCCCGCAAGGAGCTGGGCTTCGAGGCCGGCTGGACCATCCCCGACGGCGCCGAGCAGCTGGCCACCGAGTACCGCGCCCGCGGCCTCACCCAGGACGGGTTCGACAACACCTTCACCCGCCTCGCCGTGCTGTCGCGCCGGCAGCAGGTCGGCGAGCTGGACTCGACGATGCGGGTGTTGCGCCGCTGACCCACCCCTTGTCGCGGCGGTGCGGCACCATGGGGGTATGTGTCGCAACATCCGGACCCTGCACAACTTCGAGCCGCCGGCCACCCACGACGAGGTGCACGGGGCGGCCCTGCAGTACGTGCGCAAGATCAGTGGGGCGGCCAAGCCGTCGACGGCCAACGCCGCCGCGTTCGAGCGCGCGGTCGCCGCGGTGGAGGCGGCCACCCGTGACCTGCTCGACGAGCTGGTGACCACGGCGCCGCCGAAGGATCGGGAGGTCGAGGCGGCGAAGGCCCGTGAGCGGGCGGCCGTGCGCTACGCCCGCTGAGCCCACTCGCACCCGGGTGCACACGGCAACAGAGGGTTCCACTGCCGATTCGGGATTCGCACCCACCGCAGCCGCCAGCGCTGATCGCGGTCACACTGGCCGCCGTGACACCCCGTGGGATGTCGAGGTTCCACGGCGGGCCGCTGTGCGGCCGGTCGCTCAGACCGGGTCGACGCGCAACACCATGTCGTCGCCGCCGCCGTTGGAGGTGGTGACGAACAGCGACCCGTCGGGGGCGAGCCGCACCGCGCGCAACCGCCCGTAGGCGCCTTCCAGCGGCGCCGGGATGCCGACCCGGGCGACCGCCCCGTCCGGACCGATGGTCATCAGCAGCAGCTTCTCGCCGCGCAGCGCCCCGACCGCGAGCACCCCGTCCAGCTCGCCCCACTGGGCCCCGGACAGGAACGCCGCCCCGGCCACCGCCTCCACCGGGCTGCCCGAGCTCCACGCGGCCGGGACCGCGTCCGGGAAACGCTCCAGGTCGGTCATCGGCACCGACTCGTCGTAGCCGCCGACGGTGCCACCCTGCGCGGGATCCCAGCCGTAGTTGGCGCCCGGCTCGAGCAGGTTGACCTCGTCGTCGGTGCTCGGTCCGTGCTCGGCGGAGTACACCCGCCCGGTCCCGGGCTGCACGGCCAGGCCCTGCACGTTGCGGTGCCCGTAGTCCCAGATCAGCCGTTGTGCCGGGTTGTCGGCGTCGATGAAGGGGTTGTCCGGCAGCGGTCCGCCGGTGGCCAGATCGATCCGAAGTACCTTGCCGCCCAGCGAGGTGAGGTCCTGCGGCAGGGTGCCGCGGGCGGTGTCGCCGGTGCCGACCAGCAGCGCCCCGTCGGCGGCGATGGTCGGGCGGCATCCCGAATGCCGCCCCGACGAGGCGATGGGCAGGCCGCCGACCAGCGGATCCTTGACGCGGTTGGCCGAGCCGCCGTCGTTGGACAGCTGCCAGGTGACGAGCCGGACGTCGGTAGCCGCGCCACCCTCGGCGTGCGTCTGGCAGGTGGTGAACCGGCGGCTCTGCGCGAAGTCGGGGTGCACGACCATGCCCATCAGGCCGCCTTCGCCGCGGGCGTAGACGTCGTCGAGGTCGGCCTGCACCGGCCGCACCGTCGCGCCCGGCGACGTGCCCGACAGGAGCGACAGCTTGCCCTCGCGCTCGGTGACCAGCACCTGCCCGTCGGGCAGGAAGCCGACGTCCCAGACCTGCGACAACCCCTCCGCCACCACCTGGACCCGCAGCTCCGGGGTCCCGCTCCGCGACGGCACGGCCGAGCCCGCGGCCGGCGAGGTGCCCGCTCCGCCCGCCTGCACCGAGGTGGCGTCCGGCGCCGACGAGCACCCGGTGAGCCCCATCAGCGCCGCGAACGCCAGCCCGCAGCTCGCTCGTCGCGCCGGGCTACGCCCGCTCGTCGATGATCCGTCGCCCAGCATGGCGACCATCCTGGCCGGGCTGCGGTGAGGGCCCGGTGTGACGGGCGTTTCGTCGGGGCGGTGCTGCCGGTGCCGGTCGCTACGGTCTTCGTCATGGCCCGCAGCTACCTCCGGTTTCCGCACCTGCACGGCGACACGCTGGTCTTCGTGGCCGAGAACGACGTGTGGACCGCCCCGCTCGCCGGTGGTCGGGCCTACCGGCTCACCGCCGACGGCGTGCCCGTCGCGGGACCGCGGATCGCCCCGGACGGCACGAAGGTGGCCTGGACGTCGTGGCGGGAGGGATCGCCGGAGGTCTTCGTCTCCGAGCTCGACGGCGGCGGCGTGCGGCGGCTGTCGTACTGGGCCGACCACCAGGCCCGCACGATCGGCTGGACCGCGGCGGGTGAGGTGATCGCGGTGAGCGCGGCCGGGCAGCCCTCGCCGCGGCGCACCTGGGCCTACGCCATCCCGGCGACCGGTGGCACGCCCCGCCGGCTCGACTTCGGGCCGGTGTCCGACGTCGCGCTCGCGCCCGGGGGCGCCGCCGTCGTGGTCACCACGACCATGACCCGGGACATGGCCTGGTGGAAGCGCTACCGGGGCGGCACCGCCGGCAAGCTGTGGTGGGACCCCGAGGGCTCGGGCGAGTTCGTGCGGATCGCCGCCGACCTGGACGGGCAGCTGGGGTCGCCGATGATCGTCGGATCTGGGCGCGAGCAGCGGATCGCCTTCCTCGCCGACCACGAGGGCTGGGGCAACCTGTACTCGCTGGACGCCGACGCCACCGGGCTGCGCCGGCACACCGATCACGGCGCGCCCGGCGCACCGGCCTTCTACGCCCGGCACGCGAGCACCGACGGCGAGCGGGTGGTCTACGAGTCGGCGGGGGAGCTGTGGATCGTCGACTCACTGGCCGCCGAGGCGTCCGGGCGGCGACTGGAGATCCGGCTCGGAGGTCCGCGCGCCGCTCGGGAGCCGTTCCGGATCGACACCCCGGCCGAGCTGACGGCGGCGGCCCCGGACCGCACCGGCCGCACCAGCATCGCGCTGGTCCGCGGCACCGTGCACCGGCTCACCCATCGGGACGGGCCCGCGCGCACCCTGCTCGCCGTCCCGGGCGCCCGGGCCCGGCTGGCGCGCCCGCTCGGTGCCGACCTGGTGGTGTGGATCGATGACGTCGACGGGGAGGACGCGGTCGTCGTCGCGCCGCTGGACGAGCGGTCCGACGACGCGCCCCCGCTGCGCCGCTTCGGCACCGGCGAGCTGGGGCGGGTGCTCGAGCTGGCCCCGGCCCCGGACGGTTCCGCGGTGGCGCTGGCCGCGCACGACGGCCGGCTGCTGGTGCTCGATCCGCAGCGTGGTGCGCTGCGGGAGCTGGCCCGCGGGGCCGACGGCGAGATCTCCGATCTGTGCTGGTCCCCGGACAGCGCCTGGCTCGCCTACTGCGACCCGGTGGAATCGGGGCTCAGCCGGATCATGATGGCGCGGCTGTCGGACGACACCCTGGTCGCGGTGACGGCGCCGCGGTTCGTCGACACCAACCCGGCCTTCACCTCCGACGGCAAGTACCTGGCCTTCCTGTCCCGGCGCAGCTTCGACCCGATCTACGACCAGCATTCGTTCGACCTCACCTTCCCCGCGTCGTGGCGGCCGTTCCTGGTGCCGCTCGCGGCGCGCACGCCCTCCCCGTTCGGCGCCAGTCCGGACGGGCGGCCGGTCTCGGCGGCCGAGGAGGGCCCGGAAGACCCGCCGGCGCCGGAACCGACCGAGCCGCCGGCCGACGGTGAGGACGGCGAACCGGTGCGCGTGGAGCCGGCGCCCACCAAGCCGGGCGACGACACGCCACCCACGGTGATCGTCGACGTCGACGGGTTGGCCGACCGGGTGGTGCCGGTACCGGTCGTCGCCGCCCGCTACCGCGGCATGCGCGCGGGCAAGAACTGTCTGCTCTGGTACCGCAGCCCGGTCGCGGGCGTGCTCGGTGACGGCCGGGCCGGCACCGAGGACAAGCCGCAACGGCCGGTGCTGGAGCGCTACGACCTGACCCGCCGCAAGCTGGAGGTGATCGCCGATCCGGTGTCGTCGTTCGCGGTCAGCGGCGACGGGACTCGGCTGGTCGTGCGGGATCGGCACACGCTGCGGATCCTGCGCACCGACCGGTCCGGGTCGAGCGCGCCGGAAGCCGGGAGCGGCGACGGCGGCGTGGACGAGTTCGAGGTCGACACCCGGCGCATCGTGGTCACCGTCGATCCGGCGGTCGAATGGCGGCAGATGTTCGACGAGGCCGGCCGGTTGATGCGCGACCACTTCTGGACCGCGGACATGGCCGGCGTCGACTGGGCCGCCGAGATGGACCGGTACCGGCCGCTGGTGGACGCGGTGGGCAGTCACGACGACCTGGTGGACCTGCTCTGGGAGCTGCAGGGCGAGCTGGGCACCTCGCACGCCTACGTGACCGGCGGCGGAACCGGTGACGGATCCGGGCGGCCCGGGCTGCTGGGTGCCGACCTGGAACCCGACGGGTCCGGCGCCGGCTGGCGGGTGGTGCGGGTGCTGCCGCCCGAGACGTCGGCGCCGGCCGCCCGCAGCCCGCTGTCCGGGCCCGGGGTCGACGTGCGCGCCGGCGACGTGATCCTGGAGGTGGGCGGGGTCCCGGTGGACCCCGCGTACGGGCCGGCGCCGCTGCTGGTCGCGCGGGCCGGCCAGCTGGTGGAGCTGACGATCCGGTCCGGGCCGGCATAGAGATACGACGAGCGCCGACGCGGGCGAGGTACGGCGGGTGGCGGTGCGCCCGCTGCGCTCCGAGGTGGCGTTGCGCTACCAGGACTGGGTGGCCGGCCGCCGGGCGTTCGTGGCCGACCGGTCCGAGGGCCGGCTCGGCTACCTGCACGTGCCGGACATGATGGCCCCCGGGTGGGCGCAGCTGCACCGCGACCTGAGCCGGGAGACCGCCCGGGACGGGCTGGTGCTCGACGTGCGGGGCAACTAGCGGCGGGCACACCTCGCAGCTGGTGGTGGAGAAGCTGGCCCGCAGGGTGATCGGCTGGGATGCGCCGCGGCACCGCCAGCCCACGACCTACCCCGGGGACGCGCCGCGCGGACCGGTGGTGGCGCTGGCCGACGAGCTGTCCGGGTCGGACGGCGACATCGTCACCGCGGCGATCAAGCGGCTGGGCATCGGGCCGGTGGTCGGGGTGCGCACCTGGGGCGGGGTGATCGGCATCGACGGGCGCTACGGGCTGGTCGACGGCACCCGGGTGACCCAGCCGCGCTACGCCTTCTGGTTCGACGACGTCGGTTGGGAGGTGGAGAACCGCGGGGTCGAACCGGACGTCGAGGTGGTGATCCGCCCGCAGGACTGGGTGGCCGGGCTCGACCCGCAGCTGGAACGGGCCGTCGACATGGCGCTAGCCGCGCTGGCCGAGCGGCCGGCGGTGCGCCCGCCCGACCCGACCACCCGGCCGTCCCGGGTCCGTCCGCTGCTCGGCCCCCGGCCGTAGCGAGCGGGAGCACCCGGTCGGGCCTGGCGGCGCACCGGCGTCCGCGGGCAGGAGCGGCGCGAACGGCACTTTCGCACGCACCTAGCGTGCGAAAGTGCCGATCGCACCGATTGACGCGTCCGGATCAGGGCTCGGTGGCCGGTACTGGAGCCGCGGCCGACCGCTGAACCTCGGGTGCCGGCCGGTCGCTGCCGGTCAGCGCCACCGCCACGAACGCGACCAGGCTGGCCACCGGCGCGATGAACGTCGGCCAGCCGTCGAACCCGGGCCCGAACACGTCGTTGGGCACGTAGAGGACGGTGTTCTCCATCCCGTACATGGTCGGCGTGACCGCGAACAGCATCAGCCGCACGAACACCCCGACCGCGATCGCCGCGGCGGCCGCGGTCGGCGTGATCCGGGACCAGTAGTGCCCCAGCACGAACGGCACGATCAGCCCGGCCAGCATGAGGTCGAAGGCCAGCGTGAGCAGGATCCCGGTCTGCGGCACGGCCAGTGCGAAGAAGATCGCGATGCCGACCACCGGCAGCATGGTGAGCCGGACCAGCCGCAGCAACGGGTCCGGGACGCTGCGGTCCTCGGCCGGCGGTTCCACCCCGGCGATGTTGCGCACGGCGACCGACGCGGTGCCCAGGATCGCCCCGTTCGCCGTGGAGCAGGAGGCGGCGATGATCGCCGACAGGACCAGGATGGACAGCCCGACCGGCGCGAACCGGTCGAGCAGCGCGAACAGCACCGGACCGTCGGCTGACGTGTCGTGGTCGGTGAGGATCGTCGTGGCCGACAGCGCGACCAGCGCGTAGGGGATGCCGATCACGGCCGTACCGGCCGCGCCGACGAAGCAGGCCCGCCGCGCGATCTCCGGGCTGCGCGCCGAGAAGATCCGCTGCATGAAGTCGATGGCCACGATGTCGCCGATGCCCAGCGCGACCAGCGTGGCCCAGTTGATCATCGCGCCCTGCGCCGGGTCGGTGAGCTGCCCGAGGTCGAACGGCCCCATGCCCTCGGGGATCGTGATCCCGTAGGTCACCCAGACCCAGATCAGCAGCGACGCGGTGCCGATCACGGTGATCGCCATCTGGATCAGCGCGGTGTAGGCGTCGGAGAACATGCCGCCGGTCAGCGTGTAGCTGAGCACCACCGTGACGATCAGCAGCACCCCGCCGGCGTAGCTCGTGCCCAGGAACCTCTCGAACAGGAACCCGCCCGCGACCAGGTTCCCGGCCAGCAGGATGCAGAAGCTGAAGATCATCAGGACCGACGACGTCAGCTCGATCCCGCGGCCGTACTTGATCCGGTAGAAGTCGGGCAGGCTGAGCAGCCCCATCCGGTTCATCGGCTTGGCGAAGAAGATCCCGGTGATCAGCAGGCACAGCCCGAGCCCCAGCGGCAGCGATGCGCCGGCCCAGAAGCCGAGCGAGTAGGTCAGGTCGGTGTTGCCGAGGGTGGCGTTGGAATCCACGGCCTGGCCCATCAACCCGGCCGCGACCAGCGGCAGGGCCAGCGAGCGGCCGGCGACCAGGAAGTTGGTGCTGTCGCCGTCGACCTTCTTGGCGACCATGAGGCCGACGGACACGACGATGAGGACGCCGATCGCGACGCCAAGGATGATCATGATGACTCCTGTGGATGCGTCGTCGGTGCCGCGCTGCGCCGGCGAGAGGGTGAACTCAGCTGGACGTTTGCTTCGGCAGGTGGCCCGAGCGCACCAGGCACCCGAGGGTGTCGCAGATGACCCGGGTGGAGATCAACGCGGTGATCTCCGCGTTGTCATAGGGCGGCGAGCACTCGACGACCTCCATGCCGGCGAGCGGTGCGGCATCGGCGATGAGCTGGATGAACTTGAGCACCTCGCGCGGCAGGAAGCCGCCCGGTTCCGGCCATCCGGTGCCGGGCACGAACGCGGCGTCCAGGCAGTCGACGTCGAACGAGAGCCAGACCGCGTCGGCGCCGTCCCACGCCACGTCCAGCGCGCGCTGCGCGGCGGCCTCGATGCCCATCTCGACGCAGTCGGTGACGGTCATGACCGTGGTGCCGCGCTCCCGGCCGACCTTGACCCCGGGCCGCGGCGCCTGCCAGCCGCCGATGCCGATCTGCACCAGGTTCTCGGCCGGGACGTTCGGGATGTCGGTGGCGTGGAACCAGGGCGTGGTGTGCATCCGCTCGTCGAGGTCGGTCTCCTGGGTGTCGACGTGCCGGTCGAAGTGGATGATCCCCAGGTTGCCGCCGTTCAGGTGCGGGGCGACGCCGCGGACGGTCGGGTAGCCGATGGAGTGGTCGCCGCCGAGCACCACCGGGAACGCGCCGGATTCGTAGACGTGCGAGACGGCCTTGGTGATCTGGTCGAAGGTCTTCTCGATGTTCCCGGGGATGGTGAAGATGTCGCCCAGGTCGGCGATGGTGATCGTCTCGCGCAGGTCCACGCCGAGCTCGAAGCTGTACGGGCCGTACAGCGCGGAGATCTTGCGGATGCCCTGCGGGCCGAAGCGGGTGCCGGAGCGGTAGGTGGTGCCGCCGTCGAACGGGGCGCCGAGCACCGCCACGTCGTACTCGCCGCAGCGGCGCACGTCCTCCACGTAGGGGGCCTTGAGGAAGGTGTTGATGCCGGCGAAGTGCGGCAGCTCGCCGCGGGAGAAGGTGGGGATCCGCTTGTCCACGATGGAGTCCGCGCCGGGCAGGCCCAGCTCCAGGCCGCGGGCGACCTCCTCCTCCCACTTCGTCGTGGGCAGCTCGGCCTCGGCGCGGACCGCGAACGCGGCCTCGGGCCCGTAGTTGCCGTGGATCTCGCCGTCGGGCTTCCCCGGGTGGTAATGCACGAACGGTGCTCCTCACGGTCTCGGGAGCCGGCCGTGGAGCAGCCGGCTCACCAGCTGTCTCCCGGGCTTTTGTCCCGCCGTGGGGCGACCGGGACTGCTGGTCGCCTGCATCTCTCGGACCAGGCCTCCCGTTTTTCGGGAGCGGAACCCTAGACGCGCCTCACCTTCGTGAGTCGCTGCTCACTACAGCGCCTGGTTGTTGCCGACACGCACCGGCTCGGTTTCCCGTTCGTGACGGGTGGCCAGGCGGACAGCGGTCGTCGGCCCGTGCTCACCCTCAGTCGATGTCGGCGAACAGCTCATCGACCCCGACCGTGAACCCCGGCAGCAGTGGTGTCGTGAGCTGCTGTCCACCCGAGAGCTCGACTCCGGTGCGGAAATCCGTTCCGCGGAACACCAGGACGGTGTGGGCCGGGCTGTCGACCAGCCACAGCTCGGGCGTGCGCGAGATCAGGTACTGGTGCAGCTTGAGCCCGACATCGCGGTGCCAGGTGCCGGGGGAGCGGACCTCGACGGCCAGGTCGGGCGGGCCGGTGTGTCGGGTGCCCGTGGGGCGAGCGGCTGCCCACCAGACGTCGGGCATGTAGACGTTCCCACCGGCGAGCACCCAGTTACCACGCTGCCCGGCGCGTCCGAATCCCTGCGCGGTGCGGGTCCACGCGCGCAACACCTCGTTCAGCCGCGCGACGACCTCCTGGTGCGGACAAGGCGGATCGTTCACGAAGATCTCGCCGTTGATCAGCTCCGAGCCCACGGGGTAGTCACCCGCGAGGAACTCGTCTGCGGTCAGCGAGGCCGTCATGAGGGACATGGAAGCACGCTAGAACGGGGCACCGAGAGTTCTGGGTCGCCGGAGCTTCACTCGCAGGCAACCCCGTTGCCGTCCCGGTCCAGGTCGTAAACGTCGCTGCCGATGACGCGAACGGGTCCGGCGACGTACTTCGGGCCGTTGCCGCTGCCGCCCGCGCAGTCCACGTCGCTGGCGATCGGCACGCACCCGCTGTAGTTGGAGTCGCAGTCCCCGGCGCCAACTGAAGCGGCCTTCTTCGACGGCTTCGTGGTGGGCTCCGGCTCCACAGGCTCCGGCTCCCGCGCGGACGGCTCCGGCGCCCGGCGCGCAGCAGACAGCCGCGGCGTCGGCGGCGGGGCCACCCGGAGCGTGGTCCGCGGCGGGGCGTCGGCGGTCGGGATCGCCGCGCTCGAGGACACCGCGCTCGAGCTCGCCCGGCTCGAGCTCGCCGCGCTCGAGGTCGCCGCGGCGGAGGCCGACGTCGGAGCGGAGGCGGCGGTGGACCGCGCCGCGGCCGACACGGTGTCGGGCGGTGGCGTGGTGTCGCCACCACCGGCGAGGCCCCCACCGATGATCAGGAGTGTGGCGGCCACACCGGCGCCGATCCAGAGCGGCTTGCGGCTGCGCCCACCGGCGGCGGGAGCACCCGGCCGGGCCGGGGGTCGCGGACCGCGCGGGTGGTGAGGTGGGGGCGGCGACCCGAGTCGTGCGGGAACGCCGACCCGGTTGGCGGCCGCGGGGAGCCGGAGTTCCATCGCGAGGCCGCGACGTCCTGCCACCACCCGAGCCACGCACCCGGGACGGCCTCCGGTCCGCAGTACCTGGTCGATCAGCGGCCGGTACCGCTGGGCCATCCGCTGGGTGAGCTCGCCTACGCGCTGCCCGTCGAGCAGGACCTCGACACCGGGTTGACCGGCGTACCGGCCGCGTGTCACCGGCGCCGGGCGTAGCGCGACGGCCAGGTGCCGGGTGCGCCCGTCGCCGCCCGGCGCGAACCAGGACAGGACACCCTGGTGGTGCTCCTCCCCGGTGACCGCGACCGTGTGCTCGGCGTCGAGCAGGACGAGTCCCGATGCCGAGTTCTCGGTGCGCGGTGGGCGAGCCGGCGCCATGGCATGCTCCTGGCTGCTGGATGTGACGGCGAACACCTCTGCATCGAGCGGCACCGGCTGGCCCGTTACCGCGCTCGCCCGTCCGTGTGTCGCCGGCGGGCCTCGACACCGGCCCGGGTCCGGCACTCCGGCCGTAGATCGTGATACCGGTCCTGAGCCCCGAGTCGTGCCACCTCACGGGGTCAGCAGGGGGTAGCTCACCGAACCCGGGCCGGCGGCGGAGACCGCGCACGTCCACCGCAGGACGATCGCCCCGGCGGCGGGGTGAGGCCCGGAACGCTGCCGGCGGCTCGGCGGAACGTGACGCTCCAGATGCCGGCGGACGCGCCCGGCGTAGGCTGGATACCGGAACCTCGCTGCGGGTCTGCGCCCGCTCGGGGCTCGTTGTCGTGCGCCAACACCGGCCCAAGGGGTACCCGAACAACGTGGCCAAGCTCTCCGGTCTGCTCAGCTCCGCCCTCGCCGAACCCGACATCCGCGCCGTGCTCGACGCCGCCCGCGCCACCCGCGACACCGCGGTGCCGGCCCTGCGCATCGAGGGGCCCGCTGCGCTGCGCCCCTTCCTGGCCGCCGCGCTGGCCGACCCGCGCGGCGCGGACCGCACCGTACTGGCCGTCACCGCCACCGACCGGGAGGCCGGTGACCTCGGCGCCGCCGCCGTCGACCTGCTCGGGGCGGACGCGGTCGAGGTGCTGCCCAGCTGGGAGACGCTGCCCCACGAGCGGCTCTCGCCGCGCTCGGACACCGTCGGGCGGCGGCTGTCGATCTTCCGCAGGCTGGCCTCCGCGCAGACCGCACCGCGGGTCGTCGTGGCCGCCGCGCGCAGCCTGATCCAGCCGATCGCGCCGGGGCTGGGCCGGCTCGACCCGGTCGCGTTGAAGGTCGGCGACACCGAGGATTTCGACGGGCTGCTGGAGCGGCTGGTCGAGCTGGCCTACACCCGGGTGGAGATGGTCACCGCGCGCGGCGAGTTCGCGGTGCGCGGCGGCATCGTCGACATCTTCCCGCCGACCGCCGAGCACCCGGTGCGGGTCGAGTTCTGGGCCGACGAGGTCAGCGAGCTGCGCTCGTTCGCCGTGGCCGACCAGCGCTCCATCGAACCGGTCGAGCAGCTGCTGGCCCCCGGTTGCCGGGAGCTGCTGCTCACCCGACCGGTGCGGGAGCGGGCGGCGGCGCTGGCGCGCGAGCACGAGAACAACCCGGCCCTGCGCGAGCTGCTCGAACACCTGGCCGAGGGCATCCCGACCGAGGGCATGGAGTCACTGATCCCGGTGCTCGCGGTGGCCGACGACGGGTCGACCGAGCTGGAGCTGCTCACCGACCTGCTGCCCGCCGGCGCGCTGGTGCTGCTGGCCGACCCGGAGCGGATCCGCACCCGCAGCGCCGACCTGGTGCGCACCGGGCAGGAGTTCCTGGCCGCGTCCTGGTTCGCCGCGGCGAGCTCGACGAGCCGCTCCATCGGCTCCGCCGGCATGGGCGGCAGCGCACCGATCGACGTGGGCGCCTCGGCCTACCGCGACCTCGGCGAGGTGCTCGAGCACGCCGCCGGCTCCGGCCGCCCGGTGCTCACCCTCAGCCCGCTGATCAGCGGTCGGGACGACGCCCTCGCGCCGGCCGTGCACGAGGTCGAGTCCTACCGCGGCGACACCGACCGGGCGCTGGTCGACCTGCGCGCGCACGTGGCCACCGGTGGCACCGCGGTGCTGGTGGTCGGCGGGCACGGCACCGCGCAGCGCTCGCTGGAGCAACTGCGCGAGGCCGACGTGCCGGCCCAGCTGGTCGACGAGCTGAGCGCGCCGCCCGCGGCCGGGCTGGTCACCGTGACCTGCGGGCAGCTGGTCAACGGGTTCACCGTGGGCACCCTGGTCGTGCTGAGCGAGGCCGACCTGACCGGCAACCGGGCCGCGGGTGAGGTGCGCAAGCTCGCCTCGCGGCGGCGCAACGCCGTCGACCTGGTCACCCTCAAGCCCGGCGACCACGTGGTGCACTCCCAGCACGGCATCGGCCGCTTCGTGGAGATGCGACACCGGGAGATCCAGGGGGCAACTCGCGAATATCTCGTGCTCGAGTACGCGAGCAGCAAGCGCGGGCAGCCGCCGGACCGACTCTTCGTCCCCACCGATGCACTGGACGAGATCAGCCGCTACGTCGGCGGCGAGGTGCCGGCGTTGAACAAGCTCGGCGGCGGCGACTGGGCCAAGACCAAGGGCCGCGCCCGCAAGGCCGTCCGGCAGATCGCCGCGCAGCTCGTGCAGCTCTACGCCGCCCGCCAGTCCGCCCCCGGCTACGCGTTCGGCGCCGACACCCCGTGGCAGGCGGAGCTGGAGGACGCGTTCCCGTTCACCGAGACGCCCGACCAGCTGGCCGCGATCAACGAGGTCAAGGCGGACATGGAACGCCCGGTGCCGATGGACCGGGTGATCTCCGGCGACGTCGGCTTCGGCAAGACCGAGATCGCGGTGCGGGCGGCGTTCAAGGCGGTGCAGGACGGCAAGCAGGTCGCCGTGCTGGTGCCCACCACGCTGCTGGCCACCCAACACCTGGGCACCTTCAGCGAGCGGATGCGCGCGTTCCCGGTGACCGTCAAGGGACTGTCCCGGTTCACCGACGCCACCGAGGCCCGGCAGACCGTCGAGGGGCTGGCCGACGGCTCCGTCGACGTGGTCATCGGCACCCACCGGCTGCTGCAGACCGGGATCCGGTGGAAGGACCTCGGGCTGGTCGTCGTCGACGAGGAGCAGCGCTTCGGCGTCGAGCACAAGGAGCACATCACCGCGCTGCGCACCCACGTCGACGTGCTCACCCTGAGCGCCACCCCGATCCCGCGGACGCTGGAGATGAGCCTGGCCGGGATCCGGGAGCTGTCCACGATCACCACCCCGCCCGAGGACCGGCACCCGACGCTGACCTACGTCGGCGCCTACGACGACAAGCAGGTGACCGCCGCGATCCGCCGCGAGCTGCTGCGCGACGGCCAGGTGTTCTACGTGCACAACCGGGTCTCCACCATCGACCGGGCCGCGGCCAAGATCCGCGGGCTGGTGCCGGAGGCGCGGGTCGCGGTGGCGCACGGGCAGATGAACGAGGAGTTGCTGGAGCGCACCGTCGCCGGGTTCTGGCACAACGAGTACGACGTGCTGGTGTGCACCACGATCGTGGAGAACGGGCTGGACATCTCCAACGCCAACACGTTGATCGTGGAGCGCTCCGACACCCTCGGGCTGTCGCAGCTGCACCAGCTGCGCGGGCGGGTGGGGCGCGGGCGCGAACGTGGCTACGCCTACTTCCTGTTCCCGCCCGAGCACCCGCTCACCGAGACCGCGCACGATCGCCTGGCCACCATCGCCCAGCACTCCGAGCTGGGCGCGGGTGCCGCGGTGGCGATGAAGGACCTGGAGATCCGCGGGGCGGGCAACATCCTGGGCGCCGAGCAGAGCGGGCACATCGCCGGCGTCGGGTTCGACCTCTACATCCGGCTGGTCGGCGAGGCGGTGGCCGCGTTCCGCCAGGCCGCCGGCGCCGGCGAAGGGGAGGAGGCCGAAGCGCTGGCCGAGGTGCGGGTGGACCTGCCGGTCGATGCGCACATCCCGCACGACTACGCCACCGGCGAGCGACTCCGGCTCGAGGTCTACCGCAAGATCGCCGAGGCGGGCGACGCGGCGGCGCTGGACGCCATCGTCGAGGAGCTCACCGACCGCTACGGGGAGCCGCCCACCCCGGTGCGCAACCTGCTCGCGGTGGCCGCGTTCCGGCAGTCGTGCCGCACGCTGGGCGTCACCGAGGTGACGGTGGCCGGCAACACCGTCCGTTTCGGCCCGGTCGAGCTGCCCGACTCCGGGCAGCTGCGGCTGCGCCGGCTGCACCCGAAGGCGGCCTACAAGCCGGCCTCGCGGGTGGTCGTGGTGCCCAGGCCGGTCGAGGGCGACCGGATCGGCGGCCAGCCGCTGCGCGATGTCGCGCTGCTGGACTGGTGCTCCACGCTGCTGCGCGACCTGCTGCAGCCGATCAAGGTGTCGGTCAGCGCGTGACGCGGTCCCTGAGCCGAGCCGCCGGAGGACGCCGTGAGAGGGTGTTCGCCGTGCGTATGCAGCTGGGCCGTGGCCCGTCACGGGTCGTCGCCGCGGTGCTGGCCGCCGGCGCGCTGATCACGGGCTGCGGCGGACCGGACCAGGCCGGTGCCGCGGTCATCGTGGGCAGCGACGTGGTGCCGCTGGAGAGCGTCCAGTCCCAGCTCCAGGTGGCGCTGAAAAAGCCGGGGTCGTTGGACGCGCTGACCGCCCAGGGCGGCGGCCCCGCCGACGTGGCCCGCAGCATCGTCGGCCGCGCGGTGATCCACGACCTGCTGCAGCGGCGCGCGGCGGCCGAGGGCCTCGCCGTCTCCGACGCCCAGGTCGACACCCGTCTCGAGGAGAGCGGCGGGGTGGACGCGGCGCTGCAGTCGTCGATCTACGACCTGCCGACGCTGCGCTCCCGGGTGCGCGACGACCTGCTGGCCACGGCGCTGGCCGAGAAGTCGATCGGAGGACTGTCGGTCACGGCCGACCTGGTCGCGGTCACCTCCGAGGCCGACGCCCAGCGCATCGCGATGCTGCTGGCCGCGGGCGGCCCGGCCGCCGACGCCCTGTTCGGCGATCCGCAGACCTCCGCGAGGGGCACCGCCTACGACGCGGTCACCTCGCCGGAGGCGGCCGGCACCGTGCTGTTCGGCACGCCGGTCGGCGGGGTGGTGGCGTTCCAGCCCAACCAGCGGCAGAGCACCTGGATCGTCTTCCGGGTCACCGACCGGCGCACCGACGCCCCGTTCGATCAGCAGGCGATCAGCGCGATCTCCAGCACCCAGAAGACGACGATCGGGGAGCGGCTGCTGCAGCCCGACGCCGATCGGATCGGGGTGCGGGTCAACCCGCGCTACGGGGTCTGGGATCCGATCCAGCTGCGGGTGGTGGCCGAGGACGAACGCGCCGGCACGATCATGCTGCCCGGCGGCACCACGCAGGGCTGATCGTCATGTCGCGCACGGTCGTGGTGCTGCCGGCCCGCTGGACCGGTGTGCTGCCGGTCGCCGCGGTGCCCGCGCTGCGCGCCGCCGCCCGGGTGTACGCCGACGCGACCGTGCCCGACGACGTCTGCGCCGCGCTCGGAGCGACCCGTCCCGACGCGACCGCACCGGCGGACGGACCCGAGGTGCTGATCACCACGGATCCGGCGATGGCCGGCGACGCCGTCGAGGTGATCGGGGTTCCGGCCGGCGGGAAGCTGCTGGACGCGGCGGCGGTGATGGATCGGCTGCGCTCGCCGGGCGGTTGCCCGTGGGACGCCGAGCAGACCCACGAATCGCTGCTGCCCTACCTGATCGAGGAGTGCTACGAGCTCTACCAGGCCATCGAGGACGGCGATCCGGTCGAAGTGCGCGAGGAGCTCGGCGACGTGCTGCTGCAGGTGCTGTTCCACGCCAGGGTCGCGGCCGAGAGCGTCCCGGGATTCGACATCGACGACGTGGCCGGGGACCTGGTGGCCAAGCTGGTCGGGCGACACCCGCACGTGTTCGCGCCGGCCGCCGCCGACACCCCGGAGCGGATCAACACCGCCGAGCGCCAGCAGCACCGGTGGGAGGAGCTCAAGCGGGCCGAGAAGCAGCGTGAGTCCAGTGTGGACGGAGTGCCGCTCGGTCAGCCGGCGGTGGCGCTGGTGGCCAAGCTGATCAGCCGCACGGCGCGGGCCGGGCTGCCCGCGCAGCTGCTGCCGGTGGGCAGCGGGATCGGCGATCAGCTGTTCGCGACGGCCGCCGCGGCCCGGCTGGCCGGGATCGACCCGGAGGCGGAGCTGCGCGCGTCCGCCCGCCGGTTCGCCGTGGCGGTGCGTTCCGCGGAACGCGCCGCGGCTGCCGACGGGGTGGATCCGCACCATCTGGACGCCGCCGGCTGGACCCGGTTCTGGCCGCGAACCCCGGCCGACCTCGCGACCACCAACCGGGTCTGACCCGCCCCTGATCGCCCCGACCCCGCTTCGGACGCGGTGCCCGGCTGCGTGGATGGCGCATCCGCCCCCCTCGTGCTTGTGCGGATGCGCCATCCACCCATCCCCCGGGGCGCCGGCGGTCGCTGAGGGTGGCTCAGCGGGGCGTGGCTAGGTTGGGGTGATGCGTCCCGATCATGGTCGTGTGGCGCGGCGTCGATCGGTGCTGCTGCTGGCGCTGCCGGTGGCCCTGCTGCTGCTCGCCGGGCTGGTGGTGAACGTGCTCATCGGTTCCGCGGAACGCGGCGGTGATCGGGATGGGCCCGGTGATGGCTTGGTCGCGGCGGATGTCCCGCGGAACACCCCGGTGCCGCAGCCGGACCCGCTGGCCGCCGAGGTCGACCTCGACGGCTGGGCGCAGCGGGTCGCGGACCGCAGCGGGGTGCCGGCGCGGGCGCTGCGCGCCTACGGGGCCGCCGAGCTGGTCCAGCGCGCGGCGACCCCGGACTGCCGGCTGTCCTGGGCCACCCTGGCCGGCATCGGCCGCGTCGAATCGGATCATGGCCGGCTGGGCCGCGCCGATCTGGACGCCGACGGGGTGGCCCGCCCGCGGATCATCGGGGTCGCGCTGGACGGGTCGGCGGGCGTGCGGGAGGTGCTCGACACCGACGGCGGCCGGCTCGACGGCGATCCCGGCTACGACCGGGCGGTCGGGCCGATGCAGTTCCTGCCCACCACCTGGGCCCGCTACGGCGCCGACGGCAACGGCGACGGCGTGCGCGACCCGCACCAGCTCGACGACGCGGCCCGCGCCGCGGCCGGCTACCTGTGCGCCGGCGCCCGCGACACCGCCACCGGCGCCGGCTGGTGGGACGGGGTGCTGGCCTACAACCGCTCCGGCGAGTACGCCCGCCTGGTCTGGGCCGCGGCCGACCGCTACGCCACCGCCGACCCCCGCCCCTGACCCGCCGGGAAGCCGGGTCAGGACTCGAACAGGGAATGGCCCCAGTACTCGCCCTCGCCGAGCCCGGCGGGGCAGGCGAAGACGGCCGAGCTGGTGTGCTCCAGGTACTCCATCATCTCGTCGGTCTGGGCCAGCGCCCGCTGCATCGGCACGAACTGCCGGTGCGGGTCGCGCATGAACGCGATGAAGAACAGGCCGGCGTTGAGGTGCCCGGAGCCATCGCTGCCGTCGACGAAGTTGTAGCCGCGGCGCAGGATCTTCACCCCGCCCAGGTTCTCGGCCGACGCCAGCCGGATGTGCGCGTTGACGTCGATCACCGGCAGCCCGTCGGGGCGCATGGCCGCGTAGTCGGCCAGGTCGAACTCCTGGGAGCGGCCCAGCGGGGCGCCGACGCCCTTGGTCCGCCCGACCAGCCGCTCCTGCTCCGAGAGCGAGGTGCGGTCCCAGATCTCGATGTGCATCCGGATCCGGCGCGCGACCAGGTAGCTGCCGCCCTCCAGCCAGCGGGGCCCGTCGCCCGGCCGGATCCACACGTGCTCGTCGAGCCCGGCCGGATCCTCGGCCTTGAGGTTGTGGGTGCCGTCCTTGAAGCCGAACAGGTTGCGCGGCGTCGCCTGCGCGGTCGAGGTCGACGAGGTGCGGCCGAACCCGAGCTGCGACCAGCGCACCGAGGTGACGCCGAAGCCCATCCGCACCAGGTTGCGCACCGCGTGCACCGCCACCTGCGGATCGTCGGAGCAGGCCTGGATGCACAGGTCGCCGCCGGACACCGCCGGGTCGATCTGGTCGCCGGTGAAACGCGGCAGCTCGGCCAGCCCCGGCGGCCGCAACGCACCGATGCCCAGCTTGTCGAACAGCGCGGCGCCGACGCCGAAGGTGAGCGTGAGCGACGCCGCCGGCAGGCCGAGCGCCTCGCCGGTGTCGGTCGGCGGCGCGTCCGGGTTGAGGTTGACCGCGCCCCCCGGCGTGGTCTCGGCACCGGCGACCATCCGCTCGGCCGCCGCGGTCCACTTGCGCAGCAGGGCCCGCACCTGGGCCGGATCGTTCGTGGTCAGGTCGAGCGCGACGAAGTGCAGCCGGTCCTGGGCGGGGGTGATGATCCCGGCCTGGTGCTGCGCCCGGAACGGGATGACGCCGGTCGGCGCGGGCTCCGCGGCGGGCGTGCCGACCGCGTAGCCTGCGGCCGCACCGACCCCGGCCAGCGCGACGCCGGCACCGGTCCAGCCCAGCAGCCGGCGCCGGGACAGCCCGGTACCGCTGGCGGGGGCAGAGCCGGTGTCCTCCGGCGCGGGCGCTTCGCGAACGCGCTGGGACGTCGACTGCTGAGCCGGATCGATCATGCTGTGATCATCGTGCCTCTGCTCATCGTGCGTCTTGTCATGCCTCTTGGGGGGTCAGGACGTGACGACGCCCGCCACCTGGCTGACCGGCTCACCGAGCGCGTCGACGGCCTCGCTCATCTTCTTGGTGTCCTCGGGGGTCAGCTCGGTGTAGAGCTTGTAGCCGTCGCCCGCGCGGTACTGCTCCAGCAGGTCGTCGACGGCCTTGAAGCGCTCGTCCAGGGTCGGTCCCAGGGCCGGGTCCTTCTCGTCGATCACCGGTCGCAGCGCCGCGACCGCACCCTGGGAGCCCTCGACGTTGGCCTTGAAGTCCCACAGGTCGGTGTGCGAGTAGCGGTCCTCCTCACCGGTGATCTTGCCGGTGGACACCTCGTCGAGCAGTTCCTTGGCCCCGTTGGCCAGCTGCACCGGGGTGAGCTCGAGCGGCCCCACCCGGGTGGCCAGCTCGTTGATGTCGGCCATCAGCTGGTCGGCGATGGCCGGCGAGTCCGGCTGCAGCCCGGTGACCCACAGGTCCTTCTCCAGCCGGTGGTAGCCGGTGAACTCCACCCCCGGGTCGCGCTCGTCGTCCTCCCGGCCGTCGATCTTCGGGTCGATGTCGCCGAAGGACTCCGCGACCGGCTCGATCCGCTCCCAGTACGTGCGGGCGATCGGGAACAGCGCCTTGGCCTCGTCGACCTTGCCGGTCTTCACCGCGTCGACGAACTCCTGGGTCTTGGGCACCAGCGCCTCGATCTGCGAGCCGACGTAGCGCTTGTACCCCGCGGTGGCCTCGGCGAGCTTGGTGTTCTCGTCGACCGAGCGGGTGGCCGAGCCGGTCACGGTGAAGGGGGACCGGATGCCGTCGCCGACCATGCCGGGCTTGCACGCGGTGGTGTAGGCGCCCCCGTCGGGCACCTCGACGATGAGCTGGCGGGTCAGGCCGGGGCCGATGTTCTCGACCTCACCCATGATCCGGTCACCGGTGCCGTAGAGGTAGAACTCGGTCACCTTGTTGCCGGTGTTGTTGATCGAGAAGGTGATCTTGCCGGCGGCGGCCTCGGACGCCCCGACCTCGCAGGCGTCATCGGCGGCGCGGACGGTGATCGGGCCACCGGCGTCCGGGGCCGCACTCTCGCCTGCGGGCGCGGCGGGAGCCGGTGCGGTGCTCGTGCAGCCGGCGAGCACCGCGGCGGAGGCGAGGACGGCCGTGCTGATGCCGGCTCTGGACCAGCGGGACATGATTCTCCTAGGCGTTCGAAACGGCTGCGGGGGGAGCGCTGCGAACGGTGGCGCGTTGCGGCAGCAGGAACAGCGTCAGCACGACGGCGACGTACGCGACCCACACGATCGCCTCGAGCACGGTCGTCCGCGGGGAGAAGTTGAAGATCCCCTTGAGCAGCGTGCCGTACCAGGAATCCGGTGGGATCGCCGCGCTGACGTCGAACGCGAGGGTGTTCAGGCCGGGCAGGATCGCAGCCTCCTGCAGGTCGTGCACGCCGTAGGCGAGGATGCCGGCGGCGACGAAGATCAGCAGTACCCCGGTGATCGAGAAGAACTTGCCGAGGTTCAGCGTCATCGCGCCGCGGTAGATGGCGAAGGCGATCACCACCGCGACCGCGATGCCGATCAGGAAGCCGATCAACGGCTTGGTGGTCTGCCCGGCCGCCTGCGCGGCGGTGTAGAAGAACAGCGCGGTCTCCAGGCCCTCCCGCCCGACGGCCAGCGCGGCCATCACCACGACCGCGGTGGAGCCCATCTTGATCGCGGTGTCCAGCCGGCCGCGCAGGTCCTTGGCGATCGTGCGGGCGGTGCGCCGCATCCAGAAGATCATCCAGGTGACGAAGCCGACCGCGATGATCGACAGGCTGCCGCCGAGCGCTTCCTGGGCCTCGAAGGTCAGGGCCTGCTGGGTGAGCGCCAGTCCGACCGTGACGCCGACGCTGACGGCGATCGCGATGCCGACACCGAGCCACACCTTCGGCAACACCGAACGGCGATCGGTCTGCACCAGGAAGGCGACGAGGATGCTGACCACGAGCGAGGCCTCGAGGCCCTCGCGCAGCCCGATCAGGAAGTTGCCGAGCACGCCGTTTCGCCTCCGCTTCCCGATCCAGACTTAGGTGAGCCTCAATACTGGCAGGGCGAGGCTAGCTTGCCAGCTCGGGGATGCGAAAGGTGTACGGCGTCAACCCGATAACGGTGCGGCCCGGCTACCACGGTGTGTTCGTGTGACGTGGGTCACTCGAGGCCCGGCTCGGCATCGCCCTCGCGCGCCATCCGGACCCGGATCTCGCCCAATGCCTCCTGGTACTCCGGGCGCGGGTCCATGGCCGCGGCCATCTTCAGCTGGGTGTGCGCCTCGAGGAGCCGGCCCTGGCGCTGCAGCGCCTTGCCCAGCGCGAACCGCGCGTAGTGGTCGGCGGGATCGAGGTCGAGCACCCGGCTGAAAGCGTCCTCGGCGCGGCTCAGCTGGGCCGAGTTGAGATAGGCCCGCCCGGCCAGGAGCTGCACCGACACGTCGTTGGGCCGGCTCTCCAGCACCGGTCCGAGAGCCTGCAGCGCGTCCAGCGGCCGGCTGCGCGCGATCAACATCTCGGCGCGCCGGAACGACTCGAACAATCGGTCCGGGGCAGGCTGGCTGGTCATGGTCATCCCTACGGTAGGGGCCGCCGACCCGAACTTCGAGGGTTGACAATCCATCGGTGCGGCGAACGACGGATGACGTGGCGCCGCTGCGCGATTCCGTGCTGGTGTGCGGCCTCCGGACGGCTACGCTCCTGCACGGGAATGGTCGGATGCGCCCACGAGCCCGGGTCCGTCCGAAATCGTGTGCACATCTGGTTCATGGTCACATCTGGTTCATAGACACGGCGGCGGACAGGAGTACTGGTGGCGGTCATCGAGCAGGTCGGCGCCCGCGAGATCCTCGACTCTCGAGGTAACCCGACGGTCGAGGTCGAGGTGGCACTGGACGACGGGACGCTGACGCGAGCGGCGGTCCCGTCGGGGGCGTCCACCGGTGAGCACGAGGCCGTCGAGCTGCGCGATGGCGATCCGCTGCGCTTCGGGGGCAAGGGCGTGGAGAAGGCCGTGGCGGCCGTGCTCGACGAGATCGGTCCGGAGCTGACCGGCATGGAGGCGGTCGACCAGCGCCTGGTCGACCAGCGCCTCGTCGATCTCGACGGCACCCCGGACAAGTCCCGGCTCGGGGCGAACGCGCTGCTCGGGGTGTCGCTGGCGGTGGCCAAGGCCGCGGCGGAGTCGTCCGGGCTGGAGCTCTACCGCTACATCGGTGGCCCGAACGCGCACGTGCTGCCGGTGCCCATGATGAACATCATCAACGGCGGCGCGCACGCCGACAGCTCCGTCGACGTGCAGGAGTTCATGATCGCCCCGGTCGGGGCGGACTCCTTCCGGGAGGCGCTGCGCTGGGGCGCCGAGGTCTACCAGGCCCTCAAGTCGGTGCTGAAGACCAAGGGCCTGGCCACCGGTCTGGGCGACGAGGGTGGCTTCGCGCCCGACCTGCCGGGCACCCGCGCCGCGCTGGACCTGATCGGGCAGGCCGTCGAGAAGACCGGCTACACGCTGGGTCGCGACATCGCGCTGGCGCTCGACGTGGCCGCCACCGAGTTCCACTCCGACGGCGTCTACTCCTACGAGGGCAAGAAGCTCTCGGCCGAGGAGCTCAGCGCGGTCTACGCCGAGCTGATCGGCGCCTACCCGCTGGTGTCCATCGAGGACCCGCTGTCCGAGGACGACTGGGACGGCTGGGTGGCGCTGACCGCCGCGATCGGGGACAAGGTGCAGATCGTCGGCGACGACCTGTTCGTCACCAACCCGGAGCGGCTCGACGAGGGCATCGCCCGGGGCGCGGCCAACGCGCTGCTGGTCAAGGTGAACCAGATCGGCACGCTGTCGGAGACGCTGGACGCGGTGACGCTCGCCCAGTCCTCGGGCTACCGCTGCATGATGAGCCACCGCTCGGGCGAGACCGAGGACACCACGATCGCCGACCTCGCGGTCGCGACCGGATGTGGCCAGATCAAGACCGGCGCGCCGGCCCGTTCGGAGCGGGTGGCCAAGTACAACCAGCTGCTGCGGATCGAGGAGTCGCTCGGCGACGCCGCCCGCTATGCCGGGGAGCTGGCCTTCCCGCGCGCCGTGGTCGCCGGATCCGGGCACTGACACGGGATACCGACGCCTGAACCATGGTCGAGGAACGAGTGCCGCGACGGGCCGAGCGGGCCCGCCGCGCACCCCGTGCGGGAACCGGCGCGGCCGGCTCGCGGCGACGACCGCCGCAGCTGAACCGCAGCCGGTCCCGCGGCGTGGTCGCGGCGACCACCCTGCTCGGGCTGTCGTCGGCGAAGCGGGCCGCGGTGCTGGCCGTGGTGCTGTGCGCCCTCGCGCTGACCGTGGCGGTGCCGCTGCGCAACTACGTCGCCCAGCGCCAGGAGCTCGCGGCCGTGACCGAGCAGCAGCGGGTGCTGGCCGCCGAGGTCGACCAGCTGACCCGGCAGCGGGCCCAGCTGGCCGATCCCGCCGAGGTCGCCGCCCAGGCCCGGTCCCGGCTGGGCTACGTGCTGCCGGGCGACGTGCCCTACGTCGTGCAGTTGCCGATCGACCCCGACGGGGCCCGCGACCGGGGCGCGGGCAACGGTGCGCCGTGGTTCCGGGTGCTCTGGCGCGAGGTCGCGGAGGGGCGCCCGCAGTAGGCGCAGTAGCGTCGTCCCCATGACGGCAGGCCCCGCGGTGGGGGACCCTTCGGGCATCTCCGATGCCGACGCCGCGGCCGTTGCCCGGCAGCTGGGCCGCCCGCCGCGCGGGGTGCGCGCGGTGGCGCACCGGTGCCCGTGCGGGCAGCCCTCGGTCGTGCAGACCGCGCCGCGGCTGCCCGACGGCACCCCGTTCCCGACGCTGTACTACCTGACCTGCTCGCGGCTGTGCTCCTGGATCGGCGGCCTCGAGGCCGAGGGGCGGATGCGCGAGATGACCGCCCGGCTGGGCACCGATCCGGAGCTGGCCGCGGCCTACCGGCGCGCGCACGAGGCGTACCTGGCCGAGCGGGACGCGATCGAGCCGCTCGGCACCGAGGTGAGTGCCGGCGGGATGCCCGAGCGGGTGAAGTGCCTGCACGTGCACGTCGGGCACACCCTGGCCGCCGGTCCCGGGGTGAACCCGTTCGGCGACGAGGCGCTGGCCGAGATCGGTGACTGGTGGCGGGCCGGGCCGTGCGCCACCTCCGCCGAGCCGCGCTAGCGCCCCCGCCGCGTACGGTGATCGGAACCGTCCCCGAGCAGTGCAGGAGAGCGCATGTCGCGCGTGGCCGCCATCGATTGCGGGACCAACTCGATCCGGTTGCTGGTCGCCGACGTCAGCACCGCCGCCGACGGCACCCACTCCCTGCGTGACGTGCACCGCGAGCAGCGCGTCGTGCGGCTCGGCCAGGGCGTCGACGCCAGCGGGGTGCTCGCCGCCGACGCCCTGGAACGCACCCGGGTCGCGGTGGTCGACTACGCGAAAGTGTTGCGCCGCAAGGGAACCGAGCGGGTCCGGATGGTCGCCACCAGCGCCACCCGCGACGCCCGCAACCGCGACGACTTCTTCGGCATGGTCCGCGACACGCTCGGCGTGGACGCCGAGGTGATCTCCGGCGACGAGGAGGCCAACCTGTCGTTCATCGGTGCGGTCGGCGACCTCGACCCGGACGACGGCCCGTTCGTGGTCGTCGACGTGGGCGGCGGATCGACCGAGCTGGTCGTCGGCACGATCGAGAGCGGGCGGCCGACGGTGCGGGCGGCGCGCTCGGTCGACATCGGCAGCGTCCGGCTCACCGAGCGCTGCCTGCCGGGGGACCCGCCGACCCCTGAGGAGATCAGCAAGGCCCGCGCGACGGCCGCCGGCATCCTCGACGAGTCGTTCACGGCCGTGCCGGTCCAGGGGGTGCGGACCTGGGTCGGCGTCGCCGGGACGATCACCACGCTGTCCGCGGTGGCGCAGCGGCTGCCCGCCTACGACCCCGACGCGGTGCACCTGTCCCGGCTCTCCCGCGCGGACCTGCGGCGGGTGGCCGATGAGCTGCTGGGCATGACCCGCGAGCAGCGCGGCGCGCACGGCGGCATCCACCCGGGCCGGATCGACGTGATCGGCGGCGGGGCGTTAATCGTCGACGTGCTGGCCGGTGAGCTGGCCGACCGGGCCGGGATCACCGAGCTGGTGGTCAGCGAGCACGACATCCTCGACGGCATCGCCCGCTCGATCAGCTGACCCGCCCACCCCCCACGCTTGCCCACCCCCCAACTCCTGCCCACCCCCGCCCCAGCCGCCCGCCCCCAGCCGCCCGCACCCCGGTGGAACGAACGGCACTTTCGCACGCTAGGTGCGTGCGAAAGTGCCGTTCGCTCCATTCGGCCGCGGCTGCGTAGCGTGCGGTCCGTGGGTGCGGCGGAGATGCGGTTCGCGACGGTGGGCGAGCTCGATGAGGCGCTGGTCGGGTGCCGGGCGTGTCCGCGGCTCGTCCAGTGGCGGGAGCTGGTCGCGCGGGAGAAGCGGGCCGCGTACCGGGACCAGGAGTACTGGGGCCGCCCGGTGCCCGGACTCGGCCCGCCCGACGCGGCGCTGCTGATCGTCGGCCTGGCCCCGGCCGCGCACGGCGCCAACCGCACCGGCCGGATGTTCACCGGCGACCGCTCCGGCGACGTGCTGTTCGCCGCCCTGCATGCGGTCGGGCTGGCCAACCAGCCCACGGCCGTGCACCGCGACGACGGGTTGTTGTTGCGCGGCACCAGGATCACCGCGCCGGTGCACTGCGCGCCGCCGGACAACAGACCCACCCCGGCCGAACGCGACACCTGCGCCGGCTGGCTGCGCGCCGAGCTGGCCCTGCTGACCTCGGTGCGAGCGACTGTGGTGCTGGGCTCGTTCGGCTGGCAGTCGCTGTTTCCGGTGCTGGCCGGCGCGGGCTGGACGGTGCCGCGCCCCCGGCCACGCTTCGGACACGGTGCGCATGTGGAGCTCGCCGGGGTGCGCGGGCCGCTACATCTGTTCGGCAGCTACCACGTCAGCCAGCAGAACACGTTCACCGGCCGGCTCACCCCGCCGATGCTGGAGCAGGTGCTGCGGGCCGCCAAGGTCGCGGCCGGACTCGACGTGCCCGAGGTCGCCTCGCGGTCGTGCTGAGGCCGGTCGGCGGTCGCGCCGCCGTCCCGGATGGGACGAACCGTACGCTGACCCGGCGCCCCCGTAGCCCAACCGGCAGAGGCAGGCCCCTTAAAAGGGTCACAGTGTGGGTTCGACTCCCACCGGGGGCACCGGCCGTGTACCAGCGAAACTGCGCTCTGACCAGCGGGAACGTTCGCCCTTCGTGATCTTGCGCTGTCCGGTAGTGTCCGGTGCGCACTCGCGCTCACCGGCTGTCTGAGGGACACCATGGTCATGCCTAGGCGTGTGGAGCGATGTAGCCGAGCTGCTGCATCCGCGCCAGGTTGTCCTCCAGGCCCCATGCCCGCGTGATCCGACCGTTGTGGAGCTCGAAGAAGTACACCTCGCGACCCGCTCGAATCGCTGTCCGTTTGCCGGGTGGCCCAGCCACTCGCTGCGCTGCGTTCCCGAGCACACGAACCGTCCGACGACTGTGGCGCCCTCAGCGACCAGGTCCACGACCCGCATGTGCACGTCGGGGAACGACGCCCGGAACTGTGCGATCCACGCCTTGGCGGCGGCAACTCGGCGACGTCGTCAAGGGTGAACCCAAGCCGCTGCGCCGCCTTGATCACCCGCAGCACGGTCACCGTCTCCCGCGGGTACATCCGGTGCCCGCCCGAAGTGCGGGCTGGCTCTTCGAGCAGTCCGCGACGCTCGTAATAGCGCAGGGTCTGCACGTTGATCCCAACCGCCGCGGCCAGCACCCCGGACCGCAGTCCGTCGCTCACGCTTGCACACCTACCGCGCGTGCCGCTTCGGCGCGCTGCTGCATCGCCTCCAGCACCGCTGTCCGAGCATCCGGCACCCGTACGTCCAGCTCTGTTTCCGTGGCAGACGGGACGATGTCGAAGGAGAAGAACGAGCAACAGCCGGTCTCTTTCGCGATCAGATCCCGGGTGATCGACACGGTCTCGTGGCCGGGCGGAAGGTGGATTCGTAGCTCTGTCGGGGCCAGCCGCTCGGCCGGCCGCACCGCGGTCGCGAACAGGTCGTCGAACTCCGCGACCCGCAGCGGCTGCTCCACTGTCGGCAGCGTGCAGGCCTCGGGAACCCAGGTCATTGCTGTCACCCTCCTTCGACGCCGCCCTTCAGCGCCCACCGACGACGGTAAGCCCGTACCTCGGTACCGGTTGCAAGTGACAGCGTTCACTTCCTGAAACCGTGCCTTCGGGCACTTCAAAGTCCCGCCAAGCCACTGACAACGGGACGACAGACTCAGAGGCCCCGTTGACGAGCCCGCAGCAGCCACCAGATCGCCACACCCGCGCCCACCCCCGGTCGATGCCAGCAAGACTGCGTGACCCGCAGACTCCCGGCCAGGGCCTCCGAAGCCGGCCACAAGACCCACCAGTCACAGGACAACACTCGGGACAACCGCGACCATCCCGCCCACGACGACCGCGGTACCGATCTCGACTGCCCGTTCCTCCCGCCGGACTTCGGCGTCACCAGGCTTCATTCGTTACGTCTGACGGACCTCCTCAAGAGAGGCCAGAACACAGCCCGACCCCGAGCACCAGGGCGAAAGTCGGAAGGACGTGCCTTGGCCCCGGCCCCCGGCCCATCAGGGTGAACCCGCGCCGCGAGGACAGTGCACTGCAAAGCCGCCGGCGCGGCATCCTGGTCGACGGGGCCCGCGCAACCGGTCGCGGGCGAGTAGCGCAAGCCGCGAGGGTTGCCTCGACTGGCATGCTCGACGGGTGGCCGTCCACCTCGCACCGATCCTTCGAGTCGCAGATGCCTCCGCTGCTGCGGAATGGTACAAGCGGCACCTCCAGTTCGAAACGGAGTTCGAGCACCGCTTCGAGCCGGGCTTTCCGTTGTACGTCGGCATCAGGAGAGACGACGCGATCATTCACCTTTCCGAGCACGCCGGCGACGCCCGGCCCGGCACGCTCATCTACCTCTGGGTCCCGGATGTCGACGCCGCGGCCGCGGCATGTGGCAACGCCGTCGTCGAGGACAACGATTGGGGCCGCGACTTCGAGGTCGCCGACCCCGACGGCAACCGCGTCCGCGTCTGCACACCGCCAGAAGAACTGTGAGTCCAGCACTCCTGACGCCCGGCGCGAACCTTCACCCAGCTGCCGCCGCTTCCGAGCCGCGGTCGTCAGTCGACCAGCGGCGCGTACTGGTCAGGCAGGGATGGCCAGCGCTGGGAGGCCCACTGCGACCAGGTCGCGTGCTCGGGTGGGACGGGTGGAATCTGAGCACCTCGCAATTCGTCGTCGTCCGGCGCTTGGAACCGAGCCCGCCACTGCTCAAGTTCCACGTTGCTCATGTAGAACGTTCGACCGGGCGTAGTTGCGAGCCGATCGGCGACACGCCTGCGTTGCTCCTCGTGGTCAATCGGCAGGTAGACGACGTGGCTACGGGCACCGACCGTGCCAGCGATCCAGCGGAGCGCTGATCGTTCGTCCTTGCCCCAGAATCCGAAGTCGAAGACGACATCGACGCCCAGCTCTGCGGCCCGCATGCCGAGCTGAACCAGCTTGCCCTCGACGAGGTCACGTTTGTCTGGTGGGTTCTGATCGCCGAACAGCGCGATCTGCCATTCGTCGGGCGTCAGCCGCAGAGCCGACGCGCTGATCTCCAGTTCTTTCGCGCGGGATGTTTTCCCCGCACCGGGAAGGCCAACCATCAGGTAAACGACTGCAGGTCCGACGCGCGGGCCGGTCGGCCTGGGATGCTCGGGTGCGTACATGCGGCGGCTCCTGGACGATGGCAGGGGCCAGGCAACTCAAGAATGGCCGCCCGGCAGGAAGCCGGCGGCGCGGAACCGAAAGACCTACGTACAGAACGTCCCAGCGCCGTCAGCGAAACGGCAGCGACGAGTCACGGGCGCACCAGCACACATGCTCGGAACTGTACCGACCAATGGTCGGATCGCTCAGCCGGCCGGCCAGTGCGACACGACGGCGGGCCTTTCTCCCATGGAAGCATCAGCATCATGGTTGAGCTCCGCGACGCGACGCCGGCCGACGCCCATGCCATCGCCACCGTGCTCGTGCAGTCCTGGCGCGCCGCCTATCGAGGCCTGCTCCCCGACGACGTCCTCGCCGCCCTGTCCGTCGCCGACAGAGAACAGCTCTGGTCGGACAACCTCACCGCCCGGGTGCCGCACACCTGCACCATCGTCATGGCGGTCACCGGCGTGCTCGTCGGCTTCGCCGCGACCGGACCGCCACTCGTACCCGCCGACCGCGCCGATCCCACTCTCGGCGACCTCTACGCGCTCTACCTCGATCCCGACGTCTGGCGCCGCGGTCTCGGTACCCAGCTCCATGCCGCGGCCCTCGACCGCCTCCGATCCTGCGGCTTCACCCACGCCGGCCTTTGGGTCCTCGACACCAACGAACGCGCCTTGCGCTTCTACCACCGCCGCGGCTGGACCGACACCGGACGTACCCAGCTCGACCGTGGACCCGGCGACACCGAGCTGCACGAGCGGCGACTCCACCGTCTCCTGAGCGACTGACCCGACGAGCGGGATCCCCGCAGGCCGTGCCGCGAGGAGATCACCAGCTCACGCACGGGAATGTTTTTCCGCATCTCGTGCGGGGTAGGAAATCAGTATGGAGATGCATTCCTCGTCAGCAGCGAACCTGCGCAGCCTCTCTGATCCGACAGCCGGACAATCGATCACAATTGGAAATCCGATTGTTACGGAACAGTACACATCAGATCCTGCCGTGTTGGTCAACGACGGACGAGTGTACTTGTACACAGGTCACGACGAAGCGCCTGCGGGGGTTGAAGAGTACGTCATGAAGGACTGGCTGTGTTTCTCATCGGCCGACCTTGTAAATTGGCAATCGCACGGGTCGCCCCTCAATATCGCTGAGTTCGAGTGGGCGCGCGACGGGGCGAAGGCCGGCGCTGTGATCGAGCGCAATGGACAGTTCTACTGGTACGTGGCGGTCAACCACCGGGTCATCGACGGTGGCGCGATTGGTGTGGCTGTCGCGGACAGCCCTACCGGTCCTTTCCGTGACGCCATCGGCGCAGCAGTCGTGACGAACGACGTCCCCTTCGAGACTGACGACGATCACACCATCGATCCGTCCGCGATAATTCACGACGGTCAGGCCTTCTTGTTCTGGGGCAAAGAGCGGTGCTTCTCTGCGAAACTGGACGACGCGATGACGTCGCTCGTCGGCTCGGTCTCGGAGATCGAGCTCCCTGGATTCAAGGAGGGGGCTCACGTTCACGAGAGAGATGGTTGGTTCTACTTGTCGTACGGCTTTCAGTACCCGCAACGGGTCGCCTATGCAAGAAGTCGCAGCCTCGACGGTCCGTGGACGTTCGAAGGCATCGTGAACGAAGTGGCCGGAAACTGCGCCACCAATCGGCCGGCCATCATCGAGTTCGGCGGCGACTGGTACTTCTTCTACCACAATGGGGTGCTTCCCGGTGGCGGTAGTCACCGACGTTCTGTCTGCATCGATCGGTTGACGTACGACGAGGACGGTCGGATCAACCGTGTGCGCATGACCTCCGAGGGTCTGCGCGGGGTGCTTCGTCCGGCCTGAACAGTGCCGGACACGTGTCAGAACTGTCAGCCATCGCGCGGGACCAACTCGGTGACCAGCTCGACGAGAGCGGCGCGGCACGCACGCAGGGACCTCTACGTCCACCGAGGGTCAGGACGCTCCGCCCGCCACACGCCGGCGACACGCGGGACAGCGGTCACCGCGCACATCAGGTCGTGCCCGCGCACATGTCACGACACAATGCCGGTCACTTAAGCGTTGTTGCTGGTCGGGGCGGGCTTGGCGGCGGGGTTGTGGTCGTGGTGCTGCCGAACCGCGGTCTCCGCGTGCTGCTGGTCTCCGATCCCTGCTGTCGTTGATCGAGTCCTGGCCCGGCACGACCTGCCGACCTGTGCCTCGGTGGATCGCTCGCGTCCTTGCAGGGATGGCATTTCCGATGTCGGTTTCAGTGTCGAGTTGCATTCGAATACCTCGGCGTGTTGTCGATGTCCGATCGCCGCACAACATTATTATCGCGCTATGCCGGTTACTCCCGAAAACCGCCGATTCACCGACGGGATCAGCATCGGTGTGCTCACTCGAATCTTCGACCGAGATTTGGTTGACGATATACTGCTGGAGACGGGTCGAACAGGGATAAGGACACGACTGCTCCCCGGTCGGGTGATCGTGTACTTCGTGCTCGCGCTGTGCCTGTTCTTCGATGACGCATACGAAGAAGTCATGCGGAAACTGGTCAACGGTCTGCAGTTCTTGGCTCACTGGCAGGGCGAATGGCATGTGCCCGGCAACAGTGCGATATCGCAAGCGCGGACCCGGCTTGGTGCCGCGCCGATGAAAGAGTTGTTCGATCGGGTGGCCGTCCCGATCGCCCGACCGGCCACGACCGGTGCCTGGTTCCACGGCCGGCGGGTCATGGCCGTGGACGGGGTGATCTTCGACGTGGCCGACGAGGCGGGGAACATGGAGGCGTTCGGGCGGCTCGACAGCGGGCCCAAAGCCAGCCCTTACCCCCAGGTCCGCCTGGTGGGCCTGGCCGAGTGCGGCACGCACGCGATCGTGGGTGCCCGGTTCGACGCGGTGAAGGTGGACGAACGAACCCTGCTCAAACGGCTGCTGCCCGAGTTCACCCCCGACATGCTGGTGATGTGCGATCGGGGATTCTTCAGCTACGAGCTGTGGCAGGCCGCCGCCGCGACCGGGGCCCAGCTGCTGTGGCGACTCAAGAGCGACCTCAAGATCCCGGTGCTGCAGGTGCTGCCCGACGGGTCCTACCTGTCCGAGCTGGTACCCCGCAACATCAAAAGCAGCTACCGGCGCGGGAGACGACGCACGATCCCCGACGAGGTTCGCATCCCCGTCCGAGTTGCCGAGTACACGGTGGAGAACCGCGACTCGAAAACCGCGACGATCACCGTGATGACCACCATCCTCGACCACGAAGCCGCCCCTGCCGGCGAGCTGGCCGCACTCTACAAACAACGGTGGGAGTTCGAGCTCACCCTCGACGAGATCGAAATCCACCAAGGACCCCAAGCGCGGAAACTCCGGTCCCGAACACCCGAGCTCGTTCGGCAAGAGATCTGGTCACTACTTCTCGTCCACTACGCGGTCCGAAGTTTCATGCGCGAAGCCGCCGACGACATCGGTGAAGACACCGACCACCTCGCATTCATGCGCAGTATCCGAGTCATCCGCCGCCAGGTCACCAACCAGGCAGGATTTTCCCCCCACCCGCCTTACCGCCGCCATCCGTGACACCTTCAACGAAATTCTCGAACGCCGCAACAAAGACCGTCGACACCGCAGCTGCCCCCGAGTGGCCAAACGCGGCCTCACCTACGCACGCAAGAAACGGCCCCACCACCACCAGATCCGACACGACAGCCCACCACGCATCAAGGTAGCGGTGAAGGTCCTGTAATGGGACTGGAGCGAAGGGGACGGGTCATCCAGGTCTGGAATTGATGGTCAACCGAAGCTCTCGGGAGGAACCGGATGAGCCAGTCAGGTTCGAAGCCGTACGAGATCTCCAAGCAGGTCGTCATGGCGGCATTCGAGAAGGTCAGGAGCAAGAAAGGGGCGCCGGGAATTGACGGGGTCACGGTCGAGCAGTTTGCGCAGGATGGCAAGAACAACCTGTACAAGCTGTGGAACCGGATGTCGTCGGGAAGTTATTTTCAGTCCCCGGTGCGGATGGTGGAGATCCCGAAGGATGCGGGTCGTGGCACGAGGGTCCTGGGCGTGCCCACGGTGGCGGATAGGATCGCGCAGACAGTGGCGGTGGCCTATCTGGAGCCGGTCGTGGAGAAACTCTTTCACGCCGACTCCTATGGGTACCGTCCGGGTCGGTCACCGCTGGATGCGGTGGCTACCTGTCGAGCGCGGTGCTGGAAGTACTCCTGGGTTCTCGATCTGGACATCGAAGGCTTCTTCGATAACCTCGATCATGATCTGATTCTCAAGGCGGTCGCTCATCACACGGACGACAAGTGGATCCTGATGTATGTGTCACGGTGGCTGTCCGCGCCGCTGGCGCAACCGGATGGGACATTAGTCAGTCGTGATCGAGGCAGCCCGCAGGGCGCCTCGATTTCACCGCTGCTGGCGAACTTGTGCATGCACTATGCGTTCGACACCTGGATGGCGCGGGAATTTCCCGAGATACCGTTCGAGAGGTTCGTCGACGATGTGATCGTGCACTGTGTGAGCCAACAGCAGGCCCGTAGGCTGCGAGACGCGATAGCGACGCGGCTGGCTGAGTGTGGTGGGTTGCGGTTGCATCCAACCAAGACGCGGATCGAGTACTGCAAGATGACCGGGCGGTATGGCTCGTGCGAGCACATCACGTTCGATTTCCTGGGGTACACGTTCAAGCCGCGCGGGGCGGAGAAGAAGGACGGGAAGATATCATTTATCCCGCGCTTAAGTGACCGGCATTGTGTCACGACATGTGTGCGGATACCAACTGGTGTGCGCAGTGACGTCGCCGGAATCGAGGCGAGGTCGAGCACCACTGAACGGTGTGGTCGATCTGGTTCACCTGCTGCGAACGGCCGCGACCAGGCGGAGCACACCGAGGAGCGCCGCCACCGCCACCGCCACCGCCCGCGAGCGCTCTCGCACGGCCTTCAGCGCGATGCCGGTGAACCCCCACCCCGCTGCCGCCGCGTAGGGCCGTCCGTCTTCCAGTGATGCGGTGACCGCGCCCGCCGCGGCGGCCGCGACAGCGATCAGGCCGACGGCACGGGCGGTGGCGCCGCTGCGGGACGGCACCCGTGGGCGGTTGAGAGCGGTCTCCACGTTGGCGAACGCGGCCGCGGACAGCCACCCGGCCAGGGGGGCGATGTATCTGCGGATGGATCGCCGCGCCGGCGTCTCCGGCCCCCGATCAGCGCGGACGACGGCGGTCAGCGCGGACGCGGCGGAGCCCCCGATCAGCGCGACGCTGATCGCGTCGAGCCGCCGGAACTGAGCGTTCAGGCTCCACAGGACGTTTCCCGCCGGCGCGGCGTTGACCCACCATCCCGCGGCCGTGGCGACGGGGTCGTCGTCGTGCCGGCTCAGCAGGTCGGTGCCGGCGTGGGCGAGGCTGCCGGCGAACAGGGGAGCCCAGATCGCGAACGCTTCGCCGGCCGGGGTGACCGGGCCCTCCGATACCGACGCCTGCTCGACTTCCGGGGTTCCGTGCCCTGTCCACGCGAACAGTCGCGTGGACAGGGGTTGCGCCACGGCCAACAGCACGGCCGTGGCCGCTCGGATGGGTGGGTGATCCACGACCTGTCGGTGGCCATCGCGGAGGCCGATGTGGCCATGAGCGCTCGCCTGGGCGTCAGCGCCGGTGACTACCTGGCGATCAAGCACTTGATGACCCGCCCCGGTGAGTTCGGTCCCGTGGAGCTCGGTCGCCTGCTCGGGATGTCATCCGGCTCTGCGACCTCCTTGCTCGATCGGTTGGAGCGGACCGGGCACCTCGGCCGCCGGCTGCATCCCACGGACCGGCGCCGCCGGATGCTGGTGGTCACCGAGCCGACCCGACGAGTTCTGGAGGCCGCACTCGCCGCGCTCGGAGACGCCGTCGAGAGCTGGCCACCTGCTACGACGCCGAGCAACGAACCGTCATCGAGCGATTCCTGCGGGCCGTCACGCAACTGCACCAGCCGGGCGAGATGTCCTCGCCACCACCGCAGCTCGCGAGGTCGAGCGCCCCGCCGCCCCCGACGAGTCGATCATGATCAGCCGCCCGTGTCGCGGACTCCGGCGCGCACCTGCAGCACGTACCGACCGTCGATCAGCGCGATCGGCCCGGTGACGCGGACCGGCGTACCCGGCGGTAAGTCTGCGAGCCGTTCGAAGGCCCGACGCTCGGCCTCGTCCGCGCGCTGCGCGGCGCCCTTCTCCTGCTGGATCTTCGTACCGAGCGGAGTGAGCGCGACGGCGGGGCGGTCCGCCTCCGCTCGCAAGACCAGGTCGGCGTCGAGCGTGCCGGCCAGCTCCATCTCGAAGCCGTGCAGCTGGTAGCTGCCGTTGGCCAGCCCGTGGAATTCCGTCTCCCACACGTCCAGCGCGGGCAACCGATCATCGACGAGGCGGACGGTGGCGGTCGACGAGGCCTGATCGGGCACCGGATCCACCCCTGCGACCCCGGTCATCGCGTGCAGCGCCTCGCTCGCACCGCCCCAGCACGCCCCGATGCCGTACGGGCACACACCGCTGATCCCGACCGTCACCTCGCGGCCGGGGGTGGTCGCCCGGCTGCCCCGAACTCTGGTCCGGATCGGGATCGAGCGCGGGGCGCCGGCGGGGACGGTCACCCGCACGATCGCCGCGACCGAGGGCGCCCCGGCCTCGCTCAACACGAACAGCAGGTAGGGGCCGGGTGGACACCGATCGGCGGTGGCCGGCGCGGTCACCGTCAGCGTCGTTCCGCTCGTGGTGAAGCTCAGCTCGTTGAAGTGCTGGTCCATCGACAGGGCATGGGTGACCGAGCCGAGTCTGAGCAGCGTGACCCGATCCGGGGTGACGCCGGGCCCGATCTCCACCGGGAACGTGGAACCGTGATCGATCTGCGGCGGTGCCGCTTCGATCGTCGGTCGCGGCTCGACGAACAGGTAGGGCGGGGAGTACAGCTGCCCGTCGGCGTGGGTGTCGCGCGGGTCGTTGTCGGCGGCGAGGTTGTTGGGATCGACCTGGAACTCCCCGCCGCCCGCGCTCAGCACGCGGCCGTCGGGCAGCAGCAGCGCGATCGAGTGGTAGCAGCGGTCCCGCAGCTCGGCGGCCATGGTGTGCCAGCTGCCCCCGCTGGTGTCGGCGCCGGGTCGCCAGATCTCCGCCAGGTGCACCGGTTCACCCTTGGTCAGGTCGTTGAACGCGGCTCCCCGGGTGCCGCCGGTGACCAGCACGCTGCCGTCGGGCAACACGGTGGCGTTGTGGTGGCGGCGCGCGAACGACATCGGATCGGCCGGGCGCCAGTTCTGCGGGGGCTCGGCCAGGTTCAGGATCTCGCAGGCGTTGGTGGGGGTCGGGTCCGGTCGGTCGTTCCCGCCGCCCATGAAGAGGATCCGGTCCTCCCGGTACTGGGCGGACGGGGCGTAGTCGCGCCGGGTCGCCGCCCGCTGACCGTTCGGCGTCCACTGCCCGTCGGTGCCGAAGTACCAGGTGGTGGCCTGGGGCCCGACCATCAAGACGGAACCGGTGATGGGGTGCACGTGCAGGCGCGGGTACAGCTCGAACGCCTGATCGCCCGGCAGCCCGTTGACCTCGGCCCAGGCCCCGTCGCGCCACACCTGCGGATCGGTGTTGTTGGCGCTCCCGCCCGGCACCTCGAAGCTGCCCGAGGTCACGAGCACGTCGCCGTCGGGCCGGCAGATCGCGCTCGGATACCAGCGGCCGCGGTTCATGTCGGCGACGCGTTCCCAGCGGTCGTCGTCCGGGTGGTAGACGAAGGCCGTCGCCAGCCCCCGGCCGTCGGCCCGGTCGTGCCCGCCGACGACCAGCAGCGTGCCGTCGGGCTGGAACGCATGCCCGGCGCAGAACAGGTTCAGGTTCCCGCCGGGCTTGTTGCTCGCCGGCAACGACGCCTCGGACTCCGGGTCCCAGCGGAACGGCTGGCAGTCCTCGACGTGCAGGTTCCCCACCCCCGCCACCAGGCGTCGGCCCCACATCAGCACCCGTCCGGTCGGCAACAGCGCCGCATGCACCGCGACGTTCGGCAGCTCGACGACCCCACCCCAGCGGCCCACGGTGGCCGGCGCGGCGATCCCCACCTGGAAGGCCGCCGCCTGGGCGGTCGCGAGGTCAGCGGTCACCCCGGACCCGCCCGGAGTGGCGTGCACGAACGTCGTGTCCCGGTCGCTGTAGGCGATCCGCAGCACGTAGCGCAGGGTGTCGCCGTCGAGCAGGAACGCACCGGGGATCCGGGCCTGAAAGTACTTGTTGGGCCCGATGGTCTCCTGGAACGTCATCGGGAACTCGGTCCAGCCCGCGTCGGCGACGCGGCGGGCCAGCACCGCGCTGCCGTCCTGCAGCTGGTTGGCCGCGTTGCCCGGCCCGATGAACTGGTTGCCGCTGCGGACGATCAGCTCCGCGCCGGCCACCACGGCACCGATGGGATCCCGCATGCCGCTGCATCCGCGGGGCTCCGGGTTCTCCGGAAGGTGCCACGCGTTACCCAGTTCCGGCACGGCGGTCTCCTCTCGACGGCAGTAGCGGGATCAACCGGAGGCGCCGAGGAGACGCTGGATCGTCGGGTGCTGCCGGAGCTCGTCGGCCCCGGTGAACCGCACGGCGGGCAGGCCGACCAGGCCGGCGCCGGTGACGTTGGCCGCGTTGTCGTCGATGAACAGGCACTCCTGCGCGCGGCGGCCGAACCGGTTCAGCGCGTAGCCGAAGATGGCCGGGTCGGGCTTCACCAGCCCGATCTCGCCCGAGATCACGATGTCGGTGAACGCGCTGCTGAGAATCGGGAAGCGCTCCAGCGCCAGCGGGAACGTCTCGCGGGACCAGTTGCTCAGTGCGTAGAGCGGCACCCCGCGTTCGAGCAGATCGGCGATCAGCCGCTCGATCCCGGGCAGCAGCCCGCCGAGCATGGCCGGCCACTGTTCGACGTAGGCCTCGATCTCCATCGCCCACTCGGGGTACTGCGCCGTGCGATCCCGAACCGCATCGGCGAGGACCATGCCGACGTCGAGCGCCGCATTCCAGGACGGGGGGCAGATCGTGGACAGGAACACCTCGCGGCGGGCCGGGTCGGTGATCAGCCGGTCGTAGAGGTGGCGCGGGTCCCAGTCCACGAGCACCTGGCCGAGGTCGAAGATCAACACTCGGGTCTGGTCGGGATCAGCAGCGGCCGGCTGTCCCGGTGTGGAAACGTGCATGCCTCATCTGAGCACACCGTCCCCCGGGTCCTCGGCCGTCGGGTCCCGGACGGCGTTCCTGCTACGGCGGGGGATCGGCGGTGGCCGACGCGATCGGTCCCGGTGGCGCTTCCGAATTCGGGCCACCCACGATCGAGGCCTCGCGCGCGGGCGCGCCGGCCGGGTCCGGTGGGCCCGAGATCGCCCCACCCAACCCCGTCGACACCCCGATGAACAGCAACAATCCCGCGATGCCGCCCGCGGTGATCCACGGCGGCGTGCGGGGACTCGGCTGGTGCGGCGACGGGGCCGGCATCGACCCGTCCGGGCCGATGGACGGGATGCCGCCGAGTCGCCCGACGGTGGCCGGCAGCCCCAGCTCCACCTCGATCGGACCGCGGCGGCCGAGGACGATCCGGGCCCGACACTCGGGTCGGGCGCCCCGGCGCAGCACCTCCTCCACCAGCGGCTCGAACCGCCGCACCATCCGGAGGCTCAGCTCGCCCACCCGTTCCCCGCGCAGCCGGACTTCGATGCCGCGCTCGCCGGCGTGCTCACGGTCGTGCTCGATCGGCGCGAAGGCCAGCTCCAGCACGCGCAACCGGGAGGCCATGCCGTCGCGCGTGGCGTAGGGCGCCAGCACGTCCTGATGGTGCTCCTCGCCGACCAGCACGATCATGAGATCGGCATCGAGCAGGAACGGTCCCGTGGCCACTGGACCCATGCGCGCTCCCGGTTGCTGCCAACAAGATCCGCTGAGCGATCTGCTGAGCGATCTGGTCGAGGGTCGCGCAGCAACCGGGGCCCGCTGCCGAAATTCGATCGAAAGGGTGTGGTGAATTCACCCGTCGGTCAGCGGATGGGGGCTCCGGGATCACCGGTGCCGGCGGCGTCCGCGGCCGGCCGGGCGGCGGTGTTTGCAGCTGGCCGGGCGGGGAGCGGGCCGCGGGTCCGTCCGCGCAGCCAGTCGCGGCCCATCTTGAGTACCTTGCTCAGCGAGTTCGGGCCCCGGCGCGACTCGATGAGATCACCCACCCGACCCAGCAACCACCCGACCACCGGCGCGACCACCGCGACGATCAGCCACATCCGCAGCCGAGCCGATAGGAATGCCCACATGTTTTCAACCGCCTCCCGCCGGACGGGTATCCGGACCGGCGAAGCGTAGTCGGCGATATCGTTCGGACGCCGGCTGCGCGGCCACCAGAACGGGGCTATGGTCGACCCATGGCAGGCGGAAGTCCTGTCCTGACGGGCATCCTGTTCTATCTCGTGCTGGCCGCGACCCCGACCCTGCTGTTCTGGGTGCTGCTGCGGCTGCTGCCCGATGTCTTCGAACGGATCGCCGAACGCCGCAAGGTCCGCCGCACGCGGGAACAGCCGACCGGCCCGACGATCGAGGCGGCGGTGGCGAACCTGCGCCGGCTGCGCCGGGACGTGCGCGGGCGTCAACAACCCAATCAGGTGCGCCAGCTCGCGCTGCTCGCCGCCTACGACGCGACCTTGATCGAGGTCTGCCGCCGGGTCGGCGTCGACGCGCCGCTGGCCACGGCGGAGGGACCGGACCGAGCCTTCGCGAGGCTGCTCACCGAGGCCGCCGTGGAGGAGGCCGGGATCGCGCTCGACCCGCCGGGGGGCAACACGGCCGCGGCCTGAACAACACCGGGTAAAGTCGGTTTTACCGAGCGGGAACGTCGGGCGCGATTCCCGCGTTGAACAGCACGGACGCTCACAACGCTTCCGAGGAGGAACAGGTGCGCAGCAGCAGTAACCCGGCGTTCCGCAAGCTGCCCGCTGGGCAGGGTGGACACGCCACTTTCGACCGACAGGGTGGCGCAATGGGTGGCGCAATGGGTGGTACCGCCGCCTACGCGGACTCCATGGCCGGGCAGGTCGACCACGGGCGCGCCGGTGCCGGTGAGCGGCCCATCACGATCGACGACGTCGTCACCAAGACCGCCATCACCGCCGGTGTGGCGCTGGTCGCCGGCGTGCTCACCGCGCTCAGCGGGCTCGGCCCGGTGCTCGTCCTCCCGGCGTTCATCGTCGGCCTGGTCGTCTCCTTGATCGTCATCTTCAAGCAGAGCAGCAACCCCGCACTGGTGCTGATCTACTCGGCCGCGATGGGTATCGCGCTCGGGGCCATCACCCAGGTCTTCGACGCCATCTACCCGGGCATCGCGGCGCAGGCGATCATCGGCACCGCCGGTGTGTTCGTCGGGATGCTGGTGACCTACAAGACCGGCGCGGTGAAGGTCACGCCCCGGTTCACCAAGTGGCTGATGGGCGCCATGATCGGCGTCGTCGTGTTGATGATCGCCAACCTGGTGGCCGGCCTCTTCGGGGCCAACCTCGGGCTGCGTGACGGCAGCTGGCTCTCGATCGTGTTCAGCCTGGTCGTGATCGCCGTCGCCGCGTTCAGCCTGCTGCTCGACTTCGAGCAGGCCACTCAGGCCATCAACGCCCAGGCGCCGGCCAAGTTCGCCTGGTACATCGCGTTCGGTCTGATGACCACGCTGGTGTGGCTCTACATCGAGATCCTGCGACTGCTCAGCTACCTGCGTCAGGATTGACACCCGCACGACCACGCTGCGCGGCCGGCACCCCGGGGTGCCGGCCGCGCTCGTGTGTGCGGGTCAGCTCAGGCGTTCGAGCACCATGGCCATGCCCTGTCCGCCGCCGACACACATGGTCTCCAGGCCGATCGACCGGTCGTGCGTGCGCAGTCCGTTGATCAGCGTGGTGGTGATCCGGGCGCCGGTCATGCCGAACGGGTGGCCGAGCGCGATCGCGCCGCCGTTGACGTTGAGCTTCTCGCCGAACGGGTCGATGCCCAGGTCGCGGGCCGAGGGCAGGACCTGCGCGGCGAACGCCTCGTTGATCTCGACCAGGTCGACGTCGTCGATGCTCATCCCGGCGCGGCGCAGCGCCTGCCGGGACGCCTCGACCGGCCCCAGCCCCATGATCTCCGGCGACAACCCGGTCACCCCGGTCGAGACGACCCGGGCCAGCGGGGTGATCCCGAGGGCCGCGGCCCTGGTGTCGGACATGATCACCAGCGCGGCCGCGCCGTCGTTGAGCGGGCAGCAGTTGCCGGCGGTGACCCGGCCGTCGGGGCGGAACACCGGCTTGAGCCCGCTGATCCCCTCGTAGGTCACACCCGCCCGGGGCCCGTCGTCGGTGGACACCACCGAGCCGTCGGGCAGCGTGACCGGGGTGATCTCGGCCGCGAAGAAGCCGTTGCCGATCGCGGTCTCGGCCAGGTTCTGGGAGCGCACGCCGAACCGATCCATGTCCTCGCGGGTGACCCCCTTGAGCAGGGCCAGGTTCTCCGCGGTCTGCCCCATGGCGATGTAGACGTCGGGCAGGTGTTCGTCCTCGCGCGGGTCGTTCCAGTCCGCGGCGCCCTGCTCGGCGATGTGCGCGGTCCGGTCCCCGGCGTCGCCGAAGACCGGGTTGCGGGTGTCGGGCAGCGAGTCGGAGCTGCCGGCCGCGAACCGGGACACGGTCTCGACGCCGGCCGAGATGAACACGTCGCCCTCGCCGGCCCTGATCGCGTGCATGGCCATCCGGGTGGTCTGCAGTGACGACGAGCAGTAGCGGGTGATGGTCGTGCCGGGCAGCCGATCCTGGCCCAGCAACACCGCGACCACGCGGGCCATGTTGAAGCCCTGCTCGCCGCCCGGAAGCCCGCAGCCGAGCATCAGGTCGTCGATCTCGGCCGGGTCGAGCTGGGGCACCTGGTCGAGCGCGGCCCGCACCAGCTGCACGGCCAGATCGTCCGGTCGGATGCTGACCAGCGACCCCTTGAACGCGCGGCCGATGGGGGATCGTGCCGCCGCGACGATCACTGCTTCGGGCATCGCCGTCTCCTTGTCCGGGGGAGCCCAACGGTAGTCGGATCGGCGGTGCCGCCCGCTGTGTCCGTGCGCCGGTTCGGTCGGATGCGCCGGTTTGTCGGGGGTGTGCGCCATTCTTCTCGCCATGGCCACCTGGAAGGACGTCGAGGACGCCGAACCCGAGTTCGCCGCGCGCGTTCGGCGGCTCTTCGACGCGCACAAGCACAAGACCATCGCCACCCTGCGGGCCGACGGTTCGCCACGGCTGTCGGGCATCGAGGCGGAGTTCGACGGCGGCGAGTTGACGTTCGGCTCGATGCCGGCCGCGCGCAAGGGCGCCGATCTGCACCGTGATCCGCGGTTCGCCCTGCACAGCGCCACGGTGGACCCGCCGGACGGTGAGCCGGCCGGCTGGTCGGGCGATGCCAAGATCGCCGGGCGGGCGCACAAGCTGCGAGACCTCGACGGGGACACCTCCGGCGAGATGTTCCGCGCCGACATCGAGGAGGTGGTGTTCACCGGGCTGAACGAGGCGGCGACCGCGCTGGTCGTCGAATCGTGGCATCCCGAGCGCGGGTTGCAGCGCATCGAACGGGAGTAAAGGGGGTCGGCGGTGCGCCGAACGTTATCCGAGCGTGATTCACGCGACACGCTGTGTCGAGTGGTGCCACGAAAGGGTGAAATCCTGCGCTGAAGGGTAGTTCGGCCAGCGGGTGAAGGGCGCCACAGGCACTGACCGTCGCACGGAACAGCCCGGTCGTGGATCGAGCGCAACCAACCGTGGCGTCGCTGCACGCGCCCTGTCAGGGTCGATCGGAGTTCACAGAGCGTGAACCGCAGTGGCGATCGGGAGGTGTGGCGTGCGGCGTTCCCGCGATTCGACCGCCCGCACCGCTGTCGAGCTGATCCGCGGCGGATCCGTCACAGGGGGCGGTCCGGCCGGGAACGGGGTGTCGAGATTCTGATCGACGATCATCGATCACGGCACGCCCGCCCGTCGGCCGGTTCGACCGGTCGCCACGGGGTGGCTCGTTCGGAATCGGCTGCTCAGCACCGGGCACCGGCCGACGATGCGGTCGCGGGCCGCGGATCCGCGGCGAGTGGGTACGGCGCGCACTCCGGCGGTGCGGGCAGCTATCGCGCAGCCTACGAGCCTGCTGCCGGCTCCTCGGCCGGCGCGGGCTCCTATACCGGTCGGCGCCGTCGCGAGCCGGACGATCTCGTGGCTGGGCCGAACGGCCGGGAGCAGCCCGACTGGCCGGCCTACGACCAGGACGCGCGGCGCGGCGCGGCGTCCGCCGGCGATCCCTACCGCGCGGCATCCCCCGACCGGCTGCCGTACGGGGCGGCGTCCTACGGCGCGGAACCCTACGGCCGCGAATCCGCTGTCCCGGAGCCGCGCCTGCCCGAACTCCGCGTCCCCGAACCCCGCGTCACCGACGCTCACGTTCCCGATGCTCACGTCCCCGATGCTCACGTTCGGGTCTCCTACGACCGGCCGGTCTACCCGAGGCAGGAGCCGGACCGCCGGGCTACCGGTCGTCGGGCTGCCGAGCGCGGGGCCCGCGCGCAGCAGGTCGAGGAGACCCGGATCTACGAGCGGCCGGCCGCTGACCAGCCGCGCTACGACCAGCGTGGCTATGACCAGCACGGCTACGACCAGCACGGCTATGACCTGCGCGGTTACGACCTGCGCGGTTACGACCAGCGCGGTTACGACCAGCACGGCTACGACCAGGCGGGTTCCCGCGGGCGGACCTACGACCAGCAGGGTCACGACCAGCGGGGTCACTCCCAGCCAGGCTTTGACCAGCAGGGCTATGAACAGCCGGGCCATGAACAGCAGGGCTACGCCGCGCAGGGTCATGAGCAGCAGCGCCACGACCAACGGGGCTATGACCAGCAGGGCTACGACCAGCAGAGCTACGCCGCGCAGGACCATGAGCAGCAGCGCCACGACCAACAGGGCCATGACCAGCAGGGCTACACCGCGCCGGACCATGAGCAGCAGCGCTACGACCAGCGGGGCTACCCACCGCGGGGCTACGACCAGCAGCTTGACGACCGGCGTGATGACGACCGCGCCCCGAACGGCAGGGCCCGCGGCGCCGCTTCGCGCGGCGACCGGGAACCCGCCGAGACCACCAGGAAGCTGTCGGCCCGCGCCGCCGCACCCGCCGGCGTCGCCGACCACCCCGCCACCGCGGCCGACTCCAGCCGACACGCCGTGCCCCGCAAGCGCGGCCGGCGGCGAGCGGCGGACCGCGACAACCCGGAGCCGGTGATCGCCGACGAACCCGCGTCCGGGCGGACGCAGTCCACCCGGCGGCGCACCGCCGAGCCGGCCGCCGACCGCACACCCGGGCGCAGCGAGGCGCGCACCACCGGCCGCACCGCGGTGCCCACCTCGATCATCGAGCGGCAGGCCGAGGTGCCGGCACCGCGCCGCCCACCGATCGGAAGTCGCCGCGAACCGATCGACGAGGGCGACGCCACGACCGTGTTCGGGCCGGCGGTGCAGGCCCTGACCGGGATCCGGGACGCGGCCCTGCGGACCACCGACCTGTCCAAGGTGCACGGTCAGGGAGCGCGGTCGGTGCTCGCGCTCGACCAGGTCACGATGGCCGTCGAGCGCGGCCGCTTCACCGCGATCATGGGCGCGTCGGGATCGGGCAAGTCCACCCTGCTGCACTGCCTCGCCGGGTTGGACAAGCCGACCAGGGGCCAGGTGCTGCTCGGCACGACCGACCTGACCCGGATGCCGGAGCGCAAGCTGACCCGGCTGCGCCGGGACCGGATCGGGTTCGTGTTCCAGTCCTACGACCTGCTGCCGCAGCTCACGGTGCGGCAGAACATCGTGCTCCCGGTCGAGGTCGCCGGGGCCAAGCTCGACCAGCCGTGGTTCGACACCGTGCTCGAGGCGCTGGAGCTCGGCGGACTGCTGCGCCAGCTGCCCTCCCAGCTCTCCGGCGGCGAGCAGCAGCGCGTGGCCGTGGCGCGGGCCGTGCTGACCCGCCCCGACGTCGTGCTCGCCGACGAGCCGACCGGCGCCCTGGACGCGGGCACCACCCGGGAGATGGTCGGCTTCCTGCGCGCGTCGGTCGATCACCTGGGGCAGACCGTCGTGATGGTCACCCACGACCCGTTGGCCGCCCAACACGCCGATCGGGCCCTCATGCTGCACGAGGGCTGCCTGGTCGGAGAGGTGTCGCAGCCGAGCCCGCACGCCGTGCTCGACGCGCTGGCCGCGCTCGCCGAGGCGCCCGCCGGCACCGCCGCCCAGGAGCATCGGGTCGCCCAACCCGCCCGCAGGTCCGACCGTCGCGGCAGCTCGCGGTGGCCGTCGCTGCGTCGTCGCACCGCCCGACAGGCCTGAGGTGATGCGCACCGCCGTCCTGCGTGCCGTGGTCACCCAGAGCTGGGATCGGCCCGCCCGCCAGCTGCTGGTGGGTCTGGTCGTGCTCGTCGCGACCGCGTTCGCCGCCGCGTCGGTGATGCTCACCGACGCGGCCGGCGCGACGATCGTGCGGGCGTTGGCCGGCACCCCCCAGGCGGCCGCCGTCATCGTGCAGGCCATCGCCTCCACCGACACCACCCCGGACCCAACCCAGCCCGCGCCGCCGCTGCCGGCCGGCGCCGAGCAGAAGGTGCGTGCGACCCCTGGGGTCGGCGCCGTCGCGGCCTACGAGTCCGGCACCGTCGCGGTCTCCCGACCGGGTGCGCCGGGCGACGGTGAGATCTGGACGGCCGTGGCCGCGGTCGACGGGCCGCTGGGACGGTTTCCCGCGGTCAGCGGAACGGTGCCCGCCCAGCCGAACGAGGTCGGGATCAGCGAGGAAGCCGCCCGGCGCACCGGGCTGAAGGTCGGGGACGGGCTCGCGCTGATCGGGGCCGGCGGGGAGACCGACAACCTCGTCGTGTCCGGGGTGCTCAGCGCCCGCGCGCAGGCCCTGAGCACGGTGATGGTGGCGCCGGCCGTGGTCACCCAGCTCACCGGGGCCGGCCCCATCCAGCTCGACGTGGAGCCGGCCCCCGGCGTCACCGCCGCCGACCTGCAGATCGCGCTGGGCACCGCGCTGGGCGACGCCGTGCAGGTGCGCAGCGCCGCGGAGGGCCGCTCCGCCGAGCTGGGCGCCACCTTCGGCGGTGGCCTGACCGCGATCTTCGCCGTACTCGCGGTGTTCGGTCTGACCGCGGCGGTGGCGGCCGCACTGACCACCTTCTGCGTGTTCGGCATCGTCGCGAAACGGCAGCAGCGCAGCGTGTTGCTGCTGCGCGGGGTCGGCGCCACCCGCGGTCAGGTGCTGCGGGCGCTGCTGGTCAACGCGGCGATGACCGGCCTGGCCGCCGGGGTGCTGGGGCTGGCGTTGTCGCTCGGGCTGGTCCAGCTGGTCCGGGTCGCCATCAGGGCGAGCGTCGGTGAGCAGCTGGCCGCGGCCGGGCTGACCGTGCCGATGATCGTCTGGTGCCTCGTCGGCGCTGTTGTGACCACGCTGGTCGCCGCGGTCGGACCGGCGGTGCGGGTGAGCGGGCAGCGACCGGCCGCGGTCACCGCACCTGAGGTGGCGTACCGGCAGGTCGGGCGGCGCATCCAGCGGATGGCCGCGGCCGCGGCGCTCGGCGCGGCTTCGGCGACCGCCTGTTCGCTGGTCGTCACCGAGGTCGACCAGCAGCGGGCGCTGATCCTGGTGGTCCTCGGCGGGGTGCTCGCGTTCGGCGCCGTGCTGGCCGCCGGTCCGGTGCTGCTGCCGCGGATCGCCTGGCTCGTCGGGATGGTCCTGACCCCGCTGTCACGGCTGCCGGGGCGGATCGCGGTCCGCTCGGCGCTGCGCGCGCCGCACCGGGCCAGCATCATGGCGGCCACCCTGGTGCTGGCCAGCCTGCTGCTCTCGGTGGTGCTCGTCGGGCTGCAGTCGATGAGCAACTCCGTGCAGGACCGCATCGCCTCCCGGTTCCCCGCCGACGTGCTGACGCTGGCCTCCGAGGCGCCGCTGCCGGCCGACCTCGGAGCGCGCGTCGACCAGCTGCCGGAATCGGGGACGGTGGCCCCGATCCAGTCGGCCACCATGTCCGGCGGCGACGGCAAGCAGGTCGCGTTCTCCGCCGTCGACCCGAAGACCTTTCCCCGGCTGCTGGCCGGCTCCGTCGACGCCGGCTCGCTCGCCGATCTGGTGCCCGGAACGGTGGCGCTGGACCGGGCGCAGGCGGCCGCCTGGCAGGTCGGGGTGAGCTCACCGCTGACCTTCGCCGCCCCGGGCGGCCCGATCGAGCTGAAGGTGGTGGCGGTCTACCGCTCGAGCGGTGTGCTGCAGCCGGTGACCGTGCACCCGCAGGACCTCCCGCGGATCGCCGCCGACGCGGCCGGGGTGCGCGCGGTGCTCGCCGACCCGGCCCCCGGCGTGTCGGTCGACGCGCTGCGCGGGGCCGTCGCGAAGCTCGTCGGGCCCGACCCGGCGGTGCAGGTGCTCGCCCCGGCCGATTTCCGCGCCGAGCTGCAACGCACCGTGACGCTGGTGAGGATGGTCGCGTTCGGACTGGTCGGGGCGACCGTGCTGGTCGCGCTGGTCGGGGTGGCCGTCGGGCTGGCGTTGAGCATCCGCGAGCGGCACCGGGAGTCGACCACGCTGCGCGCGCTCGGTCTCACCCGCGGCCAGGTGGTCGCGGCGATCGGGTTGGAGAGCGGGCTGCTCGGACTGGCCGGGGTGGTGGTCGGCACCGGGCTGGGGCTGGTGTTCGGCGCGCTCGCCGTCTTCGCGCTGCGCGAGCGCGCGGTGCTCCCGCTCGACGCGGTGCTGCTCGGCTCCGGGGCGTTGGTGCTGGTGGCGATCGTGGCCGGCACCCTGCCGGCGCTGCGGGCGGCCCGGAGCCGCCCGCTGTCGACCGTCACCGACTGACCGGCCGGCCGGTTCAGCCGGGCTCAGCGGTCGGGAGTTCCACGAGGTAGTACCGGTTGCCGTCCGGGTCGTCGAAGGTGAACATCGGCGGCGCGTACTCGCCGATCAGCAGCTCGCCCACCGTCACCCCGGCGGCGCGCAGCGCGCGGTGCGCGGCCGTGGCGTCGGCGGTGCTGAACCGGATACCGGTGTCGACGGCGGCCGGCCGGGCGCCGCTCGCGGCCACCAGCGCCACCGACGTGCTGGCGCCCGCCGGGGCGAGTTCGATCCAGCGCATGGTCTCGTCGACGAGCGCGTCCATCAGCGTCGCGAAACCGAGCACGTCGGTGAAGAAGGCGACGGCGCGATCCTGGTCGGCGACCGGGACGGCGACCGTGTGCACGTCGGTGATCACGGTGCCTCGATCCGCTCGAGCAGCCGCACCGAGACGGTGTCGCCGGCCTGCTTGCCGATCACGCGGCGCACGGCCGCGGTGACCGGCAGCTTGTGCGTGCCGTCGCCGAGCGGCATGAACGCGCTCCGGAACGGCTGCCCGTCGATGGTGCCCGCCACCTTGACCAGGCCGCGGGTGCTGAAGAACTCCGCGGTCCAGTCGGTGACCAGGTAGGTCCAGCCGCCGGTGGCGGTGCTCTTCACCAGCGTCCCGTCGAACTTCCTGTCCATGGCGCTCATCTCCTTCTCTCGCTCTCTCCTGTGGTCAGCCGTACATGAGGGAGCCGGGGGTGGTCAGCTCCTGCCCGGTCTCCAGCCAGGTCTTCAGCCCGGACAGGACCATCGGCCAGCCGCCGTAGATGGCCTCGTCGACGCCCTCGGGCAGCTCGTCGTGGACCACCCTCAGCCGGCACGAGTCGCCGACCGGCTCGATCTCCCAGCTCACCCGGGAGGTGCCGGCGCCGGAGGCGGAGTCGTCCCAGTGCGCGTGGAACGTCTGCACCAGCCGCCGCGGCGGGTCGACCTCCAGGTTCTCGCCGTCGATCAGCACCCCGTCGGCCTTCGGGTGCCGCACCTCGTACCGCGATCCCGGGGTCCACTCCGAGTCGATCCGGTTGCCGAAGTGGAACCTGGCCCGGGTCTCGGGGTCGGTGATCGCCGACCAGAGTCGTTGCGGCGTGGTCCGGATGTAGATCTCGAACACCTTGTCCATGGTTCGCTCCAGCTCGTCTCGAAGGCCGATCAGGCCGGCGGCCCAGTTCCCGGTGTACTTGCTGACCCAGCGGTCGTGGACCTCCCGGATCGGCACCGGGTTGAGGAAGTGCAGCTTCTCCCGGCCCTGTCGCCGGGTGACGACGAGACCCGCCTGCTCCAGCAGGGCCAGGTGCTTGGCCACCCCGATCCGGGACATCGCGAAGCCCGCCGCCAACCGGCCCGACGTCTGTCCGTCCTCGCGGAACAGCGCGTCGAGCAGTGACCGCCGCGTCGGGTCGGCCAGCGCCTTGAACACGAGCTCCACGACAAGCAGAATAGGTAACTAAATGGTTTCCTGTCAACCTCGCGATGTCAGCCTGTCGATTCCGGCGGGGCCCGATCGTCGTCATGCTGTGCGGCACCGGGCCGCACCACACGAGGAGGAGCGCACCACGTGAAGTACATGCTGTTGATCTACGGATCCGAGGAGTCGCAGCCGCGGACCGAGGAGGCCGTCGAACGGGTGATGAACGAGTACTGGGCGTACGAGAAGGCCGTCGCCGACGCGGGCGTGATGCTGGGCAGCGACGCCCTGCAGGGCGTCGAGACGGCGACGATGGTGCAGGTCACCGACGGTGACGAGCGCCTGGTCACCGACGGGCCGTTCGCCGAGACCCGGGAGGTGCTGGGCGGCTACTACCTGCTCGACGTCCCCGATCTGGACGCCGCGATCGACTGGGCGGCGCGCTGCCCGGGCGCCCGGCACGGCTCCCGGATCGAGGTCCGGCCGATCATGGAGTTCGAGCAGCCATGACCGAGGAGCGGGCAGCCGGCGCGGTCTCCGAGGTGTTCCGCGAGGAGCACGGCCGGCTGCTCGCCTCCCTGGTCCGCCAGTTCGGTGATCTCGACCTGGCCGAGGAGGTGGCCGCGGACGCCATGGAGGCGGCGCTGCAGCGCTGGCCGGTCGACGGCGTGCCGAGCCGCCCTGGTGCGTGGTTGCTGACCACCGCCCGCCGCCGGGCCATCGACCTGCTACGTCGCCACCGCAGCTACACGACCCGACTCGCGCAGCTGCAGGTCGAGGCCGCGCGGACGCCGCCGGACGCGAACGGGCCCGGCGCCGTCGACGATGACGACGTGCCCGACGAGCGGCTGCGGCTGTTCTTCACCTGCTGCCACCCGGCGCTCGGGCTGCCCGCCCAGACCGCGCTGACCCTCCGCTGCCTGGGCGGGCTGTCCACCCCCGAGGTGGCCAGGGCCTTCCTGCTGCCCGCGGCGAGCACGGCGCAGCGCATCGTGCGGGCTAAACGCAAGATCCGCGACGCGCGCATCCCGTTCCGGGTGCCGGCCGCCGACGAGCTGCCCGGCCGGCTGCCCGGCGTGCTCCGGGTGCTCTACCTGATCTTCACGGAGGGCTACGCGGCCAGCGCCGGCACCGAGCTGGTGCGCGGCGAGCTGGCCGACGAGGCGATCCGGCTGACCCGGATCCTGCACCGGCTGCTGCCGGCCGAGCGCGAGGTGACCGGGCTGCTCGCCCTGCAGCTGCTGATCGACGCCCGCCGCGCGGCGCGCACCGGGCCCGCTGGCGAGCTGGTGCTGCTGGACGAGCAGGACCGGTCGCGCTGGGATCGGGAGCGCATCGAGGAGGGTCGGGCACTGGTGGTGGCCGCACTGTCCGGTGGCGCCCCGGGCCCGTACGCGCTGCAGGCCGCGATCGCCGCCGTGCACGACGAGGCGGCCGACGTGGCCACCACCGACTGGCCGCAGGTGGTGGCGCTCTACGAGGTGCTGGCCCGGGTGGCCCCGTCGCCGCTGGTCATGCTGAACCGGGCGGTCGCGGTGGCCATGCGGGACGGACCGGCAGCCGGGCTGGTGTTGCTGGACGAGCTGGCCGGCGATCAGCGGTTGCGCGGCTACCACCTGCTGCCGGCCGCCCGCGCCGACCTGCTGCGCCGGCTCGGCCGCCGGGCCGAGGCCGCGGCCGGCTACCGGGAGGCGCTGGCGCTGGTCGGCACCGACCCGGAGCGGGCGTTCCTGCGCCGCCGGCTGGCCGAGGTCGCCGATCCCGAACCCACCACCCCCGAACCGGGGTCGGCGGAGCAGGGGTCAGCGGAGCCGGGGTGAGCGGATCCGGCCGAAGCGGCGCTTGCGCTGCATCCGCGCGTAGCTGAAGACCAGCAGCCCGAGCAGCACCAACCCGGACAGGATCAGGCTGGACCCGGTCGGCCAACCGCCCAGCGGCAGCGTCTCGACCACACCCCAGACCACACCCGCGACGATCAACGCGACGCCGGCCAGGATCGAGCCGGTCAGCCGCAGCGGTGAGGAGACGCTCTGCTCGGCGGCCTGCATGGCCCGGTGCTGGATGGGGTCGATGTAGCGGTCCACCGCCGGGAACTCGGTCGACAGCGTCAGCAGCCCGCCGAGCACCAGCAGCAGCCCGGGCCCGGGCAGCACCAGCAGCACGATCCCGAGCAGCACCAGCGCGCCCCCCACCACCAGGACGATCCCCCGCTTGGCGGGGTGGGACTCGTTCGTGCTCGCCATGGGCGTGCTCCAGCGGTCGGATCGGGAGGTGCGGCGGTCGGCCCGCGTGCGGCCAACGTACGACGACCGCCCCGCGTTCCGCCCGTTGAAGCAGCCGGATCATCGAAGGTGCGAGCATGGGTTCCATGCGCTACGTGGAACACGTCGCCGACCTGGTCGGGAACACGCCCCTGGTCCGGCTCGGGGCGGTCGCCGAGGGCATCGCCGCCCCGGTGCTGGCCAAGATCGAGTACTTCAACCCCGGCGGCAGCGTGAAGGACCGCATCGCGCTGCGCATGATCGAGGCCGCCGAGGCGTCCGGCGAGCTCCGCCCCGGCGGCACCATCGTCGAGCCGACGTCGGGCAACACCGGTGTCGGGCTGGCCATGGTCGCCCAGCGCAAGGGCTACCGCTGCGTGTTCGTCTGCCCGGACAAGGTGAGCGAGGACAAGCGAGACGTGTTGCGGGCCTACGGCGCGCGGGTGGTGGTCTGCCCGACCGCGGTCCCACCCGAGCACCCGGACTCCTACTACAAGGTCTCCGACCGGCTGGTCGAGGAGATCGACGGCGGCTGGAAACCCAACCAGTACGCCAACCAGGAGAACCCGCAGTCGCACTACCTGGGCACCGGCCCCGAGGTGTGGGACCAGACCGAAGGTCGGATCACCCATTTCGTCGCCGGCATCGGCACCGGCGGCACGATCAGCGGCGCCGGGCGCTACCTCAAGGAGGTGTCCGACGGGCGGGTGCAGGTGATCGGCGCCGACCCGGAGGGCTCGGTCTACTCCGGTGGCACCGGGCGGCCCTACCTGGTCGAGGGCGTCGGCGAGGACTTCTGGCCGACCACCTACGACAAGAACATCTGCGACCGCATCGTGGCCGTCTCCGACGGCGACTCGTTCGCCATGACCCGCAGGCTGGCCCGGGAGGAGGCGCTGCTGGTCGGCGGCTCCTGCGGGATGGCCGCGGTGGCCGCGTTGCGGGTGGCCGCCGAGCTGCCATCCGAGGCGGTGGTGGTGGTGCTGCTGCCCGACGGCGGGCGCGGCTACCTCGGCAAGGTGTTCAACGACTCCTGGATGGCCGGCTACGGTTTCCTGCCGCCGGCGCCGGGCGCCACCGTCGGCGATGTGCTGCGCCGCAAGGACGGCTCGATGCCCGAGCTGGTGCACGCGCACCCGAACGAGACCGTGGCCGACGCCGTGCACTACCTGCGCGAGTTCCACGTGTCGCAGATGCCGGTGGTCCGGGCCGAGCCGCCGGTGATGGCCGCCGAGGTGGCCGGTGCCGTGGTCGAGCGCGATCTGCTGGATGCGTTGTTCACCGGGCGCGCGCAGCTGTCGGACCGACTGGAGAAGCACATGTCGCCGCCGCTGCCCGCGATCGGCGCCGGCGAGCCGCTGGACGAGGCGATGTCCGCGTTCGCCGAGGCCGACGCCGCCCTGGTCCTGGTCGACGGCAAGCCCGCCGGGGTGGTCACCCGCTCCGACGTCCTCGCCTTCCTGGGCAGCTGACGCTGTGAAACCGGACGCTGGCGGAATAGCCGACAGGTCGCCCGCGTAGCGTTCATTCATGCGCGGCTTTTCGACGAATGCCATCCACGCCGGCCAGGAGCCGGACCCCCACACCGGTGCGGTGATCACTCCGATCCACCTGTCGTCCACCTACGTCCAGGACGGCGTGGGCGGGCTGCGGGCCGGTGGCTACGAGTACTCGCGCAGCGCCAACCCGACCCGCACCGCGCTGCAGGAGTGCCTGGCCGCGCTCGAGGGCGGCCGGCACGGGCTCGCGTTCGGCTCCGGGATGGGCGCCACCGACGTGCTGATGCGGGTGCTGCTCAAGCCCGGCGACCACATCGTGATCCCGCACGACGCCTACGGCGGCACGTTCCGGATCGTCGACAAGGTGCTCGCGCACTGGGGCGTGCAGCACACGTCGGTCGATTTCGGTGACATCGAGGCGCTGCGTGCGGCGTTGCGGCCGACCACCCGGGTGCTGTGGTGCGAGACGCCGACCAACCCGCTGCTGGGCATCGCCGACATCGCCGCGGTCGCGGAGGTGGCCGCCACCGCGGGGGCCAGGCTGGTCGTCGACAACACCTTCGCCTCGCCCTACCTGCAGGCGCCGCTCGCGCTGGGCGCCGACGTGGTGCTGCACTCCACCACCAAGTACATCGGCGGGCACTCCGACGTGGTCGGCGGTGCGCTCGTGACCAGCGACGACGGGCTGCTCGAGGAGCTGAAGTTCACCCAGAACGCCACCGGCGCGGTGCCCGGCCCGTTCGATGCCTGGCTGACGCTGCGCGGGGTCAAGACGCTCGCCGTGCGCATGGAGCGCCACAGCGACAACGCCGAGCGGATCGCGGAGCTGCTCACCGGGCACCCCGGGGTCGAGCGCGTGTACTACCCGGGGCTGCCGTCGCATCCCGGGCACGAGGTCGCGGCCAAGCAGATGCGCCGCTTCGGCGGCATGGTGTCGTTCACCGCGGTCGGCGGCCGGGAGGCGGCGCTGCGGATCTGCGCCGGCACCGAGATCTTCACCCTGGCCGAGTCGCTGGGCGGGGTGGAATCACTGATCGAGCACCCGGCGGCGATGACCCACCTGTCGGTGGCCGATTCCGTGCTCGCGGTGCCGGACAACCTGGTGCGGCTGTCGGTCGGCATCGAGGACGTCGCGGATCTCGTCGACGATCTGCGGCAGGCCCTGGACGCGGCCGACACCCGCTGATCCCGACGAGCCGGCCCCGGCCCGCTGGACTCAGCTCTTGGTCGGGGCGCCCTGGTCGAACGGCGGGATGGGGCGGGGCGCGGGATCGGGCACCAGCAGGTCACCGGGCGCGATGCAGCCACCGACCAGCTCGTAGCCGTGCGCGCCGAGCTCGTAGCGGCCCGGCTCGTCACAGCCCGCGCGCTGCACCGTCACGACCGCGACCACGGCCAACGCCGCCGCCGCCGCCAACGGAGCGATCGTCCGCAGCCGTGTCATCCGTCCCTCCCCGCGGGCTACCTCCGGGCCGCCCACCGTCCCACCACCGTCGAGGCTACCGGTGTCGGCGGTGGCGCCGTCGGCCGACGGTGTCAGGATCCCCCACATGGAACGTTGCGGTGAACTCGGTCGTGAGCTGACCGCGCCCGTCGGGCTGGCCGACGTCCGCGCGGCGCGGGCGCTGCTCGACGGGGTCGTGTGGACCACGCCGGTGGCCCACTCGCCGTCGCTGTCGCAGGCTTGCGGCGGCCCGATCTGGCTCAAGTGCGAGAACCTGCAGCGCACCGGGTCGTTCAAGATCCGCGGCGCGTACACCCGGATCGCCCGGCTGGACCCGGCCCAGCGCGCCCGCGGTGTGGTGGCCGCGAGTGCGGGAAATCACGCCCAGGGGGTGGCCAGGGCCGCGCAGGCCCTGGGCATCACGGCCACCGTGTTCATGCCCGAGCTGGCCGCGCTGCCGAAGGTCGCGGCCACCCGCGGGTACGGCGCCGACGTGCAGCTGCTCGGCGAGACGGTCGAGGACGCCATCGCCGGGGCCGTCGCGTTCGCCGAGCGCACCGGCGCGGTCCTGGTGCACCCGTTCGACCACCAGGACGTGATCGCCGGCCAAGGCACGGTCGGGCTGGAGCTGCTCGAACAGGTGCCCGACGTGGCGACCGTGCTGGTCGGGACCGGCGGCGGCGGGCTGCTCGGCGGCATCGCCGCGGCGGTGAAGGGGCTGTCCGCCGAGCGCGGCGGGCCGGACGTCGAGGTGATCGGTATCCAGGCCCGCGAAGCCGCGACCTGGCCACCGTCGCTCGCGGCCGGCGCCCCGACGACGCTGGCCGCGATGCGAACGGTGGCCGACGGCATCGCGGTCGGCCGTCCGGGCGATGTGACGTTCCCGCAGGTCGCAGCGCTGGTCGACGACATCGTGACGGTCAGCGAGGACGCGCTGTCGCGGGCCCTGCTGCACTGCCTGGAGCGCGCCAAGATGCTGGTCGAGCCGGCCGGCGCGGCCGCGGTGGCGGCGCTGCTGGAGCACCCGAAGCGGTTCCGCACCCCGGCGGTCGCGGTGCTGTCGGGCGGCAACGTCGATCCGCTGGTGCTGCTGCACGTCATCCAGCACGGCATGGTGGCCGCGGCCCGCTACCTGTCGCTGCGGGTGCGGGTGCTCGACCGCCCGGGTGCGCTGGCCGAGCTGCTGGCGATGGTCGGGTCGCTGGGCGCGAACGTGCTCGACGTGGCGCATTCGAGGATCTTCGAGAGCCTGTCGCTCGGCGACGTCGAGGTCGAGCTGAGGCTGGAGACGCGCGGCCCGGCGCACCGCGCCGACGTGGTGAACGCGTTGACCGCGGCCGGGCACGCGGTGACCGAGCAGGGGTAGGGAAAGTTCCGGTTCGAAACATCGGGGGAGTCGCCTAGCCTGGCGATCATGTCGTCCGGGTCGGTGTGGCGGTACCCCGGGATGCCGTCGCTGCTCGTTGTCTGCTTCGCCGGGTTCTCCGGTTTCGCGGTGCTGCTGGCCGTCGCGCCGCTGTGGGCGGTCCGCGGCGGGGCCGACGAGAGCGGCGCCGGGCTGGTCAACGCGGTGCTGCTGCTGACCACCGTGGCCGTGCAGTCGTTCGTGCCGTGGTCCCTTGACCGCTTCGGCCACACCCCGGTGATCATCGCCGGCCTGGTGTTCCTCGGTGCTCCGGCGCTCGGTTACGGCCTGTCGGCCGAGCTGGGGCCGGTGCTGGCCATGTCCGCGCTGCGCGGGGTCGGCTTCGCGGTCATCACCGTGGTCGGCAGCGCGCTGGTGGCCCAGCTGATGCCGGCCGGCAGGCTCGGCGCGGGGATCGGTGTCTACGGGCTCGCGGTCGCGGTGCCGATGTTGCTGTTGTTGCCGCTGTCGGTGCCGATCGCGGACGGCGTCGGCTTCGAAGCGACGTTCCTGCTCGGCGCGCTGCCGCTGCTGGGCATCCCGGCGGCGGTGCTGCTCGGTCGGCGGCTGCGGGTCGGTGCTCGGGTGCAGCCGGGTGCGGCCGCCGGCTTGTCCGCTGTGGGAGAGCGTCGCGCGTCGACTGCTGCCGACCGTCGCGAGCTGGCGCGCGGGCTGGGTCCGCCGATGGTCATCCTGCTGTCGGTGACGCTCAGCGGCGGCGCGATCATGACATTCCTGCCCCAACTCGTCGGTTCCAGCGTGGCGGCGGTAAGCCTGTTCCTGATCACGCTGAGCGCCGCCGTTACCCGCTGGTTGGTCGGGGGGCTGGCCGACCGGACCGGTCCGAAGCCGTACCTGGCGCCGTTGTTGCTGCTGACCGGCGCCGGGCTGCTGGCCATCGCCTGGTGGGCCGCGGGTCCGGGCAGCCTCTGGGTGCTGCTGCCGGCCGTGGTTGCGGTCGGTGCCGGCTACGGCGCGCTGCAGAACCTCACCCTGGTGGCGTCGTTCCAGCAGGTCGGCCCCGAGCGCGTGAACGTGGCCAGTGCAACCTGGAACATCGGCTTCGACGCGGGCACCGGTCTCGGTGCGCTCGTCACCGGCTACCTGGCCACCGGGTTCTCCTTCCCGGTGGCGTTCGTGGTGCTCGCGGTCAGCTCGATGCTGGCGGTGGTGGCGGTCCGCGGCATCAGCCCGGCCAGGCCCGAGCGCGGGTGAACGACCCCGCACGCTCGAGCCGGCAGGCGCGTAAGGGTCAGGCGCGGAAGGGCTCAGCGGCGACGAGCTGGACCTTCATGGTGCCGCCGTCGGGGAGCTGGTACTCCCTGGTGTCGCCGACGTGTGCGCCGAGCAGGGCGGCACCCAGCGGCGAGTTGGGGGAGATCACCTCGAGGTCGCCGTGGCTGCCCTCCTCGCGGGAGCCCAGCAGCACGGTCTCGGTGTCGTCGTCGCCGTCGTAGCGCAGCTTGAGCACCATTCCGGGGAAGGCGGTGTCGCCCTTGCTGGGCGCGGTGCCGACCTGAGCGGTGCGCAGCAGCTCCTGAAGCTGCCGGATCCGGGCCTCCTGCTGGCCCTGCTCCTCGCGGGCGGCGTGGTAGCCACCGTTCTCCTTGAGGTCGCCCTCCTCGCGACGGGCGTTGATCTCGGCGGCGATGACCGGGCGGTTCGCGATCAGCTCGTCCAGCTCACCCTTGAGCCGAGCGTGAGCTTCCTGGGTCAACCAGGTCACCTGCGTCTCCGTCACGGTCATCACTCCTCCACCGGTCCAGGTCGATGCGCTACAGGCTCGGGTGCCTGCGGGGAGAACCGTTCGGAGTTCCGGGGTTCTCCCCACGACAGCGCACAGCCCCGAGTAAGGAAAAAACACGACCCGCCTGCGGGCCGTGCGCATGTCACGGTAACACGGAGCAAACCGCTCGTCGCAGCTGTGCGACGAACGGCTGACCGAGCGAAGTAGTTCCCGCAACGGTCATCGTTGCAGTTCACCGCCCCTTTACCTGCAGTGCTGCACCGGGTCGGGGGCGACTGCTGGCGCTGGCTGCTCCGCGAGCCGACCGCCTACCGTAACGGCCCGGGGCGCTGCAGGCGAATCGAGTTCGGGGCGGATCGGTGGGCGGCACCCGGGACGGCGTCGTGGCCTGGGCACAGCGGGAAGCAGCGGGCACCCGACGGTGTTGACATCGGCGTCGACGCTCGAACTGTCGGGGTGCTCTGCCACGATCCCCCCCGCGACGGCAGTGCACACGCTCCACCAGATCCGGGAAGGACAAGCACCGAACCCATGACACCTCTCGATCCGACCGACGCCGGCCCGCTGCGGCTGATGACCGTGCACGCGCACCCTGACGACGAGTCCAGCAAGGGTGCGGCGACCTGTGCGCGCTACGTCGCCGAGGGCCAGCAGGTCATGGTCGTCACCTGCACCGGTGGCGAGGCCGGCAGCATCCTGAACCCGGCGATGGACACCCCCGAGGTGCTGGCCGACATGCCGGCGGTCCGGCGGGCCGAGATGGAGCGGGCCGCGCAGATCCTCGGGGTGCAGCACCGCTGGCTCGGCTTCGTCGACTCCGGGCTGCCGGAGGGTGACCCGCTGCCGCCGCTGCCGGCCGGCTGTTTCGCGCTGCTCGATCTGGACGAGGCGACCCGGCCGCTGGTCGCGGCGATCCGGCAGTTCCGTCCGCACGTGCTCGTCACCTACGACGAGCGCGGCGGCTACCCGCATCCCGATCACATCAAGTGCCACGAGATCTCGGTGGCCGCGTTCGATGCGGCGGGCGACCCGGACCGCTTCCCGGGCACCGGGGATCCCTGGCAGCCGCTGAAGCTGTACTACTCGCACGGCTTCTCCAAGGCCCGGCTGATCGCCTTCCACGAGGCGCTGCTGGTCCGCGGCATCGAGTCGCCCTACGGCGAGTGGCTGGCCAACTGGACCGACGACCGTCCCGATCCCGGCCTGCGGGTGACCACCCGGGTGCAGTGCGCCGACTGGTTCCCGGTGCGCGACGAGGCCCTCAAGGCGCACGCCACGCAGATCGATCCGACCAGCCGCTGGTTCTTCGTGCCCGAGGACGTGCAGCGCGAGGTGTGGCCGACCGAGGACTACGAGCTGGTCCGCTCGCTGGTCGACGCCCCGGTGCCCGAGGACGACCTGTTCGCCGGACTGCACGAGCACGTGGGCGTGGGCTCCGGGCGCTGACCGGCGCGTACCGTAGGCGAACCGGACAGAACGTGCCGGGGAGAGCTCGAGGGTGGTGGTTGCGGTGCACGCGGTGCTGGTCGATCTGGGCGGTGTGCCCGCAGGCGCGACCCCGATCACGGCGGTGCACGCCCAGGCGCCGCCGCCCGGCAAGGGTGAGGAGTTCGGCAAGGCCTCACCGGTCGGGCTGGTCGTGGTCCTGCTGCTGGCCGTCGCGACGATCTTCCTGATCCGGTCGATGTCCAAGCGGATCAAGCGGCTGCCGGCGAGCTTCGACCCGCCGCCGGAGCGCGCCGAGGACACCGCACCGGGCTCCCGGGCCGCGGGCCGCGACGTCGAGGATGCCGGGGGCGGTCGAGCCTGACCGGGGTCGCCGGCTGAAAGGGTTGACCCATGCCGAACCGGCTCGCCACGGCCACCAGCCCCTACCTGCTCCAGCACGCCGACAACCCGGTGGACTGGTGGGAGTGGTCCGACGACGCGTTCGCCGAAGCCGCCCGCCGGGACGTGCCGGTGTTGCTGTCGGTCGGCTACGCCGCCTGCCACTGGTGCCACGTGATGGCCCACGAGTCCTTCGCCGACGCCGGCATCGCCGCGCAGCTCAACGCCGGCTTCGTGTCGATCAAGGTCGACCGTGAGGAGCGGCCGGACATCGACGCGGTGTACATGGCGGCCACCCAGGCCATGACCGGCCAGGGTGGCTGGCCGATGACCTGCTTCCTCACCCCCGCCGGTGAGCCGTTCCACTGCGGCACCTACTACCCGCCGACCACACGGGCGGGCATGCCCGGCTTCCCGACGCTGCTGGACGCGATCACCGAGGCCTGGCGGTCCGACGGTGCGCGGGTGCGCAGCGCGGCCGGTGAGATCGCCGCCCGGCTGTCCGACAGCGCCGCCACCGCGCTGCCGCCCGCCGCGATCGACACCGCCGCGCTCGACGAGGCCGCAGGCGTGCTGGGCGCCGCCTACGACGAGCGCTTCGGCGGCTTCGGCACCGCGCCGAAGTTCCCGCCGTCGATGGCCTGCGAGTTCCTGCTGCGCCTGCACGAGCGCACCGGCTCCGAACTCGCCCTCGAGCAGGTCGCCCGCACCGCCGAGCGAATGGCCCGCGGCGGGATGTACGACCAGCTCGCCGGGGGCTTCGCGCGCTACAGCGTGGATGCCCGGTGGGTGGTGCCGCACTTCGAGAAGATGCTCTACGACAACGCGCTGCTACTGCGGGTGTATGCGCACCTGGCCCGGATCGGCGACGATGCGCTGCCGCGGCGGATCGCCACCGAGACCGCGGAGTTCCTGCTGCGCGATCTGCGCACCGACGAGGGCGGCTTCGCCTCCGCGCTGGATGCCGACACCGACGGGGTCGAGGGGCTGACCTACGCCTGGACACCGTCGCAGCTGCGGGAGGTGCTCGGCGACGCCGACGGGCGGTGGGCCGCGGCGCAGCTGACCGTGACCGACGCCGGCACCTTCGAGCACGGCTCGTCGACCCTGCAGCTGCTCGCCGACCCGGACGACCCGCCGCGCTGGGCCCGGGTCCGTGAAGCGCTGCTGGGCGCCCGCGCCGCCCGTCCACAACCGGCGCGTGACGACAAGGTGATCACCTCCTGGAACGGGCTGGCGATCCTCGCGCTGGCCGAGGGCGGCGCCGCGCTGGACCGACCCGACTGGGTCGCCGCGGCCGCCGAGGCCGCGCAGCTGCTGCTGGACCGGCACCTGGTCGCGGGCCGGCTGCGGCGGTCCTCGCGGGCCGGGGTGATCGGCACGGCCGCCGGCGTGCTGGAGGATCACGCCTGCCTGGCCGAGGGACTGCTGGCGCTGCACCAGGCCACCGGCGCGGCGCGCTGGCTCACCGCGGCCACCGACCTGCTCGATCTGGCGCTGGAGCACTTCGCCGGCGAGGACGGCGCGTTCTTCGACACCGCCGATGACGCCGAGGCGCTGCTGCACCGGCCGCGTGACCTGACCGACAACGCCACCCCGTGCGGCGGTTCGGCGCTGGCCTCGGCGCTGCTCACGGCCTCGGTGCTGGTCGCGGCGCCCGCGCGGTACCGGGACGCGGCGGAGTCGGCGCTGCGCGCGGCGGGCTCGCTGGCCGTGCGGTTCCCGCGCTTCGCCGGGCACTGGCTCACCGCGGCCGAGGCGATGGTACGGGGTCCGCTGCAGGTGGCGGTCGTCGGCGCCGACGGTGACCGGGACGAGTTGCTGGCCGCCGCCCGGTGGCGGGCGCCCGGTGGCACCGTGATCGTCGGCGGTGAGCCGGACGCACCCGGGGTGCCGTTGCTGGCCGACCGCCCGCTGGTCGACGGTGCCGCCGCCGCCTACGTCTGCCGGGGTTTCGTCTGCGACCGCCCGGTCACCACCCCCACCGACCTGGCCGCCGCCCTAGCCCGGCCCTAGCCCGGCCCCGATAGCCCCTGCCGCGCAGTGTCGCCGCCCCGGACCCCCTCGTCCTGAACCGCATTTCGGAGCCATACGGCGCTTCTCGGGGCCGGATAATCGCAGTTCGGCTCCGAAATGCGCCGGGGGAGGGGGGCGGAGCTGCGACCCTGAGGTCGGCGTCGGGGAGATCCCGGAAGTGGGGGCAGTGCGTCCGGAGGAGGCTGGACCAGGGCCGTTCCGGCAGGTGAACGGCACCGACCTGTTGGAGACCCACTGTGATCCACCCTCCCGGCGCCGGCGCCGCCACCATCCCGTCCTCGGTCCGCCTCGCGGTGCTCGGCTGGTTGACCGCGATCGCGGCCGGGGCGGCCGAGGCGCTGGTCCGGCTCGCCCTGCCCGACCCGCCGACGCTCGCCGACCTCGGTGTCCGGTTCGCGATCTACGCCGCGCTGACCGTGCTGGTGCTCGGCCTGCGCAGCGGCCACAACGCCGTCCGCTGGGCGCTGACGCTGCTGCTCGGCGGGCTCGGGATGCTGTCGCTGGTGATCGAGCCGGCGGGCTGGCTGCTGGCCGGCGGCGCACCGGCGACGTTCCTGCTCGCCGCGGACGCGCCGACGCTGCTCATCGTCGCGCTGCGGGCGGTGCACGTCGCCGCCGTGCTGGCGTCGCTGGTGGCGATGTTCCGCCCGAGCGCGAACCGGTTCTTCCGGCCCGCCCGGCCGAAGTGAGCTGGCCCTGCACCGTCGCCGCCGAGAGCCCGCAGCTCCGCGCCTGCGCCGGGGGTAAGCACCCCGGCCTGCCGAACCCGCAACTCCCCGAGCGACACACCCCAGCATCTCCCGCCACCCCGTCCTCGGGCCCCGTTCATGATCAGCGCCTGCGGTAGCTGACGCTCACCGGTGCAGCTTTTCGACCGCAGACGCTGATCATGGCGTGGGGCCGGTGCTGTGCGGCGGGCGGATGTTGGACACGCCATTGCGCTTGGAGTCCCCGCCGGCGCGGTTCGCTGCCGGAGAACACCGCGCCAATTCCACCGTTGCTGTGTAATCTCGTAATCACGAGCACGGCAATGGAGGTGGCGAGGATGTCCGGACGTATGCATCGCGGATGGCAGGGACCGGGGCGGGGTCGTGGGCCCGGTCGCGGCGGGTGGCAGCAGGCGGACCTGCCCGGCGCCGAGGACGCGGCGGCCTGGCTGCGGGGCCGGCTGCCCGACGCCTGGTTCACCGGCACCCCGGAGGTGACGATCGACCGCGAGGAGATCCTGATCGTCGGGGAGCTGCCCGCGGTGGAGGGCGAGTTCGCCGACACCGAGGCCGGTCGCGCCGATCGGACCGCCGCGCTGGCCGGGCGCATCTCCCGGTTCCGCGAGTCCACCCGCGACGAGCGGATCGAGATCGCCCGCCAGGCCGAGCACCGCTACCAGCGCAAGGTCGCCTGGGGCGCTCGGATCGGGGACACGGTGGAGCTGTTCACCGTCGCTTCGGTGCCGGTCATGACGCGGCTGCGCCAGCCGGAGCGGATCGTGCTGGACACCCTGGTGGACTCCGGGGTGGCCCGCTCCCGCTCCGACGCGCTGGCCTGGGCCGTGCGCCTGGTCGGTCAGCACGCCGACGAGTGGCTCGGCGACCTGCGGCAGGCCATGGCCACCGTGGACGAGCTGCGGGCCAAGGGCCCGACCGGCAGCACCGCGGACTGAGCCGGGACGCCGGAACAGCGGCTAGAACAGCACCAGCCAGATCGCGACGTGGTGGCAGATCGCGGCCAGCACCGTCGCGGCGTGGAAGAACTCGTGGAACCCGAACGTGGCCGGCCACGGGTTGGGCCAGCGGGTGGCGTAGAACACCGCGCCCACGCTGTAGAGCAGCCCGCCGACCAGCAGCAACACCAGCGCGGCCACGCCGCCGTTGCGCAGCATGTCGGGCAGCACGAACACCGCGACCCAGCCCAGCGCCAGGTAGATCGGCACCCCGAGCCAGGACGGGGCGTGCGGCCACACGGTCTTGAGCAGCACGCCGGCCAGCGCCCCGGACCAGACCACCACGAGCACCCAGCGGGCGGTGCTGCCGGGCATGGCCAGCGCCGCCACCGGGGTGTACGTGCCGGCGATGAACAAGAAGATCATCGAGTGGTCGAGCCGCTTCATCACGCTGCGGCTGCGGTTGCTGCGCCAGGTGTGGCGGTGGTAGAGCGCGCTGGTCCCGAACAGGCCCAGGATGGTCACGCTGTAGACCGAGGTGGCCAGCGCGGCGGCCCCGCCTACGAGGGCCGCCGACACGGCGATCAGCGTGGCGCAGGCCGCGATCGACACCGCGAACGACCAGAAGTGCAGCCAGCCGCGCATCCTGGGTTTGACCGTCGGGGCGCGGCCCGGCGGCATGGCGATCGACCCGGCTGACACCTCACCGAGATTACGGCACCAAGGATGGCCTAACCGCCCGCGACCGGGTCCGGTGGCGGACCCGACACGACGCAACACGCGCGCACACCAACCGATCGAGCGAATGTGCCATCCGTTCCGGGCGGGCATCGTGGGCGCGTGGCCGTGATCTCGCCGGAGCCCCGCGTAGTCTCTGGGGTCGTGGGTGTGCGCGACCTGCTGTACTCGGTGTACGAGCGCATGCTCCGCCGTGATCTCGCCGGCGGGGCGCGTCCACGGCACGTGGCGCTGATGCTGGACGGCAACCGGCGCTGGGCGCGCGACGCCGGGTTCGTCGACGTCAACGACGGGCACCGGGTCGGCGCGGCCAAGATCGCCGATCTGCTCGGGTGGTGCGAGGCGGCCGGCGTCGAGGTGGTCACGCTGTTCCTGCTCTCGACCGACAACCTCAACCGCCCCACCGACGAGCTCGAGCCGTTGCTGGAGATCATCGGCGATGTGGTCGACGAGCTGAGCGGGCCGACCGCCCGCTGGCGGCTGCGCGTGGTCGGCGCGCTCGACCTGTTGCCGCGGGCCCTGTCGGACCGGCTGTCCGCGGCGGCCACCCGCACGCTGGGCCGACCGGGCCTCGAGCTCAACGTGGCGGTCGGCTACGGGGGCCGGCAGGAGATCGCCGACGCGGTCCGCAAGCTGCTGCTCAAGCACGCCGAGTCCGGCACCTCGATCGAGGAGCTCGCCGAGGTGCTCGACGTCGACCACATCGCCGCGCACCTCTACACGTCCGGGCAGCCGGATCCGGACCTGGTCATCCGCACCTCCGGGGAGCAGCGGCTGTCGGGTTTCCTGCTCTGGCAGTCCGCGCATTCGGAGTTCTGGTTCTGCGAGGCCTACTGGCCGGAGTTCCGCCGGGTCGATTTCCTGCGCGCGCTGCGCGACTACGCGGCCCGGCACCGGCGCTTCGGCTCCTGAACACCGCGCGCGGCCGCTCGGCGCCGCCGGCAGTGGGTAGGTTTCGATCGTGTCGGCGCGGGATGGCGTGGTGGGCGAGTTCCTCGCGCTCGCCGTCCGGCTGGACCGGTTGGCCCCCGGCCTCGCCGACGTCGGGGACGTCGATCCGGCGCTCCGGTCGCGGGTGGCCGCTGAGGCCGCCCCGGTCCCGTCGGATCTGGTGCGCCAGGCCGGCCGGTTGATCCGCGCGACGTCGGACAGCGAGCTGGATCCGGCCCGGCGGGCGTTCCTTCACGGCCAGCTCCGCGCGGTGGAGTGCACCGCGCGCCGGCTCACCGGCCAACCGGTGGGTTTCGTGCGGGAGATCCGGGACTGCTTCGACGTCACCGCGATGATGGGCGTCGAGGACGACTACCGCGCCGCACACGCCGAGCTCGCCGAGCTGCTGCCCGGCCCGCTGCCGCTGGCCGCCCGGCTCGCCGGCTACCGCGCCGATCAGCAGGTCCCGCGGGCGCCGCTGGCCGGTGCGCTGGCGGCGCTGGTCGAGCTGCTGCGGGAGTCGGCCCGGGCCGCCGTGGGGCTGCCGGCGGGGGAGTCGGTGTCGCTGCGGATCGTCGACGACGCGCCTTGGAGCGCCCTGCACCAGTACCGCGGCGGCTACCGGTCGCAGATCACGGTGAACGCGGGGGCCCGCCCGCGGCGGCTGCAGCTGGCCCAGCTCGTCGCGCACGAGGCCTATCCCGGGCACCACACCGAGCGCTGCCACAAGCAGGACGCGCTGGTCGGGGCCGGCCGGATCGAGCACGCGGTGGTGATCGCGAACTCGCCGCCGAGCGTCGTCGCCGAGGGCGCGGCGGAGCTCGGGCTGGTGGCCGTGCTCGGGCCGGGCTGGGCGCGGATCGTCGCGGACGTGCTGGCCGAGCGCGGCCTCGGCTTCGACGGCGAGCTGGCCGCGCGGGTCGACGCGGCGACGTCGCGGCTGGTGCGGGTCCGGCTGGACGCGGCGCTGCTGCTGCACGACCGGCACGCGCGGGCCGACGACGTGCTCGGCTACCTGCGGCGCTGGATGTTGATCGACGAACGGCGTGCCCTGCAGGTGCTGCGCTTCCTGCGGCACCCGGTGTGGCGGGCCTACACGGTGACCTATGTGGAGGGTCCCGAGCTGCTGCGGCGATGGTGGGCCGGTGGCCCGGAGCCCGATCGGCTGCGCCGGCTGCTGGACGAGCCGCTGTCCCCGGCCGCGCTGCGCTCCGAACTGGTGGCCTGACCCTGCTCTACGTGGCCGGACGGCATCCACCGAACGGGCTCACAAGACCCGACATCCGCGACGGCCGGTATTCGATCAGCGACGAACGGTAGTCCGTTGCGTTAAATCTGATCAGCTGTCGGATGCCACCCACCGCGTTGCTGTTGACCGCACCCGGGTGACCGCCGGTAGCGTTCACACCGGCGGGTCGTACCCGATGCGAGCCGCCCGGGAGGCCCTGGTCGTGGTGGCAACTGCACCCGAGGGGGCCGGCACCCGGCCCTTGCGGGCATTCGCGGCACGGGTGTCGCGGAGGTCCGACCAGGCCCAGCCGGCCCAACCAGAGAGTGGGCGTGGTGCCGTGCCCACGAGGGAGCACCCGTGACCGATCGTCGTACCGCCCCCGCCTCGGACACCACCTGCTACGTGCTCGACACCTCCGTGCTGCTTTCCGACCCCTGGTCGCTGACCAGGTTCGACGAGCACGAGGTCGTCCTGCCATTGGTCGTGATCTCCGAACTCGAGGGCAAGCGGCACCACCCCGAGCTGGGTTGGTTCGCCCGCACGGCGCTGCGCACGCTCGACGACCTGCGCATCGAACACGGCCGCCTGGACGCACCGGTGCCGATCGGCACCTCCGGCGGAACCTTGCACGTCGAGCTCAACCACACCGACCCGGAGGTGCTCCCCGCGGGCTTCCGCAGCGATGCCAACGACAGCCGGATCCTGGCCTGCGCGCTCAACCTGGCCGCCGAGCGCCGGACCAACGGTCAGGGCGAGGTCGTCCTGGTCACCAAGGACATGCCGCTGCGGGTCAAGGCGGCGGCGGTCGGGTTGACCGCCGACGAGTACCACGCCCTCGACGTGGTGCCCTCGGGTTGGACCGGCATGTCGGACCTCGATGTCGCCTCGACCGACATCGACGCGCTCTTCCACGACGGCGTCATCGATCACGACGGGGCCCGCGAGCTGCCGTGCCACACCGGGCTTCGGTTGTCGGGAGGAGGCTCGGCGGCACTGGGCCGGGTGACCGCGGACAAGCGGGTCCGGCTCATCCGCGGCGACCGCGAGGCCTTCGGCCTGCACGGTCGGTCCGCCGAGCAACGGGTGGCGCTCGACCTGCTGCTCGACCCCGACATCGGGATCGTCTCGCTCGGCGGCCGGGCCGGCACCGGCAAGTCCGCGCTCGCGCTGTGCGCCGGCCTGGAGGCCGTGCTGGAGCGCCAGCAACACCGCAAGGTGGTGGTGTTCCGCCCGCTCTACGCGGTCGGTGGCCAGGAGCTGGGCTACCTGCCGGGCAGCGAGAGCGAGAAGATGGCGCCCTGGGCGCAGGCCGTCTTCGACACCCTCGGCGCGCTGGTCACCGAGGACACCATGAACGAGGTGATGGCCCGCGGGATGCTCGAGGTGCTGCCGCTCACGCACATCCGCGGTCGTTCGCTGCACGACTCCTTCGTCATCGTCGACGAGGCGCAGTCGCTGGAGCGCAACGTGCTGCTCACCGTGCTGTCCCGGCTGGGCACCGCGTCCCGGGTGGTGCTCACCCACGACGTCGCGCAGCGCGACAACCTGCGCGTCGGCCGGCACGACGGGGTGGCCGCGGTGATCGAGAAGCTGAAGGGCCACCCGCTGTTCGCGCACGTGACGCTGACCCGCAGCGAGCGCAGCCCGATCGCGGCGTTGGTGACCGAGATGCTCGAAGGGGGCCAGGCCTAGCTGATAGTGAGTGCGCAGCCGGGTGCGAGCCCGGCTGCGCACTCACGACCAACGGGTCTCACCCCATGCTCTTCTGACCGTCGATCGTCTCCCGCAGGATGTCCGCGTGCCCCGCGTGCTGGGCGATCTCGGCCACCAGGTGCATGAACACCCGCCGCGCCGTCCAGCGCGCACCCGGCTCGAACCACGGCGCCGCCGGCAGCGGCTGCGACGCGTTCAGGTCGGGCAGCGTGCGCACCAGCTCGTCGGTGTGCGCCGCCACCCGCTCGTAGGACTCCAGGATTCCGGTCAGCGTCTCGCCGGGCAGCATCCGGAACGTGTTGCCGAACTCCGCGTAGTCGTCATCCGGATTGCCGGCCATCGCCGTCCCACCCTCGACGATGAAATCCGTCCACTGCTTCTCCATGGCCGCCACGTGCTTGATCAGCCCACCGAGGCACAGCTCGCTGGCCGTGGGGGTCTGTGCGGCCTGCTCGTCGTTCAGGCCCTGCACGGTGTAGCGGAACAGGTAGCGGTGCTTGCCCAGCATGTCCAGCAGCTCCGCGCGCTCGCCGGAGAGGGTGCTCTGTTCGGTCGTGGTCATCGGGGTTTCCACCTTTCTTGTGCCTGTGCGACCAACTCTAAAAGTCGTAGCGGCCACTTTCTGACCTCAATGGCGCGAGACTGGGAACATGGCCAACACGAGTTCCCGGACCCTACGGCTGCTGTCGCTGCTGCAGACGCAGCGCTACTGGCCCGGATCCACGCTGGCCGACCGGCTCGGGGTTTCGGTGCGCACGCTGCGCCGCGACGTCGACCGGTTGCGCGAGCTCGGCTATCCGGTCGACGCCCAACGCGGGGTCGACGGTGGCTACCAGCTGGCCGCCGGCGCCGCGCTGCCGCCGCTGGTGGTGGACGACGAGGAGGCGGTCGCGCTCGCCGTCGGCATGCAGGCCGCGGTCAACGGCGCGGTGGCCGGCATCGAGGAGTCGGCGGTGCGCGCCCTGACCAAGGTCGTGCAGGTGATGCCCCCGCGGCTGCGGCGCCGCGTCGACGCCCTGCGCGCGGTCACCGTGCCCGCGGTGTGGAGCGACGCCGCCCCGGCGCCGACGATCGATCACGAGGTGCTGATCGGGGTCGCGCAGGCTTGCCGGGACAGCGAGCGGCTGCGCTTCGGCTACACCGCGCTGGGCGCCGAACCGGCGCGCCGCCACGTCGAGCCGCACCGGCTGGTCCCGCTCGGCCGCCGCTGGTACCTGGTGGCCTACGACCTCGACCGGCACGACTGGCGCAGCTTCCGGTTGGACCGGCTCACCGCTCCGGCCGGCACCGGGGCCCGGTTCCGCACCCGCGAGCTGCCCACGGCCGACGCCGCCGAGTTCGTGCGGGCGGGCGTGCAGCGGGCGCGGTCCCCGATCGAGGTACAGGTGCTGGTGCACGCACCGGCGGCGTCCGTGCGCGAGCGGATCGGGCGGTGGGCGACCGTGGACGAGCTCGGTCCACAGCGCTGCCTGCTGCACATGTCGGTCGACTCGCTGGACTGGACGCTGCTGGCGCTGGGCTCGCTCGGTGCCGAGTTCGAGGTGCACTCGCCGCCGGAGTTGATCACTCGGGTCCGCGAGTGGAGCGCCCGCTTCGCCCGCGCCGCAGGCTGACGCCCCCGCTCGGCTCAGCGTTCTAGCGAGTTGCGGAGCGCGCCCCGAGCCGCCTGCTGATGCGGCGGGCGGTCTGCTCGACCTGGCCGGCCAGCAGGCTCGGCTCCGGCACGTCCGCCTCCGGGAACGTGAGCGCGACGGCGGCCAACGGGTAGCCGAGGTGGTCCAGCACGGCACAGGCCACGGAGGCGAACTCCGGGGTGACCAGCCCGACCTCCTGGGCGAAGCCGTCGCGCCGCACCGCGACGAGCTCGCGCCGCAACCCGGTCAGCGTGGTCACGCCCCCGCCGTGCCGTTCGGCGAAGGCATCCCGGTTCGGGTACAACGCCCGCAGCTGCTGGGGCGGCAGCGCGGCGAGCATGGCCAGTCCGCTGGCGGTGAGGTGCGCCGGCAGCCGGACGTCGGTGTCGGTGACCAGCGCCGGTCGCCCGGCCGCGCGTTCCTCGACGAGGTAGATCACGTCGCGGCCGTGCAGCACGGCCAGGTGCCCGGTGTACCCCGCGCGATCGACCAGCCGGATCAGCAGCGGTCGGGCGAGCCGCTGCAGCGGGGCCTGCCGGGTGTAGGCGGCGCCGAGCTCCCACGCCGCGATGCCGAGGGTGTAGCGCCGCTCCTCCTCGAGGTGGACGACGAAGCCGTCGTCGCGCAGCAGCGCCAGCAGGTGGTAGACGGTGGATCTCGGCAGCCCGAGCGACCGGGAGATCGAGGCCGCCGGCATCGGCTCGGCGTGCCGGGCCAGCAGCCGCAGCACGGCGAGGCACGCGGCGGCGGCCGGGACGTTCCCCATCGGCCCAGCCTCGCATCAGGTCTGGTATCCGAGACGAAGTGTCTGTCATCTGAGACAACATTCGGCTCCCGGCCCTTCTCCGGCCTGCTCCCGGCCGGTCCAATGGATACATCAGCCGACCGCTTCACCGGCGGTGAGCAGAGACGAAAGGACTGTGCCGATGGAAGGCGCACGGCCCGTCAGGGCAGCACGTGGCACCACCCTCTCCGCGAAGTCCTGGGCCACCGAGGCCCCGCTGCGGATGCTGATGAACAACCTCGACCCGGAGAACGCCGAACGCCCCGACGACCTGGTGGTGTACGGCGGCACCGGCAAGGCCGCACGCGACTGGCGCTCGTTCGACGCGATGGTCCGCACCCTGACCACGCTCGAGTCCGACGAGACGATGCTGGTGCAGTCCGGCCGGCCGGTCGGTGTGATGCGCACCCACGAGTGGGCCCCGCGGGTGATCCTGGCCAACTCCAACCTGGTGGGCGACTGGGCCACCTGGCCCGAGTTCCGCCGGCTGGAGAAGCTGGGCCTCACCATGTACGGGCAGATGACCGCCGGGTCGTGGATCTACATCGGTTCCCAGGGCATCGTCCAGGGTACCTACGAGACCTTCGCCGCCATCGCCGAGAAGCGCTTCGGCGGAACGCTGGCCGGCACGCTGACCCTCACCGGCGGCAGCGGGGGCATGGGCGGGGCGCAACCGCTGGCCGTCACGCTCAACGGCGGCGCGTGCCTGATCGTGGACGTCGACCGGACCCGCCTGCAGCGCCGCGTCGACCACCGCTACCTCGACGAGATCGCCGCCGACATCGACGACGCGATCGAGAAGTCGATGCGCGCCAAGCAGAACGCCGAAGCGCGGTCCATCGGCCTGGTCGGCAACTGCGCCGAGGTCTTCCCCGAGCTGCTGCGCCGTGGCGTCGAGATCGACATCGTCACCGACCAGACCAGCGCCCACGACCCGCTGTCCTACCTGCCCACCGGCATCGACCTCGACGACTGGCACGACTACGCCGAGCGCAAGCCCAAGGAGTTCACCGACCGGGCGCGCGAGTCGATGGCCCGCCACGTGGAGGCGATGGTGGGCTTCCAGGACGCGGGCGCCGAGACCTTCGACTACGGCAACAGCATCCGCGACGAGGCCCGCCACGGCGGCTACGAGCGGGCCTTCGAGTTCCCCGGCTTCGTCCCCGCCTACATCCGGCCGCTGTTCTGCGAGGGCAAGGGCCCGTTCCGGTGGGTCGCGCTGTCGGGTGACCCGAAGGACATCCACGCCACCGACCAGGCCGTGATGGACCTGTTCCCGGACAACGACCGGCTGCAGAAGTGGATGCGTGGCGCCCAGGAGAAGATCAGCTTCCAGGGCCTGCCCGCGCGCATCTGCTGGCTCGGCTACGGCGAACGGGACAAGGCCGGGCTGCGGTTCAACGAGATGGTCGCGTCCGGGGAGCTGCAGGCGCCGATCGTGATCGGCCGCGACCACCTGGACTGCGGATCGGTGGCTTCCCCGTACCGGGAGACCGAGTCCATGGCCGACGGGTCCGACGCGATCGCCGACTGGCCGCTGCTGAACGCGCTGGTCAACACGGCCAGCGGCGCGTCGTGGGTGTCGATCCACCACGGCGGGGGGGTCGGCATCGGCCGATCCATCCACGCCGGGCAGGTCAGCCTGGCCGACGGCACCGCGCTCGCCGCGGAGAAGCTGGCCAGGGTGCTGACCAACGACCCCGGCATGGGCGTGATCCGGCACGTCGACGCCGGTTACGACCGGGCCGACGAGGTGGCCGCGCAGCAGCAGGTCCGCATCCCGATGAACGAGGGCTGAGGGCGATGGCGAGCGCGGGTCTGGAGCGGCGCACGATCGACGTGATCCCGGACGGGGAACGGCACGGAACGCCGTTCAGCCAGTTCACCCTGTGGTTCGGGGCGAACATGCAGATCACCGCCATCGTCGACGGTGCCCTCGCGGTAGTGTTCGGAGCCGACCCGCTGTGGGCGGCCATCGGGCTGGTGATCGGCAACGTGCTCGGCGGCGTGGTGATGGCGCTGCACTCGGCGCAGGGGCCGCACATGGGTATCCCGCAGATGATCTCCAGCCGGGCCCAGTTCGGTGTCTACGGCGCGGTGGTGCCGCTGGCCCTGGTCGTGTTGATGTACCTGGGGTTCGCCGCGACCGGCACCGTGCTGGCCGGGCAGGCGATCAACGAGCTCACCGGCATCGACGTCGCGGCGTTCGGGATCGTCGTGTTCGGGTTGCTCACCGCCGTCGTCGCCGCCTTCGGGTACCGCTGGATCCACGTGCTGGGTCGGGTGGCCACCGTGGCCGGCATCATCGGCTTCACGCTGCTGGGCATCGAGCTGGCCGCGAACTTCGACATCGCCGCGCTGTTCGCCGGGAACACCCTGGACTGGCCCACGTTCCTGCTCGCGGTGTCGCTGGGCGCCGGCTGGCAGCTGACCTTCGGCCCGTACGTGGCCGACTACTCCCGCTACCTGCCAAGGGACACCCGGGCCGCCGCGACGTTCTGGGCCACGATGGCCGGCAGCGTCATCGGCTCCTCGTGGGCGATGGCGCTCGGCGTGGTGGTGGCGGCCCTGCCCGGTTCGGGTTTCCTGGACAACCAGGTCGGCTTCCTTGGCGAGCTGGCCGGCGGCGCGGTGCTGACGCTGCTGATCTACCTGGTGATCGTCGTCGGCAAGCTGACGGTGAACACGCTCAACGCCTACGGCGGCTTCATGTCCATGCTCACCACGGTCTCCGCGTTCACCCGCGCGGTCCGGATCTCGCAGCTGGCCCGCACGCTCTACATCGCCGGCTTCCTGGCCGTCTCGGTGATCATCGCGCTGGCGGCCACCGCCGACTTCCTCAACAACTTCAAGAACTTCATCCTGGTGCTGTTGATGGTCTTCATCCCCTGGTCGTCGATCAACCTGGTGGACTACTACCTGATCTCCAGGGAGCGGGTGGACATCCCGGCGCTGTACGACCCGGACGGCAGGTACGGCCGGTGGAACGTGGTCTCGTTGAGCTGCTACGCCATCGGCGTCGTCGTGCAGATCCCGTTCATGGCGCAGAAGCTCTACACCGGCCCGATCACCGAGCTGATCGGCGGCGCGGACATCTCGTGGCTGGTCGGGCTCGTCGTCACCGCGGCGATCTTCTACCCGTGGGCGAAGCGCCGCTTCGACCCGCCTGCCGAGATGATCTACCCGGCCGGCCTGGCCGAGCCGGTGACCAGCCGGGGATCACGATGACCTTCGACGGCATGTGGTCGGCGATCGAGCCGATCGGGCGCGACGGCGGCTCGGGCGGGTACCGGCGTTTCGCCTGGACCCGGCCGGACAGCGAGCTGCGGGAGTGGTTCGCCGGTGAGTGCGATCGCCGCGGGCTGGACGTGACGTCCGACCGGGCCGGGAACCAGTGGGCGTGGTGGGGTGACCCGGACGCCGCGGTGGCGGCCGGCCGGCCCGGTGTCGCCATCGGCTCGCACCTTGACTCGGTGCCCGACGGCGGCGCCTTCGACGGGCCCCTGGGCGTGGTGAGTGCGTTCGCCGCGATCGATGAGTTGCGCGCCGACGACTTCCGGCCCGCCCGGCCGATCGCCGTGGTCAACTTCGCCGACGAGGAGGGAGCCAGGTTCGGCGTGGCCTGTGCCGGCTCGCGGATCATCACCGGGCAGCTGGACGCGGACCGGGCCCGCGGGTTGACCGACGCCAACGGGGTGAGCATGGCCGAGGCCGTGGCGGCAGCCGGCCGCGATCCGGGCGCCGTCGGCCGGGATCCGGAGACCCTGCGTCGCATCGGCGTCTTCGTCGAGCTGCACGTCGAGCAGGGCCGGGCGCTGATCGACCTGGGCCGACCGCTGGCGATCGGTACCGGTCTGTGGCCGCACGGCCGCTGGCGCATCGACTTTCCGGGGGAGGCCAACCACGCGGGCACCACCAGGCTCGAGGACCGCCGCGACGCGATGCTCGGCTACGCACACACCGTGCTGGCCGCGCGCTCGGCGGCGCAGGCCCGGGGATGCCTGGCCACCATCGGCAAGGTGACCGTGCGGCCGGGCGGGGTGAACGCGATCGCCAGCAGCGTCACCGGCTGGCTGGACGCCCGCGGCGCGGACGAGCAGTCCGTGCAGGCCGCGGTCCGGGACATCACCGACGTCGCCGCCGAACACGGGGCCACCGTCGGCCAGGAATCCTGGACGCCCCACACCGAGTTCGACGCCGAGCTCGCCGGACGACTCCGGGCGGTGCTCGGCGCGGACGTGCCGTCGCTGGGCACCGGCGCCGGTCACGACGCCGGGATCCTGGCCGGTGCCGGCATTCCCACGGCGATGGTGTTCGTCCGCAACCCGACCGGGATCTCGCACTCGCCGGCCGAGCACGCCGAACGCGACGACTGCCTGGCCGGCGTGGCCGCGCTGGCCCGGGTGACGCGGGAGCTGGCCGGATGAGCGACGGCACCGCCGCCTGGCACGCGCCGTACGCGTTGCTCCCGACGGGCCTGGCCCGCGAGGTCACCTTCGAATCCCGAGCAGGGCGGTTCACCGCGGTCCGGCCCGACAGCCCGCCACCGGCGGACGCGACCCTGCTGCCCGGCGTGGTCCTGCCCGGCCTGGCCAACTGCCACAGCCACGCCTTCCACCGGGCGCTGCGGGGCCGCACCCACGGCCACGGCGGCACGTTCTGGACCTGGCGGGAGGGCATGTACGCGGTGGCCGCACGCCTCGATCCGGACTCGTACCTCACCCTGGCCAGGGCGACCTATGCGGAGATGGCGCTCTCGGGGGTGAGCAGCGTCGGCGAGTTCCACTACCTGCACCACGCTGCCGGCGGTGCCGCCTACACCGATCCGAATGCGATGGGGCAGGCGCTGATCCAGGCCGCCGCGGACGCGGGCATCCGGCTGACCCTGCTCGACACCTGCTACCTGGCGGGCGGTCTCGGACCCAACGGCCATCTCGCGCTCGGTCCGGAGCAACGGCGCTTCGGCGACCCCGACGTCGACGCCTGGGCCGCCCGGTTCGGCCTGCTCACCGACGGCGAGCAGGTGCGGATCGGGGCCGCGGTGCACTCGGTGCGCGCGGTGCCCCGCAAGGCGCTGGCCACGGTGGTGGCCGCAGCGGCCGGGCACCCGTTGCACGTGCACCTGTCGGAGCAGCCGGCCGAGAACGAGGCCTGCCGCGCGCACTACGGCATGACACCCACCGAGCTGCTGCACGGCGAGGGCGTCCTTGGGCCGCTGACCACCGCGGTGCACGCCACCCACCTCACCGGCGCCGACGTCACGACGTTGGGCGCCACGCGCACCGCCTGCTGCTTCTGTCCCACCACCGAACGCGACCTGGCCGACGGCATCGGCCCGGCCCGGGCGCTGCGCGACGCCGGTGCGGTCCTGAGCCTGGGCTCCGATCAGCACGCCGTCATCGACCTGATCGAGGAGGCGCGCGCCCTGGAGATGCACGAGCGGCTGGACAGCCGGCACCGGGGCCGGTTCTCCCCGGCCGAGCTGCTCGCCGCGGCGACCCGGCACGAGACCCTCGGCTGGACCGACGCCGGGCGCCTGGAGACCGGGGCCCGAGCCGACCTGGTCGCCGTCCGGCTGGACACCCCCGGACCGCGGGGGCCGACCCGGAGCAGATCCTGCTCGCCGCCACCGCCGCCGATGTCGACACCGTGGTGATCGACGGGCAACCGGTCGTCTCCGGCGGCCAGCACCGTCTCGGCGACGTCGGTCGCCTGCTCGGCGACGCGATCGGGCCGCTCCGGGCCACATAGGCGGGGGAGAGGTCATCGAGGTGCACTCCCACCAGAATTGATCACTCGAGCCCGTGGGTGGAGCGCCGCCACCGAGTGCCGGTGCGGCCGGTTCAGGCGACAGGGTCGAATGCCAGGCCGTGGACGGAGCCGGTCAAACATATGCGAGCGCGACGTAGGTCGCTATGGTTGCCTGCCCCGCGTCCAGGTACCAAGCACTTCACAGAGAAGGAGCCATGGCATGGCCGTCGACCTGTTTCTGGTCGTCCCCGCTTCGACGAGTGCCCAGATCACTGCTGATCCCGGTTCGGACCCGTACTTCAAATCCACATTCGGGAAGGCGGCCGTCGTTCAGCTGCGCCAGTTCTCCTTCGGTACGGAAAGCAAGCTCGCCGTCGGATCGGCCAGCAGCGGGGCCGGCGTGGGCAAGATTCAGTTCAATGAGTTCGTCGTCGAGAAGTCGGTGGACGCGCTCTCTCGCTCGCTGTTCAAGATGTCCGCCACCGGCTTACATCTGCCCAGGGTGCAGCTGTATCTGCGCGACCCCGCCGTGGCCGGCGGAAAGCCGCACATCGCCTACGGTTTCAGCATGGTGTACGTCAGCAAGATCGACTGGAGCGCCGGCGCCGGCGACGACCAGGCCACCGAACGTGTGAACTTCGTGTACGGAGGCCTCGCGGTCGGCTTCTACCCGAAGACGCCCGCAGGCCAACCGGCATCGCCCCTCCAGGCGAGCTGGAACCAGGTCACGAACACCGCGGAGGTGCCGGCCGACACCCTGGCCGACTTCTAGTCGCGAGCGACGCGCCCACCTTGGCACGGCGAGGCCAACCCCGTTCTGATAATAGGTGTTCCTACGGCGTGCGTGGCGCGATCGCGCTGGTCCGCAAATGTCGTTTGTGAATGAGCTTGTCCAGGTAGTCCGACGCCGCGTGCGGTGTCGGGATCGCCAGCTCGAAACAGCACCAAAATCCTATTAGAGAATCGCGCGATCGGAGCTCACAATACGATTTCCGCATCATTTGCCATGTGGAGTTCCCTCGGTGAAGCCGGCGACGGTCTGCACGCCGACCACGGCGCGTTCGGCGAGCTCGTCGAGGGTGGCGGCGCCGGCGTAGGTGCAGGCCGAGCGGACGCCGGAGCAGATGCCGTCGAGCAGGTCCTCGACGCCGGGGTGTTGCGGGTCGAGCAGCTGCCGGGACGAGGAGATGCCCTCCTCGAACAGGGCCTTGCGGGCCCGGTCGAAGCTGCCGTCGCCGCGGGTGCGGGCGCTGACCGCGCGCTTGGACGCCATCCCGAACGACTCCTTGTAGGGCCGGCCGGATTCGTCGCGCAGCAGGTCACCGGGGGATTCGTAGGTGCCGGCCAGCCAGGATCCGATCATCACGGCGGAGGCACCCGCGGCCAGCGCCAGGGCCACATCGCGCGGATGCCGCACACCGCCGTCGGCCCAGATCCGCACGCCGTGATCGCGGCCGGCCGCGGCGCACTCGAGGACCGCGGAGAACTGCGGCCGCCCGACGCCGGTCATCATCCGGGTGGTGCACATGGCGCCCGGCCCGACGCCGACCTTGATGATGTCGGCCCCGGCCCCGGCCAGATCGCGCACGCCCTCGGCGGTCACCACGTTGCCGGCTACCACCGGTACCGGCGACCGGGAGTCATCGACCACGGCCCGCACCGCGCGCAGCGCGTCGAGCATCTTCTGCTGGTGCCCGTGCGCGGTGTCCACCACCAGCACGTCGACCCCCGCGTCGAGCAGCGCCTTCGCCTTCACCGCGACGTCCCCGTTGATCCCGACGGCGGCCGCGGTGCGCAGCCGCCCGGCCGCGTCCAGTGTGGGGGTGTAGATCTCCGCGCGCAGCGCGCCGAGCGCGGTGAGCAGCCCGGCCAGCCGCCCGTCGGCGTCCAGGCCCAGCGCGACCTTGCGCACCCCGAGCGCCTCGAAGACCTCCCGCGGTGGGGTGTCCATGGACACGGTCAGCGGGGCCGGGTCGAGCACGTCGGCGAGCCGGGTGAAGCGGTCCACCCCGGTGCAGGCGGCCTCGTCGACGGTGCCGATCGGCCGGCCGCCGTCGTCGACCACGACCACCGCGCCGTGCGCCCGCTTGGGCAGCAGGTTCAACGCGTCGGCCACCGCCTCGCCCGGTTCGAGCACCAGCGGTGTGTCCCACACCGGGTGCCGCGACTTGATCCAGCCGACGATCTCGGCGACCGCCGCCGGTGCGACGTCCTGCGGCAGCACGGTGAGAGCCCCCCGACGGGCCAGCGTCTCGGCCATCCGGCGCCCGGCCACCGCGGTCATGTTCGCCGCCACCACCGGCAGCTGGGACCCGGAACCGTCGGAGGCGGCGAGATCCACATCGAACCGGGAGGTGATGGTGGACCGGCGCGGCACGAGGAACACGTCGTCGTAGGTGAGGTCCTGATGGGGCTGCTGACCGTCGAGGAAGCGCACGGTAGGAGGACGTTACTCGCGTAGCAGCGCGCGCACGGCATCGATCGTGTCCGCCTCCCCCGGGGTCTTGTCCGGCCGGTAGCGCAGCACCCGCGCGAACCGCAGCGCGACACCGCCCGGATAGCGGGTGCTGCGCTGGGCTCCGTCGAGTTCGATCTCCACCACCAGCTCGGGTCGCAGCAGCACCGTGTGTCCGTTGTCCGGATGCCCGTCCTCGGTGCGGGCGAGCCCGGGGAAGGTGGCCGTCTGCCAGGCCAGCAGCTCGTCGGTCATGCCCTTGAACGTCTTGCCGACCATGATCGGCTCTCCGCCGTCGGGGTCGCGGGCGCCGAGGTGGATGTTGGAGAGGCTGCCGGTGCGCCGCCCGTAGCCCCACTCGGCGCCGAGCACGACCAGGTCCAGGGTGTGCACCGGCTTGACCTTCTGCCAGGCCCGCCCACGGCGCCCGGCGGCGTACGGCGCGTCCAGCGACTTGACCATGACGCCCTCGTGGCCGGCGTCCAGCGCGCGGTCCAGCAGCTCCGCCGCGTCGGTGCTCCCCGGCCGCAGCGCACCGGGCATCCGGTGCCCCCCGGCCACCCGGTCCAGCGCGTCCAGCCGCTGCGCGAGCGGCGCGTCCAGCAGGTCGGTGCCGTCCAGGTGCAGGCAGTCGAAGAAGAACGGCTGCAGCAGCAACGTTCCGGTGTCCGACCCGAAGCGACTCATCGTCTCCTGGAACGGGCGCGGCCGGCCGTCGTCGCGCAGCGCGAGGGTCTCCCCGTCGAGCACCACCGCCCGGCAGGGCAGCGCGCGCACCAGCTCGACCAGCTCCGGGACCCCGGCGGTGATCTCGCGCAGCGTCCGGGTCCAGACCCGCACCTCCTCGCCGTCGCGGTGCACCTGGATCCGGGCGCCGTCCAGCTTGAACTCGACGCTCACCTCGGCCCCGAGCTCGGCCAGCGCACCGTCCAGGGTGTCGGCGGGGGAGGCGAGCATCGGCCGCACCGGTACCCCGACCCGCAGCCGCACCGCGTCCAGCGCAGTCATGCCCTCGGTCAGCGCGAGCCGGGCCGTCTCCGGGAGCCGTCCGGACAGCATGAACGCCCGTCGGACCGCGGCCGCCGGGGCGTCGGCGGCCGCCGCGATCGCCTCCAGCATCACGCCTTCCAGCGCACCCTGGCGCAGCTCACCGGTGAGCAGCCGGCGCAGGAACGCCTGCTCCTCGGCGGTGGCCGCGCCGAACAACCCGCCCAGCAGCGCGGCCCGCCGGGCAGTCGAACCGGTGCCCGAGGTGGCCACCAGCTCGTCCAGCGTCTCGTCGACGGCCGCCGACCGCCAGCGACGGCACCGCGGCCGGTGCGGCGTCGAGCCCGGCCAGGGTCCGCCAGCCGGCCCCGATCCGACCCTGCCGCGGCTCCCCGGCCAGCCACGCCGTGGCCGGCTCGATCTCGTCGACGGCGGCCGCGCGCAACAACCCGGCCAGCGTGGCGATCTTCGCCTTGCGGGAGCGGGTGGCCCCGACCGTGGCGGAGCTGGCGACCACGTCGGCAGCACCACCGCATCCTCGCAGCGACCACCGACAGCGTTCGTGCGCCCGGCCACGGTGGCCGGATCGGCGCCGGCATCCGACGCGCGGTCAGCCGGCGGCCGCCGCGGGCCATGGCCAGCACGTCGAGCGCGGCGTCGAGCTGCTCGAGGGTGAGCTTCCCGTTCTCGACGTGGCCGCGCTCCAGCACCACCTCGCGGATCGTCTTGCGCTCCTTGAGCGCCTGCTTGGCGATCGACGGCCGCCTCCTCGTAGCCGATGTACCGGTTCAGCGGCGTGACCATCGACGGCGAGGACTCGGCGTACTCGCGGGTCCGCTCGACGTCGGCCTCGGCGCCGTCGACGACCTTGTCGGCCAGCAGCCGGGCCGCGTTGGCCAGCAGCCGGGCCGACTCCAGCAGGTTGCGGGCCATCACCGGCATCATCACGTTGAGCTGCAGGTTGCCCTGGCTGCCGGAGAACGCCACGCAGCGCGTCGTTGCCGATCACCTGCGCGGCCACCATCATCGTCGCCTCGCAGATCACCGGGTTGACCTTGCCCGGCATGATCGAGCTGCCCGGCTGCAGGTCGGGCAGGTGCAGCTCGGCGAGCCCGGTGCGCGGCCCGGAGCCGAGCCAGCGGATGTCGTTGGCGATCTTGTAGAGGGACACGGCGACGGTGCGCAGCGCGCCGGAGGCCTCGACCAGCCCGTCCCGCGCGCCCTGGGCCTCGATGTGGTCCTCGGCCTCGGACAGCGCGTCCAGCCCGGTGGCCGCGCGCAGCTCGTCGACCACGGCCGCGCCGAAGCCGTCCGGCGCGTTCAGCCCGGTGCCCACCGCGGTGCCGCCGATCGGCAGCTGACCGAGCCGGGGCAGCACGTCGCGCACCCGGGCCGCGCCGTACTCGACCTGCGTGGCCCAGCCGCCGGCCTCCTGGCCGAGGGTGATCGGCACCGCGTCCATCAGGTGGGTGCGGCCGGCCTTGACCACGTCGGCCCAGTCCGCGGCGCGCCGGCGCAGCGTCGCGGCCAGGTGCTCCAGCGCCGGGATCACGTCGGTCGCCAGCGCCTCGGTGGCGGCCAGGTGGATCGTCGTCGGGAACACGTCGTTGGACGACTGCGAGGCGTTGACGTGGTCGTTGGGGTGCACCTCGACGCCGGCCGCCGGCGGCGAGGGTGGCGATCACCTCGTTGGCGTTCATGTTCGAGCTGGTGCCGGAGCCGGTCTGGAACACGTCGACCGGGAACTGCTCGTCGTGATCGCCCGGCGGCCACCTCGTCGGCGGCCGCGGCGATCGCCTCGGCGACCTCCGGGTCGAGCACCCCGATCCGCCCGTTGACCCGCGCCGCGGCGGCCTTGACCAGGCCGAGCGCGCGGATCTGGGCGCGTTCCAGGCCGCGCCCGGAGATCGGGAAGTTCTCCACGGCGCGCTGGGTCTGGGCCCGCCACAGGGCGGCGGCGGGCACCTGGACCTCGCCCATCGTGTCGTGCTCGATCCGGAACCCGTCGTCGGTGGCCATGCCCGCAGTCTCTCCCCCTGCCGGCCGCGCGCAGCGTGGCGACCGCACGTCGTCGCGCGGCGCCGACGGCCCGTTCGGAGCAGCCGGACGTCCGGCCGGGTGAGCCACGCTGCGTGTATCTCGGCGCTCCTAGCGCGCCCGGCTTGTGTGTCGCCGGGTGTCGGGATGAGGAGCGTCGCGATGCGATCGGCAGCTGGCATCGATGAGCGCGAGTGGCTGGAGCTCGCGGCCGAGCGTGATGGCCGCGCCGCTGGTCGAGCTGCCGGTGGAACGGATCGCCCTGCAGCTGACGCAGCACGTTCGACGCGGTCGGTGCGGCGTACTGCCCCAGCGCAACGGCGGGGTCCGGCTCGGCGGATCTACCCGCTCGGGGAGAGCTTCGGCGGGCACCGGCGCGAGATCGAGGAGCTGGCTCTGCGGCAAGCGCCGCGCATCCATCCGATCCTGCGGTACTCCCGCGCCACCGGCGGCTGCGGGCTTCCTGCAGGTCGCCGACGTTCCCGAGCGGATGCATCCGAGCCCGGCGCGATCGCCGCCTGGTACGAGCGCACCCGGCCGTGGGGCTGCGCCGATCAGCTGGCCCTCCCGGTGCACCGGCGGCCCGACGCGACACCGCGCGTTCGTGGTCGGCCGGGACACGCCGTTCAGCCCGGCCGAGATGGAGTTCGCCCGCCGGGTGTGGCGGCTGCTGATCGGCCTCGACCGGCAGGTGCAGGCGTTCGGCGGGCTGCGGGCGGTGCCGGGACGTGGCCCAGGACTTCCGGCTCACCCCGCGCGAGCTCACGGTGCTCGGGCTGCTGGTCGAGGGGCTGACCGCGGGCGCGATCGGCCGGCGGCTGGCCATCGGCGAGCGCACCGTGCAGAAGCACCTGGAGCACGCCTACACCAAGCTCGGGGTCGGCGACCGGCTCTCGGCGGTGCTGCGCGCCCAGCAGCTCGGCCTGCTCGCCGATGAGCGCCTGATGGTGAGCCGGTCGTGAGTCGGCGCCAGCGGCCGGCGCCGCTCAGCGGGGGCGGGCGAAGCGGTGGGTCCGGCTCTGCAGGCGGAGCGAGTGGTCGGGGCGGGCGCGCTCGACGCCACCGGGTGCGCCCAGCTGCTGCAGCGGGTCCGCGCCGCGGTGCTGGTGTCCGGCCGCTCGTGAACGCGGGCGCGGACACGACGGTGCCGCGCTGACTGCGACGGGGTCCCCGGACGGGTGCTGCGACGGAGATGATCACGGACCCGGCGGTCAGCGCACCACCTGCACGACCTCGCCGCGGCCCAGCGAGCCGAAGAAGGTCCGGGCGGCCTTGCCGGACAGGTGGATGCAGCCGTGCGAGAGCTGCTTGAGGCTGCCCTGGTGGAACGCGATGCCGCCGTTGAAGAACACCGAGTAGGGCATCTCGGCGTCGTAGATCGAGCTGACGTGGTCGGCGGCCTTGAACGACACCCGGAAGGTGCCGGGCGGGGTGCGGAATCCCTTGCGCCCGTGGGTGATCGGGACCGGGCCGTACTCGATCTTGCCGTTGCTGATCAGCCAGGCGCGGTTGGCCGACAGGTCGACGCAGGCGCTGGCGGTGGCCCGGCACGGGGTGCCCGCGACCAGGCCGGCGGGCTTCGGCTTGGCGGCCGGCTGCGGCGCGGCGGCGGGCGCGACGCGGCGGGGGCTGCGGCGCGGCGGCCGGTAGCGGGCGGCGACCGGGACCGGGCCGGCCGGCACGGCCTGCGGGGCCGGGCCGGCAGCTGGCCGGCACGCCGGGGCCGGCGCCGGCGCGGCCAGCGACCGGCCGGCGACCGGCCGGCTGCCTGGGCAGCAGGCCGGCGGCGACGTTCATGATCGCGTCGGTGGTGGCCGCGCCGCCGGCGGCCCCCCCGCTGAGCAGGCCGGCGGCCACAACGACCAGCACGAGCCCGAGTACCCGCAGCGCGCGCACGGCATTCCCCCATTCCCGCTACACGATGATCGAGCAATTCCGTCCGCACCTCGAGGATCCGTGCCGTATCTCGACGATCAAGCCCGATCGAGTGGTCCGTCGGTCCCGCATCACGATTCGACGGTAAGCGTTGTGCTCACGGGAGCGGCGGCGTCGTGCTCGACGGCCGCGAGCTGCTCGTCGGACAGGTCGAAGTCGACCGAGGAGTACTCGCGCAGCTTGGTCAGCCGGTGGTAGCCGTCGATCATCCGCACGGTGCCGGACTTGGAGCGCATCACGATCGACTGCGTCGTGCAGCCGCCGGCCCGGTAGTGCACGCCGCGCAGCAGGTCGCCGTCGGTGATGCCGGTGGCGCAGAAGAACACGTTGTCCCCGCGCACCAGCTCGTCCGTGGTGAGCACCTGGTCCAGGTCGTGCCCGGCGTCGAGCGCCTTGGCCCGCTCCTCGTCGTCGCGCGGCCACAGCCGGCCCTGCATCGCGCCGCCCATGCACTTCAGCGCGGCCGCGGCGATGATGCCCTCCGGGGTGCCGCCGATGCCGTAGAGCAGGTCGACGCCGGTGTCCGGGCGGGCCGCGGAGATCGCGCCGGCCACGTCGCCGTCGGAGATGAAGTGGATGCGCGCGCCGGTGCGGCGGATCTCCTTGACCAGCGACTCGTGCCGCGGCCGGTCGAGCACGCAGACCGTGACGTCGGTGACGCTCGATGTGCTTGGCCTCGGCGACCCGGCGGATGTTCTCGGCGACCGGCGCGGTGATGTCGATCACGTCGGCCGCCTCCGGCCCGACGGCCAGCTTCTCCATGTAGAACACGGCCGACGGGTCGAACATCGCGCCGCGCTCGGCCACCGCGAGCACCGCCACCGAGTTGGGCATGCCCTTGGCCATCAGCGTGGTGCCGTCGATCGGGTCGACGGCGACGTCGCAGTCCGGCGCCCTCGCCGTTGCCGACCTCCTCGCCGTTGAACAGCATCGGCGCGTCGTCCTTCTCGCCCTCGCCGATCACGACCACGCCGCGCATCGACACGGTGTCGATGAGCTGGCGCATGGCGTCGACCGCGGCGCCGTCGCCGCCGTTCTTGTCGCCGCGGCCGACCCAGCGCCCGGCGGCCATCGCCGCCGGCCTCGGTGACCCGGACGAGCTCCATCGCGAGGTTGCGGTCGGGCGCCTCGCGGCGCCGCTCGGCCGCCGTGCTGCCGTTCCCGGACGTGGTCATCTCGGGTCTCCTCCTGCTCTGATCGGCGGCGCGCGGGCCCGCGTCGGGCCGCCTGGACTGCTGCGATCCTGGCAGACGGAAGCGTTCAGCGGTGCCGATGGAGGTCCGAGACCACGTCGGCCGCGGGCCGGCGGCGCCCGGCGCGCCGCGCTGCGACGATGGTGCGCGTGAGCCCCGACCCCGAACCGGATCCGGACGACGCCCCGCCGGCGCGCCGCCCCGCCGCGGCGCCGCCGCCGTGTGAAGCCGCCGCGGTCGGCGCTGACCGTGCGGGACATGGTCGTCGGCGCTGGCCGTGCTGGTCGGGGTGGTCCTCCTGATCGGCGGGGTGACCCGGTCCTGCTCGTTCGCGCCGGGCGGGCCGACCATCGACCCGGCCGGGCTGCCGGTGGTCGACGCCCCGGCCGAGCTGCGCGGGCTGCGCGTGCCGTTCCCGGTGCGGATCCCGGCGCGTGCCGGCCGGCTGGCGGTCGAACTCGGTCGGCCAGGACCCGGTCGCAGGGCGGCCGGGCGGTCGCGGATCGGTACCTCACGCCGGACGGCCGCTACCTGCGGCTGCTGCAGAGCGACGCCGCCGAGCCGGCGTTGCTGGCCGTCGAGACCGGGCCGACCCGGCGGCGGTGCGCGGCCCGGTCGACGTGCGCGGGCAGCGATGGGTGGTCTACCGCGGGGCAGCGACGAGCCGATCTGGATCGCCGACGTGCCGGCCGGGCGGCGCGTCGGTGCGGATGCTGATCACCGGCAGCGGCAGCCGAGGACGAGATCCGCGACGCTGGCCGCCGCCGCCCTCGCCGGTGAGCTGCTGCCGCCCGCGACCCGTCCGCGGACCGTCCGGCCTCGGCTCGAGTGCCGACGGGTCAGTCGGTGCGGGTGCGTCGAGGACCTGCTGCACGCGTTCGCGGGCGCCGGCGAGCTGCTGCTCGCAGCGCTGGGCCAGCGCCTCGCCGCGCTCCCACAGCGCCACCGACTCGTCAAGGCTGAGGCCGCCGGCCTCCAGCGCCCGCACCACCTCGGCGAGCTCGTCGCGGGCCTGCTCGTAGCCCAGGCCGTCGACGCCGGCCGCTCGGTCATGCGTGCTCGCTTCGCTCGCGATCGGGTGCTCGCCTTCTCTGCGTCGACTCGTCGACGGCGCTCCACAGCCAGCACCGACGGCGGCCACCGCGCCGTCGGCGACCCGGATCCGCAGCCGGTCGCCGGGCGCGACCTCGGTCGACCGAGCGCAGCACCGGCAGCGGCCGCCCGGCCGGCGCCGTCGGCCACCCGCTGCACCACCGCGTAGCCGCGGGCCAGGGTGGCGGCCGGGCCGAGCGTGGTCAACCGGTGCCGCACGTGCGCGAGGTCGGTGCTCGCGCTGGTCCAGCCCGCGCAGCAGGCGCCCGCGCGCGCGCCTGCGCGCAGCCGGTCGACCTCGGCGGCGCGCTGCGTCGAGCGCCGCGCAGCGGGTCGGCCAGCACCGGGCGTCCGCGCAGCGCGGCGAGCAGCCGCTGCTCGCGGTCCACCCAGCCCGCGCAGCGCGCGCCGGGCCCGGTCGCGCAGGCCGGCGATGCGGGCGGTCTCCTCGGCCAGGTCGGGCACCAGCCGCCGGCCGGCCTCGGTCGGGCGTCGAGCAGCGCAGGTCGGCGACGTGGTCGACCAGCGGGGTGTCCGGCTCGTGCCCGATCGCCGACACCACCGGGCGTGCGGCAGGCGGCGACCGCCCGGCACAGCGTCTCGTCGGAGAACGGCAGCAGGTCCTCGACGCTGCCGCCGCCGCGGGCGAGCACGATCACGTCGACCTGCGGGTCGCGGTCCAGCGCGCCGAGCGCGTCGACGATCTGCGGCACGGCCAGCGCGCCCTGGGTCGCGGTGTGCTCGATCCGGAACCGCACCGACGGCCAGCGCGCCGGTCGCGTTCGACACCACGTCGTGCTCGGCGGCCGACGCCCGCCCGGTGATCAGGCCGATGCAGCCGGGCAGGAACGGCGGCCGGCGCTTGCGGGCCGGGTCGAACAGGCCCTCGGCGGCCAGCAGCTTGCGCAGCCGCTCGATCCGGGCCAGCAGCTCGCCGATGCCGACCGCGCGGATCTCGTCGACCCGCAGGCTCAGCGTGCCGCGGCCGAGGAAGAACGACGGCTTGCCGTGCACGACGACCCGGTTGCCCTCGGCCACCGCGGGCCCGCCGTCGCGGACCAGCCCGATCGGCGCGGTGAGCTGCAGCGACACGTCGGCGGCCGGGTCGCGCAGCACCAGGAACGCGGTGCCGGTGCCGGCCCGCGCGGTGACCTGGGCGAGCTGGCCCTCCACCCACACCGCGCCGAGCCGGTCCACCCACTCGGCGATCTTGCGGGCGACCGTGCGGACCGGCCACGGCTGCTCGGCCGAGTTCGGGCTCGCGGTCACCCCTCGGTGACCGTGGTGATCCGGTTGGTCGAGCATCGTGACGAACGGCGGCCGGTCGTCGTGCGCCGTCTCCCAGTCCAGCAGCGCCCGCAGGTCCTCCACGCTCAGGTGGCGCAGCCGGGCCGCGCAGCTGCGGGATGGTCAGCGTCCCGGTAGCCGGGCAGGACGTTCGGGCCGGACGCGTCGTCGTCGCCGGTGGCTCGGACCGGCGGTCGGTCGGCGCGGCGCCGCGTGGTCCGGCCGCGACCGCGGTCGCCGTCGCGGCGGCGACCGTCGGCGCGCGGTCGTGCGCCGGGCGCCGTCGGCGGCCGGCGGCTCGGCGCGGCGTGCCGCGGCGGCTCGGGCGCGGCCTGCTGGTGCAGCTCGGTGACGCGTGCTCGCGCCGTTGCGGCTGCGGCGGCTCCGTCGTCGTCGAACGTCGGCCCAGGCCGGCGCGCTCCTCGGCGGGGCGCAGCGCGCCGAGCGCGCGGTCGCCCTTGATGGCCAGCTCGGTGACCTTCTGCTGCACGCGCATCGAGGCCTGCAGGGCCTGGCTGACCGCGGTGACCGGGAACTCGACGACGTGCCGGGGCAGGTCGCGGGCCTGCTCGACGGCGGTGGCGACGAGGCCGGCGGCGAGCCGCACCGGCAGCGGCAGCGGGTTCATGGCCTCCAGTCTCCCCTGCTCGGCCGCAGTGCGCAGCAGCTCCGGGTGCGGTCCGGGCGCGATGCGTGACCGTCTGCCAGAGCAGCCGTGCCCGTAGCGCTGGGGCCCATGTCCGGAGCGAACAAGCGCGTCCTGCTGGCCAAGCCGCGCGGCTACTGCGCCGGCGTCGACCGGGCCGTCGAGGCCGTCGAGCAGGCGCTGGAGCAGCACGGCCCGCCGGTCTACGTGCGCAAGCAGATCGTGCACAACGTGCACGTCGTGCGAGACGCTCGACCGAGCGCGGCGCGATCTTCGTCGACGAGGCCGACGAGGTGCCGGAGGGTGCGCTCGTGGTGTTCTCGGCGCACGGCGTGTCGCCCGCGGTGCGCGACGAGGCGCGCGAGCGCGAGCTGCGCACGATCGACGCCACCTGCCCGCTGGTCACCAAGGTGCACCAGGAGGCCAAGCGGTTCGCCCGCGAGGACTACGACATCCTGCTCGTCGGCCACCACGGCCACGAGGAGGTCGAGGGCACCGCGGGCGAGGCGCCCGACGCACATCCAGCTCGTCGAGACCGCGGCCGACGTCGCCGGCGTCACCGTGCGCGACCCGGAGAAGGTGGTCTGGCTGTCGCAGACCACGCTCGTCGGTCGACGAGACGATGGACACCGTGCGCGCGCTGCGCGAGCGGTTCCCCACGCTGCAGAACCCGCCGAGCGACGACATCTGCTACGCCACGCAGAACCGGCAGGTCGCGGTGAAGGCGATGGCGCCGCAGTGCGACCTCGTGCTGGTCGTGGGCTCGCGAACTCGTCGAACTCGGTGCGGCTGGTCGAGGTGGCGCTGCAGGCCGGCGCCGGCGCCGCGCACCTCATCGACTACGCCCGCGAGATCGACGAGCGTGGCTCGACGGGGTGGGCACGGTCGGGGTGACCAGCGGGGCGTCGGTGCCGGAGGTGCTGGTGCGCGGCGTGCTCGACGCAGCTCGCCGAGCGCGGCTGGCGTCGGTCGAGGAGGTCACGACCGCCGAGGAGACGCTGACGTTCTCGCTGCCCCGCGAGCTGCGTCCGCAGCGGGCCGCGCGCCGGGGGCTGACCGCGCTCGCGCGCTGCGGCCGGGGTCGAGCCGCCGCAGCGTGGGTGAACGTGCCGGACCAGCCCGACGAGCAGCACCACGCCGGTGGTCGACGGCCATGGTCGGGAACGCGTTGACCAGCGGCGCGCCGACCACGAGCAGCCGCTCGGCGATGCCGGTGCCGGGCCGCGGCGAGCCGGCCAGCAGCACCACGGCCGGCACCGCCACCGCCACCAGCAGCGGCGGCTGCACCATCGGCCCGAACAGGCCGTCGCGGCGCACCCACGCCACCGCGAGCAGGCAGCCGGCGAAGTAGCAGACGGTGAAGATCGGCGCCGAGGGTGCCGATGCGGAGCAGGTCGACGCAGCACGCCGAGCGCGGTGAGCCCGGCGGCGATGCCGACCGCCGCCACGGGCGGCACCCCGAGCACCGTGGGCAGCACCGAGCGGTCGGCCATCGGCCACGGCGCCGCCGACGCGGCCGCGCGTCGCGCGTCGCGCGCTCGCTCATCCCGCTCACGGTAGCCCGCTGGGTCGGGCCGGCGTCGCGTGCGGGTCGGCGTCGCGCCCGCGGTCCAGCTCGTGCAGCGCGACCAGCGCGTCGGCGGCGGAGGCGACCAGCTCGGGCGCGGCGATGGTGCGCGGCGCCCGCTCGACCTGGGCCGGCGCCGGGCAGCTCGCCGTCGGCGACCTCCAGGTCGGTGAGCTTGCGCGCGGTGACCAGCACCCGCGCCTCCAGCGAGGACACCGTCTGGTTGTAGCTGCTCGACCGCGGCGTCCAGGCTGCGGCCCAGCTTGGCCACGTGGGTGCCCATCGTGGCGAGCCGGCTGTGCAGCTCCTTGCCCAGCTGGTGCACCTGCGCGGCGTTGCGGGCCAGCGCCTCCTGGCGCCAGCTGTAGGCGACGGTGCGCAGCAGCGCGATCAGCGTGGTCGGCGTGGCGACCACGACGTTGTGCGAGAACGCGTGTTCGAGCAGCGCCGGGTCGGCCTGCAGCGCGGCCTCCAGGAACGGGTCGCCGGGCACGAACAGCACCACGAACTCGGGCGACGGCTGGAACGCCGCCCAGTAGCTCTTGGCGCGACAGCGTGTCGACGTGCTGGCGCAGCTGACGGGCATGCGCGGCGAGCCGCTCGCGCGTGCACGTCGGGGTCGCTGGCTCTCGACGGCCTCGAGGTACGCCGCGAACGGCACCTTCGCGTCGACGACGATCTGCTTGCCGCCGGCCAGGCGCACCACCATGTCGGGCCGGACGCCGCCGTCCTCGCCCTGGCCGGTGACCTGGGTGGAGAAGTCGCAGTGCTCGACCATGCCGGCCAGCTGCACGATCCGCTCCAGCTGCAGCTCGCCCCACCGGCCCCGGACCTGCGGCGCGCGCAACGCGTTGACCAGCTGCTTGGTCTCGCCGCGCAGCTGATCCGAGCTGGAACGCATGGCGCTGACCTGCTCGCGCAGCCCCGCGTAGGCCGACTCGCGCTCCTTCTCGACGGTGCGCAGCTGGCCCTCGACCCGCTGCAGCGTGGCGGCCATCGGGTCCAGCAGCTGGGCGATGGCCGTGGCCCGGTCCGCGGCGTCGCCGTCGGCCTTGGCGTGCAGCGCGGCGGTGGCCTCCTTGATCCGGCCCTCGGCGAGCGCCACGAACTGCTCGTTGTTGCGGGCCAGCGCGTCGGCGGAGAGCGCCTGGAAGGCCTGCTTGAGCTCGGCGTCGCGGCGCGTCAGCAGCTGCTCGCGCTGCGCGCCCGCCTCGCGCTCGCTGGCCAGCGCGGCGTGCGCGGCGGCCGCCTCCGACTCGGCCCGACGCAGCCGCTCGGCCGCCCGCTCGTACTGCTCGGCCGAGCTCGTCGACGCGCTCCAGCAGCCCGGTGCGTTCGGCCCGCAGGCCCGCGGCGGTGGCGCGCGCCAGCGCGGAGGCGTCGGCGGCGGCCCGGGCGGCCTCGGCGCCGCGCACCCTGGCCCGCGACGAGACCAGGGCCCACGCGGCGCCGGCGCCGAGGGCCGCGCCGAGGATCACGCCGATGAGCAGCATCGTCAGGGCGGTGGTGTCCACGAGCCCAGGGTGCACCGGGGCACCGACAGGATCCGGGCAGGCGCGCCGGTGGCCGCGGGTCCAGCGGCCGTCCGGATCGGCGAACGGTCGAACGCATGGTCGAGCAGGGTCCACCGATCGGCGGGCTCGCTGCCGCGGACGCGATGCTCGGCCACTTCGCCCGGTGCCCGGCCCGGGTTGTGTGGGCGCGCTGGTGCCCGTGTGCGTCGTCAGCGGCGGCGCTGCCGACGGTCGCGTGGGACTCGTGCGCGAGCAGGCACCGCTTCACCTCCAGGCCCCAGCGGAAGCCGCCGAGCGTGCCGTCCGAGCGCAGCACCCGGTGGCACGGCACGAACAGCGCCGCCGCGTTGCGGGCACAGGCCGCGGCCGCCGCCCGCACCGCCTCCGGGCGCCCGGACTTCGCCGCGTACTCGGTGTAGCTCAGCGGCGCGCCGGCCGGCACCGTGCGCAGCACCTCCCAGGCGTGCTCCAGGAACGGGCCGGACCGCTGTCGCACCGGCACCTCGTCGATCGCGGACAGCTCCCCGCCGTGGTACCGGGTGATCGCCTCGGTGATCGGTCCGAGGTCGCGGCGCGACGAGCTCGGTGGGGCGCAACGTGGGATGGATCAGGGGCAGCAGGTCGTCGAGCGCGGACGTCCAGCCGGCGGCGAGCACCACACCGTCCGGGTCGACGACCGCCGTAAACGGTCCGATGTGGGTATCCGATGTGGACCATGAACTCATTGCGGTCTCCGAGTTTTCGGGGTCGGTTCGCTGGCGGCGCGCCACAGGTGGGTGGCGGCGTAGGAGCGCCACGGCTTCCAGCGCTGCGCGTGTGCGGTCAGCCCGTCCTCGTCGGACGGCAGCCCGACGGCGGCGGCGCCGCGGCGGACGGCGAGGTCGGTGGCCAGCAGCTCATCCGGGTCACCCAGCACCCGCATGGCCAGGTAGCCGGCGGTCCACGGTCCGATGCCGGGCAGCGCCACCAGCTCGGCACGCAGGTCCGCGGGGTCGCGGCCGGCGTCGAGCACGACCGAGCCGTCGGCCAGTGCGGCGGCCAGGCCGAGCACGGTGGCGATCCGCCGCGCCGGTCCGGTGAGCACCTCGGCGCCGCGCTGCGCGATCGTCGCGGCGGTCGGGAACAGCAGGTCCGGGCGCGGCGGTCGTCGGCGGCGCCGCGATCGCCCAGCGCGGGCGGCAGCGGATCGCCGAGGGCCGCGGCCAACCGGCCGGCGGCGGTGCGCGCCGCGGCTACCGACACTTGCTGGCCGAGCACCGCGCGCAGCGCCGTCTCGACCCCGTCGACGGTGCCCGGCAGTCGGGTTCCCGGCGCGGCGCGCACCCCGCCGGCCAGCGCCGGGTCGGCCGCGAGCGTCTCGTCCACGGCCAGCGGGTCGGCGTCCAGGTCGAGCAGCCGGCGCAGACGGGCCACGGCCGGACCGAGGTCGCGCGGGTCGGCCAGCCGCAACGTGGCCACGACGTGCCCCGGTCCGGGGTTCAGCCGCACCGTCGCCGGCCCCTGCGGCAGCCGCATCGTCCGCCGGTACACGCCATCCACGATGGACTCGACGCGGGGCAGCGCGCGAGCGCCGAAGAACGCCAGCAGGCCGTCGGCATCGAACGGTGGTCGGTAGGGCAGCCGCAACACCAGCGTGCCGGCCGCGGCCGGGGCGGCGCCGCGGCGGCGACCCGCCTCGGTGCGCAGCGCGCTCGGTGGCACGCCGTAGACCTCGCGCACGGTGTCGTTGAACTGGCGGACGCTCGCGAAGCCGGCCGCGAACGCCACCTCGGCCATCCCGAGCGGGGTCGCCTCGATCAGCAGCCGGGCGGTGTGCGCCCGGTGCGCCCTGGCCAGCGCGAGCGGTCCGGCGCCCAGCTCCGCGGTGAGCACCCGGTTCAGGTGCCGCTGCGAGTAACCGAGCGATGTGGCCAGCCCGGGCACACCGGACCGCTCGACCACGCCGTCGTCGATCAGGCGCATGGCCCGGGCGGCGAGGTCCGCGCGCACGTTCCACTCCGGCGATCCGGGCACCGCGTCGGGCAGGCAGCGCCGGCAGGCCCGGTAGCCGCGCTGCTGGGCGGCACCGGCCGTGGGCAGGAACTCGACGTTGCCTCGCTTGGGCGTGGTGGCCGGGCAGGAGGGGCGGCAGTAGATGCCGGTGGTGCGCACCGCGGTGATGAAGTGCCCGTCGAACCGGGCGTCGCGGGCGGCGACAGCGCGGTAGCAGCGGTCCTCGTCGAGGGGCACGGTCCGACCATGCCACGTCCGGCCCGACTCAACTAGCGGAAATCGGACACGGCAACGGCAACGACTGGTACCGGTCGGCTGACCGACGGAGGCCTCTCTCAGTCGGCGCTCAGATCATCGACACTCACGTCGCACGTGAGTCCGACTGTGGCGGTATACGGGACGATATGCCGCCGGCCAGAGTTCGAACCGATTACCACAACCTCGCCTCGCCGTTCAATTCGGCGCCACACAACGCATACCGCTACGCGGTGGCCAGGGCGGACTTCGACATCGACCGCTTTTGACTCGATGAATTCCTCTGTCTCGGTTGAATGCTTATCCAGAGACAAGGAGGATCTGACCTCGGCCTCGACAAGACTCTTGATCGTTAGCGCGGCCGACGCGCCCACCTCGAGCTCGCCGCCGACTGTGACGCTTCGTCGCCAGGCTCGACTGTAGGTGTCCCGTATACGCATTGCCGCACCGCAAGTGTTCACCCGAAGCTCGCGCCGCTCGGTCCACTCATCGACCTGGCACATCGACACCGACTCGGGCGTCAGCTGCTCCACGGCCCACGTATCGGGCTCAGTTCGGGGCGAAGCCGCGTTGCTCCTGGCGGCTCTCACCATCGCATCAGCCGCCAGCTTGTGTCCGATCATGATGGCCACCTGCGCCGCCAGCCGACCGAAAACGCTCGCTGCTGGGCCAAACGGCGGGATCACGCCATCTCCCTTCACAGATCAATCGAGCTGATGAAGATCGATCAACTGCTCCTCTGGGTGCGGGTGATCGAGTTCATTCTTGCACTGTGAGCGGCCGGCTGGCTGGTTTCACCGCGGGTCATTGCGGTCCGGGTCCGGGCGGGTCCGGGTGGCCTTCGAACCGCCATCGTCTGGCCTCAAGATCCAGTAGTGGTCTGCGGGTGCCGGAGGCGATGTGACTACCCTGGTGTCCCGTGTCGCTCACCCTCGGGATCGTCGGGCTGCCCAACGTCGGCAAGTCGACCCTGTTCAACGCCCTGACCCGCAACAACGTGCTCGCCGCGAACTACCCGTTCGCCACCATCGAGCCGAACGTGGGCGTGGTGGCGCTGCCGGACCCACGCCTGGACGTGCTCGCGAAGATCCACGGCTCGGCCAAGGTCGTGCCGGCCGCGGTGTCGTTCGTGGACATCGCGGGCATCGTCAAGGGCGCGTCCGAAGGGGCCGGGCTGGGCAACAAGTTCCTGGCCAACATCCGCGAGTCGGACGCGATCTGCCAGGTCGTGCGCGTGTTCGACGATCCCGACGTGGTGCACGTCGAGGGCCGCATCGACCCGGCGAGCGACATCGAGACGATCTCCACCGAGCTCATCCTGGCCGACCTGCAGACGCTGGAGAAGGCCGTCCCGCGGCTGGTGAAGGAAGCCCGGATGCAGAAGGACCGGCGCCCGGTCCTGGCGGCGGCCGAAGCCGCCGTGGCCATCCTGGACAGCGGCCGGACGCTGTTCGGCGCCGGTGCGGACCGGGCACCGCTGCGCGAGCTGTCGCTGCTGACCACGAAGCCGTTCCTGTACGTGTTCAACGCCGACGAGGCCGTGCTCACCGACACCGCGCGGCGCAAGGAGCTGACCGAACTGGTCGCCCCGGCGCAGGCGGTGTTCCTGGACGCCAAGGTCGAGGCGGAGCTGTTGGAGCTGGACGAGGAGTCGTCGCGAGAGCTGCTGGCGTCCATCGGCCAGGAAGAGCCCGGACTGAACGCGCTGGCCCGGGCCGGCTTCGCCACGCTCGGGCTGCAGACCTACCTGACCGCGGGTCCGAAGGAGTCCCGCGCCTGGACGATCCACCGCGGCGACACCGCCCCGAAGGCCGCCGGGGTGATCCACACCGACTTCGAGCGCGGGTTCATCAAGGCCGAGATCGTGTCCTACGCGGACCTGGTGGACGCCGGGTCGATGGCCGCGGCGAAGGCGGCGGGCCGGGTGCGGATGGAGGGCAAGGACTACGTGATGGCGGACGGGGACGTGGTCGAGTTCCGGTTCAACGTGTGAGCGTGCCGCGTCCTGACATCAGTCCCACGGTGGTTGCCGTAGCTGAGGAAGGCATACCTGCATCAGGTGTGATGCAGATCTGATGCGGCATGCGTCGACCTTCCACCGGCCGTACATCCGCGCGCCCGTGAGATTGCCGAGCGCACCGGGCAGTCGCTGTCGGCCGTAGTCGCCGAGCTGACTGTCCGCGGCCTGAGCCAGCTCGATCAGCCTGTCGTGATCGGTATCGACGAACGTTCACGATCGACACCCAGGCCTGCTGCCCGTAGGCCGGATGGGGCGGAACCGTATCCGTCACCGCGTAGTCGAAGCTGTCCTTGCGCTCGTCGTGCCGCGCCGGTGGATAGCCGAGCAACTCGGTGAACCTCTGACGACGCGAACGCGGGGCAGGCCGGCGGCGAAGTCGATGATGTCCTGCTCGGTCACGATGGGTGGACTTGCCGCACCAGGCAGTTGTTGATCAACGTCGACGTATGGTCGAGTTCGATTTCACCGCGTTGTTCACCGCCAACCCAGCTCGGGGGCGAGGTGGGCGAGCACGCTGTCGATGACGTGCGCGTTGTAGTCGACGCCCAGCTGGTTGGGCACGGTGAGCAGCAGCGTGTCCGCGGCGGCGATCGCCTCGTCCTCGGCGAGCTCGGCGAGCAGCTTGTCCGGCTCATTCGCGTACGTCTTGCCGAACCGGGCGTTGCCACCGTCCAGCCGGCCGACCTGGTCGGTGCCGCCGCGCTCGTGCCAGAACAGCTGCCGGTCGAGGTCGCTGACGATCGGGAAGATGCTGCGGCTGACCGATACGCGCGGCTCACGGCGGTGTCCGGCCGCTTCCCAGGCGTCCCGGAACCGCTGGATCTGCTCGGCCTGCAGCCGGTGGAACGGCAGGCCGGTGTCCTCGGTGAGCAGCGTCGAGCTCATCAGGTTCAGGCCCTGCTCGGCCGCCCACTCCGCGGTTGCGCGGGTGCCGGCGCCCCACCAGATCCGGTCCCGCAGCCCCGGTGAGTGCGGCTCGACCCGCAACAGGCCTGGCGGGTTTGCGAACATGGGGCGGGGGTTGGGCCGGGCGAAGCCGTCGCCCTTGAGCACCTCGAGGAACGCCCGGGTGTGCTCGCGGGCCATGTCGGCGTCGGTCATGTCGTCGGGCGGGACGTGTCCGAAGTAGCGGAAGCCGTCGATCACCTGCTCCGGTGATCCGCGGCTGATGCCCAGCTGCAGTCGACCGCCGGAGATCAGGTCGGCAGCCCCGGCGTCCTCGGCCATGTGGAGCGGGTTCTCGTAGCGCATGTCGATCACGGCTGTGCCCAGCTCGATCCGGCTGGTCCGCGCGCCGGCCGCGGCCAGCAGCGGGAACGGTGAGGCGAGCTGCTGGGCGAAGTGGTGCACCCGGTAGTACGCGCCGTCGGCGCCCGCCTCTTCCGCGGCCACGGCCAGCTCTATCGACTGCAGCAGGGCGTCCGCCGCCGACCGGACCATGGAGTGCCGCGACGCCGACCAGTGGCCGAAGGACAGGAAGCCGATTTTCTTCATGCCTCAACCAACTTGGCGGCGTCGAACCGCATTCCGGTACCTCTCACGCGAGGCGGGAATCGCAGGCCCTCCGGATGTGCGGTGGTGGTGCGTCCAACCGGTCGTCGACGGCCCACCCGCCGGACAGCTACCAGCGGCCGGGCGCGCGGCGACCGACGAACGGAGCTCGGCGACGGACTCCGGCGCTGAGCTGTGCCGCGTCGGGTCGTATCGCACCTGCTCAGGCTGGGGGCGCGAGCAGCAGCGTCGGTGTCGCTCGGCGCCGGAATCGGGGTCGAGTTCCCGATCAACGTCCGGTGGCAGCGGCTCGGCGCACGGCGCCCGACGGACCCATCGTCGCCTCGACGGCTGGTCACCCGAGGTCTGGTCGTCCCGGCCGTCAGCGTTGTGCGATGTGCGGGTCCGTCGCGGGCTCGGCCTTCGCGCGTGCGAGCCCACCGGATCGATCAACTTGAGTGGTCGTCGATGAGTCTGTGGTGCGGGCCCGGTCTACCTTGCGTACCGCGAGACGTGAACAGTGAGGGAGCTCATGGCCACCAACGCATTACCACCGGTCGTCGACACCGACACCTGGCAGCGCGAACTCGACGCGCTGCGCGTGCGGGAGAAGGCGGCGACCCGCGAACTCGACGCGATCGCCGCGCAGCGCCGCCGGATGCCGATGGTCGAGATGCCCGACTACACCCTCGAGGGCGAGGAGGGGCCGGTCCGGCTGGCGGACATCTTCGGTGCAGCGTCGCAGCTGATCGTCTACAACCACATGTGGTTCCCGGGGGAGCAGTGGCAGTGTCCGGGCTGCACCGGGTTCACCTCGCAGTTCACCCGGTTGGAGATCCTGAAGAACTTCGACGCCCGGTTCGTCATCGTCACCCAGGGTCCGATCGACGAGGCCCTGGCCTACAAGCGGCTGGTCGGGAACCGCATGACCTGGTACTCGACGGCGAACAGCGCGTTCGGCGCCCATGTCGGAGCACCGCCCGGCGAAGGCTTCGCGGTCAACGTGTTCCTCCGCGACGGCAACACCGTGTATCGCACCTGGCACACCGACGGCCGGGGCACCGAGCAGCTCGGGTACAGCTTCGCGTTGATCGATCTGCTGCCCTACGGGCGGCAGGAGGAGTGGCAGGACTCGCCCGCGGGGTGGCCGCAGGGGCCCACCTACGCTCGATGGGCCGACTCCAAGGACATCGCCGCCGCCTATGGCCCGGATTCGTGAGCCACCGCCCGCTGCGCTGACCGCGGTCAGCCAGGGGACGGGTGCGATCCGGGGCAGCGCTCCGGCGGCGGGCCGGCGCTGAGGTGCCGCACCGTCGGTGGCGACCGAGGTGACCGACACCGGGGCTGCGCAGCTGAGCGATTCGGGGCGCCGCCGGGTGCTCGGCGTGCTGTGCCTCACCCAGATCGTCAGCTGGGGGGTGTTGTACTACGCCTTCCCGGTGCTCGCCCCGAGCATCGCCGCCGACACCGGCTGGTCGGTCCCGGCGGTCACCGCGGCGTTCTCCACCGGCCTGGTGGTGGCCGCGGCGGTGGGTATCCCGGCCGGACGGTGGCTCGACCGCGTCGGTCCGCGACCGGTGATGACCATCGGCTCGCTGCTGGCGGTGCCCGCCGTGGTGATCATCGGAACGGCGGCGTCCTTCCCGGTCTTCGTGGCCGGCTGGGTGCTGGCCGGGGTGGCCATGGCCGGCACGCTCTACCCACCCGCCTTCGCCGCGCTCACCCGATGGTGGGGCCCGCGGCGGGTCACGGCGCTGACCGCGCTCACCCTGCTCGCCGGGTTGGCCAGCACCGTGTTCGCCCCGCTCACCGCGACGCTGCTGGAGCACCTGCAGTGGCAGCGCACCTACCTCGTGCTGGGCGCCGTGCTCGCGGTCGTGACGATCCCCGCGCACTACCTCGGATTGCGCGGCCCGTGGCCGCCGCCCGACCCGCACGACCGGCCGGCACCCGGGCAACCCGCCCCGGACGCGATCGCCCGCAGCCGGGCGTTCGTGCTGCTCGTGATCACCGTGGCGCTGGGCACGTTCAGCGCGTTCGCCGTGGTGGTCAACCAGGTCCCGCTGCTGCTCGAACGCGGGCTGTCCACCGCCACCGCAGCGTGGGCGCTCGGGCTCGGCGGACTCGGCCAGGTCCTGGGCCGGTTGGGCTACGGCCAGCTGGACGCCGCGACCAGCGCCCGGGCCCGCGGGGTGCTGGTCCTCGCGCTCGTCGCGGTGGCGACCGCGTTGCTCGCGGCCCTGCCCGGCCCGGCTGCCCTGCTCCTCGCCGCCGCGATGCTCGCCGGGGCGGCCCGCGGCGTGTTCACCCTGCTCCAGGCCACCGCCATCAGCGACCGCTGGGGCGCAGCGCACTACGGCCGGCTCAACGGGCTGCTCTCCGCACCCGCCATGCTGGCCACGGCACTCTCACCCTGGGCCGGAGCGGCGATGGCGCAGGCCCTCGGCGGATATCCGACGGTGTTCGCCGTCCTCGCCGGTATCGCCGGGCTGGCCGCCCTGCTGGCCGTCTGGACCGTCCCCACCCCGGGCGCGCGGCGGCGCTGATGCCGATCGGCTGGTGGTGTACCTGGTCGTTCGGGCGGCGCCGAGCCGGATCGTTGTCGACATACTGCTCGGAGGCGCCGGTGGGGCGCGTAACAGGAGGGATGACCGATGCCCGAATTTCCCCCGATGACCCACGTGGCGATCACCGTGTCCGATCTGGACCGCAGCGTCGAGTGGTACCGCACGCTGCTGGGCTCCGACCCGGTGCTCGACGAGGACGAGGAGGCCGGCGGATTCCACCACACCGTCTTCCTGATCGGTGGCGGCCAGCTGCTCGGCCTGCACACCCACCCCAGCGGTGGGGCCGACGACCCGTTCGACGAGCACCGCTCCGGCCTGGACCACATCGCCTTCGCCTGCGCCGACCGCGCCGAGCTCGAGACCTGGGCCGCCCGGCTCGACGAGCTCGGCATCAAGCACGGCGACATCAAGGACGCGCACTACGGATCCGGCGTCTCCTTCCGCGACCCCGACAACATCGCGCTGGAGTTCTTCGCCCCGCCGGCCGGCTGACGGGTTCGTATCGTTCTCAGCCGCCGGCGGCGATGATCTCGTCTGAGATGGCGGTGGCCAGCGCGACGTCCAGGGCGGTGAGGCCGCCTTCGGAGTGCGTCGAGCACCGGAAGGTGAGGTTCCGCCAACGGATGTCGATGTCCGGGTGGTGGTTGCGCTCCTCGGCGATCACGGCCACCCGGTCCACCACCCTGATCGCGGCCGGGAACGAGGGCAGCTTCGCGGTACGCACGAGCTCGGCGCCGTCGCGTTGCCAGCCGGGCAGCTCGTCGAGGGCGGCGGTGATGGCGTCGTCGGTCAGCAGTTCGGGCATGCGCCCATCGTTACAGGTGACCCGGTCAGGCGTCGCGGGTGAGCATGCGATGGATCGTGAGGCCACCACCGAGCAGCAGGTAACACGCGGCCCGCACGCTGCTCTCGATCATCCCGTCCAGCGGCAGCGGGTCGCGCAGCGCATCCGCGCCGGCCCGCCAGCCGGTGGTCAGCAGGTAGGGCTGCAGCCAGTCCAGCGCCGGGATCGCGCTCAGCACCCCGAACACGATCAAGCCGCCGAGCACCGAGGCGAGCACCACCAACGGGTGGTCGGTCACCGCGGAGATGGCCAGCGCGATCGCACCGACCGCCGCCAGCTGACCGATCGTCCACACCACCACGAGCGCCACCCGGCCCAGCGCCGCGACCCAGCCGACGGTCGTCCCGGACAGCGTGACCAGCTGCCCGTCCGCCGTTCCGACCACGACCAGCCCGGCGAGCACGCCCATCACCGCGATGGCCAGCGTCGCCAGCGTGGCCACCACGAGCACCCCGAACGCCTTCGTCCCGACCAACCGCAGCCGCGACACCGGCGCGAGCAGCAGCCCGCGCAGCGTGCCCTGCGCGGACTCGCCGGCGATCGCGTCGGCGGCGGCCATCGCCACCGCCAGCGGCAGCAGCAGGGCCAGCGCGACGGTCATCGCGGCCACCGGCAGCACCAGCCCGTTGCCGGCGATCGCCCCGATCAGCCCGGGGGCCGACCGGTCCCCGACCGCCACCCCGATCGCCATCAGCACCGGGATCAGCGCGAACACGCCGAGCAGCACCAGGGTCCGTGGGCGACGCAGCACCCAACGCAGCTCGGAGCCCAGCAACCGCACCAGCGGCGCGCTGCGCGGCACCCCGGTTCCGGCCGGTGTGCTGAGGTCCAGGCTCACGTTCGGTCCCCCTCGCCGTCGGCGGGAGCACTCGGTGAGCTGCGCGAACAGGTCGTCCAGGTTGGGTCGGCTGCGGCGGGCCTCGTGCACCGCGACCCCGGATCGCACCAGCAGCGCGATCGTGTCCGGCGCTGATCCGGCGTCATCGCCGACGATCACCGAGGGCTCGTACCCCTCGCCGAGGTACGCCGTGATGCCCGCTTCGCGCAGGGTGCGCAGCGCCAGCTCGGCGTCCGGCGTGACGATCACCAGGCCACCGGTCCCGGTGTCCAGCAGCGCGCTCAGCTCGCCGACGGCCACCAGCGACCCGGCCTGCAGCACGGCCACGTGGGTGCAGGTGGCCTCCACCTCGGCCAGCAGGTGCGAGGAGACGATCACCGTGGCGCCGCTCTCGTGCAGCTCACCGATGATCCGGCGCACGTCGCGGGTGCCGGCCGGGTCGAGGCCGTTGGTCGGCTCGTCGAGCACCACCAGCCGCCGCGGTAGCAGCAGCGCGGACGCCAGGCCGAGGCGCTGCTTCATGCCCAGCGAGTAGCCGCGATAGCTGCGGTCGGCGGCGTCGGTGAGCCCGACCCGGTCCAGCACCTCGGTGACGGCGGCCGGGACCTGCGCGCTCGCCAGCAGCGGCTCGGCCGCCGCCACCCGCGCCAGGTTCTCCCGTCCGGACAGGAAGGAATGAAATCCGGGCCCCTCCACCAGCGCTCCGACGTGCGGCAACGCGTGCGCGGCGGCATCCGGAATGGGATGGCCGAGCAGCTCGGCCGCGCCCGCGGTGGGACGGGTGAGGCCCAGCAACATCCGGATCAGCGTGGTCTTGCCCGAGCCGTTCGGGCCGAGCATGCCCAGCACCGACCCGGCCGGCACGTCGAGGTCGATCCCGTCGACGGCGACCGTCGACCCGAACACCTTGCGCAACCCGACGGCGCGGGCCGCGAGGGGCCCGGTCGAGCCGGGCTCGCTGGACGCCACGTCGATCTCCCGCGTCGGGATCTCACGTGCTGCGGTCACTGAGCGAGGGCCTCATCCAGGATCTGTTGCGGGACGGTGCCGGCCGCGACCCGCCCGTCGTCGGTGACGATAGCGTTCCCGATGGCCGTGCTGATCAGCCGCCCACTGCCCCACGGGCCACTGACCGGAGTGCCCAGAGTGGACAGATCGGGGGCGCCCTCGGGGCGCTGACCCTGCTCGGCGGCGGGCCTCTTGGTGATCACGACCCGGTCCCAGCCCTCGCCGATCACGGTGCGGTCGGCGTTCGCGCCGGGGGCGCCGCGCTCGGCCGGCTGCGGCCGCTGCTCGACGGTGGCTCCGGGCGGCGGGGTGAAGGTGAACAGCGCCGGATCCTGGGCGCCGAACGCGAGCTCGGTGAACCCGATCTGCAGTGCCGGGTCGGGCGATCCGTTGCCCAGCACCGACATCCGCAGCGGCATCCGCTTCTCCGCGTCCACCGCGATCCGCACCTCCCGCAGCAGCGTGCGCTCCGAGGGCAGCGGCGTCAGCACCAGCTCGTAGGCCGGTCGGCCGGCGACCTCCGCGGTGCCTTCGACGGTCACCGCGCTGGTGGCGCGCAGCCTGGTCAGGGCCTCGTTGGCCGCGGCGGTCGGGTCGCCGGCGGCGTCGGGTGCGTCCGTGGGCCCGCCCTGCCGGCTGCCGGTGACGACCGTGCGGTCCTCCGAATTCCAGCGCCAGAAGGTCTTGCCGTCCGAGACCAGGGTGCGCTCGCCGCCGTCGGTGGGCAGCTGGATCCGGCCGCGGTCCTCGGTGTCGGACCAGACCCGCGCGGTGCTGACGCCGTTGCCCACCTGCGGGGCGTTCGGCAGTGCCGGCAGGCCGAGCGCGTTGTTCAGCTCGACGCTGCCGCTGAACGGTTCGCGCTGCGCGGCCAGCACCGAACGGACGAGGTCCTCTGCTGCGACCGGCGGCAACTGTGGGGCCGCACCGGCACCGACCGGTACCGCCAGCAGGCCGACGCCCGCTACGGCCGCTACGACGACGCCCGCTGCTACTCGGCGTCGGAGAGAAGTTCGTGAACTGGCCATGGGGCTCAGCGTGACGTACCCGTACTGAGAGACTTCTGAGGTGGTGTCAGGTGCCGGCCGGGTAGGTTCCGCCGCGATGGCACGTGTGCTGGTGGTGGACGACGAACCGGGCATCCGGACGGCCGTGGCCAGGGGGCTGACCGCCGAGGGTATGGAGGTGGTGGCCCTCTCCGATGGCCCTTCGGCGCTGAACGCCGCCCTGACCGGCAGTTTCGACGCGATCGTGCTGGACATCATCCTGCCCGGGCTGTCGGGATATCGGGTGCTGGAGCAACTGCGCGCCGCCGGTATCGACACCCCGGTGCTGCTGGTCTCGGCCAAGGACGGCGAGTTCGACCAGGCCGACGGGCTCGACCTCGGCGCCGACGGCTACCTGGTGAAGCCCTTCGCGTTCGTGGTGCTGGTGGCCCAGCTGCGGGCCATCCTGCGGCGTCGCGATGCCGCCCTGGGCCGCAGCGGTCAACGCATCCGGCTCGGTTCCCTCACCGTGGACCCGACGGCCCGCTCGGTCAGCTGGGACGGCGAGGGGGTCGAGCTCTCACCCCGGGAGTTCGCGCTGCTGCACGCGCTGGCCAGCCGCCCGGACACCGCGGTGGCGAAGGACGAGCTGCTGCGCCTGGTCTGGGGCGACGAGAAGGCGGCCAGCCGCAACGTGGTCGAGGTGTACGTGGGCTACGTGCGGCGCAAGCTGGACGCGGTGGGCGCCGGGCACGTGCTCCGCACGGTGCGCGGCTACGGCTACATCATCGGCTCGTCGTGACCGCCGCCCGCGAGTGATCCCCGGCATCCGATGATCCCGTGCCCGCGATCGATCCCAGCCTCATGATCGGACTGCCGACGGTGTCCCCGGGACCCCGGCTGCGACGCTGGTGGACCGGCCGCACCGTGGGCTCCCGCATCACCATCGCGGTCGGGATCGTCTCGCTGGTCGTGCTGCTCGCGCTGAGCAGGCTCGGGGTCGGCCTGCTGTCCGGGGCGCTGCTCGACGCGGCCGAGGGGGAGCTACGCGCGCAGGCCACCGTGGTGGCGATCCGGCTCGCGGGCGGGGTGTCGCCCGAGGAGGTGCGCGGATCCGAGGTCCGGGTGGTCGACAACCAGGGAACACCGGTCGACGGCGGCTCGCCGCTGCCGCTGGACGCGGGAGAGCTGCGCAGGCTGGCCGCGGGTGAGTCGGTGCTCACCGGTGGACTGCGCGAGCTGCGGTTGTGGGTGGCGGTGCCGGCGGTCGCGGCGGACGGGTCCACCCGCCGGGTCGTCACCACCGCCGACCTGGTGGGCGGGGTGACGCTGCTCGGCCGGGCGGCGATCGCGTTCGTGATCGCCGCGTTGCTGGCCTCGGTGCTGGTGGCGCTGGCGGGCTGGATCGCGACCAGGGCGGCGCTGCGGCCGGTCGACCGGATGCGGCACGCGGCGGCCGCGCTGCCGCCGGGGCAGCGGCTGCCGGTGCCGGTGGCCCGCGACGAGCTGCGCGGGCTGGCCGAGGAGATCAACCGGCTGCTGGCCCGCCGCGACGATGCGGTGGCCCGGCTGGAGCGGTTCACCGGCGACGCCGCACACGAGCTGCGCTCGCCGGTGACGGCGATCCGGGCGCAGGCCGAGGTGGCGGTCGCGCACCCGGATCCGGAGCTGGTCGCCGAGACGCTGCGCGCGATCGTGGCCGAATCCACCCGGCTGAGCTCGATGCTGTCGGACCTGCTCGCGCTGACCCGCGCCGACTCCGGCCAGCGGCCCGCGGCGCAGTCGGTGGACCTGGTCGCCGCGGCCGCGACGGCCATCGCCAGGGCCGACGGCGCCGAGCAGCCGGTGTTGCAGCTCGTCGCGCCGACTCCGGCCCGGGTCGCCGCCACCCCGTCCGAGGTGGGGCTGGTGCTGGACAACCTGATCGGGAACGCCCTGCGCTACGCCCGATCTGTGGTGCGGGTGGTGGTGTTGCCGGCCGGCCAGTCGGTGCGACTGATCGTCGAGGACGACGGGCCGGGCATCCCGGAAGCGGACCGGCAACGGATCTTCGATCGGTTCGTGCGGGTCAACCCGGAGGCCGGCGGCGGGGCCGGCCTGGGGCTGGCGCTGGTCGCGGCCCTCGTGCACGGCCGCGGTGGCGCCGTCACCGCGGGCGCCACGCCGGCCGGCGGAGCCAGGATCGAGGCCCGGTGGCCGGTCCCGCAACCACCGGTCCCGTCCGCCGCCGACCGGGGATAGCGTGGATCAGTCGGCGCGCACCGCCGCGTCCTCGATGCTCAGACCTTCACCGGCGCTGCGCCGGTCCCATTCGGCGAGGATCTCCGGATCGGTCGGCGTGGTGGCCAGGCTGCCGATCAGGTAGGCCAGCAGGCCGGCGGCGAGACCGACGTAGATCGGCTCGTTGGCGTAGATGTCGCCGACCACGACCATCGTGGCCAGCGTCGCCACCGTGCCGATCGCCATCGCCGCCAGCGCGCCGACGTTCGTGCCGCGCCGCCAGATCAGCCCGCCGATGATCGGCACCAGCAGCCCGCCGACCAGGATGTCGTAGGCCACGGTCAGCGCCGCGACCACGTCCTGCAGCACGCAGGCGATGAGCACCATGAGGATCCCGAAGGTGGCCACGTAGAGCCGGTTGCTGCGCACGTGGTCACCCTCGCTGCCGTGGTCGGCGCCGCGCTTGCGCAGCCGGCCCACGATGTCCTGGCTGAACACCGTCGCGGTGGCGATCAGCGCGCCGCTGGAGGTGGACATCACCGCGGCCAGCGCGGCGGCCAGCACCAGACCGGCCAGGATCGGGTGCAGCTGCGACTCGACGATCGCGGCGAACGCGTCGTCGGGCGATTCCAGCGGCGGCAGCAGCACCGTGGCGGCCATCCCGATCAGGGCGCCGGCCACGGCGTAGAGCAGGCAGTAGACGCCGGCGCCGGTGCCCGCCCACTTGGCCACCGCCGGGCTGCGGGCGGTGAATACCCGCTGCCAGATGTCCTGGCCGATGAGCAGGCCGAAGGTGTAGATCACGAAGTAGGTGACGATCGTGCCGCCGCCGATGCTGGTCAACGACAGGGCCTCGGCGGGCAGCTTCTCGGCCATCCCGCTGAAGCCGCCCGCGTTGACCACGGCGATCGGCAGCAGGATGAAGAAGATGCCGATGGTCTTGATCACGAACTGGACGAAGTCGGTCAGGGTGATCGACCACATGCCGCCCAGCACCGAGTAGATGATCACCACGCTGCCACCGAGCAGGATTGCCGGGACCTTGCCCATGTCCAGCAGCACCCCGAAGATCGTCGCGTAGGCGATGGTCGAGGTGACCGACAGCATCAGCGTGTAGGCCCACATCACGACGCCGGACAGCACGCTCGAGCCGGGGCCGTAGCGCAGCTCCAGCATCTGGCTGACCGTGTAGACGCGCAGCCGCTGGATCCGGCCGGCGAACAGCAGGCTCAGCGCCAGGATGCCGACACCGATCGCGACCACCAGCCACATGCCGGAGATGCCGTACTTGTAGCCGAGCCCGACACCGCCGATCGTCGACGCGCCGCCGAGCACGATGGCGGCCATCGTCCCGGAGTAGAGCGCCGGGCCGAGCCTGCGGCCGGCCACGAGGAAGTCGGATTCGGTGCTGGCCCGGCTCTTGCCCCAGAAGCCGAACGCGATCATGCCTATCAGGTAGAGGGCCACGATGGCGACGTCCATGGTCGCCTCCTTTCGGTCGGTCGAGCAGTCAGCGGATGTCGAGGTGGATGAGGGTGGGTCGGTCGGCGTCGAGCGCGCCGGCCACGAGGTCGGGCAGTGCGCCGGGCCCGTCGGCGCGCACCCCGTGCGCACCCATGGCCACGGCCAGCGCGGCCAGGTCGGGCGAGTGCAGCTCGACCCCGATCGGGGCCATCGAGCGCGCCCGCTGCTGGTCGGCGATCTCCCGGTAGCCGCCGTTGTCCACGACGACCACCGGCACCGGTAGCCGCTGCTCGACGAGCGCCACCAGCTCCTGCACGGAGAACATCAGCGCTCCGTCGCCGAGCAGCACCGCCACCGGACGGCCCGGGAAGGCGATCGACGCGCCCAGCCCGGCCGGCAGGCCGTAGCCGAGGGTGGCGAAGCCGGGGGTGTAGCAGAACTGTCGCGGGCCCGGGACGTCGAAGAAGTGCACGGACCCGAAGTAGGTGACCTGTGAGCTGTCCCCGGCCAGCACGGCCTCGGCCGGCAGGGCCTTGCGGACCGCCGCGTTGATCTCGGCGTACGGCCCGGCCTCCGCCGCGGCCTCGGCGCGGCACCCGGCGCGCAGCGTGGCCGCCCGTTCCGGTCCCTTCGATGCCCCCGCCCGTTCGGCGGGCAGCGCGGCCAGCAGCCCGCGCAGGGTCGCTGCGGCGTCGCCCTGCAGCGCGATGTCGGCCGGGCAGTTCTTGTCCAGCTGGGCAGGGTCGATGTCGACCCGGATCACGGCCCGGCCGCGGATCTGGCCCTCCCACAGGTCGGAGTCGCCCAGCTCGGTGCCCACCAGCAGCACTACGTCGCTGTCCGCCGCCGCCCGCTGCAGGGCGCGCAGCCGGACGGAGGCGCCGACCGCGAGCGGGTGCGCCTCGTCGAGCACGCCCTTGCCGTTCACCGTGGTCGCCACCGGTGCGCCGATCGCCTCCGCGAGCTCGGTCAGCGCCGGGGACGCATCCACCGCACCGCCGCCGGCGATGATCATCGAGGTGGCGCCGGCGGCGAGCAGTCCCGCGGCCCGGCGGACGGCCTCCGGGTTCGCGTGCGGGGCCGCCGCGACGGCCGCGACCCGGGGCTCGCCGGACCAGGCCCGTTCGAGCACGTCGAGCGGGATCTCCACGTGCACCGGGCGCGGCCGCCGCCCGCGGAACGAGGCGAACCCGTCGGTGACCGCCTCGGCCGCCTCGTCGGCGCTGCGCACCCGCCGGCTCCAGCGCACCAGCTGGCCCATCGCGGCGCTGGAGTTCTTGGTCTCGTGCAGCTGGCCCAGATCGCGTCCCTCGGTGCCGGTCGGCATCCCGGGGGAGATCACCAGCATCGGCTGCGACTCGGCGTAGGCGGTGGCCGCCGCGGTCATCGCGTTGGTCAGGCCGGGTCCGCTGGTCGTGATCACGACTCCGGGTCGGCCGCTGACCCGGGCGTAGGCCTCCGCCGCGTAACCGGCGCCCTGCTCGTGGCGGGGGGTGACGGCGCGGATCCCGCTCGGGTGCAGGTGCCGGTAGAGCTCCAGGTTGTGCGTGCCGGGGATGCCGAAGATCGCGTCCACGCCGTGCGCGGCCAGCGTCTCGACGACGGCGGCGCCGCCGTTGCGGAAGTCGGTCATGACGCTTCCCCCCGGTTGCTGGCCAGCACGGACAGCAGCTCGTAGGCGACGTGGGCCGCGGCGATGCCGGTGATCTCGGCGTGGTCGTAGGCGGGCGCGACCTCGACGATGTCGGCGCCGACGACGTTCGCCCCGACGAGCGCGCGCAGCATGTGCAGCAGCTCGCGGCTGGTCATACCGCCCGCCTCCGGGGTGCCGGTGCCGGGCGCGTGCGCCGGGTCCAGCACGTCGATGTCGACCGAGACGTAGACCGGGGCGTCGCCGAGCCGGGTGCGCATCCGTTCGATCACGGCCGCCAGCCCGTCCAGTGCCACGTCGTCGGAACCGATCACCTGGAAGCCGAGCACGCCGTCCTGGGTGAGGTCCTCGCTGGAGTAGAGCGGTCCGCGGATGCCCACGTGCAGGCAGTGCTCCTGGTCCAGCAGACCTTCCTCGCTGGCCCGCCGGAACGGGGTGCCGTGCGTGTAGGGCGCGCCGAAGTAGGTGTCCCAGGTGTCCAGGTGCGCGTCGAAGTGCAGCACCGCGATCCGGCCGTGGTCGCGGTGCAGCGAGCGCAGCAGCGGCAGCGCGATCGTGTGGTCGCCGCCGAGGGTGATCAGCTTGGTACCGCCGGCCCGCAGCTCGTTGGAGGCGTCCTCGATGGTGGTGATGGCTTCGGCGAGGTCGAACGGGTTGACCGCGATGTCACCGGCGTCGGCCACCTGCTGCACGGCGAACGGCTGCACGTCCAGGCGCGGGTGGTAGGGCCGCAGCAGCTTGGAGGAGGCCCGGATGTGGCCGGGGCCGAAGCGGGCGCCCGGGCGGTAGGAGACGCCGGAGTCGAACGGGATGCCGACGACGGCGACGTCGGTGTGCGGCACCTGGTCGGTGCGCGGGAGCCTTGCGAAGGTGGCGGGGCCGGCGTAGCGCGGGACGCTGGTCGCGTCGACCGGTCCGATGTGGTGCGCGGGGCTCTGCTCTGTCATGGGCCGAGGGTCCACCGTCGAGGTGCCGAAGTGGTATAGACATCTCGTCGAACTGGACTGGTTTTGTTTGGCCCAGCTGTCCATCAGCAGGGAGGTATGGATGCTGACGGTCGGTGAGTTGAGCGTCAATGCGGAGCTGCGGTTGGAGTTGGTGGCCGGCCGTGCCGGCAGCGACCGCGAGATCGACGCGGCCGCGGTTTCCGAGCTGCGGGATCCCTCGCCCTGGCTGCAGGGTGGCGAGCTGCTGCTCACGATCGGCCTGCTGCTGCCGCACACGGTGAGCGGGTGCCGGGAGTACCTGCACCGGCTCGACGACGTCGGGGTCCGCGCGGTCGGGCTGGGGCTCGGCGCCGATCTTCGGTTCCAGGGCGCGCCCGCCTACCTGGCGGAGGCGGCCGAGGAGGTCGGGATGCCGCTGCTGACGGTGCCCGACGGGGTGCCGTTCATCGCCGTCACGAAGGCGGTCTTCGCGCACAAGGCCCGCGAGGAGCGCCAGCAGCTGGAGTGGGCCCTGCAGACCCGGCGGGCCCTCACCGCCGCTGCCGTCGCCACCGGCGGCCTGCTCGGCATCCTCGCCGCGCACCAGCGGACGACCGGCCGGACCGGGGTGGTGATCGACCTGCTCGGTCGGGTGCTGGCCGAATCCGGTCCCGGTGGCCAGCGGCTGGTCGAGGAACTGTCCGGGCTGCTCGACTCGGTGCGCGCGCAGGGACTGCACGCCGCCGCCGTGGACATCACCGCTGACTCCACGGTGGACATCAGCGGTCGTGGCGGTGTCGGCCAGGGGCGCCGCCGCGAGGTGCACGCGCTCGGTGCCCGCCGGCTGCGGGCCTGGCTGCTGGTCGACGGACCGGCCGTGTTGCCGATCGCGAACCAGGTCAGCGGCGACCTCGTGTCGCTGCTCTCACTGGAGCTGGAGCGCCGCCACGGGTTGGACGCCGCGCAGCGCCGCGGCCGGGTGCAGGTGCTGGAGCGGCTGCTCCGGGCCTCCGTCGACGACGTGGTCGCGGCCCGCTGGCTGGCCGCGGCCGGGCTGACCGACCATGATCTGCGCGCCGCGGCCGTCGCGACCGCCGTCGACCCCGCGGCCGACGCCGCCGACCTGGCCGCGGACCTGACCATGGCGCTGCCGGACGCGCTGGTCCGGGTGGTCGGCGACCTGGTCGAGGTGGCCGTGCCGCTGGACACCGACCTGCCGAAGGTGCTGACCACGCTGGCCGCCGGCCGCCCGGCCGGGATCGGCATCGGGGTGCGTCCCGGCGCGCTGGCGGTGTCGATGCGGCAGGCCCGCTCCGCGCTGCCGGCCAGCCGCGTGCAGGGCCGGCACGTGCACGCCGCGGAGATCGCCAGCAGCCGGATGCTGCTGACCTCGGTGACGGCACCGACGCTGGCCGCCTTCGCCGACGCCGTGCTGGGGCCGCTGGACGCGGCGGATCGCGGGGCCGACCTGGGGCGCACGCTGACCGCGTTCCTCGAGCACAACGGGCAGTGGGGTGCGGCGGCGACGGCCCTGAACGTGCACCGCCACACCATCCGGAACCGGATCGAGACGGTGGAACGGCTCACCGGGCGGCGCATGGACTCCGCGCAGGACCGCCACGAGCTCTGGCTCGCACTGCGGGCCAGGGAAATGGCCCGGATGGCACCCGATCCGTGCTAGCGCCTTTCCCGTGGATCTCGTGGCGGGCGGCCAGGAGTGGTACGAACGGCACTTTCGCTCGCACTAAGCGTGCGAGAGTGCCGTTCGTTCCGATGGGATGCGTCCCGGGAGTGAGTTGCGGGCCAGCTGACACGATCATCGGGTGCCCGTGCTCCGCTCGACCGCGCTGATCGATGCGCCACCCCGCACAGTGGCCGGGCTGCTGCGTGACGTCGGGCTCTCGGCAGCGGCGCTGCGCGGTGGCGGCCATCGGGTCGAGGCCGACGTGCGGCTGCTCGCGCCCGGCGCCGAGATCAGGCTCGGAGTGGTCCTGTTGCCGGGGCTGCGTGTTGCGGGACGACGGGTGCCGGGTCTTCGGGTGCCGGGTCTTCGGGGTCTGCCGGCGCCGGGACTCCGGGTGCTGGATCTGCGGGTGCCGGCACTCCGGGTGCCGGTGCGGATGCGGGTCGAAGTGGTCTCGGACTCCATCCTGACGGCTGCGGTTATCGCCGGCCCCCTGCCCGAGCTCACCCGGACGATCACCCTCACCCCGACCGCCGCCGGCACGCTGGTGCTCGACGAGCTGCGCTGGACCACCCCGCTGGGCCCGCTCGGTCGGGTGCTGGACGTCGTGCTGGGCCGCCGGCTCGTGCTGCGCGCGCAGGCGGCCACCCTCGACGCGCTCGCACTGCGAGCCGCCGCGCAGGCCGGCACCTCGGTCGTGGTGGCCACCGCGCTGCACCGCGACGGCCGGTTGCTGATCGCCCAGCGCACCCGCCCGGAAGCGCTCGCCGGCCGCTGGGAGCTACCCGGCGGCCGGGTGGAGGCCGGTGAGTCCGAGCCCGATGCCGTGCGCCGGGAGTGCCTGGAAGAGCTGGCGGTGCCGGTGACGGTCACCGGGCGGCTCGGCACCGACCTGCCGATCGACGGCGGCGTGCTGCGGGTGCACGTGGCCGAGCTCGCCGCCCACGCCCAGCAGCCGCAGCCGCTGGAGCACGCCGCGCTGCGCTGGGTCGGGCCGCGGGAGCTGGCGGAGATCGACTGGGTGGACGCCGACCGTGCCGTGCTCGCCGACCTCCTGGCGCTGCTCACCGGGTCGCTCGACGGTGGCGAGGGAGCCGCCACTGGGTGAATGGCGCATCTGTCCAGCGAGGTTGGCCTGGTGCGCCATCGGTCCAACTCCGCTGTTGCGCCCCGGGCGGGAGGGCCCTGTCCATGGGTGGGCGGATGGCGCTGGGGCCGAGGGAGACGGGCAATCTGTCGCCGATCGTGAACGATCCGGCGAGGCGTGGAACCGGCGCCGTCCGGATTCCGTCCATGGCGCATGTCGATCGGCACCATCCTCGAGCAGCAGGGCGGCGTGATCACGCGCGAGCAGGCGATGGCCGCGGGCCTGACCCCGGGCGGGGTCGACCACCGGCTCCGGTTGCGCCGCTGGCGACCGCTGCATCCGCGGGTCTATCTCACGTCCGGGTACGTCGTCGATGCCGAGGCGGCGGTGCGGGCCGCGGTGCTCTGGGCCGGGGAGGGGGCGGTGCTGTCCGGCGCCGCCGCGGCCTGGTGGCACGGGATGCTCGATCGGCCACCGATGACGATCACGCTGACCGTGCGCTCGGCGCGGCAGACCCGGGAGCGGCCGGCGGTCGCGGTGCGACCCCGGACGCTGGCGGCCCCGGACCTGGCCGAGCTGCGCGGGCTGCGGCTGACCGCGCGGGCGCTGACCGTGCTCGACGCGGCCGTCGAGCTGGGCGCCGGCGGCGGCCCGTTCCTCGACCGCGCGCTGCGCAGCGGGTCGCTGTACCCGGCCCTGCTCGACGCCCACCGCCGCAACCGGGGCGGCCCCGGTGCGGCGGCCGCGGGCCTGATGCTGGCCGCCGCGGCCGACCGGGCCGCTGCCGGCGCGCGGCGGCTGCTGCCGGCGATGCTGACCGCGGCCGGCATCGGCGGCTGGCGCGCATCGCTGTCGGTGGCCGGGCAGGTCGTCGACGTCGGGTTCCCGGCCGTGCGGCTCGGTGTCGAGGTGCTCGGCCGGCGGGGGTCGGTGGGCCCGAGCGGCCGTGTCACGCCCGCGGGCTGGATGATCCTGCCGGTCGCCTGGCACGACGTCGTGACCGGTCCGGAGACCGTGCTCGCCGACATCGCGGCAGCCATCGCGGCGCGCCACGAGGCGGCTGGCGCGCCGGCTGTCGGCCGCGACGCTCGCCCACCGATCACCGATCGGGGCCATCCGCCATTAGGGTGATCTTCGCCACGTCCCACCCGTCAGGCGCGCTCGCGCACCGCCGCGCCGGGTGATCGTCCGGGGCCACGTGCCGGTGTGTCGATCATCGAGGGAGGCGGGCGATCCCGGCTGCCGGGCCGCTTCCGGCCCGCCCGCTCGGCCGTGCCGACCGCACGCGCGACCACCCCCCGCATCCAGGGGAATCGGTTCAGAAGACGCGGGCCGCCTTGAGGGCCCGCCGCAGTTTCTTGCCGGTCAGCTTCAGCTTCTCGATCTTGCTGATGCGCATCACCACGACCGGACACCGGCGACACCGCTTCGGCTTCGAGCGGCAGCATTTCTTCTTGACCTTGCCCATCGCTGGATAAGGCTAGCCTCACCCATGGCCGTGGGCCAGTGCCCGGCGGGCTACCCTGAGATGTGAGCTCACCCGTATCCACCCTCTCGGCCTTCGCGGGCCGGCCTTTCGCGACCCGCGGGGCCGGCGCCCAGCTGCGCAACGTGGCCATCGTCGCGCACGTCGACCACGGCAAGACCACCCTCGTCGACGCCATGCTGCGCGCCTCGGGCGCCTTCGGTGAGCGCGCCGCGGTGATCGACCGGGTGCTCGACTCCAGCGATCTGGAGCGGGAGAAGGGGATCACCATCCTGGCCAAGCACACCGCGATCGGCTGGAAGGGGATGACGGTCAACGTCGTCGACACCCCCGGTCACGCCGACTTCGGCGGCGAGGTGGAGCGCGGTCTGTCCATGGTGGACGGGGTTGTGCTGTTGGTCGACGCGAGCGAGGGCCCGCTGCCGCAGACCCGGTTCGTGCTGCGCAAGACGCTGGCCGCGGGGCTCCCGGTGGTGCTGGTGGTCAACAAGACCGACCGGCCCGACGCCCGCGTCGAAGCGGTCGTCGACGAGAGCCTTGAGCTGTTGCTGGAGCTGGCCGACGAGCTGGACCTGGACGAGACCACCACCGCTCAGCTGCTCGACCTGCCCGTGGTCTACGCCTCCGGCCGCGCCGGCCGCGCCTCCCGCAACCGGCCCGCCGACGGCGAGCTGCCCGACGAGCCCGGGCTGGAGGCGCTGTTCGACACGATCGCGGCCACCGTGCCGCCGCCGGCCGACGACCCCGACGCGCCGCTGCAGGCGCACGTCACCAACCTCGACGCGACCAGCTTCCTCGGCCGCATCGCGCTCTGCCGCATCCGCGCCGGCGTGATCCGCCGCGGGTCCACGGTCGCCTGGTGCACCGCCGACGGCAGGACCACCCGCGTCAAGATCACCGAGCTGCTGCGCACCGAGGCGCTCACCCGGGTGGTGGCCGAATCGGCCTCGGCCGGGGATCTGGTCGCCGTCGCCGGCATCCCGAACGTCACGATCGGCGACACCCTGGCCGATCCGGACAACCCGGTGGCGCTGCCGCGCATCCACGTCGACGAGCCGGCCATCGCGGTGACCATCGGCATCAACACCTCACCGCTGGTCGGCCGCGACCCGCACCCGGGCAACAAGCTGACCGCCCGCCAGGTCAAGAACCGTCTCGACACCGAGCTGGTCGGCAACGTCAGCCTGCGGGTGCTGCCCACCGAGCGGCCCGACGCCTGGGAGGTGCAGGGTCGCGGCGAGCTGGCGCTGGCGGTGCTGGTGGAGACGATGCGCCGGGAGGGCTTCGAGCTCACCGTGGGCAAGCCCGAGGTCGTCACCAAGCAGATCGACGGCAAGCTGCACGAGCCGTTCGAGCGGCTCTCGATCGACGTGCCCACCGAGTACCTCGGCGCGGTCACCCAACTGCTCGCCGCGCGCAAGGGCGAGCTGAGCCAGCTGGTGCACGGCGATACCCGGGTCCGGATGGACTTCCGGGTGCCCTCGCGGGGCCTGATCGGCTTCCGCACCGAGTTCCTGACCATCAGCCGGGGGGCGGGAATCGCCAGCCACGTGTTCGACGGTTACGGACCGTGGGTGGGCGAGATGCGGAGCCGTTTGCGCGGTTCGCTGATCGCCGACCGGGCCGGGCCCGTCACCGCATACGCGGTGGACCAGCTCGCGGACCGTGGCGTGCTTTTCGTCGGGCCGGGCACCCTGGTCTACAACGGCATGGTGATCGGCGAGTACACCCGCGGCGAGGACCTCGAGGTCAACATCGTGCGCGAGAAGAAGCTGACCAACATGCGCATGTCCACCAGTGACGAGCTGGTCAAGCTCACGCCGCCGACGCTGTTCAGCCTGGAGCAGGCGCTGGAGTTCTGCGCCTCCGACGAGTGCGTCGAGGTCACCCCGGAGTCGGTGCGCATCCGCAAGGTCGAGCTCGACTCGCACACCCGCGCCCGCGCTCGCTCCCGCGCCCGCACCGCGGGGTGAACCACGACCCGTCCGGGCGGGTCCCGCACACGCGGGGTGATGCCGGCGTGGGCCGGGGCGCGGTGCGAGGATGGGCCACCCGCGGGTAGCCCACCCGCCGAGGCGCGGGAGGTGTGCGTGCGACGGCTGTGGGGATTGTTGTTGTTCGTGCTCGTCCTGCTCGCCGGCTGCACCGATGCGCCGGTGGCGACACCCCCGCCGCCGCCCATCCCGACCCCGCAGCCGCGCCCGACCGAGCTGGTGGTCGGTGTCGACGACATCGGCGCCGGTTTCAACCCGCACCTGCTCGCGCACACCTCGCCGGTGACCACCGCGCTGGCCACCCTGGTGCTGCCCTCGGTATTCCGCCCGGATGTCACGGGTGTACTGCGGCTGGACGACACCATCGCCACCAGCGCCGAGGTGGTGGCCACCGAACCGTTCACCGTGAGCTACGAGCTCAACCTCGAGGCGTCCTGGACGACGAACACCCCGATCGCCGCCGAGGACTTCGTCTACCTGTGGGAACGGATGCGCAGCGAGCCGGGGGTGATCGACGCCGCCGGCTACAAGCTGATCACCCAGGTGCGTTCGCGGGCCGGCGGCAAGGCGGTCGACGTGGTGTTCAGCCGGGCCTACCCGGCGTGGCAGCAGCTGTTCTCCGATCTGCTGCCGGCGCACCTGTTGAAGGACGCGCCCGGATCCTGGACCGGCGCGACGATCAACGGGCTGCCGGCGTCCGGCGGCCCGTTCCGGATCGTCTCCATCGACCGGGCCCGCGGGGATGTGGTGTTGGCCCGCAACGACCTGTACTGGGACACGCCCTCCGTTCTCGATCAGCTCGTGCTGCGCAGGCTCGATCCGACCGCGATGGCCACCGGCCTGGCAGGAGGTGATGTCGACGTCGCGCTGCCGGAGTCGGACGCCGAGGTCCGGACCGCGCTCGGCGGGTTGGCGCCGGCCCCGCACCTGCAGCAGGCCCCGCAGCCGAGCGTGACCCAGCTCGGGCTGCGGTCCGACGACGGCCCGCTGGCCGACCAGCGGGCCCGCTTCGGCGTCGCCGCGATCATCGATCGGGAGGCGATCCGGCGGGCGGTGGCGCCCGACGCGCTGGCCGCCGACGCGTTCGGGCTGGCGCCCTCGCAGCCGGGATACGCCGCCACCGCCCCGGTCGGGGCGCCCGCCCGACCCGATCCGGTGGTGGCCGGCGAGCAGCTGGACGCCGCCGGTTGGACGCGCAACCTCACGACCGGTCGCTGGAACGTCAACGGCGCACCGGCGCGGCTGGTCGTCGGAGCGGCGGCCGAGCGACCCGCCGACGTCGCGGTGGCCCGGCTGGTCGCCGCCGAGCTCGACGCGGCCGGCATCGACACCACGATCGTCGCCCCGGCGGGCGTTCAGCTGTTCGGGCTGGCCACGGTGCCCGCGACCCCGCCCAGTACGACCCCGCCCAGTACGACCGCGCCCAGCACGACCACCGCGGAGCCGGCCCCGGGCACGACCGATGCCGCCGTCCCGACCGCGGCCGCCAACGGCCCCGCCGACGTGCCCGCCTCCGGCCCCGGCGCCACCGGCGGGAACGTCACCGCCACCGGGCCGACCGCGCCGCCCGCCCCGCCGGGTGGGGTCGAGGTGGACCTGCTGGTGTTGCCCCGCGCGGTCGGCGGTGATGCCGGCACGGAGCTGGCCTCGAACTTCGGCTGCCCGGTCCCCACCACCGTCGTCGCCGCGCCGGCCCGCACCCCGACCGGGTTCTGCTCGCCGACGCTGCAGCCGCTGCTCGACGAGCTGGTGTCGGCCGGCCCCCGCCCGGATGCCGCCGCCACCGTCGAGCGTGCACTGTGGACCCAGCTCCCGGTGCTCCCGCTGTTCCAGCCGGTGACGGTGGTGGTGAGCACGCCGGCCTCCGACGCGCTGACCGGGATCGGACCCGGCCCGCTGGCCACCGGTCCGGTCACCGGCGCCGAGCTGTGGCGGGCCCCATCCGGTTGAGTGACGCCGTTCCCGGTGGCAGTCGCGGCGTGCGATCGGGGCCGAATCCCATCGGGTAGGACTCGGTCACCCTTTGGTCACGATGAGCGTTCGCTCCTGACGCGCCCCGGAGGCGGTTCCTACGGTTCCGGGATCTGCTATTGATCGAAAGAAAGGTCTTGTGGGGCGATGAGGAGAACGAGGGCGGCATCCCTGGTCGCGGTCGCGGCAACGGTCGCGGTGCTGCTGGCGGCCTGCGGTGGTGGCGCGGCCGGCGGCGGTGCTGCTCCGGACGCGCCGCCCGCGACCCAGAACTTCGATCCCGGCGAGATCGGCAAGATCGACGAGCCGTACAACCGGCCGCAGGTACCCGACATCGGTGACGTCGCGGTGACCGTCGACGAGAACTTCGCGGACTACAACAACAACACCTCGGCGACCAACAGCCTGGCCAACACCTACGTGCTGCCGCTGCTGCAACCCTCGCCGTACTTCGTCGACGAGAACCTCACGCTGCGGGTCGACAAGGACTACATGGAGTCGATCAGGATCACCTCGTCGAGCCCGCAGGTGATCGAGTGGAAGTGGCGCCCCGAGGCGGTCTGGTCCGACGGTCAGCCGGTCGGCTGCAAGGACATGTACCTGCTGTGGCTGGCCGCCAACGCCACCGCGAAGGACGGCGAGGCGCAGATCTTCGACAGTGCCCCGACCGGCTTCGACAAGATCTCCAAGCTGGACTGCTCGCCCGACGGCAGGACCGTGACCGGCACCTTCTCCGAGCCCTACGCCGACTACCGGGGGCTGTTCAGCGTCGCCGGCCAGTCCGGCAGCCAGCTGGTGCCCGCGCACATCCTGGAGCAGAAGACCGGGATCGCGGACATCACCAAGATCGACCCGAAGGCCGACACCCCGGAGCTGCGCGCGGCGGCCACGTTCTTCACCAGCGGCTGGAACAACTTCGACGCGAGCGTGTCGCTCTCCGCGGGCCCGTACAAGATCGAGAGCTCCACGCGCAACGACACCACGGTGCTGGTCCGCAACGACCGGTGGTGGGGGGCACCGGGTGGCCCGGCCAAGCTGACCATCACCGCCGTCACCGACTCCCAGGCCAACGTGCAGAAGCTGCTGAACAAGGAGGCGCAGGTCATCGCGCCGCAGGCCGAGTCGGCGGTGGCCGAGCAGATCCGCGCGCAGGGTGGCGAGTTCGACGTGTTCGCCCGGGGCGGGCAGACCTACGAGCACTTCGACTTCCAGATGTCCAACCCGCTGTTCTCCGGCAACCCGGAGCTCCGCAAGGCCTTTGCCACCTGCGTCAACCGTCAGGACCTGGTGGACAAGCTGATCAAGTCGGTCGATCCGGCGGCGGTGCCGCTGGGCAACTTCGCGTTCCAGCCCAACGAGGCCGGCTACGAGGACCACTACCCCGGCCTGGGCACCGGCGACGTCCCGGCCGCGAAGGCCCTGATGGAGGGCGGCGGCTGGGCGCTGGGCAGCGACGGCATCTACGCCAAGAACGGCGTGCGGGCCAGCTTCAGGATCGGCTACAAGCTGGTGGACCGGCGCGCGCAGACCGTGCAGCTCGTCGCGGGCAGCTGCAAGCCGGCCGGCATCGAGGTCGTCGCCGATCCCGCCGAGGACTTCAACGACCGGAGGCTGCCGGCCGGCGACTTCGACGTGGCGCTGTTCGCCTGGGTGGGCAGCCCGATCAAGTCGTCCAGCGTGGCGAACTACGTCTCGAAGGACAAGGGCGGGGTGAACAACTTCAACAACTACAGCAACCCCAAGGTCGACGAGCTGCTGTTCGCGTCCAACTCCGAGCTGGACTTCGCCAAGCGCAGCCAGCAGTTCAACGACGCGGACAAGCTGATGGCCGAGGACCTGCACAGCATCCCGCTGTTCCAGCTGACCGATTTCGCCGCGTCGGACCGCGTCTTCGAGCCGATCAGCTACCTCGGCTTCGGCGGTGGCCCGCTGTGGAACGCCTTCGCCTGGACCAAGACGCAGTAGCCGACGGTAGGTCCGTCCGGCGCCGCAGGGCACCGGACGGGCTGCACCGGTCGCCGCAACCGCGGCCCGGCCGGTGTCCTGGGAGAAGGCAGCCGAGATGTTCCGCTTCGTGATCCGTCGGTTGATCATCGCGATCCCGCTGCTGATCGCCGCTTCCTTCCTGGCCTTCGCGCTGACCACGGCGATGGGCGACCCGCTGGGCGAGTGGAAGCTGCAGCGACCGCGCACCGAGGGTGAGATCGCGGCTGCCTACCAGCGCATCGGCTATGACAAGCCGGTGCTGGAGCGCTACGTCGACTGGGCCGACGGGTTCGTCGTCGGCGACTGGAAGACCACCGTCACGCCGGGCAACGGGACGGTCGACGTCCGCGAGGAGATCGGCCGGGCGTTCTGGGTGACCGCGCGGCTGGTCATCGGCGCCGAGCTGATCGCGGTGGCGATCGGGATGGTGATCGGCGTGATCGGCGCCGTCCGGCAGTACTCGTTCTTCGACTACTCGGCGACCGGGATCGCATTCGTGCTGTTCTCGATGCCGCTGTTCTGCTTCGCCGTGCTGCTCAAGTTCGGCGGGATCAAGCTGAACGACTGGATGGAGAGCGCCGGTCTGGGGCGCTGGATCGTCACCGCCGGGCCACCGGCCGAGGGCTTCACCGGCGGCGTGTTCGCGCAGGTCTACGCCTACACCGGGGCGTACGTGCTGCCGACGCTGTGCCTGGTGGCGATCCAGTTCGCGCTCTACAGCCGCTTCCAGCGGGCGTCGATGTTGGACACCCTCAACGCCGACTACGTGCGGACCGCGCGGGCCAAGGGCATCAGCTCGAGCCGGGTGATCTTCCGGCACGCCTACCGGAACGCGTTGATCCCGGTGGTCACCGTGCTGGCGCTGAACTTCGGGTTGCTGTTCGGCGGCGCGATCATCACCGAGACCGTGTTCGGCTGGCGCGGGATGGGGCTGCTCGTCGTCGACTCGATCAACAAGAAGGAACCTTGGATGATCATGGGCGTGATGATGGTGACGGCGAGCTTCATCATCGCGTTCAACCTGCTGGCCGACGTGGTCTACGCCCGGCTCGACCCGAGGATCCGCCTTGCCTGACGTGCTGACCCGCGGCCAGAGCCCGGCCGGCCCGGATGCGGCGGGGTTCGGCGACACCGCGGCCCGCAAGCAGTGGCAGACCGTCGCGCGCCGGTTCGTCCGGCACCGGGCCGCGCTGGCCGGCATGGTCATCTTCGTGCTGTTGCTGCTGTTCGCTTTCGTCGGCCCGCTGCTGTGGACCGCGAGCCTCGACGCAGGCGGCGCGGCCAAGGTCGGCCCGAGCGCGGCCCACCCGTTCGGCACCGATCGCATCGGGCGCGACATGATGGCCTCGATCATCTCCGGCACCCGGTACTCGCTGCAGATCGCGCTGATCGTCGCGGCGGTGTCCACGGTGCTCGGCGTGGTGCTGGGGGCGCTCGCCGGCTACCTGGGCGGCTGGGTGGACCAGGCGGTCAGCCGGGTGATCGACCTGATCCTGGTGATCCCGCAGCTGGTGGTGGTGGCCGTGCTGGCCCGCAACAGCTTTTCCATCGTGCCCGGCCAGAACACCAGCAACTGGCTGACGGTGGCCCTGATCCTGGCGCTCACCGCGTCCTGGCTGCCGATCGCCCGGACCATCCGCGGCATGGTGCTCTCGTTGCGGGAGAAGGAGTTCGTGGAGGCCGCGCTGGCGGCCGGGGCCTCGACCTCGCGCATCGTGTTCCGGCACATCCTGCCCAACACGATCGACGTGATCATCGTCAACGCCACCGTCACGATCGCCCAGGCGGTGCTGCTGGAATCGGCGCTGTCGTTCATCGGGCTGGGGGTGAAGCGGCCGGACGCCTCCCTCGGGCTGATCATCAACGAGAACAAGAACGAGCTGGTCACGTTGCCGTGGCTGTTCTGGTTCCCGTTCCTGTTCATCGTGTTGATCTCGCTGTCGGTGAACTTCATGGGCGACGGGCTGCGCGATGCGTTCGACCCGCGGCAGAAGCGCATTCAGGTCGCGGCGATGCCGGCGGCCGCGGACGGACCGTCATGACCGCCGACGTGCTTTCTCCCGCGGAGGCGGCGTCATGACCGAGGACGTGCTCGCGGCCGATCATCAGCCCGCGGATCGCCGGCCGCCCACCGCGAGCGGGACGCCGCTGCTGGCCGTCGACGACCTGTCGGTCGGCTTCGCGACCGAGGACGGCCTGGTGCGCGCGGTGCGGCACGTGTCGTTCGACGTGCGCGCGGGGGAGGTGCTCGGGATCGTCGGCGAGTCGGGCTGCGGCAAGTCGGTCTCCGCGCAGGCGATCATGGGCCTGCTGCCGCGGACCGCGGCGGTCAGCGGCTCCATCCGCTTCCGCGACCGGGAGCTGGTCGGACTGTCGGACCAGCAGTTCCGGTCGGTGCGGGGCGACGACATCGGCATGATCTTCCAGGACCCGATGAGCTCGCTGAACCCCGTCTACACCGTGGGCTGGCAGCTGGCCGAGGCCTACCGGGCCCACCACCAGGTGTCCCGGAAAGCCGCGGCGGCGCAGGCGGTGCGGGCGCTGGATCTGGTCGGGATCCCGCAGCCGGACCGGCGCGCCGAGCAGTTCCCGCACGAGTACTCGGGCGGGATGCGGCAGCGGGCCATGATCGCGATGGCGATCATCAACGACCCGGATCTGATCATCGCCGACGAGCCGACCACCGCGCTCGACGTCACGGTGCAGGCCCAGATCCTGGAGACCCTGCTGACCGCGCAGCGGGAGACCGGCGCGGCCATCATGATGATCACCCACGACCTCGGTGTGGTCGCCGGCATCGCGGACCGGGTGCAGGTGATGTACGGCGGCACGATCGTCGAGTCCGGGCCGGTCGAGGACATCTTCGCGGCCCCGCGGATGCCGTACACGATCGGGCTGCTGGGTTCGGTTCCCAACCCGGAGCTGCTGGGCAAGCCGCTCACGCCGATCCACGGCGCGCCGCCCTCGCTGCTGGCGCTGCCACCGGGCTGCTCGTTCGGGCCGCGCTGCCCGCTGGTGGAGCCCGAGTGCCGGGAGTCCGAGCCCGTGCTCGTGCCGGCCCCGACCGCCGCGCACACGGCGCGCTGCCGGCGCTGGGCCGACGTCGGCGAGCTGGAGCAGCCGCAGCTGATGTTCCTGCGCCCTGAGCTCGGCCACCCCGACTCCGAGGTGGGCCTGCTGCCCCCCGACCCGTCCCGCTCCGCCACCCCGCCCTCCCAGGAGCCCTCCTCATGATCCAAACCCCGATTCCGGCGGAACGAACGGCACTTTCGCTCGCTAGGTGCGTGCGAGAGTGCCGTTCGCTCCACTCGGGGACCGGGGAGGTGGGGGAGTGACGGGGGCCGGGGCGGGGGCGTTGTTGCAGGTGCGGGACCTGGTCAAGCACTTCCCGGTACGCGGAGGCGGGATCATCCCGCGCACGGTCGGGCAGGTGCAGGCCGTGTCCGGGGTGTCGTTCGAGCTCGGCGCCGGCCAGACGCTCGGGCTGGTCGGGGAGTCCGGGTGTGGCAAGTCGACGGTCGGGCGGGCGGTCCTGCAGCTGCGACCGGCCACCTCCGGCTCGGTCCGCTTCGACGGCCAGGAGCTGACCACCCTGGGTCCCCGCGAGCTGCGCGGCGTCCGCCGCGACCTGCAGATCGTGTTCCAGGATCCGTTCGCCTCGCTCAACCCGCGCTGGACGATCAACAACATCGTCGCGGAACCGCTACAGATCCACGGCGCCGACGGCGGTCGGGTGGGCGTGCAGCAGCGGGTGGACGAGCTGCTGGAGACGGTCGGGCTGAACCCCGAGCACCGCAACCGCTACCCGCACGAGTTCTCCGGCGGGCAGCGCCAACGGATCGGGATCGCGCGGGCGCTGGCACTGGCGCCCAAGCTCATCGTGCTCGACGAGCCGGTGTCGGCGCTGGACGTCTCGGTTCAGGCGGGGGTGCTGAACCTGCTGGAGGAGCTGCAGGACCGGCTGGGCCTGGCGTACCTGTTCATCGCGCACAACCTGTCTGTGGTCCGCCACATCTCCGATCGCATCGCGGTGATGTACCTGGGCAAGATCGTCGAGACCGGCTCGCGCGACGACATCTACGAGAACGCGCGACACCCCTACACCCAGGCGCTGCTGTCCGCGGCGCCGTTGCCCGATCCGGTGCAGGAGCGGCAGCGCAAGCGGATCGTGCTGACCGGCGACGTGCCGAGCCCGGTCGATCCGCCGTCGGGCTGCCGGTTCCGGACCCGGTGCTGGAAGGCCGCCGACATCTGCGCAACCGCGGAGCCGGCGCTGCTACCGCAGACCGGATCGCCCGAGCACGTCGCCGCCTGCCACTTCCCGGAGAGCCTGGCCGCGGTTTCCAGCAGGCGGTCCTGAGATCGTCTTCCGTATGCTCCGGGAGTGACGTCGAGGCGCCGGCTGCTGCTCGTGCACGCCCATCCCGACGACGAGACGCTCACCACCGGCGGCACCATCGCGCACTACGCGGCCCAGCCCGACACCGCGGTGACGCTGGTGACCTGCACGCTCGGTGAGCAGGGCGAGATCATCCCGCCGGAGCTGGCGCAGCTGGCCGCGGACGCCGCCGACCAGCTCGGCGGCTACCGGATCGGGGAGCTGGCGGGCGCGTGCGCGGCGCTCGGGCTGCGCGACCACCGCATCCTGGGTGGCGCCGGCCGCTGGCGTGACTCGGGCATGGCGCCGGCCGGGCACGGCGTGCGGGCCACCACCCCGCAGCACCTGCACCCGCGCGCGTTCGCCCGGACCGACGCGTTCGACGAGCAGGTCGACGCCCTGGTCGAGGTGCTGGAGCAGGCGCGCCCGCAGGTGGTGATCACCTATGCCGCGGACGGCGGGTACGGCCATCCCGATCACGTGCGCGCGCACGACATCACGGTCGCCGCGCTGCGCCGGGTACCGGCCCGGCTCTGCCGCACCGTGATCGGGCGCGGCCCGCTGGACCGCGGGATCGCCGCGCTGGCCGGGTCCGCCGGGTGCCCGTTCCGGTTGCCGGGGCCCGACGAGTTGCCCAGTGTGGCCGACGAGACGATCACCGCCCGGCTGGACGTCAGCGGGCGGCGGGCCGCCCGGATCGCCGCGATGCGGGCGCACGCCACCCAGATCGCGCTGTGGTCGGCGGCGGCCGACGGCGAATCGGACCCGTTCGCGTTGGCCATGAGCAACTCGGTCGCGCAGCCGCTGCTCGAGGTCGAGGAGTACGTCGTCGACGACATCGCGCCGGGCGCGACCGACCTGTTCGCCGGGCTCGAGCCGGCAACATGACCGCCGACGTGATCTTTCCCGCGGAGGCGGCATCATGACCGCCGACGTGATCTTTCCCGCGGAGGCGGCATCATGACCGCCGACGTGATCTTTCCCGCGGAGGCGGCGACATGACCGCCGACGTGATCTTTCCCGCGGAGGCGGCTCCATGACCGTCCCCGAGCCGCGCCCGGCCGGTGAACCGCAGCCGGCGGGCTCCGGCGCGCCCGTCGGCGATCCGCCGCCCGGGTCCGGGCCGACCGGTTCCGGTGCGCCCGACGCGGGCCGGGGTGCCGGGCCGGAGCCGGTTGCTCCCGCTGCACCCGACGATCCGGTCGACGAGCCACAGCCGCCGCTGCTGTCGGACGGCGGGCTGCTCGCGCTGCTGGTGCTCGACGGTGCGCTGCTCGCGGTGGCCGGGTTGGCCTTCACCCCGCTGTACATCGGCGGCTTCCCGGCGCCACTGGGCGCGCTGGCCTCGGGGCTGCTGCTGCCGTGGCTGGTGCACCGCGCGGCCGAGGTCGACGCCCGGCCGGCGGTGGCCGGGGCGCCATTGTCGGTGTGGGCGCTCACGATCGGGGTACTCGGGTTCGTCGGGCCGGGTGGCGATGTGTTGTTGCCGCTGACCTGGCCGACGTTGCTGCTGCTGATCGGCGGGCTCGCCGCCGGGTTGCTGGCGCTGCGGGCGGCGCTGGATCGGGAGTACGAGAAGGGACGTTCGGGGTGACCGACACCAAGGCGGGCAGCGGGCCGATCCCGGATCAGGCGATCGTCGGTGTGCTGCGGCCGTTCGTGCGCGCCACCCGCCCGGTGCTCGACGGGCTGCGTGAGGCTGACCCATTCGGACTGCGGGCGCGCGTCGTCGCCGGCAACGGCATCGGCGGGGCCGACCCGAAGGTCGAGAAGGGCATCCGGGACCGGGTGCTCGACATGCTGGCCGCCGTCGAGGTGCCCGGCACCGCCGCCTGGGCCGCGATGGGGGTGCCCGAGCGAACCCGCTGGTGGGTGGGGCGGGTCGGGCGGTTGACCACGCTGGTGGCCGCGGTGCCCGGACTCGGTGGCGTGCTGGCTCGGCGGCTACCGGTGTCCAAGGTGCTCGGCGCGGCCGGGCAGGGCCTGCTGCTGGTGGCGATCGCGGGCGAACACGGCGTGCGCGACGAGGATCAGCTGGTGTCGCTGCTGGGCGCGGTGCTCTTCCGTCGCGAGCTGGTCGTGCAGGGTCCGGACGAGGCCGCCGACGCCGCCGCCGACCGCCGGGCCGCCGAGATCACCGGCGACCTCGCCGCGCCGGACACCACCCCGACGCTCACCCGGATCGGCCGCGCGGTGTGGCGGCTGGGTCGGGCCCTGTTCGCGGTGGAGAACGAGCTGGACAAGCGCCCGCACGGCAACTTCCTGCACGAGGGCCTGAGCATGCTGCCGGTGGTCGGAGCGCTGGGCAAGTACCTCGGCGAGTGGTCCGGCCTCAAGCGCGCCGCCCGCATGGCCGAGGCCCGCCTGAGCCGCCGCTAGTACTACCCGCAACCGAGGCCCGCACGGAGCGCGGGGAGCGGTGCGGGGTGTTGATCACCTGCTGGTCGTCGCCGGTCACGCCGATGAGGTCGGGATGAGGTATTGGTAGCGGTGGTGTTCGGTGTGGCCGAGGTGCCGGTAGAAGTCGAGTGCGGCGGTGTTGTGCACCGCGACCTGAAGCACCGACCAGCGGGCCCCGTGCTCTCGGCCCCAGGCCTCGGCGGAGCTGATCAAGGCGCGGCCGAGGCCCTGTCGACGGGCCGGCGGCGCCACCGCCAGCAGCGACAGGTGCAGGTGATCGTCGACCACGACCGCGCGCAGGTGCCCCGACGCCTCCCCCTGTGGGCCGCGGACCAGGGCGAACGCGGCCCGTATCGGACCGGCGGGGTCGATCACCCGTCGCTGCGCGGACGTCGGCGGGTCGCCGGGCCCCAGGCTCCACCACGCTTCGTCCGGGCGCGGCGCCAGCTCGACGCGGCGGTCGATGTCCCCGTCGAGCGGCGCCACCAGCACCGCGCTCACCGGCCCGCGCTGGTAGCCGACGTCGAGCGCCCAGCCCGCCGCGCCGACCACGCGGTCCCACGGCGAGCCGACCGGCGCGTGCACCCGAGCCGCGATGCCGTGCGCGGCGGCGAAGGCGCGCACCTCCTCGAGCGCCGCGGTCATCGGACGCCCCGGATCGCCGATCGCCAGCGCCGCGTTCGCGCGGCCGGTGAAGCCGTCGGCGGCCCGCAGCCGCCAGTCCCCCATCCGCCGGTCGACCAGCGCAGGCCAGGCGTCGGCGCACAGCCCTTCGAGCCGCGCGACCGCGGCCCAGGACGCGCGCCGTGGCGGCGCCGGCGGCACCGCGCGCACCGCGACCACCGCGCTGCGCTGCACCCTTACCGGGCCACGGCGGGTGCGGACCAGCACCGCGGTGGCGCCGTCGGCGGTCAGCTCGCCGACCGCGTCGCTGTACAGCGGCCGCCCGTCCCGTTCCCCGACCCGTTGCCGCAGCGACACCCGCCGCCCGAGCAGCTCGTCCGGGATCTCCACACCCCCATGGTGGCACCCGCTCCCGCAGGCGGGGGCCCTGCCGCCGGTGTACACCCGAGGCGTGATGGGCGTGCCGCATCACACGCCCCCGACTGGGTTTGTGCCGACCGGAGATACATACTGGTCGAGTCCTTGAACGTCCGACTGGAGGACCACCCGTGACCTACGTGATCGCCGAGCCCTGCGTCGACCTGCTCGACAAGGCGTGCATCGAGGAATGCCCGGTGGACTGCATCTACGAGGGCGCCCGGATGTTGTACATCCACCCCGACGAGTGCGTGGACTGTGGCGCCTGCGAGCCGGTGTGCCCGGTGGAGGCGATCTACTACGAGGACGACGTCCCCGAGCAGTGGACCGCCTACACCAAGGCCAACGTCGACTTCTTCGACGAGCTCGGCTCGCCGGGCGGCGCCTCGAAGGTCGGCAAGTCCGACTTCGACGTGGAGCCGGCCAAGAGCCTGCCGCCCCAAGAACACGACGAGTGAGACCGGCCCTTCCCGACTTTCCCTGGGATTCGCTCGCCGACGACCGCGCGCTCGCCACCTCGCACCCGGGCGGGATCGTCGATCTCTCCGTGGGCACGCCGGTCGACCCGGTGCCCGACGTGGTGCGGGCCGCGCTCTCGGGGCCGGCCGCCGAGGACCCCGGGTACCCGACCACGCACGGGCCGGAATCGTTGCGCGCGGCGGTCGCGGGCGCGCTGCGGCGCCGGTTCGGCGTGTCGGTGGACCCGGTCGCGGTGCTGCCGACGATCGGCTCCAAGGAGCTGGTCGCCTGGCTGCCCTCGCTGCTCGGCCTGGGGCCGGGGGACACCATCGTGATCCCGGAGCTGGCCTACCCGACCTATGAGGTCGGTGCCCTGCTGGCCAGGGCCGAGTTCGTGCGCAGCGACTCGACGGCCGCGCTCGGGCCGCGGCGGGTGGCGCTGGTGTGGATCAACTCGCCGTCCAACCCGACCGGGCGGGTGTTGCCTCCCGAGCACCTGCGCAAGGTCGTGGACTGGGCGCGCGAACGCGGTGCGGTGGTCGCGTCGGACGAGTGCTACCTGTCGCTGTCCGAGCCGCCGCACCGGGCCCTTTCGGTGCTGCACCCGGAGGTCTGCGGTGGGTCGCACGCCGGCCTGCTCGCGGTGCACTCCCTGTCCAAGTCGTCCAACCTCGCCGGCTACCGCGTCGGCTTCGTCACCGGCGATCCCGGGCTGGTCGCCGGGTTGCTCGAGGTGCGCAAACACGCCGGCATGATCATGCCGCGGCCGGTGCAGGCGGCGATGGCGGCGGCCGCGTCCGACGACGCGCACGTGCTGGCCCAGGCCGAGGCGTACCGCCGTCGCCGGGCCCGGTTGCGGGTCGCGATCGAGGCGGCCGGGCTGAAGATCGAGCACTCCGAGGCCGGGCTCTACCTGTGGGCCACCGCGGGCGAACCGGGACGCTTGACAGTGCGACGTTTCGCGCGTCACGGTGTGCTGGTGGCCCCCGGTGAGTTCTACGGACCCGCCGGATCGCTGCACGTGCGGGTGGCGTTGACCGCCACCGACGAGCGGATCGCGGCGGCCGCTGATCGACTGGCGGCCTCCCGTCTGAACGGCGGTTGAGCCCCGGGCCGGCGCCGCCCGGCAGCCTGCGGACCGGACCGGTCCGCCCGGCGGTGGTGCTGATCGGGCTGCTCGCGCTGGCGCTCAACCTGCGGGCGGCGCTGGCCGGGTACCCGCCGCTGCTGGAGACGGTCCGCGCCGATCTGGGCGCGTCGGCGACCGCCGCCGGGCTCGTGCAGTCGGGCGCGGTGCTGATGATGGCCGTCGGATCCCTCGCCGGGCCGCGGTTCGGCGACCGGTTCGGGCGCGCGGCCGGGCTGGGCGGCGCGGTCGGCCTGGTGGCGCTGGGCAGCCTGGCGCGTGGGGTGCCCACCTTCGCGACCCTGGTCGGCGGCAGCCTGGTGATCGGGCTCGGCATCGGCATCGCCGGTGTGCTGCTCGCCGGCGTGGTGAAGGAACACCTCGGTCACCGGGCGGCCGCGGTGACCGGCGGCTACACGGTGGCGATGATGGTCGGGGCCACGGCGGCGAGCGCGCTGGCGGTGCCGGCCGCGGTGCTGCTGGGTGGCTGGTCGTTCGCCCTGGCCGCGTTCGCGGTTCCGGCCGTGCTGGCGACGGCGGTGTGGTTTCCGATCGCGCGCCGGATGACCGCCGGGGATGGTCCGGCTGGCACCGGAACACACGGCGCCGCGGCCGGCGGGCCGCGGTCGCCGCTGCCCTGGCACGACCGGTTCGCTCGGCTGGTCGCCTGCTACCAGGCCGGCGCCTCGACGATCTTCTACGGCTGGATGACCTGGTTGGCCGCGTACTACGAGTTCCAGGGATGGACCGCGGCGCAGGCCGGACTGCTGCTCGCGGTCTGGAGCGTGGTGCAACTGCCGGCCGGCCTGTTGATCCCGGTGCTGGCCGAGCGGCGGCGGCGGTGGCTGTTCTGGGCGTCGGCCACGCTGGCCTGCGGGATCGTCGGCACCGTGGGGCTGATGCTGGTGCCGGTGGCGCCGGTGGTCGGGCCCTGGTTGTGGATCACGCTGGTCGGCGTCAGCGGCGCCGGGTTCCCGCTCGGGTTGTCGGTGATCGCCTGGCGCACACCCGACGGCGCGGCGAGCGCGGCGACCAGCGGGCTGGCGCTCGGGGTCGGTTACCTCGCCGCCGCCGTTGCCCCGCTGTTGATGGGGGTGCTGATCGACGTGTCCGGCGGCTACCGGGCGGCGATCATGGTGTTGGTCGTGGCTGGTCTCGTGCAGGCGTGGGCCACGTTCCGCATCGGCGACGCCGACCGGCCCAGCCGTGAAGGGCCGTCACGTGCTCGTCCGGGTCCTGTCTGAGCTGACCGGTGCGGATACTTCTCCTCTGGAGTCAACCGGTTTCGTTCAGCCTCCCACCCCCTTTATTGGATGGTGCGGTCGGCTGAGGAGTGTTCCCGACCTACGTCCCCCAGCCTTTGGACGGATCTCACCATCAGCTGTTGTTGCCTGGCTGTGGTCCTGAAAAAATCACGCCCGCACATACCTTGAGCTGTGACGATCCGCTTGAAATCGAACATGCGTTCGAGTAGAATGAGGGCATGAGCGGTGGCGATGTGCAGACCGGGGTGACACAGCTCCACCAGGGGCTCACCACGCTGCGCGCAGCCACCGGGCCGCACGGATCCGAATCCGACCGGATCGCCGTGCTGAGCGGGCTGGCCGACGTCGAACACCAGATGCATCGGGTTGTGGTGGACACCGTCGCCGCGTTGCAGCGGGCCGGGTCGTTTACCGCGCACGGGCAACGGCCGGTCACCGCGGTGTCGGAGCTGCTCGGGCTCGAGCACCGGGACGCGCGGCGGATCATCACCGCCGCCGACCACGTCTGCCCCCGAGTCGACCTGCAAGGCCAGGTCCTGCCGCCGCTACTGCCCGCCACCGCCGCCGCATTCACTGCCGGCGACATGTCCCTGCGGCATGTCGAGGTCGTCGCGAAGCTGATGGGCAGCCCCGCCGCCCACCGGTTGTCCCCCGAAACGTTGGCCGGTGCGGAAATCCAGATCGCGGCTATGGCCACCGCCACACCACCCCCCGCGTTGTACAGCTGGGGTGTGGAGCTGCTCGAACTGCTGGATCAGGACGGGGCCGAACCCGATGATCGGGAACCCGAACCGGTCGACGAAATGTTTCTCACCCCTAACGCGAACGGGGCCGGTGGGCGGATCAAAGGGCGAATCGACTCCGCGGATCTGTACGACTTGATCGCGTCCGTCCTGGATGCGAAATCGGCACCCCTGACCAAGGATGACCATCGGTCGTTGGGGCGCCGCCAAGCCGAAGCCATGGCCGAAGTGTTCGGCTACGTCGCCGACAACGCCGGACCCGATGTGCTGCCCTCGGCCGGGGGGAACCGGCCGCACCTGAACATCTTGATCCGCTGGGAGGATCTACAAGCTCAGGCGCGGGCGGCGATGCTGGACTTCGGCGGGCAGATGACCCCCGCCGCCGCCCGCATGGCCTGCTGTGACGCGTGTGTCATCCCCATCGTCATGGGTGGCGCAGGACAGCCCTTGGATGTGGCCGTCCTGCAACGCACCATCCCGGATCGGATGCGCCGCGCCGTCGCCGCCCGCGACCGCGGCTGCGCGCACCCCGGCTGCGACCGCACCCCGTCCTGGTGCCAGGTGCATCACGTGATCCCCTGGGAACTGGGTGGCGAGACCCGGCTGTCCAACTTGGTGATGTTGTGCAAGACCCATCACCGGGAGATCCACACCTCGGAGTGGGCGGTATGCATCGCCGCGGACGGGATCCCGGACTTCACGCCCCCGAGGTGGATCGATCCGCAGCAGCGGGTCCGGCGCAGGCCACCACCACCGCAACCACCGGGCGCGCCACCAGCACCGGCACCGGCACCAGCGCCACCACCGGGTGCATCGCCGGGAACACCGCCGCCGGCACCGGGCACACCGCGCCCGTCGGGCACTCCATCGCTTTGATCACCTGCGCACCCCGATCAGGTGATCACGTTGATCACCTGGTGCACGCTCCACGACGCTCATCCCGGCACCCGCTCGGTGCCGATGGCGAGGTGGGCCACCGCCGTCTGCGCGCTTGTCCGGATGCCCGGCGTCCGAGCTGGTCAGTTGGTGTGCAGCGCGGGGTTGAGGGCGATGCCGTCGCCGGTGTGCGGGAGGACCTGGACGGCGCCGGTGACCGAGTTGCGGCGGAACAGCAGGCCGTCCTGGCCGGACAGGCCGCGGGCGGCCGTGGTGCTGCCGTCGGGGAGCGTGACCTTGGTGCCTGCGGTGACGTAGAGCCCGGCCTCGACCACGCAGTCGTCGCCCAGTGAGATGCCGATGCCGGCGTTCGCGCCGAGCAGGCAGCGCCGCCCGATCGAGAGCACCTGCTTGCCGCCGCCGGACAGCGTGCCCATGATCGACGCTCCGCCACCCACATCGGACCCGTCGCCCACCACCACGCCGGCCGAGATCCGACCCTCCACCATCGACGATCCGAGGGTGCCGGCGTTGTAGTTCACGAAGCCCTCATGCATCACGGTGGTGCCGGCGGCCAGGTGCGCGCCCAGCCGGACCCGGTCCGCGTCGGCGATCCGGACCCCCACCGGCAGCACGTAGTCGACCATCCGCGGGAACTTGTCCACGCCGTACACCGCAACCGGGCCACGCGCCCGCAGCCGTAACCGGGTCAGCTCGAAGTCTGCGACCGCGCAGGGTCCGTGGTTGGTCCACACCACGTTGGCCAGCAACCCGAACACGCCATCCACGTTGGACTCGTGCGGGGCGATCAGCCGGTGCGAGAGCAGGTGCAGCCGCAGGTAGACGTCGTGCGCATCGACGGGTGGGTCGGCCAGCGAGCCGATCTCGGTGCGGATCACGACGGTGGAGACGTCGCGGGCGCCGTCGGCGCCGGCCAGCGGCTCCAGGTCGGACATCACGTCCGGGGCGTCGGAGCCCAGCGCGGGGGCCGGGTACCAGGTGTCGAGGACGGTGCCGTCGGCGGTGACGGTGGCCAGTCCGGTCCCGGAGGCGCCCTCGCGGCGCGGTTCGGTGCTCACCGGCACGACGCTATCGTCCCAGCTGATGATCAACAGCTGCCGGGCTCCTCGACGTCGATGACGGTGATCCCACGGGTCAGGCCGCCGGATCCCATCTCGACGAGCGCCGCCGGCGCCTCGTCCAGGGTGATCCGGCGCTGGATCAGCTCGTGCGGCCGCACGGCGCCGGAGCCGACCATGGCGAGCAGCGCCGGGTAGTCCGCCGCCGCCAGGCCGTGACTGCCGCGCACGACGAGCTCCTTGGCGATCACCTCGGACATCGGGATCGCCGGGTCCTCGGTGAGCAGCCCGATCTGCACGTGCCGGCCGTGGATCGCCAACGCGCGGATCCCGAGGCGCACCGCGGCGGGCGACCCGAGCGCGTCCACCGCGACCGGCACGCCGTCTGGGGCAACCGCCCGGATCCGGGCCAGGATCCCCGCCTCGTCCAGGCCCGCCGAGTTCACCGTGTGGGTCGCGCCGAGGCCGCTGGCGGCGGCGAGTGCTCCGTCGTCGACGTCGACGGCGATCACCTCGGCCCGCAGCGCCTGGCCGATCATGATCGCGCTCTGGCCCACCCCGCCGCAGCCCACGACCAGCAGCCGCTCGCCCGCGGTGAGCGCCGCCTGCTGCACCAGCCCGCGGAACGCGGTGGCGAACCGGCAGCCCAGCAGCGCCGCCGAGCCGCCGTCGAGCCCGGCGGGCACAGCGACGAGGTTGACCTCGGCGTCGTGCAGCGCGACCAGCTCGGCGAACGAGCCCCAGTGCGTGAACCCGGGTTGGGTCTGGTCCCGGCACACCTGGCCATGGCCGGACGCGCATTCGGGGCAGCGCCCGCACGCCGAGACGAACGGGACGGTGACCCGGTCACCGACCCCGAAGCGGCGCACCCGCGCCCCGACCGATGCGATCACGCCGACGAGCTCGTGGCCGGGCACGTGCGGCAGCGTGATCCCGTCGTCGTGGCCCGCCCAGCCGTGCGCGTCGCTGCGGCACAGACCGGTGGTCTGCACCCGCACGACGACCCCGTCCGGGCCGGTCACCGGCTCCGGCACCTGCTTGATCACCGGAACCGCGCGGAACCGGTCGAACACCACGGCGCGCAACGGATCCGCCTCCCTCGGCGCGGCCAGCCTATCCGCGCGCGGCTGCTCCGACGCACCTGAATGGATCGCGGCGCTGAGCACCGCTTCGGAGCTGCCGGCGCACTGAAGCCGTCGCGGCGGTAGCGTCGGCCGGTGTCCGAACTGCGCCTGGATCTGACCGCCGATCCCGTCGAGCTGTGCGCGGCGCTGGTCGATGTGCCCAGCGTCTCCGGGAACGAGGCGGCGCTGGCCGACGCCGTGCAGCGCGCGCTGGGCGAGCAGGCACCGCACCTGGAGGTGCTGCGCAACGGCGACGCGGTGCTCGCGCGGACCCGGCTGGGCCGGGAGCGTCGGGTGCTGCTGGCCGGGCACCTGGACACGGTGCCGATCGCCGACAACCTGCCCAGCCGCCGCGACGGTGACCTGCTCTACGGCTGCGGGACCTCCGACATGAAGGCCGGCGACGCCGTCATCGCGCACCTCGCGGCCACCTGCACCGAGCCGCGGCACGACCTGACGCTGGTGTTCTACGACTGCGAGGAGATCGAGGCGCCGCGCAACGGGCTCGGCCGGATCGAGCGCGAGCAGCCCGACTGGCTGCGCGCCGACCTGGCGATCCTCGGCGAGCCGACCAACGGGGAGGTCGAGGCGGGCTGCCAGGGCACACTGCGGGTGGAGATCACCACCCGCGGGCGGCGCGCGCACTCGGCGCGATCGTGGCTGGGCGAGAACGCGGTGCACGCCGCCGCCCCGGTGCTCGCTCGGCTGGGTGACTACGCCGCGCGGCAGGTCGACATCGACGGCTGCCGGTACCGCGAGGGTCTGCAGGCGGTACACATCGCCGGGGGAGTGGCCGGGAACGTGGTGCCCGACGAGTGCGTGGTCACGGTGAACTTCCGGTTCGCGCCGGACCGCGACGTCGCGGCGGCCGAGCAGCACGTGCGCGAGGTGTTCGACGGGTTCGAGGTGGTGCTCACCGACTCCGCGCCGGGGGCGTTGCCGGGGCTGGACGCGCCGCTCGGGCAGGAGTTCCTGGCCGCGACCGGCAACCCGGCGTCGGCCAAGTTCGGCTGGACCGACGTCTCCCGCTTCGCCGCGCTCGGCATCCCGGCGTTGAACTTCGGGCCCGGCGACCCGAACCTGGCCCACACCGTCGAGGAGCACGTCGACACCCGCGCGATCACCGCCGCGGCCGAGCAGCTGCGGCGCTTCCTGACCGGCTGACCCCACGCCGGCCGTGGCGCGCGCCGCGGTCAGCTCTCGTCGGTGAGGGGCTGCACGGCGCCGCCGACCGGGATCTGCGGGCTCCGGCGGTTGCTGACGATCGTCAGCTCGAAGGGGTTGTTGGTGCCGGCCCGCCACTGCCCACCGACCAGCGGCGTGGTGGCCACGTTGGGTACCGGGCCCGCGGTCCAGTCCAGCGGGCCCACCACCGTCTCGATCCGCAGCGACGAGATCGCCGCGGCCAGCGCGCGCCGGTCGTCGACCGCCGGCACCGAGGAGAACGCCGCGGCGGCCACCTCGAACAGCGCGTGCGCGAAGCCGATGGGCTGGATCCACTGCCGTCCGGTGGCGACGGTGTAGGCGTCGGCGAGCTGCCGCGCGGTCTGGCCGGTGAGCGAGGACGCGAACGGATGCTCCGGCGACCACCACACCTCGGTGCTCAGGTTCGTGCCCAGTCGACCGAGCGCCTCGACGCTGGCCGGGAACAGCAACGCCTTGCCGATCGTCGCGATCTTCGGTCGGAAGTCCAGCTGCGCGGCCTGTTTCCAGAACGTCGTGAAGTCCGGCGGTGGCGGCACCCCGACCAGGATCTGGGAGTTCGCGTTGCTGATCCGGTCGATCAACCGGGCGAAGCTGCGCGTGCCACCCGGGAACGAGCCGGGGTCGACGATGCGGTAGCCGCGCCCGGACTGCGCGGCCGGGAGGTCGCCCGCCGGATCGCCCCACGCGCGACCGTCGGCGTCGTCGGGCCACAGCCCGGCCGCCACCTTGTTCGTGCTGACCTCGTCCCACATGTCCGCGTAGACGGCGCCGACGTCACGCAGGCCCCAGAAGAAGTCGAAGGTCCAGCGGAACGGCGTCTCCCGGGTACCGGAGCGCCCGAAGAACCACGGTTCCCACGGCGCGGCCGTGGCGATGCAGGGCACCCCGTTGGTCTCGCACTGGTCGCTGACCGGGTGGGCCGTGTCCGGCGTCGCGGCGACCAGCATGAGGTGCACGCCGTGGTTGACGATGAGGTCGTTGGCCAGGTCGGCGGCCCGGTTCACGTTCGACTGGCTGTCCCGGTCGAGGATCTCCACGCCGTGCGCCCGGCCGCCGACGATGATCGGGTTCTGCGAGAAGTACCGCCGCATCGCCGCGACGACGAACGCGTCGGCCGCGCCGAACGGGGCCAGCGCCCCGGTCGCCGGTGTGACGAAGCCGAGCTTGATCGTCCCGCTACCGGTGGTGGCCGCCGGTGCCGCCGAGCCGCAGGCCGCGGTGAGCGCGCCGGTGGCCGCCAGCGCGCCCGCGGTGCCGCACATCCGCAGGAAGCGGCGCCGGGGCACTCCCGACGGTCCGGTCTTGATCATCGCAGTCGTCCCCCGGCTCTGATGATGATCAGCGAAAAGGCGCTCGAGGGCATGATTGCTCATCACGGAAAGTTAACGACGGTGCGCTGAACGTATCCGAATGGTGGACCGAGAATCGCACTGATGTGAGTATCGCGCACCGTTGCGTAACCGATGCCGTCGAAACGTGCACGATGGAGCGCATCTTCACTCTACCGAGTGACAGCGGAGATGCGCGGCCTGCCTACAATCGGTAGTCCCGTTTCAACTCTGTCGGTTCGGTGAACCGGCAGCTGCCGTTGCTACTCCCCGGCGGCGGCAAGCGCATCCGCGTGCGGGCGCCCGGCACGGTGCCGGCCGGCGAAGTAGGAGACGTAGACGTGAGCAATCCTGCTCCCCCGCCCAGCCGAGCGGCGACCCGGTGGTTATCGCCGCAGGACTGGAGCCTGCGGGTCAAGCTGGCGGTTGCGCTGCTGGTCCCGTCGCTGATCGCGATCGTGCTCGGTGGCCTGCGGGTCGCCGACCAGGCGGGCGAGGCCGCCGAGTTCGATCGGGTGGCGCGGTACGCGACCGCGCAGGGCGAGGTGGCCGGCCTCGTCAAACGGATCCAGGACGAGCGGCTGCGCACCACCGAGTTCGTCGCCGCCGGGCGCAGCGGCGACACGGCCGCGCTGCAGGCTTCCTTCGCCGAGGTGGACGCCGAGCAGGCGGCCAGCCGATCGGCCGTCGCGGAGGTCGCGGAGTCCGACGCGACCGTGGTCGGAGCGCAGCGCCAGGCCGAGCAGGCCCTCGTCCAGCTGCCGCAGCTGCGCGATCTGGCGCTGCGATCGGACTCCTCGCCCGCGACCGTGGCGAGCCGCTACTCCGAGCTCATCGACCAGGTGCTGCCGCTCGACAGCTCGTTGCTGCGCGGGGTGAACACCCCCGAGGTCAACGGCCTGGCCAACGCGCTGGGCGGGCTCTCATCGGCCCGCGACGAAGCCACCCTGCAGCAGGCGCTGATCACCGTGGCCGCCGCCGCCCCGGAAGCCCGCAGCGGGGAGCTGGCGGGCCTCGCGGCCAGCGAAGCGCGGCTCGCGACCGGTCTGGACAACTTCCGGACCGCGCTCGACTCCGGGCAGCGGGTCCGCTACGCGGGCATGATCGCGGGCTCGGCGAACAACGACCGCTCCGCGCTGGCCACCGAGCTCACCGGTGCTGACCAGGCCCAACCGTTGCCGGGTGGCACGGGTGTGCGGGTGGCCAAGGTCTACGGCGACTTCATCGCCGAGCTGGACGCCGCCGAGGACGGCATCCGCGCCGAGCTGGCCGCGACCGGTGAGTCGGCCAGGTCGACCGCGGTGAACCTCGCCGTGCTCAACGTGGCCGTGCTGCTGGCCGCATTGATCATCGGGGCGATCATCGTCGGGCTGATCGCGCGGGCGCTCCTTTCGTCGCTGCGCACGCTGCGCAGCAGCGCGTTGGAGATCGCCCAGAAGCGGCTGCCGGACGCGGTGCAGCGGATGCGTGGCGGCACCGTGCCGGACGTGAACGTGACGCCGGTTCCGGTGCACACCCGTGAGGAGGTCGGCGAGGTCGCCAGGGCGTTCGACGCGGTGCACGAGCAGGCCGTCCGGCTCGCGGCCGAGCAGGCGACCCTGCAGAACACCGTCAACAGCATGTTCGTCAACCTGTCGCGCCGCAGCCAGAGCCTCGTCGACCGGCAGTTGCAGCTGATCGAGGAGCTGGAGAGCAACGAGCAGGACCCGGACCAGCTGGCGTCGTTGTTCCGGCTCGACCACCTGGCCACCCGGATGCGCCGCAACAGCGAGAACCTGCTGGTCCTGGCGGGTACCGATCTGGCGAAGCGGACCGCGCACCACGTTCCGGTGGTGGACGTGCTGCAGGCCGCGGTGTCGGAGGTGGAGCAGTACGAGCGGGTCACCGTGGAGCAGCCACCCGCGGTGGCCGTGCTCGGTCGGGCGGCCAACGACCTGCAGCACCTGCTGTCGGAGCTGCTGGACAACGCGACCAGCTTCTCGCCGCCGGAGACCCAGGTCACGATGAGCACCAGCCGGGCCGGAGCCGGTCCGTTGGTGGTGGAGATCGTCGACCGCGGCATCGGCATGCGCCCCGATGAGCTCGACGAGATCAACCAGCGGTTCGCCGACGCCGACGACACCCGGATCACCGCGTCCCGGCGGATGGGTCTGTTCGTGGTCGGACGGCTGGCGGCGCGGCACGGCGTGCAGGTCCGGCTGTTCGCGGGCGCACCCGCGCCGGAGTCCGCGCTGCCCGCCACCGGACCGCTGTCCAGGAAGGGTGGCGGGGTCACCGCCCGGGTGACCATCCCGGCGCACCTCGTCGCGAGCGGTCCGGCCGGTACCGCCCGCCGCCCGGAGGGCAAGGCCACCGCGTCGGCCCGGCCGGCAGCGGGCACCCAGCCGTCGATCGCGGTCCCGCCGCAGCGCAGCGGCAGCGGCGAGGCGTCCCGCGTCACGCCGTCCGGGGACGCGAGCCAGGACGATCGCCGCAGCGGCGCGCGGTCGAGAAGCGCCGGCACGGCCGATGTCACCGACTTGGTCAAGCGCATTCCGGCCCAATCCGGAGCGGTGGCGCCCGAATTCGCCGGAGCTGGGCCGAATACCCCCGAAGGTGTCGATCCGGAATCCGCTGATGCCGTGCCCGCGGATTCGGAGTCCACGGTCACCGCTGTTTCGGACATCGATTCTGCCGCCGCTGATTCCGACTCGCCGGAAGGGGGAGTGGGAACTTCCCACGAGCCCGGCGACGACTCCGAGGCCGGGGCTGCGCAGCCGGTCGCCGGTGCGGAAGCGGAGCTGCAGAGCACGACCGGCGACGCGGGCGCCGAGCAAGCGGCGGTGGCGGCCATGGAGGCCCCCGAGCTGTTCGGCCCGGCCCCGGTGTTCGATCCCGACGAGGAGCCGTCGAGCCGGACCCCCATCTTCGAGGAGGTCGCGTCCGGGTGGTTCCGGGCCTACCGCCAGGTGCCGATCAACTGGCAGCCCGACGACAACGGCGACGTGCCCGACGAGATCGACCCGGACAAGCCCGTCCGGCAGGCGGCCGTGGCGGCCGCTGCGGTCGAGCTGCCGCCCGGTGTGGAGGGGCCGCTCCCGGTGCCCTCCTGGCCGCCGCCCACCCAGGCTGCCGAGACGCGCCGCGAGGACGACTTCGCGACCGCGGCGGACGACGGTTGGCGGGCTGCGGTCGAGTCGCGCCGGCAGGCCCGGGTGGATCTGGTCCCGGGGACCGACCTGCCACGGCGTACACCGGGAGCGCAGTTGCTGCCCGGCGGGATCGCCGCCGGTGGCGCGGGGGGATCGTCGCGCGACGCCGACGCGATCCGGTCGCGGTTGTCCAACTACCAGCGCGGGGTGCGCACGGGTCGCTCGGCGCGGGAACGCTCGGAGGCGGAGGACGCCGCGAACCCGGCCGGCTCGACGGACACCGACTCGCCCGAGCTCGGTTCGGCGGACATCGGTTCGCCGGTCTCCGGTGGGGTTGACGCTGGTCCGGCGGTCGCCGGTTCGCCGGTTCCCGGTGCGGCAGATGAGGATTCGGCCATCTTCGGTCCGGCTGCCGGTGGTCCGGCTGCTGGTGGTTCGGAGACTGTGGACGCGGCTGATGACGGTTCGGATGGAGCCCGATCGGCGGGTGCGGCTCCGGCGATCGGCGGTGCTGTCGATGCTGATGCCGGCTCGGTTGCCGAGGGTGGTCCCGGATCCGGTCCGTCCGGATCGACCGACTCCGGTCTGCCCGAGTCGACCCGCTCCGGTGCGGACAGCTCCGCCGCCCCGACCCGCGCCGGTTCGGCGGGCTCGTCCCGGGCTGGGCGCCGACGGCTGACGACCGATCGAGGCGACTCGGGCACCCCGCTGAGCGAGGATCCGGATCGCGGATCGGCGCACCGGGGCACGGAGGACCCGGAAGCTGCGGGCTCCGGTTCGGGCGCATCGGGATCCGTCGAATCCGGCCCGGTCGAGCCGGGTGGGTCTGCTCCGGACGACGCAGCCGCCGGCGGCACGGTGGTGGCCGGCTCCGGTGCTGGTGCGGACCGCGTGTCGCCCCCAGCAGGAACGTCCGGCTCGCACGAGCTGCGGGCCGACCGGGGTTCGGTGGTCCCGGATCCGGCCGAATCGTTGTCGAGCAGCTCGGCCTCGCCACTCCCCGATATGCACCCGTCCGATCCGAGCGGGCCGGTTGCCGACGAACCCGTTTCCGATGGGCTCGATTCCGAAGGGCCCGGTTCTGGTCCATCCGTCTCGGGCCGGCCTGAACCGGACACATCCGATTCCGTGAGCCCGGATTCCGTCGGGATCGATTCGGCGCGGTCCGATCCCGCCCTGGATTCCGCGGATTCCGCCGGCTCGGATTCCGCCCGCTCCGAACTCGCCGGTCCCGATTCCCGCGATCCCGGTGCCGTCGACCCCGACGCCGCCGAGACGGGCCCGGCCACCTCCGGATCGAGCACCCGGCCGTTGACCGGGAGCGTGCCGGCGGTGGGCCCCACGGACCCGAATCCCGACCCGGCCACCGATCTCGACCCGACGCCTCCGGCGGACGTTCGCGGTCGCGAGGCGCTGGCCGGCGTGGCCGCGGCCCGGCACCGGTCGCAGGACCGCACCGCAGCCGGCTCCGAGTCCGTGACGGGGGCCGGCAACGGGACCGCCTCGAGTATGGCGGCGCCCGAGCCGTCGCGCTCCGCGCGGACGCCGTCCACGCCGTCGAGCGCTGATGCCCAGCGCACCGTGGGACGTCCGCAGGAGCCCGACAAGCGCGGCCGCTGAGCGTCATTACCCTTGGTTCCATGACGGCCAGCACGGATCCCATAGCGGACGGCGGGGACGAGGGCCCCGGGCAGCGACAGCCCGGGGAACAGCTCCCCGACGGTGCTCAACCCCGGGAGAAACAGCGCGGCCCGGTGGTGCTGCGACGCGAGCAGCGCAACGAGTCCAGCACGACCGATCAGCGGCTGCTGGACTCGCGTGGCCCCAGCGACTGGATACACACCGATCCGTGGCGGGTGATGCGGATCCAGGCCGAGTTCGTCGAGGGTTTCGGTTCCCTCGCGGCGCTGCCCAGGGCGGTCACCGTCTTCGGTTCCGCCCGCACCCCGCGGGATCACCCCGAGTACGAGCTCGGACGCGAGCTGGGGGGCGCGCTCGCCGCGGCCGGCTTCGCCGTGATCACCGGCGGTGGTCCGGGCGTGATGGAGGCGGCGAACCGGGGGTGCTCGGAGGCCGGCGGCTTCTCGGTCGGGCTGGGCATCGAGCTGCCCTTCGAGCAGGGTCTCAACGACTGGGTGGATCTCGGCATCAACTTCCGCTACTTCTTCGCCCGCAAGACCATGTTCGTGAAGTACTCGCAGGCGTTCGTCTGCCTGCCGGGGGGCTTCGGCACCCTCGACGAGCTGTTCGAGGCGCTCACCCTGGTGCAGACCAAGAAGGTCACCAAGTTCCCGGTGGTGCTGCTGGGCAGCGAGTACTGGGGCGGGCTCTACGACTGGATCGCGCGCTCCGTGCTGGACGGCGGGAAGATCGGCGAGCGGGATCTGGCCCTGCTGCACGTGACCGACGAGGTCGACGACGCGGTGAAGGTGGTTCACGAGGCCTACCGGGCGTGGGAGGACACGCATTGAGGGTGTGCGTGTACTGCGGGTCCATCGAACCGATCGCCCCGCACTACGCCGAACTGGCCGCCGAGGTGGGCGCCGGCATCGGGGCCCGCGGCTGGGAGCTGGTCTCCGGTGGCGGGCGGGTGTCGATGATGGGTGCGCTCGGCACCTCGGCGCGGCTCCACGGGGCACGCACCGTCGGGGTGATCCCACGCTCGATGGTCGACCTCGAGTGGGCCGACCACGACTCCGACGAGCTGCTGGTCGTGGACACCATGCGGGAGCGCAAGGCGCAGATGGAGGCGCACGCCGACGCCTTCCTCGCCCTACCCGGGGGAATCGGCACCTGCGAGGAGCTCTTCGAGGTCTGGACCTCGGGCTACCTGGGGATGCACGCCAAGCCGGTGGTCCTGCTCGACCCGGACGGGCACTACGCGCAGCTGCTGGACTGGGTGCGCGGGCTGGGCGACAAGGGTTTCGTGCGCGCCGAGGCGATGGCGCGACTCGTCGTCACCGCCGACGTCGACGCCGCGCTGGACGCCTGCGCGGTACCGGTTGCCGTGCCACGATCGATGTCGTGATCCGGTTCGGCAAGCGGACGCCCGCCCAGGACCGGGCACTGGTGATGGCGATCGTCAACCGCACCCCCGACTCCTTCTACGACCGCGGTGCCGCGTTCACCGACCGGGCCGCGCTGGCCCGGGTGGACGCCGCGGTGGCCGAGGGCGCCGACATCATCGACATCGGGGGCGTCAAGGCCGGCCCGGGTGCCGCCGTCGACGCGGCCGAGGAGATCCGGCGGGTGGTGCCGTTCGTGGCCGCCGTCCGCGAGCGCTACCCCGAGATCGTGATCAGCATCGACACCTGGCGCGGCGAGGTCGGCAGGCTCGCCGTGGCCGAGGGCGCCGACTTGATCAACGACACCTGGGCCGGGGTCGACCCGACCCTCGGTGAGGTGGCCGCGGCGGCGGGGGTGGGGATCGTCTGCTCGCACACCGGCGGCGCCACCCCGCGCCGGCGCCCGCACCGGGTCCGGTACGTCGACGTGGTCGCCGATGTGGTGACCGAGGTGTGCGGGCAGGCCGATCGGTTCGCGGTACTCGGCGTTCCGCGGGAGGGGATTGTCATCGATCCCACCCACGACTTCGGCAAGAACACGTTCCACGGGCTCGCCCTGCTGCGCCGCTGTGACGAACTGGTGGCCACCGGATGGCCGGTGCTGATGGCGCTGTCCAACAAGGACTTCGTGGGGGAGACGCTGGGCGTCGCCGAGGTCACCGACCGGCTGGAAGGCACGCTGGCCGCCACCGCGCTGGCCGCTGCCGCCGGCGCGCGGCTGTTCCGCGCGCACGAGGTGGCCGCAACGCGACGTACCGTGGACATGGTTGCCGCGATCCTGGGTAACCGGCCACCAGCGCGGACGGTCCGCGCCCTGGCCTGAGGCTGCGACGTCCCAGCACGTCGATCGGCAACGGTGCCGGTTCGCACCCGAGAACCTGGAGCGCCATGGATCCCGCGATCGAAGACTGGTTTGCCCGCCGCACCTGGCAGAACCCACCGTGGACGCGGGAGCAGCTCGTCGCGGCCAAGGCCGGACGACGGGTGGCGGTCGTGCTGCCCGCGTTGGACGAGCAGGCCACGGTCGGCGCGATCGTCACGGCCATCCTGCCGTTGACCGTCGGCGCACGGCCACTGGTGGACGAACTGGTCGTGATGGACTCCGGCTCGACCGATGCCACGATCGCGGTGGCCACCGCCGCGGGAGCACGGGTCGTGCGTCGCGACGAGGTGCTGCCGCAGTTGGCCCCGCTGCCGGGTAAGGGCGAGGTGCTCTGGCGCTCGCTCGCCGCCACCACCAGCGAGATCATCTGCTACCTCGATTCCGACCTGGTCGACTTCGACCCGGCCTTCGTGCCCGCGCTGCTCGGCCCGCTGCTCACCGAGCCCGACATGGGCCTGGTGAAGGGCTTCTACCGGCGTCCCCTGCGGCTGGAGACCACGCAGATCGACACCGGGGGAGGCCGGGTCACCGAGCTGCTGGTCCGGCCGCTGCTGGCGGCGCTGCGACCGGAGCTGAGCGGCATGGTGCAGCCGCTGGGTGGGGAGTATGCGGCCACCCGTGAGCTGTTGGAGTCGCTGCCGTTCGCGGCCGGCTACGGCGTGGAGATCGGCCTCCTGCTCGATACCCACACGAACCGCGGTATGGACGCGCTGGCCCAGGTCAATCTGGGTGTGCGCAAGCACCGCAACCGCTCGCTGCTGCAGCTGGGCGTGATGGCCAGACAGATCCTCGGCGCCGTGCTGGCCCGCTCCCCCGGTGTCGACGGTCTGGGTGTCGGCGGGCCGGACTCCGGCGCACCGCTGATCCAGTTCCTGCAGCTCGACGATGAATGGCTGCCCGCGCCAACGGCGGTCGAGCTCACCGACCGGCCGCCGATGGGGGCCCTGCTCGCCGGCACTCCCGATCACAGCGACTGATCAGCGACCCCACCCGGGCCCCGGTGGCGGATTCTGCGACAGCACTCGTGCGCGTGCCGTGCTCTCCGCGGACTGTCGGTGGCCTGTGGTGAGATGAAGTTCGTGGGGACCGCATTGAGCTACCTGGTGATCGCGGTCGTCGTGGCGGCCGCCCTGTTCGGGATCGTCGTGGTCGTGTTCGGACGCGGGGAGGAGCTGCCGCCGCTGCCGCCCCGGGCGACCCCGACCCGGCTGCCCGAGGGGAAGCTGGCCGGCGGCAACGTCCGCGAGCTGCGGTTTCCGCAGGCCGTGCGCGGCTACCGGATGGACGAGGTGGACTGGGTTCTCGACCGCGTCGCCGATGAGCTCGACCGGGTCGGAGCCGAACGGGACGGGCTGGCCGCCCGCGTGGCGGAGCTGGAGTCGGAGCGGGCGGCCGGCACGGTGCGGGCGGACGGTGGGACGTGACCCGCACCGAGCTGGTCGTGCCGGTCGACATCCAAGCGCCGGCCGCGACGGTCTGGCACGTGGTCACCGACTGGGAGAGCCAGGGGGAGTGGATCCTGGGCACCCGGGTCACGATGATCAGCCCGGGGGATCCACGCCGGCTCGGCGCGCGCTTCGCGGCCTTCACCGGGGTCGGGCCGGTGGGCTTCACCGACCCGATGGAGGTCACCGAATGGGATCCGCCGCGGCGCTGCGTGGTGACCCACCGCGGCCGGGTGGTGCGCGGCAGCGGCGTGTTCGAGGTCGAGGAGCTCGGCCCGCAGCGCTCCCGGTTCCTCTGGTCGGAGCAGCTGGAACTGCCACTCGGTGCCCTCGGCGCGGCCGGCTGGCCGCTGGTCCGCCCGGCGTTCCGGGCGGGCGTCGCGCACTCGCTGCGCAAGCTGGCGCGGCTCTGCGAGAGCCGCTACCGCCGCGGTGCGGGCGATGGCTGAGGTGGTGGCCCAGCCGGAGCGGGAGCGCTGTGGCTGGGCCACCAGCGCGCCGGAGTACGTCGCCTACCACGACGACGAGTGGGGATGGCCGCTGCGCGGGGAGGGCGCGCTGTTCGAGCGGCTGAGCCTGGAGGCCTTCCAGTCCGGGCTGTCGTGGCTGGTGATCCTGCGCAAGCGGGCCGGGTTCCGGGCCGCGTTCGCGGGGTTCGACCCGGCGGTCGTCGCGGGCTTCGGCGACCACGACGTGGTGCGGCTGCTGGCCGACGCCGGCATCGTGCGGAACCGAGCCAAGATCGACGCGACCATCCACAATGCCCGGCAGGTGCTGGAGCTCGACACCCCGCTCGACGAGCTGCTGTGGTCGTTCGCGCCGGACCCCGCCGTCCGGCGCCGACCTGCCGATCTCAGCCAGGTGCCAGCTACCTCGGTCGAGTCGCACGCGATGGCCCGCGAGCTGAAACGCCGTGGATTCCGCTTCGTCGGACCCACGACCTGCTACGCGTTGATGCAGGCCGCGGGCCTGGTGGATGATCATGTCCAGGGCTGCTGGCGAGCCAATTCGTGATCATGGTACTGGCCCGGCGCACCGGTTCGAGAGTGTGAACCAGGCAGCGTTGATCGCGCCGGTTCGCCTCGCCTCGGCCCGATGGGGAAAGATGGTCACCAGCGTCCACGCCGCGCGCTGTCCCCGTTGCAGCGGCGCCCGGCTACAGATGACGGAGGGAGCAGGAAAATGGCGGCGATGAAGCCCCGGACCGGTGACGGTCCCCTGGAGGTGACCAAGGAGGGTCGGGGCATCGTGATGCGCGTCCCTCTCGAGGGAGGTGGCCGTCTGGTCGTGGAAATGTCGGCCGAGGAGGCCAGCGATCTCGGTGACGCGCTGAAGGCCGCCGCTGGCTGACCGCGCCGCGCCCGAGCGGCTCGGACGCTACGTCATGAACGGCACCGAAGGAACGGTATCGCCGAACCTGCGGTGCCGTTCCTCATGCGCCGTCCTCGTGGGCCGTTGAACACGGCCCGTTGATCACGGCCCGTTGATGATGCGCCGGATCGGCAACCGCGCTACCGGGTCGCCATCGGCTGCGCGCGAATCCCGGCCTGCTCACCCAGCTGCACGAGCTCGATCGACACCGCCCCGCAGACGCAGCGCCGATACCGGATCCATCCCTGCGACGTCGGATGGGTGGACAGCACCGTCATCTCCTCGCTCGGCCATCCGCACCGTGGGCAGCGCATCTCGACCCCTCCTTACGTAAGGTACGTTCAACGTTCAGTACTTACGCTACGACGAGGTGGAGTAATAGTCCAGTGGACTTCATCGGTTACCGAAGTGACGCACTCGGGGCCGCCGTCGAGCTGGTCAACGTGGTCACCGCCGCTCCTTCGGACGCGCAGGCTGCGCCCGATCGGCTGCGCGCGGTTCTCATCGACCACGGCTATGCCGCCGCCCGTGCCCCCGCTTCGGCCGAGCCCGCCATGGCGGGCTGGGCCGTCCGGCTCCGCACGGTGTTCGACGCGCGGGACGTCGACGCCGCCGCGGCCGCGGTGAACGCGCTGCTGGCCGATGTGCCGGTCGCGCCGCACCTGTCCGGCCACGACGGGCAGCGCTGGCACCTGCACTACGCGCCGCCCGCTGCGGATGTCGTCGAGCGGGTGCGTTCCACCACGGCTGTCGCGCTGGCCATGCTGGTGTCGGAGTACGGGATCGACCGACACGGGCGGTGCGCGGCTACCGGCTGCGCGCGGGTGTTCGCCGACACCTCGCGCAACGCGGCACGCCGCTACTGCTCGCCCGCCTGTGCCAACCGGTCGGCGGTAGCCGCCCACCGGGCCAGGGTGCGGGCCGGTCAGACCAGCGAGTTGTAGATCTCCATGGTGCGCGCGGCCGTCGCCTTCCAGGCGAAGTCGCGCACGGCGCGCTCCCGACCGGCCACGCCCATCGTCTCGGCTCGACCCGGGTCCGCCAGCAGCTCGTTGACCTTGGCCGCGATCCCGGAGCGGAACTCGTCGATCGCGTTCTCGTCGTAGTGCACCAGCAGCCCGGTGTTGCCGTCGTCGACGACCTCCGGGATGCCGCCCACGTCCGACGCCACCACGGCGGTGCCGCAGGCCATCGCCTCCAGGTTCACGATCCCCTGCGGCTCGTACACCGAGGGGCAGGCGAACACCGTGGCCTGGGACAGGATCTGCCGGATCTGCAGGGTCGGGAGCATGCCGCGCACCCAGATCACACCGGGTCGGGCGGCCTGCAGCTCGTAGACCGCCTTCTCGGTCTCCTCGGCGATCTCCGGGGTGTCCGGGGCGCCGGCGCAGAGCACGATCTGGGCGTCGCGGCTCATCTCGTGCGCGGCCGCGACCAGATGCCCGACGCCCTTCTGCCGGGTGATCCGCCCGACGAACACCACACTGGGCTGGTCCGGGTCGATTCCGTTGGCGGTCAACGCATCCCGGGCCGGATCCGGACGGTAGAACTCGGTGTCGATGCCGTTGTAGACCACGTGCACCTTGTCCGGGTCCAGCGACGGGTAGCTGCGCAGCACGTCGCGGCGCATGCCCTGGCTGACCGCGATGATCGCGTCGGCGCCCTCGTACGCCGTCTTCTCCACCCACGACGAGAGCCGGTAACCGCCGCCGAGCTGCTCGGCCTTCCACGGCCGGTCCGGCTCCAGCGAGTGCGCGGTGGCCACGTGCGGGATGCCGTGCAGGAGCTTGGCCAGGTGCCCGGCCATGTTGGCGTACCAGGTGTGCGAGTGCGCCAGATCCACCCGCTCGAGCCCGGCGACCATGGACAGGTCGACGCCCAGCACCTGCAGCGCCGCGTTGGACCCGACCAGCGCGCTCGGCGTGGCGTGCGCGAACGTGTCCAGCTGACCCTCGCGTGGATCGCCGAAGCAGTGCACGTCGACGTCGATGAGTTCCCGTAGCGGGGGAACCAGATGTTCGACGTGGACGCCGGCTCCGCCGTAGACGTCCGGTGGGTATTCGCGGGTGAGCAGGCCGATGCGCACCCGTGCACCGTAGGGCATCGGGATGCTCTTGCGGAGGGCCGAGCTTCCCGATCTGTTCCCGCGATCGTTGTCCGACAGCGGTGGTCGGGGCCACGCCGGAGCACTAGGGTCGGCGTTCGTGACCCTGCTCGTCGTGCTTGGGGCCGCCGTGTCCGCGCTCGCTGCGCGGCCGGGGTTCGGACGGTCCGCGTGACCGGCGGCCGGCCGCAGCCCGCGTCCCCCCGCCCGCTGGCGGCGAACGTACTGGGCATCGTGCTGGCCGGCGGGGAGGGCAAGCGGCTGTGGCCGCTGACCGCGGACCGGGCGAAGCCGGCGGTGCCCTTCGGCGGCAACTACCGACTGATCGACTTCGTGCTGTCCAACCTGGTCAACGCCGGGGTGCACCGGATGGCGGTGCTGACCCAGTACAAGTCGCACAGCCTCGACCGGCACATCTCGACCACCTGGCGGCTGTCCAGCGTGCTCGGCCAGTACATCACCACGGTGCCGGCCCAGCAGCGGCTCGGCCGCCGCTGGTACACCGGCAGCGCGGACGCGATCTTCCAGAGCCTGAACCTGGTCTACGACGAGGCGCCCGACTACATCGCCGTCTTCGGGGCCGACCACGTCTACCGGATGGATCCCGGTCAGATGATCGCCCAGCACATCGAGAGCGGCGCCGGGGTCACGGTCGCCGGCATCCGGGTGCCGCGCGCGGAGGCGAAGGCGTTCGGCTGCATCGCCTCCGACGAGTCCGGGAAGATCACCGAGTTCCTGGAGAAGCCACCGGATCCGCCGGCGGTGCCGGACGACCCCGAGGTCACGTTCGCCTCGATGGGCAACTACGTGTTCACCACCGAGGCGCTGCTGGAGGCGCTGCGCGCCGACGCCGAGGACGGCGACTCCGAGCACGACATGGGTGGCGACATCATCCCGCGCATGGTCCGGGGCGGGCAGGCGTCGGTGTACGACTTCGCGGAGAACGATGTGCCCGGCGCCACCGACCGCGACCGGGGCTACTGGCGCGACGTCGGGACCATCGACGCCTACTACGAGGCGCACACCGATCTCGTATCGGTGCACCCGATCTTCAACCTGTACAACGACCGGTGGCCGATCCGGACCGCGATGCCCCCGCTGCCACCGGCCAAGTTCGTCGAGGGCGGCATCGCCCAGGACTCGATCGTCGGCGCCGGAACGATCATCGCGGGAGCCATCGTGCGGCGCTCGGTGATCAGCCCCAACGTGCGGATCCAGGCCGGGGCGGAGGTCTCGGACTCGGTGGTGATGCCCGGGGTGCGCGTCGGGCGCGGCGCCATCGTGCGCGGCGCGATCCTGGACAAGAACGTCACCGTCCCCGATGGCGGGCTGGTCGGGGTGGACCTGGCCGCCGACCGGTCGACCTACACGGTGAGCCCCGGCGGCGTGGTCGTGCTCGGTAAGGGCGCCACCGTCCGGTAGCGGGCGCTCATGCCCCCGTCTTGACCGCCGCCAGCAGCCCGTCGCTCAGCGGCAGCAGCAGCGGGGCCAGCCGATCGTCCTCGCGGGCCTGCCGGGCCACCTCGCGCACCGCGAGCGCATCCGGATCCGTCGCGTCCGGATCGACGGCGCCGTGCCGCAGCACGTCCCCGATCACCACCATCCCGCCGACCCGCAGCAGCCGAACGGCCTGGTCGAGGTAGCGCGGGTAGTCGGCCGGCTCGGTGTCGACGAACACCAGGTCGTAGCCACCGTCGGTGAGCCGCGGCAGCACCTCAAGGCCCATCCCGTTGATCAGTCGCATCCGGGACGACGGGTTCCCGGCCGCGAGGAACGCGCCGCGGGCCGCCCGCTGGTGCTCGGGATCGACGTCGATCGAGGTGAGCACCCCGTCGGACGCCATCCCGCGCAGCAGCCACAGCCCGCTGACCCCGGTCCCGGTGCCGATCTCGACGACCGCGCGGGCGCCGATGGCCGCGGCGAGGAAGCGCAACGCGGCCCCCGCACCGGGTCCGACCGGGACGCAACCGAGGCGCTCGGCCTCCGTTCGGGCGGCGAGCAGCACGTCGTCCTCGGCGAGGTAGCCCTCCACATGGGCGTACATCGCCGAGTGGTCCACGGCGCTGTCCGGAGAACCGGTCATGGTCGGAAAGGCTACTGCGCTGGTCATTCCCACCATGCGGCACGGGCCCGGCGCGTCGGAGCAGGTTCGCCCGGCCGGATTTCACAGGATGCTCTCAGCCCACTATCACCCGTGACTCACCCCGGTCAGGCACCGTATGCAGCATCGGTCGGGGTCGTCGACCGTTGGAGGGGCCGGGAACATCAGGTGCCGGCGCTTCGTTCCGTTGGGCACGACCCGCCGCAGGAGGACGACCTCACGATGACCGACGGCTCAGTCACGCTACCGAGCGGCTCGACGCTGCCCGGTGACGGCGTCGAGTGGACGCCGCCGAGCTGGGACGATGTCGTCCGCGAACACGCGGACCGGGTATATCGCCTGGCCTACCGCCTGACCGGCAACCAGCACGACGCCGAGGACCTCACGCAGGAGACGTTCGTCCGGGTCTTCCGGTCGCTCGCCTCCTACAAGCCCGGCACGTTCGAGGGCTGGCTGCACCGGATCACCACGAACCTGTTCCTGGACATGGTGCGGCGGCGCTCGCGGATCCGCATGGAGGCGCTGCCGGACGACTCCGACCGGCTGCCCGGGCTCGGCCCGGAGCCCGAGCAGGTCTTCTCCGACACCCACCTCGACCCGATGCTGCAGGCCGCGCTGGACGAGCTGCCGCCCGAGTTCCGGGCCGCGGTGGTGCTCTGCGATGTGGAAGGCCTGTCGTATGAGGAGATCGGGGCCACGCTCGGGGTGAAGCTGGGTACGGTGAGGAGCAGGATCCATCGTGGGCGGGCCGCGCTGCGCAGCTCGCTGGAGCGTCGCCGGCTGGACGCTGCGCTCGATGAGATCACCGACAGTGCGGTGCTGGAAGGGGTCGCGAGTGGCTGACGGGCGTTGGCGGATCTCGGTGACCGCCCCCGACTGGGGGCAGGACCACCTCTCGTCGGAGGCCATCGCGGCCTTCGTCGACGGTGAGCTCGCCCCCGGTCCGTACGCTCGCGCCGTCCAGCACCTGCGGCAGTGCCCGGACTGCGACGCCCAGGTGAACGGGCAGGGCCAGGCCAGCGCCGCGCTGCGGACGGCGGACTGCCCGAACCTGTCCTCCGCTTTCCTGTCCACGCTGCGCTCCATCCCGCAGGAAGCCGACCTGCCGCCCCCACCCGCCGGGCTGGCGATGACACCCGACGGCGAGCTCGTCTCGGTGCTGCGGCCCGAGGATCTGCGGCCCGAGGATCTGCGGCCCGAACACCTGCGCTCCGCTTCGACCACGCAGCGTCGGCTGCGGCTGGGCACCGGAGTCGCGGTCTCCGGGCTTGCGCTCGGTGCGCTCGCGTTCTCCGCCCCGGCCGCCGCCCCGTCGATCCCGATGCCGACCCCCGCGTTGGACCGCGGCGTGCCCGGTGCCCCGGCGCTGGGCGGCTCGCCCGGCATCCTGGACGCGCGCCTGCAGCTCGGTTCGTCCAGCGCGCCCGCCGCGGGCACCACCACCCGGCGCATGGGTGGTTTCGACCGCTGAGCGCGGGCGGCTACGCGGACTTCACCAGCGCTGGGGCACCCTGGAGCCCGGTCCGATTCCGCGGTCCCAGGAGCAGGCAGGCACGATGATCAAGCAGGCGAGCGGGTCGTCGCGGCCGGGGCGCCGATGACCGACGAACGCGAACCCCAGCAGGACGACGCCGCCGAGCCCGCGCAGACCGGTCACGACGATCCACCGCGGCTCGGCCCACGCCCGCTGGACCGCCCACTGGTCGACGCGGGCGCGGCTGCGATCTTCAGCCGGCCCGACGGGGTGGACGGCGGTTTCGCCGCCCCGCAGCCCGGGCCGGCCGGCGCGCCCCGGGTGGCGCCGCCCCCACCCGCGGCGTTGGTCGGCGCGTTCGGCCGTCCGGCGGTGGACGCGCCGGCGCTGCAGCGGCCACCGCGCAACGGCTCCAGCGCCGACGACGCCGAGGCGGCGTTCTGGGCCGCCGGGGCCGAGCGGGATCCGTGGCGCGACCCGGACGCGGCGGTCGCGCTCGGCCCGCCGCCGGTGGCCGGCGCGTCGGAATCCGCACCGGCGCGCGGGCCGGGCGCCCGGCTCAGCGCGCGCGAGGTGCTGTTCGGCCGGCGCGTGACGCCGATGGCGCTGGCCACGCTGGGGCTGGTCGCGGTGCTGATCGGGGCGGCCGGCGGGCTGGTCGGGCGGCTGACGGCCGACGGCGCCCAGGACCTCACCGAACCCGACCCGTCGATCGCGCAGACCGTGCAGAGCAAGGAACGGCCGCTCGGGTCGGTTGCTGACATCGCGGCCCGCACCGTGCCGGCCGTGGTGTCGATCGAAATCCGGGTCGGTGACGAGGGCGGCACCGGGTCGGGTGTCGTCATCGAGCCCTCGGGTTACGTGCTGACCAACAACCACGTCGTGGCGCCGGCCGCCGAGGCCGCGGGCGCCAGCATCGAGGCGATCTTCCACGACGGCACCCGCGGCGCCGCCCGGATCGTCGGGCGTGACCCCAAGACCGACCTGGCCGTGGTCAAGGTCGAGGTCGCGAACCCGGTGGTGGCCACCACCGGGTCGGCGCGCGATCTCGCGGTGGGCGACGGGGTGATCGCCATCGGCTCCCCGCTCGGGCTGGCCGGCACCGTCACCGACGGCATCGTGAGCGCGCTGGACCGGCCGGTACGGCTCGACGCGCCCGGCGCCGACGCGAACGCGGTGATCGACGCCATCCAGACCGATGCGGCCATCAACCCGGGCAACTCCGGCGGCCCGCTGGTCGACTCCACCGGGGCCGTGGTCGGCATCAACACCGCCATCCGCAGCCTCGGGCAGGGGGAGGGCGGCGGCTCGATCGGGCTCGGCTTCGCGATCCCCATCGACGACGCCAAGGTGATCGCCGAGGAGCTGATCCGCAGCGGTGTGGTCTCCCACGCCGAGATCGGGATCAACGCCCGCTCGGTGAGCGACGGCACCACCGACGGCGCGCAGGTGCAGAACGTGCAGCAGGGCGGCCCGGCGGCGACGGCCGGGATCCTGGAAGGCGACGTCATCGTCAAGGTCGGGGACCGGTCGATCGCCGGCGCCGACGAGCTGGTGGTGGCGGTGCGCGAGCACAACCCGGGGGACACGGTGCCGGTCGACATCGTCCGCGAGGGCCGGCCGTTGGCCCTCAGCGTCGTGCTCGCATCCGACTGACCCGTAGGCTGGTCGCGTGTTCGACAGCGTCGGTTGGGGCGAGATCCTGGTCTTGATCGTGGCCGGCCTGTTCATCCTCGGGCCGGAGCGGCTCCCGTCGGCCGCAGCCTGGGTCGGCAAGACCGTGCGGCAGGTCAAGGAGTACGCGACCGGCGCCCGCGATCAGCTCAAGGGCGAGTTCGGCTCCGAGTTCGACGAGCTGCGCAAGCCGTTGGAGGACTTGCGCAGCCTGCGCGACCTCGATCCGCGCCGAGCCGTGCAGCGCACGCTGTTCGACGACCCGACGCCGGTCGAGAAGCCCAACGGCCACGCCCCCAGCCCGGCCACCAGCCCGAACCTGAACAAGGCCACCCCGCCCAACCCGGCCGCCGCCGCGGCCCCGCCGCTGGCCAGGAACGAACGCCCCCCCATCGACCCCGACGCCACCTAGAACGACGGGGCTCCCCGGGTGCTCGCTCGAAACGGCGCGAACGGCACTTTCGGGCCATAGGTTTGCGCGAGAGTGCCGTTCGCGCATCGGCGCAGCTCACGGGTGATCGTGGCCTCTGGTACGCAGTGAGCCTCCGGCGAACGAGGGTGGCGGTCGGTGTGGTCGTCCCGGCCGTGCGCAGCAGCCGGAACGGGCTTGGTGGCGGCCGCCGCGCCGACATCGACCTCAGTCCGGTTCGATCTTGCCGAAATTCGACTGGTGTCGAGCTCGGCGATGGACCCGGCTCACCGCCACCGCACCGGGCCCGTGCCCACCAACAGACGCACGGGCCCCGGCACCGGCCACAAACGCGATGAACCTCAAGGCTGCGTGATCAGGCCGGGGGCGATGACGTCGAGCCATCGAGCGCGGCCGGGCTCCGGTCGAGATGGCCACCAGCGTGGTCAACTCGGAGATCGAACAGCCCTCAGAGCGTGTTGCCGAATCCTCATCAGCCGTCAGGGCACGGCCGAGCCGCCATCGGGCACCCCGGACGGTTCGGCAACGTCAAGATCACCGTCTGCGGTCGCTGAGCTGCACGGATGAAGCTTTTCAACCGCAGACGCCGATCATGACCAGGGTTTGCCCCCGACCCGGGGCCGGGTCAAGGGATGCCACGGCCGCCCGATTCGGCAACAGGCTCCTCAGCGCCATCCCGCGGCGCCCCATCCACCCGTGCAGGCCCGCCCGCACCGCACACACCCTGGCCGACCGCCACCACTCGCTACGCGCCGAGGTCGGTAGGCGGACCCGGCCGCCTGCCACCACCGGGGCCGCCCTCACGCGAGTCCTGATAGTCGCGTGCGAGCCGGGCCGGAGCCCGGTCCAGCCAGGCCTCGACGACGATCTCGCGCAGCACCGGCACCGAGATCCGGTCCAGCCTGATCAGGACGGCCGGGTACCCGTCGAAGTGCGGGATCGTGAAGAACACGTCCGGGTCGTCGCAGATCAGGGCCTCCTTGACCCCGACATCCGCCACCCTGGCTCCCAGGATCGGGCCTTCCGGGGGCTCGCCCCCGAGATCCTCGAGGTCCGCGAGGTCCTTCTTGCCCAGCGGACGTTCCCAGACGAACCCGGTGCCCTTGACCCGCCAGGCCGGAGCGCCTCGATACGACCCGTGCTCGTCGGTCGCCGGCAGGCTCAGGGCGATCCCGCGCACATCTGCCCAGGTGGCCATCAGCTGGACCCTCTGCGGGCGGCGCGTGCCTCGTGCCGCTGGGCGGCCTGGGCATGCGCGTGTCGCAGCAACCGGATCGCCTCCGCGCCCGCCCTCTCCCCCGGAGTGACGACCGAGGCCCAGCCCTGGGTCGCGTAGACCGGGTGCGGGATCACGGCATCGCGGGCGGTCGGGTCGAAGTCGGCCCGACGAGCCTCGAACTCACCGGGAAGGTGCCCGAACAGGCGCTCGTACTCACCTCGGCCGACCGACAGGTTGAGCCGCCAGGCTCCGTCGCGGTCCAGCTCCGAGTAGGTGTCGAAGCCGGGGTAGTCCTTGATCACCGCCGTCGCGAAGGGGAACTCGCGATCGTCACCCGGTAGCGGGTCCGGCGGGGTGTAGGTGATGAAGCTGTCGCCCCAGGCGATCTCCGGAGCACCGGAGGACTCGTCGGCCGTCATCACGTCGACGTGCGCGAGCGACCTGGCCACCGTCAACAGCTCCCGCAGAAGCACGGTTCATTCAAGCACCCGGGGTGGGGTCAGCGGCCGACCGGGCTGATGTTGAGGCTCATCCCGGCCAGACCGCGGGCGCGGGTGGTGAGCTTGTCCGAGATCGACAGCAGCACCTGCGCGCTGGCGCAACCCGGCTCGGCCAGCACGATCGGGGTGCCGGCGTCGCCGCACTCGCGCAGCCGGGTCTCCAGCGGGATCTGACCGAGCAACGGCACCGGCGCCCCCAGGATGCGGGTCAGCGAGTCGGCCACCCGCTGCCCGCCGCCGGCGCCGAAGACCTCCACCCGGGAGCCGTCGGGCAGCTCCATCCAGGACATGTTCTCCACCACCCCGGCCAGCCGCTGCCGGGTCTGCAACGCGATCGAGCCGGCCCGCTCGGCCACCTCGGCCGCGGCCATCTGCGGGGTGGTCACCACCAGCAGCTCGGCGTTGGGCACCAGCTGCGCGGTGGAGATCGCGATGTCGCCGGTCCCGGGTGGCAGGTCGAGCAGCAGCACGTCCAGGTCGCCCCAGAACACGTCGGCCAGGAACTGCTGCAGCGCCCGGTGCAGCATCGGGCCCCGCCACACCACCGCGTCGTTGCCGGGGGTGAACATGCCGATCGAGATGACCTTCACCCCGTGCGCCTGCGGCGGCATGATCATGTCCTCGACCTTGGTCGGGCGCGCGGTGGTGCCGAGCATCCGTGGCACCGAGTGGCCGTAGATGTCGGCGTCGACGACCCCCACCGAAAGCCCGCGGGCCGCCATCGCGGCGGCCAGGTTCACCGTGACCGAGGACTTGCCGACCCCGCCCTTGCCCGACGCGATGCAGTAGACCCTGGTCAGCGACCCGGGCTGGGCGAACGGGATCACCGGATCCGCCGCGCCGCCGCGCAACCCGCGGCGCAGCTCGGCGCGTTGCTCGTCGCTCATCACGTCCAGCTCGACCCGTACCGCGCTGATCCCCGGCACCTTCGACACCGCCTCGGTGACCCGGTTGGTGATCGTGTCGCGCATCGGGCACGCGGCGACGGTCAGGAACACCCCGACGGCCGCGACGCCGTCCGGTGAGATCGTGACGCCCTTGACCATGCCGAGCTCGGTGATCGGTTTGTGGATCTCGGGGTCGTCGACCGTCGCCAGCGCGGCGAGCACGGCCTGCTCGATGGTCGTCGTGGACATTCATGCCTTTCGCCCGGACAGCCCATCCGGAGATGTCGTTATCACGAAGTTCCGTCGCGCCCATGCTACGTCCGTGGCCGGGATGGCACGGCGTCCGTAGCATCACTGGCCGTGACGAACATCATCGACGGGGCCGGGTCGAGGTCGGCGACCGGGCGCGCGCCCGTGCCGACGTCGACGGAGCTCGCCGCGTGGCGCGCGTTCCTGCGGGCGCACGCCTACCTGTCCAGGGTGCTGGAGGCCGAGCTGCTGGCCGATCAGGAGCTGTCGCTGGCCTCCTACGACGTGCTGGTGCAGCTGGCCGAGGCACCGGACCGACGATTACGGATGACCGAGCTGGCGGCGGCGGTGCTGCTGTCCCGCTCGGGGGTCACCCGGCTGGTCGACCGCCTGGAGAAGGTCGGACTGGTCGCCCGCTGCCGGGTGGCCAGCGACGGCCGTGGCGTCGCCGCGGAACTCACCCCGGCCGGGTTGAGCCGGCTGCGCAACGCCGCTCCGACGCACCTGGCCGGGGTCGTGCGGCACTTCGTCGCGCGGCTGGGGCCCGAGGACCTGCTCGCGATGGAGCGGATCAGCCACCTGCTGGTCGACTGATCCGGGCGCGCAACCGCTCGGCACTCGACTCGTGCTGACCCGCAGGCGCCGCCGGCGGCCCGTAGCGCGCGGCGCCGAGCCGATCGGCCAGCTTGTCCAGCTCGCCGCGCAGGTAGTCCCTGGTCGCGACCTCGCCCACCGCGATCCGCAGCGCTGCCAGCTCCCGCGCCAGGTACTCGGTGTCGGCCTTGGTGCGCTCGGCCCGCGCCCGGTCCTCCTCCAGCGAGATCCGGTCCCGGTCGTCCTGCCGGTTCTGCGCCAGCAGGATCAGCGGGGCGGCGTAGGCGGCCTGGGTGGAGAACGCCAGGTTGAGCAGGATGAACGGGTAGGGGTCCCACCGCAGGCTGTAGGCGAACAGGTTCAGCGCGATCCAGATGATCACGATCACGGTCTGGATGGCCAGGAACCGGCCGGTACCGAGGAACCGCGCGACCCGTTCGGACAGCCGGGCGAACCACTCCGGGTCGACCTCGAACCGGGCGCGGCCCAGCTGCGGTTGGTCGAGCCGGCGGTTCGTGGTGTTCTCAGGCATCCGCGACCTCCACGCCATGGCGTTCGCCGGTGCCGTTGAGCACCCGGTCGGAGCCGACCACGTCCGGGTCGGTCAGCCGGTCGCGCCAGTCCGGCGGCAGCAGGTGGTCGAGCACGTCGTCGACGGTGACCGCCCCGAGCAGGTGATCCTCGCTGTCCACCACCGGGCCGGCCACCAGGTTGTAGGCGGCGAAGTAGCGGGTCACCTCGCCCAGCGTGGCCTCCGGCGACATCCGCGGCAGCTCGGTGTCCACCACCCCGGCCACCAGCTCGAACGGCGCCTCGCGGAGCAGTCGCTGGATGTGCGCGCAGCCCAGGTAGCGTCCGGTCGGGGTCTCCGCGGGCGACCGGCAGACGAACACCATGCTGGCCAGCGCGGGTGGGATGTCGGGGTTGCGGATCCGGGCGAGCGCCTCGGCCACCGTCGCGTCCGGGCGCAGGATGATCGGCTCGGGCGTCATCAAGCCGCCCGCGGTGCGCGCCGAGTAGCTCAACAGCCGCCGCACCGGCGCCGACTCGCCGGGCTCCATCAGCGCCAGCAGCGCCTCGGACACGCTGTCGGGCAGCCCACCCAGCAGGTCCGCGGCGTCGTCGGGCGACATCGCCTCCAGCACGTCCGCGGCGCGCTCGGACTCCAGGTGGGTGAACGAGGCCTCCCGCTCGGCGTCGGACATCTCCTCCAGCACGTCGGCCAGCCGCTCGTCGTCCAACGCGTCCAGGACCTCGTGGCGGCGCTTCGCCGGCAGCTCCGACAGCGCCGACGCCACGTCCGCGGCGCGCATGGTCTCGAACACCGACAGCAACCCCTCGGTGCCCTGCCGGTCCGACAATGACAGCCCGGTGACCGCCGACCAGGCCACGATCTGGATCTGCCCGCGGCGCGACAGCCCGCGGCGCGGCGCGCGCACGGCCAGCCGGCCGACCACCCAGTCCCGGGACCGGGTGGGCTCGATCGCGGCGTCCACGACGAGCACCGCGTCGCCGCTGTCGACCAGCCGGACCCGGGCGTCGAGCAGCTGCCCGACCAGCAGCGTCTCGTTCGGACGTTGGGTGAACCCGCGCAGGCTCACCGATCCGGTGGCCAGCGTGACCGCGCCCGGGTCGATCCGGGTGACCCGCAGCATCGGCACGAAGATCCGGCGCCGGGTGGCCAGCTCCACGAGCACCCCGAGCACTCGCGGTGGGCTGGCGTCCACCCGCACCGCGGCCACGAGATCGCGCACCTTGCCGATGCGTTCCCCGTCCGGTCCGAACACGGCCAGCCCGACGAGTCGCGCCACGAAGACCCGGTCGGTGCCCACGGGCGTCAGCTTAGGCGGGTGGGCCAACCCGACCCGCCCGATTGATCACAATGGGTTGATGAGTCTTCGCTACGACATCGTCGACGTGTTCACCGATCGCCCGTTCGCGGGCAACCCGCTGGCCGTGGTGCACGGCGCCGGCGAGCTGTCGGACACGCAGCTGCAGTCGATCGCGGCCGAGTTCGGGCTGTCGGAGACGGCGTTCCCGCTGCCGCCGACCCAGCCGGGAGCCGACTACCGGCTGCGGATCTTCACTCCGGTGCGGGAGCTGCCCTTCGCCGGGCACCCGAGCGTCGGGGCGGCCTGGGTGCTGGCCCGCGATCGGGTGATCGGTACCGGGGAGGTCGTTCAGGAGTGTGGCGCCGGGCTGCTCCCGGTCACGGTGGACGTGCACGGCGCCCTGGTCGCCGGGGGTCGCCCGGAGCTCGGTCCGGATCGCGACGGAGCCGAGCTGGCCGCGGCGGTCGGCCTGGACCCGTCCGATCTCGATCCGGCGGTGCCGGCGGGGGTCGCCGGTGCGGGGGTGGCGTTCGCGTTCCTGCCGGTGCGCCCGGACGCGGTGGCCAGGGCGGTGCCCGAGCCGGTGGCGTTGCGGGCGCTGACCGCCGGGCTCGTCGGGCTCGCCGTCGCCGCCTTCGATCGGGACGCCTGGCGGGCGCACCTGCGGATGTTCGCGCCGGAGGTCGGGGTGGTCGAGGATCCGGCGACGGGGTCCGCGGCGGTGGCGCTCGGGGTCTTCCTGACCGGCCGCGGTGTGCTCGCCGCCGACGGGCAGAGCGGGTTCACCATCGCGCAGGGTGCTGAGGTCGGCCGCCCGTCGCAGCTCGGGGTGCTGGTGCACGCGGCAGGTGGCGCCGCCGAGCGGACCTCGGTGTACGGCGGGGTGTCCGCGGTGGCGCGCGGCGAGCTGATCGCCCTGCCCTGAGTGCGTCGCGTCCGTTCGCGCATCGGCGCAGCGGCTGGGTGAGAAACCAATCACCCGGGCTGCCGGAAGGCGGGTGCCCGTGTCAGCATCGAGGCCAGCCGAACTCGACGAGGAGCCCCCGTGACCGAGCCTGCGACCCCGTCCAGCACCCCCGCGCCCCGCGCCCGCCGGTCCTGCCTGGCCGTGCCGGGCTCCAGCCAGAAGTTCATCGACAAGGCCCGCACGCTGCCCGCCGACCAGGTGTTCCTCGACCTGGAGGACGCCTGCGCGCCGCTGGCCAAGCCGGGCGCGCGCAAGACGATCGTGGCCGCGCTCAACGAGGGCGGATGGGGCGAACGGGTCCGGGTGGTGCGGGTCAACGACTGGACCACCGAGTGGACCTACCGCGACGTCACCGAGGTGGTCGAGGGCGCTGGGGCCAACCTCGACGCGATCATGCTGCCCAAGGTGCAGACCGCCGAGCAGGTGATCGCGCTGGACCTGCTGCTGACCCAGATCGAGAAGACCATGGGGTACGAGCTCGGCCGGATCGGCATCGAGGCGCAGATCGAGAACGCCCTCGGCTTGATCAACGTCAACGCCATCGCCACCGCGTCCCCGCGGGTCGAGACGATCATCTTCGGGCCGGCCGACTTCATGGCGTCGATCAACATGAAGTCGCTGGTGGTGGGGGAGCAGCCGCCGGGCTACGACGTGGGCGACGCCTACCACCACATCCTGATGAGCATCCTGATGGCCGCCCGCGCCCACGACAAGCAGGCCATCGACGGTCCGTACCTGCAGATCAAGGACCTCGACGGGTTCCGGCGGGTGGCCGGCCGCTCCGCGGCGCTGGGCTTCGACGGCAAGTGGGTGCTGCACCCGGGCCAGATCGACGCGGCCAACGAGACGTTCTCGCCGCTGCAGAGCGACTACGACCACGCCGAGAACATCCTGGACGCCTACGAGTACTACACCTCCGAGGCCGGCGGGAAGCGCGGCGCCGCGATGATCGGCGACGAGATGATCGACGAGGCCAGCCGCAAGATGGCGCTGGTGATCTCGGGCAAGGGTCGGGCGGCGGGCATGGAGCGCAGCGAGCCCTGGACGCCGCCGGAGGGCTGACCTTCCAGGGTAGAAAGGTGCCGTGAGCCTGAACATCAAGAACGAGCGGGTGCACGAGCTGGTGCGGGAGGCGGCCCGGCGCACCGGCCGGTCGCAGACCAGCGTGGTCGAGGCGGCGCTCGAGGCCTACCTGCGCGACCTCGACGCCCTCCGGGACGCAGGGAGCAGCGCCTGCGGGTGGTACTGGCGGACTTCGACCGGCTGCTCAACGCCGACCGGGCGGCGATGACCACCGACGACCTGTACGACGAGGCCGGGATGCCCCGGTGATCGTGGGTCCCTCCGCGGTGCTTGCGGTGCTGCTCGGCGAGCCCGAGCGCGACGACTACCTCGAAGCCCTGCGGTCGACGGTATGACCGATCGGGACGTGCCGGTGGACGATGGGCCACCGGCCGCCCGGCGGCGAGCAGCGGCTGACCTCGTCGAGGCGGCGACATGATGCCGCGCGATCCCGCGCGCCGGGGCATCAACCTCGGCGACGCGTTGGACGGCCGTTCGCCGGTGCCCGGGCTGGTGATCTCCGAGGCCGTCATCGCCGACGTGGCGGCCGCCGGATTCGACACGGTGCGGGTGCCGACGCGCTGGTCGACGCACGCCGGCGACCGCGCGCCGTGGACCGTCGACCCGGGTTTCGCCGCCGCCGTCGACCATGCCGTCGAGCTGGCGCTCGGGGCCGGCCTGCAGGTCGTTCTGAACGTGCACCACTACGACGAGATCAACGCCGATCCTGCTGGCCACACGGACCGGCTGGTCGCCTTGTGGCAGCAGATCGCCGAACGCTGTCGCCGGCACCCGGCCGCGCTCCGGTTCGAGTTGTTGAACGAGCCGCGCGGAGCGCTCGACCCGGCGCGGTGGAACGATCTGTCGCGCGCGGCGCTGGCCGGCGTGCGGTCGGTCGATGCGCAGCGGCTGGTCTACGTCGGTCCGGCACGGGCGAACTCGGTGGCCGGCCTGTCGGGGTTGGAGCTTCCGGACGATGATCATCTGGCCGTGACGGTCCACTACTACGAGCCGATGCGGTTCACCCACCAGGGAGCCTCCTGGGAGCCCGGTGCCGCGCACTGGCGTGGGACCCGTTGGCGGCAGGCCACCGATGCCCAGCAGGTGACGCGTGACCTGGAGCTCGCCGCGAACTGGGCCGGCGAGCGTGATCGTTCGCTGTTCCTCGGCGAGTTCGGGACGTTCCACGAGTGCCTGCGGGAGGACCGTCTGCAGTGGACCCGCTGGGTTCGCGCCGAGGCGGAGCGGCTCGGGATCGGTTGGTGCTACTGGGATCTCGCCACCGATTTCGGTGTCTACGATCCCGATCGTCGTCGTTGGGACCGGCCGCTGCTCGAGGCTTGATCCCGCCGTGATGGACAGCCGCGCGAGCGGGTAGCTCGACCAACGAGTGGTACTACCGCCGAAGCCGGCGGCCCGCCTCCCCGCGGCCGATCAGAACGCCAGCGCCGCGACCAGCCGGTCCGGGGCCGCGGGGTCGGCGTAGGTCAGGAACAGCGACGGCTCGATCAGCTCGATCTCGAGGACACACGGGCGGTCATCGTCGTCACGCACGAGGTCGACGCGGGCGTAGGCCGGCGCGCCGAAGCGGCTCGTCACGAGGTCGATCGCCTGCTGCGCGGCGGCGATCTGCGCGTCGTCCGCGCGGTGCGCGGCGTTGGTCTCGGCGGCGAACAGATCCTCGACGATGCCGGCCTGGGGCAGCGCGACCCGCTTGCTGGCTGCGTGGCTGTAGCTGCCGCCGAGGAAGACCAGCGGCCATTCGCCGTCGGTCGCGACCGAGTCGATGAAGGGCTGCACCAACACGGACTGCCCTCCGGCGTGCAGGCGGTCGACGTGAGCGCGGGCGGCGGCGCCCTGGTCCGGGCGGTAGGAGGACGCGTCGCGACTTCCCGCACCGATGGCCGGCTTGAGCACGAAGTGGGCCCTGGGGAAGACCGGGGTCTCGCCCGGCTCGACGAAGACCGTGGGAGTGACGGGTACGCCGGCCTCGGCCAGCTCGGCGAGGTAGTGCTTGTCGATGTTCCAGTGGACGAGGGGGGCCGGGTTGAGCAGCCGGGTCTTTCCCTCGACCTCCTCGAGCCAGCCGCGGAATTCCGCGAGCCGCTGCGTGTAGTCCCACGTCGAGCGCAGCACGGCCCGGTCGTAGGACTCCCATCCGATGTCGGGGTCGTCCCAGTCGACGACCTCGACGTGCACGCCGGCCCGCGCCAGAGCGGCGAGCGCCAGCGGCTCGTCATCGTCGCGACCGCGGGCCTCACGGCAGGAGACCCAGGCCAGTCGATCGATCACCAGGTCACGCTATCCGGCGTGGCCCACGACACTCGACGACGGTGCGCACCCGGGCACCGTGTTAGGGATACTGAGCAACAGCCCACGACGTCGTGAGAGAGGCCCACCATGGCTCGGCTCGCCCAGACCGCCGGTCTCACCGAGATCCAGCAGGAGATCCTGTCCACCGTCAAGACGTTCGTGGACAAGGAGATCATCCCGCACGCGTCCGCGCTCGAACACGACGACGCCTACCCGACCGACATCGTGGACGGGATGAAGGAGATGGGCCTGTTCGGGCTCACCATCCCGGAGGAGTTCGGCGGGCTCGGCGAGTCGCTGCTGACCTACGCGCTGGTCGTGGAGCAGATCGCGCGCGGCTGGATGAGCGTCTCCGGCGTGATCAACACGCACTTCATCGTCGCGCACATGATCGCCGCGCACGGCACCGACGAGCAGAAGCAGCGCTACCTGCCGCGGATGGCGCTGGGGGAGACGCGCGGCTCGTTCTCCATGTCCGAGCCCGATCTCGGCTCCGACGTCGCCGCGATCAAGACCAAGGCGGTCGTCGACGGAGACGACTTCGTGATCGACGGTGCCAAGATGTGGCTCACCAACGGCGGCACCTCCAACCTGACCGCGGTGCTGGTCAGGACGGACGAGGGAGCACCGAAGGCGTACCAGAACCTCACCTGCTTCCTGATCGAGAAGCCGGTGGGCTACGGCGAGGTCGCGCCGGGTCTGCTCATCCCCGGCAAGATCGACAAGATGGGCTACAAGGGTGTCGACACCACCGAGATGGTGTTCAAGGGTCACCGGGTGCCCGCGGATCGGATCCTCGGCGGCCAGCGCGGCGGCGGCTTCGCGCAGATGATGGACGGGGTCGAGGTCGGCCGGGTCAACGTGGCCGCGCGGGCCTGCGGGATCTCGATCAGGGCATTCGAGCTCGCGGTCGACTACGCCCAGCAGCGCAGCACGTTCGGCAAGCCGATCGCCGAGCACCAGGCCATCGCGTTCAAGCTGGCCGAGATGGCGACCAAGGTCGAGGCCGCGCACCTGATGATGGTCAACGCCGCCCGGCTCAAGGATTCCGGCGCGCGCTTCGACGTCGAGTCGGGCATGGCCAAGCTGCTGGCCAGCGAGTACTGCGCCGAGGTGACGCAGGAGTCGTTCCGGATCCACGGCGGCTACGGCTACTCCAAGGAGTACGAGATCGAACGCCTCATGCGCGAGGCCCCGTTCCTGCTGATCGGCGAGGGCACCAGCGAGATCCAGAAGACGATCATCAGTCGCGGGTTGCTGCGCGAGTACAAGTCGCGCTGACCCCACCGATGTGACCTGGGTCGGAACGGGCACTTCGGACCGGTTGCGCGCGTTGGCATCATGTGGACCCGGACAATGAGTCCCGTTCCCACATCGAGAAGAGGCGGCCCCGTGACCACACCATTCGGCGGCCCCGCGCGTACCGCGCCCGGCCTGCCCAACCTGCCGACCCCGCCCACCGGCTGGCCGGTCGGCTCCTACGCCACCTACGAGGAGGCGCAGCGGGCCGTCGACCACCTCGCCGACTCCGATTTCCAGGTTCGTGACGTGACCATCGTCGGTGTCGATCTGATGCTCGTCGAGCGCGTCATCGGCAGGCTGACCTGGGGACGGGTGCTGGTGTCCGGCGCCGCGTCGGGCGCCTGGTTCGGTCTGTTCGTCGGGTTGCTGCTCAGCCTGTTCAGCCCGGCCGGCACCACCTTCGGGCCGATCCTGGTCGGGCTGGCCAGCGGTGTCGTCTTCGGCGCCGTGTTCGCCGCCGTCGGCTACGGAGCCACCCGTGGCCGGCGCGACTTCACCTCCGCCAGCCAGATGGTGGCCGGGCGCTACGACGTGCTGTGCCAGCCGCGCAACGCCGAGAAGGCCCGCGAGCTGCTGGCCAAGCTGGCCATGGGGCCGGCGAACCCGAACCCGGCGGGCTGATCGCGTGCACACGTCCGGTTGACCGGTTGCGCGTTTCGCAGCGCCGGTTCGGCCCGGATCGGCGACGATGCTTGCCGTGAGCCCGACGACCAAGAGCGGCAGCATCGCGCCCGGGACGGTTTCCCGGTCGTTCGACCAGCACGCCCGTAGCTACGACAAGTTGGTCGGTGCGAACCCCGGCTACCACGAGCATCTGCGGATGTCGGCCAAGCGGATGGGGCTGCGCGGGTCCGGCGCGGGGTTGCGGCTGCTCGACGTGGGCTGCGGTACCGGCGCCTCGACCGCGGCCCTGCTGGACTGGGTGCCCGATGCCGAGATCGTCGCGGTGGATGCCTCGTCGGAGATGTTGGCCCAGGCCGCGCTCAAGCACTGGCCGCCGCGGGTGCGGTTCGTGCACGGCGATGCCGCGGACCTGGCCGGCAGCGGGATCGTCGGACCGTTCGACGGGATCATGGCGGCCTACCTGCTGCGCAATCTCGCGGATCGGGACGCGGCCCTGCGCCAGTTCGCGTCGTTGCTGCGACCGGGCGCGCCGCTGGCGCTGCACGAGTACTCGGTGCGCGACTCGGCTCGCAGCCGGGCCATATGGACCGCCGTCTGCTGGAGCGTGATCATCCCGATGGGGTTGGTGCGGACCGGATCCAGCGGGTTGTACCGGTACCTCTGGCGCAGCGTCGGAGAGTTCGACGGGGTGGCGGGGTTGACGCGACGGATGAAGGGGGCGGGCCTGGTGGACGTGCGGGTCCAGACCGTGCCCGGGTGGCAGCAGCACATCGTGCACACGTTCCTGGGCCGGCGGCCGGGTCCGGGCTGGTGCGATCCGGATGCGCCGACGCCACCGTTCGGGTTGCCGCGGGTCTGAGGGCGCCGCCGTCAGATCGCCTCTCCGACGGATTGTTCAACAATCGAAGCGATTTTTTTTGGGGAGTCGGCTGCGGGTTCGCCGGCGCGCCGCTCGACCCAGAGCATCGCCGGCGCCAGCCCGACGGCGAGGGCGAAGGCGGCCAACTGGAACGGGGTCGGGATCTCATCGAACCCGGCTGCGGCCGCTGCGGCGGCGGTCAACGAGGCGAGCGCGAGCAGGGCGCGCCGGTAGTGGAGCCGGCTGCCGGCTCCACCGGGCTGCACCACCGCCATGGTCGAAGCGTACGGATCGATCGCCCTCGACGCACGAGCGTCCTCGAGGCCGGCCGCCCCGCTCCCTCGCCGCGACCGGCCGCAGTGCCGTGGTCGTCCATCGACCGCGACCTGATAGCTGCTCAACGATGATCGATCTACAACCACGTCGCCGCTCGACGGCCGAACCCGGCGCGGCCGGCTGGGGCCGATGCCGGAGCGGTCCGGGGGTGGGTCGGCTACCATGGCCGCATGCATCGCCGGTTCCCGATCACCCCGCCGCCCCGCTCCTAGCGGGGCCTGCTCGGAAGCAGCGTCCGACCGTCGCCCGACGGCACCGGATGCGACCACCACCCGGGACCAGCGTGTTCAGCCCGTCGTGCCACTGCGCGCTGCGGCGGTCCGTGTTCCGGTCAGGCGATCTTCAGCAGTTCCCGCTCCGCGACCACCTCCCCCTCCGTCGCAGGAGCTGCACATGTCCGTCCCATCGTTCGACCCCGCTCGTCGCGGGTTGCTCATGCTTGTCCTCGCCGGCGTGCTCTGGGGCACCGGCGGGCTGCTCGGCCGGCTGCTGGGCGAATCCACCGGGCTGTCCCCGCTCGCCGTCGCCACCCTTCGGCTCTCCCTCGGCGGCGCCGTGCTGCTGGGCTACCTGCTGTGCACCGGACGACGGGTGCCGCGCCACCGCGCGGCCTGGCTGCGGGTCACGGCGACCGGGCTGCTCGCCGCGGTGTTCCAGGCCTGCTACTTCACCGCCGTCGCGCTGACCTCGGTCAGCCTGGCCACCCTGGTCACCATCGGATCGGCGCCGGTGATCGTGCTCGTCGCCACCTTCCGCACCGTGGCGCGACACCAGATCATCGGGGTCGTGGCGGCGCTGCTGGGGCTCGGGCTGCTGGTCGGCGTACCCACGGCGGGCGGGTCCGCGGTCGGTGCCCTGTTCGCGGTGCTCGCCGGGACCGGGTTCGCGCTGATGACGCTGCTCGGAACCCGGCCGGTCGCCGGATTGGACGACGTCACCACCACCGGTGTCGGGTTCAGCATCGGGGGGCTGGTGCTCGCGCCGGTGGTCACCGCGACCTCGGGGTGGAGCGTCCCGACGGACCTGCGCAGCATGGGCCTGCTGCTCGCGCTGGCGATCGTGCCGACGGCCCTGGCCTACACCTGCTACTTCCGCGGGCTGCGCGCAACCTCCGCCGGCACCGGATCGGTACTGGCCCTGCTCGAACCGCTCACCGCGACGCTGCTCGCGGTGGCACTGCTCGGCGAACGGCTCGGCGCGCTCGGGTTGGCCGGCGGGGCACTGTTGGGCGCGGCCATGCTGCTGACCTCCCGCGATCCGGCGGCCGCGCGTCCGGCCGCCGAGCGGGTGCGCACCTCGTAGCGGCGTTCGGCGTAGGCGATGTCGTCGCGCCAGAGTCGGCGGGCCGCGAGCCCCATCAACGGCCGCATCGACGGGCCCGCGATCCGGCGGGTCGGTCCGAAGCCGGGGCGGCCGGAGTGGGCGATCACCGCTTCGATCACCGCGGTGCGCGGCAGCCCGTCCGGCCCGGGACGCAACGGCGTCGCGTGCGTCTCGACGACCGAGCCGGTGCCTTCGCCGTCGACGATCTCCATGGTGACGGTGCGCGGATCGGGGCAGGTGAAGGCGGCCAGCACCGGCACGCCCAGCCGGCGCCCGACGGTGAAGGTGACCTCCAGCAGGAACCGGTCCGCGCCCGGCGGGCAGTCGATCGGCGGTGCGCTGAGCACCTTCAGCTCGGTGAACGAGTACGGGTGCAACCAGGCGCCGTGCCACGGATCGAGCCGGTTGGCCACCACGTCCTGCGGCTCGCAGCGGCCGATCGTCGTGCACACGGCGGCGATGCTGCGGGCCGGGTCCGGGCGGGGACCCAGCACCGGCGTGTGGATCGCGGGCTCATCGGGGGCGCCGGTGCTCGACGGCGCCAGCCGCACCCAGGACAGCACGCCGTCGTCGTGGGTGGCGAAGGTGCGCCAACCGGGGCGACCACCGGCCCCGAGCCTCATGCCGTGCCAGCGGCAGACCAGCGCGCCGGCATGCACCGGGGCGTCGCACAGCGCGGCGCCGAGGTGTGGGCAGCTGCCGGGGCCGGCGTGCAGGGCGCCGTCCTCGTCCCGCCAGGCCACCACCTCGCGGCCGTCGACGATCCGCCCGAACGCCCGGTCGCGGCGGATCTCGCGACTGCCCGCGAGCACGAACCAGCCGCCCGACGGGCGCTGCTGCGCGCGCCGCAGCGCCGCCGCGATGATGCCGGGCTTCGCATCGGTCCAGGTGGCGCGCTGCTCCGTCCATGCCGGCCGGCGCAGCGCCCGCAGCGGGTTGATCCGGCGACGCTCTCTCACCGGGTCAGGCTAGGACCGGCCGCGGTATCCGGCGAGCCGGGGCCCGGTGATCGCTCACAGCCACTGGTTGCGGCGGAACACCCGGAACAGCAGCGCGCACAGCGTGCCGATGGTGACCAGCACGAGCGGGTACCCGTAGCGCCACTCCAGCTCCGGCATGTACTGGAAGTTCATCCCGTAGATCCCGGCGATCATGGTCGGCACCGAGATCATCGCGGCGTATGCGGTGATCTTGCGCATGTCGTTGTTCTGCCGCATCGTCGTCTTCGCCAGCACGGCATCGACCAGGGTGGTCAGCAGTTCGTTGAAGCCCGCCACCCGGTCGGTCACGGTGACCAGGTGGTCGTCGACGTCGCGGAAGTACGAGCGCACCTCGTGCGGCACCAGCGAGCTGTAGCCCTCGGTGAGCTTGCGCACCGGCGGCCCGAGCGGCACCACCGCGCGGCGCAGCTCCAGCACCTCGCGCTTCATCACGTAGATCTGCTCGGCGTCCATCGGCGACCGCGGGGTGAAGACCTCCGACTCCATCTGGTCGATGTCGTCCTCGATCGCCTCGGTGACCTCCAGGTAGCTGTCCACCACGTGGTCGGCGATGGCGTGCAGCACCGCGGCCGGGCCGAGCGCCAGCTGCTCCGGATCGGCCTCCAGCTTGCTGCGGACCCGCTGCAGCGGGGAGTGCTCGCCGTGCCGCACCGTGATCACGAAGTCGGGCCCGACGAACACCATGATCTCGCCGGTCTCGACGATCTCGTTGGCCGTGGTGGGCTGGGCGTGCCCGACATAACACACCGTCTTGAGCACCATGAACAGCGTGTCGTCGTAGCGCTCCAGCTTGGGCCGCTGGTGCGCGTGCACGGCGTCCTCCACGGCCAGCTCGTGCAGTTCGAAGATCTCGGCGATGTCCTTGATCTGAACGTCGTCGGGCTCGTGCAGGCCGATCCAGACGAAGCCGCCGTCGTCGCGACCGCGGACCTCGGCCAGCGCGGCATCGTGGGTCCAGCGGCCGGGCAACCGCACCCCGTCGACGTACACGGCACAGTCGACGACATAGGCCGACACCGGGACGTGCAGCTTGGGCAGCGGGGAACTGCCGCGCGGCCCGAGACGGCCGGGGCGGAACGAGGACAAGGTCGGCACGGGGGTACCTCCTGGTGGGACGCGCGAGCGAAACTCATCGCGTGGGCGTGGAGCTCGCGTCCCGACCGGGGGAGACCTCAGGTATCCAGGGCGAGAACGCGGCGACTACTGCATCCGGGTGCCGTGGGCACCGCGCTCACCTCCCCGTTCGTCCGTGTCGACGTGCTGAGCCGTTGTGCCGGTGGCCACAGTCGTCCCGATCGGACGTCCGGCCACCAGGCCACGGGATAGATTACTCCCTTTCGGCGAACACCCGGTGACGGAGGCGGCAACGTTGCAGTTCGGTCGGTACTTCGAGGAGTTCGAGGTCGGTGCGGTGTACAAGCACTGGCCGGGCAAAACGGTCACCGAGTACGACGACCACCTGTTCTGCCTGCTCACGATGAATCACCATCCGCTGCACCTGGATGCGCATTACGCCGAAGGGACCACCGATTTCGGGCGCAATGTGGTGGTGGGCAACTACATCTACTCATTGCTGCTGGGCATGTCGGTACCCGATGTCTCCGGTAAGGCGATCGCCAATCTGGAGGTCTCCTCGCTCAAGCACACCAGGCCGACCTTTCACGGCGACACGATCTACGGCGAGACCCAGGTGCTGGACAAGACCGAGTCCCGCTCCCGCGACGATCGCGGCGTCGTGCACGTCGAGACGAGGGGCTACAAGCAGGACGGCACCGTCGTCTGCACGTTCCGCCGCAAGGTGATGGTGCCCAAGCGCTGCTACGGCGACGCGCGCGGCGGCGAGCAGCCGGGCCGTCCCGAGCCCCAGGTCTGACTGCCCGGCGGTGATCGGCTACCTCGGCAGCGCGTCCCAGCCGGCCAGCGTCTCGACCAGCAACTCGACCAGCGGCAACGCGGCCATCTCGGCGGCGTCACACCAGCGGACGGCGGCGGCGTCGTCGCCGGCCTGCAACCGGCCGCCGACGACGGTGCAGCGGTAGTCGTTGATCGAGTACGGGCCGCGCCGGACGTTTCCGATCAGCCGGCCGGGCTCGACGACCAGGCCGGTCTCCTCGAGCATCTCGCGGGCCACCGCGACCGCGTCGTCCTCGCCCGGCTCGATCCGTCCGCCCGGCACCGACCACAGCCCGCGACCGGGTTCGTTGGCCCGCTGCACCAGCAGCAACCGGCCTCGTTCGTCGTAGGTCAGCGCCCCGACGCAGCGGACCGTATCCGAACCGTCGCTCATCAGGCGGAACCCTACGTCCCGCGCGCCCTATACCGTGAGAGGTACTTTTGCGGTAGAAACACGAGCCACACACGGCACAGCTATCATTCAAGCCCCAGGGAAACCACGGCCGGAACGGTTAGGTAGGTCTGCGATGAGCCTCAGGAGGATCGTCGGGTTCCTCGTGCTGGCGCTGATCATCTTCTTCGTCATCACTGATCCCGAGAGCGCCGCCGACGCGTTGCGGAGCATCTTGGGCACGCTGCGCAACGCCGCCGACTCGATCACGACCTTCTTCACCGAGCTCGTGTAGCCCATGCTGGCCCCCCGGGAGATCGACGAATACCTGCTCCCGACCGAACGCAGGGTCATCCGGGTGCGCTACCACTGGGCCTCGATCTGGAAGGACCTCACCCAGACCGGGCTGTTCCTGCTGGCCATGGTCGCGCTGGAGTACTACCTGCCCGCCGGCGTGCTGATCGACAACGTCACGTTCTACCTGGCCCTGGTCGCGGTGCTGCGCTTCACCGTCAAGGTGATCCTCTGGTGGACCGAGCGCATCGTGGTCACCGACAAGCGGGTGATGCTGTCCAAGGGGATCATCACCCACAACCTCGGCATGATGCCGCTGGCCAAGGTCACCGACCTCACCTTCCAGCGCACCCTCGGCGGGCGGATGCTCGGCTACGGGACGATCATCGTCGAGTCCGCGGGGCAGAACCAGGCCTTCGAACGGATCAAGTACGTGCCCCGTCCTGAGGAGGTCTACGAGGCCGTCTCCGAGCTGGTGTTCGGGGAGAAGGGTCGCACCAGGGCCACCGGCATGCTGGCCCGGCCGCGCTGGCGGCGCTGATCATTCGGGGTTGATCATCTCGCGCTGAGTCGCCGGGTACCGGTTAGCCTCAGGCGTGCCCAGCCGACGCATCGACCTGCACGCCCACACCACCGTCTCCGACGGCACCGACAGCCCGACCGAGCTCGTCGCGGCGGCGCGGGCCGCGGGCGTCGAGGTGTTGGCGATCACCGATCACGACACCACCGCGGGCTGGGACGAGGCGGCGGCGGCGCTGCCGGCCGGGTTGACGCTGCTGCGGGGGGCCGAGTTCTCCTGCGTGAGCGTGACCGGTCGCGACGAACGGGACGTGTCGGTGCACCTGCTGGGCTACCTGTTCGATCCGGCGCACGAGGCGATCGTCACCGAGCAGACCCGGCTGCGGACCGAGCGCCGGCACCGGCTGCGCCGCATCGCCGACAAGATGGCCGCCGACGGCTACCCGGTGGACGCCGACACCATCCTCGAGTTGCTCCCCGACGGCACCAGCGCCGGCCGGCCGCACCTGGCCATGGCGCTGGTCACCGCCGGCGTGGTCGGCTCCGTCGACGAGGCGTTCGGCACGCTGCTGCACAACGGCAGCCCGTACTACGTGCCCAAGGCCGACACCCCGGTGCACACCGCCGTGGCCATGGTGCGCGCGGCGGGCGGCGTGCCGGTGTTCGCGCACCCGTTCGCCCGTCGCCGCGGCCGGGTCGTGGAGCCGTCGGTGATCGTCGAGCTGGCGGCGACCGGGCTGGCCGGGGTCGAGGTGGACCATCCCGACCACGGCCCGGAGGATCGCGAGCTGCTGCGCGGGCTGGCTGCCGATCTCGGGCTGCTCACCACCGGCTCCAGCGACTACCACGGCACGAACAAGTCCACGCCGCTCGCGGCCGAGACCACCGCTGAGCACGACCTCGACGCGCTCCTCACCCAGGCCACCGGCGCCGAGCTGCTCACCGGCTGACCAGTTCGGCTCCGAAACGCTCCCGCACGGACGTCAGAACAGCAGTTTGGCTCCGAACGGCGGGTGGGGGCTCGGAGGTCGGATGCGGGGGAGCTGTCGGTGGAGCTCGCGGCGCGCGGGCGGGAGTGGCACGAACGGCACTCTCGCTCGCACCCAGCGTGCGAAAGTGCCGTTCGCGCCGATGAGTGGTGCCGGGGTGACCGCGGGGCGGGGGCTAGCCTCGGGAGGGTGGACGGCGGGACACAGCTCGGGTTCGATCTCGGGATCGAGCGGCTGGTGCGGGTCACCCCGGCCCGGCTCGGGATCTGGGGCGACTGCCCCCGCCGCTACCGGCTGACCTATGTGGACCGGCCGGCGCCACCGCGTGGGGGGCCACGGGCCGGCAACACCCTCGGTGCGGTCGTGCACCTGGCCTTGCGGGCGCTGTTCGAGCGCCCGATCGCCGAGCGCACCCCGGCGGTGGCGACCGGGCTGGTCGACCGGTACTGGAACAGCGAGGGCTTCCGCGACGACGAGCAGGCCGCGCGCTACCGGGCCCGGGCCCGGGAATGGGTGCACGACTACGTGGCCGAGCAGCTGCTGCGGATCGAGCCCGACGAGGAGCCGGGCGTCGGGTTGGAGCGCTGGGTGTCGGTCGGCACCGGGCGGGTGGTGGCCGAGGGCCGGGTGGATCGGATCGACCGCCGCGGCGCCGAGCTGGTGATCGTGGACTACAAGACCGGCGGCCGGGTGCCCACCGCAGCCGACGCCGCCGCGTCGCAGGCCCTGGCGCTGTACGCGATGGCCACCGAACACACCCTGCGATCGCCGTGCACGCAGGTGGAGCTGCACCACCTGCCCAGCGGTGCGGTGGCCGGCTGGCGGCACGACGCGGCCTCGCTCGCCGCGCACCTGCGGCGGGCCGAGCGGGCCGCGGACGAGCTGGCGGCCGCGACGGACGCGGTCGAGGCCGGCGCCGACCCGGACGCGCAGTTCCCGACCCGGCCGGCGCCGCGCTGCACCGGCTGCCCGATGCGGCGCAACTGCCCCGAGGGCCGGACGATGGGGCCGGCGGCAGATCCGTGGGCCATGCTGGCGCCGTGAGGACGGGCTCGCGGAGGGGGGCGCGCGGATCCTGGCCGCGTGGATCCTGGCTGCGGGCGATCACCGGGCTGCTCGCCGGCGGGCTGGTCGCGCTCACGGTGGCGCTGGTGGTGGCCTGGATCGTGGCCGACCGGATCGGCTCGCCCGGCCCGGGTCCGGGCACGCTGGTCTGGCACGGGGTGGCCGCGATCGGGGCGGTGGTGGCGCAGCGTCAGGCCGACCGCCGGACCGGCGCACTCGGGTGGGCCGCGATGGCCGTCGTGGTGACGATCAGCGCGGCGGTGCTGGCCGTCCAGTGGCTCGCCTGAAGCCGAGCATCCCGGCCCGCAACGTGGCCAGCCCGGCGGTGACGGCGCGCCGTTCCAACCCGCCGCTGCGCAGCACCCTGGGCAGGCCGTAGAGATCCTTGGCCCAGTCGGGCAGCATCCCGATCGCGACCGCGGCCACCAGCGTCCACACCGGCCGGGCCGGCGTGAGCAGCTCCAGCCGGCGCGGCAGCGGGGCCAGGGCGAGCCTTCGCACCGCCCGTCGGGCCACCGGGCCGGCCACCAGCTCCGGCCGGACCGACGCGAAGTACTCGTCGACCTCGGCCCGGCTGGTCGGCAGCTCGGTGGCGCCCAGCAGCGCGCCGGCCCGGACCTGCTCGGCCAGGAACCGGTCCTGCTCGGCGTCGTCGATCAGTCCCAGCCTGCGCACCGCGTGGGCGAACGAGCTGACCTCGCACACGTGCACCCAGCGCAGCAGATCGGGATCGTCGGCGGAGTAGCGGGCACCGGTGACCGGGTCGATGCCGTGCACGCGGCGATGGATGCCGCGGACCCGGGCCACCGCGCGGTCGGCGGTGGCGGTGTCGGCGAAGGCCAGCGTGGTGACGTAGCCGGCCGTGCGCTCCAGCCGCGGCCAGAAGTCGTCCGGGAACGAGGAGTGCTGCTCCACGCCCGCCATCGCCCGCGGGTGCAGCGGCTGCAGGAACAGCGCGCTGATGCCGCCGATCAGGGCGGCCGGATCGCCGATGACCGTGCGGGTGATGCTGCCCGTCGGAAAGTATCCCCCCGCGCCGGGCCGGGAGGCGTCGAGCCGCGAATCCGTGGTCACCCCTCAAGGGTCGCTGGCGGCGGGCCCGTCCGCCACTCGACTCAGCCGACGGCCCGCACCGCGGCGGTGAGCAGCAGGGCGGTCGAGGTCGCACCGGGATCCTGGTGGCCCACGCTGCGTTCGCCCAGGTAGGACGCCCGACCCTTGCGGGCCAGCAGCGGGATCGTGGCGTCCCGACCGGCGTCGGCCGCGCGGCTGGCCGCGGTCAGCGCGGCGACCAGACCGGCGCCGGAAGCCACTGCCTCGTCGTAGGCGTCGCACGCCGGGGCGAGGGCGTCGAACATGGTCTTGTCACCGGCCACCGCCCGTCCACGGGCGACGACGCCCTCCAGCCCGGCCCGCAGCGCCGCTCCGAAGGCCGCCGCGTCGCAGGTCTCGCGGTCGCCGCAGCTGCCCGCCATCCGCAGGAACAGCGTGCCGTAGAGCGGTCCGCTGGCCCCGCCGACCGTGCTCACCAGCGTCATGCCGGTGGTCTTGAGCAGCGCCGCCGGGGTCGGTGGCGACGCCTTGTCCAGCGCGGCGATGACGGCGGTCATGCCGCGGTGCATGTTGGCGCCGTGATCGGCGTCGCCGATGGCGGCGTCGAGCCTGGTCAGCACGTCACGTTGGTCGGCGATGGCGTCGGCGAAACGGCCCAGCCAGCGGCGCAGGGTCGTCACGTCGAGGGAATCGGTGGTCGGGGGCACGGGTCGAGTGTCCGTCATCTCCTGCTGCTCCGCGGGCCTCAGATGCCCCAGCGCAGACCGGGCGTGCGGACCGGTGCGTCCCACAGCCGCAGCAGCTCGTCGTCGACCTTGAGCAGGGTCACCGAGCAACCGGCCATGTCCAGGCTGGTCACGTAGGAGCCGACCAGCGAACGGGCCACCGGGATGCCCGACTTCGACAGGATCGCGGCCACCTCGTTGTACATCAGGTACAGCTCCAGCAGCGGGGTGGCACCCATCCCGTTGACGAAGGCGAGCACGCCGCTGTCGCCGGTGAAGTCGAGGTCGTCCAGGATCGGCTGCATCAGCATCTCGGCGACCTCGGCCGCGGTGCCGATCGGCAGCCGTCGCCGACCGGGCTCGCCGTGGATGCCGATGCCGACCTCCATCTCGTTGTCGGGCAGGTCGAAGGTCGGGGTGCCGGCGGCGGGCACGGTGCACGAGGTCAGCGCCATGCCCATGCTGCGGCCGGCGCCGTTCACCCGGCGCGCGATGTCCGCGACCTCGGCCAGGCTGCGGCCCTCCTCGGCGGCGGCCCCGGCGATCTTCTCCACCAGCACGGTGACGCCGACGCCGCGGCGACCGACGGTGTAGAGGCTGTCGGTGACCGCGACGTCGTCGTCGGTGACCACCGCGACGACCTCGATGCCGCCGGTGGCCGCGGCCATCTCGGCGGCCATCTCGAAGTTCATCACGTCGCCGGTGTAGTTCTTGACGATGTGCAGCACGCCGGCGCCGCCGTTGACGGCCTCGGTGGCGGCGACCATCTGGTCCGGCACCGGGGAGGTGAAGATCTCGCCCGCGCAGGCCGCGTCGAGCATGCCCAACCCGACGAACCCGCCGTGCATCGGCTCGTGACCCGACCCGCCGCCGGAGATCAGCCCGACCTTGTCCGGCCGCGGGGCGTCCGCGCGGTAGATGACCCGGTGCTCGTGGTCGACCCGCAGGTCCGGGTGGGCGGCGTCGATGCCCAGTAGCGCCTCGGCCACCACATCGGCCGGGTTGTTGATCAGCTTCTTCATCGGGTGCTCCCTGCGTCGTCGGTACGGGTCACCGGAGTGGGCGGCCAGGACCGGACGGGGTGGAGCGGCGCGATCGTGCGCGGCGCCGCTCGGGTGTAGACCCTGGCCTGGGCACCATAGGCCAGCGGCCCCGTCACCGGCGAGGATCTTCTCGACCGGGTGCGCAGCAGGACCTCCTCAGGAGGGTCGCATTGTCAGGAGGGTCGCAGCGCGACGACCTCGGGACCGCGTTGTTCGAGCAGCACCTCGCCGGCCGCGGCCAGCCGCACCGAGAGGGTGGGGTCGGGGCGGGCGAGGGGAATGGTGCGCAGCACCGCTCCGCTGCCCGCGTCGACGTCCAGCAGCCCGGCCGGGACCGGGACCAGCAGCCCATTGCCGTAGGGCAGGGCGGGGCCCAGGGTGTCGGGCAGCGTCCAGCGCGGGGTCAGGTCGGTGGGATCCAGCGCGATGGTGCGGGAGCCGGTCCACCAGTAGGCCGGCTCGTCGACCGTGCCGGTCGTCACCTCGGCCACGCCGCCGGGCGGGTCGGCGGCCAGGTCGGCCGCGGGCACGTCGAGGTTGATCATGGCGACCTCGGCGCCGGTCTTGTCCAGCAGTTGCAGGCGGGGCGGGTTCGGCAGGGCCACCGCCACCCGCTCGCTGGACAGCGTGACCACGGTGGCGTCGCCCGAGGGCAGCAGCACCGAGAACTCCTCCTCGGGCTTCTCGGCGTCGTCCGGATCGGGGGCGAGCACGGTGAGCCGGTCGGTGGTCTCCGCCGCGCATCGTTCGATCACGCCGATCCGGCGGGCGGCGAGCGCGATGGAGCCGTAGCTGCAGTTCGGCGCGCGGTTGCCGATCGGGTTGCGCGGGGGCGATGACGGCGCCGTACTCCAGCGTCTTGACCAGGTCGGATCGTTCGACCTCGAAGTAGCGCTCGCCGGTGGCGACGACGAACGTGTCGTCGGCGATCAGCTCGGTGCCCGGGACCACGTCGGGGTTGCGCGCCGCGACCCGGGCCCCGGTGTCCGGGCGCAGCGCGGTCATCTCACTGCAGAACCCGGTGCCGCCCTGGTAGAGCGCCAGCACCCGGCCACGCCGGCCGTCGGAGGCGGGGAAGCCGGCGGCGGCGACGCACAGCGGACGGTCGCGGGTGTAGGTCCAGGCCTCGGTGCCGGACTCGGCGTCCCGGCCGGACACGGTGGAACCGTCGGCGGTGATCACCGCCGGGCCGGCCACCACGGGGGTCGTGGTGGCCGCGCTGGGTGCTCGCCAGGCCTCGACGAACCCGGCCGGCAGGTCGCCCGCGTTCACCGGGGCCGCGATCGGCGGATCGGCGAGCCGGTCGGTGGTGCCGGCCGCGTCGCTGGTGCGACCCAGCGCCACGGCCGCCACCAGCAGGACCACCGTCAGGCCGACGCCGATGATCACATCGCTGCGCCGGCACCGTTCGGATCGGACCCGCCGCGGGCGCCACTGGATCGACTGCGGCGGCCACGAGAGCCCGGTGCCCCGGGACCGTGAGGGTCCCGGCGGACGGGGCCGCACCTGCAGGCGTGCCAACGGTGGTCCGCCTCAGCTGGCCGCGGCGTCCGGGGCCTCTTGCTCGCCGCCGTCCCCGCCACCGGCGCCACGCCGACGGGCGCCACCGCGACGGCGTCGCCTGCGGGGCTTGGCTGCTCACCGCCGGTGCCGGCGTCGGCCCCGGCCGGTGCCGCACTGCCGCCATCGGTCGGGGCCGCAGAGGTGCGAGCCGCAGAGGTGCGAGCCGCAGAGGTGCGAGCCGCAGCGGTGGGTGCCGCGGAAGTGGGGATTGTGGCGCTCGGGGCTGCGGCTCTCGGGGCTGCGGCCGTCGGGGCACCCGAGGTGGGCGCCTGATCGGCAGCGGTGCCGTTCGGGCCGGGTTGGTCGGCGCCACCCACGGCGACGCCACCCCGGCTGCGGGTGCGCACCACGCGCTGGCGGCGACCGCGCTCGGGCACGACGACGTCCTCGGTGCCGGCGCGCTTGCGGTCGCGGCCGCCCTTGTCCCGGCGGGCGCGGCCACCCTGGTCGCCCTCGGTGTCGACGTACTCGGCGTCCAGCCCGGCCCGGGTGCGCTTCGAGTGCGGAAGCCGTCCGGTGGCCCTGGTCGGGATGTCGAGGTCGGTGAACAGGTGCTCGGACGTGGAGTAGGTCTCGGGCGCCTCGGGCATGCCGAGCCCGAGATCGTCGCTGATCATCTTCCAGCGGTGCAGCTCGTCCCAGTCGACGAGGGTGACCGCGACGCCCTCCTTGCCGGCCCGGCCGGTGCGGCCGATCCGGTGCACGTAGGTCTTGGCGTCCTCGGGGCACTGGTAGTTGATCACGTGCGTGACGTCGGTGACGTCGATGCCGCGGGCCGCGACGTCGGTGGCCACCAGCACGTCGACCTTGCCGGAGCGGAACGCGCGCAGCGCCTGCTCGCGGGCGCCCTGGCCCAGGTCGCCGTGCACGGCGGCGGCGGCGAACCCGCGGTCGGCGAGATCGTCGGCCACCCGCTGCACGGTGCGCTTGGTCCGGGCGAAGATCATGGTGAGGCCGCGGTCGGCGGCCTGCAGCACCCGGGTGAGCAGCTCGACCTTGTCCATCGCGTGCGCCCGGTAGACCAGCTGCCGGGTGCGCTCGTGGATGGAGCCCTGGTCGGCCTCCTCCGCACGGATGTGCGTGGGCCGGTCCAGGAAGGCGCGGGACAGCGCGATGATCGGGCCCGGCATGGTGGCCGAGAACAGCATCGTCTGCTTCTTCTCGGGCAGCATCCGCATGATCCGCTCGACGTCGGGCAGGAAGCCCAGGTCGAGCATCTCGTCGGCCTCGTCCAGGACCAGCGCCTTGACCCGGCCGAGGACCAGGTGCCGCTGCTCGGCCAGGTCCAGCAGCCGGCCCGGGGTGCCGACGACCACGTCGACTCCGCGGCGCAGCGCGGCCAGCTGCGGCTCGTAGGCCCGGCCGCCGTAGATCGCGGTGACCCGGATGCCGAGGTGCTTGCCGGCGTCCTTGAGGTCGGCGGCCACCTGCACGCACAGCTCGCGGGTGGGCACCACGACCAGCGCCTGCGGCACGTCCTTGGTGCGGTCGGCGGCCTCGCCGTCGGCGTCGGCGGCCGGCTGCTCGGCCGGTGCGGTGATCCGCTGCAGCAGCGGCACGCCGAAGCCCAGCGTCTTGCCCATGCCGGTGCGGGCCTGGCCGATGATGTCGTCGCCGGCCAGCGCCAGCGGCAGCGTCAGCTCCTGGATGGCGAAGGTGCGCACGATGCCGGCCTCGGCCAGCGCGCGCACGATCTCCTCGCGCACGCCCAGCTCGGCGAAGGTGGGGGATTCCTCCTTGACCGGGGCGCCGGCCTGCAGCGGGTGCGCCTCGACGGCCTCGTCGGTTTCGGGGATCCCGAGTTCGGCGAGATCCACAGCCGAGTGGTCGGGTTCGGGGGATGAGTCATGGGGGACGGACAGGGTGATCGCCTCTCTCCGCGCACAGGAACCCGGGGCCGGTTCGTCGACCACCGGCTGCTCCATGCCACGAGCCGGAAGCCGGCTGGCAGGCACGGGGCGCCGAGTGGGAGAGCCGTCGAGGCGCTGCACGCACAATTCGTTGCGGTGCCGGTCCGGACCGTTGAGGTACTGGTCCGGTCGGTTTCGCGGGTCGGCGCGCGCCCGGTTCGGGCGCTGCGCTGAGGCACAGGGTACCCGGTGCCACCGATATGGGCCCCACGGCACACCATCGAGTGCGGTGATGTTCGCCGCTCGACGGGTTTGCGGCGACACGTAGTGTCGTGGAAACGAGGTCTTCTTACCCGCCTCCGCCGCCCAGTTGGCGCCTCGCTGCGTTGTCGTCGGCGCCGATACAACCCCGGTATCGGCGCCTCCTCCGCCTTGCGATGCGTCCATCTGGACGATGGATCCGTGCAAGGAACCTCGTTTCCACGACACTAGGCTCTCCCGGATGACGACAGCTGCGGAACCCGGCGGCGCGGGTCAGGCGGCCGTCGACCTGCTCGGGGTGTTGGCCTACGGCGAGCTGTCGGCGTTCGATCGGCTGGCCGAGGACGCCCGGGCCGCGCCCACGCTGAGCGGACGGGCGGCGCTGTCCTCGATGGCTGCCGCCGAGATCGGCCACTTCCGGCTGTTGGAGGAGCACCTGGCCGGGATGGGGGTGCCGGTGGAGGCCGCGATGCTGCCCTTCGTCGCCCAGTGGGACGCCTACCACGCCTCGACCCGCCCCCGCAGTTGGCTGGAATCGTTGGTCAAGGCCTATCTCGGCGACGGGCTGGCGGCCGATTTCTACCGTGAGATCGCCGGCTGGCTACCCGGCCCGACCGGGGCGCTGGTGCAGCGGGTGCTGGCCGACACCGGGCACAGCGCGTTCGCCGAGCGGGAGGTGCGGGCGGCCTGTGTCAGCAACCGCCAGGTGCACGACCGGTTGGCGCTGTGGGGTCGGCGGCTGCTCGGGGAGGCGGTCACGCAGGCCCAGCAGATCGTGGCCGAACGCGACGAGCTGGCCGATTTCATCATCACCGGATCGGGGGACCTGTCCGGGATAGCCGCGCTGCTGCGCCGGCTGCAGTCCAATCACGCCAAGCGGATGGGCAGCTTGGGGCTCCGGTAGGAGCGTCACGAACGGCCGCCGCCCGCCGACACCGGTTTCGCCCAGGGCGGAGCGCCCGTGACGGCCGCGGCGGGAGCCGACGGCTAGCCTGGGCGCAACGCCCATGTCCCACATCACGGCCAGGAGGTTCACCGGTGGAGGTCAAGATCGGCATCGCGGAGAGCGCGCGGGAGCTCGTGGTGTCCAGCGACCAGAAGCCGGACGACGTCCAGGCGCTGGTCGACCAGGCGTTGGCCAGCAAGGACGGCCTGCTCCGGCTGGTCGACGAGAAGGGCAGGCGCTACCTGGTCCGCAGCTCCCAGATCGCCTACGTGGAGATCGACGCGGAGGACGTCCGGCGGGTGGGTTTCGCGATCGGCTAGGGCCACCGCACTCGCTGCGTCGAGACGCCTCAGTCGGTCCCGTGGACCAGCGGGAAGCCGGCCAGACCGCGCCAGGCCAGGCCGGTCATCAGGTCGATCGCCTCGTCCCGGGGCACCGCGCGGTCGGAGTCCAGCCAGTACTGCGCGGCCAGCTGGCTCAGCCCGACCAGCCCGACCGCGAGCAGCCGGGCCCGCGGTGGGTCGAGCCCGGCGTCGGCGGTGACCGCGGCGGCGATGGCGTCCAGGCAGCGGGACAGGGCGCTCTCGACGACGGCGGCCGCCTCGGGCTCGCTGCGCAGGTCGGACTCGAACACCAGCCGGTAGGCCTGGCTGTCGCCGGCCACGAAGTCGAAGTAGGCGGCCACGGCGGCCTGCGCGCGCTCGTGGTTGTCGGTGCTGGCCTGCAGCGCCGTGCGGACCCGCTCGACCAGCTCGTCGGCCGAGGTGGTGAGCAGCGCCCGGTAGAGCTCCAGCTTTCCGGGGAAGTGCTGGTAGAGCACCGGCTTGCTGACGCCGGCGCGCTCGGCGATGTCGTCCATGGCCGCCGCGTGGTAGCCGTGCGCCGCGAAGACCGCGCGGGCCGCGACCAGCAGCTGGGCCCGCCGGGCACCGCGGGACATCCGGATGCCGCGATGAACGGGTGCCTCGGTCACGCTCAGCCCGCCCCCTCCGTCCGGTGCTCACCGACATCCGGCGCGTCACACCCTACCGGGGAGTAGACCGTCCGAGGTGGCCTGCGTCACTGGGGTGCCGCGGAATCGCCGCAGCCGGAGGCTGCTGGCCACGACGAGTAGCGAAGCGAGACCGACGGCGGCGGCGGCGAGCGTCGGGGTGAGCAGGCCGAGCGCGGCCGCCGGCAGGGCGAGGATGGTGCAGATCGACGCCGCGAGCCGGCTCTCGGTGAGCACCCTGCGGGTGCGCCGGGCGAGCCGGAGCGCGTCCAGCACCGCCAGCAGGTCACCGCACCGGAGGGTGGGAGGCGGGGCGCCGTCACCGGTTCCCGTGATCAGGGCGAGGTCGGCGGCGGCCGGCGCGGCGGTGTCGATGCCGATGCCGTGGCCGACCAGCGCGACCAGGTGCCCGTCGGCCTGCAACCGCTCGATCACCGCCACCGTGCCCTCCGGGGGCACCTCGGAGATCACCGCGGCGGCGGGCAGCCCGAGCTGATCGGCCAGCACCCGAGCCGCGGCGCCGTTGTCGCCGGTGAGCAGCATGGGGGTCACGCCCAGCGCGACCAGCCCGCGCACCGCCGCCGCGCTGGTCGGCCGGACCGGATCACCGACGGCGAGCACCGCGCGGGCCACCCCGTCCCAGGCCACCGCGACCGCGGTGTGCCCGCCGGCCTCGGTCCGGTCGCGGGCGGCGGCCAGGTCGGCCGGCAGCGCGATGTCGTGCTCGGCCAGCAGCTCGGGCCGCCCGACCAGGACCGCGTGCGCGACCACCGTGTCACCGTCGACCTCGGCGACGAGGCCGCGTACCCCGAGCCCCGGGGTGCTGTCGAACTCGGCCACGTCCGGCAGCCCACCCGCGGCCACCGCCCGGGCGGCGGCGGTGATCGCCGTCGCGACCGGGTGGGCGCAGGCCTGCTCGACGGCACCCGCCAACCGCAGCGCGAGATCGGCGTCGACCCCGTGGCCGGCGTGCACCGCGTGCACCGTCATCGCGCCGGTGGTCACGACGCCGGTCCGGTGCAGCAGGACGGTGTCCACCTCGAGGGTGGCGCTCAGCACCTGCGGGCTGCTGATCGCGATGCCGAGCCGGGGGCCGCGGCGGATGCCGGCGAGCCAGGCGGTCGGGGCCGCGAGATCCAGCGCGCAGGGGCATCCCACCAGCAGCACGGCGATCGCGGTGGCGCCGGCGGTCGCCGTGGCGGCGCCGGCGCCGAGCCAGAAACCCGGCGTCGCCACCGCGAGCACGATCGCGATCGGCACCAGCACGCCGGACGCCCGATCGGCCGGGAACCCGACCTCGGCGCCGGCATCCGGCGGTAGGCGCCCGGCGGCCCGGGCGCGGCGCTCGGATCGTGCCAGCAGGTGCTGAGCGAGCAGGACGATCACCGTCAGGCCGGTCGCCGCGTCGAGGTGGATCGCGTCGGAACCGGCGCTCGGGCCGACGGTGACGTGCGACGGCTGGGTCATCCCCGGCTCACCGGCGGCGCCGAACAGCAGCGCGTACAGCGACCAGCCCAGCGTGACCAGCGTGCCGATCGAGAGCAGCGTGTCGGTGCCGGCCGCGCCGCGGCGGGCGAGCCGCCCGGCCGCCAGGTGGAACGGCCACGCCCCCCACACGAGGACCGGTGCCGCCAGCACGAGGGCGATCCACTGCCAGAACCGGAACTGCCAGGCCGGTGCCGCCGACAGCACGATCACCGGCAGGGCGAGCGCCGCTGAGATGATCAAGCGGTTGCGCAGTGGGGTCGGATCAGCGGCTGGCGGAGCGTCCGGTGACGGGGTGGCTGATGGCTGGGTGGCCGGCGGCTGGCTGGCCGGCTGGCTGGCGGCCCGTGGTCGGGTGCCCGGCTGCGGGGCGGCCGCCGGAGCGGGAGCGGGCGCCGGTGGTGGGGTGCCGGTGCTCATGCCTGCGCGCTGGTGTCGACGGTGAACTCGGCGGTGCGCACCACGTCCTCGTGCCGGAAGTCGAGGAACAGCCGGTAGCTGCCGGCCGTCGGCACCTGCGCGGTGAACGCGATGCCCGGCCCCGAGCGGTCGGCGGCGACCGGTGCGCCCGCGGCGTCCGAGTGGACGTGGGTGTAGGCCAGATCGCTGCGGCGCAACGCCACCAGGTGACCGAAAGCCCCCAGGTAGGGCTGCAGATCGGTGACCGCGGCGCCACCCCGGCTCACCGTCGCGAAGATCTGCGACGTCCGGCCCGGCACCAGGTCACCGTCGAGCCGGACCTGATAGCCGTCGACCTGCGCGACCCGCGACGCCGCGAACGAGATCGGGTCGAACTCACCGGCGGCGAACAGGTCGGTCCCCAACACGAGCGGCGGGCCGCCGGTGGGGACGAAGTCGGCGAACATGCGGTAGCCGCCGGCCGCGGGCAGCAGCAGCGGGGTGCGCCACACGCCGTCCGGCCCGAGGGTCGGGTGCAGGTGCTGGAATCCGGCGGTGTCGCGGCGGATCACCACCAGGTGCAGCTGCTGGTCCTTCACGGTGTCGTAGGCCGCCACCGGGCGGCCGTCGGAGCCGGTGACGGAGAGGGCCAGCTCGCCCGACCGGCCCGCGGTGAACGTGCTGTCCTGGGGGACCAGCGTGTAGCCGGCCGCGGTGGCGGCCAGGCCCTGGGTGTCGACATCGGCGCCGGGGGCGGCGCGGGAGTGCTGGTGCGGTGCTGCCGGGGTCGGCGCGGTCGGCGCGGGGCCGGTCGGGGCGGAATCGGTGGCGTCGGGGGGCGGTTCGGTCGAGCCGGGGGGCGGTTCGGTGGAGCCGGGAGGAGCGGCGGAGATCGACGGCGCGGGCCGGGCGGGCCATCCCGGCGGGCCGGTCGCGGTGCCGACGCCCCAGGCCGCGCCGAAGGCGAGGACCAGTGCGGCGCCGTAGCCCAGCAGCCGCAACGCGGTCGTCATGGCCGCCACCTCTCCTACCCGTTCCCCGTCTACAACGCCTCACTCCGGTATCGGTGACACCCATTCCGCACCGCCGTGCCGTCCGGAGCGGATGTGCGTCCGGGCACCTGGACTGGCGCAGCGATCACCCGACGGGCGATCCTCGAACCGTGTCCACCGCACCGCCCACCCCCACCTCGTTCTCCCTCCGGCGGCCATCACCGAGGCCGCCGCTCACGGAGGTGCCGCTGGCCGACGCCGGCTCGATGCCGGTCCGCGATCCGCACCGGAAACCGTGGCCGGGCAGCGAGGTCACCTCGGGCGGGGTGACGCTGCACGTGCGGGAGACACCGGGCCCGGACGGGGTGCCGGCGCTCTACGTGCACGGCCTGTCCGGCTCGGCGACGAACTGGACCGATCTGGCCGGGCTGCTGTGCACCCGGGCCGCGGGCACGGCGATCGACCTGCCGGGTTTCGGGCTGTCCCGACCGCTCGCCTCCCGCGACTACTCCCCGGCCGGGCACGCCGACGCGCTGCTGTGCTTCCTCGCCGGCCGCGGGCGTCCGGTGCACCTGCTGGGCAACTCGCTGGGCGGCGCGATCGCGCTGGCCGTGGCCGCGCGCCGCCCGGAGCTGGTGCGCACGCTCACCCTGGTCTCGCCCGCGATGCCGGACCGCAGGCCGGACCCGCGACGGGTGTCGGACCCGCGGCTGCTGCTGGCGGTGCTGCCGCGGATCGGGGAGCGGGCCCGGGCCGAGCTGGCCGCGATGAGCCCGCAGACCCGGGCCGAGCAGGTGGTGCGGCTCTGCTTCGGCGACCCGAGCTGCGTGCCGGCGCACCGGATGGCCGAGGCGGTCGCCGAGATCGAGGCGCGCGGGCGTCTGGAATGGTCGCGGGAGGCGGTCAGCCGGACCGGGGTGGCCCTGCTGGCCAGCTGGTTCCGCAGCGAGCTGTGGGCGCTGGCCGCGCGGGTGCAGGCGCCCACCCTGGTGGTGTGGGGCGAGAAGGACCGGCTGGTCGCACCGCGGCTGGCCGCCCGGACCGCGCAGCTGCTGCGGGCTCCGCTGCTGATGTTGCCCGGAGTGGGGCACTGTGCGCAGATCGAGGCGCCGGACGCGGTGGCCAGGGCCGTCGCCGGGATGTGGGACGCGGTGGCCGCCGGCACCTGGGCTCCCGCCGATCGCGGCCGGTCCTGACCGGGGAAGAATGGGTCGGGTCGCGGCGTTGCGCCGGACGACGACGTTCGCCAATTTCGAGGAGCTTGCATCATGGCGCTACCGCCGCTCGTTGAGCCGGCCGCCGAGCTGACCAAGGACGAGGTGGCCCGCTACAGCCGGCACCTGATCATTCCGGACGTCGGGATGGCCGGTCAGAAGCGGCTGAAGAACGCCAAGGTGCTGGTGGTCGGGGCCGGCGGGCTGGGTAGCCCGGCGCTGTTGTACCTGGCCGCAGCGGGCGTCGGGACGCTCGGCATCGTCGAGTTCGACGTGGTCGACGAGTCGAACCTGCAGCGCCAGATCATCCACGGGCAGTCCGACATCGGGCGCTCCAAGGCCAAGTCGGCGCGCGACAAGATCAAGGAGACCAACCCGTTCGTCGAGGTCCGGCTGCACGAGGCGCGGCTGGAGGCCGACAACGCGCTGGACATCTTCCGCGACTACGACCTGATCCTCGACGGCACCGACAACTTCGCCACCCGCTACCTGGTGAACGACGCAGCGGTGCTGCTGGGCAAGCCCTACGTCTGGGGTTCGATCTTCCGCTTCGAGGGCCAGGCGTCGGTGTTCTGGGAGGACGCGCCGAACGGTCAGGGCCTCAACTACCGCGACCTGTACCCGGAGGCGCCACCGCCGGGCATGGTGCCCTCGTGCGCCGAGGGTGGCGTGCTGGGCGTGCTCTGCGCGTCCATCGGCTCGATCATGGTCAACGAGGCGATCAAACTGATCACCGGTATCGGCGAGACGCTGCTGGGCCGGCTGATGGTCTACGACGCGCTGGAGATGAGCTACCGGACCATCCGCATCCGGAAGGACCCGGCCGCGACCCCGATCACCGAGCTGATCGACTACGAGGCGTTCTGCGGGGTGGTCTCCGACGACGCGCAGCAGGCCGCATCCGGTCACACGATCACCCCGATCGAGCTCAAGGAGATGATCGACGCGGGCAAGGACTTCGCGCTGATCGACGTGCGCGAACCGCACGAGTACGAAATCGTCCGGATTCCGGGCTCGACCCTCATTCCGAAGGACCGCATCATTTCCGGTGACGCGCTCTCGGAGCTGCCGCAGAACCGCCCGATCGTGCTGCATTGCAAGTCCGGGGCGCGATCGGCGGATGCGCTGGCCGCGCTGCACCAGGCCGGTTTCCGGGACGCGGTGCACGTCGGCGGTGGGGTCTTGGCCTGGGCGAAGCAGGTGGACCCGAGCCTGCCCACCTATTGATCCAGAACCCCTCCAGTGGAGCAGTGACACGCGCTCCGGCTCTCGGCTAGCGTTTTCCTCCGATAGTGGAGTGACCCAAACGTGATCCCGCGTTGGCTGCGTTGCCGAGGCGACCAGCAGGAATTCGCGAGATCGGGCCAACGGATGGCGTAACTCTGTCCGCCAGGCGATGGGGGTCGCTGTGGTCGCCGAGTACGCAAGACGTTGTGCTCTTGACGGGTGCGATGAGCCGATAGAGGACGTCGTCGGACGTCCGCAGCGGCTCTACTGCACGCCGGCCCACCGGCACGCCGCGCGGCAGGCACGGCGCTCGGCGGCGGCGCGGGAACGCCAGGCCGGCGCGCCGGCCGGGTCGGGTTCCCGGTCGCTGAGCGCGGACGGGCCGGCGGAGGTCGGGCTCGGAATGCCGTCGAGCGATGCCGCCACGGCCGGGGCCGCGCGGTGCTCGGCGGCCCTCGCGGTGCGGGCTGCGTTCGCGGAGGAGCAGTGGCACGCGGCGGCGGAATCGGTGGATTCCGACCCACCGGACGATCCGTCCACCGACGTCCTGCCCGAGCCGGCCGGCGGCACTCGGCCGGCTGGTGACGATCTTCCGGAATGGGCGCGCAGCGCCGGCCTCGTGCCCGACCCATCCGCCCTGGGATCGGGTTGGCCCCCCCTGCTCAGGCGCGCCCCGCGCCCCCGCAGCAGCGAACCACCCCGGCGGCGGGCCATCGCCGTGATCGGGGCCGCCGGGCTGGTTGCCGGTGGTTACGCCCTCAGCTGGCCGGACACCGACCGGCCGGCATCCGCCGCGGCGCCCGCGCCCCCCGTGATGACCTCGGAGGATCGGTGGGTGGCCCGCGCCCACGCCACCGTGATCTCGCTCGACCAGCAGCTCGCCGTGATCGACAGGACGGAGCGGAGCTGGCGGGAGCGCCGTCCGACGGGCGCGCTGCCGGCATCGATGCGGGCGCTCGCGCAGCGCCGGGCGGTGCTCGCCGAACGCAAGATCGCGTTGACGGCGCAGCTGGAAACCGTCCGCAAGCTGAACCGGGCTCGCCAGGACATGGCCCGCGCCGAGGAGGAGCTGCAGGCCGCCGAGCGGGATCGGCAGCCGTCGCCAGGCACGGGTGCGGCGGAGCTCGAGGAACAGCGCGTGCTCCGGCAGCGGCAGCGCGACGCCCGGCGGCAGGAACTGCGGGTGCTCGAGGCGGACGCGGCGAGCGCGGTGCGCACGCCGCTGCCCGAGGACGGGGAACGAACGACACGGATCGCCGACGACGTGCTGCGCGCGATGGACACCGATGAGCCGGAGTCCGCTCCTCAGGCGACCTCGGAATCTCCGACTCCGTCGCCGTCTGCATCGCCGTCGCCGTCTGCGCCGCCATCGGCAGCGCGACCGGACGGCGGGAAGGGGAAGGTCCGCGGCGGGGACGCCGCTGGGAGCCCGCAGGCGCGAGGCAGCCGCGACCGGCGTCCGACGGGAAAGGCACAACGCCCCGACCGCAAACGCCCCGAGCGTTCGTCGGATGCCGACGGAGGTCGGGCTCCGGCGCCGCCGCCGCGCGGGAAGTCGCGCACCGGTTCGCCGGACGCCCCGGAGAAGGAGTCCGAGCGCTCGCGCTCCCGCCCGGAGTCCGAGCGGTCGCGATCTCGATCGGACCAGCGGCAGGACGACCGGCCGGGGTCCCGGGATTCGGGTTCGGACAGGCGGGGTTCGGAGGGTGGTTCGGGCTCGCGGGAGTCGGATCGGCGACGTTCGGAGGGCGGTTCGGAGTCGCGGGAGTCGGGTCGGCGGGGTTCGGAATCGCCCGATTCGGAATCGCGTGATTCGGATCGGCGCGGCTCGAAGGATTCGGAGTCGCGGGAGTCGGATCGGAGGGTTTCGAAGGATTCGGAGTCGCGGGATTCGGAGTCACGGGAGGATCGGCGGGGTTCGGAGTCGCGGGAGTCGGATCGGCGGGGCTCGCGGGAATCCCGCGTGGATCGGCGGGGTTCCGAATCGCGGCGCTCGGACGGCAGTTCGAGCTCCCGGAGTTCGACGTCGCGGGAATCGCGAGCGGAACGGCGTGACGACGGCCGGACCCGCGCCGACAATCGGGAGTCCGGTTCGGACCGTCCGGCCGGGAAAGCCGATCGTCAACGGTCGGAGGAGCGGAAACGCCCGGAAGGCAAGCGGTCCCGACTCGGTTCTTCCGCAGCCGAGGGTGCTCGCCGCTCCGAGCGGGAACGACACTGCGTCCACGGGAAATCCTCGTCGCGCGAGGGCCCGCAGCGATCGGGCAACTCGGAACGGGAGCGCAGCCACGACACCGATCGTCAGGATCGAGCCCACGCATCGACGGGGTGAGCCGACGGGTCGCAGCTGCGGCGTAGCCCTCTTTCCGGGCGGCGTGAGACCGCTCGCGCCGCAAGCCGGCCGCGTCGCTGCCGGGATCGCCGCCGCTGCGCCGGTAGCGTGCGGAGCGTGACCGCTGCCCCCGTGCTTCCCGTCGGTTCGGCCGAGGCCGAGTTGCCGCCGCATGTCCGCACGGCGTTCGGGGTGGCCGAGGTGGCGCCGTCGCCGGTGGTCTGGGGCGGCCGGCACGCCTGGCAGTGCAGTGAGGTGCTGATCAGGCCGGTCGCCGACAACGCGGTGGCCTCGTGGTCGGCCGGTGTGCTGGACGGGCTGCAGGTGGAAGGTGTGCGGCTGGCCCGACCCGTCCGAGCCTCCGACGGCCGCTGGATCGTGGCCGGTTGGGCGGCCTGCCGGCACATCGCCGGCACCGTGGAGCCGCGCTACGACGCGATCGTCGACACCGCGAACCGGTTGCACGCAGCCACCGCCGCCGTGCCCCGCCCGCGGCTGCTCGACGACCGCGACGATCTGGTGGCCCGCTCCGCCGCCGGAGCGTTCGGGGAGATCAAGCTCACCCTCAGCCCGGCCAACGGCGGCGGGCTCTACGGCCAGCTCGCCGCGTACCGCACGCCGGTCAAGGTGCCGTCGCAGGTGGTGCACCCGGAGCTGTTCGGCGCGGTGCTGTTCGACCAGGCGGGCACCCCCGGGCTGGTCGAGCTGGTGCCCTGCTGGCGACCCAAGGAATGGGCCGCGGCCGTGCTCGTCGTCGACGCGCTGGCCTGGGGCGATGCCGATCCGGCGCTGATCCAGCACTGGGACCGGCTCGACGAGTGGCCGCAGATGATGCTGCGTGCGGTGTTGCACCGGCTCGCTCTGCACGCCCAGCATCCAGAGGCGTCACCGCGGTCGTTGGCCGGCCTGGAGCGGGCCGCCGGTCTGGTCAGCACCCTGCTCTGACCGCGGACATGTAACCGGGTTCTAACCCGGCGGTGCGCTCCGGAGCCGCCCACGCCGGGTTACCGTTGACGTGTTGTGACTGCCGCTGCCCCCACCACCGCCACCGTGCCGCCGTTGGCCGGCTTTGCCGTTGGCATCACCGCCGCCCGCCGGGCCGACGAGCTGGGCACCATGCTCGAACGCCGTGGCGCCACGATCCAGCACGGGCCCGCGCTGCGCATCGTCCCGCTCGTGGACGACACCGAGCTGCTCGCGGCCACCCGCAAGCTCATCGAGCAGCCGCCGGACATCACGGTGGCCACCACCGGTATCGGGTTCCGCGGCTGGGTGCAGGCCGCAACCGAGTGGGGGATCGGCGACGAGCTGCTCACCGCCTTCGGCGTCGGGAAGCTGATCTCGCGGGGACCCAAGGCGCGGGGCGCGATCCGCGGGGCCGGGCTGATGGACGCCTGGTCGCCACCGTCCGAATCCTCCGCCGAGGTCCTGGAGTACCTGCTCACCCAGGGCGTCGACGGTCTGCGGATCGCCGTGCAGCAGCACGGCGAACCGCTGCCGGACATGGTCGAGGCGCTCACCGTCGCCGGCGCCGAGGTGATCGAGGTGCCGGTGTACCGCTGGGAACCGCCGGTGGACATCGGACCGCTGGATCGGCTGACCGATGCGGTGCTCGCCGGCGACCTCGACGTGCTCGCGTTCACCAGCGCTCCGGCGGTGGCCGGCCTGCTGGCCAGGGCGGCCGAACGCGGTCTGCGCGACCGGCTGCTAAAGCTGCTGCGCGGTCCGGTGCTGGCGTTGTGCGTCGGCCCGGTGACCGCGGCCCCGTTGGCCGCGCTCGACATCCCGACGACCCAGCCGCAGCGCTCCCGGCTGGGCGCCATGGTGCGCAGGCTCGAGACCGAGGTGCCGGCCCGGGCCCGCGGCCTGCCGGTTGCCGGGCACTGGTTGGAGCTGCGCGGACACGCGGTGCTCATCGACGGGACGTTGCGTGACGTGCCCCGGAGCGCAATGGCCCTGCTGCGGGCGCTGGCGCGCCGTCCCGGCCGCGTCGTCACCCGGGCCGCCCTGGCCGAGCTGCTGCCCCAGTCGGTCGCCGTGGAGAAGGCGATGACCGAGCTGATCGAGGCGCTGGCCGATCCGAAGCTGATCCAGCCGGTGGTCAAGAGCGGTTACCGGCTCGCGCTCGACCCGGCCGCCGGGCCGGTTCCGGTCGGGGGGCACTGCCTGAGCAGCGAGGTCCGGTGAGCGCGCCGGCCCTGCTGCTGGTCGCGCACGGGACCCGTGACCCGGCCGGCGCGATCGTCACCGAGCGGGTGGCGGCGCGGGTGCGGATGGCGCTAGGGGTGCCGGTGGCCACCAGCTACGTCGATGTCCGCCGCCCGACCCCGGCCGATGCCCTCGCCGAGCTGCCCGGCCCGTGCGTGGCCGTCCCGATGTTCCTCGCCGCCGGGTACCACGTGCGGGTGGACGTGCCGGACCAGCTGCGCTCGACCGGCCGCGGCGATGTCCTGATCGCGGAGACGTTCGGGCCCGATCCGGTGCTGGTCGGCGCGGCCGCCCAGCGGCTGGCCGAGGCGGGGTTGCGCGCCGACGACGCGGTGGTACTGGCGGTCGTCGGGTCGAGCGATCGGCGCGCGCAGGCCGACAGCGCGCTGGCCGCGCGGCGGCTCGGGCGGGAACTGGGCCGACCGGTGGGCGTGGCCACCACCGCGATGGGTGGCCCGCGGGTGCACGAGGCGGTCGCGCAGCTGCGCGCCGACGGGGCGCGGCGGGTCGCGGTGGCCAGCTGGCTGCTGGCCCCGGGGCTTTTCCAGCGGCAGCTCGGGCAGAGCGGGGCCGATGTCGTGGCGGAGCCCCTTGCCGATCACGATGCGGTGATCGAGCTGATCGGCCAACGGTACGACGCCGCTCGCCTGGCCCCGTCCCGGTCGGCCTGACGCGCGTGGGTGATCGGGTCCGGCCGACCACCGGGCGCATGGAGGAGATCGAGCAGACGCCGGTGGCGATCGTGACCGGTGCCGGTTCGGGCATCGGGCGGGCCACCTCGTTGCGGCTGGCGGCTGACGGCTACCACGTCACGCTGGCCGGTCGCCGCGAGTCGGCGCTGAAGGAGACGGCCGGGCTCGTCGCCGGTCCGGCTGCCCTGCCGGTCGTCACCGACGTCACCGATGGCGATGCGGTCACGGCGATGGTCGCGGCCACGGTGCAGGCGTTCGGGCGAATCGATGTGGTGGTGACCAACGCCGGGATATCGCGGACCGCGCCGATCAGCGAAGTGCGGATCGAGGAGTGGCGTGAGGTGATGGCCACCGACGTGGAGTCCATCGTGCTGACCACGCAAGCCGCGTTGCCGTTCCTGGTGGAGCGGGGTGGGAGCGTGGTCAACGTCGCGTCGCTGGCCGGGTTGGGCGGCGACTACGCCATGACCTCGTACAACGCCGCGAAGGGTGCGGTGGTCAACGTGACCCGGTCGCTCGCGGTCGAGCTCGCGGCGCGTGGGGTACGGGTGAACGCGGTCGCTCCGTCCCTGACCACGACCGACGCGACGGCCGACATCCCGCGCGACGACATCGCCGAGTTCGTCAGCCGCATTCCGATGGGCCGGCCCGCCGAGCCGGCCGAGATCGCCGACGTGATCGCCTTCCTGGCCGGCCACGACTCGCGGTTCGTCACCGGCGTGGTGATTCCGGTCGACGGCGGCGTGCGGGCCGGCAGCGGCCAGCCCCGCCACCGGTAGCCGGTCCGCGCGGCCGGTGGCGGTCGGTCGCCGGGGGTGCACCCGCTCAGCGGTCATCGGGCGCGTCCCGGCTGCTGCGAGCGACGGTTTCCTCCGCTCGGCCGCGGCGGCGAGCAGGAGCGAGGAAGACGCCCTCGGCGCGCAGGCGCTCGTGCTGCTCGGCGGCGATGTGCGGTGCCGAGGTGCCGTCGGCGCGCAGCACCCGGTGCCAGGGCAGGTCGTGGCCGTCGACCGCGAGGATGCGACCCACCAGCCGGGGCGACGTCACGCCGGCCAGCCGGGCCACCTCGCCGTAGCTGAGGGTCTCACCCGACGGTATCGCGAGCACGACCGCGCGCACCCGCTCGACGGTGTCGTCATCCATCGGCGTCTCCCTCCGTCGGAGCTTCGCCGAGGAACGCGCGGATCTCCATTGCGACCTGCTCGGTGCGCTCCAAGTAGAGGACGTGCCCGGCGTCGATCTCGCGGACGGTGAGCGCGTCTCCCAGCTCGGCGCGGCAGGCCCGCACCCAGGCCGGATCCACGAAGTCGGCGCGCAGGGCGGGCAGCAACAGGGTGAGCAGGCCGGCCGGAGGGGTGAGCGCCGGGCGGGCCATCTCGCTCCAGGCGACCACCACCGCGGCCTGGCTGTAGCGGTACCGGAAGCGGTCGCCGTCGGGCATCAGGTGCGCGGCGATCTCGGCGTCGACCAGCTCGTCGGCTGTGCCCGGCCAGCGTTGGGCCCGGTCGGCGCGGGCCGTGGCCAGGTCGGGGTAGGACTCGTCGGCACGGCTCTCCTCGGCCGTGGCCAGCATGTCCTCGGCGTCCAGTCCGTGGGCCGGGTCGAGCAGCACCAGCCTCTCGACGCGCTCGGGAGCGGCCCGGGCCAAATGCAGCGCGATGGCGCCGCCGAAGGAGTGCCCGAGCACGGGGACCCGACCCAGCCCCAGCTCGTCCAGCGCGCCCAGGGCGTCGGCGACGTGCTGCTCCAGGCTCCACGGCGGGACCCACGGCGAGTGTCCGTGCCCGCGCAGGTCGACAGCGAACATCCGCAGCTCGGGCAGCGCGGCGGCCAGCACCTGCCAGCGCCGGGCGTGCGCGGTCACGCCGTGCAGGGCGAACACCGGCCGACCGTCGACCGGACCGAAGGTTTCGATGTGCAGCGTGGCCACCCATCGGATACTGCCAGCAGGGTCCGACAGTTCCGCGCTCGTCCACAGCCGCGGGTGGGTCGGCGCGGAACTGTCGGACCGGCGTGGTTGCATCCGTGCGTGCCCCGATCCGATCGTGCCGCAGCAGGCCGCGCCGCACTGGCGCCCGGCCTGGTTCGCCGGCCGCGCGTCGTCGGCGCCGCTCCGATGTGGGACGACGCCGCGCGCCGGGTGCTTGCCCACGACACCGGTGCGCTGCGGGTGCTCGGCGGGCCGGGCACGGGCAAGACCATGCTGCTGCTCGCCGCGGTGGCCGCGCGGGTGGCCGCCGGCGTGTCGCCGGAGCGCACGCTGCTGCTGGTCGGCAGCCGGCGGGCGGCCGGTGAGCTGCGCGAACGGTTGGCCGACGCGATGCATGTCGACGGGCACGCGGAGCGGACCGGGCGCGAGCCGCTGGTGCGAACGGTGCACTCCTACGCCTTCGGGGTCATGCGGCTGTTCGCCGCCCGCAACGGTGATCCGCCGCCGCGGCTGCTCGCGAGCGCCGAGCAGGACGCCGTGGTCCGCGACCTGCTCGCCGGCGAGCTGCTCCAGGAGGCGCCCGACTCCGGTTGGCCCGCGCGGCTGCGCCCGGCCATCGGTCTGCCCGGGTTCGCCGCGGAGCTGCGCGAGCTGCTGCTGCGCGCGGCCGAGCGCGGGCTCGGACCCGACGAGCTCACCGAGTTGGGGCGCCGGCACGCCATGCCGGAGTGGTGCGCCGCCGGGCGGTTCTTCCGCACCTACGAGCACGTGATCCTGCTGCGCGGGGCCGCCGGTCGGGGCGCCCCGCAGGCCACCGCGCCCGCACTGGACGCCGCCGAACTGGTGTCCGCGGCGCTCGACGCATTGGCGTCCGACGCCGAGTTGCTGGCGGCCGAACGGCAGCGGGTGCGCCACCTGTTCGTCGACGACGCGCAGGACCTCGATCCGCAGCAGCTGGAGCTGGTCCGGGCACTCGGCGCGACCGCCGGGTCGGTGCTGCTCGCGGGAGATCCCGATCAGGCCGTGCTGAACTTCCGCGGCGCGGATCCCGACGGGCTGCGGGCCCTGGACGCCGCGACCGTGGTGCTCACGACCGACCATCGCAGCGCCCCGGCAGTGCGGGCGGCCGGGGCGCGGCTGGCGAGCCGACTGCCCGGCTCGGGAGCCGGCCGGGTGCGGAGGGCGCCGGTCGGCACCGCCACCAGCAACGGCGAACCGACCAGCGACGGCGCAGCCATCAGCAACGGCACGGCCGCCAGAGAAGGCGCAGCCACCGACAACGGCGCCACAGCCGACGACACGAGCACATCGGCGACCGGTAGCGCAGTGGGGGACGACACCGCAGCGGGGGACGGCACCGCAGCGGGATACGGCACCGCAGCGGGGAACGGCATCGCAGCCGACGACGGCGCCGTGGCCGTGCGGGTGTTCGGCTCACCGGCGCAGGAAGCCGGCTGGGTCGCCGATCAACTCCGCCGGGCGCACCTGCGAGCCGGGGTGCCCTGGTCGCGGATGGCCGTGCTCGTGCGCTCCACCCGACGCTCGCTACCGGCGCTGCGCCGCGCGCTGCTGGCCGCCGGGGTACCGATCGCCGCCCCGCCCGACGAGCTCCCGTTGGCCCGCCAGCCCGCGGTGGTCCCGCTGCTGATGGTGCTGCGGTTCGCCGCCCGGCCGCAGGACCTGGACGCCGACGCCGCCACCGCGCTGCTCACCTCGCCGCTGGGTTCGGCCGATCCGATGCGGATGCGCCGGCTGCGCCGCGGCCTGCTGCGGCTCTCCGGCGCCGCCGCCCGGACCAGCGACCACGAGTCCGCCCCGCTTCCCCCGAGCAGCGCCGCCGCTCGGACCGGCGACCACCAGTCCGCCGCGCTGCCCCCGACCGGTGCCGGGGAATCGGGCCCGGCACGGCTGGATCGGGACCGGCCCGCCGCCCAGCGCCCCGAATCCGGGCCGCCGCGATCCGGCCCGCCGCCAGGATCCGGTACATCAGGATCCGGTTCGTCGGATTCCGGTTCGTTGACTCTCCGCGATTCGGGATCCGGTGCCTCGGGCTCCGGTGAGTCGGGTTTCCGTGAGTCGGGTTCCGGCAAGTCGGTATCCGTTGATTCGAAATCCGGGCCGGGGGAGTCCGAGCGACTGAGCAGCGATCCGTTGCTGGTGGCTGCGCTGCGCGCGGCGGCGCGCGGCCGGCCCGATCCGGTGGCCGAGCTACCGTCGCAGGACACCGCCCCGCTCCGCCGGATCGGTGCGCTGCTGGCCGCGGCGGGCGATGCGGTGCGCGACGGCGAGAGCGCCGAGGAGGTGCTCTGGCGGGTCTGGCAGGGCTCAGGTCTCGGCCCGCGGTGGACCGAGGCGAGCGCCCGCGGTGGGCCGGTCGGGGCGGCCGCCGACCGCGACCTCGACGCGGTGCTGGCGCTGTTCGACGCGGCGGCCAAACACACCGACCGGCTGCCCGGCGCGGACGTCGCCGGGTTCACCGAGTACCTCGCCGATCAGCAGCTCCCCGGGGACTCGCTGGCCGCGCGGTCGCCGCCGGGTGAGGCGGTGGCGCTGCTCACCGCGCACGCCGCGCGCGGCCGCGAGTGGGATGTGGTCGCGGTACCCGCGGTCCAGGAGGGCAGCTGGCCGGACCTGCGGCTGCGCGGCAGCCTGCTCGGCAACGAGCGGCTGGTCGATCTGGTCGCCGGGACGGCGACGCCCGGCCAGGAGACGGTGTCGCGCGCGGCGCCGCTGTTGGCCGAGGAGCGGCGGCTGTTCTACGTGGCCTGCACGCGCGCTCGGCATACGTTGCTGGTCAGCGCCGTCTCCGGCGAGGACGAGCAACCGTCGCGGTTCCTCGACGAGCTCGACCCGGTGCCGGCGGATCAGGCCGACCGGCCCGTCCACCGGCCCAGCCGAGCGCTGGTACTGGCCGAGCTGGTGGGCGAGCTGCGCCGAGCGGTGTGCGAGCCGGACCCGCCGTTCGAGCCGGACCCCCCCGACGATCCGCCCGCCGCGGCGGCGCAGCGGGCCGACCGACAGCAGCGGGCCGACCGACAGCAGCGGGCCGACCGGCGGCAGCGGGCGGCCCGGGAACTCGCCCGGCTGGCCGACGCCGGCGTCCCCGGCGCCCACCCCGACGACTGGTACGGGTTGGCGGCGGTGTCCTCCGCGGAGCCGTTGCGGGCGCCCGGCGAGGTGGTACCGGTGTCGCCGTCGGACGTCGAGAAGATCGTCCGCTGCCCGCTGCGCTGGGTACTGGAACGCCACGGCGGCAGCGAGCTGGGCGCCCTGGCCGCCGTCACCGGGTCGCTCGTGCACGCGCTGGTGCAGGCCAGCGCGGCCGGCGCGGACGGTGCCGAGCTGGAGGGGGCGCTCGCGTCGGCGTGGTCGCACCTCGACGCCGGGGCGCCGTGGTTCGGGCGCCGCGAGCTCGGCCGGGTGCGCGGCATGCTGGCCGCGTTCGACGGCTGGGTGCGGTCCAGCCGGGCTGAGGGCCTGCGGCTGGTGGCCGTGGAGCAGCCCGTGCGGCTGGACCTGTCGGGCACCGATCTCGACCGGGCGGATCTCGACCGGGCCGGCCTCGATGCCGGCGGCGCGCTGCAGCTGCGTGGGCGGGTGGACCGCCTCGAGGTCGACGCGGACGGTCGACCGGTGGTCGTCGACGTCAAGACGGGCAAGGTCGCGGTCAGCGGCCGGGCCGCGGCGGAGCACCCGCAGCTGGCGATCTACCAGCTCGCGGCGGCGCTGGGCGCGTTCGGCACGTTGCTGGAGCCGGGGGCGCGCCCCGGCGGCGCCCGGCTGGTGTACCTGGCCGACCAGAAGGCCACCGGCCAGGTGAAGGAACCGGTCCAGCCGCCGCTGGACGATCCCGACCTCGCCCGCTGGGAGGGGGTGCTGCGGCGCTGTGCCCGGGAGTCGTCCGGGTCGGAGTTCGTCGCGCGGGCCGGACCGGACTGCGACCGCTGTCCGGTTCGCACCAGCTGCCCGCTGAACGAAGCCGGTCGACCGCTGCCCGAGGCGTGAGGAGGAAGCTGCCGTAGTGGATCTCACCCCGCAGGCGCTGGCGACCGCGCTGGGGCTGCCGCCGCCGACCGCGGAACAGACCGCGGTGATCGCGGCACCGGCCCGCCCCGCGCTCGTCGTGGCCGGCGCCGGGGCCGGCAAGACCGAGACGATGGCCGCCAGGGTGGTCTGGCTGGTGGCCACCGGGCAAGTGCTCCCGGAGCAGGTGCTCGGGCTGACATTCACCCGCAAGGCCGCCCAACAGCTCGGGGCGCGGGTCCGGTCGCGGCTGCGTCGACTGGCCGGCTCCCGGCTGCTCGACGAGCTCGATCCGAGCGGCCGCCGCGGCGCCGACGTGCTGGCCGGGGAACCGACGATCTCCACCTACCACGCCTACGCCGGGCGGCTGGTCGGCGAGCACGCGCTGCTGCTGCCGGCCGAGCCCGCCGCCCGGCTGCTCGGCCAGACCGCGGCCTGGCAGCTCGCGCACCGGGTGGTCAGCAGCTGGGCCGACGAGCTCGAGGTCGACGTCATCCCGGCCACCGTGACCGGCTGGCTGCTCGCGCTGGCCGGCGAGATGGGCGAGCACCTGGTCGAGCCGCCGGCGATCCGCGCGCTGGCCGAGCACATGATCAGCGAACTGTCGGCGGCGCCGCGCGGCAAGGGCCAGCGGGCCGAGCCGTCGCAGACCTACCGCCGCTGGATCGACGTGCAGCGGCTGCGCGGTGAGCTGTTGCCGCTGGTCGAGGCGTTTTCCGCGCGCAAGCGGGCCGAGCGGGCGGTCGACTTCACCGATCAGCTGGCCATCGCCGCCCGGGTCGCCGCCCACCACCCGGAGGTGGGCGCGGGCGAGCGGGCCAGCTTCCGCGCGGTGCTGCTCGACGAGTATCAGGACACCGGCTACGCGCAGCGGGTGTTGCTGCGGTCGCTGTTCGGCACGCTGCCCGGAGTGCCGGTGCGGCCGGACGACCCGGCGGTGACCGCGGTCGGCGACCCCTGCCAGTCGATCTACGGCTGGCGCGGGGCCAGCGCCGGCAACCTGCTGCGGTTCCGCACCGATTTCCCCTCGGTCGACGGGCCGGCCGCCGAGTACGGGCTGCTCACCAGCTTCCGCAACCCACCGGAGGTGCTGGCGCTGGCCAACACGGTCTCGGCGCCGCTGCGCGGGCTCGAGCACGCGCCGGGCGTGGGGGAGCTGCGGGCCGGCCCCGGTGCGCACGCGGGCGACGTGCGGGTCGCGCTGCTGCCCGACGTCGCCGGCGAGCTGGACTGGATGGCCGACGCCGTCGCCGAGCAGTGGGCCGACGGCGTGACGCCGACCTCGGCCGTGCTGGTGCGCCGCCGCGTCGACATGGACCCCATCGCCACCGCGCTGCGGGCCCGCGGGCTGCCGGTCGAGGTGGTCGGGTTGGGCGGGCTGCTGGACACCCCGGAGGTGCGCGACCTGGTCAGCGCGCTGCGGCTGGTGGCCGATCCGCTGGCCGGCCCGGCCGCGGTCCGGTTGATCACCGGGGCCCGCTGGCGGCTCGGGGTCGCCGACCTGGCCGCGCTCTGGCAGCGGGCCCGCGAGATCGTCCCGACCGCACCGCCACCGGCCCACGGCCGCTCGCCGACCGAGCTGGCGCTGGGTGCGCTGCCCGGCGAGCACGCCGAGCAGGCGGGGCTGGTCGACGCGCTCGACGACCCCGGCCCGGCGGAGCGTTACTCACCCGAGGGATTCGCGCGGATCCGGCGGCTGGCCCGCGAGCTGGGCTGGCTGCGTTCCCGCGGGTCGGCGCCGCTCACCGACCTGGTCGCCGACGCCGAACGGGTGCTGCTGCTGGACGCCGAGACCGCGGCCCGTCCCGGACCGGTCGGCCGGGCCCACCTCGACGCCTTCTCCGACGTCGTGGCCGAGTTCGCGACCGGCGCCGAGGTCGCCACGCTGGCGGCGCTGCTCGACTTCCTGGAGACCGCGGAGCGTGCCGAGGACGGGCTGACCCCGGGCGAGGTCGAGGTCGCCCAGGATCGGGTGCAGGTGCTCACCGTGCACGCCGCGAAGGGCCTGGAATGGCAGGTCGTGGCCGTGCCGAACCTGGTCACCGGCATTTTCCCGGGGCGGAAGATCGGTGGAACCTGGCTGACCAGCCCGGCCGAGCTACCGGTCCCGCTGCGCGGCGACGCCGCCGACCTGCCCGGGTTCGCGCTGCCCGACGGCGGCGACCGCAAGCAGCTGGAGGAGGTGGTCAAGGGGCATTCCGAGGCCCTCGACGAGCGCCGACTGACCGAGGAGCGGCGGCTCTGCTACGTGGCGCTCACCCGGGCCGAGCGGGTGCTGCTGGTCTCGGGACACCGCTGGGGGGCCGCCGGTGACAAGCCGCGGGAGCCCTCGCCGTACCTGCTGGAGCTCGCCGCGACGCACCCGCCGCAGGTCTGGGCCGAGCTCGACGAGGCACTCGACCCGGCGTCCGCGGAGCCGCCGTCGGCGATCTGGCCGGTGGACCCGTTGGGGGAGCGGTCGGCCGCGGTGCACGCCGGTGCGGAGCTGGTCCGGTCGGCGCTGCGGGAGCGGGATGAGCAGCGGATCGCCCGCGCCGAGGACGCCGCGCCTGGTGCGCAGCTGGAGCTGCTGGAGCTGGCGTTGCCACCCGGTTCGAAATCGGGTGCGCCGCCGGACGGCCGCGCCGCGACCAGCGCATGCGACCGCGACCACGACGGCTGTGACGACGGCGCCGATGGCGGCGACGATGGCGGCGACGATGACGACGGTCGCGACCCGGAGGGCTGGGCCGCCGACGTCGAGGTGCTGCTCGCCGAACGGGCGGCCGCGCGGGCCCGTCCGACGGTGGCGCTGCCGGCGCAGATGTCGGTGAGCCAGCTCGTCGAGCTCGCCGCCGACCCGGCCGGCCTGGCCGCCGCGCTGCGCCGACCGCAACCGCTGCCACCCAACCCGCACGCCCGCCGGGGCACCGCCTTCCACGCCTGGTTGGAGCAGCGGTTCGGTGCCGCCCAGCTGCTCGATCTCGACGAGCTGCCCGGGGCCGCCGACGACGGAGCGGCCCCGGACGACGCGCTCGTCGAGCTGCAGGAGGCGTTCCTCGCCTCCGAGTGGGCCGATCGCCGACCGATCGAAGCGGAGGTGCCGTTCGAGACGACCATCGCCGGCGTCGGGGTGCGCGGCCGGATGGACGCCGTGTTCGCCGACCCGGACGGCGGCTACACCGTGCTCGACTGGAAGACCGGGTCGCTTCCCGACTCGTCCCGGTTACCGGCGCTGTCGGTGCAGCTGGCGGCGTACCGGCTGGCCTGGGCCGCGCTGGCCGGCTGCCCGCTGGACCGGGTGCGGGCCGCGTTCCACTTCGTCCGGCACGGGGTGACGCTGCGCCCCGCCGACCTGCTGGACGCCCGGGGCCTGCACGAGCTGGTGGCCTCGGTGCCTCCGCCGGGCTGATCCGGGGCTGCCGGCACCAGGTCGAGGTGCCGACATCGAGCCGTCGGGAGGCGGGCAGCTATCGTCCACCGTCGTGAGCAACGAGCGGCGCCGCCGAACGAGCGCCGAGCTTTCCCTGGTCGGACCGATTCGAATGCCGGAGTCCGGCATCTCGCCACTGGTGTCGCTGCTGCGCAGGCTGGCCATCGCCATCGGTGCCCTGGTCGCCACCGCACTGATCGTCTATTTCGGGCGTGACGGGTACCTGGACAACAACAGCGACACCCCGATCAGCCTGGCCGACGCCTTCTACTACTCGACGGTGTCGGTCTCCACCACCGGCTACGGCGACATCGTGCCGGTCAGCGACTTCGCTCGGCTGATGACCACGATCTTCGTGACGCCCCTGCGGCTGATCTTCCTGATCACCTTCGTCGGAACCACGGTCGAGCTGCTCACCGAGTCGTCCCGGCAATCGTTCCGGATCCAGCGTTGGAGGGGTCGCGTGCGCAATCACATCGTCGTCGTCGGTTACGGCACCAAGGGTCGAGCCGCCGTGGAAACGCTGCTCGGCGACGGCACCGAGCCCACCGACATCGTGGTCGTGGACACCGACCGGTCGCAGCTGGACGCGGCCTCGGCGCTCGGGCTGGTCACCGTGACCGGCAACGCCACCCAGTCCGGGGTGCTGCGGGTGGCGGGTGTGGAGCGGGCGAGCGCGATCGTGGTGGCGACCAACCGCGACGACACCGCGGTGCTGGTCACGCTCACCGCGCGCGAGCTGGCGCCGAACATCCGGATCGTGGCGTCGGTGCGTGAGTCGGAGAACGTGCACCTGCTGCGCCAGTCCGGCGCCACCTCGGTGATCGTCTCCGCGGAGACGGCGGGCCGGCTGCTCGGGGCGGCCACCACGACACCGACGGTGGTCGAGGTCATCGAGGACCTGCTGACGCCCGACGCCGGGTTCGCGATCAGCGAGCGGCCGGTGGAGGAATCGGAGGTCGGAGGCTCCCCCCGGCACCTGAGCGACATCGTGCTCGGCGTGGTGCGCGCCGAGAAGCTGCACCGGGTCGACGCGTCCGCGGTCGACTCCCTCGAGCGCGGCGACCGGTTGCTCTACATCCGCAAGGCCACCGTGCCCGACGAGGACTGAACGGCGGGCACCTCGCCCGGCCCCGGCCCGATGAGGGGCGGCCCGTTCGGCAGGGTCAGCACGAATGCGGCACCGCGACCATCGGGCGGTTCGACGCAGCGCAAGTCACCGCCGTGCGCCCGGGCGATCCCGCGGGCGATCGCCAACCCGAGCCCCGCCCCACCCCGATCGGCGGCCCGGGAGTCGTCCAGCCGCACCAGTCGATCGAAGATCCGCTCCCGATCGGCGCGTGGCACCCCGGGCCCGCTGTCGGCGACCTGCACGACGGCCATGCCCCCCGACCAGACCCGCACCGACACCCGGCCGCCGTCCGGGGTGTGCCGGCAGCCGTTGTCGAGCAGGTTCCCCAGCACCTGACCGAGCCGCGCGCCGTCCCCGGGAGCGATCACCGCGGCGCCGGCCACGTCGATCTCTCGACCCGGCGCGAGCAGCCGCACCCGTTCCACCTCGGCGTGCGCCAGGTCCAGCAGGTTCACCGGCGCCCGGCGCAGCTCGATGCCGGCGTCGATGCGGGCCAGCGCCAGCAGGTCGTCGACCAGCCGGGCGGCCCGACGGCTCTCCCGCAGCAGCAGCAGGTGCAGCCGCTCCCGCTCCTCGGGGGTCAGCTGCGGAGCCATCGCCGCCTCGGCGACGGCCTGCACGCCGGCCAGCGGGGTGCGCAGCTCGTGGGCGGCGTCGGCGACGAAACGCCGGGTGCGTTCCGCGGCCGCTCGCGCGGCGAGTTCGGCGCCCTCCAGCTCGTCGAGCATGTCGTCGAAGGCGACGGCGGCGCGGCCGAGCTCGGTGTCGGTCCGCGGCGGCGCCAACCGGCGGCCACGATCGCCGCGGGTGATCGAGCGGGCCAACCCGGTCATCGCGTCCAGCGGGGCCAACGCGAGCCGGGTGGTGACCAGCGTGATCACCCCGGCCACGGCCAACGCGGCCAGCCCGAGCAGGATCAGCGTGCGTCGCAGCCGCTGCTGCGCGAGCGTGGCCGCGGACGTGTCGGCGACCAGCGTGAGCTGCGAACCGTCGGCCAGCGTGCGCCGCAGCACCTGGTCGTCGCCGCGGGTGGCGCGGTCTGGGAGCCGCTGGGCACCGGTGCTGTCCAGCTCCCCGAATCGGCGGCCGTCGGCGGTGACCAGCAGCGCCGAGATGCCCGGCGCGGCGACCCGTCGGGCCACCGCCTGGGCGCCCGCCCCCTGCCCGACGAGCTGCCCGGCCAGGTTGGCCCGCACGGCGAGCTGGGCGCGCATGTCGGCCCGGCTCTGCGAGGCGAACAGGACGTCGGTGAGCACCACGACCACCAGCAGCACCGCGGCCAGCACGGCGAGGCTCAGCGCGGTGACGCGGCGGCGCAGCGAGACCGTGTGCAGGCGGTCGGTCATGGATCGTCGGATTCAGGGGGTGGGCGCAACACGTAACCGAGCCCGCGCACCGTGTGCACCAGGCGCGGCTCGCCGAGCTTGCGCCGCAACGCCGAGATGTGCACCTCCACCAGGTTCGGATCGTAGTCCGTGTAGCCCCAGACGCTGGTCAGGATCTGTCCCTTGCCGACCACCCGGCCGCGCTGCGCAGCCAGGTACTCCAGCAACCGCAGCTCGGTCGCGGTGAGCTCGACGGGCCGGCCGCCCCGGCGCACCGACCCGGCCGTGGCGTCGACGATCAGGTCGCCGACCTGCACCGTCGACGGAATGCGGCCCAGCCTGCGCAGCACCGCCGTGACCCGGGCCACGAGCTCGACCAGCACGAACGGCTTCACCAGGTAGTCGTCCGCGCCGCCGTGCAGCCCGCGGAGCCGATCATCGACCCCGTCGCGCGCGGTCAGCATCAGCACCCCGGCGTCGCTGTGCCGCCGCAGCACCTCCAGCAGCGCGAAGCCGTCGCGGCCGGGCAGCATCACGTCGAGCACGACCAGGTCGGGCCGGAACGCGATCAGATCGTGCTCCAGCGTGCGGCCGTCGCAGCGGCCGGCGGCGTCGTAACCGGCGTCGCGCAGCCCGGCCAGCACCGCGGCCTGGATCGCCTCGCCGTCCTCGACGACCAGCACCCGACCGCGCACGCCGCCCATTGTCCACCGCCTCCGCTGCGGCCGACTGAAGATCGGCTGAAAGTCGGCAGGGCTTCAGGTCCCGCTCAGTTCCGGCCGCCATCCTCGACCGTGGAGCCACCCCACCCGCATCGAGGAGTCGCCGACGTGACCGGTCCCGATCTGTTCCAGCAGGCCGACACCCCGGCCGACCCGCCCACCATGATGACCGCTCCGCGGCGCCGGCCGCGGTTCGGGCGGCGGCGGATCGTGATCGGCTCGGCGCTGCTGGCGGTCCTCGTCGCGGGCGGGTCGGTGGTGGCGCTGCTGGTCCCGGACGACGGCGCCGGCGGTGCCCGGGCCGCTTTCGGCGGCCTGCCCGCCGAGGGCAACCAGCAGCACGCGGCCACGGCGCCGCAGGGCGGTCCGGCGGCCGGTGGCGGTGCGCGCGGCGCGGGTCGCCAGCCGCTCGGGGACGACACCCTGTTGTTGGGCAGGCTGGTCTCGACCGGCACCGGCACCCTGGTCGTGGCCCAGGACAACGGCCCCACCCGCACGGTGCGCACCGATGACAACACCAAGGTCCCGCGCGCCGGCAGGAAGGGCCTCGCCGCGCTGACGCCGGGTGACCGGGTCGTCGTCCGGGTCAGCGGCACCGGCGACGCGGCCACGGCGGTAGTGGTCCGGTCCCCGAAGGCGCACGTCACCGGCACGGTGACCGCGCTGTCCGGGGACACGGCGACCCTGCTGCGCGCCGACGGGCTGTCGGAGACGGTGAACGTCGCCGCGCTCAACCCGAAGCCCGCCGTCGGCGATCTGGTCGTGGTGAGTGGGAAGGCCGATGGAACAACGGTCGTGGCCGAGCGGAGCCGGGCGCTCCCGAAGGCTTCCTGATCAGCACGCCGAGGCAGTGATCGGCGCGGCCCGGCGGGGCGCTCGAGCCAGCCCATGATCGCCGAAATGGTCCAGGAGCTGCATATGGGGCGTGTTGCCGAATCCTCAGCAGCCGTCAGGCACGGCCGAGCCGCCATCGGGCACCCCGGACGGTTCGACGGCGTCAAGATCACCGTCTGCGGTCGCTGAGCTGCACAGATGAAGCTAATCGACCGCAGACGCCGATCATGACTAGGGTTCGCCCCCGACCCGAGGCCAGGTCAAGGGATGCCACCGCCGCCCGATTCGGCAACATGCTCTATGTGCAGCTCCTGGACCACTCTTGGTGATCATGACTCGCTCGGGCAGCGATGACGGGGCGACAGCCGCCGCCCCGCGCTCGGGGCGTGCTCGTCTCCAGACCGGTCGGTCGCCAGGGGATGCCGGTGGGGTGGGATCAGGGCAGCGACAGTCGCTCGCGCACCACCGACGCCGCAGCGGCCCGCAGCGCGCCGCCGGTCCCGGGCCGGGACAGCCGGACGGTCACGCTGCCGACGCGAGCGGTCAGTTCACCGGCGACGGCGCGACGCAGCTCCTCGCCGAGCTGGGCGTAGAGGCCACCGAGCACCACTGTTCGCACGTCCAGCAGGTGCACCGCCCCGGTCAGGGCGATGCCGAGCGCGTGGGCGGCCGGGGGGATCGCCGCGGCCGGCCGGGCGAGCAGCTCCTCGACCGTCGCCGCTGCGGCCGCGCGCAGCAGCGCCTGCTGCCCGGCCGCCTGCTCCAGGCAACCCCGGCCACCGCAGCTGCACGGCGGCCCGTCCGGATCGACGACGACGTGGCCCAGCTCCCCGGCCCGTCCGCCGGCCCCGCGGAACAGCTCGCCGCCGAGCACGATCCCGGCGCCGACGCCGATGCCGCCGGACACGAACAGGAAATCGGCGCCGCCGCCGCGCGCCGCCTGGGCCGCTGCTGCCGAAGCCCCTGCCGCCGAAGCCCCTGCCGCCGAAGTTCCTGCCGATGCTGCCCCTGCCGATGCTGCCCCTGCTGACGTTGCCCCTGCTGATGCTGCCCCTGCTGACGTTGCCCCTGCTGACGTTGCCCCTGCCGACGCCGCCGCGGCCCGGGCTCTCGGTGCAGCCGCCCCTGCTGCGTGCGCACCCGCCGCCCCTGCCGCGTGCGTCCCTGCCGCGTGCGTCCCTGCCGCGTGCGCCCCTGCCGCATGCGCCTCTACAGCTTGCGCCCCCGGCGCCGCGGTCGCACCGCCGAACCACAGCTCGGCCAGCGCGCCGAGATCGGCCTCGTTCCCGGTGCGCACCCCGATCCCGCCGAGGCGTCGGGACAGCTCCGGCGGCACCGGGACGTCGATCCAGCGCGGCAGGTTCGGGGCGTGCTGCAGCTCGCCGTCCGGCCCGATCACGCCGGGTAGCGCCACCCCGGCCCCGGTGATCGTCAGACCGGCCTCAGCGATCACCTCCGCGGCCAGGTCCGCGGCCCGGCCCAGCCCGACCGCCGGAGCCTGGTCGCGATGCGCCGACGGGGCGGAGCGGGTGGCCCGCACCGCGCCGGTGAGGTCGACGACGCACGCGCTCACGTGATCGACAGCGATCTCCAGCCCGAGACCGGCCGGCCCGGACCTGTTGAGCTGCAACGGGTTGGCCGGGCGGCCGGTGCCGCCGCGGATCGCCGCCAGCTCGGTGATCAAGCCGTCGGCGAGCAGCTCCTCGACCAGCGATGACACCGTTCCGCGGGTGAGGCCGGTGCGGGCCGCCACCCCGGCCCGGGACACCGGCTCGCCCGCCGCGACCTCGCGCAGCACCAGCGCGAGGTTGTGCCGGCGCACCGTCTGCTGCCCGGCCCCGCCGGGCCGTTCCGCGTCGGCCGCGGGCCGCTCAACGTCCGCCCCGGCCCCGGCCCCGGCCCCGGCCCCGGCCCCGGTTCCGGCTTCCCGAACCCGGTCCCGCCACCGCCACCCGGCACCGGCCTGCACCGGCGCGGAGCCGCGGGCGGGTCCGATCACTGCAGCTGGTGCGCCGTCAGGTCCCGGACCTCCGCGTAGCGCTCCCGCACCGCCGGCGTCGGATCGGCCTCGTAGGTGACGGTGTCCGCGGCGGCCCAGGCGGGCGGTGCATCCGCGCCGGTCAGCACCCAGGCGGCCTGCCGGGCCGCCCCGTCGGCCACGTACTCGCCCGGCGTCGGCAGCAGCACCGGCCGGCCGAGGATGGCCGGCGCGATCCGGGCCACCGCCTCGGAGCGGGCCGCGCCGCCGACCAGGAACGCCCGCTGCACCGCCACCCCGGCCGCGACCAGCGCGTCCAGCGCATCGGCCAGCCCGCACAGCAGTCCCTCGACGGCCGCCCGGGCCAGGTGCGCGGGCGTGGAGGTGGCCAGCGTGATCCCGTGCAGCGCGCCGGTGGCGTCGGGCCGGTTCGGGGTGCGCTCGCCCTCCAGGTAGGGCACCAGCACCAGCCCGCCCGCACCCGGCGGTGCGTCCAGCGCGAGCCGGGCCAGCTCGGCGTGGTCGACGCCCAGTATCCGGCCCGCCGCGTCCAGTACCCGGGCCGCGTTCAGCGTGCAGACCAGCGGCAGGTGCTCGCCGCTGGCCGAAGCGAAGCCGGCGATGATCCCGGTCGGATCGGCGGTGGCGGTGCTGCTCACCGCGGACACCACGCCCGAGGTGCCCAGCGAGATCACCACGTCACCGGGGCCGGCGCCCAGCCCCAGCGCGGCGCCCGCGTTGTCCCCGGCACCCGGTCCGAGCAGCGCGCCGTCCGGGGTGCGTCCGGCCGCCTCGCCCGGCCCGAGCACCCGGGGCAGCCGCACGTCACTGCGGCCGAACGCGCGTTCCAGCAGGTCGAGGCGGTACTCACCGGTGGCCGCGGACCAGTAGCCGGTGCCGCTGGCGTCGCTGCGGTCGGTGACCAGGTCGGCGATGTCGCCGGTGCCGCGCAGCTTCCAGGTCAGCCAGTCGTGCGGCAGGCAGACCGCGGCGGTGGCCGCGGCGTGCTCCGGCTCGTTGCGGGCCAGCCAGCGCAGCTTGGTCGCGGTGATCGAGGCGACCGGCAGGGTGCCGACGGCCTCCGCCCACTCCTTGGCGCCCAGCTCGGCGACCAGATCGTCGGCCGCGCCGGCCGAGCGGGTGTCGTTCCACAACAGCGCCGGGCGGACGACCTCGCCGGAGGAGTCCAGGCAGACCATCCCGTGCTGCTGCCCGGCCACCGCAACGGCGTCCACATCGGACAACCCGCCGGCCTGCTCCGACGCGCTCTGCAACGCCTCCCACCAGGCCCCCGGATCGACCTCGGTGCCCCCAGGATGCGGAGCCCGCCCCTGCCGAACCAGCTCTCCCGACGAGGCGTCCTTGATGACAACCGTGCACGACTGCGTGGACGAATCAACCCCCGCTACCAACCCCACACCCACACCCCTTCCAGTCCGGACCGCATTTCGGCGCCATACTGCTCTCCAGAGCCCTCGAAAACAGCGCGATGGCTCCGAAATGCGGGCTCGGGGGTCATCGGGCGCCCATGAGGTGTTCGAGGGCGAGTTGACCGAGGCGGACGTAGGCGTAGCCGCGCTCGCCGGCCTTGTCGGGGTCGTAGTCCTCGAAGGTGCTGCGGTCGGCGGTCAGGTCGGCCACGCCCTCACCAGGGTTCAGGGTGGGTGTGGCCAGCTCGCCGACGCCGGAGGTGGCCAGTGCCTCGACCACCTCGGGGTCGGCCCGGAAGGCCGCGGCGCGCTCGCGCAGCAGCAGGTAGGTGCGCATGTTCGCGGCCGCCGAGTCCCACACCCCGGCCACGTCCTCGGTGCGCAACGGCTTGTAGTCGAAGTGCCGGGGGCCCTCGTAGGCCGGGCCGCCGCCGGGGGCGCCGTGTTCGATCAGGTCGACCAGCGAGAAGGCGTTGATCAGGTCGCCGTGACCGAAGATCAGGTCCTGGTCGTACTTGATGCCGCGCTGGCCGTTGAGGTCGAGGTGGAACAGCTTGCCCGCCCACAGGGCCTGCGCGATCCCGGCCGAGTAGTTGAGCCCGGCCATCTGCTCGTGCCCGACCTCCGGGTTCACCCCCACGATGTCGCCGTGCTCCAGCTCGGCGATGAACGCCAGCGCGTGCCCCAGGGTGGGCAGCAGGATGTCCCCGCGCGGCTCGTTGGGCTTGGGCTCGATGGCGAACCGGATGCCGTAGCCGCGCTCCTTGACGTAGCCGGCCAGCAGGTCGATGCCCTCCCGGTAGCGGTCCAGCGCGGCCTGGATGTCCTTGCCCGCGTCCACTTCGGAGCCCTCGCGGCCACCCCAGAACACGTAGGTCTGGGCACCCAGCTCGGCGGCCAGGTCCAGGTTGCGCAGCACCTTGCGCAGCGCGAACCGGCGCACCGAGCGGTCGTTCGCGGTGAACGCGCCGTCCTTGAACACCGGGTGGCTGAACAGGTTGGTGGTCATCATCGGCACCTGCATGCCGGTCTCGTCCAGCGCGGCCCGGAAGCGGGCGATCAGCCGGTCCCGCTCGGCGGCCGGGGTTCCGAACGGGATGAGGTCGTCGTCGTGGAAGGTGACGCCGTAGGCGCCCAGCTCGGAGAGCCGGTGCACCGACTCCACCGGGTCCAGCGCCGGCCGGGTCGGCTCGCCGAACGGGTCGCGGGCCGGCCAGCCGACCGTCCACAGGCCGAAACTGAAGCGATCCTCGCGGGTGGGCTGCGGCATCGTTCCCGACTCCTTTGTTCGGTTCCCGTACAAACTCCTGACGGTAGCCTGCTGCCCGTGCGTCTGGCTACGTGGAACGTGAACTCCGCCCTGACCCGGCTCCCCCGGCTGCTGCCCTGGCTCGACGAGCGCGCCCCGGACGTGGTCTGCCTGCAGGAGACGAAGCTGTCCGACGAGGCGTGGGAGACCTCGCTGGCCGAACCGCTGGCCGAGCGCGGCTACCAGGTCGCGCACCACGGCGAGGGGCGCTGGAACGGGGTGGCGCTGCTGTCCAAGGTGGGTCTGGAGGACGTGGTCCGCGGGCTGCCCGACGAGCCGGAGTTCGGTAAACCGGAGGCCCGCGCCATCACCGCCACCTGCGCCGGGCTGCGGATCACCTCGGTCTACGTGCCCAACGGCCGGACCCCGGACGATCCGCACTACGCCTACAAGCTGGAGTGGCTGGCCGCGCTGGCGGCCTCGGTGACCACGCCGGCCACGTCGATCGTGGCCGGTGACATGAACATCGCCCCCACCGACGCCGACCTGTGGGATCCCGCGCTGTTCGTCGACTCCACGCACGTCACGCCGGCCGAACGCGCCGCCCTGGCCAAGATCGCCGGGCTGGGGCTGGCCGACGTGCTGCGCGACCGGTGGCCGGCCGAGCGGATCTTCACCTACTGGGACTACCGGGCCGGGCGGTTCCACCAGGACAAGGGCATGCGCATCGACCTGGTGCTGGCCGGGGCCGACCCGGCCGGCCGGGTGGCCGCGGTGTGGGTGGACCGCAAGGCGCGCAAGGGCTCCGGCCCGTCCGACCACGCCCCGGTGATCGTCGACCTGGACACCGCACCGGACGGCGACATCGGCCCGGTGATCCCGCCGCCGTCCACCCCGGCGAAGCTGCCGCATCGCGGCTGAAAGAGCCGCCGCCGCACCGATGAGTTCCGGATCGGAGCCGGGTCCACAGCACACGAACCCGACGCCGAAAGGACCCTCCGATGACCCAGCTCGCCACCCACACCGCCCCGCCCGCCACCGCCCCGCCCGCCACCGCACCGATCGGCCGCGGCGCCACCCGCACCGGCCGAGTGCTCAGCGCGCTGCTCGTGCTCTTCTTCCTGGTCGACGCGATCCCCAAGCTGCTGCAGGTCCAGCTCGTCGTGGACGCCACCCGGCAGCTGGGCTTCCCGGCGTCCGCGGTGCCGGTGATCGGGGCCGTGCTGCTGGTCTGCACCGCGCTGTACGTCGTCCCGCGAACCGCCGTGCTGGGTGCGGTGCTGCTCACCGGCTACCTGGGCGGCGCGGTCTGCGCGCAGCTGCGCATCGAGGCGCCGCTGTTCTCGACGCTGCTCTTCCCGGTGTACATGGGGACCCTGGTCTGGGTCGCGGTCTACCTGCGCAGCGGCGCGCTGCGGACGCTGGTGCGCAGCAGCCTCCGCGGCTGATCGACACATGGTCCTGGCCTCGGCCGGGTAGACCCGGGCCATGATCCGCACCAGCCACGTCGGCAGCCTGCCGCGCCCGCCCGAGCTGCTTGCCGCGATCACCGAACGCGAACGCGGCGGTCCGGAACTCGATCCCGCGGCGGTCCGGGCGGCGGTGGCCGACACCGTCGCCCGGCAGCTCGAGACGGGCCTGGACATCGTCAACGACGGCGAGACGGCGAAGGTCAGCTACGTGACCTACGTCCGCAACCGGCTCACCGGTTTCGCGCCGAGCGATCGGACCCCGCAGCTGCCCGACCCCACCGGCGCCGACTTCCCGGAGTTCGCGGCCGCCCGCGCGGCCCGCCGGGCCGCAGGCCCACCGGTGCAGATCCCGGCCTGCCAGGACGAGATCCACTATCCGGACACCGGAGCCGTCGACGCCGATATCGCCGCGCTGCAGGCCGCGCTGGCCGAGCACCCCGAGCCGGAGGCGTTCCTGACCGCCGCGTCGCCCGGGGTGATCGCGCTGTTCCTGCCCGACGAGCACTACCGCGACCGCGAGGCCTACCTCGACGCGCTGGCCGAGGCCATGAAGGTCGAGTACGACGCGATCCACGCGTCGGGCCTGCTGCTGCAGCTCGACTGCCCGGACCTGGCGGTCACCCGGGCGGCGTTCGCGCCCGACGAGAACGGGCTGCGCGCGTACCGCTGGCTGATCACCCAGAACGTGGCCGCGCTCAACCAGGCGCTGCGCGACATCCCGCCGGAGCGGGTCCGGTTGCACATGTGCTGGGGCAACTACGAGGGGCCGCACCACCGCGACGTCGAGCTGCGCGACGTGCTGGACGTCCTGCTCGGGGCCCGCGCGCAGACCATCTCCTTCGAAGGCGCCAACCCGCGGCACGGCCACGAGTGGGCGCTGTGGCACGAGGTCACGCTGCCGGACGACAAAGTGATCATGCCTGGGGTGATCGACAGCACCACGCACTACGTCGAGCATCCCGACCTGGTGGCCCAGCGCGTCGAGCGCTACGTCGCCGCGGTCGGGGAGGAGCGGGTGATCGCGTCGACCGACTGCGGCATGGCCACCTTCGCCACCGCCGACGACGCGCTCGACGCCCGGATCGCCTGGGCCAAGCTCGGCTCACTCGTCGCCGGCACGGCCCTGGTCGGTCGGTCCCGGGTGCCCTGATCGCCGGCCCGCGGCGCGCCCGGAGCCGGGCCCGGCGCGCGGCCAGGAGTGCTGCGAACGGCACTCTCGCTCGCACCTAGCGTGCGAAAGTGCCGTTCGTTCCGATGAGTGCGCGATCTCGGAGCTGATCCGGGGGACACGGTTGACGCCGGATCGACCCGATCCGCCACGGCGGCCGGTCGGACGCGGCCTAGGCTGGGCCGGTGAGTTCCGCACCGTCCGACCAGGCCCGTTCGGAGAACCAGGCCCCCTCGGAGAACCAGCACCAGTCCGATGACCAGGTCGCCGTCCGCGAGGCGGCGCAGCGGGCCGCCGCCGCCGCGCCCGGCGTCCGGGCCGCGGGCGGCGCCGCGATCGACGCCGCCCTGCGCACCGCGGCCGACCTGCTCCGCGAGCGCGGCACCGAGCTGCTCGCGGCCAACGACATCGACGTCGCGGCCGCGGAACGCAACGGGATGGCCGCCGGCCTGCTCGACCGGCTCCGGCTCACCCCGGAGCGGCTGGCCGACATGGCCACCCAGCTCGACGTGCTCGCCGCCACCCCGGAGCCGCCGCACCAGCGCGAGGTCCGGACGCTGCCGACGGGGGAGCGGGTGTTCGAGCGGCGGGTGCCGGTCGGGGTCATCGGGGCGGTGTTCGAGGCCCGCCCGAACGTCACCGTGGACGTCGCCTCGCAGGTGCTCAAGGCCCGCTCCGCGGCGGTGCTGCGCACCGGCTCGGCCGCCCTCGGATCGGCTCGCGCGCTGGTCGAGCTGGTGCTGGCGCCGGCCCTGGACAAGCACGGGATCCCGGCCGGCGCCGTGCAGCTGGTGCCCACCCCCGGCCACGCCGGCGCCGAGGCGCTGGTCGGGCTGCCCGGGCTGGTGCCGCTGGTGGTGGTCCGCGGCAGCGGCGACGTCACCCGCAGGCTGTCCGCGCTCGGGGCTGCGGCGGGCACCCGGGTGCTCGCGCACGCCGACGGCGGCGGCGTGCTCTACCTCGAGGCCAGCGCCGCCCAGGCCGACGTCGAGCGCCTGGTCACCGAGGGCACCGACCGGCTCGGGGTGTGCAACCGGCTGAACCTGCTGCTCATCGACCGCCCGGCCTACGACCGGCTCTGGCCGATCGCGCAGGCCGTGCTGGCCGAGCGCGGCATCACCGCGTCGCTGCCCCCGCACCCGCACCCGCTGGGCCACGAGTGGGCGCTCGACTCCGGATCCGAAGCGCACGTGACCGTCGCGCCGGTCGACGGCCCGGCCGACGCCGCGCGCACCGCGGCCCGCGAGACCTCCGGGCTGGCCGCCACCGTCTGTGCCGCCGACCGGGCCGCGGCCGAGGCCTTCATCGACGCCTACACCGGGACCGGGGTGTTCTGGAACGCCAGCACCCGGCTGCTCGACGGCTACAAGCTGCTCGGCCTGCCCGAGACCGGCATCAACGTCGACCACACCCCCGGCCCCCGCGGCCCGGTGACCTACCCCGATCTGTCGCTGCGCCAGTTCGTCGTGCTGCCCCCAGACGCGCGAGCAGAGGGCAGTGCGTGAGCGGATGGTGAGCACGGGCTGGCGGCGGTGCCGGTCGGCTACGGCATGACGGTGCTCGCGCTGCCGGTGTTGCTGTTGCCCAACGCCGTCGCCCCCCGCGCGACCCGGGTCCGAGCGACACCGGGGCGCGCCGACTAGATTCGGCCGAGTGCCCGACCGATCGCCACCGCCGTTGCATCGCGCCACCCTGTCCAACGGCCTGCGGATCCTGATCGTCCCGGACCCGGTCACCCCGGTCGTCGGGGTCGCGGTGCACGTCGACGTCGGGTTCCGCTCCGAGCCCGAGGGCCGCACCGGCTTCGCGCACCTGTTCGAGCACCTGATGTTCCAGGGCAGCGAGAGCCTGGAGAAGCTGGCGCACTTCCGGCACGTGCAGAGCTCCGGCGGGGTCTTCAACGGCTCCACCCACCAGGACTACACCGACTACTTCGAGGTGCTGCCGGCCGCGGCGTTGGAGCGGGCGCTGTTCCTGGAGGCCGACCGGCTGCGCGCCCCCAAGCTGACCACCGAGAACCTGCGCAACCAGGTGGACGTGGTCAAGGAGGAGATCCGGCTCAACGTGCTGAACCGGCCCTACGGCGGGTTCCCGTGGATCCTGCTGCCACCGGTGCTCTACGACACGTTCCCCAACGCGCACAACGGCTACGGCGACTTCTCCGAGCTGGAACAGGCCAGCCTGGAGGACGCCGCCGCCTTCTTCGACACCTTCTACGCACCGGGCAACGCCCAGGTCACGGTGGCCGGATACCTCGACGTGGACGAGGTGCTGCGGCTGGTCGAGCACCATTTCGGCGACATCCCGGCCCGCGACACGCCCGATCGTCCCTCGTTCGCCGAGCCGGTGCCCGGTGCCGAGCGCCGCCAGGCCGTGCCCGACGCGCACGCCCCGATGCCGGCGCTCGCGCTCGGCTACCGGATGCCGGACCCGGCCGTCGACCTCGACTCCTACCTCGGGTACGCGCTGCTCGGCTCGGTGCTCGGCGACGGTGAGGCGGCCCGGCTGCAGCGACGGCTGGTGCACGCCGACGGGATCGTCACCGACATCTCGGCCAGCGCCGGGCTGATGGGCCCGCTGGACGCCCGCGACCCGGACACCTTCACCATCACCGCCGTGCACCCGGCGAGCGTCGACCCGGATCGCGTGCTCACCGCGGTCGACGAGGAGCTGGACAAGCTGGCCGCTGACGGGCCGGCCGCCGAGGAGCTGGAGCGCCAGGTCGCGCGCTGGTCGGCGGCGTTGCACCAGGAGAACGACCGGGTGATGTACCGGATGCTCGGCCTCGGCGCCCGCGAGCTGCTCTATGGACGTGCCGAGATCAGCCTGGAGCTACCGGACCGGCTCGCCGCCGTCACCGGGGAGCAGGTCCGGGCCGCCGCCGCCGAGCTGCGTTCCGCGGGACGCGGGGTGCTGCTCGTCGAGCCGGCCGCGGGGCCAGGCGACGACCAGCGGATCGCCGAGGAGCAGGCATGACCACCGTCGACGTGATCTTTCCCGCGGAGGCGGCATCATGACAGTTGCGCACCGCAGCGCGGAGCAGATCGGCCGCACCGCCGTCGGCCCGCGGCCGCTGCCGCCGCTCGGTCCGACCAGGGATGTCCCGCTGCCCGACGTCATCGAGCAGACGTTGCCCAACGGGCTGCGGGTGCTCGCCGCCCGCCGGCCCGGGGTGCCCATGGTGGAGCTGCGCCTGCGGGTGCCCTTCGCCGGCGACGAGCCGACCCATCCCGCCGTGGCCGAGCTGCTGTCGTCCACATTGCTCACCGGCACCGGGTCGCGGGACCGGGTGGAGATCGACGACGAGTTGGCCGCCGTCGGCGCTGATCTCGGCGTCTCGGTTGACCCCGAGCGCTTGTCGATCAGTGGCTCCGGGCTCGCCATCGGGTTCTCCGACGTGCTGGGCGTGCTCGTCGATGTGCTCACCAACGCCACCCACCCCGACGTCGAGGTCGCCCGGGAGCGGGAGCGGCTCGTCGAACGCATCGCGATGGCCCGCGCGCAGCCGCGGACGATCGCACGGGAAGCGTTGCAGCGCAAGCGGTTCGGCGACCACCCGATCACCAGGGAGATGCCCACCGGGGCGGCGGTCGAGGCCGTCACCGCCGAGCAGATCCGCGCCCTGCAGGCCGCGGCGCTGGTGCCGGGCGGGTCCATCCTGACCGTGGTCGGCGACGTCGACCCGGCGGCCGCGATCGACGAGGTGGCCGCCCGGCTGGCCGGCTGGACCGCGGACCACCCGGCCCGCGAGCTGTCGGCGCCGCCGCCGATCACCCCTGGCGACCTGGACCTGGTGCACCGCCCCGGTTCGGTGCAGTCGCAGCTGCGGCTCACCGCGGCGGCGCTGCCCCGCGCCGATCCCGGGTACGCGGCGCTGCAGCTGACCAACCTGGTGTTCGGCGGCTACTTCTCCTCGCGCTGGATGGAGAACATCCGGGAGGACAAGGGCTACACCTACGGCGCCCACTCCGGCGTCGAGTCGATCCCCGGCGGTGCCGTGCTCGGCGTCGAGACCGACGTGGCCAGCGACGTGACCGCGCCCGCGCTCCTGGAGACCCGCTACGAGCTGGGTCGGATGTGCGCGGTGCCGCCGACCGTCGCGGAGATCGACGCGGCCCGGTCCTACGTGATCGGGTCGCTGTTGATCTCGCTCGACAACCAGGGCGGGCTGGCCTCGATGTTGGCCGCGCTGGCCGCGGACGATCTCGACGTCGACTGGTTGCGCGGGCACCCGGCCCGGCTGGAGGCGGTGACACCCGACGAGGTGGCGGCGGCCGCGCTGCGCTTCTTCGCGCCGTCCCGGTTCACCGGGGTGCTGATCGGCGACGCCGAGGTCATCGGCACCCGGGTCCGGGCGCTCGGCGGGATCTCGGCTCCGTGACCGGCGACTTCCGGCTGATCGGCCCGCCGGTGCTCTCCCGCAACGCGGTGCTCCGCGACGAACCGCTGCGCCTGGACCTGGACCGGCAGCTCCGCGGCTGGCCCGACGCGCGGCTGGTGATCGTCGACGACGAGGGGCGCACCCCCGTCGCGTGGGACGGCGACGGGCCGCCGGCCGGCAGCTGGGACCTGGTGGACGGCAGCGGCGCTCGGCTGCGCACCAGCCCGACCACGGGCGACGCCCCGCCCGCGGGTGCGGTGCTGCTCGGCGAGGCCGACGGCATCGCCTACTGGGCGGTCCGCGGGCAGGCCGGGGACACCGGCGCCGCGGCCGCGCGCCAGGACGGCGCCGGCGTGCGGATCGCCGCGGCGAGCGACGTGGGGGACTGGGTCGACCTGCGCACCGCAGGCTCCGCCCTCGACGCCATGGGCGCCGGCCTGTTCGTCAGCGCCGCCGCCGTGCTGAACTGGCACGACGCGGCCGGCTTCTGCCCCCGCGACGGCTCCCCGACGCACCCGGCGAACGGCGGCTGGCACCGGCTGTGCGAGGCCAACGGTCACGAGGAGTACCCGCGCACCGACCCGGCGGTGATCTGCCTGGTGCACGACGGCGCCGACCGGGTGCTGCTGGCCCGGCAGCCGGTCTGGCCGGAGGGCCGGTTCTCGGTGCTGGCCGGCTTCGTCGAGGCCGGCGAGTCGCTGGAGGCCTGCGTGGCGCGCGAGCTGAACGAGGAGGTCGGCGCCGAGGTCACCGACATCCGCTACCTGGGCAGCCAGGCCTGGCCGTTCCCGCGCTCGCTGATGGTCGGCTTCCACGCCCGCGCCGACCCCGAGGTGCCGCTGCATCCCGCCGACGGCGAGATCGCCGAAGCCATGTGGGTCACCCGCGCCGAGCTGCGCGCCGCCCTGGCCCACGGCGACTGGGGCGCCGACGCCCGGCTCCTGCTTCCCGGTCGCGTCTCCATCGCCCGCTCGATGCTCGACTCCTGGGCCGCCGTCGACTGAGCCCAGCGCGTCGGGCGGCGGTCAGGCGTAGTAGTCGTTGCCGCGGGAGAACTCGACGAAGGTGCAGGCCTGCGGGCCGACGGTCCAAGCGTCGTGGCCGGGCGGCAGCAGCATCACGTCGCCCGCGGAGAACTCCTCGCCGGCGCCGTCATGCATCTGCACGGCGAGGGTCCCGGCCAGCACCAGGGCCACGTGCGGCAGCTGGCACAGCTCGGTGCCGGCGTAGTCCTTGAGGTCGTTGGACCACTTCGCGCCGGGGTGAAAGGTCACCTGGGTGACGCTGACCCCGTCCAGCTCGGCGGTGCGCTTGCTGATCAGGCCGTGCTCATCGGCCGGGATGTCGTCGAGGTGGGCCTTCTGCATGGCCAGATTCACGGTCGCGGGCATTGTTCTCCTCAGGCAGCGAGCTTGGCCAGCATTGTCTGCACCTCGGCCAAGCTGGGGTTGGTGGCGGTGGTGTCATCGGGGTAGCGGATCACCGGAACGGTCTGGTTGCCGCCGTTAACGCCCTCGACGAACGACGCCGCGTCGGGGATGCGCTCGATGTCGATCTCGTCGTAGGCGATGCCGGCCTGGTCCAGCTGCAGCTTGAGCCGCCGGCAGAATCCGCACCAGGACGTCGAGTACATCGTCACCTCAGCCATGTTCGGCTCAACCAGCCCGGTGGCCACTCTCTTCCCGCACCGGGGCTGTCAGGATGGGATGGTGCGCACACCGACGCTCGACGCCGTGGGCCATCCGTCCGACGGGGGCCTCGACGACGAGCAGCGGGCCGCGGTCGTCGCGCCGCGCGGACCGGTGTGCGTGCTGGCTGGCGCCGGCACCGGCAAGACCCGCACGATCACCCGCCGGATCGCGCACCTGGTGCGGACCGGGCACGTCGCCCCCGGCCAGGTGCTCGCGGTCACCTTCACCGCCCGCGCCGCCGGTGAGCTGCGCACCCGGCTGCGCAGCCTCGGCGTTGCGGGGGTGCAGGCCCGCACGTTCCACGCCGCGGCGCTGCGCCAGCTGCGCTACTTCTGGCCGCGTGCCGTCGGCGGCTCGCCGTGGCCGTTGCTGGAGGGCAAGGTACGCGTGGTCGGGCAGGCCGCGTCCCGGCTGCGGGCCGGCACCGACGCCGCATCTTTGCGGGACTTCGCCGGCGAGATCGAGTGGGCCAAGGCCAGCCTGATCCGCCCGGACGACTACCCGGCCGCGGTCGGCCGGCTGCACCGCTCGACCCCCGGCCCGGCCGAGCAGGTCGCGGCGATCTACGCCGGCTACGAGGCGCTCAAGAACGGCGCCGAGCGCCTGGACTTCGATGATCTGCTGCTGCACACCGCGGCCGCGCTGGAGGAGCAGCGCGACATCGCCGAGGAGTTCCGGGACCGCTACCGCTGCTTCGTGGTCGACGAGTACCAGGACGTCACGCCGTTGCAGCAGCGGGTGCTCGACGCCTGGCTGGGGGAGCGCGACGACCTCACCGTGGTCGGCGACGCCAACCAGACGATCTACACCTTCGCCGGCGCCACCTCGCGCTACCTGCTGGATTTCCCGCGCCGCTTCCCGCACACCGAGCTGGTGCGGCTGCAGCGCGACTACCGCTCGACCCCGCAGGTGGTCGCCGCGGCCAACGTGCTCATCGGCAGCGCCCGCGGCCGCCCGGCCGGCACCCGGTTGCGGCTGGTCGGCCAGCTGCCCCCGGGCCCGGAGCCTGAGTTCGGCGAGCACGACGACGAGCCGGCCGAGGCGGCCGCGGTCGCGTGCCGGATCTCGCAGCTGATCGCCGATGGCACCCCGGCCGCCGAGATCGCGGTGCTGTTCCGGATCAACGCGCAGTCCGAGGCGTACGAGCAGGCGCTCGCCGAGGTGGGGGTGCCGTACCAGGTCCGCGGCGGGGAGCGCTTCTTCCAGCGCCCGGAGGTGCGTCGCGCGATGATCGCGCTGCGGGCCGCGGGGCCGGGCCCGGTGTCCGACCCGGTGCGACCCGCGGCCGAGCCGCGACCCGCGAGCTCCGCGGTACCCGGGGCCGCCGGGCGAGCCGCCACCGCCGCGCGAGCCGAGGGCGCCGCGGAAGCCGTTGACACCGAGCCCGCGGCCGACGCCGTTCCGCTCGCCGACGCCGTTCGGGCCGTCCTGCAGCCGCTCGGGCTCACCCCGGATGCGCCCGGCGGCGCCGCCCAGCGGGCCCAGTGGGAGTCGCTGGCCGCGCTCGTCGCGCTGGCGCAGGAGCTGGTCGCCGTCGAACCGGATGCCGACCTGCGCCGGTTCGCGGCGGAGCTCGACACCCGCGCCGACGCCGCGCACCCGCCCACCGTGGCGGGCGTCACGCTCGCGTCGCTGCACACGGCCAAGGGACTGGAGTGGGAGGTCGTGTTCCTGGTCGGGCTGGCCGACGGCACGCTGCCGATCCAGCACGCCGACGGCGACGTCGACGCGATCGAGGAGGAGCGCAGGCTGCTCTACGTCGGGATCACCCGGGCCCGCCGCCGGGTGCTGATGTCGTGGGCGCTGTCCCGGCAGCCCGGCGGCCCGGCCCGGCGCCGGCGCAGCCGCTTCCTGCACGGGCTGATCCCCGAGCACCATCCGGCCTCCCGGGTGGCCGCGCCGGACCGCGGTGCGGCCAAGCCGCGCTGCCGGATCTGCGGGTCGCCGCTGCTCGGGGCCGAGGCGATGAAGCTGCGCCGCTGCACCGACTGTCCCTCCGATGTCGACGTGGAGCTGCTCGACCGGCTCCGCAGCTGGCGCGCCACCGAGGCCGAACGCCAGCGGGTACCGGCGTACGTGATCTTCACCGACGCCACGCTGACCGCGATCGCGGAGCACCGGCCGGCCGACAACACCGGCCTGGTCCGCATCCCGGGCATCGGCGCACCCAAGCTGGCGCGCTACGGGAGCGCCGTGCTCGCCCTGATCGACCCGTGATCGACCATCGGGTCGACCCTTGACCGACCGGCCGGAGCCGTCGGCCAAAGTTCTTCGTAATTCAGTTGTGCGGGCCCGGGGCGCCCCCTAACGTGTTCGGGTGACGGACCTCACCAGCCCGTTCCCCGCCACGGCCGGACCCGAAGAGGAGGTGCCCCGATGATCACTTCGATCTTTATCGACGCCTTCGGCGGCACCCGTCTGCGTGCCGGGTTCGTGGCGGTGCCGCCGGTCCAGGCGAGCGGGAAGCGTACGTGGCGGCAGTCCCCGCCCGCACACCTCGGCGGCTACATGATCAACAACAGCACAGGTGTGTCCGCAGTGGAGTGTTGCCGTTGGTAGGCGCTCACGCCACTGGCCAGCCGAACTCTCAGGCCGCGGACCCACACCGGGATCCGCGGCCTTTTTGTTTGTCCTGCCTGACTCCTCAGGAGGTAGTTGTGTTTATCCGATCAGCCCCGGTGGACGGCGGGGCGATCAGGACCGAACAGCTCGGTGGCGACGCGGCCACCGAGCTGCGGTCGACGCTCCGGGCGGCACCCCGCACCGAGCTCGACCTGCCCTGTCGTTCCGGCGACGCCGACCTGTGGTTCTCCGAGACCCCCGCCGACCTGGAGCTGGCCAAGGCGCAGTGCGCCCGGTGCCCGATCCGGGTCGAGTGCCTCGCCGGCGCCGTGCGTCGGGGGGAGCCATGGGGTGTCTGGGGTGGCGAGATCCTCGAGCGTGGGGCCGTGATCCCGCGCAAGCGGCCGCGCGGACGCCCGAGCAAGGCCGACCTGGCTCGGGACCGCGCCTACGCCGAGGCGCTGTCCGCCTGACCACCGGTTCGCTCGAACCACTGATGGCCCGCACCGAGCGGGCCGCCGACGAAGGAGACGGAGCCGATGATCAACCTCAGGAAGCACCCCGATACACAGGGCAGCCTGCCGACCGAGCACCGCACCCGACCGCGCGACGCGGCCGGCGACCGGGCCGGGATCGAGATGTTGCTCGACGAAGCCCTGTCCCGGACTCGACAGTCCGGGGCTGGGTAGATCCCCGGCCGCTCACCGGTCCGACCGGCGGCGCCCCTGCTCCCGCGAGGGGCGCCGTCCGGCCGGGTCTCAGTCGTCCGGCTCGAAGATCCACGGCTCCCACCGCTGCACGATCCCACGCAGCGGCACGTCCGCGTCGAGCTGGCACAACACCCCGAGGGTGCCCATCGAGACCCGGTGGATGAGCAGGTACTGCGGCGGCAGGTTCAGCTCACGACCGGTGTTGAACTGCGGGCTGCGCAGATCGCCGACCCGCTCGGCCTGGCCCTGCAGCCAGCGCCGGTTGAACCGCCACGACTCGGCGCCCAGCGGCTCGGTGAACGGCGCAAGGTACGCCACCGCTTCCTCGGCCGGCAGTTGCGAACCTGGCCGCACGAAACCCTCGTCGCGCAGCAGCTGCAGCAGATCGGCCGGTCGGTTCTGCAGGGCCAGCCTGGTCATCATCGTCAGCGGCCGGGGTAGCCCGTGCGGCAACCGGGCCACCGCGCCGTAGTCGGTCACCATCAGCCGGCCGTCGGCGAGCAGCTGGAAGTTGCCGGGATGCGGATCGGCGTGCAGCAGCCCGACCCGCGCCGGTGAGGAGTAGTGGAACTCGGCGAGCAGCACCGCGGCGCTGTCGCGCTCCTGCTGGGTGCCGGCCCGGATGACGTCGGAGAGCTTGCGGCCGTTCACCCATTCGGTGACCAGCGCCCGGGGTGCCGAGGCCACCACCCGCGGCACCTTGACCTGGTCGTCGCCGTCGAACGCGGCGGCGAAGATGCGCTGGCTCTCCGCCTCGTCGCGGTAGTCCAGCTCCTCCTCCATGCGCTCATGCAGCTCCGCGATCAGCGGTTTGATCTCCAGCCCGGGCACCAGCGGCTGCATCACCCGGCTCATCCGCGACAGCTGTCGGAGATCCGACCGCAACGCCTCCGCGGCGCCCGGGTACTGCACCTTGACCGCGACCTCGCGGCCGTCCCGCCAGGTGGCCTTGTGCACCTGTCCGATGCTGGCCGCGGCGGCGGGCGTCTCGTCGAACTCGCGGAATCGCGAACGCCAGGTGGTGCCGAACTGCTCGGTCAACATCCACTGCATGTCGGAAGACGACATCGGCGGAGCGGCCGACTGCAGCTTCACCAGCGACTCCCGGAACGGCGCGGCGTACTCGTCGGGAATCGCGGCCTCGAACACGCTCAGCGCCTGGCCGAACTTCATCGCGCCGCCCTTGAGCTCGCCGAGCACGGCGAACAGCTGCTCGGCGCTGCGGGCCATCAGCTGGGCGGAGATCTCCTCACCGTTCCCGCCGGCCATCCTGCGTCCCCAACCGGCCGCGGCCCGTCCGGCTACCCCGAGGGGCAGGCTCGCCAATTTCGCCGTCCGAGCCGCCGTCCGCCGCGGGATGTCGGTCACGCCGCCGTCCCGCCTGATCCCGTCGCGAGAACCCGCCCGCCGGAGTCCCGCCCGCCGGAGCCCCGCCCGCCGGAATCCCGCCCGCCGTACGCCCGCAGGCCGGACGCCGACACGCCGGACACCGGCACGCCGGGCGCCGACGGTCCGCGCGCCAGCCCACCCCGCACCGGCAGGTCGGACGCCCGCGCGGCCGAGGGTGGTGTCGCAAGCCCGTTCACTCCATGATTGTCTCCCCACTGCGGTGGTCGGCGCTCGTCACGGTGTCGTGGCGAAGCCCACCCGCGGCTGCCGGTCGCGCCCCGACCGCCCCGCAATCGCACTCGGGATGCGGCAGCCACCGCCGGTGCACGATCACCCCGGCGGGCGCATCCAGCTCGATACTGGTCTCCAGCGTCGGTGGCCGGGCGCCGCCGCTCGTCGTCGCATCGAGTGCGGCCACCACCTGGGCGGTGGCCAGCGCCGCGGTGGCGGCGGCCTCGGCCGCCCCGGCTCGACCGGGCCGCCCGGAGAGTTGCGCGGCGACCGTCGGCCAGTCCGGAGCGCGGGCGCGGCGCTGCAGCTCCAGGCAGTGCAGGCAGGCGCTGCGTCCGGGCAGCACCAGCGGGCCGATGACACCGATGCCGTCGCGCACCCGCACCGGCAGATGCGCGGTGCCGTGCGTGTGCAGCTGCGCGACCCGGGCCGGGTCCGGGGCCAGCGCGTCGGCCAGCACGACCAGATCGGGCTGCACCCGGCGCGGAGCGGCGACGGCATCGGCGTCCGGCCGGACCCGGCGCACCGCATCGCGGATGGCGACGTCGCGGTCGTGTCCGCGGTCGGCATCGAGGTAGCCGGTGCCCAGGTCGGCGGCCAGCACCGAGCCGGTGGCCTCGGGGTGCACCGTGCCCACCTCGGCCTGCACCAGCCCGAGCACGATGCCCACGGCGAGCGGCCCGTCGCCGAGCACCACCACGGTGCTCGCGGCCCGCTGCCGGATCCGGTGCTCGAGGATGGTGGCGTCGATCACGGCGCCGGCCCGCACCAGCTCCCGCAGCAGGGCTTCGGCCGCCGCCAGGTCCGCCCCCCGCTCAACCGCCCTGACCAGCAGCGCAGCCACATCGACCGGGTCGTTGAGCTCGTCCAGCATCGCGGCCAGCGCACGCGGAAGCCGGTCGACGGCGAGCGCGTGGCCCGGGTCGAGGCCGAGCAGCCGGGCGTCCGACCCGATTCGCAGCACGGATCGGTGCGGCGGCAGCCGAAGCCGCGCCGGCAGCGCCGGATCCGGCGCCGGATCGCTTACTCGGTCCGGTGCTGCTGGCCCGGCGTCGAGGAGGGTCGGGGCGGTGCTCATCGCTCGATCGTGCCCCGTCGCGGCCCGTCTCGCGTCGATTCATCCACAGCCCCGATCGCCTGTGGACAACGTGGGGGAAGCGCTCCATCACACCGCCGCGGGGCTTACGCTGAGCCGATGGCGCACCCCCCGGTCGTCGAGGTTCGGCGCAGTGCCCGGCGTCAGCGCATGGTCAGCGCCCGCCGCGAGGGCGACACGGTGATCGTGTTCATCCCGGGCTGGATGAGCGAGTCGGAAGAGCTCCGCTGGGTCGACGAGATGGTGCGCAGGCTCGAACGCAGCGCCGCCCGGCGGCGCTCACCGGGACGCAAGAGCGACGACGAGTTGCTGCGGCGCAGCGTCGAGCTGTCCCGCCGCTATCTCGACGGTCGGGCCGACCCGGCCAGCGTGCGCTGGGTACCGCCGATGCGCACCAGGTGGGCCTCCTGCACACCGGTGGACGCGACCATCCGGATCTCCGAGCGGCTGCGTGACGTCCCCGGCTGGGTGGTCGACTACGTGCTGGTGCACGAGCTCACCCACCTGCTCGAGCCCGGACACGATGCCCGGTTCTGGGCATGGGTGCAGCGCTATCCGCGCACCGAGCGCGCCATCGGCTACCTCGAAGGACTCTCCGCCGCGGCCGGCCTCGGCTTCACCGGTATCGACGGCGACGAGTCCTTCCCGGACGCCGTCCAGCCCGCCTGACCGGGACCCGCACGACCCCTGGCGGATCAAGCGGGGTCGCCCCGGACAGACCACACCGACCGGGGTCGCAGCCCGGTGATCGTCGTCTGCGGTAGAAAACGTGCACAGGTGCAGCTCACCTACCGCAAACGCTGATCACGGCCGGACGGCCGATCGCCGAGCCGGGGACTGTGATCGGGAGCCGTCAGCCGGTCGGGGCGGGTGGCGGCTTCTCGTCGCCGTCGGTCTCCTCCGCTGCGGTGCCCTCGGCTGCGGTGCCCTCGCCCTCGGCTGCGGTGTCCTCGGCAGCCTGCTCGGCCTCCCGGGCGGCCAGCTTCTCCAGCTCGGCGATCGGGTCGCCCATCTCGCTGCGCCCGACGAACGCGGCCGGGTCGTCGAGATCGTCGGCCGTCGGGATCAGGTCCGGGTGCTCCCAGAGCGCGTCGCGGCCGGCCGTACCGCGCTGCTCACCGAGCAGCCGCCACAGCTCCGCGGCCGCCCGCAGCCGTCGCGGCCGCAGCTCCAGCCCGACGACGGTGGCGAAGGTCTGCTCGGCCGGCCCACCGGAGGCCCGCCGGCGGCGCAGCGTCTCGCGCAGCGCCGAGGCACCGGGCAGCCGCTCGCCGACCGCCTCGGCGACCACCGCGTCCACCCAGCCCTCGACCAGCGCGAGCAGCGTCTCCAGCCGCGCCAGCGCCGCCTTCTGCTCGGGCGTGGTCTCCGGGGAGAACATGCCCGACTGCATGGCCTCCTGGATGGCCGCCGGGTTGGACGGGTCGATGCCGCGGGCCAGCTCCTCGATGCGCGAGGCGTCCACCTTGATCCCGTGCGCGTACTGCTCGACCGCCCCCACCAGGCGCTCCTTCAACCACGGGACGTGGGTGAACAGCCGGTGGTGCGCCGCCTCCCGGGCGGCGAGGAAGATCATGACCTCGCTGGCCGGCCGGTCCAGGTCCTTGGTGAACTTCTCGATGTTCTCCGGCAGCAGCGCCGCCACCCGGTCCGGCCCCACCGGGATGCCGATCTCGGTGGAGGTCAGCACCTCGGCGCCGAGCTGCGCCAGCCCGTGGCCCAGCTGGGTGCCGAACGCGAGCCCACCCATCTGCCCGAGCATGGCCAGCATCGGGCCGGCGGCGTTGCGCATCTCCTCGGGCAGCGCCTCGATCCACGCCCCGGACACCCGCTGGGCCACCGGATCGCACAGCCGCTTCCAGGTCGGCATGCTGGCGTCCACCCACTCGCTCGCCGACCAGGCCTTGGTCTCGGTCGCGCCGGTGGGGAAGTCGGTCGCGGTGTCCAGCCACAGCTCGGCCAGCTTCACCGCGTCGCTGACCGCGGCCCGCTGGGCACCGGTCAACGAGGACGTGGTGGCGGCCAGCTGCTGGCGGGCCAGCTGCGCGGCGAGGTCGTAGTTCACCGGGCCGCTGCCGGAGCTCTGGGCCTGGCTCAACATCTGCCCGAGCTGGGTGAGCATCTGGCCCAGCTGGCTGACGTCGAAGCCGGCGCCGCCCGGACCGCCGGGCATCCCGGGCAGCCCGAAGCCCATTCCGGCCGGCAGATCACCCATGCCGAACGGATCCTGGGGCCCCTCGCGGCGCTCCGGGTTGCGGTCCTCGTCGCGATCGCGGTCGCGGTCCCGGTCGGCCGGGCCGAATCCGAACGGCGTGTCACTCATGGGCCCAACGGTACGCGTGACGGTCCACTTGAGCCCGCAACGCAGGCGCGCTTCTCTTCGCAGGGCATGCCGGGCGCGGCACCGTCCGGCTGATCCACCTAGGCTCGGGGTCGTGAACCGCCGGACCCGCACGACCGCCGCCGCCGCCCTGGTGGCATTGGCCATCGGGCTGCTCGCGGTCACGGTTCCCGTCCCGCTGGTCGCGCTGGGGCCCGGGCCCACCTACGACACCCTCGGCGCCGTCGACGGCAAGCCGGTGATCGCGATCGACGGCCTGCAGGTGTTCCCCACCTCGGGGCACCTGAACATGACCACCGTGGCGGTGGCCGACCGGCTGACGGTGTTCACGATGCTGGGCTACTGGGCCTCCGGAGCGCGCCGGGTGGTGCCGCGGGACCAGATCTTCCCGCCGGACCGGTCCGACGAGCAGGTCGAGCGGGACAACGCCGACCAGTTCGCGGCGTCCGAGGCCAACGCCGAGGTCGCGGCGTTGGCGCAACTGGCGTTGCCGACGAGGGTGGTGGTCGGGGAGCTGGTCGCCGACTCGCCGGCCGCGGGCACCCTGGAGGTGGGTGACGAGCTGGTCGCCGTGTCCGGTCGGACGGTGAGCTCGCCGGTCGCGGTGGCCGAGGCGCTGGCCGGGACCACGCCGGGGCAGTCGGTCACGATCACCTTCCGGCGGGCCGGCCAGCAACGCGACGCCGACGTGGTGCTCGGATCCAGCCCGGATCGCCGGCAGGGGCTGCTCGGCGTGCGGCCCGGCATCGAACCGCAGGCCGGTGACATCAGGATCAGCCTCGGCGATATCGGCGGACCCTCGGCCGGGTTGATGTTCGCGCTGGCGGTGGTGGACAAGTTGACCCCCGGTGAGCTCACCGGGGGTCGGTTCGTCGCCGGCACCGGGACGATCAACTCCGACGGCGCGGTCGGCCCGATCGGCGGCATCCCGTTCAAGATGCGTGCGGCCAGGGACGCGGGAGCCACCGAGTTCATGGTGCCCGCGGCGAACTGCCCGGAAGCGCTGGCCAACGCCCCCGACGGGCTGCAGCTGCTGCGGGTGGGGACCCTCCGCGACGCGGTCGCCGGCCTCGACGCGGTGCGCGCGGGCCAGACCCCGACGTCCTGCTGACACCTCGCCCTGGCCCCGCCGCGCCCGCGCCGTCGATCTTCGTCCGAATCGCCGGGTTCGCCCGCTGTGCTCGGTGAGCGAGGCCCGAACAAGAACCCCACACCGCGTCCGTAGAGTTGAGGGGGCAGAGCGCGCCGTTGGGCCCGGCCGCCAGGATCCGCGTCGTCCCGCACGGGCGCAGATCGCCGTCGTTTCCGGGTCCGCACCGGCTGCTCGGCTTCGAAACTCGAATACCTGGAGCGTGCGTTGTGGCCATGCGGCCCCCGGTGGGAGCACCGACGCTGACCCGCCGTACCCGGATCCTGCTGGGGGTGGCGGGGGTCCTGGTGCTGCTGTTGCTCGGCGGCGCCCGTCTGATCAACTTCTATGTCGACTGGCTCTGGTTCGGCGAGGTCGGCTACCGCGACGTGTTCACCACGGTGCTGTTCACCCGCATCGTGCAGTTCCTGGTCGGGGCCCTGCTGATCGGCGGCATGGTCGCGCTCGCGCTCTGGATCGCCTACCGCTCGCGACCGGTGTTCGTGCCGGTCACCGGCCCGGAGGACCCGATCGCCCGGTACCGGACGCTGATCATCGGACGGCTGCGGCTGTTCGCGATCGGCATCCCGGTGGCCGTCGGCGTGGTCGCGGGCTTCGCCGCGCAGGGCGACTGGCAGACCGTGCAGCAGTTCGTCAACTCGACGCCGTTCGGGATCACCGACCCCGAGTTCGGCATCGACGTCGGCTTCTACGCCTTCCAGCTCCCGTTCTACCGGTACGTGCTGGACTGGCTGTTCATCGCGGTGGCGGTGAGTTTCGGCGTCGCGCTGATCACGCACTACATCTTCGGCGGGATCCGGCTCACCGGCCGCGCCGGGCAGGTCTCGGCCGCGGCCCGGGCCGAGCTGGCCGTGCTCGCCGGGGTGTTCGTGCTGCTCAAGGCCGTGGCCTACTACCTCGACCGCTACGAGCTGCTGTACTCCGACCGCAGCGCCCTGTTCACCGGCGCCACCTACACCGACCTCAACGCGGTGATGCCGGCCAAGCTGATCCTGCTGTTCATCTCGATCATCTGCGCGGCCGCGTTCTTCGTCGCGGTGTTCCGGCGCAACCTGCAGCTGCCGGCGATCGCCACCGTGCTGCTGGTGCTGTCGAGCGTGCTGGTCGGGGCGGCCTGGCCGCAGGTGCTGCAGCAGTTCGTGGTGGCGCCCAACGCGAACGAGCGCGAGTCGATCCCGATCGAGCGCAACATCGCGGCCACCAAGCAGGCCTTCGGGCTCACCCCGGACAAGGTCACCGAGGTGCCCTTCAGCGGTACCTCGCAGGTGTCGCCGTCGGAGATCCGCAACGACACGGCGACCGTGCCCAACATCCGGTTGCTCGACCCGGGCAAGCTGGGCGAGACCTTCACCCAGCTGCAGCAGCGTCGCCAGTTCTACGGTTTCCCCAGCAAGCTCGACATCGACCGGTACAACGTCGGCGGCAAGACCGAGGACTACATCGTGGCTGCCCGTGAGCTCAACTCGAGCGGGCTCACCGGCAACCAGACCGACTGGATCAACCGGCGGTTGACCTACACGCACGGCAACGGCCTGGTCGTGGCCCCGGCCAACCGGGTCAACGCCTCGCTGGACGACACCGGTGGGCAGGGCGGGCTGCCCGTGTTCACCAGCATCGACACCGCCACCGCGCAGTCGGAGTCGATCCCGCCCGAGCTGCGGGTCGCCGAGCCCCGGATCTACTACGGCGAGCTGATCGACGGCTACTCGATCGTCGGAGCCGAGGAGGGCGCGGCACCGCGCGAGTACGACTCCGACACCCAGAGCTACACCTACACCGGCAAGGGTGGGGTCGCGCTCGGCAACATCGTGAACCGGCTGGTGTTCTCGCTGCTCTACGGCGAGCGCAACATCCTGTTCAACAACTCGATCAACGACAACTCGAAGATCATGTATGTCCGGGATCCCGGCGCCCGGGTGCAGGCGGTGGCCCCGTGGCTGACCGGGGACAGCGACCCGTACCCGGCGGTCGTCGACGGCCGGATCACCTGGATCGTCGACGGCTACACGACCCTGCAGCACTACCCGTACGCGCAGAGCATGTCGCTGGGCCAGGCCACCACCGACGCGCTGCAACCGCAGCGCCCGGAGCTGGACCGCGATGTCAGCTACCTGCGCAACTCGGTCAAGGCCACCGTCGACGCCTATGACGGCACCGTGACGCTCTACGCGTTCGACGAGACCGACCCGGTGCTGCAGACCTGGATGAAGACCTTCCCGGACACGGTGCAGCCGGCCTCGAAGATCAGTCCGAGCCTGCGCTCGCACTTCCGTTACCCGGAGGACCAGTTCAAGGTCCAGCGCGAGCTGCTGACCCGCTACCACGTGGACAACCCGCTGGAGTTCTACGGCGGCGCGTCGTTCTGGGGCGTGCCGTCCGACCCGACCGTTCAGGGCGGCGGGGCCGGTGGTGCACCGCAGCCGCCGTACTACGTGCTCGCCGGGCAACCGGGCGGGGAGGGCGCGGCGACCCCGTCGTTCCAGCTGACCAGCGCGTTGGTCTTCCAACGACGGCAGATCCTGTCCGCCTACGTCTCGGCCAGCTCCGATCCCGATACCTACGGCAAGATCACCGTGCTGCAGCTGCCACCGGACACCCAGACCCTCGGCCCGCAGCAGGTGCAGACCCAGCTGGTCGGTTCGCCGCGGGTCAGCTCCGACCTGGGCCTGCTCTCGCGCGGCGGGCAGAGCACGGTCAACTACGGCAACCTGCTGACGTTGCCGGTGGCCGGCGGGTTGCTGTTCGTCGAACCGGTGTACATCGAGCGGGCCAACCAGGAGATCGAGCTATCCGCAGCTGGCCCGGGTGCTGGTCTTCTACAACGATCAGGTCGGCTTCAGCCCGAACCTCTCCGACGCGCTCGACCAGGTCTTCGGCCCCGGCGCCGGCGCCGGGGCGACGCCGATCCCCGGCTCCGGCAGTCCGGCCCCGCCGGGCGGTGCCCCGGGCGCCGCACCCAGCGCGGAGCTGGCCGCGGCCGCGGCCGAACTGCAGTCGGCGGTGGGCCTGTTGCGTACCGCACAGCAGTCCGGTGACCTCGGGTCGTTCGGGCAGGCGCTGGAAGGGCTGGACGCCGCGGTGAAGAAGTACCAGGCCGCCAACGGGCAGGCCGCCCCGCCCGCGCCTACCTCCGCCCCGGTGCCTGGGCCGGGTGGCTGACGCCGCAACCGTGCCCGTGTGGTGCGCAGCCGGGCTCGTTCCCGGTTGCGCACCGGCGGCCGGCGGCGGGGTACCCCGGCGGCAGGCATGTTTCCGAGCGGTGTACTGTTGTGAGCAGAACAGCAACGCGGGGTGGAGCAGCTCGGTAGCTCGCTGGGCTCATAACCCAGAGGTCGTAGGTTCGAATCCTACCCCCGCTACTTAAGAACAACCAGGTCAGAGGCCCTTTCGTAGATGATACGGAAGGGCCTCTTGCTTGCGATGTGGGCAGGATGTGGGCAGTGCTCGCTGGCGCACACCTGCGGACGACGCCGGTCGTCGACGGACGTGGCGCCGTCAGTTGGCGCGAGGCCAGAGTCGACGAGACGGACCGCTTTGTTCCGGAGCAACCCTACCGCCGGGCGGTCCTGCTTGCCGGTGCAGCTCAGCGGCAGTGTGGCGTACGCGGGTGTTCACCAAGGTGTGCGCGCATACCGCCCGGTTGTCACGCACTTGGTCACTCGCAGGCCGGGTTTGCCCGCGCTATGAGCCTGTGACCTCTTCCGTGTCAAGCAATTTCAGCAAGACGCCAGCCGGCGAGAACTAGCAGGTCAGCCGCGGTTTCCAGTCCCTCGCTGTGCACGCCGATCCGCAGTCGTCCGAGCCGGTTGTTACTCAGTAAGTTACTCAAGAGATGATCAGTGGTGCCACGCAGATGATCGTCCCGGTTCGTCTGGAGGGTTCGACCACAGGATGACTACCGTCCTGGGTCCTGTGATCGTCGCGTGGCTGCGCCCTCGTCGCCGCGTTGCGGACCTTGTGGGGTTCCTGAAGTTGGGGGACTTGCACACTAACCACCCGCCTGGCGGACGGATGAGCGCTTGTCGCTGCCGCACTCACGACGGCCGGCGGTCGGCGCCGGCTCAGGGGCGGCTGGTTCAGAACACCGATGGCCAGGGCTCGCGGTGATGGTCATCCGTCGCATCCGTGCAGTTCACTCATCTGAGCGGTTGCCCTTCCAAGTTCGCCGATTGGGGCCCGGGCGCCCTGACTGACCGCGGCTGTTTCGTCGGTCTGGCCGACAATGGGCGAGGTGTCACGTACGGCTCGGGTCCGGCCTCGCTGTTGGCGCGTCGCCGGGATGGCCGAAGGACCATCCCGAGACCTCTGATAGTCGCCCGCGCCAGTGAATGCTCCCAACGTGGAATGAGGTGCCGCTGGAAGCGATCATGTGGGCGTAGCGCAGGTGGATGTAATAGGTGCCGTCCTCGGGGGCAAGGACGCGTTGGTACCGGTCGGCGAACCGGCCCCGCATCTCGCCCGGAGTCCGCCGTCGGCCGCGGAGCGGGACGGGCCCCGGTCTACTGGCAGCTCACCGACCCGGCGACCGGCGACACCCAGCACACGCACCCCGCCGCCGAGGCCACACCCGACACGCCCTCCCTCCCGTCTCCGGCAGACCCTGGCCTCTCACCGCGACCGGACAACGCCACCGGCGTCGACGCTGTGCCGGCCCCCCAGCCAGCACCCGCCACGGGTGAGCCCTCGGGCGACGAAGCAGAACCGGCCGGGCGCCGCACTCCCCGGACCGCGGCGCTTATCCCGGTCGGGCGGGACACCGGCGATGCGCCGGCACCCGGCGGTCGGCGAGGCGGTGCCCGTCGCGGCACGGCGACCCGGGCACCGGCCGGGCCGGTGACACGGGCCGGGGCGAAGCCGCAGCGGCTGAGATCGGGGGCGTTGCGCGGGATGGTCGAGGACTTCCTGCACGCCCACGACGGCGAGGACTTCGGGCCGGTGGCCATCGGGTGGCAGCTGGGACACTCCAGCGGCGCCATCGCCAACGCCCTCGAGCGGCTCGTGGACGACGGCTACGCCGTGCGCGTCGCCGAGAAGCCGCTGCGCTACCGCGCGCGCACCAGCGACGACGCCCCCGAATAGGAGCGCGCCGAGATCACGCCGCCGGCGGCGAGCCCCGCTCTGCAGCGTCGGTCCTCCCGGAAGGGAGGGCCGACACTGCTTTTCCTCAATGCGTCGAGGCTGCCCGCCAACGGCAGCCGACAGCGAGCGACCAAACCGGGTGACCGACTATCACCAAAGCGGGCGTGTCGGCTGCACCAGTGAGCAAAGCTGCTCACGTCAGGCCCCTGCCTGCGGTCAGCCGGGTTGCGTCAAGATCGCGCTCGCCGACGACCAGGCCAACGCCCGGCGAGTTCGAGCCCGCGCTGGACGCGAGAGAACGAAAGGACCGAGAAAGGAGGATCGACCATGACCGGCGACAGGGACGCCGAGGAACAGGACGGAATCCCAGCTGCGATGGCGACGGACGCTTTTCGGGCATAAAGCCTGGGAATCGAACCGACCTCCGCAACCGGTTGAGCTGCAGAAACAGGTACCGATGGGGGATCGGTTGTAGTCGGATGGGGGACATCGGTAGGGATCGGAACCCCCATCGGGTAGGCCATCGGCCCTTCCCAGCGCAGCGGGCACCGAACCTCACGAGCACCGGAAAGGGCGGCGTGATGGCGGATCGTGACGTCATCCTGGGCGGCGGATTCGCGGTCGCCCCTGACGAGTTGCAGCACGCCGCCAGTCGGATCGACGCTGCCGCGGACACCGCGATCCACGCCGTCCAGCCCGCAGGCTCATCGCCCGCGGACCGGCACCGACGACAACCCGGATGGCTCGCCGACATCGACGCCACCTGGCGAGACCGGACCCACGGCCAGCTCACCGCGCTCCGCCGTGACGCGCTGTCAACGGTCCGCGAAAATTGATTCCCAGGCGGCTCGGGAAAGTTGACCCCCTGGGTTGGTTCAGTCGCGTGCGGCGCGGTTGTCCTTGGCGAGGAGTTCGCGGCGTTGGCGGGTGCGGTAGGAGTCGCCGGTCAGGGTCATGGGCGGAACGCAAAGCTGCAGCTGACTGTGCTGCTGGCTCCCGAGGAGCCGGTGGATGGGCTGTATTTGCATCCCCAGCACCGTCGCAGGCCACGCCGGGCCTCTGCTCTCAGAGGCATGAATGTCTAGTAGTTACCGCCGCACCGTCCAGGATTGTGCGCCGCTCCCCTGCAGGAGATCCCGCAGCGCGCGGGTGGAAGCGCGAGTTGCTCGGGCGGTGTGGCCCGGTGGCGCGACACGCGCGGCATCAAATACTCGACACTGGGGTGTGCTGCTCGTAGCGTGCGCGGCGGGAGGTGAGGCGGGTGAGCCTGTGGGATTCCAAAACTCGGCTACGGGCGCTGACCTGCCGTTTTAGGCAGCACGTTCGTACTCGCTGATCAGCCCTCCGAGAACCTGCCGGCGCCTGATCCGCTGGTGGTCGCCATCCGGGGTGGGGTAATCATGGCGTGGTGGGTGAAGTTGCAGTGCTCGGTGTGGCCGGCGGCCGTTGTAGTGGGTGCTGTATTGGGCGAGGACGGCCCGTAGGTGTCGTTCGCCGAAGATCAGGATGCGGTCGGTGAGTTCGGTTCTGGCGGTCAGGACGAATCGTTCGGCGAAGCAGTTCGCTCGCGGACAGCGCGGTGGGATCTTCACGGTGTCGATCCCGGCGCCGGAAAGGACGGCGTCGAACGCGGTGGTGAACTGGCCGGCGCGATCGCGGACGAGGAACCGAAAGGTGGCGGCGCGGTCGTCGAGGTCCATCAGGAGGTTGCGGGCTTGCTGAGTTGTCCAGCCATCGGTGGGGTGGCTGGTGGTGCCGAGGATGTGGATGTAGCGGTTGCGGACTTCCAGGGCGAAGAAGACGTAGATTCGTTTTAGCGTGATGGCGCAGTCGACGTGGAAGAAGTCCACGGCCAGCATGGTCGAGGCTTGCGCTCGCAGGAACCGTCGCCAGGACGTATCGGTCGCTCGCAGCGGCACCGGCGGAATCCTCCGCAGCATCAGAATCCTTCGGATGGTCGATGCCCCGACGCGGTGTCCGAGCTTGAGAAGTTCACCTTGGATGCGCTGGTAGCCCCAGGTCTCGTTCTCGCGGGCCAGCTGCTCGATCAGTGCGGCGATCGACTGAGGATGTCCCAAGATCCGTGGAACTTGGGCGGCGGCCCGGTGATCATCAGGCGGCATGCGACGCTGTCATTATGAGCGGCGGCATCGACAGGTTGGGTGACCTTCTCCAGCGTGTCGCGCAACGATCGCAGGTGCATGTGGCCGTTCACGCGGCGGAACTGCTTGCCTGCCTCGACCATCCCGGCGGCGCACCAGCGCAGCGCCATCTGCCCGTCGCGCCAGCGCTTGACGTTGCCCGCGTGGGTGCGGCAGATCGAGATCATGCTTTCCACTGCGTTGGTCGAGCGCAACGTGCGGGCGAGCGTGGGCGGGATGCCCAGGCGCAGCACGGTGAGGGTCTCGGCCATGCCTTCGCGCAGGCTCGCCGCCGCACCGGGATGGGTGCGGTCGAGCTCGGCGGCCAGCGCGCACAGTTCGGCCTCGGCGGCCAGCGCGGAGTCGGCGTGATACGCCCGTCGCATCCTGGAGGTGACCGTGGTTCGCAGCTTCTCCGGGAGGTGATCTTCGACGTTTCGGATCTTGTGGAGTTGGCAGCGACCGATCACCGGCCGGTCGAACACGTCGAGCACCGCGCGGCGCAGCGCCTTGGATCCGTCGAGCACGGCCAGGATCGGGCGGGTGACGTCCAGGCCGCGCTCGCGCAGCCCCACGATCAGCTCGGTGACCAGGGTGGCGTTCTCGGTCGAGCCCTCCACCAGCGATAACGGGTGCTTGACCCCGTCGATGTCGATGCCGAGGGCCACGATGCAGGTGTGCTCACCGAAGTGCACCCCGTCGACCATGAACGCCACCAGATCCAGCTGCGACAGGTCCGCGCCCAGCAGCTGCGCGAGCGCGGTCTCGGTCTGGGCGACGAACCGGCGTGACACCGCCGAGCGCGAGGTGGCCGTCGCGGCCTTCTCGGTGTGCGCTCCGACCGGCTCGAGCGCGACCGGGTAGCGCCGCGTCGAGAGCCCGGCCAGCATCCGGTCCAGGGCCATCCGCCCGAGGATCTCGGTGTCGGAGAACAGCTCATAGGAGGCCACGGGCAGCTCCCCGGAGCCGTCGACCGCGCGCATCCGCGGCCGCTCGACCGGGACCCGGCGACCGCCCAGACTCACCGACCCGGCGCCGTGGCCGTGGCGCACCGCCGTGCGCTCGGGATCGTGGCGACCCTTGGGCCCGCACACCGCGGTCACGTCCGCTTCCATGATCGCGGCCATCACCTGCAGGCCGGTCCCGACCGCGAGGGCCAGCAGGCCCTCGCGCATCTCACCGGCCAACTCGGCCAGCGCCACGCTCACCGTGTCAGGCACGGCGGGCTGGCTCGTGTCGATCTCCTCGTTCTGGTAGTTCTTGCGCACGGCGGTCCCCTTCCTCGTGGTGTTCTTGGCGGATCACCCGAGTACCTACCGCACGGCAGGGCTCAGGTGGGGGACCGCCACCTCAAGTTCCACGAGACCCGGGACAACCTCGATCGACTGGTCGACGGGTGGTCGGCCGGAGTGGTTCGGGTAGGTCCACTTCTTGGTGACCAGGCGGCGGTGCCAGCGTAGGACCGTGGCCGGGGTGACGAGGCGATGACGGCGCAGCACCGCGGGGAGGCGCCGGACGAGTGCGGCGAGGATGGCGCGGTCGGCCCAGTCCAGGCGCGGCCTTGGGGTTGTTCTGCGGAGTATGGCGATCTCGTGGCGAAGGACGAGCAGCTCGATGTCCTTGGAAGACGACGTGCGGTCGAGCAGCATCAACCAGCTGAGGAGTCGGTCGAAGATCAGGTAAACGAGGCGTAGTGACACATCCATGATCATGCACGGCTGCCGGTGAGGGCCGATCACCGCAGGTCACGGGCTCAGGCTGACTTTTGGAACCCCACAAGCTCTACTACGCGAGTTACCTGGCTACACTGTAGATTCTTTCTTGGAGAAGATTGTTAGTCTAGGTGTTGTCGATAATTCAGCTATTTCGCTGGGTGCACTCCTGACTGCTGACGGTATTCCTCCGCGAATGGAAGAGATCGCATTGCAACTCTGGGATGCGTGTATCCAGACAATGTCAGCTTATTCTTATCACTTCGGAGCCTTGTATCGTGCAACGGCACTTGACGATCTAATTTGGCTGGAGAGGACGCTCCGGACCATCGAGGTGTCTACCGAGTGCATCAAGTGGCCGGGGGAGGTCGCGGATCGCCTGCAAAGCCTTGAACCCTCGGAGAGTGTCTTGGCGGCAGTTGATTCAATTGTTCGATCGTCGATGGAGGTATGGGAACGCTACGCCGTCGAGCGGAGTGCTATGGAGCTTTTGCGGAAGTCTCGTCATTTGGCTTTCGCGGTCTCGTATCGTCGGCTGGCCGCTGCGATGCTCGAGCGCGGCCACCACATCGATTGACCGTCGATCTCGCAGAAGAATCTTCTTCACCTCTTCAAGCCGGCCCTCTCTGCGTCCCGGTTCTGCCGCTCCGCGTCTGGCCGGGACAGCGACGCTGCCGCCAAACTCGTCGGAAGCGACCAGGCGGGCCCTTGGGCGACTGACCAGGCAGCTCGGCACCGCCCGTTTTCCTGTCCCGAACCCCGCCGCGCACTCGCAGGACTTCAGGTTGGACCTCCTGTCTCGCGTAGAGCCGTTATCGCTGCTCAGAGGCCGATCGGCATTGTGCCTACCGGTCGAATGATGATCTCGGGAGCCTCAATCGCAAGTCCAGGTGGTTCTTATGCTGTCGCGTTAGGTCCACTCAAGACTGTTGGTGAGAGCCGGTCTTGCAGGCGGCCAGAGCAATAGTCAAGACCTGTGGATGAAGATCTTTTAGGCGGCTTCGGGTTGGGGTTTCTGGTTGGGTCGTTCGACGAGTTTGCCGGCGATAAAGACGGCGCCAGCGCGGACGAGCGCGACGAGGTGGGGTGCGTTGACCCCGGGTTCCGCAGCTGATGGGCTGATCTGGACACACGCCGCGGTATCGTCCCAGCTCAGCGCGTCGCAGTAGGTCCGAAACCAGTGAAGGTACTGGACACACGTTCGAGCGATGTTCGAACGTTTGAGCTGGCCGGACTCGTGTATCGTCTGGACACGTGCACGTACGGGTGGCGACACGGCGAAACAAGGACGGCACCCCGGTGCGGTACCTGCAGCTGACCCACAACGAGTGGGACCCGACCACGAAGACCTCGCGGCCGAAGGTGCTGCACAGCTTCGGCCGCGAGGACCAACTCGACCGCGACGCCATCAAGCGGCTGGTGGCGTCGCTGACCCGGCTGCTCGACCCGGCCACCGCCCTGACCGCCTCGACCAACGCCGGCCCATCGGAGCTGGCGTTCACCTCCTCACGCCCGGTCGGCGGCACCCTGGTGCTGGACGCGCTGTGGCGCCGGCTGGGGATCGACACCGTCATGACCCGGCTGCTGACCGGCCGCAAGCGCGACCCCAGAACGGAGCGGGTGTTGTTCGCGCTGGTCGCGAACCGGGCACTCGCGCCGGGCTCGAAGCTGGCCGCCGCCGGGTGGGTCAACCGGCGCGCGCACATCGACGGCCTGCCCGAGACCTCCGACGACGCCTGCTACCGGGCCATGGACTGGCTGCTCGACATCGCGCCCGATCTGGAGCGGGAGGTGTTCTGGCAGGTCGCCACGTTGTTGGATCACGAGGTCGACCTGCTGTTCTTCGACACCACCTCCACCTACTTCGAGACCGACGAGCCCGACCCGCCGGTTGTCCGCGACCCCCGCGGCCGGCCGGTCCCCGACCCGTCGCTCGCCACCACCGAGCACGGCGGCACCGAGCACGGCGGCACCGAGCACGGCGGGAACGCGGCAGCCGATGGGGTCGGGTTCCGGACCTACGGCAAGTCGAAAGACTCCCGTGACGACCTGCCCCAAGTCGTGATCGGCATGGCCGTCACCCGGGCCGGGATCCCGGTCCGGGTGTGGTGCTGGCCCGGCAACACCACCGACTCTGCCCTGATCCGCCAAGCCCGCGAAGACATGCGGGACTGGACCCTGGCCCGGGTCATGTGGGTCGCCGACCGCGGCTTCTCCTCCAAGGAGAACCGCCGCGAGCTGCGCCGCGGCGGCGGGCACTACATCATCGGCGAGAGGCTCCGGTCGGGCTCCGCGGAGGCCACCGCCGCGTTGTCGCGGCAGGGCCGCTACCAGCAGGTTCGGGACAACTTGCAGGTCAAAGAGGTTCGCATCGCCACCGATGAGCGGTTCGTGATCTGCTACAACCCCGAACAGGCCGACCGTGACGCCGCGCTGCGCGAGGTCATGACCGGCAAGCTGGGCGCCATGATCGCCGACACCGACCGGCTGACCCCGACGAAACGGGCGGAGCTGCGCGGGCGGATCTCCACCATGCCCGGGCTGCACCGGTTCCTGCGCACCACCCCCGGCGGGCTGCTCCGCCTGGACCGCAAGAAGATCGCGGGCGAGGCGAACCTGGACGGGAAGTACCTGCTGCGCTGCTCGGACCCGCACCTGTCGGCCGAGGACATCGCGCTCGGCTACAAGCAGTTGTTGCAGGTCGAACGGGGCTGGCGGGACATGAAGACCACCCTGGAACTGCGCCCGGTCTATCACCGGCTCGAAGACCGCATCCGCGCCCACGTCATCCTCTGCTGGCTTGCCCTGCTGCTGGTGCGGATCGTCGAGACCACCACCGCCGACACCTGGAACCGCACCCGCGAGGACCTGCAAGAACTCCACGTCGGCACCTTCGAAGGCCCGGCCGGCACGTTCCGGCAGCGCACCGAGCTGTCCACCGCCCAACGCCACATCCTCGACAAACTCGGCATCGACGCACCCAAGAAGATCATCGAACTCGGCCCGCCACCGGCAACGTCCTGACCAGCACGAACATCACCGCCTGGACACACGCCCATCAGGCGACTGCCGGCGTTCCCGCAGGTCAACCCCCAGATTCCGTGTCCAGCATCAACACCAGCTGCGGAACCCGGGTTGACCGCCCGCCAGCGGTCTTGCGCGGCCTGGATGAGTTTGAACGCCATGGCCAGCCCGGCGGCCCGGGAGCCGGGACCGCGGGTGATCTTCGTGCGGTGTCGGACGGTGGCGAAGGTCGACTCGATGGGGTTGGTCGTGCGCAGGTGGATCCAGTGTTCGGCGGGGTAGTCGTAGAACGCGAGCAGCACCTCGACATCGTCGGTGATCTTCGCGACGGCCTTGGGGAACTTCGCCCCGTAGGCGGCTTCGAACGCCCGCACGGCGTCCAGGGCGCGGCGGTGGTCCTCGGCGTTCCAGATCTCCGCGAGCGCCTTCTTCGCCCCGGGATGCGCCGACTTGGGTAGCGCGCCGAGCACGTTGGCGATCTTGTGGAACCAGCAGCGTTGCTCTCTGGCCTGGGGAAACACCTCGCGTAGGGCTCCCCAGAACCCGAGCGCGCCGTCCCCGATCGCGAGCACCGGGGCGCTGCATCCCGCGCCGGGCGCAGTCGCGCAGCAGATCGGCCCAGGACTCGCTTGACTCTCGGTACCCGTCGGCCAGCGCGACCAACTCCTTGCGGCCATCAGCGCGCACACCGATCATGACCAGCAGGCACAGCTTGTGCTCCTCGAGGCGGATGTTGACGTGGTAGGGGTCGACCCGGGGCGCGGTGCCGGTGTCTCCACCGGCCCGTTTCCCCGGGCCGCCCTCCGAACCGGACGTGCGCCTCGTCGACGCATCCGGCTCTCCACAAGTCCCGCTGGGCTCGCGTTGGGTGCTCATGCGGTGCTCGGCCATGGCGTGGGGATCTTGCGAGCCCCGGTAGCGGTAGCGGGTTGTCCGCACCGCGCCGGGGTTGAACAAGATCACCTCGCCGTCGGCGGGCCACCATCCGCCGCCGCAGAAGCGGCGTCGGAGGTCCTTCCAGGTGATCCCGGGGTGTTTGCGGCGTAGCCACCGGATGACCTGGCGCCAGGTGAAGGCGCGCAGGTAGCCGAAGGCGATGGCTGACACCCCGGGTCGGAAGTGGGCGGTCCAGCCCCGCAGCACCGGGTTGAGCCGGTGCAGCAGGGCTTCGAGCGGCAGGTTGATGTTCTGTCGGCACCGCGTCTTCACCTTGGCGGTCACGGCCTTGACGGCCTTGGCCGAGGGGTAGGTGTAGACGTAGCGCCGGTTGGTGCCTCGTTTGCGGCGGCGCTGGATGTGCCATCCGAGGAAGTCGAGGCCCTCGTCGATGTGGGTGATCAGGGTCTTCTCCGGCGACAGGCGCAAGCCCATCGTGGACAAGACCGCGGCGATCTCCCCGCGGAGGGCTTCGGCGTCGTCCTTGGTGCCCGAGACGAGCAGGCACCAGTCGTCTGCATACCGCACCAGGCGGTAGTTGGGCAGACCGTGACGACGCCGGGTGAGCCGCTCGTTGCGGCTGATGCCCGGGCCTCCCGGCGCGTGGGCGATGAACTCGTCCAGCACCGACAGCGCCACGTTGCTCAGCAGCGGCGAGAGGATCGACCCCTGCGGGGTCCCGGCGTCGGTGTCCCTCAAGATGCGGTCCTCACCGAGGATCCCGGTCTTCAGGAACGCCTTCACCAAGGCCAGGACGCGTTTGTCCCCGACGCGATGACGCACCCGGTCCATCAGGGCCGGATGCGAGATCTCGTCGAAGCAGGCTTTGATGTCGCCCTCCACGACCCACTCGTAGGAGCGGGCCGTGAAGTGGCGCACCTCGGCCACCGCGTCATGGGTCCGGCGCTTCGGGCGGAACCCGTAGGAGCACGGGAGAAAATCCGCCTCGAAGATCGGCTCCAACACCAGTTTCAAGGAGGCTTGGACCACCCGGTCCCGCACGGTGGAGATCCCCAGACGGCGACGCTTCGTCGTGCCCGGTTTCGGGATCATCCGCTCCCGTGTCGGCAGCGGGCGGAAGCTGCGGTCCTTCATCTCGGTCCGCAGCTGGTCGAGGAACACCTCGACCCCCACCTCGGCCTCCACGTAGTAGGCGGTCTGCCCGTCCACTCCGGCCGTGCGTGCCCCCTTGTTGCCCCGCACCCGATCCCAGGCCACCAACAGGAAGCCGGGATCGGCGACGAGATTGAACAGATCATCGAACCTGCGATGAGGATCATCGCGGGCCCAACGGTGCAGCTTGGTCTGGATCTCCAGTACCCGGCGCTCCGCCCTGAACAGGGCGAACTCCAGCTCGTCGGTGTTCACCGGCGATCTCCTGGTCTTCCCTTACGTCTGCTGCGGACTTGCTGGCCCCCTTCGCCCTGCGGCCGGCTTTCCCGGCCTCCATGGCGGGTCGTCACGCCCGCGACTACTACGAGGCCTCCGCCCCGCCCGGTGCCCACAGCGGACAACGCGCCTGCCCGTTCCCGCGCTGGCTGCACGAGACGAGGGCGACACCGGACGGTTCCCACGTTCACCACACGACCGATCGGCGGGGTCGGCGCCCAGCTCTGCCCCAGCGGCATCGCCACGACTACGCCGTGGGCATTCACCGTGGCCTCCCGCCGGAGGGAATCAACCCCGGCAAAGAGTTCCCGACCAGCACTACGCCGGCCGGTGCGCACCGCAACCCAGCCCATATCCGCCAGATTTGAGCTGGTGGGCCGATTGAGGGGCTTTACACACTGGTTTCTCACGTACGCCTTCCGCCTTGCTTGCCGAACCCGCACCGTCTGGCAGTGCCAGCGCGTCCCGGCGTTGTCAGGGCTGCTTCCCGCCCTCCCCGGCGTTCCCCGGCTCGGGCTGCCCTCAGCTTCACCCGGCTGCCACGACAGCCCGGCGGTGGAGGTCTCCCACCCCCACCCGGTCATGCAGCGCCTCGTGGCGCACGATCCCGTCGACCCACAGGTAGACATAGTCCACATCAGACAGATCCCGGCCGGTGAACGCCCGCTGCTCGCCCTTCCAGGTCTCGGTCAGCTTCGTGATCACCGACGCCGACAGCCCGGCCGTGGACCCGAGGAACTGGCCCAACGCGGGCACGAAGTCCCCCGACGACAGACCGTGCAGATACAGCAGCGGCAACACCTCGGTGATCTTCGGGGTCTTGCGGCACCACGGCGGCAGAATCGCCGAGGTGAACTTTGCCCGCTGGCCGGTGTCGGGGTCGACCCGGCGGTCGTTGACCCGTGGTGCGGTCACCTCGACAGCGCCCGCGCTGGTCAACACCTCGCGGGGTTGGTGGGTGCCATTGCGCACCACCAGCCGGCGCCCGCGCTCGTCGCGCTCGGCGGTGAACTGGGCGATGTAGTCATCAACCTCGGCCTGCAGAGCTTCGGCCAGCATCCGCCGGGCGCCCTCACGGACGATCTCGTCGATCAACGACGACGAGCCGCCAGGACGGGGGTCATCGGCGTCAGCAGCTCCAGGAACTATCGTGAGCACGGGTCGTACCCTTCCGACCAGCGTTGCAGCGCCGATCTTGCTTGAGGGCCTCAAGATCACCGGAAGGGTACGGCCCCTCCAGGTCATCCACAGGTTTCAAGCATTGCTCGGCGGCCACTCGATCACGGTGCGACCTGGAGCGACCGGCGCCGAAGCAGACCAGACCGCGCCCGCGCTGAACCCGGACGATTGACAGATCGGAGTCGACGCCCCGTCAGCGCCCGGCCCCACGCAGCCCGAAGATCAGCGAGGGGTCCCCGGGTGTGAATCTCCCCAGCCGTTGTGAGGCGTCGCCGATATCGCGGTTGCGCTTGAGCAGCTCCCGCCCGAGCTCGAGCTGGCGGCGCTCCCACTCCCGAAGCGCGGGTTCGATGTCACCGCAGTGCGCGGCGAGCTGGGCAGCTAGCTCCATCCGTCGGCCGCGGCCTTCGCGGTCCCCGCCGCCGCGTGGGGACGGACGGCGAAGGCGGCGTCGCCGATGAGGCACACGCGACCGTGGGCCATCCGTGGCACCTCGATGTCGAACACCGCTTGCACGAACGGCTCGGCCACCCCGGTGGCGACCTCGGCGATCACCGGAGCGAGAGCGGACCGTGCATCCTTCCGTAGCCGTTCAACGAACTTGGGGCGGGTGGCCCCCGGCGGCAGCGACACCGGCCGGAACCGGCCTTCACGGTCTGTCATCAGCTCTTCGAACGGTGCGCCGCTGTCCACGTTGCGGTACCAGACGAAGTTCATGAGTCGCTGGCCCGGTTGCAGGGCACCGGACGGACCAGGGATCGGGTAGGCGAGGACGTGGCTGTCCTGGAGAACCTGGTAGGTGATCGCGTCGGATAGCGCCTGGAACGTGGGCGCGGTGAGGTTGGCCTCCGGCAGGGTGCCCCTCCAGGCGACGTAGCCGGAGTACTGGGGCACCACGTCGGGCAGCAGGGTGGAGCGGGCAGCCGAGCCGATGCCGTCCGCACAAGCCAGGAGGTCGGCGTGGGCCCGCTCGCCCGAGCGCAGTTCTAGGTCGACGCCGTCACCGTCCTGCCGAAATGCGGTGACCTCCCGCCCGAGCAGGTAGCGCTCGGGCGGCAGCTGCTCGAGCAGCGCACGGTAGATCGTGTTCCAGGACGAGAACCGGTAGCCGTGCCCGCGTTCGTGAATCAGCGTTCCGTCCGCGGCCACGAACCGGATCGACCGCGTCGCGCTGCACAGGTCGGCCGGGCTCGTGGCGGTCTTCTCGGTGAACCACCGCACGGTCTCGTCCAGCACGGCTATCCCGGCACCGCGGGCTTCCAGCGTTGCGGGGGACCGTTCGTAGACCGCGACATCGCAGCCGATGTCGGCGAGGACCAGCGCGGCGGTCAGGCCGCCCAGCGACCCGCCGACGACGGCCACCTGCGGCATCCGCGGCACGGCGGCGGTCAGGGACGACCGAAGGTGGCGACCCGGTCGACCGTCAGCTCGAACAGGACGCGGCGCTCGTCGATCGATGGGTCCCGCAGGGAGTAGGGGCCCTCGTTGCCGGTGTACTTCGTGTATATCCGGTCGAGCTGGGCGATGACCCGCGGGCCGTCAGCGGGGTCCTCCTCGGGGATCTCCCGGCTGACCGTGCACTTGATGCTCACCCAGTGGTAGGCGTTGGCCGGGTTCATGAGCATGAATGTGGCCTGTGGGTTCTTGCGGAGCCACTCGACCTTCTTGCGGTGTGCCGCGAGGTTCAGCAGCACGAGGTCGCCGTCGTAGTCGAACCAGACCGGCGTGAGGTTGGAGCGTCCGTCGCTGCCGGTGACCGAGACGATCGCGGTGACCGGCTCGTCGAGGAGCTGTTTGTAGATCGGATCGAGATCGGACAACCCGCGGATGGTGCCGTGGTCGCCGACGGTGAACTGGCCGGGTTGGACGCCCTCGGCCACGTCGAGGAAGTGGGCAACGCTGATGGCCATGGCGGATAGCGTAGACACCATGTCCGGCAGATCACACGTCTCGGTTTCGCCGGCGGTCGGTCTCGCCGACGGCCTGCACGCGGCCGGGGTCCGCCGGCTGTTCGGGATGCCCGGGGGAGGGCCGAACCTGGAGATGATCGGGGCCGCCGCGGAGCGCGGCATCGGGTTCACCCTCGCGCACGGCGAGACCGCTGCGTGCGTCATGGCCGGAGCGTTCGGCCTGCTCACCGGAACCGCGGGCGCCGTAGTGGTGACCCGCGGGCCGGGACTGACCAGCGCGGTCAACGGACTGGCCCAGGCCACCCTGGACCGCTCTCCGCTGTTGTTGCTCAGCGACTGCGTGCCGGCCGGGCAACGCGACCGGATCGCCCACCAGCGCCTCGACCAGCTCGCCGTGGCCGCCCCGGTGACGCGGTGGAACGGCACGCTGGGCCATGACGACCCGGCCGGCGCCGTGGCCGCCGCGGCGGCGCTGGCACTGGGCCCGCCATCCGGCGCCGTGCAGCTCGACTTCGACCCGGGTGTGCCCGGCGACCGCCCGCCTGCACCGGCCGGCCCGGCCGCCGTGGACGCCGGCGCGCTCGAGGGCGCCGTCGCGACCGCCCGGGGCCGGCGCCGCCCGGTCGTGGTTCTCGGTGTGGCCGCGGTGGCCCACGCCGCGGCGGTGCGCGCCGTCCTCGCCGACAGCGGGGTTCCGGTGCTGACCACATACCAGGCCGCCGGCACCGTCGACGCGTGCTCGCCGGAGTTCGCCGGGCTCTTCACGAACGCAGCCCTGGAGCAACCGCTGCTGACCGCGGCCGACCTGATCATCGGTGTTGGGCTCGACCCGGTCGAGCCGGTGCCGGCCCCGTGGTCCTACGAGGCGCCGACGCTGCTGCTCAGCCCCACGGCGGTCACCGTGACCGCGGGTGCGGAGGCGTACTTCGGTGCGCCTGTCCTCGTCCCCGGACCGCCGGCGGAGATGCTCGCCGCGGTGCTCGCGGGGTGCGCGCCGGACTGGCCGGCGGGTATGGCGCAGCGCCACCGCGAGGCGGTGCTGGCGGCCCTCGACAGGGACGGCGGCAAGGGAGGCCTGCGCCCGGTGGATCTGGTTCGCACCGTGCACGAGTGCGCCGGGCAGGTGCAGCTGACCGTGGATGCGGGCGCCCACATGCTGGCCGCCATGCCGTTCTGGCCGGCCGCCCGCCCGCACGGTGTGCTGATCTCCAATGGCCTCGCGACCATGGGTTTCGCGCTACCCGCAGCGCTCGGCGCCGCGCTCGCACGTCCGGAGCAGCCGGTGGTCTGCCTGACCGGCGACGGCGGCCTGGGCATCGCGCTCGCCGAGCTGGAGACGCTCGCCCGCCTCGCGCTGCCAGTCACCGTTGTCGTCTTCGACGACGCGGCGCTCACGTTGATCGAGCTGAAGCAGCGGGCAGGGCAGGGCGACGCCGCCGCCGTCCGGTTCGGCCGTGTCGACTTCGCCGGCGTCGCGCGGTCGATGGGTATCCCGGCCCGGACCGCCGACGACTACGAGGGGGTTCGGGCCGCGTTGCAGACGGCCGGGCCCGGGCCCTTCCTGCTCGACGCGCGAATCGACCCGGCGAGCTACCGGCACCTCATCTCAGTCTCACGGGGGTGAGCCGTACCGCTGACGAGTGAGGAGGCCTCTGGACAGGGTCGCGTCCGGCCTGTCGCCGGACGCCCGTGACGTCGAGACTGCGGTCTTGCGCCATCCGACGGGTCCTACACCAGTCGGACGCCGCTCTTCGCGGGGGCATCGGTTCTCAGAGTCGGTCGCTGTCGCAGGTGTCCTGGTGATCGTCGTCGGTGGTGTCTGATTGCGGTGGCTGGGTATGCACGGCGACGAGCTGGCCGCCGCCGGTCCGCGCTGCGCCATGCATGCCTCGGTCTTCGAGCAGTACCGGGCCGGTTCCGGGAGCGGTACGGCGTCGACGCCGTCGTACTGCACGACGCGGCTACCGCGCCGAGCGGATCCTGCGGATGACCGATACCGAGTCACCGAGGCTCTGGCGGACGCGTGGCGGCCACCGCCCGCAAGCTCGCTCTGCTGTGCTGGCTACTCGGTCAAGGCCGTCCGCGAAGCCGAACCCGACATGTGCCCAGGCCGAGAACGCTTACCGAAGGATGGTCGCCGCCGGGCAACCCGCCCGATCCGCGTCCCGCACGGCTCACCGCGCGGGCGCGTGCTCGGCCAGCGCCGTGGGATCGGGGTGGATGTGGCCGCCGCCAGCGGGGCGCGGCTTTCAAGGCCTTCCGCGGCGACGCGGCGCGGCACCGGCTGACAGCCCGACACCCCGCTCCCTTGAATGGGGTCGGACCACGCCCGCCGTCGAACCCACGCCGGTCCTCGCCAGGATCAAGGAAGTTCGTCAACCCGGGCGCTCCACCTCGACCCCGGCTCCGGCCCGGCGGGACTACACAGCCGCCTACGGGACACTGACGGCTCACCCCACCAGCGCGACGGCACGTGTCGGTCCGCCGTGGGCCCCATGCAGCTTGAGCGGGAACCCGACGAACGTGAAACGCGTGTCCACGATCTTGTCGAGGTTCGCCAGGTTCTCGTAGTGGGTGATGTGCTCGCGGCGGCACATCATGTGGCAGGGGTAGCTCGTGCTCGCCGGGTTGTCCGGCGTCGGGCTGTCGACCCCGAACGTCTTGATCCGCGCTCGCACGATCCACTCACTGGCCGACTCCCCGAGCCCGGCGAATCGCTCGAGGTAGCGCTTGTCGCCCGCGTACCGGTTCCACGTCGCGGTGTGGAAGAAGCACATGTCGCCCGGCTCGAACGTCGACCGGCGAGTCGGCCTCGGCCCGGTCGAGGTGCTCGGCGGTGATGTCGGTCTGCGGCTTGAACGGCTGACGTCCAGGCAGACCGCGGGGCCGTAGAAGAGGTCCAGCGACATCTTGTCGATCGTCTCCGCCGACGGTCGGGGTCGAGGTGGCGAGAACGAGTCGACGTGCGTGGGCCCGTTGTCGTTGAGCATGAACCCGGTGGTCTGGAACGAGAAGCCGCTGTCGAAGCGCGGCGCGGTCTCCTCGTGCGTGGCGTGCTCGAACTTCACGGTCTTGAGGTGGCCCGGATAGACCTTCATGCCCTCGTAGATGTCCTGCGACAGGTCGATGATGTGCATTCCACTCCCCGTACTCGTTGGGCGGACTAGTACATGACGACGCCGGCGGTGACGTTCAGGTCCTCGCCGGTGATGGCTGCGGCGGCGTCGGAGGCGAGGAAGGCGCACGTCCGCGCCACCTCGCCCGGCCTCGACCAGCCGGCCCAGCGGGGACGACCCGGTGAACGCGGCCAGCGCCTCGTCCTCGCTGATCCCGCGTGCGGCGGCCTGCTGCGGATACGTCCTCGATGCGCGGGCCTGCGACGGCGCCGGGGCAGACCGCGTTGACCCGGATGCCGTGCGGGCCCAGCTCCAGCGCCAGCGTCCGGACCAGCCCGATCACGCCCATTTTCGCGCCGCGTAGGGTGTGCGGCCGTCAGCGGGCGCTTCCCGGTCATCGACGAGATCGCGATCAACGAGCCCCCCCCGGCCGCTGATCAGTCGACGGGACGAACGCCCGGAAGGTCAGGAACACCCCGTCCAGGTCGGTGGCCAGCAGTCCCGCCATCGTCGAGCGTGATCTCGTGCAGCGGGGCCGTCGGGCCCGGCCACTCCCGCGTTGGCGACGACGGTGTGCACAGGGCCGATCGCGGCCGACGCATCCGCCATCGTCGCGACCGACGCCTCGTCCCGCACGTCGCAGGCCAGCGGCACCGCGGTGCCGCCGCCGGCCTCGACGTCGGCGACGGTGTCGGCGAGCGTCGCCGGGTCGCGGGCCGTGACCGCGAGCGTCGAAGCCGTCCCGACGGCCAGGCGCGCCCACCGCGATCGCCCGTCGGCGACGGCCGCTCCCGCGGTTCGGCCCCGTCCGGTGACCGACCGCTGACGGGCGGACTAGGACACCGCCACCCGCTTCACACGGGACGGGTCGGCTCGCGTCATCGTCAGCCTGACTCTGGTCGGACTGCGGCGGCCCGGAGGGCGGCGCGAATGCGGTCCGGTGTCATCGGCAGCTCCGTCACGCGGACGCCGAGCGGCGCGAGCGCGTCGTTGACCGCCGCGTTGAGCGCGGCGGGGGCCATCATCCGGCCGCCCTCACCGCCGCCCTTGATCCCGTGCGGGGTGTAGGGCGACGGCGTCTCGACGTGGCCGATCTTCAGCTCCGGCACCTCCATCGCCGACGGGATGAGGTAGTCGAGGTAGCTCGACGTGAGCAGCTGCCCGTCGTCGTCGTAGACGAACTCCTCGTAGAGCGCCGTGCCGATGCCCTGGGCCGTGCCGCCGACGATGTGCCCGGCGAGCGACCGCGGGTTGACCAGCGTGCCGCAGTCGTGCACGGCGGCGTAGGCGAGGAAGCGTGACGCCGCCGGTCTCGACGTCGACCTCCACCACCGGCACGTGGCAGGCGTGCCCGATGAACGGGTAGAAGACGCCCAGGTCCTTCCGGTCGGCCGACGGCATCGTGGTGTACGGGTGGTCGTAGACCTTGCGAGTCCTCCAGGCCCGACTCCATGTCCTCGGGGAAGCTGTGCTTGAACAGGTGCAGCATCACCGCGATCTCGGCGAGGCTCTTGCGCTGCTCGGGCACGCCCTTGACCTGGAACCCGCCGTCGACCCACTCCATGTCGTCGGGGTTGGCCTCCAGCAGGTGCGCAGCCGCCCGCAGCGCCTTGGCCTTGATCTTCGCCGTGGCGCCCTCCACGGCGCCGGCCAGCATCACCGTGGTGCGCGAGCCGCCCGGGCCGGTGGCCGGCAGCCCGTTCTTGCTGCCCTGGTAGACGATCGACGACGTCGTGCGGGTCGCAGTCGAACTCCTCGGCGACGAGCTGGGCGACCATCGTCTCCGGGCTGTTGCCCCAGAACGCGCACGAGTAGAGCGTGGCGGTGATGCCACCGGTGGCGTCGACCTTGAGCGTGACGCTCTCCGGCATGCTCGTGACCGGCGCGCCCGGCTCGTCGAACCAGAACCAGAACTCGGTGGCGGAGAAGACGCTGCGCTCCTGGGCGGTGATCAGCCCGATCCCGATGTAGCGCCCCTCCTCGCGGGCCTTCGCCTGCTCGGCCCGCCAGTGGTCGTACTCGGACAGCTCGAGCGCCTTGTCGAGCACGGCGTCGTAGTCGCCGGAGTCGTAGACGTTGCCGGTCGGGATGAAGTGCGGGAACTCGCGGATGAAGTTGCGCCGGCGGATCTCGACCGGGTCGATGTCGAGCTCGCGGGCGGCCTTGTCCACCATCTGCTCGAGCATCCAGTTGTTGACCTCGGAGCCGAAGCCGCGGTAGGCGCCCTGCTGGTTCTTGTTGGTCAGCGCCGCGCGCACGCGGTACCGCACGCTGCCGATCGTGTACGGGCCCGACGACCTGCGCGAGCGCGTTGCCGTGGTGGCCGACGCCGAACTGGATGTAGGCGCCGTAGTCGTCGATCGTGTCGATCTTGATGCCGCGCATCGTGCCGTCGCGCATCACCGCGAGCTCGACGTCGTAGACGCGGTCGGAGCCGTGGTGGTCGCAGTTGGAGATGTTGTCGACGCGGTCCTCGAGGTAGACCACGGGCCGCCCGACCGCGCGCGAGCACATCCCCGCGATGACCAGCGGCTTGGTGACGAACAGCTTCGAGCCGAAGCTGCCGCCCGCGGGCACCTGGCCGGACGTCGAGCTTGTTCGCCGGGATCTTCAGCGTGGCCGCCGCCATGAACAGGTAGCTGGTGAAGCTCAGCGAGTTGGTGTGCACGGTGAGCTCGCCGGTGGCGTGGTCGAAGTCGGCGATCGCGCCCGACGGTCTCCAGGGGCTGGCCGCCGGAGCGGTGCCAGCGCAGCCGGTCGCTGACGATCACGTCGGCCTCGGCGAAGTCGCGCTCGACGTCTCCGAAGTCGAAGGTGCGCTCGTAGGCGCAGTTCGTACCCAGCGCCTCGTGCACCAGCGGAGCGCCGTCGAGCAGCGCGGCCTCCGGGTCGACCACGGCGGGCAGCGGCTCGTACTCGACGTCGATCAGCGCGAGCGCGTCCTCGGCGAGGTACCGGCTGTCGGCGACCGCGACGGCCACGCCCTCGCCGACGTAGCGCACCTTGTCCACGGCCAGGCAGCGCCAGGCGTGCTTGGCCGGGTCGGGCCCGAAGTCGGGCAGCGGGTCGGTGAGCTCGGCGGCCTGCGCGCCGGTGATCACCGCGTGCACCCCGTCGAGGGCGGCCGCGGCCGACGTGTCGATCGAGACGATCGCGCGCGTGCGGGTGCGGGCTGCGCAGCACGGCGGCGTGCAGCATGCCGGGCGTGACGAGGTCGGCGATGTAGCCGCCGCGCCCGCGCAGGAACTTCGGGTCCTCGACGCGGCGGATCGACTTGCCGACCCACTTGCGGTCTCGCCTTGGGTGCGCACGGGCGGGGCGGCGGCGGCGGTCGACGGTGGTCACAGCGTCTCGCGCTCCGGTCGGCCGTCGGCGGGTCGGATCCCAGGGCTCTTCGCCGCGCATCCGCGCGGCCGCGGCCAGACGGCCTCGGTGATGAACTGGTAGCCGGTGCAGCGGCACAGGTTGCTCGCGATGCCCTCGCGCACCTGCTCGGCCGTCGGATCGGGGTTCTGCTCGAGGATCTCGCACGCCCGCATGAGCATTCCCGGGCGTGCAGTAGCCGCACTGCAGACCCTGCTTGTCCCAGAACTCGTCCTGCAGCGGGTGCAGGTCCGGCGCCGTTGGCCAGCCCCTCGACCGTGCGGACCTGCGCGCCGTCGGCCTGCACGGCGAACGTGATGCAGGACCGGATGCTCGCGGTCGTCGAGCAGCACGGTGCAGGTGCCGCAGACGCCGTGCTCACATCCGATGTGCGTGCCGTTCAGCCCGAGGTCCGTCGCGCAGGAAGTCGACGAGCAGCATGCGCGGCTCGACCGTCGGCCGTGTGCGTCGCGACCGTTGACGGTCAGCGGTGATCGCGTGCTTCTCGGTCATCCCCGGCTCACCTCCGGTCCTGGGCGCGGGCGAGCGCCTGCTCGATGCCGCGACGTAGGAGCCCGGGCCAGCTCGATCCGGGTTGCCGGCTGCCGCGTGCAGGTCGCCTGCCGGGCGTGAGGCCCGGCGACCGCGGCGTCGGCGGCGGCGATCGCCGCGCGTCCGGGACCGCGCCGCTCGAGAGCGCGCTCGGCGGCCGTGGCCCGGATCGGGTCGGGCGCGACGCCGGTGAGCGCGATCGAGGCACGGGAGACGTGACCCGTCGTCCAGCGCGACGAGCGCGGCGACCGCGACGACGGCGAAGCTGCCGTGCGTGCGGGCGAACTCGACGAACGCGTGGCCGCCTCGCCGACGGGGCAGCCGGACCTCGGTGAGGATCTCGTCGGGCGCGAGCGCCGTGCTGAACGGGCCGCGGAAGAACTCGGCGGCGGGGATGCGCGCGCTCGCCCGCCGGGCCCGGCGGCGGACAGCTCGGCATCCAGGGCGAGTGCGACGGCGGGCAGCTCGGCGGCCGGGTCGGCGTGGGCGAGGCTGCCGCCGACGGTGCCGCTGTTGCGGATCGGCCGGTGGGCCACGTACCCGAGGGCCTCGGCGAGCAGCGGTGCGGCCAGCGCGACCTCGGGCGAGTCCTCGACCGCCGACTGCCGGGTCATCGCCCCGATCACGAGGGTGTCGCCGTCCATGCCGGATCCCGTCGAGCTCCGGCGACCCGCCGCAGGTCGATCAGGTGCCCGGGCTGGGCGAGCCGGAAGTTCATCAGCGGCACGAGGCTCTGCCCGCCGGCGAGCACCCGCGGCTCGGCGTCGGCGTGCTCGACGAGCAGGGCGACGGCCTCGGCCACGGTGGTCGGCGCGGCGTAGCGGAACGGTGGTGGTTTCACGGCGTCCTCCTCGGCATGCCGGCGGCCCGTGTGACCGGCACCGCTGTCCGATCGTGCGGTGCACCGGCCCACCGACCATGTGCTGGCGCCCCAGAGAACCGGACGGGTTCCCTGGTCCGGCACACAAGCGCGATCAGTGACTCCTCGAGGTGGACGATGTCCCGCACCGGTCAGACGCCAGCTGCAGCTCCATGCGCGACGTCCGGCCCGCGCGGAGGCTGCGGCCGGTCAGCTGCTCGATCCGCGCAAGCCGATAGGCGACGGTGTTCGGGTGGACGACCAGCGCCGGGCGGTCGCCGGCGTCGAGCAGCCGGCGCACAGCCACGCCCGCAACGTCTTCAGAAGGTCACCGCCCCGGCGGGCGTCGTGGGCGATGACGGGTCGCAGCAGCGCCGCGGCGAACCGCGCAGCGCCTCCGGCGTGCCGGTCTCCAGCAGCAGCGCGGAGAGGCCGAGGATCCGGACGTCGACGAATCCGCCCGGCCGCGTGGCACGGCGCAGCCGCGCCGCCCGGCAGCGACCCGGTAGCGGCGCGTGGTCAGCTCGGCCCGCCGGCGACGGGCCCGGCGACGAGGGTCACGTCCGCGCTCCGGCCGCCTGCTCGAGATGTGCGTGGACGCGCCGCAGCAGCGTCGTCCGGGATCCGGGTCGGCCGGCAGCAGCAGGACCTCCAGGTCCTCGTACGGCCGACGAGGGCACGCGCGCCCGGCCCAGAGCCGCCCGGACCAGCTCGGCCAGCCGCGCGGCCGGCACCGGCGGGTCGACCGTGGCAGCACGGCGACGACGTGCGGGCGGCGGAGGTCGTGGCCGAGCGGCGGCGGCTCGCTCCACACGCCGCCCGCTGCTCCGGCCCGTCGGGATCGGAGCAGGTCGCCGATCAGGTCGCCCGACAGCCGGGGCCTCGGCTTCGACGAGATGCCGCCGGTTGAGCAGCTCGAGGCCGACCACGAGGGCGAACCGCTCGATGACCCGGCGCTCGACCGGCGCCGGGCGCGCCGCGCGGGTCGACCACCCAGAGCCGCGCCGGCCAGCTCGCCGCCCAGCACGACGGGCGCGACCCATGCGGCAGCGCCCGGACGCGCGGACGCGCCGGATGGCCGACGGCCGCCGCGCCAGGGCGCTCAGGCCGCCGGGCAGGACCCGGATGACTTCGTAGCTGCGGGTCGGGCCTCCAGCGCCGCCGGGTCGGGCGCCGTCTCGGGCTGCCGCATCCGGCGGCGGCCGGTAGCCCCGCTCCGGCGCCCGGGCCAGCAGCCGCCCTCGGCGTCCTCCACGGTGACCGAGGCGCCGAGGCGTCCGCCAGCGCCGCGACGAGGCCGGCGAGGCCGACCTCGGCGAGCGCCAGCTCCATGAGCCCGTGGTGCTGCTGCTCGGCCCACTCCTGCATCGCCCGGCCGCGGCGGAGCTCCTCGTTGGCCCGGGACAGCTCGCCGATCGCGGTCTGCTTCCGGACTGCGCAGCCGCGCCGTTCTCCAGTGCCAGCGCGGCCTGGTCGGCGAGCAGTTCGACCAGCTCCTGCTCGGTCGGGCCGAACTCCCGCGCCGACACGGAGTAGCCGACGAGCACA
>CAVSTV010000004.1:0-436043 GCA_963730945.1 uncultured Actinomycetota bacterium
AGCTCCACGTCGTAGACGCGGTCGGAGCCGTGGTGGTCGCAGTTGGAGATGTTGTCGACGCAGTCCTCTAGGTACATCACCGGCCGCCCGGCGGCCCGCGAGCACATCCCGGCGATCACCGCGGGCTTGGTGGCGAAGAGCTTCGAACCGAAGCTGCCGCCCGCGGGCACCGGGCGGATGTCGACTTCCTGGCCGAGATCTTCATTGTGGCCGCCGCCGTCGAACAGGTAGCTCGTGAAGCTCAGCGAGTTCGTGTGCACCGTCAGGGAACCGGTCGCGTGGTCGAAGTCCGCGATCGCGCCGACCGTCTCCAGGGGCTGTCCGCCCGAGCGGTGCCACCGCAGCCGGTCGCGCAGACGATGTCGGCCTCGGCGAAGTCCCGGTCGACGTCGCCGAAGTCGAAGGCGCGCTCGTAGGCCAGTTGCTGCCGAGGGCTCGTGCACCAGCGGCGCGCCCTCGTCGAGCGCCCCCTCGGGGTCGACGACCGGGGGCAGCGGCTCGTACTCCACCTCGATGAGCGCAAGCGCGTCCTCGGCGAGGTAGCGGCTGTCGGCGACGACCACCGCGACGCCCTCCCCGACATAGCGGACCTTGTCCACGGCCAGGCAGCGCCAGGTGTGCGCGGCGGGGTCGGGCCGAAGTCGGGCAGCGGTCGGTGAGCTCGGCGGCCTGCCCGCCGGTGATCACCGCGTGCACGCCGGCCAGTGCGGCCGCCGCCGACGGTGTCGATCGAGACGATCCGCGCGTGCGCATGCGGGCTGCGCAGCACGGCCGCGTGCAGCATGCCGGGCGTGACGAGGTCGGCGATATAGCCGCCGCGCCCGCGCAGGAACTTCGGGTCCTCGACGCGACGGATCGACTGGCCGACCCACTTGCGGTTGCCTTGTGGGTGCGAACCGGAGGGGCGGACCGGTCGACGGTCGTCATGCCTGCCTCCTCGGCCCGTGGGATGCCGGTTCGTCGGCGCGCATCCGGGCGGCGGCGGCGCAGACGGCCTCGGTGATGAACTGGTAGCCGGTGCAGCGGCACAGGTTGCTGGCGATCCCCTCGCGCACCTGCTCGGGGGTCGGGTCCGGGTTGTGCTCGAGGATCTCGAGGCGCGCATCAGCATGCCGGGCGTGCAGTAGCCGCACTGCAGCGCCTGCTTGTCCCAGAACTCGTCCTGCAGCGGGTGCAGTCCGGCCCGTCGGCGAGGCCCTCGACGGTGCGCAGCTGCGCGCCGTCGGCCTGCACCGCGAACGTGATGCACGACCGGACGCTGCGGCCGTCGAGCAGCACGGTGCAGGTGCCGCAGACGCCGTGCTCACAGCCGATGTGGGCGCCGTTCAGGCCGAGGTCGTCGCGGAGGAAGTCGACGAGCAGCGTGCGCGGCGCGACGTCGGCGTTGTGTCGCGGCCGTTCACGGTCAGGGTGATGCGTGCTTGTCGGTCATCTCGTCACCTCCGGTCCTGGGCGCGGGACAGCGCCAGGTCGAGTGCCCGGCGGACGTAGGTGCGGGCGATGCTCGGTGCGGGTGGCGGTGCTGGCATGCAGGTCGCCCGCCGGGGCTGAGGCTGGACACCGCGGCGTCGACGGCAGCGGCGACCGCCGCGGTATCCGGGTGCGCGCCGACGAGCGCCCGCTCGGCGGCCGTGGCGCGGACGGCCGTCGGGCGCGACGCCGGTGAGCGCGAGCGCGGCCCGGGAGATCCGGCCGCCTCGAGCTCGATTTGCGCGGCGACCCGACGAGCGCGAAGGTGCCGTGCGTGCGGGCGAACTCGACGAACGCGTGGCCGCCCTCACCGCGGGGCAGCCGGATCTCGGTGAGGATCTCGTCGGCGGCGAGCGCGGTGCTGAACGGGCCTCGGAAGAACTCGGCCGCCGGGATGCCGCGGATGCCGTCCGGGCCGATGGCGATCAGCTCGGCGTCGAGCGCGAGGGCGACGGCGGGCAGCTCGGCGGCCGGGTCGGCGTGCGCGAGGCTGCCGCCGACGGTGCCGCTGTTGCGGATCGTCGGTCTGCGACGAGTCCGATGGCCTCGGCGAGCAGCGGCGCGGCCAGCGCGACCTCCGGGGCGTCCTCCACCGCGGACTGGCGGACCATCGCGCCGATCACCAGAGAGTCGCCGTGGACGCGGATTCCGTCGAGTCCGGCGACGCGGCGCAGGTCGATCAGGTGGCCGGGCTGGGCGAGCCGGAAGTTCATCAGCGGCACCAGGCTCTGCCCGCCGGCGAGAACCCGCGGCTCGACGTCGGCGTGCGCGACGAGCAGGTCGACCGCCTCGGCGACGCGAGCTCGGTGCGGCGTACCGGAACGGTGGCGGTTTCACGGCGGCCTCCTCGGCGATGCTCGGCGGCCGCGTGTGATGCCGACACCTGCTGACCGATCGTCGCGGGTCTACCCGCCCACCGACCATGTGTGTGCCCTCAGAAGAACCGGACATGTCCCTGGGTGCCCGCATAGCGAAGCGGATCAGTGACTCCGCGAGGTGGACGATGTCCCGCACCGTCAACGCCAGCTGAAGGTCGAGCCGGACGTCCACGCCGCGCGGAGGCTGCGGCCGGTCAGCTCCTCGATGCGCGCGAGCCGGTAACCCACAGTGTTGGGGTGGACCATCAGCGCCTGCGCGGTCGCCGGCGTCGAGCAGCCGGCGGCAGCCAGCCCGCAGCGTCGGGAGCAGGTCACCGCCGCGCCGGACGTCGTGCGCCACGACGGGGCGCAACAACCCCTGTGCGAACCGGCGGAGCGCGTCGGGCGTGCCGTTCTCCAGCAGGAGCGCGGCCAGGCCGAGGTCACGGACGTCGACGAGTCCCCCGGCCGCGTGGCGCGGCGCAACCGTGCCGCGCCGCGCGCGACCCGGTACGCCGCAGCGTGGTCGGTGAGCCCGCCCGCGACGGGGCCGACCACGATCGTGCAGGTCCGGCCGGGCAACGCCGGCGCGGGACGGTCGAGGACACCACGCAGCACGTCGTCCGCGTCGGGCTCGGCCGGCAGCAGCACGACGTGGTCATCCTCGTACGGGCCCGACGAGTGGCCGCGCGGCGGGCCCGGCAGCCGCGCGGACCAGCTCGGCTACGCCGCGCGGCGGGCCCGGGCGGGTCGAGCGCGAGCACGGCGACGTAATGCGGGCGGGCGAGGTCGTGGCCGAGGGCCGCCGCGCGGTCCAGCACGCCCCGCGGGTGCTGGGGCCCGCCGGGTCGCAGCAGGTCACCGATCAGGTCGCCGGACAGCCGCTCCTCGACGTCGACCAGGTACCGCTGCTTGAGCAGCTCCAACGCCACCACCAGCGCGAACCGCTCGATCACCCGACGTTCCACCGGCTCGGGCGCCGCCCGCGGGTTGGTCACCCACAGCCGCGCGGCCAGCTCGCCACCGACCACGACCGGCGCCACCCAGACGCCCCGTCCCGCGCCGGGAGGGTGCCCGACCGCCGCCGCCCCGGGGCGTCCCGGGGCGACGGCCGGAAGGCGCACCACCTCGTTCGTGCGGGCCAGCGCGTTCAGCGCGGCCTGCACCGGTCTGCGGCGACGTGCGATGCCGTCCGGAGGCGGGTGGTAGCCGTGCTCCGGCGCCCGCGCCAGCAGCCTGTTGTCGGGATCCTCGACGGTGACCGAGGCACCGAGCGTCTCGGCCAGCGCGGTGACCAGCCCGGCCAGCCCGACCTCGTCGAGCACCAGCCGCATGAGCCGACGGTGCTGCTGCTCGGCCCATTCCGTCATCGCCCGGCTCCGGCGCAGCGCGGCGTTGGCCCTCGACAGCTCGGTGATCACGGTCTGCTGCACGCTGCGCAGCCGCGTGGTCTCCACGGCCAGCGCGGCCTGGTCGGCGAGCAGCTCGATGAGCTCCACCTCGGGCGGGCCGAACTCCCGCGCCGCAGCCGAGTAGGCGACGATCACACCGAGCAGACCCGAGTCAGCAGCACGTAACGGCGCCGCGATCAGGGCCCGATATCCCTGGGTGCGGGCCAGGTGGCGCAACCGCCCGTACCGGGAAGCGCTGCCGACGTCCGGGACGGCCACGGTGCGCCCGCCGCGGAAGGACTCCGCGGCGGGTGAGTCCAGGCGCGGGCCCGTCGGGTGGATGAGCAGTGACCCTGCGTCGCTGACCAGCGCGACGTATTCGCGCGAGAGCCCCGACGAGCCCGCCACCCGCAGATGCTCGTGGTCGGGTTCAGCCAGCATGACGGCGCAGTACTCGAAGCCGATCAGCGCGCAGGCCTGATCGGCGACCCTGGTCAGCAACGTGTCGAGCGGCTCCGCGGCGTTGATGGCCCGCGCGATCTCGCCCACCATGCTCATCCACGACCGCAGTGAGGACGGCACCTTCGGCGCTCCCACGCGAGCACTGTGACCGCGGAGCACGGCGCCCGGCAAGGGGTCCAGCCGATCCGGTCGACCGGATCGGCGTCGCATCGCAGGGAGCCCATGGCGCTGGGCGTCACGGATGACACCGCCTGCGGCACCCGCGAACCGGATGGCCGCCTGACCAACCTATGAGGACGAAGTCAAGTCCTGGTTCGGGGTGATCTTGGGCGTTTCTTCGCCGCCCTGACCGAGCAACGCCGCTAACACCGGATCGGTGCTGGCCCGAAGCGGGAGCTCGCCAGGAGAGGGAAGGTGACTCCTGCACTAGATTGGCCGCGACCCGCACCCGCAGCGGCGTCGGCGCCGGGTCCAGTGCGGCGAGCGCCTCTCGCACAGCTCGCGGGCGCGCAGCTCGTAGCTGAGGCCCGCGTCGCCGCTCTCCAACGCCACCGCCGCCTCGGCGAGAAGATCGGCCTGGCCGAGCCGCCGGATCAGCGCCGCCGCCTACACACCCGTTCCGACCGAGCAGTTCGTGACCGGCCTGGTGCGCAACGGCGTGCCGGCCGGTTACGCGTCCTTCCTCGGCCAGCTGCTCGAAGTGATCAGCAGCGGCGGGCTCCCGCCCGACCTCGGCGGTCGCCGATGCGACCGGCGCCGAGCCGCGCAGTTCGTGGCGGACGGCTACCCGACACTCGCTGGCCCGGGTGGCCGCTGATCGGGATCATTCGGGGACGGCCGGCACGGATCGACAAGGGAATCTGCGCACTGCCGGGCGCAGAATGGTTAGCCTGACCCTTCGCGGCGGGACCGCGGGCCCCGGCGGTCGCCAGGAGGTAGTCGTGACCATCGTGCTCGTGCACGGCAATCCCGAGACATGCGACGTGTGGGGGCCACTGATCGAGGCGCTCGGTCGGGACGACGTGGTCTGCGTGTCCCCACCCGGATTCGGTGCTCCGGTTCCGGAGCCGTGGGGTGCGACGGTCGAGGAGTACCGGGATTGGTTGATCACCGAGCTGGCGGCGTTCGGAGCGCCGGTGGACCTGGTGGGTCACGACTGGGGTGGGGCGCACGCGGTGAACGTCGCGATGAGCCGGCCCGACCTGCTGCGCAGCTGGTGCACCGACGTGGCCGGTGTCTTCGATTCCGAGTACGTCTGGCACGAGCTGGCGACAGGTGTGGCAGACCCCGGGCGAGGGTGACCGCGCGGTCGGCGCGATGACCGCGGCGCCCTTCCCGGAACGTGCCGCCGGCCTGATCGGTGCCGGCATGGCACCGCGAGATCGCTGACCTGCTGGCCCCCGCGGTCGACCACGACATGGCGTGTTGCACCTGAGGCTGTACCGCTCGGCGGCCCAGCCCCGCATGATCGAGCTGGGTAGCCGGCTGCCGGACGCGGCCCAGCGCCCCGGCCTCGCGCTCTACGTGGCCGAGGACGGCTACGTCGGGACGGAGTCGATGCATCGGCGAGCGGCCGAGCAGGCGGGAGCCCGGGTCGAGGTACTGGCGGGCCTCGGTCATTGGTGGATGACCCAGGACCCGGCCCGCGGGGCGGCCGTGCTCACCGGTTCTGGGACGCGCTTCCGACCTAGCGGCCATCCGGCAGGCCGTGAGCAACCGGGTGTTTCGCCTGGTACAGCCCGACGGTCCCGGCGCCGGGTACCTGCACCGAGGCGAGCAGGCCCCAGCCCTCGTCGCTGACCTCGGAGCAGGTCACGCCCTTGGCCGCGAGCTCAGCGATGGTGGTGTCGATGTCGTCGCACACCAGGTAGAGGGCGTGACGGCCGGAGTCGGACGGTTCACCGGGGTGCACCGCGAGTTCGGCCGGTGGCGAGCGGAAGATCAGCCAGCCGCCGCCCGCGTCGACGCTTGGCCAGCCGAGCACGTCTCGGAAGAACGCGCGGGCCAGCTCGGCGTCCTCGGCGAAGATGACGGTGTGCGCAGCGATGATCATTTTGATGTACCTCCTGGTGGCCGGTAGTTTGCCGCGTCGCGCCCGGTTCCACGAGCAGCCCTGCCACCTTCGTCGCGCCCGCGCTCGATGCAGGCAGGCGCAACAGCACGTCGACGGCGCAGCTCGGCAGGGCCAGCGTGGCCGGGGCGGCCCGCGTGACTCGCTCGTCGAGATGGGAGTTCGTCCTCGCCCGGGGTTGTGATCGGGTCGATCTCCGCGACCTCCGCACCCTGCGTCAACCCACCGTTGGCGGAGCATATTCGGCATGAAGACGCGGGCGGTGGACGACCAGGCGGTGCGCAGTCCGACCGATGCGCCGTCCTATCAGCGAGGTCGGGGCCTGGTTCGAGGCCGGCGCATGAAGCTGGGCGGGATGAGGAGCCAGGCGGTGACATGTCGGGCCGGCTTCCGGTATCCGGAGCCGAGCTGCTCCGGTTCCTGAGCGCCCAGAACAGCACCTGGCTGGCGGGGGAGTTGAGGCGCGCGGTCTTGCGCAAGGCTTGACGGTCGCCCCGTCGCACCCGACGGCCGACGAGCCCACCGTCATCCTGGATGTCGAACGCGCTCAGCCGTCCGGCAGACGGACTCGGCGACGACCAGGGTGGAGCCGTCGGGCGTCATGACCATGCCGTTGGGGAAGTCGATGTCACCGGCTACCTGACGGTCGGTCCCGTCTGGAAGGACAAGGTTGATCCAGCCGGGTTGCGGTGCGCCGCCGCCGAGGAAGTCGAAGTCGGCGCCGTTGACAGATATGTGGTCGCGTGAATCGATCACGATCTCGTTGCCGCCTGCTCGCAGTGCGTCACCAGCGCGCCGTCGACTTCGTGCCGGTCAGTTGACAGTATCTTGGTGCCCCTCTGAGGACTGCGCTACTTGGCCGGTCACCGCGTGGTCAGTTGCGAACACTGGCGGACAAAACGCTGGTGCGATTGAGCGGGATGCCTTCGCCGGCCAGCCGGGGCGGAGATCTCGTATGTGGACAACCCGTCCCGGCGCAGCTGGATCACCCGGGGCGTGGTCCTTGGCCGGACCGCGTCAACCTAATAGGGAGGACGGCGCGCTCCGGGGTTGCGTGGGCGGCCTCCCGCTCCGCTTCGGCCCGGATCGGAATCCGGCTGCTGTCCAATAGTCACGACACGCGGCACCTCCTGCCCAGCGCTCCCCATGTCGCTGGGGCTGTTTCATGCGTGCGAGCGCTGGAACGCGACGCTTATACCGTCATCCGCCGACGGTGTACGGGAATGCCGCGAAGCGCTCGACTCCGTCGCTGTCTTTCGCATAGCAGGTGATGACGTGGTTGCTGGCGTCGGCGAGGTCGAATTGTTTCTGCCCCCGGAAGGACGGCGAGCTCTCGTGGGGCAGCGACCCGTCCTCGGTGTAGAAGACGGTGACGTGGCCACCCTGCGCGTCCGCGGCTTCAAGCGTGACAGCCACGCCCCCCTCGTACAGCCCTGGTCGTGGCTCGCCGTCACCGATGCCGATTACCGGCCCCACATCGTCGCGGGCCTGAGTCACCATCCCCGGCACTGTGGGGGCACCCGGCTCCAGAGCAGCCCTCAACCCCGGCTGCGTGGGATCGAGCACCCAGTCCCCGTCGACGAGGTACAGCGTGAAGCGGGCGAGCCCGAACCGGCCCAGATACGCCTGGAACTCCCTGACGTCGATCCGCCTCGTGATGAAGTGCTCGTTGACGTTCGCGGTCACCTGCTGCTCCCACACGACGCGCTTCTTGAACGCCTTCGACGCGACCGTCGACGCATTCCCGGAGGGGTCGATCGCGACGAAGGACACCACGGCGTGCTCGGTGATCGTGACGTTAGCTCCCTCGTTCCACATGTCCCCACCGAGGGAGTAGTAGAGGCTCGCCCTGGGATTCGAGGTCGTCGCCTCCACAGTAAGGCTCATCGTGAAGGGCGTGGAGTCGTCCGTGGTGATGGTCGCGGTGAGCTGCGGAACGCCCACCCAGTAGGTCACGCTCATGTCGTCGACGGCGCCCGGCGCGCTCAGGACGAGTTCCCACATGCCGTCGTTGGACAGCGTCAGAGTGTCCCCGTCGCCCATCGTCTGCTGTAGGGACTCGAGCATGGTCACCGAGATGAGGCCATTCACGACCGCCTTGGTGATCCTCGTCGCTTCCAGCTCGACCGGCACGCCCGCCGGCCCGACGGACACGGCCACAGTGAGCGGCCCGGCATAGCTGCCGGAGGGCGGGCTGAGCGTGATGACCACGGGCGGGGCTGGAGCTACGGAGTTCAGCAACGGCAGGAACTCGGAGAAGACCACGGGATCTTCCTTGATCCTCTCATGGCCGATGGTGGACGGGCCGCGGTCGTACTCGCGGTTCACCGCTCCCGCCAACTTCCCCGTGTCAGGAAGTGAGGCATCGACGAAGTCACCCTTCGCGATACCGCAGAAGTAGGTGATGTTGTGCGGGGCAGGGGGAGGCGTCTGCGGCTGGCCCTGCCGGTATGGGGTCTCCCCGCCGCCACCGAGGCTCTCGTCCAGCAGTTCGGTCATGAACTCGCCCGCCGGCGCCCACTCCCCACCCGAGGGCGGCCGGAGGCCGTGGAAGGCACCGGCAAGGGCGACGAAGGTGCCCAGGCGATGCCACCGCTTGGGCTCGGTGAAGTTGACCGGCGGCGGCACGCGCTTCTCCAGCCCGCGACAGATCGCATAGACCAGCGAGCAGCCGAGCGAGTGAGCGATCACATCGACCAGGTCGACGTCCATGTACACGCAGACCCCGTCGATGAACTCGCGGACCTCGTTGACGTTGTTCGTGTGCGGTTTGGGAAACAGGATCTCGTTGTCGATCACGCCAGGCCCGAGATAGCTCGGAGCCCACACGATCTCGTCCGGATAGCCCGCCCCGTTCAGCATGCGCTTCAGATCCAGCATGTCCCAGCTCGTGCGATCCGCCGCGCCGGCGTTTCCGTGGACGAGGATGACCGGAGCCTTGCCGACCCGCTGCACGACGGCCCGGTGCCCGGACCGGCCCAGTGACGGGTTCCCCCCGAACCCACCCACGGGCTGGCCCTGGCCCGGCCCACCCTGGTCGACCGGAACCCGGAAATCCTGCGGGAATGCCATGATCATCTCCAAACGTCTGCGGCGGCGACTCCACGACAGACAGCCGAATGCCGGAGGTATCTGCCGACCCCGTCACCTGCTACTCCGTGACGCCCGAGGCGAGGCGCGAGGAGTGACGCCCTCCCGGCTCTCGACCGCCGCGAAGGAGGGCCGGCCGAGTACAGATTCAGCTTCTCGACGGCATCGTCGACCTCGTGGTCCGCCCACGCTATCCCGGTCCGCCCACGACCTCACATACGTACAACTGCGTAGGTTCCGGAGATCGCCCCTGGGCGCAGGCGGCGGGCAACGAAGGGGCGGAGTCGCCATTCACCCGTTGACCAGCTGGTGCCCCAACATCGGGGACGCGTTCGGCGGTTTGACGCAGCGCCCGGGCAATGCCGGCCCGTTCACCGCCGCCGAACACCCCGCGGTCCGAGAAGGCGACATTCACCCACTGCTGCTCCAGGTAGCCGAAGGCGACTGAGACGCCCCGTTGTTCACGGTCCACGACCCGATAGGGTCTGATCCGGAAGGTGGCGGTCGAGGTCCAGGACGGGATGATCAGGTCACGGCGGGCGAAGCCGTACCGCTCGATGTGGCCGTCTGCCGTTGTAGTGGGCGGCGTACCGGGCAAGGACGGTCCGCAGATGTCTCTTGCCGCAGATCGGGATTCGGTCGGTGAGCTCGGTCCGGGCGGTAAGGGACGAATCGTTCGGCGAAGCAATTCGCTCGCGGGCATCGCGGTGGGATCTTTACGGTGTAGATGCCCGCGCCGGCGAAGACGGCGTCGAATGCGGTGGTGAACTGGCCAGCGCGGTCGCGCAAGAGGAACCGGAAGAGGGCGGCGCGGTCGTCGAGGTCCATCAGCAGGTTGCGGGCCTGCTGAGTGATCCAGCTCCGGTCGGGTGGCTAGTGATGCCGAGGATGTGCACATGGCGGCTGCGGACTTCCAGAGCGAAGAACACGTAGATCCGTTTCAGGGTGAGGGCGCAGTGACGTGGAAAAAGTCCACGGCCAGCATGGTCGAGGCTGCGCTCGCAGGAACCGGCGCCAGCTCGTGTCGGTCGCTCGCAGCGGAGCGGGCGGGATCCGTCGCCGCTTCAGGATCCTGCGGACGGTCGATGCACCAACACGATGGCCGAGCTTGAGCAGCTCGCCCTGGATGCGCTGATAGCCTCAGTTCTCATTCCCGGGCCAGCCGCTCGATCACCGCGGCAATTGTCGGGTCGACCGGCGGGCGACCGGAGTGATTCGGGGTAGGTCCACTTCTTGGTCACGAGGCGGCGGTGCCAGCGCAGGGACCGTGGCCGGAGTGATCAGACGGTGGCCGCGCAGCATCGCGGGCAGGTGTCGGATCAGGGCGGTGACGAGTGCTCGGTCGGCCCAGTCCAGTCGGGGCTTGGGGTTGGGTTCTGCGGAGTACGGCGACCTCGTGGCGTAGGACGAGGAGTTCGATGTCCTTGGCCGATGATGTGCGGGGGAGCAGCGTCAGCCAGCTCAGTAGCCGGCTGAAGATCAGGTAGAGCAGGCGTGGCGACACGTGTTCGATCATGCCTGGCTGTCGATCGCCGCAGGTCACAGGCTCAGGCCGACTTATGGAACCCCTCAGGGTCTTCCGTGGTGCGAAATTGTGTTTCACGGTGCACCTTCCCGGCGGTCCTTGGGTCCGACATGACGACCCGACCTGCGCCTTTCCTGGCAGTAAAGGGCATCAGCCACGCGGTGTCGCCTCCACTGCCGACACCGAGTCACCCGGTCGAGCCGCCGGTGCGCGTACGACAGCATCGAGAGCAGGTCGAGCGCATCTGGCTCGGTGATCGCCAGTTTTCGGTCACCCCGCGGCGCATGCGTTAGCGGGTCGCGGAACGTGCCGAAGCTCCCGTGCAGCAGGTTTGCGAAGCCGTTGTGCTTGCTGCCTTCGCTTTGGTCGTGTAGGGGTTGGTATGAGTGCGGGTAGGTCCTTCTCAAGTCAGGGTGCTTAGCAAAAGCAGTATCTGATTGCATTCGTACTCGTCCACCGCACGTCTCTTGATCGTGAGTACCTGTAACGCCCTGTCCTCCGATGCCGAACGGATACCTGGGGGCCATTCAGGGGGGAGATTCGATCTTGACTGATCCAGTGAGCGAAGCGCGCGTGAAGCTGGCACAAGCCGTCGCGGCTGGTGCTGCTGCACCGACCGCTGCTGCACCGACCGCTCCTGCACCGGGTGGTGTTGCTGTACTGGGGGATGCCGCTATAGGGGGTGGGGGTGTGGAGCAGCCGCGTGATACCCCTCAGCCACAAGTTCAAGATGGCGGCCTTGAGGCTGCCCGCCAGGATCTTCGTGACAAGAAACGCGAGGCTAATAACTCTTGGCTAGTGAAAGTGGGTCGCGGAGTTTGCGCTCTCGCAATTATTGTTGGGGTAGGCTCAGTTTGGTTTACCTACTCGCAGAATCAACAGCCCGCAGTCTTGGATTTCGATAGCAGCTCTCAGCAGATCAACGCTCAGGTGGCGACGATACAGACCGTCGCTTCGGGGCTCGAGTCACCGTATAGTCCGGACGATCTGAGCAAACTGGACGATAGTCTCGCCGCAACATTGCCCCTCACTGAAGCGGCGATGAAGACGCTGGGCAGCGTACCAGATCGATGGAACGGGCGTTCGCTTACGGATCAGCGTAGCGAGGGTAGCGATGTACTGACGAAGTTTTCAACGAGAGTCGCCGAACTGAGAACAGTGCTAGCCTCATCAGCAGTCACTCCGGAAGTCCTGCGGGGATCCCTAGGTGATATTGAATCGGAAGCAAGAAATATGCAGAATGTCAGATTCCCGTGGATTACGGAACCGTGGAAATTGAATAATCAGGTGGCTGCGGGGTTCCTGAACGCAATCATGGCGACTGTCCTGCTGGTGCTTATTCTGTTCGTTTTGCTTCGTGCGAATGGTGGAATCCGGTCTCTGTTGATCGACGGCGATGGGCGGTTCTCAACGTCTCAAACGCAAGCTGCTTTATGGAGTATTGCGGTGTACTTTCTAATCGCACACCTATCGCTTCGCTCGATACCGGGCAATTTCTCGGAGCTCAACGAGAACTATCTACTGCTGCTTGGCGGTCCATACGCTGCCTGGGTGGTGTCAGGGGCAGTTTCCCGGGCAAAGCTCGATGCGCAAACGTTGCAGAAAGTGTCGGCACCTGAGGCGCAACTCCGCGACCTAGTGAGCGACGACAACGGCCGGGCAAGCTTGACCGACGTACAGTTCTTCGGGTTCTCGGTACTTGCGCTGATCGGGGTTCTAGTAGCGTTCGGAAGGAACCCGGCAGGGCTTCCCCCCATTCCTCCTGGCTTGGCTCTTCTCACCGGTGCCGCGGCACTTGTGTATACAGGTAAGAAGGCGCTCGATGTGAACGCTCCCGTTGTCTACAGCGTTAATCGAAGGGAGGGGGAGGGGCCAATTGTCGCAGAAACTGGAATAGTAATTGCAGGCGCTAACTTCGTGCCGCCTGGGGCGGCGGGGGACCTCGATGTACTCACCGGGCTGGTCGTAAGATTCAAAACCGCGAGCATTGACATGACAAAGCCAGTTCTTCAGCCATTGGATCAGTCTACGGTCCACTCTATGAGCACACCACAAAAGGCCCGCAATGCGATAGTTAACCCCAGCAACACGCGTGTAGAAACGTTCATTCCAGTTAATTTGCCTTCCGGGCCTCTGAGTATAAGTGTCATCACAGCGGCTGGAGTTGAGTCTAATGCTGTCCCATTGATCGTTGCGGATACGATTCAGATAACCGGAATTCAACAGCTTGACGCTCAGACTCTTCGCATCGAAGGTAGAGGCTTTACGTCCCCGGGCGGAGGTCGCAATGTCGAACGCGTAGAGGTCGGGAGTTCGACAGCCGTACCGTTCGTTTGGACCGACGATCGGACGCTTACCGCAACGATGCCGAGTGGGCTGAGCGGCGATACCGTCGTCTCTATTTTCGGCGTGTTAGGCTCCAGTACTCAGACCTTCAGCCCGTTCTAGCCCGGACGCTTCTGCGTGTTGTCAAGTCCGACTGGGATGATCGTTCCTAAGTTCAGGCCGGGGCGGTTGTGATCATGGCTGTGGTGAGGGTGCGGTAGAGCTGGCGGGTGATGTAGCGCTTCAGGCATCGGCGGATCTCTCGTGAGCTCATGCCTTCGGCGGTGCGGCCAATGCCTGTGGGGTTCCAGAAGTCGGCCTGAGCCTGTGACCTGCGGTGATCGGCAGCCAGGCATGATCGCGGAGGTGTCGCTACGCCTGCTTTGATCTTCAGTCGGCTACTGAGCTGGCTGACGCTGCTCAGCCGCGCATTATCATCCAAGAACGTGGATCAGTGTGACCTTCGACAGCCACATTCTCCCAGCTCAGAGGGGCATTCGTGCGTCACGACCCACCCTAACCGACTCATATCGGCGGTGGATCCAGGCTGAGCGCTACCCGCGCGCCGTGAGCCATCCGCACACTGCCGTGACCGTCTCCTCGACCGAGCGCTCGGTGTTGTCGAGCAGCTCGACCGGTGGTTTCAGGGTCGCTGCGCTGTGCTGCAGCCAGGCGGCGTACTCGAGTGTCTCGACGATGCGCGGCTCGTCCCACTCGCGCCACGCCGGCCGCGCCCGCAGCCGCGCGGCGAGGACGTCGGCGCGACAGGTCAGCGCGAGGTAGTGGACCTCGCGGAAGAGGGCCCGCTCGGGCAGCGGCTCCAGCTCGGGTGGGACGACGGTCCCGCAGAGCAGCACGGGCCGCCCGCTCTGCCCGATTGTCGCCGCCAGCCGCAGCCACGTCGTGCGGAACGCGCGGTGGTGCTCGGTCGGGTCCCGCAGCTCGGGGACCCACAGGACGTCCTGCTCTAGGACGACGAACCGGTCGGTCAGCCGAGGCCGCAGCGCGAACCCCACCGTCGACTTGCCGGTCCCGCTGGGCCCGGCCAGGCAGTACAAAGGCTGCCGCATGAACTCCTGCTCGTGGCCGCAGGCCTCGCACACCAGCGGCGCCGCCGGGGTCACCCGCGCCCCGCACCGCGTGCAGACCAGCGGGTTCACCACTCAGCCTGGATGCACCGTCGAAGTAGCTCGTGATTGCGGGTCGTGACGCACGAATGCCCTTCTGACCTGCGACAATGGACTTGCTGAGGGTCCGGTGTCACCAAGAAGAAGGGCATCCGCTGGATGCGACTATCTCATGCTCGCCGCGCCATGTCGGTGCGGTTCGATGATCCGAATCTCGTGTCCTGCGCTGGACTCGCCGCGGTGCTGGCCCTGGCGGCCCGCTGTGACCTGGCCGGGTTGCTGACCAGCCGGCTGCGGATCACTGCCCGTGGTGGCGCGAACGCGACGGCGAAGATCCTCGCCCTGGTCGCGGGCATGATCACCGGCGCCGACTCCATCCAGGACATGGACCTGCTGCGCCACGGCGGGATGGACCGGTTGTTCACCGATGTCCGCGCGCCCTCGACGTTGGGCACGTTCCTACGCCTGTTCACCTTCGGTCATGTCCGCCAACTCGACGCGATCGCCGCCACGCTGCTGACCCGGCTCGCCGCGGCCACCCCGATCCTGCCCGGCCTGTCCACGGTGGCGTTCCTCGACATCGACGACACCGTGCGCCAGACCTACGGCTACGCCAAACAGGGCGCCGGACGCGGCTACAGCGGCGTCAAAGGACTCAACGCGCTACTGGCCACCATCTCCACACCGTTGGGCGCGCCGGTGATCGCCGCCACCCGACTGCGCCACGGTGCCACCAACTCGGTGCGCGGCGCCGCGAAACTTCTGTCCGATGCCCTGGCCACGGCAGCCCGGGCCGGCGCCTGTGGGCTGGTGATCGTGCGCGCGGACTCGGCGTTCTACAGCTACCCGATCATCGCCGCGGCCCGCCGTGCGGGAGCCCGGTTCTCGATCACCGCCCGCCTCACGCCCGCGGTGACCAGCGCGATCACCACCATCGGCGACCAGGCCTGGATCCCGATCCACTACCCGAACGCCATCTGGGACGAGAAGGAGCAGCGCCTGGTCTCCGACGCCGAGGTCGCCGAGATCGGGTTCACCGCCTTCACCAGCCGCCGCCGCGCCGAGCACGTCACCGCCCGACTGATCGTGCGCCGCGTCCGCCGGTTGAACCCGACCACCCTCGCCCCCGGACAGACCGAAGCGTTCGCGGTCTACCGCTACCACGCGGTGTTCACCGACAGCGGCGAGTCGATGCTCGCCGCCGAGGCCACCCACCGCGACCACGCGATCATCGAGCAGGTCATCGCCGACCTGAAAGACTCCGCGCTGGCGCACCTGCCCTCGGGGGTGTTCACCGCGAACGCCGCCTGGCTGGTCTGCGCCGCGATCTCCCACAACCTCACCCGCGCCGCCGGCGCCCTGGCCTCGAGTTTCCATGCCCGCGCCCGCACCGCCACCATCCGCGCCCAGCTGATCAACACACCCGCCCGGATCGCCCGCTCCGCGCACCAACTCCTGCTGCACCTACCCCAGCACTGGCCCTGGGAAGACGGGCTCGACGAACTGTTCCGCCACGCCCTGCACGACCCGCTACCCGCAGCCGCCTGACCCAGCCGGCCCCACGGGCCCCGACGGAGATCACCAGTGGAAACGCCGGGACGCCGGCAACACAACCACGCTCACAACCAGCCAGACCCCACGAAGATCAACTATGCCAGTCGCCCGCATTCAGCGGTGGATCCAGGCTGAGGCTGAACCCGTCGGGGACGGTTCGCGCCCTTTCCCCCAGCGGACGCGAGGTCGTCACGCCCGACGGACGGCGATAGATGACGTGTTCGCTGCGGTTGGAGATGTTGCTGGTCATGGCCTGCTCCTCGGGTCGGGAGGTGGAGAGCCGGCTTCGGGCGCCGGTTCGTCCACGTGCGCGGTCCGGCGCAGCGGGCGTTCGGGGAGGACCAACGCCAGCAGGAAGGCCAGCCCGAGCAGCGGCGCCACATAGCCAAACACCGGCGGAACGGCCCGCCGGAACGCGGTAACGATCGCCTCGATGTATTCACTCGGCAGGCTCGTTGCTCGTGGCTCCGTCAGCAGTTCGCCGCGAGGGCCGCCACCACAACTCCCGCCGCCCCGACGGGGGCGCCGGACAACGAGCCCGATCGATGGTTGCTCAGGCCGTCTGGATGAGCGCGTCGACCACACGACCTACTTGCCCGCCTTCTACGCGGGAGTTGTCATGTATCAGCGGCACCGGGGGCCGCATCACACAATGGGCGTGCCGATCGGCCAGCGCTCATCGCCCCTTAGGGAGCCCGCGATGACCCATGCTTTCGTTGTACCACTGTCGGTTACTGATGCGACCCGCAGGTTCGGCGTGCTAATAGCCGTCGCGTTGGCGTTTCTCATCGGCTGCGGCGGGACGGAGGGACCGTCGGTGGCACTGATGCCCGGCCCTCCGGCCGCAGCAACGTCTGGCCCGCCCCCGGCCGCGATGGTCGGCAGCGTAGTCGCGTCTCCGGTCCTGACAGGTTCGGCAGCTGTTCCCCCCGAGCTGGTCGGTGATTGGAGCAGCGCCGAAGGCAACGCGGAGATTGTCTACCGGTTCCTCGCCGACGGTCGGTTCCGCTCGGCACAGATCCTCAACCAGCCCCGGCCAGCCGGTGTCTTCGAGTTCCGGGTGGTGCAGGAGGGCATGGTCGAGGTCGGCGACAACCAACTGGTCTTGCGCCCCACAGCATCTCTCAAGTCGCTGACCGACCCGGACGAACCGCAACGCAGCTACTCCGATCAGGCGGCATCGCTCGAGGAGGAGTCCTACGCCTGGCGGGTTACCGGCTCGACCCTCTTCCTCCGCGGCACCGATGGACTCGAGCTGAGCTTCGCGCGCCAATGATGACAGTCCTTCGCCGCGGTCTGGCGCTCGCCCGCCGCAGCTGGCGGGAGCTGCGCGACACCCTGTCGTCGCCGCGGGTCGCCGTTCAACTAACGGCCGTCATTGTCGGGGCAGTACTTGCCGGCATCGTGGCCGCGCTGTATAGCGGTGCGAGCGGAACCTGGCAGCAGTCGATCCGGGAGGAGGCGGTTCGATCGGGCCTGCGGCAGGAACAGGTGCGCGCGGTGTACGAGGACGAGGCGCCCATCGCTATCCGGGTGGCCGCCGCGCGCGCAAGGGCCGAGGCATTGCGCGGGCCTGCGAGTCGGAGCGAGCTGGCAGCTGCCGAACGGGTCGTGTCCACTCAGCTGGCCTTTACCATCGGGCAGACAGCGGCACCCGGCAGCCTGGCGGCGGACCGCGCCTACTCCTTGCCGAACGGCGGGTTTGACGTCGCCCGACGGCTTGCCGACGTCGTCCGGGCTGGACCCCCCGTTCCCGATCCGGAACGGACTGCCGCGGATGGCGGCGCCCAGGCCGTGCTCGCGGGTGGACTTGGGTTACTCACCGTGCTGGTGACCGGTTTGGCCGTGGTGCTCGCGGCTTTGCCGAGGGTCCGGCGCACTCGGACGCCAGACGGGGACGCCCCCAACTCACCGGATGACGAGCATTCGGATTCCGAGCCCGAGATCATTCCCCAACCAGGTACCGCAGGCTTACGGGAGCGACGGATCGCCTACGTCCTGCTCGCGTTGTGGGCGGCGGGTGTGCTGCTGCCCTTCGCGCAGCTGACGCTCGGCGGTGAGGAGCAGAGGTACCAGGCGGCGGCCGCACGCACGGCTGTGCAATTGTCGGGGCAGATCGCCATCGGGCAGACGCGGGCGTCGTTCGCCGACGATGCGCAGCGCACGGCCATCTTCGCCGATGCCGCCGCCACCTCTCGCCAGCTGGCTGCACTGGACGTCACTGGTCCGCTGGTTGCGACTGAGGAGAGCATCGCTTCCGGCGAGGAGACGGCCGCTGCCAGAACCGGAGTCGTCGCCGCGCAGATGGGCGCAGCGCCAACGACGGCCAACGGTATCGATGGTCACCTGGCAGACGCCCTTGCCCGCGTTCCGGACGACTGGAAGCCGGTCGAACGGCAACAGATTGAGCAGGCCGATCGCGCTGAGACGTTCGGTGCCTGGTCAAACGCCACCGTCGCGTTCATCGCCGCGGTCGCCGCGCTGGGCGCCGTCGTCGAGGTAATGTCGACGGCGAGACGGCTCGATCCCGAACCTCAGCCTCCTCCCTGACCCGGTACTTGTCGGGTTTCACAACTCGGCTGCGGGCGTTGACCCGCAGTTCAGGCTGCGCGTTCGTATTCGTTTATGAGGCCCCAGGATTGGGCAGGCCGGCTGAAGACGGTCAGCCAGGGCCGCACCCGGCTCATCCCGGCGTCCGCGATCGCCAACTACGTCGCCCTGCTGCAACACGAGGCTGACGGTGACGGCCCGACGTACCCGCGGTGACAGTGGCCTGCATTGGGACGACACCCGCCAACGATGGATCGCGACGATCACAACTGTGGCTACACCCCGGCAGGGAAACGCATCGTCTGCAAAGCTGCTGGGCGCACCATGACCGAAGCCGAACGAAACTGAAGATCTGATCCGAGACCATGACCACGGTCTCGCGCACCCCCGAGCGCGGATACACCGTCGCGCAGGCGGTCGCCGAGTGGCCCGACTACGGCCTCACCGGCCGTCAGGTAGAGCAGGCGTGTGGCCATGGCATGATCCTCGCCGGGCCTGCTGGGGGGCGTACCTGCAGGTCGGTGGCGTGGCGTCAAGGTTTTGGCACGGTACAGTTCCGCCGCCGTGCCACCGCGGTGCCAACTTGCAACGCCCGGCGCGAGTTCACGACTGCGCCGGCCTTCCGCTTGATCGGCGACCGCCGCCCAGTTCAGGTAGTAGGAGGCGCGTACTCCGGTGATCCGCATCCCAGCGACCGTAACCCGCGTATTCAACGACCGCGGCAGGCTCGTTGACATCACTCGTCATCCGGCACGGCGGCGCACTGATTCGAATGCTGCAAGCGCCTGATCGTCGGCGTCGGGGAGCGTGTGCAGGTACCGCTGCGTCGTCATGATCTGCGCGTGGCCCATCCGTTCCATCACGGCCTTGAGGTCGGCGCCACCCGCCAGTAGCCACGAGGCGTGCGCATGGCGGAGATCATGCATTCGCACGTTGAAGCCGACGCCGGACCGGACGACGGCAGGCTTCCAGTACCGCGTGTTGAACGTCGCCCGAGAGAGCGGCTGCCCGCCGGCGATCTCGCGTGACGGGAACATGAGGTCGTCGGTGCCGAGCCCGAGCTCCGTGATGCGCTCGGCGAGCACGTCAAGGAGGCCTTGCGAAACGCGAAGGGTCCGCGATTCGTCGTCCTTCGGGTACGGCTTGACGATCATGCGTTCACCGGTGGGTGAGTCCCTGCGCGACACCTCGACAATCGTCTCCTCGACGGTGATAGTGCGGCTGACGAAGTCGACGTGGCGTGGGCGCAGCGCGACGAGTTCACCCCAGCGAAGGCCGGTCTCGATGTCCGTCAGGACGAGCGCTGTGAACCGGGGCGGGATCTCGGCTAGCAGCGAGGCGAACTCCGCCGGTGTGAGCGTGCGCGTCTTCCGGACGACGACCTTCGGCAGCTCGGTGTCGTCGCAGGGGTTGAACGCGATCAACCGATCGCGGACAGCGCGGGCGAAGACCGAGTGCAGCATCACGTGGTATTTGGCGGTCGATCTCGCACCGAGTCCCTTGCTCCCTGCCTGGTTGACCCATTCCTGGACGGTCGAGGGCATGATGCGCGCGAGTGACATGTGCCCGAAGAACGGGACGAAGTGATTGCGAAGGTAGGAGACGTAGCCGGCCCGGGTCGTGACCTCGAGGTGGCGTGACGGAAGCCAGACGTCCTCGGCGTACTCCTTGAACGTGATGCGGCCGGCCCGCGGATCGATCCACGAGCCGTCCTCGACCGTTCCCTCCGCCTTCAAGGCCGCCCTCAGCGCGGCGCGTCTCGTGCTGAACGTACCCGCGGACTGCTTTCGCCCGAACGGGTCGCGGTAGCGGCCCTGGAATCTTGTCGAGCCGTCGTCTGCCCTGCGTCCCGTCACCCACGCCACGGCAGTCGTTCCCAAGATCGCCATGTGGGCATGAGGTGGGCAAACATGGCAGGACGTCTGTGGACGCGCACGCACGCCGAGGGACAAAAAACGGCCGCTGAACTGCGGTTATGCATGTCGCTATGCTACGCGACCTGCGGTGTACCGGGCAGTCGACTCGACTCATAACCCAGAGGTCGTAGGTTCGAATCCTACCCCCGCTACCAGTGCAAACGGCCCTTGGGAGATCATCCCGGGGGCCGTTTCGCATGTGCGCGAGCTTCGCGTAGGCGTGCCGAGCGTCGGGCAACCGGACGCGCCGCACACCCGCGATGAGACGGCCTGGGCGGTCAGCGATCCGCCTTGGCGGCGTACCTGGGCGCACCGGCGGCCGATCGGACTTGCTCGCCTTGCCCGTTCGGCGCGGGATGGCCGGCGGTGAGGGCGGCGCCGAGGAGGATGAGCCGCAGGGCGCGTTCGGTGGCGTCGGCACCGAGGCAGCTCCCCGACCCGCACCGGCGCCGGCACCTCCAAGGCCCCGCTGCGCCGCAGCACCGCCCGGATCCGTGCTTCCAGCTGTGCCCCGCTGAAACGGCTTGATCATGTAGTCGTCCGTGCCGGCGTTCAAGGCGTGCACCACACCCGCGTCGTCGCGGGCGGTCACCACGATCACCGGCACTCGGCTCACCGCACGGATCATTCGCAGCGCATCGGTGCCGTCCGTCAGACGAGGGCTGACCACTGCGCGAAGGCTCCGTTTACGATCGTTTAGCAACGTGCGTCATGTCGGCGGCCCACACTGCACCCATGCCCGCCCGCGTGCTGATCCTGCTCGCCTGGGCCGCGATGACGGCCCAGGGTGGGTTCACACCTTGGAACCATAGGACAGGCTCAATACGAACAAGACCGGCCAACTGGTGGCGCACGGTAGCCGGACGAGCTCGGCATGCGGGTCGGCTCGACCTTCGCGGGCGCGAGGAGCACGCTGCCAGTGGTCGAACGCGATCACCCCCACGAACGGAGCGCAGCGATGCCCAAGGCCCTGACACCGGTCGAGCCCACCGTCATCGACACGAACACCGCGGAATGGCAGCTCTTCCCGGTCGAGTTCATCAAGGCCAACCTGGAGCACATCCCGCTCCACGACGACGCCGAGACCGGCATGATGATCCTCAAGATGACCTACCGGGCGGGCTTCACCAACCCCTGGCACAGCCACCCCTGCGCACACGGCTTCTACGTCCTGGAGGGCACCCTCAACACCCACCGCGGCGAGTTCACGGCCGGGAGCTGGGTGTGGTTCCCCGAGGGCGGGGTCATGGAGCACGGGGCCACCGACCGCGAGGACGTCACCTTCCTGTTCATCACGAACAAGGCGTTCGACATCCACTTCGTCGGTGACGAGGCCGACCCCCACGCACCCACCATGGCGTGACCGGGGTGGGCTGTCGGCCACGCCGGACCAGGGCCTATGATCGCCCGTTGGGTCAGAAGTGGCCAGATGGAGCGTGTTGCCGAATCCTCAGCAGGCGTCAGGGCACGGCCGAGCCGCCAACGGGCACCCCGGACGGTTCGGCGGCGTCAAGATCACCGTCTGCGGTCGCTGAGCTGCACGGATGAAGCTAATCGACCGCAGACGCCGATCATGACCAGGTCTGCCCCCGACCCGGGGTCGGGTCAAGGGATGCCACCGCCGCCCAATTCGGCAACAGGCTCGATCTGGCCGCTTCTGCACCCAATCGACGATCACCGGGCGGATCGGCGGTGCACCGGTGCGACCGCCGGCGCCGGGAGCCCCACGGTCGGTCGCGGGGAACGGCACCGCCCGGGGCGGCTTGCCAGCCGGCCGACCTGGTGGTGAACTGGTCGGGTGACCACCGGGAGCACATCGCGCCACACGTTCTGCGTGTGCCTGCTGGCGATGGATCAGCTCTCGGTTGACGACCGGATGTGTCGCACCGGGTCGCCGCGCGCCTGACGAACTCCCGGTCGGGCGGCGCCGCACACGGATCGCCGACCCAGCCAGCAGAGGACGTCACCACGATGAGCACGCCCCCCACCCAGCGCCGCCCGCCGAGCCGGACCGAGCCGGCTCCCCCTGCGCCGATTCCTTCTGCGCCGATTCCCCCTGCGCCGATTCCTTCTGGGCCCGCGAGCGGCCGCTGGTTCCGCCGCCTGCTCGCCCGCATCGGCGCTGCCGTACGCGCTGCGCACTCGGCGTCGGTGCCCTTCTGATCTTCGGTTGATGCGCTCGGCCGGTACCCCCGGCCGGCTCAAGCACGGCCCACCTCACGGCGATACCCCCTTGCCGCCCTCCCGTAATGACCGTACATTTGCGGTCAGTTCCTGATGAGTGGGAGGAAGGCGGGCTGACGATGTCCGGGCGGACCGACCTGACGATCGCGACGGTGGGCTGATGCTCGCCGCGGTCCTCGGGCTGGTCATCGGACTGGTCATCGGGGGGCTCGGCGGCGGTGGCGGCGTGCTCACCGTGCCCGCCCTGGTCTACCTGCTCGGGCAGAGCGCGCAGGACGCCACCACCGGCAGCGTGATCATCGTGGGCACCGCGGCGCTCGTCGGCATGCTGATGCGCGTCCGCTGCGGCGGGATCGACTGGCGCACGGCGATCGGCTTCGGCGCGGTGGGCGTGCCGGCCGCGTACCTGGGAACGCAGCTGAACCACCGGGTCGAGCAGCCGGTGCTGCTGCTGGTGTTCGCGGCGATCACGCTGGTCGCCGCGGTGGCCATGCTGCTCAACCGGGACGGCGACGCGCCCGACGACGGGGGGGCTCGGGTCGCGTCCCCGGCGGCCGGCGGTGGCGCCGGCACCGCCGTGCTGACCCGCCAGGACGTGCGGCGCTCGCGCGCGGCGGCGGCGGTCGTCAAGATCGTTATCTGCGGGGTCGTGGCCGGGTTCCTGACCGGATTCCTCGGTGTCGGCGGCGGGTTCCTGGTGGTGCCGGCGCTGGTCGTCGTGCTGCGGGTGCCGATGAGCGCGGCGATCGGCACCTCGTTGCTGATCATCGTGCTGAACGCGCTGTCCTCGGTCGCCTCGCGGATCGAGCTCATGCACCTCGACTGGTCGGTGATCGTGCCCTTCACCGTGGTGGCCGTGCTCGGCACGCTGCTCGGGAAGCGGGTCGCCGACCGGTTCTCCGGGGCCACCTTGACCAGGGCCTTTGCCGTGATGCTGGCGCTGGTCGGGATCGCGGTCGGCGCGCAGAGCCTGCTCGCCCTCTGACGGTCGACCGCCGCCCCGGGAATGCGCCGTGCGATCATTGTTCGCGTATCTCGATTCGATCTCGCGACGATCACCGCAGCCGACCCGGAAAACGGGCTTCGCACCAGGAGACGTATGAATTCCGGAATACCCCGCGACCGCCGACGATGGTCACCGACGGCGGCCGTGCGGGCAGGTGTCCGGTGACCGCGCTGGGCCTGTCGGCGCGGCAGCGCGCCGCGAACCGGTTCGGTCAGGCCGGCGTGCTGCTCGCCGTGCTCGCGTTGCTCTGCACCATGATCGGGGTGGTGCCGGCCGCCTGGGCCTTCGCGCTGGTCGGGCTGCTGCTGGCCGGCGCCGGGTTCGTGCTGTGGTGCAACGGCACGGCCACGAACGTGGGCGACGCGATCGTCGGCTTCTTCCTGGCCCACTGCGTGCTGATGTGGCTGTTGTTCACGCTCTCGATCCGGTACCCGGCCCCGCCGATCCTGTACCCGATGATCTGAGCCCGGATCTCAGTGGGCGTGCTCGTGCGCGTCCTGCAGGTCCTCCGCGTGGACGTGCGCGTGCTCGTGCGCCGTTCCGTCGTGGGTGTGCTCGTGCTCGTGCTCGACGTGGGCATGCTCGTGGCTGACGTGGGTGTGCTCGTGCGTCACGTCGCCGTGCGCGTGTTCGTGGGTGTGCGGGGTGTCGGCCATCGTCGTCTCCTCGGATTGCATTCGCGTGGAAATGGCGAGGCTACCCGGATTGCGCGAGAACAGGACGAGTCGGCAGAAAATGCCCACAATTGGCAGGACGGAGAGAACGGCAACTGCGACGGCTCGGTATCGCCGATCAGTATCCTATGTATCCACCGAGGCTGTTCGTGCGGCCGCCGGCGCGCAGCGTGCCCTCACCGTAGTTGTCGATCATGTAGCGGGCCCCGGCGGTGATGTTGGCGACCGGGTCGGTGATCGGGCGGTGGGCGACCCGCGGGTGCACGTAGTGCCGGTAGGTCGAGGGGATGGTCTGCATCAGCCCGCGCGACGGCGTGCCCCGTCGGGCGTTGCTGTCCCAGGTGTTGACGGCCAGCGGGTTGCCGCCGGACTCGGCCATGATGATCTTCTTGAGGCCCGGGGCGTAGGACTGCGGGAGGTTCAGGATCTGCAGGGCCTCGGTGACCCAGGAGTCGAGGCCACCGCGGGCCATCAGCTGTCGGATGCGGGCCTGCTCGGCCTCCTGGGCGTGCCGCTCGGCCAGCTTGGCCGCGAGCGTGGCCGCCTTGTCCAGGCGGGCCAGGTGCCGGTCGCCGGCGTCGGCTTCGGCTTCGGCGTGGCCGCCGGCCAGGGCGGCCACCGGGAGTAGCGCGGTTACGGCGCCGCGGGCCGGGGCCAGCGACGCGGTGTCCGCGGACATGTGCGCGGCCGGCACCAGGTGCGCGGCGAACGCCGTGGTGACCGGTGCCTCCGCGGCGGACGCGCTGGTCGCGACGCCCTCGCCGGAGTCGGGGACGAGGGCGGTGAAGGTGCCGGTGGCCACCGCACCGAGGGCGGCGGTGGTGGCGACCACCGTGGTGCGCAGTGACGGACCCCGGGGCGCCGGGGAGTGCGACGCCCGGTGCCGGGAGGGGGGTGCGCCCGGGACGGCGCGCGCACGTCGACGGTCGGTAGAGCGATGACCTGCCACGGACCTGCCCTTCAGCGCTGGGGGAGCGGTCCGTCAGCGCGTGGCCGGAGCGGGCCCGGTGAGCCGGCTGGGGAGTACCGGCTCGTTACGCGCGTGATCGGATCGTGACGCCTGCTGAGAACCCTATGAGGACTTGGGTCGTTGCGACAAGGACGGAGCGTGCCTGTGGGCGCACGTCGGTAGCCGTTCGGCTCCTTGTCGAGCGCTGTTCGGGTGTCGTTGCGGCGGATGAGCGGTCACGCACCGCGATGAATGGCCACGATCAGGGCAGGAGCAGGCAGGAGTCGCCGAACTCGTGCCACCGGTAGTCGCGGTCCAGCGCGGCCGCGTAGGCGCGCTCGACCAGTCGCGACCCGGCGACCGCCCTCAGGAGCAACAGGTGCGAGGCCTCCGGCTCGTGCCAGCCGGTGATCAGCCCCTGCACCACCCGGGCCGGACGGTCCGGTCCGAGCACCAGCTCCGTCCAGCCCGCGCCGGGCCGCACCCGCCCGTCGCCGTCGGCGACCGTCTCCAGCGCGCGGGTGACCGTGGTGCCGACGGCGATCACCCGGCCGCCCGCGGCCCGGGTGGCGTTGACCGCGTCCGCGGTGGCGCCCGGGACCCGGTAGCGCTCGGGCAGCGGCACCTCGTCGGCCTCCAGCGACGACACCCCGGTGTGCAGCGTGATCGCGGCGAGGTCGACGCCACCCGCGCGCAGGCCGGCCAGCACCGCGGGGGTGAACGGGCGGCCGGCGCTGGGCATCTCCGCGCTGCCGAACTCCGGCGCCGGGGTGCCGAACATCGTGCGATGGGCCGCGAGCGGCCACCGTCCGTGCAGGTAGGAGTAGCGGATCGGGCGCCCGACCACGCGCAGCCAACGCAGTACCCCGCCCTCGACCGGGATCCGCGCCCGCCAGAGCCTGCTACCCGCTCCGACCCCGGGATCGGGATGGCCGCCGAGCAGGGTCGCGGTGACACCGCGGGGAAGCCCGATCCGCTCGCCGGCCCGCCCGTCGGCGACCCGGCGCCCGTCGGGGGTGCGCAGCTCGACCACGACCTCGGACCCGGAGTCGTCGCCCGGCACCGGACCGGACACGTGCAGCACCACGGCGCGCCCCGAGGCGTGCAGGGCATCGACCCGGTGCCCGTCGACCGCGGCCGGTTCGGTGTCGGAGGTGTTGACCACCACCAGATCACCGCGGCGCAACGACCGCGGCAGCTCCCGGAACCGCACGTGACGCAGCGGTCGGCGGCCGCGGGCCACCAGCAGCCGGACCTCGTCGCGGGCCAGCCCCCGAGTCTCCGGTGGCTCCAGGGCCGATCGCTCGGGCGGGACCGTGAACGCGGTGGCCGCCCTCACGACGCCGTCCCCAGCCGGTCCCGGTCGGCCAGGATCTGCGCGGCCAGCACCCGACCGCTCGGCGGGCGCCGGTCGAGCACGGCGAGCAGCGCGGGCACCACCGCCTCCGGAAGCGGGCGGTCGCTGATGTCCTCACCTCCGAATGCGCGCTGGTGCATCGCGGTGCGCATGTCGCCGGGGTCGAACGCGTGCACCCGCAGCTGCGGCTGCTCGACGGCGAGCACGGCGGCGAGCTGGTCCAGCGCGGCCTTGGCGGCGCCGTAGCCGCCCCAGCCGGGGTAGGCCTCGACGGCGGCGTCGGAGCTGAGGGTGATCACGGTGCCGGCGGGCGCGGCGCGCAGCAGCGGCAGCGCGAGCTGGGTCAGCGCGAGCGGGGCCAGCACGGTGGTCTCCAGCACGGCGCGCAACGCGTCGAGCGGGTAGTGCTCCAGCGCCGGCAGCGGTGTCGGGCCCAGCTCGCCCGCGTTGTGCACGAGCAGGTCGAGCCGGCCCGCCGCGGCCGCGACGAGCCGGACGCGGAACTCGGGATCGGTGACATCGCCGGGCAGCGCGAGCACGCCGGGCAGCGCGGCGGTGGCGGTGCGCAACCGGCGCTCGTCGCGGGCGCAGGCGATGACGGTGGTGCCGCGCTCGGCGAGCGCCGCGGTCAGGGCCAGGCCGAAGCCCTGCCCGGCTCCGGTGATGATAGCGGTCTGCTGGGTCATGGCCCTACACTGCTACTTGAAGTCAGGTTCAAGTCAAACGGACGGGAACGGGGACGGTGGACGCGAAGGATCTGTTGACCATCGGCGAGGTGGCGGACCGCAGCGGCCTCCCGCAGTCCGCCCTGCGCTACTACGAGCGGGAGGGCCTGCTGCGCACGACCCGCACCTCGGGTGGGCAACGGCGCTACCAGCGCTCGGTGCTGCGCCGGTTGGCGTTCATCCGGGCGGCACGCACGGTCGGCGTCGGGCTGGACGAGGTGCGGGCCGGGCTCGATCAGCTTCCCGACGGGCGGACACCGACCAAGGCCGACTGGACGCGGCTGTCCCGCTCCTGGCGCGCTCGGCTCGACGAGCAGATCGACGCGCTGACCGCGTTGCGCGACGGCCTGGACTCCTGCATCGGTTGTGGCTGCCTGTCCCTGCAGCGCTGCCAGCTCTCCAACGCCGGCGACCGGGTGGCCGCGGCCGGTCCCGGCGCGCGCCTGCTGCCGCCGTTGCTGCGGCGCACCCCGGCCGGTGGGCCGTGAGCGCGCCGCGACGGTGAGGCCGCCCCTGCCGGATCGGGCGCTCGGGCCTTACGGTGCAGGGGTGTCTGAGGGTGTGGGGGAGACCGGATCGATCGACCGCTGGCTGGCGCTCGAGGGTCTGGAGAACGTGCGGGACGTCGGCGGGCTGCCGCTGCACGACGGCGGACGGACCCGCCCGGGGGTGTTGTTGCGCAGCGCCTCGCTGCACTACGTCACGCCGGCCGATGTCGAGCACCTGGTCGACGTGTTCGGCCTGAAGCTGGTGCTGGACCTGCGCACCCGTCGCGAGGTCGATCGGGACGGGCCCACCGCGGTGGCCGGGGCCGGCGTGCAGACGCTGTGGTTGAGCCTCATCCCGGAGGAGGACGAGCCGCTGCCCTGGACCAGCGCGGACGCCGATCCGCTGCTGCGCGTCTACCTCGGCTACCTGACCTACGGCGGCGCGAACCTCGTGCGGGCGGTGCGCACGCTGGCCGCGGTGGACACCGGCCCGGCCCTGGTGCACTGCGCCGCGGGCAAGGATCGGACCGGGGTACTGGTGGCGCTGGTGCTGGATGCGATCGGTGTGCAGCGCAGCGCCGTGATCGCCGACTACGTGCTCTCGGCGCAGAAGGTGGAGTCGATGTTCCGCCGCTGGACCGCCGCGTCCGGGAACCCGATGCCCGCCGACCTCACCCCGCACCTGCCGCGGGCCGAGGTGATCGCCGCGGTGCTGTCCCGGCTGGACGCGGAGCACGGCACCGGGGAGGGCGGCGGGGCCGTCGGCTGGCTGCGTGCGAACGGCCTGGACGACGACGTGCTGCGGGACCTGCGCGCCCGCCTCACCGGATGAGCCCGATCGGGTCCGTCCGGTTGGGTGGGCCGCCGGTTACCGGCGGGTAGGGTGGAAGCTGCCCGCGTCGACGTTGGAGGAGGCCGGAGTTGGACCTGAGCTTCACCGCCGCTGAAGAGGACTTCCGTCGCGAGTTGCGCAGTTGGCTGCGGGCCAACATCCCCGTCGAGTGGCGCCATCCCGGTTTCTGGGGAGCGCTCGGCGAGGCCGAGAGTTTCCGGCTGCGCCGGGACTGGGAACGGGACAAGGCCGACGCCGGGTTCGCCGGCATCCAGTGGCCCACCGAGTACGGCGGCCGCGGCGGCACCCCGGGCATGAAGGCCATCTACGACGTGGAGACGGTGCTCGCGGACGCCCCGGACACGGTCAACGCGCTCGGCCTGGCCTTCCTCGCGCCGACCGTGATGGCCATCGGCACCGACGCCCAGCGCAAAGAGATCATTTCCCCGCTGCTGCGCAACGAGGTGATCTGGTGCCAGGGCTTCTCCGAGCCCGGCGCCGGCTCCGATCTGGCCGCGCTGTCGACCAGGGGCGTGCGCGACGGTGAGGACTTCGTGGTCAACGGCCAGAAGGTGTGGACCACCAACGCGGTGCACGGCGACAAGATCTTCACCCTGGTCCGCACGGAGCCGGGCAGCGTCCGACACCGCGGCATCTCGATGCTCCTGATCGACATGCACCAGCCCGGCGTGGACGCGCGGCCGCTGAAGCAGATGAGCGGGGCCAGCGAGTTCGGTGAGGTGTTCTTCTCCGACGCCAGGGTGCCGGCCGCCGACTGCCTGGGCGAGATCGGCGACGGCTGGCGCACCGCGATGCTGCTGCTCTCCTTCGAGCGCGGCGCCTCCGGCATCGCCCAGTACACCGAGTTCCGCCGCCAGTACGACCAGATCGTGGCCGTCGCGAAGCGGCTCGGCCGCGACTCCGATCCGCTGCTCCGCGACAAGCTGGCCCGGGTGCTGACCGATCTGGAGTGCTTGCGGCTGCACGCCATGCACGTACTCACCGAGGTCGAGCAGGGTCACGACCTGGGGTTCGAGGCATCGATGACCAAGCTGATCTGGTCCGAGCCGTTCCAGGACCTCTGGGAGGTCTTCGACGAGGTCCTCGGCCCGGATGCGACCGTCGCCGAGATCGACGACCTGCAGCTCGGCCCGCTGCACGCGCACGCGATGTGGTCCCGCTCGGTCACCATCTGGGGTGGGTCCTCCCAGGTGCAGCGCAACGTCACCGCCGAGCGCGTGCTCGGCCTGCCCCGGTAGGACTGATCATGTACTTCGCCCTGACCGATGATCAGCGCGAGTTCGGCGCGGCCGTGCGCGGCTACCTGGCCGACCGGTTCGGCCTGGACTCGGTGCGCGCGGTGGTCGAGGAGCGCGACTCGATGCCGGGGGCCGCTGCCGGGCATCCGACGACGCTGTGGAAGGCGGCCGCCGAGCAGGGCTGGTTGGCCGTGCTGGTGCCCGAGGCCCACGACGGCCTCGGCCTCGGCATGGTCGAGGCGCAGGTGATCGCCCGCGCGCTCGGGGCCGGGGTGGCCCCGGGACCGTGGCGGGGCACCGTGCTCGCCGCGGAGGCGCTGCGGCTGGCCGGCTCCGACGAGCAGTGCGCGGCCTGGCTGCCCCGCCTCGCCACCGGAGACGCGGTCGGCGCGTGCACGCTGCGCGGATCGGCGCCCGGCACGCTGCCGGCCGTCGAGTACGGCGGGGTCGCCGACGTGCTGGTGGGCCGCAGCGAGGACGGGCTCGCGCTGCTGCAGCGCATCTCCGAGCGCCCGCGCGCCAGCTACGACGGCACCGTGCGGCTGGCCGATGTGCAGGTCGCGACGGGGGAGCCGCTGCCGGGCGCAACCCCGGAGGTGATCGCCCAGCTGACCGCGCGCGGCACCGTGCTGGTGGCCGCCGACCTGGTCGGGATCGGCCGCGAGGCGATCACCCGCACGGTGGCCTACGACCGTGATCGTCAGCAGTTCGGGGTGCCGGTCGGGTCCTTCCAGGCGATCAAGCACGCCCTGGTCGACCTGCACGTCGCGGTGACCCTGGCCGAGCACGCCGTGCTGTACGCGGCGCACGCGCTGGACGTCGAGCTCGACGACGTGGACCTGGCCGTTGCGGTGGCCAAGGCCAAGGCGAGCGACGCCGCGCTCGGGGCGACCGCGGCAATGATCCAGTACCACGGTGGTATCGGCTACACCTGGGAGCACGAGGCGCACCTGTTCTACAAGCGCGCCAAGCGGTTGGCGGGGCAGTTCGGCAGCGCCGATGCGCACCGCGCCCGCATCGCCGAGCTGACCATCGGCTGACCCCGGCCGCGCAGCTCCCGGCCTGCCCACACTGGACACCGGCCGGCCCACAGTGGAAACCCGGTGCCGTGAACGCCACTGTGGAGGCTGCAGGTTCGGCCGGTCGGTGGCACGGTAGGGGGATGCCGCCAGCGAAAGCAGCCACCGTCAACGCCACCGCCGCCGCCCTGCTCGGTCTGTTGCACAACGGTCCGATGACCGGCGGCCAGCTCGTCGCCGCCGCCGGCGAGCAATACGGCTCGTTCTTCTCCGTCACCCGCAGCCAGGTCTACCGGGAGCTGCCGGGGCTGGCCGAGGCCGGGCTGCTGAAGCTCGGCAAGCAGGGCCCACGGGCCTCCCAGCAGTACGCGATCACCGCGGCCGGCCGGCGCGCCTTCAGGGCGTGGCTGATCAGCGGCGGTGGCTCGGACGCTCTGCGCAGCCCGCTGGTGCTGCGGCTGCTGAGCGCGGCCACGCTGACCCCCCGGCAGCGGGCCGAGCTGATCGACAGCAGCCGCACGGTCTACACGGCCCGGCTGACCAGTGCCCGGGCGGCGGTCCGCGGCGAGTCCGATCCCTACCGCAAGGCGGTGGCCGATTTCGCCGTGTCGCACCTGCGCGCGATGGTCAAGCTGCTGGACTCGATCCCGACCGAGGCGTGAGCGGCGGGCGTGCTCGCGTAGTCTGAAAAGTTGTGAATGCCGACGCCGCAGCCGACCTGAAGGACCTTTCCACCACGCTGGAGAGCATCGAGGCGGTCACCGACCTGCCCGCGCTGCGCGTCGAGATCGCGGACCTCTCCGACCAGGCCGGACAGCCCGATCTCTGGAACGACACCGATGCCGCCCAGAAGGTCACCAGCCGGCTCGCGCACGCGCAGGGCGAGCTGCGCCGGCTGGAGGAGCTGCGCCGCCGGCTCGAGGATCTGCCGGTGCTCTACGAGCTGGCCGAGGACGAGAGCGATCAGGGGGCGCTGGCCGACGCCGACGCCGAGCGGGCCAAGCTCCACGAGGACATCGCCTCGCTGGAGGTGCGCACGCTGCTGTCGGGGGAGTACGACGAGCGTGAGGCGCTGGTCACCATCCGGGCCGAGGCCGGCGGCGTCGACGCGGCGGACTTCGCCGAGATGCTGATGCGGATGTACCTGCGCTGGGCCGAGCGGCACGGCTACGGCACCGACGTCTACGACACCTCCTACGCCGAGGAGGCCGGGATCAAGTCCGCGACCTTCGCGGTGCACGCCCCGTTCGCCTACGGCACGCTCTCGGTCGAGCAGGGCACCCACCGGCTGGTCCGGATTTCGCCGTTCGACAACCAGGCGCGCCGGCAGACCTCCTTCGCCGGGGTCGAGGTCGCGCCGGTGGTCGAGAGCTCCGATCATGTGGAGATCGACGAGAAGGAGCTGCGGGTCGACGTCTACCGCTCGTCCGGTCCGGGTGGGCAGGGCGTGAACACCACCGACTCCGCCGTGCGGCTGACCCACCTGCCGACCGGGATCGTCGTGTCATGCCAGAACGAGCGCTCGCAGCTGCAGAACAAGGCCTCGGCGATGATCGTGCTGCAGGCCAAGCTGCTGGACCGGCGCCGGCGCGAGGAGCAGGCCCGGATGGACGCGCTCAAGGACACCGGCTCCTCGTGGGGCAACCAGATGCGCTCCTACGTGCTGCACCCGTACCAGATGGTCAAGGACCTGCGCACCGAGTTCGAGGTGGGCAATCCCGGCGCCGTGCTCGACGGCGACATCGACGGCTTCATCGAGGCCGCCATCCGCTGGCGTCGCCAGCAGCAGGTCGCCGACGCCCCCTGACCCAGCTTCTCGACGGCGGGGTCAGCGCCCGATGGTGCACGGTCGCGGCCAAGGGGCGCGTCGTAGCACGGCCCGGTCCCGACTCGGCGGTAACGTCGCGATCCGTGATCCGGCTCGAACGTGTCAGCAAGGTCTACAAGACCTCGACCAGGCCTGCCCTTGACCGGGTGACGGTGTCGGTGGAGCGGGGCGAGTTCGTGTTCCTGATCGGGGCCTCCGGTTCGGGCAAGACCACGTTCCTGCGGCTGCTGCTGCGCGAGGACGTGCCGACCCGCGGTTCGATCTTCATCTCCGATCTCGACGTGGCCAAGCTGCCGCGCCGTCGCATCCCGCGGTTGCGGCAGCGGATCGGCTGCGTGTTCCAGGACTTCCGGCTGCTGGGCAACAAGACCGTCGGCGGCAACGTCGCGTTCGCGCTCGAGGTGATCGGCAAGTCCCCGGCCACGGTCAAGAAGGTGGTCCCCGAGGTGCTGGAGCTGGTCGGGCTGGAGGGCAAGGCCGACCGGTTGCCCCACGAGCTGTCCGGCGGCGAGCAACAGCGGGTCGCGATCGCGCGCGCGTTCGTCAACCGCCCGATGGTGCTGCTGGCCGACGAGCCCACCGGCAACCTCGACCCGGACACCAGCCAGGACATCATGTTGCTGCTGGAGCGGATCAACCGCACCGGCACCACGGTCGTGATGGCCACCCACGATCACTCCATCGTCGACTCGATGCGCCGCCGCGTCGTCGAGCTGGACCTCGGCAAGGTGGTGCGCGACGAGTCGCGCGGCGTCTACGGGGTCGGTCGGTGAGACCCGCCGACGTACTTCCTCCCGCGGAGGCGGCATGAGATCCGACTTCGTCGTCCGCGAGGTCCTGACCGGCCTGCGCCGCAACGTGACGATGACCATCGCCATGGTGCTGACCACGGCCATCTCACTCGCCCTGGTGGGCACCGGGCTCCTGGCCGTGCGCACCATCGACCGCACCGAGGAGCTCTACAGCGACCGGGTCGAGGTGCAGGTCGCGCTGTCCCAGGACGTCTCCGCCGCCGATACCGACTGCAGCCAGCCGGTCTGTTCCGGGCTGCGCGCGACGCTGGAGAGCTCGCCGCTGGTGTCCGCGGTGCGCTTCGAGAGCCAGCAGCAGGCCTACGAGCGCTACAAGCAGCTGTTCGCCGGCCAGTCGTTGGCCGAGGTGGTGCGGCCGCAGTCGCTGCCCGCGACGCTGCGCGTCAAGCTAGCTGACCAGGCGGCCGGGGCGGCCGCCGTGCGCCAGGCCATGACCGGCCAGGTCGGCGTGCGGAACGTGATCGACCAGCGCGAGGTCGTGGCCAAGCTCTTCGACTTCCTGTCCGGCATCCGCAACGTGACCTTCGCGTTGGCCCTGGTGCAGGCCATCGCCGCGCTGCTGTTGATCTCGAACACGGTGCAGGTCTCGGCGTTCACCCGGCGCACCGAGGTCGGGGTGATGCGGCTGGTCGGCGCCACCCGTTGGTACACCCAGTTGCCGTTCCTGATCGAGGCGGTGCTGACCGGGGTGGTCGGCGCGCTGATCGCGGCGACCGGGCTGCTGGTCGGGAAGTACCTGTTCATCGACACGCTGCTGAGCGGCATCGTCTCCAACGGCGTGGTGCCGCCGATCGAGGTCGCCGACATCATCTGGGTCTCGCCGATCCTGGTGATGATCGGTGCCGCGATCGCCGGAGTGACCGGCTACGTGACACTGCGGCTCTACGTGCGCCTCTGAGCCCGTTCCCTTCGATCTTGTGCCGCGGCAGGAGCGGTGCGAACGGCACTCTCGCTCGCACCTAGCGTGCGAAAGGGCCGTTCGTTCCGATGAACCCCTCGGTGACCGGGTGATCCGGGTGATCCGGGGGACCGTGGACCCGGACCGTGGTCGGCGGCCCGCGTAGGCTGGACAGGTGAAGGAGAAGGGCCGCGCGGTGATCGCGCAGAACCGCAAGGCGCGGCACAACTACGAGATCATCGACACCTACGAGGCGGGCGTCGCGCTGCTCGGCACCGAGGTCAAGAGCCTGCGGCTGGGCCGGGCATCGCTGGTCGACGCGTTCGCGACGGTCGACGACGGCGAGGTCTGGCTGCGCGCGCTGCACATCCCCGAGTACACCCAGGGCAGCTGGACCAACCACGAGCCCCGGCGCAACCGCAAGCTGCTGCTGCACCGCGAGGAGATCGAGCGGCTGATCGGCAAGATCCGCGAGGGCGGTCTGACCCTGGTGCCGCTGGCGCTCTACTTCAACGACGGCAAGGTCAAGTGCGAGCTGGCGCTGGCCCGCGGAAAGCGCAGCTACGACAAGCGCACCGACCTGGCCAAGCGCGACGCCGATCGGGAGATCGCGCGCGCGTTCGGCCGCGCGGCCAAGGGACGAGCCCGGGAACTGCGGTGACCGGGCCGGCAGCCGACCTTCCGCCGCTGCCGACCGACGACAGCGATCTGTCCCGCTTCGTGGCCGGTATCGGCCTGCCCGGGATCGTCGACGTGCACGTGCACTTCCTCCCGGACCGCATGCTGGCGAAGGTGTGGGCCCATTTCGACGAGGCGGAGCGGCACTACGGCACCCCGTGGCCGGTGCACTACCGCACGCCCGAGCCGGATCGGATCGCCACCCTGCGCGCACTGGGGGTCGAGACGTTCGCGCCGCTGGTCTACCCGCACAAGCCCGGCATGGCGCGCTGGCTCACCGAGTGGGTCACCGAGTTCGCCGCCAGCACACCCGGCGCGGTGCCCACGGCCACGCTGTTCCCGGAGCCCGACGTCGTCGACTACCTCGGCCGTGCGGTCGAGGGCGGTGCTCGGCTGGTCAAGGTGCACGTGCAGGTCGGAGGCTTCGACCCGCGCGACCCGTTGTTGCGCCCGGCCTGGGGTCTGCTGGCCGACGCCGGGGTGCCGGCGATCGTGCACTGCGGCAACGGTCCGATCCCCGGCGCGCACACCGGGCTCGATGTGTTCGGCGAGGTGCTGGCCGAGCACCCGCGGCTACCGGTGGTGCTGGCGCACGCCGGGATGCCCGACTTCGCCGGCGCGCTCGACCTGCTGGGCCGCCACGAGCTGTTGTGGCTGGACACGACCATGGTCGGGACGGCGTTCAGCGAGCGGTTCGCACCGCTGCCGGCGGACTGGCCGGACCGGCTGGTGGAGGTGGCCGACCGGATCGTGTTCGGTTCCGACTTCCCCAACATCCCCTACTCCTACGTCGAGCAGGTCGCAACCGTGGCCGGGTGGGCAGGGGCGGACGAGCGGCTCGGAGCTGATTTCCTGCGGTCGGTGTTGCACGATGCCCCGCTGCGGTTGCTCGCTGGTCGACCCCCGCTGGTCGATAGCGCGTGATCAAACCGTCGCCGTCGGGTGGCGCGCGGCTAGTGTTCGACGGATGGACAGCTGGCTGACCGTCGCCGTCGTGGTCGTCGTCGCCGTTGTGGTGATGATGCTCCTCGGCTTCCTCGTCGTGCAGTCCCGCCGCCGGCGCAAGCAGCGCCGGAGCGGGGCCGCCGAGTCCACCGCGGCGCAGATCCGTGGCAGCGTGGCCGAATGGCATGACGCGGACGCCTCCGAGCTGGGCGGTCAGGGTGCTCCTGACCAGGCGCCGGCTCCCGAATCGGTGCCGACCGGGCCCCCCGAGGGGGCCGGCGACCCCGAGGCCGCGACGCCGGAGCACCTCGCTCCGGCGGGGCGATCGGGTGTGGCCGCCGATCTGCCCACACCGCCGGTGGGGAACCGCAGCGCCGCCGAGCCGCCGGGCGCGGCCGGCGACCGCACGGATCGGCTCCCGGTGCGCCGTCCGTTCCCGCTGGACTCCCGGCCAGATCTGGAGAACGCCACCGCCCAGACCAACGTGATGCCGGTGATCGATGAGCCGCTGCCCCGCCGCAGCCGCCGGCCCGGCGCGGCCGGCGAACCGTTCCGACGCCCCCGAGCGGCGGCCGGAAACCCGCCCGCACCGACGACCCGCTCACCGACTTCCTCGCCGACTTCCGCCCCGCCGTCCGCAGCCAGCGACGAGGTCGAAACCGGCGGGCGGCACCGCGCTCCGGCCGAGATGGACGGGGCGTCGGGTGACGCGCTGTTCGCCGCCTACCAGCGGACCGACCCACGTGGCGAGCCGATCGTCACGCCCCCTCCTGCGCGCGGCACGGCGGAGGAGGCCGCGCGGTACGGGATCCCCCAGTTCGAGCTGCCGCTGCAGAACGGTGGGTCACCGTCCCACCCGCAGTCCCAGCCGAGCCCCGCAACGGACAACGCCGTCGAGCCCACGACCGCCATCCCGACCACCCCCGGCCAGAGCGCGGCCGAGCCCAGCGGCCCCGCGCGATCCCTGGCCGCCCGGCTGCTCGGCCGGAAACGCTGACCCGCGGCGCGCCGGGGTGGATGAACTCGGCGCCGCGCGGCGTTAGGCTGTACCGACGCCCACCGCGGGCGTTCGAGGGGGTGAACGGTTTCGACTCCGGATGTAGATCAAGGGGAAGCGTGCCGAGGAAGGCGACGATGATCTCGTTAACCATGTGTCGCAAAAAAATAAGTGCCGCTCCTAAGCAGCACGAGTTCGCCCTCGCCGCCTGAGCGAAGGTGAACTCTGTCGGACCGGGTGCGTTCCCCGACCCGGACCCCGGCATCAGCTAGGGGAACTCACCTCACCACCCGGTCGCGGGGTGGCTGGGACAATAAACAGCGACTGGGATCGTCACACCGGCTCGTCCGCATGACCGGTGGATCCGAGTAGAGGCAACGCGGACTGCGCACGGAGAAGCCCTTGTGAAGCGACGGAGGACCCGGGTTCGATTCCCGGCACCTCCACTGGCCGAATGCCCAGGTCTCTGACCTGGGCATTCGTCGTTGTCGAGGGTGCGAGCGAGCCTGATGAGGTGTGAGCCGGTTCATGGATGATGCGGTTATCCGCGGATCAGCTGAAGCCCTTCGTGCTCGGCGAAGTCCGCGAAGTCCTTGATGTTGAAGGGGCAAGCGGTAGGTCGCGGACCAGGCAGCAAGCCGCGATCCAGCTGTCGGAGCAGCGTGGAAGCGACATCGGTGTCGAGGACGATGAGGCTCACGCGATGTCGGCTCGCCGGGATGCATAGAGATCGGCGAGGAACTCGTCGTAATCGTTGTCGGACTCGAACGGATCCTCGCTCGCGGCGAGGTCGTCTGCCGATGTGATCGGCCGGGCGCCGTGACGTCTGATCAACTCCTCGGTGGAGACGAATCCGTCTGCCGGTTGCTGACCCGGATGCTGCGGGGTCGGGGTCATCGGGTCCTGCAATTAGCACCTCAACAGCCGAATGTCCAGGTCGTTGACCTGGGCATTCGTCGTTGGATGGTCGGCTGCCGCTCAGCTCCGAGCGATTCTGATGCGACGCTGCGCATGAGCCGCAAGTGCCGCCAGGTCGGCTGGGTCGCTTGTGAGGACCACCGGCTCGGGACAGGTATCGGCATATGCGGCGACGATGGCGTCGGCGGCGGATATCGCACCCGCTTTGCCAGTGGATGTCCTCAGGTGGGCGGCCGCGCGGGCCAGCAATTCGTTGACATCACGGATTTGGCAGGCGCGCAATAATCGGTTCGCGTGGAAATCGCGGCGATGATCACCGGTGAGCGCTTCAGCCAGGACGACCGCTGGGACTTGTGCTGGCCACAGGCCACGCCGTCGGAGTTCGGCAAGGCGGGCTCGTTGGCCGGCCAAAGCGTTGATGCCGCCGGAATCCAGGATGAGAGTCACGCCGCTCCGGGACGTGCACTGCCGGTGTGCGGGCCGGCTGCGGTATCGAACTGGTTTGCCCACTCTCGGGCCGCCACAACTTCTTGATCGCCCATTGGCCCGAGTTCGGCGTCCAGTTCGGCCAGGTAGGCGTCCAGCTCGGCGATCTTGGCGAGCCGGTCCAGTTCCTCAGTTACCGCCGAGACCGCCAGTCGAGACACGTTGAGGCCAGCTGCGCGGGCTTGTGCGAGCAGCTCGTCGGGCACGGTGATGTTGACACGGGCCATGCGCATACTATACACGCTGCGGGGTTGGACCCTCTTCTGGTTGGCAACGCGCAACGTCGAAATGTGCTGGTCAGCGCCGGTACCGCTCATCTGGCCCGCTGAAGCTGACCAGCGCCGAGGAGCCGGGCGCACGCGGCCCTCGGGCCGGCCGTCGGCCGGCTCAGCGGGGCACCGCGGTCATGAAGTACTTGACGTTGGTGCCGCTGACGCTGATGACGGTGACCACGATGTCGAAGTTGCGGCCGCGGTCGCGCAGCTTGCAGACGCTCTTGACGCCCGCCACGCCCCGCAGGGTCGGGCAGGTCACCGGGAACGGCGTGCGGCCGTTCTGCCTCCGCCACTCCGCCACAACCTCGCGGGCGAGCTCCGTCCCGCGCACCGTGACGGTGGCCGCCCGCGATGTCGGGAGGGTCGGTGCCGTCGTCGGGGTCGCCGCCACCGGTGTCGGGGCGACCGCGAAGGTGAACTGGACCTTGCCGTTGTCGGCGCCGGTGGCGGTGATCGCGACGTCGTAGGTCCGGCCCCGGTCGGTGAGCTGGCAGTTGATCGTCGTGCCCACCTCGGCCTTCAGCTCCGGGCACGTCACCTGCTGCGGCGCGCGGCCGTACTGCGCGGCCAGCTGGCTTGAGATCTTCGTGCCCAGCTCTTCTACGCTCATCGACGGAGGTGTCCCGAGCGGGTAGCTGAACGAGCATCCGGAGAGCCCGAGACCGAGGGCGACACAGGTGGCCGCCGCCGCGGCACGTCGCGCGAAGGAAAGGGTCATGGCTGCTCCTGACCTGATGGGGAGGCTTCGAGTCAGGAGAAACGTAGGAAAGAGTGCTGCCCTGCTGAATGGGGACGAACCCCCACCGGGCTACCCGGCCGGCTGTGTCGGACCCGGCTCGCGCTCGACGAACGGGACGACCAGCTCGGCGTTCGTCCCGAACACGACATCGTTGTCCAGATACGGCGCGGTGCCCGGGTCGCCGGGAGGCGTGCCTCTGCTCAGGGGGGATTGCGGGTGGCGGTTCCCAGGCGCTCGACCAGGGCGCGGTAGGCGTCCTTCATCGGCAGCTCGCGGTCCACGGTGACGCGCCGCCGGGTGGCCGTGACGTCGACCTGCTGGACCGGGTCGTAGCCGGGGCGCCGGTAGGCCTCCGACCAGAGCCCGATGCCCCGCCGCTGCCAGGTCGGTATCTCGTTGAAGTTGATGCCGTGCCTGAACAGCGGCTCGTTCTTGTCCGCGATGCTCGCCCGTTCCAGTGTCGTGGTGGCCTGCTGGGCGGATTGGTCAGCCTTGCGCAGGGTCCAGTAGCACCAGCCGTTGAGGGCGCAGCGGGCGGCGTCGGCCTGCCGCCAGGAGAAGTAGTCGACGACGTCGGAGATCCCGACCCCGACCCAGAGCCGGGAGTCGAAGTGCGCGGGTTCGCCGGCAGCGTGCGTGAACGCCGCGGTGGCGATCCCCGCCGAGATCGACACGAGTTTCTCCACGCTCCGCCCGAACAGGTCGAATCCGGGGTCGAACAGCACCGAGATCTCGTCGCTTTCGGTGTAGGCGTAGCGACCACAAAGCTCGGTCAGCAGGGCCTGCGCCCCGGTGACCATCAGGTCGCTGAACCGGGAGTCGAACGGCTTCTCGAAGCGCTGCTCCGTGAACCTGCTGAAGCCGCGTCCGTCCACCCGGATCACCGTCCAGCTGCCGGGCAGCACGGTGAGTCCGTGGAAGTACTCCCGGGCGCGCTGCGCGGCCTCCACCGCTTCGGCGTTCACCGGCGGCTCATTCCGGCTCGGGCAACGGTCGGACGTCGAACCCGCCGGCCCCGTCGAAGCAGACCCGGTAGAGCCGGTCGAAGCCGTCGCCGGGCGTGGGCGGTCGGAGCCGCTGCAGGGTGGCATACAGCCCGACATCGGGGACGCGGGCCCGGCAATCCCGAAGGGCGTTGCGGTCCCTGGTCGCCGGCAGGTCGGGCGGGAACCAGTACCCCACCGGGGTGGCGCCGTGGGCGCGGGCGGTCTCGATGAGCGGCCGCCACTCCTGGGGCGAGGGGTTGGTGTTGTCGACGGCCACGCTGCGTCCCGTGGCGAGGGCCTCGGCGATCAGGCGCAGCTGTCGGCGCTGCCGGTGCCGCGCGTTCGGAAATGCGTCCTTGCTCACCATGACATGATCCGCGGCCAGCACCTGCCGGCAGAACGTCGACTTGCCCGACGCCTGCAGGCCGATCATGATCGCGACCTCCACGTTGGCCCCTCCGGTTCGGAGTCTGCCCCAGCGTGTTCGGGCGTACGCTCGCGCACCCGGCGCCGATCTGATCGGCTAGACCACACGGAGTTGGAGAAGGTCGGGGAGTTGCCCAGGCCGGACTACCGGAGCCGATTCCCCCGCTCACCATCGGTCGGTCCGAGGAGGGGGTCATGAGTATCGCGTTGCGGGCGGTCGGTGTGGTCGCCGTGCTGCTGGTCGTGCTCATCGCGCTGGCGTGGATGGGTCAGCGACGGTTGATCTACCTGCCGTTCGGCGTGCCTGACGCGCCGGCGTCCGCGGTGTTCGAAGCCGGTGCGGATGTGGCGCTGCGCACCGATGACGGCCTGCGGCTGGTGGCGTGGTGGGCTCCGGCAACCGGATCGCCGCGGGGAACGACCGTGTTGGTGGCGCCGGGCAACGCGGGGTCGCGCGCCCTACGGGTGCCGCTGGCCCGCGAGCTGAGCGCTGAAGGGTTCGACGTGTTGCTGGTGGAGTACCGGGGCTACGGCGGCAACCCCGGCTCACCCACGGAGGACGGTCTGGCCGCCGATGTCCACGCCGCGTACCGGCATCTGATCGTCGACCGTGGCGTGGATCCGACCCGCTTGGTGCTGTTCGGGGAGAGTCTGGGCGGCGCCGTCCTGACCCGGCTGGCGACCGAGCGGCCGATCGGGGGGCTGGTGCTGCGCAGCCCGTTCACCTCGCTGGCGGACGTGGGCGCGCACGCCTATCCGATCCTGCCGGTCCGGATGCTGCTGCGGGAGCGTTATCCGCTGCAGGAGCAGATCGGGGCGGTGCGGGTGCCGATCACCGTGATCGCCGGTGCGGCGGACGATGTGGTGCCGGCTGCGCAGAGCCGCGCGGTGGCGACGACCGCGGGCGCGTCCTACGTCGAACTGCCGGGTGTTGGGCACAACGATGTCGCGTTGGTCAGCGGGCCGGCGGTGATCGAGGCCGTGGTCGCGGTCAGCGACTGAACTGGACAGCTGCAGGTTCCGCGCCACGGCGTTGATGTAGGACGCTGCTGTGTGCGGGGGTGGTGCACGATCGTGTCCCCTACGTCATCGGTCAGGCGTTGCGCGGCCTGTATCTGGTCGACGTCACGGTGATCGCACCGAGCTGACGCCGAGGTGGGCTTCTTCGCTGGGCGGCGACGCCTATCGGTCGCCCAGCAGATCCAGCCTGGGCGGTACCCACGGCGCCCGGAAGACGGGGCAGTCGTCCGCGGAGGGGCCGACCTCGATCTCCGCGAAGCCGAGTTCTGGTTCACGGTCGTAACGCAGGTCGCCGACCAGCCAGCCGTCACCCTGCGGCATCGCCCACGGAACGCGGGCGAACTGCAGCAGGGCACCCACGGCGCAGTAGTCCCGCGCCAGGGTGGCCGGCACGTCCCGCGCGACCGACAGTTCTCCGTGCCACGCCATGTCGTCGGTCGACGCCTGGGTCGTCGTGACGAGGGGAGCGGTCGGCGAACCGCTCAGACGCAGCTGCGCGCATTCGCCCGCCGGCATCCACGCGGGCAGTAGCGAATGGGTACCGCTGCGCATCACATAGCTGCTGTCCACCAGCTGGACGGTCAACACCTCGCGGCACACCGGATTGCCCGGCATCGGTGTCAGAACCGTGTCGAGGGTGCGTGCAGTCGGGAACCCGTCGGCCAGCAGGGCATCGATCCGGGCGTCCGCCATCCGGCCTGTCGCGACGAAGACCGCGGTCAGGACCACCCAGCCGACGAGCCCGCCGGCCAGCGCGGTCCGCGCCGACGAGTAGCGGCTCAGGACGGCCAGGCCGAGGGTCAGCAGCGTCAGCAGGGCCGTGAACGGCACGGGCACGAGACCGCTGCCCCAGCTCAGGCCGATGCCGATGACGAGCACCAGGCCAACCAGCACGCGCATGCCCGCGCTGCGCAGCGTGAACAGCAGCGGTGCCGAGCACGCCCAGAGCGCGGGTTCGATGATGAAGACCGCGTCGCCGTAGTACCAGCGGTTGTCGACCGGCCAGAACGGATGCACACCGTAGCTGTTGGTGAAATCCAGACCGAGATGCAGCAGCGGCGCCAGAATCGAGAGCGCCATCAGGACGCGGACATCCGCGACGGACGGCTCCACCTTCCGGTGCCGCCACCAGAGTCGAACCGTCGCGAACAGCAGCAGCGACAGCATCAGCGTGCCGACGATCGTGTGGGTGTACCCGCGATGGTGAAGCAGATAATCCAGCGTGGTCCCGGCCCACGCCGTGTGTATCAGATCGGCGTCCGGAAGATTTCCACCGACCACCATGACCGCGATGGTGACATTTCGATGTGCACTTCTGGTCAGCGTCGACGAAGCGGCGGTGGACCGGTGAATCGCGACGCCGACCATGGCGCTGATCAGCGTGTGAGTCACATTGTCCACAGCTGATGATCATAGCTCGACAATTGTGGGTCAGAATCGCAACAGGACCTTGGACGACACCGAGGCGTCCCGTGCCGTGGCGAACGCCTGCAGCGTGTCGGCGACGCCGAACTCGTGGGTGATCACCGGATCCACGACCAGGCTCCCGTCGGCCAGCGCGGCGATCACCTGGTCGATCTCGTCGTTGAACCGGAACGCGCCGACCAGTTCGAGCTCCCGGCTGATGGCCAGCGAGATCGGCACCGGCTGGTCTCCCGTGGGGAGCAGGCCGACCATCACGACCCGGCCACCCCGTGCCGTGCCGCGGATGGCGCTGCCCAGCCCGGCCGGGCTGCCGCTGGATTCCAGCGTGACGTCGGCCTGGACTCCCGCGATCGCGTCGATCTCGCCGGCGTGCAGGGTGCGCGTCGCGCCGAGTCGCCGGGCGTTGGCCAGCGGGAGCTCGTGCAGGTCCACGGCGATGATCTCGGCCGCACCGGCGCAGCGCAGCACCGCGACGATCAGCCCGCCGATCGGGCCGGCCCCGATCACCAGCACCCGCTTGCCGGCGACGTCACCGCCGCGGGCCACGGCGTGCCAGGCCACCGACGCCGGCTCGACGAGGGTCGCGGTGCGCAGGTCCACGGGGTCGGGCAGGATCCGCAGCATCCGGCTGGGCAGAGTCGCGTACCGCACGAACGCCCCGTCGCTGTGCGGGAAGCGCGCGGCGCTGCCCAGGTAGCGACACAGCGGGGACAGGTTCGGGCGGTCGGCCGGGTATCGCGTGACCCCGTCGTCGCCGGGGCTGGCCGGGTGCACCGTGACCCGGGTGCCGGTCGGCGGCCCGCTCCCGTCGACGGCCGCCTCGACGACGGTGCCGGCGACCTCGTGTCCGAGCACCATGGGCGCCCGCAGGATCGACTCGCCGGCCGCCCCGCGCCGCCAGTAGTGCAGGTCCGAGCCGCAGATCCCGCCGTAGGCGATCTGGACCACCACCTCGTCCGGCCCGGGCGCGCGCACCGGCACCGGCTCGACGCGCAGGTCGTCCGCGGCGTGCGCGACGACTCCCGGCGACTCGGTCGGAACGCTCATCTCACACCACCGCCGTCATGCCGCCGTCGACGTAGAGCACCTGACCGTTGACGAAGTCCGAGGCCGACGACGACAGGAAGACCAGGGCGCCGACCAGGTCGGTGACCTCGCCCCAGCGGCCCGCCGGCGTCCGGCCGGTGACCCAGGCGGTGAAGGCCTCGTCCTCGACCAGCGCCTTGGTCAGCTCGGTCGCGAAGTAGCCCGGCGCGAGCGCGTTGGCCTGGATCCCGTGTGGGCCGAGGTCGGCGCACATGCCCTTGGTGAGCATCACGATCCCGCCCTTGGTGGCGCTGTATGGGGCGATCCCCGGCCGGGCCAGCTGGCTCTGCACCGACCCGATGTTGACGATCTTGCCGTGCCCGCGCGCGACCATGCCGCGGGCCACCCGCTGGCCGACCAGGAACGCGCTGGTCAGGTTGGTGGCCACCAGGTCGTTCCAGTCGGCGAAGCTGAAGTCGACGAACGGCGTCCGGCGCTGGATGCCGGCGTTGTTCACCAGGATGTCCGGGGTGCCCCAGCACTGCTCGATGCGGGCGACACCGGCGTCGACGGCGGCCGGGTCGGTCAGGTCGAACGTGGCGACCATGGTCTCGCCGCCGGTCACCTCCCGCAGCCGGGCCGCGGTGGCATCGGCAGCGGCGACGTCGCGACCGTGCACGACCACCCGGGCGCCCGACTCGAGCAGGCCCTGGGCCAACGCGAGCCCGATTCCCCGGCTGGATCCGGTGACCAGGGCGCTGCGCCCGGCGAGATCGAAAGGACTCGGTGACACTGACTCGCTCGCCGGCTCGCTCATCGCGGCGTCCGGGCCATGGCCACGTCGTCGAGCGCGTCGTTGATCCGGGTCAGATCGCGTTCACGCGTCTCCGGGGTGATGAAGGTGGTGGCGAAGGTGATCACGGCGAGCACGAACGTGTACACGCCGAGCGGGACCCAGGAGCCGCCGGACACCTTGATCAGGTACGCCCCGAGGACCCCGGCCAGCCCACCCGCGATCACGGCGCTGAACTCCCTGGCCACCGCCACCCCGAGGTAGCGGTGCTTGTTGCCGAACATCTCGGGCAACATCGCGCACTGGGAGCCGAGCATCGTGTTGACCCCGAAGCCGATCGCCACGGCGATCACCAGGATCACCAACCAGGGCTGGCCGAGCGAGATCAGGTACCAGCCCGGGAAGGCCACGATCAGCATCACCACCGCGCCGAAGCGGTAGACCGGCACCCGGCCGACGCGGTCGGAGATGTGGCCGGCCAGCGGGACGGAGAAGATTCCGATCAACGAGGCGACAGCGACCGCGATCGGGCCGACCGACTTGTTGACCATGATCGTGCCGGTCGCGAACGCCACGGCCAGCGAGTTGAACAGGTAGGAACCGCCGTTCTCCGCCATCCGCAGGCCGATGCCGCGCAACACGCTGGGGCGGGAGTGGGTGAAGATCTCCCGCATGGGGTGCTCGGCGACCTGGTCCTGCTTCTCCAGCTCGACGAACGTCGGGCTCTCCTTCAGCCGCAGCCGGATCAGCAGCGCGATCAGGATCAGCACGACGGAGGCCAGGAACGGAACCCGCCACGCCCAACCCAGCAGCACGTCCTCCGGGAGCCCGCCGAGGTAGGCGAAGACCCCCGCGGCCAGCAGCGTGCCGGCCTGGATGCCGATGAACGGCAGCGCGGCGAAGAAACCACGGCGCTTGACCGGGGAGTACTCCGCCATCAGAACGGTGGCGCCGGCCTGCTCGGCCCCGGCGCCGAAGCCCTGGCACAGCCGCAGGAACACCAGCAGGATCGGTGCCCACACCCCGATCGTGTCGTAGGTGGGCAGGGCGCCGACCAGGGTGGACGATCCGCCCATCAGCAGGATCGTGACGACCAGCACCCACTTGCGGCCGAGGCGGTCGCCGATGGTGCCGAAGAACAGCCCGCCCAGCGGGCGGGCCACGAAGCCGACGCCGAAGGTGGCGAAGCTGGCGATCAGGCCGGTGGCCGGATCGAGGTTCGAGAAGAACAGCTTCGAGAAGATCAACGCCGAGGCGAGGCCGTACAGCGCGAAGTCGAAGTACTCCAGGGCGCTGCCCGCGGTGCTGGCCAGGGTCGCGCGGCGGAGGTTGGCGGCGTACTCCGGGTCGTCGGAGCTGCTGATCGGCGATGTGAGGGGGGCATCCTGCGCCACGGTGTCATCTCCCTTGATGAGCGTCTGGGTCGTGCGACGGGGTCTGCCGATGGCTGACCGAGCACGCAGACATTATCAGTATGCTGAACGACGTTCAATGGATTGAACGATGATTTTCAGAGGGCTCGGCGGTAGAGCGGGTTGCTCAGCCGGTCGACCGCCTGTTTCAGCTCGTCCACCACCGCCGCCAGGAAGTCCCCGGTCGCGGTGGCCGACATCAGCGAGGTGCCGATGGCCAGTGGCTGATCCCCGCTCGCCCACGGCGGCAGCACCAGCGCCACGCCGAAGATGCCGGGATGAACCTCGTTGTCGTCCACGGCGTAGCCGCGCTCGCGGGCGGCACGGATCTTGGCCAGCAGCGCCGGCACCGTCCGGACGCTCCGCTCGGTCAGTTGCGGGAAGTGCTGCGGGCCGGTGAACCGGGCCGAGATCTCGGCGTCGGTCAGCGTGGTCAGCAACGCGTTGCCGACCGCCGTGGGGGCCGCCGGGAAGCGGCTGCCGATGCTGGCGGTCAGCCGCATCGGGGCCCGGCCCTCGTGCCGCGCGAGGTAGACGGCTTCGGTCCCGTGCAGCATCGCGATCTGCACGACCTCGTGGCTGAGCAGCTCGGCGTCGTCGCAGAACCGGTAGAACTCGCGCATCTGGTTGAACTGCGCGATGTAGGCACCGCCGAGTTCGACGGTGCGGCGGCCGAGCAGGTAGCCGCCGTTGGCGCGGACGATCATCCCGCCTTCCTCCAGGGCCTGGCACAGGTTGAAGGTGGACGACTTCGCCGCCCCGATGCCGCGGGCGATGTCCCCCGGCGACAGCGGCGCACCGTCGGCCTGTTCGAGCAGGGTGAGGATGCGCAGGGCCCGGGACACCGCCGGCGCCGGAGACCGTTCGGTGGTGCTCATGTCCGGGGCCGGATCGGGTGGGGTCGAATCGGGTGGCGTCGAATCGGGTGGGGCCGAGTCAGTAGAAGTCAACGGTGTCCACCACATTCCTCAGCTCATCGCCGTCCAGCAGGCGCGACGCATTGGCTGCGAACAGCTCGGCGATCAGTCGGTCCTCCGCGGCGTTCAGGGCCGCCGTGTGCGGGCTGACCAGGACGTTCGGCTCGTCCCACAGCGGGCTGTCGCCCGGCAGCGGCTCGGTGGCGAACACGTCCAGCGCCGCGAAGCCGATCCGCCCGTCGCGCAGCGCCGGCAGCAGCGCATCCTCGTCGACCACGGTCCCGCGTCCGACGTTGACCAGGATGGTGCCGGGCTTCACCGCGGCCAGCACCTGCGTCCCGATGAGCCGGTCGGTGGCGGCCGTACCCGGCAGGGTCAGCACGATCGCGTCCACCTCGGGCACGATCTCGGCGATCCGGTCGGTACGGATCAACCGGTCGACGTGCTCGACCGGCCGCTGGTGCCGGCTGGTGCCGACCACGGTCGCGCCCAGTGCGGACAGCCGCCGTGCCACCTCGGCGCCGATCCCGCCCAGGCCGACGACCAGCACGGTCAGCTCGGAGACCTGGCGCATCTGCCAGCGTCCGCTCCAGTCGTGGGCGCGCTGCTGGGTGGCCAGGCGCGGGAGGTCCTTGGCCCCGGCCAGCACGCCGAACACGGCGAACTCGGCGAGCGGCCCGCCGTGCACCCCGGCCGAGGTGGTGAACAGGATCCGTTGCAGCTGCGCGGCGCAAAGCCCGGCGGCCTTGACCGCGGCGCCGCCGCCGGCCGCCATGGTGTGCACCCAACGCAGGCCCTGGTTGGCGTCCGCGGTGCGGTTGAGGGCGGCCGGGTCGACGTCGGGGATGCCGTAGAGGGCGTCGGCGGAGTCGAGCATCTCCTCGAACGCCCGCTGCTGCTCGGGCGTCCGGGAGAAATCGGGGTCGCCGTGGAAATCGGCCGGGTGCCGCATCGGCGGGTAGAGCGACTGGTCCCGGATCAGCTCGATCCGTGGTTCCCGTTTCTCGATCAGTTGGCACAGCTGTTCGGCCAGCGGCGTGGCGACGACCACGCGTAGCCGGCCTGGGTTGCTCGGCATGGGAGTCCTTTCGGCCCGGAACGGACGGTCGGGGCGATCGGGAGTCTAGAGACAGTTCACAGTGTTGAACAGTATTCGCTATGCTGCCCATCATGGGTGATCCGGATGGGCGGGGCCAGGTCGGTTTCATCGGGCTCGGAGCGATGGGGCTGCCGATGGCCCGCAACCTGGTCGCGACCGGGGTGCGGGTCGGGTTGACCGGCCGCACCCCGGCCAAGGCGGCTCCGCTCGTCGACGCCGGTGCGGTGTGGCACGACAGCCCGCGATCGGTGGCCGCGGACGCCGGCGTCATCGTGCTCATGCTGCCCGACCTGCCCGAGGTCGACGCGGTGCTCGACGGTCCGGACGGGATCCTCGCCGCGGCCCCGCGGGACCTGGTGCTCGTCGTCTCCTCCACCTCGTCCCCCGACGGGGTCCGTGCCCTGGCCCGGCGGCTGGCGGAGCGGACCGACGAAGCCGTGCGGGTGGTCGACGCCCCGGTATCGGGCGGGACCGACGGCGCCGAGGCCGGCACGTTGTCGATCATGATCGGAGGTGCGGAGCCCGACGTGACCCGGGTGCTCCCGCTGCTGGCGGCCTGTGGCCGGCCCGTGCACCTCGGGCCGCTGGGCGCCGGGCAGGTGGCCAAGGCGTGCAACCAGATGATCGTGGCCGCCACCATCCTCGCCCTCGGCGAGGCCGCGGTGCTCGCCGACCGCAGCGGGCTCGACCTGCCCGTGCTCTTCGATCTGCTCGCCGGCGGCTACGCCGGCAGCCGCATCCTCAGCACCCGCGGCGAGCGTCTGGTCGCCGAGGACTACAGCCCGTCCGGCCCGGCCAGGTACATGCTCAAGGACCTCGACTTCGCGACCTCGATCGCGGCGGCGACCGGCAGCCATCCGGTGCTGCTGCCCGCCGTCAAGGCCGCGTTCGACGAGCTCGTGGCCAGTGGTCTTGGCGACTTCGACATCGCGGTGACGCGCCGGTTCATCAGTCAGCGCTGACTCGTCCGCGGTGCGCGAGCCTGTTCCGCCGAGCGGCCACTGCGCTCATACATGAGTATGATCGGGGGTATGAGCAGCGAGCGGGTGACGGTGTCGCTACCCGATGACGTCCGGCGGGCGGCGCTACGCATCGCCGAGGAACGCGGCACGTCGTTCTCCGCGGTGGTTGCCGAGGCGCTGACCGGATGGATGCGTGGTCGTCTGGTCGATGCCTGGCTTGCCGAGCATCAGGCCGCTCACGGCGAGTTCGATGAGAGCGAGCTGCGCGAGTTGGCGGCCGAGGCCGGGGTGCCCTACGTCGGGCCCGGTCGGGCCGGCGGCTCGGCCGCGTGAACCTGGTCCTGGATGCCGGTGCGCTGATCGGCATCGACCGTGATGACCGGCGGACCGCCGGACTTGTCGAGCTGGGCCGGCGCAGCGGCGCGGCGCTGGTGACGGCCGCACCGGTCGTTGCGCAGGCCTGGCGTGGCGCGGCCAGGCAGGCTGGCCTCGCGCGGGTGCTGGCCATGGTCGACGTGCGGAGCACCCATCTTGCCGAGGCGCGCGCGGCGGGTGAGCTGCTGGCAGCCGCCGGTACGGCCGATGTGGTGGACGCGCTGCTGGCGCTGCTCGCCGTGCCAGGCGATCAAGTGCTCACCAGCGACCCGGATGACCTGAGGGGCCTTGTCGGGGAGCGCGCCATCCCGGTCACCGTGGTCCAGGTGTGATGGACGTCAGCCGCTGTCGTCGCCTTCCAGGGCGGCCCGGACGGCGAGCATCTTCGCTGCGGCCTCCCGCACCTCGGTGTCGGGGTCGGAGTCGGCCACCACCCCGCACCCGGCGAAGAGCCGCGCGGTCGCCCCGTCCAGCTGGGCGCAGCGCAGCGCGATCCCGAGCTCACCGTCGCCGTTGCTGTCGACCCAGCCGACGGGGCCGGCGTAGCGGCCGCGGTCCATACCCTCCAGCTCCGCGATCAGCGACACCGCGGCCGCCCGGGGCGTGCCGCCGACCGCGGCCGTCGGGTGCACGGCCGCGGCCAGCTGCAGCAGCGTCGCGGGAGTGTCGGGCAGCAACGTGCCGCCGATGTCGGTGGACAGGTGCGAGACGTTGTGCAGCGCGATCACCTCGGGCGTCCCCGGCACCCGCAGCTCGGTGCACATCGGACGGAGGGCATCGGCGAGCGAGGCGACGGCCAGGAGGTGCTCGTGGCGGTCCTTCGTGGAGTCCAGCAGCTGCAGCGCCAGGTCATCGCCATGCAACTCGTGACCGTCGGCGGACCAGCTGGTGCCGGCGAGCACGCGGGACTGCACGGTGGCGCCGGTGCGCCGCAACAGCAGCTCGGGGGTGGCGCCGACCAGCCCGTCGACCGCGTACGACCAGCACGTCGGATACAGCCGGGCCAGCCCGCGCAGCAGGTACCGGGCGTCCAGCGGGGCGTCGTCGATGGCCAGCAGGTCGTGCGCCAGCGCGGCCTTGTCCAGCACGCCGGCCTGCATCCGCCGCACGGCCTCGGCCACCGCGGCCCGGTACCGGGCGACCGGGAGCCGACCGTCGGTGTAGTGCAGCCGCCCGCTGGGTCGAACGGGGTCGACCGCGCGCACCGCCGACGGACCGTCGCCGTGGGAGAACTCGGTGATCCAGGAGCGGCCGTTCCGCCGACCGACCAGCACCCGCGGAACCACGAGCACCGATCCGGGTGAGGTGTCGGCGAAGGTGAAGCTGGCGAACGCGACCGGGCCGGATCCGGGGGTTCCGACCTGGTCGGAGACCTCGATGCGGTCGGTGAACGAGCGCCACCAGCGGTCCGCGTCGGCGAACCGGCTCGGGCCGGATGCGGTGAACCTGGCCACCTCGCCCCACCCGACCAAGCCGTCCGAGCCGCGCAGCCAGGACAGCACCCGGTCATCGGGGAGCAGGTCGAGCAGCCGGCCCGGATCGTCCACTGGCCTGGTCCGGACGCCCAGACCGGCCGGTATCGGGGCGATCGTCACCTTCCCGAGAGTAGGAGGCGCGGCGCCGCGGTGCCCGCCCGGCCCGAGGAGGTGCTGGCCACATCGCCCCCGACCAGGCCTACGATGGCCGGCTGTGAGCAGCGGCACCACCGGTTCGGGTGAGAGCACCCGTGCGGTCGACGAGGTGGCATCGCTGCTGCGCCCGGCCGGAAAGGTCCTGCGCAGGCGGCTCGCCGAGATCGTGTTCGGGCTCGCTGTGTTGATCACAGTGCTGGTCGGTTTCGCCATCGCCGGCGCCGCCGTGGACGACCGGAGGATCGCGGCCAACCCGGCGACCGCGGAGGCCGAGGTGCTGGAGGGCTCGGGCTTCATGCGCACGCTGGTCCGCTTCACGGTGGCCAACGGCGAGGTCTGGGTGCCCGAGCGCGGCGTGTTCTACCCGCGGGGGCTGCAGGTCGGGGAGAAGGTCGCGGTCGAGTACGACGTCACGGACCCGGAGCTGGTGCGGGTGGCCGGGCAGAGCGCGCAGGTCAGCATGGCGCCGTTGCTGCTGGCGGCGCTGGGTGGCTGGGTCGTGCTGGGCCCGCTCGGGCTGTGGATCCGCCGCCGCCGCGCGGCCGCCGCACCCGACCGGGCTCCCTGACCTCAGGCGCCGCCGACACCCGGACGCCCGCCCTCGCGACCCGCGTCAGGAGGAGGAACCGCGGGTCGCCAGCGCCACCCCCAGTACGGCCACCGCCATCCCCACCACGGCCTGCGTCCCCAGCGACTCGCCGAACATGAGGAAGGCCAGCAGCGCGGTGATCCCGGGCACCAGGTAGAAGTAGCTGGTCACCTGCGACGCCGCCCCGCGGCGCAGCATGAGGAACAGCAGCGAGATCCCGCCGCCGGTGAGCACCAGCACCGACCAGGCCAGCGCGCCCAGCAGCTGCGGGGTCCAGTCCAGGCGGAACGCGGAGAACGCGAGCAGGAACGGCAGCGTCACCACGATCGACGCGACGAACTGCACCACCTGGCCGGTCCGCAGGTCGAACTCCGGGCAGAACTGCTTCTGGTACAGCGTGCCGCCGGTGATCGTGAGCAGCGCCAGCACCGTCAGCCCGAGGGTGAACGGGGTGATCCCGACGGTGCTGAGCTTGCCCGCGACGACCAGCACCACCCCGGCGAAGCCGAGCAGCAGCCCGAGGACCTGAACCCGGCCCAACCGCTGACCGAGCAGGCCGGCGATCGCCGCGGTGAGCACCGGCTGCAGGTTGACCACCAGCGCGGCCACCCCGGCCGGCATCCCGGCCGCGACCGCCGTCCAGACCCCGCCCAGGTAACCCGCCTGGATGCCGATGCCGGCCACCGCGAGGTGCAGGATCGCCCATCCACGCGGCCAACGGGCGCGTGCGAGCAGCGCCAGCACCAGCATCAACACGACCACCGCGGCGTAGCGGAGCAGAGGAAACTCAACGGTTCCGCGTGCGGGGCGGCGTACTTGGCGACCACGAACCCGGAGGCCCAGATCACCACGAACAGCGCGGGCGTGGCCCGCACGGCGAGGGACGGCGGTGTCGTGGTGGCGATCCCCGACCCTAACCCGGGTGCGACCCGTTGATCATCAGCAAGGCGAGCACCGAACCCCGTAACGTCATCGGCGTGACCCGCGCCGACCTCGACAAGGATCCGCACGACGTCGCCGCCATGTTCGACGGCGTGGCCCGGCGCTACGACCTGACCAACACGGTGCTCACCGCCGGCCAGGACCGGGCCTGGCGGCGGCGCACCCGGGAGGCGCTCGAGCTGCACCCCGGCCAGCGGGTGCTCGACCTCGCCGCCGGCACCGCGGTGTCCACCGTCGAGCTCGCCCGCTCCGCGGCCTGGTGCGTGGCCGCCGACTTCTCCCTGGGGATGCTGCGCGCGGGCGCGCACCGCCGGGTGCCGAAGGTGGCCGCCGATGCCCTGCACCTGCCGTTCGCCGACGGGGTCTTCGACGCGGTCACGATCTCGTTCGGGCTGCGCAACGTGACCGATCCGGACGCCGCGCTGGCCGAGCTGGCCCGGGTCAGCCGGCCCGGCGGTCGGCTGGTGGTCTGCGAGTTCGGCCGCCCGACCTGGGCGCCGTTCCGGATGGCCTGGTACGCCGGTCTGCAGCGGGTGCTGCCGGCCGTCGCCGATCGGGTGTCGAGCAATCCGGCGGCGTACCGTTATCTCGGTGAGTCCATCCGCGCTTGGCCCGAGCAGGCGGAGCTCGCGCGGCGGATCGCCGCGGCGGGCTGGCGGGACGTGGCCTGGCGCGACCTGAACCTCGGGGCGGTCGTCCTGCACCGCGCCCGCCGGGCCTGACCTGCATCGCAACCGTCGCCGCGCCCGGCTGGACCGGGAGCGGCGGTGGCCCGGAACTCGACACGTCCGGTGACGCACCGCCGCTACCGGAGGCGTCGACCGGCCACCGGATGCGGTTACCGAGCCACGTCGGCAATCGTCGGAACTGATGACGCCGACGGCGGACGCGCGGCGGCCCAGCTGGGTGTTTACACTCGGCCGCGGACTTCGTGAAACTCTTCACAAGGAGCCGCAGGGCCGTGCCCGAGCACCGGACGGCGTTCGTTCCGGCCCGTGACAACTGCGATGAGCACCGCGATGACCTGGTCCGGCCCGGCAAGTAAGGCTGGCCTGGCTTCGGCCGGGCACACGTCGACAACCTAGGGTCGCGGCGCCGATGTCGAGGTAAGTGGTGGGCAATGCGCAGGCCGCGCATACGACGAGAAGGTGCGACACGATGCTCGATGCGTATCTGCCGCTGGTGCTGCTGTTCGCGCTGGCCGCGGGGTTCGCGCTGTTCTCGGTCACGTCCGCGCCCTACATCGGACCGCGGCGCTACAACCGCGCCAAGCTCGACGCCTACGAGTGCGGCATCGAGCCGTCGCCGCAGCCGGTCGTGGGTGGTGGCCGGATGCCGGTGGCCTACTACCTGACCGCGATGCTGTTCATCCTGTTCGACATCGAGATGGTGTTCCTCTATCCCTTCGCCGTCACCGCGGACGCGTTGGGGCTGTTCGGTCTCGTCGAGATCGTGCTGTTCATCGCCACGGTCGGCTTCGCCTACATCTACGTGTGGCGGCGCGGCGGGCTGGATTGGAACTGATATGGGCCTCGAGGAGAACCTGCCCAGCGGTGTCCTGCTGACCAGCGTGGAGAAGCTGGTCAACTGGACCCGCAAGTCGTCGCTGTGGCCGGCCACCTTCGGGCTGGCCTGCTGCGCGATCGAGATGATGACCACCGGTGCGCCGCGCTACGACCTGGCCCGCTTCGGCATGGAGGTGTTCCGGGCGTCCCCGCGGCAGGCCGATCTGATGATCGTCGCCGGTCGGGTGAGCAACAAGATGGCGCCGGTGCTGCGCCAGATCTACGACCAGATGCCCGAGCCGCGCTGGGTGCTCGCGATGGGGGTGTGCGCCTCCTCCGGCGGCATGTTCAACAACTACGCGATCGTGCAGGGCGTCGACCACGTGGTGCCGGTGGACATGTACCTGCCGGGCTGCCCACCACGCCCGGAGATGCTGATGGACGCGATCCTCAAGATCCACGCGAAGATCATGGACGAGCCCCTCGGCCCGAAGCGCGCCGCCGCGCTCGCCGAGAGCGGGCACCGCACCGAGCTCATCCCGTCCTCGATCAAGTTCTCCAAGGACAAGGCCAAGTCGACGCAGTGGCGCGAGGCCCAGGCGATCTCGGCCCAGAAGCCGGAAGCGGGCTGATCCGGTGGCCGACGAGAACGCCGGGACCACCGGCACCAGCAAGCAGAGCGCCGAGCCGACCGGCGGCGAGCAGTCCTCGGCCGAGCAGAGCGGCGCCGACACCGCCGCGCAGCGCGCAGGCGGCGGCACCCGCCCGAGCGCGGGCGAGCCCGAGCAGGCGCCGGCGACCGCCGACCCCGCGGACGGCGGCGCGGATGTGGCCAGCACCGCCGAAGGCGGCACCCGGCTCGCCGCACCCGCCTCCCGCGCGCGCGCCGGCATGTTCGGCGTCAGCGGCTCCGGCGACACCTCGGGGTTCGGCGGGCTGCGGCTGCCCGGGTACGCCCCGGCGCCGGCCGAGCGGCCCCTCGGCGGCTGGTTCGACGGGTTCGCCGACGAGTTCGCCGAGGCGCTGACCGAACGCGACATCCCGCGCGGCGCCGTGCAGCAGATCACCATCGACCGCGGCGAGATCACCTTCTACGTGCAGCGCGAGCGCGTGCTGGACCTGTGCCGCACCCTGCGCGACGACGAGGCCCTGCGCTTCGAGCTCTGCTCCTCGGTGTCCGGTGTGGACTACGGCGAGACCGTCGAGCAGCGGCTGCACGTGGTCTACCACCTGCTGTCGATGACCTACCGGCGGCGGATCCGGCTCGAGGTCGCGCTGGACATCGACGATCCGCACCTGCCCAGCGTGGTCGAGGTCTACCCGACCGCCGACTGGCACGAGCGCGAGACCTGGGACATGTTCGGCGTGATCTTCGACGGGCACCCGGCACTGACCCGGATCCTGATGCCCGACGACTGGGACGGACACCCGCAGCGCAAGGACTACCCCCTCGGCGGGATTCCGGTGGAGTACAAGGGCGCGGAGATCCCACCGCCCGACCAGCGGAGGTCGTACACATGACGATCGACAACGACGCTCCCGAGGTCGGGCCCGCCCATGCGCGGTCGGCCCCCGAACGAGAAACAACCGAGGGCACCGTCTACACGGTCACCGGCGGCGACTGGGACACCATCGCCGACGGCGACCACGACGACCGCATCGTGATCAACATGGGTCCGCAGCACCCGTCGACGCACGGGGTGCTGCGGCTGGTGCTGGAGCTGGAGGGGGAGACGGTCACCCAGGCCCGCTCGGTGATCGGCTACCTGCACACCGGGATCGAGAAGAACTGCGAGTACCGGAACTGGACTCAGGGCGTCACGTTCGTGACCCGCGCCGACTACCTGTCACCGATCTTCAACGAGGTGGCGTACTGCCTGGCCGTGGAGAAACTGCTGGGCATCGAGGCGCCGCCGCGCGCCACCGTGGCTCGGGTGCTGCTGATGGAGCTCAACCGGATCGGCTCGCACCTGGTCTGCCTGGCCACCGGCGGCATGGAGCTCGGCGCGCTGACCGGCATGACCGCCGGGTTCCGGGAGCGCGAGGAGGGGCTCCATCTTCTGGAGTTCCTCACCGGCCTGCGGATGAACCACGCCTACGTGCGACCGGGCGGGCTGGCCCAGGACTTCCCGGAGGGCTGGGCGGAGAAGGTCACCGAGTACATCGCGGTGATGCGCTCCCGGTTGCCCGACTACGACAAGCTGCTCACCGGCCAGCCGATCTGGCGGCAGCGCCTGGAGAAGGTCGGCTACCTGCCGGTCGACGGCTGCCTCGCGCTCGGCGCCACCGGTCCGATCCTGCGCAGCGCCGGGCTGCCCTGGGACCTGCGCAAGGTCGAGCCGTACTGCGGCTACGAGGAGTACGAGTTCGAGGTGCCGACGGCCACCGAGGGCGACTGCTACGCCCGCTACCGGCTGCGCGTCGCCGAGATGCACGAGTCGCTCAAGATCATGGAGCAGGCCGTCGAGAAGATGGAGCTGGGCCCGGTGATGGTCGCCGACCGCAAGATCGCCTGGCCGGCGCAGCTCTCGGTCGGCTCCGACGGCATGGGCAACACCCTCGAGCACGTCCGCAAGATCATGGGCCAGTCCATGGAGTCGTTGATCCACCACTTCAAGCTGGTCACCGAGGGTTTCCACGTGCCGCCCGGTCAGGTCTACGTGCCCGTCGAGTCGCCGCGCGGCGAGCTGGGCTACCACCTGGTGTCCGACGGCGGTACCCGCCCGGTGCGGGTGCACGTGCGCGACCCCAGCTTCGTGAACCTGCAGACGATGCCGGCGATGAGCGAGGGCGGCATGGTCGCCGACGTGATCGCCGCGGTGGCCTCGATCGACCCGGTGATGGGAGGCGTGGACCGGTGACCCTGCCCGGAGGCAACCCCGAGATGAACGCGCCGGCTCCGGCAGCGCCGGACGAGGTGGTGTGGGACGCGCCACCCGAGCCGTCACCGGTCTCGCCGATCTTCGACGGCGTCACCCGGCAGCGCACCAAGGAGATCATCTCCCGGTACCCGCAGTCGCGATCCGCGCTGCTCCCGCTGCTGCACCTGGTGCAGTCGGTGGAGGGTTTCGTCAGCCAGGACGGGATCCGCTACTGCGCCGAGGCGCTCGGGCTGTCCACGGCCGAGGTGTCCGCGGTGGCCACCTTCTACACGATGTACAAGCGCACCCCGTGTGGCGAGCACCTGGTCAGCGTGTGCACCAACACGCTGTGCGCGGCGCTCGGCGGCGACGACATCTACGCGGCCTTGGAGAAGCAGCTGGGCGTCGGGCACGAGGAGACCGCGGGGGAGCCCGGCACGCCGGGTTCGATCACCCTGGAGCACGCCGAGTGCCTGGCCGCCTGCGACCTGGCCCCGGTGCTGCAGGTCAACTACGAGTACTACGACAACCAGACCGTCGAGTCCGCGGCCGAGCTGGTCGACGCGCTGCGGCGCGGGGAGAAGCCGCTGCCCACCCGGGGCGCCCCGCTGACCGACCTGCGCACCGTGTCGCTCGAGCTGGCCGGGATCTTCGACGACCTGGAGCGCACCGTCGAGGGACGGTCGGTGGCGGAGGAGACGCTGCGCGGCGCCCGCCTGGCCACCGAGCGCGGCTGGACCGCCCCGGCCATGCCCGACCAACCGCCCGCGTGGCCGGATCTCCCGGAGAAGAACTGACATGATCACCGCCCCGACACCCGACCCACTGACGCCGGTGCTGACCCGGCGCTGGCAGTCGCCGCGGTCCTGGACGATCGGCGATCTACGAGCAGCTGGAGGGCTACCAGGCGCTGCGCCGCGCGCTGACCGCGCACCCCGACCAGCTCATCGCGCTGGTCAAGGACTCCGGGCTGCGCGGCCGCGGCGGCGCCGGCTTCCCGACCGGGATGAAGTGGAGCTTCATTCCCGCAGGGACCGACCGGGCCCGGCGCCAAGCCGAAATACCTGGTGATCAACGCCGACGAGGGCGAGCCCGGTACCTGCAAGGACATCCCGACGATGATGGCCGACCCGCACTCGCTGGTCGAGGGCTGCATCATCACCAGCTACGCGATCCGAGCCAACTTCTGCGCCATCTACATCCGCGGCGAGGCGCTGCACTGCATCCGCCGGGTGCGGCACGCCGTCGAGGAGGCCTACGCGGCCGGCTACCTCGGGCGAGAACATCCTCGGCTCCGGCTTCGAGCTGGACATCGTGGTGCACGCCGGGGCCGGCGCCTACATCTGCGGCGAGGAGACGGCGCTGCTCGACTCGCTGGAGGGTCGACGCGGCCAGCCCCGGCTCAAGCCGCCGTTCCCGGCCACCTCCGGGCTCTACGCCTCCCCGACGGTGGTGAACAACGTCGAGACCATCGCCAGCGTGCCGGCCATCGTGACCGGCGGCAGCGACTGGTTCCGCACCATGGGCTCGGAGAAGAGCCCCGGCCCGAAGATCTACTCGGTGTCCGGGCACGTCGAGCTGCCCGGCCAGTACGAGGCCCCGCTGGGCATCACGCTGCGGCAGCTGCTGGAGCTGGCCGGCGGGATGAAGGACGGGATCCCGCTCAAGTTCTGGACCCCGGGCGGCTCGTCGACGCCGCTGCTCACCGCCGAGCACCTGGACGTCCCGCTGGACTTCGAGGGCGCCGCCGCGGCCGGCTCGATGCTGGGCACCACCGCGGTGCAGGTGTTCAACGAGACCGTGTCGGTGCCCTGGGCCGTGATGAAGTGGACCGAGTTCTACAAGCACGAGAGCTGCGGCAAGTGCACGCCGTGCCGCGAGGGCACCTACTGGCTGCTGCAGGTGCTGGAGCGGATGGTGCACGGCGAGGGCACCGAGGCCGACATCGACGTGCTGCTCGACGTCTGCGACAACATCCTGGGCCGCAGCTTCTGCGCCCTCGGTGACGGCGCGGTCAGCCCGATCACCAGCGCGATCAAGTACTTCCGCCAGGAGTTCCTGGACCTGATCGCTGCGCAGCCCGCCGTCGCCCAGCCCGAGCAGTTGGCCGAGCTCACCGGAGCCCCCGCATGACCGTGACCCAGGAGACCGGTGCGGATGCGCGCCCGGTGCCGGAGGGACACGTCCGGCTGACCATCGACGGCGATCGAGGTCGACGCGCCCAAGGGTGAGCTGCTGATCCGGGCCTGCGAGCGGCTCGGGATCATCGTGCCGCGGTTCTGCGACCACCCGCTGCTCGACCCGGCCGGCGCCTGCCGGCAGTGCCTGGTCGAGGTGGAGATGGGCGGCCGGCCGATGCCGAAGCCGCAGGCCAGCTGCACGATGACCGTCGCCGACGGCATGGTCGTGAAGACCCAGCACACCTCGGCGGTGGCCGACAAGGCGCAGCAGGGCGTGATGGAGCTGCTGCTGATCAACCACCCGCTGGACTGCCCGATCTGCGACAAGGGCGGCGAGTGCCCGCTGCAGAACCAGGCCATGACCTCGGGACGCACCGACTCGCCGGTTCCTGGAGACCAAGCGCACCTTCGTCAAGCCGCTGCCGATCTCCACCCAGGTGCTGCTGGACCGCGAGCGCTGCGTGCTGTGCCAGCGCTGCACCCGGTTCTCCGAGCAGATCGCCGGCGACCCGTTCATCGACCTGCTGGAGCGGGGTGCCGACCAGCAGATCGGGGTGGCCCAGGACAAGCCGTTCCAGAGCTACTTCTCCGGCAACACCATCCAGATCTGCCCGGTCGGCGCGCTGACCAGCGCGGCCTACCGGTTCCGCTCGCGCCCGTTCGACCTGGTGTCCACGCCGAGCGTGTGCGAGCACTGCGCGTGCGGCAGCGCGCTGCGCACCGACACCCGCCGCGGCACCGTGCTGCGCCGGCTGGCCGGCAACGACCCCGAGGTCAACGAGGAGTGGATCTGCGACAAGGGCCGGTTCGCGTTCCGCTACCTCGGCTCGGCCGGACCGGATCACCCGGCCGCTGGTCCGCGGGTGACGAACGGGGCGCTGGCCGAGACGTCCTGGACCGAGGCGCTGCGGCGTGGCCGCCGCGGCCTGCTCGCCGCCCGCGAGCGCGGTATCGGGGTGCTCGCCGGCGGCCGGCTGACCGTCGAGGACGCCTACGCCTACGCCAAGTTCGCCCGGGTCGCCGCGCGCACCAACGACATCGACTTCCGGGCCCGGCCGCACTCGGCCGAGGAGCTGGACTTCCTGGCCGCGCACGTGGTCGGCACCGGCCCCGAGCAGCTGAGTCCTACACCGCGCTGGAGGCGGCGCCCGCCGTGCTGTGCGTGGCGCTGGAGCCGGAGGAGGAGGCGCCGATCGTCTTCCTGCGGCTGCGCAAGGCGGCGCGCAAGCACCGGCAGCAGGTGTTCCACCTCGGGCAGTGGAGCAGCCCCGCGGTGCTGCGCACGGCGCGCGAGCGCGGGGCCGCCGAGCCGGCCGCCCGGGACAACCTGATCCCGTCGGTGCCCGGCGCCGAGGCCGCGGTGCTGGCGGAGCTGCCCGCGCACGTGCTCGACGCGCTGCTCGACCGGAGGGGTGATCCTGGTCGGTGAGCGGGCGGCCGAGGTCCCCGGGCTGTACTCGGCGGTGTCCGCGCTGGCCGCGCGCACCGGCGCGCGGATCGGCTGGGTGCCGCGCCGCGCCGGCGAGCGCGGCGCGCTGGACGCCGGGCGCGGTGCCGACCCTGCTGCCGGGCGGGCGCCGGGTCGACGACGCCGCGGCCCGCGCCGAGGTCGAGCGGGTCTGGGGCGTCGCCGCCGGCGCGCTGCCGGCCGCCCCTGGCCGGGACACCGACGCGATGCTGGCCGCCGCGGCCGCGCGGTGAGCTGGCCGCGCTGGTCGTCGGCGGCGTCGACCCGCACGACCTGGCCGACCCGGCCGCCGCGCTGGCCGCGCTGGCGCGGGTCGGCTTCCTGGTCAGCCTGGAGCTGCAGCACTCCGCGGTCACCGAGCTGGCCGACGTGGTGCTCCCGGTCGCCCCGGACGCGCAGCGCGCCGGCAGCTACCTCAACTGGGAGGGCCGGATCCGCGAGTTCGGCCCGGCGCTGGACGCCAGCGGCGTGCTGCCGGACTGCCGGGTGCTGGACACCCTCGCCGTCGAGATGGACGTCGACATCTTCACCCAGACCCCGGCCGCCGCGGCCGGCGAGCTGGCCCGGCTCGGATCGGCGGTCGCGATCGTCCGTGCCGCCGCGGGTGGCCGCCGGCCGGGCCGCTGCGACCGGGCTACGGGCAGGCCGTGCTGGCCAGCTGGCGGCAGCTGATCGACGCCTGCTCGCTGGCCGTCGACGAGCCCGCGCTGGCCGGCACCGCCCGCCCGCCGCTGGTCCGGACGAACGCGGCGACCGCGGAGCGGCTCGGCCTGGTCGAGGGCGAGCCGGCCACCGTGCGCACCGAGCGCGGTGCGATCACGCTGCCGCTGGCGCTGGCCGACCTGCCCGACGGTGTGGTCTGGCTGCCCGGCAACTCGCCCGGCTCCCGGGTCCGCGGCGCAGCTCGGCGTCGGGCACGGCGAGCTGGTGGGGGTGAGCACGATGACACCGACCCAGGCAGCTGCTGGCCGACGACCCGATCTGGCTGATCCTGATCAAGGTGGTGGCGCTGTTCGCCCTCGGCGTGGTGCTCACCCTGTTCATGATCAACTGCGGAGCGCAAGGTGGTCGGCCGGATGCAGCAGCGTCCCGGCCCGAACCGGGTCGGCCCAGGCGGCTGGCTGCAGAGCCTCGCCGACGGGCTGAAGCTGGCGTTCAAGGAAGACATCATGCCGGTGCTGGCCGACAAGCGGGTGTACTTCATCGCCCCGGTCATCTCCACCATCCCGGCGTTCGTGGCGTTCTCGGTGATCCCGTTCGGCGGCGAGGTCACGATCTTCGGTGAGCCGACCGCGCTGCAGCTGGTGGACCTGCCGGTCGGCGTGCTGGTCGTGCTGGCCTGCTCCTCGATCGGCGTCTACGGCATCGTGCTCGGCGGCTGGGCGTCCGGCTCGCCGTACCCGCTGCTGGCCGCGCTGCGCAGCGCCGCCCAGGTGATCTCCTACGAGATCGCGCTGGGGCTGTCCATCGTCGGCGTGATCTTCTACGCCGGCTCGCTGTCCACCTCCGACATCGTCGCCGCGCAGGTGGCCGGCGGCTGGTACGCGATCCTGCTGGTGCCCAGCTTCGTGGTGTTCGTGATCGCGATGGTCGGCGAGACCAACCGGGCGCCGTTCGACCTGCCGGAGGCGGAGTCGGAGCTGGTCGGTGGCTTCCACACCGAGTACACCTCGCTGAAGTTCGCGCTGTTCTTCCTGGCCGAGTACGTCAACATGGTCACCGTCTCGGCGATGGCCACGACGCTGTTCCTCGGCGGCGGCAGCTGGCCGTGGCCGCTGTCGTTCCTGAACGGCAACGGCTGGCTGCAGATGCTGGCCTTCCTGATCAAGACGTGCATCTTCCTGTTCGTGTTCATCTGGCTGCGCGGCACGCTGCCCCGGATGCGCTACGACCAGTTCATGCGGCTGGGCTGGAAGGTGCTGGTCCCGGGCAGCCTGCTCTGGATCATGCTGATCTTCGCGGTGCGGACCTACCGGACCAGCGGCGCCGGCAGCGTCACCGCGGTGCTGGTCGCGGTGGGCATCGCGGTGGTGGTGCTGCTGGCGGTGGCCTTCCTGGTGCCCGACCGCGAGGTCCCCCAGGAGGCCGTGGTCGAGCTGGCCTCGGACTACCCGGTGCCGCCGCTCGACCTGGTCGTGCCCACCTCGCCCCGCAACCGGCCGCGGACCAAGGCGGTCGAGGACGACCCGCCCGGATCAGGGACCCGAGACTCCCGCGAGCCCGCGCTGGCCGGCCGGGAACTCCCGGTAAACCGGGTAAGGAGACCGAGTAGATGTTCGAGTTCTTCCAAGGCTTCGGGGTCACCTTCTCGACCATGTTCAAGAAGGTGGTCACCGAGGAGTACCCGGAGAACTTCCCGCCGGCCGCTCCGCGCTACCACGGGCGGCACCAGCTCAACCGGCATCCGGACGGGCTGGAGAAGTGCGTGGGCTGCGAGCTGTGCGCCTGGGCCTGCCCGGCCGACGCGATCTACGTCGAGGGCGGGGACAACACCGAGGAGGCCCGCTACTCGCCCGGCGAGCGTTACGGCGCGATCTACCAGATCAACTACCTGCGCTGCATCGGCTGCGGGCTGTGCGTGGAGGCCTGCCCGACCCGGTCGCTGACCATGACCAACTTCTACGAGATGGCCGACGACAACCGGCAGGACCTGATCTACACCAAGGAGCAGCTGCTGGCGCCGCTGCTTCCGGGCATGGAGCAGCCGCCGCACCCGATGCGGCTGGGCGAGACGGAGCAGGACTACTACGTGCAGGGCCCGACGCTGGCCCGGGCCGGACGCGGAGCGGCGACCCGGTGGGGGAGCAGGTCACGTGAATGTTCTCGCGCAGGCCGCCGGGGTGGTGAGCACCGGCGAGGCCATCACCTTCTGGATCCTCGGCCCGATCGCGCTGGCCGGGGCGCTGGGCATGGTCTTCGCCCGCAACGCCGTGCACTCCGCGCTGGGGCTGGTCGTCACCATGTTCTGCCTGGCGATCCTCTACATCGCCGGGCAGGCGCCGTTCCTCGGCTTCGTGCAGATCATCGTCTACACCGGTGCGGTGATGATGCTGTTCCTGTTCGTGCTGATGCTGGTCGGTCGGGACTCCTCCGACTCGGTGGTCGAGGTGCTGCGCGGGCAGCGGCTGGCCGGGCTCGCGCTGGGGGTCGGGCTGGCCGTGCTGCTGGTGGGCGCGATCGGCGGCTCGCTCACCGCGGTCGTCCCGGTCGGGCTGGATGCGGACGGCGCCAACGGGAACGGCAACGTGACCGGGATCGGCCGGCTGGTGTTCACCACCTACCTGTTCGCCTTCGAGCTCACCTCGGCGCTGCTGATCACCGCCGCGCTGGGGGCCATGGTGCTGACCCTCGGGATGAGCCGGGGCCAGCTCAAGCCCGGCCAGCGGGCCACCGTCGACCGCGCGGCTGCGCGGCGAGCACGACCGGATCTCCCCGCTGCCCGGCCCCGGCGTCTACGCCACCGGCAACTCGGTGGCGCTGCCCGCGGTGCTGCCCGACGGGTCGATCGCACCGGAGTCGATCTCGGCCATCATCGACGCGGCCGCCGCGCAGCACGTCGACGAGCACGCGGTCGACCCGCACGCCCTGACCGGCGGCGCCGCACCCGGCTCCGGGCCCGCGGCCGGCTCCGAGGCAGGGGACAACCGATGACCCCCACCTACTACCTGATGCTCTCGGCGCTGCTGTTCACCATCGGCGCGGTCGGCGTGCTGGTGCGCCGCAACGCCATCGTGGTGTTCATGTGCATCGAGCTGATGCTCAACGCGGTGAACCTGACGCTGGTCACCTTCTCCCGGATCAACGGCACCCTGGACGGCCAGGTGATGGCGTTCTTCGTGATGGTGGTGGCCGCGGCCGAGGTGGTCGTCGGGTTGGCCATCATCACCTCGATCTTCCGTACCCGCCGGACGGCGTCGGTCGACGACGCCAACCTGCTGAAGTACTGACCCACCAAGGAGCTCCCCGGTGTTCTCTGTATCGGCGCCCACTGGGCGGCCCCGGTGACCGCGGCCATCCCGCCGGGATTCGTCCCGGAGCTGCCCGACGTGGGCGCGGCCACCGGCGCGGCCGAGCTGGCCTGGCTGTTGATCGCGCTGCCCACGCTGGGGGCGATCGTGCTGTTCCTGGCCGGCCGCCGCGCCGACGGCTGGGGCCACTGGCTCGGCGTCGGCACCGTGTTCGCGTCGTTCGCGGTCGGGTGTGCGATCTTCATCGACACGGTCGGGCTCGACCCGGAGCAGCGCACCCGGGAGCAGTCGCTCTACGACTGGATCTCGGTCGCCGGGCTGAACGTCGACTTCGGGCTGCGGCTCGATCCGCTGTCGCTGACGTTCGTGCTGCTGATCACCGGGGTGGGCGCGTTGATCCACCTCTACTCGGTGGGCTACATGAGCCACGACCCGGGACGGCGCCGGTTCTTCGCCCAGCTCAACCTGTTCGTCGCGGCGATGCTGGTGCTGGTGCTGGGCAACAACTTCGTGATGCTCTACCTGGGCTGGGAAGGCGTCGGGCTGGCCTCCTACCTGCTGATCGGCTACTACCAGGACCGCCCGTCGGCCGCGACCGCGGCGAAGAAGGCGTTCCTGATGAACCGGGTCGGCGACGTCGGGCTGGCCATCGCGATCTTCATCATCTGGACGCAGCTGGGCACGCTGCTGTACGTCGACGTGTTCGCCCGCATCGGCGAGGTCGACGGTTCGGCGCTGATCGCGATCACGGTGCTGCTGCTGCTCGGGGCGTGCGGCAAGTCCGGCCAGTTCCCGCTGCAGTCCTGGCTGCCCGACGCGATGGAGGGCCCGACCCCGGTATCGGCGCTGATCCACGCGGCCACCATGGTCACCGCGGGCGTGTACCTGATCGCCCGCTGCAGCCCGATCTACAACCTGACCGACACCGGACGGCTGGTCGTCGCGCTGGTCGGGGTGATCACGCTGATGATCGGCGCGATCATCGGATGCGCCTACGACGACATCAAGAAGGTGCTGGCCTACTCCACGGTCAGCCAGATCGGCTACATGATCCTGGCCGTTGGGCTCGGCCCGGCCGGGTACGCGCTGGGCATCCTGCACCTGCTCACCCACGGATTCTTCAAGGCCGGGCTGTTCCTCGGGGCCGGCTCGGTGATGCACGCGATGAACGACGACGTGGACATGCGCCACTACGGCGGGCTGCGCACGAAGATGCCGATCACCTTCGTCACGTTCGGTCTCGGCTACCTGGCGCTGATCGGCTTCCCGTTCCTGTCCGGCTACTTCTCCAAGGACGCGATCATCGAGTCGGCGTTCGCGCAGGAAGGCTGGCAGGGCTGGACGTTCGGCGGGCTGGCCACGCTGGCCGCCGGGTTGACCGCGTTCTACATGACCCGGCTGATGCTGATGACCTTCTTCGGCGAGCAGCGCTGGAAGGACCTGCAGACTGCGCCGACGCTCGATCCCGCAAGCGGATCGTCGGTGGACGGGCACGACTACCACCCGCACGAGTCGCCCGCGACCATGACCGTGCCGATGATCGTGCTCGCGACCGGCTCGGTGTTCGCCGGCTTCCTGCTCACCCAGGGCGGGCTGCTCGCGACCTGGCTGGCGCCCTCGCTGGGCGAGCTGCAGGAGCTCGAGGGGGGTGCGCTGCCGCACGCGGTGGTGCCGTTCCTGGTCGTCGCCATCTCCGCGGCCGGCGCGGTGATCGCGTACCTGACCGTCGGCCGCCACCCCACGCCGGTGCAGCGCCCGGAGCCGGTGTCGCTGCCGGTGCGGGCCGCCCGCCGCGATCTGTACGCGAACGCGATCAACGAGACCCTCATCGCGCGACCCGGCACCTGGCTGACCCGGGCGCTGGTCTTCGTCGACAACCGCGGCGTCGACGGCGCGGTCAACGGCGCGGCCGCGCTGCTGGGCGGCAGCTCGGGGCGGCTGCGCCGGCTGCAGACCGGATTCGTGCGCTCCTACGCGCTGTCCATGCTCGGTGGCACCGTCCTGGTGGTCGCCGGCCTGCTGATGGTGCGGTTCACATGAGCATGAACTCGATCTTCATCGACGCGCCGGCCTCGGAGGCATCGTGCTGCTCCTGATCCTGATGCTGCTCCCGCTGGTCGGCGCGCTGGCGCTGTATCCGTTGCGGCACAACGTGCAGCTGGCCAAACAGACCGCGATGGCGTTCGCGCTGGCCGAGGTCGCGCTGGTGGCCGTGGTCTGGTTCGCCTACTCGGTGCCCGACGCCGCGGCCGGGACGCGCTTCCAGTTGGAGTTCGGCCTGGACTGGATCCCGGCCTTCGGCACCCGGTTCGCCCTGGGCATCGACGGGATCGCGCTGGTGCTGCTGGCGATGACCGCGTTCCTGGTGCCCGGGCTGCTGCTGTTCTCCTGGGACGAGGAGCTGCCCGAAGGGCGCACCCACTCCGGGTACTTCGCGCTGCTGCTGGCCACCGAAGCGACCCTGGTCGGGGTGTTCACCGCGACCGACGTGTTCCTGTTCTACGTCTTCTTCGAGGCGATGCTGGTCCCGATGTACTTCCTGATCGGGCGCTTCGGCGGCCCGCGCCGGCAGTACGCCGCGGTGAAGTTCTTCCTCTACTCGCTGTTCGGCGGGCTGATCATGCTGGCCTCGCTGATCGGGCTGTACGTGGTCAGCCGCGAGCAGCTGGGCACCGGCACGTTCAGCTGGGTCGACCTGCAACGGGCCGCGGCGACGGTGCCCGAGTCCACCCAGATCTGGCTGTTCCTCGGCTTCTTCGTCGCGTTCGCGATCAAGGCGCCGCTGGTGCCGTTCCACACCTGGCTGCCCGACGCGGGGGCCGAGGCGCCGATCGGGGCCGGCGTGGTGCTGGTCGGGGTGCTGGACAAGGTGGGCACGTTCGGGTTCCTGCGCTACTGCCTGCCGCTGTTCCCGCTCGCGTCGCAGCGCCTCGCCCCGCTGGTGCTGACGCTCGCGGTGATCGGGATCCTGTACGGCGCGCTGTTGGCCGTGGGGCAGTCGGACATGAAGCGCTTCGTGTCCTACACCTCGATCGCGCACTTCGGGTTCATCGCGGTCGGCATCTTCTCCTTCTCCTCGCAGTCGCTGGCCGGTTCGTCGCTGTACATGGTCAACCACGGGCTCTCGACCGGGATGCTGTTCGTGATGGTCGGCATCCTGGTGGTGCGCGGCGGCTCCCGGCTGATCGACGACTACGGCGGCGTCTCGAAGATCGCCCCGCTGCTGGCGGGTTGCCTGCTGCTGGCCGGACTGTCCTCGCTGGCGCTGCCCGGCACCAACTCCTTCGTCAGCGAGTTCCTGGTGCTGCTGGGCTCCTACCCGCGAGAGCCGGTGGCCGCGATCCTGGCCACCGTCGGGATCGTGTTCGCCGCGCTGTACGTGCTCTGGTTCTACCAGCGCACCATGCAGGGTCCGCTGCGCGGCGCGGCGGTGCTGGGCGCCATCGAACGCGGACCGGCGCCGGCCGGCGCCGGTGCGGGCGCGCGGGCGCCGGCCGGGTCCGGTGCCGCCTCAGCGGGAGGAAGTGCGTCGGCGGGGTCCGGTGCCGCCTCCGCGGGAGGAAGTGCGTCGGCGGGCGGGCCGGGCACGATGCTGGACCCGGCCGTCAAGGCCGCGCGCACCGGTATCGGCTTCCCGGACCTGTCGCGCCGTGAGATCGCGGTGCTGACCCCGCTGATCTTCATGATCATGGTGCTCGGGTTCGTCCCCGGCCCGGTGCTGGACGTGATCACACCGTCGGTGGTGGCCACCATGAACGAAGTGGGTCTGCCCGACCCGGTCCAAGGAGTGCTCCGGTGATCGAGCTCGCGCAGGCTCAGCAACAGCCCATCGAGGTGCCGTCGATCGCCTACGACGCGATCGCGCCGCTGCTCATCGTGCTGGCCGCGGCGTGTGTGGCGGTGCTGGTCGAGGCGTTCCTGCCGCGCCACCAGCGCTGGCCGGTGCAGGTGGGGCTGACCCTGGGTTCGCTCGGCGTCGCCGGGCTCGCACTGGGCCTCTACGCCGGCAGCAGCGGACCCGAGGGCGTGGTCACCCTCGCCGAGGCCGTCGCGGTGGACCGGCCCACGCTGTTCCTGTGGGGCACCCTGATCGCGCTCGGGCTGGGCAGCGTGCTGCTCATCGCCGATCGGTCGGTGGAGCCCGGCGGTGCGCTGGTCGCCGCGACGGGGGCCCGTGCGGTGATCGGCGGCCGCACCGTGGACCTGCCGGCCGAGGACCGCGGCTACGGCTCGCCCGAGCAGGCCCCGACCATGCAGACCGAGGTCTTCCCGTTCACGCTGTTCGCGCTGGCCGGGATGATGACCTTCTGCGCGGCGAACGACCTGCTCACCATGTTCGTCGCGCTGGAGGTGCTGAGCCTGCCGCTGTACCTGATGTGCGGGCTCGCCCGGCGCCGCCGGCTGCTGTCGCAGGAGGCGGCGGTCAAGTACTTCCTGCTCGGCGCGTTCGCCTCGGCGTTCTTCCTCTACGGGCTGGCGCTGCTCTACGGCTACGCGGGCTCGGTGCGCTTCTCCGACATCGCCACCGCCGCGGCCGGCTCCGCCCGCACCGACGCGCTGCTGTTGGGCGGCCTCGCGCTGCTGATCGTGGGGCTGATGTTCAAGGCCTCGGTCGGCCCGTTCCACACCTGGACCCCCGACGTGTACCAGGGCGCCCCGACCCCGGTCACCGCGTTCATGGCCGCGTGCACCAAGGTGGCCGCGTTCGGCGGCATCCTGCGGGTGCTGCACGTGGCGTTCGGGGACAGCCGCTGGGAGTGGCGTGGGGTGCTCTGGGCCATCGCCATCGCCTCGATGGTCATCGGTGCGGTGATCGGGCTCACCCAGACCGACGTCAAGCGGATGGTCGCCTACTCCTCGGTGGCGCACGCCGGGTTCCTGCTGATCGGTGCGATGTCGATCACAGAGGACGGCATCTCCGGCACGCTGTTCTACCTGCTGGCCTACGGGTTCACCACGATCGCGCTGTTCGGGGTGATCAGCCTGGTGCGCGACGCCGACGGCGAGGCGACCCACCTGTCGCAGTGGGCCGGGCTGTCGAAGCGCTCGCCGGTGATGGCCGGGGTCATGACGTTCCTGCTGCTCGCCCTCGCCGGCATCCCGCTGACCAGCGGTTTCACCGCCAAGTTCGCGGTGTTCGCGGCCGGTATCGGGGACGGCATGGCGCCGCTGGTGGTGATCGCCCTGGTGGCGAGCGCGATCGCGGCGTTCTTCTACCTGCGGGTGATCGTGCTGATGTACTTCAGCGAGCCGGCCGCGGACGGCCCGACCGTCGTCGTGCCGGGTGCCTTCACCACCGCGGCCATCACCCTCGGCGTGCTGATCACGCTGCTGCTCGGCATCGCGCCCACGCTGGCCTTGGGCTGGGCGGCCGGCGGCGGGTTCGTAAGCTGATGAAGTGAGCAAGCAGGCGATCGCCGGGGTAGAGGTCACCGACACCGAGCTCGGGGCGGCGACCGCCGCCGACCTGAAACGGGTCGAGGCGTTGCTGCACGCCACCGTGCACAGCAGCTACTACCCGTTCGTCACCGAGACGTCGCTGCACCTCATCGACGCCGGCGGCAAGCGTTTCCGGCCGCTGTTCACCCTGCTCGGCGCGCACGTCGGGCCGCGGCCGGACGCCGACAAGGTGATCACCGCGGCGGCCGTCGTCGAGCTGATCCACCTGGCCACGCTCTACCACGACGACGTGATGGACTCGGCGACGATGCGCCGCGGGGCGCAGAGCGCGAACTCGCGGTGGGACAACACGGTGGCCATCCTCACCGGTGACTTCCTGTTCGCGCACGCCTCCCGGCTGGTGGCCGACCTGGGCCCGGAGGCGGTGCGGATCATCGCCGAGACCTTCGCCGAGCTGGTGACCGGCCAGATGCGCGAGACCAGGGGGCCGCGGCCGGGCGAGGACCCGGTGCAGCACTACCTGACCGTGGTCGCGGAGAAGACCGGTTCCTTGATCGCCACCTCCGGGCGCTACGGCGGCATGTTCTCCGACTGCACCCCCGAGCAGGTGCAGTCGCTGCACCGCTTCGGGGCCATCATCGGCACCGCGTTCCAGATCTCCGACGACGTGATCGACATCGCCTCGCCCTCGGGCAGCTCTGGCAAGACCCCGGGCACCGACCTGCGCGAGGGCGTGCACACGCTGCCGATGCTCTACGCCATGCGCGAGCAGGGCGCCGACGCCGACCGGTTGCGGGTGCTGCTCGCCCGCCCGATCAGCGACGACGGGGAGGTGGCCGAGGCGCTCGGGCTGCTGGGCGCGAGCCCCGGGCTGACCCGGGCGCGCACGGTGCTGGCGGAGCACGCCGCCGCTGCCGGGGCCGAGCTGGGCAAGCTGCCGCCCTGCCCCGCCGTCGACGCGTTGGCCGCCCTGACCACCTACGTCGTGGACCGCACCGGCTGAGCCCCCGCTCCCGGCCATGCCCAGCGCCGCCGCGGGCGACCGTCGGGCCGGGCATGGCTGAGCCCGAGGCCCGCAGTTGGTGGGCGGGAGCCGCCAAGATCAGCGGCTGCGGTAGCTGAGGTGCACAGGTGCAGCTTTTCGACCGCAGGCGCTGATCATGCGGCGGCGGCCAGCGCGGTGGTGATCTCGGCGAGGGTGGCGGCGGGTTCGGCGTCGAGGTCGTGCCAGGTGAAGCGGAGCAGGTCCCAGCCGGCGTGGGTGATCGCGTTGCCCTTTGCGCCGGTCGTTGCGGAAGCGCGCGGCGTCGACGTGCCACGCCCAGCCGTCCACCTCGACCGCCAGCCGCGCGGCCGGAAAGGCCAGATCGATCCGGTACCGCCCGAACGGGTAGCCCAGCACCCAGCCGCCGACGCCGGCCGCGCGCAACAGCCCCACCAGCACCCGCTCGGCTGCCGAGTCGGCCCGATCCGCGGCCGCGGTGATCAGCAGCCCGGCCCTCGACGAGCCGCAGCGGCCCATGTTGCGGCAGAACGAGCGGTAGAGCGCCGGGAACCGGACGTGCCGCTGCAACGCCCGGTCCAGGAACGTCGACCCGTCGGCCAGGGCGACCGCCGTCTCCAATGCGGCCAGCGCCGGGTCGGCAACCTGGAGACCGCGGACATAGGCCTGGTCCAGCCGGTGCAGGTCGCGGCGGCGCAGCAGTGCTCCGGGGCGGGGTTGGCGGTGCTGCTGCCGCTCCACGGTGACCTCGATGACCGCCGGCGCGCACTCCAGCATCCCGTGCCAGTAGGCGGCGGCCGGCCCGGTCACCGTGGCCGGCCGGTCACCGTCGGCGGCCCACAACCAGGCCGCCCGCACCCGCGCCTCGTCGCCGAGCCGGTGCCCCCCGACCAGGTACACGCCCGGGTACAGCCGACGCCACACCCGTTCCCGGACCCGGCGCTGCACCGTCGCCGCCGAGAGCCCGCAGCTCTGGGCCTGCGCCAGGGTGAGCACCCCGGCCTACCGAACCAGCAGCTCCCCGAGCGACACACCCCAGCATCACCCGCCGGCCCCGGTCCGTGGGCCCGAACCGGAAAACTCCCGGCCATGATCAGCGCCTGCGGTAGCTGACGTTCACCGGTGCAGCTTTTCGACCGCAGACGCTGATCATGCTGGTGCGGCGGGAGTCACCGCCCGCGGCGGATCGGCTCGGTGTGCAGGGTCAGCCGGGGAGCGCCGGGTCGGCCTTGAGCCCGATTCCGGACAGCTTGAGCCGGTTCGCCTCGGCCATCAGCAGCACCAGGGTGGTGGCCGCCGCGTCGTAGCCGGTGCCGTGCGGTGGGCGGATGTTGGACACGCAGTTGCGCTCGGAGTCGCGCCGCCCGGGCCGGGCGCCGTAGGTGAAGTAGGCGCCCAACGAGTCGGTGGAGCTCATCCCGGGTCGCTCGCCGATCAGCACCAGCACGCTGTGGGCGCCGATCGCCGCGGCGATCTCGTCGCCGATCGCCACCCGGGCCTGGGTGGCGATCACGATCGGGGCCAGCCGTGGCCCGGTGCGCTCGTCGAGCCGCTCCAGCAGCGCGGCCAGCAGCGGCACCGCGTGACTCTGCACGGCGAGCGGGGACAGCCCGTCGGCCAGCACGACGACCAGGTCGTATCCGCCGGCTGCCGGGCCGCCGCCGCCTGCCGGGTCGTGGCCACCGGCTGCCGGGGTGCCGGCAGCGGCTGCCGGGTCGTCGCTACCGGCTGCGGGGGTGCCGGCAGCGGCTGCCGGGTCGTCGCCACCGCCTGCGGGGGTGCCGGCAGCGGCTGCCGGGTCGTCGCCACCGCCTGCCGGGTCGTGGCCACCGGCTGCCGGGTCGTCGCCACCGGCGGCCCGGTCCGGATCGGTGCGGTCGGCTCCGGCGGTCGGCCTGCTGCCGTCCTCGGCGGGGGCGAGCTGGCTGTCGTCGGCCAGCCGCCGGCCCAAGTCGGGTCGCTGCAGGTAAGCGGGCCGGTCGGGCGCCGCGCTGGCCACCACCCGCACCGCTCTGCCCAGCTCCCCGAGCTGTCGCTCCAGGTCCGCGGTGTCCAGTGGAGCGTGCACGGCATCCCGCGCCGCAGCCTGCGCTGCCCGCAGCGCCAGCAGTTCGGCGGTGGGCAGGGCGTCGCCGACCCGGCCCAGGGCCACCCGGGCCCGGGTGGCAGCCCGCAGCGCGCCGAACGGGTCGGTCGCGGGGGTGCTCACCGCACCCCCGCCACCAGTGCCCGGACAGCCGCCGCGTCCCGGTCCAGCTCCCGGACCCGGCCGTCGTCGGTCAACATGGCCATCCGGCGCAGCCAGTCGGCGAACTCGGGCGCCGGCGCCAGCCCCAACACCTGCCGGGCGTAGAGGGCGTCGTGATAGGACAGCGACTGGTAGTGCAGCATCACGTCGTCGCCGCCGGGCACGCAGATCACGAACGCGCAACCGGCCACGCCCAGCAGCGTGAGCAGGGTGTCGGTGTCGTCGGCGTCGGCCTCGGCGTGGTTGGTGTAGCAGACGTCGACCCCCATCGGGATGCCGAGCAGCTTCCCGCAGAAGTGGTCCTCCAGACCGGCTCGGATGATCTGCTTGGCGTCGTAGAGGTACTCCGGCCCGATGAACCCGACCACCGTGTTCACCAGCAGCGGGTCGAAGGCGCGGCACACCGCGTAGGCCCTGGCCTCCAGGGTCTGCTGGTCGACGCCGTGGTGCGCGTCGGCCGACAGCGCGCTGCCCTGCCCGGTCTCCAGGTACATGCAGTTCGTCCCGACGGTGCCGCGGCCCAGCGCCAGCGCCGCCTCGTGGGCCTCCCGCAGCAGCGCCAGCGACACCCCGAAGCCGTCGTTGGCCGCCTCGGTGCCGGCGACAGACTGGAACACCAGGTCGACCGGCGCCTCGCGTTCCATGATCTCGATCGAGGTGGTGATGTGCGCCAGCACGCAGCTCTGGGTGGGGATCTCGTAGCGCAGCCGCACCTCCTCGATCAAGTGCAGCAGCTCGATGGTGCGGGCCGGGCTGTCGGTCGCCGGGTTGATCCCGATCACCGCGTCCCCGCAGCCGAGCAGCAGCCCGTCGACGATGGAGGCGGTGACCCCGATCGGGTCGTCGGTCGGGTGGTTGGGTTGCAGCCGGGTGGCCAGCGTGCCAGGCAGCCCGATGGTGCTGCGGAACGCGCTCACCACCGGGGTCCGGCGGCCGACCGCGATCAGGTCCTGGTTCCGCATCAGCTTCGACACCGCGGCCACCATCTCCGGGGTGAGGCCGGGGGCGAGCGTGGTGGTGTCGACGCCGGTGCGCAGCAGGTGATCCCGCAGGCCGCCGACGGTCAACGCGGCGATCGGAGCGAACACCGCGGCGTCGTGCGAGTCGATGATCAGCCGGGTGACCTCGTCGGACTCGTACGGGACGACCTGCTCGTCCAGGAACGTGGTCAGCGGCAGGTCGGCCAGGATCGACTGGGCCGCCACCCGCTCCTGCTCCGACGCCGCGGCCAGGCCGGCCAGCTCGTCGCCGGACCGGGCCGGCGTGGCCGCGGCGAGCAGCGTCCGCAGGTCCGCGAACCGGTAGTTGTGCCCACCGACCGCGGCCTGCCGTGCGGTCACCCCAGCTCCGTGTCGGCCTCGGCCAGCGCCGCGAACTCCTCGTCGGGCGAGGCCGCGACCAGGTGGTGCCGGCTGTAGATGCCGAAGTAGGCCATGAACAGCACGAACACCCCGAGCGTCCAGAACGCGGCGACGCTGTCCACCAGGAACGTGGCCACCACCGCGAACGAGGCGACGACCAGCGCGAACCCGGTCGTCACCATCCCGCCGGGAGTCCGGTACGGGCGCGGCATGTCCGGCTCCCGGCGGCGCAGCACGATGTGGCTGACCATCATCAGCACATAGCTCAGCGCGGCCCCGAACACGGCCATGTTGAGCAGCACCGCGCCCTGCCCGGTCAGCGACAGCAGGAACCCGATCACACCGGGCACGACCAGCGCGAGCACCGGCGCCTTCCGGCCGTTGGTCAACGACAACACTCGCGGCAGGTAGCCGGCGCGGGACAGCGCGAATGTCTGCCGCGAGTAGGCGTAGATGATGGAGAAGAAGCTGGCGATCAGCCCGGCCAACCCGATGTAGTTGACCACGGTTGCCGCCACGCCCTCGCCCAGCGCCTCGACCAGCGGGTTGCCCGACTCCGACAGGGCCAGCGCGCCCAGCGCGCCGGTGGACAGCAGCAGCACCACGGCGCCGGTGACGACCAGCACCAGCATGCTCACCACGATGCCGCGCGGCACGTCGCGCTCCGGCTCGCGGGCCTCCTCGGCGGCCAGCGGCACCCCCTCGACGGCCAGGAAGAACCAGATGGCGAACGGCACCGCGGCCCAGATCCCGAGCACGCCGAACGGCAGCCACGGCGACGCCCCGACCGCGTCGGTGGGCGGGATGTCGGTCAGGTTGGCCGCGTCGAACAGCGGGACCGCGGCCACGGCGAAGACCACCAGGCCGACCATGGCGATGCCGGTGATCACGAACATGACCTTGAGCGCCTCCCCGGCACCGGTCAGGTGGATGCCGACGAACAGCAGGTAGGCGGCCAGGTAGACCCACCAGCCGTCGGTGATCCCGAACAGCTGCAGCGACTCCACGTAGGCGCCGATGAAGGTGGCGATGGCCGCCGGGGCAATCGAGTACTCGATGAGCACCGCGGTCCCGGTGGCGAAGCCGCCCCACGGGCCGAGCGCGCGCCGCGCAAAGGTGTAGCCGCCGCCCGCGGTCGGCAGCGCCGACGAGAGCTCGGCCATGCCCATCACCAGCGCCAGGTACATCGCCGCGATGATCACGGTGGCGATGGCCAGCCCGCCGAAACCGCCCTGGCCCAGGCCGAAGTTCCAGCCCGAGTAGTCCCCGGAGATGACGTAGCTGACCCCGAGACCGGCCAGCAGCACCCAACCGGCCGCACCCTTGCGCAGCGTGCGTTTGGCCAGGTACTCCGCATCGGTGGAGTCCGGCTGCTCAGGGTCCCGGTTCGTGGTCATGGGCCCGTCCGATCGCTCGCTCGACTGTCACTCGATGCGGTGACCAGCGGAGCGTGACGGACTTGCGCTCGGTTATCAACGATTGCCGACAGATTGAACGCGGCCGCGTTCTGCGCTCGCACCTGTCGTCGACCGGCAGTACCGGCAGCCGTCCCGCATGGTCGAGTCGGGACGGCGCGCTGCTCGTCGACTGCTGAGTGGTGTCGGGTCGCGATCAGCGAGGTGGGATCGCGGTCCAGGGACCGCAGTTGTCCTCCGGGTAGGTCTTGTGTGTCGTGGACGTACGCCCTGACGGTGCAGGCCGTCGGCGCCCTGGCCGCTGAGCCGTCGAAGGGTCCGGTCAGCACGCTGATCCCGACGCCGGGGCTGACCGATGACCGGCGCGCGGTGCTGGTGGCGTTGGCTGCCGGATACCTGCGGCCGCATCCGCACTACGACCCGCGGCCGCAGGCCTGCGACGCCGTGGCGGAACGGCTCGGTGTGACCACGAGCCAGGTGATGCAGGACATCGACGAGGTCCGGACCCGGCTGGTCGCCGCCGGCGTGGACGGGCTCGACGCGGCCGGGGACACCCGCCAGCTGCTCTGCGACTGGCTGGCGGCCACCCGCATGATCAGCCCGAGGGACCTGGGCCTGCTCGCGCCTCGGGCCGCCGCGGCCGGCCGGCGCGCGGCCGAGCGGTCCCCGGCCTGGGGGCCCAGCACCAGCGAGTTCGCGCAGTCCACCCCGGGGCGGATCCACGTCTCATGCCTGCGGGCCCCGCGGGCCGTTGCGCCACGGCTGCAGGCCCGGCTGGCTGCCGTGCACGGGAAGGACTGGCTCACCGAGGTCAACGCCGATCGGAAGCGGAACGGGTTGCGGGCCGTGCAGTCGCTGGACGACCACCGGGCCTGCCTGGCGCTGCTGGCGCACGACCGGGCGTGTCGGGGCTGGGTGTCGCGGGAGGTGCGACGCGCGGCGATGGCCTTGAAGGACCTCACCGATGCGGCGGCGCACGGCCGGCCGCTGGCGTCCGACGCCGCCGAGCAGGCCCAGCAGCAGGCCGAGACCCTCCGCGCGTGGTCCACGAGCCCGTCCGACCGGTGCACCTGAGCGGCACGGCCGCCGAGGGTTGCGCTCGGCGAACCGGCGGCGCGAGCGCGAACTCCGCTCAGCTCAGCCGGCGACGGTCCAGGTGTCGCGGCCGTTCAGCAGCGCCTGCAGGTCCGAGGAGCCGGTCCGGCGGGCCTGCTCGACCTGGGCCCGGGCGCCGTCGTCGTAGGTGAGCCGATCGACGTTGCGGAACACCCCGGTGACGGTGTGCGTGAGGTCCTGGTCCGACAGCCGGGACAGGGCGAAGGCCAGGTTGTGGTCGGCCGCGTCGTGCACCACGATCTCCTCGACCGAGACCTCGTCGGTCTTGGCCACCCGCAGCCCGAACCCCTCCTGCACCACGGCGTAGCTGCCCAGCCCGTCGTCGTCGAGCGGGCCGAAGCGGATCGGCTCGCCGTGGGTCAGCGGGATCAGCCGCTCCAACGCCTCGTCGCCGCGGCGCAGCACGTCGAAGCTGCCGTCGTTGAAGATCGGGCAGTCCTGGAAGATCTCCACCAGCGCGGTACCGCGGTGCTCGGCGGCGGCCTGCAGCACCGCGGTGAGGCCCTTGCGGTCGGAGTCGATGGCCCGCCCGACGAAGGTGGCCTCCACCCCCAGCGCCACCGAGATCGGGTTGAACGGGTGGTCGACCGAGCCCATCGGCGTCGACTTGGTGACCTTCCCGACCTCCGAGGTCGGGGAGTATTGGCCCTTGGTGAGCCCGTAGATCCGGTTGTTGAACAGCAGGATCTTGAGGTTCACATTGCGCCGCAACGCATGGATCAGGTGGTTGCCGCCGATCGAGAGCGCGTCACCGTCGCCGGTGACCACCCACACCGACAGGTCGGGGCGGCTGACCGCGAGCCCGGTGGCGATGGCCGGCGCGCGGCCGTGGATCGAGTGCATCCCGTAGGTGTTGAGGTAGTACGGGAACCGCGAGCTGCAGCCGATGCCGGAGATGAACACGGTGTTCTCGCGCCGGATCCCCAGCGTGGGCAGGAACTGGCGCACCGCGGCGAGCACGGCGTAGTCACCGCAGCCGGGGCACCAGCGCACCTCCTGGTCGGAGGTGAAGTCCTTGGCCGTCTGCTTGTCGGTGGTGGTCGGCACCCCGTCCAAGCCACCGAGCTGCGGCAACCCCAACTCAATTGCGGTCATGCGTGCACTCCAGACAGGTGGTCCAGGAACAGGTTCTGCAGCTCCTCGGCCTTGAACGGCAGACCGGAGATCCTGGTGTAGCTCCTGATGTCGATCAGATAGCGGCCCCGCAGCAGCAGCGCCAGCTGGCCCAGGTTCATCTCGGGCACCAGCACCGTGCGGTAGCGGCCGAGCACGTCGCCGAGGTTGGCCGGCAACGGGTTGAGGTGCCGCAGATGCGCCTGCGCCACCGAGTGACCCAGCGCGCGCACCCGCCGGCAGCCGGCGCCGATCGGGCCGTAGGTGGACCCCCAGCCGAGCACCAGCAGCTCGGCGTCCCCGCTCGGGTCGTCGACCTCGATGTCCGGCACCGTGATGCCGTCGATCTTGGCGGCGCGCAGCCGGACCATCCGCTCGTGGTTGTCCGGGTCGTAGGAGATGGAACCGCGGCCGTCGGCCTTCTCCAGGCCGCCGATCCGGTGCTCCAGCCCCGGCGTGCCCGGACGCGCCCACGGCCGGGCCAGCGTGTCGTCGTCGCGCAGGTAGGGCCAGAACTCGTCGGAGCCGTCCGGTGCGTTGGGGCCGGTGGCGAAACCCGGGTCGATCGTGGGCAAGGTGTCGATCGAGGGCACCCGCCACGGCTCGGAGCCGTTGGCCAGCGAACCGTCCGAGAGCAGGATCACCGGCGTCCGGTAGGTCACCGCGATCCGGGCCGCCTCCAGGGCCGCGTCGAAGCAGTCGCCGGGGGAGCGGGGGGCGACCAGCGGCAGCGGGGCCTCGCCGTTGCGCCCGAACATGGCCTGCAACAGGTCGGCCTGCTCGGTCTTGGTCGGCAGCCCGGTGGACGGGCCGCCGCGCTGCACGTCGACGATCAACAGCGGCAGCTCCAGCGCGACGGCCAGGCTGATCGTCTCGGACTTCAGCGAGATCCCGGGGCCGGAGGTGGTGGTCACACCGAGCGCGCCACCGAAGGAGGCGCCCAGCGCGGCGCCGACGCCGGCGATCTCGTCCTCGGCCTGGAACGTGGTGACGTCGAACGCCTTGTGCTTGCTCAGCTCGTGCAGGATGTCCGATGCCGGGGTGATCGGGTACGAGCCGAGGAACACCGGCAGCCCGCTGACCTGCCCGGCCGCGATGATGCCGTAGGCCAGCGCGGTGTTGCCGGTGATCTGCCGGTAGGTGCCGACGTCCAGCCGCGCGGGTGCGACCTCGTAGGTCACCGCGAACGCCTCGGTGGTCTCCCCGTAGGCGTGCCCGGCCCGGAAGGCCAGGATGTTGGCCTCGGCCAGGTCGGGGCGGCGGGCGAACTTCTCGCGCAGGAACCGCTCGGTGCTCTCGTGCGGCCGGTGGTACATCCAGGACAGCAGCCCGAGCGCGAACATGTTCTTCGCCCGTTCCGCGTCCTTCTTGCTCAGCCCGGTGGCCTCCAGCGCGCCCTTGGTCAAGGTGGCCATCGCGACCGGGTGCACCTGGTACTGCTCGAGCGAGCCGTCCTCGAGCGGGTTCGCCTGGTAGCCGACCTTGGTCAGGTTCCGCTTGCTGAACTCGTCGGTGTTGACGATCAGCAACCCGCCGGGGGGCAGGTCGGCGATGTTCGCCTTCAGCGCGGCCGGGTTCATCGTGACCAGCACGTCCGGGCGGTCGCCCGGGGTGAGGATGTCGTAGTTGGCGAAGTGCAGCTGGAACGACGACACCCCCGGCAGGGTGCCCGCGGGCGCGCGGATCTCGGCCGGGAAGTTGGGCAGCGTGGACAGGTCGTTACCGAACGCGGCGGTCTCGGAGGTGAACCGGTCGCCGGTGAGCTGCATGCCGTCGCCCGAGTCACCCGCGAACCGGATCACGACCCGGTCGCGCTTGATGACCGCGGGCTGGGCGGGCCCGTCGACTGCGGTGTCCGATGTCGTCATGTCGATGTCTTCAATTCCCGGGTCGGCATCTGTGCGGTGCGGAAATGTCCTTACCTCGAGGTTAACTCCCCGGCCGGAAGAGTGTTCCCGCACCCCGATGGCGTCACACCCGCGCTGCCGCTGGGCGGAAGGTCAGCGGGGACCGCGGATCTTCGCCTGCAACTCGGCCAGCCGCTGCCGGAACTGCTCGGAGCGCACCGACTCGGCCTGCGCCCGCACCTCGATCTCGACCGCGTCGGTGTGCGACACCGCACCCGCGGTCAGCCGCATCGTCGCCTTGGTGGCCACGATGAGCTCGCGGGGCGCGGCCGCGGCCCGGCCGGCGAGCTCGACCGCGGCGGCGACCACGTCGTCGGCGACCCGGTGCACCAGCCCGATCCGGGCGGCCTCCGCGGCGTCGACGACCTCGCCGAACAGCGTGAGCGCGGCGGCGCCCTGCGGTCCGAGCAGCCGCTGCACCATCCACGTGTAGCCGCCGCCCGGGTGCAGTCCGAGCGCCGAGAAGCGCGCCTCGAACCTGGCTCTCGGCCCGGCCAGCCGCAGGTCACAGGCCAGCGCCAGGTTCAGCCCGGCGCCGACCGCGGCTCCGTTCACGGCGGCGACGGTGGGCAGCGGGCACCGGGCGATGGCCAGGAACCCGGCGTAGACGGTGTGCAGGGTGGCCGGATCGGCCTGCGCGAGCTCGGCCAGGTCGCCGCCTGCGCAGAAGGCCGGATCCTCGCCGGTGATCACGATCGCGCCGACGCCGTCGTCGGCGGCCGCCGCGGCGACAGCGTCGACCAGCTTGGCCGACAGCTCGATGTTCATGGCGTTGCGCCGCTCCGGGTGCGACAGCGTGAGCACGGCGACCCGGTCGGCGATCTCGGTGTGAACGGCAGTGGCCATGACGGCATCCTGCCCGGTCGCCGCGGGTCGCTCCGGCTGGACGCAGGAACACCGACCGGTCGTTGCTCGTTCACGGACCGGAGGAGAAGGGTGCTGTTCGTGTACAGGCAGTTCAACGGGCTGAAGACGGCGCTGCTGCTCGGGACGATGAGCGCGCTGGTGGTGGGGGTCGGATCGCTGTTCGGCCGCGGTGGGCTGGTGATCGCCGTGGTCGCCGCGCTCGCGCTGAACGGCTATGCCTACTTCCGGTCCGACACGCTCGCGCTGCGCGCGATGCACGCGCGCCCGATCACCGAGGCCGAGCACCCGGCGATGTACCGGATCGTGCGTGAGCTGTCCCGCGCCGCGCGGCAGCCGATGCCCCGGCTCTACCTCAGTCCGACCGCCGCACCCAACGCGTTCGCCACCGGCCGCAACCCCCGGCACGCCGCGGTCTGCGCCACCACCGGTCTGCTCACGCTGCTGGACGAACGCGAGCTGCGTGCGGTGCTCGCCCACGAGCTGTCGCACGTCTACAACCGGGACATCCTGATCTCCTCGGTGGCCGCCGCGCTCGCCACGATGATCGGGTTCCTGGCCAACATGGCGATGTTCGCCGGCCTCTTCGGTGGCTCCGACGACAACCGGCCGAACCCGCTGGCCGCGATGCTGATCGCGCTGCTCGGCCCGGTGGCGGCCGGGGTGGTGCAGATGGCGGTCAGCCGGTCGCGCGAGTACGGCGCCGACACCAGCGGCGCCGAGCTGTCGGGCGATCCGCTGGCGCTGGCCTCGGCGCTGCGCAAGCTGGAGCGGGGCACCCGGCTCGCGCCGCTCCCGCCGGAGCCGCGGCTGGTCGCCCAGTCGCACCTGATGATCGCCAGCCCGTTCCGCCCCGGCGAGCAGCTTTCGCGCCTCTTCTCCACCCACCCGCCGCTCGAGGACCGCATCCGCCGCCTCGAACAGATGCAGCCACGCCAGCGCGGCCGCTGAGCCCTCAGGGTGCCGTGGTGGCGGGCTCCGGGGCGGGGAAAAGCCGGGTCAGCCAGTGTTGCCAGTCCGTGGTGAGCGTTTCGGTGTCCACCGGCTCGCCGTAGAAGTAGTGGTAGGCGCTGACCCCGCACCCGGCGTCGCCCTCGGCGCCGATGCGGTGCAGGCCGTTCGAGGAGCGCACGCCCAGGAACTCGCGGCTGGCCACGTCGACCACTCCGGTGATCGGTGCCGGCCCGTCGGGTGTGAGGGTCACCGTGTCGCCGACCGCCGGGTGACCGGTCAGCCCGAGCGCGCGGTGCAGCATCGGCCAGGCGTCGGCGGCCGACACCGCGGTGTAGCCCATGGACACCACGTTGGCTACCGGCTGCCCGGCGAAGTGGGCCAGGTAGCTGCGCAGGTTGCCGAAGAACAGGTCCCAGCCGGTGTCGAAGCTGGCGAACTCGTCCTCCCAGCCCTCGTCGAGGAATCCGCTCTGCACGAACCGCAGCACGGTGCCGCCGCCCGCGCGGCCCTCGACCACGAACTCGAACGCGTAGTCGGCGGCGCCCTCGGGTACCGGATCGGTCGAGCCGTAGGCGAAGCGATGCCCCGGCTCCCAGACCCGCACCTGCCCGGTCGCGTCGAAGGCGCCGCCGAAGTGGGCGCGGACCACGCCGCCCTCCCGCTCCTGCACCTCGTGCGGAACGAACCAGGTCGAGATGCCCGGACCGGTGGCGATGGCCTCCCACACCTGCTCCGGTGTCGCGTCCAACTCGACCCGCTTGACCAACTCGCGACCCATCTACTGATCCTTTCGAGTGATGTGGGGATGCACCGCGACGACGACCCGATACGGGCGGCCCCCCGGAGCGTTCTCGTCGTGGTACTTGCCGACCAGGGCCGTCACGGCCCCGGCCAGCTCGTCGGCGAAGGCCGCCCGATCGGCCGCGGAGGCGAACCGGACCTCGCCGTCGACGGCGAACGTGGCCACCTTCCGGCCGGCGGCGGACCCACCGGCCAGCAGCTCGCCGACCTCGCGCACGGTGCGCGCCGCGACCGCGATCAGCCAGCGGGCCGAGAGCCGGTCGGGCGCCCGCGCGGGATCGGGAGCGGCCGCGCCGAGGGCGGCCGGGGAGATCACGTAGCTGGCCGCGGTGGCCTGCATGACGCGCTCGGTCATGTTCCCCCGACGGCGTTGCTCGACCAGCTCCACCAGCCCGTGCTGCTCCAGCGTGCGCAGGTGGTAGTTCACCTGCTGGCGGGGCAGGCCGATCTTCGCCGCGAGCGTGCTGGCGGAGCCCGGCACGGCCAGCTCGACCAGCAGCCGCATCCGGACCGGCTCGAGCGAGGCGCTCGCCGCCGCCGGATCGTCGATCACCGCGAGGTCGTGCACCCGGGCACAATCCCACCGACAATAGTTCTTGTCAAGACAGTCGTTGTTGTCGGCGGTGTCGGGCATGCTGGCGTCGTGTCGGAGCCGACCCAACCCGCGACCACCCTGTCCACGACGAGCGAGTACGGCCTGCTCGGCGTGCGCGATCTCGACTTCTCGTTGGACCGCTTCGCGCCGGCCACCGACCTGAGCTCGCTGGTCGAGCGGCATTGGCTGGTCTCGTGGGAGCTGCCGCCCGGGCGGGAGGCGGCGGTCACGCTGCTGCCGCACCCGTGCGTGAACCTGGTGCTGGACCAGGGTCGGCTCGCGGTGGCCGGGGTCGGGCGGGACCGGTTCAGCTACCGGTATCGCGGTGCCGGACGGGTCTTCGGGGTGAAGTTCCGGCCGGGTGCGTTCGCGCCCTTCCTGGGGCGCTCGCAGTGCGAGATCACCGGGACCACGCTGCCCGCGGAGCAGCTCTGGGGCCCGGCCGCGACGACCGTGGCCGCCCGGATGGCCGCCGCGGGCGGGATCGAGCAGCTGATCGCGCTGGCCGAGGGCTTCCTCCGGGAGCGTTGGCCGGCGCCCGATCCGCAGGTCGACCTCGTCGGGCGGATCGTGGCCACGATGCTGCACGACGGGTCGATCAGCCGGGTCGACGACGTCACCGAGCGCTTCAACCTCAGCCCGCGCACCCTGCAGCGGCTGTTCCAGCGGTATGTCGGGGTGAGTCCCAAGTGGGTGTTGCGCCGCTACCGGCTGCACGAGGCCGCGGCCGCGCTGGCCCGCGAGCAGCATCGCCCTTGGGCCGAGGTGGCCGCCGAACTCGGCTACTTCGACCAGTCGCACTTCATCCGCGACTTCACCGCGGCGATCGGCATGACCCCGGTCGCCTACGCCCAGGCCTGCCACGCGAAGCAGGCGCCGGTCAGCGCCTGACCGGGCGGCCGCCGGCAATCGTCCGCGACCTCCGCGGCCGCTGCGCGGACCGCGCTCAGGGCTGCCGGCCCATCATGCCCAGCAGCTGCGCGATCGCGCCCGCCGACGCCGGCACCCCGACCCGCGGACCGATCACCCCGATCTCCCGCCAGACGACCTCCGTCGGCCCGAACCAGTCCCGAAGCGTGCTCGCCACCTCGCCGTCCACGGTCTCGTCGATGCCGAGCGCGCGGGCCAGGTCGACCGCGTGCACGAGATGGTCGGCGGCCAGCTGCAACGCGTACTCGAACCCGGGGTAGTCGCCGAACGACAGGTGTACTGCGCTGTCCAGCGCCCCTGGCGCGGAGACGGCACGCACCGCCGCGGCTGCGGCCGCGGTGCAGGCATCGACCGGGTCGTCGCCGAGCAGCTCCCCGCTGAACCGGTTGCCGACCTCGGTGATGGTCTGCCCGTCGAACAGCGGCGGAGCCCACCGCTCCTCCTCCACCATGTGGTGCACGAGGCGGCGCACGTCCCAGCCGGGCAGCGCTGTGGGGTCGGACCAGCGCCCGACGGCGGCCGGCAGTCGGCGGGTGAACTCGGCACTGCAACTGCGGTAGATCTCGATGACGTCCACGGCACTCGACAAGGGGTAGTGGGAGCTGCGTCCGCCGGACCTTATGTGGTCGGGGCCACGCACGGGTCGTTCCGGGACTCCGCGGCACCGAGCCGACTCGATAACATCGGCCATAGCGTGCCGGACCGAGGAGGCAAGGTGGCGTCGCCGCGTGATTCCCCCGGGTCGCCCGCGCTCATCCGAACGGGCGCGGCGTCGATGCCGTCGCTCGCACGGTTCCAACGGCGCGCCGGGGACCGCGGGTGGTACGTCGTCGCCGACCCAGCCGGTCGTTATCCGGCGCAGGGCAGAGCCGAGCTGACCATCGACTTCGGCCCCGCGATGCAAGGCATCGCCTACCTGGTCAGCATCGTCGGCTGCGGGCTGTGGGCCGCCCGCGGTGCGGCGAGCATCCCGGAGGCGCTGCTGTGGTTCCTGCTCGGTGGCTGCGTTGGAGCCGTCATCGGTGGTGCACTGGCCACGCTCGCCACCGGGTTGCCGCACACCTGGCACCGCTCGTCGGACAACGAGCCGCGGCTGCGCGTGCTGCCGACCGATCGGCGGGCCTGGCGGCTCTGCGAGACGGTCGCCGGGCTGGCCGACACGAGCTCCTGGACCGATCGCACGGTCGATCCGGCGCGGCGCGCGCCGGCGATCCTCTGGTCGGCGGCCGGCCGGTCGCTCGCAGTCGAGCGGCAGTCCCTCGATGCGGAACGCGCCCTCGATCACGAGTCGCTGCAGGACCTGGGCCGGCAGACCCTGGCCAGGGTGGAGCGCGAGCGCGAGTCCCTGGACGTGGTGGAGCGGAACTTGCGCGCGGTGCTGGCCGCCGCGCTGGACATCGATCAACAGCGGGCCCGCCGGGTGCGGGAGCAACAGAAGCGGGCCGAGGAGCGCGAGCTGCGCAGTCGCATGGCCGGCGGCATCGGCCCGGTCGTCGGACCGATCGAATCTGATCCGCACGCGGATGCCGCGGCGGGGCTGGCGGCCGAGGCCGCGGCCATCGCCGAGCTGCTCGCGGCCTCCGATGCACTGCTGGACGAACTCGACTGACCCCGCGCGAAAGCGGGCAGCGCAAGGAAGTCGCGGTGACCGACAGGTGCGATCAGCGGTAGTTGGTGAACTGCAGCGCGATCCCGAAGTCGCGGCCCTTGAGCAGCGCGATCACCGACTGCAGGTCGTCCTTCTTCTTCCCGGAGACGCGCAGCTGGTCGCCCTGGATCTGGGCCTGCACGCCCTTGAACTTCTCGTCCCGGATGGCCTTGCTGATCTCCTTGGCCTTGTCCGACTCGATCCCCTGGATGATCTTGCCGCTGATCTTGTAGGTCTTCCCCGAGATCGCGGGCTCGCCCGCCTCGAAGGCCTTCAACGAGATGTTGCGCTTGATCAGCTTCTCCTTGAAGACGTCGACCGCGGCGACCGCCCGCTCCTCGGTCTCCGACTCGATGGTCAGGGCCTCCTCGCCGGCCCAGGCGATCGAGGTGCCGGTACCGCGGAAGTCGAAACGCTGGGAGAGCTCCTTCGACGCCTGGTTCAGCGCGTTGTCGACCTCCTGCCGGTCGACCTTGCTCACCACGTCGAACGACGGGTCGGCCATGGGCGTTCCTCCTTGTCGAGCGGGCCCCTTCGCGGAACCCGGTCACTGCCTGTCGTATCCTCGGCCCTGCGCTTCAGCGCACCCGGCAGGTTGCCCGAGTGGCCAAAGGGAGCGGACTGTAAATCCGTCGGCTTAGCCTACGAAGGTTCGAATCCTTCACCTGCCACCAGCCCCCTGACCAGCATTCTGGTCAGGGGGCTGATCATTTTCATGATCAGCTGCACGCTCTTCGTCCATGTCCTTGTCCACGAACTTGTGCCTACTGTAGCGACATGAGCAGGGCAGACGGCACGGCGGCGGACCGCAAGCGGGGCAGTGTGCGGGTCCGCGGCGGCTCTTTGCAGGTCCGCGTGTTCGCTGGTGTCGACCCGGTTTCCGGCCGCGACCGCTACCTCTCCGAGTCGGTCAAGGGCACCGACCGAGCGGCCCGGCGGCAGGCCGACAAGGTCATGGCCCGGCTCCAGGCCGAGGTGGATGGCCAGCGGTCCGCGCAGAGCACCGTGTCGCTCGGGTACACGCTCGACGAGTGGTTGGGACGGTCGAGCTGGAGGACAGCACCCGCGACACCTACGTCGGCTACATCGAGCGCACGATCCGGCCGACGCTCGGCGGCGTCGCGATCTCGAAGCTGTCCACCCGGACCCTGGAGACGTTCTACGCCGAGCTGCGCCGGTGCCGGACGCGCTGCAACGGCCGCCCGTTCGTCGAGCATCGAGCCGACGGCGAGCACGACTGCGCCCAGGCAGGGTGCTCCTCGCACGTCTGCCGTCCGATGGCGGCCTCGACCGTCCGGCAGATCCACGCCGTCATCAGCGGTGCGCTGAGCGCCGCCGTCCGCTGGGACTGGATCGCCACGAACCCCGCGCGTGGCGCGCAGCGGCCCCGCCAGCGCCCGCCGCAGCCGGACCCGCCATCGCCGTCCGAAGCAGCGCGGCTGGTCGATGGTGCGTTCGTCGTCGACGACGACTGGGGCACCCTCGTGTGGCTCGTCATGACCACCGGGATGCGTCGCGGCGAGGTCTGCGCGCTGCGCTGGTCACGGGTGGACCTGGAGGCCGGGATCGTGGATGTCCGGCGCAGCTACCGGCTGCGCTACGGCGTAGGCACCGAGAAGGACACCAAGACGCACCAGATGCGCCGGATCGCTCTGGACAACGAGAGCGTCGTTCTTCTCGCCGAGCACAAGCAGCGGTGCCGCCAACGGCTGCGCGAACTCGACATGGAGATGACCGAGGACATGTACGTGTTCTCCGGCGCACGGAAGTTCGAGCCGACAAGCCCGTGCTCCCCGCACTCGGTGTCGAGCCGGTACCGCAACCTCGCCCAACGCCTTGGCATCGACACGCACATCCACGCGTTGCGGCACTACTCGGCGACCGAGCTGCTGACGGCTGGTGTTGATCTTCGTACGGTTGCCGGTCGGCTCGGTCACGGCGGTGGGGGAGCCACCACGCTGCGCGTGTACGCAGCGTGGGTTGCGGCGACCGACCGCAAGGCAGCCGAGATCCTCGGTGCCCGGATGCCGAAGCGGCCGGCAACGCCGACGACAGACGAGTAGTGCTGCTGTTGGCTGTGCGGGGACGCGGTCGGGGAGAGATCGCGGCTGGGCTACCTCGACCACTCCCTCCAGGTAGGGCATGGTCAGGCCCGTTCGACAGTGACGCTGAACCCGTCCGGTTGGTCGCGGATGACGTCGATATCGGTGTCGAAGCGTCCGATGCGGATGATGCCGTTGAAATACCCGACGTCGCCGTAGTAGAAGACGAGGTCGTGGCCGGGGGCGTAGTAGCCGATCTCGTTGACCTCGGGGTCGGATCCGCGGGGGACACCGTCGGTGGTCAAGGCACGCGGCAGCGGACCGGTCTTCTCGAGCCGGTTCAGGTCGCCGAGGGTGAGGGTCAGCGGCAACAGGCCAGCCAGGTCACGGGCGGTCGGATTGTCGTAGAGCTCGGCGGTGAGCGTCTGGCCGCCGACGATGACGCGGATCGGAGTGACGCCCGAGGACGGCTGGCTGTCGGCGATCGAGGTGCCGGACTCGCCGGGCGCCGAGCCGGACGGCGCCGAGCTGGAGGGACCTGGGCTGGGTTGGGCTGGGCCGCCGGACGTGCCGGTGGAGGGTGTGGAGCCGGGGTCGACCGAGCAGGCCACAGCGGCGGTGAGGACGGCCAGGGTGAGGGGCAGGGTCGAGCGCCAGAGACGGGGTGGGCGGGGTCGGCGAGCGCAGCGGGTGGTGATCATGTGACCACGCTAGGAAGCGCGGCGGTGCTGAGGAACACCCTGGCGAAAGGTGTACTGCCAGTACGTCTCTACACGGTGGACGGTGCGGCCTGGTCGGTGGGGACAGACGCCGCCCAGGAGGCCAGCATGGCCAGGGCTTCTGCGGTGGGGGAGGCTGGTTCGGCGGCGTAGATGGTCAGGGTGAGACCGGGCTCGGAGATCATGTCGACACTCTCGTAGGCCACCTCGAGGTTGCCGACGACGTGGTGATGGAACGACTTGGTACCGGCACCGTGGAGTCGGACGTCGTGGGAGCTCCAGCGTCGCCGGAAATTGTCGCTGCGGGTGGACAGCTCACCGACGAGGTCGTGGAGGGCCTTGTCGTGCGGGTTCCGTCCGGCTTCCGTGCGAAGGATGGCCACGCAGGTGTCCGCCGCGGTGTCCCAGGCCGGGTAGAACCGGTGGGAGTCGTCGTCGAGGAAGGTGTAGCGGGCGAAGTTGGGGTGGCCGGCGGGGTCGTGGTCGTACAGCGACGAGTGCATGGCCCGGCCGAGATGGTTGGTGGCCAGCAGGTCCATCCGACCGTTGCGGATGATCGCCGGCCCCGCGGTGATGGTGTCGAGCACCCACTGCAGGCTCGGCCGGGGCGTCCACCGCTTCGCTGGGCGACGGCGGGGCTGGGTCAAGGCGTTCGAGCCGTTGGCGGCCTGGGCGAGATGGATCAGGTGAGCGCGTTCGGCGTCGTCGAGTTGCAGGGCCCGCGCGATCGCGTCCAGGACTGACGCCGACACCCCGGCCAGCGCACCGCGTTCGAGCTTGGAGTAGTACTCGACGCTGACCTCGGCCAGGGCGGCGACCTCACCGCGGCGCAGACCGGGGACCCGCCGCGCACCGATGTCGGGCAGGCCGGCTTGCTGCGGCGTGACCTTGGCGCGGCGCGACATCAGGAAGTCGCGGACCTCGGCGTGATTGTCCATCGTCGGACCGTACGACGAACCGACCGCGGCCGGGATGCCCTGTTGGTACACGTCTCGTCAGGGCCTTCCTCCGCGGTCGGGTCAGCGCTTTTCTGGAGGTCGTGGGCAGCACGGTCCCTCCATCGACTCAGCTCTTGAAGGAGTTCTCATGCGTGGTGTCGTGATGTACGGACCCGGTGACGTGCGGGTCGAGGACGTCGAAGAGCCGACGATCCGGCAGCCGACCGACGCGATGATCCGGCTGTCCGCGACGTGCATCTGCGGGTCGGACCTGTGGCCCTACCGCGGGGCCGACGAGATCACCGAGCCCCTCCACATGGGGCACGAGTACGCCGGCATCGTCGAAGCGGTCGGCGCCGAGGTCACCTCCATCACGCCGGGCCAGTTCGTGATCGGATCGTTCTTCGCCTCGGACAACACCTGCGAGATCTGCCGGGCGGGCTACCAGACCTCGTGTCTGCACCGGGAGATGCTCGGCGCAGGCGGAGCAGCTCAGGCGCAGCTGATGCGGGTCCCGCTGGCCGACGGCACCCTGGTCGCCACCCCGGAGGTTCCCTCCGACGATCTGCTCCCCAGCCTGCTCGCGGCCTCCGACGTGCTCGGCACGGGGTGGTTCGGCGCCGTTGCGGCCGAGGCCGGTCCCGGCAAGTCGGTCGCCGTCGTCGGTGACGGCGCGGTTGGGCTGCTCGCGGTGCTCGCCGCGAAGCAGCTCGGCGCCGAGCGGATCATCGCGATGAGCAGGCACAAGTCGCGGCAGGATCTGGCCCGGGAATTCGGCGCCACCGACATCGTCGAGGAGCGTGGCGAGGAGGGCGTGGCCAAGGTCAAGGAGCTCACCGCGGACTCGGTGCCCATTCGGTCGTGGAGGCCGTCGGCACCCAGGAGTCGATGATGCAGGCGATCAGCGCCACCCGGGCCGGCGGTCACGTCGGCTTCGTCGGGGTCTTGCACGACGTCGAGCTGCACGGGGACGACATCTTCATGACCCACGTGCACGTGCACGGCGGCCCGGCCCCGGTGCGCCGCTTCCTGCCCGAGCTGATCGACCTGATCTGGCGCCGCGAGATCGACCCCGGCAAGGTCTTCGACCTCGACCTGCCGCTCGACCAGGCCGCCGAGGGCTATCGGGCGATGGACGAGCGACGCGCCATCAAGGTCCTCCTCCATCCGTGACCCGTTCCGCACGATCGGTCCACCCCCGCTGACCTCTCAACAGGAGACCGCCATGAACCCGACTTACAACTTCACCGGCCAGGTCGCCTTCGTCACCGGGGCCAGCTCCGGCATGGGCCTGGCGACCGCCCGTGCGTTCGCCGTCTCTGGAGCCGCCGTCGTCCTTGCCGACATCAAGCAGGAGGCCCTCGACGCCGCTACCGCCGGCCTGACCGAGGAGGGCCGCACCGTCTTGGGGGTCCACTGCGACGTGACCGACGAGGACAGCGTGGCCGCGGCGGTCACGGCGTCCGTCGATACGTACGGGCGGCTCGACATGGCGTTCAACAACGCCGGGATCCAGGCCCCGGCCACCGACCCCGCCGACGAGCCCGTCAGCACGTTCGACCGCGTCAACGCCGTCAACCTGCGCGGCGTCTGGGCCTGCATGAAGCACGAGCTGGCCCAGATGCGTACCCAGGGCAGCGGCGCCATCGTCAACTGCTCATCGCTCGGCGGCCTCGTCGGCCTGCCCGGCCGGGCGTCGTACCACGCCTCCAAGCACGGTGTTCTCGGACTGACCAGCAGCGCCGCCCTGCAGTACGCCCCCCGCGGCATCCGCATCAACGCCGTCTGCCCGGGCACCTTCGAGACCCCGATGGTCACCGACATGATCGCCAAAGGTGAGCTCGACCTGGCCGAAGCCACGGCGAACCAGCCGATCGGCCGCCTCGGCCGGCCGGACGAGATCGCGGCGTCCGTGCTGTGGCTCTGCAGCCCGGGCGCGAGCTTCGTCGTCGGCGTCGCACTTCCCGTCGACGGCGGCTACACCGCCCAATGATTCCTGCCGCGCCTGACGGCGATGGAATGGCGGGGCGAGGCCGACGGGCAGCGATCGGCATGAGGCGAGTTCAAGAAATCCGCGACGACCGCCACGGTCTCCGCCGTTCTCTCGAAGAGCAGGAGGTGTCCGCGCAGCGATAGATCGCCTCCGCGACCTGTGGCCAGGGACTGTCGGAACCCGGCACAGGCGAGCTGCACCCGTCACAGCGAGGTGTGACGGGTACGGATGGCCTCTGAGATGGGAGAACGAGGCGATGTGACGGGTGTAACGGGTCGCCGACTACCCGTCACATCCGTCACAATCTGGCGCCCAGGGACGGCTGGAGACACACGCTCGAGGGCGGTTGCCGCGCTCCCTCGTCGACGCCGCACCGCACCGGCGGCGTCACCGGCAGCTGCAGCGGGATCGGACGATTCGCCGATATGTGACCGGGACCGCCTGCCTCGCCGGCGGATGAACTTCAGCCGCTCAGCACTCGACCGCGGTCCGGAACTATCGCGTATGAGTAGCCGAATCAGCGTTCTGGTCGCGACTGATGGTGCAGCGGCACGCCAGTAGGGGTCCTGACCGCCCTCTTGTCCGACCGGATGATCGTCCTTATCGCCCTGCAGGCAGCTTTCCCGCACTTCAGGATCATGCTGACTGGTGGTCCGCGCGACCCAGCGGAGGGTGAGCGATCACCGGGAGACTTAGATCAACTGTCCATGGACTTGTCCATGAAACGGTGTCGTCTACTGCATCGTGTGCCATGCCCGGCGCCAGTCGAACCTGAAGAATGCCCTGTCGTCTACTCCAGCCGGGTGAAATCGCCGACTGTAAATCCGTCGGCTTAGCCTACGAAGGTTCGAATCCTTCACCTGCCACCGGCCCCCGAACCAGCGACAACGGCTCGGGGGCCGTCGCATCTCCGAAGATCGCCAACCCGCCGCGTACCGCTGACGTACCGCAGACACGGTGACCGAAGGCGACGTAGGTGCGCTCACGCGTGCCGGACGCGAATCAGGTGGATCTCGAACGGCAGCGCGAGTGCGCCCGAGGAGTCGCAGAACGGGGCGAGCCCGGTGCGGGCGTCGGCACGCAGGCGCGTGTAGGTCTCGTCGTCGATCCGCTCGACCAGCGGCGTGCTCTCCACCTCGGTCGTCACGTAGGCGTCCACCGACGGCGCGTGCAGCGTCACCTCAGTGGTGTCGACGGCGGTCGGGGTGAGTCCTGCGTCGGCGCACCGCTGGATGAACTCGTCCAGGTCGCCGAGCCGGAAGTAGCTGGCGACCAGGTCGACCGAGTCCGGGCCGGCGTGCCGGGCGACCGCGTCGGCCAGCGGTCGGAAGCCGCGCTGGCGGTCGGGCGAGGCCCAGATCTGCACACCGACCGTCCCCTCCGCGCCGGTGACCCTGGCCATCTCGCGCATCGCCGCGGTCGGGTCCGGAACGAACATCAGCGCCGACTGGCACAGCGTGACGTCGAACGCGGCGTCCGGGAACGGCAGCGCGGCGGCGTCGCCCTGCCGCCAGGTGAGGTCCGGTCGCAGCCGCCGGGCGACGGTCAGCATGGCCTCGTTGGGGTCCAGGCCGGTGGCGGTCGCGCCGCGGTCGGCGGCCGTGCGGGCGACGATGCCGGTCCCGCAGCCGACGTCGAGCACGTTCTGGCCGGGCGCGACCCCGGCGAAGTCGACCAGCCGCCGGGCGACGCCGGCGAACAGCGACGGCACGAAGGCCGCCTCATAGGCCTCGGCGATCTCGAGCGAGACCTGGAAGGTTTCCGCATTCGTGGTCATGCGGTGAGATGGTGGGCGCCGTCGTCCGGCCGGACATCGGTCGACCGACCCATTTCCGGGGCCATAATCGCCGGGTGTCCGATGTGCTGCTGGACGCCGGGACGACCGCGCTCGCCGACGGCCGGTGGGTGCAGGCGCGGGCGTCGTTCGAGGAGGCGCTGGCGACGGCCGACCTGCCCCGCGCGCACGACGGGCTGGCCGAGGCGCTGTGGTGGCTCGGCGAACCGCAGACCTCGCTCGCCCACCGCGAGCGGGCGTTCGTCGGGTTTCGTCGCGCCGGGGAGGACACCGCGGCGGCCGCCGCGGCGATCGAGGCGTGCATCGTGCATCTGATCAACTTCGGCAACGGCGCCGCTGCGGCCGGCTGGCTCGCCCGGGCCGAGTCCCTCGCCGGCCCCGAGCTGCGGGGCTGGATCTGGTTGCTGCGAGCCTTCATGGTCCCCGACGCCGGGGAGGCATGCGCGCTGATGCGCCGCTGTATCGAAGTGGGTCGGGAGACCGGTGACGTGGACCTGGAGCTGTCCGCGCGGTCCGACCTGGGCGGGCGGCTGGTCGCCGCCGGACGGGTCGAGGAGGGGTTGACCCTGATCGACGAGGCGCTGGCCGGTGCGCTCGCCGGGGAAGGCCGGCGCCGGGCGACCGTGGTCTGGGCGTGCTGCACGATGCTCGGCGCCTGCGAGACCGCGGGCGACCTGGAGCGCGCGACGCAGTGGCTGCGGGTCGTCGACGACTTCACCGCCCGCTACGGCTGTCCGTTCATGTACGCCACGTGCCGGGCTCACTACGGCGGCCTGCTGGTGGCGACGGGGCGCTGGGAGCAGGCCGAGCGCGAGCTCGCCGCCGCGGTCCGGATGTCCGGGCGCGCCGGCCCGGTACCGCACGCCATGGCGATCACCGTGCTGGCCGACCTGCGGCTGCTCCAGGGCCGGGTCGAGGAGGCGGAGGCCCTGTTGGACGGCTGCGCGGACGACCTCGTCCGGGCCCGCGTCTGTCTGGCTCGAGCGGAGACGGAAGCCGCCGTCGCCCTGCTGGAGCGGTGCCTGGGCGACGACGCCGGCCCCGCACGCACGGCCACCGTGCTCGCGTTGCTCGTCGAAGCCCTGATCCGGCTGCAGCGGCCCGATGCGGCCGCCGCGGCGGCCGACCGCCTCCGGGCGTTCGGCGGCGCCGAGCCGGGGGGACGGCCGGCCGCGCTCGCGGCGGTGGCGGCGGGTCGCGTCGCCGCCGCCCGCGGCGACACCGCGGCCGCCACCGACCACTTCTGCGCCGCCGTGCCGGTCCTCGATCGACTCGGGCTGGCCTTCGACGCCGCGCTGGCCCGGCTCGCGACGGCCCGAGTGCTCGCCGGTCGGTCGCCGCAGCTGGCGGTCGTCGAGGCACGGGCCGCGCTGGCGGCGTTCGACCGCATCGGGGCCAAGAGGCACGCCGACACCGCGGCGGAGCTGCTGCGCTCGCTCGGCGACCGCGGCCGCTCGGTACCCAGGATCCCCGGCCCGTTGACGCGCCGCGAGCAGGAGGTGGCGGAGCTGGTCGGGCGCGGCCTGTCCAACCCGGAGATCGCTCGCCGGCTGCATCTGAGCCCGCGGACAGTCGGACACCACGTCGCCCACGTGCTCGCCAAGCTCGGTCTGCGCAACCGCGCCGAGGTCGCCGCGCGCCTGGCGGGTGCCGCCCACGGGTCATCCGCCGCCGGTCGCTCATGATCACTTGTTGCGCACCTGGGCAGTCGCCGTAGGCGCATGGCCCCGCGTCCCGTCGGCCCTCAGATGAGGGACGGTGCGGCGGCGAAGGCAGTGTCGCGGAGGCGGGTCGCGTCACGGCTCGGTGGCTCGCCGAACTGCCTGCGGTACTCGCGGCTGAACTGGGACGGGCTGTCGTAGCCCACGCGGTGGCCGACCCCGGTGACGTCGTGGGTGTGGGTGGCGAGCAGGAGCCGCGCCTCTTGCAGGCGGATCTGTTTCTGGAACTGGATCGGGCTCATCGCGGTGACGGCTTGGAAGTTGCGATAGAACGCCGAGACGCTCATGCCGGATACCTGCGCCGCGTCCTGCACGCGGAACGACTCCGCGTAGTGGTCGCGGATCCAGCGGACGGCCCGGGCGATGTGGGCGAGGCTGCTGTCGGCGAGGCCGAGTTGGCGGACGGTGGCGCCCTGGTCGCCGGTGAGCAGCCGCCAGACGATCTCCCGCTCGATCAGCGGGGCCAGCACTGCGGCGTCGCCGGGCCGGTCGAGCAGTCGGAGCATGCGGACCGCAGCGTCGACCAGCTCGTCGGGGGCCTCGCTGACGGTGATGCCCGGTGGCGCGCCGCCGGGGGCGGGCGGGAGGTCCGCCGTGGCTGCCCGCAGGAGCAGCTCGGCGACGGTGGAAGGGCGCAGGACCAGCCCGAAGCCCAGCGCCGGGTGTTCGGGGGAGACGTCGACGAAGTGCCCGGTGACGGGCAGGTCGACGGACGCGACGAGGTATTGCCCGGTGCGGTAGTCGTACACGCGGTCGCCCAGCGCGAGCCTCTTCGAGCCCTGCGCGACGAGCGCCAGCACGGTGCCTGTCATCGACGTGTAAGGCGGAGCTGGGTGCTCGATCTTCGAGGCCAGGACGCCGTCGACGGCGGTGGTCATGTCCGGCCGGGCGTGGCGGGCGAGCAGCGTCCGCAGCTCATCGAGGCCCATGCGGGCCAGTGAACCATGGCGACGAAATTGGCAGCAACGGGAGGATCAGGCAAGTTCTTGAGAGTCTTGTGGTGTCGTTCATGCTGTCCAAGCCGGTTTCATGGAGTCATCCGGTTCTCGTGAGATGGCGAGACCTTCACGAATGAGTAGGAAGGTGTGCACCATGCAGGTCGCGATCGTCACCGGCGGAAGCTCGGGTATCGGACAGAGCGCAGCGTTCCGGATCGCTGCCCGGGGGATCGGGGTGATCCTGACCTACCGCAGCGGTCCGGAGCGCGCGCTGGAGACCGTCCGGATCATCGAGAAGGAGGGCGGCACGGCCGTCGCGCTCCCGCTCGACGTCGGCCGGACCGAGACCTTCCCCGCCTTCCGGGAGCCGGTGGTCGAGGCGCTGCGCGACACGTGGCAGCGTGAGAACGTCGACTTCCTCGTCAACAACGCCGGGCTGGCCGAGGCGGCGCCGTTCGAGGAAACCACCGAGGAGATGTTCGACCGGCTCGCGCAGGTCCTGCTCAAGGGGCCCTATTTCCTGACCCAGACCCTGCTGCCGCTCCTCGCCGACGGCGGCGCGTTGTCAACACGAGCAGCAACTCCGCGCTGCCTCACATCACCGAGCCCGGCTACTCCGCCTACGCCACGATGAAGGGCGGCCTGATCGTGCTGACCCGCTACCTCGCGAAGGAACTCAGCCCGCGCGGCATCCGGGTCAACGCCGTCGCCCCGGGCTCCACCCGCACCCGCCTCTCCGACAACGCCTTCGAGCGCTTCCCCGAGGTGATCCCGGCCCTCGCGGCGAAGACCGCCCTCGGCCGGGTCGGCGAACCCGACGACGTCGGCATGGTGATCGCGGGCCTGCTCGGCGACGAGGGGCGCTGGATCACCGCGCAGACCATCGAGGTCTCGGGCGGCTTCAACCTCTAGACCGGGCAGCGGACCTCTCGCCGCCACTCGCCCAGCCGATGACGATCGAGTTCCTGCGCCGGTGCCGGAAGGCTTCAACGCCGTGTAACGCCCGGCACCCCCGCCGCCACTGAGCGGGCATGAACCTCTCATCCCGGCTTGGTCGTCGCCGCCTGCTGCTTCGCGTGCTGCTCCCGGTGTTCTCGGTGCTGGTGGTGGTCGCGCTGCTGGTGTTGGAGCCGTGGAAGCTGGTCGTGGACCGGCAAGTGGACGAACCGCTCCCCGCGGCCGCGGCACCGGCGGCCCCGGGCGCCGCGCCGGCCCCGGCTGACGTACCCGCCGCGCCCGACCCCGCACCCGTCGTGATCGCCCGCGGCCGGTTGATCAGCCATGAGCACGCCAGCAGCGGGGAGGCCGTGGTGCTCCGGCTCGCCGACGGCTCGCGCGTGCTGCGGTTGCAGGACCTCGACACCAGCGACGGACCCAAGCTGCGGGTGTGGCTCTCCGCCGCGCCGGTGCTCGAGGGCGAGGCCGGTTGGTACGTCTTCGCGGATGCCCCGTACCTCGACCTCGGCGATCTCAAGGGCAACATCGGGAACTCCAACTACGCGTTGCCCGCCGACGCGGATCTCGCGGCGCTGCCCAGCGTGACCATCTGGTGCGCGCGGTTCTCGGTCTCCTTCGCCGCGACCGCGCTGGAGCCCGTTGCCTGACCGGGACGCCCTGGTCGCCCGGGGACTGGCTACGGTGCGACCGTGCTCGTGGAGGAAGCGGAGCTACTCGCGCGGCTGCGGGCCGGCGACCAGTCGGCGTTCGCCGCGGTGGTCCGCGCGTGGTCGCCGGCCATGCTGCGGGTCGCGCGCCTGCACGTCCGCAGCCATGCCATCGCCGAGGAGGTCGTGCAGGAGGCGTGGCTGGCGGTCGTCCGGGCGCTCGACGGCTTCGAGGGCCGGGCGCAGCTGCGCACCTGGGTGTTCCGCATCCTCGTCCGCACCGCGCAGCGCCGCGGCGGGCAGGAGGCCCGCCGCGCCGACATGGTCGCCGGGCCGACCGTGGATCCGGACCGCTTCCGCGGCGAGGACGACCCCTGGCCCGGCCACTGGCGCGACGAGGCGGCCCCGGCCGACTGGGGTCCTGAGGCGGTGCTGCTCGCCGGCGAGTTCCGTGGTGTGCTGGAGCGGGCGCTGGCCGACCTACCCGAGCGTCAGCGGGTCGTTGTCGAGCTGCGCGACGTGCACGGCCTGGCCGCGGAGGAGGTGTGCACCGTGCTGGACCTGACCCCGGCCAACCAGCGGGTGTTGCTGCACCGCGGCCGTGCGCGGCTGCGGGAGGCCCTCGAGGCGGTGCTCCGGTGACCCCCCGCGACCTCGAGTGCCGGGAGCTCGTGGAACTCGTCACCGACTACCTCGAGGGCGCCCTGCCGCCCGAGGAGGTCGCGGCCGTGGAGGCCCACCTGGCCGAGTGCGACGGCTGCGATCGCTACCTCGCCCAGATGCGCGCCACCCTGCGCGCACTCGGCACCGTCCCGGTCGCGACCCTGCCCGACGAGGCGGTCGACGCGCTCATGGCCGCCTTCGCCAGGAACACGCCGCCCAATGGTGAATGATCACGGGCCTCGTGCGGCCATGCCCCCTACAGCGTCCGGCGGCCCTGCTTGTAGAACACCGTGATCGCGGCGGTGTCGAGTAGGTCCTCGGCCGGGCGGAGGGCGCCGAAGGAGGCGTTCCAGAAGTCTCCCTGTCGCGGGGTCCAGGGGCCGATGTAGGCGTAGGGCTGCGGGTGCGCGGCATCGCCGGGGGAAACGCCGTAGTTGACCTCGTCCAGGGAGATCGCCAGATCGAAGTGCTCCGGCCAGATCACCGGCTCCACGTCGGGGGCCAGCGCCCGCAGCGCCGCGTCGCCGCGGGCGAACCAGTCGGCGAGCAGCGTCACGGCGGCCGGATCGACGATCACCGTCTCGTCGGGATCGACGCCGGAGGTGTCGTGGTAGAGCTCCTGCGGTGGCCCGACCTCCACCCCTGCCGACGCGCCGAGCTCCCGGTAGGTGCCCGCGAGGGGACTGCGGCCGCCGGCCCAGACCAGATCGGTGCCATCCACCCGCAGCGTCGAGCGCACCCCGCCGAATCCGCCGGGTGTCACGTGCAGCCTGATGGTGCCGTCGGTCCGGTACTGCGGGCCGGCGATCACGAGCTCGGCCACGCCGTGCAGGGACCGGCGGGTGGTGACCAACGCCTGGCTGTCCATGTGTCCTCCTGTAACGCCTGCCCGGGTCGGCGGCACTGTTCTGAGCACTAGGTGTCGGACGGAGCCGGGAGCGTTACATGGACAGCAGCACCTATCTGCCGATCGCCCGCCTGAGCGAGCTGACCGACGACGTCCCGGCGCACGCCGCGGTCGACGGCATCGACCTGGTGCTGGTGCGCCGCATCCCGGTGCAGCACGCCGACGGCCTCGAGGAGGGCATGAAGGCGCTGTTCGCCGCCGACGGGCCCGCCCTGCTGCACGTGCACACCGACGCCGAGCTGGTGTGAGGTGTCACCGGGGCTGGTGATCGTGCTGGCGGTGGCGGCCGGGGTGCCGCTGCTGCTCGGGTTGATCCCGGCGCTGCGGTTGCCGGGCGCGCTGCTGGAGATCCTGGTCGGGGTGCTGATCGGTCCGTCGGTGCTGGGCTTGGTGAACCCGGACGCGACGGTGCAGGCGCTGGCCCTGCTCGGCCTGTCGTTCCTGCTGTTCCTGGCCGGCTCGGAGGTGGAGCTGCGGAAGTTCGGCGGGACGCTGGGCCGGCGGGTGCTGCTGTCGGTGGTCATCTCGGTGGCCGGCGCGGCGGTCGTGGTCGCGGTGCTGCTCGCGCTCGGTGTCGGGGGGGCCGCGCTGATCGGGGTGGCGCTGCTGGCCACCTCGCTGGGGTTGGTGGTGCCGGTGCTGTCGGATGCCGGCGCGCTCGGGCAACCGGTCGGGAAGCTGGCGATCGCGGGCGCGTCGGCCGGTGAAGTGGCCGCGGTCGTGCTGCTGTCGATCGGGTTGGCCGGCTCCGACACCCCGCCGGCCGGGCGACTGCTGCTGCTCGCGCTGCTGCTCGGAGCCCTGGGCATGATCGCGCTGGCGGTGCTCGGGGTCGAGCACTCGGTGCGGCTCACCGGCGTGATCGCGCGGCTGGCCGACACCAGCGCCCAGATCCGGGTGCGGCTCACGGTGCTGCTGGTGGCGGGGCTGGCGCTGGCCGCGCAGGCGCTGGGCTTCGAGGCGATCCTCGGCGCCTTCCTCGCCGGGCTGCTGGTGCGCGCGCTCGACCCGGACCCGATGCTCAGCCACCCGCTGTACCCGGTGAAGCTCGAGGCGGTGGGCTACGGCCTGCTGGTGCCGGTCTTCTTCGTCCACAGTGGGCTGACGCTCGACGTCTCCGGCCTCGTCGAGCGCCCGGCCGCGCTGGCCACCGTGCCCGCCTTCCTGCTCGCGCTGATCGTCGTGCGGGGCCTGCCGGCGCTGGCGTTCCACCGCGAGCTGGGGCGACGCGAGCTGCTCGCGGTCGGCCTGCTGCAGGCCACGTCGCTGCCCTTCCTGCTCGCCGCGGTCGAGATCGGACACCGGATGGGACTGCTGGATCCCGCCGTCGGGGCCGGGCTGATCGCCGCCGGCCTCGTCTCGGTGCTGCTGTTCCCCGCCGCGGCGGTGGCGCTGCTGCCCCGTCGTGTCGAGGCTCCGGTGTGACGCGCGTCGTCCCGCCGGAGCGGACGCTCGGCAGGCCCGAGGGGGTGATCGCGTGACGGCCGCGACACCCCGCGACTTCGCCTGCATCGAGCTCGTGGAGCTGCTCACCGACTACCTCGAAGGCGCGCTGCCCCCGGACGAGGCGGCCGCGGTCGAGGCGCACCTGCGGGACTGCCCGCCCTGCCAGGCCCACCTCGCCCGGATGCGCGCCACCATCGCCGCGCTCGGCTCGGTAACCGTGGAAACGCTGTCCACCGACGCCCAGGCCACCCTGCTCGCCGCGTTTCGCGACCGGGTCGTCTCCTCGCCCGGTCCGTCCGGACCCCGGCGGCGCTCAGCCGGCGATCAGGCGTCGATCGAGTAGCCACGTTCCCGCCGGCGGCTTCGACCGACGGTGACCACCGCGACGACGGTCAGCACGGCCACCCCCGCCACGGCGAGCAGGAAGGGGATGGAGCCCGGGGTCGACCCGTACGCGCCGATCGCGACGTACGCCGTCGCGCCGGGGAGGATGCCCACGGCGGTCCCGAGCAGGTAGTCGCGCGGGCGCAGCGCAGAGAGCCCGCAGGCGTAGTTGACCGCGGCGAACGGCAGCACCGGCACCAGCCTGATCCCGATGACCGCCAGCAGGCCGCGGCGGCGCAGCAACGTGTCGAGGCGCTGCAGATGCCGGCTGTCGACCCGGCGGACGGCGTCGCGGCCCAGTACCCGCGCGATCGCGAAACCGAGGGCGGCGCCGGTGACCGCACCCGTGATGACCACGGCGATGCCCACCGGCAGCCCGAACAGCACACCCGCGGTGATGCTGGTGATCGTCGCCGGTGTCGGGGTGAGCGTGAGCCCGGCGTAGAGCAGTGCGAAGAGCGCCGGCGCCGCCCAGCCGGCGCCGCGCACCCAGCCGCGGATCTGGTCGAGCGGGGGCACCCCGATGGTCAGCGCGACCGCGATCCCACCGGCCACGACGACCAGCAACGCGAGCGCGCGGAGACCGGTCCACGTCGGCGTCGTCGGCGCGGCGGTGGTCATGACATCACCTTGCCGCAGCGACGGCTCGTCAGGGCGCGGCACACCGGAATGACCCCGTTCGGTAATGGGATCGATCCTCGGGGCAACGCAGGAGCGGGCCGGCGCGGTCGAGATCCGCGCCGGCCCGCCGGTGAGTTGGAGCGTCAGTCGTTGTCGGCGCTGGTGGTGATGTCGCCGTTGACGCCCTTGGGGAAGAAGCCGCCCTTGGTGGTCTTCTTCGGGGTGAGGAAGGCGATGTTGAGCACCTGGCCCGCGGAGCGCGAGTAGGCGAGACCGTTCTTGTCGGTCGGCACGATGTTCGCGTCGCCGCCCTTGACGATGCCCTGGTCGAGGTCCTTGCCGCCGTCCAGGCTGTCGCGCGCGTCGGAGATCTTGCCGGCCTCCTTCTGCAGGCCCTTGGCCAGCAACACCGTGCGGACCAGGCCCGCGTGGTAGGCCTCGACCGCGAGGATGCCGGCCGCCGCCTCCAGGAAGGTCTTGTTGCGGATCAGCGGGGCCGCACCCTTGTACGCGGTGACGCCGACGTCCTCGAACACGAACGCGCCGAGCAGGAAGTTGTTCTCGCTGGCGAAGGGATCGAACTTCTCGCCCTTCTTGATCAGTCCGGCCGCGGTGGCCGCCGCGTTGAAGGCGTCGGTGAGGTTGATCTCCGGGCGGGAGACCTTGGCGCCGCCGAGGGCGGAGCGCAGGAAGTCGACGTGGGCGCGCTCGTCGTCGGCGATCTCCTCGGCGTACTGGCGGCCCAGCTTGGTCTCGAACTTGACCTTGCGGCCGCCGGTGACGCCGCCGCGCTTGCCCTTGCCGCTGATCTGGTCGTCGTCGAGACCGTCGCCGGTGACGCCGCGCAGGTAGTACTCGGCCTCGAGGTACTCGAGGTTGAGCGCGAAGTTCAGCACGGCCGCGTCGCTCGGCCCCTCGTCGTCGGCCACGGCGACGGTGGTGCCGGCGACGGCGCCGAGCGCGCTGATGCCGGCCACGCCCACGCCGGCCAATCCTGCCGCCCGCAGAAAGCGGCGGCGGTCGACGGGGTTCTCCGAACTGCGATTGATCGCGTCCTTGACGAACGTCTGGTTGAACCCTGTGAACACTGCGACTCCTCGGTACAACAGGGTTTCCGGGTGCGGGATCGGGCCGGGAATGTGGGGAGCGTCCCGTTGCCGCGGACGCAGCGCATAGAGCCGCTACGTGCTCAAACGCCGAGGTGTGCGGTGAAGATATGGTCCTGAACGGGTGAATCGAATCGCGCCGGGCCCGCCGGATCACGGCCGTTGATGATCACCGAAGCGGCCGGGACTCATCGCGTCGCTCTCATCCGGAGCCCGCGCGACCGAGCGCGTCCGGGGCCGGATCCTCGAACGGGCGCACCGGCGTCTCCGCCGCAAAGCGTCGGGGCATCCGCGTACCCCTTTTCGGCGGAATCCCAGCGTTTTCTCAGCCGCTTGAGTGATGCCGATTTGCCAAAGCCGCCAGAATGTGAAAACTAGGCCTATCACCCGTATTCGCTGTGGATGGAAGTGTCGCTCGTGGCTCAGCATGTGAACGTGAAGCTGGTTGATGACCTGGATGGCTCGGAAGCGGCCGAGACCGTGTCGTTCGGTCTCGACGGCCGCCGGTTCGAGATCGATCTCTCGGCGGACAACGCCGCCCAGCTCCGTGATGCGTTGGCGGCCTTCGTAGCGGCCGCCCGCCGCGGCGAGGGAGGCGGTCGCCGCCGCTCGACCGGAGCGCGCGCGGCGAAGCCGGCCGGCGAACGCGAGGACACGTCCGCGATCCGGGACTGGGCTCGGTCGAATGGTCACCAGGTCTCCGACCGCGGCCGCATCTCCCGGTCCATCCTGGATGCCTATGGCAACCGGAATGCCGCGGTCGAGCCGGAAGCGGCGCCCGACCAGCCGAAGAAGTCGCGCAAGCGAATGAAGGTCGCCGGCTGAGGCCGGTCTGACAAATGGCGTAGCGGCTTTCCGGCCGCCCAGCTTGTCCCAGCACGGCCCTTTCCACCATCATGCGTCGTCGGATGCCGATCGAGGCGTAGGTCTCGAGCGCGATGCCGACGTCGATGGGGCCCGTTCTGTCCCCGTCCCGGAGCGGAAGGGCGGATCGGGTGAGCGCGACGAGGATTTATCTGGATCGCCGAACGCTCGACGGCGCCGCCGATTCCCTGCTGTCGCGGCGCGGGACGGTCGCTGTTGCCCTCACCGACGGAGCGGCTCGGGTTCCGCTTCCGGATGACGAGCTGTTCGCCCAGGTGGCGACGTTGCCGGGGCATCGCGAGTCATTCGTGGACTTCGTCGTTCCGGCGGACCGGATGGTCGCGGTCAGTATCTGGGAGCGCGCTCGGGCCATCGGCATGGCTCAGGGATCGCTGCGGTTGGCCAGCGACCCGAGCCGGCCGGCGACGTTGACGATCGTGGACGCCACGCAACGGTTCGGGGTGTGGCTGAACCTGCTGACCCCCGACGATCAGCCGGCGCCCACCGCGAACCGGTCGAACCCCGACCCGTCCGCGCTGATCGCACCCCGCCCCCGGACCGCGACCGTGTACAAGGACATCTGCGGCGTGATCACCCGGGTGGACGACCGGGTCGAGCGGATGCTCGGCTGGGACAGCACGGACATGCTCGGCCACCGCTCCCTGGAGTTCATCCATCCTGAAGATCATGAGCGAGCGCTCGCGCGGTGGCTCGAGATGCGGTCGACCGGTCGGAGCACGCGGGTTCGGCTACGCCACCGCCATCGGGACGGCAGCTGGCTGTGGATCGAGATGGCCAACTCGGTGGCCGAGCTCGACGGCCCCAACCGGCTCGTCGTGGCGTCGGAGATGAGCGACATCTCCGACGAGATGGCTGCGCACGAGGCGGTCCGGCATCGGGAGAAGCTCTTCCGGCGGCTCGCCGAGTCGCTCCCGGAAGGGTTGTTCCTGGTCGGGATCGACCACAGGATCGTCTATGCCAACGACCGGCTGGGCTCGATCCTCGGGGTGCGCGACGCGGCCACCCTCACCGAGCAGCTGGCCACCGTGGCACCTGAGGACCGCAGCCGGATGCTGACCGCGCTGGCCGCGGTGACCGACGATCGCACGGCTCGGCAGGTCGAGATCGAGGTGGTGGATCCGGGCACCGGCTCCCTGCGGTGGTGCCTGACCACCATCACCGCGCTGACGGACGAGGACGGCCTGCCCGGCGCGATGGTCACCCTGTCCGACGTCACCGAGAGTGCAAGGCTTCGAGAGGAGCTGCGCCACCGGGCAACCCACGATTCCCTGACCGGGTTCCTCAACCGGGCCGCGACGTTCGGGGCGCTGCAGCACGTCCTCGACGCGAACCAGAAGCCACCCGCGGCCGTGCTGTTCATCGACCTCGACCACTTCAAGTCCGTGAACGACACCTTCGGGCACTCCGCCGGAGACGATCTGCTTGCCGACACCGCCCAGCGGATCGCCACGCACGTCCGGGCCGCCGATGTCGTGGGCCGCATCGGTGGCGACGAGTTCCTGATGATCTGCCAGGGTTTGGACGGGCCGGTCGAAGCGCTCGCCGAGGCGCAGCGCGTGCAGCGGGCGCTCACCCAGTGCGTCCGCGTGGCCGACCGGTCGATCCAGATGTCGGCCAGCATCGGAGTCACCTTCGCGACGCCCGGCGCGTCCGTCCAGTCGGTGGTGATCCGTGCCGACGAGGCGATGTACCGGTGCAAGCGTCAGCCCGACCGAACGCCGGTGTTCCTCACCACGGCGACGGACCCGCCGCTGCGCGACTCATGACGCCGCGCCTGTGTCCACACAGGACATCAGGACCTGGTGGGGCGGGCCGACAGGTCGGTGACCCACAGCAGCTCGCACTGCTCACCGGTGAGCTTCAGCAGCATCGGCAGCGCCTCCCGGAAGGTGATCTCGCCGCGGCCGCTGGCCCGGTCGATGTCGGCGCATAGATCCTGCAACTGCCCCGCGACGCGGGTACGCATCTCCGGTCGGACGCTCGCGGGCCGGCAGCGCGCGGCATCGTCGACCGTCCGGCACGCGCCGGCGCAGGCGCGCAGCACCTGCGTGGTCAGCTTCAGCTCGACGACCCGGACGCCGTCGAGGTCGCGACCGCAGACACGGCAGGTCGGCGGCGCAGCAGGGCCCGGGATCACGTCTCGCTGGTCGTCCCGCTCAGCGGCCGCGTTACCTCGTTGATCCCGGCGGGCAGCGACCGGCGGGGCCGACCCTGTCCAACGGTTTCGGATCGTCAGCCGCAGTCGGTGTTGGCGAGCCCTCGCGGGACCCCGGTTGCGGTGTTCGTGCACGTCACACGATTGTCCGCGACCGGCCGCAACTCGTAGCCGTAGCCGGATCCGCCGCCGACGTCGGCGGTGTTGCCGTCGAAGAGGTTGCCTCGGCCCCAGCCCTCGGCCTGGTCGCTGACCTGAAAGCCGGATCGCTGCGCGGTGCTGCCGTGGTTGGCCTGGATCAGCCACCCGTTGCCCTTCACGTCGACCCACGAGTCGGCGTCGCCGGCCAGCCCGGAGCCGTCGAAGGTGTTGTCGGCGACCACCCCGCCGGTGGTGCCCTCCTTGATGTCGACCGCCTCGGCCGTGGTCTCCCGGATATCGTTGCCGACGATGACGTTGCGGTCGCTGCGGTCGGGTTCGCAGGCGGAGATCTGACACCAGTTGCTGACGGCGCTGCCGACGTAGACACCTTCGCCGAACTTCTGCTCCCGCAACCCGGTCCCCGAGATGTGCAGCCCGCGAACCACGTTGTCGGTGCTGTGGGTGCGCAGGTGCACCGCCTCGTCCCCGATCCGGGTCACCGTCAGGTCCTGGATCACGCTGCCGGTGACGCCATCGGCCATGACGCCCTTGCGGCCGTCGCGGACGGTGAAACCGAGCAGCCGCCAGTGCTGGGCCCGCTGCAGGCGCAGCACCGATCCGTGCTCGGGCCCGGGCCCGCGCAACACCGCGCCGGCCGAGCCGTACAGCCAGATCGGCGACTGCGCGGTGCCGCTGCCGGTCGCGGTGAACTCACCGTCGTAGACGCCCTCGGCCATCGCTATCGCGCTACCCGGAGCGGCGGCGTCCAGCGCTGCCTGCAGCTGCCGGGCCGTCGACACCTCGACGGTGGCGGCTGGTGGCTCGACCGGATCCGACGCCGGCAGGCCGGTCGGCCAGGCGACCCCTGGTCGGATCGGCGCGCCGGTGGCCGGTGCGGGGCCGGTGGAACCCGTCGGCCCCGCGGCGCAGCCGGCCACCACGAGCGCGGCGGCGAGGACCGGGAACAGGGCGCGCCGGATCGGCCACCGCAGGATGCACACGAGCGTTCCGTCCTTTCGACGTGGGGCGCGGGCGGTACACCATCCGGGCCAGGCCGACGATCGTCGGAACGCCCAGCAACAGGCCCCAGAGCGCCAACATCGGATTCCAGCGCAGCACCCGGGCCGCGTGGGCGTACCAGCTCGAGGAGTGCTCGGCGACCCCGTCGACCACCAGCTCGGCGGTGACGTCGGTGATGGTGTTGCCCTCCAGCGTGGCGCTGCCCGCGGTGGCCAGGTTGATCGCGCCCCAGGAGCCACTGATGGTGTTGCGGGTGACCGGTATCCCGCCGTCGCTGTCGAGTACGTCGATGCCGTAGCGGTAGCTGTCGGAGATGGTGTTCCCGGTGACCGCGACCGCGGCGCGGTTGTTGATCCGGACCCCGACGTAGTTGCCGACCAGCCGGTTGCCCGCGACCACGTTCCCGGTTCCGCCCTCGATCTCCACGCCGGACAGGCCGTTGTCGGTGGCGATGTTGTCCACGACCAGGTTGTCGTCCGCGGGATCGACCCGCCGCTCGGCGAAGGACGTCTCCTCCGACCGCCCGTCGTCGATCATGAAACCGTGGCCGGCGTTGTCGTGGGCGGTGTTGCCCCGCATGACGTTGCGGTCGGTGCCCCGGGAGAAGATGAAGCCGTGCCGGCCGTTGTGGTGGGCGACGTTGCCCTCCACCAGGAAGTCGTTGCTGTAGTCGTGCGGGTCGAACCCGTACTCCTCGTTCTCGGCGAAGGTGTTTCCCAGCCAGCGCATGCCCTGCGCCTCGTGGGTGTAGGCGCCGAAGTGATTGTGCGCGAACAGGGTTGCTCGCACGTCGCCCACGGCCTTGATCCGTTCGGCGCCGGGGCCGGGTGCGTCGGCGCCGCGCCAGGTGACCCCGGAGCTGGTGCCGGTGCCGAAACCCAGGTACTCGAACGCCCCGTGCGTGGAGTCCATCCGGCCGCCCAGTTGCAGCACGAACGACCGTCCGTCGGTGGAGTCCACGTCCGGACGGCTCAGGTCGGGATTCCACGCCGAGATCCGGACCGGCACCCTCGATTCACCCCGCACGATCACCGTGCCGCGGCTGATCAGGGTGGCGAAGCCCGCTGGTGAACTGGTCAACCGCACGTCGGGGGTCTGGCTGTCGATGACCAGGGTGGCCCCCCGCGGCACGTTGAGATGCGCCTTGACCAGCACGGCCGGTTGCCCGGTGCCGCTTGTCCCGTCCAGGTCGGCGAACGCGGCCGGCAGCAGCGCGCGCAGCTCGGCGAGCGTGTAGGGCGTGCTGCGCTGGGTCAGCGCCAAGGTGGGCAGGCCGAAGGTGCTGCCGCCGACCACGGCCGCGGTCAGCAGCCGCGGGCCGGGCGAGCCTGCGGCCGAGCCGGTTCGCCCGGAGGCTGCGGTCGAGTTCGGCCAGGGCCACGCTGTCCGGGGCCTGTGGGAGGCCCTCGTGGTGTCCGTCCACGGAGGCGGGCGGGGGCCGTGGGGGCTCGGCGGTCGCCGCGGCCAGGCCGAGCGCCACCGGCACGACCAACACCAGGCCCAGCGCGACCACCAGCCGACGACCGCTCAGCACTGATCGGACCTGGCGGCGCCTACGCACCACGGCGGGCCTGCGACTTCCCCGGGGCCGGACGGCCGGCAGCGGCTCCGTGCGGTCGTGGATCTCGACCTGGCCCTGCACGCGGCCGCCGGCGGTGCGGGTCAGCCAGCCATGGCGGTTCATCGTAACCGCGGCCCAGGCCTTGACCGGCAGCGCGATGCCCGCGACGACCACGGCCATCAGCGGGGTGAGCAGCAGGTCGCGCGGGTTCTCCCGCAGGTGCGACAACCCGCGCAGACCGCGCCCCAGCACCACCCAGGCCAGCGCCGCGGCGAGCACCACCCAGCCGCCCTCGGAGGCCCACAGCGCGGTGTAGAAGATCGCCGCGCCCATGCTGAGCGGGGTGGCGAGGATCTGCAGCGCGGTCACCTGGGTGATCAGCGGCTGGTGCCACAGCCAGCCCTGGGCCAGCGCGGTCAGGTAGGTGCGGTAGGAGTTGCGGCTCCAGCGCACCCGCTGCCGGAGGAAGGCGCCCCACGTGTTCGGGAACATCGAGTCGGCCTGGGCCGAGGCCTGGTAGACCGTGCGGTAACCCGGCGGCCAGCACCAGCCAGGTCAGCCGGCCGTCGTCCCCGGCGACGCACTCGCGGCCGAGGAACAGCTCGTGCTCCAGCGCCGGCAGCAGCGGCAGCACCACCTCGCGCCGGTAGGCCGCGGTCCGCCCGGACAGCACGGCGACCGCGCCGACCGGGACATCGCCGGCACGTAGTCCAGGTAGCGGGTGTTGAGCAGCCAGTAGGCGACGCGACGCCGCAGGTCGCTGCGGGGCCGGTGCACGTGCTGGCGGCTGCCGACCCCGCCGACCCGGGGATCGAGGAACGGCATCTGCAGCGCGGTGAGCAACCCGGGGCGCCAGGAGGTGTCGGAGTCGGAGAAGACCACCACCTCGCCGGTGGCGACACCGACCCCGGCGGCCAGCGCGCCACGCTTGCCGGCGTGCCGCCACGCCACGATGCGCACGGTCGGCAGCGCCAGCCGTCGCAGCCGGGTCAGCAGCGACTCGTCCAGGTCGTCGACCACGAGGATGATCTCCGTCGGGTGCTCGGCCAGCCAGGTCAGCAGGCAGCGCTCCAGGACGTCCGCGTCCTCCCGGTACACCGGGACCACCACCGAGGTGGTGGTGCGGAAATCGTTGACGATCTCGGTGTAGCCGTGGTGCGACAGCGTCCGTCGGACGAGCCACGCCGACCAGGACAGCACCCCGATCACACCGAGCGGGATCCACGCCGCGACGCTCATGCTGCCGCCAACGCAGGAGGTGCCTCGGCGGTCATGGGTGGGTCCTCACCGTTCCGGCGCAGCGGGGTGCGGCGTCACTGAGGACAACGCCCGTGCGCCCGAATGGACGCGATCCGGACCGCTCTTTCGCAAACGGTCTATCGACGGTGTGGGGCGGGCCGGCACGTCAGACCCGGCCTAGCCTCTTGTGGTGGCCGAAGCAGCGAAGCCGGGGGCGAGAGCACCCTCACCGTCCTGGTCGCGCTGGGCGCGAACGCCGGGATCGGGGTGCTCAAGCTCGTCGCCGGGTTCCTGACCGGCTCGGCGGCGATGTTCGCCGAAGCGGCGCACAGCGTGGCCGACACCGCCACCGAGGGCCTGCTGTTGACCGCGCTGCGACGGTCCGAGCGGGAGCCCGATCGCGAGCACCCGTTCGGTTACGGCAAGGAGCGGTCTTCTGGGCGCTGATCGCCGCGGTCAGCATCTTCGTGTCCGGCGCGGTGTTCGCGGCCTACGAGGGCATCCGCACGATGCTCGGCGACGACCAGGAACAGACCCTGGCCTGGGTGGCCTACGCCGTGCTCGCGGTGTCCTTCGTGCTGGAGGGGATCTCGTGGACCCAGGCCGTCCGGCAGGTCGCCGGGAGGCCCGCAAGGACGAGGTGCCCCCGGCCCAGTGGCTGCGCAGCACAGACGACCCGACGGTGAAGACGGTGTTCTTCGAGGACAGCGCCGCGCTGATCGGGCTGCTGCTGGCCTTCGCCGGGGTCGGGCTGCACCAGGTCACCGGCTCGGCGCTGTGGGACGGGCTGGCCTCGTTGCTGATCGCGGTGCTGCTGACCGCGGTCGCCTACATCCTGGGTCGCACCAACAAGGGCCTGCTGATCGGGCGGCAGGCCGACCGTCGCACCGTCTACCGGCTGCGCGACGCGCTCGCCGCGCGGCTGGAGGTGGAGCAGGTGGTGGACCTGCTCACCATGATGATCGGGACCGACCGGATCCTGCTGTGCGCCCGGCTCGACTTCGACGACGCGCTGTCCGCCGCCGAGCTGGAGCGCACCTGCGCCGGGATCGACGCGGAGCTGCGCGAGCGCTTCCCGGACCTGCAGGACGTCTTCCTCGAACCGGTGCCGCGCTCAGATCCGGAGGTGCACAGGCGGGTGCTGGCGCGCTACGGGGAGGCCGGCGCCGACCGACTGCGCACCGGCCTTTCCTCGGACCCGTAGCGCGGGTGCTCCCGGTATGGCGGGCGGACTACTTGTCCGACGGTCCTCCGGCCGCTGCGGCCTGCAGCCGCTGCAGGTCGGCGACCAGCAGGCGGAGGCCGGAGTCGAACAGGTCAGCGGCGGTGTCGCCCATCCAGTCGAGGTGCCCGAACACCTCGAGGGTGACCATGCCGTGCATCCGGCCCCACGCCACCAGGAACAGGGCGGCCGCGGCGGGTGGCAGTTCGCCCGTCGGTCCGGGGGCGGAACGCAGCGTCGCGTGCAGCTCGGCCGAGGTGTCGGGTAGCTCGACGGAGCGCAGCTGCTCGAGCGTCCAGCCGTCGAAAACCGTCTCGGAGAAGAGCGCGGCCATCCGGCGCGGCCCGACCGTGGTGGGCCCGTCCGGCGGGGCGGCGTAGTCGACCATCGGCATGCCGTAGGCCAGGCCGAACCGGGTGGGGTTGGCCACCGCCCAGCTGCGGTAGGCGTGCGCGGTGGCGAGCACGCGCTCGCCGGCGTCGGATCCGCGGTGCGCGTCCCGCGCGGCCTCGACGGCGTCGGCGAGGTCGTCGTGCGCCGCCGCGACCAGCGCGGTGATCAGCTCGTCGCGGCTGGTGAAGTAGTTGTAGAGCGACTGGACGGTCATCCCGATCTCGCGGGCCACCGCGCGCAGCGACAACGCCTGCACCCCGACCTCGGTGAGCTGCCGCTCGGCCGCGTCCAGGATCTCCCGCACGGTCTCGGCCCGGCGTCGTTCCCGGCGGGAGATCGTGGGAGTCGTCATCGCTGCGGCCTTCCCGCCATTGCCTGCTGCACGTTCACCAGAACGTATCATGCTCGTCTTCATTGACACTGTCAGGACACGGGTGTCGGGCTCGGGGAGCCAGGACGTGGGGCGCGGCGGATGCCGGGCACTGAGCGCACCGCGAGGTGGGCGAGCAGGCCCAGCGGCGAGACGAAGATGGTGAGCGCCAGCACCGGGGAGGTGATCAACACGTGGATGCCGCGCTCGCGGGCGTCCTGGAACATCCAGCGGCCGATGAACAGGTCGAACCCGATGAACTGGGCCCAGATGGCGGCGGAGCCGGCGTCGGTGCCGAAGAGGGCGGTGAGACCGTCCAGCGACGGGCCGGTCATGACCGCCCAGTAGCCGGGGAACTGCGGGATCAGCAGCAGCACGAACACGATCAGCGGCGGCACCGCGATCAGCGGCGAGCCGATGACCCGGCGGGTGACCGTCCAGCCGGGAGCGAAGATCATCAAGGCCCAGAACGGGGCGGCGAGCGGGAAGGTGATGTCGAAGAGCGATCCGACGGTCATCGCGAGGCCTCCTGATCGGTGGGCTGGGGCGCGACTCAGACGTGGGTCGGCCGGTCGGACGCGGGTGCGGCGGGTGGCGCTGGGTTGCGGATGCGCAGCGTCGCCGCGGCACCGACGGCGGTGCCGGCGAGCAGTGCGCCCAGCGTTGCCAGGGTGAGCGGGTCCGGGGCCAGCAGCGGCTGGCCGCGCTGCGCCTGCCAGGTGACCAGCGCAACGACGCCGGCGACGGCCACGCCGATGATCAGCACCAAGCGGTGCCGCACCGCCTCGGACAGGCCGGTGGCGGCGAGCAGGGCGGCCATGATCGGGAGCAGCTGCAGGGCGTGCATGCCCAGGAAGTGGCCGACCCGCAGGTCGCCACCGGTGGTGCTCCAGTTGACGAAGGGCAGGCCGGGGCCGCCGTCGGGCACGCCGACCGCGTGGCCCCCGTTCGACGACATGATGATGCCGACACCCATGCCGGCCACCGCGATCAGCAGCCCCGCCCGAACGGCGGCGGTGGTGGCCCGGTCCCCGGCCTCGGCGCGCAGGAAGCGCAGCGCGATCGCCAGCGTGGCCAGCCAGATGACGGCTACGGTGCCGGCCATGACGCCGGTGTAGAGCGTCGCGTCGAGCGCGGTGTCGTCGTTGAAGTGGCTGCGCACACCGCGGGCGGCCTGCCCGACGATGACGATCATCTCGATCATCGCGCCGGCGATGATGATCCAGCCGGTGATCCGGAACGAACCCGGGCGGAGCCTGGACAGCATCCAGGCCAGCGCGCTGCCGTAGAGGGCGAAGGAGAGCGCGAACTTCAGTGGCTTGATCCAGATCGGGGTGCCCAGCAGCGTGCGGGTGTCGAACGTGGAGAAGCCGACGAGCAGCACGCAGAGCCCGACCATTGTGGTGGCCAGCCAGAACAGGCCGAGGTGTCCGCGCCGCGCGTCCTGCATGACCTGCTGGATGCCGTTCATGTCGCTCCCTTGACGATGTCAGTTTTTCCGAACGGGCTCAGGCTAAATCTCGCCAACTGACAGTGTCAATTCTTTGGAGCGGTGTTCGTCACAGGAGGTCCTCAGCTTCCAGGCTCCATGGGCACCGAGACTGTCGGACCCCGTCGCTAACGTCCGCGCCATGCCCTCGAGCCGGCACGAGACGCTGGTGGAGATGTTCCGCCACCGACCGGCGCTGGCTGCCGAGTTGCTGGCCGGCGCGCTCGGGATGGAGCTGCCCCGGTACGAGCAGGCGCGGGTCGATTCCGGGGACTTCACCGACGTTGCGCCCACCGAGTACCGCGCGGACGCCGCCGTGGTGTTGACCGCTGGAAAGGTCCCGGTGCTGGCGGTGGTGGTCGAGGTGCAACTAGGGCGCGACAGGGACAAGCGGTGGACCTGGCCGGTGTACCTGGCGACGCTGCGCGCCCGGTTGCGCTGCCCGACGGTGCTCTTGGTGGTCTGTGTCGAGGCCGCGACGGCCGATTGGTACGCGGTCCCGATCGAGCTCGGTCATCCGGGCTGGCTGCTCACCCCGCTGGTGCTGCGACCGGATCGGGTCCCGGTGGTGGTCGGTGCGGCGCAGGCCCGTCGCGCGCCCGAGATCGCGGTGCTGTCGGCCTTGGCGCACGGCGGCCGCCCGGACGGTCGGGCAGTGCTGGATGCCCTTCCGGAGGCGTTCGCGATGCTCGATGAGCAGCACGCCCTCTTGTACGCTGACGTCGTCTTCGCTGCGCTGCCGGTGGCGGCGCAGCGTCACCTGGAGGCACTCATGGCCGGCGCTACCTTCGAGTACCAGAGCGACTTTGCCCGCCGGTACTACGGTCAGGGCCGCGCGGACGGCGGGGCCGAGGCGGTCCTTGCGGTGCTCGACGCGCGCGGCTTCCACGTTCCAGAGCCGGTTCGCGCTCGCATCTCGGAGTGCTCGGACGTGGAACAGCTCGACACGTGGGTGCGCCGGGCAGCGACGGCCGGGTCAGTAGAGGACATCTTCCAGCCCTAGCACCACCGCGTTGCGGCTACCGCTCGCGACGGTCCTTGAGCCGCTGCAGCTTGCCGACCGAGCGCTCCAGGGTGTCGGGGTCGACGACCTCGCCGCGCACGCTCACCCCGACGTTCTCCTTGATCCCGCTGATCAGCTCGCCGATCGCGGCCGGCCGGCGCTCGGCCGGGCAGTCCGGCCGCGCCTCCACCCGCACGGTCAGCGCGTCCATCCGGCCCTCGGTGGTGAGCACGATCTGGAAGTGCGGGGCCAGCCCCGGCGGTGCGCAGCACGATCTCCTCGATCTGGGTCGGGAACACGTTCACCCCCCGCAGAATGATCATGTCGTCGCTGCGGCCGGTGATCTTCTGCATCCGCCGCATGCCCGGCCGCGCGGTGCCGGGCAGCAGCCGGGTGAGGTCGCGGGTGCGGTAGCGGATGATCGGCAGCGCCTCCTTGGTGAGCGAGGTGAACAGCAGCTCGCCCTCCTCGCCGTCGCAGCGCAGTCGGGGTGGCCCGTCGAGCGGGTCGACGACCTCGGGCAGGAAGTGGTCCTCCCACACGTGCAGCCCGTCCTTGGTCTCCACGCACTCCTGCGACACGCCCGGCCCCATCACCTCGGAGAGCCCGTAGATGTCGACGGCGTGCATGTCCATCCGGTTCTCGATCTCCAGCCGCATCTGCTCGGTCCACGGCTCGGCGCCGAAGATCCCGACCTGCAGCGAGGAGCCGGCCGGATCGAGGCCTTGGGACTCGAACTCGTCGATCACGGTGAGCATGTAGGACGGCGTGACCATGATGATCTCGGGACGGAAGTCGGTGATCAGCTGGACCTGCCGAGGGGTCATCCCGCCGGAGATCGGGATCGCGGTCGCGCCGAGCTTCTCGATGCCGTAGTGCGCGCCGAGCCCGCCGGTGAACAGCCCGTACCCGTAGGCGTTGTGCACCTTGTGCCCCGGCCGACCGCCGGCCGCGCGGATGGAGCGGGCCATCACCGTCGCCCAGGTGTCGATGTCGCGTTCGGTGTAGCCGACGACGGTGGGTCGGCCGGTGGTGCCGGACGAGGCGTGGATGCGCCGCACCTGTTCCTGCGGCACGGCGAACATGCCGAACGGGTAGTTGTCGCGCAGGTCGGCCTTGGTGGTCATCGGGAACTTGGCCAGGTCGGCGAGCTCCCGGCAGTCGTCGGGGTGCACGCCGTGCGCGTCGAAGCTCTGCCGGTAGAACGGCACGTTGTCGTAGGCGTGCCGCAATGTCCACTGCAGACGTTCCAGCTGCAGCGCGCGCAGCTCGTCGATCGACATGCGCTCGGCCGGATCGAGCAGCTCGACCGGCGGGGCGTCGCCCAGCCTGCGCGTCGGGCTGCCGGTCGTCGGCTGCTGGTCGAGGTCACCGGGGTCCTCCGTCCGGGTTGTCACGCTTGGCGACGAGGGTGAGCACGTCGTAGCGGGCGACCGACTCGCCGTCCTGGCGGGTCACGTCCGCATCCCAGCGCACCTCGCCGTAGTCCGGCCGTGTCGCGCGGGGTCAGCTGCTTGCAGGTCAGGGTCACGGTCAGCTCGTCGTCGAACCGCACCGGGGTCAGGAACCGCAGGTTGTCGACCCCGAAGTTGGCCAGCACCGGGCCGGGATCCGGGTCGACGAACAGGCCCGGCGGCCAGCGAGACGATCAGGTAGCCGTGCGCGACCCGCTCGCCGAACAGCGGGTTGGCCGCGGCGGCTTCGGCGTCCATGTGCGCGTAGAACGTGTCGCCGGTGAACTCGGCGAAATGCTCCACGTCCGTCCGGGTGACCCGGCGCGGTCCGGCCACGACGGTGTCGCCGGGGCGCAGCTCCTCCAGGTGCTTGCGGAACGGGTGCACGTCGGTCTCGTGGCGTGCCGACCCGGCGACCCAGCGGCCGGTGATCGCGGTCAGGGTGTCCGGGTCGGCCTGGATCGCGGTGCGCTGCATGTGGTGCAGCACGCCGCGGATGCCGCCCATCTCCTCGCCGCCGCCGGCCCGGCCGGGCCCGCCGTGCACCAGCGCCGGCAGCGGCGAGCCGTGTCCGGTGGATTCCTTGCGCGTTGCGCTCGTTGAGCACCAGCAGCCGGCCGTGCCAGGGCGCGACCCCAGCACCACCTCGCGGGCGAACGCCGGATCGGCGGTGACGATCGACCCGGCCAGGCTGCCCTGCCCGCGCGCGGCCAGCTCGATCACCTGCTCGGTGCTCGAGTAGGGCATCACGGTCGACACCGGGCCGAACGCCTCGACCTCGTGCGGCTCGGCCCGCTGCGGGTCGGCGACCAGCAGGATCGGTGAGACGAACGCGCCGCGCTCGGCGTCGGCGTCGACGACCTCGACCCGCTCCGGGTCACCGAACACGATCCGGCCGGCATCGGCCAGCGCCTTGACGCTGCGCCGCACCTCCTCGCGCTGCTCCAGGCTGGCCAGCGCGCCCATCCGCACCCCCTCGGCGGCCGGGTTGCCGACGGTGGTCCGCGCGAGCCGGGCCGACACGGCCTCGACCACGGCGTCCAGGTGCTGCTCCGGAACGAAGGCGCGGCGGATCGCGGTGCACTTCTGCCCGGCCTTGACCGTCATCTCGGCGACCAGACCCTTGACGTACAGGTCGAACTCGGCGCGTGCCGGGGGCGGCGTCCGGGCCCAGGATCGACAGGTTCAGCGAGTCGGCCTCGCCGGTGAACCGCACGCTGCGCCCGACCAGCACCGGGTGCGTGCGCAGCGTGGCCGCGGTCGAGGCGGAGCCGGTGAACGCGACGCTGTCCTGCTCGGTGAGGTGATCGAACAGGTCACCGAGGCCACCGGCCACCAACTGCACCGATCCTTCGGGCAGCAGCCCGGAGTCCACGATCAGCTCGACCAGCTTCGCGGTCAGGAACGCGGTCGGGCTGGCCGGCTTGATCAACGTCGGGACGCCGGCGAGGAACGCGGGGGCGAGCTTCTCCAGCGGGCCCCACACCGGGAAGTTGAACGCGTTGATCTGCACCGCGACCCCGCGCAGCGGGGTGCAGATGTGTTGCCCGACGAAGGTTCCGCCGCGGCTCAGCGGCTCGAGGGGGCCCTCGACGTAGGGGCTGTCCGTGTAGACCGTGTCGTTGGGCAGCTCCCGGCGGCCCTTGGACGCGTACGCCAGCAGCACCCCGAAGCCACCGTCCACATCGAACATCGAATCGCCGCGGGTGGCGCCGGTCAGGGCGGAGACCTCGTAGAGCTGCTCGCGGTGCTCCTTGAGGTGCAGGCCCAGGGCCTTGAGCAGCGCGGCCCGCTGGTGGAAGGTCAGCTCCCGCAGGGCCGGGCCACCCACCCGGCGGCCGTACGCGAGCGCGCCGGCGAAGTCGACGCCGGTCGAGGAGATCCGGGCGATCTGTGCGCCGGTCACCGCGTCGTGCAGCGGGCGGCCCTCGTCGGCGGCGGTGTGCCAGCCGCCCGCGACGTAGCTGCGCAGCATGCCAATTCCCATCAGACCGCCTCCACCAGCATCGCCACACCCTGCCCGACCCCGACGCACAGCGTGGCCAAGCCGCGTCGGCCGCCCTCGCGGCGCAACCGGTTCAGCAGCGTGACGGTGATCCGGGCTCCGGAGCAACCCAGCGGGTGTCCCAGCGCGATCGCCCCGCCGTCGGCGTTGACGATCTCCGGGTCCAGCCCGAGCCGGCGCACGCAGGCCAGGCTCTGCGCGGCGAACGCCTCGTTCAGCTCCACCGCGTCCAGATCGCCGACCGACCAGCCGGCCCGGTCAAGGACCTTACCGGCGGCCGGCACCGGGCCGAGCCCCATCAGGTGCGGCGCCACCCCGGCGCTCGCGCTGCCCACGATCCGGGCCACCGGCGCCAACCCGTGCTCGCGCACCGCCCGCTCGGAGGCGACCACGATCGCCGCGGCCCCGTCCGACAGCGGCGACGAGTTCCCGGCGGTGACCATGCCGTCCCGGCGGAACACCGGCCGCAGCCGGCCGAGGCTCGCCGGCGACGCATCGGCCCGCGGGCCCTCGTCCGCGGTGACCAGCACCGGGTCGCCCTTGCGCTGCGGCACCGGCACGGCCACCAGCTCGGCGTCGAACCGGCCGTCCTTGGCCGCCGCGACCGCGCGGGTGTGGCTGCGCAACGCGAAGGCGTCGCAGTCCTCGCGGGTGATCCCGTCCAGCGCGGCGACCTCCTCGGCGGTCTCGCCCATGGACAGCGTGATCGGGCCCGCGGTCTCGGTGTGGTCGGCGGGGGCGGCCCGGTCGAGCTCGACGAACCGGGGGTTGGTGAACCGCCAGCCCAGCGAGGTGTCGACGACCTCGCCCGGCTTGGCCCACGGGGTGCCCGGCTTGGCCAGCACCCACGGGGCCCTGGTCATCGACTCGACGCCACCGGCCACCACCACGTCGGCCTCGCCGCAGCGCACCGCCTGCGCGGCGACGGCGATCGCGGTCAGTCCGCTGGCGCAGAGCCGGTTGACGGTGTAGCCGGGCACGGTGTGCGGCAACCCGGCCAGCAGCACGGCCATCCGGGCCACGTCGCGGTTGTCCTCACCGGCCTGGTTGGCCGCGCCCAGCACGACCTCGTCGACGGCGTCGCCGGGCACTCCGGCCCGCTCCAGCGCAGCCGCGACGACCAGCGCGGCGAGGTCGTCCGGTCGCACGGTGGCCAGCGCACCGCCGTACCGGCCCTGGGGTGTGCGCGCTCCGCCCAGCAGGAAGACCTCACCCATGCTGCTGCTCCTCGATGTTCGTCGACGAACGATCGTTCGGTTGTCTGGCACGTTAGCATGGCCCGGTGAGCGACGACAGGGGAGAAACGGTGACCGGTCCCGCCGTAGTGCTGGAGCGGGACGCGGCGGTCGCGGTGATCACGCTGAACCGGCCGGACCGGCGCAACGCGCTGACCGTCGAGCTGAAGGAGGCGCTGGTCGCGGCGGTCGCCGAGGTGGGCGCTGACTCATCGGTGCGGGCCGTCGTGCTGACCGGCAGCGGCAAGGCCTTCTGCGTCGGGCAGGACCTCCGCGAGCACGCCGAGACGCTGCGCCACCCCGACGGGGCCCATTCCGGCGGGGCCCAGCCCGACGGCGGGACACTGTTCGACACCGTGGAGCGGCACTACAACCCGATCGTGACCGGGCTGGCCACGATGCGGAAACCGGTGGTGGCCGCGATCAACGGCGCCTGCGTCGGCGCGGGCCTCGGCTTCGCGCTGGCCTGTGACCTGCGGCTGGCCGCGGCCGGCGCCACCTTCGCCACCGCGTTCGCGGCGATCGGGCTGACCGCCGACTCCGGATTGTCGGCCACCCTGGCGCACTCGCTCGGCGCCGCCCGCGCCACCGAGCTGCTGCTGCTGGGGGAGTCGTTCACCGCCGAGCAGGCGTCGCAGTGGGGCCTGCTGCGCGCGGTGGTCGCACCCGAGCAGCTGCTCGAGGTCGCGCTCGAGCTGGCCGGCGCGCTGGCCGCCGGGCCGACCGCGGCCTACGCCGAGATCAAGCGGGCGCTGGCCGTCGGCGCGGTGTCCCCGCTGGCCCAGGCGCTGGCGGCCGAGGCCGCCGCGCAGGCGCGCCTGGGTGCCACCAAGGACCACGCCGGCGCCGTGGAGGCCTTCCTGGCCAAGCGCCGCCCCACCTTCGAGGGCTCGTGATCGCGGTGACCCCACCCCCGCCCCACCTGGCACGAACGGCACTTTCGCACGCTAGGTGCGTGCGACAGTGCCGTTCGTTCCGAGGTGGCCGGGGGGCCGGGGATGGGGCGGGATCACCGGCGGCGGGCCGATCCGACGGGGGGAACGGGTGAGGGATCCGAGGCCGACGGGGGTGGCGGCATGAGTGCGGATCCGGCACCGGGGCTGGAGGTGGCGCCGCGCACCCGGCGGGCCCGCGGGGAGGCGGGGGCCCGGCGCCCGGTGTACGACGCGTCCTCGCTGCTCGCGGTGGCCGTCGCCGAGTTCAACACCCGCGGCTACGACGCCACCTCGATGGAGCACCTTTCGCTGGCCGCCGGGATCACCAAATCGTCGTTCTACCACCACGTCAGCGGCAAGGAGGAGCTGCTGCGGGCCGCCGTGACGCGGGCCCTGGACGGCCTGTTCGCCATCCTGGCCGAGCGGCACGCGACCACCGGGCGGGCCGTGGACCGGCTGCGCTACATCGTGCGCCGGCAGGTCGAGGTGCTGCAGGCCGAGCTGCCCTACGTCACCCTGCTGCTGCGGGTGCGCGGCAACACCGAGACCGAACGCTGGGCCCTGGAGCGCAGGCGCACCTTCGACGCCGCGCTGGCCGAGCTGGTCCGGGAGGCGTCGGTGGCCGGTCAGGTGCGCGCCGACGTCGATCCGGCGGTCGCCGCGAAGCTGATCTCCGGCACGGTGAACTCGATCGTCGAGTGGTACCGCCCGGGGCGCCCCGGTGCCGCCGGCCTGCCCGAGGACGTCGTGCGGTCGGTCTTCGAGGGCGTGCTCCCGGGCGGCTGAGGCCGGGGTTGCGCGGGCCGGGCGGGTGCGTCATCATCAGACGAACGAACATTCGGTTAGAGGAGGGTCGGTTGTGACCACTGCCGAGCGGGGCCTGGCCGAGGACGATCTCCGCGGGGTCTTCGAGGAGACGATCGCGGCGGACCAGCGGATCGAGCCCCGGGACTGGATGCCCGACGACTACCGCAAGACCCTGATCCGGCAGATCGCGCAGCACGCGCACTCGGAGATCATCGGCATGCAGCCGGAGGGGAACTGGATCCTGCGCGCGCCGAGCCTGCGTCGCAAGGCGATCCTGCTGGCCAAGGTGCAGGACGAGGCCGGCCACGGAATGTACCTCTACGCGGCGGCCGAGACGCTGGGCGTGGACCGCGAGGAGCTCACCGAGAAGCTCATCGAGAACAAGCAGAAGTACTCCTCGATCTTCAACTACCCGACACTGTCCTATGCGGACGTCGGGGTGATCGGCTGGCTGGTGGACGGCGCGGCGATCTGCAACCAGGTGCCGCTGTGCCGCTGCTCCTACGGCCCCTACGCGCGGGCGATGATCCGCATCTGCAAGGAGGAGTCGTTCCACCAGCGGCAGGGCTATCGAGCTGCTGCTGGCCATGGTCAACGGCACGGATGCGCAGCGCGAGATGGTGCAGGAGTCGACCAACCGGTTCTGGTGGCCGTCGCTGATGATGTTCGGTCCGCCCGACGGCGACTCGCCGAACACCCAGCAGTCGATGGACTGGGGGATCAAGCGGCACACCAACGACGAGCTGCGCCAGCGGTTCGTGGACATGACGGTGCCGCAGGCCGAGGCGCTCGGCGTGACGTTGCCCGACGAGGGCCTGGTGTGGAACGAAGCGCGCGGCCACCACGACTTCAGCGAGCCGGACTGGACCGAGTTCAAGGCCGTGATCGCCGGCTCCGGCCCGTGCAACGCGCAACGGCTGGCGCACCGGCGCCGCGCGCACGAGGGCGGCGAGTGGGTGCGAGCGGCGGCCCAGGCCTATGCGGACAAGCAGGCGGCTCACGCGATGGGCGAGCAGGTGACGTCATGATCCCCGGCGACGACCCGTCCGGCGCGGACTTCACCGCCGAAGGGGGCCACGGCGCGGTGCCGACCGAGGGCGTCGAGACCGGCACGGTGCAGGACGGCCCGGTGCAGAACACGGCCGAGCCGAAGCGGCGCGGCTGGCCGCTGTACGAGGTGTTCGTGCGCGGCAAGCGCGGGCTCAACCACGTGCACGTCGGCTCGCTGCACGCGCCCGACGCCGAGATGGCCCTGCACAACGCTCGCGACGTCTACACCCGGCGCAACGAGGGCGTCTCGATCTGGGTGGTGCGCGCCGACGACATCACCGCGTCCAGCCCGGCCGAGAAGGATCCCTTCTTCGCCCCGGCCGGCGACAAGGTCTACCGGCACCCGACGTTCTACGCGATCCCGGAGGAGGTGCCGCACCTGTGAGCTCGTCACCTACTTCCGGGCACCACACCGACGTGGCCGAGCACGATCCCGGCAACGCCTACCAGTCGCTGGCCGACTCGGTCGCCCACGACGACCCGCGCTGGGCGTTCGGCACCGGGGTCGAGGACGTGCAGGCCGAGATCACCTCACCGGTGCCCGACGGCGTCGATCCGGCCGATCTCGCGCAGTACTGCCTGATGCTCGGCGACGACGCGCTGATCTGCAGCCAGCGGCTCGCCGAGTGGGTCAGCAACGCCCCCGAGCTGGAGGAGGACGTCGCGCTGGCCAACACCGCGCTCGACCTGCTCGGGCAGGCCCGGATCCTGCTCGCCCGCGCCGGCCACGTCGAGGACGAAGAGCGGGATGAGGACGGGCTGGCCTACCTGCGCGCCGAGTCGGAGTTCCGCAACGTGGCGCTGGCCGAGCTGCCCGACCACCTCGACTTCGCCGCCGCGATCGCCCGGCTGCTGCTGTTCTCGACCTGGCGGCTCGCGCTGCTGCAGCGGCTGCTCGACTCCCGCGACCCGGTGCTGGCCGCGGTGGCCGGCAAGGGCGTCAAGGAGCTGGCCTACCACCGGGACTACGCCGCGCGCTGGACGTTGCGCCTCGGCGACGGCACCGCGGAGTCGAAGCGCCGCATGCAGTCCGCATTGGACACGGTGTGGCCGTACCTGGAGGAGCTGTTCCGCACCTCCGAGGTCGAACGCCGGCTCGCCGCGGCCGATGTCGCGGTCGATCCGGCGTCGACCAGGGAGGAGGTCGACGCGGTGCTCGACGAGGTGATCACGCGCGCGACGCTGACCCGGCCGACCAGGCCTGGCATCGGGACCATCGGCGGCCGCAGCGGCCGGCAGGGGCTGCACACCGAACACCTCGGGCATCTGCTGGCCGAGATGCAGAGCCTGGCCCGCCAGCACCCGGGTGCCCGATGGTGACCGCCGTCGAGGCCGCCCTCAGCGTCACTGCCCGGGCGATCGTCTCTCAGGTGGTCGATCCGGAGATGCCGATGCTCACCCTCGACGACCTCGGCGTGATCCGCGGCGTCGAGACCGATGGCGACACGGTGACCGTGACGATCACGCCGACCTACTCGGGCTGCCCGGCCATCGAGATCATGCGCGACGACCTGCGGGCCGCGCTCACCGCGGCCGGCTTCGGACGCGTCGAGGTGCGCACCGTGCTCGCCCCGGCGTGGAGCACCGACTGGATCTCCGAGGCGGGCCGCCGCGCGCTCGCCGAGCACGGTGTCGCGCCGCCGGACCGGCTCGGCCGCCGCGCCGCCGGCCCGATCCCGCTCACGCTGTCCGCGCCGTCGGCGGTGGTGCGCTGCCCGCGCTGCGGCTCGCCGGCCACCGCCGAGTTCTCCCGCTTCGGCCCGACGCCGTGCACGGCGCTGCGGCGCTGCACGGCCTGCGCGGAGCCGTTCCAGCACATGAAGGAGATCTGATGACCGGCGGGGTGGCCACCGAGGTCCGGACGCCGGATGCCCGCGGCGGGTTCCACGCGCTGCGGGTCGCCGACGTCGAGCGGCTCTGCGCCGACGCCGTCGCGGTGACCTTCGAGGTGCCGCCGGAGCTGGCCGATGAGTTCCGCTTCCGCCCCGGGCAGTACCTCACGCTGCGGCTGGTCGTCGAAGGACGGGAGGAGCGGCGCTCTTACTCCATCTGCGCCCCGGCCGGGTCGCTGCCGAAGGTCGGCGTGCGCCGGGTGGACACCGGGCTGTTCTCCGAGTGGCTGGTCGACCGGTTGCAGCCCGGTGACGAGATCGAGGTGTCGCCGCCCTCGGGTTCGTTCACCCCGGACATCGCGGCCGGCAGCCACCACGGGCTGATCGCGGCCGGCTCCGGCATCACCCCGGTGCTGTCCATCGCGGCCAGCGTGCTGGCCGCGGCGCCCGACACCGCGGTCACCCTGCTCTACGGCAACCGCCGCACCGACACGGTGATGTTCACCGAGGAGATCGCCGATCTGAAGAACGCCTACGGCCCGCGGCTGCACCTGTTGCACGTGCTGTCCCGGGAGCCGATGGAGGCGGAGATCTTCACCGGCCGGCTGGACGCGGACAAGCTGCGTACCCTGCTCAGCTCCCTTGTGGACACCTCCGATGTGGACCACTGGTGGCTGTGCGGCCCGCTGGGCATGACCGAAGACGCGGTCGAGGTGCTCACCGGATTCGGGGTGGACCGCAAGCGGGTGCACCGCGAGCTGTTCTATGTGGACGAACCGCCGCCGGAGCTGCACCGGCCCGACGCCGAGGTCAGCGGGGAGACCAGCGAGGTCACCGTGGTGCTGAACGGCCGCGCCACCACCCTCACGCTGCCGCGCGCGGAGACCGTGCTCGACTCGGCGCAGCAGGTCCGCGGCGACCTGCCGTTCGCCTGCAAGGGCGGGGTCTGCGGCACCTGCCGGGCCAAGGTCACCGACGGCGATGTGACCATGCGGCGCAACTTCGCCCTGGAGGACGACGAGGTCGACGCCGGCTTCGTCCTCACCTGCCAGACCCTGCCCGTCTCCGCCACGGTGACCGTCGACTTCGACGCCTGAGTTCGCCGCGCACCGGGTGGACGCGGCGCGCACGGCCGGACCGCCCCGGGTGCCGCGCAGGAGGTCCGCGGTGCCCGCGGTCAGCCGGTGTGGCGGGCGATGAGGACGGTGGCGCCGCCGTCGTCGGAGGTGACGTTGCGGGCGGCGAGTCCGTGGCGGGCGAACTCGGCCAGCGCGGCGTCCACCTGGTCCTCGCCGGTCTCGGTCAGCAGGTGGGCGCCGGGGGCCAGCCAGGTGCCGATCCCGGCGAGCACCCGGCGCAGCACGTCCAGCCCGTCCGGCCCGCCGTCCAGGGCGGCGGCCGGCTCGTGGTCGCGGGCTTCCGGGTGCATCAGCCGGATCGACGCGGTGGGCACGTACGGCGCGATCACGACGAGCATGTCGACCCGCCCGTGCAGGGTCGAGGGCAACGGCGCGTAGAGATCACCCTCGTAGACGTGGGCGGCGGGCAGGTTGCGCCGGGCGCTGCGTATCGCGGCCGGATCGATGTCCACCGCGTACAGCTCGATCCCCGGCGCCCCGCGTCCCGGTGCCTGGCTCTCCGGCGCCCGGCTGCCCGTCGCCTTGCTGCCCGCCGCCGGGCTCTCCGGCGTCCGAATCCCCGATGCCGCGACCGCAGGCGCCGTGGCACCCGACACCTGTGCGGCCAGCGCGGCACCCACCGCGCCGGAGCCGCAGCACAGGTCGAGCACGGTCGCGCCGGGCCGAAGCAGCGCGGCCGCCTGGTCGACGAGGTACTCGGTGCGCCTGCGGGGCACGAACACCCCGGGCTCCAGCACGATCCGCAGGCCGTGGAACTCGGCCCACCCCAGGATGTGCTCCAGGGGTTGTCCTGCGACGCGCTGCGCGACCAGGGCCGCCAGCTCAGCGGCCGACCCCGCCCCCTCGATCAGCAGTCGGGCCTCGTCCTCGGCGAAGACGCAGCCGGCGGCGCGCAGCGTCGCGACGATCGATCCCACGTCCGGCCCGTCGGTGCCGGCCCACCGCTGGTTCCCGCCCAAGCCGCGACCCTATCCGGGCCGCACGTCCACCGACCGCACAGACCGCCGGCACCCGGCACAGACCGCGCGGCCCCTGTGCCGGGTGCCTGCGGTCTGTGCGGTCCGGCGAAAGGTGCCGGGTGAGGCGTGGGCCACGTGGCGGGTCAGGCGGGCAGGGGGCGGCCGTGCTCGGCGAACCAGGCGATCCAGCGTCGCTGTCCGGGGGTCTCGACCGCGCGCGGGCGGTAGTGCCGGCGGGTCCAGCCGACCGCGTCGGCGGCCGGGTGCCCGGCCAGCACGGCCATGCAGGCGATCACCGTTCCGGTCCGGCCGGTACCGCCGCCGCAAGCCACCTCGACCAGCTCGCCGGCCCGGGCCCGGTGATAGGTGAGGTTGATCAGCTCCGCGGCGCGGTGGTCGTCGCGTGGTGTGCGGAAGTCGGGCCAGTCGATCCACTCGGCCGGCCAGTCGGGTCGCCACGGCGCTCCGGCGCCGAGTCCGAACCGCCGCCGTGGTTGGTCCGGGGGCCGGCCCAGGTACAGCCCGAACTGCGGCACCGGACCGGTCGGTAGCGGTTCCCGCCGGCCCCGGCCGCGCACCCCGGTGCCGTCCGGCAGCGCGATTGCCCCGACCAGCGGCTGGTCCATCTGCACATTCTGGTCCGTCGGTGACCGGGGTCCAGAATCAGCGCATGGTCGACGTCGAGAGCTGGGCCGAAGCGGGCGACACCCCGTACCTCGCGGTGGACCGGCGGGTCCTGGAGCGCAACCTGGCCGCGATGGCCGACCGGACCCGGGCGGCCGGGCTGGCGCTGCGCCCGCACGCCAAGACCCACAAGTGCCTGCCGATCGCCCGCCGCCAGCTCGAGCTCGGCGCGGTCGGGCTGACCGTGGCCACGGTCGGTGAGGCCGAGGTGTTCGCCGCCGCCGGTGTCGGGGACCTGTTCATCGCCTACCCGGTGTGGGCGGCGGGGGCCCGCGCCGCGCGACTCCGGGCGCTGGCGGAGCGGGTCGCGCTGTCGGTCGGGATCGACTCGGCCGCGGGGGTCGCGGCGCTGGCGCCGGCGCTCGTCGGGACCACGGCCGGGGTGCTCGTCGAGATCGACAGCGGCCAGCACCGGAGCGGGGTACGGCCGGAGCAGGCCGCCGACGTGGCCCGGGCCGCCGAGCGTGCCGGGCTGGCGGTGCAGGGGGTGTTCACCTTCCCCGGCCACGGCTACGGACCGGGTCGACGGGAGAGCGCGGCCCGCGAGGAGGCACAGTCGCTGGGCACCGCCGTCGCCGGCCTCCGCGCCGCCGGATTCGAGTGCATTGTGGTCAGTGGCGGGTGCACCCCGACCGCCGCACTGTCCGATCAGGACGCTCTCACCGAGATCCGACCGGGCGTGTACCCGTTCTACGACGCGCAGCAGGTCGAGCTGGACGTCTGCGGCTGGTCCGACGTGGCGCTCACCGCGATCTCGACGGTGGTCAGCGTGGCCGCGGAGCGGGTCGTCCTGGACGCCGGGAGCAAGGTGCTCGGTGCCGACCGGCCGGCCTGGACCACCGGGTTCGGCCGGCTGCCGGACCACCCGCAGGCCCGGATCACCGCGCTCTCCGAGCACCACGCGACCGTCGAGTTCCCCGACGGCGGGGGCCCGCTGCGCCACGGCGACCGGGTCCGGGTGGCCCCCAACCACGTCTGCAACGCGGTCAACCTGGCCACCGAGCTCGTGCTGTTCGACGCCGACGGCTCGATCGAACGCTGGCCGGTCGCCGCCCGCGCCGCCAACGTCTGACCCTGCGTCGATGAGCCGCTCGCCGTTGGGTGAACGGCGCACCCGTCCAGCTGGTCAACCGCCGACGTGCACGATCGGGCGCCGCTGCACGTCCGGCTCGGCCTGCCGCAACACCTCCCGGGTGACCGGGGCGGTCTCGCCCTTGCCCAGCAGCACGTACTTGGCCAGGTGGGTCAGCGGGTTGCCCTCCGACCACTGGAAGTGCAGGTGCGGGCGCAGGCCGGTCTCGTCGCGGATCCGGAGCATCACCGCGGCCAGCGTGTTCGGCGCCGCCGGACTCTGCACCCGCAACACCCGGTGCCCCTCGATGTCGATCCCGTGCACCGACAGCGCCTTCGAGAAGTCCGACGGGTCGGTCACCTCGACCTCGAGGATGATCACCCGGGCGTCGGCCGGGATCGGGTTGAGCGTTCGCTGCTCCCGTTCCTTGGCCGCGTAGTCCGCGGCGGTGTCGCCGGGCTGGAACTTGTTGGCCACGAAGTGCAGCGCCTCGTGGTCGATGCAGTCGGTGATGAAGGCCCTCGCCTGATCGTCGAACTCGATCGTGTCGGCGCGCAGCTCGGTGGCCCGCCCGAGCCGGGAGATCAGCGAGATCACGATGATGGCGGCGATGAACACCAGCGAGATCACGATGCCGTCGGGCTTCTCGATGATGTTGTCGATCAGGGCGTAGCCGAACAGCAGCGTGACCACGCTGAAGCCGGCCACGGCCAGCGGCTTGTGCCGGCGCCGGGCGGCCACGGTCACCGCGAACGCCGCGGACACCATCATGGCCAGGATCCCGGTGGCGTACGCCCCGGCCTGGGCGTCCACGCTGGCCCCGAACAGGATCGTGATGATGATCGCGATACCGGTGTAGACGAGCACGACCGGCCGCACCGCGCGCGCCCACTCCGGCGCCATCCCGTATCCGGGCAGGTAGCGGGGCACGATGTTGATCAGGCCGGCCATCGCGGACGCGCCGGCGAACCACAGGATCAGGATCGAGCTGATGTCGTAGGCGGTGCCGAAGGCGTTGCCGAGCAGGTCGTGCGCGACGTAGGCCAACGCGCGGCCGTTGGCCTGGCCGCCCGGGGCGAACTCCGCGGGCGGGACCAGCACGGTGGTGATGAAGCCGGTGGTGATCAGGTAGAAGCTCATGATCACCGCGGCCACGGTGAGCAGCGTGCGGGTGCGCGCGATCCGGCTGGTGCGCCGGTCCTCGTCGGTGTCGCCGTCCGCGTGGATCAGCGGCATCATGCTCACCCCGGTCTCGAAACCGGACAGTCCGAGCACCAGCAGCGGGAACGCCAGGAACGCGACGAGCGCCGCGTTGCCCAGCCCGCCGGTGCTCAGCACCGCATCCAGCCAGTGCTGCAGCACCACCGGCTCGCCGATGCTGTGCACCAGGCCCACCACCACGACCACCGCGTTGAGCAGCAGGAACACCGCCACCAGCGGCACCGCGACGCCGACCGCCTCGCTGAAGCCGGCCAGGAACACCGCGCCCAGCACGACCAGCAGGCCGACGGTGAGCAGCACCTCCCGGTGCGCCAGGAACGCCGGCGCGAACGGGTTCTGCACGAAGTGCGCGGTGGCGTCGGCCGCCGACAGCGTGATCGTGATGATCCACGACGTGGCCACGAACCCGAGCAGGACCAGCACGAACAGCTTGCCCCACCAGAACGGGAGCAGCCGTTCCAGCATCGCCACCGAGCCCTGCCCGTTCGGGCTCTCGGCCGCGATGCGGCGGTACATCGGCAGCATCCCGATCAGGGTGAGCAGCACGATGAGCAGCGTGGCCAGCGGGGAGATCGCGCCGGCCGCCAGTGCGGCGATGCCCGGCAGGTAGCTCAGGGTCGAGAAGTAGTCGACGCCGGTCAGGCACATCACCTTCCACCACGGGTGCTCCTCGTGGTGTTCCTCGCGGGCGGCCCGCCCCTCGACGGACTCCACGCGGTGCTTCAGGAGCCAGCGAACGAGTCGGAGCGGCGGCCGGGCGGCCAGCGAGGCGATCCGGCGCGGTATCGGCGCCGGAGCCTCCTGCTCACGGGTGTCCGTCATCGCTGCGCCCTCCGCCGGCCGTCGACAAGCACGGCTCATCGTCGCCCCCCGGGGCCGCCCCAGCCCGCTCTGAGGCCGCGATACTCGCCGGATGAGCGAACCCGTTACACCCGAACCGGACGACAAGGACTGGACCTGGACATTGCTCCGGCGTTGCCCGGACTGCGGCTTCGACGCGGGCGCCGCGAGCGTGCGCGATGTGCCCGATCTCGTCGGCGACGTGCTGGCCCGGTTCGACCGTCGGCTCAGCGATCCGGACGCGACCACGAGGCCGGCGCCGACCGTCTGGTCGACCGCCGAGTACGCCTGCCACGTCCGCGACGTCTGTCGGATCTTCGACGAGCGGTTGCGCGCGATGCTCGCCGAGGACGACCCGCTGTTCGCCAACTGGGACCAGGACGAGACGGCGCTGGCGCAGCGGTACTGGCGCCAGCAGCCCGCGACGGTCGGCGCCGAGCTGAATACCGCGGGAGCGCAGATCAACGCGACCATCCAGCAGGTGACCGACGATCAGCTGGCCCGCTCCGGACGTCGTTCGAACGGCTCGGTGTTCACCGTCGAGACCTTGATCCAGTACTTCGCGCACGACCTGGTCCACCACGCGCACGACATCCGAGGCTGAGGCGCCGGACGGTACCTGCTGGTCAGAGCGGTTGACGAAGCGGCGCCGAGCGGGTGCAGGCGGCGGCGTCGCGCAGCAGCTCGGCGGCCCGGCGCACCGCCGGGTGCTCGCGCACCGCGTTGCGGGTGCGCAGCAGCACCCGCCGCCGCGGCACCGGGTCGACGACCGGGACGACGCGAACGCCGGGCGGCAGCGTCGCGGTGCCGAGGCGAGGCAGCACGGTGATCCCGATGCCGGCGGCGACGAAGGCGATCGCCGACGGGTAGTCGTGGGTCTCGATGTGGAAGCCGGGGGAGAAGCCGGCGGCGGCGCAGGCGTCCAGCACGACCTGGCGGCAGGGGCCGCGGGCGAAGTCGTTGTCGACCCAGTGCTCGTCGCGCAGCTCGGCCAGGCCTGATCTCGCGGCGGCCGGCGAGCGGGTGTTCGGCGGGCAGCACCACCACGTACGGCTCGTCCAGCAGCTCGACGAGCTGGTACCCCTCGCTGCGCGGCGGGGCGGCGCCCTCGACGAGCACCTCGATGTCGGGGGGCACCGCCGTCTCGCCGGCCAGCTCGATCAGCCGCAGGTCCAGCCGCAGCTGCGGGAACTCGCGGGCGAGCACGGCCACCACCGGCGGGATCCAGGCCGCTCCGGCCGAGGCGAAGTAGCTGACCGTCAGCCGGCCCACCCGGCCGGCCCGAAGGTCGCCGACCACCGACTCGACGCGGGCCAGCCGCTCGAAGACCGAGCCGAGCTCGTCGGCGAAGGCGATGCCGGCGGCCGTCGGTTCGATGCCGCGCCCGCGGCGTTCGACCAGGATCAGGCCGGTCTCCCGCTGCAGCGCGCTCAGGTGCTGGCTGATCGCGGACGGGGTGTAGCCCAGGGTGCTCGCCGCACCGCTGACCGAACCGGCGGCCACGATCGCCCGGAACACGCGCAGTCGCTGGATGTCCAACATGGGCGCCGATAGTACAGCGTGACTGAAAGATAGTTCAGGAGTATTCGCTTGTGCTTACTCGGTTTCGGTCCCAGGGTGGACGTCATGGTCGACTCCCTCCCGGCTCCGGTCACCGTGGGCCCCGCCGCAACGGCCCGCGCCCGCTGGACGGTGCCCGCCGCCGTGGTGGCGACCCTGGTGTTGTGGGCATCGGCGTTCGTCGGCATCCGCGCGATCGGGGACACGTTCGCGCCCGGCCCGATGGCGCTGCTGCGGCTGGTCGCGGGCTCGCTGACGCTGACCGTGTTCGTGCTGATCCACACCCGCGGCCGGCTGCCGCGGGCCCCGAGCCGGCAGAGCGCGCTGCTGATCGCCGGCTACGGGGTGCTCTGGTTCGCCGGCTACACCGTCGCGCTGAACGCGGCCGAGCGGCACCTGGACGCCGGTACCACGGCGATGCTGGTCAACATCGCTCCGGTCCTGGTCGCCGCGGTGGCCGGCTGGTTGCTCGGCGAGGGCTACCCGCGGCCGTTGCTGATCGGCATCGTGGTGTCCTTCGTCGGCGTCACGGTGATCGCCCTCGGCGGCGCGAGCAGGCCCGCCGACCTGCTCGGCCTGCTGCTCGGCCTGGCCAGCGCGGTGCTCTACGCCGCCGGCGTGCTGACCCAGAAGATCGCGCTGCGGACCACCGACTCGCTGACCGCGACCTGGCTGGGCTGCGTCATCGGCACCGTGGTGCTGGTGCCGTTCGCGGGGCAGGCGCTCGAGGAGCTGGCCCGCGCCCCGGGCGCGGCCGTTGCCGCCGTCGTGTACCTGGGGATCTTCCCGACGGCCGTCGGGTTCACGCTCTGGGCCTACGCGCTGACCCGGATCAGCGCCGGGGTGATGGCGTCGACGACGCTGTCGGTGCCGGCCATCGTGGTGCTCATGTCGTGGGCCCTGCTGGGCGAGCTGCCGGCGGGGACCGCGCTGGTCGGCGGGGCGCTGTGCCTGCTCGGGGTGGCCGTCTCCCGGCGCCGCCCGCGCCGTCGCGACACCGGCCTGAGCGCTGGTCAGCCGACGGCGAGCGCGGCCGCGCGGCCCGCCTGCCGCCCGGAGAACAGGCAGCCGCCGAGGAACGTGCCCTCCAGCGAGCGGTAGCCGTGCATCCCGCCGCCGCCGAAGCCGGCGATCTCGCCCGCGGCGTACAGCCCCGGAAACGGGGTGCCGTCGGCGCGCAGCACCCGGCCGGACAGATCGGTCTGCAGGCCACCGAGGGTCTTGCGGGTGAGGATGTGCAGCTTCACCGCGATCAACGGGCCGTGCCGCGGATCGAGGATCCGGTGCGGCGCCGCGGTGCGCACCAGCCGGTCGCCGCGGTAGCGCCGGGCCGCGCGGATCGCCGCGACCTGCCGGTCCTTGCCGAACGGGTTGTCGAGCTCGCGGTCGCGGGCGGTGATCTGGCGGTGCAGGTCGGCGTGGCGCAGCGGTGGCGCGTCGAGGCCGGCGTCGTCGGGTAGCTCACCGACAGCTTGTTCATGCCCTCGACCAGCTCGGCCAGGGTAGTCGGCGACCACGAAGTCGGCGCCGCTGGTCCTGGAACGCCTCGACCGGCGCCGGCGCGCCCGGCCGGATCCGGCCCATCGTGGCCCGGATGTCCTTGCCGGTCAGGTCCGGGTTCTGCTCGGAGCCCGACAGCGCGAACTCCTTCTCGATGATCGTCTGGTTGAGCACGAACCAGGAGTGGTCGTAGCCGGTCCCGGTGATCGCCGCCAGCGCGGCCAGGGTGTCGAAGCCGGGGAAGTGCGGGGCGGGCAGTCGCCGGCCGCGGGCGTCGAACCACAGCGCCGACGGGCCGGGCAGGATCCGGATCCCGTGCCGGGCCCAGATCGGCTCCCAGTTCCGGATGCCCTCGGTGTAGTGCCACATCCGGTCGCGGTTGACCACCCGGGCGCCGGCCGCCTCGGTGATGCCGAGCATCCGGCCGTCCACGTGCGCGGGCACCCCGGAGATCATCTCCCGCGGCGCCGGCCCGAGCCGGGCCGGCCAGTTCGCGCGGACCAGCTCCGGGTTGCCGCCGATCCCGCCGGCCGTGACGATCACCGCCTGCCCGCGCAGCGCGAAGTTGCCCACCTCCACCCGGGAGCTGGCGATGCCGCGGGCCGCGGCCGAGGGCTCCAGCACCGCGCCGTGCACCCCGTCGACCACCCCGTCGGTGACGCTCAACCCGTCGACCCGGTGCCGGAATCGCAGCTCGACCAGCCCGCGTCGATCGCCCGCCCGCACCCGGCGCTCGAACGGGGCCAGCAGGCCCGGGCCCGGTACCCCAGGTGACGTGGAACCGGGGCACCGAGTTGCCGTGCCCGTCGGCCAGCCCCCCGCCGCGCTCGGCCCAGCCGACCACCGGGAACCAGCGCACCCCCATCGCGTGCAGCCAGGCCCGCTTCTCGCCGGCCGCGAACGCCAGGTATGCGGTCGCCCACTGGCGGGCCCAGAAGTCCTCGCCGCCCGGCTCGTCGACGCCGCGGTCGAAGCCGGCGCTGCCCAGCCAGTCCTGCATGGCCAGCTCGTGGCGAGTCGCGGATGCCCAGCCGCCGCTGCTCGGGCGAATCGACCAGGAACAGCCCGCCGAACGACCAGAACGCCTGCCCGCCCAGGCTCGTGGCCGGCTCCTGCTCCAGCAGCAGCACCCGCCGGCCCCGGTTCGACCAGCTCGGCCGTGGCGACCAGCCCGGCGAGCCCGCCCCCCACCACGATGACGTCGGCGTCCACCGCTGCACCCTCGGCCGCCCACCGATCTCCGTCAAGCGCGGCGAGCTGCGTAGTTGATCATGCGCGGTGCGGGGTGGGGTGTCATGGTGGACGGAGCGCACTGTTGCCGGACCGCTGGAGGCCACCGATGCCCGTCCACCCCGAAGCCCAACAGCTGCTCGCCGCCCTGCGTGACGCGGGCCTGCCGCCGTTCGAGGCGATGACCGTGCCGCAGGCCCGGGAGGCAACCAAGGGCTTCCAGGACCTGCAGGGCGAGCCCGAGGACATCGCGGTGCACAACCGCACGATCCCGGGGCCGGACGGGGAGATCCCGGTGCGGATCTACACCCCCGACGGCTCCGGCGACCGTCCGGTGATCGTCTACTTCCACGGCGGCGGCTGGGTGGTCGGGGATCTGGACACCGTCGACCGTCCGGTGCGCTCGATCGCGCTGCGCACCGGCTCGGTGGTGGTGTCGGTGGACTACCGGCTCGCTCCCGAGCACTGCTACCCGGCGGCCTTCGACGACAGCTACGCGGCGATGGTGTGGGTGAACGAGCACGCCGCCGAGCTGGGCGCGGACCCGGCCCGGCTGGTGGTGGCCGGCGACAGCGCCGGCGGCAACCTGGCCGCGGCGGTCGCGCTGGCCGCCCGGGATCGGGGCGGCCCGACGATCGCCGCCCAGCTGCTGATCTACCCGGTCACCGACTTCGACTTCAGCACCCAGTCCTACGCGGACAACGCCGAGGGGTACCTGCTGCAGCGCGCGAGCGTGCAGTGGTTCTGGGCGCACTACCTGGGCGCGGGCGACCTCGGCAAGGACTGCTACGCGGCGCCGGCGCGGGCCGACAGCCTGGTCGGGCTGCCGCCCGCGTTCGTGATGACCGCCGAGTTCGACCCGCTGCGCGACGAGGGCGAGGCCTACGCGGCCCGGCTGCGCGACGCCGGGGTGTCGGTCACCGCGCGCCGCTACGACGGCATGGTGCACGGCTTCCTCTGGACCCTCGGTGCGACGCCCAGCGGCGCGGTGGCCCTCGACGACCTCGCCGAAGCGTTGCGGGCGATGCTCGAGGGTGGTGCGAACGGCACTGTCGCACGCTAGGTGCGAGCGAGAGTGCCGTTCATGCCGATGCGTGCGTCCCCGGGGTGATCCACGGGACCTGGGCTAGATGACCCCGACGCCCATCAGCAGCGCGACCAGCACGATCAGGGCGAGGAACGCGGCCAGCACCGCGACCTGGCGGGTGTGCCGGTCGTCGTCGAGGGCCGGGTCGGCAGCGATACCCGCGCGGACGTCGATGGTCGGCAGCGGGTCGGTCGGCGGGTCTGCGCGCAGCGGGATCGGGCTCGTCGCCGGCTCGGTGTCGCGGCCGGTAGGCGTGCCGTCCAGGACGGACGTGTGCGGGTGCCCTCGGGTCATCATCGTTCACCGGTCCTCGGGGAGCGGGGGCCGACAGCAACGGCCCGTCCCCCTCCCGTCGGCACCCCCGGCGCCGACCACACCGCACGCGATCGCATTTCATCGAATGTGATGACGGTCGCGGCGGTTCGCCGCTTTCCGCCACCGCGGCCGCGAATCGTCCCGGAGTAGGGTCGATCGGGTGGCGCAGCTGAAGGTGGATGCCGAGCCAGCCGAGGTCGGGTTCGACCCCGATCGACTGTCGAGGATCGACACCCACTTCCGCCGCTACGTCGACGAGGGACTGCTCGCGGGCTGGACGATCGCCGTCGCGCGCCGCGGACGGGTGGTGCACCTGTCCCACCACGGCCTGACCGACCTCGACTCCGGCCGGCCGGTCACGGACGACACGCTCTGGCGCCTCTACTCGATGACCAAGCCGATCACGTCGGTCGCGGCGCTGATGCTCTACGAGCGCGGCGCGTTGGAGCTGACCGATCCGGTGTCGCGCTACCTCCCGGCGTTCGCGCAGCCCCGGGTGTACCAGGCGGGCTCGGCGCTGGCCCCGGCCACCGTGCCGGCCGTCGAGCCGGTGCGCATCTGGCACCTGCTCACCCATACCGCCGGGCTGACCTACGGGTTCCACCACACCAGCCCGGTGGACGAGATGTACCGGTCGAAGGGCTTCGAGTTCGCCGCCCCGGCCGGCATGGATCTCGCCGCGGCCTGCGACGCGTGGGCCGGATTGCCGCTGCTGTTCCACCCGGGCACGGAGTGGAACTACAGCGTGTCCACCGACGTGCTGGGCCGGGTGGTGGAGGTCGTGTCCGGGCAGTCGCTGGACGAGTTCTTCGCCGAGTACCTGCTCGAGCCGCTGGGCATGGCCGACACCAGGTTCTCGGTGGCCGCCGAGGACCTCGACCGGTTGGCGACGCTCTACATGCCGGACCCGCGCGGCGGCCTGACCCGCAGCACCGCACTGGGCGACGCGATCACCCGGCCGCCCACGTTCCTGTCCGGCGGCGGCGGGCTGGTCGGCACCGCCGCCGATTACCACCGCTTCAGCCAGGCGCTCGCCCGCGGCGGCGAGCTGAACGGCGTCCGGCTGCTGTCGCCGCGCACGGTCGCCTACATGACCCGCAACCACCTGCCCGGCAACGTCGATCTCGAGGCCTACGGTCGCCCGGTCTTCGCCGAATCCACCGTGCGCGGCGTCGGGTTCGGACTCGGCGTCTCGGTGGTCGTCGACGCCGCCGCGGTCCGCGGTCTGACCAACGTCGGCGAGTACGCCTGGGGCGGGTTGGCGAGCACGGCGTTCTACATCGATCCGGTCGAGGAGATCACCGCGATGTTCTTCACCCAGCTGGTGCCCTCGAGCACCTACCCCATCCGCACCCAGCTGCGCACGCTGGTGACCCAGGCCCTGGTCGACTGATGGCCTTCGTCATCCGGGTCGTCGTCATCGCGATCAGCCTGTGGGTGGCCACCCTGCTCGTGCCGGGCATCGACAACACCGCGGGCACGCCCACCACCCGGATCGGCACCCTGGTCGGCGTCGCGCTGATCTTCGGGCTGGTCAACGCGGTGCTGAAGCCGGTCATCAAGACCCTCGGCTGCCCGCTCTACGTGCTGACCCTCGGCCTGATCGGGCTGGTGGTGAACGCGCTGCTGTTCCTGCTCGTCGAGTTCATCGCGGCCGGTCTCGGACTGCCGTTCCGGGTGGACGGGTTCGGACCGGCGTTCATCGGCGCGATCGTGGTGGCGGTGGTCGGGTTCGTGCTGCACGTCGCGGTGCCGGACCGGCTGGACCGGCGCTAGGTCCTTCCTGGGCCGGTGCTCACCGTCAGCGCGCGGACCTCGTCGAGCACCGCCGCGACGTCCACTGCCAACGCTCATCGGAACGAGCGGCACTTTCGCACGCTAGGTGCGAGCGAACGTGCCGTTCGCACCGCTTCTGGCCGCGCGGCACCCGATCCACAGGACCGGCGCTAGACCGGCCAGCTCTCGCGGCGGTAGCCAGCGTCCCAGAACATCCACTCGTAGCGCGAGGTCGTGGTGAAGTGCTCGCGCATCAGGGCCAGTTCCGGCTCGGAGACCCCGGCGCCGATCCGGTCGGTGACCGCGAGCACCGAGTCGACGACGGCCTGGAACTCGGCGCCGCCGTACATCGCGATCCAGCGCGCGTAGACCGGATCTGGCGAGCTCTGCGCGAGCAGCCGCTCACCGACCCGCGCGTAGATCCAGTAGCAGGGGAGCACGGCGCTGACCGCTTCGGCGAACGAGCCGCCGTGGGTCGTCGCGAGCAGGTAGCTGACGTAGGCGCGGGTGGTCGGGGCCACCGGCTCCCCGGCGGCCTGTTCCGGGGTGCTGCCCAGCTCGTCCATCAGCGCCGCGTGCAGGTCGTGCTCGGCGGCCATCGCCCCCGCCGCGTGCTCGGCGAACATCAGGGTGTCCGCCGGGTTCGTAGCCCTCGCCCCGCAGAGCGCGAGCGCCCGGGCGTAGCCACGGAGGTAGTGCGCGTCCTGCACGATGTAGTGCCGGAACGACGCGCGGGGCAGCGTTCCGTCGGTCAGCCCGGTGACGAACGGGTGCGCCAGGATCGCCTGGTAGATGTCCTCGATGTCGGCCCACAGCAGATCCCGGGTGCGAACGGCGGATTCGGGCGGGGTCGCCATGGCGGCCACGGTAGTGCCGGCCACCGGTGATGAGCGGTCGGTCACGGCCCGACCACGTACTGCTTGCAGAGTGTGAGATGTCAGTCACTCTTAGGTTACAATCGGCCGCAGGGGACTGCCGGGTGGTTCACCATGAGAGCACCACGGGTGGCGACTCAGCGCTGAGAGCGCGCCGAATGCATCGCACCGCGGAGGTGAGTCGAATGAGTCCCGTCCCCATGGACCATCACGAGAAGATGCGGCTACGAGCAGCCGCGTTCCGGGTGACCCGGCTGTATCCGGGACCGGTCGGTGAGCTGCTCTCCCGTGAGCTGCTCACCTGGGAGGAGTTCGGCTACCGGCTGGGTGGCGGGCAGCTGGTGATGAGGTTGGTCGATCACGTGCTGAAGACGCCGATCGCCACGGCCGAAGCGGCCTGATCCAGCCGCGGTCCGGCGGGGGCCGGCGGGGTCCGGCCGCCAACCGGACCATGGCCGGTCGTGGGCTGGTCCCGCTGGGCTTGCGCTCGGGCTCGGGCTCGCGCTGGGCTGTCGAGCCGGCTCACCGATCGGCGAAGGTGACCGAGTAGGTCGGGCCCTCGGCGGCCGGCGCGATGCCGATCATCCCGGCTGCCGCGGCGACCCCGAGCAGGACCAGTGCGGACAGCGTGACCAGGCTGCCGAGGTCGGCGATCAGCCGCGTGGTCCGGCTGAGCCGCCCGCGGCCGGGTCGAGCCTGGCGGGGGAGAACCTGGCTGGGTCGAGGCTGGCCGGGTCGAGCCTGGCCGGGGCGACCCTGGCCGGATCTAACCTGGCTGGGTCGAACACGGCTGGGCAGGACGCGTCCGAGCTGAATCCGGCCGAGCTGGACCGAGCTGGACCGGACGGGGTTGAGCTGGATGGAGCTGGACCGAACGGGAGTCGGCGGAGCCGGGCTGGGCTGCACGGGGCGGCGATGCACAGCGACCGTGCTCGTAGAGCCTGGGTCCCCGCTGGGGCGGCCCGCCGCGGCCAGGGCGATCGGGGCCGTCGGCAGCTCGGCGTTCACGACGGTCTGCACGCGTGATCAATCGTGCACCCACAGTCATGCGTTACGGTGTGTCACTCCATCGTGGCTCCCAGCGTCTGCCGGGCGGAAGGTGGCGCCTGCGGCGTGAGCAACCCGCGCGCGTAGGCCACGCTGACGGCCTCGGTGCGGCTGGTCGCCCCGAGCTTGGTCATCACCCGGGACAGGTGCACGCTGACCGTCTTCTCGCTGATGAACAGCTCGGACCCGACCTGACGGTTGGTGCGGCCGCCGGCGACCAGGGCCAGCACGGAGCGCTCCCGCGGGGTGAGCGGGCCGGGCCCGGCAGCGCCCCCGTCGCCCCCGCCGGTCTCGGGTCCGAGCCGGACGCCGGCGCGGTCGGCCAGCGCCAGCACCGCCGCGGCCAGCGGTGCGGCGCGCAGTCGCTCGGCCGCCACGAAGGCGATCCGCAGGTCGTCCTCGACGAGGTGGGTCATCCGCGGATCGGCACGGCCGGTCGCCGCGGTGAGCCGTGCCTCGGCGCGCCGCAGCCGGGCGTAGGCCTGCCGGTATCCGCACCGCGGGCCCGCGGATGCCGGGTCCGCACCGTCGGCTCCCGACGTGCTCGGTGCCGCGCTCTCGTAGTCGAACGCCTCGATCACGGCACCCCAGACCGCCGGCTGGGCACCGGTGATCCGGGTCAGCTCGGCGCGCGCCCGGCTCAACCAGGCTCGACCCTCCGGGCCCAGGGTGCCGGCCCGCGGCAGGCCGTCGGCGGCCGCCCGCTCCGCGATGTCGAGCAGCTCTCGGCCGGTCACCGCGGCCGCGGCCGGGGGTAGCTCATCCGCGGCGGCGAGATCGGCCTGCGCGGTCACCCCCAGTGCGGCCAGCATGATGCTGCCCAGATGCGGCGCGGCGCCGGCGGGCGCAGCGTCGCCCAACCCGGTGATCGCGTCCCGGGCGACGCCCGCCGCCACCGCGGGCCGGCCCTGCCAGAGGGCCGCTTCGCTGCCGGCCTGACCGACGAACATGATCACCTGGTCGTCCGCGAGCGGGGTGTCGCCCAGCTCCGCCAGCCGCCGTTCGACCGCGTCGAACCGGCCCCGTCCGGCCGCGACGAGCAGCCCCGCCGCGGCCAGCCGGATGGCCACGCTCGCCGAGACCGACTCCCCGGCCAGCTCGGCGGCGGACTCGGCGTCGTCCCACTCGCCGCCCAGGAACCGGGCCACGACCAGCGCCACCCGCAGATCCAGACCGAAGCCGCTCCAGGTGGCGCCCGTCGCCGCGGCCCGCAAGGTGCCCTCCGCGAACCGGTCGCCGGCCGCCTGCAGGCTGCCCTCGTCGAGCAGCGACATACCGATCGCGAGGGTGGCCCGCAGCTCGACCCCGAGGTGGCCCGCGCGCCGGGCCAGCGCGGTGGTCTCGGCGAGCCGCTGCCGGGCCTGCGCCGGCCGCCCGCCGTGCTCCTCGCACACGGCCAGGCTGATCAGCGCATCGGCGGTGGCCCCGGCGGCGGACTGGTCCGCCGGACTGCGCGCGGCCGCCGTGACCGCGGCGGTCGCCTCGGTCGCCGCCTCATCGATCCGGTCGAGCCGGCCGAGCACCCTGGCCAGCGTCGCGTGCGCCCAGGCCAGCCGGCTGGACGCCGGCTCGTCGGCGATCAGCTGCAGCGCCAGCCGGGCGGATTCCAACGCCTCCTGCTCCCGGCCGCCGAGATCCAGCAGCTGCACCGCGTAGCGGCGCAGCATCGAGGAGCGCTGCCGCGCATCACCCCGCTGCTCGGCGAGGTCGAGGGCGCGCCGCCCGAGGGCGGCGCCGCGATCCGGATCACCGGTACTGCTGGCTCCCCACGCCGCCCAACGGGTGACGGTGGCCTCGTCGATCCCGGCCACCGCCTCGGCATCGGGCACCGCCCGCCACAGCTCCAGGGCGCGCTCGGCGTGCAGCAGCAGCTCCGCGGGCGCCTCCCGCTGATCGGCTTCGCCGGCCGCCCGCACCGATGCGGCGAGCGCCAGCGGCAGATCGTGCCCGGCCAGCGCATGGTGTGCGAGCTCGGCCGTGCGCCCGGGCTGATCGACATCGGGGGCCGCGCGGTCCGGCCCGGCCAGCAGCGCCGCGTAGGCCGCGTGGATCCGACTGCGCTCACCGGGCAGCAGCTCGTGATACACCGCCTCGCGCAGCAGCGCGTGCCGGAACGCGTAGCCGTCACCGGTCGAGCCGTCACCGGCCGGGCCGTTGTCGGCCACCAGCACGTGGTTGGCGACCGCCTCGCGCAGCGCCTGCTCCAGCTCGTCGACGTCCAGGCCGGACACCGCCGCGAGCTGATCGTGGCGAACCCGCCGCCCGGCCACCGATGCGATCCGCAGCACCCGCTGGACCGTCGGCGCCAGCGCCTCGACGCGAGCCACCAGCAGCCCGGCGAGCTCGTGCGGCATGCCGTCGGACCCGGCGGACACCAGCTCCTCGGCGAAGAAGGCGTTGCCCTCGCTGCGGCGGGCCGCGTGCTGCAGCGACCGCTCCGACAGCGTGCCGGCGGCGAGCCGACGGACCAGCGCCAGCGCGTCCGACTGGTCCAGCGGCGCGAGCTCGAGGCGTTCGACGGCCGGCAGCCGCACCAGCTCGGCGAGCACCGGGCGCAACGGATGTCGCCGGTGCAGGTCGTCGGTGCGGTAGCTGGCCAGCACGACCAGCCGGCGCCCGGCGAGCCGGGAGAGCAGGAACACCAGCAGATCCCGGCTCGAGCGATCCGCCCAGTGCAGGTCCTCGACGACCACCAGCACCGGCGCGGCCGTCGCCAGCTCGTCGAGCGTCGAGAGCACCGCGTCGAACACCCGTACCTGGCCGAGCCCGCGATCCTCGACGGTCTGCTCGGCGCGCGGCTGCTGGCCGGGCAGCAGGTGGCGCAGCGCAGGATGCGCGTCGACCAGCTCGGCCCGGGTGCCCGCCAGCCGCCCGATGATCTCGGTGAACGGCAGGTAGGGCAGCGCCGACTCGGCGGTGTCCAGGCAGCGTCCGACCAGCACCGTGAACCCGGTGGCCGTCGCCCGCTCGACGGCCTCCGCGACCAGCCGGGACTTGCCCACCCCGGCATCACCGGACAGCAATACCCCGCACGCGTGGCCGTCGGTGGCGCGATCGAGCGCGGTCGTCAGCGCCGCCAGCTCACGCCGACGCCCGACCAACTCAATCCCGAGCCCCCGTTGTGCCACGTCGGTCATGCTGGCACGCGGCCCCGACAGTTTCTCTCCGATTCTCCGACCGGGCCGCTACGCGGAGCGGGGAAACCGCTGCTCGCCGCCCTGGCCGGGCGCGGCGGGCCGGACCCGCCACCGCCGCCGCGCCTTCCTGGCCTGCCGGGCGAGCCGGAAGGTGGCGGCGTCGTCGAGCAGGGCGCGTTGACGCTCGGCGGCGGCGGCCGCCAGGTCGGGCACGGAGGTGAACATGTCCTCGAGCGTGCTGCTGAGGGGCCGGGCCCCGCATCCGACATTCACGTCGTGCGGGGCGGGTGAGCGCGCCGGTCCGGGGTAAGGCCGGCGGGCGGTGCCCCGCAATACCCGTTTCGGCCTCCGGCGCCGCGGTTGTGTAGCATCGTCGGGGCCGCTCGGGAGTTGCTGACCTGCGCGGCCGCCGGCCCCTTTAGCTCAGTCGGCAGAGCGTCTCCATGGTAAGGAGAAGGTCTACGGTTCGATTCCGTAAAGGGGCTCCAGCGAGGTGTGACCAGCCCCGCGAAGCGGTGTAGCTCAGTCGGTAGAGCAAGCGGCTCATAATCGCTGTGTCGCCGGTTCAAGTCCGGCCACCGCTACCCAGACATCACCACCGATGTTGCACACGACGAGAGAGCAAGCAGGAGGCACCCGCGATGGGTAAGGCCACGGATGTCCGGCCGAAGATCACGCTGGCGTGCGAAGAGTGCAAGCACCGCAACTACATCACCAAGAAGAACCGGCGCAACGATCCTGACCGGCTCACCATCAAGAAGTTCTGCCCGAACTGCGGCCTGCACCGCGACCACCGCGAGACCCGCTGACCGCGATCCGATCCGGGATGGTCGATGCCGGCTACGTCGGGCGCACGCTGCCCCCGGCGCCGCCCTACCGGGTCAGCCGGGAGAAGGTTGCCGAGTTCGCTCGCGCCGTCGGTGAGGACTCACCGGTGTGCCTGGATGTCGGGGCGGCCCGCGCGTCCGGGTACCCGGATGTCGTCGCGCCGCCGACCTTCACCGTCACCATCACGATGCCGCTGATCGAGGCGTTCCTGCGCGACCCCGACTTCGGCTGGGACTACGCGCGCATGGTGCACGCCGACCAGTCGGTGCGGCTGCACCGACCGGTGCACGGCGGCGACGAGTTGGTCACCACCATCCACGTCGAGGACCTGTCCACCCGGGCCGGCAGCCACCTGTTGACCCTGCGCTGCGAGATCACCGACACCGACGGCGCCGCGATCGCCAGCACCCGGGCCGTCTTGGTCACGAAGGCGGAGGCGGCGTCGTGACCACCGACGTCCTGCCCTGGGCGGAGACCGCAGCGGGTGACGAGCTGCCCGCGCTCGAACTGCGGGTCACCCGGGCCGACCTGGTCCGCTACGCCGGCGCGTCCGGGGACTTCAACCCGATCCACTGGAGCGATCGGGTGGCCACCGGCGTCGGGCTGCCGGGCGTCATCGCCCACGGGATGTTGACCATGGCGCTGGCCGGGCGGTTGATCACCCGATGGACCGGCGATCCGGCGGCCGTGCGCAGCTTCGGGGTCCGGTTCACCCGACCCGTGGTCGTGCCCGACGACGACGAGGGCGCCCTGGTCGAGATCTCCGGGCGGGTCGCCGAGATCCTCGAGTCCGCCGACGGTGCCCGGGTCGCGCGGATCACGATCACGGCCACCTTCGACGGCCGGACGGTCCTCGGCAAGGCCGGCGCCGAGGTCCTACTACCGTCCTGATCCGTCCATCTCGCTCAGCAGCGCACCCATGCGCTGCACGCCGGTGCGCAGGTCGTCGTCGCCGAGCGCGTACGACAGCCGGAAGAAGCCCGGGGTGCCGAAGGCCTCACCGGGCACCACCGCCACCTCGGCGTGCTCCAGCACGGCCGCGGCCAGCTCCACCGCGGTCTGCGGCCGCGATCCGCGCAGCTCCCGCCCGAGCAGCGGCTGCACCGACGGGTAGACGTAGAACGCCCCGCGCGGGGTCGGGCACTGGAGGCCCGGGATCTGCGAGAGCAGCTCGACGATCGTGCGTCGGCGCCGGTCGAACGCGATGCGCATCTCGGCCGCCGCGTCCAGCGTGCCGGTGACGGCCTCCAGTGCGGCCCGCTGCGCGACGTTGCAGACGTTGGAGGACAGGTGCGACTGCAGGTTGGTGGCCGCCTTGATGACGTCGGTCGGGCCGGCCATCCAGCCGACCCGCCAGCCGGTCATCGCGTAGGTCTTGGCCACCCCGTTCAGCACCACGCAGCGGTCGGCGATCTCCGGCACCGCGACCGGCATCGACACCGCCTCGGCGCCGTCGTAGACGAGGTGCTCGTAGATCTCGTCGGTGACCACCCAGATGTCGTTCTCGGCGGCCCAGCGGCCGACCGCCTCAGTGAGCTCGCGGGATGCCACCGATCCGGTCGGGTTCGACGGCGAGCACCACAGCAGGGCCTTGGTCGCATCGGTGCGGGCCGCCTCGAGCTGCTCGACCGAGGGCAGGAACTCGGCGTCGAGGCCGCACTGCACGATCACCGGCACGCCGCCGGCCAGCGCGATCGCCTCCGGGTAGGTGGTCCAGTACGGGGCCGGCAACAGCACCTCGTCGCCGGGGTCGAGCAGGGTGGCGAAGGTCTGGTAGACCGCCTGCTTGCCCCCGTTGGTCACCAGCACCTGGGCCGCGGTGAGCTCGAGCCCGGAGTCGCGCCGCGTCTTCGCGGCGATCGCCTCGCGCAGCTCGGGCAGCCCAGCGGCCGGGGAGTACCGGTGGTTGCGCGGGTCGGCGCAGGCGGCCTCCGCGACCGCCACCACCGCCGCCGGGGTCGGGAAGTCCGGCTCGCCCGCGCCGAACCCGATCACCGGTCGTCCGGCCGCCTTGAGGGCCTTGGCCTTCGCGTCGACCGCCAGGGTCGCGGACTCGGCGATGCTGCCGATCCGGGTGGAGATCCGCTGCCGCGTTGTGGTCCCGGTGCTGGTCCCGCTCGTGGTCGCCGTCATGATGGCCATTCTCGCCCACCAACCGACGATGTCGATGCCCGGGCCCGCCCGCCCGAGCGCGGTGTCAACGCGATCGCAGGGGTGCCGTACACTCGCTGTGCTGGGTGCATCGCGTGTCGGTGTACCCCTCCGCGCATGGGCTCCGCCCGGGTCGCGGGGCTGGTCTAGGGGTGTAGCTCAACTGGCAGAGCAGCGGTCTCCAAAACCGCAGGTTGCAGGTTCAAGTCCTGTCACCCCTGCCAATGCGGGAAATGCGCGATCGGATTCAAGCTGGAGGACACAGGCGTGGCTGAGGAACGCGAGGCGGACGGCGACGGGCGGGAACGCCCGAGCACCGCCGCCGACCGTCGTGGTCGGCGTTCTGCTCCGGCGCCCGGAGGCGACGGTGCCGGCGGGGGTACGGCCGGCAAGGGGCGCGCCACCGCGGTGCGCGACGGTCGCGCGACCCGGGCGTCGCTGCCGAGCAGGCTGATCCGGTTCCTGCGCGAGGTGGTTGCCGAGCTGCGGAAGGTCATCTGGCCGACCCGCAAACAGCTGGTCACGTACACGATCGTCGTGCTGGTCTTCGTGTCCTTCATGGTCGCGCTGGTGGCCGGGCTGGACTACGTGTTCGGGCGGGCCGTTCTGTTCCTGTTCGGCACCTGAGCCCCATGCCCACTGTGACGATCTTGATGGTGATGAAGGAAGCGAGAAGCACGTGACTCCCCAGGACGGCGGCCACGGGTCGACCGATGTCGAGCAGCCCGAGACCGATCAGGTCGTCAGCGCGTCGGACGAGACCGATGCCGACGAGACGGTGGCTGCAACCGACGAGGCGGCAGCCAGCGACGTCGCAGCCGACGAGATCGCAGCCGACGAGGCCGAGGAGGTCGAGGCCGACCCGATCGAGGAGATGCGCGCCGCGCTGCGCCGCGCTCCGGGGGACTGGTACGTCGTGCACTCCTACGCCGGCTACGAGAACAAGGTGAAGGCCAACCTCGAGACCCGGATCCAGACGCTCGACGTCGAGGACTTCATCTTCCAGGTCGAGGTCCCGACCGAAGAGGTCACCGAGATCAAGAACGGCCAGCGCAAGCAGGTGCAGCGCAAGGTGCTGCCCGGTTACATCCTGGTGCGGATGGATCTCAACGACCAGTCGTGGGGCGCGGTGCGCAACACCCCCGGCGTCACCGGGTTCGTGGGTGCCACCTCGAAGCCCTCCCCGCTGACCCACGACGACGTGATCAAGTTCCTGCTGCCGCGCGTCGAGGCCAAGCAGGCCGCGGGCGGTGGCAAGTCCGATGTGTCCGCCGGCTCCGGCAAGTCGACGATCGAGGTCGACTTCGAGGTCGGCGAGTCGGTGACCGTCATGGACGGTCCGTTCGCCACGTTGCCGGCCACGATCAACGAGGTCAACGTCGACGCCCAGAAGCTCAAGGTGCTGGTGTCGATCTTCGGCCGGGAGACCCCGGTCGAGCTGGGGTTCAGCCAGGTCAGCAAGATCTGACCCCGCACCCGTCACCGCCGCGACAACCACGACGAGAACCACGACAAGAAGGCCCGAGATGCCCCCCAAGAAGCGGAAGCTCTCCGCGATCATCAAGCTCCAGATCAAGGCGGGCGCGGCCAACCCCGCGCCGCCCGTCGGCCCCGCGCTCGGCCAGCACGGCGTCAACATCATGGAGTTCTGCAAGGCCTACAACGCGGCCACCGAGTCGCAGCGCGGGGACATCGTCCCGGTCGAGATCTCGGTGTTCGAGGACCGCTCCTTCAGCTTCGTGCTCAAGACCCCGCCGGCCGCGCGGCTGCTGCTGAAGGCGGCCGGGGTGGACAAGGGCAGCGGCGAGCCGCACGTCAAGAAGGTCGCTTCGGTCACCATGGACCAGGTGCGCCAGATCGCCCAGACCAAGATGGACGACCTCAACGCCAACGACATCGAGCAGGCCGCGAAGATCATCGCTGGCACCGCGCGGTCGATGGGGATCACCGTCAAGGGCTGATCTTCAACCGAACCGGAAGCGTGGGAGAGCCGAGCGCGGCTCGCACCACGACCTGACCCGAGTACAGAGGACAGTGCAGATGGCACAGCGCAGCAAGGCCTACCGGCAGGCCGCCGAACAGATCGACTCCGCGAAGCTCTACAGCCCGCTGGAGGCCGCCGGCCTGGCCAAGACCACCTCCAGCAAGAGCATGGACGCCACCGTCGAGGTCGCGATGCGGCTCGGCGTGGACCCGCGCAAGGCCGACCAGATGGTCCGCGGCACGGTGAACCTCCCGCACGGCACCGGCAAGACCGCTCGGGTGATCGTGTTCGCCACCGGTGACAAGGCGGCCGACGCCGAGGCGGCCGGCGCCGACGTGGTGGGCGCCGATGACCTGATCGAGCGGATCAAGGGGGGCTGGCTGGACTTCGACGCCGCGATCGCCACCCCCGACCAGATGGCCAAGGTCGGCCGGATCGCTCGCATCCTGGGCCCGCGCGGCCTGATGCCCAACCCGAAGACCGGCACCGTGACCCCGGACGTCGCCAAGGCGATCACCGAGATCAAGGGCGGAAAGATCAACTTCCGGGTGGACAAGCAGGCCAACCTGCACCTGGTGATCGGCAAGGCCTCGTTCGACACCGAGAAGCTGGTGGAGAACTACGGCGCCGCGCTCGACGAGATCCTGCGGGCCAAGCCCTCGGCCGCCAAGGGCCGCTACATCAAGAAGATCACCGTCTCGACGACCATGGGCCCGGGCATCCCGGTCGACCCGAACCGCACCCGCAACCTGCTGGTCGAAGACACCTCGTCCTGACCCGCCGGCCGCCTGCCGCCTGCCGCCCAGGCTCCCGCTGCATGGACCGAACGGCACTTTCGCGCAGACCTGGTGCGCGAGAGTGCCGTTCGCGCATTCCCGGGTGGGAGTGTGTGGCGGGCTATCGGGGCGGCGGTGACCAGTCGGCGAGAACCTGATCGACGGGTTCCGGGGGACCGCGGGACGGGCGGCAGCTGCGGCGCGGTGCGGGAGAAGCGGGGGGCCGGCGCGGCCTGCGGGACACCGCCGTCGTCGGTGACGATCGTGCTCCGCGCGACCAGGTGCGGATGGCCGGCGGCCTCGTCGAAGGTCAACACGGGGGTGACGCAGGCGTCCGTGCCCGCGAAGGCCGCGGCCCACTCGTCGCGGTCGCGGGACACGAAGGCGGCGGTGAACCGGGCCCGCAACGTCGGCCAGCCCGCCCGGTCGTATTGCGCGGGCAGCTGTCCGGGCTCCATCCCGAGCCCGGCCAGCAGCGCCTCGTAGAACTGCGGCTCCAGCGCCCCGACCGCGACGTGCCGCCCGTCCGCGCAGGTGTAGGTGTCGTAGAACGGGGCGTGCCCGTCGAGCAGGTTGGCGTCGCGCTCGTCGGACCAGTTGCCCTGCGCGCGCAGCCCCCAGACGAGCTGGACCAGCAGGCTCGCGCCGTCCACCATCGCGGCGTCCACCACCTGCCCCCGCCCGCTGCTCCGCGCCTCCCACAGCGCGGCCAGCACCCCGACGACCAGCAGCATCGAGCCGCCGCCGTAGTCGCCGACCAGGTTCAGCGGCGGCACCGGGCGCTGGTCGGCGCGGCCGATCGCGTGCAGCGCCCCGGTCAACGAGATGTAGTTGATGTCGTGCCCGGCGCGCGCGGCGAGCGGGCCCTGCTGACCCCAACCGGTGATCCGACCGTAGACCAGCCGCGGGTTGCGGGCGTGGCAGTCGGCCGGCCCGACGCCGAGACGTTCGGTGACGCCAGGCCGGTAGCCCTCCAGCAGCACGTCGGCCCGATCGACCAGGCGCAACACCGTCTCCCGGCCGGCCGGGTCCTTCAGATCGGCGGCCACCCGGCGGCGCCCGCGCAGGGTCGGATCCGGCGCGTCCGGCGGCCCCAGCTGCAGGCCCCCGGCCGGTCGGTCGATCCGGACCACGTCCGCGCCCAGGTCGGCGAGGATCATCGCCGCGTGCGGTCCCGGCCCGAGCCCGGCCAGCTCGACGACCTTCAGCCCGGCCAACGGTCCGGCCACCCGACACCTCCGACGAGAAGACGATCACAGCCTACGGCGCCGCCGGAGCACGATGGCCCCTTCCATCTCGCGGTCAGGCCACCGCGATGGGTACCGCGTCGGCGGCCGGCTCGGTCCGGTCGAGCTCCCGCCAGGCCAACTCCAGCCGGTCGACCGCGGCGTCCATCCGGTCGCGGCGCAGCGTGTAGGGCAGCCGCAGGAAGCGTTCGAAGGCGCCGTCCACCCCGAACCGTGGCCCGGCGGCGAGCAGCACGTCGTGCCGCCGCGCGGCCCCCGTGAGCCGGCTCGACACCGGCGCGCCGAGGTCGATCCACAGGCTCAGCCCACCACCCGGCCGCGACGACCGCCAGCGCGGGAACGCCCGCGCGAGCCGGTCCTGCAGGTGGTCGCGCTCGCCGACCAGCTCGATCCGGCGGGCGGCGATGATCGGTTCGACGTCGGCCAGCAGCCGGGTGACCACCAGCTGGTCCAGGATCGGGCCGCCGAGATCCAGCGCGGCCCGCGCCGCGACCAGCCTGCGGACCATCGCCGCCGAGGTCCGGACCCAGCCCACCCGCAACCCACCCCACAGCATCTTGCTCGCGGAGCCGATGGTCAGCACCAGCGGTGAGTCGATCGCCCCGTGGGCGGCGACCGACCGCTCGGCCGGCACGTCCAGGTTGAGCTCGGCCAGCGTCTCGTCGATCAACAAGGTGGTGCCGGTGCGGCGCGCCAGCTCGACCAGGCGCTCGCGGCCGACCCCGTCCAGCAGGGCGCCGGTGGGATTCTGGAAGTCGGGGATCAGGTAGGCCAGCCGGGGCGCGGCGTCGCGCACCGCGGCGGTGAGCAGCTCCATGTCCCAGGAGCCGCCGGGGTGCGGCCCGACCGGCACCGGGACCGGTCGGGCGCCGATCGTGGCCAGCGCGTGCAGCACGTTGGGGTAGGTCGGGTGCTCGACGAGCACCCGGTCGCCCGGGCGGGCCAGCGCGGACAGCGCCAGCGCGATGGCGTGCAGCGCCCCGGCCGTGACCAGGATCTGGTCCGGCCCGGTCGGCAGCCCGCGGGCGGTGAACCGGTCCGCGATGGCCGCGCGCAGCGTCGGCAGCCCGAGCATCTCGTAGCCGTGCGAGCCCAGGTGCGGTTCGAGGTCGAGCACCGCGTCCGCGGCCGCCCGGCGCAGCTCGACCGATGGCGCCGGCAGCGCGGCGTGCGCCAGGTCGAACAGTGACCCACCGACCGGGGACCCACCGACCGGGGACCCAACGACCGAGCCCGCGCCGTGCGGGAAGAACGGCGACACCCGCCCGCCGCCGGCGAGCTCGGGCGGCAACTGGGTCCAGCTGCCCGCGCCGCGGCGGCTGCGCAGAACCTGCGCGTCGCGCAGCGCGTCGTAGGCCGTGGCCACCGTGGTCCGGCTGATCGCCAGTGCGGCCGCCAGCTCGCGTTCGGCGGGAATCCGGGTCTGCAGGCCCAGCCGCCCGTCGAGCACCAGCAACCGGATCCGGTCGGTCAGCGCGTCGGCCAGGCCGCGGCCGTCCGGAGGTCGCCAGTCGCCCAGCAGTCGGGCGAAGCTGCGCGCGCTGATGCGGCGTTCCATCGCGTCCATCTCAGGCCACTCTCCGCGAATTGGCTCTCTTCTCGAGGGCCAATAATAGCCACTATCGGTCCCATGGAGATGGTGGTGTTGTTCCTGGTCCTGATCGCCCTTGCCGTCGCCGCGCCGCGCTACGGCGTGGACAGCCGGTCGTCCACCTGAATCGGGGCCGGCTCCGGGTGATCCCTGATCCACCGGACCGGCACCGGCGCCGACGATCGGGACGTGGCAACGCAGCGCTCGGCCCGTCAGCTGGTGGTCTTCCTGCACGTGCTCTCGTCGGTGGCCTGGATGAGCCAGGCGCTGGCGCTGGTCGTGCTGCTCGCCGCCGGCGGCCCGGGTCCGTGGGCCGCGCAGTACCTGGACGCGCACGTGCTGGTCTACTGCGCCAACGTCTCGGCGTTCACCGGGTACCTGCTGGCGGTGGCCACCCAGTGGGGCTGTTTCCGGCACTGGTGGGTGGCGACCAAGTTCGCGCTGACCACGGTGCAGCTCCACGCCGGGATCTTCGTGCTGTCCGCCGCCCTGCACGCCGCGGCCGGCTCGAGCGACCCGGCGCCGGGCGGCGCGGCCGGCGCCGCGCTGATGGTCTCGGCGCTGGCCTTCCAGACCTGGTTGTCGGTGGCCAAGCCGTGGGGACGGACTTCCGTGCGTGCCGGCCGGGACCGCGGTGTGACCGCGCCGACGTGGGTGTTCGTCGCCGCGGTGCTGGCGCCGGTGGCCGACGTGACCGTGGGTGTGCTCGGCGGTGCCCCGCTGCCCGCGGTGGAGATCGCGTTGCTGGCCGCGGTGGTGGTGGTGATGCGGGTGCGGCGGCGTCGGTCGGATCCGCCCCGGCGGGGCGGCGGGCGTCGCCATGGCGCGGGCGCAGTGGCGGTGCGGGCGGCCTGACCGGCCCGGCCGCCCCGCACCATCGAGGGCCACGTAGGATGGTTCTCGGTTCCACCGAAGACCGCAGGTCTGCGCCCGCCGAGTGATCGGCGGGCGGACGAAGGCTCCGCGACAGCGGACGACCCGCGCAGGAGGACGAGGTCACCGTGAGGTGCGCGGACGCGCGCCGATCGGCACGCCCCGTGCGCTCCGGCGCCGGGGCGTTTCTTGTCTCCCGGGTTCGTCGGCGGTGGCCACCGCACGACGAATGTGACATTCCGACAACCGAGAGGAGGCACATCATGGCCAGACCCGAGAAGGTCGCGGCCGTCGAGGACATCGCCGGTCGCTTCCGGGGCTCGTCCGCCTCGGTGGTCACCGAGTACCGCGGCCTCACGATGTCCCAGCTGACGACGCTGCGTCGGACGCTGGGCGACGGCGCCACCTACCGCGTCGCCAAGAACACGCTGGTCAAGCGCGCTGCGCAGGACGCGGGCGTGCAGGGTCTCGACGAGCTGCTGGTCGGTCCGACGGCGATCGCCTTCATCACCGGGGAGATCGTGGACGCGGCCAAGGCGCTGCGCGATTTCTCCAGGACCAACCAGGCCCTGGTGATCAAGGGCGGCTTCATGGACGGCCGACCGCTGTCCGTCGCCGAGGTCAACCAGCTCGCCGACCTGGAGTCGCGCGAGGTCCTGCTGGCCAAGCTGGCCGGCGCGATGAAGGCCAACCTGTCCAAGGCCGCCGCCCTGTTCGCCGCTCCGGCGTCGCAGGTCGCCCGGATGACGCAGGCGCTGGTCGACAAGCGGGCCGAGGCGGAGGGCGCCCCGGCGCCGGCCGCCACCGAGGTCGCCGAGACCACCGAGACCACCGAGACCACCGAGACCACCGAGACCACCGAGACCGACACCGAGCCTCCGGCCGCCGCCGAGAGCTGATCTCCAACCCCACGCGACGTTCCACCCGAGAGAGGAAGCGCCACCATGGCGAAGCTGTCCACCGACGAGCTGCTCGAGGCCTTCAAGGACCTCACCCTGATCGAGCTGTCGGAGTTCGTGAAGAAGTTCGAGGAGACCTTCGACGTCACCGCGGCCGCCCCGGTCGCCGTGGCCGCGGCCGGCCCGGCCGCCGCCGCGGCCGAGGCCCCCGAGGAGAAGGACGAGTTCAACGTCGTCCTCGAGGCCGCCGGTGACAAGAAGATCCAGGTCATCAAGGTCGTCCGCGAGCTGGTCTCGGGCCTGGGCCTGAAGGAGGCCAAGGACCTCGTCGAGGCCGCCCCGAAGCCCATCCTCGAGGGCGTGGCCAAGGACGCGGCCGATGCCGCGAAGACCAAGCTCGAGGATGCCGGGGCCAAGGTCAGCCTGAGCTGATCTTCGCGCACCGCACCAGCTGCACCGCCGTGGGGCGGCACCCGATCCGGGTGCCGCCCCGCGGTCTGTCCGGGACCCGCGGGATCAGGGGCTCAGCGCGGCGAGGGCCAGCGCCAGGATCACGGTGTTGAACACGAAGGCCAGCACGCCCTGCACGGCGACCGTGATCCGCAGCGTCCGGTCGGTGACGTCGACGTCGGTGGTGCCGAACGTGGTGGCCACCGAGATCGAGAAGTAGAAGTAGTCGCCGAACTGCGGCGACTCCGTCCCGGGGAACCGCAACCCGGAATGCCGGACGTCGAGCCGGATGTAGTGCACGGCGAAGCCGAGCGCGAGCACGGTCCAGCAGAGCACCACGGCCGACACCGCCAGGCCCAGCAGCACCGCCTGCTCCGGCCCGCTGGGTGCCAGCGCGTCGATGCGCGGCAGCACCGCCGCCGCGACCAGGGCCACCGAGGCGAACAGCACCGCGATCAGCGGACCGTCGCTGCCGCCGCGCAGGATGCGCGCCCACAACGAGGTCCAGTCGGTCGAGCCCGAGCTCGGCCGGATCAGCGTGCGCAGCACCTCGGCCGGCGCCCCGGCGAAGGCGCGCACGGTGGCGAGCACGTAGACCAGGCACCAGACGTCGAGGAAGAGCAGCCCGCCGATGGCCACCGCGGCCACGACCTCCGACGACGAGCCGGCCGCGGCGACGTACCCGGCAGCGATCGGCACCCCGAGCACCAACCCGACCCCGAGCGCGACGAGCAACCGCCGCCACTCCGGCGCCATCATGTGCCGCCGAACCCGGCGACCCGACGCCCCTTGCACCGGCCAAGGCTAGTACCCGGGTACCGCGCAGACCGCCGGCACACCGCGCAGACCGCCGGAGCTCTGCGCGGTGTCGGCGCGGTCTGTGCGGTCGGTCAGGATTGGTCGCGGGTGCGGAGCTCGCGGCGCAGGAGCTTGCCGGTGACGGTCTTCGGGATCTCGTCGAGGAACTCGATGTGGCGGGGGTACTTGTAGGCGGCCATCCGCTCCTTGGCGAACGCGATGAGGTCGGCCTCGGACACGGTCTTGCCCGGGCGCAGGCTGACGAACGCCTTGACCGTCTCGCCGCGGTAGGCGTCGGGCACCCCGATCACGGCGGCCTCGCGCACCGCCTCGTGCTCGTAGAGCACGTCCTCGACCTCGCGTGGCCACACCTTGTAGCCGGCCACGTTGATCTGGTCCTTCTTCCGGTCGACGATGTAGAACCAGCCGGCCTCGTCCATGTAGCCGACGTCGCCGGTGTGCAGCGCCCCGCCGGGCAGCGCCCTGGCCGTCTCCTCGGGCTTGTTCCAGTAGCCCGACGACCACCTGCGGCCCGGCCGTGACCAGCTCACCGATCTCGCCCGCCGGCAGGTCGTTGCCGTCGTCGCCGATGATCCGCACGACCGTGTTGTAGACCGGCACGCCGACCGACAGCGCCCCCGACGCCTGGTCGACCGGCGCCTCGGTGCCCATCGGGGTTCCGTGCGACGGCGAGGTGGTCTCGGTCAGGCCGTAGACGTTGTGGATGTAGTGCCCGAAGGTCGCGGCGAACGCCTTCACCGTGGACGGCGGGATCGGCGCGCCACCCGAGTAGGATCTTCCGCAGCGACGCCAGCGCGTCCTGCTGTCCGCGTTCGGTGAGTTCATCAGCGCGATGAACACCGTGATCGACCCGACGGTGAACGTCGGCCTGCTCGTCGCGGATCGTCTCGATCGTGACGGCGGGGTCGAGCCGGTACATCAGCACCAGCGGGGCCCCGACCAGCAGCGCGATCGCGATGTGCCCGATCAGCCCGGTGATGTGGAACAGCGGAGCCACCCCGAGCACCACGTCGTCGCCGGACAGCCCGACCCAGTCCCGGTAGGTCTGGGCGTTGAAGACCACGTTGCGGTGGGTGGTCATCGCGCCCTTGGGCGGTCCGGTGGTGCCCGAGGTGTAGGTCAGGAAGGCGATGTCGTCCGGGCCGAGCGAGACCGCGGGGGCGGCCCGCCCGCGGAAGCGCTCCAGCAGCTCGGCCAGGTCCACGGTGCCCTCGCAGGCGATCCGCTGCACGCCGGCGAAGATCCGTTCGATCGGAGCGGGTCTGGTACTCCAGCTCCGAGGTGGTGATCACGGTTCGGACCGCGCTGTCTCGCCACCACGGCCGCGGCCACGTCGCGGTACAGGCCCTGCAGGCAGACCAGCACGGTGGCCCCGGAGTCCTGCAGCAACCCCAGCAGCTCCCGCTCCCGGTTCATCGGGTTGATCGACACCGCGATGCCGCCGGCCTTCCAGGTGCCGATCTGGGCGATCACGAACTGGGGCACGTTCTGCAGGTAGACGGCCACCCGCTCGCCGGCGCGAACCCGGCGTCGACGATGCCGGCGGCGAACGCGTCGGTCAGCTCGTCCAGCTCGCGCAGGGTGATCCGAGCCGTCGAAGTAGCGGATGATGTCGCCGTCGGGGTTGCGGGCGACGGCCGCGGCGAACATGTCCAGCGCGCTGGCGAACTCGATCTCGATCTCCGCCGGCTGGCCCGGCGCGTACCGGGCCAGCCAGGGCTTCTCGTCGTAGATCGTCATGGCCGAGCGGTCACCGGATCGCGATCGGGTTCACCGGCGCGCCGGTCCCGCTGACCACCTTCAGCGGTGCGGCCACGTAGAGGAAGCTCCAGCGCCCGTCGGCGGCGCAGGCGTCGGCCAGGTCGTCCAGCCAGGCGATCTCGGTCAGCGCCACGCCGAGGTTGCGCATCAGCGCGCAGTGCAGCGGCAGCGCGACGCCCGCTCTGCGGCTCGTAGGTCACCTCGTTGGCGATGGTGTCGGTGACCAGGTTGGGGACCTCGCGCGGTCTGGAACCACTCGACCAGCTCGCGGGAGTAGGTCAGACCGGGCTCGGCAGAACCCGTCGTAGAACTTCTCCTTGTCGTTGAGCTCGTACCAGTACTTCATCCATCCGGTGCGGATGCACAGCACGTCGTGCGGCTCGATGGTCACGTTCTGCGCGGCCGCGGCGGCCTCCAGGTCGGTGTGGTCGAACGTCTCGCCCTTGTCCAGGTAGTCCTTGCCGCGGTGCCGCGCCATGTCGATCAGCACGCCGCGCCCGACGATGCCCTTCTCCGCGATCGGCAGCACCGAGGCCTTCTGCATGGCGCCGACGTGCTGCGGGCGTCGTAGCCGTTCCAGAGCTTGCCGTCGTACCAGACGTGGCCCGAGCGCGTCGTACTGCGTGGAGCCCTGCAGGAAGAGCTTCGCGGTGTCGTCCGCGTAGTGCAGCCCGCCGGGGAACGCCGGGGCGCCCTCGCCGTCCCAGGTGCCCTCGTCCAGCACGTTCTGCGTTCGATGCCGGTGCGCCCCGGCCACAGCGGGTCGCCGGGGCCGTCGGTGCGGCCCATCTGGATCTGCAGCGTGAACACGTCACCGGTGCGGATGTGCTGGACCCCGCGCAGCACCTCCTTGGCGTCGAGGTAGTTCAGCGCGCCGAGCTCGTCGTCGGGACCCCACTTGCCCCAGTTGGTCGGCGCATCGGCGCCGAGGAGCTCACCCATCGCCGGGGCGTCTGCCATCGTCATCTCCTCACGATCGTCACCAGTACGGGTGATCGCGGGGAGCGGCTGTGGCCGATACCGCAGCATCGCTGGGATGTGACGAATCCGTGACCACGGATCGATCGTTGTGTCGACCGTCACTGCTGTCAAGGAAGGGCGCCCGCCGTCCGGCCGTCCAGCCGGGCTTCGGCAATGCCTCGGTCGGGGTGCAACGCCGGAACTGACCGCTGTGGAGCCGGTCATCCCATGAAAAGGACCGCTTACCGGCGCGTAGCGTCTTGACTCGGTGCGCCTGTCGGGTCACCCTTAGGTCTCGGTGGTTGTCTTCGGACGACCACTCTCGACAGCGGCTGCGTTTGCAGCTAGACTGCCTCTTTGCGCTGCCTACGCCCAGCTTCGCGTGCGCTCAGAGGGGTCCTTCCTTCGCGGAAGTCCTCCCGACGGGTCTCGCGGAGCTGGTCGGTGGCCGCGCCCTGACAACAGACGGCGGGCGCCGAATCCGCTGCCGTCACCGGTCGACCCGGACCTCCCGCCCGGGTCGGCTGAGTGAACGGTAGCGCCACGGAGCCGGTGCCCGCCAGACGAGAGCGCAGTTCTCGGAAGGACGCATCTTGGCTTCGTCCAGCTCCACCATCTCTCCCGCTGCAGTTTCGGCCAACCCGAGCTTCCCCGGAGCGCCGACCCGGGTCACCTTCGCGAAGATCCGCGAACCACTCGAGGTGCCCGACCTTCTCGATCTGCAGATCCAGTCCTTCGAGTGGCTGATCGGCCACGAGGCCTGGTTCCAGCGCCGGATCGAGGCCGGCGACGAGAACCCGATGGGCGGTCTCGAGGAGATCCTGACCGAGATCTCGCCGATCGAGGACTTCTCCGGCTCGATGTCGCTGTCGTTCTCCGACCCCCGCTTCGACGAGGTCAAGGCCTCGGTCGAGGAGTGCCGCGAGAAGGACATGACCTACGGCGCCCCGCTGTTCGTCACCGCGGAGTTCACCAACAACACCACCGGCGAGATCAAGAGCCAGACGGTGTTCATGGGCGACTTCCCGGTGATGACCGACAAGGGCACGTTCATCATCAACGGCACCGAGCGGGTCGTGGTCTCCCAGCTGGTCCGCTCGCCGGGCGTCTACTTCGACCACAACATCGACAAGACGACCGAGAAGGACGTCTACTCGGTCAAGATCATCCCGAGCCGGGGTGCCTGGCTGGAGTTCGACGTCGACAAGCGCGACACCGTCGGCGTGCGCATCGACCGCAAGCGCCGGCAGCCGGTCACCGTGCTGCTCAAGGCGCTGGGCTGGACCGCCGAGCAGATCCAGGAGCGGTTCGGGTTCTCCGAGACCATCCTGGCCACCCTGGAGAAGGACCACACCGCGGGCCAGGACGAGGCCCTGCTCGACATCTACCGCAAGCTGCGCCCGGGCGAGCCGCCCACCAAGGAGAGCGCGCAGACCCTGCTGGAGAACCTGTTCTTCAAGGACAAGCGCTACGACCTGGCCAAGGTCGGCCGCTACAAGGCCAACAAGAAGCTGGGCCTGCGGATCGACAACTCGGTCGGCACGCTGACCGAGGACGACATCGCCACCACCATCGAGTACCTGGTCCGGCTGCACGCCGGCGACACCTCGATGACCGTCGGGCGCCGACGCCGAGGGCAACGGCGGGATCACCATCCCGGTCGAGACCGACGACATCGACCACTTCGGCAACCGCCGCCTGCGCACCGTGGGTGAGCTGATCCAGAACCAGGTCCGGGTCGGGCTGTCCCGGATGGAGCGGGTCGTCCGCGAGCGGATGACCACCCAGGACGTCGAGGCGATCACGCCGCAGACCCTGATCAACATCCGCCCGGTGGTGGCGGCGATCCGGGAGTTCTTCGGCACCTCGCAGCTGTCGCAGTTCATGGACCAGCACAACCCGCTGGCCGGGCTGACCCACAAGCGCCGGCTGTCGGCGCTCGGCCCGGGTGGGCTGTCCCGGGAGCGGGCCGGGTTCGAGGTGCGCGACGTGCACCACAGCCACTACGGCCGGATGTGCCCGATCGAGACCCCGGAAGGCCCGAACATCGGCCTGATCGGGTCGCTGGCCACGTTCGCGCAGGTCAACCCGTTCGGCTTCATCCAGACGCCGTACCGCAAGGTCGTCGAGGGGCAGGGTCACCACGCAGATCGACTACCTGACCGCCGACGAGGAGGACCGCTTCGTCATCGCGCAGGCCAACGCGCCGCTGTACGACGACGGCAGCTTCCAGGACGACCGGGTGCTGGTCCGGCGCAAGGGCGGCGAGGTCGACTACATCCCGCCGGCCGGCGTCGAGTACATCGACGTCTCGCCGCGGCAGATGGTGTCGGTGGCCACCGCGCTGATCCCGTTCCTCGAGCACGACGACGCCAACCGCGCGCTGATGGGCGCCAACATGCAGCGCCAGTCGGTGCCGCTGCTGCGCAGCGAGTCGCCGCTGGTCGGCACGGGCATGGAGCTGCGCGCCGCGGTCGACGCCGGCGACGTGCTGGTGGCCAACAAGGCCGGTGTGGTCGAGGAGCTGTGCGCCGACTACATCACCGTGATGGCCGACGACGGCACCCGCCACACCTACCGGCTGAACAAGTTCGCCCGCTCCAACCAGGGCACCTGCAACAACCAGAAGCCCGTGGTCGAACGAGGGCGACCGGGTCGAGGTCGGGCAGGTCATCGCGGACGGGCCGTGCACCGAGAACGGCGAGATGGCGCTGGGCAAGAACCTGCTCGTCGCGATCATGCCGTGGGAGGGCCACAACTACGAGGACGCGATCATCCTCTCGCAGCGCCTGGTGCAGGACGACGTGCTGACGTCGATCCACATCGAGGAGCACGAGATCGACGCCCGGGACACCAAGCTGGGCGCCGAGGAGATCACCCGGGACATCCCGAACGTCTCCGAGGAGGTGCTCGCCGACCTCGACGAGCGCGGCATCATCCGGATCGGTGCCGAGGTGCAGCCGGGCGACATCCTGGTCGGCAAGGTCACGCCCAAGGGCGAGACCGAGCTGACCCCGGAGGAGCGCCTGCTGCGCGCGATCTTCGGCGAGAAGGCGCGCGAGGTGCGCGACACCTCGCTGAAGGTGCCGCACGGCGAGAACGGCAAGGTCATCGGCATCCGGGTGTTCTCCCGCGACGACGAGGACGAGCTGGCGCCGGGGGTCAACGAGCTGGTCCGGGTGTACGTGGCCCAGAAGCGCAAGATCCAGGACGGCGACAAGCTGGCCGGCCGGCACGGCAACAAGGGCGTCATCGGCAAGATCCTCCCGGTCGAGGACATGCCCTTCCTGTCCGACGGCACCCCGATCGACATCATCCTGAACACGCACGGTGTGCCGCGCCGGATGAACATCGGCCAGGTGCTGGAGACCCACCTCGGGTGGATCGCCAAGTCCGGCTGGCAGATCGAGGGCAAGCCCGACTGGGCGTCGAAGATGCCCGAGGAGCTCTACTCCGTGCCCGCCGGCACGAACACCGCCACCCCGGTCTTCGACGGCGCCAAGGAGGACGAGATCACCGGGCTGCTCGGCAGCACGCTGCCCAACCGCGACGGCGACCGGATGGTCGGCGCGGACGGCAAGGCGCTGCTGCTCGACGGGCGCTCCGGCGAGCCGTACCCGTTCCCGGTGGCCGTCGGCTACATGTACATCCTGAAGCTGGCGCACCTGGTGGACGACAAGATCCACGCTCGGTCCACCGGCCCGTACTCGATGATCACGCAGCAGCCGCTGGGCGGTAAGGCCCAGTTCGGTGGCCAGCGGTTCGGCGAGATGGAGTGCTGGGCGATGCAGGCCTACGGCGCGGCCTACACGCTGCAGGAGCTGCTCACGATCAAGTCGGACGACGTGGTGGGCCGGGTCAAGGTCTACGAGGCGATCGTCAAGGGCGAGAACATCCCCGAGCCGGGCATCCCGGAGTCCTTCAAGGTGTTGCTGAAGGAGCTCCAGTCGCTGTGCCTGAACGTGGAGGTGCTCTCCAGTGACGGCGCCGCGATCGAGATGCGCGACACCGACGACGAGGACCTCGAGCGGGCCGCGGCGAACCTGGGCATCAACCTGTCCAGCCGCCCCGGATCCGACTCGGTGACCCTCGACGACATCGTCAACTAGGCCGTCAACGGCCCGCGCCGATAACAAAACGAAGGACACGAATTGCTTGACGTCAACTTCTTCGACGAGCTACGCATCGGCCTGGCCACCGCGGAGGACATCCGGCAGTGGTCCCACGGCGAGGTCAAGAAGCCCGAGACGATCAACTACCGCACGCTCAAGCCGGAGAAGGACGGGCTCTTCTGCGAGAAGATCTTCGGCCCGACCCGGGACTGGGAGTGCTACTGCGGCAAGTACAAGCGGGTCCGGTTCAAGGGCATCATCTGTGAGCGCTGTGGCGTCGAGGTCACTCGCGCCAAGGTGCGCCGTGAGCGCATGGGGCACATCGAGCTGGCCGCGCCGGTCACGCACATCTGGTACTTCAAGGGTGTGCCGAGCCGGCTGGGCTACCTGCTCGACCTGGCCCCCAAGGACCTCGAGAAGATCATCTACTTCGCGGCCTACGTGATCACCTCGGTGAACAAGGAGCTGCGCCACAACGACCTGTCCACGCTCGAGAACGAGATGACCGTGGAGCGCAAGCGGGTCGAGCAGCGCCGCGACGCCGACCTGGAGGCCCGGGCGCAGAAGCTCGAGGCCGACGTGGCCGAGCTGGAGGCCGAGGGCGCGAAGAGCGACGTCCGCCGCAAGGTCAAGGAGGGTGGCGAGCGCGAGATGCGCCAGCTCCGCGACCGGGCCCAGCGCGAGCTGGACCGGCTCGACGAGATCTGGACCACCTTCTCCAAGCTCGACGTGCAGCAGCTGATCGCCGACGAGGGCCTCTACCGGGAGCTCTACGACCGGTACGGGGACTACTTCACCGGCGCCATGGGCGCCGAGGCGATCCAGACCCTGCTGCAGAACTTCGACATCCCGGCCGAGGCCGAGAACCTGCGCGAGACCATCCGCAGCGGCAAGGGGCAGAAGAAGCTCCGCGCGCTCAAGCGGCTCAAGGTCGTGGCCGCGTTCCAGACCACCGGCAACTCGCCGATGGGCATGGTGCTCGACTGCGTCCCGGTGATCCCGCCGGACCTGCGCCCGATGGTGCAGCTCGACGGCGGCCGGTTCGCCACGTCCGACCTGAACGACCTGTACCGCCGGGTGATCAACCGCAACAACCGGCTCAAGCGACTGATCGACCTCGGCGCGCCCGAGATCATCGTCAACAACGAGAAGCGGATGCTGCAGGAGGCCGTCGACGCGCTGTTCGACAACGGCCGCCGCGGCCGGCCGGTGACCGGACCGGGCAACCGCCCGCTCAAGTCGCTGTCCGACCTGCTCAAGGGCAAGCAGGGCCGGTTCCGGCAGAACCTGCTGGGCAAGCGCGTCGACTACTCGGGCCGTTCGGTCATCGTGGTCGGCCCGCAGCTCAAGCTGCACCAGTGCGGGCTGCCCAAGCAGATGGCGCTGGAGCTGTTCAAGCCGTTCGTGATGAAGCGGCTGGTCGACCTCAACCACGCGCAGAACATCAAGTGTGCCAAGCGCATGGTCGAGCGCGGTCGCTCGCAGGTGTGGGACGTGCTGGAGGAGGTCATCTCCGAGCACCCGGTGCTGCTCAACCGGGCACCGACGCTGCACCGGCTGGGTATCCAGGCCTTCGAGCCGCAGCTGGTCGAGGGCAAGGCGATCCAGCTGCACCCGCTGGTCTGCGAGGCGTTCAACGCGGACTTCGACGGTGACCAGATGGCGGTGCACCTGCCGCTGTCGGCCGAGGCGCAGTCCGAGGCCCGGGTGCTGATGCTCTCGAGCAACAACATCCTCTCGCCCGCCTCCGGGCGGCCGCTGGCCATGCCGCGACTCGACATGGTGACGGGTCTGTACCACCTGACCAAGCTGCGCCCCGGCGCACACGGTGAGGGGCACGTGTACTCCTCGCTGGCCGAGGCGATCATGGCCTACGACCGGAAGGTGCTGCACCTGCAGGCGCCGATCAGGATCCGGCTGGCCGAGGTCACGCCGCCGACCGAGGTGATCGAGGGCGGTGAGTGGCAGACCGGTGAGCCGTGGATGGCCGACACCACGCTCGGTCGGGTCATGTTCAACGAGCTGCTCCCGTTCGACTACCCGTTCGTCAACGACGAGCTGCCCAAGAAGCGCCAGGCCGCGATCATCAACGAGCTGGCCGAGCAGTACTCGATGACCGAGGTCGCGCAGGTGCTGGACCGGCTCAAGGACGCGGGCTTCTACTGGGCCACCCGTTCCGGGGTCACGCTGGCCATCTCGGACGTGATCGTCCCGCCGAACAAGCAGACGATCCTCGACGGCTACGAGATCAAGGCCGACCAGGTCAACAAGCGCTACCAGCGGGGCGCCCTGTCCCACCAGGAGCGCAACGACGAGATGGTCAAGATCTGGAGCCAGGCCTCCGAGGAGGTCGCGCACGCGATGGAGGAGAACTTCCCGGAGGACAACCCGATCCCGACGATCGTGAAGTCGGGCGCGGCGGGCAACATGACCCAGGTCCGGCAGCTGGCCGGGATGCGTGGTCTGGTGGCCAACCCGAAGGGCGAGTACATCCCCCGTCCGATCAAGGCCAACTTCCGCGAGGGCCTGTCCGTGCTGGAGTACTTCATCTCCACGCACGGCACCCGCAAGGGTCTGGCCGACACCGCGCTGCGGACGGCGGACTCGGGATACCTGACCCGGCGTCTGGTGGACGTCTCGCAGGACGTGATCGTGCGCGAGGTCGACTGCGGCACCGAGCGCAGCGTCTCGATGGCGGTCACCGAGGAGGGGGCCGGCGGTCAGCTGATCGCCCACCGATACATCCGGACCAGCATCTACGCCCGCTGCTCGGCGGAAGAGGTGCGGGACGCGGACGGCAAGGTGATCGTGGCCAAGGGCGGCGACCTCGGCGACCCGGCGCTGGACGCGCTGGTCGCGGCCGGGGTCAAGACGATCAAGGTGCGCAGCGCGCTCACCTGCACGTCGGGCACCGGCATCTGCGCCATGTGCTACGGCCGCTCGATGGCCACCGGCAAGCTGGTGGACGTCGGCGAGGCGGTCGGCATCGTGGCCGTAGTCTATCGGTGAGAGCGGGAACACAGTTGAAGATGTGGTAAATGTCGTCATCGTGGCCAAAGGCGGCGATCTGGGCGACCCGGCGCTGCTGGCGCTGGTCGCGGCCGGCGTCAAGACGATCAAGGTGCGCAGCGCGCTCACCTGCACGTCGGGCACCGGCATCTGCGCCATGTGCTACGGCCGCTCGATGGCCACCGGCAAGCTGGTGGACGTCGGCGAGGCGGTCGGCATCGTTGCGGCGCAGTCCATCGGTGAGCCGGGTACGCAGCTGACGATGCGTACCTTCCACACCGGTGGCGTGGCCGGCGACGACATCACGACCGGTCTGCCGCGTGTGCAGGAGCTGTTCGAGGCGCGCGTGCCCAAGGGCAAGGCGCCGATCGCGGACGTCGACGGGCGGATCTCGATCGAGGACGGCGACCGCTTCTGGAAGATCACCCTGACGCCGGACGACGGCGGCGAGGAGATCGTCTACGAGAAGCTGTCCAAGCGGCAGTGGCTGGCCATGAACACGGTCGACGGCCAGGAGCGTCCGCTGGCCGACGGCGACCACGTGCACGTGGGCCAGCTGCTGCTCGAGGGCACCGCCGACCCGCACGAGGTGCTGCGGGTCATGGGTCCGCGCGAGGTGCAGCTGCACCTGGTGCGTGAGGTGCAGAAGGTGTACCGCACGCAGAGCGTGGACATCCACGACAAGCACATCGAGGTGATCATCCGGCAGATGCTGCGCCGGGTCACGATCATCGACTCGGGCGCCACCGAGTTCCTGCCCGGCGCGCTGGCCGAGCGGGCGGACTTCGAGGTGCAGAACCGCCGGGTGGTGGCCGAGGGCGGCGAGCCGGCGTCCGGTCGCCCGGTGCTGATGGGGATCACGAAGGCCTCGCTGGCCACCGAGTCGTGGCTGTCCGCGGCCTCGTTCCAGGAGACCACCCGGATCCTCACCGATGCCGCGATCAACGGAAAGCGCGACAAGCTCGTCGGGCTCAAGGAGAACGTGATCATCGGCAAGCTGATCCCGGCGGGTACCGGGATCAGCCGGTACCGCAACATCCAGGTGCAGCCCACGGAGGAGGCCCGCGCGGCCGCCTACGCGCTGCCGAGCTACGACGACGGCTACTACAGCCCCGACGTGTTCGGCACCGGCACCGGAGCCGCGGTTCCGCTGGACGACTACGACTTCGGGCGCGACTTCCGCTGACGTAGCCGAAGCAGGTCCCGACGGGGCCGGTCACCCCTCTCCCGTGGAGGTGACCGGCCCCGTTCTCCGTCCTCACCGCCCCATCGAGCGAACGGCACTCTCGCCCGAGCACGTTGGCCGAAAGTGCCGTTCGCTCGAGTCGCGAGTTGTACACATCGGGGGTGGGTGGTCCACAGGTGCGGGTTCGGGGGCTCGGAGGGGGGAGCGGGGGCCCAGGATCGGGAGTGTGTCCAGGCGGCCGGCGATGCTTCCCGAGGTGTTCCGGGACCGGCCGATCGTCCGGGTCACGGAGCTGCAGGGTGCGGGCATCGCCAGCAGCACCATCACGCATCGCTGTCGTGCGGGTGGCCCGTGGCGCTGGCTGCTTCCCGGGGTCGTGGCCCTGCACAACGGTCCGCCCACCCGTGACGACCGGCGCCGCGCCGCCCTGCTCTACTGCGGCCGGTGCGTCATCACCGGTCTGGATGCGCTGGAGCTGCACGGCATGCGGCGGATGCCGAGCCCGTCCGGTCCGGTGCACGTGCTCGTCCCGGCGCCGGCACGTCGGCTCGGTGCCGGCCGGGTGCTCGTCGAGCGAACCGGGAGACTGCCGGCGGCCACCCCGGGGCGCTGGCCGCTGGCGCCGGTCTGCCGGGCCGCGTTGGACTTCGCCCGTCGGTCCCGCGATCGGGCCGAGGTCCGCTCCACGTTGGCCGAGGTCGTGCAGCGGGGACGCTGCACCCCGGCCGAGCTGAACGCCGAGCTCGCCCTCGGCAGCGGGCGCGGCAGTGCCCTGCCGCGGGAGGTGCTGCGCGAGGTCAGCGACGGGGTGCGGTCCGTTGCCGAGGCCGACGCCAGGGCGCTGGCGTTGCGCAGCGGCCTCCCGGCCCCGCGCTGGAACGTCCGTCTGAGGCAGCCGAGTGGCCGGTTCATCGGCATGCCGGACGCCTGGTTCGACGACGTCGGGATGGCCTGGGAGATCGACTCCCTGGAGTGGCACATCAGCCCCGAGGACTACCAGAAGACCCTGGACCGCCGCGCCGCGATGATGGCCGAAGGGATCATCGTCGTCCACCACAGCCCCCAGAAACTCCACACCGCCCCCACAGAAGTCCTCACCGACCTCCGCACCAACTACGCCCACGCCACCCGCCGTCCCCGCCCCGCCGTGTTCACCGCCTGAGCGAACGGCACTCTCGGCCAACGAGCTTGGCCGAAAGTGCCGTTCGCTCGATGTGGGCGGGGGCGGGGGCGGGCTAGGTGATGAGGAACTCGGCTTCGGTCAGGAGCGCGGTGCGGCGCTCGTACTCGCGCATGGTGCCGGGCCACTCGTGGGTGTTGTCCGGAGAGGGGCCGGAGCGCTCCCGCATCTCGGCGGTGAAGGCGTCCGCGACGTCCCGCCGCACCTCCAACGTCCGCATCCCGGCGGCGATCCGGCGGACGGCCTGGCGGACGTACCGGGCCTGGCACTCGATCATGTGCACGACCGACCCCGCGTACAGCGCGGTGTTCGGGCCGTGCACCAGGAACATGTTGGGGAAGCCCGGCACGGTGATGCCCAGGTGGGCGCGGGCCCCGTCACGCCACTCGTCGGACAGCTCGCGGCCGTCGCGGCCGAACACCTTCATCGGGAGAGACGAACACGTCGTGCTCGAAGCCGGTGGCGAGGACGATGACATCGGCCCCGTGCAGGGTGCCGTCTGCCGCCCGGACGCCGTCCGGGGTCACCTCGGCGACCGGCTCCGTCACCACCTCGACGTGTGGACGCCGCAGGGCGCGGTACCAGTCCGAGGACACCAGCACGCGCCGGGTGCCGAGCGGCTGCGTCGGCCGCAGGCGGGTCCGCAGCCCGGCTTCCGGAACCTGCGCGCGCAGCAAACCGTCCCAGGCCCGGCGCACGGCGGCCGGAGCCGGGTTGACCGGCGCGCCGCCCGCCCGCTCGAACGTGGCCATCAGCAGCGCCCGGGCGGCCCGTCGCCACCACGGCACCCACCGGAACAGCAGGTGGTGCGGTGCGGAGTAGTGCCGGTCCGGTTTCGGCACGAGGTGGGCGGCGGACCGCTGGAACACCGTCAGCTGTGCGACGTCGTGCACGACCGCCGGCACGATCTGGATCGCGCTCGCACCGGTGCCGACGACGACGAGGCGCCGTCCACGCAGATCGACGGTGGGGTCCCAGCCGGCGGAGTGCAGGACGGGCCCGCCGAACGATGCCAGACCGGGGAGGTCGGATCGCGCCGCTCGGGTCAGCTGGCCGCACGCCGCCACCAGCACCTCGGCCTCCACGGTGCCGCCGGTGGTGGTCAGCCGCCAGACGGCCCGCTCGTCGTCGAACCGCGCCTCGGTCACCTCGGTGTGCAGCTGCAGCCGGGAGCGCACTCCGAACTGGTCGGCGACGCGGCGCAGGTAGCGCAGGATGTCCGGCTGCGGGGCGAAGCGCCTGCTCCAGCGGTGCTCCGGGGCGAACGAGAAGGAGTAGAGGTGGGACGGGATGTCGCAGGCGGCGCCCGGGTAGACGTTCTCGCGCCAGACCCCGCCGATCTCCCCGCTGCGCTCGAGCACGACGGGGTCACCGTCCTCCCCGACGGCGATGGCGGCCGCGATCCCGCCGAAGCCTGCTCCGATCACTGCGACCCGTGGACGTGTGGTCACGATTCGACCATAACCGGCGCGCTGCTCCCGCAGCGCGGTGAAAGTCGTGGGTCACAGGGCTGTACCCGCACCAGCTCGGCCGTGGCCGCACCGCGGAATGGACGGTGCGAGCGGGGCGTTGAACAGCGCGGGCTCTTGCGGTGCGCGCCCGGTGTACGGCACCCTGCGGGGACCGACAGGCGCTGACCAGGACCCGTTTTGACCCGCTTCCGACGGGCCGGGTACTCTGTGGTCTTGCGCCCGACCACGGTCGGGCCGATCCGCGTGCCCTGCGGGATCCGAACATGACGCGTCGGAGTCGGTCGGGTCCGCGGGCCGCTGGCTCCCCGGTGAGGATTTCCATTCGTCCAGGTGAGCGCGGGGGCGCGACACGCCCGACCTCGGGGGAGGGCGGGGCCGGTGTCGGCGGCCCTCCCTGCGGTATCCACCAGCACGACGAGCACCATGACACCAGCACGACCAGCACCAGAGAGAGCGACACCGACGGGAAGAAGTAGACGGTTCATGCCCACGATCCAGCAGTTGGTCCGCAAGGGCCGTCAGGACAAGGTCGGCAAGACCAAGACCGCCGCGCTCAAGGGAAGCCCGCAGCGCCGCGGCGTGTGCACCCGCGTGTACACGACGACGCCCAAGAAGCCGAACTCGGCGCTGCGCAAGGTCGCGCGCGTGCGGCTGTCCAGCGAGATCGAGGTCACCGCCTACATCCCCGGTGAGGGCCACAACCTGCAGGAGCACTCCATCGTGCTGGTCCGTGGTGGCCGGGTGAAGGACCTGCCCGGCGTTCGCTACAAGATCATTCGCGGTTCGCTGGACACCCAGGGTGTGCGCAACCGCAAGCAGTCCCGCAGCCGGTACGGCGCGAAGAAGGAGAAGAGCTGATGCCTCGCAAGGGCCCCGCGCCGAAGCGGCCGCTGGTCTCCGACCCGGTGTACTCGTCGCCGCTGGTCACCCAGCTGGTGAACAAGGTGCTCAAGGACGGCAAGCGCAGCCTGGCCGAGCGCATCGTCTACGCCGCGCTGGAGGGCACCCGGGACAAGACCGGCACCGACCCGGTGGTCACGCTCAAGCGCGCGCTGGACAACGTGAAGCCGGCGCTGGAGGTCAAGAGCCGCCGCGTCGGTGGCGCCACCTACCAGGTGCCGATCGAGGTCCGCGCCGTCCGGCAGACCACCCTCGGGCTGCGCTGGCTGGTCGTCCTACGCCGGGCAGCGCCGCGAGAAGACCATGGTCGACCGGCTGATGAACGAGCTGCTCGACGCGAGCAACGGACTGGGCGCCGCGGTGAAGCGGCGCGAGGACATGCACAAGATGGCGGAGTCCAACAAGGCCTTCGCCCACTACCGCTGGTGACGGGCCGATCGTCCGCGCCAACCGACTCAGGAGGAGCTGAAGTGGCAGCACGCGACGTGCTGACGGACCTGACCAAGGTCCGCAACATCGGCATCATGGCGCACATCGACGCCGGCAAGACCACCACCACCGAGCGGATCCTGTACTACACCGGGATCAACTACAAGATCGGTGAGGTGCACGACGGCGCCGCCACGATGGACTGGATGGAGGAGGAGCAGAAGCGGGGGATCACCATCACCTCCGCCGCCACCACCTGCTTCTGGAAAGACCACCAGATCAACATCATCGACACCCCGGGGCACGTGGACTTCACCGTCGAGGTGGAGCGCAACCTGCGGGTGCTCGACGGCGCGGTCGCGGTCTTCGACGGCAAGGAGGGGGTCGAGCCGCAGTCCGAGCAGGTCTGGCGGCAGGCCACCAAGTACGACGTGCCGCGGATCTGCTTCGTCAACAAGATGGACAAGCTGGGCGCGGACTTCTACTTCACCGTGTCCACCATCCAGGACCGGCTGGCCGCCAAGCCGCTGCCCATCCAGCTGCCGATCGGCTCGGAGAACGACTTCATCGGCGTCGTCGACCTGGTCGAGATGCGCGCGCTGACCTGGCGCGGCGAGGTCCAGAAGGGCGAGGACTACACGGTCGAGGAGATCCCGGCCGACCTGCGCCGACCGGGCCGCCGAGTACCGGGAGAAGCTGCTGGAGGCCGTCGCCGAGACCGACGACGACCTGATGGAGCTCTACCTCGGCGGCGAGGAGCTGACGGTCGAGCAGATCAAGCACGGCATCCGCAAGATCGTGAACGACCGGATCGCCTACCCGGTGCTGTGCGGCTCGGCGTTCAAGAACAAGGGCGTGCAGCCCATGCTCGACGCCGTGATCGACTACCTGCCCGCGCCGTCGGACCTGCCGCCGGTCGAGGGCACGCTGATGGACGGGGAGACCCCGGCCTTCCGCAAGCCCGAGAAGGACGAGCCGTTCTCGGCGCTCGCCTTCAAGATCGCCGCGCACCCGTTCTTCGGCAAGCTGACCTACATCCGGGTCTACTCGGGTCGGGTCGCCGCCGGGTCCCAGGTCATCAACTCGACCAAGGACCGCAAGGAGCGCATCGGGAAGATCTTCCAGATGCACGCCAACAAGGAGAACCCGGTCGACGAGGCCCTGGTCGGCCACATCTACGCGGTGATCGGGCTGAAGGACACGACCACCGGCGAGACGCTCTGCGACCCGCAGGCGCCGATCGTGCTGGAGTCGATGACCTTCCCGGACCCGGTGATCCAGGTCGCGGTGGAGCCGAAGACCAAGGCGGACCAGGAGAAGCTGGGCATCGCGATCCAGCGCCTGGCCGAGGAGGACCCGACCTTCCAGGTCCACCTGGACCAGGACTCCGGGCAGACCATCCTCGCCGGCATGGGCGAGCTGCACCTCGAGGTGCTGGTCAACCGGATGAAGAGCGACTACAAGGTCGAGGCCAACATCGGCAAGCCGCAGGTGGCCTACCGCGAGACCATCACCAGGACGGTCGACAAGTACGAGTACACGCACAAGAAGCAGACCGGCGGTTCCGGCCAGTTCGCGCGAGTGATCATCAAGCTCGAGCCGCTGGCCACCGGCGACGGTGCGCTGTACGAGTTCGAGAACAAGGTCAGCGGTGGCCGGGTGCCGCGGGAGTACATCCCGTCGGTGGACGCCGGGGCCCAGGACGCCATGCAGTACGGCATCCTCGCCGGCTACCCGCTGGTCGGCATCAAGCTGACGCTGCTGGACGGGGCCGTACCACGAGGTCGACTCGTCCGAGATGGCGTTCAAGATCGCCGGTTCGATCGCGCTCAAGGAGGCCGCCCGCAAGGCCGGTCCGGTGCTGCTGGAGCCGATGATGGCGGTCGAGGTCACCACGCCCGAGGACTACATGGGCGACGTGATCGGCGACCTCAACTCCCGCCGTGGCCAGATCCAGGCCATGGAGGAGCGGGCCGGCGCCCGCGTCATCAAGGCGCTGGTGCCGCTGTCGGAGATGTTCGGCTACGTCGGCGACCTGCGGTCGCGGACCCAGGGCCGGGCCAACTACACCATGGTCTTCGACTCCTACGCCGAGGTCCCGACCAACGTGGCCAAGGAGATCATCGCCAAGGCGACGGGCGAGTAAGCGCACCCCCTCGCGGGCCCGGATTCCGGGTCCGCGAGGATCGCACCACCTACAGACCTGCCGTCAGCACGGCGGAGAAGTCACCAGTCCAGGAGGAATCCCCAGTGGCGAAGGCGAAGTTCGAGCGGACCAAGCCGCACGTCAACATCGGCACCATCGGTCACATCGACCACGGCAAGACCACGCTGACGGCGGCCATCACCAAGGTTCTGCACGACAAGTACCCGAACCTGAACGAGGCTATCGGCGTTCGACCAGATCGACAAGGCGCCCGAGGAGCGCCAGCGCGGCATCACCATCTCGATCGCGCACGTCGAGTACCAGACCGAGAAGCGGCACTACGCGCACGTCGACTGCCCCGGTCACGCCGACTACATCAAGAACATGATCACCGGTGCGGCGCAGATGGACGGCGCCATCCTGGTGGTCGCGGCCACCGACGGCCCGATGCCGCAGACCCGCGAGCACGTGCTGCTGGCCCGCCAGGTCGGCGTGCCCTACATCGTGGTCGCGCTGAACAAGGCCGACATGGTCGACGACGAGGAGATCCTCGAGCTCGTCGAGCTGGAGGTCCGCGAGCTGCTGTCCGCGCAGGAGTACCCGGGCGACGACCTGCCGGTCGTGCAGGTCTCGGCGCTCAAGGCGCTCGAGGGCGACCCCGCGTGGAGCGAGAAGCTGCTCGAGCTGATGGACGCGGTCGACGAGTCCATCCCGGAGCCCGAGCGCGACATCGAGAAGCCGTTCCTGATGCCGGTCGAGGACGTGTTCACCATCACCGGCCGCGGCACCGTGGTCACCGGCCGCATCGAGCGCGGCATCGTCAAGGTGAACGAGACGGTCGAGATCGTCGGCATCCGCGAGAAGTCGACCACGACCACCGTCACCGGTGTCGAGATGTTCCGCAAGATCCTCGACGAGGGTCGCGCGGGCGAGAACGTCGGCCTGCTGCTGCGCGGCGTGAAGCGCGAGGACGTCGAGCGCGGCCAGGTCGTGTGCCAAGCCGGGCTCGATCACCCCGCACACCGAGTTCGAGGGCCAGGTCTACATCCTGTCCAAGGACGAGGGTGGCCGGCACACGCCGTTCTTCAACAACTACCGGCCGCAGTTCTACTTCCGCACCACGGACGTGACCGGTGTGGTGACCCTGCCCAGCGGCACCGAGATGGTCATGCCGGGCGACAACACCACCATGAGCGTCTCGCTGATCCAGCCGATCGCCATGGAGGAGGGCCTGCAGTTCGCCATCCGCGAGGGTGGTCGGACCGTCGGCGCCGGCCAGGTCATCAAGATCAACAAGTAGTACCACCCCCGGGTTGGGGATGCCCGCCGCCGGTGTGGCATCCTTGACTGGTTGTGCGTTGGGCGCCGGTGCCCGCGAGCGTCAGTTCGCGGGCACCGGGTCCCGACGCCGACCCCGAGCACAGCTGATCCTCGGCGAGTCCGACGGACTCCCCGGGGGACGCGGGTGACCCGGGGACCGGTCTGAGCTGTCCGGGCGCGACACACCCGACCTCGTGGACCGGACCCACGTCGAGTGAGACCAGCAGCCGGGCTCCTCGACGTGTGCCCACCCGGGACGACGCGGACACGAGCGGCAGGAAGAAGAGGACGACCGACGACCATGGCGGGACAAAAGATCCGCATCAGGCTGAAGGCCTATGACCACGAGGCCATCGACGCCTCCGCGCGCAAGATCGTCGAGACGGTCACGCGCACGGGCGCTCGGGTCGTCGGGCCGGTGCCGCTGCCGACGGAGAAGAACATCTACTGCGTCATCCGCTCGCCGCACAAGTACAAGGACTCGCGCGAGCACTTCGAGATGCGCACCCACAAGCGGCTGATCGACATCCTGGACCCGACGCCCAAGACGGTCGACGCGCTGATGCGCATCGACCTGCCGGCCAGCGTCGACGTCAACATCCAGTAGGGCTTGAGATTCGATGAGTGAACAGGAAGATCACCGGGATCTTGGGCACCAAGCTCGGGATGACCCAGGTCTTCGACGAGAACAACCGGGTGGTCCCGGTCACCGTGGTCCAGGCGGGCCCGAACGTGGTGACCCAGGTCCGCACCCCGGAGAACGACGGCTACGTCGCCGTCCAGCTCGCCTACGGCGCCATCGACCCGCGCAAGGTGAACAAGCCGCGCACCGGCCACTTCGCCAAGGCGGGCGCCACGCCGCGCCGGCACCTGGTCGAGCTGCGCACGTCCGACGCCGGCGAGTACACGGTCGGCCAGGAGATCACCGCCGAGGTGTTCGAGGCCGGCGCGGTGGTCGACGTGGTCGGCACCAGCAAGGGCAAGGGCACCGCCGGCGTGATGAAGCGGCACGGCTTCAAGGGCCTCGGCGCCAGCCACGGCACCCAGCGCAAGCACCGCTCGCCCGGGCTCCATCGGCGGCTGCGCCACCCCGGGCCGGGTGTTCAAGGGCCTGCGCATGGCCGGCCGGATGGGCATGGCCCGGGTGACCACCCAGAACCTCACCGTGCACCGGGTGGACACCGAGCGCGGGCTGCTGCTGATCAAGGGCGCGGTGCCCGGCCCGCAAGGGCGGCCTGCTGCTGGTCAAGACGGCCGCGAAGGGTGGTGTGACGGCATGACGAGCGTTCAGGTCAAGAGCCCGGCGGGCAAGGCGGGCGGCTCGGTCGAGCTGCCGGCGCACGTGTTCGACGCGCCGGCCAACATCCCGCTGATGCACCAGGTGGTGACCGCGCAGCTGGCCGCGGCCCGGCAGGGCACGCACTCCACCAAGACCCGCGGCGAGGTCCGCGGCGGTGGCCGCAAGCCGTACCGGCAGAAGGGCACCGGCCGGGCCCGGCAGGGCTCGACCCGCGCGCCCGCAGTTCACCGGCGGCGGCATCTCGCACGGCCCCAAGCCGCGCGACTACAGCCAGCGCACCCCGAAGAAGATGAAGGCGGCCGCGCTGCGCGGCGCGCTCTCCGACCGGGCCCGCGCCGGGCTGGTGCACGTGGTGTCCGCGCTTCGTCGACGGCGACGCGCCCGTCGACCAAGGCGGCCCGCACCGCGCTGTCGACGATCGCCGGCGGCGAGCCGCGGCGGGCGCTGGTCGTGCTGGAGCGCGGCGACGAGCTCAGCTGGCTGTCGCTGCGCAACCTGCCGAACGTGCACGTGCTCGTGCAGGACCAGCTCAACACCTACGACGTGCTGGTCAACGACATCGTGGTGTTCACCCGGACCGGCGCTGGACGCGTTCCTGGAGGGCCCGATCGCGGTGCCCACCCGGGCGTCCGCGGAGCCGGGCCGAGCGCCGCCGGCCGACGAGCCGGTCGCGCTGGCCAAGGCGCCCGGCGGCGAGCGAGAAGAGCGAGCCGGCCGCCGAGGAGGCGCCGTTCGGCCCGGGCAGCCACCTCCCGCTGGAGGACGGCTCCGAGCCCGACGGCTTCCCGATCAAGGGCAACGCCGACTCGATGCTCTACCACGTGCCGGGCAGCGCGTTCTACGAGCGCACCGCGGCCGAGGTCTGGTTCGCCTACGCGGAGGCCGCGGAGAAGGCCGGCTTCCAGCTGCCGCCGTCGCAGCGTGACGATGAGGAGGCGGACAAGTGATCCCCGACCCGCGCGACATCCTGCTGGCGCCGGTGATCTCGGAGAAGAGCTACGGGCTGCTCGACGAGCGGCAGTACACCTTCGTCGTCCGGCCGGACGCGAACAAGACCCAGATCAAGATCGCCGTGGAGAAGGTGTTCGGGGTCAAGGTGCTCAGCGTGAACACCCTGAACCGCACCGGGAAGCGCAAGCGCTCCCGCACCGGATACGGCAAGCGCAAGGACACCAAGCGCGCGATCGTGACGCTCTCCCCGGAGAGCCGCACGATCGACGTGTTCGGTGGGCCGGCGAGCTGAGGGGCTGAGGGCTAGCGATGGGTATCCGCAAGTACAAGCCGACGACGCCGGGCCGCCGTGGCTCCAGCGTCTCCGACTTCGCCGAGATCACCCGGTCGACGCCGGAGAAGTCGCTGGTCCGTCCGCTGCACAGCAAGGGCGGCCGCAACGTGCACGGGCGGGTCACCACCCGGCACCAGGGCGGCGGCCACAAGCGGGCGTACCGGCTGATCGACTTCCGGCGCAACGACAAGGACGGCATCCCGGCCAAGGTCGCGCACATCGAGTACGACCCGAACCGGACCAGCCGGATCGCGCTGCTGCACTACGCCGACGGCGAGAAGCGCTACATCATCGCGCCGGAGAAGCTCCGCCAGGGCGACAAGGTCGAGGCCGGGCCGCGCGCGGACATCAAGGTGGGCAACAACCTGCCGCTGCGCAACATCCCGACCGGCACCGTGATCCACGCGATCGAGCTGCGGCCCGGTGGCGGGGCCAAGATGGCCCGCTCGGCCGGCGCGAAGGTGCAGCTGGTGGCCAAGGACGGCCCGTACGCGCAGCTGCGGCTGCCCTCGGGCGAGATCCGCAACGTGGACGTGCGCTGCCGGGCCACCATCGGCGAGGTCGGCAACTCCGACCACTCCAACATCAACTGGGGCAAGGCCGGCCGGATGCGCTGGAAGGGCAAGCGCCCGACCGTGCGCGGTGTGGCCATGAACCCGGTGGACCACCCGCACGGTGGTGGTGAGGGCAAGACCTCCGGTGGCCGGCACCCGGTGAACCCGGCGGGCAAGCCCGAGGGCCGCACCCGGCGCACCAAGCCGTCCGACAAGTTGATCGTCCGCCGGCGTCGCACCGGCAAGAAGCGCTGAGCAGGGGAGGTTAGCAAATGCCACGCAGCCTGAAGAAGGGCCCGTTCGTGGACGACCACCTGCTCAAGAAGGTGGACGCGCTCAACGAGTCGGGCAAGAAGACCGTCATCCGGACCTGGTCCCGGCGGTCGACCATCATCCCGGACATGATCGGCCACACGATTGCGGTGCACGACGGCCGCAAGCACGTGCCGGTGTTCGTCTCGGACTCGATGGTCGGCCACAAGCTGGGGGAGTTCGCCCCGACCCGGACCTTCCGGGGCCACATCAAGGACGACCGCAAGGCGCGCAGGCGCTAACAGCGGGCACGGCGAGAGCAGAGGAGAGAACGTGGCTGACACAGCCGAGAGCTCTGCCGCCGCGCCCGTTCGGGCGCGCGCGGTGGCGCGGTACGTGCGCATGTCGCCGACCAAGGTGCGGCGCGTGGTCGCGCTGATCAAGGACCGGCCGCTGCAGGAGGCGCTGGACATCCTGCGCTTCTTGCCGCAGGCGGCGGCGGTGCCGGTGTTCAAGGTCGTCGCGAGTGCCGCGGCGAACGCCGAGAACAACCTCGACCTGGACCGCGACACCCTGGTGGTGGTCGCGGCCACCGCGGACGAGGGCCCGACGCTCAAGCGCATCCGGCCGCGGGCCCAGGGCCGCGCCTACCGGATCCGCAAGCGGACCAGCCACATCACCGTCGAGGTCGAGTCCCGGCAGCCGGTCGAGCGCCGCGGTGCCGGTGGCGGGCGCGCGGCGCAATGCGAAGGGGAGGACCCGCTGATGGGTCAGAAGATCAACCCGCACGGGTTCCGGCTCGGCATCACCACCGACTGGAAGTCGCGCTGGTACGCCGACAAGCAGTACGCCGAGTACGTCAAGGAGGACGTCGAGATCCGCAAGATGCTCTCCAAGGGCATGGAGCGGGCCGGCATCTCCAAGGTCGAGATCGAGCGCACCCGGGACCGCGTGCGGGTGGACATCTACACCGCGCGCCCGGGCATCGTGATCGGTCGCCGCGGCGCCGAGGCCGACCGGATCCGGGGCAACCTGGAGAAGCTCACCCACAAGCAGGTGCAGCTGAACATCCTCGAGGTGAAGAACGCCGAGTCGGACGCGCAGCTGGTCGCCCAGGGTGTGGCCGAGCAGCTGTCCAACCGGGTGGCGTTCCGGCGCGCGATGCGCAAGGCCATCCAGTCGGCCATGCGCAGCCCGCAGGTCAAGGGCATCCGGGTGCAGTGCTCGGGTCGCCTCGGCGGCGCCGAGATGTCGCGCTCGGAGTTCTACCGCGAGGGCCGGGTGCCGCTGCACACGCTGCGCGCCGACATCGACTACGGCCTGTTCGAGGCCCGCACCACGTTCGGCCGGATCGGCGTCAAGGTGTGGATCTACAAGGGTGACGTCGTCGGTGGTCGCCGCGAGGGCGACGCCGGTCGCCGCCCCCAGTGGCGCCGACCGGGGACCGCGTCGGGAGCGTCCGCAGCGCCGCCGTTCCGGCTCGTCCGGCACGACCGGCACCAGCACCGAGGTCGGGCGCGCGGCAGCCGAGCAGTCCGCCGGTGCCGGCACGGCGACCGCCACCGTGGACGCGCCGGCTGCGCCCGCCGCGCCGGCCGAGTCCGGCGGGGAGGCCTAGCCATGCTGATCCCACGCAAGGTCAAGCACCGCAAGCAGCACCGGCCGCACCGCACCGGCGCGGCCACCGGTGGCACCAGGGTCAACTTCGGCGACCTGGGCATCCAGGCGCTGGAGCCGGCCTACGTCACCAACCGGCAGATCGAGTCGGCGCGTATCGCGATCAACCGGCACATCCGCCGTGGGGGCAAGGTCTGGATCAACGTCTTCCCGGACCGGCCGCTGACCAAGAAGCCCGCCGAGACCCGGATGGGTTCCGGCAAGGGCTCACCGGAGAAGTGGATCACGAACGTGAAGCCGGGTCGGGTGCTGTTCGAGATGAGCTACCCGAACGAGCAGACCGCTCGCGAGGCACTGCGGCGCGCGATCCACAAGCTGCCGATGAAGTGCCGGATCGTCACCCGTGAGGGAGCGGAGTACTGATGGCCTCATCGACGACCACCGCGGCCGAGCTGCGCGAGCTGAGCGACGAGGAGCTCGTTCTGCGCGTGCGGGAGTCCAAGGAGGAGCTGTTCAACCTCCGCTTCCAGATGGCCACCGGGCAGCTGGACAACAACCGGCGGCTGCGTACCGTCCGGCACGACATCGCGCGGGTCTACACGATCATGCGCGAGCGCGAGCTGGGCCTGTCTGCCGCTCCGACCGATGAGGGCGCGGCATGAGCAACTCTGTTAACACACCGCCTTCGGCGGGGGCAAAAACACCGCCGAAGGCGGAGGTCCGCAACGAGCGCAAGGTCCGTGAGGGCCTCGTGGTGTCCGACAAGATGGACAAGACGATCGTGGTGTCCCTCGAGGACCGCGTGAAGCACCCGATGTACGGCAAGGTCATCCGTCGGACCAGCAAGGTCAAGGCGCACGACGAGGCCAACACGGCCGGCGTCGGCGACCGGGTCCGGCTGATGGAGACCCGTCCACTCTCCGCCACCAAGCGGTGGCGGCTGGTGGAGATCCTGGAGAAGGCGAAGTGATCCAGCAGGAGTCGCGGCTGCGCGTCGCCGACAACACCGGGGCCAAGGAAATCTTGTGCATCCGGGTGCTGGGCGGTTCGGGCCGGCGCTACGCGGGGATCGGCGACACCATCGTCGCCACCGTGAAGGACGCCATCCCGGGCGCCGGCGTGAAGCGCGGTGACGTCGTCAAGGCGGTCATCGTGCGCACCGTCAAGGAGCGCCGCCGTCCGGACGGGTCCTACATCCGTTTCGACGAGAACGCCGCCGTGCTGATCAAGCCGGACGGTGAGCCGCGGGGGACCCGCATCTTCGGACCGGTCGGTCGCGAGCTGCGCGACAAGCGGTTCATGAAGATCATCTCCCTCGCGCCGGAGGTGCTGTAGTGAAGATCAAGAAGGGCGACACCGTGGTGGTGATCGCCGGTAAGGACAAGGGCGCGAAGGGGAAGGTCATCAACGCCTACCCCGACAAGGACCGCGTCATGGTCGAGGGCGTGAACCGGATCAAGAAGCACACCCGGATCAGCCAGAACCAGCGTGGCGCCCAGTCCGGCGGGATCGTCACCCAGGAGGCGTCCATCCACGTCTCCAACGTGATGGTCGTCGGGTCCGACGGCAAGCCGACCAGGGTGGCCAAGAAGACCACCGAGGACGGCAAGCGGATCCGGGTCTCCCGGCGGACCGGGAAGGACATCTGATGACCACCGCTGAGAAGACCGAGAAGACCCTGCCGCGGCTCAAGCAGCGCTACCGCGACGAGATCGCCGGCGAGCTGCGCGAGCAGTTCTCCTACCCCAACGTCATGCAGATCCCCGGCGTGGTCAAGGTCGTGGTCAACATGGGCGTCGGCGAGGCGGCCCGGGACGCGAAGCTGATCGACGGTGCGGTCCGCGACCTGGCCACCATCACCGGTCAGAAGCCGCAGGTCCGGCGGGCGACCAAGTCCATCGCGCAGTTCAAGCTGCGCGAGGGCATGCCGATCGGGGCGAAGGTGACCCTGCGCGGCGACCGGATGTGGGAGTTCCTGGACCGGCTGCTGACCATCGCGCTGCCCCGTATCCGCGACTTCCGCGGGCTGTCGTCGACCCAGTTCGACGGCCGCGGCAACTACACGTTCGGGCTCAACGAGCAGTCGATGTTCCACGAGATCGACCCGGACTCGATCGACCGGCCGCGCGGGATGGACATCACCGTCGTCACCACGGCCACGAACGACGACGAAGGCCGGGCGCTGCTGCGCAAACTCGGCTTCCCCTTTAAGGAGGCGTGAGATGGCCAAGAAGGCCCTCGTCATCAAGGCCGCAGCCAAGCCCAAGTTCAAGGTCCGCGGTTATACGCGTTGCCAGAAGTGCGGGCGGCCCCGTGCCGTGCTGCGCAAGTTCGGCCTGTGCCGGATCTGCGTCCGTCAGATGGCCCACGCCGGCGAGCTGCCGGGCGTCAGCAAGTCCTCCTGGTAGCCAGCACCACGATCGCCACAGGCCCCCCGGTTTCGACCAGGGGGAACCAGGCGGGAAAGCAGTGACACCCACATGACGATGACCGATCCGATCGCGGACATGCTCACGCGTCTGCGCAACGCCAACTCGGCGTACCACGACAGCGTGTCCATGCCGCATTCCAAGCTCAAGGTGGCGATCGCCGACATCCTCCAGCAGGAGGGCTACATCGCCTCCTACGCCGTTGAGGACGCCGAGGTCGGCAAGGCCCTGGTGATCGAGCTGAAGTACGGCCGCAACCGCGAGCGCAGCATCGCCGGTCTGCGCCGGGTGTCCAAGCCCGGCCTGCGGGTCTACGCGAAGGCGACCAACCTGCCGCGCGTGCTGGGCGGCCTCGGGGTCGCGATCATTTCGACGTCGAACGGTCTGCAGACCGAGCGACAGGCGCACAAGAACGGCGTGGGCGGGGAAGTCCTCGCCTTCGTCTGGTGAGGGGTTAAATCCATGTCCCGCATCGGGAAGCTGCCGATCACCGTGCCGTCCGGAGTGGACGTGGCCATCGACGGCCGCACGGTGACCGTGAAGGGGCCCAAGGGAACCTTGAGCCACACCGTGATCGAGCCGATCGCGGTCGAGCGCGATGACGACGGCACGCTCGTCGTCAAGCGCCCCGACGACGAGCGGCGCAGCAAGGCCATGCACGGCCTGTCGCGCACGCTGGTCAACAACCTTGTTGTCGGCGTCACCGCCGGCTACGAGAAGAAGCTGGAGATCCACGGCGTGGGCTACCGCGTCGCCCTCAAGGGCAGCACGCTGGAGTTCGCGCTCGGGTTCAGCCACCCGGTGGTGATCCCGGCGCCGGACGGCGTCACCTTCACCGTCGAGACGCCCACCCGGTTCTCGGTCTCCGGCATCGACAAGCAGCTGGTCGGCGAGACCGCCGCCAACATCCGCAAGCTGCGCAAGCCCGACCCCTACAAGGGCAAGGGCGTGCGGTACGCCGGCGAGGTCATCCGCCGCAAGGTTGGGAAGACGGGTAAGTAATGGCGACCACGAAGACTGAAGGCACCTCGCGCCGTACCGGCTCGCGGGTGTCGGGCGACCGGCGGGTGGCTGTACAGCGGCGTCACGCGCGGCTGCGGAAGAAGGTCCGGGGCAGCGCCGAGCGGCCGCGGTTGGCCGTCAAGCGCAGCTCGCGGCACATCCTCGTGCAGCTGATCGACGACCTGTCCGGCCACACGCTGGCGTCGGCCTCCACGTTGGAGGCCGACGTGCGGGCGATGGACGGCGACAAGAAGGCGCGCGCGGCGAAGGTCGGCGAGCTGGTCGCGAGCCGGGCCCGCGAGGCCGGCGTGACCGCGGTGGTGTTCGACCGCGGCGGCCACGACTACCACGGCCGCATCGCGGCGCTGGCCGACGCCGCCCGCGAGGGCGGCCTGGAATTCTGATGCACAACAAGCAGAGAGGGATCGTCTGATGCCGGGACGTACACGGCGTGACGGCGGAGGACCGGGCGGGGAGCGCAGCGGAAGCAGCGGCGACCGTCGGGACCGCCGGGACGGAGGCCGTGGCGGGGCGGCCCAGGACAAGACCCCGTACATCGAGCGCCTGGTCACGATCAACCGCGTGGCCAAGGTGGTCAAGGGTGGTCGGCGTTTCAGCTTCACCGCCCTGATGATCGTCGGCGACGGTGACGGCCTGGTGGGTGTCGGCTACGGCAAGGCCAAGGAGGTGCCGGCCGCGATCGCCAAGGGCGTGGAGGAGGCGAAGAAGAACTTCTTCCGCGTCCCGCGCATCGGCGGCACGATCGTGCACCGGGTGCAGGGTGAGGCCGCGGCCGGAGTGGTGCTGCTGCGCCCGGCCAGCCCCGGTACCGGTGTCATCGCCGGTGGTCCGGTGCGCGCCGTTCTCGAGTGCGCCGGCATCCACGACATCCTCTCCAAGAGCCTGGGCAGCGACAACGCGATCAACGTCGTGCACGCCACGATCGCCGCGTTGAAGATGATCCAGCGCCCGGAGGAGGTGGCGGCCCGCCGCGGGCTGCCGCTGGAGGACGTCGCCCCGGCCCAGATGCTGCGGGCCCGCGCGGCCGCGGCGCAGGGAGCGCGTTCGTGATGGCCAGCGCAACCACGAAGCGTCGCCGCCGCAAGGCCGGCCCGGCGGGCGGCACCGCGCAGTCGGAGCCGACCACGGACACCGTGCTGCGGGTGACGCAGGTCCGCAGCACCATCGGTTGCCAGCAGAACCAGCGGGCCACCCTGCTCTCGCTCGGTCTGCGCAAGATCCGCCAGTCGGTGGACCGGGCGGACACCCCGCAGGTCCGCGGCATGATCCACACCGTTCGCCATCTGGTGACGGTCGAGGAGGTCGACTCGGCATGAGCGAGTCATCCAACGAGTCAGCACTGCCAGAAGCGATCAAGATCCACGATCTGCGCCCGGCCCGCGGGGCCAAGACGGCGAAGCGGCGGGTCGGTCGTGGCGAGGGCGGCAAGGGCGGCAAGACCGCCGGCCGCGGCACCAAGGGCACCAAGGCCCGCAAGACGGTGTCGCCCGCCTTCGAGGGTGGGCAGATGCCGCTGCACATGCGGCTGCCCAAGCTCAAGGGCTTCCGCAACCGGTTCCGCGTGGAGTACCAGGTGGTCAACGTGGGCGATCTGGGGCGGCTGTTCCCGGACGGTGGCACCATCGGTCCCGACGAGCTGGTCACGGCCGGCGCGGTGCGGCGCAACCAGCTGGTCAAGGTGCTCGGCGACGGCGAGCTGGACGGCGTCTCGTTGACCGTCAGCGCGCACCGGTTCTCCGGCTCGGCCAAGGAGAAGATCGAGGCCGCCGGCGGGACCGCCAACCAGCTGTAGAGAACTGGTCGTCCGCCCGCGGTGTGGACCGCCGCGCTCGCGCCGGTCCACACCGCAGGCGTCGTCGTAACAGGAGGATCACCGAGTGCTCAGCGCGTTCCGGTCGGCTCTGGCCACGCCGGATCTCCGGAAGAAGATCCTCTTCACGCTCTCGATCGTGGCCGTATACCGGCTCGGGGCCACGATCCCGTCGCCCGGTGTGTCCTACCCCAACGTGCAGGAGTGCATCCGGCAGGTCGAGGGCGGCGCGAACTCGTCGGTCTACTCGCTGCTGAACCTGTTCTCCGGTGGCGCGCTGCTGCAGCTGTCGATCTTCGCGCTGGGCATCATGCCCTACATCACGTCCAGCATCATCGTGCAGCTGCTCACCGTGGTCATCCCGCGGTTCGAGCAGCTGAAGAAGGAAGGGCAGTCGGGTCAGAACAAGCTGACCCAGTACACCCGCTACCTCACGATCGCGCTGGCCGTCCTGCAGGGCACCGGCATCGTCGCGCTGGCCGACCGCGGCCAGCTGTTCGGGGACTGCTCGCTGCCGGTGATCCCGGACTCCAGCATCTTCAACCTGTCGATCATCGTGCTGACCATGACCGCCGGCTGCTCGGTCGTCATGTGGCTGGGTGAGATGGTCACCGAGCGCGGCATCGGCAACGGCATGTCGCTGCTGATCTTCGCCTCGATCGCCTCCCGGATCCCCGCCGAGGGGGCCAACATCCTGAGCAACGGCGGCCTCGTCTTCGTCGGCGTCTGCTTCTTCGGCCTGGCCATCATCGCCAGCGTGGTGTTCGTCGAGCAGGGTCAGCGCCGGATCCCGGTGCAATACGCCAAGCGCATGGTGGGCCGGCGGATGTACGGCGGCACCTCGACGTACCTGCCGCTGAAGGTCAACCAGGCCGGCGTCATCCCGGTGATCTTCGGATCCTCGCTGCTCTACCTGCCCGACCTGATCGCCCGGCTGGCCGGCTCGACCGGCGGCGGCTTCCAGCAGTTCGTGCAGACCTACCTGGTCGACCAGTCGAGTTGGGTGCACATCACGCTGTACCTGGCGCTGATCATCTTCTTCACGTACTTCTACGTCGGGATCACGTTCAACCCCGATGAGCGGGCCGACGAGATGAAGAAGTTCGGCGGGTTCATCCCCGGCATCCGGCCCGGCCGCCCGACGGCCGAGTACCTGAACTTCGTGCTCTCCCGGATCACCCTGCCCGGCTCGCTCTACCTGGGCGTCATCGCGGTGCTGCCCAACTTCTTCCTGGGCATCACCGGCACCGGCCAGAACCAGAACTTCCCGTTCGGCGGCACCGCCGTGCTGATCATGGTCGGGGTCGGGCTGGACACGGTGAAACAGATCGAGAGCCAGCTCATGCAGCGCAAGTACGACGGTTTCCTGCGATAGCGTCCACCCCAACCACTCGTCATCTCACCCCAGGGGGTTCGCGTGCGTCTTGTTCTGGTTGGTCCGCCAGGGGCGGGTAAGGGTACTCAGGCCGTGCGCCTGGCCGAGCGGCTCGACGTGCCGCACATCTCCACCGGTGACCTCTTCCGCGCCAACCTGGGGCAGGAGACCGAGCTGGGCATCGAGGCCAAGCGGTACATGGACGCCGGCGAGCTGGTGCCCGACTCGGTCACCGTGGAGATGGTGCGCTCCCGGCTCGGCGCCGACGACGTGGCCAAGGGCTTCATCCTGGACGGTTTCCCGCGCACGGTGGTCCAGGCCGGCTCGCTGCACGAGATCCTCACCGCCCGCGGTGAGGACCTGGACGCCGTCGTCGAGATGACGGTGTCGGAGGACCTGCTGGTCGAGCGGCTGCTGGCCCGCGGCCGGGCCGACGACACCGAGGACGTCATCCGGCGCCGGCAGCAGGTCTACCGGGACGAGACGGCGCCGCTGCTCGACCACTACCGGGACCGGCTGGTCACGGTGGACGCGGTGGGCACCATCGAGGAGATCACCGACCGGGTGGCCGACGCCCTGCGATCGCGATGAGCGCTTCTCGATGACGTCGCGCACCGGGTTCCGCGGCCTGCTGGCGCGCTGGCGAGGGCGGGACATCGAGATCAAGACGCCGGGCGAGCTGGCCGCGATGCGGGCGGCGGGCGCGCTGGTCGCCCGCACGCTGGCCGCCGTCACCGAGGCGACCCGACCCGGGGTGAGCACCGCGGAGCTGGACGCGCTGGCCGAGCAGACCATCCGCGACGGCGGTGCGGTGCCCTCGTTCCTCGGCTACCACGGCTACCCGGCCTCGATCTGCGCTTCGGTCAACGAGGAGATCGTGCACGGCATCCCGTCCGCCGAGCGGGTGCTGGCCGACGGCGACCTGATCTCGGTGGACTGCGGGGCGATCCTGGAGGGCTGGCACGGCGACGCGGCGGTGACCATCGGCGTCGGCTCGGTGTCCGCCGCGGACGAGGCGCTGTCCGCGGCGTGTCAGGCGGCGCTGCACGCGGGCATCGCGGCCGCCCGGCCCGGCGGCTGGCTGTCGGACATCTCACACGCCGTGCAGACCGCGATCGAGGTGGCCGCGCGCGGCGACGACGCCAAGTACGGGATCGTCGCCGAGTACGGCGGGCACGGGATCGGCACCTCCATGCACATGGACCCGTTCCTGCCCAACTTCGGCGAGCCGGGTCAGGGTCCGCGGCTGGTGACCGGGATGGCGCTGGCGGTGGAACCCATGCTCACGGCGGGCGACCCGGGGACCCGCGAGCTCGAGGACGGCTGGACCGTGGTGACCGCCGACGGCGGCCGCGCGGTGCACTGGGAGCACAGCGTGGCGATCACCGACGACGGCCCGATGGTGCTCACCCGGCCCGCGGACTGATCGGCCCCCACCGACCTCTCCCGCCCCAACGGCCAGGTCCGAGCCCGTACGACGGGATGTGATCCCGACTTCCGGGCGGGGTCCTCAGTGGCCTTGCTGAGCTAGGTTCCGTGCATAACGTGCAACCGCCGTGCGCCCTGGTCGCAAGACGACCAGTCGCACCGGTGCCGTTGACGGCGCTCGGCGAGGCGTAACGGCTTCGCCTGGGCAGGGTGTGGCACAGGCATGACCGACTCCTACGGAGCTGACTGGTGATTATCGGAGTGGTGCGGGAGTCCAAGCCCGGCGAGACGCGGGTTGCGGCGACTCCGACGACGGTGAAGCAGTTGCGGCAGCTGGGTTACGAGGTCGTGGTCGAGTCCGAGGCCGGCGACCGGGCGGACCTTCCGGACCAGGGTTTCGTCGATGCCGGCGCGACCGTCGGCGAGGCGTGGCAGGGCGACATCGTGCTCGCCATCAATGCGCCCGCTCCCGACGAGCTGGAGCGGATGAAGCCCGGGGCGATGTTGGTCGCCTTGCTGGCGCCGGCGCTGAACCCGGACATCGTCGACGTGCTCGCCCGCCAGCCGATCACGGCGCTGTCGATGGATGCGGTCCCGCGGATCTCCCGCGCCCAGTCGCTGGATGTGCTCAGCTCGATGGCCAACATCGCCGGGTACCGCGCCGTGGTCGAAGCCGCGCACGAGTTCGGCCGCTTCTTCACCGGACAGGTGACCGCGGCCGGCAAGGTGCCCCCGGCGAAGGTGCTGGTGGCCGGGGCCGGGGTGGCCGGGCTGGCGGCGATCGGCGCGGCCGGGTCGTTGGGCGCGATCGTGCGGGCCACCGACCCCCGCCCGGAGGTGGCCGACCAGGTGCGCTCGCTGGGCGGCGAGTTCGTGGCCGTCGCCGACACCGAGACCGAGATCAGCAGCACCGGGTACGCCAAGGAGATGGGCGAGGACTACAAGGCGCGCGAGGTGGAGCTGTACCGCCAGCAGTCCGAGGACGTCGACATCATCATCACCACCGCGCTCATCCCGGGGCGGCCGGCGCCGCGGCTGATCTCCGCCGAGATGGTGGCGGCGATGAAGCCCGGTTCGGTGATCGTGGACATGGCCGCGGCCAACGGGGGCAACGTCGAGGGCACGGTGGCCGGGGAGAAGGTCGTCACGCCGAACGGGGTGACCATCATCGGCTACACCGACCTGGCCGGGCGGCTGGCGGCCCAGGCGAGCCAGCTGTACGGCACCAACCTGGTCAACCTGATGAAGCTGCTCACCCCGGACAAGGACGGCCGGCCGGTGCTGGACTTCGACGACGTCGTGCTGCGCTCGATGACGGTGGTGCGCGACGGGGAGTCGACCTGGCCACCACCGCCGGTGTCGGTCTCGGCGGCCCCGGCCGCGCCTGCCGCGGAAGCCGCCCCGGCCAAGGAAAAGAAGCAGCCGATGTCCGCGGCTACCCGGCTCGGCATCGTCGGCGCCGCGGCGGTGGTCCTGTTCGGGATCCTCGCCATATCGCCGGCCGCGTTGATCGGGCACCTGGTGGTGTTCGCGCTGGCCATCGTGATCGGCTACTACGTGATCGGGAACGTGCACCACGCGCTGCACACCCCGCTGATGTCGGTGACCAACGCGATCTCCGGGATCATCGTGGTCGGCGCCCTGCTGCAGGTCGGGCAGCACGGCCTCGCGGTCACCATCGTGGCGGCGCTGGCCATCCTGTTGGCCACCATCAACGTCTTCGGCGGTTTCGCCGTGACCCGCCGCATGCTCGGCATGTTCAGCCGGAGTTGATCTCAGTATGACTGTAGAGACCGTGGCCAGCGCCGCCTACACGGTGGCCGCGCTGCTGTTCATCCTCGCCCTCGCCGGGCTGTCCCGGCACGAGACGGCCCGGACCGGGAACACGTTCGGCATCGCGGGCATGGCCGTCGCCCTGGTCGCCACCCTGGTCATCGCGCTGGCCGGCGGGATCGATCCGCTCGGGACCGGGCTGCTGATCGGGGCCGTGGTGATCGGCGCGGTGATCGGTCTGATCCGGGCCGCCCGGGTGCCGATGACCGGCATGCCCGAGCTGATCGCGCTGTTCCACAGCTTCGTCGGCCTGGCCGCGGTACTGGTCGGCTGGAACGGCTACCTCGAGGTCGAGGCGCAGGGCGGCGCCGGGTTCCCCGCCGACCTGCTCGGCATCCACCACGCCGAGGTGATGATCGGGGTGTTCATCGGCGCGGTCACCTTCACCGGCTCGATCGTGGCCTGGGGCAAGCTGGCCGCCAAGTTCCCCTCGGCCCCGCTGGTGCTGCCCGGCAAGAACGTGCTGAACCTGGGCTCGCTGGTGGTGTTCGCCGGGCTCACCGTCTGGTTCGTGATCAACCCGACGCTGCCCGCGCTGGTCGCGGTCACCGTGGTCGCGCTGGCGCTGGGCGTGCACCTGGTCGCCTCCATCGGCGGCGGTGACATGCCGGTCGTGGTGTCCATGCTCAACAGCTACTCGGGCTGGGCCGCGGCCGCCGCGGGCTTCCTGCTCGGCAACGACCTGCTGATCATCACCGGGGCGCTGGTCGGCTCGTCGGGTGCCTACCTGTCGTACATCATGTGCAAGGCGATGAACCGCTCGTTCATCTCCGTCATCGCGGGTGGCTTCGGCATCGTGGCGTCGTCCGGGGACGAGAAGGACTACGGGGAGCACCGCGAGATCAATGCCGATGGGGTCGCCGCGCTGCTCGGCGGCGCCTCCAGCGTGGTCATCACCCCCGGCTACGGGATGGCCGTCGCCCAGGCCCAGTACCCGGTGGCCGAGCTCACCCGGCAGCTGCGCGCCAAGGGGGTGAACGTCCGCTTCGGCATCCACCCGGTCGCCGGCCGGCTACCCGGGCACATGAACGTGCTGCTCGCCGAGGCCAAGGTGCCCTACGACATCGTCATGGAGATGGACGAGATCAACGACGACTTCTCCGACACCGACGTGGTGCTCGTCATCGGGGCCAACGACACGGTGAACCCCGCGGCCACCGACGAGCCCGGCTCACCCATCGCGGGCATGCCGGTGCTCAAGGTCTGGGAGGCGGGCGACGTCATCGTGTTCAAGCGCTCGATGGCCGCCGGTTACGCGGGGGTGGCGAACCCGCTCTTCTACCGCGAGAACAGCCAGATGCTCTTCGGCGACGCCCGGGACCGCGTCGAGGACATCGTCAAGGCGCTATAGCTGCTGGTGTCTGCCACCCGGCGGTCATGATCGCCAGTCGGGTGCGGAACGGCCACATATGGCCGCTCTTGCACCCAACCGGTGATCATGCGCCGGGTTCGGCCGGTGCGGACTCGGGCTTTTCCTCGGCGGTGTCCGGGGCCGGGTCCAGGGGGTGGGCGATCTCGTCGGCGGGCAGCCGCCAGCCGATGATGGCCGCCGCCGCGAGGAAGATCGGGATGGCGCCGGCGAGCACGAAGGTCATCGGGATGCCGATCCACTCGCCGACCGGGCCCGCGACGGCCATCGAGATCGGCATCAGGGCCAGCGAGACGAAGAAGTCCAGGCTGGACACGCGCCCGAGCAGGTGCGGCGGCACCCGGCGCTGCAGCAGCGTGCCCCAGATGACCATCGCCGCGGCGCCGGTGAACCCGACCACGAAGGCGGCGACGCCCATCAGCCAGAGCCGGTCGGTGATGCCGATCAGCGCCATCGGGGCGGCGCCCGCACCCCACAGCAGGATCATCGCGCTCAGGTAGCGCCGCGGCATCCGCAGCGACGACACCACCAGCGAGCCGATCGCGCCGCCGGCCCCGAACGCGCCGAGCAGGAAGGCGAAGGCGCCGGCGCCGCCGCCGGTCTGGTCGCGCACCGCGAAGGGCAGCAGCACCTCGAACGGACCGATCAGCACCAGCACGTACAGGCTGGCGAAGGCCAGCGTCGCGAACAGCCAGCCGGTGCGGAACAGGTAGCGGAAGCCCTCCCCGAGCTCGCCCAGCACCGAGCTGCCCACGGCTGCCGGCGGCACCGGCAGCGTCCGCATGGCCAGCAGGGCCAGCAGCGCGACCGCGTAGAACGCGGCGGCCACCAGGATCGCGATGTCGGGGGCGAACGCTCCGACGACCACCCCGGCCAGCGCCGGTCCGAGCGCCTGCTGGGCGATCGGACGCAGCATGCCCTCCACGCCGTTGGCCGCGAGCAGCTCGTCGGGTGGCAGCAGGGTCGGCAGCAGCGCGGTGTAGGCGGGGAAGAAGAAGGCCTCGGCCGCGCCGAGCAGGAACGCGATCACCGCCAGCTGCCACAGCTGCAGCCACCCGGCCACCGAGAGCAACCCGACGGCCAGCGCGGTGCTGATGCGCACGGCCTCGACCACGATGAGCAGCGCTCGCCGCGGCAGCCGATCGGCGGCCACCCCGCCGATCAGCACGCTGAGCAGCAGGCCGAGGCTCGACGCGGTGGCCACCACCGAGAGCTCGGTGGGCCCGCCACCGAGCTCGATGACCTGCCAGACCAGCGCGACGATCCACATGCCGCTGGCGAACAGCGAGACGCCCATCGACGCGACCAGGAAGCGGTAGTCGCGGTGCCGGAACGGGCGCAGCGCACGGGGCAACCGGCGACCGGCCACGATCGGGCCGGCGTCGCGGCGGTCGGCGTCGTGGCCGGCGGCGGCCGGGGTCTGCTCGGTCATCACCCGCTCCCCACATCCGGATGGGCTGGACGGTTCTCGGCTCCGGACGCTAGCGGGTGGGTCCGACACTCTTCCGCACATTTTCCAACGCAGATCTACCGGGCCCGGACCCGTCCGACGTGCTCTCGGGGGAGGAACGTACACTGGTTTCACGAGCGCCTGTGGGCGCCGGTCCGTCGTGCCTCCCGCACCTCACGGTCCCGGAGCTGCGACGCGTCTCGAGTACGACACCACCGAGTATGCACACCTGTCACGGAACGCGGAGGACATGGCCAAGAAGGACGGGGCGATCGAGGTAGAGGGCCGGGTCGTCGAACCCCTGCCGAACGCGATGTTCCGCGTGGAGCTGGAGAACGGGCACCGGGTCCTCGCCCACATCAGCGGCAAGATGCGGCAGCACTACATCCGGATCCTTCCCGAGGACCGGGTGGTGGTGGAGCTGTCGCCGTACGACCTGACCCGCGGCCGCATCGTCTACCGCTACAAGTGACCACTACCAGAGAGCGACCGACGTGAAGGTCCAACCGAGCGTCAAGAAGATCTGCGACAAGTGCAAGGTGATCCGCCGCAACGGGCGGGTCATGGTGATCTGCGAGAACCTGCGGCACAAGCAGCGTCAGGGCTGATCACCCGCTCCGAACAGGCTTCGAGCACGCGAGCAGTACAGCAACACCGAGGAACCCGACGCACCTACCGCGCCACACGGGCGCAACCACCCCCGGAACCAGGCCGGGGCCCGGACGAGCAGCACGGTCCGGGACGGGCGCCGGGCAGACCTGGCAACTGAACCAGAGGAGAACACGCACGCATGGCACGCGTTGTCGGCGTCGACCTCCCCCGCGACAAGCGGATGGAGATCGCGCTCACCTATATCTACGGGATCGGTCGTACCCGTTCCCGCCAGATCCTCGCCGAGACCGGGATCGATCTCGACCTGCGGACCAAGGACCTGACCGACGAGGACCTCGCGAAGATCCGCGAGTACATCGAGGAGAACTACCGGGTCGAGGGTGACCTGCGCCGCGAGGTCCAGGCGGACATCCGGCGCAAGATCGAGATCGGCTGCTACCAGGGCATCCGGCACCGCCGCGGGCTGCCGGTGCGCGGCCAGCGCACCAAGACCAACGCCCGCGGCCGCAAGGGTCCGAAGAAGACCGTGGCTGGGAAAAAGAAGGCAGGTAAGAAGTAATGCCTCCCCGCAGTCGCCAGGCCGGGCCGAAGAAGGTCCGCCGCAAGGAGAAGAAGAACGTCGCGCACGGGCACGCGCACATCAAGAGCACCTTCAACAACACCATCGTGTCGATCACCGACCCGAACGGTGCGGTCATCGCCTGGGCCTCGGCCGGGCACGTCGGGTTCAAGGGCTCCCGCAAGTCGACGCCGTTCGCGGCGCAGATGGCCGCGGAGAGCTGCGCCCGCAAGGCGGCCGAGCACGGCATGAAGAAGGTCGACGTGTTCGTGAAGGGCCCCGGCTCCGGCCGGGAGACCGCGATCCGTTCACTGCAGGCCGCCGGCCTCGAGGTCGGCACGATCTCCGACGTCACCCCGCAGCCGCACAACGGCTGCCGTCCGCCCAAGCGGCGCCGGGTCTAGGGGAGGGAGTACAAGAGATGGCTCGTTACACCGGACCCATGACTCGCAAGTCCCGCCGGCTGAAGGTCGACCTCGTCGGCGGCGACCAGGCGTTCGAGCGCCGTCCTTACCCGCCCGGCCAGCACGGCCGGATCCGGATCAAGGAGACCGAGTACCTGCTGCAGATGCAGGAGAAGCAGAAGGCCCGCTTCGCCTACGGCGTGCTGGAGAAGCAGTTCCGCCGCTACTACGAAGAGGCCAACCGTCGCGAGGGCAAGACCGGCGACAACCTGCTGCAGATCCTCGAGACCCGCCTCGACAACGTCGTCTACCGCGCGGGCCTGGCCCGCACCCGGCGGATGGCCCGGCAGCTGGTCAACCACGGCCACTTCCTGGTCAACGGCCACAAGGTGGACATCCCCAGCTACCGCGTCGCGCGCTACGACATCATCGACGTCAAGCCGAAGTCGGTGGCCACGGATCCGTTCATCATCGCCAAGGAGCTCGTCGGCGACCGTCCGGTTCCGGCGTGGCTGCAGGTCGTGCCCTCGACCATGCGCATCCTGGTCCACCAGCTGCCCGAGCGTGCGCAGATCGACACGCAGGTCACCGAGCAGCTGATCGTCGAGCTCTACTCGAAGTAGGTCGACAGCCCGGCGCCCGCAGGGTGGGCGCCGGGTGCACTGCCGCGACATCAAATAGCGGTTGTCGCGGAGCCTGAAGGAGGCACCGAAAAATATGCTGATCTCTCAGCGCCCCACCCTGACCGAGGACTCGGTCGTCGACACCCGCTCCCGGTTCGTCATCGAGCCGCTGGAGCCCGGTTTCGGCTACACCCTGGGCAACTCGCTGCGCCGGACGCTGCTGTCCTCCATCCCGGGGGCGGCGGTCACCAGCATCCGCATCGACGGCGTGCTGCACGAGTTCACCACCGTGCCGGGGGTGAAGGAGGACGTCACCGACATCATCCTGAACCTCAAGGAGCTGGTCGTGTCCTCCGAGGAGGACGAGCCGGTCACCATGTACCTGCGCAAGCAGGGCCCCGGCCCGGTCACCGCGGGGGACATCGTGCCGCCGGCCGGCGTCATGGTGCACAACCCGGACCTGCTCATCGCCACCCTGAACGACAAGGGCCGGCTCGAGGTCGAGCTGGTCGTCGAGCGCGGCCGCGGCTATGTGCCGGCCATGCAGAACAAGGCCACCGGCGCCGAGATCGGCCGCATCCCGGTCGACTCGATCTACTCCCCGGTGCTGAAGGTGACCTACAAGGTCGAGGCCACCCGCGTCGAGCAGCGCACCGACTTCGACAAGCTGGTGCTGGACGTCGAGACCAAGCCGTCGATCACCCCGCGGGATGCACTCGCTTCTGCGGGCAAGACGCTGGTCGAGCTGTTCGGCCTGGCCCGCGAGCTGAACGTGGACGCCGAGGGCATCGAGATCGGCCCGTCGCCGCAGGAGGCCGACACCATCGCCGCCTTCGCGATGCCGATCGAGGAGCTGGACCTGACCGTCCGCTCCTACAACTGCCTCAAGCGCGAGGGCATCCACACCGTCGGCGAGCTGGTCGGCCGCAGCGAGGCCGACCTGCTCGACATCCGCAACTTCGGGGCCAAGTCGATCGACGAGGTCAAGATGAAGCTCGTCGGTCTCGGGCTGGCGCTCAAGGACAGCCCGCCCGGATTCGACCCCTCGGCCGCGGCCGCCGAGTACGGTTCCGAGGCCTTCGACCCGGAGCCGTTCGGTGACGACGGCCAGGACTACGCAGAAACGGAGCAGCTGTAGCCATGCCTCAGCCCACCAAGGGGCCCCGTCTCGGCGGGTCCGCCGCGCACCAGAGGCTGATCCTGGCCAACCTGGCCACGGCGCTGTTCGAACACGGGAAGATCACCACCACCGAGGCCAAGGCCCGGCGGCTCCGCCCGTACGCCGAGCGGTTGATCACCAAGGCCAAGAACGGCGACCAGCACAACCGCCGGCAGATCATGAAGGTGATCCGGGACAAGTCGATCGTGCACCGGCTCGTCGTGGAGATCGGCCCGTTCTTCGCCGACCGCAACGGCGGCTACACGCGGATCACCAAGACGCTGCCGCGCAAGGGCGACAACGCCCCGATGGCCGTGATCGAGCTGGTCAGCGAGAAGACCGTCACCGACGAGGCCGAGCGCGCTCGCCGGGTCCGGTCCTCGCAGCAGACCGAGCGGCCGGCGGCCACCGCGACCGCCCCGGCGGCCGAGCTGGCGGAGGAGGCCGAGCAGGCGCTCGACGCCGCGGCCGCCGCCCCGGAGGGCAGCCCGGCCCAGGACAAGGCGCTGGAGGCGGCCGAGACCGCCGAGGAGGCCGCCGACGCCGCCGTGGACGAGTCCGCGTCGACCGAGGAGGCCCCCTACGGCGAGGGCAGCCACGCCCCGCTGGACGACCCGGACCAGGCGCCGGCGGGCTTCGAGATCAAGGGCAACGCCAGCTCGATGCTCTACCACGTGCCCGGATCGGCGTTCTACGACCGCACGGTGCCCGAGGTCTGGTTCGCCACCGCGGAGGCCGCCGAGGCCGCCGGGTTCGAGCTGCCCGCCTCGCAGCGTGAGGACGACGCGTCCGAGGAGTCCTGACGCCACCGCACGACCACGCCGAGCCCGCCATCGCACCCGATGGCGGGCTCGGTGTCGTTTCGGGGCGGGCGCGGTTCCGGCTGGACACCTCCTACGACGGCACCGAGTTCTCCGGGTGGGCCGCGCAGCCGGGGCGGCGCACGGTGTGCGGGGTGCTGGTGGAGGCGCTGTCGACGGTGCTGCGGGAGCCGGTCGCGCTGACCGTGGCCGGGCGCACCGACGCCGGCGTGCACGCCACCGGCCAGGTCGCGCATGCCGACCTGGCGTCCGACCTGGACCCGTCGTGGCTGGTCCGGCGGCTGGCCCGGCTGCTGCCGCCCGACGTCCGGGTCCGCGCGATCATGCCCGTGCCGGCCACGTTCGACGCCCGGTTCTCCGCGCTGCGCCGGCACTACCGCTACCGGATCGCCACCGCGGCGCACGGCGCCGAGCCACTGCGGGCCCGGGACACGCTGAGCTGGCCGCACCCGCTGGACCTGGCCGCGGTCAGCACAGCGTCCGGGCTGCTGCTGGGGGAGCACGACTTCGCCGCGTTCTGCCGGCGCCGGGAGGGGGCGACGACAGTGCGCTCGCTGGAGCGGTTCGACTGGAGCGGCGGCGCGGACGGAGTGGTGACCGCGGCGCTGGTCGCGGACGCGTTCTGCCACTCGATGGTGCGCAGCCTGGTCGGGGCGCTGCTGGACGTCGGGCGCGGGCGGCGGGGCGTGTACTGGCCGCTGGCGTTGCTGCGCCGGGAGGTCCGGGCCGGCGAGGTGTCGGTCGCGCCGGCGCACGGGCTGACCCTGGTCGGCGTGGACTACCCCCCCGACGCGGAGCTGGCCGGGCGGGCCGCGACCACCCGTCAGGTGCGAGGCGCGGCTCACGAACCCCGTGTCCGGGGTGTTGCGGGCGGGTGACGGTCGGCGCGGCGGCGTTGTCAGGGCGGGCCGGGGCCGGGGACAGTTCTCCGATGGGTGCCGATCCCCGCTCCGAGGGCCGAATCGATCGCGACTACGGCGACCGGGTCGTCGCCGTCGAACCCGGCGGCAACGAACGGGTGCCCGACGCCGAGCGGCACGGCCGCCCGCGCCAGCTGTTCTGGACCTGGGCCTCGCCCAACCTCGAGTTCGCCACGATTTTCCTCGGGGTGCTCGCGGTGTCGGCCTTCGGACTCACGTTCTGGCAGGCGGTGGCCGCGATCGTGCTCGGCAACGGCCTGGCCGCGGTGGCGCACGGGGTGGTGTCCGCCCGCGGCCCGGAGGGCGGCGTGCCGCAGATGGTGCTGGGGCGGCTCGCGTTCGGCTACCGGGGCAACGTGCTGCCCGCGGCGCTGATGACGATCACCTCCGGGTTCGGCTGGTTCGCGGTGAACAGCGTCAGCGCCTCGTTCGCGCTGGCCTCGCTGACCAGCGCGTCCCCGGTGCTCTGGCTGGTGATCGTGGTCGCGGTGCAGGTGCTGGTCGCGTTCTTCGGGCACAACCTGGTGCACGCGTTCGAGCGGATCGTCTTCCCGGTGCTGGCCGTGGTGTTCGCGATCGTGTCGGTGCTCGTGCTGCTGGCCGCTGACCCGTCGGCGGTGCCCGACGGTGGTGGCACCGGCGGGATCGGTGGCTTCCTGCTCACCCTCGGCGCGGTGTTCGGCTACACCGCCGGCTGGTCGCCCTACGCCGCCGACTACTCCCGCTACCTGTTCGTCGACAGCCCCCGGCGGCAGGTCGCGCTGGCCGCGGGCACCGGGCTGTTCGTGTCCACCACCGTGCTGATGATCGTCGGCGCGGCGTCGGTGAGCGCCACCGCGGCGGCCGGGGTCGGCTCGGACAACCCGACCACCGCGTTCGTCGGGGTGCTGCCGCCGCTGCTGGCCGCGTTGACGCTGATCTGCATCGCCCTCGGCGCGGTGGCCGCGAACGTGCTCAACGTGTACTCCGGGGCGATGGCGTTCCTCGCGCTCGGGGTGACGGTGCCGCTGGACCGGGCCCGCGCCGTGGTGGCCGCCGCGTTCGGCGTGGTCGGCTTCCTGATCGCGCTCTCCGCGCTGGGCGACGCGGCGGCGGGGTACGAGGCGTTCCTGCTGGTCGTCGTGTACTGGGTCGGGCCGTGGCTGGGGGTGGTGCTCACCGACCAGTACCTGCGCCGCCGGGTGCCGCTGGAGCTGCTGTACGACCGCGGGTACGCCAACCCAGCCGGGGTGATCGCGCTGGTCGCCGGGATCGTGGTGTCGGTCGGGCTGTTCTCCAACCAGGAGCTGTTCACCGGGCTGGTGCCGCGGGTGCTGCCCGGCGTCGGCGACGTGACGTTCCTGGTCGGGGCGGCGCTCGCCGCGGGGTTGTACGCGGTGCTGTTCCGTCGGAGCATGGCCGCATGAGGAACGAGGACATCGGGGCCCGCTCATGATTCCCACAGTCGATCTTGCGGGGTGGCGGGCCGGTGACCGGTCGGGTGCCGCGGAGATCGACACCGCGTTGCAGCAGGCGGGGTTCCTGCTGGTCACCGGGCACGGTGTGGACCCGTCGCTGCGAGCGGCGGTGCGGGCGGCGGCGCGCCGGTTCTTCGCGTTGCCGGCGGAGGTGAAGGGCCGCTATCCGGCGCGCGTCGGCGGCCGGGGCTGGCTGGCCCCGGGGGTGGAGGCGAACGCGGCGGTTGAGGGCCTCGCGACGCCGCCGGATCTCAAGGAGTCGTTCGCGGTCGGGCCGGACACCTCGACCGGCGACCCGGCGGTCGACGCGGTCTGGTTCCCGCCCAACGTGTGGCCGGCGGAGGTGCCCTCGCTCCGGGACGCCGTCGAGCGGTACCTGCTGGAGATGCGCGCGGTGGCCGACGAGCTGCTGGTGCTCTGCGCGGAGGCGCTCGGCCAGCCCGCGGACACGCTCACCGCGCTGGCCCGGAACCCGACGTTCACGTTCAACATCAACCGGTATCCGCCGCTGACCGAGGTGGGCGAGCCGGAGCCGGGGCAGTACCGGATCGGGCCGCACACCGACTTCGGCACCGTGACCGTGCTCGACCGCGAGCCCGGCGCCGGCGGGCTGCAGGTGCACACCGAGCGCGACGGCTGGCGGGACGCGCCGTACGACCCGGACGCGTTCACGGTGAACATCGGGGACCTGCTGGAGCACTGGACGGGGATGCGCTGGCGCTCCGGCCGGCACCGGGTGCTGCCGCCGCAGCCGGGCGCGCCGCACGAGGAGCTGGTCTCGCTGATCTTCTTCTACGAGCTGGACCACGACGCGCGGGTGCTGCCGCTGCGGCCGCCGGTGGCGCGGCGGGATGACCTGGCTCCGGTCTTGTCGGCGCCGTTCCTGCGGCAGCGGCTGGACGCGATCATGGTGGACGGGTAACCCGGTCCAAGCTCCCTAGCTGCGGAACAGCGCGCTGTAGGCGTTGATCGCCGGCTGCCCGCCCAGGTGCGCGTAGAGGACGGTCGAGTCCCTCCCGATCTCACCGGTCGTCACGAGATCGATGAGCCCGGCCATCGACTTGCCCTCGTAGACCGGGTCGATGATCATGCCTTCGAGGCGGCCGGTGAGCCGGATCGCGTCCAGAGTGGACTGCACCGGGATGCCGTAGCGGTCGCCGGCCCAGCCTTCGAGCACGGTGATCTCGTCCTCGCGCAGCGCCCGACCCAGCCCGATCAGCTCCGCGGTGTTGTGCGCGATCTTGGCCACCTGGGTGCGGGTCTCGCTCAACTTCGCCGAGGCGTCGATGCCCAGCACCCGACGCGGGCGCTGCTGGCCGGCGAAACCGGCGATCATGCCGGCGTGCGTCGACCCGGTGACGCTGCAGACGACGATGGTGTCGAAGAAGACGCCGAGCTCGCGTTCCTGCTGCTCGACCTCGTCGGCCCAGTTCGCGAAGCCGAGCCCGCCGAGGCGGTGATCCGAGGCGCCGGCCGGGATCGGGTACGGGACACCGCCCTGCGCGCGCACGTCGTCCAGGGCCCGCTCCCAGCTGGACTTGAACCCGATCCCGAACTCGGCGTCGACCAGCTCGACGTGTGCGCCCATGATCCGCGACAGCAGGATGTTGCCGACCCGGTCGTTGACCGCGTCCGGCCAGTCGACCCAGCTCTCCTGGACCAGGCGGGCCTGCAACCCCAGCTTGGCCGCGACCGCGGCGACCTGGCGGGTGTGGTTGGACTGCACGCCGCCGATCGACACCAGGTGCGTGGCCCCCTGGGCGAGCGCATCGGGCACCAGGTACTCCAGCTTGCGGGTCTTGTTCCCGCCGAAGGCCAGCCCGGAGTTGCAGTCCTCGCGCTTGGCCCACACCTGCGCCCCGCCGAGGTGCCGGGACAGCCGCTCCAGCGGATGCACCGGGCTCGGTCCGAACGTCAGCGGGTAGCGCGGGAAATCGGCGAGCGGCACGGACCGATTGTCCAGCACTTCCTCCTCGAGCGGCAGCGACGGGTCAGGGCACCCGCAACAGCGCCCAGATGTCCTGCTCGGTGCCCCAGCGGAAGACCCCGACACCGACGACGCGCAGCCACACCCGCTGGTCGCGGCCGGCGCGCAGGATCGGGGTGCCCGGATCCTCGCCGCGCGGCGGTTGCCCGCGGTGGATCGGGACGGCCCGGTAGCTCATGCCCTTCTGGCCGCTGTCCTCCGGGTCGTCCCCCGGCTCGACGTCGGTGACCGGCTGGTCGGGATGGCCGTTGACGAACAGCCGCAGCCCGTCCGGCACGAACGCACGCCCTCCCGGGCGACGAACGGGCCGCCCGGATCGTCGTCGGTCTCCGTGGTGCGCAGTTCGGCCTGCACTCCCGCTGATACATCCCCTGCGCCGGCCACCCGACGTTTGCGCAACTCGTGAGCGTTCGGCGCAGCCGGCTTGCCGCCGGATGCAGTGGCGCCGCAGCATGACCCCATGAGCACTGATCACGCCGCGATGCTGGACGTCGCGCTGGCCGAGGCCCGGGCCGGCCTCGCCGAGGGTGGCATCCCGATCGGGGCCGCGCTGTTCTCCGCGGACGGCGCGCTGCTCGGCTGCGGCCGCAACCGCCGCGTCCAGGACGGGGATCCGTCGATGCACGCCGAGACGGCCGCGTTCCGGGCCGCCGGCCGGCAGCGCGACTACCGGTCGACGATCATGGTGAGCACGCTGTCGCCGTGCTGGTACTGCAGCGGGCTGGTGCGCCAGTTCGGCATCGGGGCGGTGCTGATCGGCGAGGCGCGCACCTTCTTCGGCGGCCACGAATGGCTGGCCGAGCACGGGGTGACGATCACCGTGCTGGACGACGAGCGCTGCGCCGGGCTGATGACCGAGTTCATCGCGGCCCGGCCCGAGCTGTGGAACGAGGACATCGGAGAACCGGGGTGAGCGGCCCCGATCGGCAGTTCTGCCGAACGACCACGGCCGGCGGGTCGGCCCGGTTACCGTCCGGGGGTGCGTGCGCCGGCCACCCGTGACCAGGCCGACGCCTACCGGTTCGGTCTGCGCCGGCTGGAGGCGGCGCTGGTGCGCGGCGACCCGGTGCCCCTGCACGAGCAGATCCGGGCCCAGCGGCGGGCGGCGCTGGCCGGGGTGCTGCTCGGGCTGCTCGGGCTCTGCGGGGCGGCGGTGTTCGCGCTGGTCGTGCCCCGACCGGACTGGCGTGCCCAGGCCATCGTCGTCGGGGACCGGTCGGGGACGATGTACGTCGTCGCGCACGGTCCGGACCGGCTGGTCCCGGTGGCCAATCTGGCCGCGGCCCGGCTGGTGCTCGCCGTGCTGCAGTCCGATCCCGCGCCGGGGGCGGCGCTGCCGGTGGTGGTGCCCGACGACGTCATCGACTCCGCGCCCCGGACCGCGTCCTCGGCCCTGGCCGGGGCGCTCGCCGTCGGCCTGGGCCCGGCCGCCCCGGCGCCACGCTGGGCGGTGTGCGACGAGGTCGATGGGGACGGACGGATCGGCCGGACCACGGTCGTGGCCGGCGCCGTGCCGCGGCCGCCGAGCGCCGCCACGGACGGGGTGCTGGTCGCGGGACCGGACGGCGTCGACTGGCTGGTGGTGGCCGGCCGCCGGCACCGGATCGACCTCGGCGACGGGCGGCTCGCGGCGGCGTACGGGCTGATCGAGGTCGCGCCGCGGGACGGGTCCGGCGCGCTGCTCTCGGTGCTGCCGGAGGGGGCGGAGCTGGTGGTTCCCGTGATCGCCGGGCGCGGCGGGCCTGGTCCAGGGAGGTTGCCGGGCCGGGTCGGGGACGTGCTGGTGAGCCAGCCGGTGGGTGGGGCGCCGCAGTACTTCGTGGTGCTCGGGCGGGGTGTGCAGGCGCTCCCGGAACTGGTCGCGACGCTGCTGCGGCTGACCTCGCCCGCGCAGGCGTTCCGCCCGGTGCCGCCGGACGTGATGGCCGACGCGCCCGTCGTCGAGGAGTTGCCGGTGGCGGGCTGGCCGGTGGCCGCACCGCGGATCCGAGGCGCCGGTGAGGCGTCGGCGGCGTGCTGGTTCTGGACCGCCGAGGGGCCGGTGGGCGGGCAGGTGTGGATCGGCGAGGGGCTGCCCGTGCCGGCGGGCACGGCGCCGGTGGCGCTGGCGCTGGCCGACGGACCTGGTGCTCTCCTCGATGCCGTGGCGGTCGGTGCCGGCGGAGCGGTGCGGGTGGCCGGCGCCCCGGGTGCCGCGCCGTTGTGGCTGGTCTCGGCGACCGGGGTCCGGTACGGGGTGGCCGACGACGCGACCGCCGCCGCCCTCGGGATCACCGTGGTCGAGCCCGCACCGGAGGCGGCGCTGCGGTTGCTGCCCGCCGGCCCGCCGCTCGATCTCGCGCAGGCCGGCCGGCTGCTCGACCTCCTCCCGGTACCGGGCTGACGTCGCGCCGCGGGCCCCGGCCCTGCCCGCGCCTCAGCAGCAGCCCCGGTTCCAGGCCGCGCCGGTCGGCGGGCCGGGTCTCGGACCCGGTTGGCGCCGGTCTGCGGGTGGGGTGTGATCACCGGATGGGTGCACAAGCGGCCATATCTGGCCGGATATGCACCGAACTGACGATCAAGGGATGCTCGGCGGGGTGCGATCCGATCGGTGGTGGGCCGGACGGAGCCGGCTCACCGCAGTGCCCGACGCGCACAGGAACAGGGTGAGGGCCAGCGCGTCGATCGGCCAGGGTGGCCCCGACCCGGGCGGATCGGGGGCGGCGGTGAGCGTGGCCCCGCTCGCTGGTGCGATCGCGGCGGGCGCGAGCACGTCGGGAACCGCGGTGAGCGCGGCCACCGGATCGATGACGCCGTGGCCGACCGCGTCGTCGCGGCCGGACGGTGGGCGGCGGGCGGTGGCCGTGATCCGGTCGATCACCTGCCGCGCCGACAGCTGCGGGTAGCGCTCCCTGATCAGCGCCGCGAGGCCGGCCACCAGCGCCGCGGCGAAGCTGGTGCCCTCGACGCCGACGCCGGTCGTGCCGCCGTCGACGGTGAGGGAGCGCAGACCGGTTCCGGGTGCGGCCACGTCCACCCACGGTCCGGGCATGGTGAACGGGGCGGCGGCGTCGTCCGGCCCGACGGCGCCGACGGTGAGCAGCTCGCCGTCGTACCAGCCGGGCAGCGAGACCAGGCCGGCCGCACCGGATCCGGTACCGGTGCAGGACCCGGAGCCGATGTTGCCGGCCGCGGCTACCACGACCACGTCCGCGGCCGCCGCCCGCCGCAACGCCGTGGGCAGCGCGGCCCCGACGGTCGCCGCCCGCTCCGCCGGCAGGCAGACCGCAGCCGAGATGTTGATGATCCCGGCGCCGGCCCGGGTGGCCAGCCCGATCGCTTCGGCGAGGGTGTCGGTGTCGCCGGCGGGCTGCTCGCCGTCCGGTCCGGACACCGTGAACGAGGGGCTCGTCTGCCGGATGGCCAGCAGCCGGGCGGCCGGTGCGACGCCGAGCCGGGCGGTGCCGCGGCCGTTCACCGGCGGCGCGGCCGCCGCGAGCAGGCCGGCGACGGCGGTGCCGTGCCCGTCGCAGTCCCGCAGGCCGTCGCCGCCGGCGAGCAGATCGCCACCCCCGCGCAGCCGGCCGGCGAGCAGCGGATGCGGGGCAACCCCGGTGTCGATCACGGCGATGAGCTGTCCACGGCCGGTGGCGAGCCGGTGCAGCTCGGGCAACGGCCACCGGTTGTCGGCCGGGAGCGGGTCGGCGGTGTCCTGGCGCGGGGGTGGGGTGCAGGTGTCGGGCGGGCGGGCGGTGGGTCGGGTGGTCGGGGAGGCGGGTCGGGTTGACCCGGTGCCGGGCCGGGCCGTGGAGGTGGTGGGCGGCCGGTTCGTCCCGGTGGCGGGCGGCCGGTTCGTCTCGGTCGTCGACGCGGTGGGCCGGGCCGTCGGCGGTGCCGGTGCTGCGGGTTCCGACGCTTCCGGTCGGGGTGTGTCGGGTCGGGGTGTTGCGGGTTGCGGTGTGCCCCGCGTCGCCGCCGGTGCGAGCGCTGCCCGTTCGGCCGCGAGCGTCGGGGCCGGCGCGGTCACGATCGGGGCGAGCACCGTGACAACACCGGCGAGAATTCCACCGACGAGGCGCCTCACAGTCCGCGTACCAGCCGGTAGAGGTCCATCACCGCCAGGGCGAGCGGCACCACGATGGCGGTCAGCAGGCCCTCCGCGAGATCCACGGCCCGGCGCCGGACCGGTGATCCCGTCGCGGCGGTGCGGCCGATCGTGCCGATGACCGCCGCTGCGGCCAGCAACAGCCCGGTCGCGGCGGCAACCCGCGACCACGGCCCCGGCGCGCAGCCGAGGACGACCGCCAGCCCGATCGCGGCCGCCAGCGCGCTCGCCGCCGCGCTGCGGGCCGGGCCGGCGTCGGCGAAACTGCGCGCCCTCAGCACCAGCAGGCCGATCGTGACCGCCGCGAACGCCGGGCCGGTCCAGCCGTCGACGGTGGCGGCCGGCAGCGCGGCGGCACCGGCCACGGTCGTGCAGCCACCGACCAGGCCGGCCAGGTAGCCGCGGGCCAGCGCGGCGCGTTCGGCGAGCTCGGTCGCCGGCAGCAGGTCCTCCCCGTCGTCGGCCGCCATGAGCTCGGCCGCGTCGGCGGGCACCAGCGGTCGCGGCCACCCGGACAGCGCCAGCGCGATCCGGGGCAGCAGCGGTCCGGCGGCCAGCGTGAGCGCTCCCGCGGCAACCGCGGCGGCGGTCGGGGGGACGCCCCACCGCAACACGGCCAGTGCGGCCACCCCGATCGGGACCGCCGCGGTGACCACGGCGACCAGCGCCGCGACCAGCACCTGGGCCGCCATGAGCGCGACCGCGGCGGACAGCCCCGCGGCCGCGGCGGCCAGCACCAGGCGGGTCGGGTCGGTCGCCGTCGGCAGCGCCGTCCAGCCGGCCACGGTGGCCAGCGGGACCGCGGCCACGGCCGCGGTGACGGCGCTGAGCGGGGTGTGGATCGGACGGAGGTTCCCGGGGGCGGGATCGCCGTTCCCGTCGGTGGGGTGTGCTTCGCTGGCCGGGGCTTCTGCGGGCGGACCGGCCGGGTCGGTCGAGGGTCCGGGGCCGGCATCGGGGCCGGTGTCGGCCGCGGTCGACGGGTCGGGGTGGTCGGTGCTCGCGGGCCCAGCCGGGTCGAGGCCGGGGACGATCCGGCCCGGACGGCGGGCCAGCCACGCCGCCCGGGCGAGCGCCGCGACGGCCGCGGCGGCAGCGAGCGCGCTGGTCACTCCGGAAGCGGCCCCGGGTAACCCGTCCTGTGGCCCGAGCAGCGCGGATGTGAGGGCCGGAGGCGGCCATCCGATCAACAGCCCGGCCGAGGCGGTGATCATCAGCAGTGCGCCGACGACTCGGAACCGCTGATTACCCGCCCGGGGGTCGCCCGCGGTGGCGGCCAACGCGTCCACCGGGTCGTCGAAGATCGGCGGAGCCGGACCCGAGCCCGCCTGCGCGATCCGCAACACCTCGCCGTCCAGCACGCCGAGCTCGCGCAGGCTGCGGTCCGGCGGCAGCACCCCGCCGACCACCCCGTGCAGCCGCCACGGCTGCGGCCGCCGCCCGAAACCGGGGTCGCCGATCAGTTCCAGCACCATCGGGATCAGCTCGGCCACCGCCATGTCGACCGGAAGGGCCAGGTCAACCCGGGTGTGCGGGGCGAGCACGGTCAGCCGGAGGTACGCCGCACCGATCGCTGAGGGCATGCCGGAGCTCCTCCCGCAGCCTGTGGACAACTTCACCGGAACGGGCCCGTCCGGTCCGTCCCGGTCCCTAGCATCGCAATGCACGGGTGGCCGCCGTGGCCGTTTGACCGAACTCGTGGCCCGGGAAGGGAGGAGGAGATGAACGTGCCGATCGGCTCGATCGAGGTCGTCCGGCCGCCTCGGGTGCCGCCCCGGCTGCCCGGCGGCGAGCTGCTCCTGGAGCCGCCGCCCGAGCCGGAACGAGTGGTGCCGGCCGGGGTGCTGGCGCGGCTGCTGCCCGTGGTGATGCTGCTCGGCTCGGTCGGATTCATCGCCGTGCTCGGCCCCCGCAACCCGACGTCGTGGTTGTTCGGCGGCATGTTCGCGATCTCGACGCTGGGGATGGTGATGACCGGGGCCGGCGGCCGCGGCGGCGGTAACCGGGCCGCGGGCATCGATGAGGACCGCCGTGACTACCTGCGCTATCTGGGTCTGGTGCGACGGCGGGTGCGCCGCGTCGCCGCCGAGCAGCGCGCGGTCCTCGACCAGCTGCACCCCGACCCGGTCGGGTGGCCCGCGGTGGTCGCGGCCGGGCGGCTGTGGGAGCGCCGCCCGGCCGATCCGGATTTCGGCGAGCTGCGGATCGGGCGCGGCTCCCAGTGGTTGGCCGCCCGCCTGGTCGCCCCGCAGACCGGGCCGATCGAGGGCGTCGAACCGATCACCGCGCTGGCCCTGCGCCGGTTCCTGCGCCGGCACGCGGTGGTGCCGGAGCTGCCGGTCGCGCTGTCGTTGCGGGCCAGCTCCACGGTGTGGCTCGAGCCGGTCGAGCCGGCCCGCGATGTGGGCGGCTGCCGGGCTTTGGCGCGCGCGCTCGTCGTGCAGTACGCGCTGGCGCACAGCCCGGCCGACGCGGCGCTCGCGGTCGTCGCGCCGGCCTCGCTCGCGGTGGAGTGGGACTGGGTGAAGTGGCTGCCGCACACCGCGCACCCGCGGCTGCGCGACGCCACCGGCCCGCTCCGCATGGTCACCGCCACGGCCGACGATCTGCGCCGGTGGTGGGCCGCCGAACTCGCCGGGCGCGCCGGCGGTCCGGGTGCGGCCGAGCCACACCTGCTGGTCGTCGTGGACGGGACGGTCGTGGCTCCGGGCCCGTGGGCGGGGGTCGCCGGGATCACCGTGGTGCGGGTCGGGCCGCCGCCCGGGCGGCGGCCGGGTCCGGCGGTGCTGCGGTTGACGGTCGGTGTCGGGCGGCTGCACCGCCGCAGCGAGGACGGGGCACCGATCGGGCTAGGACGGCCGGACGGTGTCGGTGTCACCGAGGCGTTGGCCTTCGCCCGCAGGCTGGCCCGCTACCGCCCGGCCGGTGCGGGATGTGTCGAGGACGGCGGCGCCGGTCCGGCGCCGGGGCTGCCGGAGCTGCTGGGGCTCGGACCCGGCGCGGCCGGCGTCGCGGCGCTGCGCGGCCGCTGGTCGCGAGCCGAGTCCGATCGACTTCGCGTCCCGATCGGCCTCGACGAGCAGGGCCGGCCGTTGGTGCTCGATCTCAAGGAGTCGGCGCAGGGCGGCAGCGGCCCGCACGGGCTCTGCGTCGGGGCCACCGGTTCGGGCAAGAGCGAGCTGCTGCGCACCCTGGTGCTCGGGCTGGCCGCCGCGCACCCGCCGGACGAGCTGAACCTGGTGCTCGTCGACTTCAAGGGCGGCGCCACGTTCCTCGACTTCGCCGCGTTACCGCACGTCGCCGCGGTGATCACCAACCTGGCCGACGAGCTGACCCTGGTGGACCGGATGGCCGCGGCGCTGACCGGCGAGATCTACCGACGCCAGGAGCTGCTGCGGGCGGCCGGCAACCTGACCGGGGTCGCCGAGTACACGGCGGCCCGTCGGGCCGGTGCGGCGTTGTCGCCGCTACCGGCCCTGCTGGTGGTGGTCGACGAGTTCGCCGAGCTGCTCGCGCAACGCCCGGAGCTGATCGACCTGCTGGTCATGATCGGACGGATCGGACGCTCCCTCGGGCTGCACCTGCTGCTCGCCTCGCAGCGTCTCGACGAGGGGCGGATGCGGGGGCTGGAGTCGCACCTGTCCTACCGGATCGCGTTGCGCACCAACTCGGCTGCCGAGTCGCGGGCCGTGCTCGGCGTGCCCGACGCGCACCGGCTCACCGTGCCCGGCTCGGCCTTCCTGGCCACCGGCAGCGACGAGCTCGTCCGGTTGCGGGCCAGCTTCGTCTCGGGTCCGAGCGGGCAACCCGCCGCGGCCGCGGCGCCGGCCGGTCGGCCGCGCGCGTACCTGTTTGCGGCGTGGCCGGATCCCGGCGCCGCGCCGATCCCGGCGGACGCGACGCCGGCCCCGGACGCCGGTGGGCCGACGATCGAGCCCGGGCAACCCGACGCGCCGACCGTCCTGACCACGATGATCAACGCCATGGCCGGTCTGGGCCCACCCGCGCACCCGGTGTGGCTGCCGCCGCTGGACCTGCCACCGCCGCTCGACGAGGTGCTCGGGCCGATCGCGCCGCGACCCGGTCGTGGTCTGAGCGCGGTGCACGGGACGCCGTTGCGGGTGCCTTTCGGCCTGGTCGACCGGCCGCTGGAGCAACGTCGGGACGCGCTCGTCTTCGACCTGACCGGTGCCGCCGGCAACCTCGCGGTGGCCGGCGGTCCGCGCTCGGGCAAGTCGACCACGCTGGTCGCCACCGTGCTGTCCGCGGCGCTGAGCTCGACCCCGGCCGAGCTCGGCGTGCACGTGCTCGATTTCGGCGGTGGCGCGCTCGCCGTGTTGGCCGGGTTGCCGCACGTCGGTTCCGTCGGCGACGGACACCAGCCCGATCTGGTGCGGCGCATGATCGTGGAGTTCGACGCCGCGTTGGCGCGCCGCGAGCGGTTGTTCCGCGACGCCGCGGTCGGGTCGATCGCCGAGTTCCGGACCCGTCGGGCCGCCGGCGGTTTCCCGGACGAGCCCGCTACCGACCTGTTGCTCGTCGTCGACGGCTATCTCTCCTTGCGCACCGACTTCGACGAGCTGGAGGCCCGGCTGCTGCCGATCGCGGCGAAGGGGCTCTCCTACGGGCTGCACCTCGCCGTGTCGGCCAACCGCTGGAGCGAGCTGCGCCCGGCCCTGCGCGACCTGCTCGGCGAGCGGATCGAGCTGCGCCTCGGCGATCCGTTGGAGTCCGAAGTGGACAGAAGGTCGGCGGCCGCGGTGCCGGCCCGGCCCGGCCACGGGCTCGCCCTCGACGGCGCGCCCGCCCTGGTGGCCGCGCCCCGGACCGATGATCCTTCATTGGGCGTGTCCGCGCTGGTGGAGGTCGTTCGGGCGGCGTGGCCACACCCCGGGTTCGAGCCGGTCCGGTTGCTGCCCGACCGCATCAGCAGCGAGACGTTGGCGACGGTCGTCGGCTCCGCCGGGGTTCCGATCGGGGTCGACGAGCGGCTCGAACCCGTCGAGATCGACTTCGGCACGGAGCCCCACCTGCTGTGCTTCGCCGACGTCGAGAGCGGCAAGACCGCGTTGTTGCGGCTGCTCGCCCACGGGATCTGCTCGCGGCGGCGACCGGACCAGGCCAGGATCGTCGTCGTCGATCATCGTCGAACCCTGCTCGACGGCGTCGCCGAATCGCACCTGCTCGCGAACAGCGGGTCGGCCGTGGCCACCGCAGCTGCGGTCGCGGAGATCGTCGAGTCGCTGCGCGGTCGGCTCCCCGGGCCCGGGGTGTCGGCGCGAGCGCTGCGGGACCGCAGCTGGTGGACCGGGCCCGAGGTGTACCTGCTGGTCGACGACTACGACCTGGTCGCGCCCGGCGGTGGCGCCGGGAACCCGCTGCTGCCGCTGGTGGAGTTCCTGCCGCAGGCCAGGGACGTCGGCCTGCACCTGGTCGTCGCGCGGCGCACCGGTGGGGCGGCGCGGGCGCTGTACGATCCGCTGCTCGGGTGCCTGCGCGAGCTCGGCACGGCCGCCATCGTGATGAACGGCAGCCCGGACGAGGGAGCGCTGATCGACGCGGTCAAGCCGGCCGCGTACCCGCCCGGGCGAGGAACGATTGTCGACCGACGGCGCGGCGCGCGGCTGGTCCAGCTGGGGTGGCTGCCGCCCACCGAGCTGCCGCCGGCGGTGGACCCGCCGCCGGCCGTGGACCCGCCGGCCGTGGACCCGCCGGCCGATCAGGGCGCTCGGTCGTGAGCGGATCGCCGAGCCGGGTCGCGGTGCAGCTCGGCGCGCAGACGGTCCGGGTCGCGGGTGTCACCGCCGACGGTGCGCCCCGGCTGGTGGCCGAGCGGTCGGCGGGCGGCGCCGTCACCGGCGCCGTCGCCGACCTGTTGGCCGGGTCGGTGGGGCGCACCCTGGACGAGCTGGTGCTGGTGCACCCACCGAGCTGGCCGGAGCCGCACCTGCAGGCGTGCGGTCGGGAGCTGTCCGGGTTCGCGGGGCGGCTTCGAGCCCTCGCCGTGCCGGTCGCCGCGGCCGGTGTCCGGTCGTGTGTCGTGCTCGACATGGGGCGCCGGGGTACGGAGATCACCAGGCTCGCGGCGGACGGAACGGTGTTGCTGCGTTCGACGTCGCCGATCGGCGGCGACCACCTGGACGGCGTGCTCGCCGGCTGGTGGGGAACGGCCGGATCGGCGCCGGCCCCGGTCGGGTCGACGGCGGTCCCCGTCGGGCCGGCGGCCGCGACGGAGCCGGCGCCGCTGGGCGCCGCGGCGACGCGGATCAGGGAACGGCTGTCCCTGCATCCGAGCGCGGAGCTGACACTCCCCGGCACCGAACGCCGGATCCGGGTGGACGCCGCGGACCTGCGTCACCTGCTCGCCGCGCCGCTGCGCGCGGTGGTCGAGCTGCTGGCCGCGATGCAGGCCAGGGACGGTCCGGTGCCGGTGCTGTTGATCGGGGGTGTCGCCCGGACCCCGTTGCTGGCCGAGCTGGTGGACGAGGCCGGCGTCGCCGACGCGGTGGTGGCACCGGTGCCCGAGGCCGCCGCGGTGCTCGGCGCGCTCCGCTGGAGCGAGGCGACCGAAGGGGCAGGCGATGCCGCCCTGTGTGGTCGGGATCCACCGGGGACCAGCGGGTCCGCGCCGGCGGAACGAGCCGGGGCCGGAGCGGGCGACGCGATCGGTGATGGCGACGCCGACAGTGGTTGCGGACCCGGAACCCGCGCGGGCGATGTCGGGTCGCTGTTCCCGCTGCCACGGCGACGGCCGGTCGGTGTCCGGATCGCGGTTCTCGGCACGGCGGGCGCCGGAATGGCCGCGGCGTTGCTCGCGCTCGGCACCGCGCTGGCGCCGGCCGCCGCCGAGGTCGCGGTGCCGGCCGGAACGCTCGCGCAGTACGGGTACCGGTTCGACCTCCCAACAGGCTGGGAGCACACCGGCGGGTTGCCGCAGCGCCGCCGGGTGCTGCTGACCCCGTCGGCCGCACCGGAGGGCAGCGACGTCATCGCGGTCGAGCGCACGCCGCTCGGTTACGACGGCGACGCGGAGCGGCAGCGGGCGCTCGCCGAGCTGCGAGCCGAGTTCGACGCGGCCGTGGTCGGCGGATCCGTGCTGTCCGACTACGGGGCCGCGACGATCGCCGGCCGTGAGGTGGTGCGCTACCGGCAGCGCGACCCCGGTCGGCGCACCGCGGTTGACTGGTTCGTGGTGATCGAGGGCGACGCCCAGTTCAGCGTCGGCTGCCGGCACAACCCGTCGGCGGCCGCCACCGTGCGGGCGGCCTGCGCGACGGTCGTCGGATCCGTCCGTCCCAACTGAGGTGAGCCGTTCGCATCCGTACACGATCTGTCCCGTTCCCGCCCCCGGTGTCGACGGGTGCTGCGACCGTTCCGGAAGCCACCAGCACCATCGGATTCGGGAGAGGTGATCGGGATGAGCGACGGATTCGGCACCACCGTCGAGGAGATGCACCGGGCCGCACGGCACGTGTTCGCGGTGAACGACGCCGTGCAGGCCGAGCTCGCGACGCTGCGGGGGCGGCTCGCGCCGCTCGCGGGCGCCTGGCGCGGTGAGGCGTCGGTCGCGTTCAGTGGCCTGATGAACCGCTGGGACGTCGACGCGCGGCTGCTCAGCGAGGCGTTGCGCGGCATCGGTGAGGCGATCCAGGGCTCCGGGGTGAGCTACCAGTCACAGGAGGAGCAGCACACCAGCGCGCTGTCCTCCATCCGCGCGGCGCTGGGCTGAGGGGGCGGCGTGTCCGAGATCAAGGTCAGCTTCGCAGCGCTGGAGGCCGCCAGGGCCGACGTGTCCGGCACGGCCACCCGCATCTCCGGGCAGTTGGGCGATCTCAAGCGGTTCCTCGCCCCGCTGGTCGCCGGCTGGGAAGGCCAGGCCGCCGCCGAGTACCAGCTCAGGCAGCGCCAGTGGGATGGCTCCGCCGCCGATCTGGCCGGCGTGCTGGCTCAGATCGGAGTCGCCATCGGGGTCGCGAACGACAGCTACCGTCAGGTCGAGCAGGTCAACGCCGCCCGGTGGCGGTGACCGGCCCGGATCGGCACCGGCACCCGTTTTGACCCCGCTCGACGGCGGCGGGTACGCTCGATAATCGACGTGCGGCGGAGATTGCCCGCGGTCGCTCAACGGCGATCCGGACGACCCGTCACCGGGCCCGGCGCCCTCCGCACCCGCGAACCAGAGGCAGCTCCCGAGCATCTCGACGAGCACACGACAGCGACGAGGTAGGTCCGTGCCCACGTACAGCCCCAAGCCCGGCGATATCACCCGCGCCTGGCACGTGATCGACGCCACCGACGTGGTGCTCGGCCGCCTCGCCACGCATGCCGCCACGCTGCTGCGCGGCAAGCACAAGCCGACCTTCGCCCCGCACATGGACACCGGCGACTTCGTCATCATCGTCAACGCCGAGAAGATCGCCGTGTCCGGCAACAAGCGCACCGACAAGTTCGTCTACCGGCACAGCGGCTACCCGGGCGGCCTCCGGCAGCGCTCGGTCGGCGAGATGATCGAGAAGCACCCCGACCGGTTGGTCGAGAAGGCCATCAAGGGCATGCTCCCGAAGAACCGGCTCGGGCGGGCGATGAGCAAGAAGCTGAAGGTCTACGCGGGCCCGAGCCACCCGCACGCCGCGCAGAAGCCGGCCCAGTTCGAGATCACCCAGGTCGCGCAGTGACGAACCCTGAGCCGACCAACCCCGAGCCGACCAGCACCGATTCCGTGGAAGAGGACCAGCCCGTGAGCACCCCCGAGCCCGAGGCCGCGGCGGCCGACGACGCCGACACCGCCGCTGCGGTCGACGTTGCCGAGGCGGGCGACACCGCTGAGACGAGCGAGGCCGTCGACACCGTCGAGGAGGCCGGCACCGACGAGGAGGCCGGCACCGACGACGCCGGCACCGTCGAGGATGCCGCGGTCGCCGAGGAGCCCGGGGCCGACTCCGAGGTCGCTGCCGAGGTCGCGATCGCGCCCGTCACCATCTCCGCGGGGCTGCCGGACCGGCCGATCCAGACCGTCGGCCGTCGCAAGGAGGCCGTCGTCCGGGTGCGGATGCTGCCCGGCAGCGGTCAGTTCCGGCTCAACGGCAAGTCGCTCGAGCAGTACTTCCCGAACAAGCTGCACCAGCAGCTGATCCGCGAACCGCTGGTCACCGTCGAGAAGACCGAGCGCTTCGACATCTTCGCCAACCTGCAGGGTGGCGGTACCTCCGGGCAGGCCGGCGCCCTGCGCCTGGCCATCGCCAGGGCCCTGATCGAGGCCGACTCCGAGGACCGGCCGCCGCTGAAGAAGGCCGGCTTCCTGACCCGCGACCCGCGGGTCATCGAGCGCAAGAAGTACGGCCTCAAGAAGGCCCGCAAGGCCCCCCAGTACAGCAAGCGCTGACCTTGGGCCAGCGGCGTCTGTTCGGCACGGACGGCGTTCGCGGCCTCGCCAACGGCGAGCTCCTCACCCCGGAGCTGGCCGTCGGGCTGTCCGCGTCCGCCGCCCGGGTGCTCGCCGAACGGGATCGATCACACCGTCCGATCGCGATCGTCGGACGTGACCCGCGGGCCAGCGGCGAGATGCTCGAAGCGGCCGTGGTCGCCGGCCTCGCCTCGGCGGGGGCCGACGCGGTCCGGGTGGGCGTGTTGCCCACGCCCGCCGTCGCGTACCTGGTCGGGAGCCTCGGCGCCGACCTCGGTGTGATGATCTCGGCATCGCACAACGCCATGCCGGACAACGGCATCAAGCTCTTCGCCGCCGGTGGGCACAAGCTTCCCGACGCCATCGAGGATGCGATCGAGGACGGTATCGACGCGGCGGCGCCGCGGCCCACCGGCGCGGCCATCGGACGGGTCCGCGACCTTCCCGACGCCGGCGAGCGCTACCTGCGGCACCTGCTCGAGGCCACCCCGGGCTCGCTGACCGGGCTGCGGGTCGTCGTGGACTGTGCGCACGGCGCTGCGTCCGGGGTGGCGCCGCAGGCCTACCGCCGGGCCGGCGCCGAGGTCGTCGCGCTGCACGCCGAGCCGGACGGGCTCAACATCAACGAGGGCGTCGGCTCCACCCATCTCGGCCCGCTGCAGAAGGCGGTCCTCGAACACGCTGCCGACCTGGGCATCGCGCACGACGGCGATGCCGACCGCTGCCTGGCCGTCGACGCCGGCGGCGCGGTGATCGACGGCGACATGATCATGGCCGTACTCGCCGTCGCGATGCTGGAGTCGGGCGAGCTGGCCGCCGACACGCTGGTGACCACCGTGATGAGCAACCTGGGCCTGCACCTGGCCATGAAGCGCGCCGGGATCGGGGTCCGCACCACCGGGGTGGGCGACCGGTACGTGCTGGAGGAGCTGCGCGCCGGCGGGTTCACCCTCGGCGGCGAGCAGTCGGGCCACGTGGTGCTGCCGCGCCACGCCACCACCGGAGACGGCCTGCTCACGGCGCTGCGCCTGATGGCCCGGATGGTGACGACCGGCTCCGCACTGGCCGACCTGGCCTCGATCGTGGCGACGCTGCCGCAGGTGCTGCTCAACGTGCCCGTGCTGGACAAGGCGGCCGTCGCGGCGTCGCCCGCGGTCGGGGATGCGGTCGAGGCCGCGGAGCGGGAGCTCGGCGAGTCCGGGCGGGTGCTGCTGCGCCCCTCGGGTACCGAGCAGCTGGTGCGGGTCATGGTCGAGGCGCCCACCGCGGAGCTCGCGGAGGGCGTCGCCGCCCGGATCGCCGACATCGTGGCCACCGCTCGCTGAGCCGGCCTCGACTTCCCCCGTTCCGCCCCACGGCGGCGGGCCGGTACGGCAGCATTTCCGGCATGCGCAGTGAGCTGCACCTGGACCCGGACCGGTTGCGCGACGCCGCGGTCGTGGCCGCCGACCTGGCCGACGAGCTGCGCGCGGCGCCGGTGCCGCCACCCACCCCGGAGCCGGCGGCCGACCGGCTGGGGGCCGCGGTGCAGCGGGCCAGCCGGCAGCTGGCAGAGCTGGGGGTCGCGCTGAGCGCGGCCGCCGACGCCGCCCAGCGCGACGACCTGATGGTCGCGGCATCGCTGCACCGGTTGCGGGCGCGGACCTGACCGGGGTCGACCATGAGCGACGACGTGCAGCGCTGGTGCCTCGAGCTGGGCGCCCGGCTCGGAGACGTCGGGCGGCGGGTGGCCCGGCTGGCCGAACAGGTCGCGCAGGACTGGCCGGACGCCGACGGCCGTGCGTGGGTCGAGCGGGCCGGACAGCTGCAGCGGGAGCTCGCACGGGAGGCGGTGGAGGCCGCCGAGCTCGGACGCCGGTACGAGCCCGGTGCGGCCTACCTCGGCGCCGACCCGGCCACCGCGGCGGCGGGGCCGGGGCGCGGTCCGGGCATCCGGTTGGGCGGCACCGCCGGGCACCGCGTCGAGGACGAGCGGGGCATCCGCATCGCCGAGCTGCCGGCGCCGCCGCACTGACCAAGCGCCGTCCCACTGACGAAGCGCCGTCCAATGATGAGACGAAGCGCCGTCCCGTGACGAGGGACCGTCCCGGTGGCGACCGGACCGGTGATCCATCCGAGCGGACCGCTGTGGTGGTCGCGACCACGGTGGCTGTGGTGGTCGCGACCACGCTGGCGTTCCGGTCGCAACGATCAGCCGTCGAGCGCAGCGGTAGGTCAGCGGTCGGCCAGCGTGGTGCCGGGCACCTTGCCGTTGACCAGCACGTCCACCCGGTCCTCGCCCAGCAGCTGGTGCAGCAGGAACCCGGTGACCAGCGCCCTGGACAGCTTGCGGGTCTTGGCGTCGGGGCTGCCGGAGAGCACGAAATCGCTCCAGTGCATCCCGTTCAGGAACCCGGTGTGGCTCGCCTTGGTCATCGTGCGCAGCCACACCCGCCCGCCCGCCGCAGCAGCGATCGGCTCCGCGTGACCGGCCGCGGGCGCGACGGTGTCCTTGCCCGCGGCAATGTGCAGCGTCGGCGCGGTGATCTCCCTGGCGGCGTCCAATGCGGACGGTCGAGTTTGGGCGATTGCGATGGTGACGATGGCGGCGAGCCGCGGCCGGCCCACCGCGGCCAGCAACGCCGCCCCGCCGCCGATCCCGTGCCCGGCCAGGGCGGTGCGCCGGGAATCGACGCTGATCCGGCCGTCGCCGAGGCGCACACCGGCACACACCTCGAGCGTGGTGCGCAGGTCGGCGGAGAATCCACTGTGGCTGGGCAGCGCACCGCGGTGATTGGACGGAGCCGCCGCCACGATGCCCCACGAGGCCAGGTGCCGCAGCAGATCGGTGTAGCGCTCGGCGGGCTGCAGCCAGTCGTGGCCGAACGCCACCGCGGGCAGCCCGAGCCCCTCCTCGGGGGCGAAGACGACGCCGGGGATGCCCATGATGCCCAGATCTCCGCGGAGCACCCGGTGCGGGCCGGGCCGCGACAGCTGGGCCACGGCCTCCTTCGCGTTGCGCACCTCGGGCGGCCGGGACGGCGAGCTGGTCCGGATCACGGGTCTGACCGTAGTACCGCGCGGCCGATCGCGTGCGCGGGAGTCGCCGGGGTGCGGCGCATCGGAGCGAACGGCACTGTCGCCCATTAGGTGCGAGCGAGAGTGCCGTTCGTGCCGCAGCGCGACGTCCCCGCCCCGGCTACCGTCGCGCGCATGCGAGCTGTCTACACCGCGCAGCAGGTGCGCGAGACCGAGGCCGGGCTGCTCGAGCGGACCGCCGAGGGGGCGTTGATGCGGCGGGCCGCCTTCGGGCTGGCCGGACACGCTCGGCGGATGCTCGCCCGGCGCACCGCCGCGACCGGTGCCGCCCGGCCCGGCCCGGCACAGCTCGGCGCGGCGCAGTCCGGTTCGGCGCAGTCCGGTCTGGCGCAGTCCGGTCCGGCGCAGCCCAGCCCGGCGCGGGGCGGCCCGGCGGGCACCGGCGGCGGCTCGGCGGTGGCGGGCTCTGCGGTGACCTTGCTGGTCGGCGCCGGGAACAACGGCGGCGACGCGCTGTGGGCCGGTGTGGAGCTGCGGCGCCGCGGGGTCGGGGTCACCGCGGTGTTGCTGGTGCCCGACCGTGCGCATCCGGCCGGGCTCGCGGCCCTGCGCCGCGCCGGTGGCCGGATCCTGGATGCGCGAGCCGACGCGCGGGCGGCGCGGGCGGCGGCGGTGGCGGCCGACCTCGTGCTGGACGGGATCGTCGGGATCTCCGGGCGCGGGGCGCTGCGCGAACCGGCCGCCGGGCTGGTCGCGGCGGTGCGGGCGGTCGGCGTCGCGGTGCTGGCGGTCGACCTGCCCAGCGGGGTGGACGCCGACACCGGTGCGGTCGACGGGCCCGCGGTCGCGGCCACCGAGACGGTCACCTTCGGCGCCCTGAAGCCGGTGCACGTGCTGGCCGCGGCCCGCTGCGGCCCGGTGCGGCTGGTGGACATCGGGCTGGCGCCGTGGCTGCCCGCGCCGCACCTGCACGTCCTCGACGACGCCGACGTCGCGGATCGCTGGCCGGTGCCGGGGCCGACCGACGACAAGTACACGCAGGGCGTCACCGGGATCGCGGCCGGATCGGCCACCTATCCGGGGGCGGCGGTGCTGGCCACCGGGGCCGCGGTGTTCGCCACCAGCGGCATGGTCCGCTTCGCCGGGGGCGCCGCGCCCGGCGTGCGTGACCGCTGGCCCGAGGTGATCACCACCGACACCGTGGCGGCGGCCGGTCGCACCCAGTCGTGGGCGGTCGGGCCCGGCATCGGCACCGACGAGCCCGGCCGTGCGGTGCTGGCCGCTGCTCTCGACCGGGACGTTCCGCTGTGCATCGACGCCGATGCGATCACGCTGCTCGCCGCGCACGACGAGCTGCGCGCGACGCTGCGCGGCCGGCAGGTGGTGATCACCCCGCACGACCGCGAGTTCGCCCGGATCGCCGGTGAGGTGGGCGCCGACCGGGTCGGCGCCGCCCGCCGCGCCGCTGCCGAGCTGGGGGTCACGGTGCTGCTCAAGGGCAACGCCACCGTCGTCGCGGATCCCGACGGGCGGACCCTGGTGCACCCGTCGAGCAGCTCGTGGGCGGCCACCGCGGGCTCCGGCGACGTGCTGTCCGGGATGATCGGAGCCCTGCTGGCGGCCGGGCTGGAGCCGTGGTGGGCCGCCGGCTGCGCCACCGCGGTGCACGGCCGGGCCGCGCAGCTCGCGGCGGCCGGGGCGCCGGCGCCGGCGTCGCGAATACTGGCCGCCGTCCCCGACGCCATCCGCGACGTTCGTTCCGGACAGCGCGGACAGCGCGAACAGCCGCGGTGAGCTGGGCGGACGCCGGTCGATCCACGATCACCGCGGTCCCGGCCGGACAGCGTCTGGATCGATCCGAGCGAATGGGATGATGCGGGGGTGGGTGATCCGGGGCGGTCGGCGCGAGCCGAGGCGGTGATCGACCTCGACGCGATCCGGCACAACGTCGAGGTACTGGCCGCCGCCGCCCCCGGCGCCGCGCTGATGGCCGTGGTCAAGGCCGACGGCTACGGGCACGGGGCGGTCGCCGTCGCGCGGACCGCGCTGGCCGCCGGGGCGAGCTGGCTGGGGGTCTGCACCCTCGAGGAGGCGCTGGTCCTGCGCGCGGCCGGCATCCGGGCGCCGGTGTTGAGCTGGTTGCACCTGCCCGACGAGGACTTCACCCCCGCGATCGCCGCCGAGGTCGACCTCGGGGTGTCCTCGCGGGCGCACCTGGTGGGGGTGCTGGCCGGAGCCCGCCGGGCCGGTCGTCCGGCCCGCCTCCATCTGAAGATCGATACCGGGCTGAGCAGGAACGGTGCGCCGCCGGCGGAGTGGGACCGGCTGCTCGACGACGCGGCCACGGCCGTCGGCGAGGGCAGCGCCGAGGTCGTCGCCGTCTGGTCGCACCTGTCGCACGCCGAGCATCCCGGGCACCCGACGCACGATCAGCAGGCGGCCCGGCTGACCGCGGCCTGGCAGGCGGCCCGGGCCCGCGGCCTGGCGCCGATCCGGCACCTGGCCAACTCGGCGGCCACCCTCACCCGCCCCGACCTGCACTTCGACCTCGTCCGGCCGGGTATCGCGATCTACGGGCTCGATCCGCTGGCCCGCCCCGTGGCGGCCGGCCCACTGCGCCCGGCGATGACGTTGCGGGCGCGGGTGGTGCTGGTCAAACGCGTGCCGGCGGGCGCTGGGGTGTCCTACGGGCACCGGTGGACGACGCCGCGGGAGACCACCCTCGCGCTGGTGCCGCTGGGCTACGCCGACGGGGTGCCGCGGCGGATGGGCCGGGCAGGACGGATGCGGGTGCTGCTGGCCGGCGCGGTCCGGCCGGTCGTCGGTCAGGTCTGCATGGACCAGATCGTCGTGGACTGCGGGGACGACACGGTGCGGGAAGGGGATCATGCAGTGCTGTTCGGCCCGGGTGATCGCGGGGAGCCGACCGCGCAGGACTGGGCGGACGAGCTGGGCACGATCCACTACGAGATCGTCACCGGCGTGCACGGCGATCGGATCACCCGCTGCGCCGTCGGCGGGCGGGCGAGGTGAAGCCGCAGGCCTGGGGGGCGATCGCAGGCGCGGCCGGGGCCACGGTGGCCGGCGTCGCGGTCGGTGTGGTGGCGCGCAAGCGCAACCAGATCGTCGCCGCTCGCCGGCGGTTGCCCGACCAGCTGTCCGACGCCGCGGGCGACCCGGACGAGCGGTGGACCGCCGAGCCGTCCTCGGTCACGGCCGACGACGGCGCGCGGTTGTCGTGCGAGGAGATCGAACCCGTCGCGGGACGGGCCGCGCTCACCGTGGTGCTCGTGCACGGCTTCGCGCTGGACCGCCGCACCTGGCACTTCCAGCGGGGATCGCTGGCCGGGCTCACCTCGCCGACCGTCCGGCAGGTCGTCTACGACCTGCGCAGTCACGGCCGCTCGGAGCGTGCGGCCCGGGAGAGCTGCACGCTGGACCAGCTCGGCCTCGACCTCGCCGCGGTGATCAGGACCCTCGCGCCGGACGGGCCGCTGGTGCTGGTCGGGCACTCGATGGGCGGCATGACCATCATGGCGCTGGCCGAGCAGGATCCCGAGCTGTTCCACGATCGGGTGGCCGGGGTGGGGTTCATCTCGACCTCGGCCGGCGAGATCGGCAGCAGCGGTCTGTCGGGCTCGCTGCTGTCCCGGCACAACCCGCTGACGCGATCGGTCGGGTTCCTCGCCCGGCTGCAGCCCCGGCTGGTGGAGGGCGTGCGGCGGGTGGCGGGTGACGTGATCTGGGCGGTCACCCGCAGCTTCGCCTACGGTGACCGGAACGTGGAGCCCTGGCTGGTCGACCTGGTGGACACGATGATCAGTGCGAACGCGGTGGACGCCCTCACCGACTTCGTCGACACCGTCGGCAGCCACGACCGGCTGGCCGCCCTGCCGGCGCTGTCGAACTGCGAGGTGCTGGTCGCCGCGGGTGACGCGGACCGGGTGATCCCGTTCGCGCACACCGAGCGGATCGCCGCCGAGCTGCCGCACGCCGAGCTGGTGCGCTTCGCCGGCGCCGGGCATCTGCCGATGCTCGAGCAGCCGGCCGAGATGGAGGTCGCGTTGACCGAGCTGCTGCGGCGCAGCACCGTCCGGGCCCGTGGCATGCGTCGAACCCGGCGGCGGGCATGAAAGGCCCCAAGAAGCACACGGGCAGCCCCCCGCGAGCCGGCGGCCCGGATCCGCTGCCCCCGGATCGCCCCCCACGAGCCGGCGACCCGAAACCGGCCCCCGAAAGGCCGCCGCGAGTCGCCGCGGATCCGCTGCCTCCGGACAGGGCGCCGCGAGCCGGCGCGCCCCGCGCTGCCCAGCCCCGGCCGAGCGTGCCGCTCGACACGGAGCTGCTGCTCCCGGACACCGCCGACACCGAGGCCCTCGGCGAGCGGCTCGCGGCGGGCCTCGGCGCCGGCGATCTCGTGGTGCTCTCCGGTCCGCTGGGCGCCGGCAAGACCGCCCTGGTGCGGGGGCTGGCGCGCGGGTTGGGCGTGGCCGGCCCGGTCACCTCCCCGACCTTCGTGATCGCCCGCGAGCACCGGCCGCTACCCGGCGGCGCCGGCGTGCCGATGGTGCACGTAGATGCCTACCGCCTCGGCGCCGCGGGCCTCGACGTTCCAGCAGGCGGCCCCGACGTCGCCGCCCAGCTGGACGACCTCGACCTGGACACCGACCTCGACGGCGCGGTGGTGGCGGTCGAGTGGGGGGAGGGCGTGGCCGAGCGGCTGTCGGCGCGACACCTGCTGGTGCGGCTGGACCGCCGACCCGACGACGTGCGGGTGGCCACCGTGCATCGCGCGGCCGCGCCAGTGATCGCCGGAAATGGTACCTGAGCTGCACATATGCAGCTCTCGCTCACTCCCGGCGATCATGAGCTCGCGCAGGTGGCCATGATGGGGCGACAGCCTCTATGTGCAGCTCACGGACCATTTTGAGGTGATCATGGGCGGGGTCGCGGAAACCCCGCCGGCCCGCGCCCGCGATTCGGCACAGCCTCCGGCGCCCGCTTCGGCCACCGCACCGCCGATCATCGACCAGGCTCCCCTCCGTCCCACCACCAGGGTTCGTCGAGATCGACCGGCTCGGCGTCGCCGATCGGGTCCGCGTCGAGCGTCAGCCCGCTCACCGTCCGGGGCCGGCGGACGGGGCGGCCCACCAGCGACCGCAGCGCGTCGAGCGGGTCCGGGCCGCCGCGTTCGCATTGCCGCAGCAGCTCGTCGAGCAGCTCCGTGGTCTCCCGGTAGGGCAGGAAGCACTCGCAGACGATCTGCCGGTCGGCGTCGGGTGGCAGCGTGTCGCCGTTCTGGTCGAGCCATCCGTAGCAGGCCAACGGCTTGTGCAGCTCGGCCACCGGATCGCTGGCCGGATGCAGCCTGCCGGTGGCGTGCAGGAAGTCGAACCACTCCCACAACGCCTGCGGTAGCTGCTCCGGCCACCGGCAGCGCTGCTCGGAGCACCAGTTCGGGATGTCGCACCGCATCAGGTGATAGACACCGATACGGGTCCAGCGGAACGGGTCCCTGTCGGCGGGATCGGAGGCCCATTCGGCTGCATACTCGGTGCCGGCACAGATCAGCGCGAAGTGGTCGGGATCGGTCTGCCGCGGCGAACCGGCGCGGCCGGCTCCGGATTGCCAGGCGACCGCCGATTCGATCAGGTCGTGGTGGCGCCGGCGAACCGGGGCAACCGCGTCGGTGAGCTCGGTCAGGGGGAACTTCTCGGTGTTCGTCATGGCCCGCACCCTCGGCGGCGGCACCGACGGACATCGGCGATCCCGCCCGCTGTGCAGGGCAGTTGTCCACAGCCGGATAGGCTCTTTTCGTGCTCGTGCTGGCCCTGGACACCGCGACGCCCGCGGTCACCGCGGGTGTCGTCGAGCTGACCGACGACGCGGTGCGACCGCTGTCCGTGCGGGTCACCCACGATCCGCGCAAGCACGGCGAGCTGCTGATGCCCGGGGTGCTGGACGCGGCGGCCGACGCCGGGATCGCGCTGCGCGAGCTGGCCGCGGTGGTCGTCGGGATCGGTCCAGGGCCGTTCACCGGGTTGCGGGTCGGCATGGTCACCGCCGCCGCCCTCGGGGATGCGCTGCGGATCCCGGTGCACGGGGTCGGCACGCTGGACGCCATCGCCGCCGACGTCGGTACCGACCCGCGCAGTTCCCGACCGAACGGGAACCTGCTGGTGGTGACGGACGCCCGCCGTCGGGAGGTCTACTGGGCGGCCTACGACGCGGCCGGCCGCCGCGTCGAGGGGCCGCACGTGCAGAGCCCCGCCGCCCTCGTCGCCCGGCTGACCGAGCTCGACGCCGTCGCCGCGGCCGGCGGATCTGCGAGCGTCACCGGGTTGCCGGTGCTCGAACCCGCCTCGCCCAGTCCCGCCGCACTGGTCGAGGTGGCCGCGTCGGCGCTGCGCGCCGGGATCGTGCCCGGCCCGTTGGAGCCGCTCTACCTGCGCCGCCCGGACGCCGTCGAGCCCGGTCCGCGCAAGCCGGTGAGCACCGGATGACCACCACCGTGCAGATCGGCCCGCTGCACCCGGCCGACGCCGCCCGCTGCGCCGAGCTGGAACGCATCCTGTTCCCCGGCGACGACCCATGGACCGAGTGCGCGTTCCGCGACGAGCTGCGCGCCGGTCACCACTACGTCGCCGCGCGCATCGAGACCGCTCGCCGGGACACCGCGGGCCCGTCCACCCGGGGCCGCGCCGCCGACCCGGCCGGCAGTGGAAGTGAGCTGGTCGGCTACGCCGGGCTCGCCTTCGTCGCCGGCCCACCGCACGTCGAGGCCGAGATCCACACGATCGGCGTCGATCCGGCGCAGCACCGCCGCGGCATCGGCCGCACGATGCTGCGCGCCCTGCTCGAGGTGGCCGACGCGGCCGCAGCCACCGTCTTCCTCGAGGTGCGCACGGACAACGTCGCCGCCCGCGCCCTGTACGAGGCCGAGTTCTTCACCGTGGTCGGGACCCGCAGGCGCTACTACCGCCCCAGCGGCGCCGACGCCTACACGATGCGCCGGGACCCGCGATGATCGTGCTGGGCATCGAGACCTCCTGCGACGAGACCGGGGTCGGGATCGTGCGGGTCGAGCGGGGTGGCCCGGTGCTGCTGGCCAACGAGCTCGCCTCGTCGGTGGACGAGCACGCCCGCTTCGGCGGCGTGGTGCCGGAGGTGGCGTCGCGGGCGCACCTGCAGGCCATGGTCCCGGCCGTGCACCGCGCGCTGGCCACCGCCGGTGTCGCGGGGGGCGACGTGGACGCGGTCGCGGTCACCGCGGGCCCCGGGCTGACCGGGGCGCTGCTGATCGGGGTGGCCGCGGCCAAGGCGTACGCGGCGGCCTGGGACGTGCCGCTCTACGGGGTGAACCACCTGTCCGCGCACGTCGCCGTGGACACCCTGCAGCACGGCCCACTGCCGCCGTGCCTGGCGCTGCTCGTCTCCGGCGGGCACTCCAGCCTGCTCGACGTGCCCGATCTCGCCGGCCCGATCACCCCGCTCGGCGCGACCATCGACGACGCCGCGGGCGAGGCTTTCGACAAGGTCGCCCGGCTGCTCGGGCTGCCGTTCCCGGGCGGGCCGCACATCGACCGGGTGGCCGGGGACGGGGACCCGGCGGCGATCCGCTTTCCGCGCGGGCTCACCGGGCCGCGCGACGCCCCGTTCGACTTCTCCTTCTCCGGGCTGAAGACGGCGGTCGCCCGGCACGTCGAGGGGCTGCAGCGCGCCGGCACGCCGGTCCCGGTCGCGGACGTCGCGGCCTCGTTCCAGGAGGCCGTGGTCGACGTGCTGACCGCGAAGGCGGTGCGCGCGGCCCGCGAGCGCGACATGGACACGGTGCTGCTCGGTGGCGGGGTGGCCGCGAACTCCCGGCTGCGGGCGCTGGCCCAGCAACGCTGCGAGGCGGTCGGGCTGACCCTGCGGGTGCCCCGCCCCGGGCTGTGCACCGACAACGGCGCCATGGTCGCCGCGCTCGGCGCGCACCTGCTCGCCGCCGGCGCCAAGCCCTCCGCGCTGGAGCTGCCCGCCGACTCCTCGCTCCCGGTCACCCAGGTCCTGGTGCCCTGACCGAAACCCCGTCAGTCGGTGATGTGCGAGAGCAACCGCACCTCGTCGGCGCTCAGCTGCAGCTCCAGCACCGGGAGCAGGCCGGCCAGCTGGTCGGTGTTGCGGGCGCTGGCGATCGGGGCCGCCACCGTGGGCTGCTCGGCCAGCCAGGCCAGCGCGACCGCCGCCACCGGGACCCGGTGCCCGGCCGCGATCTCGTCGAGCACGGTCAGCACCCGCAGCCCACGGGCGTCGAGGTAGGCGCGGGCCCCCTCGGCCCGGACACTGTCGATCTTCGTGCCCGGCCGGTACTTGCCGGTGAGGAAGCCCTTGGCCAGGCCGTAGTAGGGCAGGCAGGCCAGGCCGTCGGCCGCCAGCAGGGGCGCGAGCTCGGTCTCGAACTCGGCCCGTTCCAGCAGGTTGTAGTGCGGCTGCAGCGCCACGTAGGCGGCCAGCCCGTCGCGGGCGGAGATCTCCAGCGCCGAGCGCAGCCGGGCCGCCGAGAAGTTGGACGCGCCCAGCGCCCGCACCTTGCCGGCCCGCACCAGCCGGTCGAACGCCTCGAGGGTCTCCTCCTGCGCGACCTCGGGATCGTCGACGTGGGCGTAGTAGAGGTCGATCCGGTCGGTCTGCAGCCGGCGCAGCGAGTCCTCGACCGCGGCGGTGATGTTCGCCGCGGCCAGCCCGCGTCGTGACGGCAGCGAGCCGACCTTGGTCGCGATGACCAGCTCGTCGCGATGGCCGCGCTCGGTGAGCCACTCGCCGATGATCGTCTCGGATTCGCCGCCGGAGTTGCCCGGGATGCGCCACATGTAGGAGTCGGAGGTGTCGATGAAGTTGCCGCCGGCCGCGGTGAACGCGTCCAGCACGGCGAAGGAGGTGTCCCGATCGGCCGTCCAGCCGAACACGTTGCCGCCCAGGCAGAGCCGGGACACGTCCAGGTCGCTTGATCCGATCTTCGCCATCCGTCGAGCCTACGGTCGACCCGGCCGGGGGGCACCGTTGAGGAGTTGGCACTCTCATGAGTAGAGTGCCAATTGCACGGTCCTCCTCAGCACACTCCGGCACCCGCGACGACGGGGTGGCCTGTGGGGCCGTCATCCCAGACTGAAACGCATTCCGCAGATAGCACCCCAGGAAGGGGAGGTCATCAAGTGGCGAACATCAAGCCGCTCGAGGACAAGATCGTCGTCCAGGCCAGCGAGGCCGAGACCACGACGGCATCCGGCATCGTCATCCCGGACACCGCCAAGGAGAAGCCCCAGGAGGGCAAGGTCCTGGCCGTCGGTCCGGGCCGCATCGACGACAACGGCAACCGCGTCCCGCTGGACGTGGCGGTCGGCGACGTCGTCATCTACTCGAAGTACGGCGGCACCGAGGTCAAGTACAACGGCGAGGAGTACCTCATCCTCTCCGCGCGCGACGTTCTCGCCGTCGTCAACTGAATGCCCCGGCTCTAGATCGATAGAGCATCAGCAGTAACCGCCGCCCCGGTGGTCCGTCGAACCACGGGCCACCGGGGCGGCGGTCGTTGGTACATGGACTGAACCGAGAAAGGCAGGACATGCCGAAGCAGATCAGCTTCGACGAGACCACCCGCCGCGCACTGGAGCGTGGGGTGAACCAGCTGGCCGATGCGGTCAAGGTGACCCTCGGCCCGCGCGGTCGTCACGTCGTGCTGGAGAAGAAGTTCGGTGGGCCGACCGTCACCAACGACGGCGTCACCATCGCGCGCGAGATCGACCTCTCGGACCCGTTCGAGAACCTCGGCGCGCAGCTGGCCAAGACCGTCGCCACCAAGACCAACGACGTGGCCGGTGACGGCACCACGACCGCCACCGTGCTCGCCCAGGCGATGGTCGCCGCGGGCCTGCGCAACGTGGCCGCCGGTGCCGACCCGCTGTCCCTCGGCCGCGGAATCGAGGCCGGCGCGGACAAGGTCGCCGAGTTCCTCAAGGCGAACGCGATCCCGGTCAACGACTCCGACCACATCGCGCAGGTCGGCACGATCGCCTCCCGCGAGGCGGAGATCGGCAACCTGATCAGCGAGGCGCTCAAGGCCGTCGGCAACGACGGCGTGATCACGGTCGAGGAGGGCTCCACGCTCGCCACCGACCTGGAGATCACCGAGGGGCTGCAGTTCGACAAGGGCTACCTCTCGCCCTACTTCGTCACCGACCCGGAGTCGATGGAGGCGGTGCTGGACAACGCCTACGTCCTGCTGCACCGCGACAAGATCGGCGCCATCGCCGACCTGCTGCCGTTGCTGGAGAAGGTCCTGGCCGACGGCAGGCCGCTGCTGATCCTGGCCGAGGACGTCGAGGGGGAGGCGCTGTCCACCCTGGTGGTCAACTCGATCCGCAAGACGGTCAAGGTGGCCGCGGTCAAGTCGCCGTTCTTCGGCGACCGCCGCAAGGCCTTCATGGACGACCTGGCCATCGCCACCGGCGGCACGGTGATCAACCCGGAGGTCGGGCTCAAGCTCTCCGACGCCGGGCTGGACCTGCTCGGCACCGTCCGCCGGGCAGTGATCACCAAGGACACGACCACGCTGGTCGAGGGGGCCGGTAGCGCCGACGCGGTGCAGGGCCGGGTCACGCAGCTCAAGGCCGAGATCGAGTCCTCGGACTCGGACTGGGACCGGGAGAAGCTGCAGGAGCGGTTGGCCAAGCTCTCCGGCGGGGTTGCCGTGATCAAGGTCGGCGCGGCCACCGAGACCGCGCTCAAGGAGCGCAAGCACCGCATCGAGGACGCGGTGTCGGCGACCCGGGCCGCGGTCGAGGAGGGCATCGTGCCCGGCGGCGGTTCCGCGCTGGTGCAGGCGGCCAAGGAGCTCGACGGCGGGCTGGGCCTGACCGGTGACGAGGCCACCGGGGTGGCGATCGTGCGTCGCGCGCTGTCCGCCCCGCTGCACTGGATCGCGGTCAACGGCGGTCTGGAGGGCGCGGTGGTGGTCGGCAAGGTCAACGACCAGGCGTGGGGCAGCGGCTTCAACGCCGACACCCTCAGCTACAGCGACCTGATGGCCGACGGCGTCATCGACCCGGTCAAGGTGACCCGCTCGGCAGTGATCAACGCGGCGTCGATCGCGCGCATGGTGCTCTCCACCGAGAGCGCGGTCGTGGACAAGCCCGAGGCGCCGGCACCGCCGGCGGCGGGTGGTCACGGCCACGGTCACGGTCACTGATCGAACGGATTCGCCAGGACGACGACGGCGGGCCGGTCCTCTCGGGGGGTCGGCCCGCCGTCGTGTCGGCGGGGGGTGCGGCTCAGCTGCCGCCGGGAGACACCGCAACCCGGGGCACCCGCATGCGACGCGTCTGACCCCGGATCATCTCGTCCCGCTCGGACTCGGACAACCCGCCCCAGACGCCGTACGGCTCGTGCACGGCCAGCGCGTGTTGCCGGCACTGCTCCAGTACCGGACAGGCGGCGCAGATCTGCTTCGCCTTGGCCTCCCGGTTGGCGCGGGCCGGCCCGCGTTCGCCCTCCGGGTGGAAGAACAGCGCGCTGTCCAGGCCCCGACAGGAGCCCTGCAACTGCCACTCCCAGACTTCGGTGACCGGGACCGGGAGCCTGCGGATGTCAGCCACCTGGACCTCCTCGGCTTGGTTGACCGCCGTCCGTGATCCCACGGACGTCTGACAGTTCGTTGTACCCGAGGGTAGAACCGCGTCAAACATTGTTCAAGGGCGGATCTGGGTGGATCGTGCGCTTCCTGCCTGGCGCTTCCCGCGACGGACAAGCACGATGATCCGATGGTGACGGAATCGATGCCGGCCGGCTCGCTGGCGACCGAAGGGCCCCCGCTCGGCGTGGCCGCGGCCGCCCGCAAGCTCGGCATCGCGCCGGCGACGCTGCGCACCTGGGACCGGCGCTACGGCATCGGGCCCAGCCAGCACGAGCCGGGCCGGCACCGGCGGTACTCGGCCGCGGACGTCGCCCGGCTGGAACTGATGCAGCGTGCGCTGGTCCGCGGGGCCTCGCCCGCCGACGCCGCCCGTTACGCGATGACGGCTCCGCTGGCCGCCGGCGGGTCCGGCGAGATGATCGCGGCGGCCGGTGCGGTTGGCACGATCGGCCGGGGCGGTACCGGCCAGCACGGCGACCGGGCCGCAGATCCCGCCACCGGCCCGGTGGACGACCTCGACGATGACGGCCCCGCCGAGCGACATGTCCGGGCCGGCGGCATGGTGCTGCGCCTGTCCGGCGCCGGTCGCGCGGCGCAGGGGCTGGCCCGCGCCGCGCTCGCGATGGACCCGATCGCCGTCCGGCGGTTGCTCGACGAGCTCGTCGCGACCGCGGGCGTCGAGTCGACATGGGACGACGCGGTCCGCCCGGTGCTGGTGGCCGTGGCCACCCGGTGGGTGCATACCGGGGCCGGTGTGGAAATCGAACACCTGCTCAGCGAGTGCGTGAGCAGCGTGTTCACCGGATACGCGGCCGCCGCCGTCACCGAGGCCGGCACGCGCCCGGTGCTGCTCGCCGGCATGCCCGGTGAGCAGCACACGCTGCCGTTGGTCGCGCTGGCCGCCGCGCTGGCCGGTCAACGCGTGCCCTGTCGATCCCTGGGCGCCAACCTGCCGGTCGCCGCGCTGACGGCCGCCGTGGCGCGGACCGCTCCGTCGGCGGTCGTGCTGTGGTCGCAGGTCCCCGAATGGGCCGATGTGCGGGCCTTGGGCTCGTTGCCCCGAACCCGGCCACGGTTCCGCACCTTCGTCGCCGGCCCCGGGTGGGCGGACCTGGCGCTGCCCGCCGGGGTCGTCCGCCTCGACTCGCTGGCCGCGGCGCGCGAGGCGATCGGCAGCGCGGTTCCGGTCTGACCGGCGCGGCTCGGGTCGCGGTCGGGTCGCGGTCCGGTCGCGGTCGGGTCACGGCCCGCGCTCCAGGCGAATCGGGCGTCCGCACTCGGCCGACCGTGCGACCCGCCGGCCGGCTATCGCCCGTTCGGGCCGCCTGTGCAAACGACACCCCTATGGTGCTGCGCTCACGAATCGGTGAATGACCTGCCGGTTGACGTGGCACGCCGACGACACGCCGAATCGAACTCGGCGAATTGTCAACCGGTCGGGTTGTGCCCCTCTTGGGCGGCGGCTGTTGGGGGTGTCGCTGCATCCAACTGCTATGTATGACGCTACTGTAATTAGGCCATTCGGAGGGCAATAACCCACATGTCGAGCGCCACTCGGCGCAAGACTCCCGAATGGCCGGCACATAACGACCCTGTTCGTGTCAAGGTGAACGTGTTACCCGCCGATGCGGGGGTGACACATCACCCGGCTGCAGGAAGCTGCAGGAAGGAATCGTCGTGACGACGGTACTCATCTGCGACGATCGTCGCAGCGTCCGCGAAGGCCTGACCCGCGTGATGTCGGCGGTGCCCGGGGTGCACCGAATCGACTGCGTCGCCCATGGCGACGAGTTGCTCGCTCGGTTCTCCCGGCAGCCCGTGGACGTCGTCCTGGTCGGGACACAGCGCGCGGTACCCACCGGGGTGGAGGCGACTCGGCGACTCGTCGCCGCCCATCCCCAGGCCAATGTCATCGTGTTCGGGGCACCCGATGACGCGGGCAGCATCGCCGCCGCCATCGCCGGCGGTGCCCGCGGATACCTGCGGTGGGACGCCTCGCGTCCGGAGCTGGTGGCTGCGCTCGCGCACACGCTGGCCAGCACCGCGGTGCCCACGCCCCGGGCTCCCACCGATCCGGGGGTGCAGCTGACCGAGCGTGAGCTGCAGGTGCTGCGGGGCATGAGCCAGGGCAAGAGCAACGGCCAGATCGGGCGCGAGCTCTACCTGTCCGAGGACACGGTGAAGACCCACGCCCGCCGGCTGTTCCGCAAGCTCGGCGTGCGTGACCGGGCGCAGGCCGTCGCGCACGGCTTCCGCCGCGGGCTGGTGTCCTAGGGAGCGTCTGGTGGATCTTCGATCGCGGTCTTCGTGCCCAGATCGCCCCTGGCGGCGTTGCCGGCATACCCGAGTGCGCCCGGTACGAGGGCGTGCCGGCGCCTTGCCAGGGCCGATCTGGATCGCGAAGCCCATCGATCAAGATCCACCAGGGCGCTCCTAGCGGCCGGCCGGCCCGCGCCCGTTCACCGGCGGCCGAACGCCCGCGCCGCGTGACCGCTGGTCGTGCCCATCCGGCCGATCAGGTGGTCATGGCGATCTGCCGACAACTCCGGCCCCGTTGAGACGTCTTCGTCTTGTAGGGGAGGGAGGGTGTCCAGGACCCGATCGACGGCTCGCTACGGTGGTCCGCAGAGCACACGGTTGATTACCCGCCGTGTCCACTGCTGGACGGATGATGAGAAAGCATGAGTCGTAACGCCTGGACAACCGCGCGCGATGAGTGAAATGGCAGCTAACGTTCCCGACGATCTGGTCTCCCGTGCTATGACGGGGGATCGGGGGGCCGTCGAGGACGTGATCACAACGATCCGGCCGCTGGTCGTGCGCTACTGCCGGGCGCGGCTGGGCCGGTTCGACCGCTCGTCCGTTTCGGCGGACGACGTCGCGCAGGAGGTGTGCTTGGCCGTGCTGACGGCCTTGCCCGGCTATCGAGTCCAGGGTCGTCCGTTCCTTGCTTTCGTGTACGGCATCGCGTCGCACAAGGTGATCGACGCGCATCGTGCGGCCACCCGGAATCGGGCGGAGCCGGTGTCGGATGTGCCGGATCGGATGGAGTCGGCGGACGGTCCCGAGCAGCACACCCTGCGGGTTGAGCTGTCGGAGGAGATGGGCCGATTGCTGGAGAAGCTCCCCGAGAAGCAGCGAGAGATCCTGGTGTTACGAGTGGTGGTTGGCCTTTCCGCCGAGGAAACGGCGGAGGCGGTGGGTTCGACGCCGGGTGCTGTGCGCGTCGCGCAGCACCGGGCCCTGGCCCGGCTTCGGAAACTGATGCTCGAGGAGGAGGTGGTCTGAGTGCGTTTTCCCCGACACGGTGGAAACCGTTTCGGTGACGAGCCCGTTTCGCATCACGGTCGTCCACGGACGAACGGAACGAACGGCGTGCATCCGCCCGGAATGAGCACTCGGACGATATCCCTCGCCGGGTCGGCCGCCGATGACGACAACGATCCGGTCGATCTGGTCTCGGTTCAGGCCGATGACGAGCTGATCAATGCGTTGGCCTCCGGAATGATGGTCACGTCCGCGGGCGGTCGGTTCACCGACGGCTCCGACGACCAGGTGTCGGCCGTGCTGGCCGCCTGGAAGGCCGACGTCGACTCGCGGCCGATGCCCGAGCTGATCACCGTCGACGAGGGCGTCGCCGCGGTGCTGGCCGCCGGTCGGCGACCGTCCTCCCGCATCCGCCACCTCGCCCCGGTCGCCGCGGCGGCCGCCTTCATCGTGATCGCGGTGGGTGGCGTGTCGGTCGGTTCCTACTCCGCGCAACCCGACGACGTGCTCTGGCCGGTGGCCAAGGTGCTCTACAGCGAGCGGACCACCTCGGTGGAGGCCGCCGATCGGGTGGAGACCCGGATCGCCCGGGCCAAGCAGGCCATCGCGGCCGGACAACCGGACGTGGCCGAGCAGGAGCTGCGGGCCGCGGCCGCCGACATCGCGGTGGTGCGGCCCGAGGAGGGCAAGATCGAGCTGGCCTCGGTGCAGGACTTCCTGATCGCGAAGGCCGGCGAGACCCCGCCGGGCGTGCCCACCGACCCCGGAGCGCCGCTGGCCGCCGATCAGGCGCGCGCGGTCCCCCCGGGTGCATCGATCGCTTCGCCGGCCCGCTCCTCGGAGCAGCCCGCGCCGGTGGACCAGTCCAGCACCGACCCCGGTTCGAGCGCGTCGACCAGCGAGGACCCCGACCGTTCGGTGCCGCCGCTGCCGGTGGATCCCCGGGTCGCCCGGATCCTGCCGGAGGCTCCGGCTCCGGCTCCGGCTCCGGCACCGGCGCCGGTCCCCGACGTGAGCTCCGCGCCCAGCGAGGACGACGGCCCGCTCCCGGAGATGGAAGCACCCGAGGGCGACAGCGAGGGCTCCAGCAGCCCGGAGGACGTCGCGCCGGATGCCGACCCGGGTCCCGATGACGGGGCTTCGACCGAGGGGCAGAGCTCCGCGGTGGAGCCGGAGGGCGCCCAGAGCCTGGGCGCCACCGCGACCGATCCCGGCGACGGGCCGGGCGCCAACTGATCAGCAGCTGCGAAAGCCCCCGGGGAACCCGGGGGCTTTCGTGGATCAGAACCGGTGCGGTCAGGAGTCGGACAGCACCGCGTCCGCGTAGCCCCGGCAGTACTCCCAGGTGACGTACGCCGCCGGGTCCGGGTTGAACGCGGGCTCGTGCGGCCGCATCTGACCCTCGTCGAGCAGCTGCTGCAGGCTGGCCCGCAGCAGGCTCCACTCGTGGTAGTGCTGCTCCCCGCAGTCGCCGCAGTCGACCACGATGCCGCGCACCCCGCGTCCCTCCAGCAGGGCCTGGTACACGGCGAGGTCGGCGATGTCGGCCACGACCTCGTCGCGTTCGGCCTCGCTCAGCGCCTCCGGCTCGTCGGTCGGTTCGCCGTCCAGGGACAACGCGGGATCGGACGGCTCGCCGGCAAAGGGATCCGGCGGGAGGGCATCAGGCGACACCGCATCGACTTTACTCGCCGGCCCGGCCGGGAACAGGAGGCGACCCGCGCGCCGGGCGCCCGACGCGTGGATACGATGGAGCACAGGTCTCCCTGATGCTCAGGACAGATGCAACCGACGATGGCTCCGACGACGGGATGGCCGTGATGACGAGCGAGATCTCCGGCTTCCCGGCGAAGTTCGCGATGCTGGGCCTGACCTTCGACGACGTGCTGCTGCTGCCGGCCGAGTCGGATGTGGTGCCCAGCGCGGTCGACACCAGCACCCAGGTCACCCGCCGGGTCCGGATCAGGGTGCCGCTGGTGTCGTCGCCGATGGACACGGTCACCGAGGCCCGGATGGCCATCGCGATGGCCCGCGCCGGTGGGCTCGGGGTGCTGCACCGCAACTCCTCGCCGGAGGCCCAGGCCGCGCAGGTGGAGGTGGTCAAGCGCTCCGAGGCGGGCATGGTCACCGACCCGGTGACCTGTTCGCCGGACGACACGCTGGCCGACGTCGACGCGCTGTGCGCCAAGTTCCGGATCTCCGGGCTGCCGGTCACCGACGGCGGCGGCCGGCTGGTCGGGATCATCACCAATCGCGACATGCGCTTCGAGGTCGACCACACCCGGTCGGTGCGCGAGGTCATGACGCACGCCCCGCTGATCACCGCGCAGGTCGGGGTGTCGGCGGAGGCCGCGCTCGGCGTGCTCCGCCGGCACAAGCTGGAGAAGCTGCCGATCGTCGACGGCGGCGGCATCCTGCGCGGTCTGATCACGATCAAGGACTTCAACAAGACCGAGAAGTACCCGCTCGCCACCAAGGACCCGGACGGCCGGCTGGTCGTGGCCGCGGCGGTGGGCGTCGGCGAGGACGGCTACGCGCGCGCGATGCGGCTGGTCGAGGCCGGCGTCGACGTGCTGATGGTGGACACCGCGCACGGCCATTCGCGCCGGGTGCTGGAGACGGTGGCCAAGCTGCGGGCCGAGATCGGACACTCCGTCGACGTGGTGGGCGGCAACGTGGCCACCCGGGCCGGGGCCGCCGCGCTGGTGGAGGCGGGCGCGGATGCGGTGAAGGTCGGCGTGGGTCCCGGCTCGATCTGCACCACCCGGGTGGTGGCCGGGGTCGGGGCGCCGCAGATCACCGCGATCTACGAGGCCGCCCAGGTCTGCGCGGCGGCCGGCGTCCCGGTGATCGGCGACGGCGGCATCCAGTACTCCGGGGACATCTCCAAGGCCATCGCGGCCGGCGCGTCCACGGTGATGCTGGGCAGCCTGCTGGCCGGCACCGCGGAGTCGCCCGGTGAGCTCATCCTGGTCGGCGCGAACCAGTTCAAGACCTATCGCGGGATGGGTTCGCTGGGGGCCATGCGGTCGCGGGACAACGGCCGGTCCTACTCGAAGGACCGCTACGGCCAGGACGACGTGCTCAGCGAGGACAAGCTGGTCCCGGAGGGCATCGAGGGCCGGATCCCGTTCCGCGGGCCGCTGGCGCAGGTGGTGCACCAGCTCACCGGCGGGCTGCGATCGGGCATGGGCTACGCGGGCGCGGAGACCATCGAGCAGCTGCAGCAGGCGCAGCTGGTGCGGATCACCGCGGCCGGGTTGAAGGAGAGCCACCCGCACGACATCACGATGACGGTGGAGGCGCCCAACTACGCCGCGCGCCTGTGAGCGTCCGGCCCGCCCCATCGCAACCTGTGCTGATCACCGCTCTACCCTGACCTCCCGTGCGAGACCTCGTGGAGATCGGGATGGGCCGGGAGGCCCGTCGCAGCTACGACCTGTCCCAGGTCGAGATCGTGCCCTCGCGGCGCACCCGTAGCTCCAAGGAGGTCTCCACCGGCTGGCAGCTCGACGCCTACCGTTTCGAGATCCCGCTGGTCACGCACCCGACCGACGCGGTGGTGTCGCCGGCGAGCGCGGTGGCGATCGGGCGCCTCGGCGGGTTGGCCGTGCTCAACGCGGAGGGCCTGTGGGCCCGGCACGCCGACGCCGCCGGCGCGCTGGCCGCGGTGCGCGAGGCCGCCCTGGACGACGACCCGCGCGCGGCCGTGCGGCTGCTGCAGCAGCTGCACGCGGCACCGCTGGACACCGGCCTGCTGACCGAGGCGCTGCGGACGGTGCGCGAGGCCGGTGTCACGGTGGCCGCCAGGGTGAGCCCGCAGCGGGCCCGCGAGCTCACCCCGGCCCTGCTGGCCGCCGGCGTCGAGATCCTCGTCGTGCAGGGCACGATCATCTCGGCCGAGCACGTGTCCGGCGGCGAGCCGCTGAACCTCAAGGAGTTCATCTCCACCCTCGACGTGCCGGTGGTGGCCGGCGGGGTCGGTGACTACCGGACCGCGATGCACCTGATGCGCACCGGGGCCGCGGGGGTGATCGTCGGCTACGGCGAGTCCTCGGCCAGCACCACCGACGACGTGCTCGGCACCGGGGTGCCGATGGCCACCGCGATCGTGGACGCCGCCGCCGCCCGCCGCGACTACCTCGACGAGACCGGCGGCCGCTACGTGCACGTGATCGCCGACGGTGGCATGGCCGGGTCCGGTGAGATGGCCAAGGCGATCGCCTGCGGTGCGGATGCGCTGATGCTGGGCGAGCAGCTGTCGGAGGCCGCCGGGGCGCCCGGTCACGGGCTCTACTGGACCTCGGCCGCCGCGCACCCCTCGCTGCCGCGCTCGGAGGTCACCGGCTTCGCCGCCGGCGACCCGACCCTGGAGGAGGTGCTCTTCGGCCCGGCCAGCAGCCCCTACGGCACGGTGAACCTGTTCGGCGCGCTTCGCCGCGCCATGGCCAAGACCGGCTACAGCGACCTCAAGGAGTTCCAGCGGGTCGGGCTGACCGTCCGCGGTTGATCCGATCCGAGCGGAACGCTGTGGTGGTCGCGGCCACGCTCACGTCCCGTTCGGATCGATCATCATGTCCACGGCCACCTGGGGTTCGCTCGCCGCAGCACCGGTGGAGAAGATCACACCCTTGAGCGGCGGCACATCGGCGTAGTCGCGGCCATACGCCAGCCGGACGTAGGAGGAGCCGGGGATGCGGTCGTTGGTCGGGTCCAGCTCCAGCCAGTCCGCGCCGGTGAACACCGAGGCCCAGGCGTGCGAGGCGTCCGCGCCGACCAGCCGTTCGCGCCCCGGTGGCGGGGTGGTCTCCAGGTAGCCGCTGACGTAGCGGGCGGCCAACCCGACCGAGCGCAGCGCGGCCACCGCCAGGTGCGCGAAGTCCTGGCAGACGCCCACCCGGCGCTCCAGCAGCTCGGCCACGGTGCTGCCGACCGTCGTCGAGCCGGAGACGTAGCGGAAGTCGCGGTGGATCCGGGCGCAGAGGTCGACGGCGGCCTCGTCGAGCGGGCGCCCCGGCGGGAACGAGTCGCGGGCGTAACCGCCGACCGCGGCCAGCGGGGGCAGCCGGGGCGAGGGCAACGTATAGCCGCGGGCGTCGAGCAGCTCCGGCTCGGTGCCGCCGGCCGCGAGCCGATCCCGCACCGCCTCCCACCGCGGGGTGGGCGTGCGCGGCGGTGGATCGGCCACGGTCACGCTGCTCTCGGCCAGCACGGTCAGCGAGCGGTGCGGGGTGGTGACGGCGAAGTAGGTGGAGCGGTTGCCGAAGAAGTCGATGTGGTCGCGCAGCTCGGCCGGGGCCGGGGTCACGGTGACTCCCGCGTCCTGGCAGCGCTGCCCGTCGAGGTCGCGGGGGAGCAGGTGGGCCCGCCCGAAGCTGCGGCTGACGTCGCCGCCGTAGGCGTAGCTGGTGCGGTGCGTGATCCGGTAGCGCCGACTCATCGGCCCCCCACGGCGATCGGGGCGAGCCCGCCCAGCGGGCGCGGCGGGGCCTCGGGTGCGAACCGGCCACCCTCCAGCGTCGTGGCGAAGCGCATCAGGTCCTCGGCCAGCCCGATGGCCAGCAGCCGAAGATCGCCGCGGGTGCCGTCCGGATCGCGACGGGCCAGGGTGGCCGGGTGCGCGGCGGCCAACCGCCGCTCGATCCCGGCCAGGACCGCGACGCACTCGTCCGCCGGCCCGCCTCCCGGGCCGTCGTCCGGGCCCGGGATGCCGGCCAGATCGACGCGCAGCCGGTTCAGCTGGTAGCCGACGGCGCGCGGGTTCGCCGGGTCGATGAGCAGCAACTCCAGCACCGCGTCCACCCCGGTCCAGCGCCGCCGCCGGTAGGTGATCACGCTCTCGGTGGCGATCAGCACCGACTCGGTGATCAGCGGATCGGCGCCGGCGCGGGCCCGGTCGCAGAGCGTGTTGGCGATCAGCAGCGCCACCTGCTGCGCGCGTTCCACCCGGCGGCCCGCGTCGAGCAGGCACCATCCGGAGTCGCGCACCAGGCTCTCCGCCGCCAGCCCGGACAGCGCCAGCAGGCCTTCGAGCACCCGCGACAGGGCCCCGGACAGGTCGGTGGACTCCGGGGTGCTGCCGGCCAGCCCGCCGAGCACGGCGTCGAGCCGGCCGAGCACCAGCCAGGTGTCGGGGGACAGCTGCTCGCGCACGGACCGGGCCGCCAGCGTGAGCCGGTGCACCGCGTAGGCCAGCGTGCCCGGTCGGTTCCGGTCGGCCAGCAGCGACACCAGTTCGGGGCCGGGGGCCGCGAGCCGGCGGGCGGCGCCCTCGCCGCGGAAACCGGGCGCGGTCATGGTCACCGCGGTGGTGGCCCGCAGCAGCGTCTCCAGGGCCTGCCGGCCAGCGGTTCCCGGTTCCGGGGAGCTCTGGAAGTCGGCCCAGCGGTCGGCGACCGCGCGCAGCAGCCGCGCGGTGCCCTCCGCCCGCTCGGCGTAGCGACCCAGCCAGAACAGGTCAGAGGCCACCCGCGGGCTGAGCACCTCGACCGGCTCCGGAGCTGCGGCGGGCGCCGTCGTGGGTGGCGCCGCGACCGGGACGGGTTCGCTGCGGAGCGAGCCGAGCACCCAGACGTCCTTGGCCACGGCGCCCTCGGGCCGTCCCGACTCCCGATCCACAGCGGTCGCCGACGCCAGCGCGCCGTCGAGCACCTGGAAACGGCCGTTGCGGGCCACCGCGAAGGCGCGCAGGACCACCGGCCGGGGATCGAGGCGCCCGTCCGGCGTGATCACGGGGGCGGTGCTGGGGTGCAGCAGCTCCTGGCCGACCCAGGCGTGCGGCTCGGCCTCGATGCGGGCCGCCAGCCCGGCCCGCTCGGTCGCGCTCAGCTGCGCCCCGACCAGCGTGGCCCGGTCCGCGGAGCGGGCGATCGGCTTGATCAACAGATCGGGCATCCGGGCCAGCACGTGCGAGCGGCCCGTCGGATCGCCGCACCACCAGGTGGTCGCGGCCGGCAGCGTGAGCGGCTCGTCGAGCAGCGCCGCCGCCAGCGCCGGCAGGTAGGGCAGCAGGCCCGGGTTCTCCAGCACCCCGCTGCCGATCCCGTTGACCACCACGACGGTGCCCAGCCGGGCCGCCTCCAGCAGCCCGGGCACGCCGAGCTGGGAGTCCTGGCGCAGATCGAGCGGATCGCACCAGGCCGCATCCAGCCGGCGCAGGATCACGTCGACCGGCTCCAGCCGGCCCAGCGCCCGCTGCCACACCCGCCCGTCGCGCACGGTCAACTCCGAGCCCTGCACCAGCGGGAAGCCGAGCAGCGACGAGAGCAGCGCCTGCTCGAACGCCGTCTCGCTCTGCGGGCCGGGCGTCAGCAACACCACCCGCGGGGCGTCCGCGCGGTCGGTGGCGGGAGCGAGCTCCTGCAGCCCGGCGCGCACGGCGTCGAAGAACGGCCCCAGGCGCTGGATCCGCGAGCGCCGGTGCACCGCGGGCAACACCCTGGCCACCACCCGGCGGTTGGCCATCGCGTACCCGGCACCCGACGGCGCCTGCACCCGGTCGGACACCAGCTGCCAGCCCTGCGGGGTGCGCGCGATGTCCGCGCCGGCCAGGAACAGCTCGCGGCGCGCGGGGGCACCGGGGGCCCTGCCCCAGCCGCGCACGTAACCCTCGTGCCCGAGCACCAGCTCCAGCGGCAGCAGCCCGGAGCGCAGCGTGCGGCGCGGTCCGTAGAGGTCGGCCAGCAGCAGCTCCAGCAGCTCGGCGCGCTGGGCGAGGCCGGCGGCCAGCTCGGTCCAACGGTCGGCGTCCAGCAGCACCGGCAACGGATCGAGCGCCCACGGTTGCTCGTGGCCGCCGCCGGGCGAGCGGTAGGAGACGCCGTCGTCGGCCAGCAGCCGGCGGGTGTCCGCGCCGCGCGCGATCAGCCCGGCCGAGCCGGACCAGTCCAGCTGGGTGGCCAGCTCGGTCCACGCGGTGCGCACCGCGCCGTCGGCGTCGAGCATCTCGTCGTGGCCGTCGAGACCACCGGCGTAGCGGCTGACGACCCCGATGGGCTGGCCGCTGCTCATCCGGTCACCGGGGCGCCGGCCCGCGCCGCAGGTCGAGCGCCCGCGGGTACCTGCCGACGGCCGGGTCCATGCGGGCAGGCTGCCACGCCGGAGGACCGCGGGTCGACCCCGATCCGACCCGCACGTTCGGAACGAACGACACTCTCGCACAGACCTAGCGTGCGAAAGTGCCGTTCGTTCCGGTCCGGACCCGCCGATCCGACCAGGCTGATCGGTAGCCGATCAGCCGCGGTCGACCTCGGTGAGCACGGCCTGCGCGACCCGGGTCGCCGTGTCGAAGTCGTGCCTGATCACGTTCTTGGTCACGGCCAGCGCCAGCCCGCGCTCGACGTCCGCGCCGGCCCAGCTGCCGCCGGCCCCGGCCATCCCGAACGCCGTGCGCACGTTCTCGTCCCACGGGAAGCCGATCGCGAACCCCAGCCCCCACACCGACTCGTTGCCGTACACCTGGTCCGGGCCCGACGACGACACCGCCGTCGCGTCATGAAGCCGATCCGCGCTGATCAGCCGCACGCCCTCGACCTCGCCGAGCAGCGCGGCGTACATCCGCGCCAGCGCCCTGGCCGACACCTTGCCGCCGGCCGGGATGTCGGCCGCGAGCACCCGCGGGTCGTTGCCCATCGCCGCGGTGGGGAACACCGCCATCGGTGCCGCGCGGAACATCGGCAGGTCATCGGGCAGATCCATCGCAGCGAAATCCACATCGGACGGGCCGTCCTCGAGGACGGCGAGCCGGCCGCGCGCCACCTCGGGCATGCCGAACCAGATCTCGTCCGGGTACCCGATGGGGGCCGCCAGGTCGGTGCGCAGCAGCTCGGCCAGCGGCCGGCCGGTGGCCCGCCGCACGATCTCGCCGCACAGGTAGCCGAAGGTGTAGGCGTGGTAGCCGATTCGGGTGCCGGGCTCCCACCACGGCTCGGCGTCCTCCAGCGCGGCGATCATGGTCGGCCACGAGCACACGCTGTCGACGGTCGAGTCGGCCGGCAGCCCGGGAACCCCCGCGCTGTGGTCGAGCACCTGGCGCACCGTGATGGCCTGCTTCCCGCGGCGCCCGAACTCCGGCCAGATCTCGGCGACCGGGGTGTCGTAGCCGAACCGGCCGGCGTCCACCTGCTGGTGCACCAGCGTGGCGGTCGCGCCCTTGCCGATGGACCAGTTGTAGAACACGGTGTCGGGCCGCACCGGCTGCCCGCTCGCCGGGTCGGCGAGCCCGCCGACCACGTCCACCACCTGCTTCCCGTCGACGTAGGCCGCGACCTGCATGCCGCGCTCGTCGCCGCTGCCGACCAGCTCGTCGACCAGGTCCTGCACCACCTGCTGCACGCCACTCACAGCCTCACACCCCTTCGCCGTCCCACGCTGCCACTCCATCTGACGGGCCGCCCGGGCGGAACTCACCGGCCCCGTACCCTGATCCGGTGCAGCCGCCCACGGTTCTCGTCGTCGACTACGGCGCCCAGTACGCCCAGCTGATCGCCCGTCGGGTGCGCGAGGCGCAGGTCTACTCGGAGATCATTCCAGGGGACACCCCGGTCGAGGAGATCGTGGCCCGCAAGCCGGCGGCCCTGATCCTTTCCGGTGGCCCGGCCAGCGTGTACGCCCCGGGTGCGCCCGTCGTCGATCCGGCGCTGTTCACCGCGGGCATCCCGGTGCTCGGCCTGTGCTACGGCTTCCAGGCGATGGCCCTGGCCCTGGGCGGTGAGGTGGCTCCGGACGGCACCCGCGAGTACGGGCGCACCGAGCTGACCGTGTGCCGGGCGGCCGGCGCCCTGCACGACGGGTTGCCCGCCCGGCACCCGGTGTGGATGAGCCATGGCGATTCGGTGGTGCGCGGCCCCGACGGGTTCACGGTCACCGCGTCGTCGGAGCGGGCCGCGGTGGCGGCCTTCGAGGACCGGGACCGCCGGCTGGCCGGTGTGCAGTACCACCCGGAGGTGGGCCACTCGCCGCACGGGCAGGAGGTGCTGCGCCGGTTCCTGCAGGAGATCGCCGGGATCCCGCACAGCTGGACCACCTCCTCGATCATCGACGACACGATCACCGCGGTGCGGGCCCAGGTCGGTGACGGTCGGGCGATCTGCGGGCTGTCGGGCGGGGTGGACTCCGCGGTGGCCGCCGCGCTCGTGCAGCGGGCCATCGGCGATCGGTTGACGTGCGTGTTCGTCGACCACGGGCTGCTGCGCGCCGGGGAGCGGCGGCAGGTAGAGCGGGACTTCGTGGCCGCCACCGGGGTCGACCTGCACACCGTCGACGCCGCCGACCGGTTCCTGGCCGCGCTGGCCGGCGTCACCGATCCCGAGCAGAAGCGCAAGATCATCGGACGTGAGTTCATCCGGGTGTTCGAGGCGGCCACCGCCGAGGTGGCCGCCTCGGAGAAGATCGGTTTCCTGGTGCAGGGCACGCTCTACCCCGACGTGGTGGAATCCGGCGGCGGCACCGGCACCGCGACGATCAAGAGCCACCACAACGTCGGTGGCCTGCCGGACGACATCGAGTTCGCGCTGGTCGAGCCGCTGCGCACGCTGTTCAAGGACGAGGTGCGCCGGGTCGGGGCCGAGCTCGGGCTGCCCGAGACCATCGTCGGTCGGCAGCCCTTCCCCGGCCCCGGGCTGGGCATCCGGATCATCGGCGAGGTCACCCGGGAGCGGTTGGACACGCTGCGCGCCGCCGACGCCATCGCCCGCGAGGAGCTCACCGCGGCCGGCCTGGACAAGGCCATCTGGCAGTGCCCGGTGGTGCTGCTGGCCGACGTGCGCAGCGTCGGGGTGCAGGGCGACGGGCGCAGCTACGGGCATCCGGTGGTGCTGCGGCCGGTGTCCAGCGAGGACGCGATGACCGCCGACTGGACCCGGCTGCCCTACGACGTGACCGAGCGCATCTCGACCCGGATCACCAACGAGGTGGCCGAGGTCAACCGGGTGGTGCTGGACGTGACCAGCAAGCCGCCGGGCACCATCGAGTGGGAGTGAGCCGGCCCGTCGCGGATGATCAGGGCGCCATGATGGCGGCATGAGCGTCACCCTTCCTGCGGAGATCCCGGGCCGGCTGGCCGCCGCGCTGCGCGCTGGAGCGTTCGCGGTCACCGCGGAGATCGGGCCGCCGCGGGGCGCGGAGCTCGCGCCGATCCGCGAGTCCGCGGCGGTGCTGCGGGACTGGGTGCACGCGGCCAACGTCACCGACAACCAGGGCGCGCAGGTGCGGGTGTCCAGCCTGGCCGGCAGCGTGGCCGCACTGGGCGCCGGGCTGGAGCCGGTGCTGCAGATGACCTGCCGGGACCGCAACCGCATCGCGCTGCAGTCCGACCTGCTCGCGGCCGGTGCGCTCGGGGTGCCCAACCTGCTGCTGATGACCGGCGACCGGCCCGAGCGCGGCGATCACGCCGACGCGACCCCGGTGTTCGACCTCGATTCCGGCAGCCTGATGCGGACCGCACGGGCGCTGCGCGACGAGGGCCGGTTGCTCTCGGGGCGGGTGGTCGACCCGCCGCCGCGGTTCCTGCTCGGCGCGGTGGACACCGGCGCCGGATCACCGGACCGGCTGGTCACCAAGATCGCCGACGGCGCCCAGTTCGTGCAGACCCAGTTCGTGTTCGACGTCGACGCGTTCGCCGGCTGGCTGTGCCGGGTGCGCGACCTCGGCCTCGACCGCCGGTGCGCGATCCTGGCCGGGGTCGGACCGATCCGGTCGTTGCGAGCCCTGGAGTTCCTGGCCGGCGTGCCCGGGGTGGTCGTCCCGGAGCGGATCGGGCGGCGGCTGCGCGGCGTGCCGGCCGACCGGGTGGCCGCCGAGGGCATGGCCGCCTGCGCGGAGACGGTGGCCGCGTTGCGGGCGGTGCCCGGCGTGGCCGGGGTGCACGTGATGGCCGTGGGCTACGAGCGGGGCGTGCCGGAGATCCTCGCCGCCGCCGGACTGGGACCGCGGACCGGGCTTGATGTGCGGCGCGGGCTCGACGACCCGGTCACCGGGTGCAGCCCCGGTTCAGGGTGACCGTCACCGGGACCTCGACCACCCGGAAGGTGTACCGGACGTCGTTGCCGCCGACCGAGGTGTACCCGACGAACTCGACCGGCTCGGTCGAGGTGTCCGTCGGCGAGCCGATCTCCCGGTACCCGTCGGGGCACGCGGAGTACAGCTCGTAGGTGCCGGGGGTGTCGTAGGTCCCGGAGACGGTCGCGTCGACCGTGTTCGGGGTGGCCGCGGGCCCCTCGAGGTGGCGGGCGCGGCAGATCTGCTTCTCGTGCCGCACGTTCGCCTGCAGGTACGCCGCGCGCTGGCCGCGGGGTAGCGCCAGCATCTCCTGCCGGATCCGGTCGGTGCCCGCGGACACGCAGGCGAGGTAGGCCCGGCGGTCGGGGCCCGCCGGCGCCGCGGCGGCCGTGGCGGCCGAGCCCAGCAGCAGCCCGAGGCTGCCGAACAGGATGATCAGGGATCGCGCGCAGCGCGTCGTCGCTGTCATCGGGTGACCAGCGCAAACGCATCGAGGGACGCGATCGAGTCGTGGCGGCCGAGCTCGACCCGCTCGAACTGCCAGGGGGCGACCTTGCACACGACGGTCCCGGTGACGTTCGGCGAGCAGCCGGGCCGCTGCTGCTCGGCCACCAGGTTCGGGGCCAGCAGCACGGCCAGCAGCACCAGCATCCCCAGCGCGGCGGCGCGAATCGGGCGGTCCTCGGTTGCGGCCCAGCGCGCCTGCGCGGCCGGGCGGATGAGAACGTGCATCGGAGGTGTCCCTTCTTCGGCGAGCGCTGGGGCGTGGGGTGGGTCGTCACCCGGTCTGCCCCGCGTCGCCCAGTGTTGCCCGATGCTCGAACGGAAAGTAATCACCAGCCCCGCACTTAGCCCTTTCGTGTGTACGAGTTAGGGCCGTAAAGCCGATGGTGCGTGTGCGAAGAGTGATATGAGGGTGCTGCCGGGTCCGCGCCACACACGACGAGGGCGACACCCGCCCTCCGCGGGTACCGCCCTCGTCCGGCCATCGCTCCCCGGAGCCCGGCCGCGTGACCCGACCTGCTCCCCAGCAGTCGGGCGTGTTCTCAGCCGCCGCCGCGCTTCCCGCCGCGCCGCTCGCGCAGGCTGCCGACCAACAGCAGCACCCCCACCGCCGCGGCGCCGCCGGCCAGCAGCCAGCGCGGGTCCAGCCCGGACAGGTCGGGAAGCTGTCCGACGAACGCGGCCACCGCCATGCCCAGCGCCAGCAGGCCGACCAGCAGCGCCACCGGGTCCGGCCGGCGCCGGCTGCGCACCATCGTCGTCGGGTCCTCGGTCGTGCCGATCTCGGTGCTGCCGATATCGGTGTTGCCGATACCGGCGCTACCGATCCCGGTGGCGGTGGTCTCGCTGTCGGCGGTCTTGTCGAACTCAGCCACGGTGCACCTCCACGTTCCCCGCGCCCGCCTCGATGTCGAGCACGAGCAGTCGTCCCGAGCGCACGCCGTCGGCGCCCAGATCCTGGTTGACCTTCAACCCGGCGTCCGGTCCGGCGTCCTCGCGATCATCGAAGCTCACCGAGCCGACCCCGACCGATCCGTCCACCGTCACGTCCGCGTTCGCCGGCACCATGACCTCCACGTCGCCCGCGCCCATCGAGATCGCGGTGCGCACCGGGCCCGGGTCGGCCGCCCCGGCGGGCAGCGTCAGGTCCAGGTTGCGCAGATCCAGGGTGATCGTGCCGGCCGAGCGCTCGTAGCTCGGCGCCAGCGCGGCCACCGTCGTCGGCGCGGCCGTCAGATCGCCGACCTCACCGCCCCGCCAGCGATCCACCGGCGCCGACAGCGCACCCCAGGTCATCACGATCAGCAGCAGCGCGAACGGGATCAACCCGCGTCCGGTCCGCAGGAACGCGCCGACCAGCAGGCCGAGCCCGATCACCGCCAAGGTCACGCCGAACACCACCGGCACGTTGGCCAGCGTGAACGCCCCGGAGAGCAGCAGGATCGCCGCCGTCACGGCGCCCGCGAGCAGCGCCAGCCCGAGCGTCACCGGGGTCACCGGTGGCCGCCGCGGTGCCGGCGGAGCGGGTGGCGCCGAGGGCTCCGGCAGATCCCAGGCGAACGGGGCCGCGCCGAGCGGGTCCCACGCGGGCGGCGTCTGCACCGGCAGCCCGCCGGAGTCGGTGGCCGCGGTTCCGTTCGGGTCCTTGACCATCGACACGCCGCCCGGCAGCCCGTCCGCGGCGGCCGTGCCGGCCCCCGACATCGCGGCGTCCCTCGATGCGGCGGCGGAGATGCCCCGCTCGCTGCGGCTGCGGTGCAGCAGGAACAGCAACCCGGCGACGACCAGCACGGCGACCAGGCCGCCGCCATCGGTCCGTCGATCGAACAGCGAGGCGATGCTGCCGGCGGTGGCGATCCCGAGGCCGATCAGGAGGACGACGCGCGGGGAGCGCGCCCGGACCGGGTTCGCCGGATCCGCGGGCTCCTCGGGAAGCAGCAACCAGCCCGCGATGTACAGCGCGGCGCCGATGCCAGCGAAGGTGGCCACGACGAACCCGATCCGCACCAGCGTGGGATCGATGTCGTAGCGCCGGGCGATCGCCGAGGCGACGCCGGCTATCTGCCTGTCCTGACGCGGTCGAGCGGGCCGCGTCTCCCACATCTCGCGCAGCGTGCCCTGCACGTCCGTCTTGTTCATGCTGCCCAGATTGCTCGGCGTCGGCGCCGCACACATGGGGGATGGCCCTGAGGAGGCCCCGAGGTTTCCCCGATGTTCCCCCGGCCCCGACGTGTGAACATGGATCCCGTGAACACACCGCGCCCGAGCACCGTCGCGCTGCCGCTGTCGGCCACCGGCACCCCGCCGCTGGTCCGGCGCCGCAGCGGCCGCTTCGTCGCGGGCGTCGCGGGCGGGGTCGCCGACCATCTCGAGATCAGCGTGCAGTGGGTGCGGGCCGCGTTCGTGGTGCTGGCCACGCTGGGCGGCGCCGGCGTGCTCGGCTACGGGCTGTTGTGGATCTTCGTGCGGCAGGAGCAGGCGGACGTCGTGCGCGCGGTGCCGCGCACCGAACGCCAGCAGGCCCTCGGGCTGGTCGCGCTGGCCTTCGCGGTCGGGATCGCCGCCGCCACGCTGGGCGACTCGGTGATCGGCTGGGTGGTCGGCCCGCTGGGGGTGGCGGCCATCGGCGCCGCCGTGGTGTGGCGCGAGGCCGACGAGTCGCAGCGCCGGCGCTGGGCGGCCGGCGCGCGCTCGGGCGGGGGCAGCATCGCGCAGGCGGGGTGGCGCAGCACCGCGCTGCGGGTGCTGGCCGGGGTGGTGTTCGTCGCGGTCGGCATCGGGGTCTACCTGTTCGGCAACATCGAGCTCGGCCAGGTCCAGTTCGCGCTGCTGGCCGTGGTGGCCACCCTGGTCGGGGTCGCGGTGCTGACCGTGCCGTGGTGGCTGCGGCTGGCCCGGGAGCTGGGCGAGGAGCGCCGCGAGCGCATCGTCGAGACCGAGCGGGCGGAGATCGCCGCCCACCTGCACGACTCGGTGCTGCAGACGCTGGCGCTGATCCAGCGGCAGAGCGATCAGCCGCGGGAGGTGCTGCGGCTGGCCCGTGGCCAGGAACGGGAGCTGCGGCACTGGTTGTACGGACCGGCCGGATACGGTCGGTCCCGGTCGGCGTCGGGTGACCCGGTGCTGGCCGCGGGGCTGTCCGACGCGATCAGCGCGGCCGCCGCCGAGGTGGAGGACACGTACGCGGTCGATGTCCGTCCCGTGGTGGTCGGCGACCGACCGCTCGACGACGGGTTGCGGGCGCTGGTGCTCGCGGCCCGGGAGGCCATGGTCAACGCGGCCAAGCACGCCGAGGTGACCGAGATCAGCGTCTACGCCGAGGTGGAGCCGGGCGAGGCGCACGTGTTCGTCCGCGATCGCGGCGTCGGCTTCGACCCCGACGACGTACCCGCCGATCGGCATGGCCTCGCCGACTCGGTTCACGGCAGGATGACCAGGCACGGGGGCACGGTCCGGCTGCGCAGCGCAGCGGGCGAGGGCACCGAGGTGCACCTGGCCATGCCGGTGAACGGGGCGGCGGAGACCGGGCCGGCCAGGGCCCACGAGGAAGCGGGAAGTGGACCATGAGTGAGTCGACAGGCGAGGCGGGCCGGCCGCCGGCGGAGCCCGGTGGTGCCGGATCCGACGTTCCTGGGAGTGGGCCGATCCGGCTGTTCCTGGTCGACGACCACGCGTTGTTCCGGTCGGGGGTGCGGGCCGAGCTCGACCGCAGCGTCGACGACGTGCAGGTGGTGGGCGAGGCCGGCTCGGTGGGCGAGGCCGTCGCCGCCGTCCGGCACCTGCGCCCGGATGTGGTGCTGCTCGACGTGCACATGCCCGACGGCGGCGGCGCCGAGGTGCTGCGCCAACTGCGGCCGGAGCTGCCCGACGTGGTGTTCCTGGCGTTGAGCGTGTCCGACGCGGCCGAGGACGTGATCGCCGTGATCCGGGCGGGCGCCCGCGGCTACGTCACCAAGACGATCTCCGGTCGGGAGCTCGGCGACGCGGTGCGCCGGGTGCACTCCGGGGATGCGGTCTTCTCACCGCGGCTGGCCGGCTTCGTGCTCGACGTCTTCTCCGACCGGCCCGGCGCGGCCCCACCCGGCGATCCCGAGCTCGACCTGCTGACCCGCCGGGAGCGCGACGTGCTGCGGCTGCTGGCCCGCGGCTACGCCTACAAGGAGATCGCCGGGGAGCTGTTCATCTCGGTGAAGACGGTGGAGACCCACGTCTCCAGCGTGCTGCGCAAGACCCAGCTCTCCAATCGCTACGAGCTGTCGCGGTGGGCGTCGGATCGGCGGCTGGTGTAGCGCTCGCATCGTCGCCGCCGGCGTCGGGCGCGGGCGCGCGAACGAGCCGGCTGATCGTTTCGAGTGGAACGTTGGAGTGGTTGCGGTCTGCGACCCGTTGCTGAGGCGATTCCGGCGTGCGCGGCACCATCGGTCCGGGCGGTCGGACCAGACCGACCCGCGGTCACGGCCGGCCTTCCCGCTGCTCGTCATGCCACGTTCGGTGGATCACGTCGACGGCTTCGTCCCCGTGCACTCCGGACTCCCATAGCGAAGACCAGAGCTGCGCATAGGGCGCGACCTCCTCGGGGTGATCGACGACGAGGCCGCGGTGCGGCAGCTCAAGTGTCACGTACGGGTTGCCTTCGATCGGGATGCGGTAGTCGAAGCTGCACCATGGCGGCTTCCCTTCGACCACCGGCAGCACCCGGATCTGCACGTTCGCCAGTGTCGCGAGCGAAAGCAGCCGGTCCCGCTGCGCGCTCATCACTCCAGGGCCGGGGAGAACCGCAGCGCTCCTTCGGTCACGAGGAACTCGAACGTCGTCTCCCGACGGAACAGCAACCGCTGCCGCTCCAAGCGGGCAACCACTGCGGCGGCGTGGTCCATCACGCCGGTCACGTCGACCAGGGGGAGCAGCAGCCGCGCGTACTCGGCGGTCTGCAACAGCCCGGGTAGCCACACGGTCTGGAAAGAGCGGATCACCGTCGCGTCCTCGTCGCGGTATCAAGGAGGTGCATCCCACGTCGGCCACAGTGGCCGTTGCGACCGGAGGTGACCATGGCCGCGCATCCGATGCTGCAGCGGGTGATCGTGCCGACGGCCGTGGTCACCGGGCTGAGCACGGCCAGCGCGATCGCCATCAACCTCGCCACCGGGAACGACCCGGGTCCGTTCGTCTGGCCGGCGGTCGTGCTGCCCACCGTGGCGAGCTTCGTGGCCTCGCTGTGGCTGCATGTTCGGGCCCAGCAGGCGCCCGCCCAGCCCGCCGGTGCTCCGCGGGTGCGGATCGGCGACACCCAGGGCGACGTGAGCGTGTGGGCCGGGGTGATCAATGTCGGTTCGCCGGCCTGGCTGGTCCTGGCGCTGGTCGCGGCGGTGGCGTTGCCGCCGCTGCTCAACGAGCTCGGTCGGGAGGCGCGGCCGGTCGTCACCGACCAGCCCGCACCCGCGCCGGTGCGACCGGCCGTACCGCTGACCGACGCCGACGTCCGGATGCACGAGGTGTGGGCCAGCAGCGCGCAGAACGTCACCCATTTTCTCGAGGACCGGGGGGACTGGGCGATGACCGACTTCGTCGTCGAGGCCCTACCTGCGTTCGATGGAGATGGCGGCGGGACCGAACGGCGGCAAGGTCCTGCTCAGCGTCAAGGACGAGCATGACCAGGAGATCGCGCAGGGGGAGGCGGTCATCGAGGGCTATCGGGCCAAGGTGGTGTTCGACAAGGCGGTCGATCTCACCGACTACGTCGGTCGTCGACTGCACTTCGAGCTGCGCAACATCTACGGCGAGCGGGTGTACGTGTACCTGACCGACCATGATCGGGACCGCCGGGTCACCAGCTATCTGTCCTGTGCGATGCGTCCCGCGACGAGCTGCCCCAATCCCGAGGCGCAGGACCTCAGCGTGCTGATCGTGGGTCGCCGGACGCCGTGGTGAGCGGGATGTCATGGCTGGTCTCGGCATCCTGTCGTCATCGTGGGGTCGTCCAGCGCTCCGACAGCGTGTAGTAGAGCTTGGCGATCTCGTCGACCGGCAGGTGCTCGGCCGGCGCGGTGATCTCGACGATGTCGAGGATGCCGTGGGCGTGCTGGAGGGCGGCGACCCGCTCCGCCAACTCCGCCGGAACTCCTCGCCCGACCAGCTCCGCGGCCCGGGTGCCGGCGGCGGTGGCCTCCTGGCCGCGAAGCAACGATGGGAGCCGGGGGAGGAGCAGCCGTGCATGGGCGGCGAAGCGGTCGGTCTCGGCGCGCACGACCAGCGGGCGCGGGCAGTTGGTGAGCAGCCAGCGGGCGGCGCTGTCGAGCAGCCGGCGCGAGTCGAGGGTGATGTCGTCGGTGACCGCGGTCGGCACGTGGACCGGCAGCGCGGCGATGCCGGCCCACAGGGCCGGCAGCTGGAAGACGGCGGTGGCCACGCAGAACGCGCGCACCGCATCGGCCGGTGTCGCGTCGACGTCCTCGGTCAGCCGGTGGGCGAAGGAGAGGCCGCCGTGGTCGATCATGTCGTTGACCAGGGCGGTGGCCACGATCTGTCGGCGCAGCGGGTGCGCGGCCAGCGCTGCGGGGTAGTCGTTGGCCAGTACCGCGGGGAACTGCTGGGCGAGGCGGTCGGCGAACTCCGGCAGATCGGGCACGTCGGTCCGCAGGATCGCGGTCTTGAGGTCCAGTTTCGTGTGCGCGAGCAGCACGGCCAGCTCGGGCGAGCTGATCCCGTGCCCGGCCTCGGCCAGCGCGTCGATGGTCTGCGGGCTGGGCAGTCCTTCCAGCGCCCGGTCCAGCCCGGTGCGCTCGACCAGATCGGTGATCATCCGCGCGTGCCGGGCCAGCAGCTCCGGCGCCCGGGTGCGCGCGACCCCGAGCACGGCGTTCTGGGCCCGGTTGTGGGCCAGCACCAGCTCGGCGACCTCGTCGGTCATCCGCGCCAGCAGCGCGTCGCGGCCTGCCCGGTCCAGCTCGCCCGCCGCCACCACGCGGTCGAGCAGGATCTTGATGTTCACCTCGTGGTCGGAGCAGTCGACGCCGGCGGAGTTGTCGATCGCATCGGTGTTGACGTGACCGCCGTTGCGGGCGAACTCGATCCGGCCACGCTGGGTCAGACCCAGGTTGCCGCCCTCGCCGACGACCCGCACCCGCAGCCGGCCGCCGTCGACCCGGATCCCGTCGTTGGCCTTGTCACCCACCTCCGCATGCGTCTCGGCGGCCGACTTCACATAGGTGCCGATGCCGCCGTTCCACAACAGGTCCACCGGCGCCCGCAGCACGGCGCGCAGCAGCTGCGGGGGGCTTAGCGAGCCGACCCCGGGGTCCAGCCCGAGCGCGGCCCGGACCGCCGGGCCGATCGGGACCGCCTTGGCCGTCCGCAGCCACACCCCGCCGCCCGGGCTGATCGCGGCCCGGTCGTAGTCGTCCCAGGAGGACCGGGGCAGCTCGAAGAGCCGGCGGCGCTCGGCGTAGCCGGCCACCGGATCGGGATCCGGGTCGAGGAAGACGTGCCGGTGGTCGAACGCGGCGACCAACCGGATGTGCGGCGATGCCAGCATCCCGTTGCCGAACACGTCCCCGGACATGTCCCCGACGCCGACCACCGTGAAGTCCTGCGCCTGGGTGTCGAGGCCGAGCTCCCGGAAATGGCGGCGCACGCTCTCCCAGGCACCGCGGGCGGTGATGCCCATCGCCTTATGGTCGTAGCCCACCGAACCCCCGGAGGCGAACGCGTCACCGAGCCAGAAGCCGTACCCGGCCGCGACCTGGTTGGCCACGTCGGAGAACCGCGCGGTGCCCTTGTCGGCGGCCACCACCAGGTAGGCGTCGTCGCCGTCGTGGCGTACCACGTCGGGCGGCGGCACGGTCTCGATCGTGCCGTCGGCGCGGGTCAGCAGGTTGTCGGTGACGTCGAGCAGGCCCGAGACGAAAGTGCGGTAGCAGCTCTCGACGTCGTCCTGGCCGGGCTGGGCGGCCTGCACGACGAAACCGCCCTTCGCGCCCACCGGCACGATCACCGCGTTCTTCACCGCCTGGGCCTTGACCAGGCCGAGCACCTCGGTGCGGTAGTCCTGCCGGCGGTCCGACCAGCGCAACCCGCCGCGGGCGACCGGGCCGAAGCGCAGGTGCACGCCTTCGGTCCGGGGTGCGTACACGAAGATCTCGAACCGGGGTCGCGGCATCGGCATGTCCGGCAGCGCCGTCGGATCGATCTTGAACGAGAAGTGCGGCCGCTCGCGGAACCAGTTGGTCCGCACCGTGGCCGTGATCAGCGCGAGGTAGCCGCGCAGCACGCGGTCCGCGTCGAGGCCGGTGACCCCGTCGATCAGGGTGCTGGCCAGGGTGAGCGCCGCGGCCGACCGCTGCTCCCGCTCCTCGCGCGACAGCGCCGGGTCGAACCGGGCGTGGAACAGCGACACCAGCGCGCGGGTCGAGTCGGGATGGTCCAGCAGGATGTCGGCCAGGTACGCCGGTCCGAACGGGCCGGCGAGCTGGGCGGTGTAGTGCGCGTAGGCGCGCAGCAGCGCCACGTCCCGCCAGCCGAGGCCGGCCCGCAGCACCAGGACGTTGAACCGGTCGGTCTCGGCCGCGCCGGTCCAGGCCGCGTGGAACGCCGCGCAGAACAGCTCCCGGGACCGCTGGCTGCCCCGGCCGGCCAGGGCCCGCCCGGTCTCGGCGTCGACCGCGAGCCCGAAGTCGTAGATCCAGCAGCGGCTCCCGTCCGGTCGGATGATCTCGAACGGCCGCTCGTCGAGAACCTCGACACCCAGGCTCTGCAGCACCGGGAGCACGGCGGACAGCGAAACCCCGGCCCCGGCCAGGAACAGCCGAAAGCGCAGCTCACCCACCTCCCCGGACAGCTCCAGGTGGGGCTGGTCGCGCAGGCCGCGGATCCGGCGCAGGTCGGTCAGCGCCTGCACCGGGTCGACGTGGTCCTTGTAGCCCTGCGGCAACCCGGCCAGGTGTTCGGCGATGCCCTCGCCGTCGTCGCCGGCCGGGGCCCCGCCGGCCGTGTCCAGGACCCAGTCGTCCCAGGTCAGGATGGCCACCGCGAGCTGGCCCTGCAGCCGCTCCCGGTCCGGGGTGGCTGGCGCTGTCGGGTCGACGTGCACCGTGAAGTGGACCAGCAGCGGCCCCGGCTCCCCGACGGTGACGGTGTGGTCCACCCGCCAGCCGTCCAGCTCCCGCAGCAGCACCCGCTGCATCGCCGCCCGGGCATGCGGGGAGTAGCGGTCCTGCGGGAGGTGGACCAGGCACGAGAAGAACCGGCCGTGCGGTTCGCGGTGCACCGACAGCCGCAGCCGGCGGCTCTGCACCAGGGCCAGCACCCCGACGGCGGTTTCGTGCAGCTCCTGCGGGCCGGCCCAGAACAGCTCCTCGCGCGGCAGCTGCGAGATGGCCTCCAGCATCCGCTGGCCGCTGTAGGACTCGAGCGGCACGCCGCCGTGATGGATGGCCGCGCGCACCCGTGGTCCGATCACCGGGGTGTCCAGGACCTGCTCGTGCAGCGCGGCGGTGGTGAACAGGCCGATGAACCGGTGCTCGCCGACCCTCCGGCCGCCCTCGTCGACGATCCCGATCACGACGTCGTAGGGGTGGTCGGGGCGCAGCACGCGGCTGGGCGCGTCGGCCCGGGTGACCACCGCGAGCGGTCGGTCGGCCGCGACCTTGCGGGCCGCCCCGTTGTGTGGGCCGTTGTGCGGGCCGCCACGGCGCAGCACGCCGAGGCCGGTCGCCGGGACCGGGCTCAGCGGCGTCGACGGGTCCGCCCCGACGAGCTCGTGGCGGCGGTAGCCGAGGAACACGAACCGGCCGTCGGCCAGCCAGCGCAGCAGCCGTGCCGCCTCCTGCCGCTCCGCTCCCGGGTCCGCGTCGGATAGCTCGTCAGACAGCTCGTCAGCCACCGTGCGGACCGTCTGGGCGATGCGGGCACCGTCCTCGGTGACGTCGCGGACCGCGTTGAGCACCCCGCCCAGCTCGATCCCGAGGTCCTCACCCTCTTCGGCCGCCACCGGGTCGAGCTCGACCCGCATCCACGCCTCGACCAGGGCCCCGGGTGGCCGGGCCGCCGGATCCAACTCCGGCAGCACCTGCGTCAGCTCCCCGCCGTCGGTGCGGCGCACCACGACCATGGCGTGGATGACCCGACGGACCCGCCGGCCAACCCGGCCGACCCCGGCCAGCACCGACGGCACCAGCAGCGGCGTCTCTTCGCTGATCACGTCGACGACGGCGGCGCCGGCCGGGTCGGCGTCCCGGATGTCCAGCACGGCGGTGCGCCGGGCCCGACGGGATGCCAGCCGCCGGTGCGCCCGCACCACGTCGGCGAGAACGGCCATCGCGTCCGCCGGGTCGGCTGACCCGAGGGCCACCTCGGGAGCGTGGCGCGCGTAGAGCTGGCACAGCTGGGCGACACCCGCGGGGTCCGCGGCGAGATCGGCTCCGTGCACGATGCGGGTCATCGCACTCCCTCGCTGCGGTCGGTCGGCAACTCCTCAGCTGCGATGACCGGCCGCGTCACTTTAGCGTCCGTGCGCGGCCGCGGGAGCCAGCAATTCGGGCCGAACCCGGTCCCGCTGGATCCTCGTCGGTGGCCCGCGCGGTGTCGCCGCAGCCGCGCGATCCGGCGGCGTGCAGTGGCGAGTGCCGGCATCCTGTATCGGTGGCGCACCGCGGAAGGACCGCGGCCTCGGGGCTCGGGTGGATCAGTTGGTGGCGGCTCGACGGTGGCCGCGAAAGGCGCAGATCCTGCGGCGCCACCCCGAGCTGCTCGGCGACCCCGCGCTACGGCTGCTCGAGCGCGACGGCGGCGAGGTGCGGTCGTTGCACGCGCTGTTGGTGCGCCGCGCCCGGGTCGTCGGCGTCGAACCGGCGGTGGTCCAGCTGCGCGCGGCGATCGAGGAGCTCCCCGACCTAGTGGCGTTCGGGTCGGCCGCGTTGCGCCGATACCGGTCCGAGGGCGAAGCCGCTGAACTCGCCGATGCGGTGATCGCGCTGGAGGCAGCACTCGACCTGGCGTTTCCCGGCTTCCCGGACCGCCCGGTCGTGCTGGCGAACCTCGGACTGGTGCTGCGGTACCGGTTCGAGGCCGGGGGCGCGGCGGCCGACCTGCGGGCGGCGCTGGGCGTCGCGGAGGAGGCGGTGGCGCTCACGGCCGAGACCGCCGAGGTGGACCAGCGGCGGGCCGCGCTGGTCAATCTGGCCTCGATCCTGTTGGCCGGACTCTGGGCGGGCGACGCGGCGGCCGAGCTGTCCCGGGCCGGGGACCTCGCGGCCGCGGCCGCCGCGCTGCCACCGGGCCCCGACCCGGAGCAGGCGAGCGTGCTCGGGGTGCTCGGCGAGGTCCGGCTGCAGAACTACCGGCGCTCGGGTTCCCGATCCGAGCTCGACGCCGCGGTCACCGTCCAGCGTGAGGCCGTCGGCCTGGGCGGCGCCCGGCCGCTACGGGAGTGGAGCAACCTCGGGGTGGCGCTGTCCGAGCGGTGTTTGGCCACCGGCTCGCTCGCCGACCTGCAGGAGGCGGTCGGTCTGCTCACCGACGCCGTCGGGGGCACCTCGATGCGGGATCCCGACCGGCCCGCGCGGCTGGCCAACCTCGGCGCCGCGCTGCTGGAGCGCGCTCGACGCCGGGGCGATCCAAGGGATCTCGACGCCGGGCTGGTCGCGCTGGAGGAAGCGGCAGTGGCGGCCGCCCACGAGCCCGATCGGTCGATGTGGCGGTTCAACCTGGGGCTGGGCCTGCGCGACCGCTACGAGCGTGACGGGGACCTCGCCGATCTCGACCGGGCCGCATCGTTGCTGGAGGAGGTCGTGACCGCGACGCCCCCTGGGTCGGCGCTGCGGCCCGCGCGGCTGGACCAGCTGGCGGTGACGCTGCGCGGGCAAGCACAGCGCCGGGCCGATCCGGTGCAGCTGGCGCGGGCCGTCGAGCTGCACCGCAGCGCCGCGTCCGAGACGGTTGTGGAGACCGCGGAACGCACGGCGCTGCTCGGTAACCTCGGCGGCACGCTGCGCGCCTGGGCGCGGGCCGGTGGCGGGCGCGACGCGCTGGACGAGGCGCTGCGGCACTATCGCCGCGCGCTCGCCGGCACCGTTGCCGGTGACGCGGCCCACGCGGCGGTGCTGGCCGATCTCGGCAACGGGTTGGTCGACCGCTTCGACCTGGATGGGGACGTCGACCTCCTCACGGAGGCGATCGCGGTGTACACCGCGGCGGTCGAGCAGACCGATTCCCGCTCGCCGGAGCTGCCGGGCCGGTTGCACAACCGCGCCGGTGCGCTCCGTCGCCGGTACGACCGGGCCGGCCGGGCCGAGGATCGGGATGCGGTCCTGGCCGACTACCGCGCCGGGGCGCTCGGCGCCGGCGGGTCGGTGCCCGAGGTGGCCTTGCATTGCGCGCTGAGCTGGGCCGACTGGGCCGTGCAACGGGAGTCGCCCGAGGAGGCGGCGGAGGCGTTCGACGCGGCCGCCGCCGCGGCGGACCGGCTGCTCCGGCGACAGCTGCGGCGCTCGGACCGGGAGGTGTGGCTGCGCGCGGTCGGTCCGATGCCGGTCGATTCGGCGTTCGTGCTGCGCCGGCTCGGTCGGACCGGCGCGGCGGTCGCCCGCATGGAGTGGGGGCGGGCCCGGTTGCTGGCCGACGAGCTGGCCCGGGTCCAGCTGACCGGGCTCGGCCGGCTCGTGCCCGACCTCACCGAGCGCTACCGAGCGGCGGCCGGGCGGGTGGCCGCGGCGTCGACGTCCCTGGAGCGTGATGGGAGCGGACTGCGGTCGGTCCGCGCGGTCGCACCGGGTCGGCGTCCCTGATGGCGCAATGGTGATGGCGCGGGCGGGGTGGCCGCGCCGGCTGGTGGAGGTGGTCCAGCGGTTCGTCGAGGCCGATTCGTGGGCCGCTGCCCGGGTGCTCGCGGAGCGCGAACCCCGGCTGGTGACCGACGCCGCCGACGGCGTGCTCACCGACCTGATCGCGCAGGCCCGCGGCCGCGACGACGAGGCGTGGCTGCGCACCTTCACCGAGCATCGGGACGTGCTGCGGCGGTGCCGGTCCGATGGCCTGCACCGCCTCGACGAGCTGATCGGGGACGGCGTGCCGGAGCTGCTGCGCGAGCGCTGGGTCGAGGCGGAGCTGGCCTACGAGCGGTACCGCCGGCAACCCACCCCGGATCGGATGGACGCCGCTCTGCGCGCGGCCGGCGCCGTCGTCGGGCAGCCCGCGTCTGCCGACCCCACTACGGGCCCGCGGTGCCGGGCGACGGTCAACCTGGCGGCGGCCCTGCGTGAGCGGGGCACACCGGCGGAGCTGCGGCGCGCGGCCGGCCTGCTCACCGGTGTGCTCGAAGCACCCGACCCCGACGCTGACCTGCGCGCGATTGCGGCAACCAACCTGGGCCACGTCGAATCCGATCGCTTCCTCGCCAGCGCCGACCCGGCTCATCTCGACCTGGCCGAGCGGGCCTATCGGATCGCCCTCGAGCACACCACTCCGCGGTCCCCGCGGTTGCCGGCCAGGCGCGCCCAGCTGGCCGCCGTCGGCGTCGAACGCTGGCGTTTCGGGGGTGGTCCGGCCGTGCTCGACCGGGCGGTGGCCCTTCTGGAGCAGGCCGTCGCCGAGTCCGGGCGGGCGCCGGCCCCGGCCGTCGCGGTGCACAATCTGGGCACCGCGCTCGGCGAACGCTTCGAGCTGCGGGGGGATCTGCGTGACCTGGATCGGGCGATCTCGCTGCTCGCGGACCCGCCCGGGTCGGATGCGGGGAACCTGGCCGCGTTGCTCGGCCGCCGGTACGAGGCGACCGGCGACGCGGACGACCTCGCCCGACTGGACCTGCTGCGGGCCACGTCGGGGTCGGGTGTGCCGGCCCGGTTCGAGGACGAGCGGCAACGCGCGGCCGCCCTGCTGACTCTGCACGAACATCGGGGACAGGCCGCCGATTTGGACTCGGCGGTGGCGGCCGCGGCCACCGCGGTCGCCCGAGCGGGGCCCGTTCGGCGGCCATCGGCGCTGGTCAACCTGGGCACGGCGATCTCGGCTCGGTACTCCGAGACCGGGGTGGTTGCCGACCTGGAGCGCGCGGTCGATGCCTACCGGGAGGCGCTGGCCGCGACGCCACCCGGGTCACCGCGGCGGGAGCTGCGGCTGGCGAACCTGGGCGACGCGCTGCGTGAGAAGGCACACCGGTTCGGCCGGCTCGCGGATCTCGATCAGGCGGTGGAACTGCTTGCCGCGGCGCTGAAGGCGACTCCGGTCGGCGCGGCCGGACGTTCGTTCCGGCTCTCGGCGTTGGCCAACGCGGTGTTCGAGCGGCACCGGCGGCGGCGCCGATCCGACGATCTGCAGGCGGCCCGTGAGCTGGCGCGGGCGGCCCTGGAGCACACCCCGCCGGGTGCTCCCGATCGGGCGTCCCGACTTGGCCTGCTGGCGGCCTGCCGGCATCAGGACTGGCGGGAGGGCGGCGACCCGGCCGCGCTCGACGAGGCGATCGACGCCTACCGGACCGGCCTGGCCGAGACGCCGGCCGCCGCCCCCGTGCGGCTCCGGCACCAGCAGAACCTCGCGAACTGCCTGGCCGACCGGTCGCGCGGGACCGACCGCGCCGAGGCGGAGGCGCTGTTCAGGGCCGTCCTTGAGCGCGGCAGCGACCGGGATCCGTGGGCGGCGGCTGCGGCGGCGCACAACTGGGCAGCGGCCGCGGCCCGCTGGCAGGACTGGCCGGCGGCGGCATCGGCCTACCTGCGCGGGTTCGCGCTGGTGTCGACGTTGGTGGCGCAGCAGCGGCTGCGGCGTCACCAGGAGGGCTGGCTGCGGGACGCCCAGCAGCTACCGGCCGGTGCGGCGGTGGCGGCGCTCCGGCTCGGGCGGCCTGATCAGGCCGTGGTCATCCTGGAGGCCGGCCGCGGAGTGCTGCTGGCCGGCACGATCGAGCGGTGAGCGGGCCCGCCCAAGTCACCGAGCCGGTGATCGGACCGGTACGGCGCGTACTTCCGCCGGTCGCCTTCCCGTCCGACGTTGTACCTCCCGACCTGGATTCGGGTTGATCGTTTCGAGCGAACACTGGCGCGGTCGCGACCACCGCTGTGTTCCGTTCACATCGATCACCCGCCGAAAAGTGTCGGGCCGATCAGTTCGGACGCTCCGCAAGTGGCTTCTGCAGCAGGTCGTCGAGGTTGTCCAGCGAACTCAGCGCGCTGTTGTTCTGCGGCCGACTCGAACGTGTCGAGGAATCGCTGCTGTCCTCGGGTTCGCTGTCGTTCGAAACAGTCAGCCGATGCTTTCCCGAAGAATCGGTAGCGTCGGCGACGGGGTCGTCGTAGATCGGGATGTCGTCGTCGGGGACGCTGCTGCCGACGAGTCCGGACAGGGTCCGACCGGCGGTGTTCTGGTCCGGGAGGCCGCCGACCGGGTCACGGGTGGCCACCAGACCGGACGCGTCGTCGATGATGTCCGCGGCGGTGTCGGTGACATCGTCGGTGACATCGTCGAGGGATCCGGTCGCGGATTCGAGCGCGTCCCCGACCGGCAGGTCGTCGATCCCGGAATCGTCGGAGCTGTCAGACCCGGTCCCGCCGGACTCGGAATCGGCGCCATCGGAGTCGGCGCTCTCGGATTCAGTGCTCCCGGATTCAGTGCTCCCGGACGAGGAATCGGTACCGGCAGCGGTGGAGCCGGCGCCGGAGGGGCCGGAGCTGTTGCCCCCGGCCGCACCCGAAGCCCCGGCAGAAGTGGTCGATGTCGATCCAGCGGGTGCCGCTGAGCTGCGATTTTCCCCGCCGTCCCGGGCGGCGGGCGCGGCCGGAACGGCGAGGCCGGCGAGCCCGGATCCCGACGCCACGTCGGGGTCGGGCGCCATGCTGCTGGCGGCCGCGTCGACGATCGTGGCCTGGTCACCGGTCGACAGCAGCCCCTCGGTCGGCCGATCCGGACCGGGCGCAGCGCCGTCCTGCGTGCCGATCGGGTCGCTGCCCCCGCGCGCGTCGGTGAACATCACCGCCCCGACGACGGCGCCGGTCACCAGCAGCGCGCCGGCCGCAGCCGCGGTGCAGCGGGCCCGCGGATCCGCGAACGCGGCGCTCGTCGGACCGGATCGTCGCGACGGGGCCCGCCCCTCCCGGCGCAGCAGGGCGTCGACCGAGATCGTCGAGGAAGGCTCGACGGGCGGGACCAGCTCGGGGTGAATGCGGTCCAGCAGCTCGGCCACCGTCAGCACTCCCGGTGGGCGCGAGCTACTACGGGACAGCATTGCGGCCACTGCGAAACCCTCCTAGCCGATAGACGGAATGGCGACTGTGTACCGGATGGAGGAGTGGTACACCAGTCGCCGTTCAACCGGCTGCCGTTCTTCACTCGAACGGCAGGCTCCGCTCCGCACGATGCGTATTCACGACCGGACCACAATCACCCGGATGTCAGCATCATGTCGGCAGGATCGACAGGATCAGATCTGGTGGCGGAATTGCGCCTTGGTCGAGTCGAGGGACCGCTTGGCCACGATTCCGGCGCCCCCGCCGAGCAGCAACCCGAGCAGATCGGGGGTGAACCCACCCTGGGTCAGCAGCAGGCCCAGCAGCGCCACGCCGGCGGTACCGCCGGCGACCTTCCAGCGGCCGCTCACGTAGTCGATCGTGGACCCGCCGGACGCTCCCCGCTGCTTGGCCGCCTTGTTGAGCATCGCCAGGTAGCCCACGTGGCCCAGCGCGACGATCACACCCACCAGCGCGATCACTGCCGCCACGATCCCGAACACCGCACCCATACGACCAGAGTGCCACGTCGGCGCCGCGAATGAGGCGAGTCGGCGCCCCCGCCGGGGTCAGCGACCGCCGAGGCGGCCGCGGCCCAGCCGCAGCAGGATCATGCCGAGCTCGCGGCCCTCGACCCCCAGGTCGTCGAAACGGGCGAGCACCGCCATCTCCCGGTTGTAGACGATCCGGGGACCGCCGGCGGCCATCCGCGCCTTGCCGATCAGCTGTGAGACCTCGCTGCGGCGTTTCACCAGGCGCAGGATCTCCGCGTCCAGGTGGTCGATCTCGATGCGCAGCGTGGAGATCTCGTCCTCCGACGGGATCTCGGCTGCGGGGCTGTCGCTGGTCACGGCGTTCATGATGTCCTCCTGTTGCCCGAGCCCCCGGTCGAGACGCGAAAACGCCCCGGGTCCGTGGACTCCGGGGCGCGTCGTGGGGGCTGGGTCAGCAGGCCACGGGCACCGGTGTCCGGTACCCGTAGAAAAATCGCCCGCTGCTCAGTGGCACGTGCAGGAGTGTGCCACAAGGTCGAGGTCGCGCAACAGCACCCGTCGACCAACGGTGTCGGGCGCTGGGTGTCGGTGGGCGCCGGTAGCGTGTGGCATCACGATGAGCGCGCTGTTCGAACTGCCCCAGACCACTCCGGTCCAGCCCCGCACCGCCCGTGGCGCGGCGCTGCTGGAGGGGCTCAACCCGCGCCAGCGGGAGGCGGTCACGCACGCGGGATCGCCGCTGCTCATCGTCGCGGGGGCCGGTTCGGGAAAGACCAAGGTGCTCACCCACCGGATCGCCTGGCTGCTCGCCGAGCGCGGCGTGCACCCCGGTGAGGTCATGTCGATCACCTTCACCAACAAGGCCGCGGCCGAGATGAAGGCCCGGGTCGACGCGCTGGTCGGGCGGCGCGCCAACGCGATGTGGGTGTCGACCTTCCACTCGATGTGCGTGCGGATCCTGCGCCGCGAGGCCAAGCACCTCGGGGTCCGCTCCGCGTTCTCGGTCTACGACGCCGACGACACCCGCAGGCTGGTCGGGCTGGTCGCGCGCGATCTGGAGCTGGATCCGAAGAAGTTCGCGGCCCGGGCGATCGCGGCGCAGATCTCCAACCTCAAGAACGAGCTGCTCACCCCGGACGACGCGGGGGCCAGGGCGACCAACGACTACGAGCGCACGGTCGCCGACGTCTACGGCGTCTACCAGTCCCGGCTGCGCACCGCCAACGCGTTCGATTTCGACGACCTGATCATGGAGACGGTGGCGCTGCTGCAGCGGCTGCCGGCGGTGGCCGAGTACTACCGGCGGCGCTTCCGGCACGTGCTGGTCGACGAGTACCAGGACACCAACCACGCCCAGTACGAGCTGGTCCGGGCGCTGGTCGCGCCAGCCACCGCGGAGGCGCCGGCCGGAGCGCATGCGGAGGACGCATCGACACAGCCCGGCGAGCTGTGCGTGGTCGGCGACTCCGACCAGTCGATCTACGCCTTCCGCGGGGCCAGCATCCGCAACATCATCGAGTTCGAGCAGGACTTCCCCGACGCCGTCACGATCCTGCTCGAGCAGAACTACCGCTCCACGCAGACCATCCTCAGCACCGCCAACGCGGTGATCGCGCGCAACCCGGGGCGCCGGGACAAGCGGCTGTGGTCCGAGCAGGGCGACGGGGAGAAGGTCGTCGGCTACGTCGCGGACAACGAGCACGACGAGGCCGCGTTCGTCGCGAGCGAGATCGACCGACTGGTCGACTCCGGCGAGATCCGCAACTCCGATGTCGCCGTGTTCTACCGGACCAACTCCCAGTCCCGGGTCTTCGAGGACGTCTTCCTGCGCGTCGGGCTGCCGTACAAGGTGGTCGGCGGGGTGCGCTTCTACGAGCGCCGCGAGGTCCGCGATGCCCTGGCCTACCTGCGGGTGCTGTCCAATCCGGAGGACACGGTCAGCCTGCGGCGGATCCTCAACGTGCCCAAGCGCGGCATCGGCGACCGGGCCGAGGAGCTGGTGGCGAACTACGCCGACCGCGAGCGGTTGTCGTTCATCGCGGCGCTGCGGATCGCGGCCGAGCAGCCACCGCCGGACGCGTCAGCGGACGGCGCGTCAGCACAACGAATCCCCGGGCTGGTCACGCGGTCGCAGCGCTGCATCGCCGCCTTCGTGGGCATCCTCGACGAGCTGGGTGAGCTGGTCGAGCGGGGCGAGGCGACCGCCGAGCTGCTGGAGGCGATCTACGCCAGGACCGGCTACACCGCGGAGCTGGAGGCCAGCGAGGACCCACAGGACGGATCCCGGCTGGAGAACCTGGCCGAGCTGGTGACGGTGGCCCGCGAGTTCGCCGGCGACGCGGCGGTGGCCGACGCGGCGGTCGCCCCCGAGTTCGACCCTGCAGATGGGGGCCTGCCCGAGCCGGGGGTGCCCGAGCCGGGGTCGTTGGCCGCGTTCCTGGAGCGGGTCGCGCTGGTCGCCGACGCCGACTCGATCCCGGACAACGACGCCGGCATGGTCACCCTGATGACGCTGCACACGGCGAAGGGTCTGGAGTTCCCGGTCGTGTTCCTCACCGGCTGGGAGGACGGGGTGTTCCCGCACATGCGGGCCATGGGCGATCCGACCGAGCTGGCCGAGGAGCGGCGGCTGGCCTACGTCGGCATCACCCGCGCCCAGCAGCGGCTCTACCTGTCCAGGGCGATCATCCGCTCCTCGTTCGGGCAGCCCAACGTCAACCCGGCCTCGCGGTTCCTCGGCGAGATCCCCGACGAGCTGATCGACTGGCGGCGCTCGGAGCCGGAGCGCTCGGCTCCGGTGGGGCGCTTCGGTTTCGGCCGCCGCGCCGGATCCGCCGTCGGGGCCACCGACCGCGGCAACTGGAACGTGCCGGCGCGCTCGCTCACCCCCACGATCAGCCTCGAGGTCGGCGATCGGGTCAACCACGACAAGTACGGCCTGGGCACGGTGACCGCCTCCGACGGCGCCGGGGTGCGGGCCACCGTCACGATCGACTTCGGCAGCGCCGGCACGGTACGGCTGATGCTGATCGGCGGGGTGCCGCTGCAGAAACTCTGAACCGGATGGGACCGGGCGGGCCCGGATTCCGTCCATGGCGTGCGACACCGACCCAGGAGGTTACCCGTGTCCACCGAAGCGACGTTCGAAGCCGTCTTCTCCCATCTCGGCCCGTGGACCGAGGACGACTACTTCGCCCTGCCCGATGTCCCGGCTCGGGTGGAGCTGGTCGACGGGGCGCTTCTCGTGACCCCGATGTCCTCGCTCGCGCACCAGCGGCTCATCCGCGAGATGACGAACCTACTCGCGGCGAGCTGCACCGATCCGGATTGGGAGGCGCTGCCCGGCGCGAACGTCCGGCTCTGGCCCGACCACATCCGCGGACCCGACGCCGTGGTCGTCCGGTCCGGGTTGCAGCAGCTGAAGGTCGACGCACGCGACGTCCTGCTGCTGGTGGAGATCACCTCGCCGGGCAACTTCCGCCAGAACATGATCGTCAAGCACGGCGACTACGCCGAGGCGGGCGTGCCGTTCTACCTGCGCATCGACCTGCACAAGGGCATCGACGCGGTCACCGCATCCGCGTTCGAGCTGGTCGAGGGCAGCTATCGCGAGTATGCGACCGCGCCCGACGGGGTGCTCCGGCTGCAGTGGCCCTGGCCGCTCGAGGCCGATCTGCGCACGCTCGCCCGCGGCCGCCGCTGAACGATCGCGGCGCGGGCGCGGATCAGTCGGCGCGGATCAGTAGGCGATGCCGTGCTTGCGCAGCCAGGGCAGCGGATTCAGCTTGGTGCCGTCGGCGTCCCAGATCTCCAGGTGCAGGTGCGGTCCGGTGCTCTGGCCGCGGTTGCCGACCTCGGCGATCTCGTCCCCGGCCTTCACCTGCTGACCCGCGCGCACGAACATCCGGTTGACGTGCCCGTACACGCTCTGGGTGCCGTCCGGGTGCCGCAACACGACCCAGAGCCCGAAGCCGCCGGCCGGTCCGGCTTCCTCCACGACGCCGTCGGTGAAGGCGTAGATCGGGGTGCCGATGTGGCTGGCGATGTCGATGCCCTGGTGGGCGACGCCCCAGCGGGCGCCGAACACCGAGGTCAGCCGTCCGCTGGTGGGGCGGACGAAGGCGCTGTCGCCGAACAGGTGAGCCTCGGCGGCGCCGTCGGCGAGCGCGGAGTCGATGAGTGAGGCCTGCCGGGCCAGCTCCTGGCCGATGTCCACGGCCTTGGCCAGGTTCCGCACGTCGACCGACGGCGCCCCGTCCAGCGTGAGATCGCTGACGTCGGGCAGCAGCTGGTCGCCGCCGATCGCGTTCACGGCGAACCCGGTGTCCACGACGCGGTTCCCGGAGTGATCGCCACCGCCGGTGACCGGGATCAGGGCGCTGGTCTGCGCCGACGCTCCGTCCAGTGCGGGCAGCAACGCCGAGGCCACGGTCTGCGCCGCCGCGACCGCGGCTCCCGCGGCGGCAGCGGCCAGCGTGATCCGGCCGCGTCGTGTCGCCGAGGGTGGCGCCGGGAGACGGTGGCTACTCGCGGGCCGCACGGCGCGCAGTTGCACCGTGCGGTCGGAGTGGTTCGTCGGGGCGCCGCTGGGGGAGCGGTGACGCGCCAAGACTGCCCTTCTCGACTGGTCGTGTACGCCGTGTCACGGTCCGCGGCGTGGGGTGGGGGCTCCCGCAGGATCGATCGGGGTCGATCCTGCTGCCGACGTGACCGGTTCGTGACCCGGACATCGGGACGTTAGCGCCGCTCAGGCGCGCGAGGCAAATCTCGGTGCGGCGTGTCGGCGCGAAGCCGGAAACCGTCACGACGGCAGCGTCGAGCGGTTACCGAACGTAGCTGCACTGGCCGGCATCCGGTCCGCTCCGGGCTCCCCGACGTCCTCGACGACCGCGCCGTCGCTCCCGATGCGGTGGCGGAGCGGAGGGTTTCCGGCCTCGATCTCGGGCGTCGACCGGCCGATCCTGCCCGCCGTGACAACGGTCACCGGGGCAGCTCAGGGTGGGTGCGGTCCGCGTCGCTAGGGTCGGTCGCAGCAGCGGCGTCGCGCCGCGGGGAACAGAGCTGTTTCGGGCGAGCCAGGGAGAGCCGAGTGGACCTCTACGAGTACCAGGCGAAGGATCTCTTCGCCGCGCACGGAGTCCCGGTGCTGCCGGGCCGGACCGTGGAGACCCCCGACGACGCCGCTGCGGCCGCCGCCGAGATCGGCACCGCGGTCGTGGTCAAGGCGCAGGTCAAGACCGGCGGCCGGGGCAAGGCGGGCGGGGTCAAGCTGGCGTCCACACCGGACGAGGCGCGGGCGAAGGCCCAGGACATCCTCGGGTTGGACATCAAGGGACACATCGTGCACCGGGTGCTCGTGACCGAGGCCAGCGACATCGCCGAGGAGTACTACTTCTCCTTCCTGCTCGACCGTTCCAACCGGACCTTCCTGGCCATGGCCTCGGCCGAGGGCGGCATGGACATCGAGCAGCTGGCCGTGGAGCGGCCCGAGGCGTTGGCCCGGGTGCCGATCGATGCGATCGCGGGCGTCGACAGGGCCAAGGCCGCGCAGATCGTCGCGCAGGCGAAGATCCCGGCCGCGGTGGCCGATCAGGCCGCCGACGTGATCGTGAAGCTGTGGGAGACCTTCGTCAGCGAGGACGCCACCCTGGTCGAGGTGAACCCGCTGGTCCGGGACCCGCAGGACAACGTCATCGCGCTCGACGGCAAGGTCACCCTCGACGCGAACGCCGACTTCCGGCACCCCGAACACGCCGCGCTGGTCGACGAGCGCACCGAGAACCCGCTGGAGGCGAAGGCCAAGGCCAAGGGCCTCAACTACGTCAAGCTCGACGACGGCCAGGTCGGGATCATCGGCAACGGGGCCGGCCTGGTGATGTCCACCCTGGACGTTGTCGCGTATGCGGGGGAGCGTCACGGCGGGGTGAAGCCGGCCAACTTCCTCGACATCGGCGGCGGCGCGTCGGCGCAGGTGATGGCGGACGGGCTGGATGTCATCCTCGGCGACCCGGACGTCAAGAGCGTGTTCGTCAACGTCTTCGGCGGCATCACCGCGTGCGACGCGGTGGCCACCGGCATCGTCGAGGCGCTCAAGATCCTGGGAGACGGTGCGACGAAGCCGCTGGTCGTGCGGCTCGACGGCAACAACGTCATCGAGGGCCGCCGGATCCTCGACGACGCCAACCATCCGCTGGTCACGCAGGTGGACACCATGGACAATGCGGCTGACCGAGCCGCCGAGTTCGCCGAAGGGTCGCGGGCGGGCTCGAGCACGAACGCTGCGGGGGCCTGAGCATGTCGATCTTTCTGAACGAGCAGAGCAAGGTCATCGTCCAGGGCATCACCGGCGGCGAGGGCACCAAGCACAGCACCAAGATGCTGGCGGCCGGCACCAACATCGTCGGCGGCGTGAACGCGCGCAAGGCCGGCACGTCGGTCGGCATCGGCGACCGTGAGCTGCCGGTGTTCGGCACCGTCGAGGAGGCGATGAAGGAGACCGGCGCCGACGTGTCGGTGGTGTTCGTACCGCCGCGGTTCGCCAAGGACGCCGTGATCGAGGCGATCGACTCCGAGATCGGGCTGGTCGTCGTGATCACCGAGGGCATCCCGGTGCACGACAGCGCCTACTTCTGGGCGCACGCCTGCGCCAAGGGCACTGCGTCGCCGGGGACACCCCGAACCCCGAGGACCCGGATCATCGGCCCGAACTGCCCCGGAGTCATCTCGCCCGCCAAGTCCAACGCCGGCATCATCCCGGCCGACATCACCGGGCCCGGCCCGATCGGCCTGGTGTCGAAGTCGGGCACGCTGACCTACCAGATGATGTACGAGCTGCGCGAGATCGGTTTCTCCACGGCCATCGGCATCGGTGGTGACCCGGTGATCGGAACCACCCACATCGACGCCCTGGAGGCCTTCGAGGCCGATCCGGACACGGCGGCGATCGTGATGATCGGCGAGATCGGCGGCGACGCGGAGGAGCGCGCGGCCGAGTTCGTCAAGGCCAACATGCGCAAGCCGGTGGTCGGGTACGTCGCCGGTTTCACCGCCCCCGAGGGCAAGACGATGGGACACGCGGGCGCGATCGTCTCCGGATCGGCGGGCACCGCGCAGGCCAAGAAGGAGGCGCTGGAGGCGGCCGGTGTCCGGGTCGGCAAGACGCCGAGCGAGACCGCGGCGCTGATGCGGGAGATCATCGCGGCGCTCTAGTGCCCGCGCCCGACGGTGGATCCGCGAGTTCGACGGGAGGAAGTGATCGATGAGCCAGCAGCCGGGCGACTCGTTGCCCCTGTTCGGTGCTTCGTCGCCGCGACCGGCGTCGGGACCGGCGGCGCTCCCGCCGGGTCCGGGATCAGCGCACTCGGGTTCAGCGCACTCGGGTTCAGGACAGTCGGGTTCAGGACAGTCGGGTTCAGGACAGCCGGGTTCGGCGACGGCACAGCCAGCAGCGGCACCGGGGGAGCGGCCGGCGCTGTCCGGGCCGGCTCGGGTGCTGGTGTTGGTCGCGGCCGGACTGGCGATGGTTATCTACCTGTTGGGTTTCTTCGGCCAGGTCAGCGTCACCGCCTCGTTCGGCGGACCGCTGCTCATCGGCGGTGGGCTGCTGGCCGGCACCGCCGTGCTGCCGAGATCCGGGCGGGTGCTCGCGCCGGCTGCGGTGCTGGTGGTGACCGGGACGTTGCTGCTGGCCCAGCTGGCCACCAGCGTCGGTGGGCTGTCCATCGTGGTGGCGGTGCTGCTGCTGGCGTTGGTGCAGTCCGCGGCCGTGGTCGGCGCCGTGCTGCTCGATGCCGGGCTGGTCAGGCCGCCGGCGGCGCGACCGCGGCCGTTGGCGCCGCAGTATCCGGAGGGCTACCAGGGCTATCCGCCGAGCCCGCCTGCGCCCGGCTACGGCCCGCCCGACAACGGTTCACCCGGCTATGGCCAGCCCGGTTACGGCCAACCCGCTTATGGCCAGCCCGGCTACGGGCAGCCCGGCTACGGTCAGTCCGGCTACGGGCAGCCCGGCTACGGCGGGCCGGGTGGCTACCCGGCGCCGCCGACGGTGGCCATCGGTCCGCCGGCACCGACCCCGGAGCCGGAACCCGCAGCTGGAGCTGGAGCTGGAGCGGCTGAGAGCCCGGGGTCCGAGAGCTCCGGGCGGCAGCGGCACGCCGCACCGGCCCAGGACACCCGGCGCGCCGACCAGGACGGGACGACCGAGCAGGCCCCGGGCGATGCGGGTGCCGATGACCGTCCGCGGGCGCCCGGGATGCCGGCGGCCGATCCGACCAGGAAGGTCTCGACCGTCGATGCGGACGGGTCGACCCGGTCCTTCGATCCGAGCACCGGCGGCAGCGGGACCGACAGCGCCGGCGGTGGATCCGGGGGCAGCGGACGGCATGGGCGACCCGAGAAGGATGCCGATAGGCCGGATCGGGCGTCCGACTCCGAGCAGACCAGCATCTTCCCGGCCGTCGAGCGCCCACCCGGCTGATCCTCGGCGCCGGCTGCCTCGGCGCTGATTCCTCGGCGAGCCTGTCGGGATCTCGGCTCGCACGCTGCGACGCTGATCGGGTGACCCGCACCCTCGTCGGCCACGACCTCGACAGCGACGGTCCACACCGGGACGATCCCCACCAGGACGGTAGGTCCGAGCGCGCGGAGCCCGGTGGCGTCGACGGCCTGGATCGCCTCCGGTTGCTGGTGGCCTGTGCGATGGGCACGGTGCTGGTCAGCTACGCGCTGCTGGTGCCGGCTGCGGCGGCCACGGTGTTGCCGGTCGGCCTGCCGCTGGACGCCGCGTTCGCCGCCGCGATCCCGCTCTGGTTGGCCGCCCACCAGATCCCGTTGGTGATCGAGGGCCAGCCGTTCAGCGTGCTGCCGCTGCTGCCGACGCTGGCGGTGTTCGCCGTCGTCGGGTACGGGACACGCTGGGTGACCCGCCGCCTCGGCGGCCGGTTCCGGGCCGACGCGGGCGCGGTGCTCGTCAGCGTGGCCGGGGCACATGCCGCGGTTGCGGTGTTGGGCAGCGCGCTGCTGCCGAGCGCGGCCGCGGTGGCGGTCGCGCCCTGGGCCGCGATGCTCGGTGGTGGGCTGCTCGCCGCGCTGGCCGGCGCGGTCGGAGTGGTGGCGGCCTGCGGGGTGCCCGAGGACTGGACCGACCGGCTGCCCGAGTGGCTGCCCACCGCACTTCGCGCCGCCGGGGTCGCGGTGGCCGGACTGTTCACCGCCGGGGCCGGGTTGCTCGCCGTCGGCCTGACATTCGCCGCCGAGGACATCGCCGAGGCGTACCGGGTGCTCGCGCCCGACTTCGGCGCCGGCCTGGGACTCACGCTGCTGGCGATCGGGTACCTGCCCAACGCCGCGCTCGCCGGGACGAGCTGGTTGCTCGGGCCCGGGGTAGCGGTCGGGACCGCCACCGCCTCCCCCTTCGCCACCTACGGCGGGGAACGGTCGAGCTTCCCGCTGCTGGCCGCGTTCCCGACGGCGCCCGCCCCGGCCTGGGCGGCGGTGGCGCTCGGGTTGCCCGTCGTGGTGGGGGTGTTGACCGGCGTGCGCAGCTGCCGGGCGGATGTGGGACAGCGCGTCCAGGCCGCGGTCGGGGCGTCGGTCCTGGCCGCGCTCGCGGTTGGGCTGCTGGCCGTGCTCGCGGGCGGTCGGCTGGCGGCCGGCCCGTTCGATCCGGTCCGGTTGCCGGCGGGTCTGCTGGTGCCGGCGACGTTGTTGCTGGTCGGGGTACCGGCGGTGCTGGTGGCGTGGTGGTATCGAGCCGATTCGGCGACGTCGCCATGCGATCCCGCTGCCGACACCGCTGCCGCCGACACCGACACCGCTGCCGATTTCGCGGCTGCGGACACCGACACCGACACCGCGGCAGCCGACTCCGACACCGCCACCGCGGCTGCCGACACCGACACCGACACCGAGGCCGCCGACACCGATCCCGGTACTGGTTCCGCCGCCGCCAAGGCCGGTGCCGATGTCGAAGCCGCCGCCGACGCCGATCCCACCGTCGAGGTAGATGCCGCCAGCGACGCTGATCCCGCCAGCGATATCGATCCTGCCAGCGATATCGATCCTGCCAGCGATATCGATCCTGCCAGCGATATCGATCCTGCCGGCGATGAGCCTGCCGAGCGCTCGGCGCGAGTGGCAACCGCCGATGTCCGAACCGGCCAGGCCGATTCTGGGGAGCCCGGCGCGGCTGGCTCAGTGGCCGGAAGTGTGGAAACCGAGGATGCGGAGTCAGGCAGCACGGTCAGTGCGGGCGGGGCTGCGGTCCCCGGGCACCGGTCGACGGATGCCCAGAGCGAGCAGCCGGTGGCCGCGGATCGAATGCTGCAGGAGGTGCCGACCGCGCCCGGTGCGGAATCCGAGCCGGACGTGCCGAGCGCCGCCGCTGCCGGACACTCGACCGATCCCGAGCGGTCCGGCGAGCACCCGAAGACTCCGACATGCGGTGCCGAGCTCGAGCTCGGACAACCTTTGCGTGACCGCGTTCCGCGGAACGCGCTACCGACCGGTGAGCAGGGTGGTGTCGAGTGTGAGTCCGGTGGTGGTTCGCAGGGCCGCGTTCCGCGGAACGCGCTACCGACCGGTGAGCAGGGCGGTGTCGAGTGTGAGTCCGGTGGTGGTCCGCACGGCCGCGTTCCGCGGAACGCGCTCCCGACCGGCGACCTGGCTGGCCCGGCGGAGCCATCTCCTGACAAATCGGCCCCCTCCAGCCCCGGATCCGTGCCCGACGATGATCCCGCCCAGCGCGCCCGCCCCCGCCGCGTCGTCCCCGCATCGACCGATGCCGCGTCGACCACAGGGTCTTCGCGCAAGCGGCGCTTCGGGTGGCGGCGCCGCCACCCGACCGTCGATGCCCACCTCGATGCACAACACGAATTCGAACCCGCCGACTCGCAGCCCGACCTGCCGCCCGAGCCGTCGGCACCGATGACGGTCGGCGAACTGGTCGCGCAACGCAATGAACAGGCGGCCGCCCGGGAGGTCGAGATCCAGTCCTGGGTACAACGGGCAGCCGCCGACGACGCCACAAAGCAAGCCCACCCCCGCCCGCGTAGCCCCTGACCAGCGAACCACGAGCACCTCGCCCACCAGTTCGTGACGGCGCACATGTCGTGCCGTGTGCACCACCACAAACTGGTGTGCGACGTGGGTTCCTGTGGTCGCATGAGGCCGCGGAGGGTTCCGGCGCGGATGCGGCACCGGGCGCGGCTTACCCTGAGCCGTACCGCAGACCCCGACCCGGTCAGGAGTGTCGTTTGGTCCCGCCGCCGAGCCCCACCTACCGGGTGGAGATCCCTGCCCCGGCGCGGGTGGTGGTGCTGGTCTCGGGCTCCGGCACCCTGCTGCAGGCGCTGCTCGACGCGGCAGCGGAACCGGACTACCCGGCGCGCGTGGTCGCCGTCGGAGCCGATCGGGCGGGCATCGAAGGGTTGGCCCGGGCCGCGCGGGCCGACGTTCCGGCGTTCGCCCTGCGACTCGCCGATCACGTCGACCGGGGTGCCTGGGACGCGGCGATGGCCAAGACGGTGGCCGAGTTGCGGCCCGATCTCGTCGTCAGCGCGGGGTTCATGAAGATCCTCGGGCCCGGCTTCCGCGGCACCGTGGGCTGCCCGATGATCAACACGCACCCGGCGCTGCTGCCGGCCTTCCCCGGTGTGCGGCCGGTCGCCGACGCGCTCGCCTACGGGGTCAAGGTCACCGGGGCCACCGTGCACCTCGTCGACGACGGCGTGGACACCGGCCCGGTGCTGGCCCAGCGGGCGGTGGCGGTGCAGGTCGGGGACACGGTCGACACCCTGCACGAACGTATCAAGATCGAGGAACGGCGGTTGCTGGTCAGCACCGTCGCCGCGCTGGCACACCGGGGGGCCACCGTGACCGGACGAGAGGTGACCATTCCGTGAGCGGGTCCGCCGAGCAGCAGGGTTTCGACAGCGCCGGACGCCGGCCGGTGCGTCGGGCCTTGATCAGCGTCTACGACAAGAACGGACTGGCCGAGTTCGCGGTCGGGCTGCACCGCCTCGACATCGAGATCGTCTCCACCGGCTCCACCGCGCGAATGATCGCCGAGTCCGGAGTTCCGGTGACGCCGGTCGAGCAGCTCACCGGCTTCCCCGAGTGCCTCGACGGCCGGGTGAAGACGTTGCACCCCAACGTGCACGCCGGCCTGCTCGCCGACACCCGCCGTCCCGAGCACGTCTCGCAGCTGGCGGAGCTCGCGATCGCCCCGTTCGAGCTGCTGGTCTCCAACCTCTACCCGTTCACCGCCACCGTGGCCTCCGGCGCTACCCCGGCCGAGTGCGTCGAGCAGATCGACATCGGCGGCCCGGCGATGGTCCGGGCCTCGGCGAAGAACCACGACAGCGTCGCGGTCGTGGTGGATCCGGCGCGCTACGACTGGGTGCTCGAGCGCATCAAGAACGGCGGCTTCGAGCTCGAAGACCGGCGGAGCCTCGCCGTCGAGGCCTTCCGGCACACCGCGAGCTACGACATCGCGGTCGCGTCCTGGATGGGCAGCGTGCTCGCCCCCGAGGTCGGTGGCGGGCCGTTCCCGCGCTGGGTCGGCGCCGGCTGGCAGCGCTCGGCGACCCTGCGCTACGGGGAGAATCCGCACCAGGCCGCCGCGCTCTACGTCTCCGGCGGGCCCGGGTTGGCCGCGGCGCAACAGCTGCACGGCAAGGAGATGTCGTACAACAACTACGTCGACGCCGACGCGGCCTGGCGCGCCGCGCATGATCACGATCTGCCGTGCGTGGCGATCATCAAGCATGCCAACCCGTGCGGCATCGCGGTCGGCGCCGACGTCGCGCAGGCGCACCGCAAGGCGCACGCCACCGATCCGGTCAGTGCCTACGGCGGGGTGATCGCAGCGAACCGCGAGATCAGCGTCGCGATGGCCGAGCAGGTGGCCGAGGTGTTCACCGAGGTGATCCTCGCGCCGTCCTACGCCGATGGCGCGCTGGCCGTGCTGACCCGCAAGAAGAACGTGCGGGTGCTGCGGCTGGAGGGTGCGGTGCCCCGGCACGGTGCGGAGCTGCGGGCGGTCACCGGTGGGCTGCTGCTGCAGCAGCGCGACGCGATCGACGCTCCCGGCGACGACCCCGCGAACTGGACGCTCGCGAGCGGTGAGCCGGTGCCGTCGCCGGTGCTGGCCGACCTGGTCTTCGCCTGGCGGGCCTGCCGGTCGGTGAAGTCGAACGCGATCCTGTTGGCCACCGACGGGGCCGCGGTCGGGGTGGGCATGGGCCAGGTGAACCGGGTGGATGCGGCCCGGCTCGCGGTCACCCGGGCCGGCGATCGGGCGGCCGGCTCGGTGGCGGCCTCGGACGCGTTCTTCCCGTTCCCGGACGGGCTGGACGTGCTGCTGCAGGCCGGGGTGCGGGCGGTCGTGCAGCCGGGCGGGTCGGTGCGCGACGACGAGGTGACCGCGGCCGCCGCGGCGGCGGGCGTCCCGATGTACCTGACCGGGACCAGGCACTTCGCGCACTGACCGCCACCGCCGGGTGACGGACCGGTCCGGGGGTTGAGCCGAGGCCCCGGCATGGGTACAGTCGAACATAAGTTCGATGATACGCCGACTTCCCGCGGCGCGGATGCCGGGGAGGCGTGTGGTGACTCGTGCTGCTGCCAGCGAAGAACCGCAGGCTGATCCGGCGGGTCGGTTGGAGCTGGCCCGCGAGGTGCTGCGCGGTTTCGAGAACCGACTGGTCGAGGGCCGTTCGCCGGCCGGGGTGACACCCGATGCGCGGGTGCTGCCGGTGGTCGAACCGTTGGCCCGGCTGCTGCCGGCCGGCGGCCTGCGCCGGGGGAGCACGGTGGCCGTGCCCCGCGGGCCGGGGTCAACGTCGCTGCTGTTGGCGCTGCTCGCGGAGGTCTCGGCGGGCGGCGGCTGGGTGGGGGTGATCGGGCGGCCCGGGCTGGGCCTGGTGGCGGCGGCCGAGGCGGGCCTGAGGTTGGAGCGGCTGGCCCTGGTCCCGCGTCCGGGGGTCGACCTGCTGGGGGTCACCTCCGCGCTGCTCGACGGGCTGGACCTGGTCGTGGTGGCGGGCATCGAGCGGGCCCGGTTGCGTGGCGCTGACCGGCAGCGGCTGGCCGCCCGCGCCCGGCAACGGGGCGCGGTGCTGTTGCCGGTGGATCCGTGGCCGGGCGCCGACCTGGAGCTGAGCTGCGTCGACGCGCAGTGGCGGGGCGTCGGTGCCGGCTCGTCGGGGGGTTGCGGGCGGCTGCGGTCCCGGCGGGTCCGGGTGCGGCTGCGGGGGCGGGGGGTGGCGCCGGGTGGTCTCAGCGCCCGGCTGTTGCTGCCCGCGCCCGACGGCCGGATCGCCGATGACAGCTGGACTGCGGGCGCGGATCTGATCGGCGCGAATCGCACCGGCGCGAATCGCACCGGAGCTGATCGAACCGGCGTGGACCGAACCGGCGTGGATCGCAGCGGCGCGGATCGGGGAGTGGCGGGCGAGGGGGGTGCCGGGCCGGGCGGAGGCTCGGCTGATCCGCCGTCCCCGACTCCCGTCCGGGCGGCCGGATGAGCGCCGCCGATCCGACCCGGGACCCGGTGCGGGTGCTGGCGCTGTGGTCGCCGGACTGGCCGGTCACCGCGGCCGCCCGCGCCGCGCACATCCCGCCGCACCGACCGGCGGCGGTGATCGTCGCCAACCGGGTGTTGGCCTGCTCCGCGGTGGCTCGTGCGCAGGGCATCCGGCGCGGGCTGCGCCGCCGGGAGGCCCAGGCCCGCTGCCCGGATCTCGCGGTGCTCACCTCCGATCCCGACCGCGACGCGCGCGCGTTCGAGCCGGTGGTGGTCGCGGTCGAGGAGCTGGCTCCGGGGGTGGAGATCGTCCGGCCGGGCCTGGTGGTGCTGCCCGCGCGGGGGCCGTCGGGGTACTTCGGGGGTGAGCTGGCGGCCGCCGAGCGGTTGGTCGACCAGGTGGCCGCGCACACCCGGGTGGAGTGTCAGGTGGGGGTGGCCGACGGGCTGTTCGCGGCCGTGCTCGCGGCGCGCCGGGGGGTGGCGGTCGCGCCTGGCGACACCCCGGCGTTCCTCGCTCCGCTCGGCGTCGAGGAGCTCGACTCCGAGCCCGACACCGACCGGTCCGAGCTGGTCGGGCTGTTGCGCAGGCTCGGGCTGCGCAGCCTCGGGGCGTTCGGAACCCTCGACGCGGCCGACGTGGCCTCCCGGTTCGGGGCCGATGCGGTGCTCTGCCACCGGCTGGCCCGCGGCCTCGACCCACGGCCGCCGATGCGTCGCCGTCCACCGGAGGAGCTGACCGTCGAGATCGAGCTGGACCCGCCGGTCGACCGCGTCGACGCCGCCGCCTTCGCCGCCCGCGGGCTCGCCGAGCAGCTGCACCGCACGCTGGCCGGGCACGGGCTCTCCTGCACCCGGCTCGGCGTGTCCGCGCGCACCGTCTCCGGGGAGGAGCTGCACCGGGTCTGGCGGTGCGCGGAGCCGCTCACCCCGGCCGGGACGGTCGACCGGGTGCGCTGGCAGTTGGACGCCTGGCTCACCCGCCGCCGTTCGGCGCAGCCTGCGGACGGTGGGCCGGGCGCGGTGACCCGGCTGTGGCTGGTCCCGGAGGAGACGGTGACCGCGGGCGCGCTGCAGCTCGGGCTGTGGGGCGAGGTCGGGGAGCGCGACGAGCGGGCCGGGCGGGCGCTGGTTCGTGTGCAGGCGATGCTGGGGCCCGAGTCGGTGTTCACCGCGGTGTTGACGGGCGGCCGGGATCCGGGTGAGCGGGTGCGGCTGGTGCCGTGGGGCGATGATCGAGGTGCGGGGGAGAGCATCGAGCCACCGGGTGGTCCAGCTCCGGAGCAGGGATCGGCCGCGGAGCAGGGGTCGGCCGCGGAGCAGGGGCGTCGGTCGCGGGCCGGACTGGTGGTCGTGGGATCCGAGCTGCGGTCGGCCGGACCACGAGCGCCGGTCTCGCGGCCCGATCCCCCCGCCGACCCGGAGCCGTCGGTGCCCCGCCTCCCGGCCCCGGCGACAGACGGTGATCGGATACCGCTGGCGGCCGGTGCGGCGAGCCGGATCGCGCCGGCGGGCTGGCCCCAGGACGTGGTCCGCCGAACCGGTCGGATCTCCGCGGCCGATGTCCTGGCCACGCTGTTCATGGCCGGCCCGGGTTCCCCCCGTCCCGATCCGGGCAGCGGCACGCCGCCGGAGCGTGCCGGGCTGCCTGAGACCCGGCCGACCGAGAGGCGCCCCACCCAGCGCAAACGCCGCTTGCCGACCCGCCGGTCACCGCCGACCCCGAAGGACCGCGAGGCACCCGCCCCCTGGCCCGGCCGGCTGCCCACCCCCTCGCCGGCCACCGTGCCGCCGCAACCCCTTCCCGCTGAGCTGTTCGACGCCTCCGGACGACCGGTGTGGCTCACCGAGCCCGACCGGCTGTCCGCCGCACCGCGGCGTCTCGTGATCAACGGCGTGGTGGACGGCGTGCTGGACGGCGTGGTCGACGGCGTGGTCGACGGCGGCGATGCGTCGCGCGACGTCGAGGGCTGGGCCGGCCCGTGGCCGGTGCGATCGCGCTGGTGGTCACCCGGCAGCGCGGCGAGCAGCCGGCTGCAGCTGAGCTGCGCCGATGGGGACGCCTTTCTCCTGGTCAGCAGGGACGGCAGGTGGTGGGTCACCGGGATCTACGACTGACCCGTCGGCCGGTGCCGGGGCGTCGACGCCGGCGATTTCGGACCCATGATTATTCCATCGCCGAGAAATTACCTGCCTGCGCACGAATCGTCCGCGGGGCGGGCTCGACAGCGGCGATTTGCGTCGCCGACCCAGGTTGCGCTGGCAAGCACCCGCTCCTATTCTGCGCCCGACTTCTTCGATTGCGCTCATGGCCGTGACCCCGGGGGGATCTGGCATGGCTGGTGGAGTATGTGTTGTGACCGGCGCCGGAAGCGGCGTCGGTAGGGCGTGCAGCTTTGCGCTGGTGACGGCGGGGTGGATGGTCGTGCTCGTCGGGCGGCACGAACCCGCGCTGTGGGAGACCGCTTACCGCGCAGACCGGTCCGCCGGCCGAGCTGTCCCGATGGTCGCCGACATTACCGATCCGGCTGCCGTCGAGGGATTGTTCGCTTCTGTGCGGGAGCAATACGGTCGGCTGGACCTGTTGTTCAACAATGCCGCCGAGACGATGGGATGGGTTCCGGCCGATGTCCCGGACGACAACGAAAATCAGGTCCTGACCTCGATCGCCACCGGTAGTTCTTTGTGCGCACAGGCCGCCTTCCGGTTGATGAAGACCCAGTCACCGCCGGGCGGCCGAATCATCAACAACGGCGCGCCCCTGCTGCGGGCGGACTCCACGGCGGTCACCGCGGCACGGCATGTGATCGCCGGGTTGACCCGGTCGCTGTCGATCGACGGGCCCCGCTACGGAATCGCCTGCGGGCAGATCGACATCGACATCGTGGCACCGGTCGGTCAGCCGGAGTCACCACAGGCGCCCGCCGACCGGACGGTGCGGCTCGCACCGACCGTGGACCTGGGGCGCGTGGCGGAGGCCGTGGTGGCCATGGCCGGCCTACCCCCGAACGTCAACATCCCCTCCGTCACCGTGCTGCCGACGGCCCACCTGCCGACACCGCAGCACGACGGCGGCGCTGCGGTCGCGACGGACGCCACCCGCGACCGGTCGGCCACCGACCGCGCCGAACCGACCGCGGCGACCCGCACCGCGCCCGCGTCCATCGCGGGAAGCATCTCCGTCGACCCCCGGACCTTCGGGCACGAGATGCCCCCTCAGACACGGAGGACCGCGAGCGACCGCCCGGCCCGGTCGATCATCGGGGCTGAGACCCCGTAGACCGCTGAGGCCACCTCCCGGCACCGGATCGCCGACGCCGCCGGCGTCTCGCGCCGGCCGGATGCCCGGGGCACCATGGACCGCATGGCCGCCCACACCATCCCGGTGCTCAGGTTCGACGAGGCGCGCGGCCCCGGCGGCGCATTCGATCCCGACTTCCTGCGGCGGCTGCGCACGGCGCTGCACGAGGTCGGGTTCCTCCAGCTGACGCACTTCGGGGCGGAGCCCGGGCAGATCGCGGAGCTGACCACCGCCGCCGACCGCTTCTTCGCGCTGCCGCTCGCCGACCGGCTCGCCCTGGACAACCGGCGGTCGCCGCACTTCCGCGGCTACACGCGGCTCGGGCACGAGATCACCGCGGGCCACCCGGACGCCCGCGAGCAGCTCGATTTCGGGCCCGAGCGACCACCGGTGCCGCGCACCGCCTGGGACGCGCCGTTCCGGCTCCTGGAGGGTCCGAACCAGTGGCCGGACGCGCAGCTGCCCGAGCTGCAGCCGGCCGCGCTGGGCTGGGCCGATCTGCTCGGCCGCGTCGGCACCGAGCTGACCGCGGCGATCGCCGTGTCGCTCGGACTGCTCGAGGACCACTTCGTCGACGCGTTCGCCGGCGAACCGCACTGGTTCGGCAAGCTGATCCGCTACGTCGGCACCGACGGCGACGGCCCGCACGCCCAGGGCGTCGGGCCGCACGCCGACTGGGGTTTCCTCACGCTGCTGCTGCAGGACAGCTCCGGTGGGCTGCAGGCCCGGCCGCCGCGGGCCGGCGGATGGGTCGACGTGCCCCCGCTCGACGGCGCGCTCGTGATCAACGTCGGCGAGATGCTCGAGGTCGCCACGCACGGTTACCTCCTCTCCACCGTGCACCGGGTGCTGCCCTGCCCGCCGGGTCGCACCCGCCGGTCGATCGGGATCTTCTGGTCACCGCGGCTGGACGCGACGCTGCATCCGGTGCCGCTCACGCCCGAGCTCGCGGCGCACGCCCCCGGCGTCACCGAGACCGAGCACAACGCGCTGCTGCCGCGGTTCGGTGACAACGCGCTCAAGGGCTGGTTCCGCTCGCATCCCGAGGTCGCCGAGCGGCACCACGCCGACCTCGTCGCCACCCCGCCGACCCCGCATCGCTGACCCGCATCGCCGACCCGCATCGCCGACCCCGCCGATGATGATCGGTGCTCAGGCGACGACCGGGTTCTGCCCCGCCCCCTCCGGCTGCGACGAGCCGACCTGCGCCGCCGCCCGCACCGCGACCGCGCCCAGCTCGGGGAACATCTCCGCCGACACCCGGTCCTTCGGCCCCCAGATGCTGAGGACCGCGAGCGGCCGCCCGGCCCGGTCGAGCACCGGGGCCGAGACACCGTAGAGCGATGACTCCAGCTCTCCGGCGCACACCCCGTAGCCGCGGGCGCGGGTGCGATCGAGCTCCGCGACCAGCGCCTGCGGATCGGTGATGGTGGTGTCGGTGAAGGCGGTCAGCGCGCCCTCCAACACCCGGCGCACCTGCTCGACGGGCAGGAACGCCAGCAGGGCCTTGCCGGTCGAGGTCGCGTGCACCGGCACCGAGCGGCCCAACCAGCTGGCGGTCAGCACGGCGATCGGCGTCACCTCGTCGACGTAGGTGAGCCCGCCCATCCCGGGCACGGCCAGCGAGGCCGTCTCCCCGGTCTGCGCACAGGTGCGTTCCAGGACCGGGCGGGCCGCCGCGATCAGCGCGTCGGGCCCGGCGTTGCCCAGCTCCACCGTGGTCAGCCCGATCGAGTACCGGCCGGTCGGCTCGTCCACGGCGACCAACCCGCGAGCCTGCAACGTCTTCAGCAGCCGCCAGGCCGTCGCCCGGTTGAGCCCGCACGCCCGAGCCAGGGCGGGAGCGCTCGCCGACGCCGGGCCGGCCGCGGCCACCGCCAGCAGCAGATCGATCGCGCGGTCCACCGACTGGATGCGACCGGTCGTCGGAGGCTGTCGATCACCCGTGGTCACGACGGAACCTCCCGTTCACCCGCCATCGTCGATGCGTTCATTTGATCACTTGACGGGTTGTGACGGCGTGTCTAGGTTCACATTATTCCGAAGGAGTTCGCATCGTGCGACAACCACCACGCTCCGGATTCTCCCGAGTTCAGGTGAACCCGCGCCCGAGCAGGCGCGACGTCCTCAGGTTCGGCATCGTCGCCGCGGCCGGCATGGCCGGGCTGACCAGCCTGTCGGCGTGCGCAGCGGTGCCGCAGAAGCCGGCCCCCGGCACCCCTCAGGTGCGCGGCGGGCTCTACAGCCATGGCGCCACCGGCGGCGGGCTGAAGGACACCCTGGAGCCGTACTTCCCGGTGACCAACCCCGACATCGCGCGCTGCCTGCAGCTCTACGAACCGTTGCTGCGCTGGAACGCCGAGTACGAGATCGAGCCATCGGTCGCCGAGTCGGTCACGCCGAACGCGGACAACACCCAGTGGACGATCCGGTTGCGCCAGGGCGTGGAGTTCCACCACGGCAAGACCGTGGCCGCCGAGGACGTCATGTTCAGCCTGGTGAAGGTCACCGACCCGGAGAAGACCGGCTCCGGCGGCACCGAGCTGGCCACCATCCTGGAGCTGAACAACTCGAAGATCGTCGACCCGCGGACGATCCTGATCCAGCTCAACTCGCCCTACGCCGTGCTCGACCAGCTGCTGGCCGAGTACACCGTCGGGATCCTGCCGACCGACTTCGACGTCAGTGCTCCGGTGGGCACCGGCCCGTTCGCCTTCCGGAACTTCGTCCCCGGCCAGCTCAGCCAGTTCGCCCGGCACGAGAACTACTGGGACGGCCCGGCCTGGGTGGACGAGCTGTTCATCTACGACTTCGCCGACGACGCGGCCAAGGTCAACGCGCTGCTCGCCGGCCAGGTGCAGAGCGTCGACAACCTGCCCAACTACCTGGCCGGGACGATCGAGCAGCAGGGCGCCTCGCCACTGGTCTCCGAGACCGGTGCCTGGGTGCCGTTCACCATGCGGGTGGACGTCGAGCCGTTCTCCGACGTGCGGGTCCGGCAGGCGCTGCGCCTGATCGTGGACCGCCAGCAGATGATCGACCAGGCACTGAACGGCTTCGGCGTGCTCGGCAACGACCTCTACTCGCCGTTCGATCCGGCGTACGCCAAGGACCTGCCGCAGCGCGTGCAGGACATCGACCAGGCCAAGTCCCTGCTCCGCCAAGCCGGGCAGGAGAACCTGGCCGTCGAGCTGGTCACCTCGTCCGCGGTCGGCGCCGGCGCGGTGGAATCGGCCAACCTGTTCGTCGAGCAGGCCCGGCTGGCCGGGGTCGCGGTGCAGCTGAACAAAGCCGACGCCAACGTCTTCTACGGCGACCGGTACCTGAGCTGGAACTTCGCCCAGGACTTCTGGAACACCCGCAACTACATCCCGCAGGTGGCCACGTGCGCGGTGGCCGGCGCCACCTACAACGAGACGCATTTCGACGACCCGACCTTCACCGCGCTGATCGACCAGGCCAAGCGGGAGCCGGATCCGGCCAAGCGCACCCGGTACCTGCACGACGCCCAGGAGATCGAGTACAACACCGGCGGCTTCATCATCTGGGGGTTCAAGCGCCAGCTCGACGCCTACTCCAACCTGGTGCAGGGCCTGGCCCCGCACCGCTACCTGCCCTGCTCGAACTTCGGTTTCAAGCACGCGTCCTTCGTTCCCACCACGTGAGGCGGCCATGACCGATCTGGCGACGAAACCGCCGGCCCCGACGCCGGCCCGGGCGCGCACCGGCTCGGCGGGCACCGCCTGGCTGACCTGGTTCGCCCGCCGGCTCGGGCTGGCGATCCTGACCCTGTGGCTCTGCTCGGTGCTCGTCTTCTTCGCCACCGCCGCCCTGGGCGATCCGGTGCGCGCCATCCTGGGCAAGGACTACGCGTCCAGCCCGGAGCGGGTCGCCGCGCTGGAGGCCCAGCTCAGGCTGGACCAGCCGGTGATCGTGCGTTACTTCGACTGGCTGGGTGGGCTGTTCACCGGCAACCTCGGCAACTCGATCGCCAACGGGCTGCCGGTCGGCACCCTGGTCGGGGACCGGATCATCAACTCCGCGGTGCTGGTGCTGGTCTCGGCGATCGTGATGATCCCGGTCGCGTTCGGGATCGCGATGATCTCGGCCAACTTCCGCGGCAAGCGCACGGACAGCGTCATCCAGATCATCATGATCACCCTGGCCGGGCTGCCGGAGTTCGTGGTCGGCATCCTGCTGGTGGCGCTGTTCTCCACCACGGTGCTGCACGTGCTGCCCGCGGTCACCATCGCAGGCGGCGGGGCCCCGCCCTGGTCCAAACCCGGGTCGATGATCCTGCCGGTGCTCACGCTGGTGATCGCCGTCGCGCCGTACGTGTCCCGGATCGTGCGCTCCAGCCTGCTCGAGGTGCTCGACAGCGACTACGTCGAGCTCGCCCGGCTCAAGGGTGTCCCGGAACGGGTGGTGATGCGCAAGCACGCGCTGCTCAACGCGATCGTGCCCGGCATCCAGGTGATCGCCCTGCAGCTGGCCTGGCTGGCCGGCGGCGTGGTGATCGTGGAGTACCTGTTCTCCTACCCCGGGATCGGCGCGAGCCTGATCGACTCGGTCCGCAACTCGGACTTCCCGATGGTGCAGGTGCTGGCCATGACCATCGCCGTCGTCTACGTGACGGTGAACCTGATCGCCGACGTCCTGTCCATCCTGTTCACCCCGCGAGCGAGGACGGCGATCGCGTCATGACGAGCTCGTCGACGCTGCGCCGGATCTCCCAACAGCGCCGGCTGGTCACCGGGCTGGTGATCACCATCGTGATCGCGCTGCTGGCCATCATCGGCCCGTGGCTGGCCCCCTACGGCGAGAACGAGATCGTCGGCAAGCCCTTCACCATGGAGGGCTCCCTGCTCGGCACCGACTACCTGGGCCAGGACGTCTGGAGCCGGGTGCTGGCCGGCGGCGGCTCGATCCTGCTGATCTCGGTGCTCGCCACCGCGCTCGGCATGGTCCTCGGGATCATCATCGGGGTGGTGGCCGCCTACGCGGGCGGCTGGCTGGACGAGGCGATCATGCGGCTGAACGACGTCGCACTGGCCTTCCCGCAGATCCTGCTCGTGCTGCTGGTGCTGACCGCGGTCGACCAGCCGACCTGGTGGATGATCGTGCTGCTGGTCGGCGCCTCGCACGCGCCGCGGGTGGCCCGGCTGGCCCGGGGAGTGGCGCTGGGCATCGTCTCCCGCGACTTCGTCACCGCGGCCGAGGCACTCGGCGAGAGCCGGCTGCGGGTGATCATGGCAGAGGTGCTGCCGAACATGAACGCGCCGCTGCTGGCCGAGGCCGGCCTGCGACTGACCTACTCGATCGGCATCGTCGCCGGCATCGGTTTCCTGGGCTTCGCCACCAACCCGGGGGCGGCCGACTGGGGTCAGATGATCTATGAGAGCCGGTTGGCGCTGCTGGTCCAGCCCTGGGGCGTGCTGGCCCCGGTGATCATCATCGGTATCTTCACCATCGGCACCAACCTGATGGCCGACGGCATCGCGCAGCTGGCCGGGCGGGGTGACGGATGAGCGAGCTTGCGAGCGAATCAATGACACAGCGCCTCCGCGCTCTGTCGTTCCTCAATGGGTCGACCGAGCGCAGCGAGGGAGTGCGATGAGCATCTTGGAGAAGAGCACCCCTGAGGTCGAGGCCGGCTGCGTCGTCTCCGACCTGCGGGTCGCGCTCACCGGGCGCAACCTCGACGTGGTCGACGAGATCAACATCGAGCTCCGCCCCGGAGAGGTGGTCGGCCTGGTGGGCGAGTCCGGCTCGGGCAAGACCACCGCGGGCACGGCGCTGCTGGCCTACTCCCGGCGCGGTGCGTTCATCGAGCACGGCACCGTGATGTTCGAGGGCCAGGACGTACTGGCCCAGCCCTGGGAGCGGATCCGCGAGATCCGCGGCATGAAGATCGCCTACGTGCCGCAGGACCCGGGCGCCGCGCTGAACCCGGCCATCCGGATCGGCCGCCAGATCGTCGAGCTGCTGGAGCTGCACTCGGTCGGTACCGCCGCGGAGCGCCTGCAGGGCGCCCGCGACGGGCTGCGCGAGGTCGGGCTGCCCGACGACGACGAGTTCCTCGCCCGCTACCCGCACCAGCTCTCCGGCGGCCAGGTGCAGCGGGTGGCGCTGGCCATGTCGTTCCTGCCCCGGCCCAAGGTGCTGGTGCTCGACGAGCCGACCACCGGCCTGGACGTCACCACGCAGGGCATGGTGCTGCGGACCATGGCCGAGCTGTGCCGCAGCCACCGGGTCGCGGCGCTCTACGTGACGCATGACCTGGCCGTGGTGGCCAACATCGCCGACCGGGTCGCGGTGATGTACGCCGGGCGGATCATCGAGCTCGGTCCGCGGGACGCCATGTTCCGCCACCCCGCGCACCCCTACACCCGGGCGCTGCTGGACGCGATCCCGCACCTGTCCCAGGCCAGGGCCCTGACCGGGATCCCCGGCACCACCCCGGGACCGGGGCGGCGCCCGTCGGGCTGCCGCTTCCACGACCGCTGCGAGTACGTCCAGGACCGCTGCCGGGAGACCGAGCCGGCGGACGTCCAGGTCGGCCCCGACCACACCGCGAAGTGCCTGCGGGTGGGCGAGATCGGCGACTGGGACATCAACCGCGGCAACACCACCGACACCGACCCGAACACCGATCGCGACATCATCCTGAGCATCAACGACCTGAAGGTCTTCTACGGCCGCAAGGAGGTGGTGCACGGGGTCAGCTTCGACGTGGCCAAGGCCGAGGTGGTCGCGCTGGTCGGCGAGTCCGGCAGCGGCAAGACCACGATCTCGCGCTGCGTCGGTGGGCTGCACAACCAGTGGACCGGGGACGTCACGTTCGAGGGCAGGCCGCTGGGCAAGGGCTCCCGCTCGCGCAGCGCCGAGGACCGCAAGCGGATCCAGTACATCTTCCAGAACCCGTACCTGTCGCTGAACCCGCGGCTGACCATCCAGCAGATCGTGTCCCGGCCGATGGAGCTGTTCGGCCTGGCCAAGGGCAACGCCGCCCGGGACAGGGTCGTCGAGCTGCTGGACGCGGTGGCGCTCGGCCCGACCGTGCTCAACCTGCAGACCAACCGGCTCTCCGGTGGCGAGCGGCAGCGGGTGGCCATCGCCCGCGCGCTGGCCGCCGAGCCCGACCTGCTGGTCTGCGACGAGATCACCTCGGCGCTGGACGTGTCGGTGCAGGGCTCGATCGTGGCGCTGCTGGAGAACCTGCGGAAGACCCGGCAGATCAGCATGCTGTTCGTGACCCACAACCTGGCCCTGGTCCGCTCGATCGCGGCCCGGGTGCAGGTGCTCAACGCGGGCGAGCTGGTCGAGTCCGGGTTCGTGGTGGAGGTGCTGGACACCCCGAAACAGGACTACACCAAGCGGTTGCTGAGCAACTCGCCCGCGGTGGACTGAGAGGTTCCGTCGTGAACCGGAAGGTCATCATCACCTGCGCGCTGACCGGCGCCGGGGACACCGTGGCCAAGTCCGAACACGTGCCGGTCACGCCCGAGCAGATCGCCGAGTCCGGGATCGCCGCGGCCCGGGCCGGGGCGGCCGTCGTGCACGTGCACGTCCGGGATCCGGCCACCGGCGCCGGTTCCCGGGAGGTGGCGCTCTACCGCGAGGTCGTGCAGCGGTTGCGGGCGGCCGATGTGGACGTGGTCGTCAACACCACCGCGGGGATGGGCGGCGACCTGTACCTGGACCCGGACGACCCATCCGGCTTCGCCGCGGGGACCGACCTGGTCAACGGCATCGAGCGGCTGGTCCACGTCCAGGAGCTGCTGCCGGACATCTGCACATTGGACTGCGGCAGCCTGAACTTCGGCGAGGGCAGTCTGGTCTACGTGTCCACACCGGACATGCTGCGGGCCGGGGCCAAGCGGATCCAGGAGCTCGGGGTGCGGCCCGAGTTGGAGATCTTCGACACCGGGCACCTGTGGTTCGCCAACAAGCTGATCGACGAGGGCCTGATCGACCCGCCGGGCATGTACCAGCTGTGCATGGGCATCCCGTACGGCGCCCCGCCGGAGCCGGCACTGCTGGCCGCGATGGTCGCCCAGATCCCGGACGGGGTGGTCTGGGCCTCGTTCGCCATCGGCCGCATGCAGATGCCGTGGGTGGCGCAGTCGGTGCTGCTCGGCGGGCACGTCCGGGTCGGGCTGGAGGACAACCTGTACCTGGGCCGCGGCAATCGGGTGACCAACGCGGACCTGGTGGCCAACGCGGTCACCATCATCACCGCGATGGGTGCCGAGGTGGCCACCCCGGACGAGGCCCGCGAGATCCTCGCGCTGCGATCCCGGGCATGACCGCCGACGTTCTTCTTCCCGCGGAGGCGGCATTGTGACCGACCGGACTGCACCCGACCAGGTCAGGACCGTGGCCTGCGTGGGCGCAGGGGTGATCGGCGGCGGTTGGGTGGCCTACTTCCTGGCTCGCGGGTTCCGGGTGCGCGCCTGGGACCCCGGGCCCGACGCAGAGGCGCGGCTGCGCACGATCGTCGACGCGGCCTGGCCGGCCCTGACCGAGCTCGGGCTGGCCGACGGCGCGTCGGTGGACCACCTGAGCGTCGATGTCGAGCTGGCCGCCGCCGTCGCCGACGCGGACTACGTGCAGGAGAGCGCGCCCGAGCAACTGCCGTTGAAACGCCGACTGCTGGCCGAGATCGCCGCGGTCGTGCCCGAGCACGTGGTCATCGGGTCGTCCACCTCGGGCTACGGCATGACCGAGATGGCCGCCGACACCGCGTCGGCGCACCGGCTGGTGGTCGCGCACCCGTTCAACCCGCCGTACCTGATCCCGCTGGTCGAGGTGGTCGGCGGCGAGCGGACCGCGGCCGATGTGGTCAAGTGGACGGGGGAGTTCCTCCGGCTGACGGGCAAGTCGGTGATCACACCGGACCGGGAGGTGCCGGGCTTCATCGCCAACCGGCTGCAGGAGGCCATGTGGCGGGAGGCGCTGCACATGGTGGCCAACGGGGAGGCCACCGTCGAGCAGATCGACGCCTCCATCACCGAGGGCCCAGGGCTGCGCTGGGCGTTCCACGGGCCGATGCTCACCTTCCACCTGGCCGGCGGGCCGGGCGGGATGGCGCACATGCTCGACCACTTCGGACCGTCGCTGCGCTCGCCGTGGACCCGGCTGCAGGCACCGGAGCTCACCCCGCAGCTGCGCGACAGCGTGGTCACCGGCTGCGAGGCCGAGGCCGGCAGCCGGACCATCGCGGATCTGGTGCGCGAGCGGGACCGCCGGCTGGTGGACCTGTTGCGGGTGCTGGGCAAGGTCCCCGATGCCTGAGCCGTGGCTCGAGGACGTCCGTCCGGAGTGGATCGACTACAACGGGCACCTGTCGGAGCCCTACTACGTGCTCGTCTTCGGGCACGCCACCGACGCCGTGATGCACCGGATCGGCATGACGCCGCACTACCTGACCGACACCGCCACCTCGCTGTTCACCGTCGAGGCACATGTCCGCTACCTCGACCAGGTGCCGCCGGGCGCCCGGCTGGAGGTGCGCTCGTCGGTCATCGGGATGGGCGCGAAGCTGCTGTGGCTGTGGCACGAGATGCGCAGCGACGGCCGGCTGCGCGCCACCGAGGAGGTGCTCGCCGTGCACGTGGACACCGCGGCCGGGCGGGCCACCCCGTTCCCGGCCGCGGTGCGCGAGCGGGCCGAGGCCCTGCGGGTGCCGCCGCCGGAGCACGCCTCCCGGCGGATCGCCCTCCCGTGACGATCGTCGAGGGGTGAGCGTGGTGTACCTGGAGCTGTCCGACGAGCAGCGCGACATCGTGGCCACCACCCGTGCGTTCGTGCACCGCGAGCTGGTGCCGCACGAGGACGAGGTGGAACGCACCGGGCGGCTCGATCCGGAGCTGGCCCGCCGGCTGCGGCAGCGGGCGATCCAGGCCGGGCTGTTCGCGGCGAACATGCCCGCCGAGCTCGGTGGCGGCGGCCTGGACACCCTGAGCTGGATGTTGATGGAGCGCGAGCTCGGGCACACCGGCTACGCGCTGCAGATGTATGCGGTGGCCCGACCGTCGCGGATCCTGTTGGCCTGCAACGACTCCCAGCGCGGGACCTACCTGTTGCCGACGGTCGCCGGCCAGCGCACCGAGTGCCTGGCCATGACCGAACCGGAAGCCGGCTCCGACCTGCGCGGCATGCGTACCCGGGCAAACCGGGACGGTCCCGACTGGCTGATCACCGGGACCAAGCACTTCATCAGCCACGCCGACGAGTCCGACTTCGTGATCCTGTTCGCCGCCACCGGCGAGGGGCACGACTCCGACGGTGCCCGGCGGGCCGAGATCACCGCGTTCCTGGTCGACCTGGACGCGCTCGGGCTGACCGTGCTGCCCGGCTACCGCAGCGTCTCGCACCGCGGCTACGGCAACTCGGTGCTGGCCTTCGACGGCTGTCGGGTGCCAGGGTCGGCCGTGCTCGGCGAGGTCGGGCGCGGCTTCGAGGTGGCCAACACCTGGCTGGGCAGCACCCGGCTGCAGGTGGCCGCGACCTGCCTGGGCCGGGCCCGCCGGGCGCTGGACCTGGCCGTGGCGCACGCGGCCACCCGCCTGCAGTTCGGCCGGCCGATCGGCCGCAACCAGGGGGTGTCGTTCAAGCTGGCCGACATGGCCACCGCGCTGGAATCGGCCAGCTGGCTGACCTGGCGGGCGGCCTGGCTGGTCGATGCCGGATCCGCGGCCGGCACCGAGCCGGGCGGTAAGCCGAGCCGGGATGCGGGCCGTGAGCTGGACTCGGCGATCGCCATGGCCAAGCTGGCCGCCACCGAGACGCTGGCCATGGTCGCCGACGAGGCCCTGCAGATCCACGGCGGCATGGGCCTGATGGACGAGCTCGTGCTGGAGCGGATCTGGCGCGACGCCCGGGTCGAGCGGATCTGGGACGGCACCTCGGAGATCCAGCGGCACATCGTCTCGCGGGCGATGCTGCGAGCCCACGGTGGCTGAACCCGCCAGACGCTCCCTAGGGGGATGGCGGGATGGGCGTTGACGAGCTGGGCCGGCTGCTGCGTCCGCGGACGCTGGCCGTGGTCGGCGACTCGCGGGCGGCGGCGCGCGTGATCGAGCGGAACCGGGCGCTGGGATTCGAGGGACCGATCTGGCCGGTGCACCCCACCGCGGTGGCGGTGGCCGGCGCCGTCGCGTTCCGCAGCGTGGCGGAGCTGCCCGGTCCACCGGATGCGGCGTTCGTCGCCGTACCCGCGCCGAGCTGCGCGCCGGTCGTCGAGGCGCTGTCCGCGGCCGGCTGCGGGGGAGCGGTCGTGTACAGCTCCGGCTTCGCCGAGACCGGCCCGGCCGGCGCCGCCCGGCAGCGTGCGCTGCTGGCCGCCGCCGGCGCGATGCCGCTGCTCGGGCCGAACTGCTATGGCCTGATCAACTACGCGGATCCGTTCCTGATCTGGCCGGACCAGCACGGCGGGGCGCCGCTGCGGGCGGGCGAGCGCGGCGTCGCGGTGGTCTCGCAGTCGTCGTCGATCGCGATCAGCGCGACCATGGCCGACATCGGGCTGCCGCTCGGGCAGGTGATCACGATCGGCAACGGCGCGCAGATCGGCGCGGCCCGCGCCGCTGCGGCGCTGCTCGACGACGACCGGGTGTCGGCGATCGGGCTGGTCCTGGAGTCGCTCGCCGATGTGCGCGGGTTGGAGGCACTGGCCGCCCGCGCCCGGGCCCGCGGGATCGGCGTGGTGGCGCTGCTGCTGGGGCGCACCGAGCAGGCCAGACAGGCCGTGCTCAGCCACACCGGCTCGCTGTCGAGTGACGCCGCGATCGGCTCCGACTTCCTGCGCCGCAACGGGATCGGCGAGGTCACCTCGGTCGACGGGCTGCTCGGCGCGCTCAGCCTGCTGCACTGCGGCGGCCCGCTGGCCGGCACCCGGCTGAGCTCGCTGAGCTGCTCCGGTGGCGAGGCGGCGTTGATGGCGGACGCCGCGCACGGCCGCCGGGCCCGGTTCGACGAGCTGACCGGCCAGCAGCGGGCGGAGCTGGGATCGGTGCTGGGGGAACGGGTGACGTTGGCCAACCCGCTCGACTACCACACCTACATCTGGGGCGACGGCGAACGCATGGCGGCCGCGTTCGAAGCCATGGTGCGCGGGCCGGCTGACGTGAACCTGCTGTTCGCCGACCTGCCGCGGACCGATCGCTGCACCGACGACGACTGGACGCTGTCGATCACCGCGTTCGCCAGGGCCTGCGCCGCGGCCGGGGCCCGCGGCGCGCTGGTGGCGGCGATGGCCGCGAACCTGGCCGGTGTGCGGGCCGCGGAATGGGTCCGGCGGGGGCTGCCGGTGCTCGCCCCGCCCGGTGTCGCGCTGGAGGCCGTCGAGGCGGCCGCGAGCATCGGGGCGGCGTGGGCCGGTGCGCCTGCCGTGCCGGTCGCGCGGCCGGGCCGGGTGGTGGAGCGGGACGTGCGGGTCCTGGATGAGGCGGCAGCCAAGGACCTGCTCCGTCGCCATGGCGTCCCGGTGCCGGACGGGTTCGTCTGCCGCAGCGTCGACGCGGCGCTCGCCGCCGCCGACCTCGCCGACGGTCCGGTCGCGGTGAAGGCGCTGGGCTGCGCCCACAAGACCGACCAGCAAGCTGTCCACATCGGACTCAAGAGCGCCGACGGGGTGCGAGCCGCCGCCACCGACCTGCTGGCCCGGTTCCCGGCGGTGCTGGTCGAGCGGATGATCACCGGTGGGGTGGTGGAGCTGCTGGTCGGGGTGGAGGCCGATCCGGTGTTCGGCCCGGTGCTCACCCTGGGCGCCGGCGGCACCCTGACCGAGCTGCTGCACGACGCCACCCAGCTGGTGCTGCCCGTCGGCCCGGCGGAGATCCGCCAGGCCCTGCTCTCCCTGCGCTGCGCCCCGCTGCTCACCGGGTTCCGCGGCCGCCCGGCCGTCGATCTCGAGGCCTTGGTCACGACGGTGTCGGTGGTGCTCGAGATCGCCCTCGGTGCCACCGAGCAGGTGACGGTGGAGATCAACCCGCTGATCGTCACACCGGACTCGGTGTGGGCCTGCGATGCGCTGGTTACTGTGGCGGCCGAGGGGGATCGATGAAGGACGCATCGATGAACGACGCGGTGCGCACCCGCACGCTGGGCGCGGTCCTGGAGGTCACCCTGGACCGCCCGCCCGCCAACGCGATCGACCTGGCCACGTCCCGGGCGATGGGGCAGGTCTTCGCCGGTTTCCGGGACGACCCGCAGCTGCGGGTGGCGGTGCTGCGCACCGGTGGTGAGCGCTTCTTCAGCGCCGGCTGGGACCTCAAGGCGGCCGCCGCGGGCGACGCCGTGGACGGCGACTACGGCGTCGGCGGTTTCGGCGGCATCCAGGAGCTGCCGGGGCTGAACAAGCCGGTGCTCGCCATGGTCGACGGGATGGCCGTGGGCGGTGGCTTCGAACTGGCGCTGTCCTGCGACCTGATCTACGCCACCGACTCCGCCTCGTTCGCGTTGCCCGAGATCAACGCCGGCACCCTGGCCGACGCCGCCACCCTGCGGCTGCCCACCCGGATGCCGCACCACATCGCGATGGAGCTGTTGCTCACCGGCCGCTGGATGCAGGCCGCCGAGGCGCACCGCTGGGGGCTGGTCAACGAGCTGCACCCGCGCGAGTCGTTGGGCGAGCGGGTGCTGGCGGTGGCCGCACAGCTGGCCGCGGGGCCCCCGCTGGTGTTCGCGGCGATCAAGGAGGTGCAGCGGGAGAGCCAGCGGCTTTCGTTCGCCGATGCGATGGCCCGGATCGGGGCCGGCGAGTTCCCGAGCGTCGCCACCCTGTACTCGTCGGCGGACCAGATCGAGGGCTTCCGGGCGTTCGCCGAGAAGCGGCGTCCGAAGTGGACGGGACGATGATCGTGTCGGGTTCGCATGACCATCACGGTCCCGGAAACGGTCATGGCCATGGCCATGGCCATGGCTGCGCCGCCGACCACCACCGCGGCGAGTACACCGAGACCCAGCGCGCCGACCTCGCGCTGGTGCTGGCGTTCAACCACCGGCTGGCCGACGCCGTCGACGACTGCATCGACATCTCCGACACCATCGCCACCCTGGACCCGGACCCGTTGCGCTACATGTGGGTCGACGAGGGCGACGGGCAGATCCCGGCGCAGCTCGGCAAGGCCGCGGCCGTGCTGGACCTCGCCCCGCGACTCGCCGGCCAGCAGCGCGGCACCGTCGAGCCGATCGAGGGCAGCGCCAATGCCGCCCGGCCCAGCGTCGCGGTGCACGGCGACACCCGGCTCGTCGGCTGGCTGGAATGGCAGGAGGGACGCGGTGATCGACTGCTCGCCCGGCTGACCGGCGACGCCGCCGTCGCGGTGGTCGTCGAGGGACCGGAGGACCTGTTCCGTCCGACCGCCGCCGTGACCACCGACGGCACCCCGTGGCTGCTGTTCGGCAGGTCCGTCGACGGCGTGGTCGGGGTCTGGGCCAGCCGGTTCGTCGACGGCCGGTGGAGCGGGCCGGAGCTGGTCAGCGGCACCGGCGGACCCGCTTTCAACCAGGAGGTCTGCGCGCACCCCGACGGCGGCCTGCAGGTGTGCTGGCAGGGCCGCGTCGACGACCGGTTCGGGGTGTTCGCGCGCCGATTCGCCGACGGCGGGTGGCAGCCGCCGGTGTGGGTCAGCGAGGGGGTGTCGCACAACGTCTGGGACCCGACCCTGACGGCCACGCCGGGCGGTATGGCCTACGCGTGGGCCGGGTACACCGGTGGCAGCTACGCGGTGGCTGTGCGCCGGTTCGACGACGCCGCGCCGGGCCCGGTCCGGCGGATCACCGGTGGCACCGACTACGCCCTGCACCCCAGCCTGGCCACGACCGCGGACGGTCGGCTGTGGTGCGCGTTCGACGTGATCACCGTGCACGGGCACGGCGGCAGCGGTCCCACCCGGCTCCGCCCGCGCCCCGAGCACGGGCTGCGCGTCGAACAGCGCGACGGCATGCGTGAGCCCGGCGCCAGCGTGCCCCCGGAGCTGCTGCCCGAGGTGAGCGCCGGCATCAGGGTGGTGTGCATCGCGGGCGACGAGCTCGTGGAGCCGCCGGGTGAGCTCGCCCCCGGGCTCAACGTCACGCCGTCCGCGATGCCCAAGTTGCAGGCCACAGTGGATGGTGGACTCGTTGTCGGATATCGGGTGCACCGCCAGCTGCCGCTGATGACCTACTACTGGGAGGCTGCGGTCCAGGTGCTGGGCCCCGACGGTTGGCTTCCGCCCAGCACGTTCAGCCGCACCGACGCCACCCTGGAGGAGCTGTCGCTGGCCGCCACCGTGACCGGCGTCGTGCTCGCCACCCAGTGCGACGGCAGGTTGGTGCGCGCCCTGGACTGGACCGAGGGTTTCGGCGGCCGCGAATGCCCCTACCTGGCCGATCACCACGGCGCCGTCATCTGGCACGGCGTGCACGGCGCCGGGCAGGTGGTGCTCGGCGCCGTCGAGTCGGCGGGGCCGGCGGCGCCCGACACCGCGCCCGGTGCCCGGCGCTCGCGGCTGGTGCAGTCGGACGAGCGGCAGGAGGCCCGGCGCTGGACCGCGGCCGAGGCTCGCGGCGATGATCAGGACGCGCGCTACACCGTGCACGCCGACGGGGCGGACTACCAGCTGTACTGGGGTGACCTGCACCGGCACTCGCTGGTCAGCCGCTGCACCGCGGGGGACGAACCGTCGCTGGAGGACTTCTACCGCTACGCCTGGGACGTCAACGAGTACGACTTCTGGGCGGTCACCGACCACGCCGAGAACTCGACGCCCTACCAGTGGTGGAGCATCCAGAAGATCGCCGATCTGCTGCACGTGCCGGGGCGTTTCGTGCCGCTCTACGGGTTCGAGTGGACCTCCGCCGACCGCGGCCACCAGAACGTGATCTTCGGCGACGTGGCCCGCGGCGCCCCGATCTTCTCCGCGTTCGCCGAGGGCTCGACGACGCCCGACGGGCTCTGGCGCGGGCTCGCCGAGCACCCCGAGTTCCCGGCGATCACCATCCCGCACCACCCGGGTTCGGCCATGGTGCACAACGACTGGGACTACCACGATCCGCGCTTCAGCCGGCTGGTCGAGGTGTTCCAGGCCTGCCGCGGCAACTACGAGTCGCAGACGTGCTTCCGGCAGTACTCCGACGGCACCGCCACCGGCACCTTCATGATCGACGGGCTGCGCCGCGGGCACCGCTTCGGGCTGATCGCCTCCTCCGATCACGGGCACGGCGCGAGCTACGTGGCCGTGCTCGCGCCGTCGCTGAGCCGCTCGGACATCTTCGACGGGCTGTACTCGCGGCGCACCTGCGCGGCCACCACCCGCGGCATCGTCGCCGACCTGCGGTTGGGGCCGCACCTGATGGGCTCCGAGGTCGAGTGGCCAGCTGGACCGGACGCAGCCCCGCGACCGCTGCGGGTGCACGCCGCCGGCTACTCCGAGCTGGCCCGGGTCGACCTGCTGCGCGACGGCGAGCTGCTGCACAGCTGGCGGGCCGAGCCCGCGACGGCTCCCGGCGAGCTGCGCGTCGACGTGCGGGTGGAGTGGGGCAAGGCCACGATCACCACGGTCTGGGACGGCAGGCTGTCCGTCGAGGGCGGGCGATTGTTGCTGCCGCCCTACGTCGGGCCGGAGGTGGTGGCCGTCGACGAGCACGCGGTGGCGTGGGAGCACGTGACGCACAGCTTTGGCGAGCCCTACGGCGCCCAGCGCGGCGGCGTCGAGGTCAGCCTGGTCGGGCCCGCAGATGCGCTGGTGCACATCGCGTGCGGGGGCCGCACGATCCGGATCGGGCTCGGCGAGCTGGCCGCCCGGCTGGGCACCGGCGCGTTCGTGCCCGACTCCGAGACGGTCCTCGGGCTACCCGGTGAGCTGCTGCTGCAACCCGCCGTCGGCGCCCTGCTCGGCCTCGGCGCACGCGAGCTCGACGTCACCTTCGACGATGTTGACGCACCGGGTGCGGCGTTCTACTACGCCAGGGTGTTCCAGGTGGACGGCGAGATGGCCTGGTCGTCCCCGATCTGGGTGACACCCGCCTGAGCGTGGCCTTGATCGCTGTTTCGGTGCAGAAGCGGCCATATAGAGCCTGTTGCCGAATCGGGCGGCGGTGGCATCCCTTGACCGGCCCCGGGTCCGGGCAAACCCTGGTCATGATCGGCGTCTGCGGTTGATTAGCTTCATCCGTGCAGCTCAGCGACCGCAGACGGTGATCTTGACGCCGCCGAACCGTCCGGGGTGCCCGATGGCGGCTCGGCCGTGCCCTGACGGCTGCTGAGGATTCGGCAACACGCTCTATATGGCCGGAGTTGCACCGGAACGACGATCATCCCCGCTACTCACCGCTCGAGTTCGGCGGTGGACAGCGCGAACCGGGCGATCACCGCGGCGGCGGCATCGGCGTTGCGATCCAGCGCCACCCGGTCGATGGTGTCGATCCGGTCGCAGGCCTGGTGGTAGCAGGGATCGTGCGGGGCGTTCGCGTCGCCGCTCCACAGCTGCGCCTGTTCCGCGGTCATCCGCTCGCTCGCCCCGGTGAACAGGCCCCCGGAGGCGATACCGGCCTGCACGAACGGGTCGTAGTCGGAGTTGCCGTCGAAACCGGTGCCCCGCGCGGTGACCCCGGCCGCCCCCAGGGCCTCGATGAACGCGCGCTCCACCACCGCCGATCCCTTCGGCGCCGGCTCCGCGTCGTTGGGGTCGGAGTCGTCGCCGTCGAGCACGTAGTAGCCGGCGTTCGGGGAGCCGACCATGTCCAGGTTGAGGTAGGTGGCGATGCGGCCGCGATCGGCGTCGTTCAGCCCCTGCAGGTAGGCGCTGGAGCCGAGCAGGCCCTCCTCCTCGGCCCCCCAGAACCCGAACCGCACCGCGTTCGTGACCGGCGGCGAGCTGCCCAGCTGCAGCGCGACTTCGAGCAGGGCCGCCGTACCGGAGCCGTTGTCGTTGATCCCCGGCCCGGCGCGCACCGAGTCCAGGTGGGCGCCGGCGAACACCACCTGATCGGGGTTCCCGGTGCCGGTCTGGGCGATCACGTTCCGGCTGCGGGTCTCCTCCACCTTCGTGTCCAGCACCAGCGACACCGGCGCCCCGGCGCGGCCGAACAGCGCATCACCATCGGGCTTGCTGAGCCCGGCGGTGGGCACGGCGCCGCTGGCGCCGTCGCCGAGAGTGCCGCCGTTCAGCGTGCCGTCCTCGTTGTTGACCACCAGCAGCGCCACCGCGCCCGCGCCGGCCGCGTTCGTCGACTTCTGGGCGAACGTGCAGGTCCCACGGCGGACGAGCAGCACGGCGCCGGCCGGCACCCCGGCCAGCGCGGCGGCGTCGCAGGCCTCGCCGTCCACCACGGCCAGCGGTGCGCTGACCCCGCCGGCCGGGGTGGCGGGGGAGAAGCTCAGCGCCACCGCAGGCACCGGCGCCCCGTCGACGGTGAGCGTCTCCCGCTGAACGTCGAAGCGGCGCGCCGCGAACTCGGGGGTCTGCACCTGGAAACCGGCGGTCCGCAGCGCGCCGGCCACGTAGTCCACGCCGGCGTCGTAGCCCGGCGTGCCCAGCGCCCGGTTGCCGCCGTTGGCGTCGGCGATGCGCTGCAGCTCCTGCAGGTGCCGGAACGCGCCATCACCGGTCACGCCGGCGACCAGCCGGCCTGGTAGTGCCGCGTCGCCGGTCGGCGGGGCGGGCGCCGGCGGCGCCGGGGCGGGAGGCTGCGGCGGCGGTGCCGGACTCGCGCTGCACGCCGTGAGCATCACGATGGACAGGGCGGCCAGCACCGCGCCGCAACGTTTCCGCATGGCCCCAGTCTGGCCGCACGGCAGTGGGCCCGCCCGTCGCCCCGCAGCGTCGGACGGCTGACCCCGGTCCGGTCACGCGGCGCGGGTCGCGCCCACCCGGTCGAGACCGAAACGAGTCCGCTCGCATATCCGGCGTCGAAGTTCCGCACAGGCAACGCCGATCCGCCCACGCCACAATCGCCCTCCGCTGTCAACCCCAGGAGGACGGAATGCTGCGTGGCCCGGTCGACGGTGTGGCCTTCGGGCGGTGCGGGTCGGTGCGATGACGGTCGGATCGACCCGGACCTGGTGGAGCCGGCCCGTGGCCCGGTTGCGTGCGATGCCGCCGCGCCGCCGCTGGCTGAACATCGGGCTGGCGGCCCTGCTGGTGGCACTGCTCGTCGTGACCGCGTTGCAGGCCGGCAGCCCGGAGACCCCGACGGAGACCGCGCGCACCGCCCTGGTCAGCCGCGGCACCGTGACGGAGAAGGTGAACAGCACCGGCAACACCGAGGAGTCGTTGACCATCGAGGTCAACTTCGAGAACGCGGGCACCATCAACGCGATCAACGTCAGGGCGGGCGACACCGTGCAGCTCGGTCAGGTACTGGCCAGCATCGACCCGGCGACCGCCCAGCTGGACCTGCGGAACGCCCAGGCCGATCGGGACAACGCGCGGGCCGCCTACGACCAGGCCCGATCCGGCCCGACCGACGTGGCGCGGCGCCAGGACCAGGAGTCGATCGCCCAGGCCGAGCGGAGCGTGACGAACGCGAAGGTCGCTCTCGGCAACGCCCGGGAGCAGCTCGCCCTGGACCGGACGTCGACCGCAACCGCGATCGCCAACGCCGAGGACGACCTGGCCAACACCCGCCGGACGCAGAACGACCTGGTCGCCGACGCCCAGCAGAACCTGTCCGACTGCCGATCGGGCCGGAGCACCTCGAGCGCGTCGACCACGGCGGGCAGCGCCGCCCCCACGACCAGCGCCCCGAGCACGACCACCAGCTCGCCCAGCACCACGACACGCCCGCCCAGCACCACGACCAGCTCCTCGCGGACCACGACCAGCTCCCCCAGCACCACCGCGTCGAACGCGCGCTCCGACACGACCGGTGTCGTGCTGGCCGGCCCCTACACCGGCGGCGCCTCGACCTGGACCGTGTCCGGCACTTCCGATGACGACAACGACTGCACGTCCCAGCAGCAGGCCCTCAGCTCGGCCGAGAACACCCGCAGGTCGAGCATCGACTCGGCGCAGCAGGCGGTGACGACGGCCCGGCAGGGCCGGGACTCCACGCTGCTGAACGACCAGAAGGCGATCGACGACGCCGAGGCCAATCTGATCACCGCGCAGGGCAACGTCACCTCTGCCCGGCTCACCGCCGAGGGCGAGCCCGGTCCGCGTGGCCCGGTGCCGCTGGACCGGCTCGCCACCGACGCCGTGGCCGACCTGCGGGCAGTGCATCCGCGCCGCTCGGTGACCTTGCACGCAGAGCCGGACTGCGTCGTGACCGGAGATGCCGACCAGCTCCGCCAGGTCATCGCGAACCTGCTGGCCAACGCGACCGGGCACACACCGGCGACCAGCAGCATCCGGGTCACGGTGCGCGCCGGTCCGCGGAACGTGCTGCTCATCGTCGACGACGACGGCCCGGGCCTGACCCCGCGCGAGGCCGCGCACGTCTTCGACCGGTTCTGGCGGGCCGATACCGCGCGGTCCCGGGCGCGCGGCGGATCGGGCCTCGGCCTGCCGATCGTGGACGCCCTGGTCACCGCGCACGCCGGCACCGTCGGGTTCGACACCTCACCCGCCACCGGCACGACGGTCTGCGTCGACCTGCCCCTGGCCGTTCCCGACCAGACCTAGGCCAGACCTAGGCCGGCCCGAACGAGCGGCGCTCCCGGCCCGATACCTCGGCCGGGAGCGCGATTCGCTCAGGGACGTGCGGTGCTGCTCAGGCCACCATGGGTGGAGGCTCCGCGGCGCCGGTCATGATGGCCACCGCCTCGGACATCGAGTGCGACTGCGGAGTGATCACCGTGGCCCGCCGGCCGAGGCGCTGGATGTGGATCCGATCCGCGATCTCGAACACGTGCGGCATGTTGTGGCTGATCAGGATGACCGGCAGCCCGCGGTCGCGGACGTCGCGGATCAGCTGCAGCACCCGGTTGCCCTCCTTGACCCCGAGCGCGGCGGTCGGCTCGTCGAGGATGACGACCTTGCTGCCGAACGCGGCCGAGCGGGCCACCGCGACGGCCTGGCGCTGCCCACCGGACAGGCTCTCCACGGCCTGACCGATGTTCTGCAGCGTGGCCACGCCGAGCTCGGCCATGTGCCGCTTGGCCTCGCTGCGCATGTGCTTCTTGTCGAGCATGCGGAACACCGAGCCCATGACGCCGGGCTTGCGCTCCTCGCGACCGAGGAACAGGTTGTCGGCGATGTCGAGCCCGGGAGCCACGGCGAGCGACTGGTAGACGGTCTCGATCCCGGCGAGCCGGGCCTCCATCGGGTTCCGGAAGCTCACCTTCTTGCCGTCCAGCAGGATCTCGCCGCTGTCCGGGACGAGCGCCCCGCACAGCGCCTTGATCAGGCTGGTCTTGCCGGCGCCGTTGTCGCCGATCACGGCGAGGATCTCGCCGGGGTAGAGCTCCAGGTCGCTGTCGGCGATCGCGGTGACCGGGCCGTAGCGCTTGACGAGGTTCTTGGCCTGCAGCACGGGCTCGCGGCTCCCGGTCGAGCGCGGGCCCTTCTCCAACGATGCGTCGGTGGTGGTCATGCCTTCACCTTCCTGATCCACTGGTCGATGGAGACGGCCACGAGCACCAGCAGGCCGATCGCGAAGCCCTGCCACACTACGTCGACCCCGCCCAGCTGCAAACCGTTGCGGAACACCCCGACGATCAGCGCGCCGACCAGGGTGCCCAACACCAGGCCGCGGCCGCCGAAGAGGCTGGTGCCGCCCAGCACCACGGCGGTGATGGAGTCGAGGTTGTACTCGACGCCGACGTTCGGGCTGGCCGAGGCCAGCCGGCCCATCAGGATCCAGGCGCCGACCGCGTAGATCACGCCGGCCACCGTGTACACCGACAGCAGCACCCGGTCGGTCCGGATACCGGCCAGCCGCGCGGCCTCGACGTCGTCGCCGGTGGCGTAGACGTGCTTGCCCCATGCGGTGTTGGACAGCGCGTACCAGAAGAACCCGAACATGATCAGCATCAGGATCGAGCCGTAGGTGATCCGGAAGCCGCCGAGGCCGAACGTGTTGCCGGTCCAGGTCATGATGTCGGGCATGTCGGAGCCGCGGATCGTCTCGCTGCCCGACACCACCGAGTTGAGCGAGAAGAAGATGCTCAGCGTGCCGAGGGTGACGATGAACGGCGGCAGCTTGAGCCGGGTCACCAGGAACCCGTTGAAGAAGCCCATGGCCGTGCCGCAGAGCAGGCCGACCAGCAGCGCGAGGGCGCCCGGCATGCCCACCTTGGTGGCGAAGTTGGCCATCAGGATCGATGAGAACACGGCGATCGCGCCCGCGGCCAGGTCGATGCCGGCGGTCAGGATGACCAGGGTCTGACCGAGCGCGAGGGTCGCGATCACGGTGACCTGGGCGATCACCAGCCCGAGGTTGGCGGCCGACAGGAACCGGCCGGAGACGATCGAGAAGGCGATGATCGCGATGAGCAGCACCGCGACCGGCCCGAGGATCGGGTTGGCGTGCAGGACATGCTGGATGCGCTCCAGCGGCGTCTGTTGCTTGTGCTGATCGAAGCCGCTTGGTTCCGGGGTCGGTGCGGTGGCCACACTGCCCTGGCCGGACTCGTCGTTCGCCATACGAGCACTCCTCTGTGCATCGGCCCGACCTGCATCGACCCTGTCCATTCATCGACACGGTCGGCAGTCGGGCTTCCGGCGGGTGGCCGGGCGCGGGGGTGCTGTTACGCCCCGCGCCCGGCCGGCTCCGCGGTGGGTGAGGCGGTCAGCCCCAGCAGTTCTCGGCGCCGAAGGTCGTGTCCTTGCTCTCGACTCCGGTCTGCGCCTGGTCGGTGATGAGCGTGACGCCGGTGTCGGTGAACGTCTTGCCCGACGTCGCCTCCGGCTTGGTGCCGTCCTTGGCGAACGCGGCGATGGCCGCGACACCCTCGGACGCCATCTTCAGTGGGTACTGCTGCGAGGTGGCACCGATCTGGCCGGCCTTGACCGCCTCGACGCCCGGGCAACCGCCGTCGACCGAGACGATGGTGACGTCCTTCTCCCGGCCCGCCGACTTGAGGGCCTGGTAGGCGCCGGCCGCGGCCGGCTCGTTGATCGTGTAGACCAGGTTGATCGTCGGGTCCTTCTGCAGCAGGTTCTCCATCGCCGTCCGACCGCCCTCCTCGGCGCCGTCGGTGACGTCGTGGCCGACGATCCGCGCGTCGGTCTCGTCGCCGATCTTGGTCTTGTCCGCGACGTCGACGCCGAAGCCCTCCAGGAAGCCCTGGTCGCGCTGCACGTCGACGGAGACCCCGTTGGCGTTCAGGTCCAGCATCGCGATCTTGGCCTGCGCGGCCTCGGGCCCGAGCTTGGTCTTCGCCCACTGCCCGATGAGCAGCCCGGCCTGGTAGTTGTCGGTCGCGAAGGTGGCGTCGGCGGCGTCGGCCGGGTCGGTCGGGGTGTCCAGCGCGATGACCAGCATGCCGGCCTGCTTGGCCTGCTCGATGGCCGGCACGATGGCGGCCGAGTCGCTCGGCGTGATCAGGAAGCCCTTGGCGCCCGCGGAGATCAGGTTCTCGATGGCCTGCACCTGGGCCTCGTTGTCGCCGTCCTGCTTGCCGGCGAAGGACTGCAGTTCCACGCCGGCCTGGGTGGCGGCGGCCTGGGCGCCGTCCTTCATCTTGACGAAGAAGGGGTTGGTGTCGGTCTTGGTGATCAGGCCGACGATCGGCGTCTCACCGCCACCGCTTCCGCCGCTGCTGGGAGCGGCGCTCTCGCCCCCACCACATGCGCTGAGTGCGAGTGCGGCCATGGTGGCGGTGGCCAACGCGGTGGCCCTCCGACGGGCCGAGCCTGCCTGATTCATCTGTTGCGACCTTTCGTCATCGTCGACATCGGGGTGGCTATCTGCTTCGAACAAGGTGACGTTAGACAACGTTGTCAGGGATTGTGAACGTTTTCAGACGTCCCGACAAGGCGCAATGCCGAGTTGATCGATAACAAGTTCGTAACGACGGGAACTTCTTGACAACGTTGCCGAACGCTCCCAGCATGGTGCACACAGCTGGGCGACGGGGCTCGGCGCTGGTCGAAGGGGGGCCATGGGCCGGGTTCATGAATCCCCGGCTGGTGAGCGCCGGCCGACCATGCGGGACGTCGCCGAACGGGCCCGGGTGAGCTTCAAGACCGTCTCCCGAGTGGTCAACGACGAGGGCGGGGTGTCGCCCGTCCTCGAGCGGCGGGTCCGGCGGGCGATCGATGAGCTCGACTTCCGACCGAACGTTGGCGCCCGCATCTTGCGCCGTTCTGATCGCAGGACGGCATCGATCGGGTTGCTGCTCGAAGACGTCGCGAATCCGTACTCGGCTGCCGTGCAGCGAGCGGTGGAGGACGCGGCCGTGCCCCGTGGGGTGGTCGTGTTCTCCGCGAGCCTCGACGAGGACCCGGTGCGCGAGCGCGCGCTGGCCACGGAGTTCTGCGCCCGGCACGCGGACGGGCTGCTGCTGGCCCCGGCGGGGGACGACCAGTCCTACCTGACGGCCGAGCTGCGGGCCGGCACGGCCATCGTGTGCGTGGACCGCGAGGCGCGCAACCTGCCGGTCGACTCGGTGCTCACCACGAACACGATCGGGGCGGCCGAGGCGGTGCGGCACCTGGCTGCGGCCGGCCATCGGCGCATCGCCTACCTCGGGGACCGGCACACCATCGTCACCGCCCAGCACCGGTTCGCCGGGTACCGCGAGGCGTTGCGGGCGGCCGGCCTGACGGTGGACCCCGGACTGGTCGTGCACGGCCTGCGCGATCCCGGGACGGCGGACGGCGCGGTCACCGCGCTGCTGCACCGGGCCGATCCGCCGACGGCGCTGTTCACCGCCCAGAACCTGGTGACGATCGGGGCCGTGCGGGCGCTGCGCAGGCTGGGTTGCGAGCAGACCGTCGGGCTCGTCGGGTTCGACGACTTCCTGCTGGCCGACCTGCTCTCCCCGGGGATCACGGTGGTCGCGCAGGACGTGGCCGCGATCGGCCGGACCGCCGCCGAGCGGCTGTTCGCCCGGATCGACGGCGATACCTCGCCGCCACAGGTGCGGTTGGTCCCCACCGCGCTGATCCGCCGCGGTTCCGGGGAGATCCCGCCCCGCTCCGCGTAGCGCCGCCCTGTCCCGTGGTCGCGGGTCCTGTGGCGCGCGGGCAGAAGTGGTGCGAACGGCACTTTGCGCTCGCACCTAGCGTGCGCAAGTGCCGTTCGCACCGGTGGGTGCGGGCGGGTGGGCCCGCCCCCCGGTTCCGTCGCGATCGAACATAAGTTCGAGTAGAGTGAGGGCATGGGCTGGAACAACCCGGACGTCCCGTGGGCCGAGCTGGAGTCGGTGCTGTCCGGGCGCCCGCGGGACGGGTCGAGCCTGACCGGGGGGCCGGAGGCCGACGGCGGCGACAGCCCGGCCTGGTCGCGCAAGCGGGTCCGCTACGAGTCCCCGGAGCTGGACGGACCGGCCGAGCGCACGCCCTACGCCGAGCTGCACTGCCACTCCAACTTCAGCTTCCTCGACGGTGCCAGCCACCCCGAGGAGCTGGTGGAGCAGGCCGCCCGGCTGGGCCTGGAGGCCATCGCGCTCACCGACCACGACGGGATGTACGGGGTGGTGCGCTTCGCCGAGGCGGCCGCCGAGCTGGGCGTGGCCACGGTGTTCGGGGCCGAGCTGTCCCTCGGCCTCACCGCCCCGCAGAACGGGGTGGCCGATCCGGAGGGCAGCCACCTGCTGCTGCTCGCCCGCGACCCGGACGGCTACCGGGCGCTGTGCCGGGTGATCAGCGCCGCGCAGCTGCGCGGGCAGGAGAAGGGCCGCCCGGTCTACGACCTCGACGAGGTGGTCGCCGAGACCGCGGGTCGGGTGCTGGCCCTGACCGGCTGCCGCAAGGGCGCGGTGCAGCAGGCGCTGCGCCCCGGCGGCGATCCGGCCCGGGAGCTGCGCCGGCTGGTGGACTGGTTCGGGCCCGACCAGGTGGCGGTCGAGCTCGGCTACGCGGGCCTGCCCACCGACACCGAGCGCAACGACGCGCTGGCCGAGCTGGCCGCCGCCGCGGGCCTGCCGACGATCGCCAGCACCGCCGCCCACTACGCCACCGCGGCGAGGTTTCCGCTGGCCACGGCGCTGGCCGCGGTGCGGGCCCGGCGCAGCCTCGACGAGGCCGACGGCTGGCTCCCGGCGGCCGGCGGCGCGCACCTGCGCTCCGGCGCGGAGCTGGCCGCCCGGTTCGATCACCGCTACCCGGGCGCGGTGGCCAGGGCGGCGCAGTTCGGGCGGGCCTGCGCGTTCTCGCTGCGCCTCGTCGCGCCCGACCTGCCGCCGTTCCCGGTGCCGCCGGGCTACGACGAGGCCGACTGGCTGCGCGAGCTCACCGCCCGCGGGGTGGCGCGGCGCTACGGCAGCTTCGCGGAGTACCCGCGGGCGGTGGCGATGGTGGCCAAGGAGCTGGGCATCATCGAGGCCAAGAACTTCCCCGGCTACTTCCTGATCGTGCACGACATCGTCGAGTTCTGCCGCCGCTCGGACATCCTCTGCCAGGGCCGGGGGTCGGCCGCCAACTCCGCGGTCTGCTACGCGCTGGGCATCACCAACGTCGACGCGGTGGCGATGGGCCTGCTGTTCGAACGGTTCCTGTCCCCGGCCCGCGAGGGCTACCCGGACATCGATCTGGACATCGAGTCCGGCCGCCGCGAGGAGGTGATCCAGTACGTCTACTCCACCTACGGCCGCGGCTGCGCGGCGCAGGTGGCCAACGTGATCACCTACCGGCCGCGCTCCGCGGTCCGCGACATGGCCAAGGCGCTCGGGTTCTCACCCGGCCAGCAGGACGCCTGGAGCAAGCGGATCGAGCGCTGGTCGGGGCTGGCCGACGCACCCCTGCCCGAGGGCATGCCGGAGCAGGTGGTGGGGCTGGCCGACCAGCTGCTCGGCTTCCCCCGCCACCTCGGCATCCACTCCGGCGGCATGGTCATCTGCGACCGGCCGGTGTCGGAGGTGGTGCCCGTCGAGTGGGCCCGGATGGAGGGCCGCACCGTCGTGCAGTGGGACAAGGACGACTGCGCGGCGGCCGGGCTGGTCAAGTTCGACCTGCTCGGGCTGGGCATGCTCACCGCGCTGCACATGATGATCGATCTGGTGGCCGCCCACCACGATCGCCGGGTCGAGCTGCACGAGCTGCAGCCGACCGACCCCGAGGTCTACGCCATGCTGGCGCGCGCCGACTCGGTCGGGGTGTTCCAGGTGGAGTCCCGCGCGCAGATGGCCACCTTGCCGCGGCTGAAACCCCGGGTGTTCTACGACCTGGTCGTCGAGGTGGCGCTGATCCGCCCCGGCCCGATCCAGGGCGGCTCGGTGCACCCCTACATCCGCCGCCGCAACGGGCTGGAGAAGTGGGAGCATGATCACCCGCTGCTCAAGAACGCGCTGGACAAGACGCTCGGCGTGCCGCTGTTCCAGGAGCAGCTCATGCAGGTTGCGGTGGACGTCGCCGGGTTCTCCGCCGCCGACGCCGACGAGCTGCGCCGGGCCATGGGGTCCAAGCGCTCGGCGGAGAAGATGGAACGGCTGCGCGGACGGTTCTTCGCCGGCATGGCCGCCAACGGGATCGACGGCGAGCTGGCCGACAAGATCTTCACCAAGATGCTGGCCTTCGCCAACTTCGGTTTCCCGGAGAGCCACTCGATCAGCTTCGCGTCGCTGGTCTACTACAGCGCCTGGTTCAAGCTGTACTACCCGGCGGCGTTCTGCGCGGCCCTGCTGAACTCGCAGCCGATGGGCTTCTACTCCCCGCAGTCACTGGTGGCCGACGCCCGCCGGCACGGCGTGCTCGCCCGCGGCCCGGACATCAACCGCGGCCGCGCCGAGGCGGTGCTGCAGCCCGATCCGGGCAGCGCGGGCGGCCAGGCCATCCGGCTGGGGTTGGCCGAGGTCCGGGGAGTGGGGCTCGATCTGGCCGAGGCGATCGACGCCGAGCGCGAGCGCGGTGGCCCCTACCGCGACCTCGCCGACCTGGCCACCCGGGTCCGGCTGACCGTCCCGCAGGCCGAGGCGCTGGCCACCGCGGGCGCGTTCGGCTGCTTCGCCGCCGAGAACCGTCCACTCGACCGCCGCTCCGCGCTGTGGGCCGCCGGGGTGGTGGCCGCGGTTCGTCCGGACCAGCTGCCCGGTACCGCCGTCGGGTTCGACGCCCCGCCGTTGCCCGGCCTGACCGCGGCCGAGCTCACCGTGGCCGACGTCTGGGCCACCGGGGTCTCCCCGGACAGCCACCCGATGCAGCACCTGCGCGAGCGGCTCGACGGCCTGGGCGCGGTCCGGATCGACCGGCTCGACGCGGTCGGCCGGGACATCCCGCCCGGCGACCCGGAGCAGCGCCCGCCGCGGGTGCTGGTCGGCGGGCTGGTGACGCACCGGCAGCGCCCGGCGACCGCCCGCGGGGTCACCTTCATCAACCTCGAGGACGAGAGCGGGATGCTCAACGTCACCTGCTCCGAAGGCCTGTGGGCGCGCTACCGCACGGTGGCGGTCGGCAGCTCGGCGCTGCTGGTGCGGGGCCGGTTGGAGCGCAGCCCCGAGGGCGTGCTCAACCTGGTCGCCGACCGCCTCCAGAAGCTGGTGCTCGCCGTGCCGGTGCGCTCCCGGGACTTCCGATGAGCACCACCTACGCCGTGGACCGCACCGGCCATGATCAGCGGCTGCGGTAGCTGAGCTGCACAGATGCAGCTTTTCTACCGCAAACGCTGATCATGACGCACCGATCCGGATGAAAGGCCGGTCGATCCGGGGACTGCCGGTCCGTGGCTGGGGTGCGTCACGGCACGACGGTGTTGCTCCCTTGGCCACCGCTGATCGTGTCGGGCACGGCGGGGGACAGCACATCGTTGCCGCCGGTGATCGTGTCGTTCCCCAAGCCGCCCCGCAGCTCGTCGTTCTGGTCGAACCCGGTCGCGACGACCTCGTCGCCGTGGATGGTGTCGTTGTTGTCATCGCCGCTGATGAAATCGCGGAACTCGCCGCCGCTGAGCACGTCCCGACCGTTGCCGCCGTAGATCTCGTCATCGCCGCCGTTGCCGTTGATCACGTCCGCGCCGTTCCGGCCGCAGATGACCTCCTGCGGGGTGTTGCTGCCCTCGATGAAGTCGGCGAACGGAGTCCCGACGGTGATCATGTTGTTGGTCAGCTGTGTCGAGTAGGGGTTCTGGGCCGTCCCGAGCGGCCCGGGGTCGCCGCTGTGGTCCTCCAGGGTGAACCCAGCGGGCACCGGGAGCCCGGAGAGCGCCCCACAGCCCAGCGGGACCAGGATCTGGGCGGATGCGGGGGCGGCCCCGCCGACGGCGATGCCCGTCCCGAGCAGCAGCGCGACGCCGGCACGGGCGAGCGTGCGCCGAGTGGGGAGGGCCGAGAAGTCGATGCGCATGGCGATTCCTTCCGTCGAGGTGGACGGCCCCGGAACCGGGGCGGTCCTTACCCGACGAACACTGCGCCGATCCGGTCGAACCCCCCATGCAGCCTGAATCGTGCGAACGTGTAGTTCTGCACAGTCCGCTCGCCGTCCCGTTCGCTCAGTCGGATCGGGCGGAGCGCAGCGTCAACACGGCGATCTCCGGCGGCGCGAAGATCCGGAACGGCGGGCCCCAGAACCCGGTGCCCCGGCTGGTGTAGAGCTGGGTCCGCGAACCGTGCCGGCTCAGCCCGTGCAGCGTCGGCTGGTCCAGCCGGACCAGGTACCCGAACGGCCACAGCTGCCCGCCGTGGGTGTGCCCGGACAGCTGCAGATCGACCCGGTCGACGGCGCCGAGCACCTGTCGCGGCTGGTGAGCGAGCAGCACCACCGGAACCCCTGGCGGCGCGCCGGCCAGCGCGCGGTCCAGGTCGGCGCCGTGCCCCGGCACCCCGGAGCCGGCGGCGGTGCGGTCGTCGATGCCGGCGACCACCAGCTGATCGGCGCCCCGGCGCAGCACCAGGTGGCTGTTGCGCAGCACGGTCCAGCCCAGCTCGGCCATGTAGCCGGTCCAGTCCGCCGCGCCGGAGAAGTACTCGTGGTTGCCGGTGATGAACAGCCGGGCGTCCCGCGCGGTGGCGGCGGCCAACGGCTCGACCTGGTGCGCGCGCGCCGCCAGCGAGCCGTCCACCAGGTCACCGGTGTGCGCCAGCACGTCGACATCGAGGGCGTTCACCTGGGCGGTGATCCGCTGCATCCAGCGCCGGGTCAGGAACGGTCCCAGGTGGGTGTCGGTGAGCTGCCCGATGCGCAGCCCGTCCAGGCCGGCGCCGAGCCCGGCGATGCGGACCTCGCGCTCCCGGACCGGCACCGGACCGAGCGCCCGGTACGCGCCCCAGGCCAGGATCAGGACGGTCCAGCCGAGCACCGCCGCGGCCACCAGCCGGGCCCGGGTCGGGTCCGGCGTCCCGGCCAGCAGCAGCGCGAGCCGCAGCAGCTCGCCGACCCCGGTCCAGACGAACAGCTGCCAGGCGACCCCGAGCCACAGGTCGCCGGGCGTGCTGGCCCAGCCCAGGCCGCGGCCGTGGCCGAGCAGCAGCGCGGCCGGGAGCCCGATCGCCAGCACCGCGGCCAGCGCGCTCAGCGCGATCGTCGGCCCCGAAGGCCAGCTCGGCTGCAGCACCAGCCGGGCCCACGGGTAGCCGTGCAGCAACAGCGCCACCAGCACCGGCACCGCGACCACCAGCGCCGCCCGCCGGCGCCGTCGGCGCCGTCGGCTCGCCGGCCGGGACGGCGCCACCTCTGTCATGACTCCATCATGCGTCGGCCGGCCCGGCGGTGCGCGGCGCTGCCTGGCCGAGGTCGCCCGTGTCAGGGTGACGCCGTGGCCACCTTGCTGATCGTGCACCACACGCCGTCACCGGCGATGGCGGAGATGTTCGACGCGGTGCTGCGCGGCGCGACCGACCCGGAGATCACCGGCGTCGACGTGCTGCGTCGTCCGGCGCTCTCGGCCGGGCCGGCCGACGTGCTCGGCGCCGACGCAATCCTGCTCGGCACCCCGGCCAACATCGGCTACATGTCCGGGGCCCTGAAGCTCTTCTTCGACCTGGCCTACTACCCGGTGCTGGACGCCAAGCGGGACCTGCCGTTCGGGCTCTACGTGCACGGCAACCTGGGCACCGAGGGCGCCGTGCGATCGGTCGAGCAGATCGCGGCGGGGCTGGGCTGGCGGGCGCTGGCGGCACCGGTCGAGGTGACCGGTGCGCCGGGTCGCGCCGAGCTGCAGGCGTGCTGGGAGCTCGGCGCGACCGCGGCGGCCACCGTCATGGATGACTGACGCGGATCAGTGCTGGATCTGCTGGCCCCGGCCGGGATGGTGACGCCGGGATCATGCCGCCGGCCAGCGCCGCGGTGTCCAGGTAGCCGACCAGCCACAGCCCCAACGTGATGGAGCCCCGGACGGCCTGGCCGAAAGTGCTGGTCCCGCAGATCTGCGCGGCCCGGCAAGATGCCACCCATGGGTGGCGACGAGACATATCTGGAACAGGCTCGAGGGTTGAGCGTCGAGCAGAAGGCCGCGCTGTGCCTCGGCGGCGACATCTGGCACACCGCGGCGGTGCCCGAGCACGGTATCGAGTCCATCACGCTGTCCGACGGCCCGCACGGCCTCCGTCGCCAGCCCGACGGCGGCGACCACGTCGGGATCGGCGGCAGCCTGCCTGCGACCTGCTACCCGACGGCGTGCGCGCTCGCCTCGTCCTGGGACACCGGGTTGGCGCAGGAGATCGGCGTCGCGCTCGGGGTGGAGGCCAGGGCCCAGGACGTCGCGGTGGTGCTCGGGCCGGGCGTCAACATCAAGCGGTCACCGCTGTGCGGGCGCAACTTCGAGTACCTGTCCGAGGATCCCCACCTGGCCGGCAGGCTCGGCGCGGCGCTGGTGCACGGCGTGCAGAGCCAGGGCGTCGGCACCTCGGTCAAGCACTTCGCGGCCAACAACCAGGAGACCGATCGGCTGCGGGTCAGCGCCGAGGTCGACGAGCGCACGCTGCGCGAGATCTACCTGCCCGCCTTCGAACACATCATCACCGACGCCGCGCCGTGGACGGTGATGTGCGCCTACAACAAGGTCAACGGCACGTACGCCTCCGAGCACCACTGGCTGCTCACCGAGCTGCTGCGTGGTGAGTGGGGCTTCAACGGCCTGGTCATGTCCGACTGGGGCGCGGTGCACGACCGGGTCGCGGCGTTGGCCGCCGGGCTGGACCTGGAGATGCCGCCTGACCTCGGCTTCAGCGACAAGGCGCTGGTCGAGGCGGTGCGCGCGGGCCGGCTCGACGAGGCGGTGCTCGACCTGGGCGCGTCCAGGGTGCTGCAGCTGGTACATCGCGCCGCCGGACGCGCGCCGGCCGAGTTCGACCCGGAGGCGCACCACGTGCTGGCCCGCCGGGCCGCGGGGGAGAGCATCGTGCTGCTCAAGAACGAGGGCCGGGTGCTGCCCCTGGCCGGCGCCGGCACGGTCGCGGTGCTCGGTGAGCTCGCCCGCACCCCCCGCTACCAGGGCGCCGGCAGCTCCCAGGTCAACCCGACCGGAGTCGACGTCGCGCTGGACGCCCTGACCGCCGCCCTCCCGGACGCGACGGTGCGCTTCGCCCCCGGCTACGCGCTCGAGCAGGCCGACGCCGACGCTGAGCTGGTGGCCGACGCGCTCGCCGCGACCGTCGGCGCCGACGTGATCATCGCCTGCCTCGGGCTGCCCGCGATCGAGGAGTCCGAGGGCTACGACCGCACGCACATCGAGCTGCCGCCCCAGCAGCTGCGGCTGCTGGGCGCGGTCGCCGAATCCGCGCCCGGCGTGCCCGTGGTGGTCGTGCTGTTCAACGGATCGGTGGTGCAGACCAGCACCTGGGAACACCACGCCGCCGCGATCGTCGAGTGCTGGCTGGGTGGGCAGGCGGTCGGCTCGGCGCTGGCCGACGTGCTCACCGGCGCGGTCAACCCGTCGGGCAAGCTCGCCGAGACCATCCCGCTGCGGCTGCAGGACTGCTCGGCGCACCTCAACTTCCCCGGCGAGCACGGCGTCGTGCGCTACGGCGAGGGCGTGTTCGTCGGCTACCGCGGCTACGACGCGACCGACACCCCGGTCGCCTACCCGTTCGGGCACGGGCTGTCCTACACCACCTTCGGCTACGACGAGCTGGAGCTCACTGCGACGGGCTCGGTCGACGCGGCCGACCTGGTGGTCACCGTGAGCTGCCGGATCTCCAACACCGGCGACCGGGCCGGTCGCGAGATCGTGCAGCTCTACGTCGGCGATCCCGGGTCGTCGGTGGCCCGGCCGCCGCGGGAGCTCAAGGGCTTCACCAAGGTCGGCCTCGAGCCCGGGGCGAGCGAGCGGGTCAGCTTCGCGCTCGGCGTGCGCGAGTTCGCGCACTGGTCGGCGCGGGACCGGGACTGGGTCGTGGAGCCGGGCGAGTTCGTCGTGGCCGTCGGGGCGTCGTCGCGCGACATCCGGCTCAGCGAGACCCTCCAGCTCGACGTCGCGCCGGTCGCCCGACTGTTGACCCGCATGTCCACGCTGCAGGAATGGTTGGCCGACCCGGTCGGCGGGACGATCATCCGCGACGAGATCGGCACCGACGCCGACGGCAACCCGGCCGGCATCCTGCGCGACGAGGAGCTGGTGCGCGTGATCGGCAACTTCCCGATCTCGACGCTCGCCGCGTTCGACGGCTTCGGCATCAGCCACGACATGGTCGACCGCATCACCGCCGGACCGGCGTGAACCGCCCGAGCTCGAACGACGGGCCGGAACCGATCTGCGACGACTCCGAGTACACCGGTCTCGATCTGTCCGAGGTGTCGGTCGGCGAGGAGCCGTGGCTGCGGCGGCGCTTCGTCGACTGCCGGTTCGTCGAGGCCGACCTGCGTGGCCTGGTCACCGACTCGTGCTCCTTCGACGGTTGCGATTTCACCGGGGCCGATCTGGGTGACTCGCACCACCAGCGCACGGCGTTCCGGACCGCCACGATGCACCGGGTGACGCTGGGCGGCTCGACGTTCCGCGGTTGCTCGTTGCTGGGCACCAGCATCATGGACTGCCGGCTGCGCCCGATCGTGATCACCGACTGCGACCTGACGCTGGCCGCGCTGGGCCGGGCCGATCTGCGCAAGACCGACCTGTCCGGGCTGCGGCTGCGCGAGGCCAACCTGGTGGAGGCCGACCTGCGGGAATGCGATCTGCGGGGCGCCGACCTCGGCGGCGCCCGGCTGCTGCGCACCCGCCTGGAGGGGGCGGATCTGCGCGGCGCCCGCATCGACCCCGACGGCCTGGTGCAGGCCCGGCTGAGCGACGCGACGGTGGACGCCGAGCAGGCCCTCGCCTTCGCCGCCGCACACGGCCTCCGGGTCTCCTGACGCCGGGCGGGTGCGGGAGGATGGCCGGGTGACGGCAACACTGATGGACGGCAGGTCCACCCTGAACGACATCCTCGGCGAGCTGGAGGGGCGGATCGAGAAGCTGGCCGTCGCCGGCATCACCCCGGGGCTGGGCACGCTGCTCGTCGGCGACGACCCGGGCTCGCACTCGTACGTGCGCGGCAAGCACCGCGACTGCGCGAAGGTCGGGATCACCTCCCTGCGACGCGAGCTGCCCGCCGACGCGTCACAGTCCGATGTGGAACGAGCGATCGACGAGCTCAACGCCGACCCGGCGTGCACCGGGTTCATCGTGCAGCTGCCGCTGCCGCGCGGGCTGGACGCCGGCGCGGCGCTGGAGCGCATCGACCCGGCGAAGGACGCCGACGGGCTGCACCCGGTGAGCCTGGGGCGGCTGGTGCTCGGTGAGCCCGGGCCGCTGCCCTGCACCCCGCGCGGCATCGTGGAGCTGTGCCGGCGCCACGACGTCGCGCTGGGGGGTGCCCGGGTGACCGTGGTCGGCCGCGGGGTCACCGTCGGCCGCCCGCTGGGGCTGCTGCTGACCCGGCGTACCGAGAACGCCACCGTGACGCTGTGCCACACCGGCACCCGTGACCTGGCCGCCGAGGCGCGCCGCGCCGACGTGCTGGTGGCGGCGGCCGGCGTGCCCGGGCTGATCACCGCGGACATGGTTCGCCCCGGCGCGACGGTGCTCGACGTGGGCGTCACGCGCACCGATCTCGGCCTGGTCGGCGACGTCGCGCCCGAGGTCGTCGAGGTCGCCGGGCTGCTCGCGCCGATGCCGGGTGGCGTCGGGCCGATGACCAGGGCGATGTTGCTGACCAACGTGGTCGAGGCGGCCGAGCGCGGCCTGTCGGATTGATGCCCGGTGCTGACGACCGTGCCGGGGCCCTCACCCGTGATCGGCCCGGCAGCGTGAAACAGCTGCGCGCCCGGTTGGCCCGGCAGGCGCCGATGATCGTCGTGCTGGCGATCACCGCCGTCGGCATGCAGCGGGTGTTGACCCAGCACTGGCGCGAGGGTGCGGTGCTGCTGGCCGCCGGGCTGCTGGTGGCGGCGGTGCTGCGGATGGTGCTGAGCCCGGAGCGGGCGGGCCTGTTGGTGATCCGCAGCCGAGCCGTCGACGTGCTCTGCTACGTCGGGTTCGGCGCGGCGATGGCGGTGCTGGCCGCGACGATCACCCGCGATTCGTTCACCCTGAACTGAGATTTCGGGCACCATCTGCCGGCATGAACGATGAGGACCGCTCCGCGCGGATCGTCGACACCCTCGTGGAGGCCTTCTCCGATCTGATGGCCGCCGACCCGGCCGCGTTCCGGACGAAGTTCCGCAAGATGGCCGCGGACCCGTTCGCCTTCTACCGCGGCAGCGCCTGCCTGTTCTACGCCGACATCGCCGAGCGCGAGGACCCGTGGGCCGACGAGCGCACCGGCCGGATCTGGATCCAGGGTGATCTGCACGCGGAGAACTTCGGCACCTACATGGACGGTGACGGTGTGCTGATCTTCGACGTCAACGACTTCGACGAGGCCTACGTCGGGCACTTCACCTGGGACATCACCCGGTTCGCGGCGAGCCTGGCCCTGCTGGGCTGGCGCAAGGCCATCTCCGACGACGACATCACCGCGCTGGTGCAGCGCTACACCCGCGCCTACCTGGATCAGGTCCGCTGGTTCACCGAGCAGGCCGATGACCGCAGCTTCTCGTTGCGGCTGGGCACCACCGACGGCGCCGTGGAGCAGGTGCTGAAGCTGGCCAAGCTGCGCACCCGGGTCGGGCTGCTGGACGGGATCACCGAGACCGAGGGCTTCGACCGGGTGCTGCGCGAGGTGCCGGGCCTGCGCCGGCTCGAGACCGACGAGCGGGCCGCGGTGATCGAGGCGTTCGAGCGCTACCTCGAGTCCATCCCGGACGCGAAGCGCCAGCGCGGGGTGGCGTACACGGTGAAGGACATCGCCGGGCGCTCCGGCTTCGGCATCGGCAGTGCCGGGCTGCCGGCGTACACGGTGCTGATCGAGGGCTACAACCAGGCGCTGGACAACGACGTGGTGCTGTCGATGAAGCAGGGCAACGTCGCCGCGCCGTCGCGGGTCGTCACCGACCCGGAGATCGCCGCCCACTTCACCCACCACGGGCACCGCACGGCGGTGTCCCAGCGGGCGCTGCAGGCGCACGCCGATCCGTTGCTGGGCTGGACCGATCTGGACTGGAGCAGCCAGGGCAGGGTCGGTTACGTGGTGGCCGAGGTGTCGCCGTACGAGGCGGATCTGGACTGGACGGAGCTCACCGAGCCGGCGGAGATCGCCCCGGTGGTGGCCTACCTCGGACAGGCCACCGCCAAGGTGCACTGCGTGGCCGACGCCGACGCCGACCATTCGCTGGTCCCGTTCCAGACCGAGGAGGCGATCATGAATGTGGTCGGTGGTCGGGAGGACGAGTTCGTGGACTGGGTGGTGGAGTTCGCGCACTCCTACGCGGCCAGGGCGCGCGCCGACCATGAGCTGTTCGTGGAGGCCTTCCGCACCGGCGCGGTGCCCGGCGTCGCCGCGTCCGAGGACCTGTGATTCAGACCGGGACGTTCAGCGGCGGTAGAGAGTTCGCACCAGGTCCTCGATGGACGGCTCGTCGACGCTGACGTCGCGCACCGGCACCCGCCGCGCCACCTCCGCGATCAGGTCCGCCGCCGACGTCCCGCGCCCGAACTCCAGGCGCTGGCGCAGACCCTGGGCGGCCACCTCGACCCGCGTCACGCCGGCCAGGCCGTCCAGTGCCGGCGCCGGCTCGGCCAGCTCGACGACCAGCGTCCGGTGCCCGGCGAAGCGGGAGCGCAGGGTGGCCAGCTCGTCGTCGACCAGGACCTGGCCGCGGTCGATGACCACCACCCGCCGGCACAGCCGTTCGACATCGGGCAGGTCGTGGGTGGTGAGCAGCAGCGTCACCTCGCCGCGGGCGTTCACCGCGGCCAGGAACGAGCGCAGCCGCTCCTTGCTGGCCAGGTCGAGCCCGATCGTCGGCTCGTCGAGCACCAGCAGCTCGGGGGAGTGCAGCAGCGCGGCCGTGACCTCGCCGCGCATCCGCTGCCCCAGCGACAGCTGCCGCACCGGGGTGGCCAGGAAGTCGGTCAGGTCCAGCAGCTCCACGCACTCGGCGAGCCGCTCGCGGTAGCGCGCGGCCGGGATCCGGTGGATGGCCCCGTGCAGGTCGAAGCTCTGGATCAGCGGCAGGTCCCACCACAGCTGGCTGCGCTGGCCGAACACCACCCCGATCCGCCGGGCCAGCTCGCGACGGCGGCGCACCGGGTCCAGCCCGCACACCGTCGCCCGGCCGGATGTCGGCACCAGCACCCCGGTCAGCATCTTGATCGCGGTGGACTTGCCGGCGCCGTTGGGGCCGAGCAGCCCGACCGCTTCCCCGGGCGCGATCTGCAGCGTGACGTCGCGCAGCGCGGTGACCCGGCGGCGGCGCAGCCGGGAGCCGACCAGGAAATCGCGGCCCAGCCCGTCGGTCGAGATGATCACGAGCCGGTGCCCTGGTAGTGCCGGATCCCGAGCCGCCACACCAGGGCCGCCGTGGCCGCGGCGAGCACCGCGACCAGCGGCGCGCAGTACTGCAGCGCGACCGGCAGCCCGAGCGGATCGGGCCGGCCGAGCAGCGCGAGCGCGGGGAAGTAGGCCACGAATGCGCCGGGCACCGCGAAGCACATCAGCCGGCGCAGCCACGGCCCGTAGATGGTGATCGGGTAGGAGGTGGCGAAGTCGGACCCGTAGGTCACCGCGTTGGCCACCTCGCGCCCGTCGACCACCCAGAACGACACCGCGTTGGCCGCCACCCAGATCGAGCCCAGGATGATCGCCCCGAACAGCGGCGTGCCGACCAGCAGCAGCACCCGCAGCGGCGTCCAGTCGATGTCGAGCCCGGCGAGCGCGATGCCGAGCACGGTGAATCCGACGCCGACCCGGCCCAGCCGCTTGAGCGCGACGTCGGCCGACAGCACCTGGGCGAGCGTCCCGAGCGGCCGCAGCAGGATCACGTCGAACTCCCCGGTCCGGATGTAGTCGGGCAGCTGCTCCACCTGGCTGACGCACAGGTCGGCCAACCCGAACGCGCTGCCGGCCAGTCCGTAGATCAGCAGCACCTCGCCGGCGGAGAACCCGCCGAGCGTGCTCACCTGCGTGAACAGCACCAGGATGACGATCAGCTCGATGGTCTGGCCGATCGCCTGGGCGGCCAGGTTCAGCGCGAACGACGTCGGGTAGGCGAGCTGGCTGCGCACCCGGGACGCGACGATCCGCGGGTAGATGGCGCGCGGCCGGACCGGTTCGCCGGACCGCGGCTCGTTGCCCGGCTCGGTGCCCGGGTCGGTGTTCAGCGTGCGCTCAGCCACCCTGGGCCACCAGCCGGCGGGATCCGTGGGCCAGCACCACCCGGCCGGCGATCAGCAGCGCGACCGACCAGCCGAGCTGATGTCCGAGCAGGGCGAGCGGCTGACCGCGTTCGATGAACACGTCGATCGGGGCCTGGAAGATGGCTGGGAACGGGGTCCACCACAGCGCGACCTGCGCCCACGGCGGGAACCACGCCAGCGGCAGCACGAGCCCGGTCAGCACGCCGCCGGCCGCGCCCCAGAACGCGATCGCGCCCCGGGCGTCCAACGTCCAGAACGCGGTGGCGCCGAGCAGGAACCGGATCCCGAAGCTGGCCACCACCGCCAGCAGCACCGAGCAGGCGAACAGCAGCCAGGTCAGCGGGTGCGCGGGCCAGCGGAACGGGAAGAACACCGCACCGAGCGCGACCGGCGGCAGCAGCCGCACCCCGACCGCGGCGCCGGCCCGGCCCAGATCGGTGGCCAGCAGCGCCGCCTGCAGATCCCACGGCCGGCCCAGGTCGATCACGATGTCGCCGCTGCGCACCCGGTCGGAGAACTCGGTGCCGCCCCACAGCAGCACCACCGCGAGCAGGCCCTGCCCGAGCCAGACGTAGGTCACCGCGGTGGCGACGTCGTAGCCGCCGATGGTGCCCCGCTCGGCCAGCACCGCGACCAGCACCGCGGCCCGCAGCAGGCCGAACACCACGTTGGTGCCCAGTCCGGCCAGCGCCGCCTGCCGGTAGCCCGTGTAGCGCCGGTACCCGGCCCTGACCAGCTGCGGATAGGGAGCGAGCACGTCTTTCCACGCTACGGCTGCGCGCAACCGAATAACCGGCAAGCGGTCAGACGTCCCACAGCTCGAGCGAGCCGTCGATTGCGCGCAGATCACCGGCATTGGAGGTGAGCACCGGCCAGCGGCGGGCGCGAGCGATGAGCGCGACGTGGGCGTCGACCGGGTCGCTGGTTCCGGACATGCCCAGCAGCTTGCCGACGTCGCGCGCCGCCAGCTCGGTGAGGTCGACGACGTCGCTCCGGCGCAGCAAAAACGCGACCGGGACCTGCTTGTGGCCCCCGCCTCGCCACACCTGGGCGACGACGCCGGCCGACGTGGCGAGCGGCGTGCCCTGTGCGTGGAACTCACGGGCGTACTCGAGCATCGTCGGGTCCTGCCGCTCGACCGCGATGAACGCTCCCGCGTCGAGGACCAATCCCGCTGTGATCACGCCACGTTCTCGTCGCGTGGTCCGAGCAGTTTGTCCAGCTTCTCCCGTACCTCACGCCGGATCTCTTCGTCGATCGGGTGCGCCTCCAGCCAGGCGACGAACTGACGCTCCAGCTCCTCGTCCTCGGCGAGGTACTCCTCGATGACCTTGACGACCCAACCGGACACGGTGCCGTCGCCGGCCGCCTCCTTGATCCGGTCCGCCAGCTCGTCGGGGACGCTCAGCGTGATCCGCACTGCTGCCATAACATCACCATAACATCACGACGAAGTCAGAACTCGTCGATCGCCGCGTTGAGAGAGGGGCTGGGCCGCATCACCTCGTCGGCCCGCGCCCGGTCCACGTAGTAGTAGCCGCCCAGGTCCACCGGCCGGCCCTGCACCCCGTTCAGCTCGCCGACGATCTTCTCCTCGTCGGCGACCAGCCGCTGGGCCAGCGGCGCGAAGATCTCCGCCAGCTCCGGGTCCTCGGTCTGCTCGGCCAGCTCCTGGGCCCAGTAGCGGGCCAGGTAGTAGTGGCTGCCCCGGTTGTCCAGCTCCCCGACCTTGCGCGAGGGCGACTGCCCGTTCTCCAGCAGCGTCCCGGTCGCCGCGTCCAGCGCCGTGCCCAGCAGCGCCGCCCGCCGGTTGCCGGTGGCGTCGGCCTGGAAGTCCAGCGACACGGCCAGCGCCAGGAACTCCCCGAGCGAGTCCCAGCGCAGGTGGTTCTCCTTGACCAACTGCTGCACGTGCTTGGGTGCCGAGCCGCCGGCCCCGGTCTCGAACAGTCCGCCGCCGTTCATCAGCGGCACGATCGAGAGCATCTTGGCGCTGGTGCCCAGCTCCAGGATCGGGAACAGGTCGGTGAGGTAGTCGCGCAGCACGTTGCCGGTGACCGAGATGGTGTCCTCGCCGCGCCGCGCCCGGTCCAATGTGTACCGGGTGGCCTCGGCGACCGGGAGGATCTCGATGGTCAACCCGTCGGTGTCCAGCTCGGCCAGCTGTGCGCGCACCTTCTCGATCACCTGGGCGTCGTGCCCACGGGTCTCGTCCAGCCAGAACACCGCCGGCGCCCCGGTCGCCCGGGCCCGCCCGACCGCCAGCTCCACCCAGTTGCGGATCGGCGCGTCCTTGGTCTGGCAGGCCCGCCAGACGTCGCCGGCCGCCACCTCGTGCTCCAGCAGCGCGTGGCCCTCGCCGTCGACCACCCGCACGGTGCCGGCGGTGTCGATCTGGAAGGTCTTGTCGTGGCTGCCGTACTCCTCGGCCTTCTGCGCCATCAGCCCGACGTTGGGCGTGGTGCCCATGGTGGTCGGGTCGAACGCGCCGTGCTCGCGGCAGAACGCCAGCGTCTCGGCGTACAGCGGCGCGTAGGAGGAATCCGGGATCACGAACTTGGTGTCCTGCAGCTGGCCGGATGCGTTCCACATCTGGCCCGAGGTGCGGATCGCCGCCGGCATCGACGCGTCGATGATCACGTCGCTGGGCACGTGCAGGTTGGTGATGCCGCGGTCGGAGTCCACCATGGCCACGCCCGGCCCGTCGTCGTAGGTGGCGGTGACCGCCTTCTCGATCGCCTCGCGCTTCTCCGCCGGCAGCTTGTCCAGCGCGGTCAGGATGCTGGCCAGGCCGTCGTTCGGGTTGGCGCCGACCGAGGCCAGGTCCTGCCCGTAGCGGCTGAAGACGTCGGCGAAGTACGCGGACACGGCGCGCCCGAACAAGATCGGGTCCGAGACCTTCATCATCGTCGCCTTGAGGTGGACGGAGAACAGCACCCCACGCGCCTGCGCGTCGGCGATCTGCTCGGCCAGGAAGGTGTCGAGGGCGTCGCGGCGCATCACCGCCGCGTCCACGATTTCGCCGGCCAGCACCGGAACCGACGGCTTCAGCACGGTGACGGTGCCGTCGGCGGCGACGTGCTCGATGCGCAACTCGTCGGCCGCGGGCAGCGTCACCGAGGCCTCGGAGTGCCGGAAGTCGCCGTCGTCCATGGTCGCGACGTGCGAGGTCGACTCGGCCGACCATTCGCCCATCGAGTGCGGGTGGGCGCGCGCGAAGCTCTTCACCGATGCCGGAGCACGGCGGTCGGAGTTGCCCTCGCGCAGCACCGGGTTGACGGCGCTGCCCTTGACCGTGTCGTAGCCGGCCCGGGCCGCGCGTTCGGTGTCCGTCGAGACGTTCTCCGGGTAGTCGGGGATGTCGTAGCCCGCGGCCTGCAGCTCCCGGATCGCCGCCTTGAGCTGCGGGATCGAGGCGCTGATGTTGGGCAGCTTGATGATGTTGGCCTCGGGTGTGGTGGCCAGCTCGCCGAGCTCGGCCAGCGCGTCGGGAACCCGCTGGTCGTCGGTCAGCCGGTCCGGGAACTGCGCGAGGATGCGGCCGGCCAGTGAGATGTCGCGGGACTCGACCTCCACCCCGGCCTTCCCGGCGAACGCGCTGACGATGGGCAGGAACGAGTGCGTGGCCAGCGCCGGTGCCTCGTCGGTGTAGGTGTAGATGACCTTCATCGTGTCCTCGCGCCTGCCTCGTGTTCGTGGACGGGATCCGGGCGACACGCTATCGGGCGGCGCGCCGGAAGTCCGGGTGTCCCGCGCGGATCACATGAGGCCGCCGACGCTGGGCTACGGTGGGCTCACCGTGTGACCCAGGAGGCCCGTCGATGCCCAAGGTCGGCCTGACCAGTATCAAGGCCACGTCCTTCTCGGGCTGGCTGTTCGTGCTGTTCGCGGGCTTCGCGCTGGCGGTGGTCGCGATCGTCGACCGCGGCGGGCTCAACGACACCACCACGACCACGACCCCGACCGCGCCGGCGACCGCCACCGCGGACGGTGCCGGCGGCTGCCGGCTCCAGGTCACCATCGACGGGCTGAAGGTGCGCGCCGGGCCGAGTCAGGACACCGAGCTGCTGCGGACGCTGGCGCGCGGCGAAGTGGTCGACGGCACGCGCGTTCAGACCAATTTGTACCGCCAACTGGTGGATGGAAGCTGGGCGTCGACCGAGTTCCTGACCCCCGTTCCCGGTTCGATCTGCACCTGAGGGACGCTGCCGCTGTGCAGAGCGTCTCCCCGGCGTACGTGGCCCACCCCGGCACCGGGATGTCCGTGGGTCGGGGGTGCCGGTGAACGCGATCAGCCCGACCCGGGTCATCGGTGGCCGCTACGTGGTGCTCGGCGAGCTCGGCCGCGGTGGCATGGGGGTGGTCTGGCGGGCCGAGGACCGGGTGATGGGTCGGCACGTCGCGGTCAAGGAGCTGCACCTGCCCAGCGGGCTCGGCGAGCAGGAACGGCGGCTGTTCCGGGACCGGCTGCTGCGCGAGGCGCGCACCGCCGGGCGGCTCAACCACCCGGGCATCGTGACCGTGTACGACGTGGTGGCCGACGGCGGGGTCGACCACATCGTGATGGAGCTGATCGAGGCCCGCACCCTGGCCGACGTGGTGGCCGCCTCGGGCCCGCTCGACGAGCCCACCGTGGTCAGCGTGGCCCAGCAGCTGCTCGACGCGCTGGGCGCGGCCCACGACAGCGGCGTCGTGCACCGTGACGTCAAGCCGAGCAACGTGATGCTCGGCGCGCGGGGACGGGTCAAGCTCACCGATTTCGGCATCGCGCAGGCCGCCGACGATCCGCGGTTGACCACCACCGGGTCGCTGGTCGGCTCGCCGGGGTACATGGCCCCCGAGCGGCTGGAGGGGCAGCCCGCGACTCCGGCCTCGGACCTGTGGGCGTTGGGCGCCACGCTCTACCACGCCGGTGTGGGCGTGAGCCCGTTCGCGCGGGAGACGACCGCGGCGACCATCTCCGCGGTGCTGCTCGGGGACGTGCCGACGCCCCGCACCCGGGGCCCGCTCGGTCCGGTGATCGGCGGCCTGCTGCAGCGCGAGGCCAGGGCCCGCCTCGGTGGCGCGCAGGCGATGGCGCTGCTGGCCGGCTCACCGACGCCGGCCGGCCCGGTGGCGGACGACGACACCCAGCCGGTGACCAGGCAGGCCACCCGCGACCTGGGTGCCAGGCCCGTCGCCGCTCGGGCCACGCGGTGGCCATGGGTCGCGGCGGCGGTCGCGCTCGTGCTCGGGCTGATCGGTGGCGGCGTCGGCGGGTACGCCCTGTCGCGGTCCGCGCAGCCGGCCGCGGTCACGCTGACCTACGGCGCCGGTGGCCAGGTGCCGGAGTTCGACGTCACCAGCAGCTATCCGTGCATGATCGGCGCGCCCGCGCCCGGTCGCGTGATCGACTCCAACTCCTCGGTGGGCTGCGACAAGCCGCACGACGCCGAGCTGTTCGGCACCGTGCAGCTGTACTCCTCGAGCATGGTCGTCGACTATCCGGGGACCGACGCGATCGGCGGGGTCGGCGCCGACATCTGCCGGTTCTACTTCGACTCCGCGCTGATCGTCGGCTCGGACAAGAGCGCGCTCGAGGTGATCTCGCTGGTGCCCTCCTCGGGCGCGTTCCTGCTCGACTCCAGCACGGTTCCGAGCAGCCCCACGTTCAGCGACCGCGAGCTGTACTGCGTGCTGCGCGCCGCCGACGGCAGCCAGCTGCAGGGTTCCCGGGTCCAGGAGCAGCCGGGATGAGCGGTTCCACCCACCGCAACGTCGAGCTCGTGGTCGCTGCCCTGACCGCGGGCGGCGCGGACCCGAGCCGGATCGCCCGGATGCGGGTGCTGCCCGAAGCGGTCACCACCGCGGTCGCCGCCGCGGCTGCGCTCGGCGTCGAGCCGGGGCAGATCGCGAACTCGTTGATCTTCGACGCCGACGGCGAGCCGCTGCTCGTGCTGGCCTCGGGCGCGCACCGGGTGGACACCGCCAAGGTCGCCGCGCTCGTCGGGGCCGCCCGGGTGCGCCGGGCGTCACCGGAGTTCGTCCGGGCCGCCACCGGGCAGGCGATCGGCGGGGTCGCTCCGGTCGGTCACCCGGCGCCGCTGCGGACCCTGGTGGATCGGACGTTGGCGACCTACGACGAGGTGTGGGCGGCCGGCGGCATTCCCCATGCAGTGTTTCCGAGTACATGCGCTGAGCTGCTGAAAGTCACCGGCGGAGAGTTGGCGGACGTCGCGTAGTCAGCCGAACGTCGGGACGATCACGTGCGCCGGTTCCACCAGGAACGCCTCGCGGTCCTCGCCCCGCGGGTACGGGCCGCCGGTGTACGTGGCGAAGATGCGATCGACGATCTCCCAGCCGGCATCGCCGCCGACCCGCATCACGACGCGCCCGCGGACGAGTGCACTGCGGACCAGGTTCTCCCGGTGGGTCACGGAGATCGCAATCCGGTCGTCCGCGGCGAGGTTGCGAGCCTTGCGCGAGTGGGGCGAGGTGAAGAACGCCAGGTAGTTGCCCTCGATGTCCATCATCATCGGAACCGAGTGCGGCCCGCCGTCCGGCAGGAGCGTGGCGATGTGGGCGATGTTCGGGCCGGTGAACAGGGCGCGGGCCTCGTCGTTGAGCACAGTCGTTCTCCAGTCCTGCCGGTGTCGTCGAGTGGTGGCCACCGCATTACTGGTCGTGTCCCCGCAGCCAGTCGACGTAGTCCGGTACGGCGCGCTCGACGCCGTACTCGGGCCGGAATCCGGTGTCCTCCCGGAGCCGGGTGGTGTCGAGGTAGGTGTCCGGGGGGCGGTCGGGATTGCGGCCTTCCGGGAGGGTGATGCCGGCGCTCGGGACAGTGGCGTTGATCGCGGCGGCGACGTCGCTGTAGCGCACCGGCCGTCCGCTCGAGACGTTGTATATGCGGTGGTTGAGCCGTTCGGCGACCATGAGCAGCGCGATGGCCCGGCCGCAGTCCTTCACGTAGCAGAGGTCCGTGCCGTCCTCGGCGTACGCGGCGGGGCGGGGCGGGGTGAGATCGGGGTCCTCGCCCCGGACCGCCGCGCTGAGCAGGCGGGGCAGCGGAGTGAACGGGTTGTCGGGTACGCCGAGGGGGCCCCAGATGGTGCCGATCCGCAGGCTCACGGTGTCGAACCCGGCGCTGTCGCCCGCCAGCGCGGCGAACAGCTCCGCGGTCTTCTTGAACACCGGGATCTGGTGTGCTGCCACCACGGGCAGTGGGTTGTCCTCGTGCAGCGGCGCTGGGTCCACTCCTGGGTCCACGCGCGGTTCCACTCCCAGGTAGACGGCGATGCTGCTGGCGACGGAGAACCGCCGTACGCCCCACACGGTCGCCGCCTCGAGCGCGTTGAGCAGGCCACGGGAGTCGGCGCGCAGGTATTCGACCGGGTCGGGCAGGTCGTACCGGGCCGCCGCGAGGTGCACGATGTCGGTGATCTCGTGCCGTTTCCCGATGTCGAGGAAGGCCGCCTCGTCCGTGGTGTCCAGCGGCTCGACGACGACCCGGCCGCTGGGCTCGTCGGCGAGGTACTCCGGCAGCCGGGTGGACCGGTGCGCGGCGAGCACGACCGATTCGCCCAGGTCGAGCAGTGCCCGTGCTGTGTGCGACCCGATGGAACCCAGGCCGCCGGTGATGAGGATCATCCGCACTCGACCCCCGACCAGGGGAGATGCGTGATCGAGAAGCTCAGCCGCATGATCGCGACGCTAGGCCGGGACCGGTCGCCGCTCTTGTACGAAACGGCCATCCCGACCTCGGAGCATCGGGAGATAGGACGCGGCGTGGTCGTGCCCGCAGGAGCATGCAGCGCCGTACTGCGCGAGGACCTCGCCGGGCGTCGCGCCCGCGAGCCGGCGGCACTCGCGGCTGAGGTGTGCCTGGTCGTGGTAGCCGACCTCGGCGGCCCACCGTGCGAGATCGACGTCCGAGATGCCCGGCTCGGCAACCGAGGCCTGGACGCGGGCGACGAAGCTCTGGAATCGCAGGATTCGGTGCAGCTCCTTCGGGCCGACGCCGACCGCTGCCCGGCACCGGCGCCGCAACTGGCGTTCGGAGATCGACAACAACGCAGGGAGAGCGGCCGTTCCGCCGGCGCGCCACGGCATGAGGTTCCAGACGGCCGCGTTCACCAACGGGTCCGGCTCACTGGCGGATCGCGCGACGAACGACTGGAGCCGATCCAGCGCGACCCGCGGCGTCGCGGCTTCCCCGAGAAGATCGGTCAGGCGGGCCAGCCCGCGCCAGATGTCGGTGCCCGAGATGTCCTGATCGACAAGCTCGTAGGCCGGTATCCCGGCGAGACCACCGAGCACGCCCGGACGCAGCCGCACCCCGACAACCGTGCCTCCCGCCGGGATGTCCATGTACGTCGACGCGGTCAGGGGTCCGAGCAGCCGGGGCGCCTCACCGAGCACACATCGCACCTCGGCGCCGCCGTGTGGCACGTGCCGCTGCGCCACGGGCCGGCCGCCGACCTGCTGGATCCACACGGACGTCGCGAACGCGGCGAGCGCCGGCGTCGGCGCGCGCTCCACGTAGGACGATTCTCCGGCCACCCCGCCATCCTGCCGACTCGGCTGTGGATCGGGAACCTGCGCATCGCGCTTCCAGGCTCCGCGTTCCGCTGACACAGATGCCGCGAATCGCTGGCCACGTACTGGGTCGCTCCGGGTCGGCGGACCGTGCTGTGCGCGGCTGGCGCCAGCCGGATCTGGCATCGGTTGCGGGGACGACGCAGCCGGCGGTGGGCAGTTCGCGCAGAGCGTGCTGCCGAGCACGTGTGCCGAGCTGGTCGCGATGACGGGCGGCGAGCCGGCGCCGGGAGCGTCTTCTGGATCGCGCGGGCTGCGCTCGCAGCCAGCTGCAGGTCGTAGCGGCCCCTCACGGCTGCGAGCGCAGGTCCCGCACCGCCCCGACGCCCCGGATGACGTCGCCCCGGGCGATCTCCGAGTCCGCCTCTCGGATCTCGGCCAGCGCCGATGGGTCGCTGAGGATGTCCAGCGTTCCCTCGAGGGCTGCGAGATCGTCGTACGCGAGCAGGACCGCGGCGGGCCTACCGTTGCGGGTGACGATGAACCGCTCGTGTTCACGTTCTGCGCGGTCCACGAACTCCGAGAGGTGATCGCGCACGTTACGCAGCGGTTCGACGGACATGGCCACAATTGTGCCGCGGCTCGGACGCTGCCCAGCGGCGCGGAAGGCGCTGGACGTGATGCGGGCAGCGGCCCGGGGTCAGATGAGCACTCCGGCGAACTCGAGGAAGTCTCTGATCGTGGTGACCTCACGGTCTCCAGGTAGCTTGACGCCGTCAGCGGGGGTCCACGGGCCGCCGGACTTGTTCAGGTAGGAGTCCGGGTCGGCCTTGATCTGGCCGATCAGGGTGGTGCAGATGATGTGGCTGCCGACCTCGCCCAGGTGCTCGCCGTCCTGGGTCTCATCGGCCTCCTTGAGCACGTAGAACCAGAGCGGGGTGGCGTCGAGGAAGCCGCCGTCGACCAGCGCGTCGGCGACGCCCTGGTCGCCCTGCAGCAACTGCACCTCGGTCAGCGGGGTCACGCCGAGGGCCGCGGCGACGGCCTGCCCGGTCGGGATGGCCAGTCGATAGCCCCGCAGCAGGTTGCGGACCGCGAGCCGCTTGAGGATCCGCCGGACCCGGACGTCGGCCAGGTCGTCGCCGTTGGGGTCCTTGCCCTCGTTGGCCAGATCGGTCAACGGGGGCGCCAGGTGAGTGTCGATCTTGCGGGCGAAGCGGTCCGGCTGGTCGCCGTCGGTGAAGCGCGTCCAGCGGATCGGCCAGTTGTCCGGCAGCGTGGGCAGCGGCCCGGGGACGCCGATGATGCCGTTGCCGGTGAACAGGAACAGCTGGTCGAAGGAGGCGCGGTTCGGCGTCGGCCGCTCGGTGCCGTCCTGCAGGCGGCCGAAGTTCTCGTTGTGGTCGTACGCGGCCCGCACCATGCTGTGCCCGAACCGGTAGGCCGCCACCGAGTGCTCCAGCGGCATGAACACCTCGCCGTCCGCGCCGACGACCGGGTTCGGCCCGGCCGCGAGGACGTCGTCCACCACGGTGCCGAGCGCGACCGTGCGCAGGAAGTCCTCCACGACGATCGACTGGTAGTGCCAGCGGGTGAGCTCCTTGGCCCGCGCGAAGCGCGCGTCGTCGTCGGGGATGCCGGGCTCGTTGTCCTCGAGCCACGTGACGACCTTGTTGTGGAACTGGAGGAACGCCAGGTGCAGCTGGGCGACGATCAGGTTCTCGTCGTTGCGCGAGTCACCGATGCGGGCCTTGCCGGTCGCGGTGGAGCGCGGCAGGTCGGCGCCCGGGACCGGGATCGGCGGCACGCCCGGCCCGCTGGTGAGGGTGCCGATCCGGAACGTGATGCCGTCGTAGGGCACCTCGCTGTCGACGTCCGGAGCCCCGGGACCGTTGCCGTACACGGAGTCGAGGTTCAGCGCCGGCTCGCGCAGGTTCCGCAGCAGACCGAGGACGAAGCCGGGCTCGATCGGGGTCAGCGGGTCGCCGCCGATGTCGATGACCTCCTCGCGGTCCGTGTTCGCCGTGACGTCGTGGTCGACGAACTGACCCCAGTAGGTGTAGACGGGCGGGATCGGGGAGTTGGGGTCGCCGTCCGGCGGGGCGTCCACCATGGCGGAGCCGAGGGCCTTCAGCCCGGCCACCACCGTGCTCGCCGGCTCGACGGCCAGGTGCGCGGCCGGGTAGTCGGTCCTGAGGTCTTCGAAGAGGTAGCCGAATGGGGTGGAGATCGCCTCGATCGGGGGCGGGGAGTCGTCCTGCACGACCTCCTCGACGGCGGCCTTGTCGAACGCGCGGCTCCGCGCAGCCGGCGGCGTCTCGCCGGCCACGGCGTGGCCACCGTGGTGCAGGTTCGTCAGGACGCGGGCCAGCCGCTTCGGGGGTGCGGCGGGAACCGGATCGGCCGCGGCGGTCTCGGGGGCCGCATCGGCGGGAGTCGGGCTTGCGGAGCCCGTGGTGTCTGGGGTCGTGGTGGTAGTGGTGGTGGGCGGCATGGCCAGCACTCCTCGGCTTCGGTCGAACGAGTTGTCCAAGGACGAGGAGCGAGCGGGCCCGTGACAGATACCTCGGTGCGCCGACCGGCGACGTCCCGACCGAGCGGGGCGTGCCCGATTTGACCGGCCCGCTGATCGCCAGTTGGCTTGATCGATGGCGTTCCACACCCATCCCGTCACGCCGGACCGGGTCGACGACTTCGTCGCGGTGGCGAACCCCAACCGCCGGGCGAGCCACTGCTGGTGCCTGTCGCACCGGCTGACCGCCGACGAGGCTGCCGAACTCGGGAACGGGAGCCGCGAATCGGCGTTCCGCGCGCTGTGCGACCGGCCGAACCCGCCCGGGGTGATCGGGTACGACGAGGGCGAGCCGGTCGGCTGGTGCAGCATCGGCCCGCGCTCGGAGAACACCCGGCTCAGCCGGTCCCGGCTGATCCGGCCGCTCGACGACCTGGCGGTGTGGAGCATCATCTGTGTGGTCATCCGCGGCGGCCACCGCCGTCGCGGCCACACGACACCGTTGATCAACGGCGCGGTCGAGTACGCCGCGGCGCGCGGCGCGCCCGCCGTGGAGAGCTATCCGGTGGACCCGGGATCGGGACGGATCGATCTGACGATGGCGTTCGTCGGCACCCGGGCGATGTTCGCCGCCGCCGGCTTCGAGGTGGCCGGGAACACCGAGGCGACGGCCAGCAAGCTGCCGCGCCTGGTGATGCGCCGGATGATCGCACCGCGCCGGGCATGATCAGCGCCAGCGGTGGCCGAGATGCATATGGAGCGTGTTGCCGAATCCTCAGCAGACTCGGGGGCGCGGCCGAGCCGCTATCGGGCACCTCGGACGGTTCGGCGGCGTCAAGATCGCCGTCTGCGGTAGCTGAGCTGCACGGATGAAGCTTTTCAACCGCAGACGCCGATCATGACCAGGTTTGCCCCGACCCGGGGTCGGGTCGGGGGATGCCACCGCCGCCCGATTCGGCAACAGGCTCTATGTGCACCTCAGCTACCGCAGACGACGATCATGACCCGGCGGGCTCGACGTCGGCCGAGCCGGGTCGGGGCGCCTGCGGGGGCGCCGTCGCCGACGGTCGGCCGCCACCCGGAACGCCCACGCGAAATACTGTGGACCGCATGCACGCTGAGGCGAACATGGACCAGCTCCCCGAGCAGCATCCGACGCCCGCCGCCCTGCGTCGGGCGCTGCGCCGGGTCCGCGACGGCGTCGCGCTCGACGTCACCGAGGCCGCCGTGCTGCTGGCCGCCCGCGGGGAGCAGCTCGACGAGCTGCTGACCGCGGCGTCCCGGGTGCGCGACGCCGGGCTCGTCGCCGAGGGCCGCCCCGGCGTGGTGACCTACTCGCGCAAGGTGTTCATCCCGCTGACCCGGCTGTGCCGCGACCGCTGCCACTACTGCACGTTCGCCACCGTGCCGCACCGGCTGCCGGCCGCCTTCCTGGAGCGCGACGAGGTGCTGGAGATCGCCCGCGCCGGCGCCGCGGCGGGGTGCAAGGAGGCGCTGTTCACCCTGGGCGATCGGCCCGAGGAGCGTTGGCCCGCGGCGCGGGAGTGGCTGGAGGCGCGCGGCTACGACTCGACGCTGGCCTACGTGCGGGCCTGCGCGATCGCGGTGCTGGAGGAGACCGGGCTGCTGCCGCACCTCAACCCGGGCGTGCTGAGCTGGGAGGAGCTGACCAGGCTCAAGCCGGTGGCGCCGAGCATGGGCATGATGCTGGAGACCACGGCGACCCGGCTGTGGAGCGAGCCCGGCGGCCCGCACTACGGCAGCCCGGACAAGGAGCCCGCGGTCCGGCTGCGGACGCTGACCGACGCCGGCCGGGTCGGGCGTGCCGTTCACCACCGGGATCCTGATCGGGATCGGCGAGAACCGGACCGAGCGCGCCGAGTCGATCTTCGCGATCCGGTCCGCGGCGCGGGCGCACGGGCACATCCAGGAGACGATCGTCCAGAACTTCCGGGCCAAGCCGGACACCGCGATGCGCAACGACCCGGACGCCGACCTGGAGGACCTGGCCGCGACGATCGCGGTGGCCCGGCTGGTGCTCGGCCCGAAGATGCGGCTGCAGGCGCCGCCGAACCTGGTCGGGGAGGAGTTCGCGCTGATGCTGCGGGCCGGCATCGACGACTGGGGCGGGGTCTCCCCGGTCACCGCCGACCACGTCAACCCGGAACGGCCGTGGCCGGCGATCGACGAGCTGGCCGCCCGCTCGGCCGAGGCCGGGTTCACGCTGCGCGAGCGGCTCACCGCCTACCCGCGGTACGTGCTGGCCGGCTCGCCGTGGATCGACACCCGGCTGCTCGGCCACGTCGCCGCGCTGGCCGACCCGGCCACCGGGCTGGCCCGTGAGGACGCCGAGGTCGTCGGCCGGCCATGGCAGGAGCCGGACGGCGGATTCGCCAGCACCGGCCGGATCGACCTGAACACCGCGATCGACTCCGACCGGGCGCACCGAGGACCGGCGCGGCGACTTCGCCTCGGTCTACGGCGACTGGGACGAGCTGCGCGACGAGCTGGCGGCGATCGCGGCGGTCGGCACCGGTGCGGCTCGACTCCGACGTGCGGGCCGGTCTCGCGCTCGCCGCGTCGGACCCGGCGGCGCTGCTCGATCCGGCGCACGCCGACGGCCGCGATGGCGCTGATCCTGGCCGACGGTCCGGCGCTGGAGGAGCTGACCCGGCTGGCCGATGCGGTGCGTGCCGACGTGGTGGGTGACGACGTCACCTACGTGGTCAACCGGAACATCAACTTCTCGAACGTGTGTTACGTGGGGTGTCGGTTCTGTGCCTTCGCGCAGCGCGAACGTGACGCCGACGCGTTCCGGCTCTCGCTCGACGAGGTCGCGTCCCGGGCGGTCGAGGCGGCCGCACGCCGGCGCCACCGAGGTGTGCATGCAGGGCGGCATCGACCCGCAGCTGCCGATCACCTTCTACGCCGACCTGGTGCGCGCGGTGCACACCGCGGTGCCCGGCATGCACGTGCACGCGTTCAGCCCGATGGAGATCGTCAGCGCCGCGGCCAAGGCCGGGGTGTCGATCACCGAGTGGCTCACCGAGCTGCGCGCCGCCGGGCTCGGCTCGATCCCGGGCACCGCCGCGGAGATCCTCGACGACGAGGTGCGCTGGGTGCTGACCAAGGGCAAGCTGCCGGCGGCGCAGTGGCTGGAGGTCGTCGGCACCGCGCACCGCCTGGGCATCCCGTCCTCGTCGACGATGATGTACGGGCACGTCGACGAGCCCCGGCACTGGCTGGGTCACCTGCGCACGCTGGCCGCGCTGCAGGACCAGTCCCGTGAGGCGGGCGCGGCCGCCTTCACCGAGTTCGTGCCGCTGCCGTTCGTGCACCACAACGCGCCGATCTACCTGGCCGGGCTGGCCCGACCGGGACCGACCGAGCGGGACAACCGGGCCGTGCACGCCTTCGCCCGGCTGGCCCTGCACGGGCGCATCGACCACATCCAGTGCTCCTGGGTGAAGCTCGGCGACCGGCTGTCGGCGGACATCCTGCGCGGCGGTGCCGACGACATGGGCGGCACCCTGATGGAGGAGACGATCAGCCGGATGGCCGGCTCGGAGAACGGGTCGGCGCGCTCGGTGGCCGAGCTGACCGCCATCGCCGCCGCGGCCGGCCGGCCGGTGCGGCAGCGCAGCACCACCTACGCCGAGCCGGTGGCCAAGCTGGTGCCGGCGGAGCGGCCGATGCCCCGGCTCCTCCCGCTCGCCCCCGCCTGAAGCTTCTCGCTCACGCGGTCCATGTGCGCGAACGGCACCCTCGAACCAAAGGTTCGCTCGAGAGTGCCGTTCGCGCAGTGGCAGCGGCCGGACGCAGGGAGTCGATCACCCGGGAGAAGCCGTCCGCGCCGTGTCCGGCGGCGACGGCCGCGGCCACCAGGGCCCGAGGTGCCTCGGGAACCGATGGGTCGATCCCGCGGGCTCGGCTGGTGTGCACGATGTGGGAGAGGAAGGCCAGCTCCATCTCCAGGTTGTCCTCGGTGCCCGGGTGCTCGCCGGCGTCGACGTCCGCCGCGAGCTGGGCGAACGTCGGGCCGAGCAGCTCGAGCATGCGGTTGGCGTAGGGTAGGAACGCCCGGGCCGGCACCCCGTCGGCGCCGACCAGCGCGGCGGCGTGCAGGAACGCGGCCATCCCGGCGAAGTAGACGTCGAGCATGCCGAGGTCGTGGACCGCTGCCCGGCCGGGGTCCTCGCCCAGGAACTCCAGCTCACCGCCGAGCGCGGCCAGCGTCGCCCGGTGCGCGGCGAGGGCGCCGGCGTCGCCGCTGTAGAGCACGAACGCGTCGGTGCTCCCGACCATCGGGGTCGGCACCATGATCGTCCCGTCGAGGTACCGCGCGCCGGCTGCGGTCACCCGCTCGGCGACGGCCCGCGCGTCCTCCGGTGTCGACGAGGTCAGGTTGACCACGGTGCGACCGGTCAGTGGGCCGGCGGCGGCCAGCACGGCGTCGACCGCGCGCCGGTCGAGCAGGCAGACGACGACCAGTGGCGACGCCGCGACGGCCGCCGCCGGATCCGCGGCGACGGTGGCGCCGGCGGGGCGCAGCGCCTCGGCGCGGGCGGCCGAGCGGTTCCAGACGGTGGTGGGGTGGCCGGCGGCGAGGAACGCCGAGGCCAGTGCGGTGCCCATGGCGCCGAGGCCGAGCACCGTGACGGAGGTGGTCGAATCGGTCATGAATCCGACTCTGCGCCAGCACCACCGATTCGGCCAGTACCCACTTCAAGGTGGGTACTTACCTGCAGGTGGGCGTCGTATGCTGGGTCGATGCCGGAGAAGGTGTTCTCGTGTGGCCTCGACGCGGCGGTGGACGTGGTCGGCGGCAAGTGGAAGCCGATGGTGCTGTGGGCGCTCAGCGTGCAGCCGCGCCGGTTCGGGGCGCTGCGCCGCGAGCTGCCGGGGGTGAGCGAGAAGGTGCTCACCCAGCAGCTGCGCGAGCTCGAGCGGGACGGCATCGTGCGTCGCGAGGTGCACGACCAGGTGCCGCCCAAGGTCGTGTACTCGCTGACCCGTCTGGGCGTCACGCTGGACCGGGCGCTGATCCCGCTCGGGGAGTGGGGCGAGCGGCACCTGGAGCACATCGTCGAGGTGCGTCGGGCCGGGTGACGACCCGATTCGTGGTCGGGGCGCGCCGGTTCGGCGGCGTACCGTGGCGACATGGGCATGCTCGGTGAGATGTTCCCCGGCCCGAAGATCCGCGATGAGGCCGGCGAGGACGGGGACGCGCAGAAGTGGCGGTTGGGCCCGATCGACCTGGACCAGGGCGTGGTCGAGGTGCACCGCGCCCCCGCCCCGACCCCCCCCGCGCCCCCGATCCGACGCCCGGCCGCCTCGAGCTCCGGCGCGTCGCGCGCGAGCCTGTGCAGTCCGGTGCACCAGGTGCACCGGACCACCACCGAACGGGGTCAGCCGCGGGTGAGCCAGACCGTGGTCTCGCCGGGCAGCCGGTCGCCGTCGAGCCGCCCGCTGGCCACCCGGACGTCACCGGCCGGCAGCGCCACCGGCTCGGTGCCGAAGTTGGTCACGCACTCCCAGCCGCCGGGCCGGGCAAAGTGCAGCACGTCGGCGGCGCCGGTGGGCACCCAGTCCAGCGTCTCGTCGGTCTGCAGCTCGTGGCGCAGCGCCAGCGCCCGCCGGTAGAGCGAGAGCGTGGAGCCGGGATCGTCGAGCTGCGCCGCCACCGCCAGCGGGGCGAACCCGGCCGGCTGCGGCAACCATCCCGCACCGGAGCCGAACCCGTAGCTGTCACCGTCGGCGACCCAGGGCAGCGGGACCCGGCAGCCGTCGCGACCCTTGAGCGTGTTGCCGGTGCGCAGCCAGATCGGGTCCTGCAGCGCCGCGGCCGGCAGGTCGGCCACCTCCTGCAGGCCCAGCTCCTCGCCCTGGTAGAGGTAGGCCGAGCCGGGCAGCGCCAGCATGAACAGCGTCGCCGCGCGGGCCCGGCGCAGGCCGGCGACCTCGTCCAGCACCGGGGCCCGGCCGTCGGTCATCAACCACTGGGCGTAGTCGGCCCCGTCGGGCAGCCCGTAGCGGGTCGGGTGCCGGACCACGTCGTGGTTGGACAGCACCCAGGTCGAGGACGAGCCGGCCAGCAACGCCTGGTCCAGGTTCTCGGTCGACCACCGTCCGGTACGCGGCCGCGTCGAAGTCGGCCTGCAGCAGGTCGAAGTTGAACGCCTGACCCAGACCGGTCGGCAGGGCGTACAGCGCGCGGCGCGCCGCCGACGGGGCGAACGCCTCGGCCACCGCGGTCCGCGGCGGGTCGTAGGAGTCGAACACCTCGCGCCACTCGGCGTAGATCTGGTGCACCTCGTCGCGGTCGTACAGCGGGTCGGTGCCGTCCAACCGCTCGGCCAGCACGGCACGCTTGCTGCGCAGCGGCTCGGACAGGTCCTTGGTCAGCGCGTGCGCCACGTCGACCCGGTAGCCGTCCACGCCGCGGTCCGCCCAGAACCGCAAGGTGCGCAGGAAGTCGTCGCGCACCTCCCGGTTGTCCCAGTTCAGGTCGGGCTGCTCGGGGGCGAAGAGGTGGCAGTACCACTGGCCGTCCGGGAGCCGGGTCCAGGCCGGGCCGCCGAAGTGCGAGACCCAGTCCGAGGGCGGCTGGGCGCCGTCCGGCCCGGTGCCGTCGCGGAAGATGTAACGGGCCCGCGCGGCGGAGCCGGGCGCGGCGGCCAGCGCCTCCTGGAACCAGGGGTGCAGGTCCGAGGTGTGGTTGGGCACGATGTCGACGATGACCTTGATGCCGGCTTCGTGGGCCGCCGCGGACATGGCGTCGAAGTCGGCCAGCGTGCCCAGCTCCGGCGCGACGTCGCGGTAGTCGGCCACGTCGTAGCCGCCGTCGGCCAGCGCCGACGGGTAGAACGGGCTCAGCCAGATCGCGTCGATGCCCAGCTCGGCCAGGTACCCCATTCGCGAGGTCACACCGGCGATGTCGCCGATGCCGTTGCCGTCGGAGTCGGCGAAGCTGCGCGGGTAGATCTGGTACACCGTCGCCTGTCGCCACCAGTCGGCGTCCAGCTTGCGGTCGGCGGCCAGCAGGAGCTGCTCAGTCATGGGGGAAGCTCTCGAGGGTTGCGGGCGAGGTCGGCGCGAGCATTGCAAGCGCTTGTAAGAAGGGTACCCAGCCCGTCCTGCAGTGCAAGGAGAATCTGGATCGAACCTGGTTACTCTGGTCACGAAGCGAATGTCTCTCGCTTGCAAGGCGACCGTGAAAGGGGTGTCGTGCCCGAGCGCCGGATCGCCTCGATGGCCGACGTGGCCGCCCGCGCCGGCGTCTCGATGGCCACCGTCTCGCGGGCCCTGCGCGGCTCCGAGCTGGTCGCCCCCGCGACCACCGCCCGGGTCCGGGTCGCCGCCGACGAGCTCGGCTTCTCGGTCTCGCGCAACGCCTCCGGACTGGCCACCGGCCGGCTCGGGCGGATCGCCGTGCTGGTCGGCGGCGGGCTGGACAGCTGGTTCAACGGCTCCATCCTGGACGCGATCTACGGCCGGCTGCGGCGGTCCGACCACGATCTGCTGATCTTTCGCATCCTGGACCGGGCCGAGCGCGCGGACTTCTTCACCGCCCTGCCGGCGCGCCGCAACGCCGACGCGATCATCGTCGCCTCGTTCGCCCTGACCGCCACCGAGCGGGCTCGGCTGCTGGCCCTGTCGATGCCCGTGGTCTACCTCAACCAGCGGGTCCGGGGCGCGCCCAGCGTGGCCATCGACGACGTGGCCGCGGTCCGGGCCGGCCTGCGCTACCTGGCCAACCTCGGGCACCGCCGGATCGGGTTCGCCAGGGCGGAGAACCGGGCCGGCTTCCGCTACAGCGCCTCGAGGCGGATCGAGGGTTTCCGCAGCGAGCAGGCCGCGGCCGGGGTCCCGGCCGCGGAGCAGCCGATCCTCACCGCCGCGGACATGCGCGACGGGGATGGGCTGCTCGGCAGCCTGCTGGCGCTCGACCGGCTGCCGACCGCGCTGCTGGTCGACTCCGACGAGCTGGCGATGAGCCTGCTGGAGGCGATGGCGCGGGTCGGCCTGCGCGCCCCGCAGGACCTGTCGGTGCTCGGATTCGACGACCACGCGATGGCCGCCGCCTGCGGACTGAGCACGATCGCGCAGCCCGTGCAGGTGCTGGGCGAGCGGGCCGCGGAGATGGCCCTGACCCTGGCGGCCGGCGGTGCCCTCCGGCGCCGGGCCGTCGCGGTGCCGACCCGGGTGCTGCCCCGCCGGACGACGGGTCGGGTGCGGGATCCGGCCCCCGCCGAACGGAGATGACCACTCAACTACGATCCGCCGAACCGGGTGAACCGGAAGCCGGGGACGAACGTAAGCCTCGGCAACGACGGATCACCCGCAGACCCGTCATGACCGCCAAAGGACATCCTCGATGCGAACCACGGTCACCGTCAGCGTGCTCTCCGTGCTCGTCGGCGCCGCTCTCAGCGGCTGCGGACTGGTCGGCGGTTCCCCCTCGCCCGGCTCGACCCCGCCGCCCCCGGCCGCGCCGCTGGCCCCGCCCGCATCCGTGCCGTCCCCGGTCTCGATGGTGGGCCTGGTCGGGGGCACCTCGCTGGTGAACCTCAGCACCACCGACCTCGGCCCGCGCGAGAGCCGCACGATCACCGGGCTGGACGGGGACAAGCGCCTGATCGGCATCGACTACCGGGTGCAGGACGGCGAGCTCTACGGCGTCGGCGAGGCCGGCGGCGTCTACACGATCGACGACGGCGGCGCGGCCACGAAGGTCAGGCAACTGAGCGTGAAGCTCGACGGGCAGAACTTCGGCGTCGACTTCAACCCGGCCGCGAACGCGCTGCGGGTCATCAGCGACACCGGCCAGAACCTGCGGCAGCCCTTCGCCGACGCGGCCGCCAAGACCACCGCCGACAAGGCGCTGACCAACCCGGCCACGCCACCGGCCACCGATCCGGTCCCGGCCCAGGGCGCCAGCAGCGCGGGCTACACCAACAACGACACCGACCAGGCCACCGGCACCGCGTTGTTCGTGCTCGACACCAAGGCCGATCGGCTGTCCATCCAGTCCCCGGCCAACGCCGGCACCTTCGCCCCGATGGGCGGGCTCGGTGTCGACGCGACGAAGGCCGGCTTCGACATCTACAGCCCGGCCGGGGCGCCGGCCGCCGACGTCGCCGGGCTGGCCACGCTGCAGGTCGGCGGCAAATGGGGCCTCTACCGGGTCGACCTGCTCTCCGGCAAGGCCACCAGCATGGGCGAGCTGACCGACGACGTCACCGACATCGCCATCCCGCTCACCCAGTCCTGATCCCGGCGGGGGACGCGGGCCCGGGGGCGACCGGGTCGACATCGCCGAGCAGAACTCGGCTGAAAAGATTGCCTCATGACCGCCGACGCAATGTGTCCCGCGGAGGCGGCATCGTGACCGCCCCCTTCGACCGCCGTCCCCGGGTGCTGTCCGGGATCCAGCCCACCGCGGACTCGTTCCACCTCGGCAACTACCTCGGCGCGCTGCGGCAGTGGGTGGCCCTGCAGGACGACCACGACGCGTTCTACTTCATCCCGGACCTGCACGCGATCACCGTCGAGCACGACCCGGCGCTGCTCGCCCCGCGCACCCGGATCGCCGTCGCGCAGCTGCTCGCGCTCGGGCTGGACCCGGCCCGGTGCACGGTGTTCGTGCAGTCCCAGGTGCCCGCGCACGCCGAGCTGACCTGGGTGCTGGGCTGCATCACCGGCTACGGCGAGGCCAGCCGGATGACCCAGTTCAAGGACAAGACCAGCCGGCAGGGCAGCGAGCGGGCCACCGTCGGGCTGTTCACCTACCCGGTGCTGATGGCCGCGGACATCCTGCTCTACCAGGCCGACCGGGTGCCGGTGGGCGAGGACCAGCGCCAGCACCTGGAGCTCACCCGCGACCTGGCCCAGCGGTTCAACACCCGGTTCGGCGGGCGCACCTTCACCGTGCCCGAGCCCTACATCCTGCCCGGTACGGCCAAGATCCAGGACCTGCAGGACCCGAGCGCCAAGATGAGCAAGTCGGCATCCAACCCGGCCGGGCTGATCGACCTGCTCGACGACCCGAAGGTGAACGCCAAGAAGATCCGCTCGGCGGTCACCGACACCGAGCGGGAGATCCGCTACGACCCGCGGGCCAAGCCCGGCATCTCCAACCTGCTCACCATCTACGCGGCCCTGACCGGGCGCCCGATCGGTGAGCTGGAGGACGCCTACGCCGGGCGCGGCTACGGCGACCTGAAGAAGGACCTCGCCGAGGTTGTCGTGGAGTTCACCGGGCCGCTGCGGGAACGGGTGCAGGCCTACCGGGACGATCCGGCCGAGCTCGACCGGGTGCTCGCCGAAGGGGCGGCGCGGGCTCGCGAGGTCGCCGGCGCGACACTGGCCGCGGTCTACGACAGGATCGGGTTCCTGCCGCCAACGGATTGAGGGGGACGCCGGTGGCCACCACCGCCGCTGCCGCAGCTGTCGACACCGATGCCGACGGGGTTCGGCAACGGGCACGGGAGCAGCAGCAACCAGCCGAGCCGAGCAAGTTCGAGCAGCTGCGGGCCCGTTACGGCTGGCTGGATCACCTCGTGCTGGCCGGCACCCGCTACACCGAGCGGCACGGCGACCACTACGCCGCGGCCATCACGTTCTTCAGCGTGCTGTCGCTGGTGCCGCTGCTGATGATCGCGTTCGCGATCGCGGGCTACGTGCTGTTCTTCAACCCGTCGCTGCTCGACGAGCTGCGCTCGGCGATCACCGAGAACGTCCCGGGCAACCTGGCCGGCACCATCAACCCGATCGTCGACCAGGCGATCAGCCAGCGCGGCACGGTCGGCGTCGTCGGGCTGGTCGGCGCGCTGTACTCGGGGATCGGCTGGATGTCGAACCTGCGCGAGGCGCTGTCCGAGCAGTGGGCGCAGGTGCCCGACACCCCGACACTGGTGAAGCGACTGCTGTTCGACCTGCTGGCGCTGCTCGGGCTCGGGGCCGCGCTGGTGGGCTCGTTCGCGATCACCGGGTTGGCCTCCGGGTTCGCCGAGACCCTGCTGGAGCTGGTCGGGCTGGCCGAGCAGGGCTGGGCGAAGTTCCTGCTCGGCCTGCTCGGTGTGCTGCTCGGGCTGGCGGCCAACTGGTTGATCTTCCTCTGGGTGATCGCGCGACTGCCCCGCGAGCACGCGACGCTGCGCAGTGCGGCCCGCGCGGCGCTGCTCGGCGCGGTCGGTTTCGAGCTGCTCAAGCAGGGGATGACGTTCTACCTGGGCAGCGTGACGAACTCCCCGAGCGGTGCGGTGTTCGGCTCGCTGCTCGGCCTGCTCGTGTTCACCTTCTTCGCCTCCCGCTTCATCCTGTTCATCACGGCATGGGCGGCCACCTCGAAGGAGAACGAGCAGGAGGACGAGATCCCGGTGCCGGGCCCCGCGGTGATCCGCTCCGAGGTCACCGTCCGCTCCGGACCCTCGGGCGGCGCGGCCGCAGGCCTGCTCGGCGCCGGCCTGCTCACCGGGCTGCTCGGCGGTCGGTTCCTGCTGGGCCGTCGCCGCTGACCCGCTGGGAACGGCGGCGCAGGACCAGCGCGCCGATCACGGCGACCGCGAGCGTCACCATGATCAGCTCGAGTGGCACCTCGGACACCACCGCCTCGCCCGCGGCGCCGCCCCGGGCCACCGGCGCTGCGGTCGAGCCGGTGGGCGTCGGCGGCGGGCTCACCGGCGCGGCGTCGACCAGCACCCCGACCGGTGCCGCGTCCGCCGGCTGCCGGAAGCCCCAGTCGAGCAGGGTGGCCGCCTGCTGCCACATCGGCACCGGCACCTGCTCGCCGCGCATCAGCGCCACCACCAGCCGGCGCCCGTTGCGCTCGGCCGCGCCGACCAGCGTGTGCCGGGCCGCGTCGGTGAAGCCGGCCTTGCCCCCGATCGCCCCGGGGTAGCGCTCCAACAGCTTGTTCGAGTTGGTCAGCTCGAAGCCGGGCAGGTCCCCGTAGCCGGGGAACGGCACCGACTCGGTGCCGATGGTCTGCGCGAACAGCTCATCGCGCATCGCCACCCGGAACAGCAGTGCCAGGTCGTAGGCCGAGGACGCCATGCCCGGCCCGTCGAGCCCGGACGGGGTGGCCGGCCTGGTGTCCAGCGCACCCAGCTGGGCGGCGAGCGCGGACATGTCCGCGACCGCCGCCTGGTCCCCGCCCAGCCCCCTGGCCAGCGCCTGCGCGGCGTCGTTGCCGGAGTTGAGCAGCAGCCCGTCCAGCAGCACCCGCACCGTGTAGTGCCCGCCGGGCCCGATGCCGGCCTTGCTGCCGTCGATCACCACGTCCGCGGCCTCGCCGTCGATCACCTCGTCCGGATTCAGGTTGCGGCGCACGACCAGCGCGTTGAGCACCTTGAGAGTCGACGCCGGCCGGTGCCGGGCATGGGGCGCGGTGGCGGCCAGCACGGCGCCGGAGTCGAGATCGGCGAGCACCCAGGACGCGGCCCCGACGACCGGGGCGTCCGCGGGACCGACGGGCCCGCACCCGCCCATGGCCTCCCCGCCGACGGGTTCCGCCGGCCACGGCAGCGGGGCGGGCACCGGCCGTCCGGCCTCCTCGCGGGCCTCCGGTGGCGGTGGCGCCTGCTGGCTGGCACACCCCGACGGGCCGCTGGGTGCGGCGCCCGCGGTCGGAACGCCTGCAGTCGGAATGGCGGCGGCCGCGGGAGCGGCCACGGTCAGCATCAGAGCCACGGCTCCGCTGAGCGCCCCGATCCATCGCACGCCCCGACTTTAGGCCTCGATCCGATAACGCCGGATCCCGGCGGGCATGCTCCCCGATCGCGATCGGACCAACGCGGCGAATCGGGCGCTGCGCGGGCCGGGAGTACGGCGCCGGAAACGCCGCGAAAAGACGATCACGTTCGCGGGTTGCCGAGCACTCCGTCACTCAACGGAGCCGACGATTCGGTCACGCCCCCCGCCGGTTCGTGTGATCGGGCCCTGACCTCGGATACGGTTCCCCGTCTCGCGCGGGTCGCCCACCCGACCCGACCTGGAACAGGAGGCCTTTCTCAGTGCGGATCAGACGAGGACACGCGCTCGCAGCGGCGGTGCTGGCCAGCGCCCTGACCATGACGGGCTGTGCCCGCGACACCGGCAGCCCCGCTGCCCCGGCCGGCGGCGGCTCCGCGGCGGCCGAATGCACCCGCAACCCGGCCCCGACGGCGACCGCCGGAACCAGCGCGAGCGCCGCTCCGGCCGCCCCCAACGCCGACGCCAGCGGGCTCAAGGTCGGCCTGGCCTACGACATCGGTGGGCGCGGTGACGGCTCGTTCAACGATGCCGCGGCGGCCGGCCTGGAAAAGGCCATCGCGGACCTCGGGGTCGTTCAGCAGAACACCAAGGAGCTCGCGGCGGCGGCCAACGAGAGCGAGGACGCGGCCGCTACCCGGCTCCGGCAGCTGGTCTCCGAGGGCTACAACCCGATCATCGCCGTCGGCTTCAAGTACGCCACCGCGCTGAAGACGGTGGCCACCGAGAGCCCGCAGACCCAGTTCGCCATCGTCGACGACCCCTCGGTCGAGCTGCCCAACGTCACGCGGCTGGTCTTCGCCGAGGAGCAGGGCTCGTTCCTGGTCGGCGCGGCGGCGGCGCTGAAGACCACGACCTGCAAGATCGGCTTCGTCGGCGGGGTCGAGCAGCCGTTGATCCAGAAGTTCCAGGCGGGCTACGTGCAGGGGGCCAAGGCGGTCGCCCCGGACATCCAGATCGACATCAAGTACCTCAGCCCGGCCGGTGACTTCTCCGGCTTCAACGACGCGGCCAAGGGCCAGGTCGTGGCCAGCGGCGAGCTGGACGCCGGCGCCGACGTGATCTACCACGCGGCCGGGGCGTCCGGGCAGGGCGTGTTCCAGGCGGTCAAGGCGGCCGGCAAGTCGGCGATCGGCGTCGACTCCGACCAGTACAACGTGCCCACCTACGCCGACGTCAAGGACATCATCATCACCTCGATGCTCAAGCGCGTCGACGTGGCCGTCTTCGACTACATCAACGCCGTGGCCGCGGGGGACACCAGCACGCTGCCCCAGGTCTTCGACCTGACCGTCGACGGGGTCGGCTACGCGACCTCCGGTGGCAAGATCGACGACATCGCCCCCGACCTGGAGGCGTACAAGTCCGCGATCATCAACGGTGAGATCAAGGTCGAATCGACACCGTCGTCCTGACGCGAGCACCGTCGGGGGTCGGACCGCGCTGTCGGACCGGCCCCCGCTGTGCGCGTTCGGAGAGAGGGGCGGATGGCATGCCCGAACAGGCGTCCGAGCGAGCCGAGTACGCCGTCGAGCTCGTCGGGATCACCAAGCGGTTTCCCGGCGTGGTGGCCAACAGCAACATCAACCTGGCGGTTCGACGCGGCGAGGTGCACGCCCTCTGCGGTGAGAACGGCGCCGGCAAGTCGACCCTGATGAAGATCCTCTACGGGATGCAGCAGCCCGACGAGGGCACCATCTCGGTGGACGGCACGGTGGTCCGCTTCCGCTCGCCATCGGATGCGATCAAGGCGGGCATCGGCATGGTGCACCAGCACTTCATGCTCGCCGACAACCTGACGATCGCGGAGAACGTGCTGCTCGGCGCGGAGTCCGGGCACGGGATCGGGGCTGCGGCGCGGCGCCGGATCGCCGAGCTCGCGAGCACCGTCGGGCTGGAGGCGGACCCCGGCCTGCTGGTCGAGCGGCTCGGGGTCGCCGACCGGCAGCGGGTGGAGATCCTCAAGGTGCTCTACCGGGGCGCCCGCACCGTGATCCTCGACGAGCCGACGGCGGTGCTGGTGCCGCAGGAGGTCGACGAGCTGTTCGACACCGTGCGCACGATGCGGTCGCAGGACTTCACGTTCCTGTTCATCTCGCACAAGCTCGACGAGGTGCGGGCCATCGCCGATCGGATCACCGTGATCCGCCGCGGCACCTGCGTCGGCACCGCCGACCCGGCCGCCGTCTCGAGCCGGCAGCTGGCCGAGATGATGGTCGGCAGCGAGCTGCCCAGTCCGGAGACGCGGGACTCCACGGTCACCGATCGCGAGGTGCTGCGGGTGACCGGGCTGCGGCTGCCCGGTGAGGGTGGCGGTCGCGCGCTGCTGGACGGGGTCGATCTCGTCGTGCACGCGGGCGAGGTGCTCGGCATCGCCGGCGTCGAGGGCAACGGGCAGACCGAGCTGGTCGAGACGATCATGGGTATGCGACGCGCGGCCGGCGGCACCGTAGTGCTCGGCGGGGAGGACATCACCAGGGCGCACACGCTGGCCCGCCGGGAGGCCGGCATCGGCTACGTGCCCGAGGACCGCACCCGGCACGGGCTGCTGGCCACCCAGCCGCTGTGGGTCAACCGCATGCTCGGCTACCAGAGCCGCCCACCGGTGGCCAGGGGCGGGCTGCTCGGGCTGCTCGACCGGGCCGCGGCGCGCCGCGACACCGAGCGCATCGTGGCCGAGTTCGACGTCCGCACCCCGGGCATCGAGGTGGCCGCGGCCGCGCTGTCCGGCGGCAACCAGCAGAAGCTGGTGGTCGGGCGCGAGCTGTCCGGGGAGCCGGTGCTGCTGATCGCCTCGCACCCGACCCGGGGCGTCGACGTCGGCGCCCAGGCCGGGATCTGGGAGGAGCTGCGCCGGGCCCGCGCGCGCGGGCTGGCGGTGCTGCTGATCAGCGCCGACCTCGACGAGCTCATCGGGCTGTCGGATTCGATCAAGGTGATGCTGCGCGGGCAGCTGGTCGCCGACGCCGATCCGGCGACGGTGACGCCGCAGGAACTGGGGGCGGCGATGACCGGTGCGTGGAGTGGGACCGGCGCGGACGGGACCGGCGCGGACGGGACCGGCGCGGATGGGACCGGTGCGGACCGGACCGGCGCGGACGGGACCGTGTCGTGAACCGCGTCCGGACCGTGCTGCTGCCGCCGGGACTGGCGGTCGTGTTCGCCGCGCTGCTCTGCGCGGTGGCCCTGCTGATCAGCGGCGACTCCCCGTTCACCGCCCTGCAGGTGATGATCACCCAGGTCGGTCAGGGCACCACCGCCGTCGACATCATCAACAGCGCGGCGATCTACTACGTCGCCGCGCTGGCCGTGGCGATCGGCTTCCAGATGAAGCTGTTCAACATCGGGATCGAGGGCCAGTTCCGGCTCGCGGCCTGCGCCGCGGCCATCGTCGGCGGCGCGGTGACGCTGCCGCCGGTGCTGCACACCATCCTGATCATGCTGGTGGCGGTGCTGGTCGGGGCGGCCTGGGCCGGGGTCGCGGCGCTGCTCAAGGCCTACCGCGGCGTCAGCGAGGTGATCTCCACGATCATGCTGAACTTCCTGGCGACCGGACTGATCGCGTTCCTGATCAGGCCGGACTCGTTCGGGGTGTTGCAGGGCAACAACATCTCCACCGCGCCGATCCCACCGAGCGGCCAGTTCATCGGCATCCCGCTGGGGTCGGCCGGCACCATCTTCGGGATGGTCTTCGTGGCCGCCGCGCTGGGCATCGGGTACTCGTTCATGCTCAACCGGACCCGGTTCGGCTTCGAGCTCAAGGCCTCGGGGGAGTCGGCCACGGCCGCCACCGCGGGCGGCGTCGACGCCCGCCGGATGGTGATCATCGCCTTGGTGCTCTCCGGGGCGGTGGCCGGCCTGGTCGGGTTGCCCGAGCTGCTCGGGCGCGATCTCGCCTACACGCTGACGTCCCCGCAGGGCTACGGCTTCACCGGCATCGCAGTCGCGCTGCTGGGGCGCAACCATCCCTTCGGCATCGCGCTCGGCGCGGTGCTGTGGGCCTTCCTGGACAAGTCCGCGTTGGCCCTGGACAACATCGGGGTGCCCCGCGAGATCGTGCTGATCATGCAGGGTGCCGTGGTGCTGTCCGTCGTGGTGGCTTACGAGATCGTCCGGCGCTACGAGCTGGCCGCCGAGCAGCGTCGGGTGGCCACCCAGCTGCGCACCATCCCGCCGGCCGTCGCTGCCACCGCATCGAGCGGATCGACCGGCTCGACCGGTGGGGGTGCGTCATGACCACCGTGGCGCCCAGCCCCGAAGCTCCCGGCCCGGAGTCCGCCGCCGCACCCGCCGCGCGCCGGCCCCGGCTGCGTCCCTGGGCCCGCTCGGCGCTGGTGGTCGCGGTCGGCATGGTGATCCTCTCGATCACCGCAACGTTGACCGGCCAGCTCCAGCTGACCTCGCGGGGCACCACGCAGGCCGCGGTGCTGCTGTTGCTGCCGATCCTGCTGGCCGGCCTCGGCGGGCTCTGGTCCGAGCGGGCCGGCGTGATCAACATCGGGCTCGAGGGCATGATGATCCTCGGGACCTGGGGTGCGGCGTGGGCCGGCTACCAGGCCGGCCCGTGGGCCGCGGTGATCGGCGGCCTGGTGTTCGGCGCGCTCGGCGGGCTGCTGCACGCCGTCGCCACCGTCACCTTCAACGTCAACCACATCGTGTCCGGCGTCGCGATCAACCTGCTCGGGCTGGGCGTCACCAAGTACCTGTCGACGCTGCTGTTCTACCCGGTGTCCCGCAACCCCCGCCAGTCACCGCGGGTGCCCGGCTTCGACACCTACTCGCTGCAACCGCTGGCGGACTGGCTGGCCGCGCTGGAGGCCCAGCAGCGGGTGCTGCTGTCGGACGTCGCGGGCATCCTCGGCGGCGTGGTCAGCGGGCTCACCCCGCTCGCGATCATCGGCTTCGCGCTGGTGCCGATCAGCTGGTACGTGTTGTGGCGCACCAGGTTCGGGCTGCGGCTGCGCTCGTGCGGCGAGAACCCGGTGGCCGCCGAATCGCTCGGGGTGAACGTCTTCACCTACAAGTACCTGGCCGTGATCATCTCCGGCGCGCTGGCCGGGTTGGGCGGGGCGGCGCTGACGCTGAACCCGGGCCAGCTCGGCTACCTTGAGGGGCAGACCGGCGGCCGCGGCTACATCGGGCTGGCCGCGATGATCTTCGGCAACTGGCGGCCCGGCGGGCTGCTGTTCGGCTCGGCGCTGTTCGGTTACGTCGACGGCGTGCAGCTGCGCGCCGGCGGCCAGGCGGTGCACGCGCTGCTCTACGGGGCCACCATCCTCGCGGTGGCCGTCGCCGTGCTGTGGGCGACCCGGCGGAACTGGCGCGGGGCGCTGTTCGCGCTGGTGTCCGGGGGCGTGGTCTACGCGATCTACCTGTCCATCGAGACGGTGCCCCGCGAGTTCGCGGCCTACGCCCCGCAGCTGGTCACGCTGCTGGTGTTGGCGGTGGCCTCGCAACGACTGCGACCGCCGGCGGCCGACGGGTTGGAGTACCGGCGGGGCGAGGGTGACTGAGCCGCTTCCGGACTGGGCAGGGCTGCAGGCCGCCGCCGTCGCGGCGGCCGCGGCGGCCTACGCCCCCTACTCGCGGCTGCAGGTCGGCGCCGCCGCCCTCTGCGACGACGGCCGGGTGATCACCGGCTGCAACGTGGAGAACGCCTCCTACGGCCTCGGGCTGTGCGCCGAAACCACCCTGGTCGGGCAGCTGCGGCTGACCGGCGGCGGCCGGCTGCTGGCGGTGGCCTGCCGCTCCGGAACCGGGGAGCTGCTGATGCCCTGCGGACGCTGCCGGCAGGTGCTCTACGAGTTCGGCGGCCCCGATTGCCTCGTCGACACCCCGCACGGCCCCGCCCCCCTGCGCGACGTCCTCCCCGACGCCTTCGGCCCCGCCGACCTCCCCTGACCTACCCCGGCCCCGGCCCCGGCCCGGCCCCGGCGCCTCCCCGCGGCTCCCGGTGCAGCGTTCCCCGGTGCCCTGCGTTCCCCGGTGCCCGGCGTTCCGAGCGGCGGTGCGGTGGCGTTCGTCCGGGCGTGCATCGACGGTGCGATCGCTGATCGTGGCCAAGCGGGACCGCGGGGCGGTTGAGCGACGAGCAGATCGACTGGGTGCTCGACGCCTACACCCGCGGCGACGTGGCCGACGAGCAGATGGCCGCGCTGGCGATGGCCATCCTGCTCAACGGCATGGACGCCGCCGAGGTCAGCCGCTGGACCCAGGCCATGATCGACTCCGGCACGACGCTGGCGCTGGGCGACGTCGGGCAGGCCGCTGGTGGACAAGCACTCCACCGGCGGCGTCGGCGACAAGATCACGCTGCCGCTGGCGCCGCTGGTCGCGGCGTGCGGGGCGGCGGTGCCGCAGCTGTCCGGGCGCGGGCTCGGGCACACCGGCGGCACCCTGGACAAGCTGGAGTCGATACCCGGTTGGCGGGCGGCGCTGTCGGTCGAGGAGATCGCCGCCCAGCTCGCCGACGTCGGGCGCGGTCATCTGCGCGACGACGCCGACGCTGGCGCCCGCCGACCGCAAGCTGTACGCGCTGCGCGACGTGACCGGCACCGTCGAGTCCATTCCGCTGATCGCCAGCTCGATCATGAGCAAGAAGATCGCCGAGGGCACCGGCGGTCTGGTGCTGGACGTCAAGGTCGGATCCGGGGCGTTCATGAAGACCCCCGAGCGGGCCCGCGAGCTGGCCGCGACCATGGTGCGGATCGGCGGCGATCACGGGCTGCCGACGACCGCGCTGCTCACCGACATGTCGGCGCCGCTCGGCCGGGCCGTGGGCAACGCGCTGGAGGTGGCCGAGTCGGTCGAGGTGCTGCGCGGCGGCGGCCCGGCCGACGTGGTGGAGTTGACCGTGGCGCTGGCCCGCGAGATGCTGCGCCTGGCCGGTCTGTCCGATGTGGACCCAGCCGCGGTGCTGGCCTCCGGAGCCGCGTACCCGGTGTGGGAGCGGATGATCGCCGCGCAGGGCGGCGACCCGGCGGCGCGCGCTGCCGACCGCGGCGCACGTGGAGCCGGTGCTGGCCGACCGCAGCGGTGTGCTCGGCCGCTGCGACGCGCTGGCGGTCGGGGTGGCCGCCTGGCGGCTGGGGGCCGGCCGGGCCCGGCAGTCCGACGCGGTGCAGGCCGCCGCCGGGGTGCGGCTGCTGGTCGGGCTGGGGGAGCCGGTAGAGGCCGGGCAGCCGCTGCTGGAGCTGCACACCGACACCCCGGACGCGGTGCCCGGGGCGCGCGCCGCGCTGGAGGGGAAGCTTGTGGTCGCCGACGAGCCGGTCACCCGGCCACCGTTGCTCCTGGAGACCGTCGCTCCTGAACCCCGGCAAGATCACCGCTCGGTGCAACAGCGGTCGTATTGCCGCTTCTGCACCGAACGTGTCTTGCGCCCAGGGCGGCAGATCCCGCGGCGCAGGGTGCCGGGGGTCAATGCGTCAGTGCTCGTCGGGGTCGTCGGTGACGGTGTCGGAGGCGCCGGCGCCGTTCGGCGACTTCACCGCGAGCTTGGCGCGGCCGCGGCGCTGCGCCGGGCGCGGGGGCGGCGGCGGGGACTGCACCGAGCCACCGCGACCGAGGATCAGCTCCGCGAAGGTGGCCATCGCCTCGTCGAGCTGGCCGGCGTTGCGCCGCTCGGACTCCTCGTTGGCCTGCACCACCAGCGCGCTCAGGGTGGCGCTGTCCGGTCGGCGCTCCAGCACCGCGTCCAGCCGGCCGAACTTCTCCTCGATCGACCCGCCGAGGGAGCCCAACCGGTCGCCGACGCCGTCGTCGAGCTTGTCCAGCCGCTCGGTCAGCCCGTCCAGCCGGCCGGCGAGCGTCTCCAGCCGCTGTGCGAGCCCGGCCAGCGGTTCGGTCGGGTCGACGGCGGGCCGACCGGCCAGTTCCTCGAGGCGCTGGTGCAGCCCGGCACCGGTGTCGCCGAACAGCTTGCGGATGCTCTCGTCGGCCGTGCGCGCGCCGGTGTCGAGCTGCTCGCGCACCGCACGCTCGACACCCTCGATCCGCTCCTTGATCGGGCCGCCGACCGAGGACGGCATCGTGTCCAGCCGCATCTCGTGCCGGTCGAGGCGCCCGTCCAACTCGTCGAGGCGCTTGTGCAGCCCGCCGAGCTTGTCGTCCAGCCCGTCCATCCGACCCGCGATGCCCTCCATCCGGCCGGCCATCCCATCCAGCCGCCCGTCGAGCTTCTCGATGGGACGGGCCAGCCGATCGGGCATCGCGTCGAGGGCGCGCCCGATCGCCGCCAGCACGCTGTCCTGGGCGTCGATCTTGGCGAGCGTCTCGTCGAGCCGTTCGGCCAATACGCTGACCTCGGCGCGGTCGGGCAGCTCGGTCAGCCGCTTACGCACAGTGCCCAGCGCATCCAGAGCCGCCAGCCGCGCGTGGATCTCGTCGAGTGAATCGAAGATCTGCTGTTGCTCGCTGTCGCGGATCTCCGCGGCGCGCACCAGCATTCCGCGCATACGGTCGAACGAGAGTGTCGATTCATTGCTCATGGCGGCGTGGGGAGCTTCCTCTGAGCTGGGCTGGGACGTATTCGGATTCGAGCGTAGCGACCCCCACCGGGCGGTCGATTCCGGCTCCCGACTGCCCCGGTCCGGTCGACCGTTCGTCGTGTCCTACCGTTGCCGCGTGCCCGCGCCGCTGAACCTGGAGTCCGTCCGCGACGCGCCGAAGGTGCTGCTGCACGATCATCTCGACGGTGGCCTGCGACCGAGCACCGTCATCGAGTTGGCCGATGCGACCGGCTACGCGGAGTTACCCGCAGCGGAGGCTGTCGAGCTCGGGGAGTGGTTCCTCGCCGCGTCGCACTCCGGATCGCTGGTGCGCTACCTGGAGACCTTCGGGCACACGGTCGCGGTCATGCAGAACGTCGACGCGCTGGTCCGGGTGGCCGCCGAGTGCGCCGAGGACCTCGCCGCGGACGGGATCGTCTACGCCGAGGTGCGCTTCGCGCCCGAGCTGCACGTCGAGCACGGGTTGGCGCTGGACGCCGTGGTCGAGGCGGTGCTGGAGGGCTTCCGGGTCGGTGCCCGCCGGGCCGCGCAGACCGGTCGGCGGATCCGGGTCGGCTGCCTGCTGACCGCGATGCGGCACGCCGCGCGATCGCGCGAGATCGCGGAGCTGGCGGTGCGCTACCGCGATCTCGGGGTGGTCGGGTTCGACATCGCGGGCGCCGAGGCGGGCTTCCCGCCCACCCGGCACCTGGACGCGTTCGAGTACCTGCGCCAGCAGAACTCGCACTTCACCATCCACGCCGGCGAGGCGTTCGGGCTGCCCTCGATATGGGAGGCGCTGCAGTGGTGCGGCGCGGACCGGCTCGGCCACGGCGTGCGCATCGTCGACGACATCACCTTCGACCCGGACGGGACCCCCCGGCTGGGCCTGCTGGCCGCCTATGTCCGGGACAAGCGCATCCCGCTGGAGATGTGCCCGACGTCCAATGTGCACACCGGGGCGGCCAAGTCCTTGTTGGACCACCCGATCGGACTACTCACCGAACTCCGGTTCCGGGTCACCGTGAACACCGACAACCGGCTGATGTCCGATGTTTCCATGAGCAGCGAGATGGCCGCGCTGGCGGTCACCTTCCACTACGACTGGGCCGATCTGCGGTGGTTCACGGTGAACGCGATGAAGTCGGCCTTCATCGGGTTCGACGAGCGGCTGGCGCTGATCAACGACGTGATCAAGCCGGGGTACGCCGCGCTGATGGCCTGACCCCTGGTCGCACGCCGGATCAGTGCTGGCGGAACCGCGCGGTGAGGGCCTCCACCAGCTGCCCGAACCGGGCGCTCTCGGCGTCGAACGGCGGGCTCGGGGCCAGCCGGGTCGGGTCCGGCTTGGTGATGAACGAGACCAGCCAGCCGAGCGCCTGGGATTCGGCCAGCGCCTCGCGGGGCTCGTCGTCTGCTGCCCAGTCCCCGACGTCGAGCAGCAGCTCGGCGGCCAGCTCCAGCTGCGCGGGGTCGACGAACAGGGTGCCCTCGGCGATGTCGTGGTCGAGCCCGGTGAGGTTATAGGCGTTCAGGTCGTCGACCTCGACCTGGAGTTCGCCGACGCCGGCCTGCTCGACGACCTCCGGCCAGGTCGATGCGGCGACCAGGTCGTGGCCCGCGGCGCCGTCCTCGGCGATCCAGCGGGCCAGCGCGCGCCCGCTGGTGAAGACCTCGATCCGCCCGCCGGAACCCAGGAAGACCGGCGCGTCGTCGAGGTAGCAGCGCAACGTGACGACCTCGCCGTCGCCGGTGGTGATCCGGATCGGATCGATGCCGACGCCCTCCCAGAAGCCGTCGGCGTCGTCGTCCGCGGAGTCGGACTCGCTGTCGGCTTCGGTCACCGGCGGCGGTTCCTCGTCGACGACCACGACCTCCTTCTCCGCCGTGGTCAGCGCCGCGGCGTCGACGTCCGGGGTCCGGACGAGGTCGTCGAGGGTGTCGATGACCTCGTCCCAGCGCTCGGCGATGGTGCCCACCAGCTGCGTCCACAGTCGGGCGCCCTCGCGGCCGGCGAAGGGCAGCGTGCCCTGGTTCAACAGGGCGAAGCCGGGTGCCGCGCCGAGCACCTCGATCACGCTGTCCAGCTCGCAGACCTCGGCGATGGACCGGACCATCTCGGTGATCTCGGCCAGCTCGCTGATCGTCCAGGTGTCGGCGCTCTCGGCGACCAGCTCGGGCACCCCGACGATGTCGTAGCGCCGGGTCTCCTGCGGGGTCAGCTCGGCGACGGTCAGGTCGGGCACGACCGACCAGGCCGGATGGTCGACCAGGTCGTGCTCGGTGGCGGTCCGGACGAACGCGGCGAGCTGCGCGACCTCGGGGAACGCGAACAGCGCATCGTCGTCGCCGAGGAAGGCCTCCCAGTCCTCGCCGCTCTCCCGCCATCGCGGTGCCCACAGCGTGACGAGGTCACCCGCGGTGAGCGAGAGCTGGATCGGGACGATGTCACTGGCCACGTCGGGGAGCCTAGACACGGCCCGGAACCCGGCGTCGCAGGCCCCGTGGCCGGGGGACGGTCGGAGGTCAGCAGACGTCGAGGGCAGGCGTCACGGACCTCCGACCGACCCGACGCTGGTGGGGAGCAGCCGTTCGGTGGGGGAGCGATCACGAGCAGGTACCCGGGGGAAGGAGTGCTCGGTGTCTCGGGTGGTCGTTCCTCAGGTGGTCTCGGGATGTCGTCCTGGGGTTGGTCTCTGTGGGGTCAGGGGGATGTGTGCAGTCGGACGACGCCGACCCGCACGTCCTCCAGACCGCCGCGGTCGAAATCGCGCCGCAACTGGTCGGCCTTGACGGTCGCCACGAGCCCGTCGAATGGTCCGTGCGCGTCGACTTCCCCGGTCTGGGGGTCGACGGCCAGCACGATGTATCCGTCGCACTGCGTGAGCTTCTCCGCCGCAGCGACCAACGTCGCCTCGTCGGATGTCGTGTACTCCGGCACCGGATCACCTCCTCGTCGTCTAGTAGAGCGCCCATCCCGCCTTGGGCGTGACAATGTGGCTGGCTTACCACCCGTTCGGGTCAGGGTGAATCTCGTTACTGCTCACCCCTGGTGCCGGTTTGGAGACGCTGAGCGCATGAATCGGTGGAAGCGCCTGGTCAACATGGCGCTCCTGGTACTCCTAGTGATCGTCACTGGGAGTGGCTGGCTCGCCTTCGCGGTGGGCTCCGAGACCCCTGCCAAGATCATCACCGGCGTGCACGGAGCCGCCGGACTCGGCTTGCTGCTGTTCTTTCGGGCCAAACTTCGAATCGTTCGATGGGGGCTGCGGAGCGCCGAACGGTCGCACAAAGTGATTGGATTGACGCTCGTCGCACTCGTCCTACTGACCGTCGCAAGTGGCCTGCTGCACCTGTTCGGCGGCTGGCGGACCTATCTCGGGCTGCTGCCGATGCAGATCCACGTGGGCGCGGCGGTCGCGGCGATCCCGCTGACGATCGCGCACGTGGTGGTCCATCACCGGCTCCGACGGCGTCGGCGACCGCTGCTGCGGCGCACCGACCTGAACCGTCGGGCCGCTTTGGCCGCGGCCGCCACGGTGGCGGGCAGCGCGGCGTTGTGGCTGGTGGTGCCCGGGCTGCCGCGGCGCGGCACCGGCTCGCACGACATCGGGCCGGACGGGATCGGCGCGGGCTCGAGACGGGGCCGGATCGACGCGCCGTCGGTGGGGCGATCGGTGCGGATCGACGCGGTGCCGGTGACCCAGTGGTTGTTCGACCCGGTGCCGCGCATCCCGGCGGCGGACTGGCGGCTGCGGGTCGGTCGCCGGCGGAGCACCGGTCCCGCCGGCGGTCCGGGGGCGGCCGGTCCGGAAGCCGCCTGGCGGGAGCTGGACGCGAACGCCGTCGCCGCGCTGCCCCAGCACCGGGTGCGTGCCGTGCTGGACTGCACCGGCGGCTGGTGGACCGAACAGGAGTGGCGCGGGGTCCCGCTGACGGCACTGGGGCTGCCGCCGGGTGCGTCGATCGAGGTGGTGTCCGCGACCGGGTACCACCGCCGGTTCCCCGCGGGCGAGGCCGGCTCCCTGCTGCTGGCCACCCACGCCGCCGGCCGGCCGCTGTCGGCCGGGCACGGCGGCCCGGCGCGGCTGGTCGCCCCGGGACGGCGCGGATTCTGGTGGGTCAAGTGGGTGATCTCGATCGAGGTGGTCGACGAGCCGTGGTGGCGGCAGCCACCGTTTCCGCTGCAGTAGCCGCCATCGCGGTTGCGGCGGCTGCCGCCCGGCGAGGTGAACTCGGTTGTCCGGCAGCTCAGCGGGCGCGCCGGTGGGGCAGGATCTGGCCATGCGCACGCTCCGCACGCCCGACGAGCGGTTCGCGGCGCTCCCCGACTTCGACCTCGCGCCGCGCTACGCGCAGGTCCCCGACGGCGACGGTGGGACGCTGCGGATGGCCTGGGTCGAGCTCGGCCCGCCCACGGGTCCGCCGGTGTTGCTGCTGCACGGCGAGCCCACCTGGTCGTTCCTGTACCGGACCATGCTCCCGGTGCTGGCCGCGGCCGGGCTGCGCGCGATCGCCCCGGACCTGGTCGGTTTCGGCCGCTCGGACAAGCCGACCGAGATCGCCGATCACAGCTACGCCCGGCACGTCGAGTGGGTGCGGGCGCTGGCGTTCGACGTGTTGGAGCTGCGGGCGGTGACGCTGGTCGGGCAGGACTGGGGCGGGTTGATCGGGCTGCGCCTGGTGGCCGAGCATCCCGAGCGCTTCCGGGCTGCGGTCGCCAGCAATACCGGGCTGCCGACCGGTGACCGAAACATGCCCGAGGTGTGGTGGCAGTTCCGCCGCACCGTCGAACGGGCCGAGACGCTCGACATCGCCCGGCTCGTGCAGTCCGGCTGCCGCACGACGCTGCCGCCCGCGGTACGGGCCGGCTACGACGCGCCGTTCCCGGATCGAGCCAGCACAGCGGGGCCGCGCGCGATGCCGCTGCTGGTACCGACCCGGCCCGACGACCCGGCCACCGCGGCCAACCGGGCCGCCTGGACGGCGCTGGGCCGCAGCGACCTGCCGCTGCTGTGCGCGTTCAGCGACGGCGATCCGATCACCGCATGGATGGAGCCGGTGCTGCGCGCCACGCTGCCCGGCGCCGCCGGCCACGAGCATCCGGCGATCGTCGGCGCCGGCCACTTCGTGCAGGAGGACGCCGGTCGCGAGCTGGCCGCGGCGGTGACGCGGTTCGTGGGCGGGTTGGCGTGAGCGACGCGACCGCCCCGGACGGCGCCGATCTGGATAACCTCTGCGCCATGGACGTGCTCGTCGTCGATCACCCGCTGGCCAAGGCGCGGCTGTCCACGATGCGCGACGCCCGCACCGACAACGCCACCTTCCGGGTCGCGCTGCGCGACCTCACCCTGATGCTGATCTACGAGGCGACCCGGGACGCCCCGGTGGTCAGCTCGCCGCTGCACACGCCGGTGGCCAGGACCGTCGGCTACCGGCTGGCCGACCCGCCGCTGCTGGTCCCGGTGCTGCGGGCCGGTCTGGGCATGGCCGATGCCGCCCAGGAGCTGATGCCCGAGGCGCAGATGGGGTTCGTCGGGGTGGCCCGCAACGAGCAGACCCACCAGCCGGAGCCCTACATGCAGTCGCTGCCGGAGTCGCTGGCCGGTCGGCCGGTGTTCGTGCTGGACCCGATGCTGGCCACCGGCGGCTCGATGGCGCACACGGTCCGGCTGCTCACCCAGCGCGGTGCGTCCGATGTGGCCGCGATATGCGTGCTGGCGGCGCCGGAGGGCATCGCGCACCTGCGCGACAGCGGGCTGCCGGTGCGGGTGGTGACGGCGAGCGTGGACGAGCGGCTCAACGACTCGGCCTACATCGTGCCCGGCCTCGGCGACGCCGGCGACCGACTCTTCGGCGCGGTCTGACCGCCCGCCCGCGCTCGCGGCCCGATCTTTCAACGGGGCGGGGCCCTACAGGGGGCGCTACAACGGGGCCGGCCGCCAGCCGTCGAGCACCGCGCGCAGCGCCTTTTCGAAGCTCCGCTCGGCGCCCGGCGGCAGGAAGCCGCGTACCTGCAGCGACACCCAGCCGTGCACGGCGGCCCAGAGCGTGAGCGAGGCGGCGGCCGGGTCGGTGTCGGAGCGCAGGGCCTTGCTCTGCACCGCCCGCTCGACGAACTCGCGCAGCGGACCCAGCGCGGTCCCGGCCGCGGTGCGCGCCTCCGCCGCGGCGGGCAGCAGCGTCTCGCCCGCGAACATCATCCCGAACACGTGGGGGTCGCTCAGCGCGCTGCGGCGGTAGGCCTGGCCCAGCCGGACGATGTCGTCGAGGCTGTCCTCGCCCGGCACCACGGCCGAGAGCTGGCTGCCCAGCGTGCGGAACGCCTCGTCGAACAGGGCCGTCAGCAGCCCGGCCTTGCCGCCGAACAGCGAGTAGACCGCGGTGGTCGAGGTGCCGCAGTCGCGGGCCAGCGTGCGCAGGCTCAGCGCCGCCGGGCCGCCGCTCGACAGCACCGTCCTGGCCTGTTCCAACAGGCGGGTCCGCAGCACCTCGTCGTGCACCTTCGGCCGGGCCATCGGGTGAGATTAGCCGACGATGTCCGGTTCCCGATCGGGCGTCATGGCGCCAGCAGCTCGGCCACCTCGGCGCGCAGCGCGTCGAGCCGGGTCTGCGCGCTGACCTGCGCCGCAGCCAGCCCGGCGGCGTTCGGCACGGCGACAACGACCTCGAGGTAGGCCTTGAGCTTCGGCTCGGTGCCGGACGGACGGACCACCAGGCGTTCCCCGGTTCGCCGCAGGACCAGTACGTCGGGAGCCGGTCGCTCGTTGCTCCATCCGGCTGGCGGCGCGGTGCGCAGCCGCTGCGCCGTCGCGTCCCGGGCGGCCGCCTCCAGCCGCACCGACACCCCGGCCGTCACATGGACCCCGTGCGCCACCGCCAGCTCGTCGAGACGATCCGGAAGTGACCGGCCCGCGGCCTTCAGGCCGGCAGCGAGGTCGCAGGCCAGCATCATCGCGGCGATCCCGTCCTTGTCCCGCACAGCATCGGGGTCGATGCAGTAGCCCAGCGCCTCCTCGTAGCCGTACACCAGCCCGGGCCCGCCGCGCACGATCCACTTGAAGCCGGTGAGCGTCTCGGCGTAGCGGGCGCCGTGCGCCGCGGCGACCGAGCGCAGCATCGACGACGACACCACCGTGGTCGCGACCAGCGGGTCGTCGTAGGGCACGCCGCCGATGTCGCCGGAGCGCAGCAGGTGATCACCGAGCAGCACGCCGGTCTCGTCGCCGGTGAGCAGCCGCCAGCTCCCGTCCGGCATCGGGACGGCCAGCGCGCAGCGGTCCGCGTCCGGGTCCAGGGCCACGGCCAGGTCGGCGCCGACCCGGGTCGCGGTGGCCAGCAGCTCATCGGTGGCACCGGGTTCCTCGGGGTTCGGGAAGGCGACGGTCGGGAAGTCGGGGTCCGGCGCGGCCTGCGACGCCACCACGTGCACATCGGTGAACCCGGCCCGGGCCAGCGCGTGCACCGCCGTCGCGCCGCCGACGCCGTGCATCGGGGTGAGGGCCACCCGCAGCCCGCGTGCCGTCCCGCGGGGAACCTTCGCCACTCGGTCCAGGTAGGACTCAATGACATCCACTGTGGATACATCTAGACCGTCCGGAATGGACACCGCGGGCGGGGCGGCGGTGATCTCGGCCTCGATCTCGGCGTCGGACGGCGGGGCCAGCTGTGCACCGTCGGCCAGGTAGACCTTGTAGCCGTTGTCGGCCGGCGGGTTGTGCGATGCGGTGACCTGCACGCCGGCCACCGCACCGAGCTCGCGCACGGCGAACGCGAGCACCGGGGTCGGCACCGTTCCCGGCAGCAGCTGCACCCGGAAACCGGCACCGGCCAGCACGCTCGCGGTCGCCGCAGCGAAGGCCTCCGAACCGTGTCGGGCGTCGCGGCCGACGACGACCAGCCGCCGATCGGAGGCACCCCCGGCAGGGCCCGCGCCGCCCACCGGCTCCCCGCCCGCGGTGCGGGTCAGCCAGCCGGCGAGCCCGGCGGTCGCCCGGCGCACCACCGCGACGTTCATCCCGGACGGCCCGGCGCGGACCGGCCCGCGCAGCCCGGCGGTGCCGAAGCGCAGCGGCCCGGACATCCGGTCGGCCAGCTCGGCCGTCGCGCCGGCGGTGTCGACCATCGCCGCCGCGAGCAGCCGCTGCAGCTCGCGGCGGGTGTCGGGGTCGGGATCGTCGGCGATCCAGCGCAGCGCCGCGTCACGCAGCGCCGAGCCGAGCGTCACCGCCGGGCTCCCCGCCTCGGGCTCATGACCGGGCCACCAGCTCGCGCAGCAGGTTGCCCATCCGCTCGGCGGCGGCCTGCCCCGCCGCGAGCACCTCGTGGTGGTCCAGCGGCGCCCCGGTCATGCCCGCGGCCAGGTTCGTGACCAGTGACAGTCCGAAGACCTCGACGCCCGCGGCGCGGGCCGCGATCGCCTCCAACACGGTGGACATGCCGACCAGGTCGGCGCCCTGGCCGCGCAGCATCCGGATCTCGGCCGGCGTCTCGAAATGCGGTCCGGGCAACCCCGCGTAGACGCCCTCAACCAGCGACGGATCGATCTCCCGGGCCAGCCCGCGCAGCCGGGTGGAATAGAGGTCGGTCAGGTCGACGAAGGTGGCACCCACCAGCGGAGAGGTCCCGGTGAGGTTCAGATGGTCGCTGATCAGGACCGGTTCGCCGACCCGCATGCCGTCGCGGATGCCGCCCGCGGCGTTGGTCAGCACGACCGTCGCGCAGCCGGCGGCCGCCGCCGTGCGCACGCCGTGCACCACCGCCGCCGCGCCGTGGCCCTCGTAGAGATGGGTCCGGCCCAGCACCACCAGCGCCCGGCGCTCGCCGACCGGCACCGACCGGATGGTGCCGCCGTGCCCGGCTACGGTCGGGGCCAGGAAGCCGGGCAGTTCGGCCATCGCCAGCTCGTGCGTCGGGGCACCGATGAGATCGGCCGCCGGTCGCCAGCCCGAACCGAGCACCACGGCGACGTCGTGTCGATCGTGGCCGGTGGCGGCGGCGATGGCGGCCGCGGCGGCGAGCGGTTGGGGATCAGAGGCCGACATGGGGCCAGAGCCTACGGTCAGTTCGGCTCGGAGCGTGCCCGGCTCATGATCGATCGACCGCCCCGGCTCATGATCAATCCGAGCGGAACGCCACGGTGCTCGCAGCCACGGTGCTCGCGGGCACCACCATGTCGTTCGGATCGATCACCGGCTACACAGTGGTCCGCACCCGGTGGATCAGCGGGAGTCCGGCGTGCTGATGGTGACCGTGGTCCACGGGGACTCGCCGCCCACCGTGCGGGTGGCGATCCAGCCGGCCGCGATCCCGGCCAGCACCACGGCCGCGCCCGCAATGACCAGGCTCGCGGTCACCCACCCCGAGGGCGCACCGGTCGCGTCGAGCCGGTCGGGGCGACCGCGCGGATCGGGCCCCGGTCCGGTCCCGGCCGCGCGAACACCGGCCGGCAACGGACCGGGCGACGACGCCAGCGGTGCGGCGGACTGCGACCCGGCCGCCCCGGACCCGGACAGCGGTGACCCGGACAGCGGTGACCCGGACAGCGGTGACCCCGACTGCGCCGATCCGGCCGGCGCGGCCCCCGACTGCGCCGATCCGACTGGCGACCCGGCGGACGCCGACCCGGCGGACCCGGCAGAAGGCGCCGAACCCGCCGACCCCGACCCCGACCCCGACGGCGCGAGCGAGCCCGCCCGGGCCGCGGCCGCCGTTCCGGATCGGTTCCCGGACCCCGCCCCGGACCGGGGCGACGGTTGCGGCGGGCGATCGGCACGGCCCCGCCCCGACGGCGCCGGCGATCCGCCGGCCCCCGCCTTGTCCGGCGCGGAGCGAGACGGCCGGCCCGGCTTCACCAGCGACAGCGACCCCTCGGCGCCCGAGGGGAGCACCGTGATCGGTGCGGCCAGCGTCGGCGCGTCCGGCGAGCCCGGGTAGATCGGGTCGTCCGGATCGATGATCAATGGGCGCAGCCGGCGGCGGACCTCGTCCAGGGCCATCCGGCGGTCCGGGTCCTTGACCATCAGCGCGGAGATCACCTCCGCGACCGGTCCGGTGGCCCGCGCGCGCGGCACCTCGCCGTCGACCACCTCGGTGATCGTGCGCACCGGATCGCCCTGCACGTCGTAGGGCGGGCGACCCTCGATGGCGGCGAACAGGGTGGCGCCCAGCCCCCACAGATCCGCGGCCGGCGTAACCGGCTGCCCGGCCGCCACCTCGGGCGCGATGTAGGCGGGCGACCCGAGCACCAGTCCGGCGCTGGTCATCGGCGCGTCGGCGATGTTGCGCGCGATCCCGAAGTCGGTCAGCTTGACCCGGCCGTCGTCGGCGACCAGCACGTTGCCCGGCTTCACGTCGCGGTGGGTGATGCCGCTGCGGTGCGCCGCACGCAGCGCCCCGGCCGTGGTGAACCCGATCACGGCGGCCTGCTGCATGGTCAGCGCGCCGTTCTCGCCGATCATCGTGGCCAGGTCCCGGGACGGGACCATCTCGAGCACGACCACCGGCGCATCGTCGACGACCACGACGTCGAAGACGGTGATGATGTTGGGATGGGACAGCCCGCCGAGCGCCCGCGCTTCGCGCATGATCCGCTCGCGCATGTCGAGCGCCTCCTGCGACGGCACCCCGGGCGGGATCTTCAGTTCCTTCACCGCGACCCGGCGCCGCAGTACCTCGTCGTAGCCGGACCACACGGTGCCCATCGCGCCGCTGCCCAGCAGTGCTGACAACCGGTAACGCCCGCCGATGCGGCGCGGCGACTCGTCGTCCTGGATGGGCACGGGACCATTCTGACGACCCGGGGCTTCGCGGGCGGCGCCGCCCCTCCGATTCCGGGGCCCGGCGTCGCCTGTCGATCAGCGCCGCTACCTGCGCTGAGCGGCAGCGCGACCGCTCACCGCACGATCGCATGACCGCTCGCCTGGGCGCTACGGCCCGTCCGCAGCAGATCCACCACCCCTCGGCGCGGATTCGGGTGAACCAGCCCTTTCCGTTTGGTACACCGCCGTCCGGGTGAGCACCATGGATGGATGCACCACAGAGTCACGTGCCGCACGGTAACTCTCCGTGCTAGCAATGTGCACACTGCGTCAGTGATGACCGCGGTCCGGCTCCGGGCCGCCACCGGTCGTGGTGGTGTCGGGTGACCTTGCTCGACACCCACACCGACCTCATCCCGGCGGCCGAACCCGCCGTCGCCGATCTCGGCGCCGGCAGCGGTCCGGTCTGGCTGGACAGCTGGCTGGCGCGGCACGGCGCCGACGTCGTCGGCTGGCGTCGCTCCATCCACGCGCTGCCCGAGCTCGGGCGGGACGAGCGGCGGACCACGGAGCTGATCGCCGGCCTGCTGACCGCGGCCGGCCTGGCCCCGCGACTGCTGTCCGGCGGTGCCGGGCTGATCTGCGACATCGGCCACGGCGAGACCTGTGTCGCGCTGCGCGCCGACCTGGACGCGCTGCCGATGCAGGAGGACACGGGGCTGCCGTTCGCGTCCCGGGTCAACGGCGTCATGCACGCCTGCGGGCACGACGTGCACGCCGCGATGCTGCTCGGGGCCGGGCTCGCGCTCGCCTCCGCGCCGACGTTGCCCGGTCGGGTGCGGCTGCTGTTCCAGCCGGCCGAGGAGGTGCAGCCCGGTGGCGCCCTCGACATGATCGCCGCGGGCGGGTTGGACGGCGTCGAGCGCATCTTCGGGCTGCACTGCGACCCGCGGTTGGAGGTCGGCAAGCTCGGCACCCGGGTCGGGGCGATCACCTCGGCCTGCGACATGCTGGAGATCCGCCTGACCTCGCCGGGCGGGCACACCGCAAGGCCGCACCTGACCGCCGATCTCGTCGAGGCGCTCGGGCTGCTGATCACCCAGCTGCCGCTGCTGCTGACCCGCCAGGTCGACCCGCGCTCGGGCACCGTGCTGGTGTGGGGCGCGGTGCACGCCGGTGAGGCGGCCAACGCCATCCCGCAGCACGGCGTGCTGCGCGGCACCCTGCGCACCGCCGACCACGCCACCTGGGGCGAGCTGGAGGAGATGATCCGCGAGCTGGTCGGGCCGCTGCTCGCGCCGCTCGGGGTCGGCTTCACGCTCGATCACATCCGCGGCGTGCCGCCGGTGGTGAACGAGCACGACAGCAGCGGGATGCTGGCCGACGCGGCCACCATGATCCTCGGACCGGACGCGGCCACCAGCACCGAGCAGTCCAGTGGCGGTGAGGACTTCGCCTGGTACCTCGAGCACGTGCCGGGAGCCATGGCGCGGCTGGGCGTGTGGTCGGGTGACGGTCCGATGCGCGACATCCACCAGCCCAGCTTCGACATCGACGAGCGCGCGATCCCGTTCGGCGCCCGGGTGCTGGCCCGCACCGCCCTCATCGCCCTCGACTCCTGACCTCCTCTAGCCTCCCCGGGATCGCGTTTCGGAGCCAAACTGCGCTGACGGGCTCGGGGGTAGCGGAAGGTGCGGGTGTGTCGGGTCAGACGGACTTGCGGCTGGGGCGGCTGCGCAGCGCCGCGACGTAGTCGTCGGGAGCACCCGCCTGCTCGGCGGCATCGGCGATCACGCCCAGGTAGCGCGCGGACGGCTCGCCACCCTCGTAGTCGTTGAGCACGTAGATCCAGGCCAGCACGTCGCCCTCGAGGGTGTTCACCCGCAGCCGCAGCTTCTTGTGCAGCCCGAGTTCGCCACCCTCCCAGCGGTCGAGCTGGGTCGCATCGTGATCGGGCACGTCGTAGAGCACCACGAACACCTGCTCGGCCGGGTCCTCGACCACGGTGGAGAGCGCGCCCTCCCAGCCGAAGTCCTCGCCGCCGAAGGTGAGCCGCCAGCCCATCAGCCAGCCGCTGCCCGCCATCGGCGAGTACGGAGCCCGCTCCTTCATCTGGGCGGGATCCATGTTCGACCCGTAGGCGGCGTACAGCGGCACCGGCCCAGGGTAGTGCGCACCGGCCCGCGTACGGTGATCGGGGAACTGAATCGGTGAGGAGGCGTCCGCTGTGGCCCGGATCGTGATCATGGGCGGTGGCCCGGCCGGCTACGAGGCCGCCCTCGTGGCCGCCCAGCACGGCAGCGACGTCACGGTCGTCGAACGCGACGGCATGGGCGGGGCCTGCGTGCTCGACGACTGCGTCCCGTCCAAGACCTTCATCTCCTCCGCCGGTATCCGGGTCGAGCTGCACCGGGCCCCCGAGCTCGGGCTCACCGCCGACCGGCAGGCCGTCGGCGTCGACCTGCCGACGGTCAACGAGCGGGTGAAGTCGCTCGCGCTGGCCCAGTCGGCCGACGTCCGGGCCCGGGTCGAGCGCGAAGGCATCCGGGTCATCCGCGGGTCGGCCACGTTCACCGACAGCGCGCGGGACGGCGCCGCGCACCTGATCGAATCCCGCACGGCGTCGGGGGAGACCGAGCAGCTCCCGGCCGACGTCGTGCTGATCGCCACCGGCGCCACCCCGCGGGTGCTGCCCGACGCCGAGCCCGACGGCGAGCGGATCCTGACCTGGCGCCAGCTCTACGACCTGCCCGCGCTGCCCGAGCACCTGGTGGTCGTCGGGTCCGGTGTCACCGGCGCCGAGTTCGTCTCCGCGTACGTGGAGCTGGGCGCCCGGGTGACGCTGGTGTCCAGCCGCGACCGGGTGTTGCCCGGTGAGGACGCCGACGCCGCCGGCGTGCTGCAGGAGGTGTTCGCCGAGCGTGGGGTGCAGGTGCTCGCCCAGGCCCGGGCGGAGTCGGTGCGCCGCAACGGGGACAGCGTCGTGGTCACCCTGGCCAACGGCCGGACCGTCACCGGTTCGCACGCGCTGATGACCGTCGGTTCGATCCCGAACTCCGCCGGGCTCGGCCTGGACAAGGTCGGCATCGAGATCGACCGGGGCGGCTTCATCCCGGTCGACCGGGTGTCGCGGACGTCGGTGTCCGGGGTGTACGCGGCGGGGGACTGCACCGGGACGCTGATGCTCGCCTCGGTCGCCGCCATGCAGGGCCGGATCGCGATGTGGCACGCGCTGGGCGAGGGGGTGGCGCCGATCAGGCTGAAGACGGTGGCGGCGGCCGTGTTCACCCGCCCGGAGATCGCCACCGTGGGCATCAGCCAGCGCGCGATCGACGCCGGCGAGGTGCCGGCGCGCACGATCATGCTGCCGCTCTCGACCAACTCCAGGGCCAAGATGCAGGGGCTGCGGCGCGGGTTCGTGAAGCTGTTCTGCCGCCCGGCCACCGGTGTTGTCGTCGGTGGGGTGGTGGTGGCCCCGGTGGCCAGCGAGCTGATCCTGCCGATCGCGATGGCGGTGCAGAACCAGCTGACGGTGGCCGATCTCGCGCACACCTTCTCCGTCTACCCGTCGCTGTCCGGTTCGATCACCGAGGCCGGCCGGCAGCTGATGCGCCATGGTGACCTGGACTGAACGGACCCGGCGATCCAGCGGCCACCGGCACCACGGCGCTCGCCGGTCGATGGGGAACCGGCGGTAGCAGCCCGGCCACCCGGTGTCGGAGCCGGCGCGCGTCGATCGGGGCGACGGTGCTCCATTCGGTGCCGTCGAGACCTATCGATCGACTCAGCAGGTAGCGGCCGTGCGGCCCATCGAGGATCCCGACGACGCCACCCACCCGCCGCAGCTCACCGTGCCGGTCCCGGCGCAGGGCGACCACCTGAGCCTGCCGATCGGGCCGACGCAGCATGCGGTCGAGCAGCCGCGCCTCGGCCGCCGGCACCCCGTGCCCGATCAACGCCGGCACCAGCTCGGGCGCGGCCAGCGCGGCCGCCAGCACGGACGTCGGCAGCGTGCTCGCCCGCCCGGGCCCCGGGCCGGCGGCCGGCAGCGCCGCGAGCAGCGTCGAGGGCAGCGAGTCACAGCCGCTCAGCTGCACGGAGTCGGCCCGCCGCAGAGCCAGCACGCCAATACGGTCACCCGCGGCCGCGACGGCCCGCAGCGCGGGCTCCCCGCGGACGCGCAGCTCCAGCTGCTCGGTCGCGCCCGCGAGCAACCGGATCAGTTCGGCGAGCTCCGGTGCCGGTGCCGATCCGGTCAGCACGCCACGGTCGCGCAACGCCGACTCGGCCGCGATCCGCAGCGCCCGGCGCTCGCGGTGGGTGCGCCCCACCGAAGCGATGCGCAGCACCAGCGGGGTCGGCGCGCGCCCGCCCGCGCCGTCCCGGTCGACCGTGGCCGACCAGAGGACGTCGAACTCGACGGTGCTGAGCAGGAACTGCCGACGATCCACGGCCACCGCCGGTGCCGACCGCTGCGCCATACCGCCCCCTCGCTCCCACGCGTGTCGAGTGCCGTGGCGTCGACTATGGGGCGGGCGGCCCGGGTCGGTGCGGGCGATCACCGCGAATGTGTGCGTTCGTGAACGGTCGCCGACACGCCGATGGCCGGTGCGCGGGATGCGCACCGGCCATCAACGGGTGTCAGCTGGTCCGCGCGAGCCGCACCGAGCGGGTTCGGCACCCGGTCAGCGGGCAGAGCGCGGTGCAGTCGAACTGGTGGTACAGGCCCGGCTCGGTCCGGGTGCCGGCGAAGGGCCAGCGCCCGGCGAACCGTTGCAGGTACCAGAACAGGAACAGGTAGTCCGGGCCCGCGCTGTCGGCCACGAACACCGGCTCGCCGGGGAGTCGATCGACCCAGCGGAGGTAGGTGCCCATGGCGATGGCGGGTGCCCGGCTGGACCGGCGGGAGGCCAGCCAGTCGTCCGGGTGCCGCCGCCAGGTCTGCAGCGCTGCCGGATCGACGGTGGCGCCGGTCAGCTCGCGCAGGTTGACGCCGAAAGTGCCGATCGGACCTCGGCCCGGCTGCGGTGTGTGCGCCGAGGAGGTGAGGGTGAGCAGGGAATGTGGGCCGGGGATCGGCCCGTCGGTGTGGATGTGGGTGATCACGTAGAGGGTCGAGCGGGACATGGCGGATCCAGTCGTCGATGTGGACGAGGGGAGTCCGCGGCGCGGCCGGAGCCGGCGTGGCGAACGGATCCGCGGCGCGGTGCATCCGCGTGGCGAAATCACCGGGCCCCGTGGAGCGATCCACGGGTTTGCGTCACTGCTGTCGCTGTGCACTTGTCAGTACGCACGCGTTCACGGTGGAAAGGGCCTGGCCCGATCGACGGTAGGTCGGGTTCGCGCGGGCGTCAATCGGCGACGTCGACCGGAAGGGCTCAATCCGTGCCCCTTTAGATCACTCCGGGACGCACACTTCGGAACGAACGGCACTTTCGCACGCTAGGTGCGAGCGAGAGTGCCGTTCGCGCCGCGCCTGACCGCGCCACAAGGTTCACGGGACGGCGCTAGTCCTCGGTGGCCAGCCGGGCGGTCAGCAACACGTCGACGCGCTTTCCGTCGGCCACCCACGCGGAGCGGCGCCGACCCTCGAAAGTGAAGCCGCACTTCTCGGCGACCCGGGCCGAGGCGGCGTTGCCGTCGGCCCACTGGTACTCCACCCGGTGCAGCCCGAGGCCGCCGAACCCGAAGCCCAGCACCGCGAGCACCGAGGTGGTGATCATGCCGCGGCGGCGGGCCGCGGGCAGCGCCCAGCACCCCATCTCGGCGGTGCCCATGGCCAGATCGAGATCCATGAGCTCGACCTCGCCGAGCATCTCCCCGTCGAGCCCGCACACCGCCCAGGACAGCCGCCGGTCGCGGGCCCAGCTCAGCGCGCGCTCCCGGATGTAGGCGTCGGCCGCGGCCGGGTCGGGTACCGGCCGGTGCCGCCAGCGCCGGACATCAGGGTCCCGGAACGACGCCAGCACAGCCGGCCGGTCGTCGATCCGGGCGTCGGCGCGCAGCGCCCGCAGGTACCAGGCGCCTGCGTTGATCTCCACCGGTTCCGTGGTCAGTCCTTGATCTCGCAGATGACGGTGCCCTGCGACACCGAGCGGCCGGCCTCGGCGGACAGCCCGGTCACGGTGCCGTCGCGGTGTGCGGTCACCGGGTTCTCCATCTTCATCGCCTCCAGCACCACGATGAGATCACCGGTGCTGACCGCGTCGCCGTCGGACACCGCGACCTTGATGATCGTGCCCTGCATCGGGGCCGTCACCGCATCCCCGGAGGCGGCGGCCCCACCCTTGCCGCCGCCGCGCCTGCGGGGGGCCTTCGCGGTGGCGCCGCCACCCCCGCCCAGCGCCAGGTCGCCGGGCAGCGACACCTCCAGCCGTCGACCGCCCACCTCGACCACCACGGTCTGCCGCGGGACCTGCTCGGCGTCGTCGTCCCCGGTCTCGCCCGCGGTGAACGGCGGGACCGTGTTGTCCCACTCGGTCTCGATCCAGCGGGTGTGCACCGTGAACCCGTCGTCACTGGTCGCGGCGAACGCCGGATCGTCGACGACCAGGCGGTGGAAGGGCAGCACGGTGGCCATGCCCTCGACCTGGAACTCCGCGAGCGCCCGCCGGGAGCGCTCCAGCGCCTGCGCGCGGTCCGACCCGGTGACGATCAGCTTGGCCAGCAACGAGTCGAACTGGCCGCCGATCACCGAACCGGTCTCGACGCCGGCGTCCACCCGCACCCCGGGCCCCGCCGGGAACGTGATCGAGGTGACGGTGCCCGGAGCCGGCAGGAAGTTCTGCCCGGCGTCCTCGCCGTTGATCCGGAACTCGATCGAGTGCCCGCGCGGCTGCGGATCCTCGGTGAGGTTGAGCACCTCGCCGGCCGCGATCCGGAACTGCTCGCGCACCAGGTCCAGCCCGCTGGTCTCCTCGGAGACCGGGTGCTCCACCTGCAGTCGGGTGTTGACCTCGAGGAACGAGATCAACCCGTCCTGGCCGACCAGGAACTCGACGGTGCCGGCGCCGTGGTAGCCGGCCTCGGCGCAGATCGCCTTGGCCGAGGAGTGGATGGTGGCGCGCTGCTCGTCGGACAGGAACGGGGCCGGCGCCTCCTCGACCAGCTTCTGGAACCGGCGTTGCAGCGAGCAGTCCCGGGTGCCGACGACGATCACGTTGCCGTGCGTGTCGGCCAGCACCTGGGCCTCGACGTGGCGGGGTTTGTCCAGGTAGCGCTCGACGAAGCACTCGCCACGACCGAACGCCGCGGTGGCCTCGCGCACCGCCGAGTCGTACAGCTCGGCGATCTCCGAGCGCTCCCGGGCCACCTTCATCCCGCGGCCGCCGCCGCCGAACGCGGCCTTGATCGCGATCGGCAGCCCGTGCTCGTCGGCGAAGGCCGTCACCTCGTCGGCGCCGGACACCGGCTCGCTGGTGCCGGGCACGAGCGGCGCGCCGGCCCGGGTGGCGAGGTGCCGGGCGGTGACCTTGTCGCCGAGGTCGCGGATGGCCTGCGGGGTGGGCCCGATCCAGGTCAGGTCGGCGTCGATCACGGCCTGGGCGAACTCGGCGTTCTCGGAGAGGAACCCGTATCCCGGGTGCACGGCGTCCGCGCCGGCTCGCTTGGCCGCGTCGAGCAGCTTGTCCACCGACAGGTAGCTCTCGGTCGCCGTGCTGCCGCCGAGTGCGAAGGCCTCGTCGGCCAGCCGGACGAACGGCGCGTCCCGGTCGGGTTCGGCGTAGACGGCGACGCTGGCGATTCCGGCGTCCCGGCACGCCCGCACGACCCGGACGGCGATCTCCCCGCGGTTCGCGATCAGGACCTTGCTCAATCGCGGCATGGTCGACCTCCTCGTGATCATGCACATGCTGACAAGGAGCTTAAGGGGACGACCTGCGGAGTCGGCACGAAGCGTCGTGTGGCATCGGCTACCCCGTCGCGCGGTACCGAGGAGCGGCGCGGAGGGCCGGGAAACGGGGGCCGGGCGGCGTCAAACCCCTTTGACGCCGCCCGGCGAACTGTGGCTCACCCACAACTCGCTCCCGCAGGTCCACCACCCCTCGAGGTGGAACTGCGGGAGCGAGCGTCCCGACGATGGACCCGCGCACCGGCGAGCCGTCGCAGGACGGCTGTTCGTGCCGCCGCCCTGATGGGACGTCGGCCAGTTTTGCGGTGCCTGCTTGCGGGGGGAACAGTTTTCACAAGAACTTGAGGTTTCTCCTCCGGCGCCGGCTCTCAGTCGCCGACGGCGGCACGCACCTGGTTCTTGATCCGGGACAGCATCGCGGACATGCCGCGCAACCGCAGCGGGCTCACCGCCTGCGCCAGCCCGAGCGCGACGTAGAAGTCGTCGGGCACCGCGAGCACCTCAGCGGCCGGCTCGCCGTCCAGCCCGGTGTGCATGATCGAGGCGAATCCCCTGGTCGTGGGCGCCTCCGGGGGTGCGGAGAAGAACAGGTGCACCGCGCGGTCCGGGTCGCTGGCCGCGGGCTCGACCTCGACGGCCAGGAACAGCGGCGACTGGCACTCCGGCACCTGCTCCATGGTCTGCGCCGCGTCGTGGAACCGGTCGGGCAGCGCGGGCAGCTCCCGGGAGAGCTCCAGCAGCAGCTGCAGCCGATCCTTGGGCCCGACCTCGGCGAAGTCCTCGACCAGCTCGGCCAGCTGCGGGGGCAGGCTCAACGATTCACCGACCCACGCTCCGGGCCGGTGGCGATCGGCACCCGGACCGCGTTGCCCCACTCGGTCCAGCTGCCGTCGTAGTTGCGCACGGTGCCGAAACCCAGCAGGTGGGTGAGCACGAACCAGGTGTGGCTGGAGCGCTCGCCGATCCGGCAGTAGGCGATCACGTCGTCGTCGGGGGCCAGGCCCTGTTCGGTCAGGTAGATGGCCTCCAGGTCGGCCCGCGCCTTGAAGGTCGCGTCCTCGGCAGCCGCCCGCGCCCACGGCACGCTCGCCGCGCCCGGGATGTGGCCGCCGCGGACCGCACCCTCCTGCGGGTAGTCGGGCATGTGCAGCAGCTCGCCGGAGTACTCGCCGGGGCTGCGCACGTCGACCAGTGGCCCACCCAGGTGCGCGAGCACGTCGTCCTTGAACGCGCGGATCGTGGTGTCGTCGCGCTCGATGAGCGGGTAGTCGGCGGTGCTCGGCTTGGCCTGCTCGGTGGTCATCTCGCGCCCCTCGGCCTGCCACTTGGCCCGGCCGCCGTCGAGTATCCGCACGTCGGGGTGGCCGAACAGGCTGAACACCCACAGCGCGTAGGTGGCCCACCAGTTGCTGCGGTCGCCGTAGAACACGACGGTGGTGTCGCGGGCGATGCCGCGCTCGCCGCAGATCTGCGCGAACCGCGCCCCGTCGACGTAGTCGCGGGTCACCGGGTCGTTCAGCTCGGTGTGCCAGTCCAGTTTGACCGCGCCCGGGATGTGTCCGGTGTCGTAGAGCAGCACGTCCTCATCGGACTCGACGACCACCAGGCCGTCCGCGCCGAGGTTGGCGGCCAGCCAGTCGGTGGTCACCAGACGCTCAGGGTGGGCGTACTCGGCCAGCTTCGGGTCGGTGTCGTTGTCCAGGGCCACGAGCGCCGAGTCTAGTCCTTTCGGCCCGGGCCCGGCAGGCGCTCCGCCACCGGGGACGATCAGTCGCTGCCGCCGCTCGTGCCCCCGCCCCGGCCCCGGCTGCCGCTCCAGCCCCCACCACCCCTGCTCCGCCCCGGCGGGCCGCCGAGCCGGCTGAGGGCGACCACGACCGCGAGCACGGCGAGGAAGACGACGATGACGAGAACGATGTCCATGTCACGGGCTCCAGAGGTCGGTGACGGTGACCCCGACCGCGGCCAGCAGCCGGCGGGTCAGCGGCAGGCTGATGCCGATCACGTTGGACGGGTCGCCGTCGATGCCGTCGATGAACCAGCCGCCCAGCCCGTCCAGGGTGAACGCGCCGGCCACCGCGAGCGGCTCCGCGGTGGCGAGGTAGGCCTCCAGCTCGGCCTCGGTGGGCCGGCCGAACCGCACCGTGGTGATTGCGTGCCCCTCGGCCACCCGGTCGATGTCGCCGTCCACCATCCGCAGCACGGCGTGCCCGGTGACCAGCTCGCCGAGGCCGCCGGCCATCGCCCGCCAGCGTTGCCGGGCCTGTGCCGCGTCCGCGGGCTTGCCGACCAGCCCGCCGTCGACGTGCAGCATCGAGTCGCAGCCGATCACAACGGCCGCGGGCTCGGCATCGGCGATCCGGCGGGCCACGGTGGTGGCCTTGGCGCCGGCCAGCGCGATCACCTTGGCGCTCGGTGCGGCATCGGGCATGGCGGCCAGCAGCGTGTCCTCGTCGAAGTCGGAGACCTCGACCACCGGGTCCAGCCCGGCGGCGCGGAGCACGGACAGCCGGGCGGGGGAGGCCGAGGCCAGGACGACGCGCACGGCTGCGACCCTACGGCCGGCCGGATGGCGTCAGGCGACGCCGTCGGCCTGATCGCCGCTTGCTTGATCGCCGGTTGCGGTAGCTGAGCTTCACCGGTGCAGCTTTTCGGCCGCAGACGCTGATCAGGGTGTCGTCGGACGGGCTGCGCCTGGTCAGCGGGCCGGTCGGGTCATAATTCGGGCCGACGGCACCGCCGCGGCCAGTCGGGCGATGTCGTCGGGATCCGAGGTGATCACGAGGCCGCCACCTCGCCGGGCGCAGACGGCGACGACGTGCGCATCGGCGAGATCCGCCGAGCTCGCGCCGGCCCCGTGCAGTATCGCGCCGACCTGACGGGCGACGCCGAAGTCGGTGTCCACCACCGACACGGATGGGCGTTGCCCGCGGTTCGGGCGATGCCGCGCGACGGCCGCCTCGATTCGGCGGGTCCGCGGCGCTCCGCGGCACACCTCGGCGCAGACAACCGCTGGCACCAGCACGTCCCGGTCACGCTCGAGCGCTTCGCGCAGCAAGGCGCGCAACGCCGCGGGCGGCACCTGCTCGGCGATGGCGTCGAGTCCGTCGACGTCCAGGACGACGGGCAGGGCCATGGCCGACGGCGGTCGGGTCATCCGGAACGGCGGTCGGCGGGCAGCCCGTCGAGCTCGTCGAAGGCCGCCGCGGCCGCCGCCTGGTCAGCCTCGGATACCGGGCCGGCCTCGCCGTCCCAGTGATCCAGCAGCTCGCGTAGCGCGGCCCGGCGGGCCAACCGCTCGACGTGGATCTCCAGGGCGTCGTCGACCACGCTCGACAGGTTCTGCACGCCCAACGCGTGGGCCCGCTCCAGCGTCTCGGCGTCGACGGTGACCGTGATCTTACGTTTGGCCATACTCTGATACTACTTCACCCCGGTGGCCAGGTCGAGGCTCGCCACGCATCCGGGCCGGGGTGCAGTGGGCGGCGCAGTCGCATCGCGGGGTCGGCCCACCGGCTCGGGGGCGACGGCGTCCGTGTCTCGACCGCGGCCGTGCCGACGGCCGCGAGCACCACGGTCAACGCCGCGACCTCCTCGTCGGAGGGCTCGCCGCGGACCACCCGGAACGCCGCTCGCCGTTGCTCGGGTGACTGCGTGCCGCCATCCTGGTCTGGATCGCTGCGCTCACTCACAGGGGAATGTTCCCGTGCTTGCGGGCCGGGCCGGCCTCCCGCTTGGTGGCCAGCATCCGCAGCGCGCGGCCGATGTAGCCGCGGGTGTGCGAGGGCGGGATCACCCCGTCGATGTAGCCGCGGTCGGCGGCGATGTAGGGGTTGGCCAGGGTGTCCTCGTACTGCTGCTGCAGCTGTGCGCGCTTGGCCGCGAGCTCGTCGCCCACCAGCCCGGCCATCTCCTTGCGGTACAGGATGCTGACCGCGCCCGCCGCCCCGGTGACCGCGATCTGCGCGGTCGGCCAGGCCACGTTGAGGTCGGCGCCCAGGTGCTTGGAGCCCATCACGTCGTACGCCCCGCCGTAGGCCTTGCGGGTGATCACGGTGATCTTCGGGACGGTCGCCTCGGCGTAGGCGTAGATCAGCTTCGCGCCGTGCCGGATGATGCCGTTCCACTCCTGCTCGGTGCCCGGCAGGAAGCCCGGCACGTCCACGAACGTGATCACCGGGACGTTGAACGCGTCGCAGGTGCGCACGAACCGGGCGGCCTTCTCCGAGGCGTCGATGTCCAGGCAACCGGCGAACTGGGTGGGCTGGTTGGCCACCACACCCACCGAGCCGCCCTCGATCCGCCCGTAGCCGACCACGATGTTCGGCGCGAACAGCGCGTGCACCTCCAGGAACTCGCCCTCGTCGAGCACCCGGGTGATCACCTCGTGGATGTCGTAGGGCATGTTCGCCGAGTCCGGGACGATGCCGTCCAGTTCGAGATCGGTCTCGATGAGCGCGTCGGCGATCGACCCCGCGGTCGGCTCCGGGGCGCCGAAGGCCGGCGGCTCGGACAGGTTGTTGGACGGCAGGAAGCTCAGCAGTTCCTTGACGTAGCTGATCGCGTCGGACTCGTCGTCGGCCAGGTAGTGCGCCACGCCGGACTTGGTGTTGTGCGCGCGGCCGCCACCGAGGTCCTCGAAATCGACCTCCTCACCGGTCACCGTCTTGATCACATCCGGCCCGGTGATGAACATGTGGCTGGTGTGGTCCACCATCACGGTGAAGTCGGTGATCGCGGGGGAGTACACCGCGCCGCCCGCGCACGGGCCCATGATCAGCGAGATCTGCGGGATCACCCCGGAGCTGCGCACGTTGCGCATGAAGATCTCGCCGTAGAGGCCGAGCGCGACCACGCCCTCCTGGATCCGGGCCCCGCCGCCGTCGTTGATGCCGATCATCGGGCAGCCGATCTTCACCGCCAGGTCCATCACCTTGACGATCTTCTCGCCGTAGACCTCGCCGAGCGAGCCGCCGAACACGGTGGCGTCCTGGCTGAACACCGCGACCGGGCGCCCGTCGACGGTGCCGGTCCCGGTGACCACACCGTCGCCGAACGGGCGCTTGGCCTCCATCCCGAAGTTCGTCGACCGGTGCCGGACCAGCGCGTCGAGCTCGACGAACGAGCCCGGGTCCAGCAGCTGCTCGAGCCGCTCGCGGGCGGTCTGGCGGCCCTTGTCGTGCTGGCGGGCGATGGTGGTGTCGCTGTCGGCGAGCCCGGCGGCGCGCTGCTGCAGGTCCGCCAGCTTGCCGGCGGTGGTGTGGATGTCGGGTCCGTCCGCTCCGGTGTCCCCGGCGGCAGCGTCGTCGGCGGGGGCGGGATGCGGCTCGGCGGCTGCGGTCATTCCGGCAGCGTATCCAGATATCCGGCCGCGGCCGGGGTGGCCAAGACCACCCTGGGTGGTCGGCGATGTCCTTGTCGCGACGTTCAACGGACACCGGGGGGCGCCGGGCGCCCTGGGCGGTCCGCCGGTCGCGCGCCGCCGCGCAGGCCGGGCGCCCGCCGAACCACGCCGGTACCGTCACCAGCATGAACGTGACCGCCCAGCCGCTGAACGCCGAGGCTCTGCGGGCCGCGCTGGTCGGACCGTGGGCGCAGCTGGACGTGGTCGGACGCACCGGTTCCACCAACGCCGACCTGATGGCGGCCGCGGCCGGGTGCGCGCCCGACCGGACGGTCCTGGTGGCCGAGCACCAGGAATCCGGACGCGGCCGGCTGACCCGCAACTGGGTCTCGCCCGCCGGCTCCGGGATCACCGTGAGCGTGCTGCTGCGCCCGGCCGGGATCGCGCCGTCGCGCTTCGCCTGGCTGCCGCTGCTGGCCGGGCTGGCCGTGCTCGACACCGTTCGCGAGTTCGTCGTCGCGCCGGCCGCGCTGAAGTGGCCCAACGACGTCCTGGTCGGCCACCCGCCGCGCAAGGTGGCCGGAATCCTCGCCGAGGTCGCCGACGCGCACCGGCCCGCGGTGATAATCGGGATCGGGCTCAACGTGGCCGCCGTGCCCGCCGACCAACCGCACGCCACCTCGCTGGCCGCCGAGGGCGGCACGGCCGACCGCGATGCCGTGCTGGTCGCGCTGCTGTCGCGGCTGGCCGCCCGCGAGCGCGAGTGGCGGGAGGGCCGCGGGGACCCCGAGCGGACCCGGCTGCGGGCGGACTACCGCGCGGCCTGTTCGAGCCTGGGCTCCGAGGTGCGGGTCGAGCTGCCCGGCGGGGCGCTGATCACCGGTATCGCCGAGGACGTCGACCCGGATGGCCGGCTGTTGCTGCTGGACCCGGCCGGCCGCCGCCGCGCCGTCTCCGCAGGCGACGTCGTGCACCTGCGTCCCGCCGACCGCTAACCGGGCGCTGCGGCGCTACCGTGGGCCGATGGCCTATCCGGACGAGATCCTGGTCGAGGGTGAGCGGGTCGTCATGCACAGGCACCCGCACTGGAAGAAGATCGTTGTTCCGGTGTTGGTGCTGCTGGTGCTGGTCGGACTCGGCAGCTATCTCGCCGCGTTGATGGCCCAGCAGGCGTGGGCCCCGTGGGCGTGGATCACGTTGGGGGTGGTCGGCCTGGTGCTGGTCACGTGGGCCGTCGTCGTCCCGGTCATCCGGTGGCGCACCACGCATTTCGTGGTCACCAACCGGCGGGTGCTGGTGCGCGAGGGGGTGCTGACCCGCCAGGGCATCGACATCCCGATGAGCCGGATCAACAGCGTCCAGTTCCGGCACAACATCATCGAGCGGATGCTCGGCTGCGGCACGCTGATCATCGAGTCGGCGTCGGAGGAGCAGCTGGAGTTCGACGACATCCCGGGGGTCGAGCAGGTGCACACGCTGCTCTACCAGGAGGTCGCGCATGAGACCTGACGGCCCGGCCGCCACCGGCCGGGCCGCCCTCCCGATGGTGGTCGCGTCGTCCGGGCTGCCGGAGCGGGTCACCATCTACGAGGTCGGCGCCCGCGACGGGCTGCAGAACGAGTCGACGATCCTGCCGGTGCAGGTCAAGGCCGAGTTCCTCAGCCGGCTCGCCGCAGCCGGGCTCGGGGTCCTCGAGGCCACCAGCTTCGTGCACCCGAAATGGGTGCCCCAGCTGGCCGACGCGGCCGAGTTGCTGGCCGCGCTGGTCCGGGCCGAGGGTGTCGACTATCCCGTGCTGGTGCCCAACGACCGGGGCCTGGACCGGGCGCTGGAGGCGGGTGTCGACCACGTCGCGATCTTCGCCAGCGCCACCGAGTCCTTCGCGCAGCGCAACCTCAACCGATCGCTCGACGAGCAGTTCGCCATGTTCTCCCCGGTGGTGGGCCGGGCGCTGGCCGCCGGGCTGCGGGTGCGCGGCTACGTGTCGATGTGCTTCGGGGATCCCTGGGAGGGCGCGGTCGCCCCGGAGCAGGTCGCCGCCGTGGGCCGGCGGCTGGTCGGGCTCGGCTGCACGCAGCTGTCGTTGGGCGACACCATCGGCACCGGAACGCCAGGGCACGTCGACGCGGTGCTCGACGCCTTCATGGCGGCCGGGGTGCCGATGTCGCGGCTGGCGGTGCACTTCCACGACACCTACGGCCAGGCCCTGGCCAACACGCTGGCCGCGCTGCGCCGCGGGGTGACCACTGTGGACGCCAGCGCCGGCGGGCTGGGCGGCTGCCCGTACGCCGAGTCGGCGACCGGCAACCTGGCCACCGAGGACCTGGTGTGGATGCTCGACGGGCTCGGCATCGCGCACGGGGTCGATGTGCACGCGCTGGCCGCCACCAGCGCCTGGATGGCCGAGCAGCTGGGCCGACCGTCGCCGTCACGTGTGGTCCGGGCCCTGCGCGGCTGACGACCCACAAGAATGTGTCGACCGTCACACCGGCGCCGCGCGGCGATCCTGCCTACGGTGCAGGACAGGCCCGTCATCGACGACTGGAGAGCGCCGTGAGCCGACTGCGTTTCGGAACGTTCCTCGCCCCGTTCCACCCGGCCGGTGAGAACCCCACCAGCGCCCTGCAGCGCGACCTGCGGCTGATCGAACACCTCGACCACCTGGGTTACGACGAAGCCTGGATCGGCGAGCACCACTCGGCCGGCACCGAGATCATCGCGTCCCCCGAGATCTTCATCGCGGCCGCCGCCGAGCGCACCCGCAACATCAGGTTCGGCACCGGCGTGACGTCGCTGAGCTACCACAACCCGCTGTGGGTCGCCGAGCGGATGGTGCTGCTCGATCACCTGACCCGCGGTCGCATCATGCTCGGCGTCGGCCCCGGCTCGCTGCCCAGCGACTCCGCGATGATCGGGCTGACCCCGACCGACACCCGCGAGCTGCTGGACACCAACCTCGACATCGTGATGCGGCTGCTGCGCGGCGACGAGCCGGTGAACGCCGAGACCAGGACGCACAAGCTGGTCGACGCCCACCTGCACCTGCGGCCCTACTCCGACCCGCTGTTCGACGTCGCGGTGGCGGCCGTCGCTTCCCCCACCGGCCCCCGGCTGGCCGGCCAGCACGGCGTCGGCCTGCTCTCCATCGGGGCGACGCTGTCCGCGGAGGGCTTCGACGCGCTGGCCCACCACTTCGGCGTGATGCAGGAGCGAGCCGAGCACTTCGGCACCACGGTCGACCGCAGCACGTGGCGGCTCGTCGGGATCATGCACATCGCGGAGACCAAGGAACAGGCCTATCGCGACGTCGAGCACGGCATCGAGGCCTGGTACGACTACTTCCAGCGGGTCGCGGCGTTCCCGCAGATGGGCGTCGAGGGCAACACCAACGTGAAGGAAATGATCGACTTCGTGCACCACGGCGGCATCGGGGTGATCGGTACCCCGGACGAGGCGGTGGCCCAGGTGCAGAAGCTGATGGATCAGTCCGGCGGCTTCGGCGCCATGCTGCTGATGGCCCACGAGTGGGCGAACCCGGAGGCCACCCGCCGCTCCTACGAGCTCATCGCCCAGCACGTGATGCCGCGCTTCCAGGGCCACAGCCAGCCGTCGTTCGACGCGGCGGCGCGGGCGGCCAAGGGCCGGACCGGGCACATCGCGCAGCAGAACGCCGCGCAGGCGCACATGACCGAGAAGTATGCGAAGGAGCTGGCCGACCGCGGCTGAGCTCGCCGGTCAGACCCCGAACATCCCGGTGAACGTCGAGGAGTACACCAGCACGTCGTCGCGGTGCAGCGTGGCCCGCAGCCGGACCAGGCCCAGCTCCGGTCGGCTGCGGGAGGGCCGGGCCGCCAGCACCTCCATCGCCGCGCGCAGCTCGTCGCCCGCGAACACCGGGGCCGGCCAGCTGAGCTCCTCGCCGCCGGGGGAGCCCAGCGACGTCGCCCGGGAGAGCACCCTGTCGACGTAGGCGCGCATCCACAGCCCGGCGGTGAACCACCCGGACGCGGCCAGCCCACCGAAGATCGACGCGGCGGCGGCCCGCTCGTCGACGTGGAAGGGCTGCGGGTCGAAGCGGCGCGCGAACGCGACCATCTCGTCCCGGTCGACCAGGATGGAGCCCAGATCGAACACCCGACCGGCTCGGAAGTCGCCGAACCGCAGCTGCGGTTCGGGAGTCACGACGCCGCCTCCGCGGGAACAAGTACGTCGGCAGTCACGAGGCGGTACCGATGACGGCCAGCGCCGCGGCGTGCACAGCCCCGTTGGAGGACAGCCCGTCGCCGCCGTCGTACCTGGTCGCCCCGGTGAGGTCGGTGAACGCGCCGCCCGCCTCGATGACGATCGGCAACAGCGCGGCCAGGTCCCACGGGTTGGCGACCGGGTCGACGGCCAGGTCGAGCACCCCCTCGGCGACCAGGCAGTGCTGCCAGAAATCGCCGAACGCCCGGGTCTCCCAGCAGCTGTCCACCAGCTGCAGGTACTGCCCGAGCCGATCCTGGCGGGCGAACACCCGCAGGTCCGTGGTGGACAGGTACGCGTCGGCCAGCTCGCCGATCCCGGACACGGCGATCCGCCGCGGGACCGCGTCCGGCGCGTCGCTGGTCCAGGCGCCGGACCCGCGGGCCGCCCACCAGCGCCGCCCCAGCGCGGGCGAGCTCGCCACGCCGACCACCGGCTCGCCGTGCAACGTCAGGGCGATCAACGTGCCCCACACCGCCGAGCCGCGGGAGTAGTTCTTGGTGCCGTCGATCGGGTCCAGCACCCAGGACCGCCCGGTCGCGGTGAGCTGCCCACCACGCTCCTCGCCGATGATCACGTCATCGGGGCGTTCGGTGCCGATCATCGTGCGCAACGCGTCCTCGGCCGCGGTGTCGGCGTCGGTGACCGGGCTGCGGTCCGGTTTGCGATCCACCCGCAGATCGGACGCCCGGAAGCGGGACAGCGTGATCGCGTCGGCGGCGTCGGCCATCCGCAGGGCCAGCTCGAGATCGTCGTTCACGGCCAGAGCATGCCAGCAGGCGGCAGCGAACGGTCACGGGCGGCGACCCCAGGCCTGGAAGAGCGTGGCGTAGAGGGTGAACGTGTCGGGATGATCGAGGTGCGCCCTGAGCCGCTCGACACACCCGTCCAACTCCGACGCGCTGAGCGTGCCGCCCGCCAGGATCCGCTCCCGGTGGATCTCGGCGAAGCGCAGCAGCAGCCGGTGGTAGGGCTCGCCAGGGCGGTGCACCCGGATGTGCGCCCGCAGCTGCACGTCGACCAGCCCGGCGGCGCGCAGCAACGCCGGCAGCGAGCGACCGAGGTGCACGTCCCCGCTCCACACCGCGGCGACGGCAGCCGTCAGCCGGGTCCAGTCCGGGTGCGCGGGCACGCAGGTCCAGGACAGCCAGTCCACGTCCTGCACGGCGACCCAGCCACCCGGCCGGGTCAGCCGGACCATCTCGCGGACCACCGCATCCGGTCGCGGCACGTTGACCAGCACCAGCCGCTCGTGGACCAGGTCGAACGCGGCGCCGGGCAACCCGGTGTCGGTGGCGTCGGCGTCGACGAGCTCGATCCGGTCGATGCCGCGCTCCGCCACGGTGCGCGCGGCCATGGCCAGGAACCGGGGCTCCCGGTCCACGCCGACCACCCGGCCGGCCGGTCCGACCCGCTCGGCGAGCAGGTCCAGTACCCCCAGCGGGCCGCAGCCCAGGTCGAGCGCGTGCCCGCCGGCGCCGAGGCCGATCAGGTCCAGCATGGACTCGGCCTCGCCGCGGTGCATCGCGCACTGGGCCAGCAACCGGCTGCGCTCGGAGTCGTCCGCGCCCAGCGAGTAGTCCTCGGGCCGGTCGGCCGGCAGGGTCTCGACCGCGGGCTGTGTGGTCATCGTCGGCCTCCAGGACGGGTTCGCTCACCGGTCACCCCGGTTCTACGACCTCGACCCCCCCGCCACATCGGTATTGACTGCCGAGATTTGCCCCCCGCTCCGTCCGGGCCCCGCGGGGCCCGGCCCCCACCCGTCGGCGCTTCTCGGCCGTGTCCGCGGGGATCGGCCTACTCTGAACGACATGACCATGGTGTTGCTCGCCGAGGACGACACCGCCATCGCCGAGCCGCTCTCGCGTGCGTTGCAACGCGAGGGCTATCAGGTCGACGTGGCGTTGGACGGGGTCGCCGCGCTGGAGCGGATCCGGCTCGGCCACGTGGATCTGCTCGTGCTCGACCTCGGCCTGCCCGGCATGGACGGGCTCGAGGTGTGTCGCCGGATGCGTCCCGATCATCCGGACCTGCCGGTGCTGATGCTCACCGCGCGCACCGACGAGGTCGACTTCGTGGTCGGGCTCGACGCCGGCGCCGATGACTACGTGGGCAAGCCGTTCCGGCTGGCCGAGCTGCTGGCCAGGGTGCGGGCCCTGCTGCGCCGGCTCACCCCGGAGTCGGTGGAGGTCAACGGGGTGCGCATGGAGCTGTCCGGGCGCCGGGTGCTGGTCGACGGCGAGGAGATCGGGCTGGCGAACAAGGAGTTCGAGCTGCTGCGGGTGCTGTTGCTGCGCGCCGGGCAGGTCGTGACCCGCGAGGAGATCCTGCGCGAGGTCTGGAACGACCCGGAGATGAAGACCTCCAAGACCCTGGACATGCACATGTCCTGGCTCCGTCGCAAGATCGGCGGTGAACGCCGGATCGCCACCGTGCGTGGCGTCGGCTTCCGTTTCAACCACGACTGATGCCACCCGTGACCGGCTGAGACGTCGTGCGCCGCCGCATCCTGCAGTCCACCCTCCTGGTCGTCGCGATCACCGCCCTGGTGCTCGGCGGGCCGCTGGTGATCACCACCTGGCAGCTGGTCGAGGACTTCACCCGGGCCGATCTGACGTCTCGGCTGGAGCAGGTGGCCGGCCGGTTGGACGGCTCCGACCTCGGTGATCCGGACCTGATCGATCCGTCGGCGATCGAGCTCGCGGTTCCGCGCGGCGGCCGGCTGGTGCTGAGCCAGTCCGGGCGTCCACCGCGGGTGATCGGTTCCGACGCCGGCCCGGATCCGGTGGTCGAGTCGCTGCCCTTCGGTCCCGGCGGGACGATCACGCTCGAGGAGCCGCGGGCGAACATGCGCACCCAGCAGCTGCAGGTGTCGCTGGTGGTGCTGCTGCTCGTGGTGCTGTCGGTGGCCTCCGGTGCGGTGGTGTCGATCATCACGGCGCGCCGGCTGGCCGAGCCGCTGAGCGACGTGGCCGACCGGGCGGCGCGGCTGGGCGCCGGCGACTTCCGCTCCGCCCCCGACCGGCACGGCATCCCCGAGCTGGACCGGGTGTCCGATGTGCTGGACACCTCGGCCACGGCGCTGTCGGAGCTGGTGCAGCGCGAGCGTTCGCTGGTCGGAGACGTGTCCCACCAGCTGCGGAGCCGGCTGACCGCACTGCAGCTGCGCCTGGACGAGCTGGCCACGCACCCGGATCCGACGGCCCGCTCGGAGGCCCTGGCCGCGCTGGAGCAGGCCGAGCGGCTCACCGAGGTGCTCGACGAGCTGCTCGACGCGGCCCGCGCCGCCCGCGCCTCCACCGCCGAGCTGCAGAACCTGCGGGACGGCCTGGGCGCCGTGGCCGACGAGTGGCGGCCGACGCTGCGGTCGGCCGGTCGGCCGTTCCGGGTCCGGGTGCCCGACGGGCTGCTGGCCAGGGTCACGCCGACCCGGATCAAGGAGGCGGTCGGCGCCCTGGTGGAGAACGCGGTCCAGCACGGCAGCGGCACCGTCACGCTGAGCGCGCGGGCCGTCGAGAACAGCCTGCTGATCGAGGTCTCGGACTCCGGGCCGGGAGTGCCGGAGGAGCTGGTGCCGCACGTGTTCGACCGGGGCGTGTCGGTCGGCTCCTCCACCGGCCTCGGGCTGGCACTGGCGCGCGCGCTGGTGGAGGCCGACGGCGGCCGGCTGGAGCTGTCCCGCGCCCGGCCGCCGATCTTCACGATCTTCCTGCCGGTGGCCCGCGCGGACGATGTGGTGAGCGCTCCGCGCCCCGTGACCACCCCTCGCTGATCGGGGGCTGGGCCGCGTCGCGACCCGGGCTCAGGCGGCGCTGGCGCGGGTGGCGGGGGGCGGCGGCGGGATCGTCCGCTTCCGGACGTCCTCGTGCGGGAAGACGAACCGCCGGAACGCCCACCACCGGAAGGCCATCCCGACCAGCACACCGATGATCTGCCCGCTGACGAAGTCGGCGACCTCCTGGGTGAGCAGGCTGACCGCCGGGACCTTGAGGTCGAGCAGGTAGCGCGAGATCGCCAGCGGCGCTGTGTACATCGCGACGCCGATGCCGCTGATCACGAAGAACAGCGCGGCCTCGTGGTGGCGCTCGCGCCCGCCGCGGGTCCGGAACGACCACTCGCGGTTCAGCACATAGGAGGCGATCGTCGCCACCAACACCGCGATGACCTTGGCCGTGATCGGCTTCGCTTCCAGCACGGTCGCCTTGAGCAGCAGGAACACCGTGGTGTCGATCACCCAGGTGGTGCCGCCGACCAGCCCGAACTTGACCAGCTCACGGTGCTTGATCGCCACGCCACGGTAGGGCTGGGGGATCGCGGCAAGCGCCGATTCGACCAACGTCACCTGATCGATCGTGCCAGATCCGATCGTCGGCGCACGCGGCGGTAGTCTGACCGCCCAGTGAACGAGCCAGCTTCCAGCTCCCTCCCGGTGGTCGGCATGATCGGCGCCGGCCAGCTCGCCCGGATGACCCACCAGGCCGCGATCGGCCTCGGGCAGTCGCTGCGGGTGCTCGCCGCCGACCCCGCCGACCCCGCCGCTCTGGTGTGCGCCGACGTGCGGGCCGGCGCCGCCACCGACGAGCCCGCGCTTCATGATTTCGCCCGCGGCTGCGCCGCCGTCACCTTCGATCACGAGCAGATCCCGCAGGACGTCCTGCGGTCGCTGGCCGCGGCCGGCGTGCCGGTGCACCCTTCCCCGGCGGCCCTGCTGCACGCGCAGGACAAGCTGGTGATGCGCGAGCGGCTGCGCGCGCTCGGGTTGGCGGTGCCGGCGTTCGCCGCGGTGCTCGAGGCCGGCGACGTCGAGCGGTTCGCGGCCGGGACCGGCTGGCCGGTGGTGCTCAAGGCGGTACGCGGTGGCTACGACGGGCGTGGCGTGTGGATGTTGGAGCGTCCCGAACCGGGGTTGGTGGACCGGCTGCTGGCCACCGGCACCCCGTTGATGATCGAGGCGGCGGTGCCGATGCGCCGCGAACTGGCCGCCCTGGTCGCGCGCTCGCCCTACGGCCAGGCCGCGGCCTGGCCGGTGGTGGAGACCGTGCAGGCCGACGGCCAGTGCGTGCAGGTGCTGGCCCCGGCGCCCGATCTCGATCCCGACCTCGCGGTGCAGGCGCAGCAGCTGGCCCTGCGGATCGCCGCCGAGTTGGACGTCACCGGGCTGCTCGCAGTCGAACTGTTCGACACGGCGACCGGACTGCTGGTCAACGAGCTGGCGATGCGCCCGCACAACTCCGGGCACTGGACGATCGAGGGCGCCCGCACCTCGCAGTTCGAGCAGCACCTGCGGGCGGTGCTCGACTACCCGCTCGGCGCCACCACGCTGACCGCGCCGGCGGTGGTGATGGCCAACGTGCTCGGCGCGGCCGCGCCGCCGCGGATGTCGGTCGACGAGCGGGTGCACCACCTGTTCGCCCGGTTCCCCGACGTCCGGATGCACCTGTACGGCAAGGTGGAGCGCCCGGCGCGCAAGGTCGGCCACGTCACGGTGCTCGGCGACGACATGACCGACGTGCGGCACCGGGCCGCGCTCGCCGCGGCCTGGCTGAGCACCGGCGAATGGCCCGACGGCTGGTCGCCGCACACCGGAGCCGCGTTCCGCGAACGAGAGGTCGAACGTGCCTGAACCGGTGGTCGGCGTGATCATGGGCAGCGACTCGGACTGGCCGGTGATGCAGGCCGCGGCCGACGCGCTCGCCGAGTTCGACGTCGGCTACGAGGTCGGTGTCTACTCCGCGCACCGCACCCCGCAGCGGATGCTCGACTACGCGGGCGCGGCGGCCGAGCGGGGGCTGCGGGTGGTGATCGCGGGCGCCGGCGGGGCCGCGCACCTGCCCGGGATGGTCGCCGCCGCGACCCCGCTGCCGGTGATCGGGGTGCCGGTGCCGCTTGCCCGCCTCGACGGGCTGGACTCGCTGCTCTCGATCGTGCAGATGCCGGCCGGGGTGCCGGTGGCCACGGTGGCCGTCGGCGGGGCCCGCAACGCCGGGTTGCTCGCGGTCCGGATGTTGGCCCTCGCCGACCCGGCACTGCTCGCGCGGATGCGGGCTTTTCAGGCCGCCCTCGCCGAGTCGGTGCTGGTCAAGGACGCGGCGCTGCGCGCGGCGGCGCAGCGCTGAGGGCGTGGAGAAAATTCGCCTGGCGAGATCTCCGGACGCAGTCGTAGGCTTGGCCCACACGTGAGAGGAGGTGGTCCAGCGTTGAGTAGCTGCAGGACATGTGAGGTGGCTGTCCGCTAGCACCACAGGACATCGATCCGACGGCGTGTGGAAGCTGGTGTGGTGCCAGCGAATCCCAGGCAGTCACCCGTGATCCCCGGGCCCGAGCCCGTCCAGCTCGGCGTGCGCATCGTCGATGCGGCCCGGGGATCACGCACGTCCACCGGCCCGGTGATCGTCTCCGTGCTCAGTCGTCGGCCGCCGCCCGCTCCCGCTCCCGGCGCAGCCCGGCCCGCAGGAATCGCAGCTCCTGCAGGTTGCCGCGGACCACGGCCAGCACCAGCAGCACCACCGTGAACAGGATCGCCCACTGCCAGAAGGTCAGCACGAGCACGACGGCGGCGACCACGGCGGCCACGACCGAGTAGCCGATGAGGAACGCCACTCCGCGCCCGCGGGTGGCCGCGTCCAGCCCGAGGAACAGCACCACGGCCGCGAGCAGCGCCGACGGCTTGTGCGGTGTCGGCAGCACCAGCACCGCGGCCACGATCAGCAGCAGCAGGCCACCGCTGGTCGCCGCCCAGAGCTCGGCCAGCCGGGGCGGGGTGCCGGGCGGCGGCGCCGGGTCGTGGCGGTGGCGGATGTGCGCCCGCGGATCGGTCGGGATGCCCGCCTCGACCCGCAGCAGCAGCTCCGTGGTGGCCCGGCTGGACTCCGCGAGGTGGTCCCGGTGGCCGATGGCCGCGGCCATGTCGAGCTCGGCCGCGGCGACGGCCTCGGCGGTCCGCTGCTCGGTGACCGGGCTGGCGGTTCCCTCGCGGGCGGCGAGGTGATCCAGCTGCACGGTGCGCAACCGGTCCCGCAGCTCCCGCACCTCCTCCTCGGCCGCACTCAGGTCGAAACGCAGGTCCCGGACCCGGGCGGCGAGGTGCGTGCCGAGCTGCGGCTCCGGCACCACCTGGTCCAGCCCGGCGAAGCCGAGCACGTCCGACCACGACGTCCGGACCGACCCGTCCCGGTTGTACTTGGGGCCGGCCGGGGCCCGCTCGCCCCCGAAGGGGTCCCCGGTGTCGAGGCCCCACAGCCCGCGGTACCGGTCCAGCCACGGCTCGTCGCCGCCGATCAGCACCGGATCCCAGCTGATCTCGGTGCCCGGCCCGATCCGCAGCCCGTCGCCGCGGGCGTAGTCGATGAACGGGATCGCGAACGCCTCCGACCACTCGCCCGCCGTCGGATCGGCGATGCCCTGGCGGAAGGACTCCCGCCATACCTGCCGTGCCGTCTGCAGTCCGCGCATCAGGCGCTGCACCGGTGCCGGCCGTAGCGAGAACACGTACTCGCCCGGCTCGAAGTAGCTCGCGTGCGACCCGGCTCCGACGTGCACGACCGGGTGCGTACCGTCGACCAGCTGCAGCTGCGGGTCGTCGAACCGGCGTCGCAGGTCGGCACCGGACAGGTCGTGCGCGGCGCAGGCGACCCAGGTCAGGGTGGGCTCGTTGGTCGAGCAGGGGCCGGGATCGGTCAGGTAGACGATCACCTGCTCCCAGTCGGCCTCGTGATCGTTGACGCCGAAGAAGGTCGAGCGGAAGTCGTTCATGACGTAGAAGAACAGGTAGTGGCAGGCGATGTAGCCGCCCTCGCGGACGACCCGCCCGTAGTAGCTCCTGCCCGGCCGCTCGGCCTCCATGGCCGCGAACTGCTGCTCGGCGACGGCGACCGTGCCGCCGGGCACCACGCCGCGCAGCGACAGGCTGATGTCGAAGCCCGCATCCAGCAGCCGCGACAGCACGCCGACCCGCGCCCAGCGCCCGATCGCCGAGAAGCTGGGTCGGTCGGTCGAGTGCCGCCAGGCCCGGTAGCCGGCGAAATCCATCGGCACCTGGACGAAGCGCAGGTAGTCGGTGGCGCCGGTGCTGCCGGGGATCTTCTCCGCGATGTTCTCGGCGGTGATCTCCCCGACCGCGGCGAGCTGCTGGTGCGCGCGGCGTCCGGTGGCCCGCCACAGCGAGCAGCGCTGCAGGTAGCCCTCGATCCGGGTGGGCAGGAACATCTCGCCGCGGGTGAAGTGCAGCACCGGCTCGTAGCGGCGCAGCAGCGCTAGATCAGCGGGGTGGGCGGACATCCGCGACCCTCGCCTCCTCGGATGCTCCGGTGAACGCCGCGACCTGCTCGCCGCGGAACAGCAGCTGGATCCGGCGCTGGTTGGCATACAGCACCGCGGCGATGGCGACGGCCATGCTGGCCTCGTCCGGGTTGCCGATGACCACGGCCACCAGGTTGATCGACAGCGACACCGCGGCGAGCAGCATCAGCCCGGTCCAGCCCCACCTCCTCAGCCGGAAGAAGCCGAACGCGACGGCCAGCGTGCACCCGCCGACCAGGATCGCGCCGGCGCCCACCACGGCGGCCGGTGCCGGGATGAGCGTGACCAGGCCGCTGGTCTCACCGAGCACCGGCACGGTGGCCCAACCGACGGAGCCGTCCACGAAGGCGGCCGCCGCGACCAGAAAGGCACTGATCGCGATGAGAACCAGCAGCACGGTGGTGATGATCACCCCGGCCGGGCGGCGCCCGCGGGGCGGTGGCGGTGGTGGTGATGGCGGCGCGGGTTGCGGCTGGTCCACGGCCCTCCCGTCGGGCTCCGATCCCGGTGCTGGCTGGCGATCGGGATCGATCGTACGAGTGAGCACCAGGCACCCCGGCGCCGGCCGTGCGCGGTGGATCCGCTGCGGAAGAGGCGGTCAGGAGGTCCGGCGTTCGAGGCGCCCGACGGCGAGTTCCAGGCGCCGCGCCACCGAGTCCAGCGTTCCGGGCTCGTCGATCGGCAGCAGCTCCGCGACCCGGCGGAAGCGCTGCCTGCAGGCGTCGAGTTCGGTGGCCGGGGCGCCGGCGTCGAGCCAGGCACGCAGGGCCAGGTTGTGCGCGGCGACCACGGCCGCCCCGATCACCGCGGCGCGCAGCTCGCCGTCCACCTCGCCCGCGAAGCGTTGCCGCAGGTGGCGGGTGAACAGTCGGCGGTAGTGGTCGACGCTGGCCGATTCGCGGTCGCGCAGCACGGGGACCTCGTGGGTCAACCGGAAGCGCTGCACCGACGCCTGAGGATCCTCGGTGTAGAGGTCGAACACGGTCTCCCCGGCCCGCAGCACCAGCGCGACCGTCGGCTCCGTCGGGTGCGCCGCGGAGAAGATCTCGCTCAGCCGGGCCAGCGCGGCCTCGTGGTCCGGCGAGATCGCGTCCTCCTTGCTGCGGAAGTAGCGGAAGAAGGTGCGCCGGCCCACGCCCGCCACCGCGGCGATGTCGTCGATGGTGGTGTCGTCGTAGCCGCGGGTCCGGAACAGCTCGATCGCCGCGGCGACGAGGTCACGGCGCAGCTCGGCGCGCCCGGCCGCGGACCGACCGCGCCGGACCCGCCCGCCGGACTCAGGCATGACACGGAGGGTAACAGCGGCGCTTGTAGATGGCACTGGGTGTCGTTAGGGTCGTGACAAACCGTCTGCCCGCTCGAGGACTGAGACCCTATGAACTCCGACTTCGACGCTTACCGGCTCAGCGACGAGCACGACGCGCTGCGCGCAGCCGTCCGGGCGTTGGCCGAGAAGGAGATCGCGCCGCACGCCGCCGAGGTCGACGAGCTGGGTCGCTACCCGACCGAGGCGCGGGAGGCGCTGGTCAAGGCCGGCTTCCAGGCGATCACCATCCCCGAGCAGTACGGCGGCGAGGGGGCCGACGAGCTGGCCGGCTGCATCGTGATCGAGGAGATCGCCCGGGTCTGCGCGGCGTCGTCGCTGATCCCCACGGTCAACGGCCTGGGCCTGACCCCGATCCTGCTGGCCGGCTCGGAGCAGTTGAAGGCTCAGGTGTTCCCCACGATCGCCTCCGGCGAAGCCATGATCAGCTACGCGCTGTCGGAGCGGGAGGCGGGCTCGGATGCCGCCGCGATGCGCACCAGGGCCCGCCGCGACGGCGGGGACTGGGTGCTCGACGGGACCAAGTGCTGGATCACCAACGCCGGTGTCTCCAGCTGGTACACCGTGATGGCGGTGACCGAACCGGACCGCAAGGCCAACGGCATCTCCGCGTTCGTCGTGCACGCCGACGACCCCGGCTTCGAGGTCGGGCCGAAGGAACGCAAGCTCGGCATCAACGGCTCGCCGACCCGGGAGATCTACTTCTCGGACTGCCGCATCCCCGGCGACCGGATCATCGGCGAGCCCGGCAGCGGCTTCAAGACCGCGCTGCGCACGTTGGACCACACCCGCCCCACCGTCGGCGCGCAGGCGGTCGGCATCGCGCAGGGCGCACTGGACGTGGCGATCGGCTACGTCAAGGAGCGCCGCCAGTTCGGCCGGCAGATCGCCGAGTTCCAGGGCCTGCAGTTCATGATCGCCGATATGGCGATGAAGGTGGAGAGTGCCCGGCAGCTGGTCTACGTCGCCGCCGCTCGGGCCGAGCGCGACGAACCGAACCTCGGCTTCATCTCGAGCGCGGCGAAGTGCCTGGCCAGCGATGTGGCGATGGCGGTGACCACCGACGCGGTGCAGTTGCTCGGGGGAGCGGGGTACACGAAGGACTTCCCGGTGGAGCGGATGATGCGCGACGCGAAGATCACCCAGATCTACGAGGGGACGAACCAGATCCAGCGGATGGTGATGGCTCGGGCGCTGCTGCGGGGCTAGCCGTGGGCTAGCTGGCCATCAATCCGCTGCGGAAGCCTGGGCCGGCAACTCAACCGGCGGATTCGCCGTTCCACATGTCCACTGCGAGCGCCAGCCGACCGGACGGGTCGCGTTGCCAGACGACGACGTACTTCATGGCCAGGGTGTTCGACTCACCATCCTCCGGCTGGATCGTGATGGTTGCGCGACCGACCTCATGCAGTACCTCCCCGGAGCCGGCCAGCCGCAGGGTCTCCAGGTTGACACCTCGGGCACCCGCTCCGATCAGCCCTCGCCAGAACTCCTCGATCGCCGGCCGTCCGGAGACCATGGAGGCGTCCGGCGGGAGGACCACCGCATCCTCGGCGTAGAGGGCGGCCACGCTCGCGGCGTCCCCGCGCTCCATCGCCTCCATGAATCGATGGTTGGCCTCGTCCACCTCAGCGCGACCTTGGGTCATCGTCGTCTCCGACATCACACGCCTCCGTTCTGAGTGGATAAGCGCCATCACACCGTGCTCGGAGGCAACCCTGCAGTCAAGGCGGGTCTACGTCGTATCGGATGCCGGGGTGAGGCGGAGCACCGGCAGCCGGCGGTCGGTCTTGGCGAGGTACTCGGTGAAGCTGGGGCTCCGGGCGGTGATCTGGGCCCAGGCCTTCTCGTGGTCCTCGCCCTCGAGCTGCTCGACATCCACCCGGTGCGTGCGGCCGCGGACCTCGGCCCACACCTGATCGGGGTGCGCGGCGATGTTGTGGTACCAGCCCGGGTGCCGTGCCGCTCCACCGAAGGAAGCGACCACCAGCATGCCCCCACCGGCCTCGTCGAACCGGGAGACGGGGTTGGTGCGACGCTGGCCGGTGCGGGCGCCGATCGTCGTGAGGTAGAGCAGCTCGGTGCCCCGGAACCGATCACCGGTGCGCCGGTGGATCCTCTTCATGATCGGCATCAGCACGGAGTTGAGCAGCCACGTCGGGGGCGTGCGGGCGCCTCGTGTTCCACCGGGCAACTTGTGAATGGGCATGTGGTCCTCCGGTAGCGGGTGCGTTGAGCTGAACTCGACCATCGAGACAGCCCTGGTCACGGACCGGCCTCGGGTAGCGCGAGACCGAGATCGACGAGGTGGCGGGTCAGCTGCACCCGCGCAGTGACGACGGATGCGTCGGGGATCGATGATGCGGCGAGGTGGGCCAGCGGCAACGCCGAGAATGCGCTGCGCACGACCAGTGCCGCGTGGAAGCCGAAGCGCACCACGTCGGCATGGACACGCATGCCCTCGTCCGCCAGTCCAGCGACGTAGGCCGGCAGCACCGCGTCGTGGACGGCCGGCAGCGTCTCGACCCCGCGCCGTCCGGCGTGCGTCAGTCCGATCATCAGCTGGCTCAGGTCGTATCCCACTGCAACCAGACCGATCAGGGACCAGTCGATGGCCACGAAGCTGTCCGGGGCCGCGGCCGGTACCAGGAGGTTCTGCGGGCTCGCGTCGCCGTGCATCAACGTCTGCGGAAGTCCGTCGAGCGCATCCAGGATCGTCGGGACCCGATCCGCGAGCCGATGCAGGTCCGCTCGGAGTCGCCGCCCGGCGTCGGTCGCGAGCAGGGGGTGCGTCCAGATCGCATCGCCCAGCAGGGCAGGCAACGCGGTCAACTCCTGCCCGAAGTACTGCTGGCGCAACACCTCGCCCGCAACACGCGATACCGACTCCGGCAGCCGATCGGTCCGGGTGAGTCGGACGGCGAGCCGGCCGAGCAGCCGCGCGGCCCGCGCAAAGCGGGGCAGGTCCCAGTCGGGCGCCACCGTACGGACATCCTCCAGCCACTCGGCGACCCGATCCTCGCCCAGCCCATCGATCCGGTACCGCACCGGAAGTCGCAACCCGGCGGGAAGCAGGTCATCGAGGTCGGACAGGTAGAGGTCGGCCTCGGTTCGCCACGACCGATCGGCTACGAGCATGGCCTGCGTTCGGTCCCGCAGCGGCGCGGGCACCGTCGCGAGCAGCTCGGTGTGGCGATAGGACTGCAGCAGCTTGACGAACACCGACCACGGCCGGTTTCCATCGGCGACGACCCCGCGGACCCGCAACAGTCCGGCCGTGGATCCCGTCCCGATCTCGTAGTTCACCGGTTCGACCCACCAGCAACGGAGCTCGGTACGCGCCCGACCGGTCACTGCCCGGGCGACCGCGGTGAGCTCGCGTTCGTCGAGCTCCGCAGCTCCCAGCAGCGTCCCCGACCCGTCGGTCTCGGCGCGCCCGGCAGCCATCGGCACCACCAACCCCCAGAAAGTAAAGTAAGTTTACTTGTCTAAATAGAGTAGGCTCGCGTGATGACCGAGGTCAAGGTGCATCAGCGCGATCACATCGCCTACTTGCTGCGCATGGCCTTGCTGCGGATGCGGGCGGATGCGACGGCCGTCATCGGCGAGCGGGACGAGCTGACGCAGCTGACCGCGTCCCAGTTCCGGCTGCTCGACCAGCTGGGGCCGGAAGGCGCCCGGGCCGCCGACGTCGCGCACCGGGACGGGATCACGAAGCAGGCGCTCGGTCAGCTCGCCGTCCAGCTCGCCGGCCGCGGCTACGTGGAGATCATTCCGGACCCGACCGACCGCCGGGCCAAGGTCATCCGCCGGACGGCCCGCGGCGACCGCGCCCGACGAGCTGCCCGCGCCGCGACGGCTACGGTGGAGGACCGCTGGCGCAGCGAAGTCGGCGAGGAGCGCTACAACACCTTTCGCGAGGTGCTTCTCCAGCTCGCGACGGCGGATCACCTCGCTCCGGGTGAAGGGTGATCCCGCCGGTCACGCCGCGCCGCGCGGAGGGCGATCAGGCCCTCCCACCCTCGCCCAGGAACTGCAGGGCGGTCATGCCGGGCACGAAGAAGTAGTCACCGCCCCGCACGGAGACGAAGCGCGGAAGGCCGGTGTGCCGCCGCGGAACGGGCCGGCGCTGCCAGGTGAAGTCGCGGCCCGACGACCCGGTGATCGGATCTGTTTCGTGGGCCAGCCCGTCGAAGCTCCCCCAGTTGAGCCAGCGTCGTTGCACGAACTCGTACTGCCGCTCGATGCTGGCGTTCAGGAAGACACCGATGAGGCCACGGTCGACGCCGTCGTCGGGGGCGCCGTCGGGTAGCGCCGGCCCGTAGGTCATCCCGCGGCGGACCAGCCGGCGTCGCCGGTTGGTTGCCGATCCGTCCCGCGGCCGGGCGCGGCGCACGTGCGCGCCCCGCGGGCAGTGGTAGCCGACCTGATCCGTGAGGTAGTCGAAGTCGTTGGCGCGCAGGGGATCGGCGGCCAGGTCCGGATCATCAGCGGCGGCCGCGAGAGCCAGTGGCGCGCCGCTGCGCCAACGCCCCATCAGCTTCGCCGCCAGGTGCTCCGCCTCCGCTGCGTCCCGCTCCTCGCCGAGGAAGGTGCGGAACCCGGCGACATCCTGGCGCAACTTCCGGTAGACGGCGAACGTGCCGTTGTCGCCGAGCACCGCGGGTATGAGCGTCGGGCTGTGATCCAGCTCGTCCGGCTGACCGAGCAGGAACTCACCCGCAGCGATCGGCGGCTCCCCGTCGGTGCCGCTGTCCGGCGACCCGCTGCCGACGATCATGGGTTGCGAGATCCCGTCGCGGAAGCCGAAATGCTCCCGGTCACCGCCGCCCAGCGCCGCTGCGGGCTGACAGCCGATGAGCGTGATACCGCCGGCGGCGTGGGCTCGCTGGGTGAACTCGGCCAGCCGGCCGTCGAGCTCCGGCTGGCTGTCGGCCCAGACCATGAGCATCGCGTGCACGCCGCGGGTGGCGAACGGTGGCTCGGGCTCCCACCGGTCGGGCCGATCGTCATCGGGGTCACCGAGCTGCGCTGCGGACCGAGCGGCCATGCCCATCCGGAAGTCCTCCGGCAAACCGGCCAGCTGACCGGCCGGTAAGCCCAGGGCCGCCAGCCCCGGATAGGTCAGAGCCAGATTCGCACACCAGGCCGGCTTGCTGTCCCACTCCGCCGCGGTGGTCACCGGATCGATCATCGCCAGGAGCCAGGCCCGGGCGCCGGCTGGCTGATCGAACCGGTAGAACAAGTAGGTGGCGACGGGCATCCGGTAGCCGCGCAGCACGAAGCCCTGGATGTCGTCCCGGGCCAGTGCGGTCATCGCGTTGCTACTTGTTGAGCTCGTCGAGCAGGTCGATGGCCTTGGCCTTGAACGTCAACGCCGACTTCACCTGCCGCACCGTGGCCATCGGGTAGGCCCGGTAGTACACGTCCGCCGGCACCTCGTGGGTTCGCACGAAGGCCTTGAAGGCGTCCACATCGGTCGCTCCGCCCGCCGGCCAGCCGACACAGTTCGAGTAGATGGCGTCGAACGAGTCGGCGGAGCTGGCCGCGAAATCCTCGATGTAGTCGTCCCATCGACCGTCGAAGTTGGAGACGAACAGCAGATTCCCGCCGTCGTCGCCATCGGGCAGCACGACCCAGCGGGCGAAGTGCACGGTGCCGATCAGGTCCAGCGGGGTGGGCCCGCCTTCCGCGATGCGCTTCGCGAGGCCAGCCAGTACCGCCTGCAGGTGGGTCCGGCGGCCGGGGACGATGGGCGTGAGGGCGGTCAGCGGTTGGGTGCCGGTGATCGCGGTGTCGTCGGGGTCGGGTGGCTGACTGTGCACGGTCGGCTCCTTGAGCTGCGGGGAACGGGGCGACGTGGATGTTGGTGCGGGAGCAGGCCCGGGCCGCGTGTCGGTGGTCATGTCGAAGCCTCCCTCCGTCACCACGTACGAAGAGCCGGGAAGTCGGCGTTCTGATACCGCTCCCGTCGGCGCGATCCCTGACACGATCGAGCAGCTGCGGACCGCGGTCTTCAGCGATGACAATGGGATGTCCATGTGGTCGCCGACCTGGTCATGGGCGCAGTGAGGCCGTCCTATCGAATGTCGCTCACAGCCGACCCCAGAGCTGCGCGTTGTCGCCCTCGGTGCGGCGGTACTCGTCCTCCATGCGCTTCAGGGTGTCGCGGACGTTGAGAAGTTCGGCCTCGTAGGCGACGAGAGCGGCGTAGGGGCCTGTGGAGGAATCCATGACGTGGCGGTTGTAGAAGCTGGCGACCTCGGCGCTGATCTCGTCGCCGAGCCAGGGGACTTTGAGGTAGCCATCGTTCTGCAGCCTGACCAGCTGCTGGCGCAGGCTGATAAGCGCCTCGTCGAACGCCATTCGTAGCGTCGGAATGCTATGCGGCGCTACCTTGAGCACGACGGGTGAAGGTGCTTCGGACACTAGAACTCCCGCAGCTGAGAATGTCAATGAGCCTAACCATAGCCCAGGTGCCCACTGGCTACTGAAATCTTGAATAATCGTATGCAGGTGCGAACGACCAGGGTCAGGATGCGAGCAACGTGAGCATGGATGCCTTCGCCACCTGCTCGGCGTCAGAGCAAAGGCTGCCTTGTGGGATGGGAGGTTCACGGCCACCGTCGGAGAATTGAACGTCTACCAGCTGGCCGGGTGCGACGCCGATGAAGACGCTGCAGAACTTCGTAAACCGTTTCGGAACCGCCCTTGCGGCGGGGAATCCATGTATATCTAGTCCTGTCAAGGCTGCGTCGAGGTCGTGATCAACAATGGACTCGATGCCCATCGTAGTGACCATTCCGACACCGACAAAAACTGCGCGGGGAAAAGATCCACTATAAAGGCAGATCGTTTCGTCACCTCTGAATAGCGCCGACGGTTTCGTGCTTGATGCAGGTCTGCCGTCCAAGCCCAGCTCCAGACGCTGTTGCTCGGTCAGCAGCGAGCACGGCTCCACTCCGTCCAATGGCAGGTCCCGGGGCCGGGTCGGCAGCGAGAGGGCTGTCGACTCAGCGGAAGCCGGTCCCGGCGACTCCTCCTGGACCGTCGTACACGCGCCGGCTATCAGCAGCGTCACGACCAGCCATATCCCCCGCACAGGGCGACCATATCGGCCCGCCAGCCATTCCTGCATGACACTGGACCTGGGTCTTCTCGAGTCGAACCTGACCTCCCGTATCGCTGACGCCACACTCCGATCCCGCGTCGACATTCCCAGATGGAAGCAGGTCCGCGTTCAGCTGTCTGCGTTCCACTGGATGCGTTAGTCGCTTACGCTGATCGGCCCTGTTATTGAGGCACCGCTGCCGGGAGCCATCTCGACGTACAGCAGTCGAACGGCTCCGGTCTCACGCCACCGCGCTCGTCGTCATCGGCGTTGTCGGTCACGCAGCCGGTGCCGTGCTGCTTCTGGGTGACGTTGCTCCGTTGTTGGACGCCTGTTCCCCATGTCGACGCAACTCAATGTCGAGGTGAGGCCGCGGGCACTGCTCAGCGCCACCGGGAAGATCTGTGGCTGCCGTCGTCACCGGCAAGCCAGTCAAGACGTGATCTTCACCCCGGACTCGGGGTCCGGGCCATCGCGTCGCGTGATGTGAAAGGACGGAACGCTGGCCTGACGCAGCCCCGGCAGCTGGGAATCAATCCGGCAGCTGCACCGATCGAGCCGGGCCGACAGCGCCGTCGGTGAGGGCCGGATGTTGTCACCGCGGTGGCTGTGGTGGTCGCCGGCGGTCGGCTCGGCGCCCTGGGTTGGCCCGGTGGCCACCGTCCTGATGCTCCCGCGGCGGCGCTGCGGTGGTGATCAGAACGGTGGTTCGTCGGGGTACTCGGCCGGTGGGGGTGGTGGGGGTGGTGGAGGCGGGGGTGGTGGTCGGGTCAGGATCGGTCCTTCGACGTGGCGGTGGGGCTGGATGGGGTCGGGGTCGGGGTCGGCGGGGTCGGGGTCGGGGAGTTCGGGGGTGAGGAACTCGCCGCGGGCGGGGTAGTGGCCGCCCAGGGGGCTGTGCCAGATGAAGGTGCCGGGTTCGGGTTGGGTGACGGTCCAGCCGGCGCGGTGTTTGGTGTCGTGGTCGTGGTCGCAGAGTGGTCCGAGGTTGATTCGTTCGGTGGTGCCGCCGGTGGCGTGGTCGTGGGTGTGGTCGATGTCGCTGGTGTGGGCGGGTCGGCGGCAGACGCCGGCGAAGGTGCAGGTGCGGTCGCGGATTTCGGTGTGGCGGCGTAGTGCGGCGGTGGGGCGGCGGTGGGTGGGGTGGGCGTCGAGGTCGGTGAGGTGGCGTTCGCGGTCGGCGTGTTGGGCGGCGATGTCGGCGATCATCGGCGCCCAGGCGCGCCACGCTGCGGGGTCGATGGCGGGGTCGATGGCCAGACCGGTGGCCAGATCGGTGGCCAGATCGGCGCCCGGGTCGGTGGCCGGGTCGATGGCCGGGTGGGTGGTCAGGCCGGTGAGCAGGGTGGCGGGTATGTGTAGTTCGACGATGCCGGCGGGTGGGCCGTCGCGGCGGATGCCGGTGGGGCGGTGGCGGGTGTGGCCTTCGGACAGCAGGGTGCCTTCGGGGGTGGTGATGGCGAAGCGCCACTCGGCGCGGGCTTGCTGGGCGACTCGTAGTCGGGCGTCGGGTGCGACGAGCAGCCCGAGGCCGGGGATCTCGGCGGGGTGTTCGTCGAGGCCCAGCAGGGTGGCCAGTCCGACCCGGATCTCGATCCCGACCCGCTGATCGGCCGCCGAGCCCGACGACCGGCAGCCGGCCGACCCCGCACCCGACCCACCGCCAGACCCGCTCGACCCGCGCAGCCCGCCGGAGCCACCGGACCCGTCGCCGGGGGGCCGGTCGTTGGGAGTGGCTCCGTCGGCGACCTGCTCGTCGGCGACCTGCTCGTCGGCGACCTGCTCGTCGGAGGTTTGGTCGTCGGAGGTCTGGACGTGGGCGGTCTGGCCGTCAGCGGTCCTGCCGTCGGGGGTCTCGCCGTCAGGACTCTCGCCGTCAGGACTCTCGCCTTCAGCAGTCCTGCCGTCGGGGCACTCGCAGTCGGCGCACTCGCCGTCGGGGGTCTCGCGGTCGCGGGTCTCGCCGTCGGGGGTCTCGCGGTCGCGGGTCTGGCCGTCGGCGGTCCCGTCGTCGGGGATCTGGTCGTCACGGATCCGGTCGTCGAAGGGCTCGACACCCTTGCGGCCGCGCCGGTCAGTGCCATCGTCATCGGGGCCGTTGTCCAGAGCGTGGTCCACTGGACCGTCGTGATCCGACCCGTCGTGATCCGACCCGTCGTGATCCGACCCGTCGTGATCCGACCCGTCGTGATCGGACAGGTCATGGGCCGGACTGGTGTGGGTTGGGCTGGTGTATCGCGGGTCGTTGCTGTCGGGGCGCCTGTCGCCGGGTTCGTCGGCCGGGTCGCGGTGGCCGCACCCGTCGCCGGAAACACCGTTCGGGCCGTGCGGGCCGACTCCCTGATCGGCGCTGCCGCCCTCGGACCGGTCACACGACTGGTCACCACCCGACCCGCCGGACGCGCCTGGCCCGCCCGCCGCGTCGGAGGCCGTAGGCCTAGCACCATCGGGCCGGTCTGCGCTCGCGCCACCCGGGCCGGTGGGCCGGTAGTCGGCGATCAACGACCGGATGACCTGCTCGGTGGTCATCGCGTGGAAGCGGCCATCGAGCAGGCCGAGGAACAGATCACAACGGATCTGCCCGATCCGCCCCGGATGCCCCGCCCGCTTCGCCGCGTCGGCGATCCGCTCGATGCGTTGACACGCCGCCTCGGCCTCATCGGCGGGCAACCCGTGCGCGCTGACGGTGATGGTGCCATCCGCATCCGGATAGGCGGTCACACCCCGATCGACGATGCCTTGGCGGTACCAGCGGTCCGCCGCACCGGGATCGACCGCGATCACCATCCGGCGCAGCAGCAGCGCGAGCTGACCGGTGGTCAACTTCGGTGCCCGCGGCACCGCCACCGCGCAGATGCGCTGCACCTGCCCGGGTGTCAGGTTGATCAGATACTGGCAGAACACCCGCACCCTAGGCCGATCCACCTGCCCGGCCAGCCACGCCGCGAACAGCTGCGGCATGGCGTGCACCACCGTCTCGGCCAGATCGTGCTCGGCGTCGGCCGCCCGCCGGGTCCAGCGCAACGCCGCCCGGGTCTCGTCGCAGGCGTAGCGGTCCGGCTCGTCCTCGCGCGTCACCTCGCCGGGCGCGCACACCCCGCGGCAGCGGGTCAGTTCGGCCAGGGTCGCCGCCATCCGGGCCTGCTCGTGGCACAGCTGCCGGTACTGCGCGGTGAGCAGCTCCAGCATGCGGTCGTTGGGTACCCGCGGCAGCGCCACCGCGCCCAGCAGGGCGGCCAGCTCCGGGCCGGCGGCCACCGCCGCCAGCCCTCCCGGAACCTGCACCTCCACCGCCATGGATCGAACATACATTCGACCCCCGACAATAATGGGCGACCCCGGGAAGCGGGCCGACAACCAGGGTCGATTCGCCCGCCAACCTGATCCCGACCGCCACCACCTCGGTCGATACCCCCGCAACCGCCACCCTCGCTGCGGCGGACAGATCTCGGTCTGCTCCACGTCGGCAGCAGCCGGTGGGACCCGAGGCGCTCGGCATGATCTCGTCCGGGGAGCCGAGTCCGTTCTCCGGTCAGGTGCCGGACCAAGCGCTCTGGCGTTCGACCGTCGAGGAATCAGCCGAGACGAATCGTGGTGCGCTCGGTCTCGGTGCGGCGGGTGAGGGCGGCCGGGTCGGGGTTGCGGCACTGGACGAGCGAGGCGCCCGCGGCCAGGACCGCGAGCAGGCCGTCGGTCAGGCCGTCGACGCTACCCCAGTCCAGTGTGGACAGCACCCGGTCCGCCGGACCAAGGTGCAGCGCTGCGGCTCGTTCGCGGGCCGCGGCGAGCACGCCGGCCACGCTCAACCCGGCCAGAGCGGGCACGTCGTCGGGTACCGGTGCCCACGGCACGAACTCGTCGCCGTGCAGCCGGACCTCGGTCGCGAAGTCGATCACCCCGGCGGGCAGGCCGGGCAGTCCCTTGCCGAACGCGTCGAGGGACAGCGCCACCAGCCCGCCGGCGGGCTCGGCGGCGAGCGCGAGGTCGATGCGTTCGCCGTCGCAGAGCACCCAGTCCGCGTCCAGCGGGTCGGGGACCACCTCGGCGCCGCACCACCAGCCGGCGAGCAGCACGGCGGCGGTCTGCCAGTGCGCGGGCAGCAGCACCGCGATCCGCGTGCCCGGCTCGACGTCGCACTCGTCGCGCAGCAGGTTCGCGGCCTTCGCCGCCCAGTTCGCGGTGGTGATGCCGGACAGCTCGATGCGCTCGCCGGTCGCGTCGTCGTAGTAGGTGATCAACGGTCGGGCGGCGTTGGCTCCGGACAGCGCCGGGTCCAGCAGGGCAGCGGTGAGCGTCACGTCGGGCCACGGTAGTCAGTCGCCGCCGAGACCGAGCCGCGCGGGGACCGGAGCAGTGCGGGATTCGGGCGGCGCGGGGGAGGGGAGAGCTCAGTCGATGCAGGGCACCCCGGCGGCCGTGATGTTCTCCGGGTCCGCCGGCGGCGCCTGCCGGCCGCGATCCTCGGCCAGCCCGGGCACCGGGCCCGGGTCGAAACCGGAACCGAGCAGCACCATCAGATGTCCGGGCGTGATCTCGCTGTCGGCCTCCACCGCGATGCCGCCGAGCTGCTCGGCCAGCGCATCAGCGGCGTCGCCGTCGGCGCCGGTGTAGCGGACCACCGACTCCTCGACGGGCGCCGAGTTGTCCACGGTGCCGCGCACGAAGCCGAGGTCACGCACGTGCGCGGCGACCGCGGAGGCCAGCCCGACCGCCTCGGAGGCGTTGCGCACGTCGACGACGTAGCGCTCGGCGATCACGCCGGTCAGCGGGGGCACCGGCTTCGGCGCCTCGGCCGCGGCCTGCGCCGCGGCCTCCTGCTCGGCGACGGTCCGGTCGACGAACTCCTGCACCTGCCGCGTATCGACCCGCATGACGTCGCCGCGGTCGTTCGTCTCCGGGCCCAGCGTGGGGATCGTGACGAAGCGCAGGTTGCCGGCGGCGATGTCGGAGGCCTGCTGGGCGAACGCCAGCAGGTCCCAGCCGGCGTCGATCACCAGCGAGGACTGCACGGCGTCGATGAGTCCGGCGAGCTTCGTCGGGTCGGTCAGGGTCCGCGCCGACATGATCTTGTCGGCCACGGCGGCCATGAACACCTGCTGGCGGCGGATCCGCGACAGGTCGCCCGCGGGCAGGCCGTGTCGCTGCCGGACGAACGCCAGCGCGTCGGCGCCGGAGATGGTCTGCGGCCCGGCTCCGAAGCGGGCACCCGACAGCGGCTCGTCGACGGCGGCGATGAGGCACACGTCGACTCCGCCGATCGTCGTGGTGAGGTCGTGGAAGCCGGCCAGGTTGATCTCCGCGTAGTGGTCGACCGACAGGCCGGTGAGGTCCTCGACCGCGCCGACCAGTGCCCGCCTGCCCGCCTCGGCGGACTGCGTCTCGACCCGGCCCAGATCCTGCTCACCCGCGGCGACCAGTTCCTCGGCGGCCTCGGCCTTCTTGGCCGGGTACGCAGCGTTGATCTTGTCGCGGCGCAGGCCGGGGATGTCCACATAGGAGTCGCGGGGGATGGAGAACGCCACCGCGGCGCCACCGTCGGCCGGTACGTGCAACAGCATGATCGTGTCGGAGTTGACCACTCCGGTGTCCGGGCCGCTGTGCAGCTCGGCGAGCACCGCGGGCGACAGCGGCCTGCCCTGCGCGTCGGTCCGGCTGTCCACGCCGACCAGCAGCACGTTCTGTCCACCGCCGCTCCAGCCACTGGCGATGACGTCGGTGGTGGTGATGCCGGCCGTGACGTCGCGGTAGAGCCCCCACGCGCCGCCGGTGATCAGGAACACCAGCGCCGACAGCAGCACGGCGAGGGTGCGCAGGCGTCGCGCGAACCGGCTGCGCGGGCGCGGCAGCGGCACCGGGGGCGTCCGGCTCGGGGTGGTCCGGTCCGGCCGCGGCGGGCGGGGTCGGGGCACCGTGGTGGGCATCGACGATCGGTGGCCACCCCGCTCCGGCACCGGACGGTGGCCTCGGATGGCGGTCGCGACCGGCCTCGACCCGTCCCGTCGCTCCGGCATCGGGACGTGCCGTCCACGTCCGTCCACAATGCACCCCCGTTCCGACTCCGCCACGGCCGTCGACGCCGCTTCCTGGTCCCTGCCCAGGGGCCATAGGGTGGCGTATCGGCGGAGCGCACCCAAGGTGCTGCGGCGCGTGTCGCGGGTGAGCTTCGGAATCGATGTAGTGAGGCCGGCCGACGCCGACGAGGAGGAAGATCGAGTGCCCGAGCCGCTGTCGGTGTTGCTGCCGGTCTGGGCCGGCGATCGGCCCGACTTCCTGGCCGAAGCATTCCACTCCACTGTGGAGGCCCAACACCGGCCGCCGGGGCAGGTCGTGATCGTGCGCGACGGGCCGATCGGCAGCCAGCTCGCCGGGCGGATCGAGGAGCTGGTCGCCACCAGCACGGTCGACGTCGACGTGCTGGAACTCGAGCGGAACATCGGCGTCGGTCCGGCGCTGGACGCCGGGCTGGCCGCCTGCCGGTACCCGGTCGTCGCGCGGATGGACGCCGACGACATCAGCCTGCCGCACCGGTTCGCCGTGCAGCTGCCGATCATCTCCTCCGGTGTGGACATCGTCGGATCGGGGCTGCAGGAGTTCGCCGCCGATCCCGACGAGGTGGTCGGCACCCGCACCCCGCCGATCGAACCGGCCGACATCAAGCAGCGGGCCCGTTTCGCCATCCCGTTCAACCATCCGACCGTGATGTACCGCCGCGACCTCGTGCTGTCCGTCGGCGGCTACACCGACTTCGAGCGGATGGAGGATTACCTGTTGTGGGCCAAGCTGATCCTCGCCGGCGCCCGGGTGGCCAACGTCGCCGAGCCGCTGGTCAAGTACCGGGTGGGCGCCGGCGCCTACACGCGGCGCGGGGGGCTGGCCCAGCTGCGGGCCGAGCTCGAACTGCAACGCCAGTTCCGCCGGCTCGGCTTCACCACCCGCAACCAGCACCTGCGCAACGTCCTGGTGCGCGGCGGCTACCGGTTGGTGCCCGAGCAGCTGCGGCGCGCCGCCTATCGACGCCTGATCGCAACCTATCCGGCCTGACGGCAGCGCTCGCCGAGTGACAACATCCCGCCATGCTGCGCGCGGGACCTGCTCGCCGGGACCTCCGATGACGACACCGGCGGCCGCGACCGAGCCGCTATCCGCCGAGGGCGCCGCGCTCATCGAGTCGGGGTATCCGCTCGACGCGGTCGAGCCGCTGCGGCACGCCGTCGCCGCCGGTGAGCCGTCCGCGGCCGACCTGCTGGTCCGCGCCTACCTCGAGAGCGGCAGCTGGCACGCCGCCGTCGAGTGGCTGGCTCCGCTGGTGGCGCAGGGGCACCTGCGGTTCGCGGGCCGGCTCGGGCTGGCGCTGGTCGAGATCGGCGACCGGGACCGTGCGGAGGAGGCGCTGCGCCAGGCCGTCGACACCGGGGATCTGACCGCGGCCAACGACCTGGCCATCCTGCTGCGGGACTCCGACCGGGCCGGTGAGGCGGTGCACGTGCTGGCCGCGGCCGCCGACGCGGGGGAGCCGTTCGCCGGGGCCAACCTGGTCGAGCTGCACCTGGATGCCGGCAACCTGGCCGCGGCCGCCGACGCCGCGCAGCGCTACGCCCACGACCGTCGCCCCGAGACGCTGGTCGCGCTGGCCGAGGTGCGCACCCAGCAGGACCGCCTCGGTGAGGCCGAGCAGCTGCACCGGCGCGCGGTGGGGCTCGGTGCGCTGCGCGCACACACCTCCTACGGCCGGTTCCTGCTGCTGGTGCGCGGGGACTGGGCGGGCGCCGAGCGCGAGTTCCGGGAGGCGGAGCGGCGCACCGAGCCCGGTTGGGCCTACACGCTGGGCCGTTTCCTGCTCGACGACGGCCGTCCCGACGAGGCCCGTGACTACCTCCGGATCGCCCGCGACTCCGGCGACCAGTCCGCGGCCGACACCCTCGTCGAGCTGGACGGCGACCCCAGCGACGACTAGCGGTCGGCGCGCAGGGCATCCTGGGAGTGAACAGGTACCGCTGGCGAGGAGGACATGTGCTGCACGACGTCGAGGCCGTGGTGCTGGTGGGCGGCAAGGGGACGCGGCTGCGTCCGCTCACGCTGTCGGCCCCCAAGCCGATGCTGCCCACGGCCGGGGTGCCGTTCCTCGCGCACCTGCTGTCGCGGATCCGATCGGCCGGCGTGCGCCGGGTGGTGCTGGGCACCTCGTACCTGGCCGAGACGTTCGCCGAGCACTTCGGCGACGGCGCCGCGCTCGGCCTGGAGATCGAGTACGTGGTCGAGGACGAGCCGTTGGGCACCGGCGGCGGCATCCGCAACGTGGCCAAGCACCTGACCACCGACGACGTGCTGGTGTTCAACGGGGATGTGTTGGCCGGCACCGACCTGACGGCGATCGTGGACACCCATCGCCGGACCAGCGCCGACGTCACGCTGCACCTGGTGCGGGTGCCCGACCCGCGGGCGTTCGGCTGCGTGCCGACCGACGACAGCGGCCAGGTGCTGGAATTCCTGGAGAAGACCGACGATCCGCCGACCGACCAGATCAACGCCGGTTGCTACGTCTTCCGCCGCTCGGTGATCGACTCCATCCCGGAGGGCCGCCCGGTGTCGGTGGAGCGCGAGACCTTCCCCGGGCTGCTCTCCTCGGGCGCGCGGGTGTCCGGGCACGTCGACGACGCCTACTGGCGCGACATGGGCACCCCGGCCGACCTGGTGTACGGCTCGGCCGACCTGGTCCGCGGCATCGCCCCCTCGGACGCGCTGCCCGGCCCGACCGGTGAGTTCCTGGCGCTGGCCGGCGCCGAGATCGATCCGGCGGCCACCGTGGTCGGCGGCAGCACGATCGGGAGCGGGGCGCGGGTCGGGGCCGGCGCCCGGGTCGAGGGCTCGATGCTGTTCGAGCGGGCCGTGGTCGGCGCGGACGCGGTCGTGGTCAACTCCGTGATCGGGGCCGGTGCCCGGGTGGACGCCGGGGCTGTGGTCAGCGACGCGGTGATCGGTGACCGGGCGGTCGTGGGCGAGCGGTGCGAGCTGCGCGGCGGCATGCGGATCTGGCCGGACGTGGCGCTGCCCGCGGGCGGGGTGCGCTTCTCGCCGGACGCCTGACCAACGCCGATGTCCGCCGAGCAGACCCGCGAGTGGCGACCGGATTTCCGGCTCGACCTCGCCGGGGTGCTCGCGCCGCTGCGCCGCGGCCGCGGCGACCCGACCTGGCGATCCGGTGACCAGCCGGCCGGGGAGGACCGCGCCGCCGACCCCGGGTCGGCCGTGTGGCGGACCGGCACCACCCCCGACGGCCCGGTGACGCTGCGGCTGGCCCGCCGCGACGACGGCACGGTGCTCGCGCGGGCCTGGGGGCCGGGCGCGGCCTGGTCGCTGGACGGGCTGCCGGCGCTGCTCGGTGCGCGGGATCGGCCCGAGGAGTTCGTGCCGCAGCACCCGCTGATCGCCGACGCGCACCGGCGCCGGCCGGGGCTGCGCTTCGGCGCGTCCGGGCGGGTCTGGGACGTGCTGCTGCCGGCGGTGTTGGAGCAGAAGGTGACCGGGGTCGAGGCGCGGCGGTCCTGGCGGGAGCTCTGCTGGCGTTTCGGCGAGCCTGCGCCCGGCCCCGCACCGGAGGGCATGCGGGTGCCACCGACGCCCGCGGTGATCCGCACCGTGCCCGACTGGGAGTGGCACCGCGCCGGCGTCGACAACGCCCGCCGACGGGCGATCCTGGCCTGCGCGGCCGTGGCCCACCGCCTGGAGCGCGCCTGCGAGCTGGGCGGCGAGCCGGGCCGGGAGCTGCTGCGCAAGGTCCCCGGGATCGGCGTGTGGACCGCCGCCGAGGTGGCCCAGCGGGCCTGGGGCGACGCCGACGCGGTCAGCTTCGGCGACTTCCACATCCCGACCCTGGTCGGCTGGGCGCTGCTCGGGCGGCCGCTGGACGACGCCGGCATGATCGCGGTGCTCGCGCCCTACGCCCCGCAGCGCCAGCGCGCCGTGCGCTACGTGGAGGTGTCCGGGTTCCGGCGCCCGCGCTTCGGTCCGCGCTTCTCGCCCAAGGACTACCGCGCCATGTGAGCACGCGCAGCGTCGTAGGGTTCTGAGGGTGAGAGTCACGGTGCTCGTCGGCGGGGTCGGCGGCGCCCGGTTCCTGGTCGGTCTGAAGGCGGCCCTGGGGATCGGGACGCCGGGGGCGGGCACGTCGGTCCCCGAGCACGAGATCACCGCGGTGGTCAACGTGGGCGACGACATCTGGCTGCACGGCCTGCGCATCTGCCCCGACCTCGACAGCTGCATGTACACCCTGGGCGGCGGCATCGACCCGGAACGCGGCTGGGGGCGGGCCGGCGAGAGCTGGGCGGTGCGCGACGAGCTGGCCGCCTACGGGGCGGAACCGTCGTGGTTCGGGCTCGGCGACCGGGACACCGCCACGCATCTGATCCGCACCCGGATGCTGCGGGCCGGCTACCCGCTGTCCGACGTCACCGCGGCGCTGTGCCACCGCTGGCAGCCCGGGATCACGCTGCTGCCGGTCACCGACGACCGGGTCGAGACGCACGTCGTGATCGACGACCCGGAGACCGGCCCGCAGGCGCGCAAGGCCATCCACTTCCAGGAGTGGTGGATCCGGCACAAGGCCGCGCCTGCGCCGCACTCGTTCGCCTCCATCGGCGCCGCCGAGGCCACCCTGCTGCCGGCGGTACGGGACGCGATCTCGGGAGCCGACGCGGTGCTGCTCGCGCCGTCCAACCCGGTGGTCAGCATCGGTGCGCTGCTGGATGTGCCCGGGGCCCGCGAGGCGGTGCGGGCCGCGCCGGCGAAGGTCGTCGGGTTGTCGCCGATCGTGGGCGGCCGCCCGGTACGCGGGATGGCCGATGCCTGCCTGGCCGCGATCGGGGTCGAGACCAGCGCCATCGCCGTCGGACGGCACTACGGGGCGCGCGCGGCCGGCGGGCTGCTGGACGGCTGGCTGGTGCACACCGGGGACGGCGGCGACGTGCCGGGCGTCGAGGTGCGGGCGGTACCGCTGCTGATGACCGACGTCGAGGCCACCGCCGAGATGGCCCACCGCGCCCTCGAACTGGCCGGGGTGAACCCGTGACCGAACCGGCCGCGCCCGACCGCGCCGCACCCGTCGACCACGCCGCCGTGGACGCGATCACGGTGCTCCCGGTGCGCGGGCTGCCCGAGTTCCGGCCCGGCGACGATCTCGCCGAGGCCATCGCCACCGCCGCACCATGGCTCGCCGACGGCGACGTGCTCGTCGTCACCTCGAAGATCGTGTCCAAGGTGGAGGGTCGGCTGGTGGCGGCGCCGACCGACCCGCAACAGCGGGACGCGCTACGCCGGCAGCTGATCGACGCCGAGACCGAGCGGGTGCTCGCCCGCCGCGGCCGGACGTTGATCGTGGCCGGCAAGCTGGGCATCGTGCAGGCCGCGGCCGGCGTCGACGGCTCCAACGTGGCCCGCGACGAGCTGGCGCTGCTGCCGGCCGACCCGGACGCCAGCGCCGCCACGCTGCGCGCGCAACTGTCCCAGCGGCTCGGCGTCACCGTCGCGGTGATCATCACCGACACCATGGGACGGTCCTGGCGGGTCGGCCAGACCGACGTGGCCATCGGCTCCTCGGGGCTGCCCGTGCTGCACCGCTACGCGGGCTCGGTCGACCCCCAGGGCAACGAGCTGCTGGTCACCGAGGTGGCCATCGCCGACGAGCTGGCCGGGGCGGCCGACCTGGTCAAGGGCAAGCTCGGCGCGCTGCCGGTGGCGGTGGTGCGCGGCTGGGCGCCGACCGACGACGGATCGACCGCGCGCGAGCTGGTGCGGCCGCTGGCCGACGACCTGTTCCGGCTGGGCACCGACCTGGCCGTCGAGCAGGGCAGGCGGGAGGCGGTGCTGCTGCGCCGCAGCACCCGGGACTTCACCGACGAGCCGGTGGATCCGGCCGCGCTGCGCCGCGCGGTCGGGGTCGCGTTGACCGCGCCCGCGCCGCACCACAGCACGCCGTTCCGCTTCGGTTGGCTGCGCTCCGCGGACCGGCGCGAGGCGCTGCTGGACGCGCTGGCGCGGCGCTGGCGCGCGCACCTGGAGGCCGACGGGCGCCCGCCCGAGGAGGTGGACCGCAGGCTGCGCCGGGGGGAGTTGCTGCGCCGGGCCCCCGAGCTGGTGCTGGCCTTCCGCACCGGCGAGGGCATGCACAGCTATCCCGACGACGCCCGGCGGATCGGCGAACGGACGATGTTCACCGTGGCCGGCGGGGCCGCCGTGCAGTCGCTGCTGGTCGCGCTGGCCGCGGAGGGCCTGGCCTCGTGCTGGGTCGGGTCCACGATCTTCGCCGCGGACGTGGTGCGGGCCGTGCTGGAGCTGCCGGCCGACTGGCAGCCACTGGGTGCCGTCGCGGTCGGGGTTCCACGGGAGCCGCTGGCCCCGCGGGCCGCGCGGGACCCGGCGGCCGGGTTGCTGGAGTGGTAGCGACCGCGGTCGCCGCAGCGGAGCTGCGGGCCTGGAGCGCCCCGGATCCCGGCCAGGACGCGCTGCGGCACGCGCTGCTGGCCTTCCTCGCCGCGCGCCCGGACGACGCCTGCTCGCGGTCCTGCGTGCCGGGGCACCTCACCGCGTCGGCGCTGCTGGTGGACGCGGCAGCGGAGCGCACGCTGCTGACCCTGCACCCGCGGGTCGGGCGCTGGATCCAGCTGGGCGGGCACTGCGAGCCCGCCGACGACACGCTGGCCGCGGCCGCCCTGCGCGAGGCAACCGAGGAGTCGGGCATCGACGGGCTGATGATCGATCCGCAGCCGCTGCACCTCGACGTGCACCCGGTGACCTGCTCGCTCGGGGTCCCGACCCGGCACCTGGACGTCCGCTACCTGGTGCGGGCGCCGGCCGGCGCGGTGCCGCGGATCAGCGTCGAGTCCGACGATCTGCGCTGGTGGCCGCTGGCGGCAGTACCCGACGCCGACCCAACCCTCGCCCCCATGGTCGCCCTCGCCCGAAGTTTGGCTCCGAAACGCGGCTGAGGGGGCTGGCGCGGGGAGGTATCAGGCCAGGGAGCCCTGCCAGAAGAACAGCTCGTTGTAGCCCGTTGCGGCGAGTGGGAGGTTGCCGCCGACGGCCGCGAAGACCGCGCCGCCGACGTCGAAGAACAGCTGCGACGCCCCGGGCAGCCCGATCAGCACCAGGAACAGCACGATCGGGGCCCACGGGCGGACCCGGTCGGCCAGCTGCCTGGTCGAGGCGGGCAGGAACGGCTCCAGCGCCCCGAAGCCGTCCAGCCCGGGCACCGGCAGGATGTTCAACACGAACGCCAGCACCTGGATCAGCGCCAGGCAGGACAATGCGATGGCGAGCCCGATCGGCATCGGCACCAGCGCGACCGCGAGCGTCAGCAACCCCCCGATGACCAGGTTCGTGAACGGGCCGGCCAGCGAGACCGCGGACCGCAGCCCGCGCGAGCGGATCGCCCCGTGGTTGATCCACACCGCCCCGCCGGGAAGCGGGATGCCGCCGAGCAGCAGGAAGATCACCGGCAGCACGAAAGAGAGACCCACGTCCGTGTACCGGCGGATGTCCAGGTTCAGGTAGCCCTTGTCGCGCACCGAGCGGTCACCGCTGCGGTAGGCCGTCGCCGCGTGGCCGAACTCGTGCAGGCAGAGCGACACCGCCCAACCCGCCAGCACCAGCACCACGACCCCCGCGGTCAGCCACACCGAGGAGCCGGTGGCCTCGGCCTCGGGGGTGCCCAGCACGGCCAACACCCCACCGCCGACGGTCACCGCGAGCAGGGCCAGAAACCACGGGCTGATTCGGTTCGACACGGCGTGCACCGACCCATTCTGCTGAACGGGGGACCGTCCGGGTGGATCAGGTCACCCGTATGGAAGCAACGGCTTGCCAAGGACGACTGACAGCGCTGTACTTACGCCAGTGTCATTCTGGCTGTGGGGGTCCAAGGCCGGCTGTGGGGAGATGGACGAGTGAACGTGATTACAGCCGCTTTGGAGCTGGTTGACATTACGGGTGGCTACACCGATCAGCCCGCTGCGGGTACCGCGAGCCCGTTGCGGCTGGTGGACACGTTCGGCGACGTCATCGGGTCCTTCGGGGATCCGGACGACGGGGGCGAGCCGGACTGGCAGGAGCGGGCGCTGTGCGCCCAGACCGACCCGGAGGCGTTCTTCCCGGAGAAGGGCGGCTCCACCCGCGAGGCCAAGCGCATCTGCTCGGGCTGCGAGGTGCGCGCCGAGTGCCTGGAGTACGCCCTGGCGCACGACGAGCGCTTCGGCATCTGGGGTGGACTGTCCGAACGCGAGCGGCGCCGGCTGCGCCGCGAGGCCATCTGAGGCACCCGCACCCCGTTCGTCGGGTGAGCGGCTCGGCTCAGCCGGCCGGGCCGTCGACGGCGTCCGGCTCGATGTTGAGGTACTCCGCGACCTGCTCGACCAGCACCTCGTGCAGCAGATCGGCCAGCTCGTCCGCGCCCGCGCGGGCCCTGGCCTCCAGCGGACGGCGGTAGAGCACGATCCGCGCCCGCGATGGCATCCCGTCCGGATCCACCCCGGCCGGCACCAGCTGGGCCAGCGGGACACCGATGTCGGCGAGCACGCCCTGGCCCCACACCACCTCGTCCGGCGAGGTCTCGTCGACCTCAGGCACCTCGTCCACGGCCAGATCGAGTTCGGCCAGCTCGGAGCCCCAGCGCAGCTCGATCGGCTCCAGCGCGGCGAGCACCAGCGCGTCGAACTTCTCCGCGCGGGTGCGGGCGGCCGGCGTGGTCGGCGGGTAGATCAGGCCGCGCAGCCCGCGTCCGCGGCGATCGCGTCGGCGGGGCGAACGCCGCAGGGATCGGCGGGCGGTGGTCACCTCGCGATCCTACGACCACCGGTCCCGGTGTCCGATGTCCGCTCGCCGCCTGGTCGGCGCTGCGTCGGGCCGGAGCCGGACACGAACCGTGATGGCACAACCCGTCGGAGTGATCACCGTTTCCGCATCGTAACCAGCGCAGACGTCGCGGCCAGGGCGCGTCGCGGCCGGATCCGACCGGCTCGGCGCGATATCGTCGCAGGCGTGCTGAGTGTGCGGCGGTGTTCGCGGACCGGGTGCACCGAGCTCGCGGTGGCCACGCTCACCTATGCCTATGCCGACTCCACGGCGGTGGTGGGCCCGCTGGCCACCCAGGCCGAGCCACACTCCTACGACCTGTGCCCGGCCCACGCCCAGCGGCTCACCGTCCCGCGCGGCTGGGAGGTGGTGCGGTTCGAGGGCGAGTTCGCCGCCCAGCAGCCCACCAGCGACGACCTGACCGTGCTCGCCGAGGCCGTGCGCGAGGCCGGTCGCATCGACCGTCCGATCGAGGCGGTGCCGGTCGCCGGCACCGGTCGGCGCGGGCACCTGCGGGTGTTGCCCGGCCCGTCCGACGGCTGAGCGCTCGTCGACCCGGACGGGGGGTTGGCCCGGTGGGCCCGACCCCTCCACGCAGCGGACCGATAGGGTGCCGTTCCGTGACCGACCTTCACCACGCTGACCTCTCGGCGATCATCAAGGCCTACGACATCCGCGGGCTGGTGGGCGAGCAGCTCGACGCGCCGCTGGCCCGGGCCCTCGGCGGCGCGATGGCCCGGCTGGTGGCCGTGGACGGCGCCCGCGGCGTCGTCATCGGTCGCGACATGCGCGACAGCTCACCCGGCCTGGCCGCGGCGTTCGCCGAGGGGGTCACCGGGCAGGGCCTCGACGTCATCGACATCGGCCTGGCCAGCACGGACATGCTCTACTTCGGCGCCGGCTCGCTGGGCCTGCCGGGCGCCATGTTCACCGCCAGCCACAACCCCGCCCGCTACAACGGGATCAAGCTGTGCCGGGCGGGCGCGGTGCCGATCGGGCAGGACACCGGCCTGGCCACGATCCGCGAGATGGTCGAGGCCGGCGTCCCCGACGGCCCCGGCGGCGGCACCGTCAGCCAGCGCGAGCTGCTCGGCGAGTACGCCGCGTACCTGCGCGGCCTGGTCGATCTGTCGGGTTCGCGGCAGCTGCGGGTGGTGGTCGACGCGGGCAACGGCATGGGAGGGCACACCGTTCCGGTGGTCCTGGGCGGGCTGCCGCTGGATGTCGTGCCGATGTACTTCGAGCTCGACGGCAACTTCCCCAACCACGAGGCCAACCCGCTGGACCCGGCCAACCTGGTGGACCTGCAGAAGCGGGTGGTCGAGGAGGGCGCCGACCTCGGGCTGGCCTTCGACGGTGACGCCGACCGCTGCTTCGCGATCGACGAGCGCGGCGAGCCGATCAGCCCGAGCGCGATCACCGGGCTGGTGGCGGTGCGCGAGCTGACCAGGTCGCCGGGATCCGCGGTGATCTACAACCTGATCACCTCGCAGGCCGTGCCGGAGATCGTCGTCGAGCACGGTGGGCGGCCGGTGCGCACCCGGGTCGGGCACTCGTTCATCAAGCAGCGGATGGCCGAGACCGATGCCGTGTTCGGTGGTGAGCACTCCGCGCACTACTACTTCCGGGACTTCTGGAAGGCCGACTCCGGCATGCTGGCCGCGCTGCACGTGCTGGCCGCCCTGGGCGAGCAGGCCGGGCCGATCTCGGAGCTGATGAGCAGCTACGAGCGCTACGCGGCGTCCGGCGAGATCAACTCGACGGTGCACGACCAGGCCGAGCGCACGGCCGCGGTCAAGGAGACCTACGGTGGCCGCGACGGGGTCGAGTTCGACGAGCTGGACGGGCTGACCGTGCGGTTGCCGGACCGCAGCTGGTTCAACCTGCGTCCGTCGAACACCGAGCCGCTGCTGCGGCTCAACGTCGAGGCGGCCGACGCCGCTGCGGTCGCCCGGCTGCGCGACGAGGTCCTGGAGATCGTCCGCAGCTGAGTCTCCGATCCCGGCAGATGCGGCGTCGCGGCCCCGGTAGTGGCAGCATCGTGACCGGCTCCCGCACGACCCGTGCCCGAGAAGACGACGCAAGCCGGCGAACGACGAGTCGAGAACGAGGAGGATCGGGTGGCCGTGGAACTCGACCCCCAGCTGATGGACATCCTGGCCTGCCCGTCGGAGGATCACGCCCCACTGCGGGCCGGAACCCCCGGCGACCCCGACGCCGACGTGCTCACCTGCACCGAGTGCGGGCGTGGCTTCCCGGTGGTGGACGGCATTCCGGTGCTGCTGCTGGAAGAGGCCACGCCGCCGGTGGCGTCGACGGCCGGCCCGACCGGCGATTGACCGTGCTCGACGACGCCCTGCTCGCCGATCCGCGGGCACTGGCCGCTCGCGACTCCGGCGGGGTGCTGCGCTCCGCCGCCACCGCGGGTGCCCAGGTGCGCTCGGCCGCGCACGGGGCGGCCGAGGCCGGCGTCGGCGAGCTGGCCGGCAGCCGCCCGCGGGCGCTGGTGCTGATCCGCCGACCGGGCGCGTCCGGGCCGGCCGCCGAGCTGGTGAGTGCGCTGCTGGCTCCGGTGTCGCCGATCCCGGTCGTGCTCGTCGACGCGGTGCCGGGGTGGATCGGGCCGCTGGACGTGGTCGTCGCGCACACCGCCGAACGGGACGACGTGGAGCTGGCCGAGAGCGTGCAGCGGGCCGTCGCCCGCGGGGCCGAGGTGGTGCTCTCGGCGCCCGCCGACGGGCCGGTGGCCTCGGCCGGTGCCGGTAGGGCCCGGCTGGTCGAGCCGCGGATCCCGGTGCCCCCGGGCCTCGATCTGCCGCGCGCGCTGGCCGTGGTGCTGACCGTGGTGAGCGCGCTGGATCTCGCCGGCGCGCCGCTGCCCCTCGACCTCGATCCGCTCGCTGATCAGCTCGACGCCGAGGCCGAGCGCAACCAGCCCGGCCACGAGCCGTTCATGAACCCGGCCAAGTCGCTGGCCCTACGGCTGGCCGAGCACACGCCGCTGCTGTGGGGCACCGATCCGCTGGCCGCCGCCGTCGCCGGGCACGCGGCCGCCGCGCTGGCCACGCACGCCGGTGTGGTCGCGCACGCCGCGGCGATCGGGCGCGCCGTGTCCGCCACCGGGCTGGTCCGCGAGCTGAACCGGGCCGCGGTCGACGACGACATCTTCCGTGATCCCTTCGACGACGCCGGCAGCATCGAGGCCCTCCCGCTGCGGCTGGTGCTGCTGGCCACCGGCGAGGAGGACCCGGGCCAGGTGACGCTGCGCAGCACCGGGCGCGGCTGGCCCGCCGCCGACGTCGCGCACCCCGTCGACGAGGTGCCGCGCGGCACCCCGCACGCGGCGCTGCTGCGGGCCGGGCTGCTCACCTCCCGCTTAGACGTGGCCGCCGTCTACCTGGGGCTGGCCACCCGCATCATCCAACCCGCAGGACAGGAGCGCTGAGAGACACCGTGGAGCAGCTGGACAACCCCGTTCGCGCGTATGCGTGGGGCTCCCGAAACGTGATCGCCGAGCTCCTCGGCGATCCGGTTCCGTCGCCGCATCCGCAGGCCGAGATGTGGTTGGGGGCGCACCCCGCGGACCCGTCCCAGCTGGTGCACGCCGACGGCACCCGCGGATCGTTGCTGGACGCCGTGGCCGCCGCGCCGGAAGAGCTGCTCGGGTCGGTGCGCAGCCGGCGCTGGGACGCGACGCTGCCGTTCCTGCTCAAAGTGCTGGCTGCGGACGAACCGCTGTCGCTGCAGGCACACCCGAGCCTCGAGCAGGCCCGCGAGGGCTTCCGGCGCGAGGATGCGGCCGGCATCGCGCGGGACGCGAGCGAGCGCAACTACCGCGACGCCAACCACAAGCCCGAGCTGATCTGCGCGCTCACCGAGTTCCACGCCCTGGTGGGTTTCCGGGATCCGGCGCGGACGGTCGTGCTGCTGCGCGCGCTGGCCGTGCCCGAGCTGGCCGCGCACACCGAGCTGCTGGCCGCGGAGCCGGGGCCGGACGGGCTGCGCGCGCTGTTCACCACCTGGATCACGCTGCCGCAGTCGGTGCTGGACACGCTGGTGCCGGCCCTGCAGGACGGGTGCGTGCGGCTGGCGGGCAATGACGGCGAGTTCCGGGCCGAGGCGCGCACCGTGCTGGAGCTGTCGGAGCGCTACCCGGGCGACGCCGGCGTGCTGGCCGCGCTGCTGCTCAACCGGGTCACGCTGCAGCCCGGCGAGGCGGCCTACCTGCCGGCGGGCAACCTGCACGCCTACCTGTCGGGCGCCGGGGTGGAGCTGATGGCCAACTCCGACAACGTGTTGCGCGGTGGGCTGACCCCGAAGCACGTGGACGTCCCGGAGCTGCTGCGGGTGCTGGACTTCGGTGCCGCGCCGCCGCCGGTCTACGCGGGCCGCCCCGACGGCGAGTGGATCCGCTACGACACCCCCGCCGAGGAGTTCCTGCTGCGGCGCTGGGACGGGCCGCCGGACGGCTCCGGCGCGCGGCCCGACGCAGCGGCCGATCACGTCACGGTGCCCGACGGTGGCCCGCGGATCCTGCTCTGCACCGCCGGCTCGGCCTGCGTGCGGTGCGCCGACGGCGAGCTGAAGATCGGGCGCGGGATGTCGGTGTGGCTGGCCGCGGGCGACACCGGGGTGATCGTGGACGAGGCCGGCGACGGGACGCAGCTGTTCCTGGCCGGGGACGCGCTGGAGGTCTGAGCTCGGGTAGCCCCCGTGCCGGCTGCTGCTGTTGATCTCCGCACCCACTAGTGTCCGGCTCGGATCGCAAACGCGGGCGAGGAGAGCGCAGTGTCAGCAGGTGGAGGAACCCGGGCGATCATCGCGGCCCTGGTCGCGAACGCCGGGATCGCAGTCGCGAAGTTCATCGGATACCTGATCACCGGGTCGTCGTCGATGCTGGCCGAGTCGGTGCACTCGGTGGCGGACACGTCCAACCAGGGGCTGTTGCTGCTGGGTGGGGCCAGGGCGAAGCGGGCGGCGACCTCGCAGCACCCCTTCGGTTACGGCCGCGATCGCTACTTCTACTCGTTCGTGGTGGCGTTGCTGCTGTTCAGCATGGGGTCGGTGTTCGCGCTCTACGAGGGCATCCACAAGCTGGAGGAGCCGGAGCCGCTCACCTCACCGCTGGTCGCGGTCGGGATCCTGGTGGTGGCGATCGGGCTGGAGTCCTACTCGTTCCGCACCGCGATCGTCGAGTCCCGGCCGCTGAAGGGTTCCGGCACCTGGTGGCAGTTCATCCGCCAGTCCAAGGTGCCGGAGCTGCCGGTCGTACTGCTGGAGGACCTGGGGGCGCTGATCGGGCTGGTGCTGGCCCTGTTCGGCGTCGGGCTCACCATCGCCACCGACAACCCGGCGTTCGACGCCCTGGGCACCATCTGCATCGGCCTGCTGCTCGGCGTGATCGCGATCATCCTCGTCATCGAGATGAAGAGCCTGCTGATCGGCGAGGGTGCGACCGGTCCGGTCCTCGACCGGATCGTGGGGTGCCTGGAGGCAGCCGACGACATCGAGCGTGTGATCCACATCCGGACCCAGTACATCGGACCCGAGGAGATGCTGGTCGCGGCGAAGATCGCGATGGCGCCGCGGACGTCGGTCGAGGACGTGGCCAGCGCCATCGATGCCGCCGAGGAGCGGGTCCGGGAGGCGGTGCCGGACGCGCGCATGATCTACCTTGAGCCCGATCTGGAGCGCTCGATCACCGAGGCGCCCGACCCCTCGCACGCCTGAACGAGCTCCGGGTCCGGGCCGCACCCGACGAGGAGGTCGAGTGCGGCCCGAGCGCGGAACCGGCTAGGAGCCGTGGCGCATCTGGGACAGCGTCTCGCCGGTGCCCAGCCGCGACCTGCGGTAGCCGTAGAGGAAGTAGATCCCGAAACCCAGCGCCATCCAGACGATGAACCGCAGCCAGGTCTCGATCGACAGGTTCAGCGTCAGGTAGATGCAGATCAGCGCGGACAGGATCGGCAGCACCGGTGAGAACGGCACCTTGAACGCCCGCGGCAGGTCCGGCCGGCTCCGGCGCAGCACGACCACCCCGACCGACACCAGCACGAACGCGGTGAGGGTGCCGATGTTGACCATCTCTTCCAGCTTCCCGATCGGGGTCAGACCGGCCACCAGCATGGAGATGACGCCGATGATGATCGTGATCACGTAGGGGGTCTGGAACCTCGGGTGCACCTTGCTCAGCACCGGCGGCAGCAGGTGGTCCCGCGACATCGCGAAGACCACCCGGGCCGCGCCGATCATCAACGTCAGCACCACCGTGGTCAGACCGGCCACCGCACCGGCGGAGATCAGGGTGGCGTAACCGGGCTTGCCCAGCGTGGTGAAGGCCGAGGCCAGTGCGGCCTTCGGGTCGATCTCGTTGTACTTGATCATCCCGGTGATCACCAGGGCGACCGCGGCGTAGAGGATCGTGCAGATCACCAGCGAGGCGATGATGCCGATCGGCAGGTCCCGCTTCGGGTTCTTCGCCTCCTCGGCGGTGGTCGCCACCACGTCGAATCCGATGTAGGCGAAGAACACCAACGCGGCGCCGGTGAAAATGCCACCGATGCCGAAAGCGGTCGGTTCCAGGCCCAGCGCGGCCTGGATCAGCGGCTGCTGGTACCAGCTCTCCACCGCGGAACCGGCGGCGGCCTCCGGAATGAACGGCGTGTAGTTCGCGGGGTTGATGAAACCGATTCCGGCGATGATCACGAACAGCACGATGAAGAGCTTGACCGCGACCAGGACGAGGTTGACCCGCATCGATTCCTTGATGCCGATCGTGATGAGAATGGTGAGCACCGCGATCAGCAGCATGGCCAGCAGATCGACGGATCCACCCGGCCCGAGGTTCTCCGGCCAGGTGATCCCGAAGTTCTCCATCAGGACCACGGCGTACGTGCTCCAGCCCTGGGACACCACGCTGGCCCCGAGCATCAGCTCCAGCAGGAGGTCCCAGCCGATGATCCAGGCGATCATCTCCCCCAGCGTGGCGTAGGAGAACGTGTATGCCGAACCGGAGACCGGAACCGTCGAGGCGAACTCCGCGTAACAGAGTGCGGCCAGCCCACAACAGATCGCGGAAACGACGAAACTCAGCACGATCGCCGGTCCGGCGATCGTGGCCGCGGCCCGGCCGGTCAACGTGAAGATGCCGGCGCCGATGATGACGCCGACACCGAAGACGGTCAGGTCCAAGGCCGTCAGATTCTTCTTGAGCTGATACTCAGGCTCGTCGGTATCGGCGATGGATTGCTCGATACTCTTTGTTCGGAAAATGCTCACCTGACCAGCCACCTCCCCTCTCTATCGCCTCGCCGTCGAGGCACCTGGCGGTACCCTAACTCGGCCGGGCAGCGGGCCGGGGTAACGAATCATGACCGCTGTCCACCCGCTCACGGCAGCAGCACCAGCTCGGTCGGCGGATCGTGCTCGACGCCCGGATCGCCGTCGATCCGCAGGTCGGCCCGCTCCCGGGTGCCGTCGGCGGCGAAGTGCGCCTGCTCCTGGCGGGCCCATCGCTCCCAGTGCGGCCGGTAGCTCTCGCCGTCGCGGTCGATGCCGCGCCGGAGCCGTTCCGCGGGCGGCGCCTCGACCCAGATGACCATGGTGGCGTGCCGGGCCACCGGCTGCGCCCCGGATGCGACCCCCTCGACCACCAGCACCGCGGGCCGGCCGAGGTCGTGCTCCTCGGCGTAGGCGTGCCGATCCCAGTCGTAGCGGCGATAGCGGGCGGGGCGGCCGGCGACCAGCGGCGCCACGATCTGCGCGGACAGCAGCGGCACCGCGGCGGCGAGCCCGTCCCAGCCGGGGAACAGGTCGTCCATGTGCACCAGCGTGGGCTCGACCCCCGCCGATGCCAGTGCGGCGACCAGCCGCCCGGCCAGCACCGTCTTGCCCGAGCCCGACGGCCCGTCCACGCAGACCAGGCGGGTGTCGCCGCAGCGCGGTGGTTCGGCCAGCGCCCGGGTGGCCAGCTCCGCCACCTTCACCGTCGTCGCCCAGGTCATGGCGGAGGGGTGAAGGTCTGCACGTCGGATCGGACGGGAGCGCGGCGCAACTGGTCGATGAGGCCGGCAACGGAGGGATTGCTGAGCAAGGTCGTTCTACCGGGGGTTCCCAGTAGTTTTTGGACAGACGCCACGTCTTGGCGAGCAGGCAATGAGGCCTCGATTGCGATCGGCCGCTTATCATCTGGAGATATGGTGATGACCGCCTTCCACTCACCTTGAGAACCTGACGTTGCTGTGCAGCCGTACCACAAGGAAGAAGAATTGCTGTTCTCCGTCTTCGGTCTGCCGACCACGATGATCTGCCTGCCGGACACTGCGGCAAAGTTGAGTTCAAGACGGCGATCTTGCCCGATACTGTTATCAGTAGAGGCCCGCCCTCTACTTTCTCGAAGGTTATCGGGTCGACGTTCAGAGCGATCTGGGGCAGCACAGGCACAGCGGGCGGCGAGGTCGGCTCTGACGGGGGCCGGCGAGGTCGGCCCTGACGGGGGCGGCGAGGTGGCCGGCGGGGGCAGCTGTGCAGGCGGTGCACTGGTTGCCGGCGAACCGGTTGGTGGGTCGGGCTTCGCCAGCCCGATTGCCGCGGCGGCGACCGCTCCGACCGCGCCGAGGCCGGCTGCCAGCAGTACTTGCCACCGTTGAAACCACGAAGTTCCCGGGGGTGGCGCCCCCGCGCCAGGGTCCGACATGACGGCATTGTGCCGGACATGGCCGGCCGCTCTGCGGCTCAGCCCGCCTGAAGGCCGTGCTGAGGCTGTCGCCGAATCGAGCACTCTCGGGCCGGCGGGGTGGCCCGGGCCCGGCCCACGATCGCCGAAATGGTCCGCGAGCCGCATGTGGAGACTGTTGCCGAATCGAGCGGTCGCGGGCCGGCGGGGGTACTCGCGGCCCAGTCAGTGATCGCCGGAAATGGTACCTGAGTTGCACACGTGCAGCTTTTCAACCACTCCTGGCGATCATGAGCTCGCGCCGGTGGCGATTGTTGGGCGACAGCCTCCATATGCCAATGCCGCTGATTCAAGCTGCTTCGTAACTTGGTGGCATTGCTGCCTATGCAACTATGAACCACTCTTGGTGATCATGGCTCGTCCGGCGGCCGGCCGCCGGCGAAGATCGCCGGGTTTGGCGGCATCGGGATCTATGAGGACTTGTCCGGCAAGCCGTAGCCGTCGAACTTCTCCCGCAGGGTCTTCTTGGAGAACTTGCCGACGCTGGTCTTGGGCACCTCGTCGATGAACTCGACGGCGTCGGGCAGCCACCACTTGGCCACCCGCGAGCTCAGGAACTCGATCACCTCGTCGGCGGTCAGCTTCTCGCCCTCCTTCACCACCACGCAGGCCAGCGGGCGTTCCACCCACTTCTCGTGCGGGATGGCGATCACCGCGGCCTCGGCCACCTTGGGGTGAGCCATGATCTCGTTCTCCAGCTCGACGGAGCCGATCCACTCGCCGCCCGACTTGATCAGGTCCTTGGTCCGGTCGACCAGCCGGACGTAGCCGTAGCGGTCCACCGCGGCGACGTCGCCGGTGCGCAGCCAGCCGTCCTCGGTGAACTGGGCGCCGCCGCCCTCACCCCGGTAGTACTCGGCCGCGATCCACGGCCCGGCGGCCTGGATCTCGCCGCTCGCCTCGTCGTCCCACGGCTGCGGTTCGCCGGTGTCAGGGTCGATCAGCCGCAGCTCGACCAGCGGCACGGCCTGTCCCTGCCGGGCGCGCACGTCCGCCCGCTCGTCCTCGCTCAGCTCCGCGTGGTGGCTGCGGGCGCTGCTGATCGTCGCGATCGGGCTGGTCTCGGTCATGCCCCAGGCGTGCAGCATCGGGATGCCGATGGCCTCCCGGTAGCTCTCCGACAGCGATCTGGGCACGGCCGAGCCGCCGCACAGGACCAGTCGCAGCGCCGACAGGTCGTGGTCGGCCAGCAGCCCCAGCATGCCCATCCAGATGGTCGGCACCCCGCCGGTGATCGTCACCCGGTGCCGTTCGAGCAGCTCGACGATGCCCTGCGGGGTCATCTGCGGGCCCGGGAACACGATGTCGGAGCCGGCCAGCAGGCAGCCGTAGGGGAGGCCCCAGGCGTTGGCGTGGAACATCGGCACCACCGGCAGCACGATGTCGCGCTCGGACAGCCCGATGCCGTCGGCGGTCAGCGCGATCAGCGAGTGCAGCACCGCGGAGCGGTGGCTGTAGACCACGCCCTTGGGGTTTCCGGTGGTGCCCGAGGTGTAGCACATCGCGGCCGCGCGGTTCTCGTCGTCGACGGTGAACCGGCCGGTGAACGGGTCGGCCGCGGCCAGCAGCGTCTCGTAGTCGTGCACCCGCGGGTCGGTGGGCACCTCGGCGTCGGCGCCGTCGTCGATCACGATGACGTGGCGCACCGTCTCCATCTTGTCCACCAACGGCCAGAACAGGCCCAGCAGCGACCGGTCGACGAAGACGACCTCGTCCTCCGCGTGGTTGGCGATGTACACCAGCTGCTCGGGGAAGAGCCGGATGTTGAGCGTGTGCAGCACCCGACCGGTGCACGGCGCGGCCAGGTAGAGCTCGAGGTGCCGGTCGGTGTTCCAGCAGAACGTGGCCACCCGACCGTCGGCGCTGACGTCGAGGGTGTCCAGCACGGTGGCCAACCGGCGCACCCGCTGCGCCCATTCGCCGACAGTGGTGCGGCGCTCGCCGTCCGCCGTCCCGGTGATGATCGATTTGTGCGCGAAGTACTGCTCGGCGCGGTGGAAGACGTGCGGCAACGACAGCTGGCGGTCCTGCATGAGTCCGAGCATCGGCAGCTCCCGGGCTTTCGTGATCGACAAGATGTGCGCTGGGTCACGCCGAACGCTACCTGCCGGCCGTGGGCCCCACCATTTCCCGCCGACCGTCGAACCCTCGTCGCGGGAGGCGCCGGGCGGCCCGGCGTGCCGTTAGGGTCGATGGTCATGGCCACCGAACAGACCGCAGCGGTCTGCCTCGACGTGGGCTCCACCTGGACGAAGGCCGCGCTGGTCCGTCCGGACGGCACGCTGGCGGGATTCGCCGAGCATCCGACCACGGTGACCGATGTGCTCACCGGCATGGACGCCGCCGTGCGCGCGGTGTCCGCCGCCGTCCCGATCGGTCCGGCCGGCGCGCCCGAACTGCTGGCCTGCTCGTCGGCGGGCGGTGGGCTGCGGCTGGCAGTGGTCGGCTCCGAGCGGTTGGCCAGCACCGACGCCGGGCACCGGGTGGCGTGCTCGTCGGGGGCGCACGTGGTGCACGTGCACGCCGGGTTGCTGGAGCCGGCCGACGTGCGGTTGCTGCGCAGCGCCCGCCCCGGCGCGGTGCTGCTGCTCGGCGGGCCCGACGGCGACGACCCGGCGGCGCTGCTGCACAACGCCGGCCGGCTGGCCAGGGCCCGCATCCGGTACCCGGTGCTGCTCGCCGGCAACGCCGAGGCCAGCGCCGACGCCGAGGCGTTGCTGCGCGCGACCGGGCGCACCGTGCTGGTCTGCGACAACGTGACCCCGCGCCGGGGTGAGGTGGTGCCCGGCCCGGCCCGCGCGATGCTGGTCGGGCTGTACGAACGGCACGTGCTCGGCGGTCGCGGGCCGGCCGTCGCGCCGCGTTTCCGGCGGCTGGTGCGCTCGCCGACCACGGACGCCGTGCAGCGGGCCGCGGTCGAGCTGGCCCGCATCTGCGGGTGCGCGGTGCTCATCGTCGACATCGGCTCGGCCACGACCGACGTGCACTCGGTGTCGGCCGGGCCGGACGCGGTCGCCCGGTGCACCGTCGAGGGTGATCTCGGGGTGCGCGCGGCCGCCGGCGGGGTGCTGGTGGAAGGGCAGACCGAGGGCCTGGTCGACCCGGTGGAGGCCGACCTGCTCGCCCCCACCGTGGAGCGCATGACCGGCGAGGTCGGGTACCTGCCCAAGGACACCGGCAGCGCGGCCGAGGACCGCCGGATCGCTGCGCTGGCCGGCCTGATCGCGGCCCGCCGGCACTTCCGGGTCCATCCCGAGGCGGCGCACGACATCGGGCTGGTGGTGCTGTCGGGCGGGGTGCTGCGGCAGCGCGACACCGCCCGCGGGCTGGGTGCGGTGGCCTCGACGCTGAGCGCCGATCCGATGCTCGCCGCCCCGCTGTCCGGGGTGCCGATCCTCATCGACGCGGACTTCGCGATCCCGCCGGCCGGCATGCTCGCCGCCCACGACCGCAGCGACGCCGCGGAGGCGCTGCTGCGCAATCACCTGCTCGACTCATGATGCCGGCGCCGGCTTGACAGCCGCACCGGTCGGTGTCCACCCTGGGAGGGCAATGGCAATGCCGGGGTCGAGAGGCGCTGCGACGGACCTGAGTCCGCCACGCTCGACCCACGGGCCATCGTGAAGGGCGCCTTCTGATCATCCGGAGGCTGTACCCGGCTGTCCGAACCAGGCCGGCCGCGAGCCGTTCGCGGCCACCCTCTCCCGCCGCTCCGGCCTGCTCTCCGCGCCGCCGGCGCGGCACCCGTGAACACGGTCCACGCCGCGCGCACCACGTGACCGGCACCCGGTCAGCGTGGCCCGCGGACCGCTCGACAAGGAGGCGTTACCCCGCAATGACCGTCACCGCCGACACCGCAACCGACCCCACCGGTCGGCTGCAGACCCGAAATGGCATCGACTTCGCCGTCGCCGACCTCGCGCTGGCCGAGTTCGGCCGCAAGGAGATCCGGCTGGCCGAGAACGAGATGCCCGGCCTGATGGAGCTGCGCCGCGAGTACGCGGAGGCCCGCCCGCTGCACGGCGCGCGCGTCGCCGGCTCGCTGCACATGACCGTGCAGACCGCGGTGCTCATCGAGACGCTGATCAGCCTGGGCGCCGAGGTGCGCTGGGTGAGCTGCAACATCTTCTCCACCCAGGACCACGCCGCCGCCGCCACCGTGGTCGGCCCGCACGGCACCGCCGAGGAGCCCAAGGGCGTTCCGGTCTTCGCCTGGAAGGGCGAGACGCTGGAGGACTACTGGTGGTGCACCGAGCAGCTGTTCCTGTTCCGTGACGAGAACGGGCAGCTCGTCGGCCCGAACATGATCCTCGACGACGGCGGCGACGCCACCCTGCTGGTGCACAAGGGCGTTGAGTACGAGAAGGCCGGCGTGGTGCCGACCGTCGAGGACGACGACCTGACCGTCTCCGACGAGTACCGGATCATCCTGGACACCCTGCGCCGCTCGCTGGCCGCCGACGGCAGCCGCTGGACCACGGTCGCCGACGGCATCCGCGGCGTCACCGAGGAGACCACCACCGGCGTGCACCGGCTCTACCAGCTCGCCGACCAGGGCCAGCTGCTGTTCCCGGCGATCAACGTCAACGACTCGGTGACCAAGAGCAAGTTCGACAACACCTACGGCATCCGGCACTCGCTGATCGACGGCCTGAACCGGGCCACCGACGTGCTGATCGGCGGCAAGGTGGCGCTGGTCTGCGGCTTCGGTGACGTCGGCAAGGGCTCCGCGGCGGCGCTGTCCGGGCAGGGCGCCCGGGTGATCGTGTCCGAGGTGGACCCGATCTGCGCGCTGCAGGCGCTGCTGCAGGGCTTCCAGGTGGCGCTGCTCGACGACGTGATCGGCCGGGCCGACATCATCGTCACCACCACCGGCAACAAGGACATCATCACCACCGATGCCCTGAAGGCCATGAAGCACCAGGCGATCGTGGCCAACGTCGGGCACTTCGACAACGAGATCGACGTGGCCGGGCTCGGGCGGATCCCCGGCATCATCAAGATCAACATCAAGCCGCAGGTCGACGAGTGGGTGTTCCCGGACGGGCACTCGATCATCCTGCTGTCCGAGGGTCGGCTGATGAACCTGGGCAACGCGACCGGCCACCCGTCGTTCGTGATGAGCAACAGCTTCTCCAACCAGGTGATCGCCCAGGTCGAGCTGTTCACCAAGTTCGAGGAGTACAACAAGGACGTCTACCGGCTGCCGAAGATCCTCGACGAGAAGGTCGCGAAGATCCACGTGCTGGCGCTGGGCGGGGAGCTGACCAAGCTCACCAAGGACCAGGCCGAGTACATCGGGGTGGACGTCGAGGGGCCTTACAAGCCCGAGCACTACCGGTACTGAGGTCGGCCGACGTGGTGCGAACGGCACTTTCGCACGCACCAAGCGTGCGAAAGTGCCGTTCGTGCCGATGGGTGCGTGCCTGGCGGCTCTGAGCTGGGCGTCCGTAGGCTGGCGCGGTGTTTCCCCGGGGCGACGGTGACGGCTGGACGCGGTGCGCGCTCGGCCACCGGCACTGGGGCATCCACGGTGCGGCCGGCCTGCTGCTGTGGCACGGCGCGTCGATCCTGCTGCAGCACCGGGCCGAGTGGAGCCACCACGGGGGTACGTGGGGCCTGCTCGGGGGCGCCCGGAACTCGGCGGAGACCGCGGAGCAGGCGGCCCGGCGGGAGGCGGCCGAGGAGGCCGGGCTCGACCCGGCCGCCTACACCGTCAGCGGCCGGTTCGTCGACGATCACGGTGGCTGGAGCTACACCACGGTGATCGCGCGGGCCGAGCGGGCGGTGCTGCCGCGGGCGCTCACCGCGGAGACGATCGAGGTGCGCTGGGTGCCGGTCGACGAGCTGCGGGCGCTGCCGCTGCACCCGGGCTTCGCGGCCACCTGGGAGCAGGTGCGCGCGATCGCCTGAGCCCGCCCCGTGGCCGGTGGCCCGCCGCCCGCTGGCAGGATCCGCGGGTGTGCGGGGTCGGCTGATCGTCATCGAGGGGCTGGACGGCGCCGGCAAGCGGACCCTGGCCGATCGGCTGGACGGGGCACTGGCCGAGCGCCGGGCTCGGGTGGCCCGGCTCGCGTTCCCGCGCTACGACGCGGACATCCACGCCGAGCTGGTGCGGGACGCGCTCTACGGCCGCCTCGGTGACCTCGGCGGCTCGGTGCACGGGATGGCGCTGCTGTTCGCGCTGGATCGCCGGGCGGCCGCCGAGCGGCTCCGGGAGGCGCTGCGCGGGCACGATGTCGTGCTGGTCGACCGCTACGTCGCGTCCAACGCCGCCTACGGGGCCGCTCGCCTGCACCAGGACGCGGCGGGGGAGTTCGTGGCCTGGGTCGCGGCGCTGGAGATCGATCGTTTCGCGCTGCCGGTGCCCGCGCACCAGCTGCTGCTCGCGGTGCCGCGCCCGGTCGCGGCGCAACGGGCCGCGCACCGCGAGCGCACCGAGCTCGGCCGCGAGCGGGACGCGTTCGAGTCCGACGCCGCGCTGCAGGAACGCACCGAGGCGGTCTACGGGCAGCTCGCCGCCGCGCAGTGGCTCTCCCCGTGGACCGTGCTCGACGGAACCGGTGATCTCGATGCCGGTGAGCTGGCCGCCGAGCTGCTCGGCTGATTCCCGATGGGCCGTCCGGCGGGCGGGCAGCACCGGAATCCGACACGCGGCCGCGGGCCGGCACCGGCGTCCCGACCAGCGGATGCCATGCTGCGCTCATGAAGTCGCGGGTTCTGGTGGTCGATGACGACCCGGCACTGGCCGAGATGCTCACCATCGTGCTGCGGGGTGAGGGGTTCGACACCGCCGTGGTCGGCGACGGTACCCGGGCGCTGCCCGCGGTCCGTGAGCTGCGCCCGGACGTGGTGCTGCTGGACCTGATGCTGCCCGGCATGAACGGCATCGACGTCTGCCGGGCGATCCGCTCCGAGTCCGGGGTGCCGATCGTGATGCTCACGGCCAAGAGCGACACCGTGGACATCGTGCTCGGGCTGGAGTCGGGAGCGGACGACTACATCGTCAAGCCGTTCAAGCCCAAGGAGCTGGTGGCCCGGGTCAGGGCCCGGGTGCGGCGCACCGAGACCGAGCCCGCCGAGCAGCTGTCCATCGGCGACGTCACGATCGACGTGCCGGCACACCAGGTGGAGCGCGCCGGCAAGGCGATCGCGCTCACCCCGTTGGAGTTCGACCTGCTCGTGGCGCTGGCCCGCAAGCCGCGCCAGGTGTTCACTCGAGAGGTGTTGCTCGAGCAGGTCTGGGGATATCGGCACGCCGCCGACACCCGGCTGGTGAACGTGCACGTGCAGCGGCTGCGGTCCAAGGTGGAGCGGGACCCGGAGCACCCCGAGGTCGTGCTGACCGTGCGCGGCGTGGGGTACAAGGCCGGACCCCCATGACCCGATGACCTCGCTGCCGCTCGCGGGCCGGGCCCGCCGCGGTGTCGCGCAGCTGGGTCAGCTCGGTCGCGAGCTGGTGGAGGCGTTCAGCGCCGTCTGGCGGCGCTCGCTGCAGACCCGGGTCGTGATCAGCACGCTCGCGCTGTCCACCGCGGTGGTGGTGGTGCTCGGCCTGATCCTGCAGACCCAGATCGCGTTGCGGGTGTTGCAGGGCAAGGAAGCCGACACGCTGGCCAGGGCCGAGGCCGGCCGGGTGCTGCTGGAGCGTGACCTGGCCGGGGTCGACCCGGACCGGGAGGGCGCCCAGGGCGAGTTCAACAACGCGCTCGATCGGCTGACCAACAACACCGACGCCGACGACCCGACGTCGCCGACCGCGGGTGAGTTCCGCGCGGTGCTGACCACCAGTCGGGTGGACGGCGGCGCGCAGGTCGCGGCCGGGCCGGTCGCGGACGTTCCGCTGGATCTGCGGGAGAAGGTCGCCGAGGGCACCCTGTCGCGCAAGTACGTGACGCTGTCCGATCGCGGTCCCGGCGATCAGGTGACCGAGGTGCCGACGCTGCTGGTCGGGCAACCGGTGCGGACCGCGAACGGAAACCTCGAGTTCTACCTGCTGTTCCCGCTGACCGCCGAGCAGCGCACCCTCGGGCTGGTGCAGAGCACGCTGATCGTCGGCGGGCTCATCCTGCTGTTGCTGCTGGCCGGGATCGCCAGCCTGGTCACCCGGCAGGTGGTGCGCCCGGTCCGGCAGGCCGCCGAGATCGCCGAGCGGTTCGCCGACGGGCATCTCGACGAGCGGATGCCGGTGCACGGCGACGACGAGATGGCGCGGCTCGGCGAGTCCTACAACGCGATGGCCTCCAGCATCCAGCAGCAGATCCGCCAGCTGGAGGAGTTCGGCGCGCTGCAGCGCCGGTTCACCTCCGACGTCAGCCACGAGCTGCGCACCCCGTTGACCACCGTGCGGATGGCCGCCGACGTGCTCTACGCGTCCCGGGAGGCGTTGCTGCCGGCCCTGCGCCGCAGCTCGGAGCTGCTGGTCGCCGAGCTGGACCGGTTCGAGGCGCTGCTGGCCGACCTGCTGGAGATCAGCCGCCTGGACGCGGGCGTGGCCGATCTCGGGGCCGAGCGGGTCGACCTGCACGGCGTCGTGCTGCGCGCGGTCGAGGCGGTGCGCGGCATCGCCGACGAGACCGGCACCCAGCTGCAGCTGGTCGGCCGGACCGGGGTGTACGCCGAGATCGACCCGCGGCGCGTGGAGCGCATCGTGCGCAACCTGGTCGCCAACGCCATCGACCACGGCGAGGGCCGCCCGGTGCGGATCGAGATCGGGTGCGACGAGCACACGGTGGCGGTGCTGGTGCGTGATCATGGTGTCGGGCTGCGGCCGGGTGAGGCGGATCTGGTGTTCAACCGGTTCTGGCGGGCCGAGGAGTCGCGCGCCCGGCGCAGCGGCGGCAGCGGGCTCGGGTTGTCGATCGCCGTCGAGGACGCCCGGTTGCACGGCGGCTGGCTGCAGGCCTGGGGTGAGGTCGGCAAGGGCGCGGCGTTCCGGTTGACGCTGCCGCGGGAGGTCGGCGGCACCGTCGGGTCCAGCCCGCTGGCGCTGGGGCCCGAGGCGGCGCCGGCCCCGGCCACCTCGGTGCCCACCCCGCCGCCGACGCCGGCCCGCGGGGTGCCCGCGGTGGCCGCGCCGCCGTCCTGGTCCGAGGGGGTGGACCGGTGAGCCGCCGGTTCGTGCTCGCGCTGGTGCTGGCCTTGATCGGGGCCGGGCTGACCGGGTGCGCGAGCGTGCCCGACAGCTCCCCGGTTCAGGTGCTGCGGCAGATCGGCGACGGCGAGGACGTGCAGCTTCCGCCCGGTCCGGCCGACGGCAGCAACCCGCTGGACCTGGTGCGCGACTTCGTGTTCGCCGCCGGCAGCAGCGCCGACCAGCACCGGTCGGCCCGCCGCTTCCTGGCCCCGGACGTCGACTGGGACGACGCCGCCAGCCTGACCGTCCTGGGTGGACAGTTCGACACGGTGCCCGCGCCGGGGGCGCTGGACCCGGGCGGTGGCACGACGACGATCCGGATCCGCGGCACCGCGCTGGGTCGGATCACCGCGTCCGGGTCCTTCGAGCCGGGCCAGGGGGCGTTCCAGCAGGACGTCACGGTGGTGCGCGTCGACGGACAGTGGCGGATCTCGCGGCTGCCCGACGGCACGGTGGTGCCGCTGATGATCCTGCGCCAGAACTACCGCACCGTGCGCACCTGGTTCGTGGATCCGGTGCGCCGGTTGGTGATCGCAGACCTGCGCTACCTGCCCAGCGTGCCGGCCAGGGCGCAGGCCACGCGCGCGCTGGAGCTGCTGCTGGCCGGGCCGTCGGGCTCGATGCAGGGCGCCGCGGTGTCCCAGCTGCCGCCGGAGGCCCAGCTGCGCTCGAACGTGGCTATGAGCTCGGACGGCGCGCTGATCGTGGACCTCACCCGGATCGGCGAGCTGGACCGGGCCGCCCGCGAGGTGCTGGCCGCGCAGGTCGTGCTCACCCTGGCCGAGGTGAACGTGGCCAAGGTGCGGTTGCTGGTCGACGGCGAGCCGCTGCTGGCGGGCACGCTCGATCTGACCCGCGACGACGTCGTGGCGCACTCGGCCGAGGTGCAGCCGGCTCCCGACGTGCCGGGCCTCGTGGTCAGCGCCGGGCGGCTGCGGCAGCTGACCGGCCCCGAGGCGGGCGCGCCGGTGCCGGGTCCGCTGGGCGACGGCCGGTACGACGTGGAGTCGGCGGCGTCCACTGTGGATGGCCGGGGGACGGCTGCGGTGACGCGGCAGGGCGAGCGCCGGAAGCTGGTCGTCGGGGCCACCGGCGGTGAGCCCGTCGCGCTGTCGCTGGACGCGGCGACGATGACGCGGCCGACCTGGGCACCGACCGGGCTCGAGGTGTGGACCGTGCTCGATTCCCGGCAGCTGGCCCGGGTGGTCGTCGACCCGGCCGGGCCGCCGCGCACCGGCGCGATCAACGCCGCCGAGCTGACCGCGATCGGGCCGATCCGGGACCTGCGGCTGTCGCGGGACGGGATGCGGGTGGCGGCCGTCGTCGACGGGGCGCTTTACACCGCGGCGGTGGCCAGAGGAGCCGACGGCGAGGTCGCGATCCGCAACGTGCGCCGGCTGCGGGCGACAGATCTGGGCGAGGTGGTGGCCGCCGACTGGCGGGCTCCGGAGACGATCGTGGCCATCACCCGCGGCACCCAGTTGCTCGTCGGGCAGGTGTCGGTCGACGGCCTGGGCATCCAACCGGTGGTCGGGAACAACCTGACGCCGCCGCTGACCGCCATCGCCGCGGCGTCCAACCGACCGCTGCTGGTGACCGATCAGGCCGGGGTCTGGAGCTTCGGTGGTGGTGATCAGGCGGCCTGGCGGCAGGTGCTCGGCGGGGCGGCCGGCGCAGTGCCGATCTACCCCGGCTGAACGTTGCCCGGCCTCCTGGCGACCTGTGGACAACCCGCCTCGACAGCCGGCCGGATGCGTGATGCTGGGCAGATGGGGATGCGGCAGCTGGCCACGGCGCTGATCGACCTGGTGCTGCCGGACGACTGCGCAGGCTGCGCCGCGCCGCGACCGCCGTGGTGCCCCGCCTGCCGGCCACAGCTCGGTCCGCCGACGGCCCCCGAGGTCCCGGGCGGGCCGGTGATCGTCGCGGTCGGGCGGTACGAGGGCCCGCTGCGGACCGCGCTGTTGCGCTACAAGGAGCGCGATCGACGGGACCTGGCCGGACCGCTCGCCGAGCTGCTCGACGCCCCGCTGGCCGAGCTGGTCGCCGAGCCGGTCGCCGACCGAGGACCGCAGACCGGAGCGGCCGGGCCCGGCGGGGTCTGGTTGGTGCCGGCCCCGTCCCGTCCGGCGGCGGCCAGGGCCCGCGGCGGAGACCACGTCGCCCGGCTCTGCCACGAGCTGGCCGCCGGGCGGCCCGATCTGCACGTGGCCCGACCGCTGCGGTTGGCTCGCCGCGCCCGTGACTCCGTCGGGCTCGATGCCGCGCAGCGGGTGGCCAACCTCGCGGGTCGACTACGGGTGCGGGAGTCGCAGCGGCCACCCGCGGGCGCGGCGGTGGTGCTCGTCGACGACGTGGTGACCACCGGCGCCACCCTGCGGGCCTGCCGCGGCGCGCTCGCGCACGCCGGGATCCGGGCCGATCGGGCGCTGGTGCTCTGCGATGCCACCACCCGCCGCCACCGCAGGTGACGAAACAAGGCACCGGGTCGCCTTGATCGGTGCCGGCCGCCCGGAGGGGCGCAAGATCGTACTCCGACGGTGACGGCGGCGCCGGCAAAGATCGAACGGTTCATCAAACCTGGGGTACCCGGAGTCGGAGCCTGTTGCCAAACCGTGATCGGAGCTACGGTGCTCGCACGGAACAGGTCAGTCGGAGGAGGTTCCCACCGATCGAAGATGCGACCGGAGAAGCGGAAATCCCGGCGCATGCTGCAACGCCAACCCGACGCTGAGAGCGAGGGAAGTCTGCGTGGAGATCGTTGTCACCGGCCGGAACGTCGAAGTGCCCGATCACTTCCGGGTACATGTCGCCGAGAAGGTCGCTCGCCTGGAACGCTACGACCACAAGATCGTCGGAATGGAGGTGGAGCTGTTCCACGAACGCAACCGCCGACAACTCAAGAACTGCCAGCGCGTCGAGCTGACCGGCCGCGGGTGCGGCCCGGTAGCCAGGGCCGAAGCGTGCGCGCAGGACTTCTACGCCGCCCTCGACGCTGCCGTCGCCAAGCTCGAAGGCCGATTGCGCCGCTCGCACGACCGTCGCCGGGTCACCGGTAGGCGGACCCGCGTCCCCGCCGGTCTCGGCGCGGCCACCGCGGTGCTGGAGGAGCTGCCGGCCGTGGAGTACGAGCGCGAATCCGACATCGACGATCTGGACATCCCACAACCCCGCAGTCACGACGATCACCTGCCGCACAGCGACGACGACAATCCCGCTCCCGGTCGCGTCGTCCGGCGCAAGGTGCACTCAGCGAGCCCGATGAGCGTCGACGACGCGCTGTCGCACATGGAGCTCGTGGGGCACGACTTCTACCTGTTCGCCGACGCGGACAGCGGCCAACCCAGCGTCGTCTACCGGCGCAAGGGCTACGACTACGGCGTCATCCGGCTGGCGCACTGACCCCCAGCCACGGCAGGCCCCACGACAGTGGCCCGCGTCCCGATCCGGACGCGGGCCACCGTCGTGTGCGGCCCCGAAATCGGGGACCCGCCGCGGAACGGCAGCCGCCGGATCGGCGTTGTACCGAGAGCCCGGGATGCTTTCGCTACCCTGGTTCGGCAGCCGTCTGCGCTGCGCCCGTGACCGTGCAGAGTGAATGAGGTCGACCTGTGCCGTTTCTGAACCGCCTGCTCCGCGCCGGTGAGACGAAGCTGGTGAAACGGCTCGGTCGCATCGCCGTGCACATCGACACGCTCGAAGCGGACGTCACGGACCTGTCCGACGAGCAGCTGCGGGCCAAGACCGAGGAGTTCCGCAAGCGCCACACCGAGGGCGGCGAATCCCTCGACGAGCTGCTGCCGGAGGCGTTCGCGGTGGTCCGCGAGGCCGCCGTGCGCACCATCGGGCAACGCCACTTCAAGGTCCAGCTGATGGGTGGCGCGGCGCTGCACCTTGGCAACATCGCGGAGATGAAGACCGGCGAGGGCAAGACGCTGACCTCGGTGCTGCCGGCCTACCTCAACGCGCTCACGGGCAACGGCGTACACCTGGTCACCGTCAACGACTACCTGGCCAAGCGCGACGCCGAGAACATGGGCCGCATCCACCGCTTCCTCGGCATGACCGTCGGCGTGATCCTCTCCGAGATGTCGCCCGCGACCCGGCGCACCCAGTACGCCGCCGACATCACCTACGGCACCAACAACGAGTTCGGCTTCGACTACCTGCGCGACAACATGGCCTGGAACGCCGGCGACCTGGTGCAGCGCGGGCACAACTTCGCCATCGTCGACGAGGCCGACTCCATCCTGATCGACGAGGCGCGCACGCCGTTGATCATCTCCGGGCCGGCCGAGCAGAGCGCGCGCTGGTACCAGGAGTTCGCGCGGATGGCGCCGATGCTCAAGCGCGACGTGCACTACGAGGTGGACGAGCGCAAGCGCACCGTCGGGGTCACCGAGGAGGGCGTCACGCTGGTCGAGGACCAGCTGGGCATCGAGAACCTCTACGAGGCGGCGAACACCCCGCTGGTCGGCTACCTGAACAACGCGCTCAAGGTCAAGGAGCTCTACAAGAAGGACAAGGACTACATCGTCCGCGACGGCGCGGTGCTGATCGTCGACGAGTTCACCGGCCGGGTGCTGCACGGGCGCCGCTACAACGAGGGCATGCACCAGGCCATCGAGGCCAAGGAGGGGGTGGAGGTCCAGGCGGAGAACCAGACGCTGGCCACCATCACGCTGCAGAACTACTTCCGGCTCTACACGAAGCTCTCGGGCATGACCGGCACCGCCCAGACCGAGGCGGCCGAGCTGCACCAGATCTACAAGCTGGGCGTCGTGTCGATCCCGCCGAACCGGCCGATGATCAGGGTCGACCAGTCCGACCTGGTCTACAAGACCGAGGAGGCCAAGTTCGCCGCGGTCGCCGCGGACATCGAGGAGAAGTACCAGGCCGGGCAGCCGGTGCTGGTCGGCACGACCAGCGTGGCCAAGTCGGAGTACCTGTCCAAGCTGCTGGTGGCCCTGCAGGTGCCGCACGAGGTGCTCAACGCCAAGCAGCACGAGCGCGAGGCGACGATCATCGCGCAGGCCGGTCACTCGGGCGCGGTCACCGTGGCCACCAACATGGCCGGCCGCGGTACCGACATCATGCTCGGCGGCAACCCCGAGTTCCTGGCCGATCTCGACCTGCGGGCCCGCGGTCTGGACCCGGTGGAGACCCGCGAGGAGTACGAGGCGGCCTGGGACGACGTCGTCGCGCAGATGCGCGAGCAGGTCGGCGCCGAGGCCGAGGCGGTCAAGGAGTCCGGCGGGCTCTACGTGCTGGGCACCGAGCGGCACGAGTCGCGGCGGATCGACAACCAGCTGCGCGGCCGCTCGGGTCGCCAGGGTGACCAGGGCGAGTCGCGGTTCTACCTCTCGCTCGGCGACGACCTGATGCGCCGGTTCAACGCCCAGCTCATCGAATCGATCATGAATCGGGTGCGGCTGCCCGACGACGTGCCGATCGAGGCGGGCATGGTCACCAAGGCCATCCGCAGCGCGCAGACCCAGGTCGAGCAGCAGAACTTCGAGATCCGCAAGAACGTGCTCAAGTACGACGAGGTGCTCAACAAGCAGCGCACCGTGATCTACGACGAGCGACGCCGGGTGCTGGCCGGGGAGAACATCGGCGAGCAGATCGAGCACATGCTCGAGGACGTGGTCACCGGCTACATCGACGGTGAGACGGCCGAGGGCTACTCCGAGGACTGGAACCTGGACAAGCTCTGGACCGCGCTGGGCACGCTGTACCCGGTCGGCGTGCGCTGGCAGGACATCGCCGAAGGCACCGACGACCTGTCGCGCGAGACGCTGAACGCGGCCGTGCAGGCCGACGCGAAGGCCGCGTACGCCGCTCGCGAGGCGGAGATCGACGAGATCATCCAGGCCCAGGGCGGCATGCGGGAGCTGGAGCGGCAGGTGCTGCTGCAGGTGATGGACCGCAAGTGGCGCGAGCACCTCTACGAGATGGACTACCTCAAGGAGGGCATCGGGCTGCGCGCGATGGCCCAGCGTGACCCCCTGATCGAGTACCAGCGCGAGGGCTTCGACATGTTCGCCGCGATGCTCGAGGGCATCAAGGAGGAGACCGTCGGGCACCTGTTCAACGTGCGGGTGCAGGCCGCGCAACCCGAGCCACCGGCACCGGCGGCACCGGCGGCTCCCGCGCAGGCGGCGGCACCGGCAGCACCGGCGGCGCTGCGCAAGCAGGCCGCGCCTACCGCGGCGGCCGGGAGCGCCGCGCCGCCGGCGGCCGCGGCCACCGCCTCGGGGCGGCACGCGAGTCCCGAACCCGCGAACCCGGACACCGACCCGGTCGGCACGCCGAGCGTGCTGCCGGCGGCGTTCCGCGGAACGCGACCGGCGGAGCTGAGCTACAGCGGCCCGGCCGAGGACGGCAGCGCGGTGCGTTCCCGGGCGACGGCCGGCAAGGCCCGCGACGGCAGCCGCGGCGGTGCCACCGTCGCCGGCACCGCGCAGCCCTCGCGCAACCGCCCGTGCCCGTGCGGCTCCGGCCGCAAGTACAAGCAGTGTCACGGTTCGCCGACCGCGGCGCGCCCCTGAGATCTCGGCCCCCGCGCCCGGCGTGCCGCCCTGGGGCGACCGCTTGGTTGGGTGGCTGGCGCACCGGCCCAACGTCGCTGGGCGGGTGCGCCATCCACCCACGTTGAACGCGGTGGGATCAACCGGCGCGGGCGGGGCTCAGCCGAGGCGCAGGGCGGTGCAGCACCAACCGGTGCGGGCGCGCTCGAAGCGGGCGGCCAGTGCCCGGGCCCGGCCGTCGACCTCGCAGGTCACGGCGACCTCGGCCACGCCGTGGCGGGGTAGGCAGAGCCGCAGCCGGGAGAACCGGGCGGCCGTGCGCGGGCGCCGCCGCTGGGTGGCCACCTGCCAGTAGCGCAGCACCGACGGCGAGGCCCGGCCCGCGATGTGCGCGGCCGGCCGGTTGCCGTCGAACACCTCGAGGGCGAGCCGGAGGAACCGGGCGGCCGCCCGGTGGGCGTCGGCGTGTTCGGTCCGTTCCTGGTCGGATCGGCCGGGCGCCGCTTGACCAGGAAGCGGAACCCGCAGGTCGTCGGGCTGGAGGACGGCCGGCTGTGGCCGAGCCGAATGACGGCTGCCCCGATCGATGCCGGCCGGGTCGAGCCCGGCTGGACGCGGCCGGAGTGGATGGGGCGGGGCTGGAGGGGGCAGAACAGTCAGCTGCCGGTGCGGCAGATGAAGGTTCGGGTCGGGCTCGGGGTGGGGCTCGTAGCACATCCGCCGCAGCCGGGGCGGTGTCACGGCCGGTCCGCGGTCCAGGGCCGGGGGCGTGATCAGCAGGCTGCTCGTCATACCCCGGAGCGTGCGTGACCGACGCCTCGCCGCGCGGGCGAACGGAGTGGTTCGTCGCCATATGGTATGGCTGCGTACGGTTGGGGCATGAGCAGCCCGTGGTTCGAGGTCGACCCGGAGCGGATGACCGTGGACCGGCTGGTGGTCAGGACCGGGCGGTCGCTGCAGCGCTTCCACCAGCGCACCGTGGCCGCCCACGGCCTGACGGCGACCTCGATGGCGGTGCTGGGCGCGCTCGCCGACGCCGATGCGGTCTCGCACCGGGAGCTGGCCGGGCGCGTGGGCGTCTCCCCGGCGACCTTGACCCCGGTGATCGACGCGCTCGTCGGTGCCGGTGAGCTGGTCCGGGACCGCGGCCGGGCCGATCGCCGAACGGTCCGGTTGTCGATCACAGCGGCCGGTCGTGAGCGGCTGGCGGCGGCGGCCGGCGCGGTCGCGACCACGCTGCGGAGCCGGGTACCGCAGCCCGCACCGGACGAGCAGCGGGTGCTGCGCACCTACCTGCTGGCCGTGCTGTCCGTCGTCGAGAGCGAACTGGAGCACGAGGTCGGGGACGGCGCCACGACCTGACCGGGGACGAGGAAACGGCGCCGAACGCGCGGCCGGTCAGCCGCGCGTTCGACGCCGTCGTGGGATGTCGGGGTGGCCGGAGCTACTGCGGGGGAACGGCCTCGGGGTCGGCCGGCGCTTCGGGGACGGTGTCACCCTCGCCGGTCATGGCCTGCAGGCGGTCCACGCCGCCGTCGATGTGCTCCTCGTGCCCGGCGAAGCGTTCGTTGGCCAGGCCACCACCCTTCTCGAGCCCTTGGTCGACCTGCTCGTCGTGCTCGCCCAGCTTGTTCTTGGCATCGTCGAGAAAACCCATACCGGCCACCCTGGCCCCGCAGGGTGGGCACCGCAAGCCGGGAGATCGACATCATGACCGCGGGGGCGCGTGGCGTAACTTCTCGGCCATGGATCTGCTGGCACCGATCGAGGCCGTGACCGTGCACCCCGAGCAGGCCAGGATCACCCGTCGCGGCCGGGCCACGCTGGGCGCCGGCCCGGTCGAGCTGGTGGTCGCCGACCTGCCGACCTCGCTGCTGGACGACTCGATCCGGGTGACCGGCCGGTCCGAGGTGGTGGCCAGGGTGGTGGGCGTCGACGTGCGCTACCGCGATCTCGCCGAGGTCCCCGACGGTCGGGTCCGGGCGGCCGAGCAGGGGGTGCGCGACGCCGAGCGCGTGCTCGCGGCGATCGACGGGCAGGACGGCGCCGAGGCGGCCCGGGCGGAGCTGCTGGCCCGGCTGGCGCGGCGCAGTGGTGATCGGTTGGCCGCGGCGCTGGCCGACGGGCGGGCCGGCACGGCGCGGGTCGCGGAGGTCGGCGCGGTGGTGTCCGGGCAGCTGGTCGAGGTGGCCGCGAATCGGCGGGAGCTCGCCGAGCGGCGGGCCGCGGCCCAGCACGTGCTGGACGCGGCGCAGGCCGAGCTGGACCGGCTGTGGGGTGCCGGCCGGCAGCGCCGCGAGGCCGTCATCGGTGTCGAGGCCGATGCCGAGGGCGAGCTGGAGCTCGAGCTGAGCTACGTGGTGTACGGCGCGGGTTGGTCCTCGGCCTACGACGCCCGGCTGGACTCGGCCGATCAGCTGGGGTTGACCTGGTACGGGATGGTCACGCAGGCCACCGGCGAGGACTGGCCGGAGTGCGAGCTGACGCTGTCCACCGCCCGCCCGGCCGTGGCGGCGGAGGTCCCGGAGCTGGAGCCGTGGTGGATCGACGTGCGCAAGCCGGCGCCACCGCCGATGCCGAGGATGGCCACCCCGGCCGCGTTCGACGCGATGGGTGGCGCCGAGATGGCCGCGGACTCGACGGTGTCGCGCAAGCGCGAGTTCGCCCTCGCCGCGGCCCCGGTCGAGGCGGTCGTGGCGCAGGCGGTGAACGGCACCGTGGCCGCGTCCTGGCGGTTGGCCCGCCCCACCGCGGTACCGGGTGACGGCACCCCGCACCGCACGACCGTCACGACGTTCACGCTGCCCGCCCGCCTCGACCACGTGACCGCTCCGGCGCTCAGCCCGGACGCCCACCTGCGCGCGACGATCACCAACGGCACCGGTCAGGTGCTGCTGTCCGGCCCGGTGTCGACGTTCGCCGAGGACGCCTTCGTCGGCACCTCGGCGCTGCCGCAGACCGCGCCCGGGGCGGAGATCGAGCTGGCGCTCGGGGTGGACGACCGGGTGGTGGTGGAGCGCGAGCTGGTCGAGCGCACCGCGCACAAGGCCCGGTTCGGCTCGACCCGCGGCGCCGTCGAACGCTGGAGGATCGAGGTCGCCAACCGCCGCCCGACGCCGGCCCGGGTGATCGTCCGCGACCGGCTGCCGGTCTCCCGGCACGCCGACATCAAGGTCGTCGACGTGCAGATCACCCCCGAGCCCACCGACCGCGACGACCTCGGCCGGCTCGAGTGGACCGCCACCATCCCCCCCGACACCACCTGGACCGCCCACACCCGCTTCGGCATCGAACACCCCAAAGAGACCACTGTCACCGGCTGGCAATAGCCACCTCGCACACCGGTTGGTGTCGGCGCACATGTCCCGACGTCTGCGGGGTTTCACCCATTTGTTGCATCACAGGGGCGCCGGAGTTTTCCTACCCGGCTGTGGACACGCGCCCGGTTGCCAGAGCCGTAGCCTCCCAGTGTGCTCGACCCGATGTTCGACTCGAGCTGCGCTTGGCCCCGCGAGGTCTTCGCCCGGGAGCTGGCCGAGCTGCGCGCCGAGTTCGACGCCCGGAAGCGCGC
>CAVSTV010000005.1:0-33887 GCA_963730945.1 uncultured Actinomycetota bacterium
AACCTGGTCATGCTGTGCAAGACCCCACCACCGGGAGATCCACACCTCCGAATGGGCGGTACAGATCGCCCCGGACGGGATACCGGAGTTCACACCCCCGAAGTGGATCGACCCGGAGCAGAGGGTCCGCCGCCGACCACCACCACCGCAGCTACCACCCCGACCACCGGGCACACCACCGCCACCAGGCACAGCGCCACTGGCGCCAGAACCTCGATTGTGATCAACACGTAGCTTGCGGGCCTGCGCCGATCACCACGTCGAGCAGAGATCAGACGCCTGGTGCCGACCGGCGTCTGGCGACCGGTCCGGTCGGGTCCGCGACATCGCAGAGCACGTACTCGCAGTCGTAGGGCGGGTTGAACTGCAGGAAGCACCAGGCGGTGCCGTCCTCGTCGAACTCGAAGTCGTTGCAGCCACCCGGCGGCAGGAACAGCCGTCGGCCCGCGCCCGGCCCGGCCGGCACCCGGCGCACGATCAGCTTGGTCGCCCCCGGCGCGGCCCCGGACGAGGCGCCCCCACAACCGCACCCCGAGAAGCGTGCTCCCGGGCGGAGGTCGGCCCGGCAGTGCCGACAGCGCACCGCGTCCGGCTTGATGTCCTCCTTGCAGAGCGGGCAGACCCCGCCGTGCCCGGGGGCCTCCGCCTGGATGGCGGCGTGGCAGTGCTTGCACCGCGTGGCCTGCGCCTTGACCTCCTCGCGGCAGAACGGGCACTCCCGGATCCCTGCGTCCTGGCCGGTCACGCGGACCCCTCTCGTCGCGGTAGATGCGCGGCAGAGTGTCGGCGACGCCGGCGCGTCTGTCCAGGCTCGGCGCCGTCAGGCGCACGCCCAGACGACAAGGCGCGCCCGATGACGATCCTCGGGCGCGCCCTGCGGTCGAGAACAGGTCACCGACGTCGAGCTTTGACCTTCCGCGGCGGCGGTAGCGCGCCCTCGGCGCGGAGCCGGGCGGCGTGCGCGGCGAGGGCGTCGACCAGGGCCGGGACCCGGGCCTCATCCGGCTGCACGTCCACCCGCAGGCCGAACTCGCGCGCGGTCTCGGCGGTCTGCGGGCCGATGCAGGCCACGATCGTGCGGGCGTGCGGCTTGCCGGCGATCCCGACCAGGTTGCGCACCGTGGACGAGGAGGTGAAGCACACCGCGTCGAAGCCGCCGGTCTTGATCGCCTCCCGGATCGGGGCGGGTGGCGGGGCCGCGCGCACCGTCCGGTACGCGGTGACGTCGTCGATCTCCCAGCCGCGGTCGCGCAGGCCGGCGGCCAGCGTCTCGGTGGCGATGTCGGCCCGCGGCAGCAGCACCCGGTCCACCGGGTCGAGCACGTCGTCGTGCGGCGGGAAGATCGACAGCAGCCCCTCGGAGGAGGACTCCGTGGACTCGGCGATGCTCGGCACCAGCTCGGGCACGATGCCGAACTCGCGCACCTTCGCCGCGGTGGCCTGCCCGACGCACGCGATCTTGACGCCGGAGAACGCGCGGGCGTCCAGCCCGAACTCGGCGAACTTCTCCCAGACCGCCCGCACCGCGTTGGTCGAGGTGAACACCACCCACTGGTAGCGGCCGTCGACCAGGCCCTTGACCGCGCGCTCCATCTGGGTGGGCGAGCGCGGCGGCTCGACGGCGATCGTCGGCACCTCCTCGGCGGACGCGCCGTGCACGGCCAGCCGCTCGCTCATCGCGCCGGCCTGGTCCTTGGTCCGGGGCACCAGCACCCGCCAGCCATACAGCGCGCGCGACTCCCACCAGGACAGCTCGGTGCGCAGCCCGACCTCGGGACCGACGGTGAGCACCAGCGGGCCCTCCAGGTCGGCGGCCCCCGAGGCCAGCGTGGCCAGGGTGGCCTCGACGGTCCGCTGCCGGGTCGTGGTGCCGGCCGAGGTCACCGCCACCGGGGTCTGCGCGGCCAGCCCGAACTCGGTGAGCCCGCTGGCCACCTCGGACAGGTGCGACGCGGTGGCGTGCAGCACCAGCACCCCCGGCGCAGCCGCCAGTCGCGGCCAGTCGACGCCGGCGCGGACATCGGCCTCGATGTGCGTCGACCCGACCGGCACGCCGGCGTAGGCGGGCACCGCGGACCCGGCGGGCACGCCCGGCACGATGTCGAACGCCACCCCGGCGGCGGCCACCGCGATGGCCTCCTGGACCACGGCGTCGACGGTCAGCGGGTCGCCGTAGATCAGCCGGGTGACCCGACGACCACCGCGGGCCTCGGCGACCAGGTCCTTGGCGACCTCGGCGGGCTGCCCGACGGCCGGGCGGACCTCGGCGTCGGCGGACGCCACGGCCAGGATCGCCTCGGGCACGTCAGGGTCGGTGACGATCAGCGGCGCGGAGGTCAGGGCCTCGCGGGCGCGCACGGTCAACAGGCCGGGGTCGCCGGGGCCACTGCCCACGAACTCGACCCGCCCTGGGGTGACGGATGGTGCTCGGTTCATCTCGGAACTCTCATCTCCGGAGCTGGCAGTCCAGCGATTCGGTTGACGGCGGCGGGGTCCGCCAGATCGAGCAGCTCGGCGGCGAGTGCCAGACCGACCTTCTCGGCGTCGTGCAGATCTGAGGTGGCCGACGCCCGCAGGATGGCGCCGTCGGCGGTGCCGAGCACCGCCCGCAGCGACAGCCGATCGACCGCGTGGCCGTCGGCGTCGAGGTCGGAGACGACATCGGCGAGCGCGCCGACCGGGGCGCTGCAGCCCGCTTCCAGGGCGGCGAGCAGCGCCCGTTCCGCGGTGACCGCGGCCCGGGTGAACTCGTCGTCCAGGATCCGGTGCAGGGCCTGGCCCAGCTCGCGGTCATCCGTCCGCAGCGGCGCCCGGCACTCGACGGCCAGCGCGCCCTGGGCGGGCGCGGGCAACATCTGCAGCGGGTCGAGCAGCTCGGTGGCCTCGCCGATCCGGCCCAGCCTGCGCAGCCCGGCCGCGGCCACGACCACCGCGTCCAGCTCGCCGGAGGTGACCTTGCCGATCCGGGTGTCGACGTTGCCGCGGATCGGGACGACCTGCAGGCCCAGCCCGAGCGCGTCCAGCTGGGCGCGCCGCCGCGGCGATCCGGTGCCCACCACCGATCCGGCCGGCAGCTCGCCGAGCACCTTGCCGTCGCGGGCGACCAGCGCGTCGCGCGGGTCCTCCCGCGGCGGGACGGCGGCGAGCACCAGCCGGGGATCGGGGGCGGTGGGCAGGTCCTTGTAGGAGTGCACGGCCAGGTCGACCTCGTCGCTGACCAGCGCCTCGCGCAGCGCCGAGACGAACACCCCGACGCCGAGCTCGGCGACGGGTGCGGCGGACAGGTCGCCCGACGTCCTGATCTCCACGAGCTCGACCTCGAAGCCCGCGGCGCGCAGCCGCTCGGCGACCAGGCTCGACTGGGCGATGGCCAGCGCGCTGGGTCGGGTGCCGAGGCGCAGCGGGCGCGTGCCGGGTGCGGTCACGGCTGCTCACCGCCCTCGTCGTAGCGGGGGCTCTCGTGCCGGGCCTCGAGGGCGCCGAGCACGTCGCCGCTGCGCTGGATGGCCACCGCGGCGCTGGTTTGCGGGTCGAGCTCGAACAGCGCGCGCAGGGCGGCCGCGTAGCTGTCCCCGTCCGGGCCCTCGGCGAGCCGCTTGACCTGCACCGTCGGGGTGTGCAGCAGCTTGTCGACCACCCGCCGGACGCTGCGCGCGAACTCCGCGCGCACCCGATCGTCCAGCTCGGGCAGCCGGGAGTCCAGCCGCAGCAGCTCGGCGTCGATCACGTCGGAGGCGCGCCTGCGCAGCGCGGTCACGGTCGGGGTGACCTCGGCCGAGCGCTGCGCGGCCAGGTAGGCCTGCGCCTCCTCGGCCACCAGCTCCTGGGCCGCGGTCACCGCGGCCCCCGGTTCGCCGTGGTTCAACCGGCGCTGCAGCACGGCCAGATCGATCATGGTTACGTCGTCCAGCGCGGCGGCCGCGGGGTCAACGTCGCGGGGCAACCCGAGGTCGCACACCACCAGCGGCCGGCCGGGCCGGGCCGCGAGCGCGGCGGCGACGGTGTCCTGGGTGACCACGACGCCGACGGCGCCGGTGCAGGCGATCACCACGTCGGCGGTGCCGATCACGTCGACCAGCTCGGTCAGCGCGCCCGCGCGGGCCGGGGTGCCGGCCGCGGCGGTGCTGGCGGCCAGCCGGGCGGAGCGCTCCGGTGACCGGTTCAGCAGGATGATCTCGGCGGCACCGGCGCGCCGCAGGTGCGCGGCGGCCAGCCCGCCCATCGCGCCCGCCCCGACCACGACCGCGCGGCGCCCGGCCAGGCTGCCGCCGAACCGGTCGGCGGCGACGGCCAGCGCCTCGGAGACGACCGAGGCGCCCGCGGAGTCGATGCCGGTGCTCGTGTGCACCCGCTTGCCGACCCGCAGCGCCTGCTGGGCCAGCTCGTGCAGCACCCGGCCCACGGTTCCGCTCTCGTCGGCGGCGGCGTAGGCGGCGCGCAGCTGCCCGAGGATCTGCGCCTCGCCGACGACCATCGAGTCCAGCCCCGACGCCACCGCGAACAGGTGCTGCACGCCGGCGCCGGAGTAGTGCACGTAGACGTGCTCGGTCAGCTCGCCCATCGTCATCCCGGCGTGCCGGCCGAGCACCGCGGACACCTCGGCCAGGCCGCCGTGGAAGGCGTCCACGACCGCGTAGACCTCGATCCGGTTGCACGTGGTGAGCAGCATGACCTCGGACACGTGCGGGCCGCGCAGCAGCTCGTCGAGCAGCTTGGGCACCTCGTCGGCCACCACCGCGGCGCGCTCCAGCACCTCGACCGGCGCGCTGCGGTGCGAGAGACCGACCACCAGGAGACTCATCGTGCCACCCCCGGCAGGTTGACCCCGGGGAACTCGGCACCAGCAAGCTCGGCCAGGGCGTGCCCGTTGACGGCCGGCTCCGGCCGCGCGGCCGCCAGGTGCCGGCGGGCCACGTGGAAGGCGAGGATCTGCAGCTCGACGGCGAGGTCCACCTTGCGCACCTCGACCTCGTCCGGGACCTGCAGCACCACCGGCGCGAAGTTCAGGATGGACCGCACACCGGCCTGCACGAGCAGGTCGCACACCCCCTGCGCGGCCGGACCGGGCGTGGCGATCATGCCGATGGTGACGTCGCGCTCGCGGCACAGCGTCGGGATGGACCGGACCGGCTCGACGAGGATGCCGTTGATGTGGATGCCGACCAGGTCGGGATCGACGTCGAACAGCGCGGCGACCGGGAAGCCGCGGTGGCCGAACCCGCTGTAGCCGGCCAGCGCGTGCCCGAGGTTGCCGATGCCGACCAGCGCGACCGCCTGCCGGTGGTTGAGCCCGAGCGTGCGCTCCAGCTGGTGCAGCAGCGGAGCGACCTCGTAGCCGACCCCGCGGGTGCCGTAGGTGCCGATGTAGGACAGGTCCTTGCGCAGCTTGGCCGGGTTCACGCCGGTCGCGACCGCGAGCTCGTCGCTGGAGACCGTCTCCGCGCCCTGCTCGGCCAGCTCACCGAGCATGCGCAGGTAGACGGCCAACCGGGCGACGCTCGCCTCGGGTATGGACCGCGGCCTGACCGCAGCCGCGGTATCGGCGGCGGCCTCCGGCGGCACAGTCACGACGTGGATCTCCTTGATGATGCTGCACGAGCTGTTCACGATCACGCCGTCAACGCGGTCGATTGTCATGCTGGTGGCCACACATCCAGGAGGCGGAAGCGTTCCGACCGATACCTCGGGGTGGGTCCCGAGATTGGGTGTTGACGGCGACTGCGAGACACGGTAGCCGCTTGTGAACGCACGCACAAAGTTGCGATCTTGAACCCGATGGTACTCACGATGGCCCCGTCGGGCGGCGTACCGGCGATCGCGGGAGAACGTCCGCTCGGCGCAGCAAATGCCGCTGGGGTGGCCCCGGGAGTCCCGGGGCCACCCCAGCGGTGGTGGTGGTGTCGGCGGATCAGCTGGCCGGCATGAGCACCTTGTCGATCACGAAGACGGTGGCGTTCGAGGTCGGGATGTTGCCGCAGAGAACCTTGGCCTCGGTGCCGTTGCCGCTGGTCAGCGTGAGCGCCTCGGCCGTCCCACCCACGGTGACGTCGCCGCCGGCGAGCTCGGTGGTCTTGCCCGCCGCGATCAGGCCGTCGGCGTCGTAGCGCTGGGGCACGACGTGGTAGGACAGCAGCGCGCCGAGCTTGGTCGGGTCGGACAGCAGCGCGGTGAAGGCCGCGTCACCGACGGCGGTCTTCACCTCGTCGAACGCCCCGTTGTACGGCGCGTAGACGGTGATCGCCTTCTGCTGGTTGAGGGTGTCGGCCAGGCCGGGCACCTTGCCGACGGCGGTGACCAGGGTCGTGAGCAGCGGGTTGGTGCTGGCCGCGCTGGCCACCGGCTGCGGGCCCATGTTGTTCAGCGAGCCCGGCGCGTCGCCCTGGGGAAGCATGTTGCAGGCCGGGCCGAAGACGTCGTCGTTGGTGGTGACCCCGTCGGCCGCGGCGGAGGAGGAGGCGGAGGTCGCCTCGGCGGAGGACGAGGGCGCGGCGGAAGCAGCCGATGAGGCGGGCGCGCTGGCGGGCGTCTCCGTGCCGCCGCATGCACCGAGGGCCAGGGTCAGGGCCGCGATGGCGCTGACGGTGGCCAGTCGCTGGAACTTTCGCACGGGTGGTACCTCCTCGAGAGGTCCGGTCGATCCGAACCCATATCCAGCAATCGATTTCGAGCCATTCCCGGTTCGGCTCTGGACATCACGGTTGCGTCACGAACCCCGAAATCAATTGTTTGTGCTGCTCCGAGGCTTGGCAGCGCACGCGGGACTCTCTACGCAACGGTGAAGATGATGGCCGGCCAACCGGTGGCGCCATCCGGGATCGGATCGGCGCGATCCTCGGTCTGCAGCACCCCGTTGCGGTCCGCAGCGCGGGTCTGCACGGTGTGGCTACCGGGGGCCAGGTCGAAGTCGGCCTTCCACATCCGCCAGGTGTCGCGGCTCACCTCGGTGGCCAGCTGGGCCTGCTGCCAGGGGCCGCCGTCCATCCGGATCTCGACCCGGTCGATCCCGGTGTGCTGGGCCCAGGCGATCCCGGCGACCGTCACCCGACCGGCGGGCACGCTGGCGAAGCCGCGCGGGAAGTCGATCCGGGTCTGGGTCTTGATCGGAGCCCGCTGCGCCCAGCCGCGCTGCAGCCAGTAGGAGGCCGCGGCGTCGAACCGGTTGACCTCCATGTCGGTGATCCACTTGGTCGCCGAGACGAACCCGTAGAGACCCGGGACCACCATCCGGACCGGGAAGCCGTGCTCCGGCGGCAGCGGCTCGCCGTTCATGCCGATCGCGAGCAACGCGCCGCGGTCGGGCTCCATCACGACCTCGACCGGGGTACCCGCGGTCCAGCCGTCGATGCTGGTGCTGAACAGCTGCTCGGCGCCGGGGCGGATGCCGGCCTCCAGCAGGATGTCCCGCAGGTCCACGCCGATGAAGTTCGCCGTGGAGATGAGGTCCCCGCCGACCGGGTTGGACACGCACGTCATGGTGATCGTGCGCTCGACCAGCGGCCGGGCCAGCAGATCGTCGAAGCGCAGCGTGAGCTCGTTGTCGACCATGCCGTGGATGCGCATCGACCAGTCCGCGGCCGCCTGGGTGGGGATGCGCAACGCGACGTCGATCCGGTAGAAGTCCTGGTTCGACGTGATCATCGTCGGGGTGCCGAACTCGGGGAACGCGGAGCCGGCCGGGATCGGCGGGGCGGTCTCGGCCAGGCCGGTGCGGGTCAGCCGGGTCGCCACCGTCTGCCGCGATCCCTCGGTGCGGCCGCCGAGCAGCAGCCCGCCGGCGCCGGCGGCGAGCGACAGCACCCCGACCGCGGTCGACGAGCCGATCAGCACGCCGCGCCGGGACATCCCACCAGGACCCGGGCCGCCGGTGCCGGCCCCGTCGGTGCCCCCGTGCTCGTCCCCGTGATCGTCACGGGGCTCGGCCGTCGGCGGGTGGGCCTGCAGCGCGAGCCGGTGCAGCAGCCGGAACACCCCCACCCCGGCGGCCATCGAGGCGGCCGGGGCGAGCAGGTCCAGCGGCGAGAAGACCGGCGCGAGCACGACCGCGGCGAAGCCCAGCAGGCCGAGCACGGTCACCAGCACCACGCCCGGCCGACGCCGACGCCGGGACGCCAGGCCGGCCGCCGCGGCCGCACCGGCGATGACCACGGCCATCCCGGTCAGCAGCACCGGCTTGTCGGCCGTGCCGAAGGTCTGCTTGGCGAACTCGGTGAGGAACTGCGGGGACAGCCGGATGACACCGTCGCCGACCGCGAGGAACGGCGACGAGCCCGGCGAGACGATGCCGGCCACCAGGTGCCCGGCCCCGAGCGCGGCACCCACCGCGAGCAGTCCGATCAGGGCGGCAACGGCTGCGGGGATCCTGGAGCCGGAGTCGCGGGCAGCCCGGGACGGTGCAACGGTGGCCTTCACATCCCCATGTTCGTCCCTCGGGGCGGCCCGGTTCGCCGGCGAACCATTACGAGTCGGTGGCAGTCACCCGATCGGGGGTTGATCGGCTGGTGCCGGTCACGCTCGGGCCAGCGCGGCCCGGAACCTCGGCTCCTCGACCCGCCAGAACCCGTGCTCCCGGCCGTCGATCATGATCACCGGCACCCGGTCGCCGTACTCGGCGCGCAGCTCCGGATCGGAGTCGACGTCCACCGCCTCCCAGCCGTGGCCGACCTCGGCGCAGATGCGCGCCACCTCGGCCTCGGCCTTCGCGCACAGCGAGCAGTCCCGCCGGGTGTAGACGACGACCCGGGGGTCGGTCATTCCGTCGCACCCCGCAGCGCGCGGGCCTCGTCGGCCAGTAGCCGGCGCGCGATCTTGCCGGTCGGGGTGCGCGGCAGGGTCGGCACGAACTCGATCACGCTCGGCACCTTGAACCGCGCCAGCTGCTGCGTGCAGTGCGCGCGCACCTCGTCCGCGGTGAGCTCGGCGCCCGGGGCCCGCACCAGCAGCGCCGCCACCGCCGCCCCGGTGCGCTCGTCCGGCACCCCGACGACCGCGGCCTCGACCACGCCCGGCAGCTCGGTCAGCACCTGCTCGACCTCCCGCGGGTAGACGTTGAACCCGTTCACCACGACCAGGTCCGACGATCGGTCGACCAGGTGCAGGTCGCCGTCGGCATCGAAGAACCCGACGTCGGTGGTGCGGAACCAGCCGTCGGCGTCCGGGCCGCCGGCGCCGTCGGGCCAGTACCCGGAGAACAGGTTCCGGCCCCGGATGGCGACCAGCCCGGTCCCGTCGGCGGCGTCGAAGTCGACCTCGAGATCCCCGCGTCCGTCGAGATCCCCGTCCGCGAGATCCCCGTCCACGGGATCGCCGGGCTCACGATCGCCGGGCTCGCTGCCGGCCGTCTCGGTAGGCGCCGCGGGCTCGGCAGCTGCGTCGAACCCGTCCCGGTCGTCGTGCCCGGTGGGCGGATCCACGAGTTTCAGCTCGATCCCGGGCAGCGGCCGACCGACCGATCCCGGCTTGGGCGCCCCGTCGACGGCGTTGCTGGTGACCACCGGACCGGCTTCGGTGAGGCCGTACCCCTCGACGATCGACAGCCCGGTGCGCTCCCGGAAGTCGGCGAGGTAGCTGGGCGGCAACGGCGCCCCGCCGGACGTGCACAGCCGGATGCCCTCGGTGGCGGCGCGCAGCCGCTCGGTCGGCAGCTGCAGCAGCGCGCGGTACGTCGAGGGCACCCCGGCGACCGTGCTCACCCGGTGCTCGACGATCACCTCGGCGAGCTGCTCGGGATCCAGCCGGTCGGTCAGCACCAGCGTCGCGGAGGACCAGCAGACCTGCAGGAACCCGGCACCCAACCCGTAGGCGTGGAACATCGGCAGCGCGAGCAGCACCCGGTCGACGGGGGTGATCGGCGCCGGGCGCAGCGCCGCGGCCTGCTCGCGGTTGGCCAGCAGCGCGCGGTGCGAGAGCCGCACCCCGCGCGGGGTGTCGGTGCTGCCGAAGGTGTAGAGCAGCAGCGCGATGTCCTCGCCGCCGCCGGGGGCGGGCCCGGTGGCCCCCGCCGCCCCGGAGGTGAGCTCGGTCGACCCGGTATCGGGTGCCGCCGCGTCCGGCGCCGGGAGCAGCACCGCCCCGCAGCCGGCGGCCGCGCCGGCCGCGGACTCGTCACCGGCCACCGCGACCAGCACGGTCGGCCGGCAGTCGGCGACCACCAGCTCCAGCTCGCGCAGCGCCGCGCCTGGAGCGCACGGCACCGCCACGGCGCCGACCCGCAGCGCACCGAGCAGCGCCACGCAGCAGGCCACCCCGCTGGGCAGCCGGATGGCCACCCGGTCCCCGACGCCCACGCCGTGCGCGCGCAGCCGCCGGGCCTCCACCGATCCGGCCGCGTCCAGCTCGGCCCAGCTCAGCGTGATCCCGGCGGCCACGTCGACGACGGCGGGGTGATCCGGGACCCGGGACGCGGAGCTGCTGACCAGATCGGCGAGATGCGTCCGCTGGGCCCGGTCAGGAGGGCTGTCCACGGTTCTCCAGGGGTCCGGGTTCCAGCCTCAGGGATCTGGGCGGTCCACGAGTCTGGCACGCACCCGTCGCCTCAGCGCCGCACGGTCAGCGACACGGCGGCGGCGGCCGCCGCCGCCCCGGACATCAACATCTGCAGCTGCGAGGGCAGGTTGCGGTTGAGCTCGTCGACGAACTCCTTGGTGATCTCCGTCTCGAGCAGTCGTTCGATGCCGAGCGCGCCCAGCAGCGCGACGTTGACCGCACCCGCCAGGGTGAACGTCGCCGGCTCCCGGATCATCGAGTCCAGGCGCAGCCGCGGCCCGCTGGCCCGCAACAGGTCGACCGCGGGGAACCGGTCGGCGGTGCGCCGGGTGACGATGCGGCGACGCTCCCGGCGCACGACGCCCTGCGCCACCAGATCGTCGGCGATGAGCCCGTAGAGCACCTCGCCCAGCGACTCCGCCCAGACCCGCACGCTGTGGTTGGTGGACTGCTGCTTCACGCTCGCCACCACGTAGTCGTCGATCTCGAGGCCGCCGGCGTCCCCCGGAGAACCCGCGGCCGGGGCCGGCGCACCGGCGGCTGCCGCGATCGGGACGACGCGTTCCTCGGCCATCCCGAGCCGCCGCTCGATGACCAGGTGCGCCAGCTCGGACGCGACCAGTCCACAGAGGACGAGCTCGCGGCTGACCTCCATGCGGCCGGTGAACGAATCATGGGCGACCAAGAAGAGGTTCGGTGCGTACTCGCTGTGCCCCATATGGCTGCATCCTAGTTCGAGGGGGAAGTGGAGTAGTGGCGGCAATTGTCGAGTATTCACTGATCGTGTGCATCCGTGCACGATCGGTCAGACAACAATCCTGCTGGTGGACCGGCTTTGCCTGGGAGTCGGTGGGCCGACTAGCGTCCGCTGCGAGATCTCGTTGCTTCCCGCGTAGGAGAATGAATGTCCAGCCGCCAGCGGCTCGATTCCGCAGTTGCGCCGCAGACGCCTCGGCGTGATCCACCTCGTGTTCTTCACGGTCGCGGCATCGGCCCCGCTCACCGTCCTCGGTGGTGGTGTCACCACGACGTTCGCCGTCACCGGCAATGTCGGCGTGCCGCTGTCGTTCCTCATCCTGGCTGTCGCATTGGGCCTGTTCGCGGTCGGCTACGCCGCGATGAGCCGGCATGTGTCCAACGCCGGCGCCTTCTACTCCTATCTGGCGCACGGACTCGGCCGCCCGGCCGCAGTTTCCGGCGCCTTCGTCGCCCTGGTCTCGTACAACGCCATTCAGATCGGCCTCTACGGGCTGTTCGGCGCCGGGCATGGCCGACTTCGCCAGCGCCACCTTCGGGCTCGAGCTGGCCTGGTGGGTGTGGGCGCTTCGTCGCCGCTCATCGTGGTCGCCGCCCTGGGTGTGCTGCGGGTCGACCTGAACGCTGCCGTGCTGGCGGTGCTGCTCGGCCTGGAGTGCATCGCGGTGCTGCTCTACGACATCGGGGCGTTCGGCAACCCGGCCGGCCGCGGTATCGCCGCCGCCGCCTTCAACCCGGCCGAGCTGTTCGTGCCCGGCGTCGGCGCGGTGTTCGCGTTCGGCGTCGCGGCGTTCATCGGGTTCGAGTCCGGCGCCATCTACAGCGAGGAGTGCCGCGACCCGCGCCGGACCGTCGGACGGGCCACCTTCGTCGCGCTGGCCTTCACCGGCATCTTCTACGCCATCTCGGCCTGGGCCATGACCGATCACCGTCGGCCCGGCCAACCTGCAGGCCGCGGCCACCGAGAACGGTCCGGGCCTGGTCTTCGGCGCGCTGGCCGAGCACTGGGGCCCCGCGGTCGCCGACATCGCCAACGTGCTGTTCCTGACCAGCGTGTTCGCCGCGCTGCTCAGCTTCCACAACGGGGTGGCCCGCTACCTGTTCGCGCTCGGCCGGGAGCGGGTGCTGCCCGAGGTGCTCGACACCGTGGGCGCCCGCTCCGGCGGGCCGGTCGCCGGCTCGGCCGCTGCAGACGGTGGTCGCCGCGGTCGTGCTGGTGGCCTTCATCGTCGGCGGCGCCGACCCGATCCTGCAGCTGTTCACCTGGCTGAGCGGGCTCTCGGCGGTCGGGGTGGTGGCCCTGATGGCCGGCACCTCGGCCGCGGTCGTCGGGTTCTTCCGCAAGCACCAGACCGACGCCTCGCTGTGGCAGCGGGTGATCGCCCCGGTGCTGGCCACCCTCGTGCTCGGTGCGCTGGTCGTGCTGCTCATCGCCAACTTCGACTCGCTGATCGGGGACGCCGAGTCGCCGCTGCGCTGGGTGTTGCCGGCGCTGGTGATCCTGGCCGCGATCGCCGGCCTGATCTGGGGCCTGGTGCTGCGCGCGATCCGGCCGGACGTCTACCAGGGCATCGGGAACGTCGCGCTGGCCCCCGAGGAGGACGAGCAGCCCCAGGTGGACCTGCCTGCGCTGCCGCACCACCGCCGCTGACGCCGACCGCACCGGCGGCCCCGAGAAGGTTCGACAGATCGAGCTGGGAGACCCGTGACCACGCAACAGACCGCGGAGAGCACCGACCTGGACCGGGCGGCCCGACACCCGCTGGACCGGCTGTCGGCGGCGGAGATCGACGCGGCCCGGGAGATCCTGTCCCGATCGGAGTTGCTGGTCGGCGCGGTCCGCTGCCCGCTGCTCGCCCTGGAGGAGCCGCCCAAGCCCGACGTGCTGGCCTTCCGCGACGGTGATCCGGTGCCGCGCCGGGCGCGCGCGATGCTGCTGGACACCGACACCGGGCGGGCGCGCACGGTGCTGCTGTCGCTGACCGACGGCGTGGTCGAGAGCGTCACCGATCTCGATCCGCTGGTCGACGGCCAGCCACCGATCATGCTCGACGAGTTCATCGCGGTCGACGAGATCGTCAAGGCGGATCCGGGCTGGCGGGCCGCGATGGCCGAGCGCGGCATCACCGATCTCGACCTGGTCTGCCCCTGCCCGCTCTCGGCCGGCGCGTTCGACATCCCCGGCGAGGAGGGCCGGCGGCTGCTGCGGGTGCTGTCGTTCGTCAAGCACCGCCCGGCCGATCACCCGTGGGCGCACCCGGTGGACGGCCTGGTCGCCTACGTGGACCTGATCTCCCGCGAGGTCGTGCAGATCATCGACGCCGGGCGTGCTGCCGATCCCGGCCGAGGAGGGCAACTTCGACGACCCGGAGTTCACCGGGCCGCCGCGCGCCACCCAGCGCCCGATCGAGATCACCCAGCCCGAGGGCCCCAGCTTCACCGTCGACGGCGACCAGGTGAGCTGGGAGGGCTGGACGTTCCGGGTCGGCTTCGACCCGCGCGAGGGCCTGGTCCTGCACCAGGTGTCCATCCAGGACCGGCCGGTGGTCTACCGCGCCTCGGTGGCCGAGATGGTGGTGCCCTACGGCGACCCGGGCCCGGTCCGGTTCTGGCAGAACTACTTCGACGCCGGCGAGTACCTGCTCGGCCAGCAGGTCAACTCGCTGGCCCGCGGCTGCGACTGCGTCGGGCACATCCACTACTTCGACGCGGTGCTGGCCGATTCCGCCGCCGAGCCGCGCACGGTGGAGAACGCGATCTGCCTGCACGAGGAGGACGCCGGGGTGCTCTGGAAGCACACCGACCTGTTCACCGAATCGGCCGAGACCCGCCGCCAGCGGCGGCTGGTGATCTCGTTCTTCGTCACCGTCGGCAACTACGACTACGGGTTCTACTGGTACCTCTACCTCGACGGCACGATCGAGCTGGAGGCCAAGTCGACCGGCGTGCTGTTCACCTCGGCCTACGACGAGAGCGGCCGCTGGTCGACCGAGGTGGCGCCCGGGCTGGGCGCGCCGATCCACCAGCACTTCTTCTGCGCGCGGCTGGACATGACCGTCGACGGCGTGGCCAACGCGGTGGACGAGGTCGACGTGCGCACCGAGCCGGTCGGCCCGGACAACCCGTACGGCAACGCCTTCGGCCGCACCGCGACCCGCATCGGCAGCGAGTCGATGGCGGGGCGGATCGCCGACGGCTCCGTCGGCCGGGTGTGGCAGATCGTCAACACCGAGCGCACCAACCGGCTCGGGCAGCCGGTCGTCCTACGTGCTGCGACCCCAGGACCAGCCGACGCTGCTGGCCGATCCCGAGCTCGTCGATCGCCCGCCGGGCGGCCTTCGCCACCCGGCACCTGTGGGTCACCCGGTACGACCCCGAGCAGCGCTACCCGGCCGGCGACCTGGTCAACCAGCATCCCGGCGGCGCCGGCATCCCGGCCTGGACCGCCGCCGACCGCGACCTGGACGGCGAGGACGTCGTGCTCTGGCACACCTTCGGGGTCACCCACGTGCCGCGCCCGGAGGACTGGCCGGTGATGCCCGTCGACACCTGCGGTTTCGTGCTGCGCCCGCACGGTTTCTTCGATCGCAACCCCACCCTGGACGTGCCCCGCAGCAGCCGCCCCGGCTAACTCCTCCCGGCGCGCGCGACGCGCCGACGATCACGACACGCGACCTTCCCGGCCCCCGTCCTCTTAATTGACCATGCCGGTGACATTGACCGCGCGTAGTCGGCCGCTCACCGGAAGTTGAGAACGGCGAACGGCGTTGCGCCGTTCGTCGCAGCCCTGCCGGACCTATGCTCCGCCCCGTCACCAAGTCGTGACACAGGGCTTCTGACGGAGCTCATCAAGAAGCTCAACGCCTCGGGCATCGGATCGTCGCAAGTCTCACCCAGGGGAGTGGCATTGCAGCCTGTCGCCGCCGGCGTACCGCGGGATCTCCCGCACTCCGCTTCGTCGCGTTCGCAGGTGCGCGAGGAGGCGGCGATGCCGTCGATCACGTCGCGGACGCGGTGCACCACCCGTCACGCGCACCCGACCGCCGCTGCCCCAGCAGCGTCCGCACCGACCGTCGAGCTCGATCACCGCCACGCTTCCCCTTGTCAACCCGCTCGCGGCCCCGGGGGCCCGCCAGGACCGTCGAGTGCAGGTCGTCGAGACCCGCGCCGGCACGGATGAGGCAGTGACCGCCACCGCATTCTTCGACGAGCCGGCCGAGAACGGCCCCTGGGCGCTGGTCACCGCCGCCCAGTCCGGCGACATGACCGCCTTCGGGGAACTGTTCGACCGCTACTACGACATGGTGTACCGCTACGTGTTGTTCCGGATGGGGGATCGTTCGTTCGCCGAGGACGTGACCCAGGAGACGTTCGTGCGGGCGCTGCGCCGGATCTCGTCGGTCAGCTACCAGGGCCGCGACATCGGTGCCTGGTTCGTGACCATCGCCCGAAACCTGATCTTCGACCACGTCAAGTCGAGCCGGTACCGGCTGGAGCACAGCACCGGCGAGATCATCGAGCTGTCGCCGAGCACGCACGGGCCCGAACAGCAGGTGCTGGAGGGGGCGACCAACGACGAGCTGCTGCGCTGCGTGCGCAAGCTCAACGCCGACCAGCAGGAATGCATCCAGCTGCGGTTCCTGCAGGGGTTGTCGGTGGCCGAGACCGCGCAGGCGATGGACCGCAACGAGGGGGCGGTCAAGGCGCTGCAGCACCGGGCCATCCGACGGCTCGCGCAGCTCCTGCCGGAGGGTCTGCGGTGACGCGACGACCCAGCGCAGGGAACGGCCCCGATCCGGCGACTTCGGCGAACGAGCATCTCGATGCGATGAACGGCGTCCAGCCCGTAACCGGCCCGGCCACGGGTCGTTACACCTCAGGCAGGGCGCAGACAGACCGCGCAGGTACACAGTGAGGACGGCCAACATGCCCGCCGGACCAGGCGAGGACGCGCAGCGGTTCGCCGCCGCCGTGGAGCAGGGGCGACCCCCCGGCTTCTTCGGCGACGCCGAGCTGGATCGGGACTTGGATCTCGTCGCTCGGCTGCGCGCCCGCCGCCGAGCGTACGACCCGAGCCCGACGGCGAAGGCGCTGGCCAAGCAGCGGATGATGACGTTGCTCACCGAACCGGAAGCCGACACCGTCTCGCTCGGACACGTCCTGGCGCCCGCGTTTCCGGTGCCGGCCGGGCCGTCCGGCCGCGATGCCCCCGCCGATCTCCGTGCCGACGTCCCCGCCGATGTTCCAGGCGGCGCCGCACCCGACATCGCGGCGGAGGCGGCCGCGACCGCCAACGCCAACGCCGTCGATTGGGCCGCGGCCGAGCTGCTGCGGCACGTGAGCCGGGCGCCGTCCGCCGCGGCCACCGAGACCCGCGCCGAACCCGCAACCCCGGGCGCCGACCATCGCGCCGACCCGCAGGCGGCCGACGTGCCGCTCGACGAGCTGGTGGCGCGAGCCGGCACCGACATGCCGAGCCGCCCCGTCTCGACGGCGCACGCCCGCCGGCCGGGAGGCCGGCACAGCATGCCCAGCAACCGCCCCGGTGGTCGGGCCGACGACTCCCGCCCGCGGCTCAGCGGGCGTCGACGGTTCGGCCTGGTCGGCTCGGCCACCTCGGTGCTGCTGATCGCCCTGGCCGGGATGGGCATGTTGAGCAGCCGTGACGCGCTGCCGGGCCAACCGCTCTACGGCGTCAAGCGGGTGGCCGAGTCCGCCGGCCTCGCGCTCACCTTCGACGACCTGACCAAGGCCCATCGGCATCTGCAGCTGGCCACCACCCGGCTGGACGAGGTGGAGCAGCTGGTCCAGTCCGATCCACAGCTGCCGACCGAGCGGCCGGAGCTCGTGATCTCGGCGATCCAGGAGTTCGACGAGTCCACCGGCGAGGGCGCCCGCCTGTTGCTGGGGACCGACGAGGCCAGCGGATCCGCCGACATCCGGGAGAAGCTGCGCAGCTGGGCGGCCGAGCAGCTGACCCGGCTGGTCCAGCTCAAGCCGGCCCTGCCCGCCAGCACCGGCGCCGACGACGCGCTGCTGCTGCTGGACCGGGTGGTCGTGCGCACCGAGGCGCTGCAGGTGGAGTCCGCCTGCGACGCGCCCACTGGTTCGGTCGACGATCTGGGCCCGGTGCCCAACTGTGGCCCGAACGGTCCTGGCGGCATCGACCCGAACTCCGATCCCGCCCTCGATCCGGCCGCGGGCACGTCAGATCCGGGCATGAATCCGGACCAGTCGCCCGACACCGAGCCCTCCACCAGTGCCGACTCCCGGGGCTCCAGCAGCACCAGCCCGGATTCGCGGACCCGGGGCGCCCCGGGTCCGAGCACCGCCCCCCGGACGAGCCCGGCCGAACCGACCCGCTCCGAGGCGCCGGACGCACCGCCGGAGCCCTCGACCGACGACCCCGGCGGCGCACTGGGCGGCGGTGATCCGGGCTCGGTGGAGCCGTCCACCAGCCTGCCGTCCGAGACGCTGCCCGACGACGAGCAGAACTCCAGCGGCGCCGGGCTGCCGGGCCTGCCCTCGGTGGAGATCCCGCTGCTGCCCGGGCTCCCCGGGATCAGCCTGTAGCTGCACTGCTGCCGGGTCGGCCGGTACCGATCGGGGCCGCCAGTAGGGTGGACGGGGATCGGTACCGCTACCCGGAGGATGGCAGTTGGCACGACCCGCAGACGACAGCGCGCCGTCGGAGCCACCCGCGGCCACCGATGCCGAGCAGCGGCTCGGGGCGGACGACGACCCCGGTGTGCTGGACGCCGCCACCGCCACGGACCCGGCCGAGCGGGCCGGCCAGGCGTCCGCGGCGGCCGCCGAGGCCGAGGCTGAGGCTGAGGCCGAGTCCGGCGCCGCGGACCAGGTGGCGCGACCGCGCGAGGTTCCCACCGACGGCTCCGTCGCGGCCTTCTTCGACGTGGACAACACGATGATGATCGGCGCGTCGATCTTCCACTTCGCCCGCGGGCTGGCGGCGCGCAAGTTCTTCACCACCGCTGATCTGGCCGGCTTCGCCTGGCAGCAACTCAAGTTCCGGGTGGGTGGCCGCGAGACCCGGTACTCGACGACCACCGGCCGCGACACCGCCCTGTCCTTCGCCGCCGGCCGCTCGGTCGCCGAGTTCACCGCGCTCGGCGAGGAGATCTACGACGAGCTGATGGCCGATCGGATCTGGGTCGGTACCCAGGCGCTGGCCCAGATGCACCTGGACGCCGGGCACCGGGTCTGGCTGGTCACCGCCACCCCGGTCGAGCTGGCGCGGATCATCGCCGCCCGGCTGGGGCTGACCGGGGCGCTGGGCACGGTCTCCGAGAGCGTCGACGGCATCTACACCGGGCGGCTGGTCGGCGAGATCCTGCACGGCCCGGCGAAGGCGCACGCGGTGCAGGCCCTGGCCGCCGCCGAGGGCCTGGACCTGCGCCACTGCACGGCCTACTCGGACTCGGTTAACGACGTGCCGATGCTGTCGGTCGTCGGCACCGCGATCGCCGTCAACCCCGACTCCGAGCTGCGCGAGATCGCCAGGGAGCGCGGCTGGCAGATCCGCGACTTCCGCACCGGTCGCAAGGCCGCCCGGATCGGGGTGCCCGCGGTGTTCGGCGCCGGCGTGCTGGCCGGTGCCGTCGCCGCCGGCATGGCCTACCGCAAGCGGCTGTAGGGGCGACGCACGAGCGGCCGGCGCCGCAGCAGCTTGATCACCGTCTGCGGTAGCTGGAGCTCACCCGTGCAGCTTTTCTACCGCAACCGCTGATCATGGCCGGCGAGCCGCTCAACCGAGGAAGGCGTTGCGGCGCTGGCTGAGCAGCCGGTACAGCGTGTGCTGGATGGTCTCCCGGACCTGGTCGTTCAGGTTGAACACGGTCATCGGGTCGTCGGCGGCCGCGGCACCGAGCGAGTCGGTGGGGATCGGCTCCCCGAACTCGATGTACCACTTGGACGGCAGCGGGATCAGCCCGAGCGGCCCGAGCAGCGGGAACGTCGGGGTCACCGGGACGTAGGGGGCGCCCAGCAGCCGAGCCAGCGGCTCGATGTCGCCGATCTTGGGATACGTCTCCTCGGCACCCGACGATCGAGCACGGGATGATCGGCACCCCGGTGCGCAGCGCGGCCGAGACGAAGCCGCCGCGCCCGAAGCGCTGCAGCTTGTACCGATCGCGGAACGGCTTCCCGATGCCCTTGAAGCCCTCCGGCCACACCCCGACCAGTTCGCCGTCGGCCAGCAGCCGCTCCGCGTCCGGGTTGCAGGCCAGCGTGCTGCCCTGCTTGCGGGCGAGCGCGCCGACCACCGGCATCCGGAACACCAGGTCGGCGCCGAGCATGCGCAGGTGCCGCCGCTCGGGATGATCGTCGTGCAGGGCCACCGCGAGCATCAGGCAGTCCAGCGGCACCGTGCCCGAGTGGTTGGCCACCACCAGGGCGCCACCGGTGTCGGCACGTGCTGCATGCCGATCGTCTCGACCCGGAACCAGCGCTGGTAGAGCGGCCGCATCGCGGGCAGCAGCAGGTTGTCGGTGAGGTCGGCGTCGAAGCCGAAGTCGTCGACCGCGTAGTCGCCGGACAGCCGGCGGCGGAGGAAGGCGAGCAGCTCGACCAGCGCCGGCTCCCAGGACGCCGGCTCGGCCGGGGGCGGCTCCACCTGCGACCCCGGCGCGGCGACCCGACGGCGCACGGCGGCGGCGACGGCGACGGCGACCTGGGCGGCGGCCCTGGCTGCTGCGGGGCGTCCGCGCCGGGACGGCTGCCGGCCTCGCCCCCGCGGTCCAACCGCCAGCGGGTGCGGTCACCGGACTGGTCGGCGTGCAGCGGAATGACCAGAGCATCCGACGCGTCGGGCGAGGCCTCGTTCGTGCCGTCCGCGCCGGTGGCGGCCGCCCGGGTTCGCGGCTTGCTCGCCCGCCGCCGTCGACGCGCGGGGTCGCGGGGCGCGGTCATCGCAGCGACCGGGCCACGGACAGCACGCCCCGTTCGATCCCGGCGAGCCGGTCCGGGTCGAGCACCGGACGCAGCGCGCGGCCGCGCACGTAGTCGTCGAAGGCCTGTGTGGTGGTCCACCGCGGCTCGAAGCCGAACTGGTGGCGCAGCCGGGCGTTGTCCACGACCCGCCCGAAGTTGAGCAGCCGCATCTGCTCGGGGGAGAAGTCGACCAGCCGGGCGCTGCGGAACAGCCGGCCGACCGCACCGACGGCGAACGTCGGCACCGGCAGCGGCACCCGGCCGGCGCGCCGGATGGCCTGCGAGAGCAGCAGCACACCGTCAGCGGCCACGTTGACGACCCCGGGCAGGTTCTCGCTGGTCGCCCGCTCGAGCACGGCCAGCCCGTCCTCCTCGTGCAGCAGCTGCACGCGCGCGTCGTAGCCGAGCACGGTCGGCACCACCGGCAGCGCGAAGTAGCGGGTGAACACGGTGTCGATGCGCGGGCCGATGAAGTTCGCGAACCGCAGCACCGTGACCGAGACGTCGGGCCGACGGCGGGCGAACCCGCGCAGGTAGCCCTCGATCTCGGCGGCGTCCTTGGCGTAGCCACCCGACGGGAGGTCGTTCGGCGTCATGGACTCGTTGAAGATCGCCGGATCGCGCGAGCTCGACCCGTACACCGCGGTGGTGGACTTCAGCACCAGCCGACGCACCGTCGGCGACTGCTGGCATGCAGCGAGCAGCTGCATGGTGCCGATGACGTTCATCTCCTTCATCACCGACCGCCCGCCCGCGGACGCGGGGTTGGCCGAGAGCGACGCGTGCACGACGGTGTCCACCGCGGCGTTGGCGATGACCTTGGAGATCAGCGGGTTCCGGATGTCGGCCCGCACGAACTCGGCCCGGCCCAGCCGCCGCAGCAGATCGCGCGGCGGTGGCACGGTGTCGACGCCGAGCACCCGTTCGATGTCGGGGTTGGCCGCCAGCCGAGCGGCGAGGTGGCCACCGAGGAAACGGCTGACCCCGGTGACCAGAACGACGGACGGCGCCACGAGTCCTACCTCATCCCCGGGTGCGGTGCGTCGCCGATCTTAGTCCCTGGCCGGGGCCGAGGAGGCCGGCTACTTTCCGAGACGGCGACGCTGCACGCGGGTCTTGCGCAGCAGCTTGCGGTGCTTCTTCTTCGACATCCGCTTGCGGCGCTTCTTGATGACTGAGCCCATGCGTGCGGACCCTTCCTGGTCGTGGTGGCCGGGCCCGAGCAGGAACCGGCGGAGCGGTGGAACCGCCCGGCAGACAGGGCGACGGCGCAGAGCGCACGGCGCGACCGGGCAAGACCTGCGGCCATCGTACCGGCCGGATCAGCGGGCCTGGACACGACCGGGCAACGGACCGGCCGATCTGCTGGGTCAGCCGGCGTCGAAGTAGGCGCTGCGGAGGTAGTCCTCCACCGCCCGTTTGGGCACCCGGAAGGAGCGGCCGACCCTGGCTGCGGGCAGCTCGCCGCCGTGTACCAGCCGGTACACGGTCATCTTCGACACGCGCATCATCGCCGCGACCTCGGCCACCGTCAGGAACTGCACCTGCGCGAGGTGGATCTCGGGAAGCTCGGACGGCATCCGATCACCGCTTTCCTGGTCTCACCAGGAGCAAAGCGGGCTCCAACGGCGGGCCCCGTTCCTGATGTTCATGCAGAGCTTAGCGGGACCACTGTGACGTGCTCGACAGACCGGGTCACTCTCGGGTGCGCTACAGCCTCGCGTCAGGGTGACGGCGCTCCCACGATGGAGATCATGGCCGCTCCGCGGCGCGACCCAACTCGACCGATCGGTCGCGGGCGGCCTCGATCGCGGCGATCAGCGCCGCCCGAACGCCGTGTTTCTCCAGCTCACGGATGGCGGCGATGGTGGTGCCGCCCGGCGAGGTCACGGCCTCGCGCAGGATCACCGGATGATCGTCCGACGCGCGCAGCATCGCGGCCGCGCCGAACGCCGACTGCACGATGAGATCGGCGGCCACCGCGCGCGGCAGCCCGAGCAGGATCCCGGCGTCGATCATCGCCTCGACCAGGAAGAAGAAGTAGGCCGGACCGGAGCCCGACAGCGCGGTGACCGCGTCCTGCTGGGCCTCTGGCACGCGCACCACCCGCCCGACCGCGGACAGCATCTTCTCCACGGCCGCGAGCTGCTCGCCGGTGGCGTGCGAGCCCGCGGAGATCGCGCTCATCGCCTCGCCGACCAGCATCGGGGTGTTGGGCATCACCCGCACCACCGCGGTGCCGGCGGGCAGGGCGCCCTCGAAGAGCGCGGTCGGCAACCCCGCGCACAGCGACACCACCAGCGTGCCGGGGCGCAGCACCGGCGCCAGCTCGGCCAGCACCGGCACGATGTCCTGCGGCTTCACCGCCACCACGACCAGCTCGGCGTGCGCGGCGGCCGCGGCCATCTCGACCCCGGCCACCCCGAGCCGCCCGGTCAGCTCGGCCGCCCGCTCCGGGTGCCGCTCGGTGAACACCAGCTCCGACGCCGTCGAGCCGGCGGCCAGCAGCCCGGACAGCAACGCCTCGCCGATCTTGCCCGCCCCGAGCACCGCGATCCTCGTCATGGGGGTGACGGTAGCCGGGGCGCCAAAGCCAATTGGCGGGCCTGGCAGATCAGTCTCCCGGTCACGTCGAGCACGACGACGTCCTCGTCGAACCAGCCACCGGCCACCGCGGTGGCGTGCGAGCCGATGCGCAGCCAGCCCGGTGCCGGATGCGCCCGCAGCAGCGCGGTGAGCTGCACCGTCGGCGCCCAACCACGACCGCCGCCCAGGTTGAACACGGTGGGCGGCAGGATGTCGCCGGCCAGCAGCGCGAACAGCACGTCGGCCGGCTCGCCGCGCGGGCGGGCCCAGCCACGCACGACCGGCGCCGCCCGCTCGCCACGCACGAAGGACGTCGCCGCCGGATCCCAGCGCAGGTCGCAGCACCGGGCCACCCCGTACACGCCGTCGTCGCCGGCGGGATCGATCGCGTCCGCCGTCGGCTGCGCGGCCAGCTCGGGCGGCGCCGACCAGAGCGGCGGTTCGGCCGGCAGCCGGCCCGCGGTGACGGTGGCGGCGAGCATCAGCCGCCCGTCCTGGACCAGCCGTACCGCCACCACCGACGCGGTCCGGCCGGCGCGCAGCACCTCGGTGTGCAGCTCGACCGGGCCGGGGTCGGGGGCGCGCAGGAAGTCGGCGGACACCGCGAGCGGGTCGGGCGCCGAACCGGGGGCGTCCGCGTCGAGCCGGGCCAACCCGGCGCGGGCAAGCAGCACCATCAGCAGCCCACCGTGCGCCTTCGGCCCGATCGTCCAGCCCGCCCCGAGCAGAGCGCCGAACCGGCCCGCGCCCAGCGGCTCGATCCCGATCGCCGCGGCGAACAGTGGCAGCGCCAACGCCTCGGCCGGCTCGCTGCTCATGCGCCGGCCGGTGCGGGCTGCAGGTGCAGCCGCGCGAACAGCAGCGACTCGTGCAGGGCGGCCACCCGCTCGTCGTGGGTTCGGCAGCGCCGCGTGCTCACCTCGACCACCACCGATCCCGCGAACCCGGAGTCGGCCAGCCGCTCGCAGATCCGGGCGCACGGCTGCCGCCCGCGGCCGGGCACCAGATGCTCGTCGCGCGGCCCGCCGCTGCCGTCGGCCAGGTGCACGTGGGTGAGCCGATCACCCATCCGCTCCAGCATCGCCACCGCGTCGGAGCCCGCGGTCGCGGTGTGCGAGAGGTCCAGCGTGTAGTGCGGGTAGCCGACCGCCGTCGGGTCGAAGCCCGGGCTGTAGGGCACGGTGCGCAGCCCGCCGCGGCGGATCGGGAACATGTTCTCCACGGCCAGCGCGATCCCGAGACCTTCCCCGGCGCGGGTGATCTCGTCGGCGAAAGCGGCCACGTAGCGGCGCTGCCAGCGGAACGGCGGATGCATGACGATCACCGACGCCGCGAGGGTGTCGGCGGCGGCGACCGAGCGCCGGATCCGGACGATCGGGTCCACGCCCCAGACCCGCTGGGTCACCGCCAGGCAGGGCGCGTGCACGGCGCGCACCGGCACCCCGTGCCGGTCGGCCAGCCGGGCCACCGCGGGGATGTCCTGGCTGATCGGATCGGTCCACACCATCAGCTCGACGCCGTCGTAGCCGAGCTCGGCCGCCAGCGCGAACGCCGCCGAGGCCGACTCCGGGAAGACCGACGCGGTGGACAGCACCACCGGTGGCCCACCGGAGCGGGACCCGGCGCCGCCGGCTTCGTCGATCACCGGTCCAGGAGTACCAGAATCGCCGGCGAGACGGTGAGCAGCAGGCCGACCAGCACCACGAACACGGTGGTGCGGCGGCCTTCGTTGCGCAGCAGCGCCCGCACCAGCAACACCAGCCCGATGGTGATCAGGACCGACGCGGCGAACGCCACCACCGGCAGGCTGCGCCACAGGAACCGGAAGCCGATCCACAGCGCGGCCCCGCCGAGCGCGCCGCCGATCCACTGCGCCAGCACCACCGTCCAGCCCGGGCCGACCGGCGCCTCGGCCGCGGCCCGTCCGAGGCGGCGTCGCGGTTCGAGGTCCGGGCCGTCCTCCACCGGCTCCTCTTCCCGGGCCGCCTGCTCCCGGACCGCCTGCCCGGCCCGGACCGCGTCCGGTCCGACCCAGTCCGCGCCGGCCAGGCTCGCGCCGGAGCGGTTGGCGGCGGCCCGTCTGGCGGCGGGCCGCTTCGGGCGGCGGGCCCGGCCGGTGCCACCGCGCTCCTCGCCGTCATCGGCCTCGAGAGGGCGGTCGTCGGCCTGGTCATCGGCGGGCGGCCGCTCGTCGGGCCGGCCCGGGTAGCGGCCGTCGGGCTCGGCAGGATCGGAGTCGGGACGCTCGAAGTCAGTGGGATCGAGACCGGCCGGGGCCCGGAAGTCCGGATCGAGCGGCGCGGCCTGGGTCGGTGGCCCACCGTCGTCGAACTCGTCCCCCGCGGCGGGCGGCCGGGTGGGGGCACGGCCGTTGCCGTGGCCGTTGCGCAGCTCGCGCTCGCTGCGTTCGACGGCCTGCAGCGCGTCCCGCCACTTCGGGGAGGCCCGCCGCAGCCGGTCGATCGGGCCGTTGCCCGTGTCGCGGGTATCGACGTCGCGCGCACAGGACCCGCCGACCAGCGGGATCTGCTCGGTCGGCCAGTCCGCCGGTTGCTCCTCGCCGGCGCGGACGGCAGCGGGAGCGGCCCCGGAGGTCGGGCGCGGCTCCACCGGCGCCGCCGGCTCGCCGGCCTCGGCCGCCGGTGTGTCAGATCCGGCGGAGGTGCCGGATTCCGCGGGCGCCGCGGGCACCGCGGGCACCGCGGGCGGCGCATCCCAGACCGAGGCGGCCCCGACGGCGGGCGCGGCCGGCGCCGGCCGCTCCTTCTTCTTCTCATCCTCGACGGCGGTGGTCGGGCCAGCACTCGGGGCGGCTTCGGCCGGAGCGGCCCCCGCCGGAGCAGCGGCGGCGGGCGCCGCCGGATCGGACCCGACGGCCGTCGCGGCCTCGTCGGCGCGCCGACGTCGGCGACGCCCGGTCGGGACGCCGCCTCCGTGCTCGGCCAGCAACTCCGCGACGGTGCGCTGCCGGGGCTGGTCAATGTCCGAACTCATCGGATACACCGTGCCTTGTGCGAAATCAAGCATCCAAGACTGCCCGGCGTGTTCTGCGCTGAACGGTCGATCCGGACCGCTCCATCGAACGAGTCCGCCACCGCAGGATGGCTCCTGCCGAGCGGGCGCCGATTCACGATTCCGTTGCGCACGCGAGGAGATTACTGCCCCGCCGTGACGTGCTTGTGACCGAACCCGTCACCCATACGCCGGATCATGACCTGAGGTCATCAGACGGATGCCAGGGGTGACACTCAGGCCTCGAACTTGTAGCCCAGTCCGCGCACGGTCACCAGGTGCCGCGGGTTGCCCGGGTCGGCCTCGATCTTCGACCGCAGCCGCTTGACGTGCACGTCGAGCGTCTTGGTGTCCCCGACGTAGTCCGCGCCCCACACCCGGTCGATCAGCTGCCCGCGGGTGAGCACCCGCCCCAGGTTGCGCAGCAGGTACTCCAGCAGGTCGAACTCCTTGAGCGGCAGCGCCACCTCGGCCCCGTCCACCGAGACCACGTGCCGCTCCACGTCCATCCGCACCGGGCCGCCGGCCAGCACCCCGACCGCCGCGTCGGCCTCGGCGCCCGCCTCGCCGCCGCGCCGCAGCACCGCCCGCACCCGGGCGATCAGCTCGCGCGCGCGAGTAGGGCTTGGTGACGTAGTCGTCGGCGCCCAGCTCCAGCCCGACCACCTTGTCGATCTCGCTGTCCCGGGCGGTCACCATGATCACCGGCACCGCGGAGCGGGTGCGCAACGCCTTGCAGACCTCGGTCCCGCTCATGCCGGGGAGCATCAGGTCGAGCAGCACGATGTCGGCGCCGTTGCGGTCGAACTCGGCGAGCGCGTCCAGGCCGGTGCCGGCGATCGCCGTGGTGAACCCCTCCCGGCGGAGCAGGAAGGCGAGCGGGTCGGCGAAGGACTCCTCGTCCTCGACGATCAGCACTCTGGTCATGTGGTCCTCCTGCGCGGGCTGGGCTCGAGCGCCGCGCCGGCTCGGCGAGCGCGGTCGGGGCGACTGGAATCCGCGGGTCGGCGACGTGCAGCGGCAGTCGCATGGTGAAGGTGGAGCCGGTGCCGGGGCTGCTCCACAGCCGCACCTCGCCACCGTGGTTGTTCAGCACGTGCTTGACGATCGCCAGCCCGAGCCCGGTGCCGCCGGTGGCCCGCGAGCGGGCCGGGTCGACCCGGAAGAACCGCTCGAAGACCCGCTCCTGGTGCTCGGCGGCGATGCCGATGCCGCGGTCGGTCACCGCGATCTCCGCCCAGCCGTCGCCGGCCCGCCGCGACACCGACACCGAGGCCGCCGCCGGCGAGTAGGCGATCGCGTTGTCCAGCAGGTTCGACAGCGCGGTCACCAGCAGCGTGCGGTCACCGTCGACCCGCAGCCCGCTGGGCTCGTCGACGATGATCTCGATGTCGCCGGCGCCGTCGGCGATGCCGCTGCGGCACAGCGCCTCGGCCACCACCTCGTCGATCTCGACCACGGCGAGTTCGGGCAGCCGCTCCGCCCCGGTCAGCCGGGACAGCGCGATCAGCTCGGTGACCAGGTTGCCCAGCCGCGTCGACTCGTTGAGGATCTTGGTGCCGAACCGGCGGACCTCGACCGGATCGTCGGCCGCGTCGAGCACCGCCTCGGCCAGCACGCCGCATCGCCCCGACCGGCGTCTTCAGCTCGTGGCTGACGTTGGCGACGAAGTCGCGCCGGGTGGCCTCCAGCCGCGACGGCCTCCGAGGTGTCGGCGGCCTCGACCAGCGTGAAGCCCGCCCCGAGCGGCTGCACCTCGCGAGCACCGAGGTCGGCGGCCGGCCCCGGTTGCCGAGCGGCGGAGAGGTCCACCGCGCGTGGGCTCCCCGGAGCCGAGCACCTGCCGGCCGGCGGACACCGCTCGGGCGTCGGCCCGGCCGTCCGCGACCACCCCCAGCTCCACGGCCCGCGGCGTTGTGCGCCAGCACCACGCCGGCCCGGTCCAGCACGACCAGGCCGGCGGTCGCCGAATGGAAGGCGCGCTCCAGGAGTGCTCGATCGGGCGCGCCGCCGCCGGTTCCCGCCCGGCCGGTGACGGCTCGTCCGGCGGCGGACTGCGGGACCGCCCGTCCGCCGAGGAGCCGGCCGGGACCGCCGGGACCGGTGGGACCGCCGACGACCTGCGGCGAGCGCGAGCCCGACCAGCAGCCCGAGCCCGAGGGCCAGCAGCCCGGTCAGCGCGCACGCCAGGGCGATCACGCGCGCCATGGTAGGCGGCCCGAGGCCGGTCGCGGGCCAGCCGGAACCGTCCACAGTGACGCGTCCGACGCCGCACGGGCGCATCTTTCGCACCGCCGTTCACCTGCGGTTCATCCGATCGACGACCGGATAGCCGATCGGGGCGTCAGCGGCCCTGCGCGGCGACCGCGGCGGCCGCGGTCGCGGCGGCCTCCGGGTCGAGGTAGGCGCCGCCGGGCACGGTCGGCTGCAGCTCGTCGTCCAGCTCGTAGCGCAGCGGGATGCCGGTCGGGATGTTCAGCTCGGCGATGTCCGCGTCGGAGATCCCGTCCAGGTGCTTGACCAGCGCGCGCAGCGAGTTGCCGTGCGCGGCCACCAGCACCATCTTGCCGGCCCGCAGGTCCGGCACGACCGCCGACTCCCAGTACGGCAGGAACCGGGCCGACCACGTCGGCCAGGCACTCGGTGGCCGGCATCGCGGCGCCGAGATCGGCGTAGCGCGGGTCGCCGTCCTGGGAGAACTCGGAGCCGGCCTCGATCGGCGGCGGCGGGGTGTCGTAGGAGCGGCGCCAGAGCATGAACTGCTCCTCGCCGAACTCGGTCGAGGGTCTGCTTCTTGTCCTTGCCCTGCAGCGCGCCGTAGTGCCGCTCGTTCAGCCGCCAGTCCCGGCGAACCGGGATCCAGTGCCGGTCGCAGGCGTCCAGCGCGAGGTTGGCCGTGGAGATCGCGCGGCGCAGCACCGAGGTGTGCACGACGTCGGGCAGCAGGGCCTCCTCGCGCAGCAGCTCACCGCCGCGGCGCGCCTCCTGCTCGCCCTTCTCCGAGAGCGGCACGTCCACCCAGCCGGTGAACAGGTTCTCGGCGTTCCACACGCTCTGCCCGTGTCGCAGCAGCACCAGAGTTCCCATGGGCGGTCACTCTGCCAGGCCGGGACCACGGGCAGCAGGGGTCGGGAGGTGATCGATGTCGGTTCGATCAGCTGATCGGGCGTTGCACCGGCGGGACCCGAGCTGCCGCAGCTCCTCCGGGGTGGCCAGGCCGTCCAGGACCGACCGGCAGATGTCGTGCAGCTGCTGCACCTGCTCGCAGCTCAGGTGGCTGAACAGGTGCCCGCGCACGGTGCGCACGTGGCCGGGCGCGGCCGCGCGCAGCGCCTCGAACCCGGCCGTGGTGAGCGTGGCCAGCGTGCTGCGCCGGTCGTCGGGGCAGGGCGTCCGGTCTGATCCAGCCCCGGCACTCGAGCCGGGTGACGGCGTGCGAGAGCCGGCTCTGCGAGCTCTGGGTGATCGCGGCCAGGTCGCTCATCCGCAGCGTGCGGCCCGGCACCTCGGACAGCATGGCCAGGATCTGGTAGTAGGCCAGCGGCATCCCCGAATCGCGCTGCAGCTGCCGGTCCAGCGCGCTGTCCAGCAACGCCGTCACCGCCACGTAGGACATCCAGGCCGCCAGCTCCTCCGAGCCCAACCAGCGGTTTTCGTCCTGCTGCACCCGGTAAGGCTACGGGAACAGGATCACCTGTCGATCTGTTGTCACAGGTACTACAATTGAGCTTTCAACCATTGGAGGAGACGGATGCCCGTCCAGCGACTCAACCACGCCGTTCTCTACGTCCGCGACGTCGAGGCCAGCGTCGCCTTCTACCGCGAGGCGCTCGGTTTCCGAGTGATCACCGAGATGCCCGGCAAGGCCGCGTTCCTGCAGGCCGAGGGCTCGACGAACGATCACGACCTCGGCCTGTTCGCGGTGGGCGCCGGGGCGGCCGACTCGACCGCGGGCCGCGGCTCGGTCGGGCTCTACCACCTGGCCTGGGAGGTGGACACGCTCGCCGAGCTGCGCCGGATCGCCGGCGTGCTGGCCGCCCGCGGATCGTTAGCCGGCGCCTCGGACCACGGCACCACCAAGGCCCTCTACGCCCACGACCCGGACGGGATCGAGTTCGAGGTCAGCTGGCTGGTGCCCGCCGACCTGCTGACCCCCGACATCCAGATGCAGACGCGGCCGCTGGACATCGATGCCGAGATTCGGCGATATGGTGAGGCCACTCGTGGCGGGGTAGGCGTCTCGGTTACAGTGGGTCAATAGTCGACTACCTCTTTCGGGGCAGAGTGGCACGACGGGCTGGAGAGTAGGATCACCTGCCGGCATCACCATCCGCCAATACGCTGCGAGGAACCGCGGTGACCGCCACCGATCCGGGACACGCCGAGGGCCTCGTCCACGACGCGTTCTTCTACACCGACGCGTCGAGCTACCGCGCCGGCCTGCTGGACTTCATCCGGACCGGTCTGGCCAACGGTGAGCCGGTGCTGGTGGCCGTTCCGCAGCCGGGTCTCGGCCTGGTGCGATCCGCGTTGACGCCGGACGAGGAACCCCAGGTCCGGACGGCGGACATGTCGATCGCCGGTCGGAATCCCGGACGGATCATCGGTACCGTGCTCAGCGCCTTCGTGCGCGAGCACGCCGGGCGCCGGGTGCGGATCATCGGCGAGCCGATCTGGGCCGGCCGCAGCCTGGACGAGTACCCGGCCTGCGCCGAGCACGAAGCGTTGATCAACGTGGCGCTCGGTGCGGCGCCCGCCTACATCCTGTGCCCCTACGACGCCGCCCATCTCGACCGCAGCGTGCTGGTCGACGCCACCCGCACGCACCCGATCCTGGCCTCCGGGCCGGATCGCTGGAGCAGCCCCGGCTACACCGACTCCAACGCCGTAGCCGCCTCGTTCGACCGGCCGTTGACGCCCGCGCCGGCGCACGCCAGCGTCATGGTGATCTCGCCGGCCACCGGCCCGAGCTCGGCCCGCCGTTTCGTGCACGAGTACGCCGAGCGCGCCCAGATGACCGAGGCGCGCGCCGCCGACCTGCGCCTGGTCGCCCAGGAACTCACGATCAACACGCTGGTGCACGCCGGCGGCCGCGGCCTGCTCACCGTCTGGGCGACCGCCGACGAGGTCATCTGCCAGGTCCAGGACGGCGGCCGGATCGACGACCCGCTGGTCGGGCGGCACGCTCCCGGACCGGGCGACGCGGGACACGGGTTGTTCCAGGTGCACAAGGTCAGCGATCTGGTGCGGGTGCACCGCCGGTCCGAGGGCACCACGGTGCGGGTGCACGTCGGCCTCAACTGATCCCCCACCGGGCCCGGCCGGCCGCGCCCGGCGCTCAGCCGCCGGTGTCGTCCATCCGGTACCCCTCGCGCGCCGAGAACCGCGCGGTCACGCTGAACCGGTCCGCGCGCACCAGCGTGTGCCGCCATTCCACCGGCCGCTCCCCGGCGAGACCGAGCCGGTCGATCGCGAACGCGGCGATGCCGGGCCCGATGCCGAGCAGTCCGCGTTCGGCCTCGCCGGGCACCACGGCGCGGATGCGTTCGCTACCGCCGGTGACCCGGACCCCGCAGCGCGCGGCGTACTCGGTGTAGAGCGCGGTGCGGCTGAAGTCGACGTCGAGCAGCGGGGCGGCGAGGTGCTCGGGCAGCCAGACCCGATCGACGGCCAGCGGATCGGAGTCGGCCAACCGCAGCCGCTCCAGGTGCACCAGCGGGGTGGACTCCTCCAGGCCCAGCCGTGCGGCGACGACCCCGTCGGCCCGCACGTCGAGGGTGCGCACCACGCTGCGCTGCACCTGCCCGGTCGCCTCGACCGCGGTGAACAGGCTGTAGATCTCGCCGAGCGACTGCTCGATCTCGGCCGGCTCCGCCCGGCGTGGGGTGCGCCCGCGGCCGGCGACGATCGTGCCCTCCTCGCGCAGCCTGCGCACGGCCTCGCGCACGGTGTGCCGGCTCACCCGGTACTCGGCGACCAGCGCCAGCTCGCCGGGGAAGGTCGCGGTGAACTCGTCGAGATCGAGTCGCCGACGCAGGTCGGCGAGCAGCTGCTCCCACAGCGGTTGCCCCGCACCCCGATCGAGCGTCCGTGCCGTCATCCCGGTCTCCGCTCAGGCGCTCGCACCGGACCGCACCGCGGCGGTCAACCGGTTGAGCGTCTCGCGCAGCTCGCCCAGCTCGGTGCGGGTCAGCCCGGTGGCCTCGGCGGCGAGCCGCTGCACCCGCACCACCTGCGCCTCCAGCTCGCGACCGGCGGCAGTGAGGCCCACGAGCACCGAGCGCTCGTCGTCGGTCTGCCGGGTGCGGGTGACCAGACCGGTCGCCTCCAGTCGCTTGAGCAGCGGTGAGAGCGTGCCGGTTTCCAGCTGCAACGCGTGCCCGATGCCGGTGACCGTCGTGTCGCCGCGATCCCAGAGCACCAGCAGCACCAGGTACTGCGGGTAGGTCAGGCCCAGCGATTCCAGCATCGGGCGGTAGCAGCCGGTCATCGCCCGCGATGCGGCGTACAGCGCAAAGCACAGCTGATCATCGACCGGGCTCGTGCGACCCGCGGCAGGCTGCACCACGCACATGCCGTAAGCGGCCGGGTGCGGTCGCGGCACCCCGGCACCGCGACCGGACCGGCCGCCTCGGCCTGGTGCGGTGGCCACCGCACTAGGCTTCTTCGCATGCCAGCAGAGCCCGCCCGTCCGGTCCGGGTGCGGATCGCGCCCTCGCCGACCGGCGACCCGCACGTCGGCACCGCCTACGTCGCCCTGTTCAACATCGCGTTCGCCCGCCAGCACGGCGGCAGTTCGTGCTGCGGATCGAGGACACCGACCAGAGCCGCTACGAGGCCGACAGCGAGGAGCGATCTTCGACGCGCTGCGCTGGCTGGGCCTGGACTGGGACGAGGGCCCGGACATCGGCGGCCCGTACGCGCCCTACCGGCAGTCCGAGCGGCTACCGCGATCTACCGTCGAGCACGCCGCAGCAGCTGGTCGAGCTGGGCCACGCCTACCACTGCTGGTGCACCCCGAGCGGCTCGAGCGAGTGCGGGCCGAGCAGACGCGCAGCCAAGCAGCCGACCGGCTACGACCGGCTGCTGCCTGGGCAAGACGCCGAGCAGGAGCGGCGCCGCGCGCCGGTTTCGCCGAGCCGCCGTGGTCCGCATGCGGGTCCCGACGACATCGACGCCGCGGTTCGCCGATCTGCATCCGCGGCGACATCGGATGCGCCGCGCCTCGACGACCAGGTGCTGCTGAAGTCGGACGGTTTCCCGACCTACCACCTGGCGCGGTGGTCGACGACCACCTGATGGGGATCACCCACGTCATGCGCGCCGAGGAGTGGATCAGCTCGACGCCGAAGCACGTGCTGCTCTACGAGGCCTTCGGCTGGGCGCCGCCCGGTTCGCCCACATGCCGCTGCTGCGCAACGCCGACCGGTCGAAGATCAGCAAGCGCAAGAACCCGGCGCCGGCTGCTCTGGTACAGCGAGCAGGGTACCTGCCCGAGGCGCTGCTCAACTTCCTGGCGCTGAGGGCTACACCATGCCGGACGGGCGCGAGATATTCACGTTCGACGAGATGGTCGGCATTCGACTGGAGCGTATCAGCACGGGCGGCCCGGTCTTCGACCTCGACAAGCTCGACTGGCTGAACGGCAAATACTTCAGGCATGTCCGACGAGGAGTTCCTGCGCCAGATCGCCGACCGGCTGCCGGCCGGGGTGAGTGCCCACGACCTGCGCTGGACGGTGGGTTCGCTGAAGGAACGCACGAAGCGCTACGCCGAGGTGCCGGCCGAGCTGGAGTGGCTGACCGACGACACCCCGCCGAGCGCGGCCCAGCTGTCGACCAAGGGGCTGGACCCGGCGTCGGTGGCGCCGGTGCTGGAGGCGACCGCCGACGCGCTGGAGCAGCTGGCCGAGTTCGACCCGGCGCAGATCGAGGCGCTGCTGGACCAGGTGCGCGAGGAGCGCGAGCTCAACCGCCGCCGGATGTTCATGACGCTGCGCGTCGCGCTGGCCGGGCGCCCGGTGTCCCCGCCGCTGCACGAGACGATCGCCACCCTGGGCCGGGAGCGCGCGGTGCACCGGCTGCGCCGGGCCGCCAAGATCG
>CAVSTV010000006.1:0-274190 GCA_963730945.1 uncultured Actinomycetota bacterium
CCCCGACGATGCCGACGCCGGCCAACTTCTCGATCAGCGGCCAGGGGAACTCGGCACGCTCCCAGTAGCCGTTGATCACCGGTAGCACGTCCTGCTCGACGAAGCGGCGGGTGCGGCGCAGGTAGTCGAGCTGGGCGGGGGTGAACTCCTCGCGCAGCAGGAAGTAGTCGGTGCTCAGCGATTCACCGATGCGGGTGTCGAGATCCATGTCGGGCTCCGTCCTCTCGGGGTCGCGTCCTCCGGTAGCGCTGAGCCTGCGCCGGACGCGGGCGAAGCGCACCTCGCGCTCACCGGCGGACCGCTGCACACTCGAGGGTGGCAACGAATGCGAAGGAGACAACGATGACGGGGACCACGGACACCGCGATCCTGGCCGGCGGCTGCTTCTGGGGTGTGCAGGACCTCATCCGCAACCAGCCCGGCGTGCTGGCCACCCGGGTCGGCTACAGCGGCGGCGACGTGCCGAACGCGACCTACCGCAACCACGGCAACCACGCGGAGGCGCTGGAGATCGTGTTCGATCCCGCGACGATCAGCTACCGCGACCTGCTCGAGTTCTTCTTCCAGATCCACGACCCGTCGACGATGAACCGCCAGGGCAACGACCGCGGAACGAGCTACCGCTCGGCCATCTTCTACACCAGCGACGAGCAGAAGCAGATCGCCGAGGACACCATCGCGGACGTGGACGCGTCGGGCATCTGGCCCGGCAAGGTGGTCACCGAGGTCACCGCGGCCGGGCCGTTCTGGGAGGCTGAGCCCGAGCACCAGGACTACCTGCTGCACTACCCGACCGGCTACACCTGCCACTTCATCCGGCCCGGCTGGAAGCTGCCGCGGCGGCAGCAGGCCGGCAGCTGAGCCCCTCGGTCCATCGAGGTCGCGGTCAGCTGCTCGCCCGGCTGGCGCTGCGCGCGTCGGCCAGGTCCGCGAGGGTCTGGTCGATGGTGTCCGGTTCGAGTATCCGGTCCGCGGTGATGAGCGCGAGGCCGGTGACGCCGTCGAGTTGACCGAGGCTGCTGCGGCGGATCTGCAGTCGACGGGTGGCGAGCGGCAGGGCTCGTTCGTAGAGGCGTTCGCGGATTCCGGACAGCAGCAGCTCGTCGCAGGCGGCGAGCTGGCCGGACAGCACGATGGTGGCCGGGTTGAGGATGCTGACCAGGCTGGCGACGGCGTCGCCGATGACGCGGCCGGCGTTGCGGACGGCGCGGACGGCATCCAGCTGGCCGTGCTGGACGAGGTCGACGATGTCGGCCACGGTGCCGACGTCGACTCCGGCGGCGGTGAGGTCCCGCTGCAACGCCCAGCCGCCGGCGTAGGCCTCGACGCACCCGTTGTTGCCGCAGCGGCAGGGCTGGCGGTGCCTGCTCGTCGGCTGACGCCGCCCTGGTGTGGCCGATGTCGCCGGCCGCGCCGTCGTTGCCGCGCACGATCTGACCGTTGAAGACCAGCCCGCAGCCGATGCCGGTGCCGATCTTGAGGCCGATCAGGTTGTCGCGTGCCGGAGCGGCGCGACTCGGCGACGGCTCGGCAGTTCGCGTCGTTCTCGACCACGACCGGGCCCGGGTAGCGCTCGCCGATCCAGCCGGCGATGTCGAAGCCGTCCCAGCCGGTCATGATCGGCGGATTGACCACCCGCCCGGCGGCGAACTCGACCGGGCCCGGCACGCCGATCCCGACTCCCCAGACCTCCTCGTCCGCGCGGGCGAGCTCGGTGAAGGCCCGCTCGCACGAGGGCGAGCACGGATCGCGGCCCGGACCACACATCAACGGCCCGGGTCAGGTGCCGCAGTGGGGTCCCGGACAGGTCGCAGACGGCGGCGACGAACCCGGATGCACCGATGTCGACGGTCAGCGTGACCGCTCGTTCGGCGTGGAAGGCGAACCTGGTCGACGGTCGTCCCCCGGTGGACTCGCCGCCGTCGACCGGCCGGATCAGTCCGCTCTCGAGCAGGCCCGCGAGCCGCTGGTTGACGGTCGAGCGGGAGAGCCCGGACCGCTCGATGAGCTGCGACCCGGCTCAGCTCGTGGTGGTGCCGGAACAGGCTCAGCAGGTCGCCGGCGTGCGATGAGCGGGTCCACCGTTGTCGATCTCCAGATCGGGCAGCTCAGCGACAGCATAACGCAGGAAAGTGCGAAAGCCTGCCAACTTTCGTGTTGTGAGAACATCGAAAGTACTGGTACTTCTATAGCACTGGCACGCAGTAGTGCCTCACAGTTCTAAGGGACCTGACGATGTCGAACACGAAGATCAAGTTCGCGGGGAGCCGACGCGCCGCCGTGCTGACCGTGCCCCTGTTCGCGCTGACGCTGGGCCTGGCCGCGTGCTCCGGTGGCGAGGCGCCCGCGACCGGCAGCCTCCGCCGCGGCGGGCAAGCCGAAGGTGGCCGCGGTCATCAAGGGCCTGGACAACCCGTTCTTCCAGGCCATGCAGGCAGGGTGATCGACGAGCAGGCGCAAGACCGCCGGCGTCGAGGTCACCGTGCAGGCCGCCGCGGACATCAGCGACACCACCGGGCAGGCCGACAAGCTCACCGCGCTGGCCGGGCAGGACTTCGGCTGCTACGTCGTCAACCCGATCTAGCGGCACCAACCTGGTGCAGTGCGCTGGCGCAGGTCTCCGCGGCCGACAAGACCGATCGTCAACATCGACAGCCCGGTGGACGCCGGAGCCGCCCAGGCCGCCAACCTCAAGATCGGCACCTACATCGGCACCGACAACAAGGCGGCCGGCGGCAAGGCCGGCGACTTCGTGGCCGACCAGGCCGGCGCCGGCGCCGACGTGGCCATCATCGGCGGCATCGCCGGTGACGTGACCAGCGGCGGCCCGGGTCGACGGGTTCAAGGCGGCCATCGACGGGCAAGCTGAACGTCGTGCCAGACGGAGGCCGCCGACTGGGAGCGCGCAGATGGCGCTGACCAAGGCCACCGACATCCTGCGCCGCCAACCGCGACCTCAAGGCGTTCTTCGCCGCCAACGACGACATGGGCCTGGGCGATCGCCAAGGCGGTCGAGAACGCCGGCAGGACCGGCAGCGTCGTCGTGGTCAGCGTGGACGGCAACAAGGACGCCCTGAGTCGGTGGCCAGGGCGGCGCTGACCGCCACCGTGGCGCAGTACCCCTACGCGATCGGTCAGCTCGGCGTGCAGGCCTGCCGAGGTCGCCGCGGCCGGCAAGCAGCTGCCGGCGTCCGTCGAGTCGCCGACCGCGCTGGTCACCAAGGACAAGGCCGCCGACGCCATCGCCAAGTTCCCGCAGCCGTTCCAGGCCTTCGACAACCCGCTGCAGCCGCTGCTGGCCGGCAGCTCGAGGTCCACCACCGAGGAGGAGCCGACGAGCCGATGAGCACACTCACCCGCCACATCGCCGGTCGAGGAATCCGCACCACCATCAGCGCTGAAGAACGTCGCTGGGCGAGGCCCGCCAGATCAGCTTCTGGGCCGAGAACGCCGCCCCGGTCGGGCTGGTCGCGCTGATCGTGGTGTTCTCGATCCTGAGCCCCACCTTCTTCACCCTGGGCAACATCAAGGCGATGCTGCTGGCCGCCGCGATCCTGGTCATCCTCGGCGTCGCGCAGACCTTCGTGATCACCACTGGCGGCATCGACCTGTCGATCGCCTCGACCATGACGGTGGCCGCCGTGGGCTTCGGACTGGCCTGGCAGGCCGGCCTGGGCTTCTGGCCCGCGTTCGTGATCGCCTTCCTGGCCGGCGGCGTCATCGGAGCCATCAACGGCCTGCTGATCGCCACGGGAAGGTCACCGACTTCATCGTCACCCTGGGCACGCCTCGGCGGCCACCGGGCTGGCACTGATCGCCTCCGACGGCAAGCCGATCACCATCAACAGCACCGAGCTGCTGCGGCTCACCACCGGACGGTCGGCATCTTCGGTTACCCGATCATCCTGGCCGCCCTGGTCGGGGTGCTGGCCTGGCTGGTGATGTTCCGGACCCGCGTTCGGCCTGCACGTCCTGGCGGTCGGGGGCAGCGAGGAGAGCGCCACCGCCAACGGCATCAGCGCCGCCCGGATCAAGATCGCCGTCTACCTGATCTCCGCGTTGCTGGCCGGCCTCGGCCGCGGTGCTGCTCGTCGCCCGCGTCGGCGCGGCCGAGCCGGCGATCAACACCGCCTTCCTGCTCAACTCCGTCGCCGCCGTCGTCCTCGGCGGGGTCAGCCTCACCGGCGGCAGGGCGACGATCGTCGGCCCGGTCCTCGGTGCGCTGCTGCTCACCGCGCTCATCAACGGGCTCACCCTGCTCGGGGTCTCCCAGTTCTACCAGCCCCTCGCCGTCGGCATCGTTGTCGTCCTCGCCGCCCTCCTCACGAGGTTCCAGAAGAAATGACCACTCCTGCCTCCGTCCCGACCACCACCGACGACGAGTACATCCTCGACCGCGACCGACATCACCAAGTCCTTCGGCGGCGTCCAGGCGCTGCGGGGCGCCTCGATCACCATGCGGCGCGGCGAGGTCACCGCCCTGATCGGCGACAACGGCGCCGGGAAGTCGACCCTGGTCCGCTGCCTGTCCGGCATCCACCGGCCCGACCTCGGGCACCATCACCATCGACGGCCGAGCGGCGACGATGGACTCGCCGACCAGCGCTCGCGAGCACGGCATCGAGACCGTGCACCAGAACCTGGCGCTGGTCGAGGAGCTGTCGGTCTGGCAGAACCTCTTCCTCGGCCGCGAGAAGACCTGGGGCATCGGCCCGCTGCGGTTCCTCGACCGGCCGGCGATGCGGGCCGCGGCCGCCGAGCAGATCGCCGGCCTGGCCGTCAACGTACCTCCGGTGACCAGCAGGGTGCGACGGCTGTCCGGCGGCCAGCGGCAGGCCGTGGCCATCGCCCGGGCCGCCGGCTACGGAAGCCGCATCGTGATCATGGACGAGCCGACCGCGGCGCTCGGCGTGCAGGAGACCGCACGGGTCGAGGCAGTCATCACCAAGCTCCGCGACTCCGGCGTCGCGGTGCTGCTGATCAGCCACAACTTCGACCAGGTCATGCGGCTCTCCGACCAGGTCTGGGTGATGCGCGCCGGCATCGCCGTCGCCGGCCGCCGGACGGCGGAGACCACCGGCCAGGAGCTCGTCGCGCTGATCACCGGCGCCCAGGCCGCCTGAGCCGGGACCCAACGACATTCCACAGAGGACTCGACATGATCGCCAACCAGCTGGGCGTGCACGCCCTGGTCTTGGCCGGCGGGACCACTCCCGACGAGGTCGCCGCCATCGTGGCCCAGACCAAGCACGCCGGCTTCGACCTGCTCGAGATGTCCCTGCACGACTCGCCGCAACTGGACATCGCGGCGGCCCGCGCGGCGCTGCGAGGAGGCCGGGCTCGGCATCGCCTGCTCGCGGGGGCTCGCCTTCGACGCCGACGTGTCCAGCGAGGACCCGGCCGTGGTCGAACGCGGTGCGGTGCTGCTGCAGGAGTCGCTGCAGATCACCCACGAGCTCGGCGGCACGCACTTCACCGGCGCCCTCTACAGCGCGCTCGGCAAGTACAGCCGGCCGCTCACCGAGACCGGCCGCGCCAACGTGGTCGCCGTCCTCGGTGAGCTGGCCAAGGACGCCGCGGCCAAGCAGATGACGCTCGGCCTCGAGGTCTGCAACCGCTACGAGACCAACGTGATCAACACCGCGGCCGACGCGCTGCGCCTCGCCGACGACATCGGGGCGGACAACGTCGTGGTCCACCTCGACACCTACCACATGAACATCGAGGAGGACGACTTCGTGCGGCCCGTCCAGCTGCTCGGCGACCGGCTCGGTTACGTGCACATCGGTGAGAACCACCGCGGCTACCTGGGCAGCGGGCATCTCGACTTCGCCGCGTTCTTCCACGCGCTCGTCGACATCGACTACCGCGGACCCATCACGTTCGAATCGTTCTCCTCGGCCGTGGTGTCCCCCACCCTCTCCAACGACCTGGCCATCTGGCGCAACCTGTGGGACGACGGCCCGGCGCTCGCCGCCCATGCGCACACCTACCTGGCCACCAGCCTCGAGGCCGTGCAGGTCCAGCGCTGACCCCTGTGCTCGACCATCAGCCGGGAACGAGTCGACTTTTCGACCTCGGGCAGCTCGTCGAACCCGGCCTGCTGGTCCGTGGACTGGATCAGCCGCGCCACGGGTCCCCATCGAGATCCCTCGTCGGCCCGTTGGACTGCTTCCTCGAATGCGTCGTCGACTCCGAGACGCTCACGCCAACGCTCCAGAACGCCGGCAACCGCGTGGTCGTTCGCGCGCGGCGCCGGCACGAGAAGCGCAACACGTCGGCCACCTCGGGTGATGATGACGGTCTCGCCGCCCTCGGCACCGTCCAGCACCGCCGAGGAGGTGCGCGCCACCTCCGAAGCCGACATCTCCTTCATGACTTCAGAACAGTTCGGTGTCGCCCTACGACGTTCTGCCCGCGCGACACGGCTGCACATTGCCCGGTCACCGTGGGCCGGCATGCAGGATGCCGACGTGGATGACGCGGGCGTGGAGAACCAGGAGTGGGTCGAGCTGCGGGTGCACGGCGTCAGCGGCACCCCTCCGGAGAGCATGCTCGACATCGACCGGGTGGTGCAGGTCGGCGGCGACGAGCTGGGGCGCACCTTCTGCCGGGCCGATCGGCTCGGTCGGAAGCTGGAGGTCGAGGACGGCCACATCCTGGAGGCCTACCACTGGGGCGCGCTGACGTCGGGCTCCAGGACCCAGGGCCTGTGGCTGCTGCTGGCGCCGTTCGGCCTGGTCAACGTGGCGCAGTTCACGCTGCAGCGCCCCACCTCGAGGCCAGCGCGGTGGGCGCACGCGGTGGCCGGAGCCGCGCTGCGGCTGATCGGGCTGTCGCTGACCGTGCTGTTCGTGCTGGCCGCGATGGTGATCGCGGTCGATCTGTGGGCGTGGCAGCGGGCGCAGGCGACGAGCGCGCTCACCTACCTGCTCGCGTTCTGCGCGCCGCTGGCACTGCTCGGGCTGTACTGGACGCTGGCCCGGGCCAAGCCGGATCCGGACGTCGCTCCGCGGCCCGTCATGATCCCGGCGACGCCGTCCAGCGGGGTGCCGGGCTGGGCCGGCGGGTCGGTCAGCGAGCTGGTGCGCCCGACGTTCTTCGAGAGCGACGCCGACGCACCGGGCCTGCGTCGGCTGCACCTGGCGGCGGGCGGTCTGGCCGTCGCGATCATGGCGGTGTGCCCGGAGGCGGTGCGCACCGGCGGGTTCGCCGCCATCGTGTTCTGGGCCGCGTTCGCCCTGATCGGCGTGGTGGGGCTCGTCGTGCTGCTGCTCGGTGACCCGTCGTCGCAGCAGCGCTGGGACAGCGGGCGGCCCGATCCGTCGGCGCGACGGTGGGTGCGCAGGCGCGCGATCACCAAGGTGCTGGCGGGGCTGGCGGTGGTGGCGCTCGGTTCGGCGGCAGCGATCACCATCGCCAGCCCGCCCGACCCGGGGTCGGCGGCACCCGGCGCCGAGGTTCTGCGCCACTACCCGGGAATCGACTGGGCGTCCTACGTGGTGATGGCGTTCGCGCTGGTGGGGATCGTGCTGCTGGTCCTGGCCAATATGACGTTGGCGATCTGCGAACGGTCCTCACCGGTGCACGCGAACCGGCGGTTCGCCCCGTACCTGGGCGGCATGGCCACGACCTGCCTGGCCTCGATCGGGGTCTTCCTCGGCGTCGGCTACGTCGGTGCCTTCAGCACGGCCGCCGCGGCCGCGCTGCGCAGCGTGCGCCCCGAGGCGCCGGGACCGCCGGTGCTGGTCACGGTGCCCGAGCTGCTCTCACGCGTCATCTACGCCTGGGGCCTCACCGCGATCGTGATCGCCGCGCTGGCGGCGGTCGCGCTCGGCCTGCGCCGGTGCCGCCGATCGGACCTGGTGGCCCGGGTCGAGGCCGATGTCAGCACCGGGACGGGGTCCGAGCGCAGGTACGCACTGCCGGTGCGGTGGATCCGCCGCACCGCCGACGCGCGCTGGTTGGGCCGGCTGAAGAACGTGACCCCGGTGGTGGCCGCGCTGCTCACCGTCGTCGGGCTGGCGCTGTCCACGGCGGTCGTCGCGGAGGTGCTGCCGATCGTGCTGGTCGACCCGACCGGCTGGCCGCGGCTGAACCCGTTGCCGTCCGATGCGGCCGGCTGGCTGAGCCAGTCCGATAAGTGGCCAGAGGGCGACAACGCGATCCGGTCCATGCTGTTGACCCTCGGCACCCTGACGCTGTCCACGGTGGCCACGGCGCTGCTGACGCTGGGCCGGTCGGCGCTGGGCGGGGAAGCAGCCCGGCGCGGCGTGAACGTGGTGTGGGACGTGATCGCCTTCTGGCCCCGATCGACGCATCCGTTCGTGCCGACGACCTACGCGCAGCGGGCCGTGGTGGACATCGAGGACCGGGTGCGCTGGCACGTCGAGCAGGGTCGAGCGGTGGCGTTGTGCGCGCACAGCCAGGGCAGCCTGCTGTCGTTCGCGGCCCTGCAGCGCATCGCGCACCAGGAGGGCGGGGACCGGGTCCTGGACCGCGTCGGCTTCCTGACCTTCGGCTCGCAGCTGCAGGTCCTGTTCTCCCGCACCTTCTCCTCGTACGTGAATCTGCTGGCGATCGAGCAGCTGAACCGGACGCTGCACGGCGCCTGGCGCAACCTGTACCGCGATACCGATCCGCTGGCCGGCCCGGTGCTCAGCTGGGGGCACCGCGCGGCGGAGCCGAGCTGGGTACCGCCGGTCGTTCCCTGGGCGCCGCTGCGGCGGCACACCGCGGGAGCACGGGAGGAGTTCGGCCCGGAATGGCGCCTGCACGATCCACCGGTGCTGCCCGGGGACCCGCCGGTGCCGGCGGGCCCACTCGGCCCGGATCTGTGCGCCCACCACCTGCTGCCGCTGCGCGGTCACTCCGGCTACTGGCTCGACGAGGCGTGGGGGCAGGCGCTGCAGGCCGTCCGCCGGGATGTCGACTCCGACGCCTCAGATCACGATCCTCCCGGTGGAGCGGGCGGCGTGAGCTGACCGCGCCGCTCACGCGACGACCACCGCGCCGCCGCGGCGGGCGTCGGCGCCGCCCGCCACCACCCCGGAGCGCGAGCCGACCGCCTGGCAGCCGCCGAAGAACAGGTTCGGCTCCCGGAACGCGGTCACCGGGTAGCCGGCCGCCCGCAGCGCGTCGGACCCGATGCCGGGCTCGGTGTAGACGGTGTCGGCCTCGCGGTGCAGCCGGGGCGCGTCGACGGCGTCCTGCGGGGACATCCCGTGGTCCAGCACGTTCACGATCACCTGCAACAGCGCGCTGCGGATCCGGTTGGATCCGGCCGAGCCGACCACCAGCTCCGCGGTGCCGTCGCGCAGCACCACGGTCGGGGCCGTCATCGAGGGCAACCGGGCACCCGTCGGGTGCGAGAACAGCCCGCCCGGCGACAGGTCCTCCTCGCCCAGCATGTTGTTCAGGTGCACCCCGGTTCCCGGCACGCTCACGCCCGAGCCCTCCCCGTTCGTGCAGGTCACGGCGCATGCCCAGCCGTCGACGTCGAGCACGGACACGTGGGTGGTGGAGCCCAGCCGGCTGGCCGCGATCCCGCTCGGATCGGTACCGGCCGGCGGGTCGGCCAGCGCGTCGACGATCGCCAGCGCGTCCGGGGGCCGGGGCCGATCCTGCAGCCGGGCCAGCGCGTGCCCGAGCCGGCTGCCGCCCGCGCTCGGCGGCGGATTGGTGCACACCTCGCGGCCGCGGTAGGGCACCCGCAGCGGGTCGCGACGCTGCACCCGGTAGCCGGCGAGATCGTCCACCGTGAGCATGCCGCCGCGGGCGCGCACCCACTCGGACACGGCGCGGCCGATGTCGCCGGTGTAGAACGGCGCGGGTCCCTCGGCGCCCAAGCGGTCCAGCGCATCGGCCAACTCCGGATCGCGCACCACCTCGCCCTCCCGCGGTGGCCTGCCCTCGATCAGGTAGCGGGCGCTCGCCTCCGGCGTCGATCCGATGATGCCGGCGAGCAACGCGAACAGGTAGGCCTGCATCGGGGCCACCCGGACCCCGGCGCGGGCGAGCCGGGCGGCCGGCGCGGTCAACTCGGCCAGCGGGGCCCGCCCGAACAGCTCCACCGCCATCGCCAGCCCGGCCGGCGCACCGAACGTCCCGCACGAGGACGGGCCGACGTGGAAGGTCTGGGTCGCATCCGGGAACGCGATGAGAACCGGCAGCAGCGCCGCCCGGCCGGCCGGGTCGGCGCCGAGCCCGGGGGCCGCGACGAAGAAGTCCAGCAGCACCGGAGCGCGCCCGGGCGGCACCACCAGCAGGTAGCCACCCGCGCCGAGCCCGGTCAGCAGCGGCTCGGCCACGAACGAGGTGAGCACGGCCGCGACGGCCGCGTCCACGGCGTTGCCGCCTGCGCGCAGCACCGCTGCACCCGCCGCGGCGGACGCCGGATGGCCGGCGGCCACCACCCCGCGATCCGGCACGCCTCCCCCATCCCCACCCGTGCCGCGCCCGAGCCGCCGCGGCTGCCGGAACCTATCGAAGCACCGACGCGCCACCATCACCGCGTCGCCGAGCCGGGCTCGGGTGCCGGCCTGCGCGTCGGCGAGGTCGCTTGATCGGCGTCTGCGGTCGAAAAGCTGCACCGGTGCAGCTCAGCAACCGCAGACGCCGATCAAGGGCCGATTGCGGCGATCAGAAGCCGGGGAAGACCCGGCGCAGATCGTCGAGGGTGAGCTGGTCGCTGGTGTGGCGCACGCCGACCGGGGTGTGCGCCGGCCCGAGGCGACCGGCGGTCAGGCGGAGCAGGGCCTCGGCGGGCAGCTCGAGCTCATCGGTCGCGCCGGCCGGGGCGGTGCCGCCGAGGGCGATGGTGTCGCTCAACTGCAGCGCGAACGAACGCTGCGGATCGGTGGTGTGCACGGCCACGCTCACCCGGCGGCCGTTCAGCTGCTCCGGCTTGCCGAGTAACCCGATGAACATCTCCAGCGGCGCGAACATCAGCTCGACCGCGTCGGCGGCCAGTGCGGCCGCCGGATCGGCAACGACCCGGACGTCCCAGCTGTGGTAGGTCAGCTCGTTGAGCCGCAGCACGGCCACCGTCGCCACATCGGCCGGTTCGGGCAGGAACCCGAGATCGGCGCGCAGCTCGTCGCGGGTGGCCTGATCCAGCCCTTCGAACCGGCCGACCAGCGCCTCGCCGGCCCGGATGAAGCCGGCGGCCTGCTCGGCGGCGGCCATCGCGTCCCAGCGGGCCCACACCTCGCGCGTCGCCTCCGGGCCGGGGCCGCCAACGCCGGACCGCACACCATCCACTGTGGCGAGTGTGAGCTCCGCGCCGCTGCCGAGGTGACTGAGGACCTGCGCGATGGTCCACTCGTCGGCGGCGGACGTCCGGTCGAGGTCGGCGGGGCCATCCCGCCGACCAGCCGGGCCAGCTAGTCGTGTCCGGCCCGCAGGGCCGCGATGGTTCGGGCCGTTCGGTCGCTCATCGACCAATCGTCCCATCGCGCCCCGCCGGCCCCGACTTCAGGCGAACGTGGCGGCGTCGATGACGAAGCGGTAGCGGACATCGCTGCCGACAACGCGCTCGTAGGCCTCGTCGATCCGCGACGCCGGGATGACCTCGATCTCCGCGCCCAGACCGTGCTCGGCGCAGAAGTCGAGCATCTCCTGGGTCTGCCGGATCCCGCCGATCATCGAGCCGGCCCAGCTGCGGCGCATCGGGATGAGCGCGAACGCCGGCACCTGCAGCGGCTCGGCCGGCGCGCCGACGTTGACCATCGTGCCGTCCAGGGCCAGCAGCGACAGGTAGGAATCCATCGGCAGCGGCGCGGACACGGTGTTGATGATGAGATCGAACGTGCCGGCCAGCTCCGCGAAGGTGGCCTCGTCGCTGGTCGCGAAGTAGTGGTCGGCGCCGAACCGCTCGCCGTCCTCCTTCTTCGACAGCGACTGCGACAGCACGGTGACCTCGGCCCCCAGCGCGTGGGCGATCTTCACGCCCATGTGCCCGAGTCCGCCGAGGCCGACGATGGCGACGTTGCGACCGGGCCCGGCGCCCCAGTGCTTGAGCGGCGAGTAGAGGGTGATGCCGGCGCACAGCAGCGGCGCGGCGACGTCGAGCTCGATGCCCTCGGGGATGCCGAGCACATAGTTCTCGTCGACGACGATCTTCTCGGAGTAGCCGCCGTCGGTGGGCTTGCCGTCGAGCATGCCGCCGTAGGTGCCGACGTTGCCCTTGAGGCAGTACTGCTCCTCACCGGCCGTGCAGTTCACGCACTCGCGGCAGGAGTCGACCATGCAGCCGACCCCGACGCGGTCGCCGACCTGGTACTTCGTCACCTCGGCGCCGACCTCGGAGACGATGCCGGCGATCTCGTGGCCGGGCACCAGCGGGTAGTTGGCCGCGCCCCACTCGTCACGGGCGGTGTGGATGTCGGAGTGGCAGATGCCGGCGAACTTGATGTCGATCAGCACGTCGGCGGGCTTCAGGTCGCGCCGGACGATGGTGGTCTTCTCGAACGGAGCCTTCGCGGCGGGCGCGGCGTAGGCGTTCACAGTGATGGTCACGCGGTGGATCTCCTCTTGACGAAGACATGAGCCGCGGCACACATGCAGGCGCGCACGGCTGTGAGGGGGATCCCCGGACGGAGGGTCCGCCGAACCGGAATGTCTCGATCGTCACTCTGCTCGGTCACGTGAAGTCCGAGTCCAGCTGCGCCAGCAGCTCCCCCAGCACCGCTTCCTCGTGCACCGCCACACCGTGCTGCCGCATCGCGGCCCCGAGCTCTGCATCCCAGCTCGGTTCGACGGGCACCCCGGCGAGCGGGAGGCCGGCCGGACCCAGCGCATCGGCGTAGTCGTCCGCCCCCATCAGCCAGGGCAGCACGCCCACCTCCGCGACGAGGCGATTGGCGATCCCAACGCCCGCCCAGTCGAAGTCGCCGTGATAGCGCAGCGTCGCCGCGCAGAGGGCATTCAGTACGTCGAGCACGACCAGCGCCGGCTGACCGCTCGTGCACACCACCGGCACCCGACCGCCGAACCGCTCCGCCACCGCCTCCAGGACACGCGGGTTCTCACACACCAGCACCGACGCGGGCGGGATGAGGGCGCTGCGGCGCAGGTCCCACGGGGTGAGGTGGACCGGGTCGCCCGCATCGGCGGCGAGCCGCAGGCGGTCGGTGCCGCCACCGGTACCGCGCAGGCCCAGCGTCAGGCACGTGGTGGAGACCAGGTCGACACGCACGCCGAACCGCTCCCACAGGTCGCGGCGCTGCGCGGTGGTGGCGGGTGTGGGCTCACCGGTCTGTGCGGCGAGGGCTCGCAGGACCAGCGCCGCGGCAGCAGTGCCCTCGTCGAGCGCATGGGCGTGGCCGCCGACCGCGGTGGCCAGCTCGGTGCGCGACGTCGACGCGGGCAGCCGGGCGAGGGCCCCGGCGGCGTGCCGGACGGCCTGTTCGGGTTCGGAGGTGCGGGCGAGCAGCCCCGAGCGCCGGACGCCGTCGAGCCAGGGCTCCCGCCACAGCGCCTCCGGCAGCAGCGCACGAGCCAGCTCGATCGGCGCCTCCCGTTCGGTGCTGCGTTGCGCGCGCAGCGCCCGTCGATCGACCACCGGACGGCCGGTGGCCGTTTCGCAAACGGCCACCACGCCGCCGAGGCCGGAACGCTCGGTGAGCCAGGCGTCGAGGGTCGCAAGATCGACCGTGAGCCGATCCTTCGTGACGGGTCGCCCGACCAGCGCCGACACGGCGTGCCGCTCCGCCCGGGACAGCCCGGTGAGCACCACACAGCCCTCGGCGCGGCGACCGCGGGCCTCCAGCCGCTCCCGCAGGACGCCCCAGATCCGCGTCAGCGCCGGATCCGCCAGCCAGCTCCGAGCCAAGGGTGCGCTCACGACCCGACCGCCTGCAGGCGGTGGCCGTCCCAGGTGTGGCGGTACTGGGCGATGCCGCGCTCCGATGGATCGCGCAACGCCTCGTAGATCGCCAGCGACGGCACCGTGGCGTGGTCGCCCCACAGCCGCTCGCTGGTGACGACGAAGTCCAGGTCCAGCTGCACGAGCAGGCCGAACAGCAACGGGTGCGTGCGAACATCGATCTTCGGAAAGGCGTCGTCGAGCAACACGAACCGCGGCGAGTGCGGGGCGGCACCGGCGAGCGAGCTGAAGTGCGCCGCCGCAGCGGCGAACAGCGGTAGGTAGCAGACGACCTTCTGCTCACCCTGGCTCAGCGGCGAGCGACGGTGCAGGTCGTTCCACGTGCCCGGGGTCTCCGGGCGGGTGTAGCGGATGCGGAAGGCGAACCAGCGGCGGTAGTCGAGCGCCCGCGCGAGGTGCTCGGAGTAGGAGTCCTCGGGCGCGTCGGCGCGCGCGGCCTCGATCAGCCGGTGCAGGGCGTCGCGCAGCTCCCGCCGCTCGTCGGGGAGCAGGGCCCCGACCGGCGTCCCCAGCAGCTCCACGGCCCGGCGGGCGTCGGCGGCGACGTCGTCGCGCAGGCTCCAGCGCAGCTGCACCTGGATGCCCTGGCTGGTGGTGACCCCGCGCAGCAGCTTGTTCATCTCCGTCACCAGCTCCTCGGACTCCAGCCGCCGGGCCCGCAGCGACTCGCCGAGGTCGCCGAGGATGTGCTCCTCGAACAGCCGCCGCTCGCGGTCGGTGAGCAGCTCCGCGTCGCGGTCGACGGCCGCGGCCAGCCGGCCAGCGAGCTCACCGATCGGGTGTTCCCCCGCGTCGTCGCGCCCGATCACGGCCAGCGCTCCGGCGATCTCGGTGACCCGCGGGTCGACGTCACCGGCCGGACCGCTCGCGGCATCCCGCCACGCGGTGTAGACGGCCGTGTCACTGCCGCCGCGGATGGTGGCGGGCAGGTCGGTGAACCGGCGGGCCTGGGCCAGCACGACGGCCGGCACCGGGTTGCCGGCGACGAAGCCCGCGGCGAGATCGAAGACCGCCGGGTCGACCACTCCGGGATCGATGTCGACACCGGCCACCCCGGAGTCGAGCAGCCCGGGTGTATCGACGAGAGCACCGATGGCGGCCACCGACCCGGCGAGCACCGGCTCGTGCTCGGCGAGACGGGCCGCCGCATCGGTGGCCGCCTGCCCTGCGGCTCCACCCTCGGCGAGCAGCGTCGCAATGCGACGGTTCAGCTCACCCTCACGTCGCTTGAGGACAACGTCGTCGGCTTCGGCCTCCGCGATCCGTCGCTGGATCTTCCGCAACGGCGCGCCGACGGTCTGTTCCAGCTCGTCGGCGGCGGCTCGGGCCGCGGCGGCTCGTTCCTGCTCGTCGGCAGCAGCGCCGGCCGCTTCCGCGGCCTCGGCCATGTCGTCTTCCCACGCCTCCGCGTCGGCTCCCCACCTCCGCAGCCTGCCCACCAGCGGTGCGGTCGCGTCCGCATGGGCACCGAGGGCGGCGTCGAGGTCGCGCAGCGACTCCCGCCGGGCGGCGAGCGCGCCGGCCTCGGTGGGCAGGTCGTGGGTGGCGGCGAGATCGTCGAGGGCACGCCGGCGGCCGACCTCGGATCCCCGCGCCCGCACGGCCTCGGCCTCCGCCGCGGCCGCCAGCAGGTCGGCCCGATCGGCAATGCGTACTCGCTCATCGAGGCGCGCCCAGGCCTGGATCAGCTCGCCGGCGGGCGGCACGGCCGCGAGCCAGGTTTCCACGCCCACCGCCGCGGCCCGAGCGGCCTGCTCCACGGTCGCCGCGCCGTCGCGGATCTCGGTGGTCGCCGCGATCAGCTCGTCGACCGCGGCCAGCCGCCGCAACCGTTCCGCGGAACGCGCGGTGGCCCCGATGAACTGGGCTGCCGGTTTGGTCGACCGTCCGGTAAGCGGGCCGAGCCGCCAGCTTCCGTCGAGACCGACCACTGCGGTGGAGTCGACGTCGGAACCACCGGTGACCAGCGTGATCCGGGCAAGCACCGCACGAACCACGTCGGCGACCACCGGGGCGTCCAGTGGCGGATCGGCGACCAGGGCGGCGGCCAGGGTCTGGCCGGTGGCCACCGCGGGGCCCATCGGAAGCACGACGTCACGGCGGTCGGCCGCCAGCACCGCCCCGTCGGTGCGCACCCAGGCATCGAGCAAACCCGACGACTCCAGCGCCGCCTCCAGGCCCGCCCGCGCGTCGGCGACGAGCGTGTCGGAGAAGTCGACCAGCTGCCACAGCGCCGCGCCGTCGGCGGCGTCCCGCGCGTCGCGAACCCACGCGGGCGTGACCGGGGCCGGATCGCGTTCGGCGGCCACCTGCTCCCGCCGCCGCTGCGCGCCGGCGAGATCACGCTCGGCCGCGGCCCGGCGGGCTCCGGCCTCCTTCTCCTCCTCCCGGCGGGCCGCCAGCACCGGTGCCGCGGCCGCCCGCGCCAGGTCCCCGATCGTGGGGAGGGTGACCGCCGACAGCTCGGCGGGTACCTCGAACGCCACGGCCCGCACGTCGGCCTGCCAGGTCTCGAACGCCGCGCTCCAGCCGGCCTCGATCTGATCGGCGCCCCGGCGGGCGTCGGCGAGATGCCCGCGTTCCTCCTCGGCCCGCTGCTCCGCGGCCGCGGACTGCTGTTCGGCCCGATGCCGCAGCTCGGCGGCCGCGTCGAACTCCCGGCGGGCGGTCTCCACCACCTGCACGGCGGCCCGCAGCTCGCCGAGCACCGGGCGCGCAGCCCGAACGGCGGTCTCGTGCTCACCCAAGGCCTCGGCGGCGGCGTCGGCGTCGGCGGCGCGATCGAGTCGTGGCTCGTGCAACGCGGGCCGCACGGGCAGCGCGACGCGAGCGCCGGCGCGGCCGAGCTCGGCGGCCCGGATGCCCGCGGTGGCGCCGTGCCCGGCGAGGTCGGAGCACAGCGCGCCCGCGTCGCGCCGCAGCCGTTCACCGGACTTCTGCACCCGCTGCCGCGCGCGCTCCGCGGTGGCGGCGGCCGCGGCGGCCGCACGGGCCAGCTCGGCGGCCAGCTCGCGCCGGTTGACCAGCTCGCGTTGGGTGCGCAGCAGCGGATCGGCGCGCAGCTCGGTCAGCCGAGCGCCCAGCGCGCCGCGCTGCCCGCCGACGGTGCCGGTCTCGGCCTCCACGGCCTCCCGCTCCGCGGTGAGCTCGGCCGCCCGCGCCGTGCTGCGATCGAGCTCGCCCGAACGGCGGGTGCGCTCGCGGTGGTGTTCGGACAGCTCGGCGCCGCGCGCCCGCAGAACCTCCCGGGCGTAGTCGGTGTACACGGCCGCGAACGCCGCCACGGCCTCGGCGCTGCGCCGCTGCCGGTCCAGTTGCTCGCCGAACGCCGACAGCTCGTCGAAGGTGTCGCCGGCAGCCCGCACCGCGTCGTCGTCGAGCTGCGGGAGCGCCTGCACGAGCTGCTCGGCGAGCCGGGCCGGCTCGATGTCCTCGCCGACCTGGGGCTGGCGCAGCCAGTAGAGCAACCGCAGCAGCTCGTCGTACTGAGCGGGTTCCAGGCCGAACAGCAGCCGCCCGACGTGCTGCTTGTACGCCGGTGCCGAGTCGAAGACGTGACCGGCCGGCTCGACGACGGCGCGCAGCCGATCCTTGGCCAGCGGACCGGCGTCGTCCTCCAGCAGCAGGTCCGTCCCAACGCGCCCGGGGTAGCTGAAGAACCACGCGGTCGCGGAGCGCGCCGACTGCGACGCCCGGATCCCGACCCCGCAGGTGATGATCTCGCATCGCCCGTCGTCGTCGGTGCGGGCGAACTCCACCCACAGGTAGCCGGCCCGGTTCTGGCCCGTGTAGCCGTCGAGCATCAGCCACAGCAGGCTGGTGTGGTGTCGCGCGGACGCCGTCATGCGCGCCTTGTCGCCGTCGAGCACGAACGGCAGCAGCATCTCCAGCGTCTTGGACTTGCCCGCCCCGTTGGACCCGCGCAACAACAGCCGGCCGCCGGCAAACTCGAAGACCTGCTCGTCGTACTGCCAGACGTTGAGCACGCCCGCGCGGGACAGCCGGAACCGGTCGGTCATGGCCCGTCCTCCTCGGCGAAGAGCGAGTGCTGGCCGGCGGAGCCCTGCTCGGCGATCGAGGCCCGGACCGCGTAACGGGCAGCGGCGGCGTGCACGAGCCAGCCGCCGTCGGCCTCGATCCGCACCAGACCGGCCTGCACCAGGACGGCCCGGGCATCGGCGAGCGCGGTGGCAGCGTCCTCCCGGTAGCCCTTCTTCAGCCCCGCCCCCCACTCGGCGAGCACCGCGGCGTAGCCGATGGCGACGAGCTCGGGATCGGCCCGCCGCCACACCCGCTGCGCGGCACCGCTCTCCCGGGCCGCCGGGCGCAGCGCCTCGGCGAGTGTCTCCACCAGCAGCAACGCGAGCTGGCGTGCCGATCCACCGCCGGGGAACTCGAGATCGGTGAGGTCGCCGTCCGGGTCGATCGCGACGGCGCCCTCGGCGCGCAGCTCCACATCGAGTCCGAACCGATCGGCGAACCATTCCCGCTCGCGGTTGCGGCCGCGCCGCCACCACTCGGCCTGCTCCTCGGTGAGCTCGTCGACCGACAGCACGGGCGTCTCCACCAGCCGGCGTCGAACGGCGACCCGGGCGCCCCCGGCCGCGGACGGCAGTGCGGCGACGTCAAGCAGGTCGGCAGCGCTGTCCACCCCGCCCAGTGGCGCCGCGACGAGCAGCGCGAGCCGATCGCGCCGGACGTCGAGCAGCGACGCGGTGCGCTGATCCGCCCAGTGTTCGAGATCCCCGTCGCGCTCGTGCAGCACCCCGAGATCGACCAGGGCCGACACCGCCGCGTAAAGCGCCCGCCGATCGGCGATGGCGTCGAGATCGACGTCCAGCCCGGCGTCGACGGCGGCGGACCGGACCTGCGCCACGAGCTCGTCGATGAGCAACTGGTTCTTCCCCCGGCTCAGCGCGGCCACGGTGAGGCAGAGCAGGGCGTAACCCCGCGGGGTGAACGCCTTCTCGTTGCGGCGCATCAGCGGGTGCGTGGCGTCGCGGCCGAGGCCGGTCTTGAACAGGCGCGCCGCCCCAGGCTCGACGACGAGCCGGTAGCCCAGGCCGTCGGCGAACAGCCGCTCCAGCTCAGCGCGGTGGCGCCGCACCAGGCGCAGCTCGTCGGCGGCCGGCCCGTCTGCGTGCAGCAGCGGCCTGCGCAGCAATGCCCGCGCGGCGCGCCTGCGCTCGGCGGTGACCTGGATGTCCTCGGCCGGCGCCGGCCGCTCGACGCGGCTCATCCGGTGGCCTCCCGAGCGGTCTCGTTCGCCAGGTCCTCAACGACCAGCGTGAGATCCACCAGTTCCAGCCGGCCGGCCGGGCTGCTGATCACGGTGCCCGCGCCAGGGGTGCGCCGGACCACCAGCTGCCAGCCGGCTCCGGCCACCTCCACCGCGGCCGTGTCCCCGGGCCCGAGCGGGCGAACGCGCCCGACCAGGGCCCGCGCGTACAGGTCGAGCAGGACCGATCGTGCGCCGTCGGAGAGCCGGATCGCTCCCAGGCGGCCGGGACGGGTCGCGATCTCGGTCAATGCCTCCTCCCGGTGCCGCTCGGCACGTTCGCGCTCGGCGAGCCGGGCGGCCTTGGCCTGGCCGTAGTCGTCGCGGCGTCCGGCCCGGCCACGGATCGTGCGAGCACCGTGCCGCCGCAGCGCCACCGGCACCTCGGCCGAGGGTGTACGCCACCAGGATGCGGTGGGCGGCACCGGGTCGGCGTCGTCGTCCGCGGCGAAGCCCAGGTGGCGGCACGAGTAGAGCCCGAAGGCCGACACCCACAGCGCGTGCGCCGTCTGATCGTCGGCCTCGGCGAACCAGCGGGCCAGCGTCAGCAGGTCCCCGTAGCGGCTCTGCTCGCGGCGGCCGGTGGCGATCCTGCGCAGGTTGACCAGCAGCGTGCGCATCGCGTCGGTGGCCAGCCGCCGCACGCCGGCCGCGTCGGAGTCGCGACCCCCGCCGCCGATGAACCAGGCGTGCAGGCTGCTCCAGTCGGCCGGATCGAGGCCCGTCGCCCGGCGGGCCGTCTCGCCGTCGACGCCGAGCAGCCGCTGGCCGGTGTTGGCCCGCTCGCACAGCGCCGGGATCCGCGGGCGCACCCGCTGCAGGGCGTCGGCCAGCTGCGGCATGTGCCGCGCGATCTCGTCCACGAAGCGCTGCAGGTAGTCGAGCAGGGCGGTCTTGAACGCCTGGAACTCGGCGCGGTCGAGGTCGTAGCGCACCAGGACCTGGGAGAGATAGGTGTAGAAGTCGCGCGTGGACGAGACCAGCCGTTCGAACTGGGCGAACACGGTACCGATGTCTCGGGCGAGATCGTCGGGCTCGGCGGCGGCCACCGCGGCGTCGTCGAGACGCCCCAGCGCCAGCAACCCCGCCAGGATGCCGCCGAGCATCTCGGTGGAGACCTCCCGGGCCGACTCGGTGTGGCCCAGCAGCTCCTCGACGAACCGGTGCACCAGCTCCCCGCGCTGGGTGAGCTGGTAGCGGGCCCGATTGTGCAGGTACTCGCGCAGGCTGCGCGCCTCCGACTCCCGGGGGCTGCGCGCCAGGTTGCCGTGTTCGACCAGGTAGGACAGCCGATCGTCGACGGTATCGGTGGTCAGTTCGAAGCCCTGATCGGCCAACCGACCGGCGACCTCGGCCGCGGACTGATCCGACAGCAGGCCCGCGATCTCGCCGGTGAACGTGCGCATGATGGCGATGTAGGTGGGCCCCTCGTCACCGGCGGCGGCGTAGCGCAGGGCCTCCAGCCGTACCCGATCGGCGTGCGGCAGCGCGCCACGTCCGCTCGCGGGTCCGGTCATGGCGCGAGGGTAGCCATGGCCACCGACACAATGAGCCGCGCCGTGCTGACCGGCAGGATCGCGGCGTGGGCGACGGTTCCAACGACGTGTTGGACGCGCGAGGACCCCGGTTGCGCGCGCTGCGACGCCACCGCGGCCCAACCCTCGACGGATGGCTGCGCCTGATCCTCGCCGTCATCACGAGTGGGCCACCGCCGACGGCTTCAGGGATTCCAGGATGTGGTCGAGCTCCGCCACCGGGCGGTGGGGCGGCAGCGCCAGGATGGGGAGCTGGGCGCCCTCGGCGTACCAGCGGTCCAGCCGGGCCCGGGCCGTGGCCGCGTCTCCCCACACGGTCAGCTCGTCGAGCAGCACGCCCGCCGCGGGTGGGACCTCCGTCGTGCGCGGCGTCGGGTTCGCGGCGCGGACGAGATCGACGGCATCGCCGAAGCCGAGCCGGCGCAACGTCGCCGGATACAGCGGCCCCATGCTGGTCAGGTAGAACGCCACCCACCACGAGGCGACCGCGCGGGCGGCGTCCGGGTCCGGGGCGACCGCGACCGGGATCGACGGCGAGATCCGGGGGGAGCCTGCTGCCCGCCCAGCGCCGGCCGCGCCCTCGGCGAGCAGCTGGAGGTAGGAGCCGAGCGCCGACACCGGCACCAGGAACGGACACCAGCCGTCGGCGAGCTCGCCGGCGAGGCGCACCGCGGCCGGTCCCAGCGCGGCCAGGTTGATCGGGAGCGCGGGTCGCGGACCGGTGGCGAGCCGCAGCGGCCGCTGGCCCCCGGGTTCGGCGGGCAGCAGCCGCTCACCGTCCAGCAGCCGGCGCACCTGCCGGGTGACCGAGCCCAGCCGCTGCACCGGGGCCGTGAACGGCACGTCGTGCAGGCCCTCCGCGAGCTGCGGGCTGCCCGCGCCCAGGCCGAGGGCGAACCGCCCGCCGGAGACCTCGTCGAGGGTGCTGGCGAGCATGGCGATGCTCGCGGCGCTGCGCCCCCAGATGTTGAGCACGCCGGTGCCGAGCCGGATCCGGCTGGTGCGCAGCGCGACCTCGGTGAGCAGCACCGACGCGTCGTGCCCCCAGCCCTCGGCGAGGTGGAACTCGGCGTAGCCGAGCTGCTCGGCCCGGGTCGCGACGTGCAGCACGACATCGCGGCGCGTCTCCAACGGGGTCAGGCCCACACCCAGCGGCCGATGCGCGGTCATCACGGCACGTCCGTCCCGCTCACGATCACCTTGGTGATCTCCGGAATCAGCACCTCGGTCGACGTCGGGGTGAACCCGTGCCCGCGCAGCCGATCGACGAGCGTGCCGGCGGAGAACGACACGGCGTCGGGCCGGTAGGCGAGGTACTGCAGGAACCACAGCGCGGCGGGCGCCGGACCGGGCCGGTCGTCGTCGAGCATGAAGTCGTGCACGATCAGCATCCCGCCGGGTCGCAGGCAGGCCCGCGCTGCGGCGAGCACGATGTCGATCTCGTCGTCGCCGAGTGCGCTGAGCAGGTAGGACATCAGCACCACATCCTGCCCGGGCGGCCACGGATCGCGCACCGCGTCGGCGGCGAGCAGCGTGACGCGGTCGGCCAGGCCGGCCTGGTCCCGGTACTCCCGCGCCACCTCGAGCACCTCGGGGAGATCCAGGACGGTGGCCCGCAGGCCGGGGTGGCCGGCGCAGAAGGCGATCGAGAACGCCCCGCTGCCGCCGCCCACGTCGAGCAGGTCGGCGCGGCCGAGCGGACCGAGCCGGTCGACGAGCACCCGCGCGGCGCCGAGCGAGCCGGTGTGCTGGGCCACGGTGAACGTGCGCGCCTGCACCGGGTCGGCCAGCAGGCCCGGCAGGGCCTCGAACGCCGAGCCGGTGCCGGCCAGGCCCGCGTCCAGGTGCAGCAGAGCCGGGTAGATCTGCTGGGCGATCTGCAGCCGGAAGTACTCGCCGAGCTCGCCCGGCGCGCCGCGGACCAGGTGGCGCTGTGCGGCCGGCGAGTTGGCGTACCGGTCCCCCTCGGGCACGAGCAGCCCGACACCGGCCAGCGCGTGCAGCAGGGTACGGAGCCGGTGGCCGGGAATGGCGGTGGCCGCCGACAGCTCGGCGACGGTGCGCGGCCCGGCGGCGAGCCGGCTGAACAGGTCGATGCCCAGCGCGGCGAACAGGGCCTTCGAGGCCATGAAGCCGTAGGCGAGCCGGGAGAGCTCGCGCCGGTCGGCCAGCGGAGCGGGGTGACCGGCGACGTCGCTGCCCGACCGGTCCGTGGCCGGATGTGTCCGGTTCATGCCGTCCTCCTGGTGCGAGCCACCCGCGTGACCCAGAATGTCTGCTGGTCCAATATCTGCTGGGCCGCGTCGGCGAGAATTCGGTTGTCGTGAAATCTCCTGCTCAGGACCGGTGTAGGACGATGACGGTGGAGTTCAGGGTGCTCGGCGCGGTGGATGCGCTGATCGACGGCCGGCGCGTGGACACCGGTCACGCCCGGCAGCGGTGTGTCCTCGCGGCGTTGCTGGTCGAGGTGAACCGTCCGGTGTCGGCCGACCAGCTGATCGACCGGGTGTGGGCCGACCGTCCCCCGCACCGGGCGCGCAACGCCCTGTCTGCCTACCTTTCCCGGTTGCGGCAGCGGCTGGCGGGCGCCGCGGACGTGCGGATCACCCGCGAACCCGGCGGCTACCTGCTGTCGACCGACCCGCTGACCATCGATCTGCACCGCTTCCGGCACCTGGTGACCCGGGCCCGCGCCGGTCGGGACGCCACCGACTCGGCCGAGCACTACGGTGCGGCGCTCGACCTGTGGCGCGGGGAGCCGTTCGCGGGCATCGACACCCCCTGGTTCGACGGCGTCCGCACCGCCCTCGACGCCGAGCGGCTCGCGGTGGTGCTGGACCGCAACGACGTGGCGCTGCGCGCCGGCTGGCACGCGAAGCTGCTCGGCGAGCTCGCGGTGACCGCCGGGGCCCACCCGCTCGACGAGCGCCTGGCCGGTCAGCTCATGCTCGCGCAGTTCCGCAGCGGCCGGCAGGCCGACGCGCTCGAGACCTACCAGCAGATCCGCAACCGGCTGCTCGAGGAGCTGGGCGCCGATCCCGGCGCGGGGCTGCGCCGGATCCACCAGGAGATCCTGACCGGCGACGACGGCGCCCCCGCGGTGGCCGCGGCCGCCGCCCCGGACCCACCACCGGGCCGCGGTGCGAACGGATCGGCCGGCAACCTGCCGCGGCGGGCCACCAGCTTCGTCGGACGGGAAGCCGAGGTCGCGCGGGTCGTCGCGGCCATCGGAACCGGCCCGCTGGTGACCCTCAGCGGGGTCGGCGGCGTCGGCAAGTCCCGGCTCGCGCTGGAGGCCGCCGCCCGCGCGCGCGACCGCTTCCCCGACGGCGGCTGGCTCTGCGAGCTGGCCCCGCTGCACGACGACGGGCCGGTGAGCGAGGCGGTGGCGGTGGCGCTGCGGGTGCGGCAGCGGCACGGCCTCACCATCGAGCAGACCGTGATCGAGTACCTGCGGAGCCGGGAGCTGCTGCTCGTCCTGGACAACTGCGAGCACGTCCTCGACGAGACGGTGCGGCTGCTCGACCAGGTGGTGCGGCACTGTCCGGGCGTGGTGGTGCTGGCCACCAGCCGGGCGGCGCTCGGCGTCGACGGGGAACGGATACTGCCGCTGGAACCGCTGCCGGCCGCGGACGGCGCCGCGCTGTTCGTCGACCGGGCCCGCGCCGGCCGGCCGGATTTCCACCTCGACGGCGAGCAGGCCGCGGTCGCCGAGATCTGCCGCCGGCTCGACGGCCTACCGCTGGCCATCGAGCTGGCCGCGGCCCGGATGCGGGTGATGAACGCCGCCGAGGTGGCCAGCAGGCTCGACAACGGACGGCTGCTGACCCGCAACGCACGCGGGTCGCTGCCGCACCACCAGAGCCTCGAAGCGACGGTCGGCTGGTCCTACCGGTTGCTGTCACCCGCCGAGAAGGCGATCTTCCTGCGGTTGTCGGTGTTCGCCGGTGGCTTCGACCTCGCCGCCGCCCACGGCGTGTGCGGCGAGCCGGGCAGCACCGAGGACGACACGCTCGAGGAGATCACCGGGCTCGTGGACAAGTCCATGGTCACCGTGGCCAGCGTCGCCGGCCGGTCGCGCTACCGGCTGCTGGAGACGCTGCGCAGCTACGGTCGCGACCGGCTGCGCGAGGCGGGGGCCGACCTCGCGCTCGGGCGCGCGCACGCGCGGTACTTCGCGCAGCTGGCCGAGCGGGTCGCCCGCGAGCTGCACGGCCGCGACGAACCGGCCTGGGTCGAGCGCGCCCTGCCCGACTACGACAACCTGCGCACCGCGTTCGAGCGCGCCGTCGCCGACCGGGACGCCGATCTCGCGCTGCGGCTGGTCACCTCGGTGTCGGAGCTGGTGGACCTGCGCGTCGGCTACGAGTCGGCCGGCTGGGCGCAGCGGGCCCTCGACCTCGCCGAGTCCGACCACCCGCTCACCGCCGCGGCCATCGGCGCCGCCGCGCGCGGCGCCTGGAACCGCGGCGAGTTCGCCGCCGCGCGAGCCCTGGTCGCCCGCGCCGCCGGCCGGGTCCCGGGACGCGGCACCGACCGCATCGCCTACCCGGCGGACGTCCTCGCGGACGTCGCGCTGTACGAGGGCGACGCGCGCACCGCGCTGCGGCACTACGACAGCGAGGTCCGACGAGCCCGACGCGACGGCGACCCGATCCGGCTCGTCTGGACCCTGTACTACGTCGCGGTGTGCCACGCGGTGCTGCGCGCCCCGGAGCGGGGGCTGTCCGCCGCACTGGAGTCCGTGGACGTGGCGGAGACGACGGGCAACCCGACGGCCCGGTCGATGGCGCGTTACGCGCTGGGCCTGGTGCTGAAGAAATCCGAGCCGCAGCGAGCCCTGACGCTGTTCGACGAGGCCGGCAAGCTCGCCGCAGCGGTGCACAACTTCTGGTGGCACGGCATCGCGCTGATGGAGGCCGCGGCGACCCGGGCCGTGCACGCCGACCCGGCCACCGCGGCGCAGGCGTTCATCGGGGTGCTGGACCATTGGGACCGGGTCGGCGACTGGTCCCAGCAGTGGCTGAACCTGCGCTATGTCGTGCGGTTGCTGGTGCGCCTTGGCGCCGCCGACGACGCCGTCACGCTGCACCACGCGCTGGGCGCGGCCGGCAAACCGTCGCCGCTCGACGGGACCGATCTGGCCGCTCTCGCCGGCTCCCTCGGTCCGGAGCGGTTCGCCGACGCGGCCCGGCGGGGATCGGATCTGACCGGTGCGGCCGCCGTCTCGTACGCCCGCACCGGCCTGCGCCGATACGTCTGAGCTGCGCATTTCACGCGTTCTCAAGTCCTGCCGAAGCCGCGGCACGCAGTCTTCTCTCCACACCGGAAACCCGGAACACAACGGAGTGGAGAAGATCATGACGAACGCTGTTGCGAGCGACGCCGACCGCGAGCTGAAGGCGAAGCACCGCGCGCTCTGGGCGTCCGGGGACTACCCGGCGGTGGCCGCCGAGCTGATCCCGTCGCTGGGCCCCGCGCTGGTGGCGGCCTGCGGGATCCGGGCCGGCCAGCGGGTGCTCGACGTCGGTGCCGGATCCGGCAACGCCGCCATCCCGGCGGCCGAGCGCGGCGCCGTGGTCACCGCCTCGGACCTGACTCCCGAGCTGTTCGACGCCGGCCGCACGATCGCCGCCGACCGCGGGGTCGAGCTGGACTGGGTGGAGGCCGACGCCGAGGCGCTGCCCTTCGCCGACGACGGCTACGACGTGGTGATGTCGTGCGTCGGGGCGATGTTCGCGCCGCACCACCAGGTCACCGCCGACGAGCTGATCAGGGTCTGCCGGCCAGGCGGCACCATCGGAATGATCAACTGGACGCCGGAGGGCTTCATCGGCAACGTGTTCGCGACCATGAAGCCGTACGCGCCGCCGCCCCCGCCCGGCGCCACGCCGGCGCCCCGCTGGGGCGACGAGCAGCACGTCCGGGAGCTGTTCGGTGACCGGGTCGTCGACCTCGACGTCCAGCGCCGGACCGTCGTCATGGACCACTGCCCCGACCCGACCGCGTTCCGCGAGTACTGGAAGCGCAACTACGGGCCGACCATCGCGGTCTACCGGTTCAACGCCGCCGACCCCGAGCGGGTCGCGCAGCTGGACCGGGACTTCCTGGATTTCCTCACCACGTGGAACCGAGGCGGTACCTACACGGCCGAGTACCTGCTGGTCACCGCGCGCAAGCGGTAGCCGGTCGGCGCCGCGGAGAGAAGCGGGAGGAGGAGTTCCGTGATGGGGGTTGCCACCGCGAGCGCGTCGACGACGCGCACCGGTTTCCGGGACGCGCTCGCCGTGGTCGTCGCGTACGTGCCGTTCGCGCTGGCGCTCGGCGCGGCCATGGCGGCCACCAGGTTGGACCCGCTGGTCGCCTGGTCCTCCTCGGCGCTGCTGTTCGGCGGCACCGCGCAGCTGGTCGCCGTCGGGCTGCTCGACGACGGCGCCGACGCGGCGGTGGTCATCGCCTGCGCGCTCGTGGTCAACCTGAGGATGCTGCTCTACAGCGCCTCGCTCGCCCCGCACGTGCGCGCCTGGCCGGGACGGTGGCGCTGGCCGGCGGCCTACCTGCTGGCCGATCCGGTGTACGCGCTGGCCATCGGCAGGTTCACCGGCCCGGGTCGCAGCGACGGGTGTCGGGACCGGCTCGCCTACTACCTCGTGGCCGGGGGCACCCTGTGGATCGGCTGGCAGCTGCTCACCGGAGCCGGGATCCTGCTGGCCGGGGCGCTGCCCGCATCGCTGGGGCTGGAGGTGGCGGCGCCGCTGACCTTCCTGCTCCTGCTGCTGCCGATGCTCACCGGTCGGGCCGCGTACGCCGCCGCCGCGGTCGGTGCCGCGGTCGCGGTGGCGGCCGCCGGGCTGCCGCTGGGACTGGGCCTGCTCGCCGGGGCGACGGCCGGCATGGTCGCGGGTGCACTGGTCTCAGGCGTACTGGTTGGGGGCCGCCGTGCGTGAGCTGCTCATCCTCGCCGCGATCGGGCTGGGGACCTACGCGATGCGCGCGGTGTTCCTGGTGACCGCCCGCTCGGCGCCACCCGCCGGGGTGGCGCGGCTGCTGCCGCATCTCGGGCCCGCGGTGCTGGCCGCCATCACGCTGCCGACCCTGCTCGCCCCGCGGGGTGCGGTCGCCGCGGCCGAGACGCTGCCCGCCCTGGGCGCCGCGGCCGTGACCTGGCTGCTGTGGCGGCGCACCGGACGACTGCCGGCGGCGCTGTTCGGCGGCCTGGGCGTCTGGTGGCTCGCGGGCGCGATGCTGACCGCCGCCACCTGACCGGCACCCACGGCCCGGCCACCACGCCCGGGCGAATCCGCCGGGGCGGGGTCAGCCGATGCGTCGAGGGACGAGCGCGGTGACCGCCGCGCTCTCCCGGTGCGCGGTGTTGTGACGCTCCAGCCACTGCGCGAAGTCCGCGGCCGCGGTCGGCCGCAGGTGCAGGTAGCCCTGCGCCGAGTCGGCGCCGACCTCACGCAGGAACTGCTGCTGGTCGACGCGCTCGACGCCCTCCGCCACGACCTGCAGCCCGAGCCGGCCGGCCAGCCGCACGATCGCCTCCACGATGGTCTTGTCGGCGATGTGCGACGGCCCCGCCGACAGGAACGATTTGTCGATCTTGACGATGGTCAGCGGCACGAGGCGCAGGGTGCTCAGCGCCGAGTAGCCGGTGCCGAAATCGTCGACGGCGATCGCGACCTCCAGGGCGGCGATAGCCTGCAGCGCGTGCCGGACCGCGGCCGAGTCCAGCACCATCCCCTCGGTGATCTCCACGACCAGCCGGCTCGGCTCCATCGCGAAATCCGCGACGCAGGAGCGCACTATGTCGATGAAGCCCGGGTCGGTCAGCTGCGCGGCCGACACGTTGACGTGCACCGCGAGCCGACCGGACGGGCCGCACCAGGCCGCGGCGTCGGAGCAGGCCCGGCGCAGCACCAGCTCGCCGATGTCGACGATCGCGCCGGTGCGCTCTGCGGTCGGCACGAACTCCGCGGGATGCAGCAACCCCCGGGTCGGGTGAAGCCACCGCACCAGGGCCTCGACGGCCACGCACCGGCCGTCCTGCACCGACACGATGGGCTGGTAGTGCACCACGAGTTGATCGGCGGCGGCCGCCGCTGCGAGCTCGGACTCGAACACGGCCCGCCCGTCCTCCCGCAGCAGGCTGGGATCGAACACCTGCACCCGGTTCTTGCCCTTGGCCTTCGCCGCGTACATGGCGATGTCGGCGCGCTGCACGAGCTGCTCGCCGCCGACATCACCGGGTCCGGCGAAGGCCAGGCCCACGCTCGCACCCACCTGCGCCAGCCGCCCGCGCAGCGTCACCGGCGCCGCGATGCGCTCGACGAGGCGCTGCCCGATGAGGACGGCGTCGGAGGCGGCGTCGGCCAGCAGCACCGCGAACTCGTCACCCCCGAGCCGCGCGCACAGGTCATCGGGCCGGACACCGGCCCGCAGCCGGGCGGCCACGGTGCGCAGCAGCTCATCGCCCGCGGAATGGCCCAGGTCGTCGTTCACGATCTTGAAGTCGTCCAGGTCCAGGAACAGCAGCGCGACGTGCCGGGTCCGCGACGGCGAGGGCGGCCCCCAGCGCGGCGGTGAACGCGGCCCGGTTGACCAGGCCGGTCAACGGGTCCGCGCTGGCCTGGGTGGCCAGGTCCTGATGGGCCGTGCTGTTGCGCAACGCCAACGCCACCTCGTTGGTCATCGAGCCGACCGACACCACCGCTTCGGGGGGTACCCCGCTCGCGGCGCCGAGCAGGATCCAGCTGCCGGCATCGTGGGCGAGCGGCAAGCCCAGCCAGGTGCCGTCGAGACCGGTGGCCGCGACCAGCGGACGGCTGTCCGGCAGCGGCTGTACACCGCCACCGTGGTCCGCGGGCAGGACCGAGGGCGGCACCGTGCGCAGAGCCGACGGCGGCCCGCCGGCCTGGTAGCAGACCGTCGTACCGCGATCGGTCTGCATGACCACCAGCATCCGCAACCCGGGGGTCGCGGCACAGATCGCGTCGCAACACTCGTCGGCCAGCAGCCGGATCTGCGCCCGGCCGGTCACCCCGATGAGTCGGCTGCTCAGCTGCAACAGCGCGGCGTCGCGCTCCCGGGACTGCTCCTGGGCGTGCAGGCTGCGCGCCAGGTACCGGGCCACCCCGACAGTCAGGAACATGATCGGGACCGCGCCGAGGATGCCCAGGACCTCGGTCATCGGCGACGCGTCGGGACGTCCCGGCAGCGTCGGCCACACCGAGAGGGCCGTCACCACCGCCGCCGCCACGAACCCCGTGTGCAGCACCGCCCCACGGGTGGAGCCGTAGAGCGCGCGCAGCCACAGGGAGGCGAACACGTAGGTGAAGATGCTCGCCGGGTGGCTCGCGGCCACCGACGTCGCCAGGACCAGCACCGCCTCCATCCCGCCGAGCAGCACCGGGGCGCGGCCGGACAGGTAGCGGTAGCCCCACACCGCGACCAACCCGGGGTAGGCGACGGCGTCGATCAGGAACGGCAGCGACCCCGACGTCGCGATCAGGCCGGGCAGCGACAGCAGCAGCGACACCAACGCGAGCACGGTGAACAACCATCGCGTCCGCGCCACCAGGCCGTCCGGCCGGCGCAGCCACGCCCATCGCGCCCTCGGCTCCGCCCGCGCCCCCACGTCCACCGCCACCGCCACCGCCACCGTCCCGAACTCGATCCGGATCAGGCGGAGCTCAGGGTTCACCGGAGCAATGACCTGTTGGGCCTGGCAGATGAGCCTAACTTTGCCAAGGCGCTCGGCGAACACTGTGCGCCCTTCACGATCGGGCGGCCAATCGTGGCGGCGACGAGGGGTCCAGGCCGGCCGACCAGCGACCGACCTGGACACTTGACGGTCAGGCGACGTCGAACCGATCCAGGTTCATGACCTCGTCCCACGCGGCCACGAAGTCGTGCACGAACTTCTCCCGGGCGTCGTCGCCGGCGTAGACCTCCGCGACGGCCCGCAGCTCGGAGTTCGAACGAAGACCAGGTCGACGCGGGTACCGGACCACGCGGTCAGGCAGGGTGTGCTGCCGATGGCGCAGTCGACGTCGGCGATGGCGCCGCAGGAGCGGCACACGAGGTCGTGGTGGTTGTCGCCGACCCGCGACTCGTAGCGCGCCGAGGAGCCCGTCGGCTGGATGCGCCGCACCAGGCCCGTGGTGGTCAACGCGCGCAGCACGTCGTAGACGGCCTGGTGGGACACCTCGCCGAGATTCGCACGCACGACTCCGATGATCGAATCGGTGTTGGCGTGCGGGTGGTCGTGGACCGCGGACAGCACCGCCACCCGGGGGCGGGTCACCCGCAGGGTCACCCCGCGCAGCATGCGCTCGAAGTCCGAAGTCGTCGGCACGGACGCAGTCCCGACCATTTTCTGGAACCAATCAAGAAATAGCCGGCAGGTCCTCCTACCTACGGATCTGCGGTCGGGGATGCCCGGATAGGTAGCACTCACGGATGTCGGCTCCGGACGGCGCGGCCACCATCGATCCCGTCAACAACCCGTCGCACCTCCTCCCGACCTCGAGAGGCAGCCCCATGTCCAGCTCCACCCTGCGCCGCCGGACGGCCACCTTCGTCCTGATCATGGCCGCCGGCCTCGGCGGCGCATGATGCGCGCTTTCCTGGCCGCCCGCGACGCCGCCGCGCTGGCCGCCCTGCCCGCTCCGCCGCGGTTCTACCCCGGCGCCGTCCCCCGCCGGCCCGGCGAGCCGGCGCCGGACCTTTCCGACTACCGCATCGTGCACCGGGCCATGACCGTGGATCTCGACCGGCTCGCCGTCGCCGCCGCCGAGCTCGTCGACCGGCCCGATCCCGCCCGGCTGGCCGCGCTGCGCCACTACCTGCACGCCGTGTCCGGGGAGATCGAGAGCCACCACCAGGTCGAGGACGAGCACATCTGGCCGTTGCTGGCCGCCGTGGCCGCCGACCCGGCGGGGCTGGCGGGGCTGAGCGACGACCACGAGCGGCTCGACCCGCTGCTGCGCCGCGCCCGCGAGCTCACCGGCGCCGAGCGCGCCACCTGGGAGCTCGCCACGGTGCTGCGCGAGGCGTCCGACCTGCTCACCCGGCACGTCGTCGACAAGGAGCGGGTGGTCTTCGAGCTCATCGCCGACCACGTGCGCGTCGCGGACTACCAGCGGCTGCAGCGCAGCTTCCGGGAGAACCTGACGCCGCGGCTGCTGCCCTTCCTCATGCCCTGGACCGTGCGGCACGCCACCGCCGAGGAGCGGCCGCACCTGCTCGCGTCGGCCGGGGCGCCGATGCGCCTGCTGCTGCGCCTGGTCGAGGGCCGCTTCCGCGCCCGCGAGGCGCTGCTGTTCGGTGCTTGATCAGCGCCTGCGGGCCGGAGCTTCACATGGAGCGTGTTGCCGAATCCTCAGCAACCGTCAGGGCACGCCCGAGCCGCCATCGGGCACCCCGGACGGTTCGGCGACGTCAAGATCACCGCCTGCGGTCGCTGAGCTGCACGGATGAAGCTAATCGACCGCAGACGCCGATCATGACTGATCATGGCGGCGGCGCCGGGTCCATCCGGCGGGCGGCCGCGGCGGCGTCGCGGCGGGACCGGACGCCGAGCTTGTCGAAGATGGCCGCCACGTGGTGGTCCACGGTCCGCACCGACAGCACCAGCCGGGCCGCGATCTCCGGGTTGGTCATGCCCTCGGCGAGCAGGGCCAGCACGTTGAGCTGGCGCTCGGTCAACCCGGCCGGGTTGGACCGGGTGCTCGCAGCCGGGCCGCGTGGCACCCGGGTGACCCCGAGCGCGGCGAGGCGCTCGCGCACCACCCTCGATGCCGCCACCGCGCCGAGCTCATCGAGGGTGCGCAGCGCCGCCACCGTCGGCTCGACCTCGCCCGATTCGGACAGCTCCAGCGCCTGCTCGTAGGGGTCACCGATCCGCGCCCACGCCGCCGCGGCGGCCTCCCAGTCCCCGTCCAGCCCGGCGGCCCAGGGCTGCGGGCAGCCCGGGAACGACCCGGCGTCGAGCCCGGCCCGGGCCAGGTAGCGCAGCAGCTCCCCGATCACCGGTGCCGCACCCGCCCGGTCCCGGCGGCTCAGCAGCACCTCGGCGACCGGCCGGGCGCGGTCGGGTTGCCCGGTCAGCCAGGCCCACTCGACGATCGCGGTCCCGGCGAACGCCAGCCCGAACAGCGAACGCTGCTCGCTCGCCCGTCGCCACGCCTCCGCCAGCAGCGGCCCGGCCTCGGGGCGGCCGCGGCGGGCGAGCAGCCGCGCGTAGGGCGGGACGCTGTAGACGTAGAGCATGCCGACCTCGTCGGTCGCGGCGACCAGGTCGCGCAGCGCGTCCTCGGCCGGCCGCCAGTCGCCGCGGCGGATCTGCAGCAGGCAGCGGTGCACGTCGAGGTTGTAGGCGTGCGACCAGAAGCCGCGGACCCGGGTGAACTCCAGCCCGGCCTCGACGACCTCGGCCAGCTCGTCGAGCTGCCCGAACCGGTAGAGGTGCTCGACGAGGTTGGTGTAGCCGCGCGCGGTGGCCTCGTCCAGGTCGGCGTCGAGCGCGAGCGCGAGGCTCTCCCGCAGCGGCACCAGCCCGGCCGGCCCCTCCAGGTCGGCGCGGGCCACGCCCAGGTAGTTCAGGCACATCGCCACCAGGTCCAGCCGGCCGGCCGGGCCGGCCAGCGCCCGGGCCCGGTCCAGCAGCGCCACCGCGGCCTCCGACCGTTCGGTGAGCGCGAGGATCGCCCCCCGCGAGCTGAGCGCGTGGGCCAGCGCGGCCGGCGGCGCGCCCGCCGACTCCAGCACGGCCACCGCCCGCTCGACCGCCTGCTCGGACCGGTCGGTGTCGCCGGCCATGTAGAGGTGCCGCGACAGCCGCACCAGGGCCTCGCCGAGCGCGCCGCGGACGTCGAGCTGCTCGTAGCGGCGCACCGCCTGCTCGGCGAAACCGACCGCGTCGTGGAACCGGTTGGCGTTGTAGAGCTCCCACGCGTAGTCGTCGAGCAGCCGGGCGTGCTCGGCCGGCGCCAGCTGGTCCGCGGTGCGCAGCGCGGCCTCGAAGTGGGCCAGCGCCTGGCGGTGCGAGCCCAGCCGGGCGGCTTCCCGGCCCGCGGCGGGGGCGAACGCGGCGACGGTCTCCCGGTCGTCGGCCTCCAACGCGTGGTGCACCAGCCGGTCGAGGTGCCGGTCCGGCTGGGCCAGCAACGCCCGCACGACCGCGCGGTTGAGCAGCCGCCGCCGGATCGCCGGCATGCTGGTCTCGATGGCCCGCCGCGCCAGCTCGTGCCGGAACGCCAACCCGGCGCCGCGCACCTGCAGCATGCCGCGTTCCTCGGCCTCGTCCAGCACCTCCAAGCCGGCGCCCAGCAGCGTCTCGGCCAGCTCGAAGCCCACCTGGGTGGGCACCACGGCCAGCTGTTCCAGGGCGTCCCGGCAGCCGGGGGTGAGCTGGCCGAGGCGGGCCACCACGGCGTCGGCGACGGTGCGCGGCACCCCGCCGGCCGGGGCGGCCAGCGCCTCGGTGACGAAGAACGGGTTGCCCCCGGTGAGCGCGTGCAGGGCCGCGTCGTCGCGGTCCGCCCCGTTCGGTCCGGCCCCCCGGACGAGCGCGCCGACCCCCGCCGCGGACAGCGGCTCCAGCGGCAACCGGTGCACCGGGATGCCGGCGAGCTCCCCGAGCAGCGCCCGCAGCGGATGCGCAGGGCCGACCTCGTCGACGCGGAAGGTCAGCACCAGCACCCCGGGTACGTCGGTGATCCGGCGCGCGAGATAGCGCACGACGTCCAGGGTGGCGTCGTCCACCCAGTGCACGTCCTCCACCACCAGCACGGTGGCCCGGGCCCGCCCGAGCTCGGCGACCGACGCCGCGAAGACGGGTTCGACGGCGGTCTCGTCGAGCGCCCGCTCCAGCGGACCACCGGTCCCGTTCACCGCGTCGCGCAGCGGGCCGAGCGGCCGCCGGGTGTGCAGGTCGTCGCAGGCCCCGACCAGGACCCGCACGCTGCGGTCCACGGCAGCGAGGAACGCCCGGACCAGCGTGCTCTTGCCGATCCCGGCCTCACCGCTGACCAGCACCACCGACCCGTGCCCGGCCGCGGCGGCCGCGACGGCGTCCAGCAGCGCCTCGACCTGGCCGTCGCGTTCCAGCACGGCCCCGGCCACGGGCGCCATGCTTCCAGGGCTATCGGCCCAGGCGCCACCGGACCCAGGGCGTGCCGAACTCGCTGGGCACCATCCCCAACCGGGCGAGCACGCACTGCGAGGCGTGGTTGTCGGCGTCGGTGAACGCCACCACGCCGCCTACGCACAGGGCGTCGTCGAGCACCGCGCGCGCGGCCTCGGTGGCCAGGCCGCGGCCCCGGTAGCCCGGGTCCAGGCTGAACAGCAGCTCCACCTGCCGGTCGACCTGGCGCAGCCCGGCGGTCCCGAGCACCGGGCCGGCCGCCGAGCGGCGCAGCGCCCAGATGCCGTAGCCGGCGCGGGCGAAGTCCCGCTCGCTCCCCGCCACCACCTCCTCGACGGTGCGCAGCGGGAGCGGCCCGCCGTCCCAGAGGTGCCGGCCGACGGCGGGTTCGTTCCAGTGCCGGTGCAGCGGCTCAACGTCGGCGGTGCACACCGGGGTGAGGACGAGGCGCGGGGTGCGCAACATCCGCCCGGGCCCGGCGGGGGTGCCTGCGGGGGTGGCGGTCACGCCACCTGTCTACCGGCGGCCGCCGGGTGCGGCGTCGGGATCGGCTACCCAGCCCGACCGGTCGCGCTACCCATGTCTGACGCCACCTCGCCGGCCTGCAGGGCCCGGGCCCTGGCCACGGCCTCCCGGCGGGTACGGGCGCCGAGCCGGGTCAGGATGGCCGATACGTGGTGGTCGACGGTGCGCACCGACAACAGCAGCCGCTCGGCGATCTCGGCGTTGGTGGCTCCGGCCACGAGCAGCTCGAGGACGTCGAGCTGGCGCTGGGTGAGCCCAGCGGGGTTCGGTCGGCTCGCCGACCGCGGGCCGCGCGGCGGGCGGGTCACCCCGAGCTGCCGCAGCCGGCTGCGGACGAGCTCGGCCGCGGCGGCCGCACCGAGCCCGTCGAGCACCCGCAGCGCCTCCAGGGTGGGCTCCACCTCGCCGGACTCGGCGAGCTCCAGGGCCCGCTCGTAGGGATCGCCGCGCTCGTGCCAGGCCGCGGCGGCCGCTCGCCAGTCCCCGCGCAGCCCGGCGGCGTACTCCTCGGGGCAGCCCTCGAACGGCTCGGCGGGCAGCCCGGCCCGGGCCAGGTAGCGCAGCAGCTCGCCGCGCAGCCGGGTCCAGCCCGGCGAACCCATCGACGGCAGCAGCGCCGCAGCCACCTCCCGGGCCCGCTCGGGTCGCCCGGTCAGCCACGCCCATTCGACCAGCGCCCGGCCCGCGTGGTTCATGCCCAGCGGCGCCCGCTGGGCGCGGGCCCGCCGCCACGCCTGGGCCAGCAGCTCCTCGGCCTCGGCCCGGCCGCGGCGGGCCAGCAGCCGACCGTGCACGGCCAGCATCGCGGCGTCGAACATGCTGGGGTCGGTTCCCCGCTGCGCCAGGTCACGCAGACCGGCCTCGGCGGCGTCCCAATCGCCGCGGTGCAACCGGGTGATGTGCTGCTGCAGCTCGCTCAGGAAGCAGTACTGCCAGAGCCCGTGCTCGGTGGCGAACGCGAGGCCGGTGTCGGCGTTGTCCGCGAAACCGGCCCAGTCGCCGAAGGTGTGGAGCATCTCGCCGAGGTTGACGTAGGCCCGCGCGGCGGCCTCGTGGCTGTCGCGGGCCAGCGCGACCGCCAGGCCGGCGCGCAGGTCGGCCTCGCCGCCGGCTCGGTCGCCGAGGTCGGCCCGGGACAGGCCGAGGTAGTTCAGGCACAGCGACTCCAGCTCGGGCCGGTCCGCCGCGGCGGCGAGCGTCCTGGCCCGCGCCAGGGCCGGTATCGCGGCGGCCGACCGGCCGGTGAGCGTCAGCAGCGCGGCCTGGTAGGTCGACGCGGCGGCGAGCGCGGGCGCCGATGCGGTCCCGCTCAGCAGCTCGACCGCTTCGGTGATCACCCGCTCGGCCTCGTCGCTGTCGCCGGTCATGAAGATGTGCCGGGACAGCCGCACCATGGCCTCACCGGTGGCGACCGGGTCGTCGAGCCGCGCGTAGCGCCGCACCGCGTCGCGGCCGGCGGCCACCGCCTCGGCGAAGCGGTGCGCGAGGTAGAGCTCCCAGGAGTGGTCGGCGACGAGCCGGGCGTGCTCGCCGGGGGGCAGCCGGTCGCCGTAGGGCAGCGCGGCCGCGAGCAGGGCCAGCGCCTGGCGGTGCGAGCCGGCGGTGGCCGCCGCCCGACCGGCCCGCGGGGCGAACTCCGCCACGGTGTCCCCGTCGTCGGCCTGCACGGCGTGGTGCACGAGCCGCTCCAGGTCAGGGCCGGCGCCGCCGGCGGCACCGGCGCGCAGCGCCCGCACCACCTCCTGGTGCAGCGCCCGGCGGCGCAGCCGGGGCAGCGCGCCCTCCACGGCGCGGCGGGCCAGCTCGTGGCGGAACCCGAGCACCGCCCCGCGGACCTCGACGATCCCGCGCTCCTCGGCCTCGGCCAGCTGGGCCAGCCGGTCGCGCAGCAGCGCCTCGGCGAGCGGGAAGTCGACCGCGTTCGGCACGACCGAGAGCTGTTCGAGCGCCGCCACGCAGCCGGGGGTGAGCCGGCGCAGCCGCGCGAGCACGGCGTCGGCCACGCTGTCCGGGATCACCCCGGTCGGGACGGCCAGCGCCTCGGTCACGAAGAAGGGGTTGCCGCCGGTGGCCGCGAACAGCGACGGACCGTCACGGTCGGCCGGACGGGCCAGCTCCGCCACCGCCGCCCCGGACAGCGGGGCCAGCCGCAGCCACCGGGTGGGCGGGCCCGCGGCCAGCGCCCCGAGCAGCCGCTGCACCGGGTGCCCGGTCAGCACCGCATCGTCGCGGACGCTGATCACCAGCACGGCGGGCAGGTCGGCCATCCGCGGCGCCAGGTAGCGCAGCACGTCGAGGGTGGCGTCGTCGGCCCAGTGCACGTCCTCGACGGCGAGCACGGTCGGCCGCCGCCGCGACAGCTCCTCGACCACCGCGCCGTACACCGCGTCCGGCGGCCCGTCGAGGGCCCGGTCCAGGGGTCCACCGGTGCCACCGGCGGCGTCGCGCAGCGGGCCGAGCGCGCGCGGGGCGAGCAGGTCGTCACAGTGCCCGGTGAGCACCCGGACCTGCGGGTCCAGCCGGTCGAGGAACGCCCGGACCAGGCTGGTCTTGCCGATGCCGGGCTCGCCGCTGATCACCGCGATGCCACCGCGGCCGGCCGCGGCCGCGGCGGACATGCCCAGCAGCTCGTCGAGGTGGTCCTGGCGCTCCAGGAGCCCGGCCGGCATGAGCCGATCGTCGCACCGGGCACCGCGGACCGGAAGGCATACCGGCCCGGTCGCCGCGGACGCCCGGCCGTCGGGAGGTCAGCGGGCCGGGACGCCCAGGATCCCCCGGGCCTGGGTGATCGTGGCCGGCGCCCGGCCCAGCCGCTCGATCAGCGCGACGGCCGCGTCCAGCAGCTCGATGTCGGTCGGCACCGCGGGGCCCGCGTAGTCCTCGAGGCCGACCCGGACGTGGCCGCCGCGGCGGATCGCCAGCTCGGCCAGCCCGCAGCCCACGACGTCACCGCCGAGCACGGCCACCGACCACGGCAGACCTGAGGGCTCCAGCAGTTCGAAGTAGGCCTGCAGGCCGGCCTCGGTGGGCGGCAGCCCGAACTCGAGCGCGCCGCCGAAGTACAGCTTGACCATCGCTCCGGGCGGCACCCGGCCCGCCCGGTGCAGGGCCAGCGTGGTGCGCAGGAAGCCGGGCTCGAACACCGAGATGCTGGGCGCCGCGCCCAGCTCGCCGCTGCGGGCGAACATGTACTCGATGTCGGCGTAGGAGTTCACGTACGGCCCGGCCATGGCCTCGGCCGGTGCCGTTCCCGCGATGGTCAGCCCCACGTTGACCGATCCCGGGTCGACCAGGGTCATGCCGCCGAGGCCGCGCCGGGCCAGCTCCTCGACGTGCCGCCACCGGGTCTGCACCGTGATGCCGCGGGCCCCCGCGGCCATCGTCGGGTAGAGCAGGGCGTCCGGGTGCCGGTCGAGCACCGGCGTCCACGCGGCCAGGTACGGCTCGACGGCGTGCACCCCGTCGGGGGTGAACATCGGCTCGTCGTTGTGGTTGTGCACGATCGACGCGCCGCGCTCGATCGCGGCCAGGGCGACCTCGGCGATCTCGTCCGGGCGGCGCGGCACGTGCGGGTTCACCGAGCGCGGCGTCGACCCGTTCACCGCGAGCTCGACGATGACCGGCGCGCTCATCCCCCGTCCGCGCCGGCGATCGGGTGCTGCTGCTCGGCGAGCAGGGCGTCGATCCCGGTGGCCGCGGGCAGGCGCTGTCCGGCCGCGATGGCCGCCCGCCACCCGGTCTCCCGGTCGGCCACCACGCCGGTCAGCTCGACCACCGGACCGACCTGCTCCCGCGGGACGACGACGATCCCGCTGGAGTCCGCGCGGACCACGTCACCGGGGTGCACCATGACGCCGCCGACCTGCACCGCCACGTTGATCGCGCCCGGGCCCTGGTTGGAGCCGGTGGCCGGGTGGGCGTTGCGCGCGAACGTCGGCAGGCCGGCCTCGTCGATACCGTCGAGGTCCCGCACCGCGCCGTCGACCACGAGCCCGACGCAGCCGAGGTCGGAGATCGTCGCCCCGACGATGTCGCCGATGACCGCGGCGTCCTGGCGCCCGCCGCCGTCGACCACCAGCACGTCCCCGGACTCGATCATGTCCGATGCCTTGAGCACGTACAGGATGTCGCCGGGCCGGGTCCACACGGTGACGGCCGGGCCGCACATCTCGCGGCCACCGGCGAGCCGGGAGATCCCGGGCGCCACCACGCCGACCGGCGCGCCCGAGTCGGCGATCTGCGTGGTCGAGAACCGCGCCAGCGCGGCCACCGCGGCCGCATCCGGCCGCTCGACCTTCTCGTTGATCACGTTCTGCTGCGGGTGCGACTTGCTCATGGCCCCTCCCGGCTCCCGATGGCCTCGATCAACCCGGCCGGCGTGTGCGGGACGGGGGGTTCGGCAACGCCGACGATGAAGTTGTGCTGCGCGGACCGGACGTCGGCCGACCACCCCGACGCCGTGAGGTCGCTCGCGAGCACCCCCGCGTCGTGGAACACCTTCACGATCCGGAAGCCGCGGCCGTCGTCGAGCCGCCGCAGCGCCGCGGGGGCGGGCTGGTCGGCGAGAAGCTGGTCGTTGACGGCCTCGGCGGGCCCGTCGTCGACGAAGATCGCCTTTCCGCCGGGGGCGAGCGTGTCCGCGACGGCGTTCCAGAAGGCGGGCAACCGGGCCGGTGGGACGTGCGAGAGCCAGAAGGCGAAGAACACCGTGTCGTAGCGGCGCGGCGGTTGCCACTCGAACACGTTCGCCCGCACGAACTCGACATCGGCGCAGGCGGGGCGCGCGCGAGCGATGGCCAGCGCCTCGGGTGCGGTGTCGAGCGCTGTCACCGAACGTGCCCGCGGGGCCAGCACCGCGGTCCACTGGCCCGTCCCGCAGGCCAGCTCCAGCACGTCGCCGGCGATCGGGAGCTCGTCGGCGCCGGCCAGCAGCGCTCGCAGGTCGGCCCGCTCGGCGTAGACCCGGTCGTACTCGGTGGCCCGGGCCCGGTAGTACTCGACCTGCTCGGCCAGCAGGTCGTGGTCGGGACGCACGATCCGCACCGTACCCGGCGTTCAGCCGAGCGCGCCGTGGGCATGATCAGCGTTTGCGACGATCAACCGGCATCAAGCCGGCGGCCCGCCGTCGTTCCGCTCCGGGACTCGAGGTCCGACAGCCCCGAAACCAGGTCCTGGATATCGGGCAACAACGACCCGCGCTCCGCGCGTGTCCTACGCAGTCGCCGGCGATAGACGGTGAGGACCCCCGACGTGGCCATCTCGGAGACCTCGACCAGACGGTCGGGCTGTTCGCCCCGCAGCAGGTCCGCCGCCCGCCCGGCAGCGGGCGCGCCGGATGAATCCAGTAGCCGCCGGATCTCCGCTACGGACAGGACTTGTCCGGACGAGGTCACGCCATCACGCCTCGAGTCGAACGGGCCTGAAGAGGTCAGCTGTGCCCATCTCGGTCCCTACCATGCCAAACCTCCCGATGTCGCTCGTCACCGTCGGGTCCGCCGAGCAACCGTGACGCCGTCAGGGAGACAGCGGGTCCACCATGACCGTCGATCGGTAGCACGGTTCGAACTCCGCAGTCCATCCGGCGATTCCCGCCCCTGATCGTCTCCTCGTCGTCGAAGTCCGGCGGTGCATCGTCGCCGCCCGGCACATCTCCGACATACAGTTCGGCGGAGCGAGCCCGCAAGCCGAGGACGCTACGATTCCCCATCAGCGCGTGCAGGGTCCAGCTGGTTCTGTCGATGGCCGGTATCCACTGTTCGACTCTTCTGTGCAGCGGACTCCGCGTGTCACCCGACGACCGGGAGAAATCCATGACCTCCTGCGCAACCAGTATCGCGGTGTTCCCTTCCTGGATGTTGAGCGCGCCCTTGCAGTCGAAGAGCAGCCGGGCTTCAGACCATAGGGGACTCAATTGCACGTCCAGAACGGCACATCCTCGAGAGCACCCTGCTCGCGAAGCCCGTCGACTTCCACCGATTCGAGCACCAGAGAACGACGTCGGTCACGCAGGAACTGGTCAATTATCAAGGTCCGTACCCTCACCGCTCCATGACGTAGCAATGACGACGGCTCGGCCGACGGCTTGCCCACCATCGATACACGGTCCCATTCCGGTACGCGGGCAACCCGCCGGGGGGACCGGCTGGGCCGCACGCGGCGTCTGCCGATCGTTGCGAGCGGCACCTGAATCGCCCGAGCCCGTCGCTGGTGTGCCCTTCGCCGCGATCATCGCGGACCTGAGGGCCTCTGCAGAAAGATCACAGTGACGACCTGCTGGTACCGGCCAAGTCCGTGGCGCGCTGAACCGAACCCGCGCGGGCTCCGTGTCCGAGATGAGGCCGGTGCGCTCGCCAGCACCGGGTAGTCGGTCAGCCCGGTCCGACCGGGCGTTGGGGGTAACGAGCATGAGCGTGGACATGGGCTACCAGACCGGCGGCCTGCGCCAGGGCGGTAACCAGGCGGCGGGCGCCGGGCAGACCGCAGCCGGCGCGGCCGGGATCTTGCGCGGGGTCAACTGCCCGTCGGCGTCGTTGGGGGTGGTGGCCGGGGCCGACGCGCTGGCCGCGGCGGTGGCCCGGGCCCGCGACGCGCACGCCGCGCTGGGCGACCGGGTGCACGCCGATCACGAACAGCTCGACGCCCGCGCCGGGCAGGCAGCCGGCGACGGTGAGGGGCTGACCACGGGCACGACGGCGATCGCCCACACCGGTGCCCCGGGCGCGACGGCCCGGTGACCGCTCCGGCCGGGACCGTCGACCTGTCGTTGCCGGACCACCCGACGCTGGTCGCCGTCGGCATGCTCGAACACTTCAGCGAGAACGTCTGGAAACGCAGATCATGGATCGCGCAATGGAGTCGACCCCGATCGACGTCGAATGCTACCGGCCGGCGTGCTCGAGGAATCGGCGACCGATCGTCTCGGCGGTAGGCTCACGTGATGCGACCTCTTCGGTATTCCATCAATGTCACATTGGACGGGTGCTGTGATCATCGTGCCGTGCTCGCGGACGAAGACCTGCATCGTCACGCGGTGGAAAACCTCGCCCGGGCCGATGCCCTCCTCTTCGGCCGAGTGACGTACGAAATGATGGAGGCGGCGTTCCGGCCGCCGACGACGGAACCCTTTGCCCAGGCGATCGACGCGGCAAAGAAGTACGTCGTGTCGAGCACCCTGGACCGGGTCGATTGGAACGCGGAGCTCGTGCGCGGGGATCTGGGGAAGGCCGTTGCGCAGCTGAAGCGGGAGTCGGGAAAGGGGCTGTTCGCGGGAGGCGTGAAGCTCCCGCTGGCGCTGGCGGAGCTGGGACTGATCGATGAGTACGAGTTCGTGGTGCATCCCAGGTTGGTGGGCCACGGGCCGACGTTGTTCGCGGGGCTGACGAAGTACGTCGACCTGAAGCTCGTGGGCCGGCTGGAGTTGGACTCGGGGGCGGTGGCGCTGCGGTACGAGCCGAGAAGCTAGTCGTGGAGCGACTCGAGCAGGCCGCTCCCCATGGCTCGACTCCAGCTGATGCCCGCCCGCTGCTCAGCCGCGCACCCGGGCTGACACTGCGCGCACCGCCGCCGTCGCCGTCCGCCGGTCCACCCGGGTCGGCTCACCGTCGGCCACGACCTGCTCCCCGGCCACCCACACATCCCGCACCGTTCGCGAACCGCCCGCCCACACCAGGTTGGACAGCAGCTGCGCGTCGTCCTCCGGCGCCACGAACGCGGGGAGGTCGAGATCCACGTGCACCAGGTCGGCCCAGCGCCCCGGCTCGAGCGCGCCGAGGTCGTCGCGCCCGATGGCGGCCGCACCGTCCCGGGTGGCCATCAGCAGCAGCTCCGCGGCGGTCAGCGCGGCGGCGTCACCGCTGCTGACCCGAGCCAGCAGCCCGGCCAGCCGGGCCTCCGCCCACAGGTCGAGATCGTCGCCCGACGCCGGCCCGTCGGTGCCCAGCCCGACCCGCACGCCGGCCCGGCGCAGCGCGCCGACCCGGGCGATCCCGGCGGCCAGCTTGGCGTTCGACCCCGGGCAGTGCGCCACGGCGGCGCCGCTGGCGGCCAGCAACGCCACGTCCGCATCGGACAGGTGCACCGCGTGCGCGGCCAGCAGCCGGCCGTCGAGCAGCCCCAGCCGGTCCAGCAGCGCCGGCACCGAGCCGTGCTCGGCCCGCTGCACGGCATCCTCGGCGGCCGACTCGGCCACGTGGATGTGCACCAGCGCACCGCGTTCCCGGGCGTGCGCGCCGATCGACTCCAGCGCGTGCACCGGCAGCGTGTACGCCGAGTGCGGTCCGTAGCCCAGCTCGATCCGCGCACCCGGCCCGGAGCGCAGCCCGACCGCGTCGATGCGGGCCGAGATGTCGTCGCGCATCTGCTCCCAGCTGCCCAGCCGTTCCCACCCGGGCGCGGCGATGATCCCCGGCGTCAACAGCACCCGGGAGCCGACCGCGGTCACCGCGTCCAGCACCGCATCGGTGAAGAAGTACATCTCCACGCTGGTGGTGCAGCCGGTGCGCAACAGCTCCACGCAGCCCGCGGTCATCGCCGCGTGCACGTCGACGCCGGTCAACCGGCCCTCGGCCGGCCACATCACCTCGTGCAGCCAGCGCAGCAGCGGCAGGTCGCCACCGAGGCCGCGCAGCGGGGTCATCGGGGTGTGTGCGTGCGTGTTGACCAGTCCCGGCAACAGCGCCCCCGGCAGCGCCCGCACCGGGGCGTCGGTGGCCGGCGCCCCGGCACGCGGGCCGACGTGACCGATCCGGCCCGCCGCGTCCACGTCCACCACCGCGTCCCGCAGCACCGTGCAGCCCGGGTCGCAGGGCAGCACGACCGGGGCGGACAGCCGGACCGCGGGCATCGTCCTAGCGCCGCGGCTCGAGCAGCGAGCGCAACGAGCGGAACGGCGGCAGCCAGGCGCCGGTGTCGGGCAGCGTGTCCAGGGTGATCCGGGGCAGCGGTTCTCGGAAGACGCCCTCGATGTCCTCCAGGTCGATGAACTCGATCACCTCGGAGGCCAGCGCGAAGCTGGCGTGCTCGCGGAAACCGATGACGGTGATCGCGGTGCCGGCCCGTTCGAGCTCCTCCAGCGGCTCCCGGAACGCCCGACCGTCGCCGGAGGCGACCACCACCCGGGTCAGCTTGCCCTCGCCCGCACGCAGCTGGATGTGGGCCAGCATGTCGTCGTCGATATCGGAGTCTTCGGTCGTCTTGGGTTTGGCGAAGACGGCGAAGCCGACGTTGCGCAGCGCCTCCACCCACGGCCGCACCACCTCGGTGCTGCCCGGCACGACGTTGGTGAACACGGTGGCCTCGGCCACTGCGTCGACCCCGGCGAGATCCAGCAACCAGCGTCCGACCGCATCGAACCGCGGCCGGAACGCCGAGGTCGGGCGCGCGCCCAGCAGCGAGCCGAGGCTCATGTCCATGTTCGGGGCGTCCCAGACCAGCAGCACGCGCGCGCTCGGACCGGTCGGTGCGACGGTGGGAAAGGCCGTACCCGGCGTGGCGGTGCTCAGCGGCGCGATCATGACATCGGTGCCGGCGGCCGGTTCGGGATCATGTCATCGACCCTATCCGGATATCGTGACGACTTGATGGACACGACTTCGCTTGACCCGGACGAGATCGCCGTCCGCTCGGCCGACGCGATGCACCGCGCCGACGTGGCCGGACGCGAGGCCGGGGTGCGGCTGCTGGACGTGGGCGCCGGGCGGGCCCTGGTCGGGCTCACCGTCGAGCCGCGGCACGTCAACGGGCACGGCATCTGTCACGGCGGCTACCTGTTCCTGCTGGCCGACGCCGCGCTCGCCTACGCCAGCAACAGCTACGGCGTCTCGGCCGTCGCTGCCGGCGCCGACATCGCGTTCCTGCGCCCGGTGCTGCTGGGCGCCGAGGTCGAGGCGCAGGCCGTCGAGCGGGCCCGTTCCGGCCGGTCGGGCCTCTACGACGTCACCGTCCGGGTGGGCGGCGAGGCGGTGGCCGAGTTCCGCGGCCGGACCCGGCAGGTCCCGGGGCTGGCCGCTCCGACCTGAGCGGATCGGCGTCGCGGAGCTCGACTCAGGTGGACGGGGGCAGGAAAGCCGGGCGCTGGCTCGGGTCCGGCTCGTCGTAGTAGCGGTGGAAGACCCCGGTCAGGCTGCCGGACACCGGTGGCACGATCCAGCTCCAGTCCGCCGGGCAGTGCCGCCCGGCGTACTGCTCCCTGGCCACGTGCAGCAGGAACCGCTCGGACTCGGTGTGATGATCGGCCATCGTCACCCCGGCCACGTCGAACGAGTGCTGCACCGCGTGCACCAGCTCGACCAGCGCCCGGTCCCGCCACATCGTGCGGTCCGATGCGGTGTCCAGCCCGAGCTCCCGCGCGATCACCGGGAGCAGGTTGTAGCGATCGGCGTCGGTGAGGTTGCGGGCCCCGATCTCGGTGCCGAGGTACCAACCGTTGAACGGGGTGGCCGGGTAGGTGACGCCGCCGATGACCAGCGGCATGTTGCTGATCGCCGGCACCGCGTGCCAGCGCAGCCGCAGCGCCGCGAACCACTCGTGATCGGGATGGATCAACGGCACCTCGAGCACCGCGTCCGGGGGCAGCTCGACGATCTCCGGTCCGGCCCCGCCGCGGGACACCAGCAGCGGCAGCACGTCGAACCGGCCCGGCGGATCGGGCCGGGACCAGCCCAGCTCGACGGCGCGGTCGGTGAGCTCGACGTAGCGGCGGTCGCCGCGCACGTCACCGGAGGGCAGGCTGTGTCCGGCGTAGCGGATCAGCTGGTCGTTGTGGATGCGCGGGCCGGGATGGTCCGGCCGGTCCGGCGCGAAGATCGTGATCGTCGACCTGATCCGGCCGCCGCGGGTGGCGTCGCGCAGGTGCTCGACGCATTCGGCACCGACCTCGGCCGGGGCGCCGACCTCGCGGCGATCCCGGATGCGCAGGCTGTTCCAGTACAGCCTGCCGATGCAGCGGGCCGAGTTCCGCCAGGCGACCCTGGCCCCGAACGTCAGTTCCGCGGAGGTGTGGTGGTAGCAGCCGGTCCTGGCGATCTCGCCGCGGACCTGGGCGAGCCGGCTGCTGAGCGGCATCGGGGGCGAGGTCTCGGCGTAGAACTGGGTCAGGAACTCGGTGGCCGCTTCCGGGTCCACCGCGGCCGGTGCCGGTGGCGCGGCGTCGATGAGCGGTGCGGTGCTGTGGGCCGGGCAGCGAGCGGTCGGCATGTCCGTCGCGGGTGTGGCGGTGTTCTCGGGCGCAGAAAGTACCGTCACACGGCCTCCTTACGTCAGGTGGCCGGCAGCGAGCCGGCGGGGGATGCAGAACCCCGGTGCGGTGCTCGGCACCCGGTCCCGGACTGGTCTTCCTTTCCGTGGCGATCCCCCCGCCGCTGTCCGCTCCCTTTACTACACGTCACCTGGCGTGATCGGAAGATCGCGGAGCGATGTTACGGCGATAGAGGAGGTCCCGGACCGCACGGCCTTCCGAGCGGGCCCGCTGCTCGAACTTCGTCTCCGGCCGCCACGGCGGTCGCGGGGCCCATCGGTCGACGTCGTGAGCTGCGGCGTTGTCCAGCAGTGGCTCCGCGTCACAGACCGCGCGCATGTCGAGCGCGTAGTCCTCCCAGTCGGTGGCCAGATGCAGCGTTCCGCCACGCCGGAGACGACACGCCGCCAGCGCCACGAACGTGGGTTGGATCAGGCGCCGCTTGTGATGGCGCCGCTTGGGCCAGGGATCGGGGAAGTAGACGCGGATGCCGGCCAGCGAGTCCGGCGGCACCCGCTCCCGCAACAGCGTGACCGCGTCGCCCCGGATCGGGATGACGTTGCGCAGCCCGGCGTCGGCGATGCGCATCAGCAGCTGGGCCAGCCCGGGCTCGAACACCTCGACCGCAAGATGATCGACGTCGGGGGCGGCCGCGGCCATCTCGACGGTCGACTCGCCCATCCCGGAGCCGATCTCCAGCACCAGCGGCGCGGTCCGGCCGAACCAGGCCGGCGGATCGAACGGGTCGGTGCCGGCCACCAGCTCGTCGACCTCGTGCCCGAGCTGCGGCCACCAGCGATCCCAGGCCCGCTGCTGACCCGCAGTCAGCCGGTTGCGCTGGTGGACGAAGCTCGGGATCGGCCTCGTGCTCGCCTGTTCCACCTCGGTCAACGCGATCCTGTCCTCTTCGCTCAGCTGCTGGTCGGAGCCCTCCCGACCACGCATTTCAGTATGGCTCGCGCGGAGCGGGCGGGTCCGGGCGGTCCGCCGTCGGCGAGCCGGCTCGGCCCGTCGGGCGAGCGGTCGTCACCGACCTGTGACCGGACATGGGTAGGGGTACGGATCCGGGCGCCGCGGCGGCCGGGGATTCTCTCGGCATGAACGTCGACAGCGCCGAGCAGTACGCCCGTCTCGTCGTCGAGCTGCGCCGGCTCGGGCAACGGTTGGACGGCATCGGCGACGAGCTGGAGCAGTTGCAGGCCGGAGCGGCCGGGGGCGACCCGTCGCGCGAGCCGCAGACCGGCTCGGTCCCCAACCCGGTGGGCCGGGCGTCGGCGGCCGGTGTGGTGGAGCCGGTGAGCGCACCATCCGGTGCCCCGCACCCCGGCTCTCCGTATCCCGGCTCTCAGGGTCCCGGCAGGTCGTATCCCGGCTCTCCGCATCCCGGTGCTACGTCTTCCGGTGCCTCGTCTCCCGAGTCCCCGTATCCCGGTACTCCGTCTCCTTGGTTCCCGTATCCCGGTTCCGCACATCCCGGTTCGCCCTCCACCGGTTCGCAGTACGCCGATCATCCGTACGCCGGCGGTCCGTACCCGGATGGCCCGTACCCGGGTGGTCCGTACTCCGGAGCGCAGCAGCCCGGAGTCTCGTTCCCCGGCGGCCACCTTCCGGGCGGCCAGGACGCCGCCGGCCCGGGTCCCGGTGGTCCCGTTCCCGGCGGCCCCGTTCCCGGCGGCCCGCCGATCGGGTGGGCGCCACCGCCGCTGGGCGGGTTCCGGCCACCGCCGTCCGCCGGCCCGCGCGGACCGTCGCGGCAGCCGCTGTTCAGCCCGCTCAGCCAGCTGTCCGGCGCCCGGCTGCTGGCCTGGGCCGGGGGCGCGGTCACGCTCGTCGGTGTCGTCCTGCTGCTCGTACTGGCCGCTTCCCGCGGCTGGTTCGCGCCGCCGGTACGGGTCGGTGGCGGCGCGGTGCTCGGGCTCGTGCTGGTCGGGCTCGGCGCGCGGCTGCACCGCAAGGAGAGCGCGCGGACCGGAGCCCTCGCGCTGGTCGCCACCGGCTTCGCCACGCTGTACCTGGTGGTGGTCGCGGCCAACGCGATCTACGACTACCTGGACACCATCCCGGCCCTGCTGCTGGCGCTGCTGGTCGCGGGCGGCGGGCTCGGCCTCGCGGATCGGTGGCGCTCGCAGCTGCTCGGCGGCGGCGTCGTGGTGGGCGCGGCCGTGCTGGCGCCGTTCGTCAGCATCGACTGGCGACTGGTGGCCCTGGTGCTGGCCCTGCAGCTGGCGGCCCTGCCGGTGCTGCTGCGTCGGCGCTGGCCGGTGCTGATGTTGCTGGCGGCGGGCGGACCGGTGCTGTACGGAGCCGCGATCGGGCTGGCCGACGGCGACACGGCCGCGCCCACCACGATCGCCGTGGTGCTCGGCGTGCTCGCGGTCGGCCTCGGCACCGCGTCGCTGGCCACCGGATCGTTGCCGAGCAAGCCGGTGGCGACGCTCGTGGCGGTCGCCGGGCTGCCCGCGATCGCGGCCGGCTCCACGCTCGGCGGCTGGATCGGGGCGGCGACCGCCGCGGGGGCGGCGGTGGCCCTCGGGCTGCTCGCGCTCCGCCCGGGAGCCGACCGGCTGATCAGCCCGGTGGCGGCGGCCGCGGCCGCGGTGGCGCTGTTCGCCGCGACCACGATCGCCTTCGACGGGACCGCGCTGACCTCGGTCGTGCTCGGCCAGGCCATCGTCGCCGCGGTCCTCGGGGCCGTGTTCCGGGCCCGGCTCCCGCTGATCGTGGGCATGCTCTACGCGACGTACGGGGTGCCGCGGGCGCTCGGCCGGGACGCTCCGCTGGTGGGGCTGATCCGGTTCCCGGAGTCTCCCTACCAGGGCCCCGACATGATCGATGCGCTGCTGACCGGGGCCGTGGTGTCGGCGCTGGTACTGGGTCTGGCGGTGGCCGTGCTGGTCGCCACCGGTCGGGTCGGGTGGGTCCGGCCGGACGCGCAGTCGGCCCGGCTGTGGGTGCTGATCGGGCTCGTCGGGCTCTACGGCGCCACCTCGCTGACGGTCACGCTCGCACTGCTGGTCTCGCCGGATCGGACCGGTTTCACCGCCGGACACGCCCTGGTGTCGGTGTCCTGGACGGTGATGGCGCTCGCCCTGCTGGCCCGCGGGATCAGCCGGTCCGCGCTGCGCATCACCGGGCTGGTGCTGGTCGCGGCGGCGGTGGCGAAGCTGGTGCTGTTCGACCTCGTCGCGCTGGACGGGATCGCCAGGGTGGCCGCGTTCCTCGGGGCCGGGCTGATCCTGCTGGCCGCGGGCACCCGGTACGCCAGGATGGTCGCCGAAGCCACGGCGCTGCCCACCGCGGCGATCCCGCACACCGCGGCCCCGCACACCGCAGCCCCGCACACCGCAGCCCCGCACACCGCAGCCCCGCACACCGCAGCCCCGCACACCGCAGCCCCGCACACCGCAGCCCCGCACACCGCAGCCCCGCACACCGCGGCCCCGCACACCGCAGCCCCGCACCTGGCGACCTCGGACCCGGCGGCGGGCCCCGCCCGGAACGCGGTCCCGACCGCGGCCCAGAACCCGGCCACCCCGTTCCCGGCCGGGCCGCCCGCACCGTCCGACCACCGCCGCCCCGGCCCGCCCGACGCGCACTCCTGGGGCCCGCTCGACGAGCGTCGCTGACCCTCACCCCGCCCGCACGACCGGCGGGTGCGAGGTGACCGGCGTTCGCGATCGCACCGGGATCCGCGCAAGCGCACGCGCCGCCGCGACCGGTCGTGCCACCGTGCGGCCATGCCGGAGCACCACGCGCCCGCTCGGGGCGGGCCCGACCGATACGCCGACGCCGTCCGGGCCCGCCGGGCGGAGCTGCGCGCCCAGCTGCGACGGCTGGGCGGCAGCCACCGCCACGAGTTGCGCGGTGCGCTTGCCCTGAGCCACGTGGTCACCGCGGCCGAGACGGCCGCGGCGCTGGCCGCGCTCGGACGGGAGATCGGCCAGCACATCGACCACGCCGACTCGACGGCACGGCAGCGGGTACCGGCCACGTTCGCCGCGGCCCTCGACGACTGCGCCCGGTCGATGTCCGGCGGCTGGGCGGTGGCGTTGCGACCGGCGTTGCGCCGGATCGCCTCCGAGCGCTCGCTGCACGTGGACCCCGACTGGCCGCGCCTGCCCGCACCCCGACCGTTGTCGCTACCGGCGCCGCCACCACCGGTCCGAACGCTCGCGGCGGTGGGCACGGGGCTGGCGCACGGGGCCGCGCTGGGGCGGTTGCTGCTGGTCCCGCTGGTGGTGTTGCCGCTGTGCGGGCTGCCGCTGGTGGGCGGACCGGCGCTGGTCCCGCTGGCCGTCGGCGCCGCGATCACCGCGACCGCGCTCGCCACCCGGTCCCGTCGCGCCGCGGCCGACCGGTCTCGGCTGCGACGACACGTCGAGGCGGTCCTCGCGGCGGCCGGCACCGCCCTCGACGCGGACCTGGGCCGACGGCTGATCGAGCTCGAGCACAGTGCGGGGGCAACTCTGGACGCCGCCGTGTCGCGGCGCCGCGCGGAGCTGGAGGCCGAGCTGGTGGAGCTGGCGCCCACCCGACCAGCGGCGGTGTCCGGTGGATGACCGCCGCCCCGCATCGATACCCGACGACGGGTTCGCGGACCCTCCGTTCGGATACCGGGCCGACGTCGCCACCGGCATCGACTCCGACGCCGACGGGCACCCGGACACCCTCGTCACCGACGACGGCATCGACCTCATCCTGCTCACCGACATCGACGGCGACCGCTTCGCCGACCGGGTGCTGCGCATCGGCCCGGACGGCGTGGTCCGGGAGGTCGGTTTCCGGTCCACCGACCGGCCCGTCGAGGCCGGCCGCGATTCGACCGACGACGACCCGCCGACCTGGGCGGATCCGGACTGACCGGCTCGACCGCCGGTGTACCCGCCCGGCGGCGGCGACTCGCCGAGCCCACCGGGCACCACCCCGGCCGGCTGGCTTAGATTCCGCGGGTGTCCCTCGAGCGCATCGACCCCGAGTTCCGGGCCATCCCGCTCGCGCTGCTGGCCGACGCGGCCCTCGAGCCAGGCCCGCGAGCTGGGTGCCGAGCACGCCGACCTGCGGGTCGAACGGATCGTCTCGCAGTCGTTGCAGCTGCGCGACGGCCAGGTCATCGGCGTCGTCGACGCCACCACCGTCGGGCTCGCGGTGCGGGTGCTCGTCGAGGGGGTCTGGGGTTTCGCCTCGCACGTGGAGCTGACCGCGGACCGGGCCGCGGCCGTGGCCGAGCACGCGGTCGCGGTGGCGCGCACGCTCACCCCGGTCGCGGTCGAGCGGGTGGATCGGGCCGCGGAACCGGTGCACGCCGACGCGGTCTGGGTGTCGCCGTACGCCGTCGACCCGTTCACCGTCCCGACCGGGGAGAAGGTCGAGTTGCTGACCGACTGGTCGCAGCGGCTGCTGGCGGCCGACGGCGTCGACCACGTGCGGGCCGCGGTGACGATGGTGCGCGAGAACAAGTTCTACGCCGACCTCGCGGGCACCAGCACCACCCAGCAGCGGGTTCGCATCGCGCCGACGCTCACCGCCATCGCCGTCGACCGGGCCGCCGGCGGCTTCGAGACGATGGATTCGCTGGCCCCGCCGTCCGGCCGCGGCTGGGAGTACGTCACCGGCGACGGCTGGGACTTCGCCGGCGAGCTGGCGACGATCCCGGAGCTGCTGACCGAGAAGGCGAAGGCGCCCAGCGTCGCGGCCGGCCGCTACGACCTGGTGATCGACCCGACCAACCTGTGGCTGACCATCCACGAGTCCGTCGGGCACGCCACCGAGTACGACCGCGCGATCGGCTACGAGGCCGCCTACGCGGGCACCAGCTTCGCCACTCCCGACCTGCTGGGCACGCTGCGCTACGGCTCCGAGCTGATGCACGTCACCGGCGACCGCACCCAGGAGCACGGCCTGGCCAGCACCGGGTTCGACGACGACGGCGTGGCCACCACCGAATGGGACCTGGTGCGGGACGGGATCCTGGTCGGCTACCAGCTCGACCGCACGTTCGCGCCGCGGCTGGGCCTGGACCGCAGCAACGGCTGCGCGTTCGCCGATTCCCCCCATCACGTGCCCATCCAGCGCATGGCCAACGTATCGCTGCGCCCCGACCCGGGCCGCGACACCAGCACCGACGAGCTGATCGCCGGCGTCGAGCGCGGCATCTACGTCGTCGGGGATAAGTCCTGGTCGATCGACATGCAGCGCTACAACTTCCAGTTCACCGGGCAGCGGTTCTACGCCATCGAGGGCGGTCGGCTCGCCGGGCAGCTGCGCGACGTCGCCTATCAGGCCACCACGACCGACTTCTGGGGCTCGCTCGACGGCCTCGGCGGCGCCTCCACCTGGATGCTGCAGGGTGCGATGAACTGCGGAAAGGCGCAGCCGGGACAGATCGCCGCGGTCAGCCACGGCTGCCCGTCCGCCCGGTTCCGCGGGGTGAGCGTGCTGAACACGCGGGAGGAGGGCCGGTGAGCGAGCTTGCGAGCGAACCGATGTCACAGCGCCAGCGCGCTCAGCCGCTTCTCGATGGGCTGACCGAGCGCAGCGAGGGAATGCGATGAGCACGCGGATGCGGGCGCAGGAGGTCGTGGAGCGCACGCTGGCGGCCGCGGCGGCGCTGCACGGCTGCGCGGTGCTGGTCAGCGAGTCGAGCGAGGCCGTGCTGCGCTGGGCGAACTCGACGATGACCACCAACGGGCACAGCACCTCGAGCTCGGTCACGGTGATCGCCTTCGTGGCCCTCGACGGCGGCACGGCGGCCGGGGTGGCCGCCAGCAGCGCGGCGGTCACCGACCCCGGCCAGCTGGAGGTGCTGGTGCGCCGCGCCGAGGCCGCGGCCCGTGATGCCGGGCCGGCCGAGGACGCGATGCCGCTGCCGGAGCCGACCGAGGCCGACCCGAGCTGGGACGACGACGCCGGCGCCACCTCGATCGGCGTCTTCTCGGCGTTCGTCGAAGGGCTGGCCGAGGTGCTCGCCGGACCGCAGCGGCAGTACGGCTTCGCCACGCACAGCGTCACGACCAGCTGGCTCGGCACCTCCGCCGGGGTGCGCCGGCGTTGGGTGCAGCCGACCGGTTCGGTGGAACTCAACGCGAAGACCGCCGATCTGAGCAGCTCCGCGTGGGCCGGGGTGTCCACCATGGACTTCACCGACGTCGATGTGGTGGCGCTCGCGGCCTCAGCGGGGGCCCGGTTGGCCTGGGGGCAGCGCAAGATCGAGCTCCCGGCCGGGCGCTACGAGACGCTGCTACCCACCTCGGCCGTCGCCGATCTGATGCTCTTCCTGGCGTGGTCGATGGACGGCCGCCCGGCACACGAGGGCCGCAGCGCGCTCGCCGGCCCGGACGGCCCGCGCACCGGCGAACGGCTCACCGAGCTACCACTCACGCTGACCTGCGATCCGGGCGCGCCGGGCCTGGAGTACCAGCCGTTCGTCTCGACCGCGTGGTCCGGCGACGGGATCAGCATCTTCGACAACGGAGCCCCGAGCCGCCGCGTGGACTGGGTGCGCGCCGGCGTGGTCAACGAGCTGGGCTACTCCCGGGCCGAGGCCGCCGAGTTCGGCACCACGTTCACCCCGATGGGCGGGAACCTGCTGCTCACCGGCGGTTCCCAGGCGAGCCTCGAGGATCTGGTCGGGCGCACCGAACGCGGCCTGCTGCTGACCTGCCTCTGGTACGTGCGCGAGGTCGACCCGGCCACCCTGCTGCTGACCGGGCTGACCCGGGACGGGGTGTACCTCGTGGAGAAGGGCGAGGTCGTCGCCGAGGTGGACCACAACTTCCGCTTCAACTACTCCCCGCTCGACGTGCTGCGCCGCACCACCGAGGTCGGCGCCACCCGGCGCACCCTGCCTCGGGAGATGGACGGCTACACGCGGGCGGCGATGCCCCCGATGCGGGTGCCGGAGTTCAACATGTCGTCAGTGTCGCTGGGCCGTTAGCCCGCCGTTAGCCCTCGTCAGCCAGGTCGCCAGGGCCGTTGGGTTAGCGTTAGCCCGCCTTTGCGCGCGGCTTCGGTGATCGTTCCGAGCGGCACATGGTGGATCCGAGCAGGTCGTTCCTGTGACTCCCGCAATGATCAGTGCCGCCTGACGAGCCCGGCTGTCCTCGACCCGGCATGGACACCCCGGTGTGGGCCGGGCCCACTCCCCCGCGACCGACACCGGGTCGCGTGGACTGCCGGGCTGTTGACTGTTGTTGCTCATGCTGGCGTCACTCCAGATGCGCGCGTCGTAGCGAGCGGCATCGTCACTGTGGCGGCCGGATCGTCCCGATGTCGCGGCGCGGGTGTCCGTCGTTGTCGGCGCCGGCGCACAGGTGCTGCCGCGCCGCTCCCGCTCCTCGGCGCCGAGGAGCCTGCGGTGCGGGTCGGCTTGCACTCGTCTGCCCTGGTCCATCTGAGCAGGACTCATGTTCACGTTGCGTCGCTCACGTGCACTCGCGATCGTCTGCACGGCCAGTGACGGGACGTGTGCATGTCGAACGCCGTCCTAACAGCGGTGTCGATTCTTGCAGTCGCGCGCCGCGGCGGTTCGGTTCGCGGTCGTTGTCAGAAGGGTGGGTCGTCGGGGATCGGGTGGCCCGGCGGTGCTGGTTCGGGTGGGGCGGGTGGTGGTTCGGGTTCGGGGTCGTCGGGGAAGTAGTCGCGGTAGTCGTGGGGTCGGCTGGTGTGGCGGTGCCCGGTGGGGGTGATCCAGATCAGGGTGCCGTCGGGGTGGGAGATGACGTGCCAGCCGGGTTGGTCTTTCAGCGCGTGGTGTTGGGGGCAGAGGCCGTGCAGGTTGGCCTCGTTGGTGTCGCCGTCTTGGGCCCAGGGTTGGAGGTGGTCGAGGTCGCAGTCGATGGCGCGGCGGTTGCAGATGGGGAATCGGCAGGTCACGTCCCGGGCTTTGACGAAGTCGTGGAGGGCGGCGGGTGGTCGGTAGGTGCGGCGGCCGTGGTCGAGCAGGGCACCGCTGACCGGGTCGGTGATCAGGCGTTTCCAGACGGCGTCGGTGGCGGTGTGGCGGGCGAGGTCGGCGGGGATGGGGCCGTAGCCGACGAGTTCGGCGGGTAGCTGGTGGGTGCCGGTGAGGGTGTCGAGTCCGATGACGATCTGCACCAGTGGCTTCCCACCACCACTGCCGCTGTTGTTGCTGCCGGCGGCGCCGCAGGTGCAGCCGGTGCGACGAGCGGGGTTGGTGCGGGGTGGCCACCCGGCCGGCCGGCGGTCCGGTCGGCGGGCTCCTCGGGTGTCGCCGCCGGTGCCGGTGTCGGTGCCGGTGTCGGTGTCGGTGTCGGTGGCCGCGGTCGGCGTTGTGGCCGCACCGGTGTCATCGGTGTGTACACCGGCCATATCGCCGGTGCCGGTGTCGCTGTCGGTCGCGGTGTCGCTGTCGGTCGCGAACTCGTCATCGGTCGCGGGCTCGTCATCGGTCGCGGGCTCGTCATCGGTCGCGGGCTCGTCATCGGTCGCGGTGCTCGTCATCGGTCGTGGTGTTGTCGGTGGCGCTGTCCGCGGTGTCGTCGTCGGTGGCGGTGTCGTCGTAGTGGGTGTGGGTGAGGCGGCCGGTGATGAGGTCGACGAGTAGGTCGGCGCGGCGGGCGTCCATAGGCCGGGGGTCGTCGGGGCCAAGGCTGCGGGCCAGGCGGGTCAGGGTGTGCCAGCCGGTGGCGGCGTCGGTGGCCGAGAGCAGCGCCCACAGGCTGGACATGCCGTCCTCGTCGTGGTGCACCGCGACCCGGCGTTCGCGGTGCGCGGCGCCGTGGCGCCGGTTGGCGCCGTCGGGGTCCACGCGCAGCACGGCACGGCGTACCGCGGCCCGGAACTGGGTCCAGGTTTGTGTCCCGGCGGCGGGCAGCACCCGGTCCTGGACCTGGCGGGCCTGCTCGGGGCTCAGCACGGTGAGCAGTTCGCACAGCACCCGGGCTTGGCCGGCGTCGATGGTGCCGGCCTGCCACGCGGCCAGGGTGTCGGGCAGGGTGCGGGTCAGGATGATCGACTGGGCCAGTTCGGTGCTGGCCGCGGGGCGGCTGATCCCGAGGGCGAGGCCGAGTTCATCGGGGGCCCACCGCGAGGCCACGCTGGGGCGGGGGCAGGATGACGGCTTGGGGTTCGTCGCCGGGGCGGCGGCGGGCGAACTCGGCGATCAGGCGGGTGCGGCGGGCTTGGGCCCAGCGGGTGAGGTGGTCGAACGCGACGATGGTGTCCAGCAGCGCGGTGTCGGTGAGCAGCGCCGGTTCGGCGGCGGCGTGCTCGGCGTCGAGGGCGAGCTCGCCGTCGGGCAGGCACTCGGCCAGGCCGTAGGTGGGGGCGTCGTCGTCGGGTTGGGAGTAGACGCCGGGGGCGGTGGGGATGTAGTCGTGGTTGCGGGCGGCGCGTTCGGTGGGGGTGATCGCGAACACCTCAGTCGGATCCGCGGTGTCGAACATGTGTTCGAGTATAGCGGCCAGAACTGCGGTTATCAAGCCGAATGACGGGCTCCTTGACGGGATCCTTCGACCTCGTACGACGCGCCCGCCGCACGCTGCCCGGTGACGCCCGGCGTTCGACATGCACACGCCCCGTCACTGGCCGTGCAGACGATCGCGAGTGCACGCGAGCGACTCCAACCTGAACATGAGTCCTGCTCAGATGGACCAGGACCGACGAGGGCAAGCCGACCCGCACCGCAGGCTCCTCGGCGCCGAGGAGCGGGAGCGGCGCGGCAGCACCTCGTGCGCCGGCGCCGACAACGACGGACACCCGCGCGCGCCGCGCAATCGTGAGACCGCCCGGTCGCCCGAAGGTGCGACGGTGATTCGGCCTGCCGTGGGCGAACCGCTCATTGACCGGGCTGAGCGACTCGCCGCGCTACGGCGTGGCTTCCGACCCTGGACGAGTCCGATGCCGTTCACTGTGGGCACGCGGGGGTCGGTGAGTTCCCGGTCGGCCGCCGCGGTGCTGGTGAGCGAGAGGGGCCGGCCGTGCCGTACGAGGTCGTAAGCGCGTACACGCTGCTCGTCGGCGACGTCCATTCATCGCCCACGGTCAGCGTGCACACCAAGGCCGACGACGCCTGGCGGGCGCTGGACACCGAGGTCCGCAGCCGCTGCGGGATGCGACCCCGGCCGCGCCGCGAGATGGACGCCGACGCCGCTACCCGGCTGGCCAACGCGTGGCGTGCCGGCGACCCGGAATGCCGCTACTGGAACCTCACCGTGCACCGGTTGCCGGTCCCGGTGCCGGTGATCGCCCAGCTGCCGCTGGCCCTCGCCCGCTGACGTCCGCTCACGCCGGACCCCGGCATCATGGTGCCGGTGTTCCCGCTGCCCGCCCGGCTCGCCGCGAGCGCGGCCGTCGATCCGGAACGCCGGGACTGGCTCGCCGGACTGCCCGACGCCGTGCACGGCCTGGCCGCGCGCTGGGCGTTGACCCTCGGCCCGCCGTTCCAGCCCGGCGGTGAGGTGTCCTGGGTGGCGCCGGCCCGGGACCCGGCCGGGCGCGATCTCGTACTCAAGATCGGCTGGCGACATGTCGACGCCGCGCAGGAGGCGGCCGGGCTGCGCGCCTGGTCCGAGCGTGGCGCGGTGCGGTTGTACGCGGCGCACGACGAGGGCGCCCACTGCGGGCTGCTGCTCGAACGCTGCCGGCCGGGCACCACGCTGGCGATGGGCCGATCCGGGTCCGAGCAGGACGAGGTGGTGGCCGTGCTGCTGCGCCGGCTGTGGCACGAACCCCCACCCGGACACCCGTTCCGATCGCTGGTGCAGCTCTGCGACGAATGGGCCGCGGAGTTCGAGATCGACTACGCCCGCCAGCCGAACGCCCTCGATCCCGGCATCGCCCGGGCCGGGATGGAGCTGTTCCGCGGCCTGCCCCGCGAGCACCGACCCGACCTGCTGCTCACCACCGACCTGCACGCGGGCAACGTGCTCGCCGCGCACCGCGAACCGTGGCTGGTGATCGACCCGAAACCGCACGTCGGGGACCCGACCTACGACGTGCTGCAACACCTGCTCAACTGTCCCGAGCGGCTGACCGCCGATCCCGGCGGCCTCGCCGACCGGCTCTCGGCGCTGCTCGATCTCGACGCGCACCGGGTCCGGCGCTGGCTGTTCGCCCGCTGCGTGCAGGAATGCGTGCAGCAGCCCTGGCTGCGACCGGTGGCGAGCGCGATCGCCCCGACCTGACGGCCGGTCACTCGTGGTCGTGCTCGGCGGCCTCGGCATCGGCTTTCGTCGCGTGCACGGTGCCGTCGGGGTGTTCCGGCGGTGCGTACAGCGAGTAGAGCCGCAGCTCGGAGTCGCCGACGTTGCGGACGTTGTGCCAGGTAGCGGCGGGCACGATGATCGCCCAGTCGTCCTCGACCGCCCGCGTCTCGTCGACGGCGTCCCCGGACCTCCCGAGGTCGACCTCGCCCCGCCCCTGCTCGATGCGCAGGAACTGGTCGAGGTGGCCGTGCGCCTCCCAGCCGATGTCCTCTCCCGGCTGCAGGCACATCAGCGTGAGCTGGGTGTGACCGCCGGTGAAGAGGACCCTGCGGAAGTCGGAGTTGTCGAGGGTGAGCTTCTCGATGTCGCTGATCCAGCCGAGCATGTGCTCCTTCTACCCGACCACGACGCAGTACACGCGATCGGATATCCCAGCCGGGCTAGATGTTGTGATGGGGCTGGTCGTGATGGCGCTGGTCGTAGGGGCCCTGGTTGGGGTGCGTGCTGATCTCGTTGGCCGGGCGGGTGTCGACGCCGCGATCGGCCAGTCGCTCCTGCACCTGCTCGGAGATGGTGTCCGAGCGCCGACGCTCGCGGACCCGGATCAGCACCAGCATCGAGATCCCGTACGCGATGCCCAGCACCAGCAGCACCACCCCGAGCCGCGTGATGAACCGTTGCAGCGGCTCGGCCGGCCCGAGATCGATCCCGAGGATCATTGCCAGCACGCCCAGGGTGATCAGGTGGAAGAGCACCGACAGCAGCAGGTTCACCGAGCGGGTGACCGAGCGGTCCTGGAAGACCTCCTGCAGGAACGGCTCACCCGCGGTCACCAACAACCGTCCGACCAGGAAGGTCAGGCCGATCGACACCAATAGCAGGGTGATGTACTGCGCGTTCTCGTCCATCGGAGCTCCCCGATACGGGTGTCTGCGAAGCGATCGTCTTCGCAGCAGTGCGACTGCCGAGTCGTCGGTAGCGTGTGCAGGATGACCTCGACCGACACCGCACGCAAGGCCGCGGAGCTGCTTCGGCTGCACACCGACCCCGACCTCCTCGTTGTCGTCAACGTCTGGGACGCGATTTCCGCGGCCGTGGTCGCCGCACAACCCGGTTGCCGGGCCATCGCGACAGCCAGTCACTCCATAGCGGCCACGCTGGGGTACCCGGATGGCGAGCAGATACCCGTCGATTCCATGATTGACATGGTCGGACGCATCGCCGCCGCCGTCGAGCTGCCGGTCACCGCCGATCTGGAGGCCGGCTACGGCGACGCCGGTGAGACGGTGCGCAAGGCGATCGGGGTCGGCGTGGTCGGGGCCAACCTCGAGGACCAGATGCGGCCGTTGCCCGCGGCGGTCGAGGCCGTCACCGCGGCGGTCAAGGCCGGCGAGGCCGAGGGTGTGCCCTTCGTGCTCAACGCCCGCACGGATGCGTTCCTGCGGGCCGGCGACCGTGATCGCGATGCGGTGCTCGCCGAGGCGATCGAGCGTGGACGGGCCTTCCTGGACGCCGGTGCCGCCTGCGTGTTCGTGCCCGGCCTGCTCGATGAGCCGACGGTCACCGCGCTGGTCGACGGGATCGGCCGGCACCGGATCAGCGTGATCAACGTGCCGGGGTCGTTGCCACCGCAGCGGTTGGCCGAGCTGGGGGTGGCCAGGGTGTCGTACGGGCCGTTCACCCAGCGCTCCGTGCTCACCCACCTGGCCGAGCTGGCCGGCGAGCTGCTGGCCGGCGGTGTGCTCCCGGACGGCATTCGCCCGCTGAACTGACGTCCGGGCCGGCGCTCCGATCGGCACGCAGACATCGATGACGAACGCGTTATCAACCGGAGACGTCGGCATGACCGACGTGGACCGACACCGGGATATGCCGGTCGTGCAACCGTTTGCCGAGCCTTCTGAATCGATTACCTGATCGGTCCTGTGAGTGAATCGACAGCGCCGCCCGGTGAGGAATCGGAGCGCCGCCGGTACGGTCGGTAATCCACCTTTATCCCAGTACACCCGGTCCGAGAGCCGGGTGTGCTCAGCATTCCCCGGGGCCTGCGCCGCCGGTGAGCGAGGACACATGACTGCTGCGACCGTGCCCGGAATCGACCACACGCCGACGACGAACACTCGCCTGCTGTCCTGGGTCCGGGAGGCAGCCGAGCTCATGAGGCCCGATCGCGTCGTGTGGTGCGACGGGTCCGACGCGGAATGGGATCGCCTGACCACCGATCTGGTCGATTCGGGAACGTTCAAGCGACTGAATGAGCAGAAGAAACCGAATTCATTCTGGGCGGTCTCGGATCCGGATGACGTGGCGCGCGTCGAGGATCGCACGTTCATCTGTTCCGCGACGCCCGCGGGTGCCGGGCCGACGAACAACTGGGTCGATCCGGCCGAAATGAAAGCCACGATGTCCGACGTCTATCGCGGCTGCATGCGAGGCCGGACGATGTACGTGATTCCGTTCTGCATGGGCCCATTGGACGCGCCGACCCCGATGCTCGGGGTGGAGATCACCGACTCCGAGTACGTGGTGGCCTCGATGAAGATCATGACGCGGATGGGCGCTTCGGTGTTGCCGCTGTTCGCCGAGACCGGCGACCGCTTCGTGCGCTGCCTGCACTCGGTCGGCGCCCCACTGGAGCCCGGGCAGGCCGATGTCCCGTGGCCGTGCAACCCGACCAAGTACATCAGCCACTTCCCGGAGACCCGCGAGATCTGGAGCTACGGCTCGGGTTACGGCGGCAATGCGCTGCTGGGGAAGAAGTGCTACGCGCTGCGGATCGCCTCGGCCATCGCGCACGACGAGGGCTGGCTCGCCGAGCACATGCTGATCCTCAAGTTGATCAGCCCCGAGGACAAGGCGTACTACATCGCGGCCGCGTTCCCCTCGGCCTGCGGGAAGACCAATCTGGCGATGCTGCAGCCCACCGTCCCGGGCTGGCGCGCCGAGACCCTCGGCGACGACATCGCCTGGATGCGTTTCGGCGAGGACGGCCGGCTGTACGCGGTGAACCCGGAGTTCGGCTTCTTCGGGGTGGCGCCGGGCACCAACTGGAAGACCAACCCGAACGCGATGAAGACCATCGATCAGGGCAACTCGCTGTTCACCAACGTCGCGCTCACCGACGACGGTGACATCTGGTGGGAGGGCCTCGAGGGCGACCCGCAGCACCTGACCTCGTGGAAGGGCGAGGACTGGACCCCGAACTCGGACGCGCAGGCCGCGCACCCGAACTCGCGCTACACCACCCCGCTGTCCCAGTGCCCGGTGCTGGCCCCGGAGTGGGAGGACCCGCAGGGGGTGCCGATCTCGGCGATCGTCTTCGGGGGCCGCCGGGCCAGCACGGTGCCGCTGGTCACCGAGGCCCGCGACTGGCAGCACGGCACCTTCATCGGGGCCACGCTTTCCAGCGAGACCACCGCCGCGGCGGCCGGCAAGGTCGGCAACGTGCGCCGCGACCCGATGGCCATGCTGCCGTTCCTGGGCTACAACGCCGGCGCCTACTTCCAGCACTGGATCGACGTCGGCAAGGGGGCCGACGCCGCCAAGCTGCCCCGGATCTTCTACGTCAACTGGTTCCGGCGCGGCGACGACAAGCGCTTCCTGTGGCCCGGGTTCGGCGAGAACAGCCGGGTGCTCAAGTGGATGGTGCAGCGCCTAGAGGGCACCGCCGGCGCCGGCGAGACCGCGATCGGCTACGTCCCGACCGCGGAGCACCTCGACGTCGAGGGCCTGGACGCGGATCCGGCCGACCTCGACGCCGCGCTGGACGTCGACGTCGAGGAGTGGAAGGCCGAGATCCCGCTGATCGAGGAGTGGTTCGACAAGATCGGCGACAGCCTCCCCACCTCCATGCGCGACGAGCTGGAGGCCCTCAAGCTCCGCCTCGGCCGGTAGCCGCCGGCCCGGCCCCCGGCGCCCCCCCCGGCGCCTGGCCCGACCCGCACATTCGGAACGAACGGCACTTTCGCACGCACCTAGCGTGCGAAAGTGCCGTTCGTTCCTGTCCGGTGGGGCGAGAGCGCAGGACCCGCGCCGGTGGACACGCGTCGGTCACAGCTCGGTTCCCGCGGCGCTCAGGCGCTGACAGCGCGGCATCCGCGTCCTATCGTCAGGCCCCAAACCGGCGTCGCGGGGTTCGGCGTCGTGCGCGCGGACGAGAGGGGCAGGCGTCGTGGCCACCACCGAGTTCCCGACGGATTCACCAGGCACGGAACCAGGCACGGAACGCCGAACGGCCCTGGTTCCGCGATCCGAAGCAGCTGGCCATCTGGTCCGCGGTCGCCGTGGTCGGGGCGATCGCCTGGGGCATCCTGGCGTTGAGCCGGGGCGAGGAGATCTCCGCGGCCTGGCTGGTCTTCGCCGCGCTGGCCTCCTACGCCATCGCCTACCGCTTCTACGCGCGCTTCATCGTGCGCAAGGCGCTGCGGGTCGACCCCACCCGGGCCACCCCGGCCGAGCGGCTCAACGACGGACAGGACTACCACCCGACCGACCGCCGGGTGCTGTTCGGCCACCACTTCGCGGCCATCGCCGGGGCCGGCCCGCTGGTCGGGCCGGTGCTGGCGGCGCAGATGGGCTACCTGCCCGGGACGATCTGGATCATCATCGGGGTGATCTTCGCCGGTGCCGTGCAGGACATGGTCACGCTGTTCTTCTCCACCCGCCGCGGCGGCCGCAGCCTCGGCCAGATGGCCCGCGAGGAGATCGGCCCGGTGGGTGGGGCCGCGGCGCTGATCGCGGTGCTGGCCATCATGATCATCCTGCTGGCGGTGCTCGCGCTGGTCGTGGTGCAGGCGCTGGCCGACTCGCCGTGGGGCACCTTCTCGCTGGCCATGACCATCCCGATCGCCCTGTTCATGGGCTTCTACCTGCGCTACATGCGCCCGGGGAAGATCCTCGAGGGCTCGGCCATCGGCGTCGCGCTGCTGCTGCTGGCCATCATCGCCGGCGGCTGGGTGCAGGAGTCCGCGGCGGCCGAGGCGTTCACCCTGAGCGCCAACCAGCTGACCCTCTCTCTGGTGATCTACGGTTTCCTGGCCTCGATCCTGCCGGTCTGGATGCTGCTGGCCCCTCGGGACTACCTGTCCAGCTTCATGAAGATCGGCGTCATCGTCATGCTGGCGGCCTCGATCCTGCTGGCCTGGCCGACGATCCAGACCGAGGCCATCACCAACTTCGCGGTCACCGGCACCGGCCCGGTGTTCGCCGGCTCGCTGTTCCCGTTCGTGTTCATCACGATCGCCTGCGGCGCGCTGTCCGGCTTCCACTCGCTGATCGCCTCCGGCACCACCCCGAAGCTCATCGAGTCCGAGTCGCAGATCCGGATGATCGGCTACGGGGCGATGCTCACCGAGTCGTTCGTGGCCATCATGGCGTTGGCCGCGGCGTGCGTGCTCGACCCCGGCCTGTACTTCGCGATGAACATGCCGGGCACCGTGCTCGGCACCACCGTCGAGACGGCATCGGCCGCGGTGGCGAACATCGGCTACACGATCACCCCGCAGGACCTGGCGGCGGCCGCCGCCGCGGTCGAGGAGGAGAAGCTGTTCGGGCGCACCGGCGGCGCGCCCACGCTGGCCGTCGGGCTGGCCCAGATCTTCTCCGAGGTCATCGGCGGCGAGGGGCTGAAGGCCTTCTGGTACCACTTCGCGATCATGTTCGAGGCGCTGTTCATCCTGACCACGGTGGACGCCGGCACCCGCGTCGGGCGCTTCATGCTGCAGGACACGGTGGGCAACCTGTGGCCGCGCTACCGGGACACCACCTGGAAGCCGGCCTCCTGGTCAGCCAGCGCGATCATCGTCGGGCTCTGGGGCTACCTGCTCTGGGCCGGGGTCAACGACCCGCTGGGCGGCATCTACCAGCTGTTCCCGCTGTTCGGCATCGCCAACCAGCTGCTCGCCGCGGTGGCGCTGGCCGTGTGCACCACGCTGCTGATCAAGTCCGGGCGGGCGAAGTACGCCTGGATCACCATCGTGCCGCTCGCCTTCGACGCCGCGGTCACGCTCACCGCGGCCTTCCAGAAGATCTTCTCCGCGGACCCGAAGTTGGGCTTCTGGGCGCAGCGCAACCAGTACCAGGACGCGCTGGACGCCGGGAAGACCAGCCTGGGCACGGCCAAGACCCCGGAGGCCATGCAGCAGGTCGTGTTCAACACGACCCTGGACACCGCGCTCACCGCGCTGTTCGCCGCCCTGATCGTGATCGTGCTGGCCGACGCGATCCGGGTGTGGATCGCGGCCTTCTCCGGCCGGCCGCTCTCCAGCGGCTCGGAGGATGAGTACGTCGAGTCGAAGCTGTGGGCGCCGGCCGGGCTGATCCCGACCAAGGAGGAGCGCGAGTACCAGCGTGAGCGGGCGCTGGCCGGCAGTTCTGCGGAGCGCGGATGAGCGATCGGATGGGGTCGCGGTTGCGCCACGCGGCCCGGGAGGCGTGGCAGGTGCTGCGCGGCGTCATGGGTGAACGCGCCTACGAGAACTATCTGGCGCACCACGCCGCAACGCATCCAAATGAGACCCCGTTGAGTGAGCGCGAGTTCTGGCGGCGCCAGGGTGACCGGGAGCCGCCGGCCCGCTGCTGCTGAGCCGGCGCGCACCCCACCGTTCGCCTTGCAGCTCGGCCGTTCGGAGCCACCCGCCGCCGCTGGCCGATATCCGCTGGGCGACCCGATGTGACCGCCCGGCTACGCTTTGGCGTGCCTTGTCGGTCCCCGGAGGCAGATCTGTGCCGATCCACCGGCCGATCGGTTCCACCACCCATTCGAGTGCCGAACGACCGCTGAGAGTGACCGTTCGTATACGTCCTGATTGCGTGCCGTCCAACCGGGGCGCAACATTCCGTGGACATATCCGATACGAAGGGTGATCATCGCCAGCACACGGCGGTGACAGGCGGAGGTGGCAGGTGCTCGAAGTCGGACCGGCGAACGAGAACGGGGAGAGCGGCGAAGCCGCGGACCTCGCCGTTTTCGTCGACCGTCTCGCCGCCGCGAGCGCGGATCGGCTGACCGCGACGGCCCGGGTACAGATCCGCCGGGCCATCCTCAACGGCACCGCGCCGCCCGGCATCCGGCGGCTCGCCGAGGCGCTGGCTGCCTCGGTGGACCGGGCCGAGCGAGCCCGGCCCGGGGCGACGCCGTCGCCGCTTCGACCCGCAGGGAGCAGCGCCACCGTGGCCGCCGCCGTCCGGGCGAACACGCTGGTCGTGCTGGAGGACTTCGATGTCCACTCGCTGGCGGACGCGGTCGACAGGCTGCTGGCCGACGGCAAGCGTGTGGTGATCACCGGAGCCGATCAGCAGGACTGGGACCAGCTGCGTCTCGCGCTGCCCGCGGGTACCGCCGGCCGGGTGCTCGACGAGCTGCCCGCACTGGGTGCCGGCGAGCTGCGCGAGCTGCGCAGCCTGCTCGCGACGTCGACACCGATCCGGCGGGCGCGCTCCGCTCAGCAGCTGCCGGCCATCACCGACCTGCCGTCCCCGGCCGAGGTCGCGCAGCTGTGCGAGCAGGCCCAGCGATCGACCGAGCCGAGCCCCGGCGCCGCGATGGTGCCGAGGCTGCTCGCCGAGGTGGATCCCGCCCGCCGGGCCGCGGTCACCTCCGTCGCGCAGCTCGTCGACCGCTCGTTGCGGGCGCTGCCGACCACGGCCGAGACCCGGTGGGCCTGGCGGCTGCTGTCGGATCTCGTGCTCGCCCAGCACCGCACGGTCTTCGAGGGCATGCTCGAGGACACCGCGCAGGCCGTCGCCGCGGTGGATCACAGCCGCAACGCCGCTCCCGTGACGTTCCCCGCGCAGCCCGACGCCGGCGTGCTGAGCCTGCTGCGGCAGTACCGCGATTTCTTGGCCGGCGGTGGTCGCTGCCGCACCTACTTCCGGTCGAGCCTGCAGCGCGAGGTGCAGCCGGTGCTCGGCGCGATCCGGGTGGACGGGCGGGCGCCGGAGACCGAGGCCGACGTCCAGCGCGCCGTGGAGTACCTCGAGCTGGGCGAGTGGCTGCGCCGGGTGTGCGCCGGCTGTGTCGAGATGGGCATCCCGGCACCGCGCGACGACGTCGGGCTGCGCCGCCTCAGCGACGTGCTGCTGCGGGTCGCGGCCGCGGTCCGGTCGGTCAGCGCGTTGCGGCACGACGTGCTGTTCCTGGCCGCGGACTCGCCGCTGTCGGTGCCCGACGTCGAGTCGGCCGCCAACGTGGCCGCCGCGGTGCTGGACTTCGAGCGCAACAACACCGGTGTGGACGCCGGTCGGCGGTTGTACGAGATGGCCGACCGGCTGGCCGGCCGCTGCCCGATCACCGCCATGTCGCCCGAGCACGAGCGGGTCTGCACGGCACTGCGCGCGCGCGACGTCGCGGGCTACGCCGATGCCGTGGAGTCGCTGGTCGCGGCCCGCCGCGAGCAGCGCGACGAGGAACGTCGAACGACGCTGCTGCTGCGCCTCGGTGCGGTCGCGCCGCGCCTGGCCGCGGCCTGGTCCGCGCTGGCCGACCACAGCCCGGCTGCGCTCGGGATGGCGATCTTCCTGCCGATGGAGCAACTGCTGGCCCAGATTCCGCCACCCGACAGTGCCGATGTGCTGCTGGTCCTCGGCGCCGACGCCCTCGGTGTGGAGCACCTGCTGCTCACCGCGGCCGCGCCGCGAATGCTCGCCGCGATCGGGTCCGGCGAGCGCGCGGGGTCGGCCCCGTCGCTGCTCAGCGTGCTGCGGCGGGCGGATGCGCTGTTGATCCGGAGCAAGAACCCGAGCCCGCCGCCGGCTGCGGTGGTGCCCATCTCGGCCGCCGCGCAGCCGCGGGCCACCCGGGCGGCGGCGATGGGTCAGGCCGGCGCCTGAGATCGGCGCCGGCCCGGCCGAGCTCAGCGACCGCGCTCAGCGACCGGGTGTGAGGTCGGGGGTAGTGCGGCGTCGACCGATCTCGCGGAGTGTGGCGATCGCGGCGAGGGCGGCGGGTGCGCGTTGACCGCGCATGACGGCCGCCTGAATGTGCCGGACGGGCACCTCGCCGGCCAGCGGCACGGCTTTGATCTGAGCGGGGTCGAGCAGGACGTTGAGCCGGTGCGCGAGGGTGATGCCGTGACCGGCCGCGACGAATGCCTGGGCTTCGATCGGCTCGTCGCCGTGACCGGCGTGAGCCACGGGCGGGTGCAGGCCGACGCCGTGCAGCACGTGGTCGACGAAGCGGGCCGCGGAGCCGTGGTGGGCGCGGATCCAGGTGTCGTGGCCGAGCTGGATCGGGGTGACAGCCGGGGCGGCGGCACGGGGATGGGTGGTGGGCAACAGCGCGCAGGGTGGGTCGTCGAACAGCGGAATGATCTCGACATCGGGCGGCGGCGGGGGCGCGGGTTCGAAGGCGTGCTCGAACACGATCGCGACGTCCAGTTCGGCGGCGGCCAGCCCGCGTAGCGCCGCGGGGCGATCGACCAGCACGTCCTCGATCACCTGTCGCCGACCGCGGAAGAGTTCGGGGTGGCGCTCCTCCATACGAGCACCGAGTTCGGCGGACAGGTGCACGAGCGCGGTGAGGAAGGAGCCGAGCCGGACGCGGCCGGTGCGCAGCCCGACCAGGTCGGCGATCTGGGCTTCGGCGAGCTGTAGTCGGTCGAGGATCGCGTCGGTGTGCCCGGCCAGTACTCGTCCGGCTTCGGTGGGATGGACGCCGTGCTGGGTGCGCCGCACCAGCTGTGCGCCGAGGCGCCGTTCGAGCAGTGAGATCTGCCGGGACACCGCCGGTTGGGTGAGACCGAGGGCGTGTGCGGCCGCGGAGAACGAGCCGTGGGTGAGCACCGCGTTCAGGGTGGCCAGCTTGCCGACGTCCAGCATGCACAGATTTTAGAACCTCTATGCCCATTACTGATGAATTGGCATAACCCTGACGGGAAACCCGATCCGGTGATCGGGATTCGGGAACGGCGGGCGCGTGGCGCCACCACAGCGATCTTCTTCATGACCGGGTGGGTCTACGCGGCCTGGGCCACCCGGATCCCGTCGATCAAGGAAGAGCTCGGCCTGTCCGACGGTGCGCTCGCGCTGGCCATCATCGGGCTGGAGGCCGGCGCGATCGTCGGGCTTCCGGCCGGTGGGGCGCTGGTCGCCCGCCTCGGCAGCCGCCGCGCGCTGCGACTCGGCTTCGCCGGGCTTCCGACCGCCCTGTTCGCGGTCGCGCTGACCTCGGGGTTGGCCGGGCTGACCGCGGCGCTGGCCGTCATGGCCGCGGCCACCAGCGTCGTCGACGTCGCGATGAATGCTCAAGGCATCGAGCTCGAACGGCGCTACGAGCGGCCGGTGCTGTCGGGTCTGCACGCCGGCCACCCGTTCGGGCTCGTCGCGGGCGGGATCGCCGGAACCGCCGCAGCCGCCGGCGGTGTCCCGGTGGCGGTGCACTTCGCGTACGCCGCCGGCGTCGCGCTCGTGGTCGCGATGACGGCCACGGTGGTACTGGTTCGCGAGCCTGTGCGGCACGGGCAGCCGACGTTCGTCCGACCGAGCGGACGCCTGCTGCTGCTCGGGCTGGTCGCGTTCTGCGCCTTCCTGCTCGACGGCGCCGCGTACACCTGGAGCGCCGTACACCTGCGCAGCGAGTACGACGGATCCGCGGGCCTCGCCGCGGCGGCCTTCACCGTCTTCGCCGGCACCCTGGCGATCGGGCGCCTGTTCGGCGACCGGCTGGTGGCCCGCTGGGGGCGCGTTCGGGTCGTGCAGGGCTGCGGGGCCGTGGCCGCGGTCGGCATCGCCCTGGCCGCGCTCGCACCCACGGGCGGGCTGAGCATCGCGGGCTGGGCGCTGTTCGGGCTCGGACTCGCCCCGGTGGCCCCGACCATCCTGGGTGCGGCACCGGCGGTGAACACCGGGGCGCCCGCGGTGGCGATCGCTGCGGTCACCACGGTCGGCTACCTCGGCTCGTTCACCGGTCCACCCGCGATCGGCGCGCTCGCCGAACTGATCGGCCTGTCCGCCGCGCTGGGCCTGGCCGTCGTGGTCAGCGCGCTACTGGTCCTGCTGGCACGCCCTGGCCTGAGCACGAACACGACGGCCGAGCGAATCAAAGGGCGATGACGTCGAGCAGGGTCACCGGATCGTCGCCGTCGGCCGCCCGCTGCCAACCGCGGTCGCCGACCGGCCGGTACAACGTCCACCGCCCCAGCTCCGGATCGTCGCTGTGCAACCGCGCCACCGCGACCGACGGCCACGACGCGTCGAGCTCCGGGTAGGTGGGCGCCCGCCGGTCGTGCACGATGATCTCGTCGCCCTGGATGGTGTAACCGACCTGCCGATGATCGCGGTCGGTGGCCGGTACCCGGGCCGCGCACCACTGCGACAACCGATGACGGATCTCCTCGGGCACGGGCATACCCAGCATCGTTGCCGCTGCAGCGGCTAGCGTCGAGCCATGGACTCCTATCCGGTCAGTCGCTTCGGCCATGTCGAGCTCGAGGACATGCCCGACGATCTTCGGCAGCGGATCGGCGTGATCGCCGACAAGTCGGGTTTCGTGCCCAACGTCTTCCGCGCGCTGGCGCGCCGACCTGCCGAGCTGCGGGCCTTCCTGGACTACCACGACGCGCTGATGGACTCCTCCGAGGGCCTGTCCAAGGCCGAGCGCGAGCTGATCGTGGTGGCGACGTCGGGGGCGAACCACTGCACGTACTGCGTGGTGGCGCACGGGGCGATCCTGCGGGTGCGGGCCAAGGACCCGGAGATCGCCGACCGGGTGGCGAGCAACCCGTGGGGCGTGCAGCTGTCGCCGCGGGAACGCGCGATCGTCGACCTGGCGTTGCTGATCGCCCTGGACTCGGCCGCGCTCACCGACGCCGAGCTGGACGATGCGCGGCTGGCCGGGCTGTCCGAGGAGGAGATCTGGGACATCGGCGCGATCACCGCGCTGTTCGCGATGTCCAACCGGCTGGCCCACCTGACCGCGCTGCGGCCGAACCCCGAGTTCTTCTTGATGGGACGGCTCGCGACCTGACCACCGGTTACGCCGAGTGGACGCAGCGAGTGGACGCTGGTGAGTGGACGTTGCGAGTGGACGCGACGTGACGTTGCGCTCCAGCGCGTGCGTGGGTGGCGTGGCTCCAGCACGATGCGCGCATGTCGAACCTGTTCGGGCAACGGGTGGCCCTCGTGTCCTACCGCCTCGGTACGGCCGACGGGGTGTCGGTGACGGCCGGGCAATGGATTCGCGCCCTGCATCGGCTCGGGACCAGGGTGCGCACCGTGGCCGGCGACGGCCGACCGGACTTGCTGGTCCGCGGGCTGGCCGTGGATTCGCGCCGCCCCCCGGCGCAGGGCGAGCTGGCGGCCGCGCTCGACGACGTCGACCTGGTGGTGGTCGACAACCTCTGCTCGCTGCCGATGAACCGGGCGGTCGGTGAGTCGGTGGCCACCTACCTGCGGGGACGCCCGGCGGTGCTGCGCCATCACGACCTGCCGTGGGAGCGCGAACGCTACGCCGACTGCACCGAATGGCCGCCCGACGACCCGGCCTGGCGGCACGTGACGATCAACGAGCTGGCCCGCCGCGCGCTGTGGCAGCGCCGCCGGATCACCGCCAGCACCGTCTACCACGGCTTCGCCGAGCGGCCCTGCCCCGAGCAGCGCGACGCGGTCCGGCGCCGGCTGCGGGTCGGGGCCCAGCCGCTGCTCCTGCAGCCGACCAGGGCGATCGCCCGCAAGGGCATCAAGATCGGGCTGGATCTCACCCGGGCGCTCGGCGGCACCTACTGGCTCACCGGCCCGACCGAGGACGGCTATCAGGACGAGCTGGATGCGTTGCTGGCCGGCGGCCGGGTGCCGGTGCGGCGGCGGCTCCCGTCCGGGGTGGCGATGGCCGGCGCCTACGCGGCCTGCGATGCGGTGGTGCTGCCCTCGACCTGGGAGGGTTTCGGGCTGCCGCTGATCGAATCGGCGCTGCACCGGAAGCCGATCGCGGTCGGCGACTTCCCGGTGGCCCGCGAGCTGGCCGCGTTCGGCTTCCGATGGTTTCGGGCCGACGATCCGGGGCCGCTGCGGGCCTGGCTGGCCGACCCGGACCCGGCCCTGCTCGACCACAACGAGGCCCTGGCCCGGACCCGGTTCGGCATGGACGCGCTGGCCCGCCGGTTGGAGCAGGTGCTGTCCGGGGCCCCGGTGGGCGAGCACCCCGGATCGACGGCCGCGGCCGAACCGGTCGACGGTGACTACCGCACGGCGTGACCCGCCCGTTTCCGACACCGGTCGGGGACGCACTGCCCAGCGGCCCTGGGCTGTGTCACGATGCGGGCCTCGACCGCTCCAGAAGGGGACCTGCCGCATGCGCCTGCTCGACCGCCTCATCGCCCGCGCGCTGCGCGGCCCGCTGCAGGCCATGATCGATGATCGGGTGGCCGAGCGGGTGGCGCAGCAGGTCGAGGAGCTCAAGCTCGACGCGTTGTACTCCTACCGCTGGCACGGCGACCGCTCCCGGCTGCGCATCCCGGACACCGCCGTGGTCAACAACGCGCTGTTCAACATGTCCGGCGGCACGATCACCATCGGCGAGCACGCGTTCTTCGGCCACGACGTCGCCGTGCTCACCGGCACCCACGACATCGAGCAGTTCGGGCGGGCCCGGCAGCTGGCGTTCCCGCGCTCCGGGCGCGACGTCGTGATCGGCGACGGCGTCTGGCTGGCCAGCCACGTGCTGGTGCTGGGCCCGGTGACGATCGGCGAGCACGCCGTGGTCGCCGGTGGCTCGCTGGTGCGCGACGACGTCGAGCCGTACGCGGTGATGGCCGGCCGGCCGGCAAAGATGATCAAGAAGCTGACTCCGCCCACCGGATGAGGCTCGAGATCGGCGCCGGGGAGAAGCCGCACCCCGACTACGACCTGCACGTCGACATGCTGGGGCTGCCCGACATCGAGGTGCGCTGCGGCATCGATCGGCTGCCGTTCGCCAGCGGCTCGATCGACGCGCTGCGCGCCAACCACGTGCTGGAGCACCAGAGCTACGAGCTGATCTCGCCCACGCTGCGCGAGTGGGCCCGGGTGTTGCGGCCCGGCGCCCGGCTGGACATCGGGGTACCGGACGCGCGCTTCGTGGCCGAGCAGTGGGCCCGCGGCGAGATCGACACCGCCGAGGCCAACCACTGGATCCTGGGCGGGCACTCGGAGCGGGCCGCCCACCAGGGTGTCGACGGCCGTGGGGTGCCACTGTGGATCTGGAACGCCCACCACACGATGTTCGACGCCGACTCGCTGCGGGCCGCGGTCGAGGAGTTCTTCACCGTCGACGAGCTGTTCACCTACGACATCCGCAACCTGCGGCTCTACGGGCACCGGCGCTGAGGTGGCGGGCGGTCCGCGCCGCAACCGGGTCGATCCGTTCGGCGACCTGCACGCGGTGCGCGAGCGCGGCCTGTTCGCCGGCAACCGCGGCTGCCTGGTCGATGCCCGCGGTGAGCTGGTCCGCCACCACCGCGGCTCGCTGTGGATCACCTGCCGCACCGCGTTCCGCGGGCGCCGGGTCGGGCTGGCCCGCCCGGGCCGCTGGACCCCGCTGTTCTTCCTCGACGACGCGGTGGCGCTGGCCGCGGGCCACCGGCCGTGCGGGGAGTGCCGGCACGGCGCCTACCTGGCCTACCGGGACGGGGTGGGCGCGGCGCTGGGCCGGCCGGTGCGTGCCGCCGAGCTCAACCGGCGGCTGGCCGCGGAGCGGCTGGGGCCCGGCCGCGGACTGTCCCGGGCTGCCGACCGCAAGCTCTGGACCGGCGCCGCCGACACCCTGCCCGACGGCGCGGTGGTGATCCTCGACGGTCCGCGGCTGCTCAGCGGCGGTCAGCTGCTCGCCTTCGCCTTCGACGGCTGGCGCGATCCCGTCCCGTGTCCCGATGGGGAGCTGGCGGTCCTCACCCCGCGAACGTCGGTGCTCGCGCTCCGCCACGGTTTCTCCCCGCAGCTGCACCCGAGCGCGCAGCCGCCTTCGATCGCGCGGGGCACACACTCGGCTGCGGCAGATCCGCCACGCCGGTAGCGGCAGATCCACCACACACCGATCGCCGGCGCTGTGCACGCGATCCGCGGGCGGGCCGCACCGATCCGGGGGCTTGCTGTCCGCAGTCATGATCGTAGAGCAGGAATCGCGGCCCCAGCAGCGATTTTTCCTGCTGCACGATCATGTGCGCCGGGCGGAACCAGGCGTTCTGGCGGTCGCGACCATGCACCTGGGTGAGTGCATGATCAGCGGGACATGAGGGCTGTCGAGCCCGGGAACGACCCTGGTGTCCCACTCGCGCTGCTCGAGCGACGCCGTGCTGCCCGCCGCTGGGTGGCACGGTGTCCGCGTCACGCAGAGACCGGGAGTCGACGATCGCCGCGGTGGCAGCGGGTCGCGTCTCTTGTCCGCGCGCACGAGATCGCGCAGGGCGTCGCGGATCTGCTCCCACACGTCGTGGCGGGCCCAGCGCCCGAACAGGCCATGGACGGTCCGGTGCTGCGGGAAGTCCCGCGGCAGCGCCGCCCAGGCGACGCCTCGGTGCTCGCGCTCAGCCACGGCTCCGGCCGGAGCTGCAGCTGGGGCGGGTGGGCGGTGAGGTCGGCGGTGCCGCAGCGACCGGGCGTCAGATGCGTTCCAGCTCGGTCCCGTCGAAGAGCGGTTGGATGTCGATCTCGGCCTGGTCGGCGGCCAGCGTTTCGTCGTCCGGCGCCGGTCCGGTCGTCTCGGCCGCGTCCAGCATGTCGGCCAGCAACTCGTAGTCGCTGGAGGTGTTCACGAACAGGCCCGGCCGGCCCAGCACGTAGCGCACGGCCCGCTGCAGCGCATCGCGCTCACGGATCGGCTCGTACCAGCTGCGACCCGATTCCGCCGACGGGTCGGTCCAGCGCCGTCGCGCGATCGATTTGATGGTCTGCACCGCCACGCTGCGGGCCTCGCAGGCGGCCAGCAACTGCTCGACGTCGCGGCGGTAGTCCGCCAGCTGGCGGAGCGAGAAGTTGTAGGGCAGCAGGACCGAGTCGAAGTCGAAGCGCTCGATGCTCGCCAGGTGCATGCTCGCGATCCGCAACCCGTGCCCGGTCACGCCGATCGCCTTGACCAGGCCCTCGTCGCGCGCGGACACCAGCGCCTCGACCGCCCCGCCCGGGCCGTGCGCCGTCTCCCACTCGTCGGGCTCGACCAGGTTGTGCAGCTGGATCAGGTCCACCGAGTCGACGCCGAGCCGGCCCAGCGACTCCTCCAGCTCGCGGCGGGCCCCGGCGGCCGTCCGCTCGCCGGTCTTGGTGGCCAGGAAGAAGTCGTCCCGCCGGGTGGCGAGCCAGGGCGCCAGCCGCAGCTCGGCGTCGCCGTAGGACCGGGCCACGTCGAGGTGGTTGACCCCGTGGGCATCCAGCAGCGGCAGCAGCGAGTCCGCCGTCGCCTGGTCGACCTCCCCGAGTGCCGCCGCTCCGAAGATCACTCGGCTGCTCCGGTGGCCGGTCCGTCCGAACGGAATGCGCTCGATCATCCCCCGAGCCTAGAGCGTGTCCCGCCACCGTGTGGGGCGCGCCAGGGCGGCACGAACGGCACTGTCGCTCGCACCTAGCGTGCGAAAGTGCCGTTCGCTCCGATCGGTGGGTCGCGGGAGTGATCAGCTACAGCACCTTCGACAGGAACGCCCTGGTGCGCTCCTGCTGCGGGTTGCCCAGCACGTCGCGCGGGTTGCCGGCCTCGACGATCCGGCCCTCGTCCATGAACACCAGGGTGTCGCCGACCTCGCGGGCGAACCCCATCTCGTGGGTGACCACGACCATCGTCATGCCCTCGCCGGCCAGCGCGCGCATCACGTCCAGCACCTCGCCGACCAGCTCCGGGTCCAGCGCCGAGGTCGGCTCGTCGAACAGCATCAGTCGCGGTTTCATGGCCAGCGCCCGCGCGATCGCCACCCGCTGCTGCTGGCCACCGGACAGCTGCGCGGGGTAGGAGTCGTACTTGGCGTCCAGGCCGACCCGGTCCAGCAGGGCGCAGGCCCGGTCGCGGGCGGCGGCGCGCGGCTCCCGGCGCACCGTGCGCGGGGCCTCCATCACGTTCTCCGCCGCGGTCTTGTGCGGGAACAGGTTGAACCGCTGGAACACCATGCCGATGTCGCGCCGCTGCCGGGCGACCTCGGACTCGCGCAGCTCGTGCAGCTTGCCGCCGGCTTCGCGGTAGCCGATCAGCTCGCCGTCCACCCGCATCCGGCCGGCGTCGATCCGCTCCAGGTGGTTGATGCAGCGCAGGAACGTCGACTTGCCCGATCCGGACGGGCCGATCACGCAGGCCACCTCGCCGGGCTGCACGACGAGGTCGATGCCGCGCAACACCTCGACCCGGCCGAAGCTCTTGTGGATGTCGGTGGCCTCGACCATGGGCGTGTGCTGTGTCGACTGTTCGCTCACCGCGTCTCCTCCGGCAGCCGCCGCGTGAACAGTCGCGGACCGGTCGGCCCGCGACTGCTGCCGCGCCCGAAGTACCGCTCGATGTAGCCCTGCCCGATCGAGAGAATCGAGGTCAGGGCCAGGTACCAGGCGGCGGCCACGATGAGCAGCGGGATGGTCTGGAAGTTGGTGGAGTAGATCCGCTGCACCGAGGTGAGCAGCTCGAAGTAGCCGATCACCACGACCAGCGAGGTGGTCTTGAGCATCGAGATCGTCTCGTTGCCGGTCGGCGGGATGATCACCCGCATGGCCTGCGGGAGCACGATCCGGCGCAGCGTCTGGGCCCGCGACATGCCCAGCGCGCCGGCCGCCTCGGTCTGGCCCTCGTCCACCGAGACCAGCCCGCCGCGCACGATCTCGGCCATGTAGGCGGCCTCGTTCAGCCCGAGCCCGAGCAGGCACGCGGTGAACTGGTTGATCAGCTGGTTGGTGTCGAACGAGACGAACTCCGGCCCGAACGGCACGCCCAGCGACAGCCGGGGGTAGAGCGCGGCCAGGAAGTTCCAGAACAGCAGCTGCGCGATCAGCGGGGTCCCGCGGAACAGCCAGATGTAGACCGCCGACACCCCGGACAGCACCGGATTGGGCGACAGCCGCATCACGGCCAGCGCGATGCCGCCGACGATCCCGATGACCATCGACAGCGCGGTCAGGATCAGCGTGTTGCGCAACCCGCTCAGCACCGGATCGGAGAACAGGTAACGCCCCACCACCGGCCAGCGGAAACCGTCGTTGGTCAACACGGTGTTGACCAACATCGCCGCGAGCACCAGCAGCACCGCGACGGCGAGCCACCGCCCCGGATGGCGGACCGGGACGGCCTCGATCGCCGGTGGGCGCTTCGCCGGGCCAGCGGGCGCGTCGGTCACCTCGGTCAGCTCCGGACCTCGGATGTCGGGATCGCGCCGTTGGACACGTTCCACTTCTCCAGGATCGTCGCGTAGCTGCCGTCGTCGATCAGCGACTGCACGGCACCCTGCACGGCCTTGCCGTAGTCGCCCTGGTTCTTGGCCAGCACGACGCCGTAGGGCGCGGTGTCGTAGGGCTCGCCGACGGTCTCCACCGCACCCTCGGTGGTCTTCTCCGCGTAGGCGACGACCGGCGAGTCGGCCAGCATGGCCACGATCTTGTTCGAGGTCAGCGCGAGCGTGACATCGGTCTGGGCCTGCAGCTCGGTCACCGCGATCGGGGCCTTGCCGGTGGTGGTGCACTCGGTGTTGCGGGCGGTGAGGTCGTCCACCTGCGTGGTGCCGGCCTGCACCCCGACGGCCTTGCCGCACAGGTCGTCGGCGTTGATGCCGTCCGGGTTGCCGGTCTTGACCGCCAGGCTGGTACCCGCGGAGAAGTAGCTGACCATGTCCACGGTCTGGACCCGCTCGTCGGTGATCGAGAACGAGGACATGGCCAGCTCGTACTTGCCGCCCTCGACGCCGGGGATGATCCCGGAGAACTGGCTGTTCTGGAACTCGGCGGTGAGCCCGAGCTTCTGCGCGATCGCGGTGCCGAGATCCACGTCCAACCCGATGATCGTGCTGCCGTCGGTGTCGGTGAACTCGTTGGGCGGGTACGAGGCGTCCGTGCCGAAGACGATCTTGCCGTCGGCGGCGACATCGGCCGGGACCAGCGCCGCGAGCGCCTCGTCCTTGGCCGGCGCCGGGGCGGCCGAGGTACCCGAGGGTGCGGGCGACTCCGACGCGGAGGACCCGCTGCCGTCGCCGCCCGCTCCGCAACCGGCCAGCACGAAGGCGAGGGTGGTCGCCGCCAGGGCGGCGGGGATGGATCCTGGGATTCGGGTCATGACTACCTCCGGGGAGACAGCTCAGGCGATTACGCGGCGATGCTGCCACTTCACCCGGCCGTGGTACCCGTTGGAGCGGTCACCATTGCGTGACAAGACGGTGTGCACTTTGTCCGCGATGTCGTGTGACGTCCGGGCCTACTGTGGGTACCCCCGGGAACCGGCAGCCGCTGCCGAGACGTTCAACCCATACCGCTCGCCCCAGCGCGAGCACCCCTAGACGGAGGACCGCATGCCCCTGTTCAAGAAGTTGGCCACGCTGGCCACCGCGGCCGCGGCCGCTCGCAGCTACGCCAAGAAGAACCCGGACAAGGCGGCCAAGTACGTGGACCAGGCGGCCCAGTTCGTCGACAAGCAGACGAAGGGCAAGTACTCCAGCCAGATCAGCGGCGCCGCCCGCAAGGCCAAGAACGCCGCCGGCGTCACGCACAGCCCCGGTGTCGACCCGGCCGCCAACGGCTACGGGCCTGGCCAGAGCTACGGCAGCACCACCAGCTACGGCAGCCGCGACCCGAACCCGAGCTACCCGAGCACGCCGCCGGCCAGCACGCCGCCGCCCAGCACGCCGCCCACGTCCACCACACCGCCCACGTCCACCACACCGCCCACCACGCCCCAGCCCTGACGTTTCGACCCGGTCCGAACCGCCGATCGAACGTTACGTGTCGATGATCGCCACGTAACGTTCGATCGCGTCGTCAGCGGCTCGACCGGCCCGCTTCCCGTGCCAGGATGTCGGTAGGCGCCGGACAGCCCGCTGCTCCACCGGGCGTCGGGACCGGCGCTCGAGGACACCCGCGTCGCCACGAACGGCGTCGGGTCCGTGAGCACTGGGAGGCACACGTGTCGGTTCCGCAAGCCTGGACTCCGCCCACATCGGACGCGTTCGCCCAGACCGTCAGCCGCGAGCAGGTGATCGCCGGTCTGAAGGGGACGGACGAGGGCGGTAAAGATCTTGTCCAGCTGTTGACGCCCGAGGGTGTACGGGTCGGCGACGCCCGGTTCGACAGCTACGTCTCCGATGTCGACGTCGCCGGCCTGCAGGACCTCTACCGGGACATGGTTCTGGTCCGCCGCTTCGACCGCGAGGCCAACGCGCTGCAGCGCCAGGGCCAGCTCGGGATCTGGGTGCCGCTGCTCGGTCAGGAAGCCGCGCAGATCGGCGCCGGTCGCGCGCTGGCGCCGCACGACATGGCGTTCCCCTCCTACCGCGAGCACGGGGTGGCCTGGACCCGCGGCATCGACCCGACCGAGCTGCTGGGCATCTTCCGCGGCACCGACCAGGGCAGCTGGGACCCGAAGGCCACCGGCTTCCACCTCTACACCATCGTGATCGGCAACCAGTGCCTGAACGCGACCGGCTACGCGATGGGCCAGCGTTTCGAGTCCAAAGTGGGCGAAGGGTCTGGCGATGGATCAGATGGCAGCGAGGCGACGATCTGCTTCTTCGGCGACGGCGCCACCAGCCAGGGTGACGTGCACGAGGGCTTCGTCTGGGCCGCGGTCTACGACGCGCCGGTCGTCTTCTACTGCCAGAACAACCAGTGGGCCATCTCCGAGCCGACCGAGCGGCAGAGCCGGGTGCCGCTCTACAAGCGCGCGCAGGGCTACGGCTTCCCCGGCATCCGGGTCGACGGCAACGACGTGCTGGCCTGCCTCGCGGTCACCCGGTGGGCGCTGGAGGAGTGCCGCACCGGCAACGGACCGGTACTGATCGAGGCCTTCACCTACCGGATGGACGCGCACACCACCTCCGACGACCCGTCGCGCTACCGGCTCGCGGACGAGCTGGAGCTGTGGAAGCTCAAGGACCCGATCGAGCGGGTGCGGGTCAACCTGGTGCGCTCCAACGGCGTCGAGCAGGAGTTCTTCGACTCCGTGCAGGCCGAGTCCGACGAGCTCGCGACCCGGTTCCGGCAGTTCTGCGTCGACATGCCGCCACCCGCCCCGGACCGGATGTTCTCCCAGGTCTACGCGGAGGGCTCGCCCCAGATCGACGCGCAACGCGAGGCCTTCCTCGCGTACCACTCGACTTTCTCGGTGGCCGAAGAAGGAGCCCGGTGATGGCGGTGCTGACCCTGGCCAAGGCCCTCAACGACGGGCTGCGCGCGGCGATGGAGCGCGACCCGAAGGTACTGGTGATGGGCGAGGACGTCGGCAAGCTCGGGGGCGTGTTCCGGGTGACCGACGGGCTGCAGAAGGACTTCGGCGAGCAGCGGGTGCTCGACACCCCGCTGGCCGAGAGCGGGATCATCGGCACCGCGGTCGGGCTGGCCATCCGCGGCTTCCGGCCGGTGTGCGAGATCCAGTTCGACGGTTTCGTGTTCCCCGGCTACGACCAGATCGTCTCCCAGCTGGCCAAGCTGCACTTCCGCTCGCAGGGCCGGGTGCCGATGCCGGTGGTGGTACGCATCCCGTTCGGCGGCGGGATCGGTGCGGTCGAGCACCACAGCGAGTCGCCGGAGGCGCTGTTCGCGCACGTCGCCGGCCTGAAGGTGGTCGCCTGCTCGAACGCGCAGGACGCCTACTGGATGATCCAGCAGGCCATCGCCTGCGACGATCCGGTGATCTTCTTCGAGCCGAAGCGGCGGTACTGGGAGAAGGCGGAGGTGGATCCCGGCGCCGAGCCGGTACCGCTGTTCAGCTCCCGGGTGCTGCGGACCGGATCCACGCTGACCCTCGTCGGCTACGGGCCGGTGGTCCGGACCTGCCTGGAGGCAGCCACCGCCGCCGAGGCCGACGGGCTCGACCTCGAGGTGATCGACCTGCGCACGCTGTCCCCGCTCGACCTGGGCCCGGTGGTCGAGTCGGTGCGCCGCACCGGGCGACTGGTGGTGGTGGCCGAGGCCGCGCCGGAGACGTCGGTGAGCTCCGAGGTCGCGGCCCGCGTGCAGGAGCTGTGCTTCCACTCGCTGGAGGCGCCGGTGCTGCGGGTCACCGGCTTCGACACGCCCTACCCGCCGTCGAAGTGCGAGGAAGAGTTCCTGCCCGACCTGGATCGGGTGCTGGACGCCGTCGACCGCTCGCTGGCCTGGTGATCGGCGTGCGGCGCGAGTTCGCGATGCCGGACGCCGGCGAGGGGCTGACCGAGGCCGACGTTCTCAGCTGGCGGGTGGCCGCAGGGGACACGGTGGCGGTGAACCAGATCCTGGTCGAGATCGAGACGGCGAAGGCGGCGGTCGAGCTGCCGTCACCGTGGTCGGGCACGGTCGCCGAGCTGCTGGCACAGCCGGGGGACACGGTGCCGGTGGGGACGCCGATCATCGTCATCGAGACGGCCGAGGCGGGCACGGCGGCCACCCCGGCGAGCGCGGTAGCGGCGGAGGCGGACGCGGCGGCCGAGGGGACCGGAGCGAAGATCGGTGAGGCCGGGGTGGACGGGCGGATCGCCACCCTGGTGGGGTACGGCCCCCGACCCGGCTCGGTCACCCGCCGCCCGCGCCGCCCGGCTGTCCCCCCGCCCTCCGTCGAGTTCAACACCAGTCCGGATTCACACGATCAAGAGCGGACTGATGTCGACGTCGGTGGGTCGCCCGCGCGGCCCGGCGGGCTGGTGCCGCTGGCCAAGCCGCCGGTGCGCAAGCTCGCCCGCGACCTGGGCGTCGACCTGGCCGCCGTCACCGGCACCGGGGCGGGCGGGGTGATCACGCGCGAGGACGTCGAGTCGTACGCGCAGGCGCCGCGCTCGGCCGCTGCGGCCGCGGCGGCCGCGGCGGTGCCGACCCCGAGCCTCGGCGGGATCCGCCGGGAACCGATCCGCGGGGTCCGCAAGGCGACCGCGGCGGCCATGGTGAGCAGCGCGTTCACCGCCCCGCACGTCACCGAGTTCCTGGCCGTCGACGTCACCGCGACGATGGAGCTGCGCGGGCGGTTGCGGTCCTCCCGCGAGTACGCCGATGTCGCGCTGAGCCCGCTGGCCTTCGTCGCGAAGGCGGTCTGCCTCGCGGCCCGGCGCACGCCCGAGATCAACGCCAGGTGGGACGAGGCGGCCGGCGAGATCGTCTACTTCGACCGGATGCAGCTCGGGATCGCCGCGGCCACCCCGCGCGGGCTGCTGGTGCCCAAGATCCGCGACGCCGACCTGCTGTCGTTGCGGGAGCTGGCGCTCGCGCTGGGTGCGCTCACCGCGACCGCCCGCGCCGGGAAGACGCCGCCGGCCGACCTCGCGGGTGGGACTTTCACCATCACCAACGTCGGCGTGTTCGGCGTGGACACCGGCACCCCCATCCTCAATCCGGGCGAGGCGGCGATCCTGGCCGTCGGCGCGATCAAGCCATCACCCTGGGTGGTCGAGGGCGAGCTGGCGGTGCGCACGGTCGGGCAGCTCGCGCTGTCGTTCGATCATCGACTGGTCGACGGCGAGCAGGGTTCCCGGTTCCTGGCCGACGTCGGCGCCCTGCTCACCGACCCGGGGCTGGCGCTCACCTGGTGACGGGACTGTCGCCATCGTCACCAAGCGACACCGAGTTGTGACGGGATAGCGGGAGCACCGTTGCCTTCTCGTGCGTTACTTCGGTATGCCGTTCGTACTGCTGTACCTCGTGGTCGAGATCGTCGCGCTGGTCGCGCTCGGTTCGGCGATCGGAGTCGGTGCGACGCTGCTGGTGTTGCTGGCCGGTTCGCTGATCGGGCTCTGGCTCGCCCGTCGCGAGGGGGTCCGGGCCGCGCAGGCGATCGCCCAGGCGATGACCGCCCGACAGGTGGCGCACGTCGAGCTCACCGACGGGTTGCTGGTCGCGGCCGGCGGCGTGCTGCTGTTCGTGCCCGGCCTGGTCACCGATCTCGCCGGCCTGTTGCTGCTGTTGCCGCCGACGCGAGCACTTGTGCGGCGCCGGCTGGTCCGGGCGGCCGAGGACCGGGCGCCCGAACTGCGGACCGCCCGGATCCGTGCCCGCGGACCGATCGTGGACGGCGAGGTCGTCGAGCAGCCGCGCACGACCCGCCCCGACGGCATGCCCAAGATCATCGAAGGCACGGTCGTCGAGGTCCCGCAGAACCGCGCGAGCTGACCCGCCCGCCCGGCGGGCGGGGCTCATCAGACGGTGCGATCGCTCCAGCGCGGTTCGACCCGGGCCCAGCCGTCGGCCCAGTCGCGGTCGTCGCACACGGCCAGCCGATGGCGCCAGATCGCGCCGGCGACCAGCAGCATGCTCCAGCAGAGCACCAGGGTGACCACGAGCACGAACAGCCCGGCCTCCCGACGGTCCCTCGGGTCGGGTGTGGCGGACGCGTCGACCCGGTGGGCCACCGCTTCGGCGCGCGCCAGGGCGCTGACGGCGTCGGGGCCGACCGGCCGACCGCTCATCCACGGCGAGCCGGCGTCCGCCATGATCTGCGACACCGCGGGCGTGAGCTCGACGGTGCCCGGCTCCGCCGCGATCATCCCGACCGTCAATGCGACCGGTACTGCCATTAGGGCGAGAGCATACTGCGCCCTTCGCAGTAGTAACCGCGCGTGATCGGTGTATCGCGGCAGCGTTACGCCGTCCCGGCGGTCACGGGGTGTATCGGCATCCACGTCATGGCTGTCGCTCGGTAGCTCGTTGAATGTTACGTATAGCGACAGCAGCACGGCGTTTCATGACGTTCCGTTACCGAGATCGGACCGATCGTGATCGTCGACGAGCCTTCCGATCGCGCGGTATAGGGCTGTCTCGGCCACGCGCCAGACAGCGCGAGAATCGCCTCGATCCCATCGTCCGCAATACTCGCGCGGTGGCGCACCCGGTCCGGAGCCTGCGGCGACTGGTCCGCAGGGGTTCCTCGGACGCGCCCGGACGCGTGGTCGACCTGCTCGGGCGGATCGGGCTCGTCGGCTACGGCGTGGTGCACCTGCTCATCGCCTGGCTCGCGATGCAGGTCGCGTTCGGGGTGGCGGACCTCGCGCCGGACGCGCGGGGGGCGGTGGGCACGATCGCCGACCGACCCGGCGGGGTGCAGGTGCTCGGACTGCTCGTGGTCGGGCTGCTCGCGTTCGCGCTCTGGCAGCTGGTGGCGGCCGCGGTGGGCTTCCATTGGGTGCGGGGCGGCGAGCGGGTGCGCAAGCGGGTCGGCGCGGTGGCCAAGGCGATCGCCATGGCCGGGCTGGCCACGATCGTCGTCCGCTACCTGGCCGGCAGGCGGTCGGGCTCCAGGGCCGGCGCACTGGCCGTCGACGTGCTCGCGCTGCCGGCCGGCCGGATCCTGCTCGGGCTGGTGGCCGGGATCATCCTGGTGATCGCCGGCGCGATGGTCTACACCGGCGTGCGCCGCACCTTCATGGGCGATCTCGACGTGCACCGGCTCACGCCGGCCGCCCGCCGGCTGATCGAGGTGGTCGGCGCGATCGGGCACCTGGCCAGAGCGCTCGCCCTCGCCGTGGTCGGCGTGCTGGCCGGGGCGGCGGCGCTGTTCGCCGATCCGGCGCGGGCCGGCGGCCTCAACGCGGCCCTGCGCACACTGGGTGCCACCGCGCTGGGCGATTGGCTGCTGGTCGTGGTGGCGGCCGGATTCGCCGCGTACGGACTGTTCTGCATCGCCGACGCGGGCACCCGGCGCGCCTGATCGCGTTCTCTTCGGCTCTCTAGCGTGGCCGGCAGAGTGCCGTATAGGAGCCGATCGGCGACACGCCATCGCCTTCGATAGCCGGTTCTACGGTCCGGGCAAGACTCGCCGATACCGTCCGTTGCATGGATCCGGTGCGCAATCCGTTCGCCCCTGGCGCTGGTCAGCGGCCGCCCGAGCTCGCCGGGCGGGACCGCGAGCTGGACGCGTTCGAGATCGTCCTGGAGCGGGTGGCCCGCGGTCGCCCCGAGCGCAGCCTGGTGCTCACCGGCCTGCGCGGCGTCGGCAAGACGGTGCTGCTCGGCGAGCTGCGCTCGATGGCCATGCGGGCCGGCTGGGGTGCGGGCAAGATCGAGGCCCGCCCGGAGGCCGATCTGCGCCGCCCGCTGTCGGCCGCCCTGCACCGCGCGATCCGCGATCTCGCCGTGCAACATCCCAGTCCGGACCGGGTGGACGAGGTGCTCGGCGTGCTCAAGGCGTTCGCCCTGCGCTCGTCGCCGGACGGGGCCAAGCTGCGCGAGCGCTGGCAGCCGGGCATCGACGTGCCACCCACGAGCGGGCGCGCGGACTCCGGGGACATCGAGATCGATCTGGTCGAGCTGTTCACCGAGGTCGCCCAGCTCGCCGGTGACGTCTCCACCGGGGTGGCCATCCTCATCGACGAGATGCAGGACCTTCGCCCCGACGACATCTCGGCGCTGTGCGCGGCCTGCCACGAGCTGTCCCAGTCGCGGGCGCCGCTGGTGGTCGTCGGGGCGGGCCTCCCGCACCTGCCGGCCGTCCTGTCGGCGTCGAAGTCCTACTCCGAACGGCTCTTCAAGTACGTCCGGATCGGGCAGCTCGATCGGGCGGACGCGGACTTCGCGCTACTCGCTCCGGCCGAGCGCGAAGAGGCCTCGTTCGATGTCGACGCGCTGGACGCGCTCTACGCCGCATCGGGCGGCTACCCGTACTTCGTTCAGGCCTACGGCAAGGCCGCCTGGGACGCCGCGCCGCGCAGCCCGATCGGCGCGGCCGACGTCAAGATGGCCGCACCGGAGGCGGAGCTGGAGCTCGCGGTCGGCTTCTTCGGCTCCCGGTTCGAGCGGGCCACCCCGGCCGAACGCGAGTACCTGCGGGCCATGGCAGAGCTGGCCGACGGTCGCGACGAGCCGGTCGGCACCTCGATCATCGCCGAGCATCTGGCCCGGCGGTCCTCGTCGCTCTCGCCGGCCCGCGACAGCCTGCTCAAGAAGGGCTTGGTGTTCTCCGCGCAGCGCGGACAGATCGCGTTCACGGTGCCGCATTTCGGCCGCTACCTGCTCGCGCAGGCCTAGCATCTGCTCCTAATGGGTGAATCCGTTCGGCGGCGGGGAAGACGGTAACGATCAACCGACTCCTGCCGATTTCCACTACAGCCCCGTGGTGCTGTCGGACCCCCGACCTGACAGCGCCACGGGGCTTTCCGCTGCCGCTGCGCCGACTGCCGGCGACGGCCGGAATCGGACATGCAGTCGGGACGTCGTAGCATCGGGCCGGTGCAGGACCCCAAACTCGAGATCCAGATGCTGCACGACCGTGTGATGGTGAGGGCCGACGGTGCCGGCGAGCGCACCAGCAATGCCGGGATCGTCATCCCGGCGACCGCGGAAGTTCCCAAGCGCCTGGTCTGGGGAGAGGTGTTCGGCGTCGGCAACCACGTCCGCACGGTGAAAGTCGGTGATCGGGTGCTGTACGCCCGGGACGACCAGTTCGAGGTCGACGTCCAGGGCATCACCTATCTGGTCCTGCGCGAACGCGAGGTGCACGCGGTGGCGGCCGAGCGGACCGAGCACGGAACGGGCCTCTACCTGTGACGATCCGGCAGCGGTGGTGGCCAAGGCTCCGGGGACGCGGCCGGAGACGGTGGGGGCAACGGACTCCATGCCCGAGCGGCAGCCCGCGCCCGGCGAGGTACCGGTCAGCCCATCCGGTGACGCCTCCGCCGGGGACGCGCCGGACACCCACCTCGACCAGCCCGCGCATGGTGAACCGACCGATCCGGACGGGGTCGCGCCGGCCGCGACGGGCCGCGCCGACGATCCGGACGCCATCGCGCCCGCGGGGCCCGAGCAGCCCACCGCGACCGGCCCGGCGAACGACGCCGCGCCCGACGGCGCCGTCGGTGATCCGGACGCCGAGCCGGCAGGCACCGAATCGGGACCGGTGACCACGACACCGCAGGGGTTCCCACAGTCCCAACAACGGCCTCCGGCTCAACAGCCGATGGCCCCGCAACAGGCCATGGCTCAACCGCCCGTTGCTCAACAACAGCCCATGGCTCCACCGCAGATGGCCCACACCCCGCATGGCCCCACCGCACATGGCCCCACCGCACGGGGCCCCACCGAACATGGCGCCGCAGCCGCTGGCTCCGCCGCCCACGACCGGACCCCGCGCCGAGGACCAATCACCGGTGCCGCCGCGCTCGACCGCGACCGCGGCGCCGCCCGTCGGCATCACCGCTCGCGACCCCGACGACGAGCCCACCAGCCCGCTCGAGGATGCCCCGACGGTGCAGACCGCGGTCAGCCGATCCGACCCGCGGCCGGCGCCGACCCAGCCCGACCCGGACACCGGCGAGCAGCCCACCGTCGCGGTGGCGGCCCTGGCCCGGGCGGTCGCCGAGTACGAGCGGCCCGACGACGAGGAGACCACGGAGACCATCCCGCGTCCCGAGGTCGCGGCCGCCGCCCCGCCGCCGTCCGACGCTGCGGCGCCCGCCAACGCGCCGGAGCAGCCCACCGGGTCGCCCGCCACGGCCGACACCGAGCAGCTGTCCGGGCCACCAGGCTCGCCACCGCCCGCTGGCCCCGACGCGGCCGGCTCCACCGACGGCCCGCCCCCCACCCGGCGGCGGCGCGCGCTGCTGATCGCCGGCGTGGTGATCGGGCTGCTCGCGCTGCTGTACGGCGGCGACCTGGCGCTGGGGGCGGGCAAGATCCCGCGCGGCGTGCTCGTCACCGGCATCCCGGTCGGCGGTCTCCCACTGGCCGACGCCGAGCGGCAGCTGCGGGGCCAGATCGAGCCGCGCGGCCGGCAGCCGATCGCGGTGCAGGTCGGCCAGGCCAGCAGCGAGATCGACCCGACCGCGGCCGGGCTGAGCATCGACTGGCCGGGCACGATGGCGCGGGCCGCCGATCAGCCGTTCAACCCGATCACGCGGATCGCGTCGCTGTTCACCGAGCGCGAGGTCGGCGTGGTCAGCACGACCGACTCCGAGGCGCTCGATGCGGCGCTGGCCGCGCTGGTCCCGATCGTCGATCATCCGCCGATCGAGGGCACGGTCGCCTTCGAGGGCGCCACACCGGTGCCGGTGCAACCGGTTCCCGGTCAGCAGCTCGACGTGCCCGCCGCCGAGTCGGTGCTGCAGCGCGAGTGGGCCTTCGGCCGCCCGGTGCCGCTGCCCATCATCGTGCTGCCGCCGATCACCAGCCCCGAGGACGTCGCCGACGCGATCGAGGACGTGGCGAAACCCGCCGTGTCGGCACCGGTGGTGGTGACCGGCGAGGGCGGGGTCGAGGGCAACCTGACGCCGGAGGCGATCGCCGGCGTGCTCAGCTTCCGGGCCGATCCGGACGGGCTCGTACCGGAGATCAACATCGAGGCCGCGGCGGAGGCGCTCAAGCCCCAGCTCGCCGCCTCGGAGACCCCCGGTCGGGATGCCTCGCTCGACTTCTCCTCGGGGCGGCCGGTGGTCAGCCCGTCCAAGGACGGCCGCGGGGTCGACTACGCGGCCACGCTCAAGGACCTGCTGACGGTGCTCACCGGCAGCGGCGAGCGGAAGATCACCGCGATCTACGCCGACCAGCCGGCCGAGCTCACCACCGAGAAGCTGAACGAGCTCGGGATCACCGGGGTCATCGGCGAGTTCACCACCCGCGGCTTCGCCCCGGACTCCGGCCGCAACATCCGGCGGGCCGCCCAGGTGATCAATGGGAAGATCGTGCAGCCGGGCAAGACCTTCAGCCTGAACGGCGCGACCGAGCCCCGCAACGCCTCCAACGGCTACGTCGAGGCCGGCATCATCTCCGACGGCCACGCTTCGCGGGGCGTCGGCGGCGGCGTCTCACAGGTGGCGACGACGCTGTACAACGCGGCCTACTTCGCGGGCATGGTCGACGTGGAGCACAAGGAGCACAGCTTCTACATCAGCCGCTACCCACCCGGCCGCGAGGCGACCGTCTTCGACGACAAGATCGACATGAAGTTCCGCAACGACAACCCGACCGGCGTCATGATCCAGACGGTCTGGACCCCGCAGTCGATCACCGTTCGGCTGTTCGGGACCAAGCGCTACGAGGTGACCTCCACCCCGGGGCCGCGGACCAGCCCGACCGAGCCGCAGAAGGTCAAGATCGGCGACGGCGAGCCGTGCAGCGAGAGCAAGGGCGCGCCCGGCTTCACCGTCACCGACACCCGCACGCTGCGGGAGATCAGCACCGGGCAGGTGCGCACCGAGACCCGGACCGTCAAGTACAACCCGTCGCCCATCGTCGAGTGCGAAGAGGACGACGACGACTGACATTAGCCCGGACGGATCGCGACCCTTTCGTGACCGGCGTCGGCTTCGTACTCTCGATCCATCAACGGCGATGGATCGGGGTCGGTGCATGCGGATCGCGGACATACTGCGCAGCAAGGGCAGCACGGTGGCGACGGTGGCGCCCACGGCCACCCTCGCCGATCTGATCGGTGAGCTGGCCGAGCACAACGTCGGGGCGCTGCCGGTCGTCGACGGCGACGGGCAGCTGGTCGGCATCGTCTCCGAGCGCGACGTGGTGCGCCAGCTGCATGCGAACGGCCCCGACGTGCTCTACCTGCAGATCTCCGAGTTCATGACCGCCGGCGTGACGACCTGCTCGCCCGGGGACAAGGTGGCCGACATGGCGCGGATCATGACCGCGGGCCGCTTCCGGCACCTGCCGGTGCTGGCCGACGGAAAGCTGACCGGGATCGTCAGCATCGGCGACCTGGTCAAGGCGCGCATCGACCTGCTGGAATCGGAGCGCGAGCAGCTGCAGTCCTACATCGCCGGCTGATCCGCGGGTTGATCGGCCCCGGTCGAACCGGCCTCATCGGCACGAACGGCACTTTCGCACGCTAGGTGCGAGCGAGAGTGCCGTTCGTTCCACTCCTACCCACACGCCCACCCACGCGCCGTGAGATCCACGGGACCGGCTCTGGTCCCGGCGGCCACCGCGCGTCGTTCGGCGACGCCCCTCGGACGGGCGTTCACACCTTCGAGTCGAGCCGTTGTGCACGTTGCGTATGTGACTGATGGTGCTTGTGGTTCGAATGGGACAAGGGTGGCGCTGGTCGCGCCGACCGGGGGAGGGGGTGCGACCGTGAGTGGTGCACACATCACGCGGCGCGGAGTGCTGATCGGGGGCCTGACGGTCACCGCAGGGGCGGTGTGCGCGGGGGTGCTCGGCGCCGGGCCGGCCTGGGCGCTGGACACGCCCTCGATCATCGGCTGCGACGGCTGGGACGCCCGCTCGCCGCGCGGTCCGGTCAAGGTCCACAACCGGCGGCCGGTGAAGATCCTGGTCCATCACACCGCCACCGCGAACGTCAAGAAGGTGACCCGCGAGGCCGCCGAAGATCTCGCGCAGGGCATCCAGAACTTCCACATGAAGACCCGTGGCTGGATCGACAGCGGCCAGCACTTCACGATCAGCCGCGGCGGCTACGTGCTCGAAGGCCGGCACCGCAGCCTGGAGATGCTGCGCGGCGGACGCCGGCAGGTCGAGGGGGCTCACTGCACCGGGCAGAACATCGTCGCGGTGGGCATCGAGAACGAGGGCACCTACACCGCCACCGGCCCGCCCGACGCGCAGTGGAAGCGCCTGCGGCAACTGTGCGCCTACGTCTGCCAGCAGTACCGGATCCGGCCCACCGAGATCTACGGGCACCGCGACTTCAAGGACACCGCCTGCCCGGGCGACGTGCTCTACTCGATGCTGCCGAAGCTGCGCACCCAGGTGGCCGAGCTCTTGCGCGAGGACGAGGACCAGGACGAGGAAAGATCGGCGACCGCGGCGAGCGCCGCGAGCTGGCCGTTGCTGCGCGTCGCCGATCGGGGTCCGCAGGTGCTGGCCGCGCAGCACCTGCTGCGGGCCGGCGGGGAGGCCGAGGTCGTGCCCGACGGGCGTTTCGACCGGGGCACCGCCGACGCCGTGCGCCGGTTCCAGCGGGTGAACGGCACCGAGGAGGTGAACGGGATGATCGGCGGCGAGTCCTGGCCGCTGCTGGTCGCGCCGATCGCCGTGGTGTCGGTGCGCGAGATGACCCGTGCCCTGCAGGCGCTCAACGGTTCCGATCGCAGTCCGTCCACCATGGACACCGAAGACTGGCAGCGGCTGCTCGACCCGGGTTCGGCGCGACGTGCTCGATGAGGTGCCGGTGCTCGACATCCCGCTGCCCCGCGGTGATCGGGACCCGGCTGGGGGACGGCCACCACTCTGCGCAACGGGCCGGATCGGCGTGAGTACGCTTTCCCGCGCCGGTGCAGACCTCGACCCGTGGGGGTGCGTGATCACTCGGACGCAAGCCCTCGTGCCCGGGTCCCGGGGCACCCCTGAGGTGGCGGTGGCCGGCTCGCCGGTCGCCCGGCGGCTGGTCCGCGAGGTCATCACCGGGGTCGACGCGGTGCGCCGGGTCGACATCATCGGGTCCGGCGGGTTCGGCAAGACCGTCCTGCTCGACGCGCTGGCCACCGCCTTCCACACGGCCGGCGTCGCCGTGCAGCGCGGGCTGCCCGCGACCGGCGAGCCGCTCGATCCGGACGCGGCACTGCTCGTCGACGACGCTCAGCTGCTGGCGCCGGCCGCGCTGCAACGGCTCATCGAGCTGGCCACCGGCCCGCACGGCCACCTGGTCGTGGCGCACCGCCCGTGGCCACGGCCCGCCGGCACCGCCGCGCTCGGGGAGGCGCTGGCCGGCCGCCGGCCGCCGGTGGTGCTCGACGTCCTGGACCGCGCCGGGGTGGCATCGCGGGCCGCGCTGCGCCTCGGGGAGCCGGCGTCGGCGGGCGGGTCCGGCGTCGCGGCGTTGCTGGACCTGGTGCTGGAACGGACCGCGGGTCTGCCGCTGCTCGTCGATCGGCTGCTGGACGGGCTGGCCGAGCAGCTCGGGCCGGACCGCGCCCGGCCGCCGGTGCTCGGCCGCGCGCCGGCGGGGCTGCTGATGCAGCTCGGCTACGCGGTGCAGGCCCAGGACCAGGGCGTGCGCGGGCTGCTGCTGGCCACCGCGCTCGGCGCGCCGCTGGAGGCCGAGGTGCTGGTGCCGCTGCTCGGGCTGCCCGGCGCGGGCGCGCTCGACGAGCTGCTGGAATCGGCGCAGGCGGCCGGCTTGCTCACCGCACGGGGTCGGGCGATTCCGCTGGTCAGCGAGGCGGTGCTGGCCCGCACCCCGGACGGATCGCGCTCCGAGCTGCAGCGCGCGCTGGCCGAGATCGAGCTGGGCCGCGGCGGCAACGTGCGCACCGCGGCGCGCGGGCTGCGCGACACCGGCATGAGCGGGGCCCGGGCCGCGGCGGTGCTCACCGCCGCGGCCGAGGAGGCCCTGCGCAGCGGCAGCACGGAAGCGGGCGATTTCCTCGACGCCGCGGTCCGCGCCGGCGCGCCGGCCCTGGGGCTGGCCGCCCGCCGCGCCGAGGCGGCGGTGCTGGCCGACGATCTCGATCACGCTCTCACCCAGGCCGACCACGTGCTCTCGGCCCCCGACGAGCTGCCGCTCGCCGACCTGACCCGGGCCGGCACGGTGGCCGCGGCCGTGCTGGCCAGGCGCGGGATGCTGGCCCGCAGCGCCGAGCTCTACCGCTGGATGGGTGCGGCGACCGGACACCCGTCGTCGATCGCGGTGCCGGCGCTGATCGGCACCGGCGCGCTGGACGAGGCGCGCGCGGTGCTGCACGGGCCGCCCCGGGATGCCGGATCGCCGCCGGTCTCGTCGCCGCTGGTTCCGTCACCGCCGGCGCACTCGTCGATGACCCGATCGTCGATGGCCCATTCGCCGATGACCGGGTCCTCGACGGTTCCGGCCGGGCCGCCCCCGCCGATCCGGCCGCCGACGCTGCTCGCCGGGGCCGAGGAGCTGATGGCCCAGGGCATCTACGACTCGGTCGCCGGTTCGCCGACCGCGGCGCTGTCGGAGCTGACCAGGGCCGCCGCGCTGCTGGAGACCTCGCACCGGGCGGGGCTGCTGCCCGACACCCCGGCCGCGCTCGCCGCGCTGGTCGCCGTGCACTGCGGCGAGCACGACGTCGCGCAGTCGGTGCTGGAGCGGGCGGTCCGGGTCCGGCTGGGCGGTCCGGGTGCGGTCATCCGGCACCGGCTGCTGCTGGGCTGGATCGCGCTGTCGCGCGGCGCCTTCCCGGCGGCGCGGGCCGCGCTGGCGGCCGCGTCCCCACCGGGCGTGCACCTCGAACCCCGCGACGAACTGCTGGCCGCGGCGCTGGAGGTGGCGCTGGCCCGGCGGACCGGGGACCTGGCGTCGCTGATGCCGGCCTGGGGACGGGCCCGCGAGGCCATCGTGCGGCACCCGGTGGACCTGTTCGTGCTGCAGCAGCTCGGCGAGCTGTCGATCGCGGCCACCCGGCTGCGCGAGTCGAGCTGGGTCCGCCCGCACCTCGACGAGGCGGCCCAGCTGCTGGCCCGGCTGGGTGACCCGGCGCTGTGGGCGGCGCCGCTGCACTGGTCCGCGCTGCAGGCCGCGATCATCACCGAGTCCCGGGAGTCCGCGCAGCTGCACGCGGTGGCCCTGAAGGCGGCCGCCCCCGGAAGCCGGTACGCGGCGGCGATGGCCACCGCCGCGCCGCACTGGGTGCGGCTGCTGGACTCCGAGGTCGACCCGGCCGCGGTGGAGGCGGCGGCGCGCGGGCTGCACGCGGTCGGCATGTCCTGGGAGGGCGGGAAGCTGGCCGGGCAGGCCGCCATCCGCACCCGCGACCGCAAGGCGATGAGCGCGTTGCTCGGCTGCGCCCGCGCCCTGCAGAGCAGCGGCCCCGGAGCCCGTCCGACCCCCGACGGCGAACCGGACACCGGGCCGGCGGGTAGCACGGCCGCCGCGCCGGTGCCCGTCGAACCCGAGGCCGGCATCGACGGACCCGACGACGCCGACGGTCCGCTCAGCGGCCGCGAGCGCGAGGTGGCGGCGCTGGTGCTGGAGGGGATGACCTACAAGCAGATCGGCGAGCAGCTGTTCATCTCGGCGAAGACGGTGGAGCACCACGTGGCCCGGATGCGGCAACGGCTGGGCTCGGGTAGTCGTGGCGAACTGTTCGCCCACCTCCGCCAGATCGTCGGGACTGCGGGCTCCTGATCCTCACGGACAGAGGCAACGCTGCGCGGCCTGGCAACCCTGGAACGAACGGCACTTTCGCACGCACCTAGCGAGCGAAAGTGCCGTTCGTTCCGTTCGGGGTGTCGGGCCGCGGGGGCGTCAGCGGGTGCGGAGGGCTTCGAGGGTGGCGCGGGCGCCGTGGGTGTGCAGGGAGGCCAGCGCCTCGGTGTAGGCGGTGGTGAAGCGCTCGTTGTCGACCAGGTCACCGAACAGGTCGCGGTCGGAGACGAAGGCCAGCGGCTCGTCGTGCTGGCGCTTCGCCGTCGCCACCAGCCGCTCGCTGAGCCGGTCGACCACGGTGATCGGCTCGCCCTGCTCGTCGACCCCCTCCGCGTAGCGGGCCCACGCGGCCACGACCAGCGCGGACCGGTCGATCTCGCCGCCGTGCTCCAGGTTGTGCCGGACCACCGGCAGCAGCCACTTCGGGATCCGGTCGCTGCTCTCGGCGCACAGCCGGGCCAGCGTGTCGCGCACCTCGGGGTTGGCGAAGCGCTCGATCAGGTGCGGCTTGTAGGCCTCCAGGTCCATGCCCGGCACCGGGAGCAGGGTCGGGGTGGCCTCGCGGTTCATGTAGGCCAGCAGGAAGTCGGCGAACAGCTCGTCCTGGCAGACCTCGTGCGCGTACCGGTATCCGGCCAGGTAGCCCAGGTAACACAGCGCCTGGTGGCTGGCGTTGAGCAGCCGCAGCTTCATCAGCTCGTACGGCATCACGTCCGGGACCAGCTGCACGCCGACCGCGTCGAACGCCGGCCGGCCGTCGGTGAAGTGGTCCTCCAGCACCCATTGCGTGAACGGCTCGCACACCACCGGCCACCCGTCGGTGACGTCGAACTTCTCGGCCAGCAGGGCCCGGTCGTCGTCGCTGGTCACCGGCGTGATCCGGTCGACCATCGAGTTCGGGAACGGCACCTCGCGCTCGATCCACTCGGCCAGCTCGGCGTCCTGCAGCCGGGCGAAGGAAGTGATCATCTTGTGCGCGACGTCGCCGTTGCCCTGGATGTTGTCGCACGACATGACGGTGAACGGGGCGGTGCCGGCGTCGCGGCGGCGGCGCAGCGCCGCGGTGATGAACCCGAACGTGGTGCGCGGCGCGGCGTCCGGGTCCTTGAGATCGTGCTGGATGTTCTCGTCGCGGTCGTCGAACTCCCCGGTCACCGGGTGCACGCTGTAGCCGCCCTCGGTGACGGTCAGCGAGACGATCCGGGTGCCCGGGTCGGCCATCCGCGCGACCACGGCCTCCGGGTCGTCCGGCGCGAACAGGTAGTCGGCGATGGACCCGATCACCCGCGGCTCCAGCTGCCCGTCCGGATGCTTGACCACGAGCGTGTAGAGGCAGTTCTGAGCCTGCATCACCTCGTGCATGCGGCGGTCGAAGGAGAGCACGCCGACTCCGCAGATCGCCCAGTCCAGGGCCTGCCCGGCGTTCATCAGCGCGTCGAGGTACATCGCCTGGTGCGCCCGGTGGAAGCCGCCGACGCCGAAGTGCACGATGCCGACGCGCAGCGCCGAACGATCGTAGTTCGGGGTCGGGATCTCCAGCGTGGGCAGGGACTCCGCGTTGAGCCTCGGCATCGTCAGATCTCCTCCGTGCGGTCGTGGTTGGGGCGACCCTAAACCGACGACGCCGAAACGCGCACCGAGCCGCTCACGTGAGCGGCCCTCGTCCACACCGCGTTTCGGAGCCAAAACGCTGTTCACATGGCCCCAGAATCGCGTTGTCGGAGCCAAACGGCGGTTCAGACGGGGTGTGGGGAAGGGTTGGTCAGCGCGGTGGGTGGTGCAGGTTGGCGAGGACGCCCTCGATCGACCGCACCACGACCCGAGCCACGTCCGACACCGCTCGACCCGACATCGGGCTCTCCGCCCGTCGCTGCCACCGGGTCACCGCGTCCAGCGCAGCCGCGCGCAGCTCGTCGTACCCCGCGCCGGGCTCGCACCCGAGCCGGGACGCCACCGACCCGCCCTCGCCGCCGAGCAGCCGCTCCGCCTCGTCGAGCACCTCGGCCGGCAACCGGATCGCGCCGGAGCGCAGCGTCGAGAGCAGCCGCAGCTCCGCGAACTCGTGCGCGCCGGCCAGGATGCGCTCCACCTCCGCGGTCAGCGGCGCCGCCGCCGGGCGGGGCTCGCGGGTCAGCACCAGGTCGATGGCCAGCAGCGCGGAGCGGGCCTTGAGCAGGTCGCGGCGCTCGGTGAACTGGGTGGCCAGCACCGAGCGCAGCTCGTCGAGCCCGCTGCGCCGGACCAGCTCGGTGGCGATCTTGTTCGGGTCGGCGATGCCCTGGCGGATCAACGTGGTGGACAGCCGCACCCCGAACAGCCCGAACCGCTCCATCAGCTGGGAGCGGGTCTCGGAGTCCGGCTGTGTCCGGTTCTCTGGGCCAAGGTTGGAGCGGGAGAACCGGTCCACCGACAGCAGCATCGCGTCCAGCTCCGCGCGCGGCATGCCGGCCAGCACGGACAGCGCCGCGAACTCGTGCTGGCGCATGGTGCGCCCGGTCTGCGCGAGCAACCCGGCCACCGCGACCACGGTCTGGCACAGCCCGCGGATCTTGGGGTCGGCCCGGTAGCGGCGCGCGATCCGGCGCGCCGAGGTCAGCGCGTCGAGCCGGCCGACCCCGATCTCGTCGGCCCGCGAGAGCACCGCGATCGTGTTGATCGGCGTCGCCTTGGCCACCCCCTGGTCGAAGAACGACTCCAGGAAGCGCACGTCGGTGGCGTGCAGGTGGCGCATCAGGTAGATCACCGCGTCGGCCTGGGTCGGCGAGTCCTCTGGGGCCAGGAACGCTCCGGCCCGGGCCGAGGTGTCCTTGGACAGCGACGCGATTCCCGGGGTGTCGATCAGGGTCTGGTTGCGCAGGCTCTGCGAGGGCCACTGGACCTCGAGCTTGTCCACCTGGTCGACCGGGGTGCCCTGCAGGTCGAACGACAGCGCGCCACCGGTGCGGGTGATGGCCAGCTGCCGCGGCGGCGTGCTGCGCGGGAACATGGTCACCTTCGGCACCTGGGAGTCGATGTACCAGGTGACGATGCGGGTGCACTCGCCGGCGTCGGTCGGCGCGATCGCCTCGCCGACCAGCGCGTTGAGCAAGGTGGACTTGCCCGCCTTGACCTTGCCCGCGATGGCCACCCGCAGCGGCTCGTCGAAGCGGGACAGGTTGTGCTGCAGCCAGCCCAGGGCCTGCGGGCTGTCCCGGTAGGTCTCGATGGTGCGGCGCAGCAGCAGCCGCACCGCCGCGCCGAGCGGCGGGGCCGGGGTGCTCACCGGGCGGATCCGACGGCCGCGGCGGGCCGGTTCGCGGGCAGCCCGGACATCAGCTTGCGAGCCCGCTCGGCCAGGGTGTCGATGCGGGCGAGCTCGGCCTTGAGGTCGCGGATCCGCCGCTCCCGCTCCGAGGCGGTGGTCTTGACGGCGCTCTGCGCGGCGGCCACCGAGCCGGCGATCGAGGTGCTGACCTCCTCGGCCAGCGTCGAGAAGTGGTCGCGCAGCTGGCGCTGGGTGAGCCGCAGCATGTCCCGGGAGTCCTTGCCGACCTGGAAGGTGACCTCGTCGATGTGCTTGCGCACCGCGGTCTTGGCGTCGCCCTGCCGGCGCTGCAGCATGCGCTTCTTCTCATCCCGCAGCGTCTTGCCGCCCAGCAGCACCGCGGCCCCCAGCGAGAGCGGGTTGAGCAGGCCGAGGCCGGCCACCGTGGTGGCCATACCGACCATCAGCATGCCGCCGTAGCCGCCGCGGGAGGCGGTGTAGAGCTTGCCGCCGATACCGACCTTCTCCACCTCGGGCTGCTCCAGCTGGTTGACCTTCCCCGCCATGCCCTGGTCGGAGAACCGCAGGTCGGGCAGCGCCACCTCGGCGCCCTCGGCGAAGTGCTCGGCCACCCGGGCGGCCAGCCAGCGGGCCCGCTCGGCGGCCCAGACGAAGTTGGCCGATGCCGCCGAGGACACCTGCTGGTGGAACCACTCGGCGAACTGGTCCCAGATCTCGGCCGGGTCGGCGTCGTCGATGAGTTGCTCGGCCTCCCGCCCGATGGAGCGCAGCCGGTCGCGCAGGTCGTACTCGATGTCCGACTGCAGGTCGGCGACCCCGTCGTTGAGCGTGATCTGCCAGCGGGCCGAGCGCTGCTTGAGCTCGTCGGCCCGGGCCTTCGCCCTGGTCAGCTCGGCGACCAGCGCGTCGAGCCGCTCCGGGTCCTCCTGCACGGCCAGCTCGGCCCGCATGCCCGAGCCCAGCTGCTCGGTCACCGCGAGCACGTCCTGGCTGGTGGAGCGGCGATCCAGCTCGTCGGAGCGGGCCACCACCCGTTTCAACAGGAAGTTGACCAGGTCACCGAAGCCGGACTCGTCGAGCATCGCAGCGTCCTGGTTCTTCGCGGCCAGCAGCCGCAGCGTGGAGGACACCGGGAAGATCTCGGCGCGGATGTCGGCGTCGCGCAGGTGCCCGCGGTCCAGCTCGGAGATCCGCCGCCAGTGCGGGTACAGGTCGGTCTTGGTGAGCACGCAGCCGACGTTCGGGCAGAGCTTCATCGCCGCGTCCAGGAACTCCAGCTCCGGGCCGGTGTACTCCTGGGCGGCGTCGGAGATCAGCAGCACCGCGTCCGCGCCGGGCAGCGCCGACATGGTGGCCGCACCGTGCGCGGAGCCCAGGCCACCGACGCCGGGGGTGTCGACCAGCACCAGCCCGCCGGCCAGCAGCTTGCGCGGGATCCCGACCTCGGCGTAGGTCAACCCGGCCCGGCTGGAGGGCTTGCCGGCCTCGGAGACGTACTCGGCCAGCTGCGAGGCCGGCACCTCGGTGCGGCTGGGGGTCGAGCCGGGGGGGCCCTCGCGGACCAGGGTCACGGTGGTGGTCTCGGCGTGCCGGACCACGGTCGGCACCGCGGTCGCGATGTCGTCGTCTACCGGGCAGACCGGGGCGTTGACCAGCGCGTTCACCAGCTGGCTCTTGCCCTGCTTGAACTCACCGACGACGAGCACCCGGACGTCGGGATCGGCCAGCCGCTTGCGGGTGGCCTGCAGCCGGTTGCCGAGGTCGGGGCGGTCGTAGGCGGTGGCCGCCTTCAGCGCCAGGTCGACCAGCTCGACCGCTGCCGGAACCGCCACGGCGCGCTGCCCCTTTCGTCGAGATGTCCACACGGCGCCGGCCCCGCCCCCCGGGTCCTGAACCCGGGGGCGGGGCCGGCGGTCGCATCACGGGGCAGGCTACTCCCCCGACGGGGTGGCCCCAGGGAACCGGGCCCAGCTGAACGGGCCCAGTCGACCCGACTCGGCTCAGGTGTTGACGTCGAGATCCAGTGAGTTGTCCTCCGAGTTGTCGCTGTTGTCGGAGTTGTTGCTGCTGTCGTTCAACGAGTCCTCGACGCTCAGCGAGCTCTCGTCGTTGTTGGAGTCGTTGATGCTGGTGTCCTCGGTGATGTTGTTCGAGTCGTTCACCGAGTTGTCGCTGTTGTCCACATCGGCGTCGCCGCCGACGGCCACGCCGGCACCGTCGCCGAGGGTGAGGTCGTCCCCGACCTCGAGGCTGGTCGCGTCGCCCTCGCCGAAGGAGGTGGTGTTGTCGTCGCCGGACACCACCTGGTTGTCGTCGCCGATCACGTTCTCGTCGCCGGTGATGTTGTCGTCGCCGATCACGTTGTCGTCGCCGGTGACGATGTTGGAGCCGTCGATGTCGTCGGCCGCGACCGCGCCGTCGCCGGAGGCCACGTTCGCGTCGATGTCGATGTCCTGGTCGAAGTCGCCGCCGCCGGTGTCGACCTGCTGGTTGATCGAGTTGTCGACGGTGGTGTCGCGGTCGTCGATGTAGTTGTTGGTGACGTAGGTGTTGAGGTAGCGGACCGCGGCCTCGTGCTCGGTCTCGCCGTCGCGCGGCTCCGGCGGGTCCGACGGCGGTGCGACGTGCACGGTGTTCCCGTTGTCCCGACCGTTGCTGTCGCCGTCGTCGTCGTTGTCACGGATCAGCTCCAGCGCGTCCTTGACGTCGTCGGAGGAGAAGTCGCCGCACGAGGCGAGGTAGGCGTCGGGGTCGTCCTTGAAGTCCTCCAGCGCCTGCGGGTCGCGCAGCAGGTTGAGGATCAGCTCGTACAGGGAGGTCGAGACGGTCATCGCGGTCCACTCCTGGGGTTGTCGGTGAGGGCTGCCGGCCGGGGAGAGAGTTCGGGTCCGGCGTTGGGGAGAACGGTAGGGCGCTGCGCCGTCCGGGCCATCGGGGATCGTCCAGAGTTCGCATTCCCCGCCGTGCGGGGGATCGTCGCCCCGATGTTAGGGGGCCCCGGGGGTCGGATCGGTCGGGCCCCGGTTGGGGTACGGGGCCGATCCGAGGCCGTCCCGGCACGGTCGATGTGGACGAGCGCGCCCCGCCGCCGGACCGAGGTCCGGGCGACGGGGCGCGAGGCCGGCGGGCGACCGACGATCAGTCGTCGATGTCGACCTCGACCGAGTTGTCGGTCGAGTTGTCGCTGTTGTCGGAGTTGTCGCTGCTGTCGTTGAACGAGTCGTCGACGTCGATCTCGCGTTGGTCGTTGAACGAGTCGTTGGTGCTGGCGTCGATGGTGGTGTTGCCCGAGTCGTTGGTGGAGTTGTCGGAGTTGTCGACCGTGGTGTCGCCGCCGACCGAGAACCCGCCGCCGTCGCCGACCGACAGGTCGCCGCCGACGTCGAGGCTGGTCGCGTCGCCCTCGCCGAAGGAGGTGGTGTTGTCGTCGCCGGACACCACCTCGTTGCCGTCGCCGATCACGTTGCCGTCGCCGGTGACGTTGCCGTCGCCGACCACGTTGCCGTCGCCGGTCACCACGTTCGAGTCGGTGATGTCGTCGGCCGAGACGGCGCCATCGCCGGAGGCGACGTTCGAGTCGATGTCGATGTCCTGGTCGAAGTCGCCGCCGCCGGTGTCGACCTGCTGGTTCACCGAGTTGTCGACGGTGGTGTCGCGGTCGTCGATGAAGTTGTTGGTGATGAAGCGGCTCAGGTGCTCGACCGCGGCGGAGTGGCCGCCGCCGTCGCTGTCGCCGTCGTCGCCGCCGTTGTTGCGGGAGCCGAAGTTCGATCCGGAGAGGTCGATCGACGGGCTGCTGCTGTAGTCGCGGCTGAAGTCGGCGGTCTGGCTGTCGTCGACCAGCACCAGCGCGTCCTGCACGTCGGCCTCGTTGACGTCCTGCAGGCCGTTGTCGGCCAACGCCTGCTCCGGGTCGTCGGCGAACAGCTGGCGCAGGTCGGCGTCGGTGATGAGCTTCTGGATGAACTCGAGCAGGGTGAGGGACTCGGTGGCCATGATGATCTACTCCGTGGAGGTCGGTGTTCTGGTGCGCTGCCGGTCGGTCCGGCGTTGCCGAGAAAGTTGCCCCACAGCGTCGCGCGGGCCATCGGGGATCGGCCAGAGTTCGCGCGCCACCCGATCGGGGGACAGTGCGCCCGGGGATTAGGGGATCCGCGGGGGAACTCCTCACCCAGCGTCCGGTCGAACACCGCGGAAAGGGTTCTGAGCTGCGATGATCGCGCTTCCCCCGAATCCCGGCTCAGGGCTGCGGGCAGCGCTCGGCCAGCACCGGACGGGCGGGTGCGAAGATCGCGCCCCGGTGGCGGTCACGGCTCGTCGACACCCGCAGGGGGTAGGTGCCCGGCGCGGGCCGCACCCGAGGAGCGGATACTCCGACCAGTCAGCGGGGCACGCCGGTTGTTCGCCGGTGCCGTGGAGGGAAGGCAGATGGGCTACCAGCTCGGGATCGACCTGGGCACGACGTACACCGCGGCCGCGGTGTCGCGGTCGACCGACCGGGGCTGGGTGGAGCCGGAGGTGGTCACCCTCGGCAGCCGCAGCGCCACCGTCGCGTCGGTGCTGTTCATCGCGCCCGACGGATCGGTGCTGGTCGGCGAGGCGGCGGAGCGCCGGGCGCTCACCGATCCGGACCGGGTGGTGCGCGAGTTCAAGCGCCGCATCGGCGACCCGACGCCGATCGTGGTCGCGGGCCGGAGCTGGGTGCCGGAGGAGCTGTCGGCGCGGCTGGTCCGCTGGGTGGTGGACCGGGTCGCCGAGCGCGAGGGCGGCCCGGCCGACCGGATCGCGCTCACGCACCCGGCCGCCTGGGGGTCCCACAAGCGCGACCTGCTGGGCCGCGCGCTGGCCGGGCAGGGACTGAGCGTCACGTTCCTGGCCGAACCGCAGGCCGCGGCGCTGCACTACGCGACGGCCGAGCGCGTCGGCACCGGCTCCACCATCGCGGTGTACGACCTCGGCGGCGGCACCTTCGACGCCGCCGTGGTGCGCAAGGGCGACGCGTCCGCCGCCGGTTCCGGTCCGGCCGGGTTCGGTCTGCTCGGGCGCCCGGAGGGGCTGGAACGCCTCGGCGGGATCGACTTCGACGATGTGGTGTTCGAGCACGTCCGGGCGGGCATGCCGGAGGCGTTCGACGGCCTCGACGACACCGATCCGGCCGTGTTGAGCGCGGTGGCCCGCATCCGGCGCGACTGCACGGAGGCCAAGGAGGCGCTGAGCAGCGACACCGAGGTGTCGATCCCGGTGCTGCTGCCCGCCGCCCGCGGCTCGGTGCGGCTGCACCGCAGCGAGTTCGAGCAGCTGATCCGCCCGCAGGTCGAGGACACCGTGGAGGCGCTGCGCCGGGCGGTGGCGTCGGCGGGGTTGAGCGCCGAGCAGCTGACCGCGGTGTTGCTGGTCGGCGGCTCGTCGCGGATCCCGCTGGTCGCGCAGCTGGTCTCCGAGCAGCTCGGACGGCCGGTGGCGGTCGACGCCGACCCGAAGAACGCGATCGCCAAGGGTGCCGCGCTGGCGCTGTCCCCGATGCCGACGGCGTCCTGGCCGAGCGGCGCGATTCCCCCGGTCCAGGCCGGGTCCGGCGGTGCGCCCGGCGGCGGGCCGGGTGGTGGACCCGGTGGCGGGCCCGGGGTATCGGGCTGGGCCGCCCGCGGGGCCGGAGCGGCCGCGGCCGGAGCGGCGGCCGGGGCGGCGGCGATGGCCGCCGGTGGTCTGCCCGGCGCGCCGGTGCGGCCGCCGCGTCCGGGCTCGGGGTCCACGATGCCGGGTTCCTCGAGGCCGGATCCCACGATGCCGGGTTCCTTCCCGTCGGGCGCCGACCGAGGGGCTCCGCTGTCGGCGCGCGGCGGCGGTCCACCGGCTGCCCCGCCCCGCGGTGGTGGCGCGCCCCGCAGCACCCCGGTCCGGAACCCGGATCCGCCGGCCCGCAGCGGCGGACCGGTGCACGAGTCGGCCACGTCGCTGTTCACCGGCGGCGCCCAGGACCGGCCCGAGCAGTCCTGGGCGCCCCCGCCCGAACGCGGCTGGGAGCCCGACGAACCGCCGGACTGGGACCACGACGACCGGGGCCCGACCCGGCGCCCCTTCGGGTTGTACGTAGGAGCGGCCGGCCTGGCCGCCGTCGCGCTCATCGTGGTCGTGCTGCTCTACTGGCCGGACTCCTCGCCGGGGCTCGGGGTGAACACCGGCAACTCGACCGAGAGCTCGGCCGTGCAGACCAGCGACGAGGACGCGCCGGCCACCACCCGGCGCAGCGTCGCGCCGAGCACCGCCGGCCAGGATCCGGACGACGCCACCACCGAGCCGACCGAGGAGACCAGGACCACCGAGCGCAGCACCGCGGAGGAGCCGACCACGACGACCCCGCCGCGGCCGGAGCCCACGACGCCGGCGGTCGAACCGCCGCCACCGTCGCCGGCGGTCAGCACCCAGGGCCAGGGGGTGCCGGGTGACGTCGGGCCGCCCGCAGCAGGCTCGGTGGTCGCCCCCGCCGCCGGGGGATGATGCCGCAGCTGGTAGCCGAGGTCGGAAGTTGACCCCGGCCCACCCCAACGTCATGCGGAGAGGGCAACTGCTTGTTCCCGCCGCATGACATCCGGGATGGAGGACGACTCCGCGAGCGGATGTCGGCGTGATCACCGTGCGCGGCCGTCACATCTGCGGGTCGCCGAACGATGAAGGCTCCGTGCGCCCTCGTCGGGCGCCGGGTCGAGGGGAACGTCACGTGGGTCGGATGGGTGCGGCGATCATCGCCATGGAGTCGGCGGCGCTGCTCGTTGCGGTGCTGGCGTTCGGGTGGCCGGCGCTGCTCATCGGCGCACCGCTGATCGTCGGCACGGTGGTGGTGCTGGCCGTGGTGCGGCTGTGGGAGCTGCTCGGGCGGCACCTGGAGCGGCGGCGGCTGCGCCGCGGGCATCCGGTCGAGGCCGACCCGGGCCTGATGACGGGCTTCTTCGAGGTCTCGGCCATCGCCGACCAGCCGCCGCTGCCGCCGGTCGACCTGCGGTGGCCCGTGCAGCGGGTGATCGCGCTGTCGGATCGGCTGCCGCACCGGGTCCGCGAGCTCCGCCGCCCGTAATCGTCGATCCGACCGGGCGGCGACGCGTGTCGCCCCGGGTCCGTCCGACCTTGCGCAACCGCGCAGGGCATGCTGGAGGTCGTGCTTATCGGGATCGTCGAGTCGACGGTCGCGATGGTCCTCTACAGCCTGGGCGCGCTGCTGCAGGCCGCCGGGGCGCATCGCGCCACCCGCAGGCGCCCGGTGGCGGTCCAGCCCGGCTATCTGGCGGGCTCGGCGTGGACCTGCTGGCCTGGCTGTGCGCGGTGTTGGCGCTGCAGCACCTGCCGGTGTTCGCGGTGCAGGCGGTGATCGGGGGCTCGATCGCGGTCACCGCCGTGGTCAGCGCCCGGATGATCGGCGTGCCGCTGCCGACGGCCAGCCGGGTCGCCGTGATCGGCTGCCTGCTCGGGCTGGTACTGGTGGCGGCGAGCGCGGGCGAGGAGGGCCAGCCGGTGCGCTCGTCCAGCGTCAACATGGTGCTGCTGATCGCGGTGCTGCTGCTGGGCGTGGCGACCGTGGTCTTCATGCAGGGCAAGCGGGCCTGGCCCTTGGCGCTGGTCGCCGGCATGGGCTTCGGGGCAGCGCGCTCTCGGTGCGGGCCGCGCACGTGCAGACCGGAGCCGGGTTCGACCTGACGGCGCTGCTCGGCCAGCCCTCCACCTACCTGGTGATCGCTTACTGGACGGTGGGGATCGTCAGCTACACCTCGTCGCTGTCGCGCGGCGACATCGGGGCGGTGACCGCGGTGTTCATGGTCACCGAGGTGCTGGTTCCCGGCATGGTCGGGATCGCGCTGCTCGGCGACCCGGTCCGGCCCGGTCTGCTGTGGGGCATGCTGCTGACGGTGGGTCTGGCCGGGGCGGTCGCCGGCACCGTCGTGCTGGCCAAGGCGCCACCGCTGCGGCCGCCGCGGGTGCGCTGATCCGTTCTCTGCACGGCGGCCGCTCGGCGTACGACGCCGCTCAGGGTCCGCCGAGACAGTCCTCGTCGAGCAGCGCGGCCAGGGTTTCCAGCGGGGCACTCGCCCACTGCTCGTCGATCTCCTCCGGGCGGCCGACGCGCACGGCCCGATCCCAGGTCAGGGCGCGGGCGACGTGGCCGACGCGGCAGGCGAGCTCGAGGGTGTCGACCAGCTCGGAGTGGGTGCCGAGGTCGTCGAAGGGCTCCAGGTAGGCGTCGCGCAGCCGCCGCAGCGGCTCGCCGCCGGCCACGATGCCGCGCATGACCTGCAGCGGGACCAGCATGCTGGCGAACGGATGGGCCAGCACGGCGTCGCCCCAGTCGTAGAACCGGGCGGGTCGCAGGCTGCCGGTGTCGTCGGTGAGGATGTTCCACGGGTGCAGGTCGTTGTGGTCCAGACTCGGCGCTCCCGGCCGGTCGGCGAGCCGCGCGCACCAGGCGGTGACGACGTCCCGGCGCCCGCCCACCGCGGCCAGCAGCTGCCGGTCCGCCGCCGAACCCCGATGCTCGACGTACCTGGCGGCCGCGGCCAGCGCCTGCTCGAAGCGCTCCGGCATGATCGCCGGCCGCATGTCGTTGACGCCGAGCGCGAGCAACTGCTCGGCGTGCGCGGCGAGCGCCCGCTGCATCTGTCCGTACTGGGGCAGCACCTCGACCATCGCGTCGTGCAGCGCGGCGCCCTCGAGCCGCTCACCGATCGGCGGGCCGCCGTCGGGCAGCAGGATCCAGCCGCGTCCCGGATCGGCGGCCAGCGGCGCGAGCACCTGGTTCGGGACGACGCGGTGCAGCACCAGGTAGAGATCCACTTCGAACGCGGTGGGCGGCGCCGCGGCCTTGAGCCACACCCGGCCGGCGGTGGTCGGCGCGGTGAGCACGGTGGCCCACGGCCGCACGCGCGGCTGACTGACCTCGCCGGTGCGCTCGATCGACTCCTCGAGCAGCTGCTCGTCCAGCCAGCTGACCGCCCGCTCCCGCCACGACGGCGACGACCACAGCGCGACCCCGCTACCCGTCTCGGCCCGCACGACGCTCCCCTCGATGTCCGGATTCAGCAGGTGCCCGCCCGCCCCTGTTCACCGGCCGGCGCGGGGCAGCACCAGCGTGGCGAACAGGTGCTGCAGGGTCGCGGCCGGGTCGACGGTGAGGCCGGTGTGCACCGGTCCCGGCTGCAGCACGGTGCTGCGCGGTGCGGTCAGCCGGCGGAACCGCCGGCCGCGGTCCTCGGCGCCGGCCGGTCCGGCGTGCCGGGCCGCCTCGGCCGAGCCGTCGGCGCAGACCGCGACCACCGCGTCCAGCGCGCGGCGGATCGCGGCGGGGTCGGCGTGCGGGTCCAGCGCGGCCAGCCGGTGCGCGTCGAGGTCCACCCGGGCGCCCAGATAATCCAGCTCGCGGCAGTAGAGCAGCACCCCGGCGTTGAAGAGCTCGCCGCGTTCCACGCACGGCACCACGCGCAGCAGCGCATACTCGAACGCGCGCACCGGCACCATTTCGAGCTCACCTTCCACCCCCCGGGTCACGATGGCCGCCGTCCGGTCAGCCAGGACGGCGGGTTGGGCGCCCGGGTGACCGGCCGGTCGACCGCCGTCGCGACCGTGGCCCGCACGCCCGGCAACCAGTCCGCCCGCGCGTCCCGGCGGGCCATCAACTGGGCGACGTAGGCCGCGCGCACCGCGTCCGGACCGTCGAAACCCGGCTCGTCGGTGACCCACCGGTCCGGCACCAGCCCGACGACGTCGCGCAGGAGCTTCTCGGTGATCTGCGGAAGCAGCTGCGCGTCGGCCGCGTCCAGGTCGGGGTGCGCGGCGAGCAGCACGTGATCGGCGGCGTCGTAGGGGCGGGCCACCCAGGAGGCCGCGCCGGGCCATGAGTGGTGGAAGGTCAGCGTGGCGCCGTGGTCGATCAGGTACGGGCCGCCGTGCCAGAACAGCAGGTTCGCGTTGCGCCACGAGCGGTCGACGTTGCCGACCAGGGCGTCGAACCACAGCACGCGGCCGGCCAGCAGCGGATCGACGTTGAACGCCGCCGGGTCCAGGTCCAGCGCGCCCGGCAGGAAGTCCATGCCGAGGTTGAGCCCGGCGCTGGCCCGCAGCAGCTCCTGCACCTCCTGGTCGGGCTCGGAGCTGCCGAGCGCCGGATCGAGCTCGACGGTCACCAGTTCCGGCACCGGCAACCCGAGCGCGCGCGCCAACTCCCCGCAGACGATCTCGGCGATCAGCACCTTGCGGCCCTGCCCGGCGCCATGGAACTTGACCACGTAGGTGCCCAGGTCGTCGGCCTCCATCAGGCCGGGAAGCGAACCGCCCTCGCGCAGCGGGGTGACGTAGCGGATCGCGGTGACGTGCGGCAGGGCGGGCATCGCCGCGCATCCTGCCAGCTGGGTTTCCGCAGGTCGATGGGCCTACAGGTGGCGGCGGTGGCTCACCGGACCCACGGGTGCGCCGTAGCTGTGTCCCGGCAGCTGCAGCGGCTGGCCCGGTTCGCGGTAGCTGCGCTCGAACCGGCGGGCCCGCTTGGTCAGCGTGAGCCGGTGCCGCGGGGTAGCCACGACGCGACGGTAGGCCCGGCGCAGGAGCAGCCCGAGTCCGGCGGCGACGATGAGGGTGACGATGACGTGCCACCAGTGCGTGGCCCAGAAGTGGATGACGCCGACGACGAGGGTCGTGAGCCCGATCGCGGCGGTCTTGATGTGCAGGATCTGCAGCCGGGCGTGCCGGTCCCGGGAGCTGCGGCGCAGCTGCGGGGCGGTGCTCGAGACGATCCAGATCCAGTAGATGCCGAGCAGCACGTGGGCGATGTAGCCGGTGATCTCGCGTGCGAAGGTCACCGGATCCCCCGAGTAATCGCGCTACTACTCTTCAGAGTGATACTAGCCGTTATACGTCGGTGACGGCGAGTAAAACAATGGCTGAACTAGTCTTCGCCGCGTGAACCCATCAGTGCAGGTGATCATCGACGACCTGTGCGCCGCCGCGGAACGTCACGACCGCGACCAGGCGGATCGCCTGGACCGCTGGCGGGTGCTGGAGCCCGACGCCGGGCGCTTCCTCTGGTTCCTCACGCAGGCCGTAGGGGCCCGCACCATCGTGGAGATCGGCACGTCGCGTGGGGTCTCGACGCTGTGGCTCGCCGACGCCGCCCGCAACACCGGCGGTCGGCTGTTGAGCGTCGACACCGATCCGGTCGCCCAGCAGGACGCGCGGCGCAGCGTCGAGGCGGCCGGCCTGGGCGCCGTCGTGACCTTCCGCGTCGAGGACGGCGGTGCGGCGCTGGCCGGCCTGGCCGACGGTCAGGTGGATCTCCTGTTCCTCGACGCGGAGCGCACCGAGTATCCGGGCTGGTGGCCACATCCGTCGCGGGTGCTGCGGCCAGGCGGGGTGCTGGTCGCGGACAACGCGCACTCGCACCCGGAGGAGATCGCGCCGCTGCGGAAGCTGATCGAGCGGGACCCGGCACTGACGACGTCCACGATCGGCGTCGGAAAGGGTGAGCTCTTGGCGCTGCGGCGGTGAGCTGCGGCCTGTGACGCGGGCACCGCGCACACCAGTTGTCGACTTAGGACACGTCACAGCATGTGCGCGGTCTACAGCTGGTGTGCGCAGTGCGGGCCAGGGCATGGTCGGGGCATGGCCGGCCCGGGTAACTCACGCGGATGCGCGCCGTGTTGGCCGTTACCAGACCGCCGCGCCGTGCAGGGAGGCGGATGAGAGGGTGGCGCGATGTCCGTGTCACCTATCAACTATTGGGACCACATCAGAAAGCTGACTGGCAAAAACCGCTACGACCTGACGCCTCTCCTCGCGGACGGAAAGGTCCTCCACCGGGTAGTGCACGACCTTGCAGCGCCGTTCCAGGGCCGAGGCGTGTCGAAGGTCGCGGCACTCGACGCCGTGGGTTTCGCGCTCGGAGGAGGCGTCGCGCACGCCTTGGGCGCTGGGCTGGTGCTCATCCGAAGAGAAGAGAAGGTCACGTGGCACGCCGAGACGTTCAGCGTCGAGGACTACAGCCGGACAGTGAAGACGTTCGCGGTAGTCCGCGACGCGATCCGGCCCGGTGAGGAGGTCCTGGTCGTCGACGACTGGTCGGAGACGGGCGCGCAGCTGCGGGCGGCGTTCCGGCTGGTCGAACGTCTGCGCGGCCGTGTCGCGGGGGCCGCTCTGCTGCACGTCGACGAACCGGTGCGCAATGACCCCGACCTGGCCGGCTACACGCTCCATCATCTGTTCGACTACTAGCCAACCGGAGGCGCACGCGCCGACGCAGTGGGTGATCGAGCCCTCACGCCGTCGCGGAGTCCTGATCCCCTGTCCCGGCACCGCAGTGCGCTTGCGCCGGCATCGTCGCTGTGCGCTGTGCTAGCACACCGGCTGAACTGGTGTTTGTCGTGGAGCGGATGACGGGAATCGAACCCGCGTATTCAGCTTGGGAAGCTGATGTTCTGCCACTGAACTACATCCGCAGAGCGTGACGCCAGACTAGCAGCTCACCCTGCGTCACCGGTGTTCATGCTCTGGTACCCCCAACTGAGTGGTTCTCAGGTTCTCAGATCCAGCTGGGTCGACGGCCGCCCCTGTGCGGGTCACACTGTCGGGGAACAGCAAGGCCAGCTCCCCCGGCCGTTCAAAGGACCCCGAGCATGACCGAGCCCGAATCGCACCTGGGTTCGCTGCCGGATCAGGATCACGATCACGACGTGCTCTTGATCGCAGGTAGCCGCCCCGAGGTTGCCCGCCTGGCCCCGGTGGCTACGGCGTTTGCCGAAGCCGACCGGATCCGCGCGCTCACCGTCGCCACCGGGCCCGATCCGATGACCGTGCACGAGGCGTTCGAAGCCCTCGGGGTGCCGGCCGACGTCACCCAGCTGAGCGCGGAGCCCTGTGAGCCGCACCTGGCCGCGATCGGCGCGATGCTGATGACCAGGCTCGACGGGCTGCTCCTCGACCTCGATCCGTCCGCGGTGATGGTCTACGGCGGCGGCATGACCGCGGCGATCGCCGCCCAGGTCGCGTTCTGGCGGCAGATCCCGGTGGTGCACCTGCAGGCCGGCGTGGCCAGCGACGATCTGCTGTGCCCGTTCCCGCAGGAGGCCAACCGGCGGGTCATCGGGCAGCTGGCGTCGCTGTTCCTGACCACCGGCGGGGCGGCCATGGGCAGCCCGATCGGGCCGAACGCGATCCCGGTCGGGGACACCATGGCGGCCAACCCGATGCCGTCGGACCTGCGGTTCGTGCGGTTGCTGCGCCGGGTGCGCTCGGGCGGCCCGCAGCTGGTGCTCGTCGGGCTCGATCGGGCCGACTCGCTCGGGGTCCTCGCCAGCCTGCCTGACCTGCTCGAACGCGAGCCGAACATCGAGATCGTCTGCTACGGGGAGTTGGCCGCGCATGCGGTCGCCTACCCGCTGATGGATCACGATCGGGCCACCGTGATCCGCAGCCTGCCGCTCGACGAGCTGCTCGGGCTGGTGGCGGCCAGCACCGTGCTGGTCTCCGACGACCCCGCCCTGGTCACCGACGCACCCGGCCTCGGCACCCCGGCGGTGCTGGTCGACGGCCCGCACATCCCGCAGCCGGGCGACTCGATCCGCAGCATCCTCAGCCCCGCGGTGATGGCCACCATCCGGCAGGTGCTCTCGGCCCGGCCACCGCTGCCCGTCGAATCCTCCGACGGCATGGAGGCGGCGCGGGTCGAGCAGGCCGTGGCCTGGATGTTCGGGCTCTGCCCTTCGCCGTTGATGAGTGCACCGTTCCCGTCCAACAGCGACGCCTGAACCACCCCGTAGGGTGGCGCCGTGCTGCTGTCGGACGGTGACCTGCGCAAGGAGATCGCGAACTCCCGGCTCGTGCTCGAGCCGTGGGATCCCGCGATGCTGCAGCCCTCCAGCATCGACGTGCGGCTGGACCGCTACTTCCGGGTCTTCCAGAACTCCCGCTACACCCACATCGACCCGGCCGAGCAGCAGGACGACCTGACCTCGGCCGTCGAGCCCGCCGACGACGAGCCGTTCGTGCTGCACCCGGGCGAGTTCGTGCTCGGCTCCACCTTCGAATCGGTGTCGCTGCCCGACGATCTCGCCGGCCGGCTGGAGGGCAAGAGCTCGCTGGGCCGGCTGGGGCTGCTCACGCACTCCACGGCCGGCTTCATCGACCCGGGTTTCTCCGGGCACATCACCCTGGAACTGTCCAACGTCGCCAACCTGCCGATCACGCTCTGGCCCGGGATGAAGATCGGCCAGCTGTGCCTGTTCCGGCTGTCCAGCCCGGCCGAGCGGCCCTACGGCTCCGCCGGCGTCGGCTCCCGGTACCAGGGCCAACGCGGCCCCACCCCGTCCCGTGCGCACCTGAACTTCCACCGGGCCGACACCCGCCGCTGAACTGCGGTACCGCCGATCTGACCCGGTCGGCGGCGCGCCTGGTCGGGGTGGGGGCGGGCCGGTCGTAGCCTCGGTCGGCGATGGATCGACGACCTGGAACCCCGCCCGAGTGGTTGCCGCTGCCGCGCCCACTGCAGTACCCGCCCGCGCGGCGCGAGCAGCACCTCCCCTCCCCACCCCCGCCCCCGCCCCGCCCAGGGGTACGAACGGCACTCTCGCACGCTAGGTGCGAGCGAAAGTGCCGTTCGTACCGGTGGGGGCGGGCGGGACGCCGGGGACGGCGGGGCCGGGTCGGAGCGGGGCGGGCGGGCCGGGCGGGCGGAGCCCGGGCCGGCAGGGCCGTCGGGACGGAGCGGGCGGGCCGGGCGGGCGGAGCCCGGGTCGGCAGGGCCGTCGAGGCGGGCGGGGCCGTCGGGACGGACGGGACGGGCCGGGTGGGCGGCGGGACCGGACCCGGAACCGGCGGTCGCCGGGTGGCGGCGGTTCGCGCAGACCCGGCGCGGCGCGGCCGGGCTGGCGATCGTGGCCGCGGCCCTGCTGCTGTGGCCGTTCGCGGAGCTGTCCTGGATCCCGTGGTTGATCGGGTTCGTGGCGCTGATCGTGCTCCGGCTGCTCCGGCTGGACGGTCTGCTGCGCGGCTGGGACGTCCACGTCGCCGGGCTGGTCGTGGTCGCCGGGCTGATGATTACGACGACGCCGTGGGCGTGGGCACTGGCTGCGAGCATCGGGGTGCTGATCGGCGGGTTGGTGCGACTGCCGGCGTGGCGCTTGGCCGCGGTCGGAGTGGTGCTGTGCGTGCTGGCCGGGATCGGCTACGTCTGGTCCAACGCCGAGGCCGAACGGGCGGCGATCGCGGCCTACGCACCGACCCAGGAGCGCAGCCGGCAGGATCAGGGCGCCCCGCGGCCGAACGGCGTGCTGCCGATCATGCTCAACCGGATCGCCCAGGGCAGCCCGGAGGCGATCTGCGACAACCTGCTCGCCGAGTCGGCCCGCGGGCCGTTCGCGGCAGCGGTCGGGCAGCCGGACTGCGACGCCGCGGTGCGGGCGCTGTCCGCCCAGGTCACCGATCCCCGCCGGTACGCGGACGCGACGGCGCCCAGCGCACCGAGCGCCGACGGCGTGACCGTCGACGCCTGCGCCCTGGACTGGGGCCCGCGACCCGCCGGCCCGCAGCTCGGCCGGCTCACCATCACCGCGGCGGCCCCGTCTCGCTACCAGGTCACCGGCTTCCGCCCCTGCCCCTGACCCGCCGCCGCTGGGTACCCGCGACCCGCCGGCCGCAGCGAGCACGGCGCACACCGGTTGGTGTCCTCGCACAGGTCGTGACACGGTCGTGACATGTGCGCAGATCACAACTGGTGTGCGCGGTGGAACGGTCAGGCCGTCGGGGTGGCCGGTTCCCCGCGTTTGACGGCGGCCAGGAGCATCTGGGAGACGTCCTGCACCTGGACGCCGTCGCCGGCGCCGGCGCCCTGGGCCTGGGTGAGGCCGTCGGAGAGCATGGTTCGGCAGAACGGGCAGCCCACGGCGATGGTGCCGCCGGCACCGTTGTCCGCGCCTGCGGTCGAGCCGGAACCGGTGGCCGGGCCGGAGCCGTTGGTCGAGCCAGAGCCGTTGGTCGCGACGCCGGACAGCGTGGCCAGCGCTTCCTCGGTGCGGTTGACGTTCACCCGCTGCCCGATCCGCTCCTCCATCCACATCCGCGCCCCGCCGGCGCCGCAGCACATCGACCGGTCGCCGTGCCGCGGCATCTCGGTGAGCGTGGCCCCGGCCGCACCCACCAGCGCGCGCGGCTCGGAGTAGACCTCGTTGTGCCGGCCCAGGTAGCAGGGGTCGTGGTAGGTGACCGGCGCGCTGTCGGCGTCGGGGGCCGCCACCGGCACCAGCTTGCCCTCGCGAACCAGCTTGTTCAGCAGTTGCGTGTGGTGCACGACCTCGTAGTGCCCGTCGAGCTGCGGGTACTCCCGGCCCAGCGTGTTCAGGCAGTGCGGGCAGGTCGTGACGATCTTGCGGGTGCCCGGCTCGCGCCCCTCGAACACGGCGTTGAGCACCTCGACGTTCTGTTGGGCGAGCATCTGGAACAGGAACTCGTTGCCCGAGCGCCGCGCCGCGTCCCCCGTGCAGGTCTCCTCGGGGCCGAGCACGACGTACCCGACGCCGGCGCGGTGCAGCAGCTCGGCGGTGGCCTGCACCGTCTTCTGCTGGCCGTCGTCGAACGCCCCCGCGCAGCCGATCCAGAACAGGTACTCGGTCTCCGCGGACAGCTCACCGTCGAACACCGGCACCTCGAAGTCGAGCTTCTTCGTCCAGTCCAGGCGGTTGCGGGCGTTCTGCCCCCACGGGTTGCCCTTGTTCTCCAGGTTCTTGAACAGCGTCCCGAGCTCGGAGGGGAACTCCGACTCGATCAGCACCTGGTGGCGGCGCATGTCCACGATGTGGTCGACGTGCTCGATGTCAACCGGGCACTGCTCGACGCACGCGCCGCAGGTGGTGCACGACCACAGCACGTCGGGGTCGATCACCCCGCCCTGCTCCAGGGTGCCGACCAGCGGTCGGACGGCCTGCTCGGGGCCGGAGCCGGGCACCCGACCGAAGCCGGACTCGGGGACGTGGTGCCCGTGCCCGCCGGCCTGGTCCGCGCCGCCGGTGAAGGATACGGCGCCCTCGTCCGGCATGTCCTTGCCGCCGATGAGGTAGGGCGCCTTGGCCAGCAGGTGATCGCGCAGATCCATGATCACCAGCTTCGGCGAGAGCGGCTTGCCGGTGTTCCAGGCCGGGCACTGGCTCTGGCAGCGGCCGCACTCGGTGCAGGTCGCGAAGTCGAGCATGCCCTTCCAGGTGAAGTCCTCCACCTTGCCGCGACCGAAGACGTCGTCCTCGCCCGGATCCTCGAAGTCGATCTTCACCCCGCCCGACTCCATGGCCGGCAGCGGGCCCAGCGCCTTCGGGAAGCGCTTGGCCGAGACGTTGATCGGCGCCAGGAAGATGTGCAGGTGCTTGGAGTAGGCGATGATCACCGTGAAGACCAGCATCACGCCGATGTGCAGCAGCAACCCGATGCTCTCGAGCACCTCCAGGGTGCCGGGGTCGACGCCGGCGAACAGCCGGCCGACGCCGAGCGAGACGAACGCGCCGGAGGAGTAGGGGAACGTGCCCAGCGCCGCGGACGCGCCGCGGAAGAAGAACATCGTCCAGAGCACGTTGAAGATCATGAACAGGATCAGCCAGGCGCCGCCGGTGTGCGATCCGTAGAACCGCGACGCCCGCGCCTCCCGCTCCGGATCGTGCCGCAGCCGGATCACCGAGAACACGCCGAGCGAGATCAACGCGGCGGCGGCGATGAAGTCCTGCAGGAAGCCGAGCACCGGCCAGGTGCCGATCAGCGGAATGTGGAAATCGGGCACGAAAAGCGCGCCGTAGGCCTCGATGTACACCGTGATCAGAATGACGAAGGCCCAGAACGTGAAGAAATGCGCCAACCCCGGAACGGACCATTTCAGGAGCCTGCGCTGACCGAATACCTCGACGATCTGGGCGCGGATCCGCCGCGACATACCGTCGGTCCGGTCGTGCGCCGGCTGCCCCGCGGAGATGAGCCGGTACAACCAGTAGGCACGCCGGCCGGAAAACCCGACGGCGATCAGGGTCATCGCCAGTCCGATGACGAGTCGTGCAATCACGGGTTCCTCCCAGGGCTGGCCCGGCGGGTGGTGGGCCGCGGACCGTCGCGCAGCATCCTAAACTGCCACGTCGACGGCGCGACCGCGCTCGAGAGGCCACGGTCACACCGCCGACCTTCTCGCGGGTGACCACCCGCACGGGGGCGAAGTTGGACCGCGGCGCGCCGGTGTCGGTCGCTCGATCGGTACAGATCCGGCGGTACGATCCGCAGCTGGAATCGAATGTGGGTCACCCGGTATGGTGGTTGTGGTCGCACCGCGTCGCGGATCACGGCAGCCTGCGGGCGAGCCGTGTCGACGCCGCTGATCACGACCAGCTAGGCATGCCTGGACCAGTCACATGACCGGGTAGAACGGCCGTCAGGCCGAGGGTCTCGACCGACCACATCGGGTCGGGAGGACCACGAAAGGGAGCGTCATGACTCGACTCGTCGCCGTCACGCTCTATGCGCAGGGCCTGAGCACGACCGGGCTGCAGGGCTGGATCCAGGACAACGTCGTCCCGGTCGTGCTGCTCGGGATCGCGGTCATCCTGCTCTGGATCGGAGGGCGTGGCGACAACGCGGGGGTGGCGCGGCGCAGCGTCGGGTCTGCTCGTCGGTCTGGTGGCGCTGGGAATCGCCGTGTCGGGCAACGGTCCGCAGATCGGCAATTTCCTGGCCGGTCTGCTCATCGGGTGACCCGGGTGCTCGTCCGAACCGATGACGAGGTCTACCGCGTCGACTCCGTATGGCTGGGTCCGCCGCGCGCGACATTTCCGTGGCGGGCCCGTTACGTGAGTTACGGGCTCGGCCTTCTGGTGATGATCCTGGTGATGTTCGTGCAGCGCCGGATCGGTATCGGACTCGATTTCTTCTCGGTCGCCTGGGCGCTGATCGTGACGATTGTCATCACCCGTTTCCTGGGTCTGCGCATCGATTACGAACGGCCGCTCGGTCAGGTCATCGCATTGTTCTTCCTCGAGGTGAGCGGCCCGCGGGAGCGCACCGGGACCGGGGCCGGTCCGGTTCGCTCGAGCCACGTGCGGGTCGGGTCGCGGGGGCGTGCAGGGACCGGCCGCGGCCGCCCGCAACGCCGGCCGCCACCCGCGGGCCAGACGCCGTGGCCGCGCGCCGATCGGCAGCAGCAGAAGGAGCGCGCCGGTGCCGCGCCCTGAGCCGCCCGGGTCGAGCCCGCCCGCCCACAACCCCGAGGTTCGCAACCCCGACGCCCGGAACCCGACGGCACCGAACCCCCACGCGCGCAACCGCAGCGCGTGGAACCCAGGCGTGCGCAACCCCAGCGCGTGGAACCCAGGCGTGCGCGACCCCAGCGCGTGGAACCCCAGCGCGGCCGCACCGGAGCCGAGCGTGGCCGGACCGGGCGCCGCGACTCGACGCGCGAGGGCGCCGGCCCCGAGCGGGTGCGCACGCCGCGGCGCGAGCCGAAGCGGGAGGGCGTCGAGCGGGTGCGCACCCCCCGCCGCGAATCCACGGGCCGCCGGACGCCGGGGCTGGCCGGCACCACCGGGCTGCCCAACTACCAGCCGAGCATCGCGCTGCGCTCGATCGAGGGCCACCTGACCCGCACCGGCACCCAGGTGATGGCCTGGTACCGGTTGGCCGCGCAACCGTGGAGCTTCCGCAGCGACTCGCAGCGCGAGGTGCTGATCCGCCAGATCGCCGCGCAGCTCGGTGAGCTGCAGGGGCGTTGGCTGCACGTGCGGGTCACCAACCGCCCCTATCCGGTGCACCTGTGGGCGGAGGCGTTCGACCACAACGCGCTGGGCCGGATGCCGGACGTGCGCGGCGCGCTGGGTTGGGACGCCTTCCTGGAGGGCGAGCAACGCCACCTGATGGGCCTGTCGATGTCGGACAAGGAGGTGTTCCTCGGCGTCGAGGTGTCCGGGCGCAGCATGCTGCACCGCTGGGCGGAGCGGGCCGCGCCGCTGCTGGGCCGGTTCGCCCCGGCCGCGGTGCACGCCGAGCTGGCCGCGCTGACCACGGAGGTCGCGCACCTGGACGAGCTGATCTCCGGCAGTGGGCTGGACGCGGTGCCGGCCGGCACCGATGACATCGCCTGGCTGATGCGCCGCTCCTGCTCGCTCGGGCTGCCGGCGCCGCAGACGCTCTCGCTGGCCGGGGGCCAGCGCTTCGAGACCGAGGACCTGGCCGCGTTCACCGACGGGGTGAGCCTGCACCAGGAGCCCTACGCGCCGACCGTTCGGGTCGTCGGGCGCGCCCGCTCGCAGACCACCTCGCGCAACGTCGCCGTGCTGACCGTCGGGTTGATGGATCCGCTGCGCATCCCGGAGATCGACGACCCCTGGATGCAGCACTCGGATCGGCTGCCCTTCCCGGTCGAGTGGTCGGCCCGGATCTACATCCGGCGCCCGGAGGACGTGACCGGGGAGCTGCAGCGCCAGATGGGCAAGGTGCGCAGCCAGATCCGGCACTACACCCACGACCACGACCTCGATCCGCCGATGTCACTGGCGCGGCAGGCCGAGCGGGTGCTCGCGGTCGAGGACGAGCTGACCAGCGGGCTCACCCAGCTCAACACCCGCCTCTACGGCTGGTGGCGGATCGCGGTGTCGGGCAAGGACGAGGCGGAGGCGATCAGCCGCGCCCAGCAGGTGCTCGAGGTCTACCGGCCCAAGGTGCAGATCGAGCACCCGGAGGCGCAGTACCGGTTCGCCCGCGAGTTCATCCCGGGCGAACCGCTGGCCTCGACCGCCTACCGCCGCCGCGGGTCGGTGATGTGGGCCGCGGCCGCGGTGCCGGCGGCGACCGCCTCGGTGGGCGACCGGCGCGGCATCATGCTCGGCGAGACCTGCACCGCGACCCGCCGCCCGGTGGCCTGGGATCCGTGGCTGGCCCAGGAGGTGCGGCAGGCGTCCGGGCTGACCGCGGTCGTCGGCGGACTGGGCTCGGGGAAGTCGTTCCTCACCGGACTGATCGTCTACAAGACGTTGCGGGCCGGCGCGCGCTGGACGGTGCTCGACCCGTCGGGGCCGCTGGCCGAGCTCGCCCGGCTGCCGGAGCTGGCGCCGTTCTCCCGGCACATCAACCTGTTGCGGGCCGATCCCGGCATCCTCAACCCGTACCGGGTGGTGGCCGAGCCACGGCCCGAGCACTTCGGCGACGAGGACGATCCGGAGAAGGCCTGGCGGCGCGAGCGCGCCCTGGCCGCGGCCACCCGGCGCCGGCTGGTGCTCGACGTGCTCACCGGGCTGCTGCCGTTCGAGGTCGCCCGGCAGCCGCAGACCCGCATCGTGTTGCTGCGCGCGGTGCGGGAGGTGGGTGGGGCCGCGGACCGGCATCCGGGGCAGGTGATCGACACGCTGCGCCGGCACGGGCGCGAGGGCCACGAGCACGCCGCCGCCGTCGCCGATTTCCTGGAGGAGCGCCGCGAGCTGCCGCAGGCCGGGCTGCTGTTCCCGGACACCTCGGCCGGGGACCCCGAGGATCCGACGCAGCGGGCCGATCGGGACTACCGGCTCACCGTGCTGACCATGCAGGGCATGTCGCTGCCGCGCCCGGGCAGCCCGCGCGAGGAGTGGACCGACGGTGAGTCGCTGGCCGTCGAGCTGCTCAACCTGGCCAGCTGGCTGACCCAGCGCACCATCTACGAAGCCGACCGCAACGAGCGCAAGGGCGTCGCGCTGGACGAGACGCACTTCCTGTCCCAGGTGCCGACGGGCAAGGTGCTGATCGACCGGCTGGCCCGCGACTCCCGCAAGTTCAACGTGCGCGCGCTGTTCGCCTCCCAGCTGGCCGGTGACCTGCTGCGGGTGTCGGGTTTCGCGTCGCTGGTCAACGCCGTGTTCGTCGGGCGCACCGACGACGAGGAGGCGCAGACCGAGGCGCTGCGGCTGCTGCGGGTGCCCACCGGGGTGGGCTACGAGCAGATGTTGGGCACGCTGTCGCCGCGCCCGCGTCGCGACGACCGCCCGGACGACACCCCCCGGCAGTTCGTGTTCGCCGACGGTCACGGCGGCGTCGAGAAGATCCGGATCGACCTGGAGGGCCCGCACCTGGAGCACCTGCGGGGCGCGCTCGACACCAACCCGGACGCGAACCGGATGTGGACCGCGATGCCGCTGCCGACCGCGCCGGCGGCCGGGTCCGGCACCGCGGCGCCGGCCGGGTCGCTGGCCACCGCCGACGCGATGGCCGCCGACCCGGCGCTGCGGGCCGACCCGGTCGTGGGATCCCCCGATCCGGACCCGGACGACGAGTTCGGCGAGCTCGACGACCCCGACGGTCTGCTGTCCGCGCCCAGCACGCCGGCCGCGGCCGGGTGGGGGGCCGGACCACCACGAGGTGCCGTGCCGCTGGCGGCAGCGGACCTGGAGGACGACGAGCTCGACCTCCTCGATCTCACCGAGCCCACCCCGCCGCCGGACATCCCCGCCCAGGGCGACCGGCCGGCCCCGCGCAACGGCAACGGCCACCCCGACCACGGGGGCCATCCCGACAACGGCGAGGCCCGGTTACGCGCGGCCGGGGAGGCCGTTCGGTGATCCAGGGGGTGCTGCCTGCGGACGACGGGTGGCTACCGGTTGCCCTGGTGGTGGCCATCGCGACGCTGGTGGCGCTGCGCCGCCGTCGAGCCGAGACCGATCGGCCGTGCCCGCCGGGATCGCAGCCCCGGGAGCTACCGGACCGGGAACCGGCGCGCTACGAGCAGGAGGCGGTGGCCTCGCGGTCCCGCCACCGGGCCCGCCGGTGCGGCAGCGTGCTGGTGGTGCTCGCCCTGGTCGGCGGCTCGGTGCTGCTCGGGCAGCCGGCGTTCGCGCAGCCGCTGTCGTGCAAGGAATCCCCGGAACCCGACCGCCCCGGCACCGGCCTGGTCGGCTCGCTTGACCCACCGACCTACGGGGTCGGCGAGCCGGGCAGCGTCTACGACGAGGTCGGTTACGCCGGGCTGGTCTGGCACAACTACGACCTCGGCTGCGCCGGCACCGCGGTGTTCAACCCGGCCACCACGACGGACACCTGGCTGGGCAACCAGACCCTGAACGTGGCCAAGTTCGTGGTCGGCGGGGTCAACTGGTCGCACTACCTGATCGCCGACGGCGGCGAGCTGCTCTCGCCGCTGGACAACCTCATCTCGGCGGGCACCCGCGCGATGTACGACGCCGTGTTCACCACCTGGATCGGGCCGGTGCTGCTGATCCTCTCGGTGATCCTGCTGTGGCTCGCGCTGCGCGGGGACCTGGCCCGGGAGACCCAGCGCGCCGGGATGGCGGTCGTCGCGCTGGTCGTCGGGTCCGCGGCCTACCTCGCCCCGGTGGACTGGGCGACGGCCGCCGACAACCTGCTGCTCGACGGGGTCACCCAGATGCAGGAGGGCTTCCTCGGCCAGGTCGGGCTCGGTGACCGGGACACGCTGCCGACCGTACTGGTCGACCAGATCATCTACCGGAACTGGCTGCGCGGCGAGTTCGGCTCCCCGGACGTCCCGCAGGCCCAGCAGCTGGGCCGGGAGCTGCTGCGGGCGCAGACGTTCACCAAGGCGGAGATCGCCGAGCAACGCGACACCATGGAGCTGGCCGCGCAGAAGAAGTCCGCGTTCGCCGGGGTCGGCGAACGGATGGGCGACCGCTACCCCTACTTCCAGGGCCGCTCCGGCAGCCGGGTCGGCGCCGGGCTGCTGGCCATCGTGCAGGCCGCCTGCATCGGGTTGTTCCAGCTGCTGTCCAAGGTGCTGGTGCTGGTCGCGATGCTGGTGCTGCGGCTGCTGGTGATGACGGCCCCCGCGGTCGCGGTGGTGGCCGTGCTCAAGCCCGATGTGCTGCCGGCGCTGCTGCGGGTGGCCGGCGCGGCGATCGTGAACACGCTGGTGGTCGGCGCGCTGGCCGGGCTGCACGCGCTGCTGGTGGTGTCGCTGTTCCGGCCAGGCGCCGGCGTCGACCTGTGGTTGTCGTTGCTGGTCACCGGCGTGGTCACGGTGGTGCTGTGGGCGGTCGCGCGGCCGTTCCGGCGGCTGGTGTCGATGGTGTCGCTGACCCGCGAGCAGTTCGGCGGGATCGTGCCGGGCGCCGGCAGCGGCGCGATGTCGCGGGTCTGGCAGCGGCTGCACGGCGCCCAGGAGGACGACCGGCAGAGCCGCTGGTGGTCCGAGCGGCAGCGCGCCGGCGGCGGGATCTTCGAGCATCCCGACGGCGGCCGGCCCGAGGCCGAGCCCGGCGTCCGGATCCCGGCCCGGGCCACCGCGACGCCCGTTCGCCCCCGATCCGGCTGGGACGGCGAGCCGCGGGCGCCGCAGGCCCGGGTGCCGCTGGCCGCCGCCCAGCGCCCGGCCCTGCCGGCCGGGCCCGACGGGTTCGGGCCCGATCCGGGCCGGCCGAGCTGGTCGAGCCGCGAGGGCGTCGACCCGATCGAGATCGACGATCGGGTGCTCTACCGCCGGCCGGACGCGGTGCCGCTGCGGCCGGGCGGGGCGCGGCCGGTCGAGGCCGAACTGGTCGACGGTGAGACCGTCTACCGGATCTACCGGCCGGGTGCGCGGCGTCCGGTCTACACCCCGTCCGGGAGGACGGGCTGATGCCGATCCGATCCCCGCACGGGCGCGCGGCGGCCTACCGGGCGCTGTGGCAGTGGCCGCTGCACTCCCCGCGGCGGCTGTTCGGCTGCCTGCTGGTGGTGGCGGCGGTGGCGGCCGGGCTGAGCTACGGGGTCTCCTCGATCACCGGTGGCGCGGGGTCCGGTGGCGTGGTCGGTGGCGTCGCCGCCCGCCCGTCGGAGGCGCCGGCCCCGGCCCCGTCGCCGACCGCGCTGCCCCCGGTGCCGGCGCTGCAGCCGGCCACGCTGCCGTTGTCGAAGGCCCCGCCGGCCGCGCTGGACGTGGCCGGTCGCTGGTCGCGGGCCTGGGTCCGGCCGGCGCCGGGCACCAGCACCCAGCAGTGGCTGGACGGGCTGCGCGGCACCACCACCGACGAGTACCTCGGCGTGCTCGCCGCCGTCGACCCGGCCAACGTCCCCGCGGCCCGGATCACCGGGAGCCCGCGGCCGACGCGGGTCTCGCCGAGCTCGGTGCAGGTGCAGATCCAGACCGACGGGCCGACGCTGCTGGTGCTGGTGGTCGACACCGACGCCGGCTGGCGGGTGGCCGGCTACGACCGGGTGGCTCCCGTTCCGACAACGCAGTCCGCCCCCACCACGCAGTTCGCCCCGACCACGCGGTCCCCCCGATGAGGCCACGCGGTGGCGCCGGGGCGTTGCGGCCGGCTCGATGAGGCCCCCGTCGATGAGGCCCCCGTCGATGAGGCTGGGGCGATGAAGTCGCTGCGACCGCTGCGGCTGCTGCTGCCGTTCGTGGCCATCGCGGCCGCGCTGGTGCTGTTCGTCGGGCTGACGTTCGCGGCGTTCACCATCGGGGGTGGCGGCGGGACGCCGACGTCGGGGCCGTGCGACACCGGGGTCCGCGCCGCGCCCGGCGTGCTGGCCGGTGGCCGGTCCCGCACCAGCGCCGCCGATCTCGACGAGGCGCAGCGCCGCAACGCCGCCACGATCATCGGGGTGGCCCGGGGCATGGGGGCACCGCCGCGGGCCTGGCTGATCGCGCTCGCCACCGCCATGCAGGAGTCCACCCTCAACAACATCAACTACGGGGACCGCGACTCGCTGGGGCTGTTCCAGCAGCGGCCCTCCCAGGGCTGGGGCAGCCCGGCGCAGGTCACCGACCCCGTCTACAGCACGACGATCTTCATCGAGCGGCTGCTGGAGGTGCCCGGCTGGGACACGCTGCCGGTGACCGTGGCCGCACAGACCGTGCAGCGCTCCGCGTTCCCCGACGCCTACGCCAAGTGGGAGGGGCTGGCCGCCGAGCTGGTCGAGCAGCTGGCCAGCGTGGCCCCGATCAACGAGTGCCGGGAGCCGGTGTCGCTGGCCCAGGGCGTCGCCGGGGCGGCCATCACGTTCGCGCTCGGCGAGATCGGCAAGCCGTACGTCTGGGGGGCGACCGGCCCGTCGACCTACGACTGCTCGGGCCTGGTGATGCGCGCGTTCCAGGCCGCCGGGGTCAACCTGCCGCGGGTGTCGCGGCAGCAGTTCTACTCCGGCGGGCACCTGCCGCTGGCCCAGGCGCAAGCCGGTGACCTGCTGTTCTACGCCACCGACCGGAATGATCCGGCGACCATCCACCACGTCATGCTGTACCTGGGCGACGGGCAGATGGTGGAGGCGCCCTACAGCGGCGAGCAGGTCCGCAAGCGCCCGGTGCCGTACGACTTCACCGAGCTGGTGCCGCTGGTCACCCGCCCCGGCACTGCGCCCAACTCGGTTCCGTGACGGTCGGCGGAGATCACGGACCCGCCGGGCCCCAGCTGGCCCGGCCGTCCCCCGCGATCGGCACCGGGGGTCCGAGCACGACCGGGCGGCCGACGCCGACCGTGATCACCGCCTTCACCCTGGCGAGCACCTCCCGGCCGCCGGCCGACAGCCCCGGCCGCCCGTAGGGCTGCAGGTCACTGGCGACGCCGTGCGCCGGCAGGCCCGCCGCCGCGGCCAGGTAGAGGGCGCGCGGCAGGTGGAAGCCCTGGGTCACGACGATCGCCGAGCGCACCCCGAACACGTCCACCGCCCGGCGCATGGTGGACCAGGTGTCGAAGCCGGCGTGGTCGGTGAAGATGTCCCGCGCCGGCACGCCCGCGGCGAGCAGCTCGTCGCGCATGGCCCCCGGCTCGTCGTAGGACCAGGATCCGTGGTCGCCGGAGACGATGATCTTCTCGACGGTGCCGGCGCGGTACAGGGCCAGTGCCCGGGCGACCCGGTCGCCGAGCATCGGGCTCAGCGTGCCGTCGGGATGGACGCGGGCGCCGAGCACGATCGCGGCCTGGGCGTGCGGGACCCGCGCGACGGTCGTGACGGCACCGCGGGTCGACAGCAGGATGCCCAGGTTGGCCACCGCGACGAGGCCGGTGAGCGCCAGCAGCGCGAGCAACGGCCGCCGCCGCCCGCTGACCCCCGGCACCGATCGCACACCACGAGCCTAGTGCTGTCCGGGAGGCCGTCGATGGGGGCGCGCACCCACCGTGCACCGCCCGCACGTCCGGGCGCGTGGTGAGTGAGGAGGGACGCCCGAATGCGACGGTGCACCATTTCCGGCGGTGCTGTGTGGAGAAAGGAGGGCAGCCCTCTGTCGGGCCGGCGAACGGATTCTCTACCCTGGCCCCATGAGTGCGCAGCCCGCGAAGCCGATCGAGCGGCTCGAGGTGTTGCTCGACGACGAGATCGTGTGCGTTCTCGAACCCGGTTGTCCGACCTTTGTCATTGGCCGCGGCCGGCAATGCCAGTTGCGAATCGGCGGATCCGGTTCCGGCGGTGATCGACACATCTCCCGGACGGTGGCCTCGGTGCGGTGGCGGCGCGGCGCGTGGACGGTGCAGAACGACAGCCAGTCCCGCCCGCTCGACGTCGTCGTGGACTCCACGGTGGTGCCGCTGCGGCCGTTCGTCGACGGCGCCGGGCCGTCGACGTTCGTGCTCGGCCCCACCGGGGCCACGCTGCGCGTATCCAGTCTGAGCCAGCGCTTCCACATCTCGCTGCGGCCGGTCGGAGCGGTCGTGGAATCGGCCCCGATCCCGGTGCCGGACCCGCGGGACCCCTCGACCCTGCGACTGCGCAAGCCGACCCCGCACGACGCGCTGTTGCTGTCGGCGAAGTTCCTCAGCCGCCGGCATTCGGGCTACGCCGTCGGAAACGAGGTGGCGGCGGCCCGTGCGAATGCGGCGCGCGGGAATCGCGAAGCTCGGATCACTGCGCGCGCGGTCGAGAACAGCGTTGCCCGGTGGCGGGAGCAGTTGCAGCTGATCGGCGTGCAGAATATCGACGGTCGGGACAACATCAATCAGCTCGGTGTAGAACTTCTCAAGCACGGTGTGATCGCCGAATCGGATCGACTGGGTCCGCCGATCACCGAGCGTGATGAATGCGACGAGTTCGTCGGCTGAGCCGAAGCCGAACCGCGCAATTCGCGTACCGGGCCGAGCCGGGTCGATCATGCCGAATCGATGAATGGTCGATCATGCGTGCGGGGCGACGGTGATCCGCGTCCACAACCCGACCCGGATCCGATCCCCGGCCGCCAGCGGCATCACCGCGCCCGGCACCAGGCGATGCCCCCCGACGAAGGTGCCGTTGGTCGAGCCGGCATCGCGCACCGCCCAGGAGCCGTCCCGTTGCCGCAGCAGCTCCGCGTGCTGCCGCGACACCCCGGGATCGGGCGGCGGGCCGCAGAGGTCGATCTCGATCTCCGGATCGGTCGCGTTCGCGACGTGGCCGATCCGGATGAGGTCCGCACCGAGCCGGATGCGCTGCTCGGGCAGCGCCGGGAACTCGAAGCCACGAGCCGGACCGCCCAGCGCGTCGAACTGCCTGCGGTCGGCGGCCACCACCGCGATCCAGCGCGCGGGCCGGGTCGAGGCCGCCGGATCGGTGCCGGTGTCGTGCTCGTGCCCGCACCGTTCGCAGAATGCATCACCGGTGCGGGCCGCGCCGCAGCCGGCACAGCCGGCGGGCGCGGCACCGGCCGACGCGACGGCGAGCCCGCAGATCGGGCAGTAGCCGTCGCGGGCCAGGCCGGCCTCGTGCGGTGCCGGGCAGCGGGTCATGACCTGGTCGTCTTGCCGGCCGGGCTGGACCGCTGCGCCCATGGCACCTGTTTGCTCGACTCCACCCCGATGTCGATCATGTCGGGCGGGGTGATCCGGTAGGTGCCGGTTACCGGGTCGCGCATGTCGTCGATGCGGGCGACCAGGACCTGCATGCCCGCGCGGGCGGCGATCGCGCGGGCGGCGTCCAGCCACTCGTCGGCGCGGTTGTCGCCGGCCTCGAAGGCGGCCAACGCCGCGTCGACGGCCTCCTCGACGGCCTGCTGGTCGTGGCTGAGCAGCACCCGCGGATGCGGACCGGTGTCCCGCTGCGGATCATCGGTCCAGATCGCGCTGATCATCGCCTGCGGGTGGGACTCCTGGTCGCCGCCGGGTCGGGTGCGCACGAAGCTCTGCTCCAAGGGCCGCCCGCTCCCGTCGGGCATCAGCTGCACCAGCGCGACCCGGCAGGCCAGCCGCTCCTGGTTCACCGCCCCCGGCGGGACCTCCACCGACAGGTGGAAGTCCCGCAGCTCGGTACCCCACGAACCGGTCGGATACATGCTGAGCTGGCCCTCGCCGCCGATCCGCCGGCCGGTCAGGTCCACCGGATCGGGCGCGGCCTGCCGGACCAGCCGGACCGACGCCCCGACCGGCGTCCACACCTGCAGCGCGACCTCGGCCACCGCCTTGCGCATGGACGCGGCCAGCAACGTGCGGAAATCCGTGGCCATCGCGGCCGGCTCCGCGATCTTGTCGAACGAACCCAGCAGCCCACGGGCCACCTGGCGCAGCTCGGGCGCCGACCAGTCGTCCCCGATCCCGCGGCAGTCGCAGCTGAACACGCCCTCGCAGGCGGCCACCGCGGCCGCCAGGTCGGTCGGCGTCTCGTGATCGTCACGCCCGTCGGTGAGCAGGATGGCGTGCCGGATGGCGTCGGGCCGCTCGGCGAGCAGCGACCTGCTCAGCGTCAGCCAGCTGCCGATGGCCGTCCCGCCACCGGGCTCGACGCCGGCCAGCGCGGCCTTGGCCTGCCGCCGGGTGCGCTCGTCGGCGCGCACCATCCCGGAGAACTGCGGGAACACCACCCGCGCCTGCTCGGACCCGGCGACGACGGCGAACAGCACGCCGTCGCGCAGCTCGTCGATGGCCGCCGCCGCGGCGTCCAGCGCGCACCGGAACTTGATCTCCGGGCTGCCCATCGATCCGGACTCGTCCAGGATGATCACCTCGGCCGCCTCCGGTGGAACCGGGGCGGCGTCGGCCGCGCCGACGGCGTCGACGGTGATCAGGGCCTGCACCTCGCAGGCCCCGGCGGCCAGGTACAGGTTCTGATGGACCTCACCGCTGACGGTGGGTGCGCTGCTCATCGCTCTCCTCCGGGTGACGGGGGACCGCGCAGCGGCAGCACAGCAACGGTGATGTTGTCCTGGCCGCCGCAGCGCAGTGCGGTGTTGACGAGTTCCCGCGCAGCGTCGAGCGGGTCGTCGATGGCGGTGACCGGCAGATCGGCCTCGATCGCCTCGGGTGTGCTCCGGTAGTTCCACAGCCCGTCGGTGCACAGCACCAGCACGCCCGGTGCGGCCGGTGTCAGGGTCTCGATGTGGACCGGCACGTCCGGGGCGTCCACCCCGAGCCACGCGGTCAGCACGTGGGCCCGGCGGTCGGCGGCGGCGTCGGCCGCGCTCAGCCGGCCGCGGGCCACGATGTCGGTGCACCAGGAGTCGTCCTCGGTCAGCCGGATGCCGGTCGCGGCGCGGCCACTGGGCAGCCAGTAGGCCCGGCTGTCCCCGATCCAGCCCACGGTCACCGATCCGTCGAGGACCGCGGCGGCGATGAACGTGCAGGCCGGTGGCTCGGGCATGCCGAGCCGGCCGGTGAGGTCGGCGACCGCCGCGGCGGCCATGGCCGCGGCGTGCCGGACGGCGGTCTCGACGGTTGCCGCCCCACCGGCTGCGGCCGGATCCCCAGAAGTCAGGTCGCCGGCATCGGTGGATCCGGAGGCGAGGGCCGGCGACAGCACGGCGGCGGCGAGCGCCTCGACCCCGGCGTCGGCGGCCGCCGCCGAGGCCAGGTCGGGTCGCGCGGCTCGCGACACCCCGTCGCACAGCACGGCCAGCACCGCCGCCCGACCGTCGTGCTCCGCGGTCAGCACCCGCAGCGCGACGGCATCCTCGTTGTGCTGGTGGCGCCGGCCCCGGTCGCTGACCGCGGCGACCCCGGGCATCGACAGCTCGGTGTGGTCGCGGGAGTCGGGCCGCCGGGTGCCGCAGGTCTCGCAGAACCGGTCGCCCTCGGAGAAGTCGACGGCGCACTGCGGGCAGGCCGCGCCGGCCACCCGGGAGTCGCAGACGCCGGTCACCAGCGGCTCCAGTTCCGGATCCGGTTGGCCTGGTCCACGTAGGTGATCCGCTGCGCTACGTCGAGGGTGACGTTCGCGGCCATCCGCCGGTACGCCGCTTCCATCCCGACCCGCAGGCTCCGCTCGTCCAGCGGCAGGCCCAGCAGATGCGCGGGGCGCACCCGGGAGCCGTCCCGCGGCCACTGCCGGCCGCGCTGCACCCACCCGTGCGCGGCGCCGAGCACCGCGACGATGATCTGCTGGCGGCGCAGGTCGTCGATCTCCAGATGGTCGGGATGCGCGTCGCTGAGCCGCTCGGCGACCGCGAAGAACGCCGGGGCCAGCTCCTCGTCGCGGCCCTCCCGCGGCTCCCCGGCGACCAGCGCGCACAACGCGGCCGCGGTGGAGTACGCGGAGCTGCGCGGCACCTCGCACAGCGCCTGCACCGCGCGGGCCGGGTCGCCCTGCGCGCAGCGGGCCCTGGCCAGCCCGAACGCCGCGCTGACGAAGCTGTGATCGGTGCGCCACACCGCCTGGTAGTGCCGCATGGCGCAGGCGTGGTCGGCGAGCAACTCCGCGCACATGGCGCAGGCCAGCTTGGGGGCCAGCTCGCCGGGCAGCGCCCGCCGGACCTCGTCGAAGCCGGCGCGGGCCACCGCGACGTCGCCGGCGATCAGGGCCGCGATGCCGCGCAGCCACAGCACCCGCACGTCGTCGTCGCCCGGTTCGGCCAGCTCGCGCAGCTCCTCGTGCACCACGGCCAGCGCATCGCGGGTGGCCATCGCCTTCCACGCCTGCGGCCTGGTGGCCAGCGCGGCATCGGTCTCGGCCAGCAGCGCACCGGCCTCCTCCGACCGGCCGCTGAGATGGGCCCGCCAGCTTCGGGCCCACCCCGCCGCGATGTCGTCACCCACGGTCGGATCGGCGCCCGGATACGGGTCCACCACCGCCCGGCTCCCGCCCACCCGGCGTCCGACCAGCAGTTCCAGCCGGGCCCTTGTCACCCGCAGCCGCGTCTCCCGGGTGCCGTCGGGCAGCGACTCGAGCGCCTGCAGCAGCCGGCGCGGGTCGCTGACGCTCAGCGAGCCCAGCCGGCCGGCGTAGCGGTCGGTCGGATCGACCAGGGTGTCGGGCAGGGCCAGTGCCCAGGCGGTCGAGTCGGTGGGGGTCGCCGGGAACCCGTCGGGCGCGGCCCCGACCACCGTGACCTCGGGCCCGAACACGCTGGACAGGCCGGGGCAGGGGCGCTGTTGCTGCACCGCGCGGGCCTCGCGCAGCACCGCCTCCAGCTGGTCGGCCATCTCGTCGGCCGAGGCGAACCGGTGCCGCGGGTCGGGGTGGGTCGCCCGCTGCAGCAACAGGTGGAACGACTCGTGCCGGGCCAGCAGCGGCTCGGTGTCCGGCCCGGGCAACGACTTCCCGTCGCCGAACCCCGGCACCCGCATGGTCAGCAGGGCCAGCGTGCGACCCACCGCGTAGATGTCGGTCTGCGGGGACGGCGGGTTGTCGTACGGGTCGCGGTAGCCGTCCTTGCCCCAGCCGCCGGACTCGGCGTCGTCGAGCAACGAGACGCCGCCGAGATCGATCAGCCAGGTCCGGCCGGCCTTGTTGCGCATCAGGTTGTCGGGGGAGAAATCGTTGTAGAGCAGCCCCTGCGGGGTCATCCGGTGCAGGTAGCTCACCGCGCGCAGGGCCTGCAGGACCGACTCGCCGGCCTCGATGATCGACAGGTACTCGCCCTGATCGCGGCGCTCGCGGTAGAGCTGCAGCAGCGAGCGGCCGCGGATGTAGTCCATCACGATGTAGTCGATGTCGACCTCGCCGCCGGGGTAGGGCAGCACGCAGCGATGCCGGACGGTGTCGTGCACCGCGACGATGTTCGGGTGGTCGGTGCCGGCCAGCACCCGCAGCTCGTCATGGGCCACCCGGTGGTGCTCCGGGTTGTCGGTGTTGAGCAACCCCTTGAGCACCACGTACTTGCCGATCCGCAGGTCGACGGCCAGGTACACCCACCCCAGCCCGCCCCGGCCGATGGCGCCGAGCACCTCGTAGCGCTCGGCCACGATCATCTCCGGGCGCAGCGGCGGCCGGAACGAGTAGCCCCACCCGCAGCTGCGGCAGAATCCCTCGACCAGCCGCGGCCGGCCCTTCTCGGTCCGGCCCTGGTAGCACTTCGGGTTGCGGCAGGTCCGCTTGCGCTCGGGCAGCGCGGGATCGACCAGCAGCGCCTCGCGCGGGTCGTCGTCCTCGTCGAGCGAGATCGGCAGCTGGTAGTGCTCCCGTCCGTAGACCGGGGAGCTGCGGTGATGGGTGGCGATCGGCGTCGAGCGCCGGCCATGGTTGATCGCGGCGGGCCGGTTCGGGGTGGTCGGGGGCAGCTCGGGCGGCTCGGCCCGGACGCCGCAGCGACTGCAGTAGCCGGTGTCGTCGATGTCGCCGTCGCAGCTCCCGGAACGATCGGGCAGCAGCTGCTCGCAGATCGCGGTGCGCACGCTCACGGGTACTCCCGCAGCCGGGCGGTGATGCCGACGGCCGCCGCGCCGCCGGCGATGAGGACGAGCAGCACGGTGAGCGGGCCGAGCCCGTCGTGCCAGGCCTGGGCCAGCCGGGTCTGCTCGGTGAACGCGCGGTGCTCGGCGTCGATCGCGGCCGCGAGGCCGGCGTCGAGGCGGCCGAACGCGCCGGTGGCACCGGCCGGATCGGCGCTGCGCAGCAGCCGCACCGCGTCGGCCGAGCGGCCCTCGGCCCCGGCCCGGCGCACCTGCTCGAGGGTGTCGCGGTACCCGGTGGCGGCGGCGATGGCGTCCTGCACCCTGGCGTAGGCCGTCGGGTCGGCCATCAGCACGGCGGAGGCACCCAGCGCGCTGCGCCCGTCGTCGCGGGCCAGCCGCTGCAGACCCTCGTCGAACCGGCGCTCCCGGGCGGCGTCGTCCGTGGCCACCAGCCACAGGCCCGCCGCGGACCGCGTCTGCAGCGCGGCGATCCGGGCGGGCAGCAGCGCGTCGCTGACCGCCTGGCTGTGCGCGCGCGAGCGGGCGAGGTGCTCGCCGGAGGCGATTGTCGAGCTGCCCCACAACAACGCGCCGACGGCCAACACACCGGTGGCGATCACCATTCCGGCGTTCAGTCGGCGCCGGAATTGTCGGGCCAGCCAGAGCTGCACCGCGATCGTTGTCAGGGCGAGAGCCACGGCGAGTACGAGCACGGCCACCGGGAAGATCTCCGCACGCAGGTAAGCCTGATCGAGAAGGCCGGCCTGGCGTCCCAGCAATGTCTCGACGGCCGGCAGGATCGAGCTGTGCATCATCTCCGAGGCGCGCTGCAGCTCGGCCGCTGCGGCCGGTGCGCCGCGGCCGGCGTTCGTCCTGGCCAGCTCGACCGTCCCGGCGTAGGCCGGCAGCTGGGTGCCGAGCGCGACGATGACGTCGGTGGTGGCCGGGTCGTCGGTCTGCCCGGCGGCTCGGGCCAGCCCGGCGGCCGCCACCGCGAGGTCGTCGTCGATACGCGCGCGCGGCTCGCCCGGCGCGGTGCCGGCAGCGAGGAACTCGCTGGTCACCGCGGCGTCGGCGGCGGCGAGGGCACGGTACACGGCCGCCGTGTCGGTGCTCAGCGGGTCGATGCGGGTGGCGATGTCGTCGATGGCCGCGGCCCGGGAACCGGCGGCGGCGTAGCCGAGCACACCGGTCAGGGCGAGCAGCACGACCAGCAGCAGCCGGGCGGCCCGGAGAATACCCGGAGTAGACCATTCGCCCCACTGGGCGATCGTCCACTCGACATGGTCATTTCGGGCCCATCGGCGAATGAGGGCATGGATGGGCAATTGATCTATTGGACGCTCGCGCTGTCGCGGCGGACTCTCGACGCTCACCGCGGTAAATCATCACATCCCGCCCGGACGGCTCTAGAGGGCAGCCCCCAACCCGACGGCTTTTGTCGCGCAATGGCCGACCGAATGTCGCGGCGGTGATCGGTGCCGGGAGTTCACCCGGATCGGACACCGGCCGCGGGCGGGGGCGGACGGGGTGTGCGTGCACCGCGGTGGCTGGACGGCGTGGCATCTCCGCCACCTGATCATGATCGGCTGCGGGGTTCGCGTGCACCCGCAGGCCGGGCTGCGACTCGTCGTCGACCTTGGCGCAGTGGGCCGTGCCCCAGCTCCCTGCTGGGCTGTCGCCGAATCGCGCATGCCCGGGCCGGCGGGTGTCCACAGCCCGACTCATGATCACCGAAGATGGTCCAGGAGCTGCATGTGGAGCCTGTTGCCGAATCGGGCGCGCCGGGACAACCCGGCCGGGCGGCAGCTGAACCGCCGGGTGGAGATCGTCATTCCGAACGGGTGAGCGGGCGCCGGGAACACCGGCGCGGCGGCGTGCGTTGGACCGGCTGAGCAAGTTGAGCGACGTGCGCTCAAGGCCCGGCCCCCGGCCGGGTTGCGGCCCGTGGCAGACTTGAGCCAAGTCAACGCAAGTACCCCGGAATCTCGGAGGAACCACCATGGCTCGTGCGGTCGGCATCGACCTCGGGACCACCAACTCCGTCGTCGCTGTCCTCGAGGGCGGCGAGCCGACGGTCATCGCGAACTCGGAAGGCGCCCGGACCACCCCGTCGGTCGTCGCGTTCGCGCGCAACGGCGAGGTGCTCGTCGGACAGTCGGCCAAGAACCAGGCCGTGACCAACGTGGACCGCACCATCCGGTCGGTCAAGCGGCACATCGGCACCGGCTGGGCGACCCCGGACATCGACGGCAAGAAGTACTCGGCGCAGGAGATCAGCGCCCGGGTGCTGCAGAAGCTCAAGCGCGACGCGGAGTCCTACCTCGGCGAGGAGATCACCGACGCGGTGATCACGGTGCCGGCGTACTTCGAGGACGCGCAGCGGCAGGCGACCAAGGAGGCCGGCCAGATCGCCGGCCTGAACGTGCTGCGGATCGTCAACGAGCCCACCGCGGCCGCGTTGGCCTACGGCTTGGACAAGGGCCAGAAGGAGCAGACCATCCTGGTCTTCGACCTCGGTGGCGGCACCTTCGACGTCTCGCTGCTGGAAATCGGTGAGGGTGTCGTCGAGGTCAAGGCGACCAACGGCGACAACCACCTCGGTGGCGACGACTGGGACGAGCGGGTCATCACCTGGCTGGTGGACAAGTTCAAGTCCAGCCAGGGCATCGACCTGACCAAGGACAAGATGGCCGGGCAGCGCCTGCGCGAGGCCGCGGAGAAGGCCAAGATCGAGCTGTCGTCGCAGAATTCCGCGACGATCAACCTGCCCTACATCACCGTCGACGCGGACAAGAACCCGCTGTTCCTGGACGAGACGCTCACCCGCGCCGAGTTCCAGCGGATCACCTCCGACCTGCTCGACCGCACCCGCGCCCCGTTCAACCAGGTGATCAAGGACGCCGGCATCGCCGTCGGCCAGATCGACCACGTGGTGCTGGTCGGTGGCTCCACCCGGATGCCCGCGGTCACCGAGCTGGTCAAGGAGCTCACCGGCGGCAAGGAGCCCAACAAGGGCGTCAACCCGGACGAGGTGGTCGCCGTCGGCGCCGCCCTGCAGGCCGGGGTGCTGCGCGGCGAGGTCAAGGACGTGCTGCTGCTCGACGTCACCCCGCTGTCGCTGGGCATCGAGACCAAGGGTGGCGTGATGACCAAGCTCATCGAGCGCAACACCACCATCCCGACCAAGCGCTCGGAGATCTTCACCACGGCCGACGACAACCAGCCCTCGGTGCAGATCCAGGTGTTCCAGGGCGAGCGCGAGATCGCGGCCTACAACAAGAAGCTCGGCATGTTCGAGCTGACCGGGCTGCCGCCCGCGCCCCGGGGCGTGCCGCAGATCGAGGTCTCCTTCGACATCGACGCCAACGGCATCGTGAACGTCTCGGCCAAGGACATGGGCACCGGCAAGAGCCAGGCCATGCAGATCACCGGTGGGTCCGCCCTGGGCAAGGACGAGATCGACCGGATGATGCGCGAGGCGGAGCTGCACGCCGAGGAGGACAAGCGCCGCCGCGAGGACGCCGAGGTCCGCAACCAGGCGGAGTCGTTGGTCTACCAGACGGAGAAGTTCGTCAAGGAGAACGACGAGAAGCTGCCGGCCGACGTCAAGGACGGCGTGAACGCCGCCCTCGGCGAGGCGCAGGAGGCGCTCAAGGGCACCGACACCGCCACCATCAAGGCGGCGATGGAGAAGCTGGCCACCGAGTCCCAGAAGATGGGCACCGCGCTCTACCAGCAGCCCGGCGCCGACGGCGCCCCGACCTCGGACGCCGATCCGGGTCAGGCCCAGCAGGATCAGACCGACGACGTCGTCGACGCCGAGATCGTCGACGAGGAGAAGGACAACAAGTGACGATTCACGACCGCAGCGAGCGCGCCGGTGATGGTGGCGACGGTGAGCCGGTCGTGATTCGGGACCGGCGCCGGGTCGACCCGGTGACCGGTGAGGTGCGCGTCCCGGCCGACTCCGCCCAGGAGGAGGCCGGGGCCCCCGCCCCCGAACCCGACGCGGGCGCCGTAGCGGCCGCCGAGCTGGCCGCGCAGGTGGCCGAGCGCACCGCCGACCTGCAGCGGGTCAGCGCGGAGTACGCCAACTACCGGCGCCGGGTGGACCGCGACCGGGAGTCGGTGCTGGTCACCGCCCGGGTGCAGTTCGTGTCCGAGCTGCTCACGGTGCTCGACGACCTGGAGCGCGCGGACGCGCACGGCGATCTGGTCGGCCCGTTCAAGTCCGTCGCCGACAAGCTGATCGCCGTGGTGCAGAAGCTCGGCCTCGAGCCCTTCGGGTTGGAGGGGGAGCCCTTCGACCCGTCGGTGCACGAGGCCGTGCAGCACGAGCCGGCCGACGTGACCGGGCCGAGCGTCACGGTGGTGGCCTCGGTGCTGCGCCGGGGCTACCGGATCGCCGACCGGGTGTTGCGGCCGGCGATGGTCTCGGTCGTGGATCGGGCCGACGACGGCACCCTGGGCCCGGCCGGCGTCCACGACCTGGACGAGCCGGATCCGGCCGCAGGGCCCTGAGCAGGCGTGAGGAGGCGGAGTGACCCAGCGCGACTGGATCGAGAAGGACTTCTACCGCGAGCTGGGCGTCGACTCCAAGGCGTCCGCGGACGAGATCAAGAAGGCGTACCGGAAGCTGGCCCGCCAGCTGCATCCGGACGCCAACCCCGGTGACACGAAGGCCGAGGCGCGGTTCAAGACCGTGTCCGAGGCCTACGGCGTGCTCTCCGACGACGCCAAGCGCAAGGAGTACGACGAGACCCGCGCGCTGTTCGCGGGCGGCGGCTTCGGCGGCGGCGGCGGCTTCCCCGGTGGGTTCGGCGCCGGCGGTGCCGGTGGTGGGCAGAGCTTCGATCTGAACGATCTGCTCAACCGCAGCGGTGCCGGCGGCATGGGCGGCGCCGGGGCCGGTGGCCTCGGCGACCTGTTCGGCGGCATCTTCAACCAGCAGCGCGCGGGTGCCGGTCCGTCGGCCGCGGCCCGCGGCCAACGCGGGCGCGACGTGGAGACCGAGGTCCGGCTGGACTTCGTCGACGCGGTGCGCGGTGCGGAGGTGCAGCTGCGGCTGGCCACCCCGGGGCGCTGTGACCGCTGCGGCGGCACCGGCTCCCGGCCGGGCAGCATGCCCAGGACCTGCCCCACCTGCGACGGCGTCGGGCTGGTCAGCCGCAGCCAGGGCGCGTTCGCGTTCTCCGAGCCGTGCCGCGACTGCCGGGGCACCGGGCGGATCATCGACGATCCGTGCCCGGAGTGCGGCGGCGAGGGCCTGAGCACCCGGACCCGCACGCTGAACGTGCGGATCCCGGCCGGCGTGGCCGACGGGCAGCAGGTGCGGCTCAAGGAGAAGGGCGAGCCGGGTCGCGGCGGCGCCCCCGCGGGCGATCTGTTCGTGAAGGTGCACGTCACGCCGCACCGGCTGTTCGGTCGCTCCGAGCGCAACGCCGACGACCTGACCCTGACCGTGCCGGTGACCTATCCGGAGCTGGTGCTGGGCGCCACGATCACGGTGCCCACGCTGGATGCCACGGTGTCGCTGAAGGTCCCCGCGGGGACCACGAGCGGGCGGACGTTCCGGGTCCGCGGGCGCGGCGTGGAACGCCGGGCGAGCAAGGGTGACCTGCTGGTCACGGTGGAGGTGGCGGTGCCGGCCAGGCTGGATGACTCGGCCGCGGCCGCGCTGCAGTCCTACGCCGAGGCCACCAAGGCCTTCGACCCGCGGGCCGACCTGCTGCGCGGCGGGCGATGATCGCCCTGGGCGGCGCGGGATGAGCAGCGGCGGCCCGGCGCTGCCCCCGGGCACCAATCTGGACAGCCCGGTGTTCGTCATCTCGGTGGCCGCGGAGCTGGCCGGGCTGCACGCCCAGACGCTGCGCAGCTACGACCGGTTGGGCCTGGTCCGGCCCGGCCGGTCGGCCGGCGGCGGGCGCCGGTACTCGGCCCGGGACATCGCGCTGCTGCGTGAGGTGCAGCGGCTGAGCCAGGTCGACGGGGTCAACCTGGCCGGTATCAAGCGGATCATCGAGCTGGAGCAGCTGGTCGACGAGCTCCGGGCCCGGCTCGACGAGATGGCCGCGGCGCTGCTCGCCGCGCAGACCGCCGCGGAGCAGGCCGCCGCCTCGGTGCACGCGTCCTACCGGCGCGATCTGGTGCCGATCGACCAGCGTCAGGCCCTGGTGGTCTGGCGTCCGCAGCGCAGCTGAGCCGCCCGCGAGGCCCCAAGATCACCGTTCTGGTGCACAAGCGGCCAAATATGGCCGGCAATGCACCGAACCGGCGATCTTGTGCCGGGCGGCGGTCGTCGAGTCCCTGCTGATGGCGGCCGCAGGACAGCTGCGCGGGGGCGTCAGTCCATCGTGAACGGGTCGTAGCGGATGCGGTTCAGCGGCGTGCCCGCGACCAGCATCCGGGACACCGTGGCTCTGATCATCGCGGGCGATCCGCAGACCACCACGTCGGTGTCGGCCCAGGCCCCATAGCGGGTCACCACGTCGGCCAGGGTGCCGTGCTCCGCGCCCGAAGCGGCGTCGTCCTTCTCCACCACCGGGACCACGTCGAGCCAGGGGTTGCTGTAGGAGAACGTGCGCAGCGAGGCGAAGTCGTAGAGGTCCTCCCAGGTGCGGCCGCCGACGAAGACCTGGGTGTGCGGCGGCTTCGGCCGCTCCATCAGGTCCTCCAGAATCGACTTGACGGGGGCAATCCCGGTGCCGCCGGCCACCATCAGCACGTCACGCTCCGAGGACGGGTCGATGTGCATGCGGCCCATCGGCGGGCCGATCCGCCAGGTGTCTCCGACCTTGGAGTGGGCCACGATCGCCCGGCTCACCCAGCCGCTGTTGACCGCGCGCACGTGGAACTCCAGCACGCCGTCCTCGCGCGGCGCGTTGGCCGGCGAGAGGTAGCGCCACAGCCGCGGCCGCTGCGGGGTCTCCACGCTCACGTACTGGCCGGCCCGGAACGGGATGGCCTCGCTGGTCTGCATGGTGATCAGCGCCAGATCCCAGCCGATACGCCGGTGCTCGCACACCCGCCCCAGCCACGACGCCGGGCCGGTGTCGGCCTCGGCCGCGGTGCACATGGCCTTGGCCACGATGCCGTAGGCGTCGGTCCAGGCCCGCTCGACGTCCAGGGTCCACGCCGGGCCGGCGAACGAGCCGACCGACTCCAGCAGGGCCGCGCCGACGGCGTCGTAGTGCTCGGTGAACACGCCGAACTTGCGGTGATCGCGGCCGAGCTGCTCCAGGAAGGGCACCAGCTCGTCGGGCTGGTCGACCATCTGCACGACGTGCACCAGCGCCCGCAGCAGCCGGCTGCGCTGCACCTCCATGTTCACCGGGAACAGCGCCCTGGTCTCCGGCGCCCGACTGAACAGGGTGGCGTAGAAGTACCGCCCGAGCTCGTCGGCGCGGGGCTCGACCAGGGCGAAGCTGGTCCGGATGGCCTGCACCATCCCCGATTCCTCGCCGCGCGACACACCCACCGACGGCAGGTCGGCGGTGAGCAACTGTTCAGCGGTCATGGAGGGCCGGTGCTTCCTGTTCGACTCGTTGGGGGAGGTCGAGCGCGCAAACGGGGCAGTAAGGGCAAACAACGTGCCTACAGTAGCGCCCCCGACGCGCCGAGTAACGGTCCCCCGGGTCGGTAGACCCGACACTGAGCGTGATTGTCCGCGTCGAGGCGACAAGTGCCGAGGTGGGTGGCGTCTGCCCGACCGCGACGCGGGGGCCGCGCGGCCGAATATCATCCGAACGGGTGTCCGCCTCAGCATTGAGTGGAACACACTCAACTTTTCCTACGTTGTAGCCAGCGACGGGCACCATGGTGCCTGGGAGCATCGCAGGGACAGCGCAGGAGGACTCGAGGGATGGATTCGTTCAACCCGACCACGAAGACCCAGCAGGCCATCTCGGCCGCGGTTCAGGCGGCCAACCTGGCCGGCAACCCCGACGTCGGGCCGACCCATCTGCTGGGCGCCCTGCTCGCGCAGGGGGACGGCATCGCGGCGCCGCTGCTGACCGCGGTCGGCGCGGATCCGGCCGCGGTGCGCGCCGAACTCACCCAGTTGGGCAACCGGCTGCCCTCGGCCTCGGGCTCCACCGTGAGCGCCCCGCAGCTGTCCCGCGACGCCCTGGCCGCCATCACCGCGGCCCAACAGCTCGCCACCGAGATGGGTGACGAGTACGTCTCGACCGAGCACCTGCTGGTCGGCCTGGCCACCGCGCCCAAGAGTCACCACGCGAGCCCGGTCGCGGCGCTGCTCAGCCGCCACGGTGCCACCCCGGATGCGCTGCGCGAGGCCTTCACCCGGGTGCGCGGCTCGTCGCGGGTGACCAGCCCCGATCCCGAGGGCACCTACCAGGCGCTGGCCAAGTACGGCGTCGATCTCACCGAGCGGGCGCGCAAGGGTGAGCTCGACCCGGTGATCGGCCGCGACACCGAGATCCGCCGGGTGGTGCAGGTGCTGTCGCGCCGGACCAAGAACAACCCGGTGCTGATCGGCGAGCCCGGCGTCGGCAAGACCGCGATCGTCGAGGGCCTGGCCCAGCGCGTCGTCGACGGCGACGTGCCCGAGTCGCTGCGCGGCAAGCGGGTGATCTCGCTGGACCTCGGCTCGATGGTGGCCGGCGCCAAGTACCGCGGCGAGTTCGAGGAGCGGCTCAAGGCCGTGCTCAAGGAGATCACCGACTCGGCCGGGCAGATCATCACCTTCATCGATGAGCTGCACACCATCGTCGGCGCCGGCGCCACCGGCGAGGGCGCGATGGACGCCGGCAACATGATCAAGCCGATGCTGGCCCGCGGCGAGCTGCGCTTGGTCGGCGCGACCACATTGGACGAGTACCGGCAGCGCATCGAGAAGGACCCGGCGCTGGAGCGGCGGTTCCAGCAGGTCTTCGTGGGTGAGCCGTCGGTCGAGGACACTGTAGGCATCCTGCGTGGACTCAAGGAGCGCTACGAGGTGCACCACGGGGTGCGCATCACCGACGCCGCGCTGGTCGCCGCGGCCTCCCTCTCCGACCGCTACATCACCGCCCGGTTCCTGCCGGACAAGGCGATCGACCTGGTCGACGAGGCCGCGTCCCGGCTCCGGATGGAGATCGACTCGCGCCCGGTGGAGATCGACACCGTGGAGCGCGCCGTCCGCCGGCTGGAGATCGAGGAGATGGCGCTGGAGAAGGAGTCCGACGCCCCATCGGTGGAGCGGCTGGCCGCGCTGCGCGCCGAGCTGGCCGAGAAGCGCGAGCAGCTCTCCGCCCTGACTGCGCGCTGGAACAACGAGCGCGGCGCCATCGAGAGCGTGCGCGAGCTCAAGGAGCAGCTGGAGTCGCTGCGCGGGGAGTCCGAGCGGGCCGAGCGCGACGGCGACCTGGGCCGGGCCGCGGAGCTGCGCTACGGGCGCATCCCGGCGCTGGAGAAGCAGCTGGCCGAGCAGACCGCCGTGACCGCGCCGGACGCCGACGTGATGTTGAAGGAGGAGGTCGGCCCGGACGACGTGGCCGACGTGGTCTCCGCCTGGACCGGCATCCCGGCGGGCCGGATGCTCGAGGGCGAGACGGCCAAGCTGCTGCGCATGGAGGACGAGCTGGGCCGCCGGGTGGTCGGGCAGGCCGAGGCGGTGCGCGCGGTGTCCGACGCGGTGCGCCGGGCCCGCTCCGGCATCGCCGACGAGAACCGGCCCACCGGCTCGTTCCTGTTCCTCGGCCCGACCGGGGTGGGCAAGACCGAGCTGGCCAAGGCGCTGGCCGAGTTCCTGTTCGACGACGAGCGGGCCATGGTCCGCATCGACATGAGCGAGTACTCGGAGAAGCACTCGGTGGCCCGTCTCGTCGGCGCCCCGCCCGGCTACGTCGGCTACGACCAGGGCGGGCAGCTCACCGAGGCGGTGCGCCGCCGCCCCTACTCGGTGGTGCTGTTCGACGAGGTGGAGAAGGCGCACCCGGACGTGTTCGACACGCTGCTGCAGGTGCTCGACGACGGCCGGCTGACCGACGGCCAGGGCCGCACGGTCGACTTCCGCAGCACCATCCTGGTGCTCACCTCGAACCTCGGTTCGCAGGTCATCGCGGACGCCGCCCTGGACGACCGCGGCCGGCGGGACGCGGTGATGTCGATCGTCCAGCGGCACTTCAAGCCGGAGTTCCTGAACCGGCTCGACGACGTGGTGGTGTTCCACGCGCTGTCCACCGAGGAGCTCACGCACATCGTGGACATCCAGCTCGACGTGCTGCGCCGCCGGCTGGCCCGCCGCCGGCTCACCCTGGAGGTGTCCGACGCCGGGCGGGAGTGGCTGGCCATGAACGGCTTCGACCCGGTGTACGGGGCGCGGCCGTTGCGCCGGCTGGTGCAGTCCGCGATCGGTGACCAGCTGGCCAAGGAGCTGCTGTCCGGGGACGTGCGCGAGGGCGACACCGTGCGCGTCGATCTCGACCCCACCGCGGCGGGTGGCACCGGCGGTCTGATCGTCGGCCGTGCACTGCCGGTCACGATGTCCTGATCGGGCAGCGGGTCGGAGAACGCCGGCCCACTGCCGCGCCCGGCGCGGGGCCGACCCCACCCGGTCGGTCCTGCGGCCGAACGGGTGCCGGCAACTGCGTTCGAGGGAGCAATTCCGATCCGCCGAGCGCATTTCCTACCGGCGACACGGCGGCGTTCGCGGTCCGTTGAGCCGCCCGGGTCTACCCTCCCGACGTGGGCCTTTCCCCGACAGTCTGGTTCGTGTTGGCCGCGATCGCGCTGCTTTCGGGTGCCGCGCTGCTGACCATCGAGCGGCGCAGCGCCGGCGATTCCACCGTGCGCGACCGCAAGCGGTGGGCGTCGATGCGCGGCTGGGACTACCTCGCGGTCGATCCGGTGCTGCCGAGCCGGTGGCGCTACGGGACCATTCACATGGGCGGCCCGGGCGTGGCCCGCAACCTCATCAGCGGCGACGTACCGACCCCGGACGGGCCGCGGCAGGCCTACGCGTTCGATCACGAGCAGGGCGGCCGCGCGACCTCGGTGCTGGCCGCCGTGGCGGTGCAGGCGCTGCTGCCGGCCGCGGTGGAGCTGCGGCTGCCCTCGGCCCCGGTGCCCGACGACGCGGGCCTGGAACTGCTGGAGCCGGTCGGGGAGCGCTACGCGTTCGTCACCAGCGCCGACGCGATCCGCCCGCTGCTGACCTCGCGGCTGGTGGAGGCCAGCGATGCGGTCGGCGCCGACGTCGAGCTGCTGTGGGCCGAGGACTCCTGGGTGCTGGCCACCGTGCCGCTGGGCTCGACCCCGAACCGGCTGCAGGACCTGCTCGCCGACCTGGCCGAGGTGGCCACCGCGTTGGAACACGGGATGCGCGCCCACCAGCTGGGCGGCTGACCGCGCTGCGGCCCTCGCACCGCGTCGATCGCGGCCGGACCGGGCCGCCCTCAGTAGGGTCGTTCCGGTGTCGACAGCAATGATCACTGGAGCCACCTCGGGGATCGGGGCGGCCTTCGCCACCCGGCTGGCCACCGACGGGCTCGATCTCGTGCTCGTCGCGCGGGATCGGGAGCGGTTGGCCGCCACCGCCGACGCGCACCGCGCCCGCGGGGTCGCGGTCGAGGTGCTGCCCGCCGATCTCGCCGTGCCCGACGAGTGTGCCCGGGTGGTCGCCCGACTCGGCGATCCCGACCGCCCACCGATCGAGCTGCTGATCAACAACGCCGGGTTCAGCCGGAACGCCGCATTCCTCGACGTCCCGGCCGCCGACTGGGAACGCCAGCTCGAGGTCAACGTGCGGGCCGTGCTGCGGCTCAGCCATGCCGGCGCGGGCGCCATGGTGGCCCGGCGCAGCGGAGCGGTGATCAACGTGTCCAGCCTGGCCGGCTTCCTCGCCGGTCGCGGGGTGACCTACGGTGCCGATAAGGCCTGGGTCACCTCGTTCACCGAGAGCCTGGCCGCGTCGCTGGTGGGGACCGGGGTGCGGGCGCTCGCGCTCTGCCCCGGCTTCGTCCGCACCGAGTTCCACCAGCGGGCCGGGATGGACGTGGGCGCCCGGCGCGGGCCGCTCTGGCTGGACGCGGACCGGGTGGTCGCGCAGTGCCTGTCCGATCTGGAGAAGGGAAAGGTGCTGTCGGTGCCGAGCGTGCAGTACAAGGTGATCGTCGCGGCGCTGGACGTGCTGCCGCGCGCGCTGGTGCGTCGGATCACCGCCACCGTCGAGCGGGGCCGGCGATGAGCGAGCTTGCGCGCGAATCAGTGTCGCAGCGCCTGCGCGCAGCGCTGACCGAGCGCAGCGAGGGAATGCGATGAGCGGCCCGGACGTCGAGCGCGAACAGCTGGCCGAGCTGGTCCGCGAGCTCGGCGTAGTGCACGAGCGGGTCACGCTCTCCTCGGGCGCCGAGGCCGACTACTACGTGGACCTGCGCCGGGTCACCCTGGAACACCGGGCCGCACCGCTGGTCGGGCGGCTGCTGCGGGTGCTGACCGCCGACTGGGACTACGAGGCGGCCGGCGGGTTGACGCTCGGCGCCGATCCGGTGGCCGACGCGATGCTGCACGCCGCGGCCGCCGAGCGGGCCGATGATCCGCAGGTCCCGCCGCTGGACGCGTTCGTGGTCCGCAAGGCCACCAAGCAGCACGGCATGCAGCGGCTGATCGAGGGCCCGGACATCACCGGCCGGCGGGTGCTGGTGGTGGAGGACACCTCGACCACCGGATCGTCGGTGCTGGCCGCGGTCACGGCGGTGCGGGAAGCGGGGGCGACGGTTGTCGGCGTCGTCACCGTCGTGGACCGCGACACCGGCGCACGCGAGGCGATCGAGGCCGCCGGCGTGCCGTACCGGGCGCTGCTCGGCCTCACCGACCTCGGCCTCGCCTAGCGCGCAGCCCTGCCCCGGCAGCGCAATCGGCCACTGGGTCGATGGCGCATTGATCCAATCCCGCGGGACCGATGCGCCATCCATCCAGCCACCGGGCCCGAGCACGCCCACCGGAGTGCTGAAGCGAACTCGTCCATTCCGGCTGAAACGCCGATGCCCGGGACCACTGGTGGTCCCGGGCATCGGGTGTTCTTCACTGCTGGTGCGTCACAGGCCCTGGCGGGTCAGCTGCGGAGCACCGTCTTCCGTGCGGTCTTTCAGTTACCACTCTGAGCGGCGCGACGGTCGCGAAGCTCCTTGAACCGGTCGGCCAGGCTCTTCCTGCTGGACGGAGCCGCGGTCGTCGGGTCGGCGGCCGGAGTGGTGGCCGGGGCGGCGGTGTCGGAACCCGGAGCCGGAGCCGGAGCCGGCTGCGCGGCCCCCCCGTCCTGGTCGGGAGCCTGGCCGGCCTGCTGCTGCTGGCCCTCGGCCTGCTGCTGGGCGTCGGCCTGCGCCTCGGCCGAAGCCCCGGCCGCGGGTTCGGCCGGCAGGGACGGCGCGTTCCCACCGATGTTGATCCGCACCGAGTCGAAGGCCGGGATCTGGTTGGCGAACGACATCATCGGGGTGCGGTGCGAACCGTCACCGGCCCACGAGGCGCACTGCATGATGCCCGTCTGCTGGGTCTTGTCGCCGGGCACCTCGATCGTGACCGAGTCCGGTGCCGAGCTACCTCCGCCGTCCTGGGTGGCCAGGAAGAAGGGCGATCGCTCGGCGGCAGGCGCCTCGGTCGGGGGCGCGTCGCTGTTGGACACCATCCGGCAGGCGGTGTGGAAGTGCCCGCGCTGCAGGCCGTCGGCGTTCAGGAACGAGGCCTCCAGGTAGTAGCCACCCGCGGCCGCGCCGAGGAACCGGTCGCGAACCAGGTTGCGCGTGCTCACCGTGAGGAAGATCGGGTCGCCCGGCTTGATCGCCGCTGGTGCCTTGGTGATCATCAGCTGCGGCAGCTCGGTGTTCGCGGCAACCGCGCCCATCTGCGTGCTGACGCACTGGGCCCCTTCGGCCTGGAAGCCGGTGTGGGCCTCCAGGTTGGCGTTGTCGCCCTCCGCGCAGGTCCGGCCGAGCAGGTCTTCCAAGCCGGGGGGCGGGGGCGCCGAGCTCGGCGGCACGGTCGTCGCGGTGTCGGTCGGGGCCGCGATCGTCGACTCCGAGGGTGCCGTCGTCTCCGTCGCCGTCGCGCTCTCGGACGGTGCGGTGGTCTCGGTCGACGTCGCCGGATCGGTCACCGGGGCGGTCGACACCGAGGTGGTCGGGCGCGAGGTCCGCGTCTTGGTGCGGGTCCGGCGGTCACGGTCACGGGTGCTCCGCGCACTGGTCGTGTTACCGACCGGGACGACGACCGGAGCGGTCGTGGCAACGCCGCCAGGCTGCCCGCCGACGGGTGCCGTCGGGGCCCCGGGTGGGCTGGCCAGCGGGTAATCGCAGGCTGTGGGGAGGACGCAGACGGCCACCGCGGCCGCGGAGACAGCCAGTTTCTGCACTGCCCTCCGGCGTCGTTCTGGACTGGACATTGCGCTCCGTTCGGAGTTTGGGGAGCGGAACCGGCTGGCCGGCTGGCCATCCGGATCGACCTCACGGATTTCTCTCGATGTCGCTGTGCGCGTTCAGCGCCGGGTGGAGTGACGTGGTCGAGATCTGGAGGAACCGAGCCGGCGGGAGCCGGTGTCGGAGTCGTTGTCGCTGTCGGCGACGAGGCGGTAGCCGCCCGAGTCGGTGACGGCCCGGTAGCCGCCGGAATCGGAGACCGGCCGGAACACGTCGGATTCGGTGATGGCCCGGAAGGTCTCGGTCTCACCGGAGACCGCCCGGTAGGTACCGGTCGCCGAGCTCCGGTACTCGCGGGGGGCGGCACCGCTGCTGCGGCGGGAGGAGCTGGCGTAGGCGCCGGTGTCGGTGGCGCGGTAGGACCCGGTGTCGCTCAGCCCGCCGCCGCTGTTGCCGCTGCTGCCGGCCTCCAGCATGGGGGGGCTGGCGTGCATCTCGGACGACGAGCGGGATCCCGGCAGCGCGGCCACCCCGGCGAGCGCGGGCAGCGGGGGCCCGTTGGCGGGCTGCGGAACGGTCAACCGCGCCGGCCGCTTGCTGCCCCGGGCCCGCAGCGCGGAGAAAAGACCGATGGCGCCGAGGATCGTCAGCACGAACACGACGATCGGCAGGATCAGGTCGCGCGGGTCGGTCGAGCCGGACAGCAGCCCGGGCGAGGGGGGCGCCGGCAGCGACGCGTAGTTGACCAGGCCGGTGCTCTCCAGGTACTGGCAGTGCCGGCTGACGAACGAGTCGGCGACCTCGGCGAACTGGCGGACCTTGTCGTTGCGGGTGCCGGACCGGACGGCCGCGATGGCCGGCAGGATCGTCCCGTGCGCCTCGCGCACCCGCTGGATGAAGACCCGGTCGTAGTCCGCGCCGGTGCGCGAGGAGATGTCGGCCATCCACCCCATCTGCGCCTGGTTCGGGCTGGCGGGCAGCAGCACCCCGAGCTCGTTGGACACCTCGCGGACCTGGCGGTCCAGGTCGGCGTGCTCGACGGCGAGCTTGCCGCCGACCACCCGGACGGCCTCGCTGACGGCCTGCTGCTGGGCCTGCTGGCCGGTCGGACCCTCCCACAGGCCGGCGAGCCGGACCTTGATCAGCAAATCGCGGTCGGCGGGACCGAGCGGTCCCCACTGGGTCTGGGTCCACCCACCGGTGCCCGGCGAACCGGACGACCAGGATTGATACACCGATACGGACACTGCCAGCACCACCGCCACGAGCACGGCGCGCCGGAGGAACCGGGGGATACGGCGCAGCATGAAGGCCTTCCTCTTACACGAAGTCGAACTGCTCGGTGTGGACGCGGTCGGGCACGACGCCGAGGTCGTCGAGGACCTCCATCGCGTCGGTCACCATCGACGGCGGACCACAGATGAAGTAATCGATGTCGCCCGGCTGCTCGACGGTGCGCAGCACCATCGACAGCAGCCCGACGGTGACGCCGCCGGTGGGTCCCTGCCAGCCATCGGTCGGCCGGCGCAGCACCTCGGTGACCTCGAGATCGATGTAGTGGCGGAGCTCCGCGAGCTCCTCGCGGAACAGCAGGTCGGTGGGAGCGCTGGCCACGACGATGAGCCGGTAGGCCCGGTTGTCGCCGCGGTGCGCGGCGGTCCGGATCATGCTCATCATCGGGGTCAGCCCGACGCCGCCGGCCACCAGCAGCAGCCCGGAGCCCTCGCTGTGGTCGCAGGTGAACGCGCCGTGCGGCCCGTCCACCCAGACCGGGCTGCCGGGAGGCAGCTGGCGTACCACCCGGGTGAAGTCCCCGGCGTGCCTGATCGTGAACTCGGTCGTCTCGTTGTGCGCACTCGAGGCGATCGTGAACGGGTGCTCCTCGGCGGCCACCGACCGGTCCAGCCGGATCCAGGCGAACTGCCCTGGCGAGAACGCCCAGGACTCCACCAGGCCACCCGGCTGCCGCCGCGGCTCCAGCACGAGGGTGCTGACGGTGGCGTTCTCCCGCCGGACCTCGCGCACGAGGAACTCGGTCGACGGGTCGAACCAGGACCGCCATGCCCACCGGTAACCGAAGATTGCCAGCACGACGGCGATGAACAGCACGAACACCGCGGCCAACGCCGGTTCCCGGACGGTCTTGTTCAGCAGGTACACGTGCCCGGCCGAGAAGACCAGCACCGACACCGACAGCATCAGATGCGACCAGCGCCAGACCTCGTAACTGAGGTCGAGCTTGCGCTTCATGATGGCCAGCAGCACCAGCCCGATCAGCGAGACGGCGGCCAGGCTGGCGGCCTGGGCCCGTCCCGGGGCGAGCGGGAAGTTCAGCAGCGCCAGGTTGGCCGGGTTGGCGGCCACCACGCACGCGAGGTGGGCCAGCACCAGCACCGCGGACGCCACCCCGAGGAAGCGATGGATCTCGATCACGCTCTCGATCCCGAAGGCACGGTTCAGGGAGCGCAACCGGGACGGGAGAATGACCGTGCAGACCAGGGTCGAGAGCAGCAACATCCCGGTCAGGACCGAGAGGTTGCTCCACAGGGACGTCCCGGCGAGCCCGTAACCAGGCACCTCCCGCGGCGAGACGAGCCACAGGAACGACGGCGCGATGACGATCGCCCCGAAGCCCCACAGCCACGCCACGCGCAGCAGCCGCTGATCCATGGGGGGGACGTTATGAGGTGGCGACCCACGGGAGTTGCCAAACTGAGAGTTGCGTAAGCCGGGAGTGGCCGTCGACGCGACGAGTGGCGACGCATTGGACCGAATGTCTCGTTTATTAGGCCGAATAGACCTACAAGGACTTTCAGGGAGTGACCATTCACCGGCTTGGATCCGGCACGTCGTGCCACTCACCGACTCACCGTGACCGGTGCGGGCCGGGTGGCGCGACGAGCGGTGCGCTGAGCCCGTCGCCATCGTCGCGGGTTCGGAAACCAGCTCGCAACCGATTCGGCTCATCCGCCGAGCGATCCTGTACCGCATACTCGGTTGTCGCGACGGATTGACAGGGGCCGAGTGCTAAAGGCAGCGGGGCAACAGGCGGACGGGCACGGGCGTGGGATCGAAGAATCGCCGGATCCGTAAGGATCAACAGATCTACCGGGTGCGAGCTCCGCAGGCAAGGGGCCAGTCGCATGATGGACGAGGTGGCCGCATGACGGACACGGTGTCTCCCGGATGGCGGACCGGGTGACGGACCGGGTGCGACGGGGACTCCGCAGCCGAGCGGGCTGGGCGGCGACCCTGGCCCTGGTGGCCGCGCTGATCGGATGCGGAGCGCCGGAGTACACCTACGTCACGAACTCCACTGACCGGACCTACCTGCGGATCCCGAACACCTGGCGCCCCATCGACGAGCGGGCGCTGGACGAGGCCATCGGGCTCGACCCGACTAGCGACGACATCCAGGACGGCTTCTGGCTGGAGGGCTACGACGCCGACGCCAAGCCGTCACCCGATCATCTGTTCGGCCAGCACTCGGCCGCCCCGGCCGTGTTCATCGGGGTCCGGGCGGTGCCCGAGCCGGCGCGCGGGCAGATCTCGCTGGACCTGCTGCGGGATCTGTTCCGGCCGGTGTCGGCCGCGGCCCGCCAGGAGGAATCGATGAATCCGGCCTCGTCGTTCACCAACTTCGAGCTGATGGAGGACCAGGTGCTCACGCCCGGCGACGGGCTGCGCGGGGTGCACGTGGTGTACCGCTACCGGATCGGCGGCGGGCCGGTACAGGTCTTCGACCAGATCGCCTACGTCAACGACGACGCCAGCAAGCTGTACATGTTCTACGTGCGCTGTTCGACCGAGTGCTACCAGCAGCGGAAGCAGGAGATCGCGGGCGTTGTCGCGTCGTTCACCGTTCAGGAGACCGCATGACGCCCGCCGAGCCCCCGCCCGCGCCGCCCGCCCCGAAACGCACGAAGCTGGCGCTCTGGGAGCGGCTTCGGCTGTTGCTGCTGTTCACCGTGTCCTGGCTGATCATCGTGTGGTCGGCGATGGCGGGAAATCCGTTGCTGCCGTTCGACGACGCGGCCCGGATCCAGTCCGTCGAGTCGCAGTGGCTGCTGTGGCTGGCCGGCGCCGAGCTCGTGCGGCAGCTGCACTTCCTGATCAGCGAGCGCTGGTCGGGCTATCACCGCTTCTGGTCGCAACGGGTGTTCGGCGGCACCGAGCGGACGCTGCGCCGCCGGTTCTCCGACTGGACCCGCTTCCGGCTCGCGCGGCTGCTCACGTTCGTGGCGTTCCTGGTGCTGTTGTCGCTGGTGCTGGCCAAGGTGCTGGACACCTCGCCGGTGCTGGCGCTGTTCCAGGCCCCGGCGCTGCTGCTCGCGGCGCCGCCACTGGTCGTCCAGCTGCTGCTCGCCTTCCTGTTGATCGCCGTGCTGTTCCTCGGGCTGTGCTGGCTGCTGTCGCGCGGCGGGGTGGACACCTACTACCCGGCCGACATCACCACCCGCCTGTCCGACGTGTGGGGCCAGGATCACGTGGTCGAGCGGGTCCGGGAGAACATCGTCTTCCTGGACGACCCGGACGCGATCGAGGCCAAGGGCGGCTACGTCCCGTCGGGCCTGCTGCTGTGGGGTCCGCCCGGCACCGGCAAGACGCTGATGGCCGAGGCGGTGGCCGGCGAAACCGGGAAGCCCTACGTGTTCGTCGACCCGGGCGCGTTCACCACCATGGTGATGGGCGTCGGCATCCTCAAGGTCAAGTCGCTGTTCCGGAAGCTGCGCAGGCTCGCGCTGCGCCACGGCGGCGTGATCGTGTTCTTCGACGAGGCCGACCGGCTGGGCAATCGGGGGATCATGACCCCGGGCGGAGCCGGTGGGCGCGGGATGGGCGCGGCCGCCCCGTTCCAGGCGGCCGGCTGTCACGGGTTCTCCTACCTGAGCGAGGACACCCGCTCGCTGCTGACCCGCTCCGCGATGGGCTCCGCAGCGGCCGAGCCGGTCGCCGACCCGGGACGCAGCCGCTTCCTGATGGGCGGGATGGCCGGCGGTGGCGGCGGGGTGGGCACCCGGCAGGCGTTGCTTTCCGAGCTGTCCGGGCTGAAGAAGCCGCGCGGGATCATCAACCGGGTCGGCCGCCGGATCCTCGGCATGCGGCCCAAGCCGCCGCCGAAGTACCGGATCCTGGTCATGATGGCCACGAACATGCCGGAGGTCCTGGACGAGGCGCTGCTGCGCCCGGGCCGGATCGACCGCATCTACCGGGTCGGCTACCCGAGCAAGGCCGGCCGGGTGCGCACCTACCAGGGCTACTTCTCCAGGGTGGCGCACGAGCTGCGCCCCGAGCAGATCGACAAGCTGGCCACCATCACCCCCTACGCCACCGGCGCGACGATCAAGGACCTGGTGAACGAGGCGTTGATCATCGCGATCCGCGGCGGTCGGGAGATCATCACCTGGAAGGACGTGATCCGGGCCAAGCAGCTCAAGGACCTGGGCCCGCCCGGGGACGTGGAGTACATCGAGCGCGAGCGGCACGCCGTCGCGGTGCACGAGGCCTGCCACGCGGTGGTGGCCTTCCGCACCCGCCAGCACATGGAGATCGACCTGGCCACGATCGAGAAGGGCAGCGACTACCTGGGCATGGTCGCCAGCATCCCGCCGGAGGACCAGTTCACCCGCTGGCGCTCGGAGTTCGAGGCCGACATCCTCGTCTCGCTCGCCTCGCTGGCCGGCGAGCGGATGTTCTTCGACGGCGACTCGTCGTCGGGCGTCGCGGGTGACCTGGAGTCGGCCACCGCGGTGGCCTCGTTCATGGAGGGTTACTGGGGCATGGGCGCCACCGTGTCCTCGTACTCGACGGCGCGCCGGCTCGAGGTCGGCAGCCCCGGCGGTGGCCGGGGCGGGCCACCGAAGGGCGAGAGCACCGAGCGGGCGTTGCGGGCGGCGCTGGCCGACCGGATCGAGGACCAGCTCGCCCGGCTGCTGGAGCGCGCCGAGGGGATCCTGCGCGAGAACCGGGCCGGGGTGCTGGCCATCGCGCACGCGCTGGAGACGCACAAGACGCTGAGCGGCGACGACATCGGGGCCGTGCTGGACGGCCGGCCCGGGATCGCCGTCGACGGCAGCGTCTACAACGACCCCGGCTTCGTCGCCAGGCTCGAGGATTACCACGCGGCCGCCGCCGGGGCTCACCGCGGACACACCGGCATCACGCTGGCCATGCCGATCGGTGGCCACCTGCCGGCCGCGCCGGGGCACCGGCCCGACGACACCCCCGCCCACCCCTGGTACCCGCGGCCCTAGTGCGGCCTTGGTCCAGCGCTGGTTTCCCAGGCGACGCCTGCCGGGCTGCCGACCCGGCCGCGAGCCTTCTGGCGCCGGGGCCCACCATGATCGCCAGGTGGGTGCAGTAGCGGCCCGATCGAGCCTGTTGCCGAATCGGGCGGCGGCGGCATCCCTTGACCCGGCCCCGGATCGGGGCAAACCTGGTCATGATCGGCGTCTGCGGTTGAAAAGCTTCATCCGTGCAGCTCAGCTACCGCAGACGGCGATCTTGACGCCGCCGAACCGTCCGGGGTGCCCGAGGCGGCTCGGCCGTGCCCGGACGTCCGCTGAGGATTCGGCAACGCGCTCGATCTGGCCGCTTGTGCACCCAAACGGTGATCAACGCGCCGCTTCAGCCCGGCCCCCGCGACCATGATCGTCACTTGGGTGCCGGAGCGGCCAGGTCGAGGCTGTCGCCGAATCGCGCGGGCGCGGGCCGTCAGGGGCGGCCGCCGCCCGGCCAGGTGATCGCCGGAAACGGTACCTGAGCTGCACGTGTGCAGCTTTCAACCGCTCCCGGCGAATCATGAGCTCGCGCAGGTGGCGATGATCGGGCGACAGCCTCGATCTGGCCGTCTTCGCACCCAACCGGTGATCTTGCTTGAGCCGGCTTCCGCGGCACGAGCAGGCGCATCGCGCCGGTCACCACCGGCCGGTCGGCCCGCACGGCATCATCGCGGCATGCAGCACGCCACCACGGACCCCGCCGGCCCCAGCGAGTGGGAGGTGCCGGGACAGGTCGGCGTCGGCCCGTGGCCGGCCGGAACGGCGTGGCCGACCGGGCCGCACTACGACCCGGAGCTGCTCGAACACGGGGACACCCGCAACGTGGTGGACGCCTACCGCTACTGGCGCCGGGATGCCGTCGCCGCTGATCTCGTCGCCAGGGCGCACCCCTTCCACGTCGCCATCGAGAACTTCGGGCACGACCACAACATCGGCACCGTGGTGCGCACCGCCAACGCCTTCGCGGCCGCCGGCGTGCACATCGTGGGCCGCCGCCGCTGGAACCGCCGCGGCGCCATGGTGACCGACCGCTACCTGCAACTGCACCACCACGACGCGGCCGCCGGGCTGCTCGACTTCGCCGGCCACCAGGAGCTCGCCGTGGTGGGCGTCGACAACACCCCCGACGCCCAGCCGCTGGAGTCGGTGCGGTTGCCGCGGCGCTGCGTGCTGCTCTTCGGCGCCGAGGGCCCCGGCCTGTCCGCGGACGCCCGGACCGGCGCCGCCCTGCTGGTCTCGATCGCGCAGTTCGGATCCACCCGGTCGATCAACGCCGGGGTCGCCGCCGGCATCGCCATGCACACCTGGATCCGGCAGCACGCCGACCTGTCGCGATCCTGGTGACGCGCCGGGACCGAACCCAACCCAGGGCCCAGGGCTGAGCTCAGGGCTCGCAGAACGAACAGCACAGGTCGATGTCGGGCTCCGGGGTCAGCTCGTCCTGCGGGATCACCAGCAGCGCCGGCACCGGCGCCCCGGACGCGGGCCGGTACAGATCGTTCGCCGCGAACAGCCACTCGGCCGACTCGGGGAACGTAAGCAGGTGCACCCGGCCGTTGCGCAGGTCGATCGTGTCGCCCTCGGCGAGCACCCGCCCGGCGCGCACCAGTTCGCCCAGGTCGTTGAGCACGGCCGCCGCGGTGCCCGGCGAGGTGGCGAACAGGACAAGCTCCGGATGGCCGAACCCGGACAGCCCGACCGTGTAGACGAACGGTGGACCCTCCTCGTCGCCGAGCACCGCCTGCAGCGCCCAACCGTGGTGGCGGATGGTGTCCCGCTGCCATGCGTCGTATTGGTCGATCTTGTGGATGATTCGTTCCGGAGTGTCCATGGCCGGCAAGCTACGCGGGACCCCTGACAATTCCCGGCGCCGCGGACGCCGCGTACTTAGGCTCGTCCGCATGCGGCAGACGCTGGTGTTCGACGCCGACGACACGCTCTGGGAGAACAACGTCCTGTTCGAGCGGGTGGTCGGCGACTACCTCGACTGGTTGGCCCATCCCACCCTCGACCACCGCGCCCTGCGCGCGGTGCTGGATGACGTCGAGCGGGCCAACGTGGTCGTGCACGGCTACGGCAGCGCGAGCTTCCTGCGCAGCCTGCGCGACTGCTTCGAGCAGCTCAACGAGCGCCCGGCCACCGCACCCGAGGCCGACCGGATCACCGAGCTGGCGGCGGCGCTGATCAACCATGAGGTCGAGCTGGTGCCCGGGGTGGCGGAGACGCTCGCCGAGCTCGGCACCCGCCACGACCTGCTGCTGCTCACCAAGGGGCAGCGGGACGAGCAGCAGCGCAAGATCGACGCCTCCGGCCTGGCGCACCATTTCCGCAGCGTGCACATCGTCGCCGAGAAGCGGGCGCCCACCTACCGGGAGCTGATCGTCGATCGCGGCCTGGATCCGTCGCGGAGTTGGATGATCGGCAACTCGCCGGCGTCGGACATCCGGCCGGCGCGCGAGGTCGGGATGAGCGCGGTGTTCATCCCCAACGCCTACACCTGGGCGCTCGAGCACGACGAGATCGACTCCACCGACGCGGGCATCCTGCAGCTGCAGCGGTTTCCGGAGCTGCTCGCGCACTTCTGACCCGCGAGCCGCGTCCACGCCGCTGCCCGCCACCGGGTGGGTGATCGGGCAGACTGACCCCCATGGCAGCCGCGGAGGTCGACTGGTCGGAGCGGGCGGGCATCGCCGAGCAGGCCATCCTCCACCGCCACCTCCGCCGGCTCGGCGGCGTCGTTCCCGGCACCCGGATCGGCCGGATCCAGTGGCCGCGGCGGTGTCCGGTGTGGCCGTGGCCGTGGCACTACTGGTGGCAGGCGCACCTGCTGGACAACCTGGTCGACGCCCAGCTCCGCTCACCCAACCCGCGCCGGGCCGCCACCGTCGCGAAGCTCGCCCGGGGCATCCGGCTGCACAACACCGGCTCCTGGCTCAACCGCTACTACGACGACATCGCCTGGCTCGGGCTGGCGATGCAGCGGGCCGGCACGCTCGCCCGGCGTTCCGGCCCGTCCGCGCTCGGGGCCATCACCAACCGGCTCGGCGAGGGCTGGACCGAGGACGGTGGCGGCGGCATCTGGTGGCGTCGCGACGACGACTTCAAGAACGCCCCGGCCAACGGCCCGGCGGCGATCCTGCTGGCCCGCAACGGCGAGCTGGGGTTCGCCGCGGCCATCGCCGACTGGATGTCCGAGACGCTGCTCGATCCCGACACCGGCCTGGTCCGCGACGGCGTGCGGCTGGCCCCGAACGGCTCCGTGCGCGAGGTGGTGCCGCTGGTGTACAGCTACTGCCAGGGCGTGCACCTGGGTACCTGCGTCGAGCTCGCGGCCCGCGACGGGCACCAGCGGTGGGCCGATCGGGCGGTGGCGATCGTCGATGCGATGACGCACCGGTTGGCCGGCCCGGACGGGGTGCTCCCCGGCAGCGGTGGCGGCGACGGCGGGCTGTTCGCGGGGATCACGGCGCGCTACCTGGCCGACGCCGCGGTGCGCCGGCCGGAGTTGACCGAGGCCGCATCGCGGCTGGTGCTGGCCGGGGCGAGTGCCGCGTGGGCCGGGCGGGCCGAGATCGGGGGCGGCCCGGTGTTCTCCGCGGACTGGGGTCGGCCCGCCGCCGAGCCCGCGGCCGGGGTCCCGGAGGCCGACCTGTCGGTCCAGCTCGGCGCCTGGATGCTGTTCGAAGCCACCGCCCGCATCCAGCGGGCCGCCTGAAGCGCGGAGCTCGGATCGGGCCTCAGCCGGCGGTGGCGTCCCCGGTGCGGCGGGCGCGCACCAGCTCGACGACGATCGGCAGCACCGAGATCACCACGATCAGCAGCAGGATCAGCTCGATGTTGGCGCGCACGAAGGCGAACTGACCCAGCCAGTACCCGAGCACGGTGACCCCGCCCGCCCACAGCACGCCGCCGAGCAGCGAGTAGGTGAAGTAGCGCTTGGGCTCCATCCGTCCGATGCCGGCCATCACGGTGATGAAGGTGCGCACGATCGGCACGAAGCGGCCCAGCACGATGGCCCGGTTGCCGTACTTGTCGAAGAACTCCTGGGTCTTGAGCACGTGCGCCGGGTTGAACAGCCGGGAGCGCGGCTTGTCGAAGATGGCCGGCCCGGCCACCCGCCCGATGTAGTAGCCGCACACGTTGCCGAGCATGGCCGCGACGACCAGCAGCAGGCACACCGCCCACAGCGGGGTACCGATCGCCCCGTTCGCAACGAACAGCCCGGCGGTGAACAGCAGCGAGTCACCCGGCAGGAAGAAGCCCAGCAGCAGCCCGCACTCGGCGAACACGATCGCGGCCAACCCGACCAGTGCCCACGGGCCCAGCCAGGCGATGATGGTGTCCGGCTGCAGCCACTCCGGGCCCAGGGCGAGAACAGTCACGACGACACACGGTACCGGGCTGCGCAGGGCTCCCTGGCGGCAGTGTCACCCGAGCGGGGGGAGCACGCCCGGGGCCAGCAGCGACAACAGCGCCAGTGCGACGCCGAGCACAGCGCCCGCGAGCAGCGCCAACAGCAGGGTCAGCCGGGCCTCGGCCAGCGCGGTCCACACGGCCGATCGGCCCCGGGTGACACCCGTTCCGGGGCCGTCCACCGGGTCGCCGCCGCCGACGAAAGGGGGCTGGACCGGGGGTTGTCCGGCCAGCGGGGCCGGGTTGCGGCTGACGAAGCCGGGGCGACCGACGCCGGACGCGTGTGCCCGCATCGCCTCGGCGAGCCGGCGCTCCGACTCCTCGCTGGTGGACACGGTCATCATCGTCCCCCAGGATTCATCGCGCGGGCTACCGTGTCCATCGCCCGGCTGGCCGTGGACTTCACGGTTCCGCGGGAAATCCCGGTGGCGTCGGCGATCTCCGACTCCGACATGCCGCCGTAGTAGCGCAGCACCAGGACCTCCCGCTGCCGTGGCGGCAGCGTGGCCAGCGCGTCGACCACGGCCTGGTGCTCGGCCGACAGCATGGCCAGCGATTCCGCCGATCGGGCGTTCACCTGGTGCGGGGGGACGTAGTCGCGGGCGGTCCGGCGCCGGCGCAACACCGATCGGGAGCCGTTCACCACGGCGGTGCGCAGGTAGGCGACCGCCGCCGCCTCGTCGCGCAGCGACGCCCAGTGCCGGTGCAACCCGGTGAAGGCCTCCTGCACCACGTCCTCGGCGGTGAGCGGGTCGTCCACGAGCAGGATGGCCAGCCGGACCATGCGCATCCGGTGGTCCCGGTAGAGATCGGCCAGGGTGCGCGGCACCTGCGGGTCGGGCGGCTGCGCATCGGATCTCGGGGTCGCTCGCGCGTCGATGCTCCGCAGCCGCGAGAGCGTCATCTCGACGGCGTTCGCTGCACCGTCCGCTGCCATGGAGGCAGAGAGTAGTAGCCGGTCTCGTTCACAGCGTTGCCGGCATACCACCCTTGTGCGGGATACTGCGACGCGAGAACACCGACAGGAGGGCCACCGTGCCGATCGCCACCCCCGAGATCTACAACCAGATGCTGGACAACGCCAAGAACGGCGCCTTCGCCTATCCGGCGATCAACGTCACCGGAACGGAGTCCCTGAACGCAGCGTTGCGTGGCTTCGCTGACGCGGAGAGCGACGGCATCATCCAGTTCTCGACGGGTGGCGCGGAGTTCGCCTCCGGGACCTCGGTGAAGGACATGGTCACGGGCGCGGTCGGGCTGGCCGAGTTCGCGCACGTCGTCGCGGCCAAGTACCCGATCAACGTCGCGCTGCACACCGACCACTGTCAGAAGGAGAAGCTGGACAGCTACGTCCGACCGCTGATCGCGATCAGCCAGGAGCGGGTGGACCGCGGCGGCAACCCGCTGATCCAGTCGCACATGTGGGACGGCTCCGCGGTCGAGCTGAAGGAGAACCTGGACATCGCGGCCGAGCTGCTCGCCATGGCCAGCAAGGCGAAGGTCGTCCTCGAGGTCGAGATCGGGGTGGTCGGCGGCGAGGAGGACGGCGTCGCCCACGAGATCAACGAGAAGCTCTACACCACCCCCGAGGACTACGAGGCCACCGTCGACGCGCTGGGCTCCGGCGACCGGGGCCGCTACCTGCTCGCGGCCACCTTCGGCAACGTGCACGGCGTGTACAAGCCGGGCAACGTCAAGCTGCGCCCGGACGTGCTCAAGCAGGGCCAGGAGGTGGCCTCGGCCAAGCTCGGGCTGTCCGCCGGCTCGAAGCCGTTCGACCTGGTCTTCCACGGTGGCTCGGGCTCGCTGCTCGAGGAGATCCACGAGGCGCTGGACTACGGCGTGGTCAAGATGAACATCGACACCGACACCCAGTACGCGTTCACCCGGCCGATCGTGGCGCACATGTTCACCAACTACGACGGCGTGCTCAAGGTCGACGGCGAGGTCGGGGTCAAGAAGACCTACGACCCGCGCACCTACCTGAAGGCCGCCGAGGTGGGGATGGCCGCGCGGGTGACCACGGCCTGCGAGAACCTGCGTTCGACCGGCACCGCGCTGCGCTGACCGGGCCCGTCCGCCGAGCGGATCGGGTGTGTGCGTGGCCGTGTGCGAACGCGGCCACGCACGCACGACACAATCAACCCATGTCACTGCACGGCAATCTGCTCGGGCCCGAGCCCGTCCTGCTCCCGGTCGACCCGGCCGCCGCCGAACTCGACCGCGGCGATGATCCGGCCGAGGTGGCCGCGGCCCGCCCGACCTCGAGCCTGGCCTGGGCGGTGCTGGCCGAGCAGGCGCTCACCGGCGCCGACGGCGCCCTCGGAGCGATCATCACCGGTTACGCCTACGCCCGCACCGGCTACCACCGCGGCCTCGACCAGCTGCGTCGCGCCGGCTGGAAGGGCGCCGGGCCGGTGCCGTGGGCGCACGAACCCAACCGCGGCTTCCTGCGCTCGCTGGGCGCGCTGCACCAGGCGGCCGACGCGATCGGGGAGATCGACGAGGCGGAGCGCTGCCGGGCCTTCCTCGCCGACTCCGATCCGACCGCGCCGGCCGCGCTCGGCCTGGCCTGAGCCCCGTGCGCAGCGCCCATGGCCTGCCCCGCAGATCACCCCCGGGATGCGCTCGTTGGAACGAACGGCACTTTCGCACGCCAGGTGCGAGCGAAAGTGCCGTTCGCGCCGCTCCTGGCCGACTGGCACCACCGGTGATGGCCGGGTACTGCTGATGCCCGCGACCTGGCGGGCCCGTCGGCTGCGCGCCCGGTTGCGGGAGGGTCGGCGGCGCCTGGCCGTCTCCGCGCTGCCGATCGCGCAGTGCGCGGTGGCGGCGGGGGTCGCGTGGTTCGTGGCCACCGATCTGGTCGGCCACGCGCGGCCGTTCTTCGCCCCGATCGCCGCGGTGATCAGTCTCGGGGTCTCGCTGGGCAGCAGGCTGCGCCGGGTCGTCGAGCTGGTGGTCGGGGTCAGCCTCGGGGTGCTCGTCGGAGACCTGTTGATCTCCCTGATCGGGACCGGCAGCTGGCAGATCATGCTGGTGGTGGCGCTGGCCATGGCCGCCGCGGTGGTCGCCGACGGGGCCACCCTGCTGGTCGCGCAGGCCGGCTCGTCGGCGGTGCTGGTGGCCACGTTGCTGCCGCCGGGGGAGGCCGGTGGCTTCGACCGGTGCCTGGACGCGTTGATCGGCGGCGCGGTCGGGGTGCTGGTCGCGGCGGTGCTGCCGGCCGATCCGGTCGGCCCGGTCCGGCGCTCGTCGCGGGCGTTGCTCGACGAGCTGGCCGGCGTGCTCGCCGACACCGGTGACGCGCTGCGCGATCGCGACCTGGAGGCGGCCCGCCGGGCCCTGCGCCGCGCCCGGGCCAGCCAGTCGATGATCGATTCGCTGCGGGCGGCGCTGCGCGGCGGGCGCGAGATCACCACCGTGGCGCCGCTGTTCCGGCGCCGCCGCCGGGAGCTGGGCCGCTACACGGAGTTGGCCGAACGCTCCGACTATGCGATGCGCAACGCCCGGGTGCTGGCGCGGCGCACGTTCAGCGCGCTGTCCGACGACGAGCCGGCCGCGACCGAGCTGGCCGATGCGCTGGGCGAGATGTCGGCGGCGGTCGGGGTGCTGACCGAGCAGCTGTCGCGCGACGGGGACCGCGAGCGGGCCCGGGCCCCGGTGCTCGACGTGGTGCGGCACGCGAAGGTGCTGGCCGCCGACTGGACCCCGGGACCGTCGGAGGCGGTGATCGTGGCCCAGCTGCACTCGATCGCGCTGGACCTGCTGATGGCCACCGGCCTGAGCAGACCCGACGCGCTGGCCGCGATGCGGGAGCGGCCGGCGCCGCGCTGAGCGGTGCCTCGATTGATCGTCCGGCGCTGTCGGGTGAACTGCCTGATGTTGTCGCCGAGCCGATACCGTGATCCGTAAGATCCGCCTGTGCCGGACTACCGGGTCGAGCGACTGACGTCGAGCCTTGTCCCGGTGGCGTCGGTGTACCGGTCGGTCGGTTTCCGGCCCGATCTGGTCGACGACCTGGAGTTGGTCCGCCGGCTCGGCGGCGGGGTGATCACCGCCAACCTGGACGACCAGGTCGTCGGGGCGTCGTCGTACCTGCCGTTCGGGCGGACCGGATGGATCGGCGGGGTGGCGGTGCGCCTCGAACACACCCGCCGCGGGCTGGGAGAACGACTGACCGACGCGGCCTGGGCCGAGCTGCGCGGCGCCGGGGCGAGGACCGTGCTGCTGCACGCCACGCCGATGGCCCGCCCGCTGTACGCCCGGATGGGCTTCGTCGCCACCGAGGAGTACGTCGAGCTGCGCGGGTCGTTGCCGCCCGGATGGCCGTCCGGGGTGCGCCTCGGGACGGTCGCCGACCTCGACGCCGTGCTGGACCTGGACCGGGTCGCCACCGGCGAGGACCGCGGCGGTCTGATCCGGGCGCTCTGGCCGCGCGGCGGTGCGGTGGTCGACGGGCAACCCGGCGGCGGGGTGCGCGGTTACCGGTTGCAGCAGAGCCCCGATGCCGTGGGCGCGGTGGTCGCCACCGACCGGAGGACGGCCGAGCTGCTGCTGTCGGGCGCGGCGGAGGCCACCGGCGAGCTGCGGGTCGGGCTCCCGGACCGGCACACCGACACCCTCGCCACGCTGGCCGGCTGCGGGTTCCACCGCACCTCCGGGGTGACCCGGATGCACAGCGGGCCGGCGCTGGACGACCGCCCGGACTGGGTGTGCGCAACGTTCAACCTGTACTGGGGTTGAGCCGCCCGTGGGCGACGATCGCCAACCCCTTCCAGCTGGCCGCGAAATCACCGGCCGGGTGTCTCCGGAACGCGCCGTCGGGGTCGGCCGGGTCGTGGTAGACCAGCTCGTCCGCCGTCAGGCCGAGCAAGACGATCTGATGCCCGATGCTGGCGTGGTCGCCCCACGGCCGGTACACCGACGCGATCACCGGTGTGCCGGCGCCCAGCAGCTGGGCGATGGTCCGCAGGCCCTCCCCGAGCATCTGCCGTTTGACGGCGGCGAGCTCGTCGCGCGATGGCGCGTCCAGCGGCCGGCCGGCCAGGTACTGCTGCTCGTGACCGTCGAGCAGCCGCCAGTTGCGCCGGTATGCCGCCAGGCCGAGGTCGTGCAGTGCGCCCACGAGCCCGGAGTGCAACCAACCCCGGCACTCGGCGAACGCCGTCCTGGCCAGCGCCGCGGCCAGCACGTCGGACAGCGGGACCGCGCATCCGTAGTAGCCGAGCACCATCCCGGCGCAGGCGATGGCGCAGCCTCGCTCGGCCCACCTGGCCAGCGGAATCTCCCGTTGCGAGAGGAAAGGGACATCCAGAGGCAACGGGGCCCGCATCCGAGCAGGCTAGTGCCCCGGCCCGCTGGAGACACGAGCCGCGCGGAGCACCCGGAGGGGTCGACGGACACCGCACGGCTGGCCAGAATGTCGCCATGCCGACGATCTCGACCTATCGCGCGGGTGTCGGCGTCGCGGCGTTCACCGGCCGCCAGGGCGGGTTCAGCACCGGCCGGTTCACCTCCGCCAACGTCAGCACGCGGGTCGGTGATCGACTCCCGGCCGTCGTGGCCAACCGTCGCGTGATCATGGCCGACCTCGGGCTGCCGGACCGGCCGATGGTCACCGTCGATCAGGAGCACGGGGCCACGGTCGTCGAGGTCGACGCCACCGACGTCGGCAGCGCCGCGGGCGGGACGTGCGCGCTGCCCGTCCGCGCCGACGGAATGGTGACCAGGACGGCCGGGGTGGCGCTGATGGTCGGCCTGGCCGACTGCGTACCGGTGGCGTTGCTGGACCGCGTCCACCCGGTCGTCGGGATCCTGCACGCGGGCTGGCGCGGCATCGCGGCCGGCATCGTCGAAGCCGGGGTGGCCGCGATGCGGCTGGCCGGCGCCCAGCCGTCGACCACGATGGCCGCGATCGGCCCGTCGGTGGACGCGTGCTGCTACCCGGTTGGCGATGACGTGGCCGGCGAGATCACCGGCCGGTTCTCGGCGGCCCGGGCGCGCAGCGCGGACGGGCGCGATGCTCTGGACCTGCGGGCCGCAGTCGATCAGGCCCTGCGCCGGCTCGGTGTGGTGAACGTGGTCCGGCACCGTGGCTGCACCGCCCACGAGCCGGGGCGGTACTTCTCCGCGCGTCGCGACGGAGCCACCGGATGCCAGGCCGGCGTGGTCGCCCTGCGGCCGGCCGACTGACGGCGCCGCGTGTACTCCGTCGCCCTGGTTCAGAACCAGTCCGAGATGTCGCACTACGGCTACGCGGACGCACGTCCGCTGCTGCGCGACTACCGGTGCCGGATGTTCACCGGCGACGACATCGCCGCGCTCGCCCCCGCCCTCGAGTCCGGCGCGGTGGACGCGCTGGTGCTCGGCACCAACGCGATCAACGACCGGGACATCATGCGCGAGCTGCGCACCCCGGAGTTCGCCGCGGTGCTGGGCTCGTTCCTGGAGTCCGGACGGGGATTCGTCTGCCTGCAGCAACTCGGGCTGGCCATGCGCAACGGCCCGACCCTGGGCATCCTGCCCGAGCCGCTCGGCTCGATCCGCCCGCGGACCCGCCCGGCCGGGGAGAGCGCCCGGTCGCCGGCCACCCTGGGGGTCACCGCGGGCGCCCCCGCGCACGTCGTGCTGACCTACCCGGCGGTGGTCGACCCGGCTGCGGTGCAGCACCGTGCACTGAACTTCCGCAGCCTGCCGGGCCTCTACTGGCACTACTGGGACGACGTCGACCTGCGGTACTGGGACCAGGTTCTCAGCGATGTCGCGCATCCTGGGCACCGCAGCCTCGTCCTTGCGGCCAAGGAGTCCGGGCCGTGCCGGGTGGTCGTGTCGGCGCTGCCGCTGGACTGGCAGGCCCACGTCGGAGCGTTCAGCAACATCCTCAGCTATGCGGTCGAGGGTCGGCACAACCTGGCCCTGTTCGAGACCGCCGAGAACGATCTGGCCTTCGACTACGTCCGGCAGAGCCTGCGCACCAGGCGGATCCCGTTCGGCGAGTACCTGCTGGCGGGCGACGATGCGGGCGCGGCGGCCAACCTGGCCGCCGGCGTGCACTCGACCGTGCTGATCGGGCCGGGCCTGCGATTGGAGTCGCTGCCCCAGCCGCTGGCCGCCGAGCTGCGCCGCGGTGTCGACGCGAGCAGGCTGCGGATCATCGAGCTCGCCGACCGCGGGTTCGGCACCCGCAAGGTCAGCCTGGTCAGCCGGGAGCTCCGGCCGCGCCGGCTGCTGCACGTGACCGAGCTGCAGATACAGGAGGAGCTGCGCGAGGGCTACATCGACGACAGCTTCTGGAGCCACGTCGAGACGTTGCAGACCGTGGATCGGATGCCGGACCGGATCGTGGACTACGCCGCCCTCCAGGAGCCGGCATTCAGGATCACCCGCAACCACGACCGCAACGACTCCTACGACGAGGTGTTCGGCCCGACCTGCGCGTTCTACTGGATGCGAGCCCGCTTCCTCGGCGCGGACTCCCCGGAGGCGACTCGGACCGCCCGGTGGCTGCGCGAGCAGCTGGCCGGCCACGATCCGCACGAACGCGCGCTGGCCTACCTGATGTTCGGCATCGTGGGGACGCTGCTGCCGGCCGAGCTGGACGACCTGGCCACGACGGTGCGCACGCTGGACATCCCGGCCATGGCCGAGACCGAGCAGCTGCTGTTCCTGCGCGCCGCCGTGGCCGCGCGCGCCCCCGTCGATGTGCTCGCCGAGCTCGCCGGCGCACTGACCGACCGGCAGCGCGACGGCGTCTGGCTCGATCTGACCACCACCGCGTCCGCGGCCACCGCGCTGCTGGGTGCGCACGCGGACCTGACCGGCGACGCGCATCGCGCGCTGCGGTCGCGGGTGGAGCGCTCGGTCCTGGACGCCGTGACGCACATCCTGACCGTGCTGGCCAGAGCCCAGGTCCGGCCGGAGAGTCACCCATACCCGTGGGACGGCAAGGCCCGCACCACGACCAAGTGCCTGCAGGCCTGGTTCGCCTTCGACGCCCTTCAGGACCTGCCCGTGTCGGAGATGCTGGACATGCTCCAGCAGACCGACCGGATCGCTACCGACTCCGTGTCCAGCCGGTCGGCTCTGGGTGTGCTGCAGGCGGCCAGCGCGGAGAACGAGGCACTTCGCCGGGAGCAGGAGGAGCTGCGACTGCGCGCGACCGCGGCCGATCGCGCCGCGCGGATCGCGCGCCACCGGTTCCGCTGGGCGGCGGGCTCCGCGATCTTCGCGGCGACCCTGGTCTACCTGCTGCTGACTTTGCTGGTCGGGGCGCTGATCGAGCCGGCGGGCGGGTTCGCCCGGGCGTTCGTGGTCGGCTTCGGAGAGGGCTGGCAAGTGCACGCCGCCGTGGTCGCCGCAGTGCTCGCGGCCGCCGCCCTGGTCGTCGGGCTCCGACAGCTGCGGGCCGCCAACGCCGCCGCCCTCGGTACCGATCCGCCTGCCTCGGGCCCGGAGTGACCGCACGGATCTCCGCCTGGACGCTGCGGCGGTTGACCTTCGGGCTGGTCGAGCCGTTCGCCACCAGCCGGGGCGCGGTCGACGAGTTGGGCGTCGTCGAGCTCAGCGTGCGCAGCGATGAGCACGTCGGAACCGGCTGGGCGGTGCCGGCCACCCGGCTGACCGGGGAAACCCAGGGCTCGATAGAGGCTGCCCTGCAGGGGCCGATCCGCGCCGCCCTGACCGTCCCGAGCCTGGACGAGCCGGCGGCCCTGTGGCGGGCCCTGGACGGCTGCATTCCCGGCAACCGGGTCGCCAAGGCCGCCGCCGATCTGGCCCTGCACGAGCTCCTGGCCCACCGGTCCGGGACCAGCCTCGAGCTGGCGATCGGAGCGGGCCCGACGCCGCAGGTGGCCACCGATGTCACGGTGAGCCTGGCCGCACCCGACCGGATGGCCACGGCCGCCGCCCGGCGCGCCGACGAGGGGTACACGGCGCTCAAGCTCAAGGTCGGCACCGGGCCGACCGCCATCGATGTCGGCCGGGTACTGGCCGTCCGGGACGCCGCGCCCGGCTGCACGTTGCGACTCGACGCCAACCAGGCCTGGACGGCCGATCAGGCGGTGCGGGTACTGGACTCCCTGCACCGTCACGGTGTCGTGGTCGAGTTCGTCGAGCAACCGGTCGCCGCGGGTGACATCCGCGGGCTGCGCTGGGTCCGGGCGCGGTCGCCGTTCCCGATCATGGCCGATGAGAGCGTGGTCGAGCCACGCGACGTGCTGCGGCTGGCGGAGGCCGAGGCCGCCGACATGATCAATATCAAGCTGGCCAAGCACGGCGGGCTGGCCGCGGCCCGGCGGGTGATCGCCGTCGCCGAGGCCGCTGACCTGCCGTGCATGGTCGGCTCGATGCTGGAGCTGCCGGCCACCATCGCCGCCTCCGTCGCGCTCGCGGCGACCACGGAATGGCCGGCCGCGCACGACCTGGACGCCGCAGCGTGGCTACGTTCCGGCGCGCCGGGACCGGGGGTCGAGTACCGACCGCCCCTGGTCCGGGGCCGGTCAGCGGCACCACCGGGCTGAGCCTGGTTGCTCGTTCATCCGACAACCCCGCGTCAGGTCTGGAACAACAGGGCGACTCCGGAGAAGTTGACATCCGCCACGCCGGTGTTGGTCGCGGTCAGCGTGTTGCCGGCGGGTAGCACGCCGCCGCCGCCCGGGACGACCTCGTGCAGGGATCGGCCGCCATCAACGCCGAACGCCGGAACCGTGAAGACGACGGAACCGTTGATGTCCAGCTCCAGACCGGCGTTCAGGGTGGGGAGAATACGGAACAACAGGATCGTGTCGAGTGCGTCGTCGACGTCGGGAGCGTCAAATGTGAAGCTCTGGGCATTGCCGGCCCCGAGTGTGACCGGGTTGTTTCGGATGACGACGTAGTTGGCGAGCGTAGGCATGGAACTCCTTCATGGTGACGGACCCGCCCGATGCGAAGTCCGTATAACAATAAGAGGGAGAGTGCGCCCTCGAGATACATAATGGAATTGATTGATGTCAGATATCGGTTCGCGGGCGTCGCGCTGCTCGCGTTCACAGCCCGGCGTGGTCCTGCCAGAACTTCACGATCTCTTCGGTCGCGTTGAAATGCGTGGCGACCGGGCCGTTGCTCGTTGTCGTCGGCGTGGGCCAGTTGTGGCCACCGCCCACCACGGTGACATATTCGAACGCTTCGGCGCCGCCCTGGAACAGCTGCACGACGACCTCGGTGCGGTTCGCGCTGCCGGGCACGAGGGTCGTCACGGCGGGACCGCCGGGCCCGGCGGGGGGATCGAGGCCGTTGCGCGTCAACATTTCCTCAACGGTGTTCGCCGGGAACGTGGTGTCGATCGGCACCTCCTGCAGGGTCGTCGGCGAACGGAACAGGAAATCGGCGGTGCCGTGCACGTAGATGGCCGGTACCGGCGGAGCGCCCGCCAGCTGCTGCCGGTAGTGCAGGGCCTTCTCGGGATCGAGGGCTTTTCCGACGGCGGCGAACCCCGCGAAGCGGTCGACCAGGTCGGCGTTCATCAGCTGCCACACCATGCCCGCGCCGTTGGAGAAGCCAGCGGCATAGACCCGGCCGGGGTCGATCGTGACGCAGGGCACCGACGGATTTCCGGTGTCATAGGTGGTCGCAGAGATCTCCGCGAGAAGCTGATCGACGAACAGGAGGTCGTACGTCGGGAACGCGCTGTCCCCCTTTTGGAAGTGGACCCACTCGTCGCTGAGCCGTGGATCTGCTTCCGGGAAGACCAGTACGTAGCCATCCAGTGGTAACGGCGGCGGGCTGGCCGGATTGGCGATGTTGATACCCCAGCGAAGGGCTATTTTCTCGGCATCCTGGCCACCGCCGTGAAACACGACTATGGCGGGTACGGTCGGCAGGACCGGGTGGTCAGGGATGTAGACGTGGTAGGTGCGGCTGGTCGGTGTCGCCAGCGTCCGGCCAGGGAGAAGTGGCATTGTTCCGCCATTCGTGGGGCATGCGGAATACGTCCTGCACGCTGCATGAGTCGCCTCGCCGGTCGTCGATCCTCATTCCTCGACGGATTTTCTCGGGATGCGTAACGGGTAGGAGGCGCCCGCGGCCATGCTGATACCGCGGCCGACAAATCGTTCACCCGTGGATGAACCGGGCCCCGGCGCGACCTCCAGCCACGGCGCGCCGCCGCACAGCACCAGCACCTCGTCGCAGCAGCACTCCCGCGCAGCCCACGGAACCCGCCGCGCCCCACCAGCCTGCGCCGGCCGCGATGCGGGAGCGGCCGGCGCCGCGCTGAGCGGTGCCACACTTCCCGGATGCTCCGGTTGATCGTCCCGGACGTCCGGGCCCGGGCGTCGTTCCTGGCGGCGATGGCCGAGTTCGCCGCGGACGACCGCACCGGTGACCGGTCGGCGGTGGGCAGCGACCTGGGGCGCTACGGCGGGCGCTGGGGCACCGAGGGCGGGTTTGCGGCGTACGTCGCCGACGTCCTCGCCGACGAGCGCGTCCCGCGGCGAGCCGGCCTGGTCACCCAATCGACCCGGTGGTGGGTCGACGGGCCGGACCAGGCGCCGGAGTTCATCGGTCGGATCGCGATCCGACACCGGTTGACCGCGGCGCTCCGCCGGCTCGGCGGGCACATCGGCTACGACGTGCGGCCTTCCCGGCGTCGGCAGGGCCACGCGACCGCGATGCTGGGGGCGGCGCTGAGGCTGGCCCACGACCTGGGCATCGACGCGGCCCTGATCACGTGCGACACCACGAACCTGGCGAGTCGGCGGGTGATCGAGAGCAACGGCGGGGTGCTGGCCGACCAGAGCGGCGGCACCCTTCGCTTCTGGGTCCCGACGCACTCGGCTGGTCGGGGCTGAGACGACACGACGCGGTTCCCGAGCCGGCTGATTTCCGCACCGGGCGGGTCGAGCGGGTGGGTGGACGGCGGGTCAGGGGCGGACCAGGAGCCAGTCGGTGGTGTGCCGGTACCAGGACCAGCGACGTACCGGGCGAGGGTGCGGGATCCCGTCCAGCACCACGGTGGCCGGCTCGCAGCCGACCTGCACCGCCCGTCCCAGCGCCGCACCGTGCCCGGCCGGGGCGGTCGGTGGCACCGGCCGCCTCTGCCCGTCCGCGGCCCGAGCTCGGCGTCCGGCACGCACCGCGAGACCGTCGGGCCCGGGCGTGACCACCAGCCACGGCGCGGCGCCGCGCAGCACCAGCACCTCGTCGCAGTAGCACTCCCCGCGCAGCCCGCGGAACTCGCCGCGCCCCACCAGCACCCCGCCGCCGTCGTCGCGGATCAGCGGCACGGCGCTCGCCGGCGCGGTGGCGGCCAACTCCGCGGCCCGGGCGCCGGTCGGCAGGGCCCAGGCGGCCGCCGCGGCGGACCGGCCTGTGGGCAGGAACGCCACCTCGATGTGCAGCCGATCGGTGCGCAACAGCCGCACCAGCACCGCGGCCAGATCGGCGTCGGAACCGACGAGGATCAGCCGGCGCGGGTCGTGCTCGGCGAGCAACGGATCGAGCTCGGCGCGACCGGGGCGGGCCGGCAGTGCGAAGGTGGGGACCTCGGGGGCGATCGCGACCGACCGTGGGCGGCCGGCGGGCAGCGGCCAGCGGCGCCGCTCGGTGACCGCACAGGTCAACCGCAACGCCGTAAAGTCGGCCCTGGCCACGTCGATCGGTTACCCTCCCCGCGCGCCTGTAGAGCGTGTCTGCGCCGCACCCCGCTACACCAGACTGGAGTCTCACATGCCCGCGATCGTGCTGATCGGCGCCCAGTGGGGCGACGAGGGCAAGGGCAAGGCCACCGACCTGCTCGGCAGCCAGGTGCAGTGGGTGGTGCGTTACCAGGGTGGCAACAATGCCGGCCACACCGTCGTGCTGCCCGACGGGCAGGACTTCGCGCTGCACCTGATCCCGTCCGGGATCCTCACCCCGGGGCTGCGCAACGTGATCGGCAACGGCGTGGTGGTCGATCCCGGCGTGCTGCTCGATGAGCTGTCCGGCCTGGAAGCCCGCGGCGTCGACACCACCGACCTGCTGATCAGCGCCGACGCGCACTTGATCATGCCGTACCACGTGGCCATGGACAAGGTCACCGAACGCTTCCTGGGCAAGTCCAAGATCGGTACGACCGGGCGCGGCATCGGCCCGGCGTACCAGGACAAGATCGCTCGGGTCGGCGTGCGGGTGGCCGACGTGCTGGACGAGAAGATCCTGCACCAGAAGGTCGAAGCGGCGCTGGACTACAAGAACCAGGTGCTGGTCAAGGTCTACAACCGGCGCGGACTGGACGTGGACGAGGTGGTGGACACGGTGCTGGCGCACGGGCGCCGCTTCGTGCACCGGATCGCCGACACCCGGCTGCTGCTCAACCAGGCTCTGGAGCGCGGCGAGACGCTGCTGCTGGAGGGCTCACAGGGCACCCTGCTCGACGTCGACCACGGCACCTACCCGTTCGTGACCAGCTCGAACCCGACCGCCGGCGGTGCCGCCGTTGGCTCCGGCATCGGCCCGACCCGGATCACCAGGGTGATCGGGATCCTGAAGGCCTACACCACCCGGGTCGGCTCGGGCCCGTTCCCGACCGAGCTGCTCGACGCGATGGGCGAGCACCTGCGCAAGGCCGGCGGCGAGGTCGGGGTGACCACCGGCCGGGCGCGGCGCTGCGGCTGGTTCGACGCGGTGATCGGCCGCTACGCGGTCCGGGTCAACGGGATCACCGACTTCTTCCTGACCAAGCTCGACGTGCTCTCCGGCCTGGAGTCGGTGCCGATCTGCGTGGGCTACGAGGTCGGCGGGCGGCGGGTCGAGGAGATGCCGATGACGCAGTCCGACGTGCACCACGCGGTGCCGGTCTACGAGGAGCTACCGGGCTGGTTCGAGGACCTGTCGCCGTTCCGGACGTTCGATGAGTTGCCGGCCACCGCGCGGGCCTACGTACAACGGATCGAGGAGCTGACCGGGGCCCCGGTGAGCGCGATCGGCGTGGGGCCGGGCCGCGACCAGACGATCACCCGCGACGTCTGACCCGGTCCGGGCGGCCGCTACCAGCAGCAACAGCGGCGCCACCAGCAACGCGGCGGCGGCGGCGGTCGCAACGACGCCGGTGATCGGGGGCAGGCCGGGCCAGCCGCCGACCAGAGCCGCGGCGGCGGCGGTGCCCACCGCCCCGGCGAGCACCGGCACCAGCTGGGATCCTGTCGCTCTCATACGGTGATGAGCACCACCCCCGCCCCCTGATACCCACCGGTAACCCACGCCGCCCGAATGCGCAGTTCGGCTCCGAACCGCGCTCCACGCCGCTCCGGTACAGCAGTTTGACTCCGAACGGCGCGGTGGGGGCTACGGACGTGGTCAGGCGGCGCAGGTGCCGGTGTTCACGCCGCGGCTGAGCTGCTCGGCCGCCCGGACGGAGGCGGAGACCTGCTCCACGGTCAGCACGAAACCGGTCTCCTGGTCGTCGAGCGCGGCCCCGAACACCACCCCGACGACGCGGCCGTCCGGATCGATCATCGGGCCGCCGGAGTTGCCCGAGCGGACCACCGCGCGCACGGTGTACACCTGGCGGGTGATCTCCCCGGTGTCGTAGATGTTGGGGCCCTTGAGATTGATCATCTGCCGGATCTTGCCGGCGGTCGCGGTGAACGGCCCGTCGAGCGGGTAGCCGAGCACCACCACGTCGTCGCCGGCCTTCCCGGGCTGGGGCTGGAACGTCAGCGGCTGCACGTCGAGCTCGGGCACCCGCAACACCGCGACATCGGTCTCGGGGTCGTAGAGCACCACCTTGGCGTCCAGCTCGACGGTGCGACCGCGGCGGCCGAGCACCTCGACGGCGGTCTCGTCGGTGCCCGCCACGACGTGCGCGTTGGTCATCACCAGCTGCGGGCCGATCACGAAGCCGGTGCCCTCCAACTGCCGCGAGCAGGACGGCGCTCGCCCGCGGATCTTGAGCACGCTACCGGCCACCCCGGCCACCGCCGGGCTCTGCAGCAAGGCCGGGTTCGGCGGTCCCACCTGGGTGATCGGGGTCTGCGCGAACGGGCTGGTGACGTCCGGGAAGCCGGAGTTGTTCAGCAGCTGGCGCAGGTCCGAAGGCAGCCGCTTGGCCTCGGGTGGCATCACCGAGTCGACCGCGCGCAGCACCTCGGAGCCGCGCACGCCGGCGACCAGGCCAGGGAAGCTCGCCGAGGCCAGTGGCAGCGCCACCAGCCAGGCCGCGAGCACCACGGTGACCGCCTGCAGCGCCGAGCCCAGCGTGGAGTCCAGCTGCAGCGAGCGGACCCCGGTGATCCGGTCCCGGATCCGCCGCCCGAAGAACACCCCGGTGGTCTCGCCCAGCGCGACCAGCAGCACCACCACTGCGATACTGATCATGATCCGGGTGGTCGGGGACTCGAAGCCGGCGGCCAGCAGCGGCGCCAACCGGACGCCGATGATCGCGCCGCCGAGCACCCCGACGAACGAGAGCAGCGCGACGGCCATCCCGTGCCGCCATCCGGAGACCGCGGCGATCAGGGCCAACAGCAGAACGATCGCGTCGACCCAGCTCACGGCACCGTCCGGGGTGCGGGCACCCGACCGACGCCGGGCGGAACGCCCACCGACTCCATTACCCCGCGACCTCCCGCCGACCGGCCCGTGCCGTGGACCAGGCTTCCTGCACATCGAGCATCCGGCTGCGATCCCACGGATGTGCCCAGCCGCCCAGATCCAACAGGGCGGACAATATGCCCCCGGTGAATCCCCAGACGAGCAGCCCCGCCACGATGAACGCCGGCCCGATGTACCCCGAGGGATGCCGGACCCGCAGCCGATTGGCCGGATCGACCAGCGCGGCCAGCGGCACCCGCACCACCGCGGCCGTCTCCATCGGGTCCACCGCGTGCACCGCGACCGGGCGCTCCCAATGCGCCAGCACCGGGGTGACGACGAAGCCCGAGGGTGGCACGTACAGATCGGGCAGCACGGCCAGCGGCACCACCCCCGACGGCGACAGCCCGGTCTCCTCCTCGGCCTCCCGCAGCGCGGTGTGCACCACGTCGACGTCGGTGGGGTCGGCCCCGCCGCCGGGGAACGCCACCTGGCCCGGGTGGTCGCGCAGGGTGTCGGCCCGCTCCATCAGCAGCACGTCCGGGCCGCCCGCCGCGCTCTCGCCGAACAGCACCAGGACCGCGGCCCGGCGGCCGTCGCTCGGAGCCGGGACGTCGTGGTGGCTCAGCGTGGCCGCGTCGATCCCGGTGGTCGAGCGCAGCAGCGGATGCAGCCACTGCGGCGCCCGCTCGGGCTGCAGCGCAGCCGGCTTCACGACAGCCGCTCGACGGCCGCGGCGACCTCGTCCGCGGTGCGGAACGGGATCGGCGGGTCGACGCGGGCGATGCTCCCGTCCGCGCGCAACAGGTAGGACATCGGCAGCCCCGGCGGCAGGTCCAGGGCGGCGCGCACCGCGTCGTCGGGGTCGGTGACCACGGGCAGCGTCACGTCGATCGTGTCCAGCAAGGTCAGTGCCGCGCGCGGGTCGTCGCGGACGTCGACGCCGAGTACCGCCACCGCGCCCGGCCGGGCCGCGTACTCGGCCAGCGCCGGCAGCTCGGTGCGGCACGGGGCGCACCACGACGCCCAGACGTTGAGCAGCGTCGCTCGCCCGGCCAGCGCCCGGCCCAGATCGACCCGCCCAGGTGCGCCCAGGCACGGCGCCACGACGCCGGCCAGCGGCCCGGACGCGGTGGCGGCGGTCGGCTCCGGGCAGCCGGCCAGTGCCGCGGACGCCCGCAGCGGGGCCAGCTCGGCGTCGGACGCGGTGCTCGCGGTCGGCCCCGCCGCGGTGGCCGCGGGGGCGGGGCGGTTCGACGTGGCCGGGTCGGGGGTGGCCTCCCGCGGCCACAGGGCGAACACGGCCAGCGCCGTGAGTAGCACGACCAGCACCGTCGAGACGATCTCGGACCGGCGCACGGCCGGTCTCAACACCTGCTCCGGTGCTGGCCGGGCCCGGTCACGATGCCGCCTCCGCGGGAGAAAGCACGTCAGCTCGTAACGATGCCGCCTCCGCGGGAGAAAGCACGTCGGCTCGCAACGATGCCGCCTCCGCGGGAGAAAGCACGTCGGCGGTCACGGAGCGTCCTTGTCCTCGAGCGGCCCGGGGGCATCGGCGACATCGGGCTCGCCCAGCCCGACCAGCGACAGCAGGTGCGGCCGCGACGGGCCGGACAGCAGCGCGGCGGCCGCGATCGGGTCGGTGGGCCCGGTCCCGTAGGCCGGGCAGTCGGCGCTGAGGGTGCAGGCGCCGCAGGCCGGCTTCTTGGCGTGGCAGACGCGCCGGCCGTGGAAGATCACTCGGTGCGAGACGATCGTCCAGTCGCGGCGGGGCACCAGCGCGCCGATCGCGTGCTCGACCTTGACCGGGTCCTCCAGCTGGGTCCATCCCCAGCGCCGGACCAGCCGTCCGAAATGGGTGTCGACGGTGATGCCGGGCACGTCGAAGGCGTTGCCGAGGATGACGTTCGCGGTCTTGCGGCCGATGCCCGGCAGCGCGACCAGCTCCTCCAACGTGCTCGGGAGCTGCCCGTCGTGCCTCTCGACGACGGCAGCGCCCAGCCCGATCAGCGAGCTCGCCTTGTTCCGGAAGAAGCCGGTTGAGTGGATCATCGCTTCGAGCTCGGCGCGGTCGGCCTTGGCGTAGTCCAGCGCGCTCCGATAGCGGTCGAACAACCCCGGCGTGACCGTGTTGACCAGCTTGTCCGTGCTCTGCGCGGACAGCACCGTGGCCACCGCCAGCTCCAGCGGGGTGCGGAAATCGAGCTCGCAGTGCGCATCGGGATGGGTGTCGGCCAGGGTGCGCAGCATCCGGGCGACCCGACGGGCCCGGCCCAGCGGTGGTTCGCCGGCGGCGACCCGCTTGGCCAGCCGGGCCGCGTTGCGCAGAGCGGTACTCACACCGGCGAGCCTACGGCCGGGCACCGACGGTCATCGCTGCACCGGCCCGTGCTCCAACTCCTGACCCGGACGGGTGAACCGCCACGCGGTTGGTCACGAATCCATACCGGCCCGATGACGCAACCGACCCCCCGTCGGCGCGTCGAACCTGAATGCGAGAGGATCCGGCCCGACATGAGTGCCTGGCTGTCTGTCCTCGTGCCGTTGCTGGTGATGTTCTTCGCGCTCGGAATGGAGCGCGTCGAATCCCGGCTGCGGGAGGCGAACCTGCGTCCGGAAGAACTCGAGGAACTCCTCGAACAGCCCCGTCCCGACGAGGTCAGAGCCCTGTTCCGGCAGGGAACGGGCCGGGCGTTGGAGTTGTTCCGGCTGCGCAACCGGCGCCCGGGCGGGCGCAAGCCGTTCCGTCGCGGCAACAAGGCGGCCTGACCGCTGAACCCGCGTCGGTTGCGGCTGATCGGACCGTTCACCGGGAAGTCAGCCGGTCATCTGCAGCGAAACCGGCGGTGACGGCGTCAGATGGCGGGTCGCGGCCCTAGACTGGCGCGCCAGTGATCGCCCGCGGGGCGGCGGCCGGGACGAGGAGCGGTGTAGTGGACGAGGTTCTGATCCGCGCAGGGATCTTCCAGGGGGTCGAGCCGTACGCGGCCGACGCGCTCGCGCAGGCCCTGGAGCCGGCGGACTTCTCACGGGGGCAGGTCATCTTCGCCGAGGGCGAGCCGGGCGACCGCCTCTACATCGTCGGCACCGGCAAGGTGAAGGTCGGCCGCAAGTCGCCCGACGGCCGGGAGAACCTGCTGATGGTCGCCGGCCCGTCGGACATGTTCGGCGAGCTGTCGATCTTCGATCCGGGGCCGCGCACGTCGTCGGCGACCGCGGTGACCGAGGTGCGCACCTACACGATGGACCGCACCGCCCTGCGCGAGTGGATCGGCAAGCGGCCCGAGATCGCCGAGCAGCTGCTGCGGGTGCTCGCGCGCCGGCTGCGCCGGACCAACAACATGCTCGCCGACCTGATCTTCACCGACGTGCCCGGCCGGGTCGCGAAGTCGCTGCTGCAGCTCGCCCGCCAGTTCGGCTCCCAGGAGTCCGGGCTGCTGCGGGTCACCCACGACCTCACCCAGGAGGAGATCGCGCAGCTGGTCGGCGCGAGCCGGGAGACGGTCAACAAGGCGCTCGCCGACTTCGCGCACCGCGGCTGGCTGCGGCTGGAGGGCAAGAGCGTCCTGATCCTGGAGCCGGAGCGGCTGGCCCGCCGCGCTCGCTGACCCCTCGACGAGGGCTCGGAGTGTCGTTGGTCGCTCGGAGCGAGAAATAAGTGGTACGTCCGTACCAGAATATGCGATCCTAGTGGCATGTCCGTCTCGTCTGCCTCGCTCGCCGACTACCGCGCCGCGCTGACCGCTCCCGGCGCGCTGGTCCCGGTGCTCGCCTCCGCGCTGGGGCGACTGCCGATCGCGATGTTCGGGCTGGCGACGCTGCTCTACGTGCAGCGCGACACCGGGTCGTTCGCGGCCGGTGGGCTGGTCACCGCGGGCATGCTGATCGGTGTCTCACTCGGTTCGGTCGGGCAGGGTCGGGTGATCGACAGGCTCGGCCCCACCCGGCCACTGCTGATCGCCACCGCGCTGTTCGCGGTCGCGGCGTCCGCGCTGGTCTGGGCGGTGGAGGCGGGCCGGTCGCTGCCGGTGCTGATCGGTCTGGCGCTGCTCGCGGGGCTGACCCAACCGGCGATGCCGTCCGCGTCGCGGGCGTTGTGGAGCGAGCTGGTGCCGGCCGGCCCGCAACGTTCGGCGGCCTACAGCTACGAGGCGATCAGCCTCGAGGTCTTCTTCATCATCGGTCCGGCATTCGCGGCGTTCCTGATCCTGCTGCCGTGGCCCGGCACCGGCCTGGTGGTCGCCGCGGTCGCGATGGTGCTCGGGGCGCTCGGCTTCGCGCTCAGCACCCCGGTCCGCCGCCGCCGCGCCGCCGCGGCCGGTCCCGCGCACGGGCTGCTCGGGGCGCTGGGCCGCCCGGCGATGCGCACCGTCGCGCTGGCCTCGGCCGGATTCGGGGTGGTGATCGGCACCGTCGAGGTCGGGGTGCCCGCGGTGACCGCGGCCGCCGGTTCCCCGGCACTCGGCGGGATCCTGATCTCGGCGTGGTCGGTGACGTCGGTGCTCGCCGGCGTCCTCTACTCGATGAACCCCTGGCCGCGCCCGCTGCACCTGCGGATGCCGGTGCTGCTCGCCGGGTTCGCGCTCATGGTCGCGGCGATGGCGCTGGCCGGGGTCAACGACTCGCTGGTCGTGCTGACGATCGCCATGCTGCTGGCCGGCGCGCTGATCACTCCGCAGGTCACCGCGCACTCGATCGCGGTCGACACCGCGGCCCCGGCCGGCTCTGCGACCGAGGCCTTCGGCTGGGTGGTCACGGCGGCCACCCTCGGGTTGGCCATCGGGCAGTCCACGGCCGGCATCGTCGTCGAGGCCGCCGGGCCGCACGCAGCGTTCCTGGCCGGTGGGGTGGCCGGTCTGCTGTTGGCCCTCGTGCTGTGGGCGCGTCGCGGCACGCTGGCGCCGGTGCCGGTGGCCGCCCGGGTGCCGGCGTCCGTGCACTGACGCGCTCGCTGCTTACTGGGTCAGGAGCGCAGGTAGTCCAGCTGCGCCCGCACCGACCACTCGGCCGCCGGCCACAGGGCCCGGTCGACGTCGGCGTAGACCACCTCGACCACCTGCGCGGCGGTGGCCTCCGGACCGAGTTCGGTCAGGGCCGCCCGCACCTGCTCGAGCCGCTGCTCGCGGTGGGCCAGGTACTGCTGCGCCACCACCGGCGCGTCCGGCAACTCCGGACCGTGCCCGGGCAGCACCGCGGTCCCGGCCGGCAGCTCCGCGAGCCGGCGCAGCGAGTCCAGGTACGGGCCGAGCGCGCCGTCAGGATGGGCGATCACCGTGGTGCCGCGGCCGAGGATGGTGTCCCCGGTGAGCACCGCGGGCTGCGCGTCCGGCCCGGTCAGCAGGAAGCTCAGCGAGTCCGACGTGTGACCCGGCGTGCTCAGCACCCGCAGCTCGACCCCGGCGGCCGCGACCACGTCGCCACCGGTCAGCGCCTCGGAACCGAGCACCAGCGACGGGTCCAGCGCGCGCACCGGCGCCCCGGTCAGGGCCGCGAACCGGCGGGCGCCGCCGGCGTGGTCGTGGTGGCGGTGGGTGAGCAGCACCAGCTCTACCGGTCCACAGCCGGCCACCCGGCCCAGGTGCTCCGGGTCGTCCTCGCCGGGGTCGATGATCACGCATCGGTCGCTGTCCGGTGTGCGCAGCACCCAGGTGTTGGTGCCCTCCAACGTCATCGGGGACGGGTTGCCGGCGAGCAGGACCGAGGCCAGCGGGGTCACCGGACGCAGCTCGCCGTACGCGGGGTGGGTCACGTCGGGCCCTTCGCGTCGAGGTGGCTGGTGGTGACCTCGACGTCGGGTCCGCCGGAGTCGGGGTCACCGGGCAGCACCACCATGAGCTGCCCGTTGCGGCGGACCACCCGCGGGGTCACCGGTTGCACGTCCCGGTCGGCGGCGGCGGCCAGCACGGCGGCGCTGCGCGGGTGCTCGGCGATCTCGCGCAGTGTCCGCAGCGTCGGGGCCATCAGCTGGATCTGGCCCCGTTCCGCGTCGTCGAGGGCCTGCTCGGGATGCCACCAGGTCGCCTCGACGGCCTCGGTGGTGTGCGCGTCGGCCTGCTGCCCGGCCGGCACCATCGCCACGAAGAACGCCGTGTCGTAGCGGCGCGGCTGACCCGACGGGGTGATCCAGCGGGCCCACGGCGCCAGCAGGTCGGCGCGCAGCACCAGCCCCTCCTCGGCGAGCACCTGCCCGAGGGTCCGGCGGTGCGCGACCAGGTCGGCCCGGGCCCGCGCCAACAGCCCCGGGTCGGGGGCGGCGCGGGCGAGCTCGCGTGGCCCGGCCAGCAGCACCCCGCACTCCTCGAACGTCTCCCGCACCGCGGCCTGCACCAGCGCGCCGGCGACGTCGGTCGGGCAGTGCAGGCGCGCACCCCACCAGGCCGGATCGGGGCCGGTCCAGGCGTCGGGATCCGGGACGTCGGTGACGTCGACGCTGCCGCCGGGGAAGACCGTCATGCCGCCGGCGAACGCCATCCCGGCCACCCGCCGCTGCAGGAACACCTGCAGCGAGGTGCGTCCAGGGGCGGGATCGGGATGATCGCGGACGAGCAGCACGGTCGCCGCCGGTCGCGGGACAACGGGCTCGGACACCATCTTCGGACCCTAACCCGTGGGTCCCCGATCTTGATCGCGGTCTTCGCGCCCCGCCGGCGCACACGATCACACGAGCTGCACGATCGGACAGCCGCTGTGCCGCGTGAACCTCACTGAGGCGGTAGCGACAGTTGAGGTGCTCACACCCGTCGTGATCACTGCGAAAGGTGTCCCAGCGTGGCGCACGAGGCTGTTGCCGAGTTGCGCGGGCGCGCGGGCCGGCGGGGTGCTCGCGGCCTCGACGCATGATCACTGAAGATGGTCGAGCACCCCGGACGGTTCGGCGGCGTCAAGATCACCGCCTGCGGTCGTCGAGCTGCACGGAGAGCGTGTTGCCGAATCCTCAGCGGACGTCGGGGCACGGCCGAGCCGCCATCGGGCACCTCGGACGGTTCGGCGACGTCAAGATCGCCGTCTGCGGTAGCTGAGCTGCACGGATGAAGCTTTTCAACCGCAGACGTCGATCATGAGCAGGTTTGCCCCGACCCGGGCCGGGTCAGAGGATGCCACCGCCGCCCAATTCGATTCGACAACAGGCCCATATGCACTCCTGGACCACTCCTGGCGCATCATGGGCTCGCCTTGGGCGGCGATGATTGGGCGACAGCCTCGCTCAGGTACCTCACGTAGCTCCCGCAACGATCACCGACGACTGCGTTCGGGCTCGTCACGTACCCCTGGCAACGATCACTGCCGCCCGATGCCGGCCTGTTTCGCGAGCTCGGTGGCGCTGAGCCAGGGCGTCCACCTTCAGCCCAAGCCCCCGCCCTGTCGGCGGGGCTTGATCACCATGGCCGTCGACTGAGATCCGCGGCATCCGCCGTCCGGCCTGGACCGTCTCGCCCTCGGTGCGCACCCAGGGCGACCGGGACATGATCGGCAGCTGCTCCCGGTCGGGCACGATGTGCGGCGTGAAGCAGATCAGGTTCGGGCTCGTCGGCGGCGGGCCGTGGGCGCAACGCGTGCACGCACCGGCGCTGGCCGCGCATCCGCGCACCCTGCTGGCCGGCGTCTGGACCCGCCGAACCGCGGCCGCCGTGGAGCTGACCACCCGCTTCGGCGGCCACGCGCACCGCGAGCTGGACCAGCTGCTCGACGACGTGGACGCGGTCGCACTGGCCGTGCCGCCGCAGATCCAGGGCGAGCTCGCGGTCCGGGTGGCGGCCGCGGGCAAGCACCTGATATGCGAGAAGCCGCTGGCCGAGAGCGTGCCGGCGGCGCGCGCGGTGACCGACGCGGTGGCCGGGGCCGGCGTGCTGTGCTCGATGATGCTGGTGCTGCGGCACACACCCCCGGTGCGCGACTGGCTGGCGGGACTGCCCGCCGAACCGCCCGGGCCGGACACGACCGGGGTGGCCCGTTGGCTGTCCGGCTCGCTGCTCGGAGGGCCCTACGCCGCGTCGAGCTGGCGGGCCGAGCAGGGCGCGCTGCTCGACATCGGGCCGCACGTGATCGACCTGCTGGACGCGGCCCTCGGTCCGATCACCACCGTCGACTGGGCGCACCGGGCCGAGCCGGACCTGTGGCGGCTCGGCCTGATCCACGCCGGCGGCGCGCACAGCACCGCGATCTGCTCGATGCGCATGCCCATCGATCCCTCGGAGATCGAGTTCGCGGTGTTCGGCCGGCACGGCAGCCACCGGATCGGACGGGAGGCCGACGCCGAGACCTCCTACACCCGGCTGCTCGACGAGCTGGTGGCCGCGATCGACGGCACCGGCCCACCGCCGCCGCTGGACGCCGCGCACGGGCTGCGGCTGCAAGAGCTGATCGAGCAGGCGCAGCGGGCCGCGGCTGGCCCGGCGTGACGCCGCCCCACCGTCACGAGCCGTGATCGCCAGCTGGGTGCGATAACGGCCAGATCTGACCGCTATCGCACCCAACCGACGATCAACGAGGTTGCACAGGTCGTGCAGCCGCTTTCCGGTCGGATGCCGTCCGGCCTACCGCGGCGCGGGCACCGCTCGCCGGTAGCGCTCCCCGATGACCCGCAGGTGCTCGACCAGCTCGGGCGGATCGCTGACGTGGAAGTCCAGGCCGAGCATGCCGATCCAGACCGCGACGATCTCCAGGCTGTCGCCGCCGGTGACCAGCACGCAGGTGTTCTCATCGACCGTCTCCACCACCCCGACCGTCGGGTTGATCCGGGCCAGCACCTGCGCGGCCGGTGCATCGACGGTGATCCGGGCGTGCACCTTCCAGCCGGTGAAGGCCACCTCACGCAGCACGAACGCGGTGTAGTCGCCGCCCGGCAGCGGTTGCGGGCGGAACCGGCGGCCGTTGGGCGTGCGCAGCGTCATCCAGTCCAGCCGGTAGGTCGACCAGGTGTCGTCGCGAGGATCCCGGCCCACCAGGTACCACCGGCGCTGCCAGCTGACCAGCCGGTACGGCTCGACCTGGCGGCGCTCGTCGCGGTCGTCGAAGCGGATCTCCTCGCCGTCACGGATCGCGGCCGCCACCGCGGTGAGCAGACCCGCGTCGACCTCCGGGTCCGCGACGTTGGAGCCGGTGTTCTCCGGGCCGCTGACCATGGCCCGCTGCACGGCGCTGACCTGGCGGCGCAGCCGGTGCGGGAGCACGTGTTCGAGCTTGCCCAGGGCGCGGGCCCGGGTCTCGGAGATCCCGCTGATCCCGGTGGCGGCGTGCAGGCCGATCACCACCGCGACCGCCTCGTCATCGTCCAGCAGCAGCGGCGGCAGCTTGGCTCCGACGCCCAACCGGTAGTGGCCGCCCGGCCCGCGGACGGCGTCGACCGGGTAGCCCAGCTCGCGCAGTCGCTCGACGTCGTTGCGCACGGTCCGATCGGTGACCCGGAGCCGGTCGGCCAGCTCGGCACCGGGCCACGTCGCGCGGGTCTGCAGCAGCCCGAGCAGGGCCAGCAGCCGCGCAGAGGTTTCTCGCATGTCGTCGATCCTGCCGAGAAATCAGGAACGAAATGTTCCTGAACCAGTTCTACCGTAGCTTTCATGACCACAACGCAACGCACCGAGACCGACATCCGCCCGTTCCGCGTCGAGATCCCGCAGGACGCCCTGGACGACCTGAACCGCAGGCTGGCCCACACCCGCTTCCCGGTCGCCGCCCCCGGCGACAGCTGGGACCACGGCACCCCGGTCTCCTACCTGCAGGACATGGTGGCGCGCTGGCAGCGGTTCGACTGGCGCGCCCAGGAGGAGCGCATCAACTCCTTCCCCCAGTTCCTGACCCAGGTCGACGGCCAGACCGTGCATTTCGTGCATGTGCGCTCGGCCGAGCCGGGGGCGACACCGCTGGTCCTGACCCACACCTACCCGGGATCCTTCGCCGAGTTCCTCGACATGATCGGCCCGCTCACCGATCCGGTGGCGCACGGCGGCCAGCCGGAGGATGCCTTCCACGTCGTGATCCCGTCCATCCCGGGGTTCGGTTTCAGCACTCCCCTGATCGACGACGGGGCGTGGACGATGGCGCGGGTGGCCCGCACCTGGGACACGCTGATGCGCCGGCTGGGCTACGACTCCTACGGCGCGCACGGCAGCGACGGTGGCGCGATGATCTCCCGCGAGCTGGCGGTGCTGAACCCGGACGGCTTCCTCGGCGCCCACGTGCTGCAGCTGTTCTCCTTCCCCTCCGGCGATCCGGTCGAGTTCGCCGCGTTCACCGAGAAAGACCATGCGGCGCTGGAGTTCCTCGGTTGGTTCCAGTCGGTCGGGGGCTACAACTCGATGAACGGCACCCGTCCGCAGACCATCGCCGCTGCGCTGTCCGACTCGCCGGTCGGCCAGCTGGCCTACAACGAGCTGTTCGAGAACTTCGGCACCGGCACCAGCCTGGTGTCCGCCGAGCAGGTGCTCACCCAGGTATCGATCTACTGGCTGACCAACACCGCAGCCACCGCCGTGCGCTACCACTACGCCGAGGCGCACTCCGGCGCTGAGCCGGTCGTGAACCACGGCCGGACCGGGGTCGCGGTCTTCGCCGACGACTTCCGGACCATCCGGCCGCTGGCCGAACGCGACAACACCCGCATCGAGCACTGGTCCGAGTTCGACGCCGGCGGCCACTTCGCGGCCATGGAGGTGCCGGACGTGCTCGTCTCGGACCTGCGCGCGTTCTTCAGCGCCGGACCGGCGGCCTGACGTTCAGCCGCACCGCCACCGCAGCCCGAGACGCACTCACCGGCTACGAACGGCACTTTCGCACGCTAGGTGTGAGCGAAAGTGCCGTTCGTTCCACTTTGCCCGCGGGACACACCGGCTCCGCCGAGCAGGCTCCGCGGGACGCCGCCGAGGGAGCGCCCCTGCTAGCCGGCCAGATCGGGCGGGTCCACCCTGCGGTGCGGGCCGGTGCCGTTGCCACCGTTCGGGCCGCCCTGGAGGCCGCCGCTGTGGCCGTTGCCCCCGCCGTTGGCGGTCAGGCCCCCGGCCCGCGGCCCGAGCGTCGGCCCGACGCCCATCTCGGCCTGCAACCGGGCCAGCAGCTCCCGGCCGGACGCGCTGAGCCGGGCCACCGACTCCGGGCGCAACAGCTCGTGCGGCGAGAGCGCGGCCAGCTCGTCCTCGGGATCGAGCGGGCGGCCCCGATCACGGTCCGCAGTGGACCGGACGGCCAGCGGCTCGGTGGTGCCGGCACCGGTCGGGGCCGGGGCGGCCGGCCGGCCACCCGCCGGGTCGACGTCATCGGGGTCGGACCGCTCGATCAGGTAGCGGTGCCGCGGCGGGACCAGCTGCGTCAGCTCCTCGCCCACCGGCTTCGGCTCCGACGACCGGTCATGCGGCAGCTCCACCGGGGCCGGCAGCTCGTCACGCCCCGGGTGCGGCCGCGGCTCGTCCGGGCGCTGCTCACCGGCCGAACCTCCGGGGCCCACGATCGAACGCACGTTGGACGCCGCCGCGCCCTCCCGATACGGGGTCGGGCCGGACCGGGAGGAGCCGGCCTGGCCGGGGCTGGGGCGGGCACCGGTCGGAGTCGGGTTGACCTGGGATGCGCCGGGGTGAGCCACCGGGCGCGGAGCGGGCTCGGGCAGCCGCCGCGGCTCGGGCCGCGGGCCGGGCAGCTCCCGCTCGGACAGCTCCGGGACGTCCCCGAGCTCGCGATCATCGAACGGGTCGGTCGGCGCCGGCGGCTCGCTCGGCGCGGCCCTCCCAGCGGGCCGCACCGGCACCGGTCGCGGCGGCGCCGTCGATCGCTGCGGGCCGGACAGCCCGCCTGAGGCCGGCTCGTGCGCCGACGAGGAACCCGTCGACGAGACCCCGGTCGACGACGAACCGGTCGACGACGAAGCAGTCGAGGAGGAGGCCGACGACGGGGAAGCCGACGAGGCGGCCGCTCGGGGGCCGGTCTCCAGCGGATCGTCGGCCGCCGCCCGGTCCGCCACGGACGGCGTAACCGCGGTGGCACCAGGGCGCGCCGGGTCCGCCGAGGCGTTGCTCGGCCCGTTCGACCAGCTCGAGTCCGCGCGCTCACCGGTCCGCACCGGCTGGGCCCGGCGCAGCGCTTCGGCGTGGTAGGCGGGCAGGTCGCTGCCGGCGGTCAGCACTTCCACCGAGGCCCGGACCCCGGCCCGGTCCAGCGCGTCGGCCAGCTGGTAGGCGAGCACGTCCCGATCGCGGGCGCCGGCGGCCACCTCGACCAGCACCACCGGATGCGGCAGCGGCCCCGACGCGGAACCGGCGGGCGTGAGCCGCCGCGCGAGCGACACCTGGCAGTCGACCAGCAGCCGGGCCGGCAGCGCCCGCAGGGCGTCGCCCACCTGGTCGGCCGGGCCTCCGTCGAAGCGGTGCGGGGTGTCGGCGGCGGGCCGATCCGGGGGCAGCGCGGCGTCGGCGTCGAGCTCGGTCCGCACCGACCGGCCGACCGCGACCAGCGCCGCCCGGGTCGGCCCCGGGAGCTCGACCCGCTCGGCCACCAGGGACGCGGTGAGCAGCTCCAGCGCGTGCCGGGCCTCGTCGACGGCGACCAGCTCGCGAGCCCAGCTCAGCAGGTCGTCGTCCACCTGGCCCGCCAGCGCTAGCAGCAGGTCGTGCGTCGCAGCTGCCGACGTCTCGTCCATCCGGCCCCCTGTATGAGCTGGTCAGGCCCCGGCTGGGGACCCCGTTGGGCCGCGCCACAGTACCGCCGCGCTCGCGACGGCAGCGCGGTGGTACTGCGTTTGCTCCCCGAGGGAGGGCAGCACCTCGACGCACGGCGTGCGATCACCGTGCGCCCGCAGCAGCCGTTGCAAGGTGCCGGTGAGCAACCACGGCCGATCGCCACCGCGCACCAGCACGACGCGCTGATCACGGCGAACGGCTCGGGTTCCGGCCGGTACGGCGCTGCGCCGGGTCTGCAGCAGCTCCCGGCTCCCCGGATGCCCACGCACCACGGCCACCAGGCTGAGCTCGACCAGCTCCACCACATCGACGTCCGCCGCGGCCGGCCGGAACTCGGTCGAGGGCTCGTCGGGGATGTCGACGGGCAACACCGCCTCCAGCATCCGGCGCGACGCCCCCCATTCGCCGACCGCCGTGGCCAGCAGCGCGCACTCCTGCTCGGTGAGCCCGACCCGGTGGCGCAGCAGCTCCCGGGGCAGCGTCGTGCTCACGGTGATCCGGCTGCCCGCAGCCAACCAGTCGCGCAGCCGCCACACCAGCTCGTCGGGCAGCCGCCCGGCCAACCTCAGCAATAGCTCGTGGCAGGCCTGATCGGTCGACCGGTCACTGTCGATCTCGCTGAACAACGCACTGGTCACGACGCCACCTCGACGATCAGCTCGACCTCCACCGGCGAGTTCAGCGGCAGCTCCGACACCCCGACGGCGGAGCGGGCGTGCCGGCCGGCTTCGCCGAAGAGCTCGCCGAGCAGGTCCGATGCGCCGTTGATCACCTTGGGTTGCCCGTTGAAGCCGGGCGCGGAGGCGACGAACCCGACGGCCTTGACCACCCCGGTCACGGCGTCCAACCCGACCAGCGCGTCGATCGCGGCCAGCGCGTTCAACGCGCAGGTGCGGGCCAGGCCGTAGGCGGTGTCCACGTCGACCTCGGCGCCGACCTTGCCGGTGACCTCCAGCGCGCCGTCGATCATCGGCAGCTGGCCCGCGGTGAACACGAACGGGCCTGATCGGCGAGCGGGGATGTACGCCCCGGCCGGCGTCACCACGGCGGGTAGCTCGATGCCCAGCTCACGCAGCCGCTCGGTCGCTGTCGGCCCGGTCGGTGATGACATGGCCGCTCAGCCCCGCACCGGGCGCTTGAACCAGGCGACCAGCTGCTCGCCGGAGGCGCCGCTGGTCACCGACACCAACTCCCAGCCGTCGCGGCCGAAGTTGTTCAGGATGGCCTGGGTATTGTGGATCAGCACCGGGGCGGTCAGGTATTCCCACCGTGTGATCTCCGGGGAGCTCATGGGCGGACACTGTAGCCAGCGCCTCATCCTTCTCGAGCGGCCGGTCGGGGGTCGCGCGCCTAACCTGGACCGGTGATCGGATCCGGTTGGCCTGCGGAGCTGTCGGCCGCGCGGCTGCACGTGGTGACGGGCAAGGGCGGCACCGGCAAGACGACGGTGGCTGCGGCCCTGGCGCTCGCGCTGGCCACCGGCGGTCGGCGCACCCTGCTGGTCGAGGTGGAGGGCCGGCAGGGCATCGCGCAGCTGTTCGACACCCCGCCGCTGCCGTACGAGGAAAGAAAGATCGCGGTGGCTCCCGGCGGCGGTGAGGTGCGCGCGCTCGCGGTGGACGCAGAGGCCGCGCTGCTGGAGTACTTCGAGCTGTTCTACCGGCTCGGGGTGGCGGGCCGGACGCTGCGCCGGATGGGCGCGATCGAGTTCGCCACCACGCTCGCCCCCGGCCTGCGCGACGTGCTGCTGACCGGAAAGCTCAAGGAGTGCGTGAACCGCACCGGCCGGGACGGTCGGCCGATCTACGACGCGGTGGTGCTGGACGCGCCGCCGACCGGCCGGGTGGTCAGCTTCCTGGACGTGACCAAGGCGATGGCCGATCTCGCCCGCAGCGGGCCCATCCACAACCAGGCGGCCGGTGTCGTCGGCGTGCTGCACTCGGAGCTGGCGAGCGTGCACCTGGTGACCCTGTTGGAGGACCTGCCGGTGACCGAGACCCTGGAGACGGCGGGCGAGCTGGTCGAGGCCGGCCTGCGGCCGGGGGCGGTGATCGTCAACCGGGTGCGGCCGCAGTGGCTGCCGGACCGTTCCGTGGTCGCCGCCGCGAACGGTCGGGTCGACTCCGGACGGATCCTGGCCGGGCTCTCGGCTGCCGGGCTGGAGCTGGCGCCCGAGGTGATCGACGGGCTGGTCGCCGAGACGGTCGAGCACGCGGTCCGGGTGCACGCCGAGACCGAGGCGCTGTCCCGGCTGCTGGCGAGCTCGGCGCAGCCCCGCATCGAGCTGCCGCAGCTGGTCGACGGCGTCGATCTCGGCTCGCTGTACGAGCTGGCCGCGCTGCTCGTCGAGGCCGGCGTGGCCGTGCGCCCGCTGAGCGGGGTGTCGTCGTGACCCGGGTCTGGGACATCGACGAGCTGCTCGACGACCCGGCGACCCGGGTGGTGGTCTGCTGCGGGGCGGGAGGGGTCGGCAAGACGACCACCTCGGCCGCGCTGGCGCTGCGCGCCGCCGAGCGTGGTCGGCGGGCGGTGGTGTTGACCATCGACCCGGCCAAGCGGCTGGCCCAGGCGCTGGGCTTGGAGTCGCTGAGCAACGAGCCCGGCGTGGTGCCCGGCACCGTCGGCGAGGGCGAGCTGCACGCGATGATGCTGGACATGCGGCGCACCTTCGACGAGATGGTGCAGGCGCACGCCACCCCGGACCGCGCCGCGACCATCCTCGCGAATCCCTTCTACCAGACGATCTCCACCTCCTTCTCCGGTACTCAGGAGTACATGGCGATGGAGAAGCTGGGCCAGCTGGCGGCGATCGGCGAGTGGGACCTGGTCGTGGTGGACACCCCGCCGTCGCGCTCGGCGCTGGACTTCCTGGACGCGCCGCAGCGGATGTCCAACTTCCTGGACGGGCGGATGATCCGGTTGCTCTCCTCGCCGGCCCGGGCCGGTGGGCGCGGGCTGCGCAAGATCGTCGGAGCCGGCTTCGCGCTGTTCGCCAAGGCGGTGTCGACGATCCTGGGCGGCCAGCTGCTGGCCGACGCCTCGGCGTTCGTACAGGCCTTCGACACCATGTTCGGCGGCTTCCGGGAGCGCGCCACCGCGACCTACTCGCTGCTGCGCTCGCCGGGTACCGCGTTCGTCGTGGTCGCCGCCCCGGAGCCGGACGCGCTGCGCGAGGCCGCGTACTTCGTCGACCGGCTCTCGGCCGAGGAGATGCCGCTGGCCGGGCTGGTGCTCAACCGCACGCACCCGGTGCTGGCGCCGCTGTCGGCCACCCGCGCCCGCGACGCCGCCGACGGCCTGCGCGGCGCCCCGCTGGCCGCGGCCGTGCTGCGGCTGCACGCCGACCGGGTCGATCTGGCCGAGCGCGAGGAGCGGCTGCTGTCCCGGTTCACCAGCGCCCATCCCGGGGTGCCGGTGACCAGTGTTCCGGTGGTGGCCGGCGACGTCACCGATCTCGACGGGCTGCGCAGGATCGGTCAGGAGAGCGCCGCCGCTGCGGCGCCCGGCAACGGTGTCGCGGCCGGAGCGGTCCGGCGCGTCGACCGGGGTTGAGGGTCGACTCAGGGGTTGCGCTCACGCTGATTCGTGCAGTCGCCGGTCATCGTCGGCCCCCTCCTCGACCGCCCTGACCAGCTGGTCGGCGGTCTCCTCGGCCGGGCCGGCGGCGGCAGCGTAGTGCGCGTCCCGAGCGTCGGTGAGCAGGTCGGTCCAGGACGTCACCTCCGGCCGGTTGCGCAGCAGCGCCCGGCGCTCGCGTTCGGTCATGCCGCCCCACACCCCGAACTCGATCCGGTTGTCCAGCGCGTGGGCCAGGCACTCGGTGCGGACCGCGCAGCTGCGGCACACCCGGCGGGCGTCGCGCTGCCGGGCGCCGAGCACGAACAGCTCCTCAGCGTCGGTCGTGCGGCAGCGGGCCGCCACTCGCCAGTTCCACCGCGTTGCCATGGCCCGCCCTCCGCAGTTCCGTGACCCGGACTCCTGCCCTGTTGCCCGACACAGACGGATTCTGCGAGCGTTCGGTTCCATCCGGAACCGAGCAAAATTACTCAGCTGTGGCGGTCCCGCGCTGACGGAGGGCCCACGCGGGCCCGCGTACTCTCGAACGGTGAGATCTCCGCGCCAACTCCTGCGGCCGTTCGCCTTGTTGCTCGGGTTGTGCGTCGTGGCCGGTGTGGTGACCGCGGGGATGGCCTTCCCGCTCGCCGCCGGTTTCGGGCTGGTGTCCAACGATGCGGGCGACAGCGTGAACAGCGTGTCGACCGACCTCGTCGACGGGCCGCTGCCGCAGACCAGCACGGTGACCGACAACGCCGGCAGCCCGATCGCCAGGTTCTTCGATCCCAACCAGAACCGTCAGGTGCTGGCGCCGGACCAGATCGCGGCGGAGATGAAGGCCGCGATCATCGCGGTCGAGGACCGCCGGTTCTACGAGCACCAGGGCGTGGACTGGCAGGGCACGATGCGCGCGGTGATCGCGAACTCGGCGTCCGGTGACGTCGTGCAGGGTGCTTCCACCCTGACCCAGCAGTACGTGAAGAACTACTTCCTCTACGTCGCGGCGAAGACCGAGACCGACCGGCTCAAAGCCACCGAGCAGACGCCGGCGCGGAAGTTGAAGGAGGCGCAGATCGCGCTGCAGCTGGAGCGCAGCCTGGGCAAGGACGAGATCCTCGCCCGCTACCTGAACATCGTCTCCTTCGGCAACGGCGCGGCCGGGGTGGCCGCGGCGGCGCGCACCTACTTCAACACCACCGCCGACCAGTTGACGGTGCCGCAGGCGGCGCTGCTGGCCGGCATGGTGCGCTCGACCACCGCCACCGATCCGGTGACCAACCCGGAGGCGGCCAAGGAACGCCGCAACGTGGTGATCCGGCAGATGCGCGAGCAGCAGATGATCGACGAGACGCAGATGCAGGACGCGCTGGCCCAGCCGCTGGGCGTGGTCACCCCGCTGGTCACGCAGTCGGCGGGCTGCATCGGGGCCGGGGATGCCGGGTTCTTCTGCAAGTACGTGGCCGAGTACCTGCAGGAGGCGGGGTTCTCCACCGAGCAGCTCAACCGCGGCGGCTACACGGTCACCACCACGCTGGACCGCAACGTGCTGGACAAGATGCGCGCCTCGTTGCTGGCCGAGGTGCCCGCGGACCAGCCGAACGTGGCCAACAACATGGCGATCGTGACGCCGGGACAGGACAAGCACCGGGTGCTGGCCATGGCCTCGAGCCGCACGTTCGGCCTCGACGCGGGCAAGGAGGAGACCAGCTACGGGCTGCCGTACCAGCCGGTCCCGCTGGGCGCCGGGTCGGTGTACAAGATCTTCACCGCGGCCACCGCGATGGAGAAGGGGCTGGGCATCAACTACCAGCTCGCGGTGCCGCCGTCGGGCTACGCCTCCCCGATCTACGTCGACGGCGGCGGCCGACCGTTGCCGGTGGCCAACGCCGGGGAGTACCCGGAGCGGTTGTCGCTGCAGGACGCGCTGGCGTTGTCGCCGAACACGGCGTTCATCAAGCTGGAGGAGTTCACCGGGGTGCCGGACGTGGTGGACATGGCGGTCCGGTTGGGCATGAAGTCGTTGGCCACCACCGAGTTCGTCGGGCCGGATGGGCGGCGCACCGGTCGTTCGATCGCCGAGGTCACCAAGGCGCAGAAGCAGGCCTCGTTCACGCTGGGGGTGTCCCCGACGAGCGTGCTGGAGCTGGCGAACGTGGGGGCCACCCTGGACAGCGGGGGCAAGTGGTGCCCGCCGTCGCCGATCGAGAAGATCACCGATCCGGCCGGGAACCCGGTGCCGTTGACCGAGACCGCCTGCGAGCAGGCGGTGGACCCGGCGCTGGCGAACACGTTGCTGACCGGGCTGGGCAAGGACGACACGGCGGGCACCGCGGCCGGGGCAGCCCGCCAGGTCGGCTGGACCCGGCCGATGGCCGGCAAGACCGGAACCACGCAGGACCACAAGTCGGCGGCGTTCTTCGGCGTGGTCCCGCAGATGTCCGGTGCGGTGATCACGTTCGACAACTCGAACGCACCTAAGCCGCTGTGCGACGGGGCCGGGGCGCCGTTCCCGTGCCGCGAGGGGAACATCTTCGGCGGTAAGACCCCGGCCGAGACCTGGTTCGGGACGATGGTGCCGCTGCTCGCCGATCAGCCGGTGCTGCCGCTCCCGGCGCCCGAGCAGCGCTACCTGGAGGGGGGCGCGGAGTCGCGGGTGCCCGACGTCGTCGGGGACCGCGAGAACGACGCCCGCGACACGTTGCGGGACGCCGGGTGGGACGTGTCGACGCGCGTGGTCGACAACGCCGCCGACCGGGGCACCGTGGTGGGCCAGAGCCCCTCGGGCACCGCACTGCCCGGCGAGACGATCGTGCTCAGCGTCAGCAGTGGCGAGGTGCCGCCGCCGCCGGCGGCGCCCGGCGACGACGGCGGCGATGACGACAGCGGTGACGACGACGACGGCGGCTGACCGCGTCCGGATCTCCGCCGAGTTCGACCGGAGTCCGTTTTCGATCTTGTGAATCCGGAATCATGTCGAACTGGGCGGGCCGGCCGAGATGTAGGCCTGATGTTCTCGATCTCGATAGCGGCATCTGTTCGGACGGGTGTCGCTCGTTGGGGTGGTCGTGTTCGCGGCCACCCTGACGATCACCGCAGCCGACCTAGCATCGCTGATCGTGGTGGTTGGCGGCGGCGCGATCGAGCCCGGCATCCGGGCCGGCCTCGAGCTGCCGGCCGGCGCCACCGTCGCCGATCTCGTGGCGGCGCTGGCCGCTCGGGGTTGCCTGCCTCAGCGCAGCTCGCCGGCCCCGACGCGGTCGGTGGCAGCCGTTCCGAGCACGCCCGACGTGAGCACGCCGGCTCGGGACCCGAGCACGCCGGTTCCGGGCCTGCGGGTTCCCTGCAGCGGGGTTTCGCGCACGCCGGTTCCTAGCGCGATGGCGAAGCCGGCTCCGATCTCGATCCGGCCCGTTCCGGTGCCGGCGCCCATGCCTCGCCGTCCGGCCCGACTGCTCGCCGGCGCCGATCACGGGCTTGCCGGCGGCCGCATCCCGCAACCTCGCTCCGGACAGCACCCGGCCCGGCACAGCACCTGGCATCCGGCCGGATCGGTCAGCCACGGCACTCGCCCCCCGATCGGCGCGGACCCCGCGATCCTGGGGCTTTCCCGGATCACCCGCGGCCGGGTCGGGTCCCGCCTGTTCACGCTGTTCTTCGTGCTGGTGTTCGTAGTGATCTTCGTGCAGATGCTGTTCGCGCTCCTGATGCCCTGACCGTCCGGCGCCCGCCGCGGACGGTCGTGACCGGTCCTGTCGGTGTCCCGGACTACCCTCGTCAACGACGGCCACTGCTGTCGCCGCGCGTCGTGGCCCCGGGACCGCCGAGGAGGTGAGGTGCGATAAGCCCCGAACCCGCTTTCCCGCACTCCCCGTCGGACCCGCCGATGTCGGAGCAGCGCTCGGCCGACCCGAACTCGAACTCCACCCCGCAGGCCAACCTCGCTCCGCAGCCGACCATCGACCCGCCGACGGCCACCACCCCGCAGCCGAGCACCAACGCGCCGACGGCGTCCGACCTGCCGACGAGCACCACCTTGCCGACGAGCACCACCCCACCGGCGAGCACCGAACCACCGGCGAGCACCGAACCACCGGCGAGCACCAACCCGCCGACGGCGACCGCCGCATCGCCGGCGAGCGCCGCCCCACCGGCGGCCACCAGCCCGCAGCCGATGGCCGCGCCGCAGCTGACGGCCGCCACCTCGCGGCGGGTGCGCAGCGTGCTGGCCATCCCGGCGTTCCGGCGGCTGTGGCTGGTGACCTCCCTCGCGGCGGTCTGCGACTGGATGAGCCTGCTCGCGCTCTCCGCCCTAGCCACCCAGCTGACCAGCGGTTACCAGGCGCAGAGCTTCGCGCTCGGCGGTGTGGTCGCGACCAAACTGCTGCCCGCGCTGGTGCTCGGCCCGCTGGCCGGCGCGCTGGCTGACAAGTTCGACCGGCGCCGGGTGATGGTCATCTGCGACCTGCTGCGCTTCGGGCTGTTCATCTCCATCCCGATAGTCGGGTCGCTGTGGTGGTTGTTCGTCGCCGTCTTCCTGATCGAGGTCTGCGCGCTGTTCTGGATCCCGTCCAAGGACGCGTCGGTGCCGAACCTGCTGCGGCGACCGGATCAGGTCGAGACGGCCAACCAGCTCGCCCTGGTGATGACCTACGGGGTCGCGGTGATCACCGCTGCGGGGGCGTTCACGCTGCTCTCCAGCGCCGGCATGCTGTTCGGCGGGGCGGCGTCGAAGCTGCCGACCGTCTACATCGCGCTGGCCCTGAGCGGGCTGGCCTACCTGGTGATCGCGCTGACCGTGTGGTTCGGCATCCCGGAGATCTCCGGCCGGGCCTGCGGCGTGCGCGCCGTGCAGCCGGGTCTGCTCACCCTGATCCGCGACGGCGCCACCTTCGTCGCCCGCACCCCGCTGATCCGCGGCCTGGTCACCGGCATCATCGGCGCCTTCACCGCAGGTGGCATCGTGATCGGCTCGGCGACGCTCTACGCCGCCAGTCTGGGCGGCGGCAACGCGGCGTACGGCCTGCTGTTCGCGTCGGTGTTCGTCGGGCTGGCCATCGGCATGGGCCTGGCTCCGCGGATGGCCCGCCGGATCCCGCACAACCGGCTCTTCGGGGCAGCGATCGTGGCCGCCGGGGTGGCCTTGGTGCTGGTGGCCGTCGCGCCGCACCTGTTCGTGGCGCTCGCGGCCGTGATGTCGGTCGGCGGGTTCGCGGGGATCGCGTTCCTCACCGGCCTGACGATCATCGGCGCCCAGGTGGCCGACGACATCCGCGGCCGGGTGGTCGCGTTCGTGCAGTCGATCGTCCGGTTGACGCTGCTCGGGGCGTTGGCGTTGGTGCCGCTGATCGTCGGGCTGGTCAGCGCCCAGCAGGTCGAGGTGTGGGGGCACCCGTTCCTGGTCGACGGCACCCGGGTGGTGATGCTGGCCGGCGGCGTGGTCGCGGCGGCCGTCGGCATGCTCGCCTACCGCCAGATGGACGATCGCAGCACCGAACCGATGCTGCCGGACCTGCTGGCCGCGGTGCGGCGTGGCCATCCCCGGCACGGCACCGGCATCCTGATCGCGGTCGAGGGCGCTCCGAGCGAACAGACCGCCGAGCAGGCCGCGCGGTTGGCCGTGCGGTTGCGGGCGCACGGTTACCCGGTCGTCGAGTCCCACGGCCGGGCCGAGGGTCGACAGCGCTGGACCGCGGCGACCACGCAGGCGGGCCTGTCGGGTGTCCGGGCGCAGGCGCTGGCCGCCGCCGCGGTGCGCGCTGACCAGGTGGAACGGGTCGTCCGGCCGGCTCTCGCGCAGGGCGCCGCGGTGATCGTCGACCGCTTCCTGGAGAGCCCGCTCGTGCAGTTCGGGGTGGCCGCCGACCGGGCCAGGGCGGAGCTGGATCCGGGCGAGCTGGACAGTCTCGCGGTGTGGGCCACCGGCCGGCTGCGACCCGACGTGTCGGTGCTGCTGGACCGGGCGCCGGCCGAGGTCCCGCCGCCCGACGCCGCGCCGCCCGCCGCGCTGCCCGGCGAGGAGCACATGCGGGTGCAGCGGCTGCTCACCCGGATGGCGGCCGCGGAGCCGCACCGCTACGTGGTCGTCGACGCCGAGGGCGGCGCGGACGAGGTGGCCGAGCGGGTCTTCGCCGGCCTGCAACCGGTGCTGGCCCGGTTGATGCCCCGATCCGCGCCGCCCTCGGCGGAGGACCGTGCGGCCACCGACCAGGCGGGCGCTGTCCCGTGACCGGTTCGGGCGTGTGGGACGAGGTGGTCGGCCAGCCGGACGTGGTCGCCGAACTGCTGACCGCGGTCGAGGACCCGGCGGCGATGACGCACTCCTGGCTGTTCACCGGCCCGCCGGGATCGGGGCGCTCGGTGGCCGCCCGCGCGTTCGCCGCCGCCCTGCAGTGCCCCGAGCGCGGCTGCGCCCGCTGCCCGACCTGCCGCACGATCATGGCCGGCACCCACCCCGACGTCCGCCAGGTCGTACCGGAAGGGCTGTCCATCCGGGTCGACGAGATGCGCAACCTGGTGCAGCTGGCCGCCCGCCGCCCGGCCACCGCGCCGTTCCAGATCCTGGTCATCACCGATGCCGACCGGCTGACCGAGGGTGCGGCGAACGCGCTGCTCAAGGCGGTGGAGGAGCCGCCGGAACGCACCGTGTTCCTGCTCTGCGCCCCGTCGGACCACCAGGACGACGTGCCGATCACGATCCGCTCCCGGTGCCGGGTGGTGCCGCTGCGCACGCCGTCGCCGTCGGCTATCGCCGAGGTCCTGATCGGTCGTGACGGCATCGACCCGGACACCGCGCACTGGGCCGCGGCCGTCTCCGGCGGCCACGTCGGGCGGGCCCGCCACCTGGCTCGGGACCCGGATGCCCGGGCTCACCGGGAGACCATCCTGGGGCTGCCGGTGCGGATGCGCTCGCTCGGCGACGCGTTCGCCTTCGCCGGTGAGCTGGTGCGCACGGCGAAGGACGAGGCCGGCACGCAGAGCGAGAAGCGTGATCTTGCCGAGCGCGAGGAGCTGGCCATCGCGATGGGCGCCGGCGGCACCGGAAAGGGTGTGGCCGCGGCCGCCCGGGGCGCCAAGGCGGCCGAGCGCGAGCTGGAGCGGCGTCAGAAGTCCCGCAACACCCGAACCCAGCGGGACGCGATCGACCGTGCCCTGGTCGACCTGGCCGGGTTCTTCCGCGATGTGCTCGTGTCGGGCAGCGAGGCAAACGTCGCGCTGAGCAACCCCGACCGCGGGGCTGACGTCCGGCGCGCGAGCGCCGAGTGGACCCCGGAGTCGGTGCTGCGCCGCCTGGAGGCCGTGCTCGCCTGCCGCACCGCCCTGGAGGAGAACGTCAAACCCGAGATCGCGGTCGAGTCGATGATGACCGCCCTGCACCGCGGCTGATCGTTCCCCCCTCGAAGCCCCGGGCTCGCCCAGCCCCGGCCTCCCCTGCAGGCAACCCCGACCCCGACTCGGGCCCCATTCAGCGAGCCGGCGGCCTCGATGATCGTCGGTTCGGTGCATTTCCGGCCACATCCGGCCGCTTCTGCACCCAACTGGTGATCATGGCGACGTCGGCCGCGCCGGCATCGTGAAGAAGATCATCGGGTTGTCCCCGTCGCCGCGGACCGGGGCCAGCCCGAGCTCGGTCCGCAGCGCGTTCAAGGTGTCGAAGTTCGCCCGCGCCTTGGCCCGGGACGGGGTGAAGAACGGCACCCCGTGCCCATCGAGCCACCGCACCACCACCCGGCCCTCGTGCAGCGGGAGCGTGGTGCGGAAGTGGTAGACGTCGTGCACGCTCACCGTGCTGTCCGCCGGCACCCGCGGGAAGAGATGATCGAGGTACCAGCGTGCGAACCGGCTGGTGTGTGCGGCGTCGACGAACAGGTAACCGGTGTCCGGCGGGACCTGCTCGACGGTCTGCCTGATGTCGCCCTGCACGAACGTCCACCGATTGGCGGCCAGCTCCGGCGGGACGTTGCGCACCACGTTGTCGATCAGATCGAAGCTGTGCAGCCGGCCAGATCCGTTGTCGCGCAAGGCGGAGAGGATCCAGGACGTCGACCAGCCGTGGAAGGTACCCAGCTCGACCACCGCGGCCGGCTTGGTCGCGCGCAACAGCAGATAGGTGATCTCCGCCTCGAGGTCGTCGAGCTGCGGGGTCATCGTCGGCTTCATCGCCTCGGCGTAGCTGCGCTGCGCCGCGCCGACGGCTGCGAGGTCGCTCGCGTACTCGCGGTAGAGCCCGCAGATGTAGCCGAGGTCGATCGAGGTCACGGGGCTCCCTCTGCTGGTCCGGCCGGCGGGCACGGTCACGCTATCGGGTGCAAGGGGCGTCGTCGGACGGCGTGTCGTGCGTGTCCGGGCGGTCGGGAGGGTGGGGTGGTCGGGTTGCTACGCTGGTCCGGCTTCATCCGCCGCCTTAGCTCAGTCGGTTAGAGCGACGCACTCGTAATGCGTAGGTCTGGGGTTCGACTCCCCAAGGCGGCTCCACCGCATAGCCTCTGAGCTGCACTAATGCTCGGACAGAGATCATTTCTGGCGTCGGGGAACGGTCGTTGTCCGCAAGTCAGCAGGTCGTCCGAGCTGCGGTTTCGCTCCAGCTCGCGGTAGTCGATGATCTTCACGTGGGGCCATGGGCTGTGGAACCGCGTCGAGCCGGTGTCCGGGCCGCCCGCCGCGGCGGTGGAGGCGACCCCGGACGGGCCGCGCGACGGGTCGCGACGTTAACGGATGGGTTGACATCATGCGCCCAGGTCAGGCTGTGGGCGCTCGACCCGATCAGCTCGGACGTTCGAATCGTCGCTACACCAGCGACGCAGGGTCCTACCTCGACCGTCGGCTGCCGTCGGAGCTGGCCGACGACGTCAACGGCGTCGTAGACGACCTCGGCCGCCATCCACTCGCGTTGGACCACGCCTGCGCATACATGATCGATAGCGATCTGCGTTGCTCGTGTACCGCGACGCTTTTGGTGACAGGAGGCGTCGTCTCTCGGAGCTGTCCCAGCAGAGGATGAGATCTTTGATCCCTCGCCGACCGTCGCGACGACCTTGATGCTGTCGATCGAGCGGCCGCTGAGGCCGCGCTGCTCCGTCCCGGAGCACCATGGCCGGGCGAGCCCTCCGATCAGGATGGTGCGGCGATCTGAGCTGCCAGGTGGCCGGCGCCGTAGCCGTTGTCGATGTTCACCACGGCGACCCCGGGCGCGCAGCTGTTGAGCATCGTCAGCAGCGGAGCCAGGCCCTCGAACGCCGCGCCGTACCCGGTCGACGTCGGCACCGCCACCACCGGCGCCGCGACCAGCCCGGCGACCACCGCAGGAAGCGCCCCGTCCATACCGGCCACCACGACGATCACCCGGGCGGCGCGGAGCACGTCGAGCCGGCGCAGCAACCGGTGCAAGCCGGCGACGCCGACGTCCATGATCACCTCGGCCGGGCGGCCGAGGTTCCGGGCGGTGAGCAGCGCCTCCCGCGCGACGGGCTGGTCGGCCGTGCCGGCGGCCACGACGAGGACCTGGCCGCCCACCGGGTCCGGCGGGTCGGGCGGCCACGCCAGCAGCCCGCTGCTCGCGTCGTGGAAGGCGTCGGGCAGCTCGCCGAGGATCGCCGCGGCGTGCTCCGGGCCAGCTCGGGTGAACAACGTGCGGGCGTCGTGGCGGCGCAGCGCACCGGCGATCAGCCGGACCTGCTCGGCCGTCTTGCCGCGGCAGTACACCGCCTCCGGATAGCCTCGCCGGGCGGCCCGGTCGAGGTCGAGGTCGGCGAAGGCGGCCAGCGTCTCGTCGCGTTCCCAGGGGTTCGTCATGAGTTCCGGACCGGCGAGCCGAGGACGGTGAGCGCGGGAGAGCGATATGTCCACACCCGCCCGGGACCCGTCAGGCCAAGATCACCCAGAGCGGTGATGACTTCGCCGGTGAGTCCGGGCCGCGTCTCCAGCGCCGCGTGCGCGCACCGGTCCAGTTCAACCCGAAATCCGTCACCGAGCAACCGAACTCGTAGATCACGCGGGTGGATTCCGGCTTCGGTCAGCCGCGCCCGCACCGCTACCTCGGCGCGTTCCACCAGGCCCAGCCGGCCGATGGAGACCGGTACGCCCACGGCGATACGTGAGGCCAGGCACGGCGTCGCGGGCTTTCCGGCGATGGGCAACGACCACGCGGCGGCCAGCAACCGGATCTCCCGCTTGCCGAGCCCGGCATCGGCGAGCGGTTCGATCACGCGCAGCTCGCGCGCTGCCCGCAGACCGGGGCGGTGCACAGCCCGATGGTCATCGGCATGGGTGCCGGTGGCCACGAACGCGATGCCCCGCTGGACCGCGAGCTCGCTGATCGCGGTGAGCACGGTGCGCTTGCAGAAGTAGCAGCGGTTGCCGGCATTGGCGCGGTAGCCGGGAACGTCGAGCTCGGCGACCCCAACCTCGACCAGCTCCGCGCCGAGATCGGCTGCGACCTCGCGCGCGGCAACGAGTTCCGTACGGGCGAGGCTCGGCGAGTCGGCGATCGCCGCCAGCACCCGGTTCGCCGGCAGCGCCCGCAAGGCGGCAGCCAGCACGAGCGTGGAGTCAACTCCACCGGAATACCCGACGACCACACTGTCCAGTGATCGAAGTAGGGTTAACAGCCGGTTCGCGATCCTGCCCAGGTCGATGTCCATCGGCAGGTCCGCGGCCGTGGTCATGCGGCCGCCAGCCGCTGCGCGGACATCCGGCTGCGCATGCCGCGCACCGCATTGCCCACCATGTCGAGGCCCTGTTCGGTGAACAGCGACTCCGGGTGGAACTGCACCCCCTCGATCGGCAGCGTCCGGTGCCGGACACCCATGATCTCGCCATCCCCTGACCAGGCCGTCGCCACCAGCTCTGCCGGCAGCGTGTCGGCATCGATCGCCAGGGAGTGGTAGCGGGCAACCGTCAGCGGGTTTGGCAGCCCGGCGAAAACGCCCCGCCCGTCGTGCGTGATCTCCGAGCACTTCCCGTGCATCGGCTCGGCGGCGTGGCGGATCCGAGCGCCGAAGGCGGCACCGATCGCCTGGTGGCCGAGACACACCCCGAAAACGGGGACCGTGCAGCCCAGCCGCCGGATCAGCTCGACGGAGATGCCCGCGTCGGCCGGGTCACCCGGACCGGGCGAAATAATTATCAACTCCGGGTCGAGGTCGACGACCTGCTCTACGGTCACCTCGTCGTTGCGTTGCACGACACACTCGGCGCCGAGATCTTGCACGTACTGCACGAGGTTGTAGACGAACGAGTCGTAGTTGTCGATGACGCAGATCACGCTGCGGCCCCTTCCATGGTCACGCCGAGGGCTCGGGCGCCCGAGCCGAGTTTCGCGAGGCATTCGGCATACTCGGCCGACGGCTCGGAGTCGTGCACGATGCCACCGCCCGCCTGCAGGCGGATCTCCCCCTCGCACAGCACCATGCTGCGGATGGTCAGGTACAGGTCCACCTGGGACAGTCCGAACGAGCCGACCGCACCCGAGTACAGCCAACGCCGGCTCGGCTCGAGCGCATCGATGATCTCCATCGCACGCACCTTGGGCGTGCCGGTCATGGTGCCCGCCGGGAAGGTCGCCCGGATGAGCTCGTCGGTTCCCCGGTCGCTACGGACGTGGCCGCGCACGTCGGAGCTCAGGTGCATCACGTGGGAGTAGCGCTCCACGGCCATCAGCCGCTCGACGGACACGCTGCCCGGCTGGCACACCCGGCCCAGGTCGTTGCGTGCGAGGTCGACGAGCATTCGGTGCTCGGCCAGCTCCTTGACCGACGTCCGCAGGTCATCCTCGGCGAGCTGGTCGGCGAGGCGGTCATGGCCGCGCCGCCGGGTTCCGGCGAGCGGTCGGATCAGTGCCCGGCCGCCGCCCAGCGTCAGGCACGGTTCCGGTGAGGCGCCGACCACCTCGAACCGCGGGCCGGCGTACCAGAAGTGGTACGGGGACGGATTGATCGAGAGCAGCCGCTCGAAGACCCTCAGACCGTCCACCGTGGCCGGCGCGGTCCAGGTGATGGACAGTACGAGCTGGAAGACGTCGCCGTCGAGGACGTGCCCCTGCGCGCGGTGGACCGCGGCGATGTACTCCTCGTAGCTGAAGCCGAACCGGCCGGCGCCCACCGCGACGATGCCGAGCGGTGCGACGGCCGGCCTGTCGAGCGTCCTCGCGACCCGTTCGGCCGCGGCGTGTGCGGCGGCGGCCGAGGGGCCCCGGCCGATCACCTGCCCGTGTCCGTCGGTGAACTGGACCAGCGCCTCAGGCAGGAAGAACTCGTACACCGGCCGATCCGTCGCCGGGTGACGGCTGGGCAACCGCTCGAAGTCGCGCACCGCGTCGTAGCCCAACAGCCCGTACCAGGCCGCCTCGGCAAGTGGGGTGTCCACGGGTATGTCCAGCCCGGCGAGGAAATCCACGGCGTCGGTCAACGGCGCGTGGCTCGCGCCGCCCGGATGGGAGAGGACGGCGAGCTCGCCGACGGCCAGCGTCGCGCGGCGACCATCAGACCCGGCGGTGAGCATGACCCGCCCGGCGGGGCGCAGCGCCGCGGCGGCCGCCAGCGGGCTCATCGGCGTCGCCAGCGGCACGACATGGCGGTACAGCCGCGATCCCGGTGACAGTGCCGACCCCGGCGAGGTGACCGTGCTGACCGTCATCCCGGCACGCCCAGCAGACGCGGCGGCACCCGGAACTGGGTCCGCTCGTGGTCACCGACGGATCTGCCCATCGCGTAACGGAATGCGGCGAGCTGGATCGCGCGCGGCGGGCACCCCTCGATGTAGATGCCGAGATCGCGGCGCTCGTACAGGCAGTTGCCGACGAGGACCACGACGCCGCGAAGCGGTGGCATCTGCACCTGCGGTCCGGAGATGACCGTCATCTCACCGTCCCAGGCGCACAGTTCCTCGGCGAGCGCCCGCATGGTCCCGGCCACGAACCGGCTGCACGCTGGGCAGGCGTGCTCGGCGAAGACGTGGATGCCCGCACGCGGCGCAACGATCTCGACCGGTGCCTTGACCATGTCGAAGGCGAGCTCCGTCAGCGGCGTGCCGCGCAGGTCGATGTCCTCGAGCGCGAGCGGGCCCAGGCCGCGCTGGTGTGCGTCGCACAGGTAGGCGACGCTGTTCGGATCGAAGCCGGCCAGCACGCCGACCGCGACGTCGAGGGCGACCGCGTTCGAGCTGGCGGCCAGGAAGCCCACCGATCGCGCGCGCCCGTCCATCGGATAGTTGCCCTCGATCACCGTGGTTCCGTCGCAGACGACCAGATCCTGCGGGCGCATCAGGTTGAGGTCCACGGTGGACTCGTCGACGCCGGCCATGTGCACGATGCGGGTCGTGTAGCCGGGCAGCAGCCCGACCAGGTTCTTCATCGCGTTGGAGTAGACGACGCTGGCGTGCGTGCGCAGCTGCGGCACCCCGATGAAGTAGTCGCAGTCCTCGATCAGCTCGGGCACCGCGATCGGCACCCGCAGCGAGGTCGCGCCCGGAATGGTGGTGATGCGCAACGGCAGGTCGTCGAAGCTGACCACGCGGGCGTACCGCGCGGCCTCGTGGTCGTTCAGGATCTCGTAGATGGCGTGCGTGCGCTCCGCGATCACCGGCCGGGCCCCGCGCTCGGCGACCGCGCGGGCGATGGCGGCCAGCAGGCCCGGGCTCACGTGGAACCCGGGCTGGGTCTGGAACAGGTTCGGCTTGATCAACACCTCCGCACCGGGACGCAGGCCGGCCAGCGGCTCGTCGAGCAGCTCGAGCAGCCGGTGCAACGCATCGGGCACCGCGGCGTCGTCGGCCACGGGCGTGAGCGCGACCGGGGGCCGGGCCGGCTCAGCCATCGGTGTCCTCCATGGCGATGACCCGCGCGGGAGCCGCCTCGGCGCCGGCCACCTTGATGGGCAGCGCGAACAGCTGCACGACCGGCTTGGTCAGCTCGTGCATGTTGGTGACGTACTCCAGCAGCGGGATGCCGGCCGCGAGCAGCACGTGGTGCACGGGGGACTCGGCGTCGCCCGGCCGTTCGGTGAGGCAGTCCAGCCCGAACAGGCTGGCGCCGTTGTCGATGGCCCACTCCGCGGCCGACGGGGTCAGGTACGGCGGGCGGTCCCAGTAGTCGGGCCGGCCCCAGTTGTGCCGCAGGTAGTCGGTGCGGACCAGCAGCCGGTCGCCCTCCCGCCACACCGGCCGCAGCGCCTGCTCCAGGTCCTCGCCGGTGACCGGCTCCAGCTCACCCTTGTCGGACAGGTCGGCGACGCAGGCGCGGCCGATCAGGGTGTCCAGCGGCAACCTCGTCGATGCCCTCGGTGCCGGGGAAGAAGTGCAGGCGGTACTCCATGTGCGTCCCGTTGTGCGGGAACACGTGCAGGTAGGAGAACGTGCGCTTGGTGCCGTAGGGGTCGGTCTCCGGGGTCATTGCCCGCTCGCTGGCGAACTTCGGGAACCAGTCGGCGGGATAGGACGGCATTCCGTCGTAGAAGCCGTGGGTCAGGTCAACGAATCGGGTCATCGAGATACTCCTGGGTCAGCAGATGAAGAGGGCTCAGCAGGTGAAGAGGCAGGTGTTGCGGACCTTGGTGTTGTTGATCATGGTGATGACCGTGGTGCCGCCGGGCGGAATCGCCCGCACGCCGCCGCCGGAGAGCCCGGTCGGGGTCATGAAGGCCGCCCACAGGGCGTACCACTCGGAGCGGGCACCGGTCGCCGGGTCGATCACCGGCTCCACGTTCGGCTGGACGATCTCCTGCACGAGGCAGCCGGTCTGCGTGCTCGCCGCCAGTGCCTCCCGCCAGGTACGGGGATCCACTTCCAGTCCGATCAGGACGCCCTCGCCGCCGGACAGCCCGGTCGGCTTGAACACCAGCTGCTCCCGGCGCTGCATGCACTCGTCGATGAACCGCTCGTCCGAGCCGGCGCCGCGCCGGCCGAGCATGCGGCTCCACGGCAGCACCCGCTCGATCACCGCCCGCTCCTGCGCCGTGAACACCGAGCTGTCCTCGGCGAACTCGGACAGCATCGCGAGCGTGCCCTTGTTCCCGAACACGTTGGTCGGCGTCCATACCACCACGGTGCCGTTCTCGTGGGCGCGGAAGACGGGCTCCATGAGCGCGTCGCCGTCGGGATGGGCGAGCATCTCCTCCAGCCCGTAGTAGCGCAGGATCACGTCGACCCCGGTGCCGTGCAGGTGCGGCTTGCCGGCGCGGAAGGTCAGGTCGCTGATCTCGCCGAACCGGCAGTCGATGCCCTGCTGGACCAGCAGCTCCGCGATGGCGCGCCGCTGGTGGCCGTACCCGCCCATCCCGCCGGGCCCCTCCAGCACCGCGACCACCGGCTCGCCGGCCCCGATGACCTTGCCCGCGTTACGCAGGGCGGTGGCCAGGTCCCCGCCCATGTCCAGGTGGCCCAGGCCGTGCTCGGCGGCGAACTCGGCGAACGCCGGGATCCGCAGGTAGGCCTTCGGTAGCGGGTCCACCATGTCGAGGCCGCCGAGCGCGCTGCCGATGTTGAACTCGAGCAGCTTGAACGACGAGCCGTCGTAGTAGGTGTCGGCCCGGCCGTACAGCGGCGGGGGGCCGTCGCCGAGCAGCCGGCGCATCCACGCACCGCGCCGGTCGTCGATGCCCAGGGCCGCGCGGAACCGTTCGAAGTCCCCGTCGAAGCAGCGCTGCGGCAGGGAGGTGACCAGCTCGAAGACGGTGACGAGATCACGGCCGAACGCCCGGAACTCCGCCTCCTCGACGATGACCGGGCGGGGCAGTAGCCGCGGCCACGCCGCGCGCATCGTCTCCGACACGTCGAGCTCGGCCAGCGCGCGGCGCAGCCGGCTGTCCGTACCCGTGCATTCGGCGAGGTAGGCCTCGGTGACCCGGTTGGCCCGTGCCGACATGATTCCTCCCAATGGTAGTGCTCAGAAATGGTGGTGCCCAGAAAGGTCGACTCAGAAGTCAGACGGACAGGGGTGCTTCCGCACCGGCACGCGCCGGGCGGCGGGCCAGGATCACCCGGTACTGCATGATGATCACGACGCCGAAGAGCAGGTAGATCCCGGCCAGGCCCTGGGTGCTCAGGACCGCGCTCAGGCTGATCAGCAGCGAGTTGACCACCTGGCCGAACCGGATGTGCAGGTAGTACGCGGCCATGTACCTCGGCCGGCCCTCCTCCGGGGTCAGCTCCGCCAGCAGCGCCTGCTGCACCGGCGTGTTCATCAGCTCGCCGATGGTCAGCACCAGGGCGGCGAGCAGCAGCACCCAGGCGGTGTTGGTGACCGCGAGCACCGCGTAGCCGCCCACATAGAGGGTGATGCCCGCAAACAGCCGGACCCGGTCGGGCAGCCGCCGCAGCAGCGCGTTGACCTGCAGCGCGAACAGCACGACCAGCACGGTGTTCACCGCCTTGAGCACGCCGAGCATCTGCACGCCGTCCACGTCGCCGAACGGGAACACGTCCTGGACTCCGAAGTCGTTCGACAGCCGGATCCCGATCGAGGTGCTCAGCTGCCCTTCGAGGGTCAACACCAGGGTGGCGACGATGATCAGCCTGCGGAACGTCGAGTCGGCCAGCACCACCCGGTAGCCCTCGGTGAACTGGGCCCACCCGCGGAGCTTGCCGGGCCCGGCGGCGGCCGCCGTCGACTCCGGCTTCGTCGCCGGCTTCGTCTCCGCCACCAGCAGCACGGTGACCATGAGGGCGAAACCCATGCCGATGGCGCCGCTCAGGATCACCGCGCCGAAGTGCGTGCTGTACAGGAAGCCGCCGAGCAGCGCGCCGCCGCCGAGCGCGAGGTTGATGACCCAGTAGTTGACCGTGTAGACGTACTTGCGGTCCTCGGCCGGGGTCACATCGATAATCGTCGAGTCGTTCGCCGGCAGCGCCAGGTTGGTCCCGAACTTGACGATGGCGTAGCTGAGGTAGACCGCGAACGGGCCCCAGTCGGCGTAGTAGGCCACGGTCATCAGCACCAGGAACGCGGTGCCGATGAGGTCCCCGACGATGAGGACGGGCCGGCGTCCCCACTTCTCCGACAGATGACCGCCGAGCAGCATGCCGAACACCGCGAACACGGCGAACAGCAGTATCAACGCACCCGTGGTCGCGATCCCCACCCGGGACGCGAGGTAGATCGCGATGTAGGTGAGGATCATCGCGTCGATCAGCTTGTGGACGAACGCCAGCCCGATCCGGACCCGGACGTTGCGGTGCAGTGCCAGGAACTTCCTCATCGGGCCATGACCTCTCCGGCCGGCGTACCGGCAGTCACCTCGACCTTGATCAGTTCGCGTACCCGGTCCGCGCGGGCCAGGGCCTGGGCGGCATCGTCGGAACCGGTGAGGATCACGAAGCCGTGCCGGGTCTTGGAGCTCACCGTCTCCGGGAGCACGTCCCCGACCGAGAACGAGAAGTTCAGGGTGTCGACGAAGTCCAGCCCGCGTGCCTCGTCGAGGCCCGACACCGACCGGAGAGACCCGCTGGGGAAGCTCAGGTACGCGATGTGCCCGACCGACTCCGTCGGGCACTGCCCGGGCGCCCGTCCGGCCAGAGCGGCGAACATCGCCCGCTTGATGTCGAAACCCTGGGCTATCCGGATGATGTCCGGGATCTTGTCCCCGCCGAGCCGGGCCTGGGACTCCACGATCCGCGGCCCGTCCCCGGTCAGGATGATCTCGGTGTGCGCCGGGCCGCACTGGTACCCGACGGCGTCGAGCAGTTCCACCGCGAGCGCGGCCACCCGGCTGGTCTCCGCGGTGTCCGGCGCGCCGAACAGGTGCCCCCGCTCCACGAAATGCGGCAGCGGGCCGAGCAGCTTGCGGGTCACGCCGATCACGTGGTGCTCGCCGCGCACCGTCAGCGTCTCCACGCTGAACTCCGGGCCGCGCAGGTACTCCTCGACGAGCAGCGGCCCGTCGTAGTGGTGGGCGGCCAGCATCTCGCCCCAGGCCGGCAGGTCGGCCGGGTCGGTGAGCAGGTAGGTTCCCCGGCTGGCGGACAACGTGCTCGGTTTCACCACCACCGGCAGCGTGAAGTCCGCCAGCAGTGCCGCCACGTCCGACCAGCGCTCTGCGGTGGCGAACCGCACCGCGGAGATGCCCTTGTCGCGCAGCAGTGTGCGCATGGCGAGCTTGTCGTTGAGCAGGGCGACCGACCGCGGTGAGTTGACCGCCTTTCCGAGTTCGTCGGCCACCTCGTAGGCGAGCATCATCGATTCCTCGCTGCCGACATGCCAGACGTGGTCGGCGCCGGTTTCCCGCACGGCCAAGCGAATCGCATCGGCATAGGCGGCGCGATCGGTGAAGTCCACCAACCGGAAGCCGTCGGCGAGTGCCTCGACATCCCGGAGGTACTGGGGGGCTTGCGTGCCGAACAGCCGCTCGGCCTCGGCCGGATCCCAGATCGCGTGGATCCGAAAACCTTCGGCCTGAGCCTTCCTTATATATGCCTGGTAGGGCATCAGCATGACCAGGTTCGGCATGTCGTTTTCTCCTGCGACGAAAAGGGGGCCAGCGGCCCGATGGGTCAAGGCTCACCGACGCGGCCATCGGGAACGCATCGGGAACGCATTCGGTCAGCCCTGGTGGGTGCGCACCGCAATCTGCTGGGCCGCGGCCTCGGCGATGCGGCCGGCCAGATACGGATCGTCGGCGGTGGCCAGGACGTGCCCGATCCGGTCCTCGTTGACGCGCAGTTGGTTGACCCGCGCACCGGGCTCTACCGACACCACGGCCTCGCGGACCCCGGGCACGGCGGCGGCGATGTCCAGTCCGGTCACGCTGTCCACGACGCCCGCAGGTGCGGTGAGGTAGCGGATCGCCGCGCCACCTACCGGATCGACGTCGAGGGCGCCGATGGACTCGCCCAGGTACTGGCGGATCACCAGTTCCATGGTGGACAGCCCGAGGCTGCGGTCCATCAGCTCGGTGATCTGGTCACCGGCCGGCCGTGGGTTGATCTCGACCAGCACGGGGCCTCGGGCGGTGTACTTGAGCTCGACGTGCGCGATGCCGAGGTCGAAGCCCACCGCCGTGGTCGCGGCCACCGCGGTGAGTTCCAGCTCACCGCGGATCCGGTCCGGCAGCGCCGTCGGGAAGCTGTGCCCGAGCTCGATGAACCGGTCGCCGCCGCCGACCAGCTTGTCCGTCACCCCGAGCACGCGGACGGATCCCGCCTCGGCCAGAACCTCGACGCTGACCTCGAACCCGACCAGGCATTCCTCGACGAGCACCTCGGGATGCCGGGGCTGACCGCGGCGGTTGGTGGGCTCGGACCGCACCGCGGAGAAACCCTCGAGCACCTCGGCCACGGTCGTGCACCGCACGACATGGGCCCCGCTGGTCTCGTCCGCCGGCTTCACCACGCACGGCAGTCCGATCTCCTCGGCGGCCCGCGCGGCCTGCTCGGCCGTAGTCACGGCGCGGAACGCCGGGATGGGCACGCCGCGTTCGGCCCAGCGCCGCCGCTGCTCGGCCTTGTTGCGGGCGATCCGGACCGCGTCCGGATCCGGGCCGGGCAGGCCGAGCTGGCGGGCCGCCTCGGCGGCCTGCACCACCTCGTACTCGGCGACCGAGAGCAGTGCGTCGAGCGGTTGCGTCGCGTCGACCTCCTTCACCGCCGCCAGCAGCGGCGCCAGCTCATGGGTCAGGCAGAAGACGACCTCGTCGACGCAGGTGCGCAGTACCTCCGTGCCACCGGGCGTCGCGTGGTAGCGATCCAGCCCGCAGCTGAAGAAGGTGACGTGCAAGCCCAGTTTCCGCGCCGCCCGTAACGCGTCGAACCCGGATCCGGACCGGTTCGACTCCACAAATCCGATACGCCTCATGTGGACACGTCCGTTCTGTCAGTCGTAGTTCAGGCCGCTGGAACGAGCCCGCTTCAGCTCGAAGAAATGGGAGTTCGCGGCCAGCGTCCGGACGGAATCGAAAACGCGCACCGCCTCGTCGCCGCGCGGAATGGCGTTCAGCACCGGCCCGAAGAACCCGATGCCGTCGAGATGGATGGCCGGGGTGCCGAGATCCGCACCGACCGGTTCCAGCGCCGCGGCGTGGCTCTTGCGCAGCACCTCGTCGTAGTCGGTTCCGGTCGCCGCCTCTGCGAGCTCGGCCGGCAGGCCCACCTCGGCGAGAGCCTGCCCGATCACCTGCGGGTAGTTCTTGTTGCGCCCGTTGTGGATCCGGGTGCCCAGCTTGGTGTAGAGGTCGCGCAGCACCTCCTCCCCGTGGTACTGGGTGGCGGCGACGCAGACCCGGACAGGACCCCACGCGCGGTCGCAGAAGTCCCGGTACCACTCGGAGATCTCGCGGTCCTCGTTGAGCACGGACACGCTCATCACCCGGAACCGCAGATCGATTCTCCTCCGTTGTTCCACCTCGAGAATCCACCGGGACGCGATCCAGGCGAAGGGGCAGGCCGGGTCGAAGTAGAAGTCGACCCTGGGGTTCGCTGACATGTTCATTCCTTGTTGGGGCTGCTGGCGGAGAACAGCGAGTTGAGTTGGGCATAGCTGAGCCATGGGGATTCGGCGGTCAGTCGGCCCTCGGTCAACAGCTCCGCGGCCAGTTGCCGGGCGATCGTGTAGATCGCCTGCGCCAACGCCGGTCCGACACTGACCCGCCGCACTCCGGCCGACCGCAGCTGCCCGACGGTCGGCTTGCCGGGGCCGGCGGAGGCGCTGATCGGCAGGGGGGATCGCGCGACAAGCGACTCCAGCACGGCCAGGTCCGTCAACGCGGGCACGAACAGGCAGTCCCCGCCCGCTTCGGCGTAGTCAGCTGCCCGGCGCAGTGCCTCGTCCAGCCGGGTCTGCGGATCGCCGATCCGGCGCATGTACACATCGGTCCGAGCGTTGATCACGAAGTCCGGCACCCCGCAGACGACCGCCGCGGTCCGGGCTGCCCGGATGCGCGCCGCGGCGATCTCGGGGGCGTACAGCCCGGATTCGCCGACCGGCGCGTCCTCGATGTTGATCCCGGCTGCACCCGCCCCCAGCACCGCGGTGACGGTGTCGGCCACCTCCTCGTCGGTGGCGCCGTACCCGGCCTCGACGTCGGCGGTCAGCGGCACATCGACGGCCGCGGCCATCCGCTCGATGGCCGCGACCAGGTCGGCGCGCGGCAGCAGCTCCCCGTCGGGGCGGCCCAGGCTCCAGGCCACCCCGGCGCTGGTGGTGGCGATGGCGGCGGCGCCCGCGTCGGCGACCACCGCGGCGCTGGCCGCGTCCCACGCGTTGGGCAGCACCAGCGTGCCCTCGGCGTGCAGTGCTCGCAGCAGTGTCGCCTTCTGCCGCACTGCTTCCGGGTCCATCTAGGCCTCGCCCTCGGTGTCCACCAGCCGCATCCAGCCGAACTCGTCCGGAGTCCGGCCGTACTGGACGTCGAGCAGCGCCCCGAGCAGCCGCGACGTGACCGGACCCGCGGTGCCGTCGCCCACCGGCCACTCCCGCTGCGCGGAGACCACGTGTCCGACCGGCGCGATGGCCCGGGCGGTGCCACAGGCGAAGGCCTCGGTGATCCGCCCGTCCCGGCAGCCCCGCTCCCACTCGTCCAGCGTGAGCGGCTCCTCGGCGACCGGATAACCGAGCCGTCCGGCCAACCGCAGGATCGAGTCCCGGGTGAGGCCCGCCAGCAGGGTTCCGCTCAGCGGAGGCGTGCGCAGGCGGGGGCCGTCGGTGGTCGACTCGACGAAGAACAGGTTGGACCCGCCCGCTTCCTCGATGTACCGGCGCTCCCGCGCGTCCAGCCACACGACCTGGTCGCAGTCGTGGGCCGCGGCCTGTCGCTGGGCGACGTAGGAACCGCCGTAGTTGCCGCCGCACTTGGCCGCACCGGTACCGCCCGGCGCCGCCCGGATGTACTCGGTGGCCGCCCATAACCGCATGGGCTTCGGGTCTGCGGCGAGCGGCGGCCGGGCCGGGCTGCCGATCAGCGCGAACAGGTACTCCTCGGCAGGGCGGTTGCTCAGGTGGGTCTCCGCCGCGATCATGAACGGGCGCAGGTAGAAGCTGTGTCCCCGGGTCGACGGCACCCAGCTGCCATCGACCCGCAGCAGCGCCTCCAACGCTGCGACGAAGTCCCGTTCGGGCAGTGTGGGCATGGCCATCCGGCGCGCCGAGCGGTTGAACCGGCGGGCATGGTCAGCGGGCCGGAACAGGGCTCGCTGGCCGTTCGGGCGCCAGAACGCCTTCAGGCCCTCGAAAACCGTCTGGCCGTAGTGAAAGGCCATGGTGGCTGGGTGCAGCGAGAGCGGGGCGAGCGGCCCGACCCGGGCGTCGTGCCAGCCCCGCTCGGCCTGCCACCGCACGGTCACCATGTGATCGGAGTAGGTGTCGCCGAACCCGGGCAGGGCGAGCAGTTCCTGCCGCCGCTCGGCGGGAGTCGGTTCCGCGCGCTCCCAGGCGAACTCCAGCGCGGCAACATCAGTCATGCGAATCCTCCTTCGAGAACACACCGGCGAAGCGGGCGAGCGCCCGGTCGACCAGCGGCCCGGATATCCCGGTGTAGCCGGACGGGTCGAACAGCCCGGGGACGTCGGGGCCGGGCACCCCTGCCTTGTCCAGCGCGACGGCGAGCACGTCGGCAAGATCGACACCGTCGCGCTCGGCGTCAGCGGCTGCCTCAGCCAGCAGACGTGTGGCGTTTCCCTTGCCGAGCAGCGGAGCCAGTACCGCATTGACGCGCTCGGAGACGATTGCGCCGCGGGTCATTCGCAGGTTCGCCGCCATCGCCTCGGGCGAGACCCGCAGCGCGGCGGCCAGGCGCGCGGCGTTGGCGGCGGCGCCGGCCGCGATCCGCAGGCACTCCCGCAGCGGCTGCCACTCGGCATGCCACCCACCCGAGGACCGCTCGTCCTCCACGGCCATGGATCCGAACAGCACGAGGGCGATCGGTGGGAGCTGCCGGGCCGCGGTCGCGACCAGCGTCGAGAACACGGGGTTGTGCTTCTGCGGCATGGCCGAGGACGCCCCGCGGCCCGGCGCCTGCTCCTCGGTGACCTCCCCGATCTCGGTCCGGCTGAGCACCAGGACGTCGGCCGCCATCTTGCCGAGCCCACCGGTGGTGACCAGCAGCGTCGAGGCCACGTCGGCCAGCGGCGTGCGAATTCCGTGCCAGGGAAGGGACGGCTCGGCCAGCCCGAGACGGCGGGCCATCAGCCCGGGTAGGCGCAGCGCCGTGCCGGCCGGATCGCCCGTGCCCAGGGCGTACTGGTGGTATGCCGCGAGCGTGCCCGCCGCACCGCCCACCGAGACCGGCAGCGTTGCGCGGGTCCGGCGCACCCGCTCGACGGCGTCGAGCACGAGATGCAGCCAGGTAGCCGCCTTGAGCCCGAAGGTGACCGGTACGGCGTGCTGAGTCAGGGTGCGCCCGGCCATCGGGGTGTTCCGGTGCCGGTCGGCATGTCCGGCAAGGCTGCGGGCGCACGCCAGCAGGTCCTGTTCGACGCGGTCCAGCGTCGCGCCGCACAGCAGGATCAGCGCCGTGTCCAGGATGTCCTGGCTGGTGCTGCCGCGGTGCACGCAATCGGCGGCCGACGCATCGACCGCCGTGACCGCGGCGGTGAGCTGTCCGACGAACGCCACGACGGGGTTCGCGGTTTCCCGCACGCCGGCCGCCAGCATCGCCGGGTCGATGTTCGCAGGTACGGCCGCGACCCTGATGGCCTTCGCCGCGCCGGCCGGGATCACGCCCAGCTCGGCCTGCGCTTCGGCCAGGGCGACTTCGGTGGCGAGCATGGCGGTCAGCAGGGCGTTGTCGTCGACGAGCTCAGCGGCTCCCGTCGCCGCCCACGCGGGCGCCAGAATTCCGTGGTCGATGATGGTCATGCCGTTCTCCCGAGGCCATCGAGACGGTCGCCGCCATCGCCGGTGAGCAGCAGCGGTCGTGGGTGTTCCGCCGCTGTGCGCAGGCAGGATCGGGCGATCGCGTCCGCGTCACCGAGGATCACGGAGTTGACGCCGGGGCGGATGCCCGCTGCGGTCACCCAGTGCACCGACTCGGTCGGCACGCCGAACGCGAAGCGCCGTGCGTGCGGACGATCGGCGGCGTCCAGCAGGCGGTACGGACGCCGGGTGACGGCAACGCCGCCCGCGACGTAGTGACCGCCGCCACGAATCGGGATGCGGTACGGCCGGCACTCGCCGCGGGCCAGCAACGTCGACAGCAACGGGTCGGTCGTGCGATGCAGGTCGGTTTCCGGAAGCCGCGCCTCGATCAGCGTGCCGGCCCGCACGGTGCGGTCCGGGCAGGCCTCGGAGTGCGCGACGAATCGCCCGTCCGAGCAGCCGACCCGCAGTTCCGGGCCGAGCACCTCGAGCACGCCGGCATCCATGAGGGCGCCGAACTGCTCGATGCGTTCGGCCGGCGGCCCGATCGACAGGTAGGCGTTCAGCGGCATGTACCAGCGCTGCAGGTCGTCCCGGTAGGAGTCGCCGGACAGGCCACCGTGGTCGACGAGCAACCGGATCTCGTTGCGCAGGTCGCGCAGCACGTCCAGCGCGGCCTTGAGCGGCCCGGTGACGTTCCCCTTGCCGGCCTCCCGGACCTCTGTATCCACATAGGACCGTAACCAGCTACGGAACCGTTCGGTCGAGGCGAGGTCGTCATCGGTGTAGGGCGCCGCGATCTTCCGCCAGTCCCAGCCCTGGTCGGGATCGATCTCGAACTTGGCGAGCACGTTGCGCTGGGCGCCGCTCTCCTCGATGGCCAGCGGGTCACCGGAGAACGGCACCTCGGCGGGGTCCGCCGAGGCGAAGGTGGCGGTGAACTCCTCCACGTCGCAGCTGCAACGGCGCTCCCGCACCAGGGTCGCGTAGTACACGGTGCGGACTTCCTGGTCGATCATCGGCCAGATGTCCCGGCGGAAGTCCGCGGGTGCCCCGGCATCGGCGCGGGCCCGCAGCCGCTCGATCACCTCCGTGGTCACGTACCGCGGCTCGTGCCGGCCGAACGGCCCCTTCTGGTTCTTGGCGCGGGCCTGGTGCGGCACCCCGCGCCGAGACCCGGCAATTAGGCGGGGTTCCTGCCCGGACGGACGGTAGCTCAGGGTGCCGTCGGACTCGCGCACGAACCTGCCGTCCCGGCCGCTGGTGAACAGGGCCAGGTAGTCGAAGAAGTTGAGGCCCATACCGCGCAGGATCACCGTGTCGCTCGCGGGTACGGCGTCCAGCGACACGTCGGCCGGGTTGCTCGGTGCGATGTAGCACAAGCCGTGCCGATCGGCGAACCGGCTCAGGGCCAACTCGGCGTCGCCGAGCTGATGCGGCAGGTGGCCGAGTGCAAGCACGACTGCCTGCAGGTCGCCGATGGACTCCGTGGTGTCCAGTACGACTTCCTGCCGGCCATCCGGCGTGTCGCGAATGTCGACCGCGGACGCCTGGTGCAATGAGAAGCTGACCGAGGGGGGCGCCGTCCGCATGATGCGGCGGCGCGTCCACTGCAGATAGCTCCCGTAGAACGCCCGGGACGGGTAGTCATCCGGCCCGAGCGTCGCGGCTTCGGCTCGGATGGCCTCCGGTACGTTCGGGCTGCCGAGCAAGGCGATCGACCGCGCCCACTCGTAGAGGCTCGGCCCGCGCACCACCGGTCCGGCGCAGCCGACGGTCTCGTCGACGAACATGGTCACCTGGCAGGCGACCGTGTTCATCAGGAGCACGCGTTCCTGGGTGCTCCGCCACACCTGCCCGCCGTCGAACAGGTGCGGGTCGACCAGGTGGATGACGAGTTCCCGTCCCTGGGACAGAAGCGACTCGGCATTGGCGCACAGGCGTTCCGCGACGGACAAGCCGCGTGGGCCGAGCCCGATGACGGCCAGCTGCAATTTCTCACCCATTGGGCTCACACCCCATCTATGTGCCGCAGCTCATGTGCCGGCCGAGCCCGGCTGCCACACGAGCCAGCCGGTCCATCACGCCGGCGAACTGTTGCGGGCGGATCGCCTGGTTGCCGTCGCACAACGCCCGCTCCGGCTGGACGTGGACATCGATCAGCAGCGCGTCCGCGCCGGCCGCGATCGCAGCCAGGGACAGCGGTTCCACCAGTTCCGGCCGGCCACCGGAATGGCTGGGATCGACCATGACCGGCAGGTGGGTGCGCTGCTTCCACAGCGCGACCGCGGTGAGGTCCAGCGTGAAGCGCGCCGCCGGCTCGAAAGTGCGGATGCCCCGTTCACAGAGCACCACCTGGTCGTTGCCTTCCAGCAGCAGGTACTCGGCCGCGGCGAGGGTCTCCTCCACGGTGCAGCCGAAGCCGCGCTTGAGCACGACCGGAAGGCCGCTCTGGCCTACCGCGGTCAGCAGCGCGAAGTTCTGCATGTTCCTGGCCCCGATCTGGAACCCGTCAACCACCTCGGCCAGCCGCTTGACGTGCTCCGGCTCGACCACCTCGGTGACGAAGGGGAGGCCGGTCCGCTCCCTGGCCTCGACCAGCAGGTCAAGGCCGTCCCACTGGAGACCCTGGAAGGAATGCGGCGAGGTTCGCGGTTTGAAGACACCGCCCCGCAGGCCGACGGCGCCGTGTGCCGCGACGACGGCCGCGGTGGCCATCATCTGTTCCGGCGTCTCGACCGCGCACGGTCCCGCGATCACCGCGATGGAGCCGTCGCCGATCGTGGTCGAGCCCAGGGAGACCTCGGTCCCGGCCGGCCGCAGTTCCCTGCGCCCCAACCAGGCATCACCGCCGTGGCGCACCTGCCGGGTCGGCGCCGGTAGCTCCGACCCCGCCGGCCGGATCGCGTCCACATCGGATACCGGAAGGACGAGGGTGGAACCGAGCCGGTACAGCTGGGTCGGTGCGCCGGCGGATTCGAGGTGCCGTATCCACCCGTCGACGCCGGCGCGGGTGACGGACTTGTCGAATACGAGCAAGACCTGGTTGGCCACGGTGGTTGTTCCCGGCCGGGTCACGTGAGCGCATCGCTCGTGGCGAGGTTTCTGCCTCGGTGGTCACCGAGGTAGACGCGCAGGTCCCGGTACTTGTCGCGCAGGTAGCGCTTGAGCGACTTGCCGGTGACGCCGAGCGGGAAATCTCCGTCCGCGCTCGCGACCTCGACCATGGCCAGCTCCGGCATTCCCGTCGCGCGCAACGCCTCATTGGCCGCGAAGAGCACCTTGCCCGGGTCGATGTCCTCGCCGGTCACCACGGCGACGGCCACCTTGTCGTCCCGATACCCACCGGCGATGACCGTGCAGTCCTCCACACCGGCGACCTCATTGAGGACCAGTTCCTCCATCTGCACCGAGTAGCCCGGCCCCTGCGCGGTGAACACCACGTCCACGGCGCGGTCGACCTGGTAGAAGTAGCCATCCTCGTCGCGGTAGACGATGTCGCCCGTCAGCCAGTAGCCGGCGAGGATGCTCCGGTAGTAGGTGTCCTGGTTGCCCCAGTACCCCACGGTCATCGACGGTGGTTTCGCCCCGAGCAATCCGTACTCGTACGGCGCGGCCAACGTGCCGTTCTCCCGCAGTACGGCGACCTCGGCGAAGCCGACGGAGCGGCCGACGCAGCGGTCGTTGCGCTCGGTTGCCAGGGTGCGCGGCTGCATCAGGACACCCCAACCCAGCTCGGTGGTGCCCAGCCGGTCGAGAAATGCAGCCGGCGGGAGGTCTGCAGAACGGCGCGCAAGAACCTCCTTCAGGTGCCGCTCGTGCACCGCATCCCCCATGGAGACCCAGATGTTCACCGAGTCAAGGGCGCCGGCGGGACTTTCCAGCGCGGCCAGTTCGGGGTAGGCGTGGCCGAAGGCCATCACCATGGTCGGCTTGTGCTCCGGAATGGCCGCCGCCAGCTCCTCGCCGGTGACATCCCGCCAGGCCAGCAGCGGCTGCCCGGCGAGCACCGCGTAGGAGGTGAACGAGATGGTGCCCTGGTGCGACTGCGGGATCGCGGTCATGATCAGGGCGTTGGGTTCCTCCTTGTAGTCAACGGCACGGAACTTGGGGCCCTCCAGAATCGTGCGGTGGGTGTGGATGACCGGCTTGGGTAGGCCCGTCGTGCCCGACGAATGCATCATCCCCACCGGGTCGTCGGAGTGATGCCGAAACCGTGCCTCGTCCGGCAGCATTGCCGAGGCCGGGCTCGGCATTTCCTCGGTGGTGGTGATCCACCGCAGGGCCAGCCGGTCCAGATCGGGACCGATCCGGTTCAGCCGCTCCCGATCGGTGTACAGGCCGATCGCGCCCGTCGACTCGCACAGCGCCACCGCGCTCTCCCGCGGCGCCTTCCAGTTGATGAGCACGGCGATGGCGCCGAGCTGGGCAATAGCCGAATAGTGCACGAAGTACGCGATGGAGTCGGGCAGGAAGATCGCGACCCGGTCCTTCGGTCGCACTCCGTGCGCGTGGTACCACACCGACCAGCTCTGGATCAGGTGGTCGAGGTCGCGGAGGCTGAACTCGGTCCGCGTCGCGCCGTCGGTGTAGGGCACCGGAGTCAGCGAGTGGATGAACGGCTCGTCCGGACGAGGGTTGATGGCCAACATCGAGGGAAGCAGGTTGCCACCTCCGATGCCGGAGTCCGCGGCCACCTTGGCCCGCAGCTCCGGGGGCAGGACTGTCTTGTGTGTGAACAGCATGTCATCACTTTCTGGTGGGGGCCTGCGACGGCCACGACGAGAAATGAACTTCGCGACCGAATGCGATTTCGCAATCGTTACACGTCGCGACGCCCTTGCGGCAGAAACCGCGACTTCACGAGCACCGCGGAGCAACTCCGCTGTCGGGTATTGCCGACTAGCTCGTAATGGCTGTTGATGACCGTGGCGACGCGTTACACGGTGGTCTCCTCCGGACTTGGTGGTGGCCCGAATGAGTATCGCCGACTGTCACGCCAGCGACACTCCAATCCGACCGCTCGATCGACTCTGCAGTAGAGACTGCCTGTCCCGGCCATCGAAGCTGCCTTGTTCGCGCATCCGAGATGCATCAGTCCGGTGTTCCGTAACCCCGGTTCGGCAGTAGCTACCGCTAGCTTCGGCCCGTCATAGACGGCGCCTGCCGAATGGCGCTATTCAGCAGGGGTAGCTGCGGTTGGCTGGTAGGACTGGACGACGGCGAAGTCGGCCGGACCGGTCAGGGTGCGCCGTTGATCATCTCACAGAGGCCTGACACCGGCCCGCATTTACCAGGTCACCATCCCTGCATCGGCAGGCGGCGACAGCATCGGGCCATGATCACTAGGCTGCCGACACGCTACGCGGAATGACCGAGGGCGTTCAGCGCACCGCCATGAATACCAAATTCATTCGCGAACTTGCCACGAGCGTGCTCCCGTAGCAGGTTGTGCAAGTAATAATGGCCCGCCGCCCGTTGCATGAGCATGTGGGCGTCGAAAAGCTCCTCCAGTAGCCGATCCGCCACAGCCGCGGAAATGTCCATCAAGGTGGCGGCTGTACTGGCGTCGAACTCCTCGCCGGGATGAGTGGTAAAGCCGAGCACACAGAACAGTCGGCGTTGTTCGGCCGACAGGCCCCGGTACGACACCTCGAAAGAAGCGGCGACACTGCGATCGCCGAGGACCAGTTCGGCAAGCCGCTGGGCCTCGTCGCGCAGGCGGAGAATCAGGTGGTCGAGCGACCAGGCCGGACGGTTGTGATAGCGGGATGCGGCAATGCTGATGGCCAGCGGCAGATACCCGCACAGGGCAACGATTTCGGCAACCGCGTCTGGCCGGTTATCGGTGCGGTCAACACCGGCGATCTTGGTGAACAGCGCCGCCGCGTCCGCGGCGGAGAACACGCCAAGCGTGCGAGACGTCACCCCGTCAAGGCCGGCGAGTCGCCGCTGGCTCGTGATGATCACGCGCGCCTTTCCCGTGCCGGGGAGAAGCGGGCGGATCTGCTTGGCGTCAAGGGCGTTGTCCAGCACCACCAGGACCCGGCGATTCGCGACCTCGGCACGCCAGCGCGCCGCCTGTTGCCTCATGTCCTGGGGTATCTGCGCCGGCGAGAGCCCGAAGTCCAACAGCAGCCGTTCCAATGCGGCACCCGGCTCCAGCGGCTCCTGCCCGTGTGTATGCCCGTGCAGATCGATGAAAAGATGCCCATCGGGATATTGGTGCGCCAGTTGATGGGCGAGCCGAACGGCTAGCGTGGTCTTGCCGACTCCGGCCATGCCGTCAAAAGCCACGATGCTCAGCGTGGTCTCGTTCTCCGACCGGGGCGTGGTCAGAAGATGCCGCAACTCTTCGACGCACCCGGTGAAATGCGCCGTATCGTAGGGAAGGAAGGAACGGTTGGCGTCCGCAGTGCCGTCATTTGTCGGCGCGACGGCCGGTTGGCCATCGCCAATCGGAGTGAGGCGGGTGGGCTCGGCTCTTTGCTTCGGTTGTGGGAGATCATCTTTCAGAATTCGATCGTAGAGCTCGCGAAGACTAGCGCTGGGGTCAACGCCGATCTCGTCTCGCAGTAGCCGCCGGCCCTTTTCGTATACGTTCAACGCGTCGGCCTTGCGTCCACTGCGGTGTAGCGCGAGGATCAACAGCCGGCGGGTCTCCTCCCGCAGCGGGTTCTGGGATACCAGCTCTCCCAGTTGGGGCACCAGCGCCGCGGCGTCGCCTCCATCCAGACGCAGCCCGAGGAGTTGTTCGGTTGCGGACAGGCGCTTCTCCTCGAGCTTCGCAGTGGCGATGTCAAGAATTGGGCTATTCAGACCAGAAAGCGCTGGCCCTTCCCAGAGGGCGAGGCCTGCCTCGAGAAGTTCTATTGCCTCCGTGGTGTGCCCACCGGTCGCGGCCGTAGAGGCGCGGGTGATCATCGAGGTAAACCGGTGAGCGTCGATGTCCTGCGGGTCGACCTGTATGCGGTACCCGGGGCCATCCTTTACGACGAGGTGCTTGGCCAACGCGAAGCTGCGCCTGATCGCGGCAATGGCGTTGTGGAGCTGCCTGCTCGCGGTCGCCGGTGGCTCAACGTCCCACATGGCTTCGATGAGCCGACTGGCACTGACCACTCTGTTGGCGTCGAGCAGCAGCATGGTCAGGAGCCTCTGCTGACGCAGGCCGCCAAGGTCAATCCGATCCCCATCGAGCAGAACCTTCAGGGTGCCAAGCAACTGGAAGTACACTGACTCTCTCTGAATGACCGACCGGCCCGGGGTCGGGTCGGTCCCCGTGCTCACCACAGCCGGCGCCGGCAAGCCAAGGGAACGGCCGTCGCGGTGCATCCGGACCCCCTCGGACAGTCGATGTCAGGTGTACAGATGTACGCCGCCGGCCGAGGGCGAACGATGGGGCGCGCCCTTGTTCACGTAGGGGTAAACCCCCGTGCGTCAGCACCCGCGCGCCGGCCTCGACACGCCGAGCGGGCCGGCCTCAGTGCCAAGGCGCCGTCGGCCCGGCCACTGGCACGCGCTCATCGGGCAACTCCTGGATGGAACGCCTCAGCTCGTCCCGCTCTGCGCTCAACGGCTCAAGGTAACGCGGCCGGCTCGGATCTCCTGCCGCAACACCCAGGTCGGCCGCCGGGATGCGACACAAGAACGATCTTCGCCTGGAGCTACCCGTGGGGTGAACTGCAGTCCCTCATCGCCTACGGAGCCAGCGACGTCGAACTGCTGCATCATGTAGCCGCTGGTAGACGCTGTGGTCGTCGTTGTGGGGTCCCTCGTAATGCGTAGGTCTGGGGTTCGACTCCCCAAGGCGGCTCCGCAGGTCAGAGGCATAATAATTCTCTATCGGCACCCTCCACGAGGCCCGTCGTGGCCTCCTTCGTGGCCTCGAATGGCGCTACCGTCGCCTCGTGGCCTCTCCGCGCAGTCGCGCAGCAGATCCGCCCACGACTCGGTCGACTCCCGGTAGCCATCGGCCAGCGCGATCAACTCCTTGCGGCCATCAGCGCGGACACCGATCATGACCAGCAGGCACAGCTTGTGCTCCTCCAGGCGAATGTTGACGTGGATGCCGTCGGCCCACAGATAGACATAGTCCACTTCGGACAAGTCTCGGCCGGCGAAGGCGCGCTGCTCGCCCTTCCAGGTCTCGGTCAGCTTCGTGATCACCGGCCCGGACAGCCCGGCCGTCGAGCCAAGGAACTGCCCGAGCGCGGGCACGAAGTCGCCCGAGGACAACCCGTGCAGGTAGAGCAGCGGCAACACCTCGGTGATCTTCGGGGTCTTGCGGCACCACGGCGGCAGGATCGCCGAGGTGAACTTCGCCCGCTGTCCGGTGTCGGGATCGACCCGGCGGTCGTTGACCCGAGGCGCGGTCACCTCGACCGCCCCAGCGCTGGTCAGGACCTCGCGGGGCTGGTGGGTGCCATTACGCACCACCAGCCGGCGCCCGTTCTCGTCACGCTCGGCGCTGAACCGGGCGATGTAATCATCGACCTCGGCCTGCAGGGCTTCGGCCAGCATCCGTCGGGCACCGTCGCGGACGATCTCATCGATCAACGACGACGAGCCGCCACGACGGGGGTCATCGGCATCAGCAGCTCCAGGAACTACGGTGAGCACGGGTCGTACCCTTCCGACCAGCGTTGCAGCGCCGGTCTTGCTTGAGAGCCTCAAGATCACCGGAAGGGTACGGCCCCTCCAGGTCATCCACAGGTTTCAAGCATTGCTCCCCGAGCGGGTCGGCTCGGGTCAAGGGTCTACGCCGGGATCGACCAGCTGACCGGCAAGAAGCTGTGGCTGCGCGAAACGGTTGCCGGTCGGACGTCGAAGCGGGAGACCGAGCGGGAGGCGGAGCGGGTCCTCACGCGCTTGCTCAACCAAGTCGACGAGCGACGCAGCCCGCGTACCGAGGCGACGGTGAACGAGCTGCCGCTCCGCTTGCGCTTTCGTGTTACCAGTAGTGCGTGTGGAGCCGGGTGCTGAGCTCGGTGCGGCCGGTGGCGCCGGTCTTGGCGTACACCTGTTTGAGGTGGTCTTGCACGGTGAACACGGACAGGAACAGCGCCTGTGCGATTTCGGCGTTGGTGCGGCCCTGCACGGCGAGCGCGGCGACTTCCCGCTCCCGGGCGCTGAGCCGGTAGGCGTCCGCGCGCAGCTCGGCGAGCTCACGCGATCGGGTCGGTTCGATGATCACCGATACGAGCGTGGGGCCGAGTTGTTCGGCGTGGGCGGTGACCCAGGCGCCGGTGCGGGTCCGCATCCGGGCGCGGTGTGGGTGGGGGTCGAGCGCGGCGCTGTGCACAATTGCGGCGATCGCGGCGGGCAACACCCTGACCGTGCCGTCGTCGATGGTGGCCAGCCGGTGTCGTGCCCTCGGCCGTAGACGTGGCAGAACAGCCGCTGCGCGCTGGTCGGGGCATCCGAGCGCAGCCAGGGGCTGACATCGACCGCGAGCACGATCCGCCCATCTGCGGTCCGGGGCAGCGACAGCGAGACCAGCGACCGGCGCAGCCGCTGCGGTTGCACCTGGCCATGACTGAGAGCGTGTTTGAGAAGCATCGGCGCGCCTGCGTGACGTCCTCGCCTGTATGATCAACCGTTGTTCGGTGATGGAGCGGAAGCAGACCTACCCCTCGGACACCAGCGAGGAGCAGTGGGCGCTGATCGAGCCGTTGCTGCCCGCGGTGAACACGGGTGGCCGGCCGGAGAAACACCCGCGGCGGGCGATCGTGGACGCGATCCTCTACGTGGTCCGCACCGGGTGCGCCTGGCGGCAGCTACCGGCGGATTTCCCGCCCTGGCAGACCGTGTACTGGTACTTCGTCCGCTTCGAACAAGCCAAGGCCACCGAGAAGATCCTGCCCGTTGTGCGCGAACAACTCCGCCTGCAGGAGGGACGCAACCCCGAGCCGAGCGCCGGGCTGATTGACTCCCAGAGCGTGAAAGGCGCCGATACCGTCGGGCGCGACACCCGCGGCTACGACGCCGGCAAGAAGATCAACGGACGGAAGCGTTTCATCGTCACCGACACCCTCGGACTGCTGCTGGTCGTGGTGGTTCTGTCCGCTGGCGTGCAGGACCGTGACGGCGCGAAGTCGGTCCTGTTGGACACCTACCTGCGCACTCGGGTGCGGTTCGTGTTTGCCGACGGCGGTTTCGCCGGCCGCCTACTGGACTGGGCCCAGACCATCCTGCGCACCACCCTGCACATCGTGCGTAAGCCCGCTGACCAGCGCGGATTCGCTGTGATCCCGCGCCGGTGGGCGGTTGAGCGGACCTTCGCCTGGCTGACTGCGCACCGCCGATTGGCCCGGGATTACGAACGCGACCCGGCCGTATCGGAGGCGATGATCCGCTGGGCGGCCATCAACACCATTACCCGGCGAATCGCCCGCGGCGGACCCGCCACCCGCCAACAACGGCGAACATTCCCGACAGTCTGTTGATCTTCTCAAACACGCTCTGAGCGCGTCATACATCGCGCCGTGACCGCGGCGGTGCTCGGCCACCAGCGTCAGATCGACCAGCGAGCGGACCGGTCCGTCGGCGCACAACACCGCGTCGACCAGCTCGAACAATGCGTCTGCCCGCGCGGTGAACGACTCGTAGAGCTCCTGCCGGAACCACGCAAGACCGCCCCGCCGCTCTGGAGTGTCCCCCGGAGCAGGACTCCGGGTGTGCGCCACACTGACCACCGCGGCCACCACTTTCGTCTTCGAGATCTGTGAGAGGAACCCGAAGAGGATCAAGCGGTGGCCGCACCCTGTCTCGCCGACACGCCGAACAACCTGCACAAACGAGCCCCGCCTCGCAGCGACAGGTTAAAGATCAAGCTAAGGGACACTCGGCCCAGCGGGGTATGACATTCGTCTACGGATCAAGACTTCCCCGTCTCTATAGGCTTATCACCACGATGAGTCCGAGTAGCATCAAGGCTAGTAGTATTGCAGCAAGAAGCGGCAGTAAGATGCGCCGTATTGCAAAGATGCCTATAGTCATCAACAGAAGAAGTATGAGCGGATTGAGAGCAAGAAAATCAGTAAGTCTCGTCATTGTGCATCTACCGTCTCGTTTGCGTTGCCCAGACTATCAATCAATAGCAGATGGTATTTAGCATCAGGCCAGGCGACCCGTCGAATTCGGACCAAGCCTGACTGCCGTTCATCTTCGGCCAGGCGGCACCTCTGAGTCAGCGAAGGTGATCCTGTCGACCTAAAGAATGAATCCAGCATCCACCGACTAGGGCGACCGCCAGGAGGGCGGCCAGCCCCGACCACCAGCCGATCATGTAGTTGATCGCGAGGCCTGCCGTGAGGGGTGCGATGAGTAGGGCGAAGCCCTCAAGCCAGACACGGGCGTTCGCACGTTGATGCTCTGGGTGCATACTGTGATCTCCTGTCGCGCTGTCTGTCTGGACGCCTGGTGGGAACCTGGAGGAGCCCAGGCCTACGACGCCTCGGGCTCCTCCTCTTACTTGATCATCGAAGTACCTGATGTCTCATCTGATGTCCGACGTGCTCTCATGCTCTGTCGCCTGATTGACCGAACCCTCCTCCATACGGTGGGCCCCGACGTGAGCGGGCTCACCTCAAGGGTGTACGTTGCGCGCCCATGAGGCAAGCGGCCAAGTCAGCGTTTGCGTGGCGGGATTTTTCTGATCTTGATGCCAGCACGTGATGGCAGAATCGGCCTGGGGACCTTCAGGTCGATCTTGTTGGAGGTGATCCACATCGACACGCCAGGTGTCGTAGGCCGAGGTCCGCTTGTGATTCGGCGACGACTCGGAGCAAAGCTAAAGTCGCTTCGTGAGGCTGTAAACCTCCGCCTTGAGTATGCGGCGTCGAGCATTGAGTGCTCGACATCGAAATTGAGCAGACTTGAACACGGGCAAGTGATTCCGCGCTCTATCGAGGTCAACGCCCTTCTGGACCTTTACGAAGTTACTGATGGTAGGTTACGAGACCGCATTTCAAGCTGGACAGAGATGTCGAAGGCAACGGCTTGGTGGCAGCCTTACTCGGATGCTATGCCAACCGACCTTGAGTTGTACCTATCACTCGAGGCTGAGGCACTCTTGATTCGACATTTTTGCAACAACGCCGCATTCCCCGGCCTTCTTCAGACTGCTCGCTACGCACGGGCGACTCTTGAGCCCTCAGTGGGTGCCGACGAAGGGCGGCTCGCTGCGCTTGTCGATGTCCGAATGACACGGCAGACTATTATGAAGCGAGTAGAGCCCGACCCACCTCGGTTGGAATGTATCCTTGCAGAGGAATCTCTGTATCGCCGAGTCGGTTCTCAGGAGGTTATGCGGGAGCAGCTCCAACAGCTAGTCGATTTAAGTAGGGGCGAGGCCGTCACGCTCGCTGTTCTGCCGCTCAGATCTCGGCGTCCGATAGCCAACTCGGTCTTCACAATATTTACTCCTCTAGACGAAGATGACTGGGAAATTGCCAACGAAGAAGGCAACTTTTCCGATCAGTGGTTCGAGACCGCTGACCAAGTCAACGCATTTCGGGTGATTTGGGACGATTTGCGTCGGCGATCGATCGATGGACAGAAGGCCAGGGACCTTATCAGTGAGGTTCTTAAGACTGAGTACAGCTCCTCGGAGGGATGAATATGTGCGCTCCCCTGTTCGTTAAGAGTTCATTCTCAAGCAACTATGGGTGTGTCGAAGTCGCGCCAGGAGACTCGAATACCATCGTTGTCCGTGACACCAAGAATAGAACCAAGGAGGCCCATGTCTTTACGGTCGTGGAGTGGGATGCGTTTGTCGCTGGCGTCAAGGCTGGGGAGTTTGATACTTCAACCTTGATGCTACGTCTCGGGTTCAATGGCGATGTGCCATAAGGTGTGTAGTCCAGCTCAGGTGGCCCGCCGATCACCGGCCGGTCTCTGCGGAGTAGTCGGTCTCCGCATTCCCTGGTTGCGGCCTCCGATTGAGTCCTGGATTCGTGGCCCATGGACTCGATAATCATCGTGACGTACACCGACGGACTGAGTGAACGCGACGAGTTCGGCGCTTGTAATGCTTCGCTCGTGGGCTCGACTCTTTCGCTACCTTGAACTGTAAGTGTCAGGGCTATAGAGTGTCAGGCCGGTCGCATTGTGCAGCAGTAAGTAAATGGCCGTCGCCGACTTTCGGACTCTTAAGCCACTGGTGCAACGCAGAGGAACCACTGCCGATGTGCTATGTGAAGACTCAAAAGCGCCGCCTCCGGCGGCCTGGGCCGGACGTGCCGGCACCGTTGCCTGCTGCCTGCGGCCGGTACGCGGACGGCGGAACTGTCTACCCGGCCGGTTCGTCGACCGTCGCCCTACTCGTCAGCGGTGGTCGGTCGCCAGCTCGTCCAATACGTCATGCGCCTGCGCGACGAAGTATGGGACTGCATCGCCGGCGAGCACTGTGCTGAAGGCCTTCGATATTGTCCAGCCGCGTCCGCGTGTCGACATCGCGTCGTAGACCGGCATGGCCGTACGGACGCCCCGACGGCTCGGCCCGGCGAATCACCGCGCCGCTCTTAGAATTGCTCAGATGTCTCCATGGGAATGGTCACGGTCTCTTAAGGGACCGTTGGTTGCCGCTACTGCTCATGCCAGTTGAGCCGCTGAGTGACCGACCTATGCCGAGAGTCTCGGGCGTGGGCCCTCGGCGTTGCAACTACGAATTGGAGCCGATACTCCAAACGGCCCAGTAGGTGTAGAGCGCAGATGTACTTCTACAGCACCACTAAGCTGTGGTCAACCGCTGGTTTTGTAACGGGGTGCATGTCTACAGTACTTTTGTGGCAAGTCGTGCTGATCGACGTCGTACCTGGCGGAGAGTTCGGTCCGCCATCTTATGGGTGGCGATACCAGGTTTGATCGTTCTCTGGACCCGACCGGTTGATCCCACCATTAGAGCCCTGGCGTCGGCGGCGTACGTTGTGTTTCTGCTGCTCGCCGCTCCAGTTTGGTGTGCTGCTGAGAATCGCGATGGAACTACCTGCCGAAACAATGCGAGCGGTCTTCTGATCGGTTGTGGTCGAGTCCGCTACCATCGTTGGCAGAAGCTCGCCTCAATAGGGAAAGGGCGCGGTATTCGCGCGATAGTGGGCCGTTGGTTCGAAAATGCAACTACTGGTGCCGCGGTTGTCGCGGCTGGCGCCGGTGTCATATCCGCTGGCGCTGCCTGGGTGCAGGCGCTAGCTCAGCATTAACCCAGGCTCTTCATGAGGCAGTCGGCGTGTCCGTGCCCGGATAGACGAAAGTGCCTCGCTGCCAGGGCAAACTGAGATTGCTGAGGTCTCAAGTCGTCCGGGTGGAGAGGCACTTTCGAGGTGCAGGTTACAACGACGCGTCCGCGGTCACCGCAACTACGGACGGCGAGGGTGTGGTGTCGCACGCAAGCTCTCGGCTGCTTGCTGATGTTGCGGATCGGACCACGCTTACCGTGGAGCTTGGCGAGGCGCTGGCGGTGCTGCGCAGGCCGCGGGCACGCCATGATCCGGGTCGGGTGCTGGTCGACATGGCGGTCGCTGTCGCCGACGGCGCCACCACGATCTCCGACATCGCGGTGCTCGCCGATCAGGCCGAGCTGTTCGGGTCGGTGGCGTCGGACTCGACGTGCTGGCGGCTGCTGAGCCGGCTCGACACCGCGCTGCTGGGCGCGGTCGGCCCGATCTCGGTCAGCACCGTCTTGCCTCGGGTGCCGTTGCGTGAGTTCCCACCGGTGAGCTTCCCCCAGTAGCCGGAGCGTCGGCTACCTGGCGGCGGCCGGGTCGGGCTCGGCAACGTCGGTTGGTGATCGTCGTTGTGAGCACTCCAGGCGGGTTCGTACTCTTCGGGTGAGAATCAGCCCAGTCGTGCCTGGGAGAGGGTCAGGCTCGGGTGGATGCAGCAGGCGCCGTATGTGGCCGATTGATAGTCAAGTCGCCCGTGGAATCCGTTGTGGAATCCAGGGGGCCGTTCGCTGGGCGCGCCGGGTGCTCCTGGGGCTATGCGACGTTTCATGAGTGCTGGTAGCGCGGATAGGGCTGTCGGGCGTCACCCTCGTAATGCGTAGGTCTGGGGTTCGACTCCCCAAGGCGGCTCCAGGAAACAGCCTCTGAGCTGCACAAATGATGCAGCGGTGATCCTTTCCCGGCGTCTGGATCCGATCGTTGTCCGCGAGTCAGCAGGTCACCCGAGCTGCGGTTTCACTCCAGGTCGCAGGACTCGATGATCTTCATTTGGAGCCATTCGTGGGGCGAGCTGTGTGCGTCTCTGGCGCCAGCACCTCGGTGCAGCTCCGACAACCTGGCGGTCGAATACGACGACCGGAACCGATCATGAGGGTGGACGCCAAGAGCGTGGAACTCGACGGTGATGTCGCGAGACGGGTCTCGGTGAGCGCGGCTCGGTGTGCAGGGTGGCCGACCGATCGTCACCTCGAGTGCAGCGAAGTAGCAGCCGGTCAGGGAAGGAGGGGAGGTCGTGAGTCCCAGCGGGTGTCGAACCGCCGCGCAATCGTGTCGGAATGGCCAACCCGCTTCCCGCCGACTCGGGGTTGCCGCAGAATCGCACGCATGTGTGCGCGCCGGGCAGCGCAATCGACTCGTCGCGGGTTGTCCCGCAAGACAATGCCCTCCCGGATCACCGCCAGGCCGATCACGATCTGAGGCAGGTCGCGGCGTTGGTCCTTGGAATGCGCGAACCGCCGCAATGACGACTCACCCCGTCGCGTGTCCGCGCCGACATGGGCGGGATGTCGACCTGGTGCACCGCTGGCTCACCATGTGCCAGCGTCCTGGAACTCTGCGCGTGAACCGCTCGACGGGTGCGAGCGCGCCTACCATCGTGAGCAGCGGGACAGTTCCGGGAGGGCGGCGTATGACCAGCCGGGCGGTCGGGGGGTGGCGAGGACCGCGGTGGTAGGTCCGTTGCTGGAGAGCAAGTACCGGGTGCCGGGGCGGCGGCCCGCGACGGTCGCGCGCCCGCGGCTGACCGAGGCCCTCGACGCGGCGACCCGGTCGGCGCTGACGGTGCAGTCCGCGCCGGCCGGGTTCGGCAAGACGACCGCACCGAGTGGCTCGCCGCCGTCCCCGCGGACGCAGCCGCCGTCGCGTGGCTCTCGCTGGACCGGCGCGACAACGAGCCGGTGCTCTTCTGGGCCTACGTCGTGACCGCGATCCGGTCTGCCGTGGACGGTGTCGGTGCCGGTGCACTGCAGCTGCTGGCGGCGGCCGTTCCGTCGTCGCCGCCGCCGACCGAGCGGCGCTCGTCGCCCTGCTGAACGACCTCACCGGGATATCGAGGGACCTGGTGCTGGTCCTCGACGACCTGCACCTCGTTGTGGCGTCCGAGGTGCACGACGGGTTGACGTTCCTCCTCGAGCACCGGCCGCCGCAGCTGCACGTGGTGCTCGCCACCCGCGTCGACCCGCCGCTCGCCCTGGCGCGGATGCGCGCACGCGGTGACCTGCTGGAGGTACGGGCCGCCGACCTGCGCTTCACCGCCGAGGAGGCCGCGGCCTACCTCAACGGCGCGATGGGGCTGGCGCTGACCGAGCGCGACGTCGCGACGCTCGACGGGCGCACCGAGGGTTGGATCGCCGCCCTGCAGCTGGCGGCCCTGTCCATACAGGGGCGCGACGATGCGAGCGCGTTCATCGCGGGTTTCGCCGGCGACGACCGCCACGTCGTCGACTATCTCGCCGAGGAGGTTCTGGGATGCCAGCCCGACGACGTCCGCGGCTTCCTGCTCGAGACGTCGGTCCTGGAGCGGCTCTCCGGACCGCTGTGCGACGCCGTCACCGGCCGGGACGGGGGTCGGGCCACGCTTGTGGCCCTGGAGCGCGCCAACCTGTTCCTGGTGCCGCTCGACGACCGGCGGCAGTGGTACCGCTACCACCACCTGTTCGCCGACGTCCTGCGCACATCTCATGGAGGAGCACGCCGACGAGGTCTCGGAGCTGCATCGCCGGGCGAGCGCCTGGTTCGAGGGCTGCGGGGACACGGCGGGGGCCGTCGGCCACGCGCTGACCGTCGTGACCCTGCGCGCCGACTTCGCCGGCGCCACCGGCGCCCACGCCGACGCACTCACCGTCACCGGAGTTGCGCTGGTCGCGATGCGCCAATGGACGTTCCTGCTCGGCCCCGGCCTCATCCCCGGCGTGAACGCCCTGTTCCTCGGCTACGTCATGTACCGGGCCCGGCTCGTCCCCCGTTTCATCCCGATCATCGGACTCGTCGGCGCACCCCTCATCATCACCTCGGCGACCGTGACCATGTTCGGTGGCTGGGAGCAGGTGTCCCTCGCCGGTGCGCTCTGCGCGCTCCCCATCGCCGCGTGGGAGTTCTCCCTCGGCGTATGGCTGACCTTCAAGGGCTTCAGGGCGACGCCGCCGACGCCCCCCTTGGGCCACGGGGTCCTGCCGGTCGGCTGACGAGGAACAGCCCGGCCACGCGGGCACGGCCGGGGTTGGCACCTGCCGAGGGCCGGCCCCGGCCGACTTCGGGCGAGTGCGTCGGCGCCCCGGCTTTCTCCGGGTGGGCCGCTCTGGCAACCCGGTCGGGGAGGGGCGGTCGGATGGACGGGAACGGCTGGCACACGGAGTGCGGCTCCGCCGGGATGATCAGGTCCAGGATGTGGCCGGGGTAGGCGTCTGCGACCGGAGGTGGCCGATTCACTCGGCCTGTCGACCTGCCAGGTCTTCTGCTCGCGGAGTCTGACACGCTTCCGACGAAGCGAATCCCGATGCGCTGCATCCCGGCTGGCGAGGGTGTCGTCACGTGGAGTTCAGACCTGGCTTGCCGTCCTCGACCACGAAGGTTGCGCGGGTCTGGACGGGTGCGCCTGGGCGCTGGACGTAGGACAGTACCCGGAAGTCCGCGGTGAGCTCGGTGGCTGTGATGCGGGTGCGGACGTAGCCGCGGCGGTTGTTGAAGAAGTGGATGTGCGGGTTCTCGGTCTGCAGCGCGGTCGTTTGCGGGGTGGTTTCCGAGCCGTCGCCACCTGAGGAGATCGACGAGGTGACCAGCTCGGTGCCCACAACCGGTGCCGTGGGGTCGTCCCATCGGTGTCGGATGTCGGCGGCCCAGTGTGAGTGCACGTCGCCGGTGAGGATCACCGGGTTGCGTACGCGCGCCGCGATCCAGGAGTCGACCACTCGGTCGCGGGAGGCCGGGTATCCGTCCCAGGCGTCGTGGTTGAAGCGGCGAGCGGAGCCTGGGGTGAGGTCGAGCTGTGCGAAGAACACCTGCTGACCCAGGATGTCCCAGCGGGCCCGGGAGTGGCGAAAGCCGGCGGCGATCCACTGTTCCTGGGTCGCGCCCGTCAGCGTGCGGGCCGGATTGATGCGTTCGGCACAGTCGGGATCGTTGCCGCACGGCTGGGTGTCGCGGAACTGGCGGGTGTCCAGCATGTGGAAGGTCGCGGTCTGGCCCCACGGGATGCGTCGGTAGAGCTGCACGTCCTGACCGTGCGGGCGCTGCGCGTGGCGCAGGGGCATGTTTTCCCAGTAGGCCTGCAACGCGGCGGCTCGTCGCGGCGGGAAGGGGCCAGGCGGGTACTCGGGCTGGGCGCGCACGTTGTTGGCCCAGTCGTCTTCGACCTCGTGGTCGTCGAAGACGACCAGCCAGGGTGCGGCGGCGTGCGCGGCCTGCAGGTCAGCGTCGGATTTGTACTGGGCGTGCCGCTGGCGGTAGTTCGCGAGCGTAACGGCCTCGGAGCCGGCATGCTCGCGGACGATCCCGCCGGGGACCGGGTAGGCGCCGGCGCGCTCCTCGTAGATGTAGTCCCCAAGGTGCACCACCAGCTCGGGTTCCTCTTCGGCGAGCCGGGTGTAGGCGGTGAAGAAGCCGTGCTCGTACTGCGCACACGAGGTGAAGCACATCGTCAGCGGTGAGTGTGTCGGGGCCGGCGGGGAGGTGCGCGTCCGCCCGGCTGGGGACAGGTGGCCGCCGACGCGGAATCGGTAGTGGTACTCCCACCCCGGCCGCAGCCCGGCCAGCTCGACGTGCACGCTGTGCCCGACCTCGGGCCCGGTCCATTCGGTTCCGCGCCGCTCGACCTGGCGGAAGCCCTCGTCCGTGGCCAGCTCCCAGTCAACCTGGTAGCGCCGCTGGCCGAGCCCGCCCAGACCGTCCTCGGCAAGTGGGTCGGTCGCTAGCCGGGTCCACAGCACGACGCCGACCGGACAGGGCTCCCCGGAGGCGACGCCGAGCGTGAACGGGTACCCCCTGCGGTTGGTGGCCCCGGCGGCGGGCAGGACAGACCCGGCGGCGAGTAGTGCGCCGGCGGCCAGAGCGGTGCGCAGGACGCTACGGCGGGGGCGGGGTGCGGAGATGCTCGTCCCAGCGTCGGTTCTCACGCCGGCCGCTCGCCTCGATCATCCATCCCGACCGGTCGCCGGCGGGACTGGTCAGGACCAGTTGCGGGCACAGCAGCATCCTGACCGATGGCCACGTCCCGGCCTACCGACCACCGGGCGAATGCTCGCCGCCGGCGGCCGTCTCCGCAAAGCCTGATCATTTGCGTGGCTTTGTACCGGGGGCGGCAACCACTGGCTCGGGCAACGGTCCGAATGCGGTCAGGAAGCGGTCGCGGAAAGCGTCCATGCGCCAGACGGGCGCCTGCGGCTCCGGGTTCAACCCGTCGCTCCAGCCCCACCCGGAGATCCGGTCCAGCACGGCAGGGTCGCGGGCGACGATCGTGATCGGCACGTCCCGGTCGGCCCCCTCCCCGGCGATGATCGGGGCGGGCTGGTGGTCGCCGAGGAAGACGAGCACGAGATTGTCGTCACCGTAAGTCAGGACGTAGGAGATGAGGCTGTTCAACGAGTACTCGATGGAGGACCGGTATGCGGAGCGCACCGCTGTGGTCCCTTTCGCCCACACCGCGTCCCGGGGCTCACCCGTGGTCATCGTGTTGAAGATCGATCCGTCGCCGATGTCGGTCCAGTCGATGACGTCGGGAATGAGCGGCCACGGCGCGTGACTCGAGACGAGGGCGATCTCGGCCAGTAGCGGCGCATGATCCGGCGCGGCGCGCTCGGCGCGTTGAAAGGCCGCGAGGGTGTACTGGTCGGGCGTGCTGGCCCAGCCGAGGTTCGGGCCGTGGTAGCCGAGGTTTCGAACGTCGTAGACCTGGTCGTAGCCGTAAAACCCGCCCTCCGGCCAGTCGTGGGTACTGCCGGGCATGACGGCGACGGTCCGCCAGTTTGCTCGCCGAGAAGCGCTGGTGAGGGTCATCCGGTCGCTCGCGACCAGAGTGTCGTGGCGCTGCTGGTTGTCGATCCACAGTCCGGACAGGAACGTGGCGTGGGCCAGCCAGCTGTTGCCGCCCGCCGTCGATGAGGTGAGGAAGGCACTGCGCGCGTGGAACCCCGCTGCGCTCAGGCGGCGGCTCCCGTCGTCGAGCGCCGCACCGATGTGGGGCGCGAACTCCGGGTCCTCAACCGCGACCCGGCCATAGCTCTCGACGAAGGTGAGGACGACGTCCTTACCGCGCAACCCGGCGAGCAGGTCCTGGGTGGGGGTGTTCCGGAAGGCGTCGAGCGCGGATTCCGCCACGAACTTCTCGTGGTCCAGCAGACCGGCACGCACGTTGAGCGCACGGTCATAGGCGAGGGCTGATGCGTTCGCGGTCGCGACCGGCACGCCGGGCATGATCTGTACGCCGAGCACCGCGCAGACCAGCCAGAGGGGTATGAGCACGCTGACGGCGCGGGTCGCGACGGGTCTGCGCCGGACCAGGATGCCCGACAGCCGCCGAACCGACAGCGTCACGAGAACCACCAGGGCGACGGCGAGCAGCGCCGCCGCTACCACTGCGGCGATCGCCCCGGTGCGGGTGAGGGAGTCGGTGAGCAGGTCTACGAGGGGAGCCATCTGGCCCCAGTCGAGTACCGGGTCGAACGGTCGGGCGAGTACGGCGGAGAAACCGAGGTCGAGAAGGGTGAGGATGGCCAGCACGCCGAGGACCACGCCGACGAGCGTCGCCAGTAACCGTCCGGTCCGCGCCGAGAGCACGAGCAGGACCGCAACGCCGAGCACCGCCTCCACCGGGATGCGCACGAACGCGGCAGGGGTGAGCGCTGCGACCTGGTTCGGAGCTACGAGCGCGACGAACACGAGCACGCAGGCCAGTGCGGTAACCACCCGGGCAGCGACGGGATGCGAGCCCGTGACAAGGCCGCCCTTCGGTGCCCCAACCGGGGGCTCGCCCATCTCCTCCCCCCGATGCGCGTTGCGCCACAGCCACACCACGTCACGGCCGTAGGACCAGGTCAGCAGGCACAGCGCCGCCGCTACCAGCGTGATCATGAGCGGTCGTGCCACGACATCGGAGGCGGCCAGGGTGAGGACGATGCCTTGCAGCGTGGTCACGGCCCTCGTGGAGGACCTCGTCGGCGGGGCCGACCGAAGCCACGGCAGAAGCCTGCCCGCCGCGCCGAAGGCGTAGCGCATGGTGCCGATGCCCAGAGCCCACGGGCCGAGCAGCGCGGCCGCATAGACGCTGAGGACGAGGACGAGGAACGCGACGACCTCCATGTCGAATTGTGCTCCCAGCCCGGAGGCCGCACCGGTGCGTCGGGCGACCTGACCGTGGGCCGCGTCGAGGAGCAGCGCCACCATGGCGATGGCGACAAGAGCCGCGACGGGCACGACGCCAGTCCAAAGCCAATCCCCGACGATGGCGCTCAGACCCCCGACCAGTACCGCCCTGCCCAGCGTGACGAGGTCAGCCGGCCCCAGGCCGGGAATCCGGCGAGTCGCCGCAGACACCGATGTGCAAAGGCACGCGATGTAGGCGGTACCGACAACCCAGCCCACCGGGCCGAGGCCTGCGCCGACCGACAACGCCGCAAGCAGGACGAACTGGATGGCGGCCCCGGCACCCAGCACGTGGCCGGCCCGCCCCCGGAGCAGGATCGTCAACAGGACTCCACTCGTCACCTTGTCAAGCACGTAACCGACGGGGCGGAAGTTCACCACCAATCACAGAAAGTTCAACCAAGCATCCTACTGACTACGGTTCGTAACCAACCGATGGTTATTCAAGCTGCGCCAGGCGAGCATAGACATCACCGGAGCGGCCAATGGGACGGAGACGCTCGAGCAACCGCACCAGCTGGGCCGCATCGAGCCACCGATCGCCGGCGAACCGCAGCGTCTCGACCGGCGAGTAGTTGTACTCGTAGCCGCCCGCCGCCGCACCAAGCCGGTCAACCATGTCCAGCGCGGCGAGCGCGGCGTCGTGAGCGGGCGGCACGTACTCGAACGACAACGCGCGCAACGGCCGGGTCAGCCCGCACAGCGCTTCCACCTCGAAACCCTCGACGTCAATCTTGCAGAAGGCCGGGAGACCGTGCGCGGCGATGAGGTCGTCGACGCTCACCACCGCCACGTCGATGGTGCGATCCCACTGAACCCGCGCGAACCTGCGGTCCGCCCCGACCGACTCGATCCATTCGCCGGACATCGACGAGACCGTCGGCGTCGCGGTGGAAATTCCCAGCCGCGCTCGCCCGGCCTTCGCCCCGACCGCATTGGGCACGATGGTGACCCCGTCGTCGCGACCGAACAGCAGATGCAGGACGCGGACGCAGTCGGGTTGCGGCTCGACCGCGACCACCCGCGCCCCAAGCTTCCGCCACGCCCGAACCCGGCTACCCACATGGGCGCCGATGTCGAACCCAACCTCTCCCGGTCCCAGGAACCTTTGGTAGAACCGCACCATTCGGCGGGGTCGGCCCGGCACACCGTGGTACATGGCCAGGGATCGCCCGATCCCCCACACCCGGCCGATCATGTGCTGACGCTAGCGCAGCACGTGGGCGGGTCTCCGGTCCGCCCCAGACCGGCCATTTCTGCTCCAGCAGGGCCGCCAGCCGGGGCTGCTCCCGCCGGCGGGTTCGGTGGTGATCTCGTTGAGCAGCCGGTGGATCAGCAGCGCCAGCGCGCCCGGCCCGCGGCCCGAGTAGCCCAGTTCAGTTGGCGAACCGCGGGTTTCGACGAGTACCCGCTCTACTGCGTCCGTGCATAGTCCGTGGGGACGACCGTTCCTCTTCCGCTCTCCCTGGTCGTGCGTGTACTTGGCGTGTGGGTCCGGGGTGCCGGGAGGGCATCGGGTGAGCGGCGGCGGTAGCTGCCCTGGACGTACCCGCCGCGGGGTGAATGGTTGGCGGCCCTAACCGGTGGTGGTCGGATACGGGCTCGTGGTTAGCCTGTGCCGCGTGGCAGCCGCTACTCGTGACAACCCCACCGAGCCCCCCCACGGGCACGGGCGGGATTCGCCGTTGGCCGTGCGACCCAGGCTGGTGGTAGCCAGCGCGCTGATGCTGTTTGTCGAGTTGGCGCTAATTCGGTGGTCCGGCTCGAATATTGTCCACCTGAGCTATTTCTCCAATTTTGTGTTGCTCGGGTCGTTCCTGGGCATCGGGCTGGGTTTTCTGCGTGCTGGCCGGACGGGCCGGCTGCCGTTCTACTCGCCGATCGCGCTGGCCGTGTTCGTGGCGTTCGTGGCGCTCAATCCCGTGACGGTCGACCGCGGCATCGACGCGAGCGTCATCTATTTCACGAGTCTGTCGACGACCGGGCCGCCGGCGTGGCTGGTCCTACCGGTGGTGTTCTGCGCGGCCGCGGTCATCACCGCCGGACCCGGCGAGTTAGTTGGCCGGTGCTTTATCGAGCTTCCCCGGTTGACCGCTTATCGGTATGACCTGATCGGAAGTTTACTCGGTATAGGAACGTTCACCGCATTGTCCTTCTTGGGGGCGCCACCCCTCGGGTGGGGTTTGATCGTCGCTGTCGGGTTCGGGGTGCTCCTGATCCCGCCCGGGCCGCCGCGCCGCCTGGTTGCTCACGCCCTGCTCGTGGCCGTTCCGATGGGCGTGGTCGTGGCGATGTTGCTGGCCGAGTCGCTGATTGGCGGGGTGCGTTGGACGCCGTACTACAAGGTCGAGGCGCACGGCGTCGAGTACGACGGTGTTCCGGTACTGGATGTCACTGCCAACGGGGTGCCGCACCAGCGCATCACCCCTGCCGCCGACCGGGTGCGCTGGGAGTCGCAGTACGCGCTGCCTTACCAGCGCTCCGGGATGCCGGCACCGAACGAGGTGCTGATCATCGGCGCCGGGAGCGGCACGGACGTGGCGATAGCGCTTCAGAATGGGGCCGGGCGCGTCGACGCCGTGGAGATCGACCCGGGGCTGCTGCAGCTGGGCCGCGAGCGGCACCCGGACCGGCCGTATGACAACCCGCGGGTGACCACGTACGTCGACGATGGCCGCGCGTTTCTCTCCGGTGGCACCGACAAGCGCTACGACCTGATCCTGTTCGCGTTGCCGGACTCGCTCACGCTGGTGCAGGGGGCCAGCTCGCTGCGGTTGGAGAGCTACCTGTTCACCGTCGAGGCCTTCCGCAGCGTGCAGCAGCATCTCAAGCCCGGTGGGTCGTTCGCCATGTACAACTACTATCGGGAGCCCTGGCTGATCGACCGGCTCGCGCTGACCGCGCAGCAGGCGTTCGGTCACCGCCCTTGCGTCGACGTCGTCGGTGGCGAGCTGCGGCAGGCCGTGATCACGGTCGGGCTCAGCGAGTCGACCCAGCGATGCGGTCGGCCATGGGCTGGGCCGGCGGCGGAGACGCCGGAGCCGGCCACCGACAACCGTCCGTTCCTGTACCTGTTCGGGGCCAGCATCCCAGCCCTGTACTTGGTGACCATTGGGCTGATCCTGGCGGTCAGCGCAGTCGCGGTGGTACTGGTCGGCGGTGGTGGCTGCTATCGGCGGATGCGCCCGTACGCCGACCTGTTCCTGCTCGGCGTGGGCTTCCTGTTGCTGAACACCAAGAGTGTCACCGGATTCGCCCTGCTGTTCGGGACGACCTGGGTGGTCAACGCGATCGTGTTCGCCGGGGTGCTGGTCGCGGTCCTCGCCGCCGTGGAAGCGACGCGGCGGTTCCGTACACCACCGTTACGGGTCATGTACGGAGTGTTGTTCGCCGGGCTGCTGCTCGCCTGGCTGGTCCCGAACGAGTGGCTGCTGGCTATGCCGGTGCCGCTGCGGATTGCGGCCGCGGTGACGGTCGCGTTCCTGCCGATCTTCGCCGCGAACGTGGTGTTCGCCAAGCGGTTCACCGACGCCGAGGACGGCACGGCGGCATTCGGGGCGAATCTGCTGGGTGCGATGGTCGGTGGCTGTCTGGAGTACCTCGGGTTGATCGTCGGGTTCCGCGGCCTGTTGGTGATTGCCGGGCTGGTCTACGCCGGCGCGCTGGCCCTGATGCCCAGCACGCCCCGGCTGAATCGGGCGGTAACCGTGAGGACACAGCGAGCGCACTGAGATTAGTCAAGATCGCCTCTCGCGACCAGCGTTTATGCCATTCTCGATACTTCACCGCCAGTACCGGGATTCATGTTGTCCATTGGATCAAAGACGTCCCCGGGCTCGCGTTGTTCCCATCGCCAAACGAAGCCGAATCGTTGCAGGTTGGTGAGCCGGGTATAGGGCATGGCCCGGTTGTCCGCGCCGAAGTCCGCGAGCAGCCGGCCGAGCAGCCGGCCCGCGAACCGGGCCGGCCACGACCCAATGCCACGTAGCCTAAGTTGATCATCGTGTGCGCCCGACGAGCCGGCGCCGGGCGGCTGCCGGACCGGTGAGGGCGGCTCGAACCGGATCCCGGTTTCCCGCGGGATACCGAGCAGAGTTGTCGGGCCGAGGTGTATGGACGGTTCCGTCTGCTCAATCGGTGGTGGTCCGCCCATCAGACGGTGATGACGACTTTCCCTCGGGCGTGACCGTCAGTCATGTACTGGATGGCGGTGGCGGTCTCGCTCAGCGGGTAGGTCCGATCGATGCCGCCAACAAGAAGGTCGACACCGGCGCCGGGATCTTCGAGGCCGACATCCTGGTGATCGCGCTAGTCGCCGATCTCGACCCCGCGGCGACGCCCGGGCTGGTCGAGGGCGGCAACGAGTTCTACACACTCGAGGGCGCGTTCGGGTTGCGCGGCGTGCTCGCCGACTTCCCCGGTGGGCGGGTCGTCGTCGCAATCACGTCCACGCCGTTCAAGTGCCCGCCCGCACCGAGCGAGACCGCACTCCTCGTGCACTATCACCTCATGAACCTCGGCGTGCGGGAGGGGTCCGAGGTGACGCTGGTGATGCCGTTACCAGTGCCGATCCCGCCGTCGCCGCAGGCATCCAAAGCGCTCTTGGCCGCGTTCGCGGAGCGAGCCATCACCTGGATGCCAGGCACGCTCGTGCGGGGCCTCGACCCGTCCGGCGCGTGGCGCTGCTCGGTGACGACACCGCGTTGCCGTACGACCTGTTCCTCGGTTTCCGAAGCACCGCGTCGCCGATGTCGTCGAGGCGTCCGGGCTGTGCGTCGACGGCTGGATCCGGTGGATCCGCGGACGCTGGCGACGTCGGTGCCCGACGTCTACGCGGTCGGCGACGTGACCAGCGTGGGGACGCCGAAGGCGGGCGTGTTCGCCGAGGGGCAGGCGGGCGTCGTCGCGGACGCGATCATCGCCCGCCACCGCGCCGGGGGCGCGGCCGCGACTTACGACGGTCGCGTGTGTGCTATCTGGAGTTCGGTGACGGCGAGGTCGGCCGGGTCGAGGTCACGTTCCTGGCCGGGGCGGCACCGGTCGGCACGCTCGACGGACCGTCGCTGGGAGATAGCGGCGGACAAGTCCGAGTTCGGCGCCAGCCGCATCCGGCGTGGTTCGCGCGCGAGTGGTCGACGACCTGACCTCGAACTGTCGTACCGCCCGGCCGGTTTCCGAGCAGCCGGTCCTCGCACAACGACGACCACGGGTGCTACCAGCTGCTAGACGGGCTCTACACAGCGAACCTGGGACGGCGCGTCCTGATTCGTATCGGTGAGTGATCTTTTACGGATGCGCCGAAGTGGGCGGTCAGCTCGTCGCGCCAGGCGCGCAGGGTGCGGTCGAGTCGGGCGAGCTCGGCGTTCGGGCAGTCGCGTAGCGCGTCGATCAGCTCGGGGCCGCGTGTGAGTGCCGAGAACCCTGTCGCCCGGCACCTGGGACATGACCGCAAGACCGTCCGCGCCTACCTGTCTTCGGCCGGGTCGCCGGGCAGCGTCTGCCAGAAGGCCAACCAGCCGCGGGGACAGGTTGTTGTCGAGCAGAAGCCGTCGGTCGTCCCCGCCCCGAACCTCATCGACCGCTGACGCGGCCCGCCCGCGACGGCAGTGTCCCGGCGCCCACCGGTGGTCGCGGACTCACAGGAACGATCATGCCTGTCCACGAACCTGTCCGCGAAACAGGGCACAGGAAGCCTTCAGAGTCTCCCGTACAGTCACCAGGACCGAGGGAGTTATCTGATTGTGCCCATTGCGCTGACCTGCAGGTTTACTCGTAATGCGTAGGTCTGGGGTTCGACTCCCCAAGGCGGCTCGCACGGTTATGGCTTCTGAACAGTCGAAACGGCTAAGTGTAGATCCTTTTGTGGATATCGCGGCGATCTTTGTCCACGAGTTGGTGTGACGGTCCATCACCGCCAACAGTCGGCGCCGACGTCCAACATGATCACCATGCAGCGCCCGTCGAGCTCTTGGAGAGGCCGCGCGCAAGCGGCTGTGGTCCGGGGGTGCGGGGCAACCGGTCGTATCGTGGGCCAGTGCTCCGGCCACGCTGGCCGCTGTCTGTCGCTTGTCTTGGCGAAGCATGGCCAGCGTCTCTGCGCATCGCAGCCTGGTGACCAGTCCAAGTGTGGTATCGGTCGCCATTGTGGACAGCAGCTCTGCGGCCTCGCCGGCTCGAACTCGCCCAGTGCTCGAAGTACGAGGTTGCGATCCAGCGGGTTCGGGTTCAAGGCGTCAGCAAAGTCAGTCTTGAGGGGCCGCCTCGGGTGCGGCGGTCCCGGACGTCGCTGTGGTGGCCGTGGTCGTCCCTCCGCCTCAGCTTACGAGCAGTTCCTTGATGACGTCGTCGATCCACTTGCGATCGACGGCGCAGTCACCGCTGCCTGCGAAGTGACCCCACACGCCCGGGATGACCTGGACCTCCCCGTTGGGGATGTACTGCGACGCGTACTCCTCGTCCTCCGGCGGGAAGTACAGGTCCTTCAGGGCAGGCATGGCGATGAGCTTGGCCTTGATCGACTGCAGCGCCTTGACGTGGTCGCCGTCGAACCCGGGGGTTTGCCCGATGTCGCCGTACTGCCAGGTCCAGAGCATCGACAGCAGGTCGTTGACGTCGCGGCGGTCGAGGAAGTGGCCCTCCCAGTACTGGACGAGGAAGTCCTCGAGCGTCGGGAACGCCAGGTCGACGCCGAGCCGGTGCGAGTGGCCCATGTCCGTGTAGGCGCGGTCCCAGAAGAAGGCCTGCGAGAACCCCCAACCGGCGTACACGCGCCCCGTCCTGCGCAGGTTGTCCTCCGGCTTCGTGTCGTAGAAGCCGCCCTTGAAACTGTCGCCGCCGGTCAGGGCCGCCTTCACGCCCTCGAGGAAGACGAAGTTGTGCTCGCTGGTCTTGGAGGAGCCGCAGAACGGGGCGGCGCGCTGCACCATGTCGGGGTAGCTGACCGCCCACTGGTAGGTCTGCCCCGCGCCCATCGACCAGCCGGTGACGAGTGGCAGCGTCTCGATCCCGAAGTGCTCGGCGACCAGCTTGTGCTGTGCCTCGACCTGGTCGTAGAACGTGACGTGCGGGAAGTTCGCCTTGTCGTGCGGGGGCGGCGCGTTGCTCGGCGAGCTCGACAGCCCGTTGCCGAGCATGTTCGGGATGATGATGAAGTACTTGCGGGGGTCGAGGGCCATTTCCTCGCCGACCAGCCACTCATTGTCCCAGTGGAAGCCCGAGTACCACGTCGGATAGACGATCGCGTTGCTCTTGTCGGCGTTCAGCTCGCCGAACGTCTTGTAGGCGAGCTTCGCGTCCTTGAGCGTGGCGCCGTGCTGGAGCGTGAAATCTCCGAGATCGAAGGTCTCGTAGTCCTGCACGAACTCTGCGGCCATCGGGGACCCCTCAGTCAAGGCGGAGGTATGGTGAACGGACCGTAACGAGCCGCGGGGGGCCGCGTCCAGATCAGCAGAGTGCCGCTGACGAGCTCGGCGAGCGAGTCGAGCAACTGGCCGAGCGGAGTTCGACGACGTCGGCGAAGATCGCTTTGCGCTCGGAGGCGATCGCTTCGGACAGCCGGTGCTGGAGCGCCCGGCCGCACCGGGTGATGTGGACGATCACGCACCGGCGGTCGCGCCCGTCGGCCTTGCGGTGCACGAGGTGTAGTCGATTAGCCGGTCGACGAGCCGCGCTGGGTGAACTCGGCGAGCTCGGACATGCTGTGGCCGGAGCCACGCGCAGCGCCGTGGCGGTGGCGTTACGCCGTCCGTGACCGATGGCATGTCGGGCACCCTCGCCGCCTGGCGCGGCCGGTACGGCCCGACACCTGAGCTGGCCGAGCCAGACGAGATGAGGAGCCCGGGGTCCACGTGAAGCCATGCGTACGGCCCGCGGCACACAGTGATACCGGATGTCACGCCTCCAGGGTGACCGCATGACCGCACATCCGAGGAGGACCGATGCCCAGCGCATCCCGCTCGACCACACCGGTCGGCATTGACCTGGACGTCGTCGAGGGCCGCTACGCCGAGCTCGCCGACTACACGGTGTCGTTCGAGACGTTCAAGCAGGACCTCGACGTCGCGCCGTACTTCCGCGGCCTGACCGGGGACGCCTGCACCTGCCTGCACGTCGGCTACGTCACGGCCGGGCAGGTCACCTTCCGCTGGCCCGACCGCGAGGAAACCTACGTCGAGGGCGACGCCTACGTCGCACCGCCGGGCCACCGACCGCTCATCGCCGCCGGCACCTCGATCGTGGAGTTCAGTCGCACCGCCGACCTCCGGCCGGTCATGGAGACGATCGGCCGCAACATCGAGGCGATGTCCGGGGCGCGGTCGTGACCGCCGTCGTTGGCCCCATCGCCCGGCTGGACAGCGGCCGGGCGCGGTTGTCCGACCGGTTGGTGCAGTGGCTGAAGACCGGCGTCCGTCCCGGCGACCTGTTCACCGCGGACGTCTTCGTCGACCTGTCCCTGCCGCACTGGCGGATCCAGGCGCAGGGCGCGGAGGATGCCTTCCGGGTCCGCGAGTGCGACCACCCCTCTCAGGGCGAGGTGCGGGTCGAGGCTCTCGATCGAACGTCCCGCGGCTTCCTCGTCCAGTTCGAGGAGCGCTGGTCGGACGGCGGCCAGCGGTGGTACTGCCGCGAACTCATCCACTGCATCGTCAACGGCGACCGGATCAGCGAGCTCTCGGTCTACTGCACCGGCGACTGGGACGAGGTGGTGCAGCGACGGCACCACGAGCAGGTGTGCCTGCTCCGGCCCTGACCGTAGCCTGCGATGATGGATACCGACGCGGCCTCGGCGGCGGGCCTGCTGGCCCGCGCCGAGGCGGCGTGGACCGGGGGTGACGGCGAGGCCGCGATGGCCTTCTTCGCCCGGGCCGCCGAGCTCGCCGAGGCGGCCGGCGACATCGACGTGCGCATCGCGGCCGTTCTCGGCCTCGCACGCGGCCAGCAGTACAACCTGACGCCTGGCCTGTTACCGGTTCGCTTGCACGCCGCCTACGGCGCAGCGACCGAGCCGGCGGCCCGGCTTCGGCTGGCCGCGGCACTCGCCCGCTGCTGGTCCTACGCGAACGAACCGCAGCGCGCCCGCCCGTTCGCCGTCGAGGCCATCGCTCACGCCGAGGAGATCGGCGACCCCATCCTGCTGGCGGACGCGCTGGATGCCGCGCTCACGGCGCACTGGGGCCCGGATGAACTGGCCCGGCGGCGTGACTGGGCGATCCGGCTCGCGGACGCGGCGGCGCATCTGGCCGATCCCGACTCCCGGCTCCAGGCGCAGCTGTGGGGCCTGACGGTGGCGTGGGAGGTGCTCGACCTGCCGCGCATGCACCGCTGCATGCGGGCGATCGAGCTGCTCGGCGACGAGTCGCCTCGTGCGCGGTTCTTCGCGTCCAGCCGGCGGCTCGCCTTGGAGCTGCTGCGGCAACAGCTCGCCGTCGGGCCGTTGCTCATCGAGCAGGCCGAGGCAGCGGCGAAGGCGGCGGTCATCCCCGACGCCGACAGCGTGCTGCACGCCATGCGCGGCTACCTCGCCTGGTCCAGCGGCGATGTCGAGGGCTGCGCCGACGAGGCGCCGGCGTACGAGCGGCATGCCGTCGAGCAGGGGCTCGCCGTCGTGCGCGCCGAAGCGGCCGTGATCTGGGCGGGCGCCCGCCGGCTCGACAAGGTCCGGGAGATGGTCGGTGTGTTCACCGCCGAGTCGCTGGCCGAGCTCCCGCGCGACGCCGACTGGCTGCTCACCCTGCAGTGCGTGCTGGAGGGGGCGCTCGCGGTCGGCGACCGAGCGATCACCGCCGCCGCGTCCGAGCTGCTGACGCCATACCCCGGACGCTCGGTGGTCAACGCCGGCGCCGTGATGTGGCACGGCGTCACCGACGACACCCTGGCCCGGGCGACCGCGCTGCTCGGCGACGAGGACGCGGCGGCCCGACACCGCGCCGCCGCCCTCGCGACGTACGAACGGATCGGCGCGACCTGGTGGCGCGACCGTCTTCGCGCGACCGTGGTCACCGCCCCGGCGAAGCCCGGCGACGAGCTCGTCGTGCACCTGCACCGGCAGCCCGGGGGCCTGTGGCTGGTCGGGCGCGAGGGTGCCACGTTCATGCTGCCGCACATGCGCGGCCTCGAGCACCTGCATGCGCTGCTGCGCCAACCCGACGCGGACCTGCCCGCCCGTTCGCTCGCCGGCGCCGAGATCGTGGTCGAACAACGTGGGCTCGAGGTGCTCGACGAGGAGTCGCTGCGGGTGTTGCGGTCCCGGCTGGCCCACCTCGATGCCGAGCTCGAGTTCCGCGAGCGCCCCAGCCTGCGCGAGGAACGCGAGGCCATCGCCGACCACCTCGCCGCGGCGACCGGGCTGGCCGGACGCCGTCGCACTACCGGATCACACGACGAGCGGGCACGGGTGGCCGTCCGCAAGGCCATCGTCGGCGCCCTGGCCAGGATCGCCGAGGCCGACCCAAGACTCGGCCGACACCTGCGCGACCGGATCCGCACCGGCAACGAATGCCGCTACGAGTCCGATCCTGACCGACCGGTCCGCTGGCTCCTCGGCGCTGACCGGCAGTTGCCGCCGGGCCACGCCCGCCGCTCGGCGTCGGCGAGGACGAATCGGCCGACACCAACCGTTGCGGACGCGGCCCGTTCCGACCGCCGGCGCGGAGTCTAGTTTCCGGACTTGGTTCGCTGACGATCTTGATGGCGGGCCTCGGCGAGCACGGCTGATACCCACTCATCGGGCAGTTCCGCGGTCAGACGCGGCAGCTCGTCTGGCTCCGCGCTCACCGGGCGCACTGCGAGACGCGCAGCGCCTCGTCCGCAGTCGTGCGACGCCAGCATGCGGCGCCTCGGCGACGGCGGACGCGGGCTGCGAGCCGCTCGGCGTGGGCGCGTGACCAGCACTGACGGAATTCGTGCTCGGACGGATGCACCGTCAGTTCTTCCCCTCGGGTGGGGACCCAAGGCCGGGACCGCAGCGGAAGTGTGCGTTGCGTCCCCTGCCGTCGCCGCGGACCAGCAGTCCATCCGCGACCAACCGATCCAAGTGATAGAGGGCTCCGGCCTGCGTCAAGCCGCTCAGTGTTGCGTAATCGCCTGACGTCATCCGGTCGTGGGAGGTGAACCAGGATCGGACGACGCTGGCTGGGTCTTCTGGTCGACGGTAGGCCAGAACACCCCGGGCCCGTCCGGTGCCACTCGCTGGCGCGCCTTCGACGACACGCAGCGCGGAGGCCGACAGGACCCAGACGTCCTTGAACCGAACGATCAGCGGCGATCCGTCGACTCGGCACTCCGCCGCGGTGTCCAGTGCCTCCGCGGCCTCCTGTGCGGTGCGCTGCAGAACTCGAGCCATCCGGTCGGCGGCGGTGAATGGTTGGTGCAGGAGATCGTCGACGATCAGCGCGACCCGCACGTCCCGCCGCCGGACGGCGGGTTCGATCCGGGCGGCGAGCGCCATAACGGGGACGACCGGCTGTCCGCCGACGAGGCGCACCCGCACCCGAGGGCCCTCCTGCTCCACAATGATCGGAGGCCGGTGACCTAGCGCGACCATCTCCCGGTACATCCGATCCACCCCCAGGCCTTGTCGATCGACGAGGCCCAGCGCGCGGAAGAGGTCCGTGAGCGCCGGATGCCGTGCATGGCGCTGCGTGAGCACGGTCTCGGCCGTGACGCCACCGACGAACCCGCCCGGGCTGACGAACTGCAAGGCGGAGTCGGCCTGGACCCAGGTGATCGCCACGGGGTCGGGGGGCAGCCAGTCCCGGTGCGCCAGCCCGTTCAGCACCGCTTCGCGCACCGAAGCAGGCGGGAGCCGGCGCACACCCGACTCCGCGAAGCCGCCCGGACGGTGACCTCGGTGTTCAGAGTCTCCAGCCGGGCCTCGACCGCGGCCAGTTGCTCCAACACGCTCAGGCCGGACATGTCCTGCGGCCGGAGCACGACGTCGCCGCCCTCGACGTCCAAAACGGACAATGAGAGGTAGGTGCGGTCCGCGGGACAGAACAGGAGCGCGCCAGCCTGGGTGAGATGGCCATCCGGATGCAAGACGCCGAGCCTGCGCAAGATGTCGGCGACGGTGGCATCGGCGACGTCGTCCTGCCCGCTCGACCGCAGGTAGCGATGGGCCGCTGCCATCGCGCCGGCGCTGACGTCGATCACCGTTCGTGCCGTCGCGACGGCCATGCTGTCGTAGCCGGCCTGATCCTGGCGGTGCAGCCACCACTCCGCCCGGTCGACGAGAACGCTGTTCTTGCCGACCCGCCACCGGATCCGGCCCTGGGTGTCCTCCACCGGTTCACCGGCCGGTGCCACGTGCACGACGAGTAGCCGCACGCCGTTGATCTCGCGCACCTCGACGAGCGGGGCCAGGTCCACCCGGGTGTGTAGATGGCGTGCCGCAGCCAGTCGCGGTCCAAGTTGGTGCCGAGCAGGTCACCGGACCTGTTCTCGACCCCGACGACGAGCGCGCCGCCGCCGGGGGTGTTGGCGAAGGAGGCCACCTCGTCCGCCAGCTGGGTGGCCGCGGCGGTGTTCTGCTCCTCGCCTGCCAGAAGCGTTCCCCCGCTGCCTCTGCGGCCCGCCTCCTCCTTGATGTCGACGCGCTCGAGCTCGATGTCGTCCGGCAGGCTGCCCGCGGCCAGTTTGGCCAGCACGTCGTCGACGGCTCGGTGGCTTCGGCGGCGGCGAGGACGCCGGCCTACAAGGCGGGGAACTGTGCTGTCCATTCCGGGTAGGGCGGGTTGAGGGTTGGGTAGACCACGGTGGCGCCGTGGGCGGCCGCAGTGGTGAAGGCGGGGTCGCGGGCGTCGCCGCCGATGACCTCGACGTCGTCGGGTACGCGGGCGTGGCCGGAGTGGTTGACCAGCCGGACGGTCTCGCCGCGGCGTCGCAGCGCGTCGAGGGTGGCCAGGCCGATCGCGCCGGTCCCGAAGATGACGTGCCGGGCGGTGGTCATGGCGTCGCCCCGCTCGGTGTGGGTGCCCGATCCGGGGAGGCATCGGTGCGGTGGGGCAGGAGCCGGTGCAGCAGCAGCCCGGCCAGGGCGGAGAACGTCACCGCTCCGCTGGCGCCGAAGACGGTGAACTGCTCGTCGACGCTGACCATGGCCAGGGTGGTGACGGTCCAGCCCAGGACCCACAGGAAGGGCAGCGCCGCGGCCCAGGCCCAGCGCAGCTGGGTGTGGTGGGGTAGGGCTATCGCCTGCGCGACACCGAGAACGAGCCCGGTGAGGGCGCCCATCAGGGCGAGGTCGGCGAGGGCGGTTCGGTAGCCGACCGTGGCGGCGCCGAGCAGGAGTCCCAGGCCCATGCCGATCGCGGTGGCCGGGATCCACCTGCGTGGGTCGAGTCGCCGGGAGCTGGCCATGGTCTGGCCGGCGCCGATGACGAGCCCGGTGACCGCGCCGCCGAGCAGTGCCGCGATCGGGCTGTCGACGCGCCCGGCCACCGCGGTACCGGCCAATCCGGCGACCGGGAAGGCGAGGAACCCCGCGGTCCAGATCAACCAGGTGCGCAGGAACGACGATCGGGATGCTGTCGAGCGGGTCACCGTGCTCAGCCCCTCAGCCCGGCCTCGGCCGGCGGGGTTGTGGTGGGCGGGCTCCCGAACGGGACCTCGACGCCGTTGACCGAGGCGGACCCCGGGCTACGGACCGGGCGGAGAAAGACGGTGACGCCGAGGGCGGCCACCCACAGTCCCCAGCCGGTGCTGCCCAGTAGCCCGGCGAGGTCCCAGACCGGGAAGCCGGGCACGGCGGTGGCCAGGATGTCGCCCTGGTTGAGCAGGTAGATCGCGCTGACGGCGAGCCCGGTGACGCCGAGCCAGCGGGGCAGGACCCGGGTGCGCAGGATGATCACGCTGAGGGTGGTCGACCAGCCGGTGACCAGCAGCTGACCCAGGTGCTCGCCCAGCAGCGCCCCGCCGAACTGGTGTTGCGCCGTCCATGCGGCGTCCACCGCCGCCTGGGTGAAGGCGTCCCCGGTGACATAGGACTGGGCCAGCGGCGGGACGACGAACACCCAGCGCAGGAACCCGATCAGCGACAGCAGCACCGATGCGGCGCCGATGTAGCTGGCCGCCCGAAGCGCCTGGTCATCGCGGCGCCCGAGCACCGCCGGCAGCACCAGGATCGGGACGGCCAGGATGGCGTAGGTCCAGGCGGTGGCGAACCAGGTCCAGACCAGACTGGTGCCGCCGGCGACGAAGGCCGGCAGCACCACCCCGGCCGGCTCCCGCAGAATGTCGGGCCAGTCGAAGGTGGAGGACAACACCGTCGCCGCCGCGGCGAACGCGATGGCGCCCACCACGAACAAGCCGCCCGTGGTCCGGCGAAGGCCGTGGCTGGTGCTGGTGGATGTCATCTCGGCGCCATCTCTCTGGAATCTCAACGGCTCTTGCACGAGGTACAAATCAGACGGTGATGACGACTTTCCCTCGGGCGTGACCGTCCGTCATGTACTGGATGGCGGTGGCGGTCTCGCTCAGCGGGTAGGTCCGATCGATGACCGGTGTGACCGTGCCGGACTCGATGAGTTCGGTGAGCACGGTCAGGTCCTTCGCGTTCTCCGAGGAGGCCAACATGGTCAGCTTCTGGCCGACGAACGGGGACAGCAGGGGCGCCCGGAGCGAACGGTCGAAGCCGCCGAGCCACCGTCCGCCCGTCTCGGACCCGACGATGACGAGCGTCCCCTGGGGGGTGAGGGCGCGCCGGAGGTGGGTCAGCGAACGGTGTCCACCGATGTCGAGGATGACGTCATAGCGCTGCGCTGCGTCGGCGATGTCGTCGCGGCTGTAGTCGATGACGTGGTCGGCCCCGAGGGACCGGACGAGGTCCATCTTCGTTGTGCTGCAGACCCCGGTGACCTCTGCTCCGAATGCCTTGGCGATCTGCACGGCGAACATTCCGACGCCTCCCGACGCCCCGATGACCAGGACCTTCTGTCCAGGCTGCACCTGTCCACGGTCGCGGACGGCCTGTAGGGCGGCGAGGGCCGAGATCGGGACGGCGGCGGCCTGCTGATGCGTGAGGTTCCTCGGTTTCGGCGCGAGCTTGTCCGCCTTGGCGACGGCGTACTCGGCGAAGGAGCCTTCGGCGATGCCGTACACCTCGTCGCCGGGGAATCCCGGTCACGTCCGTGCCGACCGCCTCGACGCGGCCCGCGACGTCCGATCCGCGCACCCGGGTCTTGGGTGCGCGCAGCCCGCCGTAGCCGATGAAGCGCAGCAGGTAGGGCAGACCGGTCATCAGATGCCACACGCCCCGATCCACGCCGGCGGCGTGCACGCGCAGCAGCACCTCGTCGTCGCCGATCTCGGGCCGGTCGATCTCCGCCAGCCGCAGGACGTCCTCGGCCTCGCCGTACTCGTCCTGCACGATCGCCTTCATCGTCATCACCTCGGCCCGCACAGGCCGGGCCTCAGCCGGCCCGACGTGCTGCTCGGTCCCCATCACGCCCTCCTTACGTTGTAAGCTTATCCCGTAAGTTGTAGGCTTACGGCGTAAGCACGTCAAGGAGGGACGCCGATGAGCCACCCGAACGCCGAGCCTCGGGCCCGACTGAACCGGGACCGGGTGCTGCGGACCGCCATCGCCCTGGCCGATGCCGGTGGCATCGAGTCGCTCACCATGCGCAAGCTCGGCGTGGAGCTCGGGGTCGAGGCGATGTCGCTGTATCGGCATGTGGCCAACAAGAGCGACCTGCTCGACGGCATGATCGACGGCGTCTTCGGCGAGATCGAGCTGCCCACCGCCGGAACCGACTGGCGCACGGCCATGCGCCGGCGCGCGATCTCGGCCCGTACGGTCATGTCCCGCCACCGGTGGGCGATCGGGCTGATGGAGTCGCGGACCACGCCCGGCCCAGCGACGTTGCGACACCACGACACCGTGCTCGGCGTGCTGCGAGCAGCCGGCTTCTCGATCGCGATGGCCGCGCACGCGTTCTCCGTACTGGACAGCTACATCTACGGCTTCGCCCTGCAGGAGGCGAGCCTGCCGTTCGACACCGCGGAGGATACGGCGAACCTCGCTCAGATGATCATGGCGCGGTTCTCCACGGGCGAGTACCCCCACCTCACCGAGCTGACCGTCGAGCACATCCTGCAGCCCGGCTACGACTACGGCGACGAGTTCGAGTTCGGCCTCGGCCTGATCCTCGACGGCCTCGAGCGGCCCGGTGCACGAGCTGAACCTCGATCGTTGTCGGTCGGGAACCGAACGAACCCGTAGACGGCCGCCGGACCCCCAACTCGCCCACCTCGGCTTCAGGGGTGACCGTCCCAGGGGAATGGGCTGCCTACCAAGGGAACGCAGACGGTCTTCGGTTGACACCAGGCCGGGCCGGTCCGGATCCGGGGTTGGGGTTCGGCAGTCGGCGCGGGCGGTCGGGGTTGTCGTCGAGGGGGATCCGCAGCCGGATCTGGACGTGCCAGCCGGTGACGTGGACCTCCTCGACGAGGAGGCGGAGCAGGGTCTGTTTCTGGTCGAAGTCGAGGGTGTCGATCACGGCCAGGACGCGGGTGGCGACGTCGCGGACGCGGCGGCGCAGCTGGTTGTCGCGGGTGAGTTCCTGGCGTTGCGAGGTGAGTGCGTCGCGGCGTTGTTCGAGGTCGCGGCGGCGGTGTTCGATGTCGGCGGCGCGGGGCTGCAGGTCGGGTAGCTCGATGAGGCCGGCCTGGTAGGCGTCGATGAGGCGGCGACGTTCGGCGTCGGCAGCGTCGAGCTTGCGGTCAGGCGGGCCAGCTCGGCGGCGAGCAGCTCGTCATCGGGGGTGGGGGTGCGCACGGCGCGGGCCTGCTCGCCGGCGGTGAGCACGTCTGGGCGCAGCAGCGCGGCGCGGACTTGGTCGAACACGAACGTGTCGAGGGTGTCGGCGCGGATGTTGCGTCGGTGCAGCGCCGGTCGGTGCCGCCGGCTCTGATCGGGTCGTGGTTGCGGCAGTAGTAGTAGCGGTGCCAGGTGCCGTTGCGGCCGCGCATCTTGTGGCAGTTGGTGCCGACCTGGCAGATCCCGCATTTGACCAGGCCGCGCAGCAGCCATTGCCCGGGTTCGGTCCGGCGCGGGCTCCACTGGCTGTTGTCGCGGCTGACCCGCCCGGCCGCCTCGAAGGTCTGGTCATCGACGATGGCGGGCACCGCGATGGTGATCCAGTCCTCGCGGGGGCGGGGGATCTGCTTGCTGCGCCGTCCGGGGCGCGGGTCGGGGACGGCCTCGGTGCGGTTGAAGTAGACCCGCCCGATGTAGGCCTCGTTGCGCAGCAGCTTGCTCAGCGTGGAGGTGCTCCAGAGCCGGCCGGGGCCGGTTGGGGGCGGGACCGCGTCGGCGGCCAGCCGGCGGATGATCTCCCGCAGGGAGTGTCCGCCGTGAGCGGCGTCGTGGAAGATCCGGCGCACGATGGCGGCCTCGGGTTCGCACACCTCCAGTCGGGCCGGGCCGTGCGCGTCGCGGGGGTGGCGGCGGTAGCCGTAGGGGGTGCGCCAGGCCAGCACTTCTCCGGCGCGGGAGCGGAACAGCTTCCCGCGCCGGTACCGTTCGGCGATCTTCGCCCGCTCGTACTCGGCGATCACGCCTTGCACCTGGGTGAGCGGCTTGGCTTGTGGATCGTTGTCGATCGGTGGGGCGTCGGTGAACTGCACCTGAACCCTACGCAGACACGCCGACACCTACGCTCCAGTCTGTCCCGGCGGCCTCCACGATCACCATGAGCAAGATCGCGATCACATCAGGTGATCTTGCCGCTGCCCTGCCGAGGCATAGCCTCTGACCTGCACTAATGCTCCATTGGAGATCATTTCTGTCGACAGAGTTCGGTCGTTCCCCGCAAGTCAGCAGGTCGTCCGAGCTGCGGTTTCGCTTTAGTGCACGACCCTCGATGGTCTGCCCGTGGAGCCGCTTGTGGGGTGAACTGTGTGGGTGTCTCCGTCACCAGCGCGTCGGTGCCGCTTCGACAACCTGGCGGACAAAGACAACAGCCGGAACGGTCGTACGGGTGGACGCCAAGAGCGCGGCGGCGGGGTGGATAAGGGCGCGGATGAACCCGGCCTCCGGTGTCGCTACGCCTGCTACCGCGATCATGACTGGCTGCCGATCACCGCAGCTCACAGGCTCAGGCCGACTTCTGGAACCCCACAGGGACCGGAGCCGGGAACGGTGACCGCCGGGGCGACCGGCGGTCGAATCCGAGGCCCGATCAGAAGGTGACCAGCGGGTCGCCCAGGAAGTCGGCGACGAAGTTGACGAAGAAGAACCCGAAGAACAGCACGTTGAGCACCAGGATCACGTAGTGCCACGGCCGCGGCCGCGCCGCCCGCGGCAGCTTGCTGTTGAGGTACATCAACAGGAACGGCTAGATCAGGGCGCCGAGGTTGGACATGTTGGCCGAGAACTGCACGAGGGTCACCGGCACCGCCAGATGCAGGACCAGCGCGATGACCACCAGCAGAAGGATCATGAACGGGTAGTAGAACCGGCGCGGATCGCCGCCGATGAGCCCGCGCAGCCGAGCGCTGGCCGGCGCGGCGTCGGTGACCACCCGCACCATCGCCTCGAAGATCCCCAGCTGGGTGGAGAACAGGATGAGCACGCCCATCAGCAGCAGCAGGTAGAACATTCCCGAGCCGTACTCCGGGCGCAGCGTGTCCGCGACGAAGGTCGGCACCGTGGCGGCCGTGGGCTGCTGGCCGGACAGCGCGACGGCGTGGGCCATGAGCACCGTCGGCAACAGCATGCCGAGCATCGCCCCAATGAAGAACACACCCCACATGTCGACCATGAGCAGCCGGTACCACCGCCGCCACAGCGCGGTGTTGCGCTCGTCGTCGGGGAACGTCACACCGACCGCGCACCTCACGCCGCCCGCCCCGCAGGCCCGCGATGAAGCCGGTGCGGCGCCCCTCTGACCCGGGCAACGGACGTCCGGTCACGAACGGATCACGAATCGACCGGCACCGCCCGATCGGGAACCCACGTCGGCGGGGAGACCGGCGAGCGGCAGAGCGGTTTCGCATCGCATGCTCGCTCCGCCACGCCCGGCTCACCCGCCACGCAGCCACCGCCGGCTACGCGGCCAGCAGGAACGCCCCGTAGCCGACCACCCGCCGCGGGCTGGCCCCGGCGTCCCGCGGAGGTCGCCAGCTGCAACTGTTCGACGCTCAGTTCACGGTCGGCGGCGTACCGCGGCCGCGCGGCGGGCCCGGGTGTCGGGATTGCCGGGCCCGTCGGACCCCTCCCTGCCGAGGTCGAGATCGACCGCGGCCACCGCCCGCTCCCCGGCGAGGAACAGCCGCTCGGCCGAGGCCAGTGCGGTGCTCGCGCCCTCGAGCCGTCCCACCCGACGCCGTCGACGGCCGCGGCCAACCTGTGCGATAGCAGTGGGTGGGCATGACGACCACCGGCCGCAGGCTGTTAGTGGATGACAACCGACACAATGCCAGCAAGCGCGGTCTCGCCCAGCCCACGCGAGCGGACTACGACCACATCCGGGTCCACCTCCGCAAGCTCGAGCGAACTGCAGCCCGTCACCTCCGAAGCTGCGACGCACGACAGGCTCGCCAGCCCATCCGACTGCGCGCGCGATCGCCACGCGGTATCGGTCAGCCGCGCCGCCTCCCTGACCACCTTCCCGCTGGATGGCCTCGCTGAGCTCGGTGACACTGGACGCCTGCCCCCTAGCCGCTGCTGCAGGCTCGGGCTGAAGGCTGCAGGCTCGGGCTGAAGAACGGCCGCACCCCAAGAGATATGTGATCCAAGCCGCGGCGCTGGGGATGAGCAGCCCGCCGACGTGGCGAACCAGGCCGAAGCTCGCATGCAGGTGCTCAGCGGGGTGCTTCTGGGGCGGCCTGCTCGGATCTGTCCGACGCGCCAGCCTGCCCCTCTCGACCCGGTGCTTACCTTAACTGTGATCGGTACTCGCGTGAGCTCGACGTCATCGAGGGTGGACCGGCACTCCGCTGGAATGTCACGCAGTTCAGGAAGGGTGACGTCATCCAGCTCGTGTGGTCGTTGGAGTTGATCGACGGGTCGGCGTCTTCGCGGGCGGTCCTGGCGTTCGCCCTCGTGACGCGGGCTGTCGCTATGCGGAGATTCAGGCGGTGAGCGTCGTTCACACCCCGGAGTCGCTCTCGGGGGGCCGGTGCGCGCATTGCAGGCCGCCGCTGAGCCGGCCGGCGCAAGGCAGAGCGCAAGCCGGCGATCACGAGCGCGACCGATGTACGTGCGTCACGGAGACGGCTTTCGCGGCCCGTCGCCGGGCCTCGCCGGCTGCCCGTGCACAGCAGTCATGTGGCCGATGCTTGGCGCCCCGCCCGCGGCCATACTCAGTAGAGCGGCGGCCTGCCGGTCTGGGCATACGGGTCGTGGCATCGGCTACCGATTCGAAGGAGGCTCCTGTGGCCAGCAGTCCCCTGCCCCTCGCCGCGCCCGCCCAGCCGCGGTTCGAAATGGCCTGCGTCCCCGTCTGGGTGGGGACGGCCGGGTACGAGCCGCGATGAATGGGAAGCGCGATGAGGACGCGCGCCACCGGACCATCCGCGGTGAACCGAAACTGCTGACCAGCGCAGCGGCCGGCTTGCGCAGCTCTCCGGTGGGCCGAAGGGACGGCGCCCCACTGCCCGGCGCGTTCGTGATGTTCGGGATTGCCCGGCTCTTGGACACGCTCGCCGCCGCGATGCGCGGCCCCCACGGTCTGCCGCACGAGGTCGTGTCGGCGGCGGAGGATCTCGCCCAGCACGTGCTCACCTATCTGCAGACCGGTGAGTCGGGCGAAGACGACCGGGGCTGATCGCAAGAAACCCGCCTGGCCGAAGCTGCCAGGACGTCCGCTGTGAGGTCGGCCTAGCAGTAGTCGGCGGCGGCCGCTCGCTGACCGCCGGTGCCGGCCGCGGACGCTTCCACCTGCGGCTGCTTCGGCGACAAGCGTCAACACCAATGCCGACACTGAGCGATGGCGAGGCAGCCCGTACCGTCGAGCTGCTGCGTGAGACGCTCGCGGATCGCTACGACGAGGAGCGCAGCGTGGTTCTCGACGCGCGTTCCTGGTTGATTACCGCCCGGCAGCGCCGCTAGGAAGTCGACGAAGGACGGGCCAGATGGTCTGGCGGGGCGCGGGCCCGTCGCGGATGACTCCGCGCACCGAGTCGATCGACACCGCATCGCCGGGGAAGTCGACGACCCACCACCTGGCCCCCGCCGCACGGTAGGGCGGCGGGTCGTCGCCCGGAGGAAGGGCCGCAGCGACATCGTGGGGCTTGCCCGGGCCCCGGTCCGCCTCCCGGCGCAGGGCGGCGGGATCGGCGACGATCTCGGCGAGGTCGAAGGCCTGCGCGAGGTCGGTGGCGACGTCTGCGGCCGTGCGCGTCGGCCGACGTGTTGGCGCGGGTCTGGTCAAACATCCACCTGTCCAATGGGGCCTACCCGGGGAATCTGGGTCGTTCGCCGGTATGCGCTGAATGGGCCTGCGCGCACACTGGGCCTGCCGGCCGCGTCAATGCGTCCGGCCCGATCAAGGAGGTGCGGCCTCGTGACTCTGTCCAACATTGTCCTTGTCGGGGTGGACGGCTCCGCCGAGTCCGGGGCCGCCCTGAAGTACGCGGTGGCCGAGGCCAACCGGCGGGGTGCCCGACTGCGCGTCGTGTCTACCTACTTCCCGGAGTACGCGGTGCACGGACGCACTCAGCCGCTGACGGCGTCCGAGCCGGTGATCGAGGTTGACGTCGAGGCACAGACCCGGCGCATGGTCGAGGAAGCGCTGGACGGCGACGCCGTGGCGCCGCCGGTGGAAATCGTGGTCGCGGCCGGACCTGCCGCCGGCGTGCTCATCGACAAGTCCGGCGAGGTCGATGTTCTGGTACTGGGTCACCGCGGTCGCGGTGGCTTCGCCAGCATGCTGCTCGGCTCGGTCAGCATGCAGTGCGTGTTGCATGCCCACTGCCCCGTGATCGTGGTGCGCCCGACCGAGGTAACGGAATCGGCCTCGATCGCCGAGCCGGTCGCGGCCGGCACTACCAAGTCGGTGGACGCCGCCCCAACCCCGGAGCCCGGGAGCTGACCGTGCGGCGACGGGTCGAGCTTCTCGCGATGGCCCACAGGCGGTCCGAGTACTCGACGAGACCGTCTGATGTTGAGCCGGCGACCGGAACTACTGGTAGACGCGGGGCGGAACCCGCCCTGGTCGGGTGCGCCGGCATCGTCGTCAGCTGGCCCTCCCGTCAGAGCTGGCCCAAGCACGCGAGTCACCGACAGCCCGATGTGCTGCGGAGGATACGAACCTGTACCGGGTACGGCAACAGCCGTGCGACGGCCTTGGACGAAACAAGGACGCGTTGTTGTCGAAGGTCTGGCCCTTGGCTGCAAACGTTACCGCGCGGGGTGCGAGGCCTGCTCGGCTGAATGTCTGGCCCGTTCGACTCGCATCGGTGGGCGGTCGTAGCTCGATTGTCACTTTCTGGCGAATCCCTGAAGATCGGCTTGCGGCGGGCTACCGCGCGGCTGCGGATACTCGAATTGTGGGTTCCCGCATCTACGACTTACCGGAATGGACGTGCATCGTGGCAAGGGTTACACAGGTCTCGTTGGTCGACGACGTTGACGGCTCGGTGGCGTCGAGCACTGTCGGCTTCTCTCTTGATGGGAAAACCTACGAGCTGGACCTGTCCGACAAGAACGCCGCGAAGCTTCGGGACGCCGTGGCTCCTTTTGTTGCGGCCGCCCGTCGTCTCGGGGGCCGCGGCCGCCGCCGCGCTGGTGGTCCGACGGTGTCGCCCGCTCGGACTGACTGCGAGAAGACCACGGCGATTCGTGAATGGGCCCGCGAGCACGGCCACAAGGTTTCTGACCGTGGCCGGATTCCCGCTCCGTGCTCGAGGCGTACGAGAACGCCGGAGCCTGACCCGGCTCAAGATTTGCTCGAGGCGGCTCAGGCGGCCGCGACCAGCCGCAGCGTGGCCTCCGTGCCGGCGTTCCTACGTCACGGCTTCGACCGCGCGCCAACGGTCGCCCGGAACGGCAAAGGTGGCCGGTGCGAGCACCGCCCGCGTCGCGAGCATAGGCGACGACGGCCGTGAGCACATCCCGCAGCGGGCGGGAGGGAGCATGTCGAACGCGCTGCCCAAGCAGGCGTAGTAGGCATCATCGCGGCCACGGGCAGGGCAAGTCGGGCGCCGCCGCCTCCGTGAGGCCATAGCATTCGTATCTCTCCAGCGTCGGGGAGGAGCTGTGCGTCGGTGTGCTGTTCCCTGTGGGCCATCGCATCGACGGGGTCAGCGTCCAATGCGCCGGAGTAGTCGCTGGCATGAGCCTGGACATGGAGGGGGAACGACGTATAGCGGGCTCGGCCTCAGCTCAGTGAGCTGGTCGGAGCGGGGCCCGCCGACCCACGCGTTGACTGATGCGCCGCGCACCGTCGGATTCCTCGAGCCCGGGGGTCACGAGCTTGTCTCGCGCCGGGCACCCGAACGGGTCCTGGCGGGGTCGACCTCCCGCTCGGGATGACGCCGTAGGTACTCCCCCTCCAGCTCCACAAGCCGGCTGCTGTGCTCCCGCAGGGCGTCTGGCGATCCGTGAAGGAACGTGTCGTGGCGGGTTCGGTGTAGATGCGCCAGCTCGCGGATCAGGTCGGCCTCGGCGAGGTCGTGTGGATTGACACCCGGCATGTCGACCTCCTCCGGACCGTCCGAGGCGGGTGGCCCCGGGGCAGGCTTGATCGTACGACCTGCGGGTGATCGGCGCGGAGTCGCTTTGCGTGCGGATGCCGGCCTGCCCGTCCTGATACGCCACAGCATCGCCGTTTCGCGCGTGTCCGCCGCGAGCGACCAACCGATGTACCGGCGAGGTGGATGGGCAGGAGCCCGGATTCAATTTGAGCAGCGGTTTCGCCGCTTTCCAGACGTCGAGAACGATGAAGTGCGGGCGGATCACCATCTCGCCTTCCGCGCAGTGCCGCGCGCACGGCTGGTGCTCGGAGAGCAGTGGATCTCGGTGCTCGCAAGCGTACTCCGCGATGTCGACCGTGGTCTGGCCCCGCGGTACATGGCGAACTCGATCTCGGCGAACAGGGCGGCCCGGGCCAGTTGGCCGGCGAAGTAGCCGGCGTCGGCGCGCAGCCGAATTCGCCCGGCCCGTGCCGCGGCGGGCAGCGCGGCCAGCGCCCGGTGCAGCAGGGCGGCAGCGCCGCGGCGGGGATCCTCGTTGCCAGCCAGCAGGTCCGCGGCCAGCACCGTCGCGGTGTCGGCCCTGGTGGCTGCGTGCGAGCGGCCGACCCGCTGGCCCTGGTGGTTGAACGCCACTCCGCGCTTGTGGCGGCCGTAGATCTCCACGTCGGTGGTGTCCAGGTCGATCGTCACGCTCTCGGCCAGCTCGGCCGCCCGCGCCGGTGCCACCACGGCCAGCGTGGCCAGCGCGGCGGCGTGCACATCGCCCAGCCCCGTCTCCACGGCCGCCCACTGCGTGCCGGTGAACCGGCGGGCGCAACCCGGCCGCGGTCGTCGCGGCCAGGTCGGGCACCGGGGCCAACGCCTGCCCGGCCTGGTCGGCCCGCTGACGGTCGAGCCCGACCAGGAAATCCTCCCCGGCCAGTTGCGCCGCGGCGAGCCCGACCAACAGCTGCCCGGCCGTGTGGCCACGGCGGCGCCGCTTGATCGACCCGATCACCGCGTCCCACCGGCCAACTACGTCCAACTGCTCGACCAGCTCGGTCACCGCGACCATTCCCGACACCGGCGTCAACGTCGGATCCGGCGCGCCGATCCGCACCCCGCCGCCCGCGCCGGCGACCCCGTAAGCTCCCCACCCGACAGGTGTCCTCCAGACCTCGACGATGTTGGCCTCGATAACCACATCATCGCAGTTCGCAGGGCACCTATCGCCATCTCACCCGCCGGGCAGCACCATCAATTCGCGGATTCGGGTCAGAGGTATTCAGTTTGACTTGCTATAGGCCAAGGTAGATGCGGAGCTGATCCTCCAGTCGTTTGAGTTCGCTGGGGGCAAGTAAGCCCCGGCGGTGCCGGCATCGGCTCTTGGCCACCGGCTGCACTGTTGTGATGTCGGCGTAGGACTCGTCATATCGAGTCAGGCCTGCGTCAGCGCCGAGTGGGATGTGGGTCAGTGCCGGGCCGCGCGTGCCGGTGATCGGCACGACTGCCACGTGTCCAAGCCGAGCGTTCAGCTGATTGATACTCAAGATCACGGCCGGGTGCTCTCCGAAGCTGGTGAAGCGGACGTCCCACACCTCGCCGCGGAGTGGATCAAGACGGCTCATCGTTGTCCGGGGTGACACCCAGCGGCAAAGGAGGCGTGGCATCGCCGTAGAACTCGTCGACGCTTCGGGCCATGCGCTCCTCGGCGGCCCGGCGATGCAGCATCATCAGAGCTGCCCGCACGATCTCGGTCCGGCCGGAAAGTCCGAGGACGGCCGCGTCCTCGTTGAGCTGCTCGGCGAACGCGGGCGGGATGCGTGCCTGCCAGATCTCACTGGCTCCGGTGGTGACCGTCATGTGTATACAGTACGTCGTACAGACGGTGCTGTCAGCCGGCTGGGGTCGGCGGCTGAGCGCGGGTTGCGCTTGTGATCGGCCAGACGGGTGGTCCTGAGGGGCTCGTCGCCAAGCGTACGTCGTGACGCCTGTCGTGACGCGAATTGCAGTCGGAACCTGCCGTCTCGGTCTGATGGCAGTAATCGTGCGTCCCCCACAGTCCCAGGTAGCCACCATGATCGACGCAGTCGATGGCACTCGTAATGCGTAGGTCTGGGGTTCGACTCCCCAAGGCGGCTCCACGATTCGGCGTCTGACCAGCACGAATGGCCCGTTGTAGATCATCCCAGGTCAACCCCCGAATTCGGGGCCTACGCCTGCCCACGAACTGCGGAACCCGGGGTGTAGGGCATCGAGGATACGAACTCGAACAGCGGCGGCAATGCCGCCCGGAACGGGGCGAGGGCCGCGGCGCGCTCCTCGGCGCGGCCGAACCGGCCACGATCAGGGCATTGCCGACGGTGAAATGGTGCCGCTTGGGGGAGCGCACACGATAATTACGTCCTGCTCAGCTCGCCTCTCATGCGCGGCCATGATCCGATTGTCATGTGTGATGCGAGAGCGGCGCCATTCGCGCTCGGTCGTAGGCCCGACGTAGAACAGTGAGCAGCGCGTCGCGAACGGAGAGCTTCTCCCGAGCGTCGATGGTGATCACTGGAACGTCCTCGCTGATGGCCAATGCCCAGCGCACATCCGTTAGGTCATGTTCAAGCTGGCCGTGGAAGAGGTTGACGCCGACCACGAATGGAAGGTTGATTTTTTCGAAGTAATCGACCGCCGGGTAGCAGTCGTTGAGTCGCCGGGAGTCGACGATCACCAGCGCACCGAGCGCGCCTTGTACCAGGTCATGCCACATGAACCCGAATCGGTCCTGTCCGGGCGTTCCGAACAGGTATAGTTTCATGTCCTGATCGATCGTGATGCAGCCGAAGTCCAGAGCCACTGTAGTGGTCGTCTTGCCGGGTACCTGACCGGTGCGATCGATCTCGGCGGCGACGGATGTGATGGCTGCTTCCGTCGACAGTGGGGTGATCTCGGAGATTGCGCCGACGGCCGTGGTCTTGCCGACGCCGAAGCCACCTCCGACGACTATTTTGACCGGTGTTGGCGGACGCCGACCACCGGGCTCAGCGAATGGCTTCGAGTCCACGGATCACCCTCTCGATGGTGTCGAGATCGTTGGCCATCGTCGTGCCGGGACGGCGGACGATGACGTGGCCGCTGGCCTCAAGGTCGGCGACCAGGACCCTCGCGACGCCGATATGTAGCCCGAGCTGCACGGCTATCTCGGCTACGGCAAGGGTCGTCCGGCAGAGCGCGACGATGTCGCGGTGCTCGAATGTGAGGCTCTCGTACGAAGCCATGCCGAGATCACTGGTCAGGACCTGCGACTCGATCTCGATAGGCACGTTGTCCGGTTGGGCTCGCCCGGCGGTCATCAAGTACGGCCGCACAGGCGAGACGTTCAGGTCGTCCCCGGTCGGTCGTGGACCGTTGTCGGCGCCGTTCATGCCCCAAGCACCAATTCCCAGGTTTGAGTCAGGTCCGGACAGTGAGCTTCAGCTCCTCGATCAGCTGGGGCGTAAGAATGGGCCCGGCCCGATTAGCAAATATCGCCATCTCGTAGGCCAGCGTGCCCAAGCTCGCCTGTTTGGACGCCAGCACGCCGAGCGAGCATCCGATGCTGATCGTGCAGACGAGCAGGTAGCCGCGGGTCAGCTCAATGACGATCTTGTCGGGGGTCCCGATCGGGTGACATTCGCCGACCCCGTTGGCCAGGCTGAGCATCGCGGTGGAGATTGCACCGAGGCGTTCGGCGTCGGCCCCCTCTACCCCGGAGGAAATCGCGATCAGCAGCCCGTCGGAGGATACCGCGATTGCGGCGATGACCCCGGCGGTGTCCTGTGCGAAGCGGTTCACAAGCCAGTTGAAACTGCTCGCCTGAGCGGTGGCTCCAGGTGCAGATGAGGTCATCGCGTGCTCTCCTTCATCGGGCCAGGTTCGTGACCGTTCCCCCCGTCGCCTGGTGCGGCAGTGTCCACCGCTGCGTCAGCCTGAGCAAAACCGGCGGCGAACGCGTCGAAAGCGCGGCGTTCGGCCTCAGCATCCCGTCGTGCATCCCATCCGCTGTTGGTGACGCCGACGGGGCCGGCCTCTGGCTGATGCTGCAGCGCCGGGGCGAGGTGCGTGCCGGGCCTCCGCCGGGTCAATCCGCCGCGCTGCTCGCTATCGCCGCCGACGGGAGAGGATGTCGTCGGCGTGGTGTCTCGCGGGCGGCGTGCGGCGTGCCTCGGGAGAGTGGTGGACGCGATGGACGGCGGCTGCGGAGCCGGTTGCTGGTGTCCGGCCGGCTGGTTCCCGCTCGTTCGAGGGTCGCGCCGACGGTCCGCCTCGGCAAGAGCCGACTGATAGTCGTCCATCTCCGATCGCGCGGCGATGGCATTGTGTTTGGTCCGCTCGGGCACCGAATGACGCGTCGGCGCGCCGACGGTCGCCGGGAGTTGGGCTCCGGGTACACGGCGCCGCAGGCCTTGTCGGCCGTCGTTCGCCGGGGTCACGACGGAGGGTGACGCAATTGAGAGGACCACGGGCCCGGTGGTGTCCGAGGGCGAGGGGTCGGCCGGCCCCCCACGAGCGGCGACGACGGGCTCGTGCTCGGGACCGGGTGTGCTCGGATGGGCCGGACCGATATCCGGCCAGGGTGTGCTTGCCGGATCCGGGGCCGGATCGGACTCGGGTACCGCGGCCGGAGTGGCAAGTTCGAACCAGACGAACCCGTCGTCGGGTGAGCGAGGCGGCGGGATGGTTACGGTGCGCAGGCCTGGCGGTGCGGCACGGCGTGGCGCTGGCGCTTGTCTGGCTGGTTCCGGCCGGTGGCGCGATCCGGCGTGGCTGGAGAACAGCTGGGGTGGAATGGCCAACAGCGCGGTGATGCCCCCGCCGGGGGTATTGACCAGGCCCACGTTGAGCGAGTGTCGACGGGCCAGCCGGCCTACTACGAAGAGCCCAAGCACCCCGGTTGGCGCGATGTCGAGCCGCTCGCGCTCCACGAGGCGCCTGTTCTCCACGGCCAGCTGCTCCTCGGTCATCCCGACTCCACGGTCGACGATGAGCACCAGGCATGAGCCGTCGTTCTGAATTCCGGCAGTGAGATCGACCGTGGAATCCGGCGGCGAGAAGGAAGTGGCGTTCTCGAGCAGCTCGGCGACGACCAGCACGAGATCCGAGGCAACCGGCGACGTCAAGATGACATCACAGAGGTTGCCGAGCCGGACTCGCTTGTAGTCCTCGATCTCAGCCAATGCGGATCGGACGGCGGTCGCGAGCTCGGTGGGCCCGGCGATCATGGCCTGCTCACGGGAGCCGGCGACGACGAGTAGCTTGTCGGCACTGCGTCGTAGCCGGGTCGAGAGGTGGTCCAACCTGTAAAGGCCGTCGAGCAGGTTGGGGTCCTGTTCGTCGCGCTCGAGCTCATCGACTACAGCCAGCTGTCGGTGCACCAGGTTCTGGGTGCGCCGTGCCACGTTGGCGAACATCAGGCTGACGTTGCGCCGGTTGGTGGCCTGTCGGTCCAGCAACTGGGCTGCCGTCGACTGCACCTGGTTGAAGGCGTTAGCGAGCTCGCCTACCTCACCCCCGGAAGACACATCGATCTCGGGGAGTCGAGGAATCTGCTCTTCGGCGTCCTCGCTGTCGGCGACCCTAGTCAGCTCAGATCTCGCGAGGTTGGCAACCTGGGTGGCTGAGCTGGTCAACCGGTGCAACGGATTGGCAATCGAGCGGCTGACGATCACGCTGAGCAGGGCCACGAGCCCGATCAGCGCGACAGCGCCGACGCCGACCATCGCGGCGAGGATCGCTGCGGCATCCTCGCGAGCCGCGGCGGCGTCGGCGATCTCGGTGGTCACCCGGTCCTGAACAACGCGTCGCAGGCTTGCCTGCGATTCCGCGTGCGCCAGCGCGTCGGCGATGAACGCGGCGGCCCCCCGGTCGCCCTCGGCCGGGACCTGCCGGGTCAGGGCGTCGACCAGGCGCCCGGCTTCACCCTGGTCGACCAGCACCACGAGCGCGGCGTGCCCGGCTTCGGCCTGTTCGACGAAACGCTGGGTGAGGATGTCGGCCTGCGCGGTCGCGTTGGTCAGCAGGTTCCGCCCGGCCGCGGGGCTCGCCGCCGCCGTGATCAGCGCGGTGCCGCGCAACGCGCCCTGCTCGTTCGCCCGCAGCAGTGCATCGAGCTGAACGAGGACTTGGGTGCTCTCCGCGTTGGCGCCGGCTGAGCCGGTCGGGTCGTTCGGGACAAGCCTCAGCGCGTCGATCAGGGCCTCGGTCACGGCGTGGTAGGTCCGCGCCAGGCTGTCGATCGAAACTCCACGGACAACGGCATTGCGTCGAAGCTCGTCGAGCGATCCGAGTCGGGTCAGCGCCGCAATGAGCTCATCGGACGCCGCGGGACCCAGCGAGGTGCGCACCCGCTCGACCTGGTCGGAGACCGTGCGCTGCTGCTCCAGCATGGTGGCTGGGCTGGATGCGGGTAAGGCGACGTAGGCCGATGTAAGCAGCAGCTCCCGCTGCAGCTCAGAGACGAGTGCGCCGAGCTGACGGGCCTGGCTCGCGCTTTCGGCCGTACGTCCCGCGGATCGGGCGTTGTCGATCTGGCCGAGGACCAACGGGGTCGCCACCAGTACGACCGCGATCAAGGGCAACAGCAGGAGCAGATTGAGCCGACCCCGGACACCGAACCTGTTGAGGATCATTGGAGACCCGCCGGTTGCGGTGCCGCCGACTTCTGCTCTGTGTGGATCTCGTCGTCGGAGTCGGACGCCGATCGCTCGGCTCGCCCGCGCAGCCGCGACCGGCGGTGTAGATCCGATCGATCTGGCAGCCGGATTTCGATTCCGGCGCCGGGCCTCGGGCCGCCGGCGGATCTGTTGACCAGCCAAAGCAGACCTGCGGCGAGCATGATTGCTGCTCCGGCGAGCAGCTGGTTGCTGCGCTCGGAGGCGCTGCGGGTCAGCCGATCCTGCAGCAGCGCGTCGAGCGAGTCGAGGGCGGCGGTCTCTAGCGCGAGCGACGCGCCGTGCACCACATCCCGCGCCCGGTCGAGATCAGCCAACGGCTGCGCCGGGTTCTGGCTGGCGACGAGAGCCGCCTCCACCAGCTCGTCCGTCGCGGCGGCGAACGCGTCGAGCGGCTTGAGGAGATCAATGCCAGCGGCTTCCCCGCTCGTTTCATCGGCGGCCGAGCGTGGTCCGATGCGGATCGCGTCGGCCGCTCGGGTGATCCGGTCCAGCGCAACTGCTGCCCTGGGGTCGGTGGCGAGGGGAGTCTTCGCGCCTGCACGGGCCGCCAGGTCACGAGCCGTCGCGGTGAGCTGACCCGCATTGACGATGACGTCCGGGACGCCGAATGCCGTCGTATTGATCAAGTAGTAGGCGTCCACTCCCGGATCACGAACGAGCATTGAGGTGTCGCCGATCGTGCCGAGCAGCGACTGTGTCATCTCGATGGGCACCGCGTACGCCGCCGACGCGTCCGGTCCGGACACCGGCTGGGTGAGGACAGCGTCGATCTGGTCGGGCAACTGTTCCCACCGCTGACGAACATGTAGCGGATCACCGTGATCCTCCTCCGTCCGGCTGACCTCGCCGACGGCGGCGCGGACGGCCGGCAGGTCGACCGCGACGCCAGCCGTGGCAGCGACCTGGGCGTCGACCAGCTCGGCGAGCAGCTTGGTGAGTGGGCGCACCCACGCCACGCCCTCGCGTTCGGCGGCGTGAAACCGCACTACATCTTCTGTCGAGGCCCACAAGCGCTGGAACACAAAAGCCAGCGGGAGCACCATGAGCAGGACGACCAGCAGCGCGTTGATAACCGATCGGTATCGCAGCGGCCGTATCGTTCGGCGCCTCATCTCCGGCCTCCTCGGGCCGGAATCCGCCTGGTCGGCGCGGCCAGTGTGTTGCTGCCGTGGTGAAGGCGTACCAGGTCCTCGATCTGGGCGCGCAGGGCGAGGAACTCTGCTGCGCGCTTGAGCCTGAGGTCACGATCGGCGGGCAGGTCGACCGCGGTCTCGGCGACCACCCGGCCGGGGTCGCTGGCCAGCACGACGACCCGCTGCCCGAGGAAGACCGCCTCCTCCACGTCGTGGGTGACCATGAGCACGGTGGTGCCGGTGTCCCGCCACACCCGCCGGATGAGGACCTGCATGTCCTCCTTGGTCTGCACGTCGAGGGCGCCGAACGGCTCGTCGAGCAGCAGCACCTCGGGCTCGCAGGCCAGCGCCCGGGCGATGGCCACCCGCTGCTGCTGGCCGCCGGAGAGCTGCTCGGGGCAGCGCATGCGCGAAGCCGGTGCAGGCCGATCTCGGCCAGGTACCAGTCGACCCGGCGCCTGCGCTCGGCCCTGTGACAGCGGCAGCAGCTCCAGCCCGAAGGCGACGTTGCGCTCGACCGTGCGCCACGGGTACAGCGACGCCGGACTGGAAGACCAGGCCGCGGTCCGGCCCGGGACCGGTGACCGGCGCGCCGTCGAGCAGTGATCTCGCCCGTCGGTCGGCGCGGTCAGCCCGGCGACCAGCGACAGCAGCGTCGACTTGCCCGAGCCGCTGGCGCCGACGACGCAGACGAACTCGCCGCGCGGCACGCTGCAGGTCGACGCCGTCGAGCACGCGACGCGTCTGGCCGTCGACCCGAAAGTCCTTGGCCACGCTGCGCAGCTCGAGCATGCCGGTCATCCCACCCACCGCCCGACCCGGTCGCGCAGCAAGCGCAGCAGCGACGTCGATGCAGGACACCGATCACGCCGATCACGATCAGGACCGCGAAGATCCGGTCGGTCTGCAGGAACCGCTGCGCGCGCACGATCCGGTAGCCCAAGCCCGACCGTCGCGGCGACCAGCTCGGCGACCACCACGAAGTTCCAGGCCGCGGCGGCGTTGACCCGGATCGCGTCGATGATGCCGGGCAGCGCGTGCGGCACGATCACCTTGCGCAGCACCTCGCCGCGGCGGGCGCCGAGCGTGTAGGAGACGTCGATCAGCGGCCGCGGCACGCCGCCGTACGACGTCGGCGGTCATCAGCGTGTTGAAGAAGACCGTGCCGATGAACAGCAGGGCGATCTTCGGACGGCTCGCCGATGCCCGAGCCAGATGATGAGCAGCGGGATGAACGCGCTGGCCGGCAGGTAGCGCAGCAGGCCGATCACCGGCTCGAACAGCGGCCTGCGCCGGCCTGGAAGGTGCCCATCAGCGATGCCGAGCGGCACCGAGACCAGCACCGCCAGCCCGAACCCGAGCAGCGACGCGCTGCACGGTGGCCCAGAGTGTCGGCGAACAGCTGCGCCGGAGCGCGGCCATCTCGCACGCCCGGCCGCCAGCACGGCCGCCCGGCGAGGGCAGGAACGTGGCGGGTCACCGCGCCGCGCGGCGCTCAGCGCGACCCAGGCCGCGAGCGGGACCAGCACCGACAGCGGCGATCAGGACCAGCGTGCCCGGCGCGGGATCGGCGTGCGGATGGCCAGCAGCGCGAGGGCCGGCGCGACCGGGCCGCCGCGGCAGCGGCGACGGCCTCCCGCGGCCGGCGACGCCGTCGAGCCGCTGGGCCAGCAGCGGTACGTCGGTGCCGACCATCGGTCACTTCACCGCCTTGACGAACTCGGGCTCGAGCAGCCCGTCCAGCGGCGGCTTGCTCGTCCGCCAGCCCGGTGCTCGACAGGAAGTCGGCGATCTGGTCGGCCTGGTAGTTCAGGTGCGTCGGACGTGGTGCCCGGGGTGAACGCGTCGAGGTTCTGCTGCCGGGTGAAGATCGTCGTGCCGGCGTCGTAGGTCTCGTAGTCCGCCGTCGCTCACCCCGGCCCGCTTGGCCATGATCGTCGATGGCCGCGTCCTTGTTGGCCTTGATCCAGGCGAGGGTGTCGAACCAGGTCTGCACCACGGCCTGCACCTCGTCGGGCTGGTCCTTGACGAAGTCTGCGGCCGAACGACCAGGTGGTCCGGGATGGCGCCGGGGAAGTCGGCCGAGGTGGCGATCGCCTTGCTGCCCGGACGCTCCAGCGCGGTGGTGGTGAACGGCGCGAACACGCCGACCGCGTCGACCTGGCCGGCGACGAACGCGGCCGCGGCGGCGTCGGTGAGCAGCGGGATGAGCTCGATGTCCTTCTCGGTCAGCCCGGCCTTCTGCAGCGCGAGCAGCAGCAGGTAGTGGTCGACGGTGCCCTGCTCGACGGCGACCTTCTTGCCCTTGAGGTCGGCGACGCTGTTGATGCCCTCGCCGGCGATGATCTGGTCGTTGCCGGTGGAGTTGTCGTTGACCAGCACGATCGTCTGCTTGGCGCCGCCGCTGACCGAGGCGAGCGTGTCGTTGAGGGTCTGGCTGTTGGCGTCGACGTTGCCGGTGGCCAGCGCGTTGAGGCTGTCGGTGTAGCTGTCGAAGTACTTCAGCTCGACCGTCGACGCCGTTCTTGGCGAACAGGCCCTGCTCCTGGGCGACCTGCCAGGGGAACCAGCCCGGCCAGGCGCTGAAGCCGAGCGTGACCGTGGCCGTGGCCGCCGGCGGCGCGGCGCGGCGGCCGGTGCCGTACGCCGAGTCGGCACACGCGCACAGGACGCGGTCAGCAGCCGGCGAGCGAGCGCGAGATCACGTCGAGCTTCGTGAGCAGGTTCGACGGTCGTTGCTACGTAGGCTCCGCGTCGCGGGCAGGTGGCCGGCGCGGACCAGGCAGCCGAGGGTGTCGCAGATGACCCGGGTGGCGATCAGCGCGGTGATCTCGGCGTTGTCGTAGGGCGGCGAGCACTCGACGACCTCGATGCCGGCCAGCGGCGCGGCGTCGGCGATGAGCTGGATGAACTTGAGCACCTCGCGGGGCAGGAAGCCGCCCGGCTCGGGCCAGCCGGTGCCGGGGACGAACGCGGCGTCGAGGCAGTCGACGTCGAAGGACAGCCAGACCGCGTCGGCGCCGTCCCAGGCCACCTCCAGCGCGCGCTCGGCGGCGGCCTCGATGCCCATCTCGACGCAGTCGGTGACCGTCATGATCGTGGTGCCGCGCTCGCGGCCGACCTTCACCCCGGGCCGCGGCGCCTGCCAGCCGCCGATGCCGATCTGCACCAGGTTCTTCGGCGGCACGTTGGGGATGTCGGTGGCGTGGAACCACGGCGTGGTGTGCATCCGCTCGTCGAGGTCGGTCTCCTGGGTGTCGACGTGCCGGTCGAAGTGGATGATCCCGAGGTTGCCGCCGCAGGTGCTGGGCGACGCCGCGGACGGTCGGGTAGCCGATCGAGTGGTCGCCGCCGAGCACGACCGGGAAGGCGCCGGACTGGCGTAGACGTGCGCGACCGCCTTGGAGATCTGGTCGAAGGTCTTCTCGATGTTCGCCGGGATGGTGAAGATGTCGCCGAGGTCGGCGATGGTGATCGACTCGCGCAGGTCGACGCCGAGCTCGAAGCTGTACGGCCCGTAGAGCGCGGAGATCTTGCGGATGCCCTGCGGGCCGAACCGGGTGCCGGAGCGGTAGGTGGTGCCGCCGTCGAACGGCGCGCCGAGCACCGCGACGTCGTACTCGCCGCAGCGCCGCACGTCCTCCAGGTAGGGCGCCTTGAGGAAGGTGTTGATGCCGGCGAAGTGCGGCAGCTCGCCGCGGGAGAACGTCGGGATCCGCTTGTCCACGATCGAGTCGGCGCCCGGCAGGCCCAGCTCCAGGCCGCGGGCGATCTCCCGCTCCTACATGGTGGTCGGCAGCTCGGCCTCGGCTCGACGGCGAACGCGGCCTCGGGGCCGTAGAACTTGTGCAACGGCGGACTACCGCCATCTGTCATGAATGTATCCCCTTGCGCTATTGGACTGCGTGTCGATGCCCGAGCATCGGGGCTGACCGTAGCATCACGCGCCGCTACCACTGGCGCCTATCCGTCCGGCAAGAAGCCGCCCATCGGTCGGTCTGGGAATAGAGCGTCGAGGCCGATCATGGGTGGACCGCGTGGCACCTATGCCATTGATGGATCAAGCTTGGGTCGTCCATACGTGCCTTGAGCTGCAGGTTTCCCGAGCGAGGTCGCTGTTGTGATTTCGGGACGCTAACCCGAATGGTGGGAGACATTGGTGCGGGCGCGGACTGGCTTGGGTCAGCCGCCTTCTACCGGTGGTGCCCTATTGACTACGCTTAGTAGTAGCGCAAGAGAGAGGCGGATTCGCAAAACCTAGTGGTTTAGTCCGCAACATTCTTGCTCCGGGGCTCCTGGGGTCATGATCTTGTAATATGTCGTCGAGATTCTAGATCGCGTCCTACTCCCAAATCGGGATCTTTCGTGGGTTCGATCGGGAACGGCTGTGCAGGTCCTCCTGGCTTGGTCTGCCCTGCGGACAGGGTGCGTGCAAGCCCGTTCAGATCGGCAGCCGCCGAGACGGCTCCGTGCTCACCGCTGGTTGACAGCGGACAGGCCAATCTCCCTGTAGGCGGACACCGCATCTCCCTCTCTGCGGACAGCTGATCTCCCTGGGCTGTCCCGGGCTGGCGGCGTGTCGGTCCGTTGGTAGGCGGTCCCTCCACAGTGCACTCGGGGTGCTGATGACCCGAGGTCTGTGGAGGGACCTGTGAAGAAGGATGACAGGGAGATCATGAACATTCTCAAGCGTTCGACCTGACCGGGAGCGCGCACTCGGCTGCCGCGCTGGCCGGGTGTGACCCGAAGACGGTGCGGCGCTGGGTCGCCCAGCGCGACCGGGGTCTACCGGTGGGTGGTCCGGGCCGCCGGGAGCGGTTGATCGATCCGTTCCTGGGCAAGGTCGAGGAGTGGGTTGCTCGACACCTTCACCGCCGCCCAGGCGGCCACCGCACTGAGCCGTGTCGAGTCGTGGCTGCTGCGCGGGGACCCGGCCGCGACCGCCGACTGCGCGCACGCCTGCTCGGACGGCGAGGACGACGCGGCCGCGATCGCCAGCTGGGTCGGCACGCTCGCCGACCGGCTGCGCAACCGGGTCGAGGAGGTCACATCATGGTCGTGACCGCACAACCGGCCCCACCACCGCTGCCCGACGAGCTCACCGTGCTGCTGCGTCGGATGCGGCTGCCCTACCTGCGCGGCGCCGCACCCGAGGTCCTCGCGACCGCCCGCGCGCAACGCTGGGACCCCGCCGAAACGCTGCGGGTGCTGCTCGCCGAGGAGGTCGCCGGCCGCGACGAGGCGACCCGGCGTCAACACCGCCGCGCCGCCGGCCTCCCGGCGGGCAAGACGTTCGCCTCGTGGCGGGAGGCCGACAGCTCCATCCCACCCCCGACCCAGCACGCCCTGGCCACCCTGGAGTGGATCGGGCGGGCGGAGAACCTCGCCGTCACCGGCCCGTCGGTTATCAACGGGTCTTGAGTTCGTCTCTTCTCTGTCTGCGACGAGCGTGTCGAATGTGGATTGTCGTCGTTGATGCATCGCTATCAGCGGGTGTTCTTCGACGAGATGGAACGACAACGTGGCGCACAGCTTGGCGGTCCGGCCCTCGGTTGGGCCGCGCACCTGGACCGTGATCGACGAGGACTACCGGACGGTGGCTCCGGTCGAGGAGTGGCTGGAGGCCCATCGGCACCTGTGGTCGCCGAACACGGTCCGTGTCTACGCGACGTCGCTGGCTCAGTGGTGGACGTTCCTCGAGCAGCGCGCCGAGGCCGAGCGGTGGCGAGGGGTCGGGGTCCCGGCGGTGTCGGGGTTCCTGTCCTGGTTGCGCAACGGCCGCACGGTCGAGCACGCCCTGGTCGCGCCGCGGAAGGCGCCGTCGGCGGAGACCTTGGAGGCCCGGTTGGCGACGCTGATCTCGTTCTACCGCTGGCAGGAGGCCATGTTCGAGGTGCCGGTCGCGGGACGGCTGCTGCGCGGGACACCGCGCCGCAGCCCGGCCCGGGGCCTGCTGGCCCACCTGGACTCGCGCTCGGCACCGGGCCCGTCCGCGCTGGTGCGGGTCCGTCGTCACCGCTCGCGCGAGCGGCCACCGCTACTGCTGCCCCAGGAGATCCAGGCCGTCCTCGACGGCTGCGCTGTCCCCGACGCGGTGACCGGAGAGTGGGTCGGGAACCTGCGCGACCGGCTGCTGTTTGCGTTACTGGCCGAGACCGGCTGTCGCCTCGGCGAGGTGTTGGGCATACGGATCAGCGACTTCGTGATGGGGCGCGGCGACACCCCGTATGTCGAGGTCGTCCCGCGCGCCGACAACCCGAACGGGGCCCGGGTGAAGATGATGCGCCCGCGCCGGGTCTACGTCGGCGCCGACCTGGAGCGGCTGTTCGCCGACTACCTGACCGAGCTGGCCTGCCGCGCCGCCGAGCTCGGGTTGCCGCTGAGCGCGGACTCGCCGTTGCTGGTGAACCTTGCACGGCCCCCACTGCTGGGTGCGCTGCGGGAGGGGACGGTTCGGGACAAGGTCGCGGCGTTGCGCCGCAAGGGAATCGGCCCGCCCGGGTGGACCCCGCACTGGTTTCGGCACAGCCATGCCACCGCGCTGCTGCTGGCCGGGACCCCGGAGTGGGTGGTGTCGCGGCGGCTCGGGCACGCGCACGTGCAGACCACCCTGGATCTCTACGGCTGGGTCGGTGAGGACGAGGCGCTGCGCGCGGCGGCGAACTGGAAGACCTACACGACCGGCTGGCCGGTGCCTGATGGTCGGTGAGCATCTCGGGCACCTTCGCCTCACCGCTGGCTTGGACCCGGTGGCTCGCCTGTTCTCGGAGCTGCCTCAGCTCTGGCGCGGCCCGATCATCGGGCCGGGCATCGAGGGCTGGGCATCGATCACCGAGAACGGCGACCGCAGGATCGATTTGACCGGGCTGCCCGACCCGTTCCCCGCCGAGCTGGCCTGGATGGCGCACTGGCAGGCCCTCGACGGCACCCGGTCCTCGGTGCTGGCGACCAACCAGCTGGCCAACATCCTGCGCCGGGCGGTGCGGGACAACCACCCGTTCCCGGGCTCGATGCGCGAGCTGGACTGGGACACCGCGGCCGGTTTGCAGGGCTGGTTCTACGCCACCCGCTGGGGCCGGCTCCCACCCCAGGGCAGCCGCGCCCGGTTGCGGGTCGTGTTCCGCTTCGCCCGCCTGGCCCTGCTCGCGCGTTGCCTCGACGGGCCCTGGTGGGCGCTGGATGACTGGCACCCGCGCTGCGACCCCCGGATCCCGCTGTCAGCGCGCGAGCCGCAGGCCAACTACGGCTGCTCACCGGGCCAGATCGCCCAGCCCTGGCTGCGGGAGGCCGCCAAGTGGCATCTGGGCACCCTGCTGGAGGCCGGCACGCTGCGCTGGACGACCGTCAGCCAGGAGCGGCTGCCGTGCCTGCTGCGCTTCGACCGGTGGCTCACGACCGCCCTCGAGGATCCCGACGACGTCCTGGGCGACCCCGCGGCCGCGGCCGGGCAGGCCGCCGCGTTCCGGCGCTGGGACGCCGACCCGGACAACCGTCGCGGGCGCCGACCCCGCCGCTGCCCGGGCATCGTGGCGCCCCGTCTGATCAACGACGACCTGCGGGCCGTCGCCGAGCTGTTCGCGTTCCTCGCGGCGAACCCGGTCGAGGCCCGTCGCGTGCTGGGATTCTCACCCGCCCAGCAGGTCACCGACGCGCACGCGGCCGGCTGGTTCCGCCAGGTCTCCCGCATCCCGCACCAGCCCGTCCTCAACGCCGGGCACTACGTCGATGACCACGCCCTCGCCCAGATCCCCGCCGCCCTGCCCCTGCTCGGGCTGCCGCGCGAGCAGCAGATGCAGGTCACCCGCGGCGACGGCACCCGGGTACTCGCGCACGGCTTCGACGACCCGCAGGCCATGCGCATGATCTTGCTGCAGATCCTCACCGGCCGCCGGGCCAGCGAGATCCGCACCTGCGCATTCGACTGTCTGTCCCCGCTGCCCGACCGCGCCACCGGCACCGCCGAGGACCCCGCCGCGGACAGCGAGGAGATCGCTCGCTTCCACTACGCGCAGTCCAAGATCGATGCCGCGCCGGACAGCATCCTCGTCGACCGCGAGGTCACCGAGGTCATTGAGGAACAACAACGATGGATCCGGGAGCGGTCCCCTGACATGCAGCCGCGGTTCCTGTTCACCCAGCGTCTGGGCAACCGCACCGCTACCAAGCCCTACCCATCGGGCACCTACGCCTGGATGCTGCGCGAGTTCAGCAACATCGTGAAGATCACCGACGGCAAGGGCCGAGCGGTCGGGCTGAGCCACACCCACCGGTTCCGCCACACCAAGCTGACCCGCCTGGCCGAGCTCGGGCTGCCCATCCACGTCCTGCAGCGCTACGCCGGGCACGCCAGCCCGACCATGTCGATGCACTACATCGCCCAACGTGAGGAGCACGCCGAGCAGGCGTTCCTCGCCACCGCGAAGCTCAAGGCCGACGGCACCCGGATGCGGTTCTCCCGCGAGGACCACGACAGCCTGCACCTGTTCGACCGGGCCGACCGGTTCCTACCCCACGGCTGGTGCATGCTGCCGCCGCTGCAAACCTGCGACAAGGGCAACGCGTGCTTGACCTGCTCGGTGTTCGTCACCGACGAGTCCCACCACTCGGCCCTGGCGCGGCAACTGAACGACACCGAAGAGTTGATCGCCCGCAGCACCGCCGCGTTCCAGCAGCGTCACGGCCGGCTGATGCCCGACGACAACGTCTGGCTCGCCCAGCGGCGCGCCGAACACGCCGCCCTGACCCGGCTGCTGGCCACCATGGGCGACAACCCCGGCCGGGCGGTGCAAGGCGCCGGCTGCGGCGCAGCGCCAGCGGGCCCGGTCCCGCTCACCCTCGACCTCACCCGCCATCGAAGGACCTCGTCATGACCGACGCCCGCGAGCGCCGCATCACCACGCTGACCGCCGCCGCCAAGGCCAAATCCCAGGCGAAGACCGAGACGGCCGAACAGGCGGTCCGTCGTCTGGTCAAGCGCGGCGAGCCGGTCACCTTCCAGGCCGTCGGGCGCGAGGCCGGTGTCTCCCACGCCTTCCTCTACGGACACCCGGACCTGCGCGGGCGCATCGAGCGCCTCCGCGACCAGCACCGCCCCAAGCCCGCCGAGCCGGCGCCGCCGGCCCGGGAGTCCACACTCGTCTCGACGTTGACCAGCCAGATCAACCACCTGAAGAAGCAACACCGGCAACAGGTCCAGGCGCTACAGTCCGCGCTCGAACAAGCCCACGGTGAGAACCTCGACCTCCGACGCGAACTCGGCCGACGGGGCTGGCCCGGACAACCAGCAGCACCCGCGGACCACACTGCATCGATCGCAAAGGCATGATCACCAGCGGAAATACGACAACTTCAAGATCAAACCGAGGATAACGTCGGGCACCGGCAAGACCCATCTGCTCGTAGCGCTCGGCGTCGCAGCCGTGGGCGCCGGGCACCGGGTCCGCTACTTCACCGCCGCCGACCTGGTCGAAACCCTCTACCGCGGCCTGGCCGACAACAGCGTCGGGCGGGTCATCGACACCCTGCTCCGCCACGACCTGATCATCTGCGACGAGGTCGGGTTCGCACCCCTGGACGACACCGGCGCGCAGCTGCTGTTCCGGTTCATCGCCGCCGCCTACGAACGCCGCGCCCTGGGCATCGCCAGCCACTGGCCCTTCGAGTCCTGGGGCCGGTGTCGCTGCGCTCCACTGCCGCCCGGGCCATCGCGCGCAGGGCGCTCGCGCGGTTGCCGAGCACGTCGGAGACGTCCGTGAGGACCGGCGTCGGCCTGCACGCTCTCGCCGAGCCGCTCCAGCTGCGCCGCAAGGGCGATCCGAGGGCACCCCAGCCGCCGGCCTCAGGTGATGATCCCAGGGGTCGCCCCAACTGCAGGGCAGATCCGCCGCGGCACAGAATTGGCTTGCAGGCGTTTTGCCGAGGAACGCTTCCTCGAGCAGGAACTGGATTCGATCGG
>CAVSTV010000007.1:0-301329 GCA_963730945.1 uncultured Actinomycetota bacterium
AGTGGGTGCCCGAGCCCATCGGGAGGATGGGGCGCTCAGCGTGGATGATCGTGGACAGGGCGGTGACCTCGTCGATCGGCCCGACGACGTACTGCACGAGGTCGGCGACGTGGCTGAGCAGGTCGCCCATGGCGCCGCTGCCGGAGTACTCGTTCTGGAACCGCCAGGACAGCGCGCCCTTGGGCTCGGAGGCGTAGCCGTTGAGGAACACCGAGCGGATGTTGGTGATCCGGCCCAGCGTGCCGTCGGCGATCAGCTCGCGCATGCGCTCGATGGCCGGGGCGTGGCGGTAGTTGTAGCCGATCGAGGTGGCGACCCCGGCCTCGCGGGCGGCGGCGGCGACCTCGGCGGTCTCGGCGGCGTCGCGGCCGACCGGCTTCTCGATCCAGAACGGCTTGCCGGCCTTCGCGGCGGCGATGCCGATCTCGCGGTGCAGCATGTTCGGCGCGCAGATCGAGACGACGTCCACGTCGGGGTCGGCGAGGACCTCGCGGTAGTCGGTGGTGCCGCGCTCGTAGCCGAGCACGTCCTTGGCGTACTCGACGCGGTCCGGTGCGGTGTCGGCGGCGGTCACCAGCCGGCACTTGACGCCCAGCTCGGGGTAGACCGAGGGCATCGACTGGTAGGCGCGGGTGTGCAGCTTGCCCATCCAGCCGACGCTGATCAGGCCCACACCGATCTCACGGGTTTCAGTCATGACGAATCTCTTTTCGCGGAGAAGTTTTCGGAAGGGGGATCAGCCGAGCCAGTACTGCTGGGACAGCCCCGCCTCGTACTCGGTGCGCAGGCGCTGGACGGTCTCGTCCTCCGACACCTCCGACGGCGCGACGTCCCACCACGCGCCGGCACCGGGCAGGTCGATGTGCGGGATGACCGGGACGACGATGACGACCGGGCCCTGGTGGCCGCGGGTCTCCTCCAGCGCCGCGCGGACCCCCTCGGCGGTGTCCGCCCGGATGCCGATGGCGCCGAGCCCCTTGGCGACCTGCACGAGGTCGACCTGGAGGTACTCGCCGTCCAGCCGGGGCTGGCTGCCGCCGGCCGCCAGGTCCAGGGGCTTGGTGCGGTAGCGGAACTCGTTGCCGAACTCGGTGCCGTGGCGGCCCATCTGCAGCCGGTGGATCACCTGGTAGCCGTGGTTCTCCGGGACCACCACCGTCACGGCGATGCTCTCCTGCGCGGCCGTGACCAGCTCGGTCGGCGAGAGCAGGAACGTCCCGTCTCCGATGAACACCACGACCCGCGAGTCGGGGTTGGGGTCGGCGAGCCGCACGCCCATGCCGGCCGGGATCTCGTAGCCCATGCAGGAGAAGCCGAACTCCAGGTGGCAGAACCGACCCTCGGTCGCGTCCCAGACCTTCTGCAGGTCCCCGGGCGGCCCGCCGGCGGCGGCGACGATCGTGTCGCCGGCCCGGGCGTGCTCCTGGAGCAGGCCGATGACCTGGCCCTGGGTGAGCAGCGCGCCGGTGTCCGGGACGATGTCCCCGAAGTCGGCGGGGATCGAGGCGCGGTCGAACGCGGTGTCCGGGTCCAGCGCCGCGGCCCGTACCGGCTCCCACTCGGCGACCTTCGACCGGACCTCGTCCTGCCACGCCGCCGGGCTGGTGTACCCGGCGCCCTGCACGGCCGCGGCGAGCCCGACGAGGGCGCGCTTGGCGTCCCCGACGATGCCCGCGGCGCCGACCCGGGCCGCGTCGTGCACGTTGACGTTGATCGACGCGAACACCGCGTCTTGGTTCTCGAACAGCGACTGCGACGCGGTCGGGAAGTCGGTCAGCCGCGACCCGACGGTGAGCACGAAGTCGGCCTGGCGGACCAGGTCGTTGTTGGCCGGGGTGCCCTCCAGACCGATCCCGCCCAGCTGCCACCAGGCGCGCTGCTGCACAGCGCCCTTGCCGGCCATCGTCTCCAGGACCGGGATCCCGGCCGAACCGGCGAGGGCCTCCAGCTCCGCGGTGGCATCGGAGTAGATGACGCCGCCACCGGCGATGATGATCGGCTTCTGGGCGCGCGCGAGCAGCCGGGCCACGGCGTCGATCTCGTCGGGGTCGGCGACCGGGCGACGGATCACCCAGTCGCGCTCGGCGAAGAACTCGGCCGGGAAGTCGAACGCGTGCGACTGGACGTCCTGGGGCAGCGACAGCACCACGGCGCCCGTGTCCACCGGGTCGACCAGCACGCGCATGGCGGCGGGCAGCGCCGTGAGCAGCTGCTCGGGCCGGTTGATGCGGTCGAAGAACCGGGACACCGGGCGCAGCGCGTCGTTCACGGTGGCGTCGGCCTCGACCGGGTGCTGCAGCTGCTGCAGCACCGGGCCCTGCCGGCGGGTGGCGTAGGTGTCGCCCAGCAGCAGCAGCACGGGCAGCCGGTTAACCGTGGCCAGCCCGGCCCCGGTGACGGTGTTCAGCGCGCCGGGGCCGATCGAGGCCGTGATCGCGAGGGTGGCGTGTCGCTTCAGCGCCTTGGCGTAGCCCACGCCGAGGTGCACCAGCGACTGCTCGTTGCGGCCCTGGACGAACGGCATCAGGTCGCTGAGCTGGTCGAGCGCCTGGCCCATCCCGGCGACGTTCCCGTGGCCGAAGATGCCGAGCGTGGCCGGGATCAGCCGGCGGCGTTGGCCATCGGCGACGGAGTACTGCTGGGACAGGTAGGTGACGATGGCCTGGGCGACGGTCAGCCGGACCGTCTTGCCCGAACGGCTGTTGCTCATGATCTTCTTCCTTCAGGGTTCGGGCGGGTTACCAGGGCTTGCCGTGCAGGAGGACCGTCTTCTCCTCGGTCATCTCGGCGACCGCGGTGCGCGGGCCTTCCTTGCCGATGCCGCTGCCCTTGAGACCCCCGTAGGGCATGAGGTCGGCGCGCCAGAGCGGCGTCCAGTTGATGTGGATGTTGCCGGCGTCGATCTCCCGGATGGCCTGGACGGCACCGGCGAGGTCCGAGGTGAACAAGCCGGCGGCCAGCCCGAACGCGGTGCCGTTGGCCTGGGCGATGGCCGATTCCCAGTCCTCGGCCTTGCTGACCGCGACCGCCGGACCGAACAGCTCGTCCTGGCTGAAGGGCGACGACGGGTCGACGTCCGCTACCACCGCCGGGGTGATCACGGCGCCGTCCCGTTCCCCGCCGGTCAGCACGCGCGCTCCCGCCTTGGCGGCCGCGGCGATCGATGCCTCGATCCGCTCCGCCTCGGCGGTGGTGATGACCGTGCCCATCGTGGTGTCCGCCGACGACGGGTCGCCGTAGGAGATGGCCTTCACCTTCGGCACCAGCGCGTCCAGGAAGTCACCGTTGATCGCCGGGTGCGTGATCACCCGCTGCACCGAGATGCACACCTGACCGGCGTTCGCGAAGCCGCCAAGGGCGACCGCGCTCGACGCCAGCTCCAGGTCGGCGTCCGGCATGATCACGACGGGGCAGGACGCGCCGAGCTCCAACGACAGCTTCTTGACCCCGGCCCGGGACGCGATGCGCTCGCCGACGCCGGTGGATCCGGTGAAGGACACCTTGCGCACCCGCGGGTCCGACACGAGCAGGTCGCCGAGTGTGCCGCCCGGACCGGTCAGCACCGACAGCACGCCCTCGGGCAGCCCGGCGTCGACGAAGCACGCCGCGATCGCCAGCGCGGTCAGCGGGGTGGTGCGGGCGGGCTTGAGCACGACCGCGTTCCCGGCGGCGAGCGCAGGGGCGATCTTGTGCAGGACCAGCAGGGCCGGGTAGTTGAACGGGGTGATCGCGACGACGATGCCGACCGGCTGCCGGACCGTGAAGCCGATCTTGTCGAAGCCGGTGCCCCGGTTCGCGTCCAGCGGCAGCGTGTCGCCGTAGAGCTGGGTGCCCTCGAACGCCGAGAGCCGGATGAGGTCGCCGCCGCGGCCGGCCTCGACCGTCGCCTCGGTGATCGACTTGCCGTTCTCGGCGCTGAGCGTCGCGGCGATCTGCGGCGTGCGCTCGTCGGCGAGCTGGGCCGCCTGCAGCAGGATGCGCATCCGCTCGTGGGCCGGCGTGCGTCGCCAGGTCGCAGCGCCGCGTTCGGCCGCCGCCAGGGCGAGCTCGACGTCCGCCGGACCGGCCGTGGGGACCTCGCCCACGACGCTGCCGTCGTACGGCGAGCGGACCTCTTCGATGCCACCGGACTCGGCGGCCGTCCACCGGCCACCGATCAGCAACTGGGTGCTCGTCACGCTGTCTCCTCTTCGGGTCTCGTGCCGGCGCGGAGCCGGGAAGCCGGCGACCGGCTCCTGCTCGCATTGATCGGGTTGTTCCGCCACCCCTGCGCAGGCCTGCCGTGACAATTCACGGTCGTTCTTGGACAGCCGTAGCGTTTTGGCTGGACGGTCCAAGAGCCACTCGGCGGATGAGGGTTTCATCACCAAGGACAGAACCAGAGGGTGGCTCACGGTGATGGCCCGCACAAGTCGTCGCAGGAATGACTTTCTTCTTTTATCCTGATCGTTTGAGGCTAGGGTCTTCGCAGCTCACAGCATGCTGGTTACTCTCGACACGAGGTCCGCCACCCTGGCGGACGGCTTGGACAAAGTCCCAATGAGCTTGGACGATTCCAATTGAGCTCCAGCAATTGCGAGAGCTCACCATGTCGTTTACGCTTGCAGATTCCGGGAAGACACATCCGCAGTCGCCCGGTCTTGTCCAGCAGCACCGACACCCAATATCGGGGCACCGGAGCTGTACCGGGTCACGAGCCGGGGAGGCAGCAAGTGCTCCTCCTCGGGCCGTCCGGGATCCTCGATCCGACGGAGCACGCAATGCGCCGCGAGGGATCCGATGCCGGAACTGTCGGGGTTGACCGAGGTCAGCGACACCTGGCGGATGGCGGACACGAACGTGTCGTCGTAGCCGGTGATCGCCACGTCGCCGGGAATCCGGAGACCGGCGTCGGCGACCGCCGACATCGCGCCGACCGCGGCCAGGTCGTTGACCGCGGCGATCGCGGTCACCGATCGCCGGCCGCGGAGCAGCCGAGCAGCCCCGCGGTAGCCCGCGTCCTCACTGAAGTCGGAATCGGCGACCTCGATCTTCGACTCCAGCCCGTGGCGCACCATTCCTGCGCAGTAGCCGGCAACGCGCTCCTCGGCGACGTCACCACCCACGCCGCCCAGGTGGGCGATGGCCGTGTGCCCACCAGCCACCAGGTAGTCGACCACCAGGCGCATGCCGAGGTGGTCGTCGTTGCGGACCACGTCGCCCCGCAGGCCCTCCGCACCGGCGGCCGCAGCCACCACCGGCATGTCGCCGAGCACCTCCGCGAGGGCCTTGCGGTCCGGAACGGACCCGACGACCAGCATCGCCTCCACCCGGAGATCCTTGAGCGCGCCGATTGCCCGATCGTCGATCCGCGGGCCAGAGGCGGGCCGCGCCGGTATCACAGCACTGATCAGGAGCGTGCTCAGTCCCTCGTCCTCGAACACCTGACCGGCCCGCTCGACCACGTCGACCAGCAACGGGTTCCGCAGATCGGCGACCAGCACACCGATTGTCCTGGATCGGACATCGGACAGTGAACGTGCCGCCAGGTTCATCCGGTAACCGAGCTCGTCGGCGGCCTGGTGGACCCGGCGCCGCTTCTCCTCGCGCACCATCGGCTCGCCCCGCATCACCAGCGAGACCAGTGATTTCGACACTCCGGCGCGCTCGGCAACGTCCCGGATGGTGGGTCGACGGCCGTTCGTCCCACCGAGTTCCGACATCAGCCCTCCTCCGCAACGTTGCCTGTTGGACCGGTCCAATATGACAGGCTTCCCGCGCTGCCGTCAAGACGCTTCTCGAAGATGCCGCCGAACAGGCTATTCGCCAAAGACGAGGCCTCCACGAGTCGCTGTGTCGAGTCGATCAGATGGCGAGATGGTCCATCAGGCCGAGTCAGTAATGGAGCGGTCCAAATAAATGGAGCGGGGCTGCGGGGCCAGAAGTGAGCTGATTGGACACGTCCAAGCCGACACACGTACGCTCGGGCCCGTCAGAAGGACCAGGAGGACGGACGAGGGCCGGCCCGTGGAGATGAGCACCACCGTCGGGAGCCGGCGCGGTGACTGAAGCTGCCGCCGACCGGCCCCCGACCATCCGCACCGTCGCCGCCCTGGCCGGTGTCTCGAAGTCCCTGGTCTCCCTGGTGTTGCAGAACTCGCCCCGGGTGAGCGAGGAGAAGCGGCAGGCCGTGCTCAGGGCCGTTGCCGAGCTCGGGTACCGACCTGACCCGGTCGCGCGCAGCCTCGCCGAGCGCCGCACCCGGACCATCGGCGTCGTGATCGACGATCTGTCCAACCCCTGGTACGTCGAGCTGCTCGACGGACTCCGCCCGATCCTGCACGGCCACGGTCTCCGCCCGCTGCTCGCCGACGGCCGCACCGAGCCCGACGCCGTGCAGGCGCTCACCGACCTGCGCGTCGACGGCCTCGTGCTGGTCGGCACCCCGACAGCATCGGCCGTCGACCAGGTCAACGGCCTGGCCAGCCAGATCCCCACCGTCGTCGCCGGCACCCGCGAGCCACTCCTGCCGACCGTCGACGTCGTCGCGAACGACGACTACCGCGGCGGCCACCTCGCCGCCACGCACCTGCTGGAACTGGGCCACCGACGGATCACCCACATCATCGGCGAGGGCGAGGTGGGCCGCCTGCGCCGCGCGGGTTACGAGGCCGCGATGGGTGGTGCCGGCCTGAACCCGGTGTGCGTGCCCGGTGACTGGACGGAGGCCACCGGACGACGGGTCGGATATGAGTTGTTGCGCTCCTCGGACCGCCCGACCGCCGTCATCGCGGCGAACGACCTCTCGGCGGTCGGCGTCCTGACTGCCGCGGACGAGCTCGGCCGCCGCGTCCCGGAGGACCTGTCGGTGCTGGGCTACGACAACACCGTGTTCTCCAAACTGGACCGCCTGTTGCTGACCACGGTCGACGGTCACATGGCGGAGGTGGGCCAGCTGGCCGGCCGCACGCTCACCGCTCGGCTCGACGGGGACCGTGGCACCGCCGGCACGCGCCTGCTGCTCCCCGCGCTGGTCGTCCGGTCATCGACCGGGCCACCACCCGCGTCCTAGGAACGTCCTGCCTCACGCCTGCGTGCGCGCCTGCGCGAGCTGTGCCGTCGCGGCCGTGGCGAGCAGGGTGGAGTCGGAGCCGATGGTGACGAACGTCCAACCCTCCGCGATCTTTGCCGCGGCCGCTGCGCCGTCCGGAACGAGCAGTCCGCAGGCCTTCCCGTGCTTGTGGGCGGCGAGGCGGACCTGTTCCAGGGCGTCGACGAAGACTCCCGCCGTGGTCTGGCCCGGAACGCCGAGGTCGTGGCTCAGGTCGCGGGGTCCGACGAACAGCACGTCGACGCCCTCGATCGCGGCGATCTCCGCTGCGGCCGCGACCGCCCGCGCGGACTCGATCTGCACGATGCCGAGGATCTCGTCGTTCGCCCTGTCCAGGGCGCCGGGATCGAGACCGAACCGGCAGGCCCGGTTGTAGGTCGCGACGCCACGGTCGCCGCGCGGCGGGTAGTACAGGTGCGTCATCGCCGCGCGAACCTGCTCCGCGGTCTCCAACCTGGGCAGCATCACCCCCGCCGCACCGGCGTCGAGCACGCGGCCGATCCGGATCCGCGCGTCGGACTCGACCCGCACGACCGTCGCCACGCCGTACGACGCGGCCACCGGAACCGTCGCCCTGACCTGTTCCTCGCCGCCGGCACCGTGCTCGAGGTCGAGCAGCACCCAGTCGAACCCGGCCGCCGCGCACACCTCGGCCGCGACCGCGGAGGCGGTACCGAGGAACGTGCCCAGCGTCGGATCTCCGGCAGCCACCCGTGCCCGCAGCCGACCACCGTCCATCGGCCCGGTCATGTGGCTGCTCCGAGATGCGGTGCGTCGAGAATGGATCGCGATCGCATGGTCGCCCTTCCAGTTGAAATTGGACCGGTCCAACGATCGCACGCGTCAGCGGTCGGCGTCAATGAGCGAGCACGGTTGTCCCCATGGTCGCCGCTACCTGCTCGGGGCGGCCTGCCGGTCCTGCTACGACCGGGCCGCGCCGGTGTAGCGGGCCTAGGAAAACCGGCTCGGTCCAGCAAAACTGGCGGCGGCCATGTCCGAACAGCATCGACTCCGGACCTCGACGAGAACCCCGCCGTCGCCTCGACAGGAGACCGTCATGTTGATCACGTTCAGCTTCACCCGGATCGCGATCACCGTCCGCCGCTGGTTCGAGGTCGCGGCCGACGCCACGATGGAGACCGGCGCCCGGATAGAAATGGCGCTGCTCAGCCCCCAGCCGCATTGCGGAAGCGAGTCCGCAGCACAGCCGCTCACCGTCGACCGGACGTTCTGGCGGGCCGACCTCTTCGGTCGGCTCGACCTCCCGGACCAGCCCTACGCGGCCGCCCACTTCCATCCACGCTTCACCGGGCCCGAGCCCTCCGACCGGGTCTGGTCCGAGGACCTCACCCGCGACCCGTGGGCCTGGCTGCAGGCCCGGCTTGTCGACGTCGAAAGGACCGCGCTCGAGGCCGGGCTCGACGCCGCCCCGGCCCGCGAGGACGCCGATGCCGTCCGCGCCGCCGCCGAGCGAATCGTGGCCACGGCGCGAAGTCTCGGACCCCAGCACCCGCTCTCCCGGGACGAGATCTTCCAGCTCACCCGCGACGCCGCCCTGCGCGTCCGGATGATGACCGACCTCGTCGAGGACCGCAGCGCCCTCGATGAGGATTTCCTCCATCCCTGGCTGGAAGCGCCGAGCGTCAGCACCGGTCAGCACGATGCACATTTCGGATGAGCGCGCACACTTGGCCACAATTTGACAGCGCGAAGCACTGCTGCTGCGATCGAATGCACTCTCGCCCCGAACGGGTCGACAGGCGGCCCGGGCCCGCGGTGGTCGGCGGCGACCACCCTGGACGCGCAATGAGGCGACGCGCAAGGAGGCGCTGTGCCCGAGCAGAGCCAGACCACACTTCCCAGCAAGTACCTGCCGCCGGTCGAGTTCCGGGACCTACCGGAACCGGAGCCGCTGCGGAAGGTCGCCGGGGCGAGCGTCATCATCCTGGCCACGGCCATCGGGTCCGGGGAGATGATTCTCTGGCCCTACATCACCTCGCAGGTCGGGTTCATCTTCATGTGGGCCGCGGTCGTGGGCTTCGGCATCCAGTTCTTCCTCAACATGGAGATCGAGCGCTACACGCTGGCCACCGGCGAGTCCGCGATCACCGGCTTCACCCGGTACTGGAAGCCGTGGTGGTGGCTGTTCGTGATCTTCGCGCTGCTGCAGAACTTCTGGCCCGGCTGGGCGACCGGTGCCGCCACCACCGCGACGTTCGTGTTCGGGCTGGGCGAGGACGCCCCGGTGGTCCCGATCACCATCGCGGCGCTGCTGGCCATCGGCATCACGCTCACCCTGTCCCCCGTCGTCTACCAGGCCGTCGAGAAGATCCAGGGCGTGCTGGTGGCCCTGATCATGATCTTCGTCATCATCGCGATCCCGACCGCCACGACGGGCGCGGCCTGGAGCGCGCTGGTCACCGACGGCGTCGGGTTCCCGGTCGGCGGGGAACTGGGCGTCGCGCTGCTCCTCGGCGCGCTGGCCTTCGCCGGCGCAGGTGGAGCGAACAACCTGGTGCAGAGCAACTACATCCGGGACAAGGGCATGGGCATGGGCAAGCACATGCCCCGGATCGTCTCCCCCATCACGGGGCACGAGGAAGCGAAGCCCTGCCTCGGGTACATGTTCCCGACCGACGCCGAGAACATGCGGCGCTGGCGGGGCTGGTGGAAGGTCGCCAACCTCGAGCAGTTCATCACCTTCTTCCTCATCGGCGTCGTGACGCTCGTCGTCCTGGCGGTGCTGGCCTACTCGACGCTGGGGGTCGGCCGGGTACAGGACGAGGACCTGGCGTTCCTGCGGCTGGAGGGCGAGGTCCTGCAGGACACCGTGGCGCCGTGGTTCGGCACCGCCTTCTGGATCGCCGCGACCATCGCGCTGTTCACGACCAACCTCGGGATCCTCGACTACACCAGCCGCCTGATCGCCGACCAGTTCAAGATCAACGCGTTGCGGGACAGCAGCTTCTGGACCGAGAGCAGGATCTACGCGGCGACCGTCTGGCTCATGATCGTCATGGGCTCGCTGATCCTGCTGGTGGGCCTCGACCAGCCGTTCGTGCTCGTCGTGATCGCCTCCTCCATTGCCGGCGTGCAGATGTTCATCTACTCCGGCTTGCTGATCATGCTCAACCGGAAGGCCCTGCCGAGGGAGCTGCGGGTCGGCGGGATACGGCTGGCGGTGCTGGCGGTCTCCTTCCTGTTCTTCGGCTTCCTGTCGGTGCTGCTCGTCGTCGACAGGCTCGGGCTCACCGGGTAGCCCGCCGTGTTGCGACGGCTGTGGGTGCGGGTGCTGATGGCGATGACGATCTGGATCGTCCTCATCGGTCTGATGTGGGTGATCGGCATCATCTGAGTCCCCGGGGTCCCGATCGGCGGCACGGGAACGGACCGTGGGGTATGGAGGACCGATGAGATTCGGGATCGCCACTTTCATCACCGACGAGGGCATCAGGCCGGACACGCTCGGGCGCGCCCTGGAGGAGCGCGGATTCAGCTCGCTGTTCATCGCCGAGCACTCGCACATCCCGGCCAGCCGCGAAACGCCCTATCCGGCCGGGGGCGAGCTGCCCCGCCGCTACTACCGCACCCTGGACCCGTTCGTCGCGCTGACCGCGGCCGCCGCGGTGACCTCGCAGCTGGTGCTGGGCACCGGAATCGCCCTGCTACCTCAACGCGACGTCATCCACACCGCCAAGCAGGTGGCCAGCGTGGATCTCGTGTCGGCGGGCCGGATGGCGTTCGGGGTCGGGGTCGGGTGGAACCGCGAGGAGATGCGCAACCACGGCACCGACCCCACCACCCGCGGTGCCCTGATGAACGAACAGCTCGCGGCGCTCAAGCAGATCTGGACGACCGAGCAGGCCGAGTTCCACGGCACACACATCGACTTCGACCCCATCTTCGCCTGGCCCAAGCCCGTGCAGCAGCCGCACCCGCCGATCTACCTCGGCGGGGAGAGCCCGGCGGCACTGCGACGGCTGGCCACCTACGGCGATGCGTGGCTGCCTCGCGCCCACACCTCGCCCGCGCAGATCCAGCAGGTCCGGCAGTGGCTGGTCGAGCAGGGCCGCCACGACGTGCCCTTCACCGTGTTCGCGGCGGACACCGACGAGGCGAGGCTGCGCGGGTACGCCGAGGCCGGCGTCGACGAGATCACCCTCCACCTCGACACCCTCCCCGAGGACGAGACACAGCGGATCCTCGACGACTTCGCCGCCGTCGCCGCCAGCCATCGGTGATGACGGTGCGACGCCATCGCCGTCGCAACCACGGCTGCGCCGACGGTCTAGATCTTCCAGCCCGCCCCGGGCAGGGCATCCCAGAAGTCGCACTGGTGCGCGGCGGCCAGCTGGGCGTCGGTGATCACCTCGCTGCACCCGCCGGCCCGCCAGGCCAGCGACGTGCCCTCCGCCTCGTACCGCGGCCAGTCCGGCAGCCCGGTCGCGCGGGGGTCGCCGCTGCTGGTGAAGCCCGTCCAGCTGCGCTTCATCTCCGCGGCCAGGCGCTGCTCGTCGGCGTCGAAGGTGGGGGCCATCGGGGTGCCGTTGTCGAAGCTGGGGAACAGGTAGACCAGCTCCGCGGCGTGCCCGGCGCCCCACTCGTAGCCGGCCGGCTCCGGTGTGAGCCCGGGCCCGGTGCGGTGGTCGAACTCGTAGGCCCAGGTCGGCGTGTGCTGGGCGAACGATCGGGTCAGCGCCCGGTTGGCGCATCCGCCGATGCCGTACAGCCCGGAGTCGGTCATGATCGCGCCGATCTGGTAGGGCGCGCTGAACCCATCCGACGGGCTCGGCCACGGGTAGCGGGCCAGCACGGCGTCGGCGTCGCGACCGAACACGTCACCGACCCAGGCCCGGTACTGGTCCAGGGTGTAGTTCCGCGTGTCCTGGGCGAACGTGCGACCCTCGTCCCGGGTGGCTCCGATGAGCACCGGTACCCGGGCGAACTGCCCGGAGCGCACGGCCTCGCCCGGGTCGACGGGCAGGAACGGCGTACCGCGTACCGGTCGTGGCCGCCCGACCCCCGGCGCATCCAGCAGTTCAGCCACCGAGGCGTCGCGCAGGCAGTCGATCGTCGGGCAGTCCAGCGCCGCGCCCACCCCGATGCCGTTGCGCTCCGACTCGGCCTGGGACCAGCTCGGGCAGGAACCGCTCTGCATCACGGCCTGGCCGAACAAGCCGCGCGAGCCGGGTGACACCAGATGGGCGCACACCGACCAGGCCCCGGCCGACTCACCGCCGATGGTCACCCGGGTCGGGTCGCCGCCGAACGCGGCGATGTTGCGTTGCACCCAGCGCAGCGCCTCCTGCTGGTCCAGCAGCCCGTAGTTCCCGGACTCGCCGCGCTCCGCGGTGAGCAGCGGGTGGGCCATGAACCCGAACTGACCGAGCCGGTAGTTGACGCTGACCGTGACCACGCCGCCGGCGCGCGTCAGCTCCGTCCCGTCGACCTGCGCCGAGCTGCCGTTGACGAACCCCCCGCCGTGGATGAACACGAACACCGGGCGCAGCTCGCCGGGGGCCAGAGCGGCCGGCCGCCACACGTTGAGGAACAGGCAGTCCTCCGTCTCCGAGCGTGGCCCGTTGGAACTCTCGCCCGTGGGACAGGGGCTGCCGAACGCCGTCGTCGGGCGCTCCTGCGCCCACGGCTCGGGTGGGATCGGTGGCGCCCACCGCAGCTCGTCCACCGGGGGTGCGGCGTAGGGCAGGCCGAGGTAGCCGTCCACCCCGTCGGCCGCGAACCCGCGTACCGGGCCGCTGGTGGTGAGCACCACCGGGCCGGTGGCGGGCGGCGCGGAGCTGGGCGAGCCGGCACACGCCGTCCCGGTGAGCAGCAGCACCAGCACCGTGAGCATCGAACCGAGACCACTCCGGTGTGTTGCCGCGTACGCCGACATCATCGGGGCCCCCGTCCGTTCACCGTCAGCCGGCGCGGGTCCCGACAGGACGGTGCACCGCCGCGCCCGGCCGGCCGCTCGACACCGAGCCAGCACCTACGGATGCCGACAGATCCTCCCGGCCATCGTGGCCGGACGGTAGCGTCCGCTCGGGTCGAGAGGGTGCCATCACCCGGAACTCGCTGATCGCCGTCAGCCGGCGGTGTGGGCCGCGGCGTACTGCTCGTCGGTGACCGGCTCGAGCCAGGTGGTGGCGTCTCCGGCGGGGGTCTCGTCGAGGATCGCGTAGTGGCACATCATGTTCTCGGCGGTGCCGCCGTGCCAGTGCTCCTGGCCCGCCGGGGTCCACACGGAGTCCCCGGCCCGCATCCGGATGGTGGTGCCGTCGCGGGTGGCGACCAGCCCGACGCCGTCGGTGCAGTGCAGCAGCTGGCCGTTGGCGTGGGAGTGCCAGTTGGTGCGCGCGCCGGGGGTGAACCGGACCAGCGCGGCGAACAGGCGTGACGTGCCGTCGCCGCCGAAGATCGGGTTCAGGTAGACGTCGCCGGTGAAGTTCTGGGCCGGGGTCTTGACCGTCGCGGTTGTCGGGCGCAGTTCCATGGTGGTGCTCCTTGGGGTGAGACGGTTCAGGAGGGGTCGAGTCACAGCGTGGCGCGCCGGGCTTCGCTGCCGGTGATGCGGTCCACCGCAGCGCTGAGAGCCGGCACGCGGCGCCTCTGCTCCACCGGGACGATGAAGATGACCACGACCAGCAGGGCGATGGTGAGTTCCTCCCGGACGAAGCCGCCGCGACCAACCCCTGACAGGCCGGTCCGGCTGGCGTCCCGCAAGTCAGTGGGGTCGGTGCTGCGGAATCAGCCTCGTTTCGTGCTGAGCCTGCTCGTCGACAGCCCGGGCGAGACGGAAGCACGCCGTCGAGCCGAGCGGCGGCTGCGCCGTAAGGTCGGTCGCCAGTGCCCGAACGAACCAGGAGCCCGTCGATGCCGCCCGCCCAGCCCCCCACCGACGCCCTGCGCACCACCGGGCCGGCCGGCTGGGCGGCGCAGGCCGGGGTGACGGCCGCCGCTTCGGCCGCAGGTCTCCGGTGATCGCCGGCATCGAGCCGTGGGCCCTGATCGCCCTCGTCGCGGCCGTGCTCGTCGGAGCCACCTTGCAGGGCGTCGTCGGGCTCGGGCTGGGGCTCATCCTCGCGCCGGTGACCGGGCTGGTCGCACCGCAACTCCTGCCCGGCCTCGCGCTGTGGCTGGCCATGCTGCTGCCGCTGTTCACGCTGACCAGGGACTGGCGCAGCGCCGACTGGCGGGGGCTGTGCTGGGCCCTGGCGGCGCGGATCCCCGGAACCGCGATCGGCGTGTGGCTGGTGTCGGTGCTGGCGATGAGGGCGCTGAACATCCTCGTCGGCGTCGTCGTGCTGGCCGCGGTGGTCCTGACCGTGCGCACCGTGCGGATGCCGACCACCCCGACCACCCTGCTGGGCGCCGGGTTCGTCTCCGGGATCACCGGGACGGTCAGCTCGATCGGCGGCCCGCCGCTGGCGCTGATCTACCAGCACCAGGCCACCGACACCCTGCGCGCCACGCTGGGCGTGTACTTCGTGCTCGGAGCGGCGTTCTCGATCGTCGGACTCTCCGCGACCGGCCAGCTGCCGGCCCGGGACCTCATGGTCGCCGCGGGGATGACCCCGATCGTCGTGCTCGGCTTCCTGCTGTCCGGGCCGTTGCGACGCCACCTCGACCACGGATCGGTGCGCGCCGGCCTGCTCACCCTGTGCGCGACGAGCGCGGCCGCCCTCATCGTGCGCAGCCTCGTCGTCTGATCCCGAAGTCCACGATCGCCTACGGGCGTCGCAGCCCTCGGGGTGGAACCGATCGCTCCATCCGTCGACCACCGGGCCCGGCGCCTCGCATCCCGACGGTGGGTACCACTCTGAGCTCGGCGGGACGGTCGAGCCGCAGCTCCAGGCGGCCGCGGCCGACCCGCTCGAGGGTGATGCCGCAGCCCAGATCCGCAAGCCGCCTGCGCAGCACCAGCAACCGCGCCTCCAGGTTGTCGTTGCCCATCGGCAGCTCCAGCGACTCGTCCAGGCGCAGCTCACGGTTGGTGAAAACCACCCGACCCGTCGTCGCGTGCGCCTCGACCATGCGCCACAGGATGCGACCCGGCACCCCCTTGACGATGTACGCCGAGTCGCACAACACGGTGTCGTCGGCCCGGTAGTGGACGAGTTGCATCGGCGGCCCGCCGTCCGGCACCGCGGCGCCGGCCGGGGTTCGCCGGCTGCGGGTGACCGATCCGGACCGGGCGGCCATGGCGGCCGCGGTGTGTGCCCCGATGATCCGGAGCAAGGCCTCGACCGGCCCGATGAACGCGTACGGCTGCGCGCTCTCGAGGTAGATCACACCGAGCAGGTCGCGGCCGACGACCAGCGGGACGGCGGCGGCGCTGCGTGGTCCGGGCAGCCCGGACAGCGGAACGGGAGACCACTGGTGGGCGGTGGGGCCGTCCGCCATCGCCCGCACCCGGGCCAGGTTGCCGGTGAGCAGGACGCGCCGGTGAGCGGCGGCGGTGCCGATCAGTCCGGTGGCCGGATCGGCCTCGGCGCCCAGCACGGCGCGGGCGTCACCCGAAGTCAGGGTCGCGACCAGCCGCGCCCGGATCGCGTCCGGGGTGAACAGCACCGCGAAGCGGAAGCCGAGGAGATCGTCCAGCGCGTCCAGGGCTTGATGTTGCACGTCCTGGACATCGGTCGCTCCCTCGAGCCGGCGGGCGAACCGCTCGAGCGTCACCAGCGGATCGGGTGCACCCGTGGCCGCGGAGACGTAGGGGCTGCGGCGCACCCGCGAGCAACGCAGCACCTGGTGGACGTCCACTCCGCGCAGCCGGTAGGCGGGACCGACTCCGGCGTCCGTCGCGATCGCGTCCAAGGTGGCGCGCATGGCGTCGAACTCCTCGCCCGCGGCGAGCGTGTGCAGGTACCGCAGGTCCACCCGGAACTCCTCGCCGGTGGTGGGCCGGACGACGAAGGCCTGGGACAGTGGCCTCGCGTTGAGATGCGCGAGCGCCGGGCTGAACGACTGCCGCGAGGTCGCGACCCGCTCGCTGTCGAGGTACTGCACCCGGGAGATGAAGCTGACCTGCGGCGTTCCGTCCGGTGAGCAGGTCGCGAGGGGTGAGGGCAGTCCGGCGTGCAGGCAGTCGCGGATGCCGTCGAGATCGACGTCTCCGCTCGGCACGATCGACCCGGTGCGCGGATCTCGTCGAGCTGGACGGCCCAGCTCGATGGTCACGCAGCACAGGTCGGGAGCGACAAGGGCACGCGCGGTCGCCGCGGGGACGCCGACGGCCGCCAGCTCGGCCACGAAGGCCTCGACGTGGCCGGCCACCGCGTGCAGGCGGTCCGGGCCGGGCGCGGCGAGCTCCACGACGGGCCCGCCGAGCGTCACGATCGCGGGCGAGGCCAGCCGGGTGATCATGGCGGCGGTCGGGGCACCGGGCTGAAGAATGCGCGCCATCGCCGAGTCGGGCGAGGCCTCGACGCAGACGGTCAGCCGTTCACCGTCGCCGCTCAGCGTCGGCCCCCAGGCCCGGCCGAGTTCCGGGCGCATGTCCCCGTCGCACGCCGCCACGATGACCGCGACCCCCCGGCGAACCAGGTCGGCGAGGTCGCTCTGCGCCATGGCCGGATGCTACCGCCGGAATAAGGAAATTCTAGGGTTCGCCGAACCATCGGCGAAGAGACGCGGCAGCCACCCGCCGAGTACCTTCGGCTCCCCCGGACGGCGTAAGACAAGGAGCAACCGATGGCCTACGCAGTCATTCACCATTTCGCAGGCGGCACGCAGGCCCAGTACGAGGCGGTACTTGCCGCGGTGCATCCGGCCGGTGGCCTGCCGGACGGACAGCTCTACCACGCGGCGGGTCCGTCGGAGGGCGGCTGGACGATCGTCGCGCTGCACGACTCCCGGTCCAGCTGGGAGCGCTTCCGCGACGGCACACTGCTGCCGACCCTCGGCCAGGGGGTCGAGGGCGGCTTCACGACCCCACCCCAGGAGACGGCCTTCGACGTGGTGAGCGAGACGACCGCGTCGTCGGCGCAGGTCTGACCGCCGGCGGCCGGGAGCGAGGCATGGCTACCTACCTGATCACGCACGAGGTCGACGACGTCGAACGTTGGTGGACCTCGCCCAAGCGCGAGGAGGTCTTCGGTCCGCTGGGGGTCACCCTGCGCACCTTCCGCGACCCCGCGGGCTCGAACAAGGTCGGGCTGATCGCCGAGATCCCCGACATCGAGGCCTTCGGTGAGTTCATGCAGTCCGACACGGCGGCGGAGGCCATCAAGCACGACGGTGTGCAGATCGGGACGCTCCTCCTGCTGCAGGAGTCCTGACCGATGACGGTCACCGAACCGGCCCTCCGGTCACCACTGGCCTCGACGCTCGAGAGGTTCTTCGCGACGAAGACCTCCTGCGATGTCGACGGGACCATGTCCTACTTCTCGCCGGACCTCGCCTCCTACATCGACGCCACCCTCGGCTGGGACCTCGACGGCTACGACACGCTCAGGAACGTGTTCTCCCAGTACATGCCGAACTGGCGACCACCGGCGCGGTCGTACGCCACGAAGATCCTTTCCAACGACCTGAGCGCGCTCGTCCGGATGGTTGACACACCAGAGCTCTTCGGCGGCGAGCTGCGCATCCTCGCGGCGATCGACTTCGCCGACGGCAAGATCGTGCGCTGGGTGGACTACTGGGACAGCTCCGCGTTCGACAGCGATCTCTATGCGCAGTTCCGCACGCCGGCGGACGCGTTCCCGACCGACCTCAAGGACAGCGAGGTCCCGACCAGGGCGGCACCCGACCTGGTCGACATCTGCACCGCGCTGCAGCGGGCCTTCGCCGCCGGGGACACCACCGCCGTCCACGACCTCCTGCACTCCGACGTGGTCCTGGTGGACATGGCCCTGCGCACCCAGGTGATCGGACGCATCGAGACCGTGGCCTACCTCGACCGCGTCCTCGATCGGGTGCCCTACGGCCGGTCGAGCTCACTGCGCCACGTCGTCGGCGGCGAGGGCGGCGGCGGCTTCGAATGGACGTCCGGCGACGGTCTCGCCGGCATCACCGAGGTCGAGCACGACGCCGAGGGGCTCGTCACCGGCATCAGGTCGGTCTACGACTCGCGTCAGCTCGGGCCCGACCGGAAGGCCGCGCTGGTCTCCGCCACCTTCGTCTAGGGCAGCTCGTAGCTCTCCGTCGGCGATGCGACCGCAGTGATCGACGTTGCGTCGATGCTGGCGGTCGGGTGACCGCTCTCGTCGGGGGCGGAGGTGACCCACGTGCCGGTGACGCGCTGCCAGGTGTTGGCGGCCGGGGGCGACCACCCCCGTCGACGGCCACCAGATAACTGCGCGAGTCCGCGGCGCAACAGGTGATCATGATGCGGGTGAGGTAAAAGCCGTTGTCGCCATCGGGTGTCACGAACCCGACGAGGGTGACGGTCCGACCGGTCAGCGTCCGGCCTCCATCGAAGGCAGCACGCTCGGCGTAGTCGTGGACCAGCAAGGCAGCGACGCCCGGCGTGCGTCGATGGTCGTGGCGCTGCCGGTCCCGGCGCTCGCGCCGGTCCTGCGCGAGGACCTCCGGGGACGCGGCCAGCGGGCCGTGCGTGTGGAGCACCCGCCGGGCCGGTCCGCCCGGCTCGTCCTCGCCGGCGGGGCCGTCGGTGAACACCCCGACCGATCCGAGAGCGGCGAGGGCCAGCCCGGCAACGATCAGCCACGGGCCCTGAGCGGGCTTGACGTAGGCCAGGTATCCGCCGAACACCGCCAGCTGCGCCACGACACAACCGACGACGAACAGCAGGAGCGGCCCAACCCGTACCTTCACAGCAGCACCCCGCCCACCACGGCGCTCACCGCAATGGCGAGCAGGAAGGTCGCCGGTGCGAACCGCGCGGCGAAACTCCGCCCGAACGTGCCGGCCTGCAAGGCGACCAGCTTCACATCGACCGCTGGACCGACGACCAGGAAAGCCAGCTTGGCGGTCAGGGAGAAGCCGCTCAGGCTGGCCGCGACGAACGCGTCGGCCTCGGAACAGATCGCCAGGGCCACGGCCGAACCGGCCAGCACGAGCACCGACACCACCGGCTGGGCGGCTACGGCCGCGGTCCAGTTCGGATCGATCACAACGTTCAGCGTCGCCGCGAACAGGGCACCGAGCACCAGGAACCCCCCGGCCTGAAGGAAGTCGTGCTGGGCGACGAGCCGGAACGTCGCCCATCGGGAGTCGCCGTGCGCGTGCACCCGTGTGGGCGGACGCAGCCATTCCGGCCGGCCCAGCCACTCCCATAGCAGTCCCATCAGCACCGCCAGCAGCAGTGACGCGACCAGCCGTGCGAGCACCATCGAGGGCATCTGCGGGAACGCCACCGCGGTGGCGACCAGCACGACCGGGTTGATCGCGGGCGCGGACAGCAGGTAGGTCAACGCGGCCGACACCGGGAACCCGGTGGACATCATCCGACCGGCGATGGGCACCGACGTGCACTCGCACGTCGGTAGGGCTGCCCCGGCCAGGCCGGCCGCCGGAATCGCCACCAGATGATGGCGGGGCACCAGCCGGCGACCGTGTCGGGTGACACGAACGCAGCCAGCACCGCCGAGAGCAGCGTGCCCAACGCCAGGAACGGGATCGCCTGCAACACCTGCGCCACGAACACCGTCGCCCACGCCTGCAGGGCAGGGTCCGACCCGATCAGCACGTCGAACATCGGCCGGCCTACCAGTGCGAGTGCCGCGATCCCGCCGACCGACCCGTGAAGGACGGGCACCAGGACGGGGTTCAGGTTGCCGTGACCTGGTACCTGTGCCCGGCTGCACGGAGCCGCTCGACCAGCGCGACGCCGAGCGCTGTGGCCGGGGTCAGGCAGCCGAACCGGTCCGGCAGCCGCTCGCCGTCCTCGGCCAGGCACATCCCGCTCTCCGCCAGCATCACCGCGGTGGCCGCGTAGCCGGGGTCACCCGTCCCGGACACGATCGCCTGCAACCCGTGGCCGCTCTGCGTGCCGGCCGCGATGTCCATCCGGAACCACCCGCGGGCCCGGGTCCGGGCGCTCGGTCCGGTACCCGGTTTCGGCAGCACCCGGTCCACCACCGCACGCAGCGGTGGATTCTTGAACGCGGTGACCAGTCCGGCCAGCGCGGCGGTGACCCCGGCCGCGGCGAGCGCGCCGCGCGGACCGGTGCCGAGTCCCATCACCTCGCTGTAGCGCAGGCTGCGGCCGTACGCGTGGCCCTGCAGCGCGTTGCTGCGCCGCACGACCCGGGTGTTGTACGACGCCATCACGAACGGCGCGGTCCACACGCTGTCCGGTCCGCGCCGGCCGGGCGACGGCGAGTCGGCCGGTTGGCGGGCGGGCGGCTCGCTCGCGCGATCGGGGCTGAGGGCGTACGGGTCGCCCAGGACCTGCCGCCGCGAACGATCCAGCGCGACGGCTTCGAACTGGGCCCGCATCGAGTCCACGGTGCCGCCGCTGACCCCGCCCCGAGCCGTGGCGATCAGCAGGACGTCGGTCAGACCACCCGCGTCGAGCTCGCGAGCCCGATCGGCGAGCAGCAACACGCCGAGGTCCGAGGGAACCGAGTCGTAGCCGCAGGAGTGCACGATCCGCGCACCCGAATCGCGGGCAGTGGCGTCGACCAGGTCGATGGCTTCCCGGTGGAACAGCACCTCGCCGGTCAGGTCGGCGTAGTGGGTGCCGGCCCGGGCGCACGCCTCGACCACCGGCAACCCGTAACGCAGGTAGGGCCCGACAGTGCTGATCAGCACCCGGCTGGCCGCGGCCAGCTCGGTCAGCGCTGCTGCGTCGGTCGAGTCGGCCACCAGCACCGGCCACTCCCTGGCCGCCGCCGGCAGCTCCTCGCGAACGGCCAGCAGACGGTCCCGCGACCGGCCCGCGAGCCCGACCCGCAGCGACCCCGCGGCGCGCTCGGCCAGATAGCCGGCAACCAACCGGCCGACGAACCCGGTGGCTCCGTACACGACGAGGTCGTGCGCGCGGCTGCTCACCCGGCCATCCTGCTGCACGCCGGCCACGGCCGCAGCTCACCCGGCCGCTGCCATCCTCGCCTGTGCACGTGTCAGTCGTGTCGGCCCACGACCGGTCCACAACACTCGGCGGGCCCGGTGCCGGCCGGGGTGGATCGGATCTGGGTGCCGCCCGCAGTCATGATCGTGGAGCACGAATCGGTGGCCACAGCGGCGGTTTTACTGCTCCACGATCATGGGCGCCGACGAGACCAGAAATTGATCATGACGATGTCCGGCGTCTGGGCCGCCCCGGAGACTGGTAGCGCCAGATTCACGATGCTCGCTGAGGGACGTCAACGATGGCCCGCCCCGGTCAGGCCGAGGCGGCCAGCCGGCCGTTCTCGATCACCTGCGGGCGGTAGCTCTCGATGATGGCCATGAACTCCTGGTGTTCGGCCGTGGGCACACCGAGGAAGTTCAGGGTGGCCGCGATCTCCATGGCCACCGCGTCGAACTCGGGCCCGGTGATGTCCAGCGTGGTGTGGGTCTTCACCATGTCGCGGCCCGGATAGCACGTGGGGCCGCCGGCCGCCTCGATCGACCACGCCGTGACCAGGAACTTGTAGCCCGCCGCGTTCGCGGGGTTCCCGTGGTGCACGTGAACCGCCTGGTTGGCGTTGACCGCGACGTTCGCGAACAGCCGGTCGACGAGGATGTCGACGGCGCCCGCGATGCCGTAGACGCCGCCGAGCCGCTCGTAGAGGGATTCGTTGCTCATGTGGTGGTGACCTCCAGCCGAGGCGTCAGTCAGAAGCGTGACCCGTGTCACTGTGCCTTTGGGGTCGCGGCCGAGTCAATAGCGCGCGATTCAATCGCACACGCTCAGCGAAGTGCGGTGGCCGTAGAGTGTGGCCATGGCCCGCGGCCCCGCTGGTTCGACAACACCGTCGGACTTCACCCTCGACGACCAGCTGTGCTTCGCGCTGTACACCGCGTCGCGGGCCATGACCAGCGCCTACCGCGACGGGCTGGCGCGCGTCGGGCTGACCTACACCCAGTACGTCGTGCTGCTCCTGCTCTGGGAACACGACTCGCTGCCCATGGCCCAGCTCTCCGAGCGCCTGCACCTGGACAGCGCGACGCTGTCCCCGCTGCTCAAGCGGATGGCGGCGCAACGGCTGGTCACCCGCAGGCGGTCCACGGGCGACGAGCGGATGGTCGAGATCAGCTGCACCCCCAACGGCCACGCCCTGCGCGACCGCGTCCGCGCCCTCCAGGCCCAGGTCGAGCAGGACACCGGGTTGACCGGCGGGGAGCTGGCGACCATGCGCGCCGATCTGCACCGGCTCGCCGCGCGATTGCGCGAACGTCCGGCGGTCGGCCGGACCCAGCCGGTCTGAGGGAGCTGTGATGCACCCACAGATGCACGCCGCCACCACCACTCGAGCGTGCTGCGCCGCCCTGGTCGCGGCCGCGGGTCTGCTGCTGGGTGGTTGCTCGGCTCCGGTCCAGCCACCGGCCGCCACCGCCCCCGATCCGACGGCGACGAGCATCCCGTCGGTCTCGACTGCTCTGGACTGGACGAGCTCGGTGTGCGCCGGGTTGCAGCCGGTCGTGGCCGGGCTCACGGCGCCGCCGGAGCCGAACCTCTCCGACCTGGCGGGCACCCGGCAGGCCTATCTCGACTACCTCGGGGTCGCCCAGCAGCGGGCCGACCAGGCGCTGCAGCTGCTCGACGCGGTGGGCCCGCCGCCGGTGCCCGACGGCGACCGGATCGGCGCCCAGACCCGCGAGCAGCTCACCCAGATGCGCACCGATATCGGCCAGGCTCGGGACCAGCTCCAGCAGGCCGATCCGAACAACCCGATCTCGATGGGGTACGCGGTCACCTCGACGGCCAACGTCTTCGCCTCGCTCGCCAGCAGTGCCCAGGCCCTGGCCAAGCTGAAGGAGAATCCCGATCTGGGCCCCGCCTTCGCCCAGGCCCCGTCGTGCGAGCCGTTCCGGCGGTTCGGCTGAGCGGGCCCACGGATCCGGACCGCCGTCACCGTCGTTCCCCCTCGGCCAGGGCGTGGGCTGCCGTGATGAGCCCCAGATGGCTGAAGGCCTGCGGGAAGTTCCCGAGCAGCTCGCCCGAGTCGCTGTCGACCTGTTCGGCGAACAGCCCGAGATCGGTTGCGTATCCCGCGGCCCGGTCCAGGACCGTGCGGGCCCGCCCGAGCTGGCCGGTGACCGCGATAGCATGGGCGAGCCAGAAGGTGCACAGCAGGAAGGTCCCCTCCTTGCCCTCGAGCCCGTCGTCGTCCCGATAGCGGAACAGCAGGCCGCGCTCGTCGCTCAGCTTCTGCTCGATCAGGTCGATGGTGGCCAGCAGCCGCGGGTCGTCGACCGCCAGAAATCCCACGATGCCCAGCAGCAACGCCGAGGAATCGAGCTCCTCGGAGCCGAAGGACTGCGTGAACGCACCCGCTCGGTCGCTCCAGCCCCGGGTGAGGATGGCGTCCCGGATCGCGTCGCGGGCCTCGGCCAGCTCGCCACCCGCTGCTCCCCCGGCTCGAGCAGATCGCGAAGGGCCAGCCCGCGGTCGACCGCCACCCAGCACATCAGCTTGCTGTGCAGGTACGGGCGGGCCGGCCCGCCCGTACCTGCCAGATCCCCTGGTCGTCGTCCGGCCATCGGCACGCCGCGGCGTCGACCGCGGCGATCAGGAACGCGCGGGTGGCGGCGTCCATGCCGGCGAGTTCGTCGCGCAGCGTGTGCGCGGCGTCGAGGACCGCCCCGTACACGTCGAGCTGGCTCTGCTGCCACGCGTCGTTCCCGACCCGCACCGGGGCGCTGTCGCGCCAACCCGACAGGTGCGACAGGGTCCGCTCGGAAAGATCCCGCTCGCCCCCGACCCCGAACATGATCTGCAGGTGCAACCCGCGATCGAGCTGGGTGGACGCGGCGGTGGCCAGGAAGGAGAAGGACCGGGACGCCTCCTCGGGGCAGGCCGCCACGAACAGGCCCTGCATCGTCATGCTCGCGTCCCGCACCCAGGTGAACCGGTAATCCCAGGTCCGGCCGCTGCCGACACCCTAGGGCAGGCTGGTCGTCACGGCGGCGACCATGGCCCCGGTCCCGGCGTGGGTGAGGGCCTGCAGGACGACGCCGCTGTGCTGGACCAGCTCCCGGTAGGGGCCCTGGTAGCGCTGGTGCAGCTCCGACCAGCTCCGCCACGCCTTCTCGGTGGCGGAGATACCCCGGCGGATGTCGCGCGCGCTCCACAGTGGCGGCGGCGGATCCCAGGCGCCGCACTGCGCCAGGGCGAAACCGAGCTCCTGACCCTCGGTCAACGTGACCACTGTGGACGCGGTGGCCCGGTCGATGTCCATGTTCAGTTCGGTGCTGAGCACCACGATCGTCGACCCGCCGTGGGCGAGGACGGCACCGGCGTCAACGCTCAGCCGGGGGTGCACCAGCCCGAACTCCGGGCGCGGGGCGTACTCGACCCGAAGCGTCACCGCGCCCCGGGTGCAGCGGACCATGCGCAGCAACACCCGCGGCGCGGACAGCCCGAGCTCGTGACCCCGGTCGTGGCGCCCGAGCGCCATCGCCTCGGTCAGCACGACGGTGCCCGGCGCCGATTCCCAGGTCGTGTCGAGCACCAGTCCGACAGCAGCGCGTGCTGCTCGATCGGCGTCGTGCTCATGGGGTCGACCTCTTTTCCGTCACCCCCAGCTTCGGGCCCCGCCGTCGACCGCGCGGCCGGAATCCACGAACGATTCCGTGACATCGCGGTCCCCGTCGTCGCCCGGACTTGACCGTCCACGGCACGCGCCACAGGGTGAACCGGCGGTTGGAGAAAGGGGGACGGTCATGTCCACGGTGCTGGCTTTCGACGTGAACGAGACGCTGCTGGACCTGCGCGCCCTGGACCCGCTGTTCGAGGCCGTGCTCGGTGATCCCGGGCTGCGCCCGCAATGGTTCAACTCGATGCTGCAGCTGTCCTTCGTCGGCGGGTTGACCGGACACTACGTGGACTTCACCAGCGCGCAGCAGGCCGCGCTGCGGATGACCGCGGCTCGCGCGGGACGGCAGGTCACCGACGACGATGTTCGTCGGGTCGTCGACGCGATGAGACGGCTGCCGGCCCATCCGGAGGTGCCGCAGGCGCTGGACCGGCTGCGGGCGGGCGGGTTCCGGCTGGTGGCGCTGACGAACTCGGTGCTCGAGGTGGCGAAGGCCCAGTTGGCGTACGCGCAGCTCGCCGAGGAGTTCGACGCCGTCTTCTCCGCCGACGAGGTCCGCGCGCTCAAACCGGCCGCGGCGCCCTACCGCATGGTGGCCGAACGCTGTGACGTCCCGATCGGAGACCTCTGGCTCGTCGCCGCCCACGCGTGGGACGTGTCCGGGGCGTTGGCCGCCGGGTGTCGCGCGGCGTTCGTGGCTCGATCAGGGCTGATCCCCAGCCCGCTCGGCGAGCAGCCCCACATCGTCGCCGCCGATCTCGACGCGATCGCCGACGAGCTGCTGAGCGGGAACCACCGGACATCCTGATTCGCGGCGACGCACGCCCGGTGCGTCTGCACGGAGCGAGGCCGGTTCCGTTGATCCGGCGTCCCGCGGCCTATCGTGGGTGGCGTGCGAGCCCGCGACCTGGCGCAGGACCTGCCGTCCGTCGGCCCCGAGGATGCGGCCTGGGATGCCGCCCGGTTGATCGCCACCCACCGACTGCCCGGCATCGCCGTCGTCGACAAGGACGGGCACCCGGTCGCGGTGCTCGCCGCGTCCCAGGTGCTCAGGTACGTGGTGCCCGGCTACATCCAGGAGGATCCGTCACTGGCCCGGGTGCTGGACGAGGCCAGCGCGGACCGGCTCGGCGCGCAGGGGCTGGCCGGCAAGCGGGTTCGTGACCTGCTCCCGTCGAGCCGGCACCGGGTCGAGCTGGCCGGCGTCGACGGGGACGCCACCGTGCTGGAATGCGCCGCGGAGATGGCCCGGTTGCGCAGCCCGCTGCTGGTGGTCGTGGACCCGGGCGGTGCCGTGCACGGCTTGCTGACCGCCTCGCACCTGCTGGAGGTCCTGCTCCCGCCGGAAGATCAGCCGGCCAGCGCGAAGTAGCGCAGCCAGACGTACCCGCTGGCGACCACGAGGGTCGCCGCCGCCACCACCAGCCCGTACCGGGTGAACTGCCAGAACGAGATCGGCGCGCCGCTGCGCGCCGCGATCCCGGCGACCACCACGTTGGCGCTCGCCCCGATCAGGGTGGCATTGCCGCCCAGGTCGGCGCCCAGGGCGAGCGTCCACCACATCCACTGCGGCTCCCGGTCGGCGCCGATGATCTCGGCAACCACCGGGCTCATGCTCGCCACGTAGGGGATGTTGTCCACGATCCCCGACAGCACCCCGGAACCCCAGAGCAGGATCCCGGCGAAGGCCAGCGGATCGGAGTCGGCGAAGCCCCCGACGCTCTCGGCCAGGGCTCCCAGCACGCCCGCGTTCACCAGTCCGCCGACCATCACGAACAGGCCCATGAAGAAGGCCAACGTGCTCCACTCGACATCCTGCAGCGCCGACTCGGTGTCGACCCGGGTGACCGCGACCAGCAGCCCGGCGCCCAGCAACGCCACCACCGACGGCGCGTACCCGACGCTGTGGCTGATCACGAACGCCACCAGGACCACCGCGAGCACGGCCAGCGACTGCCACAACAACCGGCGATCCTTGATCGCCTCGCGCTCGTCGAGGCCGAGGATCTCCGCGACCCTGGCCTCGTCGGTGTGGAAGGCGTCCGCGAACAGCCATCGGCACAGCCCGATCAGCAGCACCATCAACACGACCACCACCGGGGCCAGATGCACCAGGAAGTCGTTGAACGACAGCCCTCCCCGGCTGGCGATGATGATGTTGGGCGGGTCGCCGACCAGGGTCGCCGTGCCGCCGACGTTCGACGCGAACACCTCGGCCAGCAGGTACGGGATCGGCGGCAACGCCAGCCGCTGGCACAGCAGGATCGTCACCGGCGCGACCAGCAACACGGTGGTCACGTTGTCCAGCAGCGCCGACGCCACCGCGGTGATCAGGATCAGCAGGACCATCAGCGGGAACGGACGTCCCCTGGCCCGCTTCGCCGACCAGATCGCCAGGTACTCGAAGATCCCGGTGTCCCGCATCACGCTGACGATCACCATCATGCCCAGCAGCAGGAAGATGACGTTCCAGTCGATCCCGGACTCCGGTGAGAAGAACGCGCCCTCGGCGTCGCTGATACCCAGGGCCAGCACCAGGGCCGCCCCGCCGAGCGCCGCGGCCGTACGGCTCACCCACCGGTCGGTGGCGATCAACAGGTAGGCGCCCAGGAAGATGGCGCAGGCGGCGATGGCGGGGAACGGTGGCGGCACGGAGCGGGCCCTTCCGGCGTCGGATCAGCGCATGACAGTCCTCGACGCCGACCAGACTTCCCGGCACACCGGACATGACCCTACCCCGGACCGCGCGGCTCATCGTGGAGACGCGGGCTTCCCGTTGAGGATCGAACGCGAACAGCATTCGGACCTCGCTGGTGCCGGTCCAGAGCCTGTTGCCGAATCGGGCGGCGGCGGCATCCCTTGACCCGGCCCCGGGTCGGGGCAAACCTGGTCATGATCGGCGTCTGCGGTTGAAAAGCTTCATCCGTGCAGCTCAGCGACCGCAGACGGCGATCTTGGCGCCGCTGAACCTCCGAGGTGCCGATGGCGGCTCGGCCGTGCTCCGACATCTGCTGAGGATCCGGCAATACGGCTCCCGGCGGCGGTCATAGTTCCTGTCGATGGAGTGCGTCTACCACCTCTCCGTGGCGGTGTCCCGGACCTCGGACCGCGAGGTAGCCGATGACGAGGGACATGGCACCGGCGCTTGCCGGCCACGGCCCGGTGGGTGGTCCACCGGCGGCGACCGCTGTCAGGGCACGTCGATGGTGAGCACCGCGGGTTGGCCGTTCGCGCCGGCCAGCCCGGCCGTACGCGCGCTGACCACGCGGGACACGCAGCACTGCAGCCGGTCGTTCTTCCGGTGCTGCTCCTCGCTCAGGAACACGTCGCGGTGGTCGATCCCGCCCTGCACGTCCAGGACGGTGACCTGGCAGAGCCCGCACTCCCCCCGGCGGCAGTCGAACATCACCTCCGCACCGCACCCCTCCAGCGCATCCAGCAGCGAGGTCTCCGGCGACACCACGGTCTCCAGTCCCAGCCGCGGAACGGCCACCCGGAACGCCTCCGGGGCGAACCGGCCACTGCTGCCGAACGTCTCGAACCGCAGCTCGGCCGGGCGCCTGCCGGCCCGCGCCCACGCCGCCTTGATCGCGTCCAGCATCGGGGTCGGGCCGCAGACGTACAGCTCCCCGTCCGCCGGCACGCCGTCGACCAGCTCGGCGACGTCGAGCGAGCTGCCCTCGTCGTCGACGCGCAGCTCCATCCGATCCCCGTGCTCGACGGCCAGCTCGTCCACGAACGCCATCAGGTCGCGCGAGCGGGCCCCGTAGACGAACCGGTAGTCCGCGCCGCGCGCCCGCAGGGCCCGGCCCATCCCGACCAGCGCGGTGATGCCGATCCCGCCGGCGGCCAGCACGTAGCCCGGCCGGCCGTAGTTCAGCGGGAAGTTCTGCAGCGGCTGGGTGATCTGCACCTGCTGCCCGCGCTGCAGCGCGTGCATGAACGCCGAGCCGCCCCGGCTCTGCCGGGCCAGCTGCACCCCCAGGACGATCTCGTTGCCGTGTGCACCCGAGCCGACGACCGAGTACGAGCGCACGTCGGCCCGGCCGTTGACGTAGACCCCGATGTCGATGTGGCTGCCCGGCGGGGCCGGCGCGTCCAGGTGCTCGGGCTCGAGCACGACCTGCCGGACGTGCTGGGCCACCTCGGACACGTCGAGCACCCGGGCCGGGCCCCACCGCTTGTGGGTCGTGGCTCCCATCGCCGTCGCCTACCGGCCGGCGAGCGCCGGCACGCCCGCACCCTGCTCGGCCGCGATCATGCGGGCCACGATCCGGCGGGTCCACATGCTGCCCGCGTCGATGTTCAGGTTGTAGAAGTCGTAGCCCGGATTGGCCTCGATCCCCCGCTGCTGGGCCTCCAGCATCACCTCGTCCTCGAAGAACACCCCGGACACGCCCTCCCGCAGCCGGGTGGTGATCACCTGCTTGTCCAGGCACCAGTCGCGGGCGAACGCCCAGAGGTAGAAGCAGGTGTTGTCGGTCTCCGGGGTCATGGTGTTGATCACCGTGCCGGTGACGCCCTGACTGCGGTCGCCCTCCGGCGCGCCGGTGCCGGCCTTGGCCACCCCGACGTCGATGGCGATGGTCGACGGAGCCGTATAGCGAATGATCTGCCAGCGGTCCACCGGGCCGTCGTAGTCGGGGAAGCGGTCCTGCAGGTTCCGCTTCCAGAACGGCGGCGCCTCGATGCCCAACATCCACTTGGTCACCGTCACCGTCCGGTCGGTGTGCGCGACCTCGAAGTCCGACTCGGACAGCGAGTCGTGGCCGATGCTCGACCCGTGCACGAACTGCTCGTGCGTGAGGTCCATCAGGTTGTCCACGATCAGCTGGTAGCCGCAGTTGACGTGGATGGTCTTGCCGTCGCCCGCCCACTGCGGGTGGTCGTTCCAGTAGAGGTCCGGAACCAGGTCCGGGTCGGCCAGCGCCGGGTCGCCCGGCCACACCCACACGTACCGGTGCCGTTCCAGCACCGGGAAGGAGTGCACCGAGGCGCTCGGGTTGATCGTCTCCTGGGCCGGCATGTACGTCGCCCGGCCGGCGGCGTCGAAACAGATCCCGTGGTAGCCGCACTGGATCTCGTCGTCGCCGCGCAGCCGGCCCATCGACAGCGGCGCCAGCCGGTGCCAGCACGCGTCGGCCAGCACCACCGGCTGACCGGAGGCGGTGCGGTAGCACACGATCGGCCGCCCGGCGACGGTCTTGGGCAGCAGGGTGCGGCCCACCTCGTGGTCCCAGGCCGCGGCGTACCAGGCGTTGAGCGGGAAGTGTCGGACGGCCGCGTGGCCGTTGGTCTGATCGGGTCGGGTCATGGTGGGACTCCTCGTCGGTGCGAGTCAGTGGGGAAACGGAGGTCAGTGAGCGGCGGCGGCGGTGGCCGGGCTGCGCGACCCGGCGGCGGTCACGCGGACCGCCCACATCAGCAGGGCGGTGGCCACGAAGACCAGGCCGACGGTCACGTAGAGGTTCTCCGGGGTCCACCCGACGTCGAGCAGGCCGCCGGCGATGGTCGGCGAGGCGATGGCCCCGATCCGGCCGATGCCGATCGCGGTGCCGACCCCGGTGGCCCGGACCCCGGTGTCGTAGGCGACGGCGGTCAGCGCGTACAGGCCGGCGACGCAGCCGTTCACGAACACGCCGATCACCGCGGCCAGCACGAACGCGAGGGTGAGCGAGGAGATCGTGCCGATGAACACCGCGAGCAGCACGGCCGTCACGACCAGGTAGCCGATGAGCACCGAGCGGAGCGCGAACCGGCCGGCGAGCAAGCCGAGCAGCGCGGCGCCGAAGATGCCGCCCAGGTTCAGCAGGGTGCCGCCGGTGAGGCCCTGGGTCGCGGACATCCCGGCCTGCACCAGCAGCGTCGGGGTCCAGCTGGTCACGAAGTAGAAGCCGGCGAAGACGAGCAGGAACGACGCCCACAGCAGCAGCGTGACGCGCCGCTGGCCGGGCGCGAGCAGCTGCCCGAAGCCGGTGCGGGCCGCGGTGGTCGCGGCGACCGGCTCGGGCAGCGCGTCCAGGGCGGGGCGGCCGAGCCGGCGGGCCAGCGCGTTGACCCGCTCCAGCGCGCCGGTCGGGCGGCGGGTGAGCAGGAAGTCCAGCGACTCGGGCAGGCAGAGGAACACCAGCGGGATGGCCACCAGGGTGACGACACCGCCGAACAGGAACACCGAGCGCCACCCGAAGCTGCCGATGAGCGCCACGGCGAGCAGGCCGCCGACGGTGGCGCCGAGCGCGTAGCCGGTGGAGTTGAGGCTGACCGCGAGCCCGCGCCAGCGGTTCGAGGCGTACTCGCTGCCGATCACGTTGCTGCTGGCCAGGATGCCACCGATGCCCACGCCGGTGAGCACGCGCAGCAACCCGAGCTGGGTGGCCGAGGTGCTCATCGCCGACAGCAGCATGCCGCTGCCCGCGATGCCCAGGCAGAGCAGGATCATCGGGCGCCGCCCGATCCGGTCGGCCCAGGGCGCGAGCAGCATCGAGCCCAGCGCCATGCCGACCAGGCCGGCGGAGAGCAGCAGCCCGAGCTGGGCCCCGTTCAGGCCCCACTCGGTGGACACGGCCTTGCCGGTGAAGGCCATGACCAGCACGTCGAAGCCGTCGAGCATGTTGAGCAGGACGCAGACGGCGATGGCGAACCACTGGAAGCGGGACATGGGTCCCTCGTGCAGCGAGTCACGCAGGGACCGGGCGCTCGTCGTGGGATGGGTCATGGCAGCGGTACTCCGTTGTCCGTTGTGGGGTTGCCCGTTGTGGTGGTGCACCGAGGGTGACCGAGCCGCCCCGTGTGGGGGAACGGACCTTCCGCAAAACGGAAGGTGGACCCGGGTCAGGCCGTCGAACCGACCAGGGCACGGGAGATCGCCCGGGCCGTGGTCAGCAACGGCGGCACCAGCAGCTGTGGGGCGGCACTGCCGTGCCGGATGACCAGCGACACGGCGGCCACCACCCGCAGGCGATCGTCGTGCAGCGGTGCGGCCACCGACACCGAGTCGTCGGTCACCTGCCTGTCGCTGACGGCGATCCCGGTGGCCCGCACGTCGGCCAGCATGCGGCGCAGCACCCGCGGATCGGTGACGGTGAAGGGGGTGAACCGTTCGAACGGGCCGGCCAGCACCTCGTCCTGGACCGCCACCGGCGCGTGCGCGATCAGCACCAGCCCGACCCCGGTGGCCGTGGCCGGGAAGCGGCCGCCGACCCGGGTGAGCACCGGCACCGCGGCCGACCCGGCGATCCGCTCCACGAAGACGATCTCCTTGCCCTCGCGCACCGCGAGCTGCACGTTCTCCCGGGTGACCTGGCTCAGGTCCTCCAGGTACGGCAGCGCCCGCTCGCGCAGCCCCGGCCCGCGCGGGGCCAGGGCGCCCAGCTCCCACAGCCGCAGCCCGATCCGGTAGTAGCCGTCCTCGTCCCGCTCCAGCGCCCCCCATTCGACGAGCTGGTTCACCATCCGGTGCGCGGTGGACAGCGGAACGCCGGCGTGCCGGGACAGCTCGCTGAGCGTCATCGCCGGACGCTGCGGGGTGAACGCGCCGAGCAGGTGCAGCACCCGGCTCAGCACCGGCCCGGTCTGGCCCCGCGGACCTCGCTGTCCCGCCACGGGAGAAATCTGCCACGAACATCTGCCGGAAACATCTGCTGGCGGAATCGCGGTTGGGCAGACTCGGTCCGTGGCGCGATCGGCGAGCGGGGAGTCGGTTCTGCAGCGCGTGGTGCGCATCCTGGAGTCGTTCGGTCCGGACACCCCGACGCTCACCGTCAGCATGATCTCGCGCCGGACCGGGCTGCCGCTGGCCACCGCGTCCCGCCTGGTCACCGACCTGATCGCGCACGGCCTGCTGGCCCGCGAGCCGGGCGGCGGGGTCCGGGTGGGGGTGCGGCTGTGGGAGCTGGCGCAGCGGGCTTCGCCGACGCTTCCGCTGCGGGAGGTGGCGATGCCGTTCATGCAGGATCTGCACGGCGTGGTGGGTCACAGCGTGCAGCTGGGGGTGCTCGACGGGGACCAGGTGCTGTTCGTCGAGCGACTGGCCGCTCCGCAGGCGGTCGTCAACTTCACCAGGATCGCCGGCCGGCTGTCGCTGCACGCGTCGTCGTCCGGACTGGTGCTGCTCGCGCACGCGCCGAACGAGCTGCAGGAACGGGTTCTTTCCGCGCCGCTGCCGAGCTACACGCCGCACACGATCACCACCGCGCGCCGGCTCCGGGGCACGCTGGCGGAGGTGCGCCGGCAGCAGTTCGCCCTCTGCCGGGGCCACATCCACCCCGACGCCTGCGGTATCGCGACGCCGATCCGGAACCAGGAGAACCAGGTCATCGCCGCGCTCTCGGTGATCGTGCCCAACGACTCCCGAGCCCGGGAGCCGCTTCCCGCGCTGCTGGCCGCGGCCCGCGGGATATCGGGAACGCTGCGCGCGCCGCGGTGGATGCGCGGGGCCAGCCCACCCATTCAATGAGAACTCGGGTTACCCGGCGGGGACCCGGCCCCGGACCATCTCGGGCACGCCGAGAGCAAAGGGGCACCAGGTGGGCGGGAACTCCGATGTCGTGATGGTGCGGGTGCAGGCCAAGACCGCACGGGCCGATGACGTGGTCACGGTGACCCTGGTCCATCCCGAGGGCCGACGGCTGCCGGACTGGACCCCGGGTGCGCACATCGACCTCGTCCTGGCCAAGGGACTGACCCGGCAGTACTCGCTGTCCGGTGACCGCTGGGATGCTCACTCCTACCGGATCGGCGTGCTGCGCGAGCCGGCCGGCCGGGGCGGGTCGGCGTTCGTGCACGAGCAGCTGCAGCCCGGCGACCTGGTCGGGGTGAGCACGCCGCGGAACAACTTCCCGCTGGCGCCCGCGCCGCGGTACCGCTTCATCGCCGGCGGGATCGGCATCACCCCGATCCTGCCGATGATCCACCAGGCCGACCTGGTGGGTGCCGACTGGCAGCTGCTCTACGGCGGACGGCGGCGCGCGTCGATGGCCTTCCTCGACGAGCTCGCGGCGTACGGCGACCGGGTCCGGATTCACCCCCAGGACGAGCTCGGCCTGTTGCCGCTGGCCGAGTTCCTCGGCCGGCCCGAGCCGGACGTGCAGGTCTACTGCTGCGGTCCCGGCCCGTTGCTGGACGCGCTGGCGGCGGCGTGCGCGCACTGGCCACCCCATGCCGTGCGCACCGAGCGGTTCGTCGCGCCGCAGCAGGGTGCACCCGCTCTCGACGGGCCGTTCCGGGTCGAGCTGGCCCGCACCGGCACGACCGTGACCGTCACCCCGCAGATGTCGGTGCTGGACGCGGTGCAGGCGGCTGGGGTCGAGCTGCTCTCGTCGTGCCGGCAGGGCACCTGCGGCACCTGCGAGACCACCGTGCTCGCCGGCCACCCCGACCACCGCGACAGCCTGCTCGACGACGACGACCGGGCCGCCGGCGACTGCATGTACCCGTGTGTGTCCCGCTCCTGCACCGACCGCCTCGTACTCGACCTCTGACCGGACTGGAGTCCCATCGTGACCAGCACCCTCGCCGGCGCCCCTGCGCTGCCCACCGACGACACCGACCCGTTCGCCCCCGACGTCCTGGAGGACCCGCTGCCGCTGCACGCCGGGCTACGGGACGCCGGTCCGCTGGTGTACCTGAGCCGCTACGACGTCTACGCGATGGCCCGCTACCAGGAGGTGCACGCCGCGCTGGTCGACTGGCAGGGCTTCCAGTCCGGCGCCGGGGTGGGCCTGTCCAACTTCCGCTACGAGAAGCCGTGGCGGCCGCCCAGCCTGCTGCTGGAGGCCGACCCACCGCACCACGACGCCCCGCGCCGGGTGCTGCAGAAGATCCTCGCGCCGCGCTCGCTGCGCCGGCTGCGGGAGCGCTGGCTGGCCGACGCCGAGCAGCTGGTCGACCAGCTGCTGGCCGGGCCGCTGGAGATCGACGCCGTGCCCGCGCTCGCCCAGGCCTTCCCGCTGCGGGTGTTCCCCGACGCCGTCGGCCTCCCGGACGATGGCCGGCAGAACCTGCTGCCCTACGGCGACCACGCCTTCAACGCGTTCGGGCCGGCCAACGACCTGGTCGCCAGGGGCGCCTCCCGGGTGGCGGAGCTGTCGGCGTGGGTCACCGCCCGATGCGCCCGCGACGCGCTCACCGACGACGGGTTCGGCGCGGCGATCTGGGCCGCGTCCGACCACGGGGAGATCACCCCCGAACAGGCCCCGCTGATCGTCCGGTCACTGCTCACCGCAGGGGTGGACACCACCGTGCACGGCATCTCCGCGCTGTTGCACGCCTTCGCCGGCCACCCCGACCAGTGGCAGCGGCTGCGCGCCGAACCGCAGCTGGCCCGGGTGGCGTTCGACGAGGCCGTGCGCTGGGAGTCACCGGTGCAGACGTTCTTCCGCACCGCCACCACCCACGTCCAGGTCGGTGATCACCTGGTGCCGGCGGGCCACAAGATCCTCATGTTCCTCGGCGCGGCGAACCGCGACCCGCGGCACTGGGCCACCGCCGAGCACCCGGACCCGGACGCCTTCGACCTCACCCGCGACCCGTCCGGCCACGTCGGCTTCGGCATGGGCCTGCACCAGTGCATCGGTCAGCACGTGGCCCGGCTCGAGGCCGAGGCCGTGCTCAGCGCGCTCATCCCCAGGATCGAGCGGCTCGAGCCGGCCGGTCCGGCCCGGCGCCACCACAACAACACCCTGCGCGGCTGGGAGTCCATCCCGCTCCGCCTGCGCCCGGCCTGATCCGCGGGGTGTAACGCGACGGGCCCGTGCCGCCACGGTTGAGGCGACCGGTCCGGCAGGAAAGGGAGCAACTCGAGATCATGGAAGCCACCCGATCGCCCCTCTTCTGCGATACCGCGCTGGCCGCGCGGATCGAGCGGGTCGAGACCCGACTGATCACCGCGGCGAGCCGGGCCGCCCGGCGACGCCGCAAGGACGCGCAGGGCTTCGTGATCCCGCTGGCCGGCGGCGTGGCCAGCTTCGCCGAGGACGGCTCACCCTGGAACAAGGTCGCCGGGCTCGGCTTCGCCGGCCTCCCGGGTCCGGCCGAGCTGGGGGAGGTCGAGCGCGGGTTCGCCGCCCGCGACGCCCCGGTGCAGATCGAGCTGGCCCATCTCGCCGACCCGGCGATCGGCGCTGCCCTGACCGAGCGCGGCTACCGGCTCGAGTCCTACGAGAACGTGCTCGGCCGCGCCCTCGACCACCGGCAGGATCGGGCCCTGCCGTCGGGAATCGAGGTCCGGCGCAGTGGCGACGACGAGTTCGAGCGATGGCTGCGGGTCGTGGCCGACGGCGCCGAGCATCCCGACGCCGAGGGACTGCCGGCGCACGAGGACTTCCCGCGGGACGTGTACGAGGCGGCCGAGCGGGACATGGCGGCGGCCGGGGTGCAGCGCTACGTCGCGCTCCGCGGCGGGGTGTTCGCCGGCGGGGCCGCGCTGCGGCTCTCCGAGGGTGTCGCGCAGCTGGCCGGCGCCGCGACCACGCCGGCGCACCGCCGCCGGGGCGTGCAGACCGCGCTGCTGGCGGCCCGGCTCGCCGACGCCGCGGCCGCCGGCTGCGACGTCGCCGTGGTCACCACCCAGCCGGGCTCCCGATCGCAGCACAACGTGCAGCGGGCGGGCTTCGATCTGCTGTACACGCGCGCGGTGCTGGTGCGGAAGTGCACCTACCTCACCGGAGCTGCTTCGACATCTCCTGGGTCGTGACGGTGTAACCGCTGCTGCGATAGAGCGCGATCGCCGCCGCGTTGCCGCCGAACACGTTGAGGCCGAGCCGGCTGCGTCCGGCTCCCACGACCAGCGCCTCGACCTCCGTCAGGATCGCGGAACCGTAGCCCCGTCCACGGGCGTTCGAGTACACGTTGATGTCGTAGAGCCATGCGCCGTTCGACGCCTCGCCGCGGTAGGGGTCGGGTCCGATCCATGCGTTGCCGATCGGTGTCCCCGCTGCGTCCTCGGCGATCAGCAGTCGGTGGTGAGGCGTGGCCAGCCCCTCCGGCAGGTGCTGCGCGACACCTCGTGCCGCATGGGCTCGGGCGTCCTGTTCGGACATCGTCGCGCGGAGCTCGCGAACGACCTCGGACTGGACGTCGTTGCTGTACGTCGCATACTCCAGCGATGTCATGGGGCGAAGGGACACCGGCGGTCGTGTCGTGTTCTCGAGGTCCGGGCCGGCGCCGAGCGCACCGTCTGCCTCGCTGGGCATCCGGAGGAACCCGATGTGGCGTGGCAGGGTCGTGCAGGTCGGAAGGTCGGCGCCGCCCCGGGCCAGCGCCTCGGCCACGCTCCGGTCCGGCCGGCCGTACATGGTGAGCCGTTCGACCGTGCAGTGCCGCATCACGTTCTGGATGTGCGGGTCGGAGAGCTGCCGGTGCCGGTGGATGGCTGCGGAGTCGGCGTAGAGCTGGAAGCTGTGCGCGATCATGTTCTGCTCGTCGACGAACACCTGCACCATCAGCTGCGGTCCGTGCCGTTCGACGAAGGTGACGGCGGCGGCCACGGCGTACGTGAAATCGTCGAGATGTCCTTCGGTGATGCGCATCGTGGTGTGCAGGAGCAACGGTTCGTTCCGGGTGGATCTCATGACGGAATGCTCCAATCTGGACCCGGGTCGACGGTCCGAGGTCGGGGTTGGCAAGGTTCATGGTGTGGTCCGACGGAGACCGGTGGGAACCGATGTCGCGGCCGCGCTGAGCACGACACCCAGCGCGACCCACTCGCGGCGAGTCGCCTTCTGACTCACGCGCGGACTCGGCGGGCGGCAAGGGTTTGTGCGGCGTGCGAGGATGCCCGTACTGAGGGCGTCTTCGCGATGCGGGTCAGGCCGTAACCCGTTCTTGGCGAACGATTTCGCGGCGCGTCCAACGCGGGCCGCCGGGTCAGGTTGTCCTCGTGTCCGAGGGTTCGTCTCTTGCCGCTGACTCCGCCTTGTCGGAGCTGGCCGGCCTCTTGCTGTCGACCACGACGTTCAAAGACCTGGTTCAGGGCGTGGCCGAGCTCACCGTGCGCACCATCGACTCGGCCTCGACCTGCGGGATCACGCTGTCCCAGGACGGCCGGGTGCTGACTGTCGCTTCGGCCGACGCCCTGGCCGCCCAGCTCGACGAGCAGCAGTACGAGCACGACGCCGGCCCGTGTCTGGAGGCGCTGAGCATCGGGGAGGTGGTGGAGGCCATCGACCTGGCCGAGGAGACCCGTTGGGGGGTCTACCCGGCGATCGCGCTCGGCCACGGCATCCGCTCGGTGCTGTCGACCCCGTTGATCGTCGACGGGAAGCCGGTCGGGGTGCTCAACCTCTACGCCGACAGCGCGCTGGCCTTCACTGACGTCGACCGGAGGTTGGCCCTGTTGCTGGCCGGCCAGGCGACGGTCGCGATCACCGCCGCGTTGCGGCACTACGACGAGATCACCCTGTCGGATCACCTGCGCGCCGCGCTGTCGTCCCGGTCGATCATCGATCAGGCCATCGGCATCGTGATGGCCCAGCAGCGGTGCGACGCCGAGCATGCGTTCGGCCTGATCCGCAAGGTCTCACAACAGCGGAACGTCAAGCTCCGCGAGGTCGCGGCCAACCTGGTCAGCGCCGTAGGAGCTCGAAACTGACCCGTTCGAGGTGTCAGGATCGGCCGTACTCCGGACGCGCCGACCCGACCGTGGGTGACCAGCCCGACGCGGATGCGCCGCGAGCTCCTCCCGGCTGCGCCGGGCCCGACCCGTTGTGCCGGGTGGCCGCTGCTTCGAGCGTGCCGTCACCGGACGACACCAGGTGCAGATCGGCGTCGATACCGAACATCGTCAGCAGACGTTGGACCAGCGGCGGAAGGGCGATCAGATGCAGCCGGCCGCCGGCATTCTGATAGCTGTCGCCCGCTCGGACGAGGGCATTCAGGCCGGCCGCGGCGATGAAGTCCACCCCGGAGACGTCAACGTCGAGTTGCCGGTAGCCGGCGCGGAGAAGGGCGGCCAACAGTTGCTCGAGACGGGGAGCGGTGAGCATGTCGAGCTCACCGACGACCACCACTCGTCCCCGGGGAGCGCTGCCGAACACGGCCGAACTCAGACCCGACGCGCCCGGGTTGTCGCCATCTACACCCGATCCTCGGTCCGGCATGCTCCCCACCATCATCACGACCGGGGCGGCAGTAGGACCAGGGCCAGCGGCCGCCGTGGGACAACTGCGGCTGTGGGTCCAACCTGCTCATCAGTTTAGGGAAAGCCTCCAACCGCGGCAACATTCGGCCAGCGCTCGTCGTGCGTCCACCACCGCACCATCGTGCCGGGGCGTTGCCGCGCAGCGGGGTCGGTGTCCGGCGGCCGCGGCGGCTGTTTCGCCAACCGCCGCGGCCTTGGGCCGCTCGACTCCGGGGTCGGACGAACCCGGTACCAGTACACCGGATCGGGGGTGGAAGGCGGTGCGGGCGCCCCGGGCCGACTCCGGTTAGTGTTTCCTCGTTGCTCGCCTTCGTCGTGCCGGTGAACGTGGATCCGACGCAACCTGGGTGAGTGGTGGCGTCCGACAGCGCGGCGCTCGGCCGGCAGAACCCCTGCAGGCCGATCGTGACGTTGCTTGGAGGGCGGCCAGTGGCCACGTCGGACCCGCGGCACCCGCGCAACGTCGCGATCGAGTTGCAGGCCCTGCTCCTGAGCGCCGACGGCATCGAGTCGTTCCTGGTCGAGGTGGCCGGGCGAGCCGCCGGAGCGATCGATCGTGTCCAGTCGTGCGGGGTGACGGTGCACGCCACCCCGACCTCCCGGATGCTGGGAGCGACGACCGACGAGTTCGCCGAGCGCATGGACGAGGTGCAGTACGCGGTCGATGACGGGCCGTGCCTGACCTGCCTGCGCCAGGGCGTGCCGGTACTCGTGCCCGACATCCGGGCCGATCAGCGGTGGCCGTCCTTCGCCCGCCGAGGCATGCAGGAAGGCGCCGGCGCCTCCCTGTCCGTGCCGATGATCGTGGCCGAGCACACCGTGGGTGCGCTGAACCTCTACAGCCGGACGGCGCACGCCCTGACCGAGGACGACCAGTCCCGGGCGGCGCAGTTCGCGGCCCAGGCCGCCGGAGCGGTCGCGCTGGCCCTGCGACTGGCCGAACGCGAGGAACGAGAACGCCACCTGGAAACCGCACTCCGCTCTCGATCGGTGATCGACCAGGCCATGGGCGTACTCATGGGACAGGCGCAGATCAGCGCGGACGAAGCCTTCGATGTGCTGCGGCGCAGGTCCCAGTCGGCGAATGTCAAGCTGCGGGACCTCGCGGCCACGGTCGTCGCCGAATCCGCCCGGCGGCGCTGACTCCAGCGCGCTGGTGCTTCCGCCCCGCTCCGTGCTGTCGCGACACCGGCTGTCGCCCTCCGGTTGATGCCGCTCCCGGCCGGGTATCTCCGGCGGTGACGGGGACGGGAGAGTCGATGTCCACTGCGGCCGCGGCCGCGGCGTGCAGTTCGTTCAGGCCCTCGCCGAGAGGTGGAGCTGGACCGTCGACGCAACGGGCAAAACCGTGTGGGCCGAGATCACACCGCAGCCCTAGTCCCACCGGCCCAGGAACGGGCGTTCGCGGCTCCGGCGGGCTGACCCGGGCAAGCCGGGGTCCAGGTGTGCACAGCGGGGTCCGTGCTCAGCGAACCAGGCAGGGCCGCTTCGGGTCGAACGTCCAACCGGGCACGAGGAACTGCATGCCGACGGCGTCGTCGCGGCCGCCGAGTGCCTTCTCCTGTAGAGCTCGTGGGCGGCCCGGATCTGGTCCAGATCGGGTTCGATGCCCAGGCCGGGTGCGGCCGGCAGCCGGATCTCGCCCCCTTCGATGCGCAGCGGCTCGGTGGTCAGCCGTTCGATGCCCTCCTGCCAGATCCAGTGCGTGTCCAGCGCGGTGTAGTCCCCCGGCGCGGCCGCGCCGACGTCGGTGAACATCGCCAGCGAGATGTCGAAGTGGTTGTTGGGGTGCGAACCCCAGGTCAGCCCGAACTCCTGGCACAGGGTGATCCTCTCCCCGCCGGGCACCTCACCGGCGCCGACGTGACCGGCGGAGTCCTCCAACAGCAGGATGTTGCGGGTGAAGTAGGGGGCGTGGGTGCCGGACAGGTTCAGCTCCATGCTGTCGTGTTCGGCCACCGGGTAGACGTCGAACGTCACGATCCTGGGCGCGCTCATGACGTGCTTCCTCCTCTTCGCGTCGATGCGAGGGTCTCGACCCGTCGAGTTCGACAGCAGTCCGGCTTCGATCTTGCGGATCCGGACTGGCGTCGAACTCGGCGGCGGCGGGTGCCGGGTCGGCGGGAACGCGGGTTCAGGTGGCGGCCAGTGCGGCCACCCCGGCCACGGCCGCGCGAGCCCGCTCGGCCAGCGCGTCGAGCGGAGGATGGGCCGCCGTGGCACAGCCGGGAAAAGTACGTACCCGCTACCGATGACCGCCGCCGGGGTTGTCGGGTGTGCTGGCCGGCATGACCATCGAGGCAGGCCGGGCACCGGCCGCAGCGGCGCCCCCGGTGAAGAACGGGATCATCGCCTACGAGCACATCACCGGCAGCGGGACCCGCTCCATCCGCACCGCCACGGCCACCGGCGCGAACGTCCACCTGGTGGCGAAGTTCATGCGCGTGTTCGGCAATCCCACCTGGTCGCCGGACGGGAAGAAGATCGCCTTCGCCGGCGCCGACGAGCTGAACGGCCCCTTCAACGACCCCGGTCTCTACCTGGTCGATCCCGACGGCGCCAACCGGATCCGGCTCACCGTCGACGACGGCGCCTTCCCGGCCGACGCGCACTACTCACCCGACGGCACCCTGCTGGTGTACACCAAGCTCAAGGGCAACCTCCCGGGAACCGACATCCTCACCATCCGGATCGACGGTTCGGTGATCACCCGCCTGACCGACGGCCTGCCCGGCGTGCACTACCGCGGCCCGCAGTGGTCGCCGGACGGCACCCGCATCCTGTTCACCCGGCCCGACGCGCTCGGCCGCAACCACATCCACGTGATGCGGGCCGACGGATCCGCGGTGCAGCAGCTCACGGCCGGCGACAACGACGATCTCGACCCGACCTGGTCCCCTGACGGGACCCGCATCGCGTTCGCCCGCCGGGAATTCGACGCGGGCGTCGTGCGGCAGGACATCTGGCTGATGCGCAGCGACGGATCGGGCCAGCACCGGCTGGTCCCGCCGGACGGCCAGCAGAACTCGTTCCCGGCGTGGTCCGGTGACGGGAACTTCCTGACCTTCTCCCGGCACAACGGCCAGGACTGGGACCTGTGGGCGACCACCCCGGACGGCGCCACCGTCGAGCCCCTCGACGAGGAGATCGGCAGTGTCCTCGCCGCCGAGTGGCGATAGTGCAGCTGCTCTGATCGGAACGAACGGCACTCTCGCACGCTAGGTTCGAGCGACAGTGCCGTTCGTTCCGCTCCTGGCCGCGAACCCGGTACCGATCCCGCGGATCCGGCTGACCGGAGTCGAGAGACTTGAGGATGTCATCGAGGTGATCGAGGTCGGTTGGGATCGGCTCGCGTCGCTGTGCTCGACGGCGATCCGCACGGCCGGCGGCGACGAAGCCACGGCGACGGCGCTGACCGACGCGTTGCTGCCGCCGAACGCCGGGGCAACACCGCCGTGGGCGTGGCCCACCTGGTCGACTACCTCGACGCGCTCAAGTGCGGTCGGCTGAACGGCAACCCCCGACCCGTCGTTCGCCACGACCGCCGCGCGGTCGTGACGGTCGAGGCCGACGACGGCGTCGCCCAGCTGGCCTTTCGCGCCGCGCGTCCGGCGCTGTCGGCGGCCGCTCGGGAGTGCGGGGCCGCCGTGCTCAGCGTCAGCGGCGCGTTCACCATGGGTGAGCTCGGTACTACACCTCCGAGCTGGCGACCGGGGGGCTCGTCGCGCTGGCCGGGGCCAACTCCCCGGCCCTGATGTCGCTGTACGACGCACCCGATGCGCTCACCGGTACGAACCCGTTCTCGTTCGCCCTTCCGGGCCGGCCGGCACCGCGCCTGGTCGACCAGGCTCCAGCGCCGTGGCCTGGGTGCGCATCCGCGATGCGGCCGCGGCGGGCGAACCGATCCCGCCGGGCTGGGCGCTGGATGCGAGCGGGGCGGCCACGACCGACGCCGCGGCCGCCCTGCTCGGCCCACTGCTCCCGTTCGGCGGAGTGAAGGGCAGCAACATCGCCCTGGTCATCGAGCTGCTGTCCACCTTTCCGGGGCGTCGTTCTCCCTGGGCGCCGGCCTCGGCCGGCGAGCAGCCACCGCGCGTCGGGCTGTTCCTCGTCGCGCTGGACCCGGCGGCGTTCGCCACCGACTACCTGCGCCGCGTTACTCGAGCGGCCCGGGTCTACGACGACATCGGCGGACGCACGTTGAGCGTCCCCGTCGCCGGCGCCCGTCGAACACCGGCGCGCTGTTCGTCTACCGGGGCACGCCGGCCGAGGGACTGGCCACGGAGCTGGGCATCCGCACGGTCGCCTTCACCCCGGACACCTACGGCATCCACGTCAACGGGGCGACCGTCGTCGACAGCGACAACGACCGGCTGATCGACCGGCTGCCGATCTCGTCCACCGCACGCGAACAGTTGCGCGCGCTTCGCGCACCTCACTCGACGAGTACGCGCAGTACACGCAGGCCGGACAGCTGACCGACGACGCCGCAGCCCTGTCCGGGCTCACGGTGGCCGAACGCCTCCGCGGGCTCGAACCCGACGCGAGGGAGATCATCACCCGCGCGATCAGGGGCGGCAGCGTCGCCGACCCGAGCCAGCTGTCGGCGCAGTACGCGTTGCGCTACTTCGCCAGCTATCTCGCCCACGAGCAGCACAACCGGCTCTACCCGGTCGACGGGATGCAGGGCCTCGTCCAGGCCATGGCGGACAGGCTCGCCGCCCGGCACCGTGCGCCTGCACAGCCGGGTCGACCGGATCGCCCACGACCGCACGGCCGGCTCCTACGGCTCACCCTCGCCGACGGATCCGATCCGGTCCACGCCCGGCACGTCGTCGTCGCCGTTCCCGCGCCGGTCACCCGGCAGATCGTGGCCGACCTGCCACGGTGGAAGGACGAGGCCCTGGCCGCGGCCCAGGTGCCGGGCGCGACCACCCTGTGCGTCACCGCCGACATCACCGGTCTGCCGCACATCGCGCGGTGGGCGTTCGTCACGGCCACCGGTCGCGCGTTCGACGCCATGATCAACCCACATCCGACTCGGCGCGGGGCCGCCGCGGAACCGCCGACGACGGTGCAGTTCGTCTGCTTCGGCAACTCCGCCGGGTACCGGCCCGATCTCGCTGCGGACACTGCCGCGACCAGGGCGTGGGTCGAGGAGTTCCTCGCCGTGGCCCCGGAGCTGCGCGGGCGGGTGCTCGGCGCGCACCTGCAGACGTGGGAGCACTGCTTCGCGATCCTGACGCCGGAGCGGGCGCGGGCCGTCCCGCGTCTCCAGCAGTGGGGTCAACGGCGGGTGCTGCCCCGGCCGACGATCCTCCATGATGCGGTGTGGGAGTTCGGCCGCTGCCCGAGCGCGGCCCGCGCGCAGGCTGCACCCTGTTCGCGCAGCGACTGCGCGACGGTGGTCAGCCCGAGTTGGGCCGCCACCGCCGAGTCGTCCCAGCCGGTCACGGCCAGATCGTCAGGGATGACACGACCTGCGGCGCGGGCCGCGCGGACCACTCCGGCCGCCTGTTGGTCGCTCATCGCGGCGATCGCGTCGGACGGTTCGGCCGAACCGAGCAGGGTTGCCGCCATCCGCTCGGCTTCGCCCGCGTCATTGCGCGCGCACACCGCGACGAGCACATCGCGCCACGCGATGCCGGCCGCCTCGGCTGCCTGCCGGTAGCCCGCCAGCCTTTCCCGCGTCACCGGAAACAGCACCTTCGTGATGTCCACGCCACCACTGATCGTGCTGACCCGATCCCGCGACAGCGGCAGACTCACCACGGCCGGGCGTTCGGCGCCCGCGAACGCGACGGCACCCACGGCCCGTGCCGCGGCCCGGTTGTCGATGCTCACCAGCTTCAACCCGACGACCGCCGGGCCGCCGTGCACGACCGCGGGTCGCCTCATCGCCTGGATGGCCGCGAGGATCGGATCGTCGTCGGACGTGGTCCAGACGATGAACCCGTCGACGGCGGCGTCGGTGATCCGCGGGACGTCCTCGGCGGCGCCCGTGATCGGCAGGATGGTCATCCCGAAACCACGACCGGCGCAGACATCGGCTATCCCGGCCAGGAAGGACACCGCCTCCGGATCCTCGAACGCGTAGCTCAGATGCTCGCCCATCACGACACCCAGCGTGCGGGTACTGCCGCGGCGCAAGGAACGGGCCCGCGCATCCGGTCCGGCGTATCCCAACCGGGTCGCCGCGGCGAGGACCTTCGAGCGGGCCTGCTCCGACACGCGATCCGGCCGGTTGTACGTGTACGACGCGGTCATGACCGACACGCCGGCCAGCTCGGCCACCTGCGCGAGGGTCACCCGCTCCGAGCCGCCCTGTCGAGCCACGACCTCAGCCTAGCAAGATCTGTGTATCGTTACACACGTGGAGCAGGTGTTCCGGCGCGATCAGCTGACCTGGGTGTCGTACGTGATGCTCGCCTGGTTCGCCTACCTGCAGGCCGCGCCGGGGCTGGTCATCGTGCACCTGCGCGACGAGCTCGACCTGAGCTACGCGACGGGCGGACTGCACGTCGCGGCGTTCGCGGCCGGGGCCATGGTCGCGGGCGCGATCTCCGCGCGACTCGAGCGCGCGATCGGGCGGCGCATGCTGTTCTGGTCGACGGCCGCGGTGCTGAGCGTGGGGACGGTCGGGCTGACGGCGGGAGGCATCGCTGCGACGACCGTCGGCTCGGTGCTGGTGATGGGCGTCGGTGGCGGACTGCTGCTCGCGACGATCCAGGCCGCGCTCGCCGACCGGCACGGCGAGCGGCGCGCAGTCGCACTGGCCGAGGCCAACGTGGCGGCCAGCATCGCCTACGTCGTGCTGATCGGCGGGCTGTCGCTGACGGCGGTCCTGCACGCGGGCTGGCGGCTCGCGCTGCTGGCCTCGCTCCTGGTCCCGGCGCTCGCGTGGTGGAGCAGCCGGCGGCTGGCGATCGACGCGCCGCCGCTGGCGGGCGTGCCGCAGGGTCGCCTCCCCCGAGCGTTCTGGATCGCCGCCACCATGCTCTTCTGCATGACCGCGGCCGAATGGTGCATCGCCGCCTGGGGCGCGAGCTTCGTCGAGGACGCCGCCGGCGTGTCGACCGACACCGCGGTCGCCCTGATGGCCGGCTACTTCGGTGGTGTGCTGGCCGGGCGCGTCCTCGGCAGCCGGCTGGCGCGTCGGCACGATCCGGTGCGGCTGCTCGCGCTCGCACTGGCCGTGACCGCCGTCGGGTTCGCCGTCCTGTGGCCGTCGGTGGGGCCCGTGCAGGCGCTGGTCGGCCTGTCGCTGCTGGGGATCGGGCTCGGCAACCTGTTCCCGATGGCGGTGTCGCTCACGGTTGCGCTCGCGCCGGGGCGGGCGGCGGCGGCGAGCGGACGGGCGGTGGGGATGACGTCGTTCGCGGTGCTGCTCGCGCCCCTCACGGTGGGGACGATCGCGGACGCGACCTCGTTGCGGGCCGCACTCGGGGTCGTGCCGGTCGCCCTCGCGTTCGCGGCCGCGGGGCTGGCGCTCGTGCGTCGGACACAGATCCGAGCGGGCGACGCTCCGTCCTGTCCTCGGTGAGCCGGACGCGAACCACCGGGTCCGCCCGCGCATCCCGACAGGCCGTTGACACCGCTGCGCCGGCGTTTTACATTGTTTAAATATATCAACTAGGTGCCAGCGCTTGCGACCGGCGGGGCCCAGCAGTGGCGGGCGTTGCGCCCGGATGTCGCCGTCGACCCGGCCCCACCTCGGCAGTCGCTGAAGGGATCTCGACATGAAAGACGTCGTCATCGTCGGAGGCGGGCTGGCCGGTCTGGCCGCCGGGTGGAGGCTGCGGCACTGGGACACGGTGTTGTTGGAGTCCGGCAGCCGGGTGGGCGGCCGCATCCGCTCGGAGCGGCGCGGCCGGTACTGGTTGAACTGGGGCGGGCACGTGTTCGCCGGCCCGGGATCGTCCACCGCCGCCCTCCTGTCCGAGGCGGGTATCGCCGCGGCGCAGGTACCCGGCTCGCTGGCCGGTGTGGCGATGAACGGCAAGCTGTTGCTCACAGGACCGATCCAGCTCTTCCCGTTCCGCATCCCGATGCCGCTCCCGTCGCGCATCGCGCTGGTCAAGGCCGGCATCAAGGTGAGCCGGCAGGTCCTGCGGTACGCGAGCATCGTGCGCCGGCGCCCCGGCGAGGACCCGGCGCTCCGACAGCAGCGGATCTACGACTTCGAGAACGGGCGCAGCTTCTCCGACTTCGTGGGCGAGCTGCCCGAGGACGCCGCAGCGCTGTTCTACCCGACGGTCACCCGCTCCGCCGCGGACCCGCACGAGATCTCCGCCGGTGCCGGCATCGGCTACTTCAGCCTGGTGTGGAACATCGGCCAGGGCCTCAACCGCAACATCGTGGGCGGCCCGTCCACCCTGACCCAGGGGATCGCCAGCGCGCTGGGCGATCGCGTGCAGCTCGACACCGAGGTCGTGGAGATCGTGCACGGCAAGCGCTCGGTCGTCGTGCGGTACCGCCAGGACGGCGTGGACCGGGAGGTCGAGGGGCGCTGCGTCGTCCTGGCCACCCCGGCCACGGTGAGCCACCGGGTCGCCGTCGACCTCCCGCGCGACGTCCGCGACGCACTGGGCCAGGTGAAGATACGGGCCGTACGTGAGCGCGGCGTTCCTCACCGACGAGTCCACCCCGCAGCCGTGGGACGCCGCGTACGGCATCGCCGCGCCGAAGCGGTCGTTCAACATCGTGCTGAACCAGTCCAGCCTCGTTCGGGGCGGCGAGACGACGCGGCAGCCGGGCAGCAGCATCATGGCCTTCTCCCCGGCCGCCCTCGCGCGCACGCTGCTGGCCCGCAGCGACGAGGAGATCCTTCGCACCTACACCGATGATCTGGATCAGGTCCTCGGTGCGGGCTTCGGCAGCTCGGTCGTCGAGGCGCAGGTCCAGCGCTGGGAGACCGGGGCGCCCTACTGCTTCCCGGGCCGGGCGGCGCTGCAGCCGACCCTCACCCGACAGGGCAGCCGCGTCTTCCTGGCCGGTGACTACCTCGGAACGCTCTACACCGAGACCGCCATCCAGACCGGCTTCTCGGCCGCGCAGCAGGCCGCCGGCCTGCTGACCACCGAGCGCCAGCAACCCACCGTCCGCGGCCTCCCGCGGGCCACCACCGGCTGAGGAATTCCTAGAGAGAGAAACAGATGACAGTGCAGCTGCGCGGAGTCCTGACCGCCCTCGCCACCCCCTTCACCGCGGACGGCAGCGTCGACGAGACGCTGCTGCGGGCCGTGGTGGACCGGTCGATCGAGGGCGGGGTGCACGGGGTCGTGGCGTGCGGCTCCACCGGCGAGTTCAGCGCGCTCAGCGGCGACGAGCGCCGCCTGGTCGTCGAGACAGTCGTCGACCAGGCCGCGCGCCGGGTGCCGGTGATCGCGCAGACCGGCGCCACCAGCACCGCCGAGGCCATCGCGCTGTCCCGGCACGCGCAGTCGGCCGGCGCCGACGTGGTCATGCCGGTGGCGCCCTACTACGAGCCGCTGTCGGTCGAGGAGACGCTGACCTACCTGCGCGCCGTCGCCGGGTCCGTCGACATCCCGGTGATGCTCTACAACCTGCCGGTGGCCACCGGGGTCGACCTCGACCCGGACACCGTGGGCGCACTGGCCCGCGAGGTCGACAACATCCGCTACATCAAGAACACCACGATCAACATGGCCCAGTCCGCCGCGCTGATCCACAACCACGGCGACGTCATCTCGACCTTCGTCGGCTGGGACAGCCTGCTGCTGTCGGCCCTGTCCGAGGGTGCGGCCGGGGTGATGGCCGGCACCGCGAACGTCGTGCCGGGCGAGCTCGTGGCCGTCTACGACGCGGTGAACGTCGGCGACCTCGACGGAGCCCGCCGGGCCTGGGCACGGATCTACCCGCTCATCGACGCGATCATGAACGAGCCCTTCATCGCGGCGGTCAAGTCGGGCATGGCGGCGGTGGGCTTCTCCGTCGGCGTGCCCCGCCCTCCGGTCGCCGAACTCGACCCCGACGCGGCCGCCCGCATCGCCAAGCTCGCGTCGACCGTGGGCGAACCGGTCCTCGCATCGTAAGTCCGACCCCAACCCGCAGACGCACCACCAGCTGGAGGAAATGCACATGTCCATCTCGACCACGACGGAGAAGCCGGTGGTCCGCCGGGCCGAGGCGTCCGGCGGCCTGCTGCAGGAGGCCGACCTTCCTCCCGGTCAACACTTCATCGACGGGGCCTTCCGGCCGGGCGGGTCCGGCGCGACCATCGACGTGATCGACCCGAGCTCGGGGACCACGATCGCCCAGGTCGCCGAGGGCACGGCCGACGACACCGACATCGCGGTGGCCGCCGCGCTCGACGCGGCACCGCAGTGGGGTCGCCTGACGCCCAAGGAGCGCTCCGAGCTGCTGCACCGGGTCGCCGACCGGGTGACCGAGAACGCCGACCTGCTGGCCCGGCTGGAGTCGGCCAACACCGGCAAGCCGTCAGCGGTCGCGCAGGACGACGTGGCCCAGACCATCGACACGTTCCGGTTCATGGCCGGGGCGCTGCGCGCGCCCACCTCCGCGGCAGCGGGCCGCTACGCCGAGGACCACCTGTCGATCATCCTGCGCGAGCCGCTGGGCGTCATCGGCGTGGTGACACCGTGGAACTACCCGCTGCTGATGGCCGCCTGGAAGATGGCGCCCATCCTGGCCGCCGGCAACACGCTGGTCATCAAGCCGTCCGAACAGACCCCGCTGTCCACGCTGAAGTTCGCGGAGCTGGTGGCCGACCTCCTGCCGGCGGGTGTCCTCAACGTCGTGACCGGCTACGGCCCGGTGGTCGGCGCCCGGCTCGCCGAGCACCCCGACATCGCCATGATCGCGCTCACCGGATCGGTCCGCAGCGGGAAGGCCGTGGCCCGCGCCGCGGCGGAGTCGCTCAAGCGCGTGCACCTGGAGCTGGGCGGCAAGGCCCCGGTGGTCATCTTCGAAGACGCCGACCTGGCCGCCGCGGCGACCGCGCTGCGGGCGGCCGGCTACTGGAACTCGGGCCAGGAGTGCGGTGCCGGCTGCCGCGTGCTGGTCCACGAGTCGGTGGCGGACCGGTTCGCCTCCCTCCTGGTCGACGAGGTCGCCACGATGGTCGTCGGGGCACCCGGCGCCGGTGACGACGTCGAGATCGGGCCGATGATCTCGAAGGACCACTTCGAGCGGGTCAAGGGCTACCTGGAGCGCGCCGAGGAGGCGGGGGTCCAGGCCGCGATCGGTGGCGGAGTGATCGAGGGCGACGGCTACTTCGTCGCCCCGACGGTGCTGGTCGACGTGCCGGACGGCGCCGAGGTCGCCCGCGAGGAGATCTTCGGCCCGGTCGTGACGATCGAGACCTTCACCGAGGAGGACGAGGCGGTCACCCGTGCCAACTCCGTGCCCTACGGCCTGTCGGCCTCGGTCTGGACCAACGGCGCCCGGCGCAGCCACGACGTCGCCTCCCGGCTGGACGCCGGGACGGTGTGGGTGAACGCGCACCTGGTGCTGGCGAACGAGGTCCCGTGGGGCGGGTTCAAGGGCTCCGGCTACGGCCGCGACCTGTCGATCTACGCGCTCGACGACTACTCCCGAACCAAGCACGTCATGCACCACGTGGGTCGCTGAAGCTCGTCGCCGATGACCCCCGCCGACGCTAGCCTCAGGGCCTAGCCGAGCGGGGGTTGTCGCTGGCCACGGAAGCGGCGCACTTCAACATGCACGACGCCAAGACGCATCTGTCCCGCATCATCGAACGGGTGGAGCGAGGCGAGGAAGTGATCATCGACCGTGCGGGAACCCCGGTCGCGAAGATCGTCCCGTTGACCCGCAGGGTCAACCGGAACGCCGTCGGCTCGTTGGCGGGTCAGCTCGACCTGTCCGGCGACTGGGACTCACCGAGGACGAATGCCGAGATCGCCGCGGACTTCGGTATCTCCTCGTGAGACCTGCTTGTCATCCAACGCACCTGCCAGCTCAGCCGTGGGTGGCGAGCACCGTCGAACGCACGTCCTGGGAGAACCCCCGCAGGTGTTGCTCGGCGGCCATCCGCGCGCCCATCGCATCTCCCCGCACGATCGCTTCCACGACCGCGCGCTGACTACGGATATGCTCATCGCCCGCCAGCTGCTCCTGCAGGCAGAAGTTCCAGATGCGCAGGGCCAAGTTGGCGTACTGGTTCAGGGTGGCCTCGAGGAACTCGTTCCCGGTGGCAGCGTAGATCGCCCGATGCACCCGCGCGTCCAGCTCGGTGTGATCGGCGCGCTTATGGCTGCCCCGCTCCAGGTCGCCGAGCAGCTCCAGCAGAACCGCGCGATCCCCGTCCGTCGCCCGCTCGGCCGCCAGCGCCGCCGCCAGACCCTCCAGCTGCACCCGGACCTCGGTCAGCCGGGCTTCATCAGCGATGTTGATCCGGGACACGAAAGTTCCCCGCCGCGGATAGGTGACCGCGAGCCGCTCCAACGACAACCGCTTCAGCGCATCCCGGATCGGGGTCAGCCCCAACCCCAGCGAGGCACTGAGCGCCTTCTCCTCCAGCGGAGCCCCCGGCGCCAGGCGCACCGCCACGATGGCGTCGCGGATCTGCCGATACGCCTGACCCACCAACCGCTCCCCAGCCGGACCCGCGTCGGTGGAGCTGCTCATCGTCCCTCCCGGAGTTACAGCCCAGCCCCACGAATCACCTGAGCTAGTCCACCGACCGGGTGGTCGCCGCGCTGGAACGGTTCCGCAACTCGATACGCGTGGCCGCCTCGGTCCGCTCCCCGACACCCTCGACGATGATCTCGACCAGTCCGTCGTCGAACCCGGCCTGGATCTGCTCACGCTTGGTTCCTTCCGGCAGCGTGATCGACCGCCGGAACGCGCCGTAGAACCGTTCCCGGACGTAGAAGGTCGGCTCCGCGGCCGAGCCGAACTCGCCGTCCCGGATCCCGGAGACGGTCAACACGCCATTGGCGAACCGCATGTCGATGTTCTCCGGATCCACCCCGGCCAACTCGATCCGGATCACCAGCCGGTCGCCCTGGACGAAGATGTCGGTCGTCGGCACCCACGCGCTGGCGTGCGTGCGCTGTCGGTCCTCGAGCGCGTGGTCGCGGCCGTGGATACCGGTCTCGCGGATGCGACCGAACTCGGTGAACAGGTCGGTGATCCCGTGGAACGGATTATGGTCGGGCATCTCGTACTCCTCGTTCAGCGTCCGCTGATGCGGATCGGGACCTGTAACCCACCGTCTTCACCCGGTCCTGACCAGCCCGCGCTCCTGGAGGAACTGGCGGGCGACGTCGGCGGGTTCACGCTTGTCGATGTCGACCGCTCCGTTCAGCTCGATGACCGTCGCCTGGGTCACCTCCTTGTTGACCGCGTTGACGACGCTCATGAACTTCTCCCCACCCAGCGAGTTCAACATCGTCTCATTCACCAGGAGGACGACGTGCTGGAAGCCGAAGAGCCGCTGCGTGTCCTCCAGGACCTGGTAGTCGCCACTGGCGAGCTGCGGGTCGGTCGAGAAGACGTTCGCCACCTGGACGTCCCCCTCGTCGAGGGCTACGAACCGGGCGTCGACGGCGACCTGCACGAACTGGCCGTTGGTCAGCCGGTACACCGACTGCAGCCCGGCGAAGCCCTGCTGCCGGGCCTCGAACTCCGGACGGGCACCGAAGGTGAAGGTCGGCAGCTTCCGCAAGTCCTCGATCGTGCGCAGCTGGTTGGCCTCCGCGAACTCCTTCTTCACCGCGACCGCTTCGGTGTTCTCGAACGGAGTCTCCTCGCTCACCACCACGCCGCGCGTGGAGTAGTGCTCGCGGACCAGCTCGTAGGTCTCCGCGGCCGACATGCCCCCGACGTTCTCGCCGGCAACCGCGGATGCGGCGAGACCGGTGTACTCGGGGTAGGCGTCGATCTCGCCGGACCGGAGCTTCTCGTCGAGGATCTCCGTGCCCCCGACGTTCTTGCGGATGATGATGTTGAAGCCGTTGAACTCGAGGGCCTGCTTGTACATCTCGCTCATGATGAACGACTCGGTGAAGTTCTTCGTGGCCAGGTTGAGCCGCAACTTCGCCCCGGCCGGCTGCTCGGAGGGAGCCGTGTTCGTCACCTCACCACACGAGGCGGGCACCACCACGGCCAGTAACGAGGCGACCACGGCCCCGACCCGACGCAACCTGCTCATCGCACTCCCTCGCTGCGCTCACTCGACCCAGCGGGAATTGTCACAGGGCGGAGGCGCGGTGACATTGATTCGCTCGCAAGCTCGCTCATCGCGCACCCTCTCCGGCCGGCTCCGCCACGCCGTCCCGCCCTATTTGCGGCCGGCCTCGTCCTCGTCGAGCACGAAACCGCCGCCCACCGAGTAGTACTCACGCCGGTCCAGCTCGGTCCCGTCGGCGTCCTCCGCGCAGAACAGCATTCCGTTGGTGTGGAAGTCCAACCGCTTGCGGCGGTGCAGCACGACGTCGTCGTCGACGGAGAACGCGACCGGGTGCTCGCCGGCCAGCGACAACTTGCCCGCCTGCCGGATCGACTCGACGCGCGGGCCGGCCGTGGTCGGGTCGACCAGGTCGGGCTGCTCGCCCTCCAGCCCGAGGACGACGGCCTTAACGCTGCCGTGCCCGTGCCCGGTCGCGCCGAGCGATCCGAACAGCTCGCAGCGGACACGGGCGACCCGCGTGAGCAGCCCCTCCTCCCGCAGGCGCAGGACGAAGGAGCAGGCGGCCCGCATCGGCCCGACGGTGTGCGAACTGGACGGGCCGATCCCCACCTTGAACAGGTCGATGGCGCTGATGGTCATCCGTTCTCCTCCCGCCGACGCGAATGCGTCGACAGACAATATATCAACACAATTCTAAACGTATGTCGGTCACCCTGTCGAGACAAGACTTCTGATCCAGCAGCATTTATGATCGAGAAGTGACTGCTGCCCCCATCGAGCTGGACTCGGCTCCGGTGTCCCTGGCGGACCGGGCCTACCTCGCCATCCGGGACCAACTGATCATGCTGGACATCCAGCCCGGCGAGCCGATCGATGACGAGCAGCTGGCGAGATCGCTCGGTGTCGGCCGGACCCCGGTCCGCGAGGCGTTGAAGCGCCTGGAGGTGGACCGGCTCGTGGTGTCCTATCCCCGCCGGGGGACCTTCGCGACCGGCATGGACATCGCCGACCTGGCGCACGTGTCGGAGATCCGGGCACAGCTCGAACCACTGGCCGCGCGGCGGGCCGCCGAGCGCTCCCCGCGCGCGACCCGCGCGGAACTCGACGGGCTCGCGACCCGGATCGAGTCCCTGGACATCGTCGCGACCGACCGGACGGAGGTGATGCGGTGGGATCTCAGCGTGCACCGCGCCATCTACCGGGCGGCCAATAACCCGCACCTCGAGGACGTCCTGATCCGCTACGACAACCTGGCGACCCGCATCCACTGCATGTTCCTCGACCGGCTGTCCACGTTGGACATGCACGTCGTCGCCGAGCACGTGGCGCTGCTGCGCGCCATCGCCGCCGGGGAGCCCGACCGGGCCGACGAGCTCGCCCGTGAGCACGTCCTCGGCTTCGAGCGGGCGATCCGCGCGGTGATCTGACCGTCTTCAGGGCTCGGCGGTGAACTCGCACGCGGCGTCGAGCAGCCAGTCGGCCAGGTAGCCGGCGAACGACGACCGGACGAGGACCAGGTAGTCGTCGCCGGCGTCGGTCAGCGCCAGCAGCACGACAGCGGCCAGGCCGAGCGTGGTCTGCGCGCTCCTGCCCCGGCCGAAGGCGCGTGGGTGCAGGTCGATCGCGCAGCCCTTGGCCAGGACGTCACGGACGCGCGTTCCGTTGAGCCGCAACGTGATCCGTTGCGCCGAGACGTCCGCGGCGGCACCGCCGAGCGGGACGACGGCGCCGCGGACGCGGGCCTCCAGCTCCTCCGGTACCTCCGCGGTGCTGGTCAGCAGCCACTCGTCGGGCCCGAGCCAGACGGCGCGCCCGGCGTCGGTCGGTACCCAGGTGTTGGGCGCCCTCGGCAGCTCAACTCCCAGCCGATCCGTGGACGCGGCGTCCACGGAGCCGAGCCGGACGTCGACCATCGCGACGAACGGCTCCACGCTGATGCCGACGGACTGCGGAAGGCCGGCGAAGGCGTCGCGCCACGCCTGCAGCGGGTGGGTGCGCAGCAGTTCAGCCATCGCGACGGGCTCCTTCGGGATCGACCAGCACCGAGCCGGTGACCTCGACCGGGATGAGGGTGCCGTTGACAGGGACGTGGACGGTGTCGCCGACCCGCGAACGCCCGCCCTTGACCAGGGCCAGGGCGAAGGGGCGCTCGAGTTCGGCGCTGCGGTAGCTGGAGGTGACGTGGCCGAGCATCGGCACCGGCGGCGGGGGCAGCTGGTCGTCCACGCAGAACTCGACGATCTGCGAGCCCTCCGGCAGCACGGTCTGCCGGTCGACCGGCAGCAGCCCGACCAGCTGCTTGCGCAGCGGGTCCTGGTTGGCCACCCGGGCGAACGAGCGCTTGCCGACGAAGTCGGTCTTCTTCTTCGAGATCGCCCACGACATGCCCAGGTCCTGTGGCGTGACCGTGCCGTCGGTGTCCTGCCCGATGATCGGGTAGCCCTTCTCCGCCCGCAGCACGTGCATGGTCTCGGTGCGTACGGCGTGATGCCGTGCCGGCGGCCGGCCTCGACGAGCCGCTGCCACACGGCGACCGCGTGCCAGGGGCTGACGTAGACCTCGTAGGCGAGCTCGCCGGAGAAGCTGATCCGGGCCAGCCGGACCGGAATCCCGTCCAAAGTGGTCTCCCGCCAGGTCATGAACGGGAACGTCGCCTGGGAGACGTCGACGTCGCCGAACACGGCGCCGATGACGTCGCGCGAGCGCGGGCCGACGACCGGGAAGGTGGCCCACTGCTCAGTGACCGACGTGCAGTGCACCCGCAGCTGGGGCCACTCGGTCTGCAGCAACTCCTCCATCCAGTCGAGGATCCGCGCCGCACCGCCGGTGGTGGTGAACACGAGGAAGCGGTCCTCGGCCAGCGGCAGCACCGTGCCGTCGTCGATCACCATCCCGTCGACCCCGCACATGACGCCGTAGCGGACCGACCCGACCTCCAGGCTGCTCATCAGGTTCGTGTAGAGCTCATCGAGCAGGGCCGCGGCGTCCGGGCCCTGGACGTCGATCTTGCCCGCGGATCAGCGTGGTGTTGCGGGCCATGTTCCCGCCGGCCAGCCAGCCCTTCTCCAGCACCGCCACGTTGGTGATCCCGTGGTTGCGCGCCAGGTAGTGCGCGGTGGCCAGGCCGTGTCCGCCGCCGCCGACGATCACGACGTCGTAGGCGCGCTTCGGCTCCGGGTTGCGCCAGAGGAAGTCCGGGTGCTCGGGCAGGTCGGCGCCGGGAGTGCGCGGCGTCATCGAGCGTCCTTCTCGGTCAGATCCGGGTAGAGGGGGTGGCGCTGGGCGAGGAGGGTGACCCGCTCCCGCAGCCGGGCGGTGTCGTCGTCGAGCGTCGGCGCCAGAGCCGCGGCGATGACGTCGGCGACCTCGGTGAAGTCGTCGGCGTCGAAGCCGCGGGCGGCCAGCGCTGGGGTGCCGATGCGGACGCCGGAGCTGACCATCGGCGGCCGCGGGTCGAACGGCACCGCATTGCGGTTGACCGTGATGCCCACGGCGTGCAGCCGGTCCTCGGCCTGCCGGCCGTCCAGCGGAGACTCGCGCAGGTCGACCAGCACCAGGTGCACGTCGGTGCCGCCGCTGACCACGCCGACCCCGGCCGCGCGGCAGTCGGCGGCCAGCAGCCGGTCGGCCAGGATCCGGGAGCCGGCCAGCGTGCGCTGCTGGCGCTCCCGTAACGCGGGCTCGGCGGCGAGCTTGAAGGCCACCGCCTTGGCCGCGATGACGTGCTCCAGCGGCCCGCCCTGCTGCCCGGGGAACACCGAGGAGTTGAACTTCTTGGCCAGCTCCGCGGTGGCCAGGATGACGCCGCCGCGGGGGCCGCCGAGGGTCTTGTGGGTGGTGGAGGTGACCACGTGGGCGTGCGGCACCGGTGACGGGTGCAGACCCGCGGCGACCAGCCCGGCGAAGTGCGCCATGTCGACCATCAGGTAGGCGCCGACCTCGTCGGCGATCCGCCGGAACTCGGCGAAGTCGAGCTGGCGCGGGTAGGCCGACCAGCCGGCGATGATCAGCTTGGGCCGGCGCTCGCGCGCCACCCGCTCGACCTCGGCCATGTCGACGCGGTGGTCCTCGCGGCCCACGTGGTAGGCGGCGACGTCGTAGAGCTTGCCGGAGAAGTTGAGCCGCATCCCGTGCGTCAGGTGACCCCCGTGCGCGAGGTCGAGCCCCAGGATCGTGTCGCCGGGCTGCAGCAGCGCCGCCATCACCGCCGCGTTGGCCTGGGCACCGGAGTGCGGCTGCACATTGGCGTACTCGGCGCCGAACAGCGCCTTCAGCCGGTCGATGGCCAGCTGCTCGATGACGTCGACGTGCTCGCAGCCGCCGTAGTAGCGCCGCCCCGGGTAGCCCTCGGCGTACTTGTTCGTGAGCACCGAGCCCTGCGCCTGCATCACGGCCACCGGGGCGAAGTTCTCGCTGGCGATCATCTCCAGCGTCGTCTGCTGCCGGCGGAGTTCGGCGGCGATCGCCGCAGCCACCTCCGGGTCGGTCGCGGCCAGCGACCGGTGCAGATCGGAGCTGGGGGCGGTCGGCTCGTCCAGGTTCGGATCGGCGAGCACGGACATGCGGATCACTCCTCTGCCGGAGGCACCCAGGCGGATTGATATATCAGTTACGTGGCCTAATGCTGGGAGTCAAGGGGGAGGTCAGGGAGAGTCCGCTCACACCTCAGCGGACATCGTGGAACTCGGCCGCCAGTAGCCCCTGCCATTGCACCGATCCGGGCGCTGCTGCTGCTGCAGTCATGATCGTGGAGCACGAATCGGTGGCCACAGGCGGCGGTTTTTCGGCTCCACGATCATGAGCGGCGGACGAGTTTCACGATGCTCGTTCAGCAGGCCACGATGTTGTGCTCGGGACCGAACGGGAACCTGGTGATGTTCTCGGCGCCGTCGTCCCGCACGACGAGGATGTCGTGCTCCCGGTAGCCACCGGCCCCGGGCTCGCCGTCCAGCACGGTGATCATGGGTTCCATCGACACGACCATGCCGGGCTCGAGGACGGTGTCGATGTCCTCGCGCAGCTCGAGGCCGGCCTCCCGGCCGTAGTAGTGCGACAGGACCCCGAAGGAGTGCCCGTAGCCGAAGGTCCGGTTGGGCAGCAGGCCGTACCCGACGTAGATCTCGTTGAGCTCGGCGGCGATGTCCCGGCACACCGCGCCCGGCTTGATCAGCTCGAGGCCGCGGCGGTGGACCTCGACGTTGATGTTCCACAGCTGCAGCGAGCGCGCGTCGGGCTCGCCGAGGAACAGCGTCCGCTCCAGCGCCGTGTAGTAGCCCGACGTCATCGGGAAGCAGTTGAGCGACAGGATGTCGCCGCGCTGACGAGGCGATGACCCGGGAGATCGCCCGCACCCTCCCGGACTCCGAGATCCGCGACACCTGGGTGTGGTTCCAGTCCGGCATCAACACCGACGGCGCGCACAACTGGGCCACCACCCGCACCCTTCGCGGACCTGCGAGCTGTGGGACTCCGGGACGGGGCGTTCCCCGCGCACGTGCGGGTGGCTGTCGGCCCTCCGGTCCGGAGGCTGAGCGGCGTCCGCGGCTCGCTGACCGCGGCGAAGGTGTGTGCCGAGCACGACGGGTGGGGCTCGGCCTCCGACGCGGTCCTGGACTGCGTCGAGCTCTCGGTACCCCGCCTCGTGCACGCGGTCGGGGACGAGCGCGTGCTGAGCGCACTGGTCGACGACGTGCTCGGTGAGCTCGTCGCCCACGACCGGCGCCGCGGGACCGCGCTGTTCGTCACCCTCGCCGCCTACCTGCGGCACGGCACCAGCAAGACGGCGACCGCCAAGGCGCTGCACCTGCAACGGCAGAGCCTCTACCAGCGGCTGGCCCGGATCTTCGAGATCATCGGCGAGCCCGTTCCCGGCTCGCCCGAGTACGGCGCGCTGCTCGTCGCCGTCGAGCTGGAGACGGCCCGGCGCGCCGCCGGGCGATGAGCTCGGTGTCTGGTGGGTCAGCCGCCGGTTCTGGTGATGACCTGCAGGTCCGCCGGGGGCTGGTGGCCCCGGCGCAACGTCGACTCGATCCGGCCGCCCGCCTGCAGCAGGTGGTCGATCGCGTGTCGCCCCCGCTGCCGGTCCAGCCGCTGCGTGGGGCCGCCCACGCTGAGCACGCCGAGGAGCTCGCCGCCCTGTCCGTGTATCCCGGTGGAGATCCCGGCCAGACCTTCCTCTTCCTCGTCCATGGCGACGGCGTAGCGCTGCTCGCGGGCGCGCTGCACCTCGGCGCGCAACTCGTCGGCGGAAGTGATCGTCATGGGCGTGAACCGGGTGAGCGGCTCGAGCAGCAGGCGCTCGAGGCGCTCGTCGTCGTAGGTCGCCAGCAGCACCTTGCCGCTCGCGCTGGCGTGCAGCGGGAAGCGCTGGCCCACCCAGGACTGCGGGCGCAGCTGGGCCGGCGCGTCGACCTGGTAGACGACGTCCAGGTCCCCGTCGGGCGCGGGGACGCTGAGCGTCACGGTCTCCCGGATGGTGGCGACCAGCTCGCCGATGACCGGACGGGACACCTCGCGCAGCAGCAGCTGCTCGTCGGTGTTGCGGGCCAGCCGCAGCAGCTCCGGTCCCAGCAAGACGCGGTCGTCACCGGGGATCCGCAGCAGGAAGCCCTCCTGCTCGAGCGTCTGGATCATCCGCAGCGCCGTCGCCCGCGGCAGCCCGGCCGTGCGGGCCAGCGAGGAGACGTTGGCGTTGCGGTCCTCGGCGGTGGCGCGCAGCAGCGTGATCGCCTTCTTCACCGACTGGTTGAGCTTGACCCTCTCCTCCGCCGGTGGCATGCGAGCACGATACCGAGCGTTCAACGGTGCGACGTCGGGCTGGACAGGTGGGCGTTGACCCGGGAGATGTACCAGGTGACGAAGGCTTCGACGTCGCCCTCGACCTCCGAGTACGGGCCGGGCTCGTAGCCGGCGTCCTGCACACCGCGCTGGGCGCGCGCGACGAATGTGCTGTCCTGCACGTTGGTGGCGTTCCACACGTGGGTGAGGGTCGGCACGTCGTAGTCGACCCCCTCGACGGCGTCGGCGTGCACCAACCAGGTCGAGCGCAGGAAGGTCTTGTCCGGTCCGAGGGGCAGCACGGTGAACACCACGGCGTGGTCCGACAGCATGTGGAACCACGAGTTCGGCTGCATGTGCAGGTGCAGGTCACCGAACCGGTCGTCGGCGATGGCGCCCAGCCGCTTGCGGCACACGGCCTCGCCGCCCTCGGTGTAGCTCTTGCCGGCGCCGTCGAGCGGGGCGTGTTCGATCAGGAACGCGGTGGGCCGGTTGTCCAGCTCGCGGATCCAGTCGACCGGGAAGCGCTGCCGGACGCACGCGGCCTGCAGGTCCGAGGTGGCCTTCTCGAACCGCTCCCAAACCCGGCGCAGGCGCGGCGGGACGTCCTCGGCGGTGTAGCCGTGCAGCGGGAAGTAGGCGCTGAGCAGCTCGGGATGGCCGTCGCAGTGGTAGCACTCACGGTTGTTCTCCATGACGAGCTTCCAGTTGCCGTCCTCCATGATGTCGACCTGGTGGGCGACCTTCGTCCGCCCCATCTCGTAGGGCGCCAGGTACGGCTCGATGCGCGCGGCCACGTCGTCGAAGTCGGTCGGGGGCTCGTCGGCCAGGCAGATGAACACGAAGCCGCCGACGGTGCGCACGTGCACCGGCTTGAGCCCGAAGCGGCCGCGGTCGAACGTGGCCGGCTGGTTGTCGGCGTGCAGCAGCCGACCGTCGACGTTGTAGGTCCAATGGTGGTACGGGCACACCAGGTTGCCCACGCTGCCGCAGGCGTCGTCGAGGATCCGCGATCCGCGGTGCCGGCACACGTTGTGGAAGGCCCGCACCTGCTCGTCGTCGTCCCGGACGATGATCACGGAGGAGGGGCCGACCTGCACGGTGACGTAGTCGCCGGGCTCGGGCAGCTCCGCCTCGGCCGCCACGAACAGCCAGTGCTTGGTGAAGATCGCCTTCATGTCCAGCTCGAAGATCTCCTGGCTGGTGTAGAAGGGCGCTTCCAGGCTGTACCCGGGAGCGCGGCGGCCGACCAGGGTGGCGGCCGAGTCGTCGTGGGCGGCGGACCGCTCGAGCTGGATGGTCATGACGCGTCCAATGCTGCCGCTGTGTTCTTCCAAGAAGGGGTGGCCATTCAACGGTGGGTACTGCCCACTAGGTGAGTGGTACCACCCCCGCGTGGGCACGGTCAATAGCTCAGGACGGCATGGGCAGCTTCGCGGTCCGGCCACCGTCGAGCACGATGACGAAGGGGGCCACTGCGACATCGGCCGGCCCGACTCACGCGTCCACCTCGTCGCCGCGCCACGCTGTGTCGTTGATTCGCTCGCAAGCTCGCTCATCGCCGCCAACCTCCAGCCGCTCGACCTTGCCAGCAGACGATCCGAAACTTACCCTTAATCATCATTAGATGGGCACGTATGACCACTGAGTGGTTACCAGCAAGTTTCGTAGGTGTCGGAAGGCGTGGCGATGTCGGTCCTGAACAGCCCGCTCGGGCTCGAGGCGGTGCGGGCCGCCGGGTTCCCCACCGTCGAGCAGCTGCTGCCGGGCCATCCCTCGAACCTCAGGGTCTGGGGCGAGGGAGACTCCTCGACGCTCGTCTGCCGGCAGGTCCAGGACGTCACCCACGACGTCAGGACCTTCCTGTTCGAGCCGGAGCGCCCGGCGTTGTTCCAGTACGAGCCGGGTCAGTTCGTCACGCTGGCGCTGCAGATCGACGGCCGTCCGATCAGCCGGTGCTACACGATCTCCACTCCCCCGACGCGCCCGCACCTGCTGGGGATCACGGTCAAGCGCCAGCCCGGCGGGCTCGTGTCCAACTGGCTGCACGACACGGTGGCGCCCGGGCGGCGCATCTCGGCCGACGGTCCGTTCGGCGTCTTCACACCCGTCCGGCACCCGTCGAACAAGTACCTCTTCCTGTCCGGGGGCAGCGGCATCACGCCGCTCATGTCCATGACGCGCACCCTCTACGACCTCGGCTCGGACGCCGACGTCGTGTTCGTGCACAGCGCGCGGACGCCGTCGGACATCATCTTCCGCCGCGAGCTCGACGCGATGGCCAGCCTGATGCCGTCCCTGCGCGTCGTGCCCGTGTGCGAGCGGGACGCACCCCGGGAGCCATGGGGCGGGCTGCGCGGCTTCCTGAGCATCGAGATGCTGCGGTTGCTGGCCCCCGACCTGGCCGACCGCACCGTGTTCTGCTGCGGTCCCGCGCCGTACATGGCCGCCGTCCGCCGAATGCTGGGCGACGTCCGCTTCGACATGGAGCGCTACCACGAGGAGTCCTTCTCCTTCGAGGAGCTCACCATGAAGGAGTTCTCCGCAAACGGTACGGCCGATGCACCGCCGGACCAGCCGGCTGTCGGGTCGGCGACCAGGACGTACTCGGTCGAGTTCATCCGCAGCGGCCGCACCTTCACCTGCGCCGACGACGAGTTCGTGCTCGACGCCGCCTACGCGGCCGGCCTGACCCCGCCGTCGTCCTGCGGGCAGGGGATGTGCGGCACCTGCAAGTCGACCATGCTCTCCGGCGCCGTGGACATGCAGCACAACGGCGGCATCCGACCACGCGAGATCGCCAACAACAAGGTCCTCATCTGCTGCTCGAAGCCGCTGAGCGACCTCTCGATCGACGCCTGAGCCGCGCGGAACACGTCGAGCAGGAACTCCGTGACGCGCCGGGGCCCGGCTGATCGGCGGCGTGCGCCGATCAGCCGGGCCCGGTGGCCTACGTCGATCGGGAGGTCAGCTGGGTGCGTTGAACCAGGCGTCGACACCGCCTTGTTGTCGGCAGCCCACTGCTTGGCCGTCGCCAGCTCCTGCCCCTTGCCGCCGGTCTGGATCTTCAGCATCAGGTCGGAGAGCAGCTCCGGAGTGATCTTGAAGTTCTTCAGCCAGCCCGCGGCCTCGGGGTTCGCCGCACCCCAGCCCTTGGTGGCGATGATCCGCATGTCGTCCGGCGGCCCGACGGCGGTCTGCGTGTCGTCCAGCACCTTGAGCGGGAAGCGGCTGGATGCCCCCAGTGCCGAGGCAAAGTCGCGCTGGGTGGGCGTTGAGCTGCGGCGACACGCGGCGGTAGATGAGTGTGCGGGCACGAACCCGACGTGATCATCAGGCTGTCGAAGCCCTGATCATGACTGGAAGCCCGTGCCCGTCGCAGATCCGTCAGGTTGTTGGTTCGAGTCCTCACAGCCAGCTTGCGCTGGTAAGGCTGGCAGCAACGGCACATCGGCGGTGTCGGGTGGGGTGTGTGCGACGTTCAGAATCATGGACAGCATGGTGAAGTAGCCGACGAGGCTTACCAGTTCCACGATGCCGCGCTCGCCGAAGGCGGTGACGGCGTCGTCGTAGCTGGCGTCGCTGAGGTCGTGGTGGGTGAGTAGTTCGTGCACGATGTCGACGACGCGGCGCTCGGCGTCGGGTTGTGCGGGCGGTCGCCGGCCGTGGCGTAGCGCCTCTACGGTCTGGGGTGAGACGCCGGCCTGCAGGGCGAGTGGGACGTGGACGGTCCATTCGAACTGTTGGGTCCAGGTGCGGGCGACAACGAGCGTGGCGAGCTCGGTGAGCCGGGCGGGCAGCACGCTGTGGAAGCGCAGTACCTCACCGACCTTCTGTATCCGGGTCAGCAGCTCGGGGCTGCGCATCAGCGGGATGAACGGCCCGCGTACCGCCTTGCGCGGGCCGGCGATCAGCTCCTCGGCGGCCGCCCGCTGGTCGGGGTCCATCGTCTCGAGCGACAGCGGGGGCATCCGGTCGGTGGCCGGCGTCGTGGGTGGGGTCGTCACGGCGGTGTCCTTTCAGCCGATGGGGAAGGAGGAGGGCAGCGGCGGCGGCGATCAGTACCGCGGCGGCGAGCACGCTGGGGGCGGCGAGGTCATCGCCGCGGACGAGCAGCGGACCGACGAGCTGCCCGACCGCGAACGCAGTGGTCATAGCGGCGACGAGACGGGTGGCCCGGGGGGCGACCTCCCTGGCGGCTCGCATTGCGGCGAGGGTGGCGACCATGAAGGTGGCACCCACGGCCACCGCCGCCACCGCGACTGCGGGCAGGCCCGGCCGCGCCACCGGCGCCAGCACGCCGGCGGCCATCACCGTGTGGGCGAGCGCCCAGACTCGCAGCGGGCCGTAGCGGTGCAGCAGCGGGGCCGCGGCAAGGGTGGATACGGCGGCGGCGACCCCGAAGATCGGCCAGACCCAGCCGAAGACGGCGGGGTCGGGTACCAGATCGCGTGCCGCAGCGGGCAGGAACGTGGCGGGCAGGATGTAGCCGAGGCCAAGGGCGGCGTAGCAGAACACGAGCCGTCGCGGCGTCGCGGTCGGGGTGGGTCGAGGCGCCGAGGGCAGCGGTGCGGGAGCTCGCGGCGGCGCCGGCGGACACCTCCGCGTTGGCCGCCAGGCCATCGCGGCCAGGACTGCGGCGAGGGCACCGAGCGCGATCCAGGCCGCGTTCGCGGACCCGGCCAGCTGCCCCACCAACAGGACCAGCAGCCCGGCCAGCGCGATGCCCGACCCCACGCCGGCGTAGCTACCGGCGGCGACGGTGAGCAAGGAGACGCCCACGAACACCGCGGCGCTGGCGATCCCGGCGCCGAAGCGAAGCAACACCCAGCCCGAGAAGTTCGGCACCAGGGCCATCGTGGCGGTGAGCACCGCCACGGCCGCGAGGCCGACGCGCACCAGCACCACAGGGCGCGGTCGCCACAGCGTGCACGCCAGCGCCCCGGCCAGGTAACCCGCGTAGTTCGCGGCCGCCAACACGCCGCCCGCAGCGAGCGACAGGCCCAACTGCTGCTGCTGCATCAGCGGCAGCACCGGGGTGAACGCGAACCGACCGATGCCCATGGCCGCGGCCAGCGCGAGGAAACCAGCGAGGGTGGCGGGCACGCCCCGGATGCTAGGTTCGCTCGACGTTCGACGACAGCGATGATCGGAGAACTGTTTGTTCTCCAGATGAGAAAGGTGCGGGCATGGAGCTCGCTGACCTCCAGGTGTTCACGACCGTGGTCGAGGAGGGTGGCATCGCGGCCGCGGCGCGGAAGCTGCACCGGGTGCCGTCGAGCGTGACCACGCGGGTGCAGCATCTCGAGGCCGCGCTGGGGGTGCGGCTGTTCGTGCGTGAGCGGCAGCGGCTGCACCTGTCGGCCGAGGGTGAGCGGCTGCTCGCTTACGCCGACCGCCTGCTGCGGCTCGCCGACGAGGCGCGCAGTGCCGTGGCCGGTCTGCCAGGTGGGGTGTTGCGGTTGGGCGCCCTGGAGAGCACCACGGCCAGCCGCTTGCCAGCGGTGCTGGCGCGGTTCCACCGCGTCTGCCCGGATGTGCGGGTCGAGCTCATCACCGGTACCAACGACGTCCTGACCGCTGCTGTGGCCGAGCGCCGGCTCGATGCCGCCTTCGTCGCCGAAGCCCCTGCTTCGTCCGGGTTCGACCACCTGCCGCTCTTCGCCGAGACCCTGGTCGTCATCACCGCGCTCACCCATCCACCGGTGACCTCGGCACGCAACGTGCGCGACGACTCGGTCATCGCCTTCCCTCACGGGTGCGCATACCGCCGGGTACTCGAGCGCTGGCTCGGGCCCGGCAGCCTTCAGCGCCTACGCGTGCTCGAGCTCGCCTCGTACCACGCCATCGTGGCCTGTGTCGCCGCTGGCACCGGGGTAGCCGTGATGCCCGAGTCGGTTCTCGACGTACTCGACGCCGCAAACGTGCAACGCCACTGCCTGCCTCGCTCCCACGCTCACGTCGTCACGCCACTCATCTGGCGCCGCTCCGACACCCCACCCGCGGTGACAGCGCTTCGGCAGATGCTGGCCCAACCCCACGGATGCCCCGGGTAGCCGGGCCGGGACCGTGGGTCACGACCGGGAGCAGGTCGATCAGGTGTATTCGCGCCGCTCGTCGCGGGCCGCGAGACCTCCGGACCCGACACAATGCACAACGTATTCACATACACTCGAAATTTCCATTTCCGACGAACGCGGAATCGTCCCTGGTTCGCTTTCAAGATCGTTGTTCCGGGACCGGGCGAGGAGCCTCCCCAGCACGTTGTTGGGCCGGAACGCGACGAGTACGCTGTCCACCGACTTGCCACCACGCACGTTTCCCCATTGGTTCCCGCACGGAGTCCGAACGGCATAGCCGATATGGCGCATACGGAGGGGGGCCATGTCGTTGTCCATAGGACGCGGATTCGGCCTACTGCGATCGGCCCACGAGCGCCTCTCCGAGTTGATCGATCGCCGGGTGGGTTGGTACCGGCTGCCCCGACTGATCGGGTTGGCCGTTCTCGTCGGCGTGCGCAACCAGCTGCGCCGGCACAATCTCGCCGACACCGAGCAGCTGCCCCGGGTGCCGGCCGCTCCCCCGGCCCGGCCTCCGGACCCGCGCCGATGGCGAACCGCGGACGGCAGCTTCAACGACCTCGCCGCGCCGCGGGCCGGGATGGCCGGGAGCCGGTTCGGCCGCAACATCCCGCTCGAGCAGATCGCTCCGGTGACCGACAGCTCGGTACTCGAACCGGATCCGCGCGCGGTGAGCACCCGGCTGCTCGGCCGCCCGGAAGGCGGATTCCAACCCGCGGAGACGCTCAACCTGCTGGCTGCCGCCTGGATCCAGTTCATGGTCCGCGACTGGGTCAGCCACGGCCGCGGTGATCTCGACCGGGCCTTCCACCTGCCGGTCCTTTCCGGTGATCGTTGGCCGGAGCCGGACATCGTGATCCCGCGCACGGTGTCCGACACCACCCGACCCGATCCTGCCGGGGCCCCACCGACCTTCACCAACGTCCACTCCCACTGGTGGGACCTGTCGTCCCTCTACGGGGACTCGCCGGCCGAGCAGCACGCCGCGCGCAGTAGCGTGCTGGGCCGCCTGCACGTGCCGCCGCCAGGCGGTCTCCCGCGCCCGAACCAGCCCGGTCGCGATCCGGCCAGCGAGCCGGGGTTCTGGACCGGCCTGGCCCTGATGGGCACCCTGTTCGTGCTGGAGCACAACGCGATCTGCGACGCGCTGCACGCGGTCGATCCCGAGCTCGACGACGAGCAACTCTTCCAACAGGCCCGGCTGATCAACGCCGCCCTCGTCGCCAAGATCCACACGGTGGAGTGGACCCCGGCGATCATCAACCACCCGATCACGGTGTCGGGCATGAGGGCGAACTGGTACGGGTTGGTGGGGCAGCGATTCAGCGTCCCGCTACGCGGTCTGGTCCACCACGACCTGCTGACCGGTATCCCCGGCAGCCATGCCCAGCAGTTCGACGTGCCCTACTCGCTCACCGAGGAGTTCGTCGCCGTCTACCGGATGCACCCGCTGATCCCCGACGACTACCAGATCAGATCCCATCTCGACCACAGCGTGCTGGAGGAGTGCACGTTCCGCGACATGGCCGGCCCGGCCACCTGGGACCTGCTGGCCCGGCGGACCACGTCCGATCTGCTCTACACGTTCGGAACCGCGCACCCCGGCGCCCTCTCGCTGCGGAACTTCCCGCGCCTGCTGCAGGAGTTCCAGCGCCCGGACAACGGCCGCTACACCGACCTGGCGGCCACCGACATCATCCGGTCGCGCGAGGCCGGGATACCTCGCTACAACGCGTTCCGCCGACTGCTCCGGCTGCGGCCGGCCGCCGATTTCGACGAGCTCAGCGACGACGCCGAGGTGCTCGACGCCATGCGGGAGCTCTACCGGGACATCGAGCAGGTCGACCTGCTGGTCGGCTCGCTCGCCGAACAGAAGCCCCCCGGATTCGCCTTCGGCGACACCGCGTTCCGCATCTTCCTGCTCATGGCGACGCGCCGGTTGAACAGCGATCGCTTCTTCACCGACGACTACACCACCGCGACGTACACACCGTTGGGCTTGCACTGGATCGAGAGCACGACCATGTCCGACGTGCTGCTGCGGCACTTCCCGACCCTGCGCCCGGTTCTGAGAGAGCAGTCGAACGCATTTGCGCCCTGGCCCCGCGCGTGACGTCGACGCCGGACCTCGTCGATCAGCAACCGCCGTTCGCCGCCGCCGCGCGGCTGGCCCCGCTGGAGCCGGGCCGGACCCTGATCCTGCGTCCCCGGCTGCTCGCCGCCCTGCAGGCCCGGTTCCGGGCCCGGCTGACGACATTGACCACGGGCCCCGGATTCGGCAAGACCAGCATGCTCGTGCAGGCCGTCGGCGAGAACCGGATGGCGCCGCGCGGCCAGGACATCTGGCTGACCTGCCGCGACAGTGACACGGCCGGATCGTCGCTGGCCGAGGCCCTCGGCGCCGCCTTCCGGCTGCCGGGACCGACGTCCTGGAACCCGGCCGCGGTGATCGACCGATTGGTCGCCACGATCTGGACCCGGTCCCCCGAGCAGGTCACGATCATCCTCGACGACGCGCACCTGGTGAGCCGCGGGTCTCCGGGGGCGGCCCTGCTGATCAGCTTGCTGGAGCAGCTGCCGGCCAACGGGCACCTGGTGCTCGCCGGCCGGGATCCGCTGCCGATTCCCACCGCGCGACTGACGGCCCAGGGCCAGCTGACCGAGCTGCGCGACGCCGACCTCACCTTCACCCCCGAGGAGATCACCGAGTTCGCCGCGGTCCGCCGGGTGCCGCGGGAACTCGTCGCCGGCAGCGGGGGCTGGCCGGCGCTGGCGGAGTTGGCCGTCTCGGCGGGCGGCGAACGAGTCCTGGACTTCCTGTGGGAGGAGCTGCTGAGCGCCCTGCCGGCCCGCCGCCGCCACGATCTGGCGGCGCTGTGCTTGTTCAGCCCGTTCGACGAGGAGATCGCATCCGCGCTCGCCGGACACCCGATCGACATCGCGGCCACCGTCGCCGACCTCCCGCTGGTCTCCGGCCGGCAGGGCGAGGCGCAGTCGTTGCATCCGCTGTGGCAACCGGCGCTGGCCCGGCTGCTCTCGGACGACGAGGCCGCGGTCGCCCGCGTCCGGGCCGCCGCCGTGCTTCATGCGCGGGGCAATGTCGACGCCGCGGTTCGGCTGCTGGTGCGTGCCCAGCGGTGGGACCAGATCCGCCAGATCGTCTGCGAGACCGCGATGTACACCCATCCGCTGGTCGCCCCCGACGTGCTCGACAACTGGTACCACGAGCTGTCCGCGGCCGAGCGGGCCCGCCCGGAGGGCGTGCTGCTGCGGGCCCTCGCGGTCCGGGCGCACGACCTCATCCGGGCCGTTCCGCTGTTCTCCGGGGCCGCCGAGGAGTTCCGGGCGGACCGCAACGTGCTCGGTGAGGCGGGCGCGCTGACCCACCTCGCGCACATCGGTTGGTGGCTGGACGACGAGGAGGCTATCGCCGCGGCCGCGGCCCGGATCAGCGAGCTGGCCGCCGCGTTCCCGCCGCTGAACGGCGTGGCGACGATGGGCCGGATCCTCGCGGCCGACGCGGTCGGTGACCCCGACGCCGCGCTGGAGTTGCTGCGCGGCTTCCCGGACGCCGACGTCGCGCCGACCATGGTCTACGGCGTCGAGTGGCTGTGGGCCTGGACGTGGTTGATCACCGGGGAGCCGGACCGCGCCGAGCCGCACGCCCGCGAAACCGTGCACAGCGCGCCCGGCACCTTCCGGGCGCCCGCCCTGAACGTGTTGCTGCGCAGCCTGTGGCACACCGGTCGGATCGCCGAGGCGCTCGAGGTGCTGCCCCGCTTCACCGAGGCGACCATCGCCACCGGGCGCGACCTCGCCTCGGTGTTCGAGCGCAGCCAGTGCGCCCTGCTGCTGGCGTTCACCGGACGCACGGCGCAGGCCCGCGAGCACCGAGACGCCGCCCGCCTCGCGTTGCCGGGCGCCAGCCACGCGCCGATGGCCGAGATCGCGTTCGTGCTGGGCGACGCGGCCGTGCGGATCGCCGAGGGCGACGAGGACGGGGCCAGGGCGGTACTGACGGCCGAGCTGGCCGCTCGCCCGCTGTCCGGCGGGCGGACGCGCTGGCACCGGATGTTCCCGGCGCTGAGCTACGTGCTGGTGCCGGAGACCCGAGCAGACTGGGACGCCGCGCAGCTGGGGCCGGCGCATGCGCACGGGCGCGAGCTCGCGCGCGCCCTGGTCGCCCTGCGCGAGCGCGGCGAGATCCGGGCCGTGGCCGAGCTGGATCTCACCGAACCCGGTCGGCTGCGCGCCCAGCTACCGGCGCCGTGGGTCGTGCAGCTCGCGGTGGCCGCGGTCGCCTGCGGCTCCGGAGCGGCCCGTGACCTGCTGGCCGCCGTCGAGGTGGACGTGCGGCCGGCGCTGCACGCGCTCGCGACCGCGGGCCCGCGCCGGCTGGCCCGCGCCGCCCGGGAGCTGCTGGCCGCGCAGCCCGTGGTGCCGGCCCACCAGCTGGAGCTGCGGGTGCTCGGCCCGCTCGAGCTGCGCCGGGACGGCGTCGTGGTGGACCATCCCGACCTGCGCCGGGAACGGGTTCGGCAGCTGCTGCAGTTCCTCGCGCTCGCCGGTCCGGCACCCAGGGCCACCGCCGCGGCAGCGCTGTGGCCCGACCTGGCGCCGGCGAGCGCGGCCAGGAACCTCCGGGTGACCCTGACCTACCTGCAACGGGTGCTGGAGCCGGACCGCCTCGACGGCGATCCACCGGCCTTCCTCAGCGCCGGAACCGGGTTGCTCGAGCTGCGCCGCAGCGAGGCGTTGCGGGTCGATCTGCACGAGTTCGAGGCGGAGCTGGACGCCGCCGAGCAGGCCGAGGCGCAGGCCGCCCCGTCGTTGGCCCTGCAGCACCTGCGCAGGGCGTTGCCGCGCTACCGCGGTGACCTGGTCGTCGAGGCGACCGGTGTGGACTGGGCGGAGCTGGAACGGGACCGGCTGCGCGTGCGCTACGTGGCCGCCGCCGTCCGGGCCGGCGAGCTGCTGATGGCGACCGGAGACCGGCAGCGACCGCTCGAGCTGGCGCTTCGGGCGCTGCGGGTGGACCCCTTCGCGGAGGCCGCCTACGGCCTGCTGATCGCCGTCCGGCTGGACCGGGGCGAGCCGGACGCGGCGCGCCAGGCCCATCGGCGCTGCCTTCAGATGCTGGCCGAGCTGGGCCTGCCGCCCACCCATCGCACCGAGATGCTGGCTCGGCGGCTGATCGCCGCAGGCAGGTTCCCCGCCGCGACCGGGTGAGCGGGCCGACGCCGTATCAACGGGTCGGGGCCGATGCTCTCTCTGGGCGAACGGGGCACCCAGGGGAGCGAACATGGCACACACAGCACACCGAGCCGGCGTTCTGCCGATCTCGACCGCGGCCGAGGACCCGATCTTCCGGCCGCTGCATTTCCGCACGCTCACCGTCAAGAACCCGATCTTCCGGAGCAGCATCTCCGGCCGCATCGACAACTACGACGGCAGCGGCACACCGGCCCGGATCAACTGGGAGGAGCGGTTCGCCGCCGGCGGCGTCGGGGCCATCATCTCCGCGCACGCCCCGGTCGACGTGCGCGGCCGGATCCTGCCGAACTACGCGCACATCGACCACGACGACAAGATCGAGTTCTGGCGGGCCGTCGGGGAGCGGGTGCACCAGCACGACTGCGCCTTCATCCTGCAGCTCAGCCACGGTGGCCGGCAGCAGGACATCGTCGGCGTGGAGAACGCCGGCAAGCCGGGGCTGAGCGCGACGGACCGGCCCGACCCGATCCACGGTTTCCCGTCCGTCCAGATGACCCAGCGCGACATCAACGACGTCGTGACCGCGTTCGGTCGGGCCGCGCGCCGGGCCCGCGAGGCGGGCCTGGACGGTGTCGAGATCCACGCCTGCAACGGCTACCTGTTCACCCAGTTCCTCAGCTCCGGGATCAACACCCGCACCGACCACTACGGCGGTCGGCGGCTGGCCAACCGGGCCCGGCTGCTGCGCGAGGTCGTGCGGCGGGTCCGGCAGAGTGTCGGCCCGGACTTCCACCTCCAGGTGAAGATCAGCGGAGTGGACCACAACGACGCGTTCCTGCCCGGGCAGAAGCCGGGCAACGACCTCGAGGACACCGTCAAGGTGTGTCAATGGGTGCAGGAGGACGGCGCCGACGCCGTGCACGTCTCGGTGGGCAGCTTCTTCCCGCACCCGCTGAACCCCGCCGGCGACTTCCCGCCGGCCGACATCACCCCCACCTACGACAGCATGCTGTCCAGCGGGCGACACGCGTTCCGCAACTACCTGCTGTTCCGCAACAGGGTCACCGGCCCGCTCGTCCGCCGGCTCTGGCGGCGCTCGCAGCCGCCGCAGCTGGAGGGGCTCAACCTCGCCGACGCGGCCCAGATCAAGCGGGCTCTCGACGTGCCGGTGCTGTGCACCGGCGGCTTCCAGACCGCCTCGACCGTGCGCCGGGCCATCCTCGAGGGCGCGTGCGACGGGGTGTCGATCGGCCGGCCGCTGATGGCCAACCCCGATCTGGTCAAGATCTGGGCCGCCGGCCACGACCGACCGGACCGGCCTTGCACCTACTGCAATCGCTGCCTGTTCCACGTCATCGAGGACCCCCTGGGCTGCTACGACCTGAGCCGCTTCGACGGGGACCGGGACCGGATGCTGGACGAGCTCATGTCGTTCTACGGCTCGGACGCCACCGCGGCGGACGACCGGTCGATCCGGCCGGCGTCATGACCACGATGAGCAGCAGCCGAACCCCGGGTACCCCGGCACCCGGCGCCGAGGAGGTGGCCCGCGGCGTGTTCGCGGCGCTGGCCCGGCGGGACCTGCCCGGGGTCGAGTCCTACCTCGCCGTCGACGACGTCCAGGAGTTCGTGCCCATCGGGACCCGTACCGGACGCGCCGCGGTCCTCGCGGTCTTCGAGGAGCTCTTCACGGCCATCCCGGATCTCGACATGCAGGTCGAGGACGTGCTCGTGCAGGGCGACCGGGCCTGCGTGCGGTGGCGGGGCCGGGGCCGCTTCACGGCCGGCTCCTTCGCCGGCATCAGGGCGACCGGGCGGCGGGTCGACATCCGCGGAGCCGACGCGATGATCGAGGTGCGGGACGGCCGCATCGTGCGCAACACGATCTTCTACGACGGGGCGGCCTTCGCGCGTGACGTCGGGTTGCTGCCCGCTCGGGGCTCGCTCGGCGAGAAGTTGCTGATCGGTGCGTTCAACGTGCGCACCCGACTGGTCACGGCGTTGGGCGCCCTGCACCGGGGGGTGCTGCGCCGGGGGCGCTGAGCCGGGTCCGGCGTCAGCGCCGGACCCGGCGGGCGCTCGTCCAGCCGATCACCGCCAGCACGGTGTTCAGGCCGGACAGCGCCATCGTGCGGCGGCCGAAACTGCGCGACACGTCGCCTCTGCCGGTGGCGAGCGCCGCCGCGGCGAGGTCGGAGGCGTGCACCACGACCGTCACCTCGGGCAACCAACGCTGCGCGAGGGTGGGCTGGATGAGCTCCAGGCCGTTCACCACGGCCCGCACCCCGAACAGCCGGAACGGGTACTGGGCCGCCGCCTCGGCCGTCGGTGCCTGCATCTGCCGCGCGAACAGCGCGGGCATGACCAGCGCCAGGACCCCGTTCACGATGCGGATCGCCGCGAGAATGCGAATCGGCCATGTGCGGTGCATGTTGCCTCCCCGTCGCCCGCCGGCCACCATCGTGCCGCGGCCGGCGGCCGGTGCCAACCGGCCAGTGCGGCCCCGGTCGTCACACACGTTGCCACTCCGGGTCGTCGGCCAGCAGCCGGCGGAGCTTGCACATGATCCGCATCCGGGTCGGCCCGATGCTCCCGATCGGGATGGCCAGCCGGCTGCTGATCTCCTGGTAGCTGGGCGTCGGATCGGAGATCAGCAGCTGCAGGAGGCGGTGCTGGTGCTCGGTCAGCTGGGTCACCGCCCGGGCCAGCACGGCGTTGCGGGCATCGTCGATCAGCCGCTGATCCGGTGGCGGGTCGCCGCGGTGGTCCTGCCGACCGGGATCGAGCTCGGCGACGGGCAGTTCCCGGTGGCGCTGGCGCAGCAGCCGTAAGCACTCCCGGCGCACCGTGGTGATCAGCCAACCGCCGGCGCCCCCGGCGTCCCGCAGCGACGACGCGTGCTCGATGAAGCGCATCCAGGCGACGGACACCGCATCGGCCACCTGGGCCTCGTCCAGCCGGTAGGTGCGGGCCACCCGCCCCAGGATCGGGTCGTAGATGTCGAACAGCTGCCGCCATGCCGGCTCCTCGCCGAGAGCGGCGCGGTGCACCAGCTCGGCCGTGTTCGTGACGATCATCGTGTGCTCCCCGTGGACGGTCCGGTTGGTGCACAGGACCGTCCGCGAGGGGCGCTAGCGGAGCGTTAGCGAGCAGAAATCCGTCGCTCTGCCGGCCGAACCCACGCGGCACGACAGTGAGGAGCGGGCATACCCGCCCGTGATAGCCGAAACGTTGACCGGGTCGACCGGAGCTGCGCCGCTGCGCGAACGGCACGTTCGCGCAGACCTATCGCGCGAAAGTGCCGTTCGCGCAGGTCGGAGCGGACGAGGGAGCGCCGGTCAGCGCCGCACGGTGTAGTGCAGGTGCAGCACGCGGTCACCCTGGACCACCTGGTCGGGATCGTCGAGGAGCACCGTGCCGGCGTGGCTGCCGAAGAAGCGCACCCCCTCGCCCAGCACCACCGGGGCGACGTCCATCGCGACCTCGTCGACCAGCCCGGCCGAGAACGCCTGCCCGCCGAGGTCGCCGGCGGTGACGCAGACCAGACCGTCGCCCGCGAGCTTGGTGGCGAGCGCGATGCCCGCCTGCACCGACTCGGCGGTGTGGAACGGTGCGTCCGGGTGGTCGGCGAGCCACTCCGACGGCAATGGGCGGTGGGTGACGACGACCAGCTCGTCACCGGCGGCCGGCTTGCCGTCCCAGCCGTTGGTGGTGTCGAACAGATGACGGCCGATCACTGTGACCTTGACGGCGTCCCAGAAGGGTTGGACGTGCTCGGCCGAGGTCCGCGAGACGGGGAACGTCCACCCGCTCGGCCTGGCGATCAACTCGGTGTCGCCGTTGCCGTACCAGTCGAACAGCGGCCCGACCGAGTCATCAGGATAGGCGATGTAGCCGTCCACCGAGACGACCGCCTGCATGACAACCCTGGCCATATCGCTCCTCAGCCGAACGTCGGGACGTCGGCTTCCCGGCCCGCATCGCCGCCAAACCCGCCCGCGTTGAACTCGATCTCCCATGGGCGATCCCGCCCTGGTCGAGCCGGCTGTCACCAGGCTGAGACACCGTCGTCCGACGGGGGTCGCCCGGTACACGATCGGGCCACAGCTGTAATGGACGGCCCGGCTGCGAGCGATTCACCTATGGATCTCCGACCGCCAACGGGAACACCTGTGGGCCCAGTTCCCGTCGCACCGCTGGTGCTCGCGGCCGAGCAGACCGTGGCCCTGATCGGCGTGCAGGACCACAAGAGCGTGCTCGAGCGCTACCCGCGACCACCCGGCTGCCGGGCCGGCAGCCGATCTTCGAGCTCGGCTTCGCGTCGGTCAGCTACGGACCGCACGCCGGGCACCCCGGCGTCGAGGCCCGGTTGCACGGGCAGCGCGTCGGCGAGCTGCCGTATCCGGCCGCGCTGCACTACGGGCAGTTGATCGCCGCGAACCGCGCCGTGGAGTGCCGCGGCCTGGTGGTCCCGGGCCGCACGGCGGGCACGAGGTCGAGCTCTGGCTGCCGGCGATGGACGAGCCGACCATGCCGCTGGCGGTCCTGGCCGGGGCCGGGACGGTCGGGGCCGGATCGGTGGGCCCCGGGTCGGTCGGGGCCGGGTCGGTCGGGGCCGGGTGGATTCGATCGGGTCGATCCGGGGTGGGCCACCGCGCCCAGCGCCGCCCGGCCGGCTGCCGAACCCGGCGGACGGTCCGCCGGCACCATCCCCGGGCGGAACGCTTCGGCGCCGGTCGACCTGGCTCGCGGCCGACTCGGCCGCGTCCGTGCTGCTGATCGTGGGGGTCGTGCAGGCGTTCGGTGGCGGGAGCGGCACGCCGCCACCCGCCGTCAGCGCCCCGGGCGGCGGCGAGACCGGCTACGCCCGGGCCGCACCCGAGCCGACGTCCACGCCACCCCCGATCGCGGTCGAGACCACGGGGCCGATCGGGACGGCCGACACCGCGACCGCCGTGGTGCGTGTGCCGGCCCCGAGGCCCCCCACCCGCGTTCCCCGCCGGTCCCCACGCCGTGGCCGCCGTCCTGCGACCCGAACTACGGCCCGTGCGTGCCGATCGCCATCGACGTCGACTGCGCCGGCGGCACCGGCAACCGGCCGGCGTACGTCGCCGGCCCGATCCCGGTCTTCGGTCGGGACATCTACGAGCTGGACCGTGATGGCAACCGCATCGCGTGCGAGCCGCCGTCTCCGCCGCCCCCGACCCCGACACCACCGCCCCCGACACCACCGCCGTCGTCGACCGTGCCGCCACCAACACCGACCCCCATGTCATAGCGGCCCACCGTCTGATCACGTGCTGCGATCGCTCACCGACCCGTTCCGCTCGGCCAGTTCCTGCAGGAATCGCGGCATCCGGCCGGCGCCGAAGTCGTAGAAGCGCACCCAGCTCGGCGTGATCGCGATCCGCGCCATCCGGTCGTAGAAACCGCGGACCTGCTGCTCGAACTCGGCCGCCGCTTCGGCGTCCATGCTCTTCCTGGCGGCGGCCAGGTACTCCTCGACCACGCCGTCGACGATCTCGACGCTCGCCCGCCCGCGTATCGACAGGGCCCGCGCCTGATCGGGCGTGTCGCCCGCGTCGATGGCCAGCGACACGTCCGGGCGAGCCGACAACGCCGCAACCTTCGGTGCGGTCGTCGCGGTGGAAATCACGAACTGGTCGCCGGTCCAGAAGAACCCGACCGGGATCACCCGTGGTGTTCCGTCCTTCCCGATGTAGCCGAGGTGGGCGGCCGAGGTGGACCTGAGCAGCTCCTGCGCACCGGTCGTGGACAGTTCTTCGTCGATGTCTCGCCGCTCCATCAGCGTTCCTTCCGGTTTGTCGCGACCATTCTGGTCACCGTCACTCCAGGACGGCGCCGGTCGCGGATTCTCGACACCGGTCCCGTCGGTCAATCCTTGCGGGTGACCGCCTGCGCGCGAGCGCATCCGTCGAGGCACTCGACGGCGTCGCGGCCATGACCGCGCTCGGTCGCGTCGGGCACCCCAACGACCTCGCCGACCTGGTCGCCCACCTGGTCCACCCGGACTGCCGCTGGATCACCGGCCAGAACATCCGCGTCGACGGAGGCCTGGCCTGACGGTCATCGGTGACGACGTGCCGCGAGAGCCCTGTAACGTCGGGCCGCGGTACCGGTACTCGTGCGCCGAGCCGGCCGGCGGCGTGCGCTTCTGCGGACGCACGCGGCGCGCATGCCGTGGAGAAAGGCCCGCAATGACCGGTGAGCGATTCATCCCGTTCCGCAAGACCAGCGTCGTCACCATGTGCGTGGACGAGCTACCGGAGCAGGAGCGGGAGGCGTTCCGCGCCTTCGCCGACCTGCTGGCCAGCCTGCTGCACCACGATTTCCGCAGCCGGCTCGAAGCGCTCAAGGACGCCTACCACCCGTTCAACCCGGACACCGACACCCGCACGATCGTCGAGCTGGGACCGGCCGAACGCCAGGCCGCGCAGCAGCGCCTGGTCGACGAGCTCGCCGAGCTGGCCGAGGACGCGAACTTCGAGCGCATCGACGCCGACGACCTCGGCCGCGCGTTCGACGAGGAATCGCTGATGAAGGTCCGGCTGGAGGCCGACTTCGACGACTTCGAGCAGCTGGCGTTCTACCGGCGCGGCGAGCGCACGCGTCACGAGGAGGTGAAGACCCTCCTCGGGCTGCGCCGTCGGACCATCGCGTTCACCAACTACGGCAAGGTCCTCGTCTACGTGAAGTTCAAGGACGCGGCGTACTTCGAGGCCCAGGGCCGCAAGATCGACCGGCTGCCGTTCACGCCGGGCTCGACGATCATCAAGCTGTTCCAGGACGTGCCCCGCGCCGACCTGGAGATGCTGTTCCCCAACGCCCAGGTGCGGATGCGCCGCATCGACAAGTTGCTGATCGGGGTCCCGGCGCTCGTCTCCGGGGTCATCGTGATCGCCACCAAGCTCATCGCGGCGCTGGTCCCGGTGTTGCTCCTGCTCGCCTTCTGGTTCGGGGCACGCCGGGAGCCGGTCCAGCTCGACCAGGGCCAGCTCGTCGCGCTCGGGGCGGGTCTGCTGGCCTTCGGGGGCTTCCTGGTGCGCCAGTTCACCAAGTTCAAGAACCGCAAGATCCAGTTCATGAAATCGCTGTCGGAGAGCCTCTACTTCCGCAACCTCGACAACGACGCGGGCGTGTTCCACCACCTGCTGGACGCGGCCGAGGAGGAAGAGGTCAAGGAGGCCGTGCTCGCCTACCACTTCCTGCGCGCCGCCGGTGGGCCGCTGACCGCAGCGGAGCTGGACGGGCGGATCGAGGACTGGTTCGCGCGGCGGTGGGAGGCCACCTTCGACTTCGAGGTGGAGGACGGCGTGGGCAAGCTGCGCCGGCTGCGGCTGGTCGACGACGACGGGCGGGGTCGGTTGACCGCGGTGACGCTGGAGGAGGCCATGCGTCGACTGGACGAGACCTGGGACGGGCTGTTCCGCTACCACGCTTCGCCGGACCAGATGGCGCCGGCCGATCCGGTCGGCCGGGACCGTTGGCGACACCGGCTCCGGACGTTGCTCGGCACCTGAAGTTCCTTGTCCTCATCGGACGCTCGGCACCACACCGCCGCTGCCGCGCCGGCGACGGGGCGCGCGGCCAACTCGTTTCCGTGATGTTGGGTTCGGGTACGCGAGCGCACGATCCCCATCGACGGGGGGCGTGAACCCGGAAGGGGTAAGAAGTTGCCTACCACCACCAAGAAAGACGCGAGCAAGGCTGGAAAGAAACTCGGCGCGAAGTCCTCCTCCAAGGCGCAGAAGAGCGCCGCCGCCAGCGACCTCGCGCAGGCGGCCCAGCCGAGCGGCGACACGTCCAAGAAGGACGCGAAGAAGGCCGCCAAGAAGCTGGCCACCAAGTCTTCGGCCAAGGCGCAGAAGAGCGCCGCCGCCAGCGATCTCGCGCAGGCCAAGAAGCCGAAGGGCCGGGCGTTGAAGAAGAAGTAGTCAGCGCGCGACAGCGCTGCCGTTGACGTAACCACACTCGGGCGTTTCAGCCCGCGCGCGGATCCACCCGACCGGTGTGACGTCGGTGCCTGCGGGCGGCAAGCCCGTCGGCGTCATATCACTGGCGTCATTCCAGTCCGGCGGCGACGGCGAGCACAACACGGTTGCGGCCCTCGCGCTTGGCCCGGTAGAGAGCGGCGTCGGCGCGGCCCAAGACGTCGGCCACGGTCGTGTCGGACGGGTGCTGCGCGGCGACACCGATGCTCACGGTCACCGACAACGGGCCGGCCATGGTCGCGATCCGGTCACTGCTCACCGTGCTCCGCAGCCGCTCGGCGAACTCCGCCGCGGTCGCCCCGACGTCGGAGAACACCAGCGCGAACTCCTCGCGCCGTAGCGCCCGAGGATGTCGGTATCCCGGGGTCTGCAGGCGCAGCCGCTGGGCCACCGCACGGATGACCTCGTCACCGACCGGGTGGCCGTACTCGTCGTTGACCCGCTTGAAGTGGTGGTCGATGTCGATCATCATCGCGTGCATCGGACGGCCGTGCCGGTACGCGCCGGCCAGGTCTCGCTCGGCGACCTCGAAGAACCGGCGCCGGTTGGTCACGCCGGTGAGCTCGTCCATCACCGCGAGCTCCTGGACCCGGCTGAACAGGGTGGCCCGCTCGTAGGCGGTCATCGCCTGCCCGATCAGCGCCCCGGCCAGGTCGATCTCGGTCTGGGACAACGCCTCCACCCGGCATGCGTGCAGGACGAGCAGGCCGACCGGCCGGTCGGCCGCAACCAGCGGGTGGATCGACCACGCGGCATCGATCGGGAGCCGCTCCACCAGCACCCCGGGCGCCGGGCCCCGGCCGGTCACCGAGCGCCACCGGTCCAGCAGGTCGCGCAGCTCGGTGTCGTGCAGCTCGCCGGCCCCCTCGGAGATCAGCAGGGCGTCCACGCCGGGCAGGGTCGTGGGAATGGCGCCGGCCAGCCGGCTCAGCACCTCGGCCGGCTCCTGTGCGGCCGCCATCTCCTCCAGCCTGGCCCGCAACGCCTCGGCGAAGTCCCGCCGGCGCTGTGCGGTGCGTACCGACACCTCCAGCTCGGCGGCCCGGGCCGTCTCCAGTGCGGTGGCGATATGCGTGGTCAGCGCGGTGAGAATGCCGGCGTCCTCAGGGTGAAGATGCCCCGGGCGACGTGGCTGTCCAGGTAGACCACGCCGAGCAGCCGCCCCTCCAGCTGCAGTGGAGCCACCATGATGCTGCGCAGATCGTGCAGCACCACGCTCTGCGCGCCCAGCGCTGCGCCCTCCTCGGTTCCGGTGATGACCACCAGCTCGTCGGTGGTACGAACCCGCTCGACCAGGCTGGCGCTGTAGCCGGTGAGCTGCCCGACGTCCCGGCCGTCGTCGTCGCGTCCCAGGTAGGGCACCAGCGGTTCCTGGCCGGTGGTCGCGGGGTTCCCGTCGGGCACCACATCGCGGTGGATCACTCCGGTCGCATGCAGCCCGGCCAGCGGCCCGGCGAGGTCGAGGCAGAGCCGGATCACCGTGCCCGGTTCGAGCGGCCCGTTGCGCACCAGGTCGGCCAGCGATCGTCCGTCGAACAGGTCCATCACCAGGAACGGCCGCCCGTCGACCAGCCCGACCTCGTACACCGCCAGTAGCCGGGGATGAGCGACACCGGCCAGCAACGCCGCCTCGCGCCGGAAGCGAGCCAGGATCTGCCCCGGGTCGACCGGCGCGGTATTGAGGATCTTGACGGCATAGTCGACGCCATGCCGGCTCGCCCGGTACACGGTGCTGCCCGCGCCACGTCCGACCTCCGGCCCGACGTGCAGGCCCGGCAGGGACGGCACCGGAAGGCAGAGGGTCAGACCGGTCATTATCGGCACAGATCGGCGTCAAGTGATTTCGATGCACCGCATCGACGGTGGGCGTCACCCACGGGTGGTCAGGAGGGGCATGGCGAGTACGCAGAGAGAGCTCTCGGGGCCGCCCGAACAGGTGGCAGCGGTGCTGCGCGAGCGGATCTACGGCGGTATCGCCTGCCTGAGCACGTTGCTCGTTCTCGTCCGGCCCGAGGCCGGAACGAGTCGTGGCCGCACTGGTCGCTCTGGGGGCACTCGTCGTGCTGCTCAAGACGCTCGCACACCGACCGGCGACCTTCTCAGCGCGGCCGAACGCTGCACGTATCAGCGGAACCTCCAGCGGCCTCATCCCTGCGCGGGAGTACCGCGAGCGAGCCCACGGATGGAGGTTGGCCATGGCAGGACGGGTTCGAAAGTCATCCAAGCGGCAATCACGGAAGAGCGAGGTGGCCGACGACGCCGCACCTGCCGCATCGCAGCAACCAGCCGGACCCCGCGAACTGATCGTCTCCATGCACCAGGACGCCATGGTCCGCACCCGTCACGGCGAGGTCGCGGCGGCCGCTCCGCGGCTGGCCGACCCGCTGATCGACGCCCTGGGCGGTGTGCTGCTGCGCCCGCTCTTCGGAGCGACGGAGGAGCGGGTGGCCGCCGCGTCCGCGGCCGTGCCCGGCGCCCCGGACCTGTCCACGTTCTATCTCTGCGAGGCCCCGGACGAGGACCTGGACGCGCTGGCCGAGAGCCTGCGCGGCGTCGACGCGGTCCGCTCGGCGTACGTGAAGCCGCCGTCCGAGCCGGCTACGGCCCCGGCCATCAACGACATGGTTGCGCTGCCCGATGCACCGCCGGTGACCCCCGACTTCACGGCCAACCAGGTCTACCTGGAGGTGGCTCCGGGCGGAATCGACGCGCGTCATGCCTGGACCCGTACCGGCGGCAAGGGCACCGGCGTCCGAGTGATCGACATCGAGGGTGCGTGGCGGTTCTCCCACGAGGACCTGCAGCAGAACCAGGGCGGCGTGGTCGGTGGCACCCAGAGCGACGACCTGAGATGGCGCGATCACGGTACGGCGGTCATCGGTGTGATCGGCAGCGACGAGAACGCCGTCGGCACGACCGGCATCGCGCCGTTGGCCAACGTCTCGGCAATCTCGATCTTCGGCGGCGTCGGTTCGGCGAAGGCGATCCGGGACGCCGCGGACCGCCTCGCACCCGGCGACATCATCCTCATCGAGTTGCACCGCCCCGGCCCGCGGCACAACTTCCAGTCCCGGGACGACCAGGCGGGATACATCGCCGTCGAGTGGTGGGAGGACGACTTCGCCGCCATCCGGTTCGCGACGGCGAAGGGCGTGATCGTCGTCGAGGCGGCCGGCAACGGTGGCGAGAACCTCGACGATCCCCTCTACGACATCCGACCCGGTGATTTTCCGGCGAGCTGGACGAACCCGTTCGATCGCAGCAACCGCGACAGCGGGGCGGTGCTCGTCGGGGCGGGAGCCCCGCCGCCCGGCACCCACGGCCGCGACCACGGCCCCGACCGGTCCAGGTTGGGCTTCTCCAACTTCGGCGCGAGCATCGACGTCCAGGGCGTCGGCCGCGAGGTGACGACCACCGGATACGGCGATCTGCAGGGCGGGCCGTCCGAGGACATCTGGTACACCGACCGGTTCTCCGGGACGTCCAGCTCGTCGCCGGTCGTGGTCGGCGCGTTGGCCTGCGCGCAGGGGGCGCTGCGCTCGGCGAGCCGACCGGCGCTGACCCCGGGCACCGCGCGCGACCTGCTGCGCACCACCGGATCGGCGCAGCAGGACGCGCCCGGACGTCCGGCCACGCAACGGATCGGACGCCGGCCGGACCTGCGGGAGATGTTCGGCCGCCTGTTCCCCAAGCCGATCAAGGAACTCAAGGAGATCAAGGAACTCAAGGAGTTCAAGGAGAAGGACGCGAAGGAGTTCAAGGAGAAGGACCTCAAGGACGTCAAGGACCGCAAGGAGAAGGACGGCAAGGAGTTCAAGGAGCTGAAGGAAAAGGACGCGAAGGAGATCAAGGAGTTCAAGGACGGCAAGGAGTTCAAAGAGGGTAAGGAGATCAAGGAAAAGGACTTCGAGGGCGGTGGCGGCTTCCCGCAGCCCGGTCCCGGCGGGGCGGGCATCGCGCCGTCCGCGGTGGCCGATCTCGAGGCCCGGGTGGCCGGGTTGGAGGCGGCGGTGGCCGACCTGGCCCACTTCATCACCCCCGAGCTGCGTCCCGATCTCGGCTGAGCCTCGGTGGGTGTGCACGTCGTCGCCTCTGGCGACCATGACGCGGTCGCGACCTGGGTCACGGCCGGGCTGTCCCGGCTGCTGGGGGCGGAGGTCCTGCACATCACCACCGCGGATCTGGCGGGCGCGCCCCGGTGGACCCAACACATCGGGGCCTCCGGGGTGGCCACGTCCGATCTTCACCTGCCCGGGCGCCGGGCGCTGATCAGCACCGACGTGGACGTCGTCTACAACCGGATCGTGCTGCCGCCGCGGCCCCCACTGGACCGGGTCGTCGTGGGCGATCGTGACTACGCGACGGCCGAGCTGCACGCCTGCACGCTGAGCTGGCTGGCGTCGCTGGGCGCTCGGATGCTGAACGCCCCGCATCCGGCGGCCCTGGGAGGTGATCCGCGCGGCCCGCTCGAGTGGGCCGTGCTCGCGCTCCGGGCGGGTCTGCCCGCGCTGCTCCCGGGCCGCGGCGGCGATCCGGCGGCCCGCCCCCGCCAGCACACGCTGGTGATCGGGGACGCGGTGATCGGCCCGCCGGCTGCCCACCGGCTCGCCGACGGGCTGTTCACGCTGCGCCGGCGGAGCGGGCTGGACGTTCTCGGTCTGGATCTCGCGGAGCACCGCGGCCGCTGGTCGGTCGCCGCCGTGACCGCGCTCCCGGACCTGCGGCGCGGAGGTCGCCGAGCGCTCGAGGCGCTGGCCACCCTGTTCCGCGCGGACGAGGCCGACCGGATCAGCGCATGATCCTGATCTACGGCGACCCCGACGACGGCCCGACCGCGGCCGTGCTGGCCGCGTGCCGGTCGCGTCGGTTCCGGCACGCGCTGGTCGACGAGAACCGGCTGCCCGGAACGCGCGTCCGGCTCGACGTCGCCGACTCCGGGGCCGCTCTCGGGGGGCGGATCGAGCACGATGGCTGGCAGGTGGACCTCACCGAGGTCACCGGCGTCTACTTCCGACCGACCGGCCGGCACCGCGGTGACCCGGTCGAGGATGCACCGGAGCTGCTCCGCGCAGCGGAGGAGTTGCGGGTGTGGACCGAGCTGACCGGGACGCCGGTCGCGAACCGGCTCTCGGCCATGGCGTCGAACAGTTCCAAGCCCTACCAGTCCCGCCTGATCGCACCGTACTTCGAGGTCCCGCCCACGATCATCACCAACGATCCACAGGACGTGCGCGCCTTCGTCCGGGAGCACGGCCGCGTCGTCTACAAGTCCTGCAGCGGGGTCCGTTCGATCGTCGAGGAGGTCGACGAGGACGCGCTGGCGCGGTTGGCGGCCATCCGCTGGTGCCCGACCCAGTTCCAGGCGCGCGTCGACGGCACGAACATCCGGGTGCACGTCGTGGGAGACCGGACCATCGCCACCGTCGCCAGCTCGGCGGCCACCGACTACCGGTACGCCGCCCAGCAGGTCGGCTCGGCGGCCGACCTGGATCCCTTCGTGCTACCGGCCGAGGTCGCGCAACGATGCGCGGCGCTCTCCCGGGCTCTCGGCCTCGCGGTCGCCGGCGTCGACCTGATGCGGACCAGCGCGGGCGGCTGGGTGTGTTTCGAGGTCAACCCGAGCCCGGGCTTCACGTACTTCGAGGACCACACCGGGCAGCCGATCGCCGACGCCATCGCCTGCCACCTCGGACCGCTCAGGGAGCCTCGTCGAGCGGCTTGACGTAGGCACCGTCGACGCCGGCGATGCTGCGCAGCTCCGCGAGCACCTCGTCGGCCTGGTCGGCGGCGACGTCGACCTCCCAGAAGGCGTCGAGTTCGGCGGAGGGGTGGCCCTCGTGCATCTTGTGCAGCGACGCCGTCGGGGCACGGTTCGTCACGACCCGCTCGATCTGTTCGACGACGCCGGGTGTCGCATCCGCGTTCGGGGTGCGGTCGGCCAGCACGACGACGATGCGCGTCATGGGCATCCGCTCCTCACCCGGTCACCGGACCGGCGTCATCGCCGGCGACCCGAGCAACGGTACCCGCGCCTTCACGGGCGACCGCACTAGAGGGTGGCCGGGCGTTCGACGCCGGTGCGGCGGCGCACCGACTCGCCGTAGACGTGGGTGCGGATGTGCAGGATGGGGTCGTCCGACGGCTCGATCCCGTCGGTCACCCGCATCGGGTCGTTGACCAGGATGTCGCCGTCGCGCTCGCGCTGCGTGTCCGGGCCGGTCATCTCGACGACACCGAGGTCCACCCATTCCCGATCGGCCGGCCAGGCCTTGCTGGCGTCGGTGGTCTGGTCGTCGGCGTGCGCGAGCTGGGCCAGCACCCGGTAGCGGATCGGCAGCTCGTCGAGGACCCCTTCATCAGGTAGCGCGGATCCGCCGTCGCCCGCTGCTCGACCGGCAGGCTGTGCTCGCCCTTCTCCGGGGAGAGCGTGAAGCGCACGAACTGGCCGGCACCCTCGGCGTTGACCAGCCGGTAGGCGTTCATCGAGTTGAAGGCCATCGTGGCCCACGACAGCGGCGGCTGGCCGGACTCGGCCGCGACCTTCGCGCCGGCCTCCGCGATGTCCGGGTTCTCGGCCAGGAACTTCTCCGTCGCCTCCGGGCCCTCGCCCTGAGCCGCGATCAGCCCGAGCAAGCCCTCCGGTGTGCCGGCGGGGAAGACCGGCCAGTCCTGGCACACGAGGTCGGTGGTCGTGCCGTCGGGCAGGTAGAACTTCACGGCCATGCCTCGCGGGTTGTTCTCGGCCGCGTCGGGCAGTTGCGGATCGGGGAGGCCGTTGGAGAACCGGACCGTGACCCGCACCGGTTCGCCCTGCATGTGGGCGGCGCGGGTCAGCTCGCACCGGAGCCGTCAACAATTGACGATGGCTCCTGGTGGCGCGGCAGCCATCGGCGTTGGCAACGACCTGGGACGGTACGAACAGGGCACCATGGAGCGTGTTGCCGAATCCTCAGCAGACGTCGGGGCACGGCCGAGCCGCCATCGGGCACCTCGGACGGTTCGGCGGCATCAAGATCACCGTCTGCGGTAGCTGAGCTGCACGGTTGAAGGAAATCAACCGCAGACGCCGATCATGGCCAGGTCTGCCCCGACCCGGGGCCGGGTCAAGGGTGCCGCCGCCGCCCGATCCGGCAACAGGCTCCATGGGCGCATGAACGCATCACCCGAACCGCGCTGAACCTTCCGGACGCGGCCACACCGGCGCTCGCCGGCGGCGGCGCGGTGATCGCGCACGGCTTCGTCGACTGACTCACCAAAGTCGAGGCAATGGTCTGCTCGGCCGGTTCGAACAGGGCTCATGCAGCGCTCGGCGCCGCGTCGATCTCGGCTTGAGTCGGCCGCTCGACGATCCGGGCGAGACGATCGTCCGGCCCGGCGTCGAGGTCATGCGCCGACCCCCAGATCGGCCCGGTGCAACCCCAGCCGACCCACGGACGTGGTTCCCGGGCGCTGCCGACGCAGATAGCGTGACGGCTCGGCCGGGCACCCGGCCGGCGAACCACGACGTCGTGGAGGGTGTCGCCCATGCATCTGCTGTTCGCCGACCCGGTCGCCGACCAGACCGTTGCCGAGCTCGAGTCGCGGGGGCATCGCTGCTCGGTGGAGCCGGGTCTGACCACCGCGGAACTGCCCGGTCGGATCGCCGGCGTCGACGGGCTGGTGGTCCGCAGCACCAAGGTCGACCGCGCGGTGTTCGAGGCGGCCGACGTGCTCGCCCTGGTGATCCGGGCCGGTGCGGGCACCAACACGATCGACACCGGGACGGCGGCCCGGAACGGGGTGCTGGTCTGCAACGTGCCCGGCCGCAACGCGGTCGCGGTGGCCGAGCTCACCATGGGGCTGATCCTGGCTCTGGATCGCAGGATCGCCGACAACGTGGCCGACGCGCGGCAGGGCCGCTGGGCGAAGGCGACGTACAGCAGCAAGGCCAACGGGCTGTTCGGCAGCACCCTCGGCATCGTCGGGATGGGCTCGATCGGCCTCGCCGTGGCCGAGCGGGCGGCCGGGTTCGGGATGCGGATCGGCTGCCTGGATCGCCCTGGCCGGGGCCGAGCCACCCGCGACCGGCTGGCCGAGCTCGACGTGGCGGGCTGCGGCTCGCTCCCGGAGCTGCTCGCCTCCTCCGACGTGGTGAGCCTGCACGTCCCGTCGTCGGCGGAGACCAAGAACCTCGTGGACGCCGACTTCCTGGCCGCGATGAAGCCCGGCGCGATCCTGGTGAACACCTCGCGCGGCGACGTGATCGACGAGGCGGCGCTGCTCGCGGCGCTCGATGCCGGCCACGTCCGCGCCGGCCTCGACGTGTTCGCCGACGAGCCGGGCTCGGGCACCGCCGAGTGGGACTCGCCGCTCGCCAAGCACCCCGGTGTGGTGGCCACCCACCACATCGGCGCCTCCACCGCACAGGCCCAGGCCGCCGTCGCCGCGGGGGTCGTGGAGATCATCGACTCGTACGCGGCCGGCGAGGCGCGCAACTGCGTCAACCTCGCACCGCGTGGTCTGGGCAGCGCCACCCTCACCGTCCGCCACCTCGACGAGGTCGGCGTGCTGGCCAGGGTGCTTGGGCTGCTGCGCCAGGCCGGGCTCAACGTCGAGCACATGCAGAACCGGATCTTCGCAGGCGGCGAGGCGGCCGTCGCCACCATCGATGTCGCCGGCACCGTGCCCGCCGACCTGCTCTCGCGCGTCGAGGCGATCCCCGAGGTGCTGGGGAGCTCGCTCGTCACCCTCGAATCCACCGGCACGGGGCCCGCGTGACCCACGGGTCCGCTTCGCGGGCCGACGTCACGCGAGCCGGGCCGGCGACCGCCCGCAGCGCGGATGCCGTGCGCCCGTTCGCCGGTTGGCTGGTCCGCGCCGAGGCCGCTGCCGAGGAGGTCGGCGTCATGTCGGAGGTCGAGGTCGCCGGGCGATCGGCGCCCGGCCCGGTGCGCCCGGAGGCCTATGAGCCGATGCCCCCGGCGCTCTACGTGTACCGGCAGCGCACCCCGGACGGCGAGCACGTCGGCATCGTCTGCGACATCGCGCCCGCGGCGTTCCTCGACGGCCGGGTGCGGGGTCACGAGTCGGTGCAGCCGGACCGGGTCGACCGGCTGGCGCGGTACCTCTCGACGGTGCCGCAGCGGGTGGAGCTGGTGAGCACGCTGCACCGGGCCGGTCCGGTGGTGCGGGCGACGCTGGCGCGGGCGCCCGGGCTACCGCCGGCCCGCGACGTCGCCGGGCCCGACGGCTCGCGTCACACGGTGTGGCGGATCCCGCAGGGCCCGGAGGCCGACGCGCTGTGCCGGGAGCTGGGCGCCGCCACCCACTACATCGCCGACGGGCACCACCGGGTGGCGGCCAGCCTCGAGGTGTGGGCCCGCTCCGGGCGCGGCCCATCCCTCTCGACCGAATGGCGCCGTGGCGTGCTGTGCGTGGCCTACCCGCTCGACGGGCTGCGGCTGGCCTCATTCGACCGGCGGGTGGCGGGCCCGGTCGACTCCGCGCTGGTGCGCGACCTGCTCGAGGCCGGCTTCGACGTCCGCCCGGCCGCCGACGCGCAGCAGGCGTCGGCGTCGGGCGTCGCGGTCAACCTCGACCGCCGCTGGTACGTCGCGAGCTACTCCGGCGACCGACCGCCCGGCTCGCCGGGCCTGGACGTCTCGCTGCTGCACGACCGCGTGCTCGACCGGCTGCCGGCGGGCACCGAGGTGGAGCTGACCCGGGCCTCGGTCGAGGTTCTGCTCGCGGCGTGCGACGCGGACGGCGGGGTCCTGTTCGTGCTGCGCGCGCCGACGCTCGACGCCCTCACCGCGATCGCCGACGCCGGCGAGGTGGTGCCGGCCAAGAGCACGTTCTTCTCACCCAAACCCGGCTCGGGCATCTTCCTGCGCGGCCCCGCCGCCTGACCAGGATCACGAGGCGGTGCTCACCAGGGCACGCAGCTCGGCCAGGACCATCCGCTGCAGCTCGGCCAGCGACCGCTGCTCGCCCTCCGCGATCCATCCCGCGAAGGCGACCCGGAAGACCGCCACCCCGGTCTCCGCGGTCAGGGCCGCCGCGGTGGCGTCGATGCCGCACCGCCGCGGGTCCGGACCATCAGTGCCCGGTTCGCGCCCACCGTCCACGGGGTCGGGGACCACGGGTTCATCGCCTACCTCACGGCCGCGGCCCGTCGCCACGGCGTCTCCGCCTACGTCGGCGACGGATCCGCGGCTTGGTCGGCGGTGCACCGCTCCGATGCGGCCAGGCTCGTCCGGCTCGGGCTCGAGCAGGCCCCGGCCGGGTCACGCCTGCACGCCGTGGCCGAGGAGGCGATCCCCACCCGGGAGATCGCGGAGGCCATCGGCCAGTCCCTCGACGTGCCCGTGACCTCGGTCGCCTCCGAGGACGCCGTCGAGCACTTCGGGTTCATCGGAGGCTTCTTCGCGATGGACCTCGCCGCCACGAGCACCCGCACCCGCGAGCTCCTGGGCTGGGTCCCGTCCGGGCCCACCCTGCTCGCGGACATCAAGGCCGGCGGCTACACCGGCGACTGACCCGGTCAGGGACAGTCCCGGTCCCCGGCCGTCCTCGACGGCAGTACCGTGCCGTCATGCTGCGGCTGCGGCTGTTCGGGAACATGGAGGTGCTGCTCGACGGCGTCGCCCTGGCTGCGCCGGCGAGCCGTCGCGCCTGGGTCCTGCTCGCCTGGCTCGCGCTGCACCCCGGGATGAACGCCCGCACGCGGGTGGCCGCCGCCTTCTGGCCCGACGTGCCCGAGACCAGCGCCCGGGCGAGCCTGCGCAGCGCGATCTGGTCCCTGCGCCGGGCGCTCGGCCCGGGCGGCGACGCCTACCTGAGCGTGACCCGCGACCTCATCGGGCTCGACGGCGCCGGGGTGGGGGTGGACGTCGTCGACTTCGACACGGCGGTGGCGGCCGGGGACCCGGCGGAGGCGGCCCGGCTGGCCGAGGGTGAGCTGCTGTCCGGATTCGACGAGGAGTGGATCTGGGAAGCGCGGGAGGCCCTGCGGGTCACGTCCACCCGGGTGTTCGAGCAGCTCGCCGTGGCCGCGGAGGACGCCGGTGACACCGGATCGGCGGTCGGCTGGACGCGCCGGCAGGTGGCACTGGACCCGCTGGCCGAGGACCCGCAACGCCGGCTGATGCGCCGGCTCACCGCCCACGGCGACCGGGCCGCGGCGCTGGCCGGGTACGGCCGGTTCTCCGAGCGGCTCCGGCGCGAGCTGCAGGTCGCGCCGTCGGCCGACACCCGACGGCTGGCCGAACAGATCGCCGCCGGCCCGCCGGCGCGACCGCCGGCACCCGAGTTGCTGCGCGCCCTTCCGCTGATCGGTCGGGAGCGGGAGCTGCGGCAGCTGCTCGGGGCCTGGCAGCGCGCCCGGGCCGGGTTCGGCGCCGTGGTGACGATCAGCGGCGAGCCCGGCATCGGCAAGACCAGGATGGCCGCCGAGCTGCTCGAACGGGCTCGCACCGACGGCGCTCGGGTGGCCGGCTGCGCGGCCCTCGATCTCGGCGGCGGCGCGCCGCTCGCGCTGTGGGCGGAGCTGATCGGCGACCTGGTCGTGGACCTCCCGGCGCCGCCGGCGGACGCCGCCTGGCCGTCCGCCCTGGAGGTCCTCGTCCCGGACCTGGAGCACCGCTTCGGACGCCGGCCCACGCCGCGCCTGTCCGCGGTGCCCGACCTGGAGCGGGCCCGGCTGTTCGAGGCGACGGTGTCGCTGCTGGACTGGGCCGGCCGCCGCCCGGTCATGCTGCTGCTGGAGGACGTGCACGCGGCCGACGCGGCAAGCCTCGAACTCGCCGGCTACGTGGGCCGGCGGCTGACGAGGATGCCGGTCCTGATCGTGCTCACCCGGCGCCCGCTGCCCCGCCGCACCGAGGTGGACGCGCTGGAGCACGCGCTGCGCACCCGGCGCACCCTGATCGGCGAGGTGGCGCTCGTCCCGCTGCGGGACGCCCAGATCGCCCGACTGGTCCGCCGGGTAGCCCCGCTGGCCGAGCCCGATCTCGCCCAGGTGATCGCCGCGGCGCGCGGCAACCCGCTGCTCGCGGTGGAGTCGGCCCGGGCCCTCGCGCGCGGCGAGCGGGAGCCGCCGGCCAGCCTGCGCGGCGCGGTCCGGGCCGCGCTCGCCCCGCTGCCCGCCGACGCCCGGCGGATCGTCGATCTCGCCGCGGTCGCCGGGCGCGACCTCGCCGCGGACGAGATCGACGCGCTGCAGATCGATGCGGCGGCCGACGCCGCGACGGACGCGCTGGACTGCGGCCTGCTGGTGGCCGGCCCCGGTCGGCTCGGGTTCAGCCACGCCCTGCTCCGGGAGGCGGCGTACCTCGACCTGCCCGAGCCCCGCCGGGCGGACCTGCACGGCGTGCTGGCGGGCGCGCTCACCGCCCGGGACGGCCAGGACAGCCCGCGCTACGCCGCCGAGGCGGCGCGTCACTACCGGCTCGCCGGCCGGGAGGGCCTCGCCGTCGGGCAGCTGGTGCGGGCCGCCGCGCACGCGCGGTCCGTCGCCGCGCTCGGTGAGGCGGTGCAGTTCCTCACCGACGCCGTCGAACTGGCCCCGGCCCGGGTGGACCTGCTGGTCGACCTGGCCGAGGTGCAGGCCTGGCGCGGGGACGTCGAGGCCTCGGAAGCGGCATTCGACGAGGCGCTGCCCCGGCTCGAGGTGGCGCCGCCGGAGGAGCTGGCCCGCGTGTGGGCTCGCCGGGCGAACTGGAACGGCGGGGCCCTCTGCCGCCCGTACCGGGTGCGTGACAGCGCGCGGCGGGCCATCGAGATCCTCGACGCGACCGCAACGCCGGCCGCGGATGTGCGGATCCAGGCGCTCGCCGTCTGGGCCTGGGGGGAGACGGTGGCCGGCGATGCGTCCGTCGCCGACGAGCTGCTCGCCCGCGTCCGGGAGGTCCTCGGCGGCGGGCTCGCCGATGATCTGGTCGCGCACTGGGTGGCGAACGCCGAGGCGCTGTCCCTGGTCCGTCGCGGCCGGTTCGAGGACAGCTACGACAGCCAGCTCGCCGCGTGCGACGCCGCCCAGCGGGCCGGGCGGCCGGACCTGGCGCACAGCTGCTGGCTGAACGCCGCCTGCGCCGCCGCCTGCGCCGGTGACATGGCGCAGGCCCTGCGGTTCGTGGACCGGGGGGTCACGTCCTTGCACGGCAGCGGCCTGGTGACGCTGGAGGTGCAGCTGCACGCGGCCCGCGCCCTGCTGCTCATGCGGATGTCGCGTTTCGACGAGGCCCGCGCCGCGTCCGAGGTCGAGCGGGCGCTGGCCGACCGGATGGACAATCCGGCCCTGCAGGCGGCCAGCGAGTACGACCGCGGCCTGGTGGCGCTGGCGCTCGGGACCTTCACGCAGGCCGAGCGCCTGCTGGCCGACGCGTTGCGGCACGACGCGCCGGTGAGCCGCCCGCTCGCCCGGCTGGCGCGGGCCGAGGCGCTGGCCGGGCTCGGCCGGCACGACGACGCCGAGCAGGAGGTGCGGGCGACCGCGCTCGAACCGGTCGGACCGGGCGACATGCCCGACACCCTGGTGCCGCGCCTGACCCGGCTGCAGGGCCTGATCGCCGCCGGCCGCGGTGACGCGGTACTGGCGCGGCGCCGCCTGCGCGAGGCCGCCGACGGCTGGCGACGGGTGATCGGCACGGTGGGCGAGGGCGACCGCTACGCCGCCACACTGGCCGACTTCGGGCGCCCGCCGGTCGCCGGGCTCGTCGAGCCGGCCCGCGAGCTCGACCGGGTACTCGCCGAACTGGAAGCCGTCGGATCCCGACCCGCATAGGAGATCGCCCATGCCCTCGTTCCACGAACGCCACGTCGCCGCCGCTCCCCCCGAAGAGGTGTGGAAGATCCTGTACGACCCGGCGCGGTTCGCGGACTGGTGGACCGGCGAGGACGTGCCGGTCTACCGCAGCGAGCAGCCCGGGGGCGGCCGGGTGCTGATGTCGTGCCTCAAGACCGACGCGCGCTTCGAGTGGCGGCTCGAGTCGGTGGACGCCGGCGCCGCCACCCGGATCAATGTGGACGTCGACATCCCGCCCGCCGATGCCCACCTCCTCGAGCCGGAGCGGGAGGTGGTCGTCGCCTCGCTGGAACGGCTCGCGACGCTCGCTCGTGAGTGCTGAGCCGCCGTCCTGGAACCCGGCTCGTCACGCACGAGCCCGCAGCGCCTCGTCCAGGATCTCCAGCCCGAGGTCGAGCTCGGCGTCGGTGACGGTGAGCGGCGGCGCGATCCGGAACACGCCACCCATCCCGGGCAGCTGCGCGATGTTCATCGACAGACCCAGCTGCAGGCAGCGCCGGCTGATCGCCGCTCCGAGCTCGGGCGCCGCCATCTTCGACGCCCGGTCCGCGACGATCTCGACCCCGATCAGCAGGCCCCGCCCGCGGACGTCGCCGATGCACTCGTGCCGGTCGGCCAGCTCGCGCAGACCGGCACGCAGCCGCTCGCCCGCCGTCGCGGCCCGGTCGGCCAGCCGCTCCCGCAGCACCACGTCCAGCACGGCCAGGCCGACCTCCGCGGGCAGCGGGTCGCTGACGTGGGTGGTGTAGAACAGGAACCCCAGCTCGTGGGCCCGCGCTTCGATCTCCGGCGTGGTCAGGACAGCGGCCAGCGGCAGCCCGGCGCCCAGGGTCTTGGACAGGGTGAGGAGGTCCGGCGTCACACCGTCCCGCTCGTGGGCGAACATCCGGCCGGTGCGGCCCAGACCGGTCTGGGCCTCGTCCAGGACCAGCAGCATGCCGCGCTCGTCACAGCGCTCGCGCAGCGCGGCGAGGTAGCCCCCGGGCAGGTCGAGGATCCCGCCGGAGGACAGGATCGGCTCGGCGACGAACGCCGCGAGGCCACCGGCGCTCTGCTGGTCGATCAGGTCGAAGCCGTCGTCGAGCTCGGCGCGCCAGTCGAGCTCGCCGGCCGGCGTGGTGAACCGGGGCCGGTAGGTGTTCGGCGCCGGCACGGCCATCGAACCCACCGCGGGCGGGCCGTATCCGCGCCGGCCCGCCGCGTAGGTCGCCGACGCCGCGGCGCCGGTCATGCCGTGCCAGGACCGGGTGAACCCGACGACCTCCCAGCCGCCGGTCACCAGCCGCGCCATCCGCAGCGCCGCCTCAACGGACTCCGCACCGGTGCTCAGCAACAGCACCTTGGACAGCCCGGGCACGAGGCGGCCGAGCTGCTCGGCGAGGTCGACCACCGGCGGTGAGAGCATCCCGGAGAACAGGTGGTCCAACCGGCCGATCATCGAGCGGACGGCGCGCACCACGGCCGGGTGGCTGTGCCCGAGCACGGCGCTCATCTGCCCGCTGGTGAAGTCGAGGACGGCCCGGCCGGTGCGGTCGTAGACGAACGACCCGGCGGCCCGGTCCGCCACGAAGGGCAGGAACGACCCGCCGCCGCTGTACCGCACGAGGTGCCGGGCGGCCCGGGCGAGCACGGCCGCGTCGTCGGGATCGATGGCGTGGGGATCGATGACGTCAGGCACCGGTGGCCGCCACCGGTCCGACGTCGCCCCGGTGCCGGGCGAGCTCCCGCACGAGGCGGTCACCGAAGCGGTCCCTGGCCTCCGCGGAGACGGCCCCGGCGTACTCGGCGGTGACGTGATCCGGGTGGAACCACGATCCCTCCTCGAAGTCGGTGAACGGTTCGGTGAGGTTCGGCGGGGCCGTGCTGAAGTCGAAGTCCTGCAGCAGCGTGCGGTTCAGCTGGCCGAGCGGCGTCTTGGGGTGGAACGAGAACAGGCTCATGCTCACGTACTGCACGAGCTCGCGGTCCCGCAGCCGAGCCGCGTACTCCAGCGTCGCCCGGACACCCTCCGGCGTCTCGTAGGGCAACCCGAACAGCAGCGAGACCCCCAGCCGGATCCCGGCGTCCGCGCAGTTGCGCACGCCCTGGTCGATCTGCCGGGTGCGCAGCTTCTTGTGCATGAGATCCAGGCTGGCGTCGGAGTACTGCTCGACGGAGGCGTAGAGGTACACCAGTCCCCGCTGCCGCATGCGGCGCAGCGCGTCGACGTCGGAGATCTGGTCGAACCGGGTGAGCGCCCCGACCTCCAGCCCCAGCCGGTGGAAACCGGCCAGCAGGCCCTCGAACTCCGGGTCGTCCTGGACGGTGCTGTCGTCGAGGAAGACGGCCCGGACGCCTGCGGACGCGAGCTGCTCGGCCTCATCCAGGATGTGCCGGTGCGACCGCCCGCGGTAGGGCAGGCCCTCCGAGCAGAAGTTGCAGCGCGCCCGGCAGCCGCGGTGGGTCAGCATCGAGGCGGTCGGCCGGCGCCTGCCGGCGCGGTCGGTGAAGCAGTCGAAGTCGAACAGGTCCGCGACCGGCAACAGGTGCCGGGGCGGGAACGGCAGCGAGTCCAGCGGCATCGGGTTGCGGAACTTCAGGCTCGTCCGGTGCGTCCCCTTCCCGAACACGATGTGTCCGGTGCCGGGCAGCGACCGCACGCCGTCGGCGGCCGCCGCGGCCCGGCGCACCGCGTCCGCTCCGGATTCGGCGCCGGCCGTCGTGGTCGCCAGCCAGACCAGCGCGTGCTCACCGTCGCCCGCGACCGCGAAGTCGATCACGTCCGCCGCGCCCCGGCTCAGCGGGTCGAGGGTCGGGGTGCGGGCGAGCACGAAGGGCTCCAACACCTCGTCCAGGTGCGGGCCGCCGTGCACGATCACCGCTTCCGGCACCAGTTTCCGGGTGATCCGGCTGAGCCGGAGCGCCACGTGCCAGGAGTCGTAGGTGGAGCTGATCGCGACGTGGGTGGGTCGCTCCCGCACCAGCATCGCCCGCCACAGGTCCAGCGCCGCCGCGCTGAGCACCTTCGGGTGGTAGATCCGGTCGCAGTAGGTGCCCGCGATGTCGCCGGTGTCCATGCCGTGCACCAGCGGGGCGATCGCGTGCAGCAGGCTGCCGGGGTGGGCGGTGAAGAACCGGTCGTGCTCGTCCATCGTGGGTGCGAAGGCGAACAGCAGGTGCGGTGCGGCCGCACCCGGCCGGGCGGGGGCGGTCATCGCGTCCCGGCCGGCGGCTGCGGACGCGGGAAGCCGGGGTCGATGTTGTGGTTGCCGCAGAACAGGTTGTCCGGGTCGTAGCGACGCTTGGCCTCGGCGAGACGCAGGTAGTTGCCGCCGTAGTTGTCCTGGACCCGGATCTGGTCGTCATCGGACATGAAGTTGACGTATCCGCCCGGCTCCGAGTGCGGGGCCAGCGCGGCGTGGTAGTCGCGCACCCAGCGGATGCGCTGCTCGTCGACCGCCGGGTCCGGCCAGGCCGCCACGATGACCGGGGCGAAGGTCGCCTCCCGGTAGGCGAAGGCCGTCTCGTCCGTCCCGACCCGGTGGCAGGCGCCGTTGATCGGGTAGAGGTGCATGGTCGCGCTCACCTCGGGCACCTTCGAGCCGTGGACCAGGTGCTCCTCGATCGCCGCGTCGGTCAGCTCGGTGACGTAGAGACCCTTCCAGTAGCTGCGGATGCCCGCCGGGAACAGCGCGTCGAACGAGGCGTTCAGCGCCGGGTAGGGCAGCGGGGCGACCATCTCGGCCACCACCGGCGCGAGCTCGCGGAAGGGCTTCATCGCCCGCTCGCCCTCCTCCAGCGGCCCGGCCCAGTGCACGATGGCCACGGCCAGCGTGTCGCCGTGCCGGTCGGCCGGGATGAACTCCAGCGGCGGGGCGATCTGGAAGCCCGGGAAGCCGCCGTACGCCTCGGGCGCGTCCCGGATGAAGTCCCGGAAGAAGCGCAGCAGGTCTCCGGCCACGTCGAGCTCGTAGAAGAAGATCCCGACGTAGACGTCGTCGACCGGATGCAGCGCGAACTCGAAGGACGTGACCACACCGAAGTTGCCGCCGCCGCCGCGCAACGCCCAGAACAGCTCCGGGTTCTGCTCCCGGCTGGCCACCCGGACCTGCCCGTCGGCGGTGACGACGTCCGCGGAGAGCAGGTTGTCCACCGACAGGCCGTAGCCGCGGTTCAGGTAGCCGATCCCACCGCCCAGCGTCAGCCCGCCGACGCCGGTGGTGGACACGATCCCGCCCGGGGTGGCCAGCCCGTGGGCGTGGGTGGCGTAGTTGACGTCTCCCCAGGTCGCACCGCCGGCCACGCGCGCCCGGCGGCCGGCCGGGTCGACCCGCACGTGCCGCATCAGCGACAGGTCGATCACCAGACCACCGTCGTTGGTGCCGAACCCGGGACCGCTGTGGCCGCCGCCGCGCACGGCCAGCTCCAGGCCGGTGTCCCGGGCGAGGTTCACCGCCGCCATCACGTCGGCGGTCTGCTCCGCGCGGACGATGGCCGCCGGACGCCGGTCGACCATGCCGTTGTGGACGCGCCGGGCCTCGTCGTAGGCCGGATCGTCGGGCGTGATCACGCGGGCGCGGACCTGCTCGCGCAGGCCGTCGATCGTCGGTTCGGTCACGGGAGTCGCTCCTTCGCGCGCTGTCGACGCCGTGTCGCGGTGACGCGGTCATCTCCCCGAGTGGGTCGTCGGAGGGAGTGAGCCTGCGGCGCCGCGCGTCGACGGCCCGTCAACCGGCCGTCAAACGGCGCTGCCCCCCGCGTCAAAGTTCTGCGTTCGCCGGCTCGCGGCGCCGCAGGAGCGCAAAGAAAAGGTCAGAGACCAGGGGCTTGTCGGTTCCCGAAGGGAGTCGCAGGCTGTTCACCCGCTTGCCTGTGCCCTTCCGGACTGACGTCAGGTCGGAAGCGAGTCCCAGAACCGGGTGAGCGCGGCGGCTCCGCGGGCCGGGTCCTGCGTCATCCACCAATGACCGAGGCCCGGCAGAGCCTCGACCCGGGCACCCGCCTGCTCGGCCGCTCGCCGATGCATCAGCTCCGTCCCGGCGTAGTCGTCCTCGGGCGCGTAGAGCGCGAGGCCGGGGCGCTGGGCCGCGCGGGGCAGCCGGCTGCCCAACTCGATCATGCGGGGCTGGACCGCTGAGCGGTACAGCTTCAGGATGCAACACGCCATATCGTGGTCGACCGCGGGGGCGAGCAGGTCAGCGATCTCCGGTGCCATGCCCGCCCCGATCAGGCCGGCGGCACGTTCCGGGAAGGGCGCCGCGGTCATCGCACCGACCGCGCGCTCGCCCTCGACCGGGGTCTGCCACACCCTCGCCAGCTCGTGCCAGACGTACTCGGGGTCGAAGACCCCGGCCACGTCGGTGCACCAGCTGCGCAGCAGGTCGGGCCGGGTCATCGCCACGTTCACCGCGTGCGCCCCACCCCAGTCGTGACCCACCAGGTCCACCGGCGTTCCCAAAGCCACCAGCTCGGCGATCAGCCAATCCCGATACTCCTCGACCGTCGCACCCCACGACTCCGGGGTCGGAGCCCCGAAACCGGGTGGGGACAGGCAGACGACGTCGTCCCGGCCGAGCGCCTCGATCAGTGGGCCCCACACGACGCACGTCTCGGGGTTGCCATGCACAAGGACGATGGTCACGCCTACCTCCTGGCGACCGCCGGGCCGCGGTCCCGCCGCGACGGGTCAGGCTAACCGTTCTGCGCGCAGCAGCGTGCACATTCCTTGTCGATCCCGCGCTGCCCGTTCCCCGGATGATCCCGGTCAGCGGCCACCCGGGCGGGCGAGTGTCGGGTAGGCGTCCGCCACGAACTGCGCGAAGGTGCGCGGCTCGGCACCGGTCGCATCGGCGACCGCCGAGGTGGGCCGGGCGCCCGCGCCGCTGCTGATCACGGCGAGCAGCTGGCCGAGGAAGGAGGCGTAGTCGGCCGGCACGCCGTTGCGCACCAGGCCGGTCGCGAACTGCTCGACGGGAACGGGTACGTAGGTCACCGGCCGGCCGAGCGCGCCGGCGAGCTGCTCCGCGACCTCCGCGAAGGTCAGCACCTGCGGGCCGGTCAGGTCGTACGCGGCACCCGCGTGCGCCGCTGGGTCGCGCAGGGTCGCGGTGGCCGCCGCGACGATGTCCCGGACGTCGATGAACGCCTCGCTGCCGGTGCCCGCCGGGAGCGCCAGAACCCCCTGCTCGACGAACGGGACGAAGGCGCCCTCGCTGAAGTTCTGCATGAACCACGACGGACGCAGGATGCTGTGGGTCAGGCCGGCGCGGGCGGCGAGGTCGAGCTCGACGGCGCGCAGGGCCGTCTCGGGCGGTGCGTGCTGAACGCCGAAGGCGCTGAGGAACGTGACGTGCCGGACCCCGGCCGCCTGCGCACGGTCGAGCAGTTCGATGACGGTTCCGGCGAAGTCGAGCCGCAACGCCGGAGGAACCAGGTAGAGGCGCCCGACCCCGTCCAGCGCGACGGCGTGCGTCGAGGGGTCGTCCCAGGCGAACGTGACGTCGGCGCCGGAGCGGGCGGCCGTCCGCACCGGCTCACCGGCGTCGCGCAGGGTCGTCGTGAGCCGGCGACCGGTCTTGCCGGTGCCGCCGAGGATCAGGATCGTGTCGGTCATGTGACCACTTCATCCCGTCCGAGCAAGACGGACAATGTGTGTAACGCTCGATGTGATACGCGATAGTCTCGGTCTTGTGGACGTCCTGGTGGATTTGCTCGAGCGTGCCGGTGCGCGCGGCGCCCTCTTCGCGCACACCCGCGTCCATGGCCAGTGGGGCATCGACTTTCCGCCATCGCCCGGCATGGTTGTGCACGTGCTGATCGAGGGAACGGCGATGCTCCTCACCGAGGAGGGGGCCGAGCACCGGCTGCGCAGCGGCGACGTGGCGATGATCCGCGGCCGGGATGTGCACCGGTTGGCCACCGGCCCCGACGCACCACGCGAGTCGCTCGCCTCGTTCACCGCCCGCTCCGCCGCGTCGGCCAGGCGATTCGTCGCCGACGGCCCCGGCCCGGCCACGACCTTCATGTGCGGGGCCTACCACTTCAGTGGTGACCTGCTGTCGTCGTTGATCTCCCTGCTGCCCCCGGTGCTCGTCGTGCACCCCGGCCCGGGCTCAGCGCTGCGCTCCGCCCTGGATCTGCTCGCCATGGAAATGGTTCTGGACGGGCCCGGGCAGCAGACCGTCCTCGACCGACTGCTCGACGTCGCCGTGATCGGCGTGCTGCGGGTGCACCTCGCAGAGACCGGTGCGCAGGCTCCTGGCTGGTACCGGGCCCTCGACGATCCGGTCGTGGCCAGGGCGCTCTCCGCCGTACACGCGGCACCCGACCGCGGCTGGACGGTCGCTTCGCTCGCTCGGCTGACCGGTCTGTCCCGGGCCGCCTTTGCGCGCCGGTTCGCTGCGATAGTCGGCGTGCCTCCACTCGAGTACGTCACGGGGTGGCGGATGGCGCTGGCCCGCGAGCGACTCCGGGCGACCACCGACCCGCTGGCTACCGTGGCCCGCGACGTCGGCTATGGCTCCGAGTTCGCTTTCGGCGCAGCGTTCAAGCGCGAGCACGGACTCCCACCCGGCCGCTGGCGTTCCGCGGAGCAGCGGGAGACCGTGTAGGCGTAGTGGTTCCAGGCACCACCGGAACAGCTCGGCGTTCGTCGTAGGGACCGGTTGGAGCCGTGGCTGTGTCGCTATCCGGTATTCGCGGTGCCGACGCTGCGCAGCGCCGCGAGGATGACGGTGCGGGTGACGGCGATGATCTCGCGGATGCCGACCTGCTCCCGGGGACCGTGGGCCAGCCGGACATCGCCGGGTCCGAAGTGGAGGGTCGGGATGTCCGCCGCGGCGTACAGCCTCAGGTCGCTCCCGTAGGGTGCTCCTCGCCGGCGCAGCCGCGGTCCGCCGACGGCGTCGGTGTGGGCATCGCTGACCAGCGCGCCGAGTGGGTGGCCCGGCGGCAGCTGGCCGCTGGCGAACCGTCCGCCGGGCCAGGTCACGGTGGCCGGATGGTCGCGCAGCCAGGGATCGTCCGCGCAGGTCTCGGACACGCACGTTTCGAACTCGGCCATGGCCTTGGCCGGGTCCTCGCCGAGTTGGACACCCAGCCTGCCCTCGGCGACCAGGCGGTCCGGCACGCTGCTGGCCCAGTCACCGGCGTTCAGCGTCCCGATGGACAGGGCGTAGGGCACTCCGTACTCCGCCATCCGGGGGTCGGGATCCCCGTTGCGCCGGATCTCCAGGCCGGCCAGCGCCCGATGCAGCGGCAGGTAGGCGTCGATGGCGCTGACTCCCGCGTCCCGGGTGCTCGCGTGGGTGGCCAGGCCGGGGACCTCGATGCGGAAGGTCAGTGCTCCGGCGTTCGCGGTCACCAGGGTGCCGCTGGTCGGTTCGGTGATGACGCACGCGTCGCCGGTGTGTACACGGTGGAGGGTGGCGAAAGCGCCGAGGCCGCCGTCCTCCTCGCCGACCACGAAGTGGGTGGCCACCCGGCCGCGCAGCCTGACTCCGCTCGCGCGGATCGCCGCCACCGCGGCGAGGTTGGCGACCACCCCGGCCTTCATGTCACAGGCGCCCCGGCCATGAACGACGTCGCCGACCACCCTGGGCACGAAGGGTTGGCCCTCCCACTGCCGGAGGTCGCCGGGTGGCACGACGTCGACATGGCCCTGCAGGATCATCGTCGGTCCGTCTCCGGCCGGCGCGGTGGTGGCCACCAGCCCCCACGCCTCGTCGCGCGGCGCCTCGGTTCCGGGGAATCCGGGGCGGGCCCGCAGCTCGGGCAGGTCCACCGACCAGAGGTCGACGTCGAGGCCGAGCCGATCCAGGTGGCCGGCCAGGTGGTGCTGCAGCTCGGACTCGGCCGCGGTGCCGGTCACGCTGGGGACGGCCAGCAGATCCAGCAGCAGCCGGCCGATGGCGGCCTCGTCGATGGCGGCCAACGCGGCCGCCTCGTCGGCGGTGAGTCTCGGGTTCATCCGGTCACTCCGGTCGTCGGGTAGAGCCGCTGAGCAGCGATGCTACGTTCGCCCACAAGCGCAAACAATCGTCATCGAGTTCATGGAGGCATTGAATTCTTGCGTCTATTGCAACCCGTCAGTGGTTTCTTGCGTAGAGTCTGACGATGGACACCATCGACGAGGAGATCATCAGGTGTGTCCTGCGGAACGCCCGCAGCACCTACGCCGAGATCGGTGCGGCGGTCGGGCTCTCCGCCCCGGCGGCCAAGCGGCGGCTGGACCGGCTGGTCGCCACGGGGGCGATCCGCGGCTTCACCGCGCTGATCGACCCGCAGGCGTTGGGCTGGCGGACGCAGGCGTTCGTCGAGGTGTACTGCCGGGGCAACCCCGCACCCGCCGCGCTGCGCCAGCACCTGGAAGGGATCACCGAGGTCGTCGAGGCCTACACCGTCGCCGGGGCGGCCGACGCGATCCTGCACGTGCACGCCCGGGACATCGCCCACCTCGAACAGGCCATCCAGCGGATCCGCGAGCTCCGGGTCATCGACCGCACCGAAACCGTGGTCGTGCTCTCCTGCTTGATCAACCGGCCACGTCCGGACGCCGACCACAGCGGGGGCCACGCTGCGCCGGCAGCCCCGTATCGTCCGAGCAGTCCGGGCACAGTGGACGCCGAACCGTGACCGATGACCGACGAAGGTGCGCCGACCCATGCACTTGACCCCGCGTGAACAGGAGCGGCTGCTGCTGGCGGCCGGAGCCGACCTGGCCCGGCGCCGACTGGCCCGGGGCGCGTCGCTCGGTGCTACCGAGGCGATCGCCCTGGTCTGCGACGAGGTGCAGGAGATGGCCTGGGACGGTCTGCCACTGGCCGAGGTGATCGAGCGCGCCGGGGCGCTGATCCCGGAGGAGCGGCTGCTCCCCGACGTGCCCGCCCTGGTGGCGGTGATCCAGGTCGAGGCGTTGTTCCCGCACGGCACGGTGCTGGTGCACATCGCCGCCCCGTTCGGTGCCCCGGCGCCCGGTTCCGCGGGAAGCGTGCGGCCGGCCGGGGCGGAGGTCGAGCTCGCGCCGGGCCGGGAACGCGCGGTGGCGTCGCTGCACAACACCGGGGCGCTGCCGGTCTGGGTCTCCTCGCACGTGCCGCTGGACACCCTCAACCCCGCACTCGAGGTCGACCTCGTCGATGCCGCCCGGTTCCGGCTGGACGTCCCCGCGGGGGTCGCGGTGAAGGTCGAGCCCGGCCAGGCGCGCCGGGTCGCGGTCGTCCGGATCCTGGGCGGCCGTCCATGAGCGAGCTTGCGAGCGGATCAGCTTCACAGCGCACCATCCGGCGCGCCGACTACATCAGCCTCTACGGCCCGACCACCGGCGACCGCATCCGGCTGGGCGACACCGACCTGTGGGTCGAGGTCGAGGCCGACGACACCGAGCCCGGCGAGGAGTTGATCGGCGGCTGCGCCAAGACCGCCCGCAACGGAGCGCTGGTCAGCGCCCGCGCGGACCGCTCCAGCGCGCTGGACATGGTCATCCTGGGCGTCGTCGTCATCGATCCGGTGCTCGGTGTCCGCAAGAGCAGCATCGGCATCAAGGACGGTCGCGTCGTCGGGGTGGGGCGGGCCGGGAACCCCGACGTCCAGCGCGGCATCGAGCTCGAGGTCGACGCGCACACCGCGATGATCACCGGCGAGGGCCTGATCGCCACGCCGGGGGTGGTGGACTCCCACGTGCACCTGTCCAACGCCGGGCTCGCGGCGGCCGCGCTGTCCACCGGGGTGACCACGATCGTCGGCATGGGCATCGGCGGGGTCTGGGATGTGGGCGCGAACCCGCGCAACAACCTGCACACGCTGATCGAGTCCTGGTCGCAGACACCGATCAACGCGGCCTTCCTCGCCCGCGGCTCCTCCACCTCCCCCGCCCTGCTCGAGGAGGCGGTGCTGTCCGGCAGCGGCGGCTTCAAGATCCACGAGGACTGGGGCGCCACCCCCGGCATCATCGACAACTGCCTGGGCGTGGCCGAAGCCGCCGACCTCCCGGTGGCCCTGCACACCGACACCCTCAACGAGTCCGGTTACCTGGGCGACACGCTGGCCGCGACCGAGGGCCGCACCGTGCACGCGTACCACGTGGAGGGCGGCGGCGGGCACCCCGACCTGCTCCGCATCGTCGAGCAACCGCACATCCTGACCTCCTCCACGACCCCGACCCTGCCGTTGACGGCGTCCACCGTCGCCGCGCTCGGCCCGATGACGATGACCGTGCACCGCGGCCACCAGCTGCTGAGCAGTGACCGCGCGATCGCGGCCAGCCGCGTGCGCGAGCACGCCATCGCCGCCGAGAACCACCTGCACGACGTGGGCGCCATCAGCATCATCAACTCCGACGCCCTGGGCATGGGCTACATGGCCGAGTCGGTGCGCCGCACCTGGCAGCTCGCCCACGTGCAGGCCACCCTGGCCGGACAGATCGGGCCGGAGTTCGCCAACAACGCCCGCGTGCTGCGCTACCTGGCCAAGCTGACGCTGAACCCGGCGGTCGCGCACGGCATGGCCGACCACGTCGGCAGCGTGGCACCGGGCCGGATCGCCGACATCGTGCTGTGGAACCCGGCCTGGTTCGGCGCCGCCCCCGAGCTCGTGGTCAAGTCCGGCTTCGTGGCCATGGGAGCGGCCGGATCGGGGTCCGGCTCGACCCGGCTCACCCAGCCCCGCCGCATGTCGCCCTTCTACGGGGGGATCGGTGCCGCGCCGGCGCGGCTGTCGCACGTCTTCGTCGCCCGGGCCTGCCTGGACGACCCGGCCGCGCGGGCCGCGCTCCCCGGCGGACGCACCTACACCGCGATCCGGGGCAGCCGGGGGCTGACCAGCGCCGACATGCGGTTCAACACCGGCACGCCGTCGGTGCAGGTGAGCCAGTCCCCCGAGCCGGTGCTCGTCGACGGCGTCCCCGTCGAGATCCACCGGGCCACGCAACTACCCCTCACCCGCGCCCATCACCTGGCCTGATCGCTACCGTCCGACGAGTTTCGACGGCGCCGGTGGTCTGATGCGAGAGAAGACCGAGATCGATGCGCCGGAGTAAGGAGACGAAGATGGGAAGGATCGTCCTGAGCCAGAACACCTCGGTCGACGGGGTCATGCAGTCGCCGGGTCCCACGGATGTCCCGTTCAAGTACCGGGGATGGGCCGTGGACTTCGACTTCGACTTCGAGGGAGAGGTCGGACTCGAGCAGGCGCAGGGCTACCAGGCCATTCTCCTCGGACGAGTCACCTACGAGGCCATGCAGGCCTACTGGCCCACAGCGGAAGGTGAGCTCGCCGACAGACTGAACGAGCTGCCGAAATACGTTGTCTCATCGACGCTCACGGACCCCGCCTGGAACGCGACCGTGCTGGGCGACGGCTGGCCGGAGCACGTGGCTCGGCTCCGCGAGGAGCTCGACGGCGACATCGTCGTGTACGGCAGCCGCCGGCTCTCGCAGGCGCTGATCGGGATGGGGCTGGTGGACCAGGTGCGCCTGCTGGTCTACCCGTTGGCGCTCGGCACCGGAGATCGTCTGTTCGAGGACATGGAGGACAAGGTCCCGCTGCGCTTGGTGGAATCGCGTCCGCTCGGAGCGGGCGTGGTGAGCATGATCTACGCGCCTGACGTGGGTCCGCCAGCTCACCTCGCCTGATCGCCACCGTTCCCCGGGCTACCGCTCGGCCAGGGCGCCGTCGTCGAAGGCCGGCTCGCCGTCGACGACGGTGGCGCCCACGCGCACCGTGTCGATCCGCGCCGGGTCGATGCTGAGCACGTCGTCGGAGAGCACCACGAAGTCGGCGAGCATGCCCTCGGCGAGCCGGCCCTTGTCGTGCTCCTCGCCGGACGCGTAGGCCGAGTTGACGGTGTACATCTGCAGCGCCTGCGCCGGGGTGACCGCTTCCTGGGGGTTGAACTCGGCGCCGTCGGCGGTGATCCGGTTGACCAGGTCGTGCATGTTCAGGATCGGGGCGGCCTCGGCCACCGGCGCGTCCGAGGAGCCGGGCACCGGGATGCCCGCGTCGAGCATCGCCCGGACCCGGTAGGTCAGCGGGAGCCGTTCGGGCCCCATCGCCCGGATGACCCCGTCGCCGAGCTCGCTGATGAAGCGGCCCTGCGGCACCGGGATCAGTCGCAGCGCCGCGGTGCGGGCGATCTGCGCGTCGCTGGCCACGTGGAAGTGCTCGATGCGGTGCCGGGCGTCCGGCCGCGGCCGCTCGGTGAGCAGCCGGTCGAAGATGTCCAGCACGTGCTGCACCGCCTGGTCGCCGATCGCGTGCGCGGCGATCCGGAAGCCACCCGCGTGCGCCCCGCGCAGGATCGTCTCCAGCTCGTCGGTGTCCCACGCCATGTACCCGGCCGCGTCGTCGCCGTGGTAGCAGGCGGTCATCGCGGCCGAGCGGCCGATCAGCGAGCCGTCGGTGAGCACCTTGAGCGGGCCGATCCGCAGCCGGTCGTCGCCGATCCCGGTGCGCAGCCCGAGGTCGAGGCCCCAGCCGGCGTCCTCGCCGCCGGTGTCGATCTCGCGGACGGTGGTGATGTAGGGCATCACCTGGGCCCGTACGCCGAGCACGCCGCGCTCGCGCGCGGTCTGGAACGCGTGCAGGTCCAGCGGCGAGTTGCCGATGCCGCGGGTCGTGCCGATGCCCGGCTCGGTGATCGACCCGATCCCCTCGGAGAGGGCGACCCGGGAGGCGACCTCGATGTTGCGCACGATCTCCTCGACCGGGATCGGCTTGAACACCCCGACCAGCAGGTCCATCGCGCGCTCCTGCACCAGCCCGGCCGCGCGGCCGTCCTCGTCGCGGGCCACCACGCCACCGTCGACGTCGGGCACCCCGCGGCGGCCCGGGTAGCCGGCCCGGGCGAAGGCCGCGGAGTTGCCCACGCCCATGTGGCCGGAGACGTGCTCCAGCCACACCGGGTGCTCGGGGGCGGCCGTGTCGAGCTCGGCGGCGAGCGGGTGCCGGTCGCCGAGCTTGTTCTGGTCGTAGCCCGCCCCGTAGATCCAGGAACCGGGCTCGGTGGTGGTGGCCGCGGCGCGGACCGCGGCGTAGAGCTCGTCCATCGTGGCCACCGCGCCGGCGCGCAGGTCCACGCCGCGCAGCCGTTGCCCGCGCATGGTCAGGTGGTGGTGCACGTCGTTGAAGGCGGGCACCACCGGGGCGCCGCCCAGCTCGACCACCCGCGCCGCGTGCCGGGTGAGGGCCTCGGCCTCGTCGTCGAGGGCGAGGATGCGACCGGCCGAGACCGCGATCGCCGACGCCACCGGCCGCGCCGGGTCCATGGTGCGGACGCGGCCGCCGAGGTAGACGGCGTCGACCCGCATCAGGCCCGACCCGCCTCGGCCGACGTGTCGCGGTGCGCGACCGGCACCGCCGACCCGACGCCCAGCTCCGCGTCGCGGCGGGCGTAGCGCATGGTCAGCAGCACCCCGACCACCGACGTGACCCCGATCGCCACCGCGAGCAGCGCCGGCCCCCAGGAGGCGTTGCCCGCGGCGCCGAGCACCACCGTGGCCAGGACCGGCATGAACCCCGCGATCACGGCCGACAGGTTGCCCGACAACGCCAGCCCGGAGTACTTCAGGTGCACCGGGAAGAGCTTGTCCAGCACCGCGCCGATGACGCCGTAGGCGATGCTGCCCACGCCGAGGGCCAACACCATGGCCAGGATGATCGCGCCCGGTTGCTTGCTGTCCACCAGCCAGAAGATCGGGAACACGCAGACCAGGAACAGCACGTAACCGACCAGCGCGACCCGGGGGGCGCCGAACTTCATGCCGAGCCAGCCCGCGAGCAGCACGAACCCGATCTCGGCCACCGCACCCCAGGTGAGCGCGATGAGGATCACGTCGCGGGGCATCCCGAGGGTCAGCGTGACGTAGCTGATCATGAAGGTGGTGAACAGGAAGAACCCGGCGTTGCCCACCAGGTAGGCGGCGACCCCGGTGAGCGTGCGACCCGGGGCGCGGGTGATCAGTTCCCACGCCGGCATCCGGGCCACGCCCTCGCTCTTCGTCGAGGCCACGAACTCCGGGGTCTCCTCGATGCTCACCCGGATCCACACCGCCACCCCGACCAGCAGGATCGAGGCCAGGAACGGCAACCGCCAGCCCCAGGTCAGGAACGCGTCCCCGGACCACACCGACGCCGCGGTCACCGCCGCGGTCGAGAGCAGGGTGCCGATCGGCGAGCCGACCTGCACGATCGAGGCCATCAGCGGCTTGCGCCGGGGTTCGACGTACTCCATGGCCATCAGCGTCGCGCCGCCCCACTCGCCGCCGGTCGCGATGCCCTGCAGCACCCGCAGCACGGTCAGCAGGATCGGGGCCAGGATCCCGGCGGACGCGTAGGTGGGCAGCGCACCGATCAACGTCGAGGCCAGCCCCATCAGCAACACCGTGACGATCAGCGCGCCGCGCCGACCGAGCCGGTCGCCGAAGTGGCCGAAGATCACCGCCCCGATGGGCCGGGCGACGAAGGCCGCGGCGAAGCTGAGGAAGGCACTGATCACCGAGATGGTCGGGTCGACGTCGGGGAAGAACAGCGGCGCCAGCGCGATCGTGGTCATGGTGCCGAACAGGAAGAAGTCGTACCACTCCATGGCGGTACCGATCAGGGATGCGGCGACGACCTTGGTCGGGCTGGAGCCGCCGCGGCCGGATGTGGTGGTGGTCGCTGAGCTGTTCACCATGGCCTCCAGTTCAGTGGTTGCGTGGAGGCTAGCCACCTGCACCGATGCCCACCAATACTTGTTGTTGTCGTACTACATGCCGAAGCAGCATGATTGCTGGTATGGGGCAGCTGCACCTGCGCAGGTTGGAGTACTTCGTCGCGGTCGTCGAGCGGGGCACCGTGACCGCCGCGGCCACGGCCCTGCACATCGCCCAGCCCGCGCTGAGCCGGCAGCTCAAGATCCTCGAGTCCGAGCTGAACCTCAAGCTGCTGGACAAGAGCGGCATCCGGCTCGTCCTCACGCCGGCGGGCCGCGCGTTCGTGCCCTCGGCGCGGCGGCTCATCGCGCTGGCCCGCGACACCGAGGTCGCGGCCGGTGACCTGGCCGCGGGCCGGGTCGAGCGGCTGCGGGTCGCCGCTACCCCGGCCACGATCCGCACCATCCTGGCGCCGTTCATCGCCACCCTGCGGCCCGAGGAGCCGGTGCTGCTCAGCGTGGCCGCCACGCACTTCGCGATCTACGAGCGGCTGCACCAGGACGCCGACCTGGTGGTCTCACCGACCGCTCCGCGGCCGGATCTGGAGCGCTTCGACATCGGGAGGGCGCCGGTGCGCGCCTTCGTCGGCGCGCAGCACCCACTCGCGTCCGGGCCGCGCACGCTGCGCTGCGGCGCGCTCGCCGAGCATGTGATCGCCATGGCCTCCCGGGACGCGGTCAGCCGCACCGCGATCGACGAGGCGCTCTCCCGCGCCGGTATCGGCTACCGGGAGGTGCTCGAATGCGAGGACGGCCCGACGGTGCACGCACTGGCCTGCGCCGGCCGGGCGGTCGCGGTGACCACCGAGCTGCCCAACTCGGCGATCCCCGGCTGGGACCGGCTGGTCGCGATCGACGTCACCGACGAGCAGGACCTGCCGATCGCGGTCCGGCTGCACGCCGCCTGGATGCCCCACCACCACGCCGTACCGACCATCCGGGGCATCGCCGAGCGCCTCCGCAGCTTCGCCGGCCCCCGGCTGGATCGGTCCCGCGGCGATCCCGTGGTGGCCGCTGCGGCACCGCCGCCTCCCGGCGCCGCCACGCGGTGAGCCTCCGTCGTCGGCTCAGCTGCTGTCGTCGAATCGCGCGGGCGGGACCGGCGGAGTCCGGACATGATCGCCGGGCGCGACCCGGTGTGGACGATCGCTCGTCTAGGGAAGCAGTTGCCCGGGATCCACGACGACGTGCAGCACGGCCGGCGTGCCCCGCTCGTCGATGGCCGACAGGGCCCGCTTGAGCGCGGACTCGACCTCGCCGTCCCGGGTCACCCGCTCCCCGAAGGCACCGTGGCCCCGGGCGATGGCCCCGAAGTCGGGATTGGACAGCTGGGTGCCGCTGACCCGGCCGGGATAGCGGTGCTCCTGGTGCGCCCGGATCGTGCCGTACTGCCCGTTGTCCATGACGATGACCAGCGGGGTGGCGCCGTAGTGGACGGCGGTGGCGAGCTCGTTGCCGTTCATGCCGTACTCGCCGTCACCGGCGACGGCGACCACCCGCCGACCCGGATGGGCCAGGCTGGCCGCGACCGCGGCCGGAACGCTGTAGCCCATCGCGCCGTTGCGGGTGCTGAGCAGGCTCGGGTAGGCCCGGGTCGGGAAGAACCGCTGGGCCCAGGCGGTGTGGTTGCCCGCGCCGAAGGTGACGATGGCGTCGTCGGGCAGGTCGGGCACGAGGATGGCCATGACCGTGCTCATCCGGGCCGGACCGTCGGGCTCCACCAGCGGCTCCGGCAGCGCGGCGTACGCCTCCTGCGCCCGCCGCAACCCGCGGGTCCACTCCGTCCACTCCGGACGGACCGGGAGGTCCAGGTTCACCAGGTCCGAGGCGAACGCCGCCGGCTTGGCGACGACCTGGTGGGTGACCGCGCCGCTGTGCCCGCGCAGGCTCGGGTCGGCGTTGACGATGATGGTGCGCGCGTCCCCGCCCTGGCGAAGCATGAACTCCTGGGTGTCGACGTCGCCGAGGACGGTGCCGACGGTGACGACGAGGTCGGCGCCCTCCAGCGCCGCGACGAGTGCGTCGTCCCGGCCGTAGCCGAGCGAGCCGACGTAGGACGGGGAGTCGGAACCGATGACGCCGCCGGCGCGCCACACGCTCGCGGCCGGCAGCCCGCGCTCGGAGAGCCAGCCGGTGAGCTGCCGGGCCGCTCGCGGGGTCCAGTCGTTGCCGCCGGTGACGAACAGCGGCCGCTCCGCCCCGGCCAGGGCCTCGGTGAGGACCGTGACGTCCTCGGGCGTGATCCCGCCGTTCGCGACCGGGATCTCCGGGTGCAGCTCGGCGCCGGCCGCACCGGTGAGGACGTCCTCGGGCAGGCCGACCACGACCGGACCGGGACGCCCGCTCGTCGCGGCGAAGAAGGCCTCGGCCACGATCTGCGAGGCCCGCTCCGCGCGGTCGAGCACGAGCACGCGCTTTGCGGTCGTGCCGAACCAGCCGCGGATGTCGAACTCCTGGAACGCTTCGCGGTCCCGGCTCGCCACCGGGATGAGCCCCACGAACAAGATCATCGGGGTGGCGTCCTGCCAGGCCGTGTGCACCCCGATGACGGCGTTCGCCGCGCCCGGTCCGCGGGTCACCATGGCCACGCCGGGCCGAGCGGTGAGCTTGCCGTCGGCCTCGGCCATGAACGCCGCACCGCCCTCGTGGCGGCAGACGACGGTCCGGATGGAGCTGGTGTGCAGCCCGTCGAGCACGTCGAGGTAGCTCTCCCCGGGCACGCAGTACACCCGCTGCACCCCGTGCTGCTCCAGCGCCGCCACGATGGCGTGACCGGCCGACCGGTGCGGGCCGGCGGGCCCCGATTGCTGGCTCATGGTCGTCCTCCCGGGTGTTCGCGCCCGAGCCCGAGCCTGCGCACGGGATCCGGTGGTGCGCTTGTCATGCGACCACGCTAGGAACCCGACCTCATACTGTCCACGACCAAGACTGGACTTATTCGATGCCCAATCGGCATGGCGACCGACCGTCTCACTGGTCGCCGCCGGCCTCCTGCAACCGGCGCCGGGACGCCTCGACCTCCGCCTCGGCGCCGCTCCTCCCGACCCAGCCGCCACCTTCCACCCGCTTGCCCGGCTCGACCTGCTTGTAGATGGTGAAGAAGTGCTGGATCTCCAGCCTCTCGAACTCGGGTAGGTGGTTGAGGTCGCGCAGGTGCTCCTGCCGGGGATCCTCCGCGGGCACGCAGAGCACCTTGTTCGCCGGACCCTGCTCGTCGACCATCCGGTACATCGCGATCGGTCGGCAACGGATCAGACAGCCGGGGAAGGTGGGCTCGTCGACCAGCACCATCGCGTCCAGGGCGTCGCCGTCCGGGACCATCGTGCCCTCGATGAAGCCGTAGTCCGCCGGGTAGGCCGTCGCGGTGAACAGCGTGCGGTCCAGTCGGATCCGGCCCGTCTTCCGATCCATCTCGTACTTGTTGCGCTGGCCTTTGGGGATCTCGATCACCACGTCGAACTCCACGAAACCTCCTGGCGGCTGGCCGTGGTGTGACGGTAGGCCAGATCGGACCGGGCCGGCAGGTCGGACCTCGATGTTCGACCCACCCCGGCGATACCGTCGCCTACATGGATCGACGTGCTGCGGCCGAACTGCTGAGCCGGCTGCACCGCGAGCAGAACGCGTTCTACGCCGGCGATGACGACAGCGGGCTTCGGTCGCTGCTGCGCGACGACATCGTCTGGCACGTCCCGGGTTCCAGCCCGATCGCCGGCGACCACGACGGCATCGACGAGGTCTTCGGCTACTTCAGCCGGCGCCGCGGGATCGCGGGCAACACCATGCGGATGCATCCCGGCGAGCTGCTCGTCGGCGACGGCGACAGCGTCGCGGTGATCACGGACGGCACCGCCACCCTCGGCGGGGTGCACCGCCGCTGGTCGACCGTCGGTCTGTACCGCATCGTGGACGGGCGGATCGCCGAATGCTGGCTGCTGCCCCTCGACCCGGTCACCTTCGACCTGGCCTGGAGCAGCTGAGGGTCGCGGCCTACCGGGCCGCGGTCCGGGGTCACGAGTCCGGTCGTCGGACATCAGCGACTGCCGGACCGTGACCTCGTCCGCCCGGTGCGGTGTTGATCCAAGGCCTCGCGTTCCGCGGAACGCTGCCCACCGGTCGCCGGCGAGAGGTTCACATCAGCTTGTCGAGGGTGATCGGCAGCTCCCGCACCCGGCGACCGGTGGCGTTGTGGATCGCGTTGGCCACCGCCGCCGCGACCCCGGTGATCCCGATCTCGCCGACGCCACGCGCGCCCAGCGGGGTGTTGCGGTCCGGGAGGTCGGTCCAGATCACGTCGATCTGCGGCACGTCCAGGTGCACCGGGACGTGGTATTCGGCCAGGCTCGGATTCATGATCCGCCCGCTGCGCTCGTCGAACTCGGTCTCCTCGACCAGCGCCATGCCCAGCCCCATGATGATGCCGCCGCGGAACTGGCTGGCCGCGGTCTTGGGGTTGAGGATGCGCCCGCAGTCGAACGAGCCCAGGAAGCGGCTGACCCGCGGCTCACCGGTCACCGCGTTGACCCGCACCTCGCAGAACTGGGCCCCGTAGGAGTGCATCGAGAAGCGCTGCATCTCCACCGGATCGGCGGCCACGCGCCTCGGCGGTGAGCCGGTCGCGCCCGGCGCCGTCCAGGATCGCCTGGTAGCTCTCGTGCCGGCCCGGGTCGTCGGTGGCGGCCAGCCCGCCGTCGCGGCCCTCGACGTCGTCGGCGGTCAACCCGGCCAGCGGGGAGTTCGGGCCGACGATCTTGACCAGCTCGTCGAGCAGCGCGTCGTGCGCCGCGTGCACGGCCCCCGCGACCGACGCGGTCTGCGACGAGCCGCCGGCCAGCACCGCGCCGGGCAGCATGGAGTCGCCCTGCCGGAAGCTGACCGCGTCCAGCGGCAGGCCCAGCCGGTCGGCGGCGATCTGCGACTGCACGGTGGCCGTGCCCATGCCCATCTCGTGCGACCCCACCTCGACCACGGCCCGCCCGTCCCGGGACAGCGTGATCCGCGCCTGACCGCCGGGGAAGCGCTGGTAGGGGTAGGTCGCGGTGGCGCAGCCCATGCCGATCAGCCATTCGCCCTCGCGCCGGGCGCCGGGGGTGGGGTCGCGCCGGTCCCAGCCGAAGCGCTGCGCGCCGTCCCGGAAGGCCTGCACCAGGTTCCGCGAGGAGAACGGGCGCCCGTCGATCGGGTCGCGCTCCGGCTCGTTGCGCAGCCGCAGCTCGATCGGGTCCATGCCCAGCCGCTGCGCCAGCTCGTCGAGCGCGCACTCCAGAGCGAACGTCCCGGGGGCCTCGCCAGGGGCCCGCATGAACGTGTTGGCCAGCATGTCCAGCAGCGCGACCTGGACGTCCAGCCGGAACGAGTCGGCCCGGTAGAGGCACTGGGCCGGGGTGACGAACGCCTCCGGCATGGCGTTGTGCGCGGTCATCGCGGCCGTGCCGGTGTGGATCAGCGCGGTCAGCCGGCCGTCCTCGTCCGCGCCCATGGCCACCCGCTGCTCGGTGTTGGCGCGCCCGCCCACGACCCGGTTGACGCCCTCCCGGGAGAGCATGATCCGCACGGGCCGGCCGGACAGCCGGGAGGCCGCCGCGGCCAGGATCTGGTGTTGCCAGATGGTCTTGCCGCCGAACCCGCCGCCGATGTACTCGGAGCTGACCCGGACCTGCTCCTCGGGCAGGTCGAACACCGCGGCCAGGGTGGACGCCGCCCACGCGACCGCCTGGGTGCTGTCGTGCACCCGCAGCTCGTCGCCGTCCCAGGCCAGGGTGGCCGCGTGCAGTTCGATGGCGTTGTGGGTGTGCCGCGGTGTGCGATAGGTCTCGTCGACGGTGACCGGTGCCGCCGCGAGCGCGGCCTCGGCGTCGCCGATGGTCACCGCAAGCTCCCCGAGCACCGTCGGCGCCGGGCGCCGGGCGGCCTCGTCGAACACGGTGGACGCCGGTTCGGTCCGGTAGCCGGCGTGCACCAGCGACGCGGCGTGGTCGGCCTGCTCCTGGGTCTGCGCCAGCACCACGGCGATGGGCTGGCCGTTCCAGTGGATCCGGTCGTCCTGCATGACCGGCAGGTCGTCGCTGCCCATGGCCTTGGGGGCGCTGAGGAAGGTCAGGGTGGGTTTCATCGGCGGCGCGTTGCGGTGGGTCATGACCAGCACGACACCGGGCGCGGCCTCCGCTTCGGCGGTGTCCAGCGTGGCGATGCTGCCCTTGGCCACGGTGGAGAAGGCCAGCGCCGCATAGACCATGCCCGGCAACGGGATGTCGGCGGCGTAGGCGGCCTCGCCGCGCACCTTGGCCGGGCCGTCCACCCGGTCCACCGGGCGGCCGATCTCGCCGTCCCAGCGCTCCAGCAACGGGTCGGGCCGGGTGGTGGTCATCGGACCGTTCCCCTCAGTTGGGCCAGCACGGCGGTCACCGTGCGCGCGGTCAACTCGATCTTGAAGGCGTTCCCGGCCAGCGGCCGGGCGTCGGCCAGCTCGGCCTCGGCGGCGGCGCGGAACGCGGCGTCGGTTGCCGGTCCGCCACGCAACGCCTCCTCCGCTCGCCAGGCCCGCCACGGCCGGGTGCCCACTCCCCCGAGGGCGAGCCGTACATCGGACACCGTGTCCCCATCAAGATCCAGGGCGGCGGCCACGGAGACCAGGGCGAACGCGTAGCTGGCCCGGTCGCGGACCTTGCGGTAGGTGGAGCGGCGCGCGATCGGCAGCGGGGCCAGCTCCACCGCGGTGATCAGCTCACCGGGCTCCAGCACCGTCTCGATCTCGGGATGGTCGGCGGGCAGCCGGTGCAGGTCGGTGAACGCCACCGTGCGCGGCCCGGCCACGCTCTCCAGGTGCACGGTGGCGTCCAGCGCGGCCAGCGCCACGCACATGTCCGACGGGTGGGTGGCCACGCAGGCCTCCGACGTGCCCAGGATGGCGTGGATGCGGGTGAATCCACCGATCGCGTCGCAGCCCTGGCCGGGCTCCCGCTTGTTGCAGCGCGATCCCTCGGTGTCGTAGAAGTACGTGCACCGCGTGCGCTGCAACAGGTTTCCGCCCACCGTGGCCATGTTGCGGATCTGCGCCGACGCGCCGGCCACCACGGCCCGGGCCAGCATCGGGTAACGCTCGCGGACCGCGCCGTGCTCGGCCAGCGCGGTGTTGCGGGTCGCCGCGCCGATCAGCAGGCCGCCGTCGGGCCGCTCCTCGATGCCGCTGGGCAGGCCGGTCACGTCGACCAGCACGGCCGGCCGCTCGACGGTCTCGCGCATCAGGTCCACCAGGTTGGTGCCGGCGCCCAGGTACCGGGCGCCCGGCTCGCTGCCCCGGCGGACCGCGTCGGCGACGTCGGTGGCGCGCTGGTAGCTGAACGGGATCACGTCGTCGGCCCGGCGTCGGCGGCGGCGTAGGTCGCGGTGATCGCCGCGACGATGCCGTTGTAGCGCACCGCACCGGCAGAGGTTGCCGCTCATCCGCTCCCGCAGCTCGTCCGCGGTCAGGGTGACCGTGACCGACACCAGGTCCTCGGTGACGTTGCTGGGCACCCCCCGGCGGACCTCGTCGGCCATCCCGATCGCCGAGCAGAGCTGCCCGGGCGTGCAGTAGCCGCACTGGAAGCCGTCGTGTTCGATGAACGCCGCCTGCAGCTCGTGCAGCTCACCGTCGCCGGCCAGTCCCTCCACCGTGGTGATCGCGCGCCCGTCGTACTGCACGGCCAGCGCCAGGCACGACAAGATCCGCTCACCGTCGACCAGCACCGTGCACGCCCCGCAGGCGCCCTGGTTGCAGCCCTTCTTCGTGCCGCTCAGCCCCAGCCGGTCACGGAGCAGGTCCAGCAGCGATACCCGTGGATCCTCGGGGATCTGGACCTCGGCACCGTTGATGATCATCGTCATGGTCGCCTCTCGCCGGCTACGGCACACCTCGATCCGGTGCGGAGCCGATGCTTCTGTCGCGTCCGTTGCGGTGCTCGTACACCACCACGATGCCCCCATCCCGCAGCGCCGGCATCTCAGGACGGGGCCGAGCGGATGGCCTGCGCCGGCCCGTTGATCCGGGTCGGCGGGTGGCGGCCGGCGCCGACCATGGGGGAGGCTGGGCCGGGTCGACGGGAGGAGTGGCCATGGCAGCTCAGCCTGACCCAGCCCCTGGTTCAGCCGCGGGCGGGGGCCGGTTGCGCAGCCAGGAGTGGTTCGACAACCCGGCCAACCCGGGCATGACCGCGCTGTACATCGAGCGCTACCTGAACTGGGGGCTGACCCGGACCGAGCTGCAGTCCGGGCGGCCGATCATCGGGATCGCGCAGACCGGTTCCGACCTGTCCCCGTGCAACCGGCACCACCTGGAGCTGGCCGCGCGCACCCGCGAGGGCATCCGGGACGCCGGCGGGATAGCGATGGAGTTCCCGGTGCACCCGATCCAGGAGACCGGGAAGCGGCCGACCGCGTCCCTGGACCGCAACCTCGCCTACCTCGGGCTGGTCGAGGTGCTGCACGGCTACCCGATCGACGGGGTGGTGCTCACCACCGGCTGCGACAAGACCACCCCGGCCTGCCTGATGGCGGCGGCGACGGTCGACATCCCGGCGATCGTGCTGTCCGGCGGCCCGATGCTGAACGGCTGGCGCGACGGGCAGCGCGTCGGCTCCGGCACCGTCGTGTGGAAGGCCCGCGAGCTGCTGGCCGCCGGCACGATCGACGAGGCGGAGTTCGTCGAGGTGGTCGCCTCGTCGGCACCCTCGCCGGGCCACTGCAACACGATGGGTACCGCGTCCACGATGAACGCGCTGGCCGAGGCGCTCGGGATGAGCCTGCCCGGCTGCGCGGCCATCCCGGCGCCGCACCGCGACCGCGGCCGGATGGCGTACCGGACCGGGGTCCGGGCGGTGGAGCTGGTGCGCGAGGACGTTCGCCCGTCGGCCATCCTGACCCGCGAGGCGTTCGAGAACGCGATCGTGGTGAACTCGGCCATCGGCGGCTCCACCAACGCACCCATCCACATCACCGCGATCGCCCGGCACGCCGGCGTCGAGCTGGAGATGGACGCCTGGCAGCGGCTCGGGCTGAGCGTTCCGCTGCTGGTCGACCTGCAGCCCGCCGGGCGGTTCCTCGGCGAGGAGTTCCACCGCGCGGGCGGGGTGCCCGCGGTGGTGCACGAGCTGATGGCGAACGGGTTGATCCATTCCGACGCGCCCACCGTCTCCGGGGCCAGCATCGGGGCGAACTGCCGGGACACCGCGGCAAGCGACCGGGACGTGATCCGCACCTTCGACGACGCGCTGCTGCCCGACGCCGGCTTCCTGGTGCTGCGCGGCAACCTGTTCGACTGCGCGATCATGAAGACCAGCGTGATCTCGCCGGAGTTCCGGGAGCGCTACCTGTCCGACCCGGCGCAGCCAGGAGTGCTGGAGGGCCGGGCGGTCGTGTTCGACGGGCCGGAGGACTACCACGCCCGGATCGACGACCCCGAGCTGAAGATCGACGAGCACTGCCTGCTGTTCATGCGCGGCGCCGGCCCGCTGGGCTACCCGGGGGCCGCGGAGGTGGTGAACATGCAGCCGCCCGCCGAGCTGATCAAGCGCGGGGTCGAGGCGTTGCCGTGCGTCGGCGACGGCCGGCAGTCCGGCACCTCGGGTTCGCCGTCCATCCTGAACGCGTCGCCGGAGGCCGCGGCCGGGGGCGGGCTGGCGCTGCTGCGCACCGGCGACCCGGTGCGCATCGACCTCAACGCGGGCACCGCCGACATGCTGCTGCCGGACGCCGAGCTGGCGCAGCGGCGCCGCGAGCTGGACGCGGCCGGCGGCTATCCGGTGCCGCCGTCGCAGACGCCCTGGCAGGAGATCCAGCGCAGCATGGTCGACCAGCTGGCCGATGGCATGGTGCTGCGGCCGGCGGTCGGCTACCACCGCGTCGCCCAGCAGGGGATGCCGCGGGACAACCACTGAACCATGAAGGCCCCGCTGCGCGGGCCGGGTCGTACCGTCCTGATCAGGCTCCGTGGCGGTTCTGGCGCGCCGATCGTATAGGAAGGTGACGTGACCACCGACGTCGTCAGCGCCGCGACCGGGACCCGACCGGGCAAGATCATTGCGGTCCACCTCAACTACCGCAGCCGCGCCGCCCAGCGCGGCCGCACCTCCGAGCAACCCTCGTACTTCCTCAAGGCGCCCTCCTCGCTGGCCGCGGACGGGGCGAAAGTGGCGCGCCCGGCCGGCACCGAGCTGCTGACGTTCGAGGGCGAGATCGCGTTGGTGATCGGCACGATCGCGCGCGACGTCGCGCCGGAACGGGGCTGGTCGCACGTCGGCTGGGTGACCGCGGCCAACGATCTCGGCCTGCACGACCTGCGCTACGCCGACCGCGGCTCGAACCTGCGCTCCAAGAGCGCCGACGGCTACACCCCGCTCGGACCGGTGCTGCTCCCCGCCGCTGAGCTCGACCCGTCGGCGCTGCGCGTGCGGACCTGGCTGGACGGCGAGCTGGTGCAGTCCGACACCACGTCGGGCCTGCTGTTCTCCTTCGCCGCGCTCGTCGCGGACCTGTCCCGGACGATCACGCTGGAGCTCGGCGACGTCATCCTCACCGGCACCCCGGCCGGTGCCGGGGTGGCGACGCCCGGGCAGCTGGTGGAGGTCGAGGTCGACACGGTCGACGGCGAGATCGGCACCGGCCGGCTGCGCACGACGGTGACCGACGGCCCCGCACTGGCCGCGCACGGGGCCCCGCCGCGCGTGGACGACGCGGCGCGCGCCGACGCGGCCGGCGTGCCGGCGACCGACCCGCTGGCCGAGGTGATCGCCGGGCTGACCGACGTCGGCGTGGCCACGCTGTCCGCCCAGCTGCGCCGGCGCGGGCTGGACGCCGTCAGCATCGACGGGGTGCACCCGCTGCGCCCGGGCGCCCGGTTCGCCGGCCGCGCCCACACCCTGCGCTACCTGCCGGCCCGGGAGGACCTGTCGGCCGCCCGCAGCACCGGCTACACCGCGCAGAAGCAGATCATCGACCGCATCGGCCCGGGCGAGGTGCTGGTCATGGAGGCCCGCGGCGAGACCAGCAGCGGCACGATCGGCGACATCCTCGCCCTGCGCGCCCAGGTGCGCGGGGCCGCGGCGATCGTCACCGACGGCGGCGTGCGCGACACCGCCGCGGTCGCCGCGCTGGACATCCCGGTGTTCTCCGCGGGCCCGCACCCCGCGCTGCTCGGTCGGCGGCACGTGCCATGGGACGTCGGACGTGGCCATCGCCTGCGGGGGCACCACCGTGGTTCCCGGCGACGTCGTGGTCGGCGACGGCGACGGCGTCGTGGTCATCCCGCCGGAGCTGGCCGCCGACGTGCTGGCCGGCGCCCGGGAGCAGGAGCGGCAGGAGGCGTTCATCGTCGAGCGGGTGGCCGCCGGCGAGGCCGTGGAAGGTCTCTACCCGCTCAGCGGCGGCTGGCTGGAGCGCTACCGGGATGGGACCGGACGATGAAGTTCCGCAGCGATCCGTCGCAGATCCGGGGGTCCATCGCCCCGGTGGTCACCCCGTTCACCGGCGACGGCGGGCCGTCGATCCCGACGGCCTGCGCCGGCTGGTCGACTTCCAGCTGGCCAACGGCTCGCACGGCATCTCGCTGGGCGGCTCCACCGGCGAGCCCAGCGCCCAGAGCGTCGCCGAGCGGGCCGACGCGATCCGGCTGGTCGCGCACGTCGTCGGCGACCGGGTGCCGTTCCTGCCCGGCACCGGCTCGGCGAAGCTGGAGGAGACCCTGGAGCTGACCGCCGTCGCGCGTGACGCCGGCGCCGACGCCGCGCTGGTGATCACGCCGTACTACGCCCGCCCGACCCAGGAGGCGCTCTACTGCTGGTACGCGACGGTGGCCCGGGAGTTCCCCGACCTGCCGATCGTGGTCTACAACGTGCCGTCGCGCACCGCCGTCGACATCGACCCGGAGACGGTGGGGCGGCTGTTCCGCGACTTCGACAACTTCGTCGGGATCAAGGAGACGACCAAGGACTTCGAGCACTTCTCCCGGGTGCTGCACGTCTGCGGGCCGGAGCTGCTGGTGTGGTCGGGCATCGAGCTGCTGTGCCTGCCGCTGCTGGCGCTGGGCGGGACCGGCTTCGTCTCCGCCGTCGCGAACCTGGCCCCGGCCGCGGTGGCGCGGATGTTCGAGGCTGTGGGAGGCGGGTGACCACGAGCGGGCCCGGGAGCTGCACTACCGGCTGCATCCTCTGGTGGACCTGGTGTTCGTCGAGACCAACCCGGCCGCGATCAAGTGGCTGCTGGCCGAGCGCGGGCTGCTCGGCTCGGCGTTCGTGCGCCCGCCGCTGATCCCGCTGACCGAGGCCGGCCGGGTCCGGGCCAGGCAGCTGCTGGCCGAGCGCCGAGGACCTCGTTCGCGGACGGAGCCTGTCATGAGCCCCGCCGACATGCCCACCCACCTGCCGCACTGCATCGGCGGCGAGGCCGTCGACTCGGTGTCCGGCGCGGCGTTCGACGTGCTCGACCCGGTGTCCAACAAGCCCTACGCCACCGCGTCCGCCGGCGGGGCCGCGGACGTCGACCGGGCCGTCGCGGCCGCGCGCCGCGCGTTCACCGACGGGCCGTGGCCGGCGCTGCCCGACCGGGCCCGGGCCCGGATCCTGTTCGCCGTCGCCGACGCGATCGAGGCCCGCGAGGGCCGGCTGGCCGAGCTTCGAGTCGTTCGACACCGGCCTGCCCATCACCCAGGCCCGCGGCCAGGCGCGGCGGGCGGCGGAGAACTTCCGCTTCTTCGCCGACCTCATCGTGGCCCTCGGCGAGGACGCCTTCCGGTGGGCGGCGACCAGCTCAACTACGTGGTGCGCAAGCCGGTCGGGGTGGCCGGGCTGATCACGCCGTGGAACACCCCGTTCATGCTGGAGAGCTGGAAGCTCGCGCCCGCGCTGGCGTCCGGCTGCACGCTGGTCCTCAAGCCCGCCGAGTGGACCCCGCTGTCGGCCGGCGCTGTGGCCGGCGATCATCGAACGAGGCCGGCGTGCCGGCCGGGGTGTTCAACATCGTCCACGGCATCGGCGAGGAGGCCGGCGCCGGCGCTGGTCGACGCACCCGGACGTGCCGCTGATCTCCTTCACCGGCTAGACCGCCACCGGCCGAACATCATCCGGTCGGCGGCCGAGCACCTCAAGGGCCTGTCGATGGAGCTGGGCGGCAAGTCCCCGGTCGTCGTCTTCGCCGACGCCGACCTGGACGCCGCCCTGGACTCCGTCGTGTTCGGGGTGTTCTCGCTCAACGGGGAACGCTGCACGGCGGGTTCGCGGGTCCTCGTCGAGCGCAGCGTGTACGAGGAGTTCGCCCGCCGCTACGCCGAGCGCGCCGCCGCGATCGTGGTCGGCGACCCGCCGGACCCGGCGACCGAGGTGGGCGCGCTGGTCCACCCCGAGCACTACGAGCGCGTCCTGGGCTACGTCGAGATCGGCAAGGCGGAGGGCCGGCTGGTGGCCGGCGGCAGCCGCCCCGAGCACCTGCCCGAGGGCAACTACCTGCCAGCCGACCGTGTTCGCCGACGTCGCCCCGGACGCCCGAATCTTCCAGGAGGAGATCTTCGGCCCGGTGGTGGCCGTCGCCCCTTCGACGACCGAGGCCGAGGCCGTCGAGCTGGCCAACGCGACGCGCTACGGGCTGGCCGCGCTACATCTGGACGACTCGACCTCAAGCGCGGGCACCGCATCGCGCACGCGCGGATCGAGTCCGGCATGGTCTGGATCAACTCGCACAACGTCCGCGACCTGCGCACCCCGTTCGGCGGGGTCAAGGACTCCGGCGTCGGCCGCGAGGGCGGCGCACCACAGCATCGACTTCTACACCGAGTCGAGAGATCGTCCACGTCGCCCTCGGCGAGGTGCACACCCCCCGATTCGGAGCGTCCCCGTGACCGCCTCCCGGACGTCATCCGATCCGCCTACGCCGAGCTGGTCGTCACCGATCTGGCCGCGTCCCGCTGGTTCTGGGTCGACATGCTCGGGCTTGTCGTCCAGCCGAGGACGCCGACGCGCTCTACCTGCGCGGCACCGAGGAGCTCACCGCACCACTAGCCTGGTGCTGCGCCGCGGCGACATCGCCGCGCTGGACCACATCGCCTACCGGGTCCGCACCCCGGAGGACGTCGACAAGGCGGAGCGTTCTTCCGCCGATCTCGGCGGGCCGGTGCGGCGGGTGAAGACGGGCGAGCGGCACGCCGCGGCATCGGCGACGCCGTGCGCGTCATCGACCCGCTCGGCTTCCCGGTCGAGTTCTTCCACGACGATCGAGCGCGTCGAGCGCCTCATCCAGCGCTACGACCTGCACCCGGCGCCGCAGATCGCCCGCCTGGACCACTTCAACATCTGCACCCCCGACATCCCCGCCGCCTACGCCCACTACGCAGTCCCTCGGCTTCGGCTGCTCGGAGACCATCGAGGGCGACGAGCACGAGCTGTACGCGGCCTGGATGTACCGCAAGCAGACCGTCCACGACGTCGCCTTCACCGGCGGCGACGGGCCCCGCCTGCACCACCTCGGCGTCGCCACCCACGAGTCGCACCAGGTCCTGCGCACCGCCGACCTGCTTCGGCGCGCTGCGCAAGGAGCACCACATCGAGCGCGGCCCCGGCCGGCACGGGGTCTCCAACGCCTTCTACCTCTACCTGCGCGACCCCGACGGCCACCGCGTGGAGATCTACACCTCCGACTACTACACCGGCGACCCCGACCACGAGACGTACCGCTGGAACGTCGACGACGACCGCCGCCGCGACTTCTGGGGCAACGCGGTGATCGAGTCCTGGTACAAGGAGGGATCGGCGGTTCTCGACCTGGACGGTAAGCTGGTGCCGCTCACGCCCGCGGTGGTGCGGGAGGCCGAGCGGACGGGCGTCGTCGTCGTCGGCGCGGACGGCTTCTCGATCGACGGGGACACGGCCTTCAAACTGGGTGAGCAGGTCTGACCGCACGCCGGATCATGCTCGGCCGGCTCGCACACTGCCCCTGACCTGGCGGATCGACGGTCGCGGCCTGTTGCGGCTGCCGGCAGGAGGGTCGGACGACTACCGTTCGTCCCGAGTAGCCCGGTCCCGGAGGCCAACCGTTGATCCCAGGAGGACGCCCTCATGAGCAGTCAGCCGGTTGAGTCCCGACGCCATCGCGTCGTCATCATCGGATCCGGCTTCGGTGGCCTCACAGCGGCCCAGAAGCTGAAGGGCGCCGACGTCGACATCACCCTCATCGGCGATACCTCGCACCACCTGTTCCAGCCGCTGCTCTACCAGGTGGCCACGGGCATCCTCTCGGTCGGCGAGATCGCTCCGGCGACGCGGCTGATCCTGCGCAAGCAACGCAACGCCAAGGTGCTCCTCGGCAAGGTCGAGAAGATCGATCTTGAGGCCGGCACGGTGACGTCGAAGCTCATGAACATGGAGACGGTCGTCGCGTTCGACAGCCTCGTCGTGGCCGCGGGCGCGCAGCAGTCCTACTTCGGCAACGACCATTTCGCGATGTTCGCGCCCGGCATGAAGACCATCGACAACGCCCTCGAGCTGCGCGGGCGCATCCTGGGCGCCTTCGAGGCCGCCGAGGTCACCACCGACCCGGCCGAGCGCGACCGCAGACTCACCTTCGTCGTCGTCGGCGCGGGCCCCACCGGAGTCGAGGTCGCGGGTCAGATCGCCGAGCTCGCCGAACGCACCCTGGCCGGCGCGTTCCGGACGATCGAGCCGAACGACTGCCGCGTGATCCTGCTCGACGCCGCGCCCGCGGTGCTCCCGCCGATGGGTGCGAAGCTGGGCGGCAAGGCGCAGCGCCGACTCGAGCGCATGGGCGTCGAGGTCCAGCTGAACGCGATGGTGACCGACGTCGACTACATGGGCCTGACCATCAAGCAGAAGGACGGCACCGAGCGGCGCATCCAATGCGCGTGCAAGGTGTGGTCGGCCGGCGTGCAGGCCAGCCCGCTGGGCAAGCAGCTCGCCGAGCAGTCCGCAGGCACCGAGGTCGACCGGGCCGGGCGCGTGGTCGTCGAGCCCGACCTCACCGTCAAGGGCCATCCGAACGTGTTCGTCGTCGGCGACATGATGTCGGTTCCGGGGGTGCCCGGCATGGCGCAGGGCGCGATCCAGGGTGCGGTCTACGCGGCCAAGCACATCAAGAAGATGGTCGCCGGCACGGACGTCCCGGCCGAGCGCGAGCCGTTCAAGTACTGGGACAAGGGCAGCATGGCCACCATCTCGCGGTTCGATGCGGTGGCCCAGGTCGGCAAGTTCGAGTTCGGCGGGTTCATCGCCTGGCTCGCCTGGCTGGTGCTGCACCTGTACTACCTCGTCGGCTACCGGAACCGGCTGATCACGGTGGTCGCCTGGTTCGTCACGTTCATCGGCCGCGGCCGGGGTCAGATGGTGATCACCGAACAGATGGTCTACGCACGACTGGCCCTGGAGCACCTGGAGACGGCGAAACGCGAGCAGGCGCAGGCCGAGATGGAACGGCTCGAAGCGGGCGAGCTGGAACCCGGAGAACAGCGGACCTCGGACGGCAGGTGACGCCGCCGTGGGCCGGTCACCCGTCTCCGGCGACGACCGGCCGCCCCGCCGCGTTCCACGCGGGCATGCCGTCGGTCAACGCGCGCACGGACCGGCCGGCCCACGCCATCTGGTAGGCGAGCCAACCCGATGCCACGCCGTTGCCGCAGATCAGGTACACCGGATCGGCGTCGGGTATCGCCGGCCCCCAGATGCGCTCCAACTCGCTGAACGCCCCTACGGCGCCGGCCAGGCGCTCGAACGGCACGTTCAGCGCGCCGGGGGCATGCCCCGACGGCCCACTCCGCGGCCGGGCGTAGATCCACGATCACGGCGCCGAGCGGCACCTCGGCCGCCGTGACTTCGGTCCCGTTCACCGCCTCAGCATGGTCCAGAATCCCGTCATGACGGAGATCGAGCTCATCGGTGTCCCCTTCGACGGCTACGGACGCCCGGAAAACCCGGCCCGGGCCTCGACGGTGCTGCGCGAGGCCGGCCTGCCCGGCGCGCTCGGCCGCCACACCGTGCGCGACGCAGCCGACCTCGACCTGCCCGCCGGCACCCCGGAGCGGGCCGGGACACCACGCTGGTCAACGAGCCGGCGCTGCTGGCCATGGCCGACGTTCTCGGCCGCCGGGTCGCCAATGCTGTCCACCGCCCAGCGCTCGGCCATCACCGACGCCCTGCGGCGGTTGCTGCTCGCCGCCGACCGCTCCTGACGTGGCCGCGACCGGAGTGTGGAGGATCCGACGTACCTGGTGCGTCGGATCCTCCACAGTCCGGCTTCTGACCGCGGATCAGCACTGCACAGCGGCGCTGAGCGCGGCCGACCTGGACACCCCGGTGCCGACCCTGCTGCTGTCCCACGGCACGGTCCTCGTCGATCAGCCGCTGCCGCTGCGGGACATCGTCACCGGTCTCGCGGAAGTGGAGCTGCCCGGCCACACGAAGCAACTCCTGACCCTGCTCCCCGACAGCGCCGGAGCACCGTGACGCTGCTCGGGGCCGACTGATGGGCGCGTCAGGGCTTGACGAGGATCTTCACGTTCTGCTCCTGTTGTTGATCAGCCCGTAGAAGCCCTATCCGACGATGCCGTGAGGTCGACCCGAGCGGCGGCTCGATCAACGCGCCGACGTCGGTGCCGAGTTCGCCCAGCGGGCGGATCCACCGGTCCTGCGCCACGACGTACTGCGAGAAGCCGCCGCCGTAGCCGGCCTCGGCCTGTGCCGGGCCGAGCGGGTGGCCAACGGCTGGCTGGTGCGCCCCTCCGTGGCCGTTCGAGCGGAGGTGTCCAGGCTGCGCCGGACCCTCGGAGGGATCGTGGAGAGCCAGCCCTACCGGATCTCGCCGTCGGTCGAGATCACCGTCCGACGACCCCGCTGAGGGGTCGGGCCGCTGGATCGTCCACAGCGGACGGGGTTCGTCCACCACCCCCTGCCACTCTCAACGTATAGCGCACCGGGGGGCTTGCGGCAAGACCCGGGTCGGGCCTCAGAATCGCCGCTCGAAGCCAGAACCTGCGGATATCAGGAACTCGCAGCGGGCCGATACGCAAGCGCGGCGGACGGGGGCAATTTCATGATCGACGTGATCGTGGCCGGCGGCGGGCCTACCGGCTTGATGCTGGCCGGCGAGCTGCGGCTGCACGGGGTGCAGGTGCTCGTGCTGGAGAAGGAGGCGGAGCCGACGAGGGTGGTCCGCGCGCTCGGCCTGCACGCGCGCAGTGTGGAGGTGATGGACCAGCGCGGTCTGCTGGAGCGGTTCCTCGCGCTCGGCCAGCAGTACCCGGTCGGCGGCTTCTTCGCCGCCATCCCGGCGCCGGCGCCGGACCGGCTGGACACCGCGCACCCCTACGTCCTCGGCATCCCGCAGACCCTCACCGAGAGCCTGCTGACCGAGCACGCGCTCGAGGTCGGCGTCGAGATCCGGCGCGGCTGCGAGCTGGTCGGGCTGAGTCAGGACGAGCACGGTGTGTCCGTGGAGCTGGCCTGCGGACCGTCGTCGAGGGGCATCCGGCTGCGGTCGCGCTACCTCGTCGGCTGCGACGGCGGCCGCAGCACGGTGCGCAAGCTGGCCGGCGTCGTCTTCCCCGGTGAGCCCAGCCGGGTCGAGACGCTGCTGGGCGAGATGGCGGTGGCCGCGCCGCCGGAGACGGTGGCCGCCGTGGTGGCCGAGGTCCGGAAGACCCAGTTGCGGTTCGGCGTCGGGCCGCCCGTCGGGGACGGGTTCTACCGCGTGGTCGTGCCCGCCGACGGGGTGGCCGAGGACCGCACGGTCACGCCGACCCTCGAGGAGTTCCGACAGCAACTGCAGGTGACCGCGGGCACCGACTTCGGCGTGCACTCACCGCGCTGGCTGTCCCGCTTCGGCGACGCCACCCGGCTGGCCGAGCGCTACCGGATCGGCCGGGTTCTGCTGGCCGGCGACGCGGCGCACATCCACCCGCCGACCGGCGGGCAGGGGCTCAACCTCGGCATCCAGGACGCGTTCAACCTCGGCTGGAAGCTGGCCGCCGAGGTCGACGGCTGGGCCCCGGAGGGGCTGCTGGACAGCTACCACACCGAACGGCGCCCGGTGGCCGCCGCCGTGCTGGACAACACCCGCGCGCAGATGCAGCTGATGTCCCCCGAGCCCGGTCCCCAGGCGGTGCGCCGGCTGGTGTCGGAGCTGATGGACTTCGACGAGGTGAACCGGTATCTGATCGAGAAGATCACCGCGATCGGGGTCCGCTACGACCTCGGCGACGGGCATGAGCTGCTCGGCCGGCGGCTGCGGGATGTCGGGCTGAAGCGGGGCCGCCTCTACGGTTTGATGCACGGCGGCCGCGGGTTGCTGCTCGACCAGACCGGCCGGCTGTCGGTGGCGGGCTGGGCCGACCGGGTCGACCACGTCGTGGACGTCAGCGAGGAACTGGACGTGCCCGCGGCACTGCTGCGACCGGACGGCCACGTGGCCTGGGTCGGTGACGATCAGCAGGACCTGCTCGCCCGGCTGCCCAGGTGGTTCGGCCCAGGTGGTTGAGCCCCGGGGTTGAGCGCTGCCGTCGGCTGAGCGGTGTTCAGCCGGACGGTGCCCGTTGGCGGCGCGCGGCGACCGCGGCGGACCAGGCGACCGCCGCGAGCCCGGCGACGAAGAACCCGGCCAGGGCCCACCACCTGGTCGTTTCCGCGGTGGCCGCGGCGCCGAGGACGGTTGACACCGCCACCCAGGCGCCGCACGAACCCAGCAGCCCCCAGCCGACCCACATCAGCACCCGCGGCCAGCGGGCGCCACGACCGACGATCCACACCATCGCCAGCGTGCTCAGCAGCGCGAGCGCGCCCAGCAACGCCACCACGGCCGGCCGCACCAGCGGCGAGAGCGGCGGGGTGTAGCCGAAGGACTGGCTGGCGGCCAGCACCATCAGGATCGCCCCGATCGCGCCGGTGAACGCCAGGTTGAACCGCTCCCGCTCGTCCTGGGACCGACGTTGCAGCAGCTGGTCGGTCAGCGCCGCCAGCTGGCCGGCCCGCTCCCGCGCCGCACCGATGTACACCGCGTCGTCGTCGAGCTGTTGGCTCAACCACGCGCCCAGCTCCCGGTCGTCGGCGAACGGCCCGCCGAGGCCGGGATCGCTCAGCGCGGTGAGGCTCGCGGTGGCGATGTCCACCGTGCGCCGCATCTCGACCAGCGCGGTGGACGTCCGGACCAGCCCGCGCTCGCTGGCCTGCAGCTCGGTGAGCTCCCGGGCGGCCGCCAGCAGCCGGGCGGAGCTCGGACCGCGCTCCGCCCGGTGCGCCAGCACCGCGAGCAGCAGGTCGACGGTGCGGTCGGCGCCCCGGCGCACCTCCCGGTAGCCGCCCCGCGCCGCGTTCCAGATCCGGAGCTGGTGGCGCAGCCTCGCCGCGTGCAGCAGGTAGCGACCCAGCGGCGGCAGATCACGATCGGCGCCGACCACCCAGGTCCACCCGCTCAGCCACTCGTCGGCGTCGTCCGGCGCCACCACGACGAGTCGGCGGACGGGCCGCTCGTCGGCCGGGTCCGAGGACTCCCACACCGCGAAACCCTGGGACGTCGATCCGGCCGGTCGCCAGCGCGCGGTGGGTGTCCCGGCCGGTGCGGGCAGCCGGCTGCGGACCACCGGGTCCAGCGCGTCGGGGTCCGGCCGGCCGTCGCCTGCGCCCACCCTGGCCAGGAAGACCTGCGCCGTCCCGACGACACCCGGTGATGGGGCGAACCCGTGCACCACGGCGGCCCAGCGGGACTGCAGGGTCGCCCAGTGCCCGCCGGCCGGCTCGCACATGACCGAGAGGCAGAACGTGTCGTGCACCCGGCGCAGCAGCATCTCCGCGACGTGCGGAACCGTCACCCGCGGATCGCGCAGCCCGGCCACCAGCCCGGGCCGGTCGGTGAGGGACGGTTCCTCCGGTAGGTCGGCGATGGCGGCGCCGAGCTCGAACTCGTCGCGCACCCGACCCCAAAGCCGGGTCAGGTAGGCCTGGTCCTGCTCGCCGTGCGGCCCGTCCGCCGCCACGAACAGGTGCACGACCAGCGCGTCAGCGTGCAGGGTCTGGCTCATCGGCGGCGCGCTCGTCGGGGCCCGGTTCGCGGGCGGGTCGGGCCTGCCCCAGCGTGTGCAGCAGCTCGTTGATCCGCTCCCGGACCCGGTCGACCGCCGGCTCCCGCGGCGGGTTCTGCGCGCTGAACCCGCGCACCGGGCCGAGCAGCTCGAGGTCGGTCACGGATTGCCGGAAGGGCGTGTCGGCGCCGCGGGTGAGCGCCTCGGCCATGGTGTCGACCACCGCTCCCACCGCGTCCCACCGCCCCGGCGGCAGCTGCCAGCACAGGGCGTCCCCCAGCACGTCCATGGCGTACTGATGCTCGTCGTCGTGCACGCGGGCACCCTACGGCGTGCCGCTCAGCGCGCCCATCGAGCGCCGGCCGAGGCTGACCCGGACCCGTCGTGACCTACCGGACTCTGACACCCTCGATCGGGTGACCGTGCCGGGAGGTGAGCCCCACCACGACCTGTTGCGCCGACTCCAGGAACATGTCCGGGCCGTGGGTGCCGATCCGAATCCTGGCCCGATCCCGATCGAGCGGATACGGGACGCCGACCAGCTCCTCGGCTGCCTGCCGACGGCCGACGGGTCCGACGCGGAGATCCTGCACACGGTGGGGTTGCTGAGCTACCTGCACCACTGCGCGGAACCCGAGCTGACCGATCACGGATACAGCTCGGTCATGGTGCTGCTGGCCGAGGCGGTACGGCGGAGCGATCCGGGTGACCCCTGCCTGCTCGAGCGCGTCGTCGACCGCGGCGCCGTCGGCGTCGAGTGGTACGAACGCCGACCGGTGCGGGCCGACCTCGACGCCGCGGTCGACGCCCTGCGCGCGGCCCACGAGACCGGCCCGGTCGGCCGCGCCGCGAGCCGGGGCCCGCTGCTGACCGGCCTGGCCCACCTCCTCGTCGAAGCCCGGTCGGTCGAGCTCGCCGACGAGGCGATGACCGTCCTCGAGCAGGCCTGCCGCGACGTCGGGTCCGGGCCGGTCGACGCGCTGGCTCGCGACGAGCTGGCCGCGGCGGCCGGTGCGCTGCTCGGCGCGCTGCACGGGCAGCCGGACGTGCGGGCGGACGGGCTGCGCGACCGGATCGTCGGGCTGGCCCGGAGCGCGGTGACCGACAGCGCACCCGGTGACCCCCGGCACCCGCTGCGCCTGCTGCTGCTGGCCATCGTGCTCGGGCTGCGGGAGGACGGCGACGCGGCGACCGAAGCGGTCCGGCTGCTGTGCCGGTGCGTCCCGACGCTGGCCGTCGGGGACCCGGCGCGGGGCAGGGCGCTGGTGGAGCTGGGCAACCGGCTGTTCGCGGCCGGGACCGCACTGGACGACGACACGATCGACGTCGCCGAGGCGGTGCTCGCCGGACTGGCCGCGGGCAGCGGCGGCGGCGATCCCGACCAGGCGGCGATACTCGTCGCGCGGATCGCCGGTCAGCGGGCGCTGCTGACCCGACGCGATGACGGTGTCGCCGAGCGGCTCCGCGAGCTGACCGCGGCACTGGCCGAGGTGCTGCCGCCCGGTCCGGACCGCGACCGCGTGCTGAGCACGGCCGCGCCGACCGGGCCACCCCGCGACGAGCAGGAGGCACGCACGCGGGAAGAGGCGGCCGCCGCGGTGCTGCGGGAACGGATCGCCGCGGGCCCCGACCACCACCCGCTGCTGCGCATGTGGCTCAACGACCTCGCCGGACTGCTGCGGCACGGTTCTACCCGCGACCCGAGCCCGCCGGTCCTCCGGGAGGCGATCGAGGTGCACCGCCGACTGCTCCGCATGGATCATCGGCCCGATCCCGAACGGGTGGTCACGCTGGCCGAGCTGCTGCAGCGGCGATTCGAGCTCGACGAGGACCGGGCCGCGCTGGTCGAAGCCGGCGAGCTGCTGCACGGCGTGCTGCGGACCACCCGTCCGGGCTCCCCGGGGCACGCGGACGCCCGTCAGGGGTTCAGCTCCGCGATCAGCACGCTGGCCTCGCTCGACGGGTCGGCCGAGCTGGTCGACCTGGCCGAGGAGTCGAATCTGGTAGTGATCCAGGACGGCTGCCCGGCGGAGGCCCTGCCGATCGTCTGGCACAACCTGGCCTGCGCGCGCACCATGCGCCACGAGCGGCTCGGCGTCGGGTTGGCCGCGGCGATCGACGCGGCCCGGCACGCGGTCGCCCTCAGCTCGGCCACCGATGAAGCGAGCGTCGAGCGACAGCTGGTGCTGGCCCAGCTGCTGGCCGTCGACGGGCAGGTCGCGGAGGCGGTCGCGCTGGTCGAGCGCGCGGTGGGCTGGTTCGGTGGCCGCCCGCTCCCGCCCCGGGTGGCGATCGGGCGGGCGACCGTGCTGGCGATGGCCCATCGCCGGTTCGGCGACCCCACCGACCTGGACCACACCATCGCGATGGAACGCACCGTCATCGCCTCCTCCGGTCCGGTGCGGGCCGCCCTCGCCAAGGGCCGGCTGGCGGCCGGGCTGCGCGCGCGCTTCGAGCGGACGGGTGACCTCTCGACGCTGGAGGAGGCGATCGCGCAGTACCGGGAGGCGCTGCGCGCACTGCCCGAATCGCACCCGAGGCGGCGGGTCTTCCAGTCGAACCTGGTCGTGGCGCTGTACCACCACGCCCGCCGCACCGGTGACCCGGAGCGGCTGGCCGACGCGGTCGCGGCCAGCCGTGCGGTCGTCGCGGCGACCGCACCGGACGACCCCGCCCTCCCGCACCGCCTGATGACACTGGGTTCCGTGCTGAGCCGGCGGCTGACCGGGCGTGCCGTCGACCGGGCCGTGCTGGACGAGGCGGTGGCCGCCCAGCGCAGGGCCGTCGAGCTCACCCCGCCCGGGGATCCACAGCTCGGCGTCCGGTTCTCCGTCCTGGCCAGCACGTTGGGCGACATGACCCTGCTGGATCCGAGCCGGGAGATCGCGGACGCGGCGCTCGACGCGGCCAGGCAGGCCGTGGCGAACACCCCCGACGACGACGCGCAACGGGCGACCCGCCTGCTCAACCTGGCCGCGATAATCTCGACGACGAGCGCCGCTGACGTGGTCTCGCTGTCGCCTGCAGCTGCCTGGCGAACCGCGAAGCGCCTGCCCGAAGCGATCCGCGTCGCCGAGGCGGCGGCCCGCACGACGTCGGCGCCGCCCGCCGTGCGGCTGCGGGCCTGCCGGGTGTGGGGGCTGCTGGCCGGGACGACCCGCCGCTGGCGGCCCGCGGCCGACGCCTACGCGCTGGGCGTGCAGCAGCTGCCCCTGGTGGCGCAGCGCAACCTGCGCCGGGCCGACGCGGAGCACCTGCTGGCCGGGGTCGACGCCGCCCAGAGGGTGGCCGACGCCGATCAGCAGTGGGCCACCCACAACGTCGTGCACCTGTCGGCGGCGGCGTGCGCGATCCGCGCCGGCGACCCCGAGCAGGCGCTGACCGTGCTGGAGCAGGGACGTGGCGTGCTGGCCTCCTACGCCCTCGACGCGCGGACCGACCTGGCCGAGCTGGCGGCGGCGGCGCCGGAACTGGCCGCCGAGCTGACCCTGCTGCTCGACGAGCTGGACCACGTGCAGGAACCGCTGCCCGACGAGTTCGGCGAGCAGGGCACCGACCACCGGCACGACCTGGCTCGACGCTGGGACGAGCTGCTGGCCCGCATCCGGGCCGTGCCGGGCTGCGCCCGGTTCGCCGGTCCGCTGCCGCTGTCGACGCTGCTGCCGGCCGCTGCGGCCGGCCCCGTCGTCGTGGTCAACGTGAGCGTGTTCGGCTGCCACGCCCTGATCGTCACCCCGGGCGGGGTGCGCGCCCTGCGGTTGCGTCGGCTCCATGACACCGAGGTCGACCAGCGGGCCCGGGCCTTCCTGGCCGTGGTCGAGCGGCCGGACGGCGACGATGGCGCGGACGGCGAGGCCACGATCCGGGACACCCTCGGCTGGCTCTGGGACGCGGTGGCCGAGCCGGTGCTGACGGCGCTCGGGCACCGGGGCGCGGCCGGCGGTGGGCCGTGGCTGCATGTGTGGTGGTCGCCGACCGGACTGCTGCAGTTCCTCCCGCTGCACGCCGCCGGGCGGCACCGCGTTCCAGGCGATTCCGTCATGGACCGGGTGGTGTCGTCCTACACGCCGACCCTGCGCGCCCTCCTGCACGCCCGCGCCCGGCCGACCGCGGGCGACACGCCGCTGCTCGCGGTGGCCATGTCCCGCACGCCCGGCGAGGCGCCGCTGCCCTCGACCACGCGTGAGGCCGGCGCACTGGCGCGCATCGTCGGGCAGGCCCGGCAGTTGACCGACGACGACGCCGGCTACGACGCCGTGCTGGCCGAGCTGGGCCGGTGCGGCCGGGTGCACTTCGCCTGTCACGCGGTCAGCGACCCGCAGAGCCCGTCGGCGAGCCGGCTGCTGCTGCACGACCGGCCGCTGACCGTGCGTGACATCGCCCGGCTGCGGCTGGACCGGGCCGACTTCGCGTTCCTGTCGGCCTGTTCGACCGCGCGCGGGCACGACCGGCTGGCCGACGAGGCCATCCACCTGGCGTCGGCGTTCCAGCTGGCCGGCTACCGCAACGTCGTCGGCACGCTGTGGCCGGTCCGGGACGCGATGTCGGCATCGATCGCGCGCCGCTTCTACGCGCGGCTCGCGGCCGGCACAACGACGGCCGACGCGCTGCACGCGGTGATCCGCGAGGTCCGGGCCGACCACCCGGAGACGCCCTCGATCTGGGCCGCACACGTGCACACGGGGCCGTGAGCGGCCGGCCCGCCGCCGGCGGGTTCCGCTGTCGAGGGCAGCCCGACCGACGTCGACATCAGTCGGCCTCGGCGATCCGCGCGACAGCTTCGGCGATGACGAGGTCCTGCCACGACATGCCGACGCTCTTGAAGACCAGCGGCCGATCGGCGGGCACGATGACCGCGCCGGTGACGACGTCGCGCATGGGCACGAGGTCGGCCGCGCCCAGCGCGCCGTCGCCGATCGCCAGCACGACGTCGCCGGCCTCGCGCAGCGCGCCGGCGACGTCCTCGACGACCACGGTGGCCCGGCCCAGCAGCGGTGCATCCAGTTCCCGGGCGTCGGGCTCGTGCGAGCCGACCGCGACCACCACGACCTCGTCGCGCAGCAGGGTCGAGTCGAACAGCGGCGAGCGGGCCGAGGTCGCGCAGACGACGACGTCCGCGGCCCGCAGCGCATCGTCGGACTCTCGCGTGCCGAGCCGGACCGCATCCAGCGCCGTCCGGGACGGATCCCGGACCAGGTAACCGGTCCCGGCCAGCGGGCGGACGGCGCCGAGGGTCGCGACGTGCCCGATCGCCTGCGGCCCGGCCCCGACCACGGCCACCTGCAGCGGCCGGTCCGGCAGCCGTCCGAGCACGGCGGCGACCGAGACGGCCGGGGTGCGCAGCGTGGTCAACGCGGTGCCGTCGAGCACCGCGCGCAGGAACAGCGCGTCCCGGTCGAACAGCAGGTAGGCGCCCTGGATGCGGGGCAGGCCGCGGGCCGGGTTGTCCGGGGCGATGGTGAGGACCTTCACCCCGGCCGCCGTCGGAGCCTCGGACGGCATGAGCAGGAACTGCCCGTGCGACAGGCCGACCCGTACGCGGGGTGGGTCGGTGGCCGGGTCGAGCCCACTGCGCAGCGCATCGGTGATCGCCCGGACCGCGCCGGCCGGGCCGAGCGCACCGACGTCGTCGGCGTCGAGGAACTTCACCGCACCACGAATCCGGGGGCCAGCCGGTGGTGTACGTCGATCGGGAACACGGCCGCACCCTGCCACACCGACCGGGCCGGGACATCCGGCGCCCATGATCGTGGAGCAGGAAAACCGCCGCTGTGGCCGCCGATTCGTGTTCCACGACCATGACGGCGTTCCACGATGCCCCGTTGCGCACCGCCCGGGCAGCAGGGCGATCGACGGGCGGCGCCGAGCGGTCAGCGAGCGGTGACCCCGCCGGCGGTGATCCGGTTCCGGTCGGTGACCACCCGTTCGGCCACCGGCTCGGCCCCGACCACGGGCAGCAGGTCCAGGGCGCCCCGGTGTGACGTCGCCCGTAGCCGGCCAGCAATCCGGCCGCCGCCAGCACGATCGACCCGCTGCAGACCGACGTCACCCAGCCGGCCGGGTCCGCGGTCGGCCAGGAAGTCCAGCACCTCCCGGTCCCGCGTGACCTCGACCATGCCCGGCCCGCCGGGTACGAACAGGACGTCCAGATCCTGCGGGCAGTCGGCGAGGCGCATCGTCGGGTGGATGCTGATGCCGGTGTCGGTGACGACCGGTCGGTCGACGGTCTTCCACAGCAGGTGCACGTCCATCACCGCGGCCAACGCGGTCTGCGGGCCGAGCAGGTCGAGCAGCGTGAGGCCCGCGAGCGCCGGGCCACCGCGCGGCGCACGCTTCGCCATCCGCGAGATCCTGCCGCCACGATAGAACTGGGGGCATCCACCGTCTGAGGAGCACCACATGCGCATCGGCATCACCGGGCATTCCAACCTGACGTCGGAGTCCGTGCCGGCCGTCGCCGATGCGCTGCGCGCCGCGCTGGTCGAGGTCGGCGCGCCGTTGACGGGGGTCTCGTGCCTGGCCCGCGGTGCCGACCAGGTGTTCGCGCGGGTCGTGCTGGAGTTGGGCGGTGATCTGCATGTCGTGCTGCCCGCCGCCGACTACCGTGAGCGCCAGGTGAAGCCCGACAACCGGGCAGCATTCGACAGCCTGATCGGTCGCGCCGAGAAGGTGGACATCCTCCCGTTCACCACGTCCGGCCGCGACGCCTACGCCGCGGCGAACATCACCGTGCTGTCCGATATCGACGTGTTGTTCGCCGTGTGGGACGGAATGCCGTCGGACAGCAAGGGGGGCACCGGCGAGACCGTGCACCTCGCCAGGAAGCGTGGCGTCCCGGTCACCGTTGTGTGGCCCCCGCAGGCACGGCGCGCCTGACCGCCTTCACGCGGTCATCGGCCTACCGGCTTGAGCGGATCATGTCCGATACGCATGAGCCGGCGCCGCCACCCGGCCTGCCCGGCGGTCGGCTCCGGGTCCGCGCCGCGCTCGGCCCGGACCCGGTCGACGACCCGACGCATCGTGGACACATCGCTCTCGGTCAGATCGGTTCGCCGTTTGCCCAGCACGGCCAGCACGGCGCGTCCGGTCGGCGTGCCCACCGGCCCGACGGCGGGCTCGGACTCCTCCTTCGCGTCGTCGGTAGCCAACCAGTCCCGCAACTCACGCGAGGTCATGTTCACCAGGGTGTGGAACTCGTCCCACAGCGCGTCGTCGACATGTGTGGCCATGGCCGGGCCTACCCCGGTCCGGCTGCCGGTCAAACTCGCCGAGCCGGCTGCGGGGCCGCGCCGCGGGCCGCTCTCAGCCCCGGGACCTGCGCCACCGTTGCATCGCGTAGCCGGCCAGCGGCCCGACGATGCTGCCGACCGTGGAGCCGACGATCACATCACCGGGGTAGTGCACGCCCGTGTGCACCCGGGAGTAGGCCACCAGCGTGGCCAGCGCCTGGATCGGGCCGGCGGCCGGCGGCCAACTCTTGGCCACGGCCGAGGCGAAGCCGAAGGCCGACCCCGAGTGCCCGGACGGGAAGGAGGTCGATTCGGGCATGTCCACCTGCCGCGACTCCGGCACCCGGTCGCCGGCACGGCCGGGCCGGCGCCGCCCACCCATCGGCTTGAGCACCAGGTTGACCACGGCCGAGGTGGCCGCGACGGCCACCAGGCCGTCGGTGGCCGCGCGCCGGCCGGGCGCCCCGGAGGCGGCCAGCAGCGCCGCGGTCGCCACCCACAGCTTGGAGTGGTTCGCGGCCCGGGACAGCGTGCCGAAGGCGCGGTCCAGGCTCGGCGTCGGGGTGGCGGCGATGGCCCGGAACACCGCCCGGTCCAGGCCGTCGAGCTGCTCGCGGAGGCTGGGCGGCCCGGCTTCGGAATCCGTCGCCGCCGATGAACCATGATCCACGTGGCCCGTCCTCCCGTTGATCGACACCTGCGGTGTCGGCGCTGCCGGCCGCAGCTCCCCGCACCGCACCGGCTCGATCATCCGCCCCGTCGACCGGGAACGCCGCGCCGAGCGGCGGCGGGTCGCCGGACGCCGCGCCGGGGTCGACGAGCGCGACCGCCGGCCCGCGGGCGGTGAAGATCGCCGTGAGCGCGCGCCCAGGCATCTGGTCAGGTGCATGAGTGCGCGCTCACGCAGATCATCGGGGCCGCGACCACCCCGGGTACCTCTGTCAGAGGTAGCAATCAACACGTGCTCGCAATGGTTGTGCATCGTGAACCCGATGCGCACACTGACCCGGTGAGCCCACCGGACGGACAACCCGCGGCCGCTGCGAGCGTGCAGGTCACGCGGGAGGTCGAGGCGGTGATGCTGGCGGCTCGGCTGTTGGTGGCGGTCAGCGCCCGGTCGGTGGCGGCAGTCGAGGACGTCGTCAGCCTGCCGCAGCTCCGGGTGCTGGTGATGGTGTCCAGTCGCGGCCCGTTGAACCTGGGTGCCGTGGCCGCCGGGCTGGGGGTGCACCCCTCGAACGCGACGCGCGCGGTGGACCGGCTCGTCGTGGCCGGCTTCCTGAGCCGGACCGACGACCCGACCGATCGGCGCAACCTGGTCCTGGAGCTCACACCGCAGGGCAAAGGGCTGGTCGAACGCGTGATGGACGATCGGCGAGCGGCCATCGCCGGCATCCTGGAGCGCATGCCGCCCAGCCGGCGGCGAGCTCTGGTGCCGGTGCTCCGGTCGTTCGCCGCCGCCGGTGGTGAGGTCGACGTCGATGCTGTCTGGTCGCTCGGCTGGACCACCTCGGACTGACGCGCCCCCACAACGATTGCGCTTGTGCCACGACCTGGGCACGTCGTCGGGGTTCGCTACCGGATTGGTGCGAACGGCACGTTCGCACGCTAGGTGTGAGCGAAAGTGCCGTTCGTTCCGGCAACGGTGCCGGCCGCGCTCGAGGGCGCCCGCTTACCCCAACTGCACAGCCACCGGCGCAGCCTGGCCGAGGGCAACGGCCGCCCTCCGGGGGCACTGCGCTCCCCTGAGCCGGCGGCACGAGAGGAACCAGATGCTCGACGCGACCCGGTACCGGTGGTGGCCGATCGTGCTGGCGCTCGTCACCGGCCTGGCCCTCGCCGCGTGCTCGACGGGAGCACCGCCGCAGGCTGCCCCACCCGGTGGTCGGTCCGGATCCGGATCCACGGGCTTGACGGACCCGCGGACCAAGCTGCGGGCGGCGCGCATCATCTCGACGTTCGAGAACTCGACGACCGACATCCAGTACGACTACGCCGAGAACATCGCCGACGGCCGGGGTATCACCGCCGGCCGCGCGGGCTTCACCTCGGGAACCGGCGACCTGTACCAGGTGGTGCAGCGCTACGCCCAACAGCGGCCGGCGAGCGCGCTCGCGGCTTTCCTGCCCGCCCTGAAGAGCGTGAACGGATCCGATTCGACCGCGGGGCTCGACGGTTTCCCGGCGGCGTGGCAGCAGACCTCGCAGACCGATCCACTGTTGAACCAGATCCAGGACCAGGTGGCCGACGAGCTGTACTTCCAACCGGCGATGATCAGGGCCCAGCAAGCGGGGGTCACCAGCGCGCTCGGACAGTTGATCTTCTGGGACACCATCGTCCAGCACGGCGAGGGCGAGCCGACCGAGGATCCCGACGGCCTGCCGGCGATCACCAACGAGGTGGTCGCCGAGCACGGAACTGTCGCCGGCAACGAGGCGGCGTGGCTGGCGGACTTCCTGAGCGTCCGCCGGGCGCACCTGCTCGATCCGGCCGACGCGTCGACCCGGGCCGCGTGGCGCGATTCGGTGTCCCGGGTCGACGCACTGCAGTCGATCCTCGACACCGGGAACCTGGAGCTGCGTCCGCCGCTGGCGTGGGAGGTCTACGGCGACTCCTTCACCCTCGACGACCGGGGGTGACGTCGAGCCGGGAACGCGGCCGCGCACTCAGGGCTGCTGGAGGCGCCGGCGCGCTCCCAGACCCGCCCGGTACTGCTGCGGTACGGGATGCCCGCGGTAGTCCTGGTCCAGCGCCGCGTTGAGCGTCCAGTACGGGTCGACCAGGTGCGGGCGGGCCAGGCAGCACAGGTCGGCCCGGCCGCTGGCGATGATCGTGTTGGCGTCCTCGACCGAGGCGATCGCGCCGACGGTCATGGTCGGCACGCCCGTCTCCTGACGGATCCGGTCCGCGAACGGCGTCTGGTAGAGCCGCCCGTAGGCGGGCTCGGCCTCGGTGCTGGTCTGGCCGGTGGAGACGTCGACGATGTCGGCACCGTGCGCGGCCAGCATCCGGGCCAGCGCCACCGCGTCATCGCCGGTGAAGCCGCCGTCCACCCAGTCGGTGGCGCTGATCCGCACGCTGATCGGGCGCTGCGCCGGCCACACGGCGCGCACGGCGTCGAGCAGTTCGAGCCCGAACCGGGCGCGGCGGGCGAGATCGCCGCCGTAGCCGTCGGTGCGCCGGTTGGACAGCGGGGACAGGAAGCTCGACACCAGGTAGCCGTGCGCGAAGTGCAGCTCCAGCAGGTCGAAGCCGGCGCCGGCGGCGCGCCGGGCGGCGGCCACGTGGTCGGCGATCACCGCGTCGATGTCGGCCCGGGTCATCTCCCGCGGCACCGCGGAGTCGCCGCGGTACCGGATCGGCGACGGGCCGACGATCTCCCAGTTGCCCTCGTCCAGCGGGTCGTCGATGCCCTCCCACATGACCTTCGTGGAGCCCTTGCGGCCGGCGTGGCCGAGCTGCATACCGATCTTCGCGGCGCTGTGGGCGTGCACGAACTCGACGATGCGCGCCCACCCGGCCGCCTGCTCGTCGGTCCAGATCCCGGGGCAGCCGGGAGTGATCCGGGCGTCCGGGGACGTGCAGGTCATCTCCGTCATCACCAGCCCGGCGCCGCCGACCGCCCGCCCGCCGAGGTGCACCAGGTGCCAGTCGGTGGGCATGCCGTCGACCGCGCAGTACTGCGCCATCGGCGAGACGACGATGCGGTTGGCCAGCTCCAACCCGCGCAGCCGGTAGGGGTGGAACATCGGCGGCGTGCCGTCGGCGACGTCGAGCCCGGCGGCCCGGGTGCGGTCGGCGAGCCAGCGGTCCAGCCGGTCGACGTAGCCGGGGTCGCGCAGCTTGAGGTTGTCGTAGGTCACCCGCTGGCTGCGCGTGAGCAGCTGGAAAACGAACTGCTCCGCGGGCAGGTGGCGGTAGCGCGCGGCGCCCTCGAACCACTCCAGGCTGGTCTGCGCCGAGCGCTGCAGGGACTCGACCACCGGCCGGCGGTCGTCCTCGTAGGCCTTGAGCGCGGCCTCGACGCTCGGCTCGCGGTCGACGGCGGCGGCGAGGCTGATCGCGTCCTCCAGCGCGAGCTTCGTGCCCGAGCCGATGGAGAAGTGCGCGGTGTGGGCGGCGTCGCCGACCAGCGCGACGCCGCCGGCCGACCAGCGGCGGTTGCGGATCACCGCGAAGGACAGCCAGCCGGAGTTGTTGCCGATCAGGGGGTGCCCGTCGAGGTGCGCGGCGAAGATCCGCTCGCAGAAGGCCATCGTGGCCTCGTCGTTCTCCCCCGGCCGGCGCGGGACGGCGGCGAACGCGTCGAGGCCGGCGCGGCGCCAGGTGTCCTCGTCGGTCTCGACGATGAACGTGGCGCGTCCGGAGTCGAACGGGTAGACGTGCGCCCAGAACAGGCCGAACTCGGTCTGCACGAACAGGAACGTGAAGCAGTCGAACGGGCGCGTGGTGCCGAACCAGACGTAGCGGGCCGAGCGGCGGTCGACGCTCGGGTCGAGCTGGTCGGCGAGCTGCGCGCGGATCGGGGAGTTCACCCCGTCCGAGGCGATGACCAGCTCGTTCTCCCGCTGCAGCCGGGCCAGGTCCGGGGCTTCGGTGCGGTACCGGACGTCGACGCCGAGCTCGCGGGCCCGTTCCCCGAGGATGGCCAGCAGCCGCTTGCGCTCCAGCGCGGCGAACGCGTGGCCGTCCGAGCGCTCGCGGACGCCGAGGAAGTCGGTGTCTATCGCGCTCCAGTGCCGGAACTCCGCGGAGATGCGCCCGAACGACTCCGGGTCGGCGTCGGCGATGTTGTCCAGCGTCTCCTGGGAGAACACGACGCCGAAGCCGAACGTGTCGTCGGCCGCGTTGCGCTCGTAGACGGTGACGTCGCGGGCGGGATCGGACTTCTTCAGCAGGATCGCGCTGAACAGCCCGCCCGGGCCGCCCCCGACCGAGGCGATCCGCACGCTCAGACCCCCTCGTCCAGCAGGTGCTCGAAGCGCAGCCCGAGGTCGGTGACGACCACGGCGACGCTGGCGAGCGCGGCGCGCAGGCCGGCGGCGGCGCACGGCGGGAGGTCGGTGCCGACCAGCGAGCGGAGCTGCTCGTAGACCGCCAGCACGGCGTCCTCCTCGGCGGTGGTGGTGCGTCCCAGCAGGTCGGTGGCCATGTCAGGCGCTCCTGGTGTCGGTCAGCCGCTTGGCCTTGAGCTCGAAGCGGGGCAGCGCGCCGGTCGCAGCGCGCTCGATGTGGAAGCGCAGGCCCTCGTGGGCGTCGGCGAGGTCGACGCGGATGTCGGTGGCCAACCGGTCCCAGGCGCCGTCACCCATCGTGGGCGTGGGCTCCAGGCAGAGCACGATCTCGTCGCGCTCGCCGCGGCGCTCGATCCGCACCTGGAACTCCTCGATGCCCTCGAAGCCGCGCACGATGGCCTCGATCGCGCCGGGGTAGACGTTGGTGCCGCGCACCAGCTTCATGTCGTCGATGCGGCCGATGATGCCGCCCTGGTAGAGGTCCCAGGTGCGGGCCAGCGTGCTCGGGACCTTCACCACCAGGTCGGCGGTGCGGTAGCGCAGCAGCGGCGTGGTGCTGCGGCCGAACGAGGTGCAGACCCGCTCGCCCCGCTCGCCGTAGCCGAGCTCGCGGCCGGTGTCCGGGTCGACCACCTGCTCGATGAAGTGGTCCTCGATGATGTGGCAGCCACCGGGCTGCTCGGCCGGCTCGAACATGAAGATCGTGGACACCTCGGTCATCCCCGCGGTGTCGAACGCCCTGGCTCCCCAACGCTGCTCGATGAGCGCCTTGGTCTCCGGGATGGAGCCGGCCGGCTCGCCCGAGAGGATCACCGTGCGCACCGGCCCGGACCGCAGGTCGACGCCCATCGCCTCGGCCTCCGCGGCCAGCCGCAGCGCGTAGGTCGGGGTGGACGCGACGACGGTGGCACCGAAGTCGACGATCTGCTTGACCCGGTTGGGCGTGGTCTGCGCGCCGCCGGGGACGGTCAGCGCGCCGAGCCGCTCCAGCCCGTTGTGCAGGCCCCAGAAGCCGATGAACGAGCCGTAGCCGAACGCGACGTAGCCGATGTCGCGCGGCCGGACCCCCGCCGCCCACAGCGCGTAGCACCACATCTCCGCGGCCCAGGACCAGTCCTTGCGGCTGTCCAGCGCGCGCAGCGGTGTGCTGCCCGACGTGCCGCTGGTGGTGTGCACGCGGATCGCGGCCTCCGGCCCGACCACCGGCAGCTCGCCGTAGGGCGGGTGGGCATCCTGGCTGCGCATCCACTCCTCGCGGGTGAGGAACGGGATGCGGTCGATGTCGGCCCAGGTCCGCAACTGCTCGGGGCGGAACCCGGCCTCGGCGAACGTGCGCCGGTAGTGCGGGCTGCGGGCCTGCGCCCACCCGGCGAGCAGCCGGAGCTTCGCCAGCTGCAGGCCGCGCAGCTCGTCGCGCGGGAGCAGCTCGGTCTTGGGGTTCCAGTACGGGTTCACGGCGCCACCAACCTCGACCAGGTATCGCGCTTCCGTTACGGTAGTTATGAAAACACATCACCTGCCTGGCGTCGAGGAGCAGCGATGGAGTACGTGAACCCCCCGGGGCTGGCCCGGCCCTCCGGTTTCACCCACGCCGTCCGGCACGCAGACACGGTCCACCTGTCCGGACAGACGGCGATGGATGCCGACGGCAAGATCGTCGAGGGTGGGATCGTGGCGCAGTTCCGGCAGGCGTTGGGCAACCTGCTGACCGCGCTGCGGGCCGCCGGTGGGGAGCCCTCCGACCTGCTCAGCGTGACCATCTACCTCACCGACATCCCCGCCTACCAGCGCGAAGGTCGCGAGATCGGCCGGGTCTGGCGGGAGCTGGCGGGCACCGACTACCCCGCGATGGCGGGGATCGGCGTCACGGCGCTCTGGCAGCCGGAGGCGCTCGTCGAGATCCAGGGGGTGGCCGCGGCGCGGCGGGCCGGGTGAGCGGCCTCAGCCCGCCAGGACCGCCCGGGCATGGGCGGCGGCGGGGGTGGCGAGGCGCTCGCGCAGGGCGGCGAACTCCTGCTCCGCCGCAACCCCGATCCAGCCGACGGGCAGCACCTGCAGCGGCAGGCCGGGGTCGAGGTAGGGCAGCCGGCGCCACGCCGTCACCACCTCGACGAAGTCGGTGAAGGCGACTGCGTCCGGACCCGGCTGGGTCGCCCAGCGCGCCCGGACCGGCTCGAACCGCTGGAGGAACTCGGCGTAGACGCGGTCGAGGGCGTCGAGGTCCCACCACGTGCGCACGCTCTCCCTGGCCGGCCGCGATGACACGTGGTGGCTGCGGAACAGGTCGGTGAACCGGCGCAGCCCGGCCCGTTCCAGCGCGGTGGTGACCTCGGGTTCGAGGTGCGCGGGCGCGATCCACAGCCCCGCAGCCACCGTGCCCAGCCCCAGCCGGGTGAGCTGGGTGCGCAGCTGGTGGCGCTTCGCCCGCTCGCTCTCGGGCACCGAGAAGGTGACCAGCAGCCAGCCGTCGTCGAGGGTGCCGCGGCGGCGGCTGAAGATGCGGGTGTCGCCCTCGGCGAGGATGTCCCGGCCGGCGTCGGAGAGCCGGTAGCCGGCGGCGGTGTCCACCCGCTGGGGGATCAGCAGCCCGCGGCGCTTGAGCCGGGACACCGAGGAGCGGACCGCCTGCCCGTCGACGCCGAAGGAGGCCATCATCGCCACGATGGACGCCACCGACAGCCACCCGGAGTGTTGGCGCGCGTAGAGCCCGTAGAGCGAGACGATCAGGGCCCGCGGCTGGGCGGACGCCGAGACCGCAGCTACCGCGTCCTCGGCGATGGTCACGCAGGCACGATAACTCGTGCCGTCACAGGGCGGTGCGCACGGCGTACAGCTCGGGGAAGAAGGTCAGCTCCAGCGCGCGGCGCAGGAAGTCCGGCCCGCTCGACCCACCGGTGCCCCGGCGGGTGCCGATCATCCGCTCGACGGTCTTGAGGTGCCGGAAGCGCCAGAGCGCGACGTTCTCCTCGATGTCGACCAGTTCCTCGCACGCCTCGTAGACGTCCCAGTGGGTCTCGGGGTCGGCGTAGACGGTCTGGAACACCGCGACCAGGCCCTCGTGGAAGGTGTGCGCGAGCCGGACGTCGCGGTCGAGCAGGTCCGCCGGCACCGGGAGCCCGCGGCGGTGCAGCAGCCGCAGGAACTCGTCGTAGAGGCTGGGGGCGGCCAGGGTCGCGGTCAGCAGTGCGTGTGCGTGCTCGTCCTGGCCGAACAGCTCCAGCATGGCGGCGTTCTTGTTGCCGAGAACGAACTCGACCGCCCGGTACTGGTAGGACTGGAAGCCCGACGACGTGCCCAGCGCGTCGCGGAACTGCAGGTACTCGGCCGGTGTCAGGGTGGCGAGCACCGACCACTGGTCGATCAGGCAGTGCTGGACGTGCTTGATCCGGGCCATCCGCTTCAGCGCCAGGGCGAGGTCGTCGGTGGCCAGGTCCGCACACGCGGTGCGCAGCTCGTGCAGCATGAGCTTGAGCCACAGCTCGGAGGTCTGGTGCTGGATGATGAACAGCATCTCGTCGTGGTGCTCGGGCCGGCTGAGCGGCTGCTGGGCGTTCAGCACCAGGTCGAGGCGCAGGTAGCGGCCGTAGGACAGGTTGTCGGAGAAGTCGCGGACGATTTCGGGCTCCAGGTCCCTGGTGTTGCCGTTCATCGGGACACCTTCCGGTCGGTGACGGTGCGGACGTGCGCCGCGGCGGCGGGGGCGAGCCGGCGGTGCAGGTGGTCGAACAACGCGACGCCCTCGCGGCCCGGCCAGTCGGAGGGCAGCAGCGCGTCCGGCAGGCCCGGGTCGAGGTAGGGCAGCTCGCGCCAGCCGTCGACGAGCCGCAGGTGGTCGACGAAGGCCCGCTCCGCGGCGCCGCCGGTGTCCGCCCAGCGCCGCGCGACCGGGGCCTGGGCGGCCAGGAAGGCGCGGTGTCGCCGCGCGAGGTCGTCGAGGTCCCACCAGGAGGCGGCGACCTCGGCGGTCGGGACGCCGGTGACCGGGCGGGCGGCCCGGAACAGGGTCACGTAGCCGAGCAGGTCGCGCTCGCCGAGCACGTGCACGGTCTCGTCGGCGAGGTGGCCGGGCCCCACCCAGGAGCCGGGCGCGATCGAGCCGCAGCCCAGCCAGGTCAGCTCGGTGCGCAGCCGGTGCCGCACCGGGCGGTCGCTCTCCGGCACCGAGAACAGCACCACCATCCACGGGTCGTCGGCGGCCATCGGCCGGTAGCCGTAGATCCGCCGGTCCCCCCGTTCCAGCTCGCGCCGCGCGGCCGGGGACAGCCGGTAGGCCCGGCCGGCCGGGCCACGCTCGGCCAGCAGCGTGCCGCGGGACTTCAGCCGGGACAGCGCGGTGCGCACCCCGTTCTCCGAGCAGCCCGCGGCGCCGAGCAGGGTGACCACGTCGGCGACGGCCACCGCGCCGCCGAGCGCGCGGACGTGCGCGCCCAGGAACGAGCGCAGCAGCGACCCGGTGGAGGCACGCTGTATCGATGGTTCGCTCGCGGTGCTCACCCGCCCCGCCGGCTCCGCAGGCTCCGCCGGCTGCCATCCCCCGGGCTCGCTCACGACCGGGCGCCGGTCGCGGCCAGCTCGTCGGCCAGCGCGGTCATCCCGAGCAGAACCTCGCTGAACGAGGTGGACAGCGGCGCGAGCCCGATCCGGATGCCGTCCGGGGCCCGGAAGTCGGGGATGACGCCGCGCGCCCACAGCCGGTCGTTGACCTCGCGGAAGTCGTCGCGGCACAGGGTCACGTGCCCGCCCCGGCGCTGCGGGTCGCGCGGGGTGGCGACCCGCACCCCGTGCGGCGCGAGCAGCGTGTCGGCGACCCGCAGTGCGAACTCGGTGAGCAGCACGGACTTCCTGCGGACGGCGTCGATCCCGACTTCTTCGAGCAGGTCCAGCCCGGCGGTCAGCGGGACCGCGGCCAGGATCGGCGGGGTCCCGGACAGCAGCGCCCTGACGTCCGGCGCGGGCTCGTGGCCCGGCCCCATCTCGAACGGCGCGCGGTGCCCGAACCAGCCCTGCACCGGCTGGCGCAGCGTGCCCTGGTGGCGCGCGGCGAGGTAGCCGAAGGCGGGCGAGCCGGGGCCACCGTTCAGGTACTTGTAGGTGCAGCCGACGGCCAGGTCCACGCCCCAGCCGTCGAGGTCCAGCGGCACCGAGCCGACCGAGTGGCTGAGGTCCCACAGCACGAGCGCCCCCGCGTCGTGCACGATCCGGGTGATCTCCGCGGCGTCGGCGAGGTGACCGGAGCGGTAGGCGACGTGCGAGAGCACGACCAGCGCGGTGGCCGGGCCGACGGCGTCGGCGACCTGCTCGGGCGAGACGCCGGCCGCCGGGTCGGAGGTGATCCAGCGCAGCACGGCGCCGCGTTCGGCGGCGATGCCCTCCAGCACGTAGCGGTCGGTGGGGAAGTTGTCGGTGTCCAGCACGATCTCCCGACGCGCCGGCGCGGCCGCATCCACGGCGGCCCTGGCCAGCTTGTAGAGCAGCACGGTGGTCGAGTCGGCCACGACGACCTGTCCCGGCGCGGCACCGAGCGCGGCGCGACCGATCCGGTCGCCCACCTGCCGTGGCCAGTCGCTCCAGCCCTCGTCCCAGCCGCGGATCAGGCGGGTGGCCCACTCGTCGTGGACGAACCGCCCGAGCCGCTCGGCCGCGGCGCGCAGCGGACGGCCCAGCGAGTTGCCGTCGAGGTAGGACAGCACGTCCCCGGCCGGCAGGAACCGCTCCCGGTAACCGGCGAGCGGGTCCTGCGCGTCGAGCCGCTCCGCTTCCAAGCCAAGATCGTCCGCGCCGTTCACGGCCTCACTCCCCTTCCTTGCACGTCTGTGTCGATCGTCAGAATAGCGCAAGATCTGGGTGGCCGGCAGTGCTGCGGCGCGGATCGGACCGGATGTCGTCGTGGCGCCGGGCCGGAGCGGTACGAACGGCCCTTTCGCACGCTAGGTGCGAGCGAACGTGCCGTTCGTCCCACGAAGGCTGCCCCCGCGCGGTCTCCCGGGGTGAGCGATCCACGTCGATAGGTTGAGGCGATGGAGGCAGCGGCGGCGGCGTTGATCCGCGACATGGCCGATCTGGCCACCCCCATGGCCATCCGGGTGGCCGCAACGCTCGGCCTGGTGGAGCGCGCGGGGAGCGGCGGAGCGACGGCCGAGCGGTTCGCATCGAGACCGGAACCTCGGTCCCGGCGCTGCGGCGCCTGCTCGATCATCTGGTCATACGGGCGCGAGTTCTGGGCGGACCTCGACGCCCGGCCGGAGCTGCGGCGCTCGTTCGACGCCCAGATGAGGTGGCGGTGCCGGGTGCCGGCTTCGACGAGGTCCGCGAACTCGCCCGCGCCGTCGCCGACCGGCTCGCGGCGGCCGCACCCGACGAGCTGACCACCGAACAGCGCATCGCCAAGCGCGGCAACCGGATCTACCTCGACACCGGCCGCAACGCCTACGCCCAGACCGCCGTCGCGCCCTACTCCCCGCGCGCCCGCCCCGGCGCGCCCGTCGCCACCCCGCTCGAGTTCACCGAGCTCAGCCGGGTCGAGCCCGACGGCCACGACACCGTCTCGATCGCCCGCCGGCTGGCCCGCAAGGCCGATCCGTGGGCCGACCTGGCCACCCACGCCGGATCGGCCGCCCGAGCGCGCACCGCGCTCACCCGGTCCGGGTAGGCGGTGCCGATACGAGTCCGCGACGACATCCCCGCCGCACCGCGCAGACAAGGTTGTCACGACGCAGACGGTGCAACGTCTGCGCGGTGACCAGAAGGTCTGCGCCGTGGGTGGCGGCGCTAGGGTGCGTCTAGACGCCCTGGGGGGCTTCGCGGACCGCCCGGGAGCCGGCCGGCAGCAGTTCGTCGTGCAGCTGCAGCGCCAGCGCGCGCTGCAGGACGACGGCGATCCCGTCCGGGTCGCGGTCCTCGGGATAGCTGAAGTACCGCGCGTGCGCCAGCCCTGGCGCCAGCCGCCCGGGCCGGTTGCCGGTCACCGGCAGGTCGAGGATGCCCCGGCCGAACAGCGGCCGCAGCGGCCCGCCGAACCAGTCGCCGCGCCAGCCCCGCAACACCGGGAAGTACAGGTTCGTCCAGCGCACCACCGCGAACGGGGTGCCCGACCCGAGCCGGCTGCGCGGCCCGCGGACCGGCCACGCGTAGCGCGGTTCCCCGGCCGGGTGCCGGGTCGACTCCACGGTACGGGTGTTGCTCAGCGGCGGGTCCTGCGGAAGCTCGCCGCGGTCGACCAATCGGTCGAACTCGTCCCGGTTGCGGGTGTAGAGCAGGTCCGCGAAGTACATCGGGGTACCGATCGAGATGAAGTCGGTGACCAGCCACGGGTGCCCGTCGCGCCGCCCGGCCTGCCACAGCGCGAACTGCCGGCTCCGGTACTCCGCCAGCTCCGCCTGCTGGTCGGGGTCGAGCTCGGCCGGCGGGTGGCCGGCCAGCGTGGCGGCGGCCTGCTCCAGCCGCCGCAGCTCCGCGGTCGTCGCGGCGCTGAGCCGGGGCTCGTCCAGCTCGGCGCACTCGGCCCAGAGCGAGGTGATGCCGTCGTAGGCGATGTAGGCACCGAGGCTGTGCGCGGCCACGACCACCCGGGCGTAGCGGCCGTCGTGCAGCCCGCGCAGCAGCTCGACCATGCCGGTGCGGATCGAGCGCCGCACCTCGTAGGAGCGCGGGGACCGGTCGAGGTAGCGGACGACATCGACGAACGAGTTGGCGACCACCCGGGCGCCCAGCCAGCGCAGCACGCCGAGCAACACCGAGCCGACGGCGCCGCCGCCCAGCAGCGCGGCGAGCACCGCGGCCACCGCCCCCTCGGAGTGCGCCCTGGCGATCGCGAACCCCGCGACCAGCACCGCGGCGAGCAGCAGCAGCACCGCCCAGCCGACCCACCAGACCCCGCGCAGGCCGGCCGGAACGGTGCGTGGCCGGCGCAGCAGGACCCGGCCGAGCGTGGGCAGCACGTCGGTGACGCGGTTGCCGGTCATCAGGTACGACCAGTGGTACTCGAAGAAGTCGACCTGGCCGTGCACCAGGCCCCCGCCCGCGTCCCGCTGCCGGAACGCCAGCAGGCGGCGCGCCTCGTAGGAGGTGGTGACGTGGGCCGGCCGGGAGAAGTAGCGCCGCTCCCCGCCCACCTCGGGCAACGCGGTCCGGACGAACCGGTTCAGCGTCTCCAGCGGCAGCTGCTCCCCCATGCCGTGCACGATCACCACGGCCGTGCGCACCGTCGGGGCCGGGCGGGACCCAGTCATGACGCCGCCTCCGCGGGAAAAAGCACGTCGGCGGTCATGCGGGCTGCACCCGATCGGGCGCGACGGCGATCCGCATCCCGGCCGGCGCGCCCGCGCCGGGACGGTGCACCGTCGCCCCGAACTCGAGCCCGACCGCCGCCGACGCGAACTCGTCGGTGGGCGGGGAGCGGTAGTTGAAGTAGAGCACCGGTTCGTCGCGGCGGGCCAGGATCCGGGCGACCGCGGTGCGCGACGGGTGGCCGTGCCCGCCGCGGCCGTTGGTGGACACCAGCCAGTTCCGGCAGTCCAGCGCGGCGACCAGGTCGGTGCTGATGTTGCGGGCGCTGCCGTGGTGCGGCACCGTCGCCAGGTCGGCCCGCACCGGGTCACCGCCGTCGCAGCGCCGCAGCCCGGCGGTGAGCACCGCGGCGTGCGCGTCGGCGGCCAGCAGTACCCGCGCCCCGTCCTGGTGCTCCAGCAGCAGCACGATGCTCGACCCGTTGGACGGGCTCTCGTCCGGGGTCAGCGGGGCGGTGGCCAGCTCGGTCAACGAGCCGGTCTCCTCGCCCAGGGCGTCCGGCGGCAGCGGCGCCGGCTCGTCGGGCATCTCCTGGGTCTCCGGCCAGTCTCCCAGCAGCGTGGCGAGCTCGGCGTGGCCGGGCGCCAGAACGGTGACCGTCAGCCCGGGCAGCGACCGCACCGGCAGCGTCCCGGTGTCCGGCACGACCACCGCCTTCCCGTCGAACGCCGCGTTCCACGGGCCGCCCCGGGCGCCCAGCAGCCGGCTGAGCCGGTCGCCCTGGCCGGTGCCGAGCGCGTCGCGGACCAGGTGGTCGCGGGAGTTGAACCAGACGTCGTCGGCGCGGAAGCCGTCGGGCGGCGCGCGGAACAGCGTGAGCAGCCCGGCGATGTGGTCATTGTCGATGTGGCTGCACACGACCAGGTCGAAGTTCCGGTGGTCGACGGGCTGGGCACCGAACCGGGCCTTCAACGCCGTTGCGAACCCGCGCCCGCCGTCGAGCAGCAGCCGGTGCTCGCCGTCCGCGGCGGGCCAGGAGACCCACAGGCAGTCGCCGTTGCCGCCCGGAAGCGCCTCGACTGTGATCATGATGTGTCCCCCAGCAGCCAGTCGGTGTCGCCGAAGACGGCGAGCGCCATGACCGCGGCGTGGCCGTCGAGCAGGCACTGCTTCCGCGCGGCCAGCAACGCATCGCCGAGCAGCGCCCCATTGCCGCCCGCCGCCGCAGCCCGGCGCAGCTGCGCCAGCAACTGGACCGCGACCGGGACGATGTGCCGGCCCAGCACGGTAACCAGCGAGGCGACCACGGCCGGCGCCCCGCAGTCGAGCATCCGTCCTGGCGGGCGGAACAGCGGGACGTCGGCGACCGCGGTGCCGCAGCCGAGCACCACCATCAGCGGGTTGCGCGCGGCGTCGCGCTGCAGCATCGGCTCGAAGTCGTTGACGATCGACCAGGCGTCCCCGGTCCCCAGCTCCAGCTCGACGTCGTTCTCCTGGGTGCGGATCACGTGCGTGACCAGCAGCACGATGTCCACCGGGGTCGCCGTGCTGCGCCGGTCCTCGGCCAGGTCGGTCAGCTTCACCCAGCTGTCCACCAGCTCCACGTCGGTCATCCCGGCCGCGGCGGTCGTCCAGGCCTGGCCGTCGTTGTGGTCGGCGCGGGCCGCCGCAGCGGCGAAGACGGCCCCGAGCGGGATCGCGTGCCGCTCGACGTCCGGGGCGGGCGCGAGGGCGAGCACCGGCGCCGACCCGTCCGTCGGGGCCGCCACCACGTGCCGCTCCAGGATCTTGGTGGCCGCCCAGAACCCGACCGGGCAGACGATGGTGGTGGGTGTGTCGGCCCTGGCGTTCGGGCAGTCCCCGGCGATCAGGTGCGCCCGCGCGCCGCCACAGAACGTCAGCTTGTCGCCCGGGCTCACCTTCAGCGGGCGGTCGTAGAGGAACTCCAGCGGGACCACGGTGTCCGGGTCGGCACACAGCACCGAGATCCGGGTGGCCGCGGCCAGCGCCTGCTGCTGCGGGGACCGCTGGTCGGGTCGGTGGCCGAACAGCGCGGTGTTCAGCAGCCGGCCGCGCCGGGCCAGCTCGATCAGCAGCTCTTGGTAGGCCTTGCTACGGAACCCGGTGAACCCCCGCGGCTTGCTGACCAGTCGCTGCAGCGGCCCGGTGAGGCCCGCGACCGAGCCGGTGATGTCCGACGACACGCGCACGAAAGATCCCGCCGGGGTCAGCGCGGCCACCGCCGCGGAGCCCGCGGCGGTGTGGTTGAGCACCAGCGCGGCGTCGTGCGGGGTGCTGGTGGCCAGCTCCTCCACGTCCGCGTGCACCACCGCCTCGACCCGGAACTCGACCGTCCCGGACCCGACGCGGGCCCGCAGCAGGCCGGTCTGCACGAACCGGTGGCCGTGCAGCACCGCCACCCGCAGCTCCAGCAGCGACCCGGCCGGGCCGGTGCGCAGCGGGAACGTCACCGGCGCGGAGTCACCGGTGCGGGGCAGCAGCAGTCGGGCCTGCTGGGCTTCGCGGATCTCGCCGGGCGGGCCGCCCAGGTCGGTGACAACCACGGTGAGCTCGGTTCCCGCCGCGGAGTCGGCCGGGACATCGGGGAACGCCGGCGCGCCCGCGGCCGCCATGGCCTCGTCGGCGGCGATCCGGACGACCAGCTGGTAGGTCCGGTCCGGCAGCACCGGGCTCGGCGCCGTCCCGGTGTCGTCGCCGAGCCCGGCCAGCAGGTACCGGTCGGGGATTCGCCGCAGGTCGGGGCGGCCCTCGGTCAGGGTCTCGGCCACCCGGCTGGCGTCGCCGGCCTCGGAGATGAACGCGCCGCCGACCAGCTCGCGCAGCCGCTCGGCCAGCAGTCGGCGGCGGGCGGCGACCGGCTGCTCGCTGTCGCTGGTTCCCTCCAGCCCGCCACCGCCGGCGAGCTCGACCGGGCCGAGCCGGCGGGTGGCGTCGGCGATGACGGTGCGCAGCCGCGCCCGCTCCAGGACCGTGGCCGCCCCGAGCACCAGGGGGGCCGGGAGATCCAGGAACCGCGCGCTGCTGTGCAGGGCCAGGTCCAGTGGCTCGTCGTGGGAGAGCGCTGCGACCAGCTCGCTGATCCACCGGTCGGGCAGCGGCCCGGGGTCCACGACGGCGATCACCGTGGCCGAGTGCCGGCGGGCTCGGTCGGCCAGCGCTGCCAGGTCGCCCGGCCGGGCCGGGTCCCCGCGGACGATCACGGCTCGGGCCCGGACCGGCCGGGATGCGAGGTCCGAGCCGGGCTCGACGTCCCCGAGCAGCGCGAGTGACGCCTCGGCCCATCGCCCGCTCAGCGGCACCGGCACCGTCAGCGCGTCCCACCAGCTGTGCGGGTCCACCAGGGTGTCGCCGGGGCCGGTGCGCCAGCCGGGGCCGATCGCCAACCGCAGCGGCCAGCTCCACGCCGGGCCGCGTGGGGCCGGCACCACGGCCCACGCCGGCAGTGCGGCGGACACCGCGACGACCCGGTCCGCGCCCTGCAGCTCGCGCAGCACGTCCACCGGGTCGTCGTCGGCGGCGACGGCCAGCCGCGCCTCGGCGAAGCCGGTGGCCTCGGCCCACCACCGGTTGTCGAGTCGGTTCCCGGGGGCAATGTCGAGGTCGGGGGCGGGGGCGGGGTCGGTGCGCGCGGCCAGCCAGCCGGTCGGGTCCCGCCACGGCAGCAACGCCGGCCCGGGCCACAGCTCGGGCAGCTCCGGCGCTGTGGAGGCGGCCGGGACCGCGGAGTCGCGCGCGGCCAGTACCCCGGCAGCAGCCAGCGCGGAGCGGACCCGAGCCGCGTCGGTGCTCCCGATCGCCCGCGCAACTGCCTGCCGGAGTACCGCTACGTCCACAGCTGCCCCTCACCGGTTCCGCTCACCGAACGGTGGAGGCGCCACCCCCCGGCGGAGATACCTCCCGACCCCACGTTCCACCGTCCGGGGCACCGCGCAGACCGTGTGTCACCGTGCAGGGTCTGCACGGTGACACACGGTCTGCACCGCGGGTGGCGGACTGGGGCGCACGAGCCTACTTGCAGTGCTTACCTTTGTAGATGTCCCACCAATGAACGGGAAACCTCGTCAAGACGGTGGCTGCAGGGTTCACGTACTTGAGCTTGACACACATCCCGCGATTCTTGGCGCGGTTGGCCTGAATTGATGCGGCCCCGAGCTCGACTCCGCACAGTGACCCAGCTGCGGTTCCGACGACAGGAATTCTGGTGACCGCACCCAAGCAAATTGCCGCCCCGGATGGCCCGGAAGTGGCAAGGTCGAGCGTCTCGGCCTTGTTGAAGTACACCGTCGAAGTGGCCACTCCGCGAGTTGAGACAGCCGCGCCGGCTGTGCCCGGCAACCCCAGCAGCGTGGCTGCAACGGCGACAACGACCGCTACCGTACGACCATGGCGAATACAAGAGCCAGGCCCATCCATTGCTGTTCGTTCATTCGTAGTCCTAGCTGACGACTGCCGCAGTGCCACGATTACTCCTTGCTGCCGAGGGCGATGTGTTCGTTCGCGACATGACACTGCTTCGCCATCGCGGTCCGTCGAAACCCCGAGTTAGGGGTAGATCAGGACATCCGGGTACACGGACAATCTTGGATCGACCATCTGCATCGCCCAGCCGTCACAACTCGGTGGCAAGACCTGAGACGCAGATCGCCGGCGCGAGCAGTCCTCCTGCGCCCCACCAGCAGCCCAGGCTCAGGCCTCCACTACCCCCGGGGCTCCGGGAGCGCAGCCAGAGCCCGCCACAGAACCCGCTGCAACGGCTCCGGGATTCCGTTCAGCACGAACGACAGATCGTGGGCGACGTTGATCCGGGCCAGCCGGCGCAGCGGCGGCAGCCGACCGGCCGCGACCAGCGCCCGGAACTGCTCCTCCAGCGGCCCGGCCGGGGTCTCCACCACGCGGATCCGGGCCGGCCGGTTCGCCGGGTTGCCGAAGGCGTGCACGGTTCCCGACGGCACCGTCACGTTCTCGCCCTCGGCGAGGTGTCGGATGTCGTTCCCGACCCGCACCCGCAGGATCCCCTCGACGACCGTGAAGCTCTCGGTCTCGAACCGGTGTCGGTGCGGGGGCGGCCCGGACAGCCCCGGAGGCAGCACCGCCTCGAACTCGAACACGGCACCGCCGGTATCGGCGCCGGTGCGCGACAACGTCAGCGTCTCCCCGGTGGGCATCCGCAGCACCCGATCGGCGGTCACCGCGACCTCACCGCTCGGCGCGAGCCGCGCCCAGGTGGGACCCCATCCCGATCGCGCGACGCCTCACCCGCAACGCCGACCTGTGGGCCGACCTGGCCGCCCACGCTCACAGCGCGGCGGCCAGCGCGTCGGTCAGGCATCGCACGTCGACGTCGGTGACGTGCAGATGTGGCGCGATGCGCAGCGATTCCCCGCGCACCGCGGCGAAGCAGTTCGCCGCGGCCAGCGCGGGCAGGATGGCGGAGCGGATCGATGCGGGCAACCGGACGCCGAGCAGGTGTGGCCCCCGCAGGCGGGTCGGCATCGGGTCCAGCCCGAGCCCGGTCGCCGCGGCGGCGATGGTCGCGGTCAGCGAGCCCAGCGCGGCCGCGACCCGTGGCACCTGCCAGTCGTGCAGTTGCTCCAGCGCCGCGATGGCCATCGGGACCAGTTCGAACTTGGTGCGCTGCCCGCCGTCGAACCGTCGAGCCCCGGCTGGTAGCCGTCGCGGTAGTCGACCAGCCGCTCGAAGTCCTCCGACCCCTCGCGCGAGATCCAGTTCTGCTCCACCGGCTCGCCGTCTCGATGCCGTTCGGCGACGTAGAGGTAGCCGACCCCGAACGGGCCCAGCAGCCACTTGTAGCCCACCGTGACCACGAAGTCCGGCTTCAGCGCGTCCACGTCCAGGGGCAGCGCGCCGATCGACTGGCTGCCGTCGATGACCAGCCGGGCGCCGATCTCGTGGCTGCGGGCGCTCACCGCTGCCAGGTCGACCAGGGCGCCATCGGTCCAGTGCACGTTCGGCACGCTGACGACGCCGACCCGCTCGTCGAGGATCTCCAGGATCGCCTCGGTCCACCCCTGACCCGGTTCCCGGTGCACCGTCACGATCTCCGCGCCGGCCGCTCGGGTGGCCGCGCGCCACGTGTAGATGCCCGACGGGTACTCCTCGGCCAGCACCAGCACCCGGTCGCCCGCGGCCAGCGGCAGGTTCCGGGCGGCCACCGCGAAGCCGTAGCTCGTGGCCGGGACGAGCGCGACGCCCTCGGCGTCGGCGCCCACCAGCGCACCGAACAGCGCGCGCAACCGCTCCACGTCGGAGAACCAGTCGCCGGGCGAGATCGTCCACGGCCGACCGCGCTGCTCCAACGCGGCCTCGCCCGCTGCGCGGACGCTGTGCAGCTGCGGTGCGAGGTTGGCGGTGTTGAAGTACGCGACGTCCGGCGGCACGCCGAACGCTGCTCGCTGCGGGCCCACGGCGGCCGCCGGCGCCGGCACCGCACTTGGATCTGTCATGGGCACAGCGTTGCGCACTACGCCCGGACGTGGTGGCCGCTGTAGGCGGTGCAATCAGGGAAACACGAACGGCATGTGTGCGTCGCAATTCCTCGCCGCCCTGGACACCTGACCAGGAAGCGTCGAGCGTGTGCATGATCATCGGGACCTGAGGGCTGTCGAGCCGCCCGGGAGCGACCCTGGTGTCCAACTCGCCGGCGGGTGCCGGCCGGCGTCCTTTCCGGCGGCGGCGGCACCGCACGGCAACGCAGGCAGATGCCGACTTTGCGGTCTCAGGTCAGGACCGACGTGAACCGCTCGTTCAACTCGCGGTCGATGTAGAAGATCCCCTTGCCCAGCTGGTCGACCGTCCAGGTCACGGTGGGCCGGTCCGGGAAGGCCTCGTAGCCGCCGGAGAAGACCTCGTTGCGGTTGCCCGAGGGGTCGAAGAAGTAGATCGTCTCGCCGCGGGTGATGCCGTGCTGGGTGGGGCCGACGTCGATCGGCACGTCGTCCATCGAGAACAGCTGCCCGGCGCGCAGGATGGCCGACCAGTCGGAGAGGCCGAACGCGAAGTGGTGCAGCTTGCCCTGCGGTCCGTCGATCACGGCGATGTCGTGCGGGCGCATCCCGGTGGACATCCAGGTGCCGATGTAGCCCGCGTCGTCCTCCAACCCGGTGGTGACCCGTTCGGTGGCGTAGAAGTCCAGCACCTCGGAGAAGAACCGGTCGGCCAGCTTGACGTCGGTCGTGGACACCAGCAGGTGGTCCAGGTGCGGAGCGCCGACGCCGACCAGGTGCCGCGGGAAGACCTCCGGGTTGACCGAGCCCACCTCGGTGCCGACCACCGTCATCTCGTGGTAGAGCTCCAGCACGTGCTCCGAGGGCAGCACGATCCGCACCCCGTCGCCGACTTCGAGGTTCTCCCCCTTGCTCATCCGCTCGACCAGGCAGCCGAACTGCTGAGCCCGCTTCTCGTACACCTCGAGGTCATCGGAGCTGGCGACCTTGTAGCCCATCTTGACCAGGCCGACGCCGCCCTCCTCCAGGACCACGGAGTGGTGGTCCCACTCGTCCCAGCCCTTGTAGTAGACCCGGCCCGGCTCCTCGTGCGCCGTGTAGAGACCGAGCGTGTCGCCGTAGTGGCTCTTGGCCTCGGCCAGGTCGGTCACCCGAGCGTGGACGTAGCCCAGGCGCAGGACTCCCATGGTGGTTCCTTCCTCGTCGATCAGCGGTAGAGCGGCATGGCGTCGACCGGCCAGCCGAGGTTGTGCACGGGGTAGGTGCGGATCGCGGGTTCGGGCAGCCCGCCGTCGCGAAGGACCCGGCGGAAGTCCTCGTTGCGCTCGAATGCCGCGAACGCCGCGGTCGAGTTCCAGACGTCGACCACCATGAATCCGTACTCCCGGGGCACGGCCAGATGCACCAGGGGCCGACCGGAGGACACGGCGACGACGTCACGCAGCACCGCGTCGTACAGCGGGGCGAGCTGTGCGGAATCGCCGTGGAAATCGAAGACCGCCATCACCGCGTCGGACATGACCGCCTCACGACGCCGTCGGTCGGGCGAGGTGGTTGCTCAGCATCTCGGCGATCAGATCCTCCAGCACAGCACCCTCCGCCGGCTCGACCAGCTCGTCCCCGGGGAGGTAGGAGCGCACTAGCTCGACCCATCCCTTTCGCCCGGATCGACCCATCGAGATGCGCATCGACCGTTCGCCGAGCCGCAGCACGAAGGCGAGCTCGCCGGTCCCGTATTCGTCGATCACGTCGAACGTCTCGGAGCCGGCCGGCAGCATGGAGTTCGCCTCCGCGATCACCTGCTCGCCGCGACACCGCAGGTACACCCATTCGTCGTTCACCGCGGCGATGCCTCGCGAGAAGCTGGTGACCAGCCGCGGCGCCGGACCGGGCTCGGCGCCGCCGAGCACCCCGCGCACCCGCAGCATGAGCGGGGTGAACACGACATCGCGCTGGCTCTCGGGCATCGCGGCATCCATCGCTGGCGCGCTCATTTCATCAGGGGACTCCGGACCCCGCCGGTCGCCTTGTCGGATGCGTCGAAGAAGTCCTCGCGGTAGATGTCGCGGGGGAACAGCCGCTTGCGCATCAGCGACTTCATCGCCGCCTCCACCATCGGTGGCGGGCCGCACAGGTACGCGGTGTGCTTGCGGCAGGTCTCGAAGTCGGCTTCGACGATGTCGGTCACCATCCCGGACGCGCCGTCCCATTCCTCCTGGGACAGGCACGGGCGGTAACTGAACTGGTCGGGATGGTCGGCTTCCAGCGCGCGGAAGTACTCCACGTCGTAGAGATCGACGCGCTCCCGGGCCCCCTGGTACAGGTACAGCCGCTGGTCCAGGCCGCTTTCCAGGACGTGTCGCACGATCGACTTGAGCGGGGCCAGCCCGGTGCCGCCGCCGATCAGGATCGCCGGCTCCGACCGGGCCGCGCGCAGGAAGAACCGGCCGTAGGGCCCGGAGAGCCGGATGGTGTCCCCGGCCGCCAGCGTGGTGAAGATCCAACCGTCGGTGGCCAGACCGCCGGGGGTGCGCCGGATCTGCAGCTCGAGGCGATCGGGCTCGCTGGGCGGGTTGGCCATCGAGTAGGTCCGGGTCTGGTCCGAGCCCGGCACCTCGACGGTGACGTACTGGCCCGGGTTGAACGGCATCGGCTTGTCCAGATCGATGAGCAGCCGGCGGGTGCCCCTGGCCACGTCCTCGACCGAGGCGACGGTGCCGACGTAGTCGTCCACCGGGTGGTAGGTGACGCCGTCCTCGGGCTCGACATCGGCCTCCAGCGTCACGTCCGACGACGGCGTCGCGACGCAGACCAGCATCTTGCCCTCGGTGCGCTCGAACTCCATCAGCGCGAAGTCCGAGGCGTCGTTGTGCTCGACGTCGCCGTCGAGGATCTGCACCTTGCAGGTTCCGCAGGTGCCGTGCGTGCACGCGTGCGGCAACCACACCCCCGCGCGCAGGCAGGCATCCAGGATGGCCTGGTCCTCGGCGCACTCGACCTCCCGGTCCAGCGGCTCGACGGTGATCGTGAACGTCTCACTCATCGCCGGCCCCGGTGCGGAAGGTGATCAGACCCTTGTGCACCACCCCGGTGCCGGCGACCGTCGTCGAGTCGTCGATCTCGATCGGCTCGCCCTCGATGCGCCAGTCGCGGGCGGCGGCCGGGTCGAAGTCCGGGTCGGAACCGGCCCACGGGTCGAGCAGTTGGGTCCGGAAGTCACGCCACGCCATCGCGGCCGGCACCCGGAAGCAGGCGGCGGAGGCGAACATGTGGTTGTCCGTCCACATGATGTTGACCAGCAGGTCGTCGCCGAACAGCTCCGCGCGGTCGGCGGAGGGGAAGTCGTAGTCGTAGAGGGCCTTGACACCCATCAGGCACCGCCCCCCACGACCGCCGCCGCGTGCCAGCGGTCCCAGGACTGCTTGTCCTGGCTGGTCAGGTACTCACCGTTGTCCACGCCGTCGGCGATGCCGTACCAGTCCAGCACCTCGGGGATCGAGGCCCCGCCGCAGTTGCCCTGGTAGATCTGGTGCACCGGCAGCCAGGCCTGCACGTACTTCGCCTGCTCCCGATCGAAGATCCACTTGCAGCCGTCGGAGCAGAAGTTGAACCGCTCCCCGCGGTACTCGCTGTGCCGCACGCAGATCGTGGTCGGGTCGCCCGGCTCGGTGAAGCCCATCGGGATCTGGCACACCTGGCAGAGCATCGGCAGGCCCTGGAAGAAGAACCGCTTGTCCTGCTCGGTCAGGCTGCGTGAGCGCTCCCAGAGCGGCCGGTAGTGCTGGTCGAACGAGTCGGGATAGGCCTGCGACATCCAGTCCAGCTCCTCGGCAGGTGGCACCGTGGTGTTGAAGCTGGCGGCGAAGCTGAACTGGTAGAGGATCCGGTACACCTGGTGGCTGAGGTGGTCCTTCTCGGCGATCGCCTGCTCGAGGTGCCGCGGCGGTCGGATACCGTAGTACTCGAGATCCGGGAAAAGGCCCTCCAACATCTGCTGCTCGAAGTAGAGCTCGAAGGCCTCCTTCCAACTCATCACCTTCTTCGGCAACATGTAGTCCATCATCGCCGACACCAGGCCGAGCAGCCGGTATCCGCGCCAGAACCATTTGTCGACCCAGTCCTGGATGATCGGTACATTGCCCTCGTCCTGTTCGAGCAGGAACTTCAGCGCCTCCAGGCCGAGCGTCATGTGCCGGCTCTCATCGCTCTGCGCGGAGAAACCGAACGTCATGGTGGCCAGGTCGCCGTTGAAGCTGGCGCCGCTCATGAACGGCACGAACAGCAGGTTGGTCAGCATGTATTCGAAGCTGAACGAGATCGCCGTCAGGAACTCGAAGGGGCCGGCCGAGATGCCGTCGTCGAAGAATGATTTCGGCACGCTCAGGTACCACACCCGGTCGTGCATCTTCGAGAAGTCGTGCAGACCGCCGTAGTACTTGTTGTACTGACTGATGGTGTGGATCTCAGTCTGGCAGTGCCGCAGCTCGTCGATGCTCTGGCAGAGCGCCGCGAACCGGGCGCCCGGGCCGTCGAGGTGCCGGGCCAGGTACGCGAAATGCCGGTGGGCCCCGTACTCGAGCGGGGTGACGCCCTGCAGGAACAGTTTCAGCGAGTTGACGTAGCGGGCGTCGGTCAACGACAGGTGCCCCTGGCCCTGGGCGAAACCGTCGATGACCGCGTAGAGCTTCTTGTCCTTCTCCGCCTGGTACTTGCTGTAGGAGTCGATGGTCAGCCGGAACGGGTCCTCCCACGCATCCCAGTCGTGAATCTTGATTCCCTCGTACCGGGTGTACGGATACACCTTGCGCGGCTCGACGTACGTCGGGGTCCAGTCCAGATCACGGGTGAGGAGCCGGTACCGCTCACGCATCGACAGTTTGGGCTTGGCCACAGCTGCTCCTCAGTGCTTCCACTTGATGACGATGTGGTCGTCGTCCCACTCGTCGATGTTCCCCGAGTAGGAAATGATGTTGAGCTGGAATTCGTGGGTCTCCCATTCGCGGCCGATCCGCTCCTCGACGGACTCCCGGCGAATTTCCAGCGGCCGCGGCGACTGGACCTTCACCATCCCGGGCATCCGGCGCAGGATCGCCTCGGGGTTGTCCTGCTCGATCGCCTCGATCAGAGCCCGGGTGTCCTCGGAGTCCTGCAGGTCGATCCCGACCATCCGGGCGCGCTTCGCGCCGCCCGGGGCGGCCGGCGCGCTCATGTCGCTGATCCGTTGGTTGTCGCTGATCTGTTGGTCGACGTTGCCCCGGTGGTCGCGGCGAGCGGGATGCCGGCCTTGGCCAGCGTCGCGGCCAGCTCCGCAGCGCCGCGGTCGGCGGCGGACAGGATCGTCACGGATCCGGCCGACTCGGCGAGACCCTCGGCGAACGAGCGCACCGCGGCGCAGGCCGTCGGGTACCAGCGGTCGGCGATGCCGGCGAGCACCTCGGCGTTCGCCTCGCCGTGCTGGGGGTCCTTCGTCCAGGCCTTGATCAGCGCGTCGATCCACTTGCGGTGGTTTCCGTACCAGTCGTGGAAATGCCGGGCGAACAGGCTGTAGGCCATCGCACCCCGGTACAGCGCCCGCTCGTCCAGATGCTCGAACAGCAGCGGGTACAGCAGCCGGTCGGCCAGGTCCAGCCCGACCAGTCCGACCGCCCAGTCGTCCTCGACCAGCAATTCCTCGATCATCCGCCGCAGGCCCTGCACCGGCGCGGAGTACAGCCAGTTCTTCTTGGCCTCGCTCAGCGCGTCCGGTCCGCCGCCGGACACCGCCAGTCCGATCAGGCTGTGCAGCTGGGCGTTCCCGATCCGGTCCATGGCCGCGAATGCGGCCGGCTGCGCGACGGTCGTGCCGTAGGCGAACCGGGCCGCGTTGATGCTGATCAGCTGCGCGCCCGACTCGTAGTGCCGCAGCGGGATGACGAACCCGGTGCACACGGTCTGCCAGTTCTCCGGCAGCTTGTCCAGCAGCCGCCGGTCCTCGACGTATTTCAGCGTCTGGCCGAACGACTCGTAGCGCTCGGCCGCGGCCGCCACGAACGGCGTGTAGTAGTACTGGCGCGGATCGGTGTAGCTGTACGGATCGCCCAGCTTGAGCGCGGAGTACCCCTGGTCGTACAGCTCGTGATCGGGATCCCAGGTCGGGCGGTAGTGGAAGTTCTCCCGGGGCTGGACGTTGAACGACGCCTCCTGGTACCGGGTCGCCGGACGGTCCCCGAACCGCTCGACCAGATAGCTGAACGTGTTGCGCGTCGGCTCGATGACGTTGGTGCGCAGCTCGTACGACATGCCCGGGACGCTGCACCGCGACCGGCTGGCCTCGATACGGCTGGTTCCACCAGGCGGACCGATTGCTTTCGTGGCCGTTTGGTCCGCTCAGCGGTCCCGGTCGTTGTGCCCACCCGGCGCACCAACTAGGCCAACCGAGGTGGACGGAAGCACGCCGGAAGAGACCCAGCGGTCCAGCCTCGGACGGGCCGATGCCATCCTCAACGCGTTCGACGACGCCCACCCGACGATGAGCCTGAATGCCATCGTGGCCAACACGGGCCTACCGAAGACGACGGTCCACCGCACCGTGGAGAAGATGATCGAGCTGGGATGGCTCCGTCGTGACCGGCATCGGTACTCGATCGGGACACGGTTCTTCGAGGTCAGCTTGTCGACCCTGCCGCGAGTCCCGCTGCGCGCGGCGGCGCGATCGCACCTGGAAGTCCTGCGCGCGGCAACCGACGACACGATCCATCTGGCCGTGCTCGACGGCCCGAACGCCAGGTACGTCGAGAAGCTGACCGGGACGTGGCCAGGAGCCACCAGGGTCGGTGGCCGCTTGCCGGCGCACTGCACCGCCGTGGGAAAGGCCCTGCTGGCGTTCGGACCGGTCACCGCGCTCGATCACGTCCTGCGCGCGGGATTCGCCGCCCGGACCCCGACGACGATCGTCGGGCGAGATCGGTTGCACGCCGAGCTCGCCCGGATCCGGATCGACGGCGTGGCCTACGACCGCGAGGAGTGCGAGGTCGGCGTGGCCTGTGTCGCCGCGCCCGTACGCGGCCCCGAGGACGACTGCGTCGCCGCGATCTCCATCACCGGATCCGCATCGGCGCTCCATCTCGACCTGCTCGCGACGGCCGTCCGCGCTACCGCCGGCGACGTTTCCCGGGCGCTCGGGGCGCGTCCCCGCGGCCGATGACCGGGCCCGGTCAACTGCGCGTGACCGCCGCGCGACCACCGTCATAGCCCAGTCTCCGCGAGATCACCGACGCCGCGTTCACGGCCGCGGCCCGGTAGCCGCGCATGGCCTCCGGGGTCGCGCGGAACACCGGTGCCACCACGCTGAGCGCCGCCACCGCCTGCCCGCTGGAGTCCACGATCGGCGCCGCCACCGATGAGGTGCCCAGGGTGCTCTCCTCCACGTTCTGCGCCCAACCCCGCTCGGCGACCCGGGCCAGGTCGGTCGACAACGCCCGCTTGGACACGATCGTGAACGGAGTGAGCCGAGCAAGTTGCCGGTCCCGCAACCGCTCGCGGAGCACGCCGCGGTCGAGCGCGGCGAGCAGGACCTTCCCCGTGCTCGTCGCATGGGCCGGGATCCGGTGGCCGACGCCGGAGACGAAACGCAGCGTCTGCGGGCTCTCCAGCCGATCGATGAAGACGACCTCGAGGTGATCGAGCACGGCGAGCTGCACGGTCTCCCCGGTGCTGTGCCGCAGGGCGGCCAGCACCGGCACCGCCGCCTCGTGCAGGCCACTCTGCGGGAACACCGTGACCCCCAGCTCGTACATGACCATGCCCAGGCGATATCGGCCTTCGGTTTCGCCGCGTTCGAGCAGACCCTCCGCGGTCAGGGTGGTCAGCAGCCGGAAGGCGGTGCTGGTGGTGACGCCGATGCGGCGGGCGACCTCCGTGACGCCGAGCTCGTGGTCGTGCCGCGAGAACTCCTTGAGCAGCCGCGCCGCGTTGCGGACCGAGGACAGCTGGCCGGAGCGGAGCCCGGCGACGGCGTCGGACATGGTCCCCAAAGTATCGATCTTGCCGCTCCGCGGCAAGGAAGTCTTGCCTGGTTCCGGCCGCTCGACCAGGCTCGACTGACCGACGAGAGCGCCACCGCCACCACCACGCCTGCGCGACATCGCCCCTTCCTCACGATCGTCGAGCGAGGGATGCGCATACCCACTCGGGGGTAACACCGATGACCACGAATGCGCGGTCCGAAGCCACTCGATCCATTCTGGGCCGAGCCGATGTCATTCTCGGCGCATTCGACGCCGCCCACTCCACGTTGAGCTTGCAGGGCCTGACGGCGCGTACCGGGATCCCCAAGACCAGTGTCCGGCGGACCGTCGAGATGTTGACCGAGCTGAACTGGCTGGAACGGCACGGCAACCGATTCAGCATCGGCTGTCGGCTCTCGCGAATCGCGCACCTGTCCGAGGTCCACACGCGGATACGGATCACCGCGCTGCCCTACCTCGAGGAGCTGCACCACCGCACGGGTGAGGCCGTTCATCTGGCGGTACTGCTCAACGGCCGGGCACTGATTGTCGAGAGCACCTCCGGCCGGTCGCGGACCGCGTCCGTCATGTCCATCGGGATCCAGCTGCCGACCTACTGCACCGCACTGGGCAAGGTTCTCGCCGCGTACGACGAAGCCGCGGCGCACACCGTCATGCTGACCACCCGGTTGACGGCGCGGACCACCTCGACCATCACGTCGCCGGCGCGACTGCGTCGTGAACTCGACTCGGTGCGGGCCGATGGCGTCGCCGTCGACCGGGAGGAGTACCGGATCGGACTGACCTGCGTCGCCGCACCACTCGATACCGGCAACACGGCCTGCGCCGCGGCGGTCTCGGTGACCGGCGGAGCCGCCCGCCTGGTCGCAGCGCGGATGCGGCTGCCGATCCAGCAGACGGCCCAATCCCTGTCCACGGCCCTGCGGCGCTGCGATCCCGGCATCGGCACCCCGAACAGGTCGTCACCGGCGGTCGGTCGTTGCCGAACCTTGACATCACATGTCCAGGTTCTACGCTGACCGCTGTGCGGATGAGCCAGGGCGTGGAGTGGGCCCTGCACGTCCTGCTCACGTTCGCCTGGCTCGACGACGACGAGCCGGTGCCGACCGCCCAGCTCGCCGGACAGCACGGGCTGCCGGTCGCCTACCTGAACAAGCAGCTGCAGGCCCTCGCTCGGGCCGGGCTGCTGGAGTCGGTATCCGGAGCGCGCGGTGGGTTCCGGCTCGCCCGGAACCCGTCCGCGATCACGCTGATGGACGTGGTCGTGGCGATCGAGGGCCCGGAACAGGCGTTCCGCTGCGCCGAGATCCGGCAGCGCGGGATGGGCGAGTACATGCCGCGCAGCGCGTTCGATGTGCCGTGCGCGGTGCACGCCTCCATGCTGCGCGCCGAGATGGCCTGGCGTAGCACGCTGGCCCAGCAGACCGTCGCCGACGTGCGCGCCGAGGCGGACCTGCATGCGCCGGCGGCGGCCGGGACGGTCCGCCGCGCGTTCGGACGCGCCCCGATCTAGCACTTCCTGGTTCTTCCCGCAGTGACAGGCAACGATGCCGAGGAAGGTGAAACTAGATGTCCAATGTCCTGATTATCGGTGGTGGGTTCGCGGGCGTGTGGGGTGCCGCGGGCGTGATGCGGACCTGCCGGGAGGCCGGAGAGCCCGACCGGATCCGGGTGACCCTGGTCGAGTCCGGTGACGACATGGTGATCCGGCCGCGGCTCTACGAGTCCGATCCGCAGCGGATGCGGGTCCCCCTCGACCGGGTGCTGGGACCGATCGGGGTGCGCCGGGTCGCCGCGACGGTCACCGGGATCGACACCGGGCGCCGACGGGTCGCCGCGGTCGGTCGCGACGGAGAGGGCCTCGACCTGCCGTACGACCGGCTGGTGCTGGCCTCGGGCAGCCGAGCCGTGCGACCCAGGATCGACGGGGCGGAGCACCTCTTCGACGTCGATTCGATGCCCGGCGCAGCGGCGCTGCACGCCCACATCCAACGCCTCGGGCAGCGTCTCGACGACCGTCTCGAGGAGGGGCGGTTCACCGCCGTCGTCGTCGGCGCCGGGTTCACCGGGCTCGAGGTGGCCACCGAGCTGGTCGATCGGCTCCGGGCGGTGGCCGGTCGCCGGCCGGTCCGGGTGATCCTGGTCGAGCGCGCCGCTGTGGTCGGGCCGGAACTCGGAGAGGGGCCCCGCCCGCAGATCCTCGAGGCGTTGGCCGAGACCGGCGTCGAGGTCCGGCTCGGCGCGCAGGTGGCCCGGCTCGATGCGGCGGGCGTGACACTGGCCGACGGCACGACGGTCCCCGCCCGGACCGTGGTGTGGACCGCGGGCATGCGGGCCAGCTCGCTCACCGAGCAGGTTCCCGGCGAGCGGGACGCGCTGGGCCGGTTGCGGGTGGACGAGTTCCTGCGGGTCATCGGCGTCGCGGGGGTGTACGCGGCCGGTGACACCGCCGCCGCCGTCGCCGAGCCCGGGCACGTGGTCATGCAGAGCTGTCAGCACGCGGTGCCGCAGGGCAAGTTCGTCGGCGTCAACGTGGCGTCGGACCTGCTCGGCCGCCCGCAGGTCCCGTTCGCACCCGACCCGTACGTGACGTGTCTCGACCTCGGCTCCTACGGCGCGGTCCTGACCACCGGATGGGACCGCGCCGTGGCCAAGACCCGGGAGGAGGCCAAGAGCCTCAAACGGTCGATCAACGGCGAGTGGATCTACCCGCCGGTCGACCACGCCACGACGATCCTCGACCACGCCGACCACCGCACCACCTGGCCCACGGCCACCGTCGGCCAGAGCTCGTGATCACCGCACCTTCGACCCGGAAGCAGGTACCGCAGATGGACGCGACCGACACCGAGACTCGGATCAGCGTTCTCGACGAGCACGACATCGCCGAGCTGCCGACGTCGGGCCACCTCATGACCGTGCTCGTCGAGATCCCCCCGATGAACGCGGGCACGCCGCCGCATCGCCATTCCGGCCCGGTGTACGGGTACATGGTGAGCGGCGAGATGGTCTTCGAACTGGAAGGTGACGCTCCGCGCACCATCGGTGCCGGCGAGACGTTCTGGGAGCCGGGCGGGGACCGCATCCACTACCAGGCGGCCAACCCGGGCAGCGAATGGAGCCGGTTCGTCGTGGTGATGGCCTGCAGGCCCGGGGAACCGATGCTGACCTTCGTGGACGACGACGAGCTGGCAGCCCGCCGCCACCTTCGACACCCGGTTGGGCCTCAAGATCAGCTCCTGGGGACCCGCAGCAGCGAGTGAAGCGGGCGGCGGGTCGTGGCCGGGACAGGTGCGCGGGAAGGCAGACGCACCCCGGGAGCAGGGAATCATGCCTTGTCAGGGCCTGCGAGCGTGGTGCCGAATCCTCGGCGGACGTCGGGGCACGGCCGAGCCGCCATCGGGCACCTCGGACGGTTCGGCGGCGTCAAGATCGCCGTCTGCGGTAGCTGAGCTGCACGGATGAAGCTTTTCAACCGCATACGCCGATCATGAGCAGGGCCGGGTCGGGGGATGCCGCCGCCCGATCCGGCAACAAGCTCGGTGCGGGACATCTTCCGGCTCTTGCGAAGAGGCGGCACATGAGCGATGTCAACTGAAGGTCGGCGTTGTCCGTAATGACCGATGCGCTGCACTGTTCGACGGCTCGGTGACGATCGACGGCGTCGACGCGAGTTTCGAGAGCGCAACGGTCGTCACGGACATCTTCAAACGGATGATCGTCAACCAGGAGTTCGACGTCGCGGAGCTCGGTTGGACGTACTACCTGCGCACCTGACGTCGACGATCGCGTGCGGACGTCTTCGTTCCCGATCTCCTGGACACCTGACAGCCGTCGAGGGTGTGCATGATCAGCGGAGCACATCCAGTTGGCGCGCCACCGCCCGGTCACTGCATCTTGATCGACATCTCCAGCGTGTACAACGAGGCCAGGCAGAGATCATGGCCGTGCTCGAGCGGGGTCCCGGCGCCGCTGTAGGCGGTGCGGTCCAGCACGAGCAGCGTGGCGCCGCGCTTCTGCTCCAGCAGGGTGGCCTCGGTGGCGGTGGCCGGCCGGGCGCTCACCGACTGCTCGGCCGAGGCGATGTCCACCCCCGCCGTACGCAGCAGCTGGTAGAGGCCCTGTTGGATGAGGCCGTCGGCGGGGATCCCCAGGTCGCACCGCACGTGGTTGCGCAGGATGGCCAGCGGCACGTCGTCCGCGTAGCGCAGCCGCCGCAGCGACAGCACCGGCGCGCCGGCCTCCAACGCCAGCGCCGTGGCGATCTCGGGCCGCGCCGGGAACGTCGCGAACTCCAGCAGCGTGGTGCGCGGGTGCCGGCCGGCCTGCTCGAGGTCGTCGTGCAGGCTGGTCAGCTCGGTGCGGCGGCGCACCTTGTCGGCGGCGACCGAGGTGCCCACACCGCGCTTGCGGGCCAGCAGCCCCTTCGCCATCAGGTACTGCAGGGCCTGGCGCACCGTCGGTCGAGAGACGCCGAGCTGGTCGGCCAGCGAGAACTCGTTGTCCAGCCGGGTGCCGGGCGGCAGCTCACCGGACTCGATGACCCGCTGCAGGGCCTGGGCGACCTGGAAGTACTGCGGGACCGGGCTGGACCGGTCGACGCGGACCAGCTGATCGAGTGAGGCCACTGCTCTTCTCCGGTCCGCACGTATTGACATGCTGACAACACAGGCCACCGTAGCCCGCGGCGGTGGGGCTGGGCGACGCGGGCGGCACGGTCGTGATCGCGACCGGCCGCAACGAGGAGTCGGCCGGCCGCTACCACCGCGAGCTGGGTCTGGACACGCCACTGATCCTCTACAACGGGGCCAGGGTGGTCGAGCCGCGGAGCGGGGTGCGGTTGCTGGACCTGCAGCTCGGGCCGTCCTGGCCGGTGTTGCGCGACGGGGTGCTCCCCCGGCTCCCGCCCGGCGTGGGCGCGGTCGGGTTCCGCGACGAGCGGGCGTACGTGCTGCACCCGGCCCCGGCGCTGGTCGACTACGCGCACCGCGGCGGCATCACGCTGGCCGAGAATGCCCGACGGGCCGGTCACCAAGATCATGCTGATCACACCCCCCGGCACCGGCCGGTGGCCGACCTGGTGCGCGCGCACGTCACGGACGTCCGGCTGCTGCAGTCACCGAGTTCGACCATCAGTGGCAGGACGTCTTGGCCCGCGCCACCCGGGAGCTGGACCTGACCGGCGTCCTGGAGACACTGGACGTCTGGCGACGCGTGGCGTGGGTAACCGCGGCCACCGGCTCCGAGCGCTACACCGCCGTGCTCGCCAGCGCCGAGCAACGCCTGCGCTCCGGCGAGCGTCACCCGGGCGCCGTGCCGTGGAGTCAACTCAGGACGGAGCTCGGACCAGCCGAGTGAGCTACGCGCTCGACATTGTCCCCGTTTCGGAATGATCACCTATCTGATCCTCGACGATCAGGAAGGAGCCCGTTGCCCAATCGGGCGGCGATGGCATCCCTTGACCCGGCTCCGGGTGGGGCAAACCTGGTCATGATCGGCGTCTGCGGTTGATTAGATTCATCCGTGCAGCTCAGCGACCGCAGACGGTGATCTTGACGCCGCCGAACCGTCCGGGGTGCCCGATGGCGGCTCGACCGTGCCTGACGGCTGCTGAAGATTCGGCAACACGCTCGAAGGGGTGGACCTCCTGATCGTCACCTGGTCCGGGTGATCACCGCGCGCACTGCTAGTCCAGCCTGCGCTGCACCACGCCGAACCCCGTCACCATCGCAGTCGCCACGTATACCACCGTCGCGGGCGCCGAACACCTGGCTCGCTACTCCCCCTACGCCGAGCGCGGCTACTCTCGGCCGGGTCGCGAGGCGAGTGCCGTCCATCCGGAGCGGTGACTTCCGTCAGCGTGCTGACGTCGGACCACCCTCGTACTCGTCGTGCCAGTTCCACCACTCGTACGGCTTGGTCTGCGGCCAACCCTCCGGCGAGTCCTCCCACTCCTCCTGCCGCCCGAGCGCGGTCAGGTCCAGGTAGCTCCAGGTGCTACCCATGACCTCGTCGCCGCGGTTGTTGACGAAGTACGTGCGGACCACGCGATCGCCGTCACGGAGGAAGGCGTTGGTGCCGTGCCACTCGTCCACGCCATGATCAACGTCGAATCCGTCGGTCAGGGTGTACCAGGGCATCGTCCAATCCATCCGGGCCTTGACCCGCTCGATGTCGGGCTGCGGCGCGCGGGAGGCGAAGACCAGGGTGGTGTCGCGGGCGTTCAGGTGCGCGACGTGCGCGACCTGGTCGGCGACCAGCGAGCAGCCGGGGCAGGCGTGGTCGGGCCAGCCGTGCACGCCGGGCTCGAAGAACGCCCGGTAGACGATCAGCTGCCGGCGGCCGGCGAACAGGTCGAGCAGGCTCACCCGGCCGTCGGGCCCGTCGAACGCGTACTCCTTGTCGACGGCCTGCCACGGCATCCGCCGGCGGGCGGCGGCCATCGCGTCCCGGGCCCGGGTCAGCTCCTTCTCCTGCACCAGCAGCTGCTGGCGTGCTGCCTCCCACTCCTGCGGGGAGACGATCGGGGGTGTCTTCATGATGCTGTGCACCTTTCTTCGGTTGTCGGGCTTTCCGTTGTCGAGTCGGGTCGCAGCCCGAGCCAGATGAGGGCCACGCTCGCCAGCGTCACGGTCACGTTCAGGCCGAGGGCGAGGTGGATGCCGGACAGCAGGCCGCTCTGCGTCGCCGCGACCGCGCCCAGGATCGGGATACCGACGGTGAGGGCCACCTGCTGGGTCAGCGAGGTCAGGCCGGTGGCCAGGCCCTGCTCGTGGTCGGGCAGCCCCGAGGTCGCGGTGACAGTGAAGGCCACGATGGCGCTCACGTGCCCGAAGAACCCGACGAACAGCGCCGTGACCAGGACCGTGAGCGCGGCCGGGTCGGTCCCGAGGAACACCAGCGGCAGCGTGGCCAGTCCCTGCACGGACATGCCCACGGCCAGCACCACGCGCGCGCCGAAGCGGCCGATGACGCGCCCGGCCAGCACCCCGGCGGCGACCGACGCCAGCCCGGGGATCCCGAAGACCAGCCCGGTGGCCAGCGGCGCCAGGCCCAGCACCTGCTGCAGGTAGAGCGTCATCAGGAAGATCATCGCCGGCTCCATGGCGAAGACCACGAACCCCGCGCAGTTGCCCCACTTCACGCTCGGGCGGCCGAGGATGCGCAGTGGGGCGAGCGGCGCGGGCGAGCGCAGCTCGATCGCCCAGAACGCGGCCAGCAGCAGCCCGCCCACAGCGGCCGCGGGAATGCTCCGCTCGATGATCGCGTAGACCGCAGCCAGCAGGCCGCCGGTCACGGTCACCGCTCCCGGCAGGTCCAGCCGCACCCGGTCGGGCCGCCGGTGCTCACCGATCACGAACGGCGTCACGGCCAGGATGGCCACGGCCACCGGGACGTTGACGAAGAACGCGGCCCGCCACCCCAGCAGGCCGACCAGCGCCCCGCCGACCAGCGCGCCGACGGTGAACCCGCCCGAGAGCAGCGCGCCGTTGAGGCCGAGGACGCGGGCCCGCAGCGGCCCTTCGACGAAGGTGGTGGTGATCAGCGACAGCGCCGCCGGGATCGTCATCGCGGTGGCCAGACCCTGCAGCGCGCGGGCGGTCAGCAGGGTCTCGGCGGTGCCGGCGAGGCCGCCGAGCACCGAGGCCCCGGTGAGCAGGACCATGCCGGTCAGGAACAGGCGGCGGCGACCGAACAGGTCGGCCATCCGTCCGAACAGGAGGGTGAAACCGGCAGCGGGCAACGCGTACGCGGAGGTGATCCAGGCGAGCCCAGCGGCGTCGAGGCCGACGCCCGCGCCGACCTCAGGCAGCGCGACGTTCAGGATCGAGAAGTCGACGGACAGCATGAAGCCGGCACCGAGCAGCACCAGGAGGATCACCCGCTGCCGGCTGCTCAGGCGCGGGGTCGAGGGAGTGGTGGTCATCTGGGGTTCCGTATCTCGTTTCGGGGCACGCCGAAGGCCGGCCGCACGTCGTGGACGGCGGCCGGGTCGGCGCGCTCAGCGGTTGAGGTGCTCCTGCAGGGCATCGAGCCGGCCATCCCAGTCGCGGGCCAGCGCGGCCAGGAACTGCTGCGCCACCTGCATCGGGGCGGAGCGCAGCCGGTACCGCACCCGGCGCCGCTCCCCCGGTTCGGCGGTGACCAACCCGGTCTCGGCCAGCAGGGCCAGGTGCTTGGCGATCGCCTGCCGGGTGATCGGCAGCCGGTCGGCCAGGTCGGTGGCCGTGGCCGGCCCACCCGACGCCAGCGCGGCCAGGACGGCGCGCCGGGTGGGGTCGGCCAGGGCTACGAAGACCTGCTCGGCGATCGCCTCGACGTCAGGCGGCATCGAGGTAGGCGACCAGCTCGCCCAGCTCGCTCGCCCAGCCGTCGGTGTTGCCACCGTAGGCCTTGTCATGGGAGTCGTCCGGCAGCTGAGCGAAGCCGGACTCGACCACGGTCAGCCGGGTGCCCGCGCCCACCGGTTCGAGGGTGAACTCGACGTAGGTGCGGCGCGGGTCGTCATCGGGCAGGCCGTAGATGTGCCAGGTGAAGCCGAAGACGCTCGGCTCCTCGACCCGCTCGACCCGCATGTCGGCCGAGTGGCCGCCCTCCTCCCAGGTCATCTGGGCCGCGCCGCCGGGGCGCAGGTCGATGGTGGCCTGGTTGCCGAACCAGGTGCCCAGCCCCTCGGCCGTGGTCAGCGCGGACCAGACCTTGGCCGGCGGGTGCGCGATCTCGACGGTCCGCTCGATCCGATCGGGGAATGCCATGTCGTCCTCCACGTAGTAGCAACCGAACAGTTGCTACTATATGGCAACCGGCGAGTTGCGTCAAGGAGGCTGGAGGGCCGACAACCTCGGGCCTCAGGCCGTACCGGCGCAGTCCCGGGCCAGCGCGTAGCCGGCCGCGAGCACCGGCCACAGCACGGCGGCCTGCATGGTGAGCTGGTTGGCCGGGATCCCGGCGATCCGCGGCTCCCGGCCGGCGAACTCCGGATCGGCGAGCGCGGTACGGGGGATGAGGATCGCCGACGCCTGGGCCGCCCAGTACAGCCCGGCGAGCAGGGTGCCCCAGCGCAGCGAGGTGCGCGGACGGGCGCCGGGCCGCCACAGCTGCCACAGGCTCAGCCCGGCGAGCTGGAAGGCGAACGCCAACGTCTGTCCGTTGTGGAACTTGGCGTGCGGCGGCCAGTTCGGGTTGTGCACGTGGGTCTCGTTCCAGTCGGCCGCCACCCCGCCCAGCGGCGCGGCCAGGGCCACGGTCGAGATCATGAACTTGCCGGCGATCCGGCGGGCGGAGCGCAGGCGCGATGTGACTGACATGGCGGTCCTCACCTCTCGTGGTTCGCGGGCAGGATCCGGCGGGCGATGTCGTCCAACGGCTCCGGCGTGATCTCGGGATAGCGGTGGTTCTGCGGGTCCTGCACGGCCGTCACACCGGTGATCATGAAGAGCCAGTAGACGTCGCCGATCCACTCCGGCAGGTTCAGGTCCACGCCGCTGAGCGACACGGTCAGCGGCCCGTCGGGCGAATTCTGGTCACTGGCCCATCGCATGCAGCTTGTCGACGGAGATGGTTACGATGGAGCGGGTCTGGTCGGTGCCGCCGTACCACGGGTAGGGGCCGCCGAGGTACTTCTGGGCCAGGGCCTCGATGTGGTCGGCCGCCCCGTCGGTGCTGGTGGCGATGACCCGGCCGCGTGCGGTGATGTACCGGGTCGGGTTGTCCGGATCGGACACCGCGACCGCGACCCGCGGGTCGCGCTCGATGTTGCGCAGCTTCTGGTAGCCGGCCACGGTGTTGATCAGGATGTGCTCGCCGTCGGTGTCGACCCAGGTCTGGGTGAGCTGGGGGGCGCCGTCGGGCATGAGCGTGGTGAGGTAGCAGGTGCTGGGCGCGCGCAGCAGCGCCATCAGTTCCGGGGTCATCACCTCACGCTACCGGATAAGTGGAGAGCGCGCTCAACATTGAACTCCCTTCTCCGGATAGCTCGACACGTGCCCGGCGGAGACCTAGATTCGCGGGGTGGTCAGCAGCGATCAGCGCGCCCGGCCGCTGCGTCGGGACGCCGAGCGGAACCGGCAGCGCATCCTCGCCGCGGCGGCGGCCCTGATCGCGGAGCACGGTCTCGGTGTCAGCCACGACGAGATCGCCCGGACGGCCGAGGTCGCGGTGGGCACGGTGTACCGACGGTTCCCGGACAAGTCCTCGCTGATCGACGCGCTGTTCCGGGAGCACGTGGATGCGGTGGTCGCCGCGGCGCGGGCGGCCCTGGAGATCGCCGATCCGTGGGCGGCGCTGGAGACGTTCATGACCGAGGTCCTGCGGATGCAGGCCCGGAACCGGGGCCTGCGGGAGCTCAGCAGCGGCAGCACGCACGGGCTCGCGCTCGCGTCGCACGCCCGCGCGCAGATCGCCCCGGTCGTCACCGAACTCCTCGCCCGCGCGCACCGCGCCGGGGTCGTGCGCCGCGACGTGACCGAGCAGGACCTGGCGTTGGTCCCCATCATGATCGGAGCAGTGATCCACAGCTCCCGCACCACCGATCCCGAGCTGTGGCGGCGCACGCTCGCGATCGTGCTGGACGGGTTGCGCTCGGTCCACGACCGACCCCTGCCGGGCACCCCGCCGGACAGCGCGCGGCTGGCCCGGATCATCAACAGCGATGAGGCCGGCGCCCCGTAGTGCCACGCGGGCCGGTTGCGAGGATCGAGGGGTGGCGTGCTTCGCGGTGACGCTGATACCCGGTCCGAACTGGGACGCCGCGCAAGGTGTCCGAGACCAGAGCGGCTGGGACGAGCACGCCGCATTCATGGACGGACTGGTCGCCGAGGGTCTGATCGTGCTAGGGGGTGTCTGATGGATCTTCGATCGCGGTCTTCGGGCCCAGATCGCCTGGCGGCGTTGCCGGCCGACCCGAATACGCCCGGTACGAGGGCCGGCCGGCGCCTTGCCAGGCCCGATCTGGATCCCGAAGCCCATCGATCAAGATCCATCAGACACCCCCTAGGCGGCCCGCTCGACGACGGCCGCCGGTTCCTGCACCTGGTCGAGGCGGACGACGAGCCGGCTGTTCGGCGACGGCTCGCCGAGGACCCGTGGGCGCGGGTGGGCCGGCTGGAGATCGAGTCGATCCGGCCGTGGGCGCTCTGGCTGGACGGGCGGCGACGCCCCCAGGGCGATTCGGGCGTGACGGACCACGATTGAGGATTCACGAATCACCCCTTAGGTTGCACGCCCATGGACGCCCGCACCGAGCCGCCGTTCCGAGCCGAGCACGTCGGTAGCCTGCTGCGACCCCGATCGCTCGTGCAGGCCCGCCACGACTTCGCCGAGGAACGCATCGACGCCGCGCGGCTGCGCGAGGTGGAGGACGACGCCGTCCGCGAGGTCGTCGCCCTGCAGGAGGACATCGGACTGCGCGCGGCGACCGACGGGGAGTTCCGCCGCACCTCGTGGCACATGGACTTCATCTACCGGCTCGGCGGCGTCACCCGCACCGAGGACGAGATCGTGGTGACCTTCCGCAACGACGAGGGCACCGGCCAGTTCATCGCCGCCGGACTCGCCGTGCGCCAGCCGCTGCACCTCGACGAGCCGATCTTCACCGAGGACTTCGGGTTCCTGGCCGGGCAGGTGCGTACCGCGGTGCCGAAGATGACCCTGCCCTCGCCCAGCATGGTGCTGTTCCGGAGCGGGACGGCGGCGGTCGACCGCGCGGTCTACCCCGACCTCGAGCAGTTCTGGGCCGACCTGTCCGCGGCCTACGCCGACGAGATCCGCGCCCTCGCCGCCCTCGGCTGCCGCTACCTCCAGCTCGACGACACGAGCCTGGCCTGCATGAACGATCCCGCCCAGCGCGCCGTCCTGGCCGCGCGGGGTGAGGACGGCGAGCAGGCGCACCTGCGCAACATCCGGCTGATCAACGCCGCGGTCGCCGACCGACCCCCCGGCATGCGGATCGCCGCGCACATCTGCCGCGGCAACTTCCGCTCGTCCTGGGTGGCCGAGGGTGGGTACGACTACGTCGCCGAGGCGCTGTTCGGCGAACTCGACGTCGACGCCTTCTTCTGCGAGTTCGACGACGAACGCTCGGGCGGCTTCGCCCCGCTGCGCTTCGTGCCGCCCGGCAAGCAGGTCGTGCTCGGACTGGTCACCACCAAGCGCGGGCGCCTGGAGGATCCCGACGCGCTCAAGCGGCGCATCGACGAGGCCGCCCGGTACGTCCCGCTCGACCAGCTCTGCCTCTCCCCGCAGTGCGGGTTCTCCTCGACGGTGGACGGCAACGTGCTCAACCCGCTGCAGGAAGCCGACAAGCTGCGACTGGTCGTCCAGGTCGCACAGGACGTCTGGGGATGACATGCGCATTCTGCTGATCGGTGCCACCGGCACCCTGGGTTCGGCGGTCGGCGAGACGCTTCGCGACCGAGGACATGAGATCGTCACGGTGGGACGCAGCGCCGGCGACCTCCGCGTGGACGTCTCCGAACCTTCCGGCGTCGCCCGGATGTTCGACGACGCCGGTCCGCTGGACGCGGTGGCGTGCGCCGCCGGCCACGTGCCCTACAAACCCATCACCGAGATGACCTCGGACGACTACCTCAGCGCCTACCACGGCAAGGTCGCCGGCCAGGTCGAGCTCGTCCGCCAGGGCACCTCGCGGATCGCCGCGCGTGGTTCGTTCACGCTGATCACCGGCGTGCTGGGCCGCGAACCGATCGTCACCGGTAGCGCCGCGGCCCTCGCGAACGGCGCCGTCGAGTCCTTCGTCATCGCCGCCGCGATCGAGATCGCACCGCAGCGGGTCAATGCCATCAGCCCCACCGTGTTCACCGAGGACCTCGACCGGTACGGCGACTTCTTCCCCGGTATCCGGCCCGTCGATCTGGCCGACGTGGCCCAGGCCTACGTCCGGTCGATCGAGGGCGCCGAGACCGGCAGGATCTACCGGCTGCCCGCGTAGGTGGCTGTCGATCGTCGGTCACGCTGCGGAACTGTGGGGCCTGAGCGTGCCGAACGCCCTACGGGGCCCGCAGGAACCGCTCCGGGTCGTAGGGCATGCGCGGGCTCGGCCGCCCGGCCGCCACGTCGCGGGCGAGATCGCGCACGGTCTTGGCGGTGCTCGGGGCCAGGGTGAGGCCGAGCATGCCGTGCCTGGAGGCCACCAGCACGTTGCCGTCCGGGCGCAGCCGCCCGACGATCGGCAGCCCATCGGCCGTCATCGGACGCAGGCCGGCCCACGGCGGCGCGTGCGGGATGTCCTCGTCCCAATCCCGGAAGCCGCGGGCGGCCGCCCGCTGCACGGCCGCGACCCGGCGCGCGGTGACCTGGGTGTCGAGCTGAGCGAACTCCATCGTGCCGGCCAGCCGTCGCGCCCTCCATCCAGGGCCGGGCCTGGATCACCGGCTACGTGCAGCACGTCGTGGCACCCCACGACTGAGCCGGTGCGCGGTCTTCACGTCGAGGGCGGCTCGGCCCGCACGCGGCGCTCGTCCAGGTCGGTCAGGCGTTGCGCGGCAGTGGTGAAGTCAAACATTGCCGACATCTGCTCGTACTCATCCGTGTCACGAGCGGAGCCGCACCCATCGGAACGAACGGCACTCTCGCACGCTCGGTGCGAGCGAAAGTGCCGTTCGCACCGCTCCTGGCCGCGCCGCGCGATCCACGGGACGGGCGCTGGGGCACTAGCCTGGCCAGGTGAACCCGCTGTCGGCGCAGCGCTCGTTCGCCGCCTACGGCGCCTCGCACTGGACCGTGCTGATCCTGTTCGCCGTGGGTGCGGTCGTACTCGCCTGGGTCGGCGCCCGGCACCGGGGCAGACGCAACGTCGACACGCTCGGGCGGGTGTTCGCCGTGGTCATGGTCGCCTTCCACGTCCCGATACTGATCTACGACCTGACGCCGGCCCGGTTCGACATCGCCAACTCGCTGCCGTTGCACGTCTCCGACCTCGCCTGGATGGCCGCCGCCTACGCGTTGTGGTCGCGCCGGGAGTGGGCCTACGCGCTGACCTACTACTGGGGACTCACGCTGGCCCCGCAGGCGCTGATCACACCCGCCCTGGACGCCCCGGACGCGCCGAGCATCGACTTCTTCAGCTTCTGGGGCCAGCACCTGCTGGTGGTGTGGGCGGCGGTCTTCCTGACCTGGTGGGTCGGGTTGCGTCCGAGCTGGCGCGGCTTCGCCTTCGCCGCCGCGGTGACCGTCGGATGGGGGCTGACGATGCTGGTGTTCAACGAGGTGGCCGGGACCAACTACCTGTTCGTCAGCAGCCGGCCGGACAATCCCTCGGTCCTGGACTTCATGGGGGAATGGCCGTGGTACCTGGGCGTCGAACTCGTGGTGGGGCTGGCCGTCTGGGCGCTGCTGACCTGGCCCTGGACCCGATCGGTGAGGGCAGCGGAGCGAGGTGTTCCCCGCTGAGCAGCTGCCGTGAGATGGCCGCCACGGTTGGTCGACGTTGATCGAGCAACCGTGGCTGCCATCTCACCGGGCTACCGGAGCTACCTCGCCGCGTCGATCACGACCTCGCCCTGGGTGACGGTCGGCGGGTTGGGTGCGGAGTCGGCCAGGCCGGCATCCTGGATGAACTTGCCGGCCGCGCGCGTGGACTCCTCCGCGCCGGCGCGGTCGGTGTAGACGCTCACCGTCGCCATCGCACCGTTGCCGGTGTCGAGGAGGTAGTAGGCCACGAATCCCTCGATCGCCTGCAACAGCCCCTTGATGTCCGTCTCCCGTTCCCGGAGCTGATTCACGAAGTCGGTCGACTCGTCCTGGTAGTTGCGAATTACGGCGTACATGTCATTCCCCCGTTTCGTGTGTTGGTGACGTGCCGATGACCACGGGCACCCGTTGCCGCGCTTCCCAACGTTCACGGCGCTCGGCTGCCATCGATCGACGTCGGGACGCCTGAGCCGCCTCGCCGACGCGGACCGCGACCGCGAGCAGGACCAGTAGCGCCAAGCCGACGCCGATCATCATGACCATGCGACAGAGAATCCGGCTACGCGCGCGGCCCGTCATCGGGGCCACCCCTGATTCCCGAGTTGTGGTTGTCCACAGTGGCAGTGTGGTGCTGTCCACGATGCCGGTCCATACCGTGCGATCGAAGAATCGACGGCATGAACTCATCCCGTCAGACTGTGTGCGTGTTCGCATCCCGATGCGCGGTCGTGGGGATCGCGCTGCTCGTCGCCGCGTGCGGCCAGGCCACCCCGTCGACCCGCGCCGGCGGCGAGGCCGGTCCGGTGACGCTGCGGATCGGCACCTACGAGGCCGAGGGCACGCCCGCGGCCGACCAGATCGTGCAGTTACCAGCCAGGTGGAGCAGCGCTCGGCGGGCACCGTGCGCATCGAACCCGCCTTCCGGATGATCAGCGCGCGGCCGACGACTTCGACCAGGACGTCGCCCGGCAGGTGGTCAGCGGCCGGCTCGACGGGGCGAACGTCCCGGCCCGGGCCTGGGACGCGCTGGGCGTGACCACGCTGCGGGCGCTCAACGCGCCCTTCCTGCTGGAGTCCGACTCCGCGGTCGCCGACGTCGTGACCGGTGACCTGGCCCCGGAACTGCTCGCCGGCCTGGACGGGGCCGGGGTCACCGGGCTCGGCCTGGTCGCCGAGGGCCAGCGGCGTCTGGTGTTCTTCGGCGACGCGGTGGTCCCCACCGACGCCATGGCCGGCCGGGTGATCCGCGCCCCGCGGTCGGGCGACGCCCGGCGCAGCCGGTGCGGCCAGATCCCGGCGACCACCAGCGCCAGCGCGACGCTCACCGGCGCCCAGAGCGCATCGAGCACCCGCACCACGTTCGGGAGCGGTTGGACGAGGAAGCTGTTGGCCGAGCAGTTGCTCCAGCAGTACACGTCGCGGAAGGGGTCGCGGAACAGCGCCCGCCCCACGCTGTAGGCACCGGCGCTCGCCCACGCGGCCGCGAGGACGGGCCGCGCCACCTGCGCCACCTGCGCGATCAGCGGCAGCGTGAACGGGACCAGGACCAGGCCGACGCTGCGCGCGAGCGCCGGACCGTCCTGCCACCCCACCAGGTCGTGCGCGAGCCAGGTGAGCGCGAGCATCCCGAGTGCCACCCCGCGCGCGGCGGTCCGGGGATGGGCGAGCCCCACCGCGGCGGCCCCGACCAACGGACACCGCCACCGCGGACAGCCCAACCCGGCGGCCGGCACGCTCCAGCGCGCCGCGGCGGCCGAACGACTCATCCGAGCCGCCTGCGTCCCGCGGGCCGGCACAGAGCTTCTCCCGAGGCTTCTCCCGAGCAGATCGGGTTCCGGCATCGGGCCGCACCTCCCGCCGTGGTCGTGCTGGTCACGATCGCAGATCGGTGTCGTCCACGGTGCCCGACCGCAGTCGACTCCTTCTACAGGCGGGTCGCGGCCTGGACCAGCCCGGCCAGGGCCCGGGACCGGCTGTGCGGCGGCCACGCGATCACCGTGGTCACCGTCGGTGCGTCCAGCACCGGCACGACGGCAAGGTCGCCGCGCAGCTGGGCCCGGCAGGAGTCCGGCAGCACCGCCACCGTCCGGCCGAGCGCGATCAGCTGCAACAGCTGCGCATGGTCGCGCACCTGCGGACCGGGGCCGTCCGGGTAGCTGCCGCCGGGATCGGGCCAGCGCGGCATCGGCAGGCCGGGCAGCGCGGTGACGTCGGCCATCCGCAGGTCGGCCAGGTCGGTCAGCGGGTGCCCCGCCGGCAGGACCAGCACCTGGCCCTCCGTGCACAGCTCCTCGGTGTCGAACCCGGCCGTCGAGTCGAATGGCCGGTGCAGCAGCGCCACGTCGGCCCGCCCGTCGCGCAGCAGCCGCTCCTGCTCGCCGATCCCGCACAGCAGCACGTCGACGGTGACCGCGCCGGGTTCGGCGGCATAGGCGTCCAGCAGCTTCGACAGCAGCTCGGCCGACGCCCCGGCCTTCGTGACGAGGACCAGGCCGGGGTGGCCGGTCGCGGCGAGCGCGGCGCGGCGGGTGCGGCGGCCGGCGGCGTCGACCGCGTCGAGTGCGGCCTGGCCCTCGCGCAGCAGCACGACGCCGGCCTCGGTCAGCGCGACGGTGCGGCTGGTGCGTTCGAGCAGCGCCACCCCGAGCCGCCGCTCGAGCTGCTGGATCGCCCGCGAGAGCGGCGGCTGCGCGATCCCGAGCCGCTGCGCTGCCCGCCCGAAGTGCAACTCCTCGGCGACGGCGACGAAGTACCTCAGCTCCCGCGTCTCCATACCCCACGGTACGGGCGAGGGGTCGCGAATCAATACCCGGGAGGTATCGGCGCCCACCCAGACGGTGTTGATGGCCCGTCAGGGCGCGGACAGGATCGAAGGCATGAGCGAACAGACGATCGTGCTGGTCACCGGGGCCAACAAGGGCATCGGGTACGAGATCGCGGCCGGCCTGGGTGCCCTCGGCTGCAGCGTCGGCGTCGGCGCCCGGGACGACGGGCGCCGGGAAGCCGCGGTGGAGAAGCTGCGCGACGCCGGCGCCGACGCGTTCGGCGTGCCGCTGGACGTCACCGACGACGCGAGCGTGGCCGCCGCGGCCGGGCTGATCGAGGAGCGCGCCGGCCGCCTCGACGTGCTGGTCAACAACGCCGGCGTGACCGGCGGCAGGCCGCAGGAGCCCACCTCCGTCGACCTCGCGGCCGTGCGGACGGCCGTGGAGACCAACGTGATCGGCGTCATTCGCGTCACCAACGCCATGCTGCCGTTGCTGCGCCGCTCGGCGTCGCCGCGGATCGTGAACATGTCCAGCGGCGTCGGCTCCCTGACCCGGCAGACCGGGTCCACCGACGAGGGCGCGACGGGTCCGCTGTCCGTCGCGTACGCGCCGTCCAAGACCATGCTCAACGCCGTCACCGTCCAGTACGCGAAGGAGCTGCGCGACACCAACGTCATGATCAACGCCGCCTGCCCCGGCTTCGTCGCGACCGACCTGAACGGCTTCCGCGGCGTCCGCACCCCCGAACAGGGCGCCGCGATCGCCATCCGGCTCGCGACGCTGCCCGACGGCGGGCCGACCGGTGGGTTCTTCGAGGACGCCGGGGTGGTGCCCTGGTGACGGACGTCGTCGATCGGAACGCTGCCGGGAGCGGGCTTTCCGGATGGGATGCCCCCTGGCGGCGACGGGCTGAACCGAAAGCGGCGGGGGCCCGTGTTCACGGGTGAGCGGGCAATTTCCGGCGGGGATCCGAGGGGGCGACGTGACGGGACGGTCAGGTCCGGATGGGCGGGACCGCGTCGTCCGGGCACTCGCCGTCGCCGCGCTGGTGTTCTCGTTGCTGCCGGCCTGCGCGTCGTGGTTCCCGCCGGCTACGCCGCCCACCCGCACACCCGAGAACTCGGCCGTCTGGTTCCGCGCCTGTCCGGTCGACGAGGCGACGGTCTCGTCCATCGTCGGCATCCCGGTCAGGCAGATCACGCCGGACGACGAGACGCCGTGGTGCCAGTTCAACGCGTCCCGCGAATCCGGCCTGCTGGCGGTGATGCTGGACGACCGGCCGGACAAGTGGCCGTCGCTGGCCGCGGCCCGGCGACAGTACGGGGAGCCGAACGACCTGGGGTGCACGCAGGCGGACGCCCCGGCCCTCGGGGCCGACGCCTTCACCTCGTCATGCGCGGGCTCCGACGACTACCGCTTCTCCACCGGGAAGGTCCTGTTCACCATGGACGGCGCGATCAAGCAGGTCAGCCTCAACGGGACCAGGCAACGTGATCCGGTGGAGCTCTCCGGCATGGCGGTGGCGGTCGCGCAGCGGGTTGTCCGACGCTAGGTGAACCCTGCTCGGCGGCCCGTAGGGTGCGGGCATGCCGGACGCGCGACCCCGCCCCGAGCCGTTCACCCCGCAGGCCACCCCGGCGGCGCTCGAGGAGCTCCGCGCCCGGCTGCGCGCGACGCGCTGGCCGGACACGCCCGAGGACGCCGGCTGGTCGCTCGGGACCGACCTCGACTACCTCCGCGAGCTCGTCGGCTACTGGGCCGAGGAGTTCGACTGGCCGGCGCAGGAGGCGGCGCTCGCCCGGCTCCCCCGCTTCCGCGTCCCGCTCGGGGGCTCGCGGATCCACTTCGTGCACGCCCGGGCGGTCGCGCCGGCCGGGCCGGTGCTGCCGCTGGTCCTCGGCCACGGCTGGCCGGACTCGTTCTGGCGCTACACGAAGGTCATCCCGCTGCTCACCGACCCCGGCGCACACGGAGCCGACCCCGCCGACGCGTTCGACGTTGTCGTGCCCGACCTGCCCGGCTACGGCTACTCCGACCGCCCCACCGGACCGGCCCCGGACGCGATCGCCGTCGCCGGCCGGTGGGCCGAGCTGATGGACGTCCTGGGCTACCCGCGGTTCGGCGCGGCCGGCGGGGACCTCGGCAGTCACGTGAGCCGCTACCTCGCACTCGACCACCCCGACCGGGTGGTGGCCGTGCACCGCACCGACGCGGGCCTGCCCGTCTTCACCGGCGACCCTGCGGACCTCGCACCGGAGGAGCGCGCCTGGCTCGCCGGCGCCGCAGCCTGGGGCGCGACCGAGGGCGGCTACGCCGTGATGCACCGCACCAAGCCGCAGACCGCCGCCGTCGGGCTCACCGACTCCCCGGCCGGGTTGGCCGCCTGGATCGTGGAGAAGCTGCGGGCCTGGAGCGACTGCGACGGCGAGGTCGAGCGGCGCTTCACCAAGGACGAGATCCTGACCAACGTCACGCTCTACTGGCTCACCGCGACGATCGGCTCGTCGATGCGCATGTACCGGGCGAACGCGGCGATCCCGCCCGCGCAGCACGCCCGCCGGGTCGAGGTGCCGTCGGGCTTCTCGCTGTTCGCCGGCGATGTCGTCCGGCCACCGCGGGCCTGGCTCGAACGCACCACGAACGTCGTGCGCGTCACCGAACCGGCCCGCGGCGGGCACTTCGCCCCGTTCGAGGAACCGGAGCTCTACGCGGAGGAGCTGCGCTCGTTCTTCCGCCCCTACCGACCCCGGCCGTGATCGCCGGCGGCCGGAGCGCCGGCAGCGAGCCTGCAGTCAGAGCGTGAGGGCCGTCCTGCCGATCACTTCGCGGCGTTCGATGGCGGCGTGCGCGTCGGCGGCGCGCTCCAGCGGTAGCTGTTGGCCGATGGTGGGGGTGACGCGTCCGGCGGTCAGCAGCTCGACACCGGATCGGATGAGCCGTCGCCAGCTGTGGTCGTCGACGGCGTGCTCGACGCCGAACACCTCGATACCGCGTTCGCCCTCCAGCGTCGCGAACTCACCGCTGGCCGCTCCGTAGGCGTGGAACCGGCCCCCGTCGACCGTGCGGCTCAGGGCGGTCCGCCCGATCGCTCCACCGGCGCCGTCGAAGACGACGTCGAACGGCCCTTCCGACTGCTCGATCCAGCGGTCGTCGCGGTAGTCGACGGCGAGATCCGCGCCGAGCCGGTCGACGGCGCGCACCTTGTCCGGTCCACCGGCCGCGCCGATGACGGTGGCACCGACGGCCTTGGCCAGTGGGATGATCCAGTGCCCCAGGCTGCCGGCCGCCGCGGTGACCAGGACCCGGTCGACGGCGGCGACCGGTGCGAGTTCGAGCCGATGCTGGACGAGCACGCCGTCGTGCAGCGCGGCGAGGGCCCTGACGGCCTCGAGCCCGTCCGGGATGTCGATCGCCTCCTGTTCCGGGACGACGACCTGCTCGGCGTACGCGCCGGAGTTGCCGGTGCGAGCGATGACCCGGCGGCCCCCGATGGTGCCGCCGACGCCGGTGCCCGGGACGAAGGGCGGCCGCAGCGGGAAGAAATCCTGCCCCCAACCCGCCCGCAGCTGGGTGTCGAGGAACAGCACCTCGACCACCGCCACGTCGATGAGGACCTCTCCCGGACCGGGGTGCGGAACCGGGGCGTCGCGGGGTGTGAGGACCTGCGGATCGCCGAAACGGCTCACGATGACGGTGCGCATCGCTCCTGTGTAGGACATGAAGCCGGGTTCAGGTCAAACCGGCGGCTCCGGCCTGCTGGGCGATGCCGCCGAGGTGGCGGGCGCTGGGCTTGGGGGTCCGCGCGAAGGTCCGCGGTCGACCCCGACGAGCCCGAAGGTGGGGCGGTAGCCGAGGGTCCATTCGAAGTTGTCGATGGAGCTCCAGTGGCAGTAGCCACGGACGTCGACGCCGTCGCTGCGTGCCGCGTGCAGGGCCAGCAGGGCGCCGTCGATGAAGGCGACGCGGCGGGTGTCGTCGGCGGTGGGAATGCCGTTCTCCGTCACGATGATCGGCACGCCGGGAGCGACGGCGGCGGCGTGCCGGACGGAGGCACCGAGCGCATCGGGACGGAACTCCCACCCCAGCTGGGTCAGCTCGTGGTCCGTGTGCGGTTCGAGCGGGCCGTTCGGGCCGATCCGCCGGCTGGTGTAGGACTGGACGCCGAGCCAGTCGTCCTCCCGACAGACCCGCAGGAAGCGGTCCTCCCACACCTCGGTGTGATGGGCCCACTGCGCCTCGAACCCGCCAGGACACGCCCTCCGACACCTGCGCCATCCTGTCAGCCCGACCGGCGATCGCACGAGCGCGCCACCGACGGCCCGGCCTGACGGCACCGCGGGGAGCAGACCGAGGACCGTCCCGGGTGCCGCCGGCCGCTCGACGCCCTAGCGTGCATGGCGTGAGCATTCGTCTCGGCTACCAGATGCCGAACTTCAGCTACTCAGGATCCGTCGCAGAGCTGTTCCCGACCGTCATCCAGCAGGCCCGCGAGGCGGAGAACGCCGGCTTCGACGCCGCCTTCGTGATGGATCACTTCTACCAGCTGCCCGGACTGGGCGCGCCGGACCAGCCCATGCTGGAGGCCTACTCCGCGCTGAGCGGACTAGCCACTGCCACCTCCCGGATCCAGCTGTCCGCGCTGGTCACCGGCAACACCTACCGCAACCCGGCGCTGCTGGCCAAGACCGTCACCACGCTCGACGTGGTCAGCGGCGGCCGGGCCGTGCTGGGCATCGGCGCCGGCTGGTTCGAGCTGGAGCACCAACAGCTCGGCTTCGAATTCGGCACCTTCACCGACCGGTTCGAACGCCTCGACGAGGCCCTGCAGATCATCGCCCCGATGCTGCACGGCGACCGCCCGACCTTCGACGGCAAGTGGTACCGCACCGAGTCCGCCATCAACGAGCCGCGGCTGCGCGACGACCTGCCCATCCTGCTGGGCGGCAGCGGGGAGAAGAAGACCTTCGCACTGGCCGCGCGGTTCGCCCAGCACCTCAACATCATCTGCGACCCGGCCGAGCTGCCCCGCAAGCTCGACGCCCTCGACCGGCGGTGCGCCGAGGCCGGCCGCGAGAGGTCCAGCCTGGAGACCAGCTTCCTGGCCTTCGTCATGATCGACGAGAGCGGCGACACGGCGCGTGAGCAGCAGCGGGACTACCTGCGCGGCCTGGGCGTCGACCTGGATGCGCTGTCGTCCGAGGAGCGCGCGACGGCCACCGCGCGACACTTCGTCGGCGACCCGGATCAGGTGGCGGCCGACCTGAAGGCCCGGGTGCTCGATCCCGGCGTCGACGGGCTGATCGTCAACCTGGTCACCAACGGCCACCAGCCCGGCATCGTCGATCTCGCCGGCCGCACCCTGCACAAGCTCCTGGGCTGACGGCCCGCCCACCCGAGTTCCGAGTTCCGAGATCCGGGGAGGAACGATGATCCGCAACGTCGTGCTGGGCCGGCTGCGGGACGGGGTCGACCCGAAGGCGGTGGAGCCCGCATTGGCGGCCATCGTCGCGCTGCTACCCGATGGCCTGCTGGACTGCCGCGTCGGCCGTGACCTACGCCTGCGCGACGGGTCCTGGGACTTCGCGATCACCTCCGACTTCGTCGACGAGCAGGCCTACCGGGCCTACGACCGGGAAGCCGAGCACAACCGGGTGCGCCGGGAGATGTTCGTCCCGCTGTGCGCAGAGATCGCCCGGGTCCAGTTCGAGGCCTGAGCGCCGCCCCCGACGGCGTTCGCCGACCCGCCACCGACCGGCGTCAGCGCAGCGTCCGGCGCCGTAGCCGGCGGCTCTTGAGGGCCAGGTGCAGCTCCAGGCGGACCAACCCGTCCGACAGGTCGCTCCCCAGCACCCGGGAGATGCGGTCGAGCCGGTAGTAGAGGCTGCTGCGGTGCAGGTTCAGCCGGGCCGCGGTGGCCTGCACGTCGCCCGCCAGGTCGAGGTAGGTCTCCAGGGTCTGCACCAGCATGGGCGCGGACGGGCCGGCGGCGTCCAGTGGGGCCAGCGCGGTGTCGCTCAGCCGGCTCGCGGTGAGCAGGTTCCGGTAGGGCCCCAGCCCCGCCCAGCGCGAGTGCCCGTTCAGGGCCGGGTCGAGCGCGGCCAGCTCGGCGGCGGCCAGCGCCTGGTCGCGGGCGGCCCGTGCGGATCGCAGGCTGAACGGGCCGGGCTCGCTCAGCCCGAGGGTGAGCCCGCTGCCGGCGGCCAGGCAGCGGGTGACGACCGCGTCGACGTCCTCGACCAGGTTGTCGTCGCGGTGCGGGTCCGCCGGCCCGCGCCGGACGACCAGCACGTGCGTGGTGGACACCGACGAGCCCACATAGCTCGGGTCGGTCCGCAGGATCGGCGTCAGCGCCGCGGACAGGGCACTGAACTCGGCGGAGCGCAGCAGCCGGGCACCACCACCGCCGGGCTCGGCGGCCACCGCGGCCAGCAGCTGCACGGTGCCGTCGACGATCCGCGGCACCGCGACCGCGAGCTGGTGGTAGGCCTCGCCCCGCCCGTCGTCGAACAGCAGCCGAACCAGCCGATCGACAGCACGGCCGATCGGGGCCGGTGGCCCGCCGGACCCGACCGGCATGTCCAGCAGATCCGCTATCGCCGCGGCCGACCGCCGTAGCGCGGCGAGCTCCGGCCCGCGCAGGTCGGCGCCCGACCCGAGCACCCACAGGTAGCCCAGGCACCGGCCGGCTCGTCGCAGCGGCATGCACAGCCGCGCCGACATGCCGATCCGCGGGTTCGCGGGGACCGTGATCGGCCCGGGGGCATCCGCGACCATGTGCCGCTGCTCCCACTCCCGGACCTCGGTGGCGACATGGCGGAGCAGGATCGAGGAGATCCGCGCGGCGTCGGCGTCCCCGCGCTGGACGCTGTAGGCGATGAGATCGCCGTCCGTCGCGTCGATGGTGAGGCCGCGCCCCAACCGCACCGCCAGCGCGTCGAGCTCGCCCTGGACCCGATCGATGACCACCGAGCTCCTCCCGATCTCCGACAAGTGTAGGAGAGTGCCGCCCCGACTCCGGGCGTCCGGACGGTGCGGCAACGACCCCGGCTTGCCTACCTTCCTTCCCGACGGGATCACCACGGACAGGAGCACACCGATGACCTCAGCACTCGTACACCGACCGTGGGTCCCCGAGATCGCCGAGCGGCGGGTGCGCACCGTGGCCGCCGCGGCCGCCGCCGCCACCCCCGCCGCGCTGCTCGGCGAGCTCGATCGCCTGGTCGACGAGAACCGCCGGATCCACGACCTCGACTCGATCAACCTCAACCCGGCCACCAACATCATGAACCCGCGGGCCGAGGCGATGCTGTCGGCCAACCTGGGTTCGCGCCCTTCGCTGGGCTACCCGGGCCAGAAGTACGAGATGGGGCTGGAGGCGATCGAGCAGATCGAGATCATCGCCGCCGCACTGGTGGCCGAGGTCTTCGGGGCCCGCTACGCCGAGGTGCGGGTCCCGTCCGGCGCGCTCGCGAACCTCTACGCCTTCATCGCCACCTGCGCACCCGGCGACACGATCATCGCTCCGCCGCCGTCGATCGGCGGGCACGTCACCCACCACGGCGGCGGCAGCGCCGGGCAGTACCGCCTGCACACGGTGCCGGCGCCGGTCGACGCGGACGGCTACACCGTCGACGTGAACGCGCTGCGCACCCTGGCGCACGCCTGCCACCCGAAGCTGATCACCATCGGCAGCAGTCTCAACCTGTACCCGCACCCGGTGGGTGCCATCCGCGAGATCGCCGACGAGGTGGGCGCGAAGGTCCTGTTCGACGCCGCGCACCTCTGCGGTCTGATCGCCGGGAAGGCCTGGCCGCGGCCGCTCGACGAGGGTGCGCACCTGATGACGTTCAGCACCTACAAGAGCCTGGGCGGGCCGGCCGGCGGCGCGATCGTCACCGACGATGCCGAGCTGGCACAGCGGATCGACCGGATCGCGTTCCCCGGCCTGACCGCCAACTTCGACGCGGCCAAGGCGGCCGCGCTGGCCGTGACCATGATCGACTGGAAGGTGGCGGGTCCGGCGTACGCCGCCGCGATGGTGCAGACCGCCGCCCGGTTGGCCGACGAGCTGGCCGGCGCCGGCCTGCCGATCTTCACCGGGGCGTACGGGGCCACCCGATCGCACCAGTTCGCGTTGCGCGCCCATGGCTGGGGAGGCGGCCAGCACGCTGCCCGCCGGCTCCGCCGGGCCAACCTGCTGGCCTGCGGCATCAGCCTGCCCGACACCGAAGTGGACGGTGACGTGAACGGCCTGCGCATGGGCACTCCCGAACTCGTCCGGCTCGGTATGACGGCCGACGACATGCCCGACCTCGCCGGCTTCATCGCCGGCGGTCTCGATCTCGACGTCGACCCGGCCACGGTGGCTCCGGAGGTCAGCGCGTGGCGCAAGCAGTTCACCGGCGTGCACTACACGAGCGACACCGTCGCCGGTGTCGGGTGCTGACGCGGCAAGGTCGCCCCGTCCGGTGTGGACCGGACAGGGCGACCTGGTGCGGTGGGGTCAGCTACCGACCCGTGCGATGTGGTCGGCGGCGGGTTCCGGTGAGCGCCTCTCGGCGGCCGCCGACGCGGTCGAGGTGGTGGTGTGGGCGAGTACCTCCCAGTCCTCGTCGCTGGCCGCCAGGTCGGGGGCGGTGTGTCCGGCCAGCACCCGGCGGGCCTGGTCGAGGTCGAGGGCCCGGTCCCACTTGGCGATGACCAGGGTGGCCACGGCGTTGCCGTAGAAGTTGACCAGGGCCCGGCACTCGGACATGAACTTGTCGATGCCGAAGATCAGCATGATGGCCGCGGCGGGCACCGTGCCCAGCGTGGACAGGGTCGCGGTCAGCGCGATGAACCCGCCGCCGGCCACGCCGGCCGCGCCCTTCGAGGTCAGCAGCATGACCGCGAGCAGGCCGAGCTGCTGGCCGATGCTCAGCGGGGTGTCGGTGGCCTGGGCCAGGTACAGGGTGGCCAGCGAGAGGTAGATCGCGGCGCCGTCGAGGTTGAAGCTGTAGCCGGTCGGCACGACCAGACCGACGGTGGCGCGGTCGGCGCCCATGAAGGTCAGCTTGCGCATCAGGCCGGGCAGCGCGGGCTCCGCGGTCGAGGTGCCCAGGACGAGGAAGAACTCGTCCTTGAGGTAGCGGAAGAGCTGGAAGATGTTCAGCCGCACGTAGGCGGCCAGCACGCCACCGAGGACCACGACCACGAACAGGATCGAGGTCACGTAGAACAGGGCGATCAGCGACCCGAGGCTGGACAGGGTGGACAGCCCGAACTTGCCGATGGCGTAGGCCATCGCGCCGAACGCACCGAGCGGGGCGGCCTTCATCACGAAGCTCAGCACCTTGAACACGACCTCGGTGAACCGCTTGACCCCGGCGATGATCGGTTCCCCGATCCGACCGACGGCCTTGATGGCGATGCCGAAGATCACGGCCAGGAAGATGATCTGCAGGATGTCGCCCTCGACGAAGGCTCCGAAGAAGCTCTCCGGCACCAGGTGGGTGAGGAACTCCCACCACTCCCTGGTCTCACCGGTCTTGATGTAGGTGTTGGCGGTGTCGCTGGTCTGGATCGCGTCGACGTTCGCGTGCACGCCGTCGCCGAGCCGGAACAGGTTGATCGCCACCAGGCCGGTGATCATGGCGATGATCGTGCCGACCTGGAAGTAGGTCAGCGCCTTGAGGCCGGTCAGGCCGACCTTCTTCAGGTCCGCGACGCTGGCGATGCCACCGATGATGGTGAGGAAGACGATCGGGCCGATCAGCATCCTCATCGCGGCGATGAAGGTGGTCCCGATCGGCTGCATGGCCTCGCCGATGTCGGGCCACCGCCATCCCACGAAGACGCCGACGACGATGGCGATCAGGACCTGTACGTAGAGCTGGCGGTACCAGGGTTTGGACGCGCCGGGGACGGGCGTCTCCGCGCTGGTCGACGGGCTTTCGGCGTGCGACATTGCAACCTCCTGCGGCGCATTGCGGGCGCCGGGTAGCCGGGAAGGAACGGCGCCGCCAGGCGCCGGGATCGTTCAGGACAGTGCGATCGAGCGGAATTGCCGTGCGGAACGTGCTGGCCCTGCCATTGCGGAGTGCGGAAGTGTGGAATGCGGTTCGGCGGGATCAGGCGCGGATCGGGGAGCGGTCGAGCAGTTCCCGGGCGATGCGCTCGCCGGTGCGCTCGAGCAGCCGCGCCGCGTCGCGGATGCAGATGTTCGGGTCGGGTTGGAGGTCGGTGAGGGCGAAGGCGGTGACGATCCCCGCCGCGGCGAGCTGGTCGGGCCCGAGCAGGTTGCGGCCGGCGACCGCGGCGACGGGCACCCCGGCGGCGCGGGCGGCGGCGGCCACCCCGGCCGGGGCCTTGCCCCGCAGGGTCTGCGCGTCCAGCGAGCCCTCACCGGTGATCACCAGGCGAGCGCCGGGCAGCAGCCGTGCCATCCCGGTGAGCTCGAGCACGAGCTCGATCCCGCCGCGCATCCGAGCGCCGAGCGCCAGCGCCGCGAAGCCCACGCCGCCGGCGGCCCCGGCGCCGGGCGTCGCCGCCGCCGGTACGCCGGTCGCCTGCTCCAGCAGCTGGGCCCAGCGGGCCAGCGCGGTGCCGAGCCGGGCGACCTGCTCGGCGGTGGCGCCCTTCTGCGGTCCGTACACCGCGGCGGCGCCGTGCGGGCCGAGCAGCGGATTGTCCACGTCGCAGGCCACCACCAGCTCGGCGCGATCGGATCCGGGCCGCAGCCGCGGGTGCAGCCGATCGAGGTCGACCCGGTCGAGGGCGGCGAGGGTCACGTAGCCGGTGGCCACCGGTTCACCGGTCGGTCCCGCGGCGGTCACCGGCACGTGCCGGAATTCGGCGGCGACCAGCGCGTCGAGCGTGCCCTCGCCGCCGTCGGCCACCGGGAACCCGAGCACCGACAGCTCGGGCCGGAGCCGGCTCAGACCGCGGATCACCGCGGCCGTGGCGCCCGCCGCATCGATGGAGCCCTTGAACTTGTCCAGAGCCACGATGACCCGTGAATCCGCGGCGCCCATGAATCCTCCTCGGCCGGCTCTTCCTTGAACGGGGGGAAAGTGAGGACAACCATGAGCCCGGACGCATAGATTCGTCCAAGAGGGCTTTTCTACTCAGCCAGTAGGTTCGCCCTATCAGTGCTGGTTCACCTGGGCAAGTTCACCCGGCGTGGGGGCGAGATGGACGCTCGGCAGCTCGAGTACTTCCTCGCGATCGTCGACCACGACGGCTTCGGGCGGGCGGCCCAGCAGCTGCACATCGCACAACCGTCGTTGTCGCAGGCCATCGCCGGGCTCGAACGCGAACTCGGGGTGTCGCTGTTCCACCGGATCGGCCGCGGCGTGGTGATCAGCGCCGCCGGCAGCGAGCTCATCGGCCCGGCCCGCCAGGTGCTGCGCGACCTGCGCACCGTCCGCGCCACCATGGACTCGGTCAAGGGCATCGAACGCGGCAACGTCGAGCTGATCACGATGCCCTCCCCCGGCATCGAGCCGCTGAGCACCCTGACCCGCCGGTTCACCCGCCGCCACCCCGGCATCACCGTCGCCGCCGAGGCCGCGTTCACCCCGGGCGAGGTCATCGACAGCGTCCGTCAGGGAGCGTGTGAGCTGGGCCTGGTCGGGTCACCCGGCCCCATCGTGGCCCCCGGCATCGACGTGCTGCCGCTGGAGGAACAGCCCTTCGTGCTCGTCGGCGGGCCCGGCAGCGAGTTCCCCGAGGGCAACCCCGTCGCCCGCGCCGCGCTCGCCGGCACCCGCCTGATCGTCGCTCCCGAGGGCAGCCTGATGCGCAGCATCGTTGACGAGATCCTCGGCGCCGGGGCCGAGCTGCACATCGTCGCCCAGGTCGCGCACCGCACCTCGATCCTGCCGCTGGTGTTGCAGGGCGTCGGGCTCGCCGTGCTGCCCGCGGCGTGGGCCCCGCTGGCCCGCCGCGCCGGCGCCCGCATCGTGCGCATCGACCCACCGGCCCAGCTGCACATCGCCCTGCTCAGCCGCGCCGCCCCACTCACCCCGGCCGCCCGCGCGTTCCTCGCCGCCGCCCACAGCTACCAGCCCATCGACTACCTTCCGGAACCCACCGACCAGCGTGAATAGGCCTTCCCTATCGACCGCATCGGCAGCGCGTCTTGGACACCTCCCCCGACCGAGGCTTTCCTTGGTGCATCAGCCACCACCGACCCCACCAGGGAGTGACACCGATGTCAGCACCGTCGCCACGCACCTTCAAGATCGCCGCCATCCCCGCCGACGGCGTGGGAACCGAGGTCGTCGCCGCCGGCCGCGCCGTGCTCGACGCGCTGGCCGCGGCCTCCAACGGCACCCTCGCCTTCGACTGGACCGAGTTCCCCTGGGGGTGCGGCTACTACGAGAAGACCGGCCGCATGATGGACGAGGACGGCCTGGAGATCCTCAAGGACTTCGACGCCCTGTACTTCGGCGCGGTCGGCTGGCCCACCGTCCCCGACCACATCAGCCTGTGGGGCCTGCGGCTGACCATCTGCCAGAACTTCGACCAGTGGGCCAACATCCGCCCCGTGCACTTCCACGAGGGCGTGGTCTCCCCGCTGCGCAAGGCCGACGACACCGAGCTCGACTGGGTCGTGGTCCGGGAGAACAGCGAGGGCGAGTACGCCGGGCTCGGTGGGCGCAACCTGGCCGGCCGCGGCCCGGGCAACGAGGTGGCCCTGCAGACCGCCCTGTTCACCGAGAAGGGCTGCGAGCGGATCATGCGCTTCGCCTTCGACCTGGCCCGCACCCGCCGGGTCAAGAAGGTCTCCAGCGTCACCAAGAGCAACGCCCAGCAGTACGGCATGGTCCTGTGGGACGAGACCTTCGTCCGCGTCGCGAAGGACTACCCGGACGTCGAGACCGAGAGCGTGCTCGTCGACGCCATGTCCGCGAAGTTCGTGCTCAAGCCCGAGGACCTGTCGGTCGTCGTCGCGTCGAACCTCAACGCCGACATCCTCTCCGACCTGGGCTCCGCGCTGGCCGGCAGCCTGGGCCTCGCCGCGAGCGCCAACATCAACCCGGAGCGGCGGTTCCCGAGCATGTTCGAGCCCGTCCACGGCTCCGCACCGGACATCGCCGGGCAGGGCCTGGCCAACCCGATCGGCGCCATCGGCAGCGCCGCGCTGATGTTGGAGCACTTCGGGCTCCCGGACGAGGCCGCCCGGCTGCAGAAGGCCATCGACGCCACCCTCGGCTCCGGCGTGCTCACCCGCGACATCGGCGGCACCGCCACCACCGACGACGTCGTCGCCGCCGTCATCGAGAAGCTCGCCCTGTAGGAAGCAACCGGTTCCCGGGCGCGGTCGGCCACCGACTCAGCCCGGGATCCTGCCGGTCCTGGCGCCGGCGCGCGGACGACGCCCGGAATCCACCCCCGGTACCGAGGTCGTCCCGGTCGTTCAGTCCGGTGAGCAGGTCGACGATCTGTTGCTGACCGGCGACGGTCTGGTCGAGCCGTCCCCGCATCTCGGTGAACCCGGCCCGCATCCCGTTCTCCAGGCGGTCGAAGCGCCGGTCCACCTGATCGAATCGGCCTGCGGTCTGCATCCCGAGCCCGTTGATGGCGGCGCGGTTCGCATCGACCTTCACCCCCAGATCCGCGAGATCACGGTCTCCTGCAGCGGCCAGGTGGCGCGCGGCCGCCGCGTCGGCGGCGACCTCCTCCATGCGCGCCTCCAGCGCCGCGATCCGCGCCTCATGATCGGAGGGGTTCGACATGGGGGAACGATACCGATCCCCTGGCGCCCACCGGGGCGGTTCAGCGAGATCCTCAGCGCGGCCAGAATGGCACGAACGGCACTTTCGCACGCACCTAGCGTGCGAGAGTGCCGTTCGTTCCGATGAGGGCGTCCCGGGAGTGATCCACGGGCCAGGGCATCAGCGCCCCGGCCGGTCGAGCCCGCCGGTCGTCGCCCACGATCAGCCGCGCAGGAACGCCAGCACGGCCAGCACCCGCCGGTTGTCGTCGACGCCCTGGTGCAGTCCGAGCTTGGTGAACACCCCGCGCACGTACGCCTCGACCGTCTTCGGGCTGAGGTACAGCCGTTCGCAGATCGCCTGGTTGGACCGGCCCTCGGCCATCACGGCCAGCACGTCCCGCTCGCGCTGGGTGAGGTCGTCGAGCGGGTTGCGCACGCGCTTGCGGCCGACCAGCTCGGCGACCACCGAAGGGTCGATCACCAGCCCACCCGCCGCCACCCGGCGGACCGCGTCGGTCAGCTCGTCGAGGTCGGCGATGCGCTCCTTGAGCAGGTACCCGGTACCCTGCGCGCCGTTCTCGATCAGCCGCAGCGCGTAGTGCTGCTCGACGTGCGCCGAGAGCACCAGCACCCCCACCGTAGGGTGGCTGGCCGCCAACGCGCGGGCCGCGTCGAGGCCCTCGGTGGTGTGCGTGGGCGGCATCCGGATGTCGACGACGACACAGTCGGGCGGGTCGGCGCGCACCGTGGCGAGCAACGCCTGCGCGTCCCCGACCTGGGCGATCACGTCGAAACCGGCCTCCGTGAGCACGCGGCACAGGCCCTCACGGAACAGCACGGCGTCGTCGGCCACGATCACCCGCATGCCCTGACCTCCCGCGCTCAGCCCGGCGCATCGTACTGACCGCGGCCCGCCGTGGACCGGATCAGGGCTATCCCCGTACCCGGTGACCGGCCGACGGCCCAGCATGGGGTGATGGGTGTGCGGGTGCTGATCGTCGACGACCACGCCTCCTTCGCCACGTTCGCGCGGCTGCTGCTGAGCGCCGACGGGTTCGACGTGGTCGGCACCGCGGCCGACGGGGCCGGCGCGATCAGCGCCAGCCGCGACCTGCGCCCCGACGTCGTCCTGCTCGACGTGCAGCTTCCCGACGCCGACGGGTTCGGCGTCGCCGAGGCCCTCGCCCGCGAGCCGTGGGTGCCGGCGGTGGTGCTCGTCTCCAGCCGCGCCCAGTCCGACTACGGCCGGCAGGTGGCAGCCAGCAGCGCCCGCGGCTTCATCGGGAAGGCGGACCTCAGCGGGGACGCGGTGCGCCGCGTGGTCGCGGCCCCGCAGCAGCCGCCGTCCCCCGCGCCGTCCGACCAGCCCGACCCGACGACCAGGAGCGCACCGGGTCCTCGATCGTCAGCTGTACCCGGCGGCACCGCCTCATCGCCTTCCTCGGACCCGCCTTCCTCCTGACCTGCTCATGATCGCCGGGAGTGGTCGAAAAGCTGCACCTGTGCAGTTCAGGTACCATTCCCGGCGATCAAGGGCCGGTCTGCGGCCACCCCCGCCGGCCCGCGCCCGCGCGATGCTCGGCAGGTGGGGACGCGGCGCGGCCGGTGGGCTCGGTCGGGCACATCCGTCCGGCCGGGACGCGCCGTTCAGCGGTACCGGCCCGGCCGGTGCGCCCGCTAGCGTTCCCTGCCCGTCGCGGGCCGGCGGGCGTCGGGGCGGCCTCGATGATGGGCTGGGGGCGAGATGGCGGGCGCGCTGGCCCTGGAACCACTCAGCGGCGGTAGTGCACGGCTGGTGAGCCGGTTCGCCGCGCGCGAACGCCGCCGCGCGTTCTGGATCGTGCTCTGGCTCGCGGTGGTCGTCGGCGAGCTGGGCGCGCTCGCCCAGTTCGTGCTCGAACGCTCGGTCCCGGTCGAGCCGGTCCAGGTCGTCTTCCGCCTCGTCGGCGGGTCGTTCGCGGCCTGCGGGCTGATCGCGTGGCACCGCCGGCCGGACAGTCACAGCGGCCGGCTGCTGGCCGCCACCGGCTTCGCGCTCTACGTGTCACCGCTGCTGAGCCTGATCGACTCGCCCCTCGCCCGGACCGCCGCACACCTGTTCCCAGACCTCTGGGTGCTGTTCTTCGTCGCGCTCGTGCTGACGTTCCTGACCGGGGGGCGGCTGCGGACGACCGCCGATCGGGTCCTCGTCGGCGCCGTCCTGTTCGAGCTGGTGATCCTCGCCCCGCTCTACGCGGTGTTCGCCGAGAACCTGGGCACCATCGCGTTCGTCCCCCACGCTGGGGCCGCTCAGCTGGTCGACACCGTGCAGAAGGCGCTGTTCCTGGCCGTCTGCGTGGCCACCGCGGTCGTCGTCCTCGCCCGGTGGCGGCGGGCGTCGGCACCGGGCCGGCGGGCCATGCTCCCCGCGGTCGCCGGCGCCGGCTGCCTGCTCGCCTTCGCCGCCCTGCTGGGCCTGGACCTGTTCGGCGGCGGGCGGTCGGCGCTGCTGCTCTGGGTGGCCGGCTGCATGCTCGTCACGGTGCCGGTGGCGTTCCTGGTCGGCCTGCTCCGCTCGAGGCTCGCCCGCGGCGGGGTCGCCGACCTGTTCCGCGGGCTGCGGACGATGCGGCCGCACGAGCTGCAGGCCGCGCTGGCCAAGGCGCTGGGCGATCCGGCGCTGGTGGTCGGCTACCCCCGCCCGGACGGTTCCTACGTCGATGCCCACGACCGGCCGGTGGCGCTGCCCGAACCGGGACAGGACCGGTCCGTCGCGATCGTCGAGCGGGACGCCGAGCCGGTCGCCGCGCTGGTGTACGACCGGTCCCTGGACGACGACCCCGAACTGGTCGACGCCGCCTGCGGGGCCGCCATGATCGCGTTGGAGAACCGGCAGCTGCACGCCGAGGCCGAGGCCGGCCGCGCCGAGCTGGAGGCCTCCCGGGAACGCATCCTCACCGCCGCCGACGCCGAGCGCCGGCGCATCGAGCGCAACCTGCACGACGGCGCCCAGCAGCGCCTGGTCACCCTGGCCCTGCAGCTCTCACTCATCCAGCGCCGGATCCGCCACGACCCCGCCGAGGCCGAGCAGCTGGTCACGCTGGCCACCGGCGAACTGGCCCAGTCCCTCGAGGAGCTGCGCGAGCTGGCCCGCGGCATCCATCCCGCGGCCCTCGACCAGGGCCTCGAACCCGCGCTCGATGCGCTCGCGCTGCGTTCGGCCGTGCCCACGATCGTCACCTGCGATCCCGGGCCACGGCTGCCCGAACCCGTCGAGTTCGCCGCCTACTTCGTGGCGTCCGAGGCGCTGGCCAACGTGGCGAAGTACGCGCACGCGACGGCGGCCACGGTGCGGGTCACCCGGGTCGCGGCCGCCGTCGTCATCGAGATCGCCGACGACGGCGTCGGCGGCGCCGACCCCGAGGCCGGCACCGGGCTGCACGGCCTCGGCGACCGCATCGCCGCACTCCGCGGCCGGTTCCAGGTCTCCAGCCCACCCGGCCACGGAACCATCGTGACCGCCGAGATCCCGCTCCCCGCCCTCACCCCGGAGACCGTCACCCCAGAGGCTGCGGCCACCTGACCGGCTGCGGTCAGATCGTGTTCCGTCGCCCCAGCGCGCGATAGGCCCAGCCCGCGGCCTCCCAGCGGTCGCGGTCGAGGGCGTTGCGGCCGTCCAGCACGCGCTTGCGCGCGACGACCTTCCCGAACACCACCGGGTCCAGCCGCGTGTACTGCGCCCACTCGGTGAGCAACAGCACCGCGTCCGCCCGCTCGGCGGCCTCCTCGGCCGAGTCCACATAGTCCAGCTGCGGCCACATCCGCCTGCTGTTCTGCAGCGCCGCCGGATCAGCCACCCGCACTGCCGCCCCCTGCAGCTGCAGCTGAGCGGCCACGTTCAGCGCGGGCGAATCACGGATGTCGTCGCTCTCGGGCTTGAACGCCGCCCCCAGCACGGCCACCCGTTTGCCGAGCAGGCTGCCGTCACACACCTCACGCGCCAGCTCGACCATCCGGATCCGGCGCCGCATGTTGATGTTGTCGACCTCGCGCAGGAAGGTCAGAGCCTGATCCGCGCCCAGCTCCCCCGCCCGCGCCATGAACGCGCGGATGTCCTTGGGCAGGCAACCCCCACCGAAGCCGAGGCCCGCATTGAGGAACTTGCGGCCGATCCGGTCGTCGTACCCGATCGCCTCGGCCAGTTGCTTCACATCGGCGCCGGTCGCCTCACACAGCTCGGCCATCGCATTGATGAACGAGATCTTCGTGGCCAGGAAGGAGTTCGCCGCCGTTTTCACCATTTCCGCGGTGGCGTAGTCGGTGACCACCTTCGGCGTCCCGGCCGCGACGATCGGCGCGTACACCTCGTCCAGCAACGACCTCGCCGTGTCCCCGTCGGCACCATCCGGAAGCCCGTAGACCAGGCGGTCGGGGTGCAGCGTGTCGCGCACCGCGTAGCCCTCGCGCAGGAACTCCGGGTTCCACGCGACCAACGCGCCCGGCACCTTGCCGGCCACCAGCTCGGCCAACCGCGCCGCCGTGCCGACCGGCACCGTCGACTTGCCGACCACCAGCTCCCCGGCCTGCAGCACGCCCAGCAACGACTCCACCGCCGCCTCGAGGTCGCGCAGGTCAGCGGCGTACTCACCGCGCTTCTGCGGGGTGCCGACGCAGACGAAATGCAGCCGGGCGCCGCCGGCGGCGGCGATGTCCGCGCTGAACGTCAGTCGACCCGAGGCCACCTGATGCGCCAGCAGCTCCTCGAACCCCGGCTCGAAGAACGGCGCCGAGCCCCGCGACAGCGCCTCGACCTTCGGCGCATCGACGTCGACCCCGACGACCTCGTGTCCCAGCTCGGCCATCGACGCGGCCTGCACCGCTCCCAGATACCCGCAGCCGATGACCGAGATCTGCATGAACTCCCCTGTCCCCGCGCTATTGGGGAACTACCGTAGCCCAGCCCGCCGGCCGTTCCTCGCACCGAGCGGCACGGAACGCGAGGTCTCCTCGGGCGGTCCGATGTCTCATTTCTCGGTAGTCGCTACCGAAGTCCCGGCCACCGACATTGCCCACGCTGGTGTCGGGAGCAACCGGGAAGCGAGGAGCGATGGAACGGTTCGTGGACGTCGTCGTGGTCGGCGGCGGGATCGCCGGGTCGGCACTGGCCGCCGTGCTGGCGCGCAACGGTCTCGAGGTCGTCGTGCTGGAGCGGCAGACCGCGTTCCGGGACAAGGTGCGCGGTGAGGTGTTGTGCTGCTGGGGCGTCGCCGAGGCGCTGCGGCTGGAGCTGGAGAAGCCGCTGCTCAAGGCGGGCGGCCAGTACGTCACGCGGGGCGTGCCCTACGACGAGGTGATCGCCCCGGAGCACGCCGAGGCGCTCGCCGCGCCGCTGGATCGGCTGCTCCCCGAGGTGCCGGGCGCCCTGAGCGTCGGGCACCCGCAGGCCTGCGAGGCCCTGTTGCAGGCCGCCGCGGAAGCCGGCGCCGACGTCGTGCGCGGTATCGGCGAGCTGCACGTGCAACCCGGCCCGGCCCCCGTCGTCCGCTACACCGACGGCGCCGGCGAGCACACGCTGCGCTGCCGGCTGGTGGTCGGCGCGGACGGTCGCACCTCGACCGTGCGCCGGGCGATCGGCATCGAGCTGGCGCAGAGCACGCCGCGCACGATGGGCGGCGGGATGCTGGTCGACGGCGTGCCCGGGTGGCCGGCGCACCGGTCCGCGCTGGGCACCGAGGGCGACCTGATGTACCTGATGTTCCCGCGGGCCAACGGGCGGATCCGGCTCTACCTGCTGCACGACGTGGCCCAGCGCGGCCGGTTCGCCGGGCCGGACCGGGCGCAGGCCTTCCTCGCCGCCTACCGGGGCCTGACCTGCATCCCGGGCAGCGACGAGCTGTTCGCCGCGGCCCGGCCGGCCGGACCGTGCGCGTTCTACCCGATGAACGACACCTGGACCGACGAGCCGTTCCGCCCGGGCGTCGTGCTGGTCGGCGACGCGGCCGGCTGGAACGACCCGATCATCGGGCAGGGCCTGTCCATCGCGCTGCGTGACGCCCGGATCGTCGGCGACATCCTGCTCGCAGAGCCCCGCTGGTCGAGCGCGATGTTCACGCCGTACGCGACCGAGCGGCGGGAGCGGATGCGCCGGCTGCGGCTGGCCGCGCGCGTCGTCACCGACCTGTCGACGACGTTCACCCCGGACGGGGTGGCCCGCCGGCGCGCCTTCAACTCGATCTTCCGGCAGGACCCGGTGCTCGGCGCACCGCGGATGATCGCGCACCTCGGACCGGACAATATGCCCGCCGAGGGTTTCACCGAGGCCAACGTGCAGCGGATCCTGGCCCTGGGCTGAGCGCATCCACCTGGACGACTCCGGCGAGCAACACGTTGCACCTTTATCGCAACGGATCAGGCAACTCCTTGACGCCGCACACGTCGTCGTTACGGTGCCGATATGGGCGGTTCGCCAGAACTACCGCGCGGCTGGGATCCGGAAACCGGTTCCCTGCAAGACCTCGTGCACGGCATGTTCCACGACTCGTACGCGTCGACAGACGATGAGCGACACCCGCCGACCACGCAGCCATCGCCAACCGTAGCCGTGGCCTCCCCGGGCCGAGCGCAGTCGGCCGCCGACCGCGAGCCGGCACCCCCGCCCAGGCCGCCGAGCAGCCCGGCCGGGCTGCTCCGCCGCCGCCTCGCCGCCCCGGCCCTGACCACCGCGGTCCTGCTCGCCGCCACCCTGGCCGGGTTGTACATCCTGGACACCACCGCCACGACGCGGGCGTCGAGCGCGAACGTCAGCCAGGTCGGCGCGACCGTGACCCCGCCGCCGGCCCCCAGCCCCGCCGCAACCTCGCCGACCGTGGCCGCGCCGCTCCCACCCCCAGCGGTGCCGGCACCCGAGCCGGTCGTCATCGATTTCGGGACACGCTCCGAGGTCGGAGACGGCTGGCGGCTGGCCGCGAGCAGGCCCTACCCGTGCGATGTGCTCATGGCCATCCCCGTCCTGCAACAGGACGGCACCCGGATCGTGCGGGTCACGTTGACCCTGACCAACCGCACCGGCATCCCGCAGCCGACCCGGGTATGGCGGCTGGCCGCGACGGCCGACGGAACCCCGGCCGAGCACATCCTCTGGCCCTCCGAGAGGTTCCGCGGCGTCCCCGACACCACCCTGAAACCCGGGCGTTCGGTCCGATTCCTGGTCGCGATCAGGGTTCCGGAACAGCGCGTCCAGCTGCGCATCACCGCGGAACGCGACGCCGCCCCGGGCGCCGTCTTCGCCGGTGCCCTCTGAGGCGCTGCCGGAGCCGGCGCGGGGCCGGGCACGATGCGCGCGGTCTGTGCGTTGACACCGGTGAACAACGTCGGTGAAGGAGAGGATCCGATGTCATCCGGTCAGCAGCCCTACCCCGCGGGCTCCGCGGGCGCGATGCCGTCCGCGAGCAGCCGCCTCGCGGCGATCCTGGCCCACCTGTCGGCCCCGATCGCGGCGCTGCTCAGCGCCGGCTCACTGAGCCTGCTCGGCCCGCTGCTCGTGTGGCTGGTCATGAAGCGCGACCCGACCGCCCGCCGGGCCGCGGCCGGCGCCTTCAACTTCAACCTGTCGTTCTGGCTGCTGTACCTGATCAGCTGGGTGCTGATCTTCACCGTGATCGGCGCGGTGGTGGGCATCCCGTTGATCGTGGTGCTGTTCCTGGTGTCCGCCTGGTGCCACGTCAAGGGCGCTATCCGCGCGGCGGACGACCGGCCCTACGACTACCCGTTCCAGATCCGCGTGCTGTCCTGATCCCGAGTGCGGCACTCATCCGAGTGCGGCGCGTACCGCCGGAACGACCTCCTCGGCGAAACGGGCCAGCTGGTTCTCGCGATCGTCCGCAGGCCAGAACACGAAGCCGTTCATCCCGTGCTCGGTGACCAGCGACGCGAGCTGGTCGGTCCACTGTGGCGCCGAGCCCTGGAACGGCTGGTCGGACTCGCGCCCGACCAGCCCGGCGATGTTGTAGATCTTGCGTAGCGCCGCGGGGTCCCGCCCGGCCGCGGCGGCGGCGGCGTTGACCCGGGCGACCGCGTCGGGGAGCCGATCGAGGCCGAGGAAGGCGTGCGATGGCATCCAGCCGTCGGCGGCGGCCCCGGTCAGGGCGAGCATGCGCGGACCGTAGGCCCCGAGCCAGATCCCCAGGCCCGGGCTGGGAGCGGGGCCAGGACGCGTGCCGGCGAGGCCGTAGTGGTTGCCCTTCACCTGCACGCTGCGCTGCCCGCTCCACATCGCCCGGATCACCTGGATCGCCTCGTCCAGCGCCTCGACGGCCTCGCGCGGGCTGCGGCGCGGTCCGCCCATCGCCGCGATGGCGTCCCAGAACGCGCCGGCACCCAGACCGAGCTGCACCCGCCCGCCGGTGAGCAGGTCGAGGCTGGCCGCGGACTTCGCCAGCACCGCAGGCGGCCGCAGGGGCAGGGTGGCGACGGTCGGCACGAGGGTCACCCGGTCGGTCTTGCCGGCGAGGAATGTGAGCAGGGTCCAGGCGTCGTAGAAGGCGGCCTGGTAGGGATGGTCCTGGATGGTCACGAGGTCCAGCCCGAGACGCTCGGCCGCGCGGGCGTGCCGCACCGGCGCGTCGGTGGGCTGCCATACCGGGTCGACGTTCGCGCCGAAGAGCACCGGAAGCGTCATCGTTCCTCCCGCCCGATCGATCTCGTCATCCTGGGTTCGCCCATTGCTTCGCCCATTACAAGGAACGAACGGCACTTTCGCACGCTAGGTGCATGCGAGAGGGCCGTTCGCACCACTAGCCGACCGTGGTGGGCGCCGCGGCCGGTGCGTAGATCACCCGGATCACCCCGGTCGGGAACGCCTCCGTCGCCGTCACCTGCAGGTGGTACGGCGCGTCGCCGTCGTCGAAGAGCCTGCGGCCCTTGCGCGCCGCCACCGGGTGCACCAGCAGCCGCAGCTCGTCGACCAGCCCGGCGGCGAGAAGCTGCTGCACCACGGAGATCGAGCCGGGGATGAGGATGCCGCCGACTCCCGCATCGGCCTTGAGCGCGGTGACGGCCTCGACCAGGTCACCCTCGATCAACTCGGAGTTGCGCCAGGAGAACTCGAGCGGCTGGCGCGAGACGACCACCTTGCGCATGTCCCCGAGCTGCTTGGCGAACGGTGCGTCGTCCCCGCCCGCGGCCTCCCGGTCCGGCCACGCCCCGGCGAAGCTGTCATAGGTCTCGCGACCGATGAGCAGCACGTCGGAGGTGTCGTAGTCCGCACCGACGGCGGCGCCCATGTTCTCGTCGAAGTACGGGAAGTGCCAGTCGGGGTCGATCTCGGCCACGCCGTCGGCCGAGATGAACAGGGTCGAGATGACCTTCGCCATTGTGATCCCTTCGCATCGGGTGGTGACGGTACTGACCGACACGGCACCCGAACCTCATCGGCCGGCTGGTCGTCAGGATTCCCGAGCCCGCGCCACCGCCGCGGACGAGCGGGCGGTGACCTCGTCCCAGCGCCCCTCCCGCAGCAACGCCGGGTCGACCATCCAACTGCCGCTGACCGCGGGCACGGCAGGCAGGGCGAGGTAGTCACCCATGTTGTCGGCGTTCACCCCGCCGGAGGGCATGAACGACATCCGGGTGAACGGCGCGGCGAGCGCCCGGATCGCCGCCGGGCCACCCAGCAGTCCGGCCGGGAAGAACTTGACCTCCTCCAGACCGAGCGCGGACGCGGACATCAGGTCACTGGCCGTCGCCACACCGGGCAGCGCGGGCACCCCCAGCGCCCCGCTCCGCGCCACCACCTCGACCGACAGGCCAGGGCTGACGACGAACTCCGCCCCGGCCTCCACCACCTGGTCGACCTGCTTCGGGACCAGGACCGAGCCCGCTCCGACGTGCATGCCGGGCAGGGTCGCCAGGCGGCGGATCGCCTCGAGCCCGGCGTCGGTGCGCAGGGTGATCTCGACGACGTCGATCCCGCCCGCGAGCAGGGCCTCCCCCAGCGGGAGCGCCTGCCCGGGGTCGTCGAGCACCACGACGGGCACGACGGGGCATCTGGCCAGCAGGGACGTGTCGGGCATGGTGCTCCTCCTCGACGACGCTGTCACCGCACGACGTCCTCGGGGTCGGGTCGCTCCGCCAGCTCGTCGCGCGTGGGCAGACCCTCCCAGTCACCGCGCACACCGCAGACCGCGGCGCCGAGGGCGTTGCCCATCCGCAGGCACTCGGGCACCCCGGCGTGGGCCACAACCTCGCTGAGGTAGCCCGCGACGAAGGCGTCGCCGGCGCCGACGGGGTCGACGACCACGACCGGCCGGGCCGGTGCCCGGTGTACCTCGTCCCCGGCCAGGGCCAGCGCACCGAGCGCACCGAGCTTCAGCACGACGGTGCCCGGCCCCCGTTTCGCCAGCTCACGGGCCAGCAGCTCGCCGTCGTCGAACGTCGCCGGGCTGGTTGGCCGCTCCCGGCCCAGCACGAGCGCGGCCTCCTGCGGCCCGGCGAAGACCAGGTCCGCGGCGGCGGCGAGGCGGGCGAGCACCGGTGCCGCCTCCTCGTCCGACCACAGGGTGGCCCGGTGGTTCACGTCGAAGGACACGCGGGTCCCCGCCGCCCTGGCCACCTCGACGGCCCGCTCGACCGCGGCGCGCGGTGCCGGGCCGAGCGCGGCGGTGATCCCGGTCAGGTGCAGCACGTCGGCCTCGGCGATCGCCGCCGCGACGGCCGCCTCGTCGACGTCCGCTGTGGACAGCCGCGAGGCCGCGCTGCCGCTGCGGTAGTAGCGGACCCGCCACGGCCGTCCGCCGCGATACTCCTTGATCATCAGCCCGGTGGGCGAACCGGCGTCGCGGTGGGCCAGCACCCGGATGTCCTCCGCCCGGATCTCCCGCGTGACGAAGGTGCCCAGCGCGTCGTCGCCAACGCGGCTGACCCACGTGCACGGCACGCCCAGGCGGGCCAGACCGATGGCCACATTGGACTCCGCGCCGCCGAGGCCCAGCGGCAACGACGATCCGCTGCCGAGGCGTCCGGAGGCCGGTGCGTCCAGCAGCGCCATCGTCTCGCCCATCGTCACGACGGATCCCGGCGCAGTCATCGGGCGTCCGTGCCGGGGCCGAGCCGCAACATGACCTTGCTGCTCCCGCTGTCGCGGTCGGCGGCCACGGCCAGCGCCTCCGCGGCGCGGTCGAGGCCGAACCGGTGGGTGATCAGCGGGGACACGTCGAGCCCGTCGTTCATGGCCGCCAGCGCGTCGCTGATCTCCTCGACGAACCGGTACGCCCCGACCCAGGTGATCTCCCGCGTGACCAGGTCACCGAGCACCGCGGCGACGGCGGTCCCGGGCAGGTTGCCGACCTGGACGAGCGTGCCCCCGCGAGCGGTCGCGCGGAGCACGCCGCCCAGCGCCGCGGGGGCGCCCGACGCCTCGAACACCAGCTCGGCGTCCTCGGGCAAGGTGTCCCCGGCCGCGAGGTTGCGGACCTCGTCGGCCCCCAGAGACTTGGCCACCGCCAGCGAGGAGTCGGCGATGTCGGCCGCGATGACGCTGGCCGCGCCGCGGTACCTGGCCGCGGCGACCACCAGCGAGCCGATCGGGCCCGCCCCGTTCACCACCACGTCGCGACCCCGCACGTCGCCCGCCCGATGCACCGCGTGCAGGGCGACGGCCAGCGGCTCGGCCAGCGCCCCGTGCTCGATGCTGACCCCGTCGGGCAGCGGGCGGACCTGGTCGGCGCGGACCGCCCGCAGCTCGCTGAACCCGCCGTCGGTGTGCGGGTCGAACGCCGCCGAGCCGAAGTAGCGGATCCGCGGGTGGAGGTTGGTGCGGCCGGCGATCCGGTCGGGCAGGCACCCGTCCCCCACCAGCTCGGCCGGGTGCACGGTGACCCGGTCACCGACCTCGTGCCCGTCGACGCCGGTGCCGATCCCGGCGATCCGCCCGGCCACCTCGTGGCCGAGGACCAGTGGATGGCGCAGCACGGCCGTGCCGGAGCCGCCGTGGCGCCAGTAGGACAGGTCGGAGCCGCAGACCCCGCCCCACTCCATCGCGATCAGGACCTCGCCCACGCCGGGGACAGGGTCGGGCAGCTCGTCGACTCGAAGGTCACCCGGGCCGTGCACCACCACCGCTCTCATGATTCCGCCTCCGCGGGAAGAAGTACGTCGGCGGTCATGATTCCGCCTCCGCGGGAAGAAGTACGTCGACGGTCATGATTCCGCCTCCGCGGGAAGAAGTACGTCGGCGGTCATACCGCATCCTCCAGCCGCACCAGGTCGCGTCCACGGGTCTCGGGCGCGAGGTAGGCCGACACCAGGGTGATCAGCGAGTAGACGATGAGCATGACGGCGATGGGCCACCAGCTGCCGGTGATCGCGGTGAGGGTCGCGGCGAGGATCGGGCCGATCGCGGTGGCCAGGATGCCGCCGATCTCCTTGGCCAGCGCGAGCTGGGTGAACCGGGTACGGGAGCCGAACAGCTCCGCCATCGTCACGCTCTCCAGCGAGAACAGCCCGAGCACCCCGACGTTCAGGCCGATGACCATGGCGAGCACCAGGGACGACTCGCTGCCGCTGGTGATCAGCAGCAGCATCGGGAAGGCGAACGCCATGGTCAGCAGGGTCAGCGCGATGTAGACCGGACGCCGGCCGAAGCGGTCGCCGAGCAGCCCGACCACCGGCACGGTGACGAAACCGAGCAGCGATCCCCACACGATCGCCTGCGTCGGCACGGTCTTGGCGACCAGCAGCGCGGTGGCGATGTAACCGACGAGGAAGGTCTGCACGAGGCCCGAGTTGCCGGCCTGACCGAACCGCAGGCCGAGCGCCAGGAAGAACGCCCGGCCCTTGCGCTGCTTCAGCCCGGCCTCCAGGACGCTCGCGTGCGTCTCCGCGGCCAGGGCCTCGACCTGGTCACGGGACAGCGCGACACCGTCGACGACGTCGGGGCGCTCCTCGAAGACCGGGCTCTCCTTGAGGTTCAGCCGCAGCCACACCGCGAAGATCAGCAGGACGAAGCTGAGCAGGAACGGCAGCCGCCAGCCCCAGCTGAGCAGCTGCTCCTCGGTCAGCACGCCGAGCAGGAACGCCCACAGCGCGGACGCGGCCAGCGTGCCCGAGTTCGTCCCGAGCGACACCAGCGAGGCGATCACCCCGCGGCGCTTCACGGGCGCGTACTCGGCCAGCATCACGGTCGCGCCGGCGATCTCCGCGCCGGCCCCGAAGCCCTGCACGAGACGGAGCACCACGAGCAGGATCGGCGCCGCGATACCGATCATCGCGTAGGTCGGGAGCGCACCGATGAGCGTGGTCGAGGCCCCCATCAGCGCGATCGTGAGGAACAGGACCCGCTTGCGGCCGATCCGGTCGCCCATCCGGCCGAAGTAGATCGCGCCCGCCAGCCGGGCGACGTAGCCGACGCCGTAGGTCGCCATCGCCGCGATCAGGCCGATGGCCGGGCTGACGTTGGGGAAGAAGATCTTGTTGAAGACGATGGCCGCGGCCAGCGAGTACAGCTGGAAGTCCATGAACTCCATGGCCGTACCGAGCCAGCCGGACACGGCGGCCTTGGTCAGGTCTCGGGTGGATCTCGTGGCCACGTGCGCCGGCGCAGCGTGCGTGCTTTCCGTCATCGGTTTCCTCTTCTCGGTGCCGCGTTCAACTGGAGGTGCCGCTGCTGCATTGCTGTGGAATCGCGTCACCGGTTCCCGCAGAGGCAGGAGGAAGCCGGATGAGATGGGCGGTTGCCCCGTCGGGTCACCAGTCGTGGATCGAGCCGTCGAGACGACGCGCGACGGGTAGGTAGCGGGGCTCGTACGGGAAGCGCTCGGCTGCCTTCTCGTCGTACTCGACGCCCAGCCCCGGCACGTCGGCGGTGTCGAGCATGCCGTCCTCGAAGCGGACCTCGCTGCGGAAGACCTCCATGGTCTCCGCGGCGTGCGCCATGTACTCCTGGATGCCGAAGTTCGGGACGGTGAGGTCCAGGTGCACCGCCGCGGCCTGCGTGATCGGCGAGAGATCGGTGGCCCCGTGGGAGCCGGTCCGGACGTGGTAGAGCGCCGCGAGATCGAAGATCCGGCGTAGGTGCGTGATGCCGCCTGCATGCACGACCGTGGTGCGCACGTAGTCGATGAGCTGCTCGGTGATGAGGTGCTGGACGTCCCAGATGGAGTTGAGCATCTCGCCGACCGCGATCGGTGTCGTGGTGTGCTGACGGATGAGCCGGAACGCCTCCTGGTTCTCCGCGGGCGTCGGGTCCTCCATCCAGAACAGCCGGCAGTCCTCGACCGCCTTGCCGAACCGGGCGGCCTCGATGGGGGTGAGCCGGTGGTGCACGTCGTGCAGCAGGTGGAAGTCGAACCCGAACCGGTCGCGCACGGCCTCGAGATAGGTGGGCGCGAAGTTCAGGTAGGCCTCGGTGGACCACGGCTGCTCGTCGGGCAGCGAGCTCGCCGCGGGCTCGTAGACCGTGCCCTTGCGCACCCCGTAGGTGCCGCCGACGTCGGGGACGGCGGCCTGGGCCCGCACGGCCCGATAGCCGAGGTCGAGGAAGCGGGCGACGTCGTCGAGCAGCGACGGCACGTCGGTGCCGCTGGCGTGGGAGTAGACGAGCACGCCGTCGCGGGAGCGCCCACCCAGGAGCTGGTAGACCGGCAGCCCCGCGACCTTGCCCTTGATGTCCCACAGCGCCGTGTCGACGGCCGCGATGGCGGTCATCGTCACCGGGCCGCGCCGCCAGTACACCCCGCGGTACAGGTACTGCCACATGTCCTCGATCCGCGCCGGGTCCTTCCCGATCAGCAGCGGGACGACGTGGTCGCGCAGGTAGCTCGCGACAGCCAGCTCGCGCCCGTTCAGCGTCGCGTCCCCGAGCCCCGTGACCCCGTCCGAGGTGGTGATCCGCAAGGTGACGAAGTTGCGGCCGGGCGAGGCGACGAAGACCTCCGCGCGCTCGATCGTGCTCACGGCTCACGCTCCTTGTGGGTTCACGCTGGTGTAGCAGTACTGGTATACAAGCATCGGTCGGGCAGTCCGTCAAGCCCTGGTGTACTAGTACTTCACTACTTGTCGACTAAGCTGCCGCCGTGGCCCCCACTCCGCGATCACCGACCAACCGCCGTGTCGTGTACGAGACGCTGCGGCGTCAGGTGCTGACCCTCGAGCTACCGCCGGGCGCGGCCCTGTCGGAGAACGAGCTGGCCGCGGCGCTCGGGGTGAGCCGGACGCCGGTGCGGGAGAGCCTGATCCTGCTCGCCGAGGAAGGCCTGGTTCAGGTCTTCCCGCAGGTGGGCTCGTTCGTCTCCCGTGTCGACCCGGACGGCGTCGCCGACGCCCAGTTCCTGCGCGAGGCCGTCGAGCTGGCCGCCCTCGACGACATGCCCACCGAACCGGACCCCGACGTCGTGGCCGAGCTGCGGGAGAACCTCGACCGGCAGCAGGCGCCCGGCATCGATCTGGAGGAGTTCTTCGGCCTCGACGAGGCGTTCCACCACGGCCTGCTGCGGCTGAGCGGGCACGCCAGGGCCTGGTCCACCGTCGTGTCGGCGAAGGGCCACCTCGACCGCGCTCGCCGCCTGGGCCTGAAGGAGACGCCGCCGGCCCCGTTCGCCGCGCAGCACCTGGCGATCTTCCGAGCCGTCCTGGACCAGGACCTCGACCGGGCCCGCGCCACCATGCGCTCGCACCTGCGGGCCGTCTTCGAGGACATCGAACGCATCCGCCTCCGCTCCCCCGACCTCTTCGCCTCCCCCGACCACCCCGTTCCCACCCGCCGCAACATCGTCGTCTGGAAGTGATCCCCCCACCCCCACCCCAGAACAGCCGTATGGCTCCGAAATGCGCTTTGGGGGCGGGGGGTCGCGTGGGGCGGTCGCTTGCACGTGTTCGGTCACGCGTAGCCGAGCAGCACCCGCCCGCCGACCCAGATGCTCACCACCGCGATCACCAACCAACCGGCGAACCAGAACACACCCGGAATCCAGGTCGAGTCCGACAGCGCCCTGGCGTCGCCGACGCTGATGTCGAGGTTGATCGCGTCGCGCAGGCCGCCGATGAGCAACAGCCACACCAGCCCCACGGCCACGGCGGCCTGAACTGCCGGCCCGCCGGCGATGATGGCCGCCAGGAAGCCGACGAGCAGCAGCACAGTGACCGCGAGCGCGAGCGGGTTGATCGCGGGAATGAGCAGCACGGCCAGCAACAGCACCACGCCGATCAGCAGCACGCCCCACGAGTTGCCGTCGGCCACCACGTAGGCGCCGCCCAGACCGGCCAGCGGTGGCGTCGCGTAGCCGGCGAAACGGATGAAGATGTCGCCGACGCTGGTGCCGCCCACCCCCGTGTAGCGGGTGAGGCCGCCGGTCGACTCCCGTCCTTCGGACAGCTCGAAGCCGACGACGCCGCGGCCGCTGAGCAACGCGCTCAGCATGTGCCCGCCCTCGTGCGCGACGGTCACGATCGAGTCGGCCACGCCACCGGTGAACGCCACCAGGACCAGGACCAGAAACCCGATCCCGAACGCGATCGGCTCCCCGACCACGCCGATGTTCTCCCAACCCCCCACGTGCTATCCCCATCACGATCGGTGACTCCCCGACCGGGGATTCTCGGCCCCGGTCCCCCAATCGGTCGAGGAGGCGCGCCCGTTCGCGTGTCGTCGAGGTCCGGCGTCACAGGAATCGCGCTGCGAGCGGCCGGCCGCCGCCACCTCAGAAGCTGAACGTGGTGGCGCCCTCGTCGCCGATCCACTGCCAGAGCGGCACCGTGCCGCCCGCCTCGGCGCCGGCGATCAGGGCGCCGGAGTCGAGCTTCTTGGCGTTCACACAGATCGGGCAGACCAGGTAGCGCCCGCCCGCGCGCTCGTAGCGGTCGAGCAGTTCGGTCAGCGGCGGACAGCCCTCGCAGGCGGTGGCCACCGCGACTCCGGGTACGGCGAGCCGCACCGCTTCCTTGCTGAGGAACATCATGGTCGGCCGGCCCTGCTCGGCCGCGCCGACGGCCATCAGGAAGGCCACCGTGACCCGCTCGGTGTCCTCGAGGCCGGTCGCCAGATTGATCACTGCCTTGGTTCCCATCGCTTTTCTCCTGCTCGATCCGGTTCGTGCGGTCGAGAGGAACGGTAGGAACGCGGCGGGGGCGTGTCGTGAGGAGTTCTCCTCAGGATTCGAGGGGTTCCAGGGTGCGCAGCAGCCCGTGCTGCATCGCGAACAGGGCGGCGGCGGCCCGGGTGCTGGCGCCGATCTTGCTGTAGATGCGTTCGATGTGGTTGCCCGCGGTCTTCGGGGTGATGCCCAGGTCGCGGGCGATCATCCGGGTGGACGACGCGCGCGCCAGCCGGATGAGCACCTCCACCTCGCGCGGGGTCAGCCCGGCCGGTCCGCCGCTCTGACGCCGGCTGCGGTGGCCCGCCGCGCCGAGCACGGCCTCCACCGCCGCCACGTCGAGCCGTCCGGCGCGGCCCTCGGCGCGCAGCTGGTCCGCCGCGGCCCGCGGAGCGCAGGCGGGGCGATGCGGGCGCGGCTCGACCAGCGCGTGGTAGTGGTCGGCCGCGGCCAGCAGCCGCGCCGTGGCCGGGATCGCCGCCGCGGGCAGGGACCGGTGGTAGCCGGAGCCGTCGAGCCGTTCGTGCGTCAGCGCGGCGACCTGCCGGACGTCGGCCAGCGCCGGCACGTGCCGGAGCATCCGATCCGTGTAGTAGGAGTGCAGCTCGACGCGCTCGCGCTCGACCCTGGTCAACGGGCCCGGCTTGTCCCAGATCGTGTTGGGCACCCCGATCCGGCCGAGATCGTGGACCAGCCCGGCCCGGCGCACGCTGCGAACGTCGTCCGACGGGTGGCCGGTGCGGCGCGCGGCGGCCGCGGCGAGGTCGGCGACGCCCCGGGAGTGCCCGGCGAAGTACGGCGACTTGAGGTCGACGAAGTCGGCCATCGCCTCCAGCACGGCGTCCAGCTGCTCGTCGTCGAGCAGGCGCGGGGCCGGGTCGGCGGCGATCAGCTCGTCCCAGCCGGACTCTGCGGGCAGCCCGGCGAGCACCTCCGGAGCGGCCCTGGTGAACTCGGCCACCAGCGCCGGGTCGAGCTGCGTGCCGGCGCGCCGGCGGGTGATGGCCAGCGCGGCCGGCACCCCGCCGCGCCGGTGGTGGACCTCCGCGACGTCGGCGAGCTGCACCAGTCGGGTGGCGACGTCGACCCGGTCACCACCGACCTCGTCCGGGACCCCGCTGCCGTCCCAGCGGGTGAACGTCTGGGTCAGGCAGCGGGCGAGCCGCCCGCCCAGGCCCAGCCGCGCCGCCAGCTGACCGGTCACCTGGCAGTGCGTCACCATGGCCAGCCCGATCGTCCGCCCCTGGTCGGCCTTCAGCTCGGCGACCACGCGGGCCCGGTGCTCGGGCGGTGCGCCGCGACCGGCACGCTCCAGCAGATAGTCCAACATGGACCGTGGCCCGAGGTCGTGGTCGTACACGCCGGCCCGGAACTCCAGGTCGTCGCCGAACAGCGCGGCGAGCTCGTGCGAGTCGGCGGTGCAGCCGACCCAGGCCAGCAGCGCGAGCTGGTACACCGTCTCGCGGTCGTCGTCGTCGAGTCCGATCCGTTCGGCCAGCCGCACGGCGAGCAGGCAGGAGCGGGCGAGGTGCTCCATCGGCTGCCCCAGCCCGAGGTCGGCGGCCAACGACAGGGTCGCGAGCAGCTCGGCCAGCCGAACCTGCCCCGGTACGCGGCCGTCGACGCCCATGGTCGTGCAGCGTAGGGCGGAGCGCGGCCGAGGTGAACCGGTCGGCCCGCACGGGATCCGGGGCCCGGCGACCGGCGGCGGTAGTGTCCGGGCGGTCCGCCGAGCAAGCACGGACCCCGGACCGAGGAGACGGATGTGGCCCAGCACGTCCTGCCCGCACCACGCACCCCCGATCCGCTGGCCGCGCCGGCCGTGCGGTGGGGAATCCTCGCGCCGGGCTGGATAGCGCAGCAGTTCGCCGGCGCGCTGCGTCGCGGTACCGGGCAACAGATCGTCGCCGTCGGGTCCCGCAGCCTCGACCGGGCCCGCGCCTTCGCCGACGACTGCGGCGCCACCGCCGCCTACGGCTCCTACCAGGAGCTGGTCGACGACCCGCAGGTCGACATCGTCTACGTGGCCTCCCCGCACTCCGAACACCACCGGCAGGCCCGGCTCGCGCTCGAAGCCGGCAAGCCCGTACTGGTCGAGAAGGCCATCACCCGCAACGCGACCGAGGCCCGCGACCTCGTCGAGCTCGCCCGGACGAACGGGGTGTTCCTGCTCGAAGCGATGTGGAGCCGGTTCCTGCCGCACTACGACGTCATCCGGCAGGCCGTCGCAGACGGCCTCATCGGCGACGTCACGACCGTCTTCGCCAACCACGGTCAGCGCCTGTATCCCGGCGGGCCCGATCGGTTGGCGAACCCGGAGCTGGCCGGCGGCGCCCTGCTCGACCTCGGCGTCTACCCGATCCACTTCGCCGACTTCGTGCTCGGCCCCTTCGACTCGATCACCGCGACCGGCACCCTCACCGACCGCGGCGTCGACAGCCAGGAATCGGTCACCGTCACCGGCACGACGGGCGCGCTCGGCGTGCTGCATTCATCCATGCTGGCCGCCTCGGCCTGCACCGCCTCGATCTGCGGAACGAACGGCCGGCTGGAGGTCGAGGGGACCTTCTACCTGCCGACCGCGGTGCGGCTGCACGACCGCGACGGCGACGTGATCGACCGGTACGTCCCGGTGGGAGACGTGGCCCATGAGGGCCTGCGCTACCAGGCCGCCGAAGCCGCCCGCTGCCTGACCGCCGGCCTCACCGAATCGCCGCTCCTCCCGCACGCGACCACGGTGCGGATCATGGAGGCCATGGACGCCGTCCGCGGCCAACTCGGCGTCCGCTTCCCGAACGAGCCGTAACCCGGGGTGCGGTGACCCGGGTGTGACGACCCGGGGCCGCCGGGACGGGCGGGCGGTGCCGTGATCGCCGTTTCGGTGCAAAAGCGGCCACATATGGCCGGAAACGCACCGAAACGATGATCACCAACGCAGGATCCCCGCTGCCTGCGCGGACCGAGGCACCCGGCGGTTCGGATCGCGGAACCAGCACTCGCGCGAGAGGCACACCAGCGCTGTCACTACGCCGCTGAGGTACTCGTGATCAAGTAGGCGCCCCCGTTACCTGGAGCACTCGATCGGGGACAGTGAGTGAGATTTCCTGTCCACGAGGTAAAACGCCTGCCAATAATCGCGGCGAGCCCCAGAAATGGACGCCCCGATGAAGGAGCCGGCGTGACGATCACGGCTGACAGACCTACCGACCGACCGGCCCCCCGACGGACGAAGCGAACGGCGAAAGGTGCGCTCGCCGCGGGCGTCGCCGCGGTGCTGCTGATGGGCGGGGCCAGCACCCTCGCGTTCTGGACCGACGGCGAGAGCATCGAAGGCACCCCGATCACCTCCGGCGAGCTGAAGCTGGGCACGCCGGTCTGTGGCAGCTGGCTTCTGGACGGCGCCACCACGTTCACCAACCAGCTGATCGTGCCCGGTGACGTGCTGAGCAGGGTCTGCACGATCGACCTCATCGCGACCGGCGAGCACCTCGGGGCCACCCTCGGCATCAGCCCGGTGGCCTTCGGCACGCCGAACGCGCTCACCGGCCAGCTGACGTCGTCGGCGGCGTTCCTGGTCAACGGAGCGTCGACGACGACCATCACCGAGGCCAACGACACCAACACCGGCGAGATCGTGGCGACCATCACCGTCAGCTTCAACGGCGGTGTGATCACCAACCTCAGCCAGGCCCTCACGTCAGCGATCAACAACGTCTCGGTCACCGCGACCCAGACCCACGCCCCCTGATCGGTACGGCCTGACGCTGATGTCCATCGACCACAAACAGGTCAGGCCGCGGGCCGCTCACCGGCGCCGGCGGGTCTCCGAACCCGCCGGCGCCGGGGGCATCGTCCGATTCACCGGTTCGGTGCTCGCCTGGGTGGTGCTGCTGGCCGCTGTCGCCGTGCTGGCACTGGCCGTGCTGGTGCCCCGCATGGCCGGCGCCACTCCCTACACCGTCCTCACCGGATCGATGCGACCGTCCTATCCGCCCGGCGCGATCGTGGTGGCGCGGCCCGTCGATCCCAACCAGATCGCGCTCGGCACGGTGATCACTTTCCAGATCGACTCGGGCCAGCCCACGGTGGCGACCCACCGGGTGATCGCCATCGCCCGCCACCCCGACGGCGACGTGCGCTTCCAGACCAAGGGCGACGCCAACGACGCCCCCGACGAGCGGTGGGTGCGCCCGGCGCAGATCCGGGGCGCACTCTGGTACTCGGTCCCCCGTCTCGGATATCTCAGCGCGCTGCTGACCGGCGAACAGCGACAGCTGGGAGTGCTGGCGGTCGCGGTCGGACTGCTCGGATACGCCGGCTCGATGTTCGCCGGCGCCGCTCGAGGGCGGCTGCGGGACAGGAAGCGAGCATGAGCGCCGGGCATCGGGCGCCGCCGCGGCCGACGGGCCGGATCCGGGCGGTGCTGGCGCTGGGCATGGTGCTCGGGCTGGGCACCGTCGGCACGGCCGCCAGCTGGACGGACGCCGCGTCGATCACCGGCACCTCGTTCACATCGGGGACGCTCGACCTGCAGGTGAACGACCTGAACGCGGTCACGAGCGCGACGCTGACGATGGCGAACATGGTGCCCGCGGCGACATCCGCGCAGGTGTTCCAGGTCAAGAACGCCGCGACGGCGCCGTTCACCTACACGATCAGCGGCGAGCTCGGCGGCGCCGAGGCCGGCATGTTCACGAACTCGCTGCTGCTGAGCATCTCCGCGAACGCCACCAGGACCGGCACCGGCAACACCTCGGTCTGCACCGGGGGTACGGCGCTGGTCAGCAACGTGGCCCTGACCCCCACCACGTCGACCGTCACGACCGCACAGGGCCCGCTGGCGGTCGGCGCACCCGGTGTGCCGCTGTGTTTCCAGATGACGTTCCTCTCCACCGCACCGAGCTCCCTGCAGGGCAAGACCTCGACGGCGACGTTCACCGTCACCGCCACCTCGACACCGTGACCAGAAGACAGGCGGCGACCAGAAGACAGGCGGCGACCAGAAGGGGAGACAGGGCGGCGACCGGCAGACGCGCGGCGACCGGGAGACCGGCGGCGCCGCACCGGGTGCTTCGGGTGCTGCGCGAGCTGGCCCTGACCGTCGGCGCGATCGCGGGGACCCTGTGCCTGGTGCTCGCGCTGCTCGGAGCGACCGCCGACATCCAACCGCTGGTGTTCACCTCCGGGTCGATGGCTCCGGCCATCCGCACCGGGGATCTCGCGATCACCCGACCCGTCGAGCTCGCCGACGTCTCCCCCGGGGACGTGGTGAGCGTGCCGGACGGGCGCGGGATGCGGGTCACCCACCGGGTGATCGAGGTCGACCACGCGCGGAACCTGTTGCGGCTAAAGGGCGACGCGAACGCCGTCGCCGATCCGTTGCCCTACCCGGCCGACCGGGTCGACCGGGTGCTGTTCGCGGTGACGGCGGGTGGCTACCTGGTCAGCCGGCTGGACAGCCCGCCGGCGATGCTGCTGCTCGGCGCGTACCTGGCTTTCCTGCTGTGGACGCTGCGGCCGCGGGGCAGCAGCCCGATCGAACCGCCGCACCAGTCCACGGGAGGGCGGCGGCGGACGGCTCGACACCGGGTCGGCTCCATGATCGGAGCAGGGCTGGTGCTCGGGCTGGTGGCCACCTGTTTGCCGCAACCGACACCGACGCTCGCCGCCTGGACCGACGCGGTGCCGGTCACCGGCACCAACCTGACCGCCTACACGGTGCCGAAGCCGGCGATCACCGGCTGCTCGGTGCCACTGCTCTCCCTCTCGGTCACCGTCTCCTTCAGCACCGTTTCCACGCCCTACCCGCTGACCTACCGGGCGACGGTCGTCGAGACCGGGCAAGAGCTCCCCGTCGTCGGCACCGGCACCATCCGGACGGCGACCTACACCACGATCCGGCAGGCGGTGCTCGGCACCCACCGGGTGCGCATCACGGCCGAGCTGCCGTCCACACCTTCGTGGACCTCGACAGCCGCCGACCAGACCGTCCTCCTTCCGCTGCTCGGCCTCTTCTACCCCACCTGCGGAGCAGCGGGTTAGCGGCTGTCCCCTTGTCGTGCGGCGCGCGGCCAGAAGCGGTGCGAACGGCACTTTCGCTCGCACCTAGTGTGCGAAAGTGCCTTTCGTTCCGGTGCAGCGGTTCGTTCCGGTGCAGCCCGGGCACCGAATCCGCTCACACGGCTATCCGGCAGCGATCCGCCGGTCCTGATCTCGAGTCACGCCGACACCTTCCGGCCGCCTTGCCACGTGCTCGTTGCGGAACCCGATCGCCATGAAGCGGGAGAACAGCCGCCGCAGCGGCGCCGTCCGCGCCACCAACCGCAGCGGGCGCGGGAACCTCGTCGGGCGGTCGGGATCGGCCCCGGACCGGAGCAGCTGCCGCTGGACCTGCAGCTGCACCTGCTGGGTGAGCCGCGCCGGCAGCGAGCGGCGACGTTGCACCGCGGCCAACTCCCGCTCGCCGAGGGTGCCGCGCAGCAACGGGCCGGTGAGCAGGTTGGCCGCGGCCACCGCGTCCTGGATCGCCAGGTTGATGCCCACCCCGGCGATCGGGGACATCGCGTGCGCGGCATCGCCGATGCACAGCAGGCCGGGCCGGTGCCAGCGCTGCAGCCGGTTGACCCGCACCTCGAGGAACCCGGTGTCCTCCCAGCCGCGCAGCGCGGCGTCGATCCGCTCGGGCGCGAGCGGCAGCCAGCGCCGCAGGTCGGCACGCATGGCCTCGATCCCGATCGCCTTCATCGACGCGAAGCCGCCCTTGGGCATGGTGTAGGCGCCCTGCCAGTAGCTGCCCCTGTCGATCATGGGCAGGATCCGGCCCGGGGCGAGCCGGGCGAACGAGCCCTCGGGGTCACCCGGCCCCTTCGGCAGCCGGTACCAGAGCACGTCCAGCGCCGAGCCGAACTCGGTCAGCGGCAGGCCTGCGGCGGCCCGGACGACCGAGCTGCGGCCGTCGGCGGCGACGGTGAGGGTGGCCCGCAGCTCGCCCTCGCCCTCCGGGGTCCGGTAGCGCACACCCCGAACACCGTCGGAGTCGGTGACCAGCCCGACCACCTCGGCCCTGCGGTACAGCGAGAAGGACGGGTACCGGGCGGCCTCGGCCGTGACGAAGGTCAGGAAGTCCCACTGCGGCACCATGGACATGTACTGGAAGTTCCCCGGCAGCTGCCGGAAGTCACCCATGGTCAGCATGCCCTCGTCGCTGAGCAGCGCGATCGTCGTGGTGCGCGACTGCGGCAGCTGCTCGAACCCGGCCATCAGGCCGAGCTCGTCGATCACCTGCAGGGTCGAGGCGTGGATCGTGTCACCGCGGAAATCCCGGAAGAAGTCGGCGTGCTTCTCCAGCACGACGACCTCGACGCCGGCCCGGGCGAGCATCAGGCCCAGCATGGCGCCGGCCGGGCCGCAGCCCGCGATGCACACCGTTGTCCGGGTGGGGACGGTCTCGTTCATGGCTGGTTCTCCTCTGGATCGGTGGGATCGGTGGGTTCGGTGCGGACGAGCGAGCGGACGTCGTGGCCGGCGTCCCAGATCAGGGTCAGCAGCGCGCGCAGCTCGGGCTGGTCGGCGCCGGCGATCTCGACCGCGGTCGCGGTGGACCGGCGGCTGATCGACACCCCGCCGAACCGCTCCCGGATCGTCGCCACCACCGCACCGGAGAGGGGGCCCTGCACGGTGAGGCGGTAGCGATCGGTCATGCCAGCAGGGTCGGGCGGATCGGGGTGGGCGCGCACCACACCACGGGTGGAACGACCCGGGGTGAGGAACCGCTCAGACCAGGCCGAGCTGGTGTCCCCGGCGGACCGCGTCGGCCCGGCTCACGACGCCGAGCTTGCGGTAGAGGCTCTTCGTGTAGCCCTTGACGGTGTTGATCGACAGGTACAGCTCGGCGCCGATCTCGCGCGCCGACAGCGGCCCGCGCAACGCCCGCAGCACCGCCAGCTCCCGGTCGGTCAGCTCCTCGACCAGCGCCCCGCCGGCCACGGCGGTGTGCGCGGCACCACGACCGATGCGGGCCTCGAGCTCGTCGAGCTGCTGGACGACGAGCGGCCGGGCGCCCGACCGGTCGTCGACATCGCCGGCCGCCACCTCCCGGGCGTGGTCGATGCTGGTGCGGGCGCCCGCGCGGTCTCCCGCGGCCCACTGCGCCGCGGCGAGGCTGGTCAGAGCGGCGACCACGACCGTCGCGCGCCCCCAGCTCTCGGCCAGCTCGACCGCGCGGCGCAGCAGCGGCAGGGCCGCGGCCGAACCCCGGGTGGCGGCGAGGCGGGCCTCCGCGAGGCGCAGCACCGAGACCGCCGCGCCCGCCCCGTTGCCCCACGCCCGTTCGGCGGCCGCGGCCGCGTCGGCGATCTCCGCCGAGATGCGCCGCGCCCCGCTGAGGTCGCCGGTCTCGACGAGGCCCAGCACCAGCTGGCCTGCCGCCTGCAGCAGCAGGAGCCTCGGCAGCTGGCCGCGCACGGGGCTGCGCCAGACCTCCTGCAGCTGGGCGATGGATTCCGCGACCAGCCCGGCGCCGAGCAGCGCACCGGCCAGCGCCGCCTTCGCGACGACATGACCCCACAGCGTCGGGTCGTCCTCGAGCGCGACGGCCCGGCGCGCGTAGCGCAGCGCCACCTCGAGATCGCCGGGGACGCCGTAGGTCGCCCACGTCGTGTCGGCCCCCGCGCGCAGGCTCTTCCAGCCGGGCAACGGCTCGGAGTCGTCCTCGATGAGCGGCTCGAGGAGCTCCAGCCAGCCCCGCGCCTGCTCCGACTGCCCCGACAGCCCGGCGGCGAACGCGAGCGTCAGGCACAGGTACGGGTCCGGCGTCGCCGCCACGAGCCGTTCGCCCAGCCGCAGCAGCACGGCCATCGCCCCGTGGTCGAGGAACCAGCGACCGTGCGCCCGCAGCAGGTCGAGGGCACCGGCGTCGTCGCCGCCCGCCATCCGGTGCGCGACCGCCTCCTCGATCCGGCCCTGCGCGAGGAACCAGTCGGCGGCCCGGCCCAGCAGCTCGGACGCGGCATCGGGGTCCCGCGCGTCCAGCTCCCGGCGCAGGACGTCGCGGAACAACCGGTGGCAGCGGTACCACCGGTCCCCCACCGAGGTGACGAACAGGTCGGCCCGGTCCAGCCGGTCCAGCACGGCCGCCGAGCCCGTCGTCGCGCGCACGGCGTCGCACAACGGCCCGGACAGCCGCTCCAGCACCGAGCAGCGGACGAGCAGGTCGCGCTGCTCCTCGTCCAGTCCGGTGAGCACCTCCGCGTCGAAGTAGTCCAGGATGTGCCGCTCGTCGCCGCGAATAGTGGCGACGGCCGCGGCCGGGTCGCCGGTCCCGCGCAACGCCAGTGCCGCGAGCTGCAAGCCCGGCCGCCCAGCCCTCGGTGCGCTCGACCAGCCCGTCGGCGGCGGCGGCGCTGATGTCACCGACGGCCGCGACGAGGGCCGCTCCCTCCGCCGGGGTGCACCGCAGGTCACCGACCCGGACCTCCACCAGGTCGCCGCGCGCCCGCATCCGGGCCAGCGGCAACTGCGGGTCGGCCCGCGCGGCGATCACCAGCCGCAGCGTCGGCGGCAGGTACGCCAGCAGGAACTCGACGCTCTCGTGGATCGCCGGGTCGGTGAGCAGGTGGTAGTCGTCGAGGACGAGCACATGCTCGCCCTCGGCCGCCGACAGGGCGTTGAGCAGGGACGCGAGCGCGACGTCCAGCGGGTCGAGCCCGGGCCCACCCAGCGCGGCGAGCGCGTCGGCGGTCAGCTGCGGCGCCACCGCGCCGAGGGCGGACAGGGCGTAGGTCCAGAACCGCACCGGTTCGTCGTCGGCCTCGTCCACCGAGAGCCAACCGACGGGGCGGCGCTCATCGGGATCGTGGGCCCACGCCGCGAGCAGGCTCGTCTTGCCCCATCCGGCCGGCGCCACGACGGTGGTCAGCCGCGCCCCGCGCGCCGCCCGCAGCCGCTCGTGCAACCGGGAACGGAGCACGGCACCGGTGCGGGGCGGTGGCACGAGCAGCTTGGCGACCAGGAGCGGCCGGGCACCGGTGGGAAGCACGCCGTGAACCTACTGTCGGACACCGCCTTCGGTCAGCGTCCGGCTGGATCAACGATGCGTCGGCCGCTCGAAGTCGGCGGCCCGGCGGGTCAGCAGGTACACCGCCGTGGCCAGCACGATCAGCATCGTCACGGCCCCGGTCTCGGTGGTCGTGTAGGCCATCGCGACCGGCGAGGTGGCGATCGCCGCTCCCGACGCACCCTCCATCAGGTTGTTGAAGGCGCTGTGCGACAGGCTCACCGGCCACACCGATCCCGACCACAGCCGCAGCCACGCGTACCAGACCCCGGCCAGGGTCAGGGTCACCATCACCATCGGGACCACGACCCACCGGTTCCCGGCCGACTGGTAGGTGGTGGTCAGCGTCAACAGCGGCAGGTGGAACACCGCATGACAGCTGCCGGTGACCAGCGCGGCCCGCCGGCCCGACATCACGGCACGCAGCCGGAGCAGCAGGAACCCGCGCCAGCCGATCTCCTCGCCGAGGAACACGATCACGAACGCCAGCGTCGCGCCGGCCGCGGCGCAGCACCGTGCCCATGGCGCTCCCGTCCGGTGCGGGGAAACGCACAACCCCGACCGCGACCGCGATCGCGAAGCTCAGCCCGACGATGACCAACGGACCGACCACCGCGACGAGCAGCTCCCGCCACGACGGCCACCCGAACCCCACCTCGGCCCACACCGCCCGCCGCTCGCCACGGCGAACCGTGGCGAGCACGGTGACCGCGACCGCCACCACCGGCACCGCGATGCTGATCAGCGGTGCGATGCCGGCGTGCGGAAGCGCCAGCGCGATCGCCAGCGCGAGCACGTAGGTGACGGCGAGGAACGTGCCCGCCTGACGCAGCGCCGAGGACCTGGTCAACGCCGAACCGGACCGTGTCATGCGGATCTGGTCAGGACCCGACGCGGGACGGCCAGGGCGAGCAGCGGGACGGTGAGGCTGATCACGATGATTAACACTGAGAAGGTGGCCAGCGCGGCCGCCGGGATGACGACGAGCTTGAACGTGTCGATCGCGGTGTGCACCAGGGCAGGTGCCCAGATCGTCCGCCGACCCGTCTCGTAGAGGTAGCCGAACGGCACCGAGGTGACCGCCGCCACGGTCATCGCGCCGACGCCGACCGCCGGCCCCATGGTGAACGCGATCGGCAGGTGGGTGGCGGCGATCAGCGGCATGGTCCACCAGATCGCCGAGGTGAACGTGCGGCCCTCGCGCAGCCGCCGGAAGGTGAAGCCGCGCCACACGAGCTCCTCGGCCAACCCGTGGAAGGCGAAGATGCCGAGCAGCAGCCACAGCCAGTCGGGGCGCAGCGCGACCGCGGCCCCGCTGATCGCGGCGGTCAGCGGGAACACCAGCAAGACGACGCCGGACACGGCTGCGGCCAGAACGAGGGCCCGACCGCCCGGGCGGCCGAGTCCCAGCTGACGCAGCACCTCCACGGTGGAGCCACGGTTGCGGAGCTTCTCGACGGCCACCGCCGTGACCAGCACCGCCGCCAGGATCGCCAGCCCCCAGCGGCCCGAGGCGTCCAGCTGGCTCGTGCCCAGCAGCACCCCGCAGAGCACCGCGAACCCGACCAGGAACGTGATCCATGATCGGAAAGTGCCGACGGCCGGCATCCGACCGTCCTCGACAGGCGTGCCGGTGATCATGGGTGTTCCCTCCTCGGACCTGCGCGGTCAGTGGCGATCGAGGGTCATGTCGTCGTAGAGCAGGGCCATCCGGTCCAGGAACCAGTTCTTCCCACCCATCTGCAGTGCGAGTCCGAACAGGACGATCCACACATCGAGTGCGATCAGCCCCCATACGATGAACGGCAGGCCCGAGGTGCTGATCGCGATCAGCACGTTCGGCGCGACCCGGTGCCGGGCGGGCACCGGGACCTCTTTGCGGTTGGCCCAGAACGTCTCGCCCAGCACCGCACGCGACGCCCAGTGGTCGACCGACGCCGGCACCGGGAACACCGTGGGGTTGATCACGAGCCACAGACACACCACGGCGACCGGGATCAGCGACCACCATCCGATCCAGGCGTAGGTCCAGATGGCCGCGACCAGCGCAACCGGGATCGGGATCCGGGTGTACACGCTCCACGGGTTGGCGTGGCGCTGCCACCCGTCACCCTCGAGCCCGAACGCCGCGGCCATCTTCTTCTCCATTGCCACCATGTCGGTGCTCCTCCCGTGATCGCCCTGCCGGTCAGGGCGCTGGAAGGAGGTTCGCGGCGACCCGGGTGGGCACACACCACCCCGCCGGCGCAACCACCCGGGTGCTGGCCGGTTCCGTAGCATCGCCGACATGAGTGACACCGCGCTGCACCCCCGCCCGGCGCCCGGGCGGGCCGCGCTCGGGTTGGCCGTGTTCGCGCTCGCGGTGGTGGTCGTGGCCGCGGTCGGCGGCCTCGCGGCCACCTCCCCCGCCGCGCAGTACCAGGCCCTAGAGCAGCCGTCATGGGCCCCGCCGGCCGCCGTTTTCGGGCCGGTCTGGACGCTGCTCTACGCCATGATCGCCGTCGCCGGTTGGCTCGTCTGGCGCCGCCGCGGGATCGCCGGGGCCCGCCCGGCCCTCGCCGTCTACGCGGTCCAGCTCGCGCTCAACGCCCTGTGGACCCCGCTGTTCTTCGGCCTCGGCGCGATCGGGACGGCGTTCGCCGAGATCTGTCTATTGTGGATCGCCCTGGTCACGACGGTGGTGCTGTTCGCCCGGCACAGCCGGCCGGCGGCCGCTCTGCTGGTGCCGTACCTGCTCTGGGTGACCTTCGCCGCGGCGCTCAACGGAGCCATCTGGCAGCTCAACTGACCACATGGCTGTGGGACGATGACCGGCATGCAGAAAGTCGATCTCGCGGCTTTCCTCGCCGAGCACCCGCCGTTCGACTCGCTGGGTCCCGACGCGCTCGGTGAGGTCGCGCTCGAGGCGGAGGTCGAGCAGTTCGCCGACGGCGAGCTCATCCTCGACGCCTTCGCGACCCGGACCGACGAGGTGTTCGTGGTCGTCGCCGGCCGGGTGCACCTGCTGTGGAGCCGAAGCCGACCACGTGACCGAGGAGCCGGCCGAGGTCGTCCTGCCCGGCGGTGTCTTCGGCTTCTCGGCCATGTTGACCGAGCGGTTCATCGGGCCGCGCGCGGTCGCGGCCGGTGCGACCACGGTGGCGCGGATCCCGGCCGCACTCGGCCGCGCCGGCCTTCGCGTCCCGCCGCGGGGCGCGGTTCCTGGCCGAGAAGATGTCGACGCCCCACAACGCGCGCCCCGGGCGTCCCGACCTACAGCGTCGTCGACGAGCTGATCGAGCGGGAGCCGCTCGTGGTCGACGCACGAACCCCGGTCGGGGAGGTGGCCGAGGCGGATGACCGAGAAGGACTGGCCGGTCGCCGTCGTGCCGATCGGGGTCGGACAGTTCGGGCTCGTCACCGACTCGATGCTGCGGGCACGCGTCCTGGTCGCCGGCCGGCCGGCTCAGCACGCCGGTGCAGGAGATCATGGACACGACGGCGCCGGTGGTCGTGCTGGGCGACTCCGCCGCCGGGGCGCTGATGCACATGCTCGACCGGGACGCCGAGTTCCTGCTGGTCACCGACCGGGCCGGAGAGCTGCGCGGCGTCATCGGCCCCCGCGACTTCGCCATCTCCCCGACGGCCGTCGGGGCCTCGCTGCACGAGCAGCTGCGCCGGGCCACCAGCGATCGACGACCTGGCCGCATCCGCCCGCCGGGTGCCGCCGATGCTCGGCGACCTGCTCTACCGCGGCCTCGCCTCCGGCAAGGTCATCGCCGTGTACTCCGCGTTCCTCGACACGATCATCCGGCGCGCCATCGGCCTGGTGTTCGCGCAGCACCCGGAGCTGTCCGTGGACGCGTTCACCTGGCTGTCGCTCGGCAGCAACGGGCGCCGGGAGGCCGTGCTGAGCTCGGACGTCGACTCGGCGGTCGCGTTCGTCGACACCGTGTCCGGCGAGGAGATCGTGGCCTACCGCGCCGCGTTCGCGGAGGTCTCCGGGGTGCTGGCCACGGCCGGCCTGAGCGCGGACGGTCACGGCGCGACGGCGCAGCAGGCCCTGTTCGCCCGGACCAACGCCGACTGGCGCGGCGGCGCCCGGCAGTGGCTGGCCGACCCGGTCGAGCACAACGGCGCGATGATGACCTCACTGCTGGTGGACGGGCGACCCATCCACGGCGACCCCGGGCTGCCGGCGGTGATCCGCGTGTTCTCCGACCTGCGCGAGCACCCGGGCACGATGCGCCTGCTGCTGCAGGAGTCGTTGGCGCGGCGGGCGAAGCTGCGCTCGGCGTGGGGGATCTTCGCCCGGCGCCCCGACACCTTCGACATCAAGGCCTACGCGCTGCTGCCGGTGGTCAACATCGCCCGCTGGGCCGCGCTGAGCGTGGGCTCGGCCGTGCTGCCCACCACCGACCGGCTGCGGGCGGCCGCCGGATCGGCCATGCTGCCCGACGAGGCGGCCAGCACCCTGATCGAGGTGTTCGACGTGCTGCAGCGGCTGCGGCTGCGCTACCAGCTCGGGCAGTACCGGGCCGGGGAGCAGCCGACCGATGTCGTCACGCTGGATCGGCTGTCCCCCATCGACCGCAGCGTGATCGCGCAGGCGGTCCGGGAGATCTCCGACGGTCCAGCGCCGGATGGACAACGTGTCGCACTTCGTGGCCGTCGAGGAGTGGGCGACCCCGGAGCGGGCCTGACCCTCCCGCACCGGCGCGCGGTGCGGGAGGGTCGGGTCGCTCAGGCGCCGCCGGGCGTCGGCGGGTCGGGCAGCGAGTAGCCCGACGGCCTGACGGTGGCGTTCAGGGCCGCGCTCCCACGATCCGTCGGACACGTACTGCTTCAGGGCAGCGTTCACCTGGTCGACCAGCGCGGCGTTGCCCTTCTTGATCCCGATGCCGTAGTTCTCGTCGGAGAAGCCGTCGCCGACGAGCTTGAGCCTGCCCACGTACTGCGGCTCGGCGGCGAACCCGGCGAGGATCACGTCGTCGGTGGTCACCGCGTCGACCTCGCTCTTGTCCAGGGCCGCCACGCAGTCGGAGAACCGGCCCAGCTCCTTGAGCTCGATCCGGCCCTGGTAGAAGCTCAGGATGTTCTCCGCCGACGTGGTCCCGGCCACCGTGCACAGGACCTTGCCGGTCAGCGTCTCCGGCCCGGTGATCTCCTCCTCGTTGCGGCGGACCAGCAGGTCCTGGTGGGCGATGAAGTACGGACCGGCGAAGTCGACGGTCTTCTTCCGTTCATCGTTGATCGTGTAGTTGGACACGACCATGTCGACCTCGCCGCTGTTCAGCATGGCTTCGCGGGCGGCGCCGGTGGACTCCTTCCAGGTGATGCCGGTCTCCGGCACCCCCAGCGCCTTGGCCACGTACTTCGCCGTTTCCACGTCGAAACCGCGGTAGGTATCGCCGTCCTTCATCCCGATACCGGGCTGGTCGAACGGGATGCCGATGGTCACCTTGCCGTTGAGGTTCGCGCCGGGCACCGGCGTCGGGCTCGGAGGCCGGGCCCCCGCCCGAGCTGCACCCGGTCAGGGCCAGTCCGAGCACCGCCGCGGCGACCGCTGCCCGCCGTAGGAGACTCATTACCGGGATCCCTTCTCGTCGTCGTGGTGGCCGAACTCGCCGTCCCTGGGTATGCCCTCGACGTTGCGGTCGGCCAAGGCCGGGTCGTGCTCGGCCACGTCGAGGTCGTCGGGGTCGACGCCCGGCCCGTAGGTCGGCCCGTCGTCCGACCAGACCGGCGCGAGCCGGTTGCCGGTGTTGGCGATGACCGCGGGCTTCACCAGCCGCCAGCCGATCGCAAGCACCAGGGTGAGGAGCGGGATCCCGAACACGACCACCAGGAAGGTGACCTTGTGGGAGAAAGCCGGCGAGGCCTGCCAGCCCGAGATGGCCAGACCCACCAGGACCAACACCAGGAACACCAGCCCGACGTAGCTGGTCCACGGGCTGCCCGGCATCTGGAACGGGCTCGGCGGGATGACCCCGCGGTCGCTCAGCCGGCGCAGCTTCAGCTGGCACGCGAAGATCGTGCCCCAGGTGAACAGAACGCCGATCGCCGCCGCCTCCAGCGCGATCTCGAACGCGTCCGGGACGAGGAAGTTCAGCACCGAGCCGAACACGAAGACCACCGAGGTCATCAGGATGCCGGCCCACGGCACGCCCTGGGCGCTCATCTTCAGCGTGAACTGCGGCGCCTGCTTGCTCATGCCCAGGCTGCGCAGCACCCGCCCGGTGGAGTACAGGCCGGCGTTCAGGCTGGACATGGCGGCGATGATCAGCACGATCTGGATCGCCGTGGTCATCCAGGTCAGGCCCAACCGCTCGAAGACGGTCACGAACGGGCTGGTGCCCGACTTGTACTCGCTGGTGGGCAGCATGGAGACCAGCAGCAGGATCGAGCCGCAGTAGAAGACGGCGATCCGGAAGATGACCGCGTTGACCGCCTTGGGCACCTCGGTCTTCGCGTCCTGCATCTCGCCGGCGGCCACGCCGACCATCTCGATGGCGGCGTAGGCGAACACGACCCCGGACATGGCCAGCAGCGGTCCGTACCAGTTGAAGTCCCCGCTGGACGGCCAGAAGCCGCCCGGGTTGCTCCACAGGTTCTGGAAGCCGGCCTCGTGCCCGCCGATCGAGAAGCCGCCGACCACGACCACGGTCCCGACCACCAGGAAGATCACGATCGCGCCGACCTTGGCGATCGCCGCCCAGAACTCGAACTCGCCGAATGCGCGGGCCGACAGCAGGTTGACCACCAGCACCACGGCCAGCGCGATCAGCACGGTGGCCCAGGTGGGCATCAGCGGGAACCAGTACTGGACATAAAGGCCGACTGCCGACAATTCGGCAATACCGGTGAGCGCCCAGTTCAGCCAGTACATCCAGCCGGTGACGAAGGCCCATTTCTCGCCGTAGAACTCGCGCATGTAGGAGACGAACGCGCCCGAGGTCGCGCGGTGCAGGACCAGCTCGCCGAGCGCACGCATCAGGAAGTAGGCGATGACGCCGACGAAGGCGTAGGTGAACAGCAGCGCCGGCCCGTTGTTGTGCAGCCGCGACGCCGAGCCCAGGAACAGCCCGGTGCCGATCGCCCCGCCGATCGCGATCATCTGGACGTGCCGGCGTCCGAGGGTCTGCTTGTAGCCGGCCTGTTCGGCGTTCAGTGAATTCTGCGGAGCCTCGGTCTGGGTCATGGCATCGTCGTCCTCACCTGGTTGGATGGATCATGAATGGGGCCGAATGATCGCCTCATCGGTGAGGTGGGCCGGGGCCTGCCGGAAGGCGGCTGACGGCCCTGCAAAAGATCATCAGGAGCCGATCGTTGACGGCCGACGAAATCGGGCGGACGGGGATGTCTGAGCCGGTCATCGTCGCTTCACTCCATCTGACCTCGAAGGTCAACCGGGAATCTAGCGCCGTTGCCGCGCTGCCGCCCTGCTGCACGGAAACCCGGAATCCCAACGTGCCCGGGAGCCTATGGTCGAGCCCGAGCGGTATGCAAGAGCCGGCACCGGGGGCTACTGAAGATGATCAGTCCGTGACGGGCGGCCCCTCGGCGCCCCGGCTTTCACCGATGGTGTCGGCACACCCACGAGACGAAGGGCTCCGATGAGCGACTACGAGGACATCGAGTATCAGGTCGAGGGTTCGACGGCGCTGATCACGATCAACCGGCCGGAGCGCCGCAACGCCTTCCGCGGCCGCACCGTGGACGAGCTGATCAAGGCCTTCCGCGCCGCGTGGGCCGACCGCGGGGTGCAGGCGGTGATCCTCACCGGGGCCGGCGACAAGGCGTTCTGCACCGGCGGTGACGTCAAGCAGCGGGCGGCGACCGGCGATTACGGCCCGACCGAGAGCGGCCTGTTCGAGATCGGCTACCTGCACAAGCTGATCCGGGACATCCCCAAGCCGGTCATCGCCGCGGTGAACGGCGACGCGGTCGGAGGCGGGCACGTGCTGCACGTGCTGTGCGACCTCTCCATCGCCGCCGACACCGCCCGGTTCGGGCAGGCCGGCCCGCGGGTCGGCTCGTTCGACGCCGGCTTCGGCTCCGCCTACCTGGCCCGCGTCGTCGGGGAGAAGCGGGCCCGCGAGATGTGGTACCTCTGCCGGCTCTACGACGCCGCGACCGCCGAGCGCTGGGGCCTGGTCAACGCGGTCGTGCCGGCCGCCGAGCTGCTCTCCGAGGCCAGGGCGTGGGCCGCGGAGATCGGCGCGAAGAGCCCGACCGCGATCCGGTTCCTCAAGCAGTCGTTCAACGCCGACACCGACCACCAGGCCGGGCTGTCCAACCTCGCGATGTCGGCGCTGGACCTGTACGCCGTCTCCCCCGAGGGCATGGAAGGCGCCGCCGCGTTCGCCGAGAAGCGCGCCCCCGACTTCGCCGCGCACGTCACCGCGCACTGACCGCGATCACGAGCCGACCGGGGCCCGCACCGCCCGGGCCGGCGGCAGCGCGTCCAGGCCCAGCACCCGGTCCAGCACCCGGAACCGGTAGGCGGCGCTGAGCAGCACGAACCACACCAGCAGCGCGGGCAGCACGGCGGTGAAGACGGGCAGCGCCGGGCCGGTCAACCCGAAGTAGTCCGACAGCGTCGGCACGAACAGCACCCCGATGAACGCCGCGACCAGCGCGATCACCAGCGCGGTCGGCCGCTTGTCCGTGCTCGGCGCGGTCCAGGAGGCGAAGAACCGGGTCGGCGGTTCGAGGAACAGGATGAGCCCGAACGAGGCGAAGCAGACGTAGGTGGACAGCCCGGTCTGCGCGCCGATGGTGGCGGCGGCCGTGGTGAACTCGGCGTCGGTGTAGGTCAGGCCGGTGTAGCGCTGGAACTCCTCGATCACGAAGGTCGGGGCGTTGGTGCTGGACAGGCCGGCCATCACGCGGGTGTAGAGGTAGGCGTACACCGCGACGCCGCAGGCGGCGGTGACCACCGCGGCCGGGATCACGAACCGGGCCAGCGAGCCCAGCAGATTCTCGTCCGGCGGGTCGGACCGGGCCCACAGCGTGAGGAACAGCGTGGGCACGCCGACGGTGAGCAGCGTGAGCCCGACCTGGGTCGGTGAGTACGGGAAGCCGAGACCGAGCATGGTCACGGCCAGGATGACCAGGCCCTGGGTCGCCACCCGGGCCAGGAACACGTACATCGACACCGCGATGCCGTTGATGATCCGCCGGCCCTCCCGCTGCGCCGGCAGCAGCGCCGCGAACGAGTCGTCGACCAGCACGATGTCGGCGACGTCGCGGGTCACCGAGCTACCGCTGCGCATGGCCACACCGACGTGGGCCTGCTTGAGCGCGCGCGCGTCGTTGACGCCGTCACCGATCATCGCGACGTAGTGGCCCTGGCGGCGCAGCGACGCCACGATGCGCTCCTTCTGGGCCGGGGCGACGCGGCCGAACACGACCGTGCCGGCGACCAGCGCGTCGAGCTGCTCGTCCGACAGCTCGTCCAGCTCGGCCCCCGACACCGGGCGGCCGGTGGTCAGGCCGGCCTGGGTGGCGAGGGCGGCGACGGTGCGCGGATCGTCGCCGGACAGCACCTTCAGCTCGACGCCCTGGCTGAGCAGACCGTCGATGGTGGACTGGACGTCGGGTCGCAGCTCGTCGGTGAGCGCCACCACGGCCAGCGGCTCCAAGGCGGGCAGCACGGGCGAGCCCTGCGGGTCGCGCAACGCGATGGCGCGCTCGGAGGCGGGCCCGGTGGCGCGGGCGAAGACCAGCACCCGCAGCCCCCGCCCGGCCAGCGCGGCCACGGTCTCGGTGAGCGGCGCTCCGCTGAGCACCGGCGCGAGCGCGTCGTGGGCGCCGAGCACGAACACCCCGTCCGCGGTGGCCACCGCGCTCCAGCGCAGCGCCGAGGAGAACGCGACCTCCTCGCGCACCGCCCACTCCTCCCCCGGCAGCGCGGTGACCAGGGCTTCCCCGGTCGCGCTGGCCCCGGTCGAGCTGCGGGCCATCGAGCCGAGCAGCCGCCGCACGTCGTCGGCCCCGTGGCCGGCCACCGGCTGCAGCTGCGCGAGCTCCAGCCGGCCGGTGGTCAGGGTGCCGGTCTTGTCGGTGCACAGGACGTCGATGTTGCTGATCGACTCGACCGCGTTGACCTGCTGGATCAGCGCGCCGCGCCCGGCGATCGTGGTGGCGCCCACGGTGTAGGCCAGCGCGATGAGGAAGAACAGGCCGTAGGGCACCAGCCCGCTGAGCACCGCCGAGGTCTGCACGACCCGCAGCAGCGTGACGCCCTCCAGCGCGGCCTGGAACAGGATGGTGATGCTCATCAGCGCGACCAGGACCATCACCAGCCGGACCACGAAGTCGATCCGGCGTTGCAGCACGGTCTTGTCCACAGTGGACACACGAGCCTCGGCGGTGAGCCGGTTGGCGTAGCTGTCCGGTCCGACGTCGCGGGCCAGCTGGTAGCCCTCGCCCGCGGCGCAGTAGCTGCCCGAGAGCAGGTCGTCGCCCGCGTGCTTCAGCACGGCGTCGGACTCCCCGGTAAGCAGCGACTCGTCCAGCTCCAGTCGCCCGTCGCCGACCACCGGCCCGTCGACCACGACCTGGTCACCGGCGCGCACGTGCACGACATCGCCGCGCACCAGCTGATCGGGGGTGACCTCGACGTCCCGGCCGTCCCGGCGCACCCGCACCGTCGAACGTTCCAGCAGCTGCAGCCGGTCCAGCTTCCGCTTCGCGCGCAGCTCCTGCACGGAGCTGAGCACCGCGTTGAGCAGGCCGAGCCCGACGCTGATCAAGGCGTCGTTGTAGCGCCCCAGCGCCAGCAGCGTGCCGCCGATGACGAACAGGATGTTGTTGTAGAAGGAGAAGACGTTGGTGCGCAGGATCGACGCGTAGGTGCGCGAGGACCGAGCCGCGGCGACGTTGCCCTCGCCGCGGCGGCGCCGCGCGTCCGCTTCCGCGTGGGACAACCCGGTCGGCACCGCGGACCCCACCGATTCCGGCAACGACACACCGGACTCCATGCCGCACCCCCTCGCCGTACCCGCCGACGTGCGGGGCACGGTCCACTTTCCCATCCGACCACCAGGAGTCGGCGCAGGCATCCCTGCCCAGGCTGGGAAGCAATGGATATAGCATGTGCTATATGGGCGAGCATGCAGAGCTTGTGGCGTCACTGGCCAGGGTCGCGGCCGACGCCGATCGGCTACGCCTCCAGGCCGGCACAGCGTTGCGTGAGGCGGTCGGCAGGGCGGCCGACGGCGGTCTCACCCAGAAGCAGATCGCGCAGGCGATCGGCAGGAGCCAGCCCGAGGTCTCTCGGCTGATCAGGATCTACCGCGGCACCCGGTTTCAGCCTCGCTCGCCGTTGGGCCGGATCCTGGCCGGGCATCGCGATCAGGTCGTCGCCCTCGCCCACGCGCATCGGGCGTGCAACGTTCGCGTTTTCGGCAGCGTGGTACGGGGAGATGACGATGACAGCAGCGATATCGACCTCCTTGTGGACCTCGAACCCGGAGCCGACCTGTATGACCTGGCTGGCCTCGACATCGAAATCGAAAGACTGCTTGGGCATTCCGTCGACGTCGTGCCGTCGCGCATGCTCAAACCAGTTGTCGCTGCCTCCGCACTCGCAGACGCCATCCAGCTGTGAACGCGCACCGCCGAAAGGACTCTCAGCATCTTGACGACGCCCGGGAGCATCTACGGTTGCTGCAGGAGCACCTCACCCGAGGCTCACTGGACGACGTTCTGATCCGCGATGCCGTGAGCCACCGCCTGGAAGTCGCCATCGACGCGGCCGGCAGGATAACCAAGGGACTACTTCACGCCGAAGCACCAGACTGGCCGAAGATCGTGGGCATGAGGAACATGCTTGCTCACCAGTACGCGGAACTGGACCAGGAAATCCTGCAGAACACGATAAGCAATCGGCTCGAAGGACTCATTCGACTCGTCGACCGGCTCCACGCGGCTGCGCTTGCTCGTGAGCAAGGGTGAGTCGCTGCAGCATCGAGCCGGCAGCAGGCGGGTACCGCGGCGCTCGGCAGGGTTGAGCCAGCCGGCGCCGCGGCGGGGCCCGGCTACTTGTCGACCCGCTGCCCCTTGCCCAGCACGGTCACGCCCGCGTCCGACACCACGAAGCCGCGGGCCCGGTCGTCGTCCTTGTTCACCCCGATCTCGACGCCCTCACCGACCACCACGTTCTTGTCCAGGATCGCGTCGCGGACCACGGCGCGGCGCCCGATGGTGACGCCGTCGAGGACGACCGAGCGGTCGACCGCGGCCCAGCTGTGCACCCGCACCCCGGGCGAGAGCACCGACTCCCGAACCGTCGCCCCGGACACGATGACGCCGTTGGACACCACGCTGTCGATCGCGTGCCCGATCCGGTCCCCGTCGTCGTGCACGAACTTGGCCGGCGGGTGCGACGGGATGTGGGTGAGGATCGGCCACTGCGGGTTGTACAGGTTGAACGCCGGCACCGTGGCGCACAGGTCCATGTGCGCGTCGAAGTAGGAGTCCAGGGTCCCGACGTCGCGCCAGTAGTGCTGCGCGCCCTGCTCCTCACCCGGCACGACGTTGCTCTGGTAGTCGTAGACCTGCGCGGCGTTCTGCCCGACCAGCATCGGCACGATGTTGCCGCCCATGTCGTGCTTGCTGTTCTCGTCGGCCGCGTCGGTGACCAGGGCGTCGAGCAGCGCCTCGGTGGAGAACACGTAGTTGCCCATCGACGCGTAGGTCTCGTCCGGACGCCCGGGCAGCCCCGGCGGGTCGGCCGGCTTCTCCAGGAAGGCCTCGATGCCACGCCCGTCCGCGGCGGTGTGGATCACCCCGAACGCGCTGGCCTCGACGCGCGGCACCGGCATCGCGGCCACCGTGACACCGGCGCCACCCTCGTGGTGCTGGGTCCACATCTGCTTCGGATCCATCCGGTAGATGTTGTCGGCGCCGAACACCACGACGATGTCCGGGCGCTCGTCACTGATCAGGTTCCAGGACTGGTGGATCGCGTCGGCGGAGCCGGTGAACCAGCTCTTGCCCAGCCGCTGCTGGGCCGGCACCGGGGTCACGTAGTTGCCCAGCAGCGCCGAGAGCCGCCAGGTGGTGGTGATGTGCCGGTCGAGGCTGTGGCTCTTGTACTGGGTGAGCACCGCGACCTTGAGGCAGCCGGCGTTGATCAGGTTGGAGAGCGCGAAGTCGATCAACCGATAGATGCCGCCGAACGGGACCGCAGGCTTGGCCCGGTCGGCGGTCAGTGGCATCAGCCGTTTGCCCTCGCCGCCCGCAAGCACGATGCCCAGCACCTTCGGGTCCGCCATGTCGTCCTCCTGGTTCTCGGCGGCTGCGCAGCCGCGGGGTTCTCGATACCAGAGCGGCGGGCATCGGGCCAGGATCAACGGCGCCATCGAGGTGAACAACCAGGGGACGGATGCGCTCGGCCCGACCGGCAGGCTGTGGTAGAGGATTCGGTCATGTCGGATCACCTCGCTGCGGCGTTGGACAAGATGCAGGACGCCGGTGCGCACCCCGCCGAGCTGGCGGCCATGCGCCGCCGCCTCGAGCAGCTCGACGACCCGCAGGCCGGCAGGCTGTCCAGCGACGTCCTGCAGCCGCTGGAGGACCTGCCCCGCCTGGAGGACCTGCCCGAGCCGGGCGCGGAGCAGGCCCGCGAGCTGCTCGACCAGCTGGCGGTGATCAAGCTCAACGGCGGTCTCGGGACCAGCATGGGCCTGGCCGGGCCGAAGTCGCTGCTGACCATCAAGCCGGACACCACGTTCCTGGACGTGATCGCCACCCAGGTGCTGGCGTTGCGCGAGCAGCACGGGGCGCGGCTGCCGCTGCTGCTGATGAACTCCTTCGCCACCCGCGAGCCGTCCCTGGAGGCACTGCGGAGCTACGACGGCCTGCGCGAGCAGCAGCTGCCGCTGGACTTCCTGCAGGGCCGCGAGCCGAAGCTGCGCGCAGACGACCTGATGCCGGTGCAGTGGCCGGCGAACCCGGAGCTGGAGTGGTGCCCACCCGGCCACGGCGATCTCTACACCGCGCTCGCCGCGTCCGGGACCCTCGACGCGCTGCTCGACGCCGGCCTGCGCTGGGCGTTCGTGTCCAACTCGGACAACCTCGGGGCGCTCGCCGATGTGCGGCTGGCGGCCTGGATCGCCGAGCAGCAGGTGCCGTTCACCATGGAGGCGGTGCGCGGCACCGCGGCCGACCGCAAGGGTGGCCACCTCGCGCGCCGCGACGGTCAGGTGGTGCTGCGCGAGAGCGCGCAGGTGCCCGACGGCGACACGTCGTTCACCGACGTCGAGCGCTGGCGGTACTACAACACCAACAACCTCTGGGTCGACCTGGTCGCACTGCGCGAGCTGCAGGCCGCCGAGCCGGGAGCGCCGGCGCTGCCGCTGATCGTCAACCGGAAGACCGTGGACCCGCGCGACAAGGCCAGTACCCCGGTGATCCAGCTGGAGACGGCGATGGGCGCGGCCGTCGGCTCGATCGCCGGCGCGCGCGCGGTGCACGTCCCGCGCACCCGGTTCGCCCCGGTCAAGACGACCAACGACCTGCTGGTGGTGTGGTCGGACGGCTACGAGCTCACCCCGGAGGGCCGGATGGCCCCGCGGTTCGAGGGTGCCGGCCCGGTGGTGACCCTCGACGACGACCACTTCAAGCTGGTGCCCGACTTCGAGCGCCGGTTCCCGAAGGGCGCCCCGTCGCTGCGCGGCTGCCGGCGGCTGCAGGTCGACGGGGACGTCACCTTCGGAGCCGGCGTGGTCATCGAGGGCGACGTGCACGTGCGCGGGCCGCGGCACATCGCCGACGGCGAGGTCCTGCGCGGATGACCGCAGCGGGGGTGTCCGGGCCGGCGCAGCGGGTGGCGTCCGCGTTCACCGCGGTCTTCGGTGGCCACCCGGACGGGACCTGGTGGGCCCCGGGACGGGTCAACCTGATCGGCGAGCACACCGACTACAACGACGGGTTCGTGCTGCCGCTGGCCCTGCCCACCGGCGTGGCCGCGGCCGTCAGGGTGGCCGCGCAGCCGGTGCTGCGGGCCCACTCCCTGCAGCAGGAATCCACCGTCGAGCTGCCGCTGGCGGACATCGCCCCCGGCAAGGTGGACGGCTGGGTGGCCTACGTCGGTGGGGTGGCGTGGGCGCTGCGGGAGGCCGGCCACGAGGTGCCGGGCCTGGACGTCGTCGTCGACGGGAACGTGCCGGTCGGGGCCGGGCTGTCCTCCTCCGCGGCGCTCGAGTGCGCGGTCGCGGTGGCCTGGAACGACCTGGCCGGGCTGGCGCTGACGCGTGACGAGCTCGCCGCCGCCGCCCGCCGCGCCGAGAACGACGTGGCCGGCGCCCCGACCGGGGTGATGGACCAGATGGCGTCGCTGCACGGGCGGGCCGGGCACCTGGTGTTCATCGACACCCGCAGCCTGGCCGTGGAGCAGGTGCCGTTCGACCCGGAGGCGGCCGGCCTGACGCTGCTGGTGATCGACACCCGGGCTCCGCACGCGCTGGTCGACGGCGAGTACGCCGAGCGGCACGCCTCCTGCGCGCAGGCCGTCGCGCAGCTCGGGGTCCGGGCCCTGCGCGACGTGTCGGTCGGCGAGCTGGAGGCCGCGCTGGCCCGGCTGGACGACGACCTGCTGCGCCGCCGGGTGCGCCACATCGTCACCGAGAACGCCCGGGTGCTCGACGTCGTCGGCGCGCTGCGCTCCGGGGCCGACCCGCGCCGGATCGGGCCGGCGCTGACCGCGTCGCACGCCTCGATGCGCGACGACTTCGAGATCACCGTGCCCGAGGTCGACACCGCGGTGCGCGCCGCGCTGGACGCGGGCGCGCACGGCGCGCGGATGACCGGCGGCGGGTTCGGGGGCTGCGTGCTGGCGCTGGTCGAGGCCGGCGACGCCGACGCGGTGCTGAGCGTTGTGCGGACGGCCTACGCCGCCGCGGGCTACCGCGCCCCCGCGGGTTTCGTGGCCGTCGCCTCCGACGGCGCCCACCGCCTCTGACGGGAGCGGACCCGGCCCCTGCGGAACTCCACTTCGGCCACCAGCCCGACCCCGCGCGCGCCGACGGGCTCGCGCTGATCGATCCGAGTGGCACGGGAGCGCGTCCGGTGCGGCCGGCACGTACCCCTCGGGATGCCCGGAGAAGGGTGATCGTTTCGAGTGGCACCTAGAAGGTGCGACAGGAGCAGCCACGTGACTCTCGAACCGATCAAGCCCCGGTGACCGTTCCGAGTGGCACGTAGCAGCTGCGCGAGACGCAGCCACGTGACTCTCGAACCGATCAAGCCCCGGTGACCGTTCCGAGTGGCGCGTAGGAGCTGCGCGAGAAGCAGCCACGTGACTCTCGAACCGATCAAGGACGCTGATCGGCGCGGCGGCCATTGCCCGGATCGCCGAGTTCGGTCAGCCGAGCGTCGCGAGGGCGTGCGGGATGAGGTCGACCGTCACCGCGCTGCCGGCGTCGAGCTCGAGCAGCTCGCCGTCGAGTTGCAGCGGGGTGGGCTTGAGCGTGGTGAACGCGAAGCGCTCGGCCGTCGGCTGCGGGCCGAGGCCGCGGATCGCCGCCTTGATGGCCACTCCGAGCACCCGCCACTTCGCCGTGTGCGGCAGGGTGATCACTTCGAACTTGCCGTCGTCGGGGCGACCGTCCTCGCTGAGCGTGGCGTACTTGGCCATCTCCGCGATGTTGGCGAAGAGCAGGCTGTCGAAGCGCCGGGTGCTGCCGTCCTCCATCCGGATCGTGAACGGTCGGAACCGGGAGAAGGTCCGAATCACTGAGATGATCTCCCGGAAGGATCCCTTCCCGCCCTTTTCGAGATCGATCGCGACGATCGGGGTGAGACCCATTCCGACGTAGGAATGCGCGAAACGCTGCTCCTCGTCGATGGTCAGCCGGAGCAGATCGATGCGGCGGATGTCGGCGGCCACGATCGCGTCGGCGAGGGGCTGCTCACCGGTGCTCCGGCGGTGATCGTTAGCGTTGCCCGCCCCCATGACAGCACAGACGACATCGTCGTTGCCGGATTTCATGGCCCCGTCGACGACCTCGTTGTAGCCGCCGTCGCCGCTCACCGAGACGATCAGCGGTCGGCCGCTGCCGGCGGCGTCCCGGGCCAGCTCGCGGGCGTGCCCGGCGTGCTCGGTCGGCGCCATCGTCACCGCCGTGTCCGGCAACCGGGTGGCCAGCTCGTCGCGCAGTTCACCGGCCAGCTGCGCGGCCGGGCCGGTGCTGTTCGGATTGAAGATGACGACCACCCGATCGAAGGGGACACGATCACCGGCAGCCACCACCGGACACTAGCGGCAACGCGGATCAGGGTCGCGCGCCGCACCCGTCCGGGGTCGGGGCCACCGGCTCCCCACCCTCCAGGTAGGAGGTGTGGCCGGCGGCCCGGGACGCCAGCGCCGCGGTCACCCGCCGCCCGAGCCGCGGTTCGGTCATCACGAACAACTCCGCGGGCGGCAGGAACGCCCACGAGGTGAGCTCGGGCGCCAGCTCGATGGCGTCCAGCTGTTCCTCGGTGAGTTCACCGCCGTCGAACAGGAACCGCACGCGCTCCTCGCGCACGAACGGCGCCCAGTCGACGACCAGCAACCGCCCGGGCACCACCTCGAGCCCGAGCTGCTCGTGCAGCGCCCGCAGGCAGGCCGCGTGCGGCGTCTCCCCCCGCTGCACCGGTGCACCCGGGATCTCCCAGGTCGCCCTGTCCATCGGGTCGACGATCAGCACCTCACCGGCGGCGTCGACGAACAGCGCCGCCGCGGCGCAACCGGGCCGAGCCCCCGTATCGGCCACATCCATCGGAACTCCCTCCGCACCGTGCCCGGTCCCGCTCCCGGACGCGGATCAACCGTCCCAGCCCGGCACCTGACGCGCGCGACGGATTCCGCTGGCGCAGACTGGACGCATGGTCGACGTCTCGCGCACCCTCACCGTCCGCGTCCCACTCCCGGCGGTGGTCGACTACCTGAAGGACTTCGCGCACGCCGAGAGCTGGGACCCGGGCACGATCTCCTGCGACCAGACGACCCCGGGCCCGGTCGTCGTCGGCACCGAATGGCGCAACGTGTCGGAGTTCCGCGGCAAGGAGACCACGCTCACCTACCGGCTGACGACGCTCGAACCGAAGCGACTGATCTTCGTCGGCACGAACAAGACCGCCACCTCCACCGACACCCTCACCTTCACCGAGGTCGACGGCGGTACCTCCATCACCTACCACGCCCACGTCGTGTTCAACGGCCTGGCCAAGCTGGCCGACCCGTTCATGAAGAAGGAGTTCGACCGGCTCGGCGACGAGCTGATCGGGACGATGACCAGATCGCTGGAAGCCCTGCCCCGCAGGTAACAGATCGGTTCGGCTATCTTCGGCAACGCTGCCACCTGGAGTAGTTGACGTGGCACAGAACGTAGCCGGACCACCCGGAGGGGATCATCAGTTCCACACGAGCGCTGCCGAGATCGGTCTACGCCCTGATCGCCGCAGTCCTGTTGCTGCTCGTCGTGGTGTTCGCCGCGGTGAGCACCGGCGGGGTCGAGCCGGTACCGGGGAGCCCGACCGCGTCCCCCGCGCCGCCGCCGGCACCGGCGCCGCCCCCCGAGGCGATCCTGTACGTCAACCCGACCACCGGCACGGACACGGGCGACGGCTCCGAAGCCGCCCCGCTGCGCACCATCCAGGCGGGTCTGGACAAGGCCACCCCCGGCACCCGGATCACGCTCGCCCCGGGGGTCTACCGGGAGCAGCCGGTGACCGCACGCGACGGCACCCCGGACGCGCCGATCACGATCATGGGGCCGGAGACGGGCCAGGATCGCAGCCGCCGCTACCAGGCCACGCTGTACGGCAGCGGGCGCATCGTGAGCGTCAACCACAGCTACTACCGGTTCGAGGGCTTCACCATCGACGGGCAGGAACAGCTGGCCGACGTCGCGCTCCCCACCGACCTGGCCGCCGTCGACGCGTTCAAGAACAGCGTGCAGCCCCGGGTCAGCGACAGCCGGCTGATCTACGTCGGCGCCGACGAGAACACCCGCGACCTGACCGGCATCACGATCACCAACATGTTCCTCAGCGGTGCCGGCGGCGAGTGCGTGCGGTTGCGCAACAACGCCCACGACAACGCCGTCACCGACTCGGTGATCCAGTACTGCGGCATGTTCGGGAAGGGTGACGACGACGACCGCACCGCCTACCACAACGGCGAGGGCGTCTACATCGGGACCAGCCCGAACTCCGGCGACCAGCCGATGGCCGAGAACGACGGCAGCTCGAACAACATCGTGGCCCGCAACATCATCCGAACCTTCGGCTCCGAGTGCTTCAACGTCAAGGAGAACGCCCACGACAACCTGTTCGAGGGCAACAGCTGTTCGGACAACACCGAGTCGGTCGAGTTCAGCGGCAGCAACATCGAGCTGCGCGGATACAACAACGTCATACGCAACAACGAGATCTCCAACAGCGCCGGCTTCGGGCTGAAGATCGCCAGTGAGGACCAGTACGACAAGGGCGGCAACTCGTTCGAGAACAACCGGCTGCTCGGGGCCGCGATCGCCCTCGAGCTGGACACCGACCTGCCGCAGGGCCGGATGTGCGGCAACATTGTGAACGCCCAGGCCCTCGTGGCCGAGGACGAACCGCCGATCGATCTCACCTCACCCTGCTGATCGGGAGACCCTACTGATCGGTAGATGTGTCGACCGGCGGCGCAAGCGGGTACTACCACCATCGTCACCGCAGCGGTGACGATCAAGGAAGTGGAGAAGTCTGTGGCGCTCAACGATGACGACATGACAACGACGGCCGGCGAGGGCACCGAGGGCCCGGCGGACTCCGGGGCCAGCGCGGGTACGCCCGGCGTCGACGACGGGGGCGCCGACTCGGGCGCAGAGGGCCCGGCCGACTCGGGCGCAGGCGGCGGCACCCCCGGTGTCTCCGACGGCGGGGCCGACGGGGGCGCCGACTCGGGCGCCGAGGGTCCGGCCGACTCCGGCGCAGGCGGCGGCACCCCGGGGGTCTCCGACGGCGGGGCCGACGGGGGCGCGGACAGCGGTGCCAGCTGATCTCACCGAGCCGGTGAGCGGCGCCGGGCGGCCCGGTAACGGCCACCCGGCGCCGGCGGCCGCGCTCACCCGGATCACCGGCTTGGACGCCGCCGACTTCGGGAGCCGGCACTGGGGTCGGGAGGCCCTGCTCGTGCGGGGCGCCGATCCGCACGCCTTCCACGACCTGCTCGACCTCGACGGGGTGGACGAGCTGCTGTCGTGCCGTGGGCTGCGGAGCCCGTTCATCCGGCTGGCCCGCGACGGCACCGTGATCGACTCGGCCGCGTTCACCGGTGGCGGCGGGGTCGGGGCGGAGATCGGCGATCAGGTGCGCGACGACCGGGTCGCGGCGCTGTTCGCCGACGGCACCACCGTGGTGCTGCAGGCCCTGCACCGGACCTGGCCCGCGGTGATCGACTTCGCCACCGGGCTCGGCGCGGAGCTCGGCCATCCCGTGCAGGTCAACGCCTACGTCACGCCGCCGTCCGCGCGCGGCTTCGCCGCCCACTACGACGTGCACGACGTGTTCGTGCTGCAGCTCGCCGGGCGCAAGCACTGGACGGTGCACGCGCCCGTGCACCGGGATCCGCTGCGCAGCCAGCCGTGGAACGACCACGCCGATGCGGTCGCCGCCCGGGCCGGCGCGGACGCACCGGTCATCGACACGGTGCTGGAGCCCGGTGACGCGATGTACCTGCCGCGGGGGTGGCTGCACGCGGCCACCGCACTCGGCCAGGTGTCGGCCCACCTGACGGTGGGGGTGCACGTGGTCACCCGGTTCGCGCTGGTCGAAGCGCTGATGGCGGCGGTGGCCGACGATCAGGACCTGCGGACGTCGCTGCCGCTGGGGATCGACGTGGCCGCAGCCGAGGAGCTCGGGCCGCATCTCGACGCGGTCCGGGCCGCGCTGACCACGGCGCTGGCGCGGGTCGGCGCCGAGGAGGTCGCGCGCCGGGTCCGGGGCCGGGTCTGGACCGGCGGACGGCCGGAGCCGGTTCGCCCGGTGGCCGGCGCCGCGTTCGCCGACGGGCTGTCGGTCGGCGACACCGTGCGCCGCCGGGCCGGGCTGCGCCACCGGCTCGACGCCCGCGGTCAGCGGCTGGTGCTGGAGCTGCCGGACCGGGAGATCACGCTCCCCGCCGACACCGCGTCGGCGGTGCGGGAACTGTTGGCCGACGGCGGCCACACCGTGGGTAGGTTGACCGGCATGGACGAGGCCGATCAGCTCGTGCTGGTGCGCCGGTTGCTGCGCGAAGGCGTGCTGGTGCCGGCCGCTCAACCGTGACCGAGGCTGCCGCGGTGCCGCCGCTGCGGTGCTCCGAGGTCGCCGACGCCGCCGGCGACCCCCGGGAGGGCACGGCGCCGCCCGTGGACCAGTGGTTCCTGGTCGAACATCAGGGCCCGTGGGGTCGCATCCCGGTCACCCAGTCCGGGCTGGCACCGGAGGCGGTCACCGCGATGCTGGGTTGGGCCGGCGCCACCACCGGGCGGGTGCTGCTCATCCGGCGCCCGGGTCGCCCGGAGCGCGCACCCGCGCGGCGACGCTGGTACCGGATCGACTCGCGGCCGGGGCGCGAGGCGATTTGCACCGGCACCTTCGCCGACGAGCACGAGCTCGTGGCCGCCATCGACGCCGACGGCACCCGCTACGACGGGTACCTGCACGTGGTGTGTGCGCACGGACGGCACGACCCGTGCTGCGCGGTCCGGGGCCGCCCGCTGGCGGCGGCGCTGGCCGCCCACGATCCGGTGGCGACGTGGGAGTGCTCGCACATCGGCGGCTGCCGCTACGCCCCGGCGCTGGTCCTGCTCCCGCACGGCTACACCTTCGGCGGCGTGCCCGTCGCGGACGCCGCGGCGGTGGTCAAGGACTACGCGGCCGGGGTGCTCGACCCCCGCTGGCTGCGCGGCCGGACCTCGTACCCGCCGGTCGTGCAGGCCGCCCAGCACCACGCCCGCGCCATCACCGGCGCCGCCGCGGTGGACGCGCTGCGCGTGCTGTCGGCCACGATGATCGGCCCGTCGCGCTGGCAGATCACCTTCGCCGACCCGCACTGCGCCCTCCAGCTGGCCGAGCACCACCTCGACATCGGACGGCCGCTCACCTGCGCCGCCACCCTGCCCGGACGAATGCGCACCTTCGAACTCCTGAGTTTCACCGCCGGTGTTGGTGCTCCTGTGGGTGAATCTGCGTAGTTCATCGCACACTTTGAGTATTCTGCTGCTGTGACTCAGATAGTTGACGTGCGGCCCCTTGCCGGCCACCTCTCCCAGTTCCGAATGTGCACCGAAGCGCAGCAGAATGCCGAGACCCGTTTCCGCGAGGCGCTCGCGGCGATGGATGTCGCCGTCGAGCGCTGGCGGGTAGAACCGAGCGACTCGAATCATCATCTCGCCAAGGTCGCGATGCGCGAGGCCATCGAGCGGATGGCATTCTTCGTGGCCAAGGCCGACGCCGCCGCGACGTTGGCCGAGGACGGAATGCTGTGCCCCGCCGCGGACATCGCGCAGATGTGGCACGTCATCGCGGATCTGCTGACCGCGCACAGCGCAGCGCTCGTGCATCTCACCCGGCTCGAACGCACCTGGCTCCCGCTGCAGAACAAGGACTCGTTGCCACTGCGCCCCCGGCACATCGAATCCATTCTGGCGCGCTGGCCCGGCTGAGCCACGAAATGCCGCGGCGCTGTCGACGTGGCGCTACTGACGCGGCGTCGCCGAGGAATCGAGCTGTGCCCAGCGGACGCCGGCGTGGGCCCATCCGGAACGGCCGGACAGCACGGCGATCGACGACGTCTTCAGCGGTCGCCAGACCCCGGTGAGCTCGGCGACCAGGTCCTCCAGCCCGGGGTTGTGCCCGACCAGCAGCACCGCGCGGGCGGAGTCCGGGAGCGCCCGCACCACCCGCAGCAGCGCTCGATCCGACGCCGCGTACAGCCGCTCCTCCACGCGCAGCTCGATCCCGTGGACGCGCTGCGGGTCGAGCTGGGCCGCGACCCGCTTCCAGGTCTGCCGGGTGCGTTTCGCCGACGAGCACAGCACCAGGTCGATGTCGACCGAATGCTCCCGCAGCCACCGCCCGACCAGCACCGCTTCCCGCCGGCCGCGCCCGGCCAGCGGCCGGTCGTGATCGGCAACCCCGGCTGACCAGTCGGACTTGGCGTGCCGCACCACGATCAGCCGACGCCGCATGCGATCAGTGTGACCGCTGCCGACGCGTGATCAGAAGGGGCCGTCAGTGCCCGCCCGCGGGCACGCCCGGCTCCGCGGGTTCGCTGAAGTGGTTGAACGCCAGGTTGAGCAGCACGGCGAAGATCGCGCAGGCGCTGATCCCCGACTCGAAGATCGTGCCCAGCCATTCGGGAAGGTTCAGGTAGACCTCCGGCACCGTGATCGGGATGAGACCCACGCCGATCGAGGTGGCCACGATCAGGACGTTCGAGTTCGTGAACTCCACCCGGGACAGCGTCCTGATGCCCGCCGCCGCGACCGAACCGAACAGCACGATGCCGGCACCACCGAGCACCGGCAGCGGGATCGCGCTCATGATCCGGCCGAGCACGGGCAGCAGGCCGAGCAGGACCAGGATCCCGCCGCCGGCCGCGACGACGAACCGGGACCGGATGCCGGTGATCGCCACCATGCCCACGTTCTGCGCGAACGCGCTGATCGGGAAGCCGTTGAACACCGGGGAGATCGCGGTGGCGCCCATGTCGGCCCGCAGCCCGGCGGCGAGCCGGCGCTTGTCGATATCGGTACCGAGGATCTCGCCCACCGCGAGCAGGTCCGCGGTCGTCTCAGCCATGATCACCAGGATCACGATGGTCATCGAGACGATCACGCCGATCTCGAACTGCGGCACCCCGAAGTGGAAGGGCCGCGGCAGTTCGAAGATCGGCCCGGTCCCCACCGCGCCCCAGTTGACCCGACCCATGATCGTCGCGACCACGGTACCGACCACCAGGCCGAGCATGACCGCCAGCCGGGACCACATGCCCCGCCCGAAGCGGGCGATGAGCAGCGTCACGATGAGCGTGAGGAAGCCCAGCAGCAGGCTGATGCCCGACCGGCGACGCCGGCGATGATGATCGGCGGCGAGACGACACCCGCGTACATGGCGAGGATGTGCTGCAGCTCGAAGAAGAACGCCTTGCCGACGGGGATCTTCTCGTCCTCGGGCGGGTGTCGACGGTGGGTGATTCGGTGGGATCAGCGGCCATCAGTTGTACCCCTTGGCAGCGCGTACGGCTGTCGTCGTGGACCAGCACGGTAATCCGACCGACAGCGCGTCCGGGGGTCGCGATCCGCGCGTTTACCAGGGCTTAGCGGGCGGCAACAAGGCCTACACATCTGCTCGAGCTTTACCTGGCGCCGACTCCGGGTAATCCTCACCGTGAATGTCTCGCAGGCCAGAATCGGACGACGGATTCTCGATGCGCGGGTGGACGCCGCGATCGCCCGGGAAGCGGCCGCGCGGTCCGCCACCCCGGAAGCGGTCGCGGCGGCGATCCACCTCGCCGAGGAGCTCGAGTCCTTCGCCGCGAGGTGCACCGCCCACCTCGGCGACCTCAGCGGGCGGGCATCGGGAGACCCGCCGGTCTGAGGAGTGGGTCCGCCGGTGGCCGGAGCACAGCGGTCCCCCGGTACCGCGTCGGCGCGCCCCACGGCCCTCGGTCTGGCAGCCTCGGGGGGTGGAGCAGACCCGGAAGCCGGTGCGCGGTGCCATCACCACCCGCGACGCGGACCGCGAGCAGGTCGTGCTGATCGACGAGCAGGGGGCCTCGATCGGAGTCGCGGACAAGGCGACGGTGCACGGTCCGCGAACGCCGCGGCACCTCGGCTTCTCCTGCTACGGCGTCGACCGCTCCGGCCGGTTGCTGGTCACCCAGCGCTCCCGGCACAAGCAGACGTTCCCGCTGCTGTGGACCAACACCTGCTGCGGGCATCCCGCGCCCGGCGAGCGACCCGCGGACGCGGTGCACCGGCGGCTGCACGACGAGCTGGGGCTGCGGGCGGTCGATCTGCGACTCGTGCTGCCCGACTTCAGCTACCGGGCCTCGCTGCACGGGATCGAGGAGAACGAGCTGTGCCCCGTCTTCGCGTGCGTCCTGGACGACGACCCCCGGCCCGACACCGCCGAGGTCGAGGCCTGGCAGTGGTGGCCGTGGGAGCGGTTCCTCGCCGAGTCCCGGGTCGCGGACGGTGTGCTGTCGCCGTGGGCTCGGCTGCAGGCTCCACTGATCGGCGACCGTGGCCCGCTGCACGCGCGGCCCGCGTGAGAGGTCAGCTCGTGCGGGCGGGCGTCGCTTCGGAACCGTCCAGGTACGTGCCGTCGAAGACGGTCGTTCCCGAGATCGCGAATCCGCTCGGAGCCGCCGAAAGCGGACGGATCGGCGCGGTATCCAGATAGCCCTGCCAGTCGTGCGTGGGGAAGCCCGCGTACTTGCGCACCAACCAGTCGTAGGGGTGGCCGGTCCCGCCGCAGCGACACAGCGTGTCCCGGCTGAACCACACCTCGAGGCAGCGGCAGCACTGCAGGTGCGCGCGCCGCCATCGCCGGTCCACCTTCGACATCAACACCGCGCCGACGATGATCACCGCCGATCCGGCCACCGACGTCACCCACACCAACATCCAGGAAGTATAGCTCTACGTAGCTGCTAAACTACTGACGGTTCTCATCGTCGTGACACTCTGCTTGACATAGTTAACGCTGCTGCATACTATGGCAAGCATGACGACACCGACTATTCCCCTGGACCAGGTCACCACCATCGCCCAGCGCGGGCAGGAAGCGGTCGCCACCGCCGTCCGCACCTGGAGCGAGACCGTGCAGCGCTACGCGACCAACTTCACCCCCGAGACCGCCGTGCCGTCGGCCGCCGACGTCCACGGCATCGCCGACGCGTTCTTCGACCTGAGCGCGCAGCTGCTCGCCGACCAGCGTGAGCTGGCCTCGATCCTGGTCGACACCGGCGTGCAGACGGCCGACGCCGTGGCCGGTCACGTCCGCAACCTCACCGCCAACTGACCCTCCTCACGCGCTCGCCTTCCGCCGGCCCCGCACTGCGGGGCCGGCGGCCGTTTCGCGTGCGTGGAGCGGGTGAGCGGCGCCGTTCCCGGGTCAGGATCAGGGCGCGCCGCGGGGGTGGCTAGGTTGCCCCGATGGCAGGCCTGGTCCGGGACCTCATGACCGTTCGCGTCGTCACGGTGCGCTACGACGAGCCGATCTCCACCGCGGTCGATCGCCTGACCCGCTTCGGGTTCAGCGCGTTGCCGGTGGTCAGCGGGTCGTCCCGGCTGGTCGGCATGGTGAGCCTGCTCGACGTGCTGCGCTACCGCGAGGCGCACGAGGCCGAGGGCGTCCGGGCCGACGAGCGGGTGCCCGTCGAGGAGATCATGACTCCGGACGTGCTCTCGATGTCGGCCACCGCCAACGCCGACGTCGTGGCCCAACGGCTGCGCAGCCACGGCGAGTTGCGGGTGATGCCGATCGTGCAGGGCGGCAAGCTGGTCGGCGTGGTCACCCGCAGCGACCTGCTGCGACGCCGTGAACAGGGCAACCGGCGCGCCGGCATCCGGCGCTTCCTGGGCGGGCGGACCCGCGAGAAGGCCGATGACGACGCGCTGTTCGCGCTGGCGCGCAGCCGGCGCAACGGTCCGACCCCGGCGGCCAGCACGCCGGTGCGCGAGGTGATGACCCAGCAGGCGATCACCGTGCGGTCGGCGGAACCGGTCACGGTGGCCGCGGAGCTGATGCTGCACCACCGGCACACCTCGCTGCCGGTCGTCGACGGGCAGAGCCGGGTGGTCGGCATCGTGAGCGAGGCCGACATCCTCGCCGTCCCGCACGCCGGACGGTCCACCGCCGCCACCGTCGAGCGGGTCATGACGACCAGGCCGATCGTCGTGCAGGCCGGGGCGACCGTCGGCGAGGCCAGGGCACTGGTCGCCGACCGCGGCCTGCGCACGGTCCCGGTGATCGAGGGTGACCGGCTGGTCGGCGTGCTCGGCCGCAGCGATCTGGTCTGACCGGGGCGGATCCTCACGGCGATCAGCTGAGATCGACCGCTACGGCACCGGCCGGCATTCGTGGTTGGCTGCACCCGGTTCGATGTGCCCGAGCCGGCCAGGGCGTCGCAATGGAGATGCGAACATCGATGAGCAGCGCCCGTTGACCGCAGCTGAACTCTTCGACGCCATCGGCGCCGGCTACGAGGACGCGTTCGGACGGCCGCCGGTGGTGCACCGGGCCGTACAGGAGTTGTTGCGACTGTTGCCACCCGCGGCGCGGGTGCTCGACATCGGTAGCGGCACCGGTCGACCGGTCGCCCACGACCTGGCCGCGGCCGGACACCGGGTGACCGGGCTCGACGTCTCGGCAGTCATGATCGAGATCGCCGGGGCGCAGGTCCCGGACGCGACGTTCGTGCACACCGACGTGCGGGACTGGACCTCGCCGGACCGCAGCTGGGAGGCGGTGTGCGCGTTCTTCCCGTTCCTGCAGATGTCGCGCGCGGACACCGCGGGCGTGCTGGGCAGGATCGCGGGCTGGTTGGTGCCCGGCGGGCACCTGATGCTGGTGACGGTGCCGCTGGACGGCGAACGGGTGCCGTTCGAGTTCCTCGGACATCCGGTGGAGATCACCAGCTTCGCACCACCGGCGCTGGTCGAGCAGGTGCGGGCGGCGGGCCTGGAGGTCGTCGACACCCGCGTCGAGACGTTCCAGCCGGACAAACCCGGCGCGCAGGCCGAACCCCACCTGCTGATCATCGCGAGGAGGGGATGATCCGGTGCCACCTCCCGATGGGTTCCCCACCGGTCGCGGAGCCTTCGGTCACGCCGCCTGCGCGGTGGCGGCGTAGGCGCCCTTGATGGCCCGCAGCAGGATCGTCAGCGCGATGTCCACGACCTCGGCGGTCACGTTGAGCGGCGGCAGCATCCGCACCACGCAGTCGTCCCGCCCACCCAGCTCGACGATCAGCCCGGCGCGCAGCGCGCGGGCCTGCACCTCCTCGGCCAGCTCGGTCACCGTGCGGTCGTCAGCGGGCGCGTTCAGCTCGATGCCCCACATCAGGCCCCGGCCGCGGACCTCGAGCACGCCGGGGTGGCCGGCCAGCCCGTCGAGGTGCGCCGCGATCTGTGCGCCCCGCTCCCGGACGTTGCCCAACACGTCGTCGCGCCGGATGATGTCGATCGTCCTGGTGCCGGCGGCGAAGGCCGGCTGGTTGCCGCGGAAGGTGCCGGTGTGCGCACCCGGCGCCCACACGTCCAGCTCCTCGGCGTAGATGATGATGGCGACCGGCAGCCCCATCCCGGACAGCGCCTTGGAGGCCACGATCACGTCGGGCTCGATGTCGTAGGCCTCGAAGGCGAACCAGCTGCCGGTCCGGCCGCAGCCGGTCTGGACCTCGTCGACGATCAGCGGGATCCCCAGCTCGCGGGTCAGCTGCCGGACCCGCTGCACGAACTCCTTGCGCGCCGGGATGACCCCGCCCTCGCCCTGCACCATCTCCATGATCACCGCGGCCGGCAGCTCCAGGCCACCGTTCGGGTCGCGCAGCGCGCGCTCCAGGAAGCTGACGCAGTTGGTCTGGCAGGTCTCCGGGTCCAGCGCCAGCGGGCAGCGGCTGCACGACGAGAACGGGAAGAAGCTGACGCCGGGCATGCCGTTGGCGACCGGACGCTTCTGCCCGACGTTGCCGGTCATCGCCATCGCGGCGTGGCTGCTGCCGTGGAAGCCGCCCTGGAAGGACACCACCCCGCCGCGGCCGGTCGCGATCTTGCACAGCTTCAACGCGGCGTCGACCGCGTTAGCGCCGGTCGGCCCGCAGAACTGGATCTTCATCCGGTCCCGCATCGACTCCGGCAGCATCGAGATCTGGGCCTCGGTGAAGCCGTCCTTGGCCAGGCTGGGCATGTCGAGGCCGTGGGTGAAGATGCCCATCTGCTCGGTGGCCGCGGCGACCAGCTCGGGGTGGTTGTGCCCCAGCGACAGCACGCCGGCGCCGGCCAGGAAGTCGATGAAGACGTTGCCGTCCAGATCCCGGATGTGGCTGCCGGCGGCCTCGGCCACCGCGAACGGGAAGTGCCGCGGGTAGGTGCGCGCGTTGGATTCCCGCCGCTCCTGGCGGGCCAGCAGCTCCGCCGAGCGCGGCCCGGGCAACGGCGTGTCCACATGGGGCTTGGCCGTGACCCAGCCGGGAACCGGATGCGGTGTGTGGACCGGGCGCGGTGCCGGAACCGCGCGCAGGGTCGGTCCCGGGTGGGGCGCCGGGACGAGCGCGGGCAACTTCGGGGCGGGCAGCGCGGCGGTCATGACGATCTCCTGTGCGGGGGGCGATCCCGCGGATCCGCGAGGTCGGCTGGTTCACTCGTTCGTGTGCTCATCAGGTTGCCGATGAACCGACCAGCACTCGATGGTGTGATCCCCCAGCCCGGCGGTGCGCGCCCCCGACCCGGTTGGGGGGAGCGCCCCAGTATCAGCGTTGATGGGGCGCGGTATCTCCTGGACCCGGGTCGAACTCCTGTCATCAAGGGGCCTGTTGCTGTCACGGTGTCGGCAGGTCGCGCCCAACGACAGGAGTCGATGGTGGAGCAGCATCCGGTGGTCGAGCTGCGAATTCACGGTGTGTCCGGTACGACGCCGGAGGAGCTGCTCGAACGACCCACGGCGGCCCGGCTGCGCCTGCGGTCCGGGCTCGACAAGCCGGGACCGACGGGCTTCTACCGGCCGGCCGGGGACAAGCTGCTCGATCACAACGGCGACCAGCAACCGCAAGCGTTCCTGGAGGGCTACACCTGGGGCGGGCTGACCTCCGGCGCACCGGCCCGCGCGCTGTGGCTGCTGCTGCTGCCCTTCGCACTCGTCAACGCCGCACCGCGGCTCCGTCCGGCCGGTGGCGTCGGCTCAGCTCCCGCGGTGCGCGCGTTGCTGACCCTGTTCCGGCTGCTCGCGCTGGCGATGACCGCGATGTTCACCGTCGCCGCGGCCGGGGTGGGGGTGGACCTGCTCGCGTGGCAGTGCGGGGGCGAGATCGGTCACTGCGCCGCCCTCCCGCAGTCCGTCGCGCTGACCTCGTGGTCACCGGGGCACCGGCTGCTGCTCGGCCTCCTGTTGCCGGTGGCGGCGCTGGCCCTGATCTACGTCTTGAGCCGGACCACAGCGGGCCGGTACGAGCAGATCACCGACGAGCAGGCACCCGCGTCCTCCGACGGGATCGCCGCTACCCCCTCGATGCCCGAGGATGTCGATCCCGACGCCACGCACCCCTGGCTGTGGCGGGGCGACTACATGGTGCGCCGGCAGCGTTCGGTGCACCTGCAGGTCGGGCTGCTGGCCGTGGTCGTGCTGCTGAGCGGGTCGCTGTCCGAATCCGGCTACCGCCAGCTGGTACTCACCGTCGCGCTCGGCAGCATCGCGGCCGGCGCCCTGCTGTTGGCTCTCCCGCACCTGGTCGGCCGGCGGTCCCGGCCACCACTGTGGTGGCTGCCCCGGCTGATGTGGGTGCCCACCACCGTGTCCCTGCTGCTGGTGCTGTGGCCGCTGGCCACCGATCCGGCTGCGGTCCGAGCTGACCGCGGCGGCGCGCTGCGCTCCTACGACACGGTGATCACCTGGCTGTTCGCCGTCCAGCTCGGCCTCGTGGTGCTGATCGCCGCGGCCGTCCTCGTCCTGCGTCACCGAACACCGCCCGACGGGCGCTCCCGGCACGCGTTGGGCGGTATGGGAACGGTGCTGGTGGCGGCGCTGGCCTGCCTGCTCGGCGCGGTCCTCTCCGCCGGTGTGTACCTCTCGGTGGCCAACCTGCTCACCTCCGGGGACCTGGTCCCCGATCTCGACGGCGCCGCCCGCGGTGGACAGGTGCTGTTGCTGCCGCCGTCGCTGCAGGTCACCGCGGTGGCGGCGCTCGCGGCGGCCGCGATCACCCTGATCGCGGTGCTCGCTGCGCTGCCCGGCATGCTCACCGGCTGGCGCCGATCCGCCCCCAACGCCGAGTTGCTCGCCGGCTATCCCGATCGGGACCCGATGCAGCCGATATCGGCCCGCGACCGGCAGCTCCAGCAGATCATCTGGCGGGCCCGGACCATCGACCGGATGCCGCGGACCCTCGGCCCGCTGCTCGGCATCCTGACCGCCGGGGCGGTCGCGGTGACCGCCCTGGTCGTCACCGGCCGGTTCAGCGAGGGAGCCCGCACCGTGGTGGCCACCATCGCCGGCGCCGGACGGCTGGTGGCCCTCGGTGCCTACGTCATCGTCGGGCTGGTGCTGCTGTTCACGGTGCTGGCGTTCGTGGCGCTGCGCACCCGGCGCACCCGCCGGATGGTCGGAATCCTGTGGGACCTGATGGCGTTCTGGCCGCGCGCCGTGCACCCGATGGCCCCACCCTGCTATGCCGAGCGAACCGTGCCCGAGCTGATCACCCGGATCCGTGAGCACACCGGCGCCGAGGAGGACGGGTACGAGCGCGGCGGCTACCCGGCCGGCGCGCTCGTGCTCGCGGCGCACAGCCAGGGCAGCGTGATCGCCGCCGCTGCCCTGCTGCAGCTCGCCGGCAGGAGCGACACCGAGCGGGTGCTGCCCAAGGTGGCCCTGCTGAGCTACGGCTGCGTGCTGCGCAGGCTCTACAGCCGATACTTCCCCGCCTATTTCGGCGTCCCCACGCTGACCGCACTGGCCCACCGCCTGACCGCGGACGAGCCCGGCTCGTCGCGCTGGCGGAATCTCTGGCGGTTCTCCGACCAGCTCGGCGGCCCGGTCGAGTTCGACCCGGACACCCTGGCCGACCTCCAGCAGGGAATCCGACACTCGGATCTGCTGCTCGCTGACCCCCGGTACGGGGCGGCGGCGGACGTACGCCCACTGGGGCACTCCGACTATGCACGCGACACGGAGTTCCAACGGCAGATCGGAATTCTCGCCACCCTCCTGGCCGATTCCCGGCGGTCGCCGGCGACTACCGGTTCAGGTGGCGTTTCCCACACCCTGGTCGAGCGCTGACGCAGCACCCGCCGGCGGGACTGAGCGGCCCTACCCCTCGATCGTCCGGCGCCCGATCGGTCCGTGGCGGGCCAGCCAGTCCTCCGGCGCGGCCGCGGTCAGCCGCGGGAGCAGCCGCTCGGACCGCACACCGTTCCAGCCGGGCGACACCACGAACCGGTCCTTGGCCTCGGACTCGTACAGCCGAGAACGCCTGGCTACCCCGGGATCGACCGGGACGATCTGCAGTTCCTCGGTGAGGGCCGGCGAGTCGGCGGGATCGTTCCAGCTGATCGATGCCGACGCATCACGACCTCGAGGCCCGCCACCTCCGACCAGGCCAGTCGGACCGGCCATGACCCTCGATGTCGCTCGCCGCCACGACCAGCGGCACGTCCTCGTCGTGAGCGCTCGCCATGTCACCACCTGTCGATGCGGCCGCGGCCGCGCAGCCTACCGACCTCGGCCGGTGCGGCGTCATCGGACGGTGCGCAGCAGCCGGCGGCCGAGCACCCGCATCGACCGCGACACCACCGAGCCGACCAGCAGTCCCATCGCGATGGCGAGGATCACGGCCAGCACGTCGAGGCCCACGGTCGAGCCCCCACCCGCCGCGACTGCGACCTCGCTGACCCCGATCAAGCCCAGGCTGCCCGGGACCAGTAGCCAGAACGAGGGCAGGAACACCACCAGCCGCGGCAGCTGCCGGTGCACCAGCTCGGCGGTGGACGCGCCGAGGCTCGCCGCGACGGCGCCGAGGAAGCTGCCCAGCGCCGGCGATCCGAGGTACTGGCCGCCGACCTGGGCCAGGAAGGTCACGATCAGCACCCCGAGCACCCACGGCACCAGCCGCACCGGGACGCCCTCCAGCAACGCGATGCCGATCCCGATCACGATCAGCCCGAGCGGCGCCGCCCACCAACCCAGCTCGTCCACCCGCAGGTTGCCCAGCAGCTCCGCGGGTGTCCGCAACACCGCGGCGGCCGCGGCGATGCCGAGCGCGAACAGCAGCAGCTGGACCGCGCCGTACAGCAGCCGCGACGACCCGGCCACCATCGCGCCGGCGGCCAGCTCCGAGAGCCCGGTGACCATCAGCCCGCCGGGCAGCAGCACCGCCAGCGGCGGCAACACCGTGCGCAGCGCGCCGTCCAGCAACCCCGCGTCGGCGGCCGCGAACACCAGGCACGACACCACGAATCCGGCCGCCGTCGGCAGCAGCGCGAGCAACGAGTGGTGCCGGCGCGCGATCCGGAACAGCCCGACCACGACCGCGCCGCCCACCGCCGCCGCGCCGACGTTGGCCACGCCCGGCTGCAGGATGAGGCAGATCCCGACCGCCACCGCGACGAAGCCCAGGTCGGCGAGCCACCGGGAGTAGCGCGGCGGCTTGCTCGGCAACCCCAGCAGCCGGTCGATGGCCTGCGCGGCGTCGATCCGGTCGGTGGCCAGCAGGTGCCTGATCACCCGAACGTCGGCGGCCTGGTCGAGCCGCAGCGCGCCGGTCACCGACTCGAACGCGGCCGGCTCACCGCTGGCCAGCCCCACGTGCACGCCGGTCGGCCCTGCTCCGACCTGCACCTCGGGCGCGCCGAGGCGACGGCCCACGTCCCGCAGCTCGTCCTCGACCTCGTCGACGGGCTGGCCGGTGGCGACCATCGCCGCGCCCAGGATCGCCAGCAGCCTGCGGGTCGTGTGGTCGTGGCCACCGGTGTGCGGGCCGGTCACGTTGCTGCCACCAGGGGCGCGCCTGCGTCGGCGGTCACGATGCCGCCTCCGCGGGAGGAAGTGCGTCGGCGGTCACGATGCCGCCTCCGCGGGAGGAAGTGCGTCGGCGGTCACGATGCCGCCTCCGCCGGAGGAAGTGCGTCGGCGGTCACGATGCCGCCTCCGCGGGAGGAAGTGCGTCGGCGGTCACGATGCCGCCTCCGCGGGAGGAAGTGCGTCGGCGGTCACGATGCCGCCTCCGCGGGAGGAAGTGCGTCGGCGGTCATGCGGTCAGGATGTCACCAGCGGCTCGTTGCCAGCCGGGCCGGCGTGCCCTGGGATCGGGGGTTTCGGCCGTCGGCGCCGGGCCAGCAACGCGGTTGATCCGGTGCGCCGGGTGAACCGGATCCACCTCGATCACCACGGGACCGTGGTGATCGAGTGGGTCGGCGGTCGATGTGGGTTCGACGGCGGGTCAGCCCGGCATGTCCCAGAGCATGCACTTGAAGATCTTGCCCACCGCGAGAGGCTTCGAGGCCAAGTCCTTCGCCACCTTCAGCTGCTCCTTGCGGGACGCGCTCTTCACCGTCCGCTCCTTCTCCTCGGCGGAGGGCTTCGCATCAGGGGCGGTAGCCGGCGGAGCCTGACCGTTCCGCCGGCTCCGCTCCTCCTTGATGATCTGGGTGACCTTGCTGGAGAGCGCCTCCCCGAGGCACTCGGTGGTGGACTTGCCCTGCCCGACCGCCTCGCCGAGATCGCAGTCGCGGCCGAGCGGGTCGTTGCAGGGCGTGGCATCGGTCGACGGGTCCGGCGGGGGCGGCGGTTGGCCGACGAGGTCGTCGACGTTGTGGTCGCCGACCTGGGCGATGAGGGCGGCTATGACCTCGGATCCGGCGTTGCCGTCCGCGCCGAGGCCGTTACGGCCCTGGAAGTCGAGGACCGCGGTGCGGGTGTCCGCTCCGAAACCGCCGTCGGTGTCCAGGTGGTAGGGGGCGCCGGTCTTGTTCAGCGAGAGTTGCAGCAGGGAGACGCACGTGTCGTTGTGGCCCTCCAACATCAACCCGCAGTCGGACAGGTGGAGCTTCTCCTCCTGCGCGGCCGCGACCCCCGGGACCGCCAGGAGAAGTCCCAGGGTTGTCGCCACGGCCGCGGCCACGGTTGTCACGATCGTCGGGAGGGAGCGGGACTCCTCCCGCGAGACGAGTTCGGCTGCCTGACCCGCGCCGTGCGATAAATGATTCATGGCGGAAGGGTGGCTCTCGTCAGGCCCGGTTCAGTACCCCGAACTCGGGGTGGACCCGAGCAGGGTTCGTGCACTCGGCCGGCCTCGGATCAGGAGTGCGGCCAGCCCGTGTACGCCTCGGCCAGGTACGCCGAGCCGTGCCGGGAACCGACCACGGCGGCCAGCTCACCGAGTTGGCGCTTGTGTTGGAACGGATTGCCGTCGGCTCCCTGGTGCAGCATGGTGGTCATCCAGTAGGAGAAGTTCTGCGCCTTCCAGATCCGCGCCAGAGCGCGGTCGCTGTACTGGTCGAGCAGTTCGCGCGAGCCGGTCGAGGCGTAGGAATCGATACCTTCGAACAGCACCCGGACGTCGGCGAGCGCCAGGTTGAGCCCCTTGGCCCCGGTCGGCGGGACGGTGTGCCCGGCGTCCCCGGCGAGGAACATGTTTCCGTAGCGCAACGGCTCGCACACGTAGCTTCGGAATTGCAGCACCATCTTGTCGAAGATGTGCCCGCGCTTGAGTTGCAACCCGTCCGGCCCGTCGATGCGGCGTTGCAGTTCGTTCCAGATCATGTCCTCGGTCCACCGGGAAACGTCCTCGTCCGACGGGCACTGGAAATACATCCGCTGGATGTGGTCATCGCGCTGGCTGATCAGCGCGAACCCGTGCTCGGAGTTGCAGTAGATCAGCTCCTCGGAGCTCGGCGGTGCCTCGCACAGAATGCCGAACCAGGCGAAGGGATACTCCACGAAGTGGTCCGCGCGATGGTCCTGCGGGATGGTCCGCTTGCAGATTCCGGCCGACCCGTCGGCGCCGACCAGGAGCTCGGCCCGGATCTCCTTCGCCGCACCCTCGGCGTCGGTGAAACGAATCGTCGGGGTGCCGCTGGTCAGCTCGTCGACCTCGGTGTCGCTCACCCCGAAGTGGACCTCGCCGCCGTCACGCTCGCGGGCCGCGGCCAGATCGACGAACACCTCGTTCTGCGGGTAGAGCCAGACCGATTCCCCCACGAGATCGGGGAAGTCGATCCGGTGGCTGACCCCACCGAACCGGAGATCGATGCCGTCGTGCTTGTACCCCGCGGTCAGGACCCGATCGGACACCCCCGAGTCCACCAGCATGGCCACGCTGCCGTGCTCCAGGATGCCGGCCCGATGGGTGGTCCTGATCGTCTCGTGGTCGCGTTTCTCGACCACGACGTTGTCGATGCCCGCCCGCGCGAGCAGGTGCGACAGCATCAGGCCCGCGGGCCCGCCACCGACGATCCCGATTCGGGTCTTGATCACATCTGGACCGGACATCTCAAGGCTCCTTGCCACGGGTTCACGCAGCGACACTGACGCGCGTGATTCTCGCCGCCTCCCCACGATGGGGCCAGCGACCCGAGCTAGCCGGCTGACGACTCGACGGGCGCTGACAGGTCAGAGGTCGTTCCAGGCTGCGGGCCCTGGTTGATCGTCGGCTGGCAGTCCTCGCTCAGCCCGACCAGACCGTGATCGAGCACCGCGGACGGCGGCGCGTAGTCCATCAGCTGGTCCTCGAGTCCGCAGCGGGCGGTCCGGGACAGCACCCAGCCGAGCGGAGCCTCCACCGTGGGCCGTTTCGAGGGCCCGATCCGGGCGAACTGCCCGGTGATGGTCGTTGCGGCGGTGTCGCCCGGTTGGAGCAGGAAGTTCTGCATGGCGATCCGCGCGGTCTCTTCGAGGTTCGCCTGGCCGACGACATCGCTGGAGTTCATCAGGGCCTGCACCGGCAGGGTGAGCTCGTCCTGGCGCGGGACCGGCGCCGCGGCGGCCGGCGACTCGTAGTGGTTGTCCAGCACGACGATCCACGGCTCGATCTTGACCTGAGCTGCGACGTTCGGGCACTGCTCGACGGCCCGGCCCGCTTCGGGGGCCGTCACCAGTGCGTTGCAGGTCTGGACGATCGGGCGGATGGCCTCCCAGAACTGCAACAGGCTCAGCAGACCGCTGTTCTCGTAGTAGCCGCCGTCCACGTCGTAGGTGGTGCGGACCCGGCGTGGCTGGTCGGCGGAGCCGGGTCGGGAGGCGACGCAGCGGTCGAAGACGCCGGAGGAACTGATCACCGGGAACCGCGCGGACATCAGGGCGGCGGTGAGCAGGGGCATGTCGCCGCGGCCGGTCACGCTGCAGCTCGTCCCCTCGCGCCCCATGTCGGTGGACAGGTCGGCCAGCGCGTCCAGCGAGCCCGGGAGCGCACCGCCCGCTGCGGTGAGCTCGCACGGGCTGGGTCCGGCGGGCAGCCGGGCGACGTTGGTGACCAGGACCCGGCAGCCATCGGTGACGGAGCTGCCGTTGAACATCACGACCGGCTGCCAGCCCAGCTGCGCGCCCAGGCCGGAGAAGCGCACGGGGCTCTGGACGGTTCCGAACGCCGACCCGGCCTGGCTCGTCCACGCGTCCTCCATCACTGCCGAGCGGTCGCGCCACAGGGTGCCGGCCCCGAAGAAGGGCTGGACCATGTCGCGCAGGAACAGCGAAGCCGTCGAGGCGGCCAGGGCGTGGTCGGAGGCGAGCGACCGCACCGTGTCCCGTGCCGAGCCCCCCGGAGCGGCCAACCACGCCGCGGAACCGACGGAACCACCCGAGACACCGCTGATCGCGGCGACGTTGCGGGCGCCGCACGCGGCCGACGAGGTCATCGCGTCCAGGCCGGAGGCGGTCCAGTACGACGCGCGGATGCCACCACCGGGCGCGGCCACCATGATCATCCTGACCACGGACTGCTGCTGGCGCGGGGACGGCGATTCGATCTGCTCGACGCAACGGCCGTCCTGGGCCACCACCCGCAGCCAGGACCGGAAGGCGGCCGCCGGGTCGGCGTAGGTCGCGGCCGGACCGTCCGGGTAGGCGCGGATGTCGTGATACCCGCCGGTCCCGCTGAGCAGGTAGGCGATGAGCCAGGTGGCGACGGCGAGACCGACCCACGGCGTCCGCAGCCGGCCCAGCCGCAGCGCGACCGTGACGTCCCAGGGCTTGCTGCGCTGTGAGGCGTAGTGCAGGCCGCCGACCAGCAGCGCGATCAGGCCGAGGCAGACGGCGATGGTCCCGCCGAAGGTCAGGTTGACCGCGGCCTGCGGGTCGAGGGCCAACCAGAGGGCGCACAGGGCGAGCACGACCGCTCCGCCGACCTCCGGTACCCGCCAGATCCACATCCGGCCGGGCCGCCGCTGCTTCAGCATCCAGCGGCAGGCCCGTTGCGTGAGCGCTCCGAGGAACACGGCGACGACTACGGCTACGGCCGTGCCGACGAACCATGGCCACTGCGGATGGAGACCGAGCACCCACGGCTTGAACGCGGCGCGCAGCAGCCCGATGCCGCTTCCGGTCACGGCCAGTGCGGGCAGGATGGGCACCCACGTGGACGCCAGCGCGCTGATCCTGGGCGGGGTTCTGGCGGGCGGTGCCGGCTCGGTGGGGTGGCCGGGGTCGGCGGCGTGCTCCTTCACCCGGCGGACCACGCGATCGAGCAGGGCGAGCACCCCGATCAGCGCGAACGGGACGAAGCCGATCCAGGGCCGCGGAACACCGAGCAGGCCTTCTCCGGTGAACACCACGAGGCCGACGATCAGCGTGCCGTCGAGGAGGCGCTGGGTCCGCGGAGCGTCGTACGGTCCGTGGCCGGGACGGTACGTGGCCCAGAAGGTGCCGACGAGCAGGGCGAGGAAGAACAGCAACAGGCCGAACACGGAACCGACGAACGGCCGGGGGTTGCCCTGCTCGAGGAGCTCGGAAAGTTGATTGCGCAGCACGTCGGGGAGCTGGTCGAGCGGACCGTCGCCGGGTAGCGCCACCAGGGTCAGGAACAACGTGAGGGCGGTGATCGGGCCGGCGAGCTTGGCCGCGATGCGCAGGTGTGAGCCCGCCTGCTTGCGCTGCCGGCTCACCACCCCGGGGATGTCCCTGCTGGCCCATCCGCCGAGGGTGATCACCGCCGCGGCCGCGAAGACGATCCACTTCACGCTCGACAGCGTGCGGGACAGCACGAACCAGAGCTCGTCCTCGGGCCAGAAGCACACCAGCGCCCCGGTCGACACGCTCTCCAGCACGTCGACGAGCAGCAGCCCGGCCACCGTCCACTTCGCCTGGGACCGCAGCCCGATCCGGCACATCACCCAATAGAGCAGGTAGGCCAGGCTCGGCGCGAACAGCAGGGCATCGATCAGGACGTAGTAGGAGACGTACTCGAGGCGGCAGGTTCCCTCGCCCGGGCACCACAGCGCGAACGCGTCGGCCAGCTCGTGGCCCGCCTCGGCGGGCGCGAAGGTGAACGCGGTGAACGCGTCGGCGGAGTAGGAGACCTCGCCCTTGCTGGTGATGTCCGCCAGGAGCTGGCTGAGTTCGCCGAGCATGGTGGCGGCGACCGCCGCCGAGCCGAGAGCGAGCCACAGGGTCCAGCCGGTGACCTGGAGCTTGCGGAAGGCGATCCGCAGCCGCCGCCGGGCGACCCGCCGACGAGCCGCCGAACCCGGGATCTGCTGCCCGATCGGCACCATCCCACTCACCCCCCGCGATATCTCGTCAGAGTCGCGGTGGAGGAGGCTGATACGTGTTGATCACCGACCGTCGGGGGCGCCGGCGAACATCTCGGTCCCGACCGTCTTGGAGATGAACCCGATGCCCGGGGCGCGTCGCGAGAGCGTGGATCGCACGGGCACCCTGCGGACGGAGTCCAGCATGCGCGCCGCATGCTGGACCCGCGCCTCGGTGGCCGCCGAGATGCGCATGTCCCGACCGCCCGACAGTGACTCCGTACGGGTGGCGTAGCAGGATCCGCAGGTAACATCCAGCAAGCCAATGTGGCAAGGAGCGCTCGTTGCCGACCACAGCCGCTACAGACGGAGCACGGGTCGCGATGACCGTCGCCGGCGTCAGCGTTCTGATCGACCTCACCGGCGGCGGGCTCCCGGCCATCGCCCATTGGGGAGCGCAACTACCCCCGCTCGACGCCGAGCAGGCGACGCGGATCTGCGAATCCCGGATTCCGGTCATCGGCTCCAACACCGCCGATGTGCCGCTGCGTCTTTCCGTGCTCCCCGAGCAGCACGCGGGCTGGCTGGGTCGGCCGGGAATCAGCGGATCGCGAGCCGGCCGGTCGTGGTCGCCGCGCTTCACCGCGACCTCGGTGCGGGTGGACGGCTCGGAGGTCGCCGGCTTCACCGCGACCGGCGCCGCGACGGTCGAAGTCAGCGCCGAGGACACCGAAGCCGAGCTGGAACTGCTGGTGACGATCGAGCTGCTGCCGGCCGGCCTGCTGCGCTCGCGCGCCGCCCTCACCAACCGCTCCACCGATCCGTACCAGCTCGACGACCTGGTGCTGGCCTTTCCGGTTCCGGCCGAGGCGACCGAGCTGCTCGACTTCGGCGGCCGACACAATCGGGAGCGCATCCCGCAGCGACGCCCGTTCACCCTCGGGTCGCACCTGCGGGAGAACCGCAAGGGCCGCACCGGTGCCGACAGCGCCTATCTGCTGCACGCCGGCACCCCCGGCTTCGGCTTCGCCACCGGCGAGATCCACGCCGTGCACACGGCCTGGAGCGGCGATCACACCCACTACGCCGAGCAGGTGTGGACGGGCGAGCGGGTGCTCGGCGGCGGCGAGCTGCTGCTGCCCGGCGAGATCGTCCTCGGCGACGGCGACACCTACGCCGGCCCGTGGCTCTACGGCTCCTACGGCACCGGCCTGGACGCGGTCGCGCATCGGTTCCACCGGCACCTGCGCGGTCGCGCCGAGCCGGTGTCCACCGCGCGCCCGGTGACGCTGAACGTCTGGGAAGCCGTCTACTTCAACCACGATCTGGACCAGCTGCTGGATCTCGCCGAGCGCGCGGCCGCGGTCGGCGTCGAGCGCTACGTGCTCGACGACGGCTGGTTCGGCGCCCGCCGCAACGATCACGCCGGCCTCGGCGACTGGGTCGTCTCGGACGAGGTGTGGCCCGACGGGCTGCACCCGTTGATCGACGGCGTGCGCAAGCTGGGCATGCAGTTCGGGCTGTGGTTCGAGCCGGAGATGGTCAACGCCGACTCCGACCTGGCCAGGGCCCACCCCGAGTGGATCATGTCGGCGCGCGCGGACCTGCCGATCGAGTCCCGCCACCAGCAGGTGCTCAACCTGGGGATCCCGGAGGCCTACGAGCACATCAAGGGGCAGCTGCTGGCGCTGCTGGACGACTACGACATCGGCTACATCAAGTGGGACCACAACCGCGACCTCATCGAGGCCGGCACCCGCACCGACGGCGGCCGACCCGGCGTGCACGCCCAGACCGCGGCCCTCTACCGGCTGATCGACGAGCTGAAGGCGGCCCACCCCGGGCTGGAGATCGAGTCCTGCTCGTCGGGCGGGGCGCGGATCGACCTCGGCGTGCTGGAACGCACCGCGCGGGTCTGGGTGTCGGACTGCATCGACCCGCACGAGCGCCAGCACATGCTGCGGTGGACGACCCAGCTGGTCCCGCCGGAGTACCTGGGCTCGCACATCGCGTCCGGGCGATCCCACACCACGGGGCGGGTGCACGACCTGTCCTTCCGGGCCGCGACCGCGGTGTTCGGCCATCTCGGCATCGAGTGGGATCTGGCCGAGGCATCCTCCGACGAGCTGTCCGAGCTGCAGGAGTGGATCAGCTTCTACAAGGAGCACCGGGAGCTGCTGCTGGGCGGGGACCTGGTGCGGATGGACGTGGCGTCTGACGAGGTGATCGTGCACGGGGTGGTCGCGCCCGACCGGTCCCGCGCGATCTTCGCCATGGTCACCATGACCGCCAGCAGCACCTCGGTCGGCCCGCCGCTGCGGCTGCGCGGCCTGGACCCGGATCGCCACTACCGGTTGCGGCCGGTCATCGTCGGGCCGGCACCGTCGGGGCTGGTGCCACCGCAGTGGTGGGGCGGGGACTTCCGCGCGTTCGACCCGGCGCTGGACGACTCCCCCGGCTACGGCCATCACCACCGACCCCGGGGGGTCAGCTTCCCCGGAGCCGTGTTCAGCGGGGCCGCCATCGCCCAGGTCGGGGTGGCCGCACCGATCCTGCATCCCGATCAAGCGATGTTGTTCTCCGCGGTCGTGGTGCCGGCGGAGGAGATCACTCGCACATCCTGAACGGCACGGGCAGAGCAGCAACGGCAAGGAGGCCACAGCTATGAGCCCACAGCCATGAGGACTGTTTCGGCGGCGCCGACGAAGGCAGCGCCCACCCCGTCCCGCAGTGCCGGCAGCGTGCGCCGAGACGACACCCGGTTGGCCTCCTGGTTCATCCTGCCGGCGCTGCTGGGCTGCCTGGTCTTCCTGGTGTGGCCGACGCTGCGCGGCATCTAGCCTGACCGGCCGGGATGATCGAGGGCATGCCCACCCCCGACGTGCCGCTCGCGAAGCTCGGCTTCCTCACCATCGGCACCTTCGACGGCGCCGACCCCGGTCCGGGTATCGAGGCGCTGCTGGCCCAGATCGAGCTGGGCGAGCGGCTCGGCTTCGACAGCGCCTGGCTGCGGCACCGGCACCTGCAGTACGGCGTCTCGTCACCGGTGGCGATCATGGCGGCGCTGTCGCAGCGGACCTCCCGCATCGAGCTGGGGACGGCGGTCACCCCGCTGGCCTGGGAGAACCCGCTGCGGCTGGCCGAGGACCTGGCCACCGTCGACGTCCTCGCCCGCGGCCGGATCAACCCCGGCATCAGCGTCGGGCCGCCCATGCGCTGGGACGACATCAAGGACGCCCTCTACCCGGACACGGCCGACGTCGAGGACTTCTCCTACGAGCGGGTCGTCCGCTTCCTGTCGATGATCGGGGGCGAATCGGTGGCCACCGCCGGCACGCAGGGCATCGAGGTGTTCTCCGACCGGATCCAGCCGCACGCGCCGGGCCTGCGGGAGCGGGTCTGGTACGGCGCCGGCAGCGTGCGCTCGGCCACCTGGGCGGCCGGGCAGCGGCTGAACCTGCTCACCTCCAGCGTGGTCACCGGGGCGACGTCGGCCGACTTCGCCGGCATCCAGGCCGAGCTGATCGCCACCTACCGGGAGGCGCATCCGGCGGGCCGGGTGTCCCAGGGGCTGGTCGTGATCCCCACCGACACGGCGACGGCGCAGCAGCGGGTCAAGTACGAGGCCTACGTGGCCAGCAGGCTGCCGCGCACGGCCGAGCCGCAGGGGCCCCGCGGGCTGCTGTTCGCCCCGGACCTGGTCGGCACCTCGACGCAGATCGCTGAGCGGCTCTACGCGCATCCGGGCTTCCGGCAGGTCAGCGAGGTCGCCTTCGCGCTGCCGTTCAGCTTCGACCACGAGGACTACGTGCAGATCCTCACCGACGTGGCCGGGTCGCTCGGGCCCGCGCTGGGCTGGGCTCCCGCCACCACGGCGGCCGCCACCGTCGGTCACCGTCCGGGGCCGCCGGGCGCGTCCGGGTGAGCTCGAATCGGCTGCAGCAGCCGTCCGGCCCCCGGGGTCGCAGATCGGCCGCGCAGTAGCGTGCTTCCATGCGCCTGGGTGTGCTCGACGTCGGCTCGAACACGGTGCACCTGCTCGTGGTCGACGCCCATCGAGGTGGTCATCCGACCCCGACGAACTCGGAGAAGTCACAGCTGCGGCTGGCCGAGCACCTCGACCGGCACGGTCGGCTCACCGCGAGCGGAGCGGGCGCGCTCGTGGAGGCCGTGCACCGGGCCAAGGCGGCGGCAGGGCGGGCGGGCTGCGACGAGCTGCTCGCGTTCGCCACCTCCGCGCTGCGCGACGCCGGGAACTCGGCCGCGGTGCTCGAGCGGGTGCGCGCCGAAACCGGGGTCGGACTGCAGATGTTGCCCGGGGAGGACGAGGCCCGCTACACCTTCCTCGCGGTGCGCCGCTGGTACGGCTGGTCGGCCGGCCGGTTGTTGGTGCTGGACATCGGCGGCGGCTCACTCGAGCTGGCCGCCGGCCGGGACGAGGACCCCGACATGGCGGTGTCGCTGCCGCTGGGGGCCGGGCGGCTCACCCGGCGCTGGTTCAGCGGCGACCCGCCCTCACACGAGGAGACCGACGCGCTGGCCGCGCACCTGGACGCCGAGCTGGAAGCGGTGGCGCGGCAGATCTGCTCGCAGGGCGAGTTCGAGCTGGCCGTCGGCACCTCCAAGACATTCCGGTCCCTCGCCCGGTTGACCGGGGCGGCCCCGTCCAGCGCGGGACTGCGCACCCGGCGCACGCTGACCGATGCCGGGCTGCGCCAGCTGGTCAGGTTCATCAGCCGGATGGCCTCGCGTGACCTCGCCGAGCTGGAGGGGGTGAGCGCCGGGCGGGCCCACCAGCTGGTGGCCGGAGCGCTGGTCGCCGGGGCGGCGATGCGCGCGCTCGGGGTGACCGAGCTGGAGCTGTGCCCGTGGGCGCTGCGCGAGGGCGTGATCCTGCGCCGGCTAGACACCCTGGAGCCGAACGCCCGGGTCGAGCGCGACTGGCCACTGACCGATCTGCAGCCGGGACCGGGACGGCGGGGGGCCTGATCGCCGTCGCCCCTCACCGACCCACCCCGCAGCCCTTTCCGTCACCCCGCAGCTGTCTGGAGGGCTGCGTCGCGTCAGGAAGGGCTGCGTGGTGGACGCGAGCCGGGGCTGGCGCAGCCGATCACCGTCGGCGACGGCTGACAACCGGCCCTCAACCGAGCTCCTGCAGCACCGGTCGGGCCGCGGCCAGCGTGTCCAGCGATCGACCTGTCCAGGGTCCCGCGGTGATCACGATCGCGTGCTCGATGCCGAGCGCCCGCAGCTGCCGGCAGCGCGCCGTGAACTGCTCCGCCGTCTCGCCGTCGCCGATCCGGGTGCTCACCGTCTTCTCGATCTCCGCGGGGTCGCGCCCAACGGCCGCGCAGTGCTCGGCGAGCACCTCGAGCTGGCGGGTGATCGCCGCGCCGCCGTCCGGGATGTCGAACAGGTTGCACGCGTCGGCATACTGCGCCACCAGGCGCAAGGTACGTCGCGGCCCGGTACCGCCGACCAGGATCGACGGCCGCCGCGTCGGCGGCGGGCTGTTGACCGGGCCCCGCAGCCGGTGGTGGCGGCCGACGAACGGGCTGTCGTCGCCGACGAACATCTGCCGGGCCAGCACCAGGGTGTCCTCCAGGTGCTCGAAGCGCTCCCGGGTCGGTGGCAGCGGCAGGCCCATCGCGGCGGCCTCCTCGGCCTGGTAGCCGGCGCCGACGCCCAGCCAGGCGCGGCCGCCGGACAGCACGTCCAGCGTGGTCACGGCCTTGATCAGCAGGGCCGGCGGGCGGAAGGTGACCGCGCTGACCGCGGTGCCGAGCCGGACCCGCCGGGAGCGGGCGGCCAGGAAGCCGAGGGTGGTGTAGGCCTCCAGCATCTCGTCGGTCGGCGCCCGGCCCGGGATGCCCTGCAGCAGGTGGTCGGGCACCCAGACGGTGTCCAGGCCGGCCTCGTCGGCCGCCGCCACCACCTCGCTCAAGTGATCGGCGAGCCCGGCCGGGCCGCCGGGAAGCGTGAAGTCGGTGATCGAGGCGGACAGCTTCATGACCGGAATGGTAGATATCAAATCATTAGATACCGCCGACCGACCCGCTCGCGCCGCCGGTCGGCGCCGCGGCGATCAAAGCTGACACGGGAGCAGCTGGCCACTCCGCGGGCGTCAGGCGAGCGTGGCGTGCATCTCCCAGAGCAGGATCTCCGACGGCTCGACCGCGGTCACCCGCTGACCGCCGGTCGCGGTGAACCGCACCGCGTCGCCGGCGACCAGTGATCCGGCGCCCTCCAGCGCCACCTCGCCGCGCGGCACGAACAGGTGCAGGAACGGCGCCTCCGGGAGCTCGACCTGCTCGCCGGGCTGCAGCCGGGCCGCGTGCAGCGCCGCGTGCCGGTTCGCGATCCGGATCGCAGTGGCCCCGCCGTCGCGCTCCATGCCCGAGGCCACCGGGACCAGCGCGCCCGAGAGCAGCTCGGCGTCGATCTCGCGCTGCTCGTAGCCCGGGGTGATGCCGGCCTCGTCGGGCACGACCCACATCTGCACGAAGTGCACCGGGTCGGAGTGGCTGTCGCCACCCCGCAGCCGCCAGGAGTCGTTCTTCTCCGAGTGCAGGATCCCGCGCCCGGCACTCATCCGCTGGGCCAGCCCGGGGTAGATCACCCCGGAATGACCGGTGGAGTCCTGGTGCACCAGCGAGCCCTGCAGCACCCAGGTCACGATCTCCATGTCGCGGTGCGGGTGGGTGTCGAAGCCGGCGCCCGGCGACACGATGTCGTCGTTGTTCACCAACAGCAGCCCGTGGTGGGTGTTGTCCGGGTCGTAATGCTGGCCGAAGGAGAACGAGTGGTGCGAGTCCAGCCACTGGATCCTGGTCGCGTCCCGGTCACCGGCCCGCCGTACGTCGATCTTCGGGGTCAACGCCACCCTGGCCATGCCGCACCTCCACGTAGTTGTACTAGCAACAACTACCGGGTCCGGTGTCGTGTTCCCGATCGCCGAGCCGACTACGTGGCGCAAGCGGTGCCGCCACGACCAGGCCATCACCCACCTGCGTGGTGATCTGCATTCCCTGATCTTCTCGCGTCCCGACGAACCCGGCATCCTGTCCGCAACGACACCGCAGCCGGGCGGGAACCTCGACGAGGAGTTCATGACCGACACAGCGACAGGTCGCGGCGCCGCCCACGTCGCTGCGCACCTGGTTCCGACGCGGTCCTTCGACACCGCCTGCGCTCTGGTCATCGAGTATCTGGCCGAGGTGGCCCCCTTGGGAATGTGGGCGGTCACCCGGATCCACGACGACCAGCAGGTCGTGCTGACCGTCGACTCGCCCGCCTACGGAGTGACCGTCGGTGCCCAGTTCCCCTACTCCGCCTCGTTCTGCCGCTCGATGGTGTCCGGGGCCGCCCCGCAGATCGCCCCGGACGTCAGCGTCGAGCCTGCCTACGCCGCCACCGCCCTGACGGCACCGATCACCGTCGGCGCCTACATCGGTACCCCGATCGTGAACTCCGAAGGTGACCTGTTCGGGACGCTCTGCGGATACGACCCGGCCTCCCAACCGGAGTCGCTGCGGGCCCAGCGGCCGTTGCTCGATCTGCTCTCCAGCCTGCTGTCCGCGGTGTTGGAGGCCGACATCGCCGCCACCTCCGTCGCCCGCGAGCTGGAACAGGCCCGCAGCGACGCCGAGACCGACGCGCTGACCGGCCTGATCAACCGTCGGGGCTGGGACCGCCACCTGGAGCAGGAGGAGCACCGCTATCGCCGCTTCGGCGACCCGGCCTGCGTCGTGGTGCTCGACCTCGACCACCTGAAGATCGTCAACGACACCGAGGGCCACGACGCGGGCGATCGCTACCTGCAACGGGCGGCGCAGGTGCTGGCCGGCACCGTCCGCGGCTCGGACATCCTCGCCCGTATCGGGGGTGACGAGTTCGGCATCGTGATGTCCGGGGCCGGCGTCGGGCAGGCCGACGAACTCGTCGAGCGCATGCGGCTGGCGCTGCACGAGGCCGGGATCGCGGGCAGCTTCGGGCATGCCCCCTACAGCGTGGTCAGCGGTTTTCCCGGTGCCTGGCAGGCCGCCGACGAGGCCATGTACGAGCAGAAGCGGAAGCGGCGCCAGCGCGTCTGAGCAGTCCGTCGAGCTCGGCGCCCCGACCGGAAGTCGGGGGTGCGCACAACGCCCGGCGTAGATCGTCGTGCGCGGACCCGAGATGTCCCGTAGGAAAATGTGATCGGATGGTGCCTCGGGGGGCTCGATCGGCCCACGCGGTGCGTTGTGTCGCCGGGGCCCGTCGGAGCGACGGGAAGGAGTTCGTCCCGGCGGGGTCGGTTCCCCATGATGAGAGGCAGCGCATGAGTGGCAACGCGACCTACCGCTACCGCGACGTATCGATCCTGTCGGTGTGTGCGGTGGACGCGCCGCACGTCGTGACCTCCGACGAGTTCGACGCCCGGCTGGCACCGACCTACCGTCGGGTGGGGTTGCGGCCCGGACTGCTGCAGGGGCTGGCCGGGATCACCGAGCGTCGCTGGTGGCCCACGGACGTGACGTTCTCCGAGAGCGCGGCCATGGCGGGCGCGAAGGCGCTGGCCGAGGCGGGCGTCGATCCGGGCCAGGTCGGCCTGCTCATCGACACCTCGGTGAGCCGCGCGCACCTCGAACCGTCCTCCGCGGTCGCCGTGCACTCGATGCTGGACCTGCCCTCGACCTGCATGAACTTCGATCTCGCCAACGCCTGCCTCGGCTTCCTCAACGGCATGCAGCTGGCCGCCACGATGATCGACGCCGGCCAGATCGAGTACGCGCTCATCGTCGACGGCGAAGGCACCCGGCACATCCACGAGGTCACCCTCGACCGGCTGTGCCGGCCCGACGCCACCCGCGAGGACGTGCTGGAGCAGTTCGCCACGCTCACGCTGGGCTCCGGGGCGGCGGCCATGGTGCTGGGCCGGGCGTCGAGCCACCCCGACGGGCACCGCTTCCTGGGCGGAGCGATGCGCACCGCCAGCGAGCACCACCGGCTCTGCATCGGCGATCTGCAATCCATGCGCACCGACGCCAAGGGCCTGCTGGATGCGGGGGTCGCGCTCGGGCGGGCCCTCTGGGAGGGCGCGAAGTCCCAGTTCAGCTGGTCGGACATGGACCGCTACGTCGCGCACCAGGTCTCCCGGGTGCACACCCGCGCGATGTGCCGGGCACTGGGACTGGACCCGGCGCGGGTACCGCTGACGTTCGCGACCCGCGGCAACATGGGCCCGGCCGCGGTGCCGTTCACGCTGGCATCGCAGGTCGACTCGCTGCAGGCCGGGCACCGGGTGCTGTTGCTGGGCATCGGGTCCGGGCTGAACGCCAGCTTCGCGGAGCTGCTGTGGTGACCGGGGCCGCCACAGCCGCCGCAGCCGCCGCCCTGCCGCCCGCGCTGCCCGATCTGGATCCGGCCTGGTCACGGCTGGTCACCGCACCCGATGCGGCCGGCGTGCCGCGCACCTGGCACGTGCTCGACAACGGCGCGGAGCCGCGGCACGGGACGCTGCTGTGCGTTCACGGCAACCCCACCTGGTCCTACCTGTGGCGTCGGTTCCTGGCCCACGCCCGTCCCGGCTGGCGGGTGGTCGCGGTCGACCAGCTGGGCATGGGTTTCTCCGATCGCACCGCCGAGCCGCGGCTGCTCGCCCAGCGGGTGCACGACCTGGGGGTGCTGACCGAGGCGCTCGGCATCGACGGGCCGGTGATCACCATCGGGCACGACTGGGGCGGGCTGATCTCGCTGGGCTGGGCGCTGGCCCACCGCGACCAACTGCGCGCGATGGTGCTGACCAACACCGCGGTGCACCAGCCCCGCGACGCGCGGACCCCGTGGTTGATCCGGCTGGCCCGCACCCGGCTGCTGCGGCGCGCGGTGTGCGCCGCGACGCCGCTCTTCGTCCGGGCGACCAGCGCGCTGTCGCGGCCCGCGCTGCCCGCCGCCGTCCGGGATGCGCTCGCCGCCCCCTACCGGGGCGCCGGGCGTCGGCGGGGCGTCGAGGAGTTCGTGGCCGACATCCCGCTCGAGGCGGAGCACCCCAGCCGCGGCACGCTCGACGGCCTCACCGCCGGGTTGGCGGCGCTGCACGAGGTGCCGGTGCTGGCGCTGTGGGGGCCGCGCGACCCGGTGTTCTCCGATCGGTACCTGCGGGAGGTGCTGCGGCGGCTGCCGCAGACCCGGCTGCACCGCTACGAGGGCGCATCACACCTGGTCACCGAGGATGCCCCGGAGACCGGGGAGCACACCTGGCAGTGGATCGACGGGCTCGGTGCGGGCGGTGCGCAGCCGCCGCCGGCACGTCCGGTGTCCGCGACTGAGGCGGGCGCGGCGTCGTCGGGCGCGGCGTCGTCGGGCGCAGCTTCGTCGGGCGCGGCTCCGTTGTGGGCGGCGCTGGACGCGCGGGCCGGCGACCCCGCGGCGGCCGTGGTCGAGCTGTCCGGGGGCCGACGCACTGTCTCCTTCGCACTGCTGCAGCGCCGGGTGCGCGAGCTGGCCGCCGGTCTGGCCGCCCACGGGGTGGCACCGGGAGATCGGGTCGCGCTGCTGGTGCCGCCCGGCGCCGACCTCACGGCCACGGTCTACGCGTGCTGGCGGGCCGGCGCGGTCATCGTCGTCGCCGACGCCGGGCTCGGACCCCGCGGGCTGGCCAGGGCGTTGCGCGCCGCCGGCCCCGACCACGTCGTCGGTATCCCCCGCGGGCTCGCGCTGGCCCGCACCATGGACGTGCCGGGCCGTCGCATCGTGGCCGGATCCGTGGCGCCCGGTGTGCGCCGCCTGCTCGGCGTCAGCATCGGGCTGGCCGAGCTCGCGCGGCTGGGTCGCGAGCACGAGCTGCCGCCGGCGCCCGCACCCGACGCCGACTGCGCGGTGATCTTCACCTCGGGTTCGACGGGCCCGGCGAAGGGCGTGGTGTACCGCCACCACCAGGCGCGGGCCCAGATCGACGCCCTGCGCTCGGCCCTCGCGCTGACCGCCGACGATCGGCTGGTCGCGGCGTTCCCACCGTTCGCGCTGTACGGCCCGGCGCTCGGCATCCCGTCGGCGGTGCCCGACGTGCCGGCACCCGGGCAGCTCACCGCGGCCGCCCTCGCCGATGCCGCGGCGGCCGTCGCGGCCACCGTGGTGTTCGCCTCCCCCGCCGCCCTGCGCGGCGTCGTGGCCGGTGCCGATGCGCTCGACGACGGGCAACGGGCCGCGCTGGCCCGGGTGCGGCTGGTCGTGTCGGCGGGCGCGCCGATCCCCGCCACGCTGCTGCACGAGCTGCGCGCGGTGCTGCCGGACGCGACGGCGCACACTCCCTACGGCATGACCGAGGCGCTGCCGGTCACCGACATCACGCTGGCCGAGATCGACGCCGCCGGCGTGGGCAACGGGGTGTGTGTCGGGCGGGCGCTGACCGGGGTCGAGGTGGCGCTGAGCGCGCTCACGCCCGACGGCAGCGCACCCGGGCCGCCGGTCACCGCGGCCGGGGTGACCGGCGAGATCTGCGTGCGCGCCCCGCACGTGAAGGACCGCTACGACCGGCTGTGGGCCACCGAGCACGAGAGCTCGCGCAACCCCGGCTGGCACCGCAGCGGCGACGTCGGACACCTCGACGCCCACGGCAGGCTGTGGGTTGAGGGCCGGCTGCTGCACGTCATCACGGCCGCGGCCGGGCCGGTGACGCCGGTGGGCATCGAGCAGCGGGTCCAGGACGTCAAGGAGGTGTCCGCCGCCGCCGCGGTCGGCGTCGGACCGGCGGGCACCCAGCAGCTCGCCGTCGTGGTGGTCGTCGAGGGTCATCGGGGCCGGTCGCCGTTGGCGGTGGCGCCGCTGGCCGCCGCGGTGCGGGATGCGGCCGGCGTCGAGATCGCCGCGGTGCTGGTCACCGACGCGCTGCCGGTGGACATCAGGCACGCGTCCAAGATCGACAGGGTGCGGGTGGCGCAGTGGGCGGACCGGGTGCTGGCCGGGGGCCGGGCCGGGCGCCGGCCGTGAGGGTGCCCTGCCCATGAAAGTACTGGTCACGGGGGCCAGCGGGATGCTGGGCGGGGCGGTCGCCGACGCGCTGGCCGACCGCGGCGACACGGTGACGCTGTTGCAGCGCCGCTCGTCGGGGCGGGGGTATCCGGAGGTGCTCGCCGACGTCGCCGACCCGGGAGCGGTGCGGGCCGCCGTCGCCGGGCAGGACGCCGTCGTGCACCTGGCGGCCAAGGTCGACATCACCGGCCGTCGCCGGGACTACGTGCGCACCAACGTCACCGGCACCGCCACCGTCCTGGAGGCCTGCCGGGCCGCCGGCGTACCCCGGGTCGTGCACGTCTCCTCGCCGTCGGTCGCGCACACCGGAACGGCGCTGGTGGGCGCGGGCGCCGGCGCGGCCGATCCGGTGCGTGCCCGCGGCCACTACGCGCGCAGCAAGGCCGCCGCCGAGCGGCTGGCGCTGGCCGCAGCGGCCGCACCCGGCGCCCCGGCGGTCGTGGCCGTCCGGCCGCATCTGGTGTGGGGCCCCGGCGACAGCCAGCTGGTCGGGCGGATCGTCGAACGCGCGCGGGCCGGGCGCCTGTTCACCATCGGGTCCGGCGCCGCGTTGATCGACACCACCTACGTCGGCAACGCCGCCGACGCGCTGCTGGCTGCGGTGGACCGCTGCGAGCGGCTGAACGGCGAGACGTTCGTGGTGTGCAACGGCGAACCGCGCCCGGTGGCGGAGCTGCTGGCGTCGATCTGCCGGGCGGCCGGGGTGTCACCGCCGCGGCTGTCGCTGCCGCCGGTGGTGGCGCGGGTGGCCGGTTCGCTGGTCGACGCGGCATGGGCCGCGTTGCCCGGGCTGCGGCGGATCGGTGAGCCTCCGGTCACCCGGTTCCTGGCCGAGCAGCTGTCCACCGCGCACTGGTTCGACCAGCGGCGGACCCGACAGGCGCTGGGCTGGACGCCGCGGGTGGGTCTGGACGCCGCCCTCGCCGCACTGGCCGCGAGCTACGCCGAGCCGGCGGCTGGGTGAACTTACCCCGGCCAGGCCGCCGCTCCCCCCGGCTCACCGCTGATCACTCCGAGAGTCACGTGGTCGCTCCTTGCACAGCACCTCCGTACCACTCGGACCGATCAGCGCCCGTGATCAGTCCGAGAGTCACACAACTGCTCGGGATCGACGCCCGATCCGGGTGACGTACAGGTTCGACCACGGGCGACTGGGAGCCGGCGCGGTCAGACGTTGACCCCGTAGTCGCGGGCGATTCCCGCCAGGCCCGAGGCGTAGCCCTGGCCGACCGCCCGGAACTTCCAGTCGCCACCGTGGCGGTACAGCTCCCCGAACACCATCGCGGTCTCGGTCGAGGCGTCCTCGCTGAGGTCGAAGCGGGCGATCTCCCGATTGTCGGCCGCGTTGACGACGCGGATGAACGCGTTGGTGACCTGGCCGAAGTTCTGCCGCCGGGTGTCGGCGTCGTAGATGCTCACCGGGAAGACGATCTTGGCAACGTCCTGGGCCATCGCCGCGAGATTGACCTTGATCGCCTCGTCGTCGCCCTCACCCTCACCGGTCAGGTTGTCGCCGGTGTGCTCGACCGTGCCGTCGGGGCTGGTGAGGTTGTTGAAGAACACGAAGTGGTTGTCCGAGATGACCTTTCCACCGGCGTTCAACAGGATCGCCGACGCGTCCAGGTCGTGATCGGCGCCGGTGGTCGTGCGAACGTCCCAGCCCAGGCCCACGAGGACGTTCGTGAGGCCCGGCGCCTCCTTGGTGAGACTGACGTTCCCGCCCTTGACCAGGGTGACTCCCACGTCCCGCTCCTCTTCCGTCGCCGGTGAGGCCGACGCCCTCGACCTCGTTACCGCCACCCTATCGGGACGCCCGGCGAGCTCCGGCCCCCCTCGCGACGACGTCCCCGGCCTGGCCTGCCCGGACGGCGGACCATACCCCCCTAGCGTATGTTGGTGACAACCGGGGAGCGAGGAGAACCATGAACGGCTACACGAAGGACAAGGACGACTTCCTGAAGCGGATGCGCCGGATCGAGGGCCAGGTCCGCGGGATCGCCAGGATGATCGAGGACGACAAGTACTGCATCGACGTGCTCACGCAGGTCTCCGCGGTGAACAGGGCCCTCGAGGCCGTCGCTCTCGGGCTGTTGGACGATCATCTGAAGCACTGCGTCACCGAGGCGGTCGCCGAGGGTGGCCAGATCGCCGACCTGAAGGTGGCCGAGGCGAGCGCGGCCATCGCGCGGCTGGTCAAGTCCTGAGCACGAGTCCCAGCACGGCACGAGAGAGGTTCGATGAGCACCAACACCTACACGGTGACCGGCATGACCTGCGGACACTGCGTCGCCTCGGTCACCGAGGAGATCAGCGAGATCGACGGCGTCACCGCGGTCGCGGTCGACCTACCCACCGGGGCGGTCACCGTCGACAGCACCCGACCCCTGGACGACGCGGCGGTACGCGACGCCGTGACCGAGGCCGGCTACCGGCTCGCGGACGGCTGATCCGCGGTCCATCCCCGGCCTCCACCTGGACGGAGACATGAACACCTCAGCGAAGCTCGTCGGCTACGGCGCGGTGCTCGCGCTGCTCGTCGGCGGGGCGTACGCGGCCGGGTCGGCTGTCGGTCCCCTCTCCGCCGCGTCGCGGGCCGCCCCGGCCGGACACGTCGAGGCCGCCGGGCACGGGGACGACCACGGCGGCGCCTCCGTACAGGCCGGTGACGAGGGGCTGGCGTCGAGCAGGAGCGGCTACACCCTCACCCCCACCGACGCGACGTTGACCGCGGGAACGCCGACCGACTTCAGCTTCCGCATCACGGGCTCCGACGGGGCGCCGGTGACCGCGTTCGACGAGGCGCACACCCAGCGGCTGCACTTGATCGTGGTGCGCCGCGACACCACCGGGTTCCAGCACCTGCACCCGAACATGGACGCCGACGGCACCTGGCGCGTGCCGATCACCGTGCCGGCCGGCGGCTCCTACCGGGCGTTCGCCGACTTCACCCCGACCGGCGGCCCCGCGGTGACCCTCGGGGTCGACCTGGCCGCTCGCGGCGATTTCGCCCCCACCGTGCACCAGCCTTCGCGGACCGCGCAGGTCGACGGCTACCAGGTGCAGCTCGACGGCGACCTGGTCGCCGGCCAGTCCGCGCCGCTCACGCTGACCGTGACCCGCGACGGAGCGCCGGTCACCGACCTGCAGCCCTACCTCGGCGCCTACGGCCACCTGGTCGCGTTGCGCGAGGGCGATCTCGCCTACCTGCACGTGCACCCGGAAGGATCCCCGGGCGACGGCCGGACGACCGCGGGCCCGCAGATCCGCTTCGTCGCCGAGGTGCCCTCGCCGGCGCGATACCGGCTGTTCCTGGACTTCCAGCACGCCGGAACCGTGCGCACCGCCGAGTTCACGGTGCCGAGCGAGGCCCTGCCATCCGCCGAGGCGGGGGGCTCGTGATGCCCGCAACGGAGTCGGCGCCCGCCGTCCATGGGGTCGAGCTGTCCATCGGCGGGATGACGTGCGCCTCCTGCGCGAGCCGGATCGAACGCGCGCTCAACACGCTCGACGGGGTCAGCGCCACCGTCAACTACGCCACCGAGAAGGCCTCGGTGAGCGCCCCCGACGGCGTCGATGTCGCCGGCGTGATCGCCGCCGTCGAGAGCGCCGGCTACACGGCCCGACTCCCCCGTCCGAGCACGGCGCCGGGGGAAACCGCGACCGAGGACGGCGAGCCGGAACCGGTCTCTCCGCTGCGCCGGCGGTTGCTCGTGTCCGCGATGCTGTCGGCTCCGGTCGTGGCGCTGGCGATGATCCCGGCGCTGCAGTTCACCTACTGGCAGTGGATCTCCCTGGCGCTGGCCGGTCCGGTGGTCGTGTGGGGAGCCTGGCCGTTCCACCGGGCGGCCTGGGCGAACCTGCGCCACGGCGCCGCGACGATGGACACGCTCGTCTCGATGGGCACCCTGGCCGCGTTCGTCTGGTCGCTCTACGCGCTGCTGTTCGGCACCGCCGGCACGCCGGGCATGGTCCACCGGTTCGAGCTGAGCGTCGCCCCCGGCGACGGCACCGGGAACATCTACCTCGAGGTCGCCGCCGGGGTCACCACGTTCATCCTGGCCGGTCGGTACGCCGAGGTCAGGGCCAAGCGCAGCGCGGGGGCGGCGTTGCGCGCGCTGCTGGAGCTGGGCGCCAAGGACGTGGCCGTGCTGCGCGACGGCGCGGAGCAGCGCGTCCCCATCGCCGAGCTGGCCGTGGGCGACCGGTTCGTCGTGCGCCCCGGGGAGCAGATCGCGACCGACGGCGTCGTGGTCGACGGCAACTCCGCGGTCGACGCGTCGATGCTCACCGGCGAGTCGGTGCCGACGGAGGTGCGGGCCGGCGATCAGGTCGTGGGGGGCACCGTCAACGCCGGTGGCCTGCTGGTCGTGCGGGCCGGCCGGGTCGGCGCGGACACCCAGCTCGCCCGGATGGGCCGGCTGGTCGAGGAGGCCCAGTCCGGCAAGGCCGCCGTGCAGCGCCTGGCCGACCGGGTCTCCGGGATCTTCGTGCCGATCGTGATCACCCTGGCCGCGATGACGCTGGCCTTCTGGCTCGGCACCGGGACCGGCACCGCCGCAGCGTTCACCGCCGCGGTGGCCGTCCTGATCATCGCCTGTCCCTGCGCGCTCGGGCTGGCCACCCCGACCGCGCTGCTCGTGGGCACCGGCCGCGGCGCGCAGCTGGGCATCCTGATCAAGGGTCCCGAGGTGCTGGAGTCCACCCGCCGGGTCGACACCGTGGTGCTCGACAAGACCGGCACCGTCACCACCGGCCGGATGACGCTGCACGAGGTGCATACCACCGGCGATCTCGACGAGATCACCGTGCTCCGGCTGGCCGGTGCGCTGGAGGCCGCCTCCGAACATCCGATCGCGGCCGCGATCGCGCGCGGTGCCGAGCAGCGGGTCGGCTCGCTCCCGTCGGTCACGGAGTTCTCCAATGTGGAGGGCCAGGGGGTGCAGGGCGTGGTCGACGGGCATGCGGTGCTCGTCGGACGCCCGACGCTGCTGGCGCAACGGGGCCGACCGCTGCCCACCGCGCTCGCCGACGCGGCCCGGCGGGCGAGGAAACAGGGACGGACCGCCGTGGCGGTGGCCTGCGACGGTGCCGCCGTCGCCGTGCTCGTCGTCGCCGACGCCGTCAAGCCGACCGCGGCCCGCGCCGTCGCGCAGCTGCGCGAGCTCGGGCTCACCCCGGTGCTGCTCACCGGGGACAACCGCGCGGTCGCCGAGTCGGTGGCCCGGGAGGTGGGTATGGACGTCGGCCCGGACACCGTCATCGCCGACGTGCTCCCGGCGGACAAACTTGCGGTCGTCGAGCGCCTGCAGCGGCGCGGCAAGGTCGTGGCGATGATCGGCGACGGGGTCAACGACGCCGCCGCGCTCGCCCGGGCCGACCTGGGCATGTCCATGGGCACCGGTACCGACGTCGCGATCCAGGCCGCGGACATCACCCTGGTGCGCGGCGACCTTCGGGCCGCGGCGGAGGCGATCCGGCTCTCCCGCGCCACGCTGCGCACCATCAAGGGCAACCTGTTCTGGGCTTTCGCCTACAACATCGCCGCGCTGCCGCTGGCCGCCGCCGGGCTGCTGAACCCGATGCTCGCCGGCGCGGCGATGGCCCTCAGCTCGCTGTTCGTGGTCGGCAACAGCCTGCGGCTGCGCCGCTTCGGCGGGCGTGACCGGTAGCCATCGTGGCCTGCTTGTAGCCTCCCTGGTTCTATGGGCGGCCGGGACGAGGTGATCCCGGAGTGGTGCGTCGTCGCTACGCTGCTGCCCTACCCCGACGCGAAGGGGCCCTACGAGCAGTTCCGCAGCCAGAGGATCTTTCCGGCGAGCGCCCGGCTGCATGTCATCGGCGGCTTCCCTGGGACGGCGCACCGGACCGTGGTCGGCGTCGGCCACGGCCGACGTTCGCCGGTGGTCGCGCACATCAGGTCTCGCTTCCTCGGCGGGTTGGCGGGCGCGGCTGGTCTAGCGCCCCGCGGTCCTGAGGGCGATCCACGCCGCCGAGGACGAGTCACCGGGCGTTGCCCACCGATGGCGCCAGAACCACGGCGGCCAACCGGCCCACTGGTGGGATGCCGGAGCGCCCGAGTACGGGGAGCACCTGGCGACGATCGCGCCATGTTCCAGCAGCAGTGCGCGGATGAGGACGGCTGAGTAGCCGGCGCCCGCTCCGGACCCGGCGCGCCCCGAGACCCCTCATCGGTGCGATCGAGATCCACCAGACACTCCCTAGACCCTGACTCGCCGGTCGCGCCGGGTCCGGGTCGGACCAGGGCTGTCCCTGATGGAGCCGGCCGCCGCCGAGCGCAGGATGAGTCCTGTCCGGTTCACCGATCAGACTGCGACAAGACGCAGAGAGGAACGATCAGCAATGGAATCCATCCACTCGACCTTCCGCCAGGCAGGCCTCGTCCGGCCGCAGGAGGGACGGGTACTGGCCGGCGTGGTTGCCGGGCTCGGCCGGCGTATCGGCCTCGACCCGTGGCCGGCGCGGCTGCTGTTCGTGCTGATCCTGCTGGTCGTGCCGGGCAGCCAGCTCTTGATCTACCCGATCCTGTGGATCCTGATGCCCGCCGAGTCACCGACGGTCAGCTTCATCAAGCAGCCCGCCCAGAACGACAGCGCCCAGAACGACAGCGCCCAGAACATTCACGCCGCGGCGTGAGCGGGTGATCGATGCCGGTCGACAGCCTTACCGTCGACCGGCATTCGCACGTTCGGAGCCGGGTTCACCGATCGTTGAGGAACGACACCGCCTCGTTCAGCGCGAGGTCGGTGCCGTCCGCGTTGCTGACTTCATGTCGCTCTAGCCGGTCGCTGTCCGGGCGTCGAGGTGTTGCAGGGTCAGGCGGATGACCTCCTCGTCGCGCATCGTGGCGCCGCGGTCCACGGCGGCATCGAAGGCGACCGGCCCTAATCGGACGCGGACGGTGTCGACCAGCGCGTTCACCCGGGCGGCCCCGGACGGCTCGAACGGCAACGCCGTTGCCGCTCCGACCGCCGACGTCACCTCGATGCGCAGCGCAACGCCCGCCGGCGTCTGAGCGGCGCCCCGAGCCGGGACGCCCCGTCACGGCGTCCCGGCGGGCAGGGTGAGTTCAGCTGCGCCCAGCTGACCGGACGGGGATATCGGCTCGCGTCGTTCGAGAACTGCGCGCGCGACCTGACCAGCGCCTCGGCGTCCCACTCCATCTGGAACGATGGCCGGCCGGTTGACACCGAACCACCGACGAGGGGACGCACCCATGACCACGTCCGGCGACCCGGTGGCGGTCGTGCTCATCACGGGTAGCACGCGGGCCGGTTCCACGAACACCGCCGCAGTGCGGACCGCCGCCGGGCTGACCGGTTCCGGCGTCCGCGCAACCCTGTGGGAACGGCTCGTGGACCTGCCGGCCTTCATCCCGGACGACACGGCCGAGCCGCCGGCCGCGGTGAGCGAGCTGCGAGCGCTGCTGGCCGCGGCCGACGCCGTCGTGTTCTGCACGCCGGAGTACGCCGGCACCCTGCCGGGCAGCCTCAAGAACGCCGTCGACTGGCTCGTCGGGAGCGGCGAGCTCTACCGCAAGCCGGTGGCGTGGATCAACATCGGCGCCCCCGGCCGGGGCACCGGCGCCGAGGCGACGCTGTCGATGGTGCTCGGGTACGTGGGCGCCGACATCATCGAGCGAGCGTGTGTGCGGATCCCGATCGGGCGGGACATGGTCTGCGCGGACGGAACGGTCCACGACCCCGACACCCGGGTCCGCCTGGCGGCGCAGCTCGCATCGGTGGCGGAGCGTGTCGTGTCAGGGGTGGGGTCCCCGTAGCCGCCGGTAGTGCCGGGCGGCGCGGGCCCGATTGCCGCAGCTGATGCTGCACCAGGCCCGGCGCGGGTGGTGGCGAACGAAGTACAGCACGCAGCCGGGGCGTGACAGGCTCGCAGCGGCCCCGCCGGGTCGACGACCAGCTCGGCACCCTCCCGGGCGATGCCACCGAGCGTGGACTCGACGGTTCCGCTGTCGGCGGCTCCGAGCTCCCAGCCGCCGGCGACCCGGCGCAGCCGGCGATCCGGAACGGCGGCCATCGCGTCGTTGATCGCGTCCAGGGCGTCGACCTCGGTGATGCCGGTCCCGGCGCGGGACCGGTCGTCGTCGGTGACGGTCGCGGCGACTCGGCGCAACCCATCGCGGAGCCGGCGGGCGGATTCGAGGTGCCCGGCCGTCACCCGGATCCCGCCGATCGGCGACACGCCGGTGTCACTGAGCAGGATCCGCAGATCATCGGCGCTGGTCAAGGCGTCGTGCACGCCCGTGCGGTCCGCCCAGACGGTGTTCATGAGCCGGACTGGCGCGGGCTCGTCGGGGAGCAACAGCTCGATCGGATGCGACACATACTCACGCTATATCTGCCTTGCATCCGTGAGGAAGACGTGTCAGTCTCTTCTCACGGCTCGAGTCCATCTCACCCGTTAGACACCGGCGCTGTCGGAGGTGCATCCATGCGCGTCTCGACGCTGTGGCGCTATCCCGTGAAATCCGCGGGCGGTGAACGGCTCGCCCTGGCCGAGCTGACCCGCGACGGGGTCCGGGCGACCGGCTGGTGCATGTCCGCAACGCCCGCGGCCCCCTCACGGGACGCACCCGGCACGGGCTGCTCACCATCAAGACCGCGACCGGGACCGGACGGCGAACCGCTCGTCGAGGGCCACCCCTGGAGATCCGAGGAGGCCGCCGAGCTGATCCGCCGGCACGGTGGTCCGGACGCGTACCTGGCCGCCTACCACGGACCGGAGCGCTTCGACATCACCAACTTGCTGGTCGCCGTCGACGGCGAGCTCGACGCCTTCGCCACCCGACATGGCGCCCCGCTGGACCCGCGCCGGCTGCGGCCCAACATCGTTCTCGGCGGCGTCGCGCAGGACGACCTGAGCCGCTGGCCCGGCTCGGCGGTCGCCGTCGGCGATGCCCTCATCGGCGTCCACGCCCGCCGGCAACGGTGCATCGTCACCAGCATCGACCCCGACACGGGAGCGCAGGATCTGGACGTCTTCCGCCGCATTCGCCGGGACTTCGACGGCCACCTGGCCCTCGACTGCTGGGTCATCGCGCCCGGCACGATCCGCCCCGGCGATCGCGCCGAACTCGTACCCACCGTCGAGCGGCCCCGCGATGTCGGCGGCTGGATCGTGGGTGCCCGCTACGCCGTCGACGCGGCGTCCGGCGGCAGCCTCGACCGTCAAGCGGCCCGCACGTGATCACCGGCCCGGGGTGGCCCGCTGCCCCGCCGTCACCACAGGTCCGGGTGGTCCCCACACCGGGCCTGGCGCGAGCTCGGGGGCGCTGTTCGAGCTGGCCGAGGACTCGCCGACGCAGCTGGACTCACTGCCGCCACCGGCTATCCGGGTGACTGTCGTGTCGACTGCAGCGAGTGGCGTGATCGCGTACGGCTGGACCGTCCGGTGGGGGTCACCTTCGCAGCTTGACTGCCGGCCGGTCGCTGCCGGTCCGGGCGCCGACCGGCGCGGAACCAGCCCGACCCCGCCACGCTCAGCCCACCGGCGACCGCAGCCGATCATCGGCTCGGCTGCCGCGGCGCGTTCCGCGGAACGCAGACCGAGGGCGCGCCCCTGGGCGCGCAGGTGCGTGTGACCAGTGATGCACGACACATCACCACGCATGCGGCGTCGGGGGCCTGACCTCGGGGCCTGGCGGTGCGGGTGAGGCCGTGGCGGGTACCGAGGACTCGGCCCGCGTTCCGCGGAACGCCCCTGGACACCGCTCAACGCGGAGCGCGGCGGATGCCCCCCGCGTGTTCACCTCGCGGCCTGGGCGATCGCCTCGCACCCGGTCGGGCACGGCGCGAACAGCGCGGCAACAGCTTCATGGTGCGTCGCCGAGGGTCCCGGGCCTGTCAACGGCCCGCCGCGTTCCGCGGAACGCCCCCAGTCACTTCGTGCCGCAGAACGCCCCAGAAACCCCGGTCCGCGCAACGCGGCGGACACACCCCGCGCGGTCACCTCGCACCGCCGGGGCACGGTGCACCGGCACCGGAACGGCGCCGCCGCCGACCTGCCCCGCACACATGCCGTACTCGAGCCGGTCTCAGTAGCCGAACCGGGCGTTGTCCACGATGGAACGGTGTGACCGTCAGCAGCTGGCCGCCGCCGGGCTGCCCAACCCGATGCTCGCCGGCGCGGCGATGGCGCTCAGCTCGGTGTTCGTGGTCGGCAACAGCCTGCGGCTGCGCAGCTTCGGTGGGCGTGGCGGTAGCCATCGCTGGGCACGCGGTCTTCTTGACAATGATCGGACGCTGCTCGACGCTCGCCGCCGGAGGTCCACCCCGCCATGGGCAACGCAACCACGACCACCTCACCCGCGACCGCGGCGGAGGTGCCCGCCGTCGTGCTGCGCCCGGAGTCCGGCGTGCGCCTGGAGTGGCGGCCGGCGCCCCAGCCCGGCCTGCGCGATCTGCTCGTCCGACCGGAGTACGTGGGCGTCTGCGGCACCGATCTGGAGCTGCTGGCCGGGCACCTCGACCGCGACTTCCCCATCTCCTACCCGCTCACCCTCGGACACGAGTGGTCCGGCACCGTGCTGGCCGTCGGTCGCGACGTCACCGGGTTCGAGGCCGGGGACCTCGTGATCGGCCACGGCGCGCTCGGCGGCAACCACTGGTTCGGCGTGACCGACGACGGCGCGCTGGCCGAGCGGTTCCGGGTCGACGCGCAGCAGTGCTTCCCGGTGCCCGACGGGGTGTCGGCGCAGCGGGCGGCGCTGATCGAGCCGCTGGCCTGCGTGCTGGCCGGGCTGCACCGCGCGGGCGGCACCGACGGATCGCAGCTGGCCGTGGTGTTCGGCTGCGGAACCCTGGGCCTGGCCATGGTCGGGCTGCTGCACAGCACCGGCGCGACGGTGGTCGCGGTCGACCCGAGCAGCCGACGCCGGTCGATCGCCGAGCGGATCGGCGCGGATCTCGCGATGGCGCCGGCCGCGGGCGAGCAGTTGCACGAGCAGATCACGGCGCAGGTCGGTGTGGCCGGGGCGGATCTGGTGGTGGAAGCGTCCGGGGCGCCGGCCGCGCAGGCCGCCGCCCTCGCCGTGACCGCGGTCGGGGCCCGCGTGCTGTACATGGGCCTGGCCGACGATGTCGCGGCGAAGGCGCCGCTGCGGCTGATCCAGACCCGCTCGCTGCGACTGAGCTCCTCCACCGGCGCCCCGCCCGAAGTGTGGCGCCCGGCGTTGCGGCTGGTCAGCCGGACCGGGCTGGACCTCACCCCGGCCGTCTCGGCCGTCTACTCGTTCGCCGACTGCGCGCAGGCCCTCGCCGCCGCCGGCACGCCGTCGAGCTCGGGAAAGATCATGCTTCGGCCATGAGCTCACGGTCGGGCTCGGTGCCGGTCTCGTGGATCTTGTTTGTGCGGGCCGGAGTGGCACGAACGGCACTTTCGCACGAACCTAGCGTGCGAAAGTGCCGTTCGTTCCGATGCGTGCGTCCCCGGGTGATCAGCAGGGCACTACGGTGCCGGGGCGAGATTCCCGGGCTGCAGCGGTTCTCCGAGGGTCTGGCCGGCTCCCTGCGGTGATGCACCGGCTGTCAACGAGGACGCGCCGGTCGGCTGTCCCGCACCGCCGGCCGCGGAGCCCCGCGCAACGGGGGCCTGACCCGCTCCCGTGCCGCCGCCACCGACCTTCTTCCGCGCCGAGCCTGTCGCCTTCGCCTCGGCCTGAGCGGCCTGTTCAGCGGCCTGCCGAGCCGCAGCCTTCGCGGCCGCGGCGTTCTTCCGAGCCGCAGCCTGATCGGCGGCCTTCGCGGTCTCGGCCGCTTGTTGGCGTGCCGCTTTCCTGGCTACTGCCGCCTTCTCGGCCGCCGCCTTCTCCGCCGCAGCTTGCTCGGCTGCGGCGGCTTTGCCCGCAGCGGCCTTCTCCGCGGCCGCCTTCCGGACGGTTGCCTTCTCTGCAGCTGCCTTCTCGAAGGCAGCGTTCTCGGCGGCAGCGTTCTCGGCGGCAGCGTTCTCGGCGGCAGCGTTCTGGGCTGCGGCCTTCTCAGCCGCGGCTTTCTCGGCGGCAGCACTCTGGGCAGCAGCCTTCTGATCGGCAGCCTTCTGATCGGCGGCCTTCTCGGATGCCGCCTGGTCAGCCGCTGCCCTCTTGGCAGCCGCCTCCTCCGCAGCAGCCTGGCCAGCGGCCTTCTCCTCCGCCGCGGCCCGGTCCGCAGCAGCCTGGTCCGCCGCCTTATCGGCCGCCGCCTTCTCGGCTGCCGCCGTCTGATCCGCAGCCGCCTTCGCAGCCGCCGCCTTATCAGCTTCAGCCTTGTCTGCCGCCGCCTTCTCGGCTGCCGCCGTCTGATCCGCAGCCGCCTTCGCAGCCGCGGCCTTATCAGCTTCGGCCTTGTCAGCCGCTGCCTTGTCGGCCGCTGCCTTGTCAGCCGCAGCCTTGTCAGCCGCTGCCTTGACGGCCGCCGCCTGATCCGCAGCCGTCTTCGCAGCTTCAGCCTTACCAGCTTCAGCCTTATCGGCCGCCGCCTTCTCAGCCGCCGCCTGATCCGCAGCCGCCTGATCCGCAGCCGCTGCAGCCTTGTCAGCCGCTGCCTTATCGGCTGCCACCTTCTGAGCCGCCGCCTTCTCGGCTGCCGCCTGGTCAGCCGCCGTCTGATCCGCCGCCGCCTGGTCCGCTGCCGCCTGGTCCGCTGCCGCCTTCTCGGCAGCGGCCTTGTCAGCTGCCGCCTGCTCAGCCGCCTGGCCCGTCGGGCTGTCGGCCACCGCCGGTTCCTCGGCAGCCCTCAACGCCAATGCCTGATCAGCCGCCGTCCTCGCGGCCGCCGCCTGGTTCGCGGCCGCCTGCTCCGCCGCCGCCTGCTCCGCGGCAGCCTGCGCCGCCGCCACCCGATCGGCAGCCGCCTCCTCGCTCACCGCTGCCTGTGCTGCGGCCTCCTGATCGGCGGCCTCTTCCTCCGCTCGCGAGGCGGCGGCCTCGACCCGCTCCGCCGCCCGCTTGTCCCGCGCCGCGTCCGCCGCCTTCTCGTCCGCGCGACTGGTGCTGGGCGGGTTGGACCGTGTGTTGCGCACCGACCGGGTCACGCGATCCGGCGCCGGGGAGCTGTCCCGTCCGGCGCTGTCCGACGAGTCGCCCCCGATCACGGCGTCGCCGAACTCGTCCACCGAGCTGCCGTCCCAGCTGTCCGAACCGACGTCGTCCGGGCCCATCTCGAGCACGGGCCCGGGCTGCGCGATCGCCCGGCTCCTGGACACGTCGACCTGACCGGCGATACCGGGATCCCGCCCCGGCGCCGACACCGCGGCCGGCGGCAGCGAGGAGATCGTGGGCCAATCGCCGGCGGATCGGAGCACGACGCTGATGCCCACCCCGAACACGACGGTGACCACCACCGACAGTGCTACGGACGCCCCACGCGTCCACCCGTTCATGCCCATACAGCGACCTTCCGCTCCGGCCATCCACGCTACGAGCGCTTGTCACCGACGGGCTACCCGAAGGGCGGACGATTGACGCCAACGGTAACCGATCGTCGCCGAAGGCGTGGGGCGATCGACATCCCGCACCGGAATGAGGGACCACGGGCGTGATCGGAGCCGGCCGGCGAACCGACCGCACGCGCGTCGAGATCGACGCCAGTCCGGTTTCCAAGATCGAACCCGGACTGCTGTCGATGTCGACGAGCAGCAGCCGCCGCCGCCGGGTCGGCACGGTACGAGCCACCCGTGCTAGGACTCGAACCGGTAGCCCATCCCTGGCTCCGTGATCAGGAACCGCGGCCGGGACGGGTTGTCCTCGATCTTGCGCCGCAGCTGCGCGAGGTACACCCGCAGGTAGTTGCCGTTGTCCTCGTACTTCGGTCCCCACACGCTGCGCAGCAGCTCGCGTTGGGTCACCAGCTTGCCCCTGTGCTTGAGCAGCATCTCCAGGATGCCCCACTCGGTCGGGGTGAGGTGCACGTCGCTGCCACCCCGGCTGACCAGCTTGGCGGCCAGGTCGATGCGGACCGAGCCGAGGTCGACCACGCCCTGGTTCTCGCCGACGTCGGTGGCCGCGCGGCGCACCGCGGCCCGCAGCCGGGCCAGCAGCTCGGCCATGCCGAAGGGTTTGGTCATGTAGTCGTCGGCGCCGGCGTCGAGCGCCCGCACCTTGTCCGCCGAGTCGACGCGCGCGGACAGCACGATGATCGGCACCGACGTCCAGCCGCGCAGCCCGGCGATGACCTCGGTGCCGTCGAGGTCGGGCAGGCCGAGGTCGAGGACGACGACGTCGGGGTGCTTGTCGGCGGCCAGCCGCAGCGCCGCGGCGCCGTCGACGGCCACCGTGACGTGGTAGCCGCGGGCGACCAGGTTGATCCGCAACGCGCGCACGATCTGCGGGTCGTCGTCGATCACCAACACCCGGACCTTCGCCTCGGCCGCCGCGGGGGCACCGGACGCCGGTCGGGTCGCCGTCACGCGGTCACCGCGGGTCGCTCCGCCGGCGACGAACCGGTCGCGACCGACGACGCACCCGGCCCGGCGCCGACGCGACCGGCGATCGGTAACGAGATGACGGTGGTCAGCCCGCCCCCCGGGGTGTCCTCCGCGGTCAGGGTGCCGCCCATCACCTCGGCGAGTCCGCGCGCCACCGACAGGCCCAACCCGATGCCGGTGCTGGCTCGACGGTCACCGCTGCGCTGGAACGGGGTGAACAGCGCGTCGCGGGACCTGCGGGGCACGCCGGGGCCGGTGTCGGTGACGCGCAGCTCGACGCGGTCGGCGTAGCTGCTGCCCCGCAGGGTGACCTGAGCGCCGGCGCCGTGGCGCAGCGCGTTGTCGACCAGGTTGGCGATGATCCGCTCCAGCAGGCCGGGGTCGGCGAGCACGTCCGGGAGGTCCTCGGCGATGTCGATCTCGACCCGACCCTGCTCGGGCAACCCGAGCAGCGCCCGCGCCGCGACCTCGTCGTAGCCGATCCGTTCCAGCAGCGGGGTCACCGCGCCGGCGGCGAGCCGGGACGAGTCGAGCAGGTTGTCGACCAGCCCGGTGAGCCGCTCGACCGACTCCGCGACGGTGGTCAGCAGCTCCTCGCGGTCACCGTCCGACAGCGGCAGCGACGGGTCGCGCAGGCTGTCGGTCGCGGCCCTGATCGAGGTCAGCGGGCTGCGCAGGTCGTGCCCGACCGCGGACAGCAGGCCGCTGCGGGCCTCGTTCGCCTCGGCCCGCCGCTGCGCCCGCGCGGCCGTGTCCGCGGCCCGTTCCCCGCGCAGGGCCAACAACGCCTGACCGCCGACGGCCTCGAGCAGCCGCCGGTCCGCCGCGGGCAACGACCGCCCGGTGCCCACCAGGTGCAGGCCCGGTTCGACGGCGACGTCCACATCGGCCTGGTCCGGGCGCGCGCACTCGGCAGGCCCGGCCGCGGCGACCGTGGTCCAGCCGACGGGATCACCGGACCCGTGATCACCGGCCGGGTGCCGTTCGAGCAGGGCCACGCAGCGCAGGCCGAACCCCTCGCGCACCTTCTCCAGCAGCCGCGGCACCGGATCGTCCTCGATCAGCACGGTGCGCGCGAACGACGCCAGCAACGACGCCTCGGCGCGCGCCCGCGCGGCCTGCTCGGCGCGCCGCGCCGCCCGGTCGACCACGAGCGCCACCAGCACCGCGACCAGCAGCATCGCCACCACGGTGATCACGTTCTCGGTCTCGCCGATGGTCAACGAGTACAGCGGCGGGGTGAGGAAGAAGTTCAGCAGCAGGCCGCCGAGCCCGGCCGCGAGCAGCGCCGGACCGAGGCCGCCGGCCAGCGCGACGATCACGGTGGCCAGGAAGAACATCACCACGTCGGTGGACAGCCCGATCAGCGACGACAGCGCGGTACCCAAGCCGGTGGCCGCGACCGGGGCGAGCACGGCCAGCACCCAGCCGAGCATCCGGCGCCCGCCGGACACCCCACCGGGCAACCGGGGCAGTCGGATCGCGCGCCCGGCGGCGTCGTGGGTGACCATGTGCACGTCGATGGAGCCGGAATCGTGCACCACCTGCGCGCCGATCCCCGGGTCGAACACCCGGGCCAGCCGGGAGCGCCGCGAGGTGCCCAGCACCAGCTGGGTGGCGTTGGCCCCGCGCGCGAACTCCAGCAGCGCGGCGGTGACCCCGGCCGCCCCGCCGTCGCCGACGACGGTGTGGAACGAGGCCCCGACGTCGTCGGCCAGCCGGCGCAGCGCCGCGGTGGCGCCGACCGGAGCCCCGGCCAGCCCGTCCCCGCGCAGCACGTGCACGGCCAGCAGATCGGCCTGACCGGCCCGTTTGGCGATGCGGGTGGCCCGGCGCAGCACCGTCTCGCTCTCCGGGCCGCCGGTCAGCGCGACCACGACCCGCTCCCGGGTCTCCCACACCTCGGTGATGCGCTTGTCCGTGCGGTAGCGCTGCAGCGCCACGTCGACCTCGTCGGCCACCCACAGCAGGGCCAGCTCGCGCAGCGCGATGAGGTTGCCGACCTGGAAGTAGTTGGCCAGCGCGGCGTCCACCTTGCCGGCGCCGTAGATGTTGCCGTGCGCCATCCGGCGGCGCAGCGCCTCCGGGGTGATGTCGACCAGCTCGATCTGCTCGGCGTGCCGGACGAACTCGTCGGGCACGGTCTCCTGCTGGCGAGCCCCGGTGATGCGCTGCACGACGTCGTTGAGCGACTCCAGGTGCTGCACGTTCACCGTGCTGAGCACGTCGATCCCGGCGACCAGGATGTCCTCGACGTCCTGCCAGCGCTTCTCGTGCCGCGAACCGGGTGCATTGGTGTGCGCGAGCTCGTCGACCAGCACCACCTCGGGGCGCCGGGCCAGCACCGCGTCGACGTCCAGCTCGCCGAACACGGTGCCGCCGCGGGAGATCATCCGCCGCGGGAGCACCTCGAGCCCGTCCAGCAACTCGGCGGTCCGCGAGCGGCCGTGCGTCTCGACCAGGCCCACGACCACGTCGGTGCCGCGGTCGCGGCGGCGGCGGGCCTCGCAGAGCATGGCGAAGGTCTTGCCGACCCCGGGCGCGGCGCCGAGGTGGATCCGCAGCTCTCCGCGGTGGGTCATCGCATCCCTCCTCGGCTCAGCGGCGGGCGGCGGCCACGGCCAGGTTCAGCTCGGTGACGTTGACCGTGGGCTCGCCCAGGAACCCCAGTATCCGCCCGGAGCTCGCCTGCGCGATCAGCTGCTGCACCCGATCGAGGGGCAGCCCGGTGACCCGCGCGACCCGGCCGGCCTGCAACGACGCGTAGTCCGGGCTGATGTCCGGGTCCAGGCCGGACGCCGAGGCCGTCACCGCATCGGGTGGCACCGCGCTCGGCGACACGCCCTCGCGGGCCGCGATCAGCGCCCGCCGCTGGGTCACCGCGTCGAGCAGTTCGGCGTCGAAGCCGCCCTTGTTGGAGCCACCGGAGGTGGTGGTGTCGGCCGGCCCGAGCACGTCGGACGCCGATGCGGCGGGGCGGGTGTGGAACCAGGGATCGGCGGCCGGGTCGGCGGGCACCGGGTCGACCCCGATCAGCCGGGAACCGACGGCCCGCCCGTCGGCGGCGGTGATCACGGAGCCGTCGGCGCGGTCGACTAACCAGGGCAGCTGCGCCACGCCCCACACCAGCAGCGGGTAGCCGACGCCGCAGAGCAGCGTCAACACGAGCAGCAGCCGCAGGCCGGTGGCGGTCTGCCGGAACAGGGTGGTGAGCACGTCAGATCCCCGGGATGAGTCGGACCAGCAGGTCGATGAGGAAGATCCCGGCGAACGGCGTCACGACGCCGCCCAGACCGTAGATCAACAGGTTGCGCCGCAACAGGTTGGCGGCCGAGGAGGGCCGGTAGCGGACCCCGCGCAGGGCCAGCGGGATGAGCGCCACGATGATCAACGCGTTGAAGATCACCGCGGACAGGATCGCCGATTCGGGCGAGGCCAGCCCCATCACGTTGAGCAGCCCGAGTGACGGGTAGAGGGCCGCGAACATCGCGGGCAGGATCGCGAAGTACTTGGCCAGGTCGTTGGCCACCGAGAACGTGGTCAGCGCCCCGCGGGTGATCAGCAACTGCTTGCCGATCTCGACGATCTCGATCAGCTTGGTCGGGTCCGAGTCCAGGTCGACCATGTTGCCGGCCTCCTTGGCCGCCGCCGTCCCGGAGTTCATCGCCACCCCGACGTCGGCCTGGGCCAGCGCCGGTGCGTCGTTGGTGCCGTCGCCGGTCATCGCGACCAGCCGCCCGCCCTGCTGCTCGCTGCGGATCAGGGCCATCTTGTCCTCCGGAGTCGCCTCCGCGAGGTGATCGTCCACACCGGCCGCCGCGGCGATCGCCGCCGCCGTGCGCGGGTTGTCCCCGGTGATCATCACCGTCCGGATGCCCATCGCCCGCAGCTCGGCGAACCGCGTCGCGATGCCCGGCTTCACCACGTCGGAGAGCCTGATGACGCCGAGCACCACAGCCCCGTCGCCCCCCGTGGTCCGGGCCTGCGCGACGACCAGGGGGGTGCCGCCCTCGTCGGAGATCCGCTCGACCAGCGCGTCGACCTCGGCGGTGTCGGTCGCACCCGACCAGCGCAGCACGGCCGCGGCGGCGCCCTTGCGCACCACCCGATCCCCAAGATCGAGCCCGGACATCCGGGTCTGCGCGGTGAACGGCACGAACTGCGCACGTGCCTCCTCGGTGGTGGCTTCTGCCGGCAGCCCGAATTCGGTCGCGCTGAGCACGACGATGCTGCGCCCCTCGGGGGTCTGGTCGGCCAGGCTGGACAGCCGCGCCGCGACCGCGAGCGTGCCCCGATCGGTGTCGCCGACCGGGATCAGCTCGGTCGCCTGCCGGTTGCCGAAGGTGATCGTCCCGGTCTTGTCCAGCAGCAGGGTGTCGATGTCGCCGGCCGCCTCCACCGCGCGCCCGGAGGTGGCGAGCACGTTGCGCTGCACCAGCCGGTCCATCCCGGCGATGCCGATCGCCGAGAGCAGCGCCCCGATCGTGGTCGGGATCAGGCAGACCAGCAGCGCGGTCAGCACCACCAGCGACTGCCCGCGGCCGGCGTAGGCGCTCATCGGCTGCAGCGCGACCACCGCCAGCAGGAAGATGATCGTCAACGCCGCGAGCAGGATGGTCAGCGCGATCTCGTTCGGCGTCTTCTGCCGCGACGCCCCCTCGACCAGCGCGATCATGCGGTCCACGAAGGACTCACCGGGCTTGGTGGTGATCCGGACCACGATCCGGTCGGACAGCACAGTTGTGCCACCGGTCACCGAGGACCGGTCCCCGCCGGCCTCCCGGATCACCGGCGCGGACTCCCCGGTGATCGCGGACTCGTCGACGGTGGCGATCCCCTCGACCACGTCGCCGTCACCCGGGATCGTCTCGCCGGCCTCGACGACGACCCGATCGTCGATGCGCAGCTCGACGCCGCCGACGCGCTCCTCCACCCCGTCGGCCAGCAGCCGCCGGGCGACGGTGTCACGTTTGGTGGCCCGCAGTGCCTGGGCTTGGGCCTTGCCGCGGCCCTCGGCCACCGCCTCGGCCAGGTTCGCGAACAGCACCGTGAACCAGAGCCAGATCGCGATCAGCCAGCCGAACACGCTGGGTGCGACGATCGCGGAGACCGTGACCAGCGCGGAGCCGACCCAGACCACGAACATCACCGGATTGCGCAGCTGGGTGCGCGGGTCGAGCTTGCGCAGCGCGTCCGGGGCCGCGGCCCAGAGCTGTCGGGGATGGAACGCACCGGCGCGCAGCGGGGCGGGCGCGCCGCGGTCCTGCGCAACGCGTTCGCTCGGACGGACGTCGGTGGGGGTGGTCATGTCAGGGCCTCCGCGAGCGGGCCCAGCGCGAGCGCCGGGAAGAAGGTCAGCGCGGCGACCAGCAGCACCGTGCCGCCGACCAGCACCCCGAACAGGGCGCGGTCGGTCGGCAGCGTGCCGGCGCCGGCGTCGATGCGCTGCTGGGTGGCCAGCGACCCGGCCAGCGCGAGCACCGCGAGGATCGGCAGCAGGCGGCCGAACAGCATCGCGATCCCGAGCGTGGCCTGGAAGAAGTCGCTGGTCACGGTGATGCCGGCGAATGCGCTGCCGTTGTTGTTGGCCGCCGAGGCGTAGGCGTAGAGCACCTCGGAGAAGCCGTGCGCGCCGTCGTTGTTCAGCGCGTCGAGGGTGCTGGGCAGCGCGATCGCCAACCCGGCGCCGAGCAGCACCAGCGCCGGCATCACCAGGATCGACACGGCGGCCGCGGTGACCTGCACCCGGCCCAGCTTCTTGCCCAGGTACTCCGGGGTGCGCCCGACCATCAGCCCGGCCAGGAACACCGCGATCACGGCCAGCACCAGGATCCCGTAGAGCCCGGTGCCGACCCCGCCCGGTGCGACCTCGCCGAGCAGGATGTTCAGCAGCGTCACGCCGCCGGCGCCGCCGGTGTAGCTGTCGTGCAGCGAGTTGACCGCGCCGGTCGAGGTCCCGGTGGTGGAGACGCCGAACAGCATCGACGACGGGATGCCGAACCGGGTCTCCTTGCCCTCCATGGCCGCGCCCGCGGCCAGCGTCGCCGTCCCGTTCGGGTGCGTCTCGGCGAACCACGCGAGCGCCAGCAGACCGGCCCACAGGGTGCCCATCACCGACACCAGCACGGTGCCCTGGCGGGGGTTGCCGACCATGGTGCCGAAGGTGCGGGTCAGGCAGACCGGGATGACCAGCAGCAGGAAGATCTCGAAGAAGTTGCTCAGCGCGTTCGGGTTCTCGAACGGGTGCGCCGAGTTGGCGTTGAAGATGCCGCCGCCGTTGGTGCCGAGCTCCTTGATCGCCTCCTGGGAGGCGGCCGGCGCCAGCGGCAGCGTGTGCGCGGCGCCGTCGACCCCGGTGATGTCCACCCCGGAGCGCAGCGACATGGTCACGCCCATCGCGAGCAGCAGGATCGCCGCCACGAACGACAGCGGCAGCAGGATCCGCAGCACGCCGCGGGTCAGGTCGACCCAGAAGTTGCCGATCCGGTCGGTGCCCGAGCGGACGAACCCTCGGATCAGCGCCACCGCGACCGCCATCCCGACCGCCGCCGAGGCGACGTTCTGCACGGTCAGCCCGACCAGCTGCACGGTGTGCCCGAGCACCGTCTCCGGCACGTAGGACTGCCAGTTGGTGTTGGTGACGAACGAGACGGCGTTGTTGAACGCCATGGCCGGCGGAACCGTATCGCCGTCCACGCCGCGGCCGAACCCCCATGGCAGCAGCGGCTGCAGCCGCTGCAGCAGGTACAGCAGCACCACCGAGACGAAGGAGAACCCGAGCACGCCGGCCGCGTAGCCGGTCCAGCGCTGCCCGGACGCCGCGTCCACCCGGACGAGCCGGTAGATCGCGGACTCGACCCGCCAGTGCTTCTCGGAGGTGAAGACGCGGGCCATGTAGTCCCCGAGCGGCACATAACACACCCCGAGCACGGTCAGCAGCACCGCGACCTGCAGCAGGCCGGCCACGAGATCGGACATCAGAACCGCTCCGGACGCAGCAGCGCCACGAACAGGTACACCAGCAGCGCCAGCGCCACCACCCCGCCGACCACATCGGACACGAGATCGGCGGTGGTCACAGCGTTTCCAGCCCGCGCAGGCACAGCACCAGCAACCCGAAGCCGCCGATCAGCAGCACCGCGTACAGCACGTCGGCCACGACATCACCCCTCGACGCGGTCGCCGGACCCTCCGCCGACCCGCATCGAGCATCCGTCCGCTACGCCCGGGTCGCGCCGGAAACTAACGGCGCGTTGACGCCGCCCTGCGGATCTTGACGGGATCTTGACGGAGCCGCGCCAGCTCCTGCCGCGCCGCGCCGGCCAGCGCGGCCATGCCCCGCTGCTGGGCGGTCTCCAGCGCGTCCTGCAGCAGCTCCCGCGCGGTCGCGATCCGCCTGCTCGAGCGGCGGGCCAGCAGCGCCCTGGCCTGGTGGTGGCGCAACCAGGCGATCTGCGCCGGCGCGCCGGGCACCGACGCGATCGCGGCCTCGAAGTGCTGGCGGGCCGCGTCGAGGTCGCCGGTCGCCAGCGCGAGCAGCCCACGGGCCCGCCGCGCCGGCCCGAGCAGCACGGTCGGCCAGCCGGCGAGCACCAGCTCGTCGGTGTGCGGCACGAGCAGCTCGTCGACGCGCTGGGCGAGGGCGGCCAGGTCGAGCCGGTCGGCGCGGGGGTGGTCGTCGGCGGGCCCGCCGAGGCTGTCGATGGTCTCGGCGAGCAGCGCCAGCGTCGGCACCGCCCACCCGTGCGGCGGCAGCGTCTGCAGGTCCGAGGTCTGATCGAGGAACGCGACCAGGAGGTGTCGGAGGGTTGCAAAGACATGTTGCGCCGCTCCGCGCTCAGCCTAGGGCGAGATGGGCGCGCATCAGGCGGCAGCGGCGACCTCGCTGAGCGGATCGTGGGCTAGCCATGCCTGCGCTGCCTCACCCGCCTCGGCCACAGCACCAACATCCAAATGCTGCCGTGTAACGCGATCAAGAATTGCGACCCAACGCTGCTGCCAATGCTCACGCTGAAGGGTCAGCCACTCCTCAAACGCTGGTGCACCACCGAGCGCGAGCCCGGCAAGCAGATCGCCCCGATAGTAATCGCCAGCTCTAAGCTGAGTTGGTGCCGAGTCACGCAACCACGCCAAATCGCTTTCGTAGGAAATAGCCGGGTCGAGTCCGATCGTATCGCGGTCGGCGTGGATCGGTGCGGCCCTGCCGAAAGCCTGGCGGATATACGCCAGCGTGTTCCGCAGCGCAGTACGGCTGACAGTCTGGCCGCGCTCCCAAAATAGTGCAGCGAGTTGGTCACGCGGCCGCATCCCACGCGTAAATATGAGGTAAGCGAAGAGCGCCAGGGCACGGCGGGTAGCGAAACGCACTGGTTGGCCATCCCAGCTGACCATGGGCGGGCCGAGAAAAGGATCACGAGGTGGCTATATGTGCAGCGCCCTTCCGTACCGTAAGGCGACGCCGCCTATTGTACCATCCGCCGCCCAGATAGTGCGCACCATACAGCGATCATCATGCGCATGATCACGATACTACAGTCAGGAACCAATACACTGCGTTCTTGTTCGGGCGGTCTTCTTTCCTTGCTAACGCATTAACTAATACAGAAAGGACGTAGCTGATGAAAATGACCAACGGACGCACCCATGATCGAGCGATACATCAATACGGTCAACCAGCGCCACTGGGACGAGATCGATGAGCTGTTCGCTCCTGAGTATAGCTACCACGGAGCAAGCATTGGCGCTAGTGAGCACACCCCGCCAGAGGCAGTCAAGCGCTATTTTCACTACCTGATCAGCGCATTCCCTGATCTGCATATGCGCGCTGATCTGATGATCGTCACAGACGAGTATGCCGTGCTACGCTGGGCAGCCAGCGGGACATACCAGTGTGAATATATGGGCATGCCAGCCACCGGACAAGCTGGTGAGCAGGCTGGCATCTCGATCCGGCGTCTGGCCAATGGCGCTTTGTTGAGGGCTGGCAGAACCAGGACGACCTTGGACTGGTGCAGAGCGTAACCACCCCTCGTTAATGTTGATCTAACTGGATCATGAAACCCAAGGAGGAACCGAACCATAAACATATCCTACTCCTCACAGGCCCGGGCCTCTTTCTACTGGCTGAGCTGATAGCGCCTGGCGGTTCGCCCGATCCCACTCGGCGCCAAGCAATGATCGCCAATAACCAGGCCGCGTGGGCGCTGTCGCACCAACTCTTCATTCTGGCCTTCGCTGGCCTGATCTGGTGGCCCGTCAGGCTGTGGGCCACACTCACCCGCGCGCCGCTGCTGGCCGGGTTCGGCATAGTTGTGAGCGGCTTCGCCCTTTTCGCGGATTTCGGGATCGCCACACTCCAAACTGCTGGCACTTGACGCAGTACGCACACTATCGCCCGATCAGGCGCTCGCCGTGATTACGCTTACCAGTAGCAGTCAGAACTTGTTGCTGTTCGCTTCCTGCCCGATCTAGGCATTGCGATCGGATTTATACTTCTGGCATGGCGATATTTTCGGCAGCAAAGGCGGTCGTAGTGCCGCGCTGCTGGGGCTCTCCGGCATCCTGCTGACCATCGGCGGCATCACCGGCAGCAAGTTCATCTTTATCATCGCCGCGCTCGCGCTGCTGGCCTTTACACTGCGCTGGGTATGGGATTAAGTCCCGGTCTAGACTGTGAACGCGCTGGCGCCTGCGTCGGATGTACGTTAGAATCATCGGCCTGATAGCCAATCACTGAGAGGTATGTGCAGATTTTGGATCGGCAGGCTGGTGCGCTCGATGCCGTCGGGCGAGAGATCGAAGTTCGTGTTGGGCCGCCTGCCTTCCCGTGGCATCATGCCGGCTCACCATCGACAAGAAAGGAGGTGGCATACCGATCGTCGTACAAAAGCCGCCCCTGCACGTCCAGTTCGCCGAATTTACTAAGGTTAAGAAAACTCCGAGAAAGGAGAAGATCCCAATGTCCACAGAAGAAAACAAGAATCTCGTCCGCCGGTGGTGGGAGGCATTGAACCGGGGGAATGCTCTTGACATCATCGAAGAGACGTATGCCTCCGACTACGTATTGCACGATCCTTCACTGCCTGAGCCAGTGCGTGGCGTTCAGGGCGTACGGGAATTTATCTCATCAGTCATTGCTGGCTTTCCGGATGCCCGCTACACCATTGAGGCCCTGATTGCGGAAGGGGACAAAGTGGTGCAACATATCTCAGTCCAAGGCACTCACCAGGGTGAGTTTCAGGGGATCCCGGCCACCGGCAAGCCGGTGGCAATCTGGGTCATGATCATCAGCCGCGTCGCACATTAACAAGGTTGTGGAGGAGTGGCAACTGATTGATTCGCTGAGCATGCTGCAACAGCTGGGTGTCATCCCGCCGCCCGATCAGGCTGGCGAGTAAGTCATTAGACCCCTCGGAAATAAGGTCCGTGGCACGCTGGCCGACCAAAATCCCGCCCATTTCGAACGTGTCACGCACCTGGATAGCCTTTCCGATAGGGTCTTTGATAACATCCCCGTTAATGCAGTTAACGCCGTAGCCCCACGCAACGGCGGAGGAAGGGAAAGCGACTTTCGAAGCAAAGTGATTTGCGGAAGGAAGATGTCGTGAATCCAAACCGCCGTTGTCATGGTGCGGGCGTGTTAGACGCAGTTCCCCTCATTGTTGACTGAACGCGGGCGCCTTTCTGCTGGCGGAGGACGATCCCGCTCGACTACGCTCCGGGCGGCCGATAGGCGACCGCCTGCGCACGGCCAAGGGCGTCCAGGGTCTCCTCGACCGTGAGCAGCGGCGTCGTCTCGAATTTCGACAACGCGCCACCGCTGCCGATCGCGATCGCGACTGCGGCCATCGAGACGTTGTCAGGCGCTTCCCAGAGGTTGTAGCCGTCGTACGCGCCGAACGCGTACCAGAAGCCGTGCAGCTTCCCGCCGACTGACTCGATGTACTTGCGTGCAGCCTCGCGGCGGTCTTCGGGGTTCTTCATCAATCGAGCCCAGGTTTCCGGCGTATAGCTGAAGCGCGTCAAATAGAGAGCCATGGCCACAATCTCCTTCCCGTGCGCGTGCCACTCGCAATTCGTGGGTGACACACATTGGGATCCCGCCGATAGCCGGCGTGAAAGTTTAGCCGATCGGCCTAACTATGATTGTCCCGCGTGTACACCCAGCGTGCTTATTCTATCGTACTTGCAATAGTTCTGCATTTCACGATACTCGATTTGCACGTTGACATGGCTGAGGACAATTCGGAGTACCATAGGTTCTTGGCTTTGGGAGGTGGTTGTGTAGGTTCGGGGAGTCATGCCACGAATGCGTGTTCTGTTATATCTCGAACATCTATCGGAGGAACCACCCATGGCAACGCGCCGCTACAACATACCAATGGCAATCGCTACCAGCTGATGAGAGCGCGAAACGCGCAATTATCTACACGGACGAATGGAGCGCCTATCCGGGCTGTCCTTTGTCTAAACGCCACCGTCCAGTGCCGAAAGAGTTGGGCGTAGACTAATCATATCGAGCGATTGAATAATACATTGCGGCAATGGTGTGCGAATTTGGTTCGCAAAACGCTCTCGTTTAGTAAAGAGCTTGAATTGCACAAAACGCGTATTCTGATGGTGATGATCGAGCATTGTAATGCGCGCCGATCTGTGGGCAGCAGTCTATGATCTAGATCATTACCGAACTTCTTTTAACACACTCAGCAAATCCAACGTTTCAGACACCTGCACCCAAGGCCTCGGCTTTCGCCTGATCCAGCGTCATCGTTTGCCCTTCCGCCCTCATCGCCGCGAAGGTCGTGTCGTCGAGCTGCGGCGCGGATAGTGGCCGCATATCGGTCAAAGACGATGCGTTCAGCACGTGTTAGTGATCGGCCGATAGACTCGCGTATGGCCTCGGCTGCTCCAAGCAGTCGGGCCGCCCGCGCTGGCTGCCCCAATGCTCCGGCGACCCCGGCCAAGCCAACCAGGCTGAGGGTGACGTTCCAACCTCGTTCCCAGGTTCCCAGCTTAGCTTCAGACTTTCCTCGAACAGCGCTGCCGCCCGATCAGTATCTCCCTGATCGAGCGCTACCCGCCCAAGATCGTTGAGCACCTCGAACATACTCGGACTCCCCAGTTCCGCAACCACACCAGGCTTTCCTCAAGCAGCATTGCCGCCCGCTCAAGGTCTCGGTGCAGGTGTGCCAACCGTCCTCGGAGGCACCTGGGCCCACATATTGCCGTAGGTGTCTCCCAGGCTCTGGGTCAGCGCCAGGGCCTCCTGAAGCGGTTCCAATGCCTGGGCAGAATTGCCCTGGTCGAGCGCCACATCCGCAAGGCTGATCAGTGCCCAGACGACGCCCCACATGATCTGCTGCTCCCGGAACAAGGCCAGACTCTCCTGTACAAGCTTCCCTGAGCGTTCATACTCGCCCTGCACGCGTGCCACACGTCCCAGGTTGAGGAGCGCGTCCGCCATACCGGGTTTGTCTCCCAGCTTCTCGCCACAGCGCGAGCGCCTGCTCGATCTTCAGCGTGTTCGCTCGCGCTCCATCGCTCTGAAAACGGCCCGCTCCATAGAGTGCCTTCGCCCGTGCGGGAGCCGCAGCGCTGGTACTTTGTTGCAGCACTCGCTCGAGCCACGCGCGCCCTTCACTCTTATACCGACGGATGTACCAGAACCACTGCAGTGCTCCCGCTAACCGCGCACATATATCCACACTCGCTGCCACCGTCTGACTCCAGGCTAACGCCGCCCGCATGTCGTCGTGGTCTGTATCCAGCCGAAGCAGCCACATACTCTGCGTCGCAGTATAGCGGTGCAATTCAGCTGCCTCGGCCAATGCCACAAAGTAGTTCGCGTGCTGTCGTCGGATGCCGGACTTGGCCTCGCCACTTTCCTCCAGCCGCTCCAACGCGTACTC
>CAVSTV010000008.1:0-1692451 GCA_963730945.1 uncultured Actinomycetota bacterium
GCATCGTGCCGTTCTCGGCGGCGGCGCCGAAGTCCAGCGGCATGTCCAGCTTGTCCGGGCCGATGAAGTTCGACGACGCCCCGCCCGGCTGCACCGCGCCGACCTCTCGGCCGCCGCTGACCCCGCCGGCCAGCTCGATCAGCCTCCGGACGGTGGTGCCCATCGGCACGCAGTAGACGTCGGGCCGCTCGACGTGACCGGAGACGGCGAAGAACTTCCAGCCCACCGACTCGCCGGCGCCCTGGTCGGCCCACCACTGCGCGCCACGCTGCAGGATCACCGGCACGTCGGCGAGGGTCTCCACCGAGTTGATCAACGTCGGTCGGCCGTGCAGCCCGTAGTTGCCGGGGAAGGGCGGCTTGTTGCGGGGCTCGCCGCGGTGGCCCTCCATGCACTCCAGCAGCGCGGTCTCCTCGCCGAGGATGTAGCCGCCGGGGGAGACGAACACCTCGACGTCCAAGCGCCGACCGCTGCCGCAGGCGTCCGGCCCGACCACGCCGGCCGCGCGCAGCGCGTCCAGCTCGGCACGCAGCACGTGCTCCTCCGGGCCGTACTCGTGGCGGATGAACACCCAACCCTGCTCGGCGCCGACCACCGCCATGCCCAGCAGCAGGCCCTCCAGCACGAGGTGGGGTTGGGTGGCCAGGATCTGGCGGTCCTTGAACGTGCCCGGCTCGGACTCGTCGGCGTTGCAGATCGCGTACTTCACGTCCCCGGGCTGGGTGCCGCGAACCAGCTTCCACTTCTGCCCGGTCGGGAACCCGGCGCCGCCCATGCCGCGTAGCCCGGAATCGGACAGCGTAGTGATCATCTCGTCTGCATCGAGCTCGCCGGCCAGCAGGGCGCGCAGCGTGGTGTACCGCTCGGCGACGCCTGACCCGGCCGGGTAGGGATCATTCGGCCACGGCTCGGTGCGCTCGTTGGCAGGGCTGTGGCCTACGTCGCCGGTCCGGGCGTCGGCGACGAGCGTGTCGGCATGTTCGATCGGCGCCGGCCGCTCGTTCACCGCGACTGCGGGTGCGGTGTCGCAGCGGCCCAGGCAGGACACCTCGACCAGCTCGACCTCGGTGTCCTCGCCGTAGCGCTCGCGCAGCTCGGCCAGCCGGGCCTCGCCGTCGCGCAGGAAGCAGGGCAGGTCGTGGCAGACGTGCAGTGCCACCTTCGGCGGCGGCGCGGTCCGGAAGTGCGGGTAGAACGAGATCAGGCCCTCGATCTCGTAGCGCGGCCGGCGGGCGTCGCGGGCGAGTTCCTCCAGCTCCTCGCGGGGCAGCCAGCCCAACCGGTCCTGGATGGCGTTCAGCGCCGGGATCAGCGAGGGCCCGGGGAACTTCCCGGCCCGGCCCTCGACCCCGGGCACCCGACGGGCGCGGACCTCGCCGGCCCGGTCGGTGACCTCGGTCATCGGGCTACCTCGGTCATAGGGCCTCCACCTGAACCGCGCAGAACTTGAACTCGGGGATCTTCCCGTACGGGTCGATCTCGTCGATGGTCAGCAGGTTGGCCGCGGCCTCCCGGAAGTGGAACGGGATGAAGCAGTTGCCCAGCTGCTCGCGGTGGCTGATCCGCACCTGCAGTTCGATCGACCCGCGCCGGGACCGGGCGCGCGCCATCTGCCCGTGGGCCAGGCCGCGCTCGGCGGCGTCCTTGGGGTGCAGGTACACCTCGGCCACCGGCGAGATGGCGTCCAGCGCGAAGGAGCGCCGCGTCATCGAGCCGGTGTGCCAGTGCTCCAGCAGCCGGCCGGTGTTGAGCACCAGCGGGTACTCGGCGTCCGGCAGCTCCTTGGGCGGCAGCCACTGCGCGGGCACCAGGTGCGCGAGCCCGTCCTCGGTGTTGAACCGCTCGTCGAACATCACGATGGTGCCGTCGGTGTGTTCCGGGTCGGCGTTCGGGTAGAGCTTCCCGGTCAGGCCCAGGTTGTCGTAGCGCAGGTTCTTGTAGGACGGCATCAACGCGACCATCTCGTCGAAGATCTCCTGGGGGCTCCCGTAGTTCCAGTCCAGGCCCAGCAGACGGGCCAGGTCCTGCTCGATCTCCCAGTCCGGGCGGGCCCGCCCGGGCGGGTCCATGACCTTGCGCCCCAGCTGTACCCGCCGGTCGGTGTTGGTGTAGCTGCCGTCCTTCTCCAGGTAGGAGGTGGCCGGCAGGATCACGTCGGCGAACTCCGCGGTCTCGGTGAGGAAGATGTCCTGCACCACCAGGAAATCCAGCGCCGACAGCGCCTTGCGCACCTTGTTGATGTTCGGGTCGGACAGGAACGGGTTCTCGCCCAGCATGTACATGCCGCGCACCCCGTCGGGCTCGAGCACCGAACCGATGATCTCGGTGACGGTCAGCCCGCGCTTCGGGTCCAGCGGCACGCCCCAGGCCTGCTCGAACCGCTCCCGGGTCGCGTCCCGATCGACGCCCTGGTAGTCCGGGTAGAACATCGGGATCAGCCCGGCGTCGGAGGCACCCTGCACGTTGTTCTGCCCGCGCAGCGGGTGCAGCCCCGAGCCTGGGCGGCCGACGTTGCCGGTGATCGAGCACATGGCGATCAGGCAGCGGGCGTTGTCGGTGCCGGTGGTGTGCTGCGAGATCCCCATGCCCCAGTAGATGACCCCGGCGCCGGCCTCCCCCCACAGCCGGGCCACCTCACGGATGGTGTCCGCGTCCACGCCGGTGATCTGCGCGCCCCGCTCCGGGGGGTAGTCGGCCACGGTGCGGGCCAGCTCGTCGTAGTTCGACGTGCGCTCGGCGATGAACTCCCGGTCGATCAGCCCGAGCCGGATCACCTCGTGCATCACCGCGTTGTAGAACGCCACGTCGGTGCCCGGCTTGAGCTGCACGTGCAGGTCGGCGTGCTCGGCCACGGTGGACGCCCGCGGGTCCACATAGATGATCTTCGTGCCGCGCCGGCGGGCTTGCTTGAAGAACGAGCTGGCCACCGGGTGGTTGGCCGTCGGGTTGGAGCCGGTGATGATCACGACATCGGCGTTGACCACGTCGCCGTAGGTGGTGGACACCGCGCCCGACCCGACCCCCTCGAACAGCGCGGCCACCGAGGAGGCGTGACAGAGCCGGGTGCAGTGGTCGACGTTGTTGGTGCCGAATGCGGTGCGGATCAGCTTCTGGAAGAGGTAGGCCTCCTCGTTGGAGCACTTGGCCGAGCCGAACCCGGCGATGGCCCCCGGTCCACCGGCGGCGTGGACCTCGCGCAGCCGGCGGGCGACCAGGTCGAGAGCCTCCTCCCAGGTCGCTTCCCGGAAGTGGGGCATGACCTCGGCGTAGTCGACCAACCCGCCCGGCTTGCGCTTGCCGCCGCGCTTGTCGCCCGGCTTGCGTCCATCTTTCTGGCGTCCGTTCTCCCGGCGGCCCCCGCCGCTGCGCTCGCCGCCGTTCAGCCGGCCCCGATCGTTGTCGCCCGGGTCCTGGGCACCGTCGCCGCGGACGTCGGCCGACAGGGGACCCTTCGGGTAGGCCGAGTCGATCCGGATCAGTGGCATGGTCAGCCGCTGCGGGGAGGCGGCGTAGTCCCAGCCGTAGCGGCCCTTGACGCACAGCCGGCTCTGCGAGCCGGGCTGGGCGCGGCCCTCGGCGAACGAGATCGCGCCGCGCTCCCGGTCGACGTAATAAGTCAGTGCGCAGCCGACGCCGCAGTACGGGCACACCGAGTCCACCGCGTCGAGTTGCTCGCGCGGCTGGATCGGGATGCCCCGGATCGGCTTGTTGGTCAGCGCGCCGGTCGGGCAGGCCTGCACGCATTCGCCGCAGGTCACGCAGGAGCTGGCGCCCATCGGGTCGTTCAGGTCGAAGGCGATCCGGGTGGCGTAGCCCTTGCCGGAGCGGCCGATGACGTCGTTGCCCTGGATGTCGTCGCAGGCCCGCACGCAGCGGTCGCAGAGGATGCAGGCGTCGTGGTTGACGTCGATGACCGGGTTGGACGAGTCGGTGCCCCGGCCGGAGGCGCACGGCAGCTCGGTGGTCTCGCGGGCCACGCCGAAGCCGTCGGCCAGCTCCAGCAGCAGGTTGTCGCGGGTCGTGGTGTCCTTGGGGTCCTCGGCGCGCGGCGGCTGGTCGGAGAGCAACAGCTCGGTCAGGGTGGCCCGGCTGCGCTCCAGCTCGGGGGAGGTGGTCCTGACCTCCATGTCGTTCTCGCAGGGACGCACGCAGGCCGCGGCGAACACCCGGCCGCCGGTGTCGACCACGCACATCCGGCAGACCCCGACCGGGTCGTAGCGCTCGTTGTGGCACAGCACCGGGATGTCCACCCCGACCTGGCGGGCGGCGTCGTAGATGGTGGTGCCCTCGGCCACGGTGACCTGGCGGCCGTCGATGCTCACCGAGACGGTGGGCGCCGAGGTGGGAGCCGTGGGTTCCTGTACTGCGGTCATGACTACCTCGATCCCGAACTCCTCGGCCCCGAACTTGTCGGCACGGACGATGCGGCAGGTCCGAGACTAGTTGACCCGGGTCACACCAGCCGGGTCACGCGATCCCAAGCCGGAGCCGGCCAGGTTGTGGTCCCCGACAGGGTCGAGCCCCAGGAGCTCGAGCTGCAGCCCGGGAAGATCTTCCGGTGGTGGGCGGCCCTCGGCGTCCCAACCGCGCGCGGCGTAGTAGCCACCGACCATGGCCCGCAACCGTTCCTCGGTCAGCGCCGCGGTGCGCCCGGAGCCCAGTGCCAGCGGCGTCTCCAGCATCCGGCGGGGCAGCGTGTCGTCCGCGGCCGTGGCGCCCTCGCGCAGGTTGAACACCCGCTTGGCCAGCACGATCCGCCGCGCCGTCGCGCGCAGCTCGGCCGCGTCGACGTCCCAGCCGGTGACCGCGCGCAGCAGCGCCGCCCATTCGGTGAACGGGTCCTCGAAGACTCCCCGCAGGAACTTGCAGAGGATCATCGAGTCCATCACCGCGGCCCGGTCTTCGGTGCCCACGGCCGCCGCGACCTGGGCCGGTCCGCCGTTCAACCGATCGTGCTCGCCGGAGAGATCGGCCTCGTAGGCTCCGGAGCGGTTGTGGTCGGCACCGCGCGAGTTGACAGCCAGGCCCAGCGCCATCGCGTGCAGCGTGCGCGGCTCGTACCCGGGCAGTTCCAGGCCCTTGACCTGCGGCGCGAACTCGATCGAGCCCTCGCCGACGATCTCGGCCGCGCGCCGGGACCCGTGGGCCAGCAGCTCGCCGAGGCCCTCGCGGGCGCCGACCAGGTCCAGGGCGCGGAGCAGCGCCGCGCCGTCGCCGAAGCGCAGCCACGGCGCGTCGATCAGCCCCCGTTCGACGCACTCCATCGCCCAGGCGATCGTGCCGCCGGCCGAGATCGTGTCGAGACCCAGCTCGTCGCAGCGGGCGCTGGCGGCGAACACGTCGTCCGGGTCCGACACCCCGCACAGCGGCCCGAGCGCGAACACGTTCTCGTACTCCATGCGCTGGCTGCCGCCGCCCTTGCGGGAGTAGATGTGCTCGCAGCCGATCGAGCAGGACGCGCACGAGTTGCGGGCCACCCCGCGCAGCTCGTGCAGCTCCTCTGCGGCCAATCCCGGGGCGCCGTCGAAGGTGGCCGCGGTGAAGTTGCGCGTGGGCAGCGTGGAGATGGCGTTGAAGGCCAGCAGGTTGGCCAGGGTGCCCAGCTCGCGGTACTTCGCGGTCGCGGGGCCGAAGCTGCGCTCCCGCAGGTCCTTCGCCGCGGCCAGCACCGCAGCCTGGTCGGCTACGCCCACCCTGGTGGCCGACCGGACCAGGACGGCCTTGAGGTTCTTGGCCCCCAGGACCGCGCCCAACCCGCCGCGCCCGGCGTGCCGGCCGTCGTGGCTGACCGTGGCGTAACGGACCTGCCGCTCCCCGGCGGGGCCGATGGCCGCGGTCTGCCAGCCGCGCCCGAACCGCTCCCGCACCGCCGCCTCGGCTTGGGCCGCCGGCAGCCCGGCCAGCTCCGGCGCGGGTTCGAGTCGGGCGCCCCCACCATCGGCACTGCCGTCGACGAGCAGCACCGACAATTGCGCGGCTCGGCCCCGCACGACGATCGCGTCGTTCCCGGTCAGCTTGCCGGCGATGGCGAACCGGCTGGACGCCAGCGCGTCGGTGAGCAGCCCGGTGAGCGGCGACTTGGCCACGACGGCGAACTTCGCGCTGGTCGTCAGCGGCGTACCGACCAGCGGGGAGAACACGAAGGCCAGCGGCGCGTCCGGGGCCAGCGGGTCGATCCCCGCCGGGGCGAGGCGGTGCAGCAGCCAGGTGCCGAGGCCGACGCCGCCCAGGTAGGCGCGCAGGACGGCGTCGTCGAGGTGCAGCGGCGCGCTCGTCGCCGCCCGGTCCCCGACGTCGACGACCAGGGCCCGGCCGAAGTATCCACCGGCTGGCATGCCCCGAGGGTATGCCCGCTCAGCCGCCGGCGTCGGCCGACAGGAAGGCGACCGTGTCGCCCGCGACCAGCGGGAGGCGGGGCTCGCGGCTCATCTGATCGCCGTTGACGGCCGCGACGACGTGCCGGTCGAGGGTGATCCCGACGGCCGAGGCGGCCGCACCGAGGGTGGCCGCGCGGACGGTGCGCGGCCCCCGCTGCCCGCCACTGGCCAGCGCCCCGAACCGCTCCACCAGCACCTCCGGCTCCGGGCGGGTGCGGGCGGCCGCGTAGTCCTCCGGCTCGTTCACGTTGACCAGCGAATCCAATCCCGGGTCGTGCCGTGCCAGCTCGGGGTCGGCCAGCAGCGCATCGTCGTCGAGCTGGGTGACCTGGCAGTGCTGGAACAGCATCCCCGGCCGCAGCTGCCCCTCACCCAGCAGCTTCTCCAGCAGCCCGGCCAGCGACGTCCGGTAGCCGGCGGCCAGCGGCTGCCGGTAGCCGCGCGCCACCGGTAGCACGACGTCGGTCTCCGGATCGGTGAATGCGCGCAGCACCCGCCGGACCAGTGCTGGGTGCAGGAACGGCAGGTCGGTCGAGCACACGAAGGCCACCGTCGCGCGGTCGTCGAGCGCAGCCAGTCCGGTGGCCAACCCGCGCATCGGCCCCAACCCGTCGACCGGGTCGGCCACGACCTCGACCCCGGGCGGCAGCTCGGGCAGGTCCTGCCCGGGCGCGGCGACGACCAGCACGGGCCCGCCGACGGTGCGGGAGAGCAGGGCGGTGGTGCGGTGCAGCAGCGTCGAGCCGTGCCACTCCAGGGCAGCCTTCGGGCGACCCATCCGGGAGGACCGGCCGCCGGCGAGAACGACGCCGGCAGCTTCTGCGAGCCCGGTCACGGCCCCATGTTAGTGCCGCGTCCGGCAACGTTCGGAGCTCGGGCGGGGGCTGCCGACCTCACCCGTCGGTCAGCTCACGGGCGCGTCGCTCGTTGTACCCCTGGTCCCAGCGGACGAACTCGAGCAGCAGGGTCAGCTCCGCGGTGGTGTAGCGCTCGAGGGCGGCCTGCACCTCCCCGTGGTCGCCGTAGAGCTCGCCGGCCCGCCGGCGCAGCAGGGGGGTGAGCTCGACCAGGACCTGACGCCGGTCCTGCGCGCTCGGTGCCCTCCGCACGTACCGCAGCGCCTGCAGCCGGTCGATCACCGTCGTGGTCGCACTGCGGGTCAGCCCCAATGCCTGCGCCAGCGCGCCCGCCGTCAGCGGCCCGCGCTGGTCGAGCAGGTCGAGGCAGCGATGGTCGGTGGCGTTGACCCCCAGTCGCTCGCCGATCGCCTGGTCCCGCGCCGCGACGGCCACCTGCGCGGCGCGTACGGCACCCCGCAGCTCCGCGATGAGTTCACCCTTCGACATGATACGGTCAATCGTATCATCAGATGGATCAAACTAAATGCGGAAGGGAGGCGTCGATGACGGCCACCACCCTGCCCAGCGCCTACCTGCGGCGGGCCGGCACCTGGCTGGTGATCACGACACTCGCCTACTTCGTGGTCAACGGCGCGCAGGTGTTCGAGACCGCGACGGTCGTGCCGGCCTGGACCGCCGCACCGCCGGCGTCGCTCGCGGTGTTCCGCGGCGAGTACGGGCTGGACTTCATGATCTTCTGGATCGTCGTGCACAGCCTGCACGAGCTCACGTTCCTGCTGGCCATCGCGTTCAGCTGGCGGATCCCGACGGTCCGCAGCCGGCTGCTCGCCCTGCTGGGGGTGCACGTCGCGCTGCGGGTGTGGACGGTGGCCTACTTCGCGCCCACGATCATCGAGCTGCAGGGGATCACCGGGACCGGCGTCGATCCGGCGCTGCTCGAGCGCGCCGTCCTCTGGCAGAACCTGAACTACCTGCGGGTGGGCCTGTTCGTGGCGGTGTCGCTCGCCCTGCTGCCCGTCGTCGGTCGGCTGTTCCGGCCCGCGGTTGCCCCGGATGAGGCACGATCGCGATCCTCGTGCCTCGGCTGAGCGTGATCAGGCCGGCGCGGTCGCCAGCAGCTGCCGCTCGGCGTCGTCCAGGTAGGCGCCGAGCAGCTTCTCCGCCGCCACGCCGTCACCGTCCTCGATCAGCCCGGCCAGCTCGCGGTTGCGGCGCAGGAAGGGCTCGTGGAAGTCGCGCGGGTTGGCCATCACGTGGAACGCCAGCCGCAGCTCGGCGGCGACCTGGCGCATGAACTCGTCGAGCCGGGCGCTGCCGGCCAGCGCGACGACGGCCTGGTGGAAGCGCATGTTCGCGGTTCCCACCTCGGGCCAGCGCTCCTCGGCGGCGGCGAGCTCCCCGTCCACCACGGCCCGGCGCATCGCGGCGAGGGCCGCCGGTGTGGCCGCCCCGGCCTGCCGGACCGCCGCGCACTCGACCAGCCGACGCACCCGGTAGAGATCGACGACGTCGGCCGGGGTCAGCCGGCGGACGAAGACCCCGCGGTTGAACTCGGCGACCGCGAGGCGCTCGTGCACCAGCAGCCGGAAGGCCTCGCGCAGCGTGTTCCGGGAGACGCCCAGCGCGGTGCCGACCGCGTCCTCGGGCAGCCGGGAGCCGGGCGCGAGCGAGCCGTCGGTGATCCGCTCCCGGATGATGTCGGCCACCCGCTCGGCGGTGCTGCTGCGAACCAGCACGTCCCGATCGGACACGAGCGCGGCCAGACCCTCCGCCGAACGCTCGGGGACACCTTCCGGTGGCGATGCCGGGGACATGACAGCAGAACATACAACATGTGAGCAGTCGGATTGCCCGATCGTTCAACGTGATGGACGACGTATCCCTGGCCCGTGTCCCTGCGCGGTGGCGGCACCCGGCCCGCTTACGATGGCCGCCTGATGCGGTTGCTGCACACGGCCGACTGGCACGTCGGCAAGACCCTGAAGGGGCACAGCCGGCTCGACGAGCAGGAGCGGGTGCTCCGCGAGATCGTCGGTGTGGCGCGCGCACACGAGGTCGACGCGGTGCTCGTCGCCGGCGACCTGTACGACACCCCGGCGCCGTCGTCGCAGGCCCAGCAGCTGGTGGTCCGCACGCTGATGGGGCTGGCCGTAACCGGCGCCGAGGTGATCGCGATCGCCGGCAACCACGATCACGGGCCCACCCTCGACGCCTACCGCCCGCTGGCCGGCGCGGCCGGGATCACGCTGGTCGGCACGCCGCGCACCGCGGAGCACGGCGGGGTCGTGGAGTTCACCGCGCGCTCCACCGGGGAGCGGGCGACGGTGGCGGTGCTGCCGTTCCTCTCCCAGCGCTACGCGGTGCGAGCCGCCGAGCTGGTGACGAACACGCCCGCCGAGAACACCGGGGCCTACGACCAGCAGCTGCGGGAGATCCTGCACGCACTGACCGCCGGCTTCCGCGACGACGCGGTGAACCTGGTGATGGCCCACCTGACCGTGCTCGACGGGCGGATGGGCGGCGGTGAGCGCACCGCCCAGTCGATCTTCGAGTACGCGGTGCCGGCGACGATCTTCCCGGTCGAGGCGCACTACGTGGCGCTCGGGCACCTGCACCGGCGGCAGCGGATGGACGCCCCGTGCCCGGTGCACTACTGCGGCGCGCCGTACCCGATCGACTTCGGTGAGCAGGAGAACACCTCGGTCGTCTGCCTGGTCGACGCGGCGCCGGGTACGCCGGCCGCGGTGACCGACATCCCGATCACCGGCGGGCGGCGGCTGCGCACGCTGCGCGGCACCCTCGCGGAGCTGTCGACGCTCGCCGCGACGGTGACCGACGAGTACCTGCGGGTCTGGGTCCGGGAACCGGCCCGCGCCGGGTTGCGCGAGGAGGTGACGTCGATGCTGCCGAACGCGCTGGAGGTGCGGATCGACCCCGACTTCGCGGCTCCGGTCACCGAGTCGCGGCCCGCGGCGGCCGGTGCGGACGGTCCGCGCAGCCCCGCCGAGCTGTTCCGGGAGTACCTCGGCACCCGGGGCGTCGACGATCCGCGGGTGGAGCAGCTGTTCCGCCGGTTGCACGACGACGTGGTCGGGAGCAGCTGATGCGTCCGGTGCTGCTGGAGCTGGCCGGGTTCGCCTCGTTCCGGGAGTCCACGACGATCGATTTCCGGGACGCCGAATACTTCGCGCTGGTCGGGCCGACCGGCTCCGGCAAGTCCACCGTGATCGACGCGCTGACCTTCGCGCTCTACGGCTCCGTTCCGCGCTGGGACGACCGGCGCGCGGTGGCGTTGGCGCTGGCTCCGACCGCGGGCCGCGGTGCGGTCCGCTTCGTGTTCGACGTCGGCGGGCAGCGGTACGTGGTCGCCCGCGAGCTGCGGCGGGCGGCGTCCGGCGGGGTGTCGGTGCGCGCGGCGCGGCTCGAACGGCTGGTGGACGGGCGCGGGATCGGCGACGTGGCGGAGGAGACGGAACCGATCGCCGACGGGGCCGGCGCGACCACGGCGGCGGTCGAGACGCTGCTGGGACTGCCGTTCGGCGATTTCTGCACCTGCGTGGTGTTGCCGCAGGGGGACTTCGCGGAGTTCCTGCACACCGAGCCGCGCAAGCGCCAGGAGAAGCTGGTGCGGCTGCTGGGGCTCGGGGTCTACGACGTGATCGCGAAGGCGGCCAACAGCGAGGCCGCCGAGCAGCGGCTGCGCGCCGGCTTCCTGTCCGAGCAGCTCGTCGGCTACTCCGACGCGACCGACGAGGCGGCAGGCGCGGCGGCGGCGCGCACCGTCGCGATGCAGGAGCTGAGCGGGCGCGTGGCGGCCGCGGTGCCGGAGCTCGTGGCCGCGGTCGATGAGCTGCGGGCGGCGGAGGAGCTGGTCGGCCGGGTGCGCGCGGAGCGGGACCTGCTGTCGGCGTTGGTCGTGCCCGTGGGCATCGATCGGCTGCATGCGCGGGAGCGTTCGGCGAGCACGGCCCGCGACGCCGCCCGCGACCGGATGGCGGCAGCCGAGACCGCTGACGGCGCCGCTCGCACCCGGCTCGCCGAGATGCCGGCCCGTGGTCACCTGGAGCAGCTGCGCCGCGAGCACGCGGAGCTGGCCGCGGGCCAGGCCGAGCTGCCCGGCCTGACCGAACGCGGGGAGAAGGCGGGCGCCGCCTACCAGCTGGCGGTCCAGGACGCGGCCGACGCGCAGCTCGCCCTCGACGGCGCGCGCACCGCTCGGGAGACCGCGGCCGGCGCGCTCGGGACGGCCCAGGCGTTGCTGCGCAGGCTGGTCGCCGAGCGCGACGGGTTCCGGGCGGTGGCGGTGCCGCCCGCGGTGGACGTGCTCGATCGGCGTCGGGTCGAGGTCGCGGCGGCGCTGTCGCGGGCGGATGTCGCGCTCGCCGCGGCCGAGGCGGCCGACAGCCGGGCCCGCGCCGAGCTGGCTGCGGCGCCGACCAGGGGCCCGCTGGAGCAGGTGCGCCGGGACCAGCACACCCTGATCGACACGACGCGACGGCTGCGCGCCGCCGAGTCGGGTCACGCGGAGGCCGACCGGATCGCCGCGGTGGCCGCGGCGGACGCGGCTGCGGCGCGGCACCGGCTGGAGCACGCGCAGTCGCGGCGGGCGGCCGAGCAGCGCCGCGACCTCGCGGCGACGCTGCGACCGGAGCTGTCGGTGGACGATGACTGCCCGGTGTGCGCGCAGCGGGTGCGGGTGCTGCCCGAGCCGTTGCCGGCCGCGGATCTGGAGGCCGCCGAGCAGGAGGTGGCGGCGGCCGGGCGGGTGCACGAGGACGCCAGCGGCCGGGCGAGCGCGGCCGGGACGGAGCTGACCCGGGCCGCGGCGGCGGTGGCCGGGCTGCGGGAGGCGGTCGGCCGGTTGTGGTCGGCGTCGGTCGCGACGGTCGTCGGGGTGGTGGCGGCGGCGCCGGTGGCGGGTGGCTCGGCGTCGACCGGTTCCGAGCCGGCTGCTGCGGAGTCGTTGGCGCTGTTCGCTCGGTTGTCCGATGGGCTTGCCGCCGCCGGGGTGTCGGTGAGCGGGGTCGGGGACGTTCCGCGGAACGCGGGCGGGATGTCGGTCGGCGAGGTCGGGGGCGTTCCGCGGGACCCGGGTGAGACATCGGTCGGTGGGGCTGGCGGCGTTCCGCGGAACGCGAGCGAGACGTCGGTGGGCGAGGCCGGGGGCCCCCCGCGGGACGCGGGCTGGATGTCGGTTGGCGGGGCTGGTGGCGTTCCGCGGAACGCGGGCGGGACGTCGGTGGGCGACGTCGAGGGCGTTCCGCGGAACGCGGGCGACACGTCGACCGGCGCCGCCGAACGGGACACCGTGACGCACCTGACCAGCACCGTCATGCCGGACGACGCTGCTGTGCGCGCGATCGGTGCCGCCGTCGACGATGTACTCGCCGCCCTGGACCGGCTGACCGAACGTGTCGACGCCGGTGACGCCGCCGTGCGGACCGCTCGGCGCGAGCGGGCCGCGGCGACCGACGCCGCAACGGCCGTCGGCGCGGACGTGGTGGCCGCGGCCGCCGAGCTGCGGGCGGCGCGGGATCCGCTCGTTCCCCTCGGCGCACCCGCAATCGACGGCGAGGACGTGCTCGCGGGCTGGACTGCGCTGGTGGACTGGGCGCGGGCCGAGGCTGCCGGCCGCGAGCGGTCGCTGCCGGACGCGCGTGCCGCCGCCGATGCCGCCGAAGCCGACCGCGACGCCGCCGACCGGGCGGTGGGCGTGGCCGAGTCCGCCGTGCGGGACAGCCGCGCCGCCGAGACGGCCGCCGCCCGGGCCGAACAGGAGGCCCGCGATGCGGTGACGGCCATCGAGCAGCGGGCCGGTGGCGCTGCGCCGCTCGCTGGCCGGGGCGCTCACCGACACCGAGGCCGCGGCGGCGCTGGCCCGGCGCGACGAGCTGGAGGCCGCCACCGAGGCCGCCGACACCGAGCTGCGGGCGGCGCGGGCCGCGCTGCGTTCCGCGGAACGCGCAGCGAGCGAGATCGGCCACGAGGTCGCGGCCGCCTGGCACGCGCTGCGGGCCGCCCGGGACCCGCTCGTTCCGCTGGATGCGCCGGCGCCGGCCGGCGAGGACCTGCTGGCGGCGTGGATTGCGCTGACCGACTGGGCCCGGACCCGGATCGAAGCAGCTGCTCAGCAGTTGGCGGCCGCCGAGCACGCGGCCCGCGCCGCCCGGGAGCGGCGGGCCGCCGACGAGCGAACACTGGCCGCCGATCTCGACGCGCACGGCGTCGCGGTCCACGGGCCACTGGCCGACTCGGCGTCGGCCGCCGTGGCGGCGGCGTTGGAGCGGGCCCGTGGCGAGCAGCGGCGCCTCGCCGAGCGGCGGGCCGCCGCCGCCTCGATCACCGCCGAGCGGGACGCCGCGGAGAGCGGGCAACAGGTCGCGAAGATGCTCGGCGGCCTGCTCCGCTCCGACGGGTTCCCCCGCTGGCTGGTCGCCTCCGCGCTCGACGTGCTGGTGGCCGACGCGTCGGCGAGCCTGATCGAGCTGTCCGGGGGCAGTTCGAGCTGACCCACGCCGGCGGTGAGTTCCTGGTGATCGACCACACCGACGCCGACGCCCGCCGCCCGGTCAAGACGCTGTCGGGTGGCGAGACGTTCCAGGCCAGCCTGGCGCTGGCGCTGGCGCTGTCCGGGCAGATGTCCGGGCTGGCCGCGCGCGGCACCGCCCGGCTCGAATCGATCTTCCTGGACGAGGGCTTCGGCACCCTCGACGAGGCCAACCTGGAGATCGTCGCGAGCACCCTGGAGAACCTGGTCGCCCGCGGTGACCGGGTTGTCGGGTTGATCACCCACGTGCCGGCGCTGGCCGAGCGGGTGCCGGTCCGGTTCGCGGTGAGCCGCGACGAACGCACCTCCCGTGCGGTCCGGGAGACGGCGTGAGGTTCAGCGTCGATCCGTGGGATCCCTCCTACGGCACCAGCCTCGACACCGAGCTGGGCGCCTCCACCGCGGAGGTCGACGTCGAGGTCGAGCTGCCCGCGCCGCGCTGGCGTGCGCTCGATCCACGACCGGGCGTCAGCGCGCCCGAGACGGTGCTGTTCGTCGACGGCGTGCGCCGCATCGACGCCCAGGTGTGGGTGGACGAGTCCGGCGGAACGGCCTCGCCGGCACTGTGCGCGTCGTACGCGGCCGGGGTGCTGTGCTGTTGCGCGGCCGCCGGGGCGCACCTGGTCGGCGCGCACGTGCGCCGCGGGCTGTTCAGCACGGTGCCCGCCGCTGCCGACATCGTCACCGCCGCCGGCACCTACGTCGCCTCGCACACCGCGGCGCTGCCGGACACCCCGCCGATGCAGACCCTGTCGCTGGCCCTGCAGCGCAGCCTGGCCGCCACCGAGTTGCTCGCCGCGGTCGGGTTCCGCGCCGAGCGCGACGGCGGCAGCCGCGACGACCTCGTCGTCCTGGACGGTCCGCTGCCCCGCCAGCCGCTGCCGCGGGCGCTCGGGTTCATCAAGTCGCACCGCGACACCTACCTGCCGGCCGCCCTCGGCGGCATCGTGGCCACGCTGGGCACCGGCCAGCGAACACCGGTGTTCCGGCTGTGCCGTTCGTTGGGCCGGCCGTGGGAGCGCTTCACCTGGTACCTGCGGTTGCCGGCCGCCGGTCGGGCGCCGTGGGCCGGGGTGGTGCGGGTGGAGTGCGCCGCCGGCCTGCACACCGACACCGGCGCCGGAATCGACACGTCGATCGATCCGGCCGTCGACGTCGAGCATGCGGTGGCGCTGGCCGCGATCAGCCAGGTGACGCTGCCGCGCTACGCGTCCATCGAGTACAAGGACTCCCGCGCCCCGCAGAACCTCTACCCGATCGGCGGCCTGGAGCGGGCACTGCGACGCCGGCTCGGGGAGCCCGCACTGCTCTACCGCGCGTTGCGGCGGGCCGCGGTGTCGACGTCGACCGCGGTCCGGGTCTGATCGTCGGCAGCGAGCTCGATCAGGCGGAGTCGACTCCGGTGGCGTTGCCGTACTCGGCCAGCAGGGTGGTCGTCACCCAGCGCAGCATCACGGCGTCGGTGCAGGTCGCGAGCAGGTCGGCCTGCTCGATGGCGGACGGGTCGTCGATCGTCGCGGTCCGGTGCCGGTGGCGCAGCTCGTCGACGCCGATCGCGGCGGCGGTGCCGAGGCCGTCGGGCGGCGCACCACCCAGCTCGGCGATCACGAGTCGAACGGCCCGCTCGCCGATGATGTACATGCCGGCGGGCACCGTGGTGAGCCCGTAGCCGTAGACGTGCACGACGCCGCCGTCCAGCACCGCCCAGGCATCCACCGAGGGGGCGTGCACCGGCCGTCGGGACGAGTGCGGCACCGGTTGGGCCTCGGCCCAGCGCAGGGTGCGTTCCAGCAGCCCCGGGGACAGCTCGAACACGGCAGATCCCAGCGTGGAGCGGCGCACGGCATCGGACCAGCCCGCCCCGCCGACGGCGCCCATCTCGCTCTGGGTGATCGCCACGCCGACCGCACCTCCTCCTTGCCCCGCCGTGGGTCCCCGCGCCTCGATCGCGGCCCGATGACCCCCGAATCCAGGCTAGGAGCGCGCCGCCCGCCGCGCTCGATCTAGGCGCAAGACCGTCCCATCGGGTAGGACGACACGCCGACCCGACGCCCGGTCGTGACCCTCCGCTGTCCCGTCCGGCCGAACCGGCACCCGATCGGCCGGCGGCTCAGCCGGCGAGCCGGTGTCGGAGCCCGCTCGCGCGGCTCACCGGGCGCCCGACCGCGGCCCGAACCGCCGCCGGTGTCCCGACCACCCGCACGTGCTCGCGGGCGCGGGTCACCGCCGTGTAGAGCAGCTCCCGGGTCAGCACCGGGGACTCGGCGGGCGGCAACACCACGCTGACCCGGTCGAACTGGCTGCCCTGACCGCGGTGCACGGTCATCGCGTGCACGGTGACGATGTCCGACAGCCGTCCGGGCGGGTACAGCGTGGGCGGGCCGCCGCGGGCGAACGCCACCCGTGGACCGCCCGCCGTCGACACCACCACGCCGATGTCGCCGTTGAACAAGCCGGTGTCGTAGTCGTTGGCGGTGATCAACAGCGGCCGCCCCGGATACCACGGATCGTGGTTCACCCCGCCCAGCGACTCCTGCAGCCAGGCCTCGATGTCGGCGGTCCAGCGGGCGACGCCGTAGGGCCCGCGGCGGTGCGCGCACAGCACCCGGTGCCGTTCCAGGGCGACCAGCGCGGCGACCGCGTCGCCGGCCCGACCGCAACGCTGCAGTACCCGGCCGGCGGCGACGACGTCCTGCCGAACGGCCGCGGCGCCGGCGCCGTCGGTGAACTCCAGGTCGGGGTGGCCGGCCTCCAGCAGGGCCAGCGCGGTGTCGGCGTCACCGGCCTGCACCGCGCGCGCGAACGCGGCGATGGCGCCGCCGAACCGCCACACGTGATCCAGCGTGACGACCCCGTTGCGCACCACCGCGGACAGCCCGAGCGCGCGCAGCGCCGCGTCGAGCGCGGGTTCGTCGCGGCCGTGCGCCGCGGCCAGATCGCCGAGCACCGCACCGGCTTCGACCGAGGCCAGCTGGTCGGGATCGCCGATAAGGATGATCCGCGCCTGCGGCCGCACCGCGTCGAGCAACCGGGCCATCATCGTCAGCGACACCATCGACGTCTCGTCCACCACCACGACGTCGAAGGGCAGCCGCTGGGTGCGGCCCGCGCCGGCCCCGGAACGGTGGCCCAGCAGCCGGTGCAGGGTGCTCGCGCGGGGCAGCTGCGCCCGCAGCCGGCCGGGCACCGCGGCGGCCACCGCCTCCTCCAGCCGGGCGGCGGCCTTCCCGGTCGGCGCGGCCAGCGCGATCCGCGGCGCCGGTCCGGGCTGATCGCACAGCAGCTCCAGCAGCCCGGCGACGGTGGTGGTCTTCCCGGTGCCGGGCCCGCCGGCGATCACCGTGACCCGACGCAGCACACCGACCGCGGCGGCCAGCCGCTGCCGGTGGGCCTGCGGATCCCCGAACAGCCGGTCCAGCCCGGCGCGCAGGGTCGGCAGGTCCACCCCCGGTGGCGGCGCCGCGGCGCGCGCGGTGAGCGAGCGCCGCACCAGCTCCTCCTCGCGCCAGTAGCGGTCCAGATAGAGCAGCCCGTCGACCAGCCGCAGCGGTCGCCCGCCCACCGGGTCGGCGCCGTCGGTGACCAGGGCACCGGCGCGGCACTGCGCCAGCCAGGCCACCGGCTCCGGCCACGGCAGCGTCGAGACGTCGAGCAGCTCGTCGGACTCACCGAGCACGGTGTGGCCGATCGCGGACAGATCGATGCACACCGAGCCCAGCCGCAGCCCGCGCACGGCCAGCGCGAGGGCCAGCGCGGCCGGCTCGGAGGTCTCGCCGGCCAGCGCGGCGACCCGGGTCGCGACCTGCACGTCGGCCGCGTCGAGCACCCCGGCGGCGTTGAACGCCGCGAGCAGGCCGGACGCGGAGCAGGCGAGCCGGGCATCGCCGGGGTCGGTCGCGGGCCCCGGCGTCCCGACTTCGATTCCGACCCCGCCACCGAGCAGCTCGGCGGTGCTCATGCCGGCCCCCGATCCAGCAGCGCGGAGAGCTGGACGGTCAGCGCGGGCGGCGGTGACCAGCTGAACACCCCGCACGGCACGCCGGCGACCGTCGGGGTGTCCGGGCCGCACATCCCGCGCACGAACAGGTAGAGCACCCCGCCCAGGTGCCGCTGCGGGTCGTAGCCCGGCAGCCGCCAGCGCAGGTAGCGGTGCAGGGCCACACCGTAGAGCAACGCCTGCAGCGGATAGTTGGCCGCGATCATGGCGCTGACCAGCAGCGGCGGGCTGTAGTGCGCCGCGGTCAGCGGCTCCCGCCCGGCCGCACCGATCGGCCCCAGCCAGTTGGTCTTGTAGTCGACGATCACGAACCGCGGCCCCGGTAGCCGCAGCACGGCGTCGATGCTGCCGGTGAGGTAGCCGCGCAACGGCTGCCCGGCCAGCGTCGGCGCGGCCAGCGCGGACCCGTAGGTGTGCAGCGGATCGGTCGGGGACAGGTGGCGGTGCAGCAGCGGGACGATGTCGCCCAGTGTCACCTCGGGTGCCGGGCGGCCCGCGGCCGGGACGGCGCGGTCGCCGCCGGCCAGCGGGAGCTCGAAATCCAGCTCGGTCAGCCGATCAGCCGCCGTGATGTCGGCCAGCCGCAACCCGCCGGCCAGCGGGCCGAGCGGGGTGGCCGCGACCGGGCCCAGCGCGGCGGCGAGCACGGCGGGGTCGACGCCCGCCACCGGACCCAGGCGCAGCTGCTCGGTGCTGTGCGTGGTCAGCTCGCCCAGCAGATCCACCGCGGTCAGGTCGGCGTTCTCCAACACCGCGTGCACCAGCGTGCCGAAACCGGCGCCGAGCGGGAGCTCGGCCATCGGGGACGGCGTCGAGCTCGGTGTCGAGGACGGCGTCGAGGTCGGCATCTCAGCCGCCGAGGCGAACGCGTCGATGTCCGTCTCGTCGTCGGTGCCCCGCTCCTCGGGCTCGCTGCTCACCCCGGCGCCGGAGTGTCCGGCGGTGGCGGTCAGCGCCGTGTAGGAGGTCCGCCGCCAGCGGGTGTCGAGCACGCGGGCGAACGTGGCGGCCGCCAACGCCACCGGCGGCCCCGCCGGCGCCGGCGCCGGGGCGGTCGCCGCTGCCGCGGCACCGACCTCCTCGACCGCGATCTGCGGGGTGGCCAGCGCCCGCAGCGCGATCAGGGCGGCCGCGTCCGCCGGCACCCGGCAGCGCTCGGGTGGCTCGAACACCGGCCCGCTCCAGTGGGGTGCCGCGGGGCCGGGCAGCGGCCGGCCCAGCAGCAGCCGGTGCAGCGGCGAGGTCGCCGTAGTGGTCGCCGGCACCCACCAGGTGACCACCTGACACTGGGCGCGGGTCATCGCGACGTAGAGCAGCCGCAGGTCCTCGCCGGCTTCCTCGGCCCGGTGCCGGGCGCAGCGCTCCTTCCAGCCGTCACCGGTCTCGCCGCCGACGTCGAGCACCCGCTGCCCGCTCTCGTCGTGCAGCAGCGGAACGTCGGGGTCGCGCACGTTGCGGTCCCAGCCGAAGGGCAGGTAGACGATCGGGAACTCCAGGCCCTTGCTGCGGTGGATGGTGATGATCTGCACCGCCGCCGCGTCGGACTCCAGGCGCCTGCTGCGCTCGATCCCGACGTCGTGTTCGGCCTCGGCGATCCGGTGCCGCAACCAGTCGATCAGCGCGGCCGGCCCGAGGTGCCCGCCCGTCGCCGCCTCGTGCAGGGCCTGGCCCACGTGCCGGAGGTCGGTGAGGGTCCGCTCGCCGTCGGTGCGGGCCAGCAGCCGCCGCGGCAGCCCGGTGCCGGTGGTCACCGCCTCCAGCAGGGCCGCCACGCCACGCTCGTGCCACACGCCCGCCCAGCCGCGCACGGTGCCGCCCAGCTCGTCGAGCAGCTCGGTGCCCTCGGGCCCGCACAGCTCGTCGACGGTGCGCCCGACGAAGCAGGTCAGGGCCGCGGCGCGGAGCCGGATCAGCCGCGGCTGCTGCAGCGCTTCGAGCAGGGTGAGCCAGGCCGCGGCGACCGGCGTGCCGAACACGCTGACCGTCCCGGACAGCACCGCCGCCACTCCGGTCGCGGCGAGCGCGTCCCGGATCAGGGTGCCCTGATCGTTGGTGCGCACCAGCACCGCCACGTCGCCCGGCTGCACCGCGCGACCGTGCACCCGCGCCGGGCCTGCGAGCAGCGCGGCGATGTCGCCGGCCACGTCGGCGGCCACCGCGGCCCGGGCCGGCCCGACGACCACCAGGCCGCGCTGCGCGGTCGGCAGGTCGCCGCGGGGCAGCACCCGGATCCGCAGCGGGGTGTCGACGGGTGCGCCGCGCAGCCGCGGGCCCGGGTGGGCGGCCTCGACGGGATGCACGACGATCCGCGGATCGCCGAGCGCGGCCCGCTCGAACACCGTCCCCAGCGCCGTGAGCAGGGGCGCGTCGCTGCGCCAGTTGCGGGCCAGCGTCGCGTGTCGCCCGGCGGCGTCGGTGGCGTCGAGGTAGCTGAGCACGTCGGCGCCGCGGAACGCGTAGATGGCCTGCTTCGGGTCGCCGATCAGCACCAACGTCGTCGGGCGCCCGTCGCCACGGTCACCGTGGAAGGCGCGGCGCAGGATCGACCACTGCACCGGGTCGGTGTCCTGGAACTCGTCGACCAGCACCACCCGGTAGCGGGCCCGCAACCGGTCCGCCGCACCGCGCCGGGGATCCGCCAGGGCGGCCTCGAGCCGGGTCAGCATGTCGTCGTAGGTGTAGAGCCGACGCTGCTGCTTGCGCGCATCGACCTCGGCCCGCACCGCCTCGGCGAACCGGACGCGCACCTGCGCGGTGCTGCCGGACTCGGCGTCGCGCGGTTCCAGCCGCGCCTGGCCGTCGTACACCGCGCGCCGGGCGAGCGTGAGCGCCTCGGACCGGCCGAAGGCCGGTGTCCCGACGCCGTGCCCGCCGTACTTGCGCACGTAGAAGTCGTCCACCACCTCGGTGATCAGATCGTCGACGGATTCCACGAACCCCGCACCCGGATCGGCGTCGCCCGCCACGCCGAGCCCGGCCAGCATCTGCTGGCAGAACTGGTGCGTGGTGGCGATCGTGGCCGCGTCGAACTGGGCGACCGCCCGGCTCAGGCGGGCCTGCCGGCGGGCGACCTCGGCGTCGTCCGCGGCGGCGAGCAGGGCCAGCACCCGATCGGTGCCGGCCCGCGCCGCGCCCGGGTCGGCGAGCCCCCGCTCGGCCGAGACCAGCCGCTCGCGGACCCGTTCGCGCAGCTCGTGGGTGGCCTCCCGGCCGAACGTGACCAGCATCAGATCCGACAGCGCGGCCCGCCCCTCGGCCAGGTAGCGCGCGGTCAGCGCGGCGATCGTGAACGTCTTGCCGGTACCGGCGCTGGCCTCCAACACCGTGGTGCCGGAGGGCAGTGGCCCGCAGACGTCGAACGCCGCCACCTGTGGGGCCGGAGCCGGTGCCGCAGAATAGGTCGTCACAGCCGCACCACGTCCTCGACGTTCAGCAACGGCGCCCACAGCGCCAACGCGAGCGCCCCGAACCGGGTGGGCTCGGTGTCGCGGCCGGGCTGCTGCAGCAGCGCCGCGGTGCCGGCCGCGGGACCCCAGACCTGACGATGGGCGTCGTCGCCCCGCTCGGCGCCGGCTCCGGTGCTCCACTTCCGCATCGCCTCCGCGGCGGCGTCGTCGGCGGAGGCTCCGCCCAGCCGGGCCCGGGCATACGTGTGCCCGGTCACGGTGGCCAGCGGCAGCGGTTCGCACAGGCCGGCCTCGCGCAGCGCCACGAGATCAGCGAGGGTGGCCAGCGCGCCCGCCCGGTCCAGCGGACCGAGCGTGGCCATGGCCAACCCGTGGTGCTGGCCGCGGCCGATGGTGATGGCCACCCACGGCTCGCCGGTGGCCGCGACCAGCGCGAGCAGCCGCACCCAGGCCCGGATGCGCTGTTTGGGGGCCAGCCGGGAGTACTCGACGCGCAGCAGCGTCGGCCCGCCCGGGCCGCGGTAGAGCTCGTTCAGCGTCCCGACCAGCCGCCGCCCCGCCGGCCGCGCAGCAGCGCCGTTGCCGCTGCCGCTGCCGCTGCCGCTGTCGATGTCGCTGTCGATGTCGATGTCGACGTCCGGTAGGGAGGCGATCCGCACCGGCGCGGCCGCCGCGACCAGCGGCTCGACGTCGTCGAGCACTCGGGTGAGCAGGGCGTCGCCGAGCGCACCCGGGGGCAGCTCGCCGCGCCGCCACTCGGCCTGCCGGCAGCGGTCCAGGGCGTGCCCGGTCAGCCGATCACGCAGCAGCCGGTCGCCGATGGCCCAGGTGGCCAGCCCGTCGAGCTGCACCGGGAGCGCGTCGACGGGCGGGTCCACCGTCGTCGAGACCGGCAACCCGACCCGCTGGCGCAGGAAGCCCTTCACCGGGTGCTCCAGGAAGGCAACGAGATCATCGAGCGCGACGATCCGGTCATCGGCGTCGGCGGTGGGCAACGGGCGCGACAGCAGCGTGGGCGGTCGCGCCTTCGGACCGACGGTCGCCAGCGCCCCCGCGAGCTCGGCGTGGTCGAAGCTGAACGCCCGCGCCGCGGTGAGCGCGTCCGGGGTGAAGTTGCGCGGGTGGAAGGGCTGCAACGGATGGCGAACCTGCACCCGCCGGGCGCCGTCCGGGCCGGCGATGCCGGCGATGGCGTCGAGCAGCTCGCCGAGCGGAACCGCGGGTGGGCGGCGGGCCCCGGTGCGCTCGTCGGCCCCGGCGTGCACGACGAGCAGGCGTTCGGTCGCGGCGCAGATCGCGTCCAGCAGCAACTGCCGGTCCTCGCTGCGCGGGTCGCGCTCACCGACCAGCGGATCGCGGGCGAGCAGATCGTCGCCGTCGGGCACGGTGGCCCGCGGGAAGACGCCGTCGTCGAGACCGAGCAGGCAGACCACCCGGTGCGGCACCGAGCGCATCGGCACCAGGGTCGCCACCGTGATGGTCCCGGTGCGGAATCCGGCCCGGGTCGGGCGGCCGCGCAGCCGGTCGGCGAGCAGGCCGCGCACGTCGGCCAGCCCGAGCGGAACGCGGTCGGCATGCGGGCCGGCCGCGTGCCCGGCCGCCGCCAGCTCGGCGCGGGCCTGCGAGTCCTGCCAGGCATCGGCGGCCGCGGTGTCGGTGAGCAGGTCGAGCGCGGTCAGCAGGGCCTGCATCCAGCCGGTCAGCGGCCGCTCGCCGGCGAGCGCAGCGCAGCACCGTGCCCAGCCGATCGACGTACTCGGCGAGCTGCCCGATCGCTGCGGTGTCGCCGGAGTCGACCTCGGCCATCGGCAGCGCCGTGCCCAGCCATTCCGGCTCGCCCGCGCCGGACATGGCCACCCCCAGCAGCAGCCGGTCGAGCCCGGCGGCCCAGGTGCCCTGCCGGTAGTCCTGCAGCCGGTAGCGGCCGCGGTGCTCGGCGTCCAGGCCCCAGCGCACACCGGCCCGCACGGCCAGCACCCGCAACCGGTCGAGATCGTTGTCGTCGAGCCGGAATCGTCGCCGCACCGGCTCAGTCGCCAGCAGGTCGAGCGCCTGCGCGGCGGTCACCCGGGAGTCGGCCAGCTCCAGCAGCATGGCCACGGTGTCCAGCAGCGGGTTGAGCTGGCGCAACGCCCGGTCGGCCAGCCGCACCTGCAGCCGATGCCCGGGGTGGGTGTCGCCGGCACCCTGGTCGCCGCGCCCGCCGAGCCCGAACGCCGCGGAGATCAGCGGCGCGAACGTCTCGACGTCCGGGCACATCACGAGGATGTCGCGCGGCTCCAGCGTGGCGTCGTCGGCGAGCAGCCCGACGATCAGCTCGCGCAGCACCTCGACCTGGCGGTGCGGACCGTGGCAGGCGTGCACCTGGACGCTGCGGTCGGCGGCCGCCACGGCCGGCGCCGGTTCGGTGGTCCGGGACCCGGCGGCAGGTCGTCGCGCAGGCTTCGCTGCAGCCGCCCGAGCAGGGTCGGCGGCGGATCGGGCAGCTGATGGTGGTGGTGGGTGGCGTCCGGAGCCGCCGCGGCCAGCCGGATCTGCAGCTCGCGCACGTCGCGCCCGAGCGAGGACAGCAGCGGGTGCCGCGCCGCGCCCGCCGACGGGTCCGCCGCCCGCCGCGGCACCCCGGCGTCCCCGGATCGGCGCCCGCCGGCACAGTGGCCGCCAGCCGATCCCAGAGCGCGGGGGAGGGGTGCGGCAGCCACAGGTGCACCTCGCGGTGCCGCGCCAGCGCGACCAGCACGGCCAGCTGCGCGGCCGGCAGCCGGGTCGGCCCGAACAGCGACAGCCGCGCCGGCAGCGGGACCCGCCCGGGGTCGGTGCGCAGCGCGGCGCAGGCGTCGGACCAGCGTTGCGCGGGATCGGGCCCGCCGATCCGCTCCCGCAGCCGACGCCACAGCTGCGGTTGCCAGTCCAGATCGCCAGCGACGTCCCCGGCCAGGCCGGCTCCCGCGGCCCAGCTCCGCAGCAGCTGCGGCCGGTGCGCGGCGTAGGACGCGAACAGCTCGGCCAGCCGCCGCGCCGTGCCGTAACGGCGGCCCCGCCGGAAGCCGCCCGTATCCCCGACCGATGGGTTACCGACGCCCAGGTGCGCGCCGAGCGGGGCGCACCACGGCTCGCTCGCGTGCTCGTCGATCACCTCCAGCAGTGGCCACACCAACCGCGCCGGATGCCACGGATCGACGTCGGGATCGGACCCGATCGCCGCGGCCACCACCGCGTGCAGCAGCGCGCTCGGCGACGGGAATTCGACCCCGGCGCAGACCCCGTCGTCGCCCGTTGGATCACCGGGCGTGCCGGCGCCGAGGCGGTGCGAGAGCCGCTGGGCCAGCCACCGCTCCACCCCCCTCGCCGGCACCGCCACCACCTCGGCGGTGAACGGATCGGGCAGCGGGGTGGCCAGCAGCTCGGCCAGCGCAGCGGTCAGCGCATCGGCCCGCTCGGCCCGATGCACCGCCAGTGCGCCCACCCACTCCGTCATGGCGGCAAAGCTAGGCCCCGGGTCCGACAGCTCCGCGTCGCGGTGCCCGCGCGCCGCGGAGTTATCCACAACCCGAAGCACCTGTTTCCGCGATCGGACCGGCCCGGCACCGCGCCGGGCGCCCGCCGGCAGCCGACCCACCACGACGATCACCCATCGCGACCCGGGCAGCGCGTCCCGGTCCGGCCCCGGACTGCTCACGAACAACTCCGAACCGGCGCCGGCAGGCCGTAGACCTGCTCCGCTCGAGCGTGACGCGGCACCGGATCCCGCTGCGCCGCTGCCGCTGCCGCCGCCGTGGTCGCCCGGAGCAGCGCCCGAGCGGTGGCCACCGCGCCGCCGGCCGCCGCCGCGGCCACCGCGAGCGCGGCGATCAGCATGACCTCGGCCGGCCCCTCGCCCGTAGCTCCCCATCCGAGGGCCCCCGAACCGGCCGCCCCCGAACCGGCCGCGATCCCCGCCGGCCGCCCGGGCGACAGCTGCGCTCCCCAGCGCGGCCGTCGCCCGTCGATCCCCAGCGCCACCGCAGCCGCGGCTTCCGGCCGCACCCCGGCCCCGGCCCCGGCCTGCACCCGATCGAGGAACCGCAACCCGCACGCCGGACCGCCGCGACCGACCCGTGTCCACACCGGGTCACCGGCCGTGACGACGAACCCGCCGGCCGCCTCGACGCCCCCGCATCCCGCACCGGTCTGGCGTCCGGACACCCCCGCCACCAGCCCGAACGTGACCGCTGCGGTGCAGGCGAGCAGGGCCGCCACGACCGACCCGGCCACCCAGGCGGTGCTCGATCGCATCGGTCCCCCTTCGAGATCGGCGTTGCCCGGCCCGCCACGCGGCGACGCTCGGCCGCGGTACTCCGTCCAACGCGTGACACCCGTCCGGGTGACGGTCGTGCGGAAAAATCGTCCGTCGGCACCGTCAAGCGGTGAATCCCTGCGTTCTGTCGGCCCTGGATGGCAGGGTGGGCCTCACAGCGACCCGTGGCCGTGAGCCGAGGCTGCGACCCGTGATGTGCGACCCGCCGTCCAAGGAGGACACGCCGATGTCGATCGACCCCCGTGCCGGCACCCCCGCCCGCCCCGAGGACCTCGTCGACGTGTCGGCGCTGCTGGCCGCGTACCACGATCTGCACCCCGACCCCGAGGACCCGGCGCAGCGGGTCGCCTTCGGCACCTCCGGGCACCGCGGCTCGTCGCTGAAGACCACCTTCAACGACGACCACATCGCCACCACAAGCCAGGCCATCTGCGAGTACCGGGCGGCGCAGGGCACCGACGGCCCGCTGTTCGTCGGGCGCGACACGCACGCGCTGTCCGAGCCGGCCTGGGTCACCGCGGTCGAGGTGTTCGCGGCCAACGGCGTGCAGCTGCTGGTCGACGCGGGCGACGGCTTCACCCCGACCCCGGCGTTGTCGCACGCGATCCTGCAGTACAACCGCGGCCGGTCCAGCGGGCTCGCCGATGGTGTCGTGATCACTCCCTCGCACAACCCGCCGCCGGACGGCGGCTTCAAGTACAACCCGCCCAACGGCGGCCCGGCCGACACCGACGCCACGAAGTGGGTCGCCGATCGGGCCAACGAGCTGCTGGCCGCGAAGCTCGACGGCGTGCAGCGCCGCCCCCTCGACGCGGTGCGCGACGAGCTGGGCCGCTACGACTTCCTCGGCCAGTACATCTCCGACCTGCCCGCGGTGCTCGACCTCGACGCCATCCGCGAGGCCGGCGTGCGCATCGGTGCGGACCCGCTGGGCGGCGCCAGCGTCGCCTACTGGGGCGCGATCGGGGAGAAGTACGGGCTGGACCTGACCGTCGTGAACCCGAACGTCGATCCGCAGTTCGCCTTCATGACCCTGGACTGGGACGGCAAGATCCGGATGGACTGCTCGTCGCCGAGCGCGATGGCGTCACTGGTGTCGGGGCGCGACCGTTTCGACATCTCCACCGGCAACGACGCCGACGCCGACCGGCACGGCATCGTCACCGCCGACGGGCTGATGAACCCCAACCACTTCCTGGCCGTGGCCATCGGCTACCTGTTCGCGAACCGGCCGGGCTGGTCGGCCGACGCCGGCATCGGCAAGACCGCGGTCAGCTCGTCGATGATCGACCGGGTGGCGTCCGACCTGGGCCGCACGCTGGTCGAGACGCCCGTCGGGTTCAAGTGGTTCGTGCCGGGCCTGCTGGACGGCTCGCTGGGCTTCGGCGGCGAGGAGAGCGCGGGCGCCTCGTTCCTGCGCCGCGACGGCGGGGTGTGGACCACCGACAAGGACGGCATCATCCTGGCCCTGCTCGCCTCGGAGATCCTCGCGGTCACCGGCCGGACCCCGTCGGAGCACTACACCGCGCTCACCGACCGGTTCGGGGCCCCGACCTACGCGCGCACCGACGTGGCCACCACCCCGGAGGCGAAGGCGAAGCTGTCCAAGCTGTCGGCCTCCGACGTCACGGCCACCGAGCTGGCCGGCGACCCGATCACCGCCCGGCTCACCGAGGCGCCGGGCAACGGCGCCGCGCTCGGCGGGCTGAAGGTCGTCACCGAGGGCGGCTGGTTCGCGGCCCGGCCGTCGGGCACCGAGGACGTCTACAAGGTCTACGCGGAGAGCTTCCGCGGGCCCGAGCACCTGGCCCAGATCCAGGAGCAGGCCCGCGACGTCGTCTCCGCGGCCCTGGGATGAGCTGCCGAAGGATCATCCGCCGGGCCGGCCACGCTCAGCGGGCTGCTCGGCCGACGATGCGGAAGTAGCGCTCGCGTCGGTCGCGGGCGACGCCGGCTCCGAGGGTGCCCGGCTGGTCCGGGCCGGCCGCCAGCGCGGCGCCGAGCGCGAACCAACCCCGGTTGGCCCCGCGCGCAGCCCGCTCCGGACGGGTGCGCCCCCCGGCGGTCGGGTCCACCTGGACCGGCCACCGGATGGGCGTCGGCAACCAGCTCGAGACGGGTTCGAAAGCGGTCACCGGAGATCCTCTCGATCGGCATCGGTGGCGGCGGCCACCTGTTCATTAACTCGTCCGGGGGAGCGCCGGTGTCACTCGTTGGCGGGACGGTTCGTCACTTCTGATGAAGATCCGTCGGTCGCGAACGGGTGGATCCGTCACGCTGCGCGTCGTTGGGGCCGATCCGGGCCGGTTGCGGGCAACTCGAAGGTGTCCGGCCCCACCCGATCGATTCGCCGCGGGTGAACCGCACGCACCCGGTCCCCGGCCGGTCCTACCGTCGCCGACATGGAGCTCCACGCGGTGACCGACCGACTGACCGCCGGGGTGACCGTGCTCGCGCACCGCGCCGACGCCCCGATCATCCGGGGCAGCGGCCAGGGCCGGCAAAAGAGCTTCGGTCAGCCGGCGTTGGCCTCGGCGCGCCGGTTGATCGCGGTACCCGGTGTCCGTACCGCGTGCTTCGGACACGGCGACCCGGCCGTCGGACGATTCAGCGATCGACTGCGCCACCTGCATGGGTGATGATGGCGCCGTCCATGGTCGGGTCGTGGAGGGGCTGAACGTGCGTGCGGTGCAGGTGGTGTCGCTGGACGGACCGTCGGCCGTCGAGCTGCGGGACGTGCCCGAACCGAAGGCGGGCGCCGACGAGGTGCTGATCGACGTCCGGGCGGCCGGGGTGAACTTCCCGGACGTGCTGCAGACCAGAGGTCTCTACCAGTACCGCCCCGAGCTGCCCTACACGCTGGGTTCCGAGATCGCCGGCGTGGTCCGGGAGGCCCCGGCTTCCGCGGCCGTGAAGGCCGGCGACCGGGTCGTCGCGTTCTCCAGCACCGGGGCCTTCGCCGAGGTGGTGGCCGTGGCGTCCGACCACGTGCTGCCGCTGCCCGACGAGATCCCGTTCCCGGCCGGCGCCTGCCTGCCGATGAACTACCTGACCGCGCACTTCGCGCTGCTGGTGCGCGGCCACCTGCAGGCCGGCCAGTCGGTGCTGGTGCACGGCGCCGCCGGCGGGGTCGGTACCGCGTCGATCCAGCTGGCGGCGGCACTCGGGGCCCGGGTGATCGCCGTGGTGTCCTCGACGGCCAAGCACGAGGTGGCGCTGGAAGCCGGCGCGCACGCCACGGTGGGCGTGCGCGGGTTCCGCGACGCGGTGCACGAGCTCACCGCGGGCGAGGGCGTCGACCTCGTCGTCGACCCGGTCGGCGGTGACCGGTTCACCGATTCGCTGCGCAGCCTGGCCCCGATGGGCAAGCTGCTGGTGATCGGCTTCACCGGCGGTGAGATCCCGACGGTTCGGGTCAACCGGTTGCTGCTGGGCAACATCGACGTGGTCGGGGTCGGCTGGGGCGGCTACGCCTTCAGTCGCCCCAGCTACCTCGCCGGTCAGTGGGCGGAGCTGCAGCCGCACCTGCGCTCGGGTGCGCTCTACCCCTTGATCAGCGCGACGATCTCGCTGGAGCTCGCCGCCGACGCGCTGACCACCATCGACGAGCGCCGGGTGACCGGCAAGGTCGTCCTGCAGCTCTGAAACCGGTCAGTCGTCGACCCTCTTCCGCAGGCGATCCTCCGCCGGGGCCTCGGCCACGGCCTCGGCCTCGCCGTCCCGGTGCGGCTTGACGGTGAAGAAGAACTTCTCGCCGTAGTTCTGCGTCCCGTAGTCCACGGCCTGCTCGACGGCCTGCACCGAGCGGTGGTCGCGGCGGACCAGCGGGTCGTTGCGCAGGTCCTTGGTCAGCGCCACGCACAACAGGACCATCACCAGCGCGAACGGTGCCGCCATGATGATCGTGATGTTCTGGATCCCGGTCAGCGCCTCGCTGCCCGGAGCGACCAGCAGCATGACGATCGCGATCGCCGCCATCAGCACGCCCCAGAAGATCACCACCCAGCGCTGCGGCTCGATCGAGCCGCGCTGCGAGAGCGTGCCCATGACCACCGATGCCGCGTCCGCGCCGGACACGAAGAAGATGGCGACCAGCACCATGGCCAGCACCGACAGCGCGCCGCCCAGCGGCATCGACTGCAGCAGCCCGAACAGCTGCGACTCCGAGTCCTGCGCCGCCAGGTCGGTCCCGCTGCGCTGCAGGTTGATCGCGGCACCACCAAAGATCGCGAACCAGAGCAGGCTGACGAAGCTCGGGATCAGCAGCACCCCGACCACGAACTGCTTGATCGAGCGGCCGCGGCTGATGCGCGCGATGAACATGCCGACGAACGGCGTCCAGGAGATCCACCAGGCCCAGTAGAAGACCGTCCACCCGGCCAGCCACTCGGCGGTCGCGTCGCCGCCGGTCGCCGCGGTGCGGGCGGCCATCTGCGCCAGGTTGCCGAAGTAGTCACCGATCGCGGTGGGCAGCAGGTTGAGGATCAGGATGGTCGGGCCGGCCACGAACACGAACAGCGCCAGCACGCCCGCGAGCACCATGTTGACGTTGGACAGGAACTGCACGCCCTTGGCCACCCCGGTGACCGCCGAGCACACGAACGCGATGCTCAGCACCGTGATGATCACTACCAGGATGCCCTTTCCGACCGCCGGCAGGCCGTTGGCCTGCAGGCCGGCGCCGATCTGCAGCGCACCCAGGCCCAACGAGGCGGCCGAGCCGAACAGGGTGGCGAAGATGGCCAGGATGTCGATGGACTTGCCCAGCGGGCCCTGGGTGTTCATCTCCCCGAGCAGCGGGGCGAACGCCGAGCTGATCAGCTGCCGGCGACCCCGGCGGAAGGTGCTGTAGGCGATGGCCAGCCCGACCACCGCGTAGATCGCCCACGGGTGCAGCGTCCAGTGGAACAGCGTCGTGGCCATCGCCACGTCGAGCGCTTCCTCGCTGTCGGCCGGCACCGTGCCCGGAGGCGGGCTGGAGAAGTGCGACAGCGGTTCGGCGACGCCGTAGAACATCAGGCCGATGCCCATGCCGGCGCTGAACATCATCGCGATCCACGATGTCGTGCGGAACTCGGGCTCCTCGCCGTCGCGGCCGAGCGTGATCTTGCCGTAGCGGCTGAAGGCCAGCCACAGCGCGAACACGACGAACCCGCTCGCGGACAGCACGAACGCCCAGCCACCGCCGGTGATCACGCCGCCCAGCACCGCGGTGGCCACCGCGCTCAACGACTCGGTGGACAGCACCCCCCACAGGATGAACGCGATGACGAGCACGCCGGCCACCCCGAAGACCAGGCGGTCCACCGGGTAGTTGCGCTCGGCGGCACTGGGCGGCACCCGCTCGGCCGGCGGCTGCGTGAGCTCGTCGTCGGATCGAGCTGGTGCGGTGTCGGAGGTGTTCCGTGCTGTGTCGTCGATGCTCATCGCTCACCCATGCCCATGTGTGTTCACCGGCCCCCGGGATGGCGGGGGCCCGCCCCTCACGCGTCTCGTGGCCCGGCCACGCTGCCCGGCCGCTCGGTTGGTGGTGCCGACCACCTTGCGTCCCATCGGGTATGACGTCAACCACTCGGGCCATCCGGTACACATCGTTCACCATCCGTGATCCAGGGCGAATCCTGGTGATCCGGTCGTGCCGGCGAACCCGCAGGTGGTGGCATGCTGGAGGGCGAGATGGCGAGCATCGAGACCGTCGACCCGGCGGTGCCGGAACGGCTGGACACGCTGCGCGAGATCGAGCAGCGGGTGCTCTGGCTGGCCACCGCGATCGTGCACCACGCCAACCGGGTGCGGCCCAACCCGAGCGGGCTCAAGGTCGGCGGGCACCAGGCGTCCAGCGCCTCGATCGTCACGATCATGACGTCGCTGTGGTTCGAGCACCTGCGCAGCGACGACCGGGTTGCGGTCAAGCCGCACGCGTCGCCGGTGCTGCACGCCATCAACTACCTGCTCGGCGAGCTCGACGAGCGCTACCTGAGCACGCTGCGCGCCCACGGCGGGCTGCAGAGCTACCCGAGCCGCGCGAAGGACCCGGACCCGGTCGACTACTCCACCGGCTCGGTCGGGATCGGCGCCACCGCCCCGATCTGGGGTGCGCTGGCCCGGCGCTACGTGTGGTCGCGGCAGGCGGCCTCGTCGCCGACCGATGCCGCCGCCGACGGTGCCCGCGGCCGGCAGTACTCGCTGGTCGGCGACGCGGAGCTGGACGAGGGCGCCTGCTGGGAGGCCATCCTCGACCCGATGGTGGGGGAGCTGGGCGAGGTGGTGTGGATCGTCGACCTGAACCGGCAGTCGCTGGACCGCGTGATCCCGAACATCGGCGCGACCAGGCTGCAGGGCATGTTCGACGCGGCCGGCTGGCAGGTGCTCACCGTCAAGTACGGGCGGCTGCTGGAGCAGCTGTTCACCCGCCGCGGCGGTGCGGCGCTGCGGCAACGCATCGACGACATGTCCAACCCGGAGTACCAGCGGCTGCTGCGCTGCTCACCGCAGCAACTGCGGCAACGACTGCCCGGCGAGCACCCGGAGCTCGCGGAGCTGGTGGCCGAGCTGGACGACGCCACGCTGCACGCGGCGGTGCGCAACCTCGGCGGGCACGACCTGGCTGCGCTGGCCGACGCGTTCGGCGCCATCGACGACAGCCGCCCGACGGTGATCTTCGCCTACACGGTGAAGGGCTACGGGCTGGCCAGCGAGGGCCACCCGCAGAACCACTCGTCGCAGCTGACCCACGCCCAGCTCGACGAGCTGGCCCAGCGCTCCGGCACCGATCCGGCGGCGCCGTGGCCGCGCTTCGAGCCGGGGTCGGCGCCGGCCCGGCTGTGCGCCGACGTGGCGGGCCGGTTGCGCCGCGAACCGGTGCCGGCGGCCGTGCCGCCGCCGATCCCGACCGACATCGGCCGCACGCCCGGCGGGGTGGCCACCACCCAGGCCGCGCTCGGCCGCGCGCTGCTGGACCTCACCCGGGAGGCCCCCGCCGCCGCGCGCCGGGTGGTGACGCTCTGCCCGGACGTCAGCTCCTCGACCAACCTCGGGGGCTGGGTGAACAAGGTCGGGGTGTGGTCGGCGCGCGAGCGGGTGGACTGGTTCGCCGACGACCCGGAGACGATCCTGCACTGGCGGGAGCGCCCGGAGGGTCAACACCTGGAGCTGGGCATCGCGGAGACGAACCTGGTCGGGCTGCTCGGCGAGTTGGGGGCCACCTGGAGCAGGTGGGGCGAGCCGCTGCTGCCGATCGGGGTGCTCTACGACCCGTTCGTGGAGCGCGCGCTGGAGCCGTGGTCGTTCGGGATCTACGCGGGCGGCCAGTCGATCCTGGTCGGCACCCCGTCGGGGGTGTCGCTCGCCCCCGAGGGCGGCGCCCACCAGTCGATCACCACCCCGTCGGTCGGGCTGGAACAGCCCGGCTGCACCAGCTACGAGCCCGCGTTCGCGATCGACGTCGAGTGGACGCTGCTGGCCGCCCTCGCCCGGCTGGGCCGCCCCGACGGGAGCTCGGCCTACCTGCGGCTCTCGACCCGGCCGGTGGATCAGACGCTGGCCGCGGTGCCCACCGACGCGGCCGCCCGGGAGCGCCGTCGCCGGCAGGTGGTGGCCGGTGGGTACCCGCTGCGGCAGGTACCGGCGCCCGCGGTGACCGTCGCCGCGATGGGCGCCATCATCCCCGAGGCGCTGCTCGCTGCCGACCGGCTGACCGGGCTGGGCGTGCCGACCGACGTGATCTGCGTGACCAGCCCCGGGCTGCTGTTCGACGCGGTGCAGGCGCGCGCCGGCCGCGCCGGCGGCGACTCGTGGATCCTGGACGCGGTGTTCCCGGCCCGGCGGGCCACCCCGCTGGTCACGGTGCTCGACGGGCACCCGCACACGCTGGCCTTCCTGGCCGGGATCAACCAGGTGCGCGGCGCGCACCTGGGAGTATCGCGCTTCGGCCAGTCCGGCGACCTCGACGACGTCTACCGCCACCACGGTCTCGACCCGGACTCGATCATCCGCGCCGCCCTCGACCTCACCTGACACCCCAGCTGGGTCAGGAGGGTCGGGCGGGGGGTGGGTCGTCCGGGTCGTCGTCCGATTGGGTGGCCAGGAAGCGCTCCACCTCGGCCCCGAGCTCGTCGGCGCTGGGCAGCTCGCCGCCGAGCTCCATGCCGGCCCGCTCGCCGCGGCCGGAGGAGACCATGTCGTACTGCTTCTCCAACGCCTCCACGACCTGCTTGACCTCGTCGGAGGCGGCCACCTGCTCGGCGATCTCGGCGTCGGCCCGCAACGCCGCGGCCGAGAGCGCCTCGGTCGGCAGGTAGAGCTCGGCGGCCAGCCCGACGTGATCGAGCAGCACCCGCGCGGCCTGCGGGTACTCGGCCCGGGCCAGGTAGTGCGGCACGTGCACGGCGAAGCCCATGGCCGGATGCCCGGCCTCGCCGAGCCGGAACTCCATCACCGCCACCGCGCTGCCCGGCACCTCGGCGGTGGTGAACCACGCCTCGTGCCCCTCGCTCAGCTCCGGTCGGGTGCCGTGCACGGTGACCCCGATCGGGCGGGTGTGCGGCGCCGCCATCGGGATCGCCGTCAAGTTGATCACCAGTCGGATACCCAGCCGGCGGACCAGCTGCTCCACCGCCGCCGAGAACCGCTCCCACTGCGTGTCCGGCTCGGGGCCGGCCAGCAGCAGGTAGTCGGTCTCCCCGGTGTCGGTCAGCGCGACGATGTCCAGCTCCGGGGCCGTGTAGGACGCCCAGTGGTCGGTGTCGAAGCGCAGCGGCGGCCGCCGGGACCGGTAGTCCACCAGCTGGTCGACGTCGAAGCGCACCACCGGGCGGGCCGTCCGCCCGGTACGCAGACCCTCGACCGCCAGCCGCGTCGCGTTGCCCGCGTCGACGAATCCGTCCAGCGCCACCAGCAGCACCGGATCCTCGAGCTGCGGCGCGTCCGCCACCACCTCGTACAGCTCGGCCGGCTCCAGCACCCGCACCCACCTCCTCCGGTCTCCGACACGCACAACGTGAATCTGAACGCACAGCATCCCGTTACCGGGCTCGATCACGCACCATTGGTTGGGTCATGGGTGACCTCGTTGAGAACACGCAGGAAAAGACGTCGCAGCGTCGCGTCCATCTGGGTCGTGTCTATCTGGTGTGGGCCGTGGGCCTGATCGCCTACACCGTCGGCGTCATGCACCGTACCTCGTTCGGCGTGGTCGGGCTGGAGGCGGCCGACCGGTTCGACGCCTCGCCCGCCGTGCTGTCCGGGTTCGTGGTGCTGCAATTGTTGATCTACGCAGCGCTGCAGGTGCCGGTGGGTATGCTGCTGGACCGCTTCGGCGCCCAGCGGTTGATCGCCGTCGGCGCGCTGACCATGGCTGCCGGACAGCTGCTGCTCGCGGTCACCGCCACGATCCCGCTGGCCGTGGTCGCCCGGCTGCTGGTCGGGGCGGGCGACGCGCTGACCTTCATCAGCGTGCTCTCGGTGGTGACCGCCTGGTTCCCGGCCCGCCGGGTGCCGCTGATGACCCAGCTGACCGGCCTGCTCGGTCAGCTCGGGCAGGTGCTGTCCGCGGTGCCGTTCGCCGCGCTGCTGCGCGGGCCGGGCTGGAGCACCGCCTTCGTCTCCGCGGCCGCGCTGGGGGTGGCCGTGACGCTCGCGGTGCTGGCCGTGGTGGGCAACCGCCCGGCCGGTGCCCCGGCGCCACCGCCCGCCCCGTCGCCGCGGCAGGTGCTCGCCGGGTTGGCGGTGTCGTGGCGCGAGCCCGGCACCCGGCTCGGGTTGTGGACGCACATGGGGACCCAGTTCTCCGGCACCGTGTTCGCACTGCTGTGGGGGGTGCCCTACCTGGTGGCCGGCCAGAGCATGTCGCCGACCGCCGCGAGCGCGCTGCTCACGCTGTTCGTGCTGGTCGGCATCGTGGCCGGACCGCTGTTCGGGGTGTTCACGGCGCGGCATCCGCTGCGCCGGTCCTGGCTGGTGCTGACCGTGATCGGGTCGACGGCCGCGATGTGGACCATCGTGCTGGCCGTGCCGCCGCCGGCGCCGCGCTGGCTGCTGGTGGTGCTGATCGTCGTGCTGGCCCTCGGCGGGCCCGGCTCCATGATCGGCTTCGACTACGCCCGCACCTTCAACCCCGGGCACCTGCAGGGCACCGCGGTCGGGATCGTCAACGTCGGTGGCTTCCTCGCCTCGCTGCTGGTCTCGTTCGGGATCGGCGTGGTGCTCGGCGCCGTCGGGCCGGGCGGCTACACGCCCGAGGCGTTCCGGGTGGCCTGGACCGTGCAGTACGCGGTGTGGGCGTTCGCGCTGGTCGCGGTGCTGGTGGCGCGCCGCCGCGCCCGCCGCAAGATGGCCGAGGCCGGCGTGGTCGTGCCGCCGCTGCGCGAGGTGCTCGCCCGCCGCAGGCAGCGCCGCTGAGCTATCCCAGCCCGACGACGATCTCCTTGCCGGCGGCCAGCTCGACCTCGGCCCCGTCGACCACCACCGTCTCCGCCACCCCGTCCGGCGCGACCAGCTCGAGCGACATCGATCCGTGCCGGATCGCCACCGCCACCGCGTTCCCGTGCCAGCGCAGCCGGAAGGCGATCCCGGTCCAGTCCGCGGGCAGCCACGGCTTGAACGTCATCCGCCCGTCGCGCACCCGGAAGCCGCCGAACCCGCACACCACCATCTGCCAGGTGCCGCCCGCGGACGCGATGTGCATGCCGTCGCTGGTGTTGCCCTGGTTGTCGACGAGATCGACCAACGCGGCCCGCCGGAAGTACTGCAGCGCCCGGCTGGGATCACCGACCTCGATTCCCATGATCGAGTGCACAGCCGGGCTCAACGACGACTTGTGCAGCGTGCGCGGCTCGTAGTAGTCGTAGTTGGCCCGCTTCACCGCGTCGGGGAAGGCGTCCGGGAGCACGTAGGTCAGCATGACCACGTCGGCCTGCTTGAGCAGCTTCGAGCCCTCCAGGTTGTAGTGGTGGTAGCCCGGCGGGTAGCGGGGCATGTCGTTCTCATCCAGGGTGACCGGCAGTTCCGCGAGCTCGAAGTAGCCGTCGAACTGCTCGATCACGCCGGCCTCGGTGGTCGCCGGCAGGTGCACCAGGGGTGCGGTGTCGCGCCACCGCTGCACCTCGTCCGGGGTGAGCCCGATCCGCTGCGCCAACCCGGCCAGCTCCTCGGGGTGGGTGGCCGCGAGCTCGCCGTGCACCCGCACCGCCTGCTCCAGGTGCCAGCGCACCAGGTAGTTGGTGTAGGCGTTGTTGTGCACGTGCTCGTGGAACTCGTCCGGGCCGACCACGGTGTTCAACTCGACGTTGCCGTCCGCGCGCGGTTCCAGCCGGGAGATCCAGAACCGGCTGGTCTCGAACAGGATCTCGGCGCCGAAATCGAGCATCAGCCGGTGGTCACCGGTGGCCACCGTGTAGGCCTCCAGCCCGTGCGCGACGCCCGCGGTCACGTGGATCTCCTGCTCGCCCATCCAGATCCGGTTCGCCCCGTCGACCGTCCACTTCGGAGTCGTCTCGACCCCGGTGTCGGCCGATTCCCAGGCGTAGCGGGCCCCGGTGAAACCGCCGTCGCGGGCGTTGGCCTTGGCGCCGTCCATGGTGTGGTAGCGGTACTCCAGCAGCGCGCGAGCCGCCGCCGGCTGGGTGTAGATGAAGAACGGCAGCAGGAACAGCTCGGTGTCCCAGAAGGTGTGCCCGCGGTAGAACTCGCCGGACAGCGACTTCGCGCCGATGTTGGCCCGCGGATCGTCGGCGTTGGCCGCGATGATCAGGTGGTAGATGTTGAACCGCACCGCCAGGGTGGCCTCGGCGTCGCCCTCTATCCGGACGTCGGCGTCGGCCCACAGCGCCGACCAGGCGCGCCGGTTCTGCTCCGCGGCGGCCACGAAGCCCGCCCCGGCGTGGGCGTCGAGGGTCGCCACGCAGCTCGCGCGGACCTCGGGCCCTGGCGCGTCGCGGGAGGTGTGGACGGCGACGAACTTCTCGATGGTCAGCGTCTCGCCGGCCGGCACCGTGGTGCGGAAGGTCTGCTCGATGTGCTGGAACCGCTGCTCGATCTCGCCTGTCACCGCAGGCGACGCCACGGTCGCGGCGGCGAAGCCGATGGTGATCCCGGTGTCGATCGTCGTGTTCTCCAGGTAGACGCCGCCGTCGATCTCGGACCGGGCGCTCTCCGTGAGGTGCTTGGACTTGGCCCACTTCTCCCACTTCATCTGCGGGTCGTCCGGGGTGGGCGTGGTGTAGACCGGCGGTCGGTCCAGGTTGTAGCCGGTGCCGTCGATGCCGCTGTGCACGGCGATCAATGCGTCGTGGTGCTCAGGCGTGATGCGCACCTGCAGGCAGCACAGGTGCCGGTCGACGACGCTGGCCATGCGCACGGACTGCACCCGGGTCCGACGCCCGTGGGCGTCGGCGAACACGGTCTCGCGGGTCAGGGTGCCGGTGCGCAGGTCCAGCGTGCGGCGGTGCGACACGACCGCGGCCGAGGCCATGTCCAGCCGGGTGCCGTCCGCGACGACGTGCAGGCTCAACCAGTCCGGTGCCTTCACCAGATCGATCACCGCGGAGTCGTGGTGGTCGAAGACCCCGCCGAGGAACGTGCCGGGCAGCGCCCCCGGGTGTCCCTCCTCGAGGGACCCGCGGGTCCCGAGGTAGCCGTTGCCGACGGTGAACACCGTCTCGTAGCGGTTCGCGGTCGCCGGGTCGAAGCCGTCCTCGACGACCAGCCAGTTCGGGTCCGAGCCGCGCTCTGCGATGATTCGCTCGCACGCTCGCTCTGTGACGATGATTCGCTCGCACGCTCGCTCTGTGACGATGATTCGCTCGCACGCTCGCTCTGTGACGATGATTCGCTCGCACGCTCGCTCTGTGACGATGATTCGCTCGCACGCTCGCTCTGTGACGATGATTCGCTCGCACGCTCGCTCATGGGATCAGCCATCGTCGCGGGGCCCGTAGGCCGCGGTGAGCTGCTTCTCGGTCTCGGCCCGGGAGAGGTAGACGTTGAGCTCGGCGCCTGAACACCGTTGCGCCCCCATCGCGTTGCCGTACTGGCAGCCCAGCACGTAGTCCTGGAACTCCAGGTAGCCGAAGGCCAGCCCGGCGGCGAAGGAGTCGCCGCAGCCGGTGGTGTCCACGACGTTCTCCACGTGGATCCGGCCGACCACGTTCTCCACCATCGCGCCCGTGGCGTCCTTGGAGAACACCACCGCGCCCCGCTCGTCGAGGGTCACGCAGACGGCCCCGACCCCTTGCTGCAGGCAGTGCGCGGCCAGCTCGTGCAGGTCATCGGCGCCCAGCCGGGGCGAGTCGTCGTCGACGTCGGCCGACTCGCGCCGCCACGCCGAGCTCGCCTCCTCCAGGTTCATCTTCAGGATGTCGATGTAGGGCAGCCAGCTGTCGCGATCGGCCCAGATCCGTGGGTGCCGCGCGCCGCTGAGGGTGAGCGTGACGGCCGGGCCGTGCGCGTCCAGCACGACCGTGCCGCTGCTGTTCTCCTTGATGTGGCGCAGCGTCGGCTGGCTCACCTCGTAGTCGGTGATCGGCACGCAGACGAAGGCCTCGGCGTCGAGCACGTGCTCGAGATCGGCGGGCAGGATCGGGTTCATGAAGCGGGTCTGCCGCTCGATGCGGGTGTTGTGCGCGACGTAGCGCAGCTCGATCACGTCGCCCTGATCCGCGTCCGCGGTGATCCCGGAGGTGTCGATGTTGGGGTACGCGTCCAGGATCGCCTTGATCGGGCCCTCGTCCTGGCGCTGCACGTGCGAGATCACCGAGATGACGTCGTCGGGATCGAGCAGCGCCGACATCGCGACCGCGGTGTAGAGCGCGCAGCCGTACTTCTCGAACCGTTCACCGGTGTGGGTGATGATCTGGTCCCGGGGAATCGGCCCGAGCACCGCGACCTTGCGGGTGCGCGATGCGGCCTGGTGCGAGGTGGCCATGCCGGAAGCATTGTGGATTTCCACCCCGCGCACCAGCCCACGCCACCCGGGCGCATCCCGCTGCCGGCGCAACGAACGGCACTCTCGCTCGCTAGGTGCGTGCGAAAGTGCCGTTCGTTCCGTGGACGGGGCGACCGGGCTACTCGGCGAGCAGCCGGTAGATGGTCTTGCGGGCCTCGGCGAGGGCCGCGGTGGCCGCGGTGACCTGCTCCGGGGTGCCGGCGCTCATCACCTGCTGGGTCGCGGCGTGCAGCTGGGACAGTTGCTCCCACAGCTGCGCGGCGTCGTCGTCGCCGTCCTGGCCGACCGACTCCCAGACCGCGTCCAGCTCCTCGCGGTGCTCGGTCACGTAGGTGGTACCGGCCTCGGTCAGGTGCACCACCCGGCGCCCCTCGGACTGCTCGACGCGGACCAGGCCCTCGTCCTCCAGCTGCGACAGCGTCGGGTACACGGATCCGGGGCTGGGGCGCCAGTTGCCGCCGGTGCGCTCGGCGATCTCCTGGATGATCTCGTAGCCGTGTCGGGGCTGCTCGGCGACCAGCGCGAGCACGGCGGCCCGGATGTCACCTCGTGCGGTGCGCCGACCGCGGCGCCGGCCGCGCGGGCCGGGGAAGCCACCGCGGTGCGGCGGCATGCCCGGGCCGAAGCCCGGACCGAACCGGGGGCCGGGGTGTCGACGGCCGCGGCGACCGCGTCCGAGCGGCCCCTGCTCGTCGTCGACCGGGCCCTCGAAGGGGGGCGGAACCGGCGGGCCGGCGGCGTCCATCGCCGCGGCCATCCGGCCCAGGGCGGCGCGACCCATGCCGCGCCGCATCATGCGGTTCCAGTGGGGATCCCATGCGGGATTCATGGCGTTCATGGTTGTCTCCTCAGACGTGGCGAGCCTCCTGCTCTGATAGCACTGAGTAGCTCGTGTGCCATCACGATATATCGCGATGCTGTTCGCGACAAGGTGACCTGCGCCACACTCGACACCGACCAGCGTGCCGTGTGTCCCCGAGTCTTTCCGCCCACGGGAACGGAGGGCTTCCGTCCCGACCGCCTCGGGCGGCACGCTGCTCGGATGAGTACCGCGAGCGTGCCGGCCGCGATCGTCGGGCCGGGAAACATCGGCACCGACCTGCTGGCCAAGCTGCAGCGCAGCCAGGCGATCGACGTCCGCTACGTGGTCGGAGTGGTCGAGTCCGACGGGCTGGAGCGGGCCAGGGAGCAGGGCCTGGCCGCGTCCGCCGAGGGCGTGGACTGGCTGCTGCGCCAGGATCCGCTGCCGCAGCTGGTGTTCGAAGCGACCTCGGCCGCGGCGCACCAGGCCAACGCCCCGCGCTACGCCGAGGCCGGCATCCAGGCCGTGGACCTGACCCCGGCGCACCTCGGACCGATGGTCTGCCCGCCGGTCAACGGGGCCGAGCATCTCGCCGCCCGCAACGTCTCGATGATCACCTGCGGTGGCCAGGCCACCATCCCGATGGTGCACGCGGTCTCCCGGGTCACCCCGGTGCCCTACGCGGAGATCGTCGCGTCGGTGGCCTCGCGCAGCGCCGGCCCCGGGACCAGGGCGAACATCGACGAGTTCACGCTCACCACCTCGCGCGCGGTGTCGGAGGTCGGCGGCGCCGAACGCGGTAAGGCGATCATCATCCTGAACCCCGTCGAGCCACCGATGATCATGCGGGACACCGTGTTCTGCATGATCGGCGCCGACGCCGACCAGGGCGCGATCACCCGCTCGATCCACGAGATGGTCGCCGAGGTGCAGGTCTACGTGCCCGGCTACACGCTGCGCGCCGAGCCGCAGTTCGACGATCCGCGGGAATCTTGGCGTGGGCACGGCCGGGTGGCGATCTTCCTCGAGGTCAAGGGCAACGGTGACTACCTGCCCGAGTACGCCGGCAACCTGGACATCATGACCGCCGCAGCCGCCCGGATCGGCGAGCTGATGGCGACCGCGAAGCACGGAGCGATGGCATGAGCGGCGCGGTCCGGCCCGAGATCGTCCACGACGTCCGGCTGACCGACACCACGCTGCGTGACGGCAGCCACGCGATGGCCCACCAGTTCACCGAGGTGCAGGTGCGCGACACCGTGCGCGCCCTTGACCGGGCCGGGATCGAGGTCATCGAGGTCAGCCACGGCGACGGCATCGGGGGCAGCTCGTTCAACTACGGCTTCTCGCACACCGACGAGATGACGCTGATCGCCGCCGCCCGCGAGGAGGCCCGCAGCGCCCGGATCGCGGTGCTGCTGGTGCCCGGCATCGGCACCTTCGACGACCTGCGCCGGGCCCGCGACGCCGGCGCCGACATCGTCCGGGTGGCCACCCACTGCACCGAGGCCGACGTCTCCCCGCAGCACTTCGCGCTGGCCCGCGAGCTGGGCATGGAGACCGTCGGGTTCCTGATGATGGCCCACCGCACGTCGCCCGACGAGCTGGCGAAGCAGGCCCGGATCATGGTCGACGCCGGTTGTCAGTGCCCGTACGTCACCGACTCCGCCGGCGCGCTGTTGATGGACGACGCCCGAGCCCGGTTCGAGGCCCTGCTGGCCGAGGTGGGCGACGACGCCTGGGTCGGCTACCACGGGCACCAGAACATGTCGATGGGCGTGGCCAACTCGGTGATCGCGGCCGAGCTGGGCGTCCGGCAGATCGACGGCTCGCTGTGCGCGCTGGGCGCCGGTTCGGGCAACTCACCGACCGAGGTCCTGGCCGCCGTGTTCGACCGGCTCGGCGTCAGCACCGGCGTCGACGTCGCCGCGCTGCTCGACGCGGCCGAGGACGTCGTGCGGCCCTACCTGCCGCGCTGGCCGAAGATGGACCGCAACGCGATCGTGCAGGGCTGGGCCGGCGTCTACTCCTCGTTCCTGCTGCACGCCGAGTCCGCCGCCGAGCGCTACAAGGTGCCCGCGCACGAGATCTTGCGCCGGTGCGGCGAGATCGGCCTGGTCGGCGGCCAGGAGGATATGATCATCGACGTGGCGATCCAGCTGGCCCGGGAGGCCGGCTGATCACCGACAGGTACCGGGGCCGTGACCGGCTCACCCGATCAGTGCGAGTACGGCTCCCTAACTGGTCTGTCTGGGCGACCAGGCTGTCGGGTGACTCCAGCTCTGGTCACGATCTGCGGTTGTGACGGCAACGGGCGTCCGGCGGAACGCGCTCCAGGATGTGCTGCGCACGCTGCTGCCCGTGCTGCTGCTGGCCGCGCTGGCCGGGCCGACCGCGTTGGCGCACGGCGCGGCCCGGACGCTGGCCGCCAACCTGCTGGTGCTGGTGCTGTCCGGCAGCGCCGGCTGGGCGTGCCTGCTGGCGGCCCGCGGTAGCGGTGCAAGCACCGCACGCGGCTGGTTGGCGATCGGCACCGGGTGCTTCTCGTGGGCCGCCGGCAGCGCGCTGCGGGTGGTGTGGGAGAGCGGGGTGGGCATCGCGGTGCCCTATCCCTCGCCGGCCGAGCTGGGGCACGCGGCGTTCCCGATCCTGATGCTCTGCGGGCTGTGGTGGCTGGCGCCGGCCAGCTCCGGGTCGGTGACGGCCCGGCGGGTGCTGGACAGCCTGATGGTCGGCTGCTCGTTGGGGCTGACCAGCTGGTTGATCATGCTGGATGCGGCGATCGACCGGCCGGCCGAACCCGTTCTGGAGCGCGTTCTGGCGATCTACTACCCGGTGGCGGACCTGGTGCTGGCCACCGTCGTGCTGCTCACCGTCATGCAGAGCCGGGTCGACCCGCTGCGCTGGGGGCTGCTGGCGGGCGGCGTGTGCGCGCTCACCGCGGCGGACTGGATGGTCGCGCTGCGGATCGCCGAGGGCAGCTACCGCACCGACGGGTTCACAGCCTGGGCGTGGGCGGCCGGCTTCGGGCTGATCGCGGCGGCCGCGCTCGTCGCGGTGGCGCGGCCTCCCGTGACGAACCGGACGCAGAGCGCGGGGGGCGCGGTCGCCGCGTGGCGGGTGAGCGGCGTGCTGCCCTACGTGACGCTGTCCTTCGCGATCCTGGCCATGGTGCTGGACAGTCTGATGGGGGACCGGCTGCATTCGATGGTCGCCGAGGCGCTGGTCGTGACCATGGTGTTGTTGATCCTCATACGGCAGTACCTGACCCTGCGCGACAACCGCGCCCTGACCAGGTCGCTGCGCCAGCGTGAGGCGCAGCTGCACCGGCTGGCGTTCCACGACGGGCTCACCGGGCTGGCCAACCGCGCGCTGTTCCTCGAGCGGCTCGAGCAGGCCCTGGAATCCGCCGATCGCGATGAGCAGCCGGTGTCGGTGGCCTTCGTCGATCTCGACGGTTTCAAGGGGGTGAACGACGCGCTGGGCCACGCCGCGGGCGACGAGCTGTTGGCGCGGGTGGCCCAGCGGCTGCGCGGTGCGCTGCGGACGGCCGACACGCTGGCCCGGATCGGCGGTGACGAGTTCGCGGTGCTGATCGAGCCGGGCGAGGACCCGCAGCGGGTGGCCACCGGCATGCTGGCGGCGATGCAGGCCCCGTTCCGGATGTCCGGGCGGACCGTCGCGATCTCGGCCAGCATCGGGGTGGCGACGCTCGAAGCGGGCCGGCGTGGCAGCACGCAGGCGGCGAACCTGCTGCACCGGGCCGACGTCGCGATGTACGCGGTCAAGTCAGCCGGCAAGGGGCACGTGCTCGTGCACTCCTCGGCGACGACCGTCGTGGCCAGTCGCGATGAACCGGAGCTGGCGCGGATGTTCGCCGCCGCGCTGGAGAACGGCGACATCCGGGCCGAGTTCCAGCCGGCGATCGACCCGCGGTCCGGTCTGCTCGTCTCGCTGGAGGCGCTGGCCAGGTGGACCTGCGAGGGTCAGGAGATCCCACCCAACACGTTCGTGCCGATCGCCGAGCGAGCCGGCCTCTCCGAACACCTGACCGCCGTCATCCTCGATCAGACCGGCGCGCAGCTGCAGGAGTGGAGCCGGGCGCTCGGGCACCGGCGGCTGCTGGTGGCGGTCAACGTCAACCCGACCGAGTTCTCCGATCCCGGGCTCCCGATCCGGATCGCGCAGCTGATCGACCGCTACGGGCTCGGTCCGAACCAGCTCGCGCTGGAGATCACCGAGGTCTCGCTGAGCAACCGACCGGAGATCGCGCTGGAGGTCACCCAGGCGCTGCGCCGGCTCGGCGTGCGGATCGCCCTTGACGACTTCGGCACCGGCTACAGCACGCTGGCCCGGCTGTCCAGGATGCCCGTCGACAGCATGAAGATCGACCGCTTCTTCGTCACCGACATCGATCATGACGCGCGGCAGCGGCAGTTCCTGGCGGCCCTCATCGAGCTGGCCCGCGGCATGGGCCTGCGGACGATCGCCGAGGGGGTGGAACGACGGGAGCAGCTGCACGTGCTGGCCGATCTCGGGTGCGATCTGGCGCAGGGGTTCTACATCGGCCATCCCGCGAAGGGCCACGAGATCACCCCGGTGGTCCTGTCCGGGCGGCCGCTGGTGCCGCCCTACCCGGCGGCCACCGTGCCGGTCCGATCCGGCACCGGTGCGTGACCGGACCTCTAAGCTGGTCGGCATGGCCGAGGCTGACATCGCGCTGCGGGTCGAGGCGCTGGAGGCGATCCTGGTCGAGAAGGGCTACGTCGAGCCCGCGGCGCTGGACGCCATCGTCGCCACCTACGAGCGCGATGTCGGGCCGCGCAACGGAGCCCGGGTCGTCGCCAGGGCCTGGACGGACCCCGACTACCTCGCGCGGCTGCGCGCCGACGCCACCGCGGCGATCGCCGAGCTCGGCTTCGGCGGCCGGCAGGGCGAGCACATGGTCGTGGTCGAGAACACCCGCCACGAGCACCATCTCGTGGTCTGCACGCTCTGCTCGTGCTACCCGTGGCCGGTGCTGGGGCTGCCGCCGACCTGGTACAAGTCGGCGCCCTATCGGTCCAGGGCGGTGCTGGCCCCGCGCGCGGTGCTCGCCGACTTCGGCCTCACACTGCCCGCCGACACCCGGATCACCGTGCACGACTCCACCGCCGAGGTGCGCTACCTGGTGTTGCCGATGCGCCCGCCCGGGACCGACGGCTGGGACGTCGAGGCGCTGGCCGGGATCGTCACCCGGGATTCGATGATCGGCACCGGCCTGCCGGTGGTGCCGGCGTGAACGGGGCCGCGGATCTGGGCGGCATGATGGGGTTCGGCCCGGTCGTGCCCGAGCCCGAGGGAGAGCCGTTCCACGCCGACTGGGAGCGCCGCGCGCTGGGCATGACGCTGGCCATCGGCGCCGCCGGGCGGTGGAGCATCGACGCCTCCCGGCACGCCCGCGAGAGCCTGCCGCCCGCGCAGTACCTGAGCTGGAGCTACTTCGCGATCTGGATCGCCGCGCTGGAACGGCTGCTGGTCGATTCGGGCCTGGTCGGTGCCGACGAGATCGCCCAGCGGCGGGTCCTGCGCGGCGGGGACCCGGTGTCGGTGTTGCGGGCCGCCGACGTGCCCGCGGTGCTGGCGGCCGGCAGCCGGTACGACCGTCCGCTCGCCGAGCCGCCGCGGTTCGCGCCGGGCCAGTCGGTCCGCACCCGGAACATGCACCCCGGCGGGCACACCCGGCTGCCGCGGTACGCGCGCGGGCGGGTCGGCGTGATCGAGCGCGTGCACGGCGCGCACGTGTGGCCCGACGCCAACGCGCACGGCGCGGGGGAGCAGCCGCAGTGGCTCTACGGCGTGCGGTTCGACGGGCGCGAGCTGTGGGGCCAGGACGCGGAGGCGGGGCTGAGCGTGCTCATCGACGCCTGGGAGGGTTACCTCGAACCGGTGCAGGCATCGTCACGATCAAGAGGAGTCGGCTGATGTGGCTGAAGGTGTTGGGGATCGCGCTGGCGATCTGGATCGTGCTGTCGGTGCTGGGTGCGGTGTTCAAGTTCCTGGGCACGGCGCTGGTCATCGGGGCGCTGGTGTTCGTCGGTGCGGTCGCCTACCAGGCGATCAAGGGTGGCCGGTCGCGCCCGTCGATCAGGCCCTGAGCGGTTACCCGGTGCCGCGCGTCGCGGTCGAGGAGTTGCAGGTCAGCAGCACGTAGCTGCGGTAGCGCTCGCTGGCCCCGGTCAGCTCGGGCGAGCTGAGCCGGGCCACCAGCTCCGGGTCGCGGGCCACCGCGTTGATGTCGCCGCCGTTCGCCACGAGCGCGTCGATCTGCAGGTTCACCGCGACCATGGTCCGTTCGACGTCGGGCCGGACGTCGTCGGGGGAGACCCGCAGCAGCTCCGTGCCGGTGCGCCGGATCTCCTCGACGGTGCCCGCCAGGTTCGCCGGGCGGGCACCGCCGGTGGCCATCGCGTTCAGCGGCCGGATCGCCTCGGAGTTGGCCCGGGCCGCCGCGCAGAACGGGGTGGGCGGGGCGGCCGAGCGGGAGATCCGCGGCTCATCCCCGTCGGCGTCGGCGACCGAGCCGCTACAGGCCAGCAGCAGCGAGTACCCGATCACTGCGACCACGAGCGCGGCGCCCCGTGAGACCAGACCCATTGGCGACTCTCCCGTGCCCGAACTGCCCTGGGCGTGAGATTAGTCGCCACCGGTGACAGTCCGTGTGAGGAGCCGGCCGGCGCGATGCGGAAACGTCGACCCGCGCGGAACGGCCGAGGACCCTGCGACGTTGGAGCACACGTGGCGACCTACCGACCGGCACGGATCGCGGCGTTCCGCGCGCTCTGGCGGGTGATCGTGCAGGGCAACCGGCCGGGGTCGCCCGGGCTGGGTGACCGGCTGCGCGCGCTGCCGCGGATGATCTCTGCCGCGGTGTCGGGCAGCTACGCCGACCTCGGCCGCGGCCGGCTGGCCATGCTCGGACTGGCGTTGGCGTACCTGATCTCGCCGTTCGACCTGGTGCCGGAGGTGCTGCTCGGGCTGCTCGGGCTCGGCGACGACGCGGTGGTGGCGCTGTGGCTGGGCGGCGCCCTGCTCGTGGAGACCGATCGCTACCTGGAGTGGGAGCGCGCGCAGCCGCGCATCGTCGACGCACCGCCGCCCTCGCCCTGACCGTCCTCGCTCCCTACGGTGTGCGGCATGCCGATCGTCGAGGTCCATCTGGTCGAGGGCAGGCACACCCCCGCCCAGCACACCCAGCTGCTGGCCACGCTCAGCAGCCGCTACGCGGAGGTGCTCGACTCCCCGCTGGAACGGGTGCGCGCCTACCTGACGCTGCACCGTCCCGAGCACTGGGCGACCGGCGGCGAGCCGGCCTCGGCGGCGTCGGCGCCCTACTTCACCGCGATCGTGCTGCAGGGCCGCCCGGCCGAGCAGCGTCGCCGGCTGGCCGAGGCGTTCACCGACGTCCTGGTCGACCTGCTCGGCGTGGACCGCAAGCTGGTGCGGGGCCGGATCATCCAGGTGCACCCCGACGACTGGTCGATCGGCGGCGTCCCGGCGAGCGTGGCGCGCGGCGCGGAGATCGCCGGCCGGGCTGGCACCCGCTGATCGGGGACGGGCCGGCCGGGGCCGGCATCGCCCGGTGGTGGGAGCTCAGAAGATCCCGCGGCGGGCCCCGATGTCCAGCGCGAGCGTCGACCCGTGCAGCGCGTCGGCCTCCGGCGCGAGCAGCATCGTCACCGCCCAGGCCACCTCGGCCGGGGTGACCAGCCGCCCGAGCGGTGACTCGGCGGCCCGCTCGGCGAGCACCTGTGCCACCGGCACGCCGCGCTGCTGCGCGGCCCGCTCGCAGAGCCCGCGCAGCCGCGGGGTGTCGGCCGGACCCGGCGCGACGAGGTGGGCGGTGATTCCGCGCGGGCCGTAGCTGTCGGCCAGCTGGCGGATCAGGTTGGCCAGCGCCGCGTTGGTCACGCCGGCCGCGCACGCGTACGGGGCCGGCTCGCTGCCGTAGTGCCCGCCCAGCGCCACGATCCGCGATCCGCGCGCCAACCGGCCGTCGACCGCGCGGACCAGCCGCAGCAGCCCACCGAGCTTCAGCTGCACCGCCGCGGCCAGCGCCCCCGGCTCGATCGTCTCCAGTGGACCGGTCGGCGGCAGCCCGGCTGCCTGCACGACCATCCGCACCGTCCCGTCTTCGTCTGGGCCGTCTGCTCGGCCCTCGCCCGCGGCGGCGACGGCGTCGGCGATCGCGCGTATCGCCGTGTCGGATCCGATGTCCGCGCGGCACCCGGCACCGGAGCGGGCCACCCCGACCACCGTGAGCCCGGACGCGCGCAGCCGATCCGCGATCGTGGCGCCCAGCGCACCGGTCGCTCCGACAACGACGGCGATGGGCATGTGCGCTCCACTTCGGTGGGTGATCAGCGGCCTGCGGATGATCGCGCACCGCAGGGTCCGGAGGTAGCGTCATTGCGCCGAACGGCGGTGTGCGCAGCCGTCGGCGTTCGGCAGGAGCGAACGGGTGGCTTGCCGCGGGGTGTGGTCGCTGTCACGGTCCACCGGAGCAGATCAGAGGAGATCAGATGGCAGGCGTCGTTTCGCTCGAGGAGTTCACCGGCGAGTGGTACCCGGGCTACAAGCCCGAGCACTTCGATTTCCCCTACGTCGTCGATGCCCCGTCGCCGTTCAGGCCCGGCGACGAGAACGCCTTCTGGTTCCTCGATTTCCACTGGTCGCGCGGCCTGACCCCGCTGGCCGCCACGCTGTGGAGCGCGGACGGCTACTGCCACGGCACCCAGAGCGCCTCTGAGACCCTGCCGCTGCCCCCCGGTCGCGGCGTGACCTGCCGGTTCGCCGGCACCCACCTCTACGGCTCGCCGATCCCGGAGAGCGACCCGCGCGAGATCGGGGCCCGGGCCAACCGGCTGGCCGTCAACCTGCCGAACTTCCTGGCCAACTACCGCTCGATCTGGGACGCCGGCCGCGACGAGCTGGAGGCCACCTGGGACTACTTCTCCGGTGTCGACCTGCCCTCGGTCCCGACCGCCGAGCTGGCGACGCTGATCCAGCAGGGCCGCCGCTACCACAAGCGCGCGATGGAGATCCACTTCGCCGTCATGTACCCGATGCTGGTCAACTTCCTGGGCTTCTACGGCGCCTGCGCCGAGATGGGCATCGACACCTCGCTGGTCGGCAAGTTCCTGCAGGGCGAGGAAACCAAGATCATGGAGCTGGACCGGGAGCTCTACGGGCTGGCGATCAAGGCCCGCCGGGCCGGGCTGTCGGAGGTGTTCGCCGACCACGAGCCGGGCGGTCTGCGCGCCGCGCTGTCGGCCCACGGCGGCTCCGCATCGCAGTGGCTGACCGACTTCGACGACTTCCTCGCCGTCTACGGGCACCGCCAGGAGGCCACCTGCGACGTCGGCCTGCCGAGCTGGATCGAGGACGACACCAACCCGTTCGCCATGGTCAAGACGTTCCTGCTCCGGGAGGAGGATCACGACTTCGAAGCGGCCGCGGCGCACGCGCTGGCCGAGCGCGATGACGCGATCGACACCGCCCGGTCCGGGCTGACGCGCGAGGAGCAGGCCGTGTTCGACGGCGGCCTGGCCGCCAACCAGGCCGCGAACTTCCCGTGGTGGCAGGACGACCACAACTTCTATATCGACCTCAAGGTCATGCTGCCGCTGCGGCACGCCTGCCAGGAGCTCGCCGGCCGGGTCGGCGCCGAGCACCGCGACGACATGCTCTACCTGTTCTGGCCCGAGCTGCTCGACGTGGCCGGCGGGCAACCCTATGCGGGCGAGCTGAAGAGCCTGGTCGCCGACCGGCGGCAGTACTTCGACCACTGGCACGTCCGGCGCGGCGAGATGCCCAAGGTGCTGGGCACCATCCCGGAATCGGTCGAGGACCCGGTGCTGATCGAGATCTTCGGCATCAACCCGGGTTCGTTGCGGGCCATGCAGAACCCGGACGCGGCCAGCCAGACCACGCTGACCGGGGTGGCCGCGGCGCGCGGGCAGGCCACCGGCATCGCCAGGGTGCTGCAGAGCTCGGACGAGCTGCACCGGATCGCCCCGGGGGAGATCCTGGTGTGCGAGTCGACCTCGCCGAACTGGACGCCGGCCTTCGGCAAGATCGCCGCCGCGGTCTGCGACGGCGGCGGCATGCTCAGCCACGCCGCCATCGTCGGGCGCGAGTACGGGGTGCCGACGGTGACCGCGGCCGGCATCGCCACCATCGCCATCGGTGACGGCGACGAGATCGAGGTGGACGGCACCAACGGCAAGGTCACCATCCTGAAGCGGGCGGCCGAGCTGGCTGCGTCGTGAGGTGTCCGCTGTGATCGGATCGGCCGGGGCGCCAACCAGCACCGTCTGGGTGGACGGCCCCGACGATCCGGCGTCCATGGTGGCCAGGGCCGGATCCAAGATCGGCCGGCTGGCCGAGCTGCACCGGACCGGCGTGCAGGTGCCGCAGGGTTTCGCGGTCACCGTGGACGCCTACCGGGAACACTGTGCACAGTCCGGTGTGGACCCGCAGATCGAGGAGATCCTCGGCGGGTTGGGCACGGATCCGGCGGACGCGGCGGTGCAGGCCGCCTCGGCGCGGATCCGCGAGCTGTTCGACGCCACCCCGATGTCCGACCGGCTGACCGCGGAGATCACCGAGGCCTACGAGGAGCTGTGCCTGCGCTGCACCGACGTCAACGTGCCCACCGCGGTGCGCTCCTCGGCCACCGGCGAGGACGCGGCCGACGCCTCGTTCGCCGGGATCTTCGACACCTACCTCGGGGTCTCGGGCATCGAGCGGGTGCTGGTGGCGGTGCGCCGCTGCTGGGCGTCGCTGTTCACCGCCCGCGCGCTGGTCTACCGGCTGCGCAACGGGATCAGCCACCACGACATGCCGATCGCGGTCGGGGTGATCGAGCTGATCCACGCCCGCGCGTCCGGGGTGGCGTTCTCGGTGCACCCGGTCACCACCAAGGCCGACCGGGTCGTGATCGAGACGTCCTGGGGGTGGGGTGAGGCGATCGTGCAGGGCCTGGTCGACCCGGACCACATCGAGGTGGGCAAGGCCGACGGGCGGGTGCTGCGCTACGACGTCGCCCACAAGACCGTGGTCTCCGCGTTCGACTTCGCCGACGGTCGGGTCACCGAGATCGCGATGCCGGCCAAGCTGGCCGACCGCCGCGTGCTCGACGAGGAGCAGATCGCCGCGATCGTCGCCGCGGTGATCGCGATCGAGCAGCACTACGGCTACCCGGTCGACGTGGAGTGGGTGATCTCGCGGCACCGCCGCGCCGGCGACCCGGTCTGCATCGTGCAGATCCGACCGGTGACGGTGACCGCCGCCGGACCGGCCGCGCCCGCGGCCTACGACCCGGTCGCGCTGGCCCAGAAGTACGTCTTCAGCGGCAAGCCGATCCCCGGCCGCTGATCACCCGCGGCCGGCCGGTGACCGGCTGCCGATTCCTCGGGGTCGGGGCCCACGCCGGGTGAGCCGGCGCACGATGGTAGGCATCCGCGGGTGACCACCATGCGCGCGATCACCCAGCTGAGCATCGGCGGGCCCGAGGTGCTCGAGATCAACAGGGTCGCGGTGCCCGACCCGCTGCCCACCGAGATCCGGGTCCGGGTCGCGGCCGCGGGCGTGAACCCGGTGGACTGGAAGACCCGCGCGGGCGCCGGCATGGCCGCGGTGCTCGGGCCGCCACCGTTCACCGTCGGCTGGGACGTGGCCGGCACCGTCGACGCGGTCGGCGTCGGCGTCACCCGGTTCGCCGTCGGCGATGCGGTCTTCGGGATGCCGTGGTTCCCGCGGCAGGCCGGCGCCTACGCCGAGTTCGTGACGGCGCCGTCGCGGCACTTCGCCTACCGGCCGGCGCGACTGTCCGAGCCGGAGGCGGCCGGACTGCCGCTGGCCGGGCTGACCGCCTGGCAGGCGTTGGTCGACGTCGCGCACGTGGCGGCCGGGCAGCGGGTGCTGGTGCACGCCGCGGCCGGTGGCGTCGGGCACCTGGCGGTGCAGATCGCGAAGGCCCGCGGCGCCTACGTCATCGGCACCGCGTCGGTCGGCAAGCATCCGCTGCTCAACGACCTGGGCGTGGACGAGCCGGTCGACTACCGCGCCGAGGCGTTCGAGCGGGTCATCGAGCCGGTCGACCTGGTGCTGGACCTGATCGGCGGCGACGTGGCGGTGCGGTCGCTGGAGGTGCTGCGCCCGGACGGGCGGCTGGTCTGCCTGCCCTCGGCCGCGAGCGCCGCCGCGGTGACCGCCGCCGCCGAGCGCGGGCTGCGGGCCACCGGCATGGTCGTCGAGCCCGACGGCGACGGCCTGGAGGAGCTGGCCCGGCTGGTCGACGACCGGCGGCTGCGCGTGCTGGTCGGCGAGACGTTCCCCCTGGAGCGGGCCGCCCACGCCCACCGAGCCGGCGAGATGGGCCACACCACCGGAAAGCTCGTCCTCACGGTGTGACCGGCCACCACCGCCGCCGACCTCAGGCCGGGTGGCCGAGGCGGCGGGAGATCACCGCGGCGGCGTCGACGACGGCGGATCTGATCCGGCCCAGCGCCGCCGGGCCGGCGCGGTCGGTGGGGGCGGCCACGCTGAGCGCGGCGATCACCACCCCGTCCGGGCCGCGTACCGGCGCCCCGACCGAGACCACTCCGACCCGGCTCTCCTGCAGGTTCTCCGCCCAGCCGCGCCCGGCGATCTCGGCCAGCCGGACCCGGAGCACCGGCTCCTCGATGATCGAGTAGGGGGTGTGGCGGTGCGGGCTCCAGGCAACCAGTCGCCGATCGAGCTCGGCGGCGGGCAGCGCGGCCAGCAGCACCTTGCCGGTGCTGGTCGTGGTGGCCGGCAGCCGGGTACCGACCCGGGAGAAGATCCGCACCGTGTGCGGGCTCTCGAGGCGGTCGATGTACACCGACTCCAGCCCGTCGAGCACCGCCAGCTGCACCGTCTCACCGCAGCGGTGTCGCAGCGTGGCCATCACCGGCATGGCCGCCTCGTGCAGGTCCAGGTGCGGGGCGAGGATGGCGCCGAGATCGAACAGCGCCAGCCCCAACCGGTAGCCACCGGGGGAGCGCTCCATCAGCCGCTCCGCGGTCAGCGTGGCCAGCAGCCGGTGCACCGTGCTGGTGGCCAGGTCGAGCCGGCGCGCCAGCTCGGACACGCCCAGCTCGCGGTCGGTGCGGGAGAACTCCTTGAGCAGCCGTGCCGCATTGCGCACCGAGGTGAGTTCCCACGACGCCCGAACGTGCGGTGTTCCCTCCATACGGGAAGGATCCCTTGTCCGTCAACCCGGCGCTATCTACCGTCGGTGGCACCCGCCGTCCACCACAGGGCCGTCCACCACAGGGGAGCCGTCCGACGATGCTGACCGCCGAGCAGAACGACGAGCTGACCCAGGTCGAGGCGGGCACCCGGATGGGCGAGGTGCTGCGCCGCTACTGGTACCCGGTCGCGTTCACCCGGGAGCTGGCCGAGTTCCCGGTGAAGCGGGTGGAGCTGCTCGGGGACTTCTTCGCGCTCTGGCGCAGCCCGAGCGGGCGCTACGGGATCGTGCCCGAGGCGTGCCCGCACCGGAAGGCGTCGCTGGCCTACGGCGTGGTCGAGTCCGACGGGTTGCGCTGTCCGTATCACGGCTGGAAGTTCGACACCGACGGCGCCTGCACCGAGCAGCCGGCCGAGCGGGAGAACACCCAGTTCCTGAACCGGGTGCGGGCCGACGCCGGGTCGGTGCAGGAGTTGGGTGGCCTGATCTGGGCCTACGTCGGTCCGTCCCCGGCGCCGCAGCTGCCGCGCTTCGACACCTACGTGATGGACGGCTTCCGCGACATCGGCTGGGCCGACCTGCCGTGCAACTACGTGCAGATCATGGAGAACGCGGTCGACCCGCACCACGTCGAGTTCCTGCACGGGCGCTACTTCGAGTTCATCGGCCGGCACCAGGGCTTCACCGCGCCCGCCTCCTTCGGCAAGGAGCACGTGAAGATCGGGTTCACGCCGTTCGAGTGGGGGATCATCAAGCGCCGGGTGCTCAAGGGGGCCAGCGAGGAGAACGACGACTGGAAGGTCGGGCACCCGCTGGTGTTCCCGTACAACATGCGGGTCGGCGGCGGCGGAGTGCACCAGATGCAGATCCGGGTGCCGGTCAACCGGACCACCACCCGGTTCATCCTCTACACCGTGCACTCACCCGACGGCTACGAGCACGTGGAGCAGCCGCAGATCCCCGACTACCAGGTGCCGGTGATCGACTCCAGCGGCCGGCACGTGACCAACTACGTCGAGGGCCAGGACATGATGGCCTGGGTCACCCAGGGCGCGATCACCGACCGGACCACCGAGCACCTCGGGCGCAGCGACATCGGGGTGGCCATGCTGCGCAAGATGTTCCGCGAGCAGATGGACGTCGTGGCGGCCGGCGGCGACCCGTTGGGCACCATCCGCGAGCCGCACGAGCGCATCGACCTGCCGTGCGAGAAGGACAAGTTCAACGCCGGCGGCGCCCAGTTCGCGCTGGACTTCTGCGACATGGGCTCGTCCCGCTTCTCCCCGATGCTGGACACCATCAAGAAGATCCACATCAGCGCGGCCGACAAGATCGCGGGGGAGAAGGCCGCCGCGGGGCAGGTCGCGCCGGCATGACGCGGCCGGTGGACCGGTCGGCGCTCCCGGTCGCGGTGGATCGCCGGTTCCTCGCCGACGCCGCCGCGCACCGCCGGGACGCGCCGCGCTTCTGCCCGCACTGCGCGGGTGGCCTGCAGCTGGCCACCGAGTTCTGGGAGGCCGAGGACCGCCGCTTCTACTGCTGGTGCGGCGGCTGCGGATGGACCGGCGAGATCACCCCGACCGGTGATGTGGCGATCGGCCACGAACCGCCGCACTGACCCCGCCCACGGGATCGCGGGAAACGGCAGGGGGTCGGCGACGGTGGCGGAGCGGGCTGATCTGGCCAACCGGACCGGGTTCGACCGGGTGGTGGGGCGCTACGACCGCGTTCGGCTCGGTTACCCCGACGCCGTGTTCGACGAGCTGTTCGCGCGGCTGCCGGCGCACCCGGCCGTCGTCGAGGTCGGCCCGGGCACCGGTCAGGCCACCCGCTCGTTGCTGGCCCGGGGCGCCCGGGTGACCGCGGTCGAGATCGGCCCGACGATGGCCGAGCGGCTGGCCGTCAACCTGGCGGGACCGGCCCTGGAGATCGTGGTCTCCGCATTCGAGGACGTGGACCTGCCGAGTGGGCGGTTCGACGCGGTGGTCGCCGCGACCGCCTATCACTGGGTCCCGACGCACGCCCAGATCGTGCAGCCGGCTCGGCTGCTCCGGCCGGGTGGATGGCTGGCGGTGATCGACGTCATCCAGGTGCGGTCGGAGGTCGACCGCGGCTTCTGGGAGCGCATCCAGGACGTGTTCGAACGGCACGGCTCCGGCCGGAACCCGGCCGACCCGCCGGTCGTCGAGTTCGACCGGGCCACCCCGTCGCTGCAGCCCGCGCTGGCCCGGGCGGCCGAATTCAGCGACGTCGAGGTCCACCGCTACCCCTACGACCAGACCTGCACCACCCAGCAGTACGCCGAGCTGCATCGGACCTACTCCGGCTGGCTGGCCATGCCGGCGGCGGCGGGGGAGGCGCTGCTCGACGACGTCTGCGCGGTGATCGACGCGGAGTACGGCGGCTCGGTGGTCCGCCCGCTGGCCATCACCCTGCTGCTGGGGCGGCGCCGACCGGGCTGAGCGCGACCCGGCTGAGTGCCGGCTACGCGCGGCGCCGCGCCTGGGCGACCACCGCCTGCACCCGCTCGGTGATCCCGCGCAGCTCGGTGAGGTAGAACCAGTAGTCCGGGTGCACGACGTCGACCAGCCGCTCCTGCGCGTTCTGCAGCCGTACCGACTGCGCGTCCAGGATCTGCCCGAACTCCTTGACCAGCCCGCGGTCCACCACCAGCCGCTGGGCGTCGCGCAGCACGAAGCGGGTGTCAGCGGCGAACTTCGCCGGATCCGCGCGGACCGCACGCAGCTCGGCGAGCCGGTCGATGACCGCGTCGTGGCGCTGCTCGGCCTGCCCGAGTGCGGAGCGGGCGGCGGCCACCTGATCGGCCGCGGAGTCCCAGTCGCCCGCATCCACGTCGCGCCGCGCGGCCTCGATGGCCACGTCGGCGGTGCCGATGGCCTCCCGGGTGCGCGCCTCGGAGCCGATCAGGTCGCGCGAGCAGGGCTCGGAGAACTCGCGGCGCAGCGCCGACATGGCCGGCTCGATCTGCTCGGCCTTGGTCACCGCCGCCGCCCGCCGGGTGGCGATGCTGGCCAGCGCGGTGCGCACCGACTGCGCCGTGCGCGGCGCCTCGGTGGCCATCCCGGTGGCCGAACGGGCGAGCTCGAGCACCCGCAGCGCGGAGTCCCGGCGCTGCTTGAGGCCGGAGCCGGGGGCGTCGAGCAGCCCGACGGCGCGTTCGGCGTCGGCGAGCTGGTCGGCGGCCTTGCGGGACCGCACTCCCGAGGCGTCGGCCCGTTGCACGGCGGCGCGGGCCTCGACCACGGCGGCGCGCGCCTCCTGCACCGTGCGCGGCAGCCGGTTCAGCGCCAGCGCGGCCTCGTCGAGCACCAGGGAGTGGGTGGCCCGGAACCGGCGGATGGCGTCGCGGGCGAGCTCGATCTCGCGCTGGGCCCGCTCGTCGGCCGCCCGGGCGCCGGCGACCGGCCCGGTGCCGTCCAGCGGGAACTCGGTGGTGGCCCGCAGGTAGGCCTCGGTCGCCGCATCGCCCACGGCGGCGATCTGCCCCCAGTCCGCGTCGAGCCGCCGGCCGGTGCCCAGTTCGTCGGCGGCAGCGACCGCGGTGGCCGCGGCGCGCTGCTCGTCGTCGAGGGCGAGGAAGGCCTGCGTGACGGCGTTGCGCGCGGCCAGCGTGCCCGCATCCGGGAGTCCGTCGCGGCGCTCGTACCTGCTGCGGAACACCTCGCTCCCCTCGCCGCGGCTGCTACCCGCACGGTACCCGGCCGACAACCCGGTCCGCCGGGCCGCAGCGATCGCCCGACGGGATCGGGCGGTGTCGCTCGCGATCACCGACAGCGAGCTCCGCCGACGGTCACCCCGACCCGATCCGCGGCGTGCGGCATCGCTAAAGTGCCCCCGACGCACGGGGGATTCGATGGCGCGAAACCAGTTCGAGCTTCTCCGGCAGCGCCGTTTCCTGCCCTTCTTCGTCACCCAGTGCCTGGGCGCTTTCAACGACAACGTCTACCGGCAGTCGATCATCGGACTGCTGTTCTGGATGGGTGTTCCGGCCGAGCAGCGCACCCTGTACTCGAACCTCGCGCCGGCCCTGTTCATCCTTCCTTATTTCCTGTTCTCAGCCCCTGCCGGCCAGATCGCAGAAAAGCTCGAAAAGGCGCGGCTCGTGCGCATCACCACGGCGCTGGAAATCGCGGTCATGATGCTGGCGGCGGTCGGCTTCCTGACCGGGAACCTGCCACTGCTGCTGGTGGCCCTGTTCGGCACCGGCGTGCAGTCGACGTTGTTCGGGCCGGTGAAGTACTCGATCCTGCCGGCGGTGCTGCGGCGCGAGGAACTGACCGGTGGCAACGGCCTTGTGGAGATGGGCACCTCGGTCTCGATCCTGTTCGGCATGATCGTCGGTGGCCTGATCTTCGCCGTGGCCGGCGGGTACGGACCGGTGGCGGCGGCGCTCCTGATCGTCGCGCTGGCCGTGCTCGGCAACGTCGTCAGCCGCATGATCCCGGTCATCGGGGCGGCCGCGCCGGAGCTGAAGCTGCGCGCGAACCCGCTGCCGGAGTCGCTGGCGATCTGGCGGTTGACCGGCAAGCAGCCCGCGGTGCGCAAGGCGGTGCTCGGCGTCTCCTGGTTCTGGTTCATCGGAACCGTGCTCACGGCTCAGCTGCCGAGCTATGCCGAGATCAACCTCGGCGGCCGGCAGGAGCTGTACATCGTTGCGCTGGCGCTGTTCTCGGTGGGTACCGGCGTCGGTTCGCTGCTGTGCGAGCGGTTGTCCGGGCGGGTGGTCGAGATCGGGCTGGTGCCGCTGGGGGCGGCCGGCATCAGTGTGTTCCTGCTGGATCTCTACTTCGCCCGCAGCAGCGCGGCGCTGACCTCGAGCATGGGCACCGCCGCGTTCCTGGCCCAGCCGGGCAGCTGGCGCATCGTGGTCGACCTGACCATGGTCGGGGTGTTCGTGGGCTTCTTCGTGGTGCCGTTGTTTGCGTTGATCCAGAGCCGCACCCCGCCCGCGCAGATCTCCCGCGTGATCGCCGGCATGAACATCCAGAACTCGCTGTTCGTGGTGATCGCGGCGGCGCTGGGCATCACCGTGCAGCGCGTGCTCGGCTGGACCGTGCCACAGGTGTTCCTGGCGCTGGCGATCGCCAACACGCTGGTGGCGATCTACATATTCACCATCGTGCCGGAGTTCGCCATGCGCTTCGTCACCTGGCTGCTGGTGAGCACGCTGTACCGGCTGCGCGTTCAGGGCGTCGAGGAGAACGTTCCCGAAGAAGGCCCGGCAATCGTGGTCTGCAACCACGTCAGTTACCTTGATGCGCTGATCCTGGGTGGCACGATCAAGCGTCCGGTGCGCTTCGTGATGTATTACAAGATATTCAATATCCCCGGCCTGCGCTGGATCTTCCGCACCGCGAAGGCAATTCCCATTGCGGGCGCGAAGGAGCACCCCGACCTGATGCGGCTCGCCTTCGCCGAGATCGATGCGGCCTTGGCGGACGGCCAGGTCGTCGGCATCTTCCCGGAAGGGAGCCTGACCCGCGACGGCGACATCGCGCGATTCCGGCCGGGTATCGAGCGTATTCTCGCAGCGCGCCCGGTACCGGTGCTGCCGATGGCGTTGCGGGGGATGTGGAGCAGCATGTGGAGCCACAACGATTCCAGCATGGGCCGCGCGCGGTTGCCCCGGCGATTCCGTGCCCGGATCGACGTGGTGGCGGCCCCGCCGCTCGACGGCGCCGGCACGACGGCCGAACAGCTGGAGGTGGCGGTGCGCGCGCTGCGTGGCGACGCCGCCTGATCCCGCCGGCCGCCGCGGCCGGGCCGCCCCGCGGGCGATCACTCGAGCGGGTCTCCGCGGGCGTGCGCGCGCAACCGCTCCGACCAGGAACGGGCCGCAGGCGCCTCCCCGATGTCGGCGACCCTCGCCCCGTCGCGCACGAGCACCGGGTAGGTGCCCAGCCGGTGTTCCGGGTTCGTCGCACAGTCGCCGCTGACCAGGTCGAACCGGTACCAGTGCCAGGGGCAGACGAGGGTCGTCCCGGCGCGTACCCAGCCCTGCTCGAGCGGGCCCCGGTTGTGCGGGCAGAGCGCGTCGGTGACCCGGAGCTCACCCTCGACGTCGAACACCGCGAAGCTGCGCCCGTCCGGGGCCCGCAGTACCCACGCCGACGCGCCGGGAGGGCGGTCGGCGTCGAGCGGGAGCAGGCTCATGGCGGCGCGGTCCTCATCGTGGCGCTCACCGCTTCCCGGCGGCCCGCAGCGCGGCCATCGACTCGCCGCCGATGAACCACAGCTCCGGCTCGCACTCGGTCACCACCACCCGGACGTTGGCCACCGGCGCCCCGATCGAGGAGTGCACCGCCGCGGTGACGGCCTCCCCGAGCGCCGCGAGTTGCTCGGGGGTGCGTCCGCGGGCGAGCGTGATCTGGATCAGTGGCATGTCGGCTCCTTCGTCGGTACTTCACCCGGACCGTCCGCCGAGCACCGGAAGCTCCAGGGTGCCCAGCCGGTCGATCGAGGCTACGACGACATCGCCCGGCGCGACCGGCACCGCCGCGGTGAGCCCGCCGGACAGCACGATCTGCCCGGCAGCCAGGCCCTCGCCCGTCTCGGCCAGGGCGCGCACCAGCCAGGCCACCGCCTCGGCCGGGTGCCCCAGCACGGCCGCGCCGGCCGCGGTGCCGACCACCTCGCCGTTGCGTTCCAGGATCACCCCGACCCGCCGCAGGTCGACGCCCGCGACCGGCACCGTTGCGCCGATCACGAACCGGCCGGCCGAGGCGTTGTCGGCGACCACGTCGGCCATGGTGAAGCGGTAGTCGCGGTAGCGGGAGTCCAGCACCTCGATGCCCACCGCCACGCCGGCCGTCGCGGCCAGCACCTCGTCCGCGGTCACGTCCGGGCCGGCCAGGTCCCGGTCGAGGACGAAGGCGATCTCCGGTTCGCAGCGCGGCTGGATCAGCGCCGCCGCGTCCAGCGGCGTGCCGACCACCAGCGCGTCCGCCGCCGCCAGGAAGCCGTACACCGGGCTGTCCACGCCGACCTGGGCCTGCTTGGCCCGGCTGGTCACGCCCAGCTTCCAGCCGGCCAGCGGTCCGGCGGCGGCCCGAAGCTCGCGCTGCACCGCGTAACCGGCAGCGAGGTCGAGCTCGGGCCGCTCGGCGGTCAGCGGCTCGATCGCCGTCCGCGCCACGGCTGCCGCCCGCAGCCGCGCCGCCAGCTCCGCCGCGTCCACGCTCACCGCCCCCACTCCGACCTCACGGCGCGAGACCACACAGCCCGTCCGGTCACTCCGCAGCCTTCCCGACGGCTGCGGGGTGAGAGCACGGGCTGCGGGGTCACGGCGCGAGCCCGGATTCGGGGGACCAGCCGAGCCGGCGGCTGACCGCCTCGCCCGCCTCGACCAGCGCGTGCACCACCCGCCGCCGTGGCACCGCGCCGAACCGGGCCACCGGGGCCCCGATGCTGACCGCGGCGACGACCTCACCGTGCCGGTCGCGGACCGGGGCGGCCAGGCTGGCCACGCCGATCTCCCGCTCGTTGATCGCCTCGGCCCACCCGCGGGTGCGCACCGCGGTGAGCTCGGCGCGCAGGGCGTCCGGATCGGTGATGGTGTGCGGGGTGAGGCGGGGCAGCGGGCCACGCGACAGGTACCGCTCTCGGTCCGAAGTGGACTGATGCGCGAGCAACACCTTGCCGCTGGACGTGCAGTGCGCCGGCACCCGGCGCCCGGTCTCGGTGAACAGCCGCAGCGAGTAGGCGCTCTCCAGTCGATCGACGTAGACGACCTCGTCGCCGTCGAGCACCCCGACCTGCGACGACTCGCCGGTCTGCTCCCGCAGCTGGGCCAGCACCTGGCCGGCCGCAGCATGCAGGTCCAGGTGCACCTTCACCGCCTCGCCGAGCTCGAACATCACGATGCCCAGCCGGTAGCCACCGCTGCGCGGATCCTGCTCGACCAGCCCCTCGGAGACCAAAGTGGTCAGCAACCGGTGCACGTTGGACTTCCCCAGCTCCAGTCGGCGAGCCAGCTCGGACACCCCGAGCGACTCCTCCCGGGTGCGGAACGCCTTGAGCACCCGCGCCGCATTGCGCACCGTGGACAGCGTCGCATCACTCACCCGGCCCCCTCACCCCCCTCGCGAGGCGGAACGAACGGCACTTTCGCACGCTAGGTGCGTGCGAAAGTGCCGTTCGTTCCGTTCGGGGGTGGAGTGGGCGGGGGCGGGGGCGGGGGATCGGCGGGGCGGGGGTCATGTGGGGGGTTCCGGGTGCCACTCGCGGCGGCCGCCGACCGACTCCAGCAGGGCCTTGCGCACGGCGTCGGGGTCGGGCTCGGCGACCTCGGCCAGCGCGGCCACAGCGGGGTTGTGCGGGGCGATCGCGCGGGCCAGCAGCGCCTGCGCGCGCGGCAACCCGGATACGGCCGCCCCGATCAGCTCGTCGACCAGCCGCTCCCGGCCGCGGACCCGACTGCGGATCGTCTCGAAGTCACGGGCCGCCGCCGAGTGCCCGCTGGCCAACCCCGAGCCGATGTGCCCGGCGTGGTGCGGAGTCAGCCCGGAGCCCGGTTGCGCCACCACGTGGTAGACGGTCGTCGTGATGCCCAGCGCGTGCTTGACCTCGGCATAGGCGGGTGTCTCGCGTTCGTCGATCAGCCCCAGTGCCGGCGTGACGACCGGGTCGTAGAAGCGCAGCGCCCAGTCCAGCCCGGGTAGCGAGCCGGTCACCTCCACCTCCTGCCCGCGCAGCGGGCCGAGTTCCTCCCGGGTCGCGAGCAGGTGCAGGTTGCGTGCCCCGACGGCGGCGACCAGCAGCGGCGCCGCCGATGGACCGCGGCCGGCCAGCAGCGGCATCCGGCCGCGCACGGCCGGTGCGAACGTATCGGCCTGAGCCAGGTACGAGCGGTGCAGCGCGGTGACGTACTCGGCGACCGCGGCGCGCATCCCTTCCGGCTTCGGCGTGCTCGGTCCGGCGCTCACCCGTTCCCCGTTCGATCCCTGGCGTTCCGTTATCTGGAATGCGTGGTCTTCCTTGCGGAACGCTAGGCGGGCTAGCGTCGGGCCGTCAAGGAGCTACTCGACCACCCCGGGAGCTGATCACCGTGGGGATCCTTCGCCTCGCTCATATCGATGTCCGCACGCCCGATCTCGATCTCGCCAGTGCCTACTACACCGAGGTGATGGGCCTGCAGCAGGTCCAGCGCTCCGACGACCCGGTCCTCGGCGACACGGCCTGGTTCAAGTGCTGGGACGAGCAGGATCACCACTCGCTGCGGATGCGCTACAACCCGCGGACCGGGATGGACTCGTTCACCTTCCGGGTGGAGGCCGAGGACGACCTGCACGACTTCGAGAACAGGCTCACCCGCTACGGCTGCCAGGTCAGCCGGGTGTCCCGGGGCGAGGCCGTCGGGCAGGGCGAGTCGATCCGGTTCGAGGTGCCCTCCGGCCAGATCATGGAGCTGGTCTGGGACATCGAAAAGACCGGCAACATGCTCGGCAAGCACAACCCGTCGCCGGTGCCGCCGCCCGACCTGCCCGGCATCGCGCCACCGCGGATGGACCACATGCTGGTCAACGCCGAGGAGGTGGCCGAGGCCGGCCGCTTCTTCATCGACGTCCTCGGGATGCGGCTGACCGAGCAGGTGCTCGACGGCAACGGCCACCAGCTCGGCATCTGGCTGGCCGGGCGCACCAACTCCCCGCACGACATCGCCATCGTCAACGGTCCCAACGGCGCCCTGCACCACTGGGCGTACTGGCTCGACGACTGGGACCACATCCGCAAGGCGGCCGACACGCTGGCCTACAACGGCGTGCAGATCGACCAGGGCCCGACCCGGCACGGTGTCACGCGCGGCAACACCATCTACTTCTTCGACCCGCTCGGCATCCGCAACGAGGTGTTCACCGGCGGCTACTGGGTGGACCCGGACGCGGAGATCATCACCTGGACCGAGAACGAGTTCGGCAAGGGCCTTTTCTACTACGAGAACGTCGTCAGCCAGCGCTTCCTGCGGATGCACACCTGACCTAGGAGCCCCCATGCCGGACCGGATCCTGCGGTTACAACACGTCGAGGTGCGGGTGCCCGACCTCGAGCTGTGCACCGCCTACTACACCGAAGTGCTCGGCCTGATCGAGACCGCGCGGGACGTCAAGGACGGCGTCGAACGGGTGTTCCTCAAGTGTTGGGACGAGCACGAGCATCACTCGGTGGTGCTGCGCCAGGCCCCCACCTACGGCCTGGACCACATGGCGTTCAAGGTCGCCGAGGCCGGGGATCTGGACTACTTCACCGACAAGCTGCAGGCGGTGAGCGTGCCGGTGAAGCGCTACGCCGCCCGCGAGCTGGGCCCCGGCTGGGGCGAGGCGATCCGCTTCGACTCACCGTCCGGGCACCTGGTGGAGCTGGTGCACGGCATGGAGCGGGTCGGGAACATGCTGCCGCTGACCAACCCGCCGCCCAAACCGCAGGACCTGGTCGGCATCGCGCCGCCGCGGCTGGACCACGTGTTCGTGATGGCCGAGGACGTGGAGGCGTTCACGGCGTTCTTCACCGAGATCCTCGAGTTCCGGCTGACCGAGCAGATCGTGGCCGACGACGGCCACCAGCTCGCCGCGTTCCTGGAGCGCAGCCACACCCCGCACGACGTCGCGGTGATCACCGGCCCGAACGGCGCGCTGCACCACTTCGCGTTCTGGCTCGACGACTGGAACGGCATCCGCGACGCCGCCGACACGCTGGCCTACCACGGGGTCGACATCGACGTAGCCCCCACGCGGCACGGCGTGACCCGCGGCTACACCACCTACTTCTTCGACCCGGTCGGCAACCGCAACGAGCTGTTCACCGGCGGCTACTGGGTCGACCCCGACTTCGAACCCATCACCTGGACCGAGGAGGAGATGGGCCGGGCCATCTTCTACTACCACCGCCAGGTCAACGAGCGCTTCTTCACGGTCCACTCATGACCCTCCTTTCCCTCCACCCTTCCGGATCGGGCGCGGAGTGGGGGGTGGGCAGGTGAGTGAGCGGCAGGATGCGCGGGGGTTGGATCGGTACGAGGCGCCGGGGTACCTGGCGCGGTATCGGGAGCGGCGGGGGCGGGCGGGTGACGCCGAGTTGGAGGGGGCGGGAGCGGCTGAGGGGGAATCGACGCCGCTGTACCTGCGCCGGTTCCGGGAGCGTGGTGCGGCCACCGCCGCCCCGCCGGCCCCGGTCGTCGAGTTCGAGGGGGCGAGGTTCACCCCGGCACTGGCCGAGGCGACCCGCGGCAAGGAGATCGCCGCGCCGATCGAGCGGCGGGCCTCGGAGCGGTTCGTCTGCGAGATCTCGATCATCAGGCACGGCATCACCCAGGGCTACTCGACCGACGCCGGGCTGACCCCGATGGGCGGCTGGCAGGCGCACCGGCGCGGGCACGAGCTGGCCCGGCGCTGGGACGACGGTGATCGGGTCCGGCTGGTCTGCGCCGACACCAACCGGGCCCGGCAGACCGCGGAGCAGCTCTACCGCGGCGCCACCGACGGGATGGCCATGTGGGGCAAGCACATCGAGCTGACCGAGCCGGTGGCGATACCGGAGCTGCGCAACTTCGGGGTCTGGACCCCCGACGGGCTGCGCGACGTGACCTCGGCGTTCCGCCAGTACCAGTCCACCATGGAGAAGCTGGAGCGGATGGCGGTCGGGGACCGGCCGCGCTGGCTGGTCGAGATCGACCGCTTCTACCGGGTGCAGCTGGGCGGGGCCGACCCGATCCAGATGTGGCTGACCATCCCGCTGATGTACTTCGAGCCGCCCGCGCTCTGCGTGCGCCGGTTCTGGCGCGGCTTCCACCGGCTGATCGTCGACTATCCCGACGACAGGCGCATCCTGGCCGCCACTCACTCCGGGCCGATGCGGGCGTTCGCCACCTGGGCGCACGGCTACGACCCCGGCGAGCCGTTGAACACCGAGGAGATCCGGGTCAAGGTGCGCGAGGGGGCGCAGACCGCCCTGGTGTCCTACCGCAACCGGGTCACCGAGGTGAACGTGCCGCCGCCGGACGAGTTCCCGGCCTGGGAGTCGTGAGCGGCGGTATGGAGAGCAGGGGAGCGCCGATCGGATGACGATCACGGATCTCGACGAGGCGATCCTGGAGGGGTGCGATGCCCCGTTGCGCTCGGTGTCGATCGCCATGGGTGTGCTGGGCTGCTTCGAGCGGGAGGCCGAGCTGGGCGCGACCGCGGTGGCCCGGGAGCTCGGGGTGGCCAAGAGCACCGCCTGTCGGATGCTGGCCGCGTTGGCCGCGAGCGGCATGTTGGAGCGCACCGGGGCCGGGCGCTATCGGCTGGGTCTGCGGTTGTTCGAGATCGGTCAGCTCGCTGTCGACCGGTTGATGCTGCGCGAGCTGGCGTTGCCGGTGCTCGGCGAGCTGCGTGAGGTGCTGCGTGAGACGGCCCAGCTCGCGGTGCCGGTCGGAGCCGATGTGCTCTACGTGGAGCGGCTGGAGAGCAGCGACGCCGGCACCAAGTTCCACACCGAGCTTTACCGGCGCGGGCCAGGGCACTCCTCCAGCGCGGGCAAGGTGATGGCCGCGATCAACCCGAACATGGAGCGGGCCATCCTGGAGCGGGGGTTCGTCCGCCGCACGCCGTTCACCATCGTCGACCCGGTGCGCTACCGGCAGGTGCTGCACCAGGTCCGGATCGACGGCTTCGCGGCCTCCCGCGAGGAGCACACCATGGGCTTGTCGTCGGTGGCCGCGCCGATCGTGCTGCTGCGCGGGGACCGCAAGATCGCGGTCGCGGCGATCTCGGTGGTCGGCGGCACGGCGCGGGTGCTCGGCGCGCGGAAGATCGCGGTGGTGCAGAGCGTGCGGCGGGCCGCGGCCCGGGTGTCCGGGGCGCTGGCACGCTCGTGACCCGCCGACGTGCTTTTCCGCGGAGGCGGTATCGACGCCGCGCGCCCGTGCTGGAACGCCCACGTGTGAGACTCGGCGGGCGGTGAGCTTGCCGTGATCAACAGGCGTTGTTGATCACGGCAAGTACGTTCGCGGCGATGAGCGTGCTGTCATGGGTGGGGCGTGACAGCGGGCACCTGTTGGGTGCGCGCGGTACGGCCGAGGGTCGAGGTCATGACAACGACGATCCTCAACCGAACCCACCGCCTGCGCGCCGGGCTGGGCCGCTGGTGGCCGGCCCTGCTCGCGCTCGCCCTGGCCGCGGCCACCTGGGGCATCGACACGGTGTCGGCCGCCCGGGTGCTGCCGCTGCTGCCGTTGCTGTACGTCGTCGCCGCGGTCGTCCGCCGCCGCGGGGCCAGCTGGCCGCTGCTGGTCCTCGGCATCCTCGGCTACCTGGTCCTGGACCGGCTGACCGGCGTCGACCCGACGATCGTGATCATCGCCGTCGCCGCGGCGGTCACCGCCGGCGGGTTGCTGCGCCGGACCGGGCGGGCGGAGCTGCTGCTGCAGGCCGGCGGGATGGTGCTGTTCGCCGGGGTGGCCGTGCTCGGCCTGGCCGTGGCCCCCGAGGTCGCCCGCTACCTGATCGCCGCCGGCTGGCTGGGCCACGGCGTCTGGGACCTGGTCCACCTACGGCGCGGCGCGGTCGTCTCCGGGTCCTACGCCCAGTGGTGCGCCGTCATCGATATCGTGTTGGCGGCCGAGCTGTTGATCGGGGCGTGAACCGGGCGATGACGACCAGCGCGCCGCGGCGGATCACCAGGGTGCAGCGCGCCCGGCTGGTGGTGCTGGGCATCCTGCTGACCAACGTCGGCTGGGCCGTCGCGCTGCCGATCGCGCTCACCCGGCCCCCGGCCGGTCCCGCCGCACTGCTGCTCTGGGCGCTGGTCCTGGCGCTCGGCGGCGCGCTCGCCGCGGTGCTGTGGGCGGCGGTGACGCCGTGGGTGGAGCAGCGGATCGGCGGGTGGCTGCTGGCCGGCGCGGTCGCGGTGACCGTCGCGCTGTGGCCGGTGCTGCACGCCTGGGCGGAGCCGGAGCAGGTGCCGTGGGCGTGGGCGGCCGGGTTCACCATCGGGGTGGCGCCGCTGGTGCTGCGCTGGCCGGCGGCGGTGCTGACCGGGGCCGGCCTGGCCGCGGCCGCGGTGCTCGGCGCGCTGCTCTGGGACCGGTCGGCGCCGCAGAGCCTGCTGTTCACACTGGGCACGGCCGCGGTGACCGTGCTGGCGGGGCAGGTTGTCGTGTGGATGCTGCGGCTGCTGGTCGCGGCCGAGGCCGGGCGGGAGGCGGAGGCGGGCCTGGCCGTGTCGCAGGAGCGGTTGCGGTTCGCCCGCGAGCTGCACGACGTGCTCGGGCACCGGCTCGGCATCATCGCGCTCAAGGCCGAGCTGGCCGGTGAGCTGGCGGGCAGCGACGCCGACCGGGTGCGCGCGGAGACCACGCAGATCCGTGACCTGGCGTCGACGACGCTGCGGGAGGTGCGGGCCGCGGTGCACGGCTACGGCACGATCGACCTGGCCGAGCAGCTGCAAGCGGCCCGCCTGGTGCTCGGCTCGGCCGGGGTGGACACCGAGCTGGCCGTCGACCGGGTCGACCTGGACCCGGCCGAGTCGCAGCTGGTGGCGGCGGTGGTCCGGGAGGCGGTGACGAACATCCTGCGGCACAGCGACGCCCGCCGGGTGTCGATCGAGCTGCGCCGGGACACGGTGGTGATCACGAACGACCGGGCGCCGCGGGCCGGCCGGAGCGCCCGGGATGGGGCTGTCCGGGCTGGCCGAGCGGTGCGCGCTGCTCGGAGCCCGGTTGCGCTGGGGGCCGGTCGGCGACGGCTTCGAGCTGCGGGTGGAGCTGGCCGGCCGATGATCCGGGTGCTGCTCGCCGAGGACGCCGAGCTGATCCGGGAAGCCCTGGTCAGCCTGTTGCAGCGGGAGCCGGACATCGACGTGGTGGCGACCGCCCCGGACGGCGTCAGCGCGGTCGAGCGGGCCCGCGAACACCGCCCGGACGTCGCCGTCGTCGACCTGGAGATGCCCGGGCTGGACGGGCTGCAGGTCGTCACCGAGCTGGCCCGCGCGCTGCCCGACTGCCCGGTGGTCATCCTGACCGGGCACGGCCGGCCGCCGGTGCTGCGCCGCGCGCTGGCCTCGGGGGCGAAGGGGTTCCTGGCCAAGGGCGCGCCCGGCACCGCGCTGGCCGACGTGATCCGCCGCGTCCGGGCCGGGCAGCGTTATGTCGACCCGGTGCTGGCCGCCGACGCGCTGACCGCGCCGCCGTCCCCGCTCACCCCGCGCGAGGCCGAGGTGCTGGCCACGGCCGGGGTGGACCGGCCGATCCGCGAGGTGGCCCGGCGCGCTGTTCCTCTCCTCGGGCACCGTGCGCAACCACCTGGCCGCGGTCACCCAGAAGCTGGCCGCCCGCAACCGCGCCGACGCGCACCGCATCGCCCGCGACAACGGCTGGATCTGACCCCCGGGAGGCGCCGGCTGACAACGGTCAGTGCGGTCGGTAGCCCGTGTTCCGATGATCGACGTCGACGACGGTGACCGTCCTCGCCTTGTCGTCGATGCGGTAGAGGATCCGGTACGTCCCGCGCCGGGCGCCGTGCCGGTCGTGCAGGGGCGGATGCAGGCGCTTGCCGACCCGGTGCGGGTCGTCGAGCAGGGGTCCGGTGATGAACTCGAACGCGGCGAACGCGACGGGCTCGGGGAGCCGCTCGGTGAGGGCTCGCCGAACGGTGGGTGTGAGGCGCAGCTGGAATCGCTCGGCGGCGCCCTCGATCATGCGGTGTGTCGTCGTGCCGCCATCGCCGCAGTCAGCTCCTCGGCTCCCAGCGCCTCGCCCCGAGCCAGCTCGGCGTCGGACTCGGCCAGCCGCCGCAGCGTGTCGGGATCGGCGAGCACGGCGAGCGTCTCGTGCAGCGCATCGAGGTCGTCCACCGCGATCAGCACCGCGGACGGTCGGCCGTGCACGTTCACCGTGATCCGTTCGTGCTGCTCGGCGACGCGTCCGACCAGTTCGGACAGGTGCGCCTTGACCTCCGCGAGCGGCATCGTGGACATGACCACAAGTACGACCAGAATTCAGGTCGCTGCCGACCCAGCCCGACGTGACCTCGGCGTTCCGCTCGCTGTCGACCGGTTGATGCTGCGCGAGCTGGCGTTGCCGGTGCTCGGCGAGCTGCGCGAGGTGCTGCGCGAGACGGCCCAGCTCGCGGTGCCGGTCGGCGCCGACGTGCTCTACGTGGAGCGGCTGGAGAGCAGCGACGCCGGCACCACGTTCCACACCGAGCTGCGGGTCGCGGCTCGGGTGTCCGGGACGCTGGCGCGCTCGTGACCCGCCGACGTGCTTTTCCCGCGGAGGCGGCATCGACACCGCGCCCGTGTTGGCCCGGTCCGTGTGAGACTCGGCGGGTGGTAAGCCGGCCGACGATGGGAGGGCGTTCATGAGCGTCGATTTCGAGCTGTCCTCCCGGTACCGGGCCGGCACCGGTCCGGTGCTGCTCACCGGGGTGCAGGCGATCGCCCGGATGCTCGTCGAGCAGCACGCGGCCGACGCCGCGGCGGGGCTGCGTACCGCGTCGTTCGTGTCCGGCTACCAGGGCAGCCCGTTGGGTGGCCTGGATCAGACGTTGGCCAGGGCGACCGAGCTGCGCGCGGGCGCCGGGCTCACCCTGGTGCCCGCGATCAACGAGGAGCTGGCGGCGACCGCGGTGTGGGGCAGCCAGGTCGAGGTGCCCGGCCACGACCGGACCGTCGACGGGGTGGTCGGGGTCTGGTACGGCAAGGCCCCCGGCGTGGATCGGGCCGGCGACCCGATCCGGCACGGCAACATGTGCGGCGCGCACCCCTCCGGCGGCGTGCTGGTGCTGGCCGGCGACGACCCGAGCTGCAAGTCCTCCACGATCCCGTGCATCAGCGAGCGCACGCTGGCCGGCTACGGGCTGCCGGTGCTCTACCCCGGCAGCGCCGAGGAGATCATCCGGCTGGGCCGCTACGGGATCGCGATGTCCCGCGCGTCCGGCATGTGGGTCGGCATGAAGATCACCGCCGACGTCGCGGACGGCATCTACACCGTCGACGGCTCCGGCGCCGAGGTGCCCATCACCGTGCCGAGCCTGGAGTGGGAGGGCGCGCCGTGGCGGCTGCGTCAGATCCCGATGCTGGCCCCGCCCGCGTCGCTGCAGGCGGAGGCGCAGATGTACGGCCCGCGCTGGGCGATGCTGCGCGCGTTCCTGGCCGCGAACCCGATCAACGCGGTCGAGGTGGACCCGCCCGACGCCTGGCTGGGCATCGTGGCCGGCGGCAAGGCGTTCGCCGACATCCGGCAGGCCCTGCGCGACGTCGGCCTGGACGACGACGGCTGCCGGGGCGCCGGGATCCGGTTGCTGCGGCTCGGGATGATCCATCCGCTGGAGCGGGAGCTGCTGCGCGGGTTCGCCGCCGGGCTGGACCGGGTGCTGGTGGTGGAGGAGAAGTCGGCGTTCGTCGAGGCCGCGGTCCGCGACGTGCTCTACGGGATGCCGGACCCGCCCGCGGTGCTCGGTTCGGTCGACGCGGACGGCCGGCCGCTGGTGCCCGAAGCCGGTGAGCTCACCGCGGGCGCGCTGGTCGGGCCATTGCGCCGGGTGCTGGCCGCTCGTCCCGAGGTGGCCGCGCTGCTGGCCCCGCAGCGCCGTGAGCCGCCGAAGCTCGAGCTGCTGCCGGTGGCCCGCACGCCGTACTTCTGCTCCGGTTGCCCGCACAACCGCTCGACGATCGTGCCCGAAGGTGCGGTGGCCGGTGGCGGCATCGGCTGCCACGCGATGGTTGCGCTGGTGAACCGCCCGGAGAGCGCGGTCACATCGATCACCCAGATGGGCGGCGAGGGCGCGCAGTGGATCGGGCAGGCGCCGTTCACCAGCGCCGGGCACATGTACCAGAACATGGGCGACGGCACCTTCGCGCACTCCGGGCAGCTGGCCGTGCAGGCCTGCGTCGCGGCCGGGGTGTCGATCACCTACAAGCTGCTCTACAACCGCGCGGTGGCCATGACCGGCGGGCAGGACGCCGCCGGTGGCCTAGAGGTGCCGGCGCTGGCGGCGAAGCTGCTGGCCGAAGGGGTCAAGAAGATCATCGTGTGCGCCGACGAGCCGGAGCGCTACCGGGCGCTGCCGGCGCTGCCGGCCGGGGTCGCGCTGTGGCCCCGGGACCGCTTCGACGAGGCGCAGCGGGAGCTGGCGGCGGTCGACGGCGTGACGGTGGCGATCTACGACCAGCGCTGTGCCGCGGAGTCGCGGCGGCTGCGCAAGCGCGGAACGCTCGCCGTCCGGCCCACCCGAGTGATCATCAACGAGGCGGTGTGCGAGGGCTGCGGCGACTGCGGCATGAAGAGCAACTGCCTGTCCGTGCAGCCGGTGGACACCGAGTTCGGCCGCAAGACCCGCATCGACCAGACCTCCTGCAACACCGACTACTCCTGCCTGGCCGGCGACTGCCCGTCGTTCGTCACGGTGGAGCTGGCACCCGGCGCGCCCGCAGCCCGCGGGCCGGTACCCGGAACCGCCCGCGCTGCCGGACATCGAGCGGCCGGCTGCGGGCGACATCTTCCTGGCCGGGATCGGCGGCACCGGCATCGTCACGGTCAACCAGGTGCTCGGGTCGGCCGCGGTCCGCGACGGGCTCTCCGTGCACGGTGTCGACCAGACCGGGCTGTCGCAGAAGGCCGGCCCGGTCACCTCGCACCTGCGGGTGGCGCCCGACGCGGCCGCGCTCGGACCGGCCAACCGGGTCGGCGCCGCCACCGCGGGCTGCTACCTGGCCTTCGACGTGCTGGTCGGTGCGGACGGGCGCAACCTGGGCTACGCCGCCCCGGACACCACCGTCGCCGCGGTCTCGGTCAGCCCGGTGCCGACCGGGTCGATGGTGCGCGACGCCTCGGTGCCGGCGCCGGAGATGTCGACGCTGGTCGAGCGCATCCGGGCGAGCACCCTGCAGCTGGTGGCGCTGGACGCGCAGGCCGCCGCGCGGGCGCTGTTCGGTGACGCGATGCCGGCCAACCTGCTGCTCGTCGGCGCGGCCTACCAGGCCGGGGCGCTGCCGATGTCGGCCGCGGCGATCGAGTGGGCCATCGAGCTGAACGGGGTGGCGGTGGCGGCGAACACCGCGGCCTTCCGCTGGGGCCGGGCGGCCGTGGCGGAGCCGGCCGCGTTCGCCGCGGCCACCGGTGGGTCCGACGCGGCGGCGGTCACCGTCGAGCCGGAGCTGGACATCGAGCTGGGTGCGCTGGCCGGGGAGACCCGGCGGCTGGTCCGGATCCGGGCCGCCCATCTGATCGACTACCAGGGCCGCGGGGCGGCGCGGCGTTACGTGGCGGATCTGCAGCGGGTCTGGAGCGCCGAGCGGGCGCTGGGCGCGGACACCGCGTTCAGCGAGGCGGTGGCCCGCGGGCTGCACAAGCTCACCGCGTACAAGGACGAGTACGAGGTGGCGCGGCTGCTCACCGATCCGGCCTTCGAGGCCCGGCTGGCGGCCGAGGTGCCGGGCGGGCAACGCCGGCGCTACCGGCTGCACCCGCCGATGCTCAAGGCGCTGGGCTGGGACCGCAAGATCGCCCTCGGGCCCTGGGCCCGGCCGGCCCTGCAGGCCCTGGCTCGCGGCAGGAACCTGCGCGGCACCCCACTCGACCCGTTCGGCCGGACCGCGATCCGGCGGCTGGAGCGGGAGCTGCGCGATTCCTACCGGACGATGGTGCTGCGGCTGGCCGCCCAGCTGAGCGCCGAGCGGTACCCGACCGCGGTCGCGGCCGCGGCGGCCGCCGAGCTGGTGCGCGGCTACGAAGGGGTCAAGCTGGCCAACGTCGAGCGCTACCGGGCCCGCCTCGCCGAGCTCGGCATCACCGCCTGAACCGGTCGGTGCCGAGCCTGGCCGCGAGTGCCGGTCAGGCCCGGCGCCGTCGGGCCTGTCGCCGTCGGTCGGGCGTCGGCTACCGTCGGACGTTCCATGCCCCGCACCGAGACGGAGCCGATGACCTCGACGGACGCTCGCTCGCCCGCCGCCGGACAGCCGACGGCCGCCCACGCCGAGGCGGCCGGTGCGGTTCCCGTCGCTGAGCCGACCGCCCCTGAGCTGGTGGGCCCTGAGCAGGTCGGCACTGACCAGGCGGGCGCTGAGGCGACCGTCGACCAGCTGGTCGCCGCACCGCCGCCGCGGCAGCCCGATCTCGACTCCCGGCTGGCCGCGCTCGAGGCCGCGGTCGAAGCCGGCCTGGCGGCGGTGCACGACCGGCTCGCCGACGCAACCGCCCGCGCGGCCGCCCGGGAACGGGTGATCGACCGCCAGCACGCGGAGATCGAACGGCTGCGTTCCGCGGAACGCAGCGGCCTGCTGCGGCCCGTCATCACCGACCTCTACCGGCTGCGCAACGACCTGCTCCGGCAGGCCGCGACCACCCCCGACACCATCTCGGCCGAGCAGGTGCGCGGGCTGCTGCGCTCCTACGCCGACGAGGTGCGCGACACCCTGGAGCGCTGCGGCGTCGCCGTGCTCTCGGCGCCGCCGGGGACACGGTTCGAACCGGGGCGCCATCACGTCACCGCGGTCCGGTCCACCACCGAACCGGGGCGCGACGGCACCGTCGCCGAGCTCGTCGGCGACGGTTACCTGGACACCGACACCGGCAAGGTCGTTGCCCCGGCCCGGGTCACGCTGTTTCGATGCGCCGGAATCGACACCACGCTGAGACCAGGTACGACGCTGGCACCGGATGGCAGAGGGAGACCGGATGGCTGACGGAACCGGCAGGGTGTTCGGGATCGACCTGGGCACCACCTACTCGGCGATCGCCTACATCGACGAGTCCGGCCGCCCGACGGTGTGCCGCAACGACACCAACGCCGAGATCACGCCCTCGGTCGTGCAGTTCGAGAGCCCGACGAACGTGGTGGTGGGCGAGACGGCCAAGCAGTCGGCGTTCATCGACGCCGACAGCGTGGTCAGCCTGATCAAGCGCCGGATGGGGGAGGACCGCGAGTACGAGTTCCACGGCGAGGTGCACACCCCGGAGTCGATCTCCGCGCTGATCCTGCGCCGGCTGGCCGCCGACGCGGCCAGCTACACCGACGGCCCGGTGGAACAGGTGGTGATCACCGTGCCGGCGTACTTCGGGGCCCGGCAGAAGGAGGCCACCCGCAAGGCCGGGCCTGATCGCCGGCCTGGACGTCGTCGGCATCCTGCCCGAACCGGTCGCCGCTGCCGTGCACTACGACCTGACCGCCTCCGCCGAGGAGAAGACCGTGCTGGTCTACGACCTGGGCGGCGGCACCTTCGACACCACCGTGATCCGGGTCGGGGCCAGCGAGATCACGGTGCTCTGCACCGACGGCGACACCAACCTGGGCGGCGCCGACTGGGACGAGCGGCTGCGCGAGCACCTGCTGGAGCGGTTCGTCGACCGAGGCTGCGCCGGCCGAATCGCCGGAGGACGACCCGGAGTTCCTGCAGGAGGTCGCGACCAAGGCCGAGGAGCTGAAGAAGCAGCTGTCGCACCAGGAGAGCCGCCCGGTGCAGCTGCGCTTCGCCGGCGCGGCGGCCCGGATCGAGGTGAGCCGGGCCGAGTTCGAGACCATGACCGCCGACCTGCTGGACCGCACCGTCGAGATCGTCCGGCGCACGCTGGCCACACTGGACGGCGAAGCAGCCGGGCGCGACCATCGACGAGGTGCTGCTGGTCGGCGGGTCGACCAGGATGCCGATGGTCGCCACCCGGCTGGCCGCGGAGTTCGGCTGGCAGCCCCGGCTGCACGACCCCGAGCTGGCGGTGGCCAAGGGCGCCGCGGTGTTCGCGCTGTCCCGGGTGGTCTACCGGATGCAGCAGGAGGCCAAGCAGCGGTCGGCGACGCCGGCCGAGGGCGAGCGCGCGGCCTCCGACGTCGTCGACGAGGTGGCCCGGCAGGTCGGCATCTCCGGCGCAGAGCCTGTCGCAGCTGGTCGCGAAGCGGACCCGCAGCGTGCTGCCGCGCGCGTTCGGGGTGCGGCTGCAGCGACGACGACGATCCCGACCGGCTAGTACGTCGAGCACCTGGCGCACGCCAACGACCCGCTGCCGACCGGCGATCGGAGCATCGTCGCGACCACCGTCACCGACAACCAGACCAGCGTGCTGATCGCGCTCTACGAGCAGGCCGGCCCGGTGCTCAGCCCGGAGCTGCCGGCCAACAACCCGCTGACCAACGGCAGCGGGGTGATCACCGGCATCCCGCCGCAGCGGCGCGGCGTGCCGGCGATCGACGTGGTGATGTGCGATCGACGAGGACGGCCTGCTGCAGCTGCGGGCCACCGAGCGCGAGTCGGGGCACGACCTGGTGCATCGAGGTGTCCGTCGGGCTGTCCGCGGCCGAGCTCGGCGACGCCATCCAGGCCGTGTCGAAGATCGCGGTCTCGAGCTGACCGCGGTCGCGCGCGGTGAACTGATGGCGACGGCGGGCAGGGGAATCGGGGAATGCCGCCGTTCGACCCGCGCGCCTACGAGGACGAGGTGATCAAGCCGCTGCGCCGGCGGCTGCCGCACCTGCCCGACGACCTGCTCACCCGCTACGCGGTCGACCCGACGATGGACGCCGGCCAGCTGCGGGAGCGCACCGAGGCCGTGGTCCGGCTGTGGGCCAAGATCGCCCAGCGGGCCGGGCCGAGCGGCCTGGTGTGCACCCAGTTCCTCCGTGATCACGACGAGCTGGTCCGCGCCGGCACCGCCGAGCTCACCGATCCGGGCTGGTGGCGCCGCCGCGAGCAGGCCCGCACCCGCGAGCTGGCGCCCGACATCGCGGACCTCGCCGCGCTGCTGGCCGCCGGCCACGGCGAGCTGGGCGTGATCACCGACGGCTCAGCTGCGCGCCGCGGCCGCCGCGCCACGGCCACCTCGGCGACGCCGATCTGGAGCAGGCCCGGTCCGCGGCCGGGCTGCGACTGGTCGAGCCGATCGCGCTGCCGACCGCGGCCGTGCATGCGCGGTCGCTTCGACAGCCTGACGACCAAGCTCATCGCCGCCGGCGTGGACAGCATCCCGCGGCTGCTGTTCCCGCGGCTGTCGGCGTTCGGGTTGCTGCGCGGGTTCAGCGTCACCCCGCAACCGCCCGGTCGGTCCGCGCGCTGAGCGCGGCCGCGATCGGCGAGCGGGCCCGCGAGCTGGACACGCTGCCCGACAGCGCGGCGGGTGCGGGCCACCCGGGAAGCCGTCGGCATGCTGGCCACCGAGGCGGCCGCCGGCACCGACCTGACCGCGCTCAGCCTGTTCCACCTGCTCGGACCGGTCCGCGGACAAGCGGGCCGACGGCGCCGGCGCGCGCACGCTGTACGGGCTGCTCACCCGCACCGGGCTGGCCCCGGCCGAGGCCGGCCGGCTCGCGGTCAGCGTGCTGGCCGAGACCGGCGGCCGGGCCGACCCGCTCGCCGCGGTCACCCGGCTGCTCGCCGAGGGGTCGGCTGCTGGCCGCCGCAGCAGGCGGCGGAGCCGCTGGCCGGGCCGGCGGCGGACTCCGCCCGGGAAGCGGTGCAGCGCCGCCGCGACGAGGTCGACCGGTTGCGCCGGGCCGCGGCCGACGAGCTGCCGGGCCGGGGATCACGAACGCGCCGCGGAGCGGCTGCGGCACGCGCTGCGCCAGGCCGCCGACCTGCCCGGGCTGGCCGCGGAGCTGCAGCGGGTGCCGGCCGCCGCGGTGCTCGACGTCACCGCGCGCGCCGACGGCGCGTGCGGTGCGGATCAGCTGGCGACCGGCGCCCGAGCACGCCGGACACGCCGAGCTCGCCGGGCGGTTGACGATCCGGGTCGTGCGCGGACCGGGTCGCCCGCCCGTGGATCCGGACGACGGCGTCGACATCGCGCTCGCCGGGCCGAGGGCGGAGGGCCGGCGGGCGGCCGATCGACGGGGTGCCGCCGGTCGGCCGCCCGCTGCACTACGCCGTGTTCGCCCGAGCCGGCGGCGGACGCTGGTCCCGGCCGGCCGGCGCCGAGCCGGTCGCGGATCGTCCCGCCGGTGGCCGGGGTGCGGTCGAGGGCGGTGCCGGGTTGGTGATGCGGCCGTTGGCTGGTGCATCCCGGACGTGGTGGCCGTCACCGTGGTCCGACAGCCCACCGATTCCGAGCCCGAATCCGCCGGCGCCGATTCCGATCGGGCGGTGGCCGGCCGATTCCGGTCGACGGGCTGCGGTCGTTCCGGGACGAGGCGACCGATCGACGGCGTCCGGTACCGCTACGCGATCGTGGCGGGCTACCCGCCGGTCGAACCCGGCGCCGGGCCGCTGTCGCTCGGAGCCGGTGCTGGTCAGCGGCGACGACCCGGCCGGAGCCGCGGCCGGTGCGGATGCTGACCGCGACCCCGACCGCCGACGGGTGGCGCATCGCGGCTGGGCTGGCGGCAGCCGGCCGGCAGCGAGATCGTGCATCCGGCACGCCGCCGCGGCCGTGCCCGTGGCCCTACGGGCCGGCTGGTGCCGGCCGTCGAGATCGCCGGCTACGGGCACGAGCTGGAGCGGCGAGCTCGGCGCGCGCACGGCGATGCCGCTGACGCTCTCGCGCCGCTCCCGGCGGGCCGCGTGCACTGCGTGCCGTTCACCCTGGGCCCGCCGGGGGCATCCGCGGCCAGGACGCCGTGCGTCGACATCGTCCCCCGGTGCGCCGGGTGCGGGCCCGCCGCTTCGGGGACGACGTGCTGCGTCAGCTGGTCGTGGCCGGACGCGGTAGGCGCGCCGACGTCGGTCTGGACCGGGGGCGCCCGGCGGATCACCGCGACCCGGTACCGGGAGGAGGGCGGTTGCCGGCTGCCGCGCGGCTGCCCGCGGCGACCGGATCGAGGTCACCGCCGTGCATGCCGTGCTCGCTCGAGCGACGAGGGGCGGGCGCCCGCGGTGTCGGTCGCAGGTCGAGGGCCGGCCACCGCGGATCGGCTACCAGCTGCGCCGGCGCGGTCACCGGCTGACCGGCGGCGTGCGGGCCACGGTGACGCTGACCGGCGCCGAGCCGGTGCCCGGCGTGACGGTCTGATCGTCGCGTCGGCCGGGCGCTGATGCCCGGCTCGGCCGGCTGCCGGCATCGAGCTGCTGCGGGCCCCGGTCGCGCATCGAACCAGGGGTCCCGGTACGGCTGGAGGCCGACGTGCCGGCGCTGCGCCGGCCGTACTGGCTGCGCTGCTTCCTGGCCGAACCCGCCGGGCGCGGTGCTCGTCGACCCGCCGGTCGACCAGCTGAAGGTGCCCTGAGATGGCCACCATCGCGTGCCCCTACTGCTACCGGCACATCGACCAGCGCCGGCTGGCCTACCAGTGCCTCGGGCTGGGGGTGCCCGGCGGCGTGCGCTGCATGCGCAGCGTCGACGAGACCCGCGCCGAGCTGACCAACGTCCGGGCGTCGAGTTTCCCGACCTTCGCCGCCCCGGGCGGCGGCCGGCGCGGCGTCCAGCGCAAGGCGCCCTGCCCGCACTGCGGCGGTCCGACCGGGGTGCGCGCCTGCCCGGTCTGCCACAGCCCGCTGTCGGCGGCCTTCGCCGAGAGCCGCAGCCCTTGGTCGGGATGGTCGGTGGCAAGGGCGCCGGCAAGACGATCTACCTGTCGGTGCTGCACCACGAGCTGCGCACCGCGGTGCGCCGCCGGTTCGCCGCCGACGTCCGGCTGACCGGCGACCAGCAGGGCGGCGCCGGCTCGCCCGCGGCAGTGGCTGCAGAGCTCCGAGGAGCAGCTGTTCACCCGCGGCCGACTGCTCGAACAGACCCCGGGCGCGCTCGACGGGCAGCGCGCGCCGGTGGTCATCGAGTGGCGGCAGCCGCGCTCGCCGGTTCGGCCGCGACCGGTTCTCCACCACGGTGCTGTCGTTCTACGACGCCGCCGGCGAGGACCTGACCACCCAGGAGCGGGTGCACACGCAGGCCTACCTCGGGGTGGCCGACGGCCTGGTGCTGCTGCTGGACCCGTGGCAGCTGCCCGGCGCGCGTGGACCGGATCGACGTGCCGGCGGCCGTGGTGCAGCGAGGCCGAGCCGCCGCTGGAGGTGCTGCACCGGATCACCGAGCTGCTGCGCGTCGCGCACGGGGTGAAGACCAGCAAGCGGGTGCCGGTCTCGCTCGCGGTCGTGTTCGCCAAGATGGACGCCTTCTTCCCGGTGCTGGGCAGCGACCATCCGTTGCTGGTCCGGCCCCCCGGCTGCCGCGGGCTACGACGAGGCGGATCGGTCGCAGCACCCACGAGCAGGTCCGGACCATGCTGCACGAATTCGGCGCCGACGACATCGACCAGCACCTGCAGCTGAACTACGCCGACTTCCGCTACTTCGCGGTGTCCGCGCTCGGCGCCGCCCCGGACTACGAGACCGCCGCGGTCGATGCCGGTGGGGTGCGGCCGTTCCGGGTCGAGGAGCCGCTGCTGTGGCTCCTGCACCGCTTCGGCGTGATCAAGCGGATTTCGTCGTGACCCCGCCGACGTGTTCTCCCGCGGAGGCGGCATCGTGACGGGGTTCGGCGCGCTCTACTACACCGACTGCACGCCCCGGCCAGGGCCTGCAGGGCGGCGCCGGGTTCCAGTTCCAGGCCGCATCCGGGCCGCCGGCCACCGAGGCGATGGCGCTCGTGCAGCGGACCGCGCTCTACGAGCCGCCACCGAGCTGGATGCGCGAACGCCGGCCGGTCGGTGACTACCCGCGCTCGCTGGCGCACACCGTCGAAGACGGGCTGCTGGTCACCGCGGCCGGTCGCTACCTGGGGCAGGAGGCGAACGGGACCCGCGAGGGCAACCAGTTCACGCACGCCGTGGCCACCCGCGACCCGGCCGCCTACGGGCTGCTGCGGCCGGCGCAGCTGTGGGCGGCGCCGTGCTGGGCCTCGGCCCCCGCGCCCGGCACCGAGCTGGACCCGCTACCCGCCGCGCCCGACCCCGGCCCGCTGGACACCGAGACCGTCCGCGACCGGGTGCGCGGCCGACCCCCGGCGGCGCGCGGCTGCTCACCGCGCTGCTGTCGGCCGTGCAACGGCTGGCCGATCCGCAGCGGCGGCGCACCATCGTGCTGATCACCGCGGACCCCGAGCGGGCCGCCTGCTGGATCGCTGCGGCGACCCTGCTGCTGCCGCAACCGGCCGCACTGCGGGCCAGCTTCAAGATCTTCGTAGCGGACGCCCGGTACGGCCAGCACGACATCGTCGCGCTGCATCCGGACTGGGCCGGGCCGTGGGCCGACGACGACCCGGACAGCGGGCTGGCCGTGTTCGATCTCGACGCCGGCCGGGCCAGCGCCCTGCAGCCGACGGCCGCCGCGCAGTTCTGGGTGCCGCGTTTCCTGGCCGCCGACGTCTACGACGTCCTCGACGCCGTCGAGCTGGCCGGTCAGTTCGCACGGGCCGCCGACCCGAGCGCCGACCCGGGAACGGCGGCGGCGAGTCCCGCCGACCGGGCCGCGGCCATGATCGTGGCCGCGGGGGAGCGGGCGCACCCGCCGCAGCAGCTCGCGGAGCTGGCGCACTGGCTGCTGGCCGCGCCCGAGGCCGTCGCCGCGATCGCCCGCGACGCCGTGCTCGACGCGGTGATCGACGCCGAGCCGGGGGTGCCGGTGCTGGCCACGCTGGCCCAGGCCGTCGGTGAGCGCGGCTGGAGCGGCGCCGCGCCGCGGGTGCGGGACGCGCTGCTGGGCGCCGAGCTGGCGGCGGTGCTGGCCGCCGCGGACGGGGTCGCCGCGCTGCCGGCGCTGGTCGCGCAGCGGCCGTCGCCGGGGTGGGCCGAGGACACCGACACCGACACCCGCCGCGAGTCCGTGGCGGCGGCACTGCGGGCCGCCCGCCCGGACCAGGTGCCCGCGCTGCTCACCGTCGCGCACCGGCACCGGGTGCGCCCGGAGGCCGGGCAGTACCGGGTATCGGCGCACGCCTTCGCCGGCTGGTGGCTGGACCGAACCGAGGCCGGGGTCAGCCCCGAGGACTGGCCGGTGCCGCCGGCGGCACTGGACTGGGTGCGTGACGAGCTGCGGCAGCGGCTGGCCGGACCGCAGCGTGACGCGGCGCAGCGGGCGATCCGCCGCCGCTGGTGGCGACACCTGCTGCCGCCCGCGGTCGATCCGTCCGACCCGGTCGACCGCCAGGTCGTCGCGGCCGCGGTCGAGCAGCTCGAACCCGAGGACTGCGCCGGGTTGCTGCGCGAGGTGCTCGCGCGCTCCTTCGCGGGCCCTCCCACCGGCGGCCATCGGGGAAGGAACGAGCCGGGGGACGACCCCGGCACGCTGGCCTGGCGGACGCTGTTCGGGGACCGGTCCCCGTCAGCGGCCGAGGCCTGCTCGTTCCTGATCGCGCTGCACACGCACGCCGCACGGCCGTCGGTGGAGGTCGGCGGCCGGATCGCCGACGTGCTGGTCGCCGAGCCCGTGCCCACCGAGCACGGCCTGTGGTGTGCGCGCGAGCTGCACCGCTTCGACCACCCGCTGCCGCGCGCCGCGGCGGAGCTGGTCGAACACGACCTGCGGCTGCACTCGGTGATCGGCGAGCTGGCCCGGCCCGAGCCGCCGCGGCCGGCCGCCGACAGCGCCGCGCTGCTCAACGCCGTCCCGGACGCGGTGCTCGCCATCCGCGCCGCACCGGTCGTCGAGGCCCTGTTCGAGGCGCCGCGCGACGTCGCGGTCGAGGTGTTGCGGCGGTGCTCGCTTCCGCCGTACCGGCTGGTCAGGGCGCTGGAGCAGCGTTGGCCGGGGTCGTCGGGAGTGCCCGACCGGGACGGCTGCCGTGCGGTCTACCTGACGTTCCTGCTGCTCAAGGGCCCGGCCATGGTCGAGGGCCAGGCCGCGGACCTCGCGGTGCTGGAGCGCAGGCTGGAGGACCTGGTCGGGGCCATGACCGAACCGGCGCGGGCCGCCGTCGACACCGGCTACCAGCCGCCGCTGGGCAAGCCGTGGCGCGCCTGGACCGCGGAGATCACGTCCACCCGACGCAAGCTGCGGCGCCGGTTCGAGGGACGCACCGGCCGCCGGGTGCCCGACGGGGCCGACCCGGCCGCGCGGGAGGGCTGAGCCGTGCCCCTGGTGATCGCCGCCGTGGCGGGCCTGATCCTCTACGTGGCCGCCTGCTACGTCGCGGTGCGCTACCTCTTGCTGCCCATCGCGCCGTGGGTGCTGCTGCTCGGTGCCGCCGCTGGTGCGCTGCTCGTGGTCGCGGTGCTGGTCGGGACGTTGCTGCGGGCCCGCGGGCTGGCGGCGGCCACGGTGACCGCGGCTGAGGCCCCGCTCCGGTTGCCCGCCGTCCGCTCGGAGTTCGGCCGCGACAGCGCCCGCCCGCTCTACCTGTTCGCGCAGAGCCGGGACGACCTGCGGGCCGCGGTGAAGAACACGCTGGGCACCGTCGGCGCGATCTGGGCGGCGCTGGGTGGGGTGGTCGCGAGCGCGCCGCCGGTGCTGCTGGCGTGGCCGCTGCTGGCCGTGCCGCTGGCCGCGGTGATCGCGCTGACCCTGGGCGTCGTCGGGTTCGGGCTGGCGGTCTACGCGGCGGTCGCCGCGGCGCTCGGGCTGGCCTGGATCGGCTGGCTGCTCGCGGTCGGGGTGTTGCGCGGCTGGGACCGCACGGTCCGCGCGGCCCGTGGGGCGTGGGCGACCTGTCACCACCCGGGCTGCAACTTCCGCACCAGGCTGCCCGGCTACCGGTGCCGGCGCTGCGCGGGGGTGCACCACGACATCCGGGCCGGCCGGCTCGGCGTGTTGAGCCGGGAGTGCGCCTGCGGTCTGCCGTTGCCGACCACGGTGCTGCGGGCGGCCGCCGAGCTGGTCGCGGTCTGCCCGATGTGTGATCAACCGCTGCGCGACGGTGCCGCGGTGCTGACCGATGTCGTGCTGCCGGTGTTCGGCCCGGTGTCGGCGGGCAAGACCCGATTCGTGCTGGCCGGTCTGGTCGCACTCGGGCGGCAGCTGAGCGCGGCCGGCGGCAAGATGGCCCCGGTCGGGCCGGAGAGCCAGCAACTCTACCGGCACGCCGTCGAGCTGGTGGCGCGGCGCGCGCAGACCACCAAGACCGATGCCGACCGGCCGCCGGCCGCCGCCACCGTGCGGCTGCGCCACCAGCGGCGCACCGCCCAGCTGCATCTGTTCGACGCGGCCGGCGAGTTCTACGCCGACCGCGAGATGAACAGCAGGCTCACCTACCTCGACCACGCCGACGGGCTGGTCTTCGTGCTCGACCCGTTCTCCATCCCGGCGGTCGCCGAGGGGCTCACCGGCCCGCTAGCGCCGCGGCTGGCGGCCGCGCACCCGGCCCGGATGTCGCCCGCCGACTCCTACCGGGTCACCGCGCAACGGCTGGCCGATCATCGCGCGCGCTGCGGCGGGTGGCCGCTGGCGGTCGCGGTGGTCAAGGCGGATCTGCTGCTCGGGCTGCCGCCGGCGGTCGGGCTCGAGCGGGGCGCGGACTCGGCGCGGGTGCGGGCCTGGCTGATCGAGCACGGGCTGGACAACACCGTGCTCGCTGCCGAACGGGACTTCGCCGTGGTCCGGTACTTCCTGGTGTCCTCACTGGAGGTGGACGGTGGCGGTGACGGCTCGCCGGGTGCGCCGCTGAGCTGGCTGCTCGAGCGCGCAGGCGCGCCGGTTCCGAACCCCGTCGCGGCCGCCGCGCCGTGAGCGACCGGGTGCCCCGGCACTACGGCGTGTTCCGGCTGCTGCTGGTCGTGCTGGTGCTCGGGCTGCTCGCCGGCGTGGTCTTCTACCTGGTCCAACCCGGAAATCTGGAGGACATCCTGCGGTTGCTGCGGGTGGAGCTCTGAGCCGTGCCGGTGCTGGGCGTCCCCCACACGGGGCATTGACGGGACCACCGATGTCCGACTCACCGCACCGGTTGTCCACCGCCTGGCGCAGCGGATGCGGCGACCGACACGGGTGGCGCGCCATCGGCGGCATTCCGCCGCGCCCCGGAACGCTCAGCGACGATCATGCGCCGCCCGCCGGGGGACAGGAAGTGGAGCTGCGGTGAACGGCGTATCGCGGCTGCGGCGTGTCGGCGTAGAAACGCGGTGCCCACCACTTGCCGCGCCAGGCCGTCCGACGATCTCAGTGCCCGGCCGCAGGGGTCGGCCCCGGCGACGGCGGCCGTTAGCGTTGCCCCTGGATCGATAACAGCTCGGTCACGTCGATCGGAACAGCGATCCGCTCCCCGGCGGATTGTCCCGACCCCCCCGACGGGCGTCCGATCGGACCGAGCTGATCCGGAAGGATAGGTAGTGGCACGGCACCGCTCCCCCAAGGGCCGGCGCGCACACCTCGAGCCCCCGCTGCCCGCTGTGGCGGCAGCGGGGGTCGGTGGCGCCCACCGGTCGATACCGATCACGCAGCTGACCGCGTCGCTGCCGATCCGCTTCATCGCGACTGCGGTCGCGGGTGGCGCACTGGCCGCGGTCGGGCAGCACGCGCTGATCGCGAACCTCCCGGCCATGACCGACGACTCCAACGTGCTGCGCCTGGGCGTCCAGGAGCTTCTCGGCTCCGGCGTCGACCCGGCCGTCGCCGCCGGCTCCACCTCGATCGCCACGTCCACCGCGGTGGTGCCCTCGGCGCTCACCGGGGCGTTGACCACGCTGGCGCCGGTGGCCGGCGCGCCGGACCTGGCGGCCGAGCCCGACGTGGCCGATGCCCGTGACCTGGTGAAGGCCGCGGAGATGCAGCGCAAGGCCGTCGAGGCCGATGTCGCCGACGCGAACGCCAAGGCCGAGGCGGCCACCCGGGCAGCGCTCGACAAGGCCGTGAACCCGGGTAAGGCAGCCAACTCCGATAAGTCCACGGACACCGCAGCCGAGAAGGGCGCGGAGAAGACCGGCGGCGCCGATGAGGCGGCCGAGAACGACGCGGCCAAGAAGGACGCTCCCGACAAGATCATCAATCCGAAGAACCAGGTCGGCGCGGCCGCCGGTGCGGCCGCCGCGGGTGAGGCCGCCGAGGAGGCGACCCCGAACAAGCCCAAGGCCGACACCAGTTCGCTCGGTGGTGGCGCGATCCAGATGATCACCGGGCGGGTGACGTCCGGGTTCGGTGCCCGCTGGGGTGTGCGGCACGAGGGCCTGGACATCGCCGCCCCGATCGGCACCCCGATCCGGGTCCCGATCGCCGGCACGGTGATCGAGTCCGGCCCGGCCAGCGGGTTCGGGCTCTGGGTACGGGTCCAGCACGTCGACGGCACGGTCACCACCTACGGCCACATCAACCGGTCGTTCGTGACCAAGGGTCAGCAGGTCAGCGCCGGCCAGAAGATCGCCGAGGTCGGCAACCGCGGTCAGTCGACCGGCCCGCACCTGCACATCGAGGTGACCGCGCCGGGCGGCACGAAGATCAACCCACGGCCATGGCTGGACCAGCACGACATCGGCTACTGACCGGCCCGAACCCCGTTCGCCGAGAGCCCTGGGATCAGCACGAAGCGACCGATCAGTCGACCGAGGCGATACCGGTTGACGCTCCCGGCCGAGCGCCAACGCGTCATCGCCGATCACCAGCCCGGACGGCTGGAACTCGGCCACCACGGCGGGCACGGCCAGACCCACGGGACCCGGGAACGACTGGCGGCCCGAGGTGCAGGCGCGGGGTGGACTGCCACCGGGCCGCAGCTGGGAGCACACCGGACCCAGCGGAGTTACGGCAGGTGATGGTGTCCGAGCGACCGTGCTGATGGCATGACCGTCGAGATCGTCTGCGTCGCCAAGATCCGTTAGACGCGGTGGTGCGGTACGCCGGTCGCTGTCAGAAGGGTGGGTCGTCGGGGATCGGGTGGCCCGGCGGTGCTGGTTCGGGTGGGGCGGGTGGTGGTTCGGGTTCGGGGTCGTCGGGGAAGTAGTCGCGGTAGTCGTGGGGTCGGCTGATGTGGCGGTGCCCGGTGGGGGTGATCCAGATCAGGGTGCCGTCGGGGTGGGAGATGACGTGCCAGCCGGGTTGGTCTTTCAGCGCGTGGTGTTGGGGGCAGAGGCCGTGCAGGTTGGCCTCGTTGGTGTCGCCGTTGTCGGCCCAGGGTTGGAGGTGGTCGAGGTCGCAGTCGATGGCGCGGCGGTTGCAGATGGGGAATCGGCAGGTCACGTCCCGAGCTTTGACGAAGTCGTGGAGGGCGGCGGGTGGTCGGTAGGTGCGGCGGCCGTGGTCGAGCAGGGCGCCGCTGACGGGGTCGGTGATCAGGCGTTTCCAGACGGCGTCGGTGGCGGTGTGGCGGGCGAGGTCGGCGGGGATGGGGCCGTAGCCGACGAGTTCGGCGGGTAGCTGGTGGGTGCCGGTGAGGGTGTCGAGTCCGATGACGATCTGCACCAGTGGCTTCCCACCACCACTGCCGCTGTTGTTGCTGCCGGCGGTGGCGCCGCAGGTGCAGCCGGTGCGACGAGCGGGGTTGGTGCGGGGTGGCCACCCGGCCGGCCGGCGGCCCAGCGGGCTGCCGGTCTGTGGGCTGTCGTTGCGGGCGTCGGTGGCCGCGGTCGGCGTGGTGGTGGCGGCACCGGTGTCATCGGGGTGTGCACCGGCCACATCGTCGGCATCGGCCACATCGTCAGTAGCGGCATCGGCGGTAGCTGCGGGGTCGGCGGTGATGGGCTCGGTCGTGCTGCCGGGGTCGGCGGCGCTGCGATCGGTGGCGCTGGGATCGGTGGCGCTGGGATCGGTGGCGCTGGGATCGGTGGCGCTGGGATCGGTGGCGCTGACGTCGACGCTGCTGCTGAGGTCGCTGGTCGGCGAGCGGGGGCCGGTCGTGGGGACCTCGCCGGTGGCTGTGTCGCTGTCGATCCCGGGCTCGTCGCCGGTCCCGGGCTCGTCGCCGGTCGCGGTGCCGGGATCGGTCGCGGTACCGCTGTAGATCACGGTGCCATCGTCGGCGGCGCTGTCGTCGTCGGTGGCGCTGTCGTCGTCGGTGGCGGTGTCGTCGGTGGCGGTGTCGTCGGTCGTGGTGTCGTCGTAGTGGGTGTGGGTGAGGCGGCCGGTGATGAGGTCGACGAGTAGGTCGGCGCGGCGGGCGTCCATAGGCCGGGGGTCGTCGGGGCCGAGGCTGCGGGCCAGGCGGGTCAGGGTGTGCCAGCCGGTGGCGGCGTCGGTGGCCGAGAGCAGCGCCCACAGGCTGGACATGCCGTCCTCGTCGTGGTGCAGCGCGACCCGGCGTTCGCGGTGGGCGGCGCCGTGGCGCCGGTTGGCGCCGTCGGGGTCCACGCGCAGCAGGGCGCGGCGTACCGCGGCCCGGAACTGGGTCCAGGTTTGTGTCCCGGCGGCGGGCAGCACCCGGTCCTGGACCTGGCGGGCCTGCTCGGGGCTCAGGACGGTGAGCAGTTCGCACAGCACCCGGGCTTGGCCGGCGTCGATGGTGCCGGCCTGCCAGGCGGCGAGGGTGTCGGGCAGGGTGCGGGTGAGGATGATCGACTGGGCCAGTTCGGTGCTGGCGGCGGGGCGGCTGATCCCGAGGGCGAGGCCGAGTTCGTCGGGGGCCCACCGCGAGGCGACGCTGGGGCGGGGGCAGGTGACGGCTTGGGGTTCGTCGCCGGGGCGGCGGCGGGCGAACTCGGCGATCAGGCGGGTGCGGTGGGCTTGGGCCCAGCGGGTGAGGTGGTCGAACGCGACGATGGTGTCCAGCAGCGCGGTGTCGGTGAGCAGCGCCGGTTCGGCGGCGGCGTGCTCGGCGTCGAGGGCGAGCTCGCCGTCGGGCAGGCACTCGGCCAGGCCGTAGGTGGGGGCGTCGTCGTCGGGTTGGGAGTAGACGCCGGGGGCGGTGGGGATGTAGTCGTGGTTGCGGGCGGCGCGTTCGACAGGGGTGATCGCGAACACCTCGGTCGGATCCGCGATATCGAACATGTGTTCGAGTGTAGCGCGCTGAACTGCACGAATCAAGGATGCACGAAGGTTTCTTCGGCCGATCTCCGCGGCCAGCGGGCCTGTCCCGTGGATCTTGTCGCTCGCGGCCAGTAGTGGCGCGAACGGCACGTTCGCTCGCACAGCGTGCGAACGTGCCGTTCGTTCCGATGAGTGTTGTGGGAGTGATCCGCGGGACAGCCGATACGAGCCGGCGAGCCCAGAAGGTCGGTCGGTGTGGCGGTCGCGGGTCCGGAGCCGACTCGCGATCATCCGTGCGAGTACTCGGCAAAGCCCGGTAGCTGGCTCGCCGTCGACCGGTACGCAGCCGGCGGCGATCAAGCCGTTGCAGCTGCACGACCCTCGCCTGGCCGGACACCTGCCCCTGCCCTCCCGCATCACCGGGCACCGTGCACCACAGCCCGCCTACCGCGGTTCCAAGATTGGGACCGCGGGCGGCAGCTGGGCCTGGCTCCCGGTCCCGCCCCGCCGGTCGGTGGTGGAGCAGGCTCAGACCGCGTCGAAGGCCCGCAGCGCCCGCATCTTGTTGGACACATCCAGCGCGGCCACCTTGTAGGCCTCCGACAGCGTCGGGTAGTTGAGCACCGTGTCCACCAGGTAGTCCACGGTGCCTCCGCAGCCCATGATCGCCTGCCCGATGTGCACCAGGTCGGTGGCGTTGGTGCCGAACACGTGCACCCCGAGCAGCGTCCGGTCGTCGCTGGAGACCAGCAGCTTCAACATCCCGTAGGAGTCGCCGACGATCGCGCCGCGCGCCAGCTCGCGATACCGCGACATGCCCACCTCGTAGGGCACCGCCGAATGCGTGAGCTCCGCCTCGGTCTTACCGCAGTAGGAGATCTCCGGGATCGTGTAGATGCCGATGGGCTGCAGCTCCTGCAGCTCGCGGGCGGGCTCGTCGAAGGCGTGCATGGCGGCCAGCCGGCCCTGATCCATGCTGGTGGCTGCGAGCGCCGGAAAACCGATGACGTCGCCGACCGCGAAGATGTGCGGCACGGTCGTGCGGTACTGCCCGTCCACCTGGATGCGGCCGCGCTTGTCCGAGCTCAACCCGGCCTTCTCCAGGTCCAGCTCGTCGGTGACGCCCTGCCGGCCCGCCGAGTACATGACCATGTCGGCGGCGATCCGCTTGCCGCTGGCCAGGCTGGTGACGGTGCCCCGGGGCGTGACCTCGACCTTCTCCACCTCCTCGCCGAAGCGGAAGGTGACGGCCTGGTCGCGCAGGTGGAACTTCAGCGACTCGACCACCTCCGGGTCGCAGAACTCCAACATCTGCGGGCGCTTCTCCACGACCGTGACCCGGGTGCCGAGGGCGGCGAACATCGACGCGTACTCGATGCCGATCACGCCGGCACCGACCACGACCAGCGATCCGGGTACCCGTTGCAGCTTCAGCACGGCATCGGAGTCGATCACGTGATCGTCGTCGAACTCGACCTCGGGCGGGCGGGCCGGCCGGGTCCCGGTGGCGATAACGATGTTGGCCGCGGTGATCGTGACGTTGTCGCCGCGCGCCTCGCCGCGCACGACGACGGTGTGATCGTCCTCGAACCGCGCGGTACCGCCGAGCAGGTCGACGTGGTTGCGCAGCAGCTGGTTGCGGATCACCTCGATCTCGCGGCCGACCACGTGCGCGGTCCGGGCGAGCAGGTCGGCGATGGTGATCTCGGACTTGACCCGGTAGCTGGCGCCGTACATGTCGCGCTGGGCGAACCCGGTCAGGTAGAGCACGGCCTCGCGCAGCGTCTTGGACGGGATCGTGCCGGTGTTGACGCAGACCCCACCCATCATGTGCCGGCGCTCCGCGACGCAGACCCGCTTGCCCAGCTTGGCCGCGGCGATGGCCGCCTTCTGCCCACCCGGACCGGAACCGATCACCAACAGGTCGTAGTCGTACACCGGACCGTCCTTCCGCCACGTTGCTCACGCACAACCGCCAGATGCGGCCGAGCAGTGCCGCGTCCCGAGGCCAGCCTTGCCGTCGGATCCTCACCCGGCAAGCGGGCGAGGTTAACAAGCGACAACGACATCGCGGGGATTCATCGCGCAGCTGTCCACAACGGCCCCGAAATCGGCCCGTGTCCGGCTCCTCATGCACAGCCGAACGGAGCAAGGCTCCGTGATGGACGCCGGCCTGGTCGAACCTGGCTGCATGGCTGCTTCCGACAAGAACCGCTCCACCTCCGCCCGCTCCCGACGCGGCACCGATCCGGCCCGCACGTCCCGATCCCCGTCCCGATCGCCTTCACGATCGGCGGCTCGCGCACCGGCGGCGCGCTGCCCCGGTGTGCCGTCACGGCCCGACCAGGTCGCGGCCGGAGCCGATCCACCGCTACGTGTCCGCGACCCGGGGGAACTGGTCGCGATCGTGCCGGCGCTGATCGGCTTCCACCCACGCGAGTCACTCGTCCTGATCGCCACCGGTGGCCGGACGGGCCGGCGCGTCGGCCTCACGGTGCGCGTCGACCTGCCGGCGCCCGAGCATCTCGACACCGTCGTCGCCGACGCAGTCCGGGGCCTGCTGCTCGACGACCCGGCCGGGGCCGCGGTGATCGTCCTCAGCGCCGGATCGGACGTGCCAGGTTCGGACGGGCCGGGGTCGCGCGGGCCCGGATCGGACAACAACGCGGGCTCCCCCCGCAGCGAGGTGGCCGCCGCGGTACTCGCGGCCCTCGACCAGCGGGGGGTCGAAGTGCACACGCTGGTCTGGGCACCGAGCACCGCGACCGGCTCGCCGTGGGCCTGCTACGAAGGCTGTTGTGCCGGCATCCTCCCGGACCCCGCGAGCACGGCTTTCGCTGCATCCGTGGTGGCCGGCGGGCAGGTCATCCATACCGACCGGGGCGCAGTGGAACAGCTGGTCGTACCCGTCGACCCCGAGCGGATCCGGCGCCGCGAGCGGCTGCTCATCGCCACGATCGACGCGACCGCGCGCGCGGCCGGCGGGAACGCCGATCCGGTGCCGGCTCGCCCGGACCCGGCTGACCACGGGCCGGCGGGATTGGCGGTGATCGACGATGCCATCGCCGCCACCGCGGCCGGCCGGCTGAGCCTCGACACGCAGGCCGCGGACGAGACGGTGGTGGAGCTGGCCTGCGCGCTGGGCGATCTCGGTGTGCGGGACGCCGCCCTGCTGCGCAACATCGGGCCGACGGCCGGCGCCGCGGAGCAGCTGTGGACGGCGCTGGTCCGCGAGGTGCCCGATCCCGAAGCGGCCGAGCCCGCCACCCTGCTCGCCGTGTCGGCGCTGCTGCGCGGAGACGGGGCGCTCGCCAACGTCGCGTTGGACCGGGCCGAGCAGGCGTGGCCGGGGCACCGGCTGGCCCGGTTGCTGCGCACCGCAGCCGAGGCCGGGATCCGTCCGGCGCAGGTGCGGAACTGGCTCATCGGTGACGACGACCCGACCGGGCCTGCCGGATGACCGCGGTCAGCGGCGGAGGCGACGGTCCCGGTCTGGACTTCGAGCTGCCGGACTACTCGGGGCTGGACGTGGACGCGGCCGCCAGCCCCACCGCGCGCCGTCGCCTTCCACGTCGGGCTGGGCTACGAGGTGCGGCAGCGCTCGGCTCAGGGATGGCTGGACCTCTGAGCCCGGCGCCGGATCTCGGCGACCTCGGGCGGCGTGCCCGCGGCGGCGGTGATCTCGCGCAGCAGCTCCCAGAGCAGGTCGAAGCGGCCGGCGCCGAGCCGGTCGCGCCACTCGTCGAGCACGTCGGCGATCGCCTCGTGCACCTGCCTCTCGAGCGCGCGGCCGCTCCCGGTCAGGTGTAGCGGGCGGCTGCGCGCGCTGCCGGGCTCTGCCCGGCGCACGACGTAGCTCAGCCGCTCGAGGTGGGTGACGAGCTCGTGCATCGACTGCTTCGTCATGCCCGCGTGCGCGGCGAGCTCGGCCGTGGTGGCGCCGTCGACGCCGTCGAACCGGAAGAGCAGCAGGTGCGCCGGGCGCAGCTGCGGGTGCGACGCCGCGACCCGGGCCAGCACCTCGTCGAGGGCCTGGTCCCACGCGACCCGGAGCAGTCCGAACCTGCGGCCTGTAGTTGACACGTCGGTCAGGTTACCTTACCTTTTCGGGTCAGGAAACCTGACTCGAAGGAATGGAGAAAGATCATGGCTGAGACGCTGGTGAGGGCGCAGGTGATGGAGTTGCTGACCGCCAAGTGGTCGCCGCCGGTGGTCGGCGTGCTGGCCGAGCTGGGCGTCGCCGACCACCTCGCGGACGGCCCCATGACCCCGGCGGAGCTCGCGGCGGTCACGGGCGCGCACCCGGGGGCGCTGCGCCGGGTGCTGCGTGCCGCCGCCGGCCTGGGGGTGTTCGCGGAGGACGAGGAGGGCCGGTTCGCGCTGACCCCGATGGCCGGGCTGCTGCGCGCCGACGTGCCGGGCAGCCTCCGCGCCGCCGCGATGATGTTCGCGGCGGAGCCGTTCTGGGCGCCGTACGCGCACATCGGTCACAGCGTCCGCACCGGGGAGCCGGCCTTCGACACGATCTACGGCACCGGCGTCGGCACGTACTTCGCGCAGCACCCGGAGACGGCCGCGCTCTTCGGTGCCACCGCGGCGTCCTTCCACGCCGAGGGCATCGCGGAGATCGCCGCGGCGCACGACTTCTCCGGCTACGGCACGGTAGTTGACGTCGGCGGCGGCGCCGGCACCCTGCTGGCCACGGTGCTGCGGGAGAACCCCGCGGTACACGGCGTGCTGTTCGACCTGCCCGACATGATCGACCGGGCCCGTGCCGCCACGACTTTCGACGGCGTCGCGGACCGGGTGGAGTTCGTCTCCGGCGACTTCTTCGAGGCGGTGCCCGCGGGCGACGCGTTGCTGCTCAAGAGCTGCCTGCACACCCTCCGGGACGAGGAGGCCGTGCGGGTGCTCCGGGTGATCCGCCGCGGACTGTCGCCGGACGCCGTGCTGCTCGTCGCCGAGACCCTGGTGCCGGCTGGCAACGACCCGCACTACGCGAAGCTCGACGACGTCGAGATGCTCGTCATCGCGGGCGGGATGGACCGGCAGGCGGGCGAGTACGGCGCGCTGCTCACCGAGGGCGGGTTCGAGGTGCGGCGGGTCACCCCGTGCGGCGACCGGTTCTCCCTGGTGGAGGCCCGGCCGCTGCCCTCCTGATCATCGTCACGATCCCTGCGGCGGAGGAGGCGGGGCGGCGGGCGTGACCGGTGTGCGGCCGACGTGAATCTTGACGGTGCCTGAACGTGATGCCGCCGGCGGTCCTCCTGGCCCGCCGGGTCGCGCGTCGGGGGCGCAGCTCAGACCGGCTGCCGGCGCTGGGCGAACTGCCAGGCGTCGCTCACCATGGTCTTCAGATCGGCGCGCTCCGGACGCCAGCCCAGCTCCGATCGGGCGGCTTCGCTCGAGGCGATCAGGACCGCGGGATCGCCGTCGCGGCGCGGGGCGGTGATCGCCGGGATGGGGTGTCCGGTGACGGCGCGGGCCGCCTCGAGCACCTCGCGCACCGAGAAGCCGGTGCCGCACCCGAGGTTGTAGATCGCGTGCCGGCCCGGCGTCGCGTGTTGCAGGGCGAGCAGGTGGGCGTCGGCGAGATCATCCACGTGGATGTAGTCGCGCACGCACGTCCCGTCCGGCGTGGGCCAGTCATCGCCGTACACCTGCACCGACTCGCGGCGGCCGGCGGCCACCTGCAGCACGATCGGGATCAGGTGGGTCTCCACCGCGTGGCGCTCGCCGAAACGGCCGTGCGCCCCCGCGACGTTGAAGTAGCGCAGGCTCACCGCGGCCAGGCCGTGCGCGCCGGCGTAGGAGGTGATCGCGTGGTCGATCGCCAGCTTGCTCGCGCCGTACGGGTTGGTCGGCCGTGTCGGGGCATCCTCGGTGATCGGCACCTGCTCCGGCTCGCCGTAGGTGGCGGCGGTCGAGGAGAACACCAGCCGGGGGGTGCCGTGCGTGCGCATGGCCTCCAACAGCCGCAACGTGGTGACCATGTTGCCCGACCAGTACAGCTCGGGCCGCTGCATCGATTCGCCGACCAGCGAGCGGGCCGCGAAATGGAGCACGCCCTCGAAGCCTTCTGCGAGCAGCTCGTCGGCGATCCGGGCCAGGTCGGCCTGCACGAACCGGGCACCGTCGGGAACGGCGTTCTGGTGTCCGGTCGACAGGTCGTCGACCACGGTCACCTCGTGGCCCGCGTCGACCAGGTGTGCCGCGCACACGCTGCCTACATAACCGGCGCCGCCGGTGACGAGCAACTTCACGGAAGTTCTCCTTGCAACAAAGTTCATGTCGGCGGCTCCACGGCCACCGGCAGTTCAGCGCGCGCGGACCAGAACGGCGTGCGCGACCAGGGGGGCGACCTCGGAGCCGCCGTCGGCCGATGCCACCGGAACGGCATCGCCGAACCGGCTGATCGAGCGCACCTGCACGTCCTGACCGGGAACGATGCCGGCGTGCTTGAGCTCGGACATCAGCTCGGGGTCGACCTGGACGTGCTCGGCGATCCGGCGCACCTCCACCCGGCCGCCACCGCGGCGGGCGAACTCGTCGAGCCGCTGCAGTCCCACCTCCAACACGGGCGGCAGGGACACCCCCGAGTGCTCCTCCTCGGGCGGGCGGCGCAGCTCCTCGAGGCCGGGGATCGGGTTGCCGTAGGGGGAGGTCGTCGGGTTGTCCAGCAGCAGCACGAGCTTGCGCTCCACGGCCTCGCTCATCACGTGCTCCCAGCGACACGCCTCGGCGTGCACCAGCTCCCATTCGAGCCCGATCACGTCGGTGAGCAGGCGCTCGGCCAGCCGGTGCTTGCGCATCACCGAGACCGCCCGGCCGCGGCCGGTGTCGGTCAGCTCCAGGTGCCGGTCGCCCGCCACCACGACCAGCCCGTCGCGCTCCATCCGGGCGACGGTCTGGCTCACGGTCGGGCCGCTCTGCTGCAGGCGCTCGGCGATCCGCGCCCGCAGCGGCACCACACCCTCCTCCTCCAGCTCGTAGATCGTCCGGAGGTACATCTCGGTGGTGTCGATGAGCTCATTCACTGCGACAGCCCCTTCGGTCGTACTCCATGGTATCCGGCCGACGCCACACCGACCTGGAACCATCCCGATGGGGGCGGGTCCGCCGCCATCCCACACCCGACCCCGCCATCCCCTACGGTCGATCCCGGGCGCCGACGACCAGGGTCGGGGGCTGGAGAGCACCGGGAGGCAACACGATGAGCGCCGATGCCGCGGTCGTCTGGACACCGGAATTCCTCGGCTACGACCTGGGCGACGGGCATCCGCTCGACCCCATCCGGCTGGACCTGACGATGCGGCTGGCCACCGAGCTCGGGGTGCTGGAGGGCGTCGAGCCGCTGGTGCCCGAGCAGGCGCCGGACGCCGAGATCCAGCGGGTGCACGTCCCGTCGTACCTGTCCGCGGTCAAGTCGGCGCCCACCGCGCCGATCGGGGTGGGCCACGGGCTCGGCACCGACGACAACCCGATCTTCGATCGGATGCACGAGGCCAGCGCGCTGGTCTGCGGCGGGTCGCTGCTCGCGGCCCGGGAGATCGCCGAGGGCCGCGTCGACCGAGCCGTCAACATCTCCGGGGGCCTGCACCACGCGATGTCCGACCGCGCCGCCGGGTTCTGCGTCTACAACGACTGCGCGGTGGCGATCTCCTGGCTGCTCGACCACGGGTTCTCCCGCATCGCCTACATCGATGTCGACGTGCACCACGGCGACGGCGTGCAGGCGGCCTTCTACTCCGACCCGCGGGTGCTGACGATCTCGATGCACCAGCACCCGCTCACGCTGTGGCCCATGACCGGCTGGCCGGGGGAGTACGGCGAGGGAGCGGGCGCCGGCTACGCGGTCAACGTCCCGCTGCCGCCGGGCACCGCGGACAGCGCCTGGCTGCGGGCCTTCCACGCGGTCGTGCCCTCGCTGCTCGAAGCGTTCCGCCCGCAGATCCTGGTCACCCAGTGCGGCGTCGACACCCACGCCGAGGACCCGCTGGCCAACCTCGGGCTGTCCGTCGACGGGCACCGGGAGATCTACCGCAGGCTCCGTGAGCTGGCCGGCAACTTCGCGGGCGGCAAGTGGCTGGCCGTCGGTGGTGGCGGGTACGGGCTGTTCCGGGTGGTGCCCCGTTCCTGGACGCATCTGCTGGCCACCATGCTGGACCGCGACGTCGAGGAGAACCGGCCGCTGCCGGCCGGCTGGATCGCGCACACCGCGGGGCTCACCCGCCAGCAGCTGCCCACCGCGATGACCGACGGCTACGACACCGGTCACCTGCCCTGGACCGAGGGCGCGGACCGGGTGGACTCCGCAGTGATCGAGACGCGCCGGGCGGTCTTCCCGCTGCACGGCCTCGACCCGCACGACCCGCGGGACTGACCGACGTGACCGACACCGACAGGACGGAGCAGGCAGCGGCCGCGCTCGCATCTCCCGTCGTCCGCACCGAGCAGGAGCCCGGCTACCCGCGGCACTGGGAGGCCGACGTGCTGGCCTCCGACGGACGCATCGTGCACCTGCGACCGATCCTGCCCAGCGACGCCGACGCGCTGGTCCGGCTGCACGACAGCCTGTCCGATCGCACCCGCTACCTGCGCTACTTCGGTCCGCACCCGCACCTCTCGGACAAGGAGTTGGAGCGCTTCACCACGGTCGACCACCGCTACCGGGTGGCCTTCATCTGCCTGATCGGCGAGGAGATCATCGCCGTCGGCCGCTACGAGGGCCTGCCCGGCGACGGCGGACCCGGCGGCACCACCGGCACCCCCGGGTCGGACACGGCCGAGATCGCCTTCGTCGCGCGCGACGACCAGCAGGGCCGCGGGCTGGGCTCGATCCTGTTGGAGCACCTGGCCGCCGCGGCCCGGGAGAACGGGCTGCGCCGCTTCGAGGCCGAGGTGCTCGCGGAGAACCACTCGATGGTCCGGGTGTTCCGGCTGGCCGGCTACCAGATCAGCCGGGCATTCGAGGACGGCGTGCTGCACCTGGAGTTCGACATCGACCCCACCGAGCAGTCGGTGGCCGTGCGCGAAACCCGCGAGCAGCGCGCCGAGGCCCGCAGCGTGCACAACCTGCTGCACCCGCGGTCGGTGGCGGTGATCGGGGCGTCGGTCGACCCGGCCAAGATCGGCAACGCGGTCTTCACCCACCTGTTGCGCGGCAGCTTCACCGGCCCGGTCTTCCCGGTCAACCCGGACGCCCGCTCGATCCGCGGCGTGCGCGCCTACGCGTCGGTCACCGACATCCCGGACGAGGTCGACCTGGCCGTGGTCGCGGTGCCGGCCGACGACATCGACGACGTCATGCGGTCCTGCCGGGAGAAGAACGTGACCGCGCTGCTGGTGCTCAGCTCCGGCTTCGCCGACGCCGGCGCCGACGGCACCGCGGCGCAGCGCCGGCTGGTCAGCGAGGCCAGGGCCAACGGCATGCGCGTGATCGGCCCGAACGCGCTCGGGGTGGCGAACACCGACCCCGAGGTGCAGCTCAACGCCACCCTCGCCCCCGACATCCCGGGCCGCGGCCGGATCGGCTTCTTCTCCCAGTCCGGGGCGCTCGGGATCGCCATCCTGGCCGCGGCGAAGGAACGCGGCCTCGGCCTGTCCACCTTCGTGTCCGCCGGCAACCGGGCCGACGTCTCCGGCAACGACCTGCTGCAGTACTGGCAGACCGACCCCGGCACCGACCTGGTCCTGCTCTACCTGGAGACCTTCGGCAACCCGCGCAAGTTCGGCCGGCTGGCCAGCAGGCTCGCGCGCACGAAGCCGATCGTGGCGGTGAAGAGCGGCCGGCATGCCGCGCCCGCCGCCGCGCTCGCGGCCGGGGTCGCCCCGATCGACGACGCCGGCGTGCAGGTCCTGTTCGAGCAGGCCGGGGTCATCAGGGTGGACACCCTGTCCGAGCTGTTCGACATCGCGTTGCTGCTGGCCTACCAGCCACTGCCGAAGGGCTCGCGGGTCGCCGTGGTGGGCAACTCGACCGCGCTGGGTGCCCTGGTCACCGACGCCCTGCTCGACGAGGGTCTGGAGCCGGCCGCCGATCCCGTCGACGTCGGCGCGGGCGCGACGCCCGAGCAGTTCGCCGCCGCGATCAGGGCCGCCGTCGCCGACCCGCCATCGCCCCCGTCGCCGGATCCGAGCGACCCGTCCGAACCCGTCGACGCTCCCGATCCGTCCGGTGCGCAGACCAGCGCCCCGACCGCGCCCGGGGCCGACGCCGTGATCGCCGTGTTCGTGCCGCCGGTAGCGACCCCCGGCGCCGCCTACGCCCGCGCGCTCCGGGACGCGGTCGCCGGCGCGGGCAAGCCGACCGCGGCGGTCTTCCTCGCCGCCGAGGGCGTGCCGGCCGAGCTGGCCACCCCGGGTGCCGACGGGGCCCCGGGCACCGGCTCGATTCCCAGCTACCCCAGCCCGGAGCGGGCGGTCGCCGCGCTGGCCAGGGTCACCCGGTACGCGCGGTGGCGCGCCCATCCGGTGGGCGAGTTCGTCGACCCGCCCGGGGTGGACCCGGAGCGGGCCCGCAGGCTGGTCGCCGAGCTCGGCGCCGAGCGGCTGCACACCCTGGACGACGCGGCGGTGCTCGACCTGCTGGCCTGCTACGGCATCACGGTGACCGAGTACCGGCGGGTCAGCGGCGTCGATGCCGCACTGACCGCGACGCTGGAGCTCGGGTTCCCGGTGGCCGTCAAGGCCGTCGGCGACCGCTGGCACCACCGGGCCGACCTGGTCGGGGTGCGGCTGGACATCGTCACCGAGACCGGCGTCCGGCGCGCGCACGCGGAGCTGTCGCAGCTCACCGGGCAGGACGAGGTCTACGTGCAGCGGATGGCGCCCAAGGGCATGTCCTGCGTGCTGGAGGTGGTCGACGACCCGTCATTCGGGTCACTGCTCTCGTTCGGACTCTCCGGGATGGCCACCGAGCTGCTCGGCGACCGCGCCTTCCGGGCCGTCCCGGTGTCCGATGAGGACGCTGCCGCGCTGGTCAGGGCACCACGAGCGGCACCGTTGCTGACCGGCTACCGGGGCAGCGAGCCGGTGCGGCTCGATGCGCTGGAGGACCTGGTGCTGCGGCTGGGCAAGATGGCCGAGGACCTGCCCGAACTGCGCTCGGTCAGCCTGGATCCGGTGCTCGCCTCGGCGGCCGGCGCATTCGTCACCGGGGTCCGCGTCGTGCTCGGCCCACCGCCGACCCGCGCCGACTCCGGACCGCGCCGGCTGGGCTGAGCCGGCCGCGCTCACGCCGGCCGCGGGCGGCTCAGCGCCGGAAGGAGACCTCCAACAGCGGCTGGCTCACGTCGGCGAAGAAGTCGTTGCCCTTGTCGTCGACCACGACGAACGCCGGGAAGTTCTCCACCTCGATCTTCCAGACCGCCTCCATGCCGAGCTCCGGGTACTCCAGCACGTCGACCTTGCGGATGCAGTCCTGCGCCAGCCGCGCCGCCGGCCCACCGATCGAGCCGAGGTAGAAGCCGCCGTGCGCGGCGCACGAGGTGGTGACCTTCGCCGACCGGTTGCCCTTGGCCAGCATCACCAGCGAGCCACCGGCGGCCTGGAACTGCTCCACGTAGGAGTCCATCCGACCGGCGGTGGTCGGGCCGAACGAGCCGGACGCGTAGCCGGCCGGGGTCTTCGCCGGCCCGGCGTAGTACACGGGGTGATCGCGCAGGTAGCCGGGCATCGGCTCGCCAGCGTCCAACCGCTCGGCGATCTTGGCGTGCGCGATGTCGCGCGCCACCACGAGCGAACCGGTCAACGACACCCTGGTCTTGACCGGCAACGTCGACAGCTGCGCCCGGATCTCGGCCATCGACCGGTTCAGATCGACCCGCACCACCTCCGCCGAGAGGTCGTCCTCCTCGGTCACGTCCGGCAGGAACCGGGCCGGATCGCGTTCGAGCTGCTCCAGGAACACCCCGTCCGGGGTGATCTTCGCCCGGGCCTGCCGGTCGGCCGAGCAGGACACCGCGATCCCGACCGGCAGCGAGGCGCCGTGTCGTGGCAGCCGGATCACCCGCACGTCGTGGCAGAAGTACTTGCCCCCGAACTGGGCACCGATGCCGAAGTTGCGGGTCAGCTCGAGCACCTGCTGCTCGAGGTCCTGGTCGCGGAAGGCGTGCCCCAGCTCCGAGCCGCTCGCCGGCAGCGCGTCGAGGTAGTGCGCGGAGGCGAGCTTCGCGATCTTGAGCGTGTACTCCGCCGACATCCCGCCGACCACGATCGCCAGGTGGTACGGCGGGCAGGCCGCGGTGCCCAGCGAGCGCAGCTTCGCGTCCAGGAACGCGGCCAGCCGCTTCGGGTTCAGCAGCGCCTTCGTCTCCTGGTAGAGAAAGGTCTTGTTGGCCGAGCCACCGCCCTTGGCCAGCACCAGGAACTCGTACTTGGGCGCCTGGCCGGGGGCGCTGTACAGCTCCACCTGCGCCGGCAGGTTGGTGCCGGTGTTGCGCTCCTCCCAGAACGAGGTGGGCGCCATCTGCGAGTACCGCAGGTTCAGCCGGTCGTAGGCGGTGAAGATGCCACGCGAGATCGCCTTCTCGTCGTTGCCGCCGGTGAGCACGGTCTCGGTGCGCTTGCCAACGACGATCATGGTCCCGGTGTCCTGGCACATCGGCAGCACCCCACCGGCCGCGACGCAGGCGTTGTGCAACAGGTCGGTGGCCACGAACCGGTCGTTGGGGGACGCCTCCGGATCGTCCACGATGGACCGCAGCTGGGCCAGGTGCGCCGGGCGCAGCAGGTGCTGGATGTCGTGCACCGCCTCGTGCACCAGCGCGCTGATCGTGGCCGGCTCGATCTCCAGGAAGGTCCGGCCGGCGGCCTCGACGGTCCGGCCGGGGACCAGATCGAGGCGGCGGTACTCGGTGTCGTCGGGGCCGAGCGGGAGGACATCGGTGTGGTGGAAATCGGGCACCGATCGAACCTAACAAACAACAGCGTGCGAATTGTGCGGCCGAGGACGGCCCGGAAATGCGGGAAGTCGGACCGGCCCGACCGGTCCGACCCCCCGGGGAAACGTGCACCGGCGAGCCGGAGACGCGGGGTCGGTGACGCCGACAGTTCCCGTTCCGGCTTCGGCCGTCAATCGCTGCCCGCGAGTCGTGGGGTCGAAACCCTGGCTGGATCGATTCTCGGCATCTGCGGCCCGGCCGCCGGAGGCGATGAGATCTGAACGAACCCGTCCATCCGGTCAGGTTGCGTTTCTCGACGTAGCCGCGGCGGTCAGGCCGGAATACGGTCATGAGCCGGTTGTGCTCGCAACCGACGTCGTCGCGTTCGAGGGAGACCGAACCGTGAGCTCATCGATCGACAAGGTGCTGCAGGACGCGGTGGACAGCGGGGCCGTGCCGAGCGTCGCCGCCATCGCCGCCGACCGCAACGGGATCATCTACGAAGGTGCCGCCGGACCCCTGACGGTCGGTGGCGACGAGCCGGTGACCGTCGACACCCACTTCCGGATCATGTCGATGACCAAGATGGTGGCCACGGTGGCCGCGCTGCAGCTGGTCGAGAAGGGCGAGCTCGATCTCGACGCGCCGATCGAGCGCTACCGCCCGGAATGGGCCGAGTTGCAGGTCCTGGACGGGTTCGACGGCGACACCCCGCGGCTGCGCCCGCCCGCCGGCCGGGCCACGGTCAAGCAGCTCGTCACGCACACCACCGGCGTCGGCTACTGGTTCTTCAACGAGGACCTGGTCCGGTGGGAGGCGGTCACCGGCACCCCGAACGTGCTGTCCGGCTCCAACGTGATCTTCACCGCGCCGCTGGTCGCCGACCCGGGCACGACCTACACCTACGGCATCAACACCGACTGGCTCGGCAAGGTCGTCGAGGCGGCCGGCGGGGTCGGGCTCGACGTCGCGGTGAAGGAGGGCATCACCGGCCCGCTCGGCATGGCCGAGACCGGGTTCCGGCTGGTCGAGGGCTGGAAGGAGGGCACCACCCCGGTGCACATCAAGGGCGAGGACGGAGTCTGGAACGCCACCAGCATCGAGCTCAACCAGGAGCCCGAGTACTACGCGGGCGGGCACGGGCTGTACTCGACACCGCGCGACTACATCAAGTTCGAGCGCGCGCTGCTGGGCGGCGGCGAGCTCGACGGTGTCCGGATCCTGCGCCAGGAGACGGTCGACGCGGCGTTCACCAACCAGATCGGTGACCTGGACTTCCCGGAGGCCATCCCCACCTGCGATCCCGCCTCCACCCACGACTTCAACGCCGGCCCCGGGTGGAAGTGGGGCTACGGGTTGCTGCTGAACACCGCGGACCTGCCGGGCATGCGGCGGGCCGGTTCCGGTGCGTGGGCCGGGCTCTGCAACACCCATTTCTGGATCGATCCCACCAGCGGCATCGCCGCGTCGATCTACAGCAACTTCCTGCCGTTCGTGCCACCGGAGGCGATGGAGCTCTACGCGAACTTCGAGCGGGCGCTCTACGCCTCCCGCTGAGACGGGTGGACACCCACATTCGCCCGGCCCCATCACCCACCGCGACTGCCAATCGGCCCAGTATCGGAATGTGCGCCCGGCGGAGGCAGACTGCGGTACGTGAACCGGAACGACGACCTGACGACCGATCTCGGAACCGCTGATCTCGGAACCACTGCGGAGGGAACCCGATGAGGCTGGCCACGATCCGCACCGCCACCGGACACCGCGCCGTCCGGATCGACTCCGACACCGCGACCGAGACCGGCGACGCCGATCTGAGAGCCCTGCTGGAGCACCAGGACTGGGAGCAGCGGGCCGCCGCCGCGGCGGGTCCGACCCACCACCTGGACGAGCTCGACTACGCCCCGCTGGTGCCGTCCCCCGAGAAGATCATCTGTGTCGGGCAGAACTACCGCGACCACGTGCTGGAGATGGGCAACGCGGTGCCCGACTACCCGACGCTGTTCGGCAAGTTCGCCCCGGCCCTGGTCGGCGCGCACGACGACATCGTGTTGCCCCGGGTGTCGGACAAGGTCGACTACGAGGCCGAGCTGACGGTGGTCATCGGCCGCCCGGTGCGGCACGCGACCGACGAGCAGGCTGCCGAAGCGATCGCCGGCTACACCGTGCTCAACGACGTCAGCGTGCGCGACTGGCAGCTGCGCACGCCGCAGTTCCTGCAGGGCAAGACGTTCGAGCACTCGACCCCGGTCGGCCCCTGGCTGGTCACCCCGGACGAGCTGCCGGCCGGCGGCTGGGAGATCAGCAGCACCCTGGACGGCGAGACGATGCAGCACTCGAACACCGACCAGCTGCTGTTCTCGGCGGTGCACCTGATCGGCTACGTGTCCCAGATCCTGACCCTCAATCCGGGCGATCTGATCGCCACCGGCACCCCCGGCGGGGTGGGCCATGCCCGCAAGCCGCCGCGCTACCTGACCGAGGGCGCCGTGCTGGTGACCTCGGTGGCCGGCATCGGCGAACTCCGCAACACCTGTCGCCGGGAGAAATGATGGTCCGCAAGCTCACCGACACCCTGGCCTGGACGGGTGACGGTGCCGCTCACCTGCGCGGACTGATGATGCGCATGGGCGATGACGCGTTCGCGGCCCCGTCGGGGCTGGCCGGCTGGAACCGCGCGCAGGTGCTCACCCACGTCGCCCGCAACGCCGACGCGATGATCAACCTGCTGACCTGGGCCCGTACCGGCGTGGTCACCCCCGCCTACGCCAGCGACCACCAGCGGGTCGCCGACATCGAGGCCGGTGCCGGACGCACCCCGACGGAGATCCGGGCCGACGTGATCGCCGCCTCGGATCGGCTGGGGCAGGCGGTCCGGGAGATGCCCGAGCGGGCGTGGGCGGCGCGGGTCACCAACCGGCAGGGCGTGAAGATCCCCGCGACCGACATCCCGTGGATGCGGGCCCGCGAAATGTGGATCCACGCCGTCGATCTGGATGTGGGCGCCACCTTCGCCGACATCCCGCCGCCGATGCTGGCCGAACTGATCAGCGACGTGGTCGGCACGCTCGGCTCCCGGCCCGAGTGCCCCAGCCTGCGGCTGATCGCCATCGACCAGGGCCGGACCTGGATGCTCGGCGACGGAGCCGACCCCGATGACATCCGCGGGCCGGCGGCCGGGTTGGCGGCCTGGCTGGTCGGCCGCTCCCGGGGCCGGGACCTGCGCACGGTCGACGGCGCCCGGCCGCCCGCCGCACCGCGCTGGTTGTAGGACCGCCGGCCGGCCCGGACGGGAAGCCGTCGCGAGCGGCGTGCAAAGCTCGCCGGGTGGCAGCGACCCAGGCCGGCGGCGGCCCCGATCCCGTCCCCGATCACGGATCCGGTCCCGTTCCCGATTTCGGGGCGATCCGCGCGGAGTTCGAGCTGCCCGCGGGCTTCCCGCCCGACGTGCTGGCCGCGGCGGAGCGGGCCGCGGCGCAGCGGCCCGGAGTGGGTCCGGACCGGATCGACGCCACCGACATCGAGCTGGTGACGATCGACCCGCCCGGCTCCAAGGATCTCGACCAGGCGGTCGGCGTCGCGCACCGGGCCGGGGGCTACCGCGTGCACTACGCGATCGCCGACCTGGGTGCGGTCGTGGTGCCCGGCGGGCCGCTGGACACCGAGGTGCGGCGGCGCGGCCAGACGGTGTACCTGCCCGACGGTTCGGTGCCGCTGCACCCGCCGGTGCTGTCCGAGCACGCGGCCAGCCTGCTGCCCGACGGCCCGCGCGCCGCGGTGCTCTGGACGATCGATCTCGACGGCGCAGGGGAGCCGGTCGCGGTCGACGTGCGGCGGGCGGTCGTGCGGTCACGGGCCCGCCTGGACTACGCCGGCGTGCAGGCCGATCACGAGGCGGGTCGGTTGCACCCGGCGATCGGCGCGCTGGCCGAGGTCGGCGGGCTGCGCCGCGCGCTGGCCGTGCGCCGCGGCGCGATCGAGCTGGAGCTGCCCGAGCAGGAGGTCGTGCGGACCCCGGCCGGCGGCTGGACGGTGCAGGTGCGCCGGCGCCTGGACACCGAGCAATGGAACGCGGAGATCTCGCTGCTCACCGGCATGGCGGCGGCGCGGATCATGCTCGACGCCGGTGTCGGGCTGCTGCGCACGCTGCCGGCACCGGAGCCGTCCGCGATCGGCGAGCTGCGCCGCACCGCCCGCAGGCTCGGCATCGCCTGGCCGGACGGGACGACGGCGGCCGAGGTGCTGGCCGGGCTCCCGGTCGACACCCCGCACGCGCTCGCGCTGCGCCGAGCCGCCACCTCGCTGCTGCGCGGGGCGGGCTACGCCGCCTTCGACCGCTCCGCCGACACGACCGCTCCGCCCGACCCGGGCCACGGGGGCATCGGCGCCCCCTACGCGCACGTCACCGCGCCGCTGCGACGCCTGGTGGACCGCTTCGGGACCGAGGTCTGCCTGGCCGTGACCGCGGGTCAGCAGGTGCCGGGCTGGTTGCGGGCCGCGCTGCCGGCGCTGCCGGAGCTGATGGCCGCCTCGGACTCCGTGGCCGGCAAGGTCAACCGGGCCTGCGTGGACCGCACCGAGGCGGCGCTGCTCGCGGACCGGGTGGGCGCGCAGCTGGAGGTCGTCGTGCTGCGCCCGAACGGTCCCGACGGCGATCCGGGAGAGGTGTACCTGCCGGAACCGCCGGTGCTCGCCCGCTGCACCGGACCGCTGCGGGCCGGTGACACGGTGCGCGTCACGCTGGTCGAGGCGGACCCGACGATCGGTCGGATCGAGTTCGCGGCAGCACCCTGACATGCCCGATCCGGTCCGCTGGCGTTCCTTCCGGTACGGCATCGAGCACGAGTCGGCGCTGCTGCACCTCGACGGTTCCTTCGCCGACTTCACCGACACCCCCTTCGACTCGCTGCAGGCCATCGTCGACGCGCTGCCGCGGGACCCGGCCGACTACCCCGACCTGCGGATCGGCGATCAGGGCATCAAGAGCAAGCGCTGGTACGTCGAGGGCTACGAGCGCTTCGACCCCGCCGGCGGGCTGCTGCGCTGCGATCCGAAGGGCATCGAGATCCGCACCCGGATCCATGACTCGATCGGCGACGCGGTGGCCGCCGTCCGCCGTGACCTCGCGCTGTTGGAAATCGAGTCGGTCCGCCACGGCCTGCAGCCGGTCGCGATCGCCTTCAACCCGCTCCGGTCCGAGTACGTGGTGCGCCCGCCGCTGAACGGCTGGGAGCGCCGGCACCGGCAGTACTCTCCCGAGGAGCGCACCGCGCACCTGCACATGACCACCTACGGGCCGGACCTGAACCTGTCCTGCGCGGGGGTCGACCCCGCCCAGCTGGTGGACATCGGCCGCAAGCTCACCCACTACAGCCCCTGGTTGGTGCCGCTGTCGTTCTCCGCGCCGTTCCGCGACGGCACGCCGTGGGGTGGGCTATCGGCCCGCACCCACGTCCGCACCGGCCCGCGGCCCGCGGTGCTCGTCTTCCTGGGCGCCGACCAGCCGCAGCTGCCGGCCGACCCGTCGCTCACCCAACTCGCCCGGATCCCCGCCGAGGTGGGCCGCATCGAGTTCAAGGCGTTCGACGCCTGTCCCGATCCGGAGCTGTACGGCGAGCTGCTCAGCCTGCTCACCGGGCTGGTGCTGGACACCTCGCTGCCGGGCCGCGCGACCACCCCGGACGCGGCGGCGCACCGGTTCGTCGCGCGGGTCGGGTTGACCGACGACGCCGTGCACGCCGGCACCGGCGAGCTGCTCACCGCGGCGGCCGCGGCGCTGGCCGGCCGCGACGCCGACCTGCGACGGATGGCGAGCCTGCGGGCGCGCTGGGACCGCCGCGAGTGCCCGGCCACCGCGATGCTGGCCGACTACCGGGCCGGCATCCCGGTGGCCGGTGTGCGCCGGCCGTGAGCCCGGCGCTGCCCGGTAGGAGTGCTCAGCTGTAGGAGTGCTCAGCTGTAGGAGTGCTCGGCGTCCGGGTACGACCCGCCGCGCACGTCGTCGCCGAAGCGCTGAGCCGCCGCCAGCAGGATCCCGCCGAGATCGGCGTACTGCTTGACGAACCTGGGCTTGCGGCCCCGGTTCATGCCGGCCATGTCCGACCAGACCAGCACCTGGGCGTCGGTGTCCGGGCCGGCGCCGATGCCGATGGTCGGGATGACCAGCTCCGCGGTCACCCGCTTCGCCACGTCGGCCGGCACCATCTCCAACACCACCGAGAAGGCGCCCGCTGCCTGCAGCGCCAGCGCGTCCTCGACGATCCGCTCGCCGGCGTCGCCGCGACCCTGGATCCGGAAGCCGCCCAACGCGTGCTCGCTCTGCGGGGTGAACCCGAGGTGCGCCATCACCGGGATGCCGGAGCCGGCCAGCGCCTCGACCTGGGGCACGAAGCGGGCCCCGCCCTCCAGCTTGACCGCGTGCGCGCCGGCCTCCTTCATGAACCGGAAGGATGTCTCGAGCGCCTGCGCCGCGCTGATCTGGTAGCTGCCGAACGGCAGGTCGGCCACCACCAGTGCGCTGCGGGTGGCCCGCACGACCGCCTTGACCAGCGGCAACAGCTCCTCGACCGTCACCGGCAGCGTATTGGCGTGGCCGTAGACGTTGTTCGCCGCCGAGTCGCCGACCAGCAGCACCGGGATGCCGGCCTCGTCGAAGATCTCGGCCGAGTACATGTCGTAGGCGGTGAGCATCGGCCACCGCTCGCCGCGTTCCTTGAGCTCACGCAGGTGGTGGATGCGGGTCCGCTTCGGCTTGCCGCCAGCAGTGGTCTCAGCCGCGGCGGGCGTGGCCGGGGCCGGACCGCTCCGGTAGGGCGGTGTCACCTCGGCCCCATCCGCAGATCCGGTGGTCGACGTGTCAGACATCGTTGTCCGTCCTCCCTCGAAGCCCGCGCTGCGGGTCCCCGGGTCATCAGGTGTTGACATCGCAAAGCGTGGCACCGCTGCGGCCCCGCGGCATGGTCGGTGGGACGAGGTTCACACAGCGGATTCAGCCATCGGAGCGCTCCGCCGACCCCCCGTCGTCACGATCCGCGAGCTGGCATGCTCGGCGGGTGCCCGGCCGCCGTGGATCAGCCTTGACCGTGGCGGTCTGCTGCGGTGCGTTGGCGCTGGCCGTGGCGTGCAGCGCGGCGCCCGCGGAGCCGCCGCGACCGGGCCCGAGGATCGACCCGGCCGCGCAGCTCGAGCCGTTCTACGGCCAGCGGCTCTCCTGGGGTCCCTGCGGCGACTACGCCGACGGTTCGGCCGACCGCGTCCCCTTCGGTTCCCCGCGGTACGACTGCACGCGGCTGCTGGTCCCGCTCGACTACGCCCGGCCGGACGGACCGACCGCCCGGGTCGGGGTGCTCCGGCAGCGCGCGAACGGCGACGACCGGATCGGGTCGCTGGTGCTGAACCCCGGCGGGCCCGGCGCATCGGGCATGGAGCTGGTGCCGGCGCTGTCGGGCCGGCTCGCGGACAGCCCGCTCGGCCTGCGCTTCGACCTGGTCGGATTCGACCCGCGCGGCATCGGCGCCAGCACACCGAAGATCAATTGTCTGGACGACGGGGACTGGCCGGCCGAGCGCGCCGACCTCGACGTCGATCCCTCGGCGGCGGGGACCGCGCAGACCGAGGCGGAGAACCGGGCCTTCGCCCAGCGCTGTGTGCAGCGTTCCGGGGGCGCGGCCGTGCTGGCCAACATGGGTACCCGCGAGGTCGTCAAGGACCTCGACATCCTGCGGGCCGCGCTGGGCGAGGAGAAGCTGACCTACCTCGGCTACTCCTACGGCACCCGCGTCGGATCGAGCTACGCGGAGGCCTTCCCCGGGCGGGTCCGGGCGCTGGTGCTCGACGGTGCGCTGAGCCCGGGGGAGAGCTCCTTCGACCAGAACGTGGCGCAGGCCGTCGGTTTCCAGCGGGCCTTCGACGCCTTCGCCGCCGACTGCGCCCGCCGGCCCAGCTGCCCGCTGGGCACCGATCCGGGCGCGGCCACCACCGTTTTCCAGGCGATCGTCCGGCCGCTGATCGACTCCCCGGCCCCGGCCGCGGAGTCCAGGACGCTGTCCTACTCCGATGCCATCTCCGGGGTGAACCAGGCGCTCTACGTGTCGAGCTACTGGCCGGTGCTGGCCCGCGGCATCTCCGCGCTGGCCGCCGGCGACGGCACGATCCTGCTCACCCTGGCCGACCTGTACTTCCAGCGCTCGCCCAGCGGCCGCTACGGCGGCCTGATCGAGGCGTTCATCAGCGTCAGCTGCCTGGACGACGAGCGCATCACCGACCGGGCGGTGCAGGCCGAGCTCGCCCGCCGGATGAACGAGGCCGCGCCGTTCCGCGACAGCGGCCGCGGCGCGGTCGGAGCGCTGGACGCGTGCGCCTTCTGGCCGGTGCCCCCGACCTGGGATCGACACCTCCCGCGCGCGCAGGGTCTGCCCCCGACGCTGGTGATCTCGACCACTGGCGACCCGGCCACGCCGTACGCGGCCGGTGCGGACCTGGCGAGGGCCCTCGGGGCCGAGCTGGTGACCTACGAAGGCAACCAGCACACGATCGTCCTGCAGGGCAATCCGTGTATCGACGATCTGGTCACGCGCTATCTCGTGGAGCTCGAGGTGCCCGCTGGCGAGCCCCGGTGCGCGCTGTGAGCGCGACCGGATCGCGGCTTCCGGGTGCTCGCGAGCGGAGCCTGAGCAGGGTGGAAACATGGCTGTAACGCGACGTTCCTAGGCTCGGCCCCCATGGACCGGCAACAGGAGTTCGTGCTGCGCACACTCGAGGAACGCGACATCCGCTTCGTGCGGCTGTGGTTCACCGATGTGCTCGGCTATCTCAAGTCGGTGGCCGTCGCCCCCGCGGAGCTCGAGGGGGCATTCGCCGAGGGCATCGGTTTCGACGGATCGGCCATCGAGGGCTTCGCCCGGGTCTACGAGTCGGACATGGTGGCGCGGCCCGACCCCTCGACGTTCCAGGTGTTGCCCTGGGAGACCGCGGCGGGCGAGCACTACTCGGCGCGGATGTTCTGCGACATCGCCATGCCCGACGGGTCCCCGTCGTGGGCGGACCCGCGGCACGTGCTGCGCCGGTCGCTGAGCAAGGCCGCCGAGGCCGGCTTCACCTGCTACGTGCATCCGGAGATCGAGTTCTACCTGCTGCGGGACCTGCCCGAGGACGGCACCGCGCCGGTGCCGGCCGACTCGGGCGGCTACTTCGACCAGGCCAGCCACGATGTCGCGCCGCACTTCCGGCGCAACGCCATCGAGACGCTGGAGTCGATGGGCATCTCGGTCGAGTTCAGCCACCACGAGGGCGGGCCGGGTCAGCAGGAGATCGACCTGCGCTACGCCGACGCGCTCACGATGGCCGACAACATCATGACCTTCCGGTACGTGGTGAAGGAGGTGGCGATCACCCAGGGGGTGCGCGCGTCGTTCATGCCCAAGCCGTTCTCGCACCATCCCGGCTCGGCCATGCACACGCACTTCTCGCTGTTCGAGGGCGATCGCAACGCCTTCCACGATCCGAACGACCCCTACGAGCTGTCCGAGACGGGCAAGGCGTTCGTCGCCGGGGTGCTGCGGCACGCGCGTGAGATCACCGCGGTGACCAACCAGTGGGTGAACTCCTACAAGCGGCTGATCACCGGCGGCGAGGCGCCGACCGCGGTCTCGTGGGGACACGCGAACCGCTCCGCGCTGGTGCGGGTGCCGATGTACTCGCCGGGCAAGTCGTCCACCCGGCGCGTGGAGATCCGCACCCTGGACACGGCCTGCAACCCCTACCTGGCCTTCGCGGTGATCCTCGGGGCCGGGCTGCAGGGCGTGCAGAAGGGCTATGAGCTGGGCGAGCCGACCGAGGACGACGTCTGGTCGCTCACCGAGACCGAGCGCAGGGCCATGGGCTACGAGTCGCTGCCGCAGAACCTGACCGAGGCCCTGGCCACCATGGAGCACTCCGAGTTGGTGGCCGAGGTGCTGGGCGAGCACGTCTTCGACTTCTTCCTGCGCAACAAGCGGGCGGAGTGGGACGCCTACCGGCGCAACGTGACCCCGCACGAGCTCGCGACCTACCTGCCGGTGCTGTAGCCGGGGCAGGCCGCTGACCTGCCATGATCCGTAAGGGCACCCCCGCCTGCGGGGCGGTTCGCGGCGGGGGTAGTGTTCCCGGGGTCGCCAGCGAGTGGCACGACAGACCGGGACGATCTCTTCGGCCCGCCGTCGGCTCGCAGATCTTCGAAGGCGATCTCCGGCACGCGAACCGCCCGCAGGGCGAGGAACGCGCCGGTCGGCTCAGGAGGGTTGCAAGACCCTCCGGAGCTATGTAGGCTGGGACGGTTGCCCCGGATGGCTTCGAGAGAAGCCTGATGGTGTGCGGGTGTCTTTTGAGAACTCAACAGTGTGTCGAGCTTTTATTTCATGTTTGGCCGGCCTTCCGCTTGTGGGGGTTGGTTTGGTTTTGTGCCAGTTTGTTTTTTTTGTTGGGCCAGTTTTTGTTGGAGAGTTTGATCCTGGCTCAGGACGAACGCTGGCGGCGTGCTTAACACATGCAAGTCGAGCGCTGAAGCCTCTTCGGGGGTGGATGAGCGGCGAACGGGTGAGTAACACGTGGGTGACCTGCCCTCAGCTCTGGGATAAGCCTGGGAAACTGGGTCTAATACTGGATATTCACTTCCTGTCGCATGGTGGGTGGTGGAAAGTTTTTTCGGCTGGGGATGGGCCCGCGGCCTATCAGCTTGTTGGTGGGGTGATGGCCTACCAAGGCGACGACGGGTAGCCGGCCTGAGAGGGCGTCCGGCCACACTGGGACTGAGACACGGCCCAGACTCCTACGGGAGGCAGCAGTGGGGAATATTGCGCAATGGGCGGAAGCCTGACGCAGCGACGCCGCGTGGGGGATGACGGCCTTCGGGTTGTAAACCTCTTTCGCCAGGGACGAAGAGTGATTGACGGTACCTGGATAAGAAGCACCGGCCAACTACGTGCCAGCAGCCGCGGTAATACGTAGGGTGCGAGCGTTGTCCGGAATTATTGGGCGTAAAGAGCTCGTAGGCGGTGTGTCGCGTCGGTCGTGAAAACTTGGGGCTTAACTCTGAGCTTGCGGTCGATACGGGCATCACTGGAGTTCGGCAGGGGAGACTGGAATTCCTGGTGTAGCGGTGAAATGCGCAGATATCAGGAGGAACACCGGTGGCGAAGGCGGGTCTCTGGGCCGATACTGACGCTGAGGAGCGAAAGCGTGGGGAGCGAACAGGATTAGATACCCTGGTAGTCCACGCCGTAAACGGTGGGCGCTAGGTGTGGGGGCCATTCCACGGTCTCTGTGCCGCAGCTAACGCATTAAGCGCCCCGCCTGGGGAGTACGGCCGCAAGGCTAAAACTCAAAGGAATTGACGGGGGCCCGCACAAGCGGCGGAGCATGTGGATTAATTCGATGCAACGCGAAGAACCTTACCTGGGTTTGACATGCGCCAGACGCGTCTAGAGATAGGCGTTCCCTTGTGGTTGGTGTGCAGGTGGTGCATGGCTGTCGTCAGCTCGTGTCGTGAGATGTTGGGTTAAGTCCCGCAACGAGCGCAACCCTCGTTCCATGTTGCCAGCGGGTTATGCCGGGGACTCATGGGAGACTGCCGGGGTCAACTCGGAGGAAGGTGGGGATGACGTCAAGTCATCATGCCCCTTATGTCCAGGGCTTCACACATGCTACAATGGCCTATACAGAGGGCTGCGAGACCGCGAGGTGGAGCGAATCCCTTAAAGTAGGTCTCAGTTCGGATCGGGGTCTGCAACTCGACCCCGTGAAGTTGGAGTCGCTAGTAATCGCAGATCAGCAACGCTGCGGTGAATACGTTCCCGGGCCTTGTACACACCGCCCGTCACGTCACGAAAGTTGGTAACACCCGAAGCCGATGGCCTAACCCGCTTGCGGGAGGGAGTTGTCGAAGGTGGGACTGGCGATTGGGACGAAGTCGTAACAAGGTAGCCGTACCGGAAGGTGCGGCTGGATCACCTCCTTTCTAAGGAGTCTCACCGTTGTGGTGAGGTGCCTGCTGGCTGTGAAGGCTGGTGGGTCTCCTTTCACTTGATTCCACGCCTGTGCAAGCTGCTTGTGCCCGGTTGGGTGTGGGTGGTGGGTGTGGCTGGGTGGAACATGAAACCATTTCGAGTTTTGAGCATGGGGTGGGAGTTTCGGCACGCTGTTGGGTCCTGAGAGGACACCTGTTGGTTGGGTGTGTTCTTGGTGCTGCTCCTGGCTTGGCCGTCTAACGATCGTCTGCCTGTTATTGGGTTGGGTGTGGTGGTGGTTGTGGGGTTGGGGTGTGGTTGTGTGTTGAGTGTTGCATAGTGGATGCGAGCATCTTGTTGTGTGTAAGTGTTTAAGGGCACATGGTGGATGTCTGGGCATCAGGAGCCGATGAAGGACGTGGGAGGCCGCGATAGGCCTCGGGGAGCTGTCAACCGAGCTGTGATCCGAGGGTGTCCGAATGGGGTAACCCAGCACCCGTCATGGGGTGTTACCAACATCTGAATACATAGGGTGTTGGGGGGAACGTGGGGAAGTGAAACATCTCAGTACCCGCAGGAAGAGAAAACAATATGTGATTCCGTGAGTAGTGGCGAGCGAAAGCGGATGTGGCTAAACCTGTCTCGTGTGATAGCCGGTGGGCGTTGCGGGGTGGGTGTTGTGGGGCGTGATCGTGTGGAGGCCACCGTCTCTGCGATGTTGCGGTGTGGTGTTAGCGGAAGATTTCTGGAAAGGGTCGCCGTAGTGGGTGAGAGCCCCGTACGCGAAAATGCTGTGCCGTGCATGGATTGTGTTTCCCCGAGTAGCAGCGAGCTCGTGGAATTTGCTGTGAATCTGCCGGGACCACCCGGTAAGCCTAAATACTCCCTGGTGACCGATAGCGGACTAGTACCGTGAGGGAAAGATGAAAAGTACCCCGGGAGGGGAGTGAAATAGTACCTGAAACCGTGTGCCTACAAGCCGTCAGAGCTGTGAGCTTTTGTTTGTGGTGATGGCGTGCCTTTTGAAGAATGAGCCTGCGAGTTATGCTTCGTGGCGAGGTTAACCCGTGTGGGGTAGCCGTAGCGAAAGCGAGTCTGAATAGGGCGTCGGGTGTCTTTTGGCACTGTAGTCGCGGGGTGTAGACCCGAAGCGGAGTGATCTACCCATGGCCAGGGTGAAGCTACGGTAAGACGTGGTGGAGGCCCGAACCCACCAGGGTTGAAAACCTGGGGGATGAGTTGTGGGTAGGGGTGAAAGGCCAATCAAACTCCGTGATAGCTGGTTCTCCCCGAAATGCATTTAGGTGCAGCGTTGTGTGGTGGGTGCCGGAGGTAGAGCACTGGATGGGCTAGGGGGCCGACAAGCTTACTGAACTCAGCCAAACTCCGAATGCCGGTACTTCTAGCATGGCAGTGAGACTGCGGGGGATAAGCTTCGTAGTCGAGAGGGAAACAGCCCAGATCACCGGCTAAGGCCCCTAAGCGTGCGCTAAGTGGGAAAGGATGTGGGATCGCTGGGACAACCAGGAGGTTGGCTTAGAAGCAGCCACCCTTTAAAGAGTGCGTAATAGCTCACTGGTCAAGTGGTCCTGCGCCGACAATGTAGCGGGGCTCAAGCGTACCGCCGAAGCCGTGGCAATCCGGATCTTTGGGTTCGGGTTGGGTAGGGGAGCGTCCTGCGTCCGGTGAAGCTCCAGGGTGACCTAGGGGTGGAGGGTGTGGGAGTGAGAATGCAGGCATGAGTAGCGAATGCAGAGTGAGAATCTCTGCCGCCGAATGACCAAGGGTTCCTGGGCCAGGTTTGTCCGCCCAGGGTGAGCCGGGACCTAAGGCGAGGCCGACAGGCGTAGTCGATGGACAACGGGTTGATATTCCCGTGCTCGTGATAGTGCGTCCGTGCTGAGGCCGGTGATGCTGACCATCCGAACCTTCTGGTTGCCCTTCGGGGTGGCTGGTCTGGGGAGCGTGGGACCCGATCCGGTAGTAGGTAAGCGATGGGGTGACGCAGGAGGGTAGTCCCGCCAGGCGGTGGTTGTCCTGGTGTAAGCCTGTAGCTCGACATCTAGGTAAATCCGGGTGTCTGTCTTTGATGACGTGGGTGAGAGGTGATGCGTAGCCGTTGAGGCGAAGTAGGGTGATCCCATGCTGTCGAGAAAAGCCTCTAGCGAGTGCTGTTGCGGCCCGTACCCCAAACCGACACAGGTGGTCAGGTAGAGAATACCGAGGCGATCGAGCGAACTGTGGTTAAGGAACTCGGCAAAATACCTCCGTAACTTCGGGAGAAGGAGGGCCCTCTGCTCTGAAGCCCCTTTGCGGGCTGGGGGTGGGGGGTCGCAGAGACCAGGCCCAAGCGACTGTTTACTAAAAACACAGGTCCGTGCGAAGTCGCAAGACGATGTATACGGACTGACGCCTGCCCGGTGCTGGAACGTTAAGAGGACCTGTTAGTTCCCTTTGGGGGGCGAAGCGGAGAATTTAAGCGCCAGTAAACGGCGGTGGTAACTATAACCATCCTAAGGTAGCGAAATTCCTTGTCGGGTAAGTTCCGACCTGCACGAATGGCGTAACGACTTGGGCGCTGTCTCGACCACAGACTCGGCGAAATTGCATTACGAGTAAAGATGCTCGTTACGCGCGGCAGGACGGAAAGACCCCGGGACCTTTACTACAGCTTGGTATTGGTGCTCGGTTCGGCTTGTGTAGGATAGGTGGGAGACTGTGAAGCGGTCACGCTAGTGGTTGTGGAGTCGTTGTTGAAATACCACTCTGGTCGGATTGGGTGTCTGAACCTCGGGCCATGATCTGGTTCAGGGACAGTGCCTGGTGGGTAGTTTAACTGGGGCGGTTGCCTCCCAAAGAGTAACGGAGGCGCCCAAAGGTTCCCTCAGCCTGGTTGGCAATCAGGTGTTGAGTGTAAGTGCACAAGGGAGCTTGACTGTGAGACTGACGGGTCGAGCAGGGACGAAAGTCGGGACTAGTGATCCGGCACCGCCTGGTGGAAGGGGTGTCGCTCAACGGATAAAAGGTACCCCGGGGATAACAGGCTGATCTTGCCCAAGAGTCCATATCGACGGCATGGTTTGGCACCTCGATGTCGGCTCGTCGCATCCTGGGGCTGGAGTAGGTCCCAAGGGTTGGGCTGTTCGCCCATTAAAGCGGTACGCGAGCTGGGTTTAGAACGTCGTGAGACAGTTCGGTCCCTATCCGCCGCGCGCGCAGGAGACTTGAGGAAGGCTGTCCCTAGTACGAGAGGACCGGGACGGACGGACCTCTGGTGTGCCAGTTGTCCCGCCAGGGGCATGGCTGGTTGGCTATGTTCGGAAGGGATAACCGCTGAAGGCATCTAAGCGGGAAGCTCGTTCCAAGATGAGGTCTCCCACCACCTTGCGTGGTTAAGGCCCCCAGGAGACTACTGGGTTGATAGGCCAGATATGGAAGCCCTGTGAGGGGTGGAGTTGACTGGTACTAATAGGCCGAGGGCTTACCCTCAACAAGCGTATGTTTGCATCCACTGTGCGACCCTGAGCGCACAACCATGTTCCCGTCTTGGTGCGGGGGTGGTTGGTGTGGGGTTTGTTAATTGAAGATTGTGTTGTCGGTGGTTGTGGCGGAGGGGGAACGCCCGGTCCCATCCCGAACCCGGAAGCTAAGCCCTCCAGCGCCGATGGTACTGCACTCGTCAGGGTGTGGGAGAGTAGGTCGTCGCCGACATCAAACCCTTTGTTGGGGTGGGTGGTTGTGGAATTCGTTCCGCAACCACCCACCCCATTTTTTTTGCGCCCGGACAGTTCGCCGGCGGCGCCGGATGAGGCAGGATTCCCGGTGTGGATCGGCGCACTGGTGGGTCGCTGGCTCGGCTCGGGCTGACGGGCGCGCGGGCCGAGGAGACCTTGGTCGATCTCGGTTGGTGGTCGGGGGACGGCCCCGCTGCCGGCGCCGAGCCGATCATGTGGTCGCTGGCCCGCAGCCCCGATCCGGACCTGGCCCTGCGCACGGTCGAACGCCTGTGGGCGGCCGTGCCCGATCGTCAGGCGCTGGACGCGGCGCTGCGCTCCGACGTCGGCCTCCGCGGGCGGTTGCTGTCCCTGCTGGGCAGCTCCACGGCGCTGGGCGATCACCTCGTCACCCACCCCGACCGGTGGCACCGGCTGGCCGGTGACGGCGGCGAGCCCACCGACGAGCCGTTGCGCTGGATGCTGACCGCGGTCGGTGCCGATCCCGCCGGCACCCCGGCCGGCAGTGCCGGCGGTACGGCGGCCACGACCACCGGGGGCGCGGCGATCGCCGCGCTGCGCACCGCCTACCGCGACGAGCTGCTGCTGCTGGCGGCCGCCGACCTGGCCGCGGTGGGGGAGCCGGAGCTGCCGGTGCTCGACGTCGAGGACGTCGCGGCCAGGCTCGCCGATCTGGCCGCCGCGGCCCTGCAGGCGGCACTGGCGGTGGCGTCGGCCGAGGTCGACGGCGAGCACGGTCGACTGGCCATCATCGCGATGGGTAAGTGCGGTGGTCGCGAGCTGAACTACGTCAGCGACGTCGACGTCGTGTTCGTGGCCGAGCCGGCCGACACGGCCACCACCAAGCTGGCCGGGCGCGTCATGCGCGTCGCCGGCGAGGCCTGCTTCGAGGTCGACGCGAACCTGCGCCCGGAAGGTCGGCAGGGTGCGCTGGTGCGCACCCTCGACGGGCACCTGAGCTACTACAAGCGCTGGGCCAAGACCTGGGAGTTCCAGGCGCTGCTCAAGGCCCGGCCGGTGGCCGGGGACGCCGAGCTGGGCGCGGCGTACGCCGAGGCCGTCGCGCCCCTGGTGTGGAGCGCCGGTGGCCGCGACGACTTCGTGGCCGACGTGCAGGCCATGCGTCGGCGGGTCGAGGAACACATCCGCCCCGACCACGCGGAGCGCGAGCTGAAGCTGGGGCCCGGCGGCCTGCGTGACGTCGAGTTCGCGGTCCAGCTGCTGCAGCTGGTGCACGGACGGACCGACGAGGACCTGCGCTCACCCTCCACCCTGCACGCCCTCACCGCGCTGTCCGACGGCGGCTACGTCGGTCGGGAGGACGGCGCGAACCTGGCGGCGTCCTACCGGTTCCTGCGCATGCTGGAGCACCGGCTGCAGCTGCAGCGGATGCGGCGCACCCACCTGCTGCCCGCCTCCGACGACGTCGTGGCGCTGCGCTGGCTGGCCCGCGCCGCCCGGCTGCGCTCCGACGGGCGTCGCGATGTGGTCGGGGTGCTGTCCGCGGAGTGGACGCGCAACGCCCGGCGGGTGCGCAGGCTGCACGAGAAGCTGTTCTACCGGCCGCTGCTCAGCGCGGTGTCCCGGCTGCCGGTCGACTCGTCGCGGCTGTCCGAATCGGCCGCCGTGGTGCGGCTGGGCGCGCTGGGCTGGGCCTCCCCGGAGGGGGCGCTGAACCACCTGCGCGCGCTCACCTCGGGGGTGTCGCGGGCGGCGTCGATCCAGCAGACCCTGCTGCCGGTGCTGCTCGACGAGCTGTCGCGCAGCCCGGACCCGGACCGCGGGCTGCTCGCCTACCGGCGGGTGTCCGAGGCGCTGGCGACCACCCCCTGGTACCTGCGGCTGCTGCGGGACGAGGGACTGGTCGCGCAGCGGTTGATGCGGCTGCTGGGCACTTCGGCGCTGGTCCCGGACCTGCTGGTGCGGGCCCCTGAGGTGCTGCGGCTGCTGGCCTCGCCGGGCGCGGGCCAGGCCGACGAGCTCACCAGGGACCCGGCCGAGGTCGCCGCCTCGCTGCGGGCCACCGTCGCCCGCCAGCAGGACCCGGACGGCGCCGCGGCCACCGCCCGTTCGCTGCGCCGGCACGAGATGTTGCGCGTCGCCTGCGCCGACCTGCTGGGCCGCCTGGACACCCCGCAGGTGTGCGGCGCGCTCAGCGCGGTGTGGGTCGCGGTGCTGCAGGCCACGTTGCACTCGGTGGAGCGGGCGCTGGCCGCCGGCCCGCCGCCCGCCCGGATGGCGGTGATCGGCATGGGCCGCCTCGGTGGCGCCGAGCTGGGCTACGCCAGCGACGCCGATGTGATGTTCGTGTGCGAACCGGTCGAGGGCGCCACCGACCAGGAGGCCGTGAAGTACGCGACGACCGTGGCCGAGACGGTCCGGCGCCGGCTGGCCGCACCGAGCCCGGACCCGGCGTTGGTCGTCGACGCCGACCTGCGCCCCGAAGGACGCCAGGGCGCGCTGGTGCGCACCCTGGCGTCCTACCGCAGCTACTACGACCGCTGGTCGCAGGCCTGGGAGGCGCAAGCGCTGCTGCGGGCCACCCTCGTGGCCGGCGATGACGACCTGGGTCGCCGGTTCCTGGAGATGACCGATCCCATCCGCTACCCGGCCGAGAGCATCACCCCGGTCGCGGTCACCGAGATCCGTCGGATCAAGGCCCGGGTGGATGAGGAGCGGCTGCCGCGCGGCGCCGACCGCAGCACGCACACCAAGCTCGGGCACGGCGGGCTGGCCGACGTCGAGTGGACGGTGCAGCTGCTGCAGCTGCGCCACGCGGGTGACGTCCCGGAGCTGCGCACCACGTCCACGCTGGAAGGCCTGCACGAGGCCAGCGAGGCCGGGTTGCTCACCGCGGCGGACGCCGCGGAGCTGGCCGCGGGCTGGACGATGGCCACCCGGGCCCGCAACGCCTGCATGCTGGTCCGGGGCAAACCCGGTGATCAGCTGCCGCGGTCGGGGCGGGAGCTGGCGGCCGTGGCGGTGGCCATGGGCTATCCGCCCGACGGGGATCCCGGGGTGTTCCTCGACGACTACCGGCGCGCGACCCGGCGGGCGCGCGCCGTCGTCGAGCGGGTCTTCTACGGTTGGTAGCCGCGTTATCGACTGCCGGCCGGCCGCGCGGGAAGCTAGCGTGTTGGCGTGCCCACCGTGCAAACCCTCGTGACCTTCGCGCTGGCCGGCGTGGTGCTGGTCGTGGTTCCGGGCCCGAGCGTGCTGTTCATCGTCGGCCGGGCGCTCGCGCACGGGCGGCGGGCCGCGCTGGCCAGCGTGGCCGGCAACACCGCGGGCGCGTCGCTGGTGGTGATCGTGGTCGCGCTCGGGTTCGGTGCCGTCGCGGCGCAGTCGATCGTCGTGTTCACGGTGCTCAAGCTGGCCGGCGCCGGCTACCTGATCTACCTCGGCGTGCACACCATCCGCACCCGCGGGGACCTGTTCGCTGCGCTCGGTGACCGCGGCGGCCCCGCGGGTCGGCAGGTGTTCTGGCAGGGCCTGGTCGTGGGCGTGACCAACCCGAAGGTGCTGATCTTCTTCGCGGCGGTGCTCCCGCAGTTCGTCGACACCGGCGCCGGCGACGCGACGTCGCAGATGCTGGTGCTCGGCCTGCTGTTCGCCATGATCGCCGCGACGCTGGACAGCATGTGGGGGCTGGCCGCCGGCACCGCGCGCAACTGGTTCGCGACCTCGCCGGTCCGGCTGCGCCGCCTCGGCGGCACCGGCGGCGCGATGATGATCCTGATGGGCGCCGGGCTGGCCCTCACCGGCCGCAAGGACTGACCGGTCGCTTCCGCGCGCCCGAGGCCGCGCCCGGCGGCGGTGACGCGACTGCCAGACTGGGGGAGTGGGGCGCGCTCTGGAGACCGGCCTCGACACCGTCACCGCGGTGCTGGCCGCGCGCCCGGCCGTGCTGCTCGCCGCCGCGCTGGCGCTGGTCGCCGTGGGCTGGACGGCGTTGTGGCGCTGGACCCGCACGGTGGTGACCATCGCCCACGAAGGCGGTCACGCCCTGGTCGCGGTGCTCGCCGGGCGTGGCCTCACCGGGATCCGGCTGCACGCCGACACCTCCGGGCTGACCGTCTCCACCGGCGCCCGGCGCGGTCCGGGGCTGGTGTTCACCTTCCTCGGCGGCTACCCGGCCCCGTCCCTGCTCGGGCTGGGTGGGGCGCTGCTGGTGGCCGCCGACCGCTCCGGGCTGATGCTCTGGATCGCGCTCGGGCTGCTCGCCGCGACCCTGATCCACGTGCGCAACGCCTACGGCGCGCTGGCCGTGCTGGCCACCGGCGCGCTGGTGGCGGCCGTCGCGTACTGGGGCGAACCGCGACTGCAGGCCGGATTCGCGGCCGCGCTGTGCTGGTTCCTGCTGTTCGGAGGCCTGCGCGCGGTACACGAGCTGCGGCGCGCCCGCCGCGGTGACTCCGACGCCGACATGTTGGCCCGGCTCACCGGGGTGCCGGCCGCGATGTGGGCGGTGCTGTTCTGGTCGCTCGCCGGTGCGACGTTGATCGCCGCGGGCGCGACGATGCTGCGTTAGGCCCCGCCCGGACCATCCCGGTGCTGCGGCGCGGGCTGAGGCATGATCTGCGCGTGACCATCAGACTCGACCAGGCCCAGATCATCGTCAACGCCGCCCTCGCGCACGGCACCGACCAGGGGTTCAACCCGCTGACGGTGGCCGTGCTCGATCCGGGCGGGGTGCTGGTGGCCCTCGGCCGCCAGGACGGCTCGGGCAACCTGCGGCCGGACCTCGCGGTGGCCAAGGCGTTCGGCGTGCTCGGGCTCGGCATGACCAACCGGGCGATCGCCGCCCGCGCCGCCGATTCCGCGGAGTTCTTCACCTCGGTCGCCGCCCTGGCCGGCGGGAAGATCCTCTCGGTGCCCGGCGGGGTGTTCGTGCGCGACGCCGAGGGGCGGTTGCTGGGCGCGGTCGGGGTCACCGGCGACGCCTCGCTGAACGACGAGGCCGCGGCCGTGGCCGGCATCGCCGCGGCCGGTCTCACCGCGCAGACCGGCGCCGAGGACTGAGCCGGGCCGGTCGGGCCTTCCGGTGACCCGATGATCGGGTTAGCGTCGGTCGGGAACCCGCGATGACACCCCAGCGAGGGGAGTACCGGTGATGGTCGACATCAACTGCGACATGGGCGAGGCCTTCAGCATCTACCGCTGCGGTGATGACGAGGGGCTGATGCCGCTGATCACGGTGGCCAACGTGGCCTGCGGTTTCCACGCCTCGGATCCGTCGGTGATGCGCTCGACGGTGGCGCTGGCCCACCGGCACGGGGTGCGGGTCGGAGCGCACCCGTCGTTACCGGACCGGGAGGGCTTCGGTCGCCGGGAGATGGCGATGGACGCCACCGAGCTGACCGCCGCGGTGCTGTACCAGGTGGGCGCGCTGAGCGCGTTCCTGCGGGCCGAGGGCATGCAGCTCAACCACGTCAAGCCGCACGGCTCGCTCTACGGCATGGCCGCCCGCGACGAGGACGTGGCCGCGGCCGTCGCCGATGCGGTCGACGTGTTCGGGGTGCCGCTGATGGGCATGGCCGGCACCGCGCACGAGCGGGTGTGGGGGGAGCGCGCTGGCGGCTTCATCTCCGAGTACTACGCCGACCTGGACTACCGGCCGGACGGTTCGCTGATCATCACGCGGAAGCACGCCCCGTTCGACCCGGTGAGCTCGGCCGCGGGCGCGGTGCGCGCGGTCACCGACGGGGTGGCCACCGCGGTCGACGGCACCGAGATCCCGGTCCGGGCCGACTGCGTGTGCGTGCACTCCGACACCCCGAACGCCGTCGAGCTGGCCGCGGCCGTCAACAAGGCCCTGCAACCCTGGCTGCCCGGTTCCACCCCGAACTGAAGGAGACCCATGGCCCGCCACGAGGTCGTCTCGCCCATCCCCGGCGTGTTCTACCGGCGTCCCGACCCGGACAGCGAACCGTTCTTCGACATCGGTGCCGACGTGGCGGCGGAGGACACGGTGTGCCTGGTCGAGGTCATGAAGTCGTTCCACCAGGTGGCCGCGGGCGCCGCCGGCACCATCGTCGAGTTCCTCGCCGACGACGAGGACATGGTCGATGCCGGGCAGGTGGTGGCGGTCATCGAGGCGGGCGGGTGAAACGGCTGCTCGTCGCCAACCGCGGGGAGATCGCGGTGCGGATCATCCGCGCCGCCCGGGATCTCGGCATCGCCACCGTCGCCGTGCACAGCGACGCCGACGCCGAGGCGCCGCACGTGCGGCTGGCCGACCACGCGGTGCCCATCGGGAAGTCACCGGCGGCCAAGAGCTACCTGGTGATCGACGCGCTGGTGCGGGCGGCCCGGGAGGCGGGCGCTGATGCCGTGCACCCCGGCTACGGCTTCCTGTCCGAGCGCGCGGCCTTCGCCGCCGGGGTCGCCGAGGCCGGGCTCACCTTCGTCGGGCCGGACGCGGCGACCATCGAACGGATGGGCGACAAGGTGGCCGCGCGCGAGGTGGCCCGCGACGCCGACGTGCCGACGGTGCCGGGCACCACGGGCGGGGTGGCCGATGTGGACGCCGCGGTGGCGGCGGCTGCGGACGTCGGCTATCCGGTGATGCTCAAGGCCGCGGCCGGCGGCGGCGGGCGGGGCATCCGGGTCGTCGACGACGAGCCGGGCCTGCGCACGGCCTTCGCATCGGCGACGCGGGAGGCGGCGACGGCGTTCGGCGACGGCCGGATGTACGTGGAGAGGTTCGTCCGCCGGGCCCGCCACGTCGAGGTGCAGGTGCTGGGCGACGGCCGCGACGTGGTGCACCTGTTCGAGCGGGAGTGCTCGCTGCAGCGCCGCCGGCAGAAGGTGCTCGAGGAGGCGGGCTCGCCCGGCATCACCGACGCCGTGCGTTCGGCGATGACCGCGGCCGCGGTGCGGCTGGCCCGCGAGGTCGGCTACACCAGCGCCGGCACCGCCGAGTTCCTGGTCGACGACGACACCGGCGAGTTCTTCTTCATCGAGATGAACACCCGGATCCAGGTGGAGCACCCGACGACCGAGCTGGTCACCGGCGTCGACCTGGTCACCGAGCAGCTGCGGATCGCGGCCGGTGAGCCGCTGCTGCTGGCCCAGGACGAGATCGCGACGCGTGGGCACGCGATCGAGTTCCGGATCTGCGCGGAGGACCCGGAGCGCGATTTCCTGCCGCAGCCGGGCAAGGTCGGACGGGTGCGGCTGCCGGCCGGCCCGTGGGTGCGCAGCGACAGCTGGCTGGAGTCGGACAGCACCGTGTCGCCGTACTACGACTCGCTGCTGGCCAAGGTCGTGGTCTGGGGCCCGGACCGGGAGACCGCCGTGCGCCGCTCGCGCCGGGCGCTGTCCGAGCTGACGGTCGAGGGCGTGGCCACCACGACGTCGCTACACCTCAGGCTGCTCGACCAGGACTGGTTCGAGGCAGCGGATTTCCACACCGGGACACTCGAGGAGTGGTTGCGATGACCGCCAATGCCACTGAGGTGGTGCCGGCTCGCTACAGCTGGGGCGGCGACGAGTTCGTGTTCGTCGAGCTGGCCGAGGAGATGAGCCTGCCGGCCAACTTCCGGGCCATGGCCATCACCGGGGCGCTGCGCGAGCAGCGGCCGGACGGGATCCTGGAGATCTGCCCGGCCAACGCCTCCTACCAGGTGCGCTACGACCCCGACGTGCTCGACCCGCACCGGCTGCTGGCGCACCTGCAGGACCTGGAACGCCAGGTCGGCGACGCGGCCGACGTCGCGCTGCCGACCCGGGTGCTGCAGATCCCGGTGCTCTACCGCGACCCGTGGACCACCGAGACGCAAGCGAAGTTCCGCGATCGGCACCAGGACCCCGACGGCACCGACATCGACTACGCGGCGCGGATCAACGGGCTGGCCGACGCCGACGCGTTCATCGCCGCGCACGCCGGCTCACCGTGGTTCACCTCGATGGTCGGGTTCGTGGCCGGGCTGCCGTTCATGTACCAGATGGTGCCCCGGGACCGGCAGCTCGTGGTGCCCAAGTACCTGCGGCCACGCACCGACACCCCCAAGCAGACGGTCGGGCACGGCGGCTGCTTCGGCTGCATCTACTCGGTGCGCGGGGCCGGTGGCTACCAGATGTTCGGCATCACCCCGGCGCCGATCTACGACCCGACGCAGAGCCTGCCGGACTTCGCCGACTTCATGGTGTTCTTCCGGCCCGGCGACATCGTCTCGTTCGACCCGGTGGACCGGGATCGCTACGACGAGTTGCTCGCCGAGGTGGAGGCGGGCACCTTCCGGATCACTGCGCGGCCGGTGGAGTTCGGGTTGGCGCCGTTCCTGGACGACCCCGACGGCTACAACCGGACACTGCTGGAGGCGCTGTCGTGATCGAGGTGCGCAAGCCCGGGCTGTCCACCACCGTCCAGGACGCCGGCCGGACCGGCTACTACGAGGTCGGCATCCCGCCGTCCGGCGCGCTGGACCAGTACTCGCTGCGCGCGGGCAACCTGCTTCTCGGCAACCCCGAGGGCGCTGCGGTCCTGGAGTGTGTCTACATGGGACCGGAGCTGTTGTTCACCGAGGCCGCGACGGTGGCCGTCGCCGGGGCGGAGCTGGCGCCGAAGGTCAACGGCGAGCCGCGCCCGCTGTGGGAGTCGTTCACCGTCGCGGCCGGCGACGTGCTGGATTTCGCGTACCTGACCGGGGGAGCGCGCGCCTACCTGGCCGTGGCCGGCGGCGTCGACGTGCCGGAGGTGCTGGGCAGCCGCTCCACCTACGGGCTGGGCTCGCTCGGTGGTCACCAGGGCCGGCCGCTGCAGGCCGGCGACGTGCTGCCGATCGGCGCCGCCACGGCCGGTGGGCCGGGCCGGGTGGTGCCGGAGCAGCTGCGACCGACGTTCGCCAAGGACGTCGAGGTGCGGGTGATGATGGGCCTCTACGACCACCGGCTGTCCGCCGCCGGACGCGAGACGTTCCTGGGCACCACCTGGAAGCTCACCCCGGTGGCCGACCGGATCGGCTTCCGCTACTCCGGCGCCGAGCTGGAGACGGTCGACCGGGAGCCGCCGTTCGGGGCCGGCCAGGATCCGTCCAACATCGTGGACGCGCCCTACCCGATCGGCTCCATCCAGGTGCCGGGCAGCGTGGAGCCGATCGTGCTGCACCGCGACGCGGTCTCCGGCGGCGGCTACATGATGGTCGCCACCGTGCTGTCCGGGGACCTCGACGTGGTCGCGCAGTCGGCGCCCGGCGCGCGCACCCGGTTCGTCGAGGTGGATCTCGACGGGGCGCTGGCCGCCCGGGCCGAGCGCGGGCGTCGGCTGGCCGCGTTGCGCAGCGCGCTGGAGCCCGGATGAGGCGCAACACCGACTTCACCGCGGTCCAGCCCGATACCGGCTAGCGTCGGGATGACGATCGAGGGCGGCGGCTGATCGGAGGCGGACATGGGACCAGGTGCGGACGGACACCCTCACCCCGGCGGTGGCCACGGCTGGTCCGATCGGCCGGGGTGGCACGACGGGCCGGGGTGGCACCACCACGGCCCGCCACGGGGCGACGGGTCGCGCTTCGACGGGCTGCCCTGGTGGGACTGGTGGCCGCTGGTGCCCACGCTGGCTTTCGCGCTGCTGATGCTGGCCGGGATGGTGCTGCTCAGCAGGCGCGGCGCCATCCTGCTGAACCGGACCCCGCTGCTGCTCACCGGCCGCCCCGAGATCGACCCGGCGGCCCGGTGGCGGTCCCGCTGGGACGAGGCCCGGCGCCGGTACGCCGCGACGGCCAGGGCGTACGCGGAGTTCGAGTGCGACGTGCGGGCCGTGCTGCGGCTGCCGGCCCTGGCCGACGTCGCCCAACCGGCCACCGCCCGCTTCGTCGACGCCTTCGCCGAGGCGGTCGCGTTGCACACCGAGCGCTACCCCGGCCCCGAGTACGCGCAACGCTTCATCGCCGCGGCCGAGCGGGCCGAGCGGGCCTGGGAGGCGGCGGTGGACGCGGCCGAGCGGACCCGGCACGCCCGGTTCGCCCCCGGGGAGCGACGGCTGCTGGAGCAGGTGGGCACGCTGCTGGACCTGGCGCTGTCCTCGCCGTTCGAGGCCGAGCGCCGCACCGCGTACCAGCGGGCCCTGCGACGGCTGGCGGAGCTGGAGCGGCGTACCGGCTGGCGGCTGCCGCGGCCGGCCGCCCTCGAGCTCGAGCACAAGGGCCGGGCGATCCTGTTGCCGGCCACCGGGTAGCGGCCGGTCGCGGCCGACCCACCCGCTGATCCGCCCGACCGCGGGGCGCGGCCCCGCAGCTGACCGCGACCGATACGTATCAGGGCGTCCCGATCACCCTCTTCCTGGCGACCGTGCCCGCACGCCGCCGACGGGGGAGCCCGCTGATGACTGCCGCCGAGGCGGGCCCCGATCCGGACGCGGCGCCGACGTTCCGCGCGGCGCTGCGATCCCGGCAGCTGTGCCGGCTGCTCGTCGCGCACGTCGCCGGGACCATCGCCCAGCAGGTGCTCACCCTGGCCGTCGGGCTGCACGTGCTGGAGCGCACGTCGTCCGGCCTCTGGGTGTCGATCACCGTTGCGCTCGCGTTCGCGCCGTACGCGCTGCTCTCCGGCTACGCCGGGACGCTCGCGGACCGGTACTCGCGCAGCTCGGTGCTGGCCTGGTCGGCGCTGCTCCGGATCGGCTGCGCCGGCGTGCTGGCGCTGGCCCTCGGCCTGGACGGGCCACTGCCGCTGATCGTCGTGGTGGCGGCGCTGGCGGCGGTGGCCGCCACCCCGTCGTACCCGGCGCTGGCCGCGGCCACCCCGCAGTGCGTGCCGGGCGACCGGTTGCCGGCGGCCAACGCGCTGGTGACCGGCCTGGAGAACGTCGGTTGGATCGCAGGGCCGGGGGTGCTCGGGCTGTTCGTCCTGGCCGGCCACGGGCCGACAGTTGCGGTCGCCGCGACCGTGGTCCTGTTCGGCGTGGCGGCGGTTGCCGCGGTCGGCGTCGGGCTGTCCCGGCCGCCGCGGTCGGAGGACAGCGGCTGGAACGGTGAGCTGCTGCTCGCGGCCCGGCTGGTGTCGAGCGATCCGCTGATCCGCCGGCTGCTGATCGTGATGATCGTCGACAACTTCCTCTACGGCTATCTCGTGGTGGCGCTCGTCCTGATCGGCACCGGGCCCGGCTCCACCGCCGCCGACGTGGGCTACCTGAACACCGCGCTGACCATCGGTGCGCTGCTGGCCATGCCCGTGGTCAACCGGTTCGGTGGCACGACCCGCATGCTGGGGTTGGTCATGACCGGTTTCTGCGCGAGCGTGCTGCTGCTCGGGTTCGCCGGGGTCTCGGTGGCGGCCATGGTGCTGGTCGGTTGTGCCGGTGCCGCGACGTTGATCGCCGAGGTCATCGGCGTGACCATGATCCAGCGGGCCGCGCCGGAGCACATGCACGCCCGCGTCTTCGGGATCTACGACCAGCTCGCGGTGGGCACGATCGCCCTGGGATCGTTGCTGGTCGGGCCGCTGTCGGAGGTGATCGGCCTGGGTCCGGCGGCGGTGGCGGTGGGCATCGCCTCGTTGCTGGTCGTCCTGGCCGCGACGGTGCCGACGGTCGACCACGCGCGGTCGCGGCAGCTGCCGACCGAGTGATCGCCGCGGTGGCCACCCAGTGGCCCCGATCCGAACCGGTGCCGTGCGGCCTGCGAAACCTGTGGCGCACGGCGATGAGAAACCGACCGGTCAGTGGTCCTACTCACATCGGCAACAACCGCCGATCGGAATCGGGAACGAGGAGGACGCCATGATGGCGACGACGGTGAACGCGTTGAGCGGGCGGGATCGAGCGGTGCTGCGGGCGGTGGCTGCGGGCCGCTGCGTGCTGGCCGGGCTGCAGGGGATGGCCCTGCGCATCGACGGCATCGGCTGCGCCGACCAGTTCGTCGGGTTGCGGCTGGCCGCGGCCGGGCTGATCGCGACGTCAGCCGGCGGACTCGCGTTGACTCCGGAGGGACGCGCCGCACTTGGTATCGGTTGACCCCGCTCGCGCCTCTTCCCACAGCGGTACCCACTACCTCCCAAGGAGGCACCGATGAACATCCCGGCTACGGCGCCGTCCGCTGGGACCGTGCTCACCCGCCACGACCGCTGCGACCGCTGCGGCGCGGCTGCGATGCTGCGGGCCGCGCTCGCCTCCGGCGCCGAGCTGCTGTTCTGCGGCCATCACGCCCGCCAACACGGCCCCGCGCTGCACGCGGCCGCGGCCCGGCTGTCGATCGAGCTGAGCGAATCGCACAGCTGGCTTCAGCCCGGAACCCCCGTGGCGCCGGAGCCCGGCGTGACTCAGAGCTGGGTGCGCCGCCCAGGGTGATGTCGACACCCCTGGGTGGTGCACCACCCCACCTGCCTGTGATGAGACGGCCGGGCCGGAGCACGACGTGGCGGCGCTGGAGGAGGCCTCAGCGCGTGGGATCCTGCCCGGGGGCCGTGAGGGGTTGGCGACCCCCGGGACAGGACAGCGGCCCCGGACCGCCACCCCTGAAGATCCCAGCCGAACGGATCAACCGTAAGCCATGGAACGAAGGGCTCTGTCCCCGCAGCGAAGCGCCGTCGCCGACGGCGCTGCTCAACGAGCTAATGCGGATGCCGCTCAGCTCGTCGCGATGGACAGGTGTGCCCGCTCGCCCTGGGTGCCGAACAGCATGAGCAACTCGGCGGGCTGCTCAGCGTCGGGGTTGGCGATCCAGTGTGGAACGCGGGTGTCGAACTCGGCCGCTTCCCCGGGGCCGAGCAGCAGGTCCTGGTCGCCGAGTACGAGCCGAACGCGGCCGTTCAGGACGTAGAACCACTCGTATCCCTCATGGGACTTCGGATCGGGCACCTGCTCCCTGCTCGCGGGCGGGTAGATCATCTTGAAGCCCTGGATGCCCCCGGCCCGCTTGGTCAGCGGCACGAAGATCAGCCCGTAGCGCCGCACCGGCTTCAGGTGGACGCGGGGGTCGCCGGTCAGCGGTGCCTCCACGAGATCGTCAAGCGGCACCCGGTGGGCCCGGGCGAGCGGGAGCAGCTGCTCCAGAGTGGGGCGGAGCCGCCCGTTCTCCAGCCGGGACAGCGTGCTCGACGTGAGCCCGGTCTCGGCCGCGAGGTCGGCCAGGGTGGTCCCGCGCGCCCGGCGCAACGCCCGAAGACGCGGTCCGACCCCGGCGAGCACGTCTCGTTCGGTCTGGTCCACATCGACCATCGTGCGGATCGGCAACATTTCTTGCAAGTCGGCGTGACACGGGCTGATGGTTGTGCCATGGAAGAAACACCCATGGTCACACGGGGGAGCAGGATCCAGCACGCGAGGAGCATGCGGTGGGCTCATCGTGTCGCCGTGGCCGTCGCGGCGACGGCGCTGACGGTCGGCTGCGCCCCGAGCGCCGGGCCGGCGAGCGCGCCACCGGTCGCCGAGGCGGTCGCGACCGGCTTCGACGCCGCCACCCGCGACGACGCGGAGTTCAACCAGCTGTTCCGTCACGAGTTCGCCGACGTCGACGGTGTGCGCATGCACTACGTCACCGGCGGCGCCGGTCCACCGCTCGTGCTGCTGCACGGGTGGCCGCAGTCCTGGTACGAGTGGCGCGGCATCATGCCGGCGCTCGCCGAGCGGTACACGGTGTACGCGCTGGACCTGCCCGGCCTCGGTGACAGCGAGGGCGTGCCGCCGGGCTTCGACAAGGCCACCCTGGCCCGGTACGTGCACGGCCTGGTCGGCGACGAGCTCGGCCTGCGCGACATCAACCTGGTCGCGCACGACCTGGGCGCCGGCGTCGGGTTCTCCTACGCCGCGCAGTACCCGCACGAGGTCGCCCGGTACGCCCACCTGGACTACAGCCTGCCGGGACCGGGCCTGCCGGCCGCGCAGTTCCGGACGTACAGCTGGCACCTGGCCTTCCACGAGCAGGAACGGATCCCGGAAGCCGTGGTCTCCCACGATGTGCGCGAGTATCTCGCGCTGTTCTACCCGCAGGTCGCCTACGGCGGGTCGAGCTTCGGCGGGACCAGGACGGAGTCGCCGTTCACCGACGCGCAGGTCGACGAGTTCGCCCGCACCTACAGCCGCCCGCAGGTCCTGACCGGCGGCTTCGAGCTGTACCGCACGCTGGACGAGGACGAGCGCGACAACACCGCCGCCGCGCCGATCAGCGTGCCGACGATGCTCATGACCGCCGAGGGCACGCTCGCGTCCATCCGGGCCCAGACCGAACCGCGGATGGCGAACATCGTGCGAGCCGTCGAGGTGCCCGGAGCGGGCCACTGGCTGCCGGAGGAGAACCCGGAGTTCGTCACGGCGGAGCTGCTGGCGTTCCTCGCCGACCGATGAAGGAGCCATCTCAGATGGACACCAACGACAGCCGGGGCGACGAGGCCGGACTGTTCTGGGACAAGCATCACCGAGCCCGGCGCAGCTGGGGCGAGCGCGCCACTCCGTTGCTCGTCGAAACCGCCGAACCACTGCACCCCGGCACCGCGCTGGACCTGGGATGCGGCGCGGGCGGCGATACCCGCTGGCTCGCCCGGCACGGCTGGCAGGTCACCGCCGTGGACATCTCGACCACCGCGGTCGGGCGGGTGCGCGAGCGGGCCCGCGAGCTCGGCCTCGCAGAACGGGTCGCCACTGAGCGGCACGACCTGGCCCGCAGCTTCCCGGGCGGGGAGTTCGACCTGGTCTGCGCGCAGTACTTCCACACCCCGTTCGCGCTGCCTCGCAGCCGGGTTCTGCGTACCGCCGCCGGGCCCTGCGCCCCGGCGGTCTGCTGCTGATCGTCGACCACGGCTCCACCGCACCCTGGTCCTGGAACCAGGAATCCGACACCCACCACCCCACACCCACCGAGATCGCCGCCGAGCTGGACCTCGACCCCGAGCAGTGGCCGGTCCAACGAGCGGACATGCCCCGACGGCGGGCGACCGGACCCGCCGGCGAGATCGCCACCGTCACTGACAACATCCTCGTTCTCCGACGGACCGCCCGAGCGGCCACCGGACGACGAGACCGGAGAAACGGAGTCACGCGATGCCACGCAACTCCACCCAGCAACCCGGATCGCGGGCGAAGGACGCCAAACCCCCGCGACCCGGCGCCGAGGAGAAGGCCACCTTGCAGGGATTCCTCGACTACCTGCGGGACGCGATCGCGGACAAGGCCACGGGCATACCGGAGCCGCAGGTCCGCACGGTCGGGGTGCCCTCGGGCACCAACCTGTTGGGCCTGGTCAAGCATCTGGGATTCGTCGAGCGGTTCTACTTCCTGGGCGAGGAGGTCGACGACTGGGAGCAGACCATGCGGCCGTCCCCCGAGGACACGGTCGACGGCCTGCTCGCCGACTACCGGGAGGCAGTTCGGCGCGCGAACCAGGTCATCGAAGCCTGCCCGGACCTCACCCTCCCCGCTCATCAGGCCCCGCGGCGAAAGTCGGCGCCGTCGATGCGGTGGGTCCTGGTGCACATGATCGAGGAGACCGGCCGGCACGCGGGCCACGCCGACATCATCCGCGAGCAGATCGACGGCTCCACCGGCCGCTGACACCTCGGGCTCAGCGCACCACACCCGGCTCCGACAGCAGGCCGGTCACCAGGTCAGCCAGGCCTCGCAGGTAGTCGTCGTCGATCCCCAGCTGCTGGCCCAGCCGCCAGAAGACCGGCGCGGCGAGCAGGTCGATGGCCATCTCCCGGGCTCGCCGACCGGCCTCGTCGGCCGAGGTCCACCGTTGCAGCACCAGATCGGCGTGCCGGCGTCGCGGCCCTCCGATCTGCTCGGCGAGTGCCTGCGCCAGCTCGGGGTGCCGGCCGGCCTGGGCGATCAGGTCGGGCAGGATCGCTCGGATCCGCGGGTCGGTGAGCCAGTCCAGGGCGGCGCGCAGGAGCGACTCCACGGCCTCACCGACCGACTCGACCCGATCGACGTCGGCGGGCGGGATGCTCAGCGTGGCCAGCGCGGCCACGACCATCTCTCCCTTGCCCCGCCAGTGGCGATAGAGCGCTGCCTTGCCCACCCCGGCCCGCCGGGCCACCTGGTCCCATCGAGAGCCGCTGGTAGAGGAGTGGCAGGACCCGGGCTCCTGGGAGCCCGCGTTGCGGGGCGTCGAGCGCGTCTACCTGGTCGGCCCGACCGACGGAACGACCCCGAACCGGCCGTCCGGGGCTTCCTGGCCGCGGCGGCCGGGCGCGGCGTACGCCGGGTCGTGTTGCTGAGTTCCTCCGCACTCGCGGAGTCGGCCGGCGGGCCCGGCGCGCTGCCCGCCGCGGTCCGGCAGGCCGTGCCGGAGTGGACGATCCTGCGGCCGTCCTGGTTCATGTCCAACATGCTGGGCCCGACCCCGCTAGCGGCCGGGCTGCGCGCCGGCGAGGTCGTCACGGCCACGGGCGCGGGCCGGGTCGCGTTCATCGATCCGGACGACATCGCCGCCGTGGCGGTCGCCGCCCTGCTCGGCGAGCCCTCCTTCGACGACGACCTGGTCCTGACCGGTCCCGCGGCACATTCCTACGCGACTCTGTGCCAGATCGTCGGTGCGGCCACCGGCCGCGACATCCGGCACTGCAGCGTCAGTGTCGACGAGATGACCGACCACCTGGTCCGCCACGCGATGCCCGCCGGGTACGCGGCGCTGCTCGCGTCGCTGGACGGGCCGATCAGCCACGGCAGCGAGGACCGGGTCACCGGGACCGTCGAGCGAATCACCGGCCGCGCACCAACCCACCTACAGCAGTTCGTCGACCGGCACCTCGTCGACCTGACATGACCGGCAGCAGCCTTCTTCACGACTTGCGTGTACAGCAGGCCCGGCTGCCGGGAGGTCGAGGCGTCCGGGGTCGGCGTGGGGCAGAACTCGGCGGGATGGGGTCAGGCGGTAGCGGGAAGGCTCGCGTAGCCGCGGATGGTGGCGCCGGCTCGCCGGTGGGCTCCGGGGAGGAGTCGGAGCCGGGGGAGCCGCTGGGCCACGGCGCGGAAGGCGATGTCGCCTTCGAGGCGGGCCAGCGGCGCGCCGAGGCAGTAGTGGATGCCGGAGGCGAAGGCGAGGTGATCGGGTTCGCCGGTGCGGTGCGGGTCGAATCGCCACGGGTTCGGAAGGGCGGCGCCGTCGCGGTTGGCGGCGGCGGTGAGCACGAGGACGGTGATGCCGGCGGGCACGGGTGTGCCGGCGAGTTCGGTGTCGGCGTGCGCGATCCGGCTCGTGGCCTGGACCGACGGGTCCCAACGGAGGGTTTCCTCGACGACGGCCGGGGCGAGGTCCGGGTCCGCGATGAGCTCGGCCCACCGGTCCGGGTGGGCGTGCAGGGCGGCGATGCCGTTGCCGATGAGATTGACGGTGGTCTCGAAGCCGGCGACGAGCAGCAGCCCGGCGGTATCGAGCGCATCGTCGACGGTCACGGCGCCCTCGGCACGGGCGGCGGCGAGGACGGACAGGACGTCGTCGCACGGATCGGTGGCCCGCCCGTCCAGGATCCGGGTGAACATGTCCTGCAGCTCGAGCCCGGCCGCGCGCAGCCGGTCGGCCTGCGCCATGGTGCGGACCCCGTCGAGGGCCTGCCCGACGATCGCGCCGATCTCGCGGAACCGGACGGCGTCGACGTCGGGGATGCCCAGCACACTGCTGGTCACCGCGATGGGGAAGGGTGCGGCCAGGTCGGTCATCACGTCGAAGCCGCCACGCAGCCGACCGCTGCGCTCGAGGTCGTCGATCATCCGGTGCAGCACGGCCTCGACGCGGGGCGCCCAGCTGCGTACCGCACGGGGCCGGAACGCCGGGGCGACCGCGCGCCGCAGCCGGGTGTGGTCGGGCGGGTCCATCTCCAGGAACGAACCCGACACGGTAGGGGGCATCGGCATCCGGGCCATCGGGGTGCGAGGGTGCTCACCGGCCGGGCGCACGCCGAAGTTCGGGTCGCGCAGCACCTGCTCACACAGCTCGGCCGAGGTGAGGGCGAGCACACCGATGCGGCTGCGGACCACGGGACCGCGGGCGCGCATCCGCTCGTAGAGGGCGTAGACGTCGGTGCGCGGTGAGCCCAGCACCCAGCGGGCGACCGGGTCACCGGTCAGCGCCAACGCGCGCAGCGACACCTCCTGCGCGCCGAGCCGGGCGCGGGTGACCAGCCGGTCGTAGCGCGACACCGGGTTCGCAGCGGCGGTTGTGGGAGTGGCCGTCACGTGAGTTCCTCCGTCAGTTGTTCCGAGGTCGGCGGTGGGGCGGTCAGGTCGGCTGCTTCGATGTGTCGCAAACCGTGGGTGGTGGCCGCGAACGCTGCGGTCACCAGCATGCCGAGGGCGGCGACGAGCAGGGCCCAGGCGGGTCCGGTCCACTCCAGCAGCAGTCCGGCGCCGAGCACACCGATAGGGCTGGCGACCAGCGCCAGCGACCACTGGGTGCTGATCACCCGGCCACGCAGCCCTTGCGGGGCGCGGGCCTGAACGACCGCGGCCAGCGCCGGGTTGAGTGGCCCCAGCGCGATGCCGGTCAGCAGCGCCAAACAGGCGAGGATGCCGGTGGCGGGCAGCAGCGCCATCAGCGCCAACCCGATCGCGGCCGCGGTGAGCCCGGTGAGCAGCACGGGCCGCCGGTGCAACCGACCGGCGAGTGACCCGTACCCGAGGGCGCCGACGATCGCGCCACAGCCGAGCGCCGCCATGATGGCGGCGAGGGCGTGCGGCGCGCCGCGGGACGCCAGGTGCGCGGTGAGGATCAGCGTCAGGGGGGCGAAGAACACCATCGCGACGGTGCCCAGCAGCGTCGCGGCGCGCAGGGTCGAGTCGTGCCACACAGCACGCAGCCCGGCTCGGGCGGCGGGCAGGTACGGCTCGGGCCGATCGGCGCGGGCGGCGTCCGGCGGCAGGGTGAGCCACGTCGTCGCCGCGGCGAGCAGCAGGAACGCGGCCGCCACCCAGAGCGAGGTCATCGCGCCCAGGACACCGATCCCGACGCCGGCCAGGGCGGGACCCGCGATCTCGCCGAGGTCCTCGGCGATCTCGCCGCGGGCGTTGACCACGTCGAGGGACGTGCCACCGGTCGCGGCCACGTCGGGGCGGGTCGCCTCGCGGGCGGCCGCGCCCGGGCCATCGAACAGCGCCCCGACGCCCACCAGGGCGAGGATCGAGACCAGGGACAGCCCGACGGTCAGGTCGAGCAGGGGCAGCGCGGCCACGGCGGCCGCGCTGAGCAGGTCCGCGCCGACCGCGACCCGGCGGCGGCCCCAACGATCGATGAGCGGCCCACCCGCGATGAGCGCCGGCACGGCCGCGGCCAGGGCCACCGATCCGACCAGCCCGGCCTGGGCGGGGCTCCCCGTGCGCGACAGCACCAGCCACGCCACCAGCACGGTCACCATCGCGTTGGCCGCAACCGAGGCGCCGGTCGCGGTCAGCAGCCCGAACAAGGGCCGCCGGCTCGCCGGGCACGCGACTGTCGGGGTCGTCATCGCTCGCGCACCCCGTCGAGCACGGTGCCCAGGACCAGCCCGGGCGCATCCCGCGGGGCCAGTCGCCCGTCGGCGATCGCCTCCCACGCCGCATACACCGAGCCGAACAGCGACGCGACGATCCACCACGCCGGCAGGTCCCCGCGCAGCTCACCCGCCCGCTGCGCACCGGTGACGAACTCGACCAGCGGGCGATCGAGCTCGGCGTAGCGGGCCACCAGCTCCGGCTCGCCGTCCAGCGACCGTTCGCGCAGCAGGAACTCGACCCGCTCGCCGAGCGGCACCAGCAGCTCAACCACCCTGCCCAGACTCGCCGTCACCTCCGCGTCGTCGAGGCGTGCGTCGACGTACGCCTTCTCCACCAGGTCCATCGCCGCCTGCGCCAGGCCCACGAGCAGGGCCTGCCGAGTGGGGAACCGCGCGTACAGAGTGGTCCGGCTGACCCCGGTAGCCGCCGCGATCTCGGTCAGCGACGCGGTCGGCTGCCGTAGCAGCATCTGGGTGACCGCCGTCAGTAACGCCTCATCCCGAACAGCCATGACCGTTACTGTACAGTTTTGTTCAAACTTGTGCAGGAGCGATTAGTAGCCAGTACCGGCCAAGAGGGCATCCTGCCTGCACGTGTCGGTCTTTCCCGGCTCACGATCGGGTCCAGAACACGCCGTGGCCCGGTGTATCCGACCTCGTCGATCACCGACGCCGAAGATCACGCCGTGGCCGCCCTACTCGTGTACGGCACGCCCGTCACCGGGCCTGCCGTAGCTGCTGGACTGGATCGTGGCTCGGTCTTTACTTCGCTTCGAGAGTTGCCGAGTTTCGATCTCTCAAGGCCAGCTGACGCTCCCGGAGCAATAGGAACAGCGGGAAGGCACACGACATCGCGACCAGGAAACCGATCAGCACGCAAGCCAGGGCGATCAGCAGCAGGAACCCGACCCGACGCGACTCGGCCACCGTGAGCACGGAGGCCGGTCAGGCCGGCCGATTCGGCCGAGGCGAAATGCCGGAGGTTGAAGTACCAGGTGAGTACCAGCCCGATCAGGGCGGCGATCCCGTAGGACACCTGCCGGATGCCCGACGCGGTCATGGCGCTCTTCGATCCCGGAGCACGATCGCCACCACCGCGATGGCGGCGAGTCCCGCGCCCACTCCCGCGGCTGACAGCACCGCGCACCGGGGTTGGGGTGACCGGCTCTGGCTCCTGCTGCCGGTTGCCTACCTCGCTTTCGGGTTCGGCATCTTCCGGCTCGCCCAACAGATGGGCCGGCGGGGGAATTCGTGATCATGATCCGGCGATGAAACGAGATCGGTCGGGTCACCGATGCACCATCCCGGATCAAGTCTGAGCAGTCAGAGTCGGGTTGCGACCTGAGCGATCTTGGGGTCGTCGGGTGGGTCACGCCAGGACGGGCGGGGTGATCCAGCGCATGAGCCGCTCAGAGGTGAGCGCTTTGACCGCGGTGCGGGCGGCCGGTCGTCCCGCGCGCGGCCGACCTGCTCACCCACCGCCGGTCCGGCCGTGGTGCGGCCCACGATGGCAAGTGCCACCGAGAGCGTCAATCTTGCCATGCCGACATCCACAATGGACTGGTCGTGGCCCGTGGCACATGAGAACGGAAAACGGTGGTTGACGCTGGCAGGTGCCGGAAGGCGTCTGCACAGGTCAACCACCGTTTCCGGGGTCTGACAGCAGGTCATGGACCTGCAGGAATCAGACGTCGTAGTACAGGGCGAACTCGTAGGGGTGCGGACGCAGCCGCAGCGGGTCGATCTCGTTCTCCCGCTTGAGCTGGATCCAGGTCTCGATCAGGTCCGGGGTGAACACGCCGCCCTCGAGCAGGTACTCGTGGTCGGCCTCCAGCCGGTTGATGACCTCATCGAGGCTGCCGGGCACCTGGGCGATGTCCTTGGCCTCCTCGGGAGGCAGTTCGTAGAGGTCCTTGTCGATGGGGGCCGCCGGCTCCATCTTGTTCTTGATGCCGTCCATGCCGGCCATCATCATCGCCGCGAACGCCAGGTACGGGTTGCCCGACGAGTCCGGGCAACGGAACTCCAGGCGCTTGGCCTTGGGGTTGTTGCCGGTCAACGGGATCCGGATGCAGGCGGAGCGGTTGCGCGCCGAGTAGACGAGGTTCACCGGAGCCTCGAAGCCCGGCACCAGGCGGTGGTAGGAGTTCACCGTCGGGTTGGTGAAGGCGAGCAGGCTCGGGGCGTGGTGCAGGATGCCGCCGATGTAGTAGCGCGCCAGGTCCGAGAGCCCGCCGTAGCCGGCCTCGTCGTGGAACAGCGGCGAGCCGTCCTTCCACAGCGACTGGTGCGCGTGCATGCCGGAGCCGTTGTCGCCGAACAGCGGCTTCGGCATGAACGTGACGGTCTTGCCGGCGTGCCAGGCGGTGTTCTTGACGATGTACTTGAACAGCATCAGGTCATCCGCCGAGTGCAGCAGCGTGTTGAACTTGTAGTTGATCTCGGCCTGGCCGGCGGTTCCCACCTCGTGGTGACCGCGCTCCAGGATGAATCCGGAGTTGGTCAGGTTGGTGGCCATGTCGTCGCGCAGGTCGGCGTAGTGGTCGACCGGCGGCACCGGGAAGTAGCCGCCCTTGTAGTTGACCTTGTAGCCGAGGTTGCCGCCGGCCTCCTCGCGACCGGTGTTCCACCAGCCCTCGACCGAGTCGATGTGGTGGTAGCTCTGGTGCGGGTCGGTGCCGAAGCGGACCGAGTCGAAGATGTAGAACTCGGCCTCGGCGCCGAAGTAGCAGGTGTCCGCCACGCCCGAGGCGGCCAGGTACTCCTCGGCCTTGCGGGCGACGTTGCGCGGGTCCCGGCTGTAGGGCTCGCCGGTGATCGGGTCGTGCACAAAGAAGTTGATGTTGAGCGTCTTGTGCTTGCGGAACGGGTCGAGTCGAGCCGTCGCGGCGTCCGGGAACAGGGCCATGTCCGACTCGTTGATCGCCTGGAAGCCTCGGACCGAGGAACCGTCGAAGGCGATGCCGTCGTCCAGGAAGTCCTGGTTGACCGTCGATGCCGGGACCGTGAGGTGCTGCATGACGCCGGGAAGATCGCAGAACCTGATGTCGACGTACTCGATACTCTCGTCCGAGATGTAGCTCAAGAGCTCTTCGGAGTTGTTGAACACCCTCTCTGACTCCTTCATTCGGCGCGTAGGTTCGACGGGGACGCTAAGGGCGGGTTGTTGCCCGGCCATCACTCGTCGGTTTCGCAGAGGTTAACGGGCGTACCGGCGATGGCCACCCCGGCGTTCGACCTAAGCTGGGTGAATGTCGAGCTGGTTCGGGTCCTGGTTGCCGGGATCGGTGCCCGACACCACCGGTGAGCACCCGGGACAGCGCTTCGGGCTGCCGGCCGACGGCCTCGGCTCCGCGGTCGGGTTCGGCCGCCGGCTCGCCGCGCTGACCGTCGACTGGCTTCTCGGCTACCTCATTGCGGTGCTGTTTCGCGGGCCGGACGCGCTGGACAGCCCGACGTTCTCCTGGCTGGTCCTCGGCGTCTGGTTCGTGATCACCGCGGTGCCCGTCGCCGCGTTCGGCGCCAGCGCCGGGATGGTGGCGCTGGGCATCCGGGTGGCGTCGATCGACTCGGCGGCGGTGATCGGGGTCCCGCGGGCGCTGCTGCGCACGGCGCTGATCGCGGTGGTGGTGCCGCCGCTGGTCCAGGACGGCGACGGTCGCGGCTGGCACGACCGCGCCGCCCGCACGATCGTGGTCCGATCGCGCGGTTGACTCTCCCCGTGCGGCAGACCCGAGGCTGATCGCCATGACCAACACCGCGAAGACCACCGCAGACACCGCAGATGCTCCCGACGTCGACCGGGTCGGCCCCGCTCTGGTCGAGGTGCCGGCCCGCGACGTGCTCACCGTCGACGGCACCGGTGCACCGGAGGCCCCGACGTTCACCAGGGCCGTGCGGGCGCTGTTCGCCGTGCGCGCCGCCCTCGGCGCCCGCGACGACGTGGCCCTGGAGGGCAGCTACGCCCAGGACGGCGACCCGTTGCGTTTCGATCTCGATGACCCCGCCGGATGGCACTGGCGGCTGCTCGTTCCCGCGCCGACCGGTTGCGACGCCGGGGCCGTCGACGCCGGTGCCGTCGGGACTGCAGCCGAGCGCTTCGGCGCCGCGGTGACGTTGCGGCACGTCCCATCGCTGCTGGTGGCCCAGTTGCTGCACCGCGGCCGCTACCTCGACGAGGCGCCGTCGATCGCCGCGCTCACCGCGTTCGTCGAAGAGCAGGGTGTGCAGCCGGTCGGACCGCACACCGAGGTGTACCTGACCGATCCGAGCAGCACCGCGCCCGCGCAGCTGCGCACCCTGCTGCGGATGCCGGTGCGCTGATGACCAGGTCGGGGTTGATGCCGATCGGCGCGTTCGCCCGGCTGTGCCGCCTGACGGTGAAGGCGGTGCGGCACTACGACGCCGAGGGGTTGCTCGCTCCGGCCGAGGTCGATGACTCCTCCGGCTATCGCTACTACCGCGCGGACCAGGTCAGGACCGCGACGACGATCGCGCTGCTGCGCGGCCTCGACGTGCCGCTGCCGGTGGTGCGCGAGGTGCTCGCCGCGCCCGACTCCGCGGCGGTGGCCACGGTGCTGGCCGCCCAGCGCGAACGCTGGGCCGTCGAGCTGGCTCGCCGCGAGCAGGTCCTGCACTCGCTGGATGCGTTGCTGCGGCGCCCGGAGCGGGTGCGCTACGACGTGGCCATCGCCGACCGCGATCCGATCCGGTTGCTCGGTGTCACCGGAGAGGTCCGAGCCGACGCGCTGGACACCGACACCGGGGCGCTGTGCCGCACCGCGCTGCGGGCTCACCCCAGCCGGGAGCCGCTGGTGGCGGTGTTCCCGCTGGACCTGACCGACACCGTCACCGTCACCGCGGGCCGGCCGGCCGCGGACGGTGACACGCCACTGCCCGGCGGACCCTGGGCGACAACGCTGCACGTGGGGCCGTTTCCGGAGCTGCCGTTGGCCTACACCGCCCTGCTGGAGCACGTGCGCGACCGTGGTCATGTGCCGGTCGGACCGGTGACCGAGACCTACCTGACCGACCCGGATGCCGTGCCGGCATCCGACCTGGTCACGCGGCTGGCGGTGGCCCTGCAGCGATGACCTGGCCGACCCGACCCCGAGCCTGATTGGGCTAATTGTCGGTAAACAATAGTCTGAATAGACTATTTTGCTGGAAGGAGCCGGGCTGCGGCCGCCGTCCGCCCATCGCGCCGAAGGACTTGATGAGTATGGCGATCGGCTCTTCCGTGCGGCATCGGATGCTGGTGACGCTGGCCGCGGCGATGGTGCTCGCCGGGCTCGGAGGCTGCGGTGGCGGTGCGGCATCGGTCGGCGCATCGCCGGGCGTGGCCGTCGTCGAGTTGCCGGCGCTGCAGCCGGGAACGCCGGTGCCGGTCCCGGTGGGCGAGCCGGTGCTGACCCTCACCGGCCGGATCGCATCGACCAATGTGGACGGCACGCTGCGGCTGGACCGGGACACCCTCGACCGGCTCGGTCGCATCCAGGTCACCGTGCTGGATCCGTGGACCAAGCAGGACCTGCAGGTGCAGGGCACCTGGCTGGCCGACCTGCTCACGCTGGCCCAGGCCGACCCGGCCGCGCAGAGCCTGCACCTGACCGCGCTGGACGACTACCAGATCGACCTGAGCCTGGTCGAGGTCCGGGCCGGCGGGATCATGCTCGCGACCCGCACCCGGGACGGCGCCGGGATCGGGGTCGACGAAGGGGGCCCGACCCGGATCGTGTTCGTGGGCGCCAGCCCCGCCGGGTCCCGACCCGAGCTGTGGATCTGGAGCCTGGACTCGATCGACATCAGATGAACCGCTACCGGATACGGCGCCGGCAGGCACTGGGCGCGGTGGTCCTCGCGGTCACGCTCGGCACGGTCGGCCTGGTCTGGATGAACGGCGTGCTGCTCGGGCAGATGATCGAACAGGTCTCGACGGCTCAGGTCCGGCTGGTGACGCTGGCCAAGAGCGGTCGGGAGACCCTGCTGTTGCAGAAGCAGGTCGGTGAGCTGGGCACGCTGTCCACGCCGAAGCAGATGGTCGTGCAGTCCGGCATCGTCGACCGGCATCTCCAGGTCACCATCGCCTCGATGGTCCCGAACTCGGCCGAGGCCCGCGAGCTGGCTGCGGTCCGCGACGATCTGCGCAGCATCGACTGGGACGGCCTTGCCGCCGGCGCCGCTCGGGACCCGGCCCTGCGCGAGCACGCGCTGGTGCTGCTGGCCGGCTCCGAACATACGGTCAACAACCTCCGCAACGCGGCCGAGCAGCAGTACTACCTGGCCACCCTCGAATCGCTGAAGACCAAGCAACGTGCCCAGGTCGGGTTGACGGCACTGGTCGCGGTGGTGCTCGGGCTCGGCGTATCGGGGTTCTGGATCCTCACCCGGCGCAGCCGGACCCGGACCGAACAGGCCTACGAGCAGCTGCGGGGTCAGATCGTCGGGCGCGAGGCGGCGGAGGAAGCGCTGCGGGCCAGCGAGGGCCGTTTCCGCTCGCTGGTGCAGCGTGCCTCCGACCTCACCGTGCTCACCGACGACGCCGGGACGATCATCTACATCAGCCCGGCGGCCGAGGTCATGCTCGGACGTCCGCCGACCGAGCTCATCGGCAACTCGCTGCTCGATCTGGTCGAGGTCGAGCAGCGAGCTGATATCGCGCGGGCGATCGAGCGGCTGGCCCGGCTGCCGGGTCGGCTGCACACCGTCGAGCTGCGGCTGGGCACCGTCGACGGCTCGACGCGCTCGGTGGAGGCCGTCTGCCAGAACCTTGTGAACGAGGCCGATGTCGGCGGCCTGGTGTGGAACGGGCGGGACGTCACCGAGCGCAGGGTGCTGGAGGACGAGCTCATCCGGCAGGCCCATCACGACTCACTGACCGGCCTACCGAACCGGGTGCTGCTGCTGAAGCGGCTGGCCGAGGTGATGCGCTTCAGCTCGCCGACCAGCACGTCCTCGGTGCTGCTGGTCGACCTGGACGGCTTCAAGCACGTCAACGACACGTTGGGGCATCCGGCCGGCGACGTGATGCTGCAGATCGCCGCCGGCCGGCTGCTCGGCTGCATCGAATCCGATGACACGGTGGCCAGACTCGGCGGCGACGAGTTCGCCGTGCTCGCGGTCGACCGGGCGCCGGGACGGGCGAAGCTGGTCGGCGATCGGCTGGTGGAGGTGCTGGGACAGCCGTTCGCGGTGGCCGGGCGCGAGGTGCGGGTGAGTGCCAGCGTCGGCATCGCGCACTGCTCCGGATCTTCGGCGGCCGACCTGCTGCGCGACGCGGACATCGCCATGTACGCGGCCAAGAACACCGGCAAGGGTCGGATCGAGGTGTTCGATCCGAGCATGCGGGATCGGGCTTCCCACCGCACGAGCCTGCAGCAGGACGTGGCGCGGGTGGTGGAGCTGGGCGAGCTCGAGGTGCACTACCAGCCGATCGTCGATCTGAAGTCGTTCCGGCCGTTGTCCCTGGAGGCGTTGGCCCGATGGCGCCGCCACGGTGGCCCGCTGATCCCGGCCGACGTCTTCATCCCGATCGCCGAGGAGACCGGGGCGATCATCGAGATCGGTCGGGAGGTGCTGCGCCAGGCCTGCCAGGCCATGCAGCTGTGGCGCGGCAGCATCCCCGGCTGCGCCGAGCTCGGGGTGGCGGTGAACGTGTCGGTGCACCAGGTGCTCTCCGGTCGCCTGCTGGATCACGTGACGGAGGCGCTGCGCGCGAGCGACCTGCCGGCGTCGGCGCTCACCCTGGAGATCACCGAGAGCTCGCCGCTGGAGTCGTCGCAGCGGGTCACGGCCGAGTTCGAGCGGTTGCGCGAGTTGGGCGTCCGGATCTCGGTGGACGACTTCGGTGCCGGCTACTCCTCGCTGAGCTTCATGATGGGTCTCAAGGCCGACGTGCTCAAGATCGACCGCTCGCTGCTGGACTTCGACACGCTACGCCGCGGTTCGCTGGTCACCGCGATCGCGGAGCTGGGCCGCACGCTCGGTCTGGTGGTCGTGGTCGAGGGCGTGGAGACCTCGGATCACCTGGCTCGGGCACTGGAGGCGTCCTGCGACGCGGCGCAGGGATTCCATTTCTCCCGACCGCTGCCGTTCGCCGAGGTGCCGGGCCTGCTGGCCCGCCACGAGCTCGGCGCCTGATTCCCGTGCGCCGCCGGGACACCGGTGGCGACCCCGGCTCAGCGGCGGCGCACGGTGCGCTGCACGCTGCGCATCTTCGCGCCGGCGGGCATGGGGCCCTTCGGCAGCGCGGCGGCCCGGGAGCCGAGTGCGGCGAGCTTGGCCTCGACCGTGTCCATCTCCTTGACCGAGATGTTGCGCGGCAGCTTCGTCAGGTGGCGCTGCAGCTTCCCCAGTGGCACCTGCCCCGCGTCGTTGCCGACGATGACCTCGTAGATCGGCATCGAGCCGACCACCCTCGAGGTGCGCTTCTTCTCCTGGGCCAGCAGGGCCTTGACCCGGTGCGGGACGCCCTCGGCGACCAGGATGACGCCGGGGCGGCCGATCACCCGGTGCACCGCGTCGAGATGGGTGTTGCCGTTGATACCCGGGGCGACCCGCCACTGTCCGCGCATGTTGTCCAGCGCCCAGCCGGCCGCGCCCGGCTGACCCTCGGCCTTCGAGTACACCGACTTCTGGGCGCGGCGGCCGAAGATGCTGACCGCCCCGAGCAGGCCGAGCGCGATGCCGATCGGCAGCAGGAACCATTCCAGGCCGAAGATGAACCCGATGCCGAACATCACGGCCGACGCGACGAGCACGGAGCCGATCATCAGCGGGAGCAGTGCCTTGTCGTCGCGGCGCTGCATCTTGAACACTTCCCAGATCTGCTTGCGGCGCGCCTTCGACGCTTCGCGCTTCGCGCGCCGGGCGTCCTTCTTCGCTGCCTTGTCGAGCTTGGGTTGTGCTGCCTTAACGGGCTTGCCACCGGCCATGCTGTGAGGATACGGGTCGGCGCACACGCGTGGTCGCGCCCATCGGGGCGCGATCCGGGGCGATTCGAGGGGTCAGCGGGCCAGCAGCGAGCGGGCCTCCTGGGCGGCGGCGCCCTCGGCCGCCAGGTGCTCCAGCCCGGCGGGCAGTTGCTCACCACGCTTGCTGATCGTCTGCGCGTAGAGCCGCCCGGCCCGGTAGGACGAGCGCACCAGCGGCCCGGCCATCACCCCGGCGAAACCCATCTCCTCGGCCGTGGTCGAGTGCCCCACGAACTCCTCGGGCTTCACCCAGCGCTCCACCGGGTGGTGGCGCGCCGAGGGCCGCAGGTACTGGGTGATCGTGATGATCTCGCAGCCGGCGTCGTGCAGGTCAGCCAGTGCGGTCGTGACCTCGTCGGGCGTCTCGCCCATGCCCAGGATCAGGTTCGACTTGGTGACCAGCCCGGCCGCGCGGGCCTTGGTGAGCACGTCGAGCGACCGGTCGTAGCGGAACGCCGGCCGGATCCGCTTGAAGATCCGCGGCACCGTCTCCAGGTTGTGGGCCAGCACCTCGGGCCGGGCCGCGAAGACCTCGTTCAGCTGCTCGTCGACGGAGTTGAAGTCGGGGATCAGCAGCTCGACGCCGGTGCCCGGGTTCAGCTCGTGGATCTGGCGCACGGTCTCGGCGTAGAGCCAGGCGCCGCCGTCGGGCAGGTCGTCGCGGGCCACCCCGGTGACCGTGGAGTAGCGCAGGCCCATCGTGGCCACGCTCTCGGCGACCCGGCGCGGCTCGTCACGGTCCAGCTCGGCGGGCTTGCCGGTGTCGATCTGGCAGAAGTCGCAGCGCCGCGTGCACTGCTCGCCGCCGATCAGGAAGGTCGCCTCGCGGTCCTCCCAGCATTCGTAGATGTTGGGGCAGCCGGCCTCCTCGCACACGGTGTGCAAGCCACCGGCGCGCACCAGCGCCTTGAGCTCGGTGTACTGCGGACCGGTGCGGGCGCGCGCCCGGATCCACGGCGGCTTGCGCTCGATCGGCGTCTCGGCGTTGCGGACCTCCAGGCGGAGCAGCTTGCGGCCCTCGGGAGCGATCGTCACGCCGATGAGCCTACGCGGAAACGCCCCTGTCGGTCGCCCGTTGCACCGAGGTAGCGGGCAGCGTCACGGGCCCGCGGTGCACTACCGTCGCGCTCCGTGGACCTCCGGATCTTCACCGAGCCCCAGCAGGGTGCCGACTACGACGACCTGCTCCGCGTTGCGCAGACCGCGGAAGCCGCCGGCTACGAGGGGTTCTTCCGATCCGACCACTTCCTGGCCATGGGCGAGGCGTCCGGTGAGCCGGGACCCACCGACTCCTGGGTGACGCTGGCCGGGCTGGCCCGCCAGACGTCGACGATCCGGTTGGGCACGCTGGTCACGTCGGCGACGTTCCGGCTGCCCGGTCCGCTGGCCGTCGCGGTGGCCCAGGTCGACCGGATGTCCGGCGGGCGCATCGAGCTCGGGTTGGGCGCCGGCTGGTTCGACGCCGAGCACGCCGCCTACGGCATCCCGTTCCCCGGTGTGGGCGAGCGGTTCGACCGGCTGACCGAGCAGCTGGAGATCATCACCGGGCTGTGGCGCACGTTGCCGGGGGAGCGGTTCAGCTTCTCGGGGGCCCACTACACGCTGACCGACTCGCCGGGCCTGCCCAAGCCGGTCCAGCAGCCGGCCCCGCCGGTGATCATCGGCGGCAGCGGGAAGCGACGCACACCGCAGCTCGCGGCGCGGTTCGGCGCCGAGTACAACATCCCGTTCTGCTCGGTCGACGCGGCCGTGGCCCAGTTCGAGCGGGCGGTGGCGGCCTGCGCGGAGATCGGCCGGGAACCGTCGGAGCTGGTGCGCTCCACCGGGCAGCCGGTCGCCGTCGGCCGCACTGACGAGGAGCTCGCCCGGCGCGCGCTGACCCTCGGTCGCGACGTGGCGGACCTGCGGGAGAACGCGTTGGCCGGGTCACCCGCCGAGGTGGTCGACCGGCTCGGCCAGTGGCAGGAACGGGCCGGGGTCACCCGGTTCTACCTGCAGATGCTGGACCTTGCCGACCTCGACCAGATCGACCTCATCGCCGCCGAGGTCGCCCCGCAGCTCCGCTGACCCCGGCTGTGTGGCTCAGCCCAGCGACGGGTGCAGTCGCAGGTCCAGGCCGGGTGGGGCGACCGCGCGGGCCACCGGGTGCTCGGTCACCGGCAGCAGGCCGTCGAGGGCAGCCACGACCGCGGCCGCGGTCGGCTCCCGCATCTCGGCCACCGTGACCGGGCGACCGAGCTCCACCGACAGCGAGGTGACGCCCGCGTCGGTGATCCCGCACGGCACGATCTTGTCGAACTCGGCAAGGTCGGGATCGCAGTTGAGGGCGAACCCGTGCAGGGTCACCCCACCCTGCACCCGGACGCCGATCGCGGCGACCTTGCGTTCGGCCCGCTGACCGTCGGCCGGCACCCAGACGCCGGTCCGCCCCGGCACCCGGCCGGCGCCGGGCACGCCGAGGTCGGTGACCACCCCGATCAGGCCCTCCTCCAGCCGGCGCACGAAGTCGACCACGTCCAGCGGCGCGTCGAGCGCGACGATCGGGTAACCGACCAGCTGGCCCGGCCCGTGCCAGGTGATCAGGCCGCCGCGGTCGACGTCGACGACGGGGGTGCCGTCGGCTGGCCGGTCCGCGGGCCGGGTGCGCTTGCCCGCCGTGTAGACGGAGTGGTGCTCGAGCAACATCAGCACGTCCGGGCCCGTACCGGCGCGGCGCGCGGCGGCGTGCTCCCGCTGGGTGTCCCAGGCCGGCACGTAGTCGACGACGTCGAGCTGGTCGACCCGGATCGGGGCGGAGCTGCGGCGGCACGAGGCGTCGGCGGCGCGGGTACCCATGGCGATCACGGTACGCCCGCGGATCCGGCGCGGGCTCCCGTCACAGCGTCGTCACCGCACCGGTCATCGCGGTCGTCACGGCGGCGGTTCGGCGGCGCCCAGCGCGGCGAGCACGGCCTCGGCGGCCCGGCGGCCGCTGACCAGCGCACCCTGGGTCGACGGCGTGTCGCGATGATCACCGGCGACGAACAGGCCGTCGCCGAGCTCGACGGGGCGACGCAGCGGCCACCCCGCCCGCAGCGCCGGCAGCGCGTGCCGGATCGCGGCGGTGTGCAGGTGCGACCAGTGTTCGGTGGGCACGGCGTAGATCCGGGCGAGCTCGCGCCGGACGGTGGCCTCCGGGATCGCTTCGGCGCCGAGCACGGTGGTCGACACCAGCGTCCGGCTTCCGCCGCCGGTGCGGGCCTCGCCGCCCGGCAGGTCGCCGCTGCGCAGGTCGTAACCGGGAGCGGCGCCGGTGAGCACCACCGAGTTGGCCACCGGGCCGCCGGTCGCGTCGAGGTGCAGCATCGGCAGCGAGGCCGGTGGGTTCGGCGGCACGTGGTAGTAGGTGGTCAGCGCGTGCATGTCGGGCACCTCGAGCCCGGGCAGCAGCTCGCCCGCGGTCACCGGGTCGGTGGCCACGACGACGGCGCGCGCCGCCGTCGAGCCCTCCGGTGTGACGACCGTGCGCCCGTGCAGCGCCGAGACCCGTTGCCCCAGCCGCAGCACGCCTGCGGGCAGCCGGGCCGCCAGCTGCGCCGGCAGCGCGCCCATGCCGGCGTCCGGCACGGCGATCGTGCCCAGCGCGAAGCTGCGCCAGATCAGCCGCACGAACGCCGCCGACGTCGTCAGCGCCGATTCGCCCAGCACCCCGGAGAGGAACGGTCGCAGGAACCGGTCCAGCACCGGGCCGGTCAGCCCGGCGGCCGCCATGTCCTGCGCGGCAGAGACGTCGATGCGATGCGCGGTGCGGGCGGGGGCGGTGGCCAGCACCTGGGCCGTCCAGGCCGCCAGCTTGACCTTGTCCAGCACGGGGAGCAGGCCGTCGGTCGCGGTCCGCCACAGCAGCCCGGGACTGCGCCACGGGTTGGCGAACACGTGCAGCCGGCCGTCGGCGCCGCGGATGGCTGCGCCCGGCTCGAGGGGGCGCAGGTGCAGCCCGTCCAGGTCGGCGGCGGCCCGCAGCGCCGGGTAGGAGGTGTTCAGCACCTGGAACCCGCGGTCGCAGCGGAAGCCGTCGATCTCGTCGGTCGCCACCCGCCCGCCGGGCCGGTCCGCCGCGTCGAGCAGCACCACGTCCAGGCCGCGGGCGCAGAGCAGGCCGGCGGCGCGCAGCCCGGCCAGCCCGGCGCCGATGACGACGACGTCGTGGTCGCTCATGTGCCGACCGCGGCCGTCAGCGCCTCGTGCACCGTGTGGTGCCGGAACTGGTAGCCGGCGGCCAGCAGCTTCGCCGGCTCCGCGCGCGGGCCGGTGAGCACCAGTTCCTCGGCCAGCTGGCCGAGCACCGCCTTCAGCGCGAACGCGGGCACCACGAACGGCGCCGGGCGCCGGCACGCGGTGGCCAGCGCCACGGTGAACTCGGCGTTCGTGATCAGTCCCGGGCCGGCCAGATTGACCGGACCGCTGATCTCGTCGTGCTCGACGAGGAACCGGATCGCGCCGATCTGGTCGTCCAGCGAGATCCACGGCACGTACTGCTTCCCGGAGCCGATCCGCCCGCCCAGCGCCAGCCTGAACAGCGGGCGCAGCGGCCCCAGGATGCCGCCCGCGGGGGAGAACACCGCCGCCGTGCGCAGCAGCACGACCCTGGCGCCCGCCGCCGCGGCCGGGGTGGTGGCCGCCTCCCAGTCCCGGCAGACCTCGGGGAGGAAGCCGGTGCCGGCCGGCGCGCTCTCGTCGACCAGCCGGGAGCCGGTGTCGCCGTAGAAGTTGATGCCCGAGGCGTTGAGCAGCGCCGGCACGCCGTGCTCGGCCACGGCCTGCGCCAGCACCTCGGTCGGCACGTTGCGGCTGTCGCGGATCAGTTGCTTGCGGGCCCCGCTCCAGGGCCGGTCGGCGATCCCGACGCCGTTGAGGTTCACCACCGCGTCGACGCCGTCGAAGGTGCCCTCGTCGATCCGGCCCGCCGGTGGGTCCCAGCCCCGCTCGTCGGGCGCGGCCGGGCTGCGGCGGACCAGGCGGAGGACGTCGTGCCCGGTTTCCCGCAGGTGCGAGACGAGGGCGGTTCCGATCAGACCGGAGGAGCCGGCGATGAGGACGCGCACGCGATGATCCTTGCCGAACGGGTCGGCGCGCGCGACTCGGCCCGCGCCGACCTCCCCTTCCTACAGACCGAGTTCGGACTCGAACGCGCCCTCCTCCAGGCGGGCCTTGATCGCGGAGACGAAGCGGCCCGCATCGGCCCCGTCGACCAGCCGGTGGTCGTAGGTGAGCGGCAGGTAGCAGCGCGAGCGGATGGCCAGCACATCCTCGCCGTCCGGCCCGGTGATCACCGCGGGCTCCTTGACGATCGCACCGGTGCCCAGGATCGCCACCTGCGGCTGGTTGATGATCGGCGTGTCGAACAGGGCGCCGACGCTGCCGATGTTGGTGATGGTGAAGGTGCCGCCGCTGAGCTCGTTGGGACCGATCTTGTTGTCCCGGGTGCGGGCCGCGACGTCGGCGATCCGCTTGGCCAGGCCGGTGATGTTGAGGTCCTCGGCGTCCTTGATCACCGGCACCAGCAGCCCGCGCGGGGTGTCCACCGCGATCGCCAGGTGCACGGCGCCGTGGTAGATCACTTCCTTGGACTCGGTGTCGATCGACGCGTTGAGCTGCGGGAAGGCCTTGAGCGCCTCGATGGTCGCCTTGGCGTAGAAGGGCAGGTAGGTGAGCTTCACGCCCTCCCGACGCTCGAAATCGGCCTTCGCCCGCGCGCGCAACCGGGTGATCCGGGTGACGTCCACCTGCTGCACCGTCGTCAACTGCGCCGAGACCTGCAGCGACTCGGTCATCCGCTGCGCGATGACCTGGCGCAGCCGGGGCATCTTCACCGTGGAGCCGGGCTGCGGGCCGTCGGCCGCCCGGCTCGGGACGGTGGTCGGGGCCTTCGGGGACTCCGACGGCGCGCTCGCCGCGGCCGGTTGTGCATCCGAGGACTGCGCGGCCGCGGGCTCCGGCTCCGGTGCGGCCTGCTCGGCCGCGGACAGCACGTCCTGCTTGCGGATCCGGCCGCCCACGCCGGTGCCGCTGACCGTCGCGAGATCGACGCCGTGCTCGGAGGCGAGCTTGCGGACCAGCGGCGTGACGTATGGGGCGCCGGTGGCGGGCTTGTCGTCGGCCGGCGGCACGGTCGACTCCTCGGGAGCGGCGGCCTTCCCGTTGGACGAGGCGCGCTCGGTGTCGGTGTCGGAGTCGGAGCCGGTGTCGGTGTCGGTGTCCTTGGCGGTGTCCTTGTCGGTGTCCCGGTCGGAGTCCCGGTCGGAGTCGCCGTCGTCCTGGGTCTCCTTCGCGGCAGAGCCGGCATCGGCGTCCGAGTCGCCACCGCCGTCGGCTTCCTCCTCGGCTTCCTTGTCGGCTTCCTTGTCGGCGCCCTCGTCCTCATCGGAGGTGTCGTCGGAGGGGCCGTCGTCGTCGGACGCGGCCGACTCGTCGCCGATCATCGCCAGCGTGCCGCCGACGTCGACGGTGTCGTCCTCGTTCGCGACGATCTCCAGCAGGGTGCCGGCCACGGGGGAGGGGATCTCGGTGTCCACCTTGTCGGTGGACACCTCGAGCAGCGGCTCGTCGACCTCGACCTGGTCGCCGACCTGTTTGAGCCACCGGGTGACGGTGCCTTCGGTGACGCTCTCGCCGAGCTCGGGCATGGTGACCGCGGTGCCGGAACCGGTGGACTTCGTGTCGGCCTTCGGCTTCTCCGCCGGCTCGTCGCCCTTGCTCGACTCCTCGGCCGGTTGGACGTCGCCCGAGGCCTGCTCCTTCTCGGCGGAGTCCTGACCGCCGTCGTCGGAGCCGCTGTCGTCGGAGTCCCCGCTGTCCCCGCTGTCCCCGCTGTCGCCGTCGTCGGAGCCGTCGTCGGAGCCGCGGTCGTCGGAACCACCCTCCTCAGAGCCGCCGTCGTCGGACCCGTCGTCGTCGGAGCCGTCTCCGATCACCGCGAGCTCGCCGCCCACCTCGACGGTCTCGTCCTCGCCGGCGACGATCCGCTGCAGCACCCCGGCCGCCGGCGACGGGATCTCGGTGTCGACCTTGTCGGTGGAGACCTCGAGCAGTGGCTCGTCGACCTCGACCTGGTCGCCCTCCTGCTTGAGCCACCGGGTGACGGTGCCCTCGGTGACACTCTCACCGAGGGCGGGCATCTGGACGGAGAAGGCCATGGTCGGTCGAGCTCCTCTTGGTACGCGGCGGGGGGTGAGCGGGGGCCGGAACTACTAGCTGTGACTGTGCAGGGGCTTGCCGGCCAGGGCCAGGTGGGCCTCGCCGAACGCCTCGTTCTGGGTGGGGTGCGCGTGGATCAGCGCGGCGACGTCCTCGGCCTGGGCGTCCCAGTTGTAGACCAGCTGGGCCTCGCCGATCAGCTCGCCGACCCGGGCGCCGACCATGTGGATGCCCACCACGGGTCCCGGGGTACCCCCGGCGCCGGTCTTGATCAACTTGATCGCGCCCTGGGTCTGCAGGATCTGCGACTTGCCGTTGCCGCCCAAGTCGTAGGTGAGCGTCTGGATCTCGCCGTGGCGCTCCTTGGCCTGCGCCTCGGTCAGCCCGACCGAGGCCACCTCGGGCTCGCAGTAGGTGACCCGCGGGATGCCGGCCTCGTCGATCAGCGGCGGGTTCAGCCCGGCGATGTCCTCGGCCAGGAAGATGCCCTGGGCGAAGCCGCGGTGCGCCAGCTGCAGCCCCGGCACGATGTCACCGACGGCGTAGACGTTCTCCAGGTTGGTGCGCAACCGCTCGTCGGTGAGCACGAAGCCGCGCTCCATCTTCACGCCGGCCTCCTCGTAGCCTGCGTTGGCGGTGTTCGGGCCGCGCCCGACCGCGACCAGCAGGTAGTCGGCCTCGATCTCCTCGCCCGACTCCAGCGACACCGTGACCGACTGATCATTCTGCTGGGCTCCGGTGAACTTCACCCCGGTCTTGAACTTGATCTTGCGGCGGCGGAAGGCGCGCTCCAGGAGCTTGGAGCAGAACTCGTCCTCGTTGGGCACCAGCCGGGGCAGCGCCTCGACCACGGTCACCTCGGAGCCGAAGCTGGTGAACACGCTGGCCAGCTCCACGCCGATCACGCCGCCGCCGAGCACGACGATCCGCTCCGGCACCTCGTCGAGCCGGATCGCCTCGTTGCTGGTGATGACCCGGCCGCCGATCTCCAGGCCGGGCAGCGATCGGGCGTAGCTGCCGGTGGCCAGCACGACCTTCTTGCCGACATACCGGTCGTCGCCTATGACCACCGCGTTCGGCGCCTCGAACTTCCCCTCGCCGGCCACCAGGTTGATCTTGCGGGACTTCACCAGCCCCTGCAGTCCCTTGTAGAGCCGGGAGACCACGCCGTCCTTGTAGGCGTTGACCCCGTCCATGTCGATGCCGGCCAGCGAGCTCTTCACGCCGATCTTGTCGCCGTCGCGGGCGGCGTCGGCGACCTCGGCCGCGTGCAGCAGCGCCTTGGTCGGGATGCAGCCCCAGTGCAGGCAGGTGCCGCCGAGCTTGTCCCGCTCGACCAGCACCACCGACATGCCCAGCTCGGCTGCCCGCAGCGCGCAGGCGTAGCCGCCCGAACCGCCGCCGAGGATGACCAGGTCCGCGTTGTGCTCGGGCACGTGAGAACTCCTCACCGAGAAGGGCCAGATCCGACGAACAGCGCCGCTGATCTCATCTTGTCATCCGGGGGAACCCCGTGCGGGGCCTGGCCGGTCGCAGCACGGAGGACGGGAGAAAATCGGTACTTCCGTGCGTTCATCGGGAGAACCGGGGGAGGTGATGGCCGTGGGTCTGCTGGACAAGCTGCGCCGCCGGCGTCCGGGGACGCTGCGCGCGGCCGGCGGCTCCGATGAGGCGCACCTGCGGGAGTGGACGCGCCGCCACGAGGGCGTGGAGGCGTTCGTGGAACCGCGCACCACGGTGACCGACACGACCATGCTGCTGGTCGACAAGGACGGGGCCTGGACCCGGCGCCGGATCGCCGGCCCGGACGGCGCCCGCAAGCTGGCCCGCGCCATGAAGATCCCGGTCTACGACGTGCAGCTGCTGGGCTACCCGCAGCGCATGCGCGACCACGACGCCCGCGAACGCATCCTGCGCAACCGCGCCCGGGACCTCTGACCCCACCCCCACGGGTCAGCCGTGGGTGGCGATGTCCTGCAGCACCGACCAGAGGGTGCGGACCGGGACGCCGGTGCCGCCCTTGCCGGTGTAGCCGTGGGGCTTGCCGGTGTTGAAGGCCGGGCCGGCGATGTCGATGTGCGCCCACGGCAGGTCGGCGGGCACGAACTCGCGCAGGAAGGTGCCGGCCACCAGCATGCCGCCCCAGCGGGCACCGGTGACGTTGGCCAGGTCGGCCACCCGGGAGTCGAGCTCGGCGCGGATGTGTTCGGGCAGCGGCATCGCCCAGCCGTCCTCGCCACATTCCCTGGCCAGCGTGGCGACCCGGTCCCGGAACGCGTCGCTGCCCATGATCCCCGTGGTGCGCAGGCCGAGCGCGACCATCTGGGCGCCGGTGAGCGTCGAGGTCTCGATCAGGTAGTCGGGATCGTCCTCGCCCGCGCGGACGATCGCGTCGGCCAGCACCAGCCGGCCCTCGGCGTCGGTGTTGAGCACCTCCACGGTGCGCCCGCCGTACATCCGCAGCACGTCACCGGGGCGGTAGGCGGTGTCGCTCGGCATGTTCTCGGCCATCGGCACCGTCGCGGTGACCGTCACCGGCAACTCCAGCTCGGCGGCCAGCACGGTGGTGGCGATGACCGCGGCCGCACCGCTCATGTCCGAGGTCATGTGATCCATGTTCGCTGCCGGCTTGATCGAGATACCGCCGGTGTCGAACGTGATGCCCTTGCCGACGAGCGCGACCCTGGCCCGGGGATCCGCGCCACCCGACCAGTGCAGCCGCACCAGCCGCGGCTTGCGCGAGGAGCCCTGCCCGACGCCCAGCACCCCGCCGAAGCCACCGGCGGCGAGCGCGGCGTCGTCGAGCACCTCGACCTCGACGCCGGCCGCCTCGGCCAGCTCGCGGGCCCGCTGCGCGAACGACTCGGGGAACAGGTCGTTCGGCGGAGTGTTGATCAGATCCCGGGCGGTGCAGACGGCTTTGGCGACGGCGGCCGCGGTGCGCACCGTCGCGGCCGCTTCGGGATCCGAGCTGAGCAGGGTGACCGATCGCACCGGGTCCCGCCGATCGCCGTTCCCGGAGCGGTAGGCGGTGAACGCGTACGCCCCCAGCAACGTCCCCTCGGCGGCGGCGGCCAGGTGGATCCGGCCCAGGGTGGAGGCGGCGGCGGCCGTGCCGGCCAGCGCGCGCGCCGCCGCGCCGGCGGCGCGCCGCACCTGCTCGGCGCTGGGCACGGCGTCCGCGGCATCCCCGGTGGCGGGCTTGCCGAGACCAACCGCGACCAGCAGCGGCGCGGTGATCGCACCCCGGGTCGGCAGCTTGACCACCTGGTCGGCCTTGCCGTTCGCGCCGGCCACGGTCAGCAGCGCGGCCAGCTCGCCGTCGAACGCCGCGTCGAGCTCCGCGGCGCCGGCCGCGAGCCGCACCGAATGATCACCCTTGCCGGCCTCGTCGCCGCCGGGCAGCAGCCCGACCACCACGGCGTCGGTCTCGACGGTGGCGGGCGAATCGCCGGTGACGTGCAGATCGGTGGCCACGCTGTTGCCTCCAGATGAAGAACTGATGTGCTGTTCGTCCGTCCCGACCCCAAGATCTCATCCGGAGCCGGGCGAGACCGCTTCGAGATGCTAATGACACCGGTGTGCGGCCGGCGCCGGCAGGCCCGGATGTCAGGGTTGCACCGTGTCCTCGAGCGTGCAGCGCCGGCTCGGCTTGCCCGACGCCATCGCGCTCGGGCTCGCTGCCATGCTCGGAGCCGGGGTGTTCGCCGTCTGGGGCCCGGCCGCGGCCGCCGCCGGTTCGTGGCTGCCGCTGGCGGTGCTGATCGCCGGGCTGATCGCGCTCTGCAACGCGGCGTCCACCGCGGACCTCGCCGTCGCGCACCCGGAAAGCGGGGCCGGCTACGTCTTCGGTCGGGAGCGCCTCAACCCGGCTGCCGGCCGGCTGGCCGGCGTGGCGTTCCTGACCGGCAAGTCGGCCTCGGCGGCTGCGGCCGCCGGTGTCTTCGGCGCCTACGTGCTCCCCTCGCAGCCGCTGCCGACCGCGATCGCGGCGGTCGTCGCCGCCACCGCGTTGAACATCGCGGGTGTGCGCTGGACGGCCAGGGCGGCGTACGCGCTGGTCGGGGGCACGCTGGCGGTGCTGTTCGTGGTGATCGTGGTGGGCCTGTTCGGGTCCGGCGGTCTCGAGGTGGCCTCCGCGGCCACCCCGGAATCGGACACGGTGGCGGTGCGCGGCGGCCTGCTGGGCGTCGGAACGGCGGCCGGGCTGGTGTTCTTCGCCTTCGCCGGCTACGGCCGGATCGCCACCCTCGGCGAGGAGATCCGCGATCCCACCCGCACCCTGCGCCGGGCCATCCTGATCTCGTTGGGCGCGGCGTTCGTCATCTACCTGTTGGTAGCGATCGCGTTGCTGGTCGGGCTCGGTCCGGAGCGCCTCGCCGTCGAGCCGGCCCCCCTGGTGGCGTTGGTGGACACCGGCCGGGCGAGCGCGGTCGCGGTGTTGGTCCGGGTGGGCGCGGCGGTCGCCGCCGGAGCCGCGCTGCTCACGGTGCTGATCGGGATCAGCCGGATGGAGCTGGCCATGGCCCGGCGCGGGGAGCTGCCCCGGCTGCTCGCCGTGGTCAGCGGCCGGGGCACCCCGGTCCGCGCGGACATCGCGGGTGGGCTGGTGGTCGTGGTCATCGCGGTGCTGGCCGGCCCGGCCGCCGCGATCGCGCTCTCGGCCTGCTCGGTGCTGGTCTACTACGCGGTCATCAACCTCGCGGCCCTGCGTCTCACCGGGCCGCACCGGCAGTGGCCGAGCTGGACGGCGTGGCTGGGCCTGGCCGGCTGCGTCGTGCTCGCCGTGCTGTTGCCGGTGGCCCAGGTGGCGATCACCATCGGGGTGTTGGCGATCGGCTGGACCGCCTGCACCGTGCTGCCGCACCGGTCCTGAGCGGGTGGGATCGTGGACGGGGTGCACACCGAGGAGCTGGTGACGATCTCGGCCGAGCCCGCGGTCGTGGTCGCGGTGATGCTCGACGTGGAGCGCTGGTCGGAGTGGACGCCCTCGATCACCTCGATCCGCCGCCTCGACACCGGGCCGCTGGTCGTCGGCAGCAGGGCCGTGGTCCGGCAGCCGTGGCTGCCCCCGGTCACCTGGCAGGTGACCGAACTGGATCCGGCCCGCGGCTTCACCTGGGTGGCGACCGGACCCGGGGCGCGCACGGTGGGGGAGCACCACGTCGACGCGGTGCCCGGTGGCTCCCGTGCGCGGCTGGCGCTGACCCAGTCCGGCCCGCTCGGCGTGCTGATCGGCACCCTCACCCGGGGCCTGACCCGCCGCTACGTGGCCCTGGAGGGGGCCGGGCTGCGGCGTCGTTGCGAGCAGTAGCGTGCCGGATGTGGACGACCTGCTGACCAGCCCGCTGCACGACCGGCACCTCGCCATCGGCGCGACCCTCGGGGCCTTCGGCGGCTGGCTGATGCCGATCTCCTACCCGGGCGGCACGGTGGCCGAGCACAACGCGGTGCGCGACGCGGTCGGCATCTTCGACGCCAGCCACCTGGGCAAGCTGGCGATCACCGGCCCGGGCGCGGCGGGGTTCGTCAACCGCTGCCTCACCGCCGACCTCGACAAGATCACCCCCGGCTCGGCGCAGTACACGCTGTGCTGCAACGCCGACGGCGGTGTCGTCGACGATCTGATCGTCTACCTGGCCGGCCCGGACGACGTGCTGGCCGTGCCCAACGCGGCCAACGCAGCCCAGGTGGCGCAGCTGCTGCGCGCGGCGGCGCCCACGGAGATCGAGATCGTCGACCGGCATCGGGAGCTTGCGGTGCTCGCGGTGCAGGGCCCGCGCGCGGGCGACACCGTCGCCACCGCGCTCGGTGAGCTGCCCGAATTGGCCTACATGGCCTTCGCCGACATCGCCGGCATCCGGGTCTGCCGGACCGGCTACACCGGCGAGCGCGGCTACGAGCTGCTGGTTCCGGTCGAAGGGGTCGGGCAGGTCTGGGACGCGCTGGTCGCGGCAGCCGAGCCGGTCGGTGGCCGACCGACCGGGCTGGCCGCCCGCGACACGCTGCGCAGCGAGATGGGCTACCCGCTGCACGGCCAGGACCTCTCGGTCGACATCTCGCCGGTGCAGGCCGGCAGCGGATGGGCCGTCGGCTGGTCCAAGCCCGCGTTCTGGGGTCGCGACGCGCTGCTCGCGGAGAAGGCGGCCGGCCCGAAGCGCCGGCTGCGCGGGTTGCGGGCGTCCGGGCGGGGAGTGCCGCGGGCCGGGATGGCGGTGCTGCACGGTGGCGTCCCGATCGGGACGACCACGTCCGGCACGTTCTCCCCGACGCTCAAGGTCGGCATCGCGCTGGCGCTGATCGACACCGCCGCCGGGGTCGGGCTGGACGACACGGTGTCGGTCGACGTCCGCGGCCGGGCCCTGGACTGTGTCGTGGTCAAGCCCCCGTTCGTGGCCTCCCACGTCCGCTGAAGTCGGACATCCGATCATCTCCTGACCTAGTAACCTCTGGGCCATGAGCGCGCCGTTCACCCGCATCCCGCACCCCGCTCCGACCCCGGAGGCCGACCGCGCGGAGATCCTCGCGAACCCCGGTTTCGGGCGGTTCTTCACCGATCACATGGTGACGATCCGGTGGGCGGTGGATCAGGGATGGCACGACGCGCAGGTGCAGCCCTACGGCCCGCTGTCGTTCGACCCGGCCACGATGGTGCTGCACTACGGGCAGGAGATCTTCGAGGGGCTGAAGGCCTACCGGCAACCGGACGGCTCGATCGCCTCGTTCCGCCCGGACGCCAACGCCGCCCGGTTCCGCGGGTCGGCGTCCCGGCTGGCCATGGCCGAGCTGCCCGCCGAGCTGTTCCTGGCCTCGCTGGAGGAGCTGGTCGGCGCCGACCGGGAGTGGGTGCCGCCCGCCGGTGGCGAGGAGTCGCTCTACCTGCGCCCGTTCATGCTGGCCACCGAGGTGGGGTTGGGCGTGCGGCCGTCCTCGGAGTACCTCTACGCACTGATCGCCTCGCCGGCCGGGCCGTACTTCACCGGCGGGCTCAAGCCGGTGGACGTGTGGCTGAGCACCGAGTACACCCGGGCCGCGCTCGGCGGCACCGGCACCGCGAAGTGCGGCGGCAACTACGCGGCATCGCTGCGCCCGCAGGCCCAGGGGGCCGAGCAGGGCTGTGCCCAGGTCGCCTACCTCGACGCCGAGGAGCGGCACTGGATCGACGAGATGGGCTCGAACAACCTGTTCTTCGTGTTCGGCTCCGATGATGACGCCGAGGTGGTCACGCCGACGCTGAGCGGCAGCATCCTGGCCGGGGTCACCCGGGACTCGCTGCTGCTGCTGGCCAAGGAGCTGGGCTGCCAGGTGACCGAGCGGCGGGTGTCGGGCCAGGAGTGGCTCGAGGGCGCGGCCGACGGGCGGATCACGGAGGTGTTCGGCTGCGGCACCGCGGCGGTGATCACGCCCATCGGCGGGGTCAAGCACAGCGGCGGCAGCGTGCGGATCGGTGACGGCGAGCCCGGACCGATCACCGCGAAGCTGCGCGGGCTGCTCACCGACATCCAGCGCGGGAGCGCGCCCGACACGCACTCGTGGATGCGCACCATCGTTCCCGCCTGAACCCGGCCGGTAGCCCGGCCTACGACAAGCTCAACCCGTACGCCCCGGACGCACCGTCGGCGTTCTACACCGGGCCGGCGGACGTTGCGCGCGGCCGGCTCGCCGTGGAGCGGATCTACGGCGACCGGGACCGGCGCCCCGTCGGGCCGCGGACCCCGGACCTGATCGTCGTCGGAGGCGGTCGCCGCATCGCGCAGGCGCGGCCGGCGAGGGTGGCCGCGGCCCGGCCCTTGATCGTCGGAAATGGTGCCTGAGCTGCACAGGTGCAGCTTCTCGACCACTTTCGGCGATCATGAGCTCGCCGGGGCGGCGGTTGTCGGGCAACCGCCCTCAAGGGTCTCACCCCGCCTGGTGAAAGATCTTCCTGGACGCGGTGGAGATCGGCGGAGTGCGCCGGCGAGAACCGCGGCGGCCGCGACGGCGTACGCGCGGTGAGCAGATCGCGGCTCGTGCAGCGCCGGTCAGCCGGCGGTCAGCACGATCAGGGCCGCCGTCGTGGCCAGCTCGGTGGCCGCGCCCAGCACGTCACCGGTCATCCCGGCGAAGCGGCGGGCGGTGTGCCAGGACAGCCCCAACACCAGGGCCGCGCCGAGGGCAACGGCCAGCACACCACGGGGCCCGGCCAGCGCGTAGCCCGCCGCGGCCAGCGCCGCCCACCAGAGCGGAGCCACCCACCACGGTTGGGAGCCGGCAACCATGGCGCCCAGCCCGCCCGGGCGCGCGGCGGCCACTCCACGCCGGCACACCCAGCCGAAACCGGCCCGTCCGGTCGCGGCGGCCACCGCCACCGCCAGCACCGTCTCCGCCGGCCCCGCCCCGCCCCCGCGGGATGCGAGCTCGGCCAGAGCGGTGGCCTGCGCACCCACGACCACGATCAACGTGACCACGGCGAACGGGCCGGCGCCGCCGTCGCGCATCACCGCCAGCGCCCGCTCCGGCGGGCCGTAGCAACCCAGCCCGTCGGCGGTGTCGGCCAGCCCGTCCACATGCATGCCGCGGGTGGCCAGCGCCAGAAAACCGACGGTCAGCAGGCCGCTGAGCAGCGCCGGAACCCCGAGCGCCGTGAAGCCGAGCAGCATCCCGCCGGCCGCCGCCCCGAGCGCTGCCCCGATCAGCGGAGCCCATCGGATCGCGGCCGCCGCGACCCCGGGCGCCGGTTCACCGGCCGCCGACGAGGGCATCGGCATCGGCACCACGGTCAGCCAGCTCACCGCCAGCGCCAGCCCGCGCCCACCGGCGCCCATCACGGACCCGACACGTCGGGGGCGACGCCGGGGAGGCGCCAGCAGCCAGGTCGGGTGTCACATCGGGGTGGGTCATGGTTGGCCGAGGTCGGCGGCGGTCACCGTCTCGGCCAGCAGCCGCGCGGCCATCTGCAGCAGCGGGACGACCGCGAGCGCGCCACTGCCGTCGCCCAACCGGATTTCCAGATCCAGCACCGGTTCCAGCTCCAGGCGCCGTGCGACCAGCGCCATCGCCGGCTCGGAGCTGCCCTGCGCGAGCAGCCACCAACCGCGGGCGCCGTCGTCGAGCCGGTCGGCCACCAGCGAAGCCGCGCCGACCACGATGCCGTCCAGCAGCACCGGCGTGCGCCGCACCGCGGCCTGCAGGCAGAACCCGGCGAGCGCGGCCAGGTCGGCGCCGCCGACCACCCGCAGCAGCCCCATCGGGTCCTGGCGGTACGCGCGGGTGCGGCGCAGCGCATCCCGCACGGCCGCGGCCTTGCGCATCCAGCCTGCGTCGTCGATGCCGCTGCCGCGCCCGATGGTGGCCACCGGCTCGGTCCCGGTCAGCGCGGCGACCAGCACCGACGCCGGGGTGCTCGCGCCGACCCCGAGGGCGGCCGGCACCAGCAGGTCGGCGCCGCCGTCGACCTCCTCGTCGGCCAACGCCTGCCCGATCGCGAACGCCCGCGCGGCCTCGTCGGCGGTGAGGGCGTCGACGAGGTCGATCCGCCCGCTGCCCCGCCGCACCCGGTAGCCGGCGGCGGCGCCCGTCGGCGGCTCCTGGTCCAGCGCGACGTCGACCACCCGCACCGACGCCCCGGTCGCCGGGGCCAGCACCGCGACCGGTGCGGTGTGCTCGCGGACCGCGGCGGCCTGGCGCAGCGACATCTCCGGCCGGTGCACCGACACCCCCGCCTCGGCGATGCCGTGGTCACCGGCGATCACCACGACCCGGACCCGGGCCGGTGGTCGCGGCGGGCAGCAGCCCTGGGCCGCGGCCAGCCAGACCCCCAGCTCGGCGAGCCTGCCGAGCCCCCCGGTGGGCACGGCGAGTTCGGCGTGCCGGGCCACCGCCGCCCGGCGGGCTTCGACGTCCGGGGCGGTGATCGGGGGCAGGTCCACCGCGCCTTCCTACCGCAGGGTGCCCTGGCCCCCGCCGACGGGAGGCCCGGAGCCGTGATCACCGTTTCGGTGCATATCCGGCCATATCTGGCCGGATATGCACCCGAACGGCGATCACCCGGCCGGCCGGCGTGATCCACTCACCCGAGTCGCAACCGGGCCCGGGTAGCGGGCCCCATGGGGTGGATTCGGTGCGCGGGCTGCACCGAATCCACCCCATGGGCGCTCCGGCGTGGGTCGCCGGCTACTTCAGCCGCAGCGGCAGCCCGGCCACCAGCAGCAGCACCTCGTCGCAGACCGCGGCCAGCCGTGAGTTCAACGCGCCCAGCTCGTCGCGGAACAGCCGACCGGCCCGGGTCGCCGGCACCACCCCGAGCCCGACCTCGGCGCTGACCAGCACCACCCGCCCCGGCGCCACCTCGACCGCGGACACCAGCGACGCCACCTCGACCCCGACCCCGGCCGGTGTCGGCGAGGTGTCCCAGGCGCCCGCGGTGTCCAGCACCCTGGTCAGCCAGGTGCCCAGGTCGTCGACCAGCAGCGGGCCGCCGCCGGCCCGCACCAGCCCGGCGACGTCCGGGTCCTCCACGGTGGTCCAACCGGGCGGCCGGCGCCGCCGGTGCACCTCCAGCCGGGCCGCCCACTCGAGATCATCGGGGTCGCGGGCGGCGGTCGCGAGGTAGCGCACCGGGGCATCGGCGGGCAGCAGGTCCTCGGCGTGTCGTGACTTGCCCGACCGGGTGCCGCCGAGCACCAGGGTGCGGGTCACTCAGACCGTCGCGCCCCGCTTGACCCGCGGCTTGGGTACCCGCAGCCGGCGCAGCTGGCTGGCCCGGGTGAAGGCGTACCAGCCGGTGCCCAGCGCGTTGATCTTCTCGTCTGGGAACCGGAGGCGGGCCTTGCGGGTCGTCTGCGCACCGAGCAGGATCCCCTCGCCCAGCATCGCCAGCAGCGCGATCGTGCAGAACAGGCTCAGGAAGCGCTGCGCGTTCGGGAACGGCAGCAGCAGCGACGCCACCACGATGATGGCCAGCGGCATGAACATGCCGCTCAGGTGCGGCCGCGAGTCGACGAGATCGCGCACGTACTCCCGGACCGGACCGCGGTCGCGGGGCAACAGGTACCGCTGGTCACCGGCGGCCATCCGCTCCCGGCGCTCGGCGGCGTCGCGGCGGCGCTGCTCACGGTCGGGCCGATTGGCCTTGGCCAGCCGGGAGGCCTCCCGCTGGGTCCGCGGCGGTGGCGGCACCGGGCCGCGCCGCTTCGCCTCGGCCTCGCGCCGCTTCGGCGTCGGCCGACCCTTCCCGGTGGTGGCGCGACCCGGATCGGACACCGAGCCCTGGGCCGCGGTCGCCACGGCATCGTCGTCGGAGTCGGTGGCCGGGTCGGCGGAGCGGCGCAGGAACCTCACACCCGCAGCGTAACGCCCCGAGGGCGGACGATCCGGGCCCGCACCGGCCGGCTTGCCGGCGGCGATGCACGGCAGGATCTCCCGCTGTGATCTCTACTGTGATCTCTATTGGGACCCCGACCGGGACCGAACCCCTGCCCCGTCCCGAGCATCCGCGCCCGCAGTGCGTGCGCCCGGAGTGGGTGAACCTCAACGGCCGGTGGGAGTTCGAGGTCGATCAGGGCGACAGCGGCCTGCAGCGGGGACTGCTGCACCGGGAGCTCGCCGAGCGGATCACGGTGCCGTTCGCGCCCGAGTCGACCGCATCCGGCATCGGGCGCACCGACTTCCTGGAGGCCGTCTGGTACGCCCGCACCGTCGAGGTGCCGGTGGCGTGGGCGGACCGGCGGCTGTTGCTGCACTTCGGCGCGGTCGACCACGACGCCACCGTCTGGGTCGACGGCGTCGAGGTCAGCCGGCACCGCGGCGGCTTCTCCTCCTTCACCGCCGACCTCGGAGCCGGCCGGGCCGGCACCGAGATCCGGGTGGTGGTGCGGGCCCGCGACAGCCGCCACGGCGTGCAGGCCCGCGGCAAGCAGTCCACCTGGTACGACAGCACCGGCGCGCACTACACCCGCACCACCGGCATCTGGCAGACGGTCTGGCTCGAGGCGGTGCCGGCGCTGCACGTCAGGCGGCTGCGGATCACCCCGAACCTCGCCGCGCGCACGCTCACCGTCGAGGCCCCGATCACCGCCAACCGCCAAGGGTGCCGGCTGCGGGTCGAGCTCGGCGACGCAGCCGGACCGATCACCGCGGTCACGGTGGCCGCTGATCTGGACCTGACCCCGACCGCGCACGTCGAGATCCCGGCCGAGCGGCTGCGGCCGTGGTCGCCCACCGATCCGCACCTGTACGACCTGCGCGTCACGCTTGTCGACGAGATGGATGCCGAGGTGGACGCGCTGCAGAGCTACGCCGGCATCCGGTCGATCGCGATCGACGGCAGCATGCTGCTGCTCAACGGACGGCCGCTGTTCCAGCGCCTCGTGCTCGATCAGGGCTACTGGCCGCAGAGCCTGATGACCGCGCCGAGCGACGCCGCGTTGATCAACGACATCGAGCTGGCCATGGCCGCCGGCTTCAACGGGGCCCGGCTGCACCAGAAGGTGTTCGAGGAGCGCTTCCTGCACCACGCCGACCGGCTCGGCTACCTGGTCTGGGGCGAGTTCGGGGACTGGGGCGCCCGCGGCCGCGGCCCGACCGGGAACAACCAGCAGCCGACCGCGTCGTTCGTGACCCAGTGGCTGGAGGTGCTGGCGCGCGATCACAACCACCCGGCCATCGTCGGCTGGTGCCCGCTCAACGAGACCGACCAGGCCCGGCACGACCGCATCACGGTGCTCGACGACGTGACCAGGGCGATGTTCCTGGCCACCAAGCTCGCCGACCCCACCCGGCCGGTGATCGATGCCTCCGGGTACTCGCACCGGGTCGACGAGACCGATGTCTACGACGCGCACTGCTACGAGCAGGACCCGGCGGAGTTCGCCCGGCTGCTGGGCGGGCTGGCCACCGGAGCGCCGTACGTGAACCAGGACTCCGCAGGTCGGGAGGTGTCGGTCGGCTACGCCGGCCAGCCCTACTTCGTCTCCGAGTTCGGCGGGATCTGGTGGGATCCCGACGCTGCTGACGCCGGCGGCGGTGACCAGCGCGAATCCTGGGGCTACGGCAACCGGGTCCGCGACGAGGCCGAGTTCCAGCAGCGCTTCGCCGGCCTCACCGCGGTGCTGCTGGCCGATCCGGGCATGTTCGGCTACTGCTACACCCAGCTCACCGACGTCATGCAGGAGCGCAACGGCATCTACCGCTTCGACCGCTCCCGCAAGCTCGACGTCGACGCCGTCCGCCGAGCCCAGCTCCGCCCCGCGGCGATCGAGGCGACCGGCGGATAGCCGGCGGGACGCCCGCACCTCGGTGGCCGGAATCACCCTCGCCCGGCCCGGCCGCGGCCGTGCGACCGGGGGCGGGGCCTACGGTGGGCTTACTATGAGGACACGGGAACACGAACTGCCCCGCTCGTTGTTGGGAGAGCCATGACCGTCGAGAACACCGTCGAGACCACGCCGGCCGACACCGAGACCCACGGCGTCGAGCTCACCGACGCGGCCGCGATCAAGGCGCGCACCCTGTTGGAGCAGGAGGGTCGCGACGACATGCACCTGCGGATCGCGGTGCAGCCCGGCGGCTGCGCCGGCCTCCGCTACCAGCTCTTCTTCGATGACCGATCCCTCGACGGCGATCTGTTCCGCGAGTACAACGGCCTGCGGGTCGGGGTCGACCGGATGAGCGCGCCGTACCTGCAGGGCGCGGTGATCGACTTCGTGGACACGATCGAGAAGCAGGGCTTCACCATCGACAACCCGAACGCGGGCGGATCCTGCGCCTGCGGCGACTCGTTCAACTGACGGTCGGCACACTGACGATCGGCGACTGACCGGCAGCATGTGACGGCCACACCAACCCCGGCCGCGAGTCGTGGACTCGCCGCCGGGGTCGGTGCGTGTCTGAACCGGTAAGGTGACCGGTCGTGTCCATTGCCGTCGCCGGGTCCATCGCCTCCGACCACCTCATGCACTTCCCGGGTCGGTTCGCCGACCTGCTGGTCGCCGACCAGCTCGACCGGATGTCGCTGAGCTTCCTGGTCGACGACCTGGCCATCAAGCGGGGCGGGTCGGGGGCGAACATCGCGTTCGGGCTCGGCGTCCTCGGCCAGCGCCCGCTGCTGGTCGGCGCGGTGGGGGCCGACTTCGGCGAGTACCGGACCTGGCTGGAGGAGCACGGCGTCGACTGTTCCGCCGTGCTGGTCTGCGAGGACGTGCACACGGCCCGATTCGTCTGCACCACCGACGACGACATGCGTCAGATCGCCTCGTTCTACACCGGGGCGATGGCGCGCTCGGGTGAGATCACGATGGCCCCGCTGATGTCGCGCGGTATCGACTTGGTGGTGATCGGCGCCTACGACCCGGCCGCGATGGTGGCGCACACGCAGGAGTGCCGGCAGCTCGGCGTGCCGTTCGCCGCCGACGTGTCGCAGCAGGTGGCGCGCATGGACGGCGCGGACATCCGGCTCCTGGTCGAGGGTGCGCGGTACCTGATGACCAACGACTACGAGTGGGAACTGCTGCAGCAGAAGACGGGCTGGACCGAGGCGCAGGTCGCCGAGCGCGTCGACATCAGGATCACCACGCTGGGCGAGCACGGCGTGCAGATCATCGGCCGCGACTGCGGCGACCTCAAGGTCGGCGTGGTGCCCGAGACCGGCAAGGTGGACCCGACCGGCGTCGGCGACGCGTTCCGGGCCGGTTTCCTGGCCGCGACGGCGAACGGGCTGTCGCTGGAGCGCTCCGCCCAGCTCGGCTCCCTGATCGCCGTCCAGGTCCTGGAGACCGACGGCGGCCAGGAGTGGATCTGGGACCGCACCCTGGGCCTACAACGCCTCCGCGACGCCTACGGCCCCGACGCCGCCGCCGACATCAACACCATCCTCCCCCACTAACCCCAAAGCCGTGTAGTTGAGGCGTGCCTGGCGTGGTCAAGGCGGCGCGCTGTGGACATCGATAGTCATCGTGGTCTTGCGGCTGGGTGCGCGGACGCGGCCGCGGGCGGTGTTCGCGGCGTAGACGGAGATCGCTCGTTTGACCACACGCGGGTTCGTGCGGGAACGCCGGGCGGGCATGAGGTGATCGAGAACTTGGCGGCCGAGCTCACCGACGAGATCGATCACGGCGTTCCGGGCGGTATCGGTGAGCACGCCCATGGCGGTGATGGGTTGGTCGCGGGCGGCGTTGAGCGCGATACCGAAGCTGCCGCGGTCGGGATCGACATCGGGTCGGGTGAGCACGGCGTCGCTGATCGCGATCCGCAGCGCCTGGTAGGTGATCAGCAGTGCGTAGATCTCCTGCTCCACCCCGGTCGGGGTGCGGGCGCGCAACACGCGTCCGCTCAGGATGGTGGACTTGAGTTCGAAGTAGGCGGTCTCGATCTCCCACCGCTGGTGGTAGAGCGCAACGATCTCCTCGGGTGGGCAGGCCGGGTCGAGGACGGTGGTGATCAGCCGGTAGACCTCGCTGCGGCGTCCGGTTTTTGTCGTCACAGTGATCGTGGCGGTGATGACGCGGACCTCGAGCCCGCCCATGCGAGACAGGTAGCTGTGATCAGGTAGCCGGCGACAGGCCGGCAGGTTACGTCCGATCTTGACCCGAACCAACAGGTCAGCGCCGGTGTCGGCGATGGCCACGAGCAGATCGCGGGCGGCGAAGTTGCGGTCGGCCAGCACGATCATCCCGCGGTGCAGCGCACCGATCAGCTGGTGGGCGTCGGTGGTTTCCCCGATCCGATCGGTGCCGAAGACCCCGTCGATGATCGTGTGGGTGCCGCAGGCCACCAGCGCCAGGACCCGGACCAGGGGATAGCCGGTGCCGCCCTGGTAGCCGCCGCCGCGGTGGAAGACCGCCAGGTTGGCCGCGGTGTCCGGGCAACCGAGGATGGTGCCGTCGAGGGCGGTGACTAAGCGTTCCCGCCGGGCGTGTCATGACAAGTGTGTAAGCCGCGGGTGGACCAAGATCGACTGTCGTGATCGAAATGGCGGTCGGGAAGGACACCCACGTGAGCAACAACCACTCGGCGTCAGACGCTGAGACCGCAGCCGCGCGGCGGCTCGCCGAGGCCTTGGAGCCGTCTGCGATCGATGCTCTGCTGGCTGATGCGAAGGCCGCCGGAACGCCTATCGACGGCGTCGACGGGCTGCTGAATCAGATGACCAAGGCCGTCCTGGAACGCGCCCTGCAGACCGAGATGGCCCACCACCTCGGCTACGACCGCGACGACCCGGCCGGCGCGGGTACCGGGAATTCCCGCAATGGCAGCTCGACGAAAACGGTGTCGACCACGAATGGTCCGGTCACCCTCTCGGTGCCGCGGGACCGGAACGGCGAATTCGAGCCACGGATCGTGCCGAAACGAGCCCGCCGCGTCGGGCAGATCGACGAAATCGCGCTGTCTTGCTACGCCCGCGGCATGTCCACCCGTGACATCGAGGCGCATCTGCTCGAGGTGTACGGCGTGAAAGCATCCCGGGAAATGGTGTCGAACATTACCGACGTCGTCACCGACGAAATCGAGATCTGGCGCAACCGGCCGGTCGACGAGGTCTACCCGATCGTCTACATCGACGGGATCCGCATCAAGGTCCGCGACAAGGGCGCGGTCACGATCAAGAGCGCGCACCTGGTCATCGGCGTCGACGTCGACGGGCGCAAGCACGCGCTGGGCTGCTGGATCGCCGAGACCGAGGGCGCGAAGTTCTGGCACTCAGTCCTGACCCAGCTGCGCAACCGCGGGCTGCGCGACATCCTGATCGCCTGCTGCGACGGCCTCACCGGCCTCCCCGACGCCATCACCAGCGTTTTCCCCGACACGGTCGTGCAGACCTGCGTCGTGCACGTCGTTCGCAACGCGATGCGGTTCGTGTCCTACCAGGACCGGAAGAAGATCGTGAAGTCGATGCGCGCGATCTACACCGCGCCCACCGTCGAGGCCGCCGAACTCGCGTTGAAGGATCTTGACGCCGAGTGGGGACGACAGTACCCGGGCGTGATCGACGTGTGGCGGCGCGCCTGGAACGAGTTCATTCCGTTCCTCGACTATCCCGCGGAGCTCCGCAGGATCGTCTACACCACCAATGCGATCGAATCCATCAACTTCCAACTCCGCAAAATCACGAAAACTCGCGGACACTTCCCGTCCGACGAGGCGGCGATGAAGCTACTCTACCTTGGGCTTCGCAATATCTCCAGCAAGAGAGGAGGAGAATCAGGAACCGGAACCCACGGCTGGAAAACAGCACTCAACACGCTCGTCGTCCTCTTCCCCGGACGACTCACCCTGTGATAGGTTAACCGTATTCATCACCCGTGGCTTACACGGGAATCGTGACAAGCTCTTCCCGCCAGCGCACACCCTTCACCGACACCCCGGCGGCCGGTCCGCGCAGCAGGTCGAACAGCGCCCGTAACGGTGCGACCCCGATCCGGCGCCGGGCCTGGGCCAGCGCCCCCGCTGTCGGGACCGCCACCGAGAGTCCACCCAGCCCGGCGATCATCCGCGCCCACACCTGGCCGTAGCCCAGATCAGCGAACAACCCGGCGGCCAGCAGCAGGTAGACCACGACCCGCGAGGGCAGATCCCGCACCCGCTGCTGTTGCGCGCCGGTCTCGGCCAGCACCGCATCGACCATCTCGAACGGCACGATCCGGGTCAGTTCACCGATATGACCGGGCGCGAACGGGCCCGCAGCGACTCTGATGACCCGGCTGATGACAGAATCCATGCTCAGCGGAGCTCCTGGTGGGAAGGCTGTCTTGGAGGACGACCTCTCTTACCGGAGCTCCGCACCCATGATCAGCCGACACGCCCACACGCCAAGATCCTTGACCGCGCGAGGCCGCCGCTAACTACACGGCTTTGCCACTAACCCCAAAGCCCCGTTCCCCCGTCCCCCAACCGCATTTCGGAGCCAAACTGCGGTTTTTCGGCCGTCAGAGCAGCCGTCTGGCTCCGAAATGCGCGCTATAGGCGGACGGGGTAGACGGGCTCGGGGATCTCGGGCTTGATCCGCTGCTCCACGAAGATGCCGTGCCACAGCAGGAACACCAGCAGGGTCCAGATGCGCCTGCTGTGATCGATCGGGCCGTCGCGGTGCGCGTCCAGCATCCGGGAGACCGCGGCCAGGTTCAGCAGGTGATCGGCCTGGGAGTCGCGGACGATCTCGCGCGCCCAGTCGAACATCTCCTCGCGCAGCCAGTGCCGGATCGGCACCGGGAAGCCGAGCTTGCGCCGGTGCAGCACGTGCGCGGGCACGATCCCGTCCAGCGCCCGGCGAAGCGCGTACTTGGTGGTCCCGCCCGCGATCTTCTCCGACAGCGGCAGCCCGGCGGCCACCGCGAACACCTCCGGATCCAGGAACGGCACCCGCAGCTCCAGTGAGTGGGCCATCGTCATCTTGTCCGCCTTGACCAGGATGTCGCCACGCAGCCAGGTGAACAGGTCCACGTGCTGCATGCGGGACACCGGATCCCAGCCGGCCGACTCCCGGTAGTGCGCGGCGGTCAGATCGGTGTGTGAGCGGCGTGGATCGAACCGGCGCAGGATCCCGGCCAGGTGCTCGTCGCGGAAGATCCGGGCGTTGCCGTAGTAGCGCTGCTCCAGCGGCAGCGCCCCGCGGCGCAGCAGGTCCTTGCCACGCAACCCCTCCGGCAGCCGCGTCGACAACTGCCCGAGCAGCCCGCGCACGGCCCCCGGCACCCGCTCGAACATGGCCAGCGAGATCGGTTCGCGGTAGATCGTGTAGCCGCCGAACAGCTCGTCCGCGCCCTCGCCGGAGAGCACCACCTTGACGTGCTGGCGGGCCTCCCTGGCGATGAACCACAGCGGTACCAGCGCCGGGTCGGCCACCGGATCGTCGAGATACCAGATGATCAGCGGTAGCGCGGCCATCATCTCGTCGGGCTTGACGGTGCGCACCACGTGCCGCACGCCGATCGCGGCCGCCGACTCCGCGGCCACGTCGACCTCGGAGTACCCCTCGCGCTCGAAGCCGGTGGTGAAGGTGATCAGATCCGGGTTGTGCTCCTTGGCCAGCACCGCGATCGCCGTAGAGTCGATGCCGCCGGACAGGAACGCGCCCACCGTCACATCGGCGCGCATGTGTTTGGCCACCGAGTCGCGCAGCACCGCGGCGATCCGGCGGTGCACGGCCGATCCGTGACCGCTGCCGCGGTGCAGCACCGGGGTGAAGTAGCGCTCGTGGTCGATCTCGGGCGCGGCGCTCGAGTCCAGCCGCACCGTGATGTGCGTGCCGGACTCCACGCGCTGGATGCCGTGGTGCATCGTGGCCGGCTCCGGCACGTACTGCAGCAGCAGGTAGTGCTGCAGCGCAACGGGATCGAGGTCGGAGCTGATCTCGCGCGCCGCGCCGCCGCCCAGCTTGAGCTGCGGCGCCAGCTCCAGCAGGCTCTTCTTCTCGCTGGCGAAACCCACGCCGGTCGGGCCGGTGGCCAGGTAGAGCGGCTTGATGCCGAACGGGTCGCGCGCGCCGAACAGCACCCGCTCGCGGGAGTCCCAGATCAGGAAGGCGAACATCCCGCGCAGCCGGCCCACCGCCGCCGGCCCCCAGTAGTGGTACGCCGCGACGATCGCCTCGGTGTCGCCCTCGGTATGGAAGCGGGCCCCGTGCTCGCTCGCCAGCTCCGCGCGCAACTCGAGGTAGTTGTAGATCTCCCCGTTGAAGACGATCGTGTACCGGTCGCCGCCCTCGTGATCGCCGGCCCTATCAGCAGGGTCCGTCCCGCTGGGACCCCAGTGCAGCGGCTGGTGCGAGTGCGCGACGTCGATGATCGAGAGCCGGTTGAACCCGAAGATCACATCGGCGTCGTTCCAGGTGCCGCTCTCGTCCGGTCCCCGATGGCGTGCGCACCGCAGCGCGGCGGCGACCGGTGCGGTCCGCTCAGCGGCGTCCGCTCCGGATGTCAGCAATCCCAGCAGTCCGCACACACCGAGGGAGTATTGCCGACCCGCGCGCGGACCCCCGCGTGCCCCCGATGCGGGGGGTGTCGGTGGGGGTGCGGTCCAGGAGATGACGCGCCGTTCTCATCCCGCGTACCCGACAGGCAAATCGGGGCTTCGCTCGGCTAGTCTCTACGCCAGGTCGAAGTCGCCGAATAGGGTGGCAGCGAGCACACCGGATCCATGCGGTGGATCACGTCGGTAGATCGGGTTTGCCGGCTGTCGAGTTGGCGGGCTAGGGAGGCGGCGGGGCAGTGGGCCGAGCACAGCGCTGGTTGGACCGCCGCGACGGCGGGCGCACGAGCACCGCGCGCCCCGGTTCGCGGATCAGGCGCGGGGTCACCATGGCCGCGCTGGCGGCGCTGGTGCTGCCGCTCGCCTCCGGTTGCACGCTGGAGGAGGCGCTGCGTTTCGGCTGGCCGGTCGGGGTCACCCCGCAGGCCACCGCGATGCGCGAGTTCTGGACCGCGGCGGCGATCGCGGCGCTGGTGGTCGGCGCGATCACCTGGGCGGCGATGTTCTGGGCCGTGATCTTCCACCGCAAGCGCAAGGGCGACGACGACACGCCGCCGCGCCAGACCCAGTACAACCTGCCGGTCGAGATCGTGTTCACGGTGATTCCGACGATCATCGTGGCGGTGCTGTTCGGATACACCGTCAGCGTGCAGAACTACGTCGACATCGCCGAGCCGAATCCCGACCTGAAGGTCGAGGTCCTCGGGTTCCAGTGGGGCTGGCGCTTCACCTACCCGGACAGCCCGGGCGCGAACGGCACGCCGGTCAGCACCATCGGCTCGGACGAGGTGATCCCGCTGTTGGTGCTGCCGATCGACCAGCGCATCGAGTTCAACCAGCGCTCCAACGACGTGATCCACAGCTTCTACGTCCCGGAGTTCCTGTTCAAGCGCGACGTGTTCCCGGACCCCGAGGTCAACGACCAGGACAACGTCTGGCAGATCGACAAGATCGAGCGCGAGGGTGCCTTCGTGGGTCGGTGCGCTGAGCTGTGCGGCAGCTACCACTCGCAGATGAACTTCGAGGTCAGGGCGATCTCCGCGGATCTGTTCGACCGCTGGCTCGACCTGCGGGCGCAGGTCAACCCGGCGACCAGCGCGCCCTATACCGCCGGTGAGGCGCTGGCCGCGCTCAATTGCGGCCAGCTGTGCACCCCGACCTCCTACACCACCTATCCGTTCAGCACGGACCGGACGCAGCGCTCCGCCTCCGAGCCGCCGGCCGGCGGCTGAGTGGCCGCCGAGACCTCAGGAGTGAAGCGATGAATGTCGAGTCCCGCCTCTTCGAGATCATTACGGCGTTCTGCTTCCTGGTGGGCATCGTCTACACCGTGCTGACCGGGGAACCGGTCGGGGTGGCCGGGCTGTTCCTCACCGGTGGCCTCTGCATGATCGTCGGCACCTACTTCCGGTTCGTGGCCCGGCGGCTGGAGGACGGCCGCCCCGAGGACAACCCGGACGCCGAGGTCTCCGACGGCGCCGGCGACGTCGGGTTCTTCTCGCCCGGCAGCTACTGGCCGATCGCGGTGGCCGGCTCGGCGGCGCTGCTGGCCATCTCGCTCGCGTTCTTCCTGGTCTGGGCCATCGCCATCGCCACGATCATCCTGTTGCTCGCGATCGGCGGGCTGGTCTTCGAATACCACATCCATCCGGCCGAGCACTAGAGACATCTCTGGGGCCAACTTTCGCTGGGAGGCGTTGTGTCCGAGGTTCGACACGACCCCGACCCGGGATCGACGGACGCCCGCGTCCTGCGCGTCGAGGGCAACGGCATCAACATCATCGCCGATGCCGAGCGCAAGGGCAGCCCGCCCCAGCTGTTCTGGCCGTGGTTCGGGGCGAACGTGTCGATCCTCGGTCTGAGCTACGGCGCCTTCGCCCTCGGCTTCGGCATCTCCTTCACCCAGGCGATCATCGCCGGGGTGGTGGGGATCATCTTCTCGTTCCTGCTCTGCGGTTTCGTGGCGCTGGCCGGCAAGCGCGGCTCGGCGCCGACGATGGTGCTGTCCCGGGCCGCCTTCGGGGTGCGCGGCAACCGGCTGCCGGCGGCGATCTCGTGGCTGCTCACCGTCGGCTGGGAGACGGTGCTGACCATCCTGGCCACGCTGGCCACCGCCACCGTGTTCGGCCGGCTGGGCTGGGGCGGGGGCACCGGGACGCTGGTGGTGGCCCTGATCGTGGTCGCCCTGCTCATCGTGGCGGCCGGCGTGCTGGGATTCGAGCTGATCATGCGGCTGCAGACGGTGATCACGGTGGTGACCGCGGTGCTCACCGTCGTCTACGTGGTGCTGGTCGCCGACCGGGTCGACTGGGCGGCGGTGGCCGCCGTCCCGGCGGGGTCGAGCCAGCAGGTCATCGGCGCACTGGTGTTCCTGATGACCGGCTTCGGGCTGGGCTGGGTGAACGCGGCCGCCGACTACTCGCGCTACCTGCCGCGCTCCGCGTCCAGCCGCGAGGTGGTGTTCTGGACGACGTTCGGGTCCTCGATCGCGCCGATCCTGCTGCTGGCGTTCGGGTTGCTGCTGGCCGCGTCGTCCGCCGATCTGTCCAGCGCGATCGCCGCCGACCCGATCGGCGCGCTGGCCGCGGAGCTGCCGACCTGGTTCCTGGTGCCGTTCGCCATCGTCGCCGTGGCGGGCCTGGTCGGCGGCGCGGTGCTGGACATCTACTCGTCCGGGCTGGCCATGCTGGCCATGGGGGTGCGGGTGGCGCGCCCGGTCGCGGCCCTGATCGACGGCGTGATCATGGTGCTGGGCACGATCTACGTGGTGTTCTTCGGCGGTGAGTTCCTCGGCCAGTTCACCGGCTTCCTGATCACGCTCGGGGTCCCGGTCGCGGCCTGGTGCGGGATCATGCTCGCCGACATCGCCGCGCGCCGCCGCGATTACGACGAGGCCGATCTGTACGACCCCGCGGGTCGCTACGGCGACATCCGCTGGTTCCCGATCGCGATCGTGGGCGTCTGCACGCTGCTCGGGTGGGGCCTGGTGACCAACTCCGCGGCCGGCTGGCTGGCCTGGCAGGGATATCTGCTCGGTCCGTTCGGTCTCGGCGGTCCCGAGGGCGACTGGGCCTACGCCAACCTCGGGGTGCTGCTGGCCCTGGTGCTGGCCTTCGTCGCCACGCTGCTGGGCAGCCGCGCGCAGGTGCGGGCCCAGGAAACCGCTGCCTGAGACCGTCCCGATGCGGTACTGGTGATCCCGGACGGGCCCGCGGTCGGTCGGCTGGTGCACGTCGGCAACGTGCTGGTGGACGTGGTGGCGACGGTCGACGCGCTACCCGCCGCGGGGGCCGACGTGCTGGCCCGGACCATGGTCGCCACCGTCGGTGGCGGGTTCAACCTGATGGTCGCGGCGGCTCGCCAGGGGCTCCCGGTCGGTTACGCCGGGGCACATGGCACCGGCTCGTTCGGGGACCTGGCCAGGGCCGCCCTCGCTGCGGCCGGTATCAGGGTGCTGCTGCCCCCGCGGCCGACCGACACCGGCGTCGTCGTCGTGATCGTCGACGCGGACGGCGAGCGAACGATGATCAGCAGCCCGGCCGCGGTGGCCAACCCGACGACCGCTGAACTGGCCGGGGTGCGGCCGGCGGCGGGCGATGCCGTTTCGCTCACCGGATACGCACTGCTCGAGCCGGCCGGTCGGGACGGGCTGCTGGCATGGGCGTGCGGTCTGCGTCCCGAGGTGATGGTCGTGCTCGACCCGGGACCGCTGGCACCGGCCGCCGAGCCGGCAGCGCTGGCCGCGCTGCTGCCGCGAGTTGACTGGTGCACCGCCAGCGCGCGGGAGTCGGCCGAGATCACCGGTGCGGCCGATCCGATGCGGGCGGTCGCGCGGCTCGCCCGACTGACCCGTCGCGGCGCGCTGGTCCGGACCGGAGCCGGCGGCTGTCTGTTGGTCGAGGCCGGGGTGGCGCCGCTGTCGCTGCCAGCGGTGCCGGTGACGGCCGTCGACACGACGGGGGCGGGCGACGCGCACACCGGTGCCTTCATCGCGGCGCTGATGTCCGGGCAGAGCCCCGCGAACGCGGCCCGCACGGCCAACGCCGCGGCCGCCTACGCGGTGACCCTGCCCGGTCCGGCGACCGCGCCGACCACCGCCCAGCTGGCCGAATTCCTGGCCGTGCGGCATGGTTGCGCCACATAGCGGGAGTCGATCCGCTTCGTGCTCGAGTTCTTCGCAGTCGGATCGGGGATCTTCGGATCGGGGATCTTCGGAGTCGACGACATCGGCCCCCGGTGGGGTCCCGTGATCAGCGCCTGCGGTAGCTGGCGCTCACCGGTGCAGCTTTTCGACCTCAGACGCTGATCATGGCCGGGACAAGGCCGTTGCCGAGTTGAGCGAGCCCGGCTGACGAGCCGGCGCACGCCGGCCGGTCGTCACCGCACGACCGCGTACAGGAAGCCGTCGTAACCCTTTACGCCGACGGTCTGGATCACCGTGGCGTCGATCCGCTGCTCCGTGGCCAGCACGTCTGCCAACTGCCGGGTGCCGAGCACGTCGCCGTCGCCGCTGCCGGCGTCGACGATCCGCCCGCCGCGGACGACGTTGTCCACGATGATCACCGTCCCAGGTCGGGAGAGCCGCAGGGCCTCGTTGACATACGCCACGTTCGATGCCTTGTCGGCGTCGATGAACACCAGGTCGAAGGGGCCGGTGAGGGTGGCGAGCGTCTGCACGGCGGGGCCGACGAGCACCTCGACCGCGCCGGCCAGACCGGCCCGCGTCAGGTTCGCCCGTGCCACCTCGGCGTGCGCCGGCCGCAGCTCGCAGGTGATCAGCTCACCACCGGCGGGCAGCGCGCGGGCCAGCCAGATCGTCGAGTAGCCGCCCAGGGTGCCGACCTCCAGGATCCGGCGGGCGCCGACCGAGCGGGCCAGCAGGTTCAGCAGCTTGCCCTGCGGCGGCGAGACGTCGATCGCGGGCAGGCCGCCGGCGGCATTGGCTTGGTGGGTGGCGTCGAGCACCGGGTCCGGGGCGAGCAGGGCCTCGGACCAGTAGTCGTCGACGGCTTGCCAGCGCGGGTCGTCCACACCCACAGTGTGCCCGGGCCCCGGCGCGCGGTGCCGTGGCGGCCGGGCGAGACTGTTCGGGTGCCGGAGCTGCCCGAGGTGGAGAGCGCGCGACGTGTTCTGGTCGGGGCGCTCGATCGCGAGATCCGGGCCGTCGACGACAACGACGAGTTCGTGTGCCGCCCGCACCCACCGGGCGAGATCGCGAAAGCCCTGGTCGGCGGCCGGCTGACGGCGGCCCATCGGCGCGGCAAGGCCATGTGGTGCGAGACCGAGGTGCCCAGGAATGGTTCAAGCGCGCCGGGGCCGCGGCTGGGCATCCACCTGGGTATGGGCGGACGGCTGGTGGTGACCGATCAGGGCGGCGAGCGCATCGGCGGCGGTCCGCACCGGCCCGACCGCACGCCGCGCAAACCGGAGTGGGACCGCTTCGTCATGATCTTCGCCGACGGCGGGCAGCTGCGGCTGTTCGACAAGCGCCGGCTCGGCCGCGTGCGCCTTGAGCCGAACGTCGACGCCCTCGGACCGGACGCCGAGATGATCACCCGGGAGGAGTTCCGGACCCGCGTCGGCCGCGGGCACGCGCCGGTGAAGGCCCGGCTGCTGGACCAGTCGGTGCTGGCCGGGGTGGGCAACCTGCTGGCCGACGAGACGCTGTGGCAGGCCGAGCTCAACCCGTCGACCCCGGCCGACGAGCTGGGCGGCCGGCGGACAGACCGGCTCTACGACGCGCTGCAGTCGGCGCTCAAGGCCGCGATCGCCAACGGCGGCGTGCACACCGGCGAGGTCATCCCGTTCCGCAGCGGCGACACCCCGTGCCCGCGCTGCGGCGCCCCGATGGTGCACGGCACCGTCGGCGGTCGCTCCACCTGGTGGTGTTCCCGCGAGCAACGCGCTGACCCGCACCCCCGGGAGCGCATTTCGGAACCATGGTGCTGATCTTTGGCCGCCAGAACAGCGTTATGGCTCCGAAATGCGCTCCGGGAGGTGAGGTGAGGGGGAGGTGCGGGAGCGGTACCAGGACCAGGCGGCCGCGCACAGGGCCAGCCACGCCGCACCGAGCAGCCAGCCGGCGAGCACGTCGCTGAACCAGTGCACCCCGAGGTAGACCCGGGTCAGCCCGACCGCACCGGTCCACAGCACCACCGCGGCCACCATCGCCACCCGCGTCCGGGCGCGCCGCCCGTGCCAGGCCAGCACGACCAGCGAGCCGAGCACCGCCACGGCCATCGTCGCGTGCCCGGACGGCAGCGACTCGTTCGACACCGACACCAGGCGGTCGGTCAGCGGCGGCCGGGGTCGGTCGAGCAGCCGTTTCACCCCGGTGAACAGCGCGCTCGCGCCGGCCATCGTGCCCACCACGAAGGTGGCGTCGACGCCGCGCCGACGCCGGAGCAACCAGCCCCCGACGAGCACCGCGAGCAGCCCCATCACCGCCGTGCTACCGGCGTTGGTGATCACGGTGGCCAGCGTCGTCAGGCCGCCGGAGCGGGCGTCGATCGACTCGCCGAGCAGCACCTGATCGGCCGCCGCCGGTCCGGCGCCGAGCAACGCCGCGACCACCCCCGCGGTGGCCAACCCGGCCAGCACGACGCCGGTGATCGCCGTCCGCAGCGGCCGGTACGGGGGTAGGACGGGGCTGTCCAGCCCGGCCGGAGGTCGGTCGGAGCGGGCCGACGCAGGCCCGGCCGCGGGATCCTCCGGCGGCGCGTCGTCCGGGTCGGCCGTCATCACTCCCCGCTCTCCTCGGGAGCAGGACCGCTCCTGCTCAGACCGGTCGTCCCCGCCAGTCCCGGTAGCGCCGCACGAGCGCCGCGGTCGAGGTGTCGATGCCGGTCTCGTCGGCTTTCGGCGACGTGAGCGCCGGGCCGAGCTGCTTGGCCATCACCTTGCCGAGCTCGACGCCCCACTGGTCGAACGAGTTGATCCCCCAGATCGTGCCCTCGACGAACGTCACGTGCTCGTAGAACGCGATGAGCTGCCCCAAGACCGAGGGCGTCAGCTTGCGCGCCATGATCGTCGACGACGGCCGGTTGCCCGGCATCGTCTTGGGTGCGACGAGGTCCGCCGCCGTGCCCTCGGCGGCGATCTCCTCGGCGGTCTTGCCGAACGCCAGCGCGGCGGACTGGGCGAACAGGTTGGACATGAACAGGTCGTGCATGTCGGTCTCGGCCCCGTCGTCGCTGGCCACCGGTAGCACGTGGTTGGGCTCGCCGAAACCGATGAAGTCGACCGGCACCAGCCGGGTGCCCTGGTGCAGCAGCTGGTAGAACGCGTGCTGGCCGTTGGTGCCCGGTTCGCCCCAGAAGATCTCCCCGGTCGCGGTGCTCACCGGCACGCCGTCGCGGCGCACCGACTTGCCGTTGCTCTCCATGGTCAGCTGCTGCAGGTAGGCCGGCAGCCGGTGCAGGTACTGGCTGTAGGGCAGCACCGCGTGCGTCTCGCTGCCGAAGAAGTTCACGTACCAGATGTTCAGCATCCCGGCGATGACCGGCAGGTTCTCCTCCAGCGGGGCCCGCCGGAAGTGGGTGTCCATCTCGTACATCCCGGACAGGAACTCGGCGAACTGCTCCTTGCCGATCGCGATCATCAGCGACAGCCCGATCGCCGAGTCCAGCGAGTAGCGCCCGCCCACCCAGTCCCAGAAGCCGAACATGTTGGCCTCGTCGATGCCGAACGCGCTGACCTCCTTCGCGTTCGTCGACACCGCGACGAAGTGCTTGGCCACCGCGGACTCGTCACCGCCGAGCCCGTCGACCAGCCACTGCCGGGCCGCGCGCGCGTTGGTCAGCGTCTCCAGGGTGGTGAAGGTCTTGGACGAGATGACGAACAGCGTCGTCGCCGGGTCCAGGTCGCGAATGGCCTCGGCCACGTCGGTGGGGTCGATGTTGGAGACGAAGCGCAGCCCGATCGAGCGCTCGGAGTAGTCCTTGAGGGCCTCGTAGGCCATCACCGGCCCGAGGTCGGACCCACCGATGCCGATGTTGACCACCGAGCGGATCCGCTCGCCGGTGTGCCCGGTCCAGGCCCCGGACCGGACCGAGTCGGTGAACTCGCCCATCCGGAAGAGCACCGCGTGCACGTCGGTGACCACGTCCTGGCCGTCCACGCCGAGCGCGGCGGCCCGCGGCATCCGCAGCGCCGCGTGCAGCACGGCCCGGTCCTCGGTGGTGTTGATGTGCTCGCCGGCGAACATCGCCTCGGCCCGCTCGGCCACCCCGGCGCGGCGGGCCAGCGCGGTCAACAAGGGGAGCGTGTCGCGGGTGATCCGGTGCTTGGAGTAGTCGAGCACGAGATCTGCGCCGGTCGCGGTCAGCGCCGCGGCGCGATCCGGATCGGAGTCGAACAGCTCGCGCAGATGCTGCCGTGCCACGGCCTGGTGATGCTCGGCCAACGCGGACCATTCGGGCGTGGCGGTGATGTCGGCAGGACCGTCGGATGCGACGTCGGTGGAGGACACGGGCGATATCCTGCCCGTTCTCAGCCCAGAACGGGTGCCGGCACGGCGTCCAAGTTGGCGCCTCCGGCCTGATCCCACAGCCTGATGCCGCCGAGCAGCCCGGACACGTTCGGCACGATCGAGCGGTTGGCCCCCAGCGCGGACTCGTCGAGCCGCTTCGCGTTGCCACCACCGATGTAGAGGTGGTCGGGCAGCACCATCATCTCGAAGGCGTCCAGGGCGTTCAGCACCCGCTCGCGCCACTTCTCCTTGCCGATCTTCTGTCGCTCGTGGTCCCCGCAGCCGACCTCGATCGACAGCCCGTCGCCGAAGCGGCCGTGCGAGAGCTCCATGTGCGGCAGCAGCGAGCCGTCGAAGAACACCGCACTGCCGACGCCGGTACCGAGCGTGATGACCAGTTCCATGCCGCGCCCGGAGATCACCGCGCAGCCCTGCACGTCGGCGTCGTTGGCCACCCGGACCGGCTTGCCGAAACGCTTCGCCAGCGCCGACTCGATGTCCCACCCGAACCACTGCTCGACCAGCGCCGGGTCGCGGTCCTCACCCGGGGCCGGCCGGACGAACGCGGTGACGTCGCGCACGTGTCCGCGCCGGATCGCGCCCGGGAAGCCGACCGACACCCGGTCGTGCTCCGGCTGGGTGGCCGCGAGCGCGGCCAACTCGTCGAGCAGCACCTCGGGGGTGCACGGGTAGGGGGTCTCGCGACGAACCCGCTCGGACAGCATCTCGCCGTCGGGGGAGAGCACTGTCGCCTTGAGACCGGTGCCACCGACATCGATGGCGAGCGTGAGGGGTCCGTCCGACATGCGCGTCCTCCGTGTGTCGTGCCGCGTGCTGGGCGCCGCTTCCCTGGGCAGCACGGTAGTCACATCCGGGCCGCCGTGTGCACCTGTGGCGATGGCGTCAGCGGGTGGCGTCCGCGATGCGGGAGATCGAACCGGCCATCTGCTCCTCGGTCACCCGCGGGTACAGCTCGAGGGCGCGCTCGTCCCGGACCCCGCTCCAGTCGTAGACGTGGGTGATCCGGGTGCCGCCGTCGGCGGTGGGCTCGAGCTCCCAGCCCCAGGTGTGGCCGCTCGGGTCGAGATCCCCGATGAGGTCGCTGAGCGCGTCCTTGGGATGCAGCGCCGGTGCCCAGACGATCCGGCGGTTCGGCTCGAAGTCGACCACCTCGCTGCGCATCTGGTAGTCGCCCAGCCCCTCCTGGCACATGTTCATCACGAAGGTGTCGCCCACCCCGGTGATCGAATCCGGCCCGGAGTCGAGACCCCGGAGCATGTCGGCGCCGTCGATCTCGGTGTGCCGGGCCGGCGTGGCGAGCAGCGCGAACACCGTGTCCGGCGGGGCCGGAACCGTGTCGGTGACCTCGAGTTGCTGCGCGTCCTGCATGAACCCTCCATCGCCCCTGACGGCCGGACGGCGATCGCCGACCGGTTGGTCCTGCACGGAGTGAGCCATGTGCCGCCGACGTCGTCAACCCTGCGCCAGGAGTGTCTCCCTGGCCCACCGGTCGATGTCGAGATTGGATGGAGCGATGACCGACCCGGTACCGATGGCATCGCTGGCGGCATGGCTGCGGGCCACGGTCGCCCGGTTCCCGCTGCGGGACAACGAGATCGCCATCGAGCGGATCTCCGGCGGGCACTCCAACCTGACCTACCGGATCACCGACGCCGAGGGCGGACGCTGGGCGCTGCGCCGGCCGCCGACCGGAATGGTGCTGGCCACCGCGCACGACATGAGTCGCGAATGGCGGTTCATCACCGCACTCGCGCCGACCCCGGTTCCGGTGGCACCGCCGGTGGCCTACTGCGCCGACCCGGACGTGATCGGCGCCGAGTTCTACCTGATGGAGTTCGTCGACGGCGACGTGCTCGGCGACGAGGCGTCCGGACACCGGCTGGCCGCGGGTGCCCCACGGCGTCAGGTCGGGCTCGACGCGGTCGACGTGCTGGCCGCGCTGCACGCCGTGGACCCGGACCGGGTCGGGTTGGGTGACCTGCGACGCCCGGGCAGCTACCTGCAGCGTCAGCTGCGCCGCTGGCACCGGCAGGTGCACGGCTCCGCGGTGCAGGATCTGTCCACTGTGGATGAAGTGCATGATCGGTTGGTCCGCCGGGCCGCCGAGCTGCCGCCGCCGGAGGTGCGCATCGCGCACGGCGACTTCCGGCCGGGCAACCTCGCGGTGGGTCCGGACGGGCGGGTGCGCGCCGTGTTCGACTGGGAGCTGGCCACCCTGGGCGATCCGCTGGCCGACCTGGGCTGGCTGCTGGCATCCTGGGGCCGCCCCGGCGACGCGGTGCCGCCGACCGTGGCCGGCCCCAGCCTGGTCGCCGGCTACGCCGAGCCCGCCGAGCTGATCGCCCGCTACGCTGAGAGCTCCGGTCGTGACGTCGCCGACCTGGACTTCTACGTCGCGTTCGCGCGGTGGCGCTCGGCCTGCATCGGGGCCGGCGTCTACAGCCGCTACGTCGGCGGGGTGATGGGCGCCGGCGAGGCCGACGGTGGCGCGGCCCGGTTGCGATCGCTGCACGAGCAGGCCGAAGCCGCGCTGGTCGCGCTGGGCGGCTGAGCCGGGTTCAGGTGGTGACGGCCAGGGCGATCCGGCCGGAGCGGCCGCGGCGCAACCGGCTGAGGGCGGTGAGCAGCGTGCCGGGCAGCCCGTACTTGCGCCGGATGGCCGCGAGCACCTGGGCGGTCCCGGTGTCGTCGAGTATCCGGGCGTGCCCGGGAACGGAGGGGCCGGTCGGGTTCCCGCGACGGTCGCACTCGGCGAGGGTGACCGCGCCGTTGCGTCGGATCCGTTTCACCTTGCCCGAATCGGCGGCCGTCCAGATCCCGATCCCGTCCGCGATCGGCGCCACCCAGACGGGGGTGGGAACCGGGGTGCCGTCCCGCCGGAACGTCGTGAGCAGCACGAACTCCGCGCTCGCGAGGGTGTCGGCAGACGGCGTCACGCGGCTACCGTAGACCGTCCGCTCATGTTGACCGGGGCGAGCGGCGGAGGGGTGTCACCGTTGCGAACCAGGCTGACCGAGCTCCTCGGCATCGAGCTGCCGATCGTGCAGGCGCCGATGGCCGGCTCCAGCTCCTCCGCACTCGCCATCGCGGTCGGCCGGGCCGGCGGGCTGGGATCGCTGCCGTGCGCGATGCTCGGCCCCGATGACGTTCGGAGCGAGGTCGCCCGCATCCGGGCGGCCGGGCCGGGCCCGTTCAACCTGAACTTCTTCTGCCACCGGAGACCGGTGGCGGATCCGGATCGAATGCGCCACTGGCTCGACCGGCTCGCGCCGTACGCTGCGGAGTTCGGTGTGGCGCAGGCCGGGCCCACCGGAGTCGACCGGGCACCGTTCGACCCGGCGGCATGTGAGCTCGTCGAGCAACTGCGTCCGACCGTCGTGAGCTTCCACTTCGGGCTGCCGGAATCCGCGCTGGTCGACCGGGTGCACGGCACGGGAGCAACGGTCATGTCGTCGGCGACGACCGTGGCCGAGGCCCGCTGGTTGGCCGACCACGGGTGCGATGTGGTGATCGCGCAGGGCGTCGAGGCCGGCGGGCATCGCGGGATGTTCCTGACCGACCGGCTCGACACCCAGCTCGGCACCATGGCGCTGGTGCCGCAGGTCGTCGACGCGGTGTCGGTTCCGGTCATCGCGGCCGGTGGCATCGCCGATGCGCGCGGTATCGCGGCCGCGCTGGCCCTGGGCGCGGACGGGGTCCAGGTCGGTACCGCGTTCCTGCTCTGCCCCGAAGCCGCGACCGGCGAGCTGCACCGGCGCGCGCTGGAACAGGCCTCCGGCGCCCCGACGGTGTTGACCAACGTGTTCACCGGCCGACCGGCGCGTGGACTGGTCAACCGGATGGTCAACGAACTGGGGCCGATGTCGAACGAGGTGCCGGCTTTTCCGCTGCCGACCGGGGCGATCATGGGTCTGCGGGCGGCGGCGGAGCGGCTCGGCTCGGTGGACTTCTCGCCGCTCTGGGCCGGGCACGGCGCGGGCATGGCTCGATCGGAACCGGCCGCCGCGCTGCTGCGTTCCTGGGCCGCCCAGATCGGCTGACACGTCGCGGGCTCGACAACGGGGGCCGGCCGCGGGACGGTCGACAGGTGTTGCGGACCAGCGCCAAGGCGGGACGGTTCACCGAGTCGGTGATCCGCGAGACGTTCCGGCTCGCGGCCCGGCACGGCGCGATCAACCTGGGCCAGGGCTTCCCCGACTACCCCTGCCCACCCGAGCTGAAGGCCGCGGCCTGCGCGGCGATCGACGCCGACGACAACCAGTACCCGATGACCTTCGGCACCCCGGCGCTGCGCGCCGCGATCGCGGCCAAGACCGCCCGCACCTACCCGGGTTGGGAGATCGACCCGGACACCGAGCTCTGCGTGACGTGTGGGGCGACCGAGGCGCTGGTCGCGGTCACCTTCGCGCTGCTCGATCCCGGGGACGAGGTCGTGCTGTTCGAGCCGTGGTACGAGAACTACCAGCCGAACGCGATCCTGGCCGGCGCCGTGCCGCGACCGGTGCGGTTGCGGGAGCCGGACTGGTCGTTCGACGAGGCGGAGCTGCGGGCGGCGTTCGGCCCGCGCACCAGGGCGGTGTTCCTCTGCCATCCCAACAACCCGACCGGGAAGATCTACCGCGCCGAGGAGCTCGCCCTGCTGGCGCGGCTGTGCCAGCGCTGGAACGCCGTGCTCGTGGTCGACTCGATCTACGAGCACATCCACTACCTGGGCGTGGACGAGTACCTGCCGCCGGCGCTGGCGCCCGGCCTGGAGGACCGCACCGTCACGGTGAACGCGATGTCCAAGACCTACGCGGTGACGGGTTGGCGGGTGGGCTGGACGGTGGCCCCGCCGCAGCTCACCTCGGCCATCCGCAAGGTGCACGACTTCCTGACCATCGCCGCGCCGGCCCCGATGCAGGCCGCCGGCGTGGTCGCGATGGGCCTGCCCGCGACCTACTACGCGGAGCTGGCCGCCGGCTACCGCGAGCGGCGGGACCTGCTCTGCGATGCGCTGCAGGAGCTCGGGTTCGGGCTGCGCCGCCCGGACGGCTCCTACTACGTGCTGTGCGACATCGCCGGCCTCGACCCGGCCGGTGACGGGGTCGCCTTCGCCCGCAGGCTGATCACCGAGATCGGGGTGTCGTGCGTCCCGGCGGTCTCCTTCTGGCGTCCCGAACACGCCGGGTTCGGCCGCAGCAAGATCCGTTTCGCGTTCCCGAAGCGACTGGAGACGCTGCGCGCGGCCATCGACCGGCTGGCGGTGCTGCACGCCCGATAATCGATTGCCGGCGCCGCGGCCGGCTGCTCCACTGCTGACCACGTACCGGCCGACCCGAGGGGGGAAGAGCATGCGCGAAGCGTTCATGTCCGATCGGAGAACAATCGCGACCACAAAGGACAGAACGCTGAATGGGTACGCTCAACCTGGGGATCGTCGCGCATGTCGACGCCGGTAAGACCAGCCTGACCGAGCGGCTGCTGTTCGCCGCCGAAGTCATCGACGAGATCGGCAGCGTCGACGACGGCAGCACCCGAACCGACTCGCTCGCGCTGGAGCGGCAGCGTGGGATCACCATCAAGTCCGCGGTCGTCTCCTTCGAGATCGGTGGGGTCACGGTCAACCTGATCGACACCCCCGGTCACCCGGACTTCATCGCCGAGGTGGAGCGGGTGCTCGGCGTGCTCGACGGTGCGGTGCTGGTGATCTCCGCGGTGGAGGGCGTGCAGGCTCAGACCCGGGTGCTGCTGCGGGCCCTGCAACGGCTGCGCATCCCCACACTGATCTTCGTGAACAAGATCGATCGGCGCGGCGCGCGGGACGCGACGGTGCTGCGCCGCATCACAGAGGTACTGACCCCGGACGTCGTGCCGATGGTGCGGGTGAGCGGCCTCGGCGATCGAGGCGCTCGGGTCACACCGAACGGGCCGGCCGACCCCGGGTTCACCGCCCGGCTGCTCGAGCTGCTCGCCGACCACGACGACGCGGTGCTCGCGACCTATGTGGACGATGAGCGGGCCATCTCCCACCAGCGGCTGCTGGCCGAGCTCGGCGCCCAGACCCGGCGTGCGCTGGTGCATCCGGTGTTCTTCGGATCCGCGCTCACCGGCGCCGGCCTGGACGAGCTCGCCGCGGGCCTCGCCGAGCTGCTGCCCGCGCCCGCAGGCGATCCCGACGGCCCGGCCGCGGGCACCGTGTTCAAGATCGAGCGCGGTCCGGCGCGCGAGCGGATCGCCTTCGTCCGGCTGTTCAGCGGAACACTGCAGGTGCGGGACCGGCTGCGGTTCGACCGCGGCACCGAGGCCCGTGATGCGGGCAAGATCACCGCGATCAGCGTGTTCGACCGCGGCGCCGCCGAGTCGCGCGCGACGCTCACCGCCGGCCGCATCGGCCGGTTGTGGGGACTCGAGGACGTCCGGATCGGGGACCGCTTCGGGGCCGGTCGTGACGGTGATCGGGCGGGCACGCAGTTTCCACCGCCCTCGCTGGAGACGGTCGTCGTGCCGCGCACCGCCGCCGATCGCGCCGGGCTGCATCTCGCGCTCACCCAGCTCGCCGAACAGGACCCGTTGATCAACCTGCGGCACGACGGGGCCGCTGGGGAGATGTCGGTGTCGCTGTACGGGGAGGTGCAGAAGGAGGTGGTCCAGGCGACGTTGGCCGCGGACTTCGGGGTGGCCGTCGGCTTCCGGGAGACGACCACGATCTGCATCGAACGACCACGGGGCACCGGTGCCGCCGTCGAGATCATCGACCGGGACGGGAACCCGTTCCTGGCCACCGTCGGGCTGCGCATCGAGCCGGCGACGATCGGCAGCGGGGTGCGGGTGCGACGGGAGGTCGAGCTCGGCTCGATGCCGTACGCGTTCTTCGCCGCGGTGCAGGAGACCGTGAACGAGACGCTGCGCCAGGGTCTGCACGGCTGGCAGGTCACCGACTGCACGGTCACCGTGACGCACTCCGGGTACTGGGCCCGGCAGAGCCACGCCCACGGCACGTTCGACAAGAGCATGTCCAGCACCGCGGGCGACTTCCGCAACCTCACCCCACTGGTGTTGATGAGCGCGCTGCGGCGAGCCGGCAGCGTGGTCCACGAGCCGATGCACCGCTTTCGTCTGGAGATCCCGGCGGACGCCTTCGGTCCGGTCATGCGGGTGCTCGGCGGGCTGGCGGCGGTGCCGGATGTGCCGGAGCTGCGCGGTTCGACGTGCCTGCTCGACGGGGAGATCCCGGCCGCGCGGGTGCACGAGCTACGCCTCCGGCTGCCGGCGCTGACCTCGGGGGAGGGGGTTCTCGACAGCTCCTTCGATCACTACCGGCCGGTCAGCGGGGCGATCCCGAGCCGCCGGCGTTCCGACCACAACCCGTTGCACCGCAGGAACTATCTACTGAGGGTTCAGCGCCGGGTCTGAAGGTTCTCCGCCGCGGACCGGGTGGCCGGCGGGCGCCAGGCCAGCCAGGCCAAGGCCTGGTTGGCCTCGTCGAGGTCGAAGCGGTTCGGGTCGACGGGCCCGGCCGCCCATTCGGTGCGCTCGTCGTGGTCGGGGAGTGTCGGATCGGCCAGCACCTGCTGGAACTCGTCGTACCCCCACGGGCCGCCCACGTCCTCCGGAGGGCATGCGCCACGGCCGGACGCACACCGCGGGTAGCGGACGCCGGGCTCCGGGGCGGTCACCGCTTTCACGGTGAGCGTGTGGGCCCAGTTGTCGCCGAAGTCGTACACGTAGCCGAGCTGGTCACCCACCTCGATCAGGCGGAACAGTTTGACCTTGGCCTCGTCGGCGATGTCGCCGTCGTCCCAGTCGGGATCGGACGCGCCGTAGCGGGCGCCGTTGATCTCGAACTCGTGCAGGTGGGAGTTGGTCCAGCCCATCGCGGACTGCACAACCTCGTGCAGCACCGCGAGGCTGGCGTCACCGGGGATCTGGACCCGGCGCTGGACCGGTGGGCGGACGTCGTCCAACACGATCTCGATGTCGAAGATCTTCGTCTTCTCGGTTATGCGAGGGGTGGGCATAGTTTCATGCTTTCAGGCCCTACGGAGGGTCGGAGCTTCGGCCGGCCCCTCCCGATACAGCGTTTATTGGATGGTGTGGTCGGCATTGGGGCGTCCCCGGCCTTCGTCCCCGGCTTGGGGACGAGGGCTCGCCGATTGGTCGTTGTTGCCTGGCTGGGGTCCCGCAGAAAATCATGAACGCACACACCTCGAGCTGCGCCAATCTCGCTTGAAATAGAACACATGTTCGAGTAGGATCAGGGCATGTCCGGCGACAACAGCGTGCAGAACGGGGTGACCCTCCTTCGGGATGGGCTCACCGCGCTGCACGACGCCGCCGGGCCCCACGGAACCGAAACCGACCGGATCGCCGTACTCGCCGGGCTGGGCGCCGCCGAACAACACATGCACCGGGTCATCGTCGACACCGTCGCCGCCCTGCAACGCGACGGATCGTTCACCGCTCACGGGCAGAAACCCGTCACCGCGCTGTGTGACCTGCTCGGGGTGGAACACCGCGACGCGCGGCGGATCATCACCGCCGCCGACCACGTCTGCCCCCGCGTCGACCTGCAAGGACAGGTGCTGCCGCCGCTACTGCCGGCCACCGCCGCCGCGTTCCAGACCGGCGCGGCCAGCCTGCGACACGTCGAGGTCGTCGCGAAGCTGATGGGCAGCCCCGCCGCCCAAAGGCTCAGCCCGGGAAACACAGGCCGGCGCTGAGATCCAGATCGCGGCCATGGCCACCGACACCGCCCCCGCCGCCCTGCACACCTGGGGTGTCGAACTGCTCGAACTCCTCGACCAGGACGGCGCCGAGCCTGATGATCGGGAACCCGAACCGATCGACGAAATGTTCCTCACCCCCAACCCCAACGGAGCCGGTGGACGAATCAAAGGCTCGGATCGACTCCGCCGACCTCTACGACCTGATCGCGTCGGTCCTCGACGCCAAATCGGCGCCGCTGACCAACGACGACCACCGGCCGCTGGGGCGCCGCCAAGCCGACGCCATGGCCGAGGTGTTCGGGTATGTCGCCGACCACGCCGAACCCGACATGCTGCCCTCGGCCGGCGGGAACCGGCCCCACCTCAACATCCACATCCGGTGGGAGGACCTGCAAGCCCAAGCCCGCGCGGCGATGCTCGACTTCGGCGGGCAGATGACCCCCGCCGCCGCCCGGATGGCCTGTTGCGATGCGTGCGTCATCCCGATCGTGATGGGCGGCGCCGGGCAGCCCTTGGATGTGGCGGTCATGCGGCGCACCATCCCCGACCACATGCGCCGCGCGGTCGCCGCCCGGGACCGCGGATGCGCCCACCCGGGGTGTGATCGCACCCCCTCCTGGTGCCAGGTGCACCACGTGATCCCCTGGGAACACGGCGGCGAAACCAAGATCAGCAACCTGGTGATGCTGTGCAAGACCCACCACCGGGAGATCCACACCTCCGAATGGGCGGTACAGATCGCCCCGGACGGGATACCGGAGTTCACGCCGCCGAGGTGGATCGACCCGGAGCAGAAGATCCGCCGCCGCCGACCACCACCACAACCGCGGCTGCCACCCCGACCACCAGGAACACCGACGCCGGCGTCGGACATCCCGATCGCGAGCAACACCGTGCTGGCGGGCCTGCGTCGATCACCAACGCAAGTGCCGGCACTCGGTTGAAGCCGGATTTCGGCACCGGCCCGGACAACAAGGCGCTCCCGATGACTGGTCATCGGACGCGCCTTGCTGTCACGAACGGGTCAGCGACGTCGGGCCTTGACCTTCCGCGGCGGCGGCAGCGCGCCCTCGGCGCGCAGTCGGGCGGCGTGCGCGGCGAGGGCTCGACCAGGGCGGGGACTCCGTGTCCCGCCGACTTTCCCATCTGGCCGACGTACCTACGATTCGGCTGTCCCGACAACACACCCGCTAGGCGTCCACAGTGGAGGGATGGAGGCGGACGGGTATGGAGTCGAAGCCGCGAAGCACCCGAGTCGGCCTGCGGTGCGGCGTCCCGGCGAGCGTCAGGTCGGGGAAGCGGTCGAAGAGGGCCCGCAACCCGATCTCACCTTCCAGCCGGGCCAGACCGGCGCCGATGCAGTAGTGCGGTCCGCTGGAGAAGGCGATGTGGTTATCGGCGTTGCCGCGGGTGATGTCGAAGCGGTGCGGCTCTTCGAACACGGCCGGATCGCGGTTGGCCCCGCCCAGTTGCACCATGACCAGCCGACCCGCCGGCACCGGCTCCCCGGCCAGCACCGTGTCCCGCTGCGCGACCCGTCCGGTGCGCTGGACGGGGGAGTCGAAACGCAGCACCTCCTCGACGGCGTTCGTCCAACGGCCCGGCTCGGCGCGCAACGCCGCCCGCTGTTCGGGGTGGGCGATCATCAGGGCGACCCCGTTGCCGATCAGGTTGACCGTGGTCTCGAAGCCGGCGGCGAGCAGCAGCAGCGCGATGCTGGTCAGCTCATCGGCCGACAGCCGCCCTTCCTCGACCCGAGCGTGCACCAGCGTCGAGAGGATGTTGTCGCCGGGCTCTCGTTCGAGCCTCGCCAGATGTCCGACCATCCAACGCTGCATGGCCGCCAGCTCGTTCTCGGCAGTCACGTACTCGCGCAGGCTCAGGCCGGCGTCGATCAGCTTCGCGCCGCCTGCGCCCCAGCTCAGGAACTGCCGGCGCATGTCGAGCGGAGCCCCGAGCATCTCGGCGATGACGGTGGCCGGCAGCAGGCTCGCGTACCGCTCGACGAGGTCGACCGGACCGCCACGCGCGGCGGCGGTCGCCATCTCGGCCAGCAGTTCGGCGGCGATCTGTTCGATCCGACCCCGCAGCGCGGCCACCGCCCGGGCGCTGAACGCCCTGGTCACGAGCTTGCGGTAGCGGGTGTGGTCCGGTGCGTCGACGGTGAGCATGGATGGCGGCTCTACGGCGCTGAGCGGACCGCGCCCGCCGCACCGCTCCAGCGCCCGCAGCACCAGCGGCGCCCGCGCGCCGGCGACCCCGACCACGCCGAGGTCCGGGCTGCGCAGCGCGGCCAGCGCGAGCTTGTGATCGGCGGTGTTCAGGCTGATGCCGTGCTCCACCAGGCGACCGCGCCGGCGCAGCTCGTCATAGGCCGGGTAGGGATCCGCGATCGCGACCGGGTCGAACATCAGCCGCGGCAGCAGGTCGTCGGAGCGGGCGAGCCGGCGCATCGACCACCGGATGATCCCGTGCCGCAGCGCCCACCGAACCGACTGCCGACCCCCGACCATCACGACCTCGACGTTACCGCCGGGTAGCCGGATCTGCGCTGTGCCGGTGCGGCATCGGCGCGGCACCGGTGTACGACTGGACGGTGAGCATTCCGCGCCTGCTGGCCGTCAGCGATCTGCACGTCCGCTACCCGGAGAACCGGGCGGTTGTCGAGAGCCTGCGTCCGACCAGCGACGAGGACTGGCTGATCGTGGCCGGCGATGTGGCCGAGCAGCCGGCGGACGTGGAGTGGGCGCTGCGGCTGCTGCGCGAGCGGTTCGCCACGGTCATCTGGGTGCCGGGCAACCACGAGCTGTGGACGCGCACCAGGGATCCGGTCTCGCTGCGCGGCGAGCAGCGCTACCAGCACCTGGTCCGGCTGTGCCGGTCGATCGACGTCCTCACCCCGGAGGACGAGTTCCCGGTGTGGACCGGAGCCGGCGGGCCGGTCACGGTGGCCCCGCTGTTCCTGCTCTACGACTACTCGTTCCTGCCCGCGGGCGCCCGGACGCCCGAGGAGGGCCTGGAGATCGCGACCGCGGCCGGGGTGGTGTGCACCGACGAGCACCTGCTGTTCCCGGACCCGTACCCCGACCGCGCCTCCTGGTGCGCCGCCCGGGTGCGGGAATCGGCCCGCCGGCTGCAGGCCTGCGACCCGCAGCTGCCCACCGTCCTGATCAACCACTGGCCACTGACCCGGCTGCCGACCCGGGTGTTGCGCTATCCCGAGTTCGCGCTCTGGTGCGGCACCGAGCTCACCGCCGACTGGCACCTCCGCTACCGCGCCACCGCGGTCGTCTACGGGCACCTGCACATCCCGCGGGTCATCTGGGAGGACGGGGTGCGCTTCGTCGAGGCATCACTGGGCTACCCGCGGGAGTGGAAGCCGCGCGACGAGCGCAACGGCACCGTGGTCAGCGACCTGCTGCCGCGCCAGGTGCTGCCGGACCCCGACCCGCCGGCCTGACCGGTGCCGCGGTGATCGCCCGGCGGTCGACCGGCTGCCGCCGACCGGGAGCGGACCGGCGGAAGTACGCCCACACGGCCACCCACAGCAGCGGCCCGGTGACGGCGAGGATGGCGAGGGCCAGCCAGGCGGTGTCCGAGACGAAGCCGGTCGTGGCCCAACCGAGGATCCACACCACCATCAGCACCGTCCGCCTGCGGATCAGCCGCCGATGGACAACGACCAGCGGCTCGCGCAGGTCGGTGACGACCACCGGGCGGGAACGCATCCGTGCATGGTCGCACCTCCTCCCCGCAGCTCACCCGCCCGAATCGGCATTCGGATCCCGCGGGAGCAGCGGCAGGCCGGTGCCGCGCAGCGTCCACCTCCCCGGCCCGCCGCGGAATACGGTGGCGGTCAACGGTGCGATGTCGATCCGCCAGAAGCCGGCTGCCGGTCCGAAGAGCGTCGAGATCACCCCGGCCCGCACCACCGCCGGGTGGGTGATCGCGGCGGTGTGCCCGTCGGCCGGCACCGAGGACAACCAGTCACCGACCCGGGAGAGCAGCGCGGCGAGCGGCTCACCGCCGTGCGGCGCGGCGTCCGGCTCGGTCAGCCAGGCCTCGATCGCGGTCGGTTCGTCCGCCGCGACCTGGTCGAACGTGCGTCCCCGCCAGCGGCCCAGGTCCCAGTCCCGGATCCACGGCTCGGCCTGCGCGGTGAGGCCGAGCGCCGTCGCCGTCTGCCGGCAGGCCAGAGCCGGCGAGCAGACCACGTTCGTCACGCGGCCGACCCGACCCCGGGCCGCGTCCGCCCAGCCGTGGCCCCGGCCGTCGAGCGGGTCGTCTTCCCGGGCGAAGGCCGTTGCCGCGGTCGCGGCGGTCGGGGCATGCGACACCAGGGTCAGGCGGGCGCTCACGACCGGAGGGTAGGACGAGCGGATCACGCGTGACGAGTCGCTCCGACGGCTTGCGCCCAGCCCGTCACCACGTCATCATCTGAACGGTTCTACATATGTCCGCGACATCCGTCGGAGGTTCGATCCCCATGTCCCAGGCCGCGGCCGTTCCGAACGTCTCCTCGATTCCCGTCGCGATCCCGGTTCGAGAGGTCCTGCCGTGGGCGCTGTTCGTCGGGGTGATCATGCTGAGCCTGCTGTACCTCGTCGGCCTCGATCAGGGCGCCACCTCGGTGTTCTCCGGCAGCATGCTGCACGAGTTCGTGCACGACGGCCGGCACCTGCTCGGTTTCCCGTGCCACTGACCCCGTGCCACTGACTCCGTGTCACTGACTGAGGGGATCCGAACGTGGTGAGGTCGCTGCTGGTCCGCGGCATGATCGCCGGACTGGCCGCCGGACTGCTGTACCTGATCGTCGCTTACGTCTTCGGCGAGCCCCAGGTCGACAGCGCCATCGGCTTCGAGGACCAGGTGGCCGCGGCCGCCGGTGAACCTCCGGGGGAGGAGCTGGTCAGCCGCGGTGTGCAGAGCACCCTCGGGCTGGGCGTCGCCGCGTTGGTCTACGGGGTGGCGATCGGCGGCATCTTCGCGCTGGTCTACGCGGTGGCCCAGGGCCGCATCGGTCAGCTGGGCTCCCGCGGCACCGCGGCCGTGCTCGCGCTGATCGGTTACCTGACCGTCTACGCGGTGCCGTTCCTCAAGTACCCGGCGAACCCGCCCGCCTCCAGCATCGACGACACGATCGGACAGCGCACCGGGCTGTACGTGTTGATGGTGGCGCTGTCGGTGCTGCTCGGCGTCGGTGCCGTGCTGCTGCGGGAACGGCTGCTGCCCCGGCTCGGTGGCTGGAACGCGACGCTGGCCGCGACCGCGGGCTATGTCGTGCTCATCGGGATCGTGATGGCGTTGCTGCCGACCATCGCCGAGACCCCGGCCGACTTCCCGGCGACCGTGCTCTACGACTTCCGGCTGGCCTCGTTCGCGGCGCAGCTGGTGCTCTGGGTCGCCCTCGGTCTGATCTTCGGTGCCCTCGTCGAGCGCGCCGGGCTCGGCTCCCGATCGCCCGCGGCGCACGCCGGTGGCGGCCGGTAAGCGCGACGGGATGAGCGTGGTCGTACGCCTCCTGATCGTGCTGTGCGTGATCGGTTCCGGCCTCCAGCTGGGGGCGGGAACCGCGGCCGCGCACGGTGCCGGCGGCCTCGGTCCGGAGGCGCACCTGCCGCGGATCGTGGCGCTGGATCCACCGGTGCCCGGTCTGGACGTGGTCGTGATCGAAGCCGGGGCGCGGCTGCGCATCGACAACCGCACCGGGCAGCCCGTCGAGGTCGTGCCGGCCTCCGGTTCCCACCAGGCCGGGCCGCTCGTCGCGGCCGGGCAGACGGCTCGCTGGCGCGACGCCCGGGTGGTGGCCGCGGCCGCCGACCCGCCGCCGGTCGAGGGCCGCCGGTACTGGGAGATACCGCTGCGGGTCGGTGACCAGCAGGTGCTGGTGCGCGGCGAGCAGGTCTGGCCGGCGGCGCCGTCGAGCGTGCCGTGGTGGCTGGCCACGGTGCTCGCCGCGGCCGCGACTGCGGTGATCGGGTTACGAGCGGTACGCAGGCGTGGGTGGGCGCCCGCGCTGGCCGCGGTCACGCTGCTCGTCGCGGCGGCGCACCTGCTGCACGTGGTGGGGTCGGCGTTGATCGTCGAGGATCGTCCGCTGCTCGCCACCGTGCTCGGTGCCGCCGGGCCGGCCGTGGTGGCCTGGGTCGCGGCGCTGGCCGGCGCGGCGCTGGTGCTGCGCGGGCACGGCTTCGGGCCGCTGCTGTGCGCGCTGTCGGGAGCGGTGTTCGCGCTGGTCACCGCGTTCAGCGCGAACAACTTCAGCAGCGCGGTGCTGCCGTTCGTCGGCGCCCCGGCGCTCGACCGCGCCGCGGTGGTGCTGACCCTCGGCGGCGGGTTCGGGCTGTTCGTGGTCGGGTTCGCTGCACTGCGCGAGCTGACCGCCGCCGCCGCTGATGGCGCGGCGCCAGCCCACACCTGATCCGCGAGCCTCGATTAGGGTCTTCGCATGGACGATGCCGAGACCGCGCAGGTGGCACATCGTTCGCTGCTCGAGAGGATCGAGGCCGCGCCGCCGATGGACGTGATCGGGGTCGTGGAGGACGAGCTCGCGACCGCCGTCGGTGCCCACGCCGTCAGCTTCCTGATCGCCGACTACCTGGGCCGGGCGGTGGTCCGGTTCGACCGCTGGACCTGGTCGGTGGCCGACGGACGGAAGCCGCTGCTCGAGCACAGCGAGACCATCTCGCTGCCCGGGACGGTGTACGAGCGGGTGATGCAGACGCAGCGGATCGATGTCCGGGAGCTCGACGACGGCGTGTATCTGGTCGCGCCGGTCAGCGTCAGCGGGGATGCGCTGGGGGCGCTGGAGATGCGGCTGCCGGCACCGCCCGACGAGCGGGCGATGCTGGCCATCGAGGCGGTCGCGCACGCGCTGGCCTACATCGTGGTGGTCAACCGGCGCTACACCGACCTGTTCGAGCGGGGCCAGCGCACGACTCCGCTGTCGCTGGCCGCGGAGATCCAGCGGCGGTTGCTGCCCAGTTCCTTCACCCACGAGGCTCGCCAGTTCACCGTCGCGGGCTGGCTGGAGCCGGCGGCCACGGTGGGCGGTGACACCTTCGACTACGCCCTCGACCACGGCATGCTGCACGTCTCGATCACCGACGCGGTGGGCAACGACGTGAACGCCGCGCTGCTGGCCACGGTGCTCGTCGGCAGCCTGCGCAACGGGCGGCGGCAGGGCCTGGACCTGGCCGACCAGGCGCGACTGGCCAACGACTCGCTGGCCGCGCACTCCCCGGTCGGGGAGTTCGTGACCGGTCAGGTGTTGCGGGTCGATCTCGACACCGGAGCCGCGACGCTGGTGAACGCCGGACACCTGTTCCCGCTGCTGATGCGCGACGGCGAGGTGCGTGAGCTGCAGTTCGAGATCGATCTTCCGTTCGGGCTGTATCCGGGCCGACCGTTCCGGCTGCAGCACCTGCAACTGGAGCCGGGGGACCGATTGCTGCTGGTCACCGACGGGGTGCTGGACCGCAACAGCGCTCACCACGAGGTCCCGGCGGTGCTCGCCGGCAGCGCGGGCCAGCACGCCCGCGAGCTCGTGCACGAGCTGGGGGACCTGGTGCAGCGCGTCACCGGTGGCAAGCTCCGCGACGACGCCACCGTGCTCTGCCTGGACTGGACGGGCTGACCGGCGTCGGTGTTCGACAGCGCTGCACGGTGAATCTTGATCTCGGAGATGAATCGCTACTTGATCAGCGCGGGCATTTCGACGCGCTGTCGGATGCGCGTTCCTTCGCACGTCACCCATTTGTTGCAATGATCGTCAATGCCATGGCAACACCGGTGCATCAGAATTGAAGGGTTCCGCTCCCGATCGGTGGAGGACTTCGATGGCTGCGGACGTCATGGACGTCGCGCTCGTGGTACCCGGAAGCGGTCCGTCCGGGATCTACGGCCCGTCGTGCAGTGCGAGCGCGCGGCTGGCCGTGGCGGAGATCAACGACGCCGGTGGCATTCTCGGGCGGGAGGTCCGCCTGCGGCAGGTGGACGGCGGTCAGGCGCCGGGCTGGGTGGCGGACGAGGTCGATTCGCTGGTGACGTCGGGATCGGTTGCGGCGGTGGCCGGATGGCACACCTCCGCCGTTCGGCAGCAGATCGCCCCGCGCATCGACCGCCGGGTGCCCTACGTGTACACGGCGGTGTACGAGGGTGGCGAGCGCACGCCCGGAGTGTTCCTGACCGGCGAGACCCCGTACGGCCAGTTGCTGCCGGCGATGCGGTGGATGGCCACCGAGCTGGGTGTGCGGAGCTGGTCGATCGTCGGGAACGACTACATCTGGCCACGCGCCTCGGCGCGGGTCGCACGAGCCTTTGCCGGATCCGTCGGCGCCCAGATCCGCGACGAGATCTACGTCAAGGTCGGAACCCAGGAGTTCGGCCAGGTGCTGCGGTGCATCGAACACGCGCGGCCGCAGGGTGTTCTGATGCTCCTGCTCGGCTCCGACGCCGTGGCGTTCAACCGGGCGTTCACCGAGATGCGGTTGCACGACATCTGCGTGCGGCTCAGCCCCCTCATGGACGAGAACATGCTGCTGGCCACGGGCGCGGCCAACACCCACGAGTTGTACTCGGCGGCCGGCTTCTTCGAGGCGCTCGGGTCGGCGCACAGCCTTGATTTCGAGCGGCGCTATCTCGCCCGTCTCGGGCCGACCGCCCCGGCGATCACCTCACCGGGGGAGTCCTGCTACGAGGGTATGACGCTGCTGGCTCAGCTCGCGGCCGCCGCCCACAGCACCGAGCTCGAAGAGATCGACGGCATCTCCGAGTCGATCACCTATGAGGGCCCGCGCGGTACCGTGAAGGTGAGCGATCGACACCTCATCCAGCGCATCTACCTGGCCCGGGCCGACGGCCTGGAGTTCGACATCCTGGCGGAGATCAACCGGGGCGTTTAGGACAGGACACCGGCCTGATCGCGGGGCGTCTCAGCTGTCCTCGGTGAGCCGGTTCAACAGCTCGACCAGCAGCGGTGCGTCGCCGCCGAGCGCGATCAAGGCGTCCGCCTCCGCGGCGGCCGCCAGGGGCTGCAGGCGCTGGTGCAGGATCCGGCCGTCGTCGGAGATGAAGGCGAGCACGCGTCGCCGGTCCCGCGGATCGACCAGCCGGTAGACCGCGGCCGCGTCGATGAGCCTGTCGACGATCTTGGTGAGGGTCGGTCCGGGGACCCCGGTGGCGTTGGCGATCTGGGACATCGTCCGACCCGGACCCTCGGACAGCAGGTCGAGCACACGCCACTGGTCGGCCGTCAGCCTGTCCGCAGCGAGCGTCGATTCCAGCTGTCGCGATACCCGCCGCTCGACCTGGCCCAACAGCCGGACCAACGGGGGAGCGGTGTGCTGTCCTTCGGTGTCTCTGCGCGTACCGGCCACAGCGCGCCTTTCGTTCCGTGACGATGGGTCACCGAGAGCGTACATTACGAAGAATATTCTTCAGATGACACTATTCGATGGCTCAGGTGTGTCGCCGTCGTTCGACGCGGAGGTGCGCTGCGGTCATGGTGCCCGACCAGGGGTTGCGTTACGAGCTGACCGGCGTGGTCGGCGCCGCCGGAGCGCTGGCCACGTTGGCGCGGGCGCACGCGGCCGCGCGCGTGATCTCTCTTGATGTCGACGGCCTGGCGCTGTTGCCGGTCACGCCCGAGTTGGCGGCCGAGGTCACGCCGGCCGCGCTGTGTGCGCTCGGCCTCGAGGTGCTGCCGGGCGGGACACCGTTCGCCGCCCGCCGCCGGCTCGAGCTGCTGACCGGGCCCGAATCCGGGTTCCAGCTGCTGACACCCGGCCTCGTCGCGCTGCTCGAAGCCAGCTCCATGATCGGCAGCGTCGGGTACGTCGAGGCGGACTACATCGGCCGCGAGGGCAGCCAGGCGGCGGCGGTCTGGCGCTCGGGCATCCTGGTGACCGGTCCGCTGCTGCTGGGTCGCCGGGAGTCGTTCGTCGCCGAAACCGCACCCATCTCGGTCGCCCTGCGGGTCCTCGGGGTCACGGCTCCCGGTCGCCGCGACGAGTTCGTGGTCGCCGGGCTGGGCCGCCATCGGCGCACACGGGAGTGGGCTACGGCGCGGTCTTGACGAACATTTCCTCCGGGATTATCTTCGTTTGACGATAATCGATCATCGGGGAGATGTCGTGCCGGTCTACATGTACTGCTGTGAGGCGTGCGGAGGATTCGAGCTGACCCGCCCGATGACGGCGTCCGCGCAACCCGCCGGCTGCCCGGGATGCGGCGGTACCGGTCGACGTGTCTTCGGCGCCCCCGCTTTGCGGTCGCTCGATCCCAGACTGCGCCGCGCGCTTGACGTCCAGCACCGCAGCGCCGATACGCCGGCGGTGGTGTCGTCGCTGCCGCCGCGTTCGTCGGGGCGCCGGCAACGGCGGGCCGTCGACCCCCGCCAGGCCCGGCTACCTCGGCCGTGACCGCGACCGTTTCCGTGACCGCTTCCACCGACCGCAGTCCCCTAGTCGCAGGAGGTTGACTCCCATGCCTGACGTGGTGTTCAGCGTGGATCAGGCCAAGTCGATGCGTGACCAGGTGGTGCCCGGCCACAACCGGTGGCACCCCGACATCCCGGCGGCGGCCACGGTCAAGCCGGGATCGTCGATCCGCATCGAATGCCGGGAGTGGACCGACTCGCAAATCGGCAACAACGACTCGGCCACCGACGTGCGCGACGTCGAGCTCGACGGCTGCCACATGCTCTCGGGCCCGATCGCGATCGAGGGTGCCGAGCCCGGCGACCTGCTCGTCGTCGACATCCTCGACCTGGGGCCGGTGCCCCAGGAGACCGGCGACGCCCCCGGCCAGGGCTGGGGCTACACCGGCATCTTCGCCAAGGGCAACGGCGGCGGCTTCCTCACCGACCAGTACCCGGACGCGTACAAGGCGATCTGGGACTTCAGCGGGCAGAAGGCCACCTCCCGGCACATCCCCGGGGTCGGCTTCACCGGCATCACCCACCCCGGCCTGTTCGGCACCGCACCCTCGCCCGCCCTGCTGGCCAAGTGGAACGATCGCGAGCGGGCGTTGATCGCGACCGACCCGGACCGGGTGCCGCCGCTGGCGCTGCCACCGCTGGAAGCGCAGGTGCTCGGCGGCACCGCCACCGGCGAGACGCTGGCCGGGATCGCGCGTGACGGTGCCCGCACCGTTCCGGCGCGGGAGAACGGCGGCAACCACGACATCAAGAACTTCACCCGCGGATCGCGGGTGTTCTATCCCGTGCACGTACCCGGGGCATTGTTCTCCGGTGGCGACCTGCACTTCAGCCAGGGCGACGGCGAGATCACCTTCTGCGGTGCGATCGAGATGGGCGGATTCATCGACTTCCACGTCGATCTGATCAAGGGCGGGATGGAGACCTACGGAGTCCACACCAATCCGATCCTGATGCCGGGCAACGTCGAGCCGCGCTATTCGGAGTTCGTGACCTTCATCGGCATCGGCGTCGAGCACGAGACGAACACGAACTTCTACAACGACGCCACCGTCGCCTACCGCAATGCCTGCCTGAACGCCATCGAGTACCTGAAGAAGTTCGGCTACAGCGGCGCACAGGCCTACCTGTTGCTCGGCGCCGCGCCGATCGAGGGCCGGGTCAGCGGGGTGGTCGACATCCCCAACGCCTGCTGCTCGCTCTACCTGCCCACCGCGATCTTCGACTTCGACATCACGCCGTCGGCCACGGGCCCGATCAAGGCCGACCGCGGAAGCTGCGCTGTCTCGTGATCCGACGTCATCCGGCCCGCACAACCCACGACCGCGAGCGCGGGAGCGTCGGGGTGGCCGTGATGAGCTACACCATCCCCACGCCGCGTTCCCGCACCGATGCCCGGCTCAACCACCTGAAGATCGCCGATCTCGTGGTCGGGATGGCGAACGGTGAACCCGGGCTGGACCTCGTCGTGTTCCCGGAGTACAGCACGCACGGCTTCACCGCCGACTCGGGCGTCGAGATCCTCACCGCACCCGGCGAGGACATCGAGCTGTTCGCGCGGGCCTGCCGGGCCGGGCGGGTGTGGGGGGTGTTCTCGGCCGCGGGCGGCCCCGCCGCTCGCGGCCCGGACTCCGACCACTCGTTCGTGCTCATCGACGACAAGGGGCGGGTCGCCATGCGGCACCGGCGGGTGGCCGGCAGCGTCGGCGGGGACCCGCCCGATGTGGTCGCCGGCCCGCGTGGACTGCAGACCGGTCTGAGCGTCTGCACCGACGACCCGGTGTCGCCGACGGCGTGCCAGGTCCGAGGTGCGGAGCTGCTGATCCGGTGTCAGGCCGCCCCGGACGTGTCGGCGGCCGACCAGGTCCGGGCCGCGCGCGCCGCGGCGTGGATGGGTACCTGCTACGTCGTCGCGACGAACCCGGCGGGGAGGACGGGAGTGCACCACTGGTCGGGCCATTCGGCGATCGTCGGCTTCGACGGCACCGTGCTGGGTCAGTGCGGTGACGAGGAGTACGAGTTCCAGTACGCCGAGCTGTCGATCGGCGCGGTCCGGGCCGCGCGCGACCGCCGTGCCCACCTAGAACGAGCCATCCGGACGCGCGCCGTCGCTCGCGGCGGCCCGACCAGCACCCCGACCTCTCCCGAGATCCGCCGCCACCAACTCGAAAGGTCCTCCTGATGGCTGACGAGCACGAACACGGTCATGACCACGATCATGAACACGACAGCACGCTGGCCCGCATCGAGGCGCTGAGCAACGAGCGGGTGCACCACGCCGGAGATCACGAGGGCCCGTTCTCGCTGCACGTGCTCGGGCTGGGTCCCACCGGCGCCGCGGTGATCACCGAACTGCTGTCGGATGCACCTGAGGGCTTCACCGCGCTGGCGGTGGACATCGGTGACCTCTCCGCGGTCCGCGCGGCTGCGGGCGAGGGCGCGGTGAACACCGTCGAGCTGCCGATCCCGACCCGCGCCGAGCTCTCGACCGCACTCAACCGGTACCGGGAGTTCCTCAAGATGGAGTACCCGCGCTACTACTGGAACCCCAACTACGAGCCGTGGTTGCCCGGGGACCTGGAGATCCCGGCCGCAGGTGAGCCGATGCCGCGGGCCATCGCCAAGGCGATCTACGGCTCGGAGTACTACCAGAACCGCGAGATCACCCAGGCGATGGACGCGTTCGCGGCCGGCGTGCTCAGCAGTGACAAGACCCCGCTGGTGGTGATCGCCTTCTCGCTGGGCGAGAGTGTCGGCAGCGCGATCGTCGTGGAGATCGCCCGGCACCTGTCCTCGATCAAGCTCGGCCGCCGGCCCTGGGTCGTCGGGATCGGGGTACTGCCCGCGACGCCCGACCCGACCTTCTTCCCGGTGATCAACGAGCTCGACTGCATGATCGACACCGAGAAGAACAACGGCGTCATGGCGGTGTGGGGCGATCTCTACAAGAACCCGTTCACGGGTGGGTTCTTCGCGGTCCCCGAGGAGGGGTCGACCGACGTCGTCGCGGGCATCGCCGCGTTCCTGCGCGCCGACGAGGGCAAGGACCTGTACGAGACGCTCAAGGCCCTCAACTGGCTCGCCGTGCCCGGCGACCAGTGGCACCCGGCCATCCGCGGTGAGCAGAGCGACCGCTGGATCAACATCCTGACCACCCGCAGCCTGCACGACGCGGGCTCTCTCGGATCGCTCGGCCTCACCAAGGGCTTCAGCACCGAGTACGCCGAGGCCCGCGTGTTCGGTTCGGGTCAGGATGCCGAGGCGGCCGCGGCGGCGGTGGCCGGCGCGATCCCGGCGGTCGCGAGCACCCGGGTACCGGCCGTGGTGCAGACGGTCGAGACCTCGGGCGCCGGCTTCGTCAGCGTGGTGCTGCCGCGCGCCTCGAAGCTGGACCTCGACGCGTTCGTCCCCTCCCGCGACCTCTACGACCCGCTCGAATGGGACGACAAGCTCCTGATGCACTCCTGGCTGCTGGATCTGGGGGTTCTGCTCTGCGAGCCGTCGATCCGGTTCGACGGCATGGGCGGGGAGTGCATCTGGGGCTGCGCCTGCTGGGTGGTCGTCCCGCACGCCGCCATCCGTGGGGAGGACATCGCCTCACCGATCACCAACGAGGAGGTGGCTGCCGTCGCCGCGTCCGGGGCCGGCATCCCCGCGTCGGGTTGAGGAGCAGCAGATGCCGACCGACTGGGCCGATGTCGTCAAGCGCTACGAGAACGGCGCCGAGCTCCCGTCGATGCCGGGGGCCCGCACCCTCAAGGTCACCGGCGCCGACGACGGGTACATCTACGTCTCGCACCGGCTCTGGCAGGACAAGATCACCCGCGCCTACCTCGAGAAGGCGATGACGCTGCTCGACGAGGGCAGGATGACCCGCAACTACGGCGACGTCATCGACCACTACCGCACCTACATCGCCGACGAACGGCCGACGACGGCCGCGACCATCCTCAAGGACCTCGGCTACCTGGACTGAACGCCCGTCCCGACAGCCGTCCACGCACGACAAGCCCGACCGAAAGGGCGTGCGGCGACCCCGCACGTCCGAACCAGGAGGAATCGCAATGGCTCTGTCGATGTACCACAGCGCGACCGGCGCGCAGGCGCCGCACTGCATCCACGCGATCGGGATCGGCAAGACCGGCGCCTACATGGTCGAGGCCCTGCTGCGCACCGGCGAGATCGAGGACATGCTCGAGGACCCGCGTGCCCGCTTCACCGGCCTGTCGATCGACATCGGTGACCAGGACCAGCACGAGCTCAAGGAGTACGCGAGCGGATTCGACCAGCGGCTCTCCGAGCGCGGCATCCCGACCGAGCGCGCCCAGGTACGCACCATCTCGCTCGACGTGCCGGCCAAGAAGGACCTCATGACCAGCCTCAACCGCTGGCGCGAGTACCTGAAGATGGAGTACCCGCGGTACTACTGGAACCCGAACTACGAGCCGTGGTTGCCCAGCGACACCGAGATGCCGAAAGCGGGGGACTCGATCCCGCGGGCCATCGCAAAGGCGATCTACGGGCACTACTACTACGGCGAGGACAAGTCGCTGGAGCGCGAGCTCGACGACTTCGTGGCCAGCATCAACAAGACCAGGCTGCCCTCGCTGGTGCTGGTGTTCTTCTCGATGGCGGGTGGCACCGGCAGCGGCATGGTCGTGGACCTGGCCCGGCACCTGTCCAACGTCAAGCTCGGTCGGCGGCTCCCGGTGATCGGGGTGGCGGCCATGCCGTTCTCCGGCGACGAGGCCCACGTCGGTGGCGCCGCCGCGCTCTTCCCCACGATGAACGAGATCGACTGCATGCTCGACGACGCCAAGAACCAGGGCGTGATGGCGGTGTGGGGCGACCTCTACAAGAACCCGTTCACCGGCGGCTTCTTCGCGCTGCCGCAGGAGCACTCCTGGCAGCGGCTCGGCTCGTACACCAAGACCGGGAAGCCGGCGATCCGCGATGCCCTGCGCAAGGGCGTCACCCGCAAGTTCGTCAACGACTCGTTCATGCGGTTCGTGGTGCAGGACTACGGCAGGCTGCTGTTCAAGATGCTGCGCCCGATGGGCTTCACCGGCGCGCCGCACGAGCGCAACATCTCCGGCGACCGCACGTGGACGGTCTTCGACGTTGCCAAGTTCACCCACCCCGGCGTGGAGGTGTTGCCGGGTGAGCCACGCAGCAAGTGGCGCGAGGTCGTCAGCAAGTGGATCGGCTACATCCCGCAGTGGTCGGGCCTGAAGGAGGGCTTCAAGACCGACTACATCGAGGCGCACACCGTCGCCCCGCGCGAGCTGTGGAACGACACACTCGAGCAGAAGCTCATCGACACCCTCAAGACCTACGTGCTCGACGGCGAGGACGGCACGATCAACACGTCGCACGGCGAGTTCTTCGACGAGCTCACGGCGTACTGCAACGTGATGATCCCGGGGGTGGCCAAGAGCGACTTCACGGCGTTCTTCGCCGCCCGCGACGCCTACGACGCGATCGACTCGTGGGACGAGAAGCTGTTGATGCACTCCTGGCTGCTGGACCTCGGCGTGCTCCTCTCGGAGCAGTCGATCCGGTTCGACGGGATGGCGGGGGAGTGCATCTGGGGCTGCGCCTGCTGGGTCGTCGTGCCGCACGAGGCGATCCGCGGTGACGCCCCGGCCTCGAAGGACCTCACGGTCGTGCAGGCCGAGCACATCGCGATGATGGTCAAGACGGTCGTTCCGACGCCCTGACCAGGGCCTTACGCGCGGCGGTGCAGGTGGCAGGGGTGACCGGAGCGGCCGACCCGGCGATGGAGCAGGACTTCGCCGAGTGGCTCGAACGGGTGCGCGCGACGTTCGAGGCCGTCCGGTACACCTGCGCCCACCGGCTGGCCGATCCGACGCTCGCCGAGCAGGTGAGCGTGCAGGTCGTGGCGGGCATGGTGTCCCGGCCGGGGGTGTTCCGCTACTTCGGCCTGCCCTACTCGGGCCGCATCGCAAAGCTCGCGGAGGCGCGGCTGGCCGAGGCCGACGCGGGTGAGCTGGTCACCGTCTGCGGTTGGCCCGAGCTGCTGGGGCGGTTGGTGAACCTGCCCGACGAGCACCGCGAGGCCCTGGTGGTGATGTGTGTGCGTGGGGCCGACGTCGAATCCCTGGCCGCGGTGCTGTGCTGCGATGAGGTGTCCGCCGAGCGCCGCCACGAGGCGATGCTGCTGTTCATGGGCGAGCTGGCCCGGCCCGGACTGGCCGCGTCGCCCGACGTCGGGGGAAGGGGTTGACGTGCCACTGGACTGGGCGCAGGTCATGTCGCGGTACGCGGATGGCGCGAAGATCCCGACGGTCGCGGGCGGCAAGACCTTGGAGATCACCGGCGCCGACGAGGGCGGCGTGCACATCCGCAACCCGCTCTGGCGCGACACGCTGGCCCGCGAGCACCTCGAGCAGGCGGCCGCGCTGATCGAGGCCGACGCCATGAGCCGGCATGCCGGGCTGTTCGTCGAGGAGTACCGGGCGCTGGTCGCCGACGTCCGCGCGACGTCGGCCGCGCACGTGCTCAAGGATCTGGGATTCCTCGAATGACGGGCCGGCTGGACTGGGATGCCGTGTCGGCGCGCTACGCCGGTGGCCTGACCGTGCGCCCGCTCGCGGGCGGATCGACGTTGCAGCTCAGCCTGGCCGGGAGCGACTCCGTGCGGGTGCGGCAGCGGTTGTGGCAGGCCGAGGTGACCAGGGCCCAGCTGGAGGTCGCGCTGCAGCTGCTCGGCGACCGACCGCCGTCCACGCCCGCGGTCGCGTTCTCCCAGGAGCTACGGGAGTACTACTCGGGTGGCCCCCAGGTCCAGCCGACGTGCACGCGGACGCCCAACCTGTGCGCCGTGGTGCTGAAGGACCTCGGCTACCTCGACGCCGCTACGTCCGGGTGACCGGTGGGGTCCGGAGCACCAGCCTGGCCCGCCCACGCGCTGACCTCGCGTCAGCTCGGTGAGCGGGCTGCGCCCAGCACCGCAGCGGCGGCGATGGCCAGCGCGGCGCACCCGCCGAGGGCGAGCGCGGGTGCGCTCGCGAGCAGCGGCGACGCCAGCACCGGGCCGACCACACCGCCGATCCCGACGGCGGTCGCGTGGTTTCCCAGCGCCCGACCCAGGCGGCGCGGATCGGTCGTCGCGGCCAGTATCGCCGGCGCCAGCGACAGCCAGCCGCCGTAGCCCGCCCCGAACAGCACCGCCACCCCGACCAGCACCGGCAGCGCGGTGGGCGGCGTGGCCAGCGCCCAGCCGGCTAACGCGACGACGACCAGTCCGTGGCGGCCGAGGAAGAGCAGCGGCACGGTCCGTGGCGTGGCGAGCCAGCCGCGCCGAGGCGGGCCGCGGCGCTCGTCGTGCTCATGACGGCGAGCAGCGCGGCGCCGTGCACCGGGGTGAGCCCGAGGTCGAAGTAGCCGGCCAGGTGCACCAGCGGCGTGAACACGACCAGGCCCATCAGCAGGCCCGCGGTGTGGAAGGGCCGCAGGTTCGCCGTCGGCGCCTGCGGTGCGGCTCCGCCACCGGGCGTGGGCGGCCGGGGGTGGCCGCGGTGGTCGCGGATCAGCAGGGTTCCGGCCGTGCACACGCCCGCGCCGAGCAGCGCGAGCACGGCGCAGGCGGTCCGCGGCCCGCTCGTCGCGGCCAGCGCGGCCGCGGCCGGAGCGAGCACGGCACCTCCGACGGCCGGGCCCGCGGCGAGCAGCCCGGGCGCGGCGGCGCGGCGCCGGTCGAACGCCGCGCTCACCACCGCGGTCGTGGCCACCCAGGCGCAGGCCGAGGCCAGGCCGAGCCCGAGGCCGTAGCCGCCGATCGCGACCCCGGTGGCGGTGGCGGTCGCCGGGGCCAGCAGCCCGATCCCGGTACCGGCGGCGGCGACGGCGAGCGCGGGACGCGGTCCCCACCTGTCCACCGCCCGACCGGCGCCGCGCGCGGCGACCGAGTGCACGGCCAGCGCGGGCGCGAACAGCAGGACCAGCTGGGAGCGGGGTGCGCCGTACTCGGCGGCCAGCGGCTCGATGAGCACGCCGATGCTGCCGAACACTCCGTGCACGACGGCGAGCACGACGGTGGCCGTGCCCGCGACGAGCCACGATCCGGGACCGACCCGGGTGGTCGTCGTGGAAGCGAGGTCGGTGGTCATCGGTGCGTCTCCGGCTCGGGCCTGTGTCGACGTGCAGGGTGCGGGGTCGCGCTGACGCAGCACTGACACCGGCCCACGGTGTCGTCGCTCCGCCCCGCCAGCCGGATGACAGCGGCGTGCCAGCGGCCGCGCTCACGCTGGTCGTGCATCCACCGGAGCAGGGAGACAGCCATGAGCAACGCAACGATCATCGCGACGCGCGCGGCGGGCCGCGTCGTGCGCACCGCCGAGGACGTGGCCGGGCTCGGCACGGTCCTCGGCGTGTGGGCGCACCCCGACGACGAGATGTACCTCTCGGCCGGGGTGATGGCCGCCGCGGTGGCCGCCGGGAACCGGGTCGTGGTGGTGACCGCGACCCGGGGTGAGCGGGGCACCGACGACCCACGGCGGTGGCCGCCCGAGAGGCTGGCGGAGGTCCGTACCCGGGAGCTGGCCGCCAGCCTGGCGGTGCTCGACGGCGACCGGGGCCGGATCGAGCACCGCTTCCTCGGCGAGGCCACCGGGTGCTGCTACCTCGACGGGGAGCTGGCGCACGGCCGGTCCGGGCCCGCGGTCGCCGAGCTGGCCGGGATCGTCGACGACGTCGCGCCCGACACGATCCTGACCTTCGGCCCGGACGGCATGACCGGACACCCGGACCACCGCGCGGTGTCGGCCTGGACCGACCGGGCGGTGCGGGAGGCGTCCTGGGCCGGTAGCCGGGTGCTGCACGCCGTGGTCACCGCCGGCTACCACCGGGACTTCGGCAGCATGCTGGAGTCGATCGACGGCGGCGACCCCGCCTTTCCCGCCTTCCCGGCCGTGCCCCGCCGGCACCTCGCTGTCGATCTCGTCCTGCGGTCGACGGCCCTGCGGCGCAAGCTCGCGGCCCTGGACGCGCACGCCAGCCAGGTGGGTCCGCTGCAGCGCCTGCTCGGCGACGACGGGTACCGGCGGCTGGTGGCGGGGGAGTGGTACCGGGCCGCCGAGCTGTCATGACGCCTCCGCGGGAAAGAGCACGTCTGCTCGGGTCATGACCGGTCGAGGTGCCTCGCGATCGCCTGCCGCGCCACGTCGAGCACCTGCGCCCTGCTGGGTGCCGGCCCGGGCGGCCGCGGTGTGGCGGCGTCAAAGGAAGGGGCGACGGCCGGAGCGTCCGGGGCGAGCTCGGCCGCGGTGTCGATGAGGGTGGCCGGCTCGGGGTCGCCGAGGCGGCGCAGCAGGTCGGCGAGGTTGCGCAGGGTGGTCCACTGGTGGGTCCAGTTCCCGGCCACGGCCCAGTAGTCGACCACCTCCCGGTACCCGGCCAGTGCCTCGTGCACCCGCCCGGCCGCGGCGCGGACGGAGAGCATGCCCACGCTCGCCACGCCGAGCAGGAAGGTGGCGCCCGAGGTGCGGGCGAGGGTTATCGCCCGGACGTAGTGCTCCTCGGCCAGCGCCACGCGGCCCGCCGCGTTCTCGATCTCGCCGCCGTAGTACTCGACCCAGCCGCGGGTGCTGGGCGACCCGACCGCGGCCGGGACCGCCCGATCGTGCAGTCTGCGCGCCTCGCCGAGATCGCCGGCGTAGCTGGTCGCCAGGGCGGCGATACCGAGGAATCCGTGGCGGGGATGCGGGTTCGCGTGTTCTCCGAGCAGGCAATGCTCGACGGCCTCGGGGTAGGCGCCGCGGGCGAGCGCGGCGACCGCCGCCGCATGCCGACAGTACGACGACTCCGCGCGGCCGCCGGCCAGGTCGAGCCCGGCACGGGCCAGGCGGTCGGCCTGGGGCTGGTCGCCGCGGAGGTAGGCGGCGTAGGCCGCGGTGCCGAGCACGGCCGGCGCGCGCGGGTGGCCCGCCAACGCCGGATCGGCGGCCAGCTCCTCGGCCCAGCCGCGGATCTCGACCAGGTCGCGGTTGAAGACCGCCTCGAACAGTCCCTGCACGATCGCGGTGGCATCGTCGAGGGAGCCCTGGATGCGGGCGAGGCGCCAGGCGGCGCGCAGGTTCCCCAGCTCGCGGCGAAGGGTGGCGTCGGCGTCGGGTTCGCGGTCGGTCGTGACGGCGGCGTCGATGCGGGCAGTGAGCTCGACCGCCCACCGCAGCAGCCGGGCCGCGGCGGCGTCGTCCTCGCCCGCGGCCCGCAGCCGGTCGAGCCCGAACGCCCGCAACGTCTCCAGCATCCGGTACCGGGTGCGACCCGCATGCGTCGCCTCGATCATCGACGTGTCGACCAGCCGGGCCAGCAGGCTGCCCGGATCACCGGCCAGGCCCAGGTCGGCGGCCACCTGCTCGGCCGTGTCGAGATCGACGCCGTCGGGAAACGCCGACAGGTGCCGGAACAGGGTGCGCTCGTCCGCGGAGAGCAGCTCGTAGGACCAGTCGACGGTGGCGCGCAGGGTCCGGTGCCGGCCGTCCGCGCGCCCGCCGGCGCCTGCGGCACCGAGACCGGACGAGCGACCACGACCGAGCAGGTCGAGCGAGCGGTCGAGGCGGCCGTGCAGGTCGCGCAGCGAGAACGTGGAGAGCCGTCCGGCGGCGAGCTCGATCGCCAGCGGCATGCCGTCGAGCCGCCGGGCGATGTCCGCGACCACGCGCAGGTCCTGCTCGTCGGGGGTGAAGTCGGGCCGGACCCGCGACGCGCGGTCGAGGAAGATCGCCACGGAGGCGACGCGCTCGAGGCCGGACGCGGTGTCGGCCGGCACCGGGAGCGGCGCCAGCCGGGACACCCGCTCCACGGCCAGCCCGAGCGCTTCCCGGCTGGTGGCGAGCACGGTCAGCTCCGGACACCCGTCGAGCAGCGCGGCAATCGTGTCGCGGGCCGCGTCCAGCAGGTGCTCGCAGTTGTCGATCACCAGCAGCGTCGGCCCGGCGCGCAGCACCTCCAGGCAGGCGGACAGCACGTCCCCGTGGACGACCTGCAGGGCCAGCGCGGCGGCCAGCGCGTTCGGGACCGAACCGGCGTCGGTGACGGGGGCCAGCAGCAGCACCGTCGCTCCGCGTTCGGCGGCCACCTCGAGCGCCACGCGGGTCTTGCCGACCCCGCCGGGGCCGACGAGGGTCACCAGCCGGTCGGCCGCCAGCGTCCGGTGCAGCGCCGCCACCTGACCCTCCCGCCCGATCAACCGGGTCGCCGGTCGGGATGGCGCGGCCGGGCCGGGCCAGCAGCGGTGGCCCGGGACCGGACGCGCCACGGGCGATGTCGCGCTCCAGCTCGCCGAGTGCGGCGGACGGGTCGAGGCCGGCCTCCGCCGCCAGCCGCTGCCGGTACTCGCGGCCGGTCCGCAGCGCGTCGGAGGCCTGTCCGGCGGCGGCCAGCGCGTTCATCAGCTGCAGCACCGCGGGCTCGCGCAGCGGGTCGAGCGCCAGCGCCGCGGTGGCGATTCCCACGACGCCATCGAGGTGGGCGGGGTCGCGGCGCCCCGCGGCGACGGAGCACCCGATCAGGGTGTCGGTGATGTCGCGGTGCAGCTGTTGCAGCTCGACGGCGGCGGCGGCGACGGGGGCGACCTCGCCGAGGTCGGCGAGCACCGGGCCGCGCCACAGCCGGTGGGCCTGCCGGAGCAGGGCGGTCGCGACCACCGGGTCCTGTTCGGCGTGCGCCCGCCCGCGGGCGAGCAGCGCGCGGGCGCGGGCCACGTCCAGGTCCGCGGGACCCAATGCCAGCCGGTAGCCGCCGTCGAGGGTCTGCAGCCGCGCCGACGCCGGGCCCAGGTGCCCGCGGAGCCGGGACACGTGGCTGTGCAGGGCTTGGCGGCCCGACTCGGGAACCTCGGCCGGCCACAGCGCGTCCAGCAGATGATCGACCGACACCCCGCGGCCCGCGGCGAGCGCCAGCAGCGCGAGCACCGCCCGCCGCTTCGGCCCGCGCACCTCGATCGCCGTGCCCGCCACGATGAGCCGCAGCGGCCCGAGGACCTCCACCTGCAGCGGCGCTGCAGCAGTTCCGGCCGCGTCGTCGGCGTCGTCCACACCACACCTCCCGCGGTCAGCATGCCCGCTGTGGCCAGCACACCGCGAGCTGCCAGCACGCTGTGAGCGCGTGCCAGGGCCGTGCCAGCCGGAGCGCGGAATCTTGCCCTGCGAGCCGGTACCCAGGCCGGCGCAGACAGGCAGGGAGATTCTCAGATGGCACTCGACCAGGACAAGGTGATGGCCTTCCTCGGGCAGGCCGTCACCGACATGGCAGCAACCGGCTCCGCGGGGATGGCGGTGATCGGCAACCGGCTCGGCCTCTACGGTGCGCTCGCCGACGGCCCGGCCACCCCCGAGCAGTTCGCCGAGCGCACCGGCTGCGCCCAGCGCTACCTCACCGAGTGGCTGAACAACCAGGCCGCCGGCGGCTACGTCAGCTACGACCCGGCGACCGGGGAGTACTTCATGACCGAGGAGCAGGCGTTCTGCCTGGCCGATCCGAACGGCCCGAACGTGTCCTCGGTGTTCCTCATCGGGCTGGGCTACCTGCGGGCCGAACCGCAGATCACCGAGGCGTTCCGCACCGGCGAGGGTGTCGCCTGGCACCAGCACAACGAGGACGTCCACGTCGGGTGCGACGCGTTCTACCGGCCCGGCTACGTGGCTGAGCTGGTCCCGACCTGGATCCCGGCGCTGGACGGCGTGCACGCGAAGCTGACCGCCGGTGGCCGCGTCGCCGACCTCGGTTGCGGGCTGGGCTCGTCGTCGGTGCTGATGGCGCAGGCGTACCCGCGCAGCACCGTCGTCGGGTCCGACTACCACGCGGAGTCGATCGAGCTGGCGACCAAGAAGGTCGCCGAGGCCGGGGTCGGTGATCGGGTGAGCTTCGAGGTGGCCACGGCACAGACGTTCACCGGAACCGGGTACGACCTGGTGACGACGTTCGACGCGCTGCACGACATGGGTGATCCGGTCGGGGCGGCCCGCCATGTCCGCGAGGCGCTGGCCCCGGACGGCACCTGGCTGGTGGTCGAGCCGTTCGCCGCGGATCAGGTCGAGGACAACCACACCACGGTGGGGCGGCTGTACTACGCCGGCTCCACGTTCCTGTGCGTCCCCAACGCGCTGTCCCAGCCCGGCGGCTACGCGCTGGGCGCGCAGGCCGGGGAGGCGGCGATCCACCAGGTGATGGTCGACGCGGGCTTCACCCGGTTCCAGCGGGTCGCGCAGTCCCCTTTCAACCTCGTCTACGAGGTCCGGCCGTAGCAGGTGCCGGCGGCCGGTCGGCGCGCGTTCGACCGGCCGCCGATCGCGATTTCAGCGACATGACATCGCTATGAAAGCCATCGCTCCGACCATGGGGGCGGCCCACGAGGAGGAACCGTCCATGCACACCACGCCCACCGCATCCGCGACGCCCCGGCGATCGCCGCAAGCACTGCTGCTGGCCGGAATGATCGACCTCGCCGGCTCCGGCCGGCGGCCGCACCCCGGCGCCGTCCGGTGCGGCGCACTCTGCGTCCCGGCCTGCACCGCGATGTCCGCGAACGTCTCCGACGACAAGTCGCCCGGCTCCGCCCGCGGAGCCCGGTCATGAGCCCCTTGGCGCACGTCGAACTGGTCCGGATCCACCAGGCCGAACTGCGGCAGGCCGCCGACCAGCACCGGCTGGTGGCCGCGGCCCGCCGGGCCACCCGGCGGCATCGCCGGGGCCGGGCGCACCTGCTCGACCGGTTGGTCCGCCGTGCGTCCCGGACCATCCCTGAAGTCTCGGAGGCCGAGCCATGTCCACAATGACGGCCCCGTCCGCAATGGCTCCATCCACAATGGCCTCATCCACAATAGCTCTGTCCACAATGTCTTTGTCCCGCCGCGATCGGGCGCTGCTGGTCGCGGCCGGCGAGGGGCGGTGCGAGATGGTGCCCTTCGGCGTGCCGGACCTGCGGGTCGACGGCCGCTGGTTCTGCGATCAGACGCGCGCGCACGCCCTCGTGGCGGCCGGTCTGCTGGCCAGGGCAGCGGTGGAGCGCAGCGGCACGACGGCGCGGGCGCGGCTCACCGACGCCGGCCGCGCCGCCCTGCGTGTCGAGCCGCGCGAAACCTGAGCGACCACCGCCCTGTGCGGGCGTAGGCGATGGGTGTGCCGTCGGTCGAGTGGATGGTGTACGGCCTTGCGTTCATGGTGACCTCCGTGGTGGTGTCCTGGTCGCGGTCAGGCCCGAGTGCGCCGGGCGCGGTGCCAGAGGGTGTGGCGGATGACGGGGATGAATCCGAGCTGCTCGGCTCCGGGTCGGCTGTCGTCGGAGAAGACGCCGACGTGGGCGAGAGCGGGTTCGGTGTGCAGGCGCACCCGGGCGTGTCGGGACCAGTGCCCACCGCGGCGCGCGGCCGGCATGGTCACGCCGAGGGCGAACCCGGCGACGCCGTGGGCGACGAACTGAGCCGAGATCGCGACGGGCTCGCCGGCGGCGTAGGTCGCCCAGAAGCGCAGCCGGGGATCGTCGAGCAATGCGGGGTGGACCACGGCGCCGACGCCGGATCCGCGGAGGTCGGGAACCGGGTAGCCCTCGATGAGGACCCGCTCCCAGTCCGCCAGCCCGGCTGACGTCCGCACCGGGGCCGGCCGCTCGACCTCCGCCTGCGTGGGGGCTGCGGTGCCGGCCGGCCGGACCAGCAGCGGCGGGTGGCCGTCGAGCACCCAGCCGCGGTGGCGCAGGTCAGGGGTGGGCCACAGGCTCCACAGGAACAGGTCACCCGACCCGCCCGCGGCTCGGGACTCGATCTCGTCGAGCAGTTCGTCGAGCTCGCGGCCGCCCGGCTGCGGCGCCAGCAGCACCGCGGCGTTGAAGAACGATGCCGGCCGGCCGTAGTCGGCCAGCACGAACCTCTCGTCCCGGACGACGGTGCCGCCGGCCGCGGCGGCGAACGCCGCGCACTGGTCGGACCAGTGCCGCAACCAGCGCAGGCACAGCGAGTCCTCGTCCGGCAGGTCCGGTTCCCATCCCGTCGTCAGCGGTGCGGCGGTGGCGGTATGCATCTGCGGTCTCCCGTTCGGTGGCGTTCGGTCGCCACGCTAGGAACCGGAGCTTTCGGTGCCCTGTCATTGCGGTGTCGCACCGCCCGGGTCCGTAGTCCGAAGATCGACGAGAATCGATGGCGCGTCGGGTCGATCCGAGATGGAGCCGATCATGAGGGCAACGAACGCATGAGGCGATCCGACCCGTCCGCGCCTGCCCTCTCTCGTTCGGCGCCGTTGGTCCTGACCGCGCTGCTCGACGACGTCGCCCAACAGCGGTTCGATCAGCTGCGTCGCACCCACTTCCCGGCCGAGCGCAACCACCTCGACGCCCACCTCACGCTGTTCCACGCGCTGCCCGGCGATCGGGAGCGGCAGCTCACCGCGGCCGTGCGCGCGGCCGCGGACCGGCGGGTGATCACCGCGCGGGTGGCGCGGGTCCGCAAGCTCGGCCGCGGCGTGGCCTACACGCTCAGCGCGCCGGAGCTGAGCGAGCTGCGCGCGGGGCTGGCCCGGCAGTGGACGCAGTGGCTCACCGCTCAGGACCGCGGCAAGGCCGACCTGCACGTCACCGTGCAGAACAAGGTCGACCCGAACACCGCCGCGCAGCTGCACGCCCGGCTCGCGGTGGACTTCGTGCCTTATGAGGTCGACGTGACCGGCCTGGCTCTGTGGCGCTATCTCGGCGGCCCCTGGGCGCCGATCGCGCGGTTCCCCTTCGCCTGACCCAGCGCGGGAACGCCGCGGAAGTCCGTAGCTCTACGGTGCCGGACCGGTGCCGTGGGCTGCGAGCATCGACGTCGATCACCCGACCGCAGAGGCCGCATGACCAGCACAGAGCGCGCGCACACCGGCCAGTTCCGGTTGCTCACGCAGGCCCGCTTCGGACCGTACCCGCGGCCGCGGTCACCCCGACCGAGCTGCGCGACCGGGTTGCGATCCTGTCGGGCCTCAGCCGGGAACCGGACGTACAGCCCGGGCGAACGAGGTGATCTCGCCGAGCGCGGGCAGCAGCGTGGCCTGGTAGGCGTGGTAGATGTCGGGCTTGCCGTGCCAGACCGTGGCGGCCGGGCGGTTCTGCGGGTCCAGCTCGTGGCGCCAGGAGCCGAGCTCGTGATCGATGAAGCAGGCGTTCGCGTGCGCCCACAGCCGCTCGTGCCAGTCCGCGTAGGCCTGCTCGCCGGTCACCGTGGCCAGGGTGAACGCGGCGGCCAGCGCCTCGGCGACCACCCAGTGCAGCCGGTCGCGGACGACGGGCCGGCCGTCGAAGTCGGTCGTGTAGACCAGACCCTTGTCGCCATCGACGTCCCAGCCGGTGCGGACGGCCACCTCGAACAGCGCGCGGGCGTCGTCGAGCATCCAGCCGGGTGCGCTGTCGCCGAGGGCGGTGCGGACGTGCAGGGTCAGCCGCGCCCATTCGAGCAGGTGGCCGATGGTCGCACCGTAGGGCCGGAACGGGTCGGCGGGTCGGTCCCGGTTGTAGTCCAGCAGCACGGCCCACTGCTCGTCGAAGTGCTCGGGCAGCAGCCAGCCGTGCTCGCGGGCGACGCCGTGCACGATCCGCTCGACGACGCCCGCGGCCCTGGTCCGGTGCACCGGGTCGCCGGTCACGTCATGAACGGCGAGCAACGCCTCGACCGTGTGCATGTTGGCGTTGGCGCCGCGGTAGGCCTCCAGCTCGGTCCAGTCGCGGTTCCACACGTCGACGGCCATCCCGTCGTCGGCGCGCCAGAACCGGCGGTCGAACGTCGTCACGGCCTCGTCGAGCAGCGCGGGGCCGTCCCGGTGCCCGGCCGCGGTGGCGGTCGACGCCGCGAGCAGCACGAACGCGTGCGCGTAGGCCTCCTTCGCCGTCCGGACCGGGCCCGTTTCGTCGACGGCGGCGAACCAGCCGCCGTGCTCGCCGTCGCGGAGCCGGCCGGTCAACGCCGCGACGCCGTGGTCGAGCAGCGCGGGCGCGCCGGGGTCGCCCAGCATGCTGGCCAGGCCGAAGACGTGCGTCATCCGGCAGTTGATCCACAACTCCACGGGGTGGGTGGGGTCGAGCCGGCCGGCGTCGTCGAGCCAGCCGAACCCGCCTTCGGGGTGGCGCGCGCCGGCACCGAAGCGGAGCAGTCGATCGCACTGGTCGGCCAGCCAGGCCGGCGCGAACTGGGTCATGGCGGAGTCCCCCCGGGCCCGGTCGTCGAGTTGTCGGCGGCCAACCTGCACCGAAGCGGTGCGAGCCGTCAACGGCGCGGCCGGGCAGCCCGTCGGCGACGCCGGGAGATGCCCGGTCGCGGACGGACTTGGCCGTGGTGCCAACCGCATCGCCCGCCGCCCCCACCGACCACACTCCGCCGGGGCCGGCGTGGCAACGGGCCCCGGGTCGGGCATGCTGCGGAAATGAGGTCGACCATCCGTGGCGCAACTGCGGTCGTGGCCGCAGCCCTCATCGTGATCGGTGCGGGAGGCTGTGCGGCGAACTCGGCGCCCGCCGCCGCGCCCGCCTCCGCGTCCGGGCCGGAGCCGTCAACCAGCGGGGCGCTCCCCGCCGCGGCGCCCGACCCGCCCGCCTCGGGCCAGGCGTCCGTGCCCGTCGGGGTGCTGCTGCCCAACGAGAACGAGCCGAGCACGTCACCCGATTTCACCGACTGGACCACCGACACGACGGCCGGCCAGCAGTGGCTGCTCGATCCGTGCCGGCCGACCGCGTACCCGACAGATCCGCAGCGCAGCAGCTTCCGCACGGTCGACCGGACCGGGCCGGAGGCGCGCGACGCGCGCCAGCTGGCCGAGTACCCGACGCCCGAGGTCGCCGGCGAGGTCGTCGCCGGGTTCCGCCGGGCCCTCGCCGCGTGCGCCACCGGCGGGCAGGCCGCGCAGGGCAACGGGTGGCAGTGGGTCACCGCCGACGTGCCCGGCCTGGGCGACGACGGCCTGGTCGCCGCCAGCACGGTCGGCGGCCCGGGCTTCTCGCCCACCGGCGACCGGATCGCGGTGACCAGGGTGGGCTCGGCGGTGTTCCTGGCCTACGCCAGTGGTGAGTACTCCACCGCCGCGCTCGACGGCGGCGCCGGCAGCGTCCAGCAGGTCGCCGAGACCTTCGTCGACTCGCTCTGACCCGCCCCCGGGCGTCGGCGAGCGGGCGGACCGGAGATCGTCACGATTCGTGCTCACGGTCCGGTCGGGCTGCTGTGGCGAAGGCGCGGCGGTGCTCGGACGGGGTGCGACCGTAGGCGTCCAGGAAGGCCTGGCGGAGGGTCTCGGTGGAGCGGAACCCGCACCGGCCCGCAATCCGGACGAGTGGGAGATCGGTCGAGGCCAGCAGCGCCGCGGCGGCCTCGGTGCGGGCACGCCGGACGTGCTCGGCCGGGGTCCGGTCGAGGTGGGCCCGGAAGAGCCGGGCCAGGTGACGCTCGCTGACCCCGGCACCGGCGGCCAAGGCGGCGGCGGAGAGATCGCCGTCGAGACACTGGGCCACGTGGTCGACCACCCCGCGCACGACATCGTGGGTCGGGGCCGGCGCGGCCACGTGCATGCTCATCTGCGCCTGGGTGCCGGGACGCTGCAGGTAGGTCACCAGCGCGCGGGCGACGTCGCGCGCCACCTCCGGGCCGTGGTCCTCCTCGACGAAGGCCAGGGTGAGGTCGAGTGCGCTGGTCACACCGGCCGAGGTGGACACGCGGCCGTCCCGTATGAAGATCGGGTCGGGGTCGACGGCCACGGAGGGGTGCTCCTGGGCCAGGCGCTCGGCGAAGGACCAGTGCGTGGTGGCGCGGTGGCCGTCGAGCAGACCGGCGGCGGCCAGCACGGTCGCCCCGGTGCACACCGAGGCGACCCGGCGGGCGCCGCGCGCCAGGCGTCGGACGTGGGCGAGGAGCACCGGGTCGGCGGCGGCCCGCAGGTGTCCGAAACCGCCGGTGACCACCAGCGTGTCGACCGGGCCGGGGTGCTGTTCGAGGGCGCCGTGGGTGGCCAGGGCCAGCCCGGGCCGGCAGGCGATCGTCCCGCCGCCGCGGGCGAGGAGGGTCACGTCGTAGCCCGGGTCCGCCCCGCAGCGCGCGGCGGTGGCCAGCGTCGTGGTCACGCAGGCGATGTCGAGGATTTCGGCGTCGTCGTAGCCGACGACGACGATCGGACGGCCCACGCCGGCCGATGCTATGCGCAATGCCGGTGAATGTGCCGGCCGGCAGCGGCCACCTGATGGTCGTACCAGACCGCTTGCGCAGGAATCCGGACATCCCGCCGCCGGATACCCCTGGGGGGTGTAAACCTGGCCGCCATGAGCGCACCCGCAACTACCCTCTCCAACGCCCTGATCCACCGCTGGCCCACGCTGCTCGGCGTCGCGGTCGCCATCCTGAACGTGTTCGGGGGTACCGGGCGGGAGGAGCTCGCGACGATCATCGTCGTGGCGGCCTCCTGCTATCTCGCCGCTGCCGCCCTCGGCCTGCCCTGGATGGCCTGGGCGGCGATACCCGTCGCTGGACTCGTGGTCACGGGGGCCGAGCTGATCGGGTGGAACCGATTCGTGGTGCTCGGCGCCGTGGCCGCAGCGCTGGTGCTCACCGGGCTGCTGCGCGGCGTGCGTCGGCGCCCGTTGACGGCCCAGACCGTGGCCCTGCTCGGCTACGGTGCCGTGGCGATCACCGCGCTGCTGCTCGCCCCCACGGTCGGGCTCGTCCTCGCGGCCCTCGGGTTGATCGGGCACGGTGCGTGGGACCTCGCCCACCTGCGTCGCCCCGATGTGGTGTCGCCGTCGCTGGCCGAGTTCTGCGTGGCCCTCGACGTCCCGCTCGGCATCGCCGCGATCGCGGTTCTGTTGATCACTGCCTGACTGTGTATCAGGTCGTGGACGACTGGTGTACTGGCGCTCGTAGTACCCGCAGCATGCGGTGTTGACCGCGGATGATCTCGTCGCGCTCCGACTCCGACAACCCGCCCCACACGCCGTAGGGCTCGTGCACCGAGAGCGCGTGCGCGCCACACTCCTCCAGGACCGGGCAGCCTGCGCAGACCTGCTTGGCCCGGGCCTCCCGGCGTGCGCGGGCCGGGCCGCGTTCGCCCTCGGGATGGAAGAAGAACGCGCTGTCCATGCCGCGACATGAGCCGCGCATCTGCCAGTCCCAGATGGTGGTGACCGGGGTCGGGAGCCTGCGGGTGTCTGCCATGTTCACCACTTCGTAGGTCGCGGGGCGTGGTAGTCGTAGCATACGCGTCCGCACGGCAAAACGCGCCAAACATTGTTCATCTTTCCGACGTGATGGTGCCGCCCCTGGTGAGTCGGGTTGCCCGTGACAACCCCCGCCCGCAAGATGAGGCGTGACGCCCCAGACCTCGGCAGCCCGTTCAGGCCTGCAGGTACCCCGATCTCCACCGATGTCGCCGTAGTGACCGAACCTCGACTGAGCGTTGCTGCCGCCGCGCGCCGGCTCGGAATCGCGCCCGCGACGTTGCGGACCTGGGACCGTCGCTACGGCATCGGCCCCACCGACCACACCCCCGGCCGGCATCGCCATTACAACGCCGACGACCTCGCCCGCCTCGACCTGATGCGCGACGCTCTGTTCCATGGCGCCACCCCCGCCGACGCCGCCGCCCACGCCCTGTCCACCCCTCTCCACGATCCGAACCGCACACGGCCCACGCCGGACACGGCACCGGACCCCACCGCGCATGTCCCCACGGGCCAAGCCTCGACCCACGTCGCGGCCGAGACCTCGATCAGCACCGAACCCGGTCCCGCGCCGACAGCTGAGTGCCGCAACCACAATGCGCCCACGGATGAGCCGATCCTGCGCCTACCGGGAGCCGGACGGCGTGCCCGCGGTCTGGCCCGAGCCGTCACAGCGCTCGATGCCGAGGCGGTCCGCGACCTGCTCGGCGACTCGATCGCCGCCGTCGGAGTCGAGGAGACCTGGGATGACGTGGTGCGACCAGTGCTGGGTGGGATAGCCCAACGGTGGGTCGAGACCGGTGAAGGTATTGAGACCGAGCATCTCCTCAGCGACTGCGTGACCGCGGTGTTCAGCGCGCTCGCGACGACGCTGCTGACCCCGGCCAGCACGCGCCTGCGCACGCGACGGCCCGTCCTGCTCGCCGGGATGGCCGGAGACCAGCACCGCCTGCCTCTGGTCGTACTCGCGACCACGCTCGCACAACACGGCGTGATCAGCCGATCGCTGGGCACGGACCTGCCCGGGATAGCACTCGCCGCAGCAATTCGACGCACAGCCCCCGCCGCAGTGCTGCTGTGGTCCCAACTCGCGGAATCCGCGGACACCGACGTCCTGACATCTTTACCTCGGACCCGGCCGGCGTTTCGCACTTTTGTCGCCGGCCCTGGCTGGTCCGAGGCCACACTGCCGGCACAGGTCGTCCACCTGAGTTCGCTCCAGGAAGCCACTAGAATCATCAGCGCCGCCGCGTCATGATGATTCTGAAATAGATGCCCGACGGATTCCGATGGACACCGCGGTGGAACGACCTGAGGAGTTCGCTCGCGGCCTGGATCCGGAACTGCTCAAGCTCGTGCAGGCCACCGCCGAGCTCGAACTCGCCGACGCCGACGAGCCCGTCAAGACCTCGAAGAACTCGAAGGCAGCGACGAACGCGAAGACCGCCAAGAAGTAATGCTCAGAGGCTGGGCGGTCCCAGGACCGCCCAGCCCGGCAGCGGGATCGATCCCGGCGTAGCAGCGCATCTTCCGGAGCTGGCAACTGTCTGACAGCCCGGGCATCGGGATGAGGTCGAGAAGCACGTCACGGGCGTACTACGCGGCCGCCGTAGTGTGGTCGGGTGGCCGAAGGCGACAGCATCGCCCGCCTCGCTGCCCGGCTGGACTCGGTCACCGCCGGTTGCGTGATCGCCGCGTGCGACGTCCGGCACCCGCGGTTCGCCACCGCCGACTTGGCCGGCCAGCGCATCGTCGGTTGGGCACCGCGCGGCAAGCACCTGCTCATGCGTACCGATGCCGGCATCACCGTGCACTCCCACCTGCGGATGAGCGGGCGGTGGACGGTGCTGGGCGCGGGCAAGCGGCTGCCGCGCGCGGTGGCCGCCCGGCTGCGGGTCGCGCTGCGCCTCGACGACGGCCGCACGCTCGCCGGGATCGACCTGCCCGTGCTCACCGTCGTACGCACCGGTGATGAGCACCGGGTCGTCGGGCACCTCGGCCCGGACCTGCTCGGTGAGTCCGCCGCGACCGAGGAGGGGCTGGCCCGCGCGGCCGCCAGGGTGGTCGCGGCCGGGGTGCAACCGGTCGTCGCCGCGCTGCTGGACCAGCGCCGGGTCGCCGGGCTGGGCAACATGTGGGCGCAGGAGCTGCTGTTCCTGCACGGGGTCGATCCTTGGCGGCCGGCGTCCGCCGCCGACCCGGCGTCGTTGCTGGCCGACGCCCGGCGTCGATTGCGGCACGCCGTCGATCACGATCCGTCGCAGAACACGACGGGCCGGCGCTCCCCCCGGCACTGGGTGTACGGCCGCGCCCGGCGTCCCTGTCTGCGCTGCGCCACCCCGATCGCCTTCACCGACGCCGCCCGCACCCCGCACGGGCGTGAGACCTGGTGGTGCCCGGGCTGCCAGCACTGACGCTCACGCCGTCCCCGCGGATCCCCCGACGAGCGTTGTGACAACGGCTGTGTCACGGATCAGGGGCCCACTCTGTCCCTTCTCCGTCGAGGTCGAGACCGGGCCGAGACGCTCTCTGCGTCAGGGCGCACCGAGTCACCGCCCACAGGGGTGATCGTCCGCGAGGTCGCTGATCGAGGAGGAGCAACGATGGAGGAACTGCGGCCGGAGCCGACCGTCGTTGTCGGGGTGGACGGATCGCCCGATGCGCTGCGCGCGGTGCGCTGGGCCGCGGTCGAGGCCGACCGCCGGCAGTTGCCGCTGCGGCTGGTGCACGTCTTCGCCTGGGTGGTCGAGACCGGCTTCCGGGGTGAGGTCGCGGGCCCGGGCCCAGCTGGGCCGCATGCACGGCCAGCGCCGCCGCGGTCGATGCGGTCCTGCGACCGGACGACCGGGAGCCGATCCGCGTGTGGCGGAGGCTCAGCGATGATCGCCGGTGGGTTCGGCCAGCGCCCGGCCGAGGGCGGCGCGGCCAGAGATGTTCAGCTTGACGTAGGCCCGTCCCAGGTGGGTCTCAACCGTCTTGCGGGTCACGAACAGATGCTGGGCGATCTCGGGGTTGCTTCGCCCCTCCGCCGCGAGATCGGCGACCCGGCGCTCGGAGGCGGTCAGCCGGTCGACGCCGATTCCGCCCAGGTCGCTCGAGCGGCCCCCGGCCGCCCGCAACTCGGTGCGCGCCCGTTCGACCTCCGCGTGCGCGCCGCACTGCTCCGCGAGCCGCAGCCCCTGCTGGAGCGGCCCGCGCGCGTCACTGCGGCGATTGTTGCGCCGCAACCCCGCGCCGAGGTCGATCAGCGCACGGGTGTGCTCCAGCCGGGCGGGCGAGCCCTCCAACACGACGACGGCCTCCCGGAGCAGATCCTGCGCGGACCCCGCACCGACCCCCGCGGCCACCCGCAAGGCAACACCGAGCTCGGTTGCTGCCCCCCAGCGCCGGGCGCGTATGACCTCGTCGGCCGCCCTCCGGCGGGCCTCGTCCAGTTCTCCGAGGTCGGCGAGCGCCAGGGCCGCGTGTGATCGCCAGCGCGAGGCCAGCGGGTTCGCCCCGCTCCACCGCTCGCGGCGGCGACCGAACTCGAGGATGTCGTCGAGTCCCTGCCTGCTCCGGCCCTGTGCGAGTCGAAGCAGGCCGCGGGCCTCGAGCAGGAAGGTCTTCGCCAGGCCGGGCGGGACGTCGGTGTCGAGGCCGGCGTCGGTGAAGGAGCGCTCGGCGGCCCGGATGTCACCGGCTTCGATCAGGGCTTGAACCAGCAGGCCCGTCGCGAACGGGATGCCGAGCGGGATGCCGTGGTTGCTCAGCAGCTCGACGGTGGTCCGCGCATCGGCCTCGGCGAGCGCAAGCGCGCCGCGCCGGAACGCCACCCAGCCCCGAAGACACGTCAGGTTCGCCACCGCCGGAGCCGCGGCCGTGGCCTGTGCTTGGGTCAGCGTCTGGTCCAGACAAGCGCTCGCGAGCTCGACCGCGTCGGTGGCGAGCAGCCCGACCATGACGTCGTACAGCGGACTTGCGATGTCGAGATCCCGCTCGGCCAGCAGTTGCCCGCCGGCCAGTGCCCGCTCCAGGTGCGCGGCCGCCTCCGCGGCCGACCCGCTCTCGCGGGCGCGCTGGTTGGCCACGCAGGCCAGCACCAGGCGCTCGCCGGGTGAGGAACCACCGAGGTCGGAGCGCCGCTGCAGCCGCTCCCTCGCCGCCGCCCGGGCGGCCCGCCCGGCCCGCAGCGCATGGGAAGCAGCCTCGGCCTCGAGGAGCAGCCCGAGTTCTCGATCCGCAGGTCCGACGATCGCGAGGGCCGACTCGATCGCCCGCACCGCGGCATCGGCGTCCCCGGAGACGGTCAGAGCGTTGGCGAGTTGGCGGACCGACCGGGCGAGCAGCGCCGCCTCCCGGGTGAGCTCGACGGCCTCGGCGAGATGCTGGTGCGCCCCTGGCCGCCCGACGCGTAGTTCGGCCGAGCCGAGCTCGAAGAGCACTTCGGCGCGATCAGGGCCCAGCGGGGGTTCGACCAGAGCACGTCGCAGCCAGGCGACGGCCGCGGCGGGCGCTCCGCGAGCGGTCGCGCCGTCGGCCACCCGGCGCAGGAAGCTGACCCGCTCCGGGTCGCCGGCCGGGTCGGACTCGACGAGCTGGGCGGCGACCCGCTCGTCGTCGGCTCCCATGGCGGCCAGCATCTGCGCGGCACGGGCGTGCGCGATGGCTCGCTGCTGTGCGCCGATGTCGGCGTAGACGGCTTCCCGCACGATCGGATGCGCGAACTCCAGGCCGCTGGGCATCGCCGTCAGGATGCCCAGGCCGACCAGCAGGTCTGCCGCGGGTGCGGCGACCTCGACGCTGAGCTCCGCCAGGCGCGCCGCCTCGGCATGGGTCGCTCCGCCCCCGAGCACCGCCACCGCGCGTACCAGATCCATGGCCTCCGGATGTGCCCCCGAGATGCGCAGCAGTACCGCCTGCGCGACCGAGGCGGGGCCGAGACGCTGCACCCGGTCGGCACCGCTCGCGTCGGGCGGGACCCGTCGTTCCCGCGCCTCGCGCAGCAGCGCCTCGAGGAAGAAGGGGTTTCCGCCGGTCGCCTGCCGGCACGCTGCCGCGAACCCCATGTCGACGGGTACACCGAGCCGCTCCGTGCACAGCGTGGCCGTGGCCTCGACACTCAACGGCGCCGGCCGCAGCACCGTGGTCTCCGGCGCGACCGCAAGCCGGGCCACCGCCGCGGAGCCCTCGGCCGCGCGACGTGCGGCGAGCACGATCACGGGCAGACCGTCCAGGCGCGGCGTCAGGTACGCGAGGAACCGGAGCGACTCCGCGTCGGCCCAGTGCACGTCGTCGATCGACAGGGCAACCGGACGCTCCTCGGCAAGGTTGTTCAGCAGCCAGTACAGCCCGTGCAGCATCGAGTAGGAGCTCGCCGGCGAGGGCGAGTCCAACCCGACATCGGCCGGCCGGAACAGCGGCTCGGCGAGTTCCGCCGCACCCGCGAAGAGACGACGACGCTGCTCGGCGGGCGCGGCGGCCACGACCGGCTCCAACAGCTGACGCACGCAGCCGTAGGCGAAATCACGCTCGAGGTCACCGGCCCGCGCCCGCACGCAGGCGAAACCCATTTCCGCCGCTTCCGCACAGGCAGCTCCCAACAGGCTCGTCTTCCCCATGCCGGCCGCTGCCTCGACCAGGACGACCCGACCACGACCCCGCCGCACCTCATCAAGCGCGCTGGCGAACTCGGCCAGCTCCAGCGAGCGCTCCAGCAGCTCCGCTCCCGACGCGCTCATGGCGCCATGATCCCGCTTCCCACCTGCCCTGTCGCGACGGTGGCACAAGGGGCGGCCTGACCGACGTCGGGGACCGTGTCGGGGATCTCCCTGACGCGACGTCACGGCGAGGATGCCTACGGTCGCCACGCGGCCGAGGAGCGGTGTGTCGCCCTGCCCGGCCGGAACCGTGACGTGGTGAGGGTCGGGAGGTGACCGGTGCCGATCCGATTCGGTGCACCTGACGGCGGAGCGACCTGCACGGCCGCGGACAAGAGTCGGCTGCGGGCGCTGCGCGACCTGATCGAGGCTGCCCCGCCGGCCGAGATCGCCCTGCCGTGCCGGGCCCGCGGCCCGGACCTGTGGTTCGCCGACCGCCCGGCCGAGCTCGACCTCGCCAAGACCCTGTGCCAGGGATGCCCGGTTCGGGCGGACTGTCTCGCCGGTGCCCGGCACCGCCGGGAACCCTGGGGTGTATGGGGCGGTGAGATCTTCGAGCGCGGAGTGATCGTTCCCCGCAAACGCCCGCGGGGTCGTCCCGCGAAGGCCGTGCGGGTCGTCGACGCCGACGTGTGCGGTGGTCGGCCCGGCTGACGGTCGCGAGCCTCCAGGCACGGATCAAACCTCAGGGTGGGCGCTGGGGGAGCTCACCGACGCGGCGGCCGGGATTCGATCCTACCGTCATCGCCACGGGCGGCGGTCTGAGCGCACGGCAGATGAGGAGTCAACTTTGTCAGTCATTTCCAGTCCCCAGGCCTTCAATGAGGAAGGGCTCTATGTCGACCTTCGGCCGATCTTCGGGCGGGGGCTCTTTCTGAAGTGCGAGGGGTTCAACTTCGCCGGTTCGATCAAGTTGAAGGCCGCGATCGAGATGGTCGAGGCCGCCGAGCGGGACGGATTGCTGACCCCGGAGTCGGTTCTGGTCGAGTCCTCCTCGGGGAATCTGGGGGTGGCGCTGAGCATGATCGCCGCCAGCAAGGGCTACCGGTTCCTGTGCGTGACCGACTCCCGCTGCAACCTGTCGACCAGGCGGCTGATGGAGGCGTTGGGCAGCCAGGTGCACACGATCGTCGAGCCGTGCGCCATCGGCGGCTTCCTCGGCGCCCGCCTCGAGTACGTCCGCGCGCTGTGCGCCTCCGACGATCGGTACGTGTGGCTGAACCAGTACACCAATCCGAACAGCTGGAAGGCGCATTTCCGCACGACGGCACCGGCGATCGCCCGCCAGTTCCCGGAACTCGACGTGTTGTTCGTCGGGGCGGGCACGACCGGGACCCTGATGGGCTGTGCGCGCTACTTCCGGCAATGGCATCGGCCGGTGCGGGTGGTCGCCGTGGACAGCGTCGGCTCGGTGACCTTCGGTGGTGCGCCGGGACGCCGGCTGATTCCCGGTCTGGGTACCAGCGTCCGACCGCACCTGCTCGATGAGTCCTATGTGGATGAGGTGGTGCGGGTCGAGGAGCGGGACACCGTCCGTGCCTGCCATCGCCTGGCCCGAAGCGGGTTCCTGTTCGGCGGTTCCACCGGCACCGTGGTCAGCGGCGCGATGGGCTGGTTGGCCCAGCGCCGGCCGCGGGAGCTCACCGCGGTGGCGATCGCTCCGGACCTCGGCGAGCGCTACCTCGAGACCATCTACCAGACCAACTGGGTGCGCGATCTGTACGGCGACGACGTGCTCGGCTCCGACGAGCCGGCCACGAGTTCCCTGGCGGCCTGACCCATGTCATCAACACAACAGATCGCCCGCTCCCGTGGCACCGGTGAGCTGTCGCCGCTGGAAAACGCCTTCGCCGAGGTGCTGGCCGATGTCGTGGGAGTCGAACGGGTGTCGGTCGACGACCACTTCTTCGACGATCTGGGTACGGACTCGATGGTGATGGCCCGGTTCTGTGCGCGGATCAGGAAACGGCCGGACCTGCCGGCAGTGTCGATGAAGGACATCTACCGGTATCCGACGGATAAAGAGTTTGGCCGGCGCGTTCGCGGCCCCCACACTCGCCATTCCGGTCGAATCCCCGGCCCCGGCCGAATCGGCGGCCGCGCCGCCGATCGAGGTGGCGGCTCGGGCCAGCACCCTGAACTACGTCCTCTGCGGGACCCTGCAGCTGCTGTTCTTCCTCGGGTACTCCTACCTCGCCGCGCTGGTCGTCGCCGGAGGTTTCGAGTGGATCTCCGCCGGATCCGGCGTGATCGACATCTACCTGCGGTCGGTCGTGTTCGGCGGCGCGACCTTCATCGGCCTGTGCGTCCTTCCGATCCTGGTGAAGTGGGTGCTCGTCGGTCGGTGGAAGCCCCAGCAGATCCCGGTCTGGAGCCTCGCGTACGTCCGCTTCTGGGTGGTCAAGACGCTGATCCAGCGGAACCCGCTGGTCCTGTTGTTCGTCGGTTCGCCGCTCTACGTGCTCTACCTGAGGGCGCTGGGTGCGAAAGTCGGGCGAGGTGTCGCGATCTTCTCCCGGAACGTCCCCGTGTGCACCGACCTGCTCACCATCGGCGACGGCACGGTCATCCGCAAGGACTCGTTCTTCACCTGCTACCGAGCTCAGGCCGGCCTGATCCAGACGGGCGCGGTCACCATCGGAAAGGACGTCGTTCGTCGGCGAGATGACGGTGATCGACATCGACGTTTCGCTCGGCGACGGGGCCCAACTCGGCCATGCCTCCTCGCTGCATCCCGGGCAGGCGGTGCCCGACGGCGAGCGCTGGCACGGATCCCCGGCGCAGCGGACCGAGGTGGACTACCGGGCGGTCGAGCCCGCGGACTGCGGCGCCCGGAGAAGGATCGCCTACAGCGTGCTGCAGCTGCTGAGCGTGCTGGTGCTGTCGGTGCCGCTGGCGGCCGGCGGCGTGGTCATGCTGTTCGCCGAGGTTCCGCAGCTCGCTGCTCTGCTGGACGCCGGGCCGTCGACGGTCACCACCTGGACGTTCTACCGCGACGCCCTGGCTGCCTCCCTCGTGCTGTTCTTCGGCTCCCTGCTGTTCGGCTTCCTCTGCGTCGGCATCGTTCCGCGCGTGCTGAACCTCGCCGTCGACACCGGGCAAGGTCTATCCCTTGTACGGCTTCCACTACGGGGTCCATCGGGCGATCGCGCGGATGACCAATCTCAGGTTCTTCACGACTCTTCTTCGGTGACAGCTCCTCCATCGTCCGTTACCTGCGCTGGCTCGGGTACGACCTTTCGCAGGTCGTGCAGACCGGGTCGAACTTCGGCACCGAGGTGAAGCACGAGACCCCGTATCTGAGCTCCGTCGGCAGCGGGACGATGGTCGCCGACGGGCTGTCGATCATCAATGCCGACTTCTCGAGCACGTCCTTCCGGGTGTCCCGAGCGTCGATCGGGCCGCACAACTTCCTCGGGAACCACATCGCCTATCCCGTCGCAGGGCCGGACGGGCGACAACTGCCTGCTCGCCACCAAGGTCATGGTTCCGGTCGACGGGGACGTCCGGGAGGGTGTCGGCCTGCTCGGCTCGCCCAGCTTCGAGATCCCGCGGTCGGTCGAGCGGGACAGCCGGTTCGACCACCTGACGAGCGGGGACGGGCTGCGCCGCCGCCTCGCCGCCAAGAACCGGCACAACGCCGTCACGATCGCGTTGTTCCTGCTGGTGCGGTGGATCCACCTGCTCGGGGTCACCATGCTCATGGCGGGTGCCGCGGACCTCTACGCCGCGTTCGGTGCGTCGGTGATCGTGCTGGCCAACGTCGGAATCCTGCTGTTCACCGTCGGCTACTTCGTGCTGGTCGAACGGGCCGCCACCGGATTCCGGGCGCTCCGGCCGCTGTACTGCTCGATCTACGAGCTGCGCTTCTGGCGGCACGAACGCTTCTGGAAGGCCGCCGCGACGTCCTACATCCAGGCCTTCAACGGCACCCCGTTCAAGAACGCGATCTGGCGGCTGCTGGGTGTCCGGCTCGGTCGCCGGGTCTTCGACGACGGCTGCGGGATGCCGGAGAAGACGCTGGTGACCATCGGCGACGACTGCACCCTCAACGCCGGCATCGGTCATCCAGTGCCACTCCCAGGAGGACGGCACCTTCAAGTCCGACCGCATCACGATCGGTGCCGGCTGCACCCTCGGGATCGGCGCCTTGGTCCACTACGGCGTGACGATGGGCGACGGCGCGGTGCTCGCCCCCGACTCCTTCCTCATGAAGGGCGAGGACGTCCCCGCGCACGCCAGCTGGGGAGGAAATCCGGCCAGAGAGCTTCGGACCGGACGTCGGCCACCGGCACGACAGCGGCATCGTCATGGCCACGCTGAGTGGCGGGGAGGCTCGATGAGAACGCATTCAGGCGGACCGGGAGTACTGGCGCGGGGTGCTGGGCGCCGGCGGTGTCACCGTCGATCCCGCGATGGACCCGCGATCCGGTGCCCGGCGTCGCCGAGCACCGGGAGCCGATCCCCGCCGACCTCGAGGGCGCGCTGCACCGGCTGGCCGACTCCTCGGCGCTGCCGGTGAGCTCGCTGCTGCTGGCCGCGCACGCCACGGTGCTGGCCGCGCTCGGCGGCGAGCGGGAGGTCGCGACCGGCTACGTCCCGGCCGCGGGCGACCGACCGCTGCCGTGCCGGCTGCGCACCGGACCCGGCACCTGGCGCGGTGCTGATCGAGCACGCGCGGCGGCGCGAGTCGCAGCTGCTGGCGCACCGGGACTTTCCGGTCGACGCCCTCGCCGACGAGCTCGGCCTGACCGGGCCGCTGTTCGAGACCGTGCTCGACGCGGCCGGCGACGGGGGCGAGCTCGCCGAGCACACCGTGCTGTGGGTGGGCATCGACTCCCGCGACGGCCGGCTCGGGCTGCGGCTGCGCTACCGGACCGACGCGCTCGACGCCGAGGCCGCCGCCCGGATCGCCGGCTACCACCGCACCGCACTGCGCAGCTGAGCCGCCGACCCGGACGCCGAGCACGGCCGGCGGACCCTGCTCGTCGGCCGAGGAGCTCCGGTTCCAGCTCGACGGGCTGGCCGGGCCGCGGCGCGAGCTGCCCGACCACCGGTTCCACGAGCTGTTCGAGCAGCGGGTGCGCCGCGCACCCGGACGCCATCGCGGCCGAGCACGCCGGCCGGCGGTGGACCTACCGGGAGCTCAACGCCCGGGCCAACCGGCTGGGCCGGGCCCTGCTGGCGCGCGGGCTGGCACCGCGAGGGCGTGGTCGCGGTGGTGGCCGAGCGCAACCTGGACTGGATGGCCGCCGTCATCGCGATCTTCAAGGCCGGCGGTGTCTACCTGCCGATCGAGCCGCACTTCCCGGCCGGCCGCATCGCGACGACGCTGTCGCGCGCCGGGTGCCGGCTGGTGCTGACCGAAACCGGCAGCACCACCACCCTCGATACCGCCCTCGGCTCGCTGCCCGGCGTCCAGGCGATCGACATCGAGCAGGCCTACCGGGACGGCACGCCGACCGCGACCGCGACGGCGACCTCGGCATCGCCGTCGCGTCCGACCAGCTCGCCTACATCTACTTCACCTCCGGCTCCACCGGCGAGCCCAAGGGCGCGATGTGCGAGCACGCGGGCATGCTCAACCACCTCTACGCCAAGATCGACGACCTGGGCATCGGCGAGGGGCAGGTCGTCGCCCAGACCGCCCCGCAGTGCTTCGACATCTCGCTGTGGCAGCTGGTGTCCGCGCTGCTGGTGGGTGGGCGGACCCTGCTGGTCGAGCAGGAGGTGATCCTGGACGTCCGGCGGTTCGTCGACCAGATCGTCGCCGGCGCGGGTCGGGGTGCTGCAGGTCGTGCCGTCCTACCTGGAGGTCGTGGCGAGCTACCTGGAGCAGCACCCACGCGCGCTGCCGGACCTGCGGCGGGTGTCGGTCACCGGCGAGGCGCTGAAGTACGAGCTCATCCAGCGCTGGTTCGCCCTCGCCCCCGGGATCGCGCTGGTCAACGCCTACGGGCTGACCGAGACCTCGGACGACACCAACCACGAGGTGATGCACCGGCCGCCGGAGGGAGGACGGGTCCCGCTCGGCCGGCCGGTGCCCAACGTGGGGATCTACGTGGTCGACGAGAACCTGGTCCCGGTGCCGCTCGGTGCCCCCGGCATGATCGTCTTCTCCGGGGTCTGCGTCGGCCGCGGGTACGTCAACGACCCCGAGCGCACCCGCCAGGCCTACCTGAGCGATCCGCACCGGCCCGGGCCAGCGGCTCTACCGCAGCGGCGACTACGGGCGCTGGCTGCCCGACGGCAAGCTGGAGTTCCTGGGCCGGCGGGACCACCAGGTCAAGATCCGCGGTTTCCGGATCGAGATCGGCGAGATCGAGAACGCCCTGCTGGGGGTGCCCGGGGTGCGCGACGGCGCGGTGGTGGTCGCCGAACGGGACGACCTGAACCCGCACCTGGTGGCGTTCTACGCCGCTGAGCGGCCGATCGGCCCGGAGGTGCTGACGGGCCGGCTGGGGGAGAAGCTGCCCGAGTACATGATCCCGTCGATCTTCCACTGGCGGGATGCCTTGCCGCTCACCGCCAACAGCAAGATCGACATCAAGGCGCTACGAGCGCTCGCCGCCGAGCTGGCCGTCGGCGCCCAGGAGGAATTCGAGCCGCCGGTCACGGCGACCGAGCGGAGGCTGGCGGCGGCCTTCGCGACGGTCCTCGGGGTGGAGCGGGACGAGATCGGCCGGTGGGAGCACTTCTTCGACCGGGGCGGCAGCTCGCTGTCGGCGGTGCGGCTGGCCATCGCCACCGCGCGGACGGTGTCGCTCAAGGACATCACCCGGCACCCGGTGCTGGCCGAGCTGGCCGCGCTGATCGACGGCCGGTCGGAGCGGCGCACCGAGCCCGGGATGGCCGGCCGAGCCGGCGATCGGCTGGCAGGCGGCAGTCTCGGCGGCGGCCGCGGCTAGGTGCGCCCACCGACCGGATGGTCCAATGTGGCCAACGCCCGACGCAGCCGGCCGCGGCCGGAGACGTCGAGCTTGCGGTACACGCTGCCGAGATGGGTCTCGACGGTCTTGCGCGTCACGAACAGGGCTTGCGCGATCTCAGGGTTGCTGTCCCCTTCGGCGGCGAGCTCGGCGACCCGGCGCTCGGTGACGGTGAGCTGGGGCAACCCGGTTGCTTCCCGACGGGGCCGGCCCCCGGCGGCGCGCATCTCGGTGCGGGCCCTCTTGGCCAGAGCGTGGGCACCGCATCGTTCCGCCAGGTCGAGCCCGGCCTGCAGCGTGCGTCTCGCGGCGGCCCGCCGGTTGGCTCGGCGGAGCGCGGCACCGAGATCGGTCAGCGCGCGGGCGTGCTCGAGCTGCGCCGGCGAGTGCACGAGGGTGTCCACCGCTTGGCCGAGGAGATCCAGCGACCCCGGACCGCCGTCAACCAGCGCGGCCGCGCGCAAGGCGACACCGATCCCACTGGCTGATCCCCAGCGCCGGGCCCGCTGCAGATCCTCGGCCACCACGGCGTGCGCCCGTTCGGTGTCACCGAGCGCGGCGTAGGCGAGGCACGCCCGTGAGCGCCAGCGCGATGCCAGCGGGTTGGCGCCTCCCCACTGCTCGTCGCGGCGGCCGAACTCGAGCAGGTCGTCCAGACCCGCACGCGTTCTGCCCTGGGCCAGGCGGAGCATGCTGCGTGCTTCCAGCAGGGGGTTGGTGGGCAGCCCGTGCGGGATCTCGTCGCCGGGACCGCTGTCGTGCAGCGCCCGCTCGGCGACGTCGATCTGACCGGCCTCGAGGAGCGCCTCGATCAGAACCGCCAGCGCCAGCGTGCGCCCGAGCGGGATGTTGTGAGTGGTGAGCAGGTCCAGCGACGTACGCGCATCGACCTCGGCCCGAGCCACGGCGCCCTTGGCAAGAGCGACACCTCCTCGGTGGGCGAGCGTGAACGCCACCGCGGGGATCGAAACCCTGGCGCGCGCGTCGGCGAGCATCGCGTCGAGACATTCCTCGGCGAGGTCCAGCGCGCCGGTGGCCCGCAAGCCCACGACCAGCACGTAGATCGGCCCAGCGACGTCGATCTCTTGCTCGTTCAGCAGCCGTCCACCCGCGAGTGCGTGCTCGATGTGGGCCGCTGCGTCGATGGCGGACTCGCTGGCCCTGGCGCGTTCGAAGGCCAGGCCGGCCAGCACCAGACGCTCGCCGGGCGTCACACCGGCCAGGCCGGCGTGCCGCACCAGCCGCTGCATCGCTGGGCCGCGGGTTTCGCGGCTCGCCTCCTGGGCGTGGGCCGCAAGTTCGGCTTCGAGCAGCAGCGCGCGCTCGCGATCGTGCGGCTCGACGACGTGGATGGCCGACTCCAGTGCCGCCACGGCAAGGTCCGACTTTCCCGTCCAGGTCAGCGCGTTTGCGAGCTGACGCACCGACATCGCGAGCAGCGCCGGTTCCCGGATCAGCTCAACGGCCGCCGTGAGGTGCTCGATCGCCTCGGGCTCCGCCAACCGGAGTTCCGCCGAGCCGAGCTCGAGCAGCACGGATGCCTGGGAATCCGGCGGCGGCGGCTCGGCAAGCGCCCGGCGGAGCGAGGTCACGGCGGCCGCGGGTGCACCGCGCACCAGCGCATCGCCGGCCACTCGACGCAGCAGCTCGACACGTTCGGGATCGCCGCGGGGTTCGGCCGCGACGATCTGAGCAGCGATCCGCTCCTCCGCTGCGCCGGTTGTCGTCAGGATTGCCGCAGCTCGGGCGTGCGCCAGGGCACGTTCTCGGGGACCGATGTCCGCGTACACGGCTTCCCGCACGATCGGGTGGGCGAACTCGAGTCGCTTGGCCGGGGCGAGGATCGCCAGCTCCGCGAGCACGTCGGCGGTCCCGGCCGCCTCCTCCGCGGAGAGCTCGGCACACAGTGCCGCCTCGGCGAGGCTCGCGCCGTCTCCGAGCACCGCGATGGCGCGCACCAATGCCGTCGCGGCGCGGGATCGCCCGGAAAGCCGGAACAGCACAGCTTGAGCCACCGTGGCCGGGCCGATGCGCCGCACCCGACCGGCCGTTTCCGAGTCAGGTACGAAGTCCTCGGCTCGTGCTTCGCGCAACAGCTCCTCGAGGAGGTAAGGATTGCCGCCGGTCGCCGTGCGGCAGGCGGCAGCGAACTCCGATGCCACGGTTGCGCCGAGCCGGCGTGCGCACAGGACGGTAGTGGCCGCACCGCTCAGCGGTCCGGGTCGGAGCACCGTGGTCTCGGGGGCCGCGGCCAGCCTGGCGAGCTCCTCGGTGTCCCCCTCCCGCGGGCGCATCGAGGCGAGCACTGCGAGCGGGAGCCCATCGAGGCGCGGCGCCAGATACGCGAGGAACTGCAGCGACTCCCGGTCGGACCAGTGCAGGTCGTCGATGAACAGCGCGACCGGACCGTCGGCGGCCAGGTTGTTGAGCAGCCAGTAGAGACCGTGCAGAACGGAGTACGAGGCATCGGCGGGGGGAATGCCGGGTAGGCCGTCGGTGGGGGTGAAGAGCGGGGTCGCGAGCGCGGCTGCCCCGTCGAAGAGGCGGGTGTTCTCACCGTCGGCCCTGGTGACGGCGGGCTCGAGCAGCTGCCGCACGCAACCGTAGGCGAAATCGCGCTCCAGCTCACTGGCCCGGGCCCGCAAACACACGAACCCTTCCTCGGCGGCGGTCGCAACCACCGCCTTGAGGAGGCTCGTCTTGCCCATCCCGGCCGGAGCCTCCACGAGGACGACCCGGCCATTGCCCCGACCGGCCTCGGCCAACACCTCGTTGAACGCGGTGAGCTCGCGCTCGCGTTCCAGCAGTCCCTCCGCAGCGCCGGCCGCCACCTCACATCACAGCCATTCCCACGTCGGCTCACAGCCACTCGGCGGCGCCGACCCGATCTTCATCGTCGCCCTCCTGTCGAGGTGGATCCGCAGCCACGTCAACCTCGTGACGTGAGCATCCAGACATGGATCCCGAAAACGTCAGGGTGGACATCGGGGAGTTCACCGGCGCGGCGGGCCGGTACACGACCATAGCGTCCTCGGTCATGGACGAGGACCGAAGCGGCGAGGGATGGCCGAGGGCGGCGTTCCCGGGGGCCAGGTCGGCCGGACCGGTGCGGGAGATCGGTTCCGGGCGCCGGCGTGCGATCGTGGTCGTGCTCGGCGCGCTGATCCTCATCGTGCTGGTCTTCTTCGGACTGCGCCTGGGCGTGGACGGGCCGAACCTCGCGGCCGGCACCGTGCCCGAGGATCCGTACGACCGCCGCTACGTCGAACACCCGTGGCAGGCTTACCTGCACATCGTGCCGGGTGTGATCTACCTGCTCGGGGCGCCGCTGCAGCTCTCCCACCGGTTCCGTTCCCGCCACTACGGCGTGCACCGCCGCCTCGGCCGGGTCCTTCTCGGCGCGGCCCTGCTCAGCGGTGTGTTCGCCCTTGCCTTCGGCGTCCCGTTCGCGTTCGGGGATTTCTGGCAGGCCGCCACAACCGCCGCCGCAACCGTCGTGTTCGGCCTGTGGTTCCTGGCCTGCCTCCTGCTGGCCTTTCTGGCGATCAAACGCGGCAACCCGGCCCAGCATCGGCGCTGGATGATCCGGGCCTTCGCCGTGGCCGTGGGCGTGGGAACGATCCGGGTCTGGATGGGCGTGTTCCTGAGCTTCGGGCTGTTATCGCTGCCGGCCTCGCAGGCTGTGGCGTTCTGGTTGGCCTTCCTCATCCACGTCGTGGCCGCCGAGTGGTGGCTGCAGCGCACCCCTGCCCTCGCCGGGTGAGCGACGGGCGCCCTCTGAGCGACCGATGAGTCGTGCACGGTGCCGTCGGTCCCCACCGCAAAGCCGACGGCCTCGGCTTCTCGGCGACACATCTGCCCACCCGTCGGAAGGAAGCACGACCATGACCACACAGGACACAACCGAGATCCGCCCGAGGGCGACCGCGGTCCGGACCGCCCGCGACGTCGTCCTCCTGGTCAGTCGGGTGGGCCTCGGCGTGCTGATGCTGACGCACGCCAAGCTCGAGTACGACTTCGGCGGCGGCAGCATGGCCGGGGTGGCGGCGCTCTTCGAGCAGTCCGGGATTCCGCTGCCCGCGATCAGCGGGCCGGCCAACGTCCTCCTGGAGTCGGTCGGCGGTCTCGCCATGATCCTCGGTCTCGGCGTGCCGATCGTCGGCGTCCTGATGGCGATGAACATGGTGGGCGCATGGGCCCTCGTGCACACGAGCGGCCTGTATGCCATGGACCACAACGGCCCCGAGCTGGTCATCGCGATCGGCTTGCTGAGCTTGACCCTCGCCGCGGTCGGTTCCGGGCGGCTCGGGCTCGACCACCTGATCCTCCGTCGGGTTCGCCGCAATGGCCTGATGGAGTGAAGGCAGCCCCGGAGAACAGTGTGGTCAACGGCTCGCCGGGGCCCGGCGCCTCGATGCCGGGCCCCCGGCGCTGGGTCAGCTCGGCGATTCGTACTTGAACGAGATGGCCAACCGCACGCGGTAGCCGGTGACCTGGCCGTTCTCGATCGTGACATCCTGGCGGACAACCTCGGCGACCCGGAGTTCCCGCACGGTCGATGCCGCGGTCTCCACCGCGTTCCGCGCTGCCGCCTCCCATGATTCGGTGCTCGTCCCAATGACGTCGGTGACCCGATAGACACTCATCCGATCGCTCCTTCTCTTGTTGTCGGCCGGACACGGTCCTTTCGCACCGTAGCTTGTGGACCCCTGAAACCGCCCTGTTGGTCATGTTGTCGGTGACTGAGCTGTTCCGCCTGCGAACCGGGGTGGGCCGTCAGCTCCGGGAACGGCCGTGGGAGCCGGCTTCGATCTCCGGCACCGCGTCGCGTGATCGCCGGAGAAGCGGGATGACGGTGCCGGCGGGAGGGTCGCCGCGCTGGTCCAGCCATCTCACGAGCTCAGCGGCCGGCACCGGGTGTAGATGCAGGAAGCCCTGTACCGCGGTGGCCCCGATCTCGACCAGGAACTGTTGCTGGTCGAGCCGTTCCACCCCCTCGGCGACGACCTGCAGGCCGAGCCGACCGGCCATCTGCACGACGGCCTCGACGACGGCCCGGTCGGCGACTCCGGCCGGTGCACCGGCGATGAACGACCGGTCGATCTTGACGATGTCCAGGGGCAGGGTACGCAGCGTGGACAGCGCCGAGTACCCGGTGCCGAAGTCGTCGATGGCCATCCCCACCCCGAGCTCGATGAGCCGATCGAGGGAGACGCGGACGAGGGCCGAGTCGAGAACCATGCTCTCGGTGATCTCCACGATCAACCCGCGCCCCGGGATCTGGGCCTCGACCAGGCCGTCGGGCACGGCGTCCGGGAACACCGGATCGGTGAGCTGGGCGGCAGAAACGTTGACGTGCACGGCCAGCGGTCACCCGGCGCGACGCCACCCGGCCGAGTCCAGGCAGGCGGTGCGCAGGACGTGCGCCCCGATCCCGACGATGGCTCCGGACCGCTCGGCGGCCGGGATGAACTCGCGGGGACCGAGCAGCCCGCAGGTCGGGTGCTGCCACCGCACCAGCGCGTCCGCGGCCACGCACCGGCCGTCGGGCACGGAGAGGATCGGCTGGTAGTGCACGACCAGCTGACCGGCCTCGGCGGCCTGCGCCAACTCGTTGGCGAAGGCCGCGCTGTCCTCTTCCCGCAGCAGGCTGGGATCGAAGGCCTGGACGCAGTTCTTGCCCCTCGTCTTGGCCGCGTACATCGCGATGTCGGCGTGCCGGACCAGTTGCTCTCCGGACATGCCGGGTACCGCCAGGGCCAGCCCGACGCTCGCCGACACCCGCGTGACCCGTCCCAGCACCGGCACCGGGGCAGCCACCAGCTCGACCAGGCGCTCGGCCACGGCCAGCACCCGGTCGTCGGCGTCGCTGAGCAGCACGGCGAACTCATCACCGCCCAGCCGGGCGCACAGGTCGGTCGGACGGACGGCACTGCGCAGCCGCAGCGCGATCTGTCGCAGCAGCTGGTCACCCGCGAGGTGCCCCAACCCGTCGTTGACCAGCTTGAAGTCGTCGATGTCGAGGAACAGCAAGGCCGGCCGGGCAGCGACCCCGGACGGGTTCTGCAGCAGCGCGGCCAGCGCAGTGGTGAAGGCGGTCCGGTTGGCCAGGCCGGTCAGCGCGTCGACGCGGGCCTGCGCGGCCAGTTCGTCGTGAGCGCTGCTGCTGCGCAGGGCGAGCGCCACCTGGTTGGTCACCGACAGCATGGCCGCCACCACCTCGACCGGGACCCGGGACGGCGCGCCCAGCAGCAGCCAGCCCTCCGGGTGGTCGGGCAACGGAAAGCCCAACCAGGCGGTACCGCGGCGGGCCATGTCCCGCAGCGCGGTGTCGTCGGCGAGCGGGCTCCGCCCGTGCACCGGCATGGCCGAGCGCAGGAGGGTCGCCGGGGCCTGCGCGACGGCTCCGATCGTCTCGGCGACGCGCAGCCCGCTCGGCTCGCCGAACAGGATCACCACGCTCAGGCCTGGGGTGGCCGCGCAGATCGCCGTGGCGCACTCCCGCGCCCGGTCGTGGATGGTGGCGCGATCGGTCAGCCCGATCAGCTGCTGGCCCAGCTCGACCAGCGCGGCGTCGCGGTGCTGGGACTCCTCCCGGGCGAACAGCGACCGCCCGATCCAGCGCGCCACCCCCGCCGTCACCAGAGCCGCCGGCAGCGTCGCCAGGGTGGCCAGCACCGGTCCGGTACCCGTCCGGCCCGGCAGCAGGCCCCACAGCGGCAGGGAGATCACCAACGCGAGCGAGCAACCCGCGGTGAACAGCGCGAATCCGCGGGTGGATCCGTAGAAGGCGCGGAACCAGATCGCGGGGAAGAGAACCGAGAACGCGAAGCCGGCGATGGGGGAGATGGTGGCCAAGAGCCCGATCAGCGCGGCCTCGGGAACATCGAGCCACCAGGCCGTCCGCCGCCGCAGATAGCGGACCGACCACACCACGATGCAGCCGGCGACCACCGCGGCGACTACCGGCAGGGCCGCCCGCGGGACCAGCAGAACCAGCCCGGGCAAGCGCAACACCAGGGACAGCACCGCGGCCAGCCACAGGACGCAGCGCGTGCTCTGCACCAGGCCGTCGGGAAGCCTCCGCCAGGCCGCGCGCGGCGTCGCGTCCGTGTGGGCCGTCTCGCGGTGCCGCACGACACCCCACCCTCCACCGCTCATCCCGCCGGTGTGCGCTGCCGCGTCCACACTTCGGCACTTCGTCCGATTCGTCCATCACACATCCCGGTCGAGTTGTTGCACGCAGTGGTCGGCGAAGCCGTTTGGGCGCGCGCCACGACCGTGTTGTCCTCGGGTATTCGGCTCCGATGGCGGGAGTCGGCCTGTCCGTCACCAGAGTTCACGCTCGTCCCATCACGTCAGTGTCGGCGCAGACGCCGTTGACGTCGGCGTCCCACCGCGGCGAGCGTGGCCACGACGACCGCGGTGCCCACCGCACGCCGCCTCCGCTCCCGTGCTCGCCCGTGCCAGCCTCCGTGCCGCTGGCCGGGCCCGGGTGCTGGCCGGTAGAGGTTGCCGGGGCCGGGTGCGGCGGCGTGGTCCCGGGGAAGGCACCACCGGTCGACCTCCAGGGCGAGCACGCGTTCGGCGGTGCTCGGCAGGATCCGGTGTTGGAGGAAGAACGCGTGCGCGAGGAAGCCGCCTGCGATCACCTCGGGCCGCGGAACACGGATCAGGTTGACGATGATGCGGGCCACTCGTTCTGGCGTGCACACCGGCGGCAGCGCTCGTGATCGGCGGCCCGAGTAGTTGGCGGCGTTGGTGAAGATGGGAGTGTCGACCGGGCCGGGCAGGACGGTGCAGACCGTCACGCCGCGGACCCCGGACAGCCGCAGCTCCTGGCGGAGGCTGCCGCTGAGCCCTCGGATGGCGAACTTGGCCATCGTGTACGACGAGCCGTACGGCAGCGCGACGACCCCGAGCAGCGAGGAGACGTTGACCACCACACCGCGACCCTGGTCGATCATGCGCGGCAGCGCGGCCCGGCAGCCGTGCACGTAGCCCATCAGGTTCACGTCCAACACCCGCCGCAGGTCTTCGAGCGGAACCTCGATGAAGGACCCGAACATCATGACCGAGGCCGCGTTCACCCAGGCGTCGATCCGGCCGAACCGTTCGACCGCCCTGGCCGCGACCGCGTGCACCGCATCCGGTTCGCTGACGTCGGCGGCGACGGTCAGCGTCTCCGCCCCCGCCGCGGCGCATTCGGTCGCGGCGGCGTGCAGCGACTCGGAATCCCGGGCGACCAGCACCACCCGTGCGCCGCGCGCGGCCAGCGCCAGCGCGGTGGTCCGTCCGATGCCGCTGGAGGCGCCGGTCACCACGACGACGCAGTTCCTGATCCGCATGATCTGGCGGTACCCGCGACACCGCCGGGCAATCGGCCTCCGGAGGGTCTAACCTGCCCGCGTGGTCACCGTCGAACGGGTAGTCCAGGCGCCTGCGGACTCGGTGTGGGACGTGCTCGCCGACGGCTGGCTCTACGCGGCATGGGTGGTCGGAGCGTCCCGGATGCGCGCCGTGGACCCGGCATGGCCTGCGGAGGGCGCGATGCTGCACCACTCGCAAGGCGCGTGGCCGATGCTGCTCGACGACGAGACCGTGGTGAAGACCTCGATACCCGGGCGGGAGCTCGTCCTGCACGGCAAGGCCCGCCCGCTCGGTGAGGTCGCGATCCGGGTCCAGCTCGACCCGCGGCCGGACGGGTGCCTGGTCGTGCTGGAGGAGGACGCCATCAGCGGTCCGATGACGCTCATCCCGGCGCCGATGCGAGCCGCGCTGATCCGTCCGCGCAACGCCGAGGCGCTGCGCCGGCTCGCCTATCTCGCCGAGGGCGGGTCCCGGTAGACGAGCTCCAACGCGGCTGAGGTCAGGCGTCGGCGCACGGCCCCCGTCCACCCGTGGTCGGCCAGCGCCGCGCGGGCGGCCAGCAGCCCGCACACACCGTGCACACCGCCGCCGGGGTGCGCCGACGCGCTCCCCAGGTAGAGCCCGTCGATGACGGTCTCGGCGCGCCCCAGCCCGGACACCGGGCGGAACACGAGCTGCTGGAACAGCTGCGCGGTGCCGCCGTTGACCGCCCCGTGCTCGAGGTTCGGGTTGGCGGACTGCAGGTCAGCGGGCCCCTGCACCTCGCGGTGCAGCACGCGGGCTCCGAAGCCGGGTGCGAAGGACTCGACGACGGCGTCGACCCGCTCCGCGAGCTCTCGGGCCGAGTCCTCGTCGGACACCCCGCGGGGAAGGTGCGTGTAGGCCCACGCGCTCTCGGTGCCGGCGGGGGAGCGGCTGGGGTCGGCGGTGGTCATCTGGCCGAACAGCATGAACGGGGATTGCGGCAGCCGTCGGGACTCGATGTCGGCCGACCACTGGGCCAGCCCGTTCTCGTCGGCCCCGACGTGCACGGTGCCGGCGCCGGCCACACCGGAGGCCCGCCACGGGATCGGGCCGTCGAGCGCCCAGTTGACCTTGACCACCGGCGTGTCCCAGGCGAACTGCCGGAGATCGGCGCGCAGCCGGGTGGGCAACGCGTCGGCCGGCAGCAGCCGGTCGTAGAGGGTCGGGGCCGACACGTCGGCGACGACGGCCTTGCGGGCGCGGACGGTCAGGCCGGCGATGGTGCGCACGGCCCGGGCCCGGCCGCCGTGGACCTCGATGGCCTCGACGTGCTGTCCGGTCATGATCTGCACCCCGGCCGACGCTGCGCGCCGGCCCAGCGCGGCGGCCAGCTCGCCGCTGCCGCCGACCGGCACCGGGAACCCGTAGTGCTGGCCGAGCATCGCCAGCAGCCAGCCGAAGACGCCGCTCCCCGGGGCGTCCGGGGGCGCGTCGGCGTGCACCGCGTTGCCAGCCAACAGCAGCCGGGCCGCCTCGGAGGCGAACAGCTCCTCGCCCATCCGGCGGGCCGGCAGCAGCAGGAACCGGGCCAACCGGAGGGCCTCCGCGGTACCGGAACGGCGCAGCAGCTGCACCGGGCCGCGTACCGGTGGGAGCGCGGAGAAGAACGTGCGCAGCACCGGCTCCCCGATCCGGTCCCACTGCTCGCACAGCCGCAGCCAGGCCTCCCCGTCGCGGGAGTCGTACGCAGCCAGCCCGGCCGCGGTGTCGTTGCGGTCCCGGTGCAGCACGGCGGCCGGGCCGTCATCGTCCGGCCGGAGCGGATGAGCGAGCACACTCGGCGCGTGCGCCCAGCGCAACCCGTGGCGGTCCAGTTCGAGCGCCCGCAGCGCCGGCGATGCGGCCGACAGCGGGTAGAAGGCGCTGAACAAGTCGGCGGTGTAGCCGGGGTGCAGCTGTGCGGATCTGATCGCACCGCCGATGATCCCGGTCGACTCCAGCACGCAGACGTCCCACCCGGCGTCGGCGAGCGTGGCCGCCGCGACCAGGCCGTGGTGGCCGCCGCCGATCACCACGGCGTCCGCTGTGATGGTCGACACGCCGTCCCTCCAGTCGGGACGGTCCGGCGACCGGTCGATCGGTGGCGCGGCCTGCCCGCTACTGCTGTGCCACGAGGCGCCGTCGGCCAAACCTCGACCAGGTCCGGGCGGTGCCCGCGAGGGAGCGGTGGACCGAGTTGCCGAGTCTTGACAGGCCATTTAGCGTCTTGCGTGGTTGGACCGACAGCCGGATGTCTGTGGTGTTCGGCGGGCATCGCGAAGCCCGTCCACCGACCAGAGGGTGACCGTTTTGCCCATCGTCGATTCGCCGCCCGGCAGGGCCGCCCACCGCCGCGAGGGCGACCGTGATTACCGGCACCTGGCTCCGCTGCTGTTGGAGTTCGCGTCGCTACCGCCGGAGGACAGCCGACGTGCTGCGTTGCGCGAGGAATTGGTAGCCGGCTACCTGTCGGTGGTGAAGCACATCGCCCGGCGTTACGCCGGTCGTGGCGAGCCGGTGGCGGACCTCGAGCAGGTCGGCGCGATCGGTCTGCTCAACGCGTTGGACCGGTTCGATCCGGAACGAGGGATCGACTTCCTGGGTTACGCGATACCGACGATCACCGGCGAGATGCGACGACACTTTCGGGATCGCACGTGGTCGATGCGGGTACCGCGGCGGCTCAAGGATCTTCAGGGTCCGGTACGGCAGGCCGTGGCCGAACTGTCGAGCGAGCTGGGGCGGGCGCCGCGTCCCACCGAGATCGCCGCGCAACTCGGGTTGGCCGTCGAAGAGATCGTCGAGGTTCTCAACGCTCAGCAGGCCTACTCGTGCGACTCCCTGGACATCGTCTTCGGCGACACCGGGACGACGCGGGGTGACCTGCTGGGCTCGATCGACGAGTCATTGGCGACCGCTGAGTACCGCGATGCGTTGCGGAAGGCGCTCGACCAGCTTCCGGAACGGGAGCGCACGATCCTCATCATGCGCTTCTTCGGCGACCTGACCCAGACTCAGATCGCTTCCCGGATCAGGATCTCGCAGATGCACGTATCGCGGCTCCTCGCGAAGGCTCTCGCGACCCTACGGGCCGACCTCGAAGCCGACTGACACAGAATACAAGATCATCACGTGGCGTTCGGAGATCTGACCTCGTTGACGTGACGCGACCGGGCAATCGGAAGACCACGGTCCGGGCAACGTGTGTAGACGGGCTGCCACTGGGCACTCCTGACGGAGACGGTCGCCGGCACGACTGCCGCCGCCGGCTGCAAGATCGGCTCTCGACGACGATGACGAGGTTCTGATGTTTCTGCATGTCCAGAAGATGATCAATGAGATCGTTCCCGACGAGCCCGACCCCGCCGCCGCCAACGCGCTGCAGGAGGGGCTCGGTGGCCAGTTCGGCGAAATGCGCACGATGATGCAATACCTGTTCCAGGCGTTCAATTTCCGGGGTGCGGCCGGCAAGCCCTACAAGGATCTGCTGTACGGAGTGGGCACCGAGGAGATCGGCCACGTCGAGCTCATTGCGACCACCATCGCCCGGCTCACCGACGGAGCCCCCCAGTACAAGAAATCGGCGACAAAACCGGTCGATGAACCGGGCAAAGGTGGGGCCACCCCGCTCGGCTTCGCGTTGGGCGCCGGCAACATCCATCACTATCTGGTCGGCGCGCAGGGTGCGCTGCCGGTGGACGCCGCCGGGAACCCGTGGTCGGGGTCCTACGTCTACAACAGCGGCAACCTGGTGCTCGACCTGCTCTACAACCTGATGCTCGAATCCACCGGGCGGCTGCAGAAATGCCGCATCTACGAGATGACGGCCAACAAGACCGCACGCGCCACGATCGCGTATCTGATCGTGCGCGATCAGGCCCACGAGAACGCCTACGCGAAGGCGCTCGAGTCATTGGGCGTCAACTGGGGCGCGGCGCTGCCCATCCCGAAGACCGATGCCGAGCGGTTCCCCGAGGTCAAGAAGCTGCTCGACCAGGGTTTGCACCTCAAGCAGTACACGTTCAGCGCCGACAACCTCTCCGAGGCCGGCAAGATCTATCGTGGCAGCGCGCCCGCCTCCGTCGGCGGCGGAACCCTGACCACCGAGCAGATGCCCGACGGATTCCCGATGGACACCGCGGTGGAACGACCTGAGGAGTTCGCTCCCGGGCTGGACCCGGAACTGCTCAAGCTCGTGCAGGCCACCGCCGAACTCGAACTCGCCGACGCCGACGAGCCCATCAAGAACTCGAGCAACGCGAAGAGCAAGACGAACGCGAAGACCGCAAAGAAGTAGTGCGCACAGGGCTGGGCAGTCCCTGCACTGCTCAGCCCTCGGCGGCGGCATCCCCCGAGCCGGCCCCGTATCGGGTCACACCTGGTCATGATCAGCGGCTGCGGTTGAAAAGCTTCATTCGGAGCCTGTTGCCGAATCGGGTGGCGGTGGCATCCCTTGATCCGGCCCCGGGTCGGGAGCAAACCCTGGTCATGATCGGCGTCTGCGGTTGATTAGCTTCATCCGGAGCGTGTTGCCGAATCCTGAGCAGACTCGGGGGCGCGGCCGAGCCGCTCTCGGGCACCTCGGACGGTTCGGCGGCGTCAAGATCGCCGTCTGCGGTAGCTGAGCTGCACGGATGAAGCTTTTCAACCGCAGACGCCGATCATGACCAGGGTTGCTCCCGACCCGGGGCCGGATCAAGGGATGCCACCGCCACCGATTCGGCAACAGGCTCTCTGCGCAGCTCAGCGACCGCAGACGGTGATCTTGACGCCACCGAACCGTCCGGGGTGCCCGATGGCGGCTGGGCCGTGCCCTGACGGCTGCTGAGGATCCGGCAACACGCTCTCCGTGCAGCTGAGCTACCGCACACGGTGATCTTGGCGCCGCCGAACCCGTCCGAGGTGCCCGATGGCGGCTCGACCGTGCCCCGACGTCTGCTGAGGATTCGGCAACACGCTCCAGATGCAGCTCCTGGACCAGGCGTCGGCGATCTCGCCGACGCGCTGGCTGGAGTTGACGACCACGGCGTCCGGAGCGTCGGTGTCGGCGAGCCCGTCGCGCTGGTCGCGCTGCAGCGCGACCAGCGCCGAGACAACCAGCACCGGACCGTCCACCCGCAGCCCCACCACCTGGTAGATGGCCGACTTGCCGGCTCCGGTCGGGAGCACCGCCACCCGGTACCCGGCTGCGCCGGTCCGAATACTGCCGTCGCCGGGCATGGCTGGTCGGATGGCCGGGTAGGCCCGTGTCGTGCCGGGTTCGCGGAAGGGTCGACGTCGGCTCGGTCGTGAGCTGGCGGCGTCGTTCCCGGCCAGCGACTTCGCCCTGTGGTCGGCCGGGGTGACGTTCTTCGCGCTGCTCGGTGTGGTGCCCCTGGCCCTGGTGTCGCTGTGGCTGACCGCGGTGCTGGTCGGCGCGGACCGGCTGCTCGGCGGGCTGGAGGTCGCCATCGGCGGGCTGCCGAGCGGACACGGGACGCCGCAGGCGCTGCGGGTGTTGGCCGCGACGGCGGTCCAACTGAGCGGGTGGCAGGTGCTGGTGGCGCTGTTCCCGGCCAGCCTCTACGGGGAGGGCCTGCGGCGGGCGTTCCGCCAGCTCTCCCCGGCCGCGGACCGGCGTTTCGTGGGCTGGCGCGGTCGGCTCGGGCTGCTGCCGCTGATCGCAGGCGGGCCCGCCCTGGTGCTGCTGTTGCTGGCCGCCGCACCCTGGGTTGCACCGCTCTACCGGACGGGCGGCGGATCCCTCGCGCTCGGCGTGGTGATCGCGTTCCACGTCGTGTGGGTGGCCGTGTCGACGGCGTTGGTGCTCATCTACCGGTGGGTGGCCGGCGGCCGGGTGCGGTGGCGGCCGTTGGTGCTGGCCGGGTTCGTTACCGGCGCCTTCCTGTCCGGGTTCCTGCAGGGGTTCGTGCTGTTCCTGGCGATACCGGTGGAGTGGTCACTGCCCTTCGGTGGCCTGCCGATCTTCGGTGCGGTGGCGGCGCTGGCCCTCTGGCTCTACGCGCTGCACCTGCTCGTGCTGCTCGGCTACCGGCTGCTGCTCGTGCTCGACCGGTAGGCCGCGCAGCTGCTCGACGAGCCCGTCGGCATCGTGCACGCCGACGATCACCCCCACCACGGGCCTACCGTGCAGGCCGGAGGCGTGGATGGTCGGTACCGCCCGGCGGAACCGGACCCGCACGGCCGGCCCGCTCGGGTCGCCGAGTCGCAGGTAGCCGTCCCGGCCGGAGCGGCGCACCCCACCCGGCGAACCGGATCCGGCGAGGTGGACGGCCGCGACGTTCTGCAGCATGGTGACCAGCCGCCAGCGCCGGTATCGAATGCCCAGCAGCCCGCGTTCGATGTCGACGCACACCCCGGACCGGTGCCGACGTCGGCCCGGCCGGCCGAACGCGAGCCGCCCGCTGAGGTCGTACCAGGTCGGTGGGATCGGCACCGGCCGGTGCCGCACCCCGTACGGCGGGATCATCGGGCTTCGGTGGTCCAGGGCTGGTGCCGCCGCGACCCGGCCGCCGCCGGAGCCGGCCACAGCCGATCGGCGAACGGCAGCGCGAGCAGGCCCATCAGCAGGCCACCGACCAGCGCTGAACCGGGCAGCCCGAAGAAGGCCAGGTGCGCGAGCACGGATGAGCCGTACGTCCACAGGTACAGCGCGGCGGCCGGGCCGGACGGTCCGGTCGCCGGCGCCAGGCTCCGGTCCAGCAGCGCGACGATCGTGACCGCGACCAGCACCCAACCCGCGTAGTTGGTCAACGGCACGCCCGGGACCAGCGGCAGCCCCGGATCGGGCACGGCCCACCGCCAGTGCCCGGCGTCGACCATCTGCGGGTCGAGGAAGACGTCCCAGGCGGCCAGCGCCGCGCCGCCGAGCGCCGCGACGGAGACCGGGTGGCGCCCCAGCGTGCGGCCCACGACCAGCGCCGGCCAGGCCATCATCACCCACGCGAACGGCACCACCAGCGGAACCCCGAGCAGCTGCGGGCCGAGCGTGCCGGTGTAGGCGTAGCTGCCGAACGGGAAGCCGGTGTGCACGCCCACCGCCTCGGCCAGCAGCCCGCCACCCCCAGCCACCAGCAACAGCACCCCGGCGCCCCGCATGCCGTACCTGCCGACCACGTCGGCGAGCGAGGCGGCCGCGAACACCAGCACCGACAGCACGGTGATCGAGGTGCGCGTGCCGGCGGGAGTCAATGGGTAGACGATCTGCACCAGGACGGCGGCGGCGACCAGCGCCCAGGTGACCGAGCGGGCCGGGAAACCGGGCCGGTGGAGCGGGGCGGGGTGAGGCATCGATGTTCTCCGGATCGCGGACGTGCGGTCGGCAGGCGTTTTCGGCCGGCTACGCAGCGCTGTACCCGCTGCGGATCGCGCCATACCTTCTGCGCCCTGTCCGATTCCGGGGGTCCCGGGTCGGCCGCCTGGGGGTCGCCACCGCACGGGCCGGCGCGCTGCTCGCCGTGGCCGCCGCCGTCCACCAGGTGCTCAACCTGCGCGCGCTACGGGAGCCATCGGGCCGGCCGGGCCCCGTGGCCGAGTCGGTGTCGGTGCTGGTGCCGGCCCGCGACGAGGCGCACCGGATCACGCCGACGATCCGCTCACTGCTGGCCCAGACCGGGGTCGGTGACCTGGAGATCCTCGTCCTGGACGACGAATCGGGCGACGGCACCACGGCTACCGTGCTGGCCGCGGCCGCCGGTGATCCGCGGCTCCGGGTGCTGCCAGGCTCGCCGCCGCCCGCCGGCTGGCTCGGCAAGCCCCACGCCTGCGCGCAGCTGGCCGCCGCTGCCCGGGGCCAGGTGCTGGTGTTCGTCGATGCCGACGTGCAGCTCGCGCCGCACGCGGTGGCCGCCGCGGTCGGCCTGCTGCGTGGCGCCGGACTGCAGTTGCTGTGCCCGTGGCCGCGCCAGCTGGCCGACGGGTTCGGCCCGCGGCTGGTGCAGCCGCTGCTGGCCTGGTCGTGGATGGTGCTGTTGCCGCTGCGCCGGTCCGAGGCCGCGGCGCGGCCGTCCCTCGTCGCGGCCAACGGCCAGTTCATGGTCCTGGACGCCGCTGCGTTGGCCGCGGCCGGCGGGTTCGCGAGCGCCTCCGGGCAGGTGCTCGACGACATCGCGCTGGCCAGAGCGGTGAAGCGGTCCGGCGGCCGGGTCGGTGTGGCCGACGGATCCCCGATCGCGACGTGCCGGATGTACGAGAGCTGGGCCGAGGCGAGTGCGGGCTACCGCAAGTCGCTGTGGGCGGCGTTCGGATCGGCGCCGGCCGCGGCGGCCGTCGGCGCGCTGCTGGCCGTGACCTACCTGGTGCCGCCGGCCGCGGCGCTGCTCGGCTCCCGGGCCGGGCTCGTCGGCTACGCGGCCGGCGCGGCGACCCGGGTGATCGCGGCGCGGCGCAGCCGGGGGCGGGTCTGGCCGGACGCGCTGGCCCACCCGGCCTCCGTCGCCGCGCTGCTCGGGCTGCTGGTCCGCTCCTGGATCGGGCATCGGCGCGGCACCTTGCGCTGGAAGGGCCGGGCCCTGTGAGCAATGTTCTTGTCATCGGGGCCGGGGTCGGGGGGCTGGCGGTCGCCGCCCGGCTGGCCGCGCAGGGACACCGGGTGCAGCTGCACGAACGCTCCGACACCCACGGGGGGAAGCTGGGGGAGTACCGCCGCGACGGCTTCCGCTTCGACACCGGGCCGTCGCTGCTGACGCTGCCCCACGTGTTCGACGAGCTGTTCGCCGACACCGGCGGCCCGACCGAGCTCGTGTTCGACCCGGTGGATCCGGCGTGCGGCTACCGGTTCGCCGATGGGACCACCCTGGACATGCCGCATGATCCGGCCGCGGTGCCCGCGGCGCTGGACGCCGCGCTCGGCCCCGGCGCCGGAGCGGCGTGGCTGGCCCTGCACGAGCGGTCGGCCCGGCTGTGGTCGCTGGTCGGCGACGCGGTGCTGCGTCGCCCGCTGGACGGGGTCGGCGACCTGCTGCGCTTCTCCCGCCGGGTGCCGGAGCTGCGCATGATCGCCCCGTGGCGCACGCTGCGCGGCCTGGGCACCGCCATGCTCCCGGATCCGCGGCTGGTCGCCTGGCTGGACCGGTACGCAACCTACTCAGGCTCCGACCCGCGCCGCGCACCCTCGGTGCTGTCGGTGACCTCCTACGTCGAGCAGCACTTCGGCGCCTGGTACGTGCGCGGCGGCATGCGCCGGCTGGCGGACGCGCTGCTGCGGCGCTGCCAGGATCTCGGGGTCGCGGTGCACCTCGGCTCGGAGGTGACCCGGGTGCGCACGGCCACCGGCCGGGTGTCCGGGGTGCAGCTGGCCGACGGGGCTGCGGTGGCCGCCGACGTCGTCGTGTGCGACGCCGACGCCGGGGTGCTCTACGAGCGACTGCTGTCCGACCCGGCGGCCGGCCGCGCGCGCCGGACGCTGCGCCGCAGCACCCCGTCGCTGTCCGGGTTCGCGTTGCTGCTCGCGCTGGACGGACGGACGTCCGGAGCCGCGCACCGGGTCTGGTTCCCGGCCGACTACGACGCCGAGTTCGACGCGATCTTCGGCAGGCGGCCGGCTCCGGTCGCGGACCCGACCGTGTACGTGCACGCCCCCGACGACCCGGCGCTGCGGCCCGACGACCGCTCGCAGGGCTGGTTCGTGCTGGTCAACGCGCCGGTCCACGACCCGCGCCGGGGGGTCGACTGGGACTGCCCGCAGCTGCGCGAGTGCTACGCCGACCGGGTGCTGGCCACGCTGGCCGCGCGCGGCGCGGACGTCCGGGACCGGGTGCGCTGGCAGGAGATCCGCACCCCGGCCGATCTCGAGCGGGAGACCGGCGCGCCCGGTGGGGCGATCTACGGCACCGCCTCGCACGGGCCGCGGGCGGCCCTGCTGCGCCCGGCCAACCGGTCCCCGGTACCGGGGCTCTACCTGGTCGGCGGGTCCGCGCACCCCGGCGGCGGGCTGCCGCTGGTCGCGCTGTCGGCGTCGATCGTCGCCGCGCTCGTCGGCCCGGCCTGAGCGGGTAGCCCGCGCACCACCCCGACCGCCAGCTGCACCAGCCCGACCACCCCGACCACCAGCCAGCCGCCGGCGCCGACCGCCGCCCAGCTCCAGCCGGTGCCCGGGGTGCCGCTGGGAATCGCCGCGGCCCCGAGCGCGGTGACCGCCACGACGATGACCCGGGTCGGGCGCTCGGCGACGGTGACCGCACCCACCCCGGGCAGCCCCGCCCCCTGCGCCCTGGCCCGCAGGTACTCGTGGCCGAACACCAGCCCGGCCAGCGCCACACACCAGGCCGGTGGCGCACCGAGCACGGCCAGCGTGGCTACCAGCAGCAGGTCGCCCACCCGGTCGGCCATCGCATCGATGACGGCCCCGAGCGGGCGGGCCCGGCCGGTGTGCAGGGCGACGGCGCCGTCCAGCCCGTCGAACAGCCCGGCCAACAGCACCAGTGCCGCGGTGGCCGCGACCCACCGGCCACCGGCCGTGGCCACCAGCGCGGCGAGCAGCGCGCTCAGCACCCCGGCCGCGGACAGCACGTCGGGCGGAACCCGGGCGAACGGGCCGGCCGCCAGCCGCTGCACCAGCCGCAGCCAGACGCGCACCGGGGCAGAGGGCCGGATTCCACCGTGCAGCCGGGACCACGCCGCGAAGGCGTCGGCGGTCGAGGAGCCCATCCGGCCACGATCGCATCCGGCCGCGCACGGCGCCGGTCCGGACGTGGAACGCGGGTAGGACGCCGGTCCTGTTCAGGCGATCGTCCTGCCGCCGAGCAATCCGACGAGCGTCAGCCGCCGGTTGTCGCTGGTGATCGTCGGGTACTCGTCCACTGTGAACTGGAGCGAGCAACGTGGCACGCTGGGAGACATCCGGACCGCTGCGGCGGGCCCGCGACCGACCGGATGGCGACGGATACTGGTCGGGCTGCTGGTACTGATCGTGGGAGCGGGTGCAACCGGCCTGCTGGGCGTGCACAGCACGACCGGGACCGGGTCCGGCGACGGGTACGAGGTGACGGTCGAGTACGCGGCAGTGGCGCGGGCCGGGCTCGATGTGCCGTGGCAGGTCCAGGTCCGCCGGGCCGGTGGCTTCGGGGGCCCGGTGACCTTGGCCGTCACCGCCGACTACTTCGACATCTACGAAGAGCAGGGTCTCGATCCGCAGCCGACGGCGGAGAGCAGCGACGGGTGGCCCGTGAGTGCGGGGAAGAAGGCGTGGCGTTGGTGGTGTTCCCCGAGCTGACGCTGACCGGCTACTCGATCGAGGACGTCCTGCTGCAGGACACGTTGCTGGACGCGGTCGAGGCGGCTCTGCTCGACGTCGTGGTCGCTTCGGCCGATCTGTCGCCGGTCCTGGTCGTCGGTGCCCCGTTGCGCTACCGGCACCGGATCTACAACTGCGCGGTCGTCGTGCACCGCGGGCGGGTGCTGGGAGTGGCTCCCAAGTCGTACCTGCCGACGTACCGCGAGTTCTACGAGCGGCGTCAGATCGCACCCGATGACGACGTGCGGGCGGAGATCACGATCGACGGGCAGGCCGTCCCGTTCGGACCCGACCTCCTCTTCGAGGCCGAGAACGTGCCGGGCTTCGTGCTGCACGTCGAGGTGTGTGAGGACATGTGGGTGCCGATCCCGCCGAGCGCCGAGGCCGCCCTGGCCGGGGCGACCGTGCTGGCCAACCTGTCCGGTAGCCCGATCACGGTGGGCCGCGCCGAGGAGCGGTGCCTGCTGTGCCGTTCCGCGTCATCCCGCTGTCTGGCCGCCTACGTCTACGCCGCAGCAGGAGAAGGCGAGTCGAGCACGGATCTGGCCTGGGACGGCCAGACGATGATCTGGGAGAACGGCGTGGCGTTGGCGCAGTCGGAGCGCTTCCCGAAAGGGGACCAGCGGTCGGTCGCCGACATCGACCTCGACCTGCTGCGCGCCGAGCGGCTGCGGATGGGCACGTTCGACGACAACCGTCGCCATCACGCCCCGCGTACCCAGGAGTTCCGTTCGGTGTCGTTCCGGCTGGACCCGCCGGACGGCGATCTCGGCCTCCGTCGCTCCGTGGAGCGGTTCCCGTTCGTGCCCTCGGATGAGACGCGGCTGGAGTTGGACTGCTACGAGGCCTACAACATCCAGGTCTCGGGGCTCGAGCAGCGGCTGCGCGCGATCGGGCGCCCCAAGCTGGTGATCGGCGTGTCCGGGGGGCTCGACTCCACCCACGCGCTGATCGTCGCGGCGCGGGCGATGGATCGGGAAGGACGGCCACGAAGCGACATCCTGGCGTTCACACTGCCTGGCTTCGCCACCGGTGAGCGCACCAAGAACAACGCGGTGCGACTGATGCGGACACTGGGGGTGACCTGGGAGGAGCTCGATATCACCGCGACTGCGCGGCTGATGCTGACCGAGCTGGGCCATCCGTTCTCCCGGGGTGAACCCGTCTACGACGTCACCTTCAAGAACGTGCAGGCGGGTCTGCGCACGGATTACCTGTTCCGCGCGGCCAACCAGCGTGGCGGCATCGTGCTGGGTACCGGTGACCTCTCCGAGCTGGCGCTGGGTTGGTGCACCTACGGCGTGGGCGATCAGATGTCGCACTACAACGTCAACGGCGGCGTACCGAAGACGCTGATCCAGCACCTCATCCGGTGGGTCGTTTCCTCGAAGCAGTTCGACGAGGAGGTGGGAGCGGTCCTGACCGACGTGCTGGACACCGAGATCACTCCCGAGCTGGTGCCGTCCGGGGAGGACGAAGAGGTGCAGAGCAGCGAGGCCAAGGTCGGTCCGTACCCGTTGCAGGACTTCACCCTGTTCCACGTGCTGCGCTACGGGTTCCGACCCTCGAAGATCGCCTTCCTGGCCTGGCACGCCTGGCGTGACCCTGAGCGCGGGGAGTGGCCGCCGGGCTTCCCGGCCGACGAGCGGTTCGGCTACTCGCTGTCGGAGATCCGGCACTGGCTCGAGGTCTTCGCGCAGCGGTTCTTCGAGTTCAGCCAGTTCAAGCGCTCGGCGCTGCCCAACGGCCCCAAGGTGTCCGCGGGCGGCTCGTTGTCGCCGCGGGGCGACTGGCGGGCACCCTCGGACATGTCCGCGCGGATCTGGCTGGACGAGGTGCGGTCGATCCCGGAGCACCTGTCCGCGGGCGTCGAGCGGGAAGTCGGCGCCGTCGACGCCCGGGTGGCGGCGGGCGGCCGGGCATGAGCATCCGATCCGGTTCCGGCCCGGTGGATGAGGAGACCCGTCAGCGGTGCGCGCAACAGGTCGCCGAGCTGGCCACGGCCCGGGGATGGACGATCGCGGTAGCCGAGTCGCTGACCGGGGGAATGATCGCGAGCGCGCTCGCGCAGGCGGAGGAAGCGAGCGAGTGGTTCCGGGGTTCGGTGGTGGCGTACTCGTCGGCGGTCAAGCACGAGGTCCTGGACGTGCCGTCCGGTCCCGTGGTGAGCGCCGAGGCCGCGCAGGCGATGGCCGCACGCGTGCGGGAACTGCTGATGGCCGACGTCGCCGTGGCGATCACCGGTGCCGGCGGCCCTTCCGCGCAGGACGGCCACGAGCCGGGCACCGTGTTCCTGGCCGTCGACGGCGGCGACGGCAACCACGTCGTGCGTCTCGACCTGTGCGGGGAGCCCGAGACCGTCTGCGCCCTGGCGACGCTCGCCGCACTGGACGCTTTGGTCGACGCGCTCGATCGGTAGCGAACGGCAATGCCGGGCGGTCGCGGCTGACTCCCTGCGGCAACAACCGATCTCCGTCTGAACGACTTGTCATCACCGGGTGAAGAAGCACCTTTCTGCGCGGCCACCGCGGGCACGCCTACCTCACGTGATCGGGATCACCAGTGCGGAGGGAAGGACGATGGCTTCGGGTTCGACGATCAATCCCCGAGCGGGATATGCGGGATGGGTGGCGCCGCTGTGTTGGACGGCGGTGGCGCTCGAAGGATTCGACCTGGTGGTGCTGGGCGTGGTGTTGCCCGCCCTGCTGCAGGAGCCGACGTGGGGCCTGACCCCGAACACCGCGTCGCTGGTGTCGGTGGTCGGACTGATCGGCGTCATGATCGGCGCCATGCTGGTCGGCGCGATCAGCGACGTGATCGGGCGCCGGCAGACCGTCGTCTGGACCGTCGTGGTGTTCTCGCTCCTCACCCTGGCCTGCGCCTTCGCTCCGAACCCCTTCGTCTTCGGGTTGTTGCGGTTCCTGGCCGGGCTGGGGCTCGGTGGGGTGCTGCCCACGGCGATCGCGATGGTCAACGAGTTCGCCCGCACCGGTCGGGGCGGTCAGGCGACGACCACGTTGATGACCGGCTACCACGTGGGTGCGGTGGCCACGGCGCTGCTGGGCATCCTGCTCATCCCCCGTTGGGGTTGGGAGTCGATGTTCGTGGTCGGTGCGCTGCCGGCGGTGGTGCTCGTCCCGCTGCTGCTGAAGTACCTGCCCGAGTCCGAGGCGTTCCTGCGGGCTCGGGCCGGGCTCGGCGCGGCGCCGGCCGGCGGGGCTGCGAAGCACAGCAGGATCCCGATCGGGATCCTGTTCCAGCACGGCCTGGCCCGGTCCACCGCCGCGTTCTGGATCACCTCGTTCATGGGCCTGCTGCTGGTCTACGGGCTGAACACGTGGCTGCCGCAGATCATGCGGTCGGCCGGCTACGAGCTCGGGGCGGCCCTGGCGCTGCTGCTGGTGCTCAACGTCGGGGCGGTGCTCGGGCTGCTGGTCGCGGGCCAGGTCGCGGACCGCATCGGCACCCGTCGCTCCACGGTTGCCTGGTTCGCCGGCGCGGCGCTGTTCCTGGCGCTGCTGTCGATCAGGCTGCCCGGGATCGGGATGTACGTGTCGGTGCTGTTGGCCGGGCTGTTCGTGTTCAGCGCGCAGGTGCTGGTGTACGCCTATATCAGCCAGCTGTACCCGGCCGCCGCACGGGCGACCGCGGTCGACGCGGCCAGCGGGTTCGGACGCCTCGGTGCCATCACCGGGCCGCTGATCGGCGGCTGGCTGCTGACCGCCGGACTGGCCTACCCGTGGGGCTTCTACATCTTCGCCGTGGTCGCCGCCGTCGGGGCCCTGTCCATCCTGCTGGTCAACCGCGACCCGGCGCCGAGCGCGCCGCTGCCGGTCACCGAGGACGAGGCCGACCACGTCGGTGAGCGGCACCGATGACGGCAGGACGGGAACCGGGCCGCACGGTTCGCGACGCGACCTTCGACGTCTTCCGCGCTGGCCGAGCGGCTGCCGGCCGAACCGTCGTGGTCGAGGAGACGCCGTCGACTCGGCCGGACCTGCACCGGCTGCTGCCCGCGCGGGCTCCGCTGGGCTTCCTCAGCGCCGCGATGGGCGGTCTCGGGTTCGGGCTGCCAGCCGCGGTGGGGGTGGGGATGGCGCAGCCGCGCCGACCGGCGGTGGCCGTGCTGGGGGACGGTCGTCGCTGTACGGGATCCATGGTCCGTGGAGCGCGGCGCACTACGGCTGCGGCGTGCTGTTCGTGGTCCTGGCCAACGGCCGCTACGCCGTGATGGACCGGCTCGCCAAGCGGCACGGGCAGGGCAAGGCCCCGTGGCCGGCGTTCGAGCAGGTGAGCATCCAGCAGCTGGCGCTCGGGTCCGGCTGCCCGGCCCAACGGGTCGACAGCCACGACGCGCTGGTCTCCGGCGACTTCGACCTGCGCCGCCAGATCGCCGAGCTGAAGATGGTGGTCGGCTCGCCGTCCGCCGCCAAGTTGCTGGCCGAGAACTACGTCGGGCTGCCGCTCGCCTGAGGTCGACCGCCGGTCCCGTCAGGCGGCCTCGGCGTGCAGCGGGCCGCCCCGTGCGCCGAGCAGCGGGGCCTGCAACCGGGCCCACGGCGACAGCATGCTGTCCGCGGCGCCTGCCTCGTCGAGGAAGCGCTCCCACGACCACCACTGCCAGGCCTCGACCTCGCCGGGGACCGGCTGCGGATCCCCGTCGAGCAGGCATGCGAAGACCGGGCAGAGCTCGTTCTCCTCGATCCCTTGCAGCGAGGCACGGTAGCTGAAGTCGGGCAGCACCAGCCGCAGGTCGACCGCCTTGAGGCCGAGCTCGTCGCGCAGCCGGCGGCGGACCGCGAGCTCGGCCGGCTCACCCGGTGCCGGATGCCCACAGCAGGTGTTGCTCCACACCAGCGGGAACGTCTGCTTGTGGCGTGAGCGCTGGGTGACCAGCAGCCGGCCGGCGCGGTCGACGCCGTAGCAGGAGAAGCCGAGGTGCCGCGGGGTGCGCGCACCGTGCACCGTCGCCTTGTCCCTCGCGCCGATCGGCCTGCCCCGGTCGTCGATCAACACCACCTGTTCCCGATCCATGTCCGGTGTCGTCCTCTCCTCGATGCGTCCCCTGATCACCGGGTGCACGCGCAGCCGATCACCTGCCGATTCCCGTTCCGGAACCGATCAACCGTTCCGGGCCGGATTTCGCTGCGTCCGTCCGGAGCCGCCGCCGGCTCATCGGCAGATCCCGGCCAGGTGGGCCAGGATCAGGGCGAGCGCCGCCGGCGGGACGGTGCCGCGGCCAAGCCCCAGCCGGACCGCGGCATCGAAGACGCCGCGGTGGGCCGCCCGGCCGTCGGACAGCGGGAATGACCAGGCGTAGGCCGGATAGCGGCCGGCGGCGAACTCGATCGTCATGGCACCGGGATCGGTACTGGTCGAGGTGTACCCGCGTACGGCCACCGCGGTCGACGCGAGCGGGGCGACCGGTGCGCCGAGCAGGCGATGGATCGTCGAGTTCACCCCGTCGGCCCCGATCACCCCGTCCCCGCACGTCTTGTCACGGGGGAAGCGCGCGGAGTCCAGCAACAACACCCGGCTCAACGAGCTGTCCCGGAGCACGCGCAGTGCCGCGGCGCTGCCAGCGGGGCCGGCCCCGACCACGGCGACGTCGTAGTCGCGTTCCGCGCCCCCAATCCGTGGCGGCGGGCTCATCGGTCCAGTTTCGTGCATCGGGCCGGCCGCCTCGTCGGAACCTCGACGGCAGACCGGGTCACGACGATCGTCGGCACAGGCGTCGTCGACGGTCTGGGCGTCCCACCGCGGCGAGCGTGGCCACGACGACCGCGGTGCCCACCGCACGCCGCCTCCGGCGGCGTCGTCCCGGGGAAGGCGCCACCGTCGACCTCCAGGGCGAGCACGCGTTCGGCGGTGCTCGGCAGGATCCGGTGTTGGAGGAAGAACGCGTGCGCGAGGAAGCCGCCCGCGATCACCTCGGGCCGCGGAACACGGATCAGGTTGACGATGATGCGGGCCACTCGTTCCGGCGTGCACACCGGCGGCAGCGCTCGTGATCGGCGGCCCGAGTAGTTGGCGGCGTTGGTGAAGATGGGGGTGTCGACCGGGCCGGGACCCGATCAAGGACCCGAACATCATCACCGAGGCCGCGTTCACCCAGGCGTCGATCCGGCCGAACCGTTCGACCGCCCTGGCCGCGACCGCGTGCACCGCATCCGGTTCGCTGACGTCGGCGGCGACGGTCAGCGTCTCCGCCCCTGGCGGTACTTCCGACACCGCCGGACAATCGACCTCCGGACGGTCTAGCCTGCCCGCCTGGTCACCGTCGAACGGGTAGTCCGGGCGTCCGCGGAGTCGGTGTGGCCCACTCGCGGCAGAGCACGATGATCATGACGAGTTCCACCGGCGTCCCGGCGTAGTACATGAGCCGGCCGGCGTCGGCGGCTTGGGCCGGGTCCACTCCGGGGGGTGGGAACGCGTAGATCGTTTTCGCCAGTACGTCGTGTGCGGCGACGGTCAGGACCAGCACCGCAGCCCGGACGGCCGGACCTGGCCGGTGCGGCGCCGGGTCCGGACCGACGATCGCCACGGCGAACAGGCAGCCGGCCAGGAAGACGTGCAGGTGCACGAGGACGTGCAGCGGCGTGCTGCCCGTGCTGGCCGCGTACAGCCCGGTGCGGTACAGCAGCCACAGCCCGCCGACGTTCAGCACGGCGGCCGTGGCCGGATGGGTGATGGCGGCGACGAGCGGCCGGCGCACGACGGCTGACACCCGACGGGCGTGGCGCACCGGCAGCGCCCGCAACGCGAGGGTGACCGGTGCGGCAAGCACCAGCAACAGCGGCCCGAGCATGCCGAGCAGCGTGTGGCCGAGCATGTGCGCGCGGAAGTCGAGATGGCCGGTGTCGGCAATCGGGCCGACGACGGCCGACGTGGAGACGGCCACGCCGGCGGCCCAGAGCAGGGACCGCCCAGTCGGCCAGGCTCGTCCCCGCCGCCGAGCCTCGCGAACGGCCTCGAGGTAGGCCCACACCGCGACGACCGCGACCGCGAGGAGCACCACCCGGCCCGCAGACCATCCGTCGTGGTGCCCGGTCACGATCGAGGGCCCTCTGTGCGGCCCGGATGCTCGCCTGCGGCGCGGGGGCGGGTGGCCACGATCATCGCGATGCCGGCGACGAGCAGGAGGCCGGCGGAGATGTTCCAGGTCAGGTCGTAGGGAACCAGGTCGACCTGGTACCGGATCTGGTGCAGGCCCATGAGCTTGTGCTGCACCACGCCGTCGTAGAGCTGGAAGAAGCCGGCCCCGGCGAGCAGCCCGCCGACGAAGCGGGATGCGTGGAACGTGCCCTCCCGTCGCAGCCGGCCGAGCATGAGCAGCGCGGCGACGGTGGCGAACCAGCTGAAGGCGTGGAAGAGCCCGTCGGAGACCAGGCCGATGTCGGAGGTGGACCGGTCGTAGAAGTGGTGCCAGTGCAAGAGCTGGTGGAAGACCGTCTCGTCGATGAAGGCCACCACGCCCAGCCCGAGCAGCAGACCGGACACCAGGTTGCTGCGGGCGCCCGGCAACCGGATCACCTGAGAGGTCATGGCGCGTGGATACCCACCATCGGTCGACCTGAACAAGGGTGTGCCCGACGGCCGGTAACGTCAGGTGCCAGCCGCGTCGAAGTACACCGCGTCCAGGCGCTGGTCCTCCGGCTCGGCGTCGCCGTCCCGGCCCAGCCTCCACGTCGATCGGTTCTGGGTTCGGTGGCGAGCGGTGTGTCGGGGTCCTCGCCACCTGGTGGTCGCCACGGCGAGTAGGCCGCCGGCCGCGGGGTAGCCCGCTCGCATGACGACTACCGAGAACAAGCCGCTCGCAGTGGTGACGGGTGCGTCGAGCGGGATCGGGCGCGAGCTGGCCAAGCAGTTCGCCTCGCACGGCTTCGACCTCGTGATCAACGCAGAGGACGGCGGGATCGACGATGCCGGCGCCGAGCTGGGCGCCACCGGCGTCGACGTCCGGACGGTTCGGGCCGACCTGCGCACCGCCGAGGGCGTGGACACGTTCTACTCCGCTGTCACCGCCACCGGGCGGCCGGTGAGCGCCGCGGCGTTGAACGCCGGCGTCGGCCAGGGCGGGGCCTTCCTCGACACCGACCTGGACGACGAGATCGAGATCATCGACGTCAACATCACCTCGACCGTCCGGCTGGCCAAGCGACTGCTGCGCGACATGGCGGCGCGTGATGAGGGTCGGGTCCTCATCACCTCATCGATCGCGTCGACGATGCCGGGGTCCTTCCAGGCCGTGTACAACGCGTCGAAGTCGTTCCTGCAGTCCTTCGCAGAGGCCCTGCAGAGCGAGCTGGAGGACACCGGCGTGACCGTCACCTCGCTGATGCCCGGGCCGACGGACACCAACTTCTTCCACCGCGCCGACATGGACGACACGAAGGTCGGAGCCTCGTCGAAGGACGATCCCGCACAGGTCGCCGCGCAGGGCTTCGACGCGCTGATGGGGGGCAAGGACAAGCTGGTGGCCGGGAGCGTGGGCACGAAGGCCCAAGGTCTGGCGAACAAGGTTCTTCCGGACAAGCTGAAGGCCGCTGCGCATCGCCGGATGGCCGAGCCGGGGTGCTGAGGCTCGCACCCCGCCATGACCCGGTCATCTCTTCGACGGGGACCGAGGCGAGGGTGTCGTAGTGGACGAGCGCTGCTGCGGTGTCCATGCCCGGAACCCTTCCCGCGGCCTGCGGTCGCCACTCCGCTGACGATCCGAGATCGAGTCGCGATCGCCGCGCATCTCGTCGGCGGTGCGGGGCTGCTGCTGGCGAACCGGCAGCGGGTCGCCGACCAGCGGGGAGTCGGCACCTCGACCGTGGCGAAGCTGGTCCTCACCGGGGCAGCGCTCGGAGTCACCGCCTACAGCCGAGCGCTGGGCCGCAAGCTCAGCAGTCCGACGGCACGCCGGTCGAGGGCGGGACCGACCCGGCCGACACCCCGGCCGACGTCGCGGGACCCAGCGCCAGCTGAAGCTCACGCAGTGGGTCATCCCCGCCCTGACCGGCGGTATCGCGGTGTTGACGGCCGTGCACGGCGAGCAGCAGCGGCCCGACCAGCAGCTGACCGGGCGGCTCCGGAAGTCGGCCCAGCTGCTGGGCCTGGACAGCTGATCCGAGCCGGCCGCCCGGGTGGCCATCCACCCGGGTCGGCCGGTCGGTGAAGTCCCTCGGTCCCGACGACGAATCCGGCTCCGGCGGGGTCCGCTACCGAGGGCTTCGTCGTCGATCGGGAGGCCGACCCCCCGGTGAGGTGCAGCCGACGACGAGCTAGCGCTCGCCGGCCGGCGCCCTCGAGACGTGCACCCCTTGGCGGTGGGCTCGCCGCTGGTCCGGGTCCTGGCCGCCCCAGACGCCCTCCTGCTGGCCGGTGCTCAGCGCCCAGTTCAGGCAGGGCTCCCGTACCGGGCAGCGGCTGCACACGGACTTCGCCGGTCGTATCTGGTGCCCGGCTAGCGGGCCGCTGCCGAGTGGGAAGAACAGCTCCGGGTCGACGTCGCGGCACGCTGCCCGATGACGGAAATCACCCATTGCGGTGAGCTACCCCGTCGACGAACCGTGATGCGTCCGAGTGACAACGACTTCGCGCCAGGGCCTGATCACCGGGCCGTCGACGGGTGAACGGCCGAAGCGCGGGTATCACGACCTCCGTCCCACCACGAGGAGGCTGCCATGACCGCGCCGGACACCCACTCCGAAGCTGACGTCGTCGACGAGTTGACCGGTGATCACAGGGAGGCGCTCGCGCTGCTGGATCGCCTCGCGAACAGCACCGACGCCGGCCAGCGCCGCGACCTGGCGGACACCGTGATCGCCGAGGTCGTCCGGCACGCGGTCGCCGAGGAGATGTACGTGTATCCCGCGATGCGCGAGCACGTGCCCGATGGTGAGCAGGCGGTCGAGCACGACATCGAGGAGCACAAGCAGCTCGAGGAGACGATGAAGCAGCTCGAGGCGGTGGATCCGGGGGAGCCCCGGTTCGACTCGCTCGTGCGGGAGATGACCGAGCAGCTGCGTCACCACGCGTACGACGAGGAGACCGAGCAGTTTCCCCGGTTGCGGGAGCGCATCCCGCGGGACGAGCTGGTGCGGCTACGGGAGAAGGTGGAGACGGCGAAGAAGCTCGCACCCACCCGACCACATCCCTCGGCACCCAACAGCGAGCTGTTCCACAAACTCGCCGGTCCCGGAGTCGGTTTGGTGGACCGGCTCCGGGACCGGCTTGCCCACCGCAGCACCGCCTGACCACCGACGCAGCGGCATCGCCCAGCTCCCCACAGGAAGGCGACGACCGTGTCGCTCGTAGGTGCGCAGTTCTTCGTCGGGATCGACTGGGCGGCGCGCACGCACGCGGTGTGTGTGCTCGACCCCGCCGGCAAGCAGATCGCAGGGTTCACCGTCGAGCACACCGCGGCCGGGTTCACCGGCCTGATCCGCCGCCTGGCCCGGCTGGGTGATCCGGGCGGGTGCCGGTGGCGATCGAACGACCGGACGGCCGGCTGATCGACGTGTTGCTCGTGGCCGGCACCCGGGGTGTTCGTGCAGGTGGAGCCCGTGGACGCTGCGGACGCGTTCTGGGACGACAGCGCCGTGCTGCGGGCCTGCTTGCGCGAGCCGGTCCCGCGCATCCCGCCGGTGTTCGGCTACGACGAACGCGGATCGGAGCTGTTCGAGGCCATCACCGAGCTGTCCACCTACTACTTGACCCGGGTCGACTGGGCGTTGTTACGCGCGCACGCCGCCGCGATCGCCCGCTGTCTGGACGCCGACCAGATCGTCGAGCTCGGCAGCGGCAGCGCCAAGAAGACCGGTGAGCTGCTCGGTGCCTGCCAGCGGCAGCGGCCGACGACCTACTTCCCGGTGGACGTCAGCCGGGAGATGCTGGAGCGCAGCGGGCGCACGCCGAGCGCCGAGGTGTCCGGGCTGCAGGTGGTCGGGCTGTGGGGCCGCTACGAGCAGGCGCTCGTCCGGCTGCGCGCCGACCGCGGCCACGGGTGCCGGGTCCTGGTCTTCCTGGGCAGCAACATCGGCAACGCGACACCGGCGGAGCGTGCGGCGCTGCTGGCCGACATCGCCACCACGCTCGACCCCGGTGACGGCTTCCTGTTCTCCGCCGACCTGCTCAAACCGACCGACGTTCTCGAGACCGGCTACAACGACCCGCCAGGACATCGCGCCTTCGCCGAGTTCAGGCTCAACCACCTGACCCACGTGAACCGGCGGTTCGGCGCCGACTTCGCCGTCGAGCAGTTCGTGCCGCGGGCGCACTTCGACGAGCGGACCGGCATGGTCGAGGGGCACCTCTACGCCCGCACCGACCAGCACGTGCAGCTGGCCCGCCTCGACCTGGAACTCGACGTCCGGCGCGGAGAGTCGATCAACGTGGGCTTCTCGGCGAAGTTCGACCGCGGCCAGCTCGACGACGAGTTGGACGGTCACAGCATGCGGGTCGAGCGTCGGTGGATCGACGCGCGATGGCAGTACGGCATCCTGCTCGCCCGCCGAACCGGCTGAGAGCACGCCGTCGAATGAATTAGGCTTTCCGACCATTTTTCGGGCCTGGAGGGGTACCCCTTGCCGGCGCGGAGATTCCGGCACCGGTCGATCAGGACCGAACAGCAGGCGAAGAGGTCAGCATGAGCTTCGGCAAGCACCAGGCGGATATCGTCATTTCCACCCCGCTGCGCACCGCGATCGGCACGTTCGGTGGTTCGCTCAAGGATGTGTCGGCCACGGATCTCGGCGCGACGGTGGGCAAGGCGGTGATCGAGCGCTCGGGCGTCGACCCCGCGCGGATCGACCAGGTGATCGTCGGCAACATCCTGTCCGCTGGTCAGGGCATGAACCCGGGTCGCCAGGTCGGGGTGAAGAGCGGGGTCCCGGTGGAGGCGCCGGGGCTGACCCTCAACCGGATGTGCGGCTCAGGGCTGCAGGCGGTCGTCAACGCCGCGCAGGAGATCGCCCTGGGCGACGCCGACGTCGTCCTGGCCGGCGGCATCGAGAACATGGACCAGGCGCCGTTCCTGATGCCGAAGGGTCGCTACGGCTACCGCATGGGGATGCCCGACGCCAAGATCGTCGATCACATGGTCTACGACGGTCTGTGGGACATCTTCAACGACTACCACATGGGCACGACCGCGGAGAACGTCGCGCAGCGCTACGGCATCACCCGGGAGGACTGCGACGCCTATGCCGCGCGCAGCCACCAGCTCGCGGCCAAGGCGAACAGCGAGGAGAGCTTCTCCGGTCAGATCGTGCCCGTGCAGATCAAGGCCAAGAAGCAGGTGGTCGACTTCACCACCGACGAGCACGTGCGTCCGGAGGCCACCGCAGAGGGCTTGGCCAGGCTGCGGCCGGTGTTCACGAAGGACGGGCTGGTCACCGCGGGCAATGCCAGCGGGGTGAACGACGGCGCGGCGCTGATGCTGGTGAGCAGCGCCTCCGCGGCGCAGGAGCTGGGGTTGGCGGTCACCGGGAGGCTGATATCGGCCGCGGTGAGCGGTGTCGACCCGGCCTACATGGGCATCGGAATGGTGCCGGCGTCACGCAGGGCGCTGGAGAAGGCCGGGCTGGACGTCGACGACATCGACGTCGTGGAGGCCAACGAGGCGTTCGCCTCGGTGGCGCTGGCGGTGCAGCGGGAGCTGGAGGTGCCGGACGAGAAGATGAACCCGGTCGGCGGGGCGGTCGCGCTGGGCCATCCGATCGGGGCCACCGGCGCGGTGCTCACCGTCAAGGCCCTGCACGAGCTGCACCGGCGGCAGGGCCGCTACGCCCTGGTCACGCTGTGCATCGGCGGCGGGATGGGGATCGCGGCCGTGCTCGAGCGGGTGTCCTGAGGCTGGACCCGGTCGTCATCACAGCCTCGGTCCCGTTGGTCGGGTGCGCCGAGACGGACTAAGTCGTCCGCACGGTCGAACCGGTGCCGCTGCGTGCCGGCCCGCTCGAAGGGCGGAGGAAGCGTGTTGCCCAATCCTCGGCGGACGTCGGGGCGCACCGAGCCGCTAACGGGAACCTCGGACGGTTCGGCGGTCAAGATCGCCGTTTGCGGTAGCTGAGCTGCACGGATGAAGCTTTTCGACCGCAGACGCCGATCATGACCAGGTGTGCCCCGACCCGCGCCAGGTCGGGGGATGCCGCCGCCGCCCGACTCGGCAACAGGCTCGAGACCGCGCTCAGCCGCCGCTTCCGACGATCTTCAAGCCGGGCAGTGGCTGGGGATGGATCAGTTGCAGGATCCGGAGCAGGTGCGGTGTCGCATCGTGGAGCTCGACCTGCCCGCCGTAGTCACGGAACCGGGCGGTCTGCTGGCACAGCGCCCACGCGGCGCCCGCGCTGAGGAAGGTACAGCACTGCTACCGGGTACTGCGTTCCGAGATCGGTGAGCGTGGCCTCGATGGTGGCATGCACCGTGGTGGAGGTCGCGGTGATGACGCTGTCCGCGGAAATGACGACGCTGACGCCTTCGAGATCGTCATCGAGCGCCTTCCGGCCAGGATCTCGCGGTTGGACCGGATGGCCACCGCCGAATTGTGGTGTCGGTCGCCGGGGTCGAGAAAGGTGATTCCCGCATACACTCCTGGACCGGCCCGAACCGGCGCCACCGCTTCCGGCATGCGCACCGAACAGCCAGGGATGCTCGCCTTCAACCGCTACCTCGGATCGGAATCCGGGCTCATCATCGGGTGGGTAAGGACGGTGGACGCGTGCACCTGACTCTTCCGGCGAACTGTCCACTTCCGGTCCCCGGCCACGGTCAGCGGGTCCGACGCCCGTAGCACCACACCGGTGTGGGCCTGGCGAACCAGCCGCCCCGCCTCGTCGCGTTCGTCGTCCAACTCGGGCATCACGCGGGTGAGCAGCAGCGTCGCTGCGCCGGTGGTCGCGGCGACGCCGGGCTGGCGCTGCTGCCGCCGGACCGACCACCGGAGGCTGGGGTCGTCGGACGGGCTCAACGGCTGCCCGGCGATGGTGAACAGGCCCACGACCCCGGCGGCCCGCCGGACCAGCTCGTCGTAGACCGTCGGGTCGTCGAAGTCGAGGACGAGGAAGCCGGCGCCCGGCTCCCCGACCTGGTGGATCGCGATGCCGGGGTTGTGGGTGTGGGAGCCGTCGGCCAGGAAGAAGTGCGGGCTGCCCTGCACCGCGTCGCGGGACGCGAGGTAGGTCCGCATCGGCCCCAGCCGCCCGTGGTTGGCACGTCCCGGGCTCGGCCTCGCAACCCGACCATCCGCCCGCCGGAGACGGCGATGTCGCAGCCGCAGCCGTTGCTGCACAGCACGCACGCCGACTGCACCCACCGCTCGACATCGGCCTCCGCCACACCCTGGTCCAGGTGCATGTCCACTCGCACCGGCCACGGCTCGTCCCGACCGTGCGGCGTCCGTAGGCCCCACGGGTTCTCGATGCGATCGACAGTGCCCATCCGGACCTGGTACCCGATCCCACGACCGCAACGCGTCCCGCGGGGCCGGGTTCGACGAAAAGCCCACGTGTTCGGGGTGGTCGAGTCCTCCCCGACGCTGCACCACCTCGCCTGGCTGTGCCGCCGTCACTCGCGGCGCAGGACGAACAGGAACGGCAGCTCCAGGCCGCGCGCATCCATCGCACCGACGAGCGTCTCGTCGTCGATCCTGCGGAAGGCGTCGCAGATGGGAAGGGCGTCGTACAGCAACGTGGCGGTCACGATGCCTCGGTACTTCGTCATGCGCAGGCGAGCTCGGGGCTTCCGGGTAGCGAGCAGCGGGCGGATCACGGCGAAGAGTGTCGGGACAACGGGAGCGCGTCCCAGCCATCGGTACTGCAGCACCGACGCGAGCGGCACGAACGCCGGGTTGATCAGCGTCGTACGGCCTGCACCGGCGCGGAACACGAGGGGGTGAGCGTCGTCGGGGCCGTCGAAGCGCTTCCCGTGCCAACCGTATCTCTCGAGCAGACCATCCAGAGGGTGGCCGGTGCGCAGGCTCTCGCCCCGCCACGACCCGATCATCTCTTCCACGCGGACCGGAGCGAGGGTGTCGTAGAGGTCGAGCGCTGCTGCGGTGTCTATAACAATTCCTTCTCGCGGCCCCGCCGATGGTTCGGTCGACGTGTTTGGGGCATCGCTACGGGATGCGCATCCTTCCTCGGCTGCTCGGAGCAGCCACCGCCCTCTACAGCGTCGCCATCATCATCAGACCTGCGCTGTTGGCCCGCCCCTGCGGCCTCAGCTCGGGACCCGACGGGACTGCGGTCGTCCCTCCGGTGGCGATGCTGATCCGGGCCATTGGAGCGAGGGACGTGGCGATCGGGACCGCCATGGTGTGTGCACCCCGCGGGTCGGCCCTGCGCACCGCCACCGCGGCTCGGGTTGCTGCGGACGCCGCTGATGCGCTCGTGTTCGGAACCCAGCTGGGCGACCGCGACCGCCAGCTGAAGATCGGCGGCTTCGCGGCCGGTTGGGCGCTGCTCTGCGGCCTCTCAGCCCGGTGGGCAGGCTGACGTTCCCGGTCAGGGCAGACGGCGCTCACGACGGGCGCTCGGTGATCGTCGAGGGAGCGCGCGCGGGCGCGTCCACCCTGCTGCCTCGCGAAGCCGGCGGATCTGGGTGATGCTCCGGTCAGCTTCGACCTCTCATCCTTGGACGCTCCCGGAGGTTCGAGTTCGTTCCTTCGTCTCGACGCTGTTGTCACGGTCCGGCCCGTGGGCGTCATCTCTGCAGAAGATGTCCGACGGCGGCGCATCCTGAGCAGGTCGCGGTAGCGGGGTGCGGTGAACCGGTCCCGGTCCACGCCTGACGATGTCTTCTCGTCGAGGTCGTCATCCACTGTGGTCTCCATCGAAAGCTCGCAGATTATCGCCCAAGTCCCCCGCTGCGATCGCGTCAAACCTTGTTCCCGGTCAGGGTGATCGTGGGCGTTCGTGTTACCCCAGGAGATCGGCGGTGACCCCGAAGTGGTCGCTGGCCCAGACTCCGTCCACCGGCTCGTCGAACAGGCGCCGGCAGGAGTCCACCCGAAGTGTCGGGCCGCGGTCGTCGCAGCGGACGAGGATGTAGTCGATGCGCCGAGGCGGAATCCTCGACCAGTCCGCCTCGACCACGGTGAGTGGGTTGGTCGTGGTGAACGTGTGCCCGGGTTCGTCGGGATGGCTGTGCTCCCAGGCGTCCAGGTAGTGCACGCTGATTCCTTCGAGGGATTGTCGGCCCGTCCAGAAGCGCATGCTCGCGGTGTCCGGTCGGGCGTCGAAGTCTCCGGCCACCACGACGTGGTCGGCCCGGTGCGCTACCAGCTCTTCGATGAAGGTGGCCGCGCGCACGGCCTGCAGCTCGCGCTCGTGCTCCAGAGGCAGTCGCCAACTCGGCTTGTGGTTCACGAAGACGACTCGTCCGACCGCCGTGTCGAACTGCGCCGCGGTACTCCGCCCGACGAAGTCGGTGGGATCCACCCGCGCCGTGACACACAGATCGACCTCGTCCACCTGAACGGGCGGCAGGCGACTGGCGATGGAGCACCCGGTGCCGTCGTCGGCTCGCTGGCTCTGGTGGAGTACGTGGTAGCTCGAGCCGAGCAGGTCGGCGACCTGGTCGTACTGGTCGGTGACCACGGTCTCCTGCAGGGCGATCAGATCTGGTTGCAGTGCCGCGAATCCGGACCTCAACAGGTCCCGGCGCTGCGGCCAGTCACCGCGGCGGCCCCAGGTGTTGAGCGTGGCGACCCGGAGCAGTCGGGCGGGCATGAGCTTCTTCCTTCCGTCCAAGGGCGGTGACGAGGTCTCGCCGCGGCCTGCGCACGTCGACTACCCGGACAGCGGGCAGTCAGACATCCACTGGACCCGGATCGGTCGTCGGGAGGTTGAAGACGCCGCAAGCGGATACCCGCTGCGCGAGGAACCTCTAGCCCTGGGAGGGCACGTGTCAGAACGCAACACCGTCATCCGAGCCCTGAACGACCTCGGCCTGGCCGCCTGGTTCGGTGGATCCCTGATGGGGGCGGTCGGGCTCAACGGTGCCGCCGAGCAGGAGGGCGGCAACCTTCGGACGGCCCGAGTGGCCAGCAACGGCTGGGCCCGCTGGACTCCGGTCAACGCGGCGGCCATCGGCCTGCACCTGGTCGGAGCCGTCGGCATCGGGGTGGTAAATCGGAAGCGGATGTTCGCCCAGCGGGGCGTCGGCGCGGCGAGCGTGGCGAAGACGGTGGTCACCGGGGCAGCGCTCGCGGCGACCGCGTATGCCCGGGTGCTGGGCAAGAAGATCGAGCTCGCCTCCTCCCCGAACCAGGAGGACGCGCGGCGCGCCGAGGATGTCCCGGTCGACGTCGAGCAGGCGCAGAAGCAGCTGAGCGTCGTGCAGTGGAGCATTCCGGTGCTGACCGGCGTTCTCGAGGTGCTGAACGCCCTGCACGGTGAGCAGCAGCGTCCGCGCGAGCAGGTCCGTGGGGTAGCGCAGAAGGTGCTGTCGCTTCCCGGGCAGCTGCGCGCGGCCGCGTGAGGCGATCCAGGGCCGGCGCGGGATTTCACTTCTGGACTTGATCCAGTCAGTTCTTCGTGGTGGGATCGGTGTCGTGCAGAACCCCCATCAGGTCGAGCATCTCCTGCGCGATGCCGCGCTGCGCATCACCGCGCCGCGCAAGGCCGTGCTGTCGGCGGTGCACGACCATCCGCACGCCGACACCGAGACCCTGCTCGCGGCGACCCGGGCGCGCCTGCGGTCGGTGTCGCACCAGACGGTGTACGACGTCCTGCGCGCTCTCACCGACGCCGGGCTGGTCCGCCGCTTCCAGCCGGCGGGTTCGGTCGCCCGCTACGAGGCGCGGGTCGGCGACAACCACCACCACCTGGTGTGCCGCTCCTGTGGCGCGGTGAGCGACGTCGACTGCGCCATTGGTCAGGCGCCCTGCCTGACCGCGTCCGACGACGCCGGCTTCGAGATCCACGAGGCCGAGGTCGTGTACTGGGGCCGCTGCCCCGCCTGCCAGTCCCCGCCCGCGGGCCGCTGAGCGCGCGCCCCCTTCCCCGAACTGGACGCACTCCCACCACACCCCGCCGGCCGCCCTCTTGACCGGCGTGATCTCGAGAAAGGACCGAAGTGCCCACCGAGAGCGAGAACCCGGCCCTGGCCGACCCCCAGCCCACCGACCCCAAGCCCCGCGAATCGTCGGCGAGCCCGCAGGGCACCGACAGCACCGCGAGCACGAGCGAGAGCGAGAACCCGGCCCTCAAGGGTCCCAGCTTCGATGGGAACGCTCGGCCGCGAGGCAACCGCGACTGGTGGCCGAACCAGGTCGACCTGCAGGTTCTGAACAGGACCTCGCGCGCGTCCGACCCGCTCGGCGAGGACTTCGATTACAAGGAGGCCGTCTCCCAGTTGGACTTCGAGGCGGTCAAGGCCGACATCGTCGCGGTCATGCGCACCTCGCAGGACTGGTGGCCGGCCGACTGGGGCCACTACGGCCCGTTGTTCATCCGCATGTCGTGGCACGCCGCCGGCACCTACCGCCAGCTCGACGGTCGCGGCGGCGCCGGAGACGGCGCCCAGCGCTTCGCCCCGCTCAACAGCTGGCCGGACAACGGCAACCTCGACAAGGCCCGCCGGCTGCTGCTGCCGGTCAAGCAGAAGTACGGCCGCAGCCTGTCCTGGGCGGACCTGCTGGTGCTCGCCGGCAACGTGGCCCACGAGGACATGGGGTTCGAGACCTTCGGCTTCGCCTTCGGCCGCGAGGACGTGTGGCAGACCGAGGAGGTCTTCTGGGGTCCGGAGGACACCTGGCTCGGCGACGAGCGCTACAGCTCCGACGGCCCGCTCGAGCTCGAGGGCGACCTCGGCGCCGTCACCATGGGTCTGATCTACGTCAACCCGGAGGGCCCGAAGGGCCAGCCGGACCCGCTCGGGTCGGCCCACGACATCCGCCTGACCTTCGGCCGGATGGCGATGAACGACGAGGAGACCGTCGCCCTCATCGGCGGCGGCCACACCTTCGGCAAGACGCACGGCGCCGGCAACCCGGACCTCGTCGGCCCGGAGCCGGAGGGCTGCCCGGTGCACTCCGGCGGCATCGGGTGGAAGAACCAGAACGGCACCGGCAAGGCCGAGTACACCATCACCAGTGGCCTCGAGGGCGCCTGGACCCCGAACCCCACGCAGTGGGACAACGGCTACTGGGACATGCTGTTCGGCTTCGAGTGGGAGCTCACCCAGAGCCCCGCTGGCGCCAACCAGTGGAAGCCGAAGGAGGCCGAGGGCCAGCAGCTGGTGCCCGACGCGCACATCGAGGGCAAGATGAACCCGCCCATGATGGCGACCAGCGACCTGGCGCTGCTCGCCGACCCGGAGTACCGCAAGATCGCAGAGAGGTTCCGGGACAACCCCGAGCAGTTCGCCGACGCCTATCGCCGGGCCTGGTTCAAGCTGCTGCACCGCGACATGGGCCCCGTCTCGCGCTACCTCGGCCCGTGGGTGCCGCAGGAGGTCCAGCTCTGGCAGGACCCGCTGCCGCCGGTCGAGCACGAGCTGCTGTCGGAGGCCGACGTCGCCGAGCTGAAGCGCCAGGTCCTGGCGTCGGGCCTGACGGTCCCGCAGCTCGTGCACACCGCCTGGTCGGCCGCCGCGTCCTACCGCGGCACCGACCGGCGCGGCGGCGCGAACGGCGCCCGCCTGCGCCTGGAGCCGCAGGCCAGCTGGCCGGTCAACGCCGGAACGCAGGAGGTCATCGCCAAGCTCGACGAGGTCCGCACCGCGTTCGGCAAGCCCGTCTCGCTCGCCGACACGGTCGTGCTGGCCGGCTGCGCCGGCGTGGAGAAGGCCGCGGCCGACGCGGGCGTGGACGTCACCGTGCCGTTCAGCGCCGGCCGCACCGACGCCTCGCAGGAGCAGACCGACGCCGAGACGTTCGCGTTCCTCGAGCCCCGCGGCGACGGGTTCCGGAACTGGATCGCCCCGGACGTGAAGCTGGCGCCGGAGACGCTGCTCATCGACCGCGCCTACATGCTCGAGCTCACGGCCAAGGAACTGACCGTCCTGGTCGGCGGCCTGCGCGTGCTGGGCGCCACCACCGGCGGCGTGCAGCACGGCGTGTTCACCGACCGGCCGGGAGTCCTGTCGCAGGACTTCTTCCGCAACCTGCTCGACCTGGATGTCGACTGGAGCACGTCGGTCGAGGACGAGGGTGTCTACGAGGCCCGCGATGCGCAGGGCGACGTCGTGCGCACCGCCACCGCGGTCGACCTGGTCTTCGGCTCGAACTCGATCCTGCGCGGCATCGCCGAGGTGTACTCCGCCGACGACGCGAAGGAGAGGTTCGTCCTTGACTTCGTGAAGGCCTGGGACAAGGTCATGAACCTGGATCGGTACGACCTGCGGTAACTGCTCCGTCCGACGACGACCCGGTCCGCCGCACCTACCGCGGACCGGGCCGTGGCGGCCTCGGCAATCAACAACCTGCCGCGTCCCGCCTCGGCGGTGGTAGGTGCCCGAGGACGAGCGCCCGCACCGAGCGGTTGGGCGGCGCGTCGACCCTGACCTGCTTTCACGAGCGGAGCCATCGGGTGTTCTTCGGCTTCTGCAACCGCGACCACCGGTCGGGCAGAGCCCGCTCGGCACGCGCGGCGCGGGCCGCCTCGATGCCGTGCAGCAGCCCGAACGTGAAACCGTTGCCGCCCTCGGACGGCGCCTGGGCGCCGAACTCGCGCAGCACCGGCCGGGCGACCACTGTGTCCTGGTGGTCGCCGAGCAGGCTCTGCAGCGGCTTGAGCCGCTTGCGCAATCGTTTGGCCGGTGTGCCCGCGGTGGGCTCGGCAACCTCGGTGGCGTAGCGCAGCCGCTTGGCCGCCTTACGGGTCTCGTGCAGGGCGAGATCCCGGGGTTCGCCGGCCGGCTGCCGGTCGACGGCGGCCATCCGGCGACGCAACCGGCGGTGTGCGCGGCGCACGCTCGCGGGCAGCTCGCGCCGAGCCGGTCGGCCGGCGCGTTTCGTCAGCGGCGGGCAGGCCAGCAGCGCGTCGATGCCGTCGTGCAGGACGAAGTACCGCTCGCTGTCCAATGCGGCCAGGGCGCGCTCCCGGGCCTCCGCCTGCTGCCGGCCGAAGCTGCGCTCCAGCGCAGCGGAGACGGGACCGAGCACCAGCTCCGGCGCCAGTCCGTCGACCAGCTCGGCGAAGCGGGCCGCCATCACCTCGGTGTCCCGGGCCGGTGCCAGTTCACCGGAGAGCCACTTCAACTCGTCGGTCAGTGGCCGGGTGGCGTCGCGATCCAGCACCCGGCGGTAGGCCTGCAACGCGCTGCGCATCCGCCGGCAGGCGAACCGCATCTTGTGCACCGAGTCGGGGGCGTCCTGGCGGACGAGCGGATCGTAGCGGCGCACCGTATCAGCCTGGACCCGCACGTAGGTCAGCACGGCCGCGCCGGCCGAACCCGTCCCGTCGTCGTCCGTGTCGTCGGGCAGCCGGTCCGCGAGCACCCGGCTCAGCTTGGACGCCGCACCCGACCGTCGAGCACCCGCCTTCAGCAGCCGTTTCTCGATCCGGTCCAGCAGCTGCACCGAACCGTGCTCGGCCAGCTCGACCTCGATCTCACGCCAGTGGGTGTCCTCGGTGCCACGGCCCATGGTCTGCGCGGTCACGCGATCCTCGGCCAGCTCGGCCAGCGCCCGTCCGTCGCCGTCGGCGAGCAACCAGCGTCGGCGCCGGGTGCGCAACCGCAGCACCGGGGTTACCGCCGCGCCCCGGGTGTGCACCCGGGTCAGCGTGGTGAGCTCGGCCGGCGGAGTGCGCCGGGCTCGGCCGAGCGGCAGCCGCAGCTCGTCGCGACTGTCGGTGCCGACCGGCAACTTCAGGTGCCAGCCCGCGTCGCTTCCGCCCTCGCGGCGGCGCAGCGTGATGCCCGCTCGGGCCAGGGCCAGGTCGGGGGTGTCGAAGTACACCGCAACCAGCCGCTGGTCCTCCGGGGCCGTATCGCCGTTCCGGCCCAGCAGCCGCCGCGGATCGGGAAGCTCCACCTCGGCCGCGACCTCGTACTTGCGTTCGGTCTCCCTCGTCGTGGGGACGGTGGTCGTGGATGTCAGGTGGATGGCATACCCGCAGCGGGCACCGACAATGCGCGAGTCCGCGGAGGCGGGGGACATGACGGTGAGTAGAGACAGACCAAACTTCCGGCATACCCGAATTCGTGCCAGGGGTGGAGCTCACGGCACGACAATCATCTCCTCGACGCGGACCGGGGCGAGGGTGTCGCAGCGGTCGAGCGCTGCTGCGATGTCCATGCCCGGAACCCTTCCCCCGGCCTGCGGTCGCCACTCCGGTGACGATCCGAGATCGAGTCAAATTTGTTCATCCCAGCCCGTGTGCCGGCGTCGGCACCGGGTAGCTCAACGGGGTGACCGAGAGCCGGTCCGTCTTTCGAAGGAGCTTGTCGGATGTCAGAACGCAACACCGTCGTCCGTAGCCTGCACGACCTGGGTCTGGCGGCCTGGTTCGGCGGCACCCTGGCCGGGGCCGTGGCCATCAACGGTGCCGCCGCCGACGTGCCCGACCGCGGCCAGCGCTTGCGCGTCGCTAACGCCGGCTGGGCCCGCTGGACCCCGGTCAACCTGGCCGCCATCGCCGCGCATCTCGTCGGCGGTGCGGGACTGCTGCTGGCGAACCGGCAGCGGGTCGCCGACCAGCGGGGAGTCGGCACCTCGACCGTGGCGAAGCTGGTCCTCACCGGGGCAGCGCTCGGAGTCACCGCCTACAGCCGAGCGCTGGGCCGCAAGCTCGAGCAGTCCGACGGCACGCCGGTCGAGGGCGGGACCGACCCGGCGGCCGACACCCCGGCCGACGTCGCGGAGACCCAGCGCCAGCTGAAGCTCACGCAGTGGGTCATCCCCGCCCTGACCGGCGGTATCGCGGTGTTGACGGCCGTGCACGGCGAGCAGCAGCGGCCCGACCAGCAGCTGACCGGGCGGCTCCGGAAGCCCGCTCAGCTGCTGGGCCTGGACAGCTGACCCATGCCGGTTGGACCCGGGCGGCAATACACCCGGGTCGGCCGGTCGGGTCGGCGAATGATGCTGCGCGAAGGGGGTAACTACCGAACATGGACGACAGTCAGATCACCGACCCACGAGCCCGAGCCTTCGCCGGTGCTCTGCACACCTTCGAGGCCGACGCCGACCCGGCGTCGCTCGTCCCGCTGTTCGCCGACGACGCGACCGTGGTGCGCCTGGACGCTCGCGGTGAGCGGACCGACGTCGAGCAGTTCTGGCGGGAGTACCGGGACCAGTTCACCGAGATCTCGACCACCTTCACCCACGCCGTGCGGGGAGACGACGCCTGTGTCCTCGAGTGGGACAGCGCGGCCCGCTTGACCAACGGCAGGCCCGTCGAGTATCGCGGGGTCACCGTCATCGAGTTCGACGGCGACGCGATCACCCGGTTGCGCACCTACTACGACTCCGCCGCCTTCGTCCCGATAGCGGCGTCGGCCGCGGCGGGGGGTGAATGAGCTGATGACCAGCAGCGATCCAGCGGACGGCGCTCCGGCCGAGACGGCTGCCGGTGCGGTGCAGGGCGGCGGCGCGCAGGACGCCACAGGTGAGACGGAGTCCGCCGGTCCCGACGACGAATCCGGCGCCGGCGGGTCCGACACCGTGGGCTTCGTCGTCGATCGGGAGGTCGATCCGCCCGATGAGGTGCAGCCGACGACGAGCTAGTGGTCCCACCGACGGAGGTCGGTGACGCGGTGGTCATGATGCAGATGATCGTGACGAGTTCGGCGGCGTCAAGATCGGCGTCTGCGGTCGCTGAGCTGCACGGATGAAGGTTTTCGACCGCGGACGCCGATCATGACTAGGTTTGCCCCGAACCGGGGCCGGGTCGGGGGATGCCGCCGCCCACCTCGGCCTCGCGGCGCAACCGCAGGCCACCAGCCCACGAGCCGCGAGCACACCCCCCAGGTGCTGCGGGCTCGCCGGCGACCTCGGCTTCGAGCGCTTCACCCTGCTCTCCCGGAACCGCCTGTTCGGTCCCACCGGGCGGTGCAGTGGCGGATCACGCGCCCGGCGTCACGGCTCCGGTTTCAGGGTGAGGTGCCACGGGCCGCCCCACCGGCCGGGTCCACTGGTAGATCATGGTCGTGGATGTGCGCCTCGCCGGCGTGCTCGGTCGCGAAGTCCTGATGCGGCAGGTGCGTGTGCGTCATCGACGCGTGGTCGTGCTCGTGGACGTGCCGGGCTGCGAGGTGCTCGAACTCCTGACGCTCCTCGCTCCAGTTGTGCGTCACGTGCCAGTGCTCGTGTTCGTGCACCAGCGCCTCATGATCGTGGGCCTGCATCCCGGCAAGATCGTCTTCTGTGGTCATTGCGGCCTCCTCGCAATGTCGTTCCCGTACTTCGCCCCGCGACGGCGGGCATCAGGACAGCGAGCGATCGCCTGTCGACGGCCGCCCGCGCCGCACGCCCCGGCCTTCGGGGCTCTACACGGCACGGGGGTCGAGCGGGTCGGGCTTGCCTGCGGTGCCCGGTCCGCCGAGTCGCGGATCAACGGGCCGCGCCGGTTCATCGTCGATGTCGGCGACGGCGGTGCCGGACTCGTCGACGGCCACGGGGTCGCCGGTCAGGTCGCCGGTATCGGCGAGATCGTCATCGAGCACAGGGTCACCGCCGAGTGCGTCGGCGGCCACGGGCTCCTCCTGTCGGCTGGCGTGCAGCGCGCTCTCGGTGTCCCCGCTGGGCCCGACCGCAACGACGTCGCCGCCGATCTCGGACTCGTGCCTCGCTGGTGACTGCCCCTCGCCGGAGCGTTGTGCGGCGGTGGCCACCGCCGCACCGACCACGGCCGCTCCCGCGGCGGCGCCGGCGGCGACCGCCGTGCCCGACACGCCTGCCTTGCCGCTGTCACCCCGCGACGCCGAGGCCGTCCCGACTCCGGGCACACCGACGGTGCCCGGCTCGTTGACCGCGCCGCGCCAGCCGCCCGTGGCCGTGCCGCGGCTCTCGATGAACTGCTTGAACCGCTCGAGGTCGCCCTCGGCCTGCCGCTGCACGACGTTGAGGAATTCGCCGACCTTCTCCACGAGGCCCTCGGGCTCGTACTCGAGATTCAGTCGCACGAGTGTCCGCGCGGAGCCCAGCGGCTGGAAGTACACGGCCCCGGCGTTGGTGGCGCCGGTGATGGCGGCCCAGGCGACCTTGCTGTCGGGCACCTGCTCCAGGATCGCGGCGTCCCACTCACGCCGGATACCGCCGATCTGGGCGATCCAGTGCGTCATCGAGTCACTGATCTGACTCACTTCGTCGACGCCGCTCATGAACTGCGGGAAGTCCGCGAACTGCGTCCACTGGTTGTAGGCGACGTTCACGGGAACGTCGACCTCGATCGTCTTCTCGACCTGGGTGGTCACTGGTCCTCCTCCTGTTGCCGGGTTCCGTGGTGCGGGGTCGGGGTCTTAACCGCGGGTACCCCATGCAGCAGCAGCGACGCCTCCACCGGCGAGTCCCGGAAGATCCGGGACTCGCCGGCGAGCAGCCCCCTGCGTGTGCCGCCGATCAGTAGGACCGGGAGTCCGAGGCGTTCTGCCGCACGGATCCTGCGGCGTCCCGAGCGGTGGACCGGACGTCGTCGGCGGCCGTGCGCCCTTCGTCGGCGACGGTGCGCCCGGCCTCGGTTGCGGTGGACCGCACCGAATCGACGGCCTGTTGCGCCGGTTCCTGCAGGTTCTCCTTGACCTCGGTGGCCACCTGCTTGGCCTTCTCGGCCAGCGGCTGGCCCAGCTCGGTGGCCTTGTCCCTGGCCTGCTCGGCCAGCTGCTGCTCCTGGCGGCTGGCCGGCAGCAGCGACGAGATCAACCAGCCGGCGCCGAAAGCGATCAGGCCGGCGGCCAGCGGGTTGCCCTGGGTCTGTCGCCGAGCGGCCTGCGGCGCCTCCTGCACCGCCGTGGCGGCCGACGATGCCGCATCCGACACCGTCGAGGCTGCAGTCGATGCGGCGTCCGAGACGCTCGAGGCCGCCGACGAGGCCGCGCCGGCATCCCTCGCACCCGGCTGGGACCGCCCGTACCGGACGTCGCTGTAGGGGTCGCCCACACCGGCGCCGTAGGAGGGCGTCGGGTCGTCGCTGCCCATCACCCGGTCCCGGAGCCGGCCGGCGGCCGCCTTGGCCCGCCCCACCCTGCGCTCGACGATGCGGCCTGGCGTGACCTTCTCGGCCAACGCGTCCACGTCCGAGCTGAGGTGGGCCTGGGTGCGTTCGATGTCGCGGCGGATCTGATCGGGGTTCTCGGAGATGCTCACGGGTTTCCTCCTCGGGAGCCCTTGAGGGCGTCAGGTACCTGGCTGAGTGTTTCCACGGTCCGGTCGGGGGTGGGGTGGACCTGGCGCAGCTTGGCGCGTCCGCTGGCGAACAGCACCGCGGCCACCACCGCCCAGATCACGGCGACGATCAGTGCGGCCCAGCCGCCGTCCATCACGTTCGACAGCGCGGCCCACAGCGCCAGCGACAGGAAGAGCAACACGAAGTGCCCGGCGACGCCGGCCCCGGCCATGGCGCCGGCGCCCTTGGCGGCCTTGCTCGCCTCGCTCTTGAGCTCGGCCTGGGCCAGCGCCAGCTCCTGGCGCATCAGCGTGGACAGGTCGCGGACCACGTTGCCCATCAGCTCGCCGACCGACACCTCACCCACGTCGGATGGTGTGGCCGGAGCGGGGTCCGGCGGCGGTCCGTAACCACCGGCCGGGCGCGTCGACGGCGGCGGCGGGTACAGGTCTCCGGCTGGTCCCGCGGCAGGTGTCGACGGGGGCATCGGCGCGTTCATCGGGGACCGCCCGCCTCCGGCCGGTCCCCGCCCCGGCTCTGCAGGTCGTCGACGTACTCACCGACGGTTCGGCTGCCCGAGGGCGGCGTCGGCAGCCTGTCGTCCCCTGGCAGCACGTCGTCCGCCGGCGGGTACGGCTGCGGAGTCCTCGGAGGAGGGTCGAACGGCACCGGCTCGTTCAGGTCGGTCGCCGGATAGCTGCTGGTCGAAGGGGTTGCCGGGACGTAGGGCGGTGGGGTGCCGGGTTCGGACGACGGCCATGCGGCCTCGCCCGTCGGCGGTCCGGGGGCGTAGCTCGGCGGTGCGGTCGGCGCGGCCGGGGTCACCATGCCCGACGAGGGGCCTGTGGCGCGGCGGCTGACGTCATGACCGGTGGTGTCGCGGTTGGCGTCGACCGCGCCGCGGGTCAGGCGTCCCGCGAGCACGCCCGCTGCGGCGGCACCGAGCAGGAACGCACCGGGACGGCGGCGCGCCAGCGCGCGAACCTCCTGGACCAGGTCGCCGGGCTCCCGGGCGCCCAACCACTCGGCGAGATCTCCGAGTTTGTCCGCGGCCTGCTTGGCCAGGTCCGAGGCGGGACCCTGGTGCTGGCCGCCGTCGGCCATCTCGTGCAGCTCACGGGACAGCGAGCGCAGCCCGTCGCTGGCCTGCTGCTGGCCGTTGCGGGCCTGTTCCGTGACCTGCCCGCGAGCCTGCCCGAGCAGGTCGCGGGCCTGTCGTCGGGCTTCCTGCCCGACCTGGCCGGCCTGCTCGGCCGCGGTGCCGGCCACCCGCTGTCCAGCCGCGCCGGCCGTGCGACCGACTTCGGTCGCCTGCTCGCGGGCTTCGTCTCGTGTCGATGGATCATTCCGATAATCGGCTGAAGCGGGAATTCCGCTCGTCTGCTGGGTCATGACGTCCTCGTACCCGCCTCGTGCGCGAACATTCCGCCAATCACGCGCTTCAGCTGAATGGCCCCGTCGGGATCCGCCCTCCGCGCGGTCCCGAATAGAGCACCTCGTCGATGAACTCGGTCAGCAGCGTGGTGAAGACCTCGGGTTGGTCGAGATTGCTGGCGTGCCCGGCGTCCGGAATCGCGGCGTAACGCGCCAGCGGCTCGCGCCGTGCCCATTCCGGCATGGCGGCGGCGATGTCACCGATGTGATCGAACTGGCCGTGCAGCAGCAGGGTGGGCACGGTCAACCGGTACTCCGGATCCGGGTGCAGCGCGGTGGTGAGCAGCGAGACGAGGATTTCCACCGTCTCCCGGCCGGAACGGTGCGCGTTGACCTCGAGGACGTAGTCCCGCACCTCCGGTTTCGTCGCGGCTGCGCGCGCGGCCTGCCGAGCGAATCCGTCCCCGGCCATCGCGGCCTGGGCTCGTAGGACGGCGACGCTGAGCGAGGCAGCGAGCGGGTGTCGAGTCGCGGTGTTGCAGGTGGTGTCGACGGCGACGAGGGCGCGTACCCCGTCGGGTCTGCGACGGAGGACCTCCTGCGCGATGTTCCCACCCAGGCTGAGCCCGACCAGGAAGACGGGTTCCAGCGCCAGCTCGTCCAGCAGCGCCAGTACGTCCTCGACCGCGGCAGGGAATCCGAAGACCCCGCTCGACAGGCCGTGTGCGCGCAGGTCGGGCACGACGGTGCGGAAGCGACCCGATAGGGCCTGCGTCTGCGGCGTCCATGCCCGGTGATCGAGCGTGGCGCCGTGCAGCAGCACGACGGCCGGTGCGTCGACCGGCCCGGCCGTCCAGAAGCGGATCGTCGCGTCGGGGCGCACGAGTACGTGCTCGGTCCGCGGCATCACGGGTGCAGGCCGCGCCGGATGAGTTGCCATGCCCTCTCGGGTACCCGCGGGAGCGACCGCTGCACGAACTGAGCAGAGGCCTGCGTCACACCGGCGGAGGAGGAGCCGGGGAGGTAGGACGGCTGTCGGACCCGCACGTGAACGTCGTCACGGCTAGTGATCGACTGGAATCGATCCTCCTCCTTGCGGCGATGGAACAGGTGGTTGCCCTGTAGTCGAACGTGATCCGGAGCTATGCCGCAGTACTCGCCGTCCCGTCCCCACGTCCCGCTACCCCCGCAGCGCCGCTTGCCTGCGCCCCGTCGGCCTCGCCCTGCTGAACCGCACAGGAGATCGCGCGGCGGTGCCTCGACCGGTACCGCGCGCGCCGTCGTGACCGACCACGCACCGGCCTCCGACCCACCGGAGTCACCGGGCCTGAACCTCAACAAGATCATCGCGGGGGCGGGTGCGGCCGCCACCACGGCCGTTGCCGGCTCGTTCTTCGGCGCCGCCGGGACGGTGCTGGGCGCCGCGCTCGGCTCGGTGGTCAGCACGCTCGCGACGGCGGTCTACCAGCACTCGCTGGATCGAACCCGCGACAGGGTCAAGGTGCTGATCCCGCTGCCGGCCGGGCGCACGGCGATGCTGCTGCCGGCAGCGCCTGCGCGATCGCGCCGACGCTGGCCTGCGCTCGTAGCGCTCACCGTCGGAGTGTTCCTCGTCGGACTCCTCGCGGTGACCGGGGTCGAGCTGCTCAAGGGATCGACCTTGACCCGGGCCGACTCGGGCACCTCCATCGGGCGGGTGGTCGATCCGGCGCCCGCTCCGGCGGGCACGACCGAGCCGACGAGGCCGACCGGAACGGGGCCGACCGCGAGGACGGAGACGGCGGTGCCTACCGGGACCTCGGTCACGCCGACCACCGAGCCCACCTCCGAGGTGACGGCGACGACGTCGGCGACCGAGGAGCCCGACGACGGTGTCGGGCGCGGCGCCGGCAACGCCGGCGACACCCCGCAGGACAGCTCGGCGGGCGGCGAGGCCGGTCCCGGCACGACCCCGGCGGCCACTCCGACGCCTACCCGGGACGCTGCGAGCGACTGAGCAGGAGCGGGAGGTCCGGACTCCTGGGCTCGAGACGGTGGTGCCGCTCAGTCGTCGGCGGTGGATCCGCCGAGATCGCCCTTGAGGCTCTTCATCACGCCGTTCGGGCCCTCCACCTCGCGCAGCCCGCGCAGGGCATCGACGAGATCGTCGTCGGCGCCGTTGCGCCGGGCGAGATCGGCGAGCTGACCGCCGTCCAACGGGTAGTGCGCGCCCTTGAGGGCCTTCTGAACCTCGGTCACCTGGAATGCCATGACGGGTCGGTACCCGGATCGCGGGACACCATGCCTGCGCGCTCGCATGGATCGCGGGGTGGAGGAAGCCGTCACGTGCGCCGACCCCGCCCGATTCGTGATCGGGCGGGGTCGGCGGTGCAGGACGGTCAGTTGCTGGTCGCTTGCCGTGCTGATCGGGCCGACGACGCCGCCTGCTCGCCGGTGGCCCGCACCGCGTCGGCGCTGTTGTCGATCACGGCCTCCGCCCCGTTGGCGGAGTGCGCCGAGACGGACTTGGTCGCCCGGGCGGCCTGCTCGGTAACGGCGCTGCCGGCCTGCACCGCGGCATTGATCCAATGCCGCGCGAATTCGCGCTGGTCGGACAGCATTCTGTCGGCGACGTCGAACAATTCGTCGACGTAGTGCTGCACGCTCGCCGTCGGTGCCGCATCCGGCGTAGCGGCATCGCCTCGCGTGCTGGTGTCGGTCATCGACTGCACGTAGTGCACCCAGAGCCGGGTGGCGGACGTCCATGCCTCCTGGCTGCGCCTGGTGATGTCGGTGAACTGGTCGATCGACGCGGTCATTCGCCTCGTTCCTCCGTGGGAGTCGGTACGAATTCAATGTTACGTACGCACGAATGCGTCGGCATCACGTCCGTATGTGGGTAGTCGCACCGTTTGGACGAGCTCGGTGTCGGGTACCGGCGAATTCGATCAATCCACCGGTTGCAGCAGGTGGTGGCGGCGCACGGCATCGAGCGCGAGGGTCTTGTACCCGTGGTCGCCGAACAGCACGGTGATCCGGTCGTCCTCCGTGGACAGGATCGTGCCGTCGCCGAACTCGGGGTGGTGCACCCGCAGGTGCTCGGTCGGGTCGCTGGTGTCGATGCTGGTCGACCGACTGGCGTCGCAGTTGTCGCAGTTCCGGCAGGGCTGGTCGAACTGCTCGCCGAAGTAACCGAGCAGCAGCCGCCGTCGGCAGTCGGTCGTGTCGGCGTAGGAGCGCATCATGTCGATGCGTGAGCGGATCATCCGACGGTGCCGTTCGGCGATGTCGGCGGCGTCGCACACGGCTTCCGCGGTGGCGAGGTCGGTGCGCCGGAACTGGCCGCGCTCGTCGGCCACCACGGCGCCTGCTTGTTCGAGCAGGTTCAGCGCCGTGGTGCGGCGGGCGCCGGTCAGGTGGGCGTCGGTACCGATGTCCCGCGCGTTGCGGTGCTCGTCGGGCCGCACGGCGGCCAGGACGCGCCGGAGCACCTCGGGGCGTGGACGCCGCGCGGTCAGGAAGCGCTGCAGGCCGAAGTCCCCGGGGTGGTGGTGCAGCTCGACCAGCGCCGGCTCGCCGTCCCGCCCTCCCCGTCCGACCTCCTGGTAGTAGGCGTCGAGCGAGGCGGGCGACGCGGCGTGCAGCACGAACCGCACGTCGGCCTTGTCGATGCCCATCCCGAACGCCGACGTGGCCACGACCACGTCCACCTGGCCGGTCATGAACCCCTGCTGCACCTCCTCACGGGTGCGGTGTTTCAGGCCGGCGTGGTAGGCGGCGGCCCGCACGCCGCGCTCGAGCAGCGCGTCGGCGATCGCGACGCTCTCCTTGCGGGTCGCGCAGTAGACCAACCCGGTGCCGGACAACGCGGCCGCGCGCGCCACCACCTCGCGGCGGCGCAGTTCGGGATCCGGGTAGCGGCATGCGCTCAGGTGCAGCTCCGGTCGGTCGAAGGAGGTCACCACCTCGCGGTGCTCCTGCAACCCGAGCCGCTCGACGATGTCCGCGCGCACCGGGGGTGCCGCGGTGGCGGTCAGTGCGGCCACGGGCGGATGGCCGAGGCGTTCGATCACGTGCCCGAGACGCAGGTAGTCGGGCCGGAAGTCGTGCCCCCACTCCGAGACGCAATGGGCCTCGTCCACCACGAACAGCGCCACCCCGACCTCGCGCAGACGCGCGATCACCTCCTCGCGCGCCAGCTGTTCGGGGGACAGGAACAGGAAGCGGGCCCGGCCGGTCCGCACGGCGTCCCAGGCAGCGGTGGTCTCGGCGGCTCGCTGGGCGGAGTTGACGACCACGGCGTCCGGCGCTTCGGCTTCGGCGAGCCCGTCGCGCTGGTCGCGTTGCAGCGCGATCAGTGGGGAGACCACCAGGACCGGGCCGTCCACCCGCAACCCCGGTACCTGGTAGACGGCCGACTTCCCGGCCCCGGTGGGAAGCACCACGAGCACGTCGCCGCCCCGGGCCAGCTGTTCCATGGCGGTCAGCTGCTCCGGGCGGAGCTCGTCCCAGCCGAACGAGTCGGCGGCGATCCCTCTGAGTTCTTGGCGAACGGTCACCGCCTCCCGGTACCCGGCGGCGCCGCCCCGAATCGCGGCCGCGGATCGGGCGGTCGCCCCGGAATCCGTTACCCGTCCCCGGTTCACCGCGGTGGAGGCGGGTACTGCAGGAGCTCAGGCCGCGAGTGGTGTTGCGTGCCGGGGTTCGCGTCACGAAGCCCGGGAAGGGGTGGTCGTGTGCGTAGGGACGAGCAGGACCTGGCCGGTGTGCTGCGGAATCTGGCCGACTCAGCCCGCGGCCCGGTGCAGACGGTGTCACGCCAGCTCGAGGTCCTGGTCGGTGCGGCGGTCGAGCTGCTGCGTGTCGACGCCGTGGGCGTGCTGCTGCTCGACGAGGCCGACCGGATGCGCACCGTCGCCGTGACCGGGCCGGCGGCCGCAGCGCTGGAGATGGCCCAGGAGCGGCTGCAGATCGGGCCGGGTGTCGAGGTGCAGGCGCTGCGCCGCGTCGTTTCGGTCCCGGATCTGGCTGCGGACCTGAAGTACGGGGCGTTGTGGCGGGAGGTCGCCGACGCCGGGGTGTGCGGGGTGCTGTCCGTCCCCGTGTGGGTGCAGCACGAGGTCGTGGGGAACCTCAACGCGATCACCGAGCAGGCCCACGACTGGAGCGAGGCCGAACAGCGGGCGGGCGAGGCGTATGCGGGTCTCGTGGGCCAACTGCTGCTGATCTCGGCGAAGCGCGCGACGCGGCGGATCGACGTGCCGTCGCCACGCGATGCCGGTTCGGGTGGTGGTGCGGCAGGACAGCGGCGGTGAACGCCGAGGTCGAACCTGCTCCGGACCGGCCGCATGCCGGGCGAGCGCCGCTGGGATCGGTTGACGGGCGTGGGGCAGGAGCCTACGTTTGTCCCGCGAGCGAAGCATCTGCTCGCCGAGCGATCCGCCCTGTGTCTGCGGTGTCGCGGCCTCACCGGCTGTCGATCACGAGCGGAGCCCTGTGGATGCAGGAAGCAGACGTCCGAGTCAGTATCTCGTCGGTCTCGCGACCGCGCCCCATGGCCATCGGCCTGCTGTCGGTGGCCGGTGGCCCGTCCGTGGCGGGGGCACACATCTACGATCTCGCTCAGGCGTTGGCCAGGGCCGGGCACGACGTCACGCTGTGGATCCGGCGCACGGCAGCCGGCCAGCCCGACACCTCCGAGCCGGCCCCCGGGCTCCGGGTCCGGCGTTTGGCGGCCGGGCCGGCGCGACCGACGACCGACCATGAGCTGGTCCCGCACCTGCCCGAGGTCGTGGCCGCGCTACGGGCCGCGTGGTCGGACGAGCGCCCGGACCTCGTGCACGGCCACAGCCGGCTCTCCGGCCTGGTGATGGTGGCCGCCGCCCGGGGGACCGGCATCCACACGGTGCAGTCGTTCTCGGCGGGCGGTTCGGTCCACGGCCGGAACCAGACCGACGCGGGCCTCGTCCGCCACGCCGATCAGCTGATCGCATCCAGCAGCGAGGGGGTCTCGCGGCTGCTCCGGCTCGGTGCCCCTCGGTCCACAGTGGCCGTCATACCGTCCGGCGTGGACACCGAGACGTTCTGCCCCGGCGGCACCGCCGACGCGGGCACCGGACGTCCGCGGTTGGTCAGCCTCAGCGGGTGGGAGCCGAGCACCGGGGTCGACGAAGCGGTGGTCGCGCTGGCCAGGGTGCCGGATGCCGAGCTGGTGCTGGCCGGCGGGGGCGAGGAGCGCCACCGTGCCCGGCTGTCCGCACTGGCCGAACGGCATCGGGTGCACGACCGGCTGCAGCTGCTCGACGGTCTGTCCCGGGAACGGATTCCGGCGCTGCTGCGCTCCAGTGACATCGTGGTCTGTGTCCCGTGGTTCGAGCAGTCCAGCGCACCCGCACTGGAGGCGATGGCGTGCGGCCGGCCCGTGGTGGCCAGCGCGGTGGGCGGCCTCGCCGATACCGTGGTCGACGGGATCACCGGGGTGCACGTGCCGGCCCGTGAACCACACCGGCTGGCCACCGTGTTGCGCAACCTGCTCGGCGGCGCCGTGTTGCGGGAGGCGTTCGGGGTGGCCGGACGGGACCGGGCGCTGGCCCGCTACAGCTGGGACCGCGTCGCCGACGCCACCGGCCTGGTCTACCGGCAGCTCGTCACGCGGCCCGCCCGCGGGTAGGTCCGCACCGGCCGGCGGCAACCGGCCGGCGGCCCGTTTCCGAGGGATCGATCGGGTCCCGGTCGTGGGTGCGGGTGGGCATGCGTCGAATCCGGCGGCGTGGGTATCGCTGAGTGGTGATGGATGTGCTGATTCCCACCCGGAACCGTCCGGTCGAGTTGACGGCCACGCTGGCCGGCCTGGCCGCGCAGTCCGGGGTGGCGTTCCGGGTTGTGGTGTCCGACCAGTCGGACGAGATCCCGTCTTATGACACGCCGTCGGTCGACATGCTGGTGCGCGTGTTGCGCCGCCGTGGCACGGAGGTCGAGTTGCTGCGTCACCTGCCGCGGCGTGGCATCACCGAGCACCGGGCGTTCCTGCTGTCCCGCGCGACCTCCGCCGCGGTGCTCTTCCTCGATGACGACGTCTGGCTCGAGCCGGGTGTGCTCGACCGGCTGTACCGGGCGTTGCGGGAGTTGGGTTGCGGGTTCGTCGCCGCAGCCATGCAGGGGCTCGCGCATCTGGACGAGCGGCGCCCGGACGAGTGGGCTCCGTTCGAGCTGTGGACGGGTGCGGTGTTGCCCGAGACGATCGTGAAGGACAGCCCGGCGTGGTCGCGTTGGACGTTGCACAACGCGGCGAACGGGGTGCATCTGGCCGAGCGGCTGGGCTTGGACCGCGGTGCGTTGCCGCCGCCGGAGTGTTGGGTGCCCTACAAGGTGGCGTGGGCGGCGGGGTGTGTGTTGTTCGACCGGGCGGCGCTCCTGGACGCCGGTGGGTTCGATTTCTGGTGTGAGGTGCCGCCCGACGCGCACGGCGAGGACGTGCTGGTCCAGCAGCGGGTGATGGCCCGGCGTGGTGGGGCCGGGATCCTGCCCAGCGGCGCGTACCACCAGCAGTCGCCCACGACCCTCGGCTCGCGGTCGCTCTCCGCTGTCGATCTGTTGCGGGAGGGGTCGGCATCCGGGCGGCCCGGACCGGCCCCCGGAGGACGCTGACCGGTCCCGCCGGAGTCCGTTGCGGGGTGGATCAGCCTTCCGTCGACATGCGGCAGCGCAGGTGGGCGAGGGTCTGCGCGAGCAACCGGGAGACGTGCATCTGCGAGATGCCGACGGCGTCGGCGATCTCGGTCTGGGTCTTGTTGCCGAAGAAGCGCAGCACCAGGATCGCGCGGTCGCGCTCGGTCAGCTCGTCGAGCAGCGGGAGCAACGTCCCGGTACTCGACGTGGTCCAGGTCGATGTCCGGGCCGCCCAGCCGGTCGGCGAAGAGGATGTCGGTCGTGGAATGTTCGTCCATCGAGCTGCTCCGGTAGGCCTGCTTGGCCTCCAGGCCGGCCAGCACGTCCCCGAGCGGCAGGTCGAGCCGCTGCGCGATCTCGCTCGGCCGGGGGGAGCGGCCCAGCTCCTGGGACAGCGGACCGATGGCGCCGCTCAGCTGGCTCTGCAGATCCTTGAGCCCGCGCGGCACCCGGGTGGACCAGGTGTGGTCCCGGAAGTGGCGGCGGATCTCGCCGGTGATCGTCGGAACGGCGAAGGAGAGGAAATCGGTGCCGTGGCCGGGGTTGAACCGGTCCACCGCTCCGATGAGGCCGATCGTGCCGGCCTGCTCGATGTCCTCGCGGGGTTCGCCGCGACCGCAGAAGCGCCGGGCGATGTGCCGTACGACGGGGAGGTGGCCGGCGACCAACTCGGCACGCAACCTGTCCCGGTGCGGATGACCGTCCGGGAGCGCGACGAACGCGGCCAGCATCGGAGCGAACCGCGAGTAGTCGTCGCGGAGTGACGGGGTCGCGGCCACCCGGAGGACTACCCGAGGTCGAACGCCTTTGAAACGCAACGATTATCCGTCGAACGAATCGACGCCGACAGGTTCGTCAGGCCCGTCGGCCGTGCCCGCGTGAGGGCCGGCGATCGAGGGCGGCGCGGCTGTCGGCGATCCGCTGCCGGGACTCCACAACCGCCTTCGTCCCCGTGATCGGCTTCGGATCCTCGGGGGCGGGCGGCGCGGGTGGTTCGACGCCGGCCCGACCCAGCAGCTCCCGCTCGATCGCGGCCTGCTGGCGGTCCCGCGCGGCGTCGTCGCGGTCCTGGGCCGCCGCCGCGCGGTCGATGGCGGCGGCGGACCGGTCTGCGGCGGCCGCGATGCGATCGGCACCCGCCGCGCGTCGGGTCGCCCGGTCGCGGTCGTAGTCCTCCCGGATGTCGTCCAGTGTGGACCGGATGGCGGCGGACTCCGACGCGGCGACCCGCTGTTGCTCGGAAGATCCGGTCAGGTCGAGGTCGGCGGTCGCGATGTGCTGCAGGCGTCGGCTGATTCCCTGGCCGGCCTGCCAGAGCCGGTCGGCGTGCTCCTGGGCCTGATCGGTGGCCGCGTCCGCACGCTCGTCGGCCAGCCGATCGCGGAGCGCTGCATCGCGATCCCGCTCGACGGAGCAGGTGTCCCGCAGGTCGGCCAGCTCGTCCCGGTCGACGGCGAGCACGTCGCGGTGCTCGACCGGGGTTCCGGTGTGGTCGGGGTGCTCCGGCTGCCGCATGGTGTCACTCCTCGGACGCCCTACGGGCGCTGCTCGCGACTGGTGTCACGATACGCGGCAGGCCTGAGGGCGGCGAGCATTCTCACCGTCGAGGTCGCCCGACCAGCATGCCCTGGCCCGCGGGTCTGCTCAGCCCTGTTCGCGCCGGCTGCCGGCCCGGGTGCGCAACGGCTCGGGCGCGGCCTCGTCGGGAAATCGGCGGATGAACTCCTGCTCGAGCGCGAGCATCCGCCGCGTGTGCGTCTCCAGCGCGGACTCGCTGCCGGTCACCACCGCGTCATTCCGCGTCTCGTGCAGGTGCGTCAGTTCGCGCCGCAGGTCGTCGTCGGTCAGCTGGTCAGCGGCGATACCGTGAGCTCGATCGGTCATGCCGGAGGGTTCCCGTTGCCGCGGATCTCATGCGCCACCGGCAGCCGGCTCAGGTCGCTGCACGTCCCGAGCGCGCGCAGCCGTCGCGCCGGCCGCGGACGGGTGAGGCCGCGGGTGAGCGAGGCGGCGGCGGCCCTGTCGAGCAGTTGCACGGCCGAACCGATCCGGAAGAGTGCGTGCATCCGACGCAGCGAGAGCGGCGGGTTCACGACGACCAGTTCACCACCGCGTACCCGTACCATCTCGGCCGCGTCCAGCAGGACCCGGAGGCCGCTGACGGCGACGAACCGACACGGGCCGAACTCGACGATCACCAGCCGGTCGGAGACCGGCACGGCGCAGATGGCTCGCAGGGTCGCGCGGGCCCCGGTCTCGGTGGCGAGATCGAGGTCGAAGTGGATTCGAGCCCACACGGCGATGCCGGGATCACCCGGGTTCAGCAGCTCGATGACGGGCTGGGTGACGGTCATGGCAATCCCATCCATCTCGGATGTCGAACTGCCGCGAACACAGGGCGGCTGGAGGGCGTTCTACCGATGACACCTTCGCTGTGAGGACAAGGGTATCCACGGCTCGACGCGGGGGCAAGGACGGGAGCCCGGATCGCGCAGGCGCGGGCCGGGGGGTGCGTTAGAGCGGTGGTGGTTCGGGTACCCGCCGGCTGGACCGGCCCGGATCGTGCCGAGGAGGTGCATCGCCATCGGCGACCCGTCCCCCACCGGCCCCACCGTGCGCTATTCGTTCCCGCCGGAGGCGAGTACGCCGGGCCGGGCTCGCCATCGGCTCGATGCGGTGCTCGACGAGTGGGGGGTGGCGCCGGACGACCGCTGGTCGGCCGTGCTGGTGGTGAGCGAGTCGGTCACGAACGCCGTCGAGCACGCCCGGACCCCGCTGCTGCTGGCCATGACGCTGATCGACGGTGGTGTGCTGATCGAGGTGCACGACGGGTCGGCCGCCCGACCGACGTTGCGGGCGTTGGACATCACGACCCGGCGCGGTCACGGTCTGCGTGTGGTGCAGGATCTGGCGTGCGACTGGAGCTGGACGCTCTCCGCCGGCGGGAAGACGGTGTGGGCGAGAGTGCCGACCACCGACGCGGCGCCCTGATCGGCCCCGCAGCGATCGGCCCCGCAGCGTCAGCTCCGCAATGTGATGTGCGGGGAGTTCCCGTAGATCCGTCGGTAGGAAGCGGCGAAGTACCCGTGGTGAGCGAAACCCCACCTGGTCGCGATGCCGGCGACGGTGTCACCCGCGGTCGGATCTGCGCTGGTCAGGTCGCGGTGGGCGCGGTCGAGCCGCACCCGGCGGAGGTAGGCCAGCGGGGTTTCATCGCGGTAGCGGCGGAATGCCACCTGGAGGGCGCGGGGTCCGACCCGGGCGGCGGCGGCGATGTCGCCGAGCCCGATGTCGTCACCCGCGTGCTGGTCGACGTACTGGACCGCCCGTCGGACCGCAGCCGGCTCGACCCGCCCCGTGCGCGCCGGGTCGACGAGTGCGGCCAGCGCGGGGTTGGGGAACGTCTCGATGAGGGTCGTGGCCAGGTGGCGGAAGGTGGCGGACCGGACGAGCCGGCTCGACAGCACCTGGTCGTTGTCCACGACCCCGCGCCGCAGCGCCCGGATCATCGACAGCCAGCGCCGGGCGCGCGCTGTCGACAACGGTCGGGTCACGCTGAATCGGGCGGCCTCGGGGTCGATGCCGCACACCTCCGCCGCGATGGCGGCCACGGCGGCCGGATCAAGCCGGACGATCTCCGCGTCCAGGTCGTGCCAGCCGACCTCGTGGGCGACATCGGGGCCCACGAGCAGCAGGTCGCCCGGCGCGGTCCGGTACTCGGCCTCCCGGGTGCCGATGCGGAACCGGCCGCGACGAACTCGGGCGACGAACACGTCGACGCACGGATCGAACCGGCCGTGCACCGTCATGTTGTGGGAGATCCGCTCCATCGCGAAGGAACGCGTGGATGTAGCCGAGAACTCGAGTTGGAAACCGTCACGGTCGCCCACCAGGTGGGGGGTGTGCCGGCCGTACGTGGAGCTGATGAACTCGTGTGCCTGCTCGACGTCGTAGCTGACGAGGTGCTGTCGCCGCACGGCCGTCCCCGGCTGGACGGCGGCCGCCCCGGCCGGAGCGGCCGGAGCCCGGCGTCCCGTGCTCGCCGCCGGTGACCGGCCGGGTCGGGGCAGTCGCGGGCTCCGCTCGTCCTGCACGAGTGGGGCGGCCGCGGTGACGGTGCTGGGGAGCACCGCCCACACCGCCTTCCCGTCGTCGTACTCCAGCACGCCCCAGGCGTTGCTCAGCAGCTCGACGACGCCGAGCCCGCCCGACGCCGCGAGGGCGTGCGGCCCGACGCCCGGCAGCGAACCCGGCCGGTGATCCCGCACCGACACCCGCAGCCGTTCGGCGTCGAGCACCAGCCTGACCTGGAACCGGGTGCGCGCATGCCGGACGGCGTTGGCGGCCAGCTCGGCGACGATCGACCTGGCCCGGCCGTCGGTGTCCTGCACGTCCCAGAGGCGGCAGACGTCGTCGACGAACAGGCGGGAGCGGAGCACGGAACTGTGGTGCGCGGGGAACTCCTCGCTGCGCAGCAGCCTGGGGGGCCGGCCGGCGAGGAGCGCCGCAGCGTCCTGCTCGGTCGCGGCCAGTGGGACCGACTCGCTGACCCGGCTCGCGCGCAGCCGATCGGTCGTGTGCTGGTCGGCGCCGACCAGCACCAGCCGGGCCAGCGGCCACCCGCCGGCGGCGGCGACGGCGCCGACGAACAGCTCCGGCGCCGGACCCCAGACCAGCCGGGCCTGCGAGACGTCGAGCAGGACGCGGGGGTTCTTGAGCAGCAGCTTGGTGAGGGACTTCTGCACGGCGCCCGTGGTGGTCGAGGTCAGGTCGCCCTCCAACCCGGCCACGACCGTGTCGGCCTGGCGACGGAGGATCCGCACGTCGGCACCGCCGTCCCTACCCATCTGCCACCTCCGGGGCCGGCATCACCGCGAACCTACCTCGCTCCGCCGCCCGGTCGGCACCGGTGGGCGTCGGCGCCCGCAGTCGGGTGTCCTGCGTACCGGCCTGCGCCTCGCGATCGGCGGCGCCGCGCAGCTGCTCCGCCGCGGAGCGGTGGAAGTGGGCCCGTTGCGCGTCTCCGTGCTGGTCGAGCACCGCGGCAGCGCGCTCGTGCGCGTCGGCCGCGCGCTCGTGGTTGTGGGCCGCGCGGCGGTGCGCCTGCAGGGCGTTCCGGTGGGCGTCGAGGGCGGCATGCTCGGCCGCGCGGGCTCGGCCGGACTCGATCCGTGGGCACCGCGCCGCGCGATCTCCGCCCGGCGGGCCTCGAGCTGCTCGATCCGCCGGTCGATCTGCTGCTGACGCTGCTCGATCGCGGCGAACACGCCGTCAGGGTCTTCCACGCTGCTCACCCCTCCGGGTTCCCCCGGGAACCGCCCGGACGCCGGATGGGACGCCGCCCCTCACGGGCTGTCGCTCGTGCCGTTCTCGACCATCTCGGGGACGGCCGAGGAGTCCTCGCCGTCGACCTCCTCCATCGTGAGGATCACCCCGGTGGCCTCCTCGGCGCCCCGCAGCGGGCTGCCGAGCACGCGGACCTCGATGCTGCGACCGCGCCGGTTGACGGCGGGCACCGTCGCTCCCTGCGGACCATCCTCGCCGGCGAGGATGCCCCGGATGATCGAGCGCAGCCGGTCGGTGGGCAGTCCGATGTCCAGGTTGAGGAAGTGCTGGCCGACGGCCTCCTCGGGCCGCAGTCCCCACAGCTCCTGGGCCTGCCGGTTCCACACCTGCACCCGCAGCTCCGGGCTCAGCACCATCACGCCGGCCCGCAGGCTGGTCAGGATGGTCTCCAGGAACTCGTTGGTCTGGTCGAGCTCGCCCGTGCGGTCCTGCAGCTCGTCGTTGATCGTCTGGAGCTCGTCGTTGGTCGACTGGAGCTCCTCGTTCATCGTCTCGAGCTCCTCGTTGGTCGACTGCAGCTCCTCGTTGGTGGTCTCCAACTCCTCGACGGTGGACTGGAGCTCCTCGTTGGTCGTCTCCAGCTCCTCGTTGGTGGACTGCAGCTCCTCGTAGGCCGTCTCGAGCTGCCGGTTGGCCTGCTCGAGCTCGTCCTGCAGCCGGTGGAAGTCGGTGACGTCGTCGAACGTGATGCTGGTGCCGAAGGCGCCGTTGCCGCTGCCGGCCAGCGGGGTGATCTGCACGTCGAGGTGCATGGTCTCGCTGCCGCGGGTGTAGCCGATTTCGGTGAGTCGCACCGTGCGCCGTTCCGCCTGCGCCTGCTCGATGTGGCGGCGCAGCTCCAGGGGGCGGTAGGAGATCTCCAGATCCCGGAAAGGGCGGCCGACATCGCGGGAGGAGACCCCGAACAGCACCTCGGCCTGCCGGTTGACCATGGCGACCAGGCCGTCGACGGTGACCACGACCTGGGGTAGCGGGGTGGCCAGCATGGCCTCGTTCCGCAGGACGTCCAGACCGGTCAGCTCGACGCGGTTGACCAGCGGCTGGACGTCGGTGAAAGGGGTGCCGTTCTGCGCGTTGACCCGCGGCGACTTGCGGAAGGTGCGTCGCTTGAGGTCGATCGGCATGAACAACGCGCCGTGGCTGAGCAGCATCTCGGCCTTGCCGAGGAAGAGCACACCCACGTCGGCCAGCGCGAAGTGGAACCGGGACAGCACCCGGGCCTGGGTCTCCGCGTTGAAGTACATCAACGTGTTGCGGCACACCAGCAGGTCGATGCGGGAGATGGGCGCGTCCTGCACGAGGTCGTTCCGGCCGAAGATGACCGATCGGCGCAGGTCCTTGCGGAAGACGTACCGGCCGGCGCACAGGTCGAAGTAGCGGTCGAGTAGCTCGCTTGGGATACCGCGCACCTCGCGCTCGGAGTAGCTGGCATGCCGAGCGTGGTTGAGCGCCTCCTCGTCGACGTCCGTGGCGTAGATCTTCACGCGGTCCCGGAACTCGGCCGTCCCCAGCATCTCGGCCAGCATCATCGCCAGCGTGTAGGCCTCCTCGCCCGAGGCGCAGCCCGCGCTCCAGATGCGGATCGGCTGGGTGGGGCTCTTGTTCGCGATCAGGGTGCTCAGCACCTTGGCGCTGAGGAACTCCCACGCCTCGGAGTCCCGGAAGAACCCCGTGACGTTGATCAGGATCATGTTGAACAGCGCGGTGAACTCGTCGGCGTGCAGCTCGAGGTAGTCGATGTACTCCGCGTAGTCGGTGATGGAGACCTGCTCCAACCGGCGGTCGACCCGGCGCATCAGGCTCGATCGCTTGTAACCGGTGAAGTCGAAACCGCGACTGGACTTGAGGTGCTCCAGCAGGGCCTCGAAGGCCGGCACCGGTTCGACCACGCCATCCTCCCGACACCGCCGTGCTCGCCGTCGGCGGCGGAAGCGAATCTTAGTCCACGACGGGCATCCGATTCGCCCCGTGCCTGCGGGCGACAGCGAACTCGCGCGGGCGGTTCGCATGGTGGACGATGAAAGCGCAGGCTGGAATGTGGTCACCGCACCGTGAGGGAGCCAGGGCACGTGGTGCTGCCGGAGAAGGACGCTGCGCCCCTCGGGCCGGAGGCACGGGCGCGGCCGGACGAGGTGGCCCTTGCCGTGACCATCACCCGGGACGACCGGGGCCGGTACGTGTTGCGTGCGGTCGGCGAGATCGACCTCGCGACGGTCCCGATGTTGCGGGAGACGATCAGGCAGCTGATGAGCACCGCCGACGGTGCGGTCATGATCGATCTGTCCGGCGTCACCTTCATGGACTGCCAGGGGGTGACGGCGTTGGTGGAGGCCGCGGGTCGGGCGCGGGTCCAGGGCATCCAACTGTGCGCGGTCGCTTCGCCCCGGATCGCGCGGCTGATCCGGCTGACCGGACTCTTCGCCGAGCTCGACGTCTACGAGCGGCTCGACGACGTCCCGGGTCCGAGGGGCTGATCGGCGGCCGGGGCGATGGTGGCCCAGACGGTCTTGCCGTCCCGGTGGATCAGGGTGCCCCACGCCGAGCAGCTGGCCGTCACCACGTGCAGGCCACGACCCCGTCCGGCGTTCAGCGCGATCGGGATCGGGTGCGGCGCCACCGGTTGCCCGTAGTCGCGCACCGCGACCTGCAGGCCACGTCCGTCCAGAGCAACGGTGACCCGGCAACTCGTCCCAGCGTGCACCACCGCGTTCGACACCAGCTCGGTGACGATCAGGGCACCGGTGTCGGCGAGCCGGGGCACCGCCCATTCCGCGCAGCAGTACGCGACCAGCGCGCGGGCATCGCGCGGCGAGTCGACGCTGCACGGCAGGTCCCGGGCGCGGACGACCCGCTCGGGCCGCTCGTGCAGCCTGTCCAGCGCCGAATCGAGATCGGACTCGCACGGCACCGACCGGGTGACCCTGGCCAGTCGCAGGGCTCGCTCCAGCCCGTCCCGCGCACCGCACAACACCAGGCGTGCCGCGGGCCAGCCACCGGCCGCGTTCAGCACGGCCGGGAACAGCTCGACGGACGGTGACCAGGCGAGCCGGAGGCCGGAGACGTCGACGACGACCCGACCGCGGTCGGCGAGCGACTTGCGCAGCACGTCGCGCACCGTCCCGGCGCTCGCCAGCGACAGCGACCCGGTCAGCACCACGATGTCGTGCTCCGGATCGCGCACGACCCTGGTCCGGATCAGATCGGACATGCCACTCCTCGGTACTGGTGCCCCCACCAGATTGCCACGGGGTGACCCCGACCGGCGGTCGACGGACAGTAATGTCCGTTGCTGCGCGTGGACCGCGGTGGAACGGGGAACGTCGTCCACATGGGGCATCGGACCGCGGTGGTGGCGGTGGGCGGATCGGCCGGGGGCATCGAGGCCCTGCGGGAGTTCGTGGCCGGCCTGCCGGCGGCGCTGCCGGCGGCCATGCTGGTCACGGTGCACATCGGGGATAGGGCACGGAGCAAGCTTCCCGAGGTCCTGGCCAGGGGTGGGCTGCTGCCGGCCGCCCATGCCCGCCACGGTGAGCCCCTTCGACGAGGGCGCATCTATGTGGCGCCCCCGGACCTGCACCTGCTGGTCAGCGAGGGGGTGACCCGGTTGAGTAGCGGGCCACGGGTGAACCGGCACCGCCCGGCCATCGACGTAATGTTCGCCAGCGCGGCCCGGTTGGCCGGTCGGCGCGTGCTGGCCGTCGTGCTGTCCGGGTTGCTGGACGACGGCGCGGTGGGTGCCGCGCTGGTGGCCCGGGCCGGTGGTCGGGTCGTGGTGCAGGATCCGAGGGAAGCGACCTTCGATTCGATGCCGCGTTCGGCGCTGACCGCCGTGCCCGCAGCTCGGATCGCGTCGACGGGGCAGCTGGCGAAGGCTGTCTGCGAGCAGCTCGACACGTGGGCACAGCACGAGCCGGACGTGCAGGATGGCGGACGTGAGCAGGAGATGCCGGAGATGAGCATGGCCGACAGCGACGATCCGGGTTTCCTCACGCCGGACGAGGCGAGGCTGACGCGCCTGTCGTGCCCCGACTGCAACGGCGGGCTGGCCGAGATCGACATCTCCACGTTCCGCTATTACCGGTGCCACGTGGGCCACCAGTACAGCCCGCAGTCGCTCGAGGCCGCCCAGCGGGAGGCCGCGGAGTCCAAGCTGTGGGCGGCAGCGGCCGCCCTGGAGGAGCACGCCGCGCTCGCCCGGCACCTGGCCGTGCACACCGCGCGGAACGGCGGGACGGACTACCGGCAGGCGGCGCAGCGATCGACCGATGCCGCGAAGGAGCTGGTCGTCCGGTTGCGCCGGCGCCCGTCCGAGCTGGGGGAGAACCAGGGGGCCGTTCCCTGAGCGTCGGCGGCGCGTGTGCCCCGTCGATCGGCCGCGAGCGCTGCGCGTTGACGCCCGGCCGGCACGGTCCTACCTTGTCCTGAGAGCGAAGGCCTTATCGTGCCCGCGACGTTCGGCCGCGTCTCCGGTCGAGACCGGAGAGCAGGTCGAGGACGGATGGCAGCGAGGGTCGAGCTCGAGTCGCTCGGGATCAGCCTTCGACGGCTGGAGCAGCACCAGGATGCGACCGTGCTGGAGACGTCGCTCCGGCAACTGGTGCTGGCCTGCAACAGCTTGTTCGAGCTGGAGGGCAGTGGGGTGATGTTGGCCGACGAGAAGGGCGAGTTGCGGTACGCCCTGGCCGCCGATCCGACCAGCCAACTGCTCGAGGACGCCCAACTGGCCACCGGCCAGGGGCCCTGCGTGGACACCTACCTGAGCGACGAGCTCGTGGCGACCCCGGACGTGCTGAGCGATGCCCGCTGGCCCGATCTTCGCGACCGGTTGTGCGGCCAACCGGTTCGCGCGGTGCTGGGCGTCCCGATCCGGCTCTCCGCTGTCGCGGTGGGCAGCTTGGACGTGTTCAGGGGGTTCCACCACCACTGGGACGACTCGGAACGGCACGCGCTGTGCCGGTTCGCCGACGTGGCCGGGGCGATGATCGCCGCGGCGGTGAGCGCCGAGCGGTTCGGCGACCTCGCTGATCAGCTCACCTTCGCGATCCAGCACCGGGCGCCGATCGAGCGGGGTGTCGGTTACCTGATGGCGCGGGAGGGCCTCGACCACACCGATGCGTTCAACCTGCTGCGCAGCACCGCCCGCAACAGCCGTCGCACGATGGGGGACGTGGCCACCACCTTGCTGCGCTCCGGGTGGTTGCCCGGGGAACAGCTGCGAGTGGGCCGGCCGTCCCGATCGGGAAGAGCGGGGAGGGGGTGACCGCGGTGCTGCCTCTGCTGGCGGTGTCGCCCCCGGTGCTGTCCCGGGTCCGCACCGCCGACCCCGAAGAGGCCCACGCCGTTCTCTCCAGCCTCTACGCCGAGCACGTGCCCCGGCTCTCGGGTGACCGCGAACGGTTCCGGTTCGAGACGCTCAGCACCCGGACCAACGTGCTCGGCGTCGACCGTGGCCGGCACAGCATGACGGTGGACACCGAAGTCGATCCGGGCCGCTCGCTCTACATCACCCGGGTGCTGCACGGGAGCCTCCAGCTCGCGACCGGCTACCACAGCCTGCGTGCGGGATCCGGGGACGTCGTTCTGGCCGGGCCGGACGTCCCGTACGATTTGCACTGGTCCGATCTGCGGTGGCAGGTGGTGCGTCTGGACGAGGTGGCGACGGCCGGGTTGGCGGCCGGCGTGCTGGATGTCGAGGCGCCCAGGGTGCGGTTCGGGCTGTGCCGTCCGGTGTCGCCGGCCCAGCTGCGCTACTGGCAGGCCGTGCTCGATCACGTGAGCAACGACGTCCTCGACGTCGCGGAGATCGCAGCCTGCCCGTTGGCCCGCTCCGAGGCGTTCCGCCTCCTGGCCAGCGCCACCTTGCACACGTTCCCCAACTCCGCGCTCGAGACCGCCACCGATGCGGGCCGGACCGGCCCCGGAACCGTGGAGCCGGCCGTGCTGCGCCGGGCGGTGGAGTTCATCGAGGCGCACGCCGGCCATCCGATCGGGCTGGTGCAGATCGCCGCAGCCGCGCGGGTCGGTGCACGCGGCCTGCAGCTGGCGTTCCGCCGCCACCGCGGGACCACGCCGCTGGAGTACCTGCGCGCGGTTCGCATGGAGCGAGCGCACGCCGATCTGCTGGCTGCCGATCCCCAGTCAGGGGACACGGTCGCGTCCGTCGCGACCCGATGGGGTTTCACCCACCACGGTCATTTCGCCATCGGCTACCGGCGCCGCTTCGGCTGCTCACCCAGTACGACGCTGCGCGGTTGAGACCGGCAACGGCGATGTTCCGGTGACAACCGAACGGCCTGGCCCTGAGCTCCCGTTAGAAGCTCCTGACCAGGCCGTTTGTCGGTGGGCGATACAAGGATTGAACTTGTGACCTCTTCCGTGTCAAGGAATGGTCTCCGTAGCGCTGCCTGGAGATTCGGCCTGCTCAGAGCCCGGCCTGCGTCCATCGTCGTCCATACAAGTCCGGGTGTATACGGGCCGGTTGGCCCTCAGTTGGGCCCTCATGGACCGCGGGAACATCGCCCAGTGGCTGGGTGGCCTCCTGAACTTGGCCGTTGACAGCGCATCGGGGGCAGGTCCCCGGCCAGCATCAAGGTTGCGGGCAGATGTGGCCGGAAGCATCGGGATCTGGGCAGCCGCAGGGGCCCCTCGGAACGGGAGCAGACGCCCTACCCCAGGAGCCTCGGGCGGAGAGGCCGCAGTCAACAGCTGGGGACTTCGGACTTGTCTGGGGGTCAAGGGGTCGCAGGTTCAAATCCTGTCGTCCCGACAGGCGAGAGGGCGGTATCCCATGCGACGGGATACCGCCCTGATGACGACGCTCAGGTGAATCTCCCCAGAGCTGCTTACTGAGCTTCCCCACCCGCGTGGCTCCGCCGAGATGGCGGAGGTCCCTTCGACGCTGCTGGTCTCTGACCACCTGCAGTTCGAAGGGACCTCCGCTGCTCATGCTCACACGGGAGGACGATGTGGACGCTCACGCGCTCCACCGCCGAGGCTGGTCGATCTCCGCGATCGCCCGTCACCTCGGTCATGACCGCAAGACCATCCGCGCCTATCTGCGCGGCGACCGGGTCGCGGGCAGCGTGCCCGTTCGGTCCCGAACGGCTTCGAGGCGTTCGCCGGGTACTGCCGCGAGCGCCTGGTCGAGGACCCGCATCTGTGGGCGAGCACGCTGTTCGACGAGGTCCTCGAGCTGGGCTACGACCGCTCCTACCCGAGTTTCACCCGCCAGCTGCGGGCCCGCGGGGAGGTTGTCCCGGGTCTCGTGGAAGTTGAGGTGGCGGTCCCCCGCCTGAGTCCTGCCGTGCGGTAGGTACTCGGGTGAACGGCCAAGAACACCACGAAGAAGGGGACCGCCGTGCGCAAGGACTACCAGAACCAGAAGATCGACACGAGCCAGCCCGCCGTGCCGGACACGGTGAGCGTGACGCTGGGCGAGCTGGCCGGCGAGCTGCGGGAGGGATTGTTGGCCCTGGCCGTCGGCACGGGGCTGCAGGTGATGGCCGCGATCATGGAGCAGGACGTGGCCGCGGCGTGCGGGCCCAAGGGCCGCCACGACCCCGAGCGCACCGCGACCCGCCACGGCCGGGGTGCCGGGTCGGTGACTTTGGGCGGGCGCCGGGTCCCGGTGGCGCGGCCGCGGATGCGCGCGGTCGACGGGACGGGTGAGTTGCCGGTACCGGCCTATGAGTTGTTCTCCGACACCGAGGTGCTGGGTCGGATGGCGCTGGAGCGGATGCTGGCCGGCCTGTCCACGCGCCGCTACGGCGCCGGTCTGGAGCCGGTGGGGGCCCGCACCGAGAAGGTCGCCACCGCCACCTCGCGCTCGGCGGTGTCACGGCGATTCGTCGCCCAGACCGAGACCGCCCTGGCCCAACTGCTCGCCGCGGACCTGTCCTCGCTGGACCTGGTGGCGTTCATGGTCGACGGGGTGCACTTCGGTGCCCACACCTGCGTCGTCGCGTTGGGGATCGACATCGACGGCGTCAAGCATCCGTTGTCGCTGGTGGAGGGCTCGACCGAGAACACAACACTGGTCACCGACCTGATCGTCGGGCTGCGGGAGCGCGGCCTGGACGTCACCCGCCCCATCCTGGCGGTGCTGGACGGGTCGAAGGCGCTGCGCCGCGCGGTGCTGGATGTGTTCGACCGGCCGGTGATCGGCCGCTGCCAACTCCATTATGCCGACCCGCGGATTATGCCGATGTGGTCGTTGATGCCGTTGCGGGGCAGTGGTTCCGGGCTGGCGAGGTCGGCATAATCAGAGCGCTTCGAGCCAGGCGAGCAGGCGGTCGGGAGGCTGGTATCGGCCGGTGCGGCCGTTTGGTGGTCGGGTTCTGGCCAGTGCTTGTTCCTTGAGCTCGAGATCGGCGTGCAGGTAAATCTGCGTTGTCTCCACGCTGACGTGACCGAGCCAGAGGGCGATGACGCTGGTGTCGACGCCGGCGTGCAGCAACCGCATCGCGGTGGTGTGACGCAGGACGTGCGCGGTGACCGTCTTGCCGTGCAGGGACGGGCAGCGGTCGGCGGCCAGCCGAGCATAGTGGGCGAGGCGGTGTTCGATCGCGTCGCGGCTGAGAGGGGTGCCGCGGCGGGTCGGGAACAGTGGTGCGCCCGGGTCGTCGCCGTGGTGTTCGTCGAGCCAGGCGCGCAGGACCGTGACGGTGTTGCTGGTGAGTGGGGTGATCCGGTCTTTGCGGCCTTTGCCGCGGCAGGCGACGTGTGCGCCCGCGCCGAGGTGCAGGTCAGCGCAGGTGAGCCCGGTGAGTTCGGAGATCCGCAGCCCGGTCTGCACGGCCAGCAGCAGCAGCGCGTGGTCGCGCCGCCCGGTCCAGGTGGCCCGGTCGCAGCAGGCGAGCAGGGCGTCGACCTCGGGCTCGGACAGGTAGCTGATCAGCGCCCGGTCGAAGCGTTTGGGCGGGATCGCCAGGACCCGCGCGATGCTGTCGGCGTGTTCGGGATGGGCCAGGGCTGCGAAGCGGAACAGCGAGTGGATCGCGGCCAGGCGGGCGTTGCGGGTGCGGACCCCGTTGCCGCGTTCGCGTTCGAGGTGATCGAGGAAGCCGCCGATCAGCGGGGCGTCCAGGTCGGCGATGTCCAGCGCCAAGGGCGCGCGACCGGTCCGCTCGGCGGCGTAGCCGAGCAGCAGCCGCAGCGTGTCGCGGTAGGCGGCGATGGTGTGGCCGCTGGCGTGGCGTTGGCGGATCAGCCGCTCGGTGAAGAACACCTGCAGGGTCGGGGCGAGCGCGCTCACGACTGACCTGCCGACCGGGCGGCCAGGTGCGCTGCGAGGTGGGTTTCGAGCCGCTGCCCGGCCACGGCCATCAGCTCCGGGGAGGCCGACAGATACCAGTAGGTGCTGCCCGGGTGCACGTGACCCAGCCAGGTGGACAGCAGCGTCAGGCGGGTCTGCCCGTCCTGACCGGCGGCGTAGGCCTGCAGCATCGCGGCGACGGCGAAGGAATGGCGCAAGTCGTGAATGCGCGGACGGCACGACCCGGCGCGCGGCGTGAGCCCGGCCAGGCGCACCAGCCGGTGAAACGCGTGGTGGACGTTGCAGTAGAGCAGCCGGGTCCCGGCCGTGGACACCAACAATGCCGGGGTGCCGGTCCGTGGGGCGAGTCGGTCACGCAGCCGCTGGTAGCCATGCAGCGCCGCGACGGTGGTGGGGTGCAGCGCCAGTTCCCGGGCCTTGTCGAACTTGCCGTGCCGCACCACCAGCCGCCCGGCGGCGAGGTCGACATCGCCGTTGTCGAGCGCGATCGCTTCCCCCACCCGGATCCCGGTCACCGCCAGCAACCCGATCAGGGTGGCGAACATGGCCCGCCGCAGCGGAGTGCGCAGCGAACCGGTGGCCTCGATCAGCGCGGCGATCTCGGCGTCGGAATACAGATAAGGGCTGGCGCGGTGCGGCCGCTGCGGCAGCAACTCCGCGGCCGGCACCTCATGCACCGGGTCCAGGGTGTGCAGGTAGGTGCCGAACCCGCGCACCGCCGAGAGCCGGTAGGCCCACCAGTTCGAGCCGCCAGCTGCCGGTTGCCGCGCCCAGTCCAGCGCCGCCGCGACGGTGATCCTCGCCTGGCCGGCTCCTTCGAGGTGATCGAGGAACTGGCCCAGCAGCTTCTCCGGACGGGCCAGCCGATAGCCCAGCGCGCGGCGCAGCGCGAGGTAGTCGGCCAGGCCCTCCCGCAGCGGTCCGGTCACGACACACCGCCCGAGGCCGGATCGGCGGCGCCATCCGAGACAGCGACCGGCCAGGGCCGGGCCAGAACCGCCAGCGCGTTCCGGTCGAGTTTCGCGTAGATCGCGGTCGTCAACGCCGAGCGGTGTCGCAGCACTTGCCCAACCTCGGCCAGCGGGCTGCCCGCTCGCAGCATCGCGGTGGCGGCGGTGTGCCGTAGCCGGTGCGCGTGCATCTTGCCCAGCCCGGCGCGCTGCGCGGCGTCGAACACGACCATCGTCACCCCGCCGGTGGTCAGCTCACGGTGCGGGGCGTGCACGCGGACGAACACGCTGCGTCCCGCTGCGGTGCCCGGGCGGCCGTGGCGCAGATACGCCGCGATCGCCGCGCCCACATCCGCGGGCAGCGGCAGCCGTTCGGCTCGATTGCCCTTACCCAGCACCGCGATCTCGCCGCGGCGCCAATCGACGTCGTCCAGGCCGAGGCGGGCCACCTCGCCCGCGCGCAACCCCAACCGGGCCAACAGCAGCAGGATCGCGAAGTCCCGCCGACCGGTCGGAGTGCGCCGATCACAGCCGGCCAGCAGCCGCCGCAGCTGACCCGGCTCCAGCCCTTTCGGCAGGCCCGAGAGCCGCCAACCGGCCACCGACGGGGCCGCGGCCGCCAGCGACACCGGAACCTGTCCGGTCAGGTGCAGCCAGCGCAGCAGCGACCGCAGCGCGCAGACGATCAGCTTCGCCGACCCGACGGCCCGGCCCGGGCAGCTGGCCAGCACGAACGCGGTGACATCGGCCGCGGTCAGGCCGATGAACTCCAGCGCGTCGCTGCGCGCCCGGGTCGCGACGAATGGCCGCACACAGTCCACGTAACCGCGTGCCGTTCCGGGCGTCACACCGCGCTCGACCAGCAGCCAGGCGCGGTACCGCCCCAGCAGTTCCTCCACCGGATCGGGCGGAACCTGCTGCGGGACCGGCAGCACCCCCAACGGCGCGAGGTAAGCCAGCAGCGGTCGCAGCGCCTTCATCGACCGGTACTGCACGTACCCCGCAACCCGCCGCGCCGCCAGGTACCGCTCGATCGCCGAACCGCCCAGGCCGTCGAGCCCGACGCCCTCGGCCTGCATCCAACGATCCAGATGCGCGATGAAGCACACATGCTGCTCGGCCGCCGACCGTGAATAGCCCTGCCGCAGCAGCTCCTCGGCGAACCCGGTGACATGTCCCTCCAGCGGCCCACGCACGATCGACCGCAACACCTTGACCATGACGCCCTCCTCTCCACAGTGGAGAAGCAAGCGTCGATCAACTCACCGGATTATGCCGACCTCGCCAGCCCGGAACCCCTGCCCCGCAACGGCATCAACGACCACATCGGCATAATCCGCGGGTCGGCATAATGGAACTTATGCCGACGTCGGCATAACGTGCACAAGATCAGAAATGTTCAAGATCGGCTACCGGACAAGCTGCGTTCGGTGGTGGCGGCGCGGATGCGGCGGGCCTATCACGCCGACTCCGCTCTCGCCGCCGAGGCCGAGCTGACCGCCTTGGCGGCCGAGCTGGACCGCACCCACCCCGGCGCCGCGGCCAGCCTGCGCGAAGGTATGGCCGAGACGCTGACCGTGCTACGCCTGAACATGCCACCCACCCTGGCGCGGACGTTCCGCTCCACGAACGCCGTGGAGTCGATGATCTCCATCTGCCGGACTCACGCGAGCAACGTGAAGAACTGGCGCGACGGCACCATGGCCCTGCGCTGGTGCGCTGCCGGCATGATCGAAGCGGGCAAGCAGTTCCGCCGGGTCAACGGACACATGCACCTGCGGTCACTGCGCGACACGCTGAACCGGGTCACCGAAACCGTCGGCGCCCCCGGTCATGATGTGACCGTCAACGCCGCATGATGATCACCGGGCCGCCACCGAAGTTCCACGGATTTTGGGAGTATGCCCAGCGACCGAAGGGGGTCACGCCGATGGTGACGTGATCTGATTCGGTTTCAAGCTCGTCGTCGCCAGCCGGTGAGAGTCCGGTCCGGGTAGCCGCCAGGGGGCCCGGTAGCAGGCTGCCGGCGTCGGGGGGAAACGCCCGGCGTCGAAGTGCAGCGTCAAGAGCCCTTCAAGGGGGAGCGACTGAGCGGTCCGCAGCATCAAGCGAAGCCTGCCGCGCCGTGATCGTGCCCGCCGCAGGCGGGATCAGGGAGAGCCGAGCCCCGTCCCTCAGGGTGAAGGCCATGGAAGCGGTGAAGAACCTGGAAGCAGCCGTGAGGAACTCCCCGGCGTAGAGGGCGTGGAACGTTCAGAAGGTGACGGCGGGAACTGGGGAGGCCGTCCCCGGCCCGGTGACTGCGGAAGCACGCCGGAGCGCGACGTCCTATAACCGGTGGAGAGCCGGGAAGTGGACGGTCGGCCGGGACGGCGTCGGAGGCGGTCGTAGTACCGATCGAGCCGGGCGGACAACACAACCGCCGGTGAGGGAAGGGCCGCTGCTTCGTTCACGCGTAGGTTGAACAAGGAGTGGCCGGTGAGTGCCCTCGTGGCTAGTCCCACCCGTGGCGTCGGGAGTCCCGACGCGGTCCGTGCTTTGCAGCATGCGCTCTACCGGGCGGCCAAGGCTGATCCCGGACGACGATTCCACGCGCTGTATGACAAGGTCCACCGCAGGGACGTCCTGTGGCGGGCGTGGGGCCAGGTGCGCCGCAACAACGGCGCGCCGGGCATTGACCAGACCACTTTGGCCGACGTCGAGGAGTACGGGGTCGCCCGGCTGCTCGGCGAGCTGGAGGCGGAGCTGAAGGCAGGGGCCTACCGCCCGTTGCCGGCCCGGCGGGTGTTCATCCCGAAGCCGGGCAGCGCTGAACGGCGGCCGCTGTCGATTCCTTCGGTCCGTGATCGGATCGTGCAAGCCGCGGTGAAGATCGTGCTCGAGCCGATCTTCGAGGCGGACTTTCTGCCGTGCTCGTTCGGGTTCCGGCCCAAACGCTCGGCGCACGATGGTCTGCAGGTACTCGTGGATGAGTCGTTCGCGGGTTCCCGCTGGGTGGTGGAGACGGACGTGGCCGATTGTTTCGGCTCGATTCCGCATTCCGGGTTGATGTCCGCGGTCGAGGAACGCGTCAGTGATCGGCGTCTGCTCGCGCTGCTGCGCGCGTTTCTGCGCGCGGGGGTGATGGAGCAGGGCTCGGTCCGGCGGCCGGTGACCGGCACCCCGCAGGGCGGGGTGGTCACGCCCCCAACGCAATGGGCAACTTCTGCTTCGACGTGACGCTGGGTTATCGGCGGTTGGAACGGCCACGGCGTGGCGACCAGGCCCGTTGACATGTCGGGTAGTACGTTTATGGCATGGCGGGTGGTCGTGCGGGCGGTGTGGAGCACGCCGAACGTGTCAACGCGGCTGCCGCGATGGTCCAGGCCGGGGTGCCGGCGGTGGAGGCAGCGCGGCGGTTGGCCGACGAGTTCGGGGTGTCGCTGCGCCAAGCGCGCCGGTACGTCGATCAGGCGGCCTCGTCCGGGCGGGTGGCAGTGCCGGAAACGAGCGTGGTGTTCACCGTCAAGCTGCCCGCGGCGCTGGTCGATCGGGTGCGGGCGCACGCGCGGGAGAGCGGGTCCACGATCTCCGCGGTCGTGGCGCACGCGTTGACCGAGTTCTTGTCGAGGGGTCGTAGAGAGCGTCCTCGCAGGTGAGCGTGCGGGCGGTCGAGGGCGAGTACGTCTTCGACCGCTACGCCGCGACGGATTTGTCGGTGGCCTACGCCATCCTCGTGCCGCAACGCCAGGCCCGGGTCCGGGCCGGTCAGGAAGGAAAACCACCCCATGACGAGCGCGGCGATCTACGCCCGAGTCTCCTCAGCCCGGCAGAAGAAGGACGACACGATCGCGTCGCAGACCACCGCGTTGCGCGCGCACGCCGGGCAGTTGGGGGTTGAGCTGCCCGAGGACTGGGTGTTCGAGGACGAGGGCCACTCCGGTGCCACCCTGGTCCGCCCGGCCCTGGAGCGGCTGCGGGACGTGGTCGCCGGGGTCGGCGTGGACGTCGTGCTGTGCTACTCGCCCGGACCGGCTAGCTCGCAAGTTCGCCTACCAGGCGCTGCTGATCGAGGAGTTCGCCCGGGCCGGGACCCGCGTGGAGTTCATCAAGGGCCCGCGCGGAGACACCCCGGAGGACCAGCTGCTGGTCCAGTTCCAGGGCATGTTCGCCGAGTACGAGAAGGCGCAGATCATGGAACGCTACCGGCGTGGGAAGGCCCACCGGGCCCGCGCTGGGTCGGTTAACGTGCTCTCCGGTGCCCCGTTCGGCTACCGCTACCGGCGCAAGAACGACCACGCCGGCGCCGGCTACGAGATCCTCGAGCACGAGGCGGGGCTGGTCGCGGAGCTGTTCCGCCGCTACGCCGACGACGGCGCCTCGATCGCGGATCTGACCCGCTGGCTCACCGAACAGGGCGTGCCGACGCGCACCGGGAAGCCGCGATGGGACCGCTCTGTGGTGTGGGGGATGCTGCGCAACCCCGCCTACGCCGGACGGGCGGTGTTCGGCAAGACCATGGTCGTGGCCCAGTCGCCCGGTCTCAACCGACGGGCCCGGTTGGAAGGCCGCAGCACCCCCCGAGCGTCCACCACCGTCGCCCGGCCCCGCGAGGACTGGGTGGACATCCCGGTCCCGGCGATCATCAGCACTGAGACGTTCGACCGGGTCGAGCGCCGGCTGGCCGACAACAAGCGCTACGCCTCCCGCAACAGCAAGGTCCCCTCGCTGCTGCAAGGCATCGCGGCCTGTTCAGGCTGCGGCTACGGCTACTACCGCACCTCGACCCGCACCACCACGAAGAAGATCTACTACTACCGGTGCCTGGGCAGCGACGACTACCGCTACGCAGGCGGACGGGTTTGCACCAACAAACCGGTCCGGGCCGACTACCTCGACGAGGTCGTCTGGGACCACATCACCGCGTTGCTCGCCGACCCGGCCCTGATCCGCGCCGAGATCGACAAGCGGCTGCACCACGCCCGCACCGCCGATCCCGCCACCCGCCAGCGCGCGCACCTGCAGACCGCGCAGGCCCAGGCCGGCACCGCTATCGCCGCGATGATCGCCGCGTTCTCCGAGCAACTGATCACCCTCGACGAGCTCCGCGCCCGGATGCCAGATCTGCGCGCCCGCGAGGCCAACCTCCGCGCCCAGCTCGACGCGATCGACACCCAGCTCGCCGACCGCGAGACCTACCTCAAGCTCGCCGTCGACGTGGAAGGCTTCCTCGCCCAGATCCGGGCAACCGCCCCGACCTCGGCCGTCGAGCAACGCCAACACATCCTGCGACTGCTCGTCAAAGACGTCCTCATCGGACCCGAGAAGATCACCATCCGGCACCGCATCCCCATCCGGGAACGCACCACCAGCACCGACCAGCAACCAGCTGGCACCGATACGGAGGGCGACCATCGCCTGAGTTGCCCATTGCGTTGGGGGCGTGATATCCCCGTTGCTGGCCAACGTCTACCTGCACCGGCTGGACCGTGCATGGCGTGGCGCCTACGGAACGCTGGCCCGGTATGCCGACGACGCGCTGGTGATGTGTCGGTCCAAGGGGCAGGCGGTGGCCGCGCTGGCGCGGCTGACCGCGCTGCTCGCCGAGCTCGGTCTGGAGCCGAAGCCGGCCAAGACCCGGATCGTGAAGCTGGAGGTGGGCGGCGAGGGAGTGGACTTCCTCGGTTTCCACCATCGGCTCGTGCAGTCCCGGGCCAGACGAGGATCGAACCGCTTCACCTACCTGGCTCGATGGCCCTCACGCAAGGCGATGCAGCACGCCCGAGACCGCATCCGGTTCATGACCATGCGGGCTCGGCTGGCCGCAGCGGTCGAGGAAGTCGTGGGGGACATGAACCTGTTCCTGCGCGGCTGGGCGGCCTATTTCCGATATGGGAATTCCGCCCACACCTTCGACAAGATCAGAAGCTATGCGCTGATGCGGTTGGCCCTGTTCGTGGGCAAACGACATCAACGTGGCCGGGCCTGGGGCTTCGCCCAGCTCTACCGATCGCCCAACCAGCTCGGCCTGATCTCCCTCAATGGCATCGTCGTCGCACCCCGGCCCCACCGGGCCTGGCGGGTCAAACCGAACACCGCCGGTGAAGAACGTCGGTGAGCCGTGTGCGGGAGAACCGCATGCACGGTTCGACGGGCGGGAGCTGGAAACGGAGCACGCTGACCATGGCCACCGGGGTGGCACAGCCGTTCGGGAAACCGGCGGAACACAGGCCTCGGGTCCTACCAGCCAGCCGCTGCCACCGCGCCAGCTCCCGACCCAACCATCCTCGTTCGATGCGCCAGCGGATCTTCGCGAGCCTGACGAGGTCGCGCAGCGGTGTGTTGGCGGGCAGGGTGGAGAGCCAGTAGTCGGTCGGTTCGGGTTTCCCGGCCGGCCATTCGGCGATGAGCCAGCATTCGGGTAGCGCGCCCTCGACAGTGCGGGGGATGTCGCGGTTCGCCGGGCGGACCCGCAGTGCGAGGAATCGGGACCTCATTGCCGCGGTCGGGTTGCGCGCGTTCTTCCGGGTGCCATGGCGCCAGGTGATGCGGCGTAGCTCGCGGCGGCCTGCGGCCAGCGCGAGGGTGGCCAGGCTGCTGGGGTCGTCGCGGTAGCGCGGAACCGGAGGTCGTCCGCGGCCGCTGTAGTCCGGTGTCACCGGGGTGGCCTCAGCCGGGTAGGCGCTGGTGGTCGCCTTGACGGCCAGGACGTAAGGCAGGCCGCGCCGCTCGAGGCCGAGCCGGAACTCGGTGGTGTCGCCGTAGCCGGCATCCGCGACAACAGGCCTGCGGGGCAGTCCCCAACCCCCGTCGTTCTCCTCGCCGGTGATCTCGTCGAGCATGTCCAGGGCCTGGCGCCACTTCTCCTGATGTCGCACCTGGTCGGGGATTCTGCTGCGCGCGCGCCGGTGCCGAATCTGCGCGGCGAGAGCGGGCTCGTCGTCGGAGACATCTCCGCCGATCGTGGTGTCGTCCCAGGATTTCGGCAAGAACAATCGCCAGTCGATCGCCGCGGACGCCCAGTCGGTGACCGCATGCACGCTGACTCCGATTTGGCAGTTCCCCACCTTCCCCAACGACCCGCAGTACATGCGGGCCACGCCGGGGGAATTGGGGCCGTTCTTCGGGAAACCAGTGTCATCAACGACGTAGGCCTTCGGCTCGATGAAGGACCCAGCCCAGCGGGCCACACGTTTCCGGACATCGACGTGGTCCCAGGTCGAGGTGGTCACGAACTGCTGCAACTGCTGATGGTCGACACCGAGACGGGCTCAATGGCCGTATGCACAGTTTCGGGCACCCACAGGGCTCGACGACGGCAAACGCGTTGCGCCCGCCCGACGCACGAGCTGGCAGCGGCCTGGCCTGACGACGAGTTCAACGCCAACGCCAACGCCAACGTCGACGCAGAGGCGGTGACCAACTCCGTCGAGCACGCTCAGCCGCCTGCCGCGCCGGGACGCTTACTGTCACAGCTCGAACCTCTTCGGGTGCGGCGAGATCTGGTTTATGCGGGTTGCGGCCGGGAGTGCTCGCGGAGCGGGTTGGCGCGGTCGGACTCGGTGAGCCCGCCCCACACGCCGTAGGGCTCCTGGACCGTGAGGGCGTGGCGGCGACAGGCCTGGATGACCGGGCAGGTGGCGCAGATGGCCTGGGCGTGGACCTCCCGGACTATGCGGGTGGGGCCGCGGGCGCCGTCGGGGTGGAAGAACAGCGAGCTGTCCATGTCGCGGCAGGCGCCGCGGAGCTGCCATTCCCACAGGTCGGTGACGGGGATGGGTAGGCGGCGGATGTCTGCCATGTCAGCTGCTCTTCGTGGTGCTGATGAGGAGGGCGGTGTTGGAGGGGGCCACGTCGGTCATGGGGTTCCTTCTGGTTGGCGCCGGCATGTTCGGCCGTTGTCGTCGTACAGATCGAGTTGTCGGTCAGACACGGGCGGTCGTTCACCACACGGCTCCGGCTGGGCACCGGCTGGGCATCGGGAGGCACTGCCGTCCGCCGCTGGCTCGCGGCGGGGCAGATCCTGCTGCCAGAACACGCTCCGCCGGGCAGGAGCCTGGAACAAGGACCAAACCTACGCAAAGGCCGCGACGAGGGCTTGCCCCCGGCGGCCCCGCTGGGCACGCTGCGGCGGTGGGAACCGCCCGGACCGATGACCGGAGGAACCAGCCGTGACCACCGACGACCGCGGATTAACCGCTCAGTCCACCTGCGCTGCGTTAACCATCCAACAGGCAAGCACGCTGATGACCATTCCCGTATCCACCCATCAGACGTGGTCGGTCGACGCTCGCATCCTTGGTTTGGTCCTCGACGACCAAAGGACGCGCCAGCCCCCGGCGGGCAAGGCCCGACGCACCCGCAGCGAAGGAGACCACCCGCTACCTGCTGTCCCGGGCACTGACGCATCGTCACCCGGACGAAGTTTCGACCCGTTGACCTCCCATGCATGCGGATGACCTACGCGCCGCCGTGGGGACGAGTTGGGGGATGAAACCACGGCGTACTGTCGCCCGCCGCAGCAGCCGCTCAAGGACATTGTGAAGGCCGAGCTGCCTCCTGACGGCCACAGCGGAGCCGACGAACGGCAGGTGGCCTCGCGCCGCTGCGCTGGGTGAGGCGGTCAGGAACGCAGCCTACCCATCGCGACCCCCGGGCACCGGCGATATCGCGCTTGGGGTGTGGTTCCCGCGATCCGCGTGGAGTCGAACGTACTTCGACCTGGCTGCGTCCAGGCCATCGCCGTCGAGCAAAGTGGTTGAAGAGACGGGGCGCGCTCACCGGACCAACGCCGTCTCGACGACACGTGCGGCGTCGCGGAGGCTGTCGCCGAGGTATCGGCCGGGCACCCGGTGGCGGGTGGAGGCCGAGATGAACGCATTGCCGGCGTAGAACGTCGGCACACCGAATTCGGCCACGGTGTGTACGGCTTGCGCGGCGAGGCGCCGACCGATCGACAGGTGCGACACCACGACGACCGCGGCCGGCTCCACCCGATTGATGGTGGAGACCAACGCCGTTACCGGCGTCCGAGCGCCGAGCACGCAACACTGTCGGCCGGCATGGACGAGGAGCGCGCCAAGTGCCTCCAACCCCAGGGTGTGCGTGTCGCGTGGCCCGCACGCCAGGACGACCGGCGCGAGGCGCGGCGGGTCCGGTGCAAAGGCGACGATCTTCCCGAGCCAGGTGCGTGCTGCTTCGGTCGCAAGGTGTTCATGGCCGACGTCGCACCGCCCGGTCTCCCACCACCGGCCGATCCGGCGCATGGCCGGCATCAGCACCTCGTCTATCGTCGCGCCGAGGCCCAACTCGCTGTTGGCGTCGTCCAGGGTCACTCGGACCCGTGCCGGTTGCATGGCCTGCGCCGCGACGAGGAAGGCGTCGATGAAGGGGCGGGCCTGCTCAGCCGGCTGCAGCAGGAGCCGCGCGCTGACTGCAGCGTCCCCGGCCCGCTTGCCCCGGGCGATCTCGTCGCGCATGAGCCGCAGCTCATCAATCGCCAGCTTCGTGTACCGGCGATGGCCGCCGGTTGTGCGCGCGGTCATCGGGACGTCGTAGCGCCGCTCCCACGAGCGCAACGTGGACACCGGGACCGTCAGCAGGCTGCTCGCCTGCCGGATGGTCAGAACGCAGCTGCCCGAACCCACCGACGCCTGGTCCTCGGCGATCACGGTGGGTCACCCGGCTGCGTGCCGGCCGACGCTCCCATCTGGGCCATGGTCCTCAGTAGGGACCTGGCGGACAAGTTTTCGGGCGGAGGCTTTGCGTAGGTTCCGGCCTTGTCGCACGCCTCAGGAACGCGCAGAGTTGCGGCGTTGGAGCGCCTTGATCTGATCATAAATTTTCGCGGGCAGTCGCCTCGGGCGATCACTCGGACCGCTGTTATCGATCACGCGAGCGAACCATCCGCCGGAGGTGCCGGGCATTGATGTCGGTGGGGAACGGAACCGGCCGCGGGTGTCACCGATCTCGGCGAGCAGGGTCGCGGCTCGGACCGTTCCGGAGCGGGGCAGGCTGGTGAGCACCGCCGCGTCGGCGTGTGCGGCCAGAGCGAGGTCGATGCCGGTCTCGAGTGCGGTGATGCGCTCGCGCAGGCTGGTCAGCAGCGCGACCATTTCCAGGGTGATCACTTCGCCGGCGTCGGTGGCCGGCCCGTCGGGCAGCCCGGCCGGGGCCTGGCGGAGGTGGTCCATCAGCTGCTTGGCCGAACACGCGCGGGATCAGCAGGCCCTTTGATGTTGATCCCCGCTGACAGTCATGGCATCAAACGTGGTGCGAAATGGCGGCTATCGCAGTGAAACCGTGGTGCTCATGCGGTCGGGACCGCGACTGTTGTTGCTGGTAGTGGCCACGGCATGCATGGAGCGACCGCCTTGCCACGATCGACCGCTGACCACTGCAAATGTCGCTCAATTGGATCAAGACTGGACTAAAGAGCGTGTTTGAGAAGATCAACAGACTGTCGGGAATGTTCGCCGTTGTTGGCGGGTGGCGGGTCCGCCGCGGGCGATTCGCCGGGTAATGGTGTTGATGGCCGCCCAGCGGATCATCGCCTCCGATACGGCCGGGTCGCGTTCGTAATCCCGGGCCAATCGGCGGTGCGCAGTCAGCCAGGCGAAGGTCCGCTCAACCGCCCACCGGCGCGGGATCACAGCGAATCCGCGCTGGTCAGCGGGCTTACGCACGATGTGCAGGGTGGTGCGCAGGATGGTCTGGGCCCAGTCCAGTAGGCGGCCGGCGAAACCGCCGTCGGCAAACACGAACCGCACCCGAGTGCGCAGGTAGGTGTCCAACAGGACCGACTTCGCGCCGTCACGGTCCTGCACGCCAGCGGACAGAACCACCACGACCAGCAGCAGTCCGAGGGTGTCGGTGACGATGAAACGCTTCCGTCCGTTGATCTTCTTGCCGGCGTCGTAGCCGCGGGTGTCGCGCCCGACGGTATCGGCGCCTTTCACGCTCTGGGAGTCAATCAGCCCGGCGCTCGGCTCGGGGTTGCGTCCCTGCTGCAGGCGGAGTTGTTCGCGCACAACGGGCAGGATCTTGTCGGTGGCCTTGGCTTGTTCGAAGCGGACGAAGTACCAGTACACGGTCTGCCAGGGCGGGAAATCCGCCGGTAGCTGCCGCCAGGCGCACCCGGTGCGGACCACGTAGAGGATCGCGTCCACGATCGCCCGCCGTGGGTGTTTCTCCGGCCGGCCACCCGTGTTCACCGCGGGCAGCAACGGCTCGGCGGCCTCATCCACGAGACCTCGAGGTGGCGTGGTCCGGTGATCAGAAGGTGGTCGAGGCATTCGCGGCGCAGCGTGCCGATGAAGCGTTCTGCGATCGCGTTCGCCCGTGGTGCCCGGGTCGGGGTGCGGATGATCCGGATGTCGGCCCCCGCGAAGACCGCGTCGAACGCGGCGGTGAACTTGCTGTCCCGGTCGCGGATCAAGAACTGAAACCGGTCGGCGCGGTCGCCGAGGTCGATGAGCAGGTTGCGGGCCTGCTGGGTCACCCAGGCTCCGGTGGGATGGGCGGTGATCCCGGCGATGTGGACGCGGCGGCGGCCGTGTTCGATCACGATCAGGATGTAGAGGCGGTGCAGGAAGACGGTGTCGACGTGGGCGAAGTCGATCGCGAGGATCGTGTGGGCCTGCGCGGACAACAGGAACTGTCGCGACGTCGGCCCGGACCGTCGTGGAGCCGGATCGAGTCCCGCGCTCTTCAAGATCTTCCAGACGGTCGAGGCCGCCACGGAATGGCCCAGTCCGATCAGCTCGCCCTGCACGCGTCTGTAGCCTCAGGTGGGATTCTCTCGGGCCATTCGCAGGACGAGTGAGGTTCCCCCCGGAGCACGGACACCTCCAGTGTGGGGTCAGTGATCTTGGTCTGACCGGGTGTGGAGGGTCTCGTAGGTGACGGGGCTGTGCATTCCGATGCTGGAATGGCGTCGTTTCGGATTGTACCAGCACTCTATTTACTCGAACATCGCGTTGGCAAGTTCTTCGCGTGTCTGCCAGGTTTTGAGTCGAGCAGTTCGATTTGCATCGTTCCCCAGAACGACTCCATCATGGCGTTGTCGTAGCAATCGCCGACGGAGCCCATCGAGCCGAGCAGACCGGCCGCGCGGAGTCGTTGCCCGAACGCCCAGGACGTGTATTGTGAGAGTATTGTCAGCCGTGGTCGGAATGTGTGATAGTCCGCTCGTTCTCGGGTTGTTATTGAGGCCGGCGACGGATGATGGCCATGCCGAGCGCGTCGGTGACGAGTTCGGTGCGCATGTTGTCGTCGATGGACCAGCCGACGATAAGTCGTGAATAGACGTCCATGACCGCGGCGCAGTACACCTTGCCTTCCATGGTGGGATGTTCGGTGATGTCGGTGATCCACAGCCGGTTCGGTTCGTCGGCGGTGAAGGCGCGGTTGACCAGGTCGGTGCTGGGCTGAGCGTCCGGGTCGCGGACGGTGCAGCCGCGGCGTCGCCGCCGGTAGAGGCCCTGAATGCCGGCCTCGCGCATCAGTCGGGCGACCCGTTTGAGGTTGACCGACAGGCCCAGGCCCAGCGTCAGCTCGGCGTGGATCCGTGGGGAGCCGTAGGTTCTGCGGGACTCGTCATGGATCTTCTCGATCTTCTTCAGCAGCAGTTCGTTGTCCTGATCGCGTGGTGAGGCGGGCCGGCCGAACCAGTCGTAGTAGCCGGATTTCGATACGTTGAGCACCCGGCAGGTCACCGCGACATCGATGTTGTCGTCGGCGAGTTCACGGACCAGCGGGAAGACTAGTTTGGGAGAGTGCGACGTAGGTTCGGGTCCGCTCGCAGCAGCGCATCCTGGTGAGGGCGATGGTGTGCACGGCGTGGTTGAGGTTCCTGTCGCCGCCGCGGTTGAGCCGGTGGCGCACTGTCTGGCCGCTGCTGGCCTCGAGTGGGCTGGTGCCGGCGAGGGCGGCGAATGCCGCGTCGCTGCGGCACCGGCCGGGGTGGGAGAAGCTCACGATCGCCTGGGCGGCGCTGACCGGGCCGATGCCGCGGCGGTCGGTCAGCCCGGGAGCGAGATCGTCCACGATGGCCTGCAGTTGGGCGCGGTTGGCCTGCAGTTCCCGACCGTTGTCGCGCACGGCGATCGCGAGCCGGCACACCTCGCCGTGCCGGACGGCCTGAGCGCGGTTGCCGTCACGGAGGCTGCGGCGGCGGATCAGCGTGGCCAGGACTGTGTCGGTGAGCGCGCCGCGAGCGGTCTGCCGGTCGGTGTCGTCCCCGCCGAGCAGCAGCGCGCGGAGCCGGTTGGTCTGCGCGGTGTTCGCGTTGGTGAGGTCGTGGCGGGCGGCGAGCAGGATCCACAGTGCCTCGCGGTCACCGTCAGCGCGGGGGGTCGGCAAGCGTTCGGTGTCGCAGCGCAGAGCGGTGAGTACGGCCAAGTGGGCGTCGATCGGGTCGGATTTGCCGCGTCCGCGGCGGGCTTTGCGGTTGGGCTGTTCGCACTCGATGACCAGCAGCCCGGCGGCGGCGACCGCGCGGGCCAGTCCGACTCCGTAGCTGCGACTGCCTTCAATCGACACTGCCAGCCGCGGCCCGGGAAGTGTGGTCGAAGATCCATGCCAGCAATTCGGCGTAGCCGGTGCTGTCGTTGCTGATCGCGGTCGTGGCGATCGGTGCCCCGGTCGGATACGCGATCTCGACTTGATGGGTGTCGCGGTGGGTGTCGACACCGACGACGGCGTCGATGAGCTCTGCCAACATGGGCAATGGCCTGTCCCTTCTTCTGGGCGCGGGTCAAGGTCGGCACCGGCCTGGATGGGATCACCGAGCGACACATCTGTGATGGGCCACGCCATTGGCGGACAGGCTTCTGATCAGGCCAGCTGGTGGGCCAGGCCGGTGCCGGCAACCGCGACGGACGGGTCAACTACAAGGCACGCAGGGCGGCCGGATCTGGCGAGTCACGCCGAGTTGCCGGCACCGAGCCTGGAGTACTCCCACCCAGGAGTACCGCAACGACACTCACAGATCTCTGTGTGGTGAGAGTCCGAGGGGGAATGCGCACAAACCCGCCGGTGGGACATCGGGGGAGATGGCGTGGGAATGCGCGCCGGCTTCCACGGCCCGGGTGTCGTTGCCTGGCGAGCACGACGGCGCTGATGCCGTTCGTGATCCCCTTGTTGTGGGTTGCGGCCCGGTAGGGGTCGGCCTCGGCGAGCGCGGCGGCATGCAGGATGTCGTCGACCACAGCCTTGCCGCCGAGGGTCTCCGCGTCGAATACGGCCCGGGCCCGGGACAGCCGCAGGTCGGCATGAGTGTGCATTACCCCTCCAAGGGCGGCACACAACCGCGTCGATGGAGATGAGCGCCCACCTTCTGTTGTCAACGCGTTCGCTGCTCAGTCAGCGGCTGAAAGCCGATTCCGAACTACTCCCGTAAGCACCGGTCAGGCGCATCGCCACCGACCGAAGGCGCCTGGATGACGGCGCAGACCGTGGCCCTCAGGGGCCCTTGCACCGGCTGAACGTCAGTGCCGCGGCGGTTGCGAGTGACGCCACCGTAAGCCGCACACAACAGATTCCCCAGGTGCGGCTCTTGGCTCAGTAGCGGCACTGGAGGACCTGCATCGAACGGGCCGGGACGCGCTGGCGGCTTCCGGGTGCGGGTCGACGGCGTCGGGTGTGGGCCAGCAGGGGATCGGCGGTGTCGATGACGAGTTCCCAGGTGCGCCCGTAGTTCTGGTCGGGAACGGTGAACGTGATCGGCTGGTGGTGGGCGTTGATCAGCAGCAGGAACGAGTCGTCGACGATGTGCTCGCCCAGGTCGTCGCGGTCGGGGATGCCCCTCCCGTTGAGGAAGATCATGACGGTGCTGGGGTTTCTGCTGTCCCAGTCCTCGGCGGTCATGTGCTGCCCGTCGGAGCGCATCCAGGCGATGTCCTCGATGCTCGAGCCGTGGATGGGGCGGCCTTGGAAGAACCGCTTGCGCCGGAACACCGGGTGCGCGGTCCGCAGGGCGGTGACGCGCGCGGTGAACTCGGTGAGCACGTCGTGTTCCCTGGCGTCATTCCAGTCGATCCAGCTGAGCTCGTTGTCCTGGCAGTAGACGTTGTTGTTGCCCTGCTGGCTGCGGCTGAGCTCGTCGCCGTGGGCGATCATGGGGACGCCTTGGGAGAGCAGCAGGGTGGTGAGGATGTTGCGTTTCTGGCGTTCCCGCAGTTCGTGGATGTCGCTGTCGTCGGTGGGGCCCTCGACGCCGTGGTTCCAGGAGCGATTGTGGCTTTCCCCGTCGCTGTTTCCCTCGCCGTTTGCGTCGTTGTGTTTCTCGTTGTAGGCGACGAGGTCGTTGAGGGTGAACCCGTCGTGCGCGGTCACGAAGTTGATCGACGCGATGGGTCGGCGGTTGTCGGCCTCGTACAGGTCCGACGATCCGGTGAAGCGGGCGGCGAACTCACCGAGGCTGGCCGGCTCGCCGCGCCAGAAGTCGCGCACGGTGTCGCGGTACTTGCCGTTCCACTCGGTCCACAACGGGGGGAACCCGCCGACCTGGTAGCCGCCTTCGCCGACGTCCCACGGTTCGGCGATGAGCTTGACCTGGCTGACGATGGGGTCCTGGTTGACCAGGTCGAAGAACGCGGACAGCCGGTCCACCTCGTGGAATTCGCGGGCCAGCGCGGAGGCCAGGTCGAACCGGAAGCCGTCGACGTGCATTTCGGTGACCCAGTAGCGCAGTGAGTCCATGATCAGTCGGAGTGACTCGTGGTGGCGCACGTTGAGGCTGTTGCCGGTGCCGGTGGTGTCGTAGTAGTGGCGCTCGTCGCCGGCCACGAGCCGGTAGTAGGCCTGGTTGTCGACGCCGCGGAAGGACAGCGTCGGGCCCTGGTGGTTGCCTTCGGCGGTGTGGTTGTAGACGACGTCGAGGATGACCTCGATGCCGGCCCGGTGCAGGGAGCGGACCATCGTCTTGAACTCCAGCACCTGCTCGCCGCGGGTGCCGAAGGAGGCGTAGTCGTTGTGCGGGGCGAAGAAGCCGATGGTGTTGTAGCCCCAGTAGTTGGACAGGCCCTTCTCGGCCAGCGTGGAGTCGTGCACGAACTGGTGCACCGGCATCAGCTCCACGGCCGTCACGCCCAGGTCGTGGAAGTGGCGGATCATGGCCGGGTGCGCGATGCCGGCGTAGGTGCCCTGCACGTCCTTGGGGATGTCGGGGTGGCGCATGGTCATGCCCTTGACGTGCGCCTCGTAGATCACGGTCTCGTTGTAGGGGATGCGCAGCGGGCGGTCGCCGGCCCAGTCGAAGTAGGGGTTGATCACCACCGAGGTCATGGCGTACGGCGCGGAGTCGGTGTCGTTGTAAGAGTCCGGGTCGCCGAAGCGGTAGGAGAACAGCGCCTCGTTCCACACGTTGTGGCCGTCGATCGCCTTGGCGTAGGGGTCGAGCAGCAGCTTGGCCGGGTTGCAGCGCAGCCCGGCGGCCGGGTCGTAGGGGCCGTGCACGCGGTAGCCGTAGCGCTGACCAGGGCCGACCCGGGGCAGGTAGCCGTGCCACACCAGCCCGTTGCGCTCGGGCAGAGCGACCCGGGACTCGCCGCCCGACTCGTCGATCAGGCACAGCTCGATGTGCTCGGCGACCTCGGAGAAGATCGCGAAGTTCGTGCCGCCGCCGTCGAACGTCGAGCCCAGCGGGTACGGGGAACCAGGCCAGATGTGCATATCAATCTTCTCCTAATGGCTTCGAACGGCGCCGCCGCACGAGATCAGCTGGTGGGTGTGGCCGTGAGCCGTGCCAGCCGGCGGGTGGTGGGCCAGCGGACGTCGCGGGCCCAGCCCAGCTTCTCCAGTACCCAGATGACGCGCGCGGACATGTCGAGCTCACCGCGTCGCACGCCGTGACGGGCGCAGGTGGGGTCGGCGTGGTGCAGGTTGTGCCAGGACTCGCCCATGGACAGAACCGCGAGCGGCCACACGTTGGTTGCCTTGCCCTGGGCCCGGAACGGGCGCTCGCCGATCATGTGACAGATCGAGTTGATCGACCAGGTGACGTGATGCAACACCGCGATGCGCACGAGCCCGGCCCAGAACAACGCGGTCAACGCGCCCCAGAGCGACATGGTGATCACACCGCCGAGAACGGCCGGAGCAAGCAGGCTGACCGCGGTCCACAGCGGGAACAGCCGGCTGATCCGGGCGATGTCGGGGTCGGCGAGCAGGTCAGGGGTGAAGCGGGCGGCGTTGGTGCGGTCGCGCCCAAACAGCCATCCGACGTGTGCGTGGAAGAAGCCCTTGGCCAGGGCGACGGGTCCGGTGCCGAACAGCCATGGCGAGTGCGGGTCACCCTCCTTGTCGGCGAACGCGTGGTGGCGGCGGTGGTCCGCGGTCCAGGTGATCACGTCACCCTGCCCGGCCAGGCTTCCCGCGATCGCAAGGGCGTTGCGCAACGGTCGGTTCGCCGTGAACGCGCGGTGGGTGAAGTAGCGGTGGAAGCCGACGGTGATACCGAGACCGCTCAGCAGGTAGAAACCGACGGCGAGCCCGACATCGACCCAACCGAGACCCCATCCCCAGGCCAGCGGAACGGCCACGGCCAAAGCCAGTGTGGGCACGAGAGTGAAGACATACACCAGCGCGCTCTCAGCACGGGGTCGTCGCCCGTCCAGCACGGGCTTCGCCGCGCCCGGACGGGCACGCTTCGGTGCGGGCTCGGAATCGACGCGGGTCGTCCCGCCTGCGATGGCGTGTGTCATGAATTCTCCTCGTGTTCGACGTCAGTGATGCCCTGCGTGGGGGCGGGTGGTCGCTACTGCCGCCACCCGCATGTTGGCCTCGGCACTCGCCCTCGGCTCGGAGGGGCGGCGTGGGTGGCTCAGATGTCAGGAGGCTGCGGGGAGCAGGGGTTGGCCCTGGCCGTCGATGCCGGCGGCGACGAGGCCGCGGAAGTGCGTGCGGGTGCCCTCCGGTATCAGGTGCCAAGGGCGGGCGCCGTAACGGCGGTACAGCTGTTCGGCCTGCGCCTCGACGGACTCGGCGCTGCCGATGACGTCAGCGGGGTGCACGACCTCGTCGAGGAACTCGGTGAGCAGCCTCGTGAAGTGATCGGGGTTGTCCAGATTGCTCGCGTGTCCCGCGTGCGGGATCACGGCGTAGCGGGCCAGCGGCTCCCGCTCGGCCCATCCCCGCGTGCTGGTGGCGATCTCACCGATCTGGTCCTGTTGCCCGTGTATGAGCAGTGCGGGTACCGGCAGCCGGTAGTCGGGCTCCGGGCGCAGCGCGGAGGTGAGCAGCGAAGTCAGGATGTCCACGGTCTCCGAGTTGGTTCGGTGGGCATTCACGTCCATGACGTACTGCTGAACCTGCGGGTCCGTCGCAGTGGCGCGAGCTGCTTGTCGGGCGAATCCGTCCCCGGCCATCGCCGCCTGGGACTGCACGGCCGCAACGGTGAATGACGCGGCGAGGGGATGGCGGGCGGCAGTATTGCAAGTGGTGTCGGCCGCGACGAGGGCGAGCACGCGGTTAGGTTGGCGGCGAATCACCTCTTGCGCGATGTTGGCGCCCAGGCTGAGCCCGACCAGCACGACCCGCCGGACAGGCAATCGCTCCAGCAGCGCGAGGACGTCCTCGACCGCGGCGTCGAAGTCGAAGCGGCCCGTGGAGGCGCCGTGCCCGCGCAGATCGAGGGCCACGACGCGGTACCGATCGCGCAGCGCGTCGGTCTGCGGTGTCCAGGAGTGATGGTCGAGCGTTGCGCCGTGCAGGAAGACGACGGTCGCGCCCCGAGCTCCGCCGCTCCAGTAGCGAATCGTCGAGTCGGGGCGTTCGAGATGATGTCCGCGCAGCGGAGTCATAGATGTCCTTCTGGTCGGATCGGTGCCGGCGGGACAACGCTGACTTCCGCAGGATGAGGTGGGGAGCAGGGACTGGGCACCCGCTCGTTAAGTATCCCGAGCAACTGATCGGTAATCAGAGCTGTGCTATCGCGGACGTCACAGCGCCAGGCCTGCAGCCTGGACGAGCGGCGGACCAGGTCCGCGTGGGGCGGGGTTGCTATGGGCGGCGCGTCGCAGCGGTGGCGTTGAGGAAGGCGTCGATGCAGGCGGCCAGCGCATCGGGGTGGGTGAAGGGCAGCATGTGCGCCCCGGCGCTCAGGGTCTCGGCTTGTCCGTGCTGCGATGCGGCCGCGAGGTCGTTGGCCCATCGGCGGGGTGAGATTCGGTCGTGTGGGCCGCGCACGATGAGTACGGGCGCTTCGACGGCGGTCAGCACGTGATCGATGCGGTCTTTCCGGGCGGCATTGATGCCGCGCGCCATGGCGCCGAAGCCGGTTCGCCCGTAGTCGCGCAGCAGCAGCGGCACCTGTCCGGGTCGCTCCCAGACAGCCGTACGCAGCCATCGGGCCATCAATGTGGGCCAGGTCCGTGCCCGCGGATCTGTGGTAGGCCCGACCAGTACCAGCGCCGCCACCCGCCCGGGCGCCTGAGCCGCCGCCTGCACGACGATCTGACAACTTGCCGAATGCCCGAACAGAATCGCCCGCTCATATCCGAGATCGTCGAGGCGGGCGAGCAACAGCTGGGCCAGTTCACCGGGCGACCGAGGAGCATCGCGGCCGGCGGGCAGGCCGAACCCCGGGAGCAGGACGACAGCCGAACGGCCAGACAGCCTGTCCAGGGTGGGGTGTGAGAATGTCGCCGACAGTCCCAGCCCCGGTACGGCCACGATCGGGGTGCGACCGGCGTCCGATCGAGCGTTGTCGAGGTGACCAGGACGGCCGGGACGCGGCGGCGCCGAAGACCGGCGCGTGGTACGGCTGCGATCAGTCACGCTCAGCTTCCATTCTCTCTAAGCCGCCACCCTCGACGAGCGGAGCGAGTGGGAACCGCCGCGCGTAGCAGGAGCCTCCGAGAGTCGACAGGGTCACCGGGCGGGCTATCGGATGGGTCTGCCGAGTTGGCGGGCGGTGCCGGGGTCGGTGGCGGCGCGGAGGAGATCGGTGACAGCGTGCGGGTCGTCGAACATGGGGACGTGCCCGCATCCGGCCAGGGTGACCCATCGGGCGTGGTCGGGTAGTTGGTCGCGGCGGCGGGAGACGATGGGTAGCAGGACGCGGTCGCGGGAGCCGAAAGCGATGGTCACGGGCGCGGTGATCGCGGCGCCGTCTTCGAACCGGTGTTGCTCCAGGCCGCGCAGGGTCTCGCGGAACCCGGGTGCGGTGGCCATGTCGTGGACCGCGGTCCTGACCGGTTCATAGGGAAGGCGAAACGGGCGCCCGGAGACCTGGAGCATCGCCAGCCCACGGGCCAGCCGGGTACGGGGGGCGTGCGGGGCGAGCCGTCGGGTCACTCGGGCGTTGAGCCGGGCCTGGCGCATGGCGAGCCGGATGTGGCGCGGAGCCCTCCGTCGCCACAGCCCGGCCGGGGACAGGGCGGTGACGGTTCGCGCGCGCTGCAGCCGGCCCAGTTCCAGGGCGACCCAGCCGCCGAGGCTGTTGCCCGCGACGTGCGCGGTCGGGATGCTCAACTGGTCGAGGAGCTCGGCAACGGCGATGGCCAGGTCGTGGGGGGTGTTCCCGCGGTCGCGCGGTTGTCGGGGTGAGTCCCCGTGCCCGGGCAGGTCGACAGCGATCACGTCGCGGTCGACCGCGAGACCGGCGATGACCGGATCCCACGAGCGGCGAGAGAAGCCCTGCCCATGCAGCAAGATCAGCGGCTCACCGGAGCCGGCGCGATCGTAGGCGAGTCGGGTGGCCTTCGGGACCACAGCCGGCGCATCCTGGGAGTGGCCTGCGGACGTGCGATCGGAGTCGGTCCGGGCGGGTGAGCTGGTCATGTCGCTCCTGGTCCTGGTCGGTATTGGGCTTCGTGCGGATCTGTCCGTGCCGAAACCCAGTGCGTCGGGCGGGCGGTTCGATGCGAGAAGAAATAAGTTCCAGCCACCGCCCGGAGGCAGCCGATCGCGGGGTCGAATGGACTGTTGGCGGCTAGCTGCCTAGCCGATGGGCCTAGGCAGTAGATGAAGTGCTGCGCGCGCAGCCGGACGATCGCTCCACCACCGCAGCTCTAGGATCCGCGGCCCCGGCACGGGTGGCAGGCACCGATTGGCCATACCCGGGGGGCTGATTCCACTCACTCCTTAGGAGTGCCCATCGCTTGATTTCTCAAGCGCCTGCTTGGTGTGAGCACGCCCACGCCAGCTGCGCCGAGAGCTACTGTGATGGCGTAGGCGGTCTGTCCCTCGTCGGCCCCCGTCATGATCAGACTCGGCGTCCGACGGGCAAGGCCCACCGTACGACGCCAACCGACCCGGCCCGGTACGGATCGTGCGGATGTGGACGCTGCGCGTGACCCGCGGTTCTGGTCGTTAAACCTCCCTGAGACACCGGTCTCCATCATTGGTTATGTCACCACCCGACGCCTAGCGTCGGATTCGTAGCCAAGACCCTCATCATCTGGTCCACCATCATTCGGCTGCACACTCCCGCACATTTAAATCGATGGAGATTTTTTGTCTGTCAACACGCCCAGCCATCCCCCGCTCCACGAAGGGGCCACCGCGGTTGAATCCCGACGCCACACCGTCGAGGGCAACACCGCCGAGACGAAGGCCGCGTTCAAGACGACGGAATTCATCGTCTACCTGGTTGCTGTCGCAGGGGTGTTGATCGCTTCCAACCTGGTCGGCGACACCGACGGTCGCGGCGATGTCTTCCTGGCCGACCAGGCGTGGTTCTACATCACGCTGCTCACGATCGGTTACATGATCAGTCGAGGGCTGTCGAAGGCCGGAAGCCGCCACCACGGCGACGCCTAAGTAGCGTCCCCCCGCACGGTTTACGGGCGGCGGACGGTTCGACCCGTCGAACTTCTCGGCTGAACAACATCCAGCGACAATGATCCACATCAGATGCCGGACGCGGTGTGCTCGACCACGATCGATTCGTTCCGGTCATTCGCCGCATCTGTTCGACCGGCTGAAGGCGCTCGAACAACACGCGCAATTACCACATGCGACACCACCTCGGGGTCACCGCGGCACCGAGTTGCTGATCTTCCAAAGGGAATGAAGGAGAAAAATGGCGCAGGGAACCAATTCACCGTCTACGGCGGGCCGGCGCAACAGCGGCACCGACGTGGCCGCCGCCAACGGAAAGGGTTCGCGGGGCGAGCAGGGCCCCCGCGGCGAGCAGGGCCTGCCCGGTCAGCCGGGCGAGCCCGGCAAGCCCGGCGAAGCGGGACCCCGCGGCGAGAAGGGCCTCTCCGGCGAGAAGGGCCAGCCCGGCGAGAAGGGTGAGCGCGGCGAGCAGGGTCTGCGCGGCGAGCAGGGCGAGAAGGGTGAGCCCGGCGAGAAGGGTGAGCGCGGCGAGCAGGGTCTGCGCGGCGAGCAGGGCGAGAAGGGTGAGCCCGGCGAGAAGGGTGAGCGCGGCGAGCAGGGTCTGCGCGGCGAGCAGGGCGAGAAGGGTGAGCCCGGCGAGCAGGGTCCGCGTGGCGAGCAGGGCCTGCCCGGTGAGCAGGGTCCGATCGGCGAGCAGGGTCCGGTGGGTGCCCAGGGTCCGGTCGGCGCGCATGGCCCGGCCGGCGAGCCGGGACCGGCTGGGCCGCCCGGGCCGCAGGGCAAGTCCGGACCGCAGGGACTGCCGGGGCCGCAGGGCCAGCAGGGCTGGGCGCCCGAGCCCGGCGACCAGCTGCCGCCGGTGACGGAATGGGCCAAGCCGGCGCCTGCGCAGGCCGCATCCGGTGTCGAGGCCGGTCTCGCGACCGTGTTCCGGCCGGCGCAGGTGTTCGCCTCGGCCTACGCCGACATCATCAAGGCGCAGCAGCAGACCTGGGCCGCCCTGATCGGCGCAGCTCGCAACAGCCGCGAGTCGAGCTGGAACTGATCGGCTCACTCCTGTTCGGCGGGCGCTCCTCCTGAGAGGGGCGCCCGTCGGCGTGTCCTGGACCGCATGCAGTACGCGCTCGACCGCTCGCTGATCCCCGCGCGGCGGCATGCGCAGCAGCCCAGCTGCTCGCCCCTGCAGACGGCCCTCAAACGGCAGAGTCGATGCTGACAGTCCAAAGCGTGTATTCGCCGGCACCACGGCCCGCCATGCCCGCCGCGCGCGACCGACTGCGATGACACTGCCGCGACGGCGACCCTGCGCTGGCAAGGCGGCCCGACGGCTCGCGACCGGCATCCGGGACCCGGCCGGTCTCGACGCCATCGCCGCCGCCGGCGCGCCGGCACCGAATCGTGCTGATGTACACCCGTGCGGGCCACGTAGCCTGAGCCTGTTACCCCGGACCCGGTGACACATCACTGCGACCCAGAGGTACCGCGTGTCGGCGATGAACCCAGTGCCCCGTGTCCGGGCACCACACCCTGTAACGCCGGTGGCCTGGTTGGATGCGTTCACCCAGGTGATCAACAATTCGCATCTGGTGACCGGCGAGGAGCTGTCGGCGATGACGGACCGCGCCGTGCGGCCCCTCGGGCTGACAGCGGAGATCCTGGTAGTCGATCTCGCCCAGCGCGAGCTGATCCCGGTGCATCCTCGCCGGTGTACCGCGCTCAAGGTCGAGGGCACCGTGGCCGGACGGGTCTTTCAGCACGGTGAGATCCTGGCCGCGACCGACGAGCAGGGCGAGCGGCGGCTGTGGGTGCCGATGCTGGATGGCACCGACCGGGCCGGTGTGCTGCGGGTTGGACTTGCGCCCGCGGTCATCGATGATCTCGACCTGCGACGACGCTGCTGGGCGTTGGCCGGGCTGCTCGGGCACATCACGATCAGCAAGATGCCCTACAGCGAACGCCTTCGGTGGCTATGCGGCAACGGTCCGCTGACGCCGGCAGCAGAGCTGCTGTGCCAACTGCTACCGCCGCGCACGTTCGCGACCGAACGGCTCGTCGTCACGGCGCTACTCGAACCGCACGACAAGGTCGCCGGGGACGCTTACGACTATTCGGTCAACGTTGGCGACGCCTACCTCGCGGTGTTCGACGGGGTCGGGCACGACCTGCAGGCCGGGCAAACCACCGCGCTGGCCATCACGGCCATCCGCCACGCCCGCCGGGCGGGACAGACCGACCTGCTGGCGCTCGCCGCGCACGCCGACCAGATGCTCACCACCCAGCCCGGCCCGACCCGGTTCGTGACTGCGGTACTTGCCACCCTTGACACCGACACCGGGCTGCTGCGCTACGTACTGGCCGGACATCCGCCACCCCTGCTGCTGCGCGGCCGCCGCACCATCAAGGAGCTCGACCACCCGCCGCGCCTTCCACTCGGAATCCACGCAACGCACACCCCACCACCCACCATCGGGCGCGAGCAACTCGAACCCGGCGACCGGTTGTTGCTCTACTCCGACGGCATCACCGAGGCACGCAACCCCCACGGCGAGTTCTTCGGCGAGCGGCGCCTCATCGACTTCACCGAACGCGCCGAACTTGACCGGCTACCCGCCCCGGAGACCCTGCGCAGGCTCAGCACCGCCATTCTCACCCACCAACACGGTCATCTCCAGGACGACGCCACCCTCCTCATGGCCGACTGGTCCACCGACGCACACCACAGGCTGTTCCCCACGCTGCAGTAATGCCGCCGGTTAGGGGCCGCAACTGGGGTGGCGTCGGCGATGAACAGGTTCGTCCACCGATCGTTCGGGTATCCATGTCTGGACGCCCGGGTCGGTGCCCGACTCGTCCCGCGGGAGTGATCGGTTGTATTTGAGGCTCGACCAGCGATTGTCGCTCACCCCGATCAGCACCATGGACCTTGCAGCGCTGACCGACGAGCGTTGCGGCCCTCTGGCGACAAGTCCGGCAATTCACGGCCCCACGTGCAGCCTGTCTATCTCCATCGAGACAGACCGCAGCGTGTCCCGACACGAGACGAGCGATTACACCCGAGAATGCACCCGAGACCGATGATCGGAACGACCCGCTCCTTCGAGCATGGTCACCAGCGCAGTGCGGCTCCGCGTCCGAACGATCGTCAGGATCTCTCGACCGGCGTGTCCCACGTCAAGTCGGGGAGCTGCGGACCTCGCGGTACTCCGTTGTCGATGCGGCGGAAGCTCCGTTCGATCGGATCGTGGCGATCTACAATCCGCACAGTACAGGGGAGGCGCCGCGGAGCGGGCGAGCGGCGCCAGCCAGCTCAGTACCGGACGAGCTTGCAGGTGTGCGAGTCGAACAGCAACGGCGAGCGATCATGCTGGCGGTCTGGAGCTGTGATGGCAGGGTCGGCTGCCGGCGAAAGCGCTGATCAGAGGCCGTGCCATGGTTCTCGGCACCCACACGGCCGGCGGCCAGAGGCGCGGCTATCCCCGGTCGACGCTGCCCCGGGGCGCACGAGGAAGGGGCCCGGCCGATGGCCGGGCCCCCGGGAGGGACGAACCTGTCGTGACTCCTGATGTCTGCCAAAGCGTGGCAAGCCACCTCCATCTCGACCGTTCCTCGACCTCCAGGTGTTTCCTTGTGCCCTGCGCTGCCTCGTGCGAGCGCCTTCAACTGTTGATGTCGTTGCCGGCGAGTTTCTAGCACCTACGGTTCGTGCCCCCCAATTTGGGGTCGATCGGCGCCGCGGCGGACCGCTACGCGAAGGGTCGTTCACGAGTCGGCTCGCCGAGCTAACCGCTGGACATCGGTGCTCCCGACGGTGCGGGCCCCGGTGCAGGAAGGGTGGTGCGCAGGTGCATGACGGTGCCGGAGGCCTTCGTCTCGATGTAGACCTGCGCGACGAGTTGACGAATGATGGGGAGGCCGCGGTTGCGGAACGGCGCATCGGTCGTGGGGCGCCAGCGTCCGCGATCGGAGATGGTGATCCGCAATGATTCGTGGGCGCGGTGAGCGGTGAGTTGTAATGCGCCGGCGCCGGATGGTGTGTCGGTGTAGGCGTGATCAGCGATATTGGCGAGGGCTTCGTAGACGGCGAAAACCAGGTCGTCGAGCAAGTCGCCGGGAGCCAGATCCACTGCCAACCACGTGGCGAACTCTCGCCGCACCCGGGCGATGTTCTGCGCGGTCGCCGTCTCGTCGATCATCATTGAGGGGCGGACAGCCGCGGCGTCCTCGATGACCCAATACGGTTCACCGCCGGAACGGGAGGAGGAGACGTCCCCCTCCTGAAGCGCGCGTTCCTCGGGATCCTCGGTGTCCTTCATATTACCGTTGGCTACCCGGTCCGGGCCGGCTCAATCGGGCACAAGTAGCACGGCGGGGTACGGCTACTCGGTCTGTAGGTAGGTGTCGTCGGTGCGGATGGCGGTGATCGCGTCCGCAACGGAACGGTATCGAATCATGCCGAGGTCGGGCAGGATCATCGTCGCAACTCGGTGATGATGGGCGGTCAGGCCGCTCAGGGTGACGGCGACATCCCGGGTGCTTGCGGCGAGGGCGGTCTCGGCGAGCAACGCGAACCCGCGTGCGCAGCAGAAGGTCATGGCGGCGAGGTCGACCACGAGGTGCCGAGGAGCACGCGACACGGCCTCGGCGAGCGTCGCGGCGACGATCGGGCGGGTGAGCAGGTCGAGCTCCCCGCTCACTCGCAGCACCAGGATTTCGCCGTCCGACGACGCCCACCACTCCACGTCGCACCAGCATCCGGCCGCTGTGTCCTGCGATCGCGACGCGTCGACCCGCGTGAGTTGATCCGGCGGGTGGCTACCGGTGTCGGAGAGCACGTCGAAACCCAAGGTGTAGGACCTTCCGACCGCAAAGGAGTCCGTCACTGTCGCCGTTGACAGTCACCGGGGTCTGGGGCAACACAGGTCACGCTACCCGCTGGACGTCCTGGGTCCATGACTGTTGATCCTCCAGTGTCCGATCGTGGCCACGTCGGGCAGGGCCTGCCCCAGTGCAAAGGTCGGCCTCAGGTAGCGGGCCGGTGTGGTGCGGCAGGTTGCCCGTGCCGTTGGCCTCCCGGACTCGCAGTCGCGGGCGGGGTGCACCGACCGGACTGCCGCGGTCCGCCGGGTCGTGGAACGACCACTGGCCGCAGATCATGGCGGGCCACACGTTGAACCGCTGGCTCACGTGCTGCTGGAGTAGGTCGGGTCGCCTCGACACGGGACCTATGGCTTCTTCCGCCCTGTGGGGTTCCAGAATTCGGCGACGAGCGCTGACCTGCGGGTTCAGGCTGCGTGTTCGTACTCGTTGATCAGCCCTCCCAGTATTGGTCGGCGTCTGATCCGCTGGTTGTCGATGGCTGGAATCCGCCCCGGGCGAGACCGTTCCGGCGTTGCACCGTCTCTACCGACTCTCCGATGCGATGCGGTTGCTGTCCCTGAGCCGTTCGGTGATCTACGAGCAGATTCGAGCAGGCCGGCTGAAGTCGGTCACCCAAGGTCGCACCCGGCTCATCCCCGCCTCCGCCGTCGCGGACTACATCGCCCTGCTGCAACACGAGGCAGACGGTGACGGCCCGGCGTAGCCGCGGCGACGGCGCCCTTTACTGGGATGACGTCAGGCAGAGGTGGATCGTCAGCGTCACCGTCGGCTACAGCCCGGCAGGACAGCGGATCCGGCGCCGGGCAAGCGGCCGCACGAAGACCGAGGCGCGGGCCAAGCTCCGGGAACTGGTGCGCGACCACGAGGACGGCGTCGTCGCTTCGACGACTCGTGGCTACACGGTCGCCCAGGCAGTTGACGACTGGCTCGACCATGGCATCGTCGGTCGCGACGCAAAGACGGTCGCCACGCTGCGCAGCCTGGCGCAGGAGCACGTCGTTCCCGCGCTGGGAGCGCGGAAGCTTGTCGAGCTGTCCGCCGAGGACGTCGATGGGTGGCTGGCCGAGAAGGCGCAGGTGCTGAGCAGCTCGACAGTGCAGCGGATCAAGTCGATTCTCCGGCGGTCGGTCACCCGGGCCCAGGCGCGTGAGAAGGTCAAGCGCAACGTGGTGCTGCTGTGCGAGACCCCGACCGGGCAGGCCGGCCGGCCGTCGAAGGCGTTGACGTTCGACGAGGCCGAGGCGCTGCTGAACGCCGCGGACGCATCGACGATGGGTACGTATGTAGTCGTGTCGCTGCTGACCGGTGCCCGGACCGAGGAGCTCCGCGCGTTGACCTGGCGCCACGTTGATCTGAAGGGTGACCTGGCCGCGTCACCGCCAGTGCTGCCCCACATGATGGTGTGGCGGTCGGTCCGGGCGGGGGATGACACCAAGACGCGGCGGTCGCGTCGGACGCTCGCCCTTCCGGAGCGCTGCATCGAGGTGGTCCGGGCGCACCGCCAGTCGCGGCAGCTGGCGAAAGCGGCCGCAGGAGAGCCGTGGCACGACCTCGATCTGGTGTTCGCCTCCGCCACGGGTACGCCGCTGGACGCGGCGAACGTCCGCCGAGGCTTCCGGCGGATCGCTGCTGCGGCCGGCCTGGATGGCCGGCAGTGGACGCCGCGCGAGCTCCGCCACAGTTTCGTGTCCCTGCTGTCCGACGGCGGAGTGCCGATCGAGCAGATCGCTCGCCTGGTCGGGCACGCCGGCGGATCTGCGGTCACGGAGACCGTCTACCGGAAGCAGCTTCGACCGGTGATCGACGATGGGGCGATGGCGATGAACCGCTGGTTCCCGGCCCGAGGCGTTAGGCCCTCAGTTGGGCCCCCGAGCCCGCCGCAGAGACGCCAACGGCCTGGCCCAGAACCTCGCTAGAAGGTCCTGACCAGGCCGTTCAGTGGTGGGCGATACAAGGATTGAACTTGTGACCTCTTCCGTGTCAAGGAAGCGCTCTCCCACTGAGCTAATCGCCCGAGGCGGAGGCGGGAATCGAACCCGCGTACAGGGCTTTGCAGGCCCTTGCCTAAGCCACTCGGCCACTCCGCCGAACCCCTCGGAGCGCTCCGGCTACCCGAGACACCGGTGACATCCGATCTTGGGATTGGTCCGACGGACCCGAGGTTCTTCGAGCGGACGACGGGATTCGAACCCGCGACCCTCACCTTGGCAAGGTGATGCGCTACCAGCTGCGCTACGTCCGCATGTTGAGCCAGCGTCTCCGCTGCGCCTGGAGGAAACTTTAGCGCAGCGGCCCCGGGCGTCCACAACCACCCCTGGAGGCCCGGGGCTGCAACTCAGTCGTGAGCGACGTCGTTCAGCAGCTCGGAGAGCGCGACGTCGAAGTCCAGCCAGGAGTACTCGGTGCCGCCGGGAACGGCGTCGTAGGTGCGGTGCAGGAACTCGCCCAGCGCGTACGCGCAGGTGGTGAACACCGCGTGGCCCGACGGTGAGGAGAGCTCCAGCTGCACCCGGTTCGGGTCGTTCGGCATCGGCTGCACCTGGACGTCGCCGGTGCCCGCCGGGCTGATCAGGCCGTCGTGCAGCAGGTCCCGCGCGAAGACCCAGTCGACAGCCGTTCCGTTCCCGGTGCGGAACGACGCCTGCACCGCATACGGGTCGCGGCTGTGGTACGTGAGGTCTACCTTGACCGACACCACCGGGGCATCGGGAGCGATCAGGTCGAACACCGCCGGGGAGCAGATAACCGTTTGCTCGTCGCGCATCGTGCGTCCTCTTTCAGGGTGCTGCTTGCGGGGGAGCTGCGTAACACGTCATGAGAAAAACGACGGTGTCGAGCAAATGTGACGGGTCGAGGGATGAACGTCCCCCGGATGACTGCCGCTGTCACCTGTTCGGCTCAGCGGCTCGCCCTCTGGCAGCAGGTCCTAACGCTCCGCAGGCCACGGTCTAATCTGACGCGAACCGATCGCTGGTCGTCAGCGAAGACGAGACGTGAGGATTCCGCTTGTGGCCGAAGTCGGCGATGGCGCCGAGGCGCCGAGTGAGCCCTCACGGTCGGCGGTCCGCCCGACTCCGTCGCCCCGCCCGCGGCCGGCTCCGGTCCGCTCCCACGATCCGGCAGACGCTCAGCTCGTGCAGCGGGTCGTGGACGGCGACCAGGCCGCGCTTGGTGCGCTGTATGACCGCTACGGCCGGCCCGCCTACTCGTTGGCCCGCCGGATCTGCGCGGACGACGGGATCGCCGAGGACGTGGTTCAGGAGGTTTTCCTCGCGTTCTGGAGGGACCCGGGTCGCTTCGACGCCGATCGTGGCGCGTTCGGCAGTTGGTTGCTGACGCTGGTGCACCACAAGTCGGTGGACGCGGTCCGCCGGGAGAGTGCGATCCGCCGGCGGACGGTTCCGGCCGCGGAGGATGGCGAGGAGTGGTCGGCGCCGGCCGGACCGGGGGCCGATCTGGCCGCGCTCGGGGCGGTGGTGGCCGATCAGGTCCGCAACGCGCTGGGTCAGCTGCCCGTCGAGCAGCGCCAGGCGCTCGCACTGGCCTACTACGGCGGCTACACGCAACGCGAAGTCGCCACCATAACCGGGGTGCCGCTGGGCACCGTCAAATCTCGAATGTTCACCGGGGTCCAGCGATTGCGCACGGTTCTCGGTCCATTGATCGGTGATATCGCCACCGACTTCACGGGTGGTGCGCGATGACCCAACATCCCTCGGCCATGTGCCCCCGGAACGAGCAGGCGGTCGGTTGGGCTCTGCATTCGCTCGAGCCCGATGAGGAAATGGACGTGTCGCTGCACCTTCCGCAATGCCCGTCGTGCCGGCAGGTAGCGGGTGAGACGGAGGCTGTGTTGTCGCATCTAGGTGGCGCCGTCGAGCAGGTCGACCCGCCGCCCGCGCTCCGCGATCGGCTGATGTCACGCGTGGCCGACACCCCGCAGCAGGTGCCGATGGCCCGGCAACCGTTGGCCGAGTCGACGCGTCCGCAACCGACCGAGTCCAGCCCGACCCAGCCCGCCTCCACACAGCCGGATTCGGCCCAGCCCGACTCGCCGCAGCCCAACCCAGCCCAACCCGTTGCGGAGCGGCCCAGCCCGACCGGGCCGAGCCCGAGCGAGCCCAGCCCGACCGAGCCCAGCCCGACCGAGCCGACCGAACCCCGGCGCGACGACGGACCCGGCCGGACGCGACCGCCCGACAACCGACCCGGCCAGCGTGGTCGCGGTTCCCGCTGGTCCCGGCGCGGCCGTCAGCTGGTCGCGGGCGCGCTCGCGCTGGTTGCGGTGCTGGCCATCGGTGGCCTCGCGGTCCGGAATGCGCAGCTCGAACAGGAGCGCGACACGCAGCTCGCGCAGCTGGAACAGCAACGCGACGAGCAGCTCGCGCAGCTGGAACAGCAGCGCGACGAGCAGCTCACGCAATCACGGAACTTGGAGAACCTGCTCGACCAGTTCGATCGACCCGACGTGCGGCATGCGCTGCTCTCCCGTGAGGACGGGTCGACGATCGCCGCGGTGGTGGTCGAGAACGGCCGGCAGCAGATCTTCCCCATCAGCCTGCCGGCCAACGCGACCGATCGCGACACCTACGTGTTGTGGGGGATCGCTGCCGGGGCCAACCCCGAGCCGATCGGCACGTTCGACGTCACGGGCGTTGCGGAAGGCTTGCAGACCGTGGACTCGGCGGCCGACTCCAGGAACTACGTCGCCTACGCGGTCTCACTGGAGCCAGGCCGCACCGCGCCTGCGGCACCGTCGGCGGTCGTGGCGAAGGGGCTGGTCGCCACCTGAGACCCGGGTCCGGGAGCACCGGGCCTGGGTCGGTGATCGACTGGTGGTGCTGTAGGGTCGTCAGCGCTGCGGGCGATTAGCTCAGGGGGAGAGCGCTTCGTTCACACCGAAGAGGTCACTGGTTCGATCCCAGTATCGCCCACCGCCCCGAGATGCCCCTGACCTGCGAAGTCAGGGGCATCTTGCGTCGGATGCGCGGTCGCGTGCCGCCGACATGCCCAGCCAACTATCTGTCGGTCGGGCAGATCTACCTGATGCCGCCGCACGGTGTCCGTACCAGCAGGGCCCGCTGGCCGATCCCGAACGACGCGCGACCTCGAGGCCGATCAGGCCCGGTTCCTCCTCGCGGAGCTCGGTGACGTGGCCGGTGGCGAGCTCATCGATCTCGTAGCGAATCTCGTGCAGGCGGAGCAATTCGTGCCGTCGCTACGCGGCGTGCAGCGGGTGCCGGCACTGCCGCGGCTGAACAGGTCGTGAAGCCCACACGGTGCGGCAGATCGGTCCGAGTCGAGTTGCACAGGCATGACGGGCTCGATGCCGGGTATCCGAGGAGCAGCACAGACGGCCCGCCACTAGGTCGACGGAGATGGGAACAGCAATGGCTGATGGCGAACAACTGGACCGAACGGCCGCCGAGACGTCCGCCGGAGCAGTACAGGGCGGGGGCCAGCAGGACGCCACCGCAGGGCCCGCGCCCACCGACCCGAACGGTCCTCTCGAGAACACGCCCGGCGCGGGCGCAATCATCGCGGAACCGCAGCCGGAACCGCCGGACGAGATGCTGCCTTCAACGAGCTGACACGGACGGCTCGACGATCCTCTGGCGGTCTCGTGGCTGCCGTGGTTTCGAGTGGGTAGGGCTCGCAGCACCGGCCTGTGATTCTCCGGATGCATCGGGGGAGTCAACCCTTCGTCGGTCATCCGTGGACGATCTCGCGGATGGCGGCCTCGACCGTGTCGGTCCGCCGGGCCACGTCCTCGACGGCGGCCGCGACAGCGGCAAGGTCGGCGTGGGCGCTCTTGTCATCCAGCCCCGCCAGGTTAGTCGCGACCGCCAACCGCGCCGTGGTGGCGGCGGCGCGGGCGGCCGCAGTGGCGGCGGCGATGTCGCTGACCAGGTTGCGGTTGACGATCGGCAGTAGTCGCTCGGCCAGCCCTACGAGCGCGACGGCGGAGGTGATGACGGTGCGCGGCGGTTGCGCCGCGGCCCGCTGGGCTCGTTCGAGAGATCAGCGGCGCACCTGCTGCTCGTGCGGGGTGCCGCGGGGCAGTTTCATGGCCTCGGTGACGGTGGAGAACACGGCCTCGTCCTCGGCGGCTGCGGCCAGACACGCGGTGCGTTGGGCATCGGCTGCGGGGACGATGGCGCTGATCGCGTCGACGGACTCATCTTCGGTGGTGAAGCGTCCGATCATCGCGATGAGGGAGGCCGACAGCGCCGCCTCGATCGCGGCGGCCGCATCGGCGCCCGGGGTCGGCAGGCGTACAGCCAGCTCGTTCAGGAACTGGCCGAGTGGCTGACGGGACAGGTCGATCTCGTCCATGGCCTCGATGCAGGAAAGTTGGGGTGGAACGGCGACGGCCGGACTGCCGGGCCGATGTGCCCGACGATAACCGTCGGCCATCAGGCCGACTGTGGTCGGGAGTGAACAGGGCCCCGCCGCTGCGCAACGCGCACGCCGGGTCGGGCCGGCGTGCGGCTCTTCCGTCTGCGGCCGCGTGCTTCGGCTGGTCGTGGTCGACGCTCGAGGTCATCGTCACCGAATCGCCAGTGTACCTGCGCCAGGCGGATCGACCGGGGAAGACTGGGTTGGCGCTGATCGATATGGATCGCGTGAGTTGAAGCAGCCGGCACTGGCCGAGGACACCACGATGAGGAGTCACGCATGAAGTTCTGGGGCGCGCGCTACTCCCGTACCTGGTTTACAACGCTGGCCGCGCTTCCGTTGCTCATCGGCGTCTACTTCTCCGTGCTGGGAGGCACGCGGGCGTGGATCGTGCTGGCGCCGCTGACCGTGGTGGTGGTCGGGCTCATCTGGCTGGTGCCTCAGGCTGTGGTCGGGGACCGGGGTGTCCGACTGGTGTTGCGCGGCCGGCTGGTGCGCTGGTCGGAGATCGAGACCGTGCTTGATCCGGGTCCGGGCGACAAGGATCTGCTCGTCGAGATGGCTGGCGGCCGGGTGCTGCGGCTGGACGGGGTTCCGCCCAGCGCTGCGGAGGAGGTCCGCGCTCTGCACAGGGCGCACGGGTGACCGCCCTGGTCGCGGAGGGCCGAACGGCCGCCCGGACCGGTGCTGCGACTTCCTCAGCACTGTTGTCGGAGCCATCCGACTCGAAGCCCTCGGCCTCAACGTCATCGGCGGAGCGACGCGTCCAACTGACGGATCAGTTCGCCGACCCGCCCACCGCCGCTCGGAGCGACCGGGTAGCGCCTCAGGACGCACACCACGACCGGCGGCGCGAGGTTCCGCGCCCGCGCGATGTGGTCGACACCGACGGCCGGATCGTCCGCGGCCGAGAGCTCGAAGGCTCGGGCGGCATGCGCCGCCGATGCGAGGATGTGCCTGACCTGAGTTGCTGTTGCCAGCGGGTGCAGGTACACCGCGGCGACCGCGTTGGCGGCCGCTCGCGCGGCATTGCTGGCCGCAGCCTGCCCCGCGTCGCGGGTCTCCTGAGCCGCCCGGTGTGCGGCCCACGCGCTGTTGCGCATCGCCTTGGTGCGGTCGCTGCCGGCCGCGAACGCCTGCGCAAGCTCGATCGCGGCGCGTGGGCGCCGATCGTCGGGGCGTTCGCGTTCGAAGATCGTCAAGGCGGGCCGCGCACAGGCCACCGCGTAGGCGGCGACCTCCTGGAGTTCGGTCCGGCTGAGTTCGATCGTCGTAGCGTCATCCGCCACGGCGCCATCCTTCCGCGTGCAGCCCCGGGCCGCCACGCGGTCGGGCTGTGATGCGAGGCGACGGGATGATGCACGAGGCGTATCAGCGATTCAGCGCGGCCCCTCGTATATGAGCTGAACGGCCGTTGACGGCCGATCGCCCGGATCGGAGGACAAGATGGCGACCTTGATCGCGCGCGTGACATCCACCGGACCGCGGGCCCCGCTCTCCCGGTTGCTCACGATCCCCCTCGGACTCGACGTGTGGGAGGTGGACCCCGAGTTCGTCGTGCTGCAGGCCGAGGAGGCACAGGCGGCGCGGTTGGAGGCGATGGGCTACGACGTCGAGCAGCTGCAGATGACCGATGCTCATCTGTCCGACTTCGCGACCGAGCAGGCCATGACCGGATACCACTCCGCGGAGAGCCTCGAAGCCGACCTGCGCAGGCTCGCCGAGGACAACCCGGAGGTGGCCCAGCTGCACGAGATCGGCCGCAGCGTCGAGAACCGGCCCATCTGGGCGTTGCAACTCGGGGAGCGCCGGGGAAGCTCACGCAAGGTCGCGTTCTTCGGCTGCCACCACGCCCGCGAGTGGATCTCGGTGGAGGTGGCGTACCTGCTGGCCGAGGACATGCTCACCGGTGCGGCCACCGATCCGGCGCGGGAATGGCTGCAGGAAGGCGAGATCTGGGTGGCGCCGATGGTGAACCCGGACGGCCACGAGTTCACCCGGACCGACAACCGGCTGTGGCGCAAGAATCGGCGGCGGAACGCCAATGGCAGCTTCGGCGTCGACCCCAATCGGAACTACGGCTACATGTGGGGCGTGTTGGACAACAACACGACCAGCTCGGTTCCCTCCGACGACACGTATTTCGGTCCGCGGGCGTTCTCGGAGCCGGAGACGCGGGCGGTGCGCAATCTCGTCGCGCGTCAGCTCTTCGGGGGTGTGCTCACCTATCACAGCTATTCACAGCTGATCCTGTACCCGTGGGGACACACCACGAACGAGATCACCGACGTCGCGGACCTGCGCGAACTGCGGGACCTCGCCGACGACATGCAGCGGCTGATCGGGGGTGTGCACGGTAAGACCTATGTCGCGAAGCAGTCCTCGGGGTTGTACTTGACGGCAGGGGACACGACCGACTGGACCTATGGTGAGTACGACATCCCGTCGTTCACGGTCGAGCTGCGGCCGGCGAGCCTGATGGAAGGTGGATTCATCCTGCCCGCCGACCAGATCCAGCCGTGCTGGGAGGAGAACAAGCCGGCCGCGCACGCGTTCATCCGGCACGTTTTCGCCAAGCCCCTACCCTGACGCGACCTCGGGCATGACGAGCAGCGAGGACGTCTGGATCGCGCGGCTGACCCCGGTCACCGGCGGGGTGGCCGCGCTGCTCGCGACTCCCCTCGGGCTCGATGTCTGGGAGCGCGGCACCGACCACGTGGTGGTCAGGGCCACCGAGCGCCAGCTCGCCGAGCTCGAGCGGCGGCGGCTGGCGCGGGTGGAACGCCTCAGCACCCCGGGTCAGTACCTCTCGCGCATGCAGCCCGACACGGCCCCACGCGATCCTGACTGACCGCTACGTCGGCCAGGGACGGCCGCCGAACCCTGATCCGCAGCGGCCTGTATTTGGTGGGCCCACTACACGCTCCTCCTTCCGCGTACGCCGCCACCATGAGTGATCACCATGAAGGAGCCGAAATGTCGGTGCAGGACATCCTTCTCCGCCCGGACGCCCCGCTGTCCGACGATCAGATCCGGCTGCTGGCCGAGCGCGGCCTGCGCCTGGTCGCGCGCCTGCCGGACGGCTCCTACCGGTTGCGCGGCGAGAGCAACGCGTCCGCCGCCGACCTGATCGCCCTCGACTTCGTCGACACCGCCACCGCCTACGACCCGGCCGACAAGCTCGACCCGTCGCTGGCCGCCGCCTCCGCGTCCGCCGACGCGCTCGGCGCCTCCGACGGCGGCGCACCGGTGATCACCGCGCTGGCCTCGATCGACCCGGCCACCGACCCGGCCGCCACCACCGCGCAGCTGGAAGCGCTGGGGACCGTGGTCGAGGCCACCTCCCGCCGGGTGGTGGTGCGCACCACGACCGACCGGCTGGCCGACATCGCTGCGCTGGACGGGGTGCTGCGCGTCGAGGTCAACCCGGACCCGCACACGCAGAACAACGTGGCCCGCACCCTCACCAAGATCGACTCGGTGGCCACGACCCTCGGACTGGACGGTGCCGGGGAAATCGTCGGAGTGGCCGACAGCGGGCTGGACACCGGCGTCGCGGCCACCGTGCTGGCCGACTTCCGGGGCCGGATCGTGAACATCAGAGCCAGCGTGGTGAAGGCGCCGGCCAACGGCGCGGACCTGAACAACCACGGCACCCACGTAGCCGGCAGCGTGCTCGGCGACGGCGCCAGCTCCAACGGCCGGCTGCGCGGCATGGCTCCGGCGGCCCGGCTGACCATGCTGGCGATGGGACCGAACAACACCAGCGGCCTGTCCGTGCCCCCGGACCTGGTCACCGGGGTGTTCACCGACGCGTACAACGACGGGGCCCGCATCCACTCCAACAGCTGGGGATCGAACAACAGCGGCGGCCGCTACACCGCGTTCTCCGAGGACGTCGACGACTTCGTGTTCCGGCACCCGGACCTGTTGGTGGTGATCGCGGCCGGGAACGCGGGCCCCGGCGCCTCCACGGTGCTCGCGCCGGGCACCGCGAAGAACTGCCTGACCGTCGGCGCCGCGGAGAGCGTCCGGCCGCTTCCGGCGGCCATCACCATCGACCCGAACCTGCAGGACGACGATCACGACCCGGCCACCCCGAAGGTCAACGTCCCGCTCGCCTTCAACAACTTCGGCCAGCAGGCCGACAACGCCGACGACATCGCCGGCTTCTCCTCCCGCGGGCCGGTGAACGACGTCGGCGACAACCGCATCAAGCCCGACATCGTCGCGCCCGGCACGTTCATCCTGTCCTGCCGCTCCAGCATCAGCACCGCCGACACCGGCCCGGACGGCATGACGCACACGGCCGACCTCGACTCGAGGTACGCCGACGACGCGAACGGGCTCGCCTCCCACGCCGAGGCGGTCGGGCGGGGGCTGCCCGGCGGGCGGTTCTTCGGCACCTGGAACCAGACGACACCACCCGCCCCAGCAGGCTCGGGGCCGTTGGCGCAGCAGAACTACTTCTACAGCTCGGGCACCAGCATGGCCACCCCGATCACCAGCGGCGCGATGGCCCTGCTGCGCCAGTACCTGCGGCAGCATCGCGGGCTGCTCAACCCGTCGGCGGCCTTGCTGAAGGCGATGGTGATCAACGCGGCGACCGTGCCGGCCGGTGCATCGAACGCGCCGGACAACACCCGCGGATTCGGCTGGCTGAACCTCGACCAGCTGCTTGCCCCACCCCCCACCGGTCAGCAGGTGTTCATCGACGACGCGGCGCTGGCCGTGGCCACCGGCGACGTCCGCCGGCTGGCGCTGCAGGTGGCCGATCCGGGCCTCCCGCTGCGAGTCACCCTGGTCTGGACCGACCGTCCCGGCCGGGGCCTGCAGAACCGGCTCTACCTGCGGCTGGTCCCGCCCGGCGGAGGCGCCCCGATCGATGGCGATCTCGTCGCGTTCCCCAACCCGCGCAACAACACCCAGCGCATCCACGTGGCCGCCCCCGCCGCCGGGGAGTGGACGGTCGAGGTGCACGGGATCGACGTGCCCTTCGCCGTCCCCGCGCTGGCCCCGGCTCGCCGCCAGGACTTCGCGCTCGCCATCTCCAACGCCGAAGGGTTCTCCCCGACGCCGATCGACGTCGGCCAGATCGTCGACACCAGCGCCAGCATGGGGACCTTCAGCTTCATCTCCCCGGTCCGCGAGCGCACCAAGGAACTCCTCGACGCCCTGCAGGTGAACGACCGGGCCGGCGTGGTGACCTTCGACGGGTCGGCCAGCACGGTGGCGCCGGCGGTCCCGATCACCGACCCGGTCGGCCGGGCGGCGGTCACGGCGGCGATCGATGCGCTCGCTCCCGCCGGCGCGACGTCCATCGGTGCCGGCCTGCAACAGGGCGTCGCTGACCTGGCAGCGGGCGGCGGCCTCGGTCGCCCGCAGGCGATAGTGGTGGTCAGCGATGGTCACGAGAACACCCCACCGTGGGTGGGCGGCGGGCTCACCAACTCCCCACCGGCATGGTTCGGCGGCGGCGACCGCACCGAGGTGCTACCCACCGTGCCGGCCGGCGTGACGATCCACACGGTGGCGCTCGGGGTGGCCGCCGACGCGGTGCTGCTGCAGGAGCTCGCGGCGGCCCGCGGGGGCCGGTTCCAGTCGGTGCCCAGCGCCGTCGAGATCGGCCGGCTACACGAGATCTACCTGCACCTGCAGGCGCTGGTCGGCCGCGAGGAGATGATCGCGGCCGGCACGGGGGCGGTGGACGGTGTCGGCACCGTCGCGGCCGACCCGAACACGGTGCTCGGCGCCCCGCCGAACCTGCCGGAGCTCACCGGGCTGCTGACTGCAGAATCGGGGCTGGCCCGAGCCATCCTGGCCGCCGGCCGCCTGGAGGACATCCACACGGTGCAGGTCGACGACACCGTCGGCACGGTCACTTTCGTGCTCAGCTGGCACGAACCGGCGCGGCCGGTGCGGTTGGGCCTGCTCAGCCCGTCGCTGCAGACCATCACGCCGGCCTCCACCGCGCACCGCACGGTCGACGGGGCGAGCTACCGGATGATCCGGGTGGAGCGGCCGGAGCCCGGGCCATGGCAGTTGCGGATCAGCGCGGACGGCGGGCAGGGATCCCACGGTTACACCTGGGGAGCACGCGGCACGTCGCCGATCGGCCTGCGACTGACCCCGCCCGACCGGCCGGTCGGGCGAACCGCGCTCGACGTCACCGCCGAGCTGGTGGACCCGGACGGGCTGGCCCGCCGGCCGCGGTTCGCCGGGCAGGCCCTGATGCCCACCGTGTCCATCGAGGAGCTGATCGCCAAGCACCGGGATGCGCTGGACCAGATCACCCCGGCCATCGGGCCGGACACCCCGGCGCTCGACCCGAACCTGTCGAAGCTGCCGGTTCTGGAGCTGCAGCGCGCCACCGCGGGCCAGCCCTCGCTGGTCGAGACGAGGACGCAGAAGCTGGCCTTCACCGGCCGCGGCATCGCATCGGCGACCTGGCAGCCGCCGGCTGCGGGGACCACCGCGCTCGAGGTCCGGGTCACCGGCGCCACCGCCGGCGGGCAGCCGTTCACCCGCATCGCCCGCTGCGATGTGCACGGCTGAGGCTGAGCACCGAAGCTCGTGGGAGCGCGTTCAGTTCGCGAGTCCGAGGACGGCGGCCGCGTTGTCCTTGAGGATCAGGGGGCGGACCTCGTCCTTGATCTCCAGCTTCGCGAAGTCGTCGAGCCAGCGGTCGGGCGTGATCACCGGGAAGTCCGAGCCGAACAGGACCTTGTGTCGCAGCATGGTGTTGGCCGCGCGGACCAGCTGCGGCGGGAAGTACTTGGGGGACCAGCCGGACAGGTCGATGTACACATTGGACTTATGGGTGGCGATCGAGATGGCCTCGTCCTGCCAGGGCACCGAAGGGTGCGCCATGATGATCGTCAGCTCCGGGAAGTCGGCGGCCACGTCGTCGAGCAGCATCGGGTCCGAGTAGCGCAGCTTGATGCCGCGCCCGCCGGGCAGCCCGGCACCGATGCCGGTCTGTCCGGTGTGGAACAGCGCGGGCACCCCCAGTTCGGTGATGGCCTCGTAGAGCGGGTAGTAGCGCGGGTCGTTCGGCTCGAAGGCCTGCAGGCTGGGGTGGAACTTGAACCCGCGGGCCCCGTGCCGCTCGACCAGGCTGCGGATCCGGGCCACCGCGGCCCTGCCGGCGTGCGGATCCACCGAGCCGAACGGGATCAGCACGTCGGGGTGCTCGGCGGCCAGATCGGCGATCTCCTCACTGGACAGTGCCGGGTGCCCGGTCGCCGCGCCTGCGTCCACTGTGAACACGACCGCGGCCATGTTCCGGGCGCGGTAGTGCTCGGCGATGTCGTGCAGGGTCGGGGTCCGGTTGACGCCGGCCCGGAAGTACGCGGCGGAGGCGTCCAGCAGCTCCTGGTCGACGGAGTGGCAGCCGTGGCTGTCCTGCTCGACGTGGGTGTGCACATCGATCGCGGTCAGGGCGTCGAGGTCGAGGCCGGTCACTTCGGTTCCTCCTGATCAGGGCAGGTTGGTGCGGGCCTTGGCGGCCAGCAGTTGGGTGAGCACGGCGTCGCGGTCGGCGACCAGCGTGGCCTGGTCGTGCACGGCCAGCTCGGCGTCGACCCCGGCGACCAGGGTGGCGTTCAGCTCCGGGCTGAGGGTGACCGGGCGTAGGTCCCGCCACCACTCCTGGGTGGGCGGGCCGAGGTGCTCCAGCACGTGCCCGAGTCCACCGGGGCCGCCGGACAGGTGCTGGTTGACGAACGGTCCGAGCACCGCCCAGCGCAGGCCGGGGCCGTGCGCGATGGCCGTGTCGATGTCGGCCACGGTGGCCACGCCCCGCTCCACCAGGGAGTAGGCCTCCTGCCACAGCGCGGCCTGCAGCCGGTTCGCCACGTGCCCCGGCAGCTCCTGGCGCAGCCGGATCGGGCGCTTGCCGACCGCCGCGTAGAACGTCACGGCCCGGTCCATCACCTCGGCGGCGGTGCGCTCGCCGGGCACCACCTCGACCAGGGGGATCAGGTGCGGCGGGTTGAACGGGTGCCCGATGACCACGCGTTCCGGGTGCGCCGGGCAGCCGCGGGCGATCGTGCTGGGCAGCATGCCCGAGGAGCTGCTGGCCAGGATGACCTCGGGCCGGGTGACCCGGTCGAGCGTGGCGTACAGGGCCTGCTTGACGTCCTCCCGCTCCGGGCCGTTCTCCTGCACGAAATCGGCGTCGGCCACCGCGGTCGCCAGGTCGGCGTCGAAGACCAGCCGGTCGGGGGAGGCGTCGGGGGCGAGACCGAGCTGCTGCAGCACCGGCCAGTGCGCGGCCACGTCGGCGCGCAGCCGCTGCTCGGCGCCCGGCGCGGGATCGGTGGCGACGACCTCGAGGCCGCGGGCCAGGAAGTGCGCGGCCCAGCTGGCCCCGATCACCCCGGTGCCGACGATCGCCACCCGCCGGATCGCGCTCACGACCCGCTCCGGGTGGCCGCCTCGGTGACGAACGCGTCCAGCGAGGTCGGGTCGGCGAGCACGTCGCGGCTGGCCACGTCGTCGACCGCGGCGCCGAGCAGGATCTTCTTCACCGGCAGCTCCAGCTTCTTCCCGGTCCGGTTCCGCGGGACGACGGAGACCGCGGCGATGGCGTCCGGGAGGTGCCGCGGCGACAGCGACGTGCGCAACGTGGTCGCGATGCGGCGGCGCAGGCCGTCGTCCAGCTCGGCGCCGGGGCGCAGCACCACGTACAGCCGCAGCTCCCCGTGGCCGCCGGCCGGATCCTCCAGGTGCACGACCAGGCTGTCGTCGACCTCGGGCAGCTCCTCGACGACCCGGTAGAACTCGGCCGTGCCCAGCCGGACGCCGCCGCGGTTGAGGGTGGCGTCGGAGCGGCCGGCGATGATGCAGCTCCCGGTCGTGGAGAAGCGGATCCAGTCGCCGTGCCGCCAGACGCCGGGGTAGTCCTCGAAATAGGTGGCCCGGTAGCGGGAGCCGTCCTCGGTGACCGGGCCGTCGCCCCAGAACCCGACCGGCATCGACGGCATCGGTTCGGTGATCACTAGCTCGCCCAGCTCGTCGACGACGGCGTTGCCCTTCTCGTCGAAGGCCTGCGCAGCCACGCCGAGCGCCGGTCCGGAGATCTCACCGGCCCACACCGGTTGCAGCGGGCTGCCCTGCACGATGCCGGAGCAGATGTCGGTGCCGCCGCTGCCCACGTTGAGCAGTACCTCTGGTCCGAACTGCTCACGCACCCAGTAGTAGCCCTCGGCGGGCAGTGGGCTGCCGGCCGCCCCGATCTGCCGGATCCGGGACAGGTCGTGATCACGGGCCGGGTGCAGGCCTTCCTTGCGGCAGGCCATCAGGAAGCCGGGGCTGGCGCCCATCAGGGTGGTCCCGGTCTGTTCGGCCAGCTCCCACTGCCAGCCCAGGTCCGGATACAGCGGGTTGCCGTCGATCAGCACGATCGACGCGCCGACCAGCAGCCCGGAGACCAGCGCGTTCCACATCATCCAGGCCGTGGTGGAGAACCACAGCATCCGGTCGCCGGGGCGCAGGTCCCAGCTCAGGCCGTGCAGCTTGAGGTGTTCGAGCAGGATCCCGCCGTGGCCGTGCACGATCGCCTTCGGCTGGCCGGTGGTGCCCGAGGAGAACAGCACGTACAGCGGGTGGTCGAACGGCACTGCTTCGAACGGCTCTGGGTCGACCGCGAGCTCGCCGGGCTCGGCGAGCAGATCCACCCAGCCGACGGTGTCGGGCAGCTCCTGCTCGCCGTAGGGGACGTGCACGACGTGCTCGACGGTGGGCAGCCCGGCCCGGATCTCGGCGACCTCACTGCGGCGGTCGATGTCCTTGGCCCCGTAGCCGTAGCCGGCGATGGTCAGCAGCACCCGCGGTTCGACCTGGCCGAAGCGGTCGATCACCGAGCGGGCGCCGAACTCGGGTGCGCAGGAGGCCCAGATCGCGCCGAGGCTCGCGGTGGCCAGGAACGCGACCACGGTCTCCGGCATGTTGGGCAGGTAGGCCACCACCCGGTCGCCGCGGCCCACGCCGAGGCGCGCCAGGCCGGCTCGGGCCCGCGCGACCTGGTCGCGCAGCTGCGCCCAGCTCAGCTCGACCGGCTCCCGGGTCTGCGAGTGGGCGACGATCGCGATCTCGTCGTCGGGGCGGCCACGGCCGACGGCGTGCTCGGCGTAGTTCAGCGTTGCCCCGGGAAACCACTGCGCGCCGGGCAGCTCCCGACGCCCCAGCACCCGCTCGTAGGGGGTGTGGGCGTGGACGTCGAAGAACTCCCAGATCGCGGACCAGAACCCGTCCAGGTCCTCGACCGACCAGCGGTGCAGCGCGGTGTAGTCGTCGAAGCGCAGGTCGCGGTGCTCGGCCAGCCAGCGCAGGTAGCGGCCGATCTCGCTGCTGGTCAGCACGTCGTCGGCGACGGGGCGGATCAGCTCGGGCGTCATCGGCGGACCTTCCCCCCGCGCCCGTCCAGGAACGCCCGCATCCGGGCCTGCGCCTCGTCGCTGCTGCCGGCGACCGCGGCCATCAACGACTCCAGCAGCAACCCGGTGTCCGGGTTCGCCTCGGCGATGCGCGGCAACGCCTGCAGCACCGCGAAGTTGGTCACCGCCGAGTTCGCGGACACCTTCTCGGCCAGCTCCAGCGCCCGGGGAAGCCCCTCGCCGGGGCCGGTCGAGTAGTGCGACAGGCCGAGCTGCTGGCCCTCCTCGGCGCCGATCACCCGCCCGGTCAGCATCATGTCGGCCATCCGGTGCGCGCCGATCAGGCGCGGGATGCGCACCGACCCGCCACCCCCGACGAACAGCCCGTGCTGCCCCTCGGGCAGCGCGTAGAAGGTGCTCGGCTCGGCCACCCGGATGTGCGTCGCGGCGGCCAGCTCCAGGCCGCCACCGACCACGGCGCCCTTCAGCACGGTGATCACCGGGAGCGTTCCGTGCTCGATGCTGTCGAATGCCCGATGCCACATCCGGGAGTGGGCCAGGCCGGCGAAGGCGTCCTGCTCGGTCAGCTCGCTCAGGTCGAGGCCGGCCGAGAAGTGCTCCCCGTGCGCGTCCAGCACCACCGCCCGGGCCGCGGGCGGCGGCGCGTCGAGGAACTGCTGCAGGCCGGTGACCGTGGCGGTGTCCAACGCGTTGCGCTTGGCCGCCCGGTTCAGGCGCAGCACCGCCACCGAGCCGTGCCACTCGAGCAGCAGCGACGCCGGCAACGGTGACCGCGGCGTGGTGGGGTCCTGGTGGTCGCCGGTTCCGTTCGTACTGGAGGTCATGAGGATCGTCCTGTTCGGTACGCGAGCCGCCGAGTGGAATATCAAGGTTCTTGTTGATACCTTGGTATCAGGCTCCTTGATATGCTGTCAAGCATGACGGAGTCACCCACCCAGTCGGCCGACCGGTCCGGCCCGCGGCTGATGTATCTGGTCAAGCGGCTGGAGATGGCGGAACGGGCACGCATGGAGGAACTGCTGCGTCCGCACGGGGTGACCCTGCACCAGTACACGGCGCTGAGCATTCTGGAGCGCCGCCAGGGCCTCTCGTCCGCGCAGCTGGCTCGGCGGCACTTCGTGACGCCGCAGGCGATGAACCAGATGGTCGCCACGATGGAGCGGGACGGGCTGATCGAACGGCGGCCGGACCCGGTGAACCGCAAGATCCTGCGCGCGTGGCTGACCGGGCACGGCACCCGGGTCCTGCGGGACTGCCACGAGATGGTCGACGAGCTGGAGGCCCGGATGCTGGCCGGACTGACGTCCCGGCAGGCCGGGGATCTTCAGCGCTCCCTGGAGCGCTGCTTGACGGCGCTGTCCGACCTGCGGGACTGAGCGGCGAGGTCAGCGTCCCGCCACGTTGGGTCCCCGGTTGAATCGAGGCGTCTCGGCCGGTGGCTGTCCGCTGATCGCCGCGATGATCTCGCCCGCGATGTCGCGCAACTTGACGTTGCGGTTCTGGGAGATGGTCCGCAGGATGTCGAAGGCCTGATCGGCGCTGCATCTGTGCTGGCCCATGACGATGCCGAGGGCCTGATCGATCACGGCACGAGACGCGAGGGCGGCCTGCAGGTGTTCGGACATCTCGCTGCGCTCGGCGATCCGGACGGCCAGCGTCAGCGCACGGGACGCTTCGACGGCGAACTGCTCGGCCTGCAACCGATCCGCGGAAGTGAAGGCGTTCGGGCGTGTGGAGTAGATGTTCATGGCCCCGATGGGGTCCTTGCCGCTGCGTAGCGGCAGGGACAGCGACGCCCGAACGCAGTGGGCCAGCGCCGCTATCCGGTAGCTGCCCCAGCGGTCGTCCGTGGCGAGCTCATCGATCTGCACCGGCTCACCGGTGGCCAAACTGGACAGACAGGGCCCGCGCTCGTGCTGGTACTGCACCTCGTCGACCTGGCTGGCCCGCTCGTCGGAGCTGGCCACGGTCAGCGGTCGACCATCACGGCGCAGCGTGATGCCGCAGCACACATCGTCGGGCAGCGTCGTCACCACGAGGTTGGCGAGCTCCTGCAGGAACTCGCCGACGCCGTTGGTGATGAGCAGCAATTCCTGCAGCTCGGCGACCGCAGCCACTGAGGGATGACCAGCGAGGTTCGACTTGATGACAGGTCCTGGTCCTGGAGCCGTGCTCCAACGCGTTGGGCGTCAAAGACGGCTCGGCAGCTGGCCTGACGGACGCGAAGTACCTCCGACACGCCCAACTGTCCCACAGCTTGGGTACGCCGAGTGGTCGGGGCATCACGTAGAATGACGAGCGGTCCCACAGGGCGGCCATCTCCACTCGACGAGTGTGTGAGGTGACCTGTGCCCAACATGACCATCAACTCCTCCGACAGCCACTTCGGTACGGCAATCGTCACGGTCGACGGCGAGATCGACCTCGCCACCGCTCCGCCGTTGGGCGGTGTACTGCTGAACGCCGGTGACGGCGATCTCGTCCTGGAACTTTCCGGAGTCAGCTTCCTCAGCCTGGCCGGCGTGCACGTCTTCCTCGGCGTGCATCGGCGGCTGAGCACCATCGGACGCGCTGTCGTGCTGGCCGCGTCGTCGCGATCGGTCTGCCGAACGATCACCGCCAGCCGGGTGGACGCGGTGCTGCCGATGGCCGTCTCACTCGGACATGCCTTCGCGATGCTCGCAGCCTCTCGGCCAGGACTCGGCTGACCTCCGACTCCGCCAGGAACGCCGGTAGCCCGGGTTCGGTCCTCGTGGGGGAGTAGCCCCGCCCTTGACAACGTATCAAGGGTCTTGCTATCAAGTATGTATCAATTAGCTTGATATGAATGGGCGACCCGACGAGGAGCCGTCATGATCGACATCTGGGTGCCGCGGCCCCGATCGGCAGTGCCGGCCGCCCGCGGGGTGCTCGGCTGATGGCACCGTTGCCGCCGTGTGATCCGCTCGACTTCGCCCAGCAGCTCAGCGACGCGGAACGGTCGGTGCTCGGTCGCCTCCGGAAGGTCCTGGACGCACGGGTCCGCCCGCTGCTGGCCGAGTACTGGGAGCGCGGCGAGTTCCCGTACGAGGTGCTGCCCCACCTGGTCGAGCTGGACCTGATGGACCCTCTGGAGATCGCCGCCGCCGGCGCCGCCCCGAGCGCGCTGTACACCGGCTTCCGCACCTTCGAGCTGGCCCGCACCGACGCCTCGATCGCCACCATGTACAACGCCCAGTCCGGTCTGTTCCGCACCGTTGTGAACCTGGGCGCCGACCCGGCGGTGGCCGCCGACCTGGATCCGAGGATCCGCCGGTTCGAGCTCACCGGCGTGTTCGCGCTGACCGAGCCCGACCACGGTTCCGACATCGCCCGCGGGCTGGCCAGCATGGCCCGCCGCGACGGCGAGCACTGGGTGCTCGACGGGGCCAAGCGCTGGATCGGCGGCGCGGCCTCCGCCGACGTGCTCGCCGTCTTCGCCCGCGACGTGGCCGACGAGCAGGTCAAGGGGTTCCTGGTGCCGCGGGAGACACCCGGGGTCACGCTGCACACGATCCGCGGCAAGACCGCGCTGCGGATGGTGCAGAACGCCGACATCGAGCTGCGCGATGTCCGGGTGCCCGAGTCGGCGCGGCTGGCCCGGGTCACCTCGTTCGACGACGTCGCGGCGATGCTGCGCCGGATGCGGTCGGACGTCGCCTGGATCGCCTGCGGCGCCCAGGCCGGCGCCTACGAGGCCGCACTGCGCTACACGACCGAGCGGTCGCAGTTCGGCCGCCCGGTGGCCGGTTTCCAGCTGGTCCAGGAGAAGCTCGCCCGGATGCTGGCCAACCTGACCTCGTCGCTGGGGCTGGTGGTCGGGTTGACCCGGCAGCAGGCCCGCGGGATCTTCCGGGACGCCGACTCCGCGCTGGTCAAGATGGCCACCTGCCGGCAGCTGCGGGAGACCGTGGCGCTGGCCCGCGAGGTCGTCGGCGGCAACGGCATCACGCTCGCCACCGACGTGGCCCGGTTCCACGCCGACGCCGAGGCCATCTACTCCTACGAGGGCACCCACGAGATCAACGCCCTCATCGTCGGCCGCTCGATCACCGGCCTCAGCGCCTTCACCCGGTGACCACCCACCTGTCCGCCAGATCCGAACGGGAGACCACCATGACCATCGACCGCGCCGGGGCGACGCCGCTCGGCGAGCAGGACAAGCAGCGCGAGATCCGCAAGGTCGTGCTGTCCGGGTACCTGGGCAGCGCCATCGAGTTCTACGACTTCCTGCTCTACGGCACCGCCGCGGCGCTCGTCTTCCCGAAGGTGTTCTTCGCCGGCCTGGACGAGTTCACCGCCGTCATCCTCTCCTTCGGCACCTTCGCCGCCGGGTATCTGGCCCGCCCCCTGGGCGGGGTCGTGTTCGGGCACTTCGGCGACCGGATCGGGCGCAAGAAGATGCTGGTGATCACCATGTTCGTGATGGGCGCGGCGTCGTTCCTGATCGGCCTGGTCCCCAGCACGGCGACCATCGGGAGCCTGGCGGTGATCCTGCTGGTGCTGCTGCGCGTCGCGCAGGGCATCGCCGTCGGCGGGGAGTGGGGTGGCGCCGCGCTGATGGCGCTGGAACACGCGGAGACCGGCAAGCGCGGTTTCACCGCGTCCTTCGTCAACGCCGGGGCCCCGTCCGGAGCGCTGCTGGGCAGCCTCATGCTGGGCCTGTTCGCGCTGCTGCCCGAGGACCAGTTCCTGAGCTGGGGATGGCGGATCCCGTTCCTGCTGTCCGCGGTGTTGCTCGTGCTGGGGCTGTGGGTGCGTAGCCAGGTGTCGGAGAGCCCGGTGTTCCGGCAGGTCATGGCCGAGGCCGAGGCCAAGAAGTCGGACACCCCGCTGCCGCTGTGGTCGGTGCTGCGCCGGCCGAAGGTGCTGCTGCTGACCATGTTCGGCGCCGGCGCCGCGTTCGCCTTCCAGGTCACCATGGCCACCTTCGCCCAGACCTACGCGGTGCAGACCGGCACCTCCCGCCCGGCCGTGCTGTTCGGCTTCTCGGTGGCGTCCTTCCTGGCCATCTTCGGGGTGCTCGCGGCCGGGCGGCTGTCCGACCGGTTCGGGCGCCGGCCGGTGCTGGTCGCCGGCGCGGCCGGTTTCGCGGTGCTGACCTTCCCGTTCTTCTGGATGTGGGGCTCGGGCAATCCCTGGCTGGTCGGGCTGGGCTTCGTGATCGGCCTGCAGCTGCAGTCGCTGATCTACGGCCCGCTGGCCGCGTTCATCTCCGAGCAGTTCGGCACCGGTGCCCGCTACACCGGCGCCTCGCTGGGCTACCAGCTGGCCACCCTGCTCGGCGGCGGGTTCACCCCGACCATCCTGGCCACCCTCTTCCGCAGCGGCGGTGGCCAGATCTTCCCGGTCGCCCTCTTCCTGATCGTCGCGGCGGCCATCAGCATCGTCGCCGTGCTCGTCATCCGGGAAGGTCGCCACAACGACCTGACCACCGTCGCGCACTGAGGCCGGACCAGTCCGAGGAGGCAGTCCCATGACCGGAGTCGGATCCTGGATCCACCGCCGGCGCGTCAAGTCCGCCGGCAAGGCCGCGCTGATCAGCGGCGGGATCAGCACCAGCTACGACCAGCTGGCCGAGCGCATCGACCGGCTGGCCAACGCGCTCGCCGAGCGCAACGTCACCGCGGGCGACCGGGTGGCCTACCTGGGCGAGAACGAACCGTCGTTCCTGGAGACGTTCTTCGCCGTCACGACGCTGGGAGCGATCTTCGTCCCGCTGAACACCCGGCTGGCCGCACCGGAGATCGCCTATGCGGTGCGGGACGCGGGCGCGACCCTGCTCGTGCACGCGGAGGCGTTGACCCCGGTCGCCGAGCTCGCGACGGCTGACATCGACGGCCTGCAGCGCATCGTGGTCGGTGCCGCGTTCGAGGAGGTCATCGCCGGGGCGTCGGCCGAGCATCCGGACGTCGCGATCGACCAGGAGACCACCGCGATGATCCTCTACACCTCCGGCACCACCGGCCGGCCGAAGGGCGCCGCGATCTCGCACCGCAACATCACCTGGAACTGCTACAACGTGCTCGTCGACTACGACCTCACCAGCACCGACGTCGCCCTCATGATCTCGCCCATGTTCCACGTGGCCTCGCTGACGATGGGCGTGCTGCCCGCCCTGCTCAAGGGGGCCACCGTGGTCCTCGAAGCCGGGTTCTCCCCGGGGCGCGCGCTCGAACTCGTGCAGCAGTACCGCGCCACCAGCATCAGCGGCGTGCCCACGACCTATCAGATGATGTGCGAGCACCCGAGTTGGGCCGGCGCCGACATCAGCTCGCTGCGCATCCTCACCTGCGGCGGGTCGGCGGTGCCCGCCCGCGTGCTCGACGCCTACGAGGCGCGCGGGCTGGCCTTCACCGGCGGCTACGGGATGACCGAGACCTCACCCGGCGCCACCAGCCTGCAGCCGCGGTACTCGCGGCAGAAGGCCGGCTCGGCGGGGCTGCCGCACTTCTTCACCGACGTGCGCATCGCCGACGCCGACGGTCGTGAGCTGCCGGCCGGCGAGGTGGGCGAGATCCAGGTGCGCGGGCCGAACGTCATCGCCGGGTACTGGCAGCGTCCCGCGGCCGACTCCTTCGCCGACGAGGGTTGGTTCCGCTCCGGTGACCTGGGCTACCTCGACGACGATGGATTCCTGTTCATCTCCGACCGGCTCAAGGACATGATCATCTCCGGCGGCGAGAACATCTACCCGGCCGAGATCGAGCGGATCATCCTGGAGATCGAGGCCGTACAGGGCGTGGCTGTCATCGGTGCGCCCGACGAGCGGTGGGGCGAGGTGCCGCACGCCTACGTCGAGATCCGGCCCGGCCACACCCTCGACGACAGTGCCGTACGGCGTCACCTCGTGGGCCGCCTGGCCAGGTACAAGATTCCCAAGAGCGTCGTCGTGGTGGCGGAGCTGCCGCGAACCGCATCCGGCAAGATCCGGAAAGGCAATCTTCGGTAGGGGCACGTCACGATGGCACGATCACGGGATGCTTCGCGGACGTCTCATCGTCGAAAGCCTGCGGCTTGAGCCGAGCTGGCCGCAGCCGATCGGCGACTGACCCGACTTCGTCGATCGACGTGTCCGGCTCGGGCACCGCGACCCAGCCGCCGATCTGGACCTTGCTCGATTTCGAAGCACCCGACGAGACGGCAGAGACCCGCGGCGATGCCGGCCTGACCGGCGATCCACCGCGCGCACCAGTTGTGCACCTCGCACAGTGTCACGCCATCTGCGGGGTTTCATCCATTTGTTGCATCTCATCCCGCGGGGCAGGCGACGGACTACGCCAAGTTCGGATTCCAACCACTGGCCGTGACCCGCGCCTACACCTACCCGCACGGGAGCAGAGGCCCATGTGGCCTCGGCGAGGTAGGCAAGCCGGGTTACCCCGACGGCCACAACGACGCGACGGCTTGATCGGGGTCAAGGGGCCAGCGCACGACCGTGTGGTCTGCGCTCGCAGAGACCACAGGTCCAGGCTGAACCGGTGGGTCTGCTCCGGGGGTGACGTCGACCTCGTCGGGGCCGATGCCGAGCCCGAGGAACGCAACGGTGAAGCTGCGGACGAAGAAGATGGGTCAGGGTGTGACGGGCGAGCAGCGAGGTGCTCTGCACGCCGTAGCAGGTGGTGGCGATTGCTAGCTCGCCCGTCGCTGGGTCGCGAAGATGCGACCGACGTTCTCGTCCGAGAAATACTCGGCCGGTGACATCACCCCGGAATTGACCTGTGCGAACCCATCCATCGCGTCCTGGTTGCCGTGGACGGCGCCGAGGAGCTGCTGGAGGTCCGGCGATGGGGGCTCGAGGGTGGCGAGCTGGGCGGTGAACTCGTAAATGGGCAGGACGTGGGCGTCGCGGGTGGCCTGGTAGTCGCCCATGGCCTCGTCGAAGGATCGGGCACCGGTGAACGCTTGGTCCAGCGCGGCGGCGCATAGCTCGGCGTCCCGGAAGGCGTCGGTGATCCCCTGCGCGGTGATGAAGTCCTTGATGTAGCCGGCATCCCCGACCAGCGCCCAGCCCGGACCGAAGGGCTTGCGGAGGAAATTCGGCACGGCCGCGCCGACGATACGAGCCTCGCGCTTGGCTCCGCGGAGACGTTCGGCGAACGCCGGCACGAGCTCGAATATCTTCTGGAGGTTGCCCTCGATGTCAATCTTGTTGGCCTCGAACTCGGCGAACGGCCAGCCGCCGATGACCAGTGTCAGGTCGTCGTTGGTCGGCCACACCGCGAACGCCCGGGGCGGGCGGAGGTAGACCTCGAAGCGGCCGTCGATCGGCAGCCCGCTGTAGTAGGTGTAGTAACTGCACTGCAGTCGCGGCTTGTCGTGGTACTGATCGGGCCGGACAGTCCGGGCGACCACGGAATGCACGCCGTCCGCCCCGACGACCACCTGGGCGTGCTCGGTCAACGTCGGGCCGCCCTTGCTATGCCCGCGCACCCCGGTGACCCGACCGTCCTCGACGATGACGTCGGAGACGGCGAAACCTTCCCGCACCTCGGCTCCGGCCTCGGCCGCCGCGTCCACCATCAGCTTGTCCAGCACGGTCCGCCGCGGGCTGTAGGCGACCGGAGCGTCGACGGTCCCCGGCGAGCCGGTGATCGTGAGCGGGCCGAGGTCGAACGCGTAGGTGTGGATCGGTGGGCACCCAGTGGTGGTGACCCCGTCGAGCAGGCCCCACCGCCGCAAGGCCGCGATGCCCGGTGGGTGGATGAGGTGCGTCGAGATCGTGTCGCTGGGGAACGCGGCCCGGTCCACGACCAGCACGCGGTGACCCGCCCTGGCAAGCAGCATCGAGATCGGAGAGCCCGCGCAGCGCGCTCCCACCACGATGACGTCGTATCGGTTCTCGCTCATGTCTGGCTCCTGGTCCGCAGGGAGGGACCCAAGATGGCGACGCAGCGGCGCGGAAGTATCGGGGAGATCCCTCATTCACCGGCTGGTTTGTGCCGGGTGGCGTAGGCAGCCGCCTGGGCGCGGTTGCGCAGCCCGAGCTTCGCCAGCACGTTGCCCACGTGGTGCTCGACGGTCTTGCGGGTGATGAACAGTCGCTCGCCGATCTCGACGTTGGACAGCCCAGCGCAGATCAGCTCGAGGACCTCGGTTTCCCGCTTCGTCAGCGCCCCCACCCCCTTGGGGCCGGTCCGGATGGGCGCACCCAGCGACCGGAGCAGCGCCCCGGCGACGTCGGCGTGTCGAGCGGCGTTCAGGCGCTCGAAGGCCTCGAGTGCCGCCTTCGCCGCGGCGACCGCGACCTGCGGTGCGCGCGCATGCGCCCGCGCCAGCTCCAGCCGCGTGATTGCCAACTCCAACGGCAGTTGTGCCTGTGCGAAGCCCGCCAGCGCCGCGTGCAGGCAGACACGGGCGTCGCCCTGCCCGCTGGCGACACAGACGCGTCCCCTGGCCAGCGCGGCAGCCGCCGTGAGGTACGGCCCGTGCTGCGCCTCGGCGAGCCGGCCCAGCCGTTGCGCGGCGCGGTCGGCGCCGTCGATGTCGCCCTCGTCGAGGTGGACGTCTACGAGCAGCGCGAGCAGCGGGCCGATCATGCCCGTCCCCCCAACGCGAGGAACGGCGTCATCCGACCCGGCGGTGCACCGCTCGAGTAGATCTCGGGCCAGCGCCGGCGTGCCGCGGGCCAGGTGCAGCGCCGCCAGCGTGCGGACGGCGTCCGGGTGAGTGTCGAGGCCGTCGAGGAGCTGCGCGGCCTCCTCCAGCCGCCCCTGCCGCAGGCGCAGGTCCGCCAGGCGGATCAGCGCCGCGGCCCGCGGCATACCGCCGTCGAACAGCCGGGTTGACTCGACGAGCTGAGCCTCCGCCTCGTCCCAGCGTCCGGCCGCGGTCAGGATGCCGCCGTAGTGGGCGCGGCAGTAAGCGCCGGCGACGTTGCGGCGCTGCATGAGCTCCGCCGCCCGACGCATCCACTGGTCCGCCCGCGGGACGTCGTTGACCAGCTCGCACGCCCAGAAGAACAAGCAGAAGATCGAGTCCACGGTGGCGATCTCGGCCAGCTCGCCGGCGCAGGCGGCTGCCAATGCCTCGTCGATCAGGACGAGCCCTTCCTCGACCCGGCCGGCCATGAGGAACACCCCCCCGAGGCACACGATCGCCTCGAACTCGACGTCGGGGTCGCCGAGGCGGCGCCCGATCGCGATCGCGTCGCGCAGCAGGACCTCCCGCGCAACCGGGTCCGGCTCCGCGAAGGCCTGGAGGATCAGCGCCCAACCGTGCTCGGGGCTGTCCTCGCCGACCTCGGCGAGGACGCTGCGGGCTCGGCCGAGCCATCCGCTCTGCACCGCCCAGTCGCCGAGCACGTTGCCGGTGATCCACGACACGGTGCGGGCCGCCCGGCCGGCGGGCAGGAACTGGCGCTCCCGACGGTAGGCGATGTACGCCCGCTCGTAGCAGGTGGCCGCGGCGGCGTACTCCCGTTCCAGGTACAGCGCCTCACCCTGGGCTTCCAGCGCCGAGCCCGGCTCGCCCTCGACGGCCCGACGAGCCGCAGCGCCTGCCCCCAGGGCACCCGCGCCCTCGTGGAACAGCGGCGAGCTCACCACCCGATGATGGCACGACGACACCGTCCGCTGAGGTTGCCCGCGAGCCGGCCCGGCACCCTTTGCCCGCGGGACGTGTCCCGGCATCGGGCTATGGCGGCCCGGCCGGCACCTCCGCCGCGTCCGCGGAGGCCGTATGGGCGCGGATCGCGTCGCCCAGCGGCGCGACGACAGCAGCGGGCAGGGCGTGACCCACGCCGGGCGCGACGCGGAGAAGATGCCGGCAGCAGACATCCTGGCCCGGCTGCGGTCGCTAGCGCCGGGACTGGGCGCCCTACCGGTCGGTCAACGGGCTGCAGATTCGCCACTACCACGACACCGAGCACGGGGTCAGGGTGGCAACCACCGGGCGAATAACCCGTCGACCCCCGCCGCGATCCGCGACGCCATCGCCCGCCGCGACGCCACCCGCGACCCGAACGGGGTGGACGAACATGACCGCCCGTAGCCGCTCGCCGATGGGCCAACTTGGCGCACCTGGCGACGTGAGTGCAGTCGCATCGGCCGTCGCCCGAACCGGGGTCTGGCGGGATTGGCCCGCGCCAGCACACGCCCGGTTCACTTCACTTTCCACGTCATTTCCGCAGCCCGTGTGCCACGAACGCTGAAGGAGGCGTTGATGTAGGGCCTTTGGAAGCGGTGCTGTGTGAGAGATGGAGGTAGGTCCTCCGGGGCCGCCCTGCAGGGGGAGGCTCCAAACCACCGCAGGCTGCGTCGGTTAAGTGCCGGTCGTGGTGAGCGCTGCGGCAAAAGGCGCGGCAGTGATCGCGTCAGGTGTGGGTCAGGAAGGCGAGCGAGAGCGAACCGCTGATGACGTGTCGTAACAAATTCCAGTGGCGTCGAAACCGGGGCAAGAGCTGGGCTCCGGGACAAGTCTGGGGGAAGCCTGCCGACTGCCCAGATGGCGTCCGGCATGTAGGCGGCGCGAGCCTGATCCGGGCTCTTGCACGGAACGTGGGAACCTGTCGCCCCGATACTGCCCCCACCCCGCCGGGGTGGGAGCGAGAGGGAGTTCCCCAAGCGGACAAAACCGCAAGGGGTCGAGTACCGACGCGGGGCACGGGGGCAGACCGTCTCGTAGTAGCGAGGAAGCCCGGTAATGCGGGTGGAGCGAAGGGGACGGATCATCCTGGTCAGCTTGGTGGCCAACCGGAGTTCCCGGGAGGAACCAGATGAGCGGACCGAAGTCGTTCGAAATCTCGAAACAACTGGTGTTCGAGGCGTACTTGAGGGTCAAGGCCAACAAGGGCGCGGCGGGCGTGGACGGCGAGTCGATCGAACAGTTCGAGGTGGACCTGAAGGCCAACCTCTACAAGCTGTGGAATCGGATGTCGTCGGGCTGCTACTTCCCGCCGCCGGTACGGATGGTGGAGATCGAGAAGCCAGGGGGACGCGGGGCCAGGGTGCTCGGCGTGCCCACCGTGGCCGACAGAATCGCGCAGACGGTGGCGGCGATGGTCCTGGAGCCGGAGGTGGAACCTGTGTTCCACCCCGACTCGTATGGGTATCGGCCGGGCCGCAGCGCGTTGGATGCGGTGGCGGTGTGCCGGGAGCGGTGTTGGGAAGCCGACTGGGTGATCGATATGGACATCCGCGGGTTCTTCGACAACCTTGATCACGATCTGGTTCTCCGGGCGGTGGCCCACCACACCGACCAGCGGTGGATCCTGCTGTACGTGCAGAGGTGGCTCCAAGCGCCGATGCAGCGGCAGGACGGCAGTCTGCTTGCCCGGGATCGCGGCAGCCCGCAGGGCTCGGCGATTTCCCCGATCTTGGCGAACCTGTTCATGCACTACGCGTTCGATGCCTGGATGGCCCGGGGGTACCCGGGGGTCCAGTTCGAACGGTACTGCGATGACGTGGTGGTCCACTGCCGCAGCGAGACCCAAGCGCACCACGTGCGCGAGGCCATCGCGGTGCGGTTGGACGCGTGCGGGGGGCTGGAGTTGCATCCGGACAAGACCCGCATCGTCTACTGCAAGGACGGTAAGAGGCGTGGTTCGTACGAGCACACCTCGTTCACGTTCCTGGGGTACGGGTTTCGGGTGCGAAAGGTCCGGACGAAGACTGGGAAGTACTTTTTCAGCTTCAACCCGGCCCTCAGCGACGAGGCCGCCAAACGTATCCGAGGGCAGATCCGCTCCTGGCGGCTGCACCTGCGCAGTGGAATGACCCTGGAGCAGCTCGCCCGGGAGATCAACCCGGTCGTGCGGGGCTGGATCAACTACTACGGACGGTTCTATCCGTCCGCGCTGGTCTCCAGCCTCAACCGCATCAACGACTACCTGGTGCGGTGGCTCGTACAGAAGTACAAGCGGTTCCGCGGACGATGGATGAGGGCGCGAGACGCCCTGGGCAGCCACGCCAGGCTGTATCCCAGACTCTTCGCCCACTGGAAATCCGTCAAACCGTGACCGAAGACGACCGGACGATGGGAGCCGTGTGATCGGAGACGATCAAGCACGGTTCTGAGAGAGCCGGGGGGTGAAATTCCCCCCGGCTACTCACTAGAGCCCTACCAGCGGCCCAAGACGACCGGATGAAGTACTTCACTCCGCCGGGCCGGCTTCGCTCGTCGGTTCCCTCGGTCCGGCGCGTGCGACGAGGGCGCCACTGCGATGGCGAAGTCGCCGCGAGCAAGAGAGGTTGAGGAGATGGCAGGCAATCTGCGCCCCACGGCCCGCCCGGGATCAGATCGAGTCGGTGGCGCCCTGCTCCGCACGATGGATCAACGCCGATCGGCGGAGCGAGGGGGAACCGCGCGCCTGCCACCGGGCGTAGGGGCCCCGGTTGTCCGTGGACGTCCCGCGTGGACGATCGATTGGACGGGGTTTCGTCGTCGTGGGCGGGGCAAACGGGGCAGTGGCCGGGACGAGCACGACCCGGTCCGGGTTGAACACGTGTGTCCCTGGTCCCGGGAATCGCCGGGAGCACCCGGACCTGGTCGGAGCCGATTGCGTCGACCAGCATCGCCCGCCGCTCCGCGACGCTCTCTGCGTCGTCCCGGTGGCGGGCCACGTCCACGCTGGACAGGGCCTCGGTCGGGCCGTCGATCGCCCCGCCGGACAACCGTTCCGCGCGTCGACGGGTTCCACGACAACCGCGTACGAGTCAAACACACCGGCGCACCGACCGACCAGCGCTAACCTTTCCCCGCCCCGGCGGGGGAAGCCATGCCACCGACAGTGGTGCAACAAATGATCCTCTGCACGCCGTCCCCACGAGATGTGCGCGGTGCGGGGGAGACACTCCTGGGTGCCGGAGGTGTGCACCACGCCGGGTCGTCACGCCGCCGTGGGGGTGTCGTCGCGCCGGATCCAGCCCCGGGACACCAGCTCGACCGCCACCAGCACGGCGATCGTCTCCGCCGCGAGCAGCCCGACCAGCACCAGCACCTGGGCGGCGCCGGCCTGCACCGGGTCGCCGCTGCCCAGCAGGACCCCGACGAACGCCCCGGGCAGCGTGACCAGCCCGACCGTCCGGGTCTGGTCCAGGGCCGGCACCAGCGCGTCGGACGCGGACGGCCGGACGATCTCCAGCGGGGCGTCGCGCCCGAGCAGGCCCAGCGACAGCGCGGCCTCGTACTCGCCGCGCCGCGCCGCGAGCTGGTCCAGGGCACGCCGGCCGGCCAGCGAGGTGGCCGTCATCGCACCGCCGATGACGATCCCGGCCACCGGCACCACGGCGATGCCGGTGACGGGCACCGCACCGGCCGCGAGGATCACCGCGAGCACCGGCGCGGTGCCGGCGAGCACGGCCAGCGCGGCGGCGCGGCCGCTGCGGTGCCGGGTCATCCGGCGGGCCGAGGTCCACACGGCCACGGCCAACATGACCAGCACGAACGCGACCGTGGCCCACCACGACCGGACCACCGCGAGGATCACCGCGGAGACCGCGGCGAGCTGGACGACCGCCCGGACCACGGCGATCACCGAGGCCCGCGAGGTGCCCAGCCGGCCGGCGGCCGCGACCCCCGCGGCGACCGCGGTCAGCAGCAGCAGCGCCGCGGCCAGCCCCCACCCCAGAACCACTGCGCCTCCCCGTGGGCCGCACACACCCCCCGCCACCGCACACAGTGCCGGACAGGGGCGCGGTGGGCGTCAGGGGTCGGGGGTGCGGGTGGCGGACCACGCCTTCCAGAGGGCGGCGTAGGGGCCGTGGGCGGCGGCGAGATCCGCGTGCGGGCCGTCCTCGACGATGCGACCGTCGTCGACCACGGCCACCCGGTCGGCGGCGACGGCCTGGGTGAGCCGGTGCGCGACGACCAGCGTGGTGCGCCCGCGGGTGGCCGCGGCGGCGGAGCGCTCCAGCTCCCGGGCCCCGGCGCTGCCGGCCTCCGCGGTGGCCTCGTCGAGGACGACGATCGGGGCGCCGACCAGCACGACCCGGGCCAGCGCGAGCTGCTGGGCCTGGGTGGCGGTGACCGGGTGCCCGCCCTCGCCGACCACGGTGTCCAGCCCGTCGGGCAGCGCCTCGACCCAGTCCCGCGCGCCGACGGCGGCCAGCGCGACGCCCAGCTCGGCCTCGGTCGCGCCCGGGCGGGCCAGCCGCAGGTCGTCGGCGACCGGGCCGGCGAACACGTGCACCTCCTGCGTGACCAGGGTGATCGCGGCCCGCCCCGCGGCCGGCCCCAGCTCGTCGTGGGTGGCCCCGCCGAGCCGGACCGACCCGGCCCGCGGGCGGTGGATGCCGGCGATCAGCTTGGCGATCGTCGTCTTCCCGGCGCCGCTCGGCCCGACCAGCGCCACCCGCTCGCCCGGCGCGACGTGCAGGTCGACGCCGTCGAGCACCTCGTGGTCGCCGGTGTAGGCGAACCGGACGCCCTTGAGCTGCACCGTCGGCGCGGCCAGCTCCGCGGGGTGCTCCGGTTCGACGGGCGGCGCCACGCTGGTCACGCCGACCAGCCGGCGCAGCGAGGCGGCGGCGTCCTGGGCGGTGTCGATCAGGGTCAGCACCGCGCCGATCGGGTTGAACAGGCTGTGGAAGTACAGCGCCGCCGCGGCCGCCTCCCCGACGGTGACGACGCCAGCCCGGACCGTCAAGAACCCGGTGACCAGCACCGCCGCCGTGCCGACCAGCTCGGCCCCGTTGATCCAGAAGAAGTACCGGGAGCCGGTCCACCCGGTGCGCAGGGTGGCGTCCAGGGCGTGCGCCGACGCGTCGTGGACCAGGCCGGCGTGCACCGGACCGAGCCGGAACGCGCGGACCGTGCGGGCCCCGGACACCGTCTCGGTGAGCTGCTGCGCCCGCTCGCCCAGCGCGACCCGCTCCGCCGCGTACTGCGGCCCGGCCCGGCGCTGGTACCAGCGGGTGGCCAGCACGTGCACCGGCACCGCCGCGAACCCGGCCAGGGCCAGCCGCCAGTCCAGCAGGCCGAGGCCGACCACGGTCAGCGCGATGGTCAGCACGGCGATGACCAGCTCCGGGATCGCCTCCCGGACGGCCCGGGACACCGCGTCCACGTCGTCGCCGACCCGCGCGACCAGGTCCCCGGTGCCGGCCCGCTCGACCTCGGCCAGCGGCACCGACAAGGCTCGCTCGACGACGTCCTCGCGCAGCCCGGCCAGGGACTGCTCGCCGAGCCGGGCGACCAGCACCGTCGCCCATCCGGACAGCGTGGCCTGCGCGAGCAACGCGGTGAGCAGGGCCAGCGCGAGCAGGTCGACGGTGGCCACGCCGGCGCCGTCGATGACCGCGTCGGTGATGCGGCCGACGATCGGCGGGAAGGCCAGCCCGGCCACCGCGGCGGCCAGGATGGTCAGCACCGCCCCGGCGGCCAGGCCCCGGTGCGCCCGCAGCATCGACCCGACCGCCCGCCCGGTGGCCGCCGCGGACGCGATCGGCAGCAGCACGCGACCCGTACTCACGCCAGCACCGCCGTTCATGACAGCACCGCCGCGCGGTACGCCTCGTCGGTGGCGGCCAGCTCGTCGTGGGCGCCGGTGGCGACCAGCGCGCCGTCGCGGAGCACCACCACCCGGTCGCAGGCGGCCAGCAGGGCCGGGCTGGTGGTGACCAGCACCGTCGAGCGGCCGGCCCGGGCGGCCCGCAGCCGGGTGGCGATGCGGTGCTCGGTGGCGGCGTCGACGGCGGTGGTCGGGTCGTGCAGCACCAGGACGTCCGGGTCGGCGGCCACGGCCCGGGCCAGCGCGACCCGCTGCCGCTGCCCGCCGGAGAGCCACCGCCCGCGCTCGCCCACCGGGGACGCCGCCCCGTCGGGCAGCGCGGTGATCACCTCGTCGGCGGCGCCGACCGCGGCCACGGCGGCCAGCTCGGTGGGGTCGACGCCCGCGGCGTTGCCGGCGCTTCCGACGCTGATGTTGTCGGCCACGGTGCCGTCGAAGAGCACGGCGTCGTGGTCGCCGACCAGGACCGCGGCGCGCAGCTCGTCCAGCCGCAGCTCGGGCAGCGGCAGCCCGCCGTAGCGGATCTCTCCGCGGTCCGGGTCGGCGCGGCGGGCCAGCAGGTCCAGCAGCGAGGTGGCGTCGCGGCGGTCCGGGGCGACGACGCCGACCCAGGACCCGGGTTCGACGGTCAGGTCGAGCCCGCGCAGGGTGCCACCGCTGACCGCGTGCAGCACCAGGCCGGACGCCGCGGACGGCGCCCGGTACCCGTCGACGACACCGGGCGGGGCGTCGAGGAACTCCGCGAGCCGCCGGGCGGAGGCGCGGACCACGGCCAGGTCGGCGGGCAGGCCGCTGAGCCGCTGCAACGGGTCGACCAGGAACCCGGCCAGCCCGACCGCCGCGACCAGCTCGCCGACGGTGATCGTCCCGGCCAGGGCCAGCCGGCCTCCGACCCAGGCCACCACGACCACGAAGATCGCGGACAGGCCGAGGCTCACCCCGCGGGCCAGCCCCACCCAGCGGGCGGCGTGGATGCGTCCGTCCCGCGCGGCCCGGCTCACCGTGCGGTAGCGCGCCGCCCCGGCCGCCTCCGCGCCCAGCCCCTTGAGCACCCGCAGCCCGGTGATCAGGTCGGTGGCCACGCCGGTCGCGTGCGCGGCGGCGGACTGCTCGGCCGAGCTGCGCTCCTCCAGCGGGGTGGCCAGCCGGTGCGAGAGCCAGACCAGCACCGGCAGCCCGAGCAGCACCACCGCGCCCAGCCGCCAGGACGTGGAGAGCAGGTACGCGGCGCCGCCGAGCAGCACGACCAGCGCCGACAGCCCTCCGCCGACGACATCGGCGACCTCCCCGACCCGGCCGGCGTCGCTGCTGGCCAGGCTCAGCACCTCGCCCGGGCGGGCCACCCGGTCGGTGCCGCCGCGGGCGTCGACCACCCGGGCGCCGATCCGCACCCGCAGGTCGTGCGCGATCGTCTCGCTCGCCCGCTGCAGCCGGAAGTAGCCGAACATGGCCGACGTCGCGAGCACCGCGAACACCACGATCAGCGCGCCGACCCAGATCATCACCTGGTCGAGCCGGCCGGTGGTGATGGCCTGATCGACCACGATCCCGATCACGACGGCGACCATGGCCTCGCAGACCTGGTGGGTGACCGCGAGCCCCGAGCCGACGGTGACGTCGACGCGGTGCGGACGCAGCACGTCCCGCAGCAGGGCCCGCTCGGCGGAGCGGTCGGGGTCGGGCACGGTGCTCGCTCCGGTTCGTCTGGGCGGGACTCGAGCGGCGGGCGGTCGCGCGGACGACGGCCGCGGGGTCGAGGCGGGATAAGGTACCTCACCTCGCATCGCGCTGATCGGCATTTACAGCCGAGGTCGATCTCGACCGTTCTGGATCATTCGCTACGGCCCCGCGCGGTCGGGGTCCGCTCCCTCATCCGGCACGGGTGCGGGCGGGATCGGGACCGCACAGGCGTTCGTCGCGGCGACCGTCGCGTCGTCGACGTCGGTGTGGACCGTCGCGTGGAAGCGGCCACGAGCTGGTCGAGCCCGACGGTGAACGCGATCTCGACGATCTGCTTGGTGTCGAAGAGGGCGGTCAGCCCGGCCCAGATCTCCTCGGTGATCGGTTGCATCCAGGTGGAGGCCCGCGCGTAGACTCGGTGATCGGTTGCATCCAGGTGGAGGCCCACGCGTAGACGATGACCGCCTCCTCGGCGGCCGAGAACATGCCGTCCGGGAGCGGGTCGTCGAGCAGGTGTGACATCTCCTCGTCGGTCAATCCCGATGCTCGACCGAGCACCACATGGGTGGGCGTTCAATAGAAGCAGTTGTCGGTCATCGCGCAGGTCACGGTGGGCAGCTCGCGCAACCGGTCGGTCGGCAGCGAGTTGTGGTGGTAGACCGTGTCGGCCACGGCGTAGAACTGCTCCATGGCCTTCGGGTGGTTGGCCACCAGTCCAGGTTGGCCTGGGCGGTCAGCGGCGAGCCGTAGAACAGGTCCCCGTCGATCTCGAACGTGGCGCCGTTGCGCACCGCGGGCAGGCCCGCCCACAGCGGCGCCCCGGTGATCGACTCCGTCTGCTCGCGGTTGGGCTCGGTCGAGCCCTCGCGCGGGTTGACCGCAGCAGCAGCACGTCCACGTCGGACAGCAGCCCCATCTCCTCGTAGGAGATGTCGGTGCGGCGCTGCGCGACGGTGGCGGGCACCACGGCGGCGTGCGGCCGGCCCAGGTCCTCGTGCAGCGTCTGGTTGGTCTGCATGTTCGCCTGCGCGATGTAGAAGATCCCCGGATCCATCGGTCCGATGTAGGCGATGCGCGCGCCGCCCCAGCGGGCCTGGACGCGTTCGCGCAGGGCGGCGGCCCGCTGCTCGTAGCCGGTGACGAACGCCGACGCCGCGTCCGCCCGGTCGAACGCGGCCGCCATCTCGGCCAGCTGCGGGCGCCAGCCGGCGCCGTCGGAGAGCGACTCCGGGAAGGCGAACACCGGCGCGATCCGGCTCAGCGGCTCCCGGTGCTCCGGGTGTAGGTGCCCGCGGTGTGCACCACTAGGTCCGGGCGCAGCGCGGCGATGGCCTCGTAGTCGGGGTCGGGCCAGGAGACCAGCGACTGCACGCCGTCGAGCCGGCCGGCCTGGTAGGGCGGGAACGCGGTGGCGGTCGTGCCGTAGGCGCCGACCAGCGGCAGGCCGAGCACGTGGGCGAAGTCGGAGTCGGTCGCGTACATCGCGACCGTGCGGGCCGGTGCCAGCGGCAGCTCGACGGTGCCCCACCCGCCGGGGTGGGCGCGGGTCCGGGGCGCCGCGGCGGGCGCGGCGGGAGGTGTGGCCGAGCAGCCGGTCAGCAGCCCGGCCGCCGCGATGCCGGTGAGCAGCCGGCGCCGGCTGACGCCCGCGCGGTCTCCGCGGCGCCGGCCGCTCGGCTGGCAGGTCGCGACGCCCGGCCGCGGGGCCGGGTGGGCGTCACGGGTGGCGACGGGCATCGCGGCCTCCAACACGGATAAAGCTGTCCAGTCGGGCTCCAGCCTCAGACGTCCTGCTCGAGCTCGCGCAGCCAGTCCCGCTTGATCTCGCGCCAGCGCTCGTCGGTCAGGGTGCGGCGCCAGTACGGCGAGACCGACAGGTCCTCCCGCGGCAGCCGCCACTCGCCCAGCAGGTGCTTGCGCAGCGCGCGGTTGGCCACCGCCTCGCCGTGCACGAAGGCGTGCACGCGGCCAGGCGGGCGGTCGAGCTTCTCCAGCGCCCGCAACGAGAGGTCCTCGGCACCCGGGTTGGCGTCCCGGTGCAGCCAGTCGACGTGCAGATCGCCGGGGGAGTCCAGGGCCAGCTCCTCGGCCGCGTTCTCGACCTCGACGATCACGTGCACCGTCCGCCCGGCCGGCACCCGCTCGAGGGTGGCCGCGATGGCGGGCAGCGCGCTGCTGTCACCGATCATGAGGTGCCAGTCGGCGTCCGGGTCGGGGGTGTAGGAGCCGGCGGGGCCGCCGAACTGCAGCAGGTCCCCGGGCCGGGCGGCCGCCGCCCACGGGCCCGCCACGCCGGAGTCCCCGTGCACCACGAAGTCGATCGACATCTCGCGGCGGTCCGGGTCCCAGGCGCGCACCGTGTAGCGCCGGGATGCCGGGCGCTCGCCCACCGGCAGCTTGCGGACGACATCGACGTCGAAGGGCACGCGGTAGGCGGAGTCCGGGGGCAGGAAGTACAGGTTGACGTAGCTGTCGGTCCACGGCGCCGGGGTGAACCCGGCGAGGCCGTCGCCGCCGAGGACCACCCGCACCAGGTGCGGGGTCAGCTGCTGCACCCGCTCGACTCGACCGAACACACGTGCTCCCTCTGTCTGTAAGGACAGCCTAACATCAGCGCGGGCGCAGCCGCCCGCCGCGTCGACGACCATGTCATGCCGGCGGGGCGCGGCGGGGATGGTGCGCCGTCGTGAATCCGGCGCGCGCCGGCCGCTCATGACCGCTGTCTGCGGTTCAGGAGGCGCATATGGAGGCTGTCGCCGAATCGCGGGCGCGGCCGGGGTGGACGCGGCCCGGCCAGTGATCGCTGAGAAACGTACGTGAGCGGCATATCGAGCCTGTTGCCGAGTCGGGCGGCGGTGGCATCCCTTGACCCGGCCCCGGGCCGGAGCAAACCCTGGTCATGATCGGCGTCTGCGGTTGATTTGCTTCATCCGTGCAGCTCAGCGACCGCAGACGGTGATCTTGACTCCGCCGAACCGTCCGGGCGCCCGATGGCGGCTCGGCCGTGCCCCGACGGGTGCTGAGGATTCGGCAGCACGCTCCATATGCAGCTCCTGGACCACTCCCGGCGATCATGAGCTCGCGCAGGTGGCGATGATTGGGCGATAGCACCCAGATGGACACGGCGTCGGTCGGCGCGCCGTGGTGTCGACGTGTCCGAGGAGGCTCGGGCGCGACGAGCCCGTCCAGCCCGGCGAAAGGTAAGGCAACCGTAGGGGAAGGTGGGCGTCGTCCCGCCGGGAGGCCCGGGTGCTGGTCGGACGTCCGATTCCCGCAGAGCGGTCACCTGCGCCGGCGGAACGGGAGCGGCATCGCGTTGCGGCTGCCCAACGATTCGGCCAGCGGCGAGCGGTCGAGGGGACGTGCCCGATCGGTGATGTAATCGGCCTGTTGCCGCAGCTGCGCCGCGAGCGGCCGCTGCTGCGGAACGAACCGGTCGAGCTGATCGGCCAGCAGCCGCAGGATCTCCGGCGGTTGGCTGCCGCGGTCGTACTGGTTGATCAACAGCAGCGGCACCAGGATGCGCTGCGGGAAGCTGCCGAGGATCAGCTGCAGATAGCCGTTACCGGAGTCGGTCATGGCTATCGGCAGGTCCGGGCCGAGGGTCGCCGCGCGATTGCGGAAACCGAGGTTGCCGTAGTGGAAGGTCCCGGTCGACGGGTCCAGCGACCGGTGCTCGGACCAGACGAACAGGGGGACGAACCCGAGCGCGATCACCGCGAGGCCGACGCCCCACCAGCTGATCGGTTGGTCGCCGAGCCCGACGACGATCACGACCAGGGCTCCGATGCAGGCTGCGATGAACCACCGCCGGGCCGACGGGGTGGGAATGCGCGGGATCGTGACTCGGTCATCCATGGAGCTCGGCCATCTCCCTCCGGCTGTCGGTCACCATCCAGCGCACATGTTCCCGGATCTCGTCGGCGCGCATCGGTCGGGCGAGGGACGGTTCACCGTCCCGGTGGCTGACCAGCCAGGAGCCGTGCGGGCCGCTGAACACGCTGACCGTGTTCGGCGCCACCTCGCCCGCGAAGCGGACCACCAGGTCCGCGCGCAGCAGGGCCCGGCCCAGCTCGTCCAGGATGGGGGCGGCCGGGACCTGGTCCGGGTCCGGTTCGGCGGGCATCTCGACCGGCTCGCCGAAGCAGTCCCCGCTGTCCGGGTGGACCGCGCCGTCCACGACGAGGTCGAGCAACTGGTTCTCGGCGAGCAGGCTGAAGCGGTGCAGGCCGGCCTCGGTGACCTGCTCGACCAGCACGACGTCGTCGGCCAGGTAGGCGTACTGGAAGTCATGCCCGCCGCCGGTCGTCCTGGCCAGCGCGACGACCAGCGGCGAACCCCGCCGCAGCTGCACCGGCGAGTGGATGTCCTCCCGCACCAGCACGTCGACCTGGCCCACCCCGATCGATCCCGCCCCGATCGATCCCGCCCCGATCGATCCGGCACCGACGGAGCCGAGCCCGGCGCCGATCCGGCTGCGCGCGGCCTCGACCGCATCCGCCGTCGGTGGCTCGACGACCCCGCGGGCCAGCAGCGACCGGTACGCCACCCGCTTGGCCAGCTCCTGCTCGGCGGGCGGCAGCTCGTCCAGGTAGGGCCGCACGGCGAGGGCGCTCTCGCCGCCGAGAACGGCGAGTTCCTCGTCGGTGAGGGTGTCGATGTACACCGCGTCGATCGCTTCGTGGTTTTTTGTTCATCCCTTCGTCGTTCATCCCTTCGTCGTTCATCCCTTCGTCGTTCATCCCAACAGCCCGAACGAGACCGATGACAGCACCTTCTTGCCGGAGTCGGCCACCGAATCACCGATGCCCGACAGCGTGCGCCCGGCCCAGTCCTTCGCGGCGTTGAAGCCCTCCGCGATCTCGGCGCGGTGGTCGTAGACCAGGTTGCCGACCTTCCACGCCCCGTACGCCAGCACCGCGGCCCCGGCCGCGGTGGCACCGACCGGGGTGAACATCAACGCGGTGGCGCCGATGGCCCCGGCCGCGCCGAGGCCCCGGGTGATGCCACCCCGGACCCCGCCGTAGCCGCCACCGGTGAAGGCGTCGACGCCGCCGGTGACGACGGTGAGGGGGAGGAAGGCCTTGCCCGCCAGCTGTGCGGCCCGGGAGTTCCCGAACCCCCGCATCGCAGTGCCCAGCGCGCCGCGCTGAAGGTGCGCGCCCGCTTTCGGGAACCCGGTCCGGAACTGCTGCAGCGTGCGTGCGGCCATCTGCTGGTTGAACCGCTGCTCGAACGCGGTCGCGCCGGGGGCGGTGGCGTAGCGCTGGTAGCGGGCCAGCTGGCCCGACTTCTGCAGCAGCGTCAGCGCCTTCTTCCCGGCCATGCCGGCGGTGAGCGCGCCCAGCACACCGAGCGGGATGCCGAGCGCTTCGAAGATCTCGCGTTTGCGTTCGGCTCCGGGCGCGCCCGCCTCGGCGGCGGGGTCGGTGGTGTCCGGGACGCCGGCCAGGTGGGCGGCCAGGGTCTGCTGGTCGGCGGTGTAGCCGCGGGCGGCCAGCTCGCCGGCGTCGCGCAGCAGCACGGCGTCATAGCCGTCGACGGCCTCCCGCACCCGCCCCGCGGCCGCGGTGACGATGCCGAACCCCTCGGCGACGGCGCGCTCCCGGTCGGCCGGGGTGACCCCGCCGTTGACCGCGTTGGCCAGGACGAACCGGTTCCAGCGGTCCAGCAGGGCGCGTAGCTGGGTCTGCATGCCGGTGATGGCGGTGTTGCTGCTGGTGAGGGCCCCGTCCAGGGCACTAACCGACCGCTTGAGGAAGCCGGCGGTGTCCTCGAGATCCTGCCCACCCTGGCCGAGCAGGCGGTGCACGGTGGCGCTCTGCGCGTCCGCGTCCAGCACCGGGGCGCCGTTGTTGGAGGAGGCCTCGGCGATGGTGCCGTGCGCCTGCCGGCCGCGTTGGTAGGCCTCGTGCGCGGTGCGCCCGGCCTCCTCGAACGACCGCGCCAGCTGCAGCGTCGTGTCCGGTCGGGCGGCCGTCAGCACGGCCTGCAGCCGGCGGGGATCGACCCCGGCGGTCGCGATGACCTGCTCCTCCGTGATGATCTTGAGACGGTGACGATCATCGAGCGGTCGGCGTGGCCGAGCGGGCGATCCCGGTGGACTGCTCGGTCAGCCCGTCGCCGAGATCGCCTGCGGTGGTGGCGCGGCCGGCGAGATCACCGGCGCGCTGCCCCTCCTGCGCCAGGCCGCCGGACCGAGCCGTCCGCACCGACTCCAGCACCGCGGCGTAGGCGGCCGCGGCGGCGGTCGCCCCGAACATCCCGGGCTCCATCGGCGCTGAGCGCAGGACGCCCAACGCCACCTCGCTCCGCTCGCCCACCGCCTGCATGCCGGCGGCGCCGGTCCGCAGGTTTCCCGTGTCGTAGGCCATCGCCGGGCCGGTCGTCACCAGTACCTCCATCGTGTGGTCCTGCCTGTCACACGAAGCGGAGCCGGATGGGGTTCACCGGCCGCCCCGATCAATCAGCCCGTCGCGTGCACTTTCTCGATGAGCACGATGAGCAAGAACATCGACACCCGGCCGCCTCGGACCTGCGCCGAGGAGAAGGCCACCTTGCTGGGCTTCCTCGACCACCTCCGCGAGTCGATCGCCAGCAAGCTCGACGGGGTGCCGGAACCGCAGGTCCGGACGGCGGGAGTGGCGTCGGGCACGAGCCTGCTGGGGCTGGTCAAGCACCTGGGTCCGGCCGCCCGGGCCCCAGGGCGTTCCTCGGCGCCGTCGCTCCGGTGGTCCTGGTGCACATGATCGAGGAGACCGGGCGGCTCGCGGCCACGCCGACATCCTCCGTGAGCTGATCGACGGCGCGACCGGCCGCTGACCGACCACGCCACGGCGTACCGGGGTGTGTACTGCGGTGCGGCCGGGTAGCCCCTGTCGGACGTGATCCACGCGAACGAGAGGGAGAAGATGGCCGGCAAGCTGGAGGGCAAGCGCATCGCGATCCTGGCCACCGACGGCGTCGAGCAGGTCGAGCTGGTGGGCCCGCGGGACGCCGTGACCGCGGAAGGAGCGCAGACGGACATCATCTCGCTGGAAACGGGCGAGATCCAGGCGATGAACCACGACCTCGAGCCCGCCGACACGTTCACCGTGGACCGGACGGCCGAAGAAGCGGACGCCGCAGACTACGACGCGCTGCTGATGCCCGGCGGCACGGTCAACGCGGACAAGCTGCGGGTCGACCCCGACGTGCGGGCGTTCGTGCAGGCGATGTTCCGCGCCGGCAAGCCGGTCGGGGCGATCTGCCACGCGCCCTGGACGCTGATCGACGCCGACCTCGTCAGCGGCCGCACGCTCACCTCCTACCCGAGCATCTGGACCGACCTGCGCAATGCCGGCGCCGAGGTGGTGGACGAGGAGGTCGTCGTCGACCGGGGTCTGGTGTCGAGCCGGAGCCCCGACGATCTGCCGGCGTTCTGCGCGCGGATCGTGGAGGGGTTCGCCGAGGGCGCTCGCGAGGTGGCCTGAACGAGCACACCGGGGTTCGAGCCCGACCCCACGATCGAGCGGCCCGACCGCGGATACCTCCTGGGCATACGACCCGCACAGTTGATCGACACCGTCCTCGACCGCACCATCGCTCCGGGCTACGGCAACGTCGGGCTGGCCGTCCGGCGCCGGCTGCCGGACTGGCCACCCGACCCACCGCGGATGGACGACAAGGTCGTCCTGGTCACCGGGGCGGGCTCCGGCCTCGGGCTGGCCGCCGCCCTCGGGATTCGCCCGCCTCGGGGCTTCGGTGCGCGCGCTCGGGCGGGATCCGGAGCGGGCTGCCGAGGCGACCCGGCGGGTGCGCGGGCGAGCGCCCGGCGCGGACGTGCGCCCGGTCGACTGCGATGTCAGCAGCGTGGCGGCGCTGCGCGCCGTGGATGTTGATCGAGGGGCTGGCCCCGCTGTTGGCGGCGAGCACACCGGCTCGGGTGATCAACGTGACGTCCGGTGGCCAGTACGGGCAGCGGGTACCGCCGGGCGACGTCGATTCGGCCCGGTCGTCGTACGGCCCGAAGAAGATCTACGCCCGGACCAAGCGGGCACAAGTGATCATCACCGAGCACTGGGCCGAGCTGCTGGCCGACCGCGGGTGTCGGTGCACGCCATGCATCCGGGATGGGTCGACACCAAGGGTGTCCGGAACTGGATGCCGATCTTCCGGGTGCTCACCCGACCGGTAATCCGGACGCCGGAGCAGGGCGTGGACACCATCATCTGGCTGGGGGCCGCGCCGGAGGGGGTGGCCGGCACCAGCCTGCTCCGGCACGACCGCCGCCCGCGCCCGACGACCTACCGGCTAGGCGCGGGCCCGGATGACGACGCGTCCCGCCAGCAGTCGTGGGATCACCTCGTGCAGCTGAGCGAGCGCTAGCGCGCGGCGGACGGGAACCGGGCTGTCGGACGCCTCAGCGGCGTCCCGGGCGAGCGGTCACAGGATGGGCCGTCCGCCGGTGACGGCGACCCGGGCGCCGGAGACATAGCTGGCCTCGTCCGAGGCGAGCAGCACGTACACCGGGGCCAGCTCGGCGGGTTGGCCGGCGCGGCCGAGCGGGGTGTTGGCGCCGAACTGGGCCACCTTGTCCGGCGGCATCGTGGACGGGATCAGCGGGGTCCACACCGGCCCCGGCGCGACGCTGTTGACCCGGATCCCGCGGGGCCCCAGCAGCTGCGCCAGCGAGGCGCACATGTTGGCGATGCCGGCCTTGGTCATCGCGTAGGGCAGCAGCGTGGGATTGGGGCTGTCGGAGTTGACCGAGGACGAGCCGATGATCGACGCGCCGGGTCGCAGGTGCGGAACCGCCGCCTTGGCCAGGTGGAAGAAGGCGCTGAGGTTGGTGGCCACGGTGCGGTCCCAGTCCTCGTCGGGGATCTCCTCCAACGACTCGTAGGTCATCTGGTAGGCGGCGTTGGCCACCAGCACGTCGAGCCGACCGAGCTCCCGGATCGCCAGCTCGACCAGCTCCCGGCAGTGCGCCGGATCGGTCAGGTCACCCGGCGCGAGCACGGCCCGCCGGCCCGCCTGCTCGACCCATTTCGCGGTCTCCCGCGCGTCGTCCTCCTCGTCGAGGTAGCTCACGACGATGTCGGCCCCTTCGCGGGCGTACGCGATGGCCACGGCACGGCCGATGCCGCTGTCGGCGCCGGTGATCACCGCGACCTTGTCGGTGAGCCGACCGCTTCCGCGGTAGGACTCCTCGCCGTGATCGGGTCGCGGATCCATCTCGTCGGTGTGACCCGGTGGGTTCTGCTGCTGAGCCGGCTGGGGCGTGGAATCGGTCATCGCAGGGTGATACCCGTTCCGCCGCCCGGCATTCGTCGATCGGGCCGCGTGTTCCAGCTCAGCGGCGGCGGGCCCGCTCGGTCTCCCTGGCGTTGGCTTTCTGGATCTCCGCGACCAGCTCGTCCTTGGTCGAGGAGCCCGGACGGTCGATCCCGAGCTTGCGCGCCACCTCCACGAGGTGGGCCTTGCTGGCATTGGCGTCGACGCCCTGGGCGGTGGGCTGCCGGCCGTCCCGCGATCCGGGGGTGGTGCGGGCGGCCTGGGGGTCGGAAGGACCGTTCTCCTCCTTGGGCTCCCAGTGGTCGCCCACCTTCTCGTGGGTGTGTTTCAGCGCCGCGAAGGCGGTCCGGTGCGCGCGTTCGCCGTCGCCGTAGCTGTCCTCGGCCGATTCCAACGCCTTCTTGTAGGTGCGCACCGCCTTGTCGTCCGAGCGGGCGATGGTCGAGGGCACGTCGTCACGCATGGCCTCGGCCTGCTGCTTCTTGTCCGGCATGGTCGGCTCCCGTCAACGGTGTTCTCCCCGGTGCCGGATGGGTACCCCGATCCGGTGCCCGCCGAGACCTCGAAATGTGCCGACTCCGCCTGCGCCGCCGACCTGGGCCTGCTCGACGCGTGGTGGCGAGCCGCCAACTACCTGTCGGTCGGGCAGATCTACCTGATGGACAACCCGCTGTTGCGGGTGCCGCTGGCCGCGGAGCACGTGAAGCCGCGGCTGCTGGGGCACTGGGGAACCACCCCGGGGCTCACCTTCGTCTGGGCCCACCTCAACCGGGTCGTCGCGCGGGAGGGGCTGGACACGCTCTTCGTCGCCGGCCCGGGCCACGGCGGGCCCGCGGTCGTGGCGACGGCCTGGCTGGAGGGCACCTACTCCGAGCGCTACGCGCACGTCACCGACGACGCCGACGGACTGCGGGAGCTGTTCCGGCAGTTCTCCTTCCCGGGCGGGATCCCCAGCCACGCCGCGCCGGAGACACCGGGGTCGATCCACGAGGGTGGCGAGCTGGGTTACTCGTTGGCGCACGCCTACGGCGCGGTCTTCGACAACCCGGACCTGCTGGTCGCCTGCGTGATCGGGGACGGGGAGGCGGAGACCGGTGCGTTGGCCGGGTCTTGGCAGGCCAACAAGTTCACGCACCCGGTGCACGACGGGACCGTGCTGCCGATCCTGCACCTGAACGGCTACAAGATCGCGAACTCGACGGTGCCGGCCCGCATCCCCGAGCAGGAACTGCTCGACCAGCTCCGTGGCCACGGCTACCGACCGTACGTACTGGACGGTGGTTTCGACGGCGAGGACCCGATGGCGGTGCACGGCCGGATGGCCGCGCTGATGGACCGGATCGTTGCCGAGATCGCCGGCATCCGGGACACCGCCGCCCGACAGCAGACCGCCGGCCAGGAGGTCATGCGTCCACAGTGGCCGGTTCTGGTGTTGCGCACGCCGAAGGGCTGGACCGGACCGCGGGTCGTGGACGGCAACCAGGTCGAGGGCACTTTCCGGGCTCACCAGGTGCCGCTGGCCGAGGTGCGCAGCAACGACGAGCACCGTGCCGAACTGGAGCGGTGGATGCGCTCCTACCGCCCCGAGGAGCTGTTCGACGACGACGGGCGGCTCGTTCCGGAGCTGGCCGCGCTGCACCCGGAGGGTGACCGGCGGATGAGCGCCACCCCGCACGCCAACGGTGGCCTGCTGCTACGTGACCTGCGGCTTCCCGACTTCACCCCGTTCGCCGTCGACGTGCCCGAACCCGGCAACGGCACGGTGAGCGCCACCGGCACGCTGGGGAAGTGGCTGGCCGAGGTGGTGCGGGCCAACCCGGCGAACTTCCGGATCGTCGGCCCGGACGAGACGTCCTCGAACCGGCTGCAGGCGGTCTTCGAGGCCACCGACCGCCAGTTCACCGGCGACATCCGCGCCGGCGACGAGCACGTGGCCCGCGCGGGCCGGGTGCTGGAGGTGCTGAACGAGCAGCTGTGCCAGGGCTGGCTCGAGGGCTACCTGCTGACCGGCCGGCACGGGCTGTTCAACTGCTACGAGGCGTTCATCCACATCGTCGACTCGATGTTCAACCAGCACGCCAAGTGGCTCGACGCCTGCCGCGACATCCCGTGGCGGCGGCCGATCGCCTCGCTGAACTACCTGCTGACCAGTCACGTCTGGCGCCAGGACCACAACGGGTTCTCCCACCAGGACCCGGGCTTCATCGATCACGTGCTCAACAAGAAGCCCGAGATCGTGCGCGTCTACCTGCCGCCGGACGCGAACACGTTGCTCTCGACGATGGATCACTGCCTGCGCACCCGCGACTACGTGAACGTGGTGGTGGCCGGGAAGAACCCCGGCCCGCAGTGGTTGGGCCCGGACGAGGCGATCGCGCACTGCACGCGGGGGATCGGGGTGTGGGAGTGGGCGAGCAACGATGCGGGCGCTGCGCCCGACGTGGTGCTGGGCTGCGCGGGTGACGTGCCCACGCTGGAGGCGGTCGCGGCGGTGAGCCTGCTGCGACGCCACCTCCCGCAGCTGAGGGTGCGGCTGGTCAACGTGGTCGACCTGATGCGGCTGCAGGACGAACGCGAGCACCCGCACGGCCTGGGCGACCGCGAGTTCGACGGCCTGTTCACCACGGACAAGCCGGTGATCTTCGCCTACCACGGGTACCCGTGGTTGATCCACCGCCTGACCTACCGCCGCACCAACCACCGCAACATCCACGTGCGCGGGTACAAGGAGGAGGGCACCACGACCACGCCGTTCGACATGGTCATGCTCAACGACCTCGACCGGTTCCGCCTCGTGGTCGACGTGATCGACCGGGTCCCCGGGCTCGCGCCGGCGCAGACCGCGCTGCGCCAGCACATGCTCGACGAACGGCTGCGCTGCCGCCGCCACACCCGGCGGTACGGCGAGGACGCTCCGGACGTCGCCGACTGGGTGTGGCCGGGCTGACGCCGACGCACCCGCAGCCGGGTGACACCCGCCGGGTCGCCAGCCGGTTGTCCGCGATCCGTCCGGGGTAAGGCAGCGCATGAGCGCTGCGGAGTCCGCCGTCGGCGGGCGGTCGGGAATGCGGATCGTGATGGTGCCGGGGGCCGCGGTGCGCAGCTACGTGCAGCCCGCCGTGGACCGCGCTCGGGCGGCCGGCTGGGATGTCGAGCTGATCGGCGCGCCCGGGGAACCGGGCTGCCCGGCCGATCTGCGCAGCTACGGGCGCGAGCTCGCCGCGCGGATCGTTCGCCGGCCGGTCGAGGTGCTGATCGGGCTGTCGGTCGGCGCCCAGGTGGCGACGGTCGCGGCGACCGCCGCCCCGGTGCCGCACCTGGTGCTGGTCAGCCCGACCGTCGACCCGGCCTGCCGGAGCGCTCTGCGGCTGCTCGGGCGGTGGCTGGCCGGCGGCCGCAAGGAGTCGCCCCGACTGCTCCCGCAACAGGCTCCCGAGTGGTGGCGGGCCGGTGCCGGCCGGATGGCCCGGGTGGTCCGTTCCGCGCTCGCGGTCGAGCTGGAGCGCTTGCTGCCGGGGGTGGACGCGCGGTTGAGCGTGGTCCACGCCGAGCTTGACGTGATCACCTCCCACGACTACGCGGCGCGGCTGGCCGCCGACAACGGCGGCCGGTTGTTCGTGTTGCCGGGGGCGACGCACTCCTGGCCGCACGCGGATCCGCGGGGCTTCATCGAGCTGCTCGATCGGCTGTCGAGGTGAGCGCCGTGGGCCGCGGTGGCCGTCGACTGGCGCCGTCGCGGGTGGTGGCCTCGTTCGACTCGGCCACCGTGCTGCACGCCGGGCTGGCGGCGGCGCTGCGCGGGCAGCCTTTCCCCCACCTGGGCAACGGGGCGACGGCCGGCGCGGCCGTGCGCGCGGCCGGGCGGCTGCCATGGCCGATCCTGCGCACGCTCTACACCCGGTTCGGTGCGGCCGAAGGCCTCCCGCCCGATCGGCTCGGCGACGTGGACCTCGGCGCGGTGGCGCAGTGGCTGGTGGACGGGCTGCCCCGGCGGCGCTTCCCGGCCGTCCTGATCGGCTCGACGAACGGCGCGCTGGCGCACCTGGCGGCCGCAATGCAGGTGCCGTGGTTGCCCGGCACGGTGCTGATCCCCGGTCGACCGGGTGGCCGACCCGCAGCGCCCGGTCGACGCGCTGCGCTTCGGGGAGCGACACGCGCCTGCACTGCTCGCGGCCAACCCGGACGTCGTCCTGCACCACATGCACGACCAGGTGCAGGACGAGCTGATGGTGGCCCGGATGACCTACTTCCGCACCAAGTGGCGCGAACTTCCCGCGGCCTACGCCCGGTACCTGTCCGACTGCCTCCCGCCGGGGGCCCCGGTCCTGCTGGTCGAGGACCGGTCGAGCTGGCCGGTGGTCCGGGTCGGGGACCGACACGTGTTCCAGCCCGGTGCGCAGGGCGGCTGCCGACCCGACGACTACCTGCGCAGGCCGCACACACCGGAGCCGGACGACGAGGCTCCGGAGGCGGAATGGGGGGCCGAGCCTGGGCTGGGCGAGGCGGTCCGCCGCTGGTGCGCCGCGCACGACCACCCGCTGATCCGGATCGGCTACCCCGATCCACAGGCCCCGGCCCACGGCGTGGCCACGGTGATGCGGGCCTGGTACCGGGAACGCGGCGAGCCGGCGGACCGGCTGCTGGTGTCGTCGTTCGTGCTGGCCGACCCCTGGCGGACGATCAATTCCGGCGCCGTGCCGTTCTGGACGTTCTTCTCCGTGCAACCCGCGCTGCGGGCCTTCGCCGAGCACCTGGACGCCGCCGAGGCCTACCGGTGGATCGACATCCTGCTGTTCCAGCACGGCGTCCGGTCCACCGGTATCGCCACCCCTGCGGAGTGGCTCGACGCCGCCCGCGACACCGGGGCCGAAGCCCGGTTGCCGGGTCAGGACCCGCGCCGGTTCCCGCACGACATCGGCTCGCTGGGGCGCTACGGGCCGGCGCTGGCCGCACTGCCCGCGGCGCGGTCGGCGTGGACGCCGCTGGACGTCGACGTGGCGCTGCGCGGGCTGGCCCGGGCGGGTGTCCAGCTGCACGGGCGGGCTCGCCCGCCGACGCAACCCCGCTGACGGGAGCGGGCCCGCGGGACACCCGCCGACGTCGGGCAGCGGGCGGCCGGTGACCCGCATCCGGGGCGTTTTCCGCGAGCCGGAGGCGGGCACCCGCGCCCATGGCCACGGTTCGCACGGACATCCCGGCTCGGATGGATCGGCTGCCCTGGGCCCGCTGGCACTGGATGGTGTTGCTCGGGCTGGGCACGGTGTGGATCCTCGACGGCCTCGAGGTGACGATCGTCGGTGCGCTCGCGGAGCGGCTCACCGAGCCCGACGCCGGGCTGGTGCTCACCGACACCGAGGTGGGGCTGGCGGCGTCGCTGTACGTGGCCGGCGCCGTGCTCGGCGCCCTGGTGTTCGGCCACCTCACCGACCGGTTCGGCCGCAAGAAGCTGTTCCTGCTCACCCTCGGGCTGTACCTGGCCGCGACCACGGCCACCGCTTTCTCGTTCGACCCGTGGTTCTTCCTGGCCATGCGGTTCCTCACCGGCGCCGGGATCGGCGGCGAGTACGCGGCCATCAACTCGGCGATCGACGAGCTCGTGCCGGCCCGGGTGCGGGCCACCGTGTCGCTCGCGGTCAACGGGTCGTACTGGGCCGGAGCGGCGGTCGGCGCCGGCTTGACGCTGCTGCTGCTGGACCCGCAGCTGTTCGCACCGGACATGGGGTGGCGGGTCGCGTTCGGGTTGGGCGCGGTGCTCGGGCTGGCCATCCTGCTGGTTCGCCGGCATGTGCCGGAGAGCCCGCGCTGGCTCTACACGCACGGCCGCAACGACGAGGCGGAGGCGTTGGTCGCCGACATCGAGTCCGGCATCGAGCGGGAGACCGGCCGCCGGCTGGATCCGGTCGAGGACACGCTGGAGGTGCACCAGCGGCGCAGCACCAGCTTCGCCGAGGTGGCCCGCACGGTGCTGCGGACCTACCCGAAGCGCACCCTGCTGGGGCTCGCGCTGTTCGTCGGGCAGGCGTTCCTCTACAACGCGGTCTACTTCACCTTCGCGCTGGTGCTGGCCACCTTCTTCCAGGTGCCCAGCGCCCTGTCCGGGCTGTACTTGATCCCGCTCGCACTGGGCTCGCTGGTCGGTCCGCTGCTGCTCGGGCGGCTGTTCGACTCGGTCGGGCGCAAGACGATGATCTCGGTGAGCTACCTCGGCTCCGGGCTGCTGCTGGTCGGGACCGCGTGGCTGTTCACGACCGGGGTGTTCTCGGCCTGGGGCCTGGCCGCGGCCTGGGCGGCGATCTTCTTCCTGGCCTCCTCCGGCGCCAGTGCCGCCTACCTGACCGTCTCGGAGATCTTCCCGATGGAGATCAGGGCGATGTGCATCGCGCTGTTCTACGCCGTCGGTACCGGGTTGGGCGGGATCGTCGGGCCGGTGCTGTTCGGGGCGCTGGTGGAGTCCGGCCGGCCGGAGAACGTGGCCATCGGCTACTACATCGGGGCCGCGGTGATGATCCTCGGCGGGATCGCCGAGATGGTGCTGGGTGTCGAGGCGGCGGGACGTTCGCTGGAGGACGTGGCCACCCCGCTGTCGGCGCAACCGGAGGGGAGCAGGGCATGAACAGCAAGGAAACGGTGCGGGCGTTGCTGCGGTTGGCCGGTCGGACCTACGCCGAGCAGGCGGGGATCAAGCTGACGGACAAACCGGCCCCGCTCTACCGGCTGCTGGTCACCTCGGTGCTGCTGTCCACCCGCATCTCCGCCGACATCGCGGTGGCGGCCGCGGCGGAGCTGCGGCGCAGCGGCATGGGTACCCCGCGGCGGATGCGCGACGCCGACTGGCAGCAGCGCGTCGACGCGCTCGGCCGGGCCCACTACAAGCGCTACGACGAGAGCACCGCCACCGCGCTGGGGGAGGGCGCCGAGCTGCTGCGCGCGGAGTACCGCGACGATCTGTGCCGGCTGCGCGAGCGGGCCGAGCGCGACCCGCGCCGGAACCGGGAGCTGCTCACCGCGTTCCCGCAGCTCGGGCCGGTCGGGGCGCAGATCTTCTGCCGGGCGGCGCAGGCCGTGTGGCCGGAGCTGCGACCCGCGCTGGACGGGAAGGCGCTGGACGGGGCCCGGGCGCTGAAGCTGCCGGCCGACGCCGACGTGCTCGCCGAGCAGGTCCGGCCGGCGGAGCTGGCCACGCTGGCGGCGGCCCTGGTCCGGGTCGCGCTGGATAAGGACCTGCCCGAACGGGTGCGGGCGTCATGAGCACCGGCACCCGCACGTCGCTGGCCCAGCTGCGCCGCCGGGCGGCCGAGTGCACCGACTGCGAGCTCTACCGGGACGCGACCGGGACCGTGTTCGGCGCCGGCCCGACCACGGCCTGGCTGATGCTCATCGGTGAGCAGCCCGGTGACCAGGAGGACCGCCAGGGCGCCCCGTTCGTCGGACCGGCCGGGCGGATCCTGGACACCGCGCTGGAACGGGCCGGCATCGACCGGGACGAGGTCTACGTCACCAACGCGGTCAAGCACTTCCGGTTCGAGCGCGACGGCAAGCGCCGGCTGCACAAGACGCCCGCCGTCGGGCACGTGCGGGCCTGCCGGCAGTGGCTGGACGGCGAGCTCGCGGCGGTCCGGCCCGCGGTGCTGGCCACGCTGGGGGCGACCGCGGCCAAGGCGTTGCTCGGTCCCGGCTTCCGGATCACCGCGGAGCGGGGTGAGCCGCGGGACTGGGAGGGCCACCGGCTGGTGCCGACCGTGCACCCCTCGGCCATCCTGCGCGGGCCGGCCGAGGCCCGCGACGCGGCGCTGGACGAGCTGGTCGCCGATCTGCGGGTGGTCGCCGCGCTGCGCCCGTGACCTGAGCCGGCCTGATCTGACCCCGGGCCGACCGTCACGACCCGCGACGGCCCGGGAGCAGATCCTGCAGCTTGGTCTTCGCGCCCTCGACCATCAGGTGCAGGGCCGAGGGGTCCCCCTTCAGCACCGCCTCGGTCATGGCCACCACCTCGTCGAGCGTGGCGTGCGGCGGGATCGGCGGGACCTCGGGATCGCAGTACACGTCCAGCACGCCGGGGCGATCGGCGCTCAGCATCCGGTCCCACGCCGGGCCCAGCTCGTCGGGGGAGCGGACGGTGATCGCCTCCAGGCCGATGCCGCGGGCGAAGTCGGCGTAGGACACGTCCGGCAGGGTCTGGGACGGCTCGAACTTGGGCGCGCCGCCCATCGCCCGCAGCTCCCAGGTGACCTGGTTCAGGTCGTTGTTGTGCAGCACGCAGACGACGCAGCGGGGGTCGTCCCAGCGGTCGGCGTAGCGGGCGATGGTGAGCAGCTCGGCCAGCCCGTTCATCTGCATCGCGCCGTCACCGGCGAGGGCGATGACCGGCCGGTCCGGGTGCGCGAACTTGGCCCCGATCGCGTACGGCACGGCCGCGCCCATCGTGGCCAGGGTGCCGGACAGCGAGCCGCGCACGGTCCCGCGGACCCGCAGCTGGCGGGCGTACCAGTTCGCGGCCGAGCCCGAGTCGGCGGTGACGATCGCGTTGTCGGGCAGCCGCTGGGAGAGCTCCCAGACGATCCGCATCGGGTTCACCGGATCCGCGTCGACCATCGCCTGGCGTTCCACGGTCTGCCACCAGGCGGCCACGTTCCGCTCGACCGTCTCCCGCCAGGACCGGTCGGGTTTGGGCTGCAGCCGGGGCAGCATCGCGTGCAGCGCGGCGGCGGCATCGGCCACGATGTTGACCTCGGTCGGGTAGCGCATCCCGATCAGCGCGCCGTCGATGTCGATCTGGACCGCCCGGGCCTGGCCGAACTCGGGCAGGAACTGGCTGTACGGGAAGTTGGAACCCACGATCAGCAGCGTGTCGCAGTCGCGCATCAGCTCGTAACTGGGTCGGGTGCCGAGCAGGCCGATCGACCCGGTCACCCAGGGCAGCTCGTCGGAGAGCACGTCCTTGCCCAGCAGCGCCTTGGCCACCCCGGCGCCGAGCGCATCGGCGACCTGCTCGAGCGGCTCCGCGGCGCCGCGGGCGCCCTGCCCGACCAGGATGGCCACCCGCTGCCCGGCGTTGAGGATCTCCGCGGCCCGGGCCAGCTCGGCCTCGGCGGGCAGCGTGGTCGGCGCGGCCAGGCCGGGGGCGCTGGACGGCACCTGCTTGAACGCGTGCTCCGGCGGCTCGTACGGTTCGCTCTGCAGATCCGAGGGGATGATCAGCGCCGTCGGGGCGCGCCGGGTGAGCGCGGTGCGCAGCGCCCGGTCCAGCGCGTTCGGCAGCTGTCGGCTCACGTTGACCTCGACCAGGTAGTCGCTCGCCACGTCCTTGAGCGCCGCCTGCAGGTCCACCTCCTGCTGGTACGCCCCGCCCATGGCGCTGCGCTCGGTCTGCCCGACGATGGCGACCACCGGGACGTGGTCGAGCTTGGCGTCGTAGAGCCCGTTCAGCAGGTGGATCGCGCCCGGTCCCGAGGTGGCCATGCAGACCCCGGGCCGACCGGAGAACTTGGCATAGCCCACCGCGGCCAGTGCGGCCATCTCCTCGTGCCGGGTCTGGATGAACCGGGGTCGGTCCTCGGCGTGGCCGAACGCGACGACCAGGCCGTTGATCCCGTCCCCGGGGTAGCCGAACACCTGCTCGACACCCCACTCGCGCAATCGGCGCAGGACGAAATCGGCAACTGTCTCGGACATCGCACCTCCTCTCCCGGCGGGTCTGTCGGGGTTGACTAGCCCGCAGGTCGGAATCGAAACCCGGGCCGATCACCGATGGCGCGCTGGTTCTCGATTTCCTGGGTTGTCGATTCATCACCGCCTCGCCGGGTATCGCAGATCAAGGATCTGGACGCCGATCTCCAGCTGCGAGGTTGTGTGGGGGTGCTGTTGCTCGATGAGACCGACCGGGTGCGGACCGTCGCGGTGACCGGCGCCGCGGCCGCGGCGCCGGCGGAGCGCGGGGAGCGACGCGGTGAGCATCGAGATCGATCCGGCCGCACTGGGGGCGAGCCTGCGCCGCCTGCGGAACCGCCGCGAGCCCGCGGTCCTTGAGCAGTCCCTCCAGCAGCTGGTGACGGCGTGCGTGGAGCTGTTCGGGTTGGACGGCAGCGGGCTGATGCTGGCCGATGAGGGCGGCGGACTGCGGTACGCGGTGGCCACGGACCCGACCAGCCAGTAACTGGAGGACGCCCAGCAGCGATCCGCATCACCGGGACCGGCTGTCCGCGCTGGCCGAGCGGCACGGAGTGCAGGGCCGGTTGCAGTTGACCGGAGCCCTCTCCCTGGACTCGACGCTGCGACTGCTGCGCTCCAGCGACATCGTGGTCTGCGTGCCCTGGTACGAACAGCCCGGTTCGGTAGCGCTGAAGGCCATGGCCTGCGCCCGTCCGGTGGTGGTCAGCGCCGTGGGCGGCCTCGCCGACACCGTGGTCGACGGCATCACCGGTGTGCACGTGCCGGCGGGCGAGCCACGTCGGCTGGCCACCGCACTGCGCTCGTTGCTCGACCGGTCGGTGCTGCGGGAGGCATTCGGCATGGCCGGACGGGATCGGGTGCTGGCGTGCTACAGCTGGGATCGGACCGCCACCGACATGGTGACCGTCTACCGCCGGCTCGTCGAATCCGCCCGGCCGCGGGGCCGGTAAGTGGTGGTGGTTGGCGTCGCTGCTGCGCTCGGCGACGGTCAGGACCGGCTGAGCCCGTCCCTGAGGACCTGCGCGTCGCGCTGAGCGCCGTGCACGGCCTGCTCGGGCACCGGCGGCAACGCCTGCTGGACCTGCCGGCGTCCGAGCAGCGCCAGCACCCCGGCGATCACCAGCAGCACGACGCCGACCAGCACCGCCGCGGCCCAGACGGGAACCACCAGGGCCAGGGCCGCGATGGCCGCCACGAGCAGCGCGAGCAGCCCACCCACGGCCAGCACGCCGGCGCCCCCGGCCAGACCGGCGCCGACCCCGAGCCGGGTGCCCTTGGTCCGCAGCTCGCTGCGGGCGAGCGCCAGCTCGGCGCGCACCAGCTCGGACACCTGGGCGGACAGCCGGCTGACCAGCTCTCCGGTGCCGGCCGACTGCAGGTCCCCTGTCCCCGGGGCGGGCACGTGTTCAGCCACGCCCTTTTCGTACCCGCTGCCGGCCGGATCAACCGGGGGACGCCGGCAGGTGCTGTCCTCCTCGTTCGAGGATTGGACGGGCTGTTCTGCGGTCATCTCTCTGCGTGCGGCCGGCACCGCGTCGGCAGCTACCGAACGGCGACGGAGGAGAACCGAGATGAGCAGCACGGGCGACACGGGTCCGGACCGCGAGCGCAGCGGGAACCTCGGGCCGGGATCGGTGGCGGCCGATCGGCCGGTGGTGGACGGCGCGGCCCCGTCCCCCGAGCAGCTGCGGGCCGAGGTCGACCAGCTGGCGGACCCGGACCGGCAGCGGGTCGAGGAGCTGCGGGCCGATGTGGCCGCGACCGCCGACGAGCTGTCCGCGCGTCTGGACGTGCCGGCGCGGGTGCGGGCCGGGAAGGACCGGGCCGCGGCCGACCTGCGCGCGGCCGGCGCCGCGGCCGGCGCCGGCGCCCGGGAGAACCCCGGCCTGCTGGGCGCGGCCGGGGCCGCGGTCCTGCTGCTGGTCGCCGTCGTGCTGACCCGCCGCGCCCGCCGGCGGGGTCGAGTGGCCGCATGACCGCCCGCCCCGGTTCGCGTTTCGGAGCCGTCCTGCAGTTTCGAGACCTGAACTGCGATATGGCTCCGAACGCAGAGGTGTGGACGCGGCCGGTCCCCGGGTGCTGGACATCGGGCCCGGCCGCGGGGAGGCGCGGCCGGCTTCACCGACATCGAGGTGCGCCCGCTGCACGCCGAGGCCGACGTCGATCTGGCCGGCTGACCCTGCCCGGGGTCAGCCCGGAGGGCAGCGCGGCGGTGGCGCAGGCTCTGACCAAGGGCTTCTTCGGGCCGCAGGACTACGCGGTGCTGGCCCGGTAGACCGCGGCGAGCACCCGGTCGACGTCGATGTCGGCCATGCACGCCGGGCCGCTGCCGGCCAGCGGGCAGTGCGCCTCCCACCAGCAGACCTGCTCGGTGATGGCGGTCGGGCGCCGGTGCGCGCAGCCCGGTAGGCCCTGCAGGTCGACGCGCGGGCGCGGGCAGCCCGTAGCGGGCGGCCGCGGTGGGCCCGAACAGCCCGACGGTGCGGGCGCCGACCGCCGCGGCCACCCGCAGCGGGCCGGTGTCGCCGCCGATCACGCAGCCGCCGCGCCCGGCGACCGCGGCGAACTGTGCGGCCAGCCCGCGCAGGTCGGTCGGGGGCAGCGCGACGGTGCCGGCGGGCACGGGGCCGGCGGGCGGGTCGGCGTCGGCACCGGGCTCGGGCACGACCAGGGTCGGGATGCCCCGGGCGAGCAGCGCCGCGATCAGCCGCGGCCAGTGCGGCCACCGCTTGACCGCCATCCCGGCCCCGGGCACCAGCACCACCGGGGACCCGGCCGGGACGAGCGCCGCGAGTTCCCGCCGGCCCGCCTGCCGCTCCTCGGGGGTCAGCCGGATCGCCGGGCGTGCGGCGGCCGCGTCCACTTCGTCGATCAGGCCCCCGTCGATCAGGCCCTCGCTGCGCAGGATCTGCAGGTAGCGGGTGGTCACCGGGACGTCGGGCGGCGGGCACCGCCACAGGTCGGTCACCGCCCGCATGCCGCGGGCCTCGATCTCGGCCGGGATGTCGCCGTAGCGGGTGGTGCTGACCACCAGATCGGGGTGTCGGCGGTCGAGCTCGGCGCGCACCGCTTCCGGCTCGCGACCGCGCTGCGCGCGCCGCACCTCGGTGACCGCCGGATCGGCGCTGACCAGCACGTCGCCCGGGGCGTGCGTGAGCAGCCGCAGCTCCGCGCCCGGGTGCGCCCGGGCCAGCGCGCGCAGCACCGGCAGCACCATGACCAGGTCGCCCAGCCCGCCGAGCAGGTCGATCACCAGGATGTCCCGGTAGCGTTCAGCCGCGGTCACGGACTCCTCCCCAACACGTCCGCGTAGAGGGCCAGGTGGGCGTCGGCGATCCGCGGCCAGGTCCGGTCCGCGGTGAGCGCGGCGCCGCCGGCCGCGACCCGGGACCGCAACGCCGGGTCGTCCAGCAGCCGGCGCAACGCGTCGACCAGCGCAGGCGCGTCACGGACCCGGCGGGCCAGCACCACCGTCTCGCCGTCGACCAGCTCCGGGTCCGCCGGCTCGGCCGCGGTGACCACGGTGGGCAGCCGGTGCGCGAAGGCCGACAGCAGCGCGCCGCTCTTCGTCGTCGTACCGGCGGTGAACGGGAATGCGGCCAGGTCGGCCGCGTGCAGCGCGGCCGAGACGCGGTCCGCCGGGAGGTGCCCGGTGATCGTCACGTGCGCGCCGACGCCGCACCCGGCCGCCCGCTCGACCAGCTCGGCGCGGAACGCCGCCGCTTCGGCCGCGGGCAGCGCGAGCGAGGTGAAGCCGCCCAGCACGAGCAGGTGCAGCCGGTCCCGACCCTCCGCGCGTAACGCGGCCAGCGCCTCGATCAGGTAGCGCAGCCCCTTCACCGGGTGCACGAACCCGAAGAACGCCACCACCTGCGCCTCCACCGGCAGTCCCAGCTCGCGCCGCACCGCCTCCCGGGACACGGCCTCTCGGGGAACTGGGCCGAGGTCGGGCACGTTGGGCGCGAGCGGGATCCGCACCGCGGCCAGCCCGAGCCGCTCGTGCAGCACCCGGGCGTGCCCGTCGTTGGTGGCCACCGCGGCCGCGCCGGCCGGCGCCAGCCGCCAGGTCTCCCGGTCGAACCAGCAGCGCCGCTCCAGCGGGCGCCAGCAGCGCTCCGGCACCGCGGCCGGGGCCGACCACCAGCCGTACTCGTGCAGCGTGCTCACCACGGGCGCGGCGAGCATGTCCGGCAGCAGCCCGACCCGCGCGGAGAAGCCGAACGCCGACGGTGCGAACTGCACGTGCACGACGTCCGGGCGCAGCGCGCGCAGCCGCCGTGCCGTGCCGAGCAGCCCGTCGAAGGGGACCGGCCGCACCTGCGGCGCCGGCCGCTTCCAGGGCCGTGACCAGGTGCGTCGGTGTAGTCGGCGACGCCGTCCCGCTCCGGGGCGGCGCCGCCCTGCACCATGGCGATACGCACCCGCTGCGCATTCCCGATGTGCGCCGCGGCAAACGCGGTCCTCGTTCCGCCGAGCCCCGCCCTGTCGGGAATCAACGGGCCCGCGTTTGTGGACGACGCGGTCGGGTAGCCGGGGCCGTGACCGTGGCGCCGTTCGAGCACCCCGCCGCGCTGGCCGGTGCCCCGATCGACTGGTTCCGGCTGCGGCGGGTGCTGGTGATCCGCCCGGACAACCTGGGCGACGTGCTGATGTGCGGCCCGGCGCTGGCCGCGCTGCGGGCCGCGGCCCCGCAGGCCCGGATCGAGCTGCTCGCCTCGCCGGCCGGTGCGGCGGCCGTCGACCTGCTCCCGGAGCTGGACGGCGTGCTGGTCGCCCGGGTGTCCTGGCAGCGGATCGAGCCGGAGCCGGGCGCGCCGGACCCCGCGCTGGTCGCCGAGCTGGTCGCCCGGGATTACGCGGCCGCGATCGTGCTGACCTCGTTCTCCCAGTCGCCGTGGCCGGCCGGCTACGTCTGCCAGCTGGCCGGGATCCCGATCCGGGCCGGGATGTCCAAGGAGTTCGGCGGCGCCGCGCTGACCCACTGGGTGCCGGCCCCGGACGACGGGCTGCACCAGGTCGACCGGGCGCAGTACCTGCTCGGCCGGCTCGGGATCGCGCCCGCCCCGGCCACGCTGCACGCGGACGTGCCGGCGGCCGGGCACGCGGTGGCCCGGGCCGTGCTGGCGCGAGCGGGGCCTGGCGCCGGACCGGCCGTACGCCGTGCTGCTGCCCGGGGCCTCCTGCCCGTCGCGGCGCTACCCGGCGGATCGGTTCCGCTCGGCGGCGCACGGGCTGGCCCAGCGCCGGGCTGCCGGTACTGGTCTGCGGGCCGGCCGCCGAGGCCGAGCTGGTGGACGCGGTGACCGGCGGCGAGCCGGGCGTGCACCCGCTCGCCGGGCGAGCTGGACGTGCCCGGGCTGGCCGCGGTGCTCGCCGGCGCGGCGGTCGCGGTGACCAACAACAGCGGCGGCGCCCACCTCGCGGACGCGGTCGGCACCCCGGTGGTCGTGCTGTTCGCCGGGACCGAGCTGATCGAGCAGTTCCGGCCGCGCTCGGTGCCGGCCGCGGTGCTCGGGGTGCCCACCCCGTGCACCCCCTGCCGCCAGTTCCGCTGCCCCTACCAGCTCGAATGCCTCGACGTCCCGGTGGCCGCGGTGGTCGCCGCGGCGCTCCGGATGAGCAGGGTCATTTCAGCGGATCATGCCCCCAGTTCATCAACGAGTAGCGCCACTTGGTCTCGCTGACGTCCCCGGAGGGTCGCTGGGCCAGGTGCCGGTGTACGTACCCGGTGACCTTGCGCATCGCTCCCAGGTCGTCGTCGTCCAGGTCGGCGGCCTTGGTGTCCAGCAGCGCGACGATCGTGCGGCCCATCCGGTGCCCGGTCGACTCGCCCTGGCCCCCGCTGTCGCCGACCGATCTCGACTCCTCGGTGCCCAGCCAATCCTTCAGCTCGGACGCGGTCATGTTCACCGCATCCCCGAACTCCGACCGGGTCTCCCGCTGCTCCTGCTCGTCCATGATCGCCGGGTACCCGTCTTGCGTGGATCCAGTACTGAATACGCAGAGTAGTTCCTACTACTGTGAGTAGCAGTTGGCGAAGAACGTGTTTGTCCCGGCCCTCGGCGGAAATCTTGGGCGGGTGAGCTCCCCGAGATCGCTTGCGGCCGTGCTGTTCGACCGCGACGGCACCCTCATCCAGGACGAGCCGTACTGCGCCGACCCCGCGCTGGTCCGCCCGGTGCCGCACGCCCGGGCCGCGCTGGCGCTGGTGCGGGCGGCCGGGCTGCCCATCGGCGTGATCACCAACCAGTCCGGGATCGCCCGCGGCCTGCTCACCCGGGAGCAGGCGAACGCGGTCAACGAGCGGGTCGAGCGGCTGCTCGGGCCCTTCGGGGTGTGGCGGATGTGCCCGCACGGCCCCGACGACGGCTGCCCGTGCCGCAAGCCGCGCCCGGGCATGGTCGTCTCGGCCGCCGCGGCGCTCGGGGTGCCGGCCGAGCGGGTGGCGGTGATCGGGGACATCGGTGCCGACGTGGCCGCGGCCACCGCCGCCGGTGCCCGCTCGGTGCTGGTCCCGACCCCGGTGACGCGCCGGGCGGAGATCGACGCCGCGCCCGTCGTGCGCCCCGACCTGGTGGCGGCCGTGACGCACCTGCTGAAAGCCGCCGAGCCCGTCGCGCCGGTCCGGTCGGTCGGCTCGGGAGCGCGGCCGTGACCCGCCGGGTGCTGGTGGTCCGGCTGGACGGGGCCGGCGACGTGCTGCTCGCCGGGCCCGCGGTGCGCGCCGTCGCGGCCGCCGCCGAGGTCACCCTGCTCTGCGGCCCGGCCGGCGCCGCGGCCGGGGCGATCCTGCCCGGGGTGAACCGGGTGCTCGGAGTGGGCCGCGCCGTGGGTGATCACCCCCGCGCCCGCCGGTCCGCCGCGACGACGTCGCAGACCGTGGTCGACGAGATCGGGCGCGGCGGCTTCGCCGAGGCGGTGGTGCTGACCTCGTTCCACCAGTCGCCGCTGCCCACCGCGCTGCTGCTGCGGCTGGCCGGCATCCAGCGGATCATCGGCGCGTCGGTGGACCATCCCGGATCGCTGCTGGACGTGCGGCTGCGCCCGGGCAACGACGCGTCCGACGACCTGCCCGAGGACCTGCCGGAACCGGAGCGGGCGCTGCGCATCGCGGCGGCCGCCGGGTTCCCGCTGCCGGCCGGGGACGACGGGCGGCTCGCCGTCCGGGTCCCGCCGCTGCTCACCCCGCCGGCCGACCCGCCCTACGTCGTGCTGCACCCCGGCGCGGCCGTCACCGCCCGCCGCTGGCCGGCCGGTCACTTCCGGCGCACCGCGGAGCTGCTCGCCGGCCACGGGCTGGGCGTCGTGGTCACCGGCGGGCCCGGCGAGCGCGAGCTCACCGCCGAGGTCGCCGGCCGGATCGGGGTCGACCTGGGCGGCCGCACCGGCTTCGCCGAGCTGGCCGCGGTGCTCGCCGCGGCCGGCGCGGTGGTGGTCGGCAACACCGCGGCCGCGCACCTGGCCGCCGCGGTGGACACGCCGGTGGTGTCGCTGTTCGCGCCGGTCGTGCCGGCCGTGCGCTGGCGGCCCTACCGGGTGCCGCAGGTGCTGCTCGGCGACCAGACCGCGCCCTGCCGGGACACCCGGGCCCGCGAGTGCCCGGTGCCGGGGCACCCCTGCCTGAGCCAGGTGCAGCCGCGCGGACGTGGCGGCCGCGGCCCGGCAACTGATCGACCGGGGTCGGCTGTCGCGGCAGCGGGCGGTGCCGGCATGAACGTCCTGCTCTGGCACGTGCACGGCTCCTGGGCCACCGCGTTCGTCCAGGGCCGGCACCGCTACCTGATCCCGACGCTGCCCGAGCGCGGGCCGTGGGGCGGCGGCCGCCCGGCGGCCTGGGACTGGCCGGCCGACCGCCGTCGAGGTGGACCCGGACCGGCTGCGCGACGAGCCGGTCGACGTGGTGGTGCTGCAGCGGCCGGAGGAGCTGGAGCTGGCCGCGGACTGGCTGGGCCGGGTGCCCGGGCGCGACGTGGCCGCGGTGTTCGTCGAGCACAACGCCCCGCGCGGGCACGCGGCCACCAGCCGGCACCCGATGGCCGACCGCGACGAGCTGACGCTGGTGCACGTCACGCACTTCAACGCGGTGATGTGGGACGCCGGCGGCACCCGCACCGCCGTGATCGAGCACGGCATCGTCGACCCCGGCCACCGCTACACCGGCGAGCTGGCCCGGGTGGCGGTGGTCATCAACGAGCCGCTGCGCCGCAACCGGATCACCGGCACCGATCTGCTGCCCGGGTTCGCCGCGTGCCGCGCCGCTGGACGTGTTCGGGATGGGCACCGCCGGGCTGGCCGACCACCTCGGCCCCGGCGTGCACGGCGGCGGCGACCTGCCCCAGCACCGGATGCACCAGGAGATGGCCCGGCGCCGGGCCTACGTGCACCCGTTGCGCTGGACGTCGCTGGGGCTGTCGCTGCTGGAGGCGATGCAGCTGGGCATGCCCGTGGTCGCGCTGGCCACCACCGAGGCCGTCGGCGGCGGTGCCGCCGGAGGCGGGGGTGTGCAGCGCGGACCCCGACCGGCTGGCCGGGGCCCTGCGCGAGCTCGTCGCCGAGCCGGAGCTGGCCCGCCGCCGGGGGGCGGCGGCGCGGGAGTTCGCGCTGGCCCACTACGGGCTGGGCCGCTTCCTCGACGACTGGGACCGGCTGCTCGACGACGTCCAGAACCGACCACCGACGGCGGGCCGCGGCCCGCCCCGACCTCTCGGAGGTGATGGATGTGACGGCGACCAGAGCGATGCGGCATCGACTCCACGCGCGTTCACCTCGTCTCGGAACACGCGAGCCCGCTCGCCGAACCGGGCGGGCCCGACGCGGGCGGGCAGAACGTGCACGTGCGCGAGCTGGCCACCGCGCTGGCCGCGACCGGCCACGACGTGACGGTGTGGACCCGTCGCGATCGCGCCGACCTCCCCGACGTGCTCCCGCTGGCCCCGGGCGTGCGGGTGGGCCTGCTCGAGCGCCGGCCCCCCGCGGCCGCTGCCGAAGGACGAGCTGGCGGCGCACGTGCCGGCGCTGGCCGACGGGCTGCGCCGGGCCTGGTCGGCTGACCGGCCCGACGTCGTGCACGCCCACTTCTGGATGTCCGGGCTGGCCGCCCTGGACGCGGCCCGCGACCTGCGCATCCCGGTCGTGCAGACCTTCCACGCGCTCGGCGCGGTCAAGCGGCGCCACCAGGGCGACGAGGACAGCAGCCCGGCGCAGCGGATCGCCACCGAGCGGGCCATCGCCCGCGGCGCGGACCGGGTCATCGCCACCTGCAGCGACGAGGTCTTCGAGCTGGCCCGGATGGGCGTGCCCCGCGGCCGGACCGCGGTGGTGCCCTGCGGGGTGGACCTGGACCTGTTCTCCCCGGCCGGCCCGGTGACGCCGCGCACGGCCCGGCCCCGGCTGGTGTCGGTCGGCCGGCTGGTGCGCCGCAAGGGCGTCGACGAGACGATCGAGGCGCTGGCCGCGCCGGTGCGCACCGGGTTGGCCGGCACCGGCTGCGGGCACCAGGTTGGTCGACGCCGAGCTGGTGGTGGCCGGCGGGACCGGCCCCGGCGACCCGGACCTGGCCCGGCTGGCCGCGCTGGCCGCGGCCCACGGGGTGGCGCACCGGGTGCGGTTCCTCGGCCCGGTGACCCGCGGCGAGCTGCCGGCGCTGCTCCGCTCGGCCGACGCCGTGGTGTGCGCGCCCTGGTACGAGCCGTTCGGCATCGTGCCGCTGGAGGCGATGGCCTGCGGCCGGGCCGTGGTGGCCACCGCGGTCGGCGGGCTGACCGACACCGTGGTGGACGGGCGTGACCGGCCGGCACGTGCCGCCCCGGCAGCCGCGGGCGCTGGCCGCGGCCCTGGCCGAGCTGCTGCGCGCACCGGCCCTGCTCGAGGCCTACGGCGCGGCCGGCCGGGACCGGGCGGTCGTCGCGCTACTCCTGGAGCCGGATCGCCGCGGCCACCGCCGAGGTGTACCGCGCGGTCATCGAGGAGCGCGCGGCGCAGCGCGCCGATGGCGCGGGACGCCCGATGAGCGGGTGCACGGACCAGGTGCCGGCCGCCCACGTCGACCAGTTGGCCGCCGGGCCGCCCGCGCACCTCCCTGCCGGGACGGCGCGGGACCGCGCAGACCCAGCACCTGACCGCCGTGAGCTGGTGCGGCGCCCCGCGAACGACCGGCCACCGCTGCCCGGCGATCGCGTTGCGCCGAGCGCCTCATGACCACCGATCCGCACCCCGTGGAGGAATCCCGATGACCCGAACACTCGACACCCCCGTTGCCGATGCCCGCGACACCCGTCGTTCCCCGCGGGAGATCGGCACGGTGCTGGTCACCGGGGCCGCGTCCGGCCTCGGCCGGGCGGTGGCCGCGGCGGTGCACGCCGCCGGTGGCCGGCCGCTGCTGCTGGACCGCGACGACTGCGCCGCCGAGGCCGCCCGGCTGGGCGACGCGCTCACCGCCCGGGTCGACCTGGCCGACACCCGGGCGGCCGAGCGCGCCGTCGCCGACCTGGCCGCTCGGGCCGGGCGGGCTGGACGCGGTCGTGGCCGCCGCCGGCACCGACTCCTGCGGCCGGCTCGCCGACGTCCCGGCCGCGGACTGGGAGCGGGTGGTGCAGGTCAACCTGCTCGGCACCGCCGCGGTGATCCGGGCGGCACTGCCCGGCCTGCGGGCCAGCCGCGGCCGGATCGTCACCGTGGCCTCCACGCTCGGGCTGCGCGCGCTGTCCGACGCCAGCGCCTACTGCGCGTCCAAGTTCGGGGTGATCGGCTTGAGCCGGGCGCTGGCCGCCGAGCTGGCCGGCGAGGTGGGGCTGACCCTGCTCATCCCCGGCGGCATGGACACCGCCTTCTTCGACGGCCGCACCGAGCAGTACAAGCCGGGGCCGGACGCGCAGCTCAACGACCCGGCCGAGGTGGCCGACGCCGTCCTGTACGCGCTCACCCGGCCGCCTGGCTGCGAGGTGCGGGAGCTGGTCGTGGCCGCATCGACCGAGCCGTCGTGGCCGTGATCCCCGGAGCCGTGACGGACGGGTTCGGGACCGACTGGTCCGGGACCGACGGGTTCGAGGTGCCGCTGGCCGCTCCGGCGCCGGCCGTGCTGGCCGGGCTGATGGCCGAGCGGGCGCCGCGGGTGCTGGTGCTCGGCGACGCGCTGCGGGACTGCTGGCTCTCCGGGCCGGCGCACCGGCTGGGCCGGGACGCGCCGGTGCCGGTGGTCGAGCTGGACGCCACCGCGACCGCGCCCGGCGGGGCGGCGAACGTGGCCGCCAACCTGGCCGCGCTCGGGGCCCGGGTCGAGCTGGTCGCCGTCGTCGGCGACGACGCGGACGGCCGGGCGCTGCGCGCCGAGCTGGCCGCGTGCGGGGTCGGCACCGGGCACATGATCGTCGATCCGGGTTGCCGGACGCCGGTCAAGCGGCGGATCGTGGCCGCCGGGCAGACCGTGGCCCGCTACGACGTCGGGCCCGGCGCGGTCCCGGGCGCACCCGCCTGTGCGGCCCTGGACGCGGCCGTCGACGGCCTGCTCGCCGCTCGTCCGAAGGGACACGATGGACGCGGTGGTGGTGGCCGACTACGACCTGGGCCTGCTCGGGCCGGACGCGGTGCACCGGCTGGCCGCGCGCCGGGACCGGATGCCGCTGCTGGTCGTCGACGCCCACGACCCGGCCCGCTGGGCGCCGGTCCGCCCGGACCTGGTCACGCCCAGCGCGGCCGAGGCCGCGCATCGCGCTCGGCGAGCCGGCGCCGACCGGGGACCGGGTCGGCTGGGCCGCCGCCCGACACCGCCGGCTGCTCGACCGGCTCGGCGCGGCCGAGGTGCTGCTCACCCTGGACGTGGACGGCGCGGTGCTGCTGCCGGGCGCGTTCGGCCCGGCGGCCGCGGCGCCCGGCCACGCACCCGGTGGCCGAGTCCTACGCCTGCGGAGCCGGGGACACGTTCACCGCGGCCGCCACCCTGGCCGCGTGCGCCGGGGTCGACCCGCCGGTGCGGCTGGCGCTGGCCCAGGCCGCGGCGGACGTCGCGGTCGAGCGGGCCGGCACCGCGATCTGTGGCACCGACGCGCTGACCGCGCGGCTGGCCGCGGCCGACCGCGGGCAGGTGCTGGAGCACCGCGAGCTGGCCGCCGCGGTCCGCGAACACCGCCGCTGCGGGCACCGGGTGGTGTTCACCAACGGCTGCTTCGACGTGCTGCACCGCGGGCACGTCGCGTACCTGCGGCAGGCCCGCGGGCTGGGCGACGTGCTGGTGGTCGCCCTGAACAGCGACGCGAGCGTGTCCCGGCTGAAGGGGCCGCAGCGCCCGGTGAACACGCTGGCCGACCGGGCCGGCGTGGTCGGCGCGCTGGACGGGGTCGACCTGGTCACCGCGTTCGACGCGGACACCCCGATCGGGCTGATCGAGCTGCTCTGCCCGGAGGTGTACGCCAAGGGCGGTGACTACACCCCGCAGATGCTGGCCGAGACGCCGGTGGTGGAGCGGCTCGGCGGCCGGGTGCGGGTGCTGGACTACCTGTCCGACCACTCGACGACCGCGATCGTCGACCGGATCCGGACCGCGCCGGACGGGGCGCCGCGGTGAGCGCGCGCAGCACGATCGTCGTGGTCGGCGACGCCGTGCTCGACCTCGACGTCAGTGGGAGCGCCGACCGGCTCGCCCCGGACGCCCCGGTCCCGGTGCTGGAGGTGACCGGGGAGCGGGCCCGACCCGGCGGGGCCGGGCTGGCGGCCGCGCTGCTGGCCGCGGCGGGCACGCCGGTCGTGCTGGTCACCGCGCTGGGCCCGGACCCGGACGGGCAGCGGCTGCGCGGGCTGCTGGAGCCCGCGGTCACCCTGCTCACCGGCCCGGCGGCCGGCGGCACCGCGGTCAAGACGCGGATGTGGGCCCAGGACCGCTCGCTGCTGCGGGTCGACCGCGGCGCGGGCCGGCCCGGACCGGGCTTCGGCGACGCGGTGGCCGAGCCGCTGGACGCGGCGCTGGCCGGCGCCGCGGCGGTGCTGGTGTCCGACTACGGCCGCGGGGTCGCCGCGGACCGGCAGGTGCGGGCCGCGCTGGAGCGGGCGCTGGCCCGCGGGGTGCCGGTGGTGTGGGACCCGCACCCGCGCGGCGCCGAACCGGTGCCCGGCACCACGGTGGTCACCCCGAACCTGGCCGAGGCGGTGGCGGCCGCGGGTCCCGGGCGCGGCCGGCCGCCGGTTCTGCGGCGCGGGCATCGGCCGGGGCGGTGCCGGCGGCGCTCGCCGCCGCCGGCCGGTTGCTCGAGCGCTGGCCGTGCCGAGCGGTCGCGGTGACGATCGGGGAGCACGGCGCCGTGGTGGCGCACCGGCACGGGGCGCGGGCCGCGCTGCCGGCGCCGGCCGTCGGCGGGTGGTGACCGGTGCGGGGCCGGGGACGCGTTCGCCGGCCGGCTCGCGGCGCTGCTCGGCGCCGGCGCGACGGTGGACGACGCCGTGCACGGCGCGGTCCTGACCGCGGCCGCGTTCGTGGCCCGCGGTGGAGCGGCGGCGTACGACGGTGCCACGCTCGCCAGTGCCGCGACCGGCGGTTCTGCGCTCGGCGGTGCGGAGACCGGCGGTGCCGAGCCCGGCGATGCGGCTGGGAGCAGCGCGACCGGGATGACGCCGGGCGCCGCTCGGGGCCGGGAACCCGCAGCACCCGCGCGTGCCGACCTCGCGGCCGCGCGACGCGCTGATCGACCGGGTGCGGGCCGACGCCGGCACCGTGGTCGCGTCCGGCGGCTGCTTCGATCTGCTGCACACCGGGCACAGCCGCACCCTGGCCGCGGCCAGGGCGTTGGGCGACTGCCTGGTCGTGCTGCTCAACTCGGACGCCTCGGTGCGCCGGCTCAAGGGCCGCGACCGGCCGATCGTCGCCGCGCCCGAGCGGGCCGAGCTGCTGCTCGCCCTGGGCTGCGTGGACGCCGTCGTCATCTTCGACGAGGACGACCCGTGCGCGGTGCTCGACCAACTCCGCCCCGACCTGTGGGTGAAGGGCGGCGACTACGACCCGGCCGCGTTGCCGGAGACGGCGCTGGTCCGGTCCTGGGGCGGTGAGGTGGTCGCGGTGCCCTACCGGCCCGACCGCTCCACCACCCGGCTGCTGGAGGTGGCCGCCCGCACCGCCCGCACCGCCCGCACCGCCCGATCGGCGGCCAGCGCGCGGCGAGACGGTGACCACGGTCCTGCGCGCCGGCTCGAACAGCGCTGACTGGAGCGTGTTGCCGAATCCTCAGCAGACTCGGGGGCGCGGCCGAGCCGCTATCGGGCACCTCGGACGGTTCGGCGGCGTCAAGATCGCCGTCTGCGGTAGCTGAGCTGCACGGATGAAGCTTTTCAACCGCAGACGCCGATCATGACCAGGTTTGCCCCGACCCGGGGTCGGGTCGGGGGATGCCGCCGCCGCCCGATTCGGCAACAGGCTCACTGCCGTCTCGCGCGGCGGAGGACGTGATCACGGAGCCGGATCGGAAGGGCGGTCCAGCCCATCGACCGCGGCGAGCACGTCCGGCACCCCGACACCGAGCAGCGCCGGGTCCGGATCCTCGGCGAACGGGTCGCCGCGGCGCGCCGCGGCGGCGGTCAGGGTGCGGTGCGGGCCACCGGCCGGCGGCCCCCACTGGGCCGGGGTAACCGGTCCGAACACCACGACCGATCGGGTGCCGAAGGCCGACGCCAGGTGGGCCACCCCGGTGTCGCCGCAGACCAGCAGCCGCGCGTGCGCGATCAGCGCGGTGAGCGTCTCGGGGTCGGTGTCACCGGCGAGCACGCCGGTCTCCGGCAGCCCGGCCGCGGCGGCGACGGCCAGTGCGAGCGGGCGCTCCGCGGCCGAGCCGGTGAGCAGCACCCGGTGCCCGCGCTCGCGCAGGGCCGCGGCCACCGCGGCGAACCGTTCCGGGGGCCAGCGCTTGGCGCCGTAGCGGGCACCCGGGTGCACGATCGTCGCACCGGCCCCGGCCCCGGCCCCGGCCCCGGCCCCGGCCTCGCTCTCGGCGCCGACGCCGGTCGGCGGCGGCGGGGGCGGCAGCCGCAGGTCGGTCGGGTCGGTGGGACGCCGAAGGCCGCGAGCACGGCGCACCAGCGCTCCCGCTCGTGCCGGTGGTCCCGCTCGATATCCGCCCACCGTGGACCGTCCCAGCCGGGGGAGCGGCAGCCGATCCGCAGCCGCGGCCCGGTCCCGTCGAGGGCCTGGTGGCTCTGCGGGCCGGTGCCGTGCAGGTTGACCGCGACGGCCGGCGGCCAGGCCCGGGGCCAGCTCAGCCGCTCCGGCGCCGCGGTGGGCAGCACCTCGTCCACCGCGCCGGTGCGCAGCGCCAGCGGGGCCAGCTCGGCCGGGGTGGCCAGCACGATCGGGCGGCCGCGAAGTGCCGGCGCAGCGCGCGCAGCGCCGGCACCGCGACGAGCAGATCACCGAGCCCGAGCGCGCGCAGCACCAGCACGGCGCCGTCGGCCGATCCCGCTCCGTCGGGCGGGCTCACTGGATGGCCCCGACCGCCCGCGCCACGATGACCAGGGTGACCAGCAGCGCCGCGGTGGCCTGGGTGCCCATCAGCAGGTTCGCCCGGCTGGTCAGCGGCATCGTGTCGGTCGGGCTGAACGCGCTGGAGTTGGTCAGCGACACGTCCAGGTAGTCGACGAAGATCGGCACCCAGCCGCTGCGGCCGCTGGACCCGGCGGACACCTCGGTGACGTCGTCGTCGTTCTCGTCCTGCGAGAACCGCCAGTCCGCGGGCGGCAGCGCGGTCCGGGTGCGACGGGCCCGGGACACCGGTCCGCCCCGGTCGAGCTCCCAGTAGGTCAGCGCGAAGCCGATCACGTTGGTGGCCACACCTGCAGCCCGGCCAGCAGCAGCGGCCCGGGCTCGGACGCCCGCCCGGCGACCAGGTCGGCCACCAGCAGGCCGAGCGCCACGAGGTTGCTGAGCACCACGACCACGGCCAGCACCAGCGAGGCCGCGCGGGAGAGCCTGATCTCCCTGGTCATCCGGCGCGGGTTGGTGACGAGCAGCGCGATCAGCAGCAGCGCCTCCAGGGCCGGGACCAGCAGTCGCGGACCGAGCTGCAGCGGATCCGGCAGCACCGGGTACAGCGTGGCCGCCACGATCACCGCCACCGCCGGTGGCAGCCGGTTCTCGCCCGCCCCGCCACGCCGCGGTTCCCCGGGCAGCCGCTGCGGCCAGTCGGCCGTTCGGTCGCGTCGGCGCCCGGACTCCGGCTCCCCGTCCACGGACACGCCGTCCACCCTCCCACCCCCGCGCCGGCCCGTCCCCGCGCCCACGCCGCGCGGGTGGGCGCTCAGCTGGCCGGGACACCCGGAATGGTGACCACCCTGGCCTGCACCGTCCCGTCCACCACCCGGGACTCGAAGCGCGGCGCCGGCGCGGTCGCCGGACCGTGCACCACGCAGCCGTCCTCGACCCGGAACTCGCTGCCGTGCCAGGGACACACCACCCGGGTGTCGGCCCCGGAGCCGACCAGCTCGCCGTCCGACAGCGGGGCGGACAGGTGCGAGCAGCGGTCGCTCAGCACCGTGACCCCGTCGCCGCGGCGCAGCACGAACACCGGCACCTGGCCGGCGTCGCGACGCACCGGCTTGCCGTCGGGCAGCTCGGCCAGCTCCCCGATCGGCTGCCACTGCTCGGGGCCGATGTGCGCGACGTCCTCGGCATGATTGGCGCCCAGCGCCTGCCGGTAGCCCAGGTGTCCGCCGAGCAGCGCGCCCAGCCCGGCGGTCAGCCCGGCGGCCACCGACAGCGCCCGCCCGGACCGGCCGCGGCGGCGGGCCAGCAGGGTGCCGGCGTAGAGGGCGACCGCGGTGCCGTTGGTGGCCGCGTGCACCAGCCCGACGCGTTGCTGGTCCTCGTGGCCGTCGGCCCAGTCGGCCCAGCCGCTGACCGCGGTGGGCGCCGCCGCGCCCAGCCCGATCGCGATCAAGGTGCTGGACTCGGCCCGCCCGCGCCGCAGCGCATCCAAAGTGGACGCGGACAGGAACCAGCCGAGCGCGGCCTGGGCCAGCCCGGGGTGCAGCGGATGGCCGAGCCACACCCCGTGCAGCGCGTCCTTCACCGTGTGGTTGGTCAGCAGCTTCTCGATCACCGTGCGCACCGCGGTGGCCGGGCGGTCCAGCTGCTGCACGCTTTCCAGCCGGGAGATCTGGTCGAAGACCCACATGGGCCACCGGCTGCCCCGGGATGGTGGCGTTGAAACCTACGGAGCCGGTGTCTCCGTGGTCGCCTTCAACCGGGCCAGCCCCTTCTCGAAGTCCGGGCCCAGCAGCGAGTCCATGGACTTGACGATGCCCATGACCTTGGTCAGCAGCGTCTTGCGGCCGGTCATCGACCACGTCACCCGCGAACCGGCACCCTCTCCCACGATCGTGAACGACGTGTCGTTGCGGGCCTTGAAGGGCTTCTCGAAGCGCAGGTCGATCCGCAACGACGACGGCGCCGCCGCGTCCACGATCTCCATCCGCCCCTGCCCGGCCCGCCGGTTGCCCGACCACTCGTAGACCGCCCCGACGCCGGACTCCGCCCCGGAGTACGTGCGCTGCAGCGCCGGGTCGACGTCCTCCCACGGCGACCACGCGCTCCAGCGGTGGAAGTCCGCAATGGAGCGATACACGCGGTCGGGCGGGGCGTCGATGGTCGTCGAGCGGGTCACGGTGTACGTGTCGTCGGCCATGGCGAGGCAGCGTAGACCGCGGATCAACCCACCTGCCGGCCTGCCGGCCACCGGCGGGCACCGAGCGTGCCCGCGGCACCGGTGTCAGGAGCGCGGCCCGAGATCACGGTTCGCGGTAGGAGCCAGCGCAAACACGTCGACCAAGCGGTCCCACCGGGTGCGGCGCCCGGCCGGGTAGCGGTTGCGCGCGCGTTCCAGCCGTCGCGCGTCGTAGCGTCGGCGCGCCCACCAGGACGACGGACGGGCCAGCCGCAAGGCGGCCACCACGGCCAGTAGCGGAATGAACATGCCGATCACCGCGAGCACCGGGCGGCCCTTGAGGATCGCCACCAACGCCCACACCAGGTTCAGCACGATGCTCACGGCCAGCACGACGCCGCCGACGTCGGTGTCGTCGTCGAAGGGGTTGATGCCCACGAGCAGCAGCACACCGACGATGAACGCGACGAGGACGGCGTCCACGGAGCTGCGGCCTTCGCGCTTCCAGTAGACGTCGTCGAGGCGGAGCCAGAGCGCGAACTCGTCGAGGGTGAGAGCGGCTCCGGTCCCGAAGAGCACCGCCAGTACGTCGGCCCACGGCGCCGCGGGCCGGTAGGTGAACTCGGCGGTGCCCGCCCCGAGCAACAGGAAGATCCCGTACACCTGGTGGTGCACGTGCAGGCCGCCCACGCTGGTGTCCCGGAACGGTCCGCGGCCGGTCCGGATCGCCCTGGTCACGGCGCGGGTGACCAGGAACGTCACCAGGAACGCGGCCAGCATCCAGGCGACCAGCTCGCGGCGACGGGCCTGGTCGATCACGAGATCGAACTCGGCCCCGGGCATGGCGCACCTCCGCCAGATCCTGTGTGAGCCGGACTGGACGGCGCCCACGAGTGGCTCGACAATGCCACGCCATGCCCGAAGGACACGAGACCTCGTCCACACCGTCGTCCGACACCCGGACATTGCTGATCTCGGTATGGGCGTCGGCCGGCTTCGCGGTGCTCGCGCTGGCCTGGGGTCTGCCACTGGGCTCGCAGCTGATCATCTTCGACGGTCTCTACTCGTTCGCGAGCGTCGGGCTGTCGCTGCTGGCGGTGTTGGCCCTGCGCACCGCGCGCAAGGGCCCGGATGCGCGCTACCCGTGGGGTCGAGAGGCGTGGGAGCCGCTCACCGTTGTGATCAAGGCGGCCGCGCTCGGTGGCCTGTGTGTCTACGCGCTGGTCGGCGGGGTCGCCGACATCCTGCGCGGCGGGCGGGACGTCGACTCCGGCTGGGCACTGGCCTACGCGGTCGTGGCGACGCTCGGCGGCGGCGTCGTGGCGCTCGTGCTACGCCGGCGGAGCCGGACGGGCTCCGGACTGGTGCGGGCCGAGGCCGCTGAGTGGGTCGGCGACGCCCTGCTCAGCCTGGGCGTGCTCGCCGGCTTCGGGGCGGCGTTGATCCTGGAGCGGACCGGGCGGGCCGATCTGGCTCGATACATGGACCCGGCGATGGTCGCGGTGATCTCGGCCGTCTTCCTGCGGGTGCCCGGCCGGCTGATCGTGGAGGGCTTCCGCGAGCTGCTGGCCATGTCACCGGCGGCGGAGACCCAGGACCGGATCCGCGCGGCCGTGCAGGCGGTCGAGCGCGACTACCGGTTCACCGAGTCGTTCCTGCGCGCGTCGAAGATCGGTAGCCGGCTCGACGTGGAGGTCGATTTCGTGGTCGACGACGGGTCGAGGGCGCAGACGGTCCGGCAGTTCGACGAGGTCCGGGCCGATCTGCAGGAGCGGCTCCGCGCGCTCGGCCTGGCCACGTCGATGTCGGTCGGCTTCACCGCTGACCGCCGGTGGGCGCTCTAGGGGGTGTCTGATCCATCAGACACCCCCTAGCGCCGTGTGCTCGCGGACTACTGTTCGGCAGCGCCGTTCGCGCGGGTCACCTGCACCGCAGCGGCCTCGGCCCGAGCGGTGCGGCGGGCCCGTTGCGGGACGACGGTGTAGGCGGGATCAGCGGCCGAGACCCGGCCGGCGTCGTACACCCCGTACCGGGTCGCGGCGGCGGCGGCGTTCAGCAGCAGGCCACCCGCCACCGACAGCCACCACCCGGGCCGGCCGGCCAGCCGGCCACCGGCGAGCACGCCGAGCGCGCCCGCGGCGGTGGCCACCCGGGCGCTGCGCAGCACCGCCGCCGGGCGCCCGCCGGTGTAGGCCCGCGCGGCGAAGCCGATCCGCCGCTCCAGCACCGCCGACGCGGCCAGCTCCAGCACGGCGCCGGCCACCGCCACCCGCCGCGCCGGCCCGCCGTCCGGCCCGGCCAGCAGGCCGATCCCGCCGCCGCTGGCCAGCGCGCTGCCGGCGAACACGAACGGCAGCTCGCGGTACGCCTCGTGCCAGGCCGGGACGGCGGTGTCGGCCAGCAGCACCGCGGTGTAGGTCGCGATCGCCGGGCCGAGCAGGCCGGCCCCGGCCCCGGCCGCCCGCCCGACGCCGGGGGCGACACCGGTCAGCTCGGACCGCCGCGGCCACCCCGGCCAGCGTCCCGAACGGGGCCAGCAACCAGGAGCCGACCGAGAGCGGCGAGGTCGGCTTGAACACCCGCAGCATGTTCAGGAACCGCTCCGGCCGGCCCAGGTCGTGGACCAGTGCCCCGACCGAGACCGTCGCCCCCACCGCCGAGGCCAGCCGGCCGACGCGGCGCAGCTGCGGGCGCCCGGTGGCGTCGGCCAGCGCGGCCAGCGACGCGCTGACCCCGGCCGCGCCGCCCAGGTACAGGTAGGCGGGGACGTCGGGGACCTTCCAGGTCGGCTGCTTGAGGATGGGCCGGCCGTAGTAGGAGCGGAACTCCGCCGCCGGCACCATCAGCCGCTCGCCCCGGCCGCGCCCCGATCGCCGCCGCCGGACCGGAACGCTCATCTCGTCCGCCCGAGGAAGGCGGCGGCCACCGTCGCAGCCACGGTCAGCGCAGCCACGCCGGCGTGCCGCCACATCGAGGGCAGGTCCCGGGTGGTGACCACCGGGTCCGGCGGCAGCCCGTAGACCTCCGGTTCGTCCAGCAGCAGGAAGAACGCGCCGTCGCCGCCCACCCCGTCGTCCGGGTCGTGCCCGTAGAGCCGCGCGCCGGTCTCGCCGCGCTCCTGCAGCTCGGCCAGCCGCGCGTCGGCCCGCTCGCGCAGCTCGTCCAGCGGTCCGAACTGGATGGACTCGGTCGGGCAGGCGGTGGCGCAGGCCGGCATCAGCCCGGCGCCGAGCCGGTCGTGGCACATGGTGCACTTGAACGCCCGCCCGTCGCCGGGTCGCTGGTCGATCACGCCGTACGGGCAGGCCGGGATGCAGTAGCCGCAGCCGTTGCAGATGTCCTGCTGCACCAGCACGGTGCCGTGCTCGGTGCGGATCAGCGCCCCGGTCGGGCAGACGTCCAGGCAGGCCGCGTGCGTGCAGTGCTTGCACACGTCGGAGGACATGAGCCAGCGGATCTCCGTGGGATCGCCGGCACCGTCGAGCGTGGGCGAACCGGTGCCGGGCATGCCGAGGTCGACCCCGGGCGGCCGGCGGGGCGGCACCTGCTGCTCGATGAAGGCCACGTGCCGGTAGGTGCTCGCGCCCAGCGCGCCGGTGTTGTCGTAGCTCTGCCCGGTCAACTCCAGCACGTCCACATCCGCACCGGCCCCGTCGGCGGGAAGGTCGTTCCACTCCTTGCAGGCCACCTCGCACGCCTTGCAGCCGATGCAGACGCTGGTGTCGGTGAAGAACCCGACCCGCGGCGGGTGCCCGGCCGGGTAGCCGGCGTCCGCACTCGGATCGGGCAGCGGCCCGGACAGCCGGTTGGCCATCAGCCCTCCAGGCCGGCGCGCCGGCGGTAGTCGATCAGGTAGTCCACCAGCGCCGGCCCGTGCGGTCGCCGACCGGGCCGGATGTCACAGGTGGCGGCCTTGGTCTCCATGATGTGCACGTTCGGGTCCAGCGCCACCGAGAGCAGCTCGTTGGCCGCGTCCCCTGTGGACAGACCGTTGGAGCCCCAGTGCCAGGGCACCCCGATCTGGTGCACGGTGCGATCTCCGTGCCGCAGCGGGATGGCCCGCTCGGTGACCAGCACCCGGCCCTCGATCGCCGACCGCGCGGTGATCACGTGCGCCCAGTCCGCGTTGCGCAGCCCGCGCTCGGCCGCCAGCTGCGGGGAGACCTCCAGGAACATCTCCGGGGACAGCTCGTTCAGCCGCGGGGTCCAGCGGCTCATGCCGCCCGCGGTGTGGTGCTCGGTGACCCGGAACGTGGTGAACACGAACGGGAACACCTCGGCGCCGTGTGTGCCGGGCTCGGGGTGGTAGCGGTTGTCAGGCCGGTCGAACCGCTCCATCGCCGGGTTGGCCCGCTGCGCCGGGTGCAGCGCGTTGGGCAGCGGGGATTCCTGCGGCTCGTAGTGCGTCGGCATCGGCCCGTCGGCCAGCCCGGCCGGCGCGAACAGCCAGGCCCGCCCGTCGCCCTGCATGATGAACGGCTCGTCGCCGCCGATCGCCGCGGCGGCCCGGGCGCCCTCGGGCGGCCGGTAGTCCGGTGCGGTGTCCGCCGGGAAGTCCGGGACGTCGTCGCCGGTCCACGTCGAGCCGTCCCACCAGATGAGCTTCTTGCGCTCGCTCCACGGCTTGCCCTCCGGGTCGGCCGAGGCCCGGTTGTAGAGCACCCGGCGGTTCATCGGCCAGGCCCAGCCCCACTCGGCCGCGACGCTGTCCTGCTCCTGTCCGGGCTTGCGACGCATGGTCTGGTTGACCTCGTCGGCGTAGACCCCGGAGTAGATCCAGCAGCCGCAGGACGTCGAGCCGTCGGCCTTCAGGGCGGTGTAGCCGCTCAGCGCCTTGCCGTCCGGGCCGACGCCGTTGATCTCGCGCAGCACCGCGTCGGCGCTCGGCTCGCCGTCGTCGTCGAGCGGGTAGTCCCAGGTCAGGTCCTGGACGGGGCGGTCCCGCGGCTCGGTCGACGCGGCGAGCCGGGCCTTGATCCGGCGCCCCAGCTCGTAGTAGAACCACAGGTCGCTGCGGCAGTCGCCGGGCGGCTCGACGGCCTTGTGGTGCCACTGCAGCAGCCGCTGGGTGTTGGTGAAGGTGCCGTCCTTCTCGGTGTGCGCGGCGGCGGGCAGGAAGAACACCTCGGTGCCGATGTCCTCGGTGCGCATCTCACCGGTCGCGATCTCCGGCCCGTCCTTCCAGAACGTGGCCGTCTCGATCATGTGCAGGTCGCGCACCACCAGCCACTCCAGGTTGGCCAGGCCGGCCCGCTGCTGGCGGGCGTTGGCCGTGCCGACCGCCGGGTTCTCGCCGATCACGAAGTAGCCCGGGACGTCGCCGTCGATCTGGGCCTGCACGGTGCGGAACGTGGAGTGGTCGCCGGTGAGCCGGGGCAGGTGGTCGAAGCAGAAGTCGTTGTCCGGGGTGGCCGCGTCGCCGAACCAGGCCTTGAGCAGGCTGACCACGTAGGCGTCCAGGTTGCCCCAGAAGCCCTTGTCCCCGGTGTTGGCCTCGATGAACGTTCCCAGCTCCTGCTCGCGGTGCGCGTGCGGCATCGGGATGTAGCCGGGCAGCATGTCGAACAGGGTGGGGATGTCGGTGGAGCCCTGGATGCTGGCGTGCCCGCGCAGCGCGAGGATGCCGCCGCCGGGCCGGCCGATGTTGCCCAGCAGCGCCTGCAGGATCGACGCGGCCCGGATGTACTGGGCGCCCACCGTGTGGTGGGTCCAGCCCACGGCGTAGCAGAACGCGCTGGTCCGCTCGCGGCCCGAGTTGCGGGTCAACGCGTCGGCGACCCGGGCGAACAGCTCCGGCGGGATGCCGCAGATCTCGTGCACCAGCTCCGGGGTGTAGCGGGCGAAGTGCCGGCGCAGCACCTGGAACACGCAGCGCGGGTGCTGCAGCGTGTCGTCGCGCTCCGGGTCGGCGGCGATCGGGGCGCCGCCGGAGCCGGCGATCTCGCCGCGCTCGTGCTCGTGCACCCCCGGGCGCTCCTCCGGCTCGTCATCCGCGGTGATGCGGTCGTCGCGTGGGCCGGTGGCCGCCTCGACGTGCATGCCCGGGTACTCCCACGAGCTCACGTCGTAGGTCCCGGTCTTCGGGTCGAAGCCGGAGAACACGCCGTCCAGGTCCTCGGTGTCCACGAAATCCTCGCGGACCAGCATCGGGGCGTTGGTGTAGGCCCGCACGTACTCCTCGAAGTAGGCCCCGGTCTCCAGCACGTGGTGGATCAGCCCGCCGAGGAAGGCGATGTCGGTGCCGGCCCGGATCGGGACGTGCACGTCGGCCACCGCCGAGGTGCGGGTGAACCGCGGGTCGACGTGGATCACCGTGGCCCCGCGGCGCTTGGCCTCCATCACCCACTGGAAGCCGACCGGGTGCGCCTCGGCCATGTTCGAGCCCTGGATCACGATGCAGTCGGAGTGGATGAGGTCCTGCTGGTAGTTCGTCGCGCCGCCGCGACCGAAGCTGGTCCCCAGACCGGGAACGGTGGAGCTGTGTCAAATACGGGCCTGGTTCTCGATCTGCACCGCGCCGAGCGCGGTGTAGAGCTTCTTCATCAGGTAGTTCTCTTCGTTGTCCAGGGTGGCCCCGCCCAGGCTGGCGATGCCCAGGGTGCGGTGCAGGTGCCGGCCCTCGGAGTCGGTGTCCTGCCAGGTCCGGGCCCGGGTGTCCAGCACCCGGTCGACGATCATGTCGACGGCGGTGTCGAGGTCCAGGTCCTCCCACTCGGTGCCGTGCGGGCGCCGGTAGCGGACCTTGGTCACCCGGCTCGGCGCGGTGACCAGCGACAGCGTCGAGGAACCCTTGGGGCACAGCCGGCCGCGGCTGATCGGGGAGTCCGGGTCGCCCTCGACGTGGGTGACCCGCCCGTCCTTGCTGAACACCCGCTGCCCGCAGCCGACCGCGCAGAACGGGCAGATCGACTTGGTCTCGGTGTCCGCGTCCTCGGTGCGGGCCCGCATGTCGTCCGTCCCGGCGCTGCGGGCGGCGGCGCCGCGGCCCAACCGGTCGGGCCCAGTCAGCTGCCGCAGCAGCGGCCAGGCCGGCTTGGGTACTCCGCGCATGGGTATGACCTTCCCGATCTCGACACCTCCAAACTACCCACGGTCCCGGGGCCGGATGGCCGAGTCCTTGCCCTCCCCGTACTCGGCGCGCAGGGCCGGCAGCAGCTCGCGCTCGGCGAAGCGGAGGAACTCCGGCTGGGTGTCGCCGCCGATCTGGGCCAGCGCCACGTGCGAGAAACCGGCGTCGACGAACGGGCGGACCGCTTCCACCTGCGCGCCCACGTCCGGTCCGCAGGGAATGGACGCGGCCACGTCCTCGGGCCGGACGAACTGGGTGGCCCCGGCGAAGGCGGCGGTGCCGGGGAGCTCGGCGTTGACCTTCCAGCCGCCGCCGAACCAGCGGAACAGCTCGTGGGCCCGGGCCGTCGCCCGCTCCGCGTCGGGATCCCAGGAGATCGGTTGCTGCCCGATGGCCGGCACCTCGGCGCCGGCGGCCTCCCGGAATCGGGACACCGCGTCCGGTTCCGGCTCGACGGCGACCATGGCGTCCGACAGCGGGGCGAAGCGGCGCACCGACTGCGGGCCGGACACGGCCACCGCGATCGGCACCCCGTCCTCGGGGCGGTCCCAGAGCCGGGCCGAGTCGACCCGGAAGTGCGTGCCGTCGAACGTCAGGTCGTCGCCGCGAGCAGGCTGCGGATGATCGTGATCGCTTCCTCGAACATGTCGTGGCGGCGGTCCGCGCTCGGCCAGCCGCTGACCGACGACGTGCTCGTTGAGGTTCTCGCCGGCGCCCAGGCCGAGGGTGAACCGGCCGTCGGCCAGCAGCGCGACGGTGGCCGCCTTCTGCGCGACGACCGCCGGGTGGTAGCGCATGATCGGGCAGGTCACGTAGGTCATCAGGCCGACCCGTTCGGTCGCGGCGGCCACCGCGCCCAGCACGGACCAGGCGTAGGGGGAGTGGCCCATCTCGTCGAGCCAGGGGAAGTAGTGGTCGCTGATGACCTCGAAGTCGAAGCCGGCCTGCTCGGCGGCGACGGCGTCGGACACGAGCTCACGCGGCCCGCGCTGCTCGCACAGCAGGGTGTAGCCGAAGGACGTCATGTGAGCCGGGGTACCCCGCTGTGGCGGTTCCGAACGTGCGACGCGGGTACCCAGCGGCAGAATCGATCTACAGGAGGACCCGATGCTGGACAGACTGCGCGACGTGTTCGACCGCCCGGCGACCGCCGAGGACGACGTGGAGCCGGACGCCCACGTGGCCCGCACCCGGGAGACCGGCGGCGGTCCCGGCGACGAGGGTGACAGTGCGACGACCACCGGGACCGGCGCCAGCGAGGAGTTCGTCGGCCGGGTGGGCGGCCAGGACGCCGGCTACGCCGGTGAGACCGGCGCCGAGCGCCGCGCCGAGGCCGAGTGATCGAGGCCGGGTGATCAGCCGAGCCCGGGCTGCAGCAGCGTCTTGACCATGCCGTCCTTGCGGGCCTGGAACGTGGCGTAGGCCTCGGGGGCGGCCTCCAGCGGCAGCCGGTGGGTGGCGAAGTCGTCGGTGCCCAGCGGGTCGCCGTCCCCCAGCAGCAGCGGCAGGATGTCCGGTACCCAGCGGTGCACGTTGGCCTGCCCCATCCGCAGCTGGATCTGCTTGTCGAACATCGTCATCATCGGCATCGGGTCGGCCATCCCGCCGTAGACGCCGCTGAGCGAGATCGTGCCGCCCCGGCGCACCAGCTCGATCGCCGAGTACAGCGCGGCCATCCGGTCGAAGCCGGAGGTCTCCATCAGCTTGGCCGCCACCGCGTCCGGCAGCAGCCCGGTCAGCCAGTGCGCCACGGTGCCCATCGGGGAGCCGTGCGCCTCCATGCCCACCGCGTCCAGCACCCCGTCGGCGCCGCGCCCGGCGGTCAGCCCGCGCACGGCCGAGACCAGGTCGTCGCCGCCGTGCTCGTTGAGGTCGATCGTGGTCACGCCGTGGGCCTCGGCCCGGGCCAGCCGCTCGGGCACCAGGTCGACGCCGATCACCTGCGTCGATCCCGCGGTGCCGGGCCACCCGGGTGGCCATGTCCCCGATCGGCCCGAGGCCGAGCACCACCAGCGTGCCGCCGGACGGGACGGCGGCGTACTCGACGCCCTGCCAGGCGGTGGGCAGCACGTCGGAGAGGTAGACGAACCGGTCGTCCGGCGGGCCGTCCGGGATCTTCACCGGCAGCGTGTTGCCGAACGGCACCCGCAGGTACTCGGCCTGGCCACCAGGAACCTGCCCGTAGAGCTTGGTGTAGCCGAACAGGGCCGCGCCCTTGCCCTGCTCGTGCACCTGCGTCGTCTCGCACTGCGAGTGCAGGCCCTGGCCGCACATGAAGCAGGTCCCGCAGGAGACGTTGAACGGCACCACCACCCGGTCCCCGACCGCCAGCTCGGTCACCTCCGACCCGACCTCGGCGATCACGCCCATCGGTTCGTGGCCGAGGATGTCCCCGACGTCCAGGAACGGGCCGAGCACCGAGTAGAGGTGCAGGTCGGAGCCGCAGATCCCGGTCGAGGTGATCTGCACGATCACGTCGGTCGGCTGCTGGATGGTCGGGTCGGGCACCGTGTCGACGCGGACGTCGTGCTTGCCGTGCCAGGTCACCGCGCGCATGCGGACTTCCCCTTCGTCGGTGGGTCTCGCTGGCCCAGGCGTTCCCGGCTCGGCGCCGGTGAAACCGGTCGCGGTGTAAACCGGGCCCGATGCGGGCACTCCGCAACCATGTCGACAGCAGAGGACGGCCCCGACCCGCAGCACGGATCGCGCCCGGTCGCGGTCGTGACCGGAGCCAGCCGCGGGCTGGGGTTCCTGATCGCCCGCGAGCTCGCCCGGCTCGGCCACGACCTGGTGATCTGCGCCCGCTCGGCCGACGGCCTGGCCGCGGCCGAGCAGGACCTGGCCGGCGACGGGACCACGGTGGTCGCGGTGGCCGCGGACGTCGGTGACGCCGCCGATGCCGAACGGGTGATCACCACGGCCGCGGAGCGTTACGGCCGGCTCGACGTGCTGGTCTGCAACGCCGGGATCATCCAGGTCGGGCCCGGCGTCCGAGCTGACCGCCGGCCGACCTGACCCGGGCCATGGACGCGATCTTCTGGGGGACCGTGCACACGGCCACCGCGGCGATGCCGCTGCTGGCCCGCAGCCGGGGCCGGCTGCTCGCGGTGACCTCGGTCGGCGGCAAGCTGCCGGCCCCGCACCTGCTGCCCTACACCGCGGCCAAGCACGCGGCGGTCGGCTACGCCGAGGGCCTGCGGGTCGAGGCCATCTCGCTCCGGTGTCTCGGTGACCGTGGGCGTACCGGGCCTGATGCGCACCGGCTCGGCGCGCAACGCGCTGTTCACCGGGGACCGGGTGGCCGAGAACCGCTGGTTCACCGCGGCCGCCAACCTGCCGGTGCTGTCCATGGACGCCGAACGCGCCGCCCGGCGGCTGGTCCGCGCGACCATGTGGCGCCGCCCGGAGGTCATCCTGACCCCGCTGGCCAAGCTGGGCGTGCGCGCGCACGCGGCGGCGCCGTCCACCTCGCTGCGGGTGGTGTCGCTGGTCAACCGGTTGCTGCCGGACGGCAGCGGGCAGCGCGGGCCGCTGCCCGGGCACCTGCTGCCGGAGCGGGCCCGCCGGCTCGGCTGGCTGACCGGCCGCGACGACACCGCCGCGGCCAGCACGCACGAGCTCGACGACCTGGTCACCCGCGGGCGGGCCCAGGAGTAACGGCCACGCCCTGACACCGGGTCAGCGCGCCGCCACGGTGGTCCGAAGATGATCGAACCACCACCGGGGCGCGCTCGTCGGTGCGTCGCTCCTCATGGTCGTGTCGGTGGGGCGCGGCATGATGCGGGCAGGCGGGACGAGGGAGGCGGCGAGGAATGACGGCACCGGGTGCGCTCACGGATCAAGATGTGGTGGCCGTGCGCGAGCAGGTGGCGGCGGAAGGGTCGGTGACGGTCTGGTTCACCGCGGCCGCGGTCGGGGTCCCGGCGGGCGGTTCGGCCAAGGTGGTGAGCGTGGGCGACACCGTGCAGGGCGACTTCATCCAGGTCCGGCCGGCCGGCTCGCGGGACACCGTGTTCTGCTCACCCAACGAGCTCACGCGCACCCGGCCAGCGCGCCGCCGCGTCGGGTCCGGGGACGGCAGGACCACCGCGCGCTCGACCACGCAGCCCGCGCCGACACCCACCGGGAAGCCCGCCGCCCAGCCGGCCGGAAGGTCCGCGCCCAAGCCTCCGCCGGCGCCGCGGAAAGCGGCCACCCAGGACGCCGAGACGCCCGCCCGCGAAGAGCCCGCCTCGTCGGCGGCGACAGCCCGGCCCGCCCGGCCCGCGCGGGCCGCCGGTCCCCGGCGCCGGACCGACGGCTCGCCCGGGATGAGCATCACCCTGACGGCCACGGCGGACGGCGAGTGGACCGTCGAGGTGGCGGTCGGCCGGAAGCGGGTGGTGCCGGCCACGCCGGTGGCCGCAGCCGAGGTGGTCACCGTCGCGCGATCGCTCCCGCCGGCCGTCGCCGAGGCGATCGAGTCGTCGTTGGAGGGCGCGCGGCAACGTCAACGCGAACGGGTCGAGCGGTTGCGCGCCGAGCTCGACCTCGCACAGCGGGTGCTCGACCAGCTCGGCGTCTGACCGCCCGACCCCTGGCCGGTGCTCAGCCCTTCTCGGCGCCCGCGGTGAGGCCCTCGGTCAGCAGTCGCTCGCTGGCGAAGAACACGATGATGATCGGCAAGGTGACGATCACCGAGCCGGCCATCAACACCGTGTCCGGCACCTCGATGCTGCCGGCCAGCTGCGAGATGCCCAGCGAGACGGTCCACCGTTCGCGGTCCTCGACCAGGAACAGCAGCGCGAACAGGAACTCGTTCCACGCGATCATGAAGATGAACAGCGCGTTGGCCATGATCGCCGGCTTGGCCAGCGGCAGGCTGATCCGCCACATGACGCCGAGCCGGCTGCAGCCGTCGATCGCCGCGGCCTCCTCCAGGCTGACCGGGACGGTGTCGAAGTAGTTGCGCAGCATGTAGATCGACACCGCGACGATCTGGGAGACGTAGACGATCAGCAGCCCGATCAGCGAGCCACGCAGCCCGATGCGGGTGAAGAACACGAACAGCGGCACCGCGAGCAGGATGGCCGGGAACAGGTACACCGCGAGGAACAGCACGCCGATCTGGCGGTGCCCGAAGAACCGCAGCCGGCTCACCGCGTAGGCGCCGGGCAGCGCGATCAGCAGCGTGAGCACCACGGTCCCGAGCGCGACCAGTGCGCTGTTGGCCATGAACGTGAGAAAGCCCTGTCCGCCCGTCGCGGCCGGGGAGAGCACGGAGGCGTAGCTGCCGGGATCGAACTCGATCGGGATCAGCGCGCCGGGATCCTGCAGGACCCGATCCAGCGGCCGCAGCGACAGCAGCACCGAGTAGTAGAACGGGAACAGCGTCACCAGCAGCAACCCGACGATCGCCAGGATCCGCAGGACGGCGAACAGCCGGGTCTCGAAGCGGTCCCGGTTCCAGCGGTCCGCGGGCGCGATCGTGGCCATCAGGACTGCTCCTCGCGGGGGGCGAGCCGCCACAGGTACAGCCCGACGAGCACGGCGAGGATGGCGGCCAGCACCAGGGCCTGGGCGGCGGCGCCGCCGATGTCGCCGCGCGCGGTGAGCGAGTTGAACACGCCCACGCTGATCACCTCGGTGCCGGCGCCGCCGCCGGTCAGCAGGTAGATGTCGTCGAAGCTGTTGAACGTCCAGATGAACCGCAGCACCGCCAGCACCGCGATGGTCGGCAGCAGCTGGGGCAGCACCACGTAGCGGAACCGCTGCGACACCGTGGCCCCGTCCACCCGCGCGGCCTCCTCCAGGGTGGCCGGCACCGCCTGCAGGCGGGCGGTGAGGAAGAGGAAGGCGAACGGGAAGGAGCGCCACGCCTCGAACGCGATCACGGTGAGCAACGCGACCGGGATTCCCAGTACCGGGCGCCCCTCGGACAGGAACGCGATCGGTTCGTCCCACCCGAGCAGCCGGGTGCCCCAGTGGTTGACCACCCCGAACTGCGGGTTCAACATCGTCTTCCAGGCGAACGTGACGGCGACGATCGGTGCGACGTAGGGCAGCAACATCGCGGCCCGGACCAGGTTCCGACCGCGGAAGGGCCGGCGCAGGGCCAACGCGGCGATCAGCCCGACGCCGATCGCGAAGCCGGTGCCCAGCACCGAGTAGGCCAGCGTGGTGCCCAGCGAACCCCAGAATGTGGCCGAGCTGAACACGTTGTCGAAGTTGTTCAGCGTGAAGTTGCCGAACAGGCCGGAGGTGCGCAGGTTCAGCAGCCGCAGCCGCTGGAAGGCCAGCAGCACCGTCCACAGGATCGGCAGCACGACCATCACCAGCACGATGACCAGGGTCGGCGAGATCAGCGCCAGCCCGGCGCGGGCTTCGGCCCTGACCAGCGGCCCGCGGCGGCGGCGCGGCTCGGACGGGCGCGGACCGGGGTCCGGTGCCACCGGTGCCGCGCCGACGCCGGTGTCGGTGCTCACTTCAAGGTGTCCTGGATCGACCGCAGCGTGCCGGCAGCCTGGTCGGCCGCGGCCTGCGGCTCGACCCCACCACCGGTCACCGCGGCCACCGCCGCCGCGACCGGCAGCTCGCCGAGGGAGGCGCCGATGAGGTCGCCCTGGCCCTGGGTGATGCCCCACCGGGTGAAGGCCTTGGGGCCGGCCTGCAGCGCCGCCAGCACCTCCGGCCCGTACACGTCGGCCAGCGGCGCCTCGGTGTCGACGCCCACCGGCAGCGTCTTCCAGGTGTCGACGTACTCGGTGCTGCCCGCCGCCGGTCCGGGCCGGACCGGGAACTTGCCCTCCGGCGCGATCGCCAGCCATTCGGTGTACCCGTCGCTGAGCATGAACTGGACGAACCGCTTGGCCGAGTCGGCGTCGGCGTCCACCGGGATGGCCCAGGAGGTGATCTCGCCGAACTGGGCCGGCCCGGTGCCGTCGGGGCCCTGCAGGCCGGTGACGATCCCGGTGTTGGCGGCCAGGAACCGCGGGTCGCCGGTGCACTGCGGGCAGCTGGGGAGCGCGTCGTTGCGCAGCCCGGCGAGCTCGTCGAGCAGGTACGTCGACCACACGATCATGGCGGCCTGCCCGGCGAAGTAGGTCGCCCGCACGGAGTCGACGTCCTGCGCGCCCGGCACCGAGGAGCCGGTGATCAGATCCCGGTAGAAGGTGAAGGCCGCGACGCAGGCCGGGCTGGCGATGGTGATCTCACCGGCCGGGTCGACCATCTCGCACCCGTTGGCCAGCGCGATGTGCTCGAACGTCTGCTGGGTGAACGCGTCGCCCGCCGCGGTGGCCCCGGCGAACCCGGCCACGCCGTCTTTGTTGAGCGTGCGTGCGGCGTTGAGGATCGCGTCGTAGCTGGTGGGCGCGGGCAGCCCGGCCGCGTCGAACAGGTCCTTGCGGTAGTACAGCAGCTGCGCCCAGGCGTCGCTGGGCACGGCCAGCTGCGCGTCGCCGTCGCGGGTCAGCTCCAGCGCCCGCTGGTCGAACGTGTCCGCGCCCAACGCCGCCACCACGTCGGCGGTGGCGGCCGTGTCCACCAGCTGGTTGGTGGCCAGCGTGCGCACCGAGGCCAGTGGCTGGCTACCGATCACATCCGGCAGCTCACCGGCCGCGGCCGCCGAGGTCAGGGTCTGGTTGAACTGGTCCTCGTCGACGCCGACGAGCTCGACCTGGATCCCGGTCGCCGCGGTGAACTTGGCGATGATCGCCTTGGTGGCGTCGACCCGGTCGGGCAACGTGTCCCCGGTCCAGACGGTGATCTGCTTCGGGCCGCTCTGCGCACCCCCGTCCCCGCCGCCGCACCCGGACAACGCCAGCGCGACCACCAGTCCGAGGGTGACACCGACGGGGCGGGGAATACGGCTCATCCGGGGCTCCTCGACGCAACGCTGCGATGGTGCGCACAGTGAACCGCGACGGCATCCCACCCCACAATTCCTGACTACGCCGCCCGCACCCCACCCCCGCGGCACCGGGTCCCGGTGCTGTCAGGTCGTGGCGCGGGCGCGGGCGCGGCGGACGAAGGGGGCCACCGGGCTCAGGCGCAACGCTTCGGGCAGCAGTACCAGCACCTCGCGCCGCCCGTCGATGCTGATCAGCCCGTCCCGCGCCGCCGCCGGGAGCTCGAGCAGTCCCTCCCACACCTGGTAGAGCACGCCGAGGGGGGACGCCAGGGTGATGTCCACGGCGTAGCCGGGGTCGGTGAAGCACAGTGACACGTCGTCGGGCTGGACGACGAACCAGAAGCGCTGCCGGCGCGCGTCCGGAACCAGGACGTGCAGCACGATGCGCCGGTTGCCGAACGGTGCCGGATCGATGCCACCGCGGATCCACCACATCAGGACGACCGGGTCCAGCTCGTCGGGCCGGGGCTCGCCGAACGCCCAGCGAGCCCCCCACTCCGCCAGCCCGAAGATGATGGGCCGCAGCTCCTCGCAGGCCGGGGTGACGTGGTAGTCGTGGCCGTCGTGGGTGATCAGCCCATGGCGTTCGAGCTGGCCGAGGCGCTTGGACAGCAGGCCGCGGGACAGCCCGGGCAGGCCGCGGGCGAGCTCGTTGAACCGGGTCGCGCCGACCAGCAGGTCCCGCACGATCAGCAGCGTCCAGCGGTCGCCCAGAACCTCCAACGACCTGGTGATCGGGCAGAACTGGCCGTAGCGGGACATGCCGTCATCGTGCACCGGGGTGGTTCAGTTTGGGAACTATCGCCGCCGCCGGACCGCCCGGATGCTGGCGGCCATGACCGCGATGCAGATGACCGACTCCCTGACCGACTCCGACGTGCGGCAACTGGCCGCCGACATCGGGCAGGCCGCCGCGCCGTTCGACCACGAGCACGACCGCGACGCCACCTTCGTGACCGAGGCCTACGCCGAGATGCGGGCCCGCGGGTACCTGCGGCTGGCGGTGCCGAAGGAACTCGGCGGCCTCGGCGCCACCCTGCGGCAGGTCGTGATCGCGGAGGAGGAGCTCGGCAGCTGGTCGGGATCGTCCGCGCTGGCCGCCGCGATGCACCTCTACCTCACGCTGCTGCAGAAGTGGCGGCTGCGCCGCGGCGCCCCGGACGCCGAGGCGGTGCTGCGCCGGATCGCCGACGACGGCCTGATCATGGCGACCAGCGGCGGCTCCGACTGGGTCTGCCCGACCACGACCGCCACCGAGGTCGAGGGCGGATACCGGCTCGACGGCCGCAAGGTCTTCTGCACCCAGGCGCCGGTCGCGGGCGTCATCTCGACCTCCGCGGTGCTGGGCGACCCGGGCCCCGACGCCGTCGTGCTGCACGCCGGGGTGCCGCTCGCCGCGCCCGGCGTGCACATCATCGAGACCTGGGACACGCTCGGGATGCGCGGCACGGCCAGTCATGACGTGGTGTTCGACGGGGTGTTCCTGCCGGCGGAGAAGGTGATGGGCCGGCGGCCCTACGGCGTGCTGGCCGGGCCGCTGCTGGTGGCGGCCATCCATTTCGCCCCGGTGGCCGCGGCGGCCTACCTCGGGGTGGCCCGCGGCGCGTGCCGCGAAGCCATCCGTTCGGCGTCGTCGCGGGGTGAGCCGGCGGCCGCCGCGGTGCGCCAGATCGGGGAGATGCAGGCCCGGCTCCGGGTCGCCAGGTGGGCGGTGCTGGCCGCGGTCGACGAGATCGGTGACGATCCGGCCGCCGACGACGACAGCCTCGCCGCCGTGATGACGGCCAAGCGGCACGCGGTCATCGAGGCCGCCGCGGTGGTCGACATCGCGCTGCAGGTGGCCGGCGGCAGCGCGTTCTTCCGCACCTCGCCGCTGGAGCGGGCGTACCGGGATGTCCGGGGTGGTCCGTTCCACCCACTCACCCCGGAGGCCACGCTCGCCTTCCTCGGACAACGGGGGCTGTGATCGATCCCGGCCCGGGCCGTGGGGGAGCAGCGGTGGGGGAGTATCTGGGCCGTGACGGACGGAATCGATGTTCGGGTGCGGCCGATCGGCTGGGTCGAGTCACCGCTGGTCGACCTCGGGGCCGCTCCCAAGCAGGGCGACGAGGGCGGTCCGAACGCCTGGCTGGTGTGTCGGCCCGCGATCGGCGAAGGACTGCGCGACCTGCGGGTCGGCACCGAGATCCTGGTGCTGACCTGGCTCGATCGCGCCCGCCGCGATGTGCTGGTCGTGCACCCGAGAGACGATCCGCTGGCCCCCCAGCGCGGCGTGTTCAGCACCCGCTCCGCCGATCGACCCAACCCGATCGGGCTGCACCAGGTCCGGATCCTGCAGATCGACGGCACCCGGATCCTGGTCGGAGATCTCGAGGCGGTGCACGGCACGCCGGTGCTCGACATCAAGCCGGTGCTCGCTCCACGCGACGAGCGGTAGACCTGAGTGCCGTGCGCCCGAGCTCTCAGCCCGACACGCCGCCGCTCACCCGCTCATCGCGCCGGCTGCGCCGGATGAGGTAGCGGTCCCGGCCATCCGTTGCTCCGTTCGGCGGCGGTTGCTGCACTTCGTCGCGCCCAGGTCCCATCTCACCGGCGGACCGACAACAACGAGGCAACCTCGTTCTAGGTTCGACACGGGTCCAGAACAGACCGGTCACGAAATGGACAAGGGGCTCCCCACCCGCCGGCACCCCGAGCCGGACGTCCAACCGGAGTCAGCGGCCCGAAAGGCAGGGTTAGTGGCTCGGCACAGCTCCCCCCGTGGTCGCCATGCGCTGGAAACCACTCGCACGCCGTCCCACCGGCGTGCGGTCACGGACTCCGGCGCGCACCGTGCGGCCGATTCCGCGACGCCGGTGCGCCGCGGCCCCTCCGCGATGACCGTCGCCGGCGGTGCCCTGTCAATGGCCGGCGCGGGGATCGCCGGCTGGGTCGCCGTGACCCACCTGCCGGACCTGATCGAGGCCACGCTGCCGGCCGACACCGCGCCGACCGCCCGCACCATCACACTGCTGGCCGTCGGTACGCCGGTGGTCACCGAGGCCGAGCAGGCACCGCCGCCGGCACCGCTCGACCCCGAGGCTCTGGTCACCGCGGCCCGGGCGCTCGGCCGTACGACGGCCGCGCCGATCGACCCGCCCGCGCTGGTGCCGCAAAAGCCTGTCACCGGGTCGAACGCGCAGCCCCCAGCGAGCCCCGCCCCCGCCCCGGCCACCGCGGAGGACCAGCAGGACGAGCAGTCCGACCAGGACAGCACCGACCAGGGCTCCGAGGCGGACAGCGCCGCCACGGCGGACGACGACGCCGCGCGCACCTCCGACCGCGGGGCCGATCGGGATGCGGACGCCGACAGCGGGTCCGACGACGCCGGCGGCGACTCCGCGGCCGGCGGCAGCTCCGGCGGCGACGGCGACTCGGACAGCAGCACCGATGCGGGCAGCACCGATACGGGCAGCACCGATACGGGCAGCGATGATGCCGGCAGCAGCGGCTCCGGGAGCAGCAGCCCCGCAACCGGCAACTCGGGCAGCGGTGACTCCGCTTCCGACAGCGATTCCGGCTCCACCGGCAACTCCGACGCCAGCAACAACTCCTCCCAGAGCAGCAACTCCGACGACAGCAGCGACTCGGGCTCCGGCGCCTCCACCACGGCGGGCTCCGACGCCCGCGGCGCCACCGCGCCCGGCGGTGTCCCCGCAGCCACCGCCCAACCCGTCAGCGGGTCGCTGCCCTCGCAGCTCATCGACACCAGCAACTGGTACCTGACCCTGCCGACCGGCAAGGAGGGCGACCCGGACATCGTCGAAGGATCGAAGCTGGCCGGCTACCACAGCCAGTTCTACCAGCTCAACCAGGCCAGGAACGGCGTGGTGTTCACCGCCGGCACCGGCGGCGCCACGACGTCGGGCAGCCAGTACCCGCGCTCGGAGCTGCGCGAGATGTTCGGCTCGGAGAAGGCCAGCTGGGACGGCAGCAAGGGCCGGCACACCATGGAGATCGTCCAGGCGATCACCGAGACGCCGGGTGAGAAGCCCGACGTCATCGCCGGCCAGATCCACGCCACCAGTCCGACGATCTGATGCAGATCCACCTGAGCGGTCAGCAGCTGCGCGTCAAGTACGACGACGGCCGGAAGTTCGTCGACCTGGACCCGAACTACCGCCTCGGCACGATGTTCGACGTGAAGATCGAGTCGGCCGAGGGCCGGGTGAAGGTCTGGTACAACGGGCAGCAGAAGGCCGACCTGCCGATCTCCTCGCCCACCAGCTACTTCAAGGCCGGGGCTACACCAACAGCAACCCCAGCAAGGGCGACATCGTCCGGCGTGGGCCAGGTCGTCATCCGGTCGCTGGACGTGCGGCACTCGGCCTAGACGCACCCCGGCTCGGTCGGCCACACCGCACCGATCGGCCGGCGCTACGCGTCGCCGGCCATGGCACTGCACGACTACCTGGTCACCGAGGTCGCGCTGGACCACGCCGAGGGGCATCTGACCCGTCGGGAGGCGTTGCGCCGGCTCGGGCTGCTCGGGCTCTCGGCCGCGGCGGCCTCCGGGCTGCTCGCCGCCTGCAGCAGCGAGGCGGCGCGGCGCCCGCGGCCGCCCCGGCGTCCGGGCCCCGCCGTCGGCCGCGCCGAGCGCGCCGGCCGCGCCGCCGACTACGACGTCGGCCGCCGCGCTGGCCGCGCGCCACGCCGGTGACGCTTCCCCGGCGGCGCGGGGGAGCTGTCCGGGGCGCTCGCCGACCCCGGCGCGGGGCAGCCGCGGAGCGGTGCTGGTGGTGCACGAGAACCGCGGGCTCACCGATCACATCCGCGCGGTCACCGGCCGGCTCGGCCGGCGACGGTTACGCCGCGCTCGCCCCCGACCTGCTGTCCCGGGTCGGCGGCACCGCAGCCGTGCCGGACGCGACCGCGGCCCTCGGCGGGCTCGGCCGAGGCCGACCTGATCGCCGATCTGCGGAGCGGGCTGGCCGAGCTGGGTCGGCGGTGCCCGGGCGCGCCGCTGGCGGCCGATCGGGTTCTGCTTCGGCGGCGGGATGGTCTGGCGGCTGCTCAACGGCGGCCCAACGGAGCTGGCCGCGGCGGCCCGTTCTACGGTCCGGCGCCGGCGACCCCACGTTCGCCGGCACCCGCGCCGCCGTGCTGGGCGTCTTTGCCGAGAAGGACAACCGGGTGAACGCGGGCCGGGACACGCTCGAGGCGGCCCTCACCGCCCGCGGTGTGACCCACGAGATGCTCACCGTGCCCGGACGTCGACCACGCCTTCTTCAACGACACCGGCCCGCGGTACAACCCGGCGGCGGCCGGCGTCGTCTACCAGCGGGTACTCGACTGGTTCGGCCGGTACCTGAGCTGATGCGGCCGGTCAGGCCGCCGGGATCCGGGTCCGCGCGCCTTCGATCGTGCTCAGCACCTCGGCGAGGCTGGTATAGCGCCGCGGCGGGAGCGCCTGCAGCTCGTGCGCGACTGCGCATCGGCGCCGTAGAGCTCCGCGCCCACGATCAGCTGCCAGCGTTCGGCGGGGAACTGCTGGCCGGCCAGGACGTGCCGTAACCGCTGGGCAGCGCTGCTCACGGGGCCTCCTCGGGACTGTGGTGTGCATGGGATACTACGCATTGCGAGTGGGTATATTCAAGCATGGCCGATCAGACTGTCACGAGAGGGACCGGCCCGGGCTGATCAGCGGCTGCGCCCGGCGATGGGTGGTGGCCTCGATGGGCCCAGCGCGATGTCGGTCAGCTCGCGGCAGCTGTCGGCGGCGGTGGCGGACACCCGGGAGGCGATGGTCAGGTAGGTCGCGATCTCGCGCTCGACGTGAAAGCCCTGATCGACGAGGTCGAACAAGCCGTGCAGGATCTGGCGCAGGTTCTTGGCCTGCGACCCGGTGGCCTCGCTCGACGGCGTGCGCGACCCGGCCAGGTCTCCAGGGCGTCGGATGGTGGCGATCTGGCTGCGGTGGGCCCAGCGCGGTCAGGTCGGCGAACGGGTTGGGTGCGGCGGTCATGGGGTCCTTCCGGTCGGTGTTCACAGTGCTCGAGCAGTTGCTTGGGATAGTACGCAGCATACCTCATGAACGATCCGCCGCATCCGGAGGCCCGGTTCGGCCGACCAGGTCGGAAAATCACTTTGCCGACCACGTTCGGTGACACGAACTGCCTGAGTGGCGGGATCCCCCGGCGCCGTGATGACTACAGTTGCCCATCGCACCTCGATCGGCCGGCGAGATCCGGGTCCGATGCCGGACGGCTCCCCAGCCGCCCTGCGAGGTGATGACGGCATTTCCGGCGGCGGCGTAACCGTTCGCCGTCGGGAATGAGCATCCGGGGGGATGTCACACGGTGACCAGATCGGTCTGAGCGCGCGAGATGAGGTAGTGCCGTTTGTACCCCCCCGAGGAGGCGGTGATCGCTGGTGGACGGCCCGCCCGGACCGCGCCGTCTTGTGGCGGCTCGTTCACGGCCTCGGTGCCGTGCTGCTCGTCACCGAGGCCGTCTTCGTCGCTGCACTGCTGCTGGACGGTCTGGTGTTGCCGGTCGGCTGGTGGGACCGCTGGTGTCACCCGACGCTGAACCTGGTCGCGGCCGGGCTGGTGCTGCTGCGCGCGGCCAGGCCGGAACCCGACGCCGCGGGCCGTGGGCGGTCGTCGCCGTCGGTCTGCTGAGCTCGGCCGCGGGCGATCTCTACTATTCGATCGTCCTGTTCGGCCGCCCCGACGCGCTGTCTGCCGTCCGTCGCCGACGCCTTCTGGTTGCCGTCCTACCCCGCGTACTACGTCGGCCTGGTGCTGCTGGTGCGGGCCAGCAGCCGGCAGTTCCACCGGAGCATGTGGCTGGACGGGATTGGTGGCCGGCCTCGGCGTGTCCGCGGTCGGCGTGGTGATCTTCGCGCCGATCGCCGCCGCGGCCCGAGCCGGGCACGCGGTGCTGATCCCGCTGGCCTATCCGACGGCCGATGTGCTGCTGGTGTCGTTGCTGGTCGGCGTGGTGGCCGCGCGCGGGTGGCGGCTGTCCGGACCCTGGGTGCTGCTCGCCGTCGGCCGCGCGATGAACGCGGTCGCCGACACCGGATTCCTGGTGCTGGTCGCGGGCGACCGCTACGCCGACGGTTCGATCGTGGACGCGGTGTGGTCGGCCGCGTACCTGGTGGTGGCCGCGGCGGCCTGGCGGGATCAGCGCGACGACGAGCCGGTGCGGCTGGAGGGCGGGCGGGTGCTGGTCGTCCCGGTGCTGGTGACCTCACGTCGTTGCTGGTGCTGCTCAGCGACGCCGCCCGGCCGGTGCCGCTGGCCGCGCAGCTGCTGGCCGCCGGGGCGATCAGCGCGGTGCTGGTGCGGACCGCGCTCACCTTCCGCGAGGTCGCGTCGCTGGCCGAGACCCGCCGGGCCGCCCGCACCGACGACCTGACCGGCCTGGCGAACCGGCGGGACTTCTACGGTCGGGTCACCAGCGCGACCGCCGACGGCGCGCCGGCGCACCCGCGACCGTGGTGATGTTGATCGACCTGGACCACTTCAAGGACGTCAACGACTCGCTGGGGCACCACGTCGGGGACGAGCTGCTGGTGCTGGTGGGCCGGCGGCTGCGCGAGCGGGTCCGCGCGACCGACACGGTCGCCCGACTGGGCGGCGACGAGTTCGCGATCCTGCTGCACGACATCGATCTCGAGGATGCCGAGCGGATCTCGGCCGCGCTGTGCGGACCGGCTGCGCGAGCCGTTCCCGGTGGGGCCCTCCACGCTGCGCATCAGCGGCAGCATCGGCATCGCCGCCTATCCCGATCACGCCGACGACGTGCGACGGCCTGCTGCAGTGCGCGGACTTCGCGATGTACGCGGCCAAGTCCGCGGGCAGCCTGCAGGTCTACGACCCGGCCAGCTCCGAGCACGCCCGGCGCAGCCTGCAGACCGCGCAGGAGTTGCGCGCGGTGATCGACGCCGCGCGGCGAGCGGAAACCGGCCGGGCCGGCCGGGTCGTTGCTGCTGCGCTACCAGCCCAAGCTGGACCTGCGCTCGGGTCGGGTCGATGAGCTGGAGCTGCTGGTGCGCTGGAGCCATCCGCGGCTCGGGGAGATCGGGCCCGACGAGTTCCTGCCGCTGGTGGAGCGGGCCGGGCTGATGGGGTCGTTGAGCGACGTCGTGCTGCGCGAGGCGCTGGCGCAGTGCCGCGCCTGGCGGGAGTCCGGGCGGGAGCTGGCGGTGGCGGTCAACGTGTCGGCCGGCGTGGCCACCCCGGATCTCGCCGACCGCATCGCCGCCGCGCTCGCCGAGTTCGGGCTGCCGCCCGCGGCGCTGATCCTGGAGATCACCGAGAGCGCGATCATGAAGGTTCGGGATCGCGGCCTCGACGTGCTGCATGCGGTGCGCGCCCTCGGCGTGCGCATCGCGGTGGACGACTACGGCACCGGCTACTCGTCGCTGGCCTACCTGCACGAGCTGCCTTTCGACGAGCTCAAGCTCGACCGGTCGTTCGTGGCCAGGATGGTCGGCGACCCGCGTGCGGCGGCCATCGTCACCTCGACCATCGGGCTGGCGCACAGCCTGGGCAAGCCGATGGTGGCCGAGGGCATCGAGTCGCTGGCCGCGCTGCAGATCCTGACCGCCGCCGGTTGCGACTACGGCCAGGGCCAGCTGATCGCCCGGCCGCTGCGCCCGGAGGAGGTCGGTGGCTGGCTGGACAAGATGGCCCGACGCTGCGCAACCCGGCGCTGCGCCAGTAGATGTCGCCGATCGAATGCGCACCGATGGACGTCGTCAGTAGATGTCGGTGTTCTCCGCGGTGGTGATCAACGCGTCGTCCGGTCGGATCCCGGACAGCTGCACCGCCTGCACCGGCAGCGCCGCGTTGAGCAGCCAGTCGGTGGCCACCCGGATCCGGTTCGCGGCCAGCGGCAGCGCGTAGAGGTGGTAGGCCCGGGTCACCACCTTCGCCGCCGGCCCGGTGACGTGGAACCCGAGCGGGGTGGCCACCGCGTCCCGGCCGCCGAGGTCGGCCACCAGCCCGAGGTCGCGATGCCGGTAGCGCGCGGGCCCGGCCGACGCCGAGACTGGCGGCCACGTTGCGGGCCAGGGTCAGGCCCTGGCGCTGGGCGTGCTGGGCCGTGGGTGGGGTCAGCGGTCGTGATTCACGATCGGGGCCGGCGTCGGGTGCGACCGGCTTGGTCAGGTCCGGCACCGCCGCCGCATCGCCGGCCGCCCAGACGTGCTCGGTTCCCGGCACCCGCAGCTGGCTGTCCACGACCAGCCGCCCCTTGTGCAACGGCAGGCCCAGCGTGTCGACCAGCGGGCTGGCCGTGACCCCGGCGCTCCAGATGAGCGTCCTGGCGGGCACCGTCGTGCCGTCGGTGAGGGTGACCGAGCGATCCGTGGCCGACTCCACGGTGACGCCCAGCCGGACGTCGATCCCGCGGCGGTGCAGGGTCGCGATCGCGGCGTCGCCGAGCTCGGGACCCAGCTCCGGCAGCACCGCCGGCGCGAGGTCGATCAACAGCCAGCGCACGTCGCGCGGCTGGACGCGGTTCCAGCGGGAGGCCACGGTGCGCAGCCACCGCTGCAGCTGGGCCACCGTCTCGGTGCCGGCGTAACCGGCGCCGACCGCGACCACGGTGAGCCGTTCGCGCTTCTCGGCGTAGCGGTCGGGCACGTCGGGCAGGCCGTCGGCCAGGTCGAGCTGGGCGAGCAGGTGATCACGCAGGAACTGCGCCTCGGTCAGGGTCTTGATGCCGTGCGCGTGCTGCGCGACCCCGGGGATGTCGAACTGGCGGGTCACCGACCCGGGCGCGAGCACCAGCCGATCCCAGTCCTCGGTCGAGGTCGCGGCGCTGTCGACAGGGGCGCCCTCGACAGGGTCGCGGCGTTCCTGGCCGGTGGGGGTCACCGTGACCGTCCGGCCGTCCAGATCGACCCCGGTGACGTGGCCGAGCACGTGCCGGGTGCGGGGCAGCGCCTGGCGCAGCGCGATCGCCACGTGCCGCGGTTCGATGGCGCCGCTGGCCACCTCCGGGAGCAGCGGGGTGTAGAGCAGGTAGTCGGTCGGGCTGATCAGCACCAGCTCCGCACCGTCGGGGCCGAGGCGGCGTTCCAGCCGGCGTAGCGCGTGGAAGCCGGCGAACCCACCGCCCACGACCACCACCCTCGGTCGAGCTCCGGTCATCGCAGCAGTCCTCCTCGTGGTGTGCCGTGCCCGTGGACTACCCCCTCCCCGGCACGCTCGAACGAGGCCGTGTCATCAGGAGGCGATGGGGCATCAGAGGGCCTCGAGCTGGTCGAGGGTGGGGGTGGTGGGCGGCGTGGCGCTGGGGGAGTCCAGGTAGAACAGCGCCGTCGAGGCGATGTCGTCGTGTCGTGGCAGGTAGCGGCCGCCGCTGCGCCAACCGAGGCACTGGATGTCGACGTGCATGGCCGAGCTGAAGTGGATCGGATCGGGCACGTGCCAGCGGTACATGCCGAACCGTTGCTGGCTCTCGTAGAGCCCGTCCGGCCTGATGATCTGGTGCAGCCCGAGATACGGGGTGGTGAACGCGGTGTAGCCCTGGCCGGGAACATCGAAGTTCCAGGCGCCGCCGAAGTAGTCCTCGGTGCCGGTGCCGCAGATCGTCGGGAACTCGTCGTCGCCGTCCAGGTAGTACTTGATCTCGCCCTCGCCCCACCAGCCGCGCGAGTTGACCCCCCAGGCCAGGTAGGTGCCCACGTAGTGGCCGACCCCGCGCACGTCCTCGATCAGGGTGTGCACGTCCCCGGCCGGCAGCGGGTTGGCGCGGCGCCAGTGCGCGTGCAGGTAGCCGCTGCGCTGCTCGTCGCCGTCCTCATCGTCGCCACCCTCGTCGCCGCAGCCCAGCTCGTAGGTGATCTGGAAGTAGACGGTGACCGCACCGCCGGACAGGTTCTCCAGGGTCAGTCGCGCGGCCGTGCGGAAGGGCATCGGCCAGTAGCTGTTGAACCCGCCGTGCGGATTCACCGCGATCATCGACGAGCTGAGCTGGGCGAACCGGCCCCAGCCCTGCCCGAAGAAGTCGCCGACCGGCACCTCGATCGCCGGGGTGGGCTCGCTGTCCCAGTGCGCGCGCAGCAGCAGTGAGCGCCAGTGGTCGGGATGGGTGGTCAGCCAGATGTGGGTGATCCGCCCCGGCCCCACGATGGTGGCCAGATCGACCTGCGGTCCGCGCGTCGATCTGGATGCTGGGCGAGATCTTCCAGCCCAGGCCGAGCTCGCGGCCGGCCGGTGCGCCGGTGCCCTCGGTGGCGCGTCCGCCCAGGCCCGGTGCGCCGGTCGGGTTCTCCGGGCTGATGGATCGGGTGATCACCCGGCGGCGCAGGCGGGCGAGGTCGTCGGACACAGCGGACATTGTCGTCGACCGCTCCCGGCGACGGCTGCCGGGTGGTGGCGGCCGGCGCCGGCCGCTGGGGGAGGCAGTAGGGGTCGGCACCGTGATATGCGGGTAGTCCACCCCGACGAGTGCGATCGGGAGGAACCACCATGGACCTGAACGAGATCAAGAATCGGGCGAAGGATCTGCTCGCGGACCTCACCGAGCCGCGTTCGGAGCGCGACGACCGTCGGGACCAGGATGGGGTCGACGATCCGGCGGCTCGCACCGACCGGCTCAGCACGACGACGGGGGAGCCCGTTGCCGATCATCGCGCCGAGCATCTCGATCCACCGTCATCGCCCGGCCGCACGCCCGAGCACGTGGTGGACCCGCGGGAGGTCGCGCCCCGCGACGAACCGACCGCGGCACCGCCGGTCGAGGAGTGGGACGAGGGGGTCGATCGGCCGGCCAGCGCCGGGATGCCCGAACACCGGGTCCTGGCCGAGACCCGCGAGCCCGTGCAACCGGCAGCGACCGGCCCGACGCGAGCCCGTGCAGCCGGGTGTGGCCGCCACGGGTGCGGACCCGTTCCCCGCGCCGACCCCGGACCCGGCCCGCTCGACGCCGGCCTGGTCGGCGATGGCCCGCTCGGCGCGGGCTCCGTCGACGACCGGCTCCGTCGACGCCGGCGTCGACGATGGTTTCGCCCACGATGGCCGGCACCACCTGCGCGAACCGCAGGATCAGGGCTCGTCGGCCGCGGGCGACACCGTGGCCGCGGCGGCCGCGAGCGCCGGGGTGTCCCGCACCGACACCACACCGGGCGACCCGGAGCGGCTGGTCACCGCCGAGCGCGCGCAGTCCTACGGTTCGCGCTGGGACGAGGTGAAGGGCGAGTTCGTGGACGAGCCGCGGCAGGCGGTGGCCAAGGCCGACGCCCTGGTCGGGGAGCTGCTCGACGAGCTCGGGCAGCTGTTCACCCGCCAGCGCCGGGAGATCGAGCAGGACCTGGACAACAACGACGCTTCGACCGAGGACCTGCGGGTGGCGCTGCGCCGCTACCGCAGCTTCTTCGACCGGCTGCTGTCGGTTTGACGCGCCGGCCGCAGGCGGTCGGGCGGGGCGATACGGTGGCGCGAAACGAGGACAGGCTGATGTCCAGCAGGCGAGCGGATTCGAGGTCTGTGCCGTGGTGCCACGCGCGCTGTCGCGGCTGAGGAGCCGGATGGTGGCGGGCCGGCAGGACGACGCCGCGGGCATCGTGGTGCCGGCCGCCGTCCGGTCCCCGTCCCCGCTCGCGCGCCCGGCCCGACTGCCGCTGCCGGCCGGTGCGGCTCGTGACGGCGGCCGCGCCGACAACGAGGTCTACGTCCCGACGGTGCTGCGCACGAGCGCGGCGTTGGGCTGGCGGTTCCTGGTCGTCGTGGCTGCGCTGTACGTGATCGGCGTCGTCGCCGGCTACCTGGCGGCCGTCGTGGTCCCGGTGGCCATCGCGTTGCTGCTGGCCGCGCTGCTGGCGCCGGCGGTGCGCTGGCTGCAGGACCGCAACGCGCCGCGCGGGGCGGCCACCGCGCTGGTGATGATCGCCGGGCTGGCCCTGGTCGGCGGGGTGTTGACCTTCGTCGTGCTCACCTTCGTCAGCGGGGTGCCGGCGCTGGCCACGCAGCTGACCGCCAGCGTCGATGCCGTCGTGCAGTGGTTGACCACCGGCCCGTTGCAGCTGAGCGAGGCCCAGCTGCGCGGGGCCCAGGACCAGCTGCTGGACACGGTCACGGCCAACCAGGCCTCGATCACCGCCGGTGCCCTCACCACCGCCGCCACCGTCGGGGAGATCGTCACCGAGACGCTGCTGGTGGTCTTCACGCTCATCTTCTTCCTGCAGGGCGGGGCGAGCATCTGGCAGTTCCTGCTGGGCGCCGTGCCCGAGGACTCCCGGCTGCGCGCCGACGTCGCCGGTCGGCGGGCGCTGGCCGCGCTGGTCAGCTACGTGCGGGCGACCGCCGTGGTCGCGGTCGTCGATGCGGTCGCGATCGGCATCGGGCTGGCCCTGCTGAGCGTCCCGCTGGCCGTGCCGCTCGCCGCGCTGGTGTTCCTCGGGGCGTTCGTGCCGATCGTCGGCGCGGTGCTCGCCGGCGGCGTCGCGGTGCTCATCGCGCTGGTCGCCCAGGGCCCGATCACGGCGCTGATCGTGCTCGGGATCATCATCGGCATCATGCAGCTGGAGAGTCACGTGCTGCAGCCGCTGCTGCTCGGTCGCGCGGTGAAGCTGCACCCGCTCGCGGTGGTGCTGGCCATCGCCACCGGGCTGCTGGTGGCGGGCATCGCCGGCGCGCTGCTCGCCGTCCCGCTGCTCGCGGTGCTCAACTCCGGGATCCGGTCGCTGCTCAGCGAGGCCGACCACCACGTGGACCCGCGGGACGTGCACACCAGCGAACCGGAGGACTCCGGCCCCGACCAACCCGACCTGGACCGCGAACCGGACCTCAACCTCAACGGCGGATCGGACCCCTCGACCCGTTCCTGATCACCTCCTCGCCCCGGTGAACCGGGGGGTTTACCCCCGCGATGCTCGGATCAACCCCATGGCCCGCACCGTCGGCGTGCCCGATCGTCGATGCATCAGGCCCCGCTCCCGCGGCGGCCGCGACGGGCGGGATGAGGATCGATCGTGTCTGCTGCACTCGGTGGGCTCCGGAGTCCGGAGCGGGATGTCCACGACCGGCCCGTCAGCTGGGAGAACGTCCACGACGACGGGTCGCGCTGGGACCTGTTGAGCTACCGCAGCGAGATGATGCGGCTCGACGAGTGCGGGCCGTCCACCGACACGATCCGGTACCTGCCATGAACAGGACGAACCGGGTACGAGGACTTCCAGGAGGCACGGACATGAGCAGCCGCAACGACATCGAGGTGGTCCGGCCGGGCAGCGCCGCGCCGGCGCCGCCGCTGGTGTGGAAGTTCGGCGGCACGTCCGTGGCCGACCACGAGCGGCTGCGTGCGGTCGCCGAGCGGATGGTGGCCGCGCAGCGGTCCGGCCGCGGCGTGGTGGCGGTGCTGTCGGCGATGGGGAAATCCACCGACGAGCTGGTGACCATGGCCTACGGCATGTCGACCCGCCCGCCGCTGCGCGAGCTCGACGCGCTGCTGTCGGTCGGGGAGTCGATCTCCTGCGCGCTGGCCGCGATGGCGGTGGCCGAGCTCGGCTCGCACGCGGTGTCCCTGACCGGCCGGCAGGCCGGGATCGGCACCGACGGCGCGCACGGCAACGCGCGGCTGCTCGGGATCGATCCGCAGCGCATCCACGACGAGCTGGCCGACGGGGCGATCGTGCTGGTCACCGGCTTCCAGGGGGTGTCGGCCGACGGCGACGTGACCACCCTGGGCCGGGGCGGGTCGGACGCCTCCGCGGTGGCCGTCGCGGCCGCCCTCGGCGCGGCAGAGTGCGAGATCTTCACCGACGTGCCGGCGGTGTTCACCGCCGATCCGCGGGTCGTCCCGGACGCGCGCCGGCTGTCGTCCATCCGGCACGAGGAGATGCTGGAGATGGCCGAGGCCGGCGCCGGGGTGCTGCAGCCGCGGTCGGTCGAGATCGCGCTGGCGCACGGGGTGGACATCCACCTGCGGTCCAGCTTCAGCGCCGAGCCGGGCACCTGGATCCGCCGCGAGGCCGGCGGTCTCGAGGCCGGCGGTCTCGAGGCAGGCGGGGCCACCGACGTCGCCGGCATCGCGCACCGGCGGCAGGAGAGCCTGTACGCCGCGGACGGTCTGGGCGCCGCAGCGGCGTGCGCGGCGCTGGCCGAGCGCGGGATCGCCGTCGGGGCCGTGCTGCCCGCCGACGGCGGGATCCGGTTCACCGCGCCCGGTGCGGAGCCCACCGAGGTGGCCGCCGCGCTGGACGCGATCGGGTTCGGGGTCAAGGTGGAACACGAGCTCGGCTCGGTGTCCGTGGTGAGCCTGGGCATCGCCCGCAAGCCCGCGATCGTGGCCGCCGCGCTCGATGCGCTGCACGACGCCGGCATCGTGCCGCAGCTGGTCACCACGACCGCGGGTCGGGTGACCGCGCTGATCCCGTCGGCGCGGGTCGACGACGCGGTGCGGCTGCTGCACCAGGTCTTCATCCCGGCCGCCGCCGACGCCGTCGAGCCCGCGACCGTGGCCGCGAACGCCGCCTGAGACCGACCTCCCCGGCCCGCCGCCGGGGACCCACAGCTGGGCATCCGGCGCACGCTTGGCCCCGTGCGCCGGGTGCCCATCTCTGCGTTGTCGGGGGTTGTCCCTACCCCGCCCGGGGGGTGCGGGCAGGGGGGTCGGGGGAGCGCACCATCGTTGCGCACCGGGCGCGTCGCCAAGCTGGTGACCAGCAGGAACAAGCGAGCGCGAAACCCGAGGAGTCACCGTGACCGCCACGCTTCAGGAGCCCGGCCCGCCCAGCGCGAGCAAGGGCGGCCCGGCCGTACTGGTGGCGTCGGACTACGCCCAGGGCTCCCGTACCCGCCGCGGCGAGCGCCTCGACCACGTCTTCGAGGAGCGCTGCGACTGGATGCGCAGCTACGGCCGCTCCGATCACCTGGCGGTCGACACCGGCGACACCGTGCTCACCTTCGGCGAGCTCGACGAGCGCGCCAACCAGCTGGCCCGGCACCTGATGCTGGCCTGCGGCGCCCGGGCCGGCGACCGGATCGCGCTGCTGTTCGACCAGCCGCTGCACTCCTACATCGCGATGCTCGCGGTCTTGAAGATCAACGCCGCGTACGTGCCGCTGGACGTCGGCTTCCCGGCCGACCGGCTCGCCTACATCGTCAGCGACGCGGGCGCGCGCCTGGTGCTCACGCTGTCGCACGTCCGCGACCGGGTCGAGGGACTCGAGCAGTTCGCGCCGTCGCTGCTCTACGTCGACCAGGCCGCTCGGGGCATCGCGGCGCGCAGCACCGCCCGGCTCACCGACGCCGAGCGCGGCGCTCCGGTCGAGGACCTCGCCTACCTGATCTACACCTCCGGGACCACCGGCAAGCCCAAGGGCGTGGCCATCGAGCACACCAGCATCTGCAACTTCGTGCGGGTGGCCGCCGAGGTCTACGGCGTGCGCATGCAGGACCGGGTCTACCAGGGAATGACGATCGCCTTCGACTTCTCGGTCGAGGAGATCTGGGTGCCCTGGGTGGCCGGCGCGACGCTGGTCCCCAAGCCCGCCGGCTCCAGCCTGCTCGGGCTCGACCTGCACGCCTTCCTCGCCCAGCGCAAGATCACCGCGCTGTGCTGCGTGCCGACGCTGCTGGCCACCATCGAGGACGACCTGCCCGACCTGCGGTTCCTGCTGGTCTCCGGCGAGGCCTGCCCGCAGGACCTGATCGCCCGCTGGCACCAGCCCGGCCGGCGCTTCCTGAACGTCTACGGCCCGACCGAGGCCACCGTCACCGCGACCTGGACCGAGCTGCACCCGGACCGCCCGGTGACCATCGGCCAGCCGCTGCCCACCTACACCACGGTCATCCTGGACCGGGACAACCCGTTCCACGCGCTGCCGCACGGCGAGGTCGGCGAGATCGGCATCGCCGGGATCGGGCTGGCCATCGGCTACCTCAACCGGGACGACCTGACCGACAAGGCGTTCATCCCGGACTTCCTGGGGATCGCCGGCAACCCGTCGGGCCGCATCTACCGCACCGGCGACCTGGGCCGGGTCAACGCCGACGGCGAGATCGAGTACATGGGTCGGATCGACCTGCAGGTCAAGATCCGCGGATACCGCATCGAGCTGACCGAGATCGAGTCGGTGCTGCTGCAGGTGCCCGGCATCGCCGCCGCGGTCGTCGACACCTTCGAGCCGACCGAGGGCCAGAAGGAGCTGGTCGGCTACTACAGCCTGCGCTCGGGCATCCCCGCGCTGGACCCGGACGTGATCACCGCGCACCTGCGCGAGCAGCTGCCGCCCTACATGGTCCCGGCCTACCTGGAGCACCTGGCCGCGATCCCGATGACCGCGCAGGACAAGGCGGACCGCCGGGCGCTGCCCAAGCCCACCGCGCGCCGGGCCGCCGGTCCGGCCGGCGAGCACGTGGCCGCCGGCTCGGACACCGAGCGCGTGCTGGCCGACGCGCTGGCCCGCACGCTGGGGCTGGAGCAGGTCTCGGTGGACAGCCACTTCTTCGACGATCTGGGCGCGAACTCGTTGCTGCTGGCCAAGTTCTCGGCGCTGGTGCGCAAGGAGACCGCGCTGCCGTCGCTGTCGATGCGCGAGGTCTACGGCAACCCCACCATCCGCCGGCTCGCCGCGTCGATGGGCGACGTCGGCCCGGTGACCGCCGCCGCCCCGGCCCGGACCGGGACCGTGGTGCGCACCAGCACCGCCGGCTACTGGATGTTCGGCGCGTTGCAGCTGCTGTCGTTCCTGGGGATGGCCCTGCTCGGTGCCTGGCTCCTGGTGACCGCACTGGTGTGGTCCTACACCGCGCCGACCATGGTGGAGATGCTCGAGCGTTCCGCGATCTTCGGCATCGGCACCTTCGGGGTCACCTGCCTGCTGCCGATCCTGGCCAAGTGGCTGCTGATCGGGAAGTTCCGGCCGCAGGAGATCAGGTTGTGGAGCCTGGGGCACTTCCGGTTCTGGGTGGTCAAGACGCTGATCCGGACCAGCCCGCTGGTCGCCTTCGGCGGCCCGATCATGAACCTGTACCTGCGGGCGCTGGGCGCGAAGATCGGCCGCGGCACCACCATCCTGACCGGGACCGTCCCGGTGGCCACCGACCTGATCACCATCGGTGCCAACACGATCATCCGCCGCGACTCGTCGTTCAGCGGCTACCGCGCGGTGGCCGGCAAGATCCAGATCGGCCCGGTGCACATCGGCAACAACGTGTTCATCGGGGAGAAGACCGCGCTGGACATCGGGTCCTCCATCGGCGACGGCGCGCAGCTGGGCCACACCTCCTCCATCCACACCGGACAGCACATCCCGGCCGGCCAGCGCTGGCACGGCGTCCCGGCCGAGCCCACCACCGTCGACTACCGGGTGATCCCGGCGGCCCCCGGTGCCCGCTGGCGGCGCTTCGGCTACGGCTCGCTGCAACTGCTGAGCGCGCTGGTCATCTCCCCGCTGCTGAGCGCCGTGGTGGTCGCACTGGCCAGCACGCCCACGGCCAGCCCGGCCGTGACCGGAGTGCTCGCCGACGGGCATACCCTCCTGCTGACCGCCTCCTTCTACGGTTGGACGGCCGCGATCACCGCCGGGCTGTTCGTCTTCGGGGTGCTCACCGGGTTGGCCACGATGATCCTCGCGCCGCGGCTGCTGAGCGTGCTGATCCGCCCGGGCCAGGTCTACCCGCTCTACGGCCTGCGCTGGATCGTCGCGCAGATGATCACCAGGCTGGGCAACTCCGAGTTCTACATGACGATGTTCGGCGACAGCTCGGTGATCGTGCACTACCTGCAGGCCATCGGCTACCGGATGCCGCGGTTGGAGCAGACCGGCTCGAACTTCGGCACCGAGCTCAAGCAGGATTCGGCGCTGCTGACCACGATCGGCTCCGGGACCATGGTCTCCGACTCGTTGTCGATCATGAATGCGGACTTCTCGGCGAGCTCGTTCCGGATGTCCGCGGTCTCGATCGGGGCGCAGTGCTTCATCGGCAACAACATCGCCTACCCGGCCGACGCCCGGCTGGGGGAGAACGTCCTGCTGGGCAGCAAGGTCATGGTCCCGATGGACGGCCCGGTGCGGGAGAACGTCGGCCTGCTCGGCTCCCCGTGCTTCGAGATCCCGCGCAGCGTCGATCGGGACAGCGAGTTCGACCACCTCAAGGAGCCGGGGGTGCTGCAGAAGCTGTTGCGCCGCAAGAACCGGCACAACGCGGTGTCGATGCTGCTGTTCCTCGCGGTCCGCTGGTTCCAGGTCTTCACCGGCGTCGTGGCGCTGTTCGCGACGGCCGACCTGTACTACCTGCTCGGGATCTACGGCCTGGCCGCCGGTGGCGTCGTGACCCTGGTGCTGAACGTCGGGTTCGCGGTGCTGGTCGAGCGGCTGGTGATGGGCTTCCGAGGGCTGCAGGCGCGCTTCGTGTCCATCTACGACCCGTACTTCTGGCGCCACGAGCGGCTCTGGAAGCTGGGCTTCACCAACGCCCTGTTCAACGGCACCCCGTTCAAGAACGTCGTCTGGCGGCTGCTGGGTGTGCGGATCGGTCACCGGGTGTTCGACGACGGCTGCTCCATCCCGGAGAAGACGCTGGTGACCATCGGCGACGACGCGGTGCTCAACGCGGGCAGCCTGATCCAGTGCCACTCGCTCGAGGACGGCAGCTTCAAGTCCGACCACACGGTGATCGGTGCCGGCACCGTGATCGGGGTCGACACCTTCGTGCACTACGGCGTGACCATGGGCGAGGGCTCGACGCTGGAGGTCGACGCGTTCCTGATGAAGGGCGAGACGGTGGCCCCGTTCGCGGTGTGGCAGGGCAACCCGGCCACCGAGGTCCGGCTGGTTGCTGCTCCTGCCGCTGCGGGCTCCGCCCGGCCGGTGCCGGCCCCGCCGGCTCGTCCTAAGCCGGTCCAGCCGGCTCGTCCGGGTCCGGTTCAGCCGGCTCGTCCGGGTCCCGTCCGGGCGGTCCAGCCGGTGGTCACGGCCAGGTACACGCTGCCCACCCCACCGGCACCCGTGGTGCGCTCGGCCCCGGCCCCGGCCCCGGCCCCGGCCCCGGCCCCGGCCCCGGCCCCGGCCCCGGCCCTCCGCCCGGTCCCGACCCCTCGTCCGGCCTCGGCCTCGGCCCCGGCCCCGGCCCCGACCCCGGGCCCGGCCGCGGCTCCGGTCCCGGCCCCCCGCCCGTCCCCGGCTCCGCGCCCGACCCCCGCGCCCCGCCCGGCCCCGGCTGTCCAGCCGGCCGCGGCCGTCCGGCCGGCGCCCAGCCCGCGACCGCGTCCGCGGGCCGTCCCGGACGTGACCGAGCGCTCGTCGGCCCGCCCGCGGGTGAGCACCGCGCTGCCCGGTCCGCGTTCCGCGGCGGTGCTGGCCCGTGGCGAGGACCGGGAGTCCGCCACCCGCACCCGGCAGCTCCCCTTCGTGATCGCCGAGGCCACCGGAAGCCACCTGCGCGATCTGGACGGCAATGTGTTCATCGATTTCCTGGCCGGCGCCGGCGTGCTCCCCGCGGTGCCCGACCGGCCGGGGCCGGTGGCGGTGGGCACCGGCGGGCACGTCGCGCGCGTCGACGTCCTGGGCAACGTGCAGGCCCGCGGCGAGCAGATCGCCGGCCGGCTGTCCGGGCTGGCCAACCACCCCGGCGTGCGCGAGGTGCGGGGCACCGGCCTGATGTGGGGCATCGAGCTGGTCGACCCCGGTGACGGTCGTACGGTGGCCGAGCTGGCGGCGGAGGTGGTGGCGCGGGCGCTGCGCAACGGCCTGATCGTCGAGCAGGGCGGGCACGACGACCGCGTGGTGCGGATGCTGCCGGCGCTCACGGTCACCGCCGAGGTCGTCGACATCGCCCTGTCGATCCTGCTGCACGCCATCGAAGGCGCCTGGGTCGCCACCGCACAGGCCGCATGACCCCCACCCCCCACCGCCCACCCCCCACCAATGCGCCGGGACGGGGGTGGGGACCCCGTGGGGGTGTTTTGGCGCGTGACGTGGCGGGCCACACTGGGGGGATGGGGCGACTCGTCCGGGCAGCGGCTGTCGCGCCGCTCGCGGTGGCCGCGCTGCTGCTGGGGGCCGGCCCGGCGGCCGCCGACGTGACCCTCGTGCCCGACCGGGTGCAGCCAGGCGCCCGCGACGTCACCCTGGTCTTCCGGGTGACCGATGAGCCGGGCACGCGCACCGCCCGCATCCAGGTGTTCCTGCCCACCGGACGACCGCTGGTCGGGGTCGAGGCGGACGCTCCGCCCGGCTGGGCCGCACGGCCGACCACGACCGAGCTGGCCGCGCCCGCGCCCACCGCCGATGGCCCGGTCAGCAGCATCGTGACCGCCATCGAGTGGGAGGCCACCGATCCGGCCGGCGCGTCGACGGTGGACCTGCCGGTGCGGGTCGGCCTGATGCCGATCGGTGCCGGTCCGGTCCGGTTCCGGGTCACCCAGACCGGTGCCGACGGCCGCACCGTGGAATGGGCGGACACCTGGGCCGAGGGCGCGACACCACCGGCCCACGACGCGTTGCTGGTGCGGCTGGGCGACGCGCCGGCGCGGCCGGCGGTGGTGGCATCCCACGGGGACCACCACGGGGAGGAGGCCGCCGTCGCCGCGAGCGCGGCCGCCGTGGAGCCGGCCGGACCGGGGGCGATCGCCGCGACGGTCGGCGGGCTGCTGGCGTTCGCGGCCGCCGTCGGGGCGCTGGCGGTGACCCTGGGCCGTCGCCAACGGCACCGCTTCGAGGCCGTGTCCCGGCGGGACCCCGGCTCGCCCGCCTGAAACCTCAACCGCGGTGTGAGTCGATGGCAACCACGTGAATCTCGGACCACGGGCGGCCAAGTGATCCGTTCGAATGGCACGTGGGAGCTGCGCGGAGTGCGCCCACGTGACTCTCGGATCGATAAGGCCCGGTGATCAGTTCGAGCGGCACGTAGGAGCTGCGCGAGGAGCGACCACGTGACACTCGGACCGCTGGCAACCCGGTGATCCGTTCGAATGGCACGTGGGAGCTGCGCGGAGTGCGACCACGTGAATCTCGGACCGCTGGCGGCCCGGTGATCCGTTCGAATGGCACGTGGGAGCTGCGGAGAGTGCGGCTACGTGACTCTCGGATCGATGAAGGCCCGGTGATCAATTCGAGCGGCACGTGGGAGCTGCGCGGAGTGCACCCAGGTGATTCTCGGATCGATGAAGGCTCGGTGATCAGTTCGAGTGGTACGTACGAGCTGCGCGAGGAGCGACCATGTGACACTCGGGCACCCGAGCAGGCTCGCAGACGATCACCACCGGCCTCACCGTCTCAACTGCCACTACTACCTCAACAGTCACGACCGTCACCGCACCGCCGCCGAACCTGCAGATCGCGACCGTTCCGCGGAACGCGGAGGGAAAGAGCCCCACGTGCTACCCGACGGTGGGGCGGCCAAAGGCACGACCGCCCACGCCGCGACCCCGCGCCATTCCGGACACGCCTCGAGCCTGGTCGCACGGGAGGCGACCAGGCTCGAGGACCGGGAAGGAAGCGGGTTCAGGACGTCAGGGTGGCGCCGACGGCGCGCAGCCGCGGGGCGTGCTCGCGGGCGTGATGTCCGCAGAACAGCAGCTCGCCGCCGGTGGGCAGCAGCGCCCGGACCTGGGCCGCGGCGGAGCAGCGGTCGCACCGGTCCAGCCGGGTCAACGGGGTGGCGGAGCGGGTGGGCATCGGCGTGGCGGGCAGGCCCGCGGTCGTCGTGGTCATGGCCGTCACGCCGCCGCGAGCAGGGCCTGGCCGGACGGGGTCAGGGAGGCGCGGCCGGAGCCGGCGGCGATCAGGCCGGCGGCGGTCAGCCGGGGGGCGGCGAACTGGTCGGCGAAGCACAGGCCGTCGACCACCAAGGTGGCCCCGCTGAGCTCGCAGCGGCCGGCGGCCACGGCGCGGAGGACGGCGCGATCGCGGTGGTTGAGGGCGGCGGTTGTGGTGTTCATCGTCGTTCTCCTTCCCGGTGTTCCTGCTTTTCCTGACACCAGAAGGATGCGCCGGGCCGCCTCGCCGACCCATACAGCTTGCCCCCGACCCACCGGGGCCAACCCGCCGACTCCGGGTAGGGAGAACCCCCCGCCCGCGCTTCGGGGCCGCGGCGGAACCGGGTGGATGGCACACCGGAGCAACGCCGCTGGACGAGTGCGCCGTTCACCCGACGGCGCTGCGGCATCGAACAGCGGGGATCAGCCCGAGGTGTTGAGCACCATCATCGTGCCGTCGGTGAGGTTGGTGACGTAGGCCTCGGTGCCGTTGGGCAGCACCGCAACCGACGTCGGTGAGCCCCCGGTCGGGATCGACGCGGTGACCGCCATCGTCTCCGCGCTGATCACCGACAGGGTGTTGTCGTTGACGTTCGTGACGTAGGCGAACCGGCCGTCGGGTGCCCACGTGATGTCCTGTGGCTTGGCCCCCACCGGGATCGTCGCGATCAGCTTGTCGGTGTCGGTGTCGATCATCGTCACCGAGTTGGAGTCGTAGTTGACGTTCGCGACCAGCGGTCGGGTCGGGTGCACGGCCACGCTGTGCGGGCTGACCTGCACCGGGACCTCGGCGAGCACCGTGTTGTTCGAGGTGTCGATGATCGAGATCACGCCGGACTCGTGGTTGGCCGTGTAGGCCTTGCTGCCGTCCTTGGCGAACTCCACCCAGTGCGGGTTGGGCGCCACCTTGATCTCGGTGGTCACCGCGTTCGACACGGTGTCGATCACCGACACGGTGCCCGAGTCGTGGTTGGGCACGTAGAGCTGCTTGCCGTCCGGGGTGACCGCGGCCAGGAACGGTCGGGTGCGCACCGGGATGGTGGCCACCACCGAGTTCGTCGTCGTGTCCAGCACGCCGACCGCCGCGATGGTGCGGGCCTCGTTCCAGATGCTGATGTAGACCTTGCGGCCGTCCGGGGAGAACGCCAGGTACTGCGGCGGCCCGGCCGGCACCGGGATCGTCGCGGTCACCTTGTTCACCGCGGTGTCCACGACCGTGACCACGCCGGCGGCGCGGTTGGCGATGTAGGCCTGCCGGCCGTTGGGCGAGACGACGACGAAGCCGGGGGTCGCGCCGACCGGGATCGTCGCCCCGATGGACGGGATCGGCACGCTGGCCGCGATCGTCTGCGGCGCGGTCAGTTCCTCGGCCGCCGGTCCGGGCGCCGCCGGTCCGGGCGCCGGCACCGAGCTGGACGGCGCCGCCACCGGGGCGGTACTGGTCAGCTGGGTCCAGGCGAAGTAGCCGGTGTAGGCCAGCAGCGCCAGCCCGACGACGATGGCCGCGGCGATCAGCGAGGACTTGCGGCCCGGACCGGATCCGCCGTACCGGGGACGCGCCGCAGGCGGCGGACCGCCCGGGCCGGAGCCCGCGGGCGCCCAGCCGGCGTTGCGGTTCTCGGGGTAGCCCTGCACCGCGCCGGCGGGCACCACCGGGTGCGGCTGGTGCTCCTGGCCGCCGGTTCGGGACGCCCCGAACCCCTGGTTGCGGGGCCGCGGCTGCGGCGCGACGGTGGCACCGCCACCGGCGGAGCGACCCTCGGCGCTGATCAGCGCGGCCGCGGTGGGCTGCTGACCGTCGGCCGGATGGGCGCCGCGCGCGGGCGGCGCGCTGGGCATCACGGAGGTGGCGGAGTTGTTGTGCACCCAGTCGCCGTGGCCCGCCGGTGGCGGCGCGACGCCGACGGTGCCGGCCCCGGCGCGGGCCAGGGTGGCCGCGCCGAGCGCGACGGCGTACTTGGGGTGCGCGTCCACCACGGTCGGCCGGCCGAGCTCCTCGGAGATCATCCGGGAGACCAGCGGTATCCGGGAGGAACCGCCGACCAGCAGCACCGCGGACAGCTGGCCGGCATCGACGTGTGCCGAGCGCAGCGTCCGGATCAGGGTGCCGATCGTCGACTCGATCGGGGCCCTGATCATGTCCTCGAAGTCGGTCCGGTTGAGCTGGACGTCGAAGTGCCGGTTCGGCAGGAAGACCGGGATCGCGGTCTCGGTGTCGATGGACAGCGATTCCTTGGCCAGCACGCAGTCCTGGCGCAACCGGGCCATCGCGATCGCCGTCTGCGGGTCGCTCATGTCCAGTTCGGACAGTGCACCACCGGAGGAGTAGTTGACGTAGGACAGGATCGCCTCGTCGAAGTCGACGCCGCCGAGGCGTTCGATGCCCTCGGGAGCGCCGAGGATCTCGATGCCGTCGTGGCTCTTGCGCAGCACGGTGGCGTCGAAGGTGCCGCCGCCCAGGTCGTAGACCGCGATGATCTCGCCGTCGGCGAGGTGCCGGGACGCCGCGTAGTGCGCCGCCGCGGCCTCGGGCTCGGTGACCATCCGGGTCCCGGTCAGGCCGGCGACCTGGGGCACCTCCTCGAACAGCTCGCGGCGGAACGGTCCCCAGTTGGCCGGGTGGGTCAGCACCACGCTGTCCGGCTTCACGCCCTCGGTCTCGGTGACCCGGTTGACCACGTCGTGCAGCAGCGTGCCGAGCAGCGTGGTCACGGCGTAGGAGGTGCCGCCGAGCATGACCGGTGTCGGGTCGCCGAGCCGGCGCTTGAACTCGCGGCCGATCCGGTCCGGGCTGCTCACCGCACGCCGCCCGGCCGCATCCCCCGAGACGAGACTGCCGTCGTCACCGAGGAAGACGACCGCGGGCGTCACGACGGTCCGGTCGCCGAGGGTGAACATCTCGACCCGGGAATCGTTCGCGATCGCCGCGGCCACGAATGTGGTCCCGAGGTCGACTCCGAGGTGGTAGCCCACGACTCACCCTCCTGGCTGTGGCGATATGCTGCTCGATCGGCACCTCAGTTGACGGTGTTACCCACCATGGTGAACTGAAGCGCCCTTGGGGGGAATGCCCTACCGCCAGTGGGGTTCACCCCATGTCCAGGAGGGGCGACGCGCCCGCAAAATACAGAAATGATGCTCGAGCCTGCGCACCGCGCCGGCGACGCTCCCCGCACCGCCCCTGAGCAGGGCACTCGTGACGCGTCGGCGGGCTTCGCCATCCGCCTGCAGCCGCCCACCATGGAAGCCGTCCGCCGGGCCGAGCAGGAGGAGTGGTTGCGCCGCCGCCGGCTGGAGCGCCAGCTGCACGACGGCGCCGCGCTGCGGATCTCCGCGCTGACCCTGCAGATCGGCCTGGTGCGCCACCGGGTCCCGGTCGCCGAGGCCGAGCTGGACGCGGCCGTCGACGCCCTGCAGGACGAGCTGCACGCGGTGCTGCAGGAGCTTCGCGAGGTCTCCTCCAAGATCTACCCGCCGCTGCTGGACCAGGCCGGCCTCGGCCCGGCGCTGCGCGAGGTGGCCGACCGGGTCGGGGTGCCGGTCCGGGTGCACGCCCCCGAGGAACGCTTCGGTCCGGCGGCCGAAGGGGCGGCCTACTTCGCCCTCACCCCGTGTCTGGACGCGCTGGACAGCTCGGCCGCGGGAAGCGCGGGGGTCGACATCAGCGTTCGCCGGGGTGCGGATGATCTCGGTGCTCCGGTGCTCGTCGTCGATGTTGCCGGGGTGGATACGCGGCACGCCGAGGCCATGCTGGCGCAGGTGTGGCGCCTGGGTGCGACGATCGACGTCACCCGGCGAGCGGGCATCGGCACGATCACAGCGAGGATCCCATGCGAGTAGCCACATGAGAGTCGCACTGGCCGAGGACGGCGCCCTGTTCCGGGAGGGCCTGGAGATGCTGCTGCAGGCGGCCGGACACGAGGTCGTCGGCAGCACCGCCGACGGCGACTCGCTGGTCGAGCTGCTGACCACGACGCCGGCCGACGCCGCCATCCTGGACATCCGGATGCCACCGGAGCCCGACGGTGGGTTGGTGACCGCGGAGCGGTTGCGGGCCCTGTACCCGAAGATGGGGCTGCTGTTCCTGTCGCACTACGCCGAGTCGCACTACCTGATGCGCATCCTGCAGATCGGCACCGACTCGATCGGCTACCGGCTCAAGGAGAAGGTGGGCAGCGTCGACGTGCTGTCCGACACCCTGGCCCGGATCGGCGACGGTGAGATCGTCATCGAGCCGGTGCTGGCCAAGCGGCTCGTCGAGCGTCCGCGCGGGGAGAAGAAGGGGATCGTCGCGACGCTGTCGGAGCGCGAGCTGGACGTGCTGCGGCTGATGGCCGAGGGCCGGTCCAACAACGGCATCGCCGCGCAGCTGTTCGTCACGCCCAAGGCCATCGAGAAGCACATCGCCAACATCTTCGGCAAGCTCAACCTGCACACCGACACCTCCGAGCACCACCGCAGAGTGTTGGCGGTGTTGACCTACCTGCGGTCGCAGCGGGACGAGGACTGAGCCTTGGCGACGGTCGGCTCGACGCTTAGCGTGAGGAGCCGGGACCCGCATCCGTGGCGGGCCGAGATCCTTGGTGCGCGATGAACCGGACGATCGTGGCGAGACTGCTGCGGGTGCTGCTGGTCGCCTGCGGCGTTGCCGGCGTGCTCGCCGTGGTCGCGGAGGGCAGCGTCTTCGCCTTCGGCTACGGGCCGGTCGTGGTGCTGCTGCCGTTCCTGGCGATGGGCCTGCTCGCGCTCGGCCTCGCGCTGGTGCTGCCCCGGATCGACGCCGCCGTCGAGCAGCTCACCCACCACCGCGAGGTCACCCCGTACTCGGCGCTGGCCGCGGCGGCCACCCGGATCCGGGCCGGCTCGCTGGACCAGGCGCTACCCGGCCTGGCCCAGGTGTTGGCCGACGGCACCGGGGCGAGCCGGGCCGTGGTCTGGCTCGCCGTCGGCGATCGGCTGGTCGTCGCGGCCGACCATCCACCGGCCGCGATCGGTCAGCCGGGGCAGCCACCGCAGGAGGTACCGAACCTGGCGGTGCTGCTGGCCCGCGACGACACCGACCACGTCGAGCCGGTGCTGGACGGCACCGCGCTGCGCGCCGCGCTGGCCATCGGCAAGCCGGGCATCCCGATCACGCCGGCGGACCAGCGGCTGGTCAAGGACGTCGCGCACGGCGCCGCGTTGCTGCTGCGCGGCGTCGCGCAGAACGCCGAGCTGGCCGACCGGGTGCGCCGGGCCGACAGCCTGGCCACCGAGCTGCAGGCCTCCCGGCAGCGGCTGGCCCGGGCGCGCGAGGTCGAGCGGCGGCGGCTGGTGATGGAGCTCGGGCACGCCACCACCGACCGGCTGGCCGGGCTGCGGACCGCGGTGAACGCGGCGCGCGAGGGGCTGGCGGCCGGCACAACCACTACCGGGGAGCCCGACACCGAGGCCGCGCAGCAGGCGCTGCTGCGGGCCAGAACCGGGCTCGACGAGCTGCTGGACCGCTTCCGGGTGATCGCCCGTGGCGTCTACCCGGCCGTGCTGCGCGATCAGGGACCCGCCGCCGCGCTCGACGAGGTGGCCGCCGACCTGCCGCGGCCGGTGCGGCTGACCGGCAACCTGGGCGGCCGGCTGGACTGGGAGATCGAATCCGGCATCTACTACGTGATCGCGGCGGCGATCGGCGTGCTCGCCGGCAGAGCGGACGAGACCGAGCTGCTGGTGCACCTGGAGCGGGCCGACGGCCGGGCGATCGTGCGCATCGACGACCCGGTGCCCGCCGGCACCGTGGATCAGCTGCGCGCCGGCCTCGTCGACGACGTCGAGCGGCTGGCCGCGCTCGGCGGTGACCTGGAGCTGGTGGTTCCGCCCGCGCCGAGCGAGACCGCGGAGCGGATGATCAGGCTGCGGGCCTGGCTGCCGGACCGCCTCGAGCCCGTCGTCGAGGCCGCCGTCGGCGCGGAGCTGAGAGCGTCGTGAACAACGCGCGGCGGCCGGCGCGGTGGCTCGCGGCGCTCGGCTACGTGCTGGTGCTGCTCGCGGTCACGGCCGCGTCGCTCATCGGGCTGGGCATCGGCGCGGTGGTCGCGGCGGCCGCGCTGCTCCCGGCGGTGCGCGCCGAGCTGACCGCCGCCGCGGCCGGGGGCAGCCGGTGGGCGGCCGCGCTGCTCGAGGCGGTGCCGATCAGCGAGCCGCTGGCCCAGGTCCTGCTCGACTACGGCTTCAGCATGATCTCGGTCAGCCTGGCCGTGGCCCTGCTGATCACGCGCGAACGGACCTGGTCGATCCGGCTGTTCGCGCTGGCGATGATCGGCTCGGCGGGTGCGTTCAACCTGCAGGCGCACGCCGCGGCGACCGCGGTCGAGACCGCCAGCGGGCTGATGTTCGGCCTGGTGCACCAGGTGCTGCTGCCGGGCATCGCGTGCGCGGCCTACATCCTGGCGCTGACCGTCTTCCCGACCGCGGGTGAACCCGACCGGGCCGGGCTGGCCCGCACCGCCCTGGTCGCGGTGGGCGGCGGCACGGTGCTGCTGGTCGGGTCGGGCATGGCGCTGCTGCCGCAGGCCACCAGCTGCGTGCTGTTCTTCGGTTTCCTGGTGCCGCTGTCGGGGCTGCTGGCGCTGCCGGGCAACATCCGGCACTCGCCGCTGGTCGCGGTGCGCACCCAGTCGCGGCTGCTGTTCAGCGTGCTGGCCGGCGCGTTCGCGGTGACCATCGTGCTCGCGGTGGTCACCCTGGTGCTGTGGTCGGTGGACTGGACCGGCCTCGACCTGGTCGACCCCACCGCCGTCGGCGGCGACGGCGGTGGGCAGCCGATCGCGTTGCTGTTCTGGTTCTCCCGGCTCGCCTGCGTCATGATCGCCGGCGCGGTGCTGGTGGCCACCCGCCGCGGCGGGTCGTGGACCGCCGAGCACCTGTTCAGCCGCGGCCTGGTGGCGGCGCTGGTCGGATCGATCATCGCCGGCGGGCACATCGTGCTGCGGGTGCTGGGCAGCTCGGTGATCGACACCAGCACCCGGGGCGGCGCGCTCGGGCTGGCGGTGGTGGCGACGGTGCCGGTGGCGCTGGCGTTCCTGCCGCTCTACGTGCGGGCCGAGCGGGTGGTCGACCGGCTGCTCTACGGCACCCGCCCGACCCCCTACAGCGTGCTCGCCGGGATCGCCGCGCTCTCGCGCGGCAGCAGCACCGACGGGCCGGACCTGGCCCGGCTGGCCGAGGCGGTCGGGCGCGGGCTGGGCGCGACCGCGTGCCGGCTGACGGTGCTGCGCCCGGGGATGCGGGACCGGGTCTACGACTGGGCCGAGCCGGGCCTCGGCTCCGAACCGGTGGTCGAGGTCGCGGTGCGGCACGGCAGCGAGCGCATCGGCGCCATCGCGGTCGACCGCGGCACCGTCGCGGGCCTGCACGGGCAGCGCCAGCACCTGCTGGAGGACGTGGCCGACAGCCTGGGCGTGGTGTTCCAGGCCAGCCGGTCGGGGATCGAGCTGGAGCGCCAGCTGCGCGCGGCGCTGGCCTACGCCGGCGGGATCGCGGTGTCGCGGCGGGCCGTGGTCGCCGAGATGGACTGGGAGCGGCGGCGCATCGAGCGCGATCTGCACGACGGCGCCCAGCACCACCTGGTGTCGCTGCGGCTGGCGCTGGGGCTGGTCGAGCACCAGGTCTCGACGTCCCAGCTGGAGCAGGCCCGATCCCGGTTGGAGCAGATCGCCGGGCAGATCGAGGTGGCCGAGTCGATCCTGGCGGAGACGGCCAAGGGGGTGTCGTCCCCGCTGCTGGCCGAGCTCGGGCTGGTGCGCGCGTTGCGCCAGGAACTGGGCGGCGGGCACCCGCCGGTGGTGGTCGACTCCTACGGCGTCGACGAGACGATCACGATCCCGTCCGACGCGCAGGCCGCGGTCTACTTCTGCTGCCTGGAGGCGGTCAACAACGCGCGCAAGCACGCCCCCGGCGCGGCCATCGGGGTGCGGCTGGCCACCACCGACGGCCGGCTGCGGTTCATCGTGCGCGACGAGGGCCCGGGCTGGGACACCAGCGCCGGTACCGGGGCCGGGCGCGGCATGCGCAACCTGACCGCGCGGCTGGCCGCCGTCGGCGGCCGCTCCGAGGTCCGCTCGGAGCCGGGTGCCGGCACCACCGTGGAGGGCTCGGTGCCGCTGCCCCAACCCGAGCGGGACGCGTCCGCGAACGGGAAGCCGGAGGTAGCGGCCCGGCCCGGCCCCGCGCCGGTGATGTCCGGCAACGTCGCGCTCGTCGATCAGGTCCGGGACGCGCTGCGGGCGGCCCGCGAGCTCTACCACGGCTCCTACAAGGCCGACGCCCTGCGTGAGCTGGCCGAACGCATGGAGGAACCGCTGCGGGTGGCGGTGTCCGGCCCACCGGGTGCGGGCACGTCGACGCTGGTCGAGGCGCTGCGGGCGGCGCTGGAGCGGGAACGGGTGAAGCTGCGGGCCGCGAAACCGGCCGCGCGGCTGATCGACATCTCGGGGACCGGGACGACGGCCGACACGCAGCGGATCCTGGTGCACGCCGCCGGGCCGTCGGCCGTCGCGGACGCCTCGGTGCTGCTGCTGCGGCACCGCCGCCTCGAGGACGCGGCCCCCGACGAGCGGGTCCGGCACCCCCCGTCGCTGACGATCGGCGTGCTGGCCCGGGTCGACGAGCTGGGCGCCGTCGGCTCGACCGGCGAGGGCATGGAGCTCGCCGAGCGGGCGGCGGCGGAGTGGGCCACCCGGCCCGAGGTGCGCAACCGGACGCCCGTGGTGGTGCCGGTGGCCGGGCTGCTCGCACGCGCCGCCGCCGCGCTGACCGACGCCCAGTACCAGGCGCTGTGCCAGCTGGACGAGCAGCAGGCGCCCGGCGAGCTGACGCCGGTGCCGGCCGGACCGGGTCCGGGCGGCGCACCCGCGGTGCTGCGGCCGTCGCCGACCAAGCGCCCGCGGCCCGGGGTCGCGGCTGCCGTCCCGGCCGACCCCGTCGACAGCGCGCAGGAACAGGAGCTGCTGGAGCGCTTCGGCTCGGCCGGCGTGCGGCTGGCCACCGAGCTGATCCGGTCCGGTCGGGCGCCGACGCCGGCCGCGCTCGCCGTCGAGCTCACCCGGCACAGCGGGTTGCCCGCGCTGCTCGAACTGATCGAGACCAGGTTCTGCCGGCGCGCCCAGGGGGTGCGGGCGCGGTCCGCCCTGCGGGCGCTGGAGGCGCTGGTGCGCAGCGAACCACCGTCGGACGGCGGCGCCGCGCTGCGCTACCGCTTCGACCGGATCCGCTCCGGCACCCACGAGCTGACCGAGCTCGACCTGATCGACACGCTCCGCTCGGGGGACCTCGAGGTGGACGACGATCAGCGGGAATCGGCGGAGCGGCTGCTCGGTGCGATGGGCACCGAGCCGCGGGTGCGGCTCGCGCTGGCCCCCGACGCCGGGCCGCCGGAGATCGCGATGGTGGCCGCGGAGCAGCTGCGCCACTGGCAGCGGCTGGCCGGGCATCCGGTGTCGACCAAGGATGTGCGCGATGTCGCGGCCGTGGTCGTGCAGACCTGCGAGCAGCTGCTCGCCGGGGCCGGCGGTCGCTGACCCCGGGCTGATCCTCGGCCGCGGCTCAGCCGTCCGTGTCGAGCACCGTCAGGGTGCCGTCGTCCCGGTTGCTGATCAGCGCCTCGGTGCCGTTGGGGAGCACCGACACCGAGGTCGGCGCGGTGCCGGTCGGGATCGTCGCGGTGACCTCCGCGGTGTCGCCGTCGATCACCGACACCGTGCTGTCGCTGGTGTTGACCACGTAGGCGAACCGGCCGTCCGGGGCCCAGGTGATGTCCTGCGGGTTCTTCCCGACCGGGACCGTGGCCACCACCTGGTCGGTGTTCGTGTCGATCATCGTCACCGACGCGGAGTCGTAGTTGACGTTCGCGACGAGCGGGCGGGTCGGGTGCGCGGCCAGGCTGTGCGGGCTGAGCTCCACCGGCACCTCGGCCAGGATGCTGTTGTTCGAGGTGTCGATCACCGAGACCAGGTTGGACTCGTGGTTGGCCGTGTAGGCCCTGGTGCCGTCGCCGCGACATCTCCACCCAGTGCGGGTTGGGCGCCACCTTGATCTCGGTGGTCACCTTCTCGGTACCGGTGTCGATCACCGAGACGGTGCCGGAGTCGTGGTTGGGCACGTAGAGCAGCTTGCCGTCGGGGGTGACCGCGGACAGGTACGGGCGGGTCCGGACCGGGATGGTGGTCCGGATCGTGTTCGTCGCGGTGTCCAGCACGCCCACCGCGGCGACGGTGCGCGCCTGGTCCCAGATGCTGACGTAGGCGCGGCGGCCGTCGGGGGAGAACGACAGGTACTGCGGCGGTCCGGCGGTCACCGGGATCGTGGCCGACACCGTGTTCGACCCGGTGTCCAGCACCGTGACCACGCCGGCCGCCTGGTTGGCCACCATCGCGGTGCGGCCGTCGGGGGCCACGACGACGAAGCCGGGGGTGCTGCCCACCTGCACCGACGTGGCCACCGACGGGGTCGCGACGGCGGCCGCCGGTTGCGGCCCGGCGTCGGCCTGTGGGGCCGCCGGCTGCGCCCCGGTGGGTGCGCCGCCCTGCGGCGCCGCCGATCCGGCGCCCGCGGCCGCCGGCGGCGCCGCGGTGCTCAGCTGACCCCAGATCGAGGTATCCGAGGCCGAACAGCAGCGCGGCCACCGCCACCGCGGCCACGGTGAGCAACGACCTCCGGCGCCGCCGGCCGGCCCCGCCCGCCGGCCGGTCCGGAAGCGGCGGCGGTACGGGCGGTGCCGGCGGCACGCCGTCGAACCTGCCGTTGACCAGCGCCACGGGGGCGACGCCGAGGAACGGGTCCGGGGACCGGCCGGCCGCCGCGGTCGGCGTGGTGACCGTCGTGATGACGGGGATCCCGATGGCGGCGGTCGGCAACCCGCCGGCCCTGTCGCGATCGGGCCCGTCGGGATCGGCCCGTCGGGATCGGCCTGTCGGGATCGGGCCTGTCGGGATCGGGCCTGTCGGGATCGGGCCTGTCGGGATCGGGCCTGTCGGGATCATGCCGGTCGAGGTCGGGCGCGTCGGCGTCGGGTGTGTCGGCTACGGGCCGGTCGAGGTCGGGCGTGCTCGACCCGACCGGGGTGGCGTCGCCGTAGGGGTCGCGACGGCCGTCCGGCTCGTCGTTGTCGATGACCGTTCGCCGGTTCGGCGCGCCGGTCGGTGCGAGCGGTGGCGGCTGCGGCCCTCCGAACACCGAGATCTCCTCGGCGTCGGGCGGCTGCGGCCATGCGGGCCGCCGCTCCGAGGGCAGGAACAGATCACCGGGAGCCGACTGCGGGACGGTCCCACCGTGGGCGACCCGGGCGGCCGTGACCGCCGCCGCGACCAGCTCGCCATCGCGGCGCGACCGCGCGGCGGGCTCGGCCGGGGCCTCAGTCGTGGCGGTGGCGGGCCCGGTGGCCAGCCCGGCGGCACCCAGGGCCACCGCGTACTTCGGGTGCGCGTCCAGCACCGTGGGCCGGCCGAGCGCATCGGAGATCATGTGCGCCACCAGCGGGATCCGGGTCGAGCCTCCGACCAGCAGCACCGCGGCCAGCTCGCTCGGATCGACCTGCGCCGACTCGAGCGTGCGGATCAGCGTCCTGATCGTCGTCTCGACCGGCGTGCGGATCATGGCGTCGAAGTCCGCCCTGCTCAGCTGCACCTCGGCGTGCCGGTTGGGCAGGAACACCGCGATCGTCGTCTCGTCATCGACCGACAGCGTCTCCTTGGCCGCGACGCACTCCTGGCGCAGCCGGGCGACCGTGGCCACGTTCTGCGGATCGCGCATGTCGAGCGCGGTCAGCGCACCACCGGTGGCCGTGTTGACGTGGGCCAGGATCGCCTCGTCGAAGTTGCCGCCGCCGAGCTGCTCGATGCCCTCCGCGCGGCCGACGATCTCGATCCGGCCGGCGTCGTTGCGCAGCACGGTGGCGTCGAAGGTGCCACCGCCCAGGTCGTACACCGCGATCGTCGCGCCCTCGGCGAACCGGCCGGACGCCGCGTGGTGCGCGGCCGCCGCCTCCGGCTCGGTGATCATCTGCACGTCGGCGAGGCCGGCGATCCGCGGAATGCGACCGAACAGCTCCCGGCGGCCGGCGTCCCAGTGCGCGGGATGGGTGAGCACGACCCGGTCCGGCCCGGCACCCGTGCCCTGCTCGGCCCGGTCGACGACGTCTCCCAGGATCGCCCCGAGCAGCGCTGTGACCTCGTAGGTCCGGTCGCCGAGCCGCATCGGCGTCGGGTTGGCCAGGCGGCGCTTGAGCTCGCGCCCTACCCGGTCCGAGCCGGTGACCGCGCGGCGGGCGGCGGCGTCACCGACGACGATCGTGCCGTTGTTGCCGAGGTACACCACGGCGGGGATCGCCACCGTGCGATCCCCCAGCGTGACCATCTCCACGCGGGACCCGGTCGCCATGGCGGCGGCGACCGAGGTGCCGCCGAGGTCAACTCCGAGGTCGTAGCCCACGACGCCTCCTGATAGCGATGTGCTCGCCCCCGAACGTTCATCGATCGGCCGCGGGGCCGCCGGATTCCTGACCTGGAGCAACTGCATCGCTGCCGGGGAGCAGCCGATCGGGGGAGCCTTGCTTCGGTTGTGCGAGCGGGCCCAACATACAGTGACCGATCCGGCCGCCCCGCAGCCGCCCGACCAGCACAGATGATCTCCCGCTACGGTCTGGCGCGGACCAGCGGCATGACGGGGAGCGGGCGCCGATGAGTACGGGGCAGGACAGTCCGGAGAGCCGGGAACTCGGCGCCGATCCCGAAGCGCGGTTCCCGATCGTCGTGCGCGGCTACGACCGCCGTCAGGTCGACCAGTTCGCCACCCACCAGCTGCGTGTGGTGCAGGAGCTGCGGACCGCATTGGCCGAGGCCGAGAACCGGCTCCGGCACGCCGCGGAGCGGGTGGAGGCCGGCGCCGCGGAGAACGAACGGCTCCGATCCCGGCTGTCGACGACCCCGGTCACCGAGGGCTACGGGTCGCGGGCCGAGAAGCTGCTGCGGATGGCCGAGACCGAGGCCGCCGAGATGCGGGCCAGCGCCTCCCGCGAGTCGATCGTGCTGATGGAGAAGTCCCGGCAGGCCGCGGAACAGCATCGACACGTTGCCGAGCAGGCCGCCATCGCCCGGTTCCGGGAGCTCGACCAGGACGTGCGCCGGCGGAGCACGGAGCTGGAGGAGCGGGAGGAGAAGGCCGCCCAGCAGGTCGCCGCCGCCCGCACCGAGTCCGAGCGGCTGCGGGCGTCGGCCCGCGACGCTGCCGGCACGGTGCGCGCCGAGGCCACGGCCGAGGCCGAGCTGCTCAAGGCCCGGGCCCGAGCCGAGGCCGGCCGGACCCGGGAGGAGGCCCGGATCGAGTTCGAACGGGTGACCGAGGTGCGCGCCGACGTGCACGCCGAGCTCGACCGGCTCAACCGCATGATCGCCGGTCAGCTCGGCGCCGGGCCGTCCGGCTGATCGGGCGGCGGCCGATTCGCTGGCGGGCGATGACTTTCCGATGACTTTTCCGGGCGCGCCGGGTCACACCCGATATGCACCCGAGCGACAGCGAAGTATCGAGCGCGATGACCGGTCCCGACAGCCCGCACACCGGCCTGGCCACCCGCCGGGAGTGGATCGGCCTGAGCGTGCTCGCGCTGGCGTGCCTGCTCTACGTGATGGACCTGACCGTGCTCGACCTGGCGGTGCCGGCGATCACCGCCGACCTGCGTCCGACCAGCAGCCAGCTGCTGTGGATCATCGACAGCTACGGCTTCATGGTGGCGGGCGCGCTGGTCACCATGGGCACCCTCGGTGATCGCATCGGCCGCCGTCGGCTGCTGCTGATCGGGGCGGGCGCCTTCGGTGCGCTGTCGATCCTCGCGGCGTTCTCCACCACCCCGGAGATGCTGATCGTGAGCAGGGCGCTGCTCGGGCTGGCCGGCGCCACGATCGCGCCCGGAACCCTGTCGTTGATCTTCCACATGTTCACCGACCCGAAGCAGCGCACCTTCGCGGTCGGGGTCTGGGTCAGCGCGTTCTCCGCGGGCAGCGCCGTCGGACCCGTGCTCGGTGGGGTGCTGCTGGAGTGGTTCTGGTGGGGATCGGTCTTCCTGCTGGCGCTGCCGGTGATGGCCGTGCTGCTGGTGCTGGGCCCGCGGGTGCTGCCGGAGTACCGCGATCCGGCGGCCCGCCGGTTGGACGTCCGCTCCGCCGCTATGTCGGTGGTCGCGCTCCTCGCGATGGTCTACGGGATCAAGCAGATCGCCCAGGACGGGCCGTCGGTCGAGGCCGTGGCGGCCATCGTCGGCGGGGCGCTGGTGGGCGTGGCGTGGGTGCGCCGGCAGCGCCGGCTGACCGAGCCGATGATCGATGTCGGGCTGTTCCGGGTCCGGGCCTTCAAGGTGGCGCTGATCGTCAACTTCGTGGCGATCTTCGTGATGATCGGCTACATGCTCTACATCGCCCAGTACCTGCAGCTGGTCCTGCAGCTGTCGCCGCTGCAGGCCGGGCTGTGGTCGGTGCCGGCGGCGGTCGGCTTCATCGTCGGCTCGCAGCTCGCGCCGCGGCTGCTGTCCCGGCAGCCGCCCGCCAGGGTGGTGGCCGCCGGTCTCGCCGCATCCGCCGTCGGGCTGGTCGTGCTGACCGGAGTCGCGGTCGAACACGGGCTGTTCGAGCTGGTCAGCGCGTCGGTGCTGATCTCGTTGGGGATGGGCCCGGTGTTCGGGCTGACCACCGAGATGGTCGTCGGATCGGCACCGGAGGAGAAGGCAGGTGCCGCCTCCGGGATCTCCGAGACCGCGGCCGAGCTGGGCGGGGCGCTGGGCATCGCGGTGCTGGGCAGCGTGGGTGTGGCGATCTACCGGGGCGGGGTGGCGGCGGGGATGCCCGCGGGCGTGCCGGCCGAGGCGGCCGCGGACGCCCGCGACACCCTGGGCGGAGCCGTCGCGGTGGCCGCGCAGCTGCCCGAGCCCGCGGCGAGCGCGGTGCTCGCGGCGGCCAGGACGGCGTTCGTGAGCGGGCTGCAGCTGACCGCGGGCGTCGCCGCGGTGATCGCTGTGGTGATCGCCGTCGTGGCGGTGGGCGCGCTGCGCAGCCCGCAGCCCGCGGTCGGTACGGTTCGTCGATGACCGAGATGGCCGGTGGCGGCGACGAAGTCGATCACGAGTCGGACCAGCTGGACTCCGCCGACACCCTCGACGACCGCGGCGTCGCCGACCCGCTGGACGAGGGGTACTCGCCGCCGGAGCGCCCGTGGACCGGTGCCGGCTGGGGCACGACCGCCCGCGAGGAGGCGGCGGGGGAGAGCCTGGAGGGGCGGCTCGCCCGCGAGCTGCCCGACACCGGCGGTGACGAGTTCGGCGGCGACGAGGCCGACGGGGACGGCCTGGGGGACACCGCCGACACCGATGGCGAGCTGCGTGACGACGAGGTCGGACAGCGGCGTTCCGGCCGGCTCGTCGCCGAGGATCGGGGCGACACCTCGGACACCGACGACGAGCTCTACGCCATCGACATTGGGATCGACGGGGCGGGCGCCTCGGCCGAGGAGGCCGCCGTGCACGTCGTGCCCGAGGACCGGCCGGGAGACGGCTGACCACCCGGCCGGTGCTCGACGGAGGTCAGTGGTCGAACGCGATCCCGTTCACCGGGACCGTGATGTGCGCGCCCTGGGAGGCCAGTGCCGCGGCGCCCTCCGATCCGGTCACGCCGACCCGGGCGGGGAAGTCCCCGCCGTGCGAGACCACCGAACCGGTGAAGCTGACCCGCTCGCCCCGGCTCACCGTGTAGGGCGACTCCCGCCGGGTGTCGATCTGCACCCACACCTGTCCGTGGTCGCTGTCGACCCAGAAACCTTCGTCGGCCGGCACCGACTGCACCTGCACACTGCTCATCGTCACCCGCTGCCCGACCTGCTGATTGATCGCGGTCGAGGCGTTGTTGGCGCCGGTGTCGGCGGAAGCGAAACCACCGCGGGCCGCGAACAAACCCACCGCGACGGCGGCCAACGCACCGATCGGGCCCAGCCTGTCAGGCATAGGAGTGTTCACCCCCAGCTAGGATGGCGTGGTTCATGACGCACAGTACCCCCTTACCCGTCTGGCCACACGGGTCGCCCTTCCGGGGTTCAGCACGTAATCTCGGCGCAATCGAACCGCGCATCTGCGTGAGACGTGCGATGTCTGCTGGCGGAACATCGACGAGTGGTTCACCGTTGAGCGTGACGGGGTCGGTTCCTGTGACGCCAACGCCAGTTCCGTCGCCCGAGGCGAGCGGGTTCGGGACTACGAGGTTCGGGACCATGAGGTTCGGGAACTCTGAGGTTCGGGGACGACGAGGTTCTGGGACGAAGTGGGCGGTTCTGGGACGAAGGAGGCTCATGGTGAGGACGCAACTGCGTTACCGCACTCCCGCCGGCCGTTCCGTGATCGGTCAACCTCCACGCCGGCGGTGGATGAAGGTGCTGGCCGGTGGAGTCGCCGTGGTCGCGCTGGTGCCGTTCGGAGCCCAGGTCGCCGCCGTGCCGGGCTGGTCCAACCCCTTCCAGCAGCAGTCGCTGGACCGCAGCGCGATCCCGCTGCTCACCGCCGTGCGCGATGTCGCGGAGTTCCGCGCGGCCACCGGCACCTACCAGGTGCTCGTGGATCTCGAACACGACACCCCGAACGTGCCGGCCATCATCAGCGGCGAGCGCACGACGTTCTTCGCCACCGGCTTCGTCGACAGCGTCGTGAACTTCTCCGCGCTCGACGCCCGCCACGTCTCGATGTCGCCCGACCGGCTCACCGTGACCATCTCGCTGCCGGCGCCGACGCTGCGGCCCGCGGTCGTCGATCCCACGCAGAGCCGGGTGGTCGGGCAGGAGCGCGGCATCGTGGAGCGCGTGACCGGGGTGTTCGACCAGGCTCCGCGAAGCGAGCAGGAGCTGTGGGTGCTGGCCGCGCGCAAGCTCGATGCGGCCGCCGCCACCAGTGACCTGCCGTCCCGGGCCGAGCAGAACACCCGCAACATGTTGACCACGCTGGCCATGTCGATGGGGTTCCAGCAGGTGAATGTCCTGTTCGAGCCGGCTGCCCAGCAATAGGCACGGCTGGCCGGATCGCCCGTATCCGGGCAACATGTGGCCATGGTCAAGGCTAAGGCGGTCAAGGCTGGGGCAGCGAGCAACGGCCGCGCCCGGCAGCAGCAGCCGCCCGCTCCCGAGCGGGCACCCCGGATACCCCGGGAGGCCTACGAGGCGGAGCTGCTGCGGCTGCAGGGCGAGCTGGTCGAGATGCAGGAGTGGGTCCGGGCCAGCGGCGCCCGGCTGGTCGTCGCGTTCGAGGGCCGTGACGCCGCCGGCAAGGGGGGCGCGATCAAGCGCGTCACCGAGTACCTGAACCCGCGGGTCTGCCGGATCGTGGCGCTGCCGGCCCCGACCGAGCGGCAGCGCACGCAGTGGTACTTCCAGCGCTACATCGAGCACCTGCCGGCCGCCGGGGAGATCGTGCTGTTCGACCGCAGCTGGTACAACCGCGCGGGCGTCGAACGCGTGATGGGCTTCGCCGATCCCGAACAGCAGCAACGGTTCCTGCACCAGTGCCCGGTGTTCGAACGGCTGCTGATCGAGGACGGGGTGCTGCTCTACAAGTACTGGTTCTCGGTCAGCGACGCCGAGCAGGAGCGCCGCTTCCGGTCCCGGATGAAGGACCCGATGCGGCGCTGGAAGCTCTCCCCGATGGACCTGGAGTCGCTGACCCGCTGGGAGGACTACTCGCGGGCCAAGGACGAGATGTTCGCGGCCACCGACATCCCGGAGGCACCCTGGCTGGTGGTGGAGTCCGAGGACAAGCGCCGGGCCCGGCTGAACATGATCGCCCACCTGCTGTCGGCCGTGCCGTGGGAGCGGGTGCCGCGCCCGAAGCTGAAGCTGCCCGAGCGACCGCCGCAGCAGGGCTACCAGCGGCCGCCCCGGGAGATGTTCCGCGGGGTGCCGGACCACGCCGCGACGCTGATCACCTGATACTGCCGGGATGAACCTCGAGAAGGTCGTCTTCGGCTTCTTCGTGATGCTGGCCGCGACGCTCAACTTCGGCTTCTTCATCGGCGACATCGGCGACCCGATCCTGCACAACGTCTACGAGTTGTTCGCGGCGATCGTGGTCAGCCTGATCGCCACCGTGCTGAAGTTCGGCGACCGCACCCAGATCGGCGCCGTGCACCTGGCGACCAGCCTGGTCGCGGACCTGCAGCTGATCGCGGCGGCACTGGTCTGGACGTTCGCCGACGGGCTGTCCGCCGAGGGCTTGTCCCGGGCGGCCACGGCCAGCGTGGTCTCGCTGTCCGGCGGCGCGCTGTTCGCCAACATCGTGTCGGTGGTGCTGCTGGTCGTCGAGACGGTGTCCTACCACCGCCGTTAGGGGATCACATGGGGAATCCGCTGCTCGCGTTCTGGTGGCGGCTGTTGCAGGACGAGGAGCTGCCGCAGCGGATGCGCCGCTGGGTGCCGCTGCTGTCCTCGGTGCAGGCCTCGGCGACGATCTTCCTGCTGATGCGCCGGATGCGCACCCCGTTGATCGTGTTGATCCTGGTGTTCGCGGTGAGCGTGCTCGGGTTGACCCTGATCCCCGGCCAGGACGCCGACGGCAACCCGCAGCGGCTGGGCGTCTTCGACGCGTTCTACTTCATGAGCTACACCGCCTCCACGATCGGCTTCGGCGAGCTGCCCTACCCGTTCAACCAGGAGCAGCGGGCCTGGGTGACCATCTCGATCTACCTGACGGTGATCGGCTGGGCGTACGCGATCGGCTCGCTGCTGGCGCTGTTCCAGAGCCGCTCGTTCCGGCAGGCCCGGGCGTTGCAGCAATTCACGCACCGGGTTGCGCGGCTGCGCGAGCCGTTCCTGCTGCTGGTCGGGTTCGGGCGCACCGGAGAGCTGCTCGGCGGCTGGTTCGACGCCTCGGGCCGGCGGTTCGTGGTGATCGACGGCAACGAGGACCGCATCGACGCGCTCGACCTGGCCTCCTTCCACGCCGACGTGCCCGCCCTGGTCGCCGACGCCCGCAATCCGGCGCACCTCGGGGTCGCCGGGCTGGCCAACCCGAACTGCGAGGCGGTGCTCGCGCTGACCAACGACGACGAGGCCAACCTCGCGGTGGCCATGACGGCCGCGCTGCTGCGGCCCGAGCTGCCGGTCGTCGCCCGCACCATCTCGACGGCGATCGCGGCCCGGATGCGCGCCTTCGGCTCGCCGACCGTGGTCGACCCCTTCGACCGGTTCGGCGACTACCTGCGGATCGCGATGCGCGCCCCGGCCACCTACCAGCTGATGATGTGGGTGGAGAGCGGGCCGGGCGCCCCGCTGCCGCCCCGGGGCAGCCCGCCGGCCGAGGGTCGCTGGGTGATGTGCGGCTACGGCCGGTTCGGTCGGCACCTCACCGAGGACCTGCGGGCCGAGGGGCTGGAGGTGACCATCGTCGAGCCGAACCCGATCCTGGACGCCGAGGCCGACGTGGTGGTCGGCGACGGCTGCGACCCGGCGGTGATGAAGCGGGCGGGGGTGACCGGCGCCGCCGGTTTCGTGGCCGGTACCGACAACGACACCACCAACCTGTCGCTGATCGCGGCCGCCCGGCGGATCAACCCGCGGCTCTGGGTGGCCGCCCGGCAGAACCTGCCGACCAGCGAGTCGCTGTTCGCGGTGATGGAGGTGGACGCGCTGCTGGTGCCCACCGAGGTGGTGGCGCACGAGGTGTTCGCCCAGCTGTCCACCCCGCTGCTGTGGCGGTTCCTGCAGGAGGTGCCGGCCTGTGGCGACGCCTGGGCCGCGGCGCTGCTGGACCGGATGGTCGACCGCTGCGGGCAGGAGCTGCCGACGTTGTGGAAGGTCCGGTTGACCCCGGACGAGACCCCGGCGCTCACCGAATGGCTGGCGTCGGGCACCGCGCGGCTCGGTGAACTGCTGCGCGACCCGGACAACCGCGACCAGCAGCTGCCGGTGGTGCCGCTGATGGTGCTGCGGGACGAGGAGTGCCTGCTGGCCCCGGCCGACCACCTCGTGCTTGCTCCCGGCGACGAGCTGCTGCTGTCCGGCGAGGCCGGCGCCCGGCGCGCGCTGGGTATGACGCTGATCGTGGACGCCAGCCGCGAGTACGTGGTCACCGGCCGACACGTGCCGGCCAGCTGGGCCTGGCGCCGGCTGACCGCGCACCGCCACCCTGGCTGATCGCGGGGCGGCCGGATCGATCAGGCCTCCAGCCGGACCCGCAGGCCGGCGACCAGCGCGGCCCGGTTGCCGGCGGCCAGCTTCTGGCGCAGCCGGGCGACGTGCTGCTCGACCGTCTTGGGGGAGATGTAGAGCCGGGCGCCGATCTCCTTGTGCGTCAGGCCGTCGATGATCAGGGCGCCCACCTCCCGTTCGCGGTCGGACAGGTCGCCACCGCGGCGGCCGGGGGTGGGCGCGCTGCGCAGGGTGCGGCCGGTGCCCAGCAGCTCGCGGGCGGCGGCCGGGTCGCCGGTCCGGGTCACCGCGGCGCGGCACAGCGCGGCGGCCTCCCAGCGCCGGCCGGTGCCGGCCAGGCGGGTGATCGTCGCGGCGACCACCGGGGTGTGCACCTCGCCGGCGAGGACCGCGGCCCAGGTGGCGGCGGCGGTGGCGGTCACCTCCACCGCGGGGTGCTGCTCGGCGAGGGTGGCGAGTCGCCCGGCGGCCGCGCCGGCCGCCGCCGCGTCCTGCGCCACGATCGCCCGCTCCAGCTGCCAGCGGAGCTCGGCGGCCAGCGCCCACCACGGCGACCCGGCCCGCCGCACCGCGCCGCGGATGGCCTCGACGATGGTGTGGCAGTCGGCGGGGGAGACCTGCTGGGCGCCGACCGACAGCTCGCCCCAGGCGTCGAGCAGGAACATCTCCACGTCGGCACCGGCGACCACCGGGGCCACCCGCTGCCAGGTCGAGGCGAGCGCGTGCTCGTTGCCGGAGCGGCGCGCGAGCCCGACCGTCACGGCGGCGCCGAGAACGGCGTTGCGCCGCAGCACCGGGGTGCGGGCGGCCTCGGCCAGCGCATCACGCGCGTCGTTGAGGTGGCCGGTGCGCAGCCGCAGCCAGGCGCCGAGCAGCTGGTGCCGGCTGTTCGGGTGGCCGGTCCGGCCGCCGAGGATCACCTGGGCGGTGTGGTCGTCGCCGGCGGCGGCGACCACCGTGATGGCCAGCTCGTCCCAGCGGTCGGACGCCAACGGATCGGCCGGCACGGTCGTCGCGGCCAGCCCGGCCAGCCGCCGGGCCGCGCCGCCGATGTTGCCCTGCAACGCCTCCACCAGCGCCGCGGCCCCGTCCAGCAGCACCGCGAGCCCGCGCGGGGCCGGCTCGGGAGCCTGCCGGCGGGCCTGCTCCAGGTCGCGCGCGGCGGCGGCGGTGTCGCCGGCCAGGCCCGCGGCCAGCGCGGCCCGACCGGCCGCCCAGACCCCGGGAACATCGTCGAGGGCGGCCGCGACCCCGCGCCAACGCTCGGCCGCGTCGAGCAGGGCGCCGTCGGCGGCCGCGGCGGCGGCCGCCACCCCGGCCGCGCGGGCACCGGGATCGGTGCCGTGCGCCAGCACCCGGTCGGCCGCGGCCATCGCCTCGGCCACGTCGCCGTTGCGCCAGGCCCGCTCGGCCGCCACGCCGTCGTCGGCCGCCTCCGCCGCGGGCCCCGCGGTCATCCGTTCGTCGATCGAGAATCGGGTGATCATGATGCTCCCCTGACTGTCGCTGTCGCCCATGCTGGTCGGCGCGCGGCGCGGGGAGTATGTACGTGGACACGTTGCTGGGCGCGGATGCGGCACAGAGGCGGCGGTCGCGCGGGGCCTTCAGCGGCTCTCAGCGGCCGGTGCGCAGCGCGTCGCGGTCGTGCAGCGCGGCCAGGATGCCCTCGCAACTGCGCACGACCACCCGGCACGCGTCGACCGTGGCCCGCCCGAACATCGGGTTCATGGCGTGCCGTTGCCACCGGTCGAGGGCCCCGAAGGCCTCGTCGCGCAGCTCGGCCGTGCTCGCGTCCACCGGCAGCCCGAGGCGGGCCGCGGCGGCTGCGCCGGACTCGCCGAGCAGCCGCTCGGCCTCGGCGACGCCGGCCCGCGGCAGGCCGACCGAACCGGCCCGCAGCACCGCGAGCAGCCGCAGCTCGGCGAGCTCGTGGGCGCCGGCCAGGATCCGTTCGATGTCCTGGCGCAGCGGGCCGGCGCGCCCGCTCGCCCGCAGCACGCTGTCCACCGCGAGCAGCGCCGATCGGGCCTTGAGCAGGTCCCGGCGCTCGGTGAACTGGGTGTGCAGCACGCGCTGCAGCTCGCCGAGCCCGCTGCGCGCAACCAGCTCGGCGGCCAGCGCAGCGGGATCGCCCGCGCCGTTGCGGATCAGGCTGGTGGACAGCCGGATCCCGAAAAGACCGAAGCGCTGCACCAACTTTCGGCGTGCGGCCGTGCCGAGGTTCGAGCCGGCGGTGCCGGCCGACGCGGGGCCCCTGCTGCTGAGGAAGCGGTCCACCGAGCGCAGCTGCGACTCGAGCTCGGCCTTGGGCACCCCGGCCAGCTCGGCGAGCGCGCCGAACTCCGCCTGCTGCAGGGTCCGGCCGGTCTCGGCGATCAGTCCGGCCACCGCGACCACGTTCTGGCACAGCCCCCGCACCGTCGGGTCGGCCCGGTAGCGCTGGGCGATGCCGCGCGCGGCGAACATCGCGTCCACCCGGCCGCCGCCGATCTCGTCGGCCCGCGAGATCACGGCGATGGTGTTGATCGCGGTGGCCCTGGCCATGCCGCGGTCCCGGAAGGCCTCCAGGAACTCGGCGTCCGCGGCGTGCAGGTGGCGCATCAGGTACACCACCGCGTCGGCCTCGGTCGGGGTGTCGTCGTCGGGATCGAGGAACGCCACCGTGCGTCGCGAGTTCGCCGCCGTGACCGATGCAATGCCCGGGGTGTCGATCAGGGTGGCCAGCCGCAGGCTCTGCGACGGCCAGTCGACGGTCAGCCGGGCCACCCGGTCGGCCGGGGTGTCACCGAGATCGATGACCAGCGCACCGTCGCGGCGCCGCACCGGCAGCGTCGTCGCGGCGCCGTCGGTGGGATGCATCGTGATGCGGGGGCTGTGCCCGTCCCGGTACCAGGTCACGACGCGGGTGCACTCGCCGGCGTCGGTCGGGGCGACCTGCTCGCCGACCAGCGCGTTGAGCAGTGTCGACTTGCCCGCCTTGACCTTCCCGACGATCGCCACCCGCAGTGGCTCGTCGAGTCGCAGCAGCTGCCCGTGCAGCCAGTGGGCGTGCCGTGGCTGGTCGCGATGGGCGTCGATGGCCTGCAGCAAGGTTCGGCGGGCAGCCGCGGTCAGCGACGCGGTCATCCCGCTCGCACCGCCTTCGACTGCTGCTCGGGTCGGGCCCTGGATGATCCTGTTGGGACCGCAGCGGCCGGCTGCGGCAGCAGGGCCTTGGCCTGCCGGCGCACCACCGCCAGCTGTTCGAGCGCGGCGGTGATCTCGGTGAGCCGGGCCTGCCGCTCGCCCGTCGACGCCTTCACCGCCCGCTCGGCGGCCTGCTGCGACTCCTGCAGGGAGCGCTTCAGCTGCTCGGCCTGCGCGGTGAAGTGATCGCGCAGGTCCCGCTGCACCGTCCGCAGCCGGTCCCGGGAGTCCTTGGCCACCTGGAAGGTCACGTCGTCGACGTAGCGGCGGACGGCCGCCTTGGCCTCGTTCTGGCGCTTGGTGATCAGCCGCTTGCGCTCGTCGCCGATGCTCTTGCCGCCCATCACCACCGCGGCTCCGATGCCCAGCGGATTGATCAAGGAGGCGAACCCGACGAAGGTGCCGATCATCCCGAACATCAGCATGCCCATGTAGCCGCCGCGCAACCCGGTCAGGGCCTTGTTGCCCAGGCCCCATGCGCTGTTGTCCGGGGCGGCAATGGCCCGCACCGAGCGCAGCGCGTCGGACGGGTCGTTGCGCAGGGCCGGCAGCAGCTGGTCCTTCTCGCCGGCGAAGTGCTCCGCGACCTGGTGGGCCAGCCAGCGGGCGCGTTGGGTGGCCCACAGGAAGTTGGCCGCCGCGGCCGCCGCGACCTCCTGCTGCACCCAGGCCGCGAACTGGTCCCAGACCTTGGCCGGGTCGCCGCCGCCCAGCAGCTCCTCCTCGGCCATCCGGCTGATCTCGCGCATCCGGTCCCGCAGGTCGTAGTCGATGTCGGCGTTGAGGTCGGCGACGCCGTCGTTGAGGGTCTGCTGCCAGCGCGCCGAGCGTTCCTTGAGTGCGGCGGCCCGCTCCTGCGCGGCGGTCAGGGTGCGCAGCAGCTGCTGGGCCTGCGCCGGGTTCTGCTGGGCGGACTGCTCGGAGCGCAGGTTGCCGGCCAGCTGATCGGTGACGGCGAGCACGTCGTGCACCACCCCGCGGCGGGCCAGCAGGTCGGCCTGCCCCAGCACGCGGCGGCGCAGGTAGGCCAACAGCTCCGGGAAGCCGGACTCGGCGTTGATCTCCGAGTCGTTCTCCAGCACGGCCTGCCAGCGCAACGTCGAGGACACCCCGAACACGTCGGCGGTGACGCCCGCGGTCGCCAGGTGTCCGCGGTCCAGCTCGATGATCCGCCGCCACTCCGGGTACAGATCGGTCTTGGTGACCACGCAGGCCACGTTCGGGCAGACCGAGGCCGCGTGCGCGAGGAACTCCAGCTCCGGCGCCGTGTACTCCTGGGAGGCGTCGGAGACCAGCAGCACGGCGTCGGCGGCGGGCAGCGCGGCCAAGGTCGCCGCGCCGTGCACCGACTGCAGACCGCCTACCCCGGGGGTGTCGACCAGCTCCAGGCCACCGGCCAGCACCGGTCGCGGCACGGCCACCTCGACGTGGCTCCAGCCCTCCTGGTTGCCCGGGTTGCCCTGCTCGCAGACGTGCTCGGCCAGCTCGTCGGCCGGCACCTCGATCCGCTCGGTGCGCCGCGCCGCCGGATCCGGCCCGGCCGGGTCGAGGTCCCGGACCAGCGTGATCGTCACCTTCTCCGCGTGCCGCACCCTGGTCGGCACCGCGGTCGCGACATCGTCGAAGGTCGGGCACACCGGGGCCCCGACCAGGCCGTTGACCAGCATGCTCTTGCCCTGCTTGAACTCGCCGACCACGAGCACCCGGACCCGGTCGTCGAGCAGCCGGGTGCGGGCCAGCCGGAGTCGATCGTCGAGGTCCGGGCGTTCGTAGCGGGCGATGGCGGCGAGCGCGCGGTCGACGACGGCCAGCGGTTCGGTGCGGTTCACGGCTGTTCCTCCGGTGTCCGCTCAGACGGCCAGGGCGTCGTCGGTGAGGTCGTCTGCGGGGTCGTCGGCCGGGTCGTCGGCCGGGTCGTCGGCCGGGTCATCGGCCGGGACGTCGAACGGTTCGTCGGCGGGCACCTCGTCCGGACCGGGGTCGTCGAGGACGATGATGGGCTCCTCGATCGGTGCCTCCTCGATCGGCGCCTCCTCGGCGGGCGAATCCGCGGCGGGCGGCTGCTCGACCGGTGCCGGGGCCGCGGGGGCTGGCGTGCCGGCCGCCGGCGCGGTCTCGTTGAAGGAGTTGTCCGCGTTCAGGACGTCGTTGTCCTCGTTGACCGTGTCGTTGTCCTGGATGGCGACGACGTCGTTGTCCTCCTGGGTGTTGAACGAGTTGTCCGCATCGATCGCGGTGACGTCGTCGTCGGAGTTGAACGAGCCCTCGATGTTGGTGATGGCGACGTCGGTGGTGGAGGCGTCGACGGTGTTGAACGAGTCGTCGATGATCGTGACGTCGTCGTCGGAGTTGAAGGTCTGGAAGAAGAACGAGTCGCGGTCGTCGATGCTGAGCGCGGTGTTGCTCTGCTGCTCCAGGCTCACCTCGTTCGCGCCGCCGCCACCGCCGTCGTCGGCCGGCGCGCTGTCCTGCGCCTGGTAGTTCCGGGTGGTGTAGTTGATCTGCTGAACCGGATCGGACCCGTCCGAATAGGACGATGACGATGAGGAGGCGGCGCCGCTTTGGTGGCCGTCGGCGTGCACGGCACCGGAGTCGGCCAGCTGCAGGCGGGCGTCGCTCACGTCCTGACCGGTGAGGCCCTCGAGGCCGGCCCGGGCCAGCGTGCCCTCCGGGTCCTGCTCGAACTCGGCGCGGGCGTCCTCGTCACGCATCAGGGTGAGCAGGAAGTCGATGATCTCGGAAAGGGCCAGCACGGGAACGCCTCCGGGGAATGAGGCGGCCCCGCCCCGGGGGTGAGGGCGGGGCCGCGAGGATCAGCTGAAGATGGCGCTGGTGTCGAAGTCGGACGAGATGTCGGAGGAGATGTCGTCGTTGTCCTCGGCGTCCTGCTCGCTGTCCAGGTCCTGGTCGGAGTCCTGCTCGAGGTCCTGCACCGAGTCCTGGTCGTTCTCCTGCTCGGCCTCGACGTCCACATCGGACACCGCGTCGCCGGAGTCGCCACCGGAGGCGTCCGCGGAGCCGCCGTCGCCCGCGTTGCCGCCGGCCCCGCCGGCGCCGACGCCGTTGGCGTCGCCGCTGTCCCCGAAGTTGATGTTGGTCTCGCCGTCCTGGTCGATGTTGCCGCCGACGCCGCCGAAGCCGAAGCCGGCCCCGCCGTCGGCACTGCCACCGGCGCCGCCGACCGCGGTGCCGCCGTCGCCGCCGTCACCGGACTCGGTGTTGGTGGCGGTGGTGGTGGTCTGGTCCAGGGCCGAGGCCTGGGTGTTGTCCTGGTTGCCGACCTGCGCCGCGTTGGCGTCCTGGTCCGCGAGCTGGTCCTGCACCACGTCCTGGTCGATGTCGGCGATCTGGTCGTTGATGCCGGCGATGAAGGTGTCCAGGTCGAACGGGTTCGGGGTCGTCATGGTTGCGCTCTTCTCTGAGTGGGGTGATTCGGGGACCGGCGCCGGCGGTGGTCCGCCGGATTCGCCTGCCGGTGTCTCGTCCGGCTGGCAACGACGTTAAGGCGGTCGACGGCGCCCCGGATCCGGGTTGGCCCCGGTGCTCTGAGCAGCCGATACCGGGGGTTCGCGCGGAGTTGCGCCGCGGGATAGGGGATTCGCCCGGCACTGCGGGGAAACGGTGAACCCGCGCGGTGCCACGGCCGTGCCTGCCCAGTGGCGGCGATGAGCGCACGCGGTGAGCGGAGGAAATCGATGGCGTACTACGTGGGGATCGACCTGGGGACCACCTACTCGGCTGCCGCGGTCTGCCGGCCCGGCGGTGGCCCGGCCGAGGTCGTGGCGCTCGGGCAGCGGGCCAAGTCGGTGCCCTCCACCGTGTACGTCGGGTCCGACGGGACGTTCCAGGTGGGGGAGGCGGCCGAACGGCACGCGCTCTCGGATCCGGGACGCGTGGTGCGCGAGTTCAAGCGCCGGATCGGCGACCCCACGCCGGTGCACCTCGGTCGGGAGCCGATGGCGGCCGAGGACCTCGCGGCGCGCTTCGTGTCGCGGATGCTGCAGGACGTGGCGGCCCGCGAGGGCGCGGTCGCGTCCCGGGTGGCCCTCACGCATCCGGCCGGCTGGGGGGTGCACAAGCTCGACTCGCTGCGGGCGGCGCTCTCCGCGCACGGGCTGGGTTCGGCGAGGCTGCTCTCCGAGCCGCAGGCCGCGGCGATCGGATACGCCAGCACGGCGCGGGTGCGGCCGGGTGCGGTGGTGGCGGTCTACGACCTGGGGGGCGGCACGTTCGACGCCGCGGTCGTGCGCAAGTCCGCCGGTGGCGGCTTCGAGCTGCTCGGCACCCCGGAGGGCCTCGAGCACCTCGGCGGTCTGGACTTCGACGAGGCGGTGTTCGGTCACGTCCGCGGTGCGCTCGGGGCGGCCTGGGAGGCGCTCGACCCGGAGGATCCGGACGTGCTGACCGCCGTGGCCGGCCTGCGCCGGGAGTGCACGGCGGCCAAGGAGGCGCTGTCGCACGACACCGAGGTGCTGGTCTCGGTGCTGCTGCCGGGGGTCTGCACGCAGGTGCGCCTCGGCCGCCGCGAGTTCGAGGAGATGATCTCCCCGGCGGTGCTGGACACGATGGCCTCGATGCGGCTCGCGCTCGACTCGGCCGCGGTGGCGGCCGCCGATCTCGACGCGCTGCTCCTGGTCGGAGGGTCGTCCCGGATCCCGCTGATCACGCAGCTGGTGTCCGAGGAGTTCGGCCGCAGTGCCGCGGTGGACGTCGACCCGAAGGGGGTGATCGCCGCCGGGGCCGCGCTGGTGGCGCGGGCCGCGGAGTCGGAAGGCGGAGTGGCGGCACGGGCGCCGGGACGGGCCGCGTTCCCAGCGGGACCGGCGAGCCGGGCGGGGTCGGCGGGGCCGGTGGTCGCGGCCGGCGCGGGTGCGAGCGCGGGCGCGGGTGACCGGGCGGTGGATCTCGACCGGGTGCCGGCGGCCGACCGGTCGTCGGGCGCCGACCGGTCGTCGGGGGCCGACCGGGTGCCGGGCGCCGCCGACGCAGCGCAGATCCGGTCGGAACCGGCGGGGCTCGACGCGTGGGACCGCCCCACGCTGCGGGCCGCCGGTGCCGCCCCGACCGGACCCGCCGCCCGCCCACCCAAGCAGGCCCGCCCGTTCGCGACGGTCGCCGAGCCGGCACCGACCCGTCGCCGCACGGCCGTCGGGCTGGCGGCGGGGGTGCTGGCGCTGGTCCTGCTGGGCGGGGCCGTCGCGTTCGGTGCCACCCGGGTCGGGGCCGCCCGCGAGGCCGACGCCTCGATCCCGAAGCCGGTGGTCAACACGGTGGCGCCGACGGCCACCGTGGATGGCTCCGGCGAGCCATCGTTGACCATCAGCAGCGACCCGCGGCCCGCCCCGGCCGCACCCCCCGCCGGTCGTGCCCCGCGGCGGGGGGTGCCCGCCCCGCCCCCGCCGCCCGAGCCGAGCTCGGCCGTGCCCGCACCCGATTCGGCGGCCACCGCGGTCCCGACGACGTCGGCCCCGCCGCCGACGACGACCACGACCACGCCGCCCGTCGAGCCGCCGCAGGCCCCGGCCGCGGACGCACCCGACGGAACGGGCAATGACAACGGACCGGACAACGGACCGGACAACGGACCGGACAACGGGCCGGCGGAGTCGGCGCCGTCCGCCGCCGACGAGAGCGCGGCTACCGGCGAGGGCAGTTTCGGCGGTGCCGATTCCGGTGCCGGGAGCGGCGCTTCGGGCGCGCAGGCGGCGGTGCCAGCGGGCACCCCACCGAGCGCCGGCACCGCCGACGGTGGCGGCGGGGTGCGCGATGCTGCCCGGACCGGTCCGGCCGCCGAGCCGGTCGACGCCGGTGGCCGGGGCTGAAGCCGAGCCGACGCGGCGTTCGACCGGCGTTCCGCGGAACGCGGGCACGGTCCCGCGGAACGTGCGGACGGTTCCGCGGAACGTGCGGGACGGTTCCGCGGAACGTGGAGGAACGGTTCCAGCGGAACGCAGGGCCCGCGGTGACCGATCAACGCCTGGGACGTGCAGCGGCGTGACTCGGCACCCGCACCCCGGACCGCCAGGAGCTGTCTCCGGTCGCCCGCTCGTGTGTCGGCGCGACCGCGACGTGGCAGTTGTTTCCGCGCCTCGGAGGACTACCAGGTCGCGCTCGGCGGTGTGGACGACGTCGAAGCCGCCGGGGGTTGCCACCGAGGGCCGGTCGCGCGCGTTCCGCGGAACGCCGGTGGTCGGGTCTGAGCTCGGGCCGGCGCCGTGTCGAGCGCGTTCCGGAACGCGGCGGCGAGGTTCAGCGGAACGCGCGGAGGGTTCCGCGGAACGTGGGGGACGGTTCCGCGGAACGCGGACGCCCCGGTTCCGCGGGGGCGGCGGAACCGGGGCCGGAGTCCGGGGGCCACGGACGGCCCCCCAGACGTGGTCCCGGCCGTTCCCGTGTCCGGGACGGTCACGGACACGGGCGGCCGGAGCTGTGGGTGTGCGCAGCTCAGCTCGCCAGCAGCTCGAGCTGCCCGGCCGGGGTGAGCTCGGCCAGCACCCGCTGGCCCCGGCGCGCCGGGGCGGCCGCCGCGGCCGCGACGATCAGGCCGGCGTGCGCCAGCCGGCGGGCCGCCACCTGGTCGCTGCAGAAGCGGCCGTCGACGAACAGGTCGGGCTCGGAGCTGACCGACAGCTGGGCGGTGCCGTCGGCGACCGCGCGCAGGATGGCCCGGTCGCGGAAGCTGAGGACGGGGACGGGCATCATCGGGCCTGCTCCTCGCCGATCAGGGCGTCAGTGGCGGGCCGCACGCGCGGAAGGCGCGCGGCGTCCATCGTGAACCGGTGCCGGTTCACGCAGGCCACCGTGACGTGCTCGACGGGGCCGTCGGTGCTCGGCAGCTCGAAGCGGTCCAGGATCTCGGCCGGCGCCGCGCACTCCGGGCAGCCTGCAAGATCCAGCTCGGTGTTCTGGTAGTTCGTCATCGTGGTTCTCACCTCCGCAACCGAGCGTCCGCCACAGGCGCTCGCGGGTCGCGGTCTCGGGATCGGTCCGTATGTGTAAAAAGCCTGATGCGTAACAGGAGGCCGAACTCGGGCAGCGGATACGCCGGTTTGCCCGCCGGGGATGCCTAGAATCAGCCCGGTCCACGACGTGCGGCCGGCGAAAGGTAGCGATGGCGGACGTCGAGTCCGACGAATTCATGGCCCGGCTCGATCCCAGTGACCGGGCGGCACTGACCCAGCGCGGCCGACAGCGGCGATGGCCGGCCGGCGCGTCGCTGTTCCTCGAGGGTGAGAGCTGCGCGACGGTGGTCATCGTCGTCTCCGGCCGGGTGAAGGTCTTCTCGCTCACCGAGCAGGGTGAGGAGATCGTGCTGGCGGTGCGCGGGCCAGGGGCGCTGCTCGGCGAGCTGTCGGCCGTGGACGGGGCGCCCCGCGGGGCGTCGGTGGCCGCGCTGGAACCGGTGGTGGCGCTGGTGGTGCCGATCGCGGCGTTCACCGACTACCTGCGCCAGCACGGTCCGGCGGCGATCGCGCTGCTGCAGATGGTCACCGCGAAGCTGCGGGATGCCGACCGCAAGCGCGTCGAGTTCGCCGCCTACGACATCGCGGCCCGGGTCGCGCGGCGGCTGGTGGAGCTGGCCGACAGGTTCGGCGAGCCCGACCAGCACGGCGTGCGGATCTCGGTGGCGCTGTCGCAGGACGAGCTCGCCGGCTGGGTCGGGGCATCGCGCGAGGCCGTGGCGAAGGCGCTACGGGTGCTGCGCACCCGGGGATACCTGACGACCGGGCGTCGGACGATGACCGTGCTGGACATCGACGGCCTGCGCAGGCGGGCGGGCGGGTGATCATGAAGCAACGGCCGTCGGGGGTGCCGGTCCGGTTCGCGGTGTGGGCGTTCCACCTGCTGTTGCCGCTGGCCGGGCTCTGGCTGCTGCTCGCGGTGCCGGCCGCCGACCTGCGATGGGAGCACCATCCCAGCCATTTCTGGCTGGTGTTCCTGGTCGCGGTGCTGAACGTGGCGCTCGCGGTGCTGGTCGACCGGGCCGCGCGGCGGCACGACGACGCCCGGCTGATGTTGATCGGGCTGGGCTTCCTGGCCGCGGCGCTGTTCTTCGGGTTGCACGCGGTGGCCACCCCGGGGGTGCTGATCAGCAGCCGCAACGGCGGGTTCGCGCTGGCCACCCCGGCCGGGCTGGCGCTGGCCTCCGTGTTCGCCGGCGCCGCGGCGCTGGACTTCCCGCCGAAGCGCGCGGAGCGGGTGCTGCGCGCCGGCGCCTGGCTGCCCGGCATCCTCTACTCGATCACCGCGGTCTGGGGTGTGGTGTCGCTGGCCGGGCTGCCGCCGCTGGCCGACCCGACGCTGGCCGAGCGGCTGAGTGGGCCGCTGATCGGCGTGGCCACCGTGGCCGTGCTGCTGTACCTGTTCGCCGCCGTCCGGTTCTACCTGCTCTACCGGCGCCGGCGCTCGGTGATGCTGCTGTCGCTGCTCACCGCCAGCGCGCTGCTCGCGGAATCCATGGTCGCGGTGATGCTGGCCGGCAGCTGGCACCTGACCTGGTGGCTGTGGCACCTGCTGATGGTGTTCGCCTTCGGCTATGTCGGCTACAGCGCCTACGTCACCTACCAGCGCGAGGGCGCCACCAGCGGGCTGTTCGACGGCATCGGCACCGATCAGACCGTGCAGGCGGTGCGGGCCGAGTACGGGGCGGCCCTGGAGGCGCTGGTCTCCGCGGTGCGCCGGCAGGAGGCGGGGGAGCTCGCCGCCGACGAGATGGCCCTGATCACCGCGGGCATGGCCCACCGGTTCGGGCTCAGCGAGGGCCAGACCGCGGTGCTGGGCCGGGCCGCGGGTGCGCTGCGCAGCGAACGCGAGCAGATCGACCGGCTCGGGGTGCTGGTGGCCATCGGGCACGAATCACGGGTCCGGCTGGCCGAGCGGGTGCTGCTGCGGCGCGCGGTCCGGCGGGTGGCGGCGGGCTTCGACGGCGACGGCGTGCGGATCGGGCTGATCGGTGAGGGCCGGCTGCGTTTCCCCGACGAGCTGTCCACCGACTCCACCTGGGTGCTGTCCGACGAGCTGGTCCGGCGCGCCGAGGCGGGGCTGGGCGCGGGCCGCGGTGGTGCCGACAACAACGGCGGTGGCGGCAACGGTGCCGGAATCGGGCCCGCTCCGGTCGGGTTGGGTTCGATCGTGCTGGACGAGGAGCTGCTGGCCTGCCCGCTGACCGTCAAGGACCTGCCGGCCGGGGTGCTGCTGTCGCGCCGCAACGGCGGCTTCTCCGAGCGGGACCGGTCGCTGATCGCGTCGCTGGCCAGCCAGCTGTCGATGGGCATGGAGAACGCGCGGCTGTACCACCAGATCGACTCGCTGTTCCACCAGTACATGTCCCCGGACGTGGCCGAGGCGTTGCTCGCCGATCCGGACCAGGCCCGGCTCGGGGGTGCGGTGGTCGAGGTGACGGCGGTCTTCGCGGATCTGCGCGGTTTCACCACCTTCTCCGAGCGCTCCACCCCGGAGCAGATCGTCGCCATGCTGAACCGCTACTTCGAGCTGGCCACGGCGGCGATCCTGGCCGAGGGCGGCACCGTCGTGCAGTTCGTCGGCGACGCGCTGATGGCGCTGTTCAACGCGCCGGCCCGGCAACCCGACCACCCGCTGCGGGCGGCCAGGGCCGCGCTCGCCCTGCAGGCCGGGGCCGAGCAGCTGGCGGCCTCGACCCCCGGCTGGCCGCGGTTCCGGGTCGGGATCAACACCGGTCCGGCGCTGGTCGGCAACATCGGCAGCACCGCGCTGCGCAACTTCAACGCGATGGGCGACGCGGTCAACGTGGCCGCCCGGCTGGAGTCGGTGGCCGAACCCGGGCAGGTCGTGATCGGCGAGTCCACCCGCAAACGGCTGCCGCCGGATGCGGCCGTGGAGTCCCTCGGCGGGCTGACGGTCAAGGGCCGCAGCGGTCAGGTGGTGGCGTTCCGGCTGCAGGGCCTCGGCCCCGGCTGAGCCGGGCCGGCACGGCCGGTCTGTGTCGAATTACCGTTTCGCGGCGGTACCGAGCGTTCAGCGGAACGGCGCGGGCGCGGCAGGGTCGGCGGCATGACCGAACGAGCCCGCCGCGCCGCCCGACCCGCCCGCGCCGCCTGCTCCCGCCCGTGCGCCGGGCTGTGCCGGCCCGAGGGTTTCGCCGCCGCCCACCACGAGCACCGCAGCCGGCTGGTCGCGCGGGCCCGCGCGGTGCTCGGTGATCGCGAGTCCGCCGAGGACGCCGTCCAGGAGGCCTTCCTGCGGGCCTGGTCGGCCTGCGGATCGTTCGACCCGACGGCCGCCCCGACCCTGCTGGCGTGGCTCGCGACGATCACCCGCAACGTGGTGGTCGACCTGGTCCGCGCCCGCGCGGTACGCCCACAGCTGCCGCGCACCGAGACCGAGGCCGTCGGCGAGCCCGCGACCAGCACCCCGATCGACGACGCGCTGGTGCGGATGCTGCTGATCGATGCGATGGCCGGGGTCAGCCCCGACCATCGCGGCGTCCTGCTGCGCACGGTGCTGCACGACCGCAGCTACCGCGAGGTGGCGACCGAGCTGGATCTTCCGGTCGGCACCGTCCGCAGCCGCGCCTTCTACGCCCTGCGTGGCCTGCGCCGATCCCTCGACCGTGCCGATCTTGCGGCCTGAGCGGTCCCTCGGCGGCCGTCCACCCACCGATTGCGAGCAAAGATGAATCAGCTACCGCTGCCTCGGCCTCCGCTGCCTCGGCACCCGCTGCTGCGGGACCCGCTGCTGGGCAACCCCCTTGGCCAGAACCCGCTGGACCTGGACCCGCCCACCGACCCCGCGTTCGCCCCGGTGGTCGTGTCCGCCGCGGACGCATCCACCGCCGAGCCACCGGCCCGGCGCTCCGGGACGGCCGGGCTGCTCGTGATCGGCGCCATCGGCTCGCTGGTCCCGGTCGCGCTCGGCGTCTACGGCCGGCTGCACGAGCCGACGTTCTCCGCCGTCACCGTGGCCGGCTTCTCCAGCGGGTTGGCCGCCAAGGCCTGGCTGGCCACCGCGGCGTTCGTGCTGGCGCTGGTGCAGCTCGGCTCGGCCATGGTCATGTACGGCCGGCTCCGGCGGATCTCCGCCCCGTCCTGGATCGGCGGGCTGCACCGCTGGTCGGGGCGGATCGCGGTGCTGCTCACGGTGCCGGTCGCGGTGCACTGCCTGTACGCGCTCGGTCTGCAGACCGGATCGCTGCGGGTGCTGGTGCACTCGCTGTGCGGTTGCTTCGTCTACGGCGCCTTCGCGGCCAAGATGTTGATCCTGACCCGGCGCGACGCCCCGCGCTGGACGCTGCCGGTGCTCGGGGGTGCGGTCTTCACCGCGCTCACCGCGCTCTGGCTGACCTCGTCGGTGTGGTTCTTCAGCACGTCGGGTCTCACGTTCTGAGGCACCGGTCCGGTGGCCCGAACGGAGCGGAATTTTCATGTTGTTGGGCTGTTCGTGTGGGCTTCATTGGGCTGTTCGGTTCATCATGTAACGCAGGCGTATAACTCGGACGAAGGCCGTTGCGACGATCAACCTGCCTCCAGCAAGATTCTCAGCAGTCGGAGGAGACTGAGCGATGAGCAACGGCGCCATGCCGCACGCCCGCCGACCCACCGAAGGTGCCGGCGGCCGCCGGCTCGACGACCCGGTGCAGCGCGGGTCGGCTCGGTGAGTGGTGGGGCTGGGGTTGCACGAGGGACACCGGGCACCGGTGGCGGTGTCGGTACGGAGCAGCCGACCCGGGTGATGGTGCGCGTGCTGGGCACTTTCGAGGCCACGGTGGGCGGGCGCGAGGTGGCCCTGGGCGGACCCCGCCAGCGCGCGGTGCTGGCCAGGGTGCTCGTCGGGGACGGCGACCCGGTGACCGCCGAGCAGATCGTCGACGACGTCTGGGGCGGTCGGACGGTCAGCGACACGATGGCGTCCTCGGTGCACGCGTACGTCTCCCGATTGCGCGCGATGCTCGGTGGCGAGGCGATCCGCCGCCGCGGCGGCGGGTACGTGCTGGACCGCCGCGTCGTGACGGTGGACGCGGACGAGTTCGTCGCCGACGTCGCCCGCGGCCGCGGGATGCTGGCCAGGGGCGACGACGAGACCGCGGCCGGGATCCTGGAATCCGCGCTGGACCGGTGGGCGGGACCACGTGTCTTCGGCGGCCTCGGGGATTTCCCCTTCCTGGCGATCACCACCGCGCGGCTGGAGGAGCTGCGCGTCGGTGCCGCCGAGACGCTGGCCGACGCGCACGCCCGGCGCGGACGGGCGGCCGGCGACGTCGCGTTGCTCGAGGAGCTGGCCGCACGTGATCCGCTGCGCGAGTCGCTGGCGTTGCGCCTGGTCACCGCGCTGTACGCGGCGGGCCGGCAGGCCGATGCGCTGGCCGCGTTCGAGCGCTGCCGCCGCTCCCTGGCCGATCAGCTGGGCGTCGACCCGGCGCCGCCGCTGCGCCGGGTGCACGCCGCGGTGCTCGCCCAGCAGGCGCCGCTGACCGCGGCCACCGTCGGGCGCACGACGGCGTTCAACCTGCCCCCGCGCAACCCCTCGTTCGTGGGTCGCGAGGCCGTGCTCGCCGAGCTGCAACAACGCCTCGACGAGCACGAACACCGCCCGCGCGCGGTCCTGCTGTGCGGGCTGGCCGGGGTGGGCAAGACCGAGCTCGCGCTCGAGGTCGCCCACCGCCGGCACCGCGCGGGCCGGGTTGCCTGGTGGATCGTCGCCGACGACCCGGCCGGGATCGCGGCCGGGCTGGCCGACCTGGCGGCGGCCGCGGGCGTCGTGCAGGGCAAGCGGGCCGAGGACACCCGGGCCGCGCTGTGGACCGAGCTGGATCGCCACCCGGGGTGGCTGATCGTCTTCGACAACGCTTCCGAGCCACGGATGCTGGAGCCGTTCCTGCCGGACGCCGAGCACGGCGATGTGATCATCACCTCGCCGAACCCGGCGTGGCGGCGGCTGGCCCGACCGATCGCGCTGCCGCCGCTGCTGCGGGCGGAGTCGATCGCCTTTGCGACCGCCCGCAGCGGAGATCAGGATCCGGCCGGGGCCGCGGCGCTGGCCGAACTGCTCGGCGACCTCCCGCTGGCCCTCGAGCAGGCCTGCGCCTACATCGAGCAGACCGGCATGTCGATCCCGGACTACGTGCGGCTGTTCCAGCGCCGGCGCGCCGGGCTGCTGCTGCGCGATCCCGGCGGGCCGGGCCCGACCATCGCCACCACCTGGGGGCTGGCCTTCGACCGGCTCCGGATCCGCTCCCCGCTGGCGGCGATGCTGTTGGAGACGATGGCGTTCCTGGCCCCCGACGCAATCGACCTGAGCATGCTGTCCCCGCTCACCGACGACGAGCTGGACCTGCAGGAGGCCGTCGGCGAGCTCTTCCGGCTGTCGCTGCTCGACCGCGAAGGTGATCAGCTGCGGGTGCACCGGCTGGTGCAGGACGTGGTGCGCGACCGGTTGCCGGCCCCGGTGCGCCAGCAGCGGTACGCCGCCGCCGCCGGGCTCTGCGACGCCCCCTGCCGCGGCGACGACGCCGGCTGGACGGCGTGGGCCGCGCACCTGGTCGTGCTGGCCGGGCACGGCGCGGATCTGCACCTGGTGCCCGACCGGCTGCTGGAGTCGCTGTCCGCGCTGGCCCGGCGCTACGCCGCGCGAGCCCTGTACCCGGCCGCGACCCAGGTCCTGGACGCCGCACTGGCGCTGGTCGGGGTCGGCGGCGACAGCGGCCCCTCGGTGCTGCGGGGGCGGCTGCTGTGCCAGCTGGGGGAGGTGCTCGACGCGGCCGGGCGGCTCACCGAGGCGCTGCGGCTGCACCGCGAGGCGGTGTGCATGCTCGAGCAGCTGGTCGGCCCGGACGACGTGGCGTTGGCGCACGCCTACAACCGGCTCGGGCACGTGCTGAACTGCGCCGACGACGTCGAGGGCGGGATCGCGGCGCACCGCCGCGCGCTGGCCGTGTTGGACGCCGCCCAGCGGGCCGACCTGGCCCCGCCGGTGTTGACCGACCTCGGCTACACGCTCTGGGCGGCGGGTCGGCTCGAGCCGGCCGGAGCGGCGCTGCGCTCGGCCCGGGCCACGCTGACCGGCCAGGGGCGCGGCGCCGACCGGGACTGGGCGCACGCCACCGCCGGGCTGGGCATGGTCGAGCAGGACCTCGGACACCTCGAGGAGGCTGCGGGCCTGCAGCGGACGGTGATCGAGGTCTTCACCGAGGTCTGCGGGGCGGATCACCCCGACACCGCGCAGGCCCTGGACAAGCTCGGCTTCGTGCTGCGGCTGCAGGGCCGGGCGGAGGAGGCGGTGGCGGCCCACGAGCGGGCGGTGCGGCTGCTGGAGCGGGTGCTGGGTGCCGACGACTTCCGGGTGGCGATGGGCCTGACGAATCTCGGCCTGGCCTACCTGGAGGCCGGCCACGCGGAGCAGGCCGTGCTGGCCCAGTCCCGGGCCCGGGCCATCTTCCTGATCAGGCTCGGCTCCAGCCACGCCCACGCGCTGCTGGCCAGCAGGAGGCTGGCCGTGGCGCTCGCGGTGACCGACCCGCCACGGGCGTCGGCCATCATCGAGGACGTGCTGGACATCGTCGCGGCGCGGGTCGACGACAACGACGCCGAGCACGGGCGGATCGCCGCGGACGCCGCCGCCGTCTACGCGGCGATCGGTGATGTGATGCTGGCCGAGCACTGGCGGCGTGAGGCGCACACCGCGCTCACCAGGGCGCTGGGGTCCGACCATCCCGAGGTGCTGGCCCTGACCGGCGCGGGCGCGGGCGCCCGGACCTAGCGGCGACCCAGTTCGACCCGCGACCCGCGCCGGGGATGGCCGGGTCTGCAAGGTCGTTGCAAGGCGCGGGGCTCATGATCGGCAGCGCTGCGACCAACCCGCCCGCCACAGGAGGGTTCACCATGCCTGCCTCCCAGGCGATCGCCGACCGGAAATGTCCCGACCTACCGCGCCACCGGACGGGCGCGGGGCCCGAACTGAACACCGAGGACCTGGTGGCGGCCGCGCGCCGCGGGGAACGTGCGGCCTGGGAGGAGCTGACCACGCGCTACGGGGGCATGGTGCACGGGGTGGTGGCCTCCTACCGGTTGCAGGACGCCGACGTGGCCGATGCGATGCAGATGACCTGGTTGCGGGCCTTCGAGCGGCTCGACAAGCTGCGCGACCCGGAACGGCTCGGGGGCTGGCTGGCCACGATCGCGGGCCGGGAGTGCCTGGCGTTGCTGCGCAGGGCGCGCTGGGAGACGCCGGACGAGGCGGTGGCGGGGGACTGCGCGGCGGGGGCGCCGGGGCCCGAGGCGCAGGTGCTGGTGGCGGAGGCCAGGGGGGCGGTGCGGGCCGCGGTGGCCAGGCTGTCCGGCCGTCGCAGGCGGCTCGTGCACGCGCTGTTCTACCTGCCGGAACGCGACTACCACAGCCTGGCCGACGAGCTCGGAATGCCGGTCGGAAGCATCGGACCGACCCGTGGTCGGGTGTTGCGGTCGCTGCGCGGCGCCCTGGAGCCGGCCGGATTCGGCTCGTCGGTGTGTAGGGGGACCGACGATCCTGATGATCCGGCCGGCACGGGCCGCGGTGACCGGGCACCGGCGAGGCTCTCGCCCCGGGGCGGTGCGGCGGGGGAAGATGTCGGGGACGATCTCCTCCATCCGAAGGGAGCACCGTGGCCGACGCCGAGGGCACTGCGGGTTCCGCCGGTCCGTTCTTCGACTTCATCGCGCAGCTGCGTCGGATGGCCGATCAGCTGGACGTGACCAAGGGCGTCGCGATGCCGGCCATGCCGAGCCTGCCCGCGGTGCCGACCCTGCCCGGCCTGCCACCGATGCTGCCGTCGCCGGGCGCGCTCTCGGCGGCCCAGCTGTCCGCGATGACCTCCGCGGTGGCCGCGCAGCGCGGCAGCATCGACGGGCTGCAGTCGCAGCTGCGGGCCTTCGACGAGCAGCTGCAGGTGCTGGAGAAGATCCTGCAGCCGCTCGCGGAGTGGAGCCGCAGCTGGGCCGAGATGGAGCGCCGGATGATGCCGCCCGGCACCGGGCCGGATCGAGGGCCGGATTGAGCGCGGCCGGAGCTACCGCGCCGTCCAGCCGCCGTCCATCGGCAGCGCCACGCCGGTGATCGACGCGGACGCCGGTCCGTAGAGCACGGCGGCCAGCTCGGCGACCTCGGCCGGCTCGATGAGCCGTTTCACGGCCACCGGCGCCAACATGATCTTCGTGACGACTTCGTCCGGCTCGATGCCGTGCGCCCGGGCCTGCTCGGCGATCTGCTTCTCGACCAGCGGGGTGCGCACGTAGGCCGGGTTGACGCAGTTGCTCGTGACGCCGTGCTCGGCGCCCTCCAGCGCGATCACCTTGGACAGCCCTTCCAGCCCGTGCTTGGCGCTGACGTAGGCCGACTTGAACGGGCTGGCCCGCAGCCCGTGCGCGCTGGATATGTTGATCACACGACCCCAGCCGCGCCGGTACATGTGCGGCAGCGTGCGGCGGGCCAGCCGGAACGGGGCCTCCAGCATGATCCTCAGGATCAGCGAGAACCGCTGCGGGTCGAACTCCGGGATCGGCGCGACGTGCTGCACGCCGGCGTTGTTGACCAGGATGTCGATCTCGGCCGGAAGCGCGTCGACCGCGTCGAGGTCGGACAGGTCGCAGACCACCGCGGTGATCGCGTCGTGCTCGGCGGTCAGCGCCGCGATCCCGGCCTGGTCCCGATCCACGGCGATGACCTGCGCCCCGTCCGTGGCCAGCCGGGCCGCCATCGCCGCACCGATGCCGCTGGCCGCCCCGGTGACCAGTGCGGTGCGGCCGGCCAACAGCGCCTCGTTCGTAGGACTCGCCATGCCGACCGACGTTACGACCACGACCGCCGCGCGGCAGGCGCAGCCGGCGTGCAGCATGTCACACGGGCCGCGGCTGGCCGTACCCGCCTAGGGCGGCGCCGGCCGCATCGAGCTCGGCGGCGTCCAGCAGCCGCGGCGGCCGCCCGGTCGACAGCGCGCGCAACGCGACCTCGCAGAGGTACTCGAGATACTCGGCGCGATCGAGGGCGGACGCGGGGTCGGCGGCCACCAGCACCGCCCCGTGGTTGCCCAGCAGCGCGGCCGTCCGGTGGACCAGCGCTTCTCGGACCGAGTCCGCCAGCTCCGCGCTGCCGAACCTCGCGTAGGGCGTCACCCGGACCGCGCCACCGAACAGCGCCGCGTAGTAGTGCAGCACCGGCACCTCGTCGACCAGCACCGACAGCGCGGTGGACGCCGGCGCGTGGGTGTGCAGTACGACCTCACCGTCGAGCGCGTCGGGCCGGTTGTGCACGACGAGGTGCAGCGCCAACTCGGTGGTCGGCCGCAGCTGGACCTCGATCGGTGCGCCGTCGAGCGCCACCACGCCGACCTGCTCGGGCCGCAGCGACCGGTAGCGCACGCCGCTCGGGGACACCGCGATGCGGTCGCCGTCCCGGACCGAGACGTTGCCCGCGGTGCCCACCACCAGCCCGCGCGCGGACAGCTCCCGGCACAGCTCGACGACGTCCGCCCGCGCGCCCCCCAGCAGCATCCGACCTCCCCGGCCGAGCCTACGGTCAGCACCGTGGACAAGCCTGAGGGTGGCGCCGGTCGGGTGCAACGCGCGGTGGTGCGCCGCCGCCGGCGACGGCTGGCCGACGAGCGCGAGGAGGCGAAGGTCTACCGCGAGCTGGCCGGCCGCCGCAGCGGCGAGGAGCGGGAGATCCTGCTGGCCATCGCCGACGCCGAGGAGCGCCACGCCGCGCACTGGGCGCAGCTGCTCGGCGAGGACGTCGGCCCGGTGCGCCGGGGCAATCTGCGCAGCCGGGTGCTCGGCCTGCTGGCGCGGCGGTTCGGGTCGGTGTTCGTGCTCGCGCTGGTGCAGCAGGCCGAACGGCGCTCGCCCTACGACACCGACCTGGAGGCCACCCGGGCGATGGCCGCCGACGAGCGGGTGCACGAGGAGGTGGTCCGCGGGCTGGCGGCGCGCGGCCGGGCCCGGGTGTCGGGGTCGTTCCGGGCGGCCGTGTTCGGCGCCAACGACGGCCTGGTCAGCAACCTGGCCCTGGTGCTCGGGGTGGCCGGCGGCGGTGCGGGCACGGCGACGGTGCTGCTCACCGGGCTGGCCGGGCTGCTGTCCGGGGCGCTGTCGATGGGGGCGGGGGAGTACATATCGGTGCGCTCGCAGCGGGAGCTGTTGGCCGCCTCGACCCCGCAGACCGCCGACGCCCCGCAGCTGCTGCCGCACCTGGACGTCGACGCCAACGAGCTCGCGCTGGTGTACCGCGCCCGCGGGATCCCCGCCGAGGAGGCCCAGCGCCGCGCCGCCGAGCTGCTGGCCGACGCGACCGTCCCGGTCGACGTGCCCCGCGACGAGGACGCCGACGACGTCGTGGGCAGCGGCTGGGGCGCGGCGCTGTCCAGCTTCGCATTCTTCGGTACCGGTGCCGCGGTGCCGGTGCTGCCCTTCCTCGTCGGGCTGGCGGGGTTGTCGGCGCTGCTGGTGGCCGGGTTGCTGGTCGGGCTGGCATTGATGATCACCGGTGCCACCGTGGGCGTGCTGTCCGGCGGGCCACCGCTGCGCCGCGCGCTGCGCCAGCTGGCGATCGGGGCGGCCGCGGCCGGGATCACCTACCTGCTCGGGTCGGTGTTCGGCGCCGTCGTCGGGTGATGAGCCCTCCGAACGGCGGCCCGCTACTACCTGTGCGGAGGGGGAACTGCGGGTGTCGAGCTGACTAGGGTGAAACGCGGACCGAGGCGGCGGAGGGGCGGACATGGCCAGTACCAAGGAATGGTTCGAGACGGTGGCCGAGGCCCAGCGTCGCGCCAAGAAGCGGCTGCCCAAGTCGGTGTACATGGCGCTGGTCGCCGGCTCCGAGCAGGGACTGACCGCCGATGACAACATGGCGGCGTTCCGCGAGATCGGCTTCCGCCCGCACATCGCCGACCTCCCGCAGGAACGCGCCCAGGCCACCACGGTGCTGGGCCAGGACATCTCGTTCCCGGTGATCATCTCGCCGACCGGGGTGCAGGCGGTGAGCCCGGAGGGCGAGGTGGCGGTGGCGCGCGCGGCCGCGGCCGCCGACACCGCCATCGGGCTGAGCTCGTTCGCCAGCCGCGCGGTGGAGGACGTCGCCGCGGCCAACCCGAAGACGTTCTTCCAGATCTACTGGGTCGGCGACAAGGACACGATCCTGCAGCGCGTCGAGCGGGCCCGCGCGGCCGGGGCGAAGGCACTGATCGTCACCCTGGACTGGTCGTTCGCGTCCCGCCGGGACTGGGACTCACCCATGATCCCGGAGAAGATGGACCTCAAGGCGATGCTGCGGTTCGCTCCTGAGGGCATCGTGCGACCCAAGTGGGTGCTCGACTTCCTGCGCCACGGCGGGATCCCGGACCTGACCTGCCCGAACCTGGCCAAGCCCGGCGAGGCCGCTCCCACCTTCTTCGGTGCCTACTACGAGTGGATGACCACCCCGCTGCCGACCTGGCAGGACGTGGCCTGGTTGCGCGAGCAGTGGGACGGCCCGTTCGCGATCAAGGGGATCCAGCACCCCGACGACGCGCGGCGCGCCGTGGACGCCGGCGCCACCGCGATCTCGGTGTCCAACCACGGCGGCAACAACCTCGACGGCACCCCGGGCGCGATCCGGGCGCTGCCGGGCGTCGTGGACGCCGTCGGGGACCAGCTCGAGGTCCTGTTCGACGGCGGCATCCGGCGCGGCAGCGACGTGGTCAAGGCGCTCGCGCTCGGTGCCCGCGCGGTGCTGATCGGTCGGGCCTACCTGTGGGGGATGGCGGCCGGCGGCGAGAAGGGCGTCGCCAACGTGCTGCAGATCCTGCGCAGCGGCATCGACGAGGCGCTGCTCGGGCTGGGCCGGGCGTCGGTCCACGACCTGGTGCCGGCCGACCTCATCGTCCCGCCCGACTTCACCCGCGTGCAGAAGTAGCCAGTCCCAACAGCTCGGGGGCCAGCGGCGAGCGATCGGCGAGCAGCAGCTCGGACAGCTCGTCGCCGGTGCCGGCGGTGCCGACGAGCCGGCCGGTCACCAGCCCGCAGCCCAGCCGTCGCAGCTCCTGCAGCTGGCCCGGCCGCTCGCAGCCCGCCACCACCACGTCCAGTCCGAGGTGGTGGGCCAGCTGCAGCAGGCCCGCGAGGCACTGCCGCTGGTGGGCGTCGTGGTCGATGTCCGCCACGAACGTCCGATCGATCGTCACGGTGTCCACCGGCGAGCGGGTCAGCCGGGCGAACGTCGAGTAGGCCACCCCGAAGTCGTCGAGGGCGAGCCGGACTCCGAGCGCACGCAGCCGGTGCATCACCTCCAGCGCGACCTCCTGTCGGTTGCCGGTCGCGTGCTCGGTGATCTGCAACACCAGCTGGCCCCGGCCCAGCTCGTGCCGGGCCAGCAGCGTCGCCAATCGGTCCGGCAGCCCGGTGTCGGACAGTTCGGTGGGATCGATCACGACCGCCACCCAGAGCTCGCGGTGCCCGAGCTGCCGGTTCCAGGTGTCCAGCCGCCGGCAGGCCTGCTCCAGAACGGTGGCCGTGAGCTGCGCCGAGAGGCCGGTCGCCTCGCAGATCGGCACGAACACCTCGGGGGGCACCTCGGCGCCGTGGTGCGTCCAGCCGGGCACGATCTGCAGTCCGCGGATCTGCCCCGAGACCGGATCGACCACCGGCTGGAACAGCGCGCCGATCCCGCCGTCGGTGATCGCGGTGGCGAACTCCCGGTGCAGCGCGGGCTCGTTGCGCTGCCGGGAGATGTCCAGCGCGGTGGAGTGCGCCTGCACGTGGGCCTTGCCGCTGGTCTTGACCGCGTACATGGCGATGTCGGCGCGGTGCAGCAGGTCCGCGGCGGCGGCGCTGCCCGCATCGGCGCCCCCGGGTTCGGCAGTGGCCACACCGACACTGGCCGACACCGCCACCGTGCGCTCGTCGAGCTGGAACGGCAGCCGCAGCGCGCCGAGCAAACCGGCGGCCGTCGCGACCGGGTCGTCGCCCTGTTCCAGCAGGATCGCGAACTCGTCGCCGCCGAGCCTGGCCAGCGTGTCCGAGGTGCGCAGCGCGCCCCGCATCCGCTCGGCCACCCGGACCAGCAGCGCGTCGCCCACGGCGTGCCCCAGCGTGTCGTTGACCGCCTTGAAGCCGTCCAGATCGAGGAACGCGACCGACACCGGACGCAGGTCGCGGCGGGCCAGCTCGAGCGCGTGTTCGAGGCGGTTCAGAAACAGCGCCCGGTTGGGCAGGCCGGTGAGCGCGTCGTGGAAGGCGAGGTGGTGCAGCTGGGCCTCGCGATGCTGCACGACACGGGTCAGCCGGTTGTTCTCCCGCACCGTCAGGTACTGCCGGAGCAGCACCGACGCGACCATGACCAGCAGCAGCACCTCGGTCACGATGTCGTGTCGGCCGTCGAAGATCAGATCGTCCACCGTCACCGCGGTGATCGCCGCGGCGAGCGGCAGGTAGGGCAGCAGCCCGGCGCGCGGCGTCGCTGGCAGTGCGCCGCGACCGCTCTCGCCCTCGGTCGGGTCGCTGGTCAGCGCGGCCACGGTGATCAGGCCGGCCCCCAGCCACCAGCCCCACTCCAGCATCGTGGAGTCCTGGTAGCTGCCGGCGGCGACCTGGTAGGCGAAGATGTAGTCCGCCAGCGAGATGGAGAGCATCGCGGCGCCGAGGAACCCCCAGCGCCGCAGGTCGTGGTGCGATTGGGCGGCCGCGAGGACCACGATCGTCATCAGCACGATGTCGACCAGGGGGTAGAACAGCGACAGCGCGTCGGACAGCGGCGAGCCCGCCGAGCCGGCGATCACGGCACGCAGCACGAACACCCAGGCCAGCACGCAGAGTGCGGTGCCGACCAACAGCCCGTCGAGGACCCGGCGTGACATGCTCAGCCCGGATGCGGGCGGAGCCAGCCAGAGCAGGCCGATCACCATGGCGACCGAATAGCCCAGGTAGCCCGCGTCGGCCGGCGAGGGAAAGGGTGCCTCGCCGAGCACGTGATCGTAGTAGGTCCACGCCAGCTCCGCGCCCGTCCAGCACCAGCAGGACACTGCGATCGTCGTCCATCCCCGGCGGGTGGCCCGCGCGGCCCGCCGGGCGGCGCGCAGGCAGGCGATCCCGGCGCCGAGCGGGCAGCCGATGGCCACCACGTCGGCCACCCCGGCCGGCGCCGGCCCGGCGAAGGTCGCCCAGCTGCCCAGCCCGGCCAGGACCACGACCAGTGCGATCCAGACCGCCGGCGGTTCCCGCCGGTGGCGGCGGTCAGCCGGCGGGGCGTTGGACGGTCGCCTGGGCATCCCCGCAGGATCGATCAAGGTTCCACGCCTGTAAAGCCAGCGTGTCTTGGGCAACTCGCCATACCGCGAAACACTCCACCTCCGGGTGACCTCGGCACGCAGCGTGTCCACCGGGGGCGCCGGGGCCGCGGTGGCGGCACGTAGAGTTGCTGTTCTGATGAGTGACGTGCTGGAAGAGGCGGGCCGCCGCCGGACATTCGCGGTGATCAGCCACCCGGACGCCGGCAAGTCGACGCTCACCGAGGCGTTGGCGCTGTACGCCGAGCGGATCGACCAGGCCGGCGCGGTGCACGGCAAGTCCGGCCGACGTGGCGTCACCTCCGACTGGATGGACATGGAGCGCCGCCGCGGCATCTCCATCACCTCCGCGGTGCTGCAGTTCGACTACCGGGACTGCGTGATCAACCTGCTGGACACCCCCGGCCACGGCGACTTCTCCGAGGACACCTACCGGGTGCTGGCCGCGGTGGACGCCGCGGTCATGCTGCTGGACGCGGCCAAGGGCCTGGAGCCGCAGACGCTCAAGCTGTTCGACGTCTGTCGCAGCCGTGGGATCCCGGTGCTCACCTTCGTCAACAAGTGGGACCGGCCCGGCCGCGAGGCCCTGGAGCTGCTCGACGAGGTGGAGCAGACGATCGGGTTGCGCCCGATGCCGGTCACCTGGCCGGTCGGGGTGGCCGGTTCACTGCGCGGGTTGGTGGAGTGCGCGACGGGGGATTTCACCCGGTTCACCCGCACCGCGGGCGGCGCGACCCGGGCGAGCGCCGAGGTGGTGGCGGCCGATGTCGTCGCCGCGCAGGAGCCGGAGTTCTGGCCGATCGCGCAGGACGAGCTGGCGCTGCTGCGCGAGATCGGCGCCGGTTTCGAGGAGAAGGACTTCCTGCGGGGAGTGGCCACGCCGGTGCTGTTCGGCGCGGCGCTGATCGGCACCGGGGTGCAGCGGCTGCTCGACGCGCTGGTCGAGCTGGCCCCGCCGCCGGAGGCCCGCGACGACGCGCAGGGCCGCCCGCGGGATCTCGACACAGCGCTGTCCGGGCTGGTGTTCAAGGTGCAGGCCGGGATGGACCGCAGCCACCGGGACCGGATGGCTTTCGTGCGGATCTGCTCCGGTCGCTTCGAGCGCGGCATGGTGCTCACCCACGCCGCCACCGGCCGGCCGTTCGCGACCAAGTACGCGCAGTCGGTGTTCGGCCAGCAGCGCACGACGGTCGAGCAGGCCTACCCCGGCGACATCGTGGGTCTGGTCAACGCGGGCGCGCTGCGCCCCGGTGACACCCTGTACTCCGACGATCCGGTCACCTTCCCGGCCATCCCCAGCTTCGCTCCCGAGCACTTCGCGGTGGTCCGCGGGGCCGACGCGGGCACGTTCAAGCAGTTCCGCAAGGGCATCGAGCAGCTCGACTCGGAGGGCGTGATCCAGGTGCTGAGCTCCGACCTCCGCGGTGATCAGGCGCCGGTGCTCGCCGCGGTCGGGCCGCTGCAGTTCGAGGTGGTCACCGACCGGCTGGAGAACGAGTTCCGGTCGCCGGTGACCCTGCAGCCGCTGGGCTACTCGATCGCCCGGCGCACCGACGCCGAGGGCGCCGCCGTGCTGGCCGGGCAGAGCGAGGTGGAGGTGCTGCGGCGGCGCGCCGACGGCGCGCTGCTCGCGGTGTTCAGCACCAAGTGGCGGCTGGAGACGGTGCGCCGCAAGTTCCCCGAGCTCACCCTGGACCCGCTACCGGCCGGCGTCGCACCCGAGCGTTGAGGCCCGGTCGTTCGGGACTCAGCCGCTCAGCCGGTGCAGCAGGCTCAGCAGGTGCGGGGCGTCCGACCCGAGCGAGGCGGCCAGCTCGTGCTCGGCCTGCTCGACGTCGGGCGCCAGCCGCCCGTGCATGTCCCGGCCGTGGTCGGAGAGGAAGACCAGCACCCGGCGCCGGTCGCGCTCGTCGGGGCGGCGGTACACCACCGCCGACTCGACGAGCCGATCGACGATCTTCGTCAGGGTGGGGGCGGGGACCATGACGTGCCCGGCGATCTCGGTCATCGAGTGACCGTCGCCGTCGGCCAGCAGGTCCAGGGTCCGCCACTGCTCCAGGTTCAGCCCGTCGGTGCCGATCGACTGCTCGATCCGGCGCCGCAGCCGGTACTCGATACGTCCGACGAGCTGTCCCAACGAGGGAGCCGACGGGCCCGTGGCAGCGAGTACGCCTTGTGAGCGGGCCACCTGTGAGACCTTTCGGTGCAGTGAACGATGATGTCGGGGTGGATCAATCATAAACCGTTGAACTGCGACGGTCGCATCGCGGCGATGGAGGCCACGAATGGTTCCCTGGGGTGCACCGCGTCGCCGGTGGCGCCGTGGCCGGCGGGGCGCGTCGGCCAGCGCCGCGCTGGCCGACGGTCGGCGGATCGCCACCGCGTTGCGGGCGGGGCTGGGCGGAGAGAGCGTGCGGGCCGCGGCCCGCGGGCTGCGCTCGTTGCTCGACGCCGACGCGGTCGGCCTCGGTGCACTGCACGGCGAGCTGACCTGGGCGGGTCGCGCGGCCGATCCGACCGCCGCCCGCCTGCTCGCGGACCGGGTGCTGGCCCGCGACGCGCGGGCCGCCGAAGCTGACCTGGTCGCCGTCCCGCTGCACGCTCGCGACGAGCTGGCCGGGGTGTTGATCGTCGCCGGTGAGGTGTCGGCGGGGGCGGTCCGGGAGGCGGCGCTGTGGATCGGCGAGGCCTTGGACCGGGCCCGCCTGGAGGCCTCGGCCGAGGTGGCCGAGCGCGCCGAGCTGCGGGCGCTGCGTGCCGAGATCTCCCCGCACTTCGTCTACAACAGCCTGACCGCGATCGCGTCGTTCGTCCGGTCCGATCCGGAGCGGGCCCGGGAGCTGATGCTCGACTTCGCCGAGTACACCCGGCACAGCCTCGCCCGCCACGGCGACTACTCGACCGTGGCCGGGGAGTTCGCGGCGATCGAGGCCTACCTGGCGCTGGCCCGGGCGGTGCTCGGGGAGCGGTTGCGGGTGCAGATGCGGGTCGCGCCGGAGATCCTGCCCGTCGCGTTGCCCTTCCTGGCCCTGCAGCCGCTGGTGGAGAACGCGGTGCGGCACGGGGTCGAGCTGCCGGGCACCAGCGGGTTGGTGCAGATCAGCGGCGAGGCCGACGGCACCGAGTGCCTGATCACCATCGAGGACGACGGCCCCGGCATGGACCCGGAGTTCGCCGCGGCCGTGCTGGCCGGGCAGGGCACCCCGGGCAGCCTCGGGCTGGTCAACGTCGATCGCCGGCTGCGCACGGTGTTCGGCGCCGGCTACGGCCTGGTCATCGAGACCGCGATCGGCGCCGGCACCCGGGTGCTGCTGCGGCTGCCGCGCTTCCAGCCGGGGGTGGTGGCGTCGTGACCGCCGACGTGCTTTTTCCCGCGGAGGCGGCATTGTGACAGCTTTGAAGGTGCTCGCGGTGGACGATGTCGCGCCGGCGTTGGAGGAGCTGCGCCGGCTGCTGCTGGAGTCGCCCGAGGTGACGGACGTGGCCGTGGCCGGCGACGCGATCACCGCACTGCGCAAGATCCAGGTGACCCGCTTCGATGTGGTGCTGCTGGACATCTCGATGCCGGGCATGGACGGCATGGAGCTGGCCGGGTTGCTCGCGCGGATGACCGATCCGCCGGTCGTCGTGTTCGTCACCGCCTACGACGAGCATGCCGCGGCGGCTTACGGCCTCGGCGCCGTCGACTACCTGCTCAAACCGGTCAGCGCCGAGCGGCTCGGCGCGGCGCTGAGCAGGGTCCGCCGGTTCACCGCGGGCGCCGGCCCCGAGGCGGCGACCCCGGCCCCCGTCGAGGCGCTGGCCGCGGTGCCGGTGGAGCTGGCCGGGCGCACCCAGTACGTGCGCCGGGTCGACGTGCGGTTCGTCGAGGCGCACGGTGACTACGTGCGGCTGCACACCCCGACCGGGGCGCACCTGGTGCGGATCCCGATCTCCCGGCTCGAGGAGCACTGGCAGCACGCCGGGTTCGCCCGGGTGCATCGCAGCTACCTGCTCGCGGTGCCCGCCGTGCGCGAGCTGCGCAGTGACCTGTCCGGCGGGCTGCTCGCGCACACCGACGTCGGGGATGTGCCGGTGAGCCGCCGGCACGCCCGCGAGCTGCGTGAACAGCTGCTGGCCGCGGCCACCCGCGGCGAGTTCGGCGCGCCCGACGACGCCCGCGGCCGCCGATGAGCAAGCCGCGCCGGGTGGCCGTGACCAGCCCGCAGACCCGGCTCGCCCTCGCCGGCCGGCGCACCGGCACCCCCGCGGTGCCGCCACCGCTGTCGGCGGCCGCGGCCGAGCGCGGCCGCCGCGTGCACGACCGGCAGCTGCGGCTGGCGCTGGGTGTGCTCGCGCTGCTGGCGCTGCTGCTGTTCGGGTTGCCGCTGGCGCTGGCCGCGGCACCGGTGCTGGACACCGTGCGGCTGGCCGGGATCCCGCTGTCCTGGCTGGCCGTGGCGGTGCTGCCGTACCCGGTGCTCGCGCTGCTGGCGGCCTGGCAGCTGTGGCGGGCCGAGCGGGCCGAACGCCCGGAGACCCGCGAGTGACCGGCCTCGATTCCGGGGCCCTCGATTCTGGCGCCCTGATCGTCGCGGCGGTGATGCCGCTGTTCGTGGTGACGCTGCTGATCGGGGCCCGCGGGGTGGCCGCGATGCGCACCACGTCGGACTTCCTGGTCGCCTCCCGGCGGATCTCCCCGACGGTCAACGCCGCCGCGGTGGCGGGGGAGTACCTGTCGGCGGCGTCGTTCCTGGGCATCGCGGGGCTGGTGGTCAAGGACGGGGTCGGCGCGCTCTGGTACCCGGTCGGCTTCGCCGCGGGTTACGTCGCGATGCTCACCCTGGTCGCCGCCCCGATGCGGCGCACCGGCGCGCTGACCGTGCCGGACTTCGCCGAGGCCAGGCTCGGTTCAGAGCCGCTGCGTCGGCTGTCGGCGGTGGTCGTGCTGGTGATCGGCTTCCTGTACCTGGTGCCGCAGTTCACCGCGGCCGGGCAGGTCCTCGGCTTGGTCAGCGGCGCGCCGTACTGGGTGGGGGTGGTGCTGGCCGGGGCGGCGGTGAGCGTCACGCTGGCGCTCGGCGGGATGCGCGCGGCGACCTACGTGCAGGCCTTCCAGTTCGTGCTCAAGCTGGTGCTGTTCATCGTGCCGGCGATCTGGCTGCTGGTGCAGGTCGACCCGGACACCCGCCGGGACGCGCTGACTCCCGTCGAGTTCAGCCGGTTCGCGGCCGCCACCCCGGTGGAGTTCCGGCTCGACACCACGCTGACGCTCGCGGAGCCGACGCTGGTGTCCGTCGACGGCGGCCCCGGCCGGTTGCTGGCGCCGGGCCCGCACCCGGCGGCGGCCGGCAGCACCTGGGTGTTCGCGGCCGACGCGGCGGTTCCGCGGGTGGGCGGCGGGCCACCGGGCGATGCCGGCTGGGCCCGGCCGCTGCTGGATCCGTCCGACGCCGGCTACCCGCTGCTCGCCACCTGGTCGGTGCTGGTGGCCACCGTGTTGGGCACGATGGGGTTGCCGCACATCATCGTCCGCTTCCACACCAGCTCCGACGGCCGCGGCGCGCGGCGCACCGCCGCGATCACGGTGGCGCTGCTGGGGGCCTTCTACCTGTTCCCCGGGGTCTACGGGCTGCTCGGTGCGGTGCTGCTGCCCGAGCTCTACCTCTCCGGCGGCACCGACACGGTGGTGGTGGCGCTGCCCGCCCGCGTCGATCAGGGGCCGGTGGGGTCGTTGTTCACCGCGCTGCTCACCGCCGGCGCGTTCGCCGCGTTCCTGGCCACCTCGCTCGGGCTGCTGCTCGCGGTGTCCGGGGCGCTGTCCCACGATCTGGTCCCGGGCACGCTGCGTCGGCTGCGGTTCACCCCGATCGCCGCCGCGGGCGCCGTCGTGCTGCTCGCGCTGCCGGCCGCCAGCCTCGACGTCGGGGTGCTCGTCACCTCGGCGTTCGCGGTCGCCGCCTCGACCTTCTGCCCGCTGCTGGTGCTCGGGATCTGGTGGCCGCGGCTGACCGCGTCCGGAGCGATGATCGGCATGGTCGTCGGCCTGCTCGCCTCCGCCGGGGCGATCGGGGTGGACCTGTTCCTCGCCCTGCCGCCCGGCCTTGGCGCCATCCTGCTCGGCCAGCCCGCCGCGTGGTCGGTGCCGATCGCCTTCGTGACGATGGTGCTGGTCTCGTTGGCCGGGCGACCGCCCGCGTGGGCCGCCGCGGCGATGCTGCGGCTGCACCTGGACGAGAACGAGTTCCGCGGCCGAGACCGATGAGTTTCGCGCTCGACCCGGGTCTCAACGGTCGTGGATGAGATGGTTGTCGAGGACATCGCCCCTGAAGAAATCGGCCCTGACGAGATCGTGCGGGCCGCCCAGCGCGGGGACCAGGCCGCGTTCAGCGAGCTGGTGCGGCGGCACAGCCGGGAGTTGCAGGTGCACTGCTACCGGATGCTGGGCTCCTTCGCCGACGCCGAGGATCTCGTGCAGGAGACGTTCCTGCGCGCGTGGCGGCGCCGGGAGACCTTTGCCGGCCGCTCGACGTTCCGCGCGTGGCTCTACCGGATCGCCACCAACGCCTGCCTGGACCACCTGCAGCGGCACCCGCGTCGGGTGGTGCCGCGCTCGGACGGTGCCCCCGCGGAGGTGTCCTGGCTGCAGCCCTACCCCGACCGGCTGCTGGACGTGAGCGCGCCGCCGGACACCGAACCGGATGCGGTGATCGTGGCCAGGGAGACGATCGAGCTGGCGTTCCTGGTCGCCGTGCAGCACCTGCCGCCGCGCCAGCGGGCGGTGTTGATCCTGCGGGACGTGGTCGGCTGGTCGGCCGCCGAGACCGCCGAGCTGCTGGCGATGAGCGTGCCGGCGGCCAACAGCGCGCTGCAACGGGCCCGCTCCACGCTGCGGGAGAACATGCCCGCGGAGCGCACCGAGTGGGCTCCCGGCACCGAGACCGGCGCGCGGGAGCGGGAGGTCCTGCAGCGCTTCATCGAGGCCACCGAGCGCGCCGACATGGCGACGCTGCGGGCGCTGCTGCGCGAGGACGCGCTGTTCACGATGCCGCCGCAGCCCGAGTGGTACCGCGGCCGCGACGTGATCGTCGACAGCTGGCTCCCGGTGATGACCGGTCCGCAGGCCTGGGGCGAGTTCCGGTGCGTGGCGACCTGGGCGAACCGGCAGCCGGCGGTGGCCAACTACCTGCGGCGCACCGGCGAATCGGAGTTCCACGCGATGGCGATCGATCTGCTGCGGGTGCAGGACGGGCTGATCGCGGAGATCACCACCTTCGGGCCCGACATGTTCGCCGCCTTCGACCTGCCGGCCACCCTGGCCTGACGGGTCCCGCTGCCGTGGACGACGATCCGGTCACGTTCTGGGGCCGGCCGCTCGGGCCGGGGTTCGAGCGGCGGGTGGTGACGATCGATCCCGGCCGGGCCCGGCTGTACGACGCCGCGGAATGGCGGGACGCACTGGTCGTGGTCGAGCGCGGGGAGATCCACATCGAGTGTCGGGCGGGCCGGTTCCGACCCTTCGTGTCCGGCGCCGTGCTCTGGTTGACGGGGCTGCCGCTGCGGGCGCTGCACAACCGCGGCGACGACCCGGCGGTGCTGGTCGCGGTGTGGCGGGCCGGCGACGGCCCGGCCCGGGGCTAGTGCGGTGGCCACGAACGTTCACCGGGTCCTCGCGGGCCCGGTCGGCCCCTCGCGGCGTTGTCGTCGCCGCCGATCCAACCCCGGGATCGGCGACTCCTCCGCCTGGCGAGGGGCCAACCGGATCCCGCGATCACCCCGGCAACGTTCGTGGCCACCGCACTAGTTGTCGGAGTCGTCGTCCGCGGAGGACCGCTCGTCACCGGCCTGCGGGGTGGGGCGGGTCGTCACGGGATCGCTGGACGGACGCTTCGAGGTCGACTTGGTCGTGATCCGACCCGCGGTCGGGCCGGTCGTGGCGCGGGCGCTGCTGGTGGTCGGCGCCGGCTTCTCGATGACCGGCCCGATGAACTTCTGCGACGACGTCGGGACGGAGCTGCGGGCAGCCCGGGACTTCGCGACCTCCGGCTGGGTGGTCTTCTCGGTGGTCTTCGGCGTCGTCTTCGGGGTGGTCTTCGGCGTGGTCTTCGGGGTCGTCTCCCGGGTGGGCTCCGGGGTCGTCGGTTCGGCGGCCACGGAGTTGCCCGAACGCTCGGCGTTCGCGGTGGTGGAGTCGGTGGTGCTCGGCTCGGTGCGGGTGGACCCGCCGGCGGTCGAGCTGGGGGGCGCGGTCGTGACCGGCTCGGCGGGGACCGCTCCCGCGGCGCCGGATCCGTCCGTCGACGGCGGATCCACGGTGGTGGGGTTGGTGGTGGTGTCGTCGGTGGCCGGGGCGGTCGTTTCGGTGCCGGTTTCGGTGCCGGTCGTACCGGTGTCGGTGGACCCGGTGTCCGGCGCCTGGCTGTCGGACGTTTCGGCGCCGGCCGACCCGTCGGGGCTCGGGGTCTCGGGCGCGGCAGCGCCGTCGCGCTCGCTCGCGCCACCGCCGGTCGTCGTCGGGTTGTCGCCCGCCGTGTCGGTACCGGAGGTGCCGGTGCCGGAAGCCTCGGCGCCGGTCGTGTCGGGGGCCGCCGTGTCCGGGACCGTCGTGTCGGGGGCCGTCGTGTTGGCGGATCCGGCATCCGGCGCCCCGGCGGCCGGAGCCCCGGTCCCACCGTCGGCCAGGATCACATCGGCCGGGTCCGGAGCGGTCGTCCCGCCGCGGTCGCCGCCGCCGACACTTCCGTGATCATCAGGAAGGTCTCCGAGGAAGTCCGACGGCTGCACCTGCGGCGCCGCGTTGGCCAGGACCAGGTCCCCAGCCGGGGCCGCACCGCGGGAGCCGGCCAGGTCCGCCTCCAGGCGTCGGTGATCCTGGGCGAGGCGCGCGCGGCCCTCGCCCGCGCCGATGGCCGGCAGCTGGCCGCGGACCTTGGTGATGATCCGTTCCGCCTGCTGCCGGTCACCCCGCTCCAGCGCGATCCGGGCCGTCGACAACTCGGCCGCCACCTTCGCGAAGGAGACCCGCGACACCGCGACCGGGTCGGCCCCCGGTGCGTCGCCGACGGCATTGCTGGTCAAACCGGTGGAGGCGAGCCCCACCAGCAACGCGGCTGCGGCGAGCCGGCGTCCGACGTGGTTGAGCGCCCACCGCCGCCAGTCCCGATGGGGAGCCGGCGGCCGCGCAGCCGGCTCGGCGGGAGCGGGCGGGGTACCGAGCGGGGGCACAGCGGCCAGGCCGGGCGATCGGCCACCGACCGCCACCGGAACCGGGTCGGGCTGCGGAGCGGGTTCGTCGTCCGGTCGGACCTGGGCGACCCACGCCGCCAGCAACGAGACGAGCTCGCGGTCGACATCCTTGTCGACGTCGGCCGGCTGGTTGAGCCGGACCAGTCCGGAACCGAGGGCGTCGAGCAGTGCGTCGTCGGCGCGGAGGGCGGCCAGATCCAGCGGTTGGTTGTCCTCGGGGCCCTCCATCGGGCATCCCTGAGAACCGCCGAACGGCACCCCGGCCTCCACTTCTTCCTCAACTGCCGGCCACCGTTTGACCGGGCATTCAATGATGACTCGCTCCAGGGTGACAGGGCGTTTCTCGACCAGCACCCAGACGAGGAATTTTCCTCGACAACTACCGGCTTTCGGAGTAATTCATACCTCCGAAAGGCTCATAGATTTGTCTGGTTCTTCGCGTTCGGCGGGACCATGGGCGGGCGCCGTGTGCCCTTCGGTCCAACACCCTGCCAACCGGCGAGGTCCGACCACGCCTGCAGATCGCGTCGGGTGTGGAAACTCCGGAGCCGGCCGGTGATCGGATCGTGGAACTCCAGCACCGACGCGAGCAGTTGCAGCGGGCGGCGGAAGTCATCCAGCGGTCGCTCGGTGAGCGTCGGGTAGAAGTCGTCGCCGAGGATCGGCACCTCGAGCCCGCTCATGTGCAGGCGCAGCTGGTGGGTGCGCCCGGTGGTCGGCGTGAGCCGGTAGCGGCCGAGTCCGTCGCGGTGATCGAGCAGCTCGACCCGGGTCTCGGCGTTGACCGAACCCGGCTCCTCGCGCGCGCAGATCACCCCGCGCTCCTTGACGATGCGGCTGCGCACCGTGCGCGGCACCGCCAGCTGCGGATCGTGGCGGGCGATCGCCTCGTAGGTCTTGCGGACCTTCCGGTCCCGGAACAGGGTCTGGTACGCCCCCCGTCGTTCGGGCCGCACCACGAATATCAACAAGCCGGCGGTGACCCGGTCCAGCCGGTGTGCCGGGCTGAGGGAGGGCAGGCCGAGCTCGCGACGGAGCCGGACCAGCGCGGTCTGCACGATGTGCTGACCGCGCGGGATCGTCGCCAGGAAATGCGGCTTGTCCACCACCACCAGATCGTCGTCGCGGTGCAGCACGCTGATCTCGTGTGGCACCGCGACCTCCAGCGGAAGATCGCGGTGGAACCAGACGAACGAGTCCGGCACGTAGGGGGCATCCGGCGCCAGCGCGCCGTCGGCGTCCACGATGCGACGCTCGCGCAGCATCGCGTCGATCCGGGCCGGCTCCACGCGGGGGAGCCGCTCGACCAGGTGGTCGCGCATGCTCGTCCACGAGGTCGTCGACGGGGTGCGCAGCCGCACCGCGTCCAGACCGTGCCGTTGCGGCAGCGGTGAGCGGAGCTTGCGCCTCATCGACCGAGCATAGGAGCGGCTCAGAGCGAGCGGCGGATCCCGTCGATGATGGCTGCGGTGCGATCCGGCGGCTCGATGTGCGCACACAGCCGGTCCATCACCAGCGCGTAGTGCTCGACGTCCGAACGCTTGTCCAGGTAGAGCGCGCTGGTGAGCTGCTCGAGGTAGACGATGTCGGGCAGATCGGGCTCGGCGAAGCGCAGGATGGAGAACGGTCCGCCGGCCGCGGCGTGTCCGCCGAAACTGAGCGGCGCGATCTGCACCGAGACGTTCGGCCGCTCGTTCATCGCGAGCAGGTGGTCCAGCTGGTCGCGCAGCAGCTCGGGACCGTTCAGCGAGCGGCGCAGCGCGGCCTCGTCGATCACCGCCCAGAGCGTCGGGGCCCCCGGTGCGTCGAGCACCTCCTGGCGGCGCATCCGCAGATCGACCCGGCGCTCGACGTCACGCTGGTCCTCGTGGCCGAGCCGGGTGACGGCCCGGGCGTAGGCCCGGGTCTGCAACAGCCCGGGAACGAACTGCAGCTCGTACGTCCGGATCATCTTCGAGGCCTGTTCGAGACCGAGGTAGGTCTCGAACCAGTTGGGCAGCAGATCGGAGTAGCGGTGCCACCAGCCCGGCGCGTTCGCGCGGCGGGCCAGGGCGGCGAACTCGGAGCGTTCGGTCGGGTCGAGGATGCCGTAGAGCGTGAGCAGATCGAGGACGTCGCGTTCCTTGAAACCGACCCGACCCAGCTCCAGGCGACTGATCTTGGCCGGGGATGCGCGCAGGGCCTCGCCCGCGGTCTCGCGGCTGATCCCCGCCCGTTCCCGCCGTCGGCGCAGCTCGCCGCCGAGACCTATGCGCAGCGCAGTCGGGCCCGCGGGCTCGTGCGCGCCCCCGTCAGCCTGGTGTGACTGCACCACATTCATGCTTGAACCACGTCTTCGCCTCCGGCCCCCCGGCCACGCCGTGTTCGTGCAATCGAGTGACAGGGTTCACTCTGCCGCTTCTTGGGGATCACGGCAAGTCTGGACTCTGTCCGCTAGATCGTCGAACTCGCCCCCCCGAACGCCGAGGATGAAGGCGGAAATCTCCGCGCGCGTGTAGACCAGGGTGGGTCCGGTCGGGTGCCGTGAGTTGCGGACCGCGATCTCTCCGTCGGCCAGTTCGGCCAGCTCAACGCAGTTTCCACTGGGGTTGCTCACCGAGCTCTTGCGCCAGTTGAGGCTGCCTGACCCAAAATGCACGTGCAGATGTTCACGCATCCACACTTGCAAATGCAAGGCCGGTTGGACACGATCGTGTTGCGAACGGAAGCGCTCGCCTACTCGGCGTAGCCGGGGGATTGGGCGGTCGGTGCAGTTGGCACGCCGAGCACGATCGAGTGGGAGACCGATGAGCTACTCCTGGGGCGCGGCCCGGAACCTGCCGGCCGTCGATCGTCCACGGCTCACCGCCGTCGTCGAGGAGCGCGAAGGCCACGTCGATCCCGTTCAGATGCACAACCTCGCCACCCAGCTGGCACCGATGGTCGGGGTGTGGCGGCGGCTGCTCGACGAGCACGCGCCCAACCGCGCCGGACGCTGCAACAAGTGCACCAAGGGCGGCACCGGCGTGCCGTCCACCCCGTGGCCCTGCGTCGTCTACAGCATCGCCGAGATGGCCCGGCGGCGGCACGACCGCGGCCGGCGTTAGATCGAACCTCATCGCGCCTGCGTTTGCGGCATCGCCCTTAGCACGTTTGGGTAACGTTTTGTCGGGGCAACTACTTTCTGTACGCGCCACTGCCGACGACGTAGCCCGAAAGGGGGTTTCCGATGCCCAGCCACCGCCCGGGTGCGCGAACGCCCCAGTGGCCGGTCGGGTACTTCCTTCGCCGCGAGGGCCTGCCGGCGCTGCCCGCACCGGTCCTCGTCACGCCGACAGTGGTCGGTGCCGGGCTCGTCATGTGTGCGTCCGCAGGGCTGGTGACCGTGGTGCTGACCGGTCAACAACAGCACACGGCCGGGCGGACCGCGGCCGGCGATCGCCTGATGACCGGTCCCGCGGAACCGTCGAACGTCGTGCGGACGGCCAGCCAAGGTGTCACCTCGGCTCCGGAGACGGCCGCGGCGCCGGTGGCCCCGCCGACGGTCGTCGCGCAGCCGACGCCCGGTTACTCCGACTACTCCGATGTCGGTGGCGCGCGTCGGGGAGGCGTGCCGGGCAGCCCCGACGGACCGCTACCGGAGGCCTGGCGCAGCCCGAAGGCGGTCGAGCCCGCTCCGGTTCCGCCGCCACCGCAACCGCAACCGCCACCGCCGCCGCCGGCACGGGCACAGGCATCGGGGCCGGGGCGCCAGGTGGGCTCCGATGGCGTCGGTCGTCCGGGGCTCTCCGAGCGCCGGTCGGCTCCGGACCGTCCGGCCGTCGATCGTGATTCCGGCCGTTCGGAAGCCGACCTCGGCCTGGGTGCGGGGTCGGGTCCGGTTCGGCGGGGTGGGACCGAGTCGGCGTCGGGTGGGTCGGACCGGGAGGACCTCGACCAGCGGGATTCGGACGGGCGGGACTCCGACACGAAGAAGTCCGACAAGAAGAAGGCGTCCGAGAAGGACGACGAGAAGGCGTCCGACAAGAAGGAGTCCGACAAGAAGAAGTCCGCGAAGGACTCCAAAAAGGACTCGGACGAGAAGGACTCGGACGAGAAGGACTCGGACGAGAAGGACTCGGACGAGAAGGACTCGGACGAGAAGGACTCGGACGAGAAGGACTCGGACGAGAAGGACTCGGACGAGAAGGACTCGGACGAGAAGGACTCCGAGACCGAGGACGAGTCGGACGACAAGGCCGAGCAGGACGACGACGGCAAGGACACCGACTGCGAGAAGCCGCGCTCGGACTGCGAGGACGACCGCCGAGGTGATCATCGACGGGCCGGCGACGACGCCAGGATCGAGGCCGCCAGGATCGAGGCCGCCGGGACGGAGCGGGACGGCACGATCCGCGTTACCGCGCTGGCTGACCATCGCCGGATCGAGCCCGGCTTCTCCTGGTTCGACGAAGCGACGCGCACGAGGCCCGCGCCCGCGCGACCAGGGGCACACGCCCGTCCGGCGCATGCCGCTCCGGCCGTCTGGTCGCCGGAACTCGCGGTCCACATCGGCCGCTCCCAGCATCATCGTCCGGCGCACGCTGCCGCGAGCTGACCGGGCCGTGCCGGCCGCCCGGATCCTCGGGCTCGATCCCGGCCGCTTTCGGCCGGCGCGACGTCACGATGTGCACCGGACCGGGCTGCGGTCCATGCGGCGATCGCTGCGGGCCCCGACGATGAGCGCCGGACGATAATCGCCGACGATGAGCGCCGAGGGGGGCACCACATGACGGCCGGCCGCCGGCGTGGCCTGCTCGCCGGCGCGGTGGTGGGCGTGCTGCTGCTGCTGTCGTGGTCGCCGGGTCCGGTCCCCGGGTCGGCGCCGGCCAGGGCCACTCCGTCCGCGGCACCGTCGACAGCGTCGCCGGAACCGACCGCCGGCCCGAACGCCGCGTCCGGGCTGCCGCCGCTCGCGTCGGCGCCGCCCGCCCCGGCCCTGCCAGCCCCCGCTCTGCCCGCTCCGGCCCTGCCCGCTCCGGCCCCGACCGGTGTCGGCGCGGACCCGGTCCCCGATCCGGAGGAGGCGGCCGACCGGCAGGCGGGGGTGCTGGACAACGTCGTGCCGGCCGTCGGGACCGGCACGTTCACGGTCGTCCCCGGCTCGACGACCGCACCCCTGCCGGGCTCGTTCCGGACGGTCCGGGTGGAGGTCGAGGGCGGGCTCTCGGTGCTGCCGGAGGCGTTCGGCCAGTTCGTGATGGCCACCCTCAACGATCCGCGGGGGTGGAGCCGTGACGGTGTCCCGTTCGTCCGCACCGACGGCGCCGCCGAAATAGTCGTGGTGCTGGCCAGCCCGCAGACCTCCGAGCAGCTCTGCCGGCCACTGGTCACGCTGGGCGAGGTGTCCTGCCGGACCGGCACCCGGGCCGTGATCACCTACTACCGGTGGGTCGCCGGCCAGCCCGACTACGGCAGCGACCGCACCGGCTACCGGCAGTACGTGATCAACCACGAGGTCGGGCACGTGCTCGGCCAGGTCCACGTGAACTGCCCCGGCCCCGGGCTGCCCGCACCGGTGATGCAGCAGCAGACGCTGGGTCTGCAGGGGTGCGCACCGAACCCCTGGCCCTACCCCTGACCCGACGGCCGTCGGTCCGTTGGCTGCAGGGTGGCGAGCAGCGGGATCGCGGCGATCTTCGCCGCGGTCAGCTCGGACCAGCGGATGCCGTCCGCGGGTCGCGTTCCCCTGCGCTGCCGGCAGTCGATCACCCGTTCCGGCGTGACCACGAGGTCGACCGGGGCGTCGTGCCCGGCCGTGGGGATCTCGCCGGCCGCTCGAACCTGCAGCTCGTGCACGGTGGTGACGACGAGCGTGGCCGGCCCGATCAGTCCGGCCGCGCTGGCCAGGGCGAACTCCAGATCCGCGAAACCGCCACCCTTGCCCAGCCGGGCACCGTCGGCGCCGACCGCGACGCAGCCGGTGATCACCAGGTCGACCGGCGCCAGATCGGCGACCGCCACCCGCCGCGCGGACCGGGTCGCGCCGGAGATCGACGCGGCGGTGCGCGGAGGATCGGCGAGGTGGTCGGGGTCGAGCAGGAAGAACGGCTCCAGCTCGGCGAGCCGCGGCACCGCCATGTACACCGTCTTGCCGTCCTGCAGCGCCCGTTGCCGCACCGGGAGCTGCGCGGAGTCCGGGTTGGACTTGATCGTCGCGGCGGCCCGCCAGGCGTCGGTGCCGCGCAGCAGCTCGGCGGCCGCCTCAGCCCCGGTGAAGTTGGAGATCCGGTTGCGGGCGCCAGGGAAGCGGGCCACCCCCGCCTCGATCAGCGCCGACCAGACCTGTTCGCGCAGCGCCGCCTTGGCCGCCAACAGCCCCGGATCCCCGCCCGCGTCGCGGTCGTGGCGATGTGGGGTCCGGGGCATGCGGCGATCATCCGCCGGTGCGCAACCACCGGCATCCGTACCCCGCCATCGGCACCGTCACCCGGCCGTCCTTGGCCACCCGGACCGGCTTCGCGCCCGGGTCGAGCACATCGGTCAGCTCCATCCCGGCCAGTTCCGGCAGCACCGGGGCGGCCTCGACGTCCGTGTCGGCGAAGTTGTGCAGGGCCAGCACGGTCTGGGAGTCCGCGTCGCATCGGTGGGCCAGCACCGGGCGGGCCCGCGGGCCCGCGTCGAGCACCGTGTACGTGCCCCAGGCCAGCTCCGGACAGGACCGGTAGCCCTCGGTCAGCCGCCGCATCCAGGACAGCAGCGAGCCCGGATCGCGGTGCTGATCACGGACGTTGACCTGCTTCGGCCCGAACCGACCCTCGGTGACCGGGTTCGGGAACGTCGCGGGGTCGGCGCTGGAGAAACCGCCGCTCGGATCGGACGTCCACTGCATCGGGGTACGCACGGCGAAGCGGCCCTCGATGGCCAGGTTCTCGCCCATCCCGATCTCCTCGCCGTAGAACAGCACCGGCGTCCCGGGCAGCGCGAACAGCAGGCTGTACACCATCCGGATGCGGCCCTGGTCGCCGTCGAGCATCGGGGGCAGCCGCCGCCGGATCCCGCGCGCGTACACCTGCATGTCCGGCTTCGGCCCGAAGGCGTCGAAGACCTCCTGGCGTTGGGCGTCGGTCAGCTTGTCCAGCGTGAGCTCGTCGTGGTTGCGCACGAAGGTGGCCCAGTGCCCGTCCTCGGGCGGGTCCGGGCGCTGCCGCAGGGCGTCGGCCAGCGGTTCGGCGTCGGCGCGGGCCAGCGACAGGTACATCGCCTGCATGCCGATGAAGTCGAAACACATGGTCAGCTCGTCGGTGCTGCCGCCGCCGTCACGGACGCCGTAGAACTGCATGAGGTCCGGGTAGGGCAGGTTGACCTCACCGAGCAGCACGGCCTCGCCGTTGCGCCGGCGCAGGAACGCGGACAGGTCGGCCAGGTAGTCGTGCGGATCGGGCAGCGAGACCGTGTCCTGCTGGCGCTTGGTCTCGATCAGGAAGTTCACCGCGTCCACCCGGAAACCGGACAGGCCCAGCTCCATCCAGTAACCCATGATCCGAGCGATCTCGTCGCGGACCTCGGGGTTGGCGATGTTGAGGTCGGGCTGGTGCGAGTAGAACTGGTGCAGGTAGTACTGCTTGGTTTTCTTGTCCAGCTCCCAGAGGCTGGTCTCCTGGTCCGGGAACACCACGCCCTTGGCCGCGTCGGCCGGTTCCTCGTCCTCCCAGATGTACCAGTTGCGCTTGGGGGAGTCGCGGCTGCTGCGCGCCTCGATGAACCACGGGTGCTGGTCGGAGGTGTGGTTGACGACCAGGTCGGCGATCACCCGCATACCGCGGTCGCGGGCGGTGCGCACCAGCTCGACCACGTCACCCGGGGTGCCCAGGCGCGGGTCGACGCCGTAGAAATCGGTGATGTCGTAGCCGTCGTCGCGGTCCGGGCTGGGGAAGAACGGCATCAGCCAGAGGCAGGTGACGCCCAGCCGCTGCAGGTGGTCGATGTTCTGGATCAGCCCGCGGAAGTCCCCGCAGCCGTCGCCGTTGCCGTCGGCGTAGGTCTCGACATCCAGGCAGTAGACGACGGCGTTCTTCCACCACAGGTCGGACGTCCTGGTCAGCTTCATGCTCGGTCTCCTTCCTTAGGCACCTGCAGCTGGGGGAGCACCTTCGCGCCGAACGCGTTGACCCAAGCTTCCTGGTTCGTCCCGACGTGGTGCAGCGCGATCTCGTCGAAGCCCAGCTCGGCGTATTCGGCGAGCTGCGCGGTGTGCCGACCCAGGTCGGACGAAATGTGCACCGACTTGCGGACCTGATCGAGGGTGACGTCCCGGGAGACGGCGTCGAACGTCTCGGCGCTGTCGATATCCCAGCACACCGGCGGCGGGAAGACGTTGCTTCGCCACTGCTCGTGCGCGATCGCCTCGGCCTCGGCCTCGTCGGGCGCCCAGCTCAGGTGCACCTGCAGGTGCAACTTCCCGCGCCCGCCCGCGTCGCGGTACGCGCCGATCATCTGCCGCAGGTGCTCCGGTTCGGCGTTGACGGTGATCAGCCCGTCGGCCCAGTCCGCGCACCAGCGCGCGGTCGCCACGCTGACCGCGGCGCCGATCAGCAGCGGTGGCTCCGGCGGTCGGGTCCAGACCCGGGCCCGGTCGACGGTGACCAGCCCGTCGTGGCTCACCTCCTCGCCGCGCAAAAGGGCCCGGATGATGTCCACGCATTCCCGCAGCCGGGCGTTGCGCAGCTCCTTACGCGGCCAGCGAGCGCCGGTGATGTGCTCGTTGCTGGCCTCGCCGGTGCCGAGCGCGGCCCAGAACCGGCCGGGGTACATCGCCGCGAGCGTGCCGATGGCCTGGGCGATGATCGCCGGGTGGTAGCGCTGGCCGGGCGCGTTGACCACCCCGAACGGCAGCGTGGTCGCCTGCAGCGCGGCGCCCAGCCAGGACCAGGCGAAACCGGACTGACCCTGCCGCTCGCTCCAGGGCGAGAAGTGGTCCGACGACATCGCGGCGTCGAACCCGGCCTGCTCGGCCTGTTGCACCGCAGCAAGCAGCGCGCTCGGAGTTACCTGCTCGTGCGAGGCGTGGAAGCCGAAAGCGGTCATGCTGGTCCATACCCGTTTGTCGGAATCTGAAGCCGGATGCGGTTGCTGCTGGATCAGCGGGGTGCGCGGTCGCATACTCGATCGCAGCTTCTCGCTGAGGAGGAGGCCCGTGATGGCGCCTCGGTTCGATTCGTCCGGGTCGGATACTTCTGGGTCGGATTCTTGCAGGTCGCGACCGGAGGCTGCCCGGCCGGCGCCCGCGCAGGATCCGGTGGAGCTGGCCGCCCAGCTGGTGATGCTGCCCGCCGAGGTCGTGTGGTCGATGTTCGGACGCGCGATGGCGGGGCAGGTGAAGGTGCTCGTCGCCCTGACCCGCCACGCGACCGGTCACGCGGCTGGCGGCGACCCCGGTGCGTCCCGCAGCACCGACAACCCGCGGTAGTCCGCCGACGCCCGTTCGGATCAGAACTCGGTGCCGTGCTGCGGCAACCGGTCGGCCAACATGGCCGCGTCGAGCCGTCGGAGCACCCCCGGGTCCGGGGCGGTCAGCAGACCCGCCCGCGCCAACGCCGTGGCGCGCGCACCGCCGAACAGCAACGAGCCGAGCGCGGCCATCTCGACCTCGACCGGCTCATCGCGGCCAACGGTGCCGACCGGCGCGCACTCGGCGCCGTCCGGTCCGCCGCGCAGCCGGAACCACCCACCGAGGTCGAGGAACGGGTCGCGGACGCCCAGCACGACGTCGACCTCGACGGCGTAGCGGCGCGCCGCCAGGGCCGCGGGCACGTCGAGGACCCTGGCCCACATCCCGTCGCGCAGGTCGGTGGTGCGGACCTGGCGGGGGTCGAGCAGCAGATCCGGCAGCGGATCGTCGAGCGCGCCGTAGCGGACCCGGACGGTGTCGACGAGGTCCAGCCCGAGCAGCACCCGCCACAGCGCCGCGTGCGAGGCCTCGGTGGCGGCGACGACCTCGATCACGTTGGCGGCGTTGTCGGCGCGATCCACCCGGTAGGAGGCGTAGCCGTCGGCGTGGGCGAGGTGGTACATCGCCGACGCGCCGCCGCGGAGGTGCTCGCGATCGGCCAGCAGCAGGTCCCACCAGGCATCGCTGCGCGAGAGCGCGCCGGGCGTGATCGCGGTCCAGCGCCGGTGGATGGACGGGGCCAGGCTGCGCAGCTCGTCGCCCTCGACCAGCCGGACGCCGCCCGGGTCGGGCACGTCGGCGCGGAACACCGCTCGCCGGCGGTTGATCTCCATCGATCGGCGTACGGTCGCCACCCCGTAGCCGAAGCGGCCGTAGATCCCACCCTCGGTGGCGGTCAGCAGTGACACCGGGGCGCCGGCAGCCACGAAACCGCGGTGCTGCTCGACCAGCAACGCCCGCAGGATGCCCAGCCTGCGGTGGGTCACCGCGACCGACACCCAGCTGACCCCCGGCACGGACAGGGTGCCGCCGCCGGGCAGGGTGACGTCGAACGGCAGCTCGGCGGCGACCCCGATGATCGTGCCGTCGTCCGGCTGGCAGGCCAACAGGAACCGGGCGGGAGCGAACAGCGGGCGGAAGTCGTCGAGATCGGTCGAGGTCCAGCTGGTGCCGAACGCGCGGCTGTCGGCGATGACGATCGCAGGCAAGTCGTCGGTGGTCGCGCGGCGAAGTGTGGGGATCACGGACAGGGAGTCTGTCCGGTTCGGGCGGCCACGTCGATCTCGTTCTCCTGCCCGCTGGCTCCGGCGCGGCGGAATCGATCAGCCGGCCCGATCAGCCGGCCCGATCACCCGGCCTGGGCGGCCCGATGGTCCGGAAGGGCCTCGTAGACGTCGTTGAGCCGCCGGGCCCATCCGACCGCGTCGAACTCGGCGCGGAACCGGGCCCGCGCCGCGGTTCCGAGCCGGTGGCGGTAGTCCGGATCGGCGGTGAGCGCGACCAGTGCTTCGGCGATCGGGTCCGAGGACAGCGACACCAGCACGCCGGTGGCGGAGGTGACGATCTCGGGCACGCCGCCCACCCGGGTGGCGATGGCGGGCACGCCAGCGGCCATCGCGCGCAGCAGAGCGGTCGGGGCGGCGCCGTACCGTCCGGTGTGCAGGGCCACGTCGGCCGCGGCCAGCAGGCCCGCCGGATCGTCGTGGCGGTGCACGAACCGGACCCGGGCGTCGAGCTCGTCGCTGGCCGACACCCGCGATTCCAGCCACGGTCGCAGCGGCCCGTCACCGGCGAGCGCGATCACCACCGGTGCCCCGTCGGGCAACAGCTCGATGGCGTCGAGCAGCAGCTCGTGGCCCTGGCTGCGGCGCATCGACGCGGTACTCAACGCCAGCACGTCGCTGTCGGTGACGCCGAGGGCGGCGCGGTGCCTGCTGCGGGCGGCCGGGTCGGTGGGGCCGGGATCGGTCACGCCGTTCGGCACCACGACGAGCTTCGCGTCCGAACCCGACAGCCGCCGGTACCACTCGCGTTGGACCTGGGAGATGGCGATCGTCCTGGCCATGAACCGCTGCCGGGCCAGGATCCGGGCGGTGCGCTTGAACCGATCGACCCGGTCGGCGGGCTGGTTCTCCACACGGTGCAGCGTCGACACGACGGGCAGCCGGCAGCGGAGCGCGGCGGCGGCACCGACCACGTCCGCGGGCGGCAGGTGGGTGTGCACCAGGGTCGCCCGCCGGTCCCGCAGCACCCGGGCGAGGCGGGGTACCGCCCGTGGATCCCAGGGTGCCAGGCCCAGCTCGTCGACCGGGATGCCGAGCCGGCGCAGCGCGCTGACCTGTGTGGTGTCCGACGTGGACGCCAGAGCGATCACGACCAGGTCCATGCCGACCGCGGGCGCTGCCTGGGCCAGGTCGACCAGCCCGATTTCCGGGCCGTCGGGATGCAGGGTCGGGACGATGTGGGCAATCCGCACAGGCTCTCCGATGGGGTCGGGGGCGATTCCCGGGTCGGGTGATGTCGGCGGTCGACACTACCGGCGTCGGGGGCGTGTGGTCTCAAGCCCGTGCCGTCGTCATCGCGTGTCCAGGTTCAGGCGGCCGCCCGGGCCGCGCGCGGCAGCAGGCTGTCCAGGATGGGCTCTAGCTGAAGCCGCTCGCCGCCCCAGCTCGGGGTCAGGCTGTCGCGGGTGATCGCCAGTTCGGCCCTGGTGTTGATCTCGATCAGGCGCTCCACGCGGCCGCCCAGCGGTGCCATCACTGGAGGGACAGGGGCTCCGTCGGGTCGCAGGAAGAGCCAGCCGTTCCCGTCGCGGCGGATGCGGTACCGGCGATCGTGGATCAACCCGTGGTGGAAGGTGCAGATCAAGATCAAGTTATCGATGTCGGTGCGACCGCCGTACAGCCAGTGCCGCACATGATGTGCGTGCAGGTACCGAACGTTGGTGCAGCCCGGGAACTGGCAGCACCTGCCGTCGCGGACCGTCAACGCCGCGATCTGGGCGGGTGAGGCCAGCCGGCGCCGGCGGCCGAGGTAGAGCCGGTTCGAGCTCGTGTCCTCCAGCAGCGCCTGCACCGTGGCATCGCAGGCGAGCCGCTCCGCGGTGCCTGCGGGGATCTCGGGGCCGTCCACGATCTCGGCGCTGACGGCGTCGTCCTCGATGTGCAGGATGACCTGCACCCCCTGGCCGCCGTCCGCGCGTGGTGCGTCGGTGTCGCCATAGCCGTCGCCATCGGGCCTGATCACGAGGTTGACCAGGGCGTCTGCGCGGCGGGCACCCACACGGTCGACCACGGCGCCGGGTTCCTGCTCGACGGCGCTCTGTTCCCAGCCGGCCGGCTCGGGCGGATCCAGGTGGGTCACCGGCTCCCGGGCGGGTACCAGGGCCTCGATGGCCGCGACCAGGGCGGCGCCCTCGGCCGGGGCGAACCGGCCGCGCAACACCAACGAACCGTCCTCCGCCCACGACCAGCCGAGAGACCGCAACGCGGCCGGTTGGCGGGGGTCGATCTGGCGGCGGCGGGTCGCTCGGACCACCGCCTCGACGTGACTTGCCGTACCGCCGAGGGCGAGGGTGAGCAGGGTCTGCTCGGCATCGGAGGCGAGCCCGTCAGGACGGAGCGGATCAGCGCGAAGTGGGCCGCTGCCGGGTCCTTCGGGTTCGCCTGGGTCGTGGATCAGGTCTTCTTCTCGGGTCCCGTCGGCATCCGAGGGGTGGGCCGGGCGAGCAGGCCGGGCCGGCTGTGCCGGCTGATCCGGGTCGGCCAGATGCCCGGGGTCGGTCGGTTGGTCCGGGTCGGTCGTGGCGGCGGCGGTGGGGCGGAGCCGGGTGATGGCGCGGACCTTGGAGTAGGAGATCCGCCCGGCCGCGAAGGCTTCAGTGACCTTGGGCAGCTTGGCGAGAGCGTGCGCCACGCGGACGTGCTCGGTTGCCGTGCGCAGGCTCATCCCGATGCGCCAGCTCAACCAATGAGCGCAGGACCGCAGGCCCGGGCCGGCCCATCCGTCGCGCCGGTCGAACTCGGCGAGCAACTGCAGGAATCGACATTGTGCGGCAGCGAGGTGCCCGGCCAGCCCGAGCAGCTCGGTCTCCAGATCGCTGGTGGAGAGCCCGTGCCACGGCTCGTCGGGGTGTGGATCGGGCGGCCCGGCGGTGGGGTCGATGGATTCCGAACTCGTGGTTCTCATCGGTCGTGCCTCCTCGTCGATCGTTTGTTCGAATGGACGATGGCACAGGGGTCCGACATTTCTCGGACGCCGTCGGGCCGCGGCGTCGACAAGATGCCGGCGCGGGTCCCTCGCGGGGGGCCCGATCCGTGATCACGGGTTGATCTGGATGGCCGACCGTGCGGTTCCGCGGAACGCGCTGCGACCGGCATACACCGCTGCCGTGCGTTCCGCGGAACGTCGTGAGCACCACCCCGCGGCCGTCGAGAGCGTGCCGTGCGACGACGAAGCGTGCGTTCCGCGGAACGCGATCGAGGTCAGCTCGCAGGGTCGGTTGTCAGGCCGCCTTCGCCCCCGGGCGCCGCCGGAGCCGCAGCGCCGCCGCGACGCCCGGCGCCAGGCTCAGGCCCAGCAGCACCGGCCAGCGCGGCTGCAGGTCGGCACCCGGATCGGCCGTGGCGGCCGCGGCGGCCGCACCGCCGAGCACCGGCCGGCTGCGCGCCCACGCCAGAAAGGCGTCGGCGACGGGCAGCCGGCCGAGGGCGTAGCGGCGTTGACCGGCCAGCAACAGCGGGAAACCCAGCAGCTCGGCTTCCCGGTCGAGGCTGGTCGCCAGCTCATCGTCACCGTGGCCGCGGGCCGCGGCGATCATCACTGTGCTGGCGCCGGCGCTGATCCCGAGCAGCAGCGGGCCCGAGTCGACATCTCCTTCTCCGACGCTGCCGAGCGGGTACTCGCGGGCCCGACCAGGCCGGCCTCCCTGGTCAGGTAGGCCGCGCGGAACGACGCCCACATCGCCAGGTCCGGTCGCCCGTCGAGGGCCTCGCCGATGGCCGGCCAGAACGCCTGGATGATCGACTGGGACGATCCGCGCGGGCCCTCGAGGGCCTGGCCGCTCCCGTCGACCCGGTGCGGGAGCAGGCCGAGGCCGGGGTCGACCGCGCGCAGGGCGAGCGCCCGCCACTCCCGCACGGTGTCCAGCCACCCTGGCCGCCCGAGCAGGACCGCCGCCCGCGCCAGGCCGGCCGCGGCCACCACCGAGTCGCACGGCCAGAACTGCTGCGGGTAGCCGGGCAGGAAGCCGGTGGGGCTGGCGCGCAGCGCGCTGTCGACGATCGCGGCGCGCCGGTCGACGTCCGCGCGGTCCGCGGGATCGCCCGTCGCCTCGGCCACGTCCACCGCGGTCGACAGGGCCCAGCCGGCCTGGAAGATGCCGTGCTCGGGCACCATGCCGGATCCGAACACCGCCACCGACTCCGGACGGTCCAGGTTGTCGCGCAGCAGCCGCAGCCGCGCGCGGTCCGTGTCGGGGGCCGCCGCGGTCGCGGAGGCGGTGAGCGCGGTAATGAAGAACGCGCCCTCGGGGAAGAGCTGCTGCATTTCCGCGGCCGCGCCGTGGTCGATCGCGGCGTTCAGATAGGCCGCCTGGGCACCCAGCTGGTCCGTCCCGACCGGCGGGCCGTAGCCGACCCAGGCCAGCCGGGCGGTCACCAGCACGCTGCACACGATGATCAGCAGCAGTCCCACGCGGGCCGGTCGGCTCCTCACAGGTTGATCCGGAACCACAGCTCGAGCAGCTGCGCCGGATGGATCCAGACCTTCACGTCCTGGTCCGGGCGGCTGCCGTCACCGGGACCGGCGCTCAGCCGGCCGGGCAGGGTGATGCCGGTGAGGTACGGCGGCGGCCCGACCTCGCCGTCGAGGACCACCCGGCCGGTGCCGAACGTGACGTCCAGGGCGATCCGGCGCGGACCCACGATGCTGCCGAGCACCCGTCTGGGCCAGAACGCGATCGTCCCGGTGGCCGGTTCGGTCAGGTCGGGTCCGCGCAGGGTTCCGGCCACCGTGGCCAGCAGCGCGTCGTCCGCGGTCGGCGTCCACCGCCCGTGCAGGTCCAGGTCCCAGCCCGGGGGGACGCCGCGGTCGATCCGCAGCGAGATCGCGGAACCGGCCATCAGCGCAGGTAGAAGATCGTCCCGAACAGGGCCAGGGCCAGCGCCAGGATGAGCGCTACCGGCACCAGGATCATCCGCAGGCACCCACGCAGGTTGCGCACCACCGACTGCGGTGCCGACACCGGGGAGCTCATCCGGGGCGGCGGTTCGGCTTTTTTTGCCGGCTCGCGTCCCCGCCGGTCCAGGACGGTGACCGTCACCGGATCGGGCAGGTCCGGTGCGAGCACAGCCACCGGTCGAGGATCGAGCAGCAGCGCGGACAGGTCCGCCGCGGTGCCAACCAGGTTGAGCACCAATGCCCGGCCCGGCCGGCCACCGAGCAGCTCGTCCACCCGGTGCACGAACGCCGCGCGCGCCGATGCCTGGCTCAGGTCGGCCAGCCAGTCGTCCGCGGCTTCGGGCACCTCACCGGCCACCGGCAGCAGCCGCAGCTCGCGCAGCGCCCCGGCCAGCCGGCGCGCCACCTCGGCGCCCCCGTCCCCGTCCCCGTCGAGCTCGATCCGGATCGGCCGAGATCAGCCGTTCCACATCGGACTCCGGGAACGCGGCGTCCAGCACCTCCGACACCCGACCCCCGTCCCGGCCGAGGTCCTGGTCGGCGAGCCAGGTCGCGACCAGCGCGAGGAGGTCCCCGGTGCCCAGTCCGTCGGTGCCCAGGCCGTCGGTGTCCGCGTCCGGCTCACCCGCGGCGACCACCGTGTAGCGGATCACGGTCCCGACCGCGTCGCGGCGGCGCGAGGGGATCCCGCTGACGTAGGCCTGCCAGTCGTGGCCGGTGGATTGCACCAGGATGGTCGGGCGTTCGAACGTCGTGTGGTCGGCGTACTCGCGCCACCACGACGTCGGCGGGGCCGGCCCGACGAACTGGTAGTCCCGGTGCCGTTCCCGACCCCGGGTGTTCAGGTAGGCGGCCGTCACCACGGCAGCTCGGCTACCACTGGTGTACCCGCTCGCTGTGCGCGCGGCCGGCCAGGTCGTCGACGATCGCGGTCAGCGCCCGCACCCGCTCGGCGGCCTGCACCGCCTCCTCGGCCCGGCTGCGGGCGGCGTCCTGGCGCAGCTCCCGCTCGCCGTTGATCAGGTACCAGATGTTGCGGAAGAAGCCCTCGTCGCGCTCGGCGAACGACCGCGCGGCGCCGGCCTGGTCCTGCTTCTGCTCGGCCGCCCGCTGCTCGACCTTGTGCCGCCCGCCGACCAGCTGCCGGCACAGCGCCACCATCACGTCCTCGGTTCCCTTGATCGACTGCACGCCGGGAGGCCGCACGCCGTAGTGCGCGTGGAAGGTGAGGGTGCCGGGCTCGTCCGGGTTGGGCAGCCACTCGGCGCGCACGATCTCCACGCACCCGATGGTGTCGACCGGGGCGTAGACGGTGCGGATCCCGCGCACCTCCCTGGCCTCGTTCGGCACCGCCTCGATGACGTGCTGGTACACCTTGCTGACCCACTGCAGCAGCGCGGCCGACAGGTCCCGCCGACCGCCGTTGTCGGCGAAGTACGACTCGCACTTGACCGGGCACAGCAGCAGCAGCGCGGGCTCGTCGGGGCGCTCGTTGCGGCGTTTGAGCCACAGCCGCACCACGTCGGTGACCTGCGGGATGGCCAGCACGGTCGGCACCGCGCGCAGGTGCGAGGTCGCGGTGGCCTCCATCAACACCGCCGCGTCGATCGGCACGATGAGCACGCTGGCCTGCTCCAGGAAGCGCTCGCACTCCTCCCACTGGGCTTCCCGGTCGGCCGGCCGGTTGGCCGGGTCCAACCAGCTGCCCGGGTAGTCCAGCAGCTGCAGCTCGATACCGGCGCCGGGCACGCCCGGGTCGAGCAGCAACTGGAAGGTGAACTGCTCCTGCGAGCCGCCGATCGCGCCGGCGTCGAACTCGCCGGCCAGCAGCGCCCCGTCGAGGTCGCGCCGGTGCTGGGACAGCCGCTTCTGGGTGGGGGTGCCGACCGCCTTCATCGATACCGGGGTGCCCTCCAGCAGCCGCTGCCCGTCGCGCAGCAGCGCCGTGATCAGCGAGGTCTTGCCGACCCGCGACGGACCCACCATGCCAATCTTGTAGACGAGCTTGCCGTCGCTGTTCGTGGGGGTCATTCGGGCCTCCCCGGCCGCGCCGCCAGGCTCGCGACGAGCGCGTCCCGAGCTCGGGTGACCGCGGCGAACCGGGCGTTCGCCGCGTCGATCTCCTGGTAGACGCCCGGCCAGATCTCGTTCTTGTACGAATCCGCGAGCCGGCGGAACTCCACCTCCGAGTCCCCGGAGCGGATCACCGTGTCCTCGAACTGCTCGGCCGCGGCGTGCAGCACCAGCGCCGGGGTGACCGCCTCCCGCACCAGCGCCTTCTTCGTCAGGTAGGCGGCCTGCTCGGCGGTGCGCACCACGAAGCGGTACAGCTGCTCGATACCGGCCTCGCTCTTCGCCACGGTCACCTGCTGGGTCAGGGTGCCGGTCTGCGGGTCGAGCACCTCCAGCGCCAGCCCGTCCAGCTCGGAGCGCACCCGGGGATGCAGCTGTGAGCGGTAGTCCAGCCGGATGCCGAGCAACGCCTGCACGGCACGGCGCAGTCGCGGGCATGGGGGAGAGGCGCGGTCGAGCAGCTCGGCGAGCTCGCGCAGCGCGTCCTGGCCGCTCCTTCCGGCCAGCAGCTCACCCAGCGCACCGTCGAGCACATCGGCGACGGCGGTCCACAGCTGCTCCATGCGTTCGGCGAAGAACCCGTCGATCTGCTCGAAGCTGCCGCTGATCTCCACCCGGATCCGGTTGAGCTCCTCGCCGGTGTAGCCCGCGCTGAACCCGTCGACCCGGATCCGGCGCAGCCCCTCCTCACGCCAGGTCTGCTCGCCCACCCCCAACCCGCCGGTGATCCACTCCCGGTTGGCCGCGTAGACCTGCTCGACGGCCGCGATGAACTCCGGGTCCTCGCTCGCCTCCCGGGCCTGCTCGTGCAGCCGGGCCACCAGCTCCTGCAACCCGGCCGCGAGATCCTGACGCAGCCGCTTGGCCCGCCGGTCGAGGTCCTCCGCGGCGCTCCCGGTGCTGGACCGCACGGTGCCCAGGACCTGGCCCAGATCGGCGGTGAGCAGCTCGATGCGATCCGCGGCCGCCTGCGTCTGCGCCCGGGTGCCGGCGAGCACCTCGGCGTCCATCGCCGGCATCCGCGCGGTGAGGTGGTTCAACACCGGGGTGAGCGTGCGCGCGAACACGTCGCCGGCGTCGGCGGCGTCGGTCTCCAGGATCTGGAAGAACCGGTCCGGTTCCCCCATGTTGATCTCGCGGTTGACGTCGTCGCGCAGCGTGGCCTGCATGATCGGGTCGATGCCGCCGTGGTTGAGCACGAGGAACACGAAGTCGCGCTTGGCCACGAAGCCGCGGGCGATGTCCAGCAGGTCCAGCGTGCGCGCGTCGGCCTCGCCCCAGTAGGCCTCGTCGCCCATCGCGCGCTTGACCAGCAGCACCACGTCGACCTCGTTCTGCAGGCCGTCGATGTGGTGCGCCTCGGCGCCCACCGCGACCTCGCCGAGGCCCGGCAGGTCGACCACCGCCAGCTGCTCGACCTTGGCGTGCGGGAACGTGGTCTCGATGCGCAGGTCACGTACGGCGAGGTAGCGCCGCGACACCGCCGCGCCGGCCCCGAGCTCGTCGTTGGTCGGGTAGGCGACGTAGGGGCGCAGCTCGTCCAGCGCGATCTCCCGCTCGCCACCGACCAGGTCGGCTCGGTAGCTCGGCAGCGCGGCCTGCATGTCACGCAGCCGCTTGAGCAGCGTGGCGTAACTGGGTGGGTCCGAACGGCCGGCGCTCGACTCGGACCGGGCGGCTTCGGGGCCCGGGTACCGCCAGCCGGCGAACTCGGTGGCGGTGGTGGGCAGCCCGGGCAGCCCGAGCTGCGCGTGGTGCGGGGCCAGCACGTCGGCGACGAAGGTGTCGAACGTGTGCAGCCGCAGCGTTGCCCGCCGGTGCTGCGGCGAGTGGAAGATCCGGCTGCGCACGGCGGTGACCGGCAGCCCCTTGCCGGTCGGGATCTGCCCGTCGTCGAGGCCCGAGATGCTCTGCAACAGCGTGGACTTGCCGACCCGGGCCTGCCCGCTGACCCCGATGTTGATCGTCGTCCGGGAGAACCGCGACTCCAGCACCCGCAGCAGCCGGATCGCGTCGGCCACGCCCTCCCTGGCCTCCTCGACCCGGAACCCGGCGAGGCCGTCGCGCAGCTCGGCCGGGGTGCTCGGGTTCCCGCTCAGCTCGCGCACCGCGGCGGCCAGCGCGGCGAGCTGGTCGTCGACTCGCTGCCACCACTCGATCTCCGCGCGGACCGGCGGCACGCGCCGGCGGCGGTCGTCGAGGATGGACCGGATTCGGGCCGACACGTCGTCGGTGCCGTTGACATCGCCCAGCTGGTCGTGGATCTCGGACAGTTGGTCGGACACTCCGGCCCTCCTGGGTCGACACCGGCGGAATCGGGCTCAACCCGGCCTTCCGGGCGCCATCTTGCCCGAAACCGGCGGGGCGTGAGAGGGTCCCGCCGCGCAGCCCGTGCCACCCTCGCACGATGGAATCCTCGTCGCCGGAGGGCGACCGGTTGGGCCGGCGGGTGTGGGGGCTGTTCACGCCGTACCGGTCGAGCCTGGTGCTGATCGTGCTGGCGGTGCTCTTGAGCAGCGGCCTGGGGATCATCACGCCGTTCCTCACCCAGGCCGCGTTCGACCAGGCGCTGTTCCCGATCGGCGGCGGCGGGGTGGACCTGCCGCTGCTGGGCTGGCTGGTCGGCGGCATGGTCGCGGTGCCCGTGGTGAGCGCGCTGATCGGCGTCTACCAGACCTACCAGACCACGTTGCTGGGCAACAGGGTTATGGCCGACCTGCGCGGACGGCTGTTCGAGCACCTGCAGCGGCTGGACCTGTCGTTCTTCACCGCCACCCGCACCGGCGCCATCCAGTCCCGGCTGGCCAACGACGTGGGCGGCGTCCAGTCGGTGCTCTCGGAGACCGCGAGCTCGATCCTGGGCAACGTCGTCACGGTGGCCGCCGCGCTGGTCGCGATGATCATCCTGTCCTGGCAGCTGACGCTGGTGGCGGTGGCCCTGGTGCCGCTGTTCATCGTGCTGCAGATCCGGGTCGGCCGGGTCCGGCGGAAGATCGCCGGGCGCACCCAGGAGTCGTTGTCGGACATGACCGCGATCACCGAGGAGTCGCTGTCGGTGTCCGGGGTGCTGCTGGCCAAGGTGTTCAACCGGCAGGCCTCGGAGGTGGCGCGCTACCGGGCGGAGAACGCGCGCCAGGTGGACCTGCAGGTGCAGCAGGCGATGAGCGGGCAGTCGTTCTTCGCGGTCGTGCAGACCTTCCTCGGCATCACCCCGGCGCTGGTCTACCTCGCGGCCGGGTTCCTGATCGTCGCCAGCGCCACCTCTGCCGGCGGAGTCGCGGTGAGCGCCGGCACCATCGTCGCGTTCACCACCCTGCAGACCCGGCTGCTGTTCCCGACGGTCAACCTGCTGCGGGTCTCGCTGGACGTGCAGACCTCACTGGCCCTGTTCCAGCGGATCTTCAGCTACCTCGACCTCACCCCGCTGATCGTCGACGCGCCGGATGCCCGGGTGCTGGACACCGCGTCGGTCGCGGGCTGGGTGACGCTGGAGAACGTCTGGTTCGCATACCCGGCCGCCGCCACCGCCGATGCGGTGCCGGTCGAGACCGACGGGACCGAGGGCGTCGAGGACGGCGAGCCGGCCTGGGCCGTGCGCGACGTGTCGTTCACCGTCGAGCCGGGGCAGCTCGCGGCGATCGTCGGGCCCAGCGGCTCGGGCAAGACCACCCTCTCCTACCTGGTCCCGCGGCTCTACGACGTCGACCGCGGCCGGGTGTGCATCGACGGGCAGGACGTGCGCGAGCTGACCCAGGCGTCGGTCGCCGACGCGATCGGCATGGTCACCCAGGACACCTACCTGCTGCACTCCACGATCCGGGAGAACCTGCGCTACGCCAAGCAGGACGCGACGCAGGACGAGATCGAGGACGCGGCGCGGGCGGCCAACATCCACGACCGGATCATGAGCTTCGCCGGGGGCTACGACACCGTGGTCGGCGAGCGGGGCTACCGGCTGTCGGGCGGTGAGAAGCAGCGGCTGGCGATCGCCAGGGTGCTGCTCAAGGACCCGCGCATCCTGATCCTCGACGAGGCCACCAGCGCGTTGGACACCACCAGCGAGCGGCTGGTCCAGCAGGCCCTGGAGCACGCGACCCGGCGGCGCACCACGATCGCCATCGCGCACCGGCTCTCCACGGTGCTCGGGGCCGACGTCATCCTGGCCGTGGAGGCCGGGCGGGTGGTCGAGCGCGGCACGCACGCCGAGCTGCTCGCCGCGGGCGGGCTCTACGCGCGGCTCTACACCGAACAGTTCGCCGGCGGCGAGGTGGAGGCGCGCTGCTGCAACGGGGTGCGCTTCCGGGACGGCCGGACGCTGGTCAGCAACCATCCGCCGGAGCGGGCGGCCTGACGTCAGGAGATGATCACGTACAGCCCGCAGCCGACGATGGCCACCACCGCGAGCAGGCAGAGGCCGGCCACCGCAAATCCCGCGCCGGGGCTCAGCGCGCCGGCGGTGCCGGCGCCGCCAAGCTGCGCGTGCTCGCGCGCGGACAGGCCGACGATGGCGAACGCCAGCAGCGCCACCACGGCCACCGAGACGGCGAGCGAGACGATCGCGACCAGCGCCACGATGATCGTCCGGTCGGACCGGTGCCGGCCAGCCAGCCCGCCACGGCGCCGACCGCGGCCGCCGCCGGCAGCGTGAGCAGCCAGGCGACCGCCATCTGGCCGGCCACCCCCCACTGCACCGAGGCGAGCTTCCGGCCGGCGCCGGCGCCGGAGATCGAGCCGGTCGCCACCTGCGTGGTGGACAGGGTTCAACACCCCCGGCGATGATGACCGCGGTCTTCGGTCGGAGCACGCCGGTGGCGATCGAGGTCGCCATCGCATCGGCTGTGCCGTGGAATCCGTTGGTGAAATCGAAGACGAGCGCGGTCACCACGACCACGATGACAGCACTTTCGTCGGGTGTCGGTGCTTTGTCCGGCAATGCTCGGCGGCGTCAGTCCAGGCAGAACTCGTTGCCCTCGGGGTCGGTCATCACGATGTGGCCGGTGCTCATCGGAGGCGCGGGCTCGTGCCGTTCCACCCGCTTCGCCCCGCGCGCGACCAGCCGTTCGCACTCGGCCTCCAGCGCCGCCATCCGCTCCTCGCCCTGCAGCCCGGGGGCCGCGCGGACGTCGAGGTGCACGCGGTTCTTGGCCACCTTGTCCTCCGGCACCTGCTGGAAGAACAGCCGCGGGCCCTGTCCGTCCGGGTCCTCGATGGCCGATCTGGTGTTGCGCTGCTCCGGCGGCACGCCGATCCGCGCGAGGAACTCGTCCCACGCGGCCAGCGGATCGGCGCCCGCGGGCAGCTCGACCCCGGGCGGGCCGGGGTGGACGTAGCCCAGCACGTCGCGCCAGAAGGTCGACAGCGCCCGCGGGTCGTGGGCGTCGAAGGTGACCTGGATGTGCCGGCTCATTCGGGTGTCCGACGGTCCCGGCTGGCCTCGGCGGCGGCCTGGGTGGCGTTCTTCGTCGTGGCCGCCCGCTCGGCGAGCTCGCGGTAGGTCAGCGGCTTGCGCTCGAACGAGCCCTCGTGCGCGGCGACGGCCTCGCGGCGTTCGGCGTGCTCGGGATGGCGGGCCTCGAACTCCTGGCGCCGCTCGACCGCGTGGCGCCAGCGGGTGATCGTCTCGCGGTCGCCGTGGCCGACGCCCTCCCAGGACTGCGGGGCGGTGGACATCGCGGGCGGCGGTTGGGAGCCGCTTCTCATGGCCGGCGCCGGCGGTCGGCGCACGGTCTGGGTGCCGCACTCCGGGCAGTCCGGATCCGGCGTGGACCAGGACGGCACCAGCAGCTCGAAGCGGACGCCGCAGGCACAGGCGTAGTCGTAGACGGGCATCGATGCGGTCGACCTCAGGTGTAGGAGTTGCCAGGGCCGGTGCGCAGCTCGTGGATCTGGGCGGCCGAGTGCCCGAACACGACGGTGGCGTCGGTCTTCTCCTCGATGGCGCGGATCTTCTCGACGGACCGGAACCAGGCGACGGTGTCGTAGACGATGCCGGCAGCGATCGGCGGCGGGCCGTAGGACTCCTTGAGGTAGAGCGAGTCGCTGGTGAACAGCATGGTGCCGGAGTCCTTCAGGTCCACCTGCAGCGACAGGGTGCCCCAGGTGTGGCCGGGGGTGCGCAGCAGCGTGATGCCGGGCAGGATCTCGGTGTCCTCGTTGATGGTGTCGAGGGTGAGCCCGTCGTAGTCGGACTTGATGTGCGCGCCCAGGTTGTAGCCGTCGAAGGAGAAGGCGCCACGCTTCTCCTCCTCGTCGACGATGATCTTGGTGCCGGTCTCGCGCCACCACTGCGCGTTCGCGGCGTGGTCGAGGTGCAGGTGCGACAGCATGAGGTAATCGATGTCGCCGGCCTCGATGCCGAGTTGCTGCAGCCGGGAGTCGAGCCACATGTCCTCGGTGGCCGCGTCGACGGGGAAGAACTGGTCGAGACCGCACTTGCCCCAACGGGTCTCCCAGTCGCGGGGCACCCCGGCGTCCCAGAGCAGCTTCTTGCCGCTGGGATGCTCGATGTAGACGACGTGGGTGGGGACCTCGACCCAGTCCTTCTGCTTGACCGGCTGGTCGCGGGTGGCCATGTTCATCGGGCTGATCAGCAGCCAGGTGAGGTCGGCGTGCATGGTGCCGGTGGGCAGAATCGTCACTTTGATCTTGTCTGTGTCGGACACCGCGCGACCTCCGCATCGAGGGATTCCTGGGCCGACCTTCCAACACCGGTGATCGATGCGCAAGCTCGGGTCAGTGACGCCTGGTTCCCCGGGTCGGGGCGGCGTGCCGCGGGTCGTCGGGCCACGGGTGCTTGGGATAGCGCCCGCGCAGCTCGGAGCGCACCTGCGGGTAGCCGGTCGCCCAGAACGAGGTCAGGTCGGCGGTGACCGCGGCCGCCCGGCCGGCGGGGGAGAGCAGGTGCAGCACGACGGGCAGCCGCCCGCCGGCGACGGTCGGGGTGGCGGTCCAGCCGAAGACCTCCTGCACCCGCACCGCGAGTACCGGCTGGTCCCCGGAGTAGTCCACGGCGATCCGGGAGCCGGTGGGCACCTCGATCCGCTCCGGAGCCAGCTCGTCCAGCCGGGCGGCGTGGCGGTGGTCGAGCAGCGCGCGCAGCACGGCCGCGGCGTCCACCCGCGCGAGGTCGGCGCGGCTGCGGGCCCGCGCCAGCGGCGGGATCCACCAGCGGTCCGGCGCGGCCAGCAGGGCGGCGTCGGACACGTCGGGCCACTCGTCGCCGAACGCGCGGTGCAGGGTGGCGAGCCGGTCGCGCAGCCGGCGGGCGTGCTCGCTCCAGCGGAGCAGCCGCAGGCCCTCGGTGCGCAGCCCGTGCCGCAGCGCGCCGGTCACCGCGTCCGGATCCGGGTGCTCGAGCCGGCGCTGCGCCAGCACGATCGCCCCGAGCCTGCGCACCCGGCGGGCCACGACGTCGCCGTCGACCCAGCGCACCTCGTCGGCCTCCGCGAGCAGCGCGGGGGCGGCCAGCTCGGCCAGCTCCTGGTCCGCGGCGGCGGCCAGCCTGATCCGGCCGTGCTCGGCGCCGGGCGTCCGATCGGCGACGGCGACCGCCAGCCACTCCTGCCCGGCCAGCGGGCTCCCGGCCGGCAGCTCGACCGCCGTGCCCCCGGTCATCAGGTACACGTCGCGGTGCAGCCGCTGCGGGCCGGTCCCGGCGGGACGGCGCCGGGCGAGTCGCTCCGGATAGGCCAGCGCGATGACCAGCGCGGTCGCCCCGGCACCGCGTTCCGCGGAACGCGCCGGGGAACCGCGTTCCGCGGAACGCGCCGGGGAACCGCGTTCCGCGGAACGTGCCGGGAAACCGCGTTCCGCGGAACGTGCCGGGAAACCGCGTTCCGCGGAACGTGCCGGGGAACCGCGTTCCGCGGAACGCGGCGGGGCGCCGGAGCGGCGGGGCAGCAGGCGGCGCAGCCGGGTGACCTCGGCCCGCCAGCGCCCGGCCCCTGCGGCGGATCCGGACCGCAGCCTGCGCAGCTCGTCGTCGGCCGCGACGCCGTCGGCCAGCGTGTCGTCGTCGATCAGGGCGACCACCTCGGCGGCCGGTTGCGGGCCGAGCAGCGCGGCCCCGTCGAGCAGCGCGCGGGCCAGCCGCGGGTGCAGACCGAGCTCGGCCAGCTCCCGCCCCCGGTCGGTGACTCGGTCGGTGACGCCGTCGGCGGTCAGCGCGCCGAGCGCCCGCAGCACCTGCTGCCCGGCCTGCAGCGGTCCGGCAGGCGGCGGGTCCCACCAGCGCAGCCCGCTGCCGTCCGGAGTTCCCCAGCAGGCCAGGTCCAACGCCAGCCGGGTGAGGTCGGCGGTGCGGATCTCCGGCTCCGGGTAGCGGGTGAGCTGCTCGCCCGCGGGCCAGCAGCGGTACACCCGGCCCGGCGCCTCCCGCCCGGCGCGCCCGGCCCGCTGCTCCGCGACCGCCGCCGACACCCGCACCGTGACCAGCCCGGCCAGGCCACGCCGATGATCGGTCCGGGGCATCCGGGCCAACCCGGAGTCCACCACCGCGCGGACACCGGGCACGGTCAGGCTCGACTCGGCCACCGCCGTGGTCAGCACCACCCGCCGCCGTGGCCCGGGGGTCAGCGCGGCGTCCTGCTCGGCCGGGCGCAGCCTGCCGTGCAGCGGGATCACGTCGACGTCGTGCAGGTCCACGCCGGTGAGCAGGGTGGCTGTGCGGCGGATCTCGGGCACGCCGGGCAGGAACGCGAGCACATCCCCGTCGCCCTCACCCAGGGCCGTGCGCACCGCGCGGGCGACGCAGGTCTCGATGCGCTCGCCGCGGGCCGGCGGGGTGTGCCGGACCGCGACCGCGAACATCCGCCCCTGCACCCGCAGCACCGGTGCCCAGATCGCGTCGCTGCCGCCGAGCAGCTCGGCCAGCCGGTCGGTGGCCACCGTGGCCGAGGTGGCCAGCAGCCGCAGCTCGGGCCGGAGCCCGGCCCGCGCGTCCAGCAGCAGCGCGAGCAGCAGGTCCGCGTCCAGGTGCCGCTCGTGGCACTCGTCGAGCAGCACCGTGTGCACGCCGGCCAGCTCCGGGTCGGCCGGCAGCCGGCGCAGCAACAGCCCGGACGTCACCACCTCGATCCGGGTGCGATCCGAGCTGCGGTGCTCGCCGCGCACCGCGTAGCCGACGGTCTGTCCGACCGGTTCCCCGAGCAGCGCGGCCATCCGGGCGGCGGCGGCCCGGGTGGCCAACCGGCGCGGTTCGGCGACCAGCACCCGCCCCGTGCCCGCCGCCCCGGCGAGGGCCAGCGGCACCAGCGTGGTCTTGCCGGTGCCCGGAGGCGCGACGAGCACCGCGGCGCCGTGCTCGTCCAGCGCGGCGGTGACCGCGCCGAGCGCCGCCCGCACCGGCAGGTCGGGCAGCTGGGACAGATCGGGGAGCCGCATCGGCGCTCAGTGTGCCCGGTTCCGTCCCCGGCGCGCCGGGGAAGATCAGCGTCTGCGGTAGCTGAGCTGCACGGGTGCACGTTTTCGATCGCAGACGCTGATCATGAATCCAGCTCGTCGAGGCGGGCTCGGGCCCGGGCGGTCGCGGTGGCCGCGAGCCCGGCGGTGCGGGCGGCGGCCTTCGCGGTCACCTCGGCCTCGCGGGCGGTGGCGGTGGCGTCCCGCTCCCGGTTGCGGGCGGCCTCCAGCTCGGCGGTGAGCTCGGCGACCCGGGCCTTCGCGTTCTCGCGTTCGGTCACCGCGTCGTCGCGCGCGGCCTCGTCGGCGTGCTGCCGGTCGAGCGCAGCGGCCTCCTCGGCCTCGGCCGTGGCCAGCGCCTCCTCGCGGCGGGCCCGCTCGCGCTCGAGCCGTTCCCGTTCGGCGCGCTCCCGGTCGGCCCGCTGCGCGGCGTCGTCGTCGCCGGAAGGCCCGTCGTCGGCATCGTCGGCACCTTCGGAACCCTCGGGCCGGTCGGCGGGCGGTGCTCGGCGAGCCGGCGCCGGCGCGGTCCCCGGCGCCGCGACCGGCCCGAACCCGCTGTAGGACACCGTCCGGGTCAGCCGACCGGAGCGCACCTCGTCGGCGATCGCCGGATCGGCCAACGCAGCTTCGAGGATCCCGGACACGTCGCGGAGCAGGGCGTCCCCGACGGGCTCGTGCCGGGCCGCCGCCAGCCGGCCGGCTTCGGCGGCCACCGCCGAGACCAGCCGGTGGCGCTGCGACGACAGCGCCCGCAGCGCGGTCCCGTCCAGGGTGCGCTGCGCGTCGGCGAGACCGGCGGCCAGGCCCAGCAGCCCCTCGAGCTGGTCCGGGCGTTCCCTGGCCAGCAGGTTGGCCAGCCAGGCGGCCCTGGTCGGGCGGCGCAGCTTGCCGATCGCCCTGGCCAGGGCCCGGTCGCCGGCCTCCCGGGCGCGCGCGACCGCGTCGTCGCGCTCGGGCACGAACTCGTCGGGGCGCACCGCGTACAGCTCGTCGGCGATGGCGTCGAGTTCCGAGCCGTCCTCGATCGCCCCGTCGTCGGTCGGGGCGTCGTCGGTCGGGGCGGCAGCGGCGGGTTCGGAGTCCTCCGGGTTGTCCGGCACGGTGGCACCCTAAGCCGATCACGGTGCGGTCGGTAGTCGACCGGTTCACAGGGGGTGCACAGCCCGCGCACAGCAGCACCCGGCAACCTTGTCCTCGAGACCACCACCTCTGATCGACTGGAGCACCCGTGAGCCCCGACCCCCGACCCGAGCACCGGCACGAACACGATCTCGGCCTGCAGCACGACATGTCCGTCCTGCTCGGTCGGCGGCGACTGCTCGGGTTGCTGGCCGGCGCCGGCGTGGTCGCGCTGGCCGGCTGCGCCACCGGTGGCGGCCCGCCCGGAGGCGGCGGGGGCGGTGGTGGCGGGGCCGTGGCGCAGGGCGCCGAGGGTGAGATCCCCCAGGAGACGGCCGGCCCCTACCCGGGCGACGGGTCCAACGGTCCGAACGTGCTCACCGAGAGCGGGATCGTGCGCAGCGACATCACCACCAGCTTCGGCTCGTCGGCCGGCACCGCGGCCGGGGTGCCGCTGCGGATAGAGCTGACCCTGACCGACACCGCCGGTGCCGCGATGCCCGGCGCCGCGCTCTACCTCTGGCACTGCGACCGGGACGGCAGGTACTCGCTCTACGACGTGGAGGACCAGAACTACCTGCGCGGCGTGCAGGAGGCCGACGCGTCCGGCAAGGTGGCCTTCACCAGCATCTTCCCGGCCGCCTACTCCGGGCGCTGGCCGCACATCCACTTCGAGGCGTACCCGAACCTGGCCGCCGCGACCACATCGGACAACGCGATCACCACCTCGCAGCTCGCCCTGCCCCAGGACGTCTGCGACCGGGTGTACGCCACCGACGGCTACAGCGCGAGCGTGGACAACTTGGCCGAGACCACGCTGGCCGACGACAACGTGTTCAGCGACGGCTACGACACCCAGCTGGCCACCGTCACCGGCACGATCGACGCCGGGCTCATCGCCACCCTGACGGTCCCGGTCGCGGCCTGAACCGACTTTTCGATCAGGCCGGGCCGGGGTCGGGCAGCGCCACCGCGGTCCCGGACACCGCGATCCCGGCCGCCGGGTCGGCCGGGATCTCGACGGTCAGCACGCCCGGCCGTCCCATGTCGTCGCCCTGCCGCACGGTGATCGTGACCGGCGGGACCACCATGCCGAGCTCGCGCAGGTACCCGCCCAGGGCCGCGGCGGCCGCGCCGGTCGCCGGGTCCTCGCGCACCCCGCCGGGCGGGAACGGGTTGCGGGCGTGGAACAGCGTCGGGTGCTCCCGGTGCACCAGCGCCACCGTCGTCCAGTCCCGCTCGGCCATCAGCGCGGCCAGCCGGGGGAAGTCGTAGTCCAGCTCGGCGAGCCGCGCCCGGCTCGCCGGCGCGAGCACCGGATGCCAGGCCCCGGCGAAGGCCACCCGCGGGGGCAGCGCCGGATCGAGGTCGGAGCCGGCCCAGCCCAGCGCGGCCAGCAGCTCGTCCAGATCCGCCGCCGCGAGCGGCACGGTCCGCGGCGGCACGCTGATGAGCGTCGCGGTGATCGCATCGCCGTCCACTGTGGTCCGGACGGTCACCTCGCCGGCGAGCGTGGCCAAGCGGAGCTGCCCCGGCCCGTGCCGCTCGGCGTGCGCCACCGCGGACGCGATCGTGGCGTGCCCGCAGAACGGGACCTCGGCCAGCGGGCTGAAGTAGCGCACGTCGAACGCACCCGGGGCGGTGGTCGGCACCAGGAACGCGGTCTCCGAATAGCCGACCTCGGCCGCGACCCGCTGCATGTCCGCGGCGGCCGCCCCGGTGGCGTCGAGCACCACACCGGCCGGGTTGCCGCCGGTGGGAATCGCGGTGAATGCGGCGTAGCGCAGGATCTCCACGCGAGAGTTCTACTACGACTTGACAAGATGTCGAGGTGATCTCGCGCTCCGACACCGAACGACGCCGCCGTGCCGCCGCCAGCCTCGAGCGGCTGCGTCCCGCGCTCGCTGCCGAGATCGACCGCTGGCTGCCCCCCGAGGCGGGGCTGGGCTTCCGAACCCGGCTCGAGCTGTGGTTCGCCGACGTGCACGGTCCGCTGGAGGCGCTGTACGGCAATGCGGACCACGCCGTCGACGAGCTGGTCTGCGAGCTCGTCGGGTTGGCGCTGCGGGCGGCGAGCGAGCGGCCGCCCGCGCTGCAGGCGGTCGACCGGCGGCGGGAGATCGACCGGTACTGGTACCAGTCGCCGTCGATGATCGGCTACGTCGCCTACGTGGACCGGTTCGCCGGCCGCCTGGCGGCGCTGCCGGGCCGGCTGGACCACCTGGCCGAGCTGGGCGTGCGCTACCTGCACCTGATGCCGCTGCTGGCTCCGCGCGAGGGCGCCAACGACGGCGGCTACGCGGTACGTGATCACCGCGCGGTCGATCCGCGGCTCGGCACGATGGACGAGCTGGAGGAGCTGGCCGCGCAGCTGCGCTCGCGCGACATGAGCCTGTGCATCGACCTGGTGCTCAACCACACCGCCCGCGAGCATCCGTGGGCGCTGGGCTGGCTGGCCGGGCGCGGCGAGTACGCCGATTTCTACTTCGCCTTCCCCGACCGCACGCTGCCCGACCGCTACGAGGAGACGATCAACGACGTCTTCCCGCAGCAGGCACCCGGCTCGTTCAGCCACGTCCCGGAGGCGAACGGCGGCACCGGCGGTTGGGTCTGGACCTCGTTCTTCGACTACCAGTGGGACCTGAACTACGCCAACCCGCGGGTCTTCGGCGCCGTGCTGGACACCGTGCTGTGGCTGGCCAACCGCGGCGTGGAGATCTTCCGGCTGGACGCGGTGCCGTTCATGTGGAAGCGCATGGGCACCTCGTGCATCAACCAGCCCGAGGTGCACGAGCTGCTGCAGGCGCTGCACGGGTTGGTGCAGCTGGCCGCGCCGGGCACGGTGTTCAAGGCCGAGGCCATCGTGGCCCCGGACGACCTCGTGCCCTACCTCGGCGGGCACCCGCGCTACCGGCCCGAATGCGAGCTGGCCTACCACAACCAGCTGATGGTCATGCTGTGGTCGGCGCTGGCGACCAAGGACGCCCGGCTGGCCACCCAGTCGCTGCGCCGGATGCGGCCGATCCCGGCCGAGAGCTCGTGGGCCACCTACGTGCGGTGTCACGACGACATCGGTTGGGCGGTCAGCGACATCGACGCGCGCGCGGTCGGCTACGACCCGTTCGCCCACCGGGACTTCCTGAACGCGTTCTACTCAGGACAGTTCCCGATGTCGTTCGCCCGCGGCGCGCAGTTCGGCCGCAACGAGCTGACCGGCGACGCGCGCATCTCGGGGTCCGCGGCCGCGCTGTGCGGGATCTCGGCCGCGGTGGCCCGGGGCGACGCGCACTCCCTCGAGCTCGGCCTGCGCCGGCTGGTGCTGCTGCACGCGGTGACCTTCGCCTGGGGTGGGGTGCCGCTGATCTACTCCGGGGACGAGCTCGCGCAGGGCAACGACGAGACCTACCTGCTCGACCCGGCGCTGGCCGACGACAACCGGTGGATGCACCGCCCGTTCTTCGACGACGCGGCGGACGCCCGCCGGCACGACCCGACGACGGTGGAGGGCCGGATCTTCGGGTGGCTGGTGCTGCTCGGGGCGACCCGGCAGCAGCTGCCGGCGCTGCACGCGGCGGCCGAGACGACGGTGCTCGACGTCGGCTCCCCGTACGTGCTCGGCTGGCGTCGCCGGCACGCGCGCAGCGGCTGGTTCATCGGGCTGGCGAACGTGGCCGAGCACCCGGTGTCGATCGAGGCCCGGCTGCTGGACCCCTACGGCGCGCTGGAGTCGGTGCTGTCCAGCGACGGCGTGCTGACGGTGCAGAACGGCCAGCTCCGGCTGCCCGGCCTGGGTTTCGTCTGGCTCGCGGAGCCGTAGCCCGGCACTCAGCGCTGCTGTTGCTGCAGCCGCTGCGCGATCACCTGCTGCAGCCGCTGCAAGCCGGGCGGGCCCAGGGTCTCGACCTGGCCCTCCAGCTGCCGCAGCAGGTGCGGGTCGGCCACCGCGCGCTCCGAGGACTGGATCAACACCGTGCCGGCCCCGGTGAAGTCGAACTGGCGCTCCTCACCGGAGTTCACCCCGAGCAGGCCCATCGCCGAGGACAGGAAGCCGCTCATCCAGCGGGCGTCGAAATGATGAGAGGGCGACGGGCAGTCGGCCCACCCGACCAGCGCCTGCGGGTCCACCCGGATCGGTGGCTCGGCGAAGATCACCGGTCCGGAGCTGGAGGCCAGGAACCTGCCGGTGCCGATCAGGGTCAGAAACCCCGGCACGATCGACTGTTTCAGCTCCAATGTGGAGTCGAACGCGAGCAGGTTCGCGGCGCGCAGCGTGAGGTTGCCCGCGTCCAGGTCGTAGGAGTTGATGTCGTAGCCGCGGTCGCCGAGCAGCAGGTGCCCGGCGCCGCGGGCCACCACCCAGTCCCGGGTGTAGAGCGGCGCGGAGAACCGGCTGGCCACGAACCCGCTCAGGCTGGCCGCGGTCAGCGGCTCGAACCGGATGCCCGCACCGCCCGCCGCCGGGTAGTAGGCGATCATCCGGCCGGTCTGCATGAACAGCTGCCCGTCCAGCCGCACGCAGTAGGCGTAGGAGTTCCCGGGCAGGTTGTCGTTGTCCGGCAATGTGTCCGGGCCGAGTGGGTGCATCGGGCCGAGTGGGTGCATCGGGCTGAGCGGGTGCATCGGTCCGGTCATGTCAGATCTTCTGCTCCGAGGCCTGTACGTACACGGTGCCCTGTCCGGTGAGTTTGAGCTGGATCGCCTCGCCGGAGCCGCGTCCGACCGCGTCGCGCCAGCCCACCGAGGCCGAGATGTCGACGTTCAGCGCCCCGACGTGCCCGACGTAGGCCTGCGGGTCGACGGCGGTGGGCCGGCTGCCGTCGACCCGGATGGCGATGGTGCCGCCGTGGCTGAGCACGGCGACCGAGCCGACGCCGTGCAGCTGCGTGGTGAACAGGCCCTGCCCGCTGACCGCGCCGCGGATCGCCCCGCGCAGGCCGCCCTGCTGGCCGAGGAAGACCACGGTGGATTGCAGCGCGGCGTCGTGCGCGACCAGCCGGTCGGCCTCCACCGACAGCGGCCCGCTGCCGTCCAGCTCGATGATCGTCACGTAGAGCCCGCCGAAGCCGTAGTACACGGTGCCGGTGCCCTGGGCGACCATCATCGGCACCTGCTCGCCCGCGACCATCCGCCCGACCATGCCGCCGGCGCCGCCCGGCCCAGCGCCATGTGCACCGGGGTGAAGCCGACGTCACCGGTGTAGGCCAGCATCGCGCCCCGGCGGGCCAGCACCTCCTGGCCCGGCGCCACCGGAGTGCTCACGACCTTCGCGTTGACCTGGGAGAACGCCATGTCAGCGCTCCTCGGGCTGGATGTAGACCACGCCGCTGCCGTCGAACCGCAGCGAGAACGCCTCACCGGAGCTCTCGCCGAGCAGGTTGCGCCACGACACGTCGGTGACGAAGGTCTGGTTCAGCTGCCCCTGGCTGGCGATGAACGCGTCCGGGTCGACGACGAGCGGGTAGTGCGGCGAGACCTGCAACGCGATCGGCGGGCCGCCCGCGGACAGCAGGGCCACCGAGCCGATCCCGGTCACCGTCGTGGTGAACAGCCCCTGCCCCGACGAGGCGCCGCGCAGCCCGGCGAAGGCCACATCCGTGCGCAGCTGGTCGGACAGCGCGAGCAGCTGCTCGGACTCGACCTTCAGGGTGTCCCCGCCCAGCTCGACGACCAGCACCTCCATCGCGTCCTTGGCGAACCAGACGGTGCCCCGCCCCGAGCACTGCATGAGCGCCAACGACTCGCCGGTGACCCGGCGCTTCAACGCCGAGCGCAGCCCGTCGCCGCCCCCGAGGCCGGCGTTGCGGAACGTCACGTCCCCGGTGTAAGCGATCATGGCGCCGGTCGCCGCCCGCACCGCATCACCCTGGAGATCGATCTCCAGCACCCTCGAGCCGTTGAGCCGGAACGCCTGCACGGCGCCGATCCTGGCACAGCCGGTCAGCGGGGTTGCGCGGCTGGGCCCGACCCGGGCGGCCCGGCTGATCTGCGACCGGCGACATCCGCGAGGCGAACGGGCGATCGACCACCGAGCTGCGGCGAGCGGAGGTTTGGGTGTGGACGAGTTCGTGGAACCTGGAGGTATGCAGGACACATCCGGACACGTCGAGTTCGTGCACCGCAGCTGGCCGGCCGACTCCGAGCAACTGGCGGTGATCCGCCGTGAGCTGTCGCACTGGCTCGCCCCGCTCGGGCTGACCGAGGAGGAGACGGCCGACGTCGTGCTGGCCGTCGACGAGGCCGCCGCGAACGCCGTGCGCCACGCCTACGGCCCGAACGAGTCCGGGGCGGTCGAGCTGACGCTGTGGACCGAGCCCGGGACGCTGTCGATCGAGGTGGTCGACCACGGCAGCTGGCGACCACCGACACCGGACCCCAGCCGGGAGAGCGGGCGCGGGATCCCGCTGATGAGCACCATGTCGGAATCCGTGCTGATCCACTACGACGACCGCGGCAGCCGGGTGTTGTTGCGCCATCGCATCCACGGCGGCACCACCCAGGAGACCTGACTCAACCACCACCCACGAGCTCGGTCGCCTCGGTGCGCAGCCGTTCCCACAGCTGCGCGACGTCGGATTCTCGGGTGCCCATCGAGCCGATCGCCACCCGGATCGAGTACCGACCGTCGACCACGGTGTGGGTGAGCAGCTCCGCGCCGGCGGCGTTGACCCGCTCCAGCAGCGTGCGGGTGGCGCGGTCGTCGGCCTCGGGCGCGGCCCCGGTGGCCAGCCGGAGGCAGACCAGGGCCAGCGACGGCGGCGCCGCGAGGACGAAACGAGGATCGTCGCGCACCCAGCCGGCCAGGGCGGCGGCCATGGCCACATGGGCTCGGATGTGGGCGCGCAGGCCGGTGAGCCCGTAGCCACCGATCACCGTCCAGAGTTTGAGCGCGCGGAACCGGCGTCCGAGTGGCACCTGCCAGTCGCGGTAGTCGACCACCGATCCCGACTCGCTGGTCGCGTCGCGCAGGTACTCCGGGGTGATCGACAGCGCCGCCGGCAGCGCCGCCGCGTCCCGCACCCACAGCAGCGACGCGTCGAACGCGGTGAGCAGCCACTTGTGCGCGTCGGTGCAGAACGAATCGGCCAGCTCGACGCCGTCGATGAGCGCGCGGTGCTCCGGGCAGAGCGCGGCCACCCCGGCCCAGGCCGCGTCGACGTGGACCCACGGCGGGTGCTCTCCGCCCGCCTCGCCCGCGACCGCGGCGATCTCACCGATCCGGTCGACCGCGCCGGTGCCCGTGCTGCCGACCGTGGTGCAGACCAGCACCGGACGCAGCCCCGCGGTGACGTCGGCCGCCAGCGCCGCGGCCAGCGCGGTCGGGGACATCGCCAGCGAACCGGGGGCCGGCTCCACCACGTGCAGCGCCCGCTCACCCAACCCGGCCACCCGGGCGGCCTTGGCCATCGAGGAGTGCGTCTCGGCGGTCAGGTAGACCCGCTCCCGCCCGTCGACGCCGTGCTCGCGCCAGCTCCCCGGCGAGGTCCGGTGCAGCGCGCCCAGCAGCGCGACCAGCGCCGCGGACGAGGCCGAGTCCTGGATCGAGCCCCCGCCGCCACCGCCGAAGGTGAACTGCGCGCCCAGGCCGAGCGCCGCGGCGAGCCCGTCGAGCAGCACCTGTTCCAGCTCGGTGGCCGCCGGCGAGGTGGACCACAACATGCCCTGGCTGCCGATCCCGCCGGACAGCAGATCCCCGAGCACCGAGTACAGCGAGGCGTTCGCCGGGAAGTAGCCGAAGAAGCCGGGGTGCTGCCAGTGCGTGCTCGCCGGGGCGATGATCCGGTCCAGGTCCTCCAGCAGCGCTTCCAGCGGTCGCGGCACCTCCGGCAGCTGCGCCGGCAGCTGGGCGCGCACCCAGCCGGGCTCGACGTCGGCCCGTACCGGCCGGTCCGGCAGCCCGGACCGGTAGTCGGCTATCCAGTCGATGAACTCGTGACCCCAGCGCCGGAACTCCGCCGGATCGAGGTCGCTCACTACGGGTTGACGAAGGCGGCGGTGCTGAACGCGTCCTTGTTCACCGTGATCGCGGTCGACGGCCGGGCGCGGAACTCGACGCCGGTGGGCGCCGTGGCCGTGCCACGCAGGGTGAACGTCGTGCCGGTCGGGGTGGCCACGGTGCCGTTGTAGATGTGCCCGGTGCCACGCTCGAACCGGGGCCCGCGGGCGGGCGCGCCCGGGGTGATCGCGCCGCCGGTGAAGGTGAAGAGGTCGCTGTCCTGCAGCTTGAACAGCTCGGCGCCGGCCCCGGTGAAGGTGTTGTCGGTGAAGGTGATGCTCTTCGGCCGACCGGTGGTCCCGGTGTACACCGGCGCATCGGTGCCTTTGAACGTGAACACCGCGTTCGCTCCGGAGCCGGTGACCGTGTTGCCGGTGACGACGGTGTCGCGGGTGCCCACGCTGAAGCGCAGGCCGTACTTGTTGCCGGCGATCGTGTTGCCGCGCACCGTGTTCCCGATGCTGTCGAAGATGACGATGCCGCCGCCGTTGATCTGGCCGCGCACCTCGTTGTTCTCCACCAGCGAGTCGGTGACCCCGCGGTGCAGCATGATGCCGTGCACCTGGTTGTCGCTCGGGTCGTCGTCGCCAGGGCCCACGTAGGGGACGTGGCCGTTGTCGATGGCCTTGTTGCCGGTGATGGTCAGGTGATCGCAGCGCTGCGAGCAGATCAACCCGTGGTTGCCGTTGCCGGAGAAGACGTTGTTGGTGATCGTCAGGAAGTCGGAGTCGTCGTGCGGGTCGAGGCCGTAGGACTTGTTGCCGGAGTAGGTGTTCCGGTCGAACAGCATGTCCTGGGCGCCCCAGGTGTAGGTGCCCATGAAGTTGTCGTGGAACCGGCTCCCGATCTGCTTGCCCAGCACGTTCAGCGCGGTGCAGACGCTCGGTGTGTCGATGCCGCAGCCGCGGGCCTTGTACGCCACGCCGTAGGCCTCGGCGCCGTTGTAGCCCAGGAAACCGAGATCGCTGTTCTCGATGTTCATCGTCGACTGCCGGGCCGTGCTGCCCTCCATGATCGACAGGGCCCTGATGAAGGCGCGCCCGCGCACGCCGCCGGCCGGCACCGTGACATCGGTGTCGGGTCCGGTGCCGTTCCACGAGGTGACCTTCACGCCCCGGATGTCGAGCCGGCCGTACTGGGCGGTGACGGCGCTGACGTCGCGCTGCACCCCGCTCGGCAGGCTCTGCAGGCGCAGCTCCCGCACGTCGGCGGCGCCGTCCAGGGTCAGCTGCGCGCCGGTCTGCAGCACCAGATCGGCGTTGAGCTCCCAGACACCCGGGCTGACCTGCACCAACGGCGCGCTGGAGCAGGCCGCCTTGACCTCGGTGAGGGTGTCGACGGCGGTGCCCGCGGTCAGGTAGATCGTGTCCGAGGTGGCGGAGTAGCGGACGGGGGCGTTGCAGGCCGCCGCCTCCGCCGGGCTCGCGCCGAGGAGCAGCGTCCCGAGTGCGAGCGCTGCGGTCACCCCGGCGGCCGCTACCCGGCTGCCGCTCTTCTCCGTCCCCGAAAGTGGCACACGATCCTTTCGATCGAGTCAGGGGCGCCGTTACCGTCACCGCCCGCGGTCGTGGGGCACGACCCTATGCTCGACCGGTGGCGCCCGGTGGTAACGACACGGTCGACGAGCTGGCCCTGTTGCCGGGCACCGAGCTGGTCGCCGGTTTCCGCAGCGGACGGCTGTCCCCGGTCGAGGCCACCCGCGCCGCGCTGGACGCGATCGTGGAGCTCGACCCGGTGGTGCACGCGTTCGTCCTCATCGACGCCGACGGTGCGTTGGCCGCGGCCCGGGAGTCGGAGCGGCGCTGGCACCAGGGCCGCCCGCGCGGCCCGTTCGACGGCGTGCCGGCCTCGATCAAGGACGTGTTGCTCACGGCGGGGTGGCCGACCCTGCGCGGCACGCACCTGATCGACGAGGCCGGCCCGTGGCCGGAGGACGCGCCGGCGGTGGCCCGGTTGCGCGAGTCCGGCTCGGTGTTCCTGGGCAAGACCACGACCCCGGAGTTCGCCTGGAAAGGGGTCACCGACTCGCGGCGGCACGGGGTGACCGGCAACCCGTGGGATGCGGGTCGCACCAGCGGCGGCTCCAGTGGCGGGTCGGCCACCGCGGTCGGGCTGGGCATGGGGGTCTGGTCGGTCGGCACCGACGGCGGTGGCTCGGTCCGGATCCCGGCCGCGTTCACCGGGACGGTCGCGCTCAAGCCGACCTACGGGTTGGTCCCGATCCACCCGCCCAGCCCCTTCGGCACGCTCTCGCACGCCGGCCCGATGACCCGCACCGTGCGCGACGCGGCCGCCCTGCTGGACATCATCACCGGCTTCGACCCGCGGGACTGGTCGGCGCTGCCGACGCCGGCCGAGTCCTTCCTGGCCGCGGTCTCGGATCCGGCCGCCGATCTGAGCGGGGTCCGGGTCGGCTACTCGCCGCGGCTGGGCTACGTCGACAACGATCCCGAGGTCGAGGCGGCGGTGCGCGCGGCGGTCGAGGTGCTCGCCGCGGCCGGGGCGACGGTCGAGCAGGTGGACCCCGGGTTCGCCGATCCGATCGAGGCGTTCCACGTGCTCTGGTTCGCCGGCGCGGCCGCGGTGCTGGGGGGCTACCCGGGCGCGCAGCTCGCCGACGTCGATCCGCTGCTGGTGCGGGCGGCCGAGCTGGGGGCCGGCTTCTCGGCCGCCGACGTCCTGGACGCCACCGCGGTGCGGATGGAGCTGGGCCGGCGGATGGGGGAGTTCCACCGCGACCACGACGTGCTGGTCACCCCGACGCTCCCGATCCCGGCGTTCCCGGTCGGGCAGGACGTGCCCGCCGGGGCGTCGTCGCCGTGGTGGAGCGGCTGGACGCCCTACACCTATCCGTTCAACCTGACCCAGCAGCCCGCGCTGAGCGTGCCCTGCGGCTTCACCGCCGGGGCGCTCGGGCGGGGCGGCGGGTTGCCGGTGGGGCTGCAGATCGTGGGTCGCCGGCACGCCGACGCGCTGGTGCTGCGGGTGGGCGCGGCGTATGAGCGTCGATCCGGGTGGAGCGCCCGGGTGCCGACCGTGCGGCTGCGCAGCGGCGGGTGAGCGAGGTCGATACCGCGGGGCAGCGCAGCCGGCTGCGGTTGCTGCAGCTGGCCGCGCTCACCAGCACCTGCGACCGGTTCTCCATCGCGCCACTGCTGGTGGTGATCGGCATCAGCCTGCAGGCGTCGCTGGCCGCGGTGGCCGCGGTGGCCAGTGGTTACTTCCTGGCCTACGGGCTGATGCAGCCGGTCTGGGGCATGATCAGCGACCGGATCGGCCGGGTGCGGGTGATGCGGCTGGCGCTGCTCGGCGCGACCCTGGCCGGTGTCGGTTCGGCGCTCGCCCCGAACCTGCTGACGCTGGGGATCACCCGGGTGCTGGCCGGCGGCTGCTTCGCCGCGCTCATCCCGTCGACGCTGGTCTACGTCGGTGACATGTGGCCGGCCGCGGTGCGGCAGCGACCGCTGTCCGACGTGCTCGCCGCGTCGTCACTGGGGGTGGCGGCCGCGACCGCCGGCGCCGGGCTGCTGGCCGATCTGACCGGCTGGCGGGCGGTGCCGGCGGTGACCGCAACCGCCGCGGCGGTGCTGTGGTTCGCGCTGGCCCGGCTGCCCGAGCCGGATCGGGAACCGGTGACCGGCAGCCCGCTGCGGTCGATCGGCCGGGTGCTCGGCGCCCGCTGGGGGCGGCTGGTGCTGGCGCTGGTGTTCGTCGAGGGCGCCCTGGTGCTCGGCGTCGTCACCTTCCTGGCGCCCTCGGTGCAGGCGCTGGGCCTGTCGGCGGGCCCGGCCGGGCTGGTCGCCGCGGCCTTCGGCGTCGGCGCGCTGGCCTGGTCCCGGCTGGTGCGGCTGCTCGTCGGTCGGGTTCCGCCGGCCGGGCTGGCCGCGATCGGTGGTGGGTTCCTGGTCATCGGCTGGGCCGTCCCGGCGGTGCTGGTGAACGTGCTGACGGTGATCGTCGCCGGGCTGTGCGCGGGCGGTTGCTGGGCCTTCCTGCACTCGACCCTGCAGACCTGGGCCACCGAGGTGGTGCCGGGGGAGCGGGCCACCGCGGTGGCGTTGTTCGCGACCGGGCTGTTCCTGGGCAGCGCCGCGGGGACCGCGCTGGTGGCCCCGCTCGCCGAAGCCGGGGCGTTCGGCACCGTGTTCCGGTTGGCGCTGCTGGCTGCGGTGCCGCTGGCCGTGCTGGCCGCGGTGGCCAGGGGCCGGTACGCGCGGCGCTGAGCTCAGGCGCTCAGCTCGTCGGTTCCGGAGCAGTCCAGGGTCACGGAGCTTTCCAGGTAGCGGGTCCGCGATCCGGCGCAGCGCAGCGGGGAGACCACGGTGCCGGTCGCGCGGTAGCGGTTGTGGTCGCGGACCAGGCCGTCGGCGTCGACGTGCTTGAGCTGGTGGCAACCACCACAGGTGCCGTAGTACGGGTGGGAGCGGGTTGTCGTGGCGTCGTTCATGGGTAGACCTCACCTCCGGTCCGACACCGTCGTGCTGTGCCGCACCGCTTGCGGGTTCGGCAACGCTGCCGGGGAGTGAGGACGCTAGCGGATACACCAGCCGTGATGGAGGTCCCCCACCGGATGCACCCGAGCGAGTGGTTGGACCGCTCGAGTGGGTGCATCCGTTCGGAAAATCTCTACGGACGGTCGGTTGTGGCGACCGTCCGGGTCGCCGTTCCGGTCAGTGATTCTGGTGATATGCCTCGAGCACGTTCGACGGGATCCGGCCGCGCTCGGAGATCTTCATCCCCTGCTGCACCGCCCATTCTCGAATGGCCTGGTTCTGCTCGCGGTCCGTGCTCGGTCGGGTCGTTGTGGTAGCGGCCGCGGAACCGCGGCGGCCGCCGGAGCGGCGGGCGGCGGAAATGAACGGGGCAAGTGCTTCGCGCAATCTGGCGCCATTGGACGAAGAGAGATCGATTTCGTAGGACCGGCCATCCACCGCGAACGCAACCTGCTCTTCGGCCTGGCTGCCGTCGAGGTCGTCAACCAACGTCACTGTCGTCTTCTTGGCCACGTTACTTCTGCCTTCCGGGAAGCTGGGGGCACACCGATGAACCCCCGATGGCAAGGGGGTTCTGCAGGTCCGAACAAGGGTATCTCGATTTCCGACAACGATAATAATGGCATGGGGCGCGCATTGTCGATCCGGGTCAGATGTTCGGTGTGTCGGTGGCGGCGGGCCGACTCCTCCGCCGGTGGGTTTCCGCCGGAAAGGCGAACGGCCCAGCCGAGTCCGGAAATCGACCCGGCTCCGCCGTTCGGTGGACCACCGGTCCCGCGGTGCAGCGGCCGCGGGGAGCACCGGCTTGAATGCTGCCATGGGTGTGATCACACAACGGCACGGTCCGGTGCTGCTGATCCGGCTGGACCGGGAAGCCAGGCGCAACGCGATCGATGCCGAGCTGACGGCCGGCCTCGATGCCGCGCTCAACGAGCTGGACGACGATCCGGCGTTGCTGGCCGGCGTGCTGGCCGGATCGCCGGCCGCCTTCTGCGCCGGCACCGATCTGGATTCCGGAGCGGGGGAGCCGACGCCCCGTGGCGGCAAGTACGGCGCGGTCCGCCGGGACCGCGACACGCCGTTGGTCGCGGCCGTGGAGGGATTTGCCTACGGGGGTGGATTCGAGCTGGTGCTGGCCTGTGACCTGGTCGTAGCCGCCCGAAATGCCAGTTTTGCCCTCCCCGAGACCGCCCGCGGCTTGGTCGCGAACTGCGGAGCCCTGTTCCGGGCGCCGCGGTCGCTGCCGCGCAACATCGCGATGGAGATGCTGCTGACCGGCGAGCCCCTCGGGGCCGAGCGCGCGTGGTCCCTCGGCCTGGTGAACACGCTGGTGGAGGCCGGTGCGGCGGAGGCCGCCGCACTCGAGGTGGCCGCGCGGGTCGCGGCGCACGGACCGGTGGCCCAGCGCGCGACGCTGCGGGCGGTCGCGGCGGGCCACCTCGACCAGGACGAGCGCGGTTGGGCGGCCACCGATCGGGCGCAGGCGGAGATCGAGGCATCCGCGGATGCGGCCGAGGGGATCGCGGCGTTCCGGGAAAAACGCACTCCGCGTTGGAGCGGTCGCTAGTCGTTCATCTGTGTCTCAGTCGATGAGTATTTAGGGATCGGAGAAGATCACTCGCTGGGGTAGCCTCCCGCAATGGGGGACCACGAAATGCGCGAAGATCTGGTACGGCTGTTGCAGGAGTACGCCGCTGAGTCCGTGCGGCTGGGGCAGGCTTTTGCCGACAGCCATCACATGCATCCCACTGATCTGAACGCGCTGCTTGCCGTGGTGAACGCCGACCAGGCCGGAGTGCCGCTCACACCGGGCCGGCTCAGCTGTCACCTCGGGTTGTCGTCCGGCGCCACGACCGCGGTCATCGATCGGTTGGAACGTGCAGGTCACGTGCATCGGGAGCGCGATGAGCGGGACCGCCGTCGGGTCACGCTGCACTACGGGGACGCCGCCTCGGCCCTTGGTTCGGCCTATTTCGGCCCGCTGGGTCTTCGGATGGATCGCCTGCTCGCCGGCTACAGCCTGGCCGATCTCTCCGTCGTTCGGCGATTTCTCGTCGAGACCAACGAGTTGATGCGGCACCGTCGCCAAGATCTCCAGGCCGCCGGCGGCTGAACATTCATGGCCTGATAAAGATTCGACAGTGATGTGTCCGCCGCGGCTGGGATGCGTAGATCGATAGCCTATTTCGCGGCCGGGGGCAGCAGCACCTGGATCTCGCCACCGAGCCGGAAGCCGTCGGCGAGACCGAGGTCGTCGCCGCTCCAGAACCGTCCCGGGTCGTACCAGTGCGGGCGGCGCCGGTCCGGCAGCAGGCCCATGTCCTCGTAGGTGACGGCGACGACCTCGGCGCAGTAGGCGCTCTCCAGCGGCCCCCCGCCGGCCGCCCGGTGCCAGGGCAGCATCGGGATGCGACCGCGCAGCCAGCGTCCGGCCAGCCGGAGGGTCGAGGGGAACGGCGTGCCGTCCAGACGCGCGACGGTGCGCAGCGCGGCATCCTCCATGGCCTGGTCGAGCGGGGCCTGGTCGAGCGGTCCGGTGAGCTGCCGCAACCACCCGCGCTGGCCGTAGCGATGCCCCCACTGCAGCACCGCGGCGCGCAGATCGTGCAGCTGCACGCCGCGCTGGTGGGTGCCCGACCAGAGATCGGGCAACGAGCGCCCGAGCTCCGCGTGCCACATCAGCGGCGGCATGTCGTCGATCACGATGGCCATGCCGACGTGGTTGACCGGCGCGTTGGTCAGCCCCCTGATCGCCCGGTCGGCCGGGCTGCTGCCGCGGAACAGCCACAGGTCGCCGGTCCGGGTCAGCTCGCAGGCGTGGTCGAGGGTGATCGCGCTGGCCGGCACGGCGGTACGGTAGCCGGGTGCGGTGGTGGAAGTGGCTCGGCCTGGCCGGACTCGCCGGGGTGGCGGCGACCGGCGTGGTGAGCGCCCGCGACGAACGGCGCCGCCGGGCCTACACCGCGGACGAGATCCGCGCCCGCCTGCACGAGCGCGCGGCCGGCCCGCCGGCCCGGGATCCGGCCGGGGCGCGGCCCGAGTAACCGACCGCCGGCGTCACCGCGCGGCGGCGCCGGGGTGGCGGCCAGTGCGCGATCAGCGACGGGACCACACGATGGGGTCGTCGTAGAAGGTCGGGTCGTACCCGACGCCGGTGAACGCGACCTTGTCCACGACCGTGCCCACCGGGGCGAGGAAGACCTCGCAGCTGCGGTAGCTGGCGCCCCGCAGGAAGTTCGCGGGGGCGTAACCGCTCTTGCACTTCGGGAACCGCCCGATCACCCGCAACGGCGTGGCCGGTGAGCCGTCGCCGAGTTGGCCCTTGATGCCGGTCGAGGTCAGCGATGCGTAGCCGAAGTCGGTGTCGCTGAGGTTGGTCACGGTGGCCTGGATGTAGTAGGGGGTGTAGCCCGATGCCTGATCGCCCAGCCGCAGCTGGTCGAGATCGGCGGGGGAGCCCTTGTCGATGCCGCTCACCGTGACGCCGATCAGCCCACGCTTCTCCGCGTAGTCGGCGTCGATGGTGGCCTGCTCGCCGAACGCGATCACCGTGCCGGGGGCCGTGGCCGGACCCGATGGCCCCGGCGGGGACGCCGACGGGGCGACCGGAGTCGCAGGTAGCGGTGGCGCTGCGACGTCGGTGGGCAGGGCTTCGGGGGGCTGCGCCGCGGGGGGCTGGGGTGCCGCGGTCGGGGTCGGCTCGCCCGGGCCGGGCAGCCAGTCGGGGATCGGCAGTCGCGGCACGCCGGCGCATCCGCTGCCGGACACGACCACCAACAGCATGATCACGAGCAGTCGCACATCGACGGCGCGGTGACCGGGTGGCTTCACCCTGTTGGACCTCATCGACGTACCCCCGGCTACGTTCGGTCACGACAGCGCCGCACGGTAGCGGTAGTGGGGGGCCGCCGGAGCACCGGGTTCTGCGGCCTGCCGAGAGCGGCGGCCGGGACTACACCCGGCGGCGGCGGCGCAGCAGCAGCGCGGCGCCGGCGACCAGCACGACCAGCCCGATCACCAACCACAGCCGGGAGCCGGTCATGAAGCTGCCGCCGAGCACCCCGACGCCCTGCAGCGTCCAGAGGCCACCGAGCAGCACCAGCAGCACGCCCGCAACCGGGGCGATCCATCGCGTCATGGCGCCATCCTGCCCTGCCGGGACAACTTCGACAGGTGGTAGAAGGAACTGGCAGAGTGGTGGCGTGGCTTCCTTCTCACCGCCCGCGGTGGCGACGGCGTTCCGCGCGGTCGCGATCGCCGAGGCCTGCTCCTGGGCCGGACTGCTGATCGGCATGGTGTTCAAGTACCTGGTGGTGGGCAACGAGATCGGGGTGCAGGTGTTCGGCCCCATCCACGGCGCCCTCTTCCTGGCCTACCTGGTGGTGGCCGTGCTCACCGCGCGCACGTTCGGCTGGCGGCGTGGGACCACGCTGCTCGCGCTGGCCTGCAGCATCCCGCCGTTCGCGACGCTCTGGTTCGAACGCCGGCACCGCCCGCTGGTCGGCGCCCCGTCCTGAGCCCCCGACGGGCCGCCCCGCTCACCGGTGCCCGAGCGCCCGGTACGCCGGGCGCAGCAGCTCGGTCACCCGCTCGCCACGCACGTCCACGTCCAACTCCGGGATCTGATCGAGCAGGGCGTCGGAGGGGGTGCTCGGCCCGGCCAGCGGCTCCTCGAGGCCGGGACCGGCGACGAAGAAGCGGTCCAGCACCTCGGACAACGCGGCCACACCGGTGTCCGCCGCGGGCGGGACAGCGGCGGCGCGCCGCTCGCGCAGGTCCGCGAGCAGCGCCTCCCGGTCCCGCCCGCGCAGCGCGAGGATCTCGAACGGGTCGGCGTCGAACCGCTCGGCCAGCACGTAGAACACCGCGGCCAGGTGCTTGCACGGGACCTGGAAGTCCGGGCAGTTGCAGTCCATGGCCAGGTCCCGGGCGTCGGTCGGGAACAGGGCCAGCCCGACCGCGTCGAACACCGACTCGATCTCGTGCGGCATCTGGCCGTTGAGCAGCGCGGCCGCATAGGACGCGTCGTCCACCAGGGCCTGGCAGATCTGCCCCCACTCGCCCTTGCCGAACGCCGGGATGCCGATCCGCACCCGGTAGGGCCGGGGGCGGGAGCCCTGCACCACCGCCAGCACGGCGCCGACCTCGACCGCCAGCGAGACGATCTGGCCGCTGCGCGCGTAGCTGCGCCCGCGCGCCAGCCGTCCGCCGACGCCGAGCTGCTCCAGCACGCCGATGAACCGCTGCGACCACCAGGTACGGGCCACCGCCGAGCCGCGGGCGCTGTTGATCTGGATGCCGCCCTCGACCGGACGCCGGCGGCCGGGTTCGGCGTCGCGCCACCAGTACGGATCAGGCATCGCGGCCCACCCCGCCGCCGCCCGTCTCGTCGACCACGGCGTCGTCGCCGATCGTGTCGTCGTCCAGGGCGTCGGCGCCCAGGGCGAACACCTCGCGCAGGGTGTCGGTGGACAGCTCGGTGAGCCAACCCTCGCCGTCGCCGACCACCATCTCCGAGAGCGCCTGCTTCTTGGTGATCATCTCGTCGATGCGTTCCTCGACGGTGCCCGGGCAGACGAACTTGCGCACCTGCACGTTGCGCCGCTGCCCGATCCGGAACGCGCGGTCGGTCGCCTGGTTCTCCACCGCCGGGTTCCACCACCGGTCCAGGTGGACCACGTGGTTGGCGGCGGTCAGGGTGAGCCCGGTGCCACCGGCCTTGAGCGAGAGCAGCATGATCGACGGCCCGTCCCCGGACTGGAAGCGGGTGACCAGCTCGTCGCGGCGCTTCTTCGAGGTGCCGCCGTGCAGGAAGGCCACGTCGGTGTCGAAGCGGGCCGACAGGTGCGGCACCAGCATGGTGCCGAACTCGGTGAACTGGGTGAAGCACAGCACCCGGTCGCCCTCGTCCAGGATCTCGCCGAGGATCTCCTCCAGGCGGATGATCTTGCCGGACCGGCGGCCGATCGCCGATCCGTCGTGCAGCAGCTGGGCGGGGTGGTTGCAGACCTGCTTGAGCTTGGCCATCGCCGAGAGCACGTTGCCGCGGCGCTCGATGCCCTGGCTGTCCTCGATCTTCTCCATCATGTCGTCGACGACGGTGCGGTAGAGCGAGGCCTGCTCGCGGGTGAGCCGGTAGTGCTGGGTGATCTCGATCTTGTCGGGGAGATCGTCGATGATCGTCGGGTCGGTCTTCAGCCGGCGCAGCAGGTAGGGCCGGGTCACCTTGCGCAGCAGCCCCGCGGCCGTGGCGTCGCCGTGGCGCTCCACCGGGATCGCGTACCGGGTGCGGAAGCGCTCCGCGGAACCGAGCAGCCCCGGGTTGAGCACGTCCATCACCGACCACAGCTCCGAGAGCCGGTTCTCCACCGGGGTGCCGGTCAGCGCGACCCGGTGCTCGGCGTCGAAGCGGCGCACCGCGCGGGCGTGCGTCGCGCGGCTGTTCTTGATCGCCTGCGCCTCGTCGAGCACCAGCCGGCGCCAGGCCAGGCCGGCCAGGTCGTCGGCGTCGCGGGCCGCGGTGGCGTAGGTGGTGACCACGAGGTCGCAGCCGGCGGCCTTCGCGGCCAGCGCGCTGCCGTGCAGCCGCCCGGCGCCGTGGTGGGCGTGCACCCGCAGCTCGGGGGCGAACCTGGCCGACTCCCGTTGCCAGGTGCCGACCAGCGACATCGGGCAGATCAGCAGGGTCGGGCCGCGCGGTTCGAGGGCGCGCTCGTAGGCCTCCAGGGCGAGCAGCTGCACGGTCTTGCCCAGGCCCATGTCGTCGGCCAGGCAGGCGCCGAGCCCGAGCGCGGACAGGAAGGCCAACCAGGACACGCCGCGCTCCTGGTAGGGACGCAGCGTGGCGAGGAAACCGGGCGGCGGCGCCACGGCGGCGATCGAGCGTTCGGCGCGGCCGGCCAGCAGATCACCGATCCAGCCCTGCGCCCTGACCTCGGTCACCGGCAGCGGGATCTCCTCGTCCGCGGCCCAGTCGTCCGGGTGCCGCTGCGCCAGCGCGAGGACGTCGGCGACGCTCGGGGTGGCCCCGGCCGAGCCACCGCGGCCCCCGATGCGGCCGTTGGACCGGCGCAGGAACTCCAGCCCGGCGGCCAACCGCTGCGCGTCGACGGTGACCCAGCGGCCGCGCACCCGCACCAGCGGCGCCTTGGCCGCGACCAGCTCGGTGAGCTCCTCCTCGGACAGCTCCTCGTCGCCGACCGCGATCGCCCACCGGAAATCGGCCAGCGTCTCGCGGCCCAGCCCGCTGCGGGTGAGCACCCGATCGGCGGGTGTGCTGCGGGTGGACAGCGTGAGCCCGATGGTGCGGGAGCCGTCCCAGCCGGCCGGCAGCTGCACCCCGAAACCGGCCTCGACCAGCAGCGCGGCCCCCCGGCTCAGGAACTCGTGGGCGTCGTCGAGTTCGAGCTCGATCGACGCCGGGCGGGCCTGCCGCAGCGCCGGGGCCAGCGTCGGGAACACCGAGGCGGCCCGGCCGAGCTCGGCGAGCAGCAGCTCCTGGGGTTCGGCGATCAGCCGCGCGGCGCGGGAGTCCCAGACCTGCTCGGCCGGCACCAGCAGGCTCGGATCCGCGCTGGACTGCAGGAAGAACTCCAGCACGAACCGGGTGCCGTCGCCGGTCTGGTCGTCCGGGTCGGGGCCGGGGTCGGCCGGGTCGTGCAGGGTGCGGATCTCGGCCAGCCGGAAGTTCGCCCGCCCGGCGCCGGTGGCCGCGGTGCCGAACTCGTCCCACGCGGCCACCGCGTCCGTCAGCACCGCCAGCTCCCGGGCCGGCACCCCCGCGGCGCCGCCGATCCGGGCGTCCTGGGTGAGCAGCGCCGCGAGCCAGGCCTCGATGGTCGGAGTCCGCGCCGGGGTCCGGCCACGCCGGGGCGGGACCAGGGTGATCGGCTCGGCGGTGCGGGCCAACCGGTCGCGGACGGCGGCGTCGGTGAGCACGGCGAGCGCGTCGTCGACCAGCGCGTGCGGGTCGGGACCGAGCAGCGGCGCACCGACCCTGCTCGGCCCGGCGAACTCGGCCCGAGCGACCGGCGGCAGCGACGTCACCAGCGTGTCGAGCGTGACGCCGTCGATGCCCGCCAGCACCGGGCGCCACCGGGCCAGTGCCACCCCGTCGCGCTGGGCTCTGTCCACCGTGGGCAGCACGCGGCCGCGGATCGCCAGGTCGTCGGCCAGCGCGACGAGCGCCCGCAGGTGCGCGATCGAGGCGCCGTAGCGCACCTCGTCGACGGGATCCGCGAGCTCGCCGGCGTCGACGGCCAGCGCCGGCACCGACCACGGGCGCAGCACCGGCGCGCTGCGCCCCGCGCTACCGGTTCCGATGCGGCGCACCAGTTCCGGGGAGGCCAGCGGCCCGCCAGGGCGCGAGGGCAGCAGCAGGGTGATCGTCGTCGGCTTGCCCGGGTGCAGCGCGGCCAGCGCGGACGCGGACGCGGCGAAGGGGTGCGGGCGGGCGGAGCGCAGCGAACGGCTGCTCGAGGTGGCCGGTCGGTCGCCGTCCTCGGCCCAGAGCAGGACCCCGCGACCGGGGGACCAGAGACCGTGGACCGCGAGCACCCACCCACCTTACGAACGCCTCGGCACGGCTCCGCGGCGGCGGTCGGGGTACCGCCGCCGCGGAGGTCAGTGGCCGCCGGTCGCGGCGGCGGAGGGTGCGACCCAGCTCCGATCACGGGTCTCGGGCAGGGCGGTCGCACAGAGCAGGCCGAGCACGCCGAGCGCGGACATCAGCAGCCCGATAGTTCTACAGTCGCGCCCGGGTCGGAGCATCAGTATCCGCTACCGATCCTTGTCCGACGGCAACCGATGGATCAGGGCAGATCGAACTCCGCACGCCGGTCGGCCGGGACCAGGTCGAGGTAGTCCGGATGCTTGGCGATGAACGACCGGACGAACGGGCAGCTCGGCAGCACGGCCAGCCCGCGGCTGCGGGCGGTGTCCAACGCGACCCGGATCAGCGCGCCACCCAATCCCCGGCCGCCGTTCGCGTCGTCGATCTCGGTGTGCGTGAACATGATCTGCGTACCGGACAGTCGGTAGGCCGCGAAGCCCGCCGGCTGCCCTTCGTCGAGGATCTCGAACCGGTGCCGCTCGGGTACGTCGACCACGGCCGGTGCCCCGGAGGTGGTCACGCGGTGCCGCCCGCCGCGCCGTGCGGCACGTAGGTCGCCGGGATGACGCCCAGCTTGCCGCGCTGGTAGTCCTCGAAGGCCTGCATCACCTCGGCCCTGGTGTTCATCACGAACGGACCGGCCCAGGCCACCGGCTCCCGGATCGGCCGGCCGCCGAGCACGATCACGTCCATCCCGGCCAGCCGGGACTCCTGCTGCCCGCCGGCGGCGAAGGTGATGGTGTCGCCCGGGCCGTAGAGCGCGGCTTGCCCGGTGCGCATCGGGCGTCGGTCGGCGCCGACCGAGCCCTCGCCGGACAGCACGTAGACCAGCGCGTTGAAGTCGGGTCGCCAGGGCAGCCGGACCCGCGCGCCGGGTGCGACGGTCGCGTGGATCATGGTCATCGGGGTGAATGTCGAGCCCGGACCGGTGTGCCCGGCCACGTCGCCGGCGATCACCCGTAGCAGCGCGCCGCCGTCGTCGGTGGACAGCAGCGTCGACTCCTGGGCCCGCAGGTCCTGGTACTTGGGCTCGAGCCACTTGTCGGCCTTCGGCAGGTTGACCCACAGCTGCAGGCCGTGGAACAGCCCACCGCTGGCCACCAGGCTCTCCGGCGGCCGCTCGATGTGCAGCAGCCCGCCGCCCGCGGTCATCCACTGGGTGTCGCCGTTGGTGATCACGCCGCCGCCGCCGTGCGAGTCGGCGTGCTCGAAGGTGCCGTCCATGATGTAGGTGACGGTCTCGAAGCCGCGGTGCGGATGCCAGGACGTGCCCTTCGGCTCGCCGGGCGCGTACTCGACCTCGCCCATCTGGTCCATCATCAGGAACGGGTCGAGGTCGCGCAGGTCGACCCCGGCGAAGGCGCGCCGGACCGGGAAGCCCTCGCCCTCGAAACCGGATGGGGCGGTGGTGACCGAGCGCACCGGCCGGTCGGTGGCGGCAGCGCCGGGCTCCGGGACGCGCGGCAGCACGGTGATGTCGGAAACGGTGACGGCGGGCATCTGATCCTCCGTTTGTAGTTGAGCGTACAAGTACACGGAACGTGAGGCGGGCGCCGTTTCTTCCCGCCTACGCTACGCAGCCATGAGCGGACCGGCGGCCGAGCTCGGGGCGGGCTGAGCGGTGCCCGCACTCGACCCGCAGCGGCAGCGGGAGCTGCTGGCCGGCGCGCCCGTCGGCCGGCTGGCGACGCTGCGCGCCGACGGCACCCCGCGGCTGGTGCCGATCACGTTCGCGCTGGTCGACGGGCTGGTGTGCTCGGCGGTGGACGAGGTCAAACCCAAGCACAGCAGCCGGCTGGCCCGGTTGGACGACGTGCGGCGGGACCCGCGGGTCGGGCTGGTGGTCGATCACTACGACGCGGACTGGTCGCGGCTGTGGTGGGTGCGGGTCGACGGCACGGCGGCCGTGCACGACGACGGGGAGCTGCGGGCGCGAGCGCTGGACGCGCTGGTCGCCAAGTACCCGCCGTACGCCGCCGCCGTTCCCGCCGGGCCGCTGCTCGTGATCACGCCGACCGCGTGGCGGGGGTGGACCGCCTCATGATCAGCGCCTGCGGTCGAAAAGCTGCACGGGTGAGCCTCAGCTACCGCAGACGCTGATCAAGGTCGGCCGAGAACCCGACAATGGCTGTCTCCACGTCGGTGGCTTGCTCCAGGTGCGGGGCGTGGCCGCCGTCGAGCAGCAGCAGCTCGACCGGGCCGGAGACCCCGTCCCGGATGGCCTCGACGTGGGCGGTCGTCCCGTAGGGATCGGCGGTGCCCTGGATCGCGAGCACCGGGCACGTGATCGCCGGCAGCTCGGCGCGCAGGTCCCACTGCCGGAACGCGGGGTCGAGCCAGACGTCGTTCCAGTTCCAGAACGCCGCGTCCGGGTCGCGGTGGTGGCGCGCCATTCGGTCACGCAGGTCGTGATCGAGGTAGCGGCGCCGCGTCGCCTCGATCTCGCGCAGCCCGCCGTCCTCGACGAACACGTGCGGGGCGATCACCACCAGCCCGGCGACGTCGGCGGTCGCCGCGTGCAGCAGCGCGATCGAGGCGCCGTCGCTGTGCCCGATCACCACCGGCGGCTCCAACGCCAACGCGGCGCGCAACGCCGGGACCACGGTGGCGGCCTCGTCGTGCATGAACCGCGGTCCGCGGGCGGCCGGTGGCGGGTCGGACCGGCCGTGCCCGAGCCGGGAGTAGGCGATGGTGCGCCGCCCGGTGGCCGTGGCGAGCCGGTCCGGCAACCCGCGCCACAGCCCGACCGAGCCCAGGCCCTCGTGCAGCAACAGCAGCGGGGCACGCCCCGGGTCGCCGCGCAGCTCGCTGAACTCGACCCGCCCACCCGGGACGGCGACGGTGCGCAGGTCGGTCATTCCGGCGAAGCTAACACCCCTGGATCGAACCCAGCTGTGCCACCAACCGCTTCGGAGCGATCTCCCGGTAGGCGTCGGTGACGATCTCGGCGATCTCGTCCCAGTCCAGCTCCGGGACGTCGAGCCACACCCCGAGCCAGCCCCGCCCGCCGACGTAGGGCGGCCGGAAGAACCGGTCGGGGTGGGTCGCCACCAGGGCCTCCTGCACGCCCGGCGGCGCCGCGCACCAGAACCCGGTGCGGTCGTCGTGGTGGTGGTCGGCCAGGGTGACGAACACCTTGCGCACGAACCAGGTCGGCTCGCCGTGGCTCACCTTCTCGGTCACCTCGGGCAGCGCCAGGCACAGCTCCCGCAGCCGCTGCACGGGCTCGCTCATGCCGGTTCGGCCCGCAGCACGACGAACCCGGTCGGCGGCGGCACCTGGCGCACGTCCACCAGCGCCAGCCCGGCCGCGTCCAGCAGCGCGGTGAACTCGGCCAGCGTCCGCTCCCGCCCGCCGGTGCACACCATCATGTTCAGGTCGCTCATCAGCGTCACCCGTTGCGCCACCAGGCCCGCGGTGTCGTCGGCGAGCACCGGTTCGACCAGGAACAGCCGGCCGCGCCCGGGCATCGCCGCCCGGATCCGGCGCAGGATCGCGATGCTGCGCTCGTCGTCCCAGTCGTGGATGACGCTCTTCACCACGTGCGCGTCCGCGGCCGGCACGGCGGCGAAGAAGTCGCCGGTGACGATCTCGGCGCGGCCGCCCAGCACGGCCGCCGCGTCGCCCACGCCGTCGGCGGTGTCGAACAGGATGCCGCGCAGCCCCGGGTGGGCGGCGAGGAACCCGGCCAGCAGCGTGCCGTTGCCCCCGCCCACGTCGACCAGGCTGTCGACGCCGTCCAGGTCGCAGGTCGCGACCACGCCGGGTGCTGCCATCCGGGAGCCCTCGGCCATGGCCTCGGTGAACACGGCCAGCATGGCCGGGTCGTCGGCCATGTGCGCGAACGCCGGCCGGCCGGTGACCTTCTCGAACGCCACCTCCCCGGTGCGCACGCTCCACTCCAGCTCGCCCCAGGAGCGCCAGGTCGCGTCGCCGCAGAACAGCCGGGCCAGCCGGCCGACCGCACCGGGGACCCCGGTGCGCAGCAGCTGCCCGGCCTCGGTGAGCGACCAGCCGCCGTCGGGCTCGCGTTCGACCAGCTCCAGCCCGCGCGCGGCCCGCAGCAGCCGGCCGAGCGCGTCCGGGTCGGTGCCGGTGTCGGCGGCCAGCGCGGCCAGCTCGCGGCGGCCGTCGCCGATCAGGTCCGGCACCCCGAGCGCGGTCAGGGTCTGCAGCACCTGGGCCGGGAAGAACCCCCACAGCATGTCCATCACCCGTTCCCGGGCCGGGACGGGGCTGGTCACGACGGCACCGCCGGCCGGTAGGAGCCGACGGAGAAGATGTTGCCCTCCGGGTCGACCACCGCGTACTCACGGGAGCCGTAGGGCTGGTCGACGAGGTCGTGCACCACCTCGGCGCCGGCGGCGACGGCCTTGTCGTGGTGCGCGTCGACCGCCTCGTCGCCGTCGACGACCAGGTAGAGCACGGCCCGGCCGGTGTCGAACGGGCCGGGCGGGTCGGTGCGGGAACCGATCATGATGACGCCGTCGCCGAAGCCCAGCTCGGCGTGCGCGATGCTGCCGTCCTCGGTGGTGTGCACCGGCCCCTGGACGAAACCGAGGGTGCCGGTCAGGAAGGCGATCGCGGCCCGGGCGTCGGTGTAGCGCAGGGTCGGATGGATGCTCATGGGGGCACGGTAGAGGCGCGACCCTGGCGGGGGCTTGAACGAATGGGAACTCGCTCGACGCGCCGGGAAAGCTACCCTGCGCGGCGCGGCGCTCCGCCGGTCACGAAAGGGTTGCAGGTCCACTTCGGAGTTTCGGCGGCCGTAACGGCGGGCATCCCGATAGCGTTGCAACTGCAGCAACCGCTCCCCGATCTGGAGGACTCGTGATCATTCTCGGCTTGATCCTGCTCATTCTCGGCTACGTGCTGGGCATCTCGATCCTGTACACCGTCGGCGGCATCCTGATCGTCGTCGGCCTGGTGTTGCTGGTCCTAGGCAGCACCGGTCGGGCCGTCGGTGGGCGTCGACACTTCTTCTGATCGCCAGTACCGCCCTAGGCTGCGCCCGTGGACGGACCCGCCGCGTCGGTGACCATGGACGATCTCGTCGAGCGAGCGCGGCGGCTGGCCGCCGGGCCGGGGCGGGCGATCCTCGGCGTCACCGGAAGCCCGGGGGCCGGCAAGTCGACGCTGGTCGCGCAGCTGCTGGCGCGGTTACCGGGCGACGCGGTCGCGCACGTCCCGATGGACGGGTTCCACCTGGCCGACGTCGCGCTGGAGCGGCTCGGGTTGCGCCAGGCCAAGGGCGCCCCGGACACCTTCGACGCCGGTGGCTACATCGCGATGCTGCGCCGCATCCGGGCCGACGCCGAGGACGTGATCTACGCGCCGGCCTTCGAGCGCGACCTCGAGCAGCCGCTGGCCGGGGCGATCGCGATCCCGCGTGCGGCCCGGCTGGTGCTCACCGAGGGCAACTACCTGCTGGTCCCGGACGGGCGGTGGCCGGAGGTGCACACCGAGCTGGACGAGGTGTGGTTCTGTGATCCGGATCCGGCGGTGCGGATGGCGCAGCTGACCGCGCGGCACGTGGCGTTCGGGAAGGACCCGGAGCAGGCCGCGGCCTGGGTCGCGGCGGTGGACGAGCGCAATGCCGCGCTCGTCGAATCCACCCGCCCGCGAGCCGACCTGATCGTCTCCGCGGCGGTGCTCGCCGGCCTGCGCGTGCCCTGATCCCTGCAGTTCTGATCACGGCAGATCACGGCAGCGGCGCGGGACCGCCCGACGAGCCGCGCCCGGGTCGCAGCCGGATGTCGCAACGGATGCGGGACTCCGGCAGCCCGGTGAGATCGGCGATCAACGAGCGGGCCGCGGCGTCCGCCTCCGCGCTGGCCACCTCGAACGGGGCGCCGCCGACGATCCGGGCGACGACGCTGGTGGCCGCCTCGATCTCGGGGACGTAGAGCATCAGCCGGCGTTCGGAGAGCCAGGCCAGCACCTCGAACGTGCGCTCGGCGCCGCGCACCGCACCCCGGCCGTCCACACCGATTACGGTAACCCGGCCTCGACGGGTGGGCACCGGCCGAGCGGGTGCCCGAGCCGGCGCTCGCTACATGGCGGCGGGGCCGGGCAGCGTGCCGGGGACCCGGCGGTGGCGGTGGGTGCGGCGGGTCGCGGTGAGCAGCCGGCTCCGGACGGTTCTGGACGGCCACGGCCAGGAGGGGGTGCGGCGGGGGAGCAGCCGGTGCAGCCAGCGGACCAGCATGGTGCGCGGCAGCCGGCGCGGTCGCCGCCCCGACACCGGTGGTTGCCACCAGCCGACGCCGGCCGGGCGTTCGGTCCGCCGAGATCCCGGAACGGGGGCGCCGAGGCGCTCCGCCGTGACGCGGGTCGAGCGGGAGTGGGTTCCGGCCATCGACCTCACCTCCCACACGATTCGCCCGTGCGGGAAGCCGGACGGCCGCCCCTGGCGGGTGTGTCGTGGGCTCCAACGGATCACGCAGGTCAGACGGTGTGGCGGCGGTTCGGAGATCACCCGATGGGTGGGCCGATGATGACCCCGACCCACTCTGCGTCGACAATTCGACCACGCTGTGTAGTTGTCGAGTGGCTCCGGGCTAGATCCGAGCCGGCTGCACGGCTTCGGCGAGCAGCTCGTAGCTGCGCAGCCGGTCGGCCCCGTCGTGCGCGCTCGTGACGACCATCAGCTCGTCGACGCCGGTGCGCTCGACCAGTTCGCGCACGCCATCACGCACGGTGCCGGGCGCGCCGATCACCTGACCGGCCAGCCGCTCGTCCACGAACTGCCGCTCCTCGGCGGAGTACGGGTAGCGCGCCGCCTCCTCCGGGGTCGGCACCAGCCCGGGCGCGCCCTGCCGCAGCCGCAGGAACTGCAGCGCCCCGGGCATGGCCAGCCGGCGCGCCTCGGCGTCGGTGTCGGCGGCCAGCACCGAGGCGGCGATCATCGAGTAGGGCTGGGCGAGCGTCGCCGAGGGGCGGAACGTCTCCCGGTAGAGCGCGAGCGCGGCCATCGTGTTGTGGCCGCTGAAGTGGTGGGCGAACGCGAACGGCAGCCCGAGCAGGCCGGCCACCTGCGCGCTGTAGCCGCTCGATCCGAGCAGCCACAGCTGCGGCTGGTGCCCGACGGCCGGCACCGCCAGCACCGGGCCGTCGCCGTGGAAGTAGGAGATCAGCTCGGTGAGCTGCTCGGGGAAGTCGTCGGCGCCCAGCGCGGCGGTGCCCCGGCGCAGGGCGGCGGCGGTGCGCGGGTCGGTGCCAGGGGCCCGACCGATCCCCAGGTCGATGCGGCCCGGGTGCAGCGCCTCCAGGGTGCCGAACTGCTCGGCCACGACCAGCGGTTGGTGGTTGGGCAGCATCACCCCGCCGGACCCGACGCGGATCCGCGAGCCGGCCGCGGCCAGGTGCGCGATCAGCACCGCGGGTGACGAGCTGCCGATGCCCGGCATCCCGTGGTGCTCGGCCACCCAGTACCGCTCGAAGCCGAGCTCGTCGACCCGCCTGATCAGCGCGGTGCTGTGCCGCAGCGCCGCGGTGGCGGTGCTGCCGGAGCCGATGGGGACGAGGTCGAGCACGGAGAGGGGCACCACGACGGCTGCAACCGCTCGCCGGCGCCGATTTCTTCCCGGGCCCGGATACGCTCACCGATTGCTAGGCCGAACGGGCTAATGTGAGGCGGAACCGGGCCCCGCGGGACCCTGGGCGCGACGCTGCAGGAGGAGGGCCGTCATGAGCGCTGCCGGGCTCGACGCCGCACTCACCCAGCTGCTGATCCAGACCGGCGCGCAGGCCGCCCGGCTGCTGGACGGGCGGACCGGTGAGGTGCTGGCCGAGGTCGGCACGACCTCCGAGGACGACCCGGTCACGCTGGCCCGACTGGTCGAGGTCGCGACCGGGGCGGCGGCCGCCGGTGGCGGCCTGGAGGACCTCACGCTGGCCACCCGGCGCTCGGTGCACGTGCTGCGCGAATCCGCGGTGCCCGGTTCGGTGCTGCAGCTGCGGCTCGACAGCGCCCGCGCCAACCTGGCCGCGAACCTGTCCGCGGCCCGCCACGCGCTGGCCGCGGCCGCGCAGCACGACGCGGTGTGCGCGGCGACGGCAGCGCGACCCGGCTCCGGGGGCGGGCCGGAGCCGGCGCCGGCGGAGCTGACGGAGCTGCCGATGCCGGCGCCCGACCGGCGGGCCGGAGGGCAGCCGGCGCTGGCCTCGCTGGCGCCCGGCGGCCGCCCGCTGCGCAGCGGTGAGCTCGCCGCCCTCGCGCTCGGCCCGATCGGCGAGCTGCCGCAACGGGTTCCCGCGCCGTCCCCGGTGCGCCGCCGGAGCACGCCGTCCCCGTTGGCGTCGACGCCGCCGGTGTTGCAGCAGGCCTGGGCCAACGACATGGACACCCTGCACCGGCTGCTGACCGCGCTGCGCGGCCGGGATCGGCGCGGTTCGGGTCGGACCTGACGCCGATCCGGGGCGCTGGCGGGAAGCCGGTAGCGCAGCCCCTCTAGCATCGGGTGCACCGTCCGACCCGCCATGGAGGCACCTGTGTCCGCGCCCGCACCCCGTCCCGAGTCCGCCCCCGTCCGGGTGCCGGCCGGGACGACGGCGGGGGCCGCGGTGCGCGCGGCGGGCCTGCCGACCAGCGGGCCGAGCACGGTCGTGGTCGTGCGCGACGCCGACGGCGCGCTGCGCGATCTGGCCTGGAGCCCCGACGCGGACGCCGAGGTGGTCGGGGTCGGCGCCGACACCGACGACGGTCGCAGCGTGATCCGGCACTCGGCCGCGCACGTGCTCGCGCAGGCCGTGCAGCAGCTGCGGCCCGAGGCCAAGCTGGGTATCGGGCCGCCGATCACCGACGGCTTCTACTACGACTTCGACGTCGACGTGCCGTTCACCCCGGACGACCTGAGCTCGCTCGAATCGTCGATGAAAAAGATCATCAAGGCCGGCCAGCGCTTCTCCCGGCGCCGCTACGACTCGCTCGACGAGGCCCGCAAGGAGCTCGCCCACGAGCCGTACAAGCTGGAGCTGATCGACCTCAAGGGCGGTTCCGGCAGCGACACCCTCGACACCTCCGAGGTGATGGAGGTCGGCGAGGGCGAGCTGACCGCCTACGACAACGTGCACGCGCACACCGGTGAGACCGTGTGGTCGGACCTGTGCCGCGGCCCGCACCTGCCCACCACCAAGTTCATCCCGGCGTTCACGCTGACCCGCTCGGCCGCCGCCTACTGGCGGGGCAACGAGCACAACCGGCAGCTGCAGCGGATCTACGGCTCCGCCTGGGAGAGCGCCGAGGCCCTGCAGGCGCACCTGCACCGGATCGCCGAGGCCGAGCGGCGCGACCATCGGCGGCTGGGCGCCGAGCTGGACCTGTTCTCGTTCCCGGACGAGATCGGCTCCGGGCTGCCGGTCTTCCACCCCAAGGGCGGGGTGATCCGCAAGGAGCTGGAGGACTACTCGCGGCAGCGGCACACCGAGGCCGGCTACGAGTTCGTCAACACCCCGCACATCACCAAAGCGCAGCTGTTCCAGACCTCCGGGCACCTGCAGTGGTACGCCGAGGGCATGTACCCGCCCATGCACCTGGACGAGGAGCTCAACCCGGACGGCACCGTGCGCAAGCCCGGCCAGGACTACTACCTGAAGCCGATGAACTGCCCGATGCACAACCTGATCTTCCGGTCCCGTGGGCGCAGCTACCGGGAGCTGCCGTTGCGGCTGTTCGAGTTCGGCTCGGTGTACCGCTACGAGAAGTCGGGGGTGGTGCACGGGCTGACCCGGGCCCGCGGCTTCACCCAGGACGACGCGCACATCTACTGCACCCGCGACCAGATGCTGGACGAGATCCGGTCGCTGCTGACCTTCGTGCTCGACCTGCTGCGCGACTACGGCCTGGACGAGTTCTACCTGGAGCTGTCCACCCGGGACCCGGACAAGTCGATCGGCAGCGACGAGGACTGGGCCGAGGCCACCGACGCGCTGCGCGAGGCCGCCCAGGCCAGCGGGCTGGAGTTGGTGCTCGACCCGGGCGGCGCCGCGTTCTACGCGCCGAAGATCAGCGTGCAGACCAAGGACGCGATCGGGCGCAGCTGGCAGATGTCGACCATCCAGGTCGACCTGATGGAGCCGGACCTGTTCGGGCTGGAGTACACCGCGCCGGACGGCTCCCGGCAGCGGCCGGTCATGATCCACCGGGCGTTGTTCGGCTCCATCGAGCGGTTCTTCGGGGTGCTCACCGAGCACTACGCGGGCGCGTTCCCGGCCTGGCTGTCGCCCGTGCAGGTGGTGGCCATCCCGGTCACCGACGAGCAGGTGCCGCAGGTGCAGGACATCGCCGCGGTGCTGCGGGCGCGCGGGATCCGGGTCGAGGTGGACGCGGGCGACGACCGGATGCAGAAGAAGATCCGCACGCACACCCTGGCCAAGGTGCCGTTCCTGCTGCTGGTGGGCGCCCGGGACGCCGAGGCCGGGGCGGTCAGCTTCCGGTTCCGGGACGGCACCCAGTCCAACGGGGTGCCGGTGCCGGCCGCGGTCGAGCAGCTGGTGGCGTGGGTGGCCAGCCGGCGCAACGAGAGCCCGACGGCGGAGACCTTCGTCGCCCTCGCGTGAACAGCACGTCGTGAACGGCCGCCGCGGCCCCCGGCCAGGCCAGCCTAGGATCGCGGCCATGGACGAGGGCGCCGAGATGGCCGAGCCGGCCCTGGAGCCGCGCGACGGCGTCGGCACCCCCGACGGCTTCCGCCGGCTGTGGACGCCGCACCGGCTGGCCTACATCAAGGAGGCCGGCGCCGACGGTGGCTGCCCGTTCTGCCGCATCCCGGGGCTGGCCGACGAGGAGGGTCTGGTCATCGCGCGCGGCGAGACCGTCTACGCGGTGCTGAACCTGCACCCCTACAACCCCGGCCACCTGATGGTGCTGCCCTACCGGCACGTCGCCGAGCTGGAGGACCTGACGCCGGACGAGGCGGCCGAGGTGATGTCGTTCACCCAAGCCGCGGTGCAGGCGCTGAAGCGGGTCGCGGCGCCGCACGCGTTCAACGTGGGGCTGAACCTGGGCACGGTGGCCGGTGGCTCGTTGGCCGAGCACCTGCACCAGCACGTCGTCCCGCGCTGGGGAGGGGACGCCAACTTCATCGCCGTGGTCGGCCAGACCAAGGTGATCCCGCAGCTGCTGTCGGAGACCAGGGCGTTGCTGGCGGACGTATGGGACAAGCCGGGCGGGGGCTCCGCTTCGACGGCCGGGTAGCCCGCGTCTAGGCTGGAAGCCGGTCGACAAGCAGGAAGTCCATGCTCAACATCTTCGCTCGCGTACACGTCGCCCGCGTCGCTGATCCGTTGGCCAGGTGGTTGGTCGGGCACGGCGTCGCCCCCGACGTCGTCACCGTCGCCGGAACGATCGGCTCTGCGGCCGCCGCGGTCTGGTTCCTGCCCCGCGACCAGCTCTTCCTCGGCGCCGTGGTGATCACCGTGTTCGTGCTGTTCGACCTGCTCGACGGGGCCATGGCCCGGGCCCGGGGCCTGACCACCCCGTTCGGCGCAGTGCTCGACTCCACCTGCGACCGGCTGGTCGACGGCGCCCTGTTCGCGGCGATCGCCTGGTGGTGCCTCGGCGTCGGCAACCAGCGCCTGCTCGGGCTGGCCGCGCTGATCTGCCTGGTCGCCGGGCAGCTCGTGTCCTACATCAAGGCTCGCGCCGAGGGCATCGGGTTGGCGGCCGACGGCGGGCTCGTCGAGCGGGCCGAGCGGCTGATCCTCGCGCTGGTCGGCACCGGCCTGCAGGGGCTCGGGGTGCCGTACGCGCTGACCGTGGCGCTCTGGGTGCTGGCTGCCGCGTCGGTGTGGACGGTCGGGCAGCGGATCGTCGCGGTGTACCGCGGGGCGCAGGCGTTGCCGGCCCGGGTCGACCCGGTGGTGGCGCCGGCGCCGGATCCCGTCGACCCGGCGCCGAATCCGTGAGCCGGGCCGCCGAGCTGGTGGCCGACGCGCAGTACGCGGCGGCCTGGCGGCTGGTCGGCGCGGCACCGGCCGGGCTGGCGCTCGGCGCGTTCCGGCTCGGCGCCGAGCTCACGGCCCGCCGCGGCGGTGGGGGAGTGCGGCGGCTGCGGGCCAACCTGGCCAGGGCCGTCCCGGCGGCGTCGTCGGCGCAGCTCGACGAGCTGGTCCGGGCCGGGCTGCGCAGCTACGCACGGTACTGGTGCGAGGCGTTCCGATTGCCGCGGATGGATCCGGTCGCGATCTACCGGCAGATGGATCCGCAGGTCAGCGGCACCGGACCGTTCTTCGATGCGCTGCACGCCAACCGCGGCGTGATCTTCGCGCTGCCGCACAGCGGCAACTGGGACGCCGCGGGCGTGTGGCTGGTGCACACGCTGCACCGGCTCGGCCGCGAGCCGGCGTTCACCACCGTGGCGCAGCGGCTGCGCCCGGAATCGCTCTACCGGCGGTTCGTCGACTACCGGGCGCGGCTCGGTTTCGAGGTGGTGGCGGTGGAGGACGGGCGCGCCGCGCACCGGGCCTTGACGGGCCGGCTGCGCGCCGGCGGGGTCGTCTGCCTGCTGGCCGATCGGAACCTCAGCGGCACCGGCGTCGAGGTCGAGCTGTTCGGCGAGCCGGCCCGGTTCCCGGCCGGTCCGGCGCTGCTGGCCGCCCTCACCGGTGCCGTGTTGATCCCCGCCTATCCCGGCTTCACCGCCGACGGGTGGTCGGTGCGGATGGCCGCCCCGGTGCAGGTCGGCGCCCGCCAAGCGGTGCCGGCGGCGACGCAGGCGGTGGCCGACGCGTTCGCGGAGCTGATCGCGGCCGCGCCGGCGGACTGGCACGCGCTGCAACCGGTGTGGACCGCCGACGTGCTCCCTCCCGCGGAGGCGGCGTCATGATCGGCAGCCCGTGAGACCGCTGCGGATCGGGATGGTCTGCCCGTACTCGCTCGACGTGCCGGGCGGCGTGCAGGCCCACGTCGTCGGCTTGGCCGCCGCGCTGACCGCGCTGGGCCACCGGGTGAGCGTGCTGGCCCCGGCCGACGAGGCCACCCCGGTGCCCGAGTTCGTGACCAGTACCGGCCGCGCGATCGGGGTGCCCTACAACGGCTCGGTGGCCAGGGTGATGTTCGGTCCGCTGTCCTACGCGCGGGCGCGGCGCTGGCTGGCCGAGCACGAGTTCGACGTGCTGCACCTGCACGAGCCGACGACCATGAGCCTCTCGGCGCTGACCCTGTTCGCCGCCGAGGGCCCGATCGTGGCCACCTTCCACACCTCCACCGAGCGGTCCAGGGCGCTGAACGCGTTCGGGGGGCTGATCCGCCCGCTGATGGAGAAGGTGACGGCCCGGATCGCGGTGTCCCCGCCGGCGCGGCGGGTGCAGGTCGAGCACCTCGGCGGGGATGCCGTGGAGATCCCGAACGGCGTCGACGTCGCCCGCTACGCGCACGGGCCGCTGCTTCCCGGCTATCCGCGCCCACCGACCGTCGGGTTCGTGGGGCGCTTCGACGAGCCGCGCAAGGGCATGTCGGTGCTGCTGGACGCGCTGGGGTTGCTGGCGCCGGCCCGGCCGGGGCTGCGGCTGCTGGTGGTGGGCCGCGGCGACGTCGAGGCGATGCGCCGCGCGGCCGGACCGGTGGCCGATCGGCTCGACGTGCTCGGTGCCGTCGACGAGCAGACGAAGGCGGCGGCGCTGCGCTCGGTCGAGGTGTTCTGCGCGCCCAACATCGGTGGCGAGAGCTTCGGCATGGTGCTGACCGAGGCGATGGCCGCGGGCGCACCGGTGCTGGCCGCTGACCTCGGCGCGTTCCGGGCCGTGCTCGACGGCGCCGGCGCCCTGTTCGCGACGGGGGACGCCGGCGCGCTGGCCGCCGAGCTGGCGGCGCTGCTGGACGACCCGGCCCGGCGCACCGCGCTGGCCGCCGCCGGCCGCGCCCGGGCGGCCGAGTTCGACTGGCGGGTGGTCGCGGCGTCGGTGCAGCGGGTGTACGCGGCGGCGGTGGCCGCCGATCCCCGCCCGCAGCCGCGCGACGTGCTGCGCGCCCCGCCGCTTTCCCGAAGTCGAGGGCCGCGGCCCGGCGAGCGGGCCACCGACAGCGGTCGGTAACGGTCGGGTGGGCGACGCGCCCGGTTCGGCGCCGGTTTCCGGCGTGTCCCGGCACGCCGAGTGAGGGACCCATCCCCCATCCGATACCGTCCGCTCTCGCCACGGGGGTCGTCCCGGTGTCGTTGTGCGGAGGTCGTCCGCGGTCGGGAGGTGAGCGCGGTGCGGCGTGTCGACGTTCGTGGCCGGACCCGTTCCCTGCTCGTCGGGCTGACGGTCGCGCTGTCGTCGTTGCTGGTGCCGTGGGCGGCCGGCGGGAACGAGGCGCCGCCACTGTCGCGATCGGCCGAGCCGGTGCTGATGCAGGCGGCCGCGGCTCCGGTGCCGGCGGCCCTGGTGCCGACGACGACAGCGGATCCGAGGCCGGTCGCCGCGACGGCGACCGCGCGGCCCGCGACGTCGGCCGGTGACGTCGACACGAAGAAGGACGACCAGAAGAAGAAGGACGCCGAGAAGAAGGACGCGAAGAAGCAGCAGCAGCAGAAGGCCCCGAAGAAGCAGCTCAAGGTGTCGATCAAGCCCAAGGCCGAGGTGCTGTCGGTCCAGACTCGGCCGGGCAAGCGGACGGTGGCGCTCACCTTCGACGACGGGCCCGATCCGCTGTGGACGCCGCGGGTGCTCGCCGCCCTGCGCCGCAACAACGCGGTGGCGACCTTCTGCACGGTTGGCGAGCGGGTGGTCGCGCACCCGGAGCTGGTGACCGATGTGGTCGACGCCGGGATGCGGCTGTGCGATCACACCCGCAGCCACCCGCAGCCCTTCACCGGGCTGGCCGTGGTGGACCAGCACGAGCAGATCCTCGACGGCCGGTCGGCGCTGGCCGGGGTGACCAAGGCGGCGGTGCCCTACCTGCGGGCGCCCGGCGGTGACTGGTCGCCCGAGATCCTGACCTTCGCCGTGAAGAACCGGATGCAGCCGCTGGACTGGTCGGTCGACCCGCGGGACTGGTCGTTGCCCGGCGCGCAGGCGATCGTGAGCACGGTGCAGGCCCAGGTGCAGCCCGGTTCCATCATCCTGTTCCACGACGGCGGCGGCGATCGGCAGCAGACCCTCGACGCGCTGGACACGCTGCTGCCCTGGCTGGTCGATCAGGGCTACCGCTTCACGTTCCCCACCCCCTGAGCAGCGACCCCTACCCCTGACCGGCCCGTGCGGTGCCGGGGCTACCGTGCGCTGTGACCATCTGGACGTCGGCACTGCTGATCTGCCTGGTCCTGGTCCTGCTGTGGGCGGTGCTGATCTCGGTGACCCGGCTGCAGCGGCTGCACCGGTTGCACCGGCGCACCGACGCGGCGCGCAACGGGCTGCAGCGAGCCCTGCAGCGGCGGGCCGAGGTCGCCGTGGCGGTGGCCGGCGCGCTACCCGACCCGGCGGCGTCCGAGCTGGTCGACGCGGTTCAGGGGTGTCGAGCGGCCGGGCCGCCCGGCATCGACGTCGCCGCCGACGCCCAGCGGGAGGGTCAACAGCGGGACACCGCGGAGAACGTGCTCGGACGGCTGCTGGCCGGCATCGACCGCGCCCGGTTGCCGACCGCGGTGCGCGCCGAGCTCACGGAGGCGGAGCAGGCGCTGGTGGTGGCCCGCTCGGTGCACAACGACGCGGTGCGCGACACCCTGGGGCTGCGGTCGCGCCGGCTGGTGCGCTGGTTGCGGCTGGCCGGTAGCGCGCCGTTGCCGGCCTACTTCGAGATCGCCGACGCGGCGCCGGACGCCGGCCTGCTGCTGGGCCGTCGGCGCTCGGCGTGATCGCCGGTGAGTCGTCCGGGCGGACGGCCGGCGGTGATCGAGCGAACGGCCGCGCGGTCGCGGCGCTGACGTAGGATCGGCAGGTGCGCGGGCCGCCGCGGCTCGCCGAAGGATCGAGACCGAAGAATCGAGAGAGGTCACCCGTGTCGTCGCCCGAGCAGTCCACCACTCCCTTCGGCCCGCAGCTGGGCACCGCACGCGTCAAGCGTGGGATGGCCGAGATGCTCAAGGGCGGCGTGATCATGGATGTGATCGACGCCGAGCAGGCGAAGATCGCCGAGGACGCCGGTGCCGTCGCGGTGATGGCGCTCGAAAGGGTGCCAGCCGACATCCGTGCCCAAGGCGGGGTGGCCCGGATGAGCGACCCGGACATGATCGCCGGCATCGTCGACGCGGTGTCGATCCCGGTGATGGCCAAGGCCCGGATCGGCCACTTCGTCGAGGCCCAGGTGCTGCAGTCGCTCGGCGTGGACTACGTGGACGAGTCCGAGGTGCTCACCCCGGCCGATGAGGCCAACCACATCGACAAGTGGGCGTTCACCGTGCCGTTCGTGTGCGGCGCGACCAACCTCGGCGAGGCCCTGCGACGGCTCTCCGAGGGCGCGGCGATGATCCGCTCCAAGGGTGAGGCCGGCACCGGCAACGTCGTCGAGGCCACCCGGCACATGCGTTCGATCCGGGCCGAGATCCGCCGGCTGGCCACCCTCGACGAGAGCGAGCTCCACGGCGCGGCCAAGGAGCTGCGGGCGCCCATCGAGCTGGTGGCCGAGGTCGCCCGGGCCGGCAAGCTGCCGGTGGTGCTGTTCACCGCGGGCGGGATCGCCACCCCGGCGGACGCGGCGATGATGATGCAGCTCGGCGCGGAAGGGGTGTTCGTCGGCTCCGGCATCTTCAAGTCCGGCGACCCCAGCCGGCGGGCCGAGGCGATCGTCAAGGCGACCACGTTCTTCGACGACCCGGACGTGATCGCCAAGGTGTCCCGCGGGCTGGGCGAGGCGATGGTCGGGATCAACGTCTCGGAGTTGCCCGCCGACCAGCGCTACGCCGACCGCGGCTGGTAGCCCAACCGCGGTCATCGTGGGTAGCTGACCGCGCTATCGCTTCACGTTCCCGACGCCTTGAGCCCGGCCCGTCGGTCGGCGGGGGAGCGGGCGGCGGCGATCGGACCGAGCACGGCGCACCCGCTGATCGCGGCGATCGCCGCGGCCACGACGAAGCCCCACTCGTAGCCGGTGACCAGGGCGTCCGGGCCGCCGCCGAGGGCGGCCGCGCGGCCGGCCGCGATCGGCATCACCACGGCCAGGCCCAGCGCGGTACCCACCTGCGCGCTCGTGGTGACCAGGCCGGACGCGACGCCCTGCTGCTCGGGCTCGACGCCCGATGTGCCGGCGGCGGTGGACGCCACCGACGCCACCCCGAGGCCGGCCCCGAGCAGCAGCATGCCGCCGATCATCGACAGCAGCGCCGATGCGGTCGGCGAGATGGCCAGCAGGGCGATCGCGCCGGCGGCCACGGCGAGCAAGCCGGTGCCCATGGCCGCCGGCCGACCGACGGACCCGGCCACCCGCGGTCCGAGGAAGGAGCCGGCGATGACGGCCACGTTGAACGGCGGGAAGAGCAGCCCGGCCGCCACCGGCGACAGGCCGAGCACCTGCTGCGCGTGCAGGGTGCACAGGTACATCGGTGGCGTGGTGGTCGCGGTGAGCAGCGCGGCGACGGTGCTCGCGCGCACGATTCCCGGGCCGCGCAGCAGCCGCCCGTCGAGCAACGGATCATGAACGCGCCGCTGCACCACGACGAAGGCGACCAGCAGCGCGGCCGCGGCGACCAGCCCGCCCAGCACCAGCGGATCGCCCGGTCCCCGGGACTCGACCAGCGTCACCGCCAGCACCAACCCGGCCAGCCCGGTCGTGCCCAGGACCGCGCCGGCCACATCGAGGCGCCGCGTGCGGTCGGCTCGCTGCTCGGGCAGCCCGCGCCCGGCCAGCGCGGCGACCAGCAGGCAGATCGGCACGTTGACCAGGAAGACCCACCGCCAGCCCACCCAGCCGGTGATCAACCCACCCAGCACCCAGCCACCGGCGCCGCCGCCCGCGGCGGCCGCCGTCCACCAGGCGAGCGCGCGACCGCGGGCGCGGCCCTCGTCGTAGAAACCGTTCAGCAACGCCAGCGCCGCCGGGGTCACGATCGCGGCCCCGAGGCCCTGCATCGCGCGGCCCGCGCAGAGCCAGCCGCCACCGGGCGCCAGGCCGCACGCCAACGAGGCCAGACCGAACGTGCCGAGCCCGATCACGAACAGCCGCCGCCGGCCGAAACGGTCGGCCAGCCGCCCCGCGGCCAGCAGGAAACCGCCGAAGACCACCGGGTAGGCGGTGACGATCCAGCCCAGCACCTGGGTCGACAGTCCCAGGTCCGACTGGATCGAGGGCAGCGCGATGGCCACGATGGTGAGGTCGAGGACGATCACGACCTGGGCGATACACAGCAGCGCGAGCACCATGCCCGTCGGTTGCCCGCGCGGTGTTACCCTCAAACGTAGCTATGAAGGAAACACGTCGATGAACAAGGATGCGGGCTCGCCCACGGCCGCCGGGATGCGCCTGGACGGCGGCCACCCGGCTCTCGACCTGGTCAACACCGTGTGGGGGCAGGTCGGCGGGCCGGTCGAGCACGACGTGTTGAGCTCGCCCGACGACCTGGTCGTGCTGGGCATCCGGCTGGGGGTTGCCGTCGAGGGGACGCCGGTCGGAGCTGATGCCTTGCGTGCGGCCAGGGCGCTGCGCACCGCTCTCGACGAGCTGCTGCGGACGAGCCTGGCCGGAGACCGGCCCCCGCCGCCCGCGACCGCGGCCGTCGAGTCCGCCGTGCGCTCGGCCTACGCGGCGGCCCGGCTGGCCCCGGGGGAGGGGGGCGTCCTCGGCTGGGTCTGGTCGGACCGCGACGCCCACGCGCCGGTTCACCGGCTGGCGATCCGCGGCCTCGAGCTGCTCGGCGACTCCGCCGAGCTCGCCCGGTTGCGGTGCTGCGACGCCTGCTGCTGGCTCTACCTCGACCACTCCCGCGGAGCAGGCCGGCGGTGGTGCTCGATGGCCGACTGCGGCAGCGAGGCCAAGAAACGCCGCTACGTGCAGCGCCGCCGGGAGCGGTTCACACGTACTCCATGATCAGCACGGCGGTGCAGCCCGGTTCCAGGGCCTCGTAGCGGTGCGGCTGGTCGGCGGCGAAGCGCAGGTAGTCGCCCGGGGTCAGCTCCACCTCGGCGCCCACCGGGCCGGCCCGCCACCGCCCGCACACGACGACCATGTGCTCGACGGCGCCGGTGATGTGCGCCTCGGCCTCCCGGGTCGGCCCCGGCTCGGCGGTCATCACGTGCAGGTCCCGGCGGGCGCCGGGTGGGCAGGCGGCGAGCAGCGCCGAGGTGAACGGCGCGTGCTCCGAGCGCACCACGGGCCGCTCGCGCGCCCGGACCACGTGCACCGGGGACGACGGCGGATCGATCAACCTGCTGAACGGGACGTCGAGGGTCACCGCGAGCGCCCACAGCGTCTCCACGCTGGGGTTGCCGGTACCCGCCTCCAGCTGCGACAGCGTCGACTTCGCGATGCCGGCGCGGCGCGCCAGCTCGGCCAGCGAGATGCCGTGCCGCTCGCGCTCGCGGCGCAGCGCGGCGGCGATGGTGTGCAGCGGGGCGGTGGAGCGGTCCGGTGCCGTTCGTTCCATCGGTCTCCTCGTTCGACTTGACGAACGGTAGCACGGCGGTCCACCCTGACGGACGTGCGTTCGTTATACAGAACGATAGACCGAGGCGACCTGCGTGACGCGTTCGCGCTGGCCACGGCCGTCGGCGTGGTCGGCATGTCCTTCGGCGCGCTGGCCGCGGCGGCCGGGGTGTCGCCCGCGCTGGCCATCGGCATGTCGGTGCTGGTGCTCGCGGGCGGATCCCAGTTCCTGGTGGTGGCCGTGATCGCCGCCGGCGGCAGCGCGCCGGCCGCGGTGCTGGGCGGGCTGCTGCTCAACGCCCGGCACCTGCCGTTCGGGCTGGCCATGTCCTCGACCATCGCCGACCGCTGGCCGGCGCGGCTGCTCGGCGCGCACATCCTGATCGACGAGGTGGTGGCCTTCTCCCGGGCCCGCGGAACCGGGCGGCGGGCCCGGGTCGCCTACTGGATCAGCGGGGCGTTGCTGGCCTGCTTCTGGTGGCTGGGCACGGTGGTCGGGCTGCTGGCCGGCGCCGCGGTCCCGGACCCGTCGGTGTTCGGGGTGGACGCGGCGTTCCCGGCGGCGTTGCTCGCGCTGGTGCTGCCCGGTCTGATGCGGGCCGACGCCCGCCGGGTCGGGCTGGCCGCGGCGGCGATCGCGCTGCTCGCCACGCCGGTGTTGCCGCCCGGGCTGCCGGTGCTGGTCGGGTTGCTCGGGTTGGTCGCGGCCGGGCAGCCGGACCGCGGCAGCTCCGGTCCGGTCGATGCCGGCGCGGTGGACGGCGGGAGCGGCCGGTGAACTGGCCTGCCGTGCTGGCGCTGGCCGCCGGCACCTACCTTCTGCGGCTGGCCGGCATCGTGCTGCGCGGCCGGGTCGCGGTGCCGGCCCGGGTGGAGCGCTACCTCGACCTGGGGGCGACCGCGCTGCTGGTGGCGCTGGTCGCGACCGCGGCGCTGACCGACGGCGACGGGTTCGCCGGCTGGGCGCGGCCGGCCGGGGTCGCGGTCGGGGCCGTGCTGGCGTGGCGCCGGCTGCCGTTCGTGCTGGTCGTGGTGCTGGCCGCGGCGACCACGGCCGGCCTGCGGCTGCTCGGCGTGCCGTGATCACCGCCGTTCGTGATCACCGCCGGTCAGCCGACGTAGGCGGGCGTCCGATCGCGGACGGGCTCCGCGGCGGCGTCGCGCCGGGTGCTGCGGGCCGTGGCGATGGCGGCGGTCAGCGCCACGTAGACCGCGGCGGCGACCGCGGGCCCGGCCACGGCCGACAGGTCCGCACCGCCCAGCGCCGCAGCGATCGGCCCGACCAGCAGCGTGCTGTTCGTGCACAGCAACGCGGTGGTGGTGCCCAGCAGCTGGGCTCCGACGCCCGCCCAGTTGACCCCGTGGTGGAACCAGCACGCGCCGCCCGGCTGCTCGTCGTGCAGCGCGTGCCCGTCGTAGCGGTTGCGCCGCAGCACGATGTCGGCGGCGTAGAGCGCGATGCTGGGCCCGAGCAGGGCGACCGACAGTTCCAGGATGTTGTTCAACGTGTCCAGGAAATCGGCCAGGAACAGCGCGTAAACGGTGATCGCGATGGCGACGCTGCCGTTGCCCAGCACGGTGACCACCCGGGTCGCCCTGATCCCGACGGCCTGCAGCGCCAGCCCGGAGCTGTAGGCGGTCAGCACCCCCTGGGTGATCGAACCGATGACGATGACCAGCAGGAAGACCGGGTAGAACCAGCCGGGTAGCAGCGCCGCCATGCCCTGCTGCGGGTCGGTCATGTCGACCGCGGTGCCGGCGAGCACGCCCAACCCGCCCAGCACGGTGGCCGGCAGGAAGCCGCCGAGCGCGGTCCAGCCGGCGACCGCCCGGGGTGCGGTGCTGGCGGGCAAGTAGCGCGCGTAGTCCGCGGCGGTGCCCCAGCTCAACGGGCCGGAGGCGATGATCGTGATCCCGGCCAGCGCGGCCGCCCACAGCTCGGCGCCCTGCGGGGCGTGCGCCGGCGCGTAGCCGAGGTCGGCGTGCTGCAGCACGAACACGGCCAGCACCGCGATGGCGCCGGTCAGCACGACGGTGAGCACGCCGCTCAGCCGCGCGATCAGGGCGTGCCCGACGACGCTGATGGTGAGGATGGCCGCCGCCACCGCCAGCACCACGACCAGCTGCCCGGCGGTGCCGATCGCAATGCCCAGCTGATCGACGAGGGCGAAGCCGGCCAGCGATCCGACGCAGAGGTTGATGGCCACGTAGGCCACGCAGATGCCCCAACCGGTGACCAGCAGGTTGGCCCGGTTCCCGCGGACCCCGAACATGCTGCGCATGATCACGCCGCTGGGCGTGCCGGTGCGCGGGCCGGAGATGGCCAGGAACCCGACGAGGGCCCAGAAGGTGTTGCCGGCCACGACGACCAGCAGCGCCTGGACGGCGCTCAGGCCGAGCAGCGTCAGCGAGCCGCCGAGCACGATGTAGAGGTAGTTGACGTTGGACGCGGCCCAGATGCCGAACAGCTCGCGGGCCCGGCCGCGCCGCTCGGCGGCGGGCACCACGTCGATCCCGTGCGCCTCGATCCGGCCGGACCGGTCGTGGCCCGGCGTTGTGGCTGCTGCTGCTGCTGCTGCTGCGGGGGTGGTGGTCATCGCGGCCTCCGTGGCCTTGTTGTCCGTGCGGCCAATTGCTTGTTGACCGCAGAGTCAATAGCATCGACGGCGTGACGTCAAGAGTGGGAGCACGACGGAAATCCGCGACCGAGCGGCGGTCCGAGATCGTGACCGCGGCCGGTGCCATGGCGCTGGAGGAGGGCCTGGAGGCCATCACCCTGCGCCGGGTGGCCGATGCGCTGGGAGTGGTTCCGGGCCTGGTCAACCACTACTTCCCGGCGGTGGACGAGCTGGTGGCCAGCGCCTTCGGCACGGCGGCCGACGCCGAGATCGCGCAGATCCTGGCGGCCGTCGCCGCGGTGGACCGCCCGCTGCCGCGGCTGCGGGTGCTGCTGCGGCTGCTCACCGCCGCGGACCGGGACCGGCTCAGCCTGCTCTGGCTGGACGCCTGGCAGGCCGGCCGCCGCCGCCCGGCCCTGCAGGCGGAGGTCGTGCGGCTGATGGTGGTCTGGCAGGACCGGGTGGTCGAGCTGATCGAGCACGGCGTGCGGGCCGGCGAGTTCCGCACCGCCGACGCGGCCGCGGCGGCGGCCCGCATCCTGACCGTGGTGGACGGGCTGAGCGTGCAGGCCGTGATGCGCTCGGAGATCGACGACCAGCGGGTGCGCGGCCTGCTGTCCAGCACCGCCGAGCGTGAGCTCGGGTTGAGCGATGGGGCCCTCGGCTGACGATCAGCCGTGCAGGGTGCTGCCGTAGAGCCGCTCCAGGGCGGCCCAGTGCCGCTCGTCGGCGTTCGCGTCGTGGGTCGGGTTGTCGGGCACCGCGAAGCCGTGCGCGGCCGGGTAGGTCTCGATGGTGTGCCGCACCTCGGCCGCGGCCAGTGCCGTCGCCAGCCGCTGCAGCTGCTCCGGCGGGCAGGACGCGTCGTTCTCGGCGGCGGCCACGTACACGGTGACGGCCGGCATCCGGTCGGCGAGCAGGTACGGGCTGTCCGGGTCGTCGTCGGCGGCCAGCCGGCCACCGTGGAACGACGCGGCCGCGGCCACCCGGTCCGGGTGGTGGCCGGCCGCCAGCAGCGATTCCCGCCCGCCCATGCAGTACCCGGTGGTGCCGACGAAGAACCCGGTGACCTCATCCCGCTCGGCGAGGAAGTCGAGGAAGGCGCCGGCATCGCTGATGATCATCTCGGTGGTGATGGTCTGGGCCAGCGACATCAGCCGCGCCCGCTCGTCGGGGTCGTCGAACACGGTGGTCACGTCGAACGGGGCGTACGGACCGTGCCGGTAGTACACGTCGGGCAGCAGGGTGGTGTACCCGAGCCCGGCCATCCGGTCGGCCATCGCGTGGAACGTGTCGCGCACGCCGCCCGCGTCCGGATACATGATCACCGCGGGCCACGGCCCGGCCCCCTCCGGGAGGTGCAGGGTGGCGGCGCACTGGCCGTCGGGAGTCGGGATGGTGACGTCGGTGCGGGGCATGGGTCGAGTTCTACTCCGTCCGCGACAGCGGTCAGCCGGTGGCCGGGGTGATCAGCCGCCGGGCCGCCGGCAGCGCGAGCAGGGCCGCGACGACGCCGGTCAGCACCGCGAGCTCGCCCAGCGGCACCGTGAAGCCGGCGTCGCCGCCGACCACCGAGAGCAGCAGCGGCACCCCGAACCCGAGGTAGGCGCAGGCGTAGAAGGTGCCGGTCAGGGCGCCGCGCGCGGTCGGGGAGGCGAGCAGGCCGATCATCGTCAGACCCGCGGCCAGGCACAGCCCGTAGGCGACGCCCAGCAGCAACGCCACCGGGATCAACAACGGCCAGGCGTCGTACACCACCCCGACCAGGCTCAGCCCGAATCCCGCCGAGCCGATCGCCAGTCCGGTCGGTCCGGCGCGAACGGCGCCCAACCGGCGACCCAACGGCTGCGCGAACACACCGGTCAGCAGCGTCACGCCGGCGACCAGCCCGGTGACCGCCACCGCGATCTGCGGCATCGAGGGGGTGAGCAGCAGCGGCAGCACCGTCACCGCGGTGGAGGGGAAGGTGAACACGCCGACCGCGATCGGCAGCACCACCAGGCCGAACGCCCGTCGGGCGTCGACCGGCACCCCGAGGTTGATCAACGGGCCGGCCCGCCGATCCGCGGGCGCGAGGGTCTCCGGCACCGCCGGCAGCAGCACCAGGCTGCCCACGGTCAGCGCGACGTGCACGAGGTAGGGCAGCACCGTGGGCGCCGGCGCCCACTGGGCCAGCAGCCCGGCGGTCAGCGGGCCGAGCGCCCAGCCGCCGCCGAGCGCCGCCGTGGTCAGCCGGGCCGAGCGGGCCGGTTCGCCGATCAGCTCGGCCAGCCACGCGGTGCCCACGCTGAACACCACGCCGGACACCGCACCCTGCAGGAACCGGCACACGAACAGCAGCAGCACCGAGGAGCCGGCGCCCAGGAACAGCAGCGAGGTGGCCACCGACAGCAGCACGACCGGGACCACGACCGGCCGCCGCCCGAACCGGTCCGAGGCCGGCCCGGCGAGCAGCAGCGCCGGCACCAGCCCGGCCGCGTAGACGCCGAAGGCGCCGGTCAGCGCGTTGGAGGAGAGGCCGAGCTCGTCGCGGTAGATCAGCAACAGCGGGGTGGGCACGTTGGTGCCGAAGGCGGCGACGAACACGGCGGTCCACAGGCTCATCACCGAGCGCTGCCGCACCGCCGCACGCTACCCCGCCCCGGGGCCGGTGTGGGGTCAGTCAGCGTGGGTCAGGCAGCCGGGGTCAGACGCTGGCCACGTCGTAGCGGGCGAAGGTGCGGGTGAAGGCGGCCGCACCCGAGGTCATCGCGCGCAGGTCCACCGCGTAGCGCAGCAGCTCGGTGCACGGGACCTCGGCCCGCACCAGGGTCCGCCCGAGCCCGGCGACCTCGGTGCCCAGCACCCGGCCGCGCCGGCTGGACAGGTCGCCGAGCACCGCGCCGAGGTGCTCGTCGGGTATCCGGATGGCCACCTCGTCCAGCGGCTCCAGCAACACCGTCCCGCACGAGGCCGCCGCCTCCCGCAGGGCCAGCGCGCCCGCGGTCTGGAAGGCGGCATCGGAGGAGTCGACGCTGTGCGCCTTGCCGTCGACCAGCGTCGCCCGCAGGTCGACCGCGGGATGCTTGGCGTCGGTCAGCCCGCGCAGCAGCTGCGCCCTGATGCCCTTCTCCACGCTCGGGATGAACTGGGTCGGCACCGAACCGCCGACCACCTTGGACTGGAACTCGAACCCGGAGCCACGCGGCAGCGGCTCGAACTCGACGTGGCAGACCGCGTACTGGCCGTGCCCGCCGGACTGCTTGACGTGCCGGCCGGTGACCCGGGCCGGGCGGGCGATGGTCTCCCGCATCGGTACCCGCACCGGCTCGGTGTCCACCTCGGCGCCACCGGCGCGCAGCCGGGACAGGATGACGTCGGCGTGCGCCTCGCCCATGCACCACAGCACCGTCTGGTGGGTCTCGACGTTGCGCTCCAGGTGCAGCGTCGGATCCGCGGCGACCAGCTTGGCCAGCGTCTTGATCAGCGCGTCCTCGTCGCCGCGGGTGTGCGCGACCACGGCGACCGGCAGCAGCGGCTCCGGCAGCTCCCAGCAGGACAGCAGCAGCGGGTGATCGCTGGCCGAGACGGTGTCCCCGGTCTCGGCGGCGACCAGCTTGGTCAGCGCGCAGATGTCCCCCGCGACGCACTCCTCGACCTCGCGCAGGGTGGAGCCCAGCGGGCTGTAGATGTGCGCGAGCCGCTCGTCGGAGTCGTGGCCGTGGTCGTCGTCCGCATCGTTGCGGGCGCCGTTCTCGGTGCCGTCGCGCTGGGCCGGGACCGCCACGTGGTGACCGCTGACGTGCACCGTCGATTCCGGGCGGAGCGTTCCGGAGAACACCCGCACGATCGAGACCCGACCGACGTAGGCATCGGCGGAGGTGCGTACCACCTCGGCGGCCAGCGGACCGTCGGGATCGGCGGACAGGATCGCGTGCTCGCTGCCGTCCACGCCGCCGACCCGGGGTAGCGGGTGCTCCAGCGGCGAGGGGAAGCCGCCGACCAGCACCTCCAGCAGCGCGTCCAGCCCGACGCCGCTCATCGCGCAGATCGGGATGACCGGGTGGAAGGTGCCGCGCGCGACGGCCGTCTCCAGGTCGTCGATCAGCGTGGCGACCTCGATGTCCTCGCCTTCGAGGTAGCGCTCCATGAGTGTCTCGTCCTCGGACTGCTCGATGATGCCCTCGATCAGCTCGCCGCGGGCGTCCTCGGCGCCCTCGGGTGCCCGGTCGGCCGGGGTCTGGGACAGCAGGCCGTAGAGCCCGCTCAGGGCTTCGCCGTCGCGGATCGGTAGGTACAGCGGGGCGACGCCGCTGCCGAAGGCCTGCTGGCAGGCCTCGATGGTGCCCTCGAGATCGCCGCGGGGATGGTCGCAACGGGCGACCACGACCGCGCGCGGCATGCCGACCGCCGCGCACTCCTCCCACTGCGCCACCGTGGCCGGGTCGATCGCGCCCTCGCCGCCCTGCTGGGCGGACACCTCGTGCGCGGAGATCACGAACAGCGCGGCGTCGGCGGCGCGCAGCCCGGCGCGCAGCTCACCGACGAAATCGCCGTAGCCGGGGGTGTCGATGAGGTTGATCTTGGTGCCGTCGTGCTGCACCGGGGCGACGGCGAGGGCGACCGAGCGCTGCTGGCGGATCGCCGCCGGATCGTGGTCGCAGACCGTGCTGCCGTCGACGATGGAGCCGGCGCGGGGGATCGCCGAGGTGTGCGCGAGCAGGGCCTCGACCAGGGTGGTCTTCCCGGATCCGGACGGCCCGACGAGGACCACGTTGCGCACCTTCGCCGGATCGGTGACGGCGATTGCCGGCGACCGGCCCTTCGCACGTGGTCCGGCATCTGCTCTGACGGCCATCGAGGACCACCTCCGCGACACTGCGTGGGGAAGTTCAGGTGTTCGCCATCACACACCTCCGCCGCGCCCGGCCACAAGGGTCGGTTGCGGCCCGGCTGTGCGGACCGTGCCGGTGGGGGAGCGCTCGGTAAGGTCATGTTCGTGCCCGTTCCCGGACCCGGATATGCCATCACCGCGCGGGTCGACGTGCCCGCCTCCGCCAGCGCCGCCGGTGACCTGACCGTGGCCGTCGGCCAGGTCGGCGGGGTGGTCACCGCGTTCGACGTGGTGGAGGCGCACGCGGCCACGGTCGTGGTGGACATCAGCTTCAACGCCCGCGACTCCGAGCACGCGAACGAGATCACCGACGCGGTCGGTGCGCTGCCCGGGGTGCGGGTCCGCAAGGTCTCCGACCGGACGTTCCTGGTGCACCTTGGCGGCAAGCTGGAGGTGCACTCGAAGGTCAGCCTGCGCAACCGCGACGACCTCTCCCGCGCCTACACCCCCGGCGTGGCCCGGGTCTGCCAGGCCATCGCGGCCAACCCGGCCGACGCCCGGCGGCTGACGATCAAACGCAACACGGTGGCCGTGGTGACCGACGGATCGGCGGTGCTCGGGCTGGGCAATCTCGGCGCGGCGGCGGCGATGCCGGTGATGGAGGGCAAGGCGGCGCTGTTCAAACGCTTCGCCGGGGTGGACGCCTGGCCGGTGTGCCTGGACACCCAGGACACCGAGGAGATCATCCGGACGGTGCAGATCCTGGCCCCGGGCTACGGCGGGATCAACCTGGAGGACATCGCCGCCCCGCGCTGCTTCGAGATCGAGGCGCGGCTGCGCGAACTGCTGGACATCCCGGTGTTCCACGACGACCAGCACGGCACCGCGGTGGTGGTGCTCGCCGCGCTGCGCAACGCGCTGCGGGTGGTGGAGAAGAAGCTGAGCGACTGCCGGATCGTGGTCTGCGGGGTGGGAGCGGCGGGGTCGGCGATCATCCGGCTGCTGCAGTCGGACTCGCCGGGTGAGGTGCTGGCCGTCGACATCGACGGCATCGTGCACGCCGATCGGCCCGGGCTGGACAGCAACCTGCAGTGGATCGCCGCGAACACCAACTCGGCGGGCATCTCGGGCACGCTGGCCGACGCGATGGTCGGGGCGGACGTGTTCATCGGCGTCTCGGCGCCGAACCTGTGCGGAGCCGCCGAGCTGGCCACGATGGCCGAGCGCTCGATCGTCTTCGCGCTGGCCAACCCCGACCCGGAGATCGACCCGGCGATCGCGCTCGCGCACGCGGCCGTGGTCGCCACCGGCCGCTCCGACTACCCGAACCAGATCAACAACGTACTGGCCTTCCCCGGCGTGTTCCGGGGACTGCTCGACGCGCACGCCCGCGACATCACCGACGCCATGCTGCTGGCCGCCGCGGCGGCGATCGCGAACGTGGTGGTGGAGCCGAACCCGTCGTTCATCGTGCCCAGCGTGTTCGACGCCGCCGTCGCGCCCGCGGTGGCCGAAGCGGTACGCCGCGCCGCCGTCCGGCACGACCCGGACGCGGCGGCGGGCAGCAGCTACGACGCGGCGACCCCCAGCCTGCCGACGCCCGAGACGCTGGTGACCTGATCAGCCCCGCGGCGGCAGCTCCTGCAGGGCCCAGCTGTTGCCGTCGGGATCGGAGAAGGTGACGAACGAGCCCCACGACTGCACGTCGACGTCACTCGCCTGCACCCCCCGACCGAGCAACTCCTGCCGCGCCGCCTCGGCGTCGGCGACCACCATCTGCAGGCCGAGCTGGGTCCCGGGTGGCATCTCGGTGACGCCGTCGCCCAGCACGATCGAGCAGGCCGAGCCGGGCGGTGTGAGCTGCACGAATCGCAGGGTGTCGCTGACCTGGTAGTCGTGGTCGGCGTGGAATCCGACCTGGTCGACGTAGAACGCCTTGGCGCGATCGACATCGGTGACCGGGACGGCGACGAGCTCGAGCTTCATGTCCATGGCTGGCAAGCTACCCGCGGGGTCCGACACTTCTGCGGCGGCCGATTACCCTGGATCCCGTGCCCGTGATCGGTGTGCTGGCCCTGCAGGGCGACGTCCGCGAACACCTCGCGGCCGTCACCGCGTGCGCCGACATGCGGGCGGTGCCGGTGCGCCGGGTCGCCGAGCTGGACGCGGTGCACGCGCTGGTCATCCCCGGTGGCGAGTCGACCACGATGAGCCGGCTGCTGCAGAGCTTCGAGCTGCTCGAACCGCTGCGCGCCCGGATCGCGGCCGGGATGCCGGCCTACGGCTCGTGCGCCGGCATGATCCTGCTGGCCCGCGAGGTGCTCGACGGGCGGCCGGACCAGCAGCAGCTCGGTGGCCTCGACGTCGTGGTGCGGCGCAACGCGTTCGGCCGGCAGGTGGACTCGTTCGAGACCGACCTGCGGGTGCAGGGGCTGCCCGGGGCGCCGATGCGCGCGGTGTTCATCCGGGCGCCCTGGGTCGAGTCGGCCGGGCCGGGGGTGCGGGTGCTGGCCACCGTTCCGCGGCTGACCCTGGCCGGCACCGACGCCGGCCCGGCGGCCGGGCGGGTGGTCGCGGTGCGGCAGGGCTCGGTGCTGGCCACGTCCTTCCACCCGGAGCTGACCGGGGATCTGCGCATGCACGCGCTGTTCTGCGACGTCGTGCGCGAGTCGGTGATCGCCGGGCCCGGTGCGGCGGCGGCGGTCGGGCGGCGGCTCGGCGCCTGACCGGCCGGGCCCGCGACCCCCGTCGGTACCATGGCCGGGATCTGGGCGGGGAGAGGGAGAGAAAGCGATGAGCGGGCATTCCAAGTGGGCGACGACCAAGCACAAGAAGGCCGTCATCGACGCCCGCCGGGGCAAGATGTTCGCCAAGCTGATCAAGAACATCGAGGTGGCCGCGCGCACCGGCGGCGGTGACCCGGACGGCAACCCGACGCTCTTCGACGCCATCCAGAAGGCGAAGAAGAGCTCGGTGCCCAACGACAACATCGACCGCGCGGTCAAGCGTGGTTCCGGCGCCGACGCCGGTGGCGCCGACTACCAGACGATCACCTACGAGGGCTACGGGCCGAACGGGGTCGCGGTGCTCATCGAGTGCCTCACCGACAACCGCAACCGGGCCGCCACCGAGGTCCGGATGGCCATGACCCGCAACGGCGGAGCGATGGCCGACCCGGGCTCGGTGGCCTACCTGTTCACCCGCAAGGGCGTGGTGATCGTGCCCAAGACCGGTGCGTTGAGCGAGGACGACGTGCTGCTCGCGGTGCTCGACGCGGGCGCGGAGGAGGTCAACGACCTGGGGGAGAGCTTCGAGGTCGTCTCCGAGGCGACCGACCTGATCGGCGTGCGCACCGCGCTGCAGCAGGCCGGCATCGACTACGACTCCGCCGACCCGACGTTCCTGCCCTCGATGTCGGTGGCGCTGGACGCCGAGGGGGCGAAGAAGGTGTTCCGGCTGATCGACGCCCTCGAGGACAGCGACGAGGTGCAGAACGTGTACGCGAACTTCGACGTCAGCGACGACGTGATGGCCGAGGTCGGCTAGGACGCGGCCGGCGCGCTCAGCCGGCACGCCGGCGGTGCACGGCGACCCGGGCCGGCCGCACCGAGCGTTCGCCGACCGCGAGCCCGGGCTCGAGCAGTGCGGCCACGGTCCGGTCCCGGGCCGGGTCGTCGGTGTCGACGATCTCGGCCGCCTCCATCCGCGTTCCGCTGAACGGCTCGCCGACCGCCGGGGCCACCACCACCCCACCCCGACCGACCAGCAGCCGCTCCAGCCCGGCGGCGATCGCGGTGAACGCGGACGCCTCCCGCCGGGTGCGTGCGGTGGCCGCGCAGGCCAGCGCGTCGACGCGCAGCGCGTGCAGCTCCACCAGCAGCGGCAGGTCCGGCGCGGTGCTGGCGCCGGCGGCATCGCCGAGCGCGCTCAGCGTGCTCGACTGGCGGGCCAGCAGCCGGGAGATGTCGTCGACCTTGTCGCTGAGCTCGGTCAGCGCGAGCTCGGTGAGGGTGGGCTCCGGCATCCGGGCAGGGTAGCTACGCTGCGGCGGTGGCCGTCCACGGTATCGACCTCGGCACCACGAACTCCGCGATCGCCGGCACCGGACCGGACGGCCGGCCGCAGGTGCTGGCCGGGCTGGCCGGGGAGTCCACCACACCGTCGGTGGTGCTGTTCGCCTCCGCCGACGAGCACGTGGTCGGGGAGGGCGCGCGGCGCGAGGCCCGCCTCGACCCCGATCACGTGTGTGCGCTGGTCAAGCGCCGGATGGGCGAGGCGGACTGGCGGTTCGTGGCGCACGGCAAGGCCTGGTCGGCCCCCGCGGTCTCGGCGTTGATCCTGCGCAGCCTGGTCGCCGACGCGGAGTTCGCCACCGGGAAGGCCCCGACGTCGGCGGTGATCACCGTGCCGGCCTACTTCGGCGACGAGGAACGCCGCGCGACCGCGCTGGCCGGGACCTACGCCGGGCTCGAGGTCGTCGACGTGCTCTCCGAGCCGATCGCCGCCGCCCTGGCCTACGGGTTCGGGCGGCTGGACGGCGGCACCGAGATGTCCAAGGGCCCGGGGCTGTCCAAGAGCACTGCGCCGGTGGAGACCGTGCTGGTCTACGACCTGGGCGGCGGCACGTTCGACGCCACGGTGATCGAGCTGGCCGATCGGCGGATCTCCGTGCTGGCCGTCGAGGGTGATCACCAGCTGGGCGGCGCCGACTGGGACGAGCGCATCTCGCTGCACCTGTCGCGGCGGTTCTGCGCCGAGAACCCCGACGCCGAGGACCCGCTCGACGACTCGGTCGCCGAGCAGGGCCTGGTGCTGGCGGCCGAGCGGGCCAAGCGGCAGCTCTCGGACAGCGACCGGACCGACGTGGTGATCGCGCACGACGGCGCCCGCTGCACCGTCCCGCTCACCCGGACCGAGCTGGACGAGATGGCGGCGCCGCTGCTGCGCCGCACCGTGGACCTGACCAGGGCCTGCCTGGCCGAGGCCGCCCGCCGGGGCGTGCCCCGCGTCGACCGGACGCTGCTGGTCGGCGGCTCGTCCCGGATGCCGGCGGTGGCCGAGATCCTGCGCCGCGAGCTCGACCTCGATCCGCAGCTGCACGACCCGGACCTGGCGGTGGCTCGGGGCGCCGCGCTGTACGGGGAGAAGAAGGAACTGGAGCGGATGGTCGCGGCCGACCTGCGCACCCGCGGCCGGCTGCGCGACGCCGGGCGGCTCGACGACGCCGCGCCCGGCGACCTCGACGACGCCTGCCGGCGGGTCGCCGACGCGTACGCGGTGACGCTGACCCAGGTGCGGCGGGCGGTGCAGATCCAGGTGCACACCGTGGTCTCGCGCGGCTTCGGGGTGCTCGCGGTGAACGCGATGGCCGGCCGGCTGGAGGCGTCGTGGCTGGTGCACCGCAACGACCGGCTGCCGGTGCGCACCAGCCGCTCGTTCGGCACCATGCGCGCGGACCAGGAACAGATCCAGCTCACCGTCGTCGAGCAGCAGGGCCAGGTCGAGTCCGGGCGCCCCGAGGACGCGAAGGTGCTGGTCCAGGGCGAGATCACCGGCATCCCCGGCGGCTTCGACGAGGGCAGCGAGGTGCGGGTCAGCTTCGAGATGGGCTTCGACGGGGTGCTGCACGTGACCGCGTTCCACGTCGAGGCGGGCATCCCGCTGGAGCTGACCGCGACCACCGGCGCGACCCTGTCGCAGGCCGAGGTGGCCAGGGAGCGTGACCAGCTCGGGAAGATGCGCCGCCGTGACTGAACGGGAGTTCGACGCCAACGACTACCGCAAGCGGGTGCTCGCGGCGGTGGAGCGGCGCGGCGGCCCCGACGCCTCGGACCCGTTCGAGCTCTACGACCTGTCACCCGACGACGAGCTGGCCGATCGGGCCGTCGCCGCGCAGGTCGACGCGGTGTGGGCGTTCTGGCAGCGGCAGCGGGATCACCCCAAGTACCGGATCCTGATCGCCCAGCTGGTGAAGAGCCATCCCGAACGCCGCGCGGAGCTGCTCGATCCCGGGCGCAGGCGGACCGCGGCCGCCCGGGTGCGCGCCCAGCGCGAGCAGCGCGATGCCGAGCGCTTCGCGCTGCTGGATGCCGCGATCTCGCGGCTGGTCGATCGGCACGGCACCGTTCCGCGGGACAAGGTGGCGGGCCTGCGCGAGGTCGGGGCGCTGTCGGGGCTGAGCGAGGCGGAGGTGGCGACCCGGCTGCGACGCCACCGGATCGGCGACGGGGCGGGCGGGTCGGCCGGGGCGCAGGCGGCCGGGCCGGCGATCAGCGCGGACCGCCGCCGGCAGCTGCGCGCGCTGCTCGCCGAGTTCGGTCGGCTCACTGACATCGCGGCCCCGCCGACGCTGCTGGCCCTGCTGGAACTGCCGCCGACCGCCACCGGCGAGCAGGTCAGGGCGCGCGCGGCGGCGTGGCGGTCGCGATCACGAGAGCTGCCGCCGGGTCGGCTGCGCGCGGTGGTCGACGAGCTGCTGGTGCATGTGGCCGAGCTGCTCGAAGCGGGGCCGGGCGCGGTGGCGACCTACCTGAGCGCGGTGGCCGCCGACGTCGCCGAGCACCTGCGCCCGCGGGTGCGGGCCGCGGTCCTGGTGGAGGACCGGCTCGTCGCCTCCGACCACGAGTACCTGCTGGCCGAGGCGATGCAGCTCGGCCTCGACCGGTCGCACGCCCAGGCCGTGCTGGCGGCGGTCGCCGCCGAGCTGGGCGCCGCGGTCGAAGGCCCGGCGCCGGGCGACGGATCGGCGCGCCCCGAGCGCAGCGCGCGGCGCGGCCTCGCCGCCGACCCCCCAGCCGATCCGGCGGTGGATCGCCCTTGGGAGGCCCGGTTGCGGGAGGCCAGGGCGGAGCTGCGGGCCGGCCGGGCGGCGGCCGCGGCCCGGCTCGCCGCCGAGGCGGAAACGCTCGCCGGGACCGCCGGGCGCACCCGGGTACGGGCGGTCGCCGACGAGGCGGCCACGGTGCTGGCGCAGGCCCAGCAGCGCTGGCGGGTGGCCGTCGGCGAGGTCGCGGCCGGGCGCTTCGCGGCGGCGTTGCCGCATCTGGAGCACGTCACGCGCACCGCGTCGGACCTGCCGGCGGCCACCGAGCTGGCCACGGTGCTGGCCCGCGCCCGGGCGGCGATCGAGCGCGCGGACGTCGCGGTGGCGGCCGCGGTGGCCGGGCCCGAAGCGCAGCGCGCGGCGGCGCTGCTCGCGGTGCTGGCGCAGTGCCCCGAGCACCCCGGGGCGGTGGCGGCCCTGGCCCGGATCCCGATCGCCGCGCCGGCGTGGGTGAACGCCGCCCGCGACGCCCGCGGCGACGTGGTGGTGCTGTGGGAGCCGTCGGTGACCCCGGCGGTCACCTACAAGGTCAGCCGGCTGCGGCCGGACGGTTCCTGGCAGGTGGTCGGGCGGGTCACCGACCCCGCACTGGTCGACGGCGGCGCGCCGGTCGGGGTCGAGGTGCCGGTCTACGCCGTGCTCGCCCTTCAGCCGGGCCGCACGTCGGCGGCGTGCCGCTCGGACTCGGTGCCACCGGTGATCGCGGCCCCGGCGGATCTGGTTCCGCCGCGTGCGGGGCCGGTGGCGCCGCGCGCGGTGTCGGCGGTGCGCGTCGACGGCGGATCGGTGCGGATCAGCTGGACCGGAACCGGGGACGTGGAGTACCGGGTGCGGCACCTGGCCGCCGGCGGCCGCTGGCGGGTGGTCGGTCGGACCCGGGCGATGTGGATCGAGGACGGCGGCGCGGAGGCCGGCCCGGTCGGCGTCTACGCGGTCAGCGCCGGTGCCGGTGCCGGCCGTTCCGCGGAGGTTCGCTCCGACGGCGGATGAACCCGCTCACCTCGCTGAGGGCTTGCTGTGTACGGCGGTCCCGCCCGCCGGCGGCACGGGCACACTGGAGACAACCACCCGGATATCCGTTGTCGGGGCACTCGGCGAAGCCACGTCCGCCCAGGCGCTACGGTGGGAATGGCCGACCGGCCGCGCTGAGTCAGGAAATGGGGATATGAACCTACGGATCTTTGGGTGGTCCTATGGGGTCACCGCGGTGTCCCTGGTGGTCGCCTTCCTCTACGCCGGCATCGAGGGGCTCATCCTCTGCGCGATCCTGGGCATCCTGGAGATCTCGCTTTCGTTCGACAACGCGGTGGTCAACGCGACCGTGCTGGACCGGATGAACGCCTTCTGGCAGCGCATCTTCCTGACCATCGGCATCGTGATCGCGGTGTTCGGCATGCGGCTGGTTTTCCCGCTGGTCATCGTGGCCGTCACGGCCGGGCTGAACCCGGTCGAGTCGCTGACGCTGGCCCTGGAGCAGCGCCCCGAGAGCGATCCCACCAGCTACGCCTACCTGCTCAACGAGGCCTACCCGCAGATCGCCGCGTTCGGCGGCATGTTCCTGTTCATGCTGTTCCTGGACTGGCTGTTCGAGGACCGCGACATCAAGTGGCTGACCTGGCTGGAGCGCCCGCTGGCCAAGGTCGGCCAGCTGAACCGGCTCTCGATCGTGCTCGCGTTGATCGCGCTGGTGGTGCTGGCGAGCACGCTGGCCGAGGAGCCCGCCGTGGTGCTCACCGCCGGCGGTCTGGGTCTGGTGACCTACCTGCTGGTCAACGGCCTGGGTGACCTCTTCGACCAGGCCGCTGACATCGACGACGAGGACGCCGCCGAGGGCGCCGCTGAGAAGGACGCCGACGAGAAGGACCCCGACCAGCAGGACTCCGCCGCCGAACCGAAGGCCGCGGCGAGCACCGGGAACGGGCCGTCGGAGCTGGCCAAGGCGTCGGGCAAGGCCGGTTTCTTCCTGTTCCTCTACCTCGAGGTGCTGGACGCCGCGTTCTCCTTCGACGGCGTGATCGGCGCCTTCGCCATCACCACCGACCCGATCCTGATCGCGCTCGGGCTGGGTCTGATCGGCGCGATGTTCGTGCGCTCGCTCACCGTGTTCCTGGTGCGCAAGGGCACCCTGAACGACTACGTCTACCTGGAGCACGGTGCGCACTGGGCGATCGGGGCGCTGGCCACGATCCTGCTGATCGGCATCGGCTACCACGTCAACGAGATCGTCACCGGGTTGATCGGGGTGGCGTTCATCGGGGCCGCCTTCCTGTCCAGCATCCTGCGCAACCGGAAGATCGAGGCAGATGGCGGGAACGTCCACAAGAGCGCCGAGGAGCTGGCCGCGGAACGGCAGCACCACAGCAACGTGTGACGCGGCCGGCCGGTAGCCTGCCGCGACGATCTCCCATCCACCGGCGAATGGAGTGCGAGTGTCGGTCAACCTGACCAAGGGCCAGAAGGTGTCGCTCGCGAAACGCGGGGGCGGCACCCTGACGATGGTCCGTATGGGTCTGGGCTGGGACGCGGTGAAGAAGCGCGGCCTGTTCGGCTCCCGAGCGCAGTCGATCGACCTGGACGCCTCGGCGCTGCTGTTCGACGGCGGCAACAACCTCGTCGACGCGGTCTGGTTCCAGCAGCTGCGCAGCCGGGACGGCTCGGTGCAGCACACCGGCGACAACCTGACCGGCGCGGGCGAGGGCGACGACGAGTCCGTGATCGTCGACCTGAGCCGGCTCTCACCCGCGGTCACCCAGATCGTGTTCACCGTGAACTCGTTCACCGGGCAGGATTTCTCGCAGATCGAGAACGCGTTCTGCCGGCTCGTCGACGAGACCACGAACGAGGAGCTGGCCCGCTACGAACTGTCCGGCTCCGGGCGGCACAACGCGCAGATCATGGCCAAGGTGAGCCGCGGTGGCGGCGGCGACTGGACGATGACCGCGATCGGCGCGATCGCCAACGGCCGCACCTTCGCCGACCTGCTGCCCGCCACCGCGGCTCACCTGTAGGTCTGGGAGCGTCTCCCTAGAGGTCGAAGTCGGCCGGGCTGATGCCCACCGCGTTGCAGGCCTCCCGCACCGCGCGCTTCTCGTCGGCGTCGAAGTTGCCGTCGGCGCCACCGATGATGATGCCGACCTGGATCACCGCGCGCGCCGCGTCCGGCTTGGACTTGAGCTTGCCGATGGTGGCGATCGCCTCGACCTTGCCGAACTCGTAGTCGGATTCCAGCTTCGACGCGTAGAAGTTGAAGTGGTCCTGCAGCTCGCTGACCTCGAACACCTTCAGCGCCTCGTTGCTGCCGATGAAGGTGGCGGTCTTGCGGCGCTCGTCGGCGGTGATGGTGCCGTCGGCGGCCGCGATGAGCGCGCACATCGCCATGCTCGCCTTGGCGAAGTCCTTGCTCTTGAACTTGCCGACCTGCGTGGTCGTCGTCGCCTGCAGATCGCTCAGACGGCTCTTCAGCTGGTCCCAGAGGGCCATGAATGCGCTTCCTTCCGATGGTCGTTCGCAAATGACAGCCTGCCAGAAACGGGTGGCGCCGCCGCGGCGCGGTCTCGTAGCCAGACCAGCAGCTCGGCGCCGGCGAGAACCCCGGTCGAGCGGGTCACCGCGAGGTGCTCGGCGGTGAAGCCGCTATCGGCCAGCTCCCCGTGCGCCGGCCGGATCGCGGCGTCCGCGGCGGCCAGCAGGTCGGCGTCGAGCAGCGAGTCACCGGCCGCGAGCAGCAGCCCGCCGCCGGTGCGGGCCAGCACCTCCGCGGCCGCCGCCGACTTGGTCAGCGGCCGGGGCACCGCGTACACCTTGCGGCCCTGCACCGACACCGCCCACCCGCGCGGCGCGCACCAGGCGCCCAGCTCGGCCACCCAGCCGGCCGGGAGCGCGGCGCGGTCCACGACGGCGTAGGCGAACAGGTCGCTCGCGGTGCGCAGGTTCAGCACGAAGGTGCCACCGCGGGCGCGCAGGTGGGACTCGACCTCGGCCAGCGGCGCGCACCCGGCCAACCGCTCGGAGACCGCCGCGGCCCATTCCGGATCGGATACGCCGTCGACCAATAGCCGGCCGCCGTTGGCGGCGATCGCGTAGCGGGCCGGCGGCCCCGGCAGGTGCACCCTGGCCAGTTGCTCCGGGGTGCGGGTGGTCGTCGGCACCACGGTGGCCAGCTCGCGCAGCGCGCGCAGGGTCTCGGCCGCGGATTCGGTCAGGTAGGACAGCGGCACGCCCTTGTAGATCTCGACGCAGAGCAGCCGCGGGGCCTCGTGGTCGGGCACCCGCAGGTCGAGCGCGGCCGCGGAGTAGATGGTGGTCCGATCGAGATCGAGGCAGACGAGGGTCATATCGCCGCCTCCGTGGCGCGGCCGTCGGGGCCGGTGGCGCCGCGGGTGAAGCGGGGGTGGATCAGGCCGACACAGCTGTAGGGCAGCCCGGCCACCTCCAGCACCGGGACCCCGCGACGCTGCGCCAGCAACCGGACGTGCGCCAGGTCGGCCGCCGGCGCGCCCGCGCGCACCAGCACCTTCCACGGCACCCGGCGCAGCAGCACCCTGGTGGTCTCGCCGACCCCGGGCTTGACCAGGTTGACCTCACCGATGCCGTACTCCTCGACGATCCGCTCGATCGCCGCCCAGCCGGCCCAGTCCGGGGTGCGCTCGGTCGGCGCCGCGGTGTCCCGCACGCCGGCGAACTCGGCCGTCACCGCGTCCAGGAAATCGTTGGAGACGTCGGCCGGCGCCAGCTCGGTGTAGAACTTCGCGCCGTGGTACTGGTCGGGGCGCAGCAACCGGGTGTTCAGCACCGTGCGCGAGACCAGCCCGGACACCGTCGAGTTCAGGCAGGCCGAGGGGATCAGCCAGTCCTCGCGGGTGCCGAACGTCGACGCGCAGCGGCCCGGGTCGGCGAGCACCGCCAGGTCGGGGTCGAACCCGCCGCCGAACGCGGCCAGCGCGGCGGCCAGCTCGCGCGCGATGGCGCCCTTGCCCGTCCAGCCGTCGACGAACACCACCTGCGCTGGGTCGTGCCGCTCGGCCAGGTGCTGCAGCGCCAGCGGGTCGATGCCGCGGCCGCGCACGATGGACACCGCGTAGTGCGGCAGGTCCAGCCCGTGCCGGGCCGCGGCCCAGCGGCGCAGCAGGATGCCGACCGGGGTACCGGCCCGGGCCAGCGACACCAGGACGATGTCCGGTCCGCGTTCGGCCAGCACCAGCTCGGTCACGGTGCCGACGGCCTGAGCCAGCCGGCCGGCCGACCCGGCCAGTGCGGAGCGGTAGAGCTCCAGGTACTCCGCGTCCGGCTGGTACTCCTGCGGCAGCGACTCGGCGTAGTGCGCGCCGCCGCTCTGGATGGCCTCCTCCCGTTCCTCGGTGGGCGCCTCCAGCGCCACCTCGGACAGGTCGGTGAGCAGCCAGCCGACCTCGTCGGCGGCGTAGCTGCCGAACGTCGGCCCGCGCAGCGGCTCCGGGGTCACGGCGTGACCACCAGCGTGATCCGGCGGGCGCGCGGCGCGAGCGCGGTGAGCAGCCCGGTGTGCAGCGCCGGGGTGTCGGCCGGGGGATCGACCACCACGAGCACGTGGTCCCACGGCGGGTCGCCGGCCCGGCCCAGGTTGTAGGCGAAGCGCGGCCCGGGACCGTCGGCCGGGTCGTCGTGCGCCGCGAAGGTGATGGCGCTGCCTATGGCGTAGCCGGGCTCGTCGACGACCAGCGCGGGGGACCGCGAGGTGGTGGAGAAGGCCACGTCGTGGCCGGTGTCGGCCAGCTGCTGGGCCAGCCGCAGCGGCAGCTGCATCAACTCCTCGGTGCCCAGCACCAGGGTGCGTTCCGCGGAACGCGCACCGAGCCCCGCGGCCAGCCCCGGCAGCGCGCCGGCCAGCGCCTCGTGGTCCGCGGCGGTGAAGCCGTGCCGCCCACCCACCGGCAACCCCACCGGCCACCCCAGACCCTCCAGTTCCACCCGCCCCGCACCGCCCGCGCCCGCACGGAACGAGCGGCACTCTCGCACGCCAGGTGCGTGCCAAAGTGCCGTTCGTTCCGCTGGATCGGCGGGGGACCGGAGCGGATGGGGTGCCGGGGCGATGTCGCTCAGGAGTGCGGCGACGCTTGCGGAGAGGTCGGCGGGGAGGTGGACGTGGCCGCGGGCCAGCGCGATCACGTCCAGCCGGGCGCCGAGCGCGCGCACCCCGTCGACCAGCTCGCCCGCGTCCGGGCGGAGGTCGACCAGCGCGGCCAGCAGGTAGCGCGCCCGCGGATGGGTCCGGTGCAGGGCGGTGATCGTGTTCAGCGCGGTGCGGCCGGTGCTCAGCTCGTCGTCGACGAGGACCAGCGGCCGGTCGCCGCGCAGCAGCGTGGGATCCGCGGGCAGCAGCAGGTGGTCGGTGGCGTGCGAGTGGTCCTCGGTGAACCCGCCGGCGGCCCGGCGGCCTGCGGGTGGCGGACGCCGGGTCGAGTGCAGGTAGTCGGCCCCGCCGAGGGCCTCGGCGACGCAGTGGCCGAGCGCGGTCGCGGTCTCGGCGAACCCGAGCACCAGCACGTCGTCCCGATCACCGATGAGCCGCCCAGCGACGTGCACAGCCTCGTCGTGCAGCATCCCCGCGGCGGCCCGGTCCCCGCCGACGGCCGCGGGCAGCTCGCCCGGCAGCGCGCGCGGTGGCCGTCCGGCCAGTGCGTCGGCGACCAGCCCACCCAGCACCAGCCCAGCCCCGCGGACCAGCCGCGGATCCGTCGGGATGTGCTTGCCGAGCAGCCGGGACACCAGCAGCTGGGCCCGCCGCGGGTTGCGGCGCAGCGCGACGCCGAGCAACGCGGCCGCATCCCCGCTCACCCGCACCCCGAGGCGTTCGAGCACCGAACCGCCGGCCGCACCGATCGCGGTCACCGGGCCAGGCTCGCGGCCAGCAGGTCGACGAACGAGGCCTCGTCCGCGGCGACCCCGAACACCCGGGCCCGCAGCAGCGTCCGGCGCGCCCACGCCGTGTGCGGGCGGATCTCGTTCATCTTGTTGCGGTAGCCGGAGGCGAGCACGCCGCTGGCCCGGCCGGCGTGCAGCACGTCGGAGGCATCGCGGTGCTCCTCGAACGACACCACCGACAGCGCGTTCACCACGGCCACGTGGCTCGGGTGGATGGTGGTCTTGCCCTGCAAGCCGTTCGCCTTGTCCAGCTGGACCTCGCGGATCAGCCCGTCGATCGCGCGCGACACCAGCTGCCCGCGCAGCTCCGGGGCGTTGTGCTCGGTGAACGGTGATTCCCGCAGCTGGGTGCGGAAGATCCGTTCGGCGCCGCCGAAGTACTCCCAGGCCGGCCCCGTGACGGTGAAACCGGTGCCGTCCGCGCGGCCCAACACGTTGACCACGTCGGCGATCAGGCCGCTGACCACCTTCACGTCGTAGATGGACAGGTCCGGCGAGCGGCGCAGCCCGTAGAGCGCGCAGAGGTCGGTGGCGCCCAGCCGGACGGCCAGGATCCGGCCGCGGTCCCGGTGCAGCAGCGCCCGCAGCCGGGTCAGCTCGTCGACCCTGGTCTCGGCGTAGAGCGCCGCGCCGGACTCGATCACCGGCATGGCCAGGAAGGAACGGCCGGCGAGGCGGTCGGCCTCGTCGAGCGCGTGCAGGTACTCGGTGCCGGAGACCGCGGTGAACTTCGGGAGCACGAAACCGTCGAGCAGCGCGCTCGCCGGACCGAGCCGCGACACCAGCGCGACCAGCTGAGCGGCCGCCCGCACCCGGACGAACAGCAGCGGCAGCGATGCGGGTTCGTGGGTCGCGTGCAGCGCGGTCAGGGCGGTGGCGAGGTTCTGCTCGGCCATCGCCACGTGTTCGTCGGCGATGGAGTCCTCCAGGCAGACCACCACCGAGGTGGCGCCGGCCGTGGCCTGCTTGGGCAGGTCGACGGTCAGCGCCGGCCGATCCGCCGGCATGTAGAGGGTGGCGCCGAGAGCCACCGAGAGCAGTTCGGAGCCGCTGTCGCGGTCGAACTGCTCCGGTGGCCGCTCGAACAGGGTGGCCGTCTGCGCCGCACTCAGGTGGCCGAAGTGCCGCACGTCATGCGCCCTCCCGTGGACTGGTCACTTGCTGCCGCGCGCCCACTCCATTCCCCAGTTGTAGGCGCGGTCCACCTCGGCCTGGCCGCCGCGGATGTAGCGCACCTCGCGGTTCACGACCAGCTCGCCGCCCTTGTTCTCCAGCATCGCGATCACGCAGGTCGGGGAACCGGGGTCGGACTCGTCGAGCCGCACCTCGATCTCCGGCCCGGCCGCCGGGAACAGCGTGACCACGCCGTCCGCGCCGGCCCAGTTGGGCGTGCCCTCGTAGATGAAGGCGAAGACCAGGATGCGCCGGATCTCGTTCACCCGCGACAGGTCGATGAACATGTTCTCGCCGCCGCTGACCGCACCCGAGCGGTCGTCGCCGTCCAGCCGGATGATCGGCTTGCCCGAGTAGGGGGCCTGGAACGCGTTGCCCAGGGCCTGCACCACGCCCTTGCTGCCGTCGGCGAACTCCCACAGGCAGGCCAGGTCGAGGTCGATCCCCTGCGGGCCTCCGCCGATCAGCCTGCTGAACAGGCCCTTCTTCGCCGGCGCCGGCGCGACGCCGGTGCTCCACTGCAGGTTGACCCGCAGCTGCCCGCCGGCGCCGCCGCGCTTGGTGAGCGAGACGCTCGGCGCGGACTTGGTCAGCGTGATCTTGGACAGCGACACCCCGCCCGCGGCGCCCGGGCTCGCCGCCTCCGGTGCCGCGGCGGGTTTCGCCGGCCGCTTGTTGTAGTCGATGGCCACGGCGGGCGACCTAGACGCTGACGCCGAAGTCGCGGGCGATCCCGGCCAGGCCCGAGGCGTAGCCCTGGCCGACGGCGCGGAACTTCCAGTCGGCACCGTTGCGGTACAGCTCGCCGAACACCATCGCCGTCTCGGTGGAGGCGTCCTCGGTGAGGTCGTAGCGGGCGAGCTCGGCGTTGCCGGCCGCGTTCACCACCCGGATGAAGGCGTTGCGCACCTGCCCGAAGGACTGCGAGCGGCTGTCGGCGTCGTAGATGCTGACCGGGAAGACGACCTTGTCGACCTCCGGCGGCAGCCCGGCCAGGTTGACCTTGACCTGCTCGTCATCGCCCTCGCCCTCGCCGGTGAGGTTGTCACCGGTGTGCTCGACGGTGCCGTCCGGGCTGGTCAGGTTGTTGAAGAAGATGAAGTGCTTGTCGGAGACGACCTTGCCGTCGGCGCCGAGAACGATGGCCGAGGCGTCCAGGTCGAAGTCGGCGCCGGTGGTGCTGCGAATGTCCCAGCCGAGGCCGACCACCACGTTGGTGAGGCCAGGGGCCTCCTTGGTAAGGCTGACGTTTCCACCCTTGGTGAGACTGACGCTCACGTCTGCTCCGAATCTGTCGTGTTTGACTGACTGTGTTGTGTTGCCTTCGGGCGGCCGAGCATAACGGGCATACCCGACCACGTCGCACGGCCTTGTTCCTGGGCAACGGTCGGTGTGGGGCTGCGGTTCCCCGCGCCCGGTTGGTACCTTTCGTCTGGTTGATGAGGTTAGGGTTGCTTGCCCTACCCCGTCGAAGGAGCTGCCATGCCCCGTCACGTCCGGTACCGCCCCGCGAGCCTGCTCGTCGCCGGGCTGGCCATCCTGCTCACCGCGTGTGCCGGCGGAACCCCGCCGCCGGCGGCCCCCGCCGCTACGCCGACCGCGCCCGCCGCCGCCCCGTCATCCGACGGGCGGGTCGTTGTCTACAGCGGGCGGAGCGAGTCGTTGATGGCGCCGGTGATGCAGAAGTTCACCGCCGCAACGGGTATCGCGGTCGAGGCGCGCTACGCCGGGACGGCCGCGATGGCCGCCCAGCTGCTGGAGGAGGGCAGCGGCACCGGCGCCGACGTGTTCCTCGCCCAGGACGCCGGCGCGCTGGGCGCGGTGGCCAAGGCCGGCCTGTTCACGCCGCTGCCCGCCGGAGGTCACCGGGAAGGTGCCGGCGCAGTACCGGTCCGCGAGCGGCGAATGGATCGGCGTGACCGCCCGCGCCCGGGTGCTCGTCTACAACCCGACCCTGGTCCCGACCGGCGAACTGCCCGCATCGGTGTTCGACCTGACCGGGCCGCAGTGGCGGGGCAAGGTCGGCGTCGCCCCGACCAACGCCTCCTTCCAGGCCTTCGTCACGGCGGTGCGCGTCGCACCACGGCGAGGCCAAGGCCAAGGAGTTCCTCGCCGGGCTGACGGCCAACGAGCCGCAGATCCGCGAGGACAACGCGCAGATCCTCGAGGACATCGACGCCGGGCAGATCCCGGTCGGCCTGATCAACCACTACTACCTCGGCGAGATCGCCGAGGAGCGCGGCGTGGCCCCGGAGGCGATGACCGCCAAGCTGCACTTCTTCGCCCGGCGACAGCGGCGCGCTGGTCAACGTGGCCGGCGTCGGCGTGCTCGAGAAGGCCGACACCGGACCCCGACGGGCGGGCCTTCGTCGACTACCTGCTCGGCACCGAGGCGCAGACCTACTTCGCGCAGCAGACGTTCGAGTACCCGGTGGTCGCCGGCAACCCGGCGCCGGCCTACGCGCCGGCACTGGAGTCGATCCAGGGGCCGTCGATCGACCTCAACGAGCTCGACCAGCTCGAGACGACGGTGCGCCCTGATCGCCGGGTCCGGCCTGCGTCCCCTGATCGCGGACCCGACCGCGTCCGGCGGCTGCGCGGCGCCGCTGCGCGCCGCGGACCCGGCCTGGCTGCTCGGCGTCCGCGGTCGTCGCGGTCGCGGTCGCGCTGATCCCGCTGGCCTACCTGCTGGTGCGCACCGCGGGCGCCGGCACCGCGCGGATCGGTGCCGAGCTGCTCACCGCGCGGGTCGCGAGCTGGCGGCCCGCAGCATCGGGCTGGCCGCCGTGGTCACCGCCGGCTGCCTGCTGCTCGGCGTCGGCTCGGCGTTCCTGGTCACCCGCACCGACCTGCCGGGCCGGCGGGCGTTCGGGGTGCTGGCCGCGCTGCCGCTGGCCGTGCCGACCTACATCGCGGCCTTCGCCTGGGTGTCCACAGTGGACGGGTTCGCCGGCTTCTGGGCGGCCGCGCTGGTGCTCACCCTGTGCTGCTACCCGTACGTGTTCCTGCCGGTCGCGGCCGCGCTGGCCGGCGCCGACCCGGCCCAGGAGGAGGTCTCCCGGTCGCTCGGGCGGGGCCGCTGGCCACCCTGACCGGGGTCACGCTGCGCCAGGTCCGGCCGGCCGTGGCCGGTGGGGCGCTGCTGGTCGCGCTCTACGTGCTGTCCGACTTCGGCGCGGTGTCGGTGCTGCGGGCCGACTCGTTCACCCGCGCCATCTTCGTCGCCTTCGAGCTGGGCTTCGACCGCACCGGCGCGCTGGTGCTGTCCTGCGTCCTGGTCGGGGTGACCGTGCTGATCCTGGCCGGCGAGCTGGCCACCGGGCGCGCGGTGCCCGGTACGCCGCGCTCGGCGGCGCCCGGCGACCGCCGGCCACGCATCGCTCTCGGCCGCTGGCGCCGGCCGTCAATCGCCGCGCTGCTGGTGGTCGCGGCGGCCGCCCTCGGGGTCACCGGGCTGGGGCTCACCCGGCGGCTGCTGGCCGGGGTGTCCCGGCCGGGCGCGGTCGCCGAGGTCGCCGCGGCCGCCGGGGCCTCGCTGTCGCTGGCGCTGCTCGGCGCGGCGGCTGACGTTGCTGCTCGCGCTGCCGGTCGGGCTGCTCGCGGCGCGCGCCCCGGGCCCGGCGGCAACCCTGCTGGACCGGCTCAGCTACCTCACCCACGCCCTGCCCGGGCTGGTCATCGGGCTGTCGCTGGTCTACTTCGGCATCAACGTCGCCTACCCGCTGTACCAGACGGTGTGGCTGCTCGCGCTGGCCTACGCGGCGCTGTTCCTGCCGCTGGCGGTGGCCGCGGTGACCGCCGCGGCGGCCCAGGCGCCGCCGGTGCTGGTCGACCTGGCGCGGTCGCTGGGGCGGGGCCCGCTGCACGTGGCCGCGACCGTGACGGTGCCGCTGGCGCTGCCCGGGATCGGCGCCGGCGCCGCGCTGGTGTTCCTCAGCTGCATGAAGGAACTGCCGGCGACGCTGCTGCTGCGCCCCACCGGCATCGACACGCTGGCCACCGAGCTGTGGACCCACACCTCGGTCGCGGCGTACGCGGCCGCCGACCCCGTACGCGGCGCTGCTGGTCGTGCTGTCCGCGGTGCCGACCTGGTGGCTGGCCGCGCGCAGCGGGGTACTGGCCCGGAACGTGCCCGGCTGATGGGCCCTGAGGTGTTGCGGGTCGACGGGGCGCGCAAGCGTTTCGGCCCGGTCGGGCGCTGTGCGGTGTCGATCTGACCGTGCCGGCCGGCGAGCTGCTGGCGGTGGTCGGCCCGTCGGGCTGCGGGAAGACCACGCTGCTGCGGTGCGTGGCCGGCTTCGAGCGGCTCGACGGTGGCGCGATCCACCTGGACGGCGCACCGGTGGACACGGCCGGGCTGCCGCGGTGCCCGCGCACCGCCGCCGGGTCGCGGTCGTCCCGCAGGAGGGGGCCCTGTTCCCGCACCTCTCGGTGGCCGGCAACGTCGGCTACGGCCTGGACCGGGCGGCCCGGCGGGCGGGTCGGGTGGCCGAGGTGCTGGCGCTGGTCGGCCTGGCCGGCTACCAGCGGCGGCATGCCGCACGAGCTGTCCGGCGGCCAGCAGCAGCGGGTGGCCATCGCCCGGGCGCTCGCCCCGCGTCCGGCCCTGGTGCTGCTCGACGAGCCGTTCAGCGCGCTGGACGCCGGGCTGCGGGCGGGGCTGCGCGCGGACATCCGGCGGCCCTGCGCGCCGACGGGGCGAGCGCGGTGCTGGTCACCCACGACCAGGACGAGGCGCTGTCGGTCGCCGACCGGGTCGCGGTGATGGCCGGCGGGGTGATCCGGCAGGTCGGCACGCCGGCCCAGGTGTACCGCGATCCCGCAGACCCCTGGGTGGCCGGTTTCGTCGGCACCGCCGTGCTGCTGCCGGCCAGCGTGACGGCGGCCGGTCGCGCGGACACCGCGCTCGGGCCGGTCCGGCTGCACGACCGGGACGGCACCGCGGCGGGCGCGGCCGTGACCGTGCTGCTGCGGCCCGAGCAGATCCGGGTGACCGGTCCGGCCGCGGGCGCCACCACCGCGGTGGTCGTCGGTCGGGAGTTCCACGGCCACGACAGCCTGCTCACCGTGCGGCTGGCCGACCGCACCGAGATCACCGGGCGGGTGGCCGGCGGCGCGGACGGCGACGATGCCGGTGCGACCGACCCGGTCGGCCGGACCGTCGGCCTGCGGGTCGTCGGCGCGGCCCGCTGCTGGCCCCACCCCCGGTAGGTTCGGTGGGTGATCGACCTCGAGCTGCGGGTGGGCCGCCCGGACCCCGAGCACGCGGGCGAGGCGCTGACCGTGCAGCTCGCCGCCTACGTGCGGGAGGCCCAGCGCTACGCCGCCCCGGACATCCCGCCACTGCACGAGACGGCCGCGCAGCTGGGGGCCGACTTCGCTCGCGCCGACGCCCCGGACCTGATCGCGCGGGCGGCCTGGCTGGGGCCGCGGCTGGTCGGCTCGGTGCGCGGCCGGATCGACGGCGACCGGATGGAGATCGTCCGTTTCACCGTCGCGCCGGACGTGCAGGGCCGCGGCATCGGGCGGGCGTTGCTGGCCGCGGTGCACGTCGCCGCCCCGGCGCCGGTGCGCTGCTGCTGGTTGATCACGGGCGCGCGCAGCGCGGACAACATCCGGCTCTACACCGCGGCCGGCTACCGGGTGGTCGGCACCAGCACCGACGCGGTCGGGGTCGACCTGGTCCGGATGGAGCGCGCGCACCGGTCCTGACCCGAGGACAGTGCTGCCCGCTGCGGCGACAGAACTGTCGGGGGGCGGTTCTAGACTCGCCGTCGATGAGCCCCGCCACCCGTACATCCAGCTCCCAGGCCGCCGCGCCTGCCGTCCCGTCGACCGGTCGGCGGCTGCTGCTGCTCGACGGCCACTCGTTGGCCTACCGGGCGTTCTTCGCGCTGCCGGCGGAGAACTTCCGCACCGGCACCGGGCAGACCACCAACGCGGTCTACGGCTTCACCGCGATGCTGATCAACCTGCTGCGCGACGAGCAGCCCACGCACATCGCGGTGGCCTTCGACGTCTCCCGCAAGACGTTCCGCTCGGAGCGCTTCACCGAGTACAAGGCCAACCGCACCACCACCCCCGACGACTTCCGCGGCCAGGTCGACCTGATCAAGGAGGTGCTCACCGCGCTGGCCATCCCGTTCTTCGCGGTGGACAACTTCGAGGCCGACGACGTCATCGCCACGCTGGCCACCCAGGCCGAGGACGACGGTTTCCAGGTGCTCATCACCTCCGGTGACCGGGATGCGTTCCAGCTGGTCAGCGACAACGTGATGGTGCTGTACCCGACCCGGGGAGTGTCCGAGCTGGGCCGGATCGACCCGGCCGCGGTGATGACCCGCTACGGGCTGACCCCGGCCCAGTACCCGGACTTCGCGGCGCTGCGCGGCGACCCCAGCGACAACCTGCCCAACATCCCCGGTGTGGGGGAGAAGACCGCGGCCAAGTGGGTGCGCGAGTTCGGATCGCTCGCCGAGCTGACCGACCGGGTCGACGAGGTCAAGGGCAAGGCCGGCGACGCGCTGCGCGCACACCTGGCCAATGTCCTGCTCAACCGGCAGCTCACCGAGCTGGTCCGCGACGTCCCGCTGGCCGCCGTGCCGGCCGAGCTGGCGGTGCGCCCGTGGGACCGCGAAGCGGTGCACCGGCTGTTCGACGAGCTGGAGTTCCGGGTGCTGCGGGAGCGGCTGTTCGCCACCCTGGTCAGCGCCGAGCCGGAGGCCGAGGGCGGCATCGAGGTGCAGGGCGGGGCCCTCGAACCCGGCAGCGTGCGGGCCTGGCTGGACGCGCACGCCCGCGACGGCCGCCGGGTCGGGCTGGCCTTCCACAACATCACCGGCGGGGTCACCACCGGTGACCTGTCCGGCATCGGGCTGGCGGCCGGTGAGCCCACCGTGGAGTCGCGGGCCGCCGGGGCGACGGCCGGCGTGCCGGAGGCGGCGTACGTCGAGCTCAGCGGGCTGAGCCCGGACGACGAGGCGGCGCTGGGGGACTGGCTCGCCGACCCGGCCGCGCCCAAGGCCGCGCACGACGCCAAGTCGGCGCTGCACGCGCTGCGTGGCCGCGGCTGGACGCTGCACGGGCTGACCAGCGACACCGCGCTGGCCGCGTACCTTTCCCGACCCGGGCAGCGCAGCTTCGACCTGGCCGATCTCGCGCTGCGCCACCTGCGTCGCGAGCTGCGCCTGCAGGGCGAGGACGAGGGCGGCCAGCTCTCGCTGCTCGGGGGCGAGGAGGAGGCCGACGCGGCCCGGGCCAACACCCAGATGGTCGCCGCGTCCGCGGTGGCCGAGCTGGCCACCGCGCTGGACGCCGAGCTGGCCGAGCAGGGCGGCACCGAGCTGCTGGCGCAGGTGGAGCTGCCGCTGCAGGGCGTGCTGGCCGACCTGGAGACCGCCGGCATCGCGGTCGACCACGACGCGTTGGCCGCGCTGGAGGCCGAGTTCGGGGCGCAGGTCAAGCAGGCCGCCCAGGACGCCTACTCGGTGATCGGCAAGGAGATCAACCTCGGCTCGCCCAAGCAGCTGCAGGTGGTGCTGTTCGACGAGCTGGGAATGCCCAAGACCAAGCGCACCAAGACCGGCTACACCACCGACGCCGACGCGCTGCAGACGCTGTTCGAGCAGACCGGGCACGAGTTCCTGTCGCACCTGCTGGTGCACCGCGACGCCACCCGGCTCAAGATCACGGTGGAGGGTCTGCTCAAGTCGGTGGCCGACGACGGCCGGATCCACACCACCTACAGCCAGACCATCGCCGCCACCGGCCGGCTGTCCTCGACCGAGCCCAACCTGCAGAACGTGCCGATCCGGACCGCGGCCGGCCGCCGGATCCGGGAGAACTTCATCGTCGGCCCCGGCTACGCGGAGCTGATGACCGCCGACTACAGCCAGATCGAGATGCGGATCATGGCGCACCTGTCCGAGGACGCCGCGCTGATCGAGGCGTTCCGGTCCCGGCACGACTTCCACGCCGAGACCGCCGCCCGGGTGTTCGGGGTGGACGCGGCCGAGGTCACCCCGGCCCAGCGGGCCAAGATCAAGGCGATGAACTACGGGCTGGCCTACGGGCTGTCCGCGTTCGGGCTGTCCAACCAGCTGCGGATCCCGACCGAGGAGGCCCGCGCCCTGATGGACGACTACTTCGCCGGTTTCGGCGGCGTGCGCGACTACCTGCGCACCGTGGTCGACATCGCCCGCAAGGACGGCTACACCGCGACGATCATGGGCCGGCGCCGCTACCTGCCCGACCTGACCAGCGACAACCGGCAGCGCCGCGAGATGGCCGAGCGGATGGCGTTGAACGCGCCGATCCAGGGCAGCGCCGCGGACATCATCAAGGTGGCCATGCTCGGGGTGCACCGCGCGCTGCTGGCCGAGGGGCTGCGCAGCCGGATGCTGCTGCAGGTGCACGACGAGCTGGTGCTGGAGGTGGCGGCGGGGGAGCGGGAGCAGGTGGAGACGCTGGTCCGCCGGGAGATGGCCGCGGCCGCGCAGCTGAGCGTGGAGCTGGACGTGTCGGTGGGTTACGGGCGCAGCTGGGACGACGCCGCGCACTGAGTGATCTACTATCCGGCGGGATCCGCGTTCCGCGGAACGGATCCCGAGCCCGTCGGCCCACGGGGCCGTTGCTTCGCCGGGCTGACCCCGCGGTCCGACCCTAGACTCGGTGATCATGGAGCAACGGAACGCGAAACGACTGGGCCGGGACGTCGCCGTGGTCGGCCTGGGCTGCTGGCAGCTCGGCGCCGACTGGGGTGAGGTCGACGACGCCGACGCGCTGGCCGTGCTGCACGGGGCGGCCGAGCGCGGCGTCAGCTTCTTCGACACCGCCGACGTCTACGGCGACGGCCGCAGCGAGACCCTCGTCGGACGGTTCCTGCGCGAGCGCGGTGACCCGGGACTGACCGTCGCGACCAAGATGGGCCGGCGCGTCGAGCAGGTCCCGGAGAACTACTCCCGGGATAACTTCCGCGCCTGGAACGACCGCTCCCGGGCCAACCTCGGGGTCGACACCCTGGACCTGGTCCAGCTGCACTGCCCGCCGACCCCGGTCTACTCGCGCGACGAGATCTACGACGCGCTGGACGAGATGGTGGCCGAGCAGCGGATCGCCGCGTACGGCGTGAGCGTCGAGAAGGTCGACGAGGCACTGGCCGCGATCGCCCGGCCCGGTACCGCGAGCGTGCAGATCATCCTCAACGCGTTCCGGCAGAAGCCGCTGGACCGGGTGCTGCCCGCGGCCGCCGAGGCCGGGGTGGCGATCATCGCGCGGGTGCCGCTGGCCTCCGGGCTGCTGTCGGGCCGCTACACCGCCGACACCACGTTCGGCGCCGACGACCACCGCACGTTCAACCGGCACGGCGAGGCGTTCGACGTCGGGGAGACCTTCGCCGGGGTGCCGTTCGAGGTCGGGCTGGCCGCCGTGGAACGGCTGCGCCCGCTGGTCGGCGAGGGCGCCACGATGGCCCAGTTCGCGCTGCGCTGGATCCTGGACCAGCCGCAGCTCACGGTCGTGATCCCGGGGGCGCGGTCGGCCGAGCAGGCCGCGGGAAATGCCGCCGCGGCCGAGCTGGCGCCGCTCGGCGAGCAGACGCACGCCGCGGTGCGTGAGGTCTACGACGAACTGGTCGCCTCGCACGTCAGCGACCGCTGGTAGCAGGCGGAACCGGGACGACGGCGCGGCGCTCGAAGATCGTGGCGGGAGGCCGGATGGACCGGATCCGGTTGCAGCCGCTGACCAGGGCCCGGGTCGGCTCGCTCGGCGGGCCGGGGCAGGAGTGGCTGGCCGGGCTGCCGGAGCTGCTCGCCGAACTGGAGCGGCGCTGGTCGGTACGGATCGGGCGGAGCCTGCCCGGCGGCAGCGCGTCGTACGTCGCGCACGCCGAGACGGCCGACGGGGCACCGCGCGTGGTCAAGGTGGTGGTGCCCGACCCGGAGCTGGCCGACGAGGCCCGGGTGTTGCGCGCCGCCCGCGGTCGCGGCTACGCGATCCTGCACGACCACGACCCCGCTCGGCGGGCGCTGCTGCTGGAGGCGCTCGGCCGGTCGCTGGAGGCCACGCCGCTGTCGCCGGCGGACAAGCTCACCGCGATCGCCGACACCCTGGCCGCGGCGTGGGCGCTGGACCCGGACGCGGCCAACCCGGTGACCCGGCCGGAAGGCGCGGGCGACGACGGGGCCGGGGCCGGTGTCGGCGAGGACAAGGCCGGCCTGCTGCACCGATCCGTCCGGGTGCTCGACGAGCGACTCGGCCATCCGGTCGCGCGGCCGGTGATCGCCACGGCGTTGGCCTACGCCGAGCGTCGCGCGGCCGCGTTCGATCCGGCGGCCTGCGTGGTGGTGCACGGTGATCCACATCCGGGCAACATGCTCCGGGTGCCCCGAACCCGCGCCGGTGCCGAGTCCGGATGGTGCCTGGTCGATCCGGACGGCTTCCGCGCCGACCCGGCCTACGACCTCGGCGTGGCCGTCCGGGACTGGGTGGCGCAGGTGTCCGGCCCGGACGCCCGCCCGGTGCTGGAGGGCTACTGCGCGCTGCTGGCCGCCCGGACCGGGATCGACGAGCAGCGGATCTGGGAGTGGGGTTACCTCGAGCGGGTCTCCACCGGGCTGTACGTGATGTCGCTCGGCGGCCACGCGGTCGGGCTCCGCTTCCTGACCTCGGCCGAACGGCTGATCGAGCGCGCCGGCTGATCGTTTCCCCGGCTGGTCAGCGGGCGCGGCGGACCCGGATCGGTCCGCGTGCGGTGGACGGATCCACCACCCGGCCCCGCTGGGTGATCTGCACGACCCCGGCGGCCACCAGGCGGCGCGCGGCCCGCCGCGCGGGCTCCATCAGATCCCGCCAGTCGTCACCGCCGACCGCGCGGGCTGCGTCGGACGGGCAGATCGTCGCCGCGGCCGCCCGGGTGTCGAGCAGCTCGAGGATGGTCCGCTCCAGCCGCCGGTCGGTGTCGTCCACGCCGTGCCGGCGGCAGCCCGCGGAGCAGTAGCGCACCTGGTCCCAGTCCCGCTCCCACCGGCGGCGCCACTCGATGCGCCGACCGCAGGCGACGCAGCTCTTCTCGGGCCGGTCGGTCACAGCGCCCGCTGCAGGAACACCACGTCCAGCACGCGGCCGAGCTTGAGCCCCACCCCGGTCAGCAGCCCGACCCGGACGAACCCCTGGCGCTCGTGCAGGGCGATCAGTGCCCGGCCCGCATCCGGGACTCGATCTCGGCGCGGTCCGGCGGCTCCTCCTCGAACGTGCCGACACCGTGCCGCACGTGGTGGGCGTAGATCGACTGGATGGCGCCGGCGTGCTCCGCGGTGGCCGCCCTGAGCTGCATGGCGATCGACGGTAGCCGGGGCCACCGGTGTCGGCTCACCCAGGCAGGGCCGCCACCGGCGCGCCCCCGCGGCCGCCGCGGAGGTCACCGGTAACCTCCTTCGTCGAACGGCTGTTCGCGCGGACGCCGGGTGAGGGGGAAGCGGGTGCGGGTGCTCGGCCTCGACCCGGGGTTGACCCGGTGCGGCATCGGTGTGGTCGACGGCGGCGCCGGACGGACCGTGAGCTGTGTGGCCGTCGACGTCGTGCGCACCCCGTCCGACCTGCCGGTCGAGCGCCGGCTGCGGCTGATCGGTGACGTCGTCGAGCAGTGGATCGAGCAGCACCGCCCCGACGTGGTGGCCATCGAGCGGGTGTTCAGCCAGAACAACGTCCGCACCGTGATGGGCACCGCGCAGGCCAGCGGCGTCATCGCGCTGCTGGCGGCGCGGGCCGGGCTACCGGTCGCCTTCCACACCCCCAGCGAGGTGAAGGCCGCGGTCACCGGCGAGGGGCGGGCCGGTAAGGAACAGGTCATCTCGATGGTGACCCGGTTGCTCGGGCTGGCCACCGCGCCGCGCCCCGCCGACGCGGCCGATGCGCTGGCGCTGGCCATCTGCCACTGCTGGCGCGCGCCGATGCTGGACCGGATGGCGCAGGCCCAGGCCCTCTCGGCCGAGCTCGCCCGCAAGCACCGGGCACGGCTCGCGATCGCCGCTCGGGAAGCCGCCAAGGAGGTCATGTGATCAGCTCGGTGCGCGGCGTGGTGGCGCAGATCGGTCTGGACCACGCGGTGGTCGAGGTCGGCGGGGTCGGGCTCGCGGTGCACGCCACCCCGGGCACGCTGGCCGGGCTGCGCCGCGGCGAGCAGGCCCGGTTGGCGACGGCGCTGGTCGTGCGGGAGGACTCGCTCACCCTGTTCGGGTTCGCCGACGACGAGGAGCGGACACTGTTCGGCGTGCTGCAGACCGTCGCCGGGATCGGCCCGCGGTTGGCGCTGGCCGTGCTCGCCGTGCACGACCCGGACACGCTGCGGCGCGCGATCGTCGAACGCGATCTGAAGACGCTCACCCGGGTTCCCGGGATCGGGCCCAAGGTCGCCGAGCGGATGGCGCTGGAGCTGCGCGACAAGGTCAGCGCGCCGGCTGCGGCCGTCCCGGCGGCCACCGGCAACGGGGCGCACCCACGGCGGGACGCGGTGGTGGAGGCATTGGTCGGCCTCGGCTTCACCGCCAAGCCGGCCGAGTCGGCCGTCGACGACGCACTGGCCGGTGACGCCGACGCGGATCCCAGCGCGCTGCTGCGCACCGCGCTCACCGCGCTGGGCCGCTCGCGATGACCGGCTCCGCCGGCGCCGGGCCCACCATGATCACCGTTTGCGGTAGCTGCGGTGCATCCATGACGCTCAGCTACCGCAGACGGCGATCATGGACCGGGAAGTCGCGTGGGTGAGGTGTCAGCGGCCGCCGAGCCGGAGGACGTCGAGATCGAGGCGACGCTGCGGCCGCGCAACCTGCGCGAGTTCATCGGGCAGCCACGGGTCCGCGAGCAGCTGGAGCTGGTCCTGGAGGGGGCCCGACGCCGCGGCGACCCGCCCGACCACATCCTGCTGTCCGGCCCACCCGGGCTGGGCAAGACCAGCCTGGCGTTGATCGTTGCCGCCGAGCTGGGCGCGGCGATCCGGCTGACCTCCGGCCCGGCCCTGGAACGGGCCGGCGACCTGGCCGCGATCCTGTCCAACCTGGCCCCCGGCGACGTGCTGTTCATCGACGAGATCCACCGCATAGCTCGGCCGGCCGAGGAGATGCTCTACCTGGCCATGGAGGACTTCCGGGTCGACGTGATCGTCGGCAAGGGCCCCGGTGCGACCTCCATCCCGCTCGACCTCGCGCCGTTCACGCTGGTCGGGGCGACCACCCGGTCCGGTGCGCTGACCGGGCCGCTGCGTGATCGGTTCGGTTTCACCGCGCACATGGAGTTCTACGAGCCGGCCGAGCTGGAGCTGGTGCTGCGCCGCGCGGCCGCGATCCTCGACGTCGACCTGCGCCCCGACGGCGCGCACGAGATCGCCGGTCGGTCCCGCGGAACGCCCCGGATCGCCAACCGGCTGCTGCGCCGGGTCCGCGACTTCGCCGAGGTGCGGGCCAGCGGCTCGGTGACCCGGCAGGTCGCCCGGGATGCGCTGCTGGTCTACGACGTCGACGAGCTGGGTCTGGACCGGCTGGACCGGGCCGTGCTGGCGGCGCTGGTCCGCACGTTCGGCGGCGGACCGGTCGGGGTTTCGACGTTGGCCGTCTCGGTCGGGGAGGAGCCCGGTACCGTCGAGGAGGTCTGTGAGCCCTTCCTGGTGCGGGCCGGCATGCTGGCGCGCACGCCCAGAGGTCGGGTGGCCACCGCGGCCGCCTGGGCCCACCTGGGGATGACTCCGCCGCCCGACGTCACCACGGGTGGCCCTCCCGCATTGTTCTAAAGCGCGGGCTGGCAGACTCGGGTGCTTCACGACGTGCGGAGATACGGAGATCATGGACCTCACCTCGCTGCTGTTCCCGCTGCTCATCCTGCTGCTGTTCATCCCGATCTTCCTGTCCGGTCGCCGGCAACGCCGGCAGGTGCAGGAGATGCAGGCGCTGCAGGCCGCCCTCGAACCCGGTGATGTCGTGATGACCACATCGGGTCTGCGCGGCACCGTCGTCGACGCGTCCTACGAGGAGACCGTCGACCTGGAGATCGCCGACGGCATCGTCACCACCTGGGTGCGGGCCGCCGTCAAGAGCAAGATCGACGCGGAGTCGGAAGCACCGGTGGTGCCCGACGAGCACGACGACCGCGTTACCGACAGCCCGCCGCAACTGGCCGACGTGCCCGACGCGCCGCTCTCGCTGCAGAAGGAGAAGGACGACTCCGCGAACGGCACCACGCGCCCCTAGCTCGGCCACCCACCGTTCCCACTACCCGCCGCCCGCGTAGCGCGGTGGACGTCAGGAAGAGAACTCCACGTTGGCAACCTCCCCGGGGCGGATCCGTCCCTGGCGCTACCTGTCCGCGTTCGTCGGTATCGTCGTCGCGCTGTACGCGCTGGTGTTCTTCACCGGTGACGGCCGGGCGGTCCCCAAGCTGGGGATCGACCTGCAGGGCGGCACCCGGGTCACGCTGGTGGCCCGCACCGAGACGGGCGCGGAACCACCCCGCGAACAGCTCCTGCAGGCCCAGCAGATCATCGAGGAGCGGGTCAACGGGCTGGGGGTCAGCGGCGCCGAGGTCGTCCTGGACGGGACCAACCTGACGATCACCGTGCCCGGCCAGGAGGGCGAGCAGGCCCGGTCGCTCGGGCAGACCGCGCAGCTGCGGTTCCGGGAGGTCATCGGCGGCCCGGTGGCGGCCACACCGGCCGGTGCCACCGGTATCCCCGGCGGTGACCCGGCCGATCCCAACGCCCCGGTCGATCCCAACGCGCCGGTCGATCCCAACGCGCCGGTCGATCCCAACGCGCCGGCGGATCCCAACGCGCCGGCGGATCCGGCCGTGCCGGCCGACCCCGGCGCCCCGGCCGATCCCGCGGCCCCGGCGCAGCCGCAGGGCGCGGCCGACCCGGCCGCGCCCGTTGAGCGCCCGTTCGCCCCGGTGGCCCTGGACACCCCGCTCGCCGCCGGCCCCACGCCCGCCGCCTCGACCCCGGCCCCCCCGACCCCGGCCGCCCCGGGCCCGGCCGCTCCGGCCCCCGCGGCGCCACCCGCCGCCTCGACCCCCGCCGCACCGCCGGCCGCGCCGCCGCCCACGGCGGCCGATCCCGAGCTCGCCGCCGCGATCGCGCAGGCCCGCCAGACCCGGCAGAGCACCGACCCGACCATCCAGCAGGTGGCGCTGGCCACGCTGGACTGCGCCGCGCAGGACCCGCTGCGCGGCTACGACGACGCAACGCTGCCGCTGGTGGCCTGCAACCAGGACGGGACCGAGAAGTACGTGCTCAGCCCCGTGTTCCTGGAGGGCACGCAGATCGAGAACGCGATGGCCCAGCAGAACACCCAGGGCGCGGGCTGGGTCATCAGCCTGACCTTCAAGAGCCAGGGCGCCGCGATCTGGGGCGACTACACGTCGAAGAACATCGGCAAGAACGCCGCGTTCGTGCTGGACGGCGAGGTCGTGTCCGCACCGACGATCAACAGCGCGATCTACGGCGCCACCGAGATCTCCGGTCAGTTCAACCAGGCCTCGGCCCAGCAGCTGGCCGGCGTGCTGCGCTACGGCTCGCTACCGCTGTCGTTCGAGTCGTCGGAGGCGCAGACCATCTCCGCCTCGCTCGGGCTCGCCTCGCTGGAGGCCGGCCTGATCGCCGGCGGCATCGGGCTGCTCCTGGTCTTCGTGTACTGCCTGTTCTACTACCGGGTGCTCGGGCTGCTGACGATCCTGTCGCTGGTGCTGTCCGGGGGAATCGTGTTCGCGGTGCTGGTGCTGCTCGGGCGCACCATCGGGTTCACCCTGGACCTGGCCGGGGTGGCTGGCTTCATCGTCGCCATCGGGATCACCGCGGACTCGTTCGTGATCTTCTTCGAACGCCTCAAGGACGAGGTCCGGGAAGGCCGCTCCTTCCGGTCCGCGGTGCCGCGCGGCTGGGTGCGCGCCCGGCGCACGATCCTGTCGGCCGACGCGGTGAGCTTCCTGGCCTCGGCGGTGCTCTACGTGCTGGCCGTCGGGCAGGTGAAGGGCTTCGCCTTCACCCTCGGCCTGTCCACCGTGCTCGACCTCATCGTGGTCTTCCTGGTGACGCACCCGCTGGTCGCGCTGGCCTCCGGGTCTCCCGTGTTCGGCAGCCCGGCGCTCTCGGGCCTCGGGGCGGTCGCCCGGATCGGCGCCGAACGCAAACGGATCGCCGCCACCGCCGGCGCCGCGAAGGGGGCCTGAGATGGCGACGACACCGACGACATCGAAGAGCGCGACGGCGACCTCGGCGCCCTCCCGACGCGGCGGCAAGCTGGCCGGGCTCTACACCGGCACCGGCTCGTTCGACATCGTCGGCCGCCGACGCACCTGGTACCTCGCGTTCGGGCTGCTGGTACTGGTCTGCGTGGCCTCGATGGTGTTCCGCGGCTTCAACCTCGGCATCGATTTCACCGGCGGCACCCAGATCCAGTTCCCGGCCCGGACCGCGTCGGCGCCGGCCGACGTCGAGGCGGTGCGCGGCGTGTACGAGCGGGTGATCGGCGCCGAACCGGCGGCCGTGCAGACCGCGGGCAGCGGCGACGCGGCGTCGGTTCTGATCCGCTCCGAGGCGCTGGACCCCATCCAGCTGGTCGCGCTCAAGCAGGCCCTGTTCGACACCTTCCAGCCGATCGGATCCGACGGCGCACCGAACGCCGGGGTGATCTCCGACAGCGCGGTGAGCGCCAGTTGGGGCGGGCAGATCACCACCCAGGCGCTGATCGCGCTCGCCGTGTTCCTGGTGCTGGTGACGATCTTCCTGGCGTTCTACTTCGAACGCTCGATGGCGATCTCGGCGCTGGTCGCGCTGGTACACGACGTGCTCGTCACGGCCGGCATCTACTCCATCGTCGGCTTCGAGGTCACCCCGTCCACGGTGATCGGGCTGCTGACGATCCTGGGCTTCTCCCTCTACGACACCGTGGTGGTGTTCGACAAGGTCCGGGAGAACACCCGCGGGCTGCTCGGGCTCACCCGGCGCACCTACGGCGAGGCGGCCAACCTGGCGTTGAACCAGACCCTGATGCGCTCGATCAACACCTCGTTGATCGCGGTGCTCCCGGTGGTCGGGCTGATGGTGATCGGGGTCGGGCTGCTCGGCGTCGGCACCCTGGCCGACCTGGCGCTGGTGCAGATGGTCGGCATCATCGCCGGCGCGCTGTCGTCGTTGCTGCTGGCCACACCGCTGCTGGTGGACCTGAAGATGCGCGATCGGCGGTACGCCGAGCATGCCGCGCGGGTGCTCGCCCGCCGCGGCCGAACGGCGAACATCGCCGCCGCCGGCGCGGTCGCGCCGGGTACGGAGCGGGGCCGACCCGGACCTGGCCGACGACGACGTGCTCGCCACCGAGCTGCGCCGGGAGCGGGCGATGGCCGCCGCGGCCGGTGCCCCGGCCCGGCCGGGCAAGGTTGGGCCGCGCGGCACCGGCGGTGCGCACGCCGTCCGGCCCGCCGGCAAGTCCACCCGACCCAGCGGCAAGCGCCGCCGGTGACCGGAGCCGCCGCGGTCACCCTCGATCCCGAGGTCGACCCGAGCCTGGCCCGGGCGGCCGAGCTCATCCGCGACGTGCCGGACTTCCCGAAGCCCGGAGTGCTGTTCCGGGACATCACCCCGGTGCTCGCCGACCCGGAGGCGCTCGCGGGGATCGCCACCGAGCTGGCCGCCCTGGCCGGGGACGCCGAGCTGGTGATCGGCATCGAGGCCCGCGGGTTCGTGCTCGGTGCGGCCGCGGCGGTCGTGGCCGGCACCGGCTTCGTGCCGCTGCGCAAGGCCGGGGCGCTGCCGGTGGTCGCCGCATCGCGCGGCTACCAGCTGGAATACGGCACGGCCACGCTGGAGCTGCCGGCCGACACGGTGCCAGCCGGCGCGCGGGTGTTCGTCATCGACGACGTGCTGGCCACCGGCGGCACCGCGGCGGCGGCCTGCGCGCTGCTGGCGGAGGTGGGCGCCCAGGTCGTCGGGTTCGGGGCGCTGCTGGCCATCGATGCGCTGGACGGGCGGGCGGCGCTCGGCCAGGTCCCGGCGCACGTCCTGCTGCACGGTTGACCCCGTCGACCGGTACGTCGGACGCGGGGACGCGGTCCGGGTTTATCCTCCGTGGGGTGGAGCGCGTGATCGCATGACGGATCTTCAGCCGACCGCGCCTCCGGTGCCCGGGCCGGAAGCACCGGCCGAGCCGGTCGCCCGGCCGTCGGCCACCCGGCGGGTTCGCGCCCGGATCGCCCGCCGGATGACGCCCAACCGGGTCGCGGCGGTGCCGCCGGTGCTGGAGCCGTTGGCCACCGTGCACCGCAGCATGCACCCGAAGGCCGATCTGGCGTTGCTGCAGCGCGCCTACGCGGTGGCCGACGCCAAGCACTCCGGGCAGCAGCGCAAGTCGGGTGATCCGTACATCACGCACCCGCTGGCCGTGTCGACGATCCTGGCCGAGCTCGGCATGGACACCACGACGCTGGTGGCCGCGCTGCTGCACGACACGGTGGAGGACACCGACTACCCGCTGGACAAGCTGCGCGCCGAGTTCGGCGAGGAGGTCGCGCACCTGGTCGACGGCGTGACCAAGCTGGACAAGGTGGAGTTCGGCAACGCCGCCGAGGCCGAGACGATCCGCAAGATGGTCGTGGCCATGGCCCGCGACCCGCGGGTGCTGGTGATCAAGCTGTCGGACCGGCTGCACAACATGCGCACCATGCGCTTCATGTCGCCGGAGAAGCAGGCCAAGAAGGCCCGCGAGACGCTCGAGGTGATGTCCCCGCTGGCGCACCGGCTCGGGATGGCCACCGTCAAGTGGGAGCTGGAGGACCTGTCGTTCGCGATCCTGCACCCCAAGAAGTACTCCGAGATCGTCCGGCTGGTCGCTACCAGGGCACCGTCGCGCGACACCTACCTCAAGCAGGTCATCGACGAGGTCACCGCGCAGCTGGACTCGGCGCGGATCACCGCCACCGTCGAGGGCCGGCCCAAGCACTACTACTCGATCTACCGGAAGATGATCGTCAAGGGTCGGGACTTCGACGACATCCACGACCTGGTCGGCGTGCGGGTGCTGGTCGACGAGGTGCGCGACTGCTACGCCGCGATGGGCATGGTGCACGCGCTGTGGCAACCGATGCCGGGGCGGTTCAAGGACTACATCGCGCAGCCCCGGTTCGGGGTCTACCAGTCGCTGCACACCACGGTGATCGGTCCGGACGGCAAGCCCCTCGAGGTGCAGATCCGCACCCAGGACATGCACCGCACCGCGGAGTACGGGATCGCCGCGCACTGGCGCTACAAGGAGACGCCGCGCCAGGCGGCCATCTCCGCGGGCACGGTCGAGGTCGACGAGATGGGCTGGATGCGGCAGCTGCTGGACTGGCAGCGGGAGGCCGCCGACCCTGGCGACTTCCTGGAGTCGTTGCGCTTCGACCTGGCCAGCCAGGAGATCTTCGTGTTCACGCCGAAGGGCGACGTGATCACGCTGCCGTCGGGTTCGACGCCGGTGGACCTGGCCTACGCGGTGCACACCGAGGTCGGCAACCGGTGCATCGGCTCGAGGGTGAACGGGCGGCTGGTCGCGCTCGAGCGCAAGCTCGAGTCCGGCGACGTGGTGGAGATCTTCACCTCGAAGGCGGAGAGCGCCGGCCCGAGCCGGGACTGGCTGGCCTTCGTGGCCTCCCCGCGGGCCAAGACGAAGATCAAGCAGTGGTTCGCCAAGGAGCGCCGCGAGGAGGCCATCGAGGCGGGCAAGGAGGCGATCACCCGGGAGGCCCGGCGCACCTCGATGCCGCTGCAGCGGCTGGTGTCGGCCGACGCGATGGCCGCGCTGTCGCGCGAGCTGCACTTCCCGGACCTGTCCGGCCTCTACGCCGCCATCGGCGAGGGGCACGCCAGCGCCCGGCACGTGGTGCAGCGGCTGGTCGCGCTGCTCGGGGGCGAGGAGCAGGCCGAGGAGGATCTCGCCGAGCGCGCCACGCCGTCCACGATCCGGCTGCGGCGGACCACGGGCGACGCCGGCGTGGTGGTCCGCGGCGACTCCGCCGACCTGTCCGACCTGTACATGAAGCTGGCCCGCTGCTGCACCCCGGTGCCCGGCGACGAGATCCTGGGCTTCGTCACCCGCGGCGGGGGCGTCTCGGTGCACCGCACCGACTGCACCAACGCCAGCGACCTGCAGACCCGCGCCGAGCGGCTCGTCGACGTCGCCTGGTCGGTGTCACCCGGCTCGGTGTTCCTGGTCGCGATCCAGGTCGAGGCGCTGGACCGGCACCGGCTGCTGTCCGACATCACCAAGGTGCTGGCCGACGAGAAGGTCAACATCCTGTCCGGATCGCTGACGACCTCGCGGGACCGGGTCGCGATCTCCCGGTTCACCTTCGAGATGGGCGACCCGAAGCACCTCGGGCACGTGCTGCGTGCGGTGCGCAACGTCGAGGGCGTCTACGACGTGTACCGGGTGACCAGCGCGGCCTGAGCGGTCTGCTACACGGGAATGACGCTGACCGCGGTGAACACCGGCGAAGACCCGGTGATATTGGATGGTGTGGTCGGCTTGGAAGGCGTTCCCGACCTACGTCCCCGGCCTGGGGACGAGAACTCGCCATCGGCTGTTGTTGCCTGGCTGTGGTCCCGGAAAAATCACGCTCGCACAGGCCTTGAGCTGCGACGATCCGCTTGAAATCGAACATGCGTTCGAGTAGAATGAGGGCATGAGCGGTGACGACGTGCAGACCGGGGTGACACAGCTCCACCAGGGGCTCACCACGCTGCGCGCAGCCACCGGACCGCACGGATCCGAAACCGACCGGATCGCCGCGCTGAGCGGGCTGGCCGACGTCGAACACCAGATGCACCGGGTTGTGGTCGACACCGTCGCCGCGTTGCAACGGGACGGGACGTTCACCGCGCACGGCCAACGACCGGTCACCGCGGTGTCGGAACTGCTCGGGGTGGAACACCGCGACGCGCGGCGGATCATCACCGCCGCCGACCACGTCTGCCCCCGAGCCGACCTGCAAGGCCAGGTCCTGCCGCCGCTGCTGCCCGCCACCGCCGCCGCCTTCGAATCCGGCGCGGCCAGCCTGCGACACGTCGAGGTCGTCGCGAAGCTGATCGGCAACCCCACCGCGCGACGGCTGTCCCCCGAAACGCTGGCCGGCGCGGAGATCCAGATCGCCGCGATGGCCACCGACACCGCCCCCGCCGCCCTGCACACCTGGGGTGTCGAACTGCTCGAACTCCTCGACCAGGACGGCGCCGAGCCCGACGATCGGGAACCCGAACCGGTCGACGAAATGTTCCTCACCCCCAACCCCAACGGAGCCGGTGGACGAATCAAAGGCCGGATCGACTCCGCGGACCTCTACGACCTGATCGCGTCGGTCCTCGACGCCAAATCGGCACCGCTGACCAAGGACGACCACCGGCCGCTGGGGCGCCGCCAAGCCGACGCCATGGCCGAGGTGTTCGGCTATGTCGCCGACCACGCCGAACCCGACATGCTGCCCTCGGCCGGCGGGAACCGGCCACACCTCAACATCCACATCCGCTGGGAGGACCTGCAAGCCCAAGCCCGCGCGGCGATGCTCGACTTCGGCGGACAGATGACCCCCGCCGCCGCCCGCATGGCCTGCTGCGATGCCTGCGTCATCCCGATCGTGATGGGGGGTGCCGGGCAGCCCTTGGATGTGGCGGTCATGCGGCGCACCATCCCCGACCACATGCGCCGTGCGGTCGCCGCCCGCGACCGCGGCTGCGCCCACCCGGGATGTGATCGCACCCCCTCCTGGTGCCAGGTGCACCACGTGATCCCCTGGGAACACGGCGGCGAAACCAAGATCAGCAACCTGGTGATGCTGTGCAAGACCCACCACCGGGAGATCCACACCTCCGAATGGGCGGTACAGATCGCCCCGGACGGGATACCGGAGTTCACGCCGCCGAAGTGGATCGACCCGCTGCAGCAGATCCGCCGCCGACCACCACCACCGCAACCACCGGGAACGGCGCCACCCGCACCACCACCGTCGAGCACACCGCCGGCGCCACCGCCACCTGATCCGCGGTGCTGATCATCAATCTTGGGCGGCTCGACGTTGATCAGGATCCGATCGGGTCCGGCCGTGGACCCGACCCTCGCTGATACCGCGAGCGGACCGGGGGCCAGCGGTGCGAGATCAGCCTGCGGACGCGGTCTGGATCGTCACCGCGGTGACCGGCTTGCCGTCGCCCTGGCCGTTGGAGTTGTCGGATCCGGCGGTCGCGATCGAGTCGATGGTGGCCAGACCGGGCTCGCCGATGGTGCCGAACACGGTGTAGTCGGGGGGCAGCGTCGAGTCCGCGTAGACGAGGAAGAACTGGCTGCCGCCCGAGTTCGGCGCCGACGTCTTGGCCATCGCCACGGTGCCGCGCGGGTAGATCACGGCTTGCCCGCCGGCGGCCGGTGCCAGCCCGGCCGGCGGCTCGTCGTTGATCGTGTAGCCGGGGCCTCCGGTGCCGGTGCCGGTCGGGTCGCCGCACTGCAGGACCTTCAGCCCCTCGCCGGTGGTGAGGCGGTGGCACGGCGTGTCGTTGAAGTAGCCGGCGCCGACCAGGCTCAGGAAGCTCTCCACCGTGCACGGGCCCTTGGCGCGGTCCAGCGTCAGCGGGATCGGGCCGGCGCTGGTCTGCAGCGTCACCGGAACCGTGCCGCTGGTCGGTGCGTTCGGGATCGCCGGGACCGGCGCCTGCTTGGCCGCCGGCTCCTGCGGGGTCGGGGTGAACGCACAGCTGCCGGGCGCCGCCGCGGGTCCGGAGGTGGGGGCCGGGGGCGGCGCGCTGCTCGCGGCCGCGGGGTCCGGCGGGGCGTCGGCGCCGCCGAGGGTGGTCAACAGCACGAACGCGGCCACGACCACCACGACGACGGCGGCCGAGGTGATCAGCGCCATCCGCTGACGACGCTTGGCCCGTTGCGCCCGGCGCTCCTGCTGTCGCTCAAGCTTGCGCTTGGCCGCCTCGCGCCGCATCTGGTTGGTCGCCACCGCACCTCCTCGTCCGTCTGATCGCCGCCCTCGCCGATCGAACGGCAGGATAACCACCGTCCCTGAGCGGACGATGAGGGGCGTCTACCCTGGTGGCGTGCTCGTCGCAGGATTCCCGGCCGGTTCGTTCCAGACCAACTGCTACGTGGTGGCCACCGGCGCCGGCGCGGCGTGCGTCGTGGTCGACCCGGGCCAGGACGCCGTCGAACCGCTTCAGGAACTGCTCGCCGAGCACCGCTTGACGCCGGTCGCGGTGCTGCTGACCCACGGCCACTTCGACCACACCTTCAGCGTCTCGCCGGTGTGCGACGGCCACGACGTGCCCGCCTGGATCCACCCCGAGGACCGGGCCATGCTGGCCGACCCGATGATCGGGCTGTCCCGCGAGGCGATGGCGTTCTTCGGCGGCCGGCTGGAGCTGCGCGAGCCGCGCGAGGTCCGCGCGCTGGACGACGGCGCCGAGCTGGAGCTGGCCGGGCTCACCCTGCGCGTCGAGCACACCCCCGGGCACACCCGCGGATCGGTGCTGTTCACGACGCCGACCGAGGAGGGTGTGGAGGTGATCCTGGCCGGGGACACGCTGTTCGCCGGGTCCATCGGGCGCACCGACCTGCCCGGCGGGGACCACGAGACCATGCTGGAGAGCCTGGCCACGATGCTGCGCACCCACGACGACAACGCGCTCGTGCTGCCCGGGCACGGCCCGACCACGACCATCGGTCGTGAGCGGGCGTCCAACCCGTTCCTGCGTGGGCTCAGCCCGGCGCCGGGGCGTGGGCTGTGACCGCGGTGCAGCCGGTGCAGCAGCGGGTGAGCACCTTCGACGCGCCGAAGGGGATCCCGGAGTACGTCCCGCCGGACTCGGCGGGCTTCGCGCACGTGCGCGACACCCTGTCGACCGCCGCCGAGCGGGCCGGCTACGGGCTCATCGAGCTGCCGGTGTTCGAGGACACCGGGCTGTACGCGCGCGGGGTCGGCGAATCCACCGACGTGGTGAGCAAGGAGATGTACACCTTCGCCGACCGCGGCAACCGCTCGGTGACGCTGCGCCCCGAAGGCACCGCGGGGGTGGTCCGGTCGGTGATCGAGCACGGGCTGGACCGGGTCGGGCTGCCGGTCAAGCTGCGCTACGCCGGACCGTTCTTCCGATACGAACGTCCGCAGGCCGGGCGCTACCGGCAGCTGCAGCAGGTGGGCATCGAGGCCATCGGCGTCGACGATCCGGCGCTGGACGCCGAGGTCATCGCGGTCGCCGACGAGGGTTTCCGGGCCATCGGGCTCACCGGGTACCGGCTGGAGATCACCTCGCTGGGCGACGCCGACTCGCGGCCCGCCTACGGGGCGTTGCTGCGCGAGTTCCTGGCCGGGTTGCCGCTGGACGAACCGACCGCCGCGCGGGCGCGCATCAACCCGTTGCGGGTGCTCGACGACAAGCGCCCGGACGTGCAGGCGCTGCTGGCCGACGCGCCGCTGCTGATGGATCACCTCTCGGGGCCCGCGGCCGATCATCACGCCGCGGTGCTGGCGCACCTGGACGACCTGGGCGTGCCCTACCTGCCGAACCCGCGCATGGTGCGCGGGTTGGACTACTACACCAAGACCACGTTCGAGTTCGTGCACCCCGGGTTGGGCGCGCAGTCGGGCATCGGTGGCGGCGGCCGCTACGACGGGTTGATGGCCACCCTCGGTGGCCGGCCGCTGTCCGGGGTCGGCTTCGGGATCGGGGTGGACCGGGTCCTGCTGGCGTGCCGGGCCGAAGGGATCGCGCCCTGGTCGCAGGCGCGCTGCGAGGTCTTCGGCGTTCCGCTGAACGCGGCGGCCCAGCGGCGCCTGGTCGTGCTGGCCGCCCAGCTGCGCCGGGCCGGCGTCCGGGTGGATCTAGCCTACGGTGGTCGGGGCCTGAAGGGCGCGATGAAAGCCGCCGACCGCTCGGGCGCCCGGTTCACGCTGGTCCTGGGCGAGCGCGATCTCGAGGCGGGCGAGGTCGGGGTCAAGGACATGGTGTCGGGGGAGCAGCAGCCGGTCCCGCTGGACGCGGTGCTGGAGCAGCTGCGCTCAGCACTGGGCTGACCGCACCCGGCGGCCGGCGGGGAGTGACCCGATGAGCGCACGCGACGTCGAACGCTGGAACGCGCGGCACGCCGGTGTGGGTGCCGACGTCCCGATGCCGCCGGACGCGCTGCGCGGCCGGCCGCAACTGCTGCCGGCGGCCGGGGCGGCGCTCGACGTGGCGTGCGGGCGGGGCGCGGTCGCGGTCTGGCTGGCCCTGCGCGGCTTCACCGTGGACGCGGTGGACGCCTCCGACGTCGGGCTGGCCGCGGCCGCCGACCTGGCCACCCGGCACGGGGTGAGCGCCGGGTTGCGGTGCTGGACGCACGACCTGGACGCCGGGCTGCCGCCGGGCTGCACCGGACCGTACGAGGTGATCGTCTGCCAGCGGTTCCGCGATCCCGAGCTCTACCCGGAGCTGGCCGGTCGGCTCGCGGTGGGCGGGCTGCTGGTGGTGACCGTGCTGTCCGAGGTCGGTGACTCCGGTGGGCCGTGGCGGGCGGCGCCGGGGGAGCTGGTGGCCGCGTTCACCGGGTGGGAATTGTTGGCGCACCGGGAGGCGGACGGCGAGGCGAGCCTGCTGGCCCGCCGCCTCGGCTGATCGATCCCGGCTGATCACCCGCGGCGCAGCCCCACCGATGTCGTCCGGCCGGAGCGCGGCAGTGACCAGCGCGGCCGGCCCGCGGCCCGGGCGCCGGTCCGGTCGGCGGCCGGGATCACCCCCGCCGGCACCGCCCCGGCCGGCGACGTCGACTCCCGGCTCGCCACCAGCGCGGCGAGCGCTGTGGTGATCGGGACCGAGGCGACCAGGCCGATGCTTCCGACCAGCGTGCGCACCACCTCGGTGGCCACGTCCTGCGCGGTCAGCACCTCGCCCAGCGCCCGCCCGGACAGCGTGAACAGCAGCAGCAACGGCAGCGACGCGCCGGCGTAGGCCAGCACCAGGGTGTTCACCGCCGACGCCACGTGATCACGTCCGATCCGCATGGCCGCGGTGAACAGCGCGGTCGGGCCCATCCGCGGGTTGGCCCGGCGCAGCTCCCAGACCGCGCTGGTCTGGGTGACCGTGACGTCGTCGAGCACCCCGAGCGCGCCGATGATCATCCCGGCGAGCAGCAGCCCGCGGGCATCCACGCCGGTGCCGAGGGTGGCGATGAGGTTGCTGGTCTGGTCGTCGAGGCCGGTCAGCCGGGCGCCGGCGGCGAACCCCGCGCCGAGCAGGCCGATCAGGCCGAGGGAGATGAGGGTGCCCAGCACCGCCGTCGAGGTGCGCGCGGACAGCCCGTGGGTCAGGTACAGCACCGCGAACATGATCAGGCAGGAGCCGACGACGGCGACCGCCAGCGGATCGTGTCCGGCCAGGATCGAGGGCAGCACGAAGGTCAGCAGCACCACGAAGGTCAACCCCAGCGCGACCAGCGCGGCCAGCCCGCGCCAGCGGCCCAGCACCAGCACCGCGACGGCGAACGCGACGCCCAGCCACAGCAGCGAGCTCCCGCGCTGGAAATCCACGATCTGATACGAGCCCGGGTCGTTCGGGTCGCCGCCCGACCAACCCAGCACCACCCGGTCCCCGACGGAGAACCGCGGCGTCCCCGGCTCGACGGGCAGCACCTGCACGAGGTCGCGTCCGGGCAGCGGACCGTCGCTCATCCGGACCACGAGCGCGACGCAACCGCCGGTGTCGCCCTCACCCGGGCTGCACTCCGCGCTGCGGGCCTCGTTGACCTGGGCGTGCACCGGCTGTTGCGGAGTCAGCGTCGGGGCCGGCGGCGGGCCGGCCGGCCAGAGCAGGGCGACCCCGACGATGGTGGCCAGCGCGCACGGCACCAGCAGCGCGGCGATCAGCAGCCGGACCTGCCGCCCGGCCCGCGCGGCCGGCCCGTGGCCGTGGCCGTGCCCGCCGGGTCCGTGCCCGCCGGGCCCGGGGCCGCCGGGACCGGGCGGAACCGGGTCGATGACCGGCACCGGGTTGCTGATCGGGCCGACGCCGGGCCAGGTGGTCGGTCGCTTCCAGTCGAGCCGGGCCGCGGTGGCCGGGGTGTCCCAGCCGGCACGGCGGCGCACACCCGGATCGGTGTCCTCCGGCCGCGCCGGCCCGGCGGCGTGCCGCTGATCGATCAGCGCCGCGGCCACCGCGGCCGGTCGGGGCGGCGGGCCCGGCGGCGCGTCGAACCGGCCGGCGGGACCGGACGCCCGCGGCCGGGGAACGCCGCCGCTGCCGACGCGCGGGATCGGGTCGGTCCAGCCGGACCGGCCGGGGAGCCCGGTGGGCATCGACGGTCCGGTGGACCCCCAGGCTCCGTTCGACCCCGGCGAGCCGTTCGATCCCGGTGGCGTCGATCCTGCTGGGGTCGACCCCGCCTCGTCGTCGGGGCGGGCGTGCCGGGAGGACCGGCCGAAGTCGGGGTAGGGGCCGTAGGGCGGAGGGGTCACGGGCGTGGTGTCCGTTCGGCGGTGGCGGTGGCGCCCGTCATCGGCGAGCTCCTGTTCGGCGAGTTCATGTCCGCTTCGTTCGTGACGGGGCGGGCTACCCGGCTCGGCTGGCAACACCCGCACATACTGACAACCCGTTGCGGTCGTGAGGCCCGCTGTCCACCGGAAGCGGGACCCCCGATGGTGCCGGCGCGGCCGCCGAGTTGACTCAGGATCACGGGTTGCCAATCTATCGAACATGTGTTCGAATGTCCAGGTGCGATGGAGCGGACAACAGATTCTCGACGACGGCGTCGGCGCGGCTGCAGCCCTACCCGGTATGCGCGGGCTGCTGCGCACGGTGCGGACCCCGGAGTTCGCCGGCACGGTGTTCCACGAGGTGGAGGCCAAGTCGGCGCTGAACCGCGTGCCCGGCGACTCCCCGGTGCCGTTCCGGTGGACGATCAACCCCTACCGCGGGTGCTCGCACGCCTGCGTGTACTGCCTGGGCGGGCAGACCCCGGTGCTGCTGGCCGACGGGCGCACCCGGCCGATCGCCGAGCTGCGGGCCGGCGACGCGGTGCTGGGCACCGAGGTCGTCGACGGGCGCCGGCGCTACGTGCGCACCCGCGTGCTGGCGCACTGGTCGACCACGAAACGGGCCTACCGCGTGCGGCTGGCCGGGGGCACCGAGCTGCTGGCCGGCGGCGAGCACCGGTTCCTCACTGCCGACGGCTGGCGGCACGTCAGCGGGGGCTGGTGTCGAGCGGGCCGCCGCCGCCGGCTCCGGGTCGGGAACGAGCTGCTGGGGCCCGGCCCCGGCGGCGCGACCCGCCAGCACACCCCGGGCTACCGGCGGGGCTACCTGTGCGGTCTGATCCGCGCCGACGGCACCGCCGCCGGCCGTTCGGCGCGCGCCGCACCCGTCGAGCCGCCCGGGCACCTGGAGCCCTCCGAGCACCTCGAGCTGGAGGCGCTGGGCCGGGTGCACCATTTCCTGGCCACGGAGTCCGGCCGGCGGGTCGCGGCGCCGCTCACCAGAATGCCGGCTGTCGCTCGACGCGGTGCGCGATTCGGTGGTGCCCGGCTCGGTGTCCAACGCGCGGCCCGGCCGGTCGAGGCGGGGCGGATCGCACCGGCGCCGGGCGCGGTGATCGGGCGGGCACTCACCGCTGCCGCGGACGGGTCGCGCGGGACCGCCGGCCCGGCCCCGATCGCCGATGTGGTGCGCTGGCCGACCCGGCCCGGGGACGACTGGTGCGCCGGCTTCCTGGCGGGGGTCGTCGACGCCTGCGGCGACAGCACCCGCGGCGAGCTGCGGATCCCGAATGCCGACCAGGAGATCATCGGGCGGGTGGCCGGGGCCTGTCATCGGCTGGGTTTCCGGTTCCGGATGGAGCGCACGGGCTCCGTGCCCGCGCTGCGGCTGCTGGGCGGCGTCGCGGAGTTCCGCCGCTTCGGCCGCGAGATCGACCCCGCGGTGTTCGCGCGCACCGACCTGGACGGCGCGCCGGTCGGCGGGGCCGCGGCCCTGCGGGTGCAATCGATCATGCCGGCCGGCACCGAGACGCTCTACGACATCACCACGGGGACCGGTGACTTCGTGGCCGACGGGGTGGTCAGCCACAACTGCTTCGCGCGCAACTCGCACACCTACCTCGATCTCGACGCCGGCGCCGACTTCGACAGCCAGATCGTCGTGAAGGTCAACATCGCGCGGGTGCTGGAGCGGGAGCTGCGCTCGTCGCGCTGGGCGCGGGAACCGGTGGCCATGGGCACCAACACCGATCCCTACCAGCGGGCCGAGGGCCGCTACCGGCTGATGCCCGGCGTCATCACCGCGCTGGCCCGCTCGGGTACCCCGTTCTCGCTGCTCACGAAGGGCACGGTGATCACCCGCGATATCCCGGAGCTCGCGGCGGCGGCCGCCGACGTGCCGGTGCGGCTCGGGGTCTCGATCGCCCTGCTCGACCGCGAGCTGCAGGCCGGGCTGGAGCCGGGCACACCGGCGCCGGCGGCCCGGCTCGACCTGGTGCGACGCATCACCGACGCCGGCCTCCGGTGCGCGGTGATGGTCGCCCCGGTGCTGCCGCTGCTCACCGACTCCGCCGAGCAGCTCGACGCCCTGCTCGCCCGGATCGCGGCCGCCGGGGCCGACGGTGCCTCGGTGCTCGCGTTGCACCTGCGCCCTGGCACCCGGGAGTGGTTCCTGGCCTGGTTGGCGCGGGCGCATCCGCAACTGGTGGAGCCCTACGCGCGGCTGTACCGCCGGGGGGCCTACGTCGATCCCGAGTACCGCCGCGCGCTGGGCGCCCGAGTGGCCCCGCTGCTGTCCCGGCACGGCCTGAGCAGGCCGGCCGATGGGTTCCGCGAGCAGCATCCGGGCGCGGGCGAGCCGGACCGGCCGGTACCACCGGGCGGCGAACAGCTGAGGCTGCTGTGAGCCGACCGGGGGTGGGCGGGGAAACCTGGTGGCCGGCGACCGGGTGTCGCCGGATAGCCTCGAACCGTGATGCGCACCCACCCCGCCGGCACCTTGCGGGCCGAACACGCCGGACAGACCGTGACCCTCGCCGGGTGGGTGGCCCGCCGCCGAGATCACGGCGGGGTGATCTTCATCGATCTTCGCGACGCCTCCGGCTCGGCCCAGGTGGTGTTCCGCGAGGGCGAGATGGCTCGCCGGGCGCACCGGCTGCGGGCGGAGTTCTGCGTGCAGATCGTCGGCGAGGTGATCCGGCGGCCGGCCGGCAACGAGAACAGCGAGCTGCCGACCGGACAGATCGAGATCACCGCGGTCGAGCTGACGGTGCTGTCCGAATCCGCCCCGCTGCCCTTCCCGCTCGACGAGCACAGCGAGATCGGCGAGGAGATCCGGCTCAAGCACCGCTACCTGGACCTGCGCCGCAGCGGACCGGCGGCGGCGCTGCGGCTGCGCAGCGAGGCCAACCGGATCGCGCGCACGGTCCTGCACGAACGCGGGTTCGTCGAGGTCGAGACGCCTACCCTGACCCGCTCCACGCCCGAAGGCGCCCGCGACTTCCTGGTGCCCGCGCGGCTGCGGCCCGGTACCTGGTACGCCCTGCCGCAGAGCCCGCAGCTGTTCAAGCAGCTGCTCATGGTGGCCGGCACCGAGCGCTACTACCAGATCGCGCGGTGCTACCGCGACGAGGACTTCCGGGCCGACCGGCAGCCCGAGTTCACCCAGCTCGACATCGAGATGAGCTTCGTCGATCAGGACGACGTCATCGAGCTGGGCGAGACGGTCACCGCCGCGCTCTGGTCCGAGCTGGCCGGCTACGAGATCCCGCGCCCGATCCCGCGCCTGACCTACGCCGAGGCGATGGCCCGCTACGGCTCGGACAAGCCCGATCTGCGGTTCGCGATCGAGCTCACCGAGCTCACCGATTACTTCGCCGACACCTCCTTCCGGGTCTTCCAGGCGCCCTACGTCGGGGCCGTCGTGATGCCGGGCGGGGGCAGCCAGCCCCGCCGGCAGTTCGACGCCTGGCAGGAGTGGGCCAAGCAGCGCGGGGCCCGCGGGCTGGCCTACGTGACGGTGGGCGCCGACGGGGAGCTCGGCGGGCCGGTCGCGAAGAACCTGTCCGACGCCGAGCGCGAGGGGCTGACCAAGGCGGTCGGCGCGGAGCCCGGCGACTGCATCTTCTTCGCCGCCGGACGTCCGGCTGACGCCCGGGCGTTGCTCGGTGCCGCCCGCGCCGAGATCGCCCGCCGGTGCGGGTTGGTCGACGAGAACTCGTGGTCGTTCGTCTGGGTCGTCGACGCGCCGATGTTCGAGGCGGTGCGCGACGACGCCGGCCACGATGTGGGGTGGACGGCGGTGCACCATCCGTTCACCGCGCCGAACGGGGACTGGATGGACCGCTTCGAGCAGGCGCCGGACCAGGCGCTCGCCTTCGCCTACGACATCGTCTGCAACGGCAACGAGCTCGGCGGCGGGTCGATCCGTATCCACCGCTCCGATGTGCAGCAGCGGGTGTTCGCGCTGCTGGGCATGGACGAGGCCGAGCAGCGGGAGAAGTTCGGATTCCTGCTCGACGCGTTCGCCTACGGGCCGCCTCCGCACGGTGGCATCGCCATCGGTTGGGACCGCGCCTGCATGCTGCTCACCGGGGCCGACTCGCTGCGGGAGGTGATCGCGTTCCCGAAGTCCGGTGGGGGCTTCGACCCGCTCACCGCCGCGCCCGCACCGATCACCCCCGAGCAGCGCAAGGAAGCCGGCATCGACGCCCCGCCGCCGCGGGCCGATCCCGACGCCTCGCCGGAAGCGCCGCCGGTGACCGCGCCGCGGTGAGGGGTCCGGGCACGGGTCGCCGAGCGGTGGGCGATGCCTCCGTGCGCGGCCCGCGCGCGGGGTAGGGTCCGCAGGTAATGGGACACGACCTGGGTGCTTTCCCCAGGCCGGTGCTTGCTGCGCTGGCCGCGGCCGAGCGGCTGCTCAGCCGCCGGGCGGGCGCCAGCGTGGTGTTGGCCGATCCCGAGGACCTCGGGGGCAGCGACCGCTCGGTGGTCGCCCGCGCCCGGGTGGCGCGCAACCCGTTCTCGCTGCCGCGGACCGTGGTCGTCAAGCACTACGTGCACGAGCCCGATCCGGACCGGCCCGATCCGTTCCACTACGAGGTGGCCAGCTGCCAACTGTTCACCGCGCTGCCGATCGATGCGCGGCCGAGCCCGGTGCTGATCGCCCACGACCAGCAGAGCCGGTTGCTGGTGCTCGAGGATCTGGGTCGCAGCTCGACCCTGGCAGACAAGCTGTTCGGCCCGGACCCGGTCTCGGCCAAGCGGTGCCTGCTCAGCTGGGCGCGGGCGCTGGGCCGGATGCAGGCTGCGACCGCCGGCCGGGAGAACGACTTCGGCGCGCTGCTGCGCCGGCAGGGCGAGCGATCCTGGCGGGACCCGATGGCCGAGGACGCGCGGGCCGCGCTGGCCGGCCTGCCTGCTCTGTTGCACGACGAGCTCGGGGTCGAGGTCTCGGCGGCGGCCACCGTCGAGGCCCGCGAGACGGCTCGGCTGCTGGGCGGCACCCGCTTCCGCGCCTTCAGCCCGTCCGACACCTGCCCGGACAACAACCTGGTGACCAGCCACGGGGTGCGCTTCGTCGATTTCGAATGGGGCTGCTTCCGCGACGTGGCGCTCGACGCCGCCTACTTCCGGGTTCCGTTCCCCGGCTGCGAGGCGGGTTTCGCGCTGCCACCGGGCATGGCCGAGGCCATGCTGGTGGCCTGGCGCGACGAGATCGCCGCCGTCTGGCCGGACCTGGACGAGTCCGAGCTGCTGGAGCAGCGGCTGACCGAGGCGCAGCTGCTGTGGGCGTGGCTGTGCACCTGGTGGCTGCTGCCGCGGGTGCACGCGCGGGACATGCCGGTCGGCCAGGACTCCACCCGATCACCGCGGATCAGCACCGCGCTCGGGCACTACTGGCGCAACCTCGGACCGGCGGCGGCTGCGGCCGGGATGTCGGCCACGGCCGACCTCAGCGCGGCCGTGGCCGCCGCGCTGGCCGAGCGCTTCCCGGACGCGCCGACCGTACTGCCGATCTTCCCGGCGTTCCGGTCGGCCGTACTGACCAGCTGAGCGGCGGAGCTCGGCGACCGATGTGGGCGCCGATCAGCCGGCCAGCGTCTCGATCTCCGGTAGCAGGCTGCGCGTGCACTCCGGGCAGAACCAGGTCACGCTGCCGTCGCGGTGGTGCTCGCTGCTCCAGGCCAGGCCGCGCGCGTCCGCGATCGGGCTGGAGCGGGAGCAGAGCGGGCAGGTCGTTGTCTCCATGCCTGCTGAGGGTGGATGCCGCCCTTTGCCGATCTGTGAACGGGCTGCGACCGCTGTGCTACGGAATGCAGCGCTACGGATCGCAGCGCTACGTCATGCCGGCCACGAAGCGGTCGATCCGCACCAGCGCCTCCTCCAGCTGCGGCAGCGCGGTGGCGTAGGAGCAGCGCACATGTCCCTCGCCGGAGGGCCCGAACACGTTGCCGGGCACCACCGCCACCCGCTCCGCGTGCAGCAGCCGTTCGGCGAACGTCTCCGAGTCCAGCCCGGTGGCCCGGATCGAGGGGAACGCGTAGAACGCGCCGCCCGGCTCCGGGGTGTCGAGGCCGATCTCGCGCAGCCCCTTCACGAACACCCGCCGCCGCCGGTCGTAGTCGGCCACCATCGCGTCGACGTCGTCGTCGGAGGCCCGCAGCGCCTCCACCGCCGCCAGCTGCGACACGTGCGGTGCGCACAGCATCGTGTACTGGTGCACCCGCACGCACAGCTCGGCGACGGCGGCCGGCGCGCAGATCCAGCCCACCCGCCACCCGGTCATGGCGTGCGCCTTGGAGAAGCCGCCGAGCAGCACCGTGCGTTCGCGGGCGCCGGGCAGCGTGGCCAGGCAGGTGTGCGCGCCGGTGTAGGTGAGCCGGTTGTAGATCTCGTCGGAGATCAGGTAGAGGTCGTGCTGCACGGCCAGCCGGACCAGGCCCGCCAGCGCTTCCCGCGGCTGCACGGCACCGGTCGGGTTGGCCGGGGAGCCGATCAACACGGCCTTGGTCCGCGGCGTGATCGCGGCCGCCACCGCGTCGGGGTCGACGGCGAAGTCGCGTTCCCCATTGATCGGCACCCGCACGGCGGTGCCGCCGGCGAACGCGACGCAGGGCTCGTAGGCGACGTAGCAGGGCTCCGGGACGATCACCTCGTCGCCCGGGTTGAGCAGCACCCTCAAGCCCAGATCCAGCCCCTCGGAGACGCCGGTGGTGATCAGGCACTCGTCGGTCCAGGAGTAGTCCGCCCCGTAGCGGGTGGCCAGGTCGGCGCAGATCAGCTCGCGCAGCTGGGCCAGCCCCGCGTTGGAGGTGTAGGTGGTGTACCCGTGCTCCAAGGCGTAGATGCCGGCCTCGCGCACCCGCCACGGCGTCACGAAGTCCGGTTCGCCGACCCCGAGCGAGATCACGTCGTCCATCTCTGCGGCGATGTCGAAGAACCGCCGGATCCCCGACGGTGGGCAGGCGGCGATGACGCTGTTCAGCGGCTTCACGGGGTCACCGGCAGCCGATGGTCATGATCGGGCTCGGCGAACGCGTCACCGTCGCGCTTGTAGGTCTTGAGCACGAAGTGGGTGGCCGTGGAGTGCACCCGGTCCAGCGTCGAGAGCTTCTGCGACACGAAGTCCGACACCGACCGGATGCTGCGCCCGGTCACCGTGCAGCGCAGATCGTGGCTACCGGACACCAGGTAGACGCTGCGCACCTCGCCGAAGCGGGCGATCCGCTCGGCGACGTCGTCGAACCCCACCTCGCGCGCCGGGGCGAGCGAGACGTCGATGAACGCGGTGACGGTCTCGCCGGCCAGGTCCTCGTCGACCGCGTCCCAGTCGATCACCGCCTTGTACCGGCGGATCGTGCCGGACGCCTCCCACCCGGTGATCGCCTCCCGGACGTCGGCGACCGGCAACCCGGTCATCGTGGCGATCGTGTCGGGGGAGAGCCGGGCGTCGCGCTCCAGCAGCTCGAGGATCTCGCGCATCCGCCGACCCTACGTCGGGCGGCGCCGGCTTCGGGTCAGGGCGTCACCTCCGGGTCAGTGCGTCGAGATCGACGGTGACCGGGTGCCCGGCCACCTGCAGCTCGACCGGCCCGGCGTGCTCGCCGGACAGCTGGTAGTCGCCGTCGACCAGGGTGTAGGCCACCAGCGTCGTGGGGGTGCCCAGGTCGATGATCCAGTACTGCGGGATGTCGGCTTCGGCGTACTCGGCGAACTTGACCATGCGATCGACCCTGCGCGTGCCGTCGGACAGGATCTCGACCGCGAGCAGCACGTCAGCCGCGGCAACGCGCGGCGGGTTGCGCGCCACAACCGAATCGGTGGTGACGACGACGTCCGGAATGCGAACCGTGGGGGGTGGGTCGGATACCACCACCTCCACCGCGGCCAAGGCCGTCAGGGCGCGCGGGAGTTGCTCGTCGAGGCGATACCCCAGTCGCATGCCCGCCCGCTGATGCCAGGACAACGGCATCGGCGCCATCACGACCAGCCCCTCCACCAGCTCCAGCCGCACCCCCTCGGCCTCCGGTAGCGCCTCCCACTCCGCCAAGGTCAGCAGGCGGTTGGGCCAGGACAGGGTCATCGCAGTCTCCTTCCGAATTCCGTCAGCATGGTCCCACGCACCTCCGACAGTTCGGGGGAGATCCGCGGATGTCGGACCTCGGTGGCAGGGTTGACCGGGTGAGCACCGATGGGCTGTTCGAGCTGGACGAGCCGGCACCCGCCCCAGCCACCCCGGACCGCCCGGCCGCGACCGCACCGCTGGCCGTCCGGATGCGCCCGCGCACCCTCGACGAGGTCGTCGGTCAGGAGCACCTGCTGCGGCCGGGCGCCCCGTTGCGCCGGCTCGTCGAGGGCGGCGCGGCGGCGTCGGTGCTGCTCTACGGCCCGCCCGGCACCGGCAAGACGACCATCGCCCGGCTACTGGCCGGCGTGGGTGAGCGTCACTTCGTGGCGCTGTCGGCCCTGTCCTCCGGGGTCAAGGAGCTGCGCGCGGTGATCGACGACGCCCGCCGCCGGCGCGACCACCGCGGCCAGCAGACGGTGCTGTTCATCGACGAGGTGCACCGCTTCTCCAAGACCCAGCAGGACGCGCTGCTCGGAGCGGTTGAGGACCGGCTGGTGCTGCTGGTCGCGGCGACGACCGAGAACCCATCGTTCTCGGTGGTCTCGCCGCTGCTGTCGCGGTCGCTGGTGCTGCAGCTGCACCCGCTGACCGAGGACGAGGTGCACGAGCTGCTGAGCCGGGCCGTTGCCGATCAGCGCGGCCTCGACGGCGCCGTGCGGGTACTGCAGGACGCGCAGGACGCGCTGGTCCGGCTGGCCGCCGGCGACGCCCGGCGGGCGCTCACCGCGCTGGAGGCGGCCGCCGACGGGGTCGCCGCGCAGGGCCAGGACGTGATCGACGTGGATGCGGTCGAGCGCGCCGTCACCGAGGCGGCCGTGCGCTACGACCGCGCGGGCGACCAGCACTACGACGTGATCAGCGCGTTCATCAAGTCCATCCGCGGCTCCGATCCGGACGCCGCGCTGCACTACCTGGCCCGGATGCTGGTGGCCGGCGAGGACCCGCGCTTCATCGCCCGCCGGCTGATGGTGCACGCCAGCGAGGACGTCGGGCTGGCCGATCCGACCGCGCTGCCCGCGGCGGCGGCCGCGGCCCAGGTCGTTGCGCTGGTCGGGCTGCCCGAGTGCCGGCTGGCGTTGGCGCAGGTCACCGTGCACCTGGCCACCGCGCCGAAATCCAACGCGGTGATCAGCGGGATCGACGAGGCGATGGCCGATGTGCGCGGCGGTGCGGTCGGGGCGGTGCCGGCGCACCTGCGCGACGGGCACTACGCCGGCGCGCAGAAGCTGGGCAACGCGGTCGGCTACCGCTACCCGCACAACGCCCCGGAAGGCGTCCTCGCCCAGCAGTACCCGCCCGACGAGCTGGTCGGCCGGGACTACTACCGGCCCACCGCGCACGGCGCGGAGCGGTCCCGGCACGAGCAGCTGCCCCGACTGCGCCGGGCCGTGCGCGGTGAACCGGAGCGCTGATCAGGATTCCGTCGACGTCGACGGGTCGAGCAGGACGAAGCGCTCGCGGCGGCTCGCGCCGACGACCTCGATGCCGACCTTGCCGACGACCCCGTCGAGCCGCAGCGACACCGCGTACGGGGCCTGCGCCGGCAGCCCGATCCCGGACAGCGACCCGACCACCTCGATCTCCCAGAAGTCGGGCTGCTGCACGTACACCAGGGGGACCAGCCGCACCTGCATGTTGGCGAAGGGCTTCGTGCCGCGCACCAGCAGCAGGAACTGCGGCGGGAACGACTCGAAGGTGCGCACGGCGGCGTCGTCGAAGTCCAGCAGCCGGGTGAAGGACGGCGCCGGTGCGCTCTGGAACGCGCGCAGGTCGGCGTCGCAGGCCACGGCGACGGTCGCGGTCGCGGCCCGCCGGATGCGCAGGATCCGCGATCCCAGCTCGACGATCTCGAAGCGGATTCCGGTCGGGTTGGGGTCGGCCTGGCGGAAGCGCACGGTCAGCTCGCGGGAACCGGTCCGGGTCCACCGGCCGCGGCGCGGGATGATCTGGTCGGCGGGCCCGACGTCCTCCTGGATGAAGGTGCCGTCGGCCCGGATGTCGAAGCCGTCCCTGGCGTGCGCCGGTGGCAGGTCGAAGCCCTCCGGGCGGTAGGTCTCCAGACCACCCGCGTCCTCCTCGCGGGAGTGCAGCCAGTGCCGGAACAACGCCGTCGGCAGGGTGGTCGTGGCGTCCGTGCGGGTCATGGTCTCGGTCATCGGTACCCCTGTTCGAGTTCCGGGCCCCGGTGGCCCCGGTCTCGCTCAGCGTGAGCGGACGGCCGCGCCCGGTCGTCGGTAGCTGCTACCGAGATATGTCCGGCACCGCCAACGCGCTGACGTCCGCGCGGAACTGCATGGCGTGGTAGGGCCAGTTGGTGGCCGTGTTCCACTGGCTGACCACCAGGTTCAGGTCCTGAAGCGTGGAGCCGGGCAGGATGTAGCCGCCGTAGAGCTGCGCGACCAGGCCACGCTCGTGGTCCTCGTCGGGCCAGTTGCAGCCGCGCAGCACGGTGGTCCGCGGCGCGCTGTGCAGGTCGGCGGTGGGGGAGCCCAGCGCCAGCACGTCCATCCGGTAGCCGCCCTCGTCGAACATGCACAGCAGCAGCCGGTCCTCGACCCGGCGCAGCGACAGCTCCCCGAAGCGGCCCGGCAGCGCCACCGTCGGCGGCTTCCCCCACGCCCACCCGCGCTCGTCGAAGCCCCACGACTGCCAAGCCGCCGGCGACTCGATCCGATCCTCCGGTACCCGGTGCAGGATCAACCCGTGCGCTCGCTGGAACCCGGTGGTGAGCGCGTACACCCAGCCGTCGCCGCCGCGCTCCCAGGTGAGCATCTGGAACAGACCGTCGTCGTGCCCGCCGGGCCACCGGGTGCCGGTCGGCTCCCAGCTCACCCCGTTGTCGGTCGAGCGGTGCAGCTCGGTCCACCACACGTGCCCCAGCTCGCGGCACACCATGACGTGCAGGTAGAGCAGCTCGCCCACGCAGATCAGGTCGGTGGGCAGCACGGTCACCACGTGACAGCCGTCCATCTTCCGGCGGTGCTTGTAGGACACCACCTGGTGGGCGTACGCGCCGGGGCCGGCCGAGCCGGTCCAGGTCAGGCCGGTGCGCACCGAGTCGGGGTCGGCGAACAGCACCACCGGCGCGCGCCAGCCGCGGCCGCCTACGGTCGCCTTCTCGAAGGTGTCGCCGAAGACCGAGACCAGCCGGCCGTCGGGGGCGGTGACCGTCGCGCCCAGGTCGGTGCCGCCGATGCCGTACGCGTCGGTGTGCCCCGGCCCGGTCAGGTTCTTGATCTTGCGAGCGGGCTCGACCGTGACGTTCACGCGACGATCACGCCGGGTCCCGCTGGATCGGGCAGCTCATGCAGCGCGGCCCGCCGCGTCCGCGGCCGAGCTCCCCGCCCGGCACCTCGATCACCTCGATCCCGTGCCGGCGCAGGAACGTGTTGGTGGTGACGTTGCGCTCGTAGGTCACCACGACCCCGGGCGCGACGGCGAGGGTGTTGCAGCCGTCGTCCCACTGCTCGCGCTCGGCCGCGTGCACGTCCTGCGCCGCGGTGAGCACCCGCAGCCCGGCCAGCCCGAGCGCGTCGGCGATGGCGGCATGCATGTGGTCGGGGCGATGGTCGGTGACGTGCAGCTCCTTGTCGTTGTCGCCCGGTTGCACCGTGTAGGAGGGCAGCATGCCCAGCCCGGCGTACTGGGTGAACGTCTCCGGGTCGACCATGGTCATCACCGTGTCCAGGTGCATCAGCGCCCGGGTCTCGGGCATCCGCAGCGCCACGATCCGGTCCACCTCACCGCCGTCGAACAGCCGCCGGGCCAGCCGCTCGACGCCCGCCGCGGTGGTCCGCTCGCTGATCCCGATCAGCACCGCGCCGCCGCCGAGCACCAGCATGTCGCCGCCCTCGGTGGTGGCCACGCCCCCGGCCGCGCCCTCGGACCAGTGCTCGAACACCGCCCCGGCGAACAGCGGATGCCAGCGGTAGACCGCCTCGTAGTGCACGGTCTCGCGCATCCGCGCCGTCTTGCGCATGCTGTTGATCGACACGCCGCCGCCGATCCAGGCCGAGGTGTCGCGGGTGTAGAGGTGGTTCGGCAGCGGCTCCAGCACGAAGTCGTCCGGCTCCAGCACGTGGAAGCTGACCGACCGCGGCTCCGGGATCCGGTCCATGACCTCGCGCTTGGTGATGCCGCCGATCAGGTGCTCGGTCAGCGTGTCGGTGTCCATGGCGTCGAAGCAGTTGCGCAGCGCGTCGATGGCCATCGGCCCGTAGACCCGGTCGTCGAAGATCGCGTCGAGCACGTACTTGCGGGCCTCGGGGATGTCGACGGTACTGCGCAGCAGCTCACCGAAAAGGTGCACGGCCACCCCGCGCTCGCGCAACGCCGCGGCGAACGCGTCGTGCTCGGCCTGGGCGCGCTGCACCCACAGCACGTCGTCGAACAGCAGCCGGTCCTTGTTGCCGGGCGTGAGGCGTTTGAGCTCGAGGCCCGGCCGGTGCAGGATCACCTGGCGCAGCTGTCCGACCTCGGAGTCGACCCGGTAGCTCCGGACCGGCGGGCCCCCAGTTGTGGTCATGACGCCCATCCAACACGGTCGTCCGGCGGCGCGGGATCTGCTGGGATGGGCAGGTGCAGCTCGATCGTCTGGACGAGGACATCATCGCCCTGCTCGTGGACGACGCCCGGCGCAGCTTCGCCGACCTCGGGTCCCGGGTCGGGCTGAGCGCGTCGGCGGTGAAGCGCCGGGTGGACCGGCTGCGCGCGGACGGCGCGATAACCGGTTTCACGGTGCGGCTCGATCCCGGCGCGCTCGGCTGGACCGTCGAGGGCTACGTGGAGCTCTACTGCCGGATCAGCACCGCGCCGAACACGATCCGGGCGGCGGTGCGCCGGTTCCCCGAGGTCGTGGAGGCCAGCACCATCTCCGGCGAGGCCGACGCGATCCTGCACATCCTGGCCACCGACATGCGGCACTTCGAGCAGGTGCTGGAGCAGATCGGTGCGCAGCCCTTCGTGTCCCGCACCAAGTCGGTGCTGGTGCTGTCCCCGCTGCTGCGCCGGCCGGCGACCCCGCCGCACAGCCAGGCCTGACCGGCGGGCCCGGCCGCTCAGATGCAGGCGTCCAGGCCCCTGGCGGCGCCCTGGGAGAACGCCGCGATGCGCTGCTGGGCGTTGCCGTGGCTGCGCTGGTCGGTCCACGGGAAGGCGTCGGACACCACGACCAGGGTCTGCTGGATCTCCTGCGCGTCGCCGGGTTCGAGGCTGAGCTCGCCGTCGTTGACCGAGCCCTGCAACGCCACCCCGGCCAGGCAGTCGGCCTGCAGCTCGGCCGCGACCGAGACCTGCCCGCGGCGCAACCGGGCCTGCACGGCGTGCCCCCACTCGTGGGCGATGATCAGGTAGACCCAGGCGTCGCCGATCCGGTCGTAGCCGGCCTGCATCAGCTCCTCGTCCCAGGCCAGGAAATCGCCGTCCGGGCAGTAGAAGGCGTTGCCGGGCACGGACGGTTGGCCGGCACAGGTCGGCCCCGATCTCCCGCGGTAGGGCCCGGCGACCTGCGGCGAGTCGTAGGGCCGGCCGGTTTCATCGGTGAAGTGCCGCTGCCAGTAGGCGTCGACGGCCCGCACGGCGCTCTGCTCGTCCACGTCGCGCTGGTCCGAGTCAGTGCCGACCGGCCGGTCCACGCCGTCCGGGGCCGGGGCCGGGGCGGTCGGCGAGGACACCGAGATCGTGCAACCGGTGAGCGCGACGGTGAGCCCGAGGGCGAGGGCCACCACCGCCCGGCACCGCCGTCCCGGCGCACCGCCCGACATCTGCCACCACGAGGCCATCGTGCGAGCGTCCCATGTCGCCTCGAGGGTTGCACCCCGCGCGGGATGCGACGACGTTGCCCGCCCCCACGCGGTCAGCGGGCCGTTCGGGCGAGGTCCCACGCGCCGGCCGCGGCCGCCCGCTCGGCGAACGCGGCGAAATCCCGGGCGGGCCGGCCGAGGGCCTCGGTGACGCCGGTGGCCAGGGTCGAGTTGTGGCCGTCGAAGATGTGCGCGAACAGCTCGCCGAGCATCCGTGCCTCGTCGGCCGGCACCCCGTCCTCGATCGCGGCGGCGACGTACTCCGCCGGGCTCACCGGTAGGTAGGCGATGGGGCGCCCGGTGGCCGCGCTGAGATCGGCGGCCACGTCGTGGAAGGTCAACAGCCGCGGGCCGGTCAGCTCGTACACCCGGCCGATCGGGATCCGGCCGAGCAGGGCGGCCGCGGCGACCTCGGCGATGTCCTCGGCGTCGACGATCGGTTCGGTCACCTCGCCGGCCGGCAGCGCGATGACGCCCTGCGCCACCGCGGCCACGAGGAAGTGCTCGCTGAAGTTCTGCGCGAAGAAGCTGCAGCGCACGACGGTGGTCGGCACCCCGCTGTCCGCGAGGGCCCGCTCGCAGGCCTGCGCCTCGGGTTCGCCGCGCCCGGAGAGCAGCACGAGGTGGTCCAGGCCGTGCGTGCGGGCGGCGGCGCCGAGCGCGGTGATGATCTCGGTTGTGCCGGGTACGGCCAGATCGGGCTGGAAGGTGAGGTAGGCGTGGCCGACGCCGTCGAGGACGGCGGGCCAGCTCGAGCGATCGTTCCAGTCGAACGCGGGCGTGGTCGAGCGGGAGGCGATCCGGGTGGCGCGGCCGGCGGCGGCGAGCCGCTCGGCCACCCGGCGGCCGGTCTTGCCGTGGCCGCCGATGATCAGGGTGGGTCGGTGGTCGGTGTTGTTCGTCATGCCACCATCAAGCCCGACGCGACGAAGACTCTCCATAGCTGAAACGGTCAATAAACTCTCTTATCGTCTACGATCGTGGCCGTGGATCCGCTCGCAGGTTTCCTCGAAGGGCCTCGGGCCCGAGCCGCCTTCCTGATGCGGATCGTGCTGGAGCCACCGTGGTCGATGCGGATCGACGACGAGGCGCCGCTCTCGGTCGTGGCCGTCACGCACGGCTCGGCGTGGCTGCTGCCCGAGCCGGCCGCCGAGGCGGTGCGGCTGCGCGCCGGTGACGTGCTGATCGTCCGGGCGTCGGATCCGTACGTGGTGGCCGACCGACCGACCACCGAGCCGACGATCGTCATCGGCGCGGACGGGCGCTGCTCGACCCTGGATGGTCGGAGCCTGGTCGAGTCGATGAACCTCGGCGTCCGGACCTGGGGCAACGCCGAGACCGGCTCCGACGTGATGCTGGTGGGGACCTACCGGACCGATGGCGAGGTGAGCAGGCGGCTGCTCGACTCGTTGCCGCAGCTGGTCGTGGTGCGGGCGAGCGACTGGGACAGCCCGGTGGTCGGCCTGCTGGCCGCCGAGATCGTCAGGGAGGAGCCGGGCCAGCAGGTGATCCTCGATCGGCTGCTCGACCTGCTGCTGGTCAGCGCGCTGCGCGCCGCGTTCGCCGCGCGCAGCGTCGCGGTGCCCCCATGGTTCAGCGCCGACGCCGACCCGGTGGTCGGGCCGGTGGTCCGGATGTTGCACGACGACCCCGCCCACCCGTGGACGGTCGCCGAGCTGGCCGCGGCGGTCGGGGTGTCGCGGGCGTCGCTGGCCCGGCGCTTCCACGAGATCGTCGGCGAGCCGCCGATGGCGTTCCTGACCGGCTGGCGGATGGCGCTGGCCGCCGACCTGCTGCTCGCGGACGGGGCCACGGTCACCGCGGTCGCCCGGGCCACCGGCTACAGCAGCCCGTTCACCTTCAGCACCGCGTTCAAACGCGCTCACGCCACCAGCCCGCGCGCCTACCGCGACCGAGCCCGGGCCTAGGTTCGGTCGGTGCGACGCGGGATCAGCCGCGCAGGGTGCGCAGGATGCGGGCGAGGTGGGCGCGGTCGGGTTCGGTGAGGGTGCTGAAGAAGGCCTCGGCCTCGGTGGCGCGGGTGGCGCGGATGGCGGTGGCGGTCTCGGTGCCGTGGTCGGTGAGGCGCACCAGGGTCGCGCGCCGGTCCCGCGGATCGGGTAGCCGCTCGACCAGCCTGCGCTCCTGCAGGTCGTCGACGACCTCGGTGGCGGAGCGGGCCACGATGCGCAGGTGCTCGGCCAGCTCGGAGAGTCGCATCGTCCCGTGCCGGGCCAGCACCATGATCGCGCGCGACTGCGAAGGGGTGACCGCCCAGGGGGCCAGTACCTCCCGGTTGCGCTGCCGCAGCCGCCGCGCCACGGCCCAGAACGCCTCGGAGAGGGTCTCGTCCTGCTGCTCCTCGGGCCGCACCGGAATACCGTACCAACGAGTGGTGTTGTTGCCTCATGTTGAGGTAACCTCAGCAATACTCGAACCCGAGGAGTCACGTGGAGCGCGCCGTCACTCCGGAGCGGCTGGGCCGCTCGAGCAGGTCCGTCACCGCCGCCGAGAAGGCGCAGGCCCGCGAGGTCTCGCTGCGCCGCATAGGCCGGTTGTTCACCCCCTACCGCTGGCCGCTCACCGTCGTGATCGCGATCATCGTCGCGTCGTCGGTGGTGTCACTGGCCTCGCCCTTCCTGCTCCGCGCGGTGATCGACACCGCGCTGCCCCGGCAGGACCTCACGCTGCTGATCTGGCTGGTGCTCGGCATGATCGCCGTCGCCGCCGTGACCTCGGCGCTGGGTGTGGTCCAGACCTGGATCAGCACGAAGATCGGCCAGCAGGTCATGCACCGGTTGCGCACCGACGTGTTCGCGCACCTGCAGCGGCAGTCGATCGCCTTCTTCACCCGGACCCGCACCGGCGAGGTGCAGTCGCGCATCACCAACGACATCGGCGGCATGCAGGCCGTCGTCACCTCCACCGCGACCTCGGTCGCCTCCAACCTCACCACCGCCGTGGCCACCGCGGCCGCGATGACCGCGCTGTCCTGGCGGCTCACGCTGATCTCGCTGGTGGTGATGCCGCCCGCGGTCTACCTGACCCGCCGGGTCGCGCGGATGCGACGCCGGATCACCGCGGCGCAGCAGCGCGAGCTGGCCGATCTCAACGTCACCGTCGAGGAGGGTCTGTCGATCAGCGGCATCCAGCTGAGCAAGACGATGGGCGCCGGACCGGCCGTGGTCGAGCGGTTCACCGCCTCCTCGGCGCGCCTGATCGACCTGGAGCTGCGCTCGCAGCTGGCCGGACGCTGGCGGATGGCCTCGATGAGCGTGGTCTTCGCCGCGATCCCCGCGGTGATCTACCTGTCCGCCGGGCTGCCGGTCACGGCGGGCACGATGACCATCGGCACCCTGATCGCCTTCACCACCCTGCAGGGCGGGCTGTTCCGGCCGCTGATGGGCCTGCTCAACGTGGGCGTCTCGCTGGTCAGCTCGCTGGCCCTGTTCGCCCGCATCTTCGAGTACCTCGACCTGACCGTCGATGTCGACGAGCCGGCGGAGCCGGTGCACATCGACCCGGCGCGGATGGCCGGGCACGTCCGCTTCTCCGACGTCACCTTCGCCTACCCCGGCAGCGAGACCGCCGCGGTCGCGGGCATCAACCTGGACGTGCCCGCCGGCACGACGCTGGCCCTGGTCGGCGAGACCGGCTCCGGCAAGAGCACCCTCGCCGCCCTGATGGCCCGGCTCTACGACCCGGCCGGTGGCCGCATCACCATCGACGGCATCGACCTGCGCGACCTGCGGCTGGCCGACCTGGCCGCCGTGGTCGGCGTGGTGAGCCAGGAGACCTACCTGCTGCACACCACCGTGCGGGAGAACCTGCGCTACGCCAAGCCCGACGCGACCGACGCCGAGATCGAGGCCGCGGCGCGGGCCGCGCAGGTGCACGAGCTGATCGCCGGGCTGCCCGAGGGCTACGACACCGTGGTCGGCTCCCGCGGACACCGCTTCTCCGGCGGCGAGCAGCAGCGCATCGCCATCGCGCGCACGCTGCTGCGCAACCCCCGGGTGCTGGTGCTGGACGAGGCGACCAGCGCCCTGGACACCGAGACCGAGCGCGCCATCCAGCGCGCCCTCGACGCGTTGACCCGCGGCCGCACGACCATCACCATCGCGCACCGGCTCTCGACCGTGCGCGACGCCGACCAGATCGTGGTCATCGGCCACGGCCGGGTCGCCGAAACCGGCACCCACGCCACCCTGCTGGCCACCGGTGGCCGCTACGCCGCCCTTGCCGCCTGAACGTCGACCGGCGACGCGCGGGATGCACCCCGACGCTCTCAGAGACCTAGGGCAGGAGCGCGCCGGCCAGCAGGCGGGCGAGGGTTTCGGTGAGGATGTCGGCGCCGGTGGTGAGGTGCTCGTCGCGGGTGAACTCGGCTTCGGCGTGGGAGATGCCCTCGACGCTCGGGATGAAGAGCATCACCGTGGGTACGAGGTCCTTCATGTTCGTCGAGTCGTGGCCAGCACGGGTCTTGACGATCATCGACGGGACGTCGAGGTCGGCGGCGACCGCCCGCGCGAGTGCGACCCCTTCCGGCTGGTAGCGGTGCCCTTTCCAGGTGTGCGCGAACCGGCGCTCGATGCGCACGTCGGCCTTCAGCTCGATCTCGGCGAACTGCTGGCGCAGCACCGCATCGGCCTCGGCGAGCAGCTCGTCGGAGGACGAACGCAGGTCGAGGTGCATGTGCACCTCGCGGGCGACGACCACCGGTGAGTTGGGGAACACGGTCAGCTGCCCGCAGGAGGTGTGCAGCTGTTCGCCGAAATCCGCGGCCAGCTCGCGCACCGCGACGACGGCGAGCGCGGCCCCGTACAACGCGTCCTGGCGGTCGGCCATCGCGGTGGCGCCGGTGTGCGCCTGCGCGCCGATGACCGAGATCTGGTACTTGTTGGCGGCCCACGTCGCGTCGACCAGCCCGAGCGGCAACGCGGCCTTGTCCAGCTCCCGGCCCTGCTCGATGTGGATCTCCGCGTAGGAGCACACCGGGCGGGCGTCGTCAAACACGTCGGTGCTGCCCAGGGCGCCGATCGCGGCGAGCGCCTCGGCCGCGGTCACCCCCGCGGTGTCGGTGGTGGCCAGCGCCGTCTCCAGCGGCATCGCGCCGGTGAACACGGCGCTGCCCGTCATCGAGGGCGGGAAACGGCACCCCTCCTCGTTGAACCAGTTCACGACGGCGAGGTTGAACCGCGGCCGGGTGCCCGTCTGCTGGTAGTAGCCGCGCAACCGGTCCGCGGCGTGGGCGGCGGCGAGTACGCCGTAGGCGCCGTCGAAGCGGCCGCCGCGCGGCTGGCTGTCGAGGTGTGAGCCGGCCAGCACGTACGGCGCGCCCGGCACGAACTCGTAGCGCCCGAACATGTTGCCCACGCGGTCGCAGGAGACGGTGAACCCGCGCTCGGTGAGCCAGCCGGCGAGCCAGTCGCGGGTCTGCCCGTCCGCAGCGGTCGCGGCCTGCCGCTCGACCCCACCGGCCGGGGTGGCGCCGATCGCCGACAGCTCGACGAAATCGGCCAGCAGCCGGGCGTCGGCGCCGGGATCGGGGGGCACGTGGATGTTCGGCGGGTGCGGGTTCGGTGGCGTCATGAGCGAGCTCCGTTCGTCATTGTCGGAGATCCTGCCGGTACCGGCCGTGCCGCGCCCGGCAGATCGCGCCACCCGAATGAGCGGCGTGGTCGATCGCCGTAAGCGAACAAGGGACGATCGACCGCAGTGCCGCGGTCCATCTCCGATACGTTCGTGAATAGAGCGAGCCGGGTCGCTGATGTTGTGGCCGTACCAGGAGAATAGGACAGCGGACATGAACATGCTCGAGATGACCGGGAATACCGCCGTCGATCAGCTGCTGCTGCCGCGCATGAGCTCACCGGCCGGCGGGACGACGTTGACCGACTCGGTGTACGAGCAACTGCTGCGCTCGAGAATCGTGTTCCTCGGGACCGAGGTCGGGGACGAGGTCGCCAACCGCATCACCGCGCAGCTGTTGCTGCTGGCTGCGGACGACCCGACCCAGGACATCAAGTTCTACATCAACTCCCCTGGCGGTTCGGTCAACGCGGGCATGGCGATCTACGACACCATGCAGCTCATCGAGCCGAACGTGCAGACCTGGGGGCTCGGCTTCGTGGCGTCGATGGGGCAGTTCCTGCTGTCGTCGGGCACGCCGGGCCAGCGCTACCTGCTGCCCAGCACCCGGGTCGTGATGCACCAACCGTCGGCGGGCGTGGGTGGCGTGGCCAGCGACATCGCGATCCAGGCGGCGGCGTTCAGCTACACCAAGCGGCTGATGGCCGAGCTGATCGCCGAGCAGACCGGGCAGACCGTAGAACAGATCATCCTCGATTCCGACCGGGATCGCTGGTTCACCGCGAAGGAGGCATTGGAATACGGCTTTGTCGACCACATCGCGGGACGCACGGAAACGCGATGACCATCAGCTGTACGTGGTGATCGACGTATTCGTGGGAATGGTCCGGATCGACCGGCGGGCGGCGATAATCGGTTCGGGATCTTCTGCTGGGCGAGAGGGCAGCCAGCTCCGGTGGCGCGATCGTGATCACTGGGTGTTGGATATGTGCTGAGGGCGGAGGACACGCATGGACGTTCTGGGGTGGTTGGGCTCGTGGCCGGTGTACCGGCAGCTCACGGGGCCGGACAAGCTCGCCCGCGGCGCCGCCACCCAGTCCGCCCGCTCCCAGGCCCTCAGCCCCCGCACGGCCACTGCCGACCGGGTCGCGAAGTCCGTGTGCCCGTACTGCGCCGTCGGTTGCGCGCAGAAGGTCTTCGTGCGCGACGAGAAGGTCGTGCAGATCGAGGGTGACCCGGGCAGCCCGATCTCCCGAGGTCGGCTGTGCCCCAAGGGATCCGCGAGCACGCAGCTGGTCACCGGCCCGCAGCGCGAGCGATCCGTGCGCTACCGCGCCCCCGGGGCCACCGAGTGGACCGACCTGGACCTGCACACGGCCATGGAGATGGTGGCCGACCGGGTGCTGGCCGCCCGCGACAAGTGCTGGCAGGACACCGACGCCGACGGGCGGGTGTTGCGGCGCACCACCGGCTTCGCCGCGCTCGGCGGCGCCACCCTGGACAACGAAGAGAACTACCTGATCAAGAAGCTGTTCACGGCGCTCGGGGCGATCCAGATCGAGAACCAGGCCCGTATTTGACACTCCGCCACGGTTCCCGGTCTGGGAACCTCCTTGGGGCGCGGCGGCGCCACCGACGGCCCGCACGGGCTCGTCAACACCGACAACATCGTGATCATGGGCTCGAACATGGCCGAGGCGCACCCGGTCGCGTTCCAGTGGGTGATCGAGGCGAAGTTGCGCGGCGCCAAGGTGATCCACATCGATCCGCACTTCACCCGGACCAGCGCGCTCGCCGACAGCTACGTACCGATCCGGGCCGGCAGCGACATCGCCTTCCTCGGCGGAGTGATCAACTACATCCTGAGCGGTGACAAGGACTTCCGCGACTACGTCGTGGCCTACACCAACGCCTCGTTCCTGGTCGACGAGCGCTACCGGGACACCGAGGACCTCGAGGGCCTGTTCAGCGGGTTCGACCCGCGGACCGACTCCTACGACCAGAGCAGCTGGCAGTACGAGTCGGCCGCGGCACCGCCGGAGCACGAGGACGACGACGAGCAGAGCGACCAGGCGCAGGCGCACGCATCGGGGGCCGGCGGTCCGCCGCTGTCCGGGGTCAGCAACGGGATCACCCAGGACCCGACCCTGCAGCACCCGCGCTGCGTGTTCCAGATCCTCAAGCGGCACTTCGCCCGCTACACCCCGGAGTTCGTCGAGGACGTCTGCGGCACGCCCCGCGAGCAGTTCCTGGCCGTCTGCGAGGCCTGGACCAGCGCGTCCGGTCGAGAACGCACGGGGGCGCTGGTCTACAGCGTCGGCTGGACCCAGCACAGCGTCGGCGCCCAGTACATCCGCGCCGGCGCGATCATCCAGCTGCTGCTGGGCAACATCGGCCGCCCGGGTGGCGGCATCCTGGCGTTGCGCGGGCACGCCAGCATCCAGGGCTGCACCGACATCCCGACGCTGTTCAACCTGCTGCCCGGGTACCTGCCGATGCCCTCGCCGGCCACCCCGGCCCTGGACAGCTACATCGAGTCGATCCGCAGCAAGAAGCAGAAGGGTTTCTGGTACAACGCCGACACCTACATGGTGTCGCTGCTCAAGGAGTACTGGGGCGAGAAGGCCCAGCCCGGCAACGACTTCGGCTTCGACTACCTGCCGCGCATCGACGGCGACCACGGCGTGTACCGGACCATGATGGACATGGTCGACGGGAAGATCCCCGGCTACTTCCTGTTCGGCCAGAACCCGGCGGTCGGCATGTCCAACGGGCGGCTGGCCCGGCTCGCGCTGGCCCAGCTGGACTGGCTGGTCGTGCGGGATCTGGTGATGGTCGAGTCGGCAACGTTCTGGCGGGACGCCCCGGAGATCGAGACCGGGGAGATCGACCCGAAGACCTGCCGCACCGAGGTGTTCTTCTTCCCGGCCTCCTCGCACGTGGAGAAGGAGGGCACCTTCACCCAGACCGAGCGCATGCTGCAGTGGCGGGAGAAGGCCGTCGAACCGTCGGGCGACCAGACCTCCGAGCTGTGGTTCGCCTTCCACCTGGGCCGGATCATCCGGGAACGGCTGGCCGCGTCGACGAGGGAACGAGACCACCCGATCATCGACCTGTCCTGGGACTACGCCAAGGAGCACGGGCACGAAGATCAGGAGTGGGGGGAGCCGAGCGCCGAGGACGTGCTGCGCCGGATCAACGGCTACCACCTGGATACCGGTGAGCCGGTCGGTGACTACCGGGAGCTGCGCGCCGACGGCAGCACCTCGGCCGGCTGCTGGATCTACTCCGGGGTGTTCCGGGGCGGGGTGAACCTGTCGGCCCGCCGCGGCGACGGCCCGGACGGCAAGTGGGGCTGGGTGTGGCCGCTGGATCGGCGCATCCTCTACAACCGCGCCTCCGCCGACCCGGAGGGTCGGCCGTGGAGCGAGCGCAAGAAGCTCGTCTGGTGGGACGCCGACCGCGGTCGCTGGGTGGGCGACGACATCGCCGACTTCCCCGACGACCTGCCGCCGGGGCACGTGCCGCCGGCCGACGCGGTCGGCGCGGCCGCGCTGCGCGGCGACGACGCCTTCGTGCTGCAGGCCGACGGCAAGGCCTGGCTGTTCGCCCCCAACGGGGTGCTCGACGGCCCGCTGCCCACGCACTACGAACCCGACGAGTCGCCGGTGCGCAACCGGCTGGCCGGCCCGCAGGGCAGCCCGCTGCGCCGGCGCTACACGCGCCCGGCGAACCCGGCGAACCCGTTGGGCGACAACGAGGTCTTCCCGTTCGTGCTCACCGCGTCCCGGCTCACCGAGCACCTCACCGCGGGCGGGATGAGCCGCTGGCTGCCGTTCCTGGCCGAGCTGCAGCCGGAGCTGTTCGTGGAGGTGTCGCCCGAGCTGGCCGCCGACCGCGGGCTCGAGCACAACACCTGGTGTCACGTGATCACCAGCCGCACCGCGGTGCAGGCCAAGGTGGTGGTGACCTCGCGGATCCGGCCGTTGCGCGTGCAGGGGCAGGTGGTGCACCAGGTGTGGATGCCCTACCACTTCGGGCCCGGCGGGCTGGCCACCGGCGACGTGATGAACGACCTGCTCGGGATCGTCACCGAGCCCAACGTCAGCATCCAGGAGAGCAAGGTCGCCACCTGCGACGTGCGGCCGGGTCGGCGGCCCACCGGCCCCGCGCTGCTGGCCTACGTCGAGGACTACCGTCGACGGGCCGGGATCAGCGCGGAGGCGGCCACATGAGCAACAGCCTGTTCGGACCGCTGCACGACGTGGCCGGCGACGCCGGGCACATCGATCATCCCGCGCGCGTCGGTTTCTTCACCGACACCTCGGTCTGCATCGGCTGCAAGGCGTGCGAGGTGGCGTGCAAGCAGTGGAACAGCGTGCCGGCGGGGGAGTACATCGACCTGCTGGGCATGTCGCACGACAACACCGGCGAGCTCGGGGCCAACTCGTGGCGCCACGTCGCGTTCATCGAGCAGCCGCCGGTCCCCGCCGTTGCGGCCGCGCCCGCGCCGGTCGATCTCGGGATGCCGATGCTCGATCTCCCCGGCAGCGGGACCGGGGAGGAGACCCGCACCGACTTCCGCTGGCTGATGTCGTCGGACGTCTGCAAGCACTGCACGCACGCCGGCTGCCTGGACGTCTGCCCGACCGGGGCGCTGTTCCGCACCGAGTTCGGGTCCGTCGTCGTGCAGCAGGACATCTGCAACGGCTGCGGCTACTGCGTCAGCGGATGCCCCTACGGCGTGATCGAGCGCCGAGCAGGCGACGGCCGCGCGCAGAAGTGCACGCTGTGCTACGACCGGCTGCACGACGGCCTGGAACCGGCGTGCGCCAAGGCCTGCCCGACCAACTCCATCCAGTTCGGCGAGCTCGACGAGCTGCGGGAGCGCGCCGCGGCCCGGGTCGAGACGCTGCAGGGCCAGGGCGTCAGCAGCGCCCGGCTCTACGGCGCGGACGAGAACGACGGGGTGGGCGGCAACGGCGCCTTCTTCCTGCTGCTCGACGAACCGGAGGTGTACGGGTTGCCGCCGGACCCGGTGGTGGCAACCCGGGACATGGGCCGGATGTGGGGCTTCGTCGGGGCGGCGGCCGCGGGCTTCCTCACGGCCGCCGTGGGAGCGTTCCTGGGGCGACGCAGGTGAGCAAGCACGGCAAGCGCGAGAAGTTCGTGCCGCGCAACGATCCTTCGTCCTACTACGGCCGGCCGATCCTCAAGCCGCCGGCCTGGGACTGGCGGATCCCGGCCTACCTGTTCGCCGGCGGCCTCTCGGCCGGCTCGACCCTGCTGTCCACCGGCGCCGACCTCACCGGGCGGCCGCTGCTGCGCCGCCGGTCCCGGGTCGCCGCCGTGGCCGCGTTGGGCGCGAGCACCTACTTCCTGGTCTCCGACCTGGGCCGCCCGCTGCGGTTCCACCACATGCTGCGGGTGGTCAAGCCGACCTCCCCGATGAGCGTCGGAACGTGGATCATCGCCGCGTACAGCCCGGGGATCGGCCTGGCCGCGGTGAGCGAACTTCTCCCGGCCCGCTGGCAACCCACTCTGGCGGGGCGGGCGCTGCGCTGGCTGGCCCGCCCGGCCGGGATGTCCTCGGCCGCGCTCGCCCCGGCGCTGGCGTCCTACACGGCCATCCTGCTCTCGCAGACCGCGGTGCCCGCCTGGAACGCCGCGCACCCGTACCTCCCCTTCATCTTCACCGGGTCGGCCGCGGCCAGCTCCGGCGGGCTCGGGATGGCGCTGGCGCCTGTCCGCGAGGCGGGTCCTGCCCGCACGTTCGCCGCCACCGGGGCGGCCGCCGAGCTGGTCGCGTCGAAGCTCATGGAGCACCGCCTCGGCATGATCGGCGAGGCCTACGAGACGGGTTCGGCGCACCGGCTGCGGAAGTGGTCGGAGTACCTGACCGCGGCCGGGCTGATCGGCACCCTGGCTGCCCGCCGCAGCCGTCCGGCGGGCGTGCTGTCCGGGCTGGCGCTGATGGCCGGCAGCGCGCTGCAGCGGTTCGGCGTGTACGAGGCGGGCGTGGCCTCGACCAAGGACCCGCGCTACGTGGTCACCCCGCAACGGGAGCGGCTGGCCGCCCGGGCCGGTCAGGCCCTCGCGGTTCAGGCCCTGTCCGATCAGCCGACTCCGGGTTCGGCCGGGCTCACGTAGATGGTGCCGCCGTCGCAGGCCTTCAGCTTCGCGGCGACGGAGATCGGGCGCGCGGCGTCGGCCAGCGTGAGCAGCAGACCCGTCGCGTCGACGCAGTCGGTGGCGGGGTCGGCGGTGCGCACGCTCGGTTCGGCGCGCCACTGCAGCCACACCGTCACGCCGCTGGGCCCTTCGCCACCGGTACCCGGGCTCCCGGGCGCGGGTGTACCCGTCGGCGGGGGGCCGGTCGGTGCCGCAGCCGAGGGTGCCGCCGCTGAGGGTGCCGCCGCACCGGGAGCCGCCGGGATCAGGTCCACGGCGGTCCGCCCGGACGGCAGGTCGGCGACCTGCACGCGGGTGGTGAGCGGTGCGCCCGCCGCGTCCACCAGCTCGATGCCGACCGGGTTCGCCACCCCGCAGGCGCTCGCGCCCCTGGTCCGGATCAACAGCGGCACCGCCCGGCTGCTGGCCTCGGCCTGCACGTCGCCGACCTGCACCGAGACCTCATCGGGACCGCACGCCGCGGCGACGGCCTGCGTGGTCGGCGCGACGGTCGGCGTCGGGGGGACGGTGGTGGGTGCGGGGGTGGGCGGCGCTGGTGGCGGCGGCCGGTAGGAGGCCTCGACGGTGCCGCTGCAGGCCGCCGTGGCCAGCAGCGCGGCGGCGATCGCGCCGCACGCCAGCCGCCGCGCGCCCATCGGGGCGAACCGGGACATGCTGCACCTTCCATTGCGGGGTTGGCCTGCCAGGATCGATCGACGGCGCGCCGCCGAGGGCGATGATCGCAGCAAGGCGGCCAGGACCCGGCGACGGCGCGCGGGCATCCCGACATCGGATCGGCCGTTGCCGGGTCACTCGCGGCGGTCAATCGCCGGCGGGTTCCGGGCCGGCCTGGTCCTTGGTCAGGTGCAGCAGCCAGCCGCTGTCGGTGCGGATGAGTGCGTAGCGATGCGCACCGTGCCGGCCGTGCAGGGTGAACAGGATCCGGCGGTCGTTCCGGTCGTGCTCCTCCCACCAGCCGGTGTCGGCGATGTCCTTGTCCGCGTCGGTGTAGTCGAGGTGGTCTATCCCATGATCGGGCACCGCCACCGCCAACCGGTTCTGCGCCGGACTGGTGGGCAGACCTCGGGGTACCGCCCACGAGCGCAACACCCCGTCCTGCTCTAACCGCAGGTCGAAATGGTGGCGCGGACGCTGGTGCTCGTGCAGGACGAACGCCGGACGCGCCGTGGGGCTCACAGCTCCCGCACGGTACGCCCTCGGTGCTCACCATCGGATCGAACCCGCGCTCGCCTCGGCCCGGCCGCCCGCCGGCTGTCATCCGAGACCTTGGCCGGGCGGAGATCCAGATCGCTGGCCACGGCCGCGAGACGTCAGTGCGCCACCGTGGTTCGTGCCAGGGCGTGCTCGACCAGCTCGACCAGCGCGCTCAGGCAGGAATCAGAGCTGCGCGCGTCCATCCAGATGATCGGGGTGTCGGGCGCCAACGCGAGCGCGCCCCGCACCGCGTCCGCGCTGTATCCCTCGGTGCCGGGGAACGCGTTCACCGCGAGCACGAAGGGCAGCCTGCGGTCCTCGAAGTAGTCCACCGCGGCAAAGCTCTGATCGATCCGGCGCAGGTCGACCAGCACCACCGCGCCGACCGAACCCCTGGTCAGCTCGTCCCACATGAACCAGAACCGGTCCTGGCCGGGCGTCCCGAACAGGTAGAGGATCAACGACTGGTCGACGGTGATCCGTCCGAAGTCCATCGCGACGGTCGTGGTGCTCTTCCCCGGCACCGCGGAGATGTCGTCGATGCCGATCGAGGCCGTGGTGAGCGCGCCCTCGGTCAGCAACGGCGGGATCTCCGAGAGCGCCTGCACCAGCGTCGTCTTGCCGACCCCGAAGCCGCCGGCCACGACGATCTTCAGCGGGATCGGCCGGAAGTCATCGCGCACGTAGCCCCTCCATGAGTCGGGCCAGGTGCTCGGGCGCGGGTCGGCCCTCGGCGGTCGGCGGCGGTGGGGTGTGCACCTCGAGGTACCCGGCCTCGGCCAGGTCGCTGACCAGCACCCGCGCCACCCCGAACGGAACGCAGAGCGCCGCCCCGACCTCGACCAGGGAGACCGGCCCGGCGGCGGTCTCGATGATCACGCGGTACTCCTTCTCCAGATCGCCCGCCCACCGGCCGGTCGCGGTGACCAGCGACTCGATCGGCAGGTCGGGGCCGGCAGAGCGGGTGCGACCCCCGGTGACGGCGTAGGCGGGCACCACCCGCCCGTGGTGCCCGTTGGACACGGACAGCGGCTGGTACCCGCTCACCTGGCGGCGAGCCGGGCGTCGGGCCGCGCCACCGGGGTCAGGGCGTGCCCGACGCGGTTGGCCAGCATCGTCATCTCGTAGCCGACCATCCCGATGTCGCACCTGCGGTCGGTGTGCACCGCGAGCGCGGCCCCGGCGCTGATCGCGGTCACGAACAGGTAGCCCTCGGCCAGCTCCAGGATGGTCTGGGTCACCGGCCCGGCGCCGAGCAGCTGCGCCGTGCCCCTCGACAGGCTGACCAGGCCGGATGTGGCCGCCGCGAGCTGGTCGCCGAGCGTGTCCGACACCCCCGGTGAGCAGGCCAGCTTCAGCCCGTCGGCCGAGACGACGACCGCCGCCGTCGTGCCCGGGACGGCCCGGACGAACGTGGTCAGCAGCCAGTCGAGCCCGGAGCCGGTCATCGTCCCCACCGCTGCCCGTCCTCGACCGCGGTGCGGGCGGCCTGCCGGCTGGCCTGGTACCGCGACAGCGCGTGCGCCGCCTCGGTGCCGTGCTCGGGGGACGCTCGAGGATCCGGCGGCTCGGGTGCGTCCCTCGACTGCCGCAGGCCCGGCGCCAGGTGGGTCTGCGGGATCCGCCTGCGCAGCCCGCTGAGCTGGTCGACGGGCACCTCGACCGGCTGCGGTTCGGGCGTCTCGACGGATCGCCGGTCCGACTGGGGCGGCAGCTGGGAGACCGCGGCGGTGCGTGGGCGGGGGCTCGGCACCAGGTCGGTCGTCGGCGTCGGGATCGGGGTCGGGGCGGGCGTCGGGATCGGCGGCAGGGTCGGCTCGGGAGGGGCCGATTCGATCCGGTTCGGCTCGTAGCCGGCCGGCTCCGGGAGCGTGCCCTCGATCTCCGGCGCCCACCAGCCGGGCCAGCGTTCCTCGGCCGTCACCACCGGCTCCGGCGCCGGCGGCGGCGCCGGAGCCGGCGGCGGCTCGGGCGCCCCGGCCCGAGCAGCAGCCGCCTTCTCGACGGCGGGCACCGTGACGGTCGGCATCTCCACCGTCCGCGCCTGGACGGCCGGCACCTCGATGGCCGGGACCTCGATGGCCGGCACCTCGACGGCCGGCACCTCGACGGCCGGGACCTCGACGGCGGGAACCTCGACGGCGGGCCGGGGCACACGGTCAGCCGGCGCGGCGACATGATGGCCGTTCGAGCCCGCGACGACCGTGCCGTTCCGGATCACCGGCGCCGGACAGTCATGGACCCCCATCACCGGGAACCCGATCGACGACACCCGGGCGGCCGGCCGCGGGGCGACCGGCACCGCGACGACCGGCACCTCAGCAACCGGCACCGCGGTGGCCGGCGCCACGGGTTCCCGGTGCCGCGGTCCGGGCTCCCGCGCGACCGCCGGCCGGCGCGCCGCCGGAGCCGGCCCGGCGCCGGGCGGGTCGTCCAGCACCGGCCGCTGCTGCGGGACCGGTTCGGTGATGTCGTAGGCGGGCCCGGTGAACAGCGTCGGCGGCAGCAGGACGGTGGCGGTGACGCCCGAGTTCGGGGTGGCGTTCAGCGACACCACGATGTAGTGCCGGGCGGCGAGCCGGGCGACCACGTGCAACCCCAGCCGGTGCGCGACCGAGAGGTCCACGTCGGACGGCCGGGCGAGCAGCTCGTTGGCCGCGGCCAGCCGCTCGGCGGGCATCCCGACCCCCCAGTCCTCCACGGTGATGGCGTAGCCGCCCGAGACCTGGGGGTTCGGGTTGGCCCTGATCGACACCGTGCTGTCCGGCGGCGAGAAACGCACCGCGTTCTCGGTGAGCTCGGCGATCAGGTGGGTCAGGTCGGTGACCGTGTGGCCGGCCACGGCCAGCTCCTCGTCGGCGACGAACACGACCCGGTTGAGGTCCTCGGTCTCGGCGATCGCCGCCCGCAGCACGTCGCGCAGCGGCACCGGATGGGTCCAGACCCGCTGCGGCTGCTCGCCGGACAGCACGAGCAAGCTCTCGGCGTTGCGCCGGACCCGGGTGGCGAGGTGATCGAGGGCGAACAGTTCGCCCAGCGTGTCCGGATCGCGCTCGGACTCCTCGAGCCGATTGATGATCTCCAGCTGGCGGTACAGCATGCTCTGGTTGCGCCGGGCCAGGTTCACCAGCAGGTCATGGGTGAACCTCCGCTGGCCGACCTCGGCGTCCGCCTCCCGCCGAGCCACGATGATCTTCTCCTGCACGTCATCGGTGCCGTGCCAGAGCAACAGGATCCCGATGCAGGCGACCAGCACCGCCACGCCGTGCACCAGCGACCACAGCCAGGGGTTCGCCTGCCCCGCCGCGTGGCTGAAGATCAGGTCCCGTTGCCAGTACGAGCCCACCACGTGGCTGGCCGTGGTGAACAAGATCATGAACAGGAACGACGTCCAGTCCTGGTACAGCGCGATGAAGCCGACGATCACGAAGAAGTGGAAGTGCGCCTCGATCGCGCCACCGGTCAGCCCGACCAGCGCGGTCGAGCAGTAGACCAGCCCCAACGTGACGGTGATGGCCGCGGCCCGCCGTCGGTGGCGCAGCAGCACGCCGAGCCCCGCGCACACCGCCGGCACGGTGATCGCCGCGAGCAGCGCCCCGATGTCGCGGCCGAGCAGGCCGCCGACGACGGCCAGCGCCGGGATGTGACCGGTCAGCAGGGTCAGCAGCAGCCGGTGTCGGCGTTGCCATTCCTGCTCCTCGAGGGCGTAGCCCCTCGGCAGTGGGTCGAGGAAAGCCTTCCGCATCGGTTCGTTCGCGCTTTCCCTCTCCGCGCGACACCGGCCGGGGTTGTGGGAGAGCAGCGGCCTGGCGATGTGACGGAAAGTGATCTAAAGGGAGCTGAGTGGAGTCGGAAGGCTATCGCCCGACAACCCGTTCGTGTCCAGCTCCGGGCGACCCTTCGGCCGGAATGGCGCAGCTCGGTGACTGTCCGTCGCGCGTTCGGCCGCCGATCCCAGCGCCGAACGCGTGACCGGTGGGTGAGCAGCACGCCACACCCAGCCTCACGGCCAAAGCAACGTTCAGCCGACTTCTGCGCTGAAGACGCAACGGATTATCGCTTTCGAACAACATCGCGCGATTGTCCTCCGCACTTGACCGGACTTACCGTGGCAACACCTGGCATCGACGCCGGCCACCCCGCCCGTTACCCCGTGGAGCGAGCCCATGACCAGCGTCCTGTCCCACCCCGTCGCGGCGAGCGAGCGCACGGCCACCCGGCGGCACTACCTGATGTGCCGGCCGGAGCACTTCACGGTCAGCTACGCGATCAACCCGTGGATGGATCCGAGCGTGCCGGTCGATCGGCAGCTCGCCCTGCGGCAGTGGGAAGCGCTGCGCGGCACCTACCTGGACCTGGGCCATCGGGTCGACGAGCTGCCGCCGGTGCCCGGCCTGCCCGACATGGTCTTCGCGGCCAACGGCGCGACCGTGCTGGGCGGCACCGTGCTCGGCGCCCGGTTCCGGCACCCGCAGCGGCGCGCCGAGGCGGCCGCGCACCTCGCCTGGTTCCGCGCGGCCGGCTTCGGGCGGGTGGTCGAGCCGCGGTACGTCAACGAGGGGGAGGGTGACCTGCTGGTGACCGGGCACCCGGAGGCGCAGGTCGTGCTGGCCGGCACCGGCTTCCGCACCGACCCGCGGGCGCACGCCGAGGCGGCGGCCGTGCTGGGCCGGCCGGTGCTGGGGTTGGAGCTGGTGGATCCGCGCTTCTACCACCTGGACACCGCGCTCGCGGTGTTGGACGGCGAGACCATCGCCTGGCTGCCGGAGGCCTTCTCGCCCCGCTCGCGGGAGCTGCTGACCGCCCGCTTCCCGGACCCGGTCGTGGCCGACCGGGAGGACGCGGCGGTGCTCGGGTTGAACGCGGTCAGCGACGGCCGGCACGTGGTGCTGCCGGCGCGGGCCCGGCGGCTGGCCGCGATGATCGCGGAGCGCGGTTTCGTCCCGGTCCCGGTCGAGGTGTCCGAGCTGCTCAAAGCGGGCGGCGGAGCGAAGTGCTGCACATTGGAGGTGCGGGTATGAGCGAGCTTGCGAGCGAATCAATGTCACAGCGCCGGCGCGCAGCGCTGACCGAGCGTAGCGAGGGAATGCGATGAGCGTTGTGGTCGAATCTGCGACGGCGTGGCACGAGCGCCTGGTCGCCGAGCACTCCGCGCACAACTACCACCCGCTGCCGGTCGTGGTGACCGCGGCCGAGGGCGCCTGGGTGACCGACGTCGAGGGCCGGCGCTACCTGGACTGCCTGGCCGGCTACTCCGCGCTCAACTTCGGGCACGGTCATCCGGCGCTGCTGGCCGCGGCGCACCGGCAGCTGGACCGGGTCACCCTGACCAGCCGCGCCTTCGGCAACGATCAGCTCGGGCCGTTCTGCGCCCGGCTCTCGGCGCTGCTGGGCAAGCAGCTGGTGCTGCCCATGAACACCGGTGCCGAGGCCGTCGAGTCCGGGATCAAGGTGGCCCGCAAGTGGGGCTACGAGGTGAAGGGGGTCGAGCCCGACTCGGCCCGGATCGTCGTCGCGGCCGGCGGCTTCCACGGCCGGACCACGACCATCGTCGGCTTCTCGACCGACCCCGACGCGCGCAACGGCTTCGGGCCCTACGCCCCGGCTTTCGACGTCGTCGGCTACGGCGACGCCGACGCGTTGCGCGCCGCGCTGACCCCCAACACCGTGGCCGTGCTGATCGAGCCGGTACAGGGGGAGGCCGGCGTGATCGTCCCGCCGGCGGGCTACCTGGCCGCGGTGCGGGCCGCCTGCGACGAGGCGGGCGTGCTGTTCATCGCCGACGAGGTGCAGTCCGGGCTGGGCCGGACCGGGCACCTGCTGGCCACCAGGGCCGCGGGCGTGGACGCCGATGTCTACCTGCTGGGCAAGGCGCTGGGTGGCGGCATCCTGCCGCTCTCGGCGGTCGTCGCCGACCCCGAGGTGCTCGGCGTGCTGCGTCCCGGCCAGCACGGCAGCACGTTCGGGGGCAATCCGCTGGCCTGCGCCGTCGGTCAGGCCGTGGTCGAGCTGCTCGCCGACCCCGGCCCGGACGGCATGCTCGGCCGCGCGCAGGCCCGCGGCGCGCAGCTGCACCGGCGGCTGGCCGGGTTGCGCGGGCACGGCGTGGTCGCGGTGCGCGGGCTCGGGTTGTGGGCCGGCGTCGACATCGATCCTGCGTTGGGGACCGGCCGGACGGTCAGCGAGGCGCTGGCCCGGCGCGGGGTGCTGGTCAAGGACACCCACGGCTCGACGATCCGGCTGTCACCGCCGCTGGTGGTCACCGAGGACGAGCTGAACCTCGCGGTCGACGAGCTGGCGGCCGTCTTGACCGAATTGTGATGAGGCCATTGACACATCGGGACTCGCCCGATCGGCGGCCGCGCCGGGTCAGGGCGCGCGCGACGCCTCGCCCGCGGGGGCGTACGGGCGGCTGTCCGGGCCGGCGGCGGCGAGCAGGTCCGGGCGCAGCGTGCCCATCAGCACGGTGAGCAACAGTTCGATGGTGGCGGCCGGGGTGCGCTGCGCGATGTCCACGCAGCGGATCAGCAACAGGGCCACGACCAGGCGAGAAAGGTCCGCGGCCGGCGGATAGGTGCGCAGCTGACCGGTCCGCTGGCCGTGATCGACGAGCATCCGGATCGACTCGGCGAGCGGGGCCTGCACGAGCGGGTCGAGCTCGTCGTCCGGTCGAGCGGGCCCGGCCACCCGGATCGTGTAGTCCTGCACCGCGGCCCAGAGCGCCGCGGCCAGCCTCCGGTGCCGGAAGACGATCTCCGTCAGCGCTCTGACCTGGTCCGCAAGCGCCTCGACCGCCGGCCGACCGGCCGCGATGTCGCGTCTGGCCTGTGCGAAAGGGCGGGCCAGCAACGGGGCGAAGACCTGGCCCACCAGAGCCTGCTTGGACGGGAAGTGGTTGTAGGCGGTGGCCGCGCTCACACCCGCGCGGGTGGCGATGTCCTCCATGCGGACGTCCATCCAACCCTGCGAGCTGAACATCGCGCCGGCAGCCTCCAGAAGCGCCCGTCGCGTACGGTTACGTTTCGTCCGGGCGGCGCGGGATCGGGGGTCATCCGATCGGGCGGGCTGAGCCGGAAACATTGGTCGAAGAGTAATCATCGGCAGCCAAGTTTCCCTTGACTCCAACTTGGATGTCACCCAAACTGCCTAGGGCACGAACGCCTGTCCGTCGTTGGGGCACGACGGCGACAAGCGGCACGAGGGAGCGACCGGGGCCGGCTGCGGTTTTGTCGGGGAGCCAGGTATCCGGCGACTGGTCGATCAACTCCTGAGCACGAGGTTCGAGGCGTTACCGGCCGCACCTGAAAGCTGGTTGACGCTGCGGGTGACCACGGGTAACCGTTGGTACCGGGGAAGTTTTGCTGGGGAGGGGACCCCTTGAGTTTCGAGTACGTGAAGTTGCGCAGTAGCGCCCTGACCGCCACCACCGAGCGATGAACGCGCTCGCCACCAGCGAGATCGACACGCACGCGCTGCGGCTCGCCGCGCCGGTGGACGTCGCGCTCGCCGAGAAGGCCACCAGCACGCCGATCGACGCGGCGGCGGCCGCGCGGATCGACCAGGCGTCGCTGCTGGAGGGGTTGGTCGCCGCTGCGGTCAGCGGTGATCTCCGGGCCCGCGAGAACCTGCTGGCCGAGATCCACCCGCTGGTGCTGCGCTACTGCCGTGGCCGGCTCGGCCGCCAGGAGACCGTGATCGGGTCCGCCGATGACGTGGCCCAGGAGATCTGCCTGGCCGTGGTCAACGCGCTGGCCGGCTACACCGTCCGCGGGCTGTCCTTCCGAGCCTTCGTCTACGGCATCGCCGCCCACAAGGTGACCGATGCCTTCCGGGCCATCGGCCGCAACCGCACCGAACCGATGGCCGACCTGCCGGACACGCCGGCCGCCCACGACGATCCCGAGCAGCTGGCCCTGGCCGGTGAGCTCGCGGAGCGCCTCGGCGGGTTGCTGCACCAGCTCACCCCGCGCCAGCGCGAGGTGCTGATCCTGCGGGTTGCGGTCGGGATGAGTGCCGAGGAGACGGCGCTGGCGGTGGGCTCCACGCCCGGCGCCGTGCGGGTCACCCAGCACCGTGCGCTGAACCGGCTGCGCGGGGTCATCGCGCCCGGCGAGGACGGCGACCTGGACGACGACGGCCTCGATGTCTGATCGCGGGACCTGATTGCCGGCCGAGCCGCCAGCGTGCCCGGTGGGCCCGCGGGGTAGCCTGATCGGCGATCATCGGTGTCGGGTCCGGGTACTTCGGGAGGCTACGTGTCGGCTGGTCAGATCGCTGCGCTGATCGCCGCGGGGGCCTTCGTGGTTCTCGTGTTGTTGCTGGCCGTCCCGCTGCTCAAGCTGGGTCGCACGCTCGACGAGGCGACCGTGGCCATCCGCAAGGCGCACGAGGGCAGCGCTCCGCTGCTGGACAACGCGCAGACGACGCTGCACCAGGTGAACACCCAGCTGGAGCGGGTGGACGGCATCACCTCCAGCGCGCGCTCGGTCACCGCGAACGTCTCGGTCCTCGCGTCGCTGTTCACCGCGACCCTCGGCGGGCCGCTGGTCCGCGTGGCCGCCCTGTCCTACGGGCTGAACAAGGCGATCAAGGCCCGCCGCGTCAACCGGAACGCCGGTGAGCACGCCCTGCGCACCCGTCCCGGACGGCTGCGCCGGCGGCGTCGATCATGAAGCGGCTGTTCTGGCTCGGCGTGGGCGTCGCGGTCGGGGTCTACAGCACCCGCCGGGCCACCGCCGCGGCGCAGGCGCTGACCCCGGCCGGGATCGGCGCCAACCTGGCCGACGGGCTGCGTGAGCTCGGAGCGGGCCTCGGCGCGTTCGGGGCCGAGGTGCGGGCCGGGATGGCCGCCCGCGAGGAGGAGCTCGCCGACCTGGTGGAGCGCCGCACCGGCGCGCAGCTGCCCACCATCGGCGACGCCCTGTCCGACCCCGCGCCGCCCGCGGGCGCGCACGCGCGAGCGCGCCGGGCAGGGGCCTGACCGGGCTCCTGCCGATCCGGCCTGCCCATCCGTCTCTCCAGTATCGAAGGCCCGTTCCGTGCAGACCCACGAGATCATCCGACGCTTCACCGACCACTTCACCGGCGCCGGGCACACCGCCGTGCCCAGCGCCTCGCTGATCCTCGACGACCCCAACCTGCTGTTCGTCAACGCGGGGATGGTGCAGTTCAAGCCGTACTTCCTCGGTGAGGTGCCGCCGCCCTACCCGCGGGCCACCTCGATCCAGAAGTGCGTGCGCACCCCGGACATCGACGAGGTCGGGATCACCACCCGGCACAACACGTTCTTCCAGATGGCCGGCAACTTCTCCTTCGGCGACTACTTCAAGGCGGGCGCCATCGAGCACGCCTGGAACCTGGTCACCGGCAGCCAGGACGCCGGCGGCTACGGGTTCGACCCGGACCGGATCTGGGCCACCGTCTACCAGACCGATGACGACGCGTTCGAGCTCTGGCGGCGGATCAGCGGGCTGCCGGCCGAGCGCATCCAGCGCCGCGGCGGGTTGGACAACTACTGGGACATGGGCGTGCCCGGCCCCGGCGGACCCTGCTCGGAGATCTACTACGACCGCGGCCCGGAGCATGGGGCCGAGGGCGGCCCGGCCGCCGACGAGGACCGGTACCTGGAGATCTGGAACCTGGTCTTCATGCAGGACGTGCGCGGCGAGCAGAGCCCCAAGTACGGGCACCCACCGATCGGCGAGCTGCCCAAGAAGAACATCGACACCGGGATGGGCATCGAGCGCGTCGCCACCCTGCTGCAGGGCGTGGAGAACGTCTACGAGACCGACCTGGTGCGTCCGGTGATCGCCCGCGCCGAGGAGTTCTCCGGGCGCCGGTACGGCGCTGGTGGATCTTCTGGTCGCGACGACGACATCCGGTTCCGGGTCATCGCCGACCACGCCCGGTCCGGTGTCATGATCGTCGGGGACGGGGTGGTCCCGGGCAACGAAGGCCGCGGCTACGTGCTGCGCCGGCTGCTGCGCCGGATCGTCCGCTCGGCCCGGCTGCTGGGCGTCACCGAGCCGGTGCTCGGCGCGTTCGCCGAGGTCGTCCGGGACACCATGGCCCCGGCCTACCCGGAGCTGGCCGGCGACTTCGAACGGATCTCCGCCGTGGTCCGGGCCGAGGAGGAGGCGTTCCTGGCCACGCTGAGCGCCGGCTCGCGGATCTTCGACACCGCGGTGGTCGAGACCAAGCAGGCCGGGCGGACGATCCTGCCCGGCGACCGCGCGTTCCAGCTGCACGACACGTTCGGCTTCCCGATCGACCTGACCCTGGAGATGGCCGCCGAGGCCGGCCTGCAGGTCGACCGGGACCGGTTCGCCACGCTGATGGACGAGCAGCGCACCCGGGCCAAGGCCGACGCGGCCAAGCACCGGGTCGGCCACGGCGACGCCACCATCTACCGCGCCGTGCTCGACACCCGCGGCGGCACCGCGTTCACCGGGTACACCGAGCTGGCCTCGGAGGCCACCGTGGTCGGGCTGCTGGTCGGCGGCGCGCCGGTGCCGGCCGCCCGCACCGGCGAGCAGGTCGAGGTGGTGCTCGACCGCACCCCCTTCTACGCCGAGGCCGGTGGTCAGCAGGCCGACCACGGTGAGCTGCGCAGTCTTGGTGGGGGCGGCGCGGAGTTCACCGTACGGGTGGACGACGTGCAGTCGCCGGTCGCGGGCCTGCGGGTGCACCGCGGCACGGTCACCGCGGGCGAGGTCTCACTGGACGCCGCCGTGGTGGCCGAGGTGGACCGCAGCCGGCGTTCGGCGATCGCCCGCGCGCACACCGGCACCCACCTCGTGCACGCCGGGGTGCGCAACGCGCTCGGCCCCGCGGCCGCCCAGGCCGGCTCGCTGAACGCGCCCGGTCGGCTGCGTTTCGACTTCACCTCGCCCAGCGGGGCGGTCGCGCCGGCCGCGCTGGTCGACATCGAGGACGAGATCAACTCGGTGCTGCAGGAGGACCGGGAGGTGACCTGGTACGAGACGTCGATGGACGAGGCGCGCAAGCTCGGCGCGATGATGCTGTTCGGCGAGAAGTACGGCGACCGGGTCCGCGTGGTCGACATGGGCGACTACTCGCGCGAGCTCTGCGGGGGCACGCACGTCGACCGGACCGGCGAGATCGGGATGATCAAGGTGCTGTCGGAGGCCTCGATCGGTTCCGGGGTGCGCCGGGTCGACGCGCTCGTCGGGCTGGACGCGTTCCGCCACCTCTCCCGCGAGCACCTGCTGGTGTCCACCCTCGCCGAGCAGCTCAAGAGCCGCCCGGAGGACCTGCCGGAGCGGGTCGGGTCGCTGGTCGAGCGGCTGCGCACCGCCGAGCGCGACCTGGAGAAGGTGCGCGCCGACGCGGTGCTGGCCTCGGCCGGTGCGCTGGCCGCGGGCGCCGAGGACATCAGCGGCACCGCGCTGGTCGCGGTGGCCGCGCCGGACGGCCTGGGCGGCAGCGACCTGCGTGCGCTGGCCGTGGACGTGCGGGGTCGGCTCGGGTCGCGGCCCGGTGTGGTGGCGCTGTTCTCCAGCGCCGGCGACAAGGTGGCCTTCGTGGTCGCCACCACGGCGGCGGCCCGCGACCAGGGCCGCGCGGCCGGGAAGCTGATCGGGGAGTTCGCGGCCGCGGTCGGCGGTCGGGGTGGCGGGAAGCCGGACCTGGCCCAGGGCGGGGGCACCGACCCGTCGGGGGTGCCGGCCGCGGTGGACCGGCTGCGCGCCGCGCTGCGCGGCTGAGCTGCATGGCTGAGCTGGGTGGCTGAGCTGGGCCCTCCGACGGCGGGCCGCCGGAGCGGGCGCCGGCTCGGGATCGACGTCGGGTCGGTCCGGATCGGGATCGCCGTCTGCGACCCGTCCGGGATCCTGGCCACGCCGTTGCGCACGGTGCCGCGGGACCCGACCGGCGGGGGCGCCGACGTGCGCACCATCGCCGAGCTGTCGGCCGAGCACGAGGTGGTGGGCATCGTCGTCGGGCTACCCCGCACGCTGGCCGATCGGGAGGGGGCCGCGGCGGTCGCGGCCCGCGAGTTCGTCGCCGCCCTCGCCCCGGCCGTCGGGGTGCCGATCGAGTTCTCCGACGAGCGGCTGACCACCGTGGTCGCCACCCGACAGCTGCGGCAGCGCGGGGTGTCCGGGCGCCGGCAGCGGGCCGTCGTCGATCAGGCCGCGGCGGTAGCCATCCTGCAGGGCTGGCTGGACGCCCGTCGCTGAGTGCCCCGGACGGCCCCCTGCCGGCTACACGCCGTGTCCTCTACTACCCTCCAAAATTGTGATGGACGCGATGGGGGCGCACCCGGACGGACGCCGGAACGATTCAGTTCGGCCGGCTGCGGCGGGGCGATGATCGACGACGACACCGTTCAGATGGCGAAGCTGTCGGAGGACGAGCCACCGGCGGCCGCGCCGAAGGCGGGCCGGCGTCGGCGGGTGGTGGTGCTGCTGCTCGCCGTCGTGCTGCTGCTGGGCGCGGTGGGCGGTGGCGGCTACTACCTCTACACCACCATGTTCACCCCCACCCCCGACTTCGTCGGTGCCGGTCGTGGCGACGTCGTCGTCCGGGTGCAGGACGGCGATTCCACCCGGCAGATCGGTCTGGCGCTCACCGAGCAGGGGGTGGTGGCCAGCACCGCCGCCTTCCTCGAGGCCGCTCAGGCCGACGGGGACCGGGCCCGCACGATCCAGCCGGGCTACTACCAGCTCCGTTCGCAGATGTCCGGCGTGGCGGCGGTGGCGCTGCTGCTCGATCCGGCGGCCCGGGTCGGTCAGCTGGAGATCCGCGGTGGCGTGCAGCTGGACGACACCAGCGCCCCCGACGGCACGGTGGCCCCGGGGGTGCTGAGCCTGATCTCCCAGGCCACCTGCATGACCACCGACGGCAGCCGGCGCTGCGTGTCGGTCGACGAGCTGCGCGCCGCCATGCGCGACACCGATCCGGCGCAGCTCGGGGTGCCGTCCTGGGCGCTGGCCGACGTGGCCAAGGCCGAGCCGACGCGGCGGCTGGAGGGCCTGCTCGTCCCGGGCCGCTACGACGTGCGCCCGGGGGAGCCTGCGGTCGACGCGCTGCGCGCGTTGCTGGCGACCTCGGCCACCCGGCTGGAGGCCAGCGGCCTGGTGTCGGGCGCGCAGAGCATCGGTTCCACCCCGTACCAGGTGCTGACGATCTCGTCGCTGGTGGAGAAGGAAGGCATCACCCCGGACATGCCCAAGGTCGCCCGGGTGATCTACAACCGGCTCGGCGCCGGCCGCAGGCTCGAGCTGGACTCGATGGTCAACTACCCGCTCGACCTGCAGGCCCTGCGGACCTCGGAGGCCGACCGGCTGCGCCCCGGCCCGTACAACAGCTACGCGGTCACCGGTCTGCCGCCGACCCCGATCTCGGCGCCGGGCAAGGAGGCGATCGCCGCGGCGCTCGCGCCGGAGCCCGGCCCGTGGTTGTACTTCGTGCGCTGCCAGCTCGACGGCACCTCGTGCTTCGCCGAGACGTTCGCCGAGCACGACACGAACGTGGCGCAGGCGCGCGCGAACGGGGCCTTCTGAGCAGGGCCTTCTGAGCAGCGGGGACACCCGCGCTCAGGACAGGTGTTCGGCCAGGAAGGCCACCGTGCGCCGCCAGGCCAGGTCGGCCGGCTCCGCGCGGTACATCGTCGGGGCGTCCCAGTTGGAGAACGCGTGACCGGCGGCGTAGTGCTCGACGGTGACATCGGTGCGGTCGGCCAGCGCCGCCTCGACCAGCTCGATCTGTTCGGCCGGGATGTAGGGGTCCTCGTCGCCGTAGTGCAGCAGCATCGGGCAGTCGATCGCCGGCACCAGCTCCAGCATCTGGTGGATGCCCGAGCCGTAGTAGGGCACCGCGGCATCGACGCCGCGCCCGTCCGGCTTGGCGGTGGCCGCGGCCAGGAAGCTCAGCGTCCCGCCGAGGCAGAAGCCGACCGCGCCGACCGATCCGGAGCAACCAGGCAGGCCCCGCAGGTGGGCCAGGGTGGCCGCGATGTCGGCACCGGCCAGGCCGAAGTCCAGCCGCTGGACCAGCGCCATGCCGTCCGCCATACCGGACTCGTCCTTGCGTTCGAAGCGCGGTTCGAGCCGCCAGAACATGTCCGGGGCGAGCACCAGGTAGCCGTGCCCGGAGAGCTTGTCGGCCAGCCCGCGGATGTTGTCGTTGATCCCGAAGATTTCCTGGAACAGCAGGATCCCGGGGGCCGGGGTGCGGTCGGGATCCGCCCGATAGGCGTCGAACTCGCCGCCGTCGGTCGCGGTGATGCGTTCGTAGCTCGGATCAGTCACCCGGTGCCTCCCGGTCGTGGGTGACCATTGCACCAGGGCCGGCCGGCGCGTCAGAGGGCGGGACGCAACTCGGCGAATGCCCACGCCTGCAGGGTGGTCGGCGTCGTGGTCAGCACGCTGCGCGGCTGCTCCGGGCGGAAATCGCGCAGCCCCGCGGTCATGTCGACGATGCCGGCGGCCGTGCGCTCGCTCATGCCGGCCGCGAGCAGGCCCTGGCGGGCCTCGTCATCGGAGCCCACCCGCAGCTCGATCGGGCGGTCGGTGGCGGCCGCGAGGATGTCGGCGACCTGGGTGAACGTCAGGTCGGCCGGACCGTGCACGGCTTCGACCGCGTGCCCGGTCCAGGCGCCCGCCAGCAGCCGAGCGGCCACGACGTCGCCGATGTCGCGCGGATCCACCCAGGGCATCGGAGCGTCGGGCGCCATCGTCGTGTTCAGCACCCCGGTGCGCAGCGACGGCACCTCGGCCAGCAGGTTGGTGAAGAAGTACCCGCACCGCAGGTGCAGCACGTCGGCATCGGTCTGGTCGAGCTGCTCCTCGATCCGCGCCAGCCCGTCGATCAGGCCGGCGCCGTGCCGCTTCTCGGCGCCGACGCTGCTCTGGAACAAAACCCGCGGGATGCCGTTGCGCCGGATCGCCGCCGCGGCGGTGCGGCCCAGCCGCTCGGACACGACGTTCGGGTCGTCGGCGGTGAAGTCGGTGGGATCCACCAGGAACAGCGCCTCGGCATCCCGAGTGGACGCCAGCACGAAGTCCACATCACCCAGGTCGCCCTCGCGTATGTCCACAAGGGATCTGGTCTCTTCATCCATTGTGGTGGCCTTGCGGACCAGGACGGTCGGTCGGATGCCCGCCTGCAGCAGCAACCGCACCACACGGGAGCCGACATGACCGGTCGGGGTGGTGACGACGATGCTCATCTGCGGGGTTTGCCGGGGTCACCGACGGTCAAACGTGGGGGCGACCGAAGAAGCCCGGCGGCGGCAGCGGGGACGGCCTGGCGCCCCGATCCCGCGGCGCCGCCGCGCCGTCGATGAACCGCTCGATCTCGGCGCCGGCGAGCACCCGGGCCGGGAACGGATCGCCGGCCACCCGCCGGACCAGCGCGTCGACCGGGAGCTCGCCGGCGCTGCCGACCAGCACCAGGTTGCCGAAGCGGCGACCGTGCAGGACGTCCGGCGCGGCGATCACCAGCACCTCCGCCAGCGCCGCGGCGGCCGCCGCGACCTGGGTCCTGGCGAACGCCAACCGGCCGCCGTCGGCCACGTTCGCCGCGTACACGCCGCCCTCGTCCAGCAGACCGACGGCCGCCGTCACGAACTCGGCCGAGGTGAGGTGCGCCGGCGTGCGGGAACCGGAGAACACGTCGAGCACCACCAGGTCGAGCGACCCGGGCGCGATCGTGGCCAGCGCCGCCCGGGCATCGCCGACCGTCACCTCGATGCCCATCCCGTCGGCCGGCAGCCGGGCGCTGACCAGGTCCACCAGCGCGGCATCCAGCTCCACCACCCGTTGCCGGGAGCCGGGCCGGGTGCCGGCGAGGTAGCGGGCCAGCGTCCAGGCGCCCCCGCCGAGGTGCACCGCCCGCTGCGGGGCGGCGGCCGGTGCGATCACGTCGATGACGTGGCCCAACCTGCGTACGTACTCGAACTCCAGGTGCGTCGGGTCGTCCAGGTCGACGTGCGACTGGGCGGTGCCGTCGACGAGCAGCGTCCAGCCCTGAGGGCGGTCCGGATCACCGATCAGCTCGGCGCTACCGTGGTCGACATCGGCGCGCAGCACCGCTCGGGCGACCCGTTCGGCACGATCACGCATTCACCGATCCTGCCGGAAGCAGTCGCGCACCACCGGTCGTAACGTGGCGGTCACGTCCGTGTGACCTGCCCTTTCTAGCGTTGCGCGGATCGGTCGTCGGCGTGCGCGAAGGAGAACAGGTGCTGCTGTCCCCCCACGAGCAGGAGCGGCTGCTGCTGCACGTTGCCGCCGGGCTGGCGCAGCAGCGCCGCGACCGCGGCCTGAAGCTCAACTACCCGGAGGCGGTCGCGCTGCTCAGCGCCTGGGTCCTCGAGGGCGCCCGCGACGGGCGCAGCGTCGCCGACCTGATGACCGCGGGACAGCAGGTGCTCGGGCGCGACGACGTGCTGGACGGGGTGCCGGAGATGGTGACCTCGGTGCAGGTGGAGGCCACCTTCCCGGACGGCACCAAGCTGGTCACCGTGCACCGGCCGATCGCATGATCCCGGGCGAGTACCTGCTGGGCGAGGATCACATCGTGGTCGCCCGCCCGCGCAGCACGCTGGTCGTGGTCAACTCGGGGGACCGGCCGGTGCAGGTCGGATCGCACTACCACTTCGCGGCGGCCAACCCGGCGCTGCTGTTCGACCGGGAGGCCGCCACCGGCAAGCGGCTGGCGGTGCCGGCCGGCACCGCGGTCCGGTTCGAGCCGGGCGTCGAGCGCACCGTCTCGCTGGTGCCGCTGGGTGGCACCGCCACGGTTCCCGGGCTGCGGCTCCCGTGAGCGCTCCCGACGGCGCCGGGCCGTGGATCATCGACCGGGCCCGCTACGCCGAGCTGTACGGCCCGACCACCGGGGACCGGGTGCGGCTGGCCGACACCGACCTGCTGATCGAGGTCACCGAGGACCGCTGCCGCGGCCCGCACGGCGGCGACGAGGTGGTGTTCGGCGGCGGCAAGGTGATCCGCGAGTCGATGGGCCAGGCCCGGGCGCCGCGCGGCGAGGGCACCCCGGACCTGGTGATCACCGGCGCGCTGGTGCTGGACCACTGGGGCGTGGTCAAGGCCGACGTCGGGGTGCGCGACGGGCGGATCGTCGCCCTGGGCAAGGCCGGCAATCCGGACATCATGGACGGCGTCCATCCCGATCTGGTGATCGGCCCGTCCACCGAGATCATCGCCGGGAACGGGCTGATCCTCACCGCCGGCGGCGTCGACTGCCACGTGCACCTGATCAGCCCGACCCAGATCCCGGAGGCGCTCGGATCGGGGGTCACCACCTGGATCGCCGGCGGCACCGGCCCGGCGGACGGCACCAAGGCGACCACCGTGACCCCGGGCTCGTGGTACGTCGCCCGCATCCTGGAGTCGCTCGACTCGTTCCCGATCAACGTCGCGCTGCTCGGCAAGGGCAACACCGTCGGCGTCGACGCCCTGCACGAGCAGGTCGAGGCGGGCATCTCCGGGTTCAAGCTGCACGAGGACTGGGGCTCCACCCCGGCCGCGATCGACGCCTGCCTGCGGGTGGCCGACCAGACCGGCGTCCAGGTGGCCATCCACACCGACACCCTCAACGAGGCCGGCTACGTCGCCGACACCCTCGCGGCGATCGCCGGCCGCGGCATCCACGCCTACCACACCGAGGGGGCCGGCGGCGGGCATGCGCCGGACATCATCACCGTGGCCGGCGAGCCGAACGTGCTGCCGTCGTCGACCAACCCGACGCGCCCGCACACGGTCAACACGGTCGACGAGCACCTCGACATGCTGATGGTCTGCCACCACCTCAAGCCGTCCGTCCCCGAGGACCTGGCCTTCGCCGAGTCGCGCATCCGGCCCTCGACGATCGCCGCCGAGGACCTGCTGCACGACCTCGGCGCCATCTCGATGATCGGGTCGGACTCGCAGGCCATGGGCCGGGTCGGGGAGGTGCCGCTGCGGACGTGGCAGACCGCGCACGTGGGCAAGAAGCGCTGGGGCTCGCTGCCCGGCGACGGCGCGGCCGACAACGTGCGGGCCCGGCGGTACGTCGCCAAGTACACGATCTGCCCGGCCGTCGCGCACGGCTTGGACGGCGAGATCGGCTCGGTCGAGGTCGGCAAGCTCGCCGACCTGGTGCTGTACCAGCCGGCCTTCTTCGGGGTCCGGCCGGCGCTGGTGATCAAGGGCGGGGTGATCGCCTACGCGGCGATGGGCGACGCCAACGCCTCCATCCCCACCCCGCAGCCGGTGCTGCCGCGCGCGATGTTCGGGGCGTCGCCGCTGACCGCCGCCGCGACCTCGGTGCACTTCGTGTCCCCGACCTCGCTGAGCGGCGGGCTGGCCGACCGGCTGGCGGTGCGCAGGCGGTTGGTCCCGGTGCGCGACACCCGCGCGTTGACCAAGGCGGACATGCCCGGCAACGACGCGCTGCCGCGGATCGAGGTGCAGCCGGACACGTTCACCGTGCGCATCGACGGGCAGGTCGTGGAGCCGGAGCCGGCGGTGGAGCTGCCGATGGCGCAGCGCTACTTCCTGTTCTGATTTGTCTGACCGGCGGTCCGCCGGGCCCAGTCCGCGGCCCGGGTGACGACGCGCTCCAGCGGCCCGGCGCCGAACCGGCGCCGCCAGGCCGTGGCGAACCCGAGCGCGCCCACGACCATCAGCAGGTACAGCACGCCCGGGGCGTCGTCCAGCACGCCGGTCGCGAGCACGACCAGGTGCGCGGAGTAGAGCGTCAACGCCATGCTCCCGGCGGCCGCCAGCGGCGCCAGCGCCCGCGCGACCAGCGGGATCCCGGCCAGCAGCAGCGCGGCCCCGACCACGGCCACCGCGGACCCGAGGGTGTGCAGCACGTCGACCGTGGAGTGCGAGTGCGGGGCCGGCAGCGCCAGGTACCACCACGACGAGCTGAGGTCCGGATCCCAGAGCAGCTCCAGGTTCTGCTCGGCCCGGCTGCCGTCGGAGTCCAAATCGGACCGCAGCTCAGCCAGCCCGCCCAGCGGGTAGAGGACGACCAGCGCGACCAGCCGTGCCGCGGCCGCCAGCGCCGCGCCCGCGCCGAGCAGTGACCAGGCCACCCGCCGGGACCCCAGGTCGAGCCGGCCGATGGCCAGCCCCGCGCACAGGTAGGCGAGGTACACGACGGCCGGGTACTCGCCGGTCACGGTGAGCAGGGTGAGCAGCCCCGCCGGGTCCTCGAGCAGCGTGCCCGGGGTCGGGTCGGCGACGAGGTCGGGCGCCGGCCAGTCGACGTCCGCGGTGCCGACCAGCAGCAGCGGCCCCAGCAGCACCGCGGCCGCGGCGACGCCGGCCAGCCCGACCGTGCTCAACCCCAGCAGCGGGACCGCGAGCAGGAAGAACAGCCCGTAGTACGGCAGGATCCCGATCACCCCGCTGTACTCGGACAGCAGCCCGAGCAACAGCCCGAGCAGCCCCATCAACGCGGCCCGCACGGCGACGCCGGCCGACACCCCGATCCGCTCCGCGCCGCGCGCGACCCGGCGCCCGCCGGACACGAAGGCCAGCCCGACACCGGCGACCAGCACGAACGTGGCCGCGGACCGACCGGCCGCGACCATCGTGGCCGCCGTCGGGGCGTCGTCGTCGGTGAATGTGGGCAGGGTGTGCACGGCCAGCATCCCGAGCAGGGCGACGCCGCGGGCGATGTCGACGCCGATCAGGCGGGGCCGCCGCAGCGGCGCGGTCGGCGCCTCGGCGTCGATGTGTCCGGGCACGGGCATCGGCGCAACCTCACTGTCGGCCTGGTGCGGCGACCGGCCGGGTGCCGGCACCACTCGCTCATGACGATCGGTGGTTCCGCTTCTGGCCGCCATCGGGTTCCTCCCCGTTCCGCGGGGGCTTACCCCCGCACCGGGTGGTAACCCGCGCGTAACGGGGCGCCCGCGACCGCACGGGTAGATTTCGCCGGGACGACTGGCGGGGCGGAAGGACGGCGAGCAGATGGCGATCGGGGACACCCGCAGCTCGGGGGCGGCTTGCCGGCGCGCGCTGCCGCGCTGATGCTCGGGCTGCTGCTGCTGGCCGACTCCCGGCTGCCCGCCGGCGGGCACGGGCATTCCGGCGGCGTCGAGGCGCTCGTCGATCGCGGCCTGCTGCGCACCGACTCCGACCTGGCGCTGTTCCTGGCCGGACGGCTGCGGACCGGTGCCGCGGTGCCCGCCGCGGCGGCCGCCGCGGCCTGCGCGCTGGCCACGGGGCCGCCGGCCGGGCCCGGCTGGGAGCGCTGGGACGTCGCGGTGAGCGCCCGGCTGCCCGCCGCGGCGACCCGGGAGGCGTCCCGGACGCAGGGGGCGGCGCTGCTGCGGACCGCCGCCCTGGCCTGGCCCTCGGCCGCGCTGGACGAGCTGCGGTCGTTGCCGAGGGCACACCACGCGCTGGTGCTCGGGGCGGCCGCGGCCGCCGCCGGCGCCGCACCGGCGGACGCGGCGGCGCTGGCCGTGCACCACCTGATCGGCGGCGCCTGCACGGCCGCGGTGCGGCTGCTCGGGCTGGACCCGCTGCGGGTGGCGGCCCTCGCCGCGGCCGCGGGCCGCGGGGCCGAGCTCCTTTTGGCCGCCGCGGTCGCCGACGCCGCGGCCGCGGTGGCCGCCGACGATCCCGCGCTGCTGCCCGCCGACGGCAGCCCCCTCACCGACGTGTTCGCCCAGCTGCACCACCGATCGGAGGCGACCCTCTTTGCATCGTGACGACCTGTTGACCGCCCACGCCCACCCGCCGTTGGCGGCCGGTCCCGGTGGCGCGCTCAAGATCGGGATCGGCGGGCCCGTCGGTGGCGGCAAGACCGCGCTGGTCGCGGCGCTGTGCCGGACCCTGGGCGGCTCGATGTCGCTGGCCGTGGTGACCAACGACATCTACACCACCGAGGACGCCGACTTCCTGCGCCGCCACGGCGTGCTGCCCGACGACCGGATCAGGGCGGTGCGCACCGGTTGTTGCCCGCACACCGCGATCCGCGACGACATCTCCGCGAACCTCGACGCCGTCGAGGATCTCGTGGCCCGCCACGACCCGGACCTGGTGCTGGTGGAGAGCGGCGGGGACAACCTCACCGCGACCTTCAGCTACGGCCTGGTGCACGCGCAGATCTTCGTGCTGGACGTGGCCGGCGGGGACAAGGTGCCGCGCAAGGGCGGCCCCGGCGTCACCCGCTCCGATCTGCTGGTCATCAACAAGATCGACCTGGCCCCGCTGGTCGGCGCCGATCTCGATGTGATGCGGTCCGACGCCGAGCGGGTCCGCGAGGGGCGGCCGACGGTGCTGGTGTCGCTGCGCGACGGGCCCAGCGCGGCACCCATCGCGGAGTGGATCACCGGGCTGGTCGCGGCGCGCCGCACGTGAGCACGTGAGCAGGGGCGCGCTCACCGCGGCCGGCCGCCTCGACGTGCGGCCGGGGCCGAGACGCCAGCTCATCCGCTGGTCACAGGCCTGGCCGGTGGTGATGCGTCCGACCGGAGACGACCAGGTGCACCTGGTGCACGGGGCCGGCGGTCCGCTCGGCGGCGATCGCTTCGGGCTGGACGTGGAGCTGGCCGCCGGAGCGGCGCTGCGGGTGCGCAGCGCGGGCGCCACGATCGTGCAACCGGGCGTCGGGCCGACCGCGAGCTGGCAGGTCCGGGCCGCGGTGGGTGCTGGCGCGCGCCTGGACTGGGCCCCCGAGCCGACGGTGGTCTGCGACGGCGCGGAGCTGGAGAGCGGGTTGCGGTTCCGGCTGGACCCCGGCGCCGGCGCGGCGCTGCGGGAGATCGTGGTGCTCGGCCGCCACGGCGAGCTCGGTGGTCGCTACCGGGGGCAGCTCTCGGTCGACGTCGGCGGGCAGCCGCTGATCGTGCACCGGACCGTGCTGGACGGGGCCGACCCGGCGCTGTGCGGTCCGGCCGGGACCGGTGGTGCGCGGGCGGTCGGCACGCTCGTGCTGGCCGGCGACGTGGGGGAGTCCGGTCGGGCGGCGGCGGCGGACGGCGGCGCGGCGGGTGAGGGCCCCGGGGTGCGGTGGGCGTGGACCGTGCTCGACGGCCCGGGGCTGATGTTGATCGCGGTCGGCGATCCCGGTGCGGTCACCGCGCTGCTGGATGCGCAGCCGTGCTGGCCGGCGAGCCGGGTGCTGATCGGCGCGGATCGGATCTCGAGCGCCGGCCCGTAACACCTGCTTGCCCCGACCCAACGGAGAGCCGCGTCACCGTCGACGGAGAGCGACGAGGTCGGACTGCGGGAACACGCCGGACACGTCGTCGTCCAGGGCGTCGAAATGACGGGCCACCGCCGGCAGCGCGAGCACCGTTGCCCGGTCGTACAGGAACTCCCAGTGCGAGTACCGGGTGGCCCGGACGCCGCTGGGCTGCGTGACCGTCAACGTCAGGCTCTGCCACAACACCGGTGGCCGGTCGGGGGTCGCCGGCTCCACCAGCACCGCGGCATCCGGGAACTCCAGGACCGCGTGGCGCCCGTCGACGGTGGCCTCCCGGACCCGGATGTCGAGATCGCGGTGTCCGTCGGCCACGGACTGCTGACTCTGCAGCTCGATGCCCCACACCGCGCCCGGCTCCAGCATGGGTGCCAGCGTGGCGGCCAGCTCGTCGAGCTTCTCGGGGTGCAGGTAGCCCGCGGCGAAACGGGCCATCACCACCAGGTCGAAGGGCGCCGCGGCGCGGGCCGAATCGGGCCAGTCGGGCAGTGCGGCGAGGTGGTAATGCTCCGGCGGCAGCCCGAAATTCTCGATCATGTAGGCCTTCATCTCGACCGAGTAGTCGACGTAGTGCGACTCGTGGCCGGCCGCGGTCAGCGCGCGGCCGTGGTACCCGCCGCCGGCGAACAGCTCAATCGCGCGCAGGGGAGCGCGCTTGTCGACCAGCGCCGCGAGCGCCAGGGCCTCGGCCATCGAGTCGCGGTCATCGGCCAGCACGACGTGCAGCTCGGTGTCGCTCTCCAACATGGTGCCGCCGGGCGGCAGGGCGCGATAGTCCTCGACGTCCACGCGGTCCTCCATCGGGATGGCGAGCAGCCGGTTACCGCTCGCGGTCAACCGGATTCAATCAGTGTTTCCAGATGGCCGCTTCGTATGGCAGCGGTCTGGCGGGGAGCGACTCTTCCCGCGCTCCGGCAACTCCCGTCGGGTGGATTTCTGCTGGTCGTCCGCCGTCTCCCAAACTGTCGGGGGTCGAATGTATGTTCTCTTCATGGCCGCTGAGCAGGAGCTGGAGCCGGATTGGGCGTCGATGACGCCGGGTCCGGAGCTCGGCGTGCTGCTCGATGGTGTGGATCTCGCTGCGGTGGGCGGCGAGCGGTTGGTCGGGGTGTTGCAGGCCAGTTGGCGGCAGCTGTCGCATGGTCATGCGGTGTATCTGGCGGCGATGGTGGAGGTCGGTCGTCGGGAGCGGGCCGAGGCGCGCTCCGAAACCGAGCGCACCAGTGCGAGGGCCGGACCCGGCGCAGCTGCAGCTGCGGCCGCCAGTGCTGCGGCTGAGAGCGACCGTGGGTCGGCTGCGTGGGCGGAGCGGGAGTTCTGGGGTTGGTGCACGGCGGAGATCGGTGCCGCGTTGACGTTCACCGGTCGCCGTGCGGATGCGGAGTTCGCCTTCGCGCTGGACATGGTGGAGAAGCTGCCGCGGGTGTTGGCGGCGTTGCGGTGTGGGCAGATCGATGTGCTGAAGGCGCGGGTGTTCGCGCGCTATCTGGCGGGGTTGAGTGATCGGCAGATCGATCGGATCTGCGGTCGGGTGTTGCCGCGGGCGTCGAGGTGGACGACCGGGCAGTTGGCGGCGCGGTTGTTGCGTGAGGTGATGGCCGTTGATCCGGGCTACTCCCGGCGGCGGTATCTGAAGGGGGCTCGTGGGCGTGGGGTGTGGGGGTATCTCGATGTCGACGGGACGGCGGTGTTGTCGGGGTTCGGGTTGTCGCCGTCGGAGGCCGCGGCGGCGGCGGAGCGTTTGGAGGATTTGGCGGGTGCGGTGCGGGCGGCCGGGCATCGTCGGACCGAGCAGCAGTTGCGGGCGGATCTGTTCATCCGGTTGCTCGACGGACGGTATGCGGGGTTCAGCCGGGATCAGATCATCGCCGCGATGCTGGCGGAAACCGACGACGAAGTCGAAGGCGAAGCCGATGCTGATGCGGATGCTGATGCCGATGCGGATGCCGAGGCGGTTGCCGCGGCGAGTGCTTCGGATGAGATTGTTGATCTTGACGTGGCGGGTAGCGGTGAGCGCGCGGCCACTCCCGGCGCTGGGGATGCCCCCGCCGGGTCGTCGCGTCCCGAGGTGACTGATCTAGATCGGGCGGCCAAGGCATCGGCTGGCTCTGGTGCGGCTGGCTCTGGTGCGGCTGGCTCTGCGCCGGCTGGTTCCGCGTCGGCCGCTACCGTCCAGGCCGGCAACAGTTCAGCAGACCTCGGATTCGAGGACACGGGGCCGAAGCCCGCCGAGACCAGGGCGCCGGGTGCCAGGCACGCGGATGCTGGATCACCGGATGCGGGACCGCCGGATGCCGGGCCGTCGGGTGCTGGGCCGCCTGGAGCGCCTTCGGGTGCTGGGCCGTCGGGTGCCGGATCACCGGATGCGGGACCGCCGGATGCCGGGCCGTCGGGTGCCGGGCCGCCCGGAGCACCTTCGGGTGCCGGGCCGCCGGGAGCTGAACCGTGGAGCTCCGGGCCGTCGGGTGCCGGATCGTCGGCTAGCCGATCGTCGGACGTCGGGCCGCATGCTGGGCGTTCAGATGTTGGACCGCCGGGCGCACCGTCGGGTGCCGGAGGGCGAGCGGATGCTGGGCGAGCGGATGCTGGGCTGCCGGGTGCTGGACCGCCGGAGTCGCCGCACACCGTTGGCTCCGCGAAGGCCTCGGCTGTTGTCCCCACTGGTGACCTTCCTGATGGCTCGCCTGGTGACCGGGCTGGCCAGGCGCGTTCCGGGTGGTTCCCGGCGGAGGGTGTGCGGTACGGGGTGGAGGTGCGGGTGGGTTTGTCCACGCTGCTCCGGCTCGATGATCATCCTGGGGAGCTGCCGGGCTGGGGTCCGATCGACGGCGAGCAGGCCCGGCAGGTGGTCGACCGCCAGCACGCCGCGGAGTGGCGTTTCGCCGTCGTCGACGACGAGGGCTACCTCGTGCTGGGTGGGCTGACCCGTCGTCGTCCGGTGTCGGCCGGGCGCTGCCGTGATCGCTGTCGGGGTGGGGTCGTGGAGATCCACGTGCGGGCGGCGCTGCTGACCGAGCTGGGTCGCCGGGTCGGGCTGCCGTCGGACTGGATGCCGGTAGTGGCCGATCTGAGCCGTCAGTACGCAGAGCGGGATTCGGCGTTGCGGAAGCTTGATGACGATCGGTGGGCGCGGTTGCCCGGTGTCGGGCTGCGTCGGCACGTGCAGATGCGTGATCGCAACTGTGTGGCGCCGGGTTGTCGGCGCCCGGCCCGCAAGTCCGACCAGGATCACACCGAGGATCACCAGTACGGCGGCGAGACCGTGGCGGCGAACTTGGATCCGCTGTGCGCGACCCACCACCTGATGAAGCACGGGTGGGGGTGGACGCTGATCCAGCCCCGACCCGGGATCTTCCGATGGCGTAGCCCGTTGCGGCAGATCTACTGGACCCGCGGCGAACCGATCGCCGCCGACCTGCCCGACCCGATCCCCGGGCCGTCCGAGCCGGGCGAGCCGGGCGATGACGACACCCCGCAGCAGACCGGCGTGGGCCCGCCGCCGCCGATCTTCGACCCTCGTCGCCGAAGGGGAGGGCGGTCAGCAGCCGATCCCGAGTCTGACCCGCCGACGGCAGCCACCACCGCCGACCCGGCTCCGGCCACCGACGACGAGGAGCCACCGTTCTGAACGCCATGAACGGGAGCCCCGTTGTCCACATCACCTCCCGACCATCCACAGCACCCGAATCGGGCTGGTGTCAGCGGTCCGCCGTACCGAGGCTGGGTCGCATGGGGATCGGCACGCCGCTGCGAGCAGGACCGGATGCGGTGCTCACCACGGTCGCGTTCGTGCTGGCGGGAGGCCTGGCGGGGATCGGGATCCGGATCCTGCTGGGCCGGCTCCGGCGCGGCGCCCAGCTTCGGATCGGCCGCAGCGAGACCGCGCTGGCGATGCTGTGGTGTGCGGCCGGAGCGGGTTGGCTGTCCGGCCTGATCCCGGTCACCAGGTTGCCGATGCTGCTGGGGCTGAGCTGGCTCGCGGTGGCGGCCGGGTCGGTCGACCTGCTGCACCGGCGGCTGCCCGATGCCCTCACCGTGCCGGCGGTACCTCTCGGCCTGCTGCTGCTCGCGCCGCTCGGGCCGGCCGCGGTGGGCCGTGGCCTGGCCGGCGCCGTGCTGGCCTTCACGGTTTATGCTGCCGTGCACCTGCTGGCGCCGGCCGATCTCGGCGCGGGCGATGTGAAGCTCGCGGCCTCCCTCGGTGCCGTTCTCGCCGGCCTCTCGTGGTCGGCGATGGCGGTGGCGGCGGTAATGGCCGCGCTGCTGTCCACGCTGCTGTCCGCGGCGGTCGCCCTGGCCACGAGCGTGCGACACCCGACTCCGTGGGCCACCGCCGCACGTGCACCTCCGGACGCGCCCGAGCACCGGGTCCGGAGGACGGTTCCGCACGGGCCGTCGATGCTGGCGGCCACCTGGCTCATGATCTGGCTGACCCACTGACGCGATCGACCGACCGGTCCCCGGCCGGCTACCGCGGCGGGTGCGCCGACCGTCCCCGGCCGGCTGCCGCGGCGGGTGCGCCGACCCGTGCGGCCGAAGGGAGGTGAGAGGATCGCAGGCGTGCTGCGCTGGATCACCGCCGGGGAGTCCCACGGTCCCGCGCTGGTTGCCGTGCTCGAGGGCATGGTCGCCGGCGTGGAGATCACCACCAAGGAGCTGGCCGCCGAGCTGGCCCGCCGACGACTCGGTCACGGCCGGGGCGCCCGGATGAAGTTCGAGGCCGACGAGCTGGAGGTGATCGGCGGGGTGCGGCACGGGCGCACCCAGGGCGGGCCGGTTGCGGTACGCATCGGCAACAGCGAGTGGCCCAAGTGGGAGACGGTGATGGCCGCCGATCCGGTCGACCCGGACGTGATCGCCGGCCGCGCCCGCAACGCGCCCCTGACCCGACCTCGACCCGGACACGCCGATCTGGCGGGCATGACCAAGTTCGGCTTCGACGACGCCCGCCCGGTGCTGGAACGGGCCAGCGCCCGCGAGACCGCGTCCCGCGTGGTGCTGGGCACGGTCGCCCGCGCGTTCCTCAAGCAGGGCTTCGGCGTCGACATCGTGTCCCACGTGGTCGCGCTCGGTGCCGCGGAGGCACCCGACGACGACCTGCCCGGTCCCGCTGACCTCGAGCGGGTGGACGCCAGCCCGGTGCGGGCCTGGTCGGACACCGCGACCGCGGCGATGGTCGCGGAGGTGGACGCCGCGCAGTCCGACGGGGACACGCTGGGCGGTGTGGTCGAGGTGATCGCCTACGGGCTGCCGGTCGGAATCGGGTCCTACGTGCACTCCGACCGGCGGCTGGACGCACGGCTCGCGGGCGCCCTGATGGGCATCCAGGCGATGAAGGGGGTGGAGATCGGCGACGGTTTCCGCACCGCCCGCCGCCGGGGCAGCGCGGCCCACGACGAGATGGTGCCCGGTGATCCGGTCCGGCGGCTGTCCAACCGGGCCGGCGGCATCGAGGGCGGCATGACCAACGGTGAGCCGGTCCGGGTCCGGGCAGCGATGAAGCCGATCTCCACGGTGCCCAGGGCGCTGCGCACCATCGATGTCGCGACCGGTGCGGCGGCCCAGGCGATCCACCAGCGCTCCGATGTGTGCGCGGTACCGGCGGCCGGTGTGGTGGCCGAGGCCATGGTCGCCCTGGTGCTGGCGGACGCGGCGTTGGAGAAGTTCGGCGGCGACTCGCTGGCCGAGACCCGCCGCAACCTCCGCTCCTACGTTGAGGCGGCAACCGGCGGCTGAGCAGGGCCGGTCGACAGGGCGTCAGTCGCTGGCGCGCCGGCGACCGCCCCGCGTACGGATACGGGCCTGCCGGGCACCGTCCTGGAACGCGGCCGCGGTGTCCCGCTCGGACGACGTGCGTTGCCCGGGAATCGAGGGCGTGAACGCCGCGAACGGGGTCCCGCTGTCGGCCTCCCCAGGCGTGCGCAGCTGCGGCGCGAGATGCTCCTGACCCCGGCGACGGGGGAGTGGGAGCTGCTCGCGCAACGGCGGCGGCGGGTCGACCGGCTCGCCGTGCAGCGGGTGCGCGGGCAGTTCGTCGCGGTCGTACCAGCTGCGGTCAGACATCGCGGACCACCCGTCTTCCTTGCTCGGGGCGGGGGATGACGGGACTGAAGAGTCGTACATTCAGCCTACTGTCCGTCACGATCCTCACCCGTTCGGTCCTATAGTCGTCACGCTACGACGCTTTCGATCTGGATCAAAGGATATCCGTTCACGGGATCCAGCGATGTCGGGCAACGCCGAGCTGCGGTGAGTAGCCGTGTCGGGACGTGCGACGGTTGGCCGGACGCGCTCAGTACCCTCGACGCCGTGACCTCCGAACGACGCCCCGCGTTGGTCCTCGTCGGCCCGCCGGGTGCCGGCAAGACCACGGTCGGCCGGGCGCTGGCCCGCCGCCTCGGTGTCGAGTTCACCGACGTCGACGCGGTCATCGTCAAGCGGGCCGGGAAGTCGATCGCGGACATGTTCGTGCAGGACGGTGAGGATGCGTTCCGCGCGCTGGAGCGGGAGGTCGTGGCCGAGGCCCTGGTCAGCACGGACGGCGTGCTGGCCCTCGGCGGCGGTTCGGTGCTCGCGGCGCAGACGCGGGAGCGGCTGCGCGGCCACCGGGTCGTGCACCTGAAGGTCGGGGTGACCGACGGCCTGCGCCGCACCGGGATGTCCACCGCGCGGCCGCTGCTCGCCGGGGTCAACCCGCGCGCCACATTCCGGGCGCTGCTCGACGCCAGGGCACCGCTCTACCGGGAGGTCGCGACGGTCGAGGTCGACACCGTGCGACGCAGCGCCAACCAGGTGGCGCGGGCGGTGCTGGAGGCCATCGGCGCCGTGCCGGCGGGTGCGCCGGTCGACCCCGTTGACCCGGACAGCCCGCTCGACCGTCCCACCCGGCCCGATCCGCGCCAGGTGGCGATGCTGCCGGACCCCACCGTCGCCCGCCCGCCGCAGCCATCAGACACCCCCTAGAGTCGCGATCGTGAATGACTCCGCCCGGATCGAGGTGGCCGGGCCGCGGCCCTATTCGGTGTTCGTGGGCCGGGGGGTCCGGGACCGGCTGACCGACACCCTTCGTGAGCTCGGCGCGGCCACCGTGCTGCTCGTGCACCAGCCCGCGCTGAGCGAGCTCGCCGAACGGGTCCGGCTCGACCTCGGGTCCGCGGGCCTCGACGCGCATCGGATCGAGGTCCCCGACGCCGAGGAGGGCAAGTCGCTGGCCGTGGCCGGCTTCTGCTGGGAGGTCTGCGGGCAGATCGGCCTGACCCGGACCGACGTCGTGGTGTCCCTCGGCGGCGGCGCGGCCACCGACCTGGCCGGGTTCGTGGCCGCCACCTGGATGCGCGGGGTACGCGTCGTGCACGTGCCGACCACGCTGCTGGCGATGGTCGATGCGGCCGTCGGCGGCAAGACCGGGATCAACACCGGGGCCGGCAAGAACCTGGTCGGTGCGTTCCACGAGCCGTCCGCCGTGCTCGTCGACCTCGATGTGCTGGACTCGCTGCCCGCCGCGGAGATCGCCGCCGGCAGCGCGGAGATCGTCAAGACCGGTTTCATCGCCGACCCGGTGATCCTGGATCTGATCGAGGCCGACCCGGCCGCCGCGCTGGATCCCGCCGGCCCGGTGCTGGCCGAGCTGATCCGGCGTTCGATCGCGGTCAAGGCCCGGGTGGTGGCGGCCGACCTGCGCGAATCGCACCTGCGGGAGATCCTCAACTACGGCCACACGCTGGGCCACGCCATCGAGCGTCGGGAGCAGTACCGCTGGCGGCACGGTGCCGCGGTGAGCGTCGGGCTGGTGTTCGCCGCCGAGCTGGCCCGCGCCGCCGGTCGCCTGGACGACGCCACCGCCGACCGCCACCGCGCCATCCTGGACGCGATCGGGCTGCCGGTCTCCTACCCGGCCGGGGTGCTGGACGAGCTGGTGGCGACGATGCGGGGGGACAAGAAGTCCCGCGCCGGGAAGCTGCGGTTCGTCGTGCTGGACGGGCTGGCCGAGCCGGGGCGCCTCGAGGGTCCCGACCCGGAGCTCATCGAGACCGCCTACGCCGCGGTCGCCGGCTGATCCACGCCGGACCCGGCGCCAGGCCGCCCGTAGGGTCGGGTCCATGGACTCCACGGCGCGCCGCGACGCCGCCCGCGCCCTGCTGCGCGCCACCTCACCCGACGTCGACGCGCTGCTCGTCACCGACCTGATCAACGTTCGCTACCTGACCGGCTTCACCGGCTCGAACGCGGCGCTGCTGCTGCACGCCGAAGGCGACGCGTCCAGCAGGTTGTGCACCGACGGCCGCTACCGCACCCAGGTCGCGCAGCAGGTCCCGGAGCTGCCGACGCTGATCGAGCGGGCCAGTGCGGTCGCGCTCGCCCGGGTGGCCGGTGCCCTGGGCGTGCGCACCCTCGGTTTCGAGTCCGACCAGGTCACGGTCGAGGGCCATACCGCGCTGGAGCGGGCGGCCGAGTCCGTCACGCTGTGTCGCACCCCGGGCCTGGTGCAGCAGCTACGGATGATCAAGGACGGCGACGAGGTGGCCGCGCTGCGGGCGGCCTGCGCCGCCGCCGACGCGGCGTTCGCCGATCTGCTCGCGGCCGGCGGGCTGGACCCGGGGCGCACCGAGCGCGCGGTCGCCCTCGATCTGGAGGCGCGGATGCGTGTGCACGGGGCGGACGACATCGCCTTCCCCACGATCGTCGCCGCCGGCGCGCACTCGGCGATACCGCACCACCGCCCCGGCGCCGCCGAGCTGCGTCGCGGCGACCTGGTGACCATGGACTTCGGCGCGCTCGTCGACGGCTACCACTCGGACATGACCCGCACCGTCGTGCTCGGCCCGGCCGCATCCTGGCAGCGCGAGCTGTACACCGTGGTCGCTAGCGCCCAAGCGGCCGGCCGGGCCGCGCTCGCGCCGGGCACCGGGATATCCGAGGTCGACGCGGCGGCGCGCGGCTCGATCGAGCGGGCCGGGCACGGCCCGGACTTCGTGCACCCGCTCGGCCACGGGGTCGGCCTGCAGATCCACGAGGCCCCGCTGCTGGCCGCGACCACGACCGGCGTGCTGGCCGCCGGGATGGCGGTGACCGTCGAACCCGGCGTGTACCTCGAGGGCCGCGGTGGGGTGCGGATCGAGGACACGTTGCTGGTGCAGGCCCCACACCTGCAGGCCCCACACTCGCAGGTCACTGCCCCGCAGCTGCTGACCCTGAGCCCCCGTGAGCTGCTCGAGGTGGGCTGAGCGCGTCGAGTAGGCTGGCCTGCGACGAGCGCCGCAGCGACAACGACGGCGACACCACACGGCGCACGACGGCGGCGCCGGCCGCGACCGGCCGCCCTGCCCGTTGATCGATGCCGCCCGATTCGAGATCCAGGAGATGTCCGCACGTGGCGACCACGAATGACCTGAAGAACGGCCTGGTGCTCAACCTCGACGGCCAGCTCTGGGCGGTGACGGCGTTCCAGCACGTCAAGCCGGGCAAGGGTGGCGCGTTCGTGCGCACCACGCTGAAGAACGTGCTCACCGGCAAGGTCGTCGACAAGACCTTCAATGCCGGCACCAAGGTCGACACGGCCACCGTGGACCGGCGCGACATGACCTTCCTCTACCGCGACGGCGCCGACTTCGTGTTCATGGATGGCGACACCTACGACCAGATCCCGATTCCGGAGAACGTCGTCGGCACCGCCGCCGGCTACCTGCTGGAGAACCAGTCGGCGATGGTCGCGCTGCACGAGAGCGTGCCGCTCTACATCGAGCTCCCGGTCTCGGTCGAGCTGGTCATCTCGCACACCGACCCCGGCCTGCAGGGCGATCGGTCCACCGGCGGCACCAAGCCGGCCACCCTGGAGACCGGCGCGGAGATCCAGGTCCCGCTGTTCGTCACGACCGGCGAGAAGGTCAAGGTGGACACCCGGGACGGGCGCTACCTCGGCCGCATCTCGGGATGACCGAGGGTCGGGGATGATCAGGGCCCGGACGAAGGCCCGCAAGCGCGCGCTCGACATCCTGTTCGAGTCCGAGGCGCAGCTGCAGGACCCGCTCACCGTGCTGGTCCAGCGCCAGCAGACCGACGACGCGCCACCGGTGTCCGATTACGCCGCCATGCTGGTGCGCGGGGTCGTGGAGCACCGCGAGCGCATCGACCAGCTGCTGGCCGAGCACGCCGAGGGGTGGACGGTGGCCCGGATGCCCGCCGTCGATCGCGCCCTGCTGCGGATCGGGGTGTTCGAGCTGCTCTGGGTGGAGGAGATCGACGATCCGGTGGCGATCACCGAGGCCGTCGAGCTCGCTCGCACCCTGTCCACCGACGACAGCCCGCGCTTCCTGAACGGCGTGCTGGGCCGGATCGCCGACATCGCCGAACGCCTGCGGGCCAGCCGCTGACAGCTGGCCGCTGACACCCAGCCGCTGACACCCGGCCGATCTCCGGACCGAGAACCCTTCCCCAGGTCCTGTCCGGTCGTCGCGCGCGGGCCGCCGGTCGGGCCGGCTAGGCGACCGGCCGTGCCTCCGGTGGCAACACGCCCCAGTCGATGAGCTGATCGGTGAGCTCACCCGGGGTCATGTCGTAAATGATCGACAGCGACCGCAGGTCCTCGGCGCGGATGCTGAGCACCTTGCCGTTGTAGTCGCCACGCTGGCTCTGGATGGCCGCGGCGTAGCGGGCCAGCGGACCGACCTTGTCCGCCGGCAGCTGTTGCAGCCGCTCGAGGTTGATCACGATCTTGGTGGCCGGCTCGGACCCGGAGGTCACCCGGCCCTCGGGCAGCAGTTCGGCCACCGGCACCCCGTAGAAATCCGCCAGCTCGGCGAGCTTCTGCACGGTGACCGCCCGGTCCCCACGCTCGTAGGAACCGACGACGACCGCTTTCCAGCGACCGCCGGACTTCTGCTCGACGCCGTGCAGCGACAAACCCTGCTGCTGCCGTATGGCGCGGAGCTTTCCGCCGAGCGCCTTCGCATAGTCGCCCATCTGGCGACCTCCTCACTACTACTTCAGTCGGCCGCAGGACCGAGTTGTCCGGGTGGAGCGGGGGACGTGCCGACGTTGGGGGCGCCGCCGACTGTCTCCCTGGGCGGTGCCCCCGCTGCCGCGGCCACCCTCGGGAAAATCTGGGGCTCGATACGGAGAGTAATCATGCGCTCGCACCGCCGATCGGTCAAGTCGCCAATGCCACTAGATCACCCGAACGGCTGATCAACACGTGCGGCCTGCTGCTACATCTAGTGCGCTCCCGCGACGACCGGATGAACTGTGATCATTCCGCTACCGGACTGTGACGGTTGGGGGGCGAGTGGGTGCCCGCGCGGATCGACACGGGGCGTGACATCGCGACATGTCAGCAATGGTAGGGATGGGCTGCGCCGAAGCGGTGAGCGGCACTGGTAGGTTCGGCCGACCGGTTTGCAGTTTCCTTTAAGGGCCCGTCCGGTGAGGCGGGAAAGGAGATGCTCGTGGCGGACGACCGCCGCGGGGACCCGGCCGGCGCGGACGCTCCCACCAGGGAGTTGCTCAGCGCCGCCGACGTCACCCGCACCATCGCGCGGATCGCGCACCAGATCATCGAGAAGACGGCGCACGTCGAGAACGTGGTGCTGATCGGCGTCCCGACCCGGGGCACCGTGCTCGCCCAGCGGCTGGCCGCGGCGATCACCGGCTTCGAGGGCCGCCCGCCCGCCGTCGGGTCCGTGGACCCCACGCTCTACCGCGACGACCTGCGGCGGCGCCCGGCCCGCGCGCTCGGGGACACCACGGTGCCCGACGGCGGCCTCGACGACGCGCTCGTGGTGCTCGTCGACGACGTGTTGATGTCCGGGCGCACGGTGCGGGCCGCCCTGGACGCACTGGCCGAGCACGGCCGCCCGAGCGCGGTGCAGCTGGCCGTGCTGGTCGACCGGGGCCATCGCGAGCTGCCGATCCGCGCCGACTACGTGGGCAAGAACGTGCCCACCGGGCGCGACGAGCAGATCCTGGTGCTGCTCAGCGAGATCGACGGCCAGGACGGCGTGCGGCTGCGCCGGGGCGCCGCCGCCGCGAACGAGGCCGTGAACGAGACCGCGAACGGGGCGGGGGCGTCGGCATGAAGCACCTGCTCTCGGTGACCGACCTCGACGCGGCCGCGGCCACCGGCCTGCTGGACACCGCCGACCGGCTCAAGCAGGCGCTGCTGGGCCGCGAGGTGCGCAAGCTGCCCACCCTGCGCGGCCGCACCGTGATCACGATGTTCTACGAGAACTCGACCCGCACCCGGGTGTCGTTCGAGGTGGCCGGCAAGTGGATGAGCGCGGACACGGTCAACGTCAGCGCGTCCGGGTCGTCGGTGGCCAAGGGGGAGTCGCTGCGGGACACCGCGCTGACGCTCTCGGCCATGGGCGCGGACTGCGTGATCGTCCGCCATCCCGCCTCCGGATCGGCGCACCGGTTGGCCGCCTGGGCGGACCGGGACCGCGCGGCCACCGGCACCCACACCTCGATCGTCAATGCCGGCGACGGCACCCACGAGCATCCCACGCAGGCGCTGCTGGACGCGGCGACGCTGCGCGACCGGCTGGGCACGATCGCCGGCCGCCGGATCGGGATCGTCGGCGACGTGCTGCACAGCCGGGTGGCCCGGTCCAACGTGTTCCTGCTGGCCACGCTGGGCGCGGAGGTGGTGCTGGTGGCGCCGCCGACGCTGCTGCCGGTCGGGGTCGCGCAGTGGCCGTGCCGGGTCAGCGCCGAGCTGGATGCCGAGCTGCCCGGACTGGACGCGGTGATGATGCTGCGGGTGCAGGCCGAGCGCATGCACGGCTCGTTCTTCCCCTCCGCCCGCGAGTACGCGGTCGGCTACGGCCTGTCCGAGGCCCGCGCCGGGCGGCTGCCCGAGCACGGGGTGGTCCTGCACCCCGGTCCGATGGTGCGCGGCATGGAGATCGCCCCGGCGGTCGCCGACGGCCCGTCCTCGGCCATCCTCGCCCAGGTCGCGAACGGCGTGCACGTCCGGATGGCCGTGCTCTACCACCTGCTGGCCGGAGCGCCGGAGTGACCTCGGAGGCGGCATCCATGACCGAATTGTTGATCACTGGTGCCCGGCCGTACGGCGAGGACCCGGTCGACGTGCTGGTGCGCGACGGCGTCGTGGCCGAGATCGGATCCGATCTTCCACGCCCTGAGCAGGTGCTCGACGGCACCGGGCTGATCCTGCTGCCCGGGTTCGTCGACCTGCACACCCATCTGCGGGAGCCCGGCGGCGAGGAGTCCGAGGACATCGCCACCGGCTCGGCGGCGGCCGCGCTCGGCGGGTACACCGCGATCTTCGCGATGCCCAACACCGACCCGGTCGCGGACACCGACGTCGTGGTCGAGCACGTGCGGCGCCGCGGGGCCCAGGTCGGGCTGGTCGACGTGCACCCGGTCGGCGCGGTCACCGTCGGGCTGGAGGGGGTGAAGATGGCCGAGCTGGGCACGATGGCCCGCACCGGGGTGCGGATGTTCTCCGACGACGGCCGCTGCGTGCACGACCCGCTGATCATGCGCCGGGCCCTGGAGTACGCCTCGGTGCTGAACGTGGTGATCGCCCAGCACGCCGAGGACCACCGGCTGACCGCGGGCGCGCAGGCGCACGAGGGCGTGGTCGCGTCCCGGCTCGGGCTGACCGGCTGGCCGGCCACCGCCGAGGAGACGATCGTGGCCCGGGACTGCGCGCTGGCCCGGGAGGCCGCCGCGGCGTCGAACCGTCGGTTGCGGGCCGGGGCATCGATGCTGCACATCTGCCACGTCTCGGCGGCCCGCACCATCGACGTGCTGCGGGCGGCGAAGGCGGCCGGGGTCCGGGTGTCGGCCGAGGTCACTCCCCACCACCTGCTGCTCACCGACGCCGGGCTGACCAGCTACGACCCGGTCAACAAGGTCAACCCGCCGCTGCGCACCGGCGAGGACACCAAGGCCATGCGGGCCGCGCTGGCCGAGGGCGTGATCGACGTGGTGGCCACCGACCACGCCCCGCACGCCGCGCAGTACAAGGACACCGAGTGGGCGGCGGCCCGCCCCGGCATGCTCGGCCTGCAGACCGCGCTGTCGGTGGTGGTGCACACGATGGTGGAGCCCGGGCTGCTGGACTGGCGCGGGGTCGCGCGGGTGCTCTCGGAGCGACCGGCGGAGATCGCCGGGCTGACCGACCAGGGCCGGCCGATCGCGGTCGGGGAGCCGGCGACGTTCGCGCTCGTCGACCCGGAGGGGGTGTGGACGGTGCGGGGGGCCAAGCTGGCCAGCCGGGCGTCGAACACGCCGTTCGAGGGCATGCGATTGCCGGCCACGGTGGTCGCGACCGTGCTCCGCGGCGTGCTGACCGCGCAGCACGGCGAGGTGGTCGCATGACCGCGCTGCTGGTGCTGGAGGACGGGCGGATCTTCCGCGGCGCCCGGTTCGGCGCCACCGGGCAAGGGCTCGGCGAGGCGGTGTTCTGCACCGGGATGACCGGCTACCAGGAGACCCTGACCGATCCGTCCTACCACCGCCAGATCGTCGTGCAGACCGCCCCGCAGATCGGCAACACCGGCTGGAACGACGAGGACGACGAGTCCTCCCGGATCCAGGTCGCCGGCTACGTGGTGCGCGACCCGTCCCGGACCCCGTCGAACTGGCGCTCCCGGCGGTCCCTGGCCGACGAGCTGACCGCGCAGGGCGTGGTCGGGGTGGCCGGCATCGACACCAGGGCGCTGGTGCGGCACCTGCGCGAGCGCGGCGCGATGCGGTCCGGGGTGTTCTCCGGCGCCGCGCTGGCGCCCGACGACGAGCTGGTCGCGCGGGTGCGCGACAGCCCGCCGATGGTCGGGGCCGACCTGTACGGCGCGGTGACCACCATCGAGCCCTACGTGGTGCCGGCCGTCGGGGACCGGCGGTTCCGGGTGGCCGCGCTGGACGTCGGGATCAAGTCCAACACCCCGCGGATGCTCGCCGCGCGCGGCATCGAGACCCACGTGCTGCCCGCGGACACCCCGATCGAGGCGATCGAGGAGCTGCGGCCTGACGGCTTCTTCCTCTCCAACGGCCCCGGCGACCCGGCCACCGCGGACGCGCCGGTCGCGCTCACCCGGCAGGTGCTGGAGCGGCGGATCCCGCTGTTCGGGATCTGCTTCGGCAACCAGATCCTGGCCAGGGCGCTCGGTCGCGGCACCTACAAGCTGCGCTACGGCCATCGGGGGATCAACATCCCGGTGATCGAGCACGCCACCGGGCGGGTGGCGATCACCTCGCAGAACCACGGGTTCGCCGTCGAGGGCGAGGCCGGGGAGCGCTTCGACACGCCGTTCGGGCCGGCACAGATCACCCACAGCTGCCCGAACGACGGCTGCGTGGAGGGCCTGGCCGCGCTGGACGTGCCCGCGTTCAGCGTCCAGTACCACCCGGAGGCGGCCGCCGGCCCGCACGACGCCGCCGACCTGTTCGACCGCTTCGCCGAGCTCATGAGCCGGAACGGGGACCGCTGATGCCCAAGCGGGAGGACATCCGGCACGTGCTGGTGATCGGGTCCGGGCCGATCGTGATCGGGCAGGCCTGCGAGTTCGACTACTCGGGCACCCAGGCCTGCCGGGTGCTGCAGGCCGAGGGCATCCGGGTCTCGCTGGTCAACTCCAACCCGGCGACGATCATGACCGACCCCGAGTTCGCCGACGCCACCTACATCGAGCCGATCACCCCGGAGTTCGTCGAGCAGGTGATCGCGGCGGAGCGGCCGGACGCGATCCTGGCCACCCTGGGTGGGCAGACCGCGCTCAACACGGCCATGGCCCTGCACGCCAACGGCGTGCTGGAGCGCTACGGCGTCGAGCTGATCGGCGCCGACATCGAGGCCATCCAGCGCGGCGAGGACCGGCTGAAGTTCAAGCAGATCGTGCAGGCGTGCGGGGCCGAGGTACCGCGCTCCGCGGTGTGCCACACCATGCCCGAGGTGCGCGCCGCGGTGGCCGAGCTGGGCTGGCCGGTGGTCATCCGGCCCTCGTTCACCATGGGCGGGCTCGGCTCCGGGATGGCGCACGACGACGCCGACCTGGAGCGCCTGGCCGGCGGCGGGCTGGCCGCCTCCCCGGTGCACGAGGTGCTCATCGAGGAGTCGGTGCTCGGCTGGAAGGAGTACGAGCTCGAGCTCATGCGCGACCGCCGCGACAACGTGGTGGTGATCTGCTCCATCGAGAACCTGGACCCGATGGGCGTGCACACCGGCGACTCGATCACCGTCGCGCCGGCGATGACGTTGACCGACCGCGAGTACCAGCACATGCGCGACGTCGGGATCGCGGTGCTGCGCGCGGTCGGTGTCGACACCGGCGGCTGCAACATCCAGTTCGCGGTGCAGCCCGACACCGGGCGGCTGGTGGTGATCGAGATGAACCCGCGGGTGTCGCGCTCGTCCGCGCTGGCCTCCAAGGCCACCGGCTTCCCGATCGCCAAGATCGCCGCCCGGCTGGCCGTCGGCTACACCCTCGACGAGATCCGCAACGACATCACCGGCGAGACGCCGGCCGCGTTCGAGCCCACGCTGGACTACGTGGTGGTCAAGGTGCCGCGGTTCGCGTTCGAGAAGTTCCCCGGCGCCGACCCGGAGCTGACCACGACGATGAAGAGCGTCGGCGAGGCGATGGCGCTGGGTCGCTCGTTCCCCGAGGCGCTGGGCAAGGCGCTGCGGTCCATGGAGACGGCCGCCGCCTCGTTCTGGACCACCCCGGATCCCGACGAGGAGCCGGACATCCGGACCCCGACCGACGGGCGCATCTACGGGGTTGAGCGGGCCCTGCGGGCGGGCGCATCGGTCGCCGAGGTGGCCGCGGAGTCGGGCATCGACCCGTGGTTCGTCGACCAGATCGACGCGCTGGTGGCGTTGCGGGCGGAGATCCTGGACGCCCCGGTGCTGGACGAGGCGCTGCTGCGGCGGGCCAAGCGGGCGGGGTTGTCGGACCGGCAGCTGGCCGCGCTGCGCCCGGAGTTCGCCGGCGAGGACGGGGTGCGCACGCTGCGGCACCGGCTGGGCATCCGCCCGGTCTACAAGACCGTGGACACCTGCGCCGCCGAGTTCGCGGCGCGCACGCCGTACCACTACAGCGCCTACGAGACCGACCCCGCGGCCGAGTCGGAGGTCGCCCCGCAGACCGCGAAGCCGAAGGTGCTGATCCTGGGCTCCGGGCCGAACCGGATCGGGCAGGGCATCGAGTTCGACTACTCCTGCGTGCACGCCGTGATGGCCCTGCGAGATGCGGGTTTCGAGACCGTGATGGTCAACTGCAACCCGGAGACGGTGTCCACCGACTACGACACCGCGGACCGGCTCTACTTCGAGCCGCTCACCTTCGAGGACGTGCTGGAGGTGGTGCACGCCGAGCAGGCCTCCGGGACCGGCGGTCCGGGAGTGGCCGGAGTCATCGTGCAGCTCGGCGGGCAGACCCCGCTGGGGCTGGCCGACCGGCTCACCGCGGCCGGGGTACCCATCGTCGGCACCTCGGCGGCCGCGATCGACCTGGCCGAGCACCGCGGCGAATTCGGCGAGGTGCTCCGCAAAGCCGGCCTGCCGGCGCCCGCGTTCGGCACCGCGGTGTCGTTCGCCCAGGCCCGCGAGATCGCCGAGCGGATCGGCTACCCGGTGCTGGTGCGCCCCTCCTACGTGCTCGGCGGGCGCGGCATGGAGATCGTCTACGACGACGAGACGCTGGCCGGCTACATCGCGCGCTCCACCTCGATCAGCCCGGAGCGCCCGGTGCTGGTCGACCGCTTCCTCGACGACGCGATCGAGATCGACGTGGACGCGCTGTGCGACGGCACGCCGGGGCTCGACGGCGTCTTCATCGGCGGCGTGATGGAGCACATCGAGGAGGCCGGGGTGCACTCCGGCGACTCGTCCTGCACGCTGCCGCCGATCACGCTCGGGCGGGGAGTGCTGGCCGAGGTCCGGCGCTCGACCGCGGCGATCGCGCACGGCATCGGCGTGCGCGGGCTGCTCAACGTGCAGTTCGCGCTGCACGGCGAGACGTTGTACGTGCTGGAGGCCAACCCGCGGGCCTCGCGCACGGTGCCGTTCGTGTCCAAGGCGACCGCGGTGCCGCTGGCCAAGGCGGCGGCCCGGATCATGCTCGGCGCCAGCATCGCTGAGCTGCGCACCGAGGGTCTGCTGCCCGCGGTGGGCGACGGTGGCGACCTGCCGCCGGACGCGTCGATCGCGGTGAAGGAGGCGGTGCTGCCCTTCCACCGGTTCCGGACCCGCGAGGGCGCCGGCGTCGACCCGCTGCTCGGTCCGGAGATGAAGTCCACCGGTGAGGTGATGGGCTTCGACGCCTCCTTCGGCGCCGCGTTCGCCAAGTCGCAGGCCGCCGCCTACGGGTCGCTGCCGATGTCCGGGCGGGTGTTCGTCTCGATCGCCGACCGGGACAAGCGGGCCATGATCTTCCCGGTGCTGCGGCTGGCCGCGCTCGGGTTCGAGGTGCTGGCCACCGGTGGGACCGCGGACGTGCTGCGCCGGCACGGGATCGAGACGACGACGGTGCGCAAGCACTTCGAGGGCGGCCTGACCATCGTCGACCGGATCCTGGCCGGCGACGTCGATCTGATCATCAACACCCCGTACGGGAACTCGGGCCCGCGCATCGACGGGTACGAGATCCGGTCCGCAGCGGTGTCGCGGGGTGTGCCGTGCATCACCACCGTGCAGGGCGCCGCGGCCGCGGTGCAGGGCATCGAGGCGATGAAGGCGGGCCGGATCGGCGTCCGCTCGCTGCAGGATGCGCACGCCGCACTGCGCAAGGCCCGCCCGTGACCACCTGTTTCGGTGGTCGGTTGCGGGCCGCGGTGGACGCGTTCGGGCCGCTGTGCGTCGGCGTGGACCCGCACCCGGGGTTGCTCGCCGAGTGGGGGCTCACCGACGACGCCGACGGGTTGGAGCGCTTCGCCATGACCTGCGTGCGGGCGTTGGCCGGCCAGGTGGCCGCGCTCAAGCCGCAGTCGGCGTTCTTCGAGCGGCACGGATCCCGCGGCATCGCGGTGCTCGAACGGTTGCTCGCCGCCGTGGCCGAGACCCCGACGTTGTCCATATTGGACATCAAGCGTGGCGACATTGGATCCACAATGGATGGATACGCGGACGCCTATCTCGGGCTCGGCGCACCGCTCGGCGCGGACGCGGTGACCCTCTCGCCGTACCTGGGTTTCGCCTCCCTCGATGCCGCCATTCGGACCGCCTCGGACGCCGGTCGCGGGGTGTTCGTGCTGGCCAGGACGTCGAACGCGGAGGGCGGCCAGGTGCAGCTGGCCGAGTGGGCGGGCCGCAGCACCGCGCAGGTCATCGTCGACGAGGCGGCGCTGCGCAACGCGGGCGCCGAGCCGCTCGGCGACGTCGGGGTGGTCGTCGGGGCGACCAACGACCACGACCTGGACCTGTCCACCCTCAACGGCGCGGTGCTCGCCCCCGGCCTCGGCGCGCAGGGCGCCGGCCCGGCCGACCTCGCCGCCCGCTTCGGCGGGGTGCGCGGCATCGTGCTGCCGGCCGCGTCCCGGTCGGTGCTGCGGGCCGGGCCGGACGAGGCCGCGCTGCGGAACGCGGCCGCCTCGCTGCGCGACGAGTTGACCTCCCCGGTATGACCGGTGGCGCCGACGGGAGCCGGCGCCCGGTCGGACCGACGCCGTCGCCGGGCAGCCGGCCGCGGTGGCGCCGAGCGGCGGTTCTGGCACGGTGTGTCGTCGAACGGTCACGGGGGGTCAGAAGAGTTGATCGCCGGGATGGTGCGCCCGGTTCGGTGAACGGGCGCGTCGCGGGGTGATCGATACGGCCGCTCGTGGTATCACCGTTATGGGCGGCAATCGGGAAACCCACAGGTGGCACCCCCGTTTCGGCTCTCCGGAAGAGCGTGAGTACGTTGCGATGAACCCTGCGGGGAAGCCCGCAAGGCGGCGAGGATGCGCCCCGGTGACAGCCCGGGTGCACGACGAAAGACGGAGGAGATCGTGGCCCTTCCCCAGCTGACCGAGGAACAGCGTGCTGCCGCGCTGCAGAAAGCGGCCGAGGCGCGCCGGGCCCGGGCTGAGCTGAAGGAACGCCTCAAGCGCGGCGGCACCACGCTCGCTGACGTTCTCAAGCAGTCCGACAGCAATGAGGTCCTCGGCAAGATGAAGGTCTCGGCCCTGCTGGAGGCGTTGCCGGGTGTCGGCAAGGTCCGGGCGGCCCAGATCATGGACCGGCTCGAGATCGCCAACTCCCGACGGCTGCGCGGGCTCGGTGACCGGCAGCGCAAGGCGCTGCTGACCGAGTTCTCGGGCGAGTAGCGCCGTCGACAGCGGGACGTGCGTGGCTGGTGAGCCGGTCCCGACCGGCGGCGCGGCACGCGGTGGAGGTGGTCGTGCGGGAGCCGGCGGCTCCCGGCGCGGCCGGCTGATCGTGCTCGCCGGGCCGTCCGGGGTCGGCAAGTCGAGCGTCGTGGACGAGCTGCGCCGGCAACTCCCGGAGCTCTACTTCAGCGTGTCGGCGACGACCCGCGACCCGCGTCCTGGCGAGATCGACGGCACCGACTACCACTTCGTCGGCGTCGGCGGTTTCGATCGGCTGATCGAGCGCGGGGAGCTGCTGGAGTGGGCCGAGATCCACGGCGGCCTGCAGCGCTCCGGCACCCCCCGGGAGCCGGTCGAGCGGCAGCTCGCGGCCGGCCGTCCGGTGCTGGTCGAGGTCGATCTGAACGGGGCGCGGGCCATGAAGGCGGCCCTGCCGGAGTCCGTCACGGTCTTCCTGGACCCGCCCTCGTTCGACGAGCTGGCCCGGCGGCTGCGCGGGCGGGGCACCGAATCCGAGGCCCAGTACGCGCGCCGGTTGCAGACCGCCCGCGAGGAACTGGCCGCCCGCGGCGAGTTCGATGTGGTCGTGGTCAACGATGACGTGCAGGCCGCGGCGGCCCGCTTGGTAGCATTGCTGGTTGACCGTGCTCGTCCTACCGGTCACGCCCCCCTCACAGGAGTTGCTGAGTGAGCATGCCCATCACCGGTGCTGTCGCCGGGACCGTCCCCGAAGGCATCACCAACCCGCCCATCGACGACCTCCTCGGTCAGGTGAGCTCCAAGTACGCGCTGGTCATCTACGCGGCCAAGCGCGCGCGTCAGATCAACGACTACTACTCGCAGCTCGGCGAGGGGCTGCTGGAGTACGTCGGCCCGCTGGTCGAGCCGGGCGCCCGCGAGAAGCCGTTGTCGATCTCCATGCGCGAGATCCAGGCCGGCCTGCTCGAGCACACCGAGGGCGAGCAGTAACGAGCGTTCCCGTGGACTCCGTGACGGGGACGGTCTCCGGTGCTGTCTCCGGGGCCGATGCGCCGGTGCGGGTCCTGCTCGGGGTGGCCGGCGGCATCGCCGCCTACAAGAGCGCGGAGCTGCTGCGCCGGCTCACCGAGAGCGGCCACTCCGTGCGGGTGCTGCCCACCGCGGCGGCGCTGAAGTTCGTCGGCGTCGCCACCTTCGAGGCGCTGTCCGGCCTGCCGGTGCACACCGGGGTCTTCACCGATGTGCCGGCGGTGCCGCACGTGCGCCTCGGCCAGCAGGCCGACCTGGTCGTGGTCGCGCCGGCCACCGCCGACCTGCTGGCGCGCGCCGCGCACGGGCGCGCCGACGACCTGCTCACCGCGACCCTGCTCACCGCCCGCTGCCCGGTGCTGATGGCGCCGGCGATGCACACCGAGATGTGGCTGCACCCGGCGACCAGGGACAACGTCGCGTTGCTCCGGTCCCGTGGGGTGATCGTGATGGAACCCGCTTCCGGCCGGCTGACCGGCGCGGACAGCGGCCCTGGGCGGCTGCCCGATCCGATCGAGATCGCCGACCTGGCCCGGTTGCTGCTGGAGCGCGCGAGCGCGCTGCCGCGGGACCTGGAGGGTCGGCGGGTCGTGGTGTCGGCCGGCGGTACCCGGGAGCCGCTGGACCCGGTGCGGTTCCTGGGCAACCGCTCCTCCGGGCGGCAGGGCTATGCGCTGGCCGCGGTCGCCGCGCAGCGTGGCGCCGAGGTGACCCTGGTGGCCGCGCACACCGCCGACCTGGGCGATCCGGCGGGGGTCCGGGTCGTGCGGGTGGGCTCGGCGCTGCAGCTGCGGGAGGCGATGCTGGCCGCGGTCGCGGGCGCCGACGCGGTGGTGATGGCCGCCGCGGTGGCCGATTTCCGACCGGGCACGTCGGCCGCCAACAAGATCAAGAAGGGCGACGCGGAGCCGCCGCCGCTGCCGCTGCGCACCAACCCCGACATCCTGGTCGAGCTGGTCCGATCCCGGCCTGCCGGCCAGGTCATCGTCGGGTTCGCCGCCGAGACCGGCGACGACACCGGGGATGCGCTGCACCACGGCCGGGCGAAGCTGGCGCGCAAGGGCTGTGATCTGCTGCTGGTGAACGCGGTGGGCGACGGCCGGGCGTTCGAGATGCTGGACAATGGGGGCTGGCTGCTCGGGTCCGACGGCAGCGAGCAGGAGCTGGCCGACGGCTCCAAGGCGTTGCTGGCGTCGCACGTCTGGGACGCCGTCGCCGCCCGGCTCCGCCGCCCGTGCTCGGGCACCCCCCCTGAACAGGCATGACGGGCAGAACGGAAACGGATGCACCGCCAGGTGCGACATCAGACGGTGGGCTGACCGGCACCGGTCACAGCAACCCATCGACCTCACAGATACGGGAGCACGAGGCGTGACGACATCAGGCCGACGTCTGTTCACCAGCGAGTCGGTGACCGAAGGTCACCCGGACAAGATGTGCGACGCCATCAGCGACACCGTGCTCGACGCGCTGCTGGCCGCGGACCCACGCAGCCGGGTCGCGGTGGAGACGCTGGTGACCACCGGCCAGGTGCACGTCGCGGGTGAGGTGACGACCAGCGCCTACGTCGACATTCCCGGGCTGGTCCGGGAGAAGATCCTCCACATCGGGTACGACTCGTCGGCCAAGGGCTTCGACGGGGCCTCGTGCGGCGTGAACGTGGCCATCGGGGCGCAGTCCGCGGACATCGCCCAGGGCGTGGACAACGCCCACGAGAGCCGGGTGGAGCTGTCCGAGGACGAGATCGCCCGCCAGGGGGCGGGCGACCAGGGGTTGATGTTCGGCTACGCCAACACCGACACCCCCGAGCTGATGCCCTTGCCGATCGCGCTGGCGCACCGGCTGGCGCGGCGGCTGACCGAGGTCCGCCGCTCCGGAGCGCTGCCCTACCTGCGCCCCGACGGCAAGACCCAGGTGACCATCGAGTACGACGGGGACAAGCCGGTCCGCCTCGACACCGTGGTGGTGTCCTCGCAGCACGCCGCGGACATCGACCTGGACGCCATGCTCGCCCCGGACATCCGGGACCAGGTCGTCGGCCCCGAGACCGAGTTCCTCGGCCTGGACATCTCGGACGTGCGGCTGCTGGTCAACCCGACCGGCCGGTTCGTCATCGGCGGCCCGATGGGCGACGCCGGCCTGACCGGGCGCAAGATCATCGTCGATACCTACGGCGGCTTCGCCCGCCATGGCGGCGGCGCGTTCTCCGGTAAGGACCCGTCCAAGGTGGACCGGTCCGCGGCGTACGCGATGCGCTGGGTGGCCAAGAACGCGGTGGCCGCCGGGCTGGCCGAGCGCATCGAGGTGCAGGTGGCCTACGCCATCGGCAAGGCCGCGCCGGTCGGGCTGTTCATCGAGACGTTCGGTACCGAGCACGTCGACCCGGTGCGGATCGAGAGTGCCATCGCCGAGGTGTTCGACCTGCGGCCGGCGGCGATCATCCGGGACCTCGACCTGCTGCGGCCGATCTACGCGCCGACCGCGGCCTACGGGCACTTCGGGCGCACCGACATCGAGCTGCCGTGGGAGAGCACGTCGCGGGCCGACGCGCTGCGGGCGGCCGCCGGCGCCTGAGCGGCCGGTGAGCTTCTCCGACTCCGGGACCCCGGCCGCCGGGGTTCACGTACACCGGGCGGCGGACCCGCCGGACATCGCGGGTCCGCCGAGCCTGCGCTTCGTCGCGCCGGGGTCGGTGACCGCGGGCCGCTACGGGCTGTTCGAGTACCGGATGGCGGCCCGCAGCCCCGGGCCCCGCCCGCACTACCACCGCACCTTCTCCGAGTCCTTCTACGTGACCTCCGGCGAGCTGACGATCTTCGACGGGCAGCGCTGGTCGACGTTCGGGGTGGGCGACTTCGCGCACGTGCCCGACGGCGGGGTGCACGCCTTCCGCAACGACGCCGACGAGCCGGTGGCGTTCCTGATCCTGTTCGCGCCGGGTATCGCGCGGGAGCGGTTCTTCACCGAGCTGGCCGAGATCCGGCGCAGCGGCCGCGAGCTGACCGCATCGGAGTGGGTGGAGTTCTACGCCCGACACGACCAGGTGAACCTCTGACCGGCCCGCTTTCCGGCTCCTGAGCTGCCGAAACCGGAAACTGTCGGGGGTAGCGCCCAGGATCTGGGCATGAGCGTGAGCCTGCATCCACCCGCCGCCCTGCGCGGGCGTCCGTCCGGGTCTGGTAGACCGGGCGACCGTCGGCAGCGAGGAGGGTCCGTGGCGTCCGGTCGCAACCGCGGCGAATGGCGACCGGCGACCGGGTTGCCGGTCGCGCGGGTCGCGGTCGACGTGGCGCTGGCGCACCTGGACCGCCCCTTCGACTACCGGGTGCCCGCCCACCTGGACGCGGTCGCCGCGCCCGGGGTGCGGCTGCGGGTGCGGTTCGCCGGCCGGCTGGTGGACGGCTACCTGCTGGAACGGGTCGCCGAGTCCGATCACGGTGGGGTGCTGGCCTGGGTGGAGAAGGTGGTCTCGCCCGAACCCGTGCTCAGCGCGGAGGTGCTGACGCTGTGCCGGGCGGTGGCCGACCGCTACGCCGGCGTGCTGGCCGACGTGTTGCGACTGGCCGTCCCGCCCCGCCACGCCCGGGTGGAGGCCGAGGCGCCGGCACCCCGCGCGGAACCGGCGGAGCGGCCGGGGCCCCCGGAGCCGCCCGCGGGCTGGGCGCGCTACGCGCACGGGGCGGCGCTGATCGAGGCGCTGGCCGCCGGCCGGCTGGCGCACGCGGTCTGGCAGGCGCTGCCCGGTGAGTCCTGGGCCGAGCGGTTGGCCGAGGCCGTCGCGGCCACCGTGGCCGCCGGGCGGGGGGCGCTGCTGGTGGTGCCGGACCAGCGCGACGTCGACGCCCTGCTGGGCGCCTGCGCGGCCGCCGTCGGGGCGGACCGGGTGCTGGCGCTGACCGCCGAGCTCGGACCGGCGGAGCGCTATCGGCGCTGGCTGGCGGTGCGCCGCGGGCAGGTCAGCGTGGTCGTCGGTACCCGATCGGCCACCTTCGCCCCGGTCAGGCGGCTCGGCCTGCTCGCCGTCTGGGACGACGGTGACGACCTGCACTCCGAGCCGCGGGCGCCGTACCCGCACGTGCGGGACGTGCTGGTGCTGCGCGCGCACCAGGCCGGCGCCGCGATGCTGGTGGGCGGGTTCGGGCGGACCGCGGAGGCGCAGCTGCTGGTCGAGTCCGGGTGGGCCCGGGAGGTGATGGCCGAGCGGGCGACGGTGCGCGCGGCGATGCCGCGGATCACCGCGCTGGGCGAGACCGAGGCGCAGCTGGCCCGGGATCCACAGCTGCGGGCGGCCCGGCTGCCGGCGGTGGCCTTCGAGGTGACCAGGGCCGCGCTCGCCGCGGGACGACCGGTGCTGGTGCAGGTGCCCCGCGCGGGCTACCTGCCGTGGCTGTGCTGCGCGGACTGCCGGGAGACCGCGCGCTGCCGGCACTGCGCCGGGCCACTGGGGCTGTCCCGGCGGCGCGATCGCCCGGGCGCCGAGGGGGACGCCGGCCCGCCCGGTGGTGGCCGCGAGGCGGGCGGCGCTTCGACCGGCGGTGGTGTGGCCGGGCCGCCGCAATGTCGCTGGTGCGGGCGGGTCGAGAGCGCGTTCCGCTGCCCGGCCTGCGCCGGGCAGCGGTTGCGGGCCGGGGTGATCGGGGCCGGGCGCACCGCCGACGAGCTCGGACGCGCGTTCCCGGGGATCCCGGTCCGACTCTCCGGCGGGGGCGCCCCGGTGCTGGCCGCGGTGCCGGCCCAGGCCGGGCTGGTCGTGGCCACCCCGGGGGCGGAGCCGTCGGTCGCCGGGGGCTACGGCGCCGCCCTGCTGCTGGACGGGTGGGCGCTGCTGTCCCGGCCCGACCTGCGGGTGGGGGAGGAGACCCTGCGGCGCTGGCTGGCCGCCGCAGCCCTGGTGGTGCCGCACACCGAGGGCGGGCGGGTGGTCCTGATGGCGGACGCGGCGGAGCCGACGGCCCAGGCCCTGGTCCGCTGGGACCCGGCCGGGCACGCCGGCGCCGAGCTGGCCGCCCGGATCGAGGTCGGCTTCCCGCCCGCGGTGCGGATGGCCGCCGTCGAGGGCACCGCGGACGCGGTGGCCGAGGTCCTGGCCGAGCTGGGCGTGGACCGGTTGGTGCTCGACCCGCGGGCCGACCCCGCCGCGGGGAACGGGCTGTCCTCGATGGAGGTGCTGGGGCCCGTCGAGCTGGATCCGCCCGCGGCGCCGCCCGGCCGGGAGCCGCCGGAGGTCCGCGAGCGGGCGTTGCTGCGGGTGTCGCGGGCGCAGGGGCGGGCGCTGGCCGAATCGCTGCACGCCGCGCAGGCCGCGCGCACCGCGCGCAAGGTGCCGGATCCGGTGCGGATCCGGCTCGACCCGATCGAGATCGGCTGATCGGTGCGGCTACCGCCTGGGCTGTGGTCCGAACCGGCCGTCGTCAGAGATCGAGCAGTGCGCGCAGGCCGCTGTCGACCTGTTTCATCGCGTCCGGCGAGACCTCGCCGACCACCGTGCTCAGCCGGCGGCGCATGACGCGCTCCAACGTCAATGCCGACGCCCACCCCCACGGCGGCACACCCACGGCCAACAGCTGGCCGGGATCGGAATCCAGGACGTGCAGGCCCCACACCGTCGGCAACACGCCGCCGGCGTCGTTGATGCCGTCGGCCGACACGATCAGCCGCAGCGTCGACTGGCCGGCGCGCGCCAGCACCGGCTCGTACTGCCACAGCTGTCCGCGCTTCACGCCGCGCCGGAGTCCTCGGCGGCGGCGCCCTCGTCGTCGGCGTCCTCCAGATAGCCGGGGTGCGCGGCGAACCAGGCACCGTGCTGGCGGACCGCCTCGCGCAGGGCGTCGTCCTGGATGAGCCGTTCGACGTAGCCGGACGCACCACCCCGGCTACGAGCACCGCACTGACGCACCCGGGCCGCCGCGGCACCGTCCAGGCTGAACGTCAATCGCTCCTTCTGCATACGGAGGAGCATACGATCCAGCACACCGAGTGGGCTACACGACTGCACGCCGTCCGGGCCATCAGGCCGGCGTGGCAGAATTGGCGGCTGCGGGCGGTGTCCCGTGTGCCGCCGCCCCCGACCCGGCAGGGAGATCCGTGTCCGTCCAGCCCATCCGGCTCTTCGGCGATCCGGTCCTGCGCACCCGCGCGCACGAGGTGACGACCTTCGATCTCGAGCTGCGCAAGCTGGTGGCCGATCTGGTCGACACGATGCACGAGGAGGGCGGGGCCGGGCTCGCCGCGCCGCAGCTGGGCGTCGGGCTGCGGGTGTTCAGCTACAGCTGCGACGGGTTCGAGGGGCACCTGATCAACCCCACTTTCGACGTGGTCGGTGACGAGGAGCAGCTCGGCCCCGAGGGCTGCCTGTCGATCCCCGGGCTGAGCTGGGACTGCCGGCGGCACCTGCACGTGCTCGCCCGCGGCTGGGACCAGCACGGGGAGCCGGTGACGGTGGAGGGCAGCGAGCTGCTGGCGCGCTGCATCCAGCACGAGACCGATCACCTGGACGGCGTGCTGTTCGTCGACCGGCTCGACCCCGCGGTCCGCAAGCTGGCGATGGCGGAGATCCGGGCGGCCGAGTGGTTCGGCGCCGACCCCGCGGTCCGGTCGGCGAACCCGCCGCCGCCGGCGTTCGCCCCGACCGGCCCGGCGTCCCCGAGGTCCGCGTCGCCGAGATCCGCGTCCCCGAGGTCCGCGTCCACCAGACCCGCCTCGACGCGGTCGGCGACCATCCCGGGCCCGCTCGCGGGCGCACCGACGATCAAGGTCAGCCCGCACCCGATGTTCGGGAAGGCCAGGTAGGCGCCGGTGCGGTTGGTCTTTGCGGGCACTCCCGAGGCGGCGGTGCCCGCGCTGCGGGCGCTGGTGGGCTCGGAGCGGCACCAGGTGGCCGCCGTGGTGACCCGCCCGGACGCGCCGTCGGGCCGCGGTCGCAGGCTGACCCGGTCCGCGGTCGGCCGGGTGGCCGACGAGGCCGGCATCCCGGTGCTCACCCCCGCACGAGCGTCGGACCCCGCGTTCCTCGCCGAGCTGCGCGGGATCGCCCCGGACTGCTGCCCGGTGGTCGCCTATGGCGCGCTGCTGCCGCCGTCCGCCCTCGCCGTTCCGCGGCAGGGCTGGGTGAACCTGCACTTCTCGCTGCTGCCGGCGTGGCGGGGTGCCGCGCCGGTGCAGGCCGCGCTTCGACACGGCGACGAGATCACCGGGGCCACCACCTTCCGGCTGGAACCGGGCCTGGACACCGGCCCGACGTTCGGCGTGGTCACCGAGCCGATCGGCCCGCGGGACACCGCCGGTGCGCTGCTCGGCCGGCTCGCCGAATCCGGCGCGGCGCTGCTGCTCGCGACGATGGACGGCATCGCCGATGGGACCCTGGTGGCCCGGCCGCAGCCGGGCGACGGGATCTCGCACGCGCCGAAGGTGACCGCCGACGACGCCCGCGTCGACTGGTCCGCACCACCCGTCGCGATCGATCGGCTGATCCGGTCGGTGACGCCCGAACCCGGGGCCTGGACCGCGTTCCGCGGAACGCGGCTCGGCGTCGGACCGGTGGATCCCGCGGGCTCGGAACGGTCGGGGCTGCCGGAGCTGAAGCCGGGGGAGCTGCACGTCGAGAAGCGCCGGGTGCTGGTCGGCACGGTCACCGCGCCGGTGGCGCTGGGCGAGGTGCAGCCGGTGGGCAAGCGGGCCATGCCCGCCCCCGACTGGGGACGGGGCGTGCGCATCGACGCCGGGGAGCTGCTGACATGATCGCCCCAGACATGACGACGCAGACATGACCACCCCGCGACACGGCCGGTCCCGCCGCGACGGTCCGCGCGGCCGGCGCACCAGCTCCGACCGGCCGGCTCCGCCGCGCGGCCGCAGCGGACCGCCGCGGCCCCCGGAGCTGGACCCGGCCCGGCAGGCCGCGCTGGAGCTGCTCACCGTGGTCCGGACCCGCGACGCCTACGCCAACCTCGCGCTGCCGTCGATCCTGCGCCGCTACCGGCTGCACGACCGCGACGCGGGGCTGGCGACCGAGCTCGGCTACGGCACCCTGCGGGCCCGCGGCCTGCTCGACGCCGTGATCGAGGAATGCACCGACCGGCCGCTGATCCGGGTCGAACCGCCGCTGCTCGACGCGCTGCGGTTGGGCGCCTACCAGCTACTGCGCACCCGGATCCCGGCGCACGCCGCCGTCGACACCACCGTCGAGCTGGTCCGCGCCGAGGCCGGCAGCCGCGCCGCGGGCTTCGTCAACGCGATCCTGCGCCGGGTCGGTGAGCACGACGAGCAGGCCTGGGTGGCCCGGCTGGCCCCGCCGGCGGCCGAGGACCCGGTCGGGCACGCCGCCGTCGCGCACGCCCACCCGCGCTGGATCGCGCAGGCCTTCGCCGACGCGCTGGGCCCGGCCGCGAGCGGCGCCGATGCCACCGCCGCGAGCGGCGCGGACGGCACCGCCGCGGGCGGCGCAGACGGCACCGCCGCGGGCGGCGCGGACGGCACCGCCGGGGGCGAGCTGGACGCGGCGTTGGCCGCCGACGACGCGCGCCCGGCCGTGCACCTGCTCGGGCGGCCCGGCGAGATCACCGCGACCGAGCTGGCGCTGGTCACCGGTGGTGCCGAGGCCCCGTACTCGCCCTACGGCGTGCACCTCGAACCGGGCAGCGGCGACATCGGCGAGCTGGACGTGATCCGCGAGGGCCTGGCGATCGTGCAGGACGAGGGCAGCCAGCTGGTCGGGCTCGCCTGCGTGCGGGCCCCGGTCTCCGGCCCCGACGGCGGCCGCTGGCTCGATCTGTGCGCGGGGCCGGGCGGCAAGGCCGTGTTGCTCGGCGCGCTGGCCGCCCTCGACGGGGCCGCCGTGGATGCCGTGGAGATCAGCGAACACCGCGCCGACCTGGTGCGCCGGGCCGTCGACGGGCTGCCGGTCACCGTGCACGTCGCCGACGGCCGCGACGCCCCGCTGCCGGTGGGCGGCTACGACCGGGTGCTGGTGGATGCACCCTGCTCCGGCCTGGGCGCGCTGCGCCGGCGCCCGGAGGCCCGCTGGCGGCGCCGGCCCGACGACGTGTCCACGCTGACCAGGCTGCAGCGCGAGCTGCTCACCGCGGCGCTGCGGCACGTGCGACCCGGCGGCGTGATCGCCTACGTGACCTGCTCCCCGCACCTGGCCGAGACCGTCGGCGTGCTCAGCGGGGTGCTGCGCAAACACCCCCAGGTCGAACGGGTCGACGCCCGCGAACTGCTGCCCGGCGTGCCCGACCTCGGCCCCGGTCCGACCGTGCAGCTGTGGCCGCACCGGCACGGCACCGACGCGATGTTCCTCGCGCTGCTGCGCCGCACGGCCTGACCGCGGTCGCCGCGGGGCGGCGCCGGGCAGCCCCGCCGCGTAACCTGCTGACGTGCACCCGATGATCGCCCCGAGCATCCTCGCGGCCGACTTCGCGCGACTCGCCGAGGAGGCCGCGGCCGTCACCGGGGAGCCGGGACGCGGCGCCGACTGGCTGCACGTCGACGTGATGGACGCGCATTTCGTGCCCAACCTGACCCTCGGGCTGCCGGTGGTCGAGTCGTTGCTCAAGGCCACCGACGTGCCGCTGGACTGCCACCTCATGATCGAGGACCCGGACCGGTGGGCGATCGGCTACGCCGAGGCCGGGGCCTACAACGTCACCGTGCACGCGGAGGCGGCGGCGGACCCGGTGGCGCTGGCCAGGAACCTGCACGCGGCCGGGGCCAGGGCCGGGCTCTCGATCAAACCGGGCACCCCGCTGGAGCCGCACCTGGACACCCTGCGGCACTACGACACGCTGCTGGTGATGAGCGTGGAACCCGGGTTCGGCGGGCAGTCGTTCATCCCGCAGGTGCTGGACAAGGTGCGCACCGCCCGCCGGCTGGTCGACACCGGTCATCTCACCGTGCTCGTGGAGATCGACGGCGGCATCAACGCCGAGACCATCGAGGCCGCGGCCGAGGCCGGGGTGGACTGCTTCGTGGCCGGTTCCGCGGTCTACGGCGCCGCCGATCCTGCCCGCGCGGTGCAGGCGCTGCGCGAACGGGTGCTCGGTGCCGCCGCCCACCGGGCCTGGTCGACGTGAGCCCGGTCGCGCACCGCGCCCGGCGGCGGAGGGACTGACACCGATGTTCACCGGGATCGTCGAGGAGATCGGCGAGGTGCTCAGCGTGCGCGATCACGCCGACGTGGTCGTGTTCACCGTGCGCGGGCCGCTGGTCACCTCCGACGCGCGGCACGGCGATTCGATCGCGGTGAACGGGGTCTGCCTGACCGTCGTCGACCCGCACCCCGGCACCGACGGCACCTTCACCGTGGAGCTGGTGCCGGAGACGCTCAAGCGCTCCAGCCTGGCCGCGGTCGGCGCGGGCGCACCGGTCAACCTGGAGCGGGCGCTGCCGGCCGACGGGCGGCTCGGCGGGCACATCGTGCAGGGGCACGTGGACGGCGTGGCCACCCTGCTGTCGCGCACCCCGGGCGAGCGCACCGACGTGCTGCGCTTCAGCCTGCCCCCGGACCTGGCCTGCTACGTGGTCGAGAAGGGGTCGATCGCGGTGGACGGGGTGTCGCTCACCGTGGTCGAGGCGGCGGCGGACGCGTTCACCGTGGCATTGATCCCCACCACATTGGCGCACACCACACTCGGATTCCGGGCGCCGGGGGATACCGTCAATATCGAGGTCGACGTGCTCGCGAAGTACGTGCAGCGGCTCACCCGGGGATACCTGGGTGCCGGGCAGCCGGGTCGCGGTCCCGACGTCGACGCCGACAAGGAGGCGCAGTCGCAGTGAACGGGGTCCCACACAACGGTGCACCGACCGGCCCCACGCCGGCCCGGGCGGGTGGCTTCGAGCGGATCGAGCGGGCGGTGGCCGACCTACAGGCCGGGAAAGCCGTGGTGGTGATCGACGACGAGGACCGCGAGAACGAGGGCGACCTGATCTTCGCGGCCGAGAAGGCGACCCCGGAGCTGGTCTCGTTCATGGTCCGCTACACCTCCGGCTACGTCTGCGTGGCGCTCACCGAGTCCGAGTGCGACCGGCTGGACCTGCCGCCGATGCACCACAGCAACACCGACGGCTTCCGGACCGCGTTCACCGTGACCGTCGACGCCAAGGCCGGCATCTCGACCGGCATCTCGGCCGCGGACCGGGCGCACACCATCCGGCTGCTGGCCGACCGCACCGCGGGCCCCGGCGACCTGGTCCGCCCGGGGCACGTGCTGCCGCTGCGCGCCCGCGAGGGCGGGGTGCTGCGCCGGCCGGGGCACACCGAGGCCGCCGTCGATCTCACCCGGCTGGCCGGGCTGGCACCGGCCGGGGCGCTCTGCGAGATCGTCTCCCAGAAGGACGACGCGGGCATGGCGCGCGGGGACGAGCTGGCCGTGTTCGCCGCCGACCACGATCTGACGTTGATCACCATCGCCGACCTGATCGCCTACCGGCGGCGCTTCGAGAAGCACGTCGCGCGGGTCGCGCAGGCCCGGATCCCGACCGCGCACGGCGAGTTCATCGCCTACGGGTTCGACTCGCTGCTCGACGGGATCGAGCACATCGCGATGGTCCGCGGCGACGTGGCCACCCCGGAGGCCACCGGCGAGGACGTGCTGGTGCGGGTCCACTCCGAGTGCCTGACCGGCGACGTGTTCGGCTCGCTGCGCTGCGACTGCGGGCCGCAGCTGGACGCCGCGCTGGAGGCGGTCGCCGCGGAGGGGCGCGGCATCGTGCTCTACATGCGCGGGCACGAGGGCCGGGGCATCGGCCTGCTGCACAAGCTGCAGGCCTACCAGCTGCAGGAGGCCGGCGCGGACACAGTGGAGGCCAACCTCGCGCTCGGGTTGCCCGCCGACGCCCGCGACTACGGGATCGGCGCGCAGATCCTGGTCGATCTCGGGGTGCGCTCGATGCGGCTGCTGACCAACAACCCCGACAAGCGCGCCGGGCTGGAGGGCTACGGTCTCACCATCAACGGGCGGGTCCCGCTCCCGGTCCGGGCGAGCTCGGAGAACCTGCGCTACCTGCGCACCAAGCGCGACCGGATGGGTCACGACCTTCCCGACCTGGGGGAAACCGTGGCCGACGGGCTGGGCTCGTAGGCCGCTACAGCGCAAGGGAGCAGGGCATGAGCGGCGAGGGCCGACCGGTCCAGCAGGAGATCCCGGACGGATCCGGGCTGCGCCTCGGCGTGGTCGTGACCGGCTGGCACGCCGACATCGTGGACGCGCTGCTGGAGCGGGCCCTGGCCGCGGCGGGCAAGGCCGGGGTGGACCGGCCGACCGTGATCCGGGTGCCGGGCACCGTGGAGCTGCCGGTGGTCTGCCAGGAACTCGCGCGCAACCATGACGCCGTGGTGGCGCTCGGGGTGGTGATCCGCGGGGGCACCCCGCACTTCGAGTACGTGTGCGACGCGGTGACCGCCGGGCTGACCAGGGTGTCGCTCGACGAACGGACCCCGATCGGCAACGGGGTGCTGACCTGCGACACCCGCCAGCAGGCGGTGGACCGCGCCGGCGGTCCCGGCGCCGGCGAGGACAAGGGCGCCGAGGCGTGTCTGGCCGCGATCGAGACCGCCGTGGTGCTGCGCGGGCTGCGGGGTGCCCGATGAGCGGTGGCCGGGGCGGCGATCGCCGGGACGTGGTGGTGGTGCGGCCGCGGCGCGTCCTGATCGTGGCCTGGGTCGGTGCGGTGGCGATCCTCGGGCTGTTCGTCGCGATCGCCGTGGTGCTGCGCAACGCCCCGACCGGGGTGTACTTCCGGCTCGCCGACCAGGTCGCGCTGGTGCTGCTCGGCGCGTTCATCGCGGGCGGGCTGCTGTTGCTGGCGAGGCCTCGGGTGCGCGCCGACGCCGACGGCATCGAGGTGCGCAACATCCTGATGACCAGGGTGCTGCCCTGGGACGTCGTGCTGCGGATCGCCTTCCCGGACGGCGCCTCCTGGGCCCGACTGGACCTGCCCGACGACGAGTACCTGCCGGTGCTGGCCATCCAGGCCGCCGACGGCCGGCACGCGGTCGACGGGATCACCAGGGTGCGCGCGCTGCACGCCGCCGCGCACCGCAGCTGATCGCGGCTGATCACAGCCGCACGTAGCATCGGTGTCGTGCTGCGCGCCCGCGAACGGTCCCACCCCACCGGCGACGAGGGTGTGCGGCTCGGTGACATCGTGCTCCGCAACCGGTTGGTGACCTCGTCCAGCCTGCTGGGCTACGGGGTGTCCAACTCCGCGCTGGTGCCCTACGGGATGAGCCCGATCTCGCTGTTCGTGCCGCTGGACCGGTTCGGCGCGGTGACCACCAGGACGCTGACCGTCGAGCCCCGCGAGGGTCACTTCACCACCCGTGACGACTACCGGCTGCCCGAGCTGCCCGGGCTGCTGCGTCGGTACCGGTCGGTGCTGCGCGCCACCGACGGCGGCTGGCTCAACGCCTTCGGCTGGTGCAACGTCGGCATCGAGGCCTACCTGCGTGACTACCACCCGCGCACCCGCGACCAGCGTGTGATCATCTCGCTCGGCGGGTTCTCGGGCGCGGAGTTCGTCACGCTGGTCGACAGGGTCAACGCGGCGGTGCCGCCGGGCGACATCGCGGCGGTGGAGTTCAACGTGTCCTGCCACAACGTCAACTTCGACTTCTCCACGATCCTGGACGCGGTGCTCACCGAGGCGGTGCCGCGCAGCAACCACCCGGTGATCCTCAAGCTGTCGCCGGATAACGACTACCTGCGCAACGCCGAGCAGGCAGCGCGGGCCGGGGTGTCCGCGCTGACCGCGATCAACACGGTGAAGGCGCTGCGGCTCGATCCGCGCACCGGCACCCCGTGGCTGGCCAACCGCTACGGCGGGCTGTCCGGGCGCGCCATCAAGCCGATCGGGCTGCGGGTGGTCGCCGAGCTCCGCGACGCCGGCGTGACACTGCCGATCATCGCGTCCGGCGGGGCGCGCACCGTCGACGACTGCCGCGAGTACTTCTGGGCGGGCGCCGACGCGGTGAGCCTGGGCAGCGCGACCTGGCTGGCCAGCTACCCCGGCTACGCGCTCGCGCCGCTGTACGCGCTGCGCGTTCGGCGCGTGCTGCACGCCGTTCGGCGCTACCAGAAGCTCCCGGATCGCTACGCACCGTCGTCATGAGCGACGATCCTGACCCCGATGCCGCGGCTCGGTCCGCCGGCTGTGGACGTGAGGGGCGGTCACGATGAGCGTCGCGCAGACCCGCGATCAGCTGGCGTGGCTGCCGGTGCCCGCCCGCCGGCCGCGCGTCGTGTTGATCGACGTCTTCGAGACGATGCTGCAGGTGGCCGCGTTGGGCCCGCGGTTCGTCGACGTCGGGCGTCCCGAGCACGAGTGGGAGCTGTTCTTCACCAGGACCCTGCGCGACGGGATGGCGCTGACGCTGGCCGGCGGGGCGCGGTCCTTCACCGAGGTCGCCAGGGCGGCGCTGCGCACCACGACCCGTGACCGGCTCTCCGACGACGCGCTCGAGCACGTGCTGGCCGGGTTCCGGGAGCTGCCACCGCACCCGGACGTCGAGCCGGCCCTGATCGCGCTGGCCGGCGCCCGGGTGCCGGTCTACGCGTTCACCCACGGCGCCGCCGAGGTCGCCTCCGCCGCGCTCGACCGGGCCGGCCTGCGCACCTACCTGCGCGACGTGCTCAGCACCGAGGACATCGGGGCGTTCAAGCCGCCACCGCGGGCGTACCACTGGGCGTGCGAGCACGTGGGGACGCCGGCGGATCGGGTGGCGCTGGTGGCCGTGCACTCCTGGGACGTGCACGGGGCCGTGCGCGCCGGGTTGATCGGCGGGCTGGCCACCCGGCTCGAGGGCCGGCTGCCCGAAGTGATCACCGCCCCGCACGTGACCGCCGAGCGGCTGGACGACGTCGTCGACCAGTTGCTCGCCCTGCCCGTCTGAACGGCCCACCAGGGCGCCGGGCCGGTGGTGCGGCGTCCTAGGCTGGCAGGGCCATGCCCGATCCCGCCACGTACCGCCCGGCCGCCGGTTCCATCCCGGAGGCCCCCGGGGTGTACCGGTTCTCCGACCAGCACGGTCGGGTGATCTACGTCGGCAAGGCCAAGAGCCTGCGGCAGCGCCTGAACTCCTACTTCGCCGACCTGTCGAACCTGCACCCGCGGACCCGTCAGATGGTCACCACCGCAGCCGGCGTGCAGTGGACCGTGGTCACCACCGAGGTCGAGGCGCTGCAGCTCGAATACAACTGGATCAAGGAGTTCGATCCGCGGTTCAACGTGCGCTACCGCGACGACAAGACCTACCCGGTGCTCGCGGTGACGATGCACGAGGAGTACCCGCGGCTGCACGTCTACCGCGGGCCGCGGCGCAAGGGCGTGCGCTACTTCGGGCCGTACGCGCACGCGTGGGCGATCCGGGAAACCCTGGACCTGCTGCTGCGGGTGTTCCCGGCCCGCACCTGCAGCGCCGGGGTGTTCAAGCGGCACGGCCAGATCGGACGCCCGTGCCTGCTCGGCTACATCGACAAGTGCTCGGCGCCGTGCGTCGGCCGGGTGAGCGCCGAGGAGCACCGCGACATCGTCTGCGACTTCAACGACTTCCTCTCCGGCCGCACCGACCATCTCCTGCGCCAGCTCGAACGCCGGATGGCCGCCGCCTCGCAGGAGCTGGAGTTCGAGCGGGCCGCCCGGCTGCGCGACGACATCGGCGCGTTGAAACGGGCCATGGAACGCCAGGCGGTGGTGCTCGGCGACGGCACCGACGCCGACGTGGTGGCGTTCGCCGAGGACGAGCTGGAGGCCGCGGTCCAGGTCTTCCACGTGCGCGGCGGGCGGGTGCGCGGCCAGCGCGGGTGGGTGGTGGACAAGGTCGAGCCCACCGACACCGCGCAGCTCGTGGAGCGCTTCCTGACCCAGTTCTACGGTGAGCAGGCCGCGCTGGCCGACGCGGCCGACGACGCCCACCAGCCGGTGCCGAAGGAGATCCTGGTGCCGGTGCTGCCGGCCGAGCTGGAGTCGATCTCCGCCTGGCTGTGCGAGCTGCGTGGATCGCGGGTGCAGATCCGGGTGCCCCAGCGCGGCGACAAGCGGGCGCTGGCCGAGACCGTCGCGCGCAACGCCGCCGAGGCGTTCACCCAGCACAAGCTGCGCCGCGCCGGTGATCTCACGGCCCGTTCGGCCGCGCTGACCGAGATCCAGGACGCGCTCGGGCTGGACTCGGCGCCGCTGCGGATCGAGTGCATCGACGTCTCGCACGTGCAGGGCACCAACGTGGTGGCCTCGCTGGTGGTCTTCGAGGACGGGCTGGCCCGCAAGTCCGACTACCGCCGGTTCGAGATCCGCGACGGCGCCGACGGCGGCGATGTCGCCTCGATCGCCGATGTGGTCCGTCGCCGGTTCCGCCGCTACCTAGCCGAGACAACGGACACCGAGACGTCCGGCGATGGAACAGCAGGCGATGCCGCGACCGGTAACGACGGTGATGATCAGCCCGACGCTTCCGGTATCGCCCCCCAGTCCGAACTCGCGCACCGACCCGGTATCGACCCCGACACCGGGCGCCCTCGCAAGTTCTCCTACCCGCCCAACCTGCTGGTCGTCGACGGCGGTCAGCCGCAGGTGGAGGCGGCCGCCGCGGTGCTCGCCGAGCTGGGCATCTCCGGCGTCGCGGTGTGCGGGCTGGCCAAGCGGCTGGAGGAGGTCTGGTTGCCGGCCGATCCCGACCCGGTGATCCTGTCCCGCACCAGCGAGGGGCTCTACCTGCTGCAGCGGATCCGGGACGAGGCGCACCGGTTCGCCATCACCTACCACCGCCAGCGTCGTTCCAAGGACATGACCCGTTCCGAGCTGGACGCCGTGCCCGGTCTGGGCCCGACCCGGCGGGCCGCGCTGCTCAAACACTTCGGCTCGCTGCGCAAGGTGAAGGCCGCCCGGGTGGAGGACGTCGCCGCGGTGCCCGGATTCGGCCCCCGCACCGCCGCCGCGGTGCTCGCCGCGCTCAACGGTGCCGACCCCGAGCAGGTCGCCCGATGACCGCAGCGCCCGGATCTCCTCCCAGGGCCGAGCCGGCCGGCATCGAGGTCGCACTGGTCAGCGGCCTGTCCGGGGCGGGGCGCAGCACCGCGGCCAAGGTCATGGAGGACCTCGGCTGGTTCGTGGTGGACAACCTGCCGCCGGAACTGATCGCGACCATGGTCGATCTGGGCGCCCGGGCCCGCGGCGAGGTGACCCGGATGGCCGTCGTGATGGACGTGCGCAGCCGCGCGTTCACCGCCGACCTCGCGACCGTGCTCAAGGACCTCGACGCCCGCGGCTACAAGCCGCGGCTGCTCTTCCTGGAGGCCTCGGACCAGGTGCTGGTCCGGCGTTTCGAGCAGGTCCGCCGCAGCCACCCGCTGCAGGGCGACGGCCGGCTGGTGGACGGCATCGCCGCCGAGCGCGAGCTGCTGCACCCGCTTCGGGAGAGCGCCGACCTGGTCATCGAGACCTCCGGGCTGACGGTGCCGCAGCTGCGCGCCACCCTGGAGCGCGCGTTCGGCATCGAGGCCGAGCAGCAGCGCACCCACCTCACGCTGGTGTCCTTCGGCTACAAGTACGGGCTGCCGATGGACGCCGACCTCGTGGTGGACATGCGCTTCCTGCCCAACCCGTACTGGATCCCGGAGCTGCGCGACCAGACCGGGCGCGACGAGTCGGTCCGCAACTACGTGCTGAGCCAGGACGGCGCGCAGGAGTTCGTCGAGCGCTACCTGCAGCTGCTGGGCCTGGTCGCGGCCGGCTACCGGCGCGAGGGCAAGCGCTACCTGACCGTCGCGGTCGGCTGCACCGGCGGCAAACACCGCAGCGTGGCGATCAGCGAGGAGATCGCGCGCCGGCTGACCGGCACCGAGGACGTCGGGGTCAACGTCACGCACCGCGATCTGGGGCGCGAATGACTGTGCCGATAACTGGGCAGATGACTGGACCCGGGCGAACCGGAACCCGGCGCCGGGCGGTGGCGCTGGGCGGCGGCCACGGGCTGCACGCCACGCTGTCGGCGCTGCGCTGCCTGGCCGACCGCGGTGAGATCGACGAGATCACCGCCGTGGTCACGGTGGCCGACGACGGCGGCTCGTCGGGCCGGCTGCGCCGGGAGCTCGGGCTGCTCCCGCCCGGCGACCTGCGGATGGCCATGGACGCACTGGCCTCCGACCACGACGACGCCGGCAGCCGCTGGCGGGCGCTGGTGCAGCACCGCTTCGGCGGCTCCGGCGCGCTGGCCGGGCACGCGGTGGGCAACCTGGTGCTGGCCGGGCTGATCGAGACCCTCGACGATCCGGTCGCCGCGCTGGACATGCTGGGCGAGCTGCTGCGGCTGCGTGGGCGGGTGCTGCCGATGAGCCGCGAGCCGCTGGACATCGAGGCCGAGGTCACCGGCCTGGGCGACGAGCCGGACCGGCCCTACCGGATCCGCGGCCAGGTGGCCGTGGCCTCGACCCCGGGCAAGGTGCGCCGGGTGTGGCTGCGGCCCGACGAACCGCGGGCCTGCGTCGAGGCGCTGGCCGCGGTGCGCGCCGCGGACCTGCTCTTCCTCGGGCCGGGCTCCTGGTTCTCCTCGGTGCTGCCGCACCTGCTGGTGCCCGAGCTGCGGGACGCGATCATCGGCAGCCGGGCCTGCCGGGTGGTGGTGCTCAACCTGGCGCCGGAGCCGGGGGAGACCGCCGGGTACTCCCCGGAGCAGCACCTGCACGTACTCTCGCAGCACGCCCCGGCGCTGCGGGTCGACGCGGTGCTGGCCGACGTCGCCGCGGTTCCGGTGCCGGATCGGCTGCGGCACGCCGCCGCGGCCATGCTGTCGCCCGGCGGTCGGGTGCACCTGGCCCCGGTCGCCGCCGACGACGTGTTGCCGCGTCACGACGCGGCCGCGCTCGCCGATGCGTTCAGCGTGGTGCTGGCCGAACGAGCTGCGGGGAAACGAGGCAGTCCCGCGATGGCCGGGTCGACCCCGTCGGGCCCGCCCGCCGAAAGAAGGACGTGACCGTGGTCGATCCTGGAGTGGGCCCAACCGGAGTCCGTCCGCCGTACTGCGCCGGGAGGTTCCTGCGATGGCGATGACCGCTGCGGTCAAGGACGAGCTGAGCCGGCTGGTCGTCACCAAGCCGTGCTGCCGGCGCGCGGAGGTCGCATCCCTGCTGCGCTTCGCCGGTGGGCTGCACATCATCGGCGGCCGGGTGGTGGTCGAGGCCGAGGTCGACACCGGCTCGGTGGCCCGGCGGCTGCGCCGCGACATCCACGAGCTCTACGGGCACACCTGCGAGGCGCACGTGATCACCGCGGGCGGGCTCCGTCGCGGCGCCCGCTACGTGCTGCGGGTGGTCCGCGACGGTGAGGGGCTGGCCCGCCAGACCGGCCTGCTCGACGCGCGTGGCCGGCCGGTCCGGGGGCTGCCGCCGCCGGTGGTCTCCGGCGGGCTGTGCGACGCGGAGGCGGCCTGGCGGGGGGCGTTCCTCGCGCACGGGTCGCTCACCGAGCCCGGGCGCAGCTCGGCTTTGGAGGTCACCTGCCCCGGCCAGGAGGCGGCGATGGCGCTGGTCGGTGCGGCGCGCCGGCTCGGGGTCACGGCCAAGTGGCGGGAGGTGCGCGGCGCCGATCGGGTGGTGGTCCGCGACGGCGACGCGATCGGCGCGCTGCTCACCCGGATGGGCGCGCACGACAGCGTGCTGGCCTGGGAGGAGCGGCGGATGCGCCGCGAGGTGCGGGCCACCGCCAACCGGCTGGCCAACTTCGACGACGCCAACCTGCGCCGCTCCGCGCGGGCCGCGGTGGCCGCGGCGGCCCGCGTGCAGCGCGCCCTGGAGATCCTCGCCGACGACGTGCCGACGCACCTGCTGGCCGCCGGCCGGCTGCGCGCCGAGCACACCCAGGCCTCGCTGGAGGAGCTCGGTCAGCTGGCCGACCCGCCGATGACGAAGGACGCAGTCGCCGGACGGATCCGGCGACTGCTGCACATGGCGGACAAGCGGGCCGCTGACCTGGGAATTCCGGACACCGAGTCGGCCGTCACGGCGGATATGCTCGAGGGCGAGGGCTGACCCACCACCTCCTCGAACACCGGCCGGTTCACATGGATCGATTCCGATCCAAGGGTGGGTGAACCTCTCGCAGGACGCTAGGGTTTCAGGCGAGCCGGTGAGTTCCGAACTGGACTACATGATCGAGGAGGCACGGCGTGACGGTGCGCGTTGGCGTTAACGGGTTCGGCCGGATCGGGCGCAACTTCTGGCGGGCGGTGGATGCGCAGCGCACCGCTGGGACCAGCGAGATCGAGATCGTGGCGGTGAACGACATCACCGACAACGCCACCCTGGCCCACCTGCTGAAGTACGACTCCATCCTGGGTCGGCTGCCCTACGACGTCTCCTCGACCGACGAGGACATCGTCGTCGACGGCACGCCGTTCAAGGGGCTGGCCGTGCGCGACCCGGGCGAGCTGCCGTGGAAGGACCTCGGCGTGGACGTGGTCGTCGAGTCGACCGGTCTGTTCACCAAGCGGGAGGCCGCGGCCAAGCACCTCGACGCCGGGGCGAAGAAGGTCGTGATCTCCGCGCCGGCCACCGGTGAGGACCTCACCGTGGTCAAGGGCGTGAACGACGGCGACTACGACGGCTCGCAGACCGTGGTCTCCAACGCCTCCTGCACCACCAACTGCCTGGCCCCGATGGCCAAGGTGCTCGACGATCTGGTGGGCATCGAGCGGGGTCTGATGACCACGATCCACGCCTACACCCAGGACCAGAACCTGCAGGACGGGCCGCACAAGGACCTGCGCCGCGCCCGCGCCGCCGCGCTGAACATCGTGCCGACCTCCACCGGCGCCGCCAAGGCCATCTCGCTGGTGCTGCCGCAGCTCAAGGGCAAGCTCGACGGCTACGCGCTGCGGGTGCCGATCCCCACCGGCTCGGCCACCGACCTGACCTGCACGGTCGGCCGGGACACCACGGCGGAGGAGGTCAACGCCGCGATGAAGGCCGCGGCCGAGGGCCCGATGAAGGGGATCCTCTCCTACACCGAGGACCCCATCGTGTCCTCCGACATCGTCACCGACCCGCACTCGTGCATCTTCGACAGCGGCCTGACCAAGGTCCTCGGCAACCAGGTCAAGATCGTCGGCTGGTACGACAACGAGTGGGGCTACTCCAACCGGCTGGTCGACATCACCGCGCTGGTCGCCTCGAAGCTGTAGATCCGGTGAAGACCCTCGACGACCTCATCGGCCAGGGCGTGGCCGGTCGGACCGTGCTCGTGCGGTCCGACCTCAACGTCCCGCTCGACGGCGACCGGATCACCGACGACGGCCGGATCCGGGCCTCGCTGCCGACCATCTCCGCGCTCACCGGTGCCGGTGCCCGGGTGATCGTCACCGCGCACCTGGGCCGGCCGAAGGGCGCACCGGAGCCGAAGTACTCGCTGGCCCCGGCGGCCGCCCGGCTGGGCGAGCTGCTGGGCGTCCCGGTGCCGATCGTCGAGCTGGCCGACGGGCCGCCGGACATGGCCGACGGGGACGTGGTGCTGGTCGAGAACATCCGCTTCGATCCGCGCGAGACCAGCAAGAACGCCGAGGAGCGGGCCGAGCTGGCCGCCGAGCTGGCCGCGCTGACCGGGGACAACGGCGCGTTCGTCTCCGACGGGTTCGGCGTGGTGCACCGCAAGCAGGCCTCGGTCTACGAGGTCGCACAGGCGCTGCCGGCCTACGCGGGCGGGCTGGTGCTGTCCGAGGTGGAGGTGCTCAAGCGGCTCACCGAGAACCCGGACCGGCCCTACACGGTGGTGCTCGGCGGCTCCAAGGTCTCCGACAAGCTCGCCGTGATCGACGCGCTGCTGCCCAAGGTCGACTCGCTGCTGGTGGGCGGGGGCATGTGCTTCACGTTCCTGGCCGCGCAGGGCAACGGCGTCGGTGACTCGCTGCTGGAGCGCGAGCAGATCGACAACTGCCGGCGGCTGCTGGAGTCCGGGAAGATCGTGCTGCCCTCGGACGTGGTGGTGGCCGACGACTTCTCGGCCGAGGCGAACACCCGCACGGTGCCCGCCGACTCGATCCCGGACGGCTGGAAGGGCCTCGACATCGGCCCGGAGTCGGTGGCCGCGTTCGCCGAGGTGCTGGCCAAGGCGCGCACCGTGTTCTGGAACGGGCCGATGGGCGTGTTCGAGCTCGCCCCGTTCGCCGAGGGCACCCGCGGGGTGGCGCAGGCGATCATCGACGCCGACGCGTTCAGCGTGGTCGGCGGGGGAGACTCGGCGGCCGCGGTGCGGGCGCTCGGGCTGGCCGAGGACGGTTTCTCGCACATCTCGACCGGCGGCGGGGCGTCGCTGGAGTTCCTGGAGGGCAAGGACCTGCCCGGCGTCGCGATCCTGGAGAAGCACTGATGGCCGCACCCGCATCCCGGAAGCCGTTGATCGCCGGCAACTGGAAGATGAACTGCAATCACCTCGAAGCGATCGCGCTGCTGCAGAAGCTCGCATTCGCGTTGCCCGAGAAGTACTACGACAAGGTCGAGGTGGCGGTGCTGCCGCCGTTCACCGACATCCGCTCGGTGCAGACGATGATCGACGGCGACCAGCTGCTGATGGTGCACGGTGCGCAGGACCTCTCGCCGCACGACTCCGGCGCCTTCACCGGTGACGTGTCCGGGGCGATGCTGGCCAAGCTCGGCTGCCGCTACGTGCTCGTCGGGCACTCCGAGCGGCGCGAGGTGCACGGGGAGGACGACGGCGTCGTCAACGCGAAGGTGCAGGCGGCGATCAAGCACGGGATCGTGCCGCTGCTGTGCGTCGGCGAGGGCCTGGAGATCCGCGAGGCCGGCGACCACGTCGCGCACTGCGTGCGGCAGCTGACCGCCGCGCTGGACGGCGTGACCAGCCAGCACGCGCAGTCGCTGGTGATCGCCTACGAGCCGGTGTGGGCGATCGGGACCGGCCGGGTGGCCAGCGCCGCGGACGCCCAGGAGGTGTGTGCGGCGCTGCGGGCGGCGCTGGGCGACACCTACGGCGAGGCGATCGCCGCCGGGGTGCGGGTGCTCTACGGCGGCTCGGTGAAGGCGAAGAACGTCGGCGAGATCGTCGACCAGTCCGATGTAGACGGCGCACTGGTGGGCGGCGCCAGCCTCGACGCCGAGGAGTTCGCCCAGCTCTGCGCCATCACCGCAGGCGGCCCCCTCCCGTAACCACTCCCTCCTCCTTCGCCCCCCACCTCCGTCCCCCGGCGCATTTTCGAGCTGTATTGCTGTTTCGCCGGTCTTGAATCCGCGTTATGGCTTCGAAATGCGGTCCGGGGCCGGATGGCCAGGGGTGGGGGTAGGGGATGGGGTGGGGCGGGGGGTTATCGTTGTTGCGGACCGCGTCGATGCGCACCCCGCGCGACGAGATTGAGGATGGGATGCAACTCGCCCTACAGATCGTGTTGATCATCTCGAGCGTGCTGCTGGTGTTGCTGATCCTGCTGCACCGCGGCCGCGGTGGGGGGTTGTCGAGCCTGTTCGGCGGCGGCGTGCAGTCCAGCCTCTCCGGGTCGACCGTGGTCGAGAAGAACCTCGACCGGCTCACCCTGTTCGTCGGCGCGATCTGGGTGATCGCCATCATCGGCACCGGGCTGCTCGTCAAGGTCGGGGTCTGAGAAGAGGTATGGCCATGGCAGGCGGAAACGCGATCCGCGGTACCCGGGTGGGTGCCGGTCCGATGGGCGAGTCCGAGCGCGGCGAGACCGCGCCGCGCGCGCACATCTCCTACTTCTGCGCGAGTGGGCACGTCACCACTCCCTCGTTCGCCGCCGAGGCGGACATCCCCGACCACTGGGACTGCCCGCGCTGCGGCCTGCCGGGCGGGCGGGACAACGAGAACCCGCCGGCGGCCCCGCGGACCGAGCCCTACAAGACACACCTGGCCTACGTGAAGGAGCGGCGCAGCGACGCCGACGGCGCGGCCATCCTGGAGGAGGCGCTCGGCCGGCTGCGGGCGATGCGCGAGCTGTAGACGCCCCGACCGGCCGGGTCGGCCCGCAGTAGCGGGCGACGCCGGGAGCCTCAGCGGCCCAGGGTGTCGAGTTGCTGCTGCAGGGCGACCACGAGCCGGGCCGCCGTGGTGCCCTCCGGGATCTCCGAGACCGACACCGTCACCACCTTCCCGGCCCGCACGATCGCCGCGAACACGCTGCCGCCCCGGAACCGGCAGACGAACCCGGCGCCGCCGTCCGCGATCGGGGTGCGCGACCCGTCGGCGCACGCGGCCGCGACCACATCCAGCTCGGCCCCCGCGTCGGTCGCGGTGACCGGGGCGATCTCGACGGCCAGGAAGCTGTTGGCCGCAGCCGGCTGCGCACCGGTGGGTTCGGCCGCGCTCGGCTCGGCAGCGGTGGACCCCGATCCGGCAGCCGGCGGGTTCGGGGCGGCCGGGTCGTAGACGCACCGGGTGTCGCTGGCCGTGGTCTGGTCGGGGGTCCAGCCCAGCCCCGTCGTGCTGGTCAGCCCGGCCGTGTCCAGCAGGCAGGCCGCAGGCGGCGCCGGTGGCGGGGCCACCTCGGGCGCCGGCGCCGGCGGGCCGGACGGGGCGCTGCACCCGGCGGCCACGGCCACCAGCAGCCCCACCCCGCACGCCCACCAGCCCACCGGCCGCGATCCGGCGGTGACAGCTGCGTCGCTCACGGTGTGCACCCTCCCATGCGTTCCACCGTCCCCGCGGGCGGGTGGGGTACTAGCCTGCGCACATGACGCGGTGGACGCTGCCCCCCGACAAGATCCCCAGCGCGTGGTTCAACGTGGCCCCGCACCTGCCCACGCCGTTGGACCCGCCGCTGCACCCCGGCACCCGGCAGCCGATCGGGCCGGACGACCTCGCGCCGCTGTTCCCGATGGAGCTCATCGGGCAGGAGGTGTCGGCGGCACCGTGGATCGACGTGCCGGGCGAGGTGCTGGACATCCTGCGGCTGTGGCGCCCGACGCCGCTGGTGCGGGCGGTGCGGTTGGAGAAGGCGCTGGGCACCCCGGCGCGGATCTACTTCAAGGACGAGTCGGTGTCGCCCGCCGGCAGCCACAAGACCAACACCGCGGTGCCGCAGGCGTTCTACAACGCCCGCGAGGGCATCTCCCGGCTGTCCACCGAGACCGGGGCCGGCCAGTGGGGCACCGCGCTCGCCTTCGCCTGCGCCCAGTTCGACCTGGAGCTGAAGGTCTACATGGTGCGGGCCTCCTACGACCAGAAGCCCTACCGGCGGATCGCCATCGAGACCTGGGGTGGGCAGGTCGTGCCCTCGCCGGTCGACGATCCCGACCACCCCGGCTCGCTCGGGTCCGCCATCTCCGACGCGGTGCGCGACTGCGTGGGCCGGGCCGACACGCACTACTCGCTGGGTTCGGTGCTCAACCACGTGCTGCTGCACCAGACCGTGATCGGGCTGGAGGCCAAGGAGCAGCTGGTGCTGGCCGGCGAGCGGCTGCCGGACGTCGTGATCGCTCCGTGCGGCGGCGGCTCGAACCTGGGCGGGATCGCCTTCCCGTTCGTGCCCGATGCCGGGGTGCGGCTGCTGGCCGTCGAGCCGACCAGCTGCCCGACGCTCACCCAGGGGCGTTTCGAGTACGACTTCGGCGACTCCGCGGGGCTGACCCCGCTGATGCCGATGTACACGCTGGGCCACGACTTCGTGCCGCCCGCGATCCACGCCGGCGGGCTGCGCTACCACGGCGACTCGCCGCTGATCTCGGCGCTGGTGCGGGACGGGCGGATGGAGGCGGTGGCGTACCCGCAGGGCAAGGTGTTCGAGGCCGCGGTGCAGTTCGCCCGGACCGAGGGCAAGATCCCGGCCCCGGAGTGCGCGCATGCCATCCGGGCCGCGATCGACGAGGCGCTGGCGGCCAAGGAGACCGGCGAGGAGCGGGTGATCCTGTTCAACTACTGCGGGCACGGCTTCCTGGACCTGTCGGCCTACGACGACTACCACAACGGCCGGCTGCCCGACGAGCAGGGCTGATCCCCTCCCTGGGGGTGGCCGGCCCGGTGCGCGGCGGCCGATGCGCCATCATGGCCTGATGACCTCCGAGAGCACGCCCGGTCGGATGTCCGAGGCGACCGCCTGGACCGCCCGCACGACGCCGGTGGTGCCGCCGATCTACCACGCGGTCACCTACGGGTTGGACGACAAGTCCTATGAGGACATCGAGAACGGCGGCCTGGTCGAGACCTGGTACGGCCGGTTCTCGAACCCGACGGTGAACGCGGCCGCCGAGCCGGTCCGGCGGCTGGAGGGCACCGCGGCGGCGCTGCTGACCGGCAGCGGGATGGCGGCCATCGCCACCACGCTGGTCACGCTGCTGCGGGCCGGGGACCGGGTGGTCGCGGCCCGCGCCCTCTACGGCGACACCCGCGACCTGCTGTCCCGTGACCTGCCGGCGTTGGGCGTCACCGTGGACCTGGTCGACGGTCACGACCTCGACGACTGGCGGGCGGCGCTGGCCGCCGGGCCGGCGGCCGTCGCCTACGGGGAGACCCTGGCCAACCCGACGCTGCGGCTGCTCGACATCGCGGCGGTCGCGGAGCTGGCGCACGCGGCGGGCGCGCGGCTGGTGGTCGACAACACCTTCGCCACCCCGTTCGCGGTGCGGCCCGCCCAGCTGGGTGCCGACGTGGTCGTGGAGTCGGCGACCAAGTTCCTGTCCGGCCACTCCGACGTGATGGCCGGGGCAGTGCTGTCCGATGTGGACACCATTCGGGAGGTGCAGCGGCGGCTGGTCACGTTCGGCGGGGTGCTGGACCCGAACGCGGCCTACCTGCTGTGGCGCGGGCTGCAGACCTTCGGTGTGCGGCTGGCCCGGCAGACCTCGACGGCGGCGTGGTTGGCCGCGGCGCTGGCCGAGCACGACGAGGTCGTGCGGGTGGTGCACCCGACCCGGCCGGACCACCCGCAGCACGCGCTGGCCGAGCGCATGATGCCGCGCGGCACGGCGATGTTGACCATCGAGGTGGCGGGCGGCGACCGGCGGGTGTTGGCGGTGCTGCGCGAGCTGGCGCTGTTCACCGAGGCGACCAGCCTGGGCGGGGTGGAGAGCCTGGCCAGCACCCCGTTCAACTCCTCGCACTTCTCGCTGACCCCGGCCGACCGGACCGCTGCCGGGATCGGCCCGGGCACGCTGCGGCTCTCGGTCGGGCTGGAGGACCCGGATGCGCTGCTGGGCGACCTGACCTGCGCGCTGGACGCCACCCGCGACATCGCCGCGACCGCGCCGGGGGAGGACGTGGCGGTCGGCGGGACGGGGTGAGGCTGCTCGACGGGTTGCCGGCCGCGGTGTGGCCGTTGGTCGACCATCACTGCCACGGGCTGGTGCGCGGCGAGCTGCCCGCGGCCGGCGTCGACGCGCTGCTGTCCGAGGCCGGCGCGGCGCCGCCCGGCGCCACCAACTTCGACACCCCGCTGGGGCTCGCGGTCCGCCGGCACTGCGCCCCGGTGCTCGACCTGCCGCCGCACAGCCCGGCTGCGGACTACCTGGACCGCCGCTCCGAGTTGGGCGCGACCGAGGTGGCGAGCCGGATGCTGCGGGCGTGCGGCACCTCGACGTTCCTGGTGGACACCGGCTTCCGTGGCGACGAGCTGACCGGGCCGGACGAGCTGGCGGCGCTGTCCGCCGCGGCGGCCCAGCCGGCGCGGGCGCATCCGATCGTGCGGCTGGAGGCGGTGGCCGACCGGCTGGCCACCGAGGGGGTGGAGCCGGCCGAGTTCCGGGCCGCGTTCGCCGCGGCGCTGGTCGCGGAGCTGGCCGGCAGCGGCGCGGTCGGGCTCAAGTCGGTCGCGGCCTACCGGGTCGGTCTCGATCTCGATCCGCGGCGCCCGGATCCGGCGCAGCTTGCGGCCGCGGTGGCGGCCGCGCTCGGCCCGGACCGGCGGACCCCCGAAATGCGGACCCCAGAAGAACGGATGCGAGACCGGCCGACCCGGCGGCTGGCCGATCCGGTGATCACTCGGGAACTGCTGTGGGCGGGCGCGGAGACCGGGCTGCCCATCCAGCTGCACGTCGGCCTCGGCGACCGGGACGTGCGGCTGCACCGCAGCGACCCGACCCTGCTCGGCGACCTGCTGCAGGTGCTGCCGCCGGTGCCGATCATGCTGCTGCACTGCTGGCCCTACCTGCGCCAGGCCGGCTACCTGGCCGCGGTGTGGCCCCAGGTGCATCTCGACGTCGGGCTCGCGCTGCACTTCGTCGGGCCGACCCGGGCCGCCGCCGTGCTCGCCGAGGCCATGGAGATCACGCCGTTCGGCAAGCTGCTCTACTCCTCCGACGCGTTCGGCCTGCCGGAGCTCTACCTGCTGGGCGCGCACACCTTCCGGGCCGGGCTGGCCGAGGTGCTCGCGGCCAAGGTGGCGGCGGGGGAGTGGGCCGCGGCGGATGCGCACCGGATCGCGGAATCGGCCTGCGGCGACAACGCGCGGCGGGTATACGGACTGGGGGAATCGTGACGTCGGATGCCGAGGACCGGACCGCCACCGCGGCCGGGAACGGTCGGGTGTCCGGGAGGGTCCCGGGTCGGGACCCGGAACCGGACGCGGAAGCGGGCCCGTCACCGGCCCCGCTGGCGGCCGGGGCGTTGGACGCCGCGTGGCGCGCGGCGCTGACCGCGGAGCTGCCCGGAGCCACCGAGCTCCGGCACGAGCTGCACCGGCGACCGGAGCTGTCCGGCCACGAGGACCGCACCGCGGACCGGGTCGTCGCCGCGGTCGCCTCGGCCGCGGAGCTGCACCCGCGGCCGACGGATCCGCTGCCGTTGATCAGGGTCAGTTCGGTGGCCCACACCGGTCGGCTGGTGCGGATCGGCCCGGCCACCGGGCCCGCGGTGGCCGTGCGGGCCGAGCTGGACGCGCTGCCGGTGACCGAGCGAACCGGCGCCGGTTGGACCTCCGAGGTGCCCGGGGTGATGCACGCCTGCGGGCACGACGTGCACCTGGCCGCGGCGGTGGCGCTGGCCCGGGCGGCGGCGGCCGTGCACCGCGCGCACCCGCTGCCGGCAGCGCTGGTGCTGATCCTGCAGCCCCGCGAGGAGCTGGCCCCCTCCGGGGCGCGGGACGTGGTCGATTCCGGGCGGTTGACCGCGCAGCAGGTCCGGGCGGTGATCGGGGTGCACGTGCAGCCGCGGGTGGCGGCCGGGCAGCTGGCGGTCGACCCGGGCGTGGTGAACGCAGGCGTGGACGAGTTCACCATCACGATCACCGGCCGCGGCGGCCACAGCGCCTACCCCTACCTGGCGCTGGACCCGGTTCCGGCGCTCTGCCAGAGCGTGCTCGCGGTGCGCGAGGCGACGTCGGTGGTGGACCCGATGCGCCCGTCGGTGATCACCGTCGGCATGCTCGAAGCCGGCCGGGCCCCGAACGTGATCGGCGAGGTGGCGGTGGCCCACGGCACCACCCGCACCGTCGACCCCACCGACCGGGAACGGATGCACGCCCGGATGCGGATCGCCGTGACCGCCACCGCGGCGGCGTTCGGCTGCACCGGCGAGCTGACCATCGCCGCCGGCGAGCCGGCGCTGTACAACGATCCGGCGCTGGTGGCTGCCGTCCGGGCCCGGCTGGGCACGGCGCAGCCACCGGCCGCGGAGTTCCGGTCGTGCGGCTCCGACGACTTCGCCGCCTACGGCGAGCTGCTGCCCAGCGTGATGATGTTCCTCGGGGTGACCGACGACTCGCCGATGCTGCACGACGCGCGGTTCCTGCCCCCGGATCGGCTGATCGGCGAGACCGCCGAGGCGATGCTGGGCGGCTACCTCGGCGCGGTCGACCTGCTCGGCTGATCCCCGGCCCCGGGGAGGGCCCGCAGCAGCGTGCCCGGACCGACGACCGCGGCGCCGCCCGCGCGCACCCGGTCGCGCAGCTCCCGGTCGGCGGTCACGACGAGCACCTCGCCGGGCAGGCCCGCGGCCACCTCGGCGATGGTCGTGTCGCCGTCGGCCGGGGCGTGCACGAGCACCAGCCGCGGGTGGCCCGGGAGGTCCTGGACCCGCGCCGCCCGGCCCTCCAGGACCAGGTGCACGGTCAGCGGCGAGCCGCCGGGCACCCCGGAGACGGCCGCCGCGAGGCCGTCCGAGTCCTGGGCCAGCGCCGCGACCAGCTGCCCGGCCAGCCGCCGGGCCGCGCCTTCGCGGTCGCGCCACCAGCCGTCCGGGCGCGAGCCGACCACGTTCGCCGCGTCGACGACGACGTGCAGCCCCGCCGGCACGTTCACATCAGGAGACGGGCATCGGGCAACCGGTGTCAGGCGATCGGTGGCACGAGGTCGCGGGGTAGCTTGCCCGCCGCGGCCCGGTCCAGCAGCCAGCGGGTGCGCCGCCTGCCCCGGGCGCCGGCCACCGGGACCGCCACCTCACCGGCGCCGGTCAGCGCCATCGCCACCGCCGCGGCCTTCTCCTCACCGGTGGCCACGATCCAGACCTCGGCGGAGCGGCGGATCGCCGGCAGCGTCAGCGACACCCGGGTGGGCGGCGGCTTCGGACAGCCGTGCACGGCCACCACCGCGCGCTCGGTCTCGTAGACCGCGGGGGAGTGCGGGAAGATCGACGCGGTGTGGCCCTCGGCGCCCATGCCCAGCAGCATCACGTCGAACGAGGGCACCGGCCCGTGGTCCTCCGGGCGGGCCGCGCCGGCCAGCAGCTCCGCGTACTCGGCCGCCGCGGCCTCCGCGCCGGACGGCCCGGACCCGGTGTCGGCGCCCATCGCGAACACCTTGGCCGGGTCCACCCGGACGTGGTCCAGCAGCGCGGCCCTGGCCTGGGTCTCGTTGCGCTCCGGATGCCCGGGCGTCAGGAACCGCTCGTCGCCCCAGTAGAACTCGACGTGGCCCCAGTCGACGGCGTCGCGGGCCACGGTGGCCCGCACCTGCTCGAGCATGGCGATGCCGATGGTGCCGCCGGTGAGCACGATCTTCGGCACCGCGCCCGCGACCTGCAGGTCGACCAGCCGGGTCAGCAGCCGCGCCGCCACCGCCGCGGCCAGGATGTTCGGCTGCGCGTGCACGGCCACATCGGGCACCGTCATGACGCCGCCTCCGCGGGAGAAAGAACGTCGGCGGTCATGATGCCGCCTCCGCGGGAGAAAGTACGTCGGCGGTCATGATGCCGCCTCCGCGGAACAAGTACGTCGGCGGTCATGATGCCGCCTCCGCGGGAACAAGTACGTCGGCGGTCATGATGCCGCCTCCGCGGGAACAAGTACGTCGGCGGGTGTCATCACGAACCCGCCAACGACGGGACCTCGATCGGTGTGCGGCCCTTGCTGACCCGCCCGACCGCGCCGAGCGCCTCGGCGTAGATCTCGTCCGGGTCGAGGCGGCGCAGCTCCTCGGCGATGCAGTCGCGCACCTCGCGGCGGGCCAGCGCGACCAGCCGGTCGGGCTGGCCGGGCTGGCGCAGCCTGCCGACCTTGCCGTCCGGCCGGATCAGCTCGACCGGCCCCGACTTGCGGTCCAGCCGCACCGAGACCATGCCCTGACCGGACTTCGCCGGGGAGCGCTTGACCTTGACGTCGAGCCGGGCGGCCAGCCAGCCGGCCAGCAGATCGGTGGACGGGGAGATGACCTCGCCTGCCACGACCGCCGAGGTGACGGGCTCGTGCGGCGGCGTGTCCAGCGCCGTGGCCAGCAACGCCCGCCAGGAGGTGAGCCGGGTCCAGGTCAGGTCGGTGTCGCCGGCCACGTGGTTGGCCCGGCGCTGCTCGAACGCCTTCACGGGGTTCTTCGACGACAGCGCGTCGGTGATCCGCCGCTGCGCGAGCTTGCCCACCGCGTCCTCCGACGGCTGCGCCGGCGCCTCCGAGGGCCACCAGGCCACCACCGGGGCGTCGGGCAGCAGCAGCGGCATCACCATGCCCGCGCTGGGCTCGGGATCGCCGAGCTGGCCGTAGCCCCGCAGCACGATCACGTCGCTGGCCCCGGCGTCGCCACCGACCCGGATCTGCGCGTCGAGTCGCGCGGCCGCCTTGCGCTGGCCCTTGGCCAGCACGATCACCCGGCAGGGGTGCTCGCGGCTGGCCTCGTTGGCCGCGGTGATCGCGCTCTCGATGCCGGCGCCGTCGTCGGTGATGATCACCAGTGTCAGCACCCGGCCCTGGGCCAGCACGCCGCCGGACTCGCGCAGCTCCACCAGCTTCTTGTTGACCGCGGAGGTGGTGCTGGACGGCAGATCGACGATCATGTCGTGCTCCTGGGGTCGGTGCCGGCCGCGATCACGATGCCGCCTCCGCGGGAAAACCTAACGTCGGCGGTCACGGCCGCCGCCAGACGCGGCCGGTGCGGGCCAGCATGGCGTTGGCCGCGGCCGGTCCCCAGCTTCCGGCCGGGTAGGGATCGGGGCCGTTCTTCTGGGCCTGCCAGTGTTCGAGCACCGGATCGAGGATCTCCCAGGACCGTTCGACCTCGTCGTTCACCGGGAACAGTGACGGCTCGCCGAGCAGCACGTCCAGGATCAGCCGCTCGTAGGCCTCCGGCGAGGCCTCGGTGAAGGAGGTGCCGTAGCCGAAGTCCATCGTGACGTCGCGGACCTCCATCTGGCTGCCCGGCACCTTCGACCCGAACCGCATGGTGACGCCCTCGTCGGGCTGCACCCTGATGACGAACGCGTTCTGCCCGAGCTCCTCGGTCATGGTGGAGTCGAACGGCAGGTGCGGGGCCCGCTTGAAGATCACCGCTATCTCGGTGACCCGACGGCCGAGCCGCTTGCCGTGGCGCAGGTAGAACGGCACCCCGGCCCAGCGCCGGGTGGCGACCTCGCAGGTGATGGCCGCGTAGGTCTCGGTGCGGGATTCGGGGTCGAACCCCTCCTCCTCCTTCAGCCCGCGCACCTGCTCGCCGCCCTGCCAGCCGCCGGTGTACTGGCCGTGCGCGGTGGTCTCGTCCAGCGGCCCGACCAGCTTGGTCGCGTTCAGAATCTTGATCTTCTCGGCGCGCAGTTCCTCGGAGGAGAACGAGGTGGGCTCCTCCAGCGCGGTGAACGCGAGCAGCTGCAGCAGGTGGTTCTGGATCACGTCGCGGGCCGCACCGATGCCGTCGTAGTAGCCGGCGCGCCCGCCCAGGCCGATGTCCTCGGCCATCGTGATCTGCACCTGGTCGATGTAGTTGGCGTTCCAGATCGGCTCGAACAGCTGGTTGGCGAACCGCATCGCCAGCACGTTCTGGACGGTCTCCTTGCCCAGGTAGTGATCGATGCGGAACACCGAGTCCTCGGGGAAGACGTCGTTGACGATCCCGTTCAGCTCGATGGCCGATTTCAGGTCGTGCCCGAACGGCTTCTCGATCACCACCCGGCGCCACTGGTCGCCGTCCTGGGCCGAGAGCCCGGAGCGGGCCAGCTGCTTGAGCACCACCGGGAACGCGTTGGGCGGGATGGACAGGTAGAAGGCGTGGTTGCCGCCGGTCCCGCGGACCCGGTCGAGATCGCGCACGGTGTCCTCGAGCCGGTCGAACGCGTCGTCGTCGTCGAAGGCGCCCTGCACGAACCGGAAGCCCTCGGCCAGCCGATCCCACACCGTCTGCCGGAAGGGGGTGCGAGCGTGCTCCTTGACCGCGTCGTACACGACCTGCCCGAAGTCCTCCCGGGACCACTCTCGGCGGGCGAAGCCGGTGAGCGCGAAGCCCGGTGGCAGCAGCCCGCGGTTGGCCAGGTCGTAGATGGCGGGCATCAGCTTCTTGCGGGAGAGGTCGCCGGTGACCCCGAAGATCACCAGACCGCAGGGCCCGGCGATCCGGGGCAGCCTCTTGTCCCGCGCGTCGCGCAGCGGGTTGACCCAGTCCAGCGCGGTGCCCTTACCGGCGGCCATCGGCACTCCTCAGCTCGTGCGGGTGAGTGCGTGGCCGTCGTACCCGGCCACGCACCCACGGGCGCCCATTCTCGATCAGCGGATCATAGGATCAGCGCGCTCCGTCGAGCTGACCCTTGACGGTCTCGCCCAGCTCCGTCCAGGACTTCTCGAACTTGTCCACGCCCTCGTTCTCGAGGACCAGGAACACGTCGGTCAGGTCGACGCCGACCCGCTCCAGCGCGTCGAACACCTGCTGGGCCTCCGCCGCGGTGCCGGTGACCCGGTCGCCCTCGACCTCGCCGTGGTCGGCGAAGGCCTCCATCGTCTTCTCCGGCATCGTGTTCACCGTGTCGGCGACGACCAGCTCGGTGACGTACATGGTGTCGGAGTACTCCGGGTTCTTCACCCCGGTCGAGGCCCACAGCGGGCGCTGCGCCTTGGCCCCCTGGGCGGCGAGCGCCTCCCAGCGCTCGCCGGAGAACGCCTCCTGGAAGGCGGCGTAGGCCAGCCGCGAGTTGGCGATTCCGGCCTGCCCGCGCAGGGCCAGCGCCTCGTCGGTGCCGATCTCCTCGAGCCGCTTGTCGATCTCCGAGTCCACCCGGGACACGAAGAAGCTGGCCACCGAGGCGATCCCGCCGAGCTGGTGGCCGTTGGCCGCGGCCTGCTCCAGCCCGTCGAGGTAGGCGCCCATGACCAGCCGGTAGCGCTCGACGGAGAAGATCAGGGTGACGTTCACCGAGACGCCTTCGCCGAGGGCCTGGGTGATCGCAGGCAGACCCTCGTTGGTGGCCGGGATCTTGACCAGCAGGTTGGGCCGGTCGACGGCCTTCCAGAGGTCCGTCGCCTGCGCGGCGGTGCCGGCGGTGTCGCGGGCCAGCCGCGGGTCGACCTCCAGCGAGACCCGGCCGTCGACGCCGTTGGTGCCCTCCCACGTTCCGCGGAACACGTCGCAGGCGTGCACCACGTCGGCCACGGTGATCTCGCGGACGGCGTCGTCGACGGAGGCGCCGCGCTGGGCCAGCTCGCGGACCTGCTGGTCGTAGGCCTCGCCGTTGGCCAACGCCGCGGCGAAAATGGTCGGGTTGGTGGTCACCCCGACCACGGCCGATTCGGTGATCAGGGCCTGCAGGTTGCCGCTGCGCAGCCGCTCCCGGGACAGGTCGTCGAGCCAGATGGACACGCCGGCCGCGGCCAGGGCGTCGAGCCTTGCGTTGCTCATGGTTTCTCCCTATTCGTCTTGCTCAGGACGCTGTTCCTCTTTGCTCAGACGCTCAGAGCCCAAACGATCAGACTTCGGCCAGGCTGCGGTGCGCCGCCGCGACCACATTCTCCGTGGTGAAGCCGAACTCGCGGAACAGCGTCTTGTAGTCCGCACTGGCTCCGAAGTGCTCGATCGAGACGTTCTCGCCGGCGTCGCCGGTGAACCGCTGCCACGGCATCGCGATCCCGGCCTCGACGCTGACCCGGGCCCGCACCGCGGGCGGCAGCACGGAGGACCGGTAGGCCTCGTCCTGCGCGTCGAACCACTCCACGCACGGCATCGAGACGACCCGGGTCGCTACCCCGTCGGCCTCCAGCTGGTCGCGTGCCTCGACCGCGATCTGCAGCTCCGAGCCGGTGGCGATCAGGATCACCTGCGGCTGCCCGCTCGACGCGTCGGCGAGCACGTAGCCGCCCTTGGACACGCCCTCGGCCGAGGTGCCGGCCAGCGTGGGCAGGTCCTGCCGGGTCAGCGCCAGGCCCTTGGGGCCCTCCGGGTTCTCCAGGACGGCCCGCCAGGCGTGCGCGGTCTCGTTGGCGTCACCGGGGCGGACCACGGCCAGCCCGGGGATCGCGCGCAGCGCGGCCAGGTGCTCGATCGGCTGGTGGGTCGGGCCGTCCTCGCCGAGCCCGATCGAGTCGTGCGTCCAGACGTAGATCACCGGGGACTTCATCAGCGCGGCCAGTCGGACGGCCGGGCGCATGTAGTCGGAGAAGACGAGGAAGGTGCCGCCGTAGGGGCGGGTCGGCCCGTGCAGCGCGATCCCGTTCAGGATCGAGCCCATGGCGTGCTCGCGGACCCCGAAGTGCAGGGTGCGCCCGTAGGGCTGGGCGGCCCACATCTTCGTGGCGATCGAGTTCGGGCCGAACGAGTCGGCGCCCTCCATCGTGGTGTTGTTGCTCTCCGCCAGGTCCGCCGAGCCACCCCACAGCTCGGGCAGCACGTCGGCCAGCGCCTTGAGGATCTCGCCGGACGCCTTGCGGGTGGCCATCGCCTTAGCGCCGACCTCCCAGGTCGGGAGGGCCTTCTCCCAGCCGACCGGCAGGTCGCGGCCGAGCAGCCGCTCCAGCAGCTCCTTGCGCTCCGGCTCGCGGGCCGCCCAGTCGTCGTAGGTCTTGGTCCACGCCTGGTGGGCCTCGCGGCCGCGGTCGCCGACGGAGCGGGCGTGGGCGAGCACCGCGTCGTCGACCTCGAACGACCGCTCCGGGTCGAAGCCGAGGATCTTCTTGACCTCGGCGACCTCGTCGTCGCCCAGCGCGGAGCCGTGCGCCTTGCCGGTGTTCATCTTGTTCGGCGCCGGGAAGCCGATGATGGTGCGCAGCAGGATGAACGAGGGCCGGGTCGACTCGGCCCTGGCCGCCTCCAGCGCGGCGAGGATGCCGGTGACGTTCTCGCCGCCCTCCACGACCTGCACGTGCCAGCCGTAGGCCTCGTAGCGCTTCGCGGTGTCCTCGGACAGGGCGATCTTCGTGTCGTCCTCGATGGAGATCTGGTTGTCGTCGTAGATCACCGTGAGATTGCCCAGCTGCTGGGTGCCGGCCAGCGAGGACGCCTCGGAGGTGACGCCCTCCTCGATGTCGCCGTCCGAGGCGATCACGTAGATCTGGTGATCGAACGGGCTCTCGCCGGGCGCCGCGTCCGGGTCGAACAGGCCGCGCTCGCGGCGCGCGCCGATGGCCATCCCGACCGCCGAGGCCAGCCCCTGGCCCAGCGGGCCGGTGGTGATCTCCACACCCCTGGTGTGCCGGTGCTCCGGGTGCCCCGGGGTCTGCGAGCCCCAGGTCCGCAGGGCCTTGAGATCGTCGAGCTGCAGGCCGTAGCCGGCCAGGAAGAGCTGGATGTAGAGGGTCAGGCTGGAGTGCCCGGCCGACAGCACGAACCGGTCCCGGCCGATCCAGTCCGGGTCGCTCGGGTCGTGCCGCATGACGCGCTGGAACAGGGCGTACGCCAGCGGAGCCAGGCTCATCGCGGTGCCGGGATGGCCGTTGCCCACCTTCTGCACCGCGTCGGCCGCGAGCACCCGCACGGTGTCCACGGCGCGCCGGTCCTGCTCGGTCCAGTCATCCGGGACATCGGCTCGGGTGAGGGTCTCGATGTCGGTATCGGCCACTGTGCACCTTTCTGTGTCGGGTCGGGTTCAGTGGGTCGCTGGCGTCGGAGCGTCCGGCTCTGCGCGGCCAGCCTAACCACGTCATGTGGACGTGTGTGATCTCCTGAAGAACCCGTCAACGAAGGTCTACCCACGGCGCCACAACCCCATGCCCCTGGTTAGGATCGACGGGTCGTAGAAAGTGCCTGAGCTCCAGCGCCGTACCCGTCCCGTGAGGAGGTCGCCGGTGAGCGTGCCCGTGTCCCCACCGGGATCGGCGCGGGTACCCGATGCCCGGCGCCCGCACCCCGGGTGGCGGCAGGCCCGCGACACCGTGCGCGCCTACCTGGGGCTGACCAAGACGCGGATCATCGAGCAGCTGCTGGTGGTGACCGTGCCGGCGATGTTCCTGGCCCAGCGCGGCATCCCGCCGGTGGGCCTGATCGTCGCCACCCTGATCGGCGGGGCGCTGGCCGCGGCCAGCGCGCACGCGCTGAACTGCGTGGTCGATGCGGACATCGACGTGAAGATGAAGCGCACCGCGCGGCGGCCGTTGGCCCGCGGCGAGGTGCCGCCGCGCAACGCGTTGATCTTCGGCCTGGTGCTGGGCGTGGTCAGCTCGGTCTGGCTGGGGGTCACGACCAACTGGCTGGCCGCCGGCCTTTCGGTGGCCGCGATCGCGTTCTACGTGCTGGTCTACACGCTGCTGCTCAAGCGCCGGACCTCGCAGAACATCGTTTGGGGCGGCGCCGCCGGGTGCATGCCGGTGGTGATCGGCTGGGCCGCGGTCACCGGCACCGTCGGCTGGCCGGCGCTGGTGATGTTCGGGGTGATCTTCTTCTGGACGCCGCCGCACTTCTGGGCGCTGGCCATGCGCTACCGCGAGGACTACGCGGCGGCCGGGGTGCCGATGCTGCCGGTGGTGGCCACGCCGGTGCAGGTGTCGGTGCGGATCGTGGCCTACTCGTGGGTGATGACCGCCTGGACGTTGCTGCTGTTGCCGGTCACGTCCTGGATCTACGCCGTGGTGGCGGTGCTGGGTGGGGCCTGGTTCGTGCTGCAGGCGCACCGGATGCACAGCGCCCTCACCGCCGGCCGCGAGGTGGTGCCGATGCGGCTGTTCCACCTGTCCAACGCCTACCTGTGCGTGCTGTTCGCCGCGATCGCGGTGGACGCCGCGATCGGCCTACCGGTCCTCGGTCTCCCGTTCTGACACCGGGCCGGCCCCCGAATCGGGCCGAAGATCAGCGCCTGCGGTAGAAAAGCTGCACCGGTGAGGGCCATCGACCGCAGACGCTGATCTTGCGGGGCGAGCTGCTCAGGCCGGGACGGCGAAGACCGGGGCCGGGGCGGCGGTGACGCGGACCGGGGAGCCCGGTGCCAGCGCGGTGACGTCGGCGGCGGCGACCTGGGCGAGGACGATGTCGCCGCCCGGGAGCTGCACCTGCACCCGGCACAGGGAGCCGAGGAAGCTCACGGCGAGCACCGTGGCGTTCCCCTGGGGATCCGGCGTGAGCTGCACCGATTCGGGCCGGACCAGCGCGACGACCGACCCGGATTCCGTCGATCCGGGCAGCAACGGCACCCGCCGGCCCAGCAGATCGGCGTGGCCGGACTCGGCCCGGCCGGGGATCCGGTTGGTGAGCCCGACGAACTCCGCGACGAACGCGGTCGTGGGCCGGGCGTAGAGCTCGGTCGGGGTGCTGAGCTGCTCCAACCGACCGGCACGCATCACCCCGACCCGGTCGGCGACGGCCAGCGCCTCCTCCTGGTCGTGGGTCACGAACAGCGTCGTGGTGCCGAACTCCAGCTGGATGCGGCGGATCTCGTCGCGCAGCTGGATGCGCACCTTGGCGTCCAGGGCGGACAGCGGCTCGTCCAGCAGCAGCACCGTCGGTTTCACCGCGAGCGCCCTGGCCAGCGCCACCCGCTGCTGCTGCCCGCCGGAGAGCTGGTGCGGGTAGCGGTCGGCGTGGCTGTCCAGGCCGACCAGCTCCAGCAGCTCGTCGGCGGCGCGCCGGCGCTCGGCGGTCGCGACCCTGCGCATCAGCAGCCCGTAGCCGACGTTGTCGCGCGCGGTCATGTTCGGGAACAGGCTGTAGGCCTGGAACACCATGCCCATGTCGCGCCGGTTCGCGCTGACTCCCGTGACGTCCTTGCCCCCGACGACGATGCGGCCGGAGTCGAGCCGGTCCAGCCCGGCCAGCGCCCGCAGCGCGGTGGTCTTGCCGCAGCCCGAGGGCCCCAGCAAGGCCACCAGCTCGCCGGGGGCGATGTCGAGCGACAGCCCGTCGAGCGCGCGGACCGGGCCGTAGGACCGGCACATGTCGACCAGCTGGACCGTGACGCCGGCCCGCCCGCCGGTCGCCGCCGGGGCGGGATCCGCCGGCTGCGCTGTCACCCTCTCCGCTGTCACGCTGTCGATCCTTTCGTCGTCGTCGTCGTCGTCGGCGGCGTCGTCGTCGGCGGCGCAGCGGCGTCGGTCGGCGCGGACCGGCCCCGCCGCGGCGCGACGGTGGCCAGCACGAGCAACAGCAGGAACGCGAACACCAGAGCGGCCAGCGACACCGCGACCGACACCTGCGCGTTGCGCTTGCCGAGCAGGTTGATCACGACCTGCAGGGTGTCGTAGCTGAGCAGCGAGGAGATGGTGAACTCGCCGAGGACCAGCGCGACCGAGATCACCGAGGCGGACATGATCGCGCCGCGGATGTTGGGCACCACGATCGCCAGCAGCACCCGCGTCCACGAGGAGCCGAGGCTGCGCGCGGCCTCGGACAGCGTGACGACGTCGATCGCGCCCAGCCCGGCGTCGATCGCCCGGTAGCTGAACGGCAGCACCAGCACCACGAACACGAACGCCAGCGTGAGCGGGGAGTTGCCGAGGAAGTAGCTCACCCAGGCGTAGATCGGCGCCAACCCGACGACCAGCACGATCGCCGGGATCGTCAACGGCAGCAGGCACAGGAACTCGATCACCCGCCGCAGCTTCGGCAACCGCAGGTGCACCCAGGCCACCGTGGGCACCAGCAGCACCAGCATGCCCACCACGGTGAGCACGGCGAGCTGCAGCGACACCGAGATCGCGGCGAGCAGGTCGCTGCTGGCGCCGATGGCCCGCCAGGCCTGGAGGCTGCGCCCGCCGGCGCCGCCCTGGGTGGAGAAGTCGAGCATCGCCAGCAGCGGCAGCAGCAGGTACACGCCGGTGACCGCGAGCACCGTCCAGCGCAGCACCCCCCGCGAGCGCCCGCCGTCCAGACTCACCGCGCTCACCGCAACCACTGCGTCATCGCAACCACCGCGAGGTCCGCCGTTGCAGCAGCGCGTACGCGGTCATCACCACGGCGATGACCACGATCATGCCCAGGGCCAGCGCCTTGCCCACGTTGGCCTGGCCCAGGATCACCTCGCTGGTCAGCGCGCCGCGGATCTGCAGCGGCACGATCGGGCTGCCCTGGCTGACCAGCGCCGCCGCCGTCGCGTAGGCGGAGAACGCGTTGGCGAACAGCAGCAGCGTGGCGGCGGTGAAGCTCGGAGCCAGGATCGGACCGCCGACGTGGCGCCAGTAGGCCCAGCCGGTGCCGCCCAGGCTCACCGACGCCTCCTGCCACTGCGGGCGCAGCCCGTTGATCGAGGGCAGGAAGACGATCAGCATCAGCGGGATCTGGAAGTAGGTGTAGACCACCACCAGCCCACCGAGCCCGTAGAGCCAGTTGCCCCCGCCCAGCAGGTCGACGCCGAGCCGGTCGGACAGGAACAGCGTGAGCACCCCGTTGAAGCCGAAGGTGGCCAGGAAGGCGAACGCCAGCATCACGCCGCCGAACTGTGCGAGCACCCCCGACAGTGCGATCACCACCCGGTGCAGCGGCCCGTCAGGATCACCCTCGGCGACCGCCCAGGCCAGCAGCGCGCCCAGCACGGCACCGGCCACCGCGGTCGCCACCGACAGCTGGATCGAGGTCGCGAAGGCGGCGAGGTAACCGCCGCCGGCGAGCACCGCGCGCACGTTGTCCAGCGTCGGGGCGCCGGCGTCGGTCTGGAACGCGCCGGCGATGACGATGTAGGTCGGCCACAGCAGGAACAGCGCGACGTAGCCGAGGAACGGGAGCACCCCCAGGTAGGGGGCGACCGCGGACAGCCGCCGCGCCCCGACCGCCCCACCGGCCGGCGGGCGCCCCGACGCCGCCGGGACCGGCGCCGGAGCCACCACTTCGGTCATGGCGCGATCCCGCTCAGCCGACGACGGCCGGCCAGTTCGCCTTGAGGTAGTCCTGGGCCTTGGTCAGCTGGTCCTGGGTCAGCACCACCGGGTCACCGACCGCGGCCGGCAGCTTGGCGAAGGCTTCCGCGTCGATGGTGCCGTCGGCGGTCATCTTGTCCGCGAGCACCGGGCGGGCGTAGCCCTTGAGCCAGATGTTCTGCCCCTCGGGGGAGAACAGGAACTCCTGCCACAGCCGCGCGGCCGCCGGGTGCGGCGCGTCCTTGTTGATCGCCTGCACGTAGTAGGCGCCGACGACCGCGTTCTGCGGGACGGCCACCTTCCAGTCGATCGCGCCGGCCTGCTCGGCGCTCTGCGCCACGTTGAGGTAGTCCCAGTCGATGACCACCGGGGTCTGCCCGGAGGCGATGGTCGCCGGGGTCGGGTCCACGGGCACCAGGTTGCCGGCGTCCTTCAGCTTCTTGAAGAACTCCAGTCCCGGCGCGATGTCGTCGGGCGAGCCGCCGTTGGCCACCGCGGCCATCATGACGCCGTGGAAACCGGCCGACGCGGCCGTCGGGTCGCCGTTGAGCGCGACCTTGCCCTGGTACTCGGGCTTGAGCAGGTCCTCGACGGTGGTCGGCGCGGGTACCTTGGCCGCGTCGTAGCCGATGGACATGTAGCCGGTGTAGTCGTTCACCCAGCGGCCATCGGCGTCCTTGAGCGGTGCCGGGATGTCCCCGAACGTCTCGACCTGATAGGGCGCGAAGAGATCGGTGTTGGCCACCGCGACGTTGCCACCGAGGTCGAAGACGTCCGGTGCGCGGTCCTGCCCGGCGAGCTGCTTGGCCGCGTTGATCTCGTCCTGGCTGGTCGCGTCGGGCTGCGCAGAGTTGATCTTGATGTCGTACTTGGCCGTGAAGGCCTCCAGCATCGCCCCGTAGTTGGCCCAGTCCGGGGGCAGCGCGATGACGTTGAGCGTGCCCTCGGCCTTGGCCGCCTCCACCAGCTTGTCCATGCCACCGAACTGGGCGGCGGAGGTGGCGGCGCCGGCCTCGCTCGCCGCGGGCGCGGGCGGTGCGGCCGGTGGTGCGGCCGGCGCCCCACAGGCGGCGGTGGCCAGCAGCAGGGACAGGCAGCCGGCGGTGACGGCGGCCGAGGGTCGAAGCCTGATCACGAAACTCCTCCAACGCTGCGAGTGGATCACTCGGAGATGATCTCGTCGAACAACCATTCACCCGGGAGGTCGCGCTGGACAAGCGCGGCGACGTCACGATCGAGGCTCGCCATCGGATCGTCGTGCTCACGACGGCGGCGAGACATCTCGCCAGAGGTACACCCCGTCCACCGCCTCCGGTTCGCGGCCGATCAGCGTGGTCGCCTGCACGCGCAGCGCGTCGAGGTTGGGCGCCGGACCGAGCACCGCGGCGCACACCTTCCAGCGGGCCAGATCGGCGGCGAAGGCGCGGCGCAGCTCGGGGGTCGCCGGCCGGGTCCGGCCGTCCCGCGCGACCTCGGTGAACAGCACCCCGGTCGGGCTCGGGCTGCCGTGCATGTACGCGCGCCCGTTCGACCCGGGACCGATGAAGTACCCGCCGGGCATCGCGAACGACATCCCGGCCGCCAGCTGCCAGAGCATCGGCTCGGTGCTGCCGGCCCGCGGGAACGGCAGCACCAGCGCGCTGCCGCCCGGGCAGGACAGCTCGGTGGCGGCGCGGGTGCTGAAGAAGGCCGGGATGCGCGGCGCGGGCGCGCCGGGCAGCGGGGCCGGCAGCAGCGGGAGCAGCGCGGCGACCGCGGTGAGCAGCGCGGCGCCCCGCACCGCCTGCGGCCGGTCCATGGCCCCGTCCAGCGCCACCGCCAGCCCTGCGCCCAGCAGTGCGGCGGTGAGCAGCGCGAACCGGGTCACGATGACGTGTTCGAAACCGGGCAGCTCACGCACCAGCGCCCACGGCAGCGGGAAGCCGGTTCCGACGGTGAGCACGGTGAGCTGCGGGCCCAGCGTCAGCACCGCGGTGATCAGCGCGATGACCAGCGGCACCCGCACCGCCGACCTTCGCCGGCACAGCACCAGCACCACCACCGTGACCATCAGCAGCGGCCAGCCCAGGTAGGCGGTGTGCTCCTCGACGCCGCCGGCGAACCGCCGGGACTGGCTGGCCGCGCCCTCGGTGGCCAGCGCCTGCAGCTCGGTCGGCAGCACGAAGCCGACCAGATCGGCCGAGTAGTAGGCGGTGTCGAACGGGCTGCCGCGCTGGGGCAGCGGCCCGAACAGCTGGTATCCCAGCGGGACGCCGCCGACCAGCAGGAAGGTGCCCAGCGCGACCGCGGCCCTGTCGGCGAAGCGGCGCGCCCGCAGCCGGGCCTGCCGCGGGTTCTCGATCACCAACACCACCAGCAGCAGCAGCACCACGATGCCGGTGAGGAACAGCACCTCCTCGCCGATCAGCACCTGGGCGCCGGCGGCCAGCCCGAGCAGCACCGCCGTCCGGCGCGCCGGTTCGGGTTCGACCAGCAGCCGTGCCGAGAGCAGCAGCAGCGGCGGCAGCAGGACGTTGAACACCAGGTTGGGGTGGCCGAGCGCCTGCGCCGACATGGCGGGGGAGAAGCCGAACAGCGCCCCGCCCAGCGCCGCCGGCAGCACCCGCATCCGCGGGCCGGGCAGCGGCAACGACCGCAGGCAGGCGTACGCGCTCGCGGCCGATCCGGCCAGCCCGAGCGTGATCAACACTGTCGCCGTGGCCAGCCCGCCGAACATCCAGGTCACCGGCGCGAACAGGATCCCCGGCAGCGCCATGCCGTTGTTCCACATCAGGTTCACCCCGGCCGGGAAGTTCATCCGGTCGGTGAACAGCGGGAACTGCCCGGTGGACAGCTCGTGCGGGGCCGCGGTCAGCAGCCACGCGAACAGCGTCATGTCGGTGCCGTTGATCGCGGTGATGCGCCGGCCGAGCGGCGTCCACCAGGACCAGGTGATGCCGAGGGCGAGCGTCAGATAGCAGGCCGCCACCACCGCGCCCGGCCACCGTGTCGCCCATCGGGTCGCCCAGCGGACCCGGCGGCTGCGCGTGACGGGTCGGGCGTCGCCGGGCGGCGAGCGGTGCCGGGTCGAGTCGTGGGTGGTTCGGGCCTGCACGCCACTCTCCTGGAAGGGGAGCCGAGCGTACCGGGCGCCCCGAACGGCGCATGAGCGCGATCACCCCGCGGGCAGCACCTCGAACACCGCGCACCGTCCGACCAGGGTCTCGAAGGCGGCCGGGGTGACGTTGTCGATCACACCGGCGTCCTTCATTATCTTCGCGCCCTGCGGTATCCGCACCGGCCAGACCCGCAGCACCGGCAGCGCCTCCGCGGCCGGCAGCTCCACGAGCCGAACCCGTTCGCGGCGCTTGCCGACGCTCAGCGTGCCGACGTGGCCGGCGGCGCGCAGGTTGGCCACCCAGTCCGCGCCCGGGTAGCCCTGCAGCAGGTAGCGCCGGCCGTCGAGCTCGAGCACGGTCAGCGGGGTGCGCCGCGGGGTGCCGCTGCGCCGGCCGGGCAGGGTGAGCACCGGCAGCTCCTTCATGCCCAGGCCCCACCGCTGCGCGGCCATCAGCACCTTGTTCATCGGCTTCAGCCATGGCGGCGGGGTGCCGGTCCTGCGTGCGCTCATGCGTGTCTCCTCTCGGGTCACAACGTGGTGCCGTGGATCGCCCTGACGCCGGTCCAGAGCCCGATCCCGCAGGTCACGGCGGCCGCGACCGCGCCGTACAGGACCGTCATGTCGGCGAACCCGCCGGCGAACAGCACGCGCTCGGCGTCGACGATGTAGGTCAGCGGGTTGAGCTTGGACGCCACCTGCATCCAGGCCGGACCGGTCTCCAGCGGCAGCATCATCCCGGACAGGATGAGCAGCGGGAACAGCAACGTCTGCTGCACCGCCCAGAAGATCCACTCCGCCTTGCGGGCGGCGATGGCCAGCGCGTAGGACAGCGCGCCGATGCCGACCCCGAAGACCCCGAGGATCAGCAGTCCGACCAGGATCTGCGCCGGGTAGGGCCGGAACCCGAACGGCCAGGCGATCAGGACGATGACCACGGCCTGGGCCACCAGCGGGGTCAGCTCCTTGAGCGCCCGCCCGATCATCAACGCCGCCCGCGACAGCGGCGTGGCCAGTATCCGCTCGAACGCCCCGGTCATGATCTCGAACTGCAGGTTCGAGCCGGTCATCGAGGTGCCGAACATCGTGATCATGACGACCACGCCGGGCAGGAACCACTGCAGCGTGCTGCCGCCGGCGAAGCCGGCACCGGCGACTCCGGACAGCAGCGGCCCGAACAGGCCCAGGAAGACCAACGGCTGCAGCAGCGAGAAGATCAACGAGAACGGGTCGCGGACGATGGTCAACGTCTCACGCACCCACACCGCGGCGATGTCGGACAGCAGGGTGCCGCGGCGGCCGCCGACGGTCGGGATCGCGTCGGCGGAGACGGTGGTGGACATCAGGCATCGGCTCCTTCGCGCAGGCTGCGGCCGGTCAGGGTGAGGAACACGTCGTCGAGGGTCGGTTGCCGCGCGGTCGCGGTCGCGACCTCGACGCCGAGCGCGGCCAGCTCGCGCAGCACCACCGGCAGCCGGGCCGGGCCGCTGTCGACCCGGAAAGAGATCTCGGTGCCCGGGCCGCGCTCGCGCCCCGCCACCTCGCGTTGCTGCATCTCGGAGCCGACCCGCTCGGCCAGCTCGGCGGTCGTCGCGGCGTCGGTGGCGGCCACGGTCAGGATGATCCGGTCGCCGGCCAGCTCGGCCTTGAGGGCGGTCGAGGTGTCGTCGGCGATGATCCGGCCGTGGTCGATGATGACGACCCGCTCGGCCATCGTGTCGGCCTCTTCCAGGTAGTGCGTGGTCAGCACGATCGTGGTGCCGCGTTCGGCGCGCAGCCGGGTGATGTGCTCCCACAGGTTGGCCCGGTTCTGCGGGTCCATGCCGGTGGACGGCTCGTCGAGGAACAGCAGGTCCGGGGCGTGGATCAGGCCGAGCGCGATGTCGAGGCGGCGGCGCTGACCGCCGGACAGCGTGCTGACCTTGCGCATCTCCATGCCGACCAGGTCGAGGCTGGCCAGCAGCTCCCGCCCGCGGTCGGCGGCGGTGACCTTGTCGAGCCCGAAGAACCGGCCCTGCATGCGCAGCTCGTCCCCGACCCGGTAGTTGTGCCCGGCGCCGTCCTTCTGTCCGATGTAGCCGATCCGGGCGCGGACCGCGGCCGGATCCCGGGTGACGTCGAGCCCGGCGACCCGAGCGGTGCCCGAGGTCGGCGGCAGCAGGCTGGTCAGCATGCGCAGCGTCGTGGACTTGCCGGCGCCGTTGGGCCCCAGGAAGGCGACCAGCTCGCCGCGCCCGACGTCCAGGTCGATGCCGCGCACGGCCTCGACGGTCTGCTTGCCGGAGACGAACGAGCGCGCCAGCGCGTTGGTGTGGATCACCGGTACTCCTTTTCCGTACGATGTACCGAGTTGAGAAGAGTTTACCGTACGGCGTACAGAGTTCAAGGCGTACCCTGTACGAAGTTGTGGCGGACGACGTGTGGGACGACGTTGTGGCGCGAGCCGGCGAGGGGAGTGGCGGGGAGATGACGGCGGTCGAGGATGCCGGCGACCGGTCCGTGGAGGTGCCGCCCGGACCGGGCGGCGACCCGCAGGACTGGGGCACCCCGGAGGGGCGGCGGGTGCTGGCCCTGCTCTGGGATCCGCCCGGCCCCGGGGCCCGGGGCCCGCGGCAGAAGCTCTCCCTCGACAGGATCGTCGAAGCCGCCATCGCGCTGGCCGACGCCGACGGGTTCGACGCGCTGTCGATGCGCGGGCTGGCCAAGCATCTCGAGGTCGGCGCGATGTCGCTCTACACCTACGTGCCGGGCAAGGCCGAGCTGTTCGAGCTGATGATCGACCGCGCGTACCGCGGCCGGTCGCTGCCCGATCCCGGGCTCGGTTGGCGGCAGCGCTACGAGGCGCACGCGCGGTCCGCGCTGGGCATGTACCGGCAGCACCCCTGGCTGGTGCACTCCAACCTGTGGCGGCTGCCGATCGGCCCGCACGTGCTCGACGTCAGCGAGGACATGCTGCGCGTCGGCGCCGACGCCGGGCTCGACGCGGAACTGCGGGTGCGGGTGGCGTCGCTGCTGGAGTCCTACATCTTCGGCATCGCCCGCGGCGAGATCGCCGACCGCAGCGAGGTGCTGCGCACCGGGATGAGCCGCGACGACTACTGGGAGGCCCGGTCCAGCTTCTGGGGCACCTACTTCGACGCGGCGCGCTACCCGACGACGCTGGCCACCTGGGAACGCGGCGGGTTCGACGCCTGCACCGGCGCCGACGACGATCTCGCGCTCGCGCTCGGGCTGATCCTGGACAGCGTGCAACGCATGATCGCCGCCGCGGACGACCTACCGAACCGCCGGTCTGGTATCAATGAACCATCGGTCTGATAAACCGGGCCGGCACCACCACGGAAGGAAACCGGTGGACCCCATCGCCGCCCGGGACATCTCGCTCCACATCAACGGCAACCCGACCGAACTGCGCGTCGAACCGCGGACCAGCCTGCTCGACGCGCTGCGCGAGAACCTCGGCCTGACCGGCACCAAGAAGGGCTGCAACCAGGGCGCCTGCGGGGCCTGCACGGTGCTCGTCGACGGCGAGCGGATCGTGTCCTGCCTGACGCTGGCCGTGCAGCACGACGGCCGCGAGGTGACCACGATCGAGGGGATCGCCGACGGTGCGAGCCGGCATCCGCTGCAGGACGCGCTTCGTCGCGCCACGACGGGTTCCAGTGCGGCTACTGCACGTCGGGTCAGATCTGCTCGGCCATCGGCATGCTCGCCGAGCACCGCGCGCGGGATGCCGAGCCACGTCAGCGAGCGGGTGTCCGGGCCGGTCGAGCTGACCAGGGCCGAGATCGCGGAGCGGATGAGCGGCAACCTGTGCCGTTGCGGCGCCTACAACGGCATCGTCGACGCGATCACCGAGGTCGCGTCCGGGGCGCGCCCGTGAGGACGCTTCGACTACCTGGCGCCCGCCGACGTCGCCGACCGCGCTGCGCGCCATCGCCGAGCGCCCCGGCGCGCGCTTCCTCGGCGGCGGCACGAACCTGGTCGACCTGGTCCGGGAGGGCATCGAGGCCCCGGACACGATGATCGACGTGACCCGGCTCGGGCTGGACGCGGTCAGCGAGCTGCCCGGCGGCGGGCCTGCGGATCGGCGCCGGGGTGCGCAACAGCCACCTGGCCGAGCACCCGCTGGTCCGCACCCGGTACCCGGTGCTCACCCAGGCCCTGCTGTCCGGGCGCGTCGGGGCAGCTGCGCAACCTGGCCACCGTCGGCGGCAACCTGCTGCAGCGCACCCGCTGCCTGTACTTCTACGACGGCACCGCGGCCTGCAACAAGCGCGAGCCCGGCGCCGGCTGCGCCGCGCGTCGGCGGGTTCAACCGGATGGGCGCGGTGCTCGGGCGCGAGCGAGCACTGCGTCGCCGTGCACCCCTCCGACCTGTGCGTCGCGCTGACCGCGCTGGACGCCGAGATCGAGGTGCGCAGCGCGCGCGGCACCCGGCGGATCCCGATCGGCGAGTTCCACCGGCTGCCCGGCGACACCCCGCACGCGCGAGACCGTGCTCGCCGCCGGACGAGCTGATCACCGCGGTCGAGCTGCCGGCGACTGCCGCTGGCCGCGAACTCGCGCTACCGCAAGGTGCGCGACCGGGCCTCGTACGCGTTCGCGCTGGTCTCGGTGGCCGCGGCGCTCGAGGTGTCCGACGGCGGTCGTGCGGTCCGCCGGCTGGCGCTCGGCGGGGTGGCGGCCAAGCCGTGGCGGGCCCGCGTCGCCGAGGACGCGCTGGTCGGCGGCGCCGGCCACCGACGAGGCGTTCGCCGCCGCCGCTGCGCGCCGAGCTGGCCGCCGCCGTCGGCGCCCCGGACAACGAGTTCAAGATCGGGCTGGCGGAGCGGACGATCGTCGCCGTGCTGCGGCAGCTGCGGGACGCCGGGGGTGCGGCATGACCGGAACCGACTGACCCGGACCCGACGACCGGAACCCGGATGACACGACACTGCCGCCCGCGATCGACACCGACCTCGGTCGCGCCGGTCGGAGTCCGGTGCTCGGCGCGCCGCTGGACCGGCGCGACGGGCCGGCCAAGACCAGCGGCGCAGGCCCGCTACGCCGCCGAGTTCCCGCTACCCGAACCTCGCGCACGCCGCGCTGGTGCACGCCGACGTCGCGCGCGCCCGGATCCCGGCATCGACACCGTCGCGGGCCACCGCGGCCGACCCGGCGTGCTGCGGGTGCTCACCCACCTCAACGCCCCGGCGCTGAAGCCCACCCAGCCGCCCAGCGTGCTGCATGGACCTGGCCACCATGGCCCCGGGCACCATCGGTCAACTACCTCAACACCGACGAGGTGCACTTCGACGGCCAGCCGGTCGCGGTCGTCGTCGCCGAGACCCTGGAGGCCGCCCAGTACGCGGCCGGCCTGGTCGAGGTGGCCTACGAGCCGCTGCCGGCCGCGCGTCGACTTCGCCGCCGAGCAGCACCGGGCGACGCCGACGCGCGGGATGCCGCGGCCTGCCGGGCGGCAGCGGCCAGCAAGGGCGACGCCGCGGCCGCGCTGGCCGCGGCGCCGTTCTCGGTGGACCTGCACGTTCACCACCCCGGCGCACAGCCACAACGCGCTCGAGCCGCACGCGACCACGGCGGCCTGGGACGGCGACCGGCTGACCGTGCACGAGGGCAACGCAGAACATCGACTGGATGCGCAAGCACCTGGCGGCCAAGTTCGACGTGCCGGCCGCCGGGGTGCGGGTGATCTCCCCGTTCATCGGCGGCGGGTTCGGCGGCAAGGTGCACGGTCTGGGCCGGCACCGTGCTCGCCGTGCTGGCCGCCCGGGTGGTCGGCCGGCCGGTGCGGCTGATGCTGACCCGCGAGGGCGTCTACCGCACCGTCGGCGGGCGCACCCCGTCGATCGCAGCGGCGTGGCGCTCGGCGCGACCGCCGACGGCCGGCTCACCGCGCTGATCCACACCAGCGTCACCCGCACCGGCCGGGTCGGCGGCATGCCCGAGCAGGTGACCTCCTGCTCGCGGCGACCTCTACGCGCGCCGAGAACATCACCGCCGATCCGCAGCACCGGTCGCGCTGGACCTGGTGCCGAACACCTCATGCGCGCGCCCGGGCGAGTCGATCGGCACCTTCGCGCTGGAGTCGAGCATCGACGAGCTGGCCGACGAGCTGGGCATGGACCCGATCGAGCTGCGGATGCGCAACGAGCCGGAGCGGCACCCGATCGACGGCCGCGCGGTTCTCCCACCACGGCGTGCGGCGAGGCGCTGCGGCGCGGGGCGGAGCTGTTCGGCTGGTCGGACCGCGATCCGCGGCCGGGCTCGATGCGCGACGGGCCGGTGAGCTGGTCGGCTGGGGGGTGGCCGCGGCCTTCCACCCGGCCTGGCAGTTCCCGGCCAACGTGACGCGTGCGGCTGGACGCCGACGGCGAGCGTGCTGGTGCGCTGCGGCTTCCACGAGATGGGCATGGGCGCGGCGACCGCGGTCGGCGCAGCTGGCCGCGGACGCGCTCGGCGTCGCCGGTCGAGCGCGGTGCGCGTCGAGTACGGCGACACGCGAGCTGCCGACCGGGCCGGGCGCGGGCGGATCCGACGCAGACCGCGAGCATCGCCGCCGCCGTGCGTCCGGGCGGCGGACGAAGCTGCGCGCGGCGCTGCTGCGGCTGGAGCGCCGCGCGACCGGACTCGCCGCTGCGCGGGCGCGCCGGCGCTCGGCGATCCGGCTGCGCGACGGCGGGCTGTACGGCCCGGCCGGCGGCGGCGAGCTACGGCGACGATCCTGCGCCGGGCCGGGCGCGCCGAGCTCGACGCGTGCAGGTCGGGCGCCGACGCCGGGCTGGGCGCGGTGGCCGGACAGGTCCGGTTCATGGGCAAGCTGCTGCTGGACGGGCGGCGCTGGGCGAAGGCGGCGTCGGGCGCGCAGTTCTGCGAGGTGCGCGTCGACGCCGACACCGGCGAGGTGCGGGTGTCGCGCTGGGTCGGGGTGTTCGACGTCGGCACGCGTGGTCAACGCGAAGCTGGCGGCGAGCCAGCTGCGCGGCGGCATCGTGATGGGCCTCGGGCTGGCGCTGGCCGAGGCGACGCTGGTCGACCCGCGCACCGGCCGGATCATGAACCCGAGCCTGGCCGAGTACCACGTGCCGGTGCACGCCGACGTGCCGCCGATCGACGATCGAGTGCCTGGACGAGCCGGACCCGACGATGCCGCTGGGCGTGCTCGGCGCCGGCGAGGTGGGCATCACCGGGGTCGCCGCGGCGGTGGCCAACGCGGTCCACCACGCCACCGGCACGCCGGGTCCGGGACCTGCCGATCACCCTGGACGCGGTGGTCGCCTGAGGCCGTCGCCCGCGCAGATCGTGTTCGGGCATCGGCGGCGTGCCGACCGCTCGCGCCGAGCAGTGCAGCGCCGGGCGGCGTGGCGACCTTACGCTGTCGGCGATCATCGCGCGCGGAGGGAGCGGGATCATCGGCGCGACTCTGCTGCGTGGCGCACGCCTGAACGGGGTCGCGGTGGACGTCCTCGTCGAGCACGGGACGTTGACCGCGATCGGGCCGCAGGTGCCCGCCGCGCCGGATGCCGAGATCGTCGAGCTGGACGGGCGGACCCTGCTGCCCGGACTGTGGGACAACCACGTGCACTTCGACCAGTGGGCGCTGGCCCGGCAGCGGCTGGACCTCGGCCCGGCCCGGTCGGCGGCGGCCGCCGCGGCGCTGGTGGCCGAGCGGTTGCGCGCCGATCCGCCGGCGGCCGGGGCGCCGCTGGTCGGGGCCGGGTTCCGGGACGCGCTGTGGCCCGACCGGCCGCACCGGGACCTGCTGGACGGGGTCAGCGGCGCGGTGCCGGTGGTGCTGGTCTCCGCCGACCTGCACTGCTGCTGGATCAACGGCGCGGCCGCCGACCGGTACGGCATGGGCGGGCACCCGACCGGCGTGATCCGGGAGTCGGACTGGCATCCGATCATGGAACGGCTCGTGGAGCTGCCGGCGCCGGTGCTGGACCGCTACGCCGCGGAGGCGGCCGCCGCTGCCGCGGCCCGCGGGGTGGTGGGCGTGGTCGACTACGAGTGGCCATGGCAACTCGATCGCTGGGTGTCCCGGATCGCCGCCGGGATGCGGCAGCTGCGCGTCGTGGGCTCGGTCTGGCCGTCGCACCTCGAGGAACCGATCGCGCGCGGGCTGCGCACCGGCGACGAGATCCCCGGCACCGGCGGTCTGCTCACCATGGGCCCGTTGAAGGTCATCTCCGACGGCTCGTTGAACACCCGCACCGCCTACTGCTACGACGCCTATCCCGGGTCGGAGGCGGCCGAGTGCCCGTGCGGGATGCTGCTGGTGCCGCCGGCCGAGCTCGAACCGCTGCTGCGCCGGGCCACCGGGGCCGGCCTCGACTGCGCGGTGCACGCCATCGGTGACCACGCCAACTCGCTCGCGCTGGACGCGTTCGCGGCCACCGGCGCGCGCGGCCGCATCGAGCACGCGCAGCTGCTCACCGCCGACGACCTGGGCCGGTTCGCGGAGCTGGGGATCGTGGCCAGCGTGCAGCCCGAACACGCCGTCGACGACCGGGACGTGGCCGACCGCTACTGGGCGGGACGCACGAGTCGCGCGTTCGCCTACCGGAGCCTGCTCGACGCGGGCGCCGGGCTGGTCCTGGGCTCCGACGCGCCGGTCGCCCCGCTCGACCCGTGGATCACGATGGCCGCGGCCGTGCACCGCAGCGCCGACGGGCGGCCCAGCTGGCACGGTGAGCAGGAGATCCCGTTCCCGGTCGCGCTGGCCGCCTCCGCCGGGTCCGGCGGGCCGATCGTGGTCGGCCGGGCGGCCGATCTGGTGCTGACGGACGTCGATCCCGCGGCCGTCACCCCCGACCGGATGCGGTCGATGCCGGTGGCCGGGACGATGCTCGGTGGCCACTGGACCCATCGGACCGGGTTCTGAGCCGGCCGGTCCCGTCGCCGGCGTTACGCCCGCTCGATGCCGAGCGGGCCGTCGTAGATCACCTCGTCGTCGTCGACGCGGACCACGGTGGCCAGGAAGGCGCCGGCCGTGAACGCGTCGCGGGCGTGCCGCACCGCCGTGTCGACGTTCTTCGTCGATTCCACGAGCGGGTTGGGGTGGCCGATGAACTGGACGCTGGAGCGGTACCGGGGTGAGCCCATGTCCTGTCAACGTGACAAGGAGCCGGATCGTTTCCCCGAGCTACCACCGAGTGGGAACCGGGCGGGGTGTCACGGGGTCAGCAGCAGCTTGCCGGTGGTGCGCCTGCCCTGCAGGTCCTCGTGCGCGGCGCGCGCCGCGGCCAGCGGGTAGCGGTGTCCGATGCGGACGTCGAGGCGGCCGGCGGCGACCTCGTCGTAGACCGCGCCCGCGCGGGCGCGCAGCTCGACGGGGGTGGCGATGTAGTCGTAGAGCTTGGGGCGGGTCAGGAACACCGACCCGGCGGCGTTGAGCCGCTGCGGGTCGAACGGGGGCACCGGGCCGCTGGACGCGCCGAAGAGCACCAGGGTGCCGCGGCGGGCCAGCGAAGCCAGGCTGGCGTCGAACGTGGTGCGCCCGACGCTGTCGTAGGCGGCGGCGACACCGGTGCCGCCGGTCAGCGCGCGGACCTCGGCGGCCAGGTCGTCGACCTCGGTGTAGCGGATCACCTCGGCGGCGCCGGCCGCGCGGGCCAGCTGCTCCTTCTCCGCGGTGGAGACCGTGGCGATCACCCGAGCTCCCGACCCGGACGCGAGCTGGGTGAGCAGCAGCCCGACCCCGCCGGCCGCCGCGTGCACCAGCACGCTGTCCCCGGATCTCACCGGGTAGGCGTCGTGCACCAGGAAGTGCGCGGTCATGCCTTGCAACATCGCGCCCACGGCGTCGTCGTCGGACACCGCGTCCGGCACCGCGACCGCGTGCTCGGCGGGAACGACGGCCAGCTCCGCATAGCTGCCCAGCGGTTCGGCCCAGGCCACCCGGTCGCCGACCGCGAAGTCGGTGACACCGTCGCCGACCGCGCGCACCCGGCCGGTGCCCTCCATACCGGGGGTGTAGGGCAGCGTCATCGGATAAATGCCCTGCCGCTGGTAGGTGTCAATGTAGTTGACCCCGGCCGTCGTCACCTCGACCAGCAGCTCGCCGTCGCCCGCGGTGGGGTCGGGCAGCTCGGTGGGGATCAGGACCTCGGGGCCACCATGCTCGGTGATCTGGATTGCGCGCACCGGGAGATCATGCCCCGGTCCGGCTCAAACCGGCAGCCTCCGGGGCGCTGCCCGCCGCGACCTGTTCGGCCGTGCCCCCTTCCGCCGTGGGTCCGCCCGCCGTGGCCGGTTCCCGCGGCCCGACGGCCGACGGCCGTTCGACGGTGCTCGCCCACAGCGCGGCCGCGGCCACCGTGACCAGCGCCGCCCCGAGCACGTGCAGCGACACCAGCACCTCGGGCACCCCGAGCGCGTACTGCACGCCGCCGAGCGCACCCTGCGCGAGCACCACCACGATCAGCGCCCGGTAGCGCCGCCGGACCGGAGCGGGCGCGGCCACCGCGGCCAGCGCGAAGCCGAGGCCGACCAGCAGCCCCAGGTAGCCGAACAGCAGGTCCGCGTGCAGCTGCGCCATCTGCGGGACGCCGAGTCCGAGCCGCGGTGTGTCCGCGTCGCCGGCGTGCGGCCCGGCGGCGGTGACGAAGGTGCCGGCCACCAGCAGCGCGGACAGCAGCACGGTGCTGGCCGCGATCAGCCTGCGCACCGGCGTGCCGACCGTCGGCCGCGCGGGCCCACCGCCCTCCGAGGATGCGGCGACCAGCTGCACTGCCAGCCAGACCATGATCATCGAGACGAGGAAGTGCACGGCCACCGACCACCACACGAGGCTCAGCAGCACCGTCAACCCGCCGAGCACCGCCTGCACGATCACCCCGACCGGCTGGATCAGCGCCAGCCCGGTGAGCCGGCGCCGACGGGGTCGGGTGTGCAGCGCGGCCAGCAAGCAGAGCCCGGCGACCAGCACCACCACCCCGGTCAGCAACCGGTTGCCGAACTCGATCCACTGGGTCAGCGCCGCGACCTCCGGGTGCGGGGTCGGCACCAGGCTGCCCGGGAAGCACTGGGGCCAGGTCGGGCAGCCCAGCCCGGACCCCGTGACCCGCACCACCGAACCCGTGACGGCGATCCCCGCCTGCGCGACGACGGCGGCGATGGCGAGTGCGCGCATGACCCGCACCGAGGTCGGCGGAACGCGATCGCGGAGGCGGGATCTGGTCACCACTGGATGGTAGGCGCGGGGGAGCGGGGCGGCATGGAGGTGGTGCTGGCCCCTGCTCGGTACCCGGGGCGCACCCGGATCAGCGGAGTTTGACCGCGCGCAGGGCGAGCGCACCGGCGACCACTGTCCAGCCCAGCAGCACCAGCAGCTGCTGACCGGTCGGCGCCGCACCGGCGGCCAGCGCGGCGCGCAGGCCCTCGGCCAGCGCCCCCGAGGGCAGCAGCGCACCCACCGTGGCCAGCGGCCCGGGCAGCTGCGCGAGCGGGACGATGATGCCGCCGGCCAGCAGCAGCACGAACCAGACCACGTTGGCCACCGCCAGCGTGATCTCCGCGCGCAGCGTGCCGCCGAGCAGGATCCCCAGCGAGCCGAACGCCGCGCAGCCCAGCAGCACCAGCAGCAGCGCCCAGCCCAGCCCGGCCGGCGCCGGCCGCCAGCCCAGCGCCACCGCCAGCACCGACAGCACCACGACCTGGATCGCGACCACCCCGAGCAGCGCGGCGAACCGGCCGGCCACCAGCAGCCAGCGGGGCAGCGCGGTGGCGGCCAGCCTGCGGATCACCCCGTAGCGGCGGTCGAAGCCCAGCGCGATCGCCTGGCCGGTGAACGCGGTGGACAGCACCGCCAGCGCGAGCACCCCCGGCGTGACCGCAGCGATCCGCGGCTCCGGCAGCGTGATCGCGTCCAGCGTGCTCAGGCCGACCAGCAGCACGATCGGGATGAGCAGCGTGAGCAGCACCTGCTCGCCGTTGCGGAAGGCCAGCCGCAGCTCGGTGCCCGACTGCGCGGCGAGCATCCGCCACGGTGAGCCCGCCCCGGGTCGCGGGCGGAACGTGCCGGCCGGGAAGTGGCTCACGAGCGCAGCTCCCGACCGGTCAGCTCCAGGAACACGTCCTCCAGGCTGCGCCGCGCCACCTGCACGTCGTCGGCCAGCGCCCCCTGCGCGGCGCACCAGCTGGTGATCGTGGACAGCACGTTCGGGTCGATCCGACCCTGCACCAGGTAGCGGCCGGCGATCGTCTCGGCCGCCCGGTAGCCGGTCGGCAGCGCGTCGGCGAGCGCACCCAGGTTCATCCCCGGACGCGCCCGGAAGCGCAGCTCCTGCTGATCGGCGGTGGCGGTGAGCGCGGTCGGGCTGCCGCTGGCCACCACCCGCCCGCCGTCGACGATCACCACCTGGTCGGCGAGGGCCTCGGCCTCCTCCATCAGGTGGGTGGTCAGCAGCACCGCGACCCCGTCCCGGCGCAGCGCCTCGATCAGCTCCCACACCAGCCGCCTGCCCTGCGGATCCATGCCCGCGGTCGGCTCGTCGAGGAACACCAGCTCGGGCCGCCCGACCACCGCGCAGGCCAGCGTCAGCCGCTGCTGCTGGCCGCCGGAGAGCCGCTTGTAGGGGGTGCGCGCGCACCCGTCGAGGCCCAGCACCGTCAGCAGCCAGTCGACGTCGAGCGGGTGCGCCGAGCACGCCGCGACCACCCGCAGCATCTCGCCGGCGCGCACCGTCGGGTAGGCGCCGCCGCCCTGCGGCATGACGCCGATGCGGGCCCGCAGCGCGTCCGGCGCACCCGCGGGATCCACGCCGAGCACCCGGACCTCGCCGGCGTCGGCGCGCAGGAAACCGGTGCAGACCTCGACCGTGGTGGTCTTGCCGGCCCCGTTCGGGCCGAGCAGCGCCAGCACCGTGGCCGCGGCCAGGTCGAGATCGAGACCGTCGACAGCGGTGGTCCGCCCGAACCGCTTGACCAGTCCCCGCACGGCGACGGCGGGCGGTGTCGGGCTCACCGGCCGAAGTCTAGTGCGCCTGCCGTGGCGGGACCGGGGACGACTCGGTCGCGGGGGGCTCGGTGATCGACGTCGCAGCCGCCGACCCGATCGCCGAGCGGTCCGGAGGGGAGTCCGCGGCGCTCTGCGGCGGGGCGGAGCCCGCGGGGGTGGGCGTGGGCAGGACCACGGCCGGCATCCGGCCCGGCAGCGCGTCGACATCCGCCCCGCTCGACCCGATCAGCTGCCGGCGCTGCCAGGCCAGCACCAGGAACAACATGATCAACGCCGCGGCCACGGCCATCGGGAGCTGGTAGGCGCGGAAGTTGAAGTCGGCTCCCGTCGGCGGCACCACGACCGCGAGCACCGCCGACGCGCCGAGCACGGCCCGCCGGTGCCGGGGCAGCCCGCGCGTGGCGGCCAGCGGGATCGCCGCCCACAGCAGGTACCAGGGGTGCACGACCGGTCCGAGCAGCACCACCGCGCCCAGCCCGGCGCCGAGCCCGGTCATCGCGTCGATCCGCCCACGCAGGGTGGCCAGCAGCAACATCCCGATCAGCACCGCGGCCCCCGCGAGCCCGACCGCCCTGGTCAGGACGAGCACGGTGTCGGTGTGGTCGCCGAGGCCGCCGATGATGCCGACCTGGCCGCCGATCAGGCCCAGGTCGGTGGACACCGACATCCAGCTCAGGATCAACGCCGGGGTGTCCAGCGTGCGCGTCCAGCCGAGCCCGACCCCGGTACCCAGCGACAGCGGCGTGTAGATCGCGACGGTGATCAGCCCCAGCAGGCCGCCGACCATGGCGACGTCGCGCAGGTGCCCCCCGCGCCGCCGCGCCCACTCCAGGCCGAGGAAGCCGAGCGCGAGCAGCGCCGGCAGCTTGACCGCCGAGGAGGCCACGATCAGCGCCGCGCCGGCCAGCAGGTGGGGGTCGAACAGCCGATCGGTGGTGCGCAGCCCGATCTCCATGCCGATGAGCAGCAGCCCGATCATCAACGATTCATTGTGGATGCCGCTGACCAGGTGGAACAGCACCAGCGGGTTGGCCGCGCCGAGCCAGAGCACGAGCCCGGGATCCAGCGCGCAGCGTTTCGCGAGCCGCGGGAGCGCCCAGACGATCATCGCCAGGCCGCACAGCGCCAGCGCCCGGTGCTCGAACACGCCCAGCACCACGTCGTTGCCGCTGATCGCGGTGATCCCGCGGCCGAGGATGAGGAACAGCGGGCCGTAGGGCGCCGGGGTGTCCCGCCAGATGGTCGGGATGCTGCGGGTCAGCGGATCGTCGACGCCGAGCGCCTCGGCCGGCCCCAGCACGTAGGGATCGAGGTGGCGGGCCAGGATCGCGCTCTGCGCGAGGTAGGAGTAGACGTCGCGGGAGAACATCGGCGGGGCCACCGCCAGCGGCAGCGACCACATCGCCGCGGTCCGGGCCAGCTGCGCGCGGGTCGGTGCCGGGGCCACCGCGCCCCGGTAGCGCAGCATCTTGCCGATCCACAGCCAGGCCAGCACCATCAGCGCGATCCCGGCGTAGGTGACGGCGATGGCCAGCGTGGCGTTGCGGCTGGGCAGCCCGAGCACCCGCAGCCCGAACAGCGGGTTGGGCACCGGGAGCGCGCCGGAGCCCAGCGCCCCGACCGCCATCAGCAACGACCCGGTGAGCCCGAGGCGCCGCGCCCGTCGGCTCGGATCCCAGGGCGGTGCCCCGGAGGCGGCGGGACGCGGGCCCTCGACCTCCGCGACCACCATGCCCCGAAGGGTAGCGAGCAGGCACGACCGGGACGTGCTCACCCGTTCGCGGGCCGGACCTCAGGGGTCCTGCAGCTCGGTGAGGCCCAGCAGGTCGTGCAGCGCGACCGCGCCATCCGGGGTGACGGTCACCGCCCGGCCGCTGCCGATCCGGCGGACCCAGCCCCGCTCGTGCAGGACGGTGCACAGCCGCGCGCCGGCCGCCCCGGCGAGGTGCGAGCGGCGCTCGGTCCAGTCCAGGCACGCCCGGCCGAGCGGGCGCCGGGTGCCGGTGAGCGGGACTCCGAGATCGGCCAGCCAGGCCCGCCCGGCACCGGTCACGCCCAGCCCGTCGCCGAGCAGGCCCCGGCCGACCATGGCGTCGGTGATGCCCACGCCCAGCCGCCCGGCCAGATGGTCGTAGCAGGTCCGGCCGCGGGCCAGGGCGCGCGCCGCGACGGAGGCCTTCAGCGACGCTTGCGGGCGCACCGGGCCGAGATAGCCCAGCAGGTGTTCCAGCAGCTCGGCCTCGGGGGCGCCGGCGAGCTGCAGGTAGCGGTGCCGACCCTGGCGGCGCTCCACCAGCAGGCCGCCGTCGACCAGGCGGGTCAGGTGTTCGCTGGCCGTGGACGGGGCGACCCCGGCGTGCGCGGCCAGCTCGCGCGAGGTCCAGGCCCGGCCGTCGAGCAGGGCGACGCAGATCCGGGCCCGGCTGCGGTCGGCGAGCAGCCCGGCCAGCGCGGCGAGCTCGTCGGCGACCATCGGTCCATTCTGCGCCGCGCACACGTCGGCGCTCACCGAAGCGTCGCCGACCTACCGTGCACGGCATGGATCACCGCGTGCTGCTCGACCCCGGCCACACCGTCCCCGCCGTGCCCGCCGCCGACCGCGGAGTGGCCTGGCTGCGATCCCGGGTCGCCCGGTTCAGCGAGGGGGCGGACCACCGGCGCCGCCGGGCGCTGGCCGAGGCCCAGCTGGCCGCGGTGGATCTCGACGCGCTGCGCCGGCCCGGTCCGGCGGTCCCGAAGCTGGCCCGCGAGCTGGGGCTGCCGCGCACGGTCGAGCCCGACGTGGCGGTGATCGCCCGGTCCTACCATCCGCACACCGCCATCACCGCGGAGGCGGACGCGGCGGTCGCCCGGCTCATCGAGGCCTGCGGCGGCTGCTGGGACGAGGCCACCGCCAGCCGGATCGGGCTGCTCGTGCAGGCCTGCGGCGCGACCCGGGCGGCGATCGCCGGGGCGGACCCGCCGGTGCCGACGACCCGGCGGGCCACCCCCGACGGCGACCTCGTGGAGGTCGACCTGACCGCTGCGCCGTTCGGGGCCGGCCGGCACGCCTGCCCGGCGCAGGCCGCCGCGGCGGCGCTGCTGGAGGGCTCGTTCCACCGGCTGCACGACGGGCCACGGCCGCTGGTGCTGCCCAACGCCTGGGATGTCGCATCGGCGGCGGCGCTGGCCGAGGCCGGGTTCCCGGCCATCGGCAGCACCAGCCTCGGGGTGGCGGCGGCGCACGGGATCCCGGACGCGGCCGGTCTGGCCCGGGCCGAGACCGTGGCGCTGGCCCGGCGGCTGGTCCGGCTCCCGGTGGCGATCACCATCGACGTCGAGGCGGGGTTCGGCGATGCCGCGGGTGTCGCGGCCGAGCTCGCCGACCTGGGCGTGGTCGGGCTGAACATCGAGGACGGCCGGGACGACCGGCTGGCCGACCCGACCGAGCAGGCCGGCCTCGTGCGGGCGGCCAAGGACGCCGCGCCGCACCTGTTCGTCAACGCCCGGGTGGACACGCACTGGCTGGGCGTCGAGCCGGCGCAGACCGTCGAGCGGGCGTTGCGCTACGTCGACGCCGGCGCGGACGGGATCTTCGTGCCCGGGCTCACCGCACCGGCGGGGATCGCCGAGCTGGTCGCGGCGCTGCCGGTGCCGCTGAACGTGTTGGCCCAGCGGGACGTCCGTGAGCTGGCCGCGCTCGGGGTCCGCCGGATCAGCACCGGCTCGCTGCTGTTCCGGGCGGCGCTGGGCGCGACCGTGGTTGCCGCGTGCGCCGTGCGCGACGGCGAACCGGTCGCCGCAGCCCCCAGCTACGCCGAGGTCCAGGCCCTGGCGACCCGGTACGAACAGTGACCGTCCTCACCCCTTGGCGGGTCGCTTTGCCGTTGCGGGGGATATAGGCAAGACTGGTGTTGTGAAAACCGCCGGACAGCTTCCGGTCGACACCCATGGTGGATCGGCCGGCAATGACGGCCGCACCCGGGAGGCGGTGGCCCGGCTGCTCATGGAGCAGGGGCCGATCACCGCCGCCGCGGTCGCGGCCGCGCTCGGGCTGTCCGCGCCGGGGGTGCGCCGGCACCTGGACGCGCTGATCGCCGACGGCGAGGCCGAGATCCGGGAGGCCTCGCGTCGCGGCCGCCGCGGTCGGGGCCGGCCGGCTCGGGAGTACCTGCTCACCGACGCCGGGCGGGCCCGCTTCGGGCACGGCTACGACGATCTCGCCGTGGCCGCGCTGCGCTACCTGGCCGAGCACGGCGGGGAGTCCGCGGTGCGCGGCTTCGCCCGGCACCGGGTCCAGGAGCTGATCGGTCCGGGAGCCGAGCAGATCGCCGCCGCGGCCACCCCGGACGCGCGCGCCAGCGCGCTGGCCTCGGTGCTCACCGCCCGCGGCTACGCCGCGCAGGCCCGCGAGGCCGGCAGCGGCGTGCAGCTGTGCCAGCACCACTGCCCGGTCGCGCACGTCGCAGCGGAGTTCCCGGTGCTCTGCGAAGCTGAGACGGCAGCCTTCGCCGAGCTGCTCGGCACCCACGTGCAGCGGCTGGCCACCATCGCGCGCGGCGACTCCGCGTGCACCACCCACGTTCCGCTGGACGTTCCCACCGTCCGGCGGCCGCTCACCACCACAGCACGACCCCGGAAAGGGAGGCAGTCCGTATGACGACCGCTCCTGACATGAGCACGGCTCTGGACAAGAGCGCGACGCTCACCCAGGAGGAGACCCTCGCGACGCTCGGGCCGGTACGACTTCGGTTGGGCCGACCCGGACGCCGCCGGGCGCCACCGCCCGCCGCGGCCTGTCCGCCGACGTCGTGGCCGACATCTCCGCCCTGAAGAGCGAGCCGCAGTGGATGCTCGAGTTCCGGCTCAAGGCGCTGGGCCTGTTCGAGCGCAAGCCGATGCCGCGCTGGGGTGCCGACCTGTCCGGCATCGACTTCGACAACATCAAGTACTTCGTGCGGTCCACCGAGAAGCAGGCCGCCAGCTGGGACGACCTGCCGGCCGACATCAAGAACACCTACGACAAGCTGGGCATCCCGGAGGCCGAGAAGGCGCGCCTGGTGTCCGGGGTCGCCGCGCAGTACGAGTCCGAGGTCGTCTACCACCAGATCCGCGAGGACCTGGAGGAGCAGGGCGTGATCTTCCTGGACACCGACACCGCGCTGCGCGAGCAGCCGGAGCTGTTCCGGGAGTACTTCGGCTCGGTGATCCCGTCCGGGGACAACAAGTTCTCCGCGCTGAACTCGGCGGTGTGGTCGGGCGGGTCGTTCATCTACGTGCCGCCGGGCGTGCACGTCGACATCCCGCTGCAGGCCTACTTCCGGATCAACACCGAGAACATGGGCCAGTTCGAGCGCACGCTGATCATCGTCGACGAGGGCGCCTACGTGCACTACGTCGAGGGCTGCACGGCGCCGATCTACTCCTCGGACTCGCTGCACTCGGCCGTGGTCGAGATCATCGTGAAGAAGGGCGGCCGCTGCCGCTACACGACCATCCAGAACTGGTCGAACAACGTCTACAACCTGGTCACCAAGCGGGCCAAGGCCGAGGAGGGCGCGACCATGGAGTGGGTCGACGGCAACCTCGGCTCCAAGGTCACCATGAAGTACCCGGCGGTCTGGCTGATGGGCGAGCACGCCAAGGGTGAGGTGCTCTCGATCGCGTTCGCCGGCGAGGGCCAGCACCAGGACGCCGGCGCGAAGATGGTGCACCTGGCGCCGCACACGTCCTCGACGATCATCTCGAAGTCGGTGGCCCGCGGCGGTGGCCGTACCTCCTACCGCGGGCTGGTGCAGGTCAACCCGCGGGCGCACCACTCGCCGGTCCACGGTCAAGTGCGACGCGCTGCTGGTGGACACGATCTCGCGCTCGGACACCTACCCCTACGTCGACGTGCGCAACGACGAGGTGACCATGGGCCACGAGGCGACCGTGTCCAAGGTCAGCGAGGACCAGCTGTTCTACCTGATGAGCCGCGGCCTGACCGAGGACGAGGCGATGGCCATGGTGGTGCGCGGGTTCGTCGAGCCGATCGCCCGCGAGCTGCCGATGGAGTACGCGCTGGAGCTGAACCGGCTCATCGAGCTGCAGATGGAGGGCGCGTCGGATGAGTTCGGATCGGATGACCGCCGACGTACTTGGTCCCGCGGAGGCGGCATCATGACGGCAGAAGTTGCTGGCCTGGCTCCCGAGCTCGCGGGAGCCAAGAAGGGCCAGGGGTCGAAGCCGCTCGCGTCCGCCAGCGAGCGGTTCACCTCCTACGACGTGGACGCCTTCGAGGTGCCCGGCGGCCGGGAGGAGAACTGGCGGTTCACCCCGATGCGCCGGCTGCGCGGGCTGCACGACGGCTCGGCCGCGTTCGACGGCACCGCGCGGATCGAGGTCGGTGCCGGTCGCGGGCGTCACCGTCGAGACCGTCGGTCGGGACGACCCGCGGCTCGGTGAGGGCGGCGTGCCGGCCGACCGGATCGCCGCGGCGGCCTGGTCGGCCTTCCGCGAGGCCACCGTGATCACCCTGGACGGGCAGCCCGAGCCGGTGACGGTGTCACGTGACCGGGCCCGGGCGTGGGCGCGACCGCCGTCGCCCACCTGCAGGTCCGCACCACGCCGCACACCGAGGCGACCGTGGTGGTCGAGCAGAGCGGGTCGGGGGCGCTGGCCGACAACCTCGAGGTCGTGCTGGGCGACGGCTCCCAGCTGCGGCTGGTGGTCACCGAGGAGTGGGCCGACGACGCCGTGCACGCCGGCGCCGCGCACTTCTCGGTCGGCCGCGACGCCACCCTGCGCGCGGTCGCGGTGGCGCTGGGCGGCGACCTGGTCCGGATCAGCTCGACCGTCAACTACCGCGGCCCCGGCGGCGACGCCGAGCTCGCCGGGCTGGGCTACGCCGACGCCGGGCAGCACCTGGAGCACCGGCTGCTGGTCGACCACTCGGTGCCGAACTGCACCTCCAACGTGATCTACAAGAACGCGCTGCAGGGCCGCAAGGGCACCCCGGACGCGCGCACCGTGTGGATCGGCGACGTGCTGATCCGGGCGGCCGCGGAGAACACCGAGACCTTCGAGCTCAACCGCAACCTGGTGCTCACCGGGCACGCCCGGGCCGACTCGGTGCCGAACCTGGAGATCGAGACCGGCGAGATCGCCGGCGCCGGGCACGCCAGCGCCACCGGCCGCTTCGACGACGAGCAGCTGTTCTACCTGTGCAGCCGCGGCATCCCCGAGGACGTGGCCCGCCGGCTGGTGGTCCGCGGCTTCTTCGGCGAGATCCTGAGCCGGCTCCCGCTGCCGGAGCTGCGCGAGCGGCTCGAAGCGGCGATCGAGGCCGAGCTGGCCATCACCGGCGTCTGATCCCTTCCATCCCCACCACACGGAGTACTGAACAAGACATGTCCACCCTGGAGATCAAGGACCTGCACGTCTCGGTCACCGCAGCCGAGGGGGGCGCCAAGGAGATCCTCAAGGGCGTCGACCTGACCATCCGCGCCGGCGAGACGCACGCGATCATGGGCCCGAACGGGTCCGGCAAGTCGACGCTGGCCTACGCCATCGCCGGCCACCCCAAGTACGAGGTCACCTCGGGCAGCGTCACCCTGTCCGGGCCGGACGGTATCGCGCAGGACGTGCTGGCCATGACCGTCGACGAGCGCGCCCGGGCCGGGCTGTTCCTGGCCATGCAGTACCCGGTCGAGGTGCCCGGCGTCTCCACCTCGAACTTCCTGCGCTCCGCGGCCACCGCGGTGCGCGGCGAGGCGCCGAAGCTGCGGACCTGGGTCAAGGAGGTCAAGCAGGCGATGACCGACCTCGACATCAACGGCCGACTTCGCCGAGCGCAACGTCAACGAGGGCTTCTCCGGCGGCGAGAAGAAGCGCCACGAGGTGCTGCAGCTCGCGCTGCTCAAGCCGAAGATCGCCATCCTGGACGAGACCGACTCCGGCCTGGACGTCGACGCGCTGCGGGTGGTCAGCGAGGGCGTCAACCGCTACCGCGAGGGCGGCGAGACCGGGGTGCTGCTGATCACGCACTACACCCGGATCCTGCAGCACATCACCCCCGACGTGGTGCACGTGTTCGCCGGCGGCCGGATCGTCGAGTCCGGTGGGCCCGACCTGGCCGACGAGCTGGAGAAGACCGGGTACGTGCGGTTCACCGGGGTCGCGGAAGCCGCGGTGTGATGACCAGCACCGTCTCCTCGCCGGCGCTGGACGTGGCGAAGATCCGGGCGGACTTCCCGATCCTGTCCCGCACCGTGCGCGACGGTCGGCCGCTGGTCTACCTGGACTCCGGCGCCACCTCGCAGCGTCCGCGCCAGGTGCTCGACGCCGAGCGGGCCTTCCTGGAGCAGCACAACGCGGCCGTGCACCGCGGCGCGCACCAGCTGGCCGAGGAGGCCACCGACGCCTACGAGGCGGCCCGGGCCCGGATCGCCGCGTTCGTCGGCGCCGGGCCGGACGAGCTGGTGTTCACCAAGAACGCCACCGAGGGCATCAACCTGGTCGCCTACGCCTTCTCCAACGCCGCCTTCGCCGGACCGCGAGGCCGAGCGCTTCGTGCTGGGGCCGGGCGACGAGATCGTGGTCACCGAGCTGGAGCACCACGCCAACCTGGTGCCCTGGCAGGAGCTGTGCCGGCGCACCGGTGCGACGCTGCGCTGGTACTCGGTCACCGACGACGGCCGGCTCGACCTGGACTCCGATCGAGCTGTCGCCGCGGACCAGGGTGGTCGCGTTCGCCCACCAGTCCAACGTGCTCGGCACCATCCTGCCGGTCGCGGAGCTGGTCGGCCAGGGCCCGCGCGGTCGGTGCGCTGGTCGTGCTGGACGCCTGCCAGTCGGTGCCGCACATGCCGGTGCACCTGGCCGGCCTCGGCGTCGACTTCGCCGCGTTCTCCGGGCACAAGATGCTCGGGCCCGTCCGGGGTCGGGGTGCTCTACGGGCGCGCCGAGCTGCTGGCCGCGATGCCGCCGTTCCTCACCGGCGGCTCGATGATCGAGATGGTCCGGATGGACGGATCCACCTACGCGCCGCCGCCGCAGCGGTTCGAGGCCGGGGTGCCGATGACCTCGCAGGCGGTCGGGCTCGGCGCGGCCGTCGACTACCTGTCCGGGATCGGCATGGACGTGGTGCACGAGCACGAGATGTCGCTGGTCGCGCGTGCGCTGGACGGGCTGGCGGAGGTGCCGGGGGTGCGCATCGTCGGCCCGACGGACCTGGTCGACCGCGGCGGAGCGGTGGCGTTCCTGGTCGACGGCGTGCACGCGCACGACGTCGGGCAGGTGCTCGACGACCGCGGGGTGGCGGTGCGGGTCGGGCACCACTGCGCCTGGCCGCTGCACCGCCGGTTCGGGGTGGCCGCCACCGTGCGCGCCAGCTTCGCCGTCTACAACACCCCGGACGAGGTCGACGCGCTGGTCGACGGCGTGCGAGCCGCCCGCGACTTCTTCGGGGTGCGCCTGATGCAGCTGGAGCAGATGTACCAGGAGATCATCCTGGACCACTACCGGACCCCGCACGGCTCCGGCCTGCGGGAGCCGTTCGACGCCGAGTCGTTCCAGGTCAACCCGACCTGCGGGGACGAGATCACGCTGCGGGTGAAGCTGGACGGGGAGAAGATCGCCGAGGTCTCGCACGAGACGCTGGGCTGCTCGATCAGCCAGGCCTCGGCCTCGGTGCTCACCGACCTGGTCGTCGGGCTCAGCGTCAGCGACTCGATGCGGGTGCTGACCGCGTTCCAGGAGATGGCGCAGGGCCGCGGCCAGGTGGAACCCGACGAGGACGTGCTCGGCGACGGCGTGGCCTTCGCCGGCGTGGCGCGGTACCCGGCGCGGGTGAAGTGCGCCCTGCTGGGCTGGATGGCGTTCAAGGATGCCGTGGTTCGCGCGGACTCCGGACAGGAGGCAACACCATGACCACCGAGAACACGACCACCGACAGCAGCGAGGACGTGGTGCGGGGCGCGGCCGGCATGCCGGAACCGCCGGCCCCGGCCGCGGGCCCGTCGGTCGAGGACCTCGAGGAGGCCATGCGGGACGTGGTCGACCCCGAGCTCGGGATCAACGTCGTCGACCTCGGCCTGGTCTACGGCATCGCGGCCGAGAACGGCGTCGCGACCATCGACATGACGCTGACCTCGGCGGCCTGCCCGCTCACCGACGTGATCGAGGAGCAGACGCGGGCCGCGCTCACCGGCGGCGCCGGCCTGGTCGAGGACATCAGGATCAACTGGGTCTGGATGCCGCCGTGGGGCCCGGACAAGATCACCGAGGACGGCCGCGAGCAGCTGCGCGCGCTGGGCTTCCGGGTCTGAAACCAGCGCCGCACCAGCACCCGATCGCATCGTGAGCGCGGACGCACCGACCATCCTGGCCACCTCCGGCGGTGCCGTCCGCGGTCGCCGGATCGATTGGGAGGTCGGGCCGCTCACCGACTTCGCCGTGGAGCTGGCCGGGGTGAGCGGCAGCGCTCCGCGGGTCTGCTTCCTGGCCACCGCGACCGGTGATCACCCGTTCGTCCTGACGAATTTCTACAACGCCGCCCAGCGCCGCGGTTTCGCCGCCTCGCACCTGGCCCTGTTCCCGATGCCGAACGTCGAGGACATCACCGCGCACCTGCTCGACCAGGACGTGGTCTGGGTCTGGGGCGGCAGCGTCGCCGGCCTGCTGGCCATGTGGCGCCTGCACGGCGTGGACGCGGCGATGCGGACGGCGTGGCAGGCCGGCGTGGTGCTCACCGGCGTCTCGGCCGGATCGATCTGCTGGCACGTCGGCGGCACCACCGACTCGTTCGGCCCGGACCTGCGCCCGGTGACCGACGGGCTGGGGCTGGTCCCGTTCTCGAACGGTGTGCACTACGACTCCGAGGAGCAGCGGCGCCCGGTGTTCCAGGCCCTGATCGCCGACGGCACGCTGCCCGCCGGCTACGCCACCGACGACGGCGTCGGCCTGCTCTACCGCGGCACCGGGTTCGTCGAGGCCGTCTCCGAGGTGCGGGGGAAGGGCGCGTACCACGTCGAACGTGGACCGGCGGGCGCGGTCGAGACCCGCATCGACACCCGGCTGCTGGTGGGGTAGGGCTCAGTCGTCCTCGTCGTCGTCGCGGTTGTTGTCGCGGCGGTCGTTGTCACGGTCGTCGCGGGGCTGCTCGTTCTGGCGGAGCACCTCGATCGAGCCGAAGGCACCGTCGGCGTCGAGCACGACCTCGCGCTGGCTGGGCGGGCCCTGGCAGGCCGCGTCGCACTCGACCGTGCCGAAGAGCAGGGTTCCGGTGGTGCGCACCCGCACGTCGTCCGGCACCCGGACGGTGATCCTGCCGAACAGGGTGCCGACCTCGACGCGATCCTGGGTACCGGCGATCTGCACCTCCCGGCTGCCGAACACGGCGCCGCCGTCGTCGGCCCAGAGAGCCTGACCGCCCACGAACAGGCCGGTCCCGACCAGCGCCGCGGTGAGCAAGCCGCCGGCCGCCCGCCGGGCCAGTCCGGTCGTCGGGGCCGGCGCCGGCGTGGCCGCGATGGCGGTCGGCTCGGGCTGCGCGGGCGGCAGGTCGCGGGTGAGCAGGTCGAGGTCGCTGCGGGTGCGGGCCGCCCAGCACTGCGCGGCCCGCTCGTCGTACTCGGTCAGGGTGAGCACGCCGTCCGCGTGCGCCTGCTGCAGCCGGGAGTCGACCTCCCGCCGTTCCCGGTCGCCGATGCGGATCTCGGGCGGCTGTGCGTCGTCCACGTCCCCATGGTGACAGCACTCCGCCGTGCGCGGTCAGCCGCGCGGCGGGCTGGGCGGCAGCAGCGCCGGGGTCATCAGGCGGGCGCGCTGCTCCCAGCCGGACCGGGCGAACAGCGTACCCATCGTGGCCACCGTGCCGCGCAGGTCGGCCCGCCCGGTCAGGTAGGCCCAGCGGTGCTGCGGCGCCAGCCCGAAGAACACCTCGAAGAACTCCGGGACCTGCTGGGGCGGCATCCGCAACAGCGCCTCCAGACCGATCCGGCGGAACCGGTGCACGGCGCGCGCGCGAGCGGGCCAGATCACCGCCCGGGCCGCGGACAGCGCCGCGTCGGCGCCACCGGGCAGCCGGGTGGCCAGCGCGTGCGCCACCGCGGGAGCCAGGGTGAGCGCGGTGGCCAGGCTGAACCCGCTGGCCGGATGCACCAGCGGCGCGGCGGCGCCGAAACCGAGCGCCCCGGGCGTCCGGTGCCGGGGGGAGTCGAGCGGGAAGAGCACCCGCTCCACCGCCGCCTCGGCGGGCGGGGTGATCCCGTGCCGGGCCAGCCGCGCGTGCAGCCGCCGGCGCAGCACCGGCATCGGCAACCCCGGGCGCCGCGCCAGCGAGGTCTCCTCCAGCAACAGCGCACCCGCGCCCAGCGGGACCGCGTAGAGGAACGTCGGGTCGTCCCGCTCGCCGTGGTCGGTGCGCCAGTCCATGAACAGCGCCTCACCGGGCGCGACCAGCCCGGACGCGGCGGCCTCGTCGACGATCACGCCGTAGGCCGCCTGCTCGGCCGCGACCCGATGCGGTCCCGGCGAGCCGATCGGCTGCCGCGAGCCGCCCGCGTCGACCACGATCCGCGCCGCCGCCCGGCTGCCGTCGGCCAGCGCCACCGTGGTCGGCTCCGGCAGGCCCACCACCCGGGCGGCGCGCACCTGCACACCGGTCCGCTGCAGTGCGGCGTCGAGGTGGGCGCGCAGCGCCGGCACGTCCAGCACCGCGTAGTCCCAGCCCAGCCGGTGCTCGGTCGTGGCGATCACCCGCCCGGTCGAGCGGGTGGCGATGACGCCGGCCGGCAGCTGCGGCGGCAGCTCGTCGACCCAGCTGCCGTAGGTCTGCCGCCACGGGGCGTCCGGCGCGGGGTCGATCAGCACGGTGCGCAGCCCGCGGCCGGCGGTCTCGGCGGCGAGCGCCCGCCCGGCCGGACCGCCGCCGATCACCAGCACGTCGTGGGTCACCCACTCGTTCTACCGGGGCCGGCCGCGTTTCGGGTCGCTACTGTCGCGGCTGTGACCGAGCAGGTGATGCGTTCGGCGCGGCGCCCGTGTGTCGGGGAGACCGGGGCCGGGCTGGCGGCCAGCCCGTTCCGGGTGGACCGGGACCGGATCGCCGCGTCCCCGTTCTTCGCCCGGCTGGCCGGGGTGACCCAGGTGGTCAGCTCGACCGGGGCCGGGCTGCTGGTGCACAACCGGCTCACGCACAGCCTGCAGGTGGCGCAGGTGGCCCGGGCGATCGCCGAGCGCCTCGCGGCCGACCCGACGACGGCGGCCATGCTGGACCGGCTCGGTGGCTGCGACGCCGACGTCGTGGAGGCCGCGGCGCTGGCCCACGACCTCGGGCATCCACCGTTCGGGCACCTCGGCGAGCAGGTGCTCGACCGGGTCAGCCGGGAGCGGCTCGGGATGCCCGACGGGTTCGAGGGCAACGCGCAGAGCTTCCGCATCGTCACCACCATCGACCTGCACGGGCCGGGCGGCACCGGGCTGCAGCTCACCGCGGCGGTGCGGGCGGCGATGCTCAAGTACCCGTGGGCCCGGTTCGGCCATCCCGATCCGCACCCGAGCACCGCATCGGTGCCGCCGCGCGGCGCGGGGCCGTTGCCCGGCGCCCCGGACTCCGGCTCGGCGAAGTTCTCCAGCTACTCCACCGAGCTGGACGACCTGCACGCGTGCCGCGAGGTGTTCGCGCCGGCCATCGGCCCCTGGCAGCAGACCGTCGAGGCGTCGGTGATGGACACCGCCGACGACATCGCCTACGCCATCCACGACCTGGAGGACTTCCACCGGGTCGGGGTGCTGCAGCAGGCCGGGGTGGCCGCCGAGCTGACCGGCTGGCGGCGGCACCGGGCCGATGCCCAGCCGTGGGACGCCGGACCGGGCGCCGACCTGGAGCGGCTGCGCTGCCGGCTGCGGGACAAGGACGGCTGGGTCTTCGACGACGACGCGTTCGCCGCGGCCGTCGACCGGGTGTGCGCCGAGCTGGTCGACGGGCTGCTGGCGGCGGCGTTCGACGGCTCGATGGCCGCCGAACGAGCGGTGGCCGAATTCTCCGCGCGCTGGACGGCGCGGCTGGTGGGGGAGGTGCGGTTGCTGCCGGATCCGCCGGTGCGGTCGGCGCACGTCATGCTGGGCCTCGAGCAGTGGCACGAGGTGGCGGTGCTGAAGTTCGTGCACCACCGCTTCGTGCTGCAGCGCGCCGACCTCGCCTCCCACCAGCGTGGCCAGGCCACCGTGCTGACCGGGCTGGTCGACGCCCTGGTCGACTGGCTGGGGGAGCGCGACGCGCCCCGGCTGCCGCCGCGGCTGCACGACCTGGTCGAGCTGGCGCGCGGCGAGTACACCGGAACGCGTGCCGCCCCGGCCGAGGTGAACCGGCTGGCCCGCGGCCGCGCGGTGATCGACTACGTGGCCTCGCTCACCGACGCCCAGGCCGCGGTGCTGCTCGACGTGCTCACCGGCCGCTCGGGGCGCACCGGCCGGCTCTGGACCGATGCCGCCGTGCTCTGACCGCGGGGGACGTCAGGCCGAGCCCAAGCTGCCGGTGGACAGGATGCCGCCGTCCACCCGCACCGTCTCGCCGGTGATCCAGCTCGCCTCGTCGGAGACCAGGAAGCCGACCAGCGCGGCCACGTCCTCGGGGCGCCCGAGTCGCTTCATCGGGTAGGCGGCGCCGACCTTCTCCTCGTCCTCGGCGTAGAGCGCCTCGGCGAAGCGGGTCTTCACCACCGCGGGTGCCACCGCGTTCACCCGGATCCCCGGGCCCAGCTCCCAGGCCAGCTCCTCGGTCAGCCGGATCAGCGCCGCCTTCGAGGCCCCGTAGGCGGCGATCACCCCGGTCGAGCGCAGCCCGGCCACCGAGGCCAGGTTCACCACGGCGCCGCCGTGCTCGCGCATCCAGGCCCGGTAGGCGAGCTGGACGTAGCCCAGCGCCGCCAGCACGTTGATCTCGAAGACCTTCCGGACGGCGTCGAGATCGGCGTCCATCAGCGGCCCGTAGGTCGGGTTGACGCCGGTGTTGTTGATCAGGATCGACAGGTTGCCGAAGGTCTCGAGCGTCCTGGTCACCGCCTCGGCGCGGGCGTCAGCCGAACCGGCGTTGCCGGGCAGCGCGAGCACCCGGTCCGGATCGCCGGCCTCGGCCGCCAGCGCGTCGGCCGCCGCGGCCAGCTCATCGGGCTTGCGGGCGGTAATCGTCACCGCGGCGCCCCGGGAGAGCAGCTCGGCGGCGATGGCGTAGCCGATGCCGCGGCTCGCTCCGGTGATCAGCGCTGCGCGGCCGGTGAGGTCGGTACCGGTGATGTCGGTCATGGGGCGCGACCCTACTTCGCCGATCCCGGCCCGGCGGCCGGTACGCTGGCCTGGTGATCCGGATCGGGTAGGCCGCCCACTGCGCCGCTCGTCGATGCCCCGCACCGGACTTCCTGGAGTTGTTGTTGATCACCGCCACCGACCTGGAACTGCGTGCCGGGTCCCGGATCCTGCTGTCCGAGGCCACCCTGCGCGTGCAGCAGGGCGACCGGATCGGACTGGTCGGCCGCAACGGCGCCGGCAAGACCACCTCGATGCGGGTGCTGGCCGGTGCGGAGCAGCCCTACGCCGGCTCGGTGTACGCCAACACCGACGTCGGCTACCTGCCGCAGGACCCGCGCGAGGGCGACCTGCACGTCACGGCCAAGGACCGGGTGCTGTCGGCCCGCGGTCTCGACGACATGCTGCGCCGGATGGAGAAGGCGCAGACCGCGATGGCCGAGCTGGTGGACGGCCCGGCCAACGACAAGGCGGTGCGCGACTACGGGCGCATCGAGGAGCGGTTCTCCGCGCTCGGCGGTTACGCCGCGGAGAGCGAGGCGGCCCGGATCTGCGCGCACCTCGGCCTGCCCGACCGGGTGCTGCACCAGCAGATGGACACCCTCTCCGGTGGCCAGCGCCGGCGGGTGGAGCTGGCCCGCATCCTGTTCGCGGCCTCCGACGGCGGTGGCGGGGGAGCGCCCAGCGCCACCACGTTGCTGCTCGACGAGCCGACCAACCACCTCGACGCCGACTCGATCACCTGGCTGCGCTCGTTCCTGTCCGCCCACGACGGTGGCCTGGTCGTGATCAGCCACGACACCGAGCTGCTGGCGGCGGTGGTGAACAAGGTGTGGTTCCTCGACGCCACCCGCAGCGAGGTCGACGTCTACAACGTCGACTGGACGCGCTACCTGCAGGCGCGCGCTACCGACGAGAAGCGCCGCCGCCGGGAGCGGGCCAACGCCGAGAAGAAGGCGTCGGTGCTGCACACCCAGGCCCTCAAGATGGGGGCCAAGGCCACCAAGGCTGTCGCCGCCAAGAACATGGCGCGGCGCGCGGATCAGCTGCTCGCGGGCCTGGAGCCGACCAGGAAGAACGACAAGGTGGCCCGGATCCGGTTCCCGGCCCCGTCGCCGTGCGGGAAGACCCCGCTCACCGCGCAGGGACTGAGCAAGGCCTTCGGTTCGCTGGAGGTGTTCAGCGGTGTCGATCTCGCGGTCGACCGGGGCGCGAAGGTCGTCGTGCTCGGCTTGAACGGCGCCGGCAAGACCACCCTGCTGCGGCTGCTCGCCGGCCAGGAGCAGCCCGACACCGGCGAGGTGCAGGCCGGTCACGGGTTGCGCACCGGCTACTACGCGCAGGAGCACGACACCCTCGAGCTGGACGCGAGCGTGTGGGAGAACGTCCGGCACGCCTCGCCGGATGCCCCCGAGCAGGAGCTGCGCAACCTGCTCGGATCGTTCATGTTCTCCGGTGACCAGCTGTCCCAGACCGCCGGCACGCTCTCGGGTGGGGAGAAGACCAGGCTCGCGTTGGCCGGGCTGGTCTCCAGCACCGCGAACGTGCTGCTGCTCGACGAGCCGACCAACAACCTCGATCCGGCCAGCCGCGAGCAGGTGCTCGATGCGCTGCGCCGGTTCACCGGGGCGGTGGTGCTGGTGACGCACGACTCCGGGGCCGTGGAGGCGTTGAATCCGGACAAGGTGATCGTGCTTCCGGAGGGGACCGAAGATCTCTGGTCCGCGGAATATCTTGAGCTCGTACAGTTGGCCTGATCGGACGATCTCCGCAGCCCGTTTCCACCCGAACGCGTGTATCTCGGGCAGCACCTCCGGATCTTGAACTCGGAGCGTGTCCGGACATTCGTTGATCGACTCGGAGAGTGACCAACTCCAGCGGTTGGGTGAGAGTCGCTGCGTGCGGGCCGGTCAAACGATCACCCGTCCGCGTGATCCATTCGGAGGAACCGCTTACCGATCAAGGAGTGGATCTCCTGGTTACGGTGAGATGTCTGGACGATCATTGCCGCACCGGAGGCTAGATCGATCCTTCCGCGGGGGGTTCCGCGGCGGGGAAGAGGAGGGTCAATCGCTGTGGCCGACCTGAAAAAGGGCGCTCGTATCACCGGCCCCCAACGGGACAAGCTCGCCACCGATCTCAAGAAGAAGTACGAGAAGGGAGCGAGCATCAGAGCACTCGCCGAGTCAACGGGCCGTTCCTACGGTTTCGTTCATCGGGTGCTCAGCGAGACGGGTGTGACCCTGCGGGGTCGCGGCGGCGCCACCCGCGCCAAGAAGAAGTAGGCGTATCCCGGAGCCGGGGCCGCGCTAGCCTCCCGGGGTGACCACAGCGCCGATGGAGCCTGATCAACTCGAGCGTGGTGGAGTGCGGCTGGCGCTCGACGGCCCGCGGGCGACGATCACGCTCGCGCGGCCGGAGAGCCTCAACGCCCAGACGCCGGCCACCTGGGAGGCCCTGCGGACGATCGGCGACGCGCTACCTGAACAGGTGCGCGTCGTCATGATCCGTGGTGAGGGCCGGGCGTTCTCCGCCGGGCTCAACAAGGAGTTCTTCACCGCCCGCGAGGTCGAGGGGCAGCCGGGGATCGCCGGCATCGCCGAGCTGCCCGACCGGGCCGCCGACGCGACCATCGCCGGATTCCAGTCCGGCTTCAGCTGGCTCGGGCATCCGGACCGGATCACCGTCGCCGCCGTGCAGGGCCACGCCATCGGTGCCGGCTTCCAGCTGGCGTTGGCGTGTGATGTCCGGATCGTGGCTGACGACGTGCAGTTCTGCATGGCCGAGACGATGCTGGGCCTCGTACCCGACCTCGGCGGCAGCTACCCGTTGGTGCACGCGGTGGGCTATGCGCGCGCCGTGGAGATCTGCCTGACCGGCCGCCGGGTCGGCGCCGCCGAGGCGCTGGCGATCGGGCTGGCGCAACGGGTCGTCCCGGTCGCCGAGCTCGACGCGGCCGTCGAGGAGCTGGTCGGGTCGCTGCTGGCCGCGCCGGCCGCGGCCGCGGTCGAGACGCTGCACCTGCTGGCCGGGGTGGCCGAGGGACTGGACCCCAGCTCGGCGCTGGCCGCCGAACGAGCCGCCCAGCTCCGCCTGCTGCGCTCGCGCGCCACCTCCGCACCCTGACCGTGGACCGGCCGTGGGGGATGTTGCGCGGGGTGGCCCGCGGGGTGGACGCTCCGACGTCGATCAAGAAGGGCACGGTCGGCCGGATCTGGACGTTCGCCCGCCCCTACCGCCGCTGGTTGCTGGCGTTCCTGCTGCTCACGGTGGTGAGCTCGACCGTCGGGGTGCTGACGCCGCTGCTCGCCGGACGCGTGGTGAACGCGATCGTCGGCGGCGGCACGGTGTCCGCCGCGTCCGCCACGGTGCTCGGGTTGGCCGCGGGCATCGCCGGGTTGGCCGTGCTGGAGGCCGTGGTCGGGCTGGTCTCGCGCTGGTACTCCTCCCGCATCGGTGAGGGCCTGATCGTCGATCTGCGGCGCGCGGTGTTCGAGCACGTGCTGCTGATGCCGATCGCGTTCTTCACCCGCACCCGCACCGGTGCGCTGGTGAGCCGGCTCAACAACGACGTGCTCGGCGCCCAGTCCGCGATCACCTCGACGCTGGCCTCGGTGCTGAGCAACGTCATCCAGCTCACGCTCGCGCTGGCCGTGATGATCGGGTTGGCCTGGCAGGTCACGCTCCTCGCGCTGCTGATGCTGCCGGTGTTCGTGCTGCCCGCACGGCGGATGGGGCGCACGATCGCCGAGCTGCGCCGGGAGTCGGCCGAGCTGAACGCCGGCATGAACGTCGGCATGATCGAACGGTTCTCCGCACCCGGCGCCACGCTGGTCAAGCTGTTCGGGCGTCCGCACGAGGAGGCGGCCCAGTTCGGCGACCGGGCCGTGCGGATCCGGGACATCGGGGTGCGCACGGCGATGGTCTCCCGGGTGTTCGTGACCGCGCTGTCGTTGGTCTCCGCGCTGGCCCAGGCGCTGGTGTACGGCCTCGGCGGCTACCTGGCCGTGACCGGTCGGATCGAGCCGGGAACGGTGGTCACGCTGGCGCTGCTGCTGACGCGGCTCTACACCCCGATGACCGCGCTGGCCAACGCCCGGGTGGACGTGATGACCGCGCTGGTGTCGTTCGAGCGGGTCTTCGAGGTGCTCGACCTGCAGCCGATGATCACCGAGGACCCGGACGCGATCGACCTGCCGGCCGGACCGGTCAGCGTCGTGCTGCGCGGCGTGCGCTTCGGCTACCCGACGGCCGAGCAGGTCTCGCTGGCCTCGCTGGAGGAGGTCGCGGTGCTGGACAGCCGGGCCGGCACCGAGGTGCTGCACGGGGTGGATCTGGAGGTCGGCGACGGGCAGCTGGTGGCCCTGGTGGGCACGTCCGGAGCCGGGAAGTCGACGATCGCCTCGCTGGTGCCCAGGCTCTACGACGTCGAGGCCGGATCGGTCGAGCTGGCCGGGATCGACGTGCGCAGGCTGCGCTTCGCTGCGATCCGGGACGCGGTGGGGGTCGTCGCCCAGGACGGGCACCTGTTCCACGACACCATCCGGGCCAACCTGCGCTACGCCGCCCCGACCGCGTCGGATGCCCAGATCCGCGACGCGCTGCACCGGGCCCGGCTCGGCGAGCTGCTCGACACGCTGCCCGACGGCCTGGACACCGTGGTGGGCGAGCGGGGCTACCGGCTCTCGGGCGGCGAGCGGCAGCGGCTGACGATCGCGCGGTTGCTGCTGGCCCGGCCGCGGGTGGTGATCCTGGACGAAGCCACCGCACACCTGGACTCCGAGTCCGAGAGTGCGGTGCAGGCCGCGCTGGCCGAGGCGCTGGCCGGGCGGACCGCGATCGTCATCGCGCACCGGCTCTCGACGATCCGGGCGGCCGATGTGATCGCGGTGGTCGAGCACGGCCACATCGTGGAGCGCGGCACCCACGACGAGCTGCTGGCCGCTGGCGGGCGCTACGGCGAGCTCTACCGGGCCCAGTTCAGCGACGCGGTCGGGCCGGCCGATCCGATCGACCCGGCCGATGGCATCGGGTGCGGCATCGGCGGCTGCGCCATCGATGATTGCGGGGCCCGGCACCCGGAGCAGGAGGTCGTGGGCTGAGCGCGCCTGCCCCCGGATCCGGCGGGGTTCAGCGGCGGACCGCGCCCTCCACGAGATCGAGCACGGCATCGAGGGTGGCGGCGTCCCCGCGCGTCGGTGCGCCGGTGGCCAGCTGCGAGACCAGCCCGTCGAGCACCAGCTCGAGGTACCGGGCGAGCACCCCCACCGGCACGTCGGTGCGCAGCGCACCCGCGGCAACCTGGCGTTCGAGCCGGCCGCGGATGGCCGCCGACAGCGCCGACGAGTGCTGCCGCCAGCGGTCGCGGAAGCTCTCGTCGGTCCGGCTCCGGCGGGCGATCTCCAGCAGGGTGCCGGTCCAGCCGGATTCGAGCGACTCCGGGGAGACCAGCAGCTCCCGCATCACCTGCACCAGGCCCTGTTCGACGACGATGTCGGCCATCCGTTGCGCGTCCTGCTCGGCGAGGGCGAAGAACAGCGCGTCCTTGTCCCGGAAATGGTGGAAGATCGCGCCGCGGGACAGCCCGGTCAGCTGTTCCAGGCGGCGCACCGTCGCGCCCTCGTAGCCGTAGCGGGCGAAGCAGGACCGCGCGCCGTCCAGGATCTGCTGCCTCCTGGCCGCGAGCTGGTCGATGCTGACCCGGGGCACCGAGCGAGGATAGCCGCAAAACCGGACGTACGTACGGCTTGGGAAGGGTGCGCGCGGCGGATCCCGGGCGCGCCCCGGGGGAGCGGTGGGCCGCGGCCCCTCGTGCCCTGAAATTGTCGGTGCACGCGGGTAGCGTCATTTTTCGTGAACGACGAAGCCGCGGCGGCGCGATCGAGGTCCGGCACCGGTGCCCGCCCGCAACGACCGGATCGGCACGCCGACGTGCACGGACCGGAGCCTGCGGTGCTGCGGGACTGCGCAGAGGCCGAGGCCTACGTCGCGTCGGTGTGCTTCAAGCACGGTCCGCCGCGACTGCTGGGCGTGGAGCTGGAGTGGCTGCTCGAACGCACCTCCGATGCCCACGCCCCGATCGACGTCGACACGCTCCGCGGCGCGCTCGGCGAGCACACCCCGACGATGCTGACCCCCGGCTCCCCGGCCCTTCCGCTTCCCTCCGGTTCCACGGTCACCCTCGAGCCCGGCGGCCAGGTCGAACTGGCCAGCCAGCCGCTGCCCGACCTGGCGACGTTGGTGCACGCCACCCGCGCCGACATCGGCGTGCTGCACGGCCTGCTCGCCGGGGCCGGCCTGCGGGCCCAACCCCGGGCCGCCGATCCGCTCCGCCCGCCGCGGCGCATCCTCGAATCCCCCCGCTACCGCGCGATGGAACAGGTCTTCGACCGGTTCGGCCCCTACGGCCGCAGCGCGATGAGCTCCACGGCCGCGGTGCAGGTCTGCGTGGACGCCGGCGAGGGCGCCGACGTAGCCCGCCGCTGGGCCGCGCTGCACGCGTTCGGGCCGGTGCTGCTGGCCGCGTTCGCGAACTCGCCGTGGCTGCACGGCCGCCGGACCGGCTGGAAGTCCTCGCGCTGGGCCTGCTGGATGCGCGCCGAGCCGGCCCGCACCGCACCCCCGCCGCGGGCCGACATCGCCACCGCGGACCCGGCCGCGGCCTGGGCCCGGCGGGTGCTGGCCAGCCCGGTGCTCTGCGTGCGCGGTGGTCTCGACCGGGGCGACGGCGGGGGCGGGCGGGCGGGCGAGGACTGGCTGGTGCCCGACCAGCTGAGCTTCGCCGAGTGGATCCAGGGTGCGCTGCCGGTAGCGCCGACCCTGGCCGACCTCGACTACCACGTGTCCACGCTGTTCCCGCCGGTGCGCCCGCACGGGCACCTGGAGGTGCGCTACGTCGACGGCCAGCCGGGACGGCACTGGGCGCTGCCGCCCGCGGTGCTGACCGCGCTGCTGTCGGACCCGGAGATCACCGGGGCGGCCCGCGAGGCCTGCGAGCCGGCCCAGGGCCGCTGGGTGGCCGCGGCCCGGCACGGGCTGGCCGACCGGGTGCTGGCCCGCGCCGCGGCCACCGTGTTCGGGTTGGCCTGCGCCCGGCTGCCCGCCATCGGCGCCCCGGACTGGGTCACCGAGGACCTGATCGACATGACCGAGCGGCAGGTGTTGCGGGGCCGATGTCCGGCCGACGACCCGGCCGGCGCCCCGAACCCCGAGCTCTCCCTCGCCCATCCCTCCCCCGCCCATCCCTCCCCGGCCCATCCCGACCCCGACAGCCCCGAGGTGACCGTATGACCAGCGTGGACCAGCTCGACGCGGCGGATCTGCGCGCCCGGGTGGCCGGCCTGCTGGCCGCCGCCAGGGCGCGCAGCACCGCGCTGACCGACGCCGTCGACGAGGCCGACCTGCTGGCCCAGCACTCGCCGTTGATGTCACCGCTGGTCTGGGACCTCGCGCACATCGGCAGCCAGGAGGAGCTGTGGCTGGTCCGCGACGTCGGCGGCCGCGAGCCGCTGCGCCCGGAGATCGACGGTCTCTACGACGCCTTCCAGCACGCCCGGTCCCGCCGCGTCGAGCTGCCGCTGCTCGGCCCGGCCGAGACCAGGGCCTACGTGTCGCAGGTGCGGGAGAAGGCGCTCGACGCGCTCGGCCGCGCCCCGCTGGCCGGTCGCCGGCTCGTCGAGCACGGCTTCGCCTTCGGCATGATCGTTCAGCACGAGCAGCAGCACGCCGAGACGATGCTGGCCACCCACCAGCTGCGGGTCGGTGATCCGGTGCTGGCGGCCGAGCCGGCACCGCCGGGGCGGGCGCTGCCGGCGCGCGAGGTGCTGGTGCCCGCCGGCCGGTACACGATGGGCACCTCGAGCGAGCCGTGGGCACTGGACAACGAGCGCCCGGCCCATCCCGTCGAGCTGCCGGCGTTCATGATCGACGCCGCACCGGTGAGCAACGGCGAGTTCGCCGAGTTCATCGCGGCCGGCGGGTACACCGATCCGCGCTGGTGGGGCGAGGCCGGCTGGGCGCACCGGGTCGAGGCCGGACTGGTCGCGCCGCAGTTCTGGCGCCAGGACGCGGGCGGCACCTGGTACCGCCGCCGCTTCGGGGTGGTCGAGCCGGTGCCCGCCGCCGAGCCGGTCGTGCACGTCTGCTGGCACGAGGCCGATGCGTACGCCCGCTGGGCCGGCAAGCGGCTGCCGACCGAGGCCGAGTGGGAGAAGGCCGCCCGCTACGACCCCGCTACCGACCGCTCCCGGCGCTACCCGTGGGGCGACGAGGACCCGACACCGGAGCACGCCAACCTCGGCCAGCGCCACCTCGCACCGGCACCCGTCGGCGCCTACCCGCGCGGCGTGTCGGCGCTGGGGGTGCACCAGCTGATCGGTGACGTGTGGGAGTGGACGTCGTCGGGCTGGCACCCGTACCCCGGGTTCGAGATGTTCCCCTACCCCGAGTACTCGCAGGTGTTCTTCGGCGGCGACTACCGGGTGCTGCGCGGCGGCTCGTTCGGCACCGACCCGGCGGTGGGCCGCTCGACGTTCCGCAACTGGGATCACCCGATCCGCCGGCAGATCTTCGCCGGCTTCCGGTGTGCCCGCGACCCCGGGCCGGCCGATCTCGCCGGGGCGGCGTAGCCCCGCGTGTGCCGACACCTGGCCTACCTCGGGCCGCCGGTGCCGCTGTCGGCGCTGGTCCTGGACGCCGAGCACGGGCTGCTGGCGCAGTCCTACGCGCCTCAGGACATGCGCGGCGGCGGCACGGTCAACGCCGACGGGTTCGGTGCCGGCTGGTACCCCGGGCCCGGCGCCGACCCGGTCCGGTACCGCTGCGCGCGCCCCATCTGGTCCGACACCGCGTTCCGCGCGCTGGCCGGCGTGACCGTGGCCGGCGCGCTGCTGGCCGCGGTCCGGTCCGCCACGGTCGGGATGCCGGTCACCGAGACCGCGGCCGCCCCGTTCGCCGCGGGCCGCTGGCTGTTCAGCCACAACGGCCTGGTGCGCGGCTGGCCGGACTCCCTGGTCGCGGCGGCCGCCGAGCTCCCGGTCACCGACCTGATGACCCTGGACGCCGGCACCGACTCGGCCCTGCTGTGGGCCCTGCTGGCGCACCGGCTGCGCGCGGGCGCCGACCCGGGGGCCGCGCTGGTCGAGCTGGTGGTGGCGGTCGAGGCCGCCGCGCCCGGCTCCCGGCTGAACCTGCTGCTCACCGACGGCACCGCGATCTGGGCGACGGCCTGGACGCACGCGCTGTCCGTGTGGGCGGGCGAGGACGCGGTGCTCGTCGCCTCCGAGCCGATCGACGACCGCCCCGGCTGGAAGGAGGTACCCGACCGGAACCTCGTCACGGCCCGCCCCGGCCACTGCCGGTTGACCCCGATCAGTCCCCGATCAACCTGACGACGGGAAATACATGAGCTCCGCCCTGCTCGACATCCAGCTCACCGACGCCGACGCCGACGCCGCGCTGCGCGCCGACGCCCGCGCCGGGCTGACCGCCGTGCCCAAGCGGCTGCCGCCCAAGTGGTTCTACGACGCCCGCGGCAGCGAGCTGTTCGAGCTGATCACCGAGCTGCCCGAGTACTACCCGACCCGCACCGAGCGGGAGCTGCTGCGCCGTCACGTCGACGACATCGCGCAGCTCTCGGGCGCCGACACCCTCGTCGAGCTCGGCTCCGGGTCATCGGCCAAGACCAGGCTGCTGCTGGACGCGTTCACCCGGGCCGGCACGCTGCGCCGCTACGTGCCGCAGGACGTGAGCGAGACCGCGCTGCGGCAGGCCCTCGACACGCTGGCCGCCGACTATCCGCGGCTGGCCCTGCACGGCGTGGTCGGTGACTTCACCCGCAACCTGCACCGGCTGCCCGGCGGCATCCACCGCCGCATGATCGCGTTCCTGGGCGGTACCATCGGCAACCTGCTGCCGGTCGAGCGCGCGGCCTTCCTGGCCCAGCTCCGGTCGGTGCTGGCGCCGGGGGAGCAGTTCCTGCTCGGCACCGCCTCGGTGATCGACGAAGCCGTGCTGCTGCCGGCCTACGACGACGCCGCCGGGGTGACCGCCGAGTTCAACCGCAACGTGCTGCGGGTGCTCAACCGCACGCTGGGCGCCGATTTCGACGTCGAGGCGTTCGCGCACCGCGCGGTGTGGGACGCCGAGCACGAGTGGATCGAGATGCGGCTGGTCGCTGGGCGGGCGATGCGGGTCCGGGTCGCCGAGCTCGACCTGACCGTCGAGTTCGCCGCGGGCGAGCAGATGTGCACCGAGGTCTCGGCCAAGTTCCGGCGCTCGACGGTGCAGGACATGCTCGGGGCGGCCGGCTTCACGATCACCAGGACCTGGAGCGACCCGGACGACCGGTTCGCCCTCACCCTGGCCTGCGCCTCCTGACCGGCGCCTCCTGACCGGCGCCTCTTACCGACGCCGGTCCGCTCACCACCACGCCGGGTCGAGCCTGGCCTCGATGCTGCGCAGGTGCTGGCGGCTGCAGTCGGCGCAGGTCCAGACCGTGAGCCCGTTCTCGACCCCGACGCTCCAGCTCAGCCGCTGCCCGGCATCGGTCGGGACCGCGCCGCAGCTGCCGCACGCGATCGGCTCCCGCGAGGATCCGGTCGCCGGGGTGTCGGACAACGCCGTGCCCTCAGACCTCGGCCGCTTCCGGGGCCGGCCCGGCGGCGGCCTTCGCGGCGGCCTTCTGGTCCTTCTTGAACGCCCGCACCTTCTGCAACGACTCGGCGTCGACGACGTCGGCCACCGACCGGTACGAGCCCTCCTCGGCGTAGGGCCCGATGGCCTCCCGCCAGCCCTCGTGCCGCACGTCGAGCTGCTTGCCGAGCAGCGCGGCGAAGATGCGCGCCTTCTGGTCGCCGAAGCCGGGCAGCGCCTTGAGCCGGCCGATCAGCTCCGCGGTGTCGTCCGCGGTGGTCCAGATCCGGGCGGCGTCGCCGTCGTAGGCGTCGAGCACCACCCGGGCCAGCGCCTGCACCCGGCCGGCCATCGAGCGGCCGTAGCGGTGGATGGCCGGCGGGGTGGCGCACAGCTCGGCGAACGCCGCGGGCTCAGCCGCGGCGATCCGACCCGGGTCGAGCGTGCCGAACCGGGTGAGGATCTTCGACGGGCCGGCGAAGGCGTGCTCCATCGGGTACTGCTGGTCAAGCAGCATGCCGACCAGCAACGCGAACGGGTCCTCGCTCAGCACCTGGTCGGCGGTCGGGTTCTGGGCGATCGTGAGCGGCACGGCCATGGCCGCCAGCGTAGCGATTTTCGGATTAGCCTCCATTTCATGGGCATGGCGAGCGGATCGGGGATCGGTCCGGACGGGACGCGCTGGCGCGACGACGGCGTCCGGGTGGTCCCCGGCGACGCGCTGGACCGCAACACCCCGCAGACCCCGGGCATGCAGCGGGCCGCGGCCATCACCCACGCCCGCACCGGCGCGCAGAAGCTGTGGGCGGGCACCGTGACGATCCACCCCGGCGCCCGCACCGGGGCGCACCACCACGGCGAGCTCGAGAGCGTGATCTACGTCGTGCGCGGGCGCGCCCGGATGCGCTGGGGCGAGCGGCTGGAGTTCACCGCGGAGGCCGGGCCGGGAGGGTTCATCTTCGTGCCGCCGTTCGTGCCCCACCAGGAGATCAACGCGCTGGACGACGAGCCGCTGGAATGCGTGCTTACGCGCAGCGGCCAGGAACCGATCGTGGTGAACCTGGACATCGACGGTGCCGCCGACCCGGAGCGGGTCGCCTGGGTGGACCCGCTGCACCGGACGCAGTGACCGCCGACGCCGAGATGTTACGCAGAGCGACACCCCGACTCGTCCAGAACGGCCTGTCCCGGACCCGAGCGCCCGATAGGCTCACCCGAGTGGGATCGAAGGGGATGGGGTCACCACGGTGAGCGACAGGGGGCGGACGCGGATCAGATCAACACTTGGATCCCCGCGTCGCCGCGGGTGTGGAACTACCGGCTGGGAGGCAAGGACAACTACGAGATCGACCGGATGGTCGGCGAGCACGTGCTGGCCACCACCCCGCAGATCGTGGACCTGGCGCGGTCGTCGCGCGCGTTCCTGATCCGGTCGGTCCGCCACCTCGCCGGGACGGTGGGTGTCCGCCAGTTCCTGGACATCGGCACCGGGCTGCCCACCGCGAACAACACCCACGAGGTCGCCCAGTCGGTGGCCCCGGAGTCACGGATCGTGTACGTCGACAACGATCCCATCGTGCTCGCGCACGCCCGCGCGCTGCTCACCAGCGCGCCGGGCGGCGAGACCCGGTACCTCGACGCCGACCTCCGGAAGCCGGCCCGGATCACCGCGCTGGCGGCCGACCTGCTGGACTTCCAGCAGCCGATCGTGCTGGTGCTGCTGAACGTGCTCGGGCACGTCGAGGATTGGGACGAGGCGAAGCAGATCGTCGGGACGTTGGTCGACGCCCTCCCGGCGGGCAGCTTCCTCATCGAGTCCGACGGGACGAACGTGCTCGATCCGGTCGCGCTCAACGAGGCCGCGCGGATCTACAACGAGCAGGCGCGGCCCCGGTACCGCCTGCGCACGCCGGGCCACCTCGAGGAGCTGTTCGCCGAGACCGGGCTGGAGCTGCTCGAACCGGGTGTGGTGTCGTGCCCGCTGTGGCGACCCGACCAGATCGACAGGCAGCAGCCGACCGACCAGTTCGGCGGGGTCGGCCGCAAGCCGTAGCGCGCGGGGCCCGAGGATGGGTGCTTCAGCACCAGGAGGCCACGGTGAGCGAGCCACCCGCCCTCGAAGATCCGCGCGCCGGCAGCGATCTGCAGGCGACGCTGCACCGGGCGGTCACCGCCGGCGTGATCACCGCTGAGCAGGCCGAACGGGTCGCCGCGCTGGCCGGCCCGCCCAGCCCGGCGGCGCGGGCCGGCACCCGGTCGAGCACCCCGATGCTGGCCGAGGTGCTCGGCTACCTCGGCGGGGCGGTCACCATCGTCACCGCGATCGTGCTCGGCAATGAGCTGTGGGACTCGCTGGCCGTCGCGGTCCGGGTGCTGGTGCTGGTCGCGGTGACCGCCGCCGCGGTCGGCGCCGGGGCCGGGCTGCGCGATCACGACGGCCCGGCCGGGCGGTTGGCCGGGTTCCTCTGGCTGGTCGCGGTGGCCGCGCTGGCCGGCACGGTCGGGGTGGTCGCCGACGGGCTGCTCGGTTGGGACCACCGGGACGTCGCGCTGGCCGCGTGCCTGGTCGGGCTGGCCGCGGCGGTCCTGATGTGGTGGCTACGCCCGGCGACGCTGCAGCAGGTGGCCATGTTCGCCGGCGCGGTCGCCACCATCGTCGCCGTGCTGGCCCGGCTGGGCACCGACCAGCAGGACCTCGCCCCGTTCGCGATCTGGGTGCTCGGGTTGGGCTGGCTCGCCGCGACCGCGTTCGCCGGGCTGCGGCCGGCTCCGGTCGGCTGGATCCTGGGCAGTGCCGCCGCCGCGGTCGGGCTGTTCTTCGTGGACACCCCGCGCAGCCCCTGGCTGGTGGTCGCCGTGCTGACCAGCATCGGCCTGGTGACCGTAGGGGTCCGCACCGGTCGCTGGCCGGTGGTGGCCATCGGCATCATCGGGCTGCTGTTCGGCGTGCCGCTCACCCTCGGGGAGCTGTTCGGCACCGCGCTGCTGCCTGTCTGGGTCGCGTTGGGCATCGGGCTGGCGCTGCTGGTGGGCGCGGTGGTGGTCATGCGCCGCCCACGGTCACAGCCCTGACGGCGGGGCCGCCCCGGGGTTTGGCTCAAGGGATGAGATCGAACGTGCAGGTAGGTCCGGCGGCCGCGCCCAGCCTGGCGTCGCAGGTTATCAACGGGCGGCCGGGCCGATCGGCGTGTGGACACAGGCGCGCGTCGTAGGCGGTGTCTGACCGGCACAGACGGTATCCAGCGGCCGTCCACGATGCTCTGCGTTGTCCAGCAGACATCGCCGGTTCCAGGAGCGCTCGTGTTCAGACCGCACAGGTGGAGGCGTCGGCACACGGCACTCGTCGCACTGGTGGGGTTGGCCCTGATCGGTGCCGCGGTGGAGTTGCTGTGGCTGTGGTCCGTGGAAGGAGCCGGTGCCGCCGATCCGCAGGCCTCGGTTCTGGGCGTGGTCCTGGCCGCTGGGATCGCCGTGGCCGCGCTGTTCGGCTGGGAGCGCCGGAAGCGCCGGGAGCTCTCGACCCCGGCGTCCACCGACCGGGTAGTGGTGGCCGAGGAGACCCTGGCCGACGTGGTGTTGGCCCAGTGGCGGCAGGAGATGCGGCTGCGCGCCCTGGAGGACCCGGCACCGATGCCGGTGCGGTGGCGGGCTGGCCGCCGCGCGGCTGATGGATCATCCCGAGGTCATCGCACCGGACGGTCTGGCCTTCGAAGGCAGCGCCGACCAGGTCGACGACCTGGTCGTGGCCTTCCGAGGGCTGCCCCGGCGGCGGCTGGTCGTCATCGGGGGCCCGGGGACCGGGAAGACCACGCTTGCGGTCCAGCTGCTGGTCCACCTACTGGCCACCCGGCACGACCGCGAGCCGGTGCCGGTGCTCTTCTCGCTCATCGACTTCGATCCGGAGAGGTTGTCGCTCGCCGGCTGGCTGGCCGCCCGGCTCGTGCGCGACTACCCGGGACTGGACGTGCCGGCCGCGCGAGCCCTGGTCGAGCGGGATCGCCTGTTGCCGGTTCTGGACGGTCTGGACGAGGTTCCGGCCGATCGACGGACCGGCATCCTCCGAGCGCTCAACACTACCGCCGGGGGCACCAGCGGCTTCATCCTCACCAGCCGGCGCGCGGCTTTCGCCAGCTCCCTGGCTGAGAGCCAGGACGTGCTCACCGCCGCTGCCGTGATCTCCCCGCTCGCCCTGACCGGCGGCGAGTCCTGCGACTATCTCCGGACCCAGCTCGCCCCGGATGCCCGACGGCTGGCGCCCATCCGGTCCGACGGTTGGGCGCGGGTCCTCGCCGTGTTGGAGTCGGGATCGGCGCACGACCTCGCCCTGGTGGCCAGCACGCCGCTGGGCCTGTGGCTGATCCGGGTGGTCTACCTGGACGGGCGGCGCGATCCGCTGTCGCTCATCGATCCGCAGCATCCTGATCGCAACGAACGGGCTCTCGGATCCCACCTGCTCGACCAGCTGATCCCGGCCACCGTGGAACACGTCGGCGCCGTCGGCCGCCCGGACGCTCGGGTAGCCCGGTTGCCAAAGGACTCGGTCGCGCAGTTCTGCAGATATCTCACGACCGTGGCGGAGCAACTGCGGATGGGGGACACCCGGGATTGGTTGTGGTGGCACCTGCCGCAATACACGTTGCGTTCCAACAGTGCCCGCCTTGGTGCGCGAGTGGTGCTGGCATCGGCCACGACACTTGTCCTCGGGTTGCCGCTTCTCGTGATCTCAATTCTTTTCGACGCGACCGCCATCCTCGATCTCTTCGACAGCACTGCCGCCTTCTTTCTCGTCGGAGGTGTCGCTGGTCTCCTACTGTTCCGGATGGCGCGCCGCCCGCGGAACGCAAACCTGCAGCTTCGTGGCCGATTACTGGCATTGCTGGGGAGGTTGTTCCTTGGGCTTCTCGCCGGCATCATCATCGCATTCGCTGCCGCTTTCGTCTACTACACAACTGCAGCGAGGGTGCCGCTCTACCTGGAGGACGGCTTTATCCTGCTCGTTATGTTGGCTCCCGCTGTCGGCCCATGTGTGGTGATCCTGGATTTCTTGTCAAGCGACAGCCTGGCCTTGCGGGCAATCTCACCGACAGCGAGCCATCGCGGCGACTGTGTTCGACTCGGCGTCCAGATTCTGGCGGTTGCCGCTATCCTGCTAACCCTGTTCTTGGTATTGATACCTGCCGTCTTCCCGGTTGATAGTGAAATGTCCACCTACCTTGTGATAGCGTTTCTGGCATTGCTGGCGACCCTGGTTGTCGGCCTCGCGGTGGGCCAGGCGCAGACCGCTTTCGTCATCTCGCTCGTCTTTCTCGTCGCGCGGCGACGACTCCCACTACGGCTGATGCGCTTCCTGGACAACGCCCATCAGCTGGGGCTGCTGCGGGTGATCGGGCCCGCCTACCAGTTCCGGCACGCGGAGCTGCAGGACCATCTCGCGCCGCCGGCCGACCGCGCGTGAACACCGATCTCGCTCATCCGCGCAGCATGCCCCGCAGCACGTACTGCATGATCCCGCCGTTGCGGTAGTAGTCGGCCTCGCCCGGGGTGTCGATGCGCAGCCGGGCGTCGAACTCGACGGTTTGGCCGTCCTGCTTGGTCGCGGTCACCTTGACCGTCCGGGGGGTCGAGCCGTCGTTCAGCGCGGTGACGCCGCTGATGTCGAAGGTCTCGGTGCCGTCCAGGTGCAGCGAGCTCGCGGTCTCGCCGTCCGGGAACTGCAGCGGCAGCACCCCCATCCCGATCAGGTTCGACCGGTGGATGCGCTCGTAGGACTCCACGATCACCGCCTTCACCCCGAGCAGCGCGGTGCCCTTGGCCGCCCAGTCCCGCGACGAGCCCGAGCCGTACTCCTTGCCGCCCAGCACCACCAGCGGGATGCCGGCCTCGGCGTAGTGCTGCGCGGCGTCGTAGATGAAGGCCTGCTCGCCGTCGGCGGTGAAGTCGCGGGTGTAGCCGCCGCTGACGTTGTCCAGCAGCTGGTTGCGCAACCGGATGTTGGCGAACGTGCCGCGGATCATTACCTCGTGGTTGCCACGCCGGGAGCCGTAGGAGTTGAAGTCCTTCTTCTCGACACCGTGCTCGTTGAGGTACTGCCCGGCGGGCGTACCGTCCTTGATCGAACCGGCCGGGGAGATGTGGTCGGTGGTCACCGAGTCGCCGAGCAGCGCCAGCACCCTGGCGCCGCTGATGTCCTCGACCGGGGAGGGCTCTGGCTGCATTCCGTCGAAGTACGGGGGCTTGCGCACGTAGGTCGAGTCCGGGTCCCACTCGAACGTGTTGCCCTCCGGCGTGGGCAGCGAGGTCCAGCGCTCGTCGCCGGCGAACACGTCGGCGTAGTCCTTGGTGAACATCGCCTCGTTGATCGAGGCGTCGATGGTGCCCTGCACGTCCTGGGCCGAGGGCCAGATGTCGCGCAGGTACACGTCGCCGCCGTCGGTGTCCTGGCCGAGCGGCTGGTTCTCGAAGTCGAAGTCCATGGTGCCGGCCAGCGCGTAGGCGATCACCAGCGGCGGCGAGGCCAGATAGTTCATCTTGACGTCCGGATTGATCCGGCCCTCGAAGTTGCGGTTGCCCGGACAGCACCGAGACCACCGACAGGTCGGCCTCGTTCACCGCGGCCGAGATCTCGTCCGACAGCGGGCCGGAGTTGCCGATGCAGGTGGTGCAGCCGTAGCCGACCAGGTGGTAGCCGAGCTTCTCCAGGTACGGCCAGAGCCCGGCCTTCTCGTAGTAGTTGGTCACCACCTTCGAGCCCGGGCGCCATCGACGTCTTGACCCACGGCTTGACGGTGAGGCCGCTTCTCCACCGCGTTCTTGGCCAGCAGCGCCGCGCCGAGCATCACCGACGGGTTGGACGTGTTGGTGCACGAGGTGATCGAGGCGATCACCACCGCCCCGTGGTCCAGCACGAACTCGCCGCGTGACTCCGAGGCCACGGTGGTCGGCTTGGACGGGCGGCCCTCGCCGCCGTTGGCCGCGGAGAACACGACCGGCGCGTCGTCGCCGTCGTGGCCGTCGTCGGAGAACGACAGCGCCGGCGCGTCGCTGGCCGGGAACGACTCCTCGGAGGCCTCGTCCACGCCGGCTCGTGCCGGACGGGTCGGGCTCCGGGTCGTCGGTGTAGTCGTGCACCGACTTGCGGAACGAGGACTTCGCGTCGGTCAGCGCAATCCGGTCCTGCGGGCGCTTCGGCCCCGCGATCGACGGGACCACCGTGGACAGGTCCAGCTCGAGCGTCTCGGAGTAGGTGGCCTCGCGCGCCGGGTCGTGCCAGAGCCCCTGCTCCTTGCAGTAGGCCTCCACCAGCTCCAGCTGCGCGGCCGGGCGGCCGGTGAGCTTGAGGTAGCGCAGCGTCTCCTCGTCGATCGGGAAGATCGCCGCGGTGGAGCCGAACTCCGGGCTCATGTTGCCGATGGTGGCCCGGTTGGCCAGCGGCACCGCACCCACGCCCTCGCCGTAGAACTCGACGAACTTGCCGACCACGCCGTGCCGGCGGAGCATCTCGGTGATCGTCAGCACCACGTCGGTGGCGGTGGCGCCGGCCGGGATCTCGCCGGTCAGCTTGAAGCCGACGACCTTGGGGATGAGCATCGACACCGGCTGGCCGAGCATGGCCGCCTCGGCCTCGATACCGCCGACGCCCCAGCCCAGCACGCCCAGCCCGTTGACCATCGTGGTGTGCGAGTCGGTGCCGACCAGCGTGTCCGGGTAGGCCTGCCCACCCCTGGTCATCACGACCCGGGCCAGGTGCTCGATGTTCACCTGGTGCACGATGCCGGTGCCCGGCGGGACGACCTTGAACTCGTCGAACGCCCCCTGCCCCCAGCGCAGGAACTGGTAGCGCTCCTTGTTGCGGCCGTACTCGAAGTCCACGTTGCGCTCGAAGGCGTCCGCACTGCCGAACACGTCGATGATCACCGAGTGGTCGATGACCAGCTCGGCCGGCGCCAGCGGGTTGACCTTCGCCGCGTCGCCGCCCAGCTCGGTGACCGCCTCGCGCATGGTGGCCAGGTCGACCACGCAGGGCACCCCGGTGAAGTCCTGCATGATCACCCGCGCCGGCGTGAACTGGATCTCGGTATCCGGCTCGGCGGTCGGGTCCCAACCGGCCAGCGCCCGCACGTGATCGGCGGTCACGTTGGCGCCGTCCTCGGTGCGCAGCAGGTTCTCCAGCAGCACCTTGAGGCTGTACGGCAGCCGCTCGGCACCGTCGACGGCGGACAGCCGGAAGATCTCGTGCTCGACCCCGCCTGCCTGGATGGTCCCTCTCGCTCCGAAGCTGTCGCTGCTGGCCACGATGGCTGTCCTCCTGGGGCGGTGGTGGGCGCGTCCGGTGATCGTGAAGTCTCGCGTATCCGCACGCTGCGGAGCCGCAGACCCCTGCTTGTCAAACAGTACGCTTGTCCTGTAAGACCGTCGAGCCGGAGCTCGCCGGCGTCGGACACGCCGGCTGCTCCATGTGGTGGAAGTTGCTCAACGGTGCGCGTGGGAACTTCGATTGATCTTGAGCCGGTGGCACAGTGCCGTCGCTCGGTTGATCAGTCGCATGTGGGGGAGGGTCTCGTGCGCCGCTGCGGACGTGTCCTCGTGCTGCTGTCGTTGCTGCTGGCACTGGTGGTCGGGTCGGTGCCGGCGGCCCTCGCCGCCCCTGGCCCGCCGCCCAACCCGAGCGACGACGACCTGCGCCGCAGCCGTGACGCGATCAGCCAGCGGGCCGGCGAGGTCGGCCGGCTCAGCACCCAGATCGCCGAGTTGGACGCCCGCACCGACGATCTGCAGGCCGCGCTGGCCGCCCAACGGGAGACGGCCGAGGCCGCGCTCATCGACCTGCAGGCGGCCCGCGACGCCGCCGCGGCCGCGGTGCGCCGCGCCGACAACGCGCGGATCGAGACCGAGGCCGCCTCCGCCGCCATCGAGGACGCCCGCAACCGGCTCGACGAGTTCGTCACCGCCACCTACCAGCAGCAGCTCGACAGCGGACCGCTCGCCCTGCTCACCGCGGCCACCAGCCCCGAGGACCTGGTGGCCAGGGCGGAGTTCAACGATGCGATCGCCCGCACCCAGCTCACGGCGCAGGACGGGTTGGAGCGGGCCCGGGTGGACAAGGCCAACGCCGACTCCGCCGCCCGGGCCGCGCTGGAGGAGGCGCGGGCCAGGGAAGGCGAGGCGCAGGCGGCCAAGCTGACCGCCGACCGGGCCGTCGCGGTGGCCGACGCCGCGGCGCGGGCGCAGGCCGCCGAGCTCGCCGCGGTCGCCGCGCAGCGGGCCGAGGTGCAGCGTCGCCTGGACGCGGCGACGTCCGCCGACGCCGGGCTGCGGCAGCAGCGGGCCCGCTTCGACGCGTGGCAGCGGCAGATCGCCGCCGAGCAGGCCGCCGCGCAACGCTCGGCCCGGGCCGGCGCGATCGCGCGCGAGTCGGGCCGCGGATCGGGGCTGCGCGGAGGCATCCAGCAGGTGATCGACCGGGCGCTGTCCCAGGTCGGCGTGCAGTACGTGTGGGGCGGCGGCACCGGGCGCGGGCCGAGCACCGGGATCCCGGACGCCTTCGGCTCGCCGCTGAACCGCGTCGGGTTCGACTGCTCCGGGCTGATGCTCTACGCCTTCAACGGGGCCGGGGTCTCGCTGCCCCGGGTCAGCCGCAGCCAGTACAACGCCGGTCGCAAGGTGCCGATCTCCGACCTGCGCCCCGGCGATCTGGTGTTCTACCGCAACGGCGGGGCCCCGATCCACCACGTCGCGATGTACATCGGTGGCGGCAACATGGTCGAGGCGCCCTACACCGGTGCGGATGTGCGGGTGGCGCCGCTGCGCACGCGGGGCCTGCTCCCGCAGGCCACCCGCCTCATCTGAGCGGTTCACGCATGTGGTGCCGGTGCAACTTCATCATATAAGAGGCCGATTCATTGTATGGTCGGTCGATGGATGCTGTGCGCGCCCGGGTAACGGCCAGTGGTCAGGTTTCCCTCCCGGCGACACTTCGCCGCCGCTGGGGCGCGGCGGCCGTGTTGGTGATCGACAAGGGCAGCTATGCGATCGTCCGTCCCATCCCGGAGGACCCGATCGGCGCGCTGAAGGGCATCCATGCCGGACCCGGTCCGACGACCGATGAGGCGCGCGCGGCGGACCGCACGGATGAGGGCCGACCGAGCCGACCGGAGCCGGCGTGATCGTGCTGGACGCGTATGCGGTGATCTCCTATCTCCGCGCCGAATCGGCGGCCGACGAAGTGGAGCAGCTGCTACGGGGTGGGTCCGTGCTGGCCACCGTGAACGCCGCCGAGGTGATCGACCAGATGGTCCGCACCTGGGGTCGGGACAGTGACGACGCCGAAGGCGATCTGGCGCTGCTGAGCGACGCCGGGATGCGCCTGTGCCCGCTCGACGCCGAGCTCGCCCTGCAGGCCGGCCGGCTCCGAGCGACGTACTACCACCGGCAGACCTGCGCGGTGAGCATGGCCGACTGCGTGGCTGCGGCCACAGCGCTGCGGGCGGCGGCCCCGTTGGCCACCTCCGATCCCGCGCTCGCCGCGGTCGTCATCGCCGCCGGTGGCGAGCTGCGCGCCCTGCCCGACACCGCGGGACACCGACCCCGACCGGACTCACCGAGGTCTCACGGGCCACCGGGTGGGATGGCGGGGTGAGCGAGCTTGCGAGCGAACCAATGTCACAGCGCCCGCGCGCAGCGCTGACCGAGGGCAGCGAGGGAATGCGGTGAGCGAGCTTGCGAGCGAACCAATGTCACAGCGCCCGCGCGCAGCGCTGACCGAGGGCAGCGAGGGAATGCGGTGAGCCTGCAGGAGTCCGTCCCCAGCCCGGCCAACGAGGCCGAGCGCCTCGAGCGCGTGGTGTTCGAGATCAAACGCGTGATCGTCGGTCAGGACCGGCTGGTCGAGCGGATGCTGGTCGGGCTGCTGGCCCGCGGCCACCTGCTGCTCGAAGGCGTGCCGGGGGTGGCCAAGACGCTGGCCGTCGAGACGGTGGCCAAGGTCGTCGGCGGTTCCTTCTCCCGGCTGCAGTTCACCCCCGACCTGATCCCGGCCGACATCCTCGGCACCCGGATCTACCGGCAGGGTCGCGAGGAGTTCGACGTCGAGCTGGGGCCGGTGGTGGCCAACTTCGTGCTGGCCGACGAGATCAACCGGGCCCCGGCCAAGGTGCAGTCGGCGATGCTCGAGGTGATGGCCGAGCGGCAGCTGTCGATCGGCGGCAAGACGTTCCCGATGCCGAATCCCTTCCTGGTGCTCGCCACCCAGAACCCGATCGAGAACGAGGGCGTGTACCCGCTGCCGGAGGCGCAACGGGACCGGTTCCTCTTCAAGATCATCGTGGAGTACCCGGGGGTCGAGGAGGAGCGCGAGATCGTCTACCGGATGGGCGCCGAGCCGCCGGTGGCGCAACAGGTGATCAACCCCGATGAGCTGTCGCGGCTGCAGACCGTGGCCACCCGGGTGTTCGTGCACCACGCCCTGGTCGACTACGTGGTGCGGCTGGTGGTGGCCACCCGAACGCCGGCCGAGCACGGCCTGTCCGACATCGCCGGCTGGGTGTCCTACGGCGCGTCCCCCCGCGCGACGCTGGGCATCGTCGCCGGGGCTCGCGCGCTGGCGTTGATCCGGGGCCGCGACTACGTGCTGCCGCAGGACGTGCTCGACGTGGCCCCCGACGTGCTGCGGCATCGGCTGGTGCTGTCCTACGACGCCGTGGCCGACGCGGTGCCGATGGACCACATCATCTCCCGGGTGCTGGCCACCGTGCCGTTGCCGCAGGTCAGCGCCCGGCCCCAGCACGATCCGGCCCAGCACGACCCGGGCCCGCAACCGACGCAGTTCACCCCGGTGTGACCGCGGTCCCGCCCGCGCGCAGCGCAGTTCCAGCCGCGCGCAGCCGCCGAACCCCTCGCCCCCGTCCTTCCGGGACGGGTCGATGGAGGCGTCGCTGCGCACCCTGGAGCTGACCGTGCGCGGCCGGCTCGACGGGCTGCTGCAGGGCAACCACCTCGGTCTGGTGCCCGGGCCCGGCAGCGAACCGGGGGAGGCCCGCGCCTACCAGCCCGGTGATGACGTGCGCCGGATGGACTGGGCCGCCACCGCGCGCACGACCCTGCCGCACGTCCGGCAGACCGTCGCCGACCGCGAGCTGGAGACCTGGGTGGTGCTCGACCTGTCGCCCAGCCTCGATTTCGGCACCACCTCCTGCGAGAAGCGCGATCTGGCCATCGCCGCGCTGGCCGCGATCACCCACCTGACCCGTGGCGGCGGCAACCGGATCGGTGCGGTGGTGGCCACCGGTGAGCACACCGAGCGCATCCCGGCCCGCGGCGGCCTGGCGCACGCGCGCGGGATGCTGCGCCGGGTCGCCGCCTCGCCGCGGGCCCCCACGGGCACCCGCGGTGACCTCGCCGAGGCCGTCGAGCAGCTGCGCCGGCCGCCGCGCCGGCGCGGGCTCTGCGTGGTCATCTCGGACTTCCTCGGCGAGCCCACCTGGGAGCGGCCGCTGCGGGCGCTGTCGACCCGGCACGAGCTGCTCGCGGTCGAGGTGCTGGACCCGCGCGAGCTGGAGCTGCCCGAGGTCGGCACGGTGGTGCTCGCCGACCCGGAGTCGGGGCGCCAGCGCGAGGTGGTCACCAGCCCGCTGCTCTGCCGCGAGTTCGCCGCGGCCGCCGCCGAGCACCGCGACCTGGTCGCCGCGACGCTGCGCCGCTGCGGGGCCGCGCAGCTGACGCTGCGCACCGACTCGGACTGGATCGTCGACATCGTCCGGTTCGCGCTGGCCCGCAAACGAGCCTGGTCGGGGGGTGGGCGCTGAGTGTTCGCCCATCCCTGGTGGTTGCTGCTGTTCATCGTGGTCGCCGCGCTCATCGTCGGTTACGTGCTGCTGCTGCGGCGCCGTCGGCGCGACACCGTCGCGTTCACCAACCTGGAGCTGCTCGAGCGGATCGCCCCGAAGCGACCGGGTTGGTACCGGCACCTGCCGGCGGCGGCGCTGATCGCGGCGCTCGCCGTGCTGACGGTGGCGCTGGCCGGGCCGATGGCCGAGGCCAAGGTGCCGCGCAACCGGGCCACCGTGGTGCTGGTGATCGACGTGTCGCTGTCCATGCAGGCCACCGACGTCGAGCCGAGCCGGTTGGCCGCCGCGCAGGCCGCGGCGACGGCGTTCTCCGATCAGCTCACCCCGGGGGTCAACCTCGGGCTGGTGGCGTTCGCCGGTACCGCGGCGGTGTTGGTGTCGCCGACCGCGGACCGGGATCCGGTGAAGCGGGCCATCGCCTCGCTGAAGCTGTCGGAGTCCACCGCGACCGGGGAGGCCATCTTCGCCGCCATGCAGTCGATCGAGACCTTTTCCCAGGGCATCGCCGGCGCCTCCGCGGACGGGCCGCCGCCGGCCCGGATCGTGCTGATGAGCGACGGCAAGCAGACCGTTCCCGGCGGCGTCTCGCCGGAGGAGGAGCCGCGCGGCTCGTTCACCGCGGCTCGTGCCGCCGCCGAGGCGAAGGTGCCGGTGTCCACGATCTCCTTCGGCACCGAGTACGGCTCGATCGAGATCAACGAGGGCGAGCGGGTGCCGGTCGCGGTCGACGACCAGTCCATGCGCAAGATCGCGGATCTGTCCGGTGGGCAGTTCTTCACCGCGGCGACCGAGCAGGAGCTCCGCCAGGTCTACGCCGAGCTCGGCGAGCAGATCGGCTACGAGACCCGCCGGGTGGACACCAGCCGCCCGTGGCTGGCCGGCGGCTCGCTGCTGCTCATCGCCGGCGTGACCACCGGGCTGGCGCTCGGCCGCCGGCTGCCCTGAACCCGATCCCCGGCGCATATAGGGTGCGGGCGTGGGACGCAGCGTGTTGGTGACCGGGGGCAACCGGGGGATCGGGTTGGCGATCGCCTCGGCGTTCGCGGCGCAGGGGGATCAGGTGGCGGTGACCCACCGCAGCCCGGTCGACGACCTGCCCGGCGAGCTGTTCCCGGTGTCCTGCGACGTGACCGACGCCGAGGCGGTGGACGCGGCGTTCACGCAGGTGGAACAGAAGCACGGGCCGGTGCAGGTGCTGGTGTCCAACGCCGGCATCACCGACGACGGGCTGCTGATGCGGATGAGCGAGGACTCGTTCACCCGCGTGCTGGACGCCAACCTGACCGCGGCCTACCGGGTGGCCAAGCGGGCCACCCGCGGCATGCTCAAGGCCCGTGGCGGTCGGATGATCTTCGTGTCCAGCGTGGTCGGGCTGCTCGGGTCGGCCGGCCAGGTCAACTACGCGGCGTCCAAGGCGGGGCTGGTCGGGCTGGCCCGCTCGATCGCCCGCGAGCTGGGCTCGCGCGGCATCACCGCCAACGTGGTGGCCCCGGGTTTCGTCGACACCGACATGACCCGCGCCCTGCCCGACGCCCGCCGCGCCGAGATCCTCGCCCAGGTGCCGCTGGGTCGCTACGCCGGTGTCGAGGAGATCGCCTCGGCCATCACCTGGCTCGGCTCCGAGCAGGCCGGGTACGTCACCGGCGCGGTGATCCCGGTCGACGGTGGCCTCGGCATGGGCCACTGACCGACTCCCGACTCCCCCGACACCCGACTCCCCGACGACGAGAAGAACGGACACCCGCTCCCATGGGACTGCTCGAGGGCAAGCGCCTGCTCATCACCGGCGTGATCACCGACGCCTCGCTGGCGTTCCACGTCGCCCGGGTGGCGCAGGAGCAGGGCGCGCAGGTGGTGCTGACCGGTTTCGGGCGGATGCGGCTGGTGGAGCGGATCGCGCAGCGGTTGCCGCAGCCCGCGCCGGTGGTGGAGCTCGACGTCGCCGACCAGGGCCAGCTCGACACCCTGGTCGAGCGGGTGTCCGAGCACCTCGGCGAGCCCGCCGCCGAGGGCGAGCCGCGGCTGCACGGGGTGCTGCACTCGATCGGCTTCGCCCCGGCGTCGTGTCTGGGCGAGGGCGCGTTCCTGAACGCGCCGTGGGAGGACGTGGCCACCACGATCCAGGTCAGCGCGTACTCGTTCAAATCGCTGGCCACCGCGGTGCTGCCGCTGCTCGGGCGCGGTTCTTCGGTCGTCGGGATGGACTTCGACAACCGCCAGGCGTGGCCGGCCTACGACTGGATGGGCGTCGCCAAGTCCACACTGGAGTCGGTGACGCGCTACCTGGCGCGCGACCTCGGCCCCCACGGGATCAGGGTCAACCTGGTGGCCGCGGGCCCGGTCAAGACGATGGCCGCGAAGTCGATCCCCGGCTTCGCCGCGTTCGAGGACGCCTGGGACGGCCGGGCGCCGCTGGGCTGGGACGTCAACAACCCGGAGCCGGTGGCCAAGACGGTGTGCGCGGTGCTGTCGGACTGGATGCCGGTGACCACCGGGTCGATGGTCTGGGCCGATGGCGGTTTCCACGCCATCGGCGTGTGAACGCCGGCCCCGGGGTGTTCGATGGAGCCGTGCGGACCTCGGTGGATGCCCTGCTGGTGCTCTCGTTCGGCGGCCCGGAGGGTCCCGAGCAGGTCCGCCCGTTCCTGGAGAACGTGACCCGCGGGCGCGGCGTCCCGCCGGAGCGCCTCGACGAGGTGGAGCGGCACTACCAGCACTTCCGCGGCATCAGCCCGATCAACGCCCGGAACCGGGAGCTGATCGCGGCCATCGGTGAGCGGACCGACCTGCCGGTGTACTTCGGCAACCGCAACTGGCACCCGATGGTCGAGGACACGGTGGCCGCGATGGCCCGCGACGGGGTGCGCCGCGCGCTGGTGTTCGCCACCAGCGCCTACGGCGGCTACTCGGCCTGCCGGCAGTACGACGAGGACATCGAGCGGGCCCGTAAGGCCGTCGGCGACGCGGCCCCGCAGCTGACGAAGCTGCGGCACTTCTTCGACCACCCGCTGTTCGTCGCGGCCAACGCCGACGCCGTGCGCGCGGCCAGGGCCGATCTGGGGGCCGAGCGGGGGCCCGAGCTGGCGCGGCGGGCCCGGCTGGTGTTCACCGCGCACTCGGTGCCGCTGGCCGCCGACGCCGCGGCCGGACCGCCGGCCGAGGGCGGGCACCGCTACTCGCGGCAGGTCGCCGAGACCGCCCGGCTGGTGGCGGCCGCGGTGGGGGCCGACGAGCACGATCTGGTGTGGCAGTCCCGGTCCGGTCCGCCACAGGTGCCCTGGCTGGCGCCGGACATCGTCGATCATCTTGATGGGCTGCACGCCGACGGGGTGCCAGCGGTGATCGTGGCGCCGGTGGGCTTCGTCTCCGATCACATCGAGGTCGTCTGGGACCTGGACAACGAAGCACGGGAGCGGGCCGCCGAGCTCGGCATGGGCTTCGCGCGCGCCGCGACGGCCGGGCCCGACCCACGCTTCGCCGACATGGTGCTGGAGCTGATCGCCGAGCACCGGCACGACTTCGCCCCCCGCGGGCTGGGCGAGGTCCCGCGGGCCGGCTGCACGCTCAACGGCGCGCCGTGCGCCGCGCAGTGCTGCGAGCCGGCGCGGCGGCCCGCCCCGCCCGTCCGGCCGGGCTGACCCCGGACCCGCCCCGAGCATGATCGTGCAACCCGAATTCGGGCCCGCAGCCGCGGTTTTCCCGCCGCACGATCATGGTGGCGGGCGACCGGTCACCCCGTTGCCGTGTAGGACGCGGTGGTGCGGTCGGCGGCGGCTCGGGCGGCGGGTTCCTCGGTCCCGGAGGCGACCGCCGCGGCGTACCAGGCCTCGCTGCTCTCGGTCATGAACCGGACGCCCTCGGCGGAGCCGTACCAGGCCTGCACCTTCTCCGGATCGGTCACGGCGGCCCCGGTGCGCAGGTACTCGGCCAGGCCCATGAACCCCAGATCCCAGCCGACGCCGACGGCGCCAGGGCCGAACTCGGTCCAGCGCTCGTCGTCGACGTGCGCGATGTGCTGCAGCTCGAAGCGGGTGCGATCACCGTCGGCGGTCAGTGCCACCTCGATCCAGCTCACCTCGCCGCCGTACTCCCAGGTCGCGGTGAACGAGTGCGGCGGGTCGCAGCTCTGCACCGTGCCCGCGGCGTTGCCCTCCAGCTGGTATCGCCCGCCGACGCGCAGCTCACCGGACACCGGCAGGAACCAGCGCGGGATGCGTTCCAGGTTCGTGCAGGCGTCCCACACGTCCTCGATCGCGCTCGGGTAGCGCTGGCTGATCGTCACCACCCGGGCGTCCCCGGCGGCCAGCGTGCGGCCGCCGACCCGCCGCTCGACGGCGCTGATCTGGTGTTCAACGTCGATCATGGTTGATTCCCTTCGGAAGTTCCCTCTTCGGCGACGCGCCGGTCCCGGCGGCCGCGGGCCAGCTCGGTGCCCAGGGCGTCGAGATGAGGAGCCCAGAACCGGCGGAACCCGTCGAGCCAGTGGTCGACCTCGCGCAGCGGCTCGGCCCGCACCGCATACAGCCGGCGCGTGCCGGCCGCGCGGACGGCGGCGAAACCGTGCTCCCGCAACACCTTGAGGTGTTGCGACACCGCAGGCTGGGAGATGCCGAACTCCGCGCGGACCACCGCGGTCAGCGCGCCCGAGCTCTGCTCGCCGGTGGCCAGCAGTTCGAGCAGGCGCCGGCGCACCGGGTCGCCGAGCACATCGAAAGCGTGCACGGCGGCACGCTATAGGTAAGCAGTTATATAAGTCAACGCTGATCAAACGAGGTTCGCGGCCGCGTCACCGCCAGCGGTGGTGCCAGCATGCGCGATGCGGCCGGACCGCTCCGGCGGCCGAGCCCGTGCCGACGCCGGTGGCCGGGCTGATGCCGACAGCGTTCGATCGGCGTTTCGCGGAACGCGGGAGCCGGACGTTCCGCGGAAGACGGGAGCTGTCCGCTGCGGGGAACGCGGGAGCTGGGCGTTCCGCGGAACGTGGGAGCCGGACCTTCCGCGGAACGCCGAAGCCCCCGCTCCATAGAACGCCGAGGATCCCGTTCCGCGGAACGCGGACGTTGCCCGTTCCGGGGAGCGCGGGAGCTGCCCGTTGCGAGGAACGCGGAAGACCGGTTCCGCGGGTCCGGAACCGGGGCCACGAACGGCCGCCGGCCGATCCCGTGTCCGGGACGGTCACGGACCCGGGCCGCCTCCGCTGTGGGTAGCGCTGCTCAGCCCGCCAGCGGCTCGTGCCGCCCGGCGAGGGTGAGCTGGGCCAGCACCCGCTGGCCGCAGCGGCAGCGTCGGCCGCGACGACGAGGCCGGCGTGCGCCAGCCAGCGGATGCCGGTTCGCACCCCGTTGTCTAGCCTGCCGGGAACCTCACTCCCCGCGACATCGGAGGAGCCATGTCGGAGCCCAGCACCCTCGCGCCGTCCACAGCGGAGCATCGGCTGCCGGTCAGGACGCTGGTGGCCGCCTCGGTCGGCAACGCCATCGAGTGGTACGACTGGACGGTCTACGCCACGTTCAGCATCTTCTTCGCCACCCAGATCTTCCCGAAGGAGAACGCCGCACTCGCGCTGATCAGCACGCTGGCCACCTACGCGCTGGCCTTCTTCTTCCGTCCGCTCGGCGGCTGGCTGCTCGGCCGGTTCGCCGACCTGCGGGGACGCCGGACGGCGATGATGCTGACCATCGTGTTGATGGCCGGCGGCTCGCTGGCGATCGGGCTGCTGCCGACGTTCGCGCTGGTCGGTTGGCTGGCGCCGATCCTGCTGCTGCTCGCCCGGATCGCCCAGGGCATGTCGCTGGGCGGCGAGGTGTCCAACGCCTCGGCCTACCTCGCCGAGATCGCGCCGCCCGAGCGTCGCGGGCGCTACTCGGCGTTCTTCTACATCTCGACCGGCACCGCGGTGCTGCTGGCGTCGCTGCTGGGGGCGCTGCTGACCGCGGTGCTGTCCAAGGAGGAGCTCGCGTCCTACGGGTGGCGCATCCCGTTCCTGATCGGGGGAGCGCTCGGGCTGGTCGGGCTCTGGCTGCGCCGGGCGATGCCCGAGACCGACCAATTCGAGGAGAACAAGAAGAAGGCCCAGGCGCTGCGGCATCCGCTGCTGACCACGCTGCGCGAGCACCCGAAGGCGGTCGCGCAGCTCGTCGGTTTCACGCTGCTGTCCACGCTGTGCTACTACACGTTCTTCTCCGCGCTCACGCCGTTCGCGGTGAGCTCGCGCGGCGCCGACGCCGGCGAGGTGTTCCTCGCGCTGTCCATCGCCACCGCGCTGTTCGTCGTGCTGCAGTACCCGATGGGGATGCTGTCGGACCGGTTCGGGCGCAAGCCGCAGCTGCTGGTGTGGTCGGCCGCAACGGCGGTGCTGGTCGTCCCGCTGTCGACGTTGATCGGCCCGGGACTGGTCAACCTGCTGGTCGTGTTCTGCGTCGGCCTCGGGCTCTACACCATGATGACCTCGATCGCCCCGGCGATCATGAGCGAGCTGTTCCCGACCGAGCTGCGCGGGCTGGGCATCGGGGCCTGGTACAACCTGACGGTCGCGATCTTCGGTGGTACCGCGCCGCTGGTCATCCAGGCGCTGTCGGCGGCCGGGCTGGCGGATGCGTTCTTCTACTACGTCGCCGCCGGTGCCGTGATCGCGTTCCTGGCCATCCTGACCCTGCCCGAGACCCGGGGCCAGGTGCTGCGGTGAGTGCCGGGCCGGCCCGTCCTGATCATCGCGGGCAGGTCGACCGGCGGCAGCTGCGCCGGGTGGCCGTGGCCAGCGCGATCGGCACCACGATCGAGTGGTACGACTACTTCATCTACTCGACGGCGGCTGCGTTGATCTTCGGCTCGCAGTTCTTCTCGACGCTGTCGCCGGCGTCGGCCACGCTGGCCGCGTTCGCCACCCTCGGCGTCGGCTTCCTGGCCCGCCCGCTCGGCGGCGTGCTGTGGGGGCACTTCGGCGACCGGATCGGTCGCAAGGCGATGCTGGTGGCCTCGCTGCTGCTGATGGGCGTGGCCACCGTCGGGGTCGGGCTGCTGCCGACCTACGACCAGGTCGGCCTGCTGGCGCCGGTGCTGCTGCTGGTGCTGCGGCTGTTGCAGGGGTTGAGCGCGGGCGGGGAGTGGGGCGGGGCCGCGTTGATGGCCGTCGAGCACGCCCCGGCGGACCAGCGCGGGCGCTACGGCTCGTTCTCCCAGGTCGGCGTGCCGGCCGGGCTGATCCTGGCCCAGCTGGTGTTCTTCGCGGTCGGCAACGCGACGAGCGAGGAGCAGTTCGCGAGCTGGGGCTGGCGGGTGCCGTTCCTGCTGTCGATCGTGCTCGTCGGGGTGGGGCTCTACGTGCGGCTCTCGATCGAGGAGAGCCCGGTGTTCCGGGCGTTGCGCAGCGAGCGCTCGCGCAGCGCGCGGCCGATCGTCGAGGTGTTCCGGGAGCGACCACGAGCGCTGGTCGTGGCCTCGGTGAGCTTCATCGCCAACACCGCCATCGGCTACGTGTTCCTGGCCTACCTGCTCTCCTACGGGACCTCGGTGCTGAAGATCAGCCGCAACGTGATGCTGGTGGTGGTGATCGTCGGCAGCGTCACCTGGCTGCTCAGCATCGTGGCCTCGGCGATCTGGTCGGACCGGATCGGGCGCCGCCCGGTGTACCTCGTCGGGTCCGTGCTGCTGGTGTTGTGGGCGATCCCGTTCTTCCTGCTCATCGACACCCGCGAAACGGCGCTGCTGATCATCGCGGTGATCGTGCTGACCATCGGCCTCGGCGCCTCCTACGGGCCGCAGTCGGCGCTGTTCGCGGAGCTGTTCGAGGCCCGCTACCGCTACAGCGGCGCCTCGTTCTCCTACGCCGTCGGCGCGGTGCTCGGCGGCGGGTTCGCCCCGTTGATCGCCACCGCGCTGCAGTCCGCCACCGGCACGTCGCTGTCGGTTTCCGCGTACATGATCGTGGTCGGGCTGATCAGCCTGGTCGCGGTGTGGGCGATGCCCGAGACGCTGGGCCGGGATGTGACCCGGTAGGACCCTAGGGGTAGGTGGTGCTGCCGGCGAGCACCCGGACGGCCTGCGCGACGGCCGCTCGACGGGCCACCCTGACCGCGGTCTCGATAGGTCGCAACGCCTCCCTGCGGGCCACCGCGGCCGACGCCGACAGCGCGCCGCCGGGCTCGTCCACCGACGCCGCGGCCAGGATCGCCTCGACCTCGTCGGCGTGTTGCAACACCCGCAGGGCCTGGCCCGGCATCCCGGCGGGCCACATCGACTCCGGTCGGGCCTGCAACGCGGCGGCGATCTCCTCGCGCACGCCGGGCCGGTGCCGGGCCACCCCGAGCGAGGTGAGCACCGAAGCCGACTGCCGGACCTGTTCGCGCAGGTCCCGCTCGGCCTGCCCGAGCGCCACGAACTCCGGCGGAGGTCCCTGCTCGGGCACCGCGTAGACGGTCCAGCGCAACACGCCGTCGGCGATCGGGCGGGGCACGATGCCCAGCCCGGCATCGGCGAACAGCACGCCTTCGCCCGCGTCCGTGGCCTCCCGGCTGAACGCGCCGGGCCCGGGCAGCCCACGCACGTCACCGGGGGCCGCGAGCACCAACCGGCCGGGACCGGAGCTCGCCCACTGCCCACCCGCGGCCCGCCGCAGGGCCGCGAGCAGGAACATCACCGACGACACCGGGGCTCCCGGCGGCGGCAGCGCGGTGAGCTCGGCGGTGACGGCGTCGGCGGCCTGCACGTCGTGCGCCTCCGCCCAGGGACCGAGCGCATCCAGCACGTCGTCCGGTGCCGCGGCGCCGGCCAGCCAGGCCGAGGTCCAGACGGTGAAGGTCGCGGAGGGGCAGGGCACCGGGTCAGGCTAGCCAGCTGAGCCGATCACGGCACTCCTGCCGTGCGGGTGAACACCGCAACGTTGGGTAGCCGTCGCCGGCGGCGCCTCGGCGGGCGTGTCGCGGCGGCCAGGTGCCGCCGGGCCGGTACAACTCTGCGGGTGCCGACCCATGACTACCGAGGGATCTTCCGCGCCGACGGGACCCGCACCAGAGTCACGCGGGCGATCCCGGAGGTTGCCGCCGAGACCGGGCTGGTCGTCGAGGACCCGGCGAGCGGCTTCTGCGGGGCCGTGGTCGCAGCCGACATCCGGGAGGTGACGCTGGCGGACCGGCACGACCGACGCCGGGTGTTCCCGCTGGTACCGGCCGCGTTCCTGGTCGAGGGTGTGCTCAGCACGCTGGTGCTGCCGGCCCGCGCCCCCGCGGCGGCGGCCCGCTCGGCGTCGGGCTCGGTGAAGGTGCTGGGGCACACCGCCCGCACCGCGCGGGCCGCCCGGATCTGGGTCGAGGGGCTGCACGACGCGGAGCTGGTCGAGCGCGTGTGGGGGCACGACCTGCGGGTGGAGGGCGTCGTCGTGGAGCCCATGCACGGCATGGACGACCTGGCCGCCGCGGTCGCCGCTTTCGTTCCCGGCCGCCACCGCCGCCTCGGGGTGCTCGTCGACCACCTGGTCGCCGGGACGAAGGAGACGCGGGCCGCGGCGTCGGTGGCCGGGCCGAACGTGTTGGTCACCGGGCATCCCTACGTGGATGTGTGGCAGGCGGTGAAGCCGTCGGTCGTCGGGATCAGGGCCTGGCCGCGGATACCGATGGGCACGGACTGGAAGACCGGGGTCTGTGCGGCGTTGCGCTGGGGCGAGCCCGCCGACGGTGCCCGGCGCGTGCTCGGCGCCGTGCGCAGCTTCCGGGACCTGGAGACGCCGCTGATCGCGGCGGTGGAGCAGCTGATCGACTTCGTGACGGTCCCGGAGTGAGCGGCGGGAGCAACTCCCGCGGACATCGGTGAGCGGATGATCACGCTCGGGTGAATCTTCTGGCAGGATCTGCGCCATGACAGCTGCGGTGATCTGGCTCATCGCCGGCCTGGCGCTGATCGCTGCCGAAGTGCTGGCCGGAGAGTTCGTGCTGCTGATGCTGGGCGGCGGGGCGCTGGCCGCAGCCGGCGCCTCGGTGCTGTTCCCCGAGAGCAGCCCGCTGGTCGGCGTCGGAACCTTCGCGGTGGTCTCGGTGCTGCTGCTGTTCGCGGTGCGCCCGATGCTGCGCCGCAAGCTGGACCGCGGTATCGACCACTCCGTGATGCACCACCGGGCGCTGGTCGGCAACACGGCGTTCGTGGTCACCCGGGTCGACGGGCACGGCGGCCAGGTCAAGATCGGCGGCGACCTGTGGTCGGCCCGGTCGTTCGACGGGCACGACGTGATCGAGCCCGGTTCGCGGGTCACCGTGATGGACATCTCCGGGGCGACGGCTCTCGTCGTGGCCCAGGACTAACGTCTGACCCGTCGGACGAACGGGTCCGACGGCGGAAGGGAAGGAACGTCGGTGGACGCAAGCACGGTGCTGCTGATCATCGTGGTACTGATCGTGGTGCTGGTCGTGGTCTCGGTGGTCAAGGCGGTGCAGATCATCCCGCAGGCCACCGCGGCGGTGATAGAGCGGCTGGGCCGGTTCAAGGGCACGGCCGATCCGGGGCTGGCCTTCCTGGTGCCGTTCATCGACAAGGTGCGCGAGCGGATCGACCTGCGCGAGCAGGTGGTGTCCTTCCCGCCGCAACCGGTGATCACCCAGGACAACCTGACGGTGAACATCGACACCGTGGTCTACTACCAGGTCACCGACCCCAAGGCCGCCGTCTACGAGATCTCCGACTACATCCTCGGGGTGGAGCAGATCACCACCACGACGCTGCGCAACGTGGTCGGCGGCATGAGCCTCGAGGGCACCCTGACCTCCCGCGACCAGATCAACACGGTGCTGCGCGGCGAGCTGGACGAGGCCACCGGCCGCTGGGGGATCCGGGTCGCCCGGGTCGAGATCAAGGCCATCGACCCGCCGGCCTCCATCCAGGAGTCGATGGAGCGGCAGATGAAGGCCGATCGCGAGAAGCGGGCCATGATCCTCACCGCGGAGGGTCAGCGGGAATCGGCGATCCGCAGCGCCGAGGGCCAGAAGCAGAGCCAGATCCTGTCCGCCGAGGGCGCCAAGACGGCCCTGATCCTGACCGCGGAGGCCGACCGGCAGGCCCGGATCCTGCGCGCCCAGGGCGATCGGGCCGCCAAGTACCTGGAAGCCCAGGGCGAGGCCAAGGCCATCGAGAAGGTGTTCGCGGCGATCAAGGCGGCCAAGCCGACCCCGGAGCTGCTGGCCTACCAGTACCTGCAGACGTTGCCGCAGATGGCGCAGGGTGAGGCCAACAAGGTGTGGCTGGTGCCCTCGGACTTCGGCAAGGCCCTGGAGGGCTTCACCCGGATGCTCGGCGCTCCGGGCGACGACGGGGTGTTCCGGTTCGAGCCGTCCCCGGTCGACGATGCGGTGTCGGCGTCGAGGCCGGAGGACGACGACGAGCAGATCACCAAGTGGTTCGACACCGCGGGCGACCCGGCGCTGGCCAAGGCGGTGGCCGAAGCCGAGGCCCAGGCCCGCAAGGAGGTGCCGGCCATCGGCGCCCGCGAGGTCGAGCCCGTGGTCCCGCCGAACCTGCCCCCGCCGGCGTCCGGCTGGTCCTCCGGGCGCGGCGGCGGTCCCGGTCGCGACGGTGACCGGGGCCTTCCGGAGAGCGCGATTCCCACGCCCCCGCGCGGCATCCCGCACGCACCGGACCGCGACCCGCGACAGTGACCGTCGCGCCCGACCGGGGTGCGCTCGGCGCCGGGAGGCCCGCGGTCAGCGCAGGGTGAAGCCGAAGGGTAGCTCGAGCCGGTGCCGGCGCAGCAGATCGGGGTCGGCCAGCAGCTCGGCGGTCGGCCCGTCGGCGACCACCACCCCGTCGTCCAGCACCACGCTGCGCGGGCACAGCTGCAGCGCGTAGGGCAGGTCGTGGGTGACCATGAGCATCGTGGCGTCCAGCGAGAGCAGCACCTCGGCCAGCTCCCGGCGGGCCACCGGGTCGAGGTTGGACGACGGCTCGTCGAGCACCAGGATCTCCGGTTCGCAGGCCAGCACGGTGGCCAGCGCGACCCGGCGGCGCTGGCCGCCGGACAGGTGCAGCGGGGACCGGTCCCGGTGCTCCAGCATGCCGACGGTGGACAGCGCGGTGTCCACCCGAGCCTGCAGCTCGGCGCCGCTGACCCCGAAGTTGGCCGGCCCGAACGCGACGTCCGCGCCGACGCTGGGCATGAACAGCTGATCGTCGGTGTCCTGGAAGACGATGCCGACCCGGCGCCGGATCTCGCGCAGGTTGGCCCGCACGACCGGGAGCCCGCCGACCGCGACCGACCCGTGCCCGCCCTCCAGGATCCCGTTCAAGTGCAGCACCAGGGTGGTCTTGCCGGCCCCGTTGGGCCCGAGCAGGGCCACCCGCTCGCCGCGCCGCACGGTCAGGTCGATGCCGAACAGGGCCTGGTGGCCGTCCGGGTAGGCGAAGGCCAGCTGCACGACCTGTAGCGAGGGCGGGGGATCGGCGGCGTCGTCGGCGGCGGTGACATCCGACCCCGCGGTCATGTCCATCGCCGTCATGTGGCCATCATGTGGTCGCCCAGCCGGTCGCGGCCAGCGCGACGGCCACCGCGACCGGCGCCAGCCCCAGCACCCAGTGCTGCGCGGTGGTGCGCGTATCGGACATCGGTGGCATCTCGCCGGACCAGCCGCGCGAAAGCATGGCCAGGTGCACCCGTTCGCCGCGCTCGTAGGACCGCACGAACAGCGATCCGACGCCGCGCGCCGTCGCACCCGCCTGCCACAGGAAGCGCGGATCATGCCCCCGGGAGATCCGGGCCAGCCGCATCCGCCGGGCCTCGCCCACGATCACGTCGATGTAGCGCAGCATCAGGGTGGCGATGGTGATCACCATCGCCGGAGCGTGCAGCCGCTGCATGCCCAGCAGCAGGTCCCGCAGCGGCGTGGTGGCGGCCAGCGTGAGCGAGGTGAGCACCCCGAGCGTGCCCTTGACCAGGATGTTCCAGGCGCCGAGCAGGCCCGGCTCGGACAGCGTCAGCCCGAACCAGCCGAGATAGGGCTCACCGCCGGTGAACGGCAGCAGCACGGCGAGCACCACGAACGGAGCCTCGATCAGCGAGCGCCGGGCCATCCAGGTCGGTGGGATCCGCGCGATCATCCACACCGCGATCAGCAGCGCCAGGTAGCCGCCGAAGACCCCGAACGCCGCGCGCGGCGTCGCCACCACGCACACCACCCCGAGGAACGCGGAGACGATCTTGACCTCGGCGGGCAGCCGGTGCACCGGCGAATCGCCCGCCAGGTACAGCGGGTGTGCGTGTCCGGCGCCCACGTGTGCGTCAGCGGCCGGACCGGGAGTCGCCGCGGCTGCGCAGCAACCAGAACAGGCCGCCGGCCAGCACCGCCGTGACCAGCACCCCGATGATCCCGGCCGGGCCGACGGTGCCCTCGCCGCCGACGATGCTGTAGTCGGCCAGCGGGCTGCCGGCGGTGGGGCTGTCCTGCGCGTTCTGGGCGATGCACTCGCCCTCGAGCTGCTCGGCCGCGACCACCCGGCAGCCCTCGAGAGTGACGCTGTCCAAACCGTCAGGATGCGGGCTGGCGAAGTACGAGATGCCACCGGCGATGATCAGCGCCACGAGCAGGAAGCCGAGGTGGAAACGGTTCCCGCGGGCGGTCGGGGCGGACTGGTTCACGACGCACTCCCGGCGGCGCCGCGCACGAGCAGCGGTGAGCTGCTGCCGCGGAGCAGGTAGACGAGATCGGGCCGGATCCCGGCCACCGCTCCGACGGTGGCCGCGGTGATGATCCCCTCGCCGATCCCGATCAGCGCGTGCAGGCCGACCATCAGGGTGAAGACGGTGCCCAGCGAGGTGGCGCCGGCGCCGCCGATAGCGTACTCGAGCACGAAGCCGAGGGAGGCGACGACGGTGCCGATGAAGGCGGCGGCGAAGGCGGTGATCACCAGCCCGCGCCGGCTGCGGCGCGCCAGTGCGCGCAGCGCGAGGGCGACGCCGTAGCCGGTGAACACGCCGATCAGCGCCATGTTGGTGATGTTGGTGCCGAGTGCTGTCAGGCCGCCGTCGGCGAACAGCAGCGCCTGCACCACGAGCACGATCGCGATGCACAGCGAGCCGACCCACGGGCCGACCAGGATCGCCACCAGCGCACCGCCGAGCAGGTGGCCGCTGGCCCCGGGGAGGATCGGGAAATTGATCATCTGGACGGCGAACACGAACGCGGTGACCAGGCCGGCCATCGGTGCGGTGCGGTCGTCGAGGTCGGCGCGGGCGCGGCTGACCGCGATCGCGAGACCGATGACGGCGATCAGGCCGAACAGTGCCGCGGTGGGCACGTTGACCAGTCCGTCGCTCATGTGCATGGCGATGACCATGCCGTCCCCCTCGTACGTCGGCGGCGACAGGTGTCGCCGGTGCGGTCAGGCTAGTCGCGAACGTTCGGCTGTCGCAAAAAATGTGCGGGAAGCATTCGGGTCGGCGGGTCGCGGCGGTTCGCCGGTAACGGGGTCCGGCAGTGTTGCGACCGTCAGGCAAAGGAGCCGTCGGACACCGAGTGGCCAGACGAGGAGCGGCAATGGGACGCAGCGGCCGGCCCCGCGTGTCCGTCGTGATCCCCACCCGCAACGAGGCCCGCAACGTCGAGGCGTTGTTGCCGGCCGTTGCCGCGGTCCGTCCGATGGTGACCGAGGTGATCGTCGTCGACCGCGGTTCGGTCGACGGCACGGCCGAAGCCGCCCGCAGGGTGCTGCCCACCGCGAAGGTCGTGACCCAGACCCGTGCCGGCAAGGGCAACGCGCTGGCCTGCGGTTTCGCCGCCGCGACCGGCGACATCCTGGTGACGTTCGACGCCCACGGAGCCGCCGATCCCGGCGAGATTCCGATCTTCGTGGCCGCGCTGGTCGCCGGGGCCGACGTCGTCAGCGGCAGCCGGTTCCTGACCGGCGGCGGGCCGACCGGCGGCGGTGCGGTGCGGCGGCAGCGCACCGCGTTGCTCAACCGGGTGGCCGCGGCCCTGTTCGGCGGCACCCGGACCGACCTCTGCTTCGGCTACCACGCCTTCTGGGCCGACCTGCTGCCCACCCTCGACCTGCCCTCGATCGCCGCGCCGGGGGCGATCACCCCGGGCGCGACCGCGCCGTGGGGTGACGGCAGCGAGATCGACACGCTGCTCAGCTGCCGGTTCGCCGCCGCCGGATGCCGGATGACCGAGGTCGCCTCGGTCGACCGGATGCCCGCGGACGGGCGCCGTGCCCACCCCACCCTCGCCGACGACCGGCGGGTGCTGCAGGCGTTGACCGCAGAGTGGCGCCGGACCCGCCGCACCCAGAACACCCCGCACCTCCTCCCCACCCCCAACCCCCAGCTGTAGCCCCCCACTCGTGGGGGTGGGGGTCGGGGTCAGGTGGGGAGGCCGATGGCGACGTACTTGGTTTCCAGGTACTCGTCGATGCCTACGCGGCCGCCCTCGCGGCCGAGGCCGGACTGCTTGATGCCACCGAAGGGTGCGGCCGGGTTGGACACCAGGCCGGTGTTCAGCCCGACCATGCCGCTCTCCAGCCGCTCCGACACCCGCAGCGCGCGCGTGAGGTTCTCCGTGAACAGGTAGCTGACCAGGCCGAACTCGGTGTCGTTGGCCGCGGCGACGCCCTCGTCCTCGGTGTCGAACGCGGTGATCGCCGCGACCGGGCCGAAGATCTCCTCGCGGGACAGGCGGGCCGCACGGGGCACCTCGGTGATCACCGTCGGGCGGTAGAAGTAGCCCGGCCCGTCGACCGCCTCCGCCCCGACCAGCACCTGCGCGCCCCGGTCGATCGCGTCGCCGACCAGCTCGGCCACCTTGTCCCGGCCGGCCGCGTCGACCAGCGGGCCGACCTGCACGCCGTCCTCGGTCCCGCGACCCACGGTGAGCGCGCCCATGCGCTCGGCCAACCGGTCGCCGAACTCGGTGAGCACCGAGCGGTGCACCAGGAACCGGTTGGCCGCGGTGCACGCCTCGCCCATGTTGCGCATCTTGGCCAGCATCGCTCCCTCGACCGCGCGGTCCAGGTCGGCGTCGTCGAAGACCACGAACGGGGCGTTGCCGCCCAGCTCCATCGAGGTGCGCAGCACCGCATCGGAGGCCTGCTTCAACAGCGTCGCGGCCGACCTCGGTGGAGCCGGTGAACGAGAGCTTGCGGGCCCGGCCGTCGCGGATCAGCGGCTCCATCACCGCACCGGAGTGCGCAGTGGTGATGATGTTGAGCACGCCGTCGGGCAGCCCGGCCTCGGCGAGGATCCCGGCCAACGCCTGCATGGACAGCGGGGTCTGCGACGCCGGCTTGAGCACCATCGTGCAGCCGGCGGCGATCGCCGGACCGATCTTTCGGGTGCCCATGGCCATCGGGAAGTTCCACGGCGTGATCAACAGGCAGACGCCGACCGGCTGCTTGTGGATCAGGAACCGGCCGGCCCCGTTGGGGGCGACCGCGTAGCCGCCCTCGATCCGGACCGCCTCCTCGGCGAACCAGCGGAAGAACTCCGCCGCGTAGGAGATCTCGCCCTTGGACTCGGCGAGCGGCTTGCCCATCTCCAGGGTCATCAGCAGCGCGAGGTCGTCGATCCGCTCGGTGATCAGCGCGAAGGCGCGGCGCAGGATCTCCCCGCGCTCCCGGGGGGCCATCGCCGCGAACCCGGCCTGGGCGGCGACGGCGGCTGCGAGCGCGTCCATCCCGTCCTCGGGGCCGGCGTCGGCCACCTCGCAGAGCACCTTGCCGGTGGCCGGATCGTCGACCGGCAGCGTGGCCCCGGACGTCGCGGGCCGCCACGACCCGCCGATGAACAGTCCGGTGTCGACCTGGTCGATCACCCGAGCTTCGTCGTTGGAATTCCTGGTCATGGCCGAGATCGTGCCATCGCCCGCGGCCGTCCGCACAACTGTTGTTCGCGCCGGTCGGCACGGATGAACGAGGATGGGTCGGTGTCGACCTCCCTCGCTCGGCTGCCCGAGCTGATCCCACCGGCCGACCGAGCTGCCGCCGCGCGTGGCCGCGCTGCGCGCCGAGGTGCGGGAGTTCCTGGCCGCCGAGCGGGCCGCCGGGGCCTGGACGCCGCGGCCGGACGTGTGGCTCTCGGGCTGGGACGAGCGGTTCTCCCGCGAGCTCGGGCGCCGCGGCTGGTTGGGCATGACGATCCCGGCGCGGTACGGCGGGCACGGGGCGTCGTCGCTGGACCGCTACGTGGTCACCGAGGAGCTGCTGGCCGCCGGGGCGCCGGTGGCCGCGCACTGGGTCGCCGACCGCCAGATCGGGCCCACGCTGCTGCGCTTCGGCACCGAGCAGCAGCGCCGGCGGTTCCTGCCCGGCATCGCGGCGGGCGAGGTCTACTTCGGGATCGGGATGAGCGAGCCCGATGCCGGCTCCGATCTCGCCGCGGTGCGCACGAAGGCGGAACGGGTGTCCGGTGGCTGGGAGCTGACCGGCACCAAGGTCTGGACCTCCGGGGCGCACCACGCGCACGCCTTCTTCGCGCTGGCGCGCTCGGCGCCGCGCGACGAGGCGAACCGGCACGCCGGGCTCTCCCAGTTCATCGTCGAGCTCGACTCGCCCGGGGTGCAGATCCGCCCCATCCCGCTGTTGACCGGAGCGCATCACTTCAACGAGGTCGTGTTCGACCGGGTGCTGGTGCCCGACGACATGGTGCTCGGCGAGATCGGCGCCGGCTGGGCGCAGGTCACCAGCGAGCTGGCCTTCGAACGCAGCGGCCCCGAACGCTTCCTGTCGACGTTCCCGCTGCTCACCGCGCTGCTCGGGGAGCTGTCCGGGGTCGCCGGGGTGGAGCGCGAGATCGGTGGGCTGGTGACCCGGCTGTGGACGCTGCGCCGGATGTCGCTGGCGATCGCCGGCGCGCTGCACAGCGGCGCGGCGCCCGAGCTGGCCGCGGCCGTGGTCAAGGACCTCGGGACCCGCTACGAGAACGAGGTGCTGGACACGGCCCGGCTGCTGGTCGCCACCGCTCCGGATCCGGGGGCGGCCGACGGATTCGCCCGGCTGCTGGCCGACGCGGTGCTGCACGCGCCCGGCTTCACGCTGCGCGGCGGCACCAACGAGGTGCTGCGCGGCATCGTCGCCCGCGGCCTGGGCCTGCGCTGAGGGGAGCCGGGATGAGCAGCGAACTCCGGGAACTGGCCGAATCGATCTTCAGCACCGTGTCGCCGGCCGGCGTCGGGTTCGACGCCGCGCTGTGGAAGACGCTCGCCGGCAGCGGGCTGACCCGGCTGACCCTGCCCGAGGCGGCGGGCGGCAGCGAGGGCGAGCTCACCGACGCCGCCGTGCTGCTCACCGCGGCCGGGGCGCACGCGGCCCGGGTGCCGCTGGTGGAGACCGACCTGCTGGCCGGCTGGCTGCTGCACGCGGCCGGTATCCCGCTGCCGGACGGGCCGCTGACCGCCGTGATCGCCGACCTCGACGTCTCCGGCGACCGGGTCGCGGGCCGGCTGCTCCGGGTGCCGTGGGCGCGGGCGGCGGCCGGGCTGGTCGTGCTGACCCCCGCGCACGTGGTGCTGCTCGACCCGGACGGGCTGGGCGTCACCGACGGGGCGAACCTGGCCGAGGAGCCGCGGGACACGGTGGTCATCGGGGACTCCTCGCGCGGCGTTCGCGCCGTCGCGGTGCTGCCGGCGCCGGCGGGTGCGGCGGCGGAGTTCCGGCTGCGGGCGGCGCTGGGGCGGGCCCAGTTGCTCGCCGGCGCCGCCCGGGCCGCGCTGGCCCGTTCGGTGCGCTACGCGGGGGAGCGCGAGCAGTTCGGGCGACCGATCGGGCGGTTCCAGGCGGTGCAGCAGCAGCTCGCGCTGGCCGCGGCCGAGGTCGCGGCGGCCACCGCGGCGGCGGAGGCCGCCGCTGCCGTGGCGACCGCCGACGGGTTCGGCGCGGCGGCCACCCGATTCGCCGTCGCCGCCGCGAAGGCCCGCACCGGGGAGGCGGCCGGCGTGGTCGCGCGGATCGCGCACCAGGTGCACGGGGCCATCGGCTTCACCCGCGAGCACGACCTGCGGCTGGTCACGACCCGGCTGTGGGCCTGGCGCGACGAGGACGGCTCCGACGCCGAGTGGAACGCCGAGGTCGGCGCCGCGGTGCTGGCCGCCGGCCCGGACGGGCTGTGGCCGCTGGTCACCGGCGCCCCCTGACCGCTGACCCGCACCCACCGCCCGGAACGGCTCCCCCGGCCCGGTTGCGGCCGACATGATCAGCGTCTGCGGTAGCGGAGGTTCACCCGTGCAGCTTTTCGACCGCAGACACCGATCATGAGCTCTGGTAGCGCTGGGCCGCGGCGGGCAGCTTGCGGAAGTCCCAGCTGGTGATCTTGTCCGGGGTCAGCCGTAGCCAGCCGTGCCGGCCGTCGTGCTCCAGGACGCCGCCGCCGTACTTGGCGGCGAACGCCCGCTCCGGGCCGTCCAGCTCCGGGACCGGTTCACCGGTGCGCGGCACCTCGCCGACCACCTCCACCCGCCCGCGCAGCTCCACCCCGCGCAGCCGGGCGTACTCCTCGCCGGCGTCGATCACGGCGGCGATGCGCGGGTCGCGGCGCAGGTCGGCCCAGCGCCGGCTGCGGGCCAGCGAGGTCAGCCACAGCGCGCCGCCGTGCCAGACGAACCAGAGCGGGGTGGCGTGCGGTCCGTTCGGCCCGACGGTGGCCACCCGGCAGGTGCGCTGCTCGACCAGGAACGCGTCCACCTCCTCGGGGGTCATGGCGATGGCGCGGGCGCGGCGCTGGGGCTCCATCGCCGAGACGGTAGCGCGCGTCGTTCAGGGCCAGAGGCGCTGCGAGGCCAACTGCGCCCCCGCGGCCAGCGCGCGGAACTTGTGCCAGACCACGGTGGGGTGCACCTCGGGGTGGAAGCTGGCGCGGGAGGAGAAGCCGCAGTCGGCCCCGGCGATCACGTTCTCGCGGCCGACGATGCCGGCGTACAGCTCGATCTGGTCGGCGATCAGCTCCGGGTGCTCCACGTAGTTGGTCGCGTGCCCGAGCAGACCCGGGATGAGGATCTTGCCGCGGGCAGCCGGACGTCCCGCCAGATCTTCCATTCGTGCTGGTGGCGCGGGTTGGCCACCTCGAACGAGTAGGCGCCGGCGTTGACCTTGAGCATGAGCGGCGCGATGTCGCGGAAGTCGAGGTCGTGGATGCGCGGGCCGTGGTTGAGCCCGTAGCAGGTGTGCAGCCGGATCTTCTCGGTCGGGATGCCGCGCAGCGCGTGGTTGAGGATCTCGATGTGCCGCTGCGCGTCGGCGCGGCGCTGCTCGGGGGTGGTGTCCGGGTTCTCCGACAGGTACTCGATCAGCCACGGGTCGTCGATCTGCAGCAGGAACCCGGCGTCGACGATCCCCAGGTACTCCTCGCGCAGCGCCTCGGCGACCGCCGCCAGGTAGTCGGTGTGGCTCGGGTAGTAGGTCGTTGCGGCCGAAGCCGCTGGGGCTGGTCGAGGGCAGGAAGGCCTCGGTGACGTCGCTGGCCGGCGAGCGCGGCGCGCAGGTTGTCGATGTCGGTCTGCAGCTGCGCGTGCCCGGTGTAGGAGATCGGGCCGGTGCAGACCATGGTGGTCATCGGGCTGACCTGGTCGCGGTACTTGCCCAGGTAGTCGGCGTAGTACCCGGGGAAGGCGTCGATCTCCACCTGCCACGACGGTGGCATCAGCCGCTCGCCCGCGCCGGCGTCGAAGCCGGCCAGCCGGTCCTTGACGTAGGTCAGGAAGCTGACCTTGCTCAGCTCGCCGTCGGTCACCACGTCCAGCCCGGCGCGGACCTGCTCGGTCACCACGTCCGCCACCGCGGTGGTGACGCGCTCGGCGAACCCGTCGACGTCGTAGGGCCGCCCGTGCTCACGTTCGCGCATGAGCTCGAGCAGGTCGTGCGGTCGGGCCAGGCTGCCGACGTGGGTGGTGAGGATGCGCTCGGTGCTCCGCTGCATGGTTTCCCGACGCTAGGTGCACGCCTGGTCGGTCGGTAGGTGCCCGTTCGCCGGGGCGGAACGCGTCGGCTCCACCGCGCGCTTGACCTGAATCGGGCTTCAGCTCCTAGCGTCTCCGGGGTGACCACCACGGAGCTGGGCCCGATCGGCATCGCGATCGACATCGACGCCGACGGGGCCCACCGGGAGGCGGCTGTCGAGCTCGAGGCCCTCGGGTTCTCGACGATCTGGATCCCCGGCGGCCAACTGGACACGCTGGACCGGATCACCGAGCTGATCCGGGCGACCACGACGATCGCGGTGGCGCCGGGCATCATCCCGGTGGACGTCTACCCGGCGGCGGCGGTGGCCCGGCGGTACGCGGAACTCGAGGCCACCGCACCCGGCCGGTTCGTGGTCGGCCTCGGTGGGCCGCAGCAGCCGCGGCCACTGGCGGCGCTCGGGCGCTACCTCGACGAGCTGGACGCGGCCGATCCGCCGGTGCCGGCGCGGCGGCGGATCCTCGCCGCCCTCGGGCCCCGCAAGCTGGAGCTGGCCAGGGACCGCGCGGCCGGTGCGGTTCCGCTGCTGGTCAACGCCGAGTACACCGCGCTGGCGCGCGACGTCCTGGGAGCGCGGTCGACGCTGATCATCGACCAGATGGTGGTGCTCGACACCGATCCGGCGCGGGCCAGGGAGACCGCGCGCGGGCCGTTGCGCTTCCTGACCGGGGTGGCCGGCTACCGGGCGTCGTTCGCGCGGATGGGTTTCACCGCGGCGGAGATCGACGGGTGCGGTGACCGCCTGGTCGACGAGCTGGTGGCCTGGGGTGATCCCGCGGTGATCGTCGATCGGGTCCGGGCGCACCGGGCGGCGGGCGCCGACCAGGTGGCGCTGGCGGTGCTCACCGACGGCTCCCAACCCGGCCCGCTGGCCGCGGCCCGGCTGCTCGCCCCCGAGCTGCTGCCCTGACCACGCCGTGTCACGTCGGGCGAACGGCCCATTCGCCCCATGCCGTTGGACGGAAGGGCCATCGGCTCAGCCGGGCGCCGGCCGACGGGGGTAGCGGGGGTGGGCGAGCAGACCGCGCTGCGGCCCGGCGATGATCTCCTCGGGGCCGGCTCCCACCTCGGCGAGCACGTCGTTCGCCGCCAACACCCCGGTGGCCGACGCCCGCTCCATCAGCCCGGACAGGAACGGGGTCGACACGAAGTCGCCGGCCAGCCGGATGCCGGGCGCGGCCCCGCTGACCGTCGGGCGCAGGCCGGCCGTGCCCGGCGGGAAGCTCGGCGCGGTGGCCTCCAACCGCTGCTGCAGGTGCAGCACCGCCGCGCCCGCGGTCTCCGGCCAGAGCACGGCCAGCTCGGTCCGCATCCGGGCGGTGGCGGCGTCGACGTCCGGGGCCGCGCAGGCGTAGGAGTGCAGCTCGACGATCGAGCCGCCGTGGCGCGCCGCCCACTCGGCCGAGGGCCGCTCAAGTCTTGAGTAGACCGTGATGGAGTCGAGGGTGGACTCACGGCTGACCGCGTTGAAGGTGGGGCGCTGCGCGGAGACGTCGCGGTCGAGCCAGAGCCGGGTGACCGCGAACGGCGGGGCGACGGCGAGCGCGCCGGCCTGCGCCGCCAGCCCGGGGGTGAGCTGCGGGGACGCGGCGACCAGCGCGCGCAGCCCACCCGGGTCGAGCGCGAGCACCAGGTGCCGGGTGTCCAGCGGCGCTCCGCCGGACGGCTGCACCCGCCAGCGCGCGCCGGACTCCGGGCTCGGGTCGATCGACACCACCGCCGTCGCCGTCCGCAGCGTGGCGCCGTGCTCGTCGAGGTAGCGGGCGAACGGGTCCCAGATGCAGCTCAGGTAGTCGGTGTCGGGCGCGTCGAAGCCGATGCCTTCCGGGTTGCCGAGGAAGTAGTAGTGGAACATCGCGATCAGCTCGGCGGCCGACAGCTCGCCGGGACGGGCGAAGAACGAGCGCGCGAACGCCTCGAACAGCATGGCCTGCGCGCGGTCGGACATCCCCAGCGCGGCCAGGAAGTCCGCGGCCGGCATAGCGTCGAACAGCGCCGTGGTGCGCTCGCGGTCGTAGGACAGCAGCTCCGCGGCCAGTGCCTTGTCCGCGCCGAGCAGGTCGCGCAGGCCGAGGCTGGGGGAGCGGGCGAACAGCGCCAGCAGGTTCAACGGCGGCGCGGCCGGCAGCCCGGTCAGGTCCTCCGGCGGCCAGCTGCGGGAGATCACCGGGTAACCGCCGACCGGGCGCAGGAACGACAGCTCGGGGTCGACGCGTCGCAGCACCGCGCGCCACGTGTAGTAGTGCCGGAAGAACGCGTGGAAGCCGTGCTCCAGCACCTGCTCGGTGCCGTCGGGCAGCGTGTGCGGCCAGGCGCCGAGCCGGCCGCCGAGCGTCGGGGCCGCCTCGAGCAGGGTCACCGCCACGCCGCGCTCGGCCAGCACCACCGCCGCGCTGATCCCGGCCACCCCGGCGCCGACGACCACCGCCTCGGTGCCGGTCGGGGCGTCCGCGCGGCAGGTCGCGCCTGCTCGCCACCAGCACCCGGGGCCGCATCCGCAGCGGCGCGGCCCGACCGGACCGGACCACCCGCGCCGCGCTCCGCCGATTCACCCACCGACTCTATGGGCACCCGAGGGGGCGCGCCCGTCGCGGAACGGGAATGCGGGCGGCTCGCGAGGAGTTGGCCGGACATGACGGTGCGGCTGGGTCGGTACGGGGTATGGCGGACCGCGGGTGGGCTCGGGCCCGAGCTGGCCGCGCGAAGCCGAGTCACTCGGCTTCGGCGCGATCTGGATCGGCGGGTCCCCTGGCGCCGATCTGGAACTGGCCGAGTCGATGCTGGCCGCGACCGAACGGATCGCGGTGGCCACCGGGATCGTCAACATGTGGTCGACGCCGGCCGCGGCGGTCGCCGCGTCCTACCACCGGATCGAGTCCCGGTACCCCGGCCGGTTCCTGCTCGGCGTGGGCATCGGGCACCCGGAGGCGACCGGGGAGTACCGCAGCCCGTACGCGACCATCGTCGACTACCTGGATGGCCTGGACGCCGCCGAGGTCCCGATCATGGGACGGGCGCTCGCCGCGCTCGGGCCCAAGGTGTTGCGGGTGTCGGCCGAGCGGACCGCGGGCGCGCACCCCTACCTCACGACCCCGCGAGCACACCCGGGCGGCGCGCGAGCTGCTCGGGCCGGACGTGCTGCTGGCGCCGGAGCAGATGGTGATCGTCGACGACGACCCGCAGCGGGCCCGCGACGTCGCCCGGCCCGTCGTGCGGCGCTACCTCGGGCTGCGCAACTACACCTCGAACCTGCGCAAGCTGGGCTTCACCGAGGACGACCTGGCCGGCAGCGGCAGCGACCGGCTGATCGACGAGCTGGTGGCGCACGGCGACGCGGCCACGGTGGCCGGTCGGCTCACCGCGCACCTGGACGCCGGCGCCGATCACGTGTGCGCGCAGGTGCTCGGCCCGGACGATCCGGTGCCCGCGCTGCGCGAGCTCGCCGCCGCCCTGCGCCTGTAAGGGGCCTGCGCCTGTGCGGGCCCGGCCGGAGCCGCTTACGACGGTCTGGATCGCCCGGCCGACCGCTCAGCCGGGTGCAGCTGCGGTGCGCTGACCCCGCAGTGTGCGCAGGCCTCGATCCGGACCCGGCTCGGTCCGGTCGTGGCGGCGGCCGGCTCCCTCCGGCGGATTACCGCGAACGCCAGCGCGGCCGCGGCCAGCAACAGCCCGGCGGCGATCAGGATGGCGACCCGGAACCCGGCGTCGAACGCCACCGGATCGGTGTAGTCGGCCCCGCGGATCCCGGCGACTCCGGGGATCACCGCCACCGCAAGCAGGCCGGCCGCCCTGGCCACCGCGTTGTTCACCCCCGACGCCGAACCGGCGAACCGGTCCGGCGCGGCGTCCAGCACGGTGGAGGTCAGCGGCGCGACGGTGAGCGCGAGCCCGGCCCCGAACACCAGCACCGCCGGCAGCACGTCGAGCAGCCACGAGGTGTCGGAGTCCACCCGCAGCATCAGCAGCAGCCCGCCCGCAGCGATCAGCGGCCCGAACGGTCAGCGGCAGCCGGGGTCCGATCCGGCCGGCCAGCGCGCCGGCCCGGGCCGAGAACACCAGCATCACCGCGGTCAGCGGCAGCAGCGCGGTGCCGGCCGCCAGCGGGCTGAACCCGGCCACGGTCTGCAGTTGGAGCACCAGCAGCAGGAACACCACGCCGAGGGCGCCGTAGATCAGCAGTGTGACCGCGTTGGCCGCGGTGAAGGTCGGGTTGCCGAACAGCGTCGGCGGCACCAGCGGATGCGGCGAGCGCCGCTCCACCAGCACGAACCCGATCAGCGCCAGCACCCCGACGACGAGCCCGACCAGCAGATCGGGCGCCGCGCCGCGCTCGCCGAGGCCGGTCAGCGCGTAGGTCAGGCCACCGAGGCCGAGCACGGCCAGCACCGTGCCGGTGATGTCGAGACCGGGGGCCGACTCGACGTCACGGCTCTCCGGCACGTGCCGCAGCGCGATCACGACGATCAACGCCGCCAGCGGCAGGTTGATCAGGAACACCGCGCGCCAGCTCCACTCGACGAGCCAGCCGCCGAGGAACGGTCCGATCGCGCCGGCGATGCCGCCCAGCCCGGACCAGGCGCCGATCGCGGCGGCCCGGTCGGGCCCGTGGAACGACGCCGAGATCAGCGCCAGGCTGCCCGGCGTGAGCAGCGCGCCCCCGACGCCCTGCAGCGCGCGCACCGGCGATCAGCAGCTCGATGTTCGGGGCCAGCCCGCAGGCCAGCGAGGCCAGCGCGAACCACACCACGCCGATCAGGAACACCCGCCGCCGACCGAGGTGGTCGCCGAGCGAGCCGCCGAGCAGGATCAGCGAGGCGAGGGTGAGGGTGTAGGCGTTCACCGTCCACTGCAGGCCGGCGAACCCGGCGCCCAGCTCGGTGCCGATGCGCTCGAGCGCGACGTTGACCACGGTGCCGTCGATCATCACGATCCCGGACCCGAGCACCGTGGTGAACAGCACCCAGCGGCCGGCGGCGGTACCCATCCGCAGCTCGCCGTCGGCCACGATCGCCTCCTCGCCGTCACACCCCCGCGGGCGGGACGCTCGCAGCGTAGGCCGGTGCGTCGACATACCGGCTCCGCGGACCTTCTACAAGGAGTAAAATGGACTCGTGCCGAGGTTGGGCGAGTTGGAGCGGGCCGTCATGGAGTCGCTGTGGTCAGCGGCCGCCCCCGTCACGGCCCGTGAGGTCCAGGATGCGCTGGGGGACCGCCGGCTGGCCACCACTACGGTGCTCACCGTGCTGGGGCGGTTGGAGCGCAAGGGCCTGGTGACCCGGGAGCGCGAGGGCCGGGCGCACCGCTACCGGTCGGTGGCCAGCCGTGAGGACCACGTCGCCACCCTGATGCGGGACGCTCTCGACGCGGCCCCGGATCGGGGTGCCGCGCTCGCCCGCTTCCTCGGATCGATGCCCGACGACGAGCGCGCCGCCCTACGCGACCTGCTCGACTGAGCAGGGCCGTCCACCATGGACTGGACCGCGCTCGCGCTGCTGGTGTTCGGCTTGGTGCTCGCCGAGCCGGTCAGCCGCCGGTTCGCCGCGGCGGCGTGGCCGGCCCGGGATCCGGTGGGGGCGCTGCTGATGTGGCAGGCCATCGGGCTCTCCGGCGGGCTGGCGCTGGTCGGCTCCGGGTTGCTCTACGGCCTCAGCCCGTTCGGCAGCCCCCTGGTGGACGCCCTGAGCGGGGCGACCGCAGCGGTGCAGGCCGGGCGCTGGCCCGCGGCCATCGGGTGGGGGCACGTGCTCGCGCTGCTGGCGGCGATGGTGCTCCTGCTGCGACTGATCGGGGTGCTGGTGGCGGTCACGGTGCGCACGTTGCGCAGCCGCCGCCGGCACCGGGACCTGCTCGATCTGCTCGCGACCCCGTGGCCGGCCGAACCGGGGGCCAGGGTGCTCGACCACCCGGTGCCGGTCGCCTACTGCCTGCCCGGGCTGCGGTCGCGGCTGGTGCTGTCGGCCGGCGTGCTCGACTCGCTGGAGCCGGCGGCGGTGCAGGCCGTGCTCGCCCACGAGCGAGCGCACCTGCGGGAGCGCCACGACCTGGTGGTGCTGCCGTTCGTCGCCTGGGGCGCGACCGCGCCGTTCGTCCGCGGCATGGTCTGCGCGCAGCTGGCCGTCGCCGCGCTGGTCGAGATGCGCGCCGACGACGTCGCGGCCGGGTGCTCCAGTCGCAAGCAGCTCACCGGCGCACTGCGGACGATGGGCGCCGCCACCCCCGCTGCGGCCGTCACGTCGTTCAGCGTCGCGCTCGAGCACCGGCTCGAACGGATCCTGGCGCCGCCGGACCCGCTGACCCGGCCGGTCCGGCTGCTGGTGCGGCTCGGCGCGGTTGCGCTGGTCGCCGCGCCGGTGCTGGCCGTCCTGCTGGGCTGATTGCGAGCCGGTCAGCCGGCGGCGACTGCGACCCGGTCCGGCCCGCCGATCCAGCAGCGTGCCCAGGCCGGCCACCGGCAGCACGATGAGCAGCAGGAACGCGGTCGGCAACCCGACGATGTCGGCGAATCCGGCGACCATCGCGGCCCCGACCCCCGCGCCGGTGAGGAACATCAGCGTGGCCACCCCCAGCGCCACCCCCCGCTGACCGGCCGGCACCGCGGCCCCCACCGCGGAGATCATCGCCGGCTGCCCGACCCCGAACGCCACCGTCACCAGCGCGACCGCTCCGGCCAGCAGCACCGGGGACGCCGTCGCGCCGCCGAGCGCGGCCAGCAACAGCGCGAGCACCGCCGTCGGGCAGGCCAGCGCGAGGCACCAGCGACCGCCGAACCGGGCCAGCAGCCGGCGCGCGATCGGCGGTGACACGAAGCCGACGACGGCGGCCGGCAGCAGCAGGGTGCCGGTGGCCAGCGGTGTCCACCCCCACGACGCCGCGGCGAGCGGCACCCCGAGCAGCAGCGCGAACCAGCTGGCCGGCACCGCGGCGGCGGCGAACGAGCTACGCAGCACCGTGCTGTTGGTGACGATCTCCCGGGGCAGGAAGCCGTGCGGTCGCAGCCGCACCCGCAGCGCCAGCGCCGGACCGCCGGCGGCCAGCAACACGCCACCGGCCACCGCGGCGACCGGGCCCGCCGACGGCGACTGGATGAGCAGCACCAGCCCGGACGCGGCCACCGCCACCAGCACCGCGCCCACCCGGTCGATGGGCTCCCCGCTGCCCCCCGCCGGCGCGATCCGCCACAGCGCCGGGATGGCCAGCGCCCCGAGCACCGGAAGGGCGACCGCCCAGCGCCAGCCGCCGAGGGCCTCCAGGCCACCGCCGATCAGCGGCCCGAGCGCGCTGAGCGTGGCCGACACGCCGGCGACCCGGCCCAGCCCCGCGCCCTGCTCGGCGCCGTCCCAGCGGGCGCTGATCAGCGCCGTGGCCAGCACCGGCACCGCGGCCGCGCCGACGCCCTGCAGCACGCGAGCCCCCATCAGCACCGGGAACGCCGGGGACAGCGCCGCGACCAGCGCACCCACCGACATCGCGGTCACGCCGAGGATCAGCGGCAGCCGGATCCCGACCATGTCGGCCAGCCGACCGTGGGTCGGGGTGGCCACCGCGAGGGCCACCGCGTAGCCGCTGATGATCCAGGCGGCCGTTGCCGGTGCGATGGCGAACTCGTTGGCCAGCTCGGGCAGCGCCACGGTGACCGCCGAGGTCGACGTGCCGGCCAGCCCGAACAACAGGCCGAGCAGCACCGCGGTGCGTGCGGAGGAGGTCACCTCCGGTGGAAACCGGGGCCGGTGGGTGGGCATTCCCCGCACGGCGGTTCGGGCGCCAACGACGGATCCGGCTCCCGTTCGCGCGCGCGCCGGGTCCGGCGGCCGGGCGTAGCGTGGAAATCGTGCCCCCAGAACCTCCCACGAACGATCTGCCGGTCACCGTCGGCGCCCTGCGCTCGTCCGGTCACGCGCTGCGCGGGGTCAAGGACGAGATCCGCGAGAACCTGCTGGACGCGCTGCGGGCGGGCCGTGACCCCTGGCCGGGCATCATCGGGTTCGAGTCCACGGTGCTGCCGCAGCTCGAACGGGCCCTGATCGCGGGCCACGACGTCGTGCTGCTCGGCGAGCGCGGCCAGGGCAAGACCCGGCTGCTGCGCGCGATCGTCAACCTGCTCGACGAGTGGACCCCGGTGATCGAGGGCTCCGAGCTCGGCGAACACCCCTACGACCCGATCACCCCCGCCTCCCGCAGGCGGGCCGCCGAGCTCGGTGACCAGCTGCCCGTCGGCTGGCGGCACCGCGCCGAGCGCTACACCGAGAAGCTGGCCACGCCCGACACCGCGGTGGCCGACCTGATCGGCGACGTCGACCCGGTCAAGGTCGCGGAGGGTCGCTCGCTCGGCGATCCGGAGACCATCCACTACGGCCTGGTACCCCGCGCGCACCGCGGCATCGTCGCGATCAACGAGCTGCCCGACCTCGCCGAGCGCATCCAGGTCTCGCTGCTCAACGTGATGGAGGAGCGCGACATCCAGGTCCGCGGCTACACGCTGCGGCTGCCGCTGGACGTGCTGCTGGTGGCCTCGGCGAACCCGGAGGACTACACCAACCGCGGGCGGATCATCACCCCGCTCAAGGACCGCTTCGGCGCCGAGGTGCGCACCCACTACCCGCTGGAGCTGGCCGACGAGATCGCGCTGGTCGGGCAGGAGGCGGTGCTGCAGGCCGACGTGCCGCGGCACCTCATCGAGGTGATCGCCCGGTTCACCCGGTCGCTGCGCGAGTCCAGCGCCATCGACCAGGGCTCCGGGGTGTCGGCCCGGTTCGCGGTGGCGGCGGCCGAGACGGTGGCCGCCGCGGCGCTGCGGCGGGCCGCGCTGACCGGTGCGGAGCGCCCGGTGGCGCGGCCGGTCGATCTGGAGTCGGTGCCCACGGTGCTGCGCGGCAAGCTGGAGTTCGCATCCGGCGAGGAGGGCCGCGAGTCCGAGCACCTGGAGCACCTGCTGCGCCGGGCCACCGCCGACACCGCCCGCTTCCGGCTGCGCGGCATCGACCTGAACCCGCTGGCCGCGGCGGTCGCGGATGCCCCGGTGCGCACCGGGGAGCGGGTGCCGGCGGCGGAGGTGGTCGCCGCGCTGCCCGCGGTGGCCGCGCTGACCGAGATCGCCACCCGGCTGGACGCCGCCGGCACCGAGGACCCCGGTCCGATGGCCAGCGCCGCGGAGCTGGCGCTGGAGCTGCTGTTCCTGACCAAGCGGCTGTCCAAGGACCTGTCCGACGACGGCGACACGGTCAGCTATGGCTAGGCGGGATCGGCGGGTGCGGTACGGGGCCTACGTCGACGGTCCGGATCCGCTGGCCCCACCGTTCGACCTGCGGGCCGCGATGGACGAGATCGGCCGCGACGTCATGGAGGGCTCGTCGCCGCGGTCGGCGCTGCAGGAGCTGCTGCGCCGCGGTCTCGGCGAGCGGCGTGGACTGGACGAGCTGACCCGCGAGGTGTGGCGCCAACGCAGCAGGCTGCAGCGCGACAACCGGCTCGACGGCACGTTGCAGCAGGTCCGCGAGCTGCTGCAACGCGCCCTCGATGCCGAACGCGACCAGCTCGGGCGCTCCGACACCGACGACGCCCGGTTCCGCGAGATGCAGCTCGACGCGTTGCCCAGCGACACCGGCGGCGCCGTGCGCGAGCTCGACTCCTACGACTGGCAGTCCAGCGACGCCCGCGAAGCCTACGAGGAGATCCGCGACCTGCTCGGCCGGGAGATGCTCGACCAGCGTTTCGCCGGCATGAAGCAGGCGATGGAGAACGCCACCCCGGAGGACGTCGAGCGGGTCCGACAGATGCTGGACGACCTCAACCAGCTGCTCGCGAACCACGCCGCAGGCGTGGACACCGCCGACCAGTTCGCGCAGTTCATGGATCAGCACGGTGAGTTCTTCCCGGAGAACCCGCAGAACACCGAGGAGCTCATCGACCTGCTCGCGCAACGGGCGGCGGCCGCGCAGCGGATGCTCAACTCGATGACCCCCGAGCAGCGGGCCGAGCTGATGGAGCTGTCCCAGCAGGCGTTCGGGGATCCGCGGCTCGCCCAGGCCATGGCCCAGCTGGACGCCCAGCTGCAGGGTCTGCGCCCCGGCGAGGACTGGGACGGGCGCGGCCGTTTCCGGGGCGACAACCCGCTCGGGATGGGCGAGGCCACCCGGGCGATGGAGCAGCTCGGGCAGCTCGACGCGCTGGCCGAGCAGCTCTCGCAGAGCTACCCGGGCGCCCGCATGGAGGACATCGATCTGGACGCGCTCGGCGACCGGCTCGGCGATCAGGCCCGGGTCGACGCCCGCGCGCTGGCCGACCTGGAGCGCGAGCTGCAGCGCCAGGGCCTGTTCGAGCGGGCACCCGACGGCTCGCTGCGGCTGTCCCCGAAGGCGCTGCGGCGGCTGGGGGAATCGGCGCTGCGCGACGTCGTGGACCGGATCGGGGCCCGCCGCGGCGAGCGTGAGACCCACCGCTCCGGGGCGGCGGGCGAGGCCACCGGCGCGACCCGGCCGTGGGCCTTCGGCGACACCGAGGCCTGGAACGTGCCGCGCACCCTGCTGAACGCCCAGCTGAGACGGGCGGCCGGCGACGACCGGCGTCTCGACGTCACCGACGTCGAGATCGTCGAGACCGAGCAGCGGACCCGGGCCGCGGTGGCGCTCTGCGTGGACACGTCCTGGTCGATGGTGCAGGACGGGCGCTGGGTGCCGATGAAGCGCACCGCGCTGGCCCTGCACCAGCTGATCTCCACCCGGTTCCGCGGCGACGACCTGAAGCTGATCACCTTCGGTCGGCACGCCCACGGCGTCGAGCTGGGGGAGCTGGTCGCGTTGGAGGGCGCCTGGGAGCAGGGCACGAACCTGCACCACGCGCTGCTGCTGGCCGGAGCGCACCTGCGCCGCAACCCGGACGCCCAGCCGGTGGTGCTGGTGGTCACCGACGGCGAGCCCACCGCGCACCTGGAACCGGACGGGCACGCGGTGTTCGACTGGCCGCCCAGCCGCGAGACCCTGCGCGCCACGGTGTCCGAGGTCGACCGGCTGGCCGGCATGCGGGCATCGTTCACCTTCTTCATGCTCGGCGACGACCCCAGGTTGGCCGCCTTCGTCGACGACGTGGCCCGCCGCTGCGGAGGCCGGGTGGTGGCTCCCACCCTCGACGGCCTCGGCGCCGAAGTCGTCGCCGACTACCTCCGCACCCGCCGCCGCTGACCCGGAGTTCACGTAGGTTGTCGGTCATGCAGAGCTGGGCTTCGGTCGATGTTCCGCGCGTGCCCGGCGGGGGGCCGCCGCTGCGGCTGTACGACACCGCCACCGGCGTGGTGCGGCCCACAGCGCCGGGCCCGACCGCGCGGATGTACGTCTGCGGCATCACCCCCTACGACGCCACCCACCTCGGGCACGCCGCGACCTACCTGGCGTTCGACCTGGTCAACCGGGTGTGGCGGGACCTCGGGCACGACGTGGCCTACGTGCAGAACGTCACCGACATCGACGATCCGCTGCTCGAGCGGGCCGCCCGCGACCAGGACGACTGGGTGGTGCTGGGCATGCGCGAGACGGCGCTGTTCCGCGAGGACATGGCCGCGCTGCGGGTGATCCCGCCCCAGCACTACATCGGAGCGGTCGAGGCGATGGGGGAGATCGCCGAGCTGGTCGGCAAGCTGCTCGCGCAGGGGGCCGCCTACCGCGTCGACGATCCCGAGCACCCCGACGTCTACTTCGACTCGACCGTGACCGGGCACTTCGGCTACGTCTCGAACTACGACGAGCCGACGATGATCAAGCTGTCCGGGGAGCGTGGCGGCGACCCTGACCGGCCCGGGAAGCGGCATGCCACCGATCCGCTGCTGTGGCGGATGGCCCGGGACGGTGAGCCGTCCTGGGAGAGCGACCTCGGCGCCGGCCGCCCCGGCTGGCACGTCGAGTGCGCCGCGATCGCCCTCAACCGGCTCGGCACCCAGATCGACCTCAACGGCGGCGGCTCCGATCTGATCTTCCCGCACCACGAGTGCGGCGCCGCGCACGCCGAGGCCTTCACCGGTGTGTTCCCCTTCGCCCGGCACTACACGCACAGCGGGATGATCGGGCTGGACGGGGAGAAGATGTCCAAGTCCCGCGGGAACCTGGTGTTCGTGTCCAAGCTGCGCTCCCAGCAGGTGGATCCCAACGCCATCCGGCTGGCGTTGCTCGCCGGCCACTACCGCCGCGATCGGCCGTGGACGGCCGAACTGCTCACGCAGGCGCAGGCCCGGCTGGCCCGGTGGCGGGAGGCCGCGGCGCAGGACTCCGCGCCGCCCGCCCAGGACCTGCTGCTGCGGCTGCGCAGCCACCTCGCCGACGACCTGGACACCCCGGCCGCGCTGGCCGCCGTCGACTCCTGGGCCGCGGCCGCCCACGATCGCAACGGCGCCGAGGCCGATGCGCCGCAGCTGGCGCGCGACGCCGTCGACGCGCTGCTGGGCGTGCGGCTGTAGCTCGGCCACCCGTCCGAACCGGACGGTCCCCGGGCAACGTGCCGCGCCGGCGGCCGCGTGTTCTGGTTGGCTGGGGTGGTGGCGCGCAACGTTCTGGGCGGTGAGCTGGCAACCTGCGGCACCGACCCGCTGACCGGCTTCTACCGCACCGGCTGCTGCGACACCGGCGGTGAGGACGCCGGTGTGCACACCGTGTGCGCCCGGGTCACCGCCGAGTTCCTGGAGTTCAGCAGGTCCGCGGGCAACGACCTGTCGACGCCGCGGCCGGAGTTCGGCTTCGTCGGGCTGCGGCCGGGCGACCGCTGGTGCCTGTGCGCCGAACGCTGGGGCGAGGCGCTCGCGGCGGGCGTCGCGCCGCCGGTGGTGCTGGAGGCGACCCACGCCCGCACCCTGGAATGGATCGACCTGTCGGACCTGCGCGCGCACGGCGTGCCGGCGGAGCGGCCCGAATGATCAGCATCGAACTGGCGCTGCGGTTGCGGCGCGCCGGGCTGCGGTGGGAGCCGGCCTCCGGCGACCGTTTCGTGATCATCGGTGTGGACATGGACTCCGATGTCTTCGTGGTCAGCGAGCTGACCATCGACGTGCACCAGGCCCCCTCCGGGCCGTTGATGCGGTTCAACGGCACCACCGAGTGGGCGCTGGACAGCGTGGCCAAGGACGACACGGTGTGGCTGCCGTGGGAGGGCCAGCTGCGGGCCGCACTGGGCCCGTACTTCCGGCGGCTGGAGCCGGTCGGCGACGGTCTGGCGGTGGTCGTGGAGCGTTCCGGTGTCGAGGAGCGGCACATCGACGTCGACGCCGAGCGCGCCTACGCCCGAGCCCTGCTCGCAGTCCTGCGGGGCTGAGCGGGCCCGCTCACCCGGGTTCCGGCAGCCGCCGCAACACCTCGGCCAGCTGCGCACCGAGCTGGGCCAGCGCCACCGTGTGCTGGTCCAGGATTCTGGAATGCTGCTCCAGCACGGCGGAATGGCTGGCCAGCGCCTCGCTGTGGCCGTTCTGGACCTCGCGGATCTCGCGGATCGCTGCGCTGTGTTCGTTCTGGACCTCGCGGATCTCGAGGATCGTGTCGCCGAGCGCGCGCACCGTCTCGTCCACGCCGTCGATCCGGCCGTCGAGACGAGCGATCTCCGCCCTGGTCATGGCGGTCAACGGTAGTTCGTGACACCCCGGTTCCGTGGCGGAACGGTCAGATTCGCGGGGCCGGCGTGCGGGGGAGGGCGACCGGAACGGCGATCGCGAGCAAGGCCGCCGGGACCAGGAACCCGGCGAGCGGGTCGGCGTGGTAGATCGGGGTGATCGCCAACGGGCTGAGCGCGCCACCGCCGAACCGTACCGCCTGCACCACCGACATCGAGCCGCCCGGGTTGGCCGCCACCGCGCTCAGCACGATCGCGTTGACCCCGACCTGCACGAGCTGGGTGGCCACCCCGCCGAGCGTCCACACCGCGGCCACCATCCACACCGCAGGCGCCAGCCCGATCCCGACCACCACCAGCACCCCGAGCGCGGTGCCCAGCAGCACGCAGCGCCGCGCGCCGATCCGGTCCACCCCGCTGCCGACCAGCCGCGCGGTCAGCAGCCCGGCCACCCCGAGGCCGGTCAGCACGAGGCCACGGGCCCCGGCACCGAGCGCGAACTGCTCCTCCAGCCGCAGCGCGACCAGGAAGTTGAGCCCGGCCAGGCAACCCCAGCCGACGGCCGCCACCAGGCCCACGCGCAGCACCACCGGTCGCATCGCGCTGCGCAGCGACGGCCGCTGCGCCGACCGGGCACCCGCCGCGGGGATGCCGGCCACCCCGAGCAGCCCGGCCACCACCGCCACCCCGACGAAGGCCAGCCGCCAGTCCAGCTCGGCCGCCAGCCCACCGATCAACGGCGCCGAGGTCTGGCCGGCGGCCTGCAGGGAGCCGAACCAGCCCAGCGCGCGACCCAGCCGCTCCGCCGGCACCGCAGCCCCGAGCGCGGCCAGCAGCAGCGGCGTGGTGAACGCGTTGGCCACCCCCTGCAGCGCCCGCGCGGCCAGGAACAGCGGCCATGTCGCGGCCAGCACGCACACCACCGAGGCGAGCACGTACAGCGCGTACCCGACGACCACCGTCCGGCGCCGTCCCCAGCGCTCCCCGAGCGTGCCCGAGACCAGCATGATCGCGGCGAAGGGCAGCAGGTAGGCGGTGACCGAGATCGAGGCGGTGCCGGCCGACACCCCGTAGGCCGCGCCGAGCTCCGGCAGCATCGCCACCGTGACGCCGCCGCCGAAGGGGCCGAGGAACGCCCCCGCGTAGAGCCCGGCCCGGGCCAGCCGCTCGCGCCCGGTCGATGTGGGCGCGAGGTCGCGGCCGTCCCCCGACCGGGCCCGCCGACCCGCGTCGGGGCCGCTCAGCTGCCCGGGCCGCCGGTGCCGCGCCGGCGCAGGTAGCGCTCGAAGTCCGCGGCGATCGCGTCCCCGTCGGCCTCCGGCACGTCCGCGTCCGCGTCGATCGAGGCCTGCTCCTCGAGCTGGCGCACGTACTCGCGCACCTCGTCGTCGGCCTCGGCCATCTCCGAGACGGTGCGCTCCCACTCCTCGGCCTGCTCGGGCAGCGCACCGAGCGGTACCTCCACGTCGAGCACCTCCTCGACGCGATGCAGCAGCGCGACCGCGGCCTTGGGCACCCTGGCCTGCGAGACGTAGTGCGGCACCGCGGCCCAGAAGGACACCGCCGGCACCCCGGCCTGCACGCACGCGTCCTGGAAGACACCGACGATGCCGGTCGGACCCTGGTAGCTCGACGGCTCGACGCGCAGCTCACCGGCCGAGGTGGCGTCGAACGAGATCCCGCTGACCGGGGTCGGTCGGGTGTGCGGAGTGTCGGTCAACAGCGCACCGAGGGTGATGACTTTGGTCACTCCGAGGCGCTCGACGTAGCCGAGCAGCTCCGAGCAGAACGCGCGCCAGCGCAGGTTCGGCTCGATCCCGTTCACCAGCACGACGTGCCGTTCGGTGCCCGGGAGCTCGGCCACCGAGAGCCGGGTGGTCTGCCACTCGATCTTGCGGCTGACCCCGTCGGCGTGCCGCACGTGCGGACGGGTGACCTGGAAGTCGTAGTAGTCCTCGGGATCGATCGAGGCCAGCGGCGTGGCGTCCCAGCTCAGTTCGAGATGTTCCAGCGCCGTGCTGGCCGCCTCGCCCGCGTCGTTCCAACCCTCGAACGCGGCGATCATCACCGGTTCGACGAGGCGGGGCAGTTCGTTCTCCGCGTCGGGGTCCGGTGTGCGATCGGTCATCGGTCCAGCGTACGGGCGCAGGTGCCGCAGCGACCGATGCCTCCCCCGGCGGCTAACGTCAAACGGGTGGCATCCGAGAAGTACACCGTGCAGCCGCACCCGTTCGACACCACGTTCGCAGCCGCCCTCGACCAGCGGGTGCTGATCGCCGACGGCGCCATGGGCACCATGTTGCAGGCCGCCGACCTGGTGCTCGACGACTTCGACGGGCTCGAGGGCTGCAACGAGATCCTGAACGACACCCGGCCCGACGTGGTGCGCAGCATCCACCGCGCCTACTTCGAGGCCGGCGCCGACGCCGTCGAGACCAACACCTTCGGGACCAACCTGCCGAACCTGGCGGAGTACGACATCCCGGACCGGATCCACGAGCTCGCCCTCAAGGGCGCACAGCTGGCCCGCGAGGTCGCCGACGAGATTTCCACCGCCGACCGGCCGCGCTACGTGCTCGGCTCGGTCGGGCCGGGCACCAAGCTGCCGACGCTGGGCCACGAGTCCTTCGCCCGGTTGCGCGACGCGTACACCGAGTGCGGCCGCGGCCTGCTCGCCGGCGGCGCCGACGCGTTCGTCGTCGAGACCTGCCAGGACCTGTTGCAGGTCAAGTCGGCCGTGCTGGGCGTGAAGCGGGCGATGATTGCCGAGGGTCGGCGCATCCCGATCATCACGCAGGTCACCGTCGAGACCACCGGCACCATGCTGCTGGGCAGCGAGATCGGCGCGGCGCTGACCGCGCTGGAACCGCTGGGCATCGACCTGATCGGGCTCAACTGCGCCACCGGCCCGGCCGAGATGAGCGAGCACCTGCGCACCTTGAGCAAGCACGCCCGCATCCCGCTGTCGGTGATGCCCAACGCCGGGCTGCCCACCTTGGGCGCGCACGGCGCCGAGTACCCGCTGACCCCCGACGAGCTGGCCGAGGCGCTGACCAACTTCGTGCGCGACTACGGCCTGCGGTTGATCGGCGGCTGCTGCGGCACCACGCCCGAGCACATCAGCACCGTCGCCGCCGCGGTGCGCGACCTGCGCCCGGCCGAGCGGCACCCGCGCCCGGAGCCGGGCCTGAGCTCGCTCTACGCGTCCGTCCCGTTCCGGCAGGACACCTCGGTGCTCATGATCGGGGAGCGGACCAACGCCAACGGCTCGAAGAAGTTCCGCGACGCGATGCTGGCCGAGGACTGGGAGGCGTGCATCGGGATCGCCCGCGACCAGACCCGCGAGGGCGCGCACCTGATCGACCTGTGCATCGACTACGTCGGGCGCGACGGCGTCGCCGACATGGCCGAGCTGGCCGGCCGGCTGGCCACCGCGTCCACGCTGCCGGTGATGCTCGACTCCACCGAGCCCGAGGTGCTGCTGGCCGGCCTGGAGCGCCTCGGCGGGCGTTCGATCATCAACTCGGTGAACTACGAGGACGGCGACGGGCCCGGCTCCCGGTTCCAGCGCGCCATGGAGCTGGTCCGCGAGCACGGCGCCGCCGTGGTCGCGCTCTGCATCGACGAGGAGGGCCAGGCCCGCACCGCGGAGTGGAAGGTGCGGGTGGCCGACCGCCTCATCCGCGATCTCACCACCAATCACGGCATGCACGTCGAGGACATCGTCGTGGACACCCTGACCTTCCCGATCACCACCGGGCAGGAGGAGGTGCGCCGCGACGCGCTGGAGACCATCGAGGCGATCCGCGAGCTGAAACGCCGTTACCCGGACGTGCAGACCACGCTGGGGGTCTCCAACGTCTCGTTCGGGTTGAACGCGGCCGCCCGGCAGGTGCTGAACTCGGTGTTCCTGCACGAGGCCGTGAACGCCGGCCTGGACACCGCGATCGTCTCCGCGGCCAAGATCCTGCCCATGGCCAAGATCGACGACGAGCAGCGCTCGGTCGCGCTGGACCTGGTCTACGACCGCCGTCGTGAAGGTTACGACCCGTTGAACCGCTTCATGGAGCTGTTCGAGGGCGTCTCCGCATCCTCGGCGAAGGCGGGGCGCGCCGAGGAGCTGGCCGGGCTGCCGCTGTTCGAGCGGCTGGAGCGGCGCATCGTCGACGGCGAGCGGCTGGGTCTGGAGGCCGACCTCGAGGAGGCGCTGGGCACCCGGCCCGCCCTGGAGATCATCAACGACACGCTGCTGTCGGGCATGAAGACCGTCGGGGAGCTGTTCGGCTCCGGCCAGATGCAGCTGCCGTTCGTGCTGGCCAGCGCCGAGGTGATGAAGACCGCGGTGGCGCACCTCGAACCGCACATGGAGCGGACCGACAGCGACGGCAAGGGCACCATCGTGCTGGCCACGGTCAAGGGCGACGTGCACGACATCGGCAAGAACCTGGTCGACATCATCCTGACCAACAACGGCTACAACGTGGTCAACCTGGGCATCAAGCAGCCGATCTCGACGATCCTGCACGCCGCCGAGGAGCACCGGGCCGATGCCGTCGGGATGTCCGGGCTGCTGGTCAAGTCGACGGTGATCATGAAGGAGAACCTGCAGGAGATCAACTCCCGCGGGATCGCCAGCACGCTCCCGGTGCTGCTGGGCGGGGCCGCGCTCACCCGCTCCTACGTGGAGAATGATCTCTCCGAGGTCTACGAGGGCCGGGTGGCCTACGCCCGCGACGCGTTCGAGGGCCTGCGCCTGATGGACGCCACGATGGCGCGGGTGCGCGGTGAGCTGCCCGAGATCGATCCCGAAGAGCAGGCGAAGAAGGCCGAGCGCAAGGCCCGCCACGAGCGTTCGCAGCGGGTGGCCGCCAAGCGCAAGGCCGCCGAGGCCGAAGTGGCCGGGCCGGTTCCGGAGCGCTCCGACGTCACGGTGGACAACCTGCTCCCGACGCCCCCGTTCTGGGGCACCCGGGTGGTCAAGGGCATCGCGCTGGGGGACTACGCCGGCATGGTCGACGAGCGGGCGCTGTTCCTGGGCCAGTGGGGCCTGAAGAAGACCAGGACGGGCCCCACCTACGAGGAGCTGGTGGAGACCGTGGGCCGGCCTCGGATGCGGCAGTGGCTGGAGCGGCTGTCCACCGAGGGCGTGCTCGCGCACGCCGCCCTGGTGTACGGGTACTTCCCGGTTGTGTCGGAGAAGGACAGCCTGATCGTGCTGTCCGAGCCGCGACCGGACGCGCCGGCTCGGTTCACGTTGGAGTTCCCGCGCCAGCGCCGCGACCGGCACCTGTGCCTGGCCGACTTCTGGCGGCCGCGCGAGCTGGCGATCGAGCGCGGCGAGGTCGACGTCCTGCCGCTGCACCTGGTCACCATGGGACAGCCGATCGCCGACTACGCCAACGAGCTGTTCGCCAAGGACGCCTACCGCGACTACTACGAGGTGCACGGCCTCGGGGTGCAGCTGACCGAGGCGCTCGCGGAGTACTGGCACCGCCGGATCCGGGAGGAGCTGAGGTTCCCGACCGGCACCGCGGTCGCCGCGGAGGACCCGGCCGACGTGGAGGAGTTCTTCAAGCTCGGCTACCGCGGCGCCCGCTACTCGCTGGGCTACGGGGCGTGCCCGAACCTCGACGACCGCACGAAGATCGTCGAGCTGCTGCAGCCCGAGCGGATCGGGGTGGAGCTGTCGGAGGAGCTGCAGCTGCATCCCGAGCAGTCCACCGACGCGATGGTCGCCCACCACCCCGAGGCGAAGTACTTCAACGCGGGCTGACCCCGGGCACCGGCCTGATCTTGCAACGGGGCACGGCCACCGACACGTAGGGTCGGGGACATGACGACTGGCCCGGCCGCGGTGCTGTGGGACATGGACGGCACCCTGGTGGATTCCGAGAAGGTCTGGACCGTGTCGCTGCGGGACACCGCGCACGAGCTCGGCGGCACGCTGAGCGCGGCCGCCCGCGAGTCCGTGATCGGGTCGGACATGCCGCGCACGCTCGCGGTGCTGTTCGACGACCTCGGGCTGGTTCCGGATCCGGCTCGGATGGCCGCGGCCGAGCAGCTGTTGAGCGCGCGCACCAGGGAGCTGTTCGCCCACGGCCTGGAGTGGCGGCCCGGCGCCCAGGCGGCGTTGCGCCTCGTGCGGGAAGCGGGTTGGCCCGCGGCCCTGGTGACCAATACCGGTCGCGCCCTCACCGAGCTGGCCCTCGACGGTATCGGGCGCGAGCATTTCGCGGTCACCGTGTGCGGGGACGAGGTGCCGCGGGGCAAGCCCGAGCCGGACCCGTACCTGCGGGCGGCCGATCTGCTCGACGTGCCGGCGGCGAGCTGCCTGGCGGTGGAGGACTCGCCCACCGGCGCGCAGGCGGCCGAGTCGGCCGGCTGCGCCGTGCTGGTGGTGCCGTGCGAGGGGCCGGTACCGGCCGGGCCCAACCGGATCCAGCGGGAGTCCCTGCTCGGCCTGACCGAGAGCGACTTGCGGGACATCTACGCCCAGGTCCGGCGCGCTCGGGTGGCATGAGACCGTTCATCCCGGCTGGGAGTCCACTTGGCGGCGCAGAACCCCCGAGCGTCACCGGTGGGACGGGCCCGTGATACACCCGGCGCAGCCCGGACACCGGATGCAGCACGAGCGTTACCCCGGGTGCGAGCGGTCGTGTGGGTCGGATGAGACTTGTGAGATGAGGAGATGTGAGGTGAAGACCTTCGACGGGTTGTTCGCCGAGCTGCTGGACAGGGTCGCCGAACGGCCGCCCGGTTCCGGCACCGTGGCGGCGGTGGACGCCGGCGTTCACGAGCAGGGCAAGAAGGTGCTCGAGGAGGCCGGCGAGGTCTGGCTGGCCGCCGAGCACGAGCCCGACGACGCGTTGGCCGAGGAGATCTCGCAGCTGCTGTACCGCGTGCAGGTGCTGATGCTCGGCCGTGGACTGACCCTTGAGGACGTCTACAAGTTCCTGTGAGCGGAGAGTTTGGCGTTGCCAACTATCCGTAGTTGATATTTCGTAGCTGGGGCACGACCTGCACGGCGCTACACGAGGAGAGCACAATGCTCCGCATCGCCCTCCCCAACAAGGGGACCCTGGCCGATCCGGCCGCCACCATGATGCGGGAGGCCGGCTACCAGCAGCGGTCGGACGCGCGCGATCTGTCCATGATGGATGAGGACAACGAGATCGAGTTCTTCTACCTGCGGCCGAAGGACATCGCGACCTACGTCGGATCCGGCGACCTGCACCTCGGCGTCACCGGCGCGGACCTGATGGACGAATCCGGCAGCCAGGTCAAGCGCGTGATCGAGCTCGGGTTCGGGCAGTCGAAGTTCCGGTTCGCGGTACCGGACGACAAGAAGTGGGGGATCGCCGACCTCGACGGCACCAAGATCGCCACCTCCTACCCGCGACTGGTCAGGGCGCACCTGGCCCGCAACCGGATCAAGGCCGACATCATCAAGCTCGACGGCGCGGTGGAGATCTCGGTGCAGCTGGGCCTGGCCGACGCCATCGCCGACGTGGTGTCGTCGGGCCGCACCCTGCGCCAGCACGGGCTCAAGGTCATCGGCGATCCGATCGCCGAGTCCGAGGCCACGCTGATCGAGCGCGAGCCGCGCCCGGACCGCGAGGAGACGGCCGAGATCAAGGCGGCCAAGGTGACCTTCACCGAGCGGCTGCGCGGCGTGGTCTACGCCCGCCAGTTCCTGATGCTGGACTACGACTGCCCGGTGGAGGTGCTGGAGGAGGCCAAGCGGATCACTCCCGGCATGCAGGCGCCGACGGTGGCCCCGCTGACCGAGGAGGGCTGGTTCGCGGTGCGCTCGATGGTGCGCAAGCAGTCGGCGAACAAGGTCATGGACGAGCTGGCCGAGCGCGGCTGCCGAGCCATCCTGACCTCGGAGATCCGCTCCTGCCGGGTGGTCGACGGGCGCGGCGTCACCTGAGCTCGCCCCCCACCGGCCCGGGTGCCCGTCAACGGGGCGCGCGGGTGGTCAGCGGCGCCGGACGACCAGCGCCTGCGCGGAGCGGCCGAGGTGACCGTCGGCGTCGAAGAGCAGCCCGGACACGGTGCCGACGCCGGCCGGTCCGATGACGGTCGCGGCGTCGACGGCGATCCACTCACCCCGCGGCTCCCGGTGCAGGTGCAGCGTGATCTCGGTGTTCACGAACAGCCAGTCGAGCAGGTCGAGCGGGGCCGCCGCACCGTTGCCGGAGTCGGCGACCACCGCGAGGCGCTGCAACGGGCTCGGCTGCTCGCCCGCCACCAGCGGCACCCGCTGCCGGCCCCAGACCGTGCCCGGGCCCGGCTCCGCGAGCCAGCCGCGCAGCCAGCGCCATTCCACCGTGTCCAGGAACCCGGGCAGCCAGCCCTCCGGTCGCTCCGGCCGGGCGCGCACCGTGTCCGGGGCGGGCAGCGGCGCGGCCGCCCCGAGCTGCACCTCGCCGGTGTCACCGGCGGCGACCCGCCATGCCCTGGCGCGCAGCACGGCGCGGCCGCCGGCGACCAGCTCGGCGGCCAGCAGTTCGATCGACCGGCCCGGCCGCTCGACCTCCGCGCGGACCTGGACCTCGCCGGTCGGGACCGGGCCGAGCACCTCGACCGTGATCCGCGACAGCAGGGTGCCGGGCCGGGCGTCACACCGCTCCAGCGCCCGGATGATCAGCGCCGAGGGCGGGCCGGCGTGCTGGGCGTCGGCGAACCACGGGCCGGTGGTGGAGAACGTCGCATGGAAACGCTCGCCGTCGTGGCCGTCGAGGGGGAGGTAGTAGGGCTCCTGGGGCGGCTCGTCGGACATGCGGCAATCCTGCCCGGTGCCTGAACCTTGATCACGCCCGGTCGATCGGCCGGTCACTCGGCCCGGTCGACCGGGGTCTCGCTCGCGCTGGCCACCGCGGGATCCGGCGGCCAGCCCGGGTACGGCGGGGGCGTGCCGTCCCAGGCCGGGCACAACGCCCGATAGCTGCACCAGTCGCACATCCGGGTCGGGTTGGGGCGGAAGTCGCCGGTGCGCCCGGCGGTGCGGATGGCCAGCCAGATCGCGTCCAGGGTGCGCTCGAAGCGGCGCAGCTCGGCCTCGTCGGGCTGGTAGGTGAGAGACTCGCCGTCGGCCAGGTAGAGCAGCAGCAGCTGGGTGGGCACCACGCCCCGCAGGTGCAGCAGCGCGAGCGCGTAGAACTTCATCTGGAACAGCGCCCGCGCCTCCGCCACCTGCCGCGGGGCGGCGCCGGTCTTGTAGTCGACCACCCGCAGCTGGCCGTCGGGCGCGATGTCGAGCCGGTCGATGTAGCCGCGCAGCAGCAGCCCCGAATCCAGCTCGGTCTCCACCAGCAGCTCGCGCGCCGCCGGCTCCAACCGGCGCGGGTCCTCCAGCGCGAAGTAGGCCGCCAGCAGCGGCTCCGCGGACGCCAGCCACTGCGCGAGCTCCGGATCGTCGACGCCGCCGAACAGCTGCTCGATCAACTCCGGTTCGCGCTCACAGAGCTGCGCCCATACCGGCGCCACCAGCAGCTGCGCCGCGGCCGGGACGCGATCGGCCGCCGGCAGCTCGTAGAGCCGCTCCAGCACCGCGTGCACCAGGGTGCCGCGCACCTGGGCCCGGCTCGGTAGCTCGGGCAGCCGGTCGATCGCCCGGAACCGGTAGAGCAGCGGGCACTGCTTGAAATCCCCGGCTCGCGACGGCGACAGCGCGGGGCGCCGGCGCGCGGCCGGCTCCGACCCGTCGTCGGCGCCCGGGCTGGTGGGCGCCACGTCGGTGGCACCGTCGAGCCCGGGGACGACCATCACGCTGCGCAGCGTAGGCGAGGCCCCCGACAGTTCCGCCGCGCCGTTCCCCGTAGGTTTCGACGATGACCACCATCCGCACGGCCCTCTCCGCGGTGGCGCTGGCCGCGGCACTGGCCGCCTGCGGCGAGAGCGCCGAGGCGGGGGTCGAGAAGGCGTTCCGCGGCTACCACGCGGCGCTGCTGGCGCGCGACTTCCGCACCGCGTGCTCCTACAACAGCCCCGAGGCCACCGCGAAGCTGCTGTCCAGCCTGCGGCTGCAGGCCATCGACGCGGCCAGCTGCGAGGACGGGTTCGCCGCCATCTACGCCGAGGACGGCGCGGCGGCGGCGGCCGACGGGGTCGGGCGGAGCGTCCAGATCCAGGGCATCACGGTGAACGGCGACGACGCGACGGTCAGCTGGGTCGCCGAGCTCGACGGCGAGCAGCGGCCGGCGACGAACTCCATGCGTCGCACCGACGGCCGCTGGCTGCTCGTCGCCGACTAGACGCCAGAGGTGCGTCGGGCGCGACCGGCCGGGAGCAGGCAGCTACCGTTCCGTCCCGTGCCCGAACCGAGCCCCGCCGTCGACCACGCGATCGACGTGCCCGGCAACGGTCGGGCAGCGGCCGTGGACGGGCCGCCGGCCGCTGCGCCGCCGGCGGACGAGCCGCCCGCCCACCCCGGCGCCGGCCGCGGTGGCCCGTTCCGGGCGGGGGACCGGGTGCAGCTCACCGACCCGAAGGGCCGGCACTACACGCTCACCCTGGAGGCGGGCGGGCAGTACCACACGCACCGCGGCGGCCTGGCCCACGACGAGCTGATCGGCAAGCCCGAGGGCAGCCTGGTGACCTCGCCGGTCGGCACCCCGTATCTGGCGCTGCGTCCGCGGCTGGCCGACTACGTGCTCTCGATGCCCCGCGGTGCCCAGGTCATCTACCCGAAGGACGCCGCGCAGATCCTGATGTGGGGCGACATCTTCCCCGGCGCCCGGGTGCTCGAGGCCGGCGCCGGATCCGGGGCGCTGACCTGTTCGTTGCTGCAGGCGGTCGGGCCGCAGGGCAGCGTGATCTCCTACGAGGTCCGCGCCGACCACGCCGAACACGCCGACCGCAACGTGGCGACCTTCTTCGGCGAGCGGCCACTCAACTGGGTCTTGAATGTCGCTGACGTTCATACTCACGACGGTGCCGCGGAACCGGTCGATCGGGTCGTGCTGGACATGCTGGCGCCGTGGGAACAGCTGTCCACCGTGGCCGCCGCGCTGATCCCCGGCGGGGTGTTGGTGGGCTATGTCGCTACCACCACGCAGCTGTCGCGACTGGTCGAGGACCTGCGCGGACAACGCTGCTGGACCGAGCCGCAGGCGTGGGAATGCCTGGTCAGGCCCTGGCACGTGGTCGGGCTCGCGGTGCGACCGGATCATCGGATGCAGGGGCACACGGCGTTCCTGGTGACCGCCCGCCGACTGGCCGACGGTGTCGTTCCGCCACGACCGCAGCGCCGTCCGACGAGCCGTTGAACCGGTCGTGGCCGCTGCGGGCCGACGCCGTCACCGACCGCGAGTTCTGGCCCGGCGTCAAGGTGCCGGACGGCTGAGTGAGGGATCACCGCTTCGCCGCACCGCAGCCGGGGTGCCTGCCAGGTACCGTATGTAAACGGAACACGGAGGGAGGATGCCGTGAACCCCTACGACGGTCCCGGCAGGCGTGAACCAGGTGGCGGCGGGGATCTCAGCCCCGCTGAGGCCGCTGCGCAGATCCGCTTCCTCGAAGAAGAGGTCGCCCTCCTGCGTCGCAAGCTCACCGAATCGCCGCGCCACGCGCGCGTGCTCGAGCAGCGACTCGCCGAGTCGGCCAGCCGGCTGGCGCAGCTCTCGGCGCGCAACGAGAAGCTCACCGAGACGCTCAAGGAAGCCCGCGGGCAGCTCGTCGCGCTGCGCGAGGAGGTCGATCGGCTCGCGCAGCCGCCCAGCGGCTACGGCGTGTTCCTGGCCCGCTTCCCCGACGAGACGGTGGACGTGTTCACCTCCGGGCGGCGGATGCGGGTCGCGGTGTCACCCGCGGTGTCCAGCGAGGAGCTGCACAGCGGACAGACGGTGCGGCTCAACGAGGCCCTTACGGTGGTCGAGGCGGGGGAGTACGAGCGCGTCGGCGAGGTCTGCGGCCTGCGTGAGGTGCTGTCCGACCCCACCCCCGACGGGCTGGCCGGGCGCGCGCTGGTGGTCGGGCACGCGGACGAGGAGCGGGTGGTGTGGCTGGCCGCACCGCTGATCCCCGGCCCGGACAACCTCGAGGCCGTCCCGCTCAAGCCGGGGGATTCGCTGCTGGTCGACACCAAGGCCGGCTACGCCTACGAGCGGGTGCCCAAGGCCGAGGTCGAGGACCTCGTGCTGGAGGAGGTGCCCGACGTCGACTACTCCGACATCGGTGGCCTGTTCCGGCAGATCGAGCAGATCCGCGACGCGGTGGAGCTGCCGTTCCTGCACGCCGAGCTGTTCAAGGAGTACGAGCTGCGCCCGCCCAAGGGGGTGCTGCTCTACGGCCCGCCCGGCTGCGGCAAGACGCTCATCGCCAAGGCGGTGGCCAACTCGCTGGCCAAGAAGGTGGCCGCCGTCCGTGGCGACAACCCCGACGAGGGCCGCGCGTTCTTCCTCAACATCAAGGGCCCGGAGCTGCTCAACAAGTTCGTCGGCGAGACCGAGCGGCACATCCGGCTGATCTTCCAGCGAGCGCGGGAAAAGGCCAGCGCCGGCACCCCGGTCATCGTGTTCTTCGACGAGATGGACTCGATCTTCCGGACCCGCGGGTCCGGCGTGTCCTCCGATGTGGAGACCACGATCGTGCCCCAGCTGCTGGCCGAGATCGACGGCGTGGAGGGCCTGGAGAACGTCATCGTGATCGGCGCCTCCAACCGCGAGGACATGATCGACCCGGCCATCCTGCGCCCCGGCCGGCTCGACGTGAAGATCAAGATTGAGCGTCCGGACGCGGAGGCGGCGCAGGACATCTTCTCCAAGTACCTGACCAAGACGCTGCCGATCCACACCGACGACATCGCCGAGTTCGGCGGCAACCGCAAGGCCTGCATCGACGCGATGATCCAGCGCGTGGTCGAGCGGATGTACGACGAGACCGAGGAGAACCGGTTCCTGGAGGTCACCTACGCCAACGGGGACAAGGAGACGCTCTACTTCAAGGACTTCAACTCCGGTGCGATGATCCAGAACATCGTGGACAGGTCGAAGAAGTCCGCGATCAAGTCGGTGCTGGAGACCGGGCAGCCGGGGCTGCGGGTGCAGCACCTGCTGGACGCGATCGTCGACGAGTTCGCCGAGAACGAGGACCTGCCCAACACCACCAACCCGGACGACTGGGCGCGGATCTCGGGCAAGAAGGGCGAGCGCATCGTCTACATCCGCACCCTGGTCACCGGCAAGAACGCCGAGACCGGCCGGGCCATCGACACGGCCAGCAACACCGGCCAGTACCTCTAGCAGCAGCACACCGCACGACCGGCGCCGGCGAACGGGATTCGTTCGCCGGCGCCGTCGTGTGTCGGGGTGCCGGCCCCCGGGTCGGCGGGCCAGGTGTCGATTCGGGCACCGTTTCGTGAAGGCCCCGATCGTGGGGAACCCCATCGCCGCCCAGGCAGTTGATCCGGGTACACAGAAGAAGGGAGTCCCTCCGGTGCACGGGCAGTACGCCCGCCGACCACGCACCGGATGTTCATGATGATCGTTTTGGCTGTTCTCGGTACTGTTCTGCTGTTCGTCCTGGCCGTCGTGGTGGGCGTCGTCGACGCCACCCAGGCCCCCCGGTGGCGGGCGGTCGCCGCCGATCGACGCCGCGCCTGGGAGTCCCGTGGGTACGAGGAGTACCCCACGGGTCCGCAGCCGCTGTCCGGCCTGCGGTGAATCCCACCGGCAGTTGACGGCCGGGCCCGGGGACAACGACGTCACGGGCCGTCCGATTCGTTCACGACCACCGTGCCGCCGCGGCTCTAGGGTCGCCGGCATGACGATCGAGGCGAAGTTCGATGCGGTGGGCATCGTGGTGGCGGACATGGGCAAGGCGCTGGCGTTCTACCGGCGGCTCGGGTTGGCGGTGCCGGCCGACGCCGACGACCAGCCGCACGTGGAGGTCGAGCTGGGCGGTGGGCTGCGGCTGCTGTTCGACACCGAGGCGACCATCCGCTCGTTCCACCCGGACTGGCGGGCGGGCGACGGGGGCGCCCGGATCGGGCTGGCTCTCGCGCTGGCCGACCCGGCCGCTGTGGACGCGGCCTACGCCGAGATGATCGAGGCCGGAGCGCACGGTGAGCTGGCCCCGTTCGACGGGTTCTGGGGCCAGCGGTACGCGGTGCTGAGCGATCCCGACGGCAATGGTGTCGACCTGTTCGCCCCGCTCGCGCAGGCGGGTGACGGCCGGGAGCGCGACTGATCGGCGCTGTCAGCTGAGCTTGCCGAGCACCGCGAGGGCGCCGACCACCAGGCCCGCGGATGCGCCGAGCGCGGCCATGATGCCGGCGCCCTTGGCCTCGATCGACCAGGACTTCCGCCAGCCTGCGCGCTTCAGCACGTCGCTGACCGGCCCCGTGGGCCTCGACCAGGTAGGGCGTGGGCTCGAGGACCCGCTGCAGCTCGGCCGCGACGGCGGCGAACGGCCACGGCTGGGCCAACCTTTCCGCAGCCGGGTACGAACCGGCCGCGACCGACCTCATCGCCGCGGCGCCGCGGCGCTGCTCGCGGCGGATGAGGAGCGAGCTGGTGCCGATCGCCGTCCCGAGCCCGGCGGCGAGGAGGCCGGAACCCCACATGCCCGGCCTGCCGGCGGCCACGCCGCCGATGGTCACACCCAGCCCGATGGCGAGGTACACCAGTCCGAGGACGAGCGCGGCCCACCACGTTGATTTCATGGGCGTCGATTGTCCTCGACGGCAGCCGCCGCCTGTCGCGACCCCTGGCGGCCGGCCCACCCGCCGCCGGCTACCCCGGGTCGGTCAGCTGCCGTGGCGCTCGGCCGGCCAGCGCGCGGACCTCACGGGACAGGTGCGGCTGGTCGGCGTAACCGGTCCGTGCGGCGACATCGGCCGGGGCCACTCCGGCCCGCAGCAGGGCCAGGGCGCCGCGGAAGCGCAGCACCCGGCGCAGCACCGATGGGCCGTAGCCGAACCAGTCCAGGCAGCGCCGGTGCAGCGAGCGGGTGGTCCAGCCCAGCGCGTCGGCCGTCGCGGCGGCCGAGTCGCCGCGCCGCGCGTGGCCCACGACCGCGCGCACACCCGGTTCAGGTAGGGAGCCGGGCAGCGCCAGCGCGAGATCCAGCAGGACATCGGCCGGCGGCGCACCCTCCTCGAGCCGCAAGGTGGCCCGGCGGGCCAGCACCGGATGCCACTCGGTCAACCGGGCCCGCTGGTCCCGCACGGCGGTGGCGGGCAGCCCGAGCAGGGCGGGGAGTCGGCCAGGTGCGAAGCGCAGCCCGCTGGCGGGCCGACCGACCGGTGGGCGGTAGGGGTGCGGGGCGGTGTCCGGACCGGCGACGAGCAGTTCGGCGCCGGTCCACAGCAGGTCCATGCAGCCGTCGGGGAGGATGTCGACGGTCTCCGCCGCCCCGACGGCGGGAAACGCGTTCGACCATCCGCACTCGACGAGCCCGCGCAGCGGTCCCGGCGCGGGGTACTCCCGGTAGCCCACGCCAGCAGGCTAGCGCCGACCCCCGACAGTTTCGTGACGGGAGAGATCAGGCGGCGCGGAGCACGGCCTCGATCTCGAGGTTGATCTGCACCTTCTCGCCGACGACCACGCCGCCGCCGTCCAGCGGCATCGAGATGTCGACGCCGAAGTCACTGCGGTTGATCGACGCCGAGGCCGAGAAGCCGGCCCTGATGCCGCCGAACGCGTCGGGGCCGAAGCCGCCGACCTCCACCGCGAGCGGAACGGAACGGGTGACGCCCTTGATGGTCAGCTCGCCGTCGACCACCAGCTCATCGCCGTCGGCCCGCACCGCGGTCGAGCGGTAGGTCCAGCTCGGGTGCTCCTCGACCGCGAAGAAGTCCGCGGAGCGGATGTGCCCGTCGCGCTGGTCGTTGTTGGTGTCGATCGAGGTGGCGTCGATCGTGACGTTCACCGAGGAGTCGGCCGGGTCGGAGCCGGTCACGATCTCGCCGCCGAAGCTCTGGAAGCGCCCGCGTACCTTGCTCACCATCATGTGCCGGACGGTGAAGGAGACATCGGAGTGCACCGGGTCGATGTCCCAGGTGCCGGCCAGGTAGCTGGGGATCTGGGTGCGGGATGCGCTGGTCATGCTGTCCTCCAGGTTTGCTTGAACTCTCAGGTGTTGAGAGCGACGCTATCCTAAACGTATTGAGAGTTCAACTATTCCCGGAGGTGCGCCGTGACCGAACCGCGGTGGCTCGACGCCGAGGAGCAGCGCACCTGGCGCAGCTTCGTCACGGCCAGCCGGCTGTTCTGGGATCGCGTCGAGCGCCAGCTGCAGCAGTGCGCCGGCATCCCGCACGCCTACTACGAGATCCTGGTCCGGCTGTCCGAGGCGCCGGACCGCACGCTGCGGATGAGCCAGCTGGCGTCGAGCTCGCTGTCCTCGCGCAGCCGGCTCAGCCACGCCGTGGCGCGCATGGAGGAGTCGGGCTGGATCCGCAGGCTGCCCTTCCCCGACGACCGCCGGGGTGCGCTCGCCCAGCTGACCGACGAGGGCATGGCCCGGCTGGCCGCGGCCGCGCCCGGCCACGTCGACGAGGTGCGCTCGCTGCTGTTCGACCCGCTCACCCCGGACCAGGTGACCGCGCTGCGCGAGATCAGTGACGCGCTGGGCGCGCGGCTGGCGGACACCCCGGTCTGGCCGGCGGCCCCCGACGATGCGGCCTGCGACGAGACCGGGTGTTGAGGACCCTCAGAACCGGATGAGGGGCTTGATGATCCCGTCGCCCTTGTTGGTCATCAGCTCGAAGGCGGGACCGATGTCGTCGAACGAGAAGGTGTGCGTGGTCATCGGAGTGGGGTCGATGCGGCCGCTCCCCAGCAACCGCATCAGCCGGGTCATGCGCTCGCTGCCGCCGGGGCACAGGCCGGTGTGGATGGCCTTGTCGTTCATGCCCAGGCCCATCGCGTCCAGCGGCAGCTGCAGCGGCTCCGGGTTCTCCCCGTGGTACCCGACGTTGGACACCCGGCCGCCGGCCTTGGTCACCCGCACGCAGGCCTCGAACGTCTGCGGGAAGCCGAAGGCCTCGATGGCCGCGTCGACACCCTCGCCGCCGGTCAGCTCCATGATCTGCTCGACCGGGTCGCCCTGGGTGAAGTCGACGATGTCGTCGGCGCCGAACCGCTTGGCCAGCGCCTGGCGCTCCGGCCGCGACTCCACCGCGATGATCCGCCCGGCCCCCATCAGGTTGGCGCCGATGGTGGCGCACAGCCCGACCGGACCCTGCGCGAAGACCGCCACCGTCTCACCGAACTGCAGGTAGGCGTGCTCGGCCCCGAGGAAGCCGGTGGTCAGCATGTCGCAGGTGTAGACGGCCTGCTCGTCGGAGATGGCGTCCGGGACCGGGGTCAGGTTGGCCGCCGCGGCCGGCACGATGAAGTACTCGGCCATGTTGCCGTCCATCTGGATGGTGTACTTGTAGCCGCCGAGCGGCCCACCGCACTGGCTGGTGAAGCCGCGCTGGCAGTAGCTGCAGCGATAGCACGGCGTGACCGCGCAGACCGCGACCCGCTGGCCCTCGGTGAAGCCGGTGACCGCCGAACCGAGGGAATGGATCACTCCCACCGACTCGTGGCCGAGGGTGCGGCCCGGCTCCACCGGCAGCGCGCCGCGCACGGTGTGCACGTCGGACGTGCAGATCAGGGCCGCGGTGGTGCGGACCACCGCCTCCTCGGGGCCCGGCTCGGGGATCGGCTTCTCGACCACCCCGGTCTCGCCCACCTGCTTGATCACGAACGCCCGCATGCTGTCCGCCATGAGTCCCGCCTCTCCGTCCGGAACCACCGAGCATGCGCCGATCCGCATGTGACCACGGTCTCATCCTGAGACCCGTCCCCGAGGGACCCGGCGGCTCAGCGGTGACCGGCGAGCCAGCGCTCGATGCCGACGCGACCGTCGGGGACGAAGGGCCAGCGTTGCGGGTCGGCCAGCCGGGCGCGCAGGTCGTCGAGGGTCACCCAGCTGCCCCAGCTGATCTCCTCGGGCTGGTGCCGCAGCGGCCCGTCCCAGCGCACCTCGTAGACGAACTGGTGGCAGCGCACTATCTCCTCGGCACCGGAGCCGCCCTCGAACGCGAATCGCCCGATCGGCTGCAGCGTGACCCCGACGATGCCCAGCTCCTCGGCCAGTTCCCGTACCGCGGCCCGCTCCGGATCCTCGCCGGGCCCGATCACGCCGCCCGCCCAGCAGTCGTAGAGCCCCGGCCAGATCAGCTTGTCCGGCGAGCGTCGGTGCAGGTACACGCGCTCGCCGTCGGCACTGCGCACCAGCACCCCGGTCCCGCCGTGCCAGATCCGGTCCCGGTAGACGATCCCGCGCGGCGCCGCGCCGATCACCGAGCCGGCCGCGTCGAAGACGGCCACCAGCTCGTCCTCCGCCCGCATGCAGGCCATCATGCCCGCGCGCGCGGTTAGGCTCGATGCCATGCGCGCGCTGAAGGACTGCAGGTGACCGCCCGCCGGATCATGGGCACCGAGATCGAGTACGGGATCTCGGTACCCGGCGACCCCACCGCCAACCCGGTGATCACCTCGACGCAGGTGGTGCTGGCCTACGCCGCCGCCGCCGACATCCCCCGCTCGCGCCGGGCCCGCTGGGACTACGAGGTGGAGTCGCCGCTGCGCGACGCCCGCGGTTTCGACCTGTCCGCCCCGACCCTGCACAGCGGCGGCGACACCGAGCTGGACGATCTCGGTGCCGCCAACGTGATCCTGACCAACGGCGCCCGGCTCTACGTCGACCATGCGCACCCCGAGTTCTCCACGCCCGAGGTGACCACGCCGCGCGACGTGGTGATCTGGGACAAGGCGGGGGAGCGGGTGATGGAGGAGGCCGCGATGCGCGCCGCCACCGTGCCCGGCGCGCCGCGGATCCAGCTCTACAAGAACAACGTGGACGGCAAGGGGGCCAGCTACGGCTCCCACGAGAACTACCTGATGGCCCGCTCGACCACGTTCCCGTCGATCGTGGCCGGGCTGACCCCGTTCTTCGTCACCCGGCAGGTGGTGTGCGGCGCCGGCCGGGTGGGCATCGGCTCGTCGGGCGACGAGTCGGGCTACCAGATCGCCCAGCGCAGCGACTACATCGAGGTCGAGGTCGGGCTGGAGACCACGCTCAAGCGGGGGATCATCAACACCCGCGACGAGCCGCACGCCGACGCGGACAAGTACCGGCGGCTGCACGTGATCATCGGCGACGCCAACATGAGCGAGTACTCCACGCTGCTCAAGGTGGGCACCACCGCGCTGGTCCTCGACATGATCGAGAAGGGCGTCCGGTTCGACGAGCTGCGCCTCGCCGAGCCGGTCCGTTCGGTGCACCGCATCAGCCACGATCCCACCCTGCGCACGACCGTCGACCTGGTCGACGGGCGCAAGATGACCGCGCTGGACGTGCAGCAGGCCTACTTCGAGAAGGCGGCCAAGCACGTCGAGAACACCATGGGCGCCGACGTCGACGACGCCACCGCCGAGGTGCTGCAGCTGTGGGGCGAGGCCCTCGACGCGCTGGCCCGGGACCCGATGGAGACCGCCGACCGGCTGGACTGGACGGCCAAGCTGCGGCTGCTGGAGGGCTACCGCGAGCGCGACGGGCTGGCCTGGAACTCGGGGCGGCTGGCGCTGGTAGATCTGCAGTACACCGACGTCCGGATGGCCAAGGGCCTCTACAACCGGCTCGCCGCCCGCGGCTCGATGAAGCGGCTGGTCAGCGAGGACGACGTGATCGACGCGATGCGCACGCCGCCGGAGGACACCCGCGCCTACTTCCGCGGGCGCTGCCTGGAGCGGTACCCCACCGAGGTGGCCGCCGCGTCCTGGGACTCGGTCATCTTCGACCTGGGCCGGGAGTCGCTGGTGCGCATCCCGACCCTGGAGCCGCTGCGCGGCACCCGCCGGCACGTCGGGGAGCTGATCGACAACTCGCGCACCGCCGAGGAGCTGGTCGAGGCGCTGACCCGCGGCTGAGCGGGGACCCGCCCATCGTCACCCCCGCAGCCGCGGGCGTGTCGAGGATCGGCTGGGTAGTGTTTCCCCTGTCGGCCCCGGTCGGCCCGGAGTCGGGCCGCGCGGGCGGCGAGGAGGAGGCAGGCGATGTCGCAGGAGCAGACCAAGCGCCAGGGTGGCGGCGGCGGGGACGACGAGGACGGCGGCGATGCCGCGGCGGCCGGCCAGGAGCGTCGTGAGAAGCTCGGCGAGGACGTGGACACCATCCTCGACGAGATCGACGACGTGCTCGAGGAGAACGCCGAGGACTTCGTCCGGGCCTACGTGCAAAAGGGCGGCGAGTAGCCCGTCCTGCTGGACCGGTACCACCGATACACCTGCACGACCATCGCAGTTCCCGCACGAGGAGAGGCACGCACCTGACCATGTTGTCGCCGGAGCCCCGACTGCCGGTCACCGGAACGGCCGCCTACCTCGCGCCCGGTCCGTCCTCGTTCACCGACTTCGTCACGGCCAACGTGCCGCACCTGCTTCCCGGGCGGCGCAGCTGGGAGCTACCCGTGCAGTACGGCGGCGGTCCCGAACCCGTGCACGGCACCACCATCGTCGCGCTCATCTTCGCCGGCGGGGTGGTGATCGCCGGTGACCGGCGGGCCACCGCCGGCAACGTGATCGCCCAGCGCGACATCGAGAAGGTGTTCCTCACCGACGGCTACTCCGCGGCCGGCATTGCCGGCACCGCCGGCATCGGGGTCGAGATGATCCGCCTGTTCACCGTGGAGCTGGAGCACTACGAGAAGATCGAGGGCGTGCCGCTGTCGTTCGACGGCAAGGCCAACAAGCTGGCCAGCACCGTGCGCGGGAACCTCGGTGCCGCGATGCAGGGCCTGGCCGCCATCCCGCTGTTCGTCGGCTTCGACGTCGACGCGCCCGACCCGGCGCACGGCGGCCGGATCGTCACCTACGACGTCACCGGGCACCGTCAGGACGAGAGCATGGGGTACCACTCCATCGGCTCCGGATCGGTGTTCGCCCGGTCGGCGCTGAAGAAGCGGCACGACGTCGGCGCCGACCTGCCCACCACGATCCGCAACGCGATCGAGGCGCTCTACGACGCCGCCGACGACGACTCCGCCACCGGCGGCCCCGACCTCACCCGGCGGATCTACCCGCTGGTCGTGAGCATCACCGGCGCAGAGGGCGCGGTGGTCCGCCCCGAGGTCGAGATCGAGGCGGTCGTGCGCGAGGTCGTGGCCGGCCGCACCGAGAATCCCGGCGGATGATCCGCTCGGCGCTCCCCTTCCGTACCAGCGTTCAGGAGTCCCCGCCGTGACGATGCCGTTCTACTCCTCCGTCGACCAGCTGCTGCGGGACCGCTCCGAGCTGGCGCGCAAGGGCATCTCGCGCGGTCGCAGCGTGGTGGTGCTGACCTACACCGGCGGCGTGCTGTTCGTCGCCGAGAACCGGTCCAGCACGCTGCACAAGGTCTCGGAGATCTACGACCGGATCGGGTTCGCCGCGGTCGGGCGCTACAACGAGTTCGAGACGCTGCGCAACGCGGGCATCCGGATGGCCGACGTGCGCGGCTACACCTACGACCGCCGTGACGTGACCGGGCGGATGCTGGCCAACTTCTACGCCCAGGTACTCGGCACCTCCTTCGTCGAGCAGCAGAAGCCCTACGAGGTGGAGCTGTGCCTGGCCGGCGTGGGGGACACCCCGGCCGGTGACCAGCTCTACCGCGTGACCTACGACGGCTCGATCACCGACGAGCCGCAGTTCGTGGTCATGGGCGGCACCACCGATCCGATCAGCGCGCAGCTCAAGGAGACCTACCGGTCCGGGCTGGAGCTGGGCGCGGCCATCGGGATCGCGGTGGCGGCGTTGCAGGCCACGGCCACGCCGGCGTCGTCCTCGTCCTCCTCCGGCAGCGGGAACGGCCCCGGTGCGGCGACGGATCGGGTGCTCGGGGTGAGCGCCCTGGAGGTCGCGGTTCTCGACCGGAACCGATCGCGACGCACCTTCCGGCGGATCACCGGCGGCACGCTGCGCGAGCTGCTGCCCGAGCCCAACCGCACGCCCGACGCCCCGCCGACCTCCGAGGTGGCCGGCGGCGACGACGTCCCGGCCGGTGGCGGCGCCGAGGACGCCGGCTGACGCGCATTTCCGGGGTTGACCTGAACCCGGGTTGATGTCGCAGGCTGGGAGCATGACCGTAGAGCTCAACCACACCATCGTCGCCGCCCGGGACAAGTGGGCCGCGGCTCGGTCCCTCGCCGGGATCCTCGGCCTGCCGGAGCCGGCGGCCGAGGGGCCGTTCGTGGCCCTCCGGCTGTCCAACGACGTGACCCTCGACTTCACCGACGTCGGGGCCGATGGTTCCGTGACCTCCCAGCACTACGCGTTCCTGATCGGGGAGGAGACGTTCGACCAGGTCGCCGCCCGGCTGGCCGAACGCCGCATCGCGACCTTCGCCGATCCGGGACAGCGCACGGCGGGGCACAACACCAACGACGGCGGGCGGGGCATGTACTTCGAGTCGCCGGACGGGCACCTCCTCGAGGTGCTGACCCGGCCCTACGGATCGGGTTGACCGGCCAGGCTGCCATACAAGAGTAGGATCACTGTATGGCGACCAAGCGCAAGATCACCATCACCATCGACGAGGATCTCGCGCGCGCGTTGGAGGCGGTGGGCAGCGTGTCGGCCCAGCTCAACGACGGGGGATGGGCGCTGCTGGAGCGCCGGCAGCGCGCCGAGCGGCTCACCGCGCTGCTGGACGAGCTCGACCGCACCGACGGGCCGCTGATCGAGGACCCGGAGGAGGACGCCCGGCTCGAGCGACTTCTCGGCGGGGCGGCGTGATCGTCTGCCTGGACGCCGAGGCGATGAACGTGCTGGCCGGGCCCGACTCGCCGCGCAAGCAACGGGTTCGCCGTGTCCTGCGGTCGGCGCAGCGGCTGGGCCGCGACGTGCTGGTGCCCTCGGTTGTGCTGGCCGAGCTGTACCGGGGGCGCGGGTACAACCAGCTGGTCGACGCGTGTCTGGCCCGCGAACGCGCCTCGCTTGAGACCCGCGACACCGACCGCCGGCTCGCCCGCATCGTCGGTGGCGTGCTGAGCGCCGCCGGTGCCGGCAGCGCGATGATCGTCGACGCGCACGTGGTGGCGGTGGCCGTGGAGGCGGGCGGTGGGGTCGTCGTCACCGGTGATCGACCGGATCTGGAGCGGCTCAGCGCGCCGTATCACCACGTCGCGGTCGAGGCCCTCTGACCGGAACGCCTCACATGCGCAGGAACGGCCGGTCGCGGTCCGGCCAGTTGGCCTCGTCGCGCCGGTAGACCGGGATCCGCTCCGGGGCGACCCGGAACGTGTAGCGACCCGACTCGCCGATCACCTCGCCGTCGGTGGCCAGCATGCCGGGAACGGCCAGCTCGACGTCGAGCTCCGCGGCCTCCCACTCCTGGTACACCCGGCTGCGTTCGAATGCGCCCGCCAGCAGCGCCAGCACCGCCCGCAGCCGGGAGAATCGCACGTCGGCGCGCAGCAGGCGGACGTCGAGCAGCCCCGAGTCGAGCTTGGGTCGCCAGGCCGGCACCATGCCCTTCGGGTGGTACGGGCCGTTGCCGATGAACAGGAACCAGACCGATCGCCACTCGCCGTCAATCTTGATGGCGACCGGCTCGGCCGCCCGCAGCACCGTCACCAGCGCCGCGGCGAACGCCGGCCACTTGCCCCAGCGCGGCTGCCACTTCTCCCGCAGCCGGACAAGATCCGGGTAGGAGCCGAGGCTCGCGGTGTTGAGGAAGCAGCGGACCTGGGTGACCGCCTCGGTGTGCGGGTCGGCCCCCCGGCCGGGATGCAGCTCGACCAGGGCCAGGTCCACGGCCACCGCCTCGCCGGCCCCGGTGGCGTCCACCGCCTCCTGCAGGTCGTACACGCCGACGTCACGGGCGAAGTGGTTGAGCGTCCCGGTCGGCACGATCATCAGCGGCAGCTTCCGGCGCCCGGCCACGGCGGCGGCCGCGGCCACCGTCCCGTCGCCGCCGGCCACCCCGATCGCCCGCACCCACCCGTTCCGTTCGTTGATCGCGGTGTCCAGCTGCTCGTCGAGGTCGCGCTCCGGCTCGGCCCGCAGCACCACGGCCTTGGGCAGCGCGGCCGCCAGCTCGTCGGCCGGGTCGTGCTCGGGATCGCCGGAGCGTTGGTTGGACACCAGGACCAGGCCCTCGCCATCGGGCAACGCCGGTACCGCGTCCATCGGGCGGGCCCACGCCTCGTCGCTGTCCCGGACCGGCCACCAGCGCTGGGTGAGCAGCGCGATCCCGCTGCCGACCGCCGCGCCCACCACCACGTCCGAGGTCCAGTGCACGCCGACGTGCACCCGGGAGTAGGCCACCGCGGCGGCCAGCGGGGCCACCACTGCGCCGAGACTCGGGCTCTCCAGCGCCACCGCCGTGGCGAACGCGGCGGCCGACGCGGCATGCCCGGACGGGAACGACGACGACGTCGGCGGGTTCTCGATGGTCTGGTAGGCGGGCAGTTCGGCCGCGGCCGGTCGGCGCCGCGGCAACATCGGCTTGAGGACCCCGTTGGCCAGCGTGCTCGCGGCGGCGATGGCCAGCACACCGCGGGCGGCACCCTTGCGGCTCGCGCCCCGGCGCGCGGCCAGCGCTGTGGCCAGCGTGAACCACAGCAGGCTGTGGTTCGCCGCGTTCGACAGGTCCTTCATCGTCTGGTCGAGCGGGCCGGGAGGGAGCTCGGAGATCGCCTTGGAGATGGCGCGGTCGAGGTCGCTCACCCCGTCGGTGGCCCGTCGAATCCTGGAGATCACGGGCCAGACCCTACGGGCCGCGAAAGCCGTCGGCTGGGCAAACCATGCGTCACAGGTGTGACACGAGGGGCGCTTCTCCGCCTACGCTGGCCAGATGCAGCGGCGGATCTACGGTGTGGAGACCGAGTTCGGGGTCACCTGCACCTTCCACGGCCAGCGACGCCTGTCACCCGACGAGGTGGCCAGGTACCTGTTCCGCCGCGTGGTGTCCTGGGGACGCTCGTCCAACGTCTTCCTGCGCAACGGCGCGCGGCTCTACCTGGACGTCGGCAGCCACCCCGAGTACGCGACCGCCGAGTGCGACTCGCTCGCCCAGCTGGTGGCCCACGACAAGGCCGGCGAGCGGATCCTGGAGGACCTGCTTGTCGACGCCGAGCGCCGGCTGGTGGACGAGGGCATCGGCGGCGACATCTACCTGTTCAAGAACAACACCGACTCGGCCGGCAACTCCTACGGCTGCCACGAGAACTACCTGGTCGCTCGGGCCGGCGAATTCTCCAGGATCGCCGACGTGCTGCTGCCGTTCCTGGTCACCCGGCAGCTGATCTGCGGCGCCGGCAAGGTGCTGCAGACCCCGCGGGGCGCCGTCTACTGCCTCTCGCAGCGGGCCGAGCACATCTGGGAGGGCGTGTCGTCGGCGACCACCCGGTCCCGGCCGATCATCAACACCCGCGACGAGCCGCACGCCGACGCCGAGCGCTACCGGCGGCTGCACGTGATCGTCGGCGACTCGAACATGTCCGAGGTGACCACGCTGCTCAAGGTCGGCTCGGCCACCCTGGTGCTGGAGATGATCGAGGCCGGGGTGCAGTTCCGCGACTTCACCCTGGACAACCCGATCCGGGCCATCCGTGAGATCAGCCACGACCTGACCGGCCGGCGCACCGTGCGGCTGGCTGGCGGCCGCGAGGCGAGCGCACTGGACATCCAGCGCGAGTACCACTCCCGTGCCGTCGAGCACGTGACCGCCCGCGGCTCCGCGGACCCGACCATGCAGCGGGTGCTGGAGCTGTGGGGCCGCACGCTGGACGCGGTGGAGTCGCAGAACCTGGCCCTCATCGACCGCGAGATCGACTGGGCGATCAAGAACCGGTTGGTCGAGCGCTACCGGCTGCGCAACGACATGGACCTGGCCAACGCGCGGGTCGCGCAGCTGGATCTGGCCTACCACGACATCCGCCGCGGCCGCGGCCTGTTCGACCTGCTGCAGCGCAAGGGCATGGTCGACCGGGTCACCGACGACGGCGAGATCGAGGCGGCCAAGGACACCCCGCCGCAGACCACCCGGGCCAAGCTGCGTGGCGACTTCATCGCCGCCGCCCAGGCCGCCGGCCGGGACTTCACGGTCGACTGGGTGCACCTCAAGCTCAACGACCAGGCCCAGCGCACCGTGCTGTGCAAGGACCCGTTCCGCGCCGTCGACGAGCGGGTGGACCGATTGATCGCGAGCCTGTGACTGCTGCGCCGTGCTAGAGCACGGCGCAGCACTCACCGGCCGAACATGCGTTCCCGGATCTCGGCCAGCTGATCCTGCACCGTCGCCGAGGCGACTGTCTCGTCGTTGCGGCCGGGCTCGATCCCCAGCGCCCGCAGCAGCGCCGCCGCCGGTTCGGCCGGGTCGCCGGCCTCGCCGAGTATCGGGTGCAGCCCGTTGTCGGCCAGGTGATGGAAGACCAGGTTCACCACGGTCCACGGATTGAACGTCTCGACCTGCTCGTCCACAGCAACTTCCCCTCGCGGCTGACCGGACACCGAGCCTTCGCCCGACCCGGTGTCCGGTCAAGGGCCATGCCGTCGCATCGTGAGACGGGCCTCAGACCTGCGCGACCGAGAAGTTGACGAGGCCGCCCTCGATCGAAGTGACGGTGACGGTGAACTCGGCGGTCTCACCGGCCCGGTCAGCGTGCAGTTCACCGACCCGTCTACCTGCGGGGCCAGGTCGCCCTCGCAGCTGGACGAGTCGATCGGCACGCCGACCTGCTGTCCGATGAGCTCGGCGACCTTCTGGTCGAGCAGCGCCCGGGCCACCGGGCGCGGCTCCGTGCGAATGTCGTAGTTGACGGTGGTCCCGGCCACCGAGGCGACGGTGACCACGGCGTCGACCGGCTGCCCGCCGGTGGTGAACTCGCACCGCAGCACCCGGCCGACCTCGGCCACCAGGTCGTCGGGGCAGGTCGTCTGCTCGAGCTGTACGCCCTGCTCCCGCAGCTTCGACGTGACCGAGGAGGCCACGTCGTCCTTGTCCACTGCCGCGGGCACGCTGAAGCCCATCGAGCCGAGCAGCAGCGTCGCGCCGAGGCCGGTCGCCGCTAGTCCATGCCATACCTTGTTCATCATCATGTCCTCCAGGCTTCGGTTTCCGTCCAGGCTTGATTGCTGTCCTGGGAAACCGTGCTCTGGACCCCTTGTCGAGCGGTTGAGGCCGACTTGCGGACTACTTGTCGGCGATCGGCTGGGCCGGATGCCGGGCGACGAACAGCCCGTGCGGGTCAGCGGCGTTGCGGATGGCCAGCAGCCGGGCGTGCACGTGGGGGGAACACGACCCGCAGGTCGGTGCGGTCGTCGTTCATCGGCAGGTAGTGCCAGCCAGAGGCCCACGGGTCGAGTGCGGCGAGGAAGCGGTCGGCGTCCGCGCGCTGCCCGGCCTCGGTGTCCTGGCCTGCGCCCAGGCCGAGGCCGAGGGCGAGGAAGCGCCCGTCGAGCGAGCTCAGCGCACCGCCCGTGCGATCCGGCCGGGACAGCGCCCCGCCGAGTTGACGCAGCTCGGCCACCGTCAACGACGTCCCCGACTCCGGTCCGACGGCGTCGACGACGGCGTCGATGGCGGCGTCGGGCAGGTCGGCGACCAGCCTGCTGCTCGCGTAGGCCGGGGTCGGACCCTCCGGGTCCAGGTGGAGCCGCGGCAGCGTGGCGGCCGGGACCCGCCGCACGGTGTCCAGCTCCGGGCGCAACGCCCGCAGCGGCGCGAGCACCTCGGCGGCCGAGTCGTCGTCGCCGAGCACCGCCCCGTCGATGATGGCCAGCCGGCGGCCGTGCAGTGCGGCGGGCACGGCGTCGTCGACCGGCACGTCGACCAGGCGGAACGACGTGGTGGCCGCCTCGGGTGCGTCCGCGCACCAGGCCACCCAGGCGGGCAGCACCCGCTCGACGGCGGTTCCGTCCCAGCCCAGGTGCCCGGCGACCACCGTCTGGAGGGGAAAGAGCGGAAACTCCAGCGCGGTGACCACGCCGAGCGGCGCGGCTCCGCCGCGCAACGCCCAGAACAGCTCGGCGTCGGCATCGGCGGTGGTCCGGACGACCGTGCCGTCGGCGAGCACGAGCTCCACCGCGGTCACCGCGTTGCACTGCAACCCGAGCCGCGGGCGTACCAGCCGATCCCGCCGCCGAGCGAGTAGCCGACCACGCCCACGTCGGGGGAGGACGGGTGCAGGGCGGCCAGCCCGTGCGCGCCGGCGGCCGCGACCAGATCGCCCCACAGCACCCCGGCCCCGGTCCGGACCACCCGCCGCTGCGGGTCGACCCGCAGCTCGGTCATCGCGGACGTGCGCAGCAGCACCGCCTCGGTCAGCCGGCCCTCCAGTGGCGGCGCGCCGTGCCCGGTGCCCTGCGGCGCGACCTGCAGCCCGGCCGCCGCGGCGGCGCTCAGCACCTCGGCGACCTCGTCCGGGAAAGCCGGATAGGCGACCGCCGCCGGGTGGTCGCTCACCTGGAGGTTCCACGGGGACCGCGCCATGTCGTACAGCGTGTCCCCGGGCAGGTGCACCGAGCCTCCGCACAGCCCGCGCAGGCTCTCCGCGCGGCGTCGGGTGGACATCGGCACGGGCTGCAGGGTCACGAGGTTCCTTCCGCGGGGTCTCTCACCGTGCGTCCGCCGACTTGCGAAGAACTTGAGGGCGGGGTTGCGCGTGTGGCGGTGTCGAGCACGGCCCGGACCGTCCCCGGGGTCAGGAACAGCTGCTGGGCGATCTCCCGGACGGTGAGCTCGGCCTCGGCGAGCTCGAGGATCTGCCGCTCCACGGCGGACGGCCGGCGGATCTCGTCGCGGCTGGTGTCGACGGGCCGGCCGCGGCGGCGGAGCGCGATCCGGGCCCGGTTGCGGACGCCGAGCGCGCCGCGCTCCTGGGCGACCTCGTGCGCGGCCAGCAGCAGCGGCACCGCCTCGCCGTCCCCGAGCTCGGGTGAGCTGCCGAGCGCGCAGCGGGCCCGGGCCAGCTGCACCGCCGCCGGGGTGGGGGCGAGCACGTCGACCGCCTCGCGCAGCAGGGTGACCCCGGCCGTGCCGAGCAGCTCGCCCTGCCGGCGCAGGGCCGCGCCCAGATAGGTCGGCGCACCCCAGCGGCGCAATAGCTCGGTCTCCTCGGCGGCCAGGGCCAGCGCCCGCTCGGTATCGCCGAGCCCGAGCCAAGCGGCCGCCGCGATGCCCCGCCACGGGTCGCGCACCGGGTTGGCGATGGGAACGGCGGTCGGCGCGCCGTCGAGCGCAGCCAGCGCCTCGCGGTGGCGTCCCTCGGCCACCAGGAGGCGGGCGATGTCGTGCTGCAGCAGCCGGGCGCCTTCGCCGACAGCCGGTCCGGCGAGGGCGGCGTCCGCGGCTCGCCGCGCCGCGTGCAGGTCACCGCGGTCGAGCTGACAGCTGATCTCGACGGAGCGGGAGTAGGGCCCCGCGATCCCGGTGCCACCCCACATCCGCTCCTGGTCCAGCGCGGCCACCACGCAGGCCAGCGCCTCGTCCAGCTCGCCGCGCCGCCCATGCCAGAACCCCTGCCACACACTCGTGGACAGCGCCGCGAACAGCGAGCCGCGCCGGTGGGCCTCGGCCTTCGCCCGGCTCCAGAAGTCGCCGAGGTCGTCGTCGGCCATCGTGCGGACGATCGCGGCGACGATCCAGAACAGGCCGTTGTCCACCGCCCACAGCCGGTCCCGGTCCAGCGCGAACCGGGCCAGCGTGATGGCCCGCTCGCGGTCGACCCCATCCAGCGCGGTCTCCCAGGCCAGGGTCGCGGCCAGCATCTGGGCGCCGGTCCCGGCACCGCTCGGCTCCGGGACCGGCCCGGTCCGCCAGCTCGCGACGTCCAGCCCGTGCATCAACCCGCCGACCCGTTCCAGGGCGCGCAACGCCTGGTGCTGGTCGGTCAGCTCCGCGGGCAGGCCGGTTGCGGCCTCCCGGGCGAACCGGGTCGCCACGCCGGGCGCGCCGGCGAACACCTCGATGCGGGCGACAGCGATGGCGATCTCCGCGCGGGCCCGCGCGTCGTCGGTCAGGGCATAGGCCTCGCGCAGGTGCCGGGCGCCGGCCGCCCCGTCCAGCAGCGCCTCCAGCTGACCGAGCTCCACCAGGACCGCCCGCCGCAGGTCGCGGGTCGGCGGCTCGTCCAGGGCCCGGCGCAGGTGCGTCACCGCGCTGTCCGACGCGCCGCGGGCGGCCGCGGTGCGCGCCGCGGCGCGCAGCACGGCGACGGTGTCCCGGTCGGCCCGGCGCGGCGCGAGCAGCAGCTGCGCCGCGAGCTGCTCGTCGCGGCCGCCGCCGACCCGCAGCACGCGGGCCGCGCGCTCGTGCCACAGCTCCCGCTCCGCCGCCGGAAGGTCCCGGTACACGGCCTCCCGCAGCAGCGGGTGCACGAACGTCACCGGCTGCTCATCCCTGACGATCTCGGCGCGGGCCAGGGCGGCCAGCGCGCCGGCGGTGCCCGCCTCCGGGACCTCGGCCAGCGCCGCCAGCGCCGGCAGCGACGCGCCGTCGCCGAGCACGGCCGCCGCGCGGGCCACCGCGGTGACCGCGGCCGGCAACCGGCGCAGCCGCATCAGCACCATGCCGGCCATCGCCCGGGAGCCGACCGCCACCACCTGATCGGCGTGCGCAGAGTCCGGTCGCACGTTGTCGGTCTCCAGGGCGCGCAGCAGCTGGCGCAGCAGCAGCGGGTTGCCGGCGGTGGCCGCGTGGCAGGCCCGGGCGAACAGGGGGGACACCGTCGAGCCGAACCGAGCGGCGACGAGCCCGGCGGTAGCCGAGGCCGACAGCGGCGACGGCCGCATGACCAGCGCCGCCGGTTCCAACGCCAGCTCCGCCAGCAGCGCCTCGTCCTCGTGCTGCTCGCCGGTCCGCACCGTACCGACGACGAGCACCGGCACCGCCTCCAGCCGGCGCACCAGGTAGGCGAGGAAGCGCAGCGAGGCGCTGTCGCACCACTGGACGTCGTCGACGGCGAGCAACAGCTGGCCGGAGCGGGTCAGGTTGACCGCCAACCAGTAGAGGCCGTGCAGGATGGCGAACGAGCCGTCGGCGCGCTCGTCGGCGACCGGGTCGAAGACCCCGCGCGCGCTCGCCGCGGCCCCACCCAGCAGCTCGGTGCGGCGCTCTGCGGTCATCAGCTCGGGCTCGAACAGCTGCCGGGCGACGCCGAAGCCGAACGCCTGCTCCAGCTGGCTGCCCCGCGCGGCCAGCACCCGAACCGAACTCGCGGTCGCCAGCCGGCGGGCCTCGAAGAGCAGCCGGGTCTTGCCGATTCCCGCCGGTCCCTCGATGAGCAGCAGCCGGGGCTCGCCGGCGATGAGATCGTCGAGCGCGGCCCGGACCGCCGCGAGCTCCCGGTCCCGGTCGACGAGATCGTCCGGCGGGGCCGGGGCGGGCGCGGCCACAGCCGGCCGGCGCCGGTCCAGCGCCGGCGACTGGGCCAGCACCTCGGCCTCGAGGTCGCGCAACGCCGGGCCGGGATCGATGCCCAGCTCCTCGGCCAGCGTCGTCCTGGCCCGCCGCAGCGCGCTGAGCGCGTCCGCCTGCCGGTGCGCGCAGTAGAGCGCCAGCGCCAGCAGTCGCCAGCGCTCCTCCCGCAGCGGCTGCTCGGCCACCATCGCCTCGAGCTCTCCCACCACGAGCGCCGCTTCCCCCAGCTCCAGCCGCGCGCCGACAAGCAGCTCGCGGGCCACCGCGCGCAGCTCGGTCATTCGGGTGATCTCCGCCTCCGCCCACGGTTCGTCGGCGTAGTCGGCCAGCACCGGGCCCCGCCACAGCGCCAGCGCCTCGGCGAGGACGGCGGCGACCTGAGCCGGCTCGGTCATGCCGCGAGCGGACCGCAGCAGCGCCTCGAAGCGCCAGGCGTCGACGGAGTCGGCCGACAGCCGGATCGCGTAGCCGTGAGACTCCCGCACGATCACCGCCGAGCGGGTCCGCGCCGCGCTGCCCGGCTGCAGCCGGCGACGCAGGTGCGAGACGTAGGACTGCAGCACCCCCACGCTGTTGGCCGGGGGTTGCTCGCCCCAGAGCAGCTCGATGAGCCGCTCGGTCCGCACCGGCTCGCCGCGGGCCAGCAGCAGCAGGCCCAGCACGGCCCGCTGCCGGGGGCCCCCCAGGTCCAGGGCCTCGGCGCCGTGCCACGCCGCGAGCTCGCCGAGCAGGCTCACCCGCAGCCGACCCGTGCTCGCCCTCCTCGTGTCGCCGCCGGCCCCCGAGGTACCGCCCTGAGCAGCGGGTCTGACAGTAGTCGGCGACGCGCCCGATGTATCGCCCGTCGTGGCGCCGGATTGCCCGCGGTCGCCGCTGCCCCGGCCGTACGATGCCGACGTGTCCTCCGCACGGGCCGAGCGTCTGGTGAACCTGGTGCTCTGCCTGCTGTCCACCCGCCAGTTCCTGACCGCCGACCGGATCCGGGCCATCGTGCCCGGCTACGCGGCCGCGCCGGGCGACGCCGCGTTCTTCCGGATGTTCGAGCGGGACAAGAACGAGCTGCGGGAGCTGGGCGTGCCGCTGGAGACCGGGCGCCAGTCCAGCTTCGACACCGTCGACGGCTACCGCATCGCCCGCCACGACTACGAGCTCGGCGAGATCGACCTGGAGTCCGACGAGGCGGCCGCGGTCGCGCTGGCGTCGCGGCTGTGGGAGTCGCCGGAGCTGGCCGACGCCGCGCACGGCGCGCTGGTGAAGCTGCGCGCGGCCGGCGTCGAGGTGCACGACACCCGGGATCGCATCCAGCCCCGGGTCGGGGCCACCGAACCGGCGTTCGCGCCGCTGCTGGCCGCCGTGCAGGCCGGCCGGGTGGTGAGCTTCACGCACCGCCGGGGCGGGTCGGGAGGCGAGCCGGCGCGGCGCACAGTGGAGCCGTGGGGCGTGGTGTCCTGGCGGGGCCGCTGGTACCTGGCCGGGTACGACCGGGACCGCAACGCTCCGCGGTCGTTCCGGGTGTCCCGGATCAGCGCCCCGATCACCACGATCGGCGGGGACGGCGCGGTCACGGTGCCCGCCGGCATCGACCTGATGGAGATGGTCCGGCACAACCTCGGCCCGCCACCGGTCAACGGCAAGGCTCGGGTGTGGGTGGCCGCGGGGCACGCGCTGGGTCTGCGCCGGCTGGGCCGCACGCTGCACCCGTTGGACCACGATGGGCGTCCCGGCGACGAGCTGGAGCTGGAGCTGCGCAGTGTCGCGACGGTGGCGCGCTGGCTCGCCGGGCACGGCCCGGACGTCGTGGTGCTGCATCCGGCCGAGCTCGCCACCGCGGTCCGGGACATCTGGTCGGCCGCCGCGCAGGCGCACGCCCGGCCCAGCGTGAACGTCCGTCCCGAGCCCCGCCCGATCGAGGACGCCGTGCCCACATGAGCCAGACCGGGATGACCGACCGGCTGCCGCGGCTGCTGTCCCTGGTGCCCTACCTGCTGGCCCACCCCGGCGTCCGGGTGGCCGAGGCGGCCGCGGACTTCGGTATCAGCGAGCGCCAGCTCCGGCGTGACCTGGAGCTGCTGTGGATGTGTGGGCTGCCCGGCTACGGCCCCGGCGATCTGGTCGACCTGTCGTTCGCGGGGGAGACGGTCACCGTGACCGAGGACGCCGGTATGCGCCGTCCGCTGCGGCTCACCACCGCGGAGGCGACCGCGCTGCTGGTCGCGTTGCGCACGCTGGCCGAGATGCCCGGGGTGGCCGACACGGCGGCGGTGCGGCGGGCCACCGCGAAGATCGAGCACGCGGTGGGCGGCGCCGGCCTGGCCGGAGTGGCCGTGGACCCCGGCCCGGCGGAGCTGGCGATGACGGCGGAGGTGCGCGACGCGCTCAGCGCCGGTCGGGCGCTGCGGATCCGCTACTACACCGCGGGCCGGGACGCGGTGTCGCAGCGCACGATCGACCCGATGCGGCTGCTGATCGCCGACGGCCGCAGCTACCTGGAGGCCTGGTGTCGGCGAGCCGACGGGGTGCGGCTGTTCCGGCTGGACCGGGTGGAGGACGTGGTCGTGCTCGACGAGCCGGCGGCACCGCCGCCGCACGCGCAGCCGACCGACGTGTCCGAGGGCGCGTTCCGGCCGCGCGCCGAGCACCGCTCGGCGGTGCTGCAGCTGGAGCCGGAGGCGCGCTGGGTGGCCGAGTACTACCCGGTCGACGAGGTCGTCGAGATCCCGGACGGCCGGGCCACCGTGGTGCTGCGCTACGCCGACCCGGACTGGTTGGTGCGGCTGGTGCTCGGGCTCGGGGCCGGGGCGCGGTTGCTGGAACCGCCCGAGCTGGTCGAGGCAGTCGGCCGGCGGGCGAGCGCGGCGCTGGCCGGTGCCGGCGTCGAGGGGAGCGTGTGATCGACATGGTGCCGGCACTGGTGACCGTCGGGATAGGCCTGCTGTTGCTGGTGCTGGTCGCGCTGCTGATCCGCGGCCGGGCCCGGCGTTTCGCGAGGGCCCGCGCCGCCCTGCGGGCGGGCCTGGCGCCCCGAGCCGCCGCCCTGCAGATCCTCAACGGCGAGCGGCGCCGACTCCGCCGATGACCCGGCGCCGGGCCCCGTGACCGGGGTCGAGTGCTCCGAGCGGAGTAGACTTCGGGCTGCTCACCTCGACTGCGGGAAGGACGTCAACCATGCCGAATCTCGGCGGCTGGGAGTTCGTGATTCTGATCGGGGTCCTGGTGCTGCTGTTCGGCGCCAAGCGGCTCCCGGACATGGCGCGATCGATCGGCCAGTCGGCCCGCGTGTTCAAGGGCGAGATGAAGGGCATGAAGAACGACGAGCCGGGGGCCAAGGCGCCGGCCGAGTCGTCCGCGACGCCGGCCGAGCCGGCCTCGCTGCCGCCCGCCCAACCGAGCACCCAGCCGAGCAACCCGCCCGCTTCGGCTTCGGCGCCGGCCACTCCCGAGTCGTCCCGGGTCACGCAGCCGGGTCAGCCCGGGCAGTAGCCCGACGCGGTGGCCAGACTTTCACTACGCCGGGGGCGCGGCCGGCCCCGCAGTCCCGACGGCACGATGCCGCTCATCGAGCACCTCTTCGAGCTGCGCAGCCGGCTGACGATCTCGCTGATCGCCATCCTGGTCACCAGCGTCTTCGGCTACATCTGGTTCGGTACCGCGCTGTTCGGCTGGCCGAACCTCGGTGAGCTGCTCAAGACCCCGTACTGCTCGCTACCCGACTCCTCGCGCGCGGTGTTCACCGCGGACGGCTCCTGCACGCTGCTCGGGACCGGCGCGTTCGACCAGTTCACGCTGCGGATGAAGGTCGGGGTCACGGTCGGGGTGGTGTTGGCCTGCCCGATCTGGCTGTACGAGCTGTGGGCGTTCATCACCCCGGCGCTGTACGCCAAGGAGCGCCGCTACGCACTCAGCTTCGTGGCGGTGGCCTCGGTGCTGTTCGTGATCGGGGCGGTGCTGGCCTTCTTCGTGATCTCGCAGGCGCTGGCGTTCCTGCTCACCATCGGCAGCGAGGTGCAGACCACCGCGCTCACCGGCGAGTCCTACTTCAGCCTGGTCATCGGGCTGCTGCTGATCTTCGGCGTGAGCTTCGAGCTGCCGCTGCTGGTGGTGATGCTGAACATCGCCGGCGTGATCAGCTACGTCAAGCTGAAGGCCTGGCGGCGGGGTCTGATCTTCGGTCTGTTCGTGTTCGCCGCGGTGGCCACGCCCGGCCAGGACCCGATCTCGATGACCGCGTTGGCGCTCTGCCTGGTCGTGCTGTTCGAGATGGCCATCCAGATCTCCCGGCTCAACGACAAGCGCAGGGCCAAGCGGCGCGCCGCCGAGGGCTGGGACCGGTGGGATCCCGACGCCCCCAGCCCGATCGACACCGCCCCCAGCGCCATCGACACCACCCCCAGCCCCATCGACACCACCCCGACCCCCGTCGACGCCCTCCGCACCCGCCTGGACGACGTCACCTAGGGCCCACGGCGCACACCAGCTGTCGTCCTCGCACACGTCGTGACGTGTGTTTGGACCACAACCTGTGTGCGAGGTGGGGTGGATCAGCGGGGCAGGACGTCGGTGGCGCGGTGGTCGGGGTCGACGCCGTCGACGAGATAGGCGGTAGAGCGGGAGTTGCGGGTGCGCAGCGGCAGGATCTCCCGGTAGGCGGGCGAGTCGTACCAGGCGCGGGCCCGCTCGGAGGTCGGGAACTCGATCACGATCGGGGTGCCGGGTGCGCGGCCCTCCAGCTCTTCTGCGTCGGCACCGTGCACGATGAAGCGGCCGCCGAAGGGCGCGAGGGTCGCGTCGATGCGGCGCAGGTAGTCGACGATCTCCGCGCCGACGGTGACGTCCTGCAGGTGGGCGATGGCGTAGCCGGTCATGGCCTGCTCCTGGAGTCGGTGCGCCGCCGTGGTGCGGCGCTGTGACCAGCCTGGGCCGCCGACGGTCTGCCGGTCGATGACCTCACAGGTAAGCCGCCGGCATCAGGTGGCGGGCGCGCGCCACTCGCGGACCTGATCGGCGGCGCCGGCCAGCATCACCGCCGCCGGTTGCACGTACAGCCGCCACGGCTCCAGCCGCAGGGCGGCGAAGGCGGGGGAGAGCGGGCCGTCCGACCAGAACGGGATGATCTTCGGGTCGTAGCCGACGGGCTCCGGGGCGGTGCGGAACTGCTCCCACAACCGGCTGCGGGTCTCGTCGTCGGTGTGCAGCTGCGCCGCGCAGTAGGCGTTGGCGGTGTCCTGCGACGGGTGCCAGTAGGTCACCGCGACGTGCGGATGGGCCTGCAGGTGGGTGCGCTTGGTCGGGGTCGGCATCGTGGCCACCCAGCCGAGCAGCTGCTCGCCGTCCCACATCCAGATCGGGTGCAACACCCGCGTCCACGGGCGGCCGGACGGGTCCACGGTGGCGACGGTGGCCCAGACGATCCGGTGGGCCATCTCGATGAACGTCGGGGCGACGTCGGGCAACTGCTGCGGCATGCCGACGAGGGTGCCATGGGATGGTCCCGCCCGTGATGTCCCCGCCGTGATGTCGCCGCCGGGCGCATGTGTCAACCTGGATCGGTGGCCAGCGATTCGCCGGCTCCCGCGGAGGCCTACGCCGCCGCCCGGAGCCGTGCCGCACGACCCCGGCTCGGGGAGTTCGAGCAGACCCTTCCCTTCGAGCTCGACGGGTTCCAGCGCAGCGCCTGCTCGGCGTTGGAGGACGGGCACGGGGTGCTGGTGTGCGCCCCGACCGGAGCCGGCAAGACCGTGGTCGGCGAGTTCGCGGTGCACCTGGCGCTGGCCACCGGGCAGAAGTGCTTCTACACCACGCCGATCAAGGCGCTGTCCAACCAGAAGTACGCGGACCTGGTCGCCCGGCACGGCGCCGCCGCCGTCGGGCTGCTGACCGGCGACACCAGCGTGAACGGTGACGCGCAGGTGGTGGTGATGACCACCGAGGTGCTGCGCAACATGATCTACGCGGGTTCGCGGGCGTTGCAGCACCTGGGCTACGTGGTGATGGACGAGGTGCACTACCTGGCCGACCGGTTCCGCGGCGCGGTCTGGGAGGAGGTGATCCTGCAGCTGTCGGAGCACGTGCGGCTGGTCAGCCTCTCGGCCACGGTCAGCAACGCCGAGGAGTTCGGCGACTGGCTGGTCACCGTGCGCGGCGACACGACGGTCGTCGTCGACGAGCACCGGCCGGTTCCGTTGTGGCAGCACATGATGGTCGGCAACCGGCTGCTGGACCTGTTCGCGGGGGAGAGTTCGACCGGTGAGCTGACCGTCGATCCCGAGCTGGTGCGGCACACCCAGGATCTGGAACGGCAGAGCGTGGTCTGGGACCGCGGTCGCGGACGCGGCCGCTCGTCGTCCCAGGATCGGGGGTCGAACGGGCGCAGCAGCACCCGCTTCCGGCCGCCGTCGCGCATCACCGTGATCGATCGGTTGGATCGGGCGGCGCTGCTGCCCGCCATCACGTTCGTGTTCAGCCGGGCCGGTTGCGACGCGGCCGTGGGGCAGTGCGTGCGCGCCGGGCTGCGGCTCACCACCGAGCACGAGGTCGCCGAGATCCGGCGCACCGTGGAGCGGCGCACCGCCGAGCTGCCGCAGGCCGATCTGGCCGTGCTCGGCTACTGGGAGTGGCGGGAGGCCCTGGAGCGGGGCATCGCCGCGCACCACGCCGGGATGCTGCCGGCGTTCAAGGAGACCGTGGAGGAGCTGTTCGTGCGCGGGTTGGTGCGCGCGGTGTTCGCCACCGAGACGTTGGCGCTGGGCATCAACATGCCGGCCCGCACGGTCGTGCTGGAGCGGCTGGTCAAGTTCAATGGCGAGGCGCACGCCGAGCTCACCCCCGGCGAGTACACGCAGCTCACCGGGCGGGCCGGGCGGCGTGGGATCGACGTCGAGGGGCACGCGGTCGTCGTCTGGCAGCCGGGGGTCGATCCGAAGCAGGTCGCCGGGCTGGCCTCCACCCGCACCTATCCGCTGCGCAGCTCGTTCCGGCCCGGCTACAACATGGCCGTCAACCTGGTCGCGCGGCTGGGTATCGACGCCGCCCGCGACCTGCTGGAGCAGTCGTTCGGGCAGTTCCAGGCCGACCGCTCGGTGGTCGGGCTGGCCCGACGCATCGAGCGCAACAACGAGGCGCTGGCCGGCTACGCCTCGTCGATGGAGTGTCACCTCGGCGACTTCGCCGAATACGCCGCGCTGCGGCGGCGGATCGGCGAGCGGGAGAAGTCGCTGTCCCGCGAGGGCACGGCCGAGCGCCGGGCGGCCGCGGCGGAGTCGTTGCGCACGCTGCGGCCGGGCGACGTGATCGCAGTTCCCGGCGGGCGCCGGGCCGGGCTGGCGGTGGTGCTCGATCCCGGTCTCGACCCCGGCGCCGACCCGCGTCCGCTCGTGCTCAGCGAGGACCGCTGGGCCGGCCGACTGTCCACAGCGGACTTCCCGACGCCGGTCGAGCTGCTGGGCCGGATGCGGCTGCCCAAGCGGGTGGATCACCGCACGCCCCGGGTCCGGCGCGATCTCGCCTCTGGTCTGCGCAGTACCGGGATCCGGGCGCCGGAGCCGACGCGGCGGCGCAACCGGGGTGGCTCGGTGGACGACGCGGAGCTGGCCACCCTGCGCCGCGCGCTGCGCGCGCATCCCTGCCACGGCTGCGACGACCGGGAGGCGCACGCCCGCTGGGGCGACCGGCACAGCCGGCTCGAGCGGGAGAACGAGCAGCTGCAGCAGAAGGTGCGGGCGACCACGCACTCGCTGGCCCGCGCCTTCGACCGGATCCGGTCGGTCCTGGGGGAGCGGGGCTATCTCGACGGCGAGCGGGTGACCGGCGACGGCGAGCGACTCGCCCGGCTCTGGGGCGAATCGGACCTGCTGGCCGCCGAGTGCCTGCGGCACGGGGTCTGGGACGGCCTGGATCCGGCCGAGCTGGCCGCGGTGGTCTCCGCGCTGGTCTACGAGGCGCGCCGGGACCACGGCCCGGTGCCGCGGGTGCCGGCCGGGACGGTGTCCGAGGCGCTCGCCGCCACCGTGGCGATCTGGGCCGAGCTGGAGGCCGACGAGCGTCGGCACCGGGTCGATCGCACCCGCGAGCCCGACCTGGGGTTCGCGTGGCCGATGCACCGCTGGGCCCGCGGCGAGTCGCTGTCGGCCGTGCTGACCGCGGCCGAGCAGAACGGCAGCGAGCTGCTGGCCGGTGACTTCGTGCGCTGGTGCCGGCAGGTGGTGGACCTGCTCGACCAGATCGCCGGGGTCGCCGGGCGCGGCAGCGGCGTGGGGCGGGCGGCATCGGAGGCGGTGACCGCGATCCGTCGCGGTGTCGTGGCGGCGGGTGCGGTTTGACCGCCGATGCCGACGCGACGCCTCCGACCGGGCCGGTCCCGACGCGCCCACCGAGGTCGACACCAGTCCGGATTCACAAGATCAAAACTTAACTCCTGTCGAACTCGACGTCCGACCCGCAGGTGTCGGGCCGCGGATTGCCACCATCGGGCACTCTTCGCGGCGGCGGGCCGGGCCCGCCGCCGAGCGCATTCCGGCGGGGCCGGCGAAGGTCCAGGTCACGGACCCGTCACGGCCGGTGGTCCGGGTTCGGCCGGACCGTGGCGCGACGGCGGCCGGGCGGATAACCCGGACGGCCATGCATCAATCTCTCCGGCTGTGCTTGGATCGCCGGACCCGGCCGAATGAGGATGGTCTGCGATGAACAACCCCCCGCACCCGACGCACGACCCGACCGACCAGCCGGCCGACGAGCCGATCTGGGGCCGGCAGCCGCCCGGCGGTTGGGGCAACTCGGAGCAGGAGGGACGGCACGGCGCCGACCAGGATCGCCCCGGCGATGACGAGGCGCCGAACAGCAACGGACGCAACCACCCCTGGCCGCTGCGGGGCGCGGACCAGCGGCCCTGGCCGTCCGATGCGCACCGGCCCGGCGGTCAGGTCCCGGGACCCGACCAGCTGCCCGGCCAGCCCTTCGGCCCACCCCCGCACAGCCCCCAGCACGGCGGCTACCCGAGTGCCGGCAACCCACCGTTCGGCGGGCCGCCGCCGGGGCGCCAGCCCTATGGGCCCCCACCGGGAGGGCCGCCACCGGGAGGGCTCCAGCCGGGAGGGGCCCAACCGGGAGGGGCCCAGCCGGGAGGGGCCCAGCCGGGAGGGCCTCAACCGGGAGGGGCCCAGCCGGGAGGGCCTCAACCGGGAGGGGCCCAGCCGGGAGGGCCTCAACCGGGAGGGGCCCAGCCGGGAGGGCCCCAGGGTGGGCCCCCGCCGGTCGGATCGCGTCAGCCGGGTGGACCTTCCTTCGGTGGTCCACCACAGCGGGGAGGTCCGCAGCGGGGTGGCCCGCAGTACGGGCCGCCGGGGATGAATCCGCAGTTCGGTGGCCCCCCGCCGGGGTGGGCGCAGGGCCCTGGTCCGCAGGGTTCGGGTCCGCAAGGTTCGGGTCCGCAGGGTCCCGGTCCGCAGGGCGGCCCCGGCCAGCAAGGTCCTGGCCCATTCGGACCCGGCGCCCAGGGGCCCGGTCCGCAGGGTCTCGCTCCGCAGGGCCCAGGTCCGCACGGTCCAGGTCCCCACGGACCGGGCCCTCAGGGTCCGGGCGCACAGGGCCCCGGCCCACACGGTCCCGGCGCCGGGATCCCCCCGTACGGTCCGCCCCCGCCGGGTGGTCCACAGTTCGGCGGCCCCTACGGTGCACCGCCTCCTGGGCTGCCACCGGCGGGCGCGATGCGCGCGGCGCCCGGCGCTCCGCCACTGGGTGCTCCGCCGCTGGGCGCGCCCCCCTACGGTGGCCCTCCGCCTGGTGCGGGTGCCCCGCCGTCCGGTGTGCCTGCCTTCGGCGCTCCGCCGCCCAACACCCCGGCGCTCAACGCGCCACCGCCCGGGGCCCCGCCGCAAACGGCTGCCTACCCGGGGTCCCATCCCGGCCTACCGCCAGCCGGTCCGGGATCCCATCCGGGCCTGCAGCCGGCCTCCGACCCCGACCGCAGCGGCGTCGAGGACGAGGGCCAGGCCACCCAGCAGTGGAACGACGAGCCGCCGGCGTGGTCGGCGACGGGCACCAAGGACGACCCGACCGCGGCGCCGCCAGCGCGGGCGTGGGAGCTGTCCGACACCGGGCACTCCATCCCGCCCTACCCGTCGCTCCCGGAGCCGGCGCAGGCACCGCGGCGCGGCAAGCAGGGGCTGATCCTGGCGTTGCTGGTCGCCGCCCTGGTCGCCGGCATCGTCGGCTTCCTCGGGTTCGTGGAGCCCGGCTTCTTCCTGGTCCGGGTGCTCGACCCGGCCGCGGTGCAGACCGGCGTGCAGAAGGTGCTGAACAACGACTACGGCGTGGCCGCGGACCGGGTGATCTGCAGCGACGGGAACAAGGTCATCGTCGACGCCAGGTTCGAGTGCCGGGCGTTCGTCGGCGAGGAGCAGTTCACGGTGCCCATCCAGGTCACCAGCGAGTCCGGTGACTACGAGGTGAGCCGCCCCGTCCCCGGCGGCTGATCACCGGCCGTCGCCGGGTCCGAGCACCGGGCGGGCCGGGTACGAGCGGGATGTGTCACCGCGACGCGCCCGGCCACCGCCTGGCGCTCGGGTTTCTCGTCCCCTGATACGCACCAGCACCCGCGCCGGCCTGGGTGATCGCTCCGAAAGTCACGCCAGCGCTCCGGACACGACCACCACGTGCCCCTCGGAGCGATCATTCGATGGTCGACGCTTCGAGAGGTACACCAGCGTCCCGGACACAACGACCACGTGCCCCTCGGAACGATCAGCCGCCGCTGGGCGAGCGTTCGTTCACGGGCGGGTGAGCGCCTTGGCCAGCCGGTCCACCGAGCCGCTCAGGCCCCAGCGCTGCGACAGCGCACCGATCCGATCGGGGTCGGCGGGTCCGTTCGGCAGCGCGTCCGGTCGATCCAGCTGCACCGGTGCATCCAGCGCGACCCGGACTACCGGCTCGACGACCGCGAGGTAGCCCGCCGCCGCGGCCAGCTTGGCGCGCACCGGGGGCGCCAGCCGCGGATCCGTGCGATCGAGCACGGCCTCGCACAGCTCCAGCCAGGACCCGAAGCGGCCGACCAGCGTGGCCGCGGTCTTGGCGCCGATACCCGGCACCCCCGGCAGGCCGTCGGACGGGTCGCCGCGCAGCATGGCCAGCTCGGCGTACGCCGCGCCGGCCCGCGCCGCCGGCACCCCGTACTTCGTGGCCACCTCGGCCGGCCCCAGCAGCTCCGCCTTGGCCAGCCCGCGACCCACGTACAGCAGCCGCACCGGCACCGGCTCGTCGCGCACGATCTGCATCAGGTCGCGGTCGCCGCTGACGGCCAGCACCGGATCCGTGGCCTCGCCCGCGGCCAGCGTGCCGATCACGTCGTCGGCCTCGTATCCGGCGGCGCCCGCGGTGGCGATGCCGGCCGCGGCCAACACCTCCAGCAGCACCGGTACCTGCGGGGCGAGCAGGTCCGGCACCACCTCGGGCAACCCGACCGGCGCGGTGTCCGGCTGCCCGGGCACCCGGTGCGCCTTGTACGAGGGCAGCGCCGCCACCCGGAACGCCGGTCGCCAGTCCAGGTCCAGGCAGGCCACCAGCCGGGTCGGGCGGTGGTCGGTGACCAGCCGGGCGACCATGTCGGTGAAACCACGGATCGCGTTGACCGGGGTGCCGTCGGGAGCGGTGATCGAATCCGGAACGCCGAAGAACGCGCGGAAGTACAGGCTTGCGGCATCCAGCAGCATGAGCCGTGGCGCGGGTGTGGTCACACCCGACGAGCTTGCCGGAATACCCTGCCACCCATGACACCGGCCGTCCCCTCCGCGTTGCTCGCCGACCGCATCCGCCGCGCAGGCGAGATCGCGGCTGCGCACGACGTAGAACTGCTGCTCGTGACCCCCGGCGCCGATCTGCGGTACCTGATCGGCGCCGTCGGCGAGAGCCACGAGCGGCTCACCTGCCTGCTGCTGCCGGCCACCGGCCACCGGGCGCCGCCCGCGATCGTCGTCCCGAAGCTGGAGGCACCGAAGCTCGCCGGGCTCGGGCTCGCCGAGCTCGGCGTGGACGTGATCACCTGGGCCGACGGGGAGGACCCGTATCTGCTGCTCAGCGACCTGGCCGGCGGCCCCACCAGGGTCGCGGTCGCGGACTGGATGCCCGCGACGCACGTGTTCGGCATCCGCGACGCGCTGCCCGAGGCGGCCCAGTTCCTGGCCGGCCCGGTGACCCGTGAGCTGCGGATGCGCAAGGACGCGGCCGAGATCGACGAGCTGCGGTCGGCCGGTGCGGCCATCGACCGGGTGCACGCTCGAATGGGTGATTTTCTCAAGCCGGGCCGCACCGAGGAACAGGTCGGCGCCGACATCGCGGCGGCGATCGTCGAGGAGGGCCACGCCAGCGCCGCCTTCGTGATCGTCGGCTCCGGGCCGAACGGCGCCAGCCCGCACCACGCCGTCTCGTCCCGGGTGATCGAGAGCGGCGACCTGGTCGTGATCGACATCGGCGGGCCGCTGCCGAGCGGCTACTACTCCGACAGCACCCGCACCTACGTGCTCGGCGGCGAGCCGCCCGCGCCCGTGCGCGAGGCCTATGCCGTGCTGCAGGCCGCGCAGCAGCGTGCGGTGGCCGCGGTGCGCCCGGGGATCAGCGCCGAGGAGGTGGACGCCGCCGCCCGCGAGTCGATCACCGAAGCCGGCCTGGGGGAGCGGTTCCTGCACCGCACCGGCCACGGGATCGGGCTGGAGGTGCACGAGGACCCCTACATCGTGGCCGGCAACGGTCTGGAGCTGGAGCCGGGCATGGCGTTCAGCGTCGAGCCCGGCGTGTACTTCGAGGGCGAATGGGGCGCCCGGATCGAGGACATCGTGGTGGTGACCGAGGACGGCTGCGAGCCGCTGAACCGCCGGCCCCACGACCTGGTCGGGCTCTAGACACGCCGGGCGGCGCGCTCAGGCCGGTGCCGCCGGGACCCTGCGGTCGAGCTGCAGCCGGCCGTCGCGGCCGACCACGCACGCACCGCGGGCATCGCCGGACCGCAGGAACCGGCCGAGGCAGCGCCCCAGCTCGGCGTGTCCGGTCGCGTTCGGGTGGAACGACTCCTGGGCCAGGTGGTAGCCGAACGCGTCGAGCCCACCGTGCACGAGCGCGGCCGGATCGACGGTGATCCGCCGGTGCCACTCCTGGCCCGGCGACGACCGGCTGCAGGCCTCCCGACCCGCGGCCGCCCGGTGCAGGTCGAGGAACCGCGCCCCGGACCGCTCGGCGACCTGCTGCAGCGTTGCGGCCAGCCGCGGGAACAGCTGGGTGCGACCCCACTCGGCGTCGGCGCGCCGGTAGGGACAGCCACGCGCGGCCGCCAGCTCCACCATCCGCTCGGTGATCGGCGCCGGGTACGAGGCCAGCACCAGCTCGTAGTCGGCATCGGCATAGCCCGCCCGGCGCATGGCGTCCCGGACGTCGCGCACCGCCGCGGCGACCTTGCGCCCGGTCGCGGCCAGCCGCTCGTCGAGCAGCGGATCGAGGGTGCTGCGGCACGGGCGGAGCGCCGGGTCGAGGAAGGTCACAATGCAGGTGATCCCGGTGTCGATCAGGGCGATGTCGTCGTTCGCCCCGGCCTGCACGACCACCGTGTCGATCCGGTACCGGCGGCCGAGCGCCTCCAGCCGGGCGGCCTGCGAACCCTCGGTGTAGTGGGTCGACGGGCCGAATCCGACGTCGGCCGCCGACGCGCCCGAGCAGGCCAGGTTGATCGACTCGGTGGCGAGCCCGGTGCGGTGCACGTAGGCGTGCGCCGAACGATGACACCAGTTGCCCCGCTCACCCCGGGTGCCGATCTCGTACCCGCCGGCGCCCTCGCCGGAGGCGGCGCTGTCGCCGAGCGCGACGATGGCGGCGGGTCGCGGGTCGGCGTGCGCCGCCGGGGCGGCGAGCACGGCATCGGCCACCACGATGGCCGCCACGATGGCCGCGACGACCGCGACGGGCAGCGAGGAGCGGATTCCGATCACGGACCCGACGCTATGGGCGGATCGGGTATCGGGGGAACCCCGACTTCGCCGCCCTGTGGACAACTGCCCTCGCCCCCGGATCCGGACGTCAGGGGAACTTCGGGGTCGGCTCCGGGCGTTCACCGAGTGCGCCGCCCCACCGGCGGACGCAGGATGGACCCAGCGGCGAGATCCGCCGCGTCGGAAAGGAGCCCACGGTGGCTTTGACCCTCACCCGCCCACAAGAAGGCCGGATCATCGCCGGTGTGTGTGCGGGGCTCGCCCAGCGTTTCGGCTGGAGCGTGTTCCTGGTTCGGCTGCTGTTCGTGCTGTCGATCGTGATCCCGGGCTCGCAGGTGCTGGTCTACATCATCCTGTGGATCCTGATGCCCAACCAGCGCAACTACGTGAACTGACGGGGTCGCTGGACCGCACGGCGGGCGGTCTGGCACGATGTCGGCCGTGACGGGACGGATGAGCGACGCGAGCACTGCTCGCCGCTGTCCGGGTTGTTGTCGCTGCTGTCGCAGCTGAAACCGACCCGATCCGCCCGTCCGGCCGCGCCGTCGCGGCCCCGCACCGTCTGCGAACCCCTTGTGATCATCAATCCTGACCTTCGCGGCCACACCGTCCTCGCCCTGCATGCCCACCCGGACGATGAGGCGATCTTCACCGGGATCACGTTGCGCCGGCTGGCCGAGGCCGGCGCGCGCACCGTGCTCGTCGTCGCCACCGCCGGCGAGCTGGGTGCCTCCCGGGTGCCGCTGCGGCCGGGGGAGACGATCCCCGAGCGGCGGATCGCCGAGCTGGAGCGCTCCGCGGAACTGCTCGGCGTCGCGCGCCTGGTGCTGCTCGGGCACCGCGACTCCGGGCTCCCCGGCTGGGCCGGCTCCGGACACGAGCGGGCGCTGGCCAACGCCGATCCGCTGCTGCTGGCCCGACGGGTGGCCGAGCTCGCCGACGCCGAGGGCGCGCAGACGATCATCCATGACGACGAGCACGGCATCTACGGCCATCCCGACCATCGCGCCGGCTACCGGATCGGGGCCACCGCGGTCGAGATGCTCGGCGTCACCGGCTACCGGATGACCGTCGACCGGGAGCACCTGCACGTCACCGCCCGCGACGCGCACCTGGTGCACGGCGCCGCCCGCACCGCGGCGGTGGAGTTCGGCCGGGCCACTGTGGAGATCAGCCTGGCGGTGACCGGCGAGCCGCGGCACCTGCAGCACAAGCGGGCCGCGATGACCGCGCACAGCAGCCAGATCGCCGAGCAGGACGTGCCGGTGGCCGGGTTCGCTGCCGCCTACGGCTTCGAATGGTTCCGGCGCACCGGCGCGCGCGCCGGCGAGCTGCTCGACACCCCCGGTGTGCTCGACGCGCTGGGCAACGCTCACCTGTTCGCCGGCGGGGGCCTGACCAGCACCATCGGCGGGCCCACCCGCTGAGCCCCGCAGCCGGCCGGCCGCCGTCGCGAGGGTCGCCGGGTGCCGCGTCAGTAGAGTTCGGGTGGTGGCCGTCCCGACCGCCGACCAGCGCGCCCCGCAGCCGCCCGAGAACGGGCTCCCGGGCCGGCCGGCGCGCGCCGACGCCCGCCGCTGGGCGCTGTTCGCGGCCCGGTTCGTCGGGTCCCTCGGTGGCGGCGCGCTGCTGTACCTCAGCTTCCCACCGCGCACCCTGTGGTGGTTGGCGCTGCCGGCGTTCGCGCTGCTCGGTGCGGTGCTGCACGGCGCTCGCCCGCGGGCCGGTTTCGGCTGGGGCTTCCTGTTCGGCCTCGGGTTCCTGCTGCCGCTGCTGGTCTGGATCGGGAGCCTGGTCGGCTCGACGCCCTGGGTGGCGCTCTGCGTGTTGGAAGCGCTGTTCGTCGGGGTGGCCGGCGCGGGTATGGCGGTGGCCTCCCGCTTACCGGCCGCGCCGGTGCTGACGGCCGCGGTGTGGGTGGCGGGCGAGGCGTTGCGCGGTCGGGTGCCGTTCGGCGGTCTGCCCTGGGGCCGGGTCGGCTTCGGCCAGCCCGACGGCCCGCTGCTGCCGCTGGCCGCGATCGGCGGCGAGCCGCTGCTGTCGTTCGGCACCGTGTTGGCCGGACTGGCGTTGGGGGAGCTGGTGCGCAGGCTGCTGGCCGGGCGCGGCGATCGACCGCGACCCGCGCGCCGGCTGCTGGTGCCCGCGCTGCTGCTGGTGCTCGCCCTCGTCGCCGGGCCGGTCGCGGCGCTGGTGCCGCCCTCGGGTGGCGGGGCGCCGCAGCGCACGGTGACGATCGCCGCCGTGCAGGGCAACGTGCCGCGGCTGGGCCTGGACTTCAACGCGCAGCGCCGCGCCGTGCTCGACAACCACGTCCGGGTCACCGAAGCCCTCGCCACCGACGTCGCGGCCGGTCGGAAGCCGCAGCCGGTCCTGGTGATCTGGCCGGAGAACTCCAGCGACATCGATCCCCTGCGCAACGCGGACGCGGCCGCGGCCATCGAAAGGGCGGCGCGGGCGATCAAGGCCCCGATCCTGGTCGGCGCGGTGCTGCTGAACGCCGACGGGCGCACCACGAGCAACTCCGCGCTGGTCTGGCAGGCCGGCATCGGCCCGGTGGAACGCAACGACAAGCGCCGGGTGCAACCCTTCGGGGAGTACCTGCCGATGCGCGAGTTCTTCCGGCTGTTCTCCGCCTACGCCGATCGCGCCGGCTACTTCGTGCCCGGCCCCGGCCCGGGTGCGGTCGACATGGCCGGCGTCCGGGTCGGGGTCACGATCTGCTGGGAGGTCGCCTTCGACGACCTGGTGGCCGACAGCGTCGACGCCGGTGCGCAGGTGCTCGCCGTACCCAGCAACAACGCGACCTTCGGCCTGTCCGAGATGACCTACCAGCAGCTGGCGATGTCGCGGGTGCGGGCCGTGGAGCACGACCGGGCCGTGATCATCGCGACCACCAGCGGGGTCAGCGCGACGATCACCTCGGACGGCGTGGTGACCGCCGCGACCCGCCAGTTCACCCCAGATGTGCTGGTCGATCGAACCGTGCTGAACGACACCACTACGCTGGCTACTCGAGTACGAGCTGTACCCGAATGGGTACTGGTCGCGGTGGGGACGCTGGCGGTGGTCGCCGGGTTCCGGTCCCGCCGGCCGGGGTGACACCTCAGCAGCACGAAGGGGATCAGGGATGGCGGAGCCGATGGCATCGGTGCTGGTGGTGGTCCCGACCTACAACGAACGGGACAACATCGAGCCGCTGTTGACGCGGCTGCACGCGGTCCTGCCCACCGCCGACGTGCTGGTGGTGGACGACGCCAGCCCGGACGGCACCGGTGAGCTGGCCGACGCGCTGGCCGCCGCCGACACCCGGATCCGGGTGTTGCACCGCGCCGGTAAGGCTGGCCTCGGAGCCGCCTACCTGGCCGGCTTCGGCACCGCGCTGCAGGGCGACTACCAGGTCATCGTGGAGATGGACGCCGATGGCTCGCACGCACCGGAGGACCTGCCGGCGCTGCTGGCCGCGCTCGCCGACGCCGATCTGGTGATCGGCTCCCGCTGGGTGCCCGGTGGCCAGGTGCTCAACTGGCCGGTGCACCGCACGTGGCTCTCCCGCGGCGGGAACCTGTACTCGCGGCTGGCGCTGGGCGTCGCGATCAAGGACATCACCGGCGGCTACCGGGCGTTCCGCCGCCAGGTGCTGGAGGAGCTGACGCTGGGCGACGTCTCGTCGCAGGGCTACTGCTTCCAGGTCGACATGGCCTGGCGCGCCGTGCAGGCCGGTTTCCGCGTGCGCGAGGTGCCGATCACCTTCGCCGAGCGCGAGCGGGGCAGCTCCAAGATGAGCCACGCGATCGTCGGCGAGGCGCTGTGGCGGGTGACCCGTTGGGGGGCCGAGCGGCTGCTCCGCCGGACCTCCCTGATCGGGACCGGGCGGGCGGGCACCGGCTCGGTGCGGGCCTGAGCGGCGCCCCGACTTGCGGACCGTGAACGGTCCGGGCACGACGAAAAGCCGAGCCACCCGCGGGTGACCCGGCTCGTGTCGGACCCGGCGTCAGGCGATGTCGGCGCGGCGCTCGGCCAGCAGCTCGAGCCGCTCGGACAGCAACACCTCGAGATCGGCCACCGAGCGACGCTCCAGCAGCATGTCCCAGTGGGTGCGCGGCGGCTTGGCCTTCTTCTGCTCGGGCTCGACCCCGTCGACCAGCCGGGAGATGCTGCCGTGCAGGCGGCACTCCCACGTGGCCGGAGCCTCCGCGTCGTTGGCGAAGGGCACCTCGAAGTCGTGCCCACGCGGACACGCGTAGCGCATCGACTGCCGCGGCGCGAGGTCGTGGTTGCGATCGGTCTCGTAGCTGACAGCCCCGAGCCGGCTGCCACGGAGCACGCGGTCGGCCATGCGTTCTTCCTCCTGTTCAATGCCTGAGGGAGGCTCCCTCGGGCAACACCATCGGGTGTAACGTCTGCACTGCAGCCGCCTGTTCCCGTCGTAGGAACGGACCGCGCCCAGGTGTCTTCGCCACGCGACAGACATCGGACACTTGCCGCCCTGATCTGAGAGTGTCCCCCATCCGGCCTGTTTGCACACCTCGATGTGACCTGTCAGCCGACTGTGACTTATGTCACACATGCTGCGACGTCTGTTTACGTGTGGGCCGGTTGATCGTTACTCGGAACTGCGGTAGCGGGCAAACGGCTCAGCCGCGGCCGGCGGTTGGACCCGCCACAACGCCAGCAGGCCCAGCGCCAGCACGATCAGGATGCCGAGGATGCCGGCCCGATCGGACCCGAACAGCTGCGTGCACAGCCCGACCAGGGTCGGCGCCAGGAACGAGACCGCGCGGCCGGTGGTGGCGTAGAGCCCGAACAGCTGGCCCTCGCGGCCGACCGGGGCGAGCCGGGCCAGGTAGGTGCGCGAGGAGGACTGCGCCGGGCCGACGAACAGCGTCAGGATCAGGCCGAAGATCCAGAACAGCAGCGGCCCGGACACCGCCAGCAGCGCGGCCCCGGCCAGCAACATCGCGATCAGCGACCCGACGATCACCCGCTTCGGCCCGACCCGGTCGTCGATCCGGCCCCCGATCAGGGCTCCCGCCGCCGCGGTGACGTTGGCCGCGATGCCGAAGATCAACACGTCGGCGGCGTCGATCTCGTAGACCGTGACGGCGAGCACCGCGCCGAAGGCGAAGATGGCGGCCAGCCCGTCGCGGAACAGCGCGCTCGCGCCGAGGAAGTAGACGGTGTGCGGTGCGCTGCGGTACAGCTCGCGCAGGTCGGTGATCAGCGCGCGGTAGCTGTCGGCCACCCCGAGCCGGCGCGGCAGATCCGATGCCGCCGGCGGTTCCCGCACCCGCACCAGCAGCGGCAGCGCGAACACCGCGAACCAGCAGGCCGCGACGAGCGCGACGATCCTGATGTTGAACCCGTCGGCGGTGGGCAGCCCGAGCAGCCCGCCGTCGCCGACGATGAACCCGAGGTAGACGGCCAGCAGCAGCACGATGCCGCCCAGGTACCCCATGGCCCAGCCCAGGCCCGAGACCCGACCGATCGTCGCGGGCGTGCACACCCCGATCAGCAGCGCGTTGTACGACACCGAGGCCAGCTCGAAGAAGATCGACCCCGCCGCGAGCAGCAGCAGCCCGGGCGCGAAGTAACCGCTGCCGTCGCGCACCAGGCTCATGGCCGCCGTGCAGGCGACGACCAGCGCCGTCCACACCCCGACCGACAGCTTCCGGCGTCCGGTGGCATCCGCGCGCTGCCCGATCACCGGGGCCAGCAGGGCGACCAGCAGCCCGGCGGCGCCCAGCGCGTAGCCCAGCCAGCTGTTCGGGCTGACCGTGCTGTCCAGGTCGTCGCCCACGGTCCCGGTCAGGTACACGACGAACACGAAGGTCCCGATCACCGCGTTGAACGCCGAGGATCCCCAGTCCCACAGCCCCCAGGCGAGCACCGGCAGCCGGGGTGCCCCCTTGTCCGCGCGTCGCCGGCTCACGGGCTCGGCGTCCAGGTCCCCCGGCGGTGCAGCAGCTCGCGCAGCAGGTCGGGGCGGTCCGAGAGCAGCCCGTCGACACCGAGATCCAGCAGCTCGTCCATCTCCGCGGGATCGTTCACCGTCCACACGTGCACCTCCCGCCCGGACGCGTGCGCCGTGTCCAGCAGCCGCAGGTCGACCACGGTCAGCCCGCCGAAGCGCCGCGGCAGCTGGGCCAGGTCACCGACCACCGCCGGGCCGGGCAGCCGGCGCGCGGGCCAGGGCAGCTCGTCGAGCCAGGCCCGGCCGCGCAGCCCGAACGCCGAGCGCTGGCCGAGCGAGGTGCACAGCCGGGGCCCGGCGAGCGCGCGGCACCGGTTCAGCCAGCCGTCCTGGTAGCTGCCCAGGCAGACCCGGTGCCAGCTGTCGGTCTGCGCCAACAGCTCGAGCACCGGCTCGACGGCCGCGGCGGCCTTCAGCTCGACGGTGATCCGGGTGTCCGGCAGCTCGATCAGCACCTGCTCCAGCCGCGGCACCGGCTCCCGCCCGCGCACCCGGACCGACGCCAGCTCGGAGGCGGTCATCGCGGCGATCAGGCCGACGCCGTCGGTGAGGCGGCCGAGGAACGGATCGTGGTGCACCACCGGCACCCGGTCGCGGCTGACGTGCACATCCAGCTCCATGTAGCCGAACCCCTCGGCCACCGCGCGCCGGAACGCGGCCATCGTGTTCTCGCAGCCGGCGAGCTCGTCGAGGTGCCAGCCGCGGTGGGCGTAGGCCCGCGGGTAGGCCCCGTCGAGGTAGGGGTGGTGGTCCGGCACCCGGTCAGCCTGGCAGCCACGCGCCCGGTCAGCCGCGACGGGGCAGTCGCTGCGGCGCGCCGAGCAGCGGGGCGAGCAGATCGCCGTGGGCCGCGATGCGGGCCGGCAGGTCGGCGGCGAGGAACACCAGGTCGTCGGGACGGCGGCAGCCGCGCACCTCGTCCCAGGTCACCGGCGTGGCGACGGTCGGGCGGGCCCGCCCGCGCAGCGAGTAGCTGGCGATCGTGGTCTTGTGCGGGTTGTTCTGGCTCCAGTCGACGAACACCTTGCCCCGCCGCCGCGCCTTGGCCATCACGGCCGTGACCAGGCCCGGCGTCTCCCTCGCCAGGTCCTCGGCGATCGCCTTGGCGAACTCCGAGGTGCGTTCCGGGCGGGACACCGTCACCGGCAGGTAGAGCTGCATGCCCTTGCCGCCGCTGGTGCGCGGGTAGGCCAGCAGATCGTCTTCGGCCAACCGGTCGGCCAGCCGCTCGGCCACCCGCGCGCAGTCGACCACGGTGCTGCCCTCGCCGGGATCGAGGTCGAAGACGACCAGGTCGGGCGGCTGCCGGCCGTCGCGCGGGCCGAGCCGCCACTGCGGCACGTGCAGCTCGAGCGCGGCCAGGTTGGCCGCCCAGGCGAGCCCCTCGATGTCGTCGATCACCGGGAAGTCCGCGGACTCCGAGCGCCCGCCGGGGGTCCCGACCCGCGCGGTGCGGATCCAGCCCGGCGCGTGCCGCGAGACGTCCTTCTCGAAGAACGACTGCTTCTCCACCCCGTCGGGCCAGCGCACCATGGTCAGCGGCCGGTCCCGCAGGTGCGGCAGCATGACCTCGGCGACGCCCAGGTAGTGCTCGAGCACATCGGATTTCGTGGTGCCGGTGAGCGGGTAGAGCACCTTGCCCGGGTTGGTCAACTTGGCCCGCCCGCGGCCGGGGGAGCGGGGCGCCGCCCGCGCGGGCGTAGTGCGGGTGCCGGTCTCGCTGCTGCCGGTGTCGACCTGCACCCAGTCGCGGCCGGGCTGCACGCGGTACGGCGAGTCGGCCCGCTTGGCGATCACCGCGGGCAGGCCCTGCGCGGCCACCGCGGCCAGCACCTCCGGCCCGCCGTCGGGGAAGACCGGGGCCAGCCGCCAGTGCGAGCCGTGCAGCGCCAGCCCCTCCAGCAGCGCGCGTCGCTCGCGGAAGGGCAGCGCCGCGGCGTCGCGGCCGTCGAGGTGCAGCAGGTCGCCGATCCACAGCTCACCGCGATCGGTCAGCTCCCCGTCGAGCAACACCGGGGTGGCGCCGAGCGAGGGCCCGAGCTCGCGCAGCGTCGGCGCCGGCAGCTCCTCGCCGTCGGCGTCGGTGATCCGGCTGCGCCCGCCCTCCACCCGCACGATCACCCGGCGGCCGCCGAAACCGACCTGCAGCCACCAGCCGTCGCCGCGGGGGAGCGGGCCCCGCTCGACCAGCGCGGGCCGCGCATCGGGGGGCAGCGGGTCCCGATCCGGCGCCGGGTCGGAGCGGCGCAGCAGCCAGTTGTCCTTGCCGCCCTCTCGTCCGGTGTGGATGAACACGAAGCGGCCGCGGGCCCGCCGCCCGTGCATCGACACGATGACCTCGCGGGCGTTCCACTTCTCGGCCTCGTAGGTCCCGGTGTCCCAGATCGTCATGGCGCCGCCGCCGTACTCGCCGGCCGGGATCTCGCCGGAGAACTCCAGGTACTCGATCGGGTGGTCCTCGGTGCGTACCGCCAGCCGGATGGTCTCCGGCTCGGTCGGCAGCCCCTTGGGCACCGCCCAGGAGGCGAGCACGCCGTCGCGTTCCAGCCGCACGTCCCAGTGCAGCCGCCGGGCGTGGTGCTCCTGGATGACGAAGCGATCGCCGGGACCGGGATCCGGATCGGCCTCGGGCACGGGCTCGGGCGTGCGCCGCGCATCGCGCTTGCGGCGGTACTCCTCGAGCGGCACCCCGCCAGATTAGGGCCAGTGCGGGACCGCCGCGGGGCTTGCGGGACGGGGCGTCGCGCTGTCAGCATAGGCTTACTTTCACAAAGGAGTGCCTGTGTACGTGTGCATCTGCGCCGGGGTGCCCGATACCGAGGTCCGCTCCTGCATCGCGCGCGGTGCCCGCACCGTCGAGGATGTCGGCGACGCGTGCGGCGCCGGCACCGGCTGCGGTTCCTGCCACGACCACATCGACGTGTTCCTGGCCGCGGCGCACGCGCCGTCGGAAGTCCAAGGACTGCCTGTCTCGGCATGAGGATGTCCTTCGTCGTCGTCCCTTCCGACCGCGCACTACCGTGCGGTCCATGCAGGGTGACCCCGAGATCATCGCACTTCTCAACGAGCAGCTGACCAGCGAACTCACCGCCATCAACCAGTACTTTCTGCACGCCAAGATGCAGCAGAACTGGGGATTGACGAAGCTTGCCGCCTACACCCGATCCGAGTCGATCGACGAGATGCGGCACGCGGAGAAGCTCACCGACCGCATCCTGTTCCTGGAAGGGCTGCCCAACTACCAACGGCTCGGCACCCTGCAGATCGGGCAGACCGTGCGCGAGCAGCTGCAGGCCGACCTGGCCATCGAGATGGCGGTGGTCGAGCGGCTGCGGCCGGGAATCGGGCTCTGTCGCGACAAGGGCGACATCACCTCGGCCAACCTGTTCGAGGAGATCCTCGCCGACGAGGAGCACCACATCGACTACATCGAGACCAACCTCGAGCTGATGGACCGGCTGGGCGAGCAGCTCTACCTGGCCCAGCTGGTCGACCAGCCGCCGACCCCGGGCTGATCCCCGGGGGCCCACGCGGGCCGCCCCCGCGGAACCAGCCAACAGCGCCGTGCTGTCATAACGTCATGTCCGGATATCGGCCGGCCTCGGCGTGCGTCACCGGAGGATCGAAGATATGTTCGACCGATGAGCACTCCCGAGAACCTCGCCGGAAACCCGGCAGCCAAGGACCCGGACGACTGGACGACGGGCGACGAGCCGATGACCGGGCCGCAGGAGTCGTATCTGCAGACGCTCGCGCAGCAGGCCGGCGAGCAGGCGCCGCCGGACGACCTGACCAAGGCGGACGCCTCGAAGCTCATCGACGAGCTGCAGGAGCGAACCGGCCGCGGACGCTGATCGCCCGGGGCCCACCATCCACCCCGCTTCGCCCTATCCCCGCTTCGCCGATAATCGGCGTTATGACAGACAGTTCCGCCGAGGGCCTCCCGAAGGCCGCGGGCCGGTCAGCTGGCCTGCGGCCTCCTTGCCCCTTCGCCACGGTTGCCTGCGGGCTCACTGTGCGGCTGCCCAGGCAGTGATCACCGGATCGGTGCAATAGCGGTCACACATGGCCGCTTGTGCACCCATCTGACGATCATGGCCGCGGCGCCGCCCGGGACGGCGGGTGTGACGTCGGCCTCGCTCTGCTTGACCTGAACTCAACTTCAACCGGCAGCGTAATCGGCATGACCACCACCGTGACCACCGACGCCGAGCGCGGCTACGCGGGTCGAGCGACTGATGTCGGTGCTGACCGGGGACGAGAAGCACTCGGCCGCCGCCACCTCCACCCTCGACGTGCTCCGGGTGCTCTACGACCGCATCCTGGCCGTTGACCCGGCGGTCCCCGACGACCCGCGCCGCGACCGGTTCTACCTGTCCAAGGGCCACGGCCCGATGGCCTACTACGCCGTCCTGGCGGCCAAGGGCTTCTTCGACGAGGCGCTGCTGGCCGACTGGGGCTCGTTCGACTCCCCCCTCGGCTACCACCCGGACCGCACGTTGTTGCCCGGTGTGGAGATCTCCGCCGGCTCGCTGGGCCACGGCCTGCCGCTGGCCGTGGGCACCGCGCTCGGGCTGCGCGCCCAGCGGATCGGCGCACGGGTGATCGTCCTGGTCGGCGACGCCGAGCTGGACGAGGGCAGCAACCACGAGGCGCTGGAGCTGGCGGCAGCCCTGAACCTGTCCGGGCTGACCGTGGTCGTGATCGACAACCGGTCCTCCAGCTACGCGGTCGCCGGCCGGATCGAGCAGCGGTTCCGCACCGAGGGCTGGCATGCGGTCACCGTGCCCGGGCGCGACCACCGCGCCCTCGAGGCCGCCCTGAGCTACCGCGACGCGCACCGGCCGACGGTCGTCGTCGCCACCGTCGAGGAGACGACATGACCAGGACCGTCAGCACCCGCGAGCAGTTCGCCCTGACCAGCATCGACCTCGTCGACACCGATCCGGCCGCCGCGTTGGTGTACGCGGAGATCTCCGGCCAGTACCTCGGTGAGGTGGCCCGCCGGCACCCGGACCGGGTGATCAACGTCGGCATCCGGGAGCAGCTGCTGGTCAGCGCCGGCGCCGGGTTGGCGCTGAGCGGGATGAAGCCGATCGTGCACACCTTCGGCTCGTTCCTGACCGAACGGCCCTTCGAGCAGGTCAAGCTGGACTTCGTGCACCAGGGGGTGGGCGGGGTGCTGGTCGGCTCCGGGGGCTCCTTCGACATCGCCGCGGGCGGCCGCACCCACCAGTCCCCCGGCGACGTGGCGCTGCTCGACACGCTGCCCGACGTCGCCATCCACGTCCCCGGCACCGCGACCGAGGTGGACGCGGCCATCCGGGTGTCGCTCGCCGCCGGCGGGCTGCACTACGTCCGGGTGGTCGAGCAGATCAACCGCACCGATTTCCCGCACTCGCCCGGCCGGTTCCACACCGTCCGGTACCACCCCGGGGCTCCGGTGGTGCTCGCGGTCGGGCCGCAGCTGGACCCGGTGCTGGCCGCCACCGCGCACCGGCCGATCACCGTGCTGTACGCGAACACGGTCCGCCCGTTCGACCGGGCCGGCCTGGCCGCCGCCGTCGCCGGCGCGGGCTCGGCTGCGGTGATCCTGGTCGAGCCGTACCTGGCCGGGACCTCCGCGCATGAGGTCGCGGCGGCCCTGGAGGCGGTGCCGCACCGGTTGCTGTCGATGGGCGTGCGCCGGGTGGAGCTGCGCCGCTACGGCTCGGCGGCGGAGCACATCGCCGCGCACGGGCTGGACGCGACCGGCATCCGGGCCGCCGTCGACCGCTTCCTGGCCGGTGCGGCGGTGTAGTCGGCCCGCCGCGCACCCAGGGCGTGCGCCAGGATCGGGGGATGAACGTCGCTGGAGCCACCGGCCCGCTGTCCGGCCGGGTCGCGCTGGTCACCGGGGCCGGGCGCCGGGTCGGTATCGGCGCCGCCGTGGCCGCCCGGCTGCACGCCGCCGGTGCCCGGGTGATGCTGCACTCCTGGTCCCCGCACGACGCCGCGCAGCCGTGGGGCGCGGACCCGGCCGGACCGGACGCGGTGCTCGCCGCGCTCGGCGGGCCGGGCGCCGGACTGGACCACGCCCAGCTCGACCTGGCCGCGCCCGACTCCCCCGCCCGGCTGGTCGATGGGACGATCGACCGGTTCGGCGCCCTGGACCTGCTGGTGATCAACCACGCGCGCAGCAGCGAGCAGGACCTGGCCGCGCTGACCGCCGCCGAGCTGGACCTGTCCTGGGCGGTGAACACCCGCGCGCCGCTGCTGCTCGTGCAGGCCTACGCCGCCCGGCACGACGATCGCCGCGGGGCCGGGCGCATCCTGCTGTTCACCAGCGGGCAGCACCTCGGCCCGATGCCCGGCGAGCTGCCCTACATCGCCACCAAGGGCGCGTTGCACCAGCTCACCGCGAGCCTGGCCGACGCGCTCGCCGACCGCGACATCACCGTGAACTGCCTCAATCCCGGCCCGGTGGACACCGGGTACGCCGACCCAGCGGCGTACCAGCAGGTCGCCAACGCGTTCCCGAACCGCCGCTGGACCGCCCCGGACGAGATCGCCGAGCTGGTGGCCTGGCTGGTCGGTCCGCACAGCCGGCTGATCACCGGCCAGGTCATCGACGCCGAGGCCGGCTTCCGCCGTCACCTCGAGCGGCTCCCGATCGGCGACGACCTGCGGCCGGCGCCCGAGCTCAGCCGGCGCGCACCGGCGGCTGCCGCAGCCACCACACGCTGACCGCCAGGATCCAGGCCACGAACGCACCCAGCGGCGCCGTGATGCCCCCGACCAGGCCGTTCCCGGAGTTCAGCGGTCCGGTCAGTGACAGCGCGCCGAGCACGGCGCCGGCGTTGGCCAGCGCGCCGGCCACGGCCAGCCAGCCCGACCAACGCGGCAGCGCCCCGGTGCGGAACGCGATGTCGGCCACCGCGACGAAGAACGCGACCCCGGCGAAGGCGGCCGGCGCGGCGAGCACGAAGCCGGCTGTGTGCAGCAGCGCGGTCGCGCCCGGGGTGAGCGCCAGCAGCAGTCCGCCGGCCGCTGTCAGGCCGATCGCCACGTTCAGCGCGGTCATGAACATCAGGGCCCCGCCGAACGCCGTCCAGGCCGCCGCCCCGGCTCCCTGGACCGCGCCGACCCGATCGATCAGCGTGCCCAGGAAGTCGAGCAGGAACAGGAAGCCGACGCTGATCGACACGATGGTCGCCTGCATCAGGCCGGTGTTCGCGTGCCAGAACGCCTCGATCTCGGCGGCCGAGCCGAGCGCCGGCAGCCGCGGCACGGTCAGCGCCATCGGCGCCCAGCTCAGGCAGAGCAACACCCCGCTGATCGGCCCCCAGCGGGACCGGTTCCCGATCACGGGCTGCCGGCCCGCGTCCCGATGCCGGTGGACCGCGACCCGGTGGGCCCCAACCCGACGTGCTCCAGCGCGGCCCGTGCGGCGAGCACCCCACTGTTGATCGACACCTCGCCCCGCATCCCGGGCGCCGCGACCAGATCACCGGCCAGGAACACCCCTCCCCCGCGCTCGACGGCCGGGCGGTCGCGCCAGGTCCGGCCGGGCAGCTCCAGCGCGCCCGAGCGACCGGTGGCGACCGCCTCGCGGCGCCAGTCGACGCGGTCCTGCCAGCCCGGGTAGCCGAGCTCCAGGAACCGTTCCAGCCGGGCCATCGTGGCCGTCCGCGGCTCCCCCGGGCGGATCGGCATGGTGGCCTGCAGCAGCGTGTGCCCGGCCGGTGCCACCGACGGGTCGGGCCCGCTCGGCCGCACGACGTAGCCGGCCTCGTCCAGATCGAAGATCCCGAACGGGTCGCCGGGCCGCCGGCCCACGATCGTGTCGCGCAGCCCTACCTCGCGCAGCCCCACATCCAGCAACAGCGTGCGCCCGCTCTCCCAGCTCAGGCCCGGCTCGCCGAGCAGCCGGCCGGCCGCCTCCAGCTGGGTCGCGACGATCACCGGTGGCGCCGGCAGCTCGGTCACCCGGGAACCGGTCTCGATCCGGACCCCGAGCTGCTCGGCGCGGGCCCGCATGCGTTCGACCAGCCGGGGCCAGCCGCCGAGCACGAACCGGACCGCGGGCGGTCGTGGCGCGGTGACGCGCAGCAACAGGTTCCACACGAAGGCGGCCGACAGCAGGCCGGGATCGTGGTGATAGGTGACGACGCCGACGGCGTTGGCCGCGGCCCGGGCCGCCGTCTCACCGAACCGGGAGCCGGCCCAGCCGTGGAAGTCCTGGTCCACGGGCGCGCGCAGGCGGCGGTGCATCAGCATCCGGGTCAGTTCGGCCGGGGGCAGCCCGCGCAACCGACCGTTCCAGCGCAGCCGGGTGCCGCGGAACTCGCGCAGCGACAGCCCGGTCACCGGGCCGAGCAGGTCGCGTTCGGCCAGCCAGGTCCAGTGCGGGCCATCGTTGTAGAACGCGTGCGGTCCCTCGTGCGCGAGGTACGGCGGCGGCGAGGTCCGGGCCCGCCCACCCAGCTGTTGGTGTGCCTCGTGCACGACGACATCGGCGCCGCTCTCGGCCGCGGCGATCGCCGCGGTCAAGCCGGCCAGCCCGGCCCCGACGACAACGATCTTGTCTATGGTGATCTTCGACATCGCTTCCTCCCAGCCGTTCGGAGGTCTCGCCCCTGTGGACGCTCCTGACTCTCGGACGTCATCGGTCGGCTGGACGTGACACGGCCGGGATGTCACGTTCGAGATGTCACATCCGGGGGGTCGCCGACGTCCGAGAGGGCATGACGGGAACAGGAGCAGCGACGGACATGAGCGAGCAGCGGCCCGACGCGCAGAGCGACCCGATGTCGGCGTTCGCCCGGGACCGGTCGTTGCTGGTCGGGGTGGCCTACCGGATGCTGGGCACGGTCAGCGACGCCGAGGACGTGGTGCAGGAGGCCTGGCTGCGCTGGGCCAGGGTGGACACCGACACCGTGCACGACCCGACCGCGTTCCTGGTGCGCACCGTCACCCGGCTGGCCATCGACCGGCTGCGCCGGATCAAGGCCCGCCGCGAGACCTATGTGGGCCCGTGGCTGCCGGAGCCGTTGCTGACCGGCGCGGTGCCGGCCACGGCGGACCCGGCCGAGGACGTCGAGAAGGCCGAGTCGGTGTCGATGGCGATGCTGGTCGTGCTGGAGACGCTGTCGCCGCTGGAGCGCACGGTGTTCGTGCTGCACGAGGCGTTCGCCTTCCCCTACGCGGACATCGCGCAGATCCTCGATCGCAGCCCGGCCACCGTGCGCCAGCTCGCGCACCGGGCCCGCGAGCACGTGCAGGCCCGGCGCCCCCGGTACGAGACCGACCTGGCCAAGCGGCAACGCGCCACCGAGCGGTTCCTGCGCGCCAGCGTCGGCGGCGACCTGGCCGAGCTGCTCGAGCTGCTGGCCCCGGACGCCACCCTGTGGGCCGACGCCGGTGGCAAGGCGAAAGCCCCGCGGCGCCCGATCCACGGCCGGGACAAGATCGCCCGGTTCTTCGTCGGGATCTCCGACAGCATCGTCCCGCCGGGCGGACAGATGCAGATCGTCGAGGTCAACGGGGGCCCGGCGGCGGTGCTGCAGACCACGGCCGGCCCGGTCGCCGCGGCCATGGTCGACCTCGATCCGGACACCGGGCTGATCACCGTGATCCGGCTGATCGGCAACCCGGACAAGATGTCCGGGCTGACTCGGCCATCCTGACCAGCGGCGCCGGTACCCCGCGGAAAATTGTCGGGGTTGCGGCCTACTCTCGGGGACCGGAGCACGGATGGCCGTGCGCGCGCCGAGCGACGAAGGGGTGTTCGGGATGACGGGTCTCGCAGCGGCGGGAGAAGCAGCACCGGCGGACGGCCGCGAGGAGGAGCCTCGCTGGGAGCAGTACCGGGTCGAGCTCACCGGCTACTGCTACCGGATGCTCGGGTCCGCGGCCGACGCGGAGGACGCGGTACAGGACACCCTGGTGCGGGCCTGGCGCTCCTACGACAAGTTCGAGGGCCGGTCCGCGGTGCGTTCCTGGCTCTACCGGATCGCCACCAACGTGTGCCTGACCATGCTGGACGGGCGCAACCGCCGGGCCCGGCCGATGGACTTCGGTCCGGCCTCCACCGCGTCCGACCCGCTGGGCCCGAAGCTGCCGGAGAGCACCTGGCTGACCCCGATCCCGGACGTGATGGTGCTGCCCGGCGGCGGCGACCCGGCCGACACCGCGGTCTCCCGGGAGTCGGTGCGGCTGGCCTTCGTGGCCGCGCTGCAACACCTGCCGGCCCGGCAGCGGGCGGTGCTGATCCTGCGCGAGGTGCTGCAGTGGAAGGCCGCTGAGGTCGCCGAGCTGCTGGAGACCTCGGTCGCGTCGGTGAACAGCGCGCTGCAGCGGGCCCGGGCCACCCTGGCCGAGAACCCGGACGCCGTGACCGCGCCGGTCGACGAGATGGACGAGGAGCACCAGCAGTTGCTGGCCCGCTACGCCGACGCGTTCGAGCGCTACGACATCGCCGAGCTGGTGACGCTGCTGCACGACGACGCGGTGCTGTCCATGCCGCCCTACGAGCTGTGGCTGCGCGGCCCGGACGACATCGTGAAGTGGTGGACCGGCCCGGGCGCCAAGTGCGAGGGATCGCGGCTGATCGCGCTGCTGGCCAACGGGCTGCCGGCCTACGCCCAGTACCGGCCGGATCCGGAGGGCGGGTACACCGGCTGGGCGCTGCAGGTCCTCGAGATCTCCGGCGGGAAGATCACGTTCTTCAACTCGTTCCTGGACACCGAGGCGCTGTTCCCGTTGTTCGGGCTGCCGCAGCGACTCGACGCCGAGGGGCGGCCGGTCACCGGGTGATGAGTTTCCGGGCCGGCCGCCGTCCTACCGGTAGCCGTCCACCCGGAACCTGAGGAGCGCGATGAGCACCGGCGACGTGACCAGTACCCCGGAGAAGATCGTCCACACGAACGGTGTCGATCTCTGCGTGCAGACGTTCGGCAGCCCCGAGGCTCCGCCGGTGCTGCTCATCGCCGGCGCGGCCAGCTCGATGCTGTACTGGGACGACGAGTTCTGCGCGCGGCTCGCGGCCGGGCCGCGGTTCGTGCTGCGCTACGACCACCGCGACACCGGCCGCTCGGCCACCTGCCCGCCCGGGGCGCCCGACTACACGCCCGACGACCTGCTCGCCGACGCGATCGGGCTGCTCGACGCGTTCGGGATCCAGCAGGCGCACCTGGTCGGGCTGTCGATGGGCGGCGGGCTGGCCCAGCTGGCCGCGTTCTCGCACCCGGACCGGGTCGCCTCGCTCACGCTGATCGCCACCAGCCCGGCCGGACCCGCCGCGAACTCCGAGCTGCCCTCGATGTCCGAGCAGGTGCAGGCCGAGTTCGCGGCGGTGGCCGAGCCGGACTGGGCCGACCGCATGGCGGTGATCGACTACCTGGTCGAGCTGGAGCGGCTGTGCGCGGCCCGGTCGGTCCCCTTCGACCTGGCCGGGATGCGCTCGGTCATGACCCGGGTGGTCGACCGCTCCCAGGAGGTCCGGTCGATGCTGAACCACTTCATGGTCCTCGGCGGGGATGCACCCCGGCACCGGCTGGGCGAGATCACCGCGCCCACGCTGGTGCTGCACGGCGACGAGGATCCCGTGTGGCCCCACCCGCACGGTGCCGCGTTGGCCGCCGAGATCCCCGGCGCCCGGCTGGTGACCCTGCCGCAGGTCGGGCACGAGTGGCCGCGCCGGGCCTGGACGCTCGCGGTGCCGGTGATCCTGCGGCACACCGGCGAGGGGTGAGGTCGCGCTACCCGCGGTTCAGGACTCCCCCGACTTCGCCCACAGGTTGATCCCGGCGTCCACGGCGTGCTGGTCGATCCGGGCCAGCTCCTCGGTCGAGAACTCGAGGTTGTCCAGGGCGCCGAGGTTGTCGTCGAGTTGTTCGACGCTGCTCGCGCCGGCCAGCACGGAGCTCACCCGCCGATCCCGCAGCGCCCAGGCCAGCGCGAGCTGGGCCAGGGTCTGGCCGCGCTCGGCGGCCATCTCGTTGAGCGCCCGCACGTGCACCAGCGTCCTCTCGGACAGCAGATCCGCGGACAGCGACTTGTCCTGCGTCGCCCGCGAACCCTCCGGGATCCCGTTCAGGTACTTGCTGGTCAACATGCCCTGGGCGAGCGGCGAGAAGGCGATGCAGCCGACGCCGGTCTCGCCCAGCACCTCGATCAGGTCCTGCTCGATCCAGCGGTTGAGCATCGAGTAGGAGGGCTGGTGGATCAGCAGTGGCGTGCCCAGCTCGCGCAGGACGGCTATTGCGTGCCCCGTCCGCTCCGCGCTGTAGGAGGAGATCCCGACGTAGAGGGCCTTGCCGGCGCGCACCGCGGAGTCCAGCGCGCCCATCGTCTCCTCCAGCGGCGTGTCCGGGTCGAACCGGTGGCTGTAGAAGATGTCCACGTAGTCGACGCCCATCCGGGCCAGCGACTGGTCCAAACTGGACAGCAGGTACTTGCGGGAGCCGCCGCCCTGCCCGTACGGGCCCGGCCACATGTCGTAGCCGGCCTTGGTCGACAGGATCAGCTCATCGCGGTATGGCCGGAAGTCCTGGGCGAAGATCGCGCCGAAGTTGGACTCCGCGCTGCCGTAGGGCGGCCCGTAGTTGTTGGCCAGGTCGAAGTGCGTGATGCCGCGGTCGAAGGCGCGCCGCAGGATGGCCCGCTGCCGCTCGAAGGGCACGTCGTCGCCGAAGTTGTGCCACAACCCCAGCGAGATCGCGGGCAGGTCCAGGCCACTTCGGCCGCAGCGGCGGTACCAGCCGCTGTCGCCACCGAAACGGTCGTAGCGCTGGGCATCGGCGAGGTAGGTCACGGCACCATCCTGCGCGACGCCGCGCCGCTGTGCCGCATTGGGTGGGGCCGCATCGGGTGGGGCCGCATCGGGTGGGGCCGCATTGGGTGGGGCCGCATCGGGTGGGGCGGCCGCCCGCACGTCCTGAGACGACGGGCCCGCACGACGGCGGGGCGTGCGTGTCAGGCCTGCCGGAAGCGGCGCGGTGTGGTCCCGACCAGCCGGGTGAAATGCCGGTGCAGGTGTGCCTGGTCGTGAAAGCCGACCGCGGTCGCGACCGCGGCGATCGGCTCCCCCTCGAGCAGCCGCCGGCGGGCCACCTCGACCCGCCGGCCGGTGAGGTACCGGTGTGGGGGCAGCCCGAACGCCGTGCTGAACGTGCGCACCAGGTGGGCGGGATGGGTGTGCAGCAGCTCGGCCGCCGCGCGCAGCGTGATGCCCGGGATCAGCCGGTCGTCCAGCAGCTCCCGCAGGTCCGCCGCCAGCCCGCCCCGCCCGGCCGGGACCTGCCCGGCTCAGCCCCGTCCGGCTCGGACCCGCCCGGCTCGGCCCGCAGGTGCCACCGGATCCGGTCGCCGATCAGGGCCAGCCGACTCTCCGCCTCCAACCCCGACCCGCGCCGGTCCAGCGCCCGGTGCAGCTGGTCCACCCGGGTCCGCAGCAGCGCGTCGTCCAGGCTGGGGGCGTCGACGGCGGCGCCGATCAGGTCGGCGCCCAGCACCTCGGCATCCAGGTAGAGCACCCGCTTGCGGAAGCCGCCCGAGGTGGCCGCCCTCCCGGTGTGGGCCACGTGCGGCGGCAGCAGGGTCACCGAAGTGCCCAACGCGCCGTGCTCGTGTCGGTGCAGGTCGTAGCGGATCGCGCCCTGGTCGACGACCAGCAGGGTCCAGGTGTCGTGCGCGTGCGGCGGGTAGGCGTGATCGGTGAACCGCGCATGGAGCACCTCCGCGATGCCCGGCACCCCGGGAGCCCAGGCGCGCAGCTCGCCGGTGGCCACGCGAAGAACGTACAAGACGCGCGGGCGCGCCACCGAGCACGCTGACCACGTGCATTTCGATACCAAGATCGCCGTCCTGGTCCGTGACGACCTCGAGACCTGGCAGCGGCTCAACGTGACCGCGTTCCTGGCCAGCGGCATCGCCGCTAATCCCGAGCTGCTCGGGGAGCCCTATGCCGACGCCGACGGCACCGGCTACCTGCCGATGTTCCGGCAGCCGGTGCTCGTCTTCGAGGGCAGCAAGGAGACGCTCACCGCGGCGCACCAGCGCGCGGTGCGCCGCGGGGTGCCGACGGCGGTGTACACCGCGGAGATGTTCGCCACCGGACACGACAAGGCGAACCGGGCCGCGGTGCGCGCCGTCTCGCAGGCCGAGCTCGACCTGGTCGGGCTGGCCGTGCACGGCGGGCGCAACGCCGTGGACAAGATCCTCAAGGGCGCAACCCTGCACCGCTGACGGGCTACCCGGCGGGCGGTGACTCCACCACGACGACGTGGTTGCCATCCGGGTCGCGCAGCATGAACATCAGCGGGGCGCCGGGGGTGCGCATCGGCTCCGGGTCGACGTCGATGCCGCCCACGGCGCTCAGCCGGGCGTGCTCGCCCAGCACGTCGGCGGTCTCCACGCCGATCGTGCTGCCGCCGGGCGTCCCGCCCATCGGCGGGTTGAGGGCCAGCCGGGTCTTCGATCCCGGCGGGGCCACCTCGACCCAGCGGTACTCGCCGTTCGCACCGAAGCGGTTGTCGCCGCGCACCTCGAAGCCGAGCTTCTCGGTGTAGAAGGCGAGGGCGGCGTCCTGGTCGGAGACGGCGAACATGGCCACGCCGATGTTCGAGACGGTGGTGCGGGTCTGGGTCGTATCAGTCATGCAGCCCAGACCAGGGGTGCGGTGAGAACTCATCGCTGCACGGGAGGTGATTTTCCACGGACTAGGGTCCGGCGGTGGGGACGTACCTGTTGCTGCTGGTGGCCGGGGTCGGGGCCGGGCTGGCCGGCTCGATGGCCGGGCTCGCGTCCCTGTTCTCCTACCCGGCACTGCTCGCGGTCGGGATGCCCGCGACCACCGCGAACATCACCAACACCGTCGCGCTGACCTTCAGCTCGGTCGGCGCCGCCGCCGGCTCCCGCCAGGAGCTGACCGGTCAGGGCGGCACGCTGCGCCGGCTGGCCCTGGTGCCACTGGCCGGTGGCGGCACCGGTGCCGCACTGCTGCTGAGCACTCCCCCGGGCGCGTTCGAGCTGATCGTGCCGCTGCTGGTCGCCGGCGCCGCGCTGGTGTTGCTGCTGCAACCCGGCATCCGGGCGGCCGCGGCCCGGTCCAGCCGCCGGACCGGGCCGACCACGTCCGTGGCGCTGTTCGCGGTGTCGATCTACGGGGGCTACTTCGGCGCGGCCGCCGGGGTGCTGCTGCTGGCGTTGCTGCTGGTCGCGCTGCCGGTGTCGCTGCTGGTCGGCAACGCGCTGAAGAACGTGCTGCTGGGGCTGGCCAACGTGGTCGCGGCGGTCGGGTTCGCGCTGTTCGGGCCGGTGCAGTGGTGGGCGGTGCTGCCGCTGTCCGCCGGCGTGCTGATCGGCTCCTGGCTGGGCCCGGCGGCGGCGCGCCGGCTGCCGCAGACGCCGCTGCGGATCGGGATCGCGCTGGCCGGCCTGGCCCTCGCCGTGGTGCTCGCCGTCGACGCGTACCGGCCCTACTTCTGAACCAGCCACCGACGCCGGGCCGGGACTACCGAATGCGGGTGCGGGCCGGGGGCGGGCCGGCCGGGCCGGTCCGCGCGGCCCGGTGGGTGGTGGGCCCGGCCTGGGTCGGGATGACGGGGATCGGCTCGGTGGGCGCGTCGGGAGCCGCGGCCGGCGGCTGGGACGGGCCGGCCATGGACTGGGAGGGGTCGTCCGAGCGGCGGTCCACGGCACGCCGCACCGTCCGTCCGACCAGCGACACCACCGTCTCCAGCGGACCCCGGCGCCCGGCCAACCGCAGCAGCATGCCGATCAGCACCGCGGCCAGCACGTGCGCCAGCCACAGCCAGCCCAGCACCGAATCCGGCCGGGCCTCACCGGAGTACCCGCTGAGCGCGATCACGTGCAGCGTGTAGAGGGTCAGCGGTATCGCCCCGACCGCGGCCGGCACCCAGACCAGCAGCGGCGACCAGCGCGCCAGCAGCAGCATCGCGCCGAGTGCGGCCAGCGCGGTCCCCGTGGTGTGGGCGAGGTCGAGCGGGGTGCCCGAATGCGGGGCGTCGACGGCCAGCCACCACCAGGTGTCGGTCGGGGTGGTGCCGTAGCTGCGCTCGGCCAGCGCGTCGGCTCCCAGCACGGCCGCCCCGCCGCCGGGACCGAGCAGCAGCCGGGAGCCGACCGCGGCCGCGGCCGCCAGCACCGCCCCGCCGACCAGCAGCCCGCAGGCCACCCGCGCCCGCCGCAGGTCGAGCCGACCGACGGCCATCCCGGCCAGCAGGTAGGTGGTCCACGTCAGCACCGGGTAGTAGCCGGTCAGCGCCAGGGTCAGGAACAGCTCGCCGGGCCGGGCCAGTGCTTCGAGCCCGGGCTGCTCCCCCGGGCCCTCGGGCAGCCCGGCCCGCAGCAGCCCGCTCAGCACCGGTGCCAGCGCGCAGCACAGCACCGCCCCGAGCCCCAGCGCGCGGGCCGGCAGCCGCAGCAGCGGGGTGGCCACCAGGAACAGCAGCCCGTAGTAGGCCAGGATCACCGCGACCGGGGCGTCGAAGCGCACCAACCAGAGCCCGAGCAGGCCCACCAGCAGCCCGCGCACCAGCAACCCGCACGCGGCGCCCAGGTGCGCCCGTCCGTGCCGCGGCCGCCGCGGCCCGCCCGACGACAGCGCCACCCCGACCCCGGCGAGCACCGCGAACAGCGCCGACGCCCGGCCGTCGGCGAGCAGCCCGGTCGGCGTCAGCGCGTCATTGTCGTCGTGCAGCGGCAGGATGTGCGTGGCGAACATGCCGGCCAGCGCGACGGCGCGCGCGGCATCCACCCCGAGGATGCGCCCGGTGCCCGAACGCGGCAGCGCGGTGGCGGGATCGAGAGCAGGCGCGAAACTCATCGGCCGCCGTGGAACGCCGGCCGAGCCGGTTGCTCCGGGCGTGCCCCGACGCGGACCAGCCAGTCCTCGAGGGCCTTCTGCACGACCGGCAGCGGCGGGCGCCGGGCCGGCTCGTTGTCCAGGGCGGCGCGCAGCAGCGCGGTGTGCGCCGAGCGCGGCGGCAGGTGGCTGAGCGCGGCACCGGTCGCGGCGGCGCGCAACCCGGAGATGGCGTCCTGGTGGCCGCCGCGCGGGGGTTGGCCGGTGAGCGCGAAGGAGATCGTGGCCGCCAGCTGCCAGGAGTCCGAGGCCGGCGTGGCCCGCTCCCCCCTCGCCACCTCCGGGGCCAGGAAATCCGGGGTGCCGAGCACGAACCCGGCGATGGTCATCGTGGCGTCCCCGGTGCGCCGGGCGATCCCGAAGTCGATCAGGTGCGCCAGCCCGGACCGGTCGATCACGATGTTGCCCGGCTTGACGTCGCGGTGCATCACGCCCAGCTGGTGCGCGGCGTGCAGGGCGCCACCGACACCGGCCCAGACCCGGGCCGCGGCCACGTCGTCGATCACCCCGCGGGAGCGCACCAGGCCGCCGAGCGGCTCGCCGTCGACGTGTTCCATGACGATGACCAGCCCGTCGAGCTCGGACAGCCCGGCGTCGCTGGACGCCGGCAGCAGGTCGTGGATGCGCACGCAGTTCTGGTGCCGGATGGCGGCCAGCGCCCGTGCCTCGCGCTGGATGCGCTGCTCGGTCTCGGCGTCGGGCGCGTGCGCCGCCTTGAGCGCGACCTGGTGCCCGAGCCGGGCGTCGTGGGCCAGCCAGACCCGCCCGAACCCCCCGGAGCCGAGCCTGCGGATGAGCTGGAAGCGGGGAGCGCCGTTGAACCGGGCCGCGGCGGGCAGCGGTGGCGCGGCCGCGACCGGCGGTCGCGGCGCTGCCGCGACCAGCGTCGGGGTGGGCCCGCGGCCGGTGGGATAGCCGGACGAGCGCTGCGGGGCCGGGGTCTGCACCACCGTCGGCTCGGCCGCCCTGGTCCGCGGCCGGGACCGGATCTGCCCGCCCGCGGCCACCGGCTCGGGCCCGCGCCGCGGCGCCCGGTCGGATGCCGGCGCCGCCCGCTCCCGCGGCTCGAGCGAGCGCCGCACCACCTCCCGCGACGGCGCCCCGACCAGCGCCACCACGACGATGCCGAGGGCACCGGCCAGCGTCACCCCGATCCACAGCTGACCCGACGATCCGGCCGCGACATCGGCGCTCAGCACGGCCACCGCCAGCAGCGACAGCCAGAAGACCTTGGCCGGCCAGCGCGGTCCGCGGCGCAGCACCAGCCGGGCCTGCACGGCCAGCAGCCCGGCCGCGGTCAGCGGGAACAGCACCAGCAGCACCAGGCCGAGCCCGAGCCGGAGCGGCTCGTCCACGGTGAACGCGCTGGTCACCGGGTAGCCGCCCAGGTAGTCCGCCTGCGGCACACCCAGGCACGCCGACTCGGACAGGTCCCGCAGCTGGCGGTTGCTCAGGCCGGGCACGTCGCGATCGCGCGCGGCGAGCGCGAAGATCCGGCCGGTGGCGGTGAACGCGAGCAGCGGCAGCAAGCCCGCGGTGAGTGCCCCGATGCCGACCAGCAGCGCCGATTCGCCGACGCCGTACCGGGAGCCGATACGCCTGCGCAGCATCGCCACCACGACCAGGCCGGTGGTCGGCAGCAGCCCGACCAGCACCCCCAGCGCGGTCACCGCCCACGGCCAGCCGCCCGGGCACACGTCCGTGGCCAGCACGCCGCGCAGGCTCGCGATCAGCCCCGCGATCAGCGCGCTCAGCCCGTCCACGGCCGGCCTCCTCCGCCGGCGCCTCGGGTCGATCCGGCGCCCTCCACTATGGCATCACCGCGCAGCGGAGGGCGGCACCGGATAGCAGGTCACCTCCGGCCCGCGCCGCGCGGCCCACCGGCCGCGGCCCGCTCCGGTGGGACCGCGACCGAGCCCGGGTGGGCGCCGATCGGGCGGCGATCAGGCCTGGGCGGCCGCCGAGTGCGCCACGATGTGCGTGACCGGCACGTCGAACTGGCTCCGGGCCCTGGTCACGACGTCCTGGCCGACCCACGCGGAGTGCTCCGGCTTGTGGGTGGAGATCACGATCCGGTCCGGGTGGAACCGGGCCGCGGCCTCGGTGAGGGCGGTCAGCGGCCGGTAGTCACCGATGGCCCCGTCGGCGCGCAGCCCGCTGTCGGCCAGCACGGCCAGGGTCTCGTCCAGCCGCCGCTGCGCGGCCTCGACGGTGGCCTCCCAGACGAACGCGGCCCCGGTCCGCTCGGCCTGGCCGGTGTCCACCGGGTTGGCCGGCACGCAGACGAAGTACTCGGCGTTGCCGTCGGCGTCGATCCGGCGCAGCTCGCTGAGCAGCTCCGGGGCGCCGACGGTCTCGTTGGCCAGCACCAGCACCTTGGTGGCCGGCCCGGTCGGTATTTCCGAGTCCATGGCCTCGGCGGTGACCGAGCCACCCATCTTGCGGGTCACCCAGTAAAGGATCAGCACCGCGGCCCAGGAGATGAGGCTGAGCACCAGCTGCGAGCGGGTGTCCTCCTTGACCCCCATCGAGATCAGCACGCCGACGATGGCCGCGATGGTCAGCAGCGACAGCGCCGGGAACAGCCACATCTTGACCTTCAGCTTCTCCGGATCGGTGCGGCGGCGCAGCACCACCTGGGACACCGCGATCAGCAGGTAGACGAACAGGATGATCGCGCCGGAGGAGTTGAGCAGGAACGAGAACACGGTGTCCGGCGAGACGTAGGCGGCGATCACGCACAGGAAGCCGATCACCGTGGAGCTCAGGATGGCCCAGGTCGGCACGCCACGGCTGTTCACCGTGATCATCTGAACCGGCGCCTCCCGGCGCGCGGCCAGCACGAACAGCATCCGCGACGCGGTGTAGATCCCCGAGTTCAGGCACGACAGCACGGCGGTCAGCACGACCGCGTTCATGATGTGGTCGGCGTACGGGATGCCCATCTCCTGGAACGCCCGCACGTAGGGCGGGGCGCCCTCCTCGTTGCTGTTCCACGGGATGATCACGGCCAGCAGGAACAGCGAGCCGACGAAGAAGATCGAGATCCGGAGTACGACCGAGTTGGTGGCCTTGGCGATGGCCCGCTCGGGGTCGTCGGACTCGGCGGCGGCGATGGTGGCGATCTCCGCGCCGACCATCGAGAACACGACCACAACGATGCTGGAGAAGATCGCGCCGACGCCCAGCGGGAACAGCCCGCCGTCGTTGGTCAGGTTGGAGAAGTCCATCTCCTTGCCCGGCCACAGGCCGAACACGAACAGCGTCCCGAGGCCGATGAACACGATGATCGCGAACACCTTGATGCCGGCGAACCAGTACTCGAACTCGCCGTAGGAGCGCACCGAGAACAGGTTGGTCACCGTCATCAGGATCATCAGCCCGAGCGAGAGCAGCCACAGCGGGGCGTCGAACCAGAACGTGATGATCTTCGCGCCGGCCACCGCCTCGAAGCCGACCACGATGACCCAGAAGTACCAGTACAGCCAGCCCACCGAGAACCCGGCCCAGCCGCCGAGGGCGCGCCGGGCGTAGTCGGCGAACGAGCCGGTCGACGGGTTGGCGGTGGCCATCTCGCCGAGCATCCGCATCACCATGACGATCAGGACGCCGGTGATGGCGTAGGACAGGAACGCGGCCGGGCCGGTGTCCTTGATCACCAGGCCGGACCCGACGAACAGCCCGGCACCGATGACGCCGCCGATGGCGATCATCGTCAGGTGGCGTTGTTTGAGGCCCTTGTGGAGCTCGGTGGAACCACTCATGGTTCTCCCCTGACGTCGGTCGATCTCCCCGATTCACCCGGCTGATACCTCAACCGCGATCACCATCGCTCACCGGTCAGAGCGGCGCAAGGGCATGAATCGTTGTTGACTTGATCGTTCGATGGGGTGGTTCGACGGGGCCCGGTGAAATGCTGACGGGTGTGACTGAACTCCGGGACGAAGCGGCGCGGCGCGGCCGGCGGATCCACCCGGCCTGGTGGGTCGCGCTGGCCACCTTCCTGTCGGTGGTGTGCGCGGCCGGCGTGCGGTCCATGCCGGGGGTCTTGATCGAGCCGTTGAGCACCGAGTTCGGCTGGTCGATCGGCACCATCTCGGTGGCCATCTCGATCAACCTGGTGCTGTTCGGCCTGACCGCGCCGTTCGCGGCGGCGCTGATGGAGCGCTTCGGCGTGCGCATGGTGGTCAGCGGCGCGCTGCTGCTGGTCGCGCTCGGCAGCGGCTCGACGGTGTTCCTCTCAGCGCCGTGGCAGCTGGTGCTGGCCTGGGGCGTGGTCATCGGGACCGGCACCGGATCGATGGCGTTGGCCCTGGTCGCGACCGTGGTGGGGCGCTGGTTCGTCGCGCGTCGGGGTCTGGTCTCCGGGATCCTGACCGCCGCCAGCGCCACCGGCCAGCTGGTCTTCCTGCCACTGATCGCGACGTTGTCCGATCGCATCGGCTGGCGGGCGGCGGCGCTCGCGGTGGCCGCGTCGGCCCTGCTGGTGCTGCCGTTCGTGCTGGCATTGCTGCGGGACCGCCCGTCGGACCTGGGGCTGCTGCCGCTGGGTGGCACCGCGGCCGACGTGGTGCCGCGCAACCGCACCGGCGCGGCCCGGATGGCCATCGGGGCGCTCACCGGGGCGGCCAGGACCCGGCCGTTCTGGCTGCTCGCCGGCGGATTCATGATCTGCGGCGCCACCACCAACGGGCTGGTGCAGTCGCACTTCGTGCCGGCCGGCGCCGACCACGGGATGCCGATGACCACCGCGGCCTACCTGCTCGCCCTGGTCGGGCTGTTCGACCTGGTGGGCACGGTGGCCTCGGGCTGGCTGACCGACCGGTTCGACCCGCGGGTGCTGCTGTTCGCCTACTACGGGCTGCGCGGGCTGTCGTTGGCGCTGCTCGGCCCGCTGTTCGGTGCCGACCTGACCACCAGCATGCTCGCGTTCGTGATCTTCTACGGGCTGGACTGGGTGGCCACCGTGCCGCCGACGATGGCGCTCTGCCGGGAGATCTTCGGTCCGACGTCGGCGGTGGTGTTCGGCTGGATCTACGCCTCGCACCAGATCGGTGCCGGCATCGTGGCCCTGGCGGCCGGCCTCGTGCGGGATCACTTCGGCAGCTACACGCCGGCCTGGATCGGCGGGGCGGCCCTGTGCGTGGTGGGTTCGGTGCTGTCGGTGCTGATCAAGCGCAGGCCGGTGGCGTTGGCGCCGGTGGCAGTCGGGTAGCCGGTCGGGCCGGTGATCCGCTAGTCGTCGTCGACGAGCAGCGCTTCGATCGCCGGCATCGCCGAGTGCAGCAACCGGCGCTGCTCGGAGTCGAGCCGGTTTAGCCGCCGCGCGATCAAGGCGGTGCGCGTGCTGCGCACCTCGTGCAGCCGCAGCCCGCCCTCCGCGGACAGCACGATGCGGACGCCGCGGGCGTCGGCCGGGTCGGGGGTGCGGATGACCAGGCCCTGCTCGTCGAGGGCGGCGAGCACCCTGCTCATGGTCGGAGCGGTCACCGCCTCGCGGCGGGCCAGCTCCGAGAGCCGCAGCGGCCCGTGCTGCTCGACGGTCACCAACGCCGAGAGCTGCAGCGGCGGGATGGACTCGTGGCCGTCGATGCGGATCCGGCGGTTGAGCCGTCCGACGGCCAGCCGCAGCCGAGCAGCCAGCGCGGTGAGCTCGTCATCGGGCTGCACGCGCACGGACGGGGTCTCCGCGGTCATCGGGACATCCTGCCATTCTCGCCGGCCATGTTCAGGGTCAGACCTTGCGCAGCCTGATCCCGCTGACGCTGTGGTCGGGGCCCTTGCGCAGGACCAGGCTGGCGCGCCCCCGGGTGGGCAGGATGTTGTGCTCCAGGTTCGGTTCGTTGATCTCGGCCCAAATGCTCTCGGCGCGAGCGATCGCCTCGGCCTCGCCGAGCTCGGCGTAGCGGCGGAAGTAGGAGTCCGGGTTGCGGAACGCGGTCTCGCGCAGCCGCAGGAACCGCTCCACGTACCAGCGCCGGATGTCCTCGGTCGCCGCGTCGACGTAGACCGAGAAGTCGATGAAGTCGCTGACCGCGAGCGCGGCGTGCCCCGGCCGCGGGGCCGCCGCCGGCTGCAGCACGTTCAGGCCCTCCAGCAGCAGGATGTCCGGACGGCGCACGGTGTGCTGCGCGCCGGGCACGATGTCGTAGACCAGGTGCGAGTACACCGGCGCGTGCACCTCGGCCCGCCCGGCCTTCACCTCGGTGACGAAGCGCAGCAGCGCGCGCCGGTCGTAGGACTCCGGGAAACCCTTGCGCGTCATCAGCCCGCGCTCGGCCAGCTCGGCGTTGGGCAGCAGGAAGCCGTCTGTGGTCACCAGCTCCACCCGGGGATGTTGCGGCCAGCGGGCCAGCAGCAGCGCCAGCAGCCGGGCGGTGGTCGACTTGCCCACCGACACCGAACCGGCCACCCCGATCACGAACGGGGTGCGGGCCGAGGTGGCGCCGAGGAAGGTCCGGTAGGCGCGGTAGAGCCGCCCGCCCTCCTGCACGTGCAGGGTCAGCAGCCGCGACAGCGGCAGGTACACCTCGCGCACCTCGTCGAGATCCACCTGGTCACCGACGCTGCGCACCTCGTCCAGCTCCGCGGCCGTCAACGGCAGCGGGGTGTTGCGGCCCAGCTCGGCCCAGGACTCCCGGTCGAAGTCCACGAACGGCGAGGAGGCCTCGCGTATCCCGCTGCGGCTGCCGGTCATGACGCCGCCTCCGCGGGAAGGAGTACGTCGGCGGTCACGATGGATCAACCTAGGTGGCCGGCCCCGCTGGTGACCGTCGGAGGTGACCAGACGCTCATCGGGCGCGTCGAGCCCGGTAGGCCGCGACGTGGGCCCGGTTGCCGCAGCCGGCGTCGCAGTAGCGGCGCGAGCGGTTCTTCGACAGGTCGACGACCACGTTGTCGCAGTCCACGGCCTCGCACAGCCGCAGCCGGTGCAGCTCGCCCGCCCGGATCACGTCGACCATGGCCATCGCGGCCTCGACCGCCATCCGCTCGGCCACCGGGGCGTCGGGCGAGGTCGCGTGCAGGTGCCATGACCACTCCCCGTGCCGCACCAGCTGCGGCAGCGCCCCGTTCTCGACCAGCATCGCGTTGACCTCGGCCACCGCGTCCTGCTCGGTCAGCCTCCAGAGCGCCTCCAGCCGCGGCCGCAGCGCCCTGACGTGCTCGAGCTCCTCTCGGGTTCGCGGGTAGCGGCCACTCCAGTCGTGCCCGCGCAGGAACGCCTCCAGATCGGCCACGGTCATCAGGGTGTCCGGGTCGTCGTCGCCGGGGACGCTGCCCGGCTGGGTGTTGACCAGCGCCGCCATGGACAGCAGCGCGTACTCCGTGTCATGAGTGAAAGTCACGTTGACTCCTGACGACCCGATCGGTAGTGTCATGAGCATACCGCAGGTTTACTCATGACAAGAGGGAGGTGCTTCGCATGACCCGCGCCCTGACGACCCCGAACCACCCCCAGGTGGCCCGACCGGTGACCGTGCCGAGCACCGGTCCCCGCGGGTTCTCACCCGACGTCGGGCTGCTGGCCGCCGTGATCTCGGCCGCCGCGTTCGGCACCTCGGGTCCTTTCTCCAAGGCGCTGCTGGGCGCCGGCTGGACCGCGGGCAGCGTCGTGCTGCTGCGGGTCGGCATCGCGGCGCTGATCCTGCTCGTCCCCGCGCTGCTGGCCTGCCGCGGCCGCTGGCCCGTCGTGCGGTCCAACCTGGGCAGCATCACGATCTTCGGGCTGGCCGCGGTGGCCGGCTGCCAGGTGGCCTTCGTCAACGCCGTCGAGCACCTGTCGGTCGGCGTGGCGCTGCTGCTGGAGTACCTGGCCGTGATCCTGGTCGCGCTGTGGGCCTGGCTGCGCACCGGAACCGCGCCCTCCGCGCTGACCTGGGCCGGCATGGCCGCCTCGGTCGCCGGGCTGGTGCTCGTGCTGGACCTGGCCGGTGGATCGCCGCCGGCGCTGGTCGGGGTGCTGTGGGGGCTGCTGGCCGCGGTCGGGCTGACCGCGTACTTCGTCACGGCCGCCGACACCGAGGGCGGGCTGCCGCCGATCGCGCTGGCCGCGTTCGGGATGGTGACCGGCGCGGTGGCGCTGGGCCTGCTGGGCCTGCTTGGCCTGCTGCCGATGACCTTCTCGGCGCAGCCGGTGCTGGTCGGCGGCACCGCCGTCCCGTCCTGGCTCGCGATCGCCGAGCTGGCCGTGATCGCCGCGGCCGCGGCCTACCTGCTCGGGACGGTGGCGGCGCGCCGGCTCGGCTCGACCGTGGCGTCCTTCGTCGGGCTCACCGAGGTGCTGTTCGCGGTGCTCTTCGCCTGGCTGCTGCTCGGCGAGCTGCCGGCGCTCATCCAGCTGGCCGGTGGCGCGTTGATCATCACCGGGGTGGTCGCGGTGCGGGCGGGCGAGCGGCGCTGACCTCCCGGCGCCCCGGCCGGGGGTAAGGGGTCCGGCGGCGGACCGACGTCCGACCGGGCCCCTTACACTGGTCGCAGCCACCCGAGGAGAACACGCCCGTGCCCACCGCACGTCCCGCTGAACCGGGCTGCAGTAGCCGGCCGGGCCCGACCCGGCGCACCACCACTCGTCCCTGCGGGCGTCGCCGTGCGATGACCGAGCCGTTGCTGACACCGCCGGCCGCGCGATGACCGTGCTGCTGTCCGTGCTCGGCCTGCTCGCGGTGGCGGCGCTCACCCTGGGTACGGCCATCTCGGTCGCCTCCGAGTTCGCGTTGACCGCCCTGGAACGCAGCCAGGTCGACGGCCACGTCGCCGAGGTGGGCGACCGCCGCGCGCACTCCGTGCAGCGCGCCCACCGCAGCCTGTCCTTCCAGCTCTCGGGCAGCCAGCTCGGGATCACCCTGACCACGCTGGCCACCGGCTACATCGCCGAGCCCGCGATCGCCGAGCTGTTCCGTCCGGGCCTGGACGCGATCGGGCTCCCGGAGTCGTTCGCCGCGGGCACTGCCACCGCATTGGCGCTGGTGTTGGCCACGACGCTGTCGATGGTGTTCGGCGAGCTGGTGCCCAAGAACCTGGCCATCGCCGACCCGCTGCGCACCGCCCGCGCGGTGGTGTGGCTGCAGAGCGGGTTCGCCGGCGCCTTCCGCTGGTTGATCTCCGGACTGAACACCTCGGCCAACGCGATCGTGCGCCGCCTCGGCGTGGAGCCCGCCGAGGAGCTGCGCTCGGCGCGCTCGCCGCGCGAGCTCAGCTCGCTGGTCCGCACCAGCGCCCAGCACGGGACCCTGGACGAGGGCACCGCCGCCCTGCTCGACCGGTCGCTGCGGTTCACCGACCGGGTCGCCGAGGACCTGATGACCCCGCGGGTGCGGGTCGAGACCCTCGACGCCGACGACACCGTCGACGACCTCGTCGCGCTGGCCCGGCGCAGTGGCTTCTCGCGCTTCCCGGTGCACAACGGCGACCCGGACACGGTGCTCGGCGTGGTGCACGTGAAGCAGGCCTTCGGCGTCCCGGTGGCCGCCCGCGACACCGCCGTGGTACGCGAGCTGGTGCAGCCGGTGCCGACCGTGCCCGAGTCCCTCGACGGCGACGCGCTGCTCACCAGCCTGCGCGAGTCCGGCCTGCAGCTCGCCGTGGTCGTCGACGAGTACGGCGGCACCGCGGGCATCGTCACCCTCGAGGACCTGGTCGAGGAGATCGTCGGCGACGTGCGCGACGAGCACGACCGCGCCGAGCAGGTGCAGGTCCGGCCGCTGGGGCGGGGCCGCTGGCTGGTCTCCGGGCTGCTGCGCGACCACGAGGTGGCCGAGGCCACCGGCTTCCGGATGCCGCCGGGGGCCTACGAGACGCTCGCCGGGCTGGTGCTGGCCCAGCTCGGCCGGATCCCCGACGTCGGCGACGAGGTCGTGGTCGACGGCTGGCGGGTCACGGTGATGCGCCGCGACCGGCGCCGGGTGGCGGAGCTCCGGTTGTTGCGGCCGGACAGCCTCTCCCAGCCCAGCGCCTCCCATCCCGGCGCCTCCCATCCCAGCGCATCTCAGCCCAGCGCATCCCGGCCCAATGCAGCCCAGCCCACCGCCATCGAGCCGGCGTCGCCCGGCAGCGACGGGCGATCGGACGCGGTCGGGTCGCCGGCACGTCGCGAGCAGGCCGCCCGTGAGTAGCGACCTGCTCGCGCTGCTGGCCGCCGTCGCGCTGCTGGCCGCCAACGCCTTCTTCGTCGGCGCCGAGTTCGCGCTGGTCTCGGCCCGCCGCGACCGGCTGGAGGCGCTGGCCCACTCCGGGGTCGGCGGGGCGGCGGTGGCGCTGCGCGCCGGTGCCGACCTGTCCCGGATGCTCGCCGCCTCCCAGCTCGGCATCACGATCTGCTCGTTGCTGCTCGGGCGCCTGGGCGAGCCCGCGGTGGCGCACCTGATCGAGCGCCCGATGACCTGGGCCGGGCTGCCGGAGGCGCTGCTGCACCCGATCGCGTTCACGATCTCGCTGATCCTGGTGGCGATCGCGCACATCCTGCTCGGCGAGATGGTGCCCAAGAACATCGCGATCGCCGGGCCGGAGCGCACCGCGATCCTGCTGGTGCCGCCGTTCCTGGTGTTCACCAACGTGATGCGCCCGGTGATCGGGTTGTTCAACATGATGGCCAACGGCGTGTTGCGGCTGGTCGGGGTCGAACCGCGCGACGAGCTGGAGGCCTCGTTCACCTCGGGCGAGCTGGCCGACCTGATCGCCGAGTCCTCGCGCGAGGGGCTGCTCGACGACGACGAGTCCCGCCGGCTCGCGCAGACCCTGAGCTCGGTGGAGTCGACGGTCCTCGACGTGCTGGTGCGCCGGGCCGACCTGGTCACGCTGCCCCCGCACCCGACCGTCGGCGATGTCGCGACCGTGGTCAACGAGACCGGCTACTCCCGCTTCCCGGTGCTCGCGGCCGACAACCGTTTCGCCGGGTACCTGCACGTCAAGGACATCCTCGACCTCATCGACGACCCGGACGCCGCCGTCCCGTCCGAGCGGGTGCGGGAGCTGCCCGCGGTATCGGCCGACGCCCGGTTGGACGTGGCGCTGTCGGTACTGCGGCGGGCCCACGCGCACCTGGGGCGGGCCGTCGACGCCGCCGGCAGCACCGTCGGGCTGGTGACCATGGAGGACCTGATCGAGCACTACGTGGGCACCGTGCGGGACGCCACACACATCCGGCAGGCGCGCAGGCGGGCGTAGCAGCACCGCCGTTTCGCCGAGCTACGGCGTTCAGCGAACCCGCTGTCCGGCGCGCCACACGGCGTGGGTGAGCGGCACCCCGGGCCGGTACGCCAGGTGCGCGGCGGCCGGCGCGTCGAGCACGTGCAGATCGGCCCGCGCGCCGGGGCGGATCAACCCGACCGCGCCGTCGCCGGTGTGTCGGCGCAGCGCCGTGGCGCCGCCCGCGGTGGCCGCCCACACCGCCTCGGCGACGGTCATCCGCATCTGCAGCACCGCGGTGGCCACGCAGAACGCCATCGACGTGGTGTAGGACGAGCCCGGGTTGCAGTTGGACGCCAGCGCCACGGTGGCGCCGGCGTCGAGCAGCTCCCGCGCCGGCGGCAGTGGCTGTCGGGTGCTCAGGTCACACGCCGGCAGCAGCGTGGCCACGGTCGTCCCGTCGACCAGCGCCTGGATGTCGGCGGCCGAGAGGAACGTGCAGTGATCCACGCTCGCCGCCCCGTGCTCGACCGCGAGCCGCACCCCCGGCCCGGGGCCGAGCTGGTTGCCGTGCACCCGCAGGCCCAGCCCGCGCGCCGCGCCGGCCCGCAGCACCTGCGCGGAGGCCTGCTCGTCGAACGCGCCCCGCTCGCAGAACACGTCGATCCAGCCGACGTGCGGGGCCACCGCGGCCAGCATCGGGCCGGTGACCAGGGCCAGGTAGTCGTGCTGGTCCGCGCCCGGCGGCACCAGGTGCGCGCCGAGGAAGCTCACCTCGTCGATGCCGGGATCCGCGGCGGCGACCGCGGCGGCGCGCGCCTCGTCCGCCACGGTCAGGCCGTAGCCGGTCTTGGTCTCCACCGTCGTGGTGCCCTGCCGGGCCGCTTCGGCGACGTGCCGGGCCAGCGTGGCCGCCAGCTGCTCGTCGGTGGCCGCCCGGGTGGCGGCCACGGTCACCGCGATGCCGCCCGCTGCGTAGGGCTCGCCGGCCATCCGGGCCGCGAACTCGGCCGCCCGGTCGCCGGCGAACAGCAGGTGGGTGTGCGAGTCGACCCAGCCGGGCAGCACCGCCCGCCCGGCGGCGTCGACCACCGCGTCGGCGGCGGGTGCGGCCGCGGCGGCACCCACCCACGCGACGCGGTCCCCGTCCAGCACCACCGCCGCGTCGGTGCGGGATGCCCAGCTCGGGGTCGTTGGTGGTCAGCTCGCCGATGTGGGTGACCAGGGTGCTGCTCATCGATTCCCCTCAGACGTCGACCGCCGCCGGATGATGTTGCCAGCTCCAGAGGCGTCGCACGAAACCCAGGTCAGGCCCGTGCCACGGTGATCAGGTCGTCGAGTCCCGCGAGATCCTTGGGGTTGCGGGTGTAGACGGTGGCGTTGTGGGCATGCGCGGTGGCCGCGATGAGCAGGTCCATGGTGCGGGCGCGAGGTTGCCGACCGATCGTGGCGATCCGGGCGGCGAGCAGCGCGTAGCTGTCGGCGACGGCCTCGTCGACGGGAAGTGGGTCGAACCGGCGTTGGATCGCGCTCAGCCGGTTGAGACGCGCGGGCCGCGCTTGCTCGTCGGCGATGAGGACCCCGAACTGCAGTTCCGCGATGCTGACGATGCTGATGGCGAGTTCACCGGGGAGGGGGGCGATGTCGGTGGCGATCAGGACGCTGGTGTCGAGGACGCCGCGGCTCATGGACGAGTCCACGGATCGATCAGGGTGTCGTCGAACTGGTCACGATCGGCGGCCCATTCCGGGTCGGTGGGGCCGGCGAACAGCGCTGCCAGGTCGTTCCAGTGCCGCCACGCCCTCGGGCTGACCGGTCCGAGGACGGCGGCGGGGCGCCCGGCGACGGTGATGGTGAGCTGCTCGCCGGCTTGCGCCCGACGTACCAGCTCACTGGCGTTCTGCCGCATCTCCCGCAGACCGACCTCATCCACACCGGCACGGTAGCACATGTGCATCGGGCCCGGCTGCGTAGAGTTGCTGCCGACGGTCCGGCAGGATCGCCGAAGCGGCCAGAGGGCGGATTCGTTGGCGACATCCCAAGACATGACCTGGTGGCAGCCGTTGTGGCGGCGCCTCGCCGTGACCGGATTCCTCGTGCTGTGGCTGATCGCCGAGCTGGTCTGGACCGGGGATCGCATCTGGGCGGTGGTGGTGGGCGCGCTGCTGCTCTACGCGCTCTACCGGTTCTTCTACGCCTTTCCCGCGGGCGGGTCGGCCACCGGCCGGGACCGGTAGCTTCCGGCGGTGGTGATCTCGACGATCCAGGTCCTCGACGAGCCCGGCTGGCGGGCCCGGGCCGCCGCGCACCGGGCGCGCGTCGAGTGCTGGACGGGCCCGCACCGGGCGCGGCGCCGGCGCCACGAGTCGCACCCGGTGCTGGATTTCCTGTTCACCTACTACTCGTTGCGGCCCCGCGAACTGGAGCGCTGGCGTCCTGGCCCGGGGATCGCGCTGCGCGGCGGCGCCGCGTTCGGCTCGGTGCCCGGCCACGTCGCCGACGGCGACGTGGTCCGCCTCGACCCGGCCGCGCTGCCCGACCGGGTCCTGACCACGGCCGCGTTCGTGCGCTCGCTGCTCACCGCGACCGCCGCCCGGCCCCCGCGGCTGAACTGCTTCGGGCTGCACGAGTGGGCGATGGTCTACCGCAGCGACTCCCCGCGGCACCGGGGCGTTCCGCTGCGACTGGGCGCCGCCGGGACCGACGAGGTGCTGGAGTCGCTGCCCGTGCACTGCACGCACCACGACGCGTTCCGCTTCTTCACCGACGCCGCCCGCCCCCGCAACGCGCTGGTCCCGACCCGGGCCGACCAGGTGGCCCACGAGCAGCCCGGATGCCTGCACGCCACCATGGATCTCTACAAGTGGGCCTACAAGCTCGACCCGGCCTGCCCGTCGGAGCTGCTCGCCGACTGCTTCGCGCTGGCGGTGCAGGTGCGCGAGCTGGACATGCGGGCCAGCCCCTACGACCTGTCCGAGCTCGGCTACCCGCCGGTGCGGATCGAGACCGCGGCCGGGCGGGGCGAGTACGCCCGCGCCCAGGCCGATTCCGCCGCCGGAGCCGCCCCGCTGCGGCGGCGGTTGATCGCGCTGTGCGACGAACTGCTGGAAGCCCGGTGACATGCTCGGACGTCAACGGCCGGTGGTGTGGGAACCCTCACACGCCGAATGTGTCCGCCGGGTATCTCGGGCGTTTCCGCACGACTCGTCCTGATACGGGCGGGTGGGTAGGAGGGATCCCACCCGCCCGGCCGCAATCGGGCGAGCGCTACTCCGGATCGGCGAACGCGTGCACCGGTGGGCAGCTGCAGACCAGGTTGCGGTCGCCGTGCGCCCCGTCGACCCGGCGCACCGGTGGCCAGACCTTGCGGTCGTGCACCCCCGGCTTCGCCCCGGTCGGGTAGGCGGCCAGCTCCCGCGAGTAGGGGTGGTCCCACTTGTCGACGATGCTCGCCGCCGTGTGCGGCGCTCCGCGCAGCGGGTTGTCCTCCACCGGCCACTCCCCCGCCGCCACCCGGGCGATCTCGCCACGGATCCCGATCATGGCGTCGACGAACCGGTCGATCTCGGCGAGATCCTCGCTCTCGGTGGGCTCCACCATGAGCGTGCCGGCCACCGGGAACGACATGGTCGGCGCGTGCAGGCCGTAGTCGGCCAGCCGCTTGGCCACGTCGTCGACGGTCACCCCGGACTCCTTGGTGATCTTCCGGAGGTCGAGGATGCACTCGTGGGCGACCCGCCCGCCGGCGCCGGCGTAGAGCACCGGGTAGTGCTCGCCGAGGCGCGCGGCCACGTAGTTCGCCGCCGCGATCGCGGTGAGCGTGGCCCGGCGCAACCCGTCGAGCCCCATCAGCCGCAGGTACGCCCAGGAGATCGGCAACACCCCCGGGCTGCCGTGCGGCGCCGCGGAGACCGGGCCCACCCCGCCGTCGGCGACCGGTCGGCGGCCGGGCAGGAACGGCGCCAGGTGCGCGGCCACCGCCACCGGCCCGACCCCCGGCCCACCGCCACCGTGCGGGATGCAGAACGTCTTGTGCAGGTTCAGGTGGCTGACGTCGCCGCCGAAGGCCCCGGGGCGGGCCAGCCCGACCATGGCGTTGAGGTTGGCGCCGTCGACGTAGACCTGCCCGCCGGCCTCGTGCACGGCGTCGCACACCGCGCGGACCTCGGTCTCGAACACCCCGTGCGTGGACGGGTAGGTGATCATCAGGGCGGCCAGCTGCCGGCCGTGCTCGTCGATCTTGGCGCGGAGGTCGGCGAGGTCGACGTCGCCGGTGGGCGAGGTGGCCACCACGACCACCCGCAGCCCAGCCATCACCGCCGACGCCGCGTTGGTGCCGTGCGCGCTGGCCGGGATCAGGCAGACGTCGCGGTGCCCCTCGCCACGCGAGCGGTGGTAGGCGGCGATGGCCAGCAGCCCGGCGAACTCGCCCTGGCTGCCCGCGTTCGGCTGCAGCGAGACGGCCTCGTAGCCGGTGAGCTCGGCCAGCCAGCGCTCCAGGTCCTCGATCAGCTCGCGGAAGCCGGCGGCGTCGGCGTCCGGGGCGAAGGGATGCATCTCGGCGAACGCGGGCCAGGTGATCGACTCCATCTCGGCGGCCGCGTTCAGCTTCATCGTGCAGGAGCCCAGCGGGATCATCGTGCGGTCCAGCGCCAGGTCGGCGTCGGCGAGCCGGCGCAGCCAGCGCATCAGCGAGGTCTCCGAGCGGTGCTCGTGGAACACCGGGTGGGTCAGGTAGTCGCTGTCGCGCAGCAGCCCCGAGGGCAGCGCGTCCGCGGTGTCCGCGTCCAGCTCGGCCACGTCGGCGGGCGCGCCGAACGCCGCCCAGACCGTCTCCAGGTGGGCGCTGGTCGTCACCTCCGAGCAGGCGATGCCGACGGTGTCCGCGTCGACCCGGCGCAGCAGGATGCCGGCCCGGTGTGCGGCGTCGGCCACCGCCTCCGCGCGGCCCGGCACGACCGCGTGCACGGTGTCGAAGAACTGCTCGTGGCGGATCGACACGCCGCCGGCGCGCAGGCCGGCGGCGAGCACGGCCGCCATCCGGTGCGTGCGCTCGGCGATCAGGCGCAGCCCGTCCGGTCCGTGGTGCACCGCGTAGCAGGCCGCGACCACGGCCAGCAGCACCTGCGCTGTGCAGATGTTGGAGGTGGCCTTCTCCCGGCGGATGTGCTGCTCACGGGTCTGCAGGGCCAGCCGCAGGGCCGGCTGGCCGTCGGCGTCGCGCGACATCCCGACCAGTCGCCCGGGAAGTTGGCGGGCCAGCGTCTCCCGCACCGCGAGGTAGCCGGCGTGCGGTCCGCCGTAGCCCAGCGGAACCCCGAAGCGCTGGGTGCTGCCGATGGCGGCGTCGGCGCCCAGCTCGCCGGGTGGGGTGAGCAGGGTCATGGCCAGCAGGTCGGCCGCGACCGCGACGAGCGCGCCCCGCTCGTGGGCGGCGTCGATCAGCGGCCGCAGCTCGCGCACCGCGCCGCCGGCGCCGGGGTAGCTCAGCAGCACCCCGAAGCAGTCGCCGTCGGGCAGGCCGTCACGCAGGTCGGCCTCGACGATCTCGATGCCCAGCGGTTCGGCCCTGGTGTGCAGCACCGCGATGGTCTGCGGGAGCGTGTCGGCGTCGACGACGAAGCGGGCGCTGCGCGCGCGGCCGGCGCGGCGCAGCAACGTCATCGCCTCGGCGGCGGCGGTCGCCTCGTCGAGCAGCGACGCCCCGGACACCGGCAGCCCGGTGAGGTCGGAGACCATGGTCTGGAAGGTCAGCAGCGCCTCCAGCCGGCCCTGGCTGATCTCGGGCTGGTAGGGCGTGTAGGCGGTGTACCAGGCCGGGTTCTCCAGCACGTTGCGGCGGATGGCCGGCGGGGTGATGGTGCCGGCGTACCCGAGGCCGAGCATCGGCACGGTCACGGTGTTGCGGGCGGCCAGCGCGCGCAGCGCGGCCAGCACCTCGGCCTCGGTGCCGGCGGGCGGCAGCGTGGAGGGCGCCGGCCGGTCGTCGCGGATGCTGGCCGGTACGGCGTCGGCGGCGAGCTCGTCGAGGGAGCGCACGTCGATCGCGTCCAGCATCCGGGTCAGCTCGGGCGGCCGCGGACCGATGTGCCGGTCGACGAACGGGGTGCCGCGCTCCAGTCGGCTCAAGGGGACCTTGCTTCTCACAGACGCCTCCGCGGGTTCGGGCAGACAGGAACAAAGCCCTCCCCCTCTGTCACCGCCCGCAGCTCGGGCACCTGAGAGATTCACCCCGGTAGCGGGGCTTTCCCCGTCGGCGGACGGCCACGCCGACGTGGCCGTCACTTTCCAGAGGCGTCTCGCCCGTGCGGTCCTGGGGCCTGAGAGGTTCCGGGGAGGAGTTGCTCCTTCGGCGCCCGGCGCGGGCCGGGTCTCTCCCGCGCGGGTTCGGCGACTACCCGCTCACCCTACTCGAACGGTCGGTAGCTCCACGGATGTCACCCGATGGGGGACGCCACAGACTCGGCCGGCTCGGTCAGCTGATGGCGCGGCGCGCGCGGCGCCGGGACAGCTCGTCCTCGGGCGACTCGTCGACGCTGCCGCCGTCGGCCCGTTCGGCCGGGAAGTCCTTGATCGAACCGCTGATCTCGCGCATGGCCCCGCTGACGGCGATGCCGAACACCCCCTGGCCGCCGCGCAGCAGGTCGACGACCTCCTCGGCCGACGCGCACTCGTAGACCGTGGTGCCGTCGCTGAACAGCGTGATGCCGGCCAGGTCGCGGATGCCCCGGCGGCGCAGGTGCTCGACGGCCACCCGGATGTTCTGCAGCGACACCCCCGCGTCGAGCAGCCGCTTGACCACCTTCAGGACCAGCACGTCCTTGAACGAGTACAGCCGCTGCGATCCGGAGCCCGCGGCACCGCGGATCGACGGGACCACCAGCCCGGTCCGCGCCCAGTAGTCGAGCTGCCGGTAGGTGATGCCGACGACCTGGCACGCCGTCGGTCCCCGGAAGCCGACCAGCTTGTCCGGCAGCCCGTCGAGGCCGGCGTCGAACAGCGGATCCGGAAAGAGTTCGCCCTGCTCAGGCAGGTCGGGCGGCGGACTGTCCACCGAACTCCTTCCGACGAGGCCAGCAGAGGTGCGGCCAGCTGCTCAGGAGTCGACGGTAGGCGCGCTCACAGCTGCGGTCAACGCGGCGCGCCGCCTCTGGCGGCCCGCCCCGGGCGTGTCGGCGCACCGGTCGTGGGGTGCTACGGCTGCGCCCCGCGGAAGTCCTCCGGGGAGATCGAGTCGAGGAACTCGCGGAACTTCTCGACCTCGTCCTCCTGCTCGTCGGGGATGATCAGCCCCGCCTCGGCGAGCACGCTCTCCTCGGCGTGGATCGGCACGCCCATGCGCAGCGCCAGCGCCACCGAGTCGCTCGGTCGCGCCGACACCTTCACCCCGCCGTCGAAGACGAGCTCGGCGAAGAAGGTGCCGTCCTGCAGATCGGTGATGCGGACCTGCTCCAGGCGCCGGCTCATGGCCGTGATCACGTCCTTGAGGAGGTCATGGGTCAACGGCCGCGCCGGCTTGACCCCCTGCTGCTCCAGGGCGATCGCGGTGGCCTCCACCGAGCCGATCCAGATCGGGAGGTAGCGATCTCCGCTGGTCTCCCGTAACAGGAGGATCGGCTGGTTGGCGGGCAATTCGACGCGCACGCCCACGACGCGCATCTCGCTCATGCGCTCTCCTCCTCCTGACGTCTCGCAGTACCGACGCTACACGGGACGCCCGGCCCGCGCCCGCCTCCGGACGGGCGTCGACGGCCGCGGCGCGGGTCAGGTTCCGGGCTCGCGCGGACCGGTCAGGAACACCAGCCGGAACTTGCCGATCTGGACCTCGTCGCCGTTGGCCAGTACCGCGGTGTCCACCGGCTCCCGGTTGACGTAGGTGCCGTTCAGGCTGCCCACGTCGATCACCACGAACTCCCCGGCGTCGCTGCGGAACTCCGCGTGCCGACGGGAGACCGTGACGTCGTCGAGGAAGATGTCGCTGTCGGGATGGCGTCCGGCGCTGGTCGTGGCCCGGTCCAGCAGGAACCGGGAGCCCGCGTTGGGTCCCCGCTTGACCACCAGCAGGGCCGAGCCCGCCGGGAGCGCGTCGATGCCGGAGACCGGCTGATCCTGGGGCGGCGGCTCGACCTCGGAGAGGAAGTCCGCGCGGAAGACCGACGTGGTCTCCGGGGAGCGCTCCGGGGGTACGCCGGGCCCGTCGTTCGTGGTCACCTCGGGGTCTCCTACTGGGTGGATGGTGCGGCGGAGCATGAATGGGTGCGGGGCGTGCGCGCTCATGCGGTGGCCAACCTACCGTGCGCACCGGTGCCGGGAAGCCCCGGTCAGTCGGCGGTCAGCTCGCGGTAGGCGGTGGCGTCCAACAGATCGGTCGGAAGCCCCTCCGGCGCCTCGATGTCGATCATCCAGCCCTCCTCGTAGGGTCCGGAGTTGATCAGCTCCGGGTTGTCGACGAGGGCGTCGTTGATCGCCACCACGGTTCCCGACAGCGGTGCGTAGAGGTCGGACACCGACTTGGTCGACTCGACCTCGCCGATCGACGATCCGGCTTGCACCGTGTCGCCGACGGCCGGCAGCTGGACGAAGACGACGTCGCCGAGCTGAGACTGGGCATGATCGGTGATGCCGATCCGCATCACCCCGCCGTCGCGCTCGCGCACCCACTCGTGGGCGGTCGTGTAATGCAGGTCCTCGGGGATCACGCCAGCAGACTAGTTACGTAGCGGGGCGGCTGATCCGCGGGGCCGGACTGCGCATGGCCAGCACGAACTGGGACAGGTAGAGCACGCCGGAGTAGAGGTAGATCGCGGTCCCCCAGCAGGCGAAACCGATCCCGATCGGCCGGGCCAGGTCGGGGAAGAAGCCGCTGCCCTGCCCGAGCAGCAGCAGCGGGAACGCGTAGAGCAGCAGGAACGTGGCGCTCTTGCCGAGATAGCTGACCCGGTACGGGCCGTATCCGCGCCGGCGCAGCACCGGTAGCGTCGCGGCGAGCACCAGGTCGCGGCCGATCAGCACGGCCACCACCCACCACGGCACCACATCGCGCACCCCCAGCGCGATCAGCGCGGCCAGGATGTAGAGCCGGTCCACGGCCGGATCGAGCAGCGCGCCCAGCCGGCTCTGCTGATCGAGCAGCCGGGCCAACTTGCCGTCGAGCCAGTCGGTGAATCCGCCCACCGCGAGCACCAGGATGGCCCAGCCGTCGGCGCGTGGCCCGAGCAGCAGGTAGAGGAACAGCGGGACGCCCGCCAACCGCAGCATGCTGAGCAGGTTGGGGATGGTCACGAGGCGGTCGGCTCGTTGTCCCGCGGCCGACTGGGGCACAACGGCAGAGCCTAGAGCCGGCCCCCGCCCACCACCAGCGCCACCTCTGCGCGGCAGCGGTCGTGCTCGGCGGCGATGCGGGGCACCATGCCGGGATGGATTCGACCGCGTTCAAGCAGATCCAGGCCCCGCTGAAGGCCCGCTACCGCGACGACCCGGCGGCCGCACTGATCACCCTGCACGCCGAGGGAGAGCTCGACGGCAGCGGCGTCGCCTGCCGGGTGCGCACCGCGCGCGCGATGGCCGAAGCCGGGCTGCATCCCGCGACCGGGGGCGATGGCAGCCTGCTGTGCTCCGGAGACATGCTGCTCGAAGCGCTGGTGGCCTGCGCCGGGGTGACGCTGCGCGCGGTGGCCACCGCGCTGCAGATCGAGGTCTCCGGGCGGGTGCTCGCCGAGGGTGAGCTGGATTTTCGGGGCACCCTCGGCGTGGACAAGGAGGCCGCCGTCGGCTTCCGGGACATCCGGCTGATCTTCGAGCTGACCACCGCGGCAGACGCCGAGCAGGTCGCGAACCTGATCCGGTTGACCGAGCGGTACTGTGTCGTGTTGCAGACCCTGACGAGCCCGCCCACGACGGCGGTGCTGGTTCGGGAAGCGGAGGGCTGAGGACCAGCGCGGTTTCCGCCGGTGGGTTTACCGAGGCCCGGTCGCGGGATAATCACTGTGAGCAACACGCCAGGCTCGACACGCCGGGCCGAGTTCGGCAACCTGATCGGGTGAACGTAGCCTTCTCGGCGGTAACACAGTGTCGGGGGCGACCAGCTGCGTTCAGCTGGATGGTCGAACCAGGTGCATAAACGGTGCGGACAGTCGATGAGATGACTCCTGTGGATCACGCTTGCGCCGTTGCCGACAGTGACGAGCACCTCTGGGAAGTCACGGCGGCCTGGCTCGCGGGCGGTCTGACCGCGGGCGAGCGGGTGATCTTCTTCGAGGACGAGACCGCCACGGCCGTGCTCGGCCGGCTGGCCGACGACCGGGTCCCGGTGCGGCAGGCCATCACCGACGGCCAGCTCGTGGTCGTGCCGACCGACATGACCAGGGGCATCCTGACCGGCCCCGTCGACGATCTGGAGCGGCTGCTGGTCGGCCAGATCGACGAGACCCACGCCCGGGGCTGGCCGCGGCTGCGGGTCACCGGCGATACCTGCTCGGCGCTGCTGCCCTCGGGTGGTGCGGAGCGGGTGATCGCCTTCGAGCGGGTCACCGAGCAGGTGCTGCGCGAGCACCCCTCGACCCGGCTGCTGTGCCGCTACGACCGGCGCCGCTGGAACGACTCGGCGATCGACGAGATGCGCCAGATGCACGACACCGAGGTGGTCAGCCCGGCCGCCTACGACGACAACCTGCTGCGGATCACCCGCAAGGGACCGACGTTCGCGCGGCTGGCCGGCGAGGTCGACCGCAGCAACCGCCAGCGGATCCCCACGCTGCTGGACTCGATGCTCGACCAGGCGTTGCGCTCGCACTCGGCCTCCACCGACATCGTGCTGGACCTGTCGTCGCTGCGCTTCCTCGACGTGCGCGGCGCGGTCAGCCTGGTGCACGCGGCCGAGGAGTTCCCGAGCACCCACGTGCTGTGCCTCACCGGCGTGCGCCCGCGGGTGCTGCGGCTGCTGGAGCGCTGCGGCGGCCCGTTCGCGGCGCAGCTGTCGATCGAGTCGCACCCGGAGCCGGTCTCGTGAAGGTGCAGACCACGCGCAGCGCGCAGTCGGTGCGGCTGCGCCACGCCGCCGGCTTCCACGACTCGCACCAGGACCTCATCGATCAGCTCGAGCCACTGGTGAGCGCCGGGTTGGAGCGCGGCGAGCCGGTGGCCATGGTCGTGCGGCCGATCACGGACCAGGCGTTGCGGCACCGGCTCGGCGACGGCGTCCAACTCGTCACGCTGGCGCAGCCGGAGACCCCGGAGCCGGGATCCGGGCAGGCCGTCGCGGCCAACCGGGCCCGCGAGCTGCGCGCGCTGACCGGGAACGGAACCCGGCCGATCACCGTCCTCGCCGAGCACATCAGCCAGTTCGACGGCGCCGACGGCAGCTTCTGGACCGAGCTCGACGCGGCGATGAACGTGGCGCTGGCCGAGCTCCCGGTCACCCTGACCTGTTTCTTCCCGGAGCTGCCGCTGCACCAGCGGATCGTCGAGGGCGCCCGCCGCAACCACGAGCAGCTGCTGATCTCCGGTGTGCTGCGGTCCAACCCCGATCACCGCCCGCCCCGCGAGGTGCTCCTGGAGCGGCCGACCGCGACGCCGGACGTGCTCGGACCCCCGGATCAGCGGCTGACGTTCGGCGCCTGGCAGCTGCACGACGTGCGGGCGGTCGTCGAGCAGGCCTTGCTGGCCGCCGACTACCAGCTCGCGCACGCCGAGGACGTCGTGCTCGCGGTCAACGAAGTGGCCACGAACGCGGTGGAACACGGCGCCCACGTGGCCGAGCTGTGCCTCTGGACCGGCCCCGAGCTGATCTGCGAGGTGCACGACCGGGGGATTCTTGATGATCCACTTCCGGGACTGCAGGCCCCGCACCCGTCCGACCCGAAAGGGCGTGGGGTGTGGATCGCGCGCCAGCTGTGCGACACGCTGCACATCTGGGCCGACGACACCGGCACCCATGTGCGCGTTCGGGCGACACGTTGAGTAGGATGTGCCCCAACAGATGTCACACATTTGGCAGCGCCCGGGCCGGATCTGTGACGAGCTGGCCCTTGGCAAGGCAGCGACGACGGAGAACACTTCTTCGCGGACTCGACGCCATCGGGCTGTGCTCGAGTGACAACGGCAGCACCACCACAATTTGGGACAAGAATGTCTGACGATCAGCGACGATCTCGCCCGTCCACGGCCCCGCACCGGGCCGACCCCACCAGGGTCACGGTGCTCGGCTCCTTCATCCTCTCCGCCGGGGGGTCGACGGTCCCGCTGGGGGTGGACGCGCGGAGATTGGTCGCGTACCTGGCCGTGCACCCACGGCCGCAGGATCGTGCGGCGCTGGCCGCGGACCTGTGGCCGAACGTGTTCGGCCGGGCGGCTGCTCACCGAGGCGGTCGCGGCCATCGGCGTACCCGGGCTGCTGATCGAGGGGCCGGACGACTCCCTCGCGCTCGCCCCCGAGGTCGAGGTCGACCTGGCCGAGGCGATGCGCCTGGTCCGGGTGCTGCCCGACATCGCGGCGGCCGAGGACACCGACACCTCGCTGCTCACCGCGGACATCCTGCCCGGTTGGACGGCCGCCTGGATCGCCGTGGAGCGCGAGCGCTTCCGGCAGCTGCGGCTGCACGCGATCGAGGAGCGCAGCCTGCGGCTGACCGCGGCCGGTCGGGACGAGGCCGCGGTGGCCATGGCCGAACTCGCGGCGCGCAGCGCACCCAGCCGGGAGAGCGCCCGCCGGGTGCTCATCGAGGCGCACCTCGTGCAGGGCAACATCGCCGCCGCGGTGGCCGAGTACGACAGCTATCACGAGCTGCTGCGTTCCAGCGTGGGCGGCCCGGCGTCGTTCGACCTCGAGGGGTCGCTCGGGCTGGCCGGACTGCTGCCGCCGATGCCGGCCTGGCCGGTGCGGGGCGCCCGGCGCCCGATGCCGCGGTCCGCGGTGCAGCTACCGGGCCTGCGCTCGGTGCGTGGCGCGGCCGGCGGTGGGCGTCGCCTGGTCGCGGGCGGTTCGATCCCGGGTCCGTCGCGCTGATCCCGGCGGCGGCCCCGCTCAGCCGCTGTGCACCGGCACGGCGAAGCTGAGCTGGGTTCCGCCGTCCGAGGTCGATATGGACAGGCCGCGGGAGAGCTGTTCGATGATCGCCAACCCGCGGCCCCGGTAGCCCTTGCGCAGCGGGATCGGACGCCACCGGCCGTGGTCGATCACCCGAACCGCGACGACCTGCACGGTGTCGGCGAGACAGAGCTCCAGCTCGATGTCCACCGTTCCGCTGCCGCCACCGCGGTAGGCGTGCTCGACGCCGTTGCTCACGGCCTCCCCCAGCGCCAGCTGCAGGTCGACCAGGGCGGCGGCCGGCACCGCGTTCTGGCGGGCCCACCGCTCCACCTTGCGGCGCAGTATTTTCAGGTGCGCCGGATCCGCCGGATGGCGTAGATGTAGCCGCCGTCCGCTCGTCCCATTTCCCGCCGACGGCATCACACACCTGACGTGCCCGACCGTCGAGGCCGGCAAACCGGAAACGGCGGAAGTCATCCCGATGGTCCGGAAAAGGGGTCGGCGAAATGGTGTCGGTGTCACCGGCGCCGGGTTCGGGTATCCGTGCGGATGCGCAGGGATGGCAACGAACTCAGCCCGCTGGGAAAGATCGCCTACAAGCCGTTCGGACTGGCTCTCGGCCTGCTCGGCGGGCTGGTGGCCGGCAAGATCTTCGGCATCGTCTGGAAGCGGGTGTCGGGCGAGGACCAGACGCCGCAACCGCTCTCGGACGACTACTCGACGCGTGAGGTGTTGGTCGCGGCGGCGATCCAGGGTGCGATCTTCGGCCTGATCAAGACGGCCATCGACCGCTACGGGATGAAGGGCGTCCGGCGGTTCCTGGACGCGCCGCTGCCGCCCGCGGAACGTGCGGCGGCGTAGCGGCACGGGCTCGGCCCGGATCAGCCGGCGGCCCGCAACCGGGGCAGCACGTCCTCGGCGAACTGGGTGAGGAAGCGCTCCTGGTCGTCGCCGGGGCCGTGGAACACCAGGTGGTTGAGTCCGGCGTCGAGGTAGGGCTGGATCTGGGCCATCGCCTCCTCGGCATCGGAGGCCACGATCCAGCGCTTGGCCACCTGCTCGATGGGCAGCTCGTCGGCCAACCGCTCCATCTCGACCGCCGAGTCCACGCTGTTCTTCTGCTCCGCGCTCAGCGACAGCGGCGCCCAGAACCGGCAGCTCTCCAGCGCGAGGGTGGGGTCCCGGTCGTAGGACATCTTGATCTCGATCATCCGGTCGATGCCGGCCGGATCGCGCTCGGCCGCGGCCGCGCCGGCGGCCACCGCGGGCAGCAGCTTCTCGGTGTAGAGCTCCATGCCCTTGCCCGAGGTGCAGATGAAACCGTCTCCCGCGCGGCCCGCGTACTTGGCGACCACCGGTCCACCGGCCGCCACGTAGATCGGCACCGGCTGCTCCGGCCGGTCGTAGATCATCGCCCCGACCGTGCGGTAGTAATCGCCCTCGAACGAGACCTCACCGTCGGCGGTCCAGAGCTCTCGCATCAACCGGATGGCCTCGCGCAGCCGCGCGAACCGTTCCTTGAACTCCGGCCACTCGCGCCCGGACACCGCGATCTCGTTCAGCGCCTCACCGGTGCCGACGCCCAGCAGCACCCGTCCTGGATAGAGCAGCCCGAGGGTGGCGAAGGTCTGCGCCAGCACCGCCGGGTTGTAGCGGAAGGTCGGCGTCAGCACGGAGGTGCCCAGCTGGATGCGTGAGGTGCGCTCCCCCACCGCGGCCAGCCAGCTCAGCGCGAACGGGGCGTGCCCGCCGACGTGTCGCCACGGCAGGAAGTGGTCGGAGACCACCGCGCTGTCCAGGCCCAGCTGTTCGGCCCGGACCGCGTACTCCACCAGCTCCCGCGGCGCGAACTGCTCCGCCGATGCCTTGTATCCGATCCGCAACGCCACGACCCCGCCTCTTTCTTTCTCGATCATGTCCGCGCCGGGCGGACCGCACCGGCGCCCAGCCTGCCACCGGTCCCGCGTTCTCGCGTGATCGTCGATAACTCGAGTGCGGTTCCGCCGCGTAGTTCCTACCGTGTATCGGGCCCATGGGAATCGGGCCCATGGGGGAACCGAGCATGAACACCGTTACCGAGGCACCCGATCCAGCAACCACAGCGCCCCGCCGGGCGACCCTCGGCGCGCTGCGGGTGCTGCTGCCTTACGTCGCGCCGCATCGGCTCGCCCTGATCGCCAGCGGTGTCGCCGCGCTGACCGCAACCCTGGCCGGGCTGGCCATCCCGCTGGTCACCAGGTCCATCGTGGACGGCCCCATCGGGCGTGGTGACCTGAGCGGACTGCCGTGGCTGGTGCTCGGTGTGCTCGGCTTCGGGATGGTCGAGGCCGGTCTGATCCTGTTCCGGCGGTGGGTGATCGCCGCCCCGAGCAACCGGGTGGAGGCGACCATGCGGGCGGACCTGTTCGCGCACCTGCAGCGGCTGCCGCCGGCCTTCCACGACCGCTGGACCTCAGGTCAGCTGCTGTCCAGGGCGACCTCGGATCTGACCACGATCCGCTGGTTCGTGGCGTTCGCGGGCATCTTCCTGGTCGTCAACACGGCGACCGCCGTGGTCGGCGTCGTCGTGCTCGCCTGGCTCTCGCCGCTGCTGGGGCTGCTCACCGCATTGATCACGGTGCCGTTGGCGCTGGTCACCGCGGCTCTGGAGCGGCGCTACGCGGTCGCGGCGCGGCGCGCGCAGGACCAGGCCGGTGACCTCGCGACGATCGTCGAGGAGTCGGCGCTGGGCATCCGGGTGCTCAAGTCGCTGGGCCGCGGCCGGGAGCTGACGGCCCGCTTCGCCGCCGATGCGGGCCAGCTGCGCACCACCGAGCTGCACAAGGTGCGGCTGCTGGCCGGTCTGGTGGCGGCGGTGGTGGTGCTGCCGGAGCTAGCGGTCGCGATCACCATCGGCATCGGCGCCCACGGTGTGGTGCGCGGCGAGCTCACCCTCGGCACCCTGATCGCCGCGGTGACCGTGTTGACCTACCTGCACTGGCCGATCGCCTCGATGGGCTGGTTGATGACCGAGGCCAGCATGACCGCGGCGGCCTGCACCCGCTACCGCGAGGTGCTCGACGTCCAGCCGACGATCGCCGATCCGGCCCGGCCACGCCCGCTGTCCGAACCGGTGCGGGGCCAGTTGACGCTGCGCGGGGTCCGTTTCCGCTACCCCGGTAGCGGGCGGGAGATCCTGCGCGGGGTCGACCTGACCGTCCGCCCTGGCGAGACGATGGCGCTGGTCGGGGCGACCGGCTCGGGCAAGACCACGCTGGCCGCGCTGCTGCCCCGGCTCTACGACGTGACCGGTGGCGAGGTGCTGCTGGACGGTGTCGACGTGCGGACGCTGCGGCTGGCGCAGCTGCGCACGGTGATCAGCACCGCGTTCGAGGACCCGCTGCTGATCTCGGCGAGCGTCCGGGAGAACGTCGCGCTCGCCCAGCCCGACGCGACCGACGACGCGGTCTGGGAGGCGCTGCGCATCGCCGGCGCGGACGGGTTCGTCGCGGCCCTGCCGTGGGGGCTGGACACCCGGATCGGCGAGCAGGGGCTGTCGCTGTCGGGCGGGCAACGGCAGCGGCTGGCCCTGGCCCGCGCGGTGCTCGGGCGCCCACCGGTGCTCGTCCTCGACGACCCGCTGTCCGCTCTGGACGTCCACACGGAGTCCGAGGTGGAGGCCGAGCTGCGCCGGGTGCTGGGCGGGGTGACCGCGCTGGTGGTGGCCACCCGGGCGTCCACCGTCGCGCTGGCCGACCGGGTCGCGCTGCTGCACGAGGGTCGCGTAGTCGCGGTCGGCGAGCACCACGAGCTGCTGGCCGGCAACGCGACCTACCGGGAGTTGCTGGCCAGCACCGGGCACCGGGAGGGGGTGCGCACATGAGTACCGAGATCAACGATCCGGTCGACACGGCGGCCGCCGAGCTCGACGAGCAGCGGTGGCGCGGCGTCGGGGCCGACGAGTCCGAGCGGGACACGGTCTCGCGTAGCACCGGGCTGCGCCTGCAGCGGCGGGCCCGGCTGCTGGTGGCGGAGCTGTTGGTGCCGCACCGGCGGGCGGTGGGCTTCGCCGCGCTGTTGCTGGTGGCCGAGAACGCGGTGGCGCTGGCCGGGCCGCTGCTGGTCGCCGCGGCGATCGACCGCGGCGTGCCGGCCGCGCTGGACGGCCGGCCGGCCCCGTTGGCCTGGGCGATCACCGGCTACGCGGCGGCGACCCTCGTCGGTGCCGGGTTGCGCGCCGCCTTCATGCTGCTGGCCGGCCGCGTCGGTCAGGACCTGCTGCTCGCGCTGCGCGGGCGGATGTTCGCGCACGGCCAGCGGCTGTCGGTCGACTTCCACGAGTCCTACACCTCCGGCCGGCTGATCTCCCGGCTGACCAGCGATCTGGACTCGCTCAACGATCTGCTCGAGCGCGGTCTGGAGGGCGTTTTCGGTGCCGGGCTGGCGCTGCTCGGGATCAGCGCCATGCTGCTGTGGCTCGATCCGGTGCTGGCCGCGATCGTGCTCGCCGGCTTCGGTCCGTTGCTGATCCTGACCCGCTGGTTCCAGCGCCGGGCGCGTACCAACTACCGGGCCGCGCGCAGCACGGTGGCCCGGCTGATCGTGCACTTCGTGGAATCGATGAACGGCATCCGGGCCGTGCAGGCGTTCCGGCGGGAGCGGCGCAACGAGCAGATCCTGTGCGGGTTCGCCACCGGCTACCGGGATGCGAACACCGCGGCGTTCCGGGCGGTGGCGTGGTACGTCGGCGCGACCCGCGCGGTCGGCAACCTCACGCTGGCCGTCGTGCTGCTGGTCGGGGCGCTGCGGGTGGCCGACGGCGAGCTGGCCCTCGGTGCGCTCACCGCGTTCCTGCTCTACCTGCGCCGGTTCTACGACCCGCTCGACGAGCTGGCCCAGTTCTTCAACTCCTTCCAGTCGGCGGCGGCCGCCTGCGAGAAGATCGCGTCCTTGCTGGACACCGCGCCCGACCTCGGGGAGCCGAGCGCGCCGGCCCGGTTGCCGTCCCCGGTGCGCGGGGAGCTGGAGTTCGCTCGCGTGCGGTTCGCCTACCAGCGCGCCACCGATCGGCTGGTGCTGCCCGAGTTCTCGCTGCGGGTGCCGGCCGGGCAGACGATCGCGCTGGTCGGCGCGACCGGCGCCGGCAAGTCCACGCTGGCCAAGCTGGCCGCCCGGTTCCACGATCCGACCGCGGGGGTGGTCCGGCTCGACGGGGTCGACCTGCGCGATCTCGCCGACACCGAGCTCCGCTCCGCGCTGGTGATGATCAACCAGGAGCCGTTCCTGTTCGGCGGCTCGGTCGCGCACAACATCGAGCTGGGTTGCCCTGCGGCCGGGCGGTCCGCGGTCCGCGCCGCGGCGGCGGCGGTGGGCGCGGCGGGGTTCATCGAGGCGCTGCCGGACGGCTTCGACACCGATGTGCGCAAGCGCGGCGGTCGGCTCTCGGCCGGGCAGCGGCAGCTCGTGTCGCTGGCCCGGGTGGTGCTGGCCGATCCGGCCGTGGTGCTGCTCGACGAGGCGACGTCGGCGCTGGACATCCCGTCCGAGCGGGCAGTGCAGGCGGCGCTGGAGACGGTGCTCGCCGGCCGCACGGCGCTGATCATCGCGCACCGGCTGTCCACGGTGTTGATCGCCGATCGGGTGCTGGTGATGGCCGAGGGCCGGATCGTGCAGGACGGCAGCCCGGCGCAGCTGCTCGAGTCGGGCGGGGAGTTCGCCGAGCTGCACGCCGCCTGGCTGGCGTCGCTGGCGTGAGCGTCCGTACTCTCCCGGACCTAACCTGGGAGGGTGTGGACCTTGCCGGAGCCGGTTTCCCATGCCGCGCCCGAGTTGCGGCGGCCCCGGCTGTTGCGCCAGCGGTGGCGGGATGTGTGCTTCCTGCACTGGGCGGTCGACCCGGCCGTGGTCGCTCCGTTGCTGCCGCCGGGTGTCGAACCGGACGTGTTCGAGGGACGGAGCTACGTCGGGCTGGTCGCGTTCCGGATGGTCGGCGCCGGGTTCGCGCACGGTCCGGCGGTGCCCTGGTTGGGCAGCTTCCTGGAGACGAACGTGCGGCTCTACTCGGTGGACGCGAGCGGGCGACGGGGTGTCGTGTTCCTGAGTCTGGACACCGATCGGGCCGCGGTGGTGCCCATCACCAGGTCGTTGCTCGGGCTGCCCTATCGGTGGGCCCGGATGCGCTACCGCAGGTCCGGATCCGAGCACGGCTACGCGGCCCGGTTGCGTCGTCCGGGGCCCGGGGTGCGCAGCCGGATCGTGGTTCGTGTCGGTGATGAGGTGCTCGACGGTGAGCTCGAACGCTTCCTCACCGCGCGGTGGGGGCTGCACGTCGCGCACCTCGGGCGGACCTGGTACCTGCGGAACTCGCACGAGCCGTGGCCGCTGCGGACGGCCGAGCTGGTGTCGCTGGATGACGGTCTGCTGGCCTCGGTCGGCCTCGCCGGCGTGGCCGAGCGGGTTCCCGATCACGTGGCCTTCAGCGCGGGGGTACGGGTGATGTTCGGGATGCCGGCGCTGGTCGACCGGTCTCCAGAGCGGTAGTCGGCGGACGCCCCAGAATTGTCAGGGGTCGAATGTATGTTCTCTTCATGGCCGCTGAGCAGGAGCTGGAGCCGGATTGGGCGTCGATGACGCCGGGTCCGGAGCTCGGCGTGCTGCTCGATGGTGTGGATCTCGCCGGGGTGGGCGGCGAGGAGTTGGTCGGGGTGTTGCAGGCGAGTTGGCGGCAGTTGTCGCATGGTCATGCGGTGTATCTGGCGGCGATGGTGGAGGTCGGTCGTCGGGAGCGGGCCGAGGCACTGCGCGAGGCGGGGGGTGGCGGTGCTGCCGCCACGACCGCTGAGGCCGATCGTGGTTCGGCTGCGTGGTTGGAGCGGGAGTTCTGGGGTTGGTGCACGGCGGAGATCGGTGCCGCGTTGACGTTCACCGGTCGCCGTGCGGATGCGGAGTTCGCCTTCGCGCTGGACATGGTGGAGAAGCTGCCGCGGGTGTTGGCGGCGTTGCGGTGTGGGCAGATCGATGTGCTGAAGGCGCGGGTGTTCGCGCGCTATCTGGCGGGGTTGAGTGATCGGCAGATCGATCGGATCTGCGGTCGGGTGTTGCCGCGGGCGTCGAGGTGGACGACCGGGCAGTTGGCGGCGCGGTTGTTGCGTGAGGTGATGGCCATCGATCCGGGGTACTACGCGGCGGCGGTATCTGAAGGCGGCTCGTGGGCGTGGGGTGTGGGGGTATCTCGATGTCGACGGGACGGCGGTGTTGTCGGGGTTCGGGTTGTCGCCGTCGGAGGCCGCGGCGGCGGCGGAGCGTTTGGAGGATTTGGCGGGTGCGGTGCGGGCGGCCGGGCATCGTCGGACCGAGCAGCAGTTGCGGGCGGATCTGTTCATCCGGTTGCTCGACGGACGGTATGCGGGGTTCAGCCGGGATCAGATCATCGCCGCGATGCTGGCGGAAACCGACGACGAAGTCGAAGGCGAAGCCGATGCCGATGCCGATGCCGATGCCGATGCGGATGCCGAGGCGGTGCCGCGGCGAGTGCTTCGGATGAGATTGTTGATCTTGACGTGGCGGGTAGCGGTGAGCGCGCGGCCACTCCCGGCGCTGGGGATGCCCCCGCCGGGTCGTCGCGTCCCGAGGCGACTGGTGTTGATCGAGCGGCTACCGAGCCGACTGCTGCTGCGCCGACTGCCGCTGCGCCGACTGCTTGTGCGCCGGCTGCCTGTGCGCCGGCTGCCTGTGCGCCGGCTGGCTCGGTGCCGGCCGCTACCGCCCAGGCGGACGGCGGGTCGGCCGACTTCGGATTCGCTGACACCGGGCCAATGCCAGCCGAGACCAGGCCGGGGCGCCGCGCCGCCGGACCTGGGCCGCCGGAGCTGGGCCGCCGATGCCGGGCCGCCGGCGCTGGACCGCCAGGCGCTGGGCCGCCGGACGCTGGGCCGCCGGACGCTGGACTGCCGAGTGCTGGACCGTCGCAGACGCGGGCCACTGACGCCGCGGAGGGCTGGCCAGATGGCCTCAGCGATGGTTCGACTGGTGACTCCGCCGAGGCTGGTGAGCAGGCTCGTTCCGCGCGGCGGCCCGTGGAGGGTGCGCGGTGCGGAGTGGAGGTGCGGGTGGGTCTGACCACCCTGCTCGGGTTCGATGATCATCCCGCCGAGCTCGCCGGTTGGGGTCCGATCGATGGCGAGGGGGCCCGCCTGCTCGTCGCTCGCCAGCATGCGGCCGAGTGGCGGTTCGCCGTGCTCGACGACGATGGCTACCTGCTCCTGGGTGGCCTCACGCGACATCGGCCGAGCCCGAATGGTCGGCCCCGGGAGCGATGTCGGGGCGGAGTCGTGGAGGTCCATGTCCGCGCCGCGGTGCTCACCGAGCTGGGTCGTCGATCCAGTCTGCCTGCGGCATGGCTTCCGGTCGTCGTCGACATCGCTGGCAGGTACGCCGAGCGAGATGTGTTGCTGCGGGAGCTGGGCGATGACCCGCAGGCGCGATTTCCGGGCGCCCGGTTGCGTCGTCATGTGCAGATGCGCGACCGCAACTGCGTTGCGCCGGGCTGTCGGCGGCCGGCTCGCAAGTCCGATCAGGACCACACCTGGGATCATCAGCACGGCGGTGGCGACCGTGGCGGCGAACTTGGATCCGTTGTGCACGAGGCATCACCTGATGAAGCACGGGTGGGGGTGGACGCTGATCCAGCCTCGACCCGGGATCTTCCGATGGCGCAGCCCGTTGCGGCAGATCTACTGGACCCGCGGTGAACCGATCGCCGCGGATCTGCCCGACTCCATCCCCGGTCCGGGCGATGATGATGACGACGACCCCGTCCCGCAGCGGGCCGACGTGGACCCGCCGCCGCCGATCTTCGACCCTCGGTGCCGGAGAGGAGGGCGGCCAGCAGCCGAGTCAGCTCGCCAGTCAGACCCGGACCCACCGACCGCGGGCGGAAATGCGGCCGCCCCGGCCTCAGAGGTCGACGATGAGGAGCCGCCCTTCTGAGCTGCCCGGGTAACAGCCGCAGCCATCTGATGCGGCCTCCCAACGCGGCCCGGAGTGACCATAGGACCCGTGACACGTCCGCGAGGCGGGCTCCGGCCTCCGAGAGCGGAGAGCGGAAAGCGGGCGTGTGGCGGCACGGGACTTGACCACGGCGGCGTCAGCCGAGCGCTCCGACCACCGCCGCGACCTCGCGGGCGCAACCCCAGCTCAGCGTGATGCCCGAACCCCCGTGCCCGTAGTTGTGCACGATCCATGGCGCCGCGGGACCGCTCCTCCACCTCGAGCCGGACCGCGGGGCGCCCCGGCCGCAGCCCCACCACCTGCTCCAACACGGCCGCGTCGCGCAACGCCGGAACGAGGTCGGCGCAGCGCTCGACGATCGCGGCTCCGGCGACCGGATCGACCGCGGTGTCCCACTCGCCCTCCTCCAGGGTGCCGCCGAGAATGCAGTCCGCCGTGCGCGGGTGCACGTAGGCCCGCCCGCCGGGATGCAGCTCGTCGCGCACCGAAACGGTGAGCCCGGGGTTGCCGACCCGGACGATCCGGCCGCGCACCGGATACGACGCTGGGGTCGGGTACCAGCTCCCGCGCGGCCAGCCCGGCGCAGTTGACCACGACGTCCGCGTCGTCGCCGGCCGGCCCGGCCGGCTCCGCCAGCTCGGCCAGCGAGGCGACCCGGCGGTACTCGAACTGCCCGCCGAGCTCGCCCACCCGCGCGACCAGCCACGGCAGGTGCACCGGCATCTCGACCAGCGGGACGGCGAACCGCAGACCGTGCCCGTACCCCGGCGGCAGCTCGGCCGGTGTCGCCGCCCGCACCCCTCCCACCGCGGCCGCCCAGTCCGGCGGCGCCGGTGGCTCGCGGTAGAGCGCCAGCGATTCCCGCATCACCACGCCCGGCACTCCCGCCCCCGCCTGCTCGGCCAGCACCTTGAAGGTGTCACTCCCCCAGCGCAGAACCCGGTCGGGCTGGGCCGACATGGGTCGGGAACCAGACCGCCGCGGCCAGCGCGGACGTCGTCGCCGCACTGCGTGTCGCGGCCACGAGCCGTACCCGGTGACCCGCCTCCAGCAGCGAGATGGCGCTGGTCAGCCCGCTGACGCCGGCGCCGAGAACCACGATCCTCACGGAACGGCCGTCCCCGGAGACGGCTTCGCCGACGGCCGCTGGCTCAGACGAACGCACTGTGACCGGTGATCGACCGCCCGACGACCAGCGTGTTGATCTGCTTGGTGCCCTCGAAGGAGTAGAGGGCCTCGGCGTCGGCGAAGAACTTGGCCACCCCGTAGTCGAGCAGCACGCCGTTGCCGCCGACGACCTCGCGGGCCAGCGCCACCGTCTCCCGCATCCTGGTGGTGCAGAACTGCTTGGCCAGCGCCGCGTGCTCATCGCGCGCGGTGTCGGCGTCCTGCATCTTGGCCAGCTGCACCGCCATCCCGAGCGAGGCGGTGATGTTGCCCAGCATCTGCACCAGCAGGTCCTGCACGAGCTGGAACCCGGCGATCGGCCGGCCGAACTGCTCGCGCTCCTTCGCGTAACGCAGCGCCGTCTCGTAGGCGGCCATCATGGTGCCGGTCGAGCCCCACGCCACTCCCCCGCGGGTGCGCCGCAGCACCTTGTTCGTGTCGGCGAACGAACGGGCCTCCTGCAGCCGGTCGGACTCGGGCACCCGGCACTCGCGCAGCACGATGTCGGCGTTCTGCACGGTCCGCAGCGCGATCTTGTTCTCGATCTTCGTGGTGGTCATGCCCGGGTTGTGCTGCTCGACGACGAAGCCCTTGACGTTGTCGTCGGCGACGTCGCGGGCCCAGATCACGACCAGGTCGGCGAAGGTGCCGTTGCCGATCCAGCGCTTCTCACCGTCGAGCACCCAGTCGTCGCCGTCGCGGCGGGCGGTGGTCTCCAGCCCGCGCGCCACGTCGGATCCGCCGTGCGGCTCGGTCAGCCCGAAGGCGCCGATCTTCTCCATCCGGGCCATCGCCGGCAACCAGCGCTGCCGCTGCTCGGCCGAGCCGCAGAGATCGATGCTGCCCATGGCCAGTCCGTTGTGGATGCCGAAGAAGCTGTTCAGGGACGGGTCGGTGTGCGCGATCTCCAGCGCGACGAAGCCGATCAGCAGCCGGCGCGCGGCCGGCCCGTGCAGGTCGTCGTAGGGCAGCGCGGCGATGTCGAGCGCGGCGAAGCCGGGCACCAGCTGGTGCGGGAACTCGGAGCTGATCCAGTGCTCCAGCGCGACGGGCTCGACCTCGGAATGCAGGAACTCGCGGACTGCGGCGATGGTCTTGCGCTCCTCGTCGGTGAGCTCGTCGGCGAAGCGGAAGAAGTCCCCGGGCAGCGGATCGGTGCTGGTGGCCATGCCCGACGGTCGCACCGGATCGGGATCGCGGCAATCCGGGACCGGCGCTTCGGCCGTTCGGCCACGGCGTGTTCAGCGGGCCGCCTACGATCGGGCGGGTGCCCCGCTGCGAGACCGACACCGCCACCGCGCCCGCCCCGGTCGACGTGCTGCGGCGGGTGTTCGGTTACGACGCGTTCCGCGGCAACCAGCAGGAGATCATCTCCCACGTCTGCGGCGGCGGGGACGCGCTCGTCCTGATGCCGACCGGTGGCGGCAAGTCGCTGTGCTATCAGATCCCCGCGCTGGTCCGGCCGGGTGTCGGGGTCGTCGTGTCACCGCTGATCGCGCTCATGCAGGACCAGGTCGACGCCCTGCTGGCGCTCGGGGTGCGGGCCGGATTCCTCAACTCCACCCAGCGCTACGACGAGCGGCGCGCGGTCGAGTCCGCCTACCTGGCCGGCGAGATCGATCTGCTGTACCTGGCTCCGGAACGGCTGCGGGTACCGGCCACGCTGGAGCTGCTGGGACGGGGCCGGATCGCGCTGTTCGCGATCGACGAGGCGCACTGCGTGGCGCAGTGGGGCCACGACTTCCGCCCCGACTACCTGGCCCTGTCCGAGCTGCACGAGCGCTGGCCGGACGTCCCCCGGATCGCGCTCACCGCCACCGCGACCGAGGCCACCCACTCCGAGATAGCGACCCGGCTCAACCTGACCGAGTCACCGGCACCGGCCGCCGGTGCGACGGGTGGGGCCCGCCACTTCGTGGCCAGCTTCGACCGGCCCAACATCCAGTACCGGATCGCGCCCAAGGACGAGCCGCGCCGGCAGCTGCTGGACCTGATCCGCAGCGAGCACCCGGGCGACGCCGGCATCGTGTACTGCCTGTCCCGCAACTCGGTGGAGAAGACCGCCGAGTTCCTGGTCGGACAGGGCATCACCGCGTTGCCCTACCACGCCGGCCTGGACGCCATGACCCGGGCGAGCAACCAGGCCCGGTTCCTCCGCGAGGAGGGCGTGATCATGGTGGCCACCATCGCGTTCGGGATGGGTATCGACAAGCCGGACGTGCGTTTCGTCGCCCACCTCGACCTGCCGAAATCGGTTGAAGGCTACTACCAGGAGACCGGCCGGGCCGGGCGCGACGGGCTGCCGTCGACCGCCTGGCTGGCCTACGGGCTCGCCGACGTCGTGCAGCAGCGCAAGATGATCGACGACTCGGAGGGCGATCTCGCCCACCGACGGCGGCTCGGCCGGCACCTGGACGCGATGCTCGCGCTGTGCGAGACGGTCGAGTGCCGTCGCGTCCAGCTGCTGGCCTACTTCGGGCAGTCGTACGGAGCAGGCGGTGCGCAGCCCTGTGGCAACTGCGACACCTGCCTGGTCCCGCCGGAGGCCTGGGACGGGACCGTCGCCGCGCAGAAGGTGCTGTCGACGGTGTTCCGGCTGGACCGCGAGCGCCGCCAGAAGTTCGGCGCCGGGCAGATCGTGGACATCCTGCTGGGCAAGCGCACGCCCAAGGTGGAGCAGTTCGGCCACGACTCGCTGAGCGTGTTCGGGGTGGGCACCGAGCTGTCCGAGAGCGAGTGGCGGACCGTGCTGCGGCAGCTCATCGCCCAGGGGCTGCTGGCGGTGGAGGGGACGTACCAGACGTTCGTGCTGACCGACGCGAGCCGGCCGGTGCTGCGCGGCGAACGTGAGGTCCGGATGCGCCGCGATCCCCCGCGGCAGCCCCGCACCCGTAGCCGCGCGAGCAGGGCCCAGCAGCCGGCGGTCGAGCTACCGGCCGGGGCGGCGAGCGTGTTCGAGCGGCTGCGGACCTGGCGCGGTGCGGTGGCCAAGGAACAGGGCCTGCCCGCCTACGTGATCTTCCACGACGCGACCCTGCGCGAGATCGCCGCCCGGCAGCCGACCGGCCTGGCCGAGCTGGGCACGATCAGCGGCATCGGCGAGGCCAAGCTGGCCCGCTACGGCGAGCAGGTGCTGGCCACGCTGGCCGACGGCTGACCGCGGTGCTGCAGCTCGCCGACGCCTGGGTCTGGGACAGCTGGCCGCTGGTCGTGGGCCGCGAGCACCACCTGTTCTTCCTGCACGCGCCGCGCAGCCTCGCCGATCCGCAGCTGCGGCACCGCAACGCGCGCATCGGCCACGCCGTCTCGACCGACCTGCGCGACTGGACCCGGTGGCCCGATCCCGTCGCTCCCGGTCCCCGCGGTGCCTTCGACGAGGTGGCCTGCTGGACCGGAAGCACCGTGCGCGGGCCGGACGGTCGGTGGTGGCTGTTCTACACCGGGCTGACCGACCTCGATCCGGGCGCGGGCGAGTCGGGCGGAGACGTGGGCCCGAGCCGGCAGCGGATCGGCGCCGCCGTGTCCGCCGACCTCGTGACCTGGACCAAGGTCGACGCGCCGACCGTCGACGCCGATCCGCGCTGGTACGAGCTGGCCGGCGAGACCGCCTGGCGGGACGAGTCCTGGCGCGATCCCTGGGTGCTGCCCGATCCGGCCGGCGACGGCTGGCACATGCTGATCACCGCGCGGACCGGCGTCGGCCTGGCCGGGGACCACCAGCTCGACGAGCGTGGCGTGATCGGCCACGCCCGCTCCCCCGATCTGCGGACCTGGACGGTGGGCCCGCCGCTGTCCGCTCCGGGGACGGGCTTCGGCCAGCTGGAGGTGCCGCAGATCTTCACCCACGCCGGGCGATCGCACCTGGTCTTCTCCTGCCTGGCCGCCGAGCTGGCGGCGGCCCGGCGGCGGCCGGGGGTCACCGGCGGGCACTGGCTCGTCCCCGACGTCGAGCCCACCGGGCCCTACGACATCGCGGCGGCGGTGCCGCTGACCGGTGACGACTGGTACGCGGGACGGCTGCTGACCGATCCTCACGACCGTCCGGTCCTGCTCGCGTTCGGCAACCGGGACGCGGCCGGAGCGTTCGGTGGCTACATCGGAGATCCGGTTCCGATCGTGCTCCCGGGCCGAACGGGCCGCACGAACCGACCCGGGATCAACGGCGGGCTCCGTCTGCCATCGTGATCAGCCCGGCTCACCGCGGGCCTTGCGCCACAGCACCCACGCCAGATCGACCGCGGCCACGAGCGCGACGGCGACCAGCAACCAGGCGAACCACTGCACGCCCATGTACACGGCCAGCACGGCGCCGAGCACACACACGACCAGGCCGAAGCCGGCTAGCCAGGCGCGCAGCGTGAGTGCGCTGCGGGCCGGTGCCGCGCCACCGAATCCGGCGGTCGGGTCGTGGTAGCCGGGCAGCCCCTTGCTGTAGTCCGCGCGCTGCCGGCGGGGCTGCCGCCCACCCGGTTGCGGTCCCGGATCGCTCATCGCGGTTCGACCCCCGGTCGCCCTGAGCCCGATGGTGTGCCTAGTGGTTGCGCAGCGCGCTGATCAGGTCGCGCTTGCTCATGGCCGAGCGCCCGGAGATGCCGACCTTCTTGGCCCGCTGGTACAGCTCGTCCTTGGTCATGTCGTCGTAGCTGGACGACGACCCGCCGCGTCCGGCCACCTTCTTGCGGCCCTGCCCCGCTGATGCGTTGGCGATCCGGGCGGCCTTCTCCTCGGAGGCACCCGACTTGCGGACCTCGCGGTAGACCTTCTCGTCCTTGATGCTCGGGTTCGGCACGGCTGCTCCCTTCGAGATCCCGGGGGCTACCCGCTCGCCCGTCGGATCAACCGCCGGGCGGAACGCCCGGACCCGGCTACTCGACGGCGAGGGCTCGGCAGTCGGTCAGGGTGTCGGGCCGCGACGGGGCGGCACCGAACCCGGTGTCGTGCCACCAGCGGTGCCAGCACGTCCGGCACTGCACGAACAACCGCCTGCCCTCGGCGGCCAGCAGGAATCGCCAGTGCTGCTCGCAGCACCGTCCGCTCGTGCAGCTCGAGCAGTGCCCGTCGTCCGCGCAACGCGGGCAGCTGGTCCAGGCCCGCCGGCCGACGTCGGCGGCCGGGTCACGGCGGTGCGGGACGGCCGGTGTCAGCACCGGACGAGCGTCGCACCAAGGTTAGGCTGACCATATCTGTGACGCAGTCCTCACCGCGGGCCGCCGCCGATCACGCCCGGATGCGGGCGCCGGTCGGGTCGTACAGCGGAGTGCGCGCGACCTGGCCCGCGATCCACCGGCCGTCCACCTGGACCGCTACCCGGGCGCCCGCCTCGACCCCGCTCGGGAGGTAGGCGTAGGCGATGGAGCGGGCCACCGTGTAGCCGTAGCCGCCGGACGTCACCGCCCCCACGAAGTCGGCGCCGACATCCAGGGTGCCGGCGTCCGCCTCCAGCCGGACCGGCTCGCCGCCCAGCGCCACCGCCCGCGGGTCGTCGAGGACCAGGCAGCACAGCACCCGGGACACGCCCCGCTCCCGGGCCGACAACAGCGCCGCCGCCCCGGCGAAATCGTCCCCGCGCCGCACCGCGAAGCCCAGGCCGGCCTCGTCCGGGGTGGTGTCGGGGCCGATGTCGGAGCCCCAGGCCCGGTAGCCCTTCTCCAGCCGCAGGCTCTCGATCGCGCGGTAGCCACCGGGCCGGGCGCCGGTGCCGGCCAGCGTGGTCCACAGCGCCGCCCCGTACTCGGTCGAGCAGTGCAGCTCCCAGCCCAGCTCGCCCACGTACGTCACCCGGACCGCGCGCACCGGGACGTCGCCCACGGTGGTCTCGCGCATCGACAGGAACGGGAAATCGGCGGCGGCCAACGACTGCGGGGTGAGCGGGGCGAGCAGCTCACGGGCGTGCGGACCCCAGATCCCGAACGTCGCCCAACCGCCGGTCACGTCGGCGATCCGCACGTCGAGCCCGGTGCCGCGGGCCTGCCGGCGCAGCCACCCGAGGTCGTGCGGCCCGAGCGCGGTGCCGGTGATCACCAGGAACTCGTCGATGGCCGTCCTGGTCAGCGTCACGTCCATCTCGATGCCGCCGCGGTCGTTGAGGGCCTGGGTGTAGGTGACCGTGCCGGGCGCGCGATCGACGCGGCCGGCGAAGACGTAGCCGCAGAACTCGGCGGCATCCGCGCCGGTGATCTCGATGACGGCGAAGGAACTCTCGTCGAACAGCCCGGCCGATTCGCGCACGGCGACGTGCTCGGGCTCGACGCACGGCGACCAGTGCCGCCCGGCCCACCCGCGCGGGCGCAGCTCCGGCGAGCCGGCGTCGGAGTAGTGGTTGACCCGTTCCCAGCCGGCCTTCTCGCCGAACACCGCCCCGTGGGCCGCATGCCAGGCGTAGGCCGGCGACGTGCGCAGCGGGCGACCGGTGGTGCGTTCCGCGGCCGGGTAGCGGATGTCGTAGTAGCTCTCGTAGTTCTCCACCGTGCGCGCCAGCGTGTAACCCGGCGAGCGGTAGTGCCCGCCCAGCACGGAGTGCCCGCCGAACCGGCGCACGTCCATGTGCCACAGGTCCATGCCCGGGTCGCCGTCGAGGATCCACGCGGCCATCACCCGGCCGACCCCGCCGGCCCCGGCGATGCCGTGCGCGCAGAACCCGGCGGCGACGAAGAAGCCGGGCACCTCGGTCTCGCCGAGGCAGAACTCGTTGTCCGGGGTGAACGCCTCCGGACCGTTGATCATCGAGGCGACGCCGGTGTCGGCGAGCACCGGCACCCGCCGCTGCGCGTTGGCGACGATCTCGTCGAACCGCTCCCAGTCCGGGGCCAGCAGTTTGGCGTTGAAGTCGGGCGGGATGGCGTCGTAGCCGGTCGCGGACGCGGTCCAGGGTGCGCTGTGGCGCTCGTAGCCGCCCATCAGCAGGCCGTCGATCTCCTGCCGGTAGTAGACGAGCAGGTCCGGGTCGCGCAGCGAGGGCAGGGCGGCCGCGCCCAGCGCGCCGGCCGGCAGCGGCGCGGTCACCACGTACTGGTGCGACATCGGGACCACCGGGATCCGGACGTCGACCATGCGCGCGATCTCGGCGGCGAACATGCCGCCGCAGTCGACGACCACCTCGCAGTCCACGTCGCCCCGGTCGGTGCGGACCCGGTGCACCCGGCCGCGTTCGCGGTCGATACCCAGCACCCGGGTGCGCTGCGCGATCCGCACGCCGGCGGCCCGGGCCAGCGCGGCCAGCGCGTAGCACAGCCGGGCCGGGTCCACGTGGCCGTCGGTCGGGGTGAACGCCGCACCCAGCACGCCCTCGGTGGACATCGGCGGGAACAGCTGCGCCGCCTCGTCGGCCGACAGCAGCTGCAGCGGCAGCCCGGAGCGCTGCGCCCAGCCGGCCTGCCGGCGGATCTCCTCCAGCCGGGCCGGTGAGGAGGCCAACCGCAGCGAACCGGACTGCACCCAACCCGGGGCGTGTTCGGTGCGTTCCAGCTCGGCGTAGAGCTGAGCCGAGTAGACGTTCATCGCGGTCAGCACCGGATCGGAGCGCAGCTGACCGACCAGCCCGGCGGAGTGGAAGGTCGAGCCGCTGGTCAGCTCGCTGCGCTCGACGAGCAGCACGTCCCGCTCGCCGCGGTCCGCGAGATGGTGGGCGACGCTGGCGCCGCCCACCCCACCGCCGATGATCACGATTCGGGCCCGGTCGGGAAGCGCGTCCGCCACGGGGGCGAGCCTACGGTGACCTCTACCATCGGCCCGATGACGGACCGGGAGCTCGACGAGCTGCTCGATTCCCTGCCCTGCACCGCCGGGCGACCGCGCACGGTCTCCGACCTCAGCGGCGGTCTCACCAACCGCAACCTCAAGGTGACCACGCCCGACGGGGTGGTCGTGGTGCGGATCCCGGTTCCCGGTCCGGGACTGCTCGGCATCGACCGTGATCAGGAGTACGCGAACTCGGTGGCGGCCGCGCAGGCCGGGGTCGGCGCGCCGGTGCTGCACTACCGGCCGGGGGTCGGGCTGGCCGTCGGCTTCCTGCCCGGCCGCACGCTGTCCGACGCCGACCTGCACGACCCGGCTGTGTTGGCGCGGGTGGCGGCGGCCTGCCGGCGGCTGCACGCCGGGCCGCGGTTCACCGGCGACTTCGACATGTTCGAGGTGCAGGCCCGCTACCGGCGGATCGTGGCCGAGCACGGGTTCCGGCTGCCGCCGCGCTACGACGAGTTCATGCCGATCGTCGCCCGGATCAGGACGGCGTTGGGTCCGCGGGTCGGCACCGTCCCGTGCAACAACGACCTGCTCGCCGAGAACCTCCTCGATGACGGCGACCGCGTGCGGATCATCGACTACGAGTACTCCGGCAACAACGACCCGTGCTTCGAGCTGGGCAACATCTGGAGCGAGGCGACCCTTCCGGAGGCGTTGCTGGACGTGCTGGTCACCGCCTACTTCGGACGGCCGAGACCGGACCAGGTGGCGCGGGCCCGGCTGTTCGGGCTGGTCGCGAAGTACGGGTGGACGCTGTGGGCGTCGATCCAGGACGGGTCCAGCTCGCTGGACTTCGACTTCTGGGCGTGGGGGATGCAGAAGTACGAACGGGCGGTGGCCGAGTTCGACGACCCGGAGCTGGCCGACCGGCTCGACGCGGCCGGGCCGCGAACTGATTGATCGCCGAACCGGGTGGAGCGTCACCATGAGCGGATTCTGATCACCCGGAACGGCCGCGCGTCGTTCGTCCTGGTCAGCCCGGACGAGCTGGAATCCCTCGAGGAGATCGTAGCCATCCTCAGCGATCCCGAACCGGCGGATTCCCTCCGCCGCTCGCGTCAGGAGAGTGCGGCGGGCAGGACCACCCCCCTATCCGCGCAGCCGTGCCGGCCTTCGCCTTCGAGGCGCTGGCGCAGCATCCTTGCCGGGTCGGTAAGCCGCTGACCAACGAGCTGGTCGGCCTGTGGTCGGCGCGTCGTTCCGACTACGGGTGATCTACGAAATCGACGACGAGGCGAAGGCGATCGTGATCCACCGAGCCGTGCACCGGCGGGACGTCTACCGGGCCCGTTGATCCGGACGGTGGACCCCTGGACATCACCCCCCGGCCGTAGCGATAACGTCAGCCGCCGGCGGCGCCGGCCGGCCGACGCCAGACGTCTGGAGGGCTCATGACCTCGCGCAATGGTCTGCTCACGCTCGAACAGCTGACCGGCCTGATCGGCAGCGGCGAGATCGACACCGTGCTGCTCGCGTTCACCGACATGCAGGGGCGGCTGCAGGGCAAGCGGTGTGCCGCGCCGTACTTCCTCGACGAGGTGGTGCCGCACGCGGCCGAGGCGTGCAACTACCTGCTCGCGGTCGACGTGGACATGAACACCGTCGAGGGCTACGCGATGTCCAGCTGGGAGCGGGGCTACGGCGACATGGTGCTCAGGCCGGACTGGTCGACGATGCGGCTGGTGCCGTGGCACGAGGCGACGGCGCTGGTGCTCTGCGACGCCGAGTGGGCCGACGGCTCGCCCGTGGTCGCCTCGCCACGGCAGGTGCTCAGGGGCCAGCTGGACCGGCTGGCCGAGCGCGGGCTGGTCGCCGACGTGGGAACCGAGCTGGAGTTCATGCTGTTCGCCGACTCCTTCGACGCCGCATGGCGCAAGGACTATCGCGGGCTGGAGCCGGCGAACCTGTACAACGTGGACTACTCGATGCTGGGCACCGCGCGGGTGGAGCCGGTGCTGCGGCGCATCCGCAACGGGATGGCCGGCGCCGGCATGATCGTCGAGTCGGCCAAGGGCGAGTGCAACCTCGGGCAGCACGAGATCGCCTTCCGCTACGCCGACGCGCTCACCACCTGCGACAACCACACGATCTACAAGACCGGGGCCAAGGAGATCGCCGACCAGTCCGGGATGGCGCTGACCTTCATGGCCAAGTACGACGAGCGCGAGGGCAACTCGTGCCACATCCACATCTCGTTGCGCGGCTCTGACGAAGGGGCGGGCGGGGTGTTCGCCGGCGACGGTGAGCACGGCTTCTCGCCGCTGTTCGAGCATTTCGTGGCCGGTCAGCAGGCCTGCCTGCGCGAGCTCTGCTACCTGTTCGCGCCGAACATCAACTCCTACAAGCGCTACGCCGAGGGCTCGTTCGCGCCGACCGCGGTGGCCTGGGGCCTGGACAACCGCACCTGCGCGCTGCGGGTGGTCGGGCACGGGCCGTCGCTGCGGGTGGAGAACCGGGTGCCCGGCGGCGACATGAACCCCTACCTCGGGGTCGCGGCACTGATCGCGGCCGGGCTGCACGGGATCGAGAACGAGCTACCGCTGCAGCCGCAGCTGGTCGGCAACGCCTACGTCTCCGATGCGCCGCGGGTTCCCTCGACGCTGCGCGAGGCGGCGGCGCTGTTCGCGGAGTCGCCGGTGGCGACCGCGGCGTTCGGCGCGGAGGTCGTGGCGCACTACGCGAACGCGGCCAGGGTGGAGCTGACCGCGTTCGACGCCGCGGTCACCGACTGGGAGCGCAGGCGTGGCTTCGAGCGGCTCTAGCCCGCCGCTGATCGGGCTGACCGCCTACGGCGAGCGGGCGGCGTTCGGGGTGTGGGACGTGGAGACGGTGCTGCTGCCGCGCACCTACACCGACATGGTGATCGACGCGGGCGGGGTGCCGGTGCTGTTGCCACCCCGGGTGCAGGCCGCGGCCGCGGTCGACCGGCTGGACGCGGTGGTGCTGGCCGGCGGGGCCGACATCGGTGCCGCCCGCTACGGCGCGCTCCCGCACCCGCGCGCCGGGGCACCGCGCGCGGACCGGGACGAGACCGAGCTGGCCGTGCTCGCCCGCGCGCTGGAGCTGGGCCTGCCCGTGCTCGGGGTGTGCCGCGGGGCGCAGCTGCTGAACGTGGCGCTGGGCGGCAGCCTGGCCCAACACCTGCCCGAGGTCGTCGGGCACCACGGGCACAATCCCCGACCGGGGGTCTTCGGCACGGTGACCGTCGAGCTCGACCCGGCCGGGCGGGTCGGCGCGCTGCTCGGGCCGACCGTCGAGACGCAGTGCCACCACCACCAGTCCATCGATCGCCTCGCCGACGGGCTGGTGGTCACCGGCCGCGCCACCGACGGCACCATCGAGGTCGTCGAGCTGGCCGACCGCGGGTTCGTGCTCGGCGTGCAGTGGCATCCCGAACAGGACGATCAACGGTTGTTCGACGCGCTGGTCGCCGCCGCCCGCGCCGGGCGCCGGACCGCAGGCGCACGAGAGGACTCGGCATGACGCAACGGTTCGACGGCCGCACGGCGGTGATCACCGGTGGGGGCAGCGGGATCGGGCTGGCCACCGCCCGCCGGCTGGCCGCGGAAGGGGCTCGGGTGGTGGTCGCCGACATCGACCCGGCCGCGGGCAAGGCCGCCGCCGACGAGGTGGGCGGGTTGTTCGTGCGTACCGACGTGACCGTCGAGGCCGAGGTCGGCGCGCTGTTCGACGCGGCGATGGAGGCCTACGGCCGCATCGACGTCGCGTTCAACAACGCCGGCATCTCCCCGCCCGAGGACGACTCGATACTGGTCACGGGGCTGGACGCCTGGTGGAAGGTGCAGGAGGTCAACCTGACCTCGGTGTACCTGTGCTGCCGGGCGGTGCTCCCGCACATGCAGCGGGCCGGCCGCGGCTCGATCATCAACACCGCGTCGTTCGTGGCGGTGATGGGCGCGGCCACCTCGCAGATCGCCTACACCGCGTCCAAGGGCGGGGTGCTGGCGATGTCGCGGGAGCTGGGGGTGCAGTTCGCGCGCGAGGGCATCCGGGTCAACGCCCTGTGCCCCGGACCGGTGGACACCCCGCTGCTGCGCACGCTGTTCGCCGCCGACCCGGAACGGGCCCAGCGCCGGCTGGTGCACGTGCCGATGGGCCGGTTCGCGCAGCCGGAGGAGATCGCGGCCGCGGTGGCCTTCCTGGGCAGCGACGACGCCTCGTTCATCACCGCGTCCACGTTCCTGGTCGACGGCGGCATCTCCGGTGCCTACGTGACGCCGATCTGAGCTACTCCCGGTCGGGCCGGTCGATGATCGTGGTCAGCAGGTCGACGAGCTGCGCTGTTGTGGCGGTCCCGGGTCGCGAGCTGACCCCCGCGGCCCGGGCCGCGGGGTTCACACGGCTCGTCTCACGGGGTCGGGGGCGAGACGTCGGCGTACTGCATGTCGGGAACGTCGCTCAGCTTCCTCATGGTGTTGATGCTGACGTGCGGCCACTTGATCCGGCCGGGCCCGCCGTCGAACCGCGCGAAGAAGTCCAGCTGAACCACCTGGGCGTACTGCAACAGCAGCTTGGGGTGGCCGTCGGCGTCGTCCTCCGCGAGCTCGTGGATGAAGAACGTCGCCTTCATCTCCGAAGCGTTGGCCTGCTTGACGATGAACGGGATGTTGTGGATGCCGCCGGTGGCGGTCGTGGTGTCGAACTCCAGCACCGTCGTCCGCACGACGTTCTCACCGGCCATGGCCGCCTTCAGCAGCGCGGTCGGGTCGGTCGGGTCGAACAGGTTCCGGAACGGATTGTCGTGGAAGTGCAGGTAGGGAGCCAGGTACCTGTTGTTGGCCAGGTCCTGGGACACCCCGATCGGCAGCGAGTTGATCGTCGGAATGATGCCGGTGCCGGGTTGGTCCACGAAGGTCGCGTTGCCGAGCCCCAGCGCGGCGTCGCCGTGCGGAATGGTCGCGAGCCGGGCGATGTCGGGTCCGCCCTCGCCGTTGGGGTCCGACATGTTCAGCAGCAGGCCGGGCTCGTGATGGATGGCCAGGTCGGGGACGCCTGCGAGGCCGCTGACCGGGAAGTCCTCGGCGAACATCTGTTTGATCGACTGCTCGTAGTCGAGGGTGACCACGAGCTGGTCGCTGTTGACCGTGGTGGGTGAGGCGCCGTTGACGCCCCGGTTCGGCACCGCCTTGTCGACCAGGTTGAACTTCAGTACCTCGTTGTACTGGTTCAGCAGCAGCCGAAACCCGGGGTGGCTGCCCGTTGCCGGCGGGTCACCCGGCCTGGCGCCCGGAGCGGCGACCGGCAGCGCGATCATGTTCCAACCACGCCCCTCCAGGCCGGGCTCGTTCGCCCACGTTCCTGGGAGCAGCGTGAACGGGCCGAGGTCCGGGTCGCCGGTGACGGCCTGCTCGATCCGGCGACCTTCACGTTCCAGACGAGCCGACTGCGATGCCTCGAGCATGGGGTGCTCCTTCTGTGGTTTCCAGAAGGAGCACCGGCGGGCAGACGTGATACGTCCGTCGGGACATCGCCGCGCCGGGCCGGGCCCTACCGGTGGTGGTCGGCCAGCCGGTGCAGCATCTCCGGCAGCGGCGCCGCGTGCACCACCGCCAACCGTTGCGTCGACCGGGTGATCGCCACGTACAGGTCGTTCGCCCCGCGCGGGCTCTCGGCCAGCATCGCGGCCGGTTCCACCAGGACCACCGCGTCGAACTCGAGGCCTTTGGCCGAGCTGACCGGCAGCACCACGACCGGTGAGGTCAGGTCGACGTCCGGGTCGGCCGGGCCGTCGGGGGTGTCCGGGCCGAGTGGTGGTGGCGCCCCGAGCAGCCGCTCGCGCAAGCCGGCGACCTGGGCCGCCGGGGCGAGCACCGCGGTGCGTCCCTCCCCCACCGCGCCGGCCTCCTCGGCCAGCACCTTCGCCACCTCATCGTCCAGGTCGGCGGCGGCGACCCCGACCGCCCGCGGCGGCACCCCGGTGCTGCGCACCGACCGGGGCGGGGCGAGCCCGGGTTCGATCATGGCCAGCACGTCGTCGGCCACGTCGGCGATCTCCACCGGGGTCCGGTAGTTGACGGTCAGCTGCTCCAGCCGCCAGCGGTTGGCGACGTAGGGCGAGAGCACCTCACCCCACGACGAGGCGCCGGCCAGGTCGCCGGTCTGGGCGATGTCGCCGACCAGCGTCATCGAGCGGCTCGGGCAGCGTCGCATGATCAGCCGCCAGGCCATCGGGGAGAGCTCCTGGGCCTCGTCGACGATCACGTGCCCGTAGGTCCACTCCCGGTCCGCGGCCGCCCGGTCGGCGGTCGAGTCGTAGCGGCGGACCCGCTGCCGCTCGGCCAGCCGGTCCGCGTCGACGATGTCGGTGGCCCGCAGCAGCTCCGGGTCGAGATCCTCCTCCAGGTCCAGCACGTCCAGCACGCCCTGGGCGTACCGGATCTCCTCGCGCAGCGCGGCGGCCTCGCGGGCAGCGGCCTCGGAACCGTCGTCGCCGAGCAGCTCGGCCGCCTCGTCGAGCAACGGGACGTCGGCCGGCGTCCAGCGCAGCCCGACCGGGACGTCGTCGGCCGCCGCGGCGCGCAGCAGCAGCTCGCGGTCCGCGGCGGGCAGCCGCCGGGCCACCGCATGCAGCCGTCGCGAGTCGGCGAACAGATCGCTGAGCAGCTGCTCGGCCGAGAGCGTCGGCCACAGGGCGTCCAGCTCGCGGGTCAGCTGGGCGCTCTCGCCGAGCTCGTCACGGATGTCGGAGATGTCGCCGGGATCGAGCAGGCGGCGGCCACCCAGGTTCTGCGCTACCTGGTCGGCCAGCAGCCGCACCGCCTCCCGGTGGAAGACCCTTTTGGCCTCGTTGTGCGGGCGCCGGGAGCGCCGCGCCCGGGTGCGGGCGGCGTTGGCCAGGTCGCGGTCCAGCCGCACCCGCTGCTGCTCGATCACCAGCTCGGTGGTCCGGCGCGGCAGCTCCTGCCGGTTGCGCACCGCCGCGGAGATGATCGAGGCCATCTCGGAACGGCCCTTCACCGCCGCGGTGGCCGCCGGTTCGGACCGGCGGGCGTCCAGGCCCGGGAACAGCTGCCCGACCGTGCCGAGCACCACGCTGGTCTCCCCCAGCGACGGCAGCACCTGCCCGATGTAGCGCAGGAACGTCGGGTTCGGCCCGACCACCAGCACGCCGCGGCGGGCCAGCCGATCCCGGTGGGTGTAGAGCAGGTAGGCGGCGCGGTGCAGGGCCACCGCCGTCTTGCCGGTGCCGGGACCACCCTGCACGACCAGCACGCCGGACGGCTTCGAGCGGATGATCATGTCCTGTTCGGACTGGATGGTGGCCACGATGTCCGACATGCGGCCGGTGCGGTGCGCCCCGACCGCGGCCAGCAGGGCCGCCTCGCTGGTCAGGCCGCTGGCCTGGGACGCGGCCGCGGCGTCCCCGAGGTCCAGCACCTCGTCGTCGATGGCGATCAGCTCGCGCCGCCTGCTGCGCAGGTGCCGGCGCCGGCGCATGCCCTCCGGGTTGGCCGCGGTCGCGGTGTAGAAGGGCCGGGCCGCCGGCGCGCGCCAGTCCATCAGCAGCGGCTCGTACTCGTTGCTCTCGTCGAGCAGCCCGATCCGCCCGACGTAGTGCCGCTCGCCGTCCTCGCCGTCCAGCCGTCCGAAGGCCAGCCCGTGTTCGGCGGCGCGCAGCGCGCCCAGCCGGTCGGTGTACATGGCGGCGGCGGCGTCGCGCTCGGTCAACGCCTGCGGGGTGCCGACCGTCTCGTCGTGCAGCACGCCGTGCAACCGGCGGGCGGTATCGGCCCGGCGGGCGTCGAGCTGCTCGTAGAGCATCCCGACGTAACCACGCTCGTGATCGATCCCGTCGTCGGCCGCCGCGAGGTCGTCGCTTCCGGGGGACGTGCTGTTCGACACCGGTAATTCACCTTCGCGGGTTTGTTGCGACTTGAAACGGCGACTTACGAACGTACCAGCGGTCGCGGTCGAACTCGATGACCTGCACGGGCGATCGATCATCGGTCGGGTCCGTGCGGTCGGCTACGCGGTCGGTGTGCCCTCGCCGTCGTCGGGCTCCGCCCGCGCGTGCCGCAGCAGCGGCAACGGCAACAGGAACCAGAGCGCGAGCAGCAGGATCGCGGCCAGCACGCCCGCCGGGATGGCGAACCAGCGGCCCAACGCCACATCGAGCACCAGCAGGACCGCCCCGGAGAGCGTCAGCGCCAGCAACACCAGGGCAACGGTGAACAGGCGGTGGCTCAGCTGCACGGTCTCGACCTTGACCCCGCGCCGGAACGTCACCCGGTGCACGGCCGCGGGGGCCACCAGCAGCCCGGCCGTGACCACGGACAACAGCAGCGTGACCACGTAGGTCCAGCGCTGCACCTCGTCGATGTCGGCGAAGCGGGGTTGGAAGGACAGCGCCAGCAGGAAGGCGAACAGGATCTGCACGCCGGTCTGGGCCACTCGCAGTTCCTGCAGCAGCTCCGACATGTTCCGGTCGGCGCGCTCCAGGGGGCCTTCGGGTCGGTCCTCATCATCGGCGCGTGCGGATACGGCCGCGTCCGAGCCCTCCATGGCTGCGGAGCGTACCCGGATCGGTGAGGATTGTCCGGATCGGGCGATCAGGTCGGGGCGCCCGGGCGTACCGGCCGCGGCTGCGGGGTATGCCCCGGCCATGACCGAATTCAGCAAGGGCGACCGGGTGAGCTGGCAGAGCCACGGCAGCACCGCCGAGGGCGAGATCGTGCAGAAGATCACCGAGGACACCGTGGCGGCCGGGCGGCAGGTGCGCGCCTCCCGCGACGAGCCGCAGTACCTGGTGCGCAGCGACAAGAGCGGCGGCGAGGCCGTGCACAAGCCCGCCGCCCTGACCAGGCTGCGCTGAGGCCGGCGGTCAGGACCGGATCAGCCGGACCACGGCCCGCTCCACGGCGGCGCGTGTCGCGTCGTCGGTCAGGTCGGGAACGGCACCGCTGCCCTTGAGCCGGCGCAAGGCGGTCAGCACGGTGCGCCCGTCCTCGAAGCGCTCCAGCACCCGGGGGTCGATGTAGGAGCTGCGGGCCACGGTCGGGGTGTTGCCCAGATGCTTGGACACCTGCTTGACGGCGCCGTTGATCACCCGTTTGCGGGCCCGCTGCGCCTGCGGCACCCCGCCCTGCGCGACCCCCGCCGCCAGCGTGACCGCGGCCAGCACGGTGGCGTTCCAGGTGCGCAGGTCCTTGCAGGTGTACTGCGGCCCGGCGAGTTCCTTCACCGCCGCGTTCAGGTCCTCGGCGCGCACGTCGCGCCACTGCCCGCCGCCCCAGAACGCCAGCAGCTCGTCGCCGCCGCCGCGACGGCGCAGCAGTGAGCTGATCACCTTGTGCACCAACGGATCCCGCAGCGCCAGGGCCCGCGGAATGCCGCCCTTCGCGGGGTAGGCGAACAGCACCGCGCCGCGCTTGAGCGCCACGTGTTCGCGGCGCAGGGTGGCCAGGCCGAACGTGCCGTCCTCGTCGTCGTCGCCGGGGGCATACTCCTGGCCGCCGGGCCGGAAGACGCCGAGATCGAGCATCCGCACGCCGGCGGCCAGCACCCGGTCCTGGGTGAGGCCGCGCTCGGCCAGCCGCCGCACGACCTCGATTCGCACCTCGGCGAGGCGGCGGCCCAGCGTGAGCACCCGGTCGTGCTTGACCTGATCCCGGGCCACCCGCCACTGGTCGTGATAGCGGTACTGGCGGCGGCCCGCGACGTCGGTGCCCACGGCCTGGATGTGGCCGTCCGGGTCCGGGGAGATCCAGACGTCCTGCCATGCCGGCGGGATGACCAGCGCCTTGATCCGGGCGATCTGCCGCGGATCAGTGATCATCTCGCCGTCGGTGTCGAGGAAGCTCCAACCGCGGCCCCGGCGGCGTCGGCCCAGGCCCGGCGCGGTGAGATCGACCCGGACCAGGCCCGGCGGGGCCTCGAGGACGTCCGGATCGGTCACGTCAGGCTCCGACGGGGGTGTCGGCGTGCTCGCGGCAGGTCGGCACCTCCGGGCGCGCCTCCAGGCGCTCGTCGTCGATGGCCTCACCGCACACCGCGCAACGGCCGAAGCTGCCGTCCTCGACGCGACTCAGCGCCTCCTGCACCGACCGGCGCTGCGCGGCCACGGTGTCGACCAGCAGCTCGGCGTCCATCGAGCCGGCCACGTCGGAGCCGTAGTCGCCGGGATGCTGGCCCAGCGCCCCTTCGGAGTCCGCGTCGGCGCTCTCGGCACGGCCCTCGGCGGCGAAGGCAGCGCGTTCGTCGAGCTCGGTCAGCTCGGCGGTGAGCAGTTCACGGGCGCGGTCGGGGTTCACGATGTGTTCCTCTCGGTCGGGGGGAGCCGAGAAGAGATACCCCGCCTCCGCCCGGCCGAACCGCCGAACGGGGGCCCCGGTTGGGTCAGCTGCCGGGGTGACGGGCCCGCGGCGCGCGGCCGAAGGGCTGCTCCACCGGCTCGACGTAGTCCGGTGCGGGGATCGGTCGCGACACCGGGTCCTCGGCCAGCGCGACCGGCTCCCCATGGTGCCGCAACCGCATCGGCGGGCCGCTGACCAGCTGGTACTCCGCCTCCTCCGGACTGATCGTGACCCGCAGCTGGCGACCCTGCCAGAGCAGCCCGAACGACAGCCGCGACAGCGCAGGCGGCAGCCGGGGCGCGAACCGCAGCCCCGTCGCGTCGCAGCGCATGCCACCGAAGCCGGCGACCACGGCCGTCCAGGTGCCGGCCATCGACGCGATGTGCACCCCGTGGTCGGAGTTGCCGGCCAGGTCGTTGAGGTCCACCAGCGCGGCCTCGGCCAGGTAGTCGTAGGCCAGGTCCAGGTGCCCGGTCCAGGCGGCGACCACCGCCTGGGTGCAGGCCGAGAGCGACGAGTCCCGCACCGTCACCGCCTCGTAGTAGGCGAAGTTGCGGGCCATCTCCTCGGCGGTGAACGCGTCCGGCCGCAGCTGCATGGCCAGCACCAGGTCGGCCTGCTTGCACACCTGCTTGCGGTAGAGATCGAAGTAGGGGACGTTCAGCAGCAGCGGGTACATCTTCTCGTCGGTGTGCTCGAAGTCCCACACCTGGTGGTCGGTGAAGCCCTCGCTCTGCGGGTGCACACCGAGGTTCTCGTCGTACGGGATCCGGATGGACGAGGCGGCGTCGCGCCAGCTCGCCATCTCCTCCGAGTTGACCCCGAGCCGGGCCGCGGCGCGCGCGTGCCGGGCCGCGGTGTCGGCCGCGACGCGCAGGTTCTGCTGTGCCATCAGGTTGGTGTAGACGTTGTTGTCCACGATCGCGGTGTACTCGTCGGGGCCGGTGACCCCGTCGATCCGGAACTCCCCCTTGGCGTCGTGGTGCCCGAGCGAGCGCCACAGCCGCGCGGTGGCCACCAGCAGCTCCAGACCGACCTCGCGCTCGAACTCGACGTCTCCGGTGGCCGCCACGTGCCGGCGCACCGCGTCGGCGATGTCGGCGTTGATGTGGAACGCCGCGGTGCCGGCCGGCCAGTAGCCGGAGCACTCCTGGCCGCGGATCGTGCGCCATGGGAAGGCGGCACCCTTGAACCCGAGCTGCTCGGCGCGCTCGTAGGCCAGCGGCAGGATCGACTGCCGCCAGCGCAGCGCGTCGGCCGCGGCTTCGGGGGCCAGGTGCGAGAGCACCTGCAAGCAGAACGTCTCGGTGTCCCAGAACGTGTGCCCGTCGTACCCGTCACCGGTCAGACCCTTGGCCCCGATGGCCCGGCCCTCGGCCCGGGCCCCGGCCTGCAGCACGTGGAACACGGCCAGCCGGACGGCCTGCTGCAGCTCGGCGTCGCCGTCGATCTCCACGTCGGCGGTGGCCCAGAAGTCGTCGAGGTACTGGCGCTGCTCGGCGAGCAGGCCGTCCCAGCCGGTGTAGCGGGCCGCCGCCAACGCGGCCCGCACCTGGTCGTGCAGGGCCGGCTGGGAGCGCCGTGACGACCATCCGTAAGCGAGATACTTGATGATCTTGAGTGTCTGCCCCGGTTGCAGCCGGGCGATCACCGTGGTGCGACCGATGTCCTCGGTGGCCTCCGAGGTGATCTTGATGCCGTCGGGTCCCTGCACCTCGTGGTCCATCGCGGCCGCCACCCGCAGCCCGGACTTGCGGGTCTGGTGGATCAGCGTCGCACCCGCGTCGTCATTGCGGTGCTGCTCGGAGACCAGCGGGTCGGTCAGCGCCGCCTCGACCCGCGGATCGGCGAACTGGCGCGAGGGCAGCTGCTCGTTGGCCACCAGCTCCGACTGCAGCACCAGCAGCGCCGGGGCGTCGAGCACCTCCACCTCGTAGCAGATGGCGGCGATGGCGCGCTGGGTCAGCGAGACCATCCGGGTGCTGCGTACCCGGACCGCCCGGCCGGCCGGGGAGGTCCACTCGACATCCCGGGTCAGGGTGCCGGACTGCATGTCCAGCACCCGCTCGTGGCGGCGCAGCTGCCCGTAGCGCAGGTCGAACGGCTCGTCCTCGACCAGCAGCCGGATCAGCTTGCCGTTGGTCACGTTGATGATCGTCTGCCCGGACTCGGGGTAGCCGTAGCCACCCTCGGCGTACGGCAGCGGGCGGCTCTCGAAGAACGAGTTCAAGTAGGTACCTGGGGTGGCGTGCGGCTCCCCCTCGTCGAGGTTCCCACGCAGCCCGATATGCCCGTTGGACAGCGCGAACACGGCTTCGACCTGGCCCAGTGCGTCGAGGTCGAGGCGGGGCTCGCGCACCACCCACGGCTCGACGGTGAACGGGCGCGCCGGGTCGGGGCTCATGCCGAACCCGCCGGGCGGTCGGTATCCAGCGGCTCCTGCCCAAGAAGATCCTGCCCAAGAAGGTCGTGCCCAAGAAGGTCGGCGAGGTCGGACACCACGACGTCCGCGCCGTGTGCGCGCAGCGCGTCGGCCTGCCCGAGCCGGTCCACCCCGACGACGAACCCGAAGCCCCCCGCCTTGCCCGACTCGACACCGGCCAGCGCATCCTCGAACACGACGGCCTCGGACCGGTCCACGCCCAGGTCGGCCGCGGCGGCCAGGAAGGTGTCCGGCGCGGGCTTGCCGGGCAGGCCCCGCTCCTTGGCGCTCACCCCGTCCACCCGGTGTTCGATGTACTCGGACAGGCCGGCGACCTCGAGCACCTGCTCGGCGTTGGCCGAGGACGACACCACGGCGGTGCGCAGGCCGGCCTCGCGGGCGGCCTGCAGGTAGCGCACCGATCCGGGGTAGACCTCCACCCCGACGGTCACGATCTTCTCCTGCACCAGGTTGTTCTTCACCGTGGACAGGGCGTAGATCGTCTCGGCGTCCGGCGGATCGTCGGGGCCGCCGGGGGGCAGCTCGATGCCGCGCGAGCGCAGGAACTCCTCGGTGCCCGCCAGCCGTGGCTTGCCGTCCACGTAGGGCCCGTAGTCGGTCTTCACGTCGAAGGGCACGAACGTGCTGCCGTCCCGCTCCGAGCGGGTCCGCAGGTAGTCGTCGAACATCTGCTTCCAGGCAGCCGCGTGCACGCTTGCCGTGTCGGTCAGGACGCCGTCGAGATCGAAGAGGCACGCGCGGGTGCCGTCAGGAAGGCCGAGCATGGGCGCACGGTACCCACCCGGGGGATCGTCGTGGACCTCCGGCGGCCGATGTTCACGTGGCTGTACCTCGAGTCGAGCCCGGGCGGGCCCCGCGGCCGCCGACCGGGCCGGCTCAGCCGGTGGCCGCGGAGCCAGGCGCCGGCAGCGAGATGTGCACCGGCTCCCCCGCCGCGCCGACCACGGTGACCACCGCCCCGCCGTCCGCCAGGCGCGCCATGACCAGCAGCGTCCCGCCGTCGGGGAGCGGCTCGATCTGCTGTTGCACCACGGTCCGCACGGCGTCGAGCACCAGCAGCGGGCGTACCGGCACGGCGTCCAGGCCGGCGTCGAGCTGCAACTCGACCCGTAGCCGCTTGCCGAAGCGGGCCTGCTCCAGCTGCAGGTAGCCGCGCACCGCGTCGAGTTCGTGGGCCAGCGTGCTGGTGGCGTCGCCGGGTTGGTCGGCGGCCCGAGACAGGTCGGCGAAGCCGAACAGCAGCTCGCGGGCCCGGCTCGGGTCGGTGCGGATAAGCGACGCGATGGTGTTCAGCGCGTTGTAGACGAAATGCTGCTCGAGCCGGCGGGTCTGCACCGCCGGCGCGGGCTTCGGTGCCGGCTCCGGTGAAGGCTGCGGCGGCGGCGAACCGGCCGGGGGCTCGGCGGGCGGGGGTGCCGCCGGGGGCGCCGTCGCGGCCGTGCGGCTCGGTGGCGGCGCCGGCTGCCGGGCCCACCGGTTCGAGTCCACATCGGATAGATCCACATCGGATGGATCGACGAGCCCGCGCCACAGCGGCAACCGCAGCCGGCCGCCGGCCACCCAGCCGGTGAACTCCACCAGCCCGACCAGCCGCGGCGCCACCCAGATGGCGTGCCGGGCGGCTCCGGCGGGCACGGCGTCGTGGAACGGGGACCGATCCCGGCGCAGCGCGCCCAGCCGCGCCACCTGCCGGCGCTGGTCGCCCGCCACCCCGACCCGCCCGACGTAGCGCAGCCCTGGCTCGTCGGGCACGCCCAGCAGCAGGCTGGCGATCACGTCCGGGCGGTGGGCGTCGGTGGGGGTCCAGCCCCCGATCACCACCTCCCGGATCCGCGGCACCGGCACCTTCACCCACAGCGGCGAGCGCCCACCCGGCTTGTACCGCGAACCCAGGTGTCGGGCGTGCAGCGCGTCCACACCCTTGGCGTCGGCGATGCGCAGCATGGTGTCCAGCTCGGAGACCGGCAGCGGCGAGGTGGTCCACACCGGCGCCTGGTCGAAGCCGAGGCCCTCCAGCAGCGAACGCCGGTCCCGGTAGGGCAGGTCCACTGTGGCGTGCCCGTCGAGCCAGAGCAGATCGGCCACCTGGAAGTCCACCGGGACGGCCCGGATGTGCTCGGCGCTGGGGTGGAACCGGGCGCTGCGCCGCTTGAGCAGCCGGGCCCTTGGGGCGTGCTCCTCGCCGCGCGCGACCAGGGTGCCGTCGAGCACCATGCCGCGCGGCGGTGAGCGGTGCTCCAGCGGCGGTCCGAGCTCGGGGTAGGCCGCCGTCATCGAGACGTTGTTCGCGCTGAGCAGCCGGGTGCGGCGGCCCGGTTCGACGTAGGCGACGCAGCGGTGCCCGGTCCAGGCCAGCTCGACCACCCAATCGGCACCGGTCGGCGGCTGGCCCGATCCGGTCGAGGGTTGCATGGGCGGCACGAGGTCGGGCACATCACCCGAGGTCCGTCGCCCGGTCACGTCGGTCACGCTACGCGGCCGGGCCATTCCCCGGTCGGCCCATGGGTGCGCCGGGTGCGCGACCGGGCCATCGGCACGAACGGCACTCTCGCACGCTAGGTGCGTGCGAAAGTGCCGTTCACACCATTCCTGCGACCGGCTCCCCCGCGGCCGCCGGCCCCGATCCGACGGCGCTCACCTGCGCAGGGGACGATCGGAGACACCATGACGCTGACCGACCGGCTGCCGCCGCACCCGAACGACCCCGACGGGCTGGTGGAGGCGTTCACCGACTGGGCGTTCGACGAGCAGGGACTGTCCCTCTACCCCGCCCAGGAGGAGGCGCTGCTGGAGCTGGTCACCGGCAGCAACGTGATCCTGTCCACGCCGACCGGATCCGGGAAGTCGCTGGTCGCGGTGGCGGCGCACGCCGCCGCGCTGGTCCGTGGGCAGCGCACCTTCTACACCGCGCCGATCAAGGCGTTGGTCAGCGAGAAGTTCTTCGCGCTCATCGAGGTGTTCGGCGCGGACAAGGTCGGCATGCTCACCGGCGACGCCGCGGTGAACGAGAAGGCACCGATCATCTGCTGCACCGCCGAGATCCTGGCCAACATCGCGCTGCGCTCGGGCCGGGACGCCGACGTCGGCTCGGTGATCATGGATGAGTTCCACTTCTATGCCGACCCCGATCGCGGCTGGGCCTGGCAGGTGCCGCTGATCGAGCTGCCGCAGGCGCAGTTCCTGCTGATGAGCGCCACCCTCGGCGACGTCAGCTTCTTCCGCGACGACCTCACCCGGCGGACCGGCCGGGACACGGCGGTGATCACCTCGGTGCAGCGGCCGGTGCCGTTGCTCTACCGCTACGTCCTCTCCCCGTTGCACGAGACGATCTCCGAGCTGCTGGACACCCACGAGGCGCCGGTGTATGTCGTGCACTTCACCCAGCAGTCGGCCGTCGACCGGGCGCAGTCGCTGATGAGCGTCAACATCACGTCCAAGCAGGACAAGCAGGCGATCGCCGACACGATCGGACGGTTCCGCTTCACCTCGGGTTTCGGCAAGACGCTCTCGCGGTTGGTACGCCACGGCATCGGCGTGCACCACGCCGGGATGCTGCCGCGCTACCGGCGGCTGGTCGAAACCCTGGCCCAGGCCGGGTTGTTGCGGGTCATCTGCGGCACCGACACCCTCGGCGTCGGGATCAACGTGCCGATCCGCACCGTGCTGTTCACCGCGCTGAGCAAGTACGACGGGCAGCGCACCCGGCCGCTGAAGGCCCGCGAGTTCCACCAGATCGCCGGCCGGGCCGGGCGCGCCGGCTACGACACCATCGGCACCGTCGTCGCGGAGGCGCCCGACCACGAGGTCGAGAACGCGCGCCTCATCGCGCGCGCGGGCGACGACGTCCGCAAGCGCAAGCGGATCGTGCGCAAGCAGCCGCCGGAAGGCTTCGTCGGGTGGTCCGACGTCAGCTTCGAGAAGCTGCAGAACGCCCAGCCGGAGCCGTTGACCAGCCATTTCTCCGTCACGCACGCGATGCTGCTGAACGTCATCACCCGGCCGGGCGATGCCTTCGCCGCAATGCGGCACCTGCTGGAGGACAACCACGAGCCCCGGCACCGGCAGCGCCGGCACATCCTGCGGGCCATCGCCATCTACCGGGCGCTGCGCGAGTCCGGCGTGGTGGAGGAGCTGCCCGAGCCCGACGCCGAGGGACGCCGGGTGCGGGTGATCGGCGACCTGCAGCTGGACTTCGCGCTCAACCAGCCGCTCTCCCCGTTCGCGCTGGCCTCGGTCGAGCTGCTGGACCGGGCGTCACCCGGCTATCCGATGGACGTGCTGTCGATCATCGAGGCGACGCTGGACGATCCGCGCCCGGTGCTCTACGCCCAGCAGAGCAAGGCCCGCGGCGAGGCGGTCGCGGCGATGAAGGCCGACGGCATCGAGTACGAGCAGCGGATGGTGCTGCTGGAGGACGTGACCTACCCCAAGCCGCTCGACGAGCTGCTCACCGGAGCGCTGGAGACCTACCGGCGCGGCGCGCCCTGGGTGGAGGACGCGCGGCTGTCCCCCAAGTCGGTGGCGCGGGACATGTTCGAGCGGTCCATGACGTTCGTCGAGTACGTCTCGCACTACCAGCTGGCCCGCTCGGAAGGACTGGTGCTGCGCTACCTGGCCGACGCCTACCGCGCGTTGCGCCAGACCGTGCCCGACGAGGCGAAGACCGAGGAGCTCACCGACGTCGTCGAGTGGCTGGGTGAGCTCGTGCGCCAGGTCGACTCCAGCCTGCTCGACGAGTGGGAGGCGCTGGCGGCCGGCGCCGGCACCGGCACCGATCTCGCGCCGCGGCCACCGGACGGGATCGATCGCCTCGGGGTGCCGGCCGGCGTCACCCGCAACGGCCGGGCGTTCCGGGTGCTGGTGCGCAATGCGCTGTTCCGCCGGGTCGAGCTGGCGGCGCTGCGCCGCTGGGACCTGCTCGGTGAGCTCGACCGGGAGTCCGGTTTCGACGCGCAGGCCTGGCAGCAGGCCCTTTCGCCGTACTTCGCCGAGCACATCGACATCGGCACCGGTCCGGACGCCCGTGGTCCGCAGTTGATCACCATCGCCGAGGAGCCCGAGCGCTGGCTGGTCCGGCAGGTGCTCGACGACCCCGCCGGCGATCGGGACTGGGCGATCCTCGCCGAGGTCGATCTGGCGGCATCCGACGAGGAGGGCACCGCCGTGATCTGGGTGACGGCCGTCGAGCCGCTGGGTGGGTGACCATTCACCACCATGGGCCGTGAACCACTTACGAACAGGAACGTTGTCGACCGCGACTCCTGTCGACAGTGACCTTTGTCGCGGCCGACTCGTTGTCGAATGCGACATCGTCAAATATGACCATTTTCCGAGTTCGGATCGTGTCGTTTCGGCATGGCGACAATGTGACCTGGTCGGACGCCCTACTCTCACACGCTTGCACTACCAGACCGCCCGGATGGGCGGCCGGCGATCGCCGTCCGTCGTGGCCGAACCGGATAATCCAGCTGTTCGGCCGAATCCAAGGGGCTGTTCAGGCCATTGTCGATCGGCCGGGTAGCCGCCCTGATCGGGGGGCAGGACGTCTGTTCGGCCCGTGTGCCTCTCGCTCCGGCGGTATCGTCCGATACAGCTGGAAACGTCTGTGGTACCTGCGACCATCGTGAGCTTTGGGACGGGAGGCGCCCGTGGTCGATAGGCCGTCCTGGGCACCTCTCGCCGTCGATCTGACCCGGCCGAGCGTCGCCCGGGGCTATGACTACTTCCTGGGCGGCTCGCACGACGTCGAATCCGACCGCACCAAGGCCCGTGACGTGCTCGCCGGATTCGCGGGTGTGGGGCGTCGAGGGTGAACGAGTTCCCGGTCACCGGCCACCCGCTGTCGGCGGCCGACCTACCGCCCGCGCCGCAGATCGTCGACGCCTGGATGGACGCGGCGCTGGGCACCGGCTACGTCGCGATGCGGCGCACCGACCTCCGCCGTTACCTGCTGGGCCTGGTCGAGACGTTGATCGTGTCGCTGCTCGCGGACCGGTTCGACAACGCCGCTCCGCGCGACGTCGGCCGGGCCCTGGTGGATGCGCACTTCACCGAGCCCACCTCGCTGGAGGTCAGCCAGCTCGCGCTGAGCCGGGAGTTGGGCCGGGGCGCGGTCTCCCCGGGGCAGACCGCACGGGTCGCCGCGGTGCAGGCCGCCATCGGCGCCGGCTACGCCGAGGCGCTGCGGGACACCGCGCGCGCCGAGCAGGAGCGCATCGCTTCCGCCGCATTCCACGCCCGGATCGCGGCCGAGAAGGCGAGCTGGACCAGCGAGGCCCGATTCCAGGCGGTGTTCGCCGGTGCCCTCGTCGGCATCTGCGTCAGCGACACGATGGGGTGCATCCTCGAGGTCAACCCGGCGCTGTGCGAGCTGATCGGCTACACCGCCGAGGAGCTGATCGACCGGTCGATCTTCGCCTTCATCCACGCCGACGACGATCCGCAGATGTGGGTGCGGGTCAAGGAGGTGCTGACCGGCTCCCTGGACAACCTGCGGGTCACCAAGACCGTGACCCGCAAGGACGGCGTGGCGATCTGGACCGAGGCGGTGATGTCGCTGGTCCGCGACGCCGACGGCACCCCGCGGTACGCCGTCGGCATGATCTCCGACACCACCGAACGCCAGCGCCTGGAGGCTCGGCTGCGCCACCAGGCCCAGCACGATCCGATAACCGGGCTGCCCAACCGGACGCTGTTCTTCGAGCGCCTGGAAGCGGCGCTGGCCGATCCGGACCGTGCCCTGGGCGTCTGCTACCTCGACATCGACGGGTTCAAGGCGGTCAACGACACCCTCGGCCACGACGTCGGGGATCAGCTGCTGCAGAAGGTGGCCGACCGGCTCGCGACCGAGATCGACCGGCACCTGGTGGCCCGGATGGGCGGGGACGAGTTCGTGGTACTGGTCGAGCACCGCGCCTACGAGGCGACCCTGGCCGAGGAGCTGATCCGGTGCGCGGAGACCGCGTTGGCCGCCGTGCAGCGTCCCATCCACGTCGGCAGCCACAGCATCGTGGTCTCGGCCAGCGCCGGGGTGGTGCAGCGCGGCGACGTCGGCAGCGGGGCGGCGGAGCTGATGAAGGCGGCCGACACCACCCTCTACTGGGCCAAGAAGGACGGCCGCAACCGGCTCGCCATGTTCGACGCCGAACGTCACCACCGCGATGTCGGGCGCTTCGCGCTGTCCGCTCGGATGCCGGAAGCGTTGGAGCGCAACGAGTTCGCCGTCGTCTACCAACCGTTGATCAGGATGCGCGACTCGCAGCTGATCGGCGTCGAAGCCCTCGTGCGATGGGACCTGCCCTCGGGTGAGCGGCTCGCGCCGGACCGGTTCATCCCGCTGGCCGAGGAGACCGGCTTGATCGTGCCGCTGGGGCACTGGGTGCTCACCGAGGCCTGCCGGCAGGGCGCGGAGTGGGCTCAGCTGGTGCCGGAGGCCGAGCTGTTCGTGAGCGTGAACCTGGCCGCCCGGCAGGTCCGCGAGCCCGGCATGGTGTCCGACGTCGCGGCCATCCTGCACGAGACCGGCTGGCCGGCACACGGGCTGCAGGTGGAGCTGACGGAGAGCGACCTGATGGGCACCACCGGGGATACGCTCGCGGCGCTGCACGAGCTCGCCGAGATGGGCGTCCAGATCGCCATCGACGACTTCGGCACCGGCTACTCCAACCTCGCCTACCTGCGGCACCTGCCGGTACACGCGCTGAAGCTGGCCGGCCGGTTCGTCACCGGGAACTGCGAGGTCGGCGCGGACGAGGTGGACATCGAGGTCACCAAGCTGTTGATCCGACTGGCCCACGTGCTGAGCCTGTCGGTCACGGCCGAGTCGGTGGAGACGGCCGCGCAACGCCAGCAGCTGCGGGAGCTGGGTTGCGACATCGGCCAGGGCTGGTACTTCTCCCCCGCCGTCGACGCCGCCACGATCACCGACCTGCTGCGCCGGGCCCAGCAGCGCTCGGCCGCGAACGGCTCGACCCCAGACGAGCGCAGCAGCAGTGCCAGGATCGGGGGGTGACTCCGCCGCTCCGCTCCGCCGCGTCACCGCAGCAGCCCCTCGACACCACCCGCTCCGCATGATCACCAGCGCCGGCCTGCTGCTGCACCGGCCGACTGCGGCCGGTCCGCAGCTGCTGCTCGCCCACATGGGCGGGCCGTTCTGGAGCCGCAAGGACGAGGGCGCCTGGTCGATCCCCAAGGGCGAGCACGGCCCGGACGAGGAGCCGGCAGCCGCGGCCGTGCGGGAGTTCACCGAGGAGCTGGGCACCGCGCCGCCCGCCGGTCCGTTGGTCGCGCTCGGTTCGGTACGCCAGGGCGGTGGTAAACAGGTCACCGTGTTCGCGCTGGAGGCCGACTTCGACGCCGACCACATCACGCCCGGGGTGTTCGAGCTGGAGTGGCCGCCGCGGTCCGGGCGGATGAGCACCTTCCCGGAGGTGGACCGGGCCGCCTGGTTCGACCCGGACACCGCCCGCCGCAAGCTGGTGAAGGCCCAGGTCGAGTTCGTGGACCGGCTGCTGGCCCAGCTGCGGTCCTGACTGCTGCAACCGTGAGGAAAAGGAGACCGGGATGACCGGGACGACCAGGGGATTCTTCGGGCGTAGCCGGGCCCCGCGGGACCCGCGGCTGCCACCGGGCCAGTACGACGCCCGCAACGACTGGCCGGTGCTGCACGCCGAGGCCACCCCGCGGATCAGCACCGAGCGCTGGACGTTCACCGTCGAGGGCCTCGTCGAGCGCGAGGTGAGCTGGAGCTGGCAGGAGATCAGGGCGCTGCCGCGATCCCGCTACGCCGGCGACATCCACTGCGTCACCACCTGGTCCAAGCTCGGCATGACCTTCGACGGGGTCTCGGTCGACACGCTGCTCGACGCGGCCGGTCCGCTGCCGGCCGCGACCCACGTCGTCGCGGTCTCGCACACCGGCTACACCACCAACCTGCCGCTGGCCGACGTCACCGGCGGCCGGGCGTGGGTGGTCTGGGACGCCGACGGGCAACCGCTCACCGCCGAACACGGCGGCCCGGCCCGGCTGCTGGTGCCGCACCTGTACTTCTGGAAGAGCGCCAAGTGGGTGTCCGGGCTGCGCCTGCTCGATCACGACGAGCCGGGCTTCTGGGAACGCAACGGCTACCACGACCGCGGAGACCCGTGGTCCGAGCAGCGCTACCAGGGCGACCAGTGACCCACACGCCCGGCGGCACCACGCACCGCAAGACCCTGCGCTGGCAGACCGCGCGGGTGCTCGCCGTGCGGGACGAGACGCCGCGGGCCCGCACGCTGCGGCTGGCGCTGCCCGAGCCGCGCCGCCACCTGGCCGGCCAGCACTACGTGCTGCGGCTCACCGCGCCCGACGGGTACACCGCGTCCCGGTCCTACTCGGTGGCCTCCGCCCCGGACAACACCGGCGAGATCGAGCTGACCGTCGAGAAGCTCGTCGACGGCGAGGTGTCGGAGTTCGTGCACGACGTGGTGGTCCCCGGTGACGAGCTGGAGGTGCGCGGGCCGATCGGCGGCTTCTTCGCCTGGCCGGGCGACCAGCCCGCGTTGCTGGTGGGCGGCGGTTCCGGGGTGGTGCCGCTGATGTCGATGCTGCGACTGGCCCGCCGCACCGGGCGCGCCGAGCTGATCAGGATGGTGGTGTCCGCGCGCTCCCCCACCGATCTCTACTACGCCGACGAGCTGCCCGGCCCGCAGACGACGGTGGTCTACACCCGACGCGCCGCCCCCGGGAGCACCCGCCCGGTCGGCCGGCTCACGGTGGCCGACGTGGCGCCGCTGGTGCGCGGCGGTGAGGTCGCCTTGGTCTGCGGGTCCGCCGGCTTCGCCGAGACCGCGACCACGGCGCTGCTGGCGGCCGGCGTGCCGGTCGAGGCCGTCAAGGTGGAACGATTCGGCCCTTCCGGGTGAGCGGGTCGGTGATCGTCGGTGATCGTCCGACCCGGTCGGGCGATGCTTGACGACACCTTCGGGTGGAATCGACCCGTGATCCGCGACGGCAGCCGCTGCCACGATCAAGCTGGAGCGCATGGCAGGTACCCGCAACCGCGGCTGGATCACCGGCGCCGGTTCCGATCGCGATCACGAGCAGGTTCGCGCCGCCGGCGGCTGACCCGCGCGGGCCCGGGCCGCGGAGCTCAGGTGGCGGTGCCGCGCAGGCCCCATTCGTTGGTCCGGTCCACCGGGTGCTCCGCGGCCAGCCTGCGGTACATCTCCGCCGCCCCGAGCGAGAACCCGTCCGGGACACCGATCGCCCGCAGCGCCGCGGCCGCCTCGTCCATCTCGCCGGCCCAGCGCCACGCGTTCGCCGCCGCGCGCGGGCTGGGCGCGTCCAGCAGCGTCTCGTCGGCGCCGGTCCGGGCCAGTTCGGCCCGCAGCTCGGCGCGCACGCCGTAGCTCTCGGCCGCCGCGGCCATCGCCAGCCAGATCGTCGGCAGCGCCTTGCTCTGCAACGCGAAGCAGGCCTTCAACGCGCTGGCCGCACCCAGCTCCGGGCCCAGCACCGCGGCCGCGAACGGCGTGCCCGCGAACAGCTGCGCCACCGCGGGCGCCGCGGCCCCCGCCAGCCACAGCACGGTGTGTCCCGGCTCCCACGGCGGTGGACCGATGATCGAGCCGTCGATCACCCGGTCCGGCCCGATCAGCTCGCCGATCGCCCGCGCCGTCTGCGGGGCGACCGCGTTGGCGTCGAGGTAGAGCGGTGGCTCGGGGCGCTCGGCGATCACCGCGGCGACCTGGCCGGCCACCTCCAGGGCGGCATCCGGCGGGCAGACCGACACGATCAGATCGGCGCGGCGGGCCAGCTGCGCCAGATCGGGCACGCTCACCAGGTCGGCGATCTCGGCCCGCCGCGACGTGGTGATGCTGCGCCCGGCCGCCGCCCAGATCACCACGCCGGCCGCCGGCTTCAGCGCCGATCCGAGCGCCGCGCCCATCACCCCCGGGTGCAGGAGCCCGACGACCGGGCGCTTCGGCAACTGCCACTGCTGCTCCGCCACCCGCTCATCCTGGCCCATCCCGGTCGGCCGTGCGGTGCCGGCGAGGCACCCGGACCAGCGGCCCGTCCCTCGGGTATACCTCACTGCCATGAATCGTTCTCGGAACGCGGTGCTGTTGCGTGCCGCCGCACTCGGCGCGGCGAGCGGGTCGCGAAGCACCCTGGGCATCACCGCGGTCGCCCTCACCTCCGGCACCGCCGACCACGACGCGGTCGCCTCCCGGTTGGGCAGCCGTACCGGCGGCGCTGTCACCGGGCTGCTGGCCCTCGGCGAGCTGGTGGCCGACAAGCTGCCCTCGACGCCCAGCAGGCTGGGCGCCGGTCTGCTGCCCCGGCTGGTGCTCGGCGCGTCCTCGGCCGCGACGATGGCCCGCCGTGACGGCCACGACGCGGTGCTCCCGCTGGTGATCGGGCTGGCCGGGGCGGGTGCGGCGTCCGTGCTGGGGGTGCGGCTGCGGGCGGCGGCGGCGCAGCGACTCGGATCGGACCGGCCGGGAGCCTTCGCCGAGGACGGGATAGCGGCCCTGCTCGGCTGGTTCGGCGCGCGTCGCTGACCTCGCCCCCGGGACGCCCGCTCAGCTCGACGGGTCGATCACCCCGACGATGCTGCCCAGCTCCCACAGCACCGGCGCCACCCCGGGCACCACGACGGCGAGCAGCACGAACACCGCCACGGTCAGCGCGGGCGCCACGAGCCACGCCTCGACGGCGCCGCCGGTGCGGAACCGCAGCGGCCGCGGGCTGCCCACCGGGTACCAGCTGCGCTGCCGGATCCGCAGTGGCCACAGCAGCGGCGCGCCCGATTCGGTGATCGCGTCGCCGAGGCTGTGCACGAGCATGCCCAGCGCGACGGCGGCGCCGAGCCATCCCGCGGTGCCGGCCGTGCCACCGGGGACCCCGTACTGCACGGCCGCCGTCAGGCCGGCCGCGATCAGCAGTGACGGCGGGCCCGGCACCAGCGCGTCCAGGCCCTTGACGGCCAGCGCCAGGCATACGAACAGCGTCCCGACCAGCACCGGCGTCCCCCAGCGCGCCGAGGCGAGGTTGATCCCGAGCCCCAGCAGCACCGCGCCGAGTGCGGTGTGGGTGAGCCCCCGGTGGGTGCCGCGGCCGGTGTCGCGGCGCCCCCTGGTCAGGTCGAAGACGAGGGCCGAGAGCGGCCTGATCGCCCGGCAGGCGATCCACGACGCCACCGAGAACCGGCGGGTCGCCGCCGACGACGGATGATCGAGATCCGGCAGCAGGGCGGCTCCCGCGCACACGGCGGCGAAGGTCAGGACGCTGCCTGCGGTCGGCTCGACCCCGAGCGCGGGCGGCACGAACCCGGCCACGGCGAGGCCGACGACCGCCCCGGACGTGGCGTGACTGACCCCGAGCACGGGCCCGACGCTATGCGGCCGCCGCGGACGGCGGCCGCAGGCGCGCGGATCCCTTCACCCACTCGTGGCAGCACCCGCTCGTGCCGGCACCCGCTCGGTGCCGGCACCCGCAGGCTCAGAACCGGGCGGTCACCTTCGCGACGCCGATCGGGAGGCCCTTCTTGAACAGCTTCACGCCGAAGGTCTTGTTCAGCGCGGCGGCCGCCTCGCCGGTGAGCGTCGCGCGGACGTTGCTGACCACGACCTTGCTCGAGCCCTTGGCGATGTGCGCCTTGCTCAGGTTCAGCTTGAGCAGCGGGACCCGGGTCTTGGTGCCGCTCACCCGTGCGGTGAGCACGCCCTTCTTGGTGTCGATCACGAAGTCCTGCACCCCGAGCTTCTTGCCGCCCGCGGCGAACTGCAGGCCGCCGCTGTGTTCGATCTTGCCGGCCACGGTCTTGGCGTCGACTTCGCCGCCGGTGATCGGGAACGTGAAGCTGCGCCCCTTCGCGCTCGCGCCCCTGATGGGCTTGACCGACACCTTGTTGTCGACCAGGACACCGAGTGTGCCCTTGTCCACGGTCAGGGTGGTGCTGCCCCCCTCCAGCTCCACGGTCTTGCCGTGCCCGTGGTGGGAGTCCGTCGCGAAGGCGGGCGTGGCCAGCGCGAGGCTGGTCGCGATCAGCGTGAACAACAACAGCGAGAAGCGGATGAGTCTGCGTAGCACTGTTGACCCCTTCGTCGGGGGCCACACGTCGGTGGCCCTGACACCTCTACCGCGCCGAGGGCCCGCCCGGATGCACGGGCGACGTAGCGGCCGTCAGCCCAGACTCCCGTTCCCCGGCGTGCGAGTGCTCAGGCCAGCAGATCGAGCACCGTCTGCGCGGCCAGCGTCGGCGTCAGCCGGCCGCCGCGCACCTCGTGCTCCAGCTCCGGCAGCTTCTCCCGCACTCCGGGATCGGTGCGCAGCCGGTCCAGCAGCTGGTCGCGGACCATCGCCCACATCCAGTCCACCTGCTGTCCGGCCCGCTTGGCCGCCAGCTCCCCGGCCGCGTCCAGGGTGTCGCGATGCTTCGCCACGGCCGCCCACACCGCCGCCAACCCCTCGCCGGTGCGCCCGCTGCAGGCCAGCACCGGCGGTCGCCAGGACGCGCTGGTCGGGGCCATCAGGTGCAGCGCGCCCGACAGTTCCCGCGCCGCGGCCCGGGCCTCGCGTTCGGCGCCGCCGTCGGCCTTGTTCACCGCGACCACGTCGGCCAGCTCCAGGATGCCCTTCTTGATCCCCTGCAGCGAGTCGCCGGTGCGCGCGATCGTGAGCAGCAGGAACGTGTCGACCATCGCGGCCACCGTCACCTCGGACTGCCCGACCCCGACCGTCTCGACGAGCACGATGTCGTAGCCGGCCGCCTCCATCAACACGATCGTCTCGCGGGTCGCGCGGGCCACCCCGCCGAGCGTGCCGGCGCTGGGTGAGGGGCGGATGAACGCGTTGTCGTCGACGGCGAGGCGGGCCATCCGGGTCTTGTCGCCCAGGATCGAGCCGCGGGAACGGCTCGACGACGGGTCCACCGCGAGGACCGCGACCCGGTGCCCGGCGCCGGTGAGTTGGCTGCCCAACGCCTCGATGAACGTCGACTTCCCGACCCCGGGCGGACCGCTGATCCCGACCCGCGCGGCTCCCCCGGCGCCCAGCAGCTCCATCAACAGCTGCTGGGCCGCCACCCGGTGCTCGGGGCGCTGCGACTCGACCAGGGTGATCGCCTGCGCCAGCACCGCCCGGGACCCGTCGCGCACGCCGCGGGCCAGCGCGTCGACGTCGATCGGGCGCGGCATCAGTCGGCGAGGGACGCGGTCAGCTTCCCCAGCAGGTCCACCGCCGCCTCCGCGATCACGGTGCCCGGCCCGAACACCGCCGCCGCCCCGGCCTCCTGCAGCGCCGGGTAGTCCGCGGGCGGGATGACGCCGCCGACGACGACCATGATGTCGGGCCGCGCCAGCTCGGCGAGCGCGGCCCGCAGCTCGGGGACCAGCGTCAGGTGTCCCGCGGCCAGCGAGTTCACCCCGACCACGTGCACGTCGGCTTCGACGGCCTGGCGGGCCACCTCGGCGGGGGTCTGGAACAGCGGGCCGACGTCGACGTCGAAGCCGAGGTCGGCGAAGGCGGTCGCGATCACCTTCTGACCGCGGTCGTGCCCGTCCTGGCCCATCTTGGCGACCAGGATGCGCGGCTGCCGCCCCTCGGCCTCGGCGAACTGGTCGACCAGCTCGCGGGCCCGCGATATCGCCGGGCTGGAGCCGGCCTCCTCGGAGTACACCCCGGAGATGATCCTGATCTGACCGGCGTGGCGCCCGAACACCTTCTCCAGCGCGTCGCTGATCTCCCCGACGGTGGCCTTGGCGCGGGCCGCGGCGACGGCCAGGGCCAGCAGATTCTGCTCGTCAGATCGCGGTGCGCCCTCGGCGATCAGGGCCGCGGCCGCGGTCAACGCCTCGCACGCGGCGTCGACCTCGCGGGAGTCGCGCTCGGCGCGCAGCCGGCGCAGCTTGTCCAGCTGCTCGGCGCGCACCCCCGCGTTGTCCACCCGGCGCACCTCGACGTCCACCGTGCCGTCCTCGGACGTCGCCGCGTACTTGTTGATCCCGATCACCGGCTGCCGGCCGGAGTCGATGCGGGCCTGGGTGCGCGCGGCCGCCTCCTCGACCCGCAGCTTCGGGATGCCGGCCTCGATGGCATCGGCCATCCCGCCCACCCGCTCGACCTCCTGGATGTGCGCCCACGCGCGGCGGGCCAGGTCGTGGGTGAGCTTCTCGACGTAGTAGCTGCCGCCCCACGGGTCGATCACGTCGGTGGTGCCGGACTCCTGCTGCAGCAGCAGCTGCGTGTTGCGCGCGATCCGGGCCGAGAAGTCCGTGGGCAACGCCAGCGCCTCGTCCAACGCGTTGGTGTGCAAGGACTGCGTGTGCCCCTGGGTGGCGGCCATCGCCTCGATGCAGGTGCGGATCACGTTGTTGTAGACGTCCTGCGCGGTCAGCGACCAGCCCGAGGTCTGGCAGTGCGTGCGCAGCGAGAGCGATTTGGGGTTGTCCGTGCCGAACCCGTGCACCAGCTTGGCCCACAGCAGCCGCGCGGCCCGCAGCTTGGCCACCTCCATGAAGAAGTTCATCCCGATGCCGAAGAAGAAGCTCAGCCGGGGCGCGAACCGGTCCACGTCGAGCCCGGCATCCCGGCCGGCCCGCAGGTACTCGACGCCGTCGGCCAGGGTGTAGGCCAGCTCCAGGTCGGCGGTCGCCCCCGCTTCCTGGATGTGGTAGCCCGAGATGGAGATCGAGTTGAACTTGGGCATCTCCTTCGAGGTGTAGGAGAAGATGTCGGAGATGATCTGCATCGAGGGGGACGGCGGGTAGATGTAGGTGTTGCGGACCATGAACTCCTTGAGGATGTCGTTCTGGATGGTCCCGGTGAGCTTGTCGTGCGGCACGCCCTGTTCTTCGGCGGCCACGATGTACAGCGCGAGCACGGGCAGCACGGCGCCGTTCATGGTCATCGACACCGACATCTCATCGAGCGGGATGCCGTCGAAGAGCTGTCGCATGTCGTAGATGGAGTCGATGGCCACCCCGGCCATGCCGACGTCGCCGCCGACACGGGGGTGGTCGGAGTCGTAGCCGCGATGGGTGGCCAGGTCGAACGCGATGGACAGCCCCTTCTGCCCGGCGGCCAGGTTGCGCCGGTAGAACGCGTTGGACTCGGTCGCCGTGGAGAACCCCGCGTACTGGCGCACCGTCCAGGGCTGGGTGAGGTACATCGTCGGGTAGGGGCCGCGCAGGAACGGGGCGATCCCCGGGTAGGTGTGCAGGAAGTCGACCTCGCGCAGGTCGGCCGCGGTGTAGAGCGGCAGCACCGCGATGCCCTCCGGCGCATCCCAGTCCGGCGGCGCCGTCACCCCGGCGGGCGGCCACTGCCGGGTCGGGGCGGCCGCACCGTCGAGCTCGATGGTGCTGAAGTCGGGAATCGTCATCGGGTCACCTCCGCTGCTCCGGCCAGCGCCGCGTAGACACCCTCGATCGCCGCCGGCGCGTCGCCGCCGGCCGCGAGATGACCGTCCAGTCCCGCGACCTCGACCGTGCCGGCCAGCAGGATGTGTCCCGCGCCGACCGCGCGCAGGGCGGCCACCGTGGCCTCAGCCCGCTCGGTGTAGAGCCGGTCGGTGCCGCAGAGCACGGCCACCGGGGTGGCAGCCGCGACGAACGCGGACGTCACGTCGTCGACGGTCCGCGTCGGGCCGGCGTCGACCACCTCGATGCCACCGGCCTGCAGCAGGTTGCGCGCGAAGCCGGCCCGCGCGGTGTGGTCGGCCAACGCCCCGAGCGTGGCCAGGAACGCCCGCGGGCGGGCGCCGGTCGCGGCCAGCTGCGCGTCGGAGCGGTCCCGCAACTCCTCGAACGGCGCGGCCGGGCGGTAGGTCGGGAGCCCGCAGGTGGCCGGCGCCGGCCGTGCCGCCCGCAGCACCGGCCGCTCCTCGAGGTCGGGGAACTCGCTCACCCCGGTCAGCGGCGACCGGCGGGTGGCGATGTCGCGCTCGCGCCGGGCCCGCACCACCTCGATGCGCGCCCCGAGCAACCCGGAATCCAGCGCGGCGACGGCACCGCCGGCCGCTTCGATCTCCTGGAAGAACGCCCAGGCCACCCGCGCGATGGAGGCGGTGCGCGACTCGACGTACCAGGAGCCGCCGGCCGGGTCGAGCACTCTGGCCAGGTGCGACTCGTCGGTCAGCAGCGCCTGGGTGTTGCGGGCGATCCGCCGCGAGAACGGTTGCGGCGCACCGATGGCGGCATCGAACGGCGGCACCGTGACCGCATCCGCTCCCCCGACGCCGGCCGCGAAACCGGCCAGGGTGCCGCGCACCAGGTTCACGTAGGGGTCGCGGCGGGTCAGCATCGTCGGCGATCCGACGGCGTGCTGGAACTGCGGTTGCGCGGAACCGCAGACCTCGGTGACCCGCGACCACAGCCGGCGCCCGGCGCGCAGCTTGGCGATGGTGGCGAACTGGTCCGCGGTGGCCGCGAAGCGGAACTCCAGCAGCCGGGCGGCGACCGCGAGCTCCAGCCCGGCTCCGATGAGCTCACGCAGGTAGGCGACCCCGGCGGCCAGCGCGTAGCCGAGCTCCTGGGCGTCCGAGGCGCCGGCCGCGTGCACTCCCAACGCGTCCACGACCACGGTCCGCAGCTGGGGGTAGCGCTGCGCGACCCGGGCGGACACCGGCACCACCGAACCCGGATCGGCGCCGGAGCCGGTGGCCGCGCGCTGCCCGATCGGATCCAGCCCCAGGGTGCCGAGCAACGCCTCAGCGGCGATCCCGCGAGCGTCGGCGGTGGCCAGGAACGCCTCGGCGGCCGGGACGGCGGCCGGGCCGGCGTCCAGCACCACCGGCGCGAGGTCGAGGTGGACGCCCGCCAGCACCGAGCCGAGATCGCCGACCGCGGTCGCGCCGTCGCCCAGCGCGAGCCAGATCGAGGTGACCCCGTTGGCCAGGTCTGAGGTGATCGCCGCGGCGGCGGCCTCCGGGTCCGGTTCCCGGTGCGGCTGGCGCACGTCCCAGCCGGTCGGGACCGGGCCGGTGGCCCGGGCACCGCGCACGAACGGCGGCGCTCCCGGCACCCCGGTCGCGGCCAGGTCCTGCGGCCCGACGTCGTCGGCGGTGTAGAGCGGCCGCACCCGGATCCCGTCGATGGTGGTCCAGCTCAGCGCATCTTCGCCTGCTCCGGGTGGGGCCTCGGCCGGGATCCGGCGAGCCTTGCGGGCGACCTCGTCGACCAGCCCGCTCCACTGCCCGTGGCTCGGCGTCGGGAACGCCGCGGCCAGCGGCAACGTCGCCGGTTCGGTGGGCGGTTGCGTGGGCAGTTCGGGCTGCGGTCCTGCCTGTAGTCCGGTCTGGGGCACTCCCGGTTGGGCCTGGGACATTCCCGGATCGTAGTGAGCGCGGCGGGCCGGCGGGCCGGTCCAGGTGGTGCTTCGGGTCACGCGAGGGTGATCTGCCCGCCCGACACCTTGATCGTCTTCTTGGTCAGCGGGCTGGTCGCGGGGCCGTTCACCACCGCGCCGTCGGCCAGCGCGAACTTGCTGCCGTGACACGGGCAGTTCACCGTGTCGCCGGTGATCGTCGAGACCGCGCAGCCCTGGTGCGGGCAGGTCGCCGAGAACGCCACGAACTTGCCGGCGGTCGGTTGGGTGATCACGAGGTCCCGATCGGCGAAGATCTTGCCGCCGCCGACCGGGATGTCCGTGGCGGCCACCTTCCCGCTGCTGTCGGTGCCCGCGTCCTGCTCGGTCCCATCCGGTGCCGGGGTCGTCGAGCTGCCGGGCCCGGCGGCGGGTTCCGGCGCGGCGGCGGGCGCGGGCCGTCCGGAGGTGTAGGTCGCACAGCCGGCCACGGCCGCGGCGCAGGTTCCGCACGTCCCGGCCAGCACGGCCCGCCGGGACAGCTCACGCGTAGTCACTTCTTGTTCACTCCGATCGTGCCGATCCACTACCCGTACTAGAACACGAGGCCGGAGGAGCTGAAGAACCACATCGATGAGGTGAGCCAGACGGCGGTGAGCGCGGTGAACAGCAGGCCCCCGAGCAGCGGGATGCTCCAGCGCGGAGCCGTCGGCCGGGGCAGTACCAGCATCTTGGCCACGAACACGCCGTAGACGAAGCAACCGGCCAACGAGTGCACCAGCACGCGGGTCGAACTGAGCTGGAAGCCCAGGGCGTACAGGCAGTGCACGGCCACCGGCACGGTGGCCAGCACCGCGACCCGCCCCACCCAGCGGTGCACCCGGGGCACCCAGGACCGGCTGCTGCGGTACATCAGCGCGGCCGACAGCAGCTGGATCACGACCAGTGCGAACGCGGCCGAGGCGAGCCACGACTTCGCCGCGGTGCCGCTGGAGAAGCCTGCCACCGACAGCCCGGCGAAGGTCGGCTCATGCAGCCGGCCGTACACGCCGAGCCCGACGCTGACCAGCGTGCCCGCGGCCACCGCGATCAGCAGCACCGCGATCCGGGTGGGCGCGGTCGGCGCCGAGACCAGCTCGGCCTGCGAGGGGAACGAACCGATGCCGTCGCTGGGCGGCAGCGACGCCCGCCGGTGGCGCACGGTGGTGGCGTCCGGGTCCGGTCCGGTGGTCGGGGCCGCCACCGGCCGCCGCGGCTGCGGTACCGGGCCGGCGGGTGTCGGGGTGATCGGCGGCGGGGTGATCATCGGGATCGCCGTGGTCACGACGTCGCTCTCGCCGCGGCGGCTCATCCGGTGGCGCCCAGTCGCTTGACGACCTTGCCCACGTCGGCGCGTCCGTTGCGGGTGGCCGTGGCCACGTCGGTGGCGGCGACGCTGTACGCCGTCGTCACGCCGTCGATCGTGACCGAGCCGTCGGTGCTGGTCGCGCCGACGGTCCCGGTCAGCGTCGTGCGGCCGCTCTTGCTCTTCAACGACAGCGCGCCGTCGCTGACCGAACCGCTCAGCCAGGCCTCGACCCCGCCACCGCAGACGTAGGCCTCGGCCTTACTGCCCTGCACGGCGACGGCCACCGTCTTCTTCTCGTCGCTGGTGCGCCCCGCGAACGCGGTGGGGGACCCGGGGGCGGCCGCCGGCGCTGTGGGCTGGGCCACCGGTTGGGCCACCGTGATGTCGCCCAGCGACACCTCGGTCCGCCCCGGGGTGTCGGCCGCGGGTGCGGCCGGGGCCGCGCCGGTGCCGCCGACCACCGGGATGTCGGCCAGCGCGACCTCGACCTTGGTGGCCCCGGAGACCGGGATGTCGGCCAGCGAGATGACTTCGGTACCGGGACCGGCGGCCGGCGCCGCGACGGCGGCCGGGGTGGGCACCTGGGTCGGCAGTCCCGGATCGCTCACCGCGTTCGCGACGAACATGCCGCCGCCGAGGGCGGCGACGGCCAGCAGCGTGAGGGTGGGCGCGATCCTGGTCATGCTTGGCACACGGACCGGTGGACCGAACGGTTCATTGTTGCGTGAACCTTTTCGGAGTTGCCGCCGTGTAGAGGTCGGGAGGGTTCCTTTAGGGTCCCGCCCGTGCCCCGGACCAGCGACCGCGATGCAGCGCTGGTCGATGTTGTCTACTCCGAACACGGACGGGCCATGCTGGCGTACGCGACACGACTGCTCGGCGACCGGACCACGGCTGAGGACGTGGTCCAGGAGGCGTTGATCCGTGCCTGGCGCAACCCCGAGGTGCTGACCAACGGCAAGGGTTCCACCCGTGGCTGGTTGCTCACCGTGGTGCGCAACCTGGTCATCGACCGGGTGCGGGCCAAGTCGGCGCGACCGGCCGAGGTGGCCGAGGACCCGGACGCGCAGCCGACCGAACGCGACCACGCCGATCTGGTGGCGACCTCGGTCACCGTCCAGGCGGCGCTGAGCGAGCTGTCGGAGGAACATCGGGTGGTGATCGACCAGCTGTACCTGCAGGGCCGCAGCCTCGGTGAGGCCGCGGCGGCGCTGGGAGTTCCGACCGGCACGGTCAAGTCCCGCTCGTACTACGCGTTGCGGGCGCTGCGGGCCACGATGCAACGGGAGGTGCAGGCGTGAACGGAATGCACGATCCCGGTGAGCTGAGCGCGCACGCACTCGGCCTGCTCACCGGGGCGCAGGCGCGCGCCGTCGAGCAGCACCTGGCCGGCTGCGCCGCCTGCCGCCTCGAATGGTCCGAGCTGCGCGAAGCGACCACCAGGCTCGATGCGGTACCCCCGGAGATGTTCCTGGACGGCCCGCCGGAAAACGACCTCGTGCTGCAGCGCACGCTGCGCCAGATCCGCACCGAGACCGGCTCCCGACGCAACCGACGCCGGTTCGGCCAGGTCGCGGCGGCCGCCGTGGTCGCGGCCGCGCTGCTCGGAGCCGGCGCGTTCGTCGGTCAGCAGCTCGTGCCGCAGCCGAGCGTGGTCGCCGCCCCCGCCCCCGTTCCCGCGCCGCCCCCGGCCCCGGTCCCGGAGGGCGCCTTGACCGCGGCGGGCAGCCAGGGCCCGGTCACCATGTCCGCGACGATCACACCGGCGAACGGCTGGGTGCGGCTGGCGGCCACCGTCCGCGGCATCCCGCCGGGCGAGCGCTGCTCGCTGATCGTGCTGGCCAAGGACGGCTCCGAGCACCTGGCCGGCAGCTGGCTGGTCGGGCAGCCGAGCCCGGTCCCCGGGGCCCCGTTGCAGGGCAGCACCATCATCGACCCGGCCGAGGTGGCGGGCGTGACGGTCCGCAACGAGGCCGGCCGCGAGTTCATCACCGTCCGGGTCTAGGACTCGGCCTGGTAACCGGGATGCTTCCGGCACCAGCGATCGTGGTGCCGGCCGCAGGGCGCCGTTCGCAGCGATCACGACCCGCCCACATCGGTACGAACGGCACCTTCGCACGCTAGGTGCGAGCGAAAGTGCCGTTCGCACCACGCCGCCGCGCGACACAAGATCCACGGACCGGCTCCCAGGAGCGCGAACGGCCCGGGCGGACACTAGATTGCCGGCATGATCCAGCCGGGCGGTGCCGACCGCGATGCGAGTGCTCCCGACGACATCTGGTGGCGCAGCGCGGTGGTCTACCAGATCTACCCGCGCAGCTTCTCCGACTCCGACGGCGACGGGATCGGCGACCTCCCCGGCATCACCGCGCGGCTGGACCATCTGGCCGAGCTCGGCGTCGACGTGCTCTGGCTGTCGCCGGTCTACCCCTCCCCGCAGGACGACAACGGCTACGACATCAGCAACTACACCGACATCGAGCCGGTGTTCGGCACGCTGGGCGACTTCGACGCGCTGCTCGCCGGGGCCCACGACCGCGGCCTGAAGCTGATCATGGATCTGGTGGTCAACCACACCTCCGACGAGCACCCGTGGTTCGTCGAGTCCCGATCCAGCACCGACAACCCCAAGCGCGACTGGTACTGGTGGCGGCCAGAACCCGCGACCGACTGGCAGTCCGCCTTCTCCGGCCCGGCCTGGCAGCTCGACGAGGTGACCGGCGAGTACTACCTGCACCTGTTCTCGCGCAAGCAGCCCGACCTGAACTGGGAGAACCGGGAGGTCCGGGCGGCGGTGTACGACATGATGCGGTGGTGGCTCGACCGCGGGGTCGACGGGTTCCGGATGGACGTCATCAACATGATCTCCAAGGACCTCGACACCGGGGTCTATATGCACGGGCCGCGGCTGCACGAGTTCCTCAACGAGATGAACCGCGAGGTCGTTGCGCCGCACCCGGTCCGGCTGCTGACCGTGGGCGAGATGCCCGGGGTCACCGTCGAGCAGGCGCGGCTGTTCACCGACCCGGCCCGGGCCGAGGTCGACATGGTGTTCCAGTTCGAGCACGTCAACATCGACCAGGGCAACAACAAGTGGGACGTGCTGCCGCTGGACCTGCGGCTGCTCAAGGCGTCGCTGGGTCGCTGGCAGGCGGGGCTGGCCGACGTCGGCTGGAACAGCCTCTACTGGAACAACCACGATCAGCCACGGGCGGTGTCGCGCTTCGGCTCCGACGCGCCGCAGCACCGGGTGGCCGCGGCCAAGCTGCTGGCCACGGTGCTGCACCTGCACCGCGGCACCCCTTACGTCTACCAGGGCGAGGAACTCGGGATGACGAACTCGCCGTTCGCCGCCATCACCGACTTCCGGGACATCGAGTCGATCAACTACCACACCGCCGCGCTCGCGACCGGGCTGGCGCCCGAGGGTGTGCTCGCCGCGTTGCGCTCGATGAGCCGCGACAACGCCCGCTCGCCGGTGCAGTGGGATGCCTCGCCGAACGCCGGCTTCACCACCGGCGACCCGTGGTTGCCGGTGAACCCGAACCACGTCGAGATCAACGCGGCCGACCAGTGGGCCGATCCGGGCTCGGTGCTGCACCACTACCGGGCGCTGATCTCGTTGCGGCACAACGAGCCCGCGGTGGTGCACGGCGATTTCACCATGCTGCTGCCCGACGATCCGGTGATCTACGCCTTCACCCGCCGGCTGGGCGCCGTGGAGTTGTTGGTACTGGCCAACTTCTCCGATGACACGACGCCGTGCGAGCTGCCGGACACCGCAGAATGGGACCCCGCGGAATGGGATACGGCCGAGCTGGTGCTGGGCAACCTGACCCCGGCGCCCGCACTGCCCGCCTCGACACCGTTGCGGCCGTGGGAGGCCAGGGTGCTGCGCCGGGTCCGCGGCTGAGCCCGCGGCCGGTGCCTGATCACGCACTAGCCTGATGGCGTGCCGGGGCTGATCCAATCCGTCGAGCGAGCCGCCGCGATCATCCGACTGCTGGCCGCGAGCCCCCAGCGGCTGCGGCTGGCCGACGTCTCGACCTCGCTGCAGCTGCCCAAGGCGACCGCGCACGGCCTGCTCACCACCCTGGTCAGCGTCGGGTTCGTCGAGCAGGACCGGCTCAGCGGCCAGTACCAGCTCAGCGCCGGCCTGCTCGACCTGAGCTCGCCGCTGCTGGACGTCAACGAGCTGCGGGCGCGCAGCTTCAACTGGGTCGACCCGTTGGCCGTGCGCACCGGCGAGGCGGTGTGGGTGGGCGTGCTCGTCGGCACCGAGGTGGTCGTCGCGCACCACCTGCTGCGGCCCACGCAGGCGCCGCGGGTGGCGGTCACGCCGGCGACGCTGCCGCTGCACGCCACGGCGCTGGGCAAGGTCCTGCTGGCCTACCACCCGGCCCCGCTGAACCTGTTGCCCGCGCCGCCGACCTACACGGCCCGCACCATCGTGGAGCGGCGGCCGCTGGCGGCCGAGCTCGAGCGGATCCGCGCCCAGGGATACGCCACCGACCTCGGCGAACACGTGCCGGACCAGGCCAGCATCGCGGCGCCGATCAAGGGCTTCGGCGGCCTCGTGGTGGCCGCGGTGGCGGTCTACGGCACGATCGAGCGCATCTGCGACTCGACCGGACGGGCGCGGCCCGCGCTGCTGAGCCAGGTGAACAGCTGTGCGCAGGCGATCACCCGCGAGCTGGCCGGCGTGCGGACCGAGCGGTGAGTGCACCAGCCGTTGACACAGCCGGAACAGCACGTCCGCGCCGCGGCGCGAACAATGGGATCGGGACGGTCATGATCGGGGGCGTATGTCAGCACGGTTTGTGATGTCGATCGACCAGGGCACCACCTCGTCGCGGGCGATCCTGTTCGACCACGCCGGACAACTGGTGTCCATCGCGCAGATCGAGCACCGCGCGCATTACCCGAAACCCGGCTGGATCGAGCAGGACGCCGACGAGATCTGGTCGAACGTGCGCAAGACCATCGGCCGGGTGCTGGCCGCGGTCGGCGCCACCGCCGCCGACGTGGCCGCCGTCGGCATCGCCAACCAGCGCGAGACCGTGGTGATCTGGGACCGGCGGACCGGGCGGCCGGTGCGGCGCGCCATCGTGTGGCAGGACACCCGCACCGACGACGCGGTCGAGGCGCTGGTCCGGCTGCCCGGGGCGGCCCGCGTGGAGGACCTCAGCGGGCTGCCGGTGGCCTCCTACTTCAGCGCGCCCCGGCTCAGCTGGATCCTCGAGCACACCCCGGGGCTGCGCGAGCGGGCCGAACGCGGCGAGATCGCGTTCGGCACGATGGACTCCTGGCTGATCTGGAACCTCACCGGCGGCACCGCAGGCGGTGCGCACGTGACCGAGGTGACCAACGCCGGCCGGACGCTGCTGATGAACATCCACTCGTTGAGCTGGGACGCCGAGCTGCTGGAGTTCTTCTCGATCCCGGCCGCGATGCTGCCCGAGATCCGGCCGTCGCTGACCACCTACGGCTGTGGGCACGGCCCGCTCGCCGGGGTACCTGTCGCGGCCGCGCTCGGCGATCAGCAGGCCGCCCTGTTCGGCCAGACCTGCTTCTCCCCCGGCGACGCGAAATGCACCTACGGCACCGGCAGCTTCCTGCTGCTCAACACCGGCAACCGGTTCGTGACCTCCAAGCACGGGCTGCTCACCACGGTCGCCTACCAGCTGGGCGGTGAGCCGGCGGTGTACGCCCTGGAGGGGCCGATCGCGGTGACCGGCTCGCTGGTGCAGTGGTTCCGCGACGGCCTTGGCCTGATCAGCTCGGCGCCGGAGATCGAGACGCTCGCCAACACGGTGACCGACAACGGTGGCTGCTACGTGGTACCGGCGTTCTACGGCCTGCTGGCGCCGCGCTGGCGACCGGAGGCGCGCGGCGTCATCGCCGGGCTGACCAGCTACGTCACCAAGGGCCACCTGGCCCGGGCCGCCCTGGAGGCGACCGGCTGGCAGACCAGGGAGGTGCTGGACGCGATGGTCGCCGACACCGGGCTGGCGCTGACCCAGCTGCGCGCCGACGGCGGGATGACCTCGAACAACCTGCTGATGCAGTTCATCGCCGACGTGATCGGCATGCCGGTGGTGCGGCCGATGGTCGCCGAGACGGTGGCGCTGGGCGCGGCCTACGCGGCCGGGCTGTCGGTCGGGTACTGGCCCGACCTGACCGTGTTGGGCCGCAACTGGCAGCTCGCGGCCGAGTGGCAACCGGCGATGGACCCTGGCCACGTCCAGGCCGAGTACCAGAGCTGGCAGCGGGCCGTCGAGCTGACGCTCAACTGGACCCGGGCCGCCGATGGCGGCGGCCCGGGCAGTTGATCGCGGCGCTGGCTCGCGCCGCTATGAAGATTCAGTCGTCCTCGTGCACCCAGTCGAAGGTCTTGGTCACCGCCCGCCGCCACATCCGGTAGAGCTTCTCCGCGTCGGCCGGGTCCATCTGCGGTTCCCAGCGCTTGTCCTCGGCCCAGTTGGCCCGGATGTCGTCCTCGCTCTGCCAGAACCCGACGGCCAGCCCGGCCGCGTAGGCCGCGCCCAGCGCGGTCGTCTCGGCCACCACCGGCCGGATCACCGGGACCCCGAGGAGGTCGGCCTGGAACTGCATCAGGGTCTCGTTGGCGACCATGCCGCCGTCCACCTTGAGCGCGGTCAGGTCCACCCCGGAGTCGGCGTTCATCGCGTCCAGCACCTCCCGGCTCTGGAAGGCCGTGGCCTCCAGCACCGCCCGCGCGATGTGGCCCTTGTTCACGTACCGGGTGAGCCCGACGATCGCGCCGCGGGCGTCGGAGCGCCAGTGCGGTGCGAACAGTCCGGAGAAGGCGGGCACGAAGTACGCCCCGCCGTTGTCGGACACGGTGGCGGCCAACGTCTCGATCTCGGGCGCCGAGCCGATGAGACCGAGGTTGTCGCGCATCCACTGCACCAGCGACCCGGACACCGCGATCGAGCCCTCCAGGGCGTAGACCGTGGCCTCCTCGCCGATCTTGTAACAGACCGTGGTCAGCAGCCCGTTCTTGCTGGCCACCTTCTCGTTGCCGGTGTTGATCAGCATGAAGTTGCCGGTGCCGTAGGTGTTCTTGGCCTCGCCGACCGACAGGCAGGCCTGCCCGAACGTGGCCGCCTGCTGGTCACCGAGGATGCCGGAGATCGGCACACCGGCCAACGCGCCCTTGGGCCGGATCTCCCCGTAGACCTCCGAGCTGGAACGGATCTCCGGGAGCATGGACATCGGGATGCCCATCTCGCCGGCGATCTCCTCGTCCCAGGACAGCGTGTCCAGGTCCATCAGCATGGTGCGCGAGGCGTTGGTCGGCTCGGTGAGGTGCAGCCCGCCCTCGGTGCCGCCGGTCATGTTCCAGACCAGCCAGGTGTCCATGTTGCCGAAGGCCAGGTCACCGGCCTCCGCGCGCTCCCGGGCGCCCTCGACGTTGTCCAAAATCCAGCGCACCTTGGGGCCGGAGAAGTAGGTGGCCAGCGGCAGACCCACCTTGGCCTTGTAGCGTTCGGCGCCACCCCCGAGCGCGCCGAGCTGCTGGCAGATCGCGTCGGTGCGGGTGTCCTGCCAGACGATCGCGTTGTAGACCGGCTCGCCGGTCGTGCGGTCCCACACCAGCGCGGTCTCGCGCTGGTTGGTGATCCCGACCGCGGCGATGTCGGCCGCGGTGATGTCGGCCTTGGCCAGCGCGCCGGAGACGACCTCACGGGTGTTGTTCCAGATCTCGGCCGCGTCGTGCTCGACCCAGCCGGCCTGCGGGAAGATCTGCTGGTGTTCCATCTGGTCGGACACGACGACCCGGCCGTCGCGATTGAAGATCATACACCGGGTGGAGGTCGTTCCCTGGTCGACTGCAGCGACGAACTGCTCGCTCATCGGACACCTTTCTGGGTCGGTGGTACCGGGACGGGTCGGTGCGCGGCGCACCGTGGCGAGATCACTGGGTTGCGGCGTTCTTGATCGCGTCGATCAGGTCCTGCGCGCCCATGGCCTGGTAGAGCAGCGTCGCGAGCACCGCGCCGACGATCGGTCCGACCACCGGGATCCAGGAGTAGCTCCAGTCCGAAGAGCCCTTGTTCGGGATCGGGAGCACGGCGTGCGCGATACGCGGACCGAGGTCGCGCGCCGGGTTGATGGCGTAGCCGGTCGGGCCACCCAGCGACGCCCCGATCCCCACCACCAGCAGGGCGACGAACAGCGGACCGACCTGGGTCGGGGTGCCGCCGGACAGCAGGATGCCGAAGATCAGTACGAAGGTGCCGATGACCTCGGTGACCAGGTTCCAGGCCGTGTTGCGGATGGCCGGGCCGGTGGAGAACACCGCGAGCTTGAGGCCCGGGTCCTCCTCGACGTCGAAGTGGTTCTTGTAGGCCAACCAGCAGAGCACCGCACCCAGGAACGCCCCGAGGAACTCCCCGAGCAAGTAGAAGGGCACCTGACCGATGGTGGTGTTGCCGATCATGAACTGGGAGATCGTGACCGCCGGGTTGAGGTGCGCGCCGGTCGGGAAGGCCACGTAGACGCCGGCGTAGACGCCGAGCCCCCAGCCGAAGTTGATCAGCAGCCAGCCGCCGCCGGAACCCTTGGTCTCACGCAGGATCGCGTTCGCGACCACGCCACATCCGAGAAGGAGCAGCATGGCCGTACCGAGGGTCTCGTACAGCAGGATCTGGCCGTTGGTGAGCGTGTCCACCTTGTGCCTCCTTGCACAGTCGAGGGATGAAGCTCGGTCGGGGGTCGCACCCCCCGGCCGCGGGGACAGCAGCAGCCGCTCAGCTCACGCCGGCGCGGACCTCTGGAGCACCGAGCCGAGCCGAGTCGGCGGTGCGGTCGTCGGGCTGGGCCTGCGAGTCGCGCTCGGCCGCGACCCGTGCCTGGTAGTGCTCCACCTCGTTGGCGACCGCGGCGTCGTCCCAGTCCAGCAGCGGGGCGACGATCGCGGCGACCTCGGCGGCGACGTCGGCGCCACGGTCGGGGGTGTCGATCGAGACGCGCAACCGCCTGGCCAGGATGTCGTCCAGGTGCAGCGCGCCCTCGTGCGAGACGCCGTAGTAGGCCTCCACCTTCAGGTACCGCGACGCGTGCTCGAGCGGGTCGGCCAGGTCGGGCCGCTCGGCGATCAGCTCGAGGATCTCCTTCACCGCGGTGCCGTAGCGCCGCATCAGGTGCTGGATCCACGCCTCGCTCAGCCCGGAGCGGGCGGCCAGCGCCGGGGCGGTGTTGGCGAAGGCCTGGTAGCCCGCCGCGCCGACCAGCGGGACCTGGTCGGTCAGGCACGCGGGCACGTCCTGCGGGAGCATCGTCGCGGCCAGGTCGACGCCGTCCTTGGCCATCACCCGGTAGGTCGTGTACTTGCCGCCGGCCACCACGACCAGACCCGGCACCGGGCTGATGCAGGCGTGCTCGCGGGACAGCTTGCTGGTCTCATCCGACTCCCCGGCCAGCAGCGGGCGCAGGCCGGCGTAGACGCCGACCACGTCGGCCCTGGTCAGCGGGGTGGCCAGCAGGGCGTTGGCGTGATCGAGGATGTACTCGATGTCGCGGCTACTGGCCGCCGGGTGCGCCAGGTCCAGATCCCAGGGCGTGTCGGTGGTCCCGATGATCCAGAAGTCGTCGCTCCACGGGCACGGGATGATGAACAGCAGGCTCTTCTCGGTCTCGGTGATCAACCCGGTGTCGGAGTCGATGCGGTCCCGGGGCACCACCACGTGCACGCCCTTGGACGCCCGCACCCGGAACTGTCCACGGCCGCCGATCATCTTCTGGATCTCGTCGGTCCACACCCCGGCGGCGTTGATCGTGGTCGTCGCCCTGATCGTGATCTCGCGGCTGGACTCCAGGTCACGGGCCTGCGCGCCCACCACCCGGTCGCCCTCCCGGACGAAGCCGGTGACCCGGGTGCTGGAGGCCACCACGGCGCCGTAGTCGGCCGCGCTGCGGGCCAGCATCATGGTGTGCCGGGCGTCGTCGAGCTGGCCCTCGTAGAACTTGATGCCACCCTTGATCGCGCCCTGCTTGCCTGAGCGGAACGAGGCCAGCGTCGCCTTCTTGGACAGGTGCCGCAGGTGGCTCGGCACCCCGCGGCCGGCGCCGAGCACGTCGTAGACGCCGATGCCGGTCCCGACGTAGGCCCGATCCCAGGCGGGCTTCTCCAGCGGGTAGATGAACTCGACCGGGCGGGCGATGTGCGGGCACAGCGTCTCGAGGATGAGCTTGCGCTCCCGCAGCGCCTCGAACACCAGGTGGAAGTTCAGCTGCTTGAGGTAGCGCAGGCCGCCGTGCACCAACTTCGACGATCGGCTGGAGGTTCCGGAGGCGAAATCGCGGGCCTCGACCAGCGCCACCCGCAGGCCCCGGGTCGCGGCGTCGAGCGCCGCGCCCGCGCCGACCACTCCGGCCCCGATCACCAGTACGTCGAACTGCTCGTCGGCCAGCCGATCCAGCGCCTCGGCGCGTTGCTGCGGACCGAGTGCAACAGCAATCGTCATTGTTCGAACCCTCTTCGAGTCGACCTTCGTGACGGCATCGCCGGCCCCGCCGGTCCGGCCAGGCGGACGCCGGTGGTCGACGGGTCGATGACACCAGGGCATCGCCCCGCGCGAACATGTCTCATGTGGACACCTCCGGTGGCGTCGTCGCGCGGTGGCTGCTGGTCAGAAGCTAGACCTGCAACATCCCGACGACAACGAGCCGCGTACGACAATGTCGAACGTCCCCCGGATGGCTGATCCCGCCCGGCCGCACCGGACGATCATGACGCGATGGGTCGCGCCAGTCCGGCCCGCGCGGGCTTCGTGCTGGCTGTGCCGGGCAGGATCTGCTGCACGTACGAGGCGGATGCGGCGGTGTTCCCGACGTCGGTCCCGGCCGCCTCGGACAGGAACCAGCGGTGTTCCAGGATCTCGTGGAAGACCTCCGCCGGGGCCAGCCGATCGGCCAGCTCGGCCGGCACGGCCGCGAGCACGTGATCGAAGACCTCGGCCCGCCAGCGGTGCGCCGCAACGGTTTCCGGGATGGGCCGACCCTCCTTCTGCTCCAGGTGCCCGCGGTAGGAGACCAGGTCGTTGAGCATCCGGCGGGCCTGGTTCTCGGTGACCTGCAGGCCGGTCAGGGCGAACAGCTGGTCGCGGTGCTGACCGGTCTGGGCCACCTGGGTGTGCACCCGCAGCCGGGTGCCCTCGCCGGTGGTGATCAGCTCCAGCTCGTCGACGTCGAAACCGAGCTCGTTGAGCCGGTTCACCCGCTGTGCCACCCGGAAGCGCTGCTCGTCGGGCCGGAACACCTCCTCGCGGGTCAGCTCCGTCCACAGCGCGGCGTAGCGCCGCGGCAGGTCAGCGGCCACCGCGATCGGGTCCAGCTCGGCCGGCAGCAGTCCCCCGGCCTGCAGGTCGAGCAGCTCGCCGCCGACCCGCTCCGCGGCGAAGGAGACGTCGTAGGCGCGTTGCCCGTCGGACAGGGTCGGGTGCAGCGCCGCGGTCTCGGCGTCCACCAGGTACGCCCCGATCCGGCCGGCGTCCGGCCGGAACAGCGTGTTCGACAGCGAGCAGTCGCCCCAGAACAGCCCGGCCAGGTGCAGCCGCACGAGGAGCTCGACCATGGCGTCGATCAGCTGCTCCGACGGCCCGCTCGCGTGGCCGTGCGAGAACACGTACCGGTAGGACATCGAGTAGTCCAGGAACCGGGTGACCAGGATGGCGTCCTGGGCCACCCCGTCCACCGGTGGTCGCTCCACGCACACCCCGAGCACCGCCGGACTCGACGAACCGCACGACGTGCCGCGAGATGCCGCGGTGGGCCAGCTCGATCAGCAGCTCGTCGGGCCAGCGCTCGAGCGGCCGCTCCCAGGGCAGCGCGAGCAAACCGGAAGCGTGCCCGGCCGGCGGGCGGAAGATGAAGCGCACACCCGCGAGTATCGAGGCGATCGGTCAGGCCCGTGGGCCGCCGGCGACGTAGATCACCTGTCCGGTGACGAACCCGGCGCCCTCGGTCACGAAGAACGACACCGTGTGCGCGATGTCGTCGACCTGTCCCGCCCGCGCCACCGGGATCTCGGCGGCCCGCGCGGCGAGGTAGGTGTCCCAGTCCTGGCCGATCCGCTCGGCGGTGGCCCTGGTCATGTCGCTGACGATGAAACCAGGGGCGATGCAGTTGGCGGTGATGCCGAACTTGCCCAGCTCGATGGCCAGGGTCTTGGTGAAGCCCTGCATACCGGCCTTCGCCGTGGAGTAGTTGGCCTGGCCGCGGTTGCCCAGCGCCGAGGTGCTGGACAGGTTCACGATGCGGCCCCACCCGGCGGCGACCATGTGCTTCTGCGCGGCCCTGGTCATCAGGAACGAACCGCGCAGGTGCACCCCCATCACGGTGTCCCAGTCGGCTTCGGTCATCTTGAACAGCAGGTTGTCCCGGGTCACCCCAGCGTTGTTGATCAGCACCGTGGGGCCGCCGAGCTCGGCGGCCACCCGGTCCACCGCCGCGTCGACCTGCGCGGCGTCGGCCACGTTCGCGGCGACCGCGAGCCCGCTCCCGCCGGCCGCCTCGATCGCGTCGACCGTGCGCTGCGCGGCCCCGGGGTCGAGGTCGAGCACGGCCACCGCCAACCCGTCGGCGGCCAGCCGGAGCGCGGTCGCGGCCCCGATCCCCTGTGCCGCACCGGTCACGATGGCCACCCGCTGCGGGCTCTCGGTGCCGGTCGTCATCTGCGCTCCCTGTGGTTCGACTCTGGCTGTCGTTCGACTCTGGCTGTCGTTCGACTCTGCTGCTGTTCGACTCTGCTGCTGTTCGACCATGGACGGTCCGCTGGGCGGTTCCGTGTGGCTGATCGACAACGAACCTATCCTCCGGGCCGACCGCACGTGCCGCTCGGCACCCGTGGTCGGGCCCGCCCGCGTCGGTCGATGACGGTGGCCGCCGCCTGTCGAGTGCTGGGGACCGTTCAGCGGTGCGTAGTCGCACCGACACCGTCGTGTGATCTGGACCGGTGACGATCACACTGTCACGCACGGTGGGTGCCGAGGTCGGGGAACCTGTTCGGTTGGCTACCGTTGCGGCTCTGCGTCGGGGGGCGCGGCCCATCCCGCTCCTCGCGCGCCGAAGGACCGACCCGGATTGCGAGGGCCCCGTGGCCGACAGTTCTGCCGATCGATCCCGACGACCGGGGTGGCTGCCGCTGGTCGGCGCCGCCGTCGTGGTGCCGACCGTGCTGGCCGGGCTGACCCAGCTCTGGCCACGGCCGCAGATCGAGGACCAGCTCACCAGTGCCGGCGGGGATGCGCTGGCCGCCGCCGGATTCCCCGGCGCCGGTCTCGCCCTGAGCGGCCGGGACGCGACGATCAGCGGGATCGACCCGGCGGACGGCCCGCGCGCCGTCGATGCCGTGCAGGGTGTCCCCGGGGTCCGGATCGCCACCGTGACCGACACCGGTGTGGGGGTCGGCGGTGCGACGTCGGTGGCCCCGCCAGCCGCCCCCGCGCCGCCCCCCGAGGCCGAGCCGTTCGGGATCGCCCGCCGCGGCGACGACATCGTGCTTGCCGGCGTGGTCGGCTCCGACGACGAGCGCAACCAGCTGGTCACGGCCGCGACCACGCGAGCCGAAGGGCGCACCGTCGTCGACGAGCTGCAGGTGAGCCCCGGGGCCACGCTGCCCGCCGGGGTCGGCCCCACCTCGATCGCCGCGGCCGCGGCCGCGCTCGCCGGCGCGGTCGGCGGTGACACCGCGATCAGCATCGCCGACGGCGGCGTGACCCTGACCGGAACGGTGGCCGACGACGCGACCGGCGCCGCCGCCGAGCAGGCCGTGGCCGCCGCGCTGCCCGGCATCTCGGTGGACAACCAGCTGGTCGTCGACCCGAGCATCGCCGGTGGTGCTGCCGGGCCCGGGACGGCCCCCGGAGCCGGCTCCGCGGAACTCGACGCCGCGGCCAAGCAGCAGCTGCAGGCCTCGATCAGCCAGCTGCTCGGCGGCTCGCCGATCAGCTTCGAACCGAACAGCCCGGCCCTGACGCCCGCAGGCAGCGCGACCGTCGGCCGGCTCCTGGAGCTGGTCCGGGCGGTGCCGGGGGCCCGGTTGCAGATCGACGGCTTCGTGGCCACCGGTCCCGGCGGCGGCCGGCTCACCGCCCAGCAGCTGTCCGAGCAACGGGCCGCGGCGGTCCGGGACGCCCTGACCGTCGGGGGTGTCGCCGCGGACCACATCGTGGCCCGGGGCCTGGGTGAGGGCAGCAGCCCCGCCGCGCAGGCCGCCGGCCGCCGCGTCGACATCACCGTCATCTGAGGGAGCCGTCGTGTTCTGGTTGTTCGCCCAGGTCTGGATCTGGATCATTCTCGCGCTGCTGCTCGGCGTGCTGGCCGGCTGGTGGTTCTGGGCTCGACCGCTGCGCCGGGCCGCGGATGCGCTCGAGTCCGAGGGCACCCGATCCACCGCCCCCGGCTGACCGGCCCGATCACCGCCTCGCCTAAGCGCACCATTTCCCCTGGAGGACGTTTCCCGTGTCCTGGCTCTACGCCCAGACCTGGCTCTGGTACCTCATCGCATTCGTCATCGGCGTGCTGCTGGCCTGGGCGTTCCTGGTGGTGCCGCAGCAGCGTCGGCTGCGCGCGCCCGGAAGCGGCGCGACCGGGCGCGATGTCGACGCCGGCGGTCGCCGCGACGCCGCCGCTGACGACCGGGGGGATGACGCCGGGAGCCGCGCCCAGGCCGCGGGCCTGGCCGCGGCCGGGGCGGGAGCCGCCGCCTCCGGCACCGCGCTGTTCCACTCCGAACCGGCCACCGACCCGGGCCCGCGCGCCGTCACCGTCGACCGCGACGACCCGGTGACCGAGCAGCTGCCCGCCGTCGACCCGGCGCTGAGCAACCTGGACACCACCGAGCTGCCGGTCCAGTCGCGGTCGGACGACACATCGACCGCCGAGATCCCGATCGTGCCCGCCGGCGAGCCGGCGACTCCGGTGGCAGGGGGCCCGGAGGACGAGCACGCCGCGGACGGCGTCGACGGATCCGTCAACGGGGCCGCGAGTCCCGGATCCGACGCTCCCGAGGCCACCCCCGGATCGAGCGATATGACCTCCGGCGACCCCGGAGCGCCGGCGTCGGGCGGCGACGGGGGCCGAAGCGACGCGGGTTCCGCCGGTGCGCTGGGAGCCGCCGGTGCAGCGGGGGTGGCCGCCGCCGCGAGCGGGTCGGAGTCGGACAGCAGCACCCAACCTGCCACCGACAGCGCCTCACCTGAGGCGGTCACCACCGACAGCGCCACCACGGACGCCGCAGCCACCGACAGCGCAGCCGGCTCCGCCGAGCCCGGGCCCACGCCACCCCCGGAACCGGCGACCGGCACCGCCGAACCAGCCGGCCCCGATCCCGACCCGGAACCCACCGACCCCGTCCCGGAGGAACGGCCGCAGGGCCTGCTCGGCGCCGCGGCCGCCGCGGCCGGTGCCGCGTTCACCGCGGGCGCCTACCCGGGATCGGCCCGCCCCGCCGCCGACGGCGCGGCGCCGAGCCCGGAGTTCACGATCAAGGGCAACGAGGACTCGATGCTCTTCCATACGCCGGACTCGCCCTACTACGGCCGCACCAGGGCCGAGGTCTGGTTCACCACCGCCGAGGACGCCGAAGCGGCCGGCTTCACCAGCTGGACCCGCAAGAACTAGCGCCCTAAGTGGACCTCGCACACCAGTTGTGAACGGCGCACATGTCACGACATGTGCGCCGTCCACAACCGATGTGCGCAGTGGGCGATGTCAGAGGCCGAGCTTCTCGGCGGCCAGCCTGGTGCCCTCCACCCGAGACTTGATCTTGTCGAAGGCCACGTCGCGGGCGTAGTCGGGGGAACCGTGGTTGGGCTTCTCGTCGATGGAGAACGGTGAGAAGCCGCAGTCGTCGGTCGAGCCCAGCTGCTCCTTGGCGATGAAGTTGGCCGCACGGACCAGGTTGTTGGCGATCTCCTGCGGGGACTCCACCCGCGGCGACTGGGTCACCGTGGAGCCGATGTAGGCCATCTGCGTGACCCCGTCGGCGTCCGAGCGCAGGTGCTTGCCGATCGACTCGAACACCGGGTCCTTGTCCCGCTCCGACGCCAGCTGGATCAGGAAGTAGCCCGCGTTGATGTCGAACATCGAGCCGAGCAGGTTGTTGTAGGGCACGTCCGCGGAGTGCACCGAGTCACGGTCTCCGCCGGGGCAGGTGTGGAGGCCGATGTTCCGGCGTTCCTCGGCCGAGAACCGGGCCATCACCCGGTTGTTCAGCTCGATGAAGTGCGGCAGCAGGCCGGCGCCGGTCCACGGGTTGCGCGGGTCCTCGCGGGTGGCCAGCCGACCCTCGGTGAAGTCCACCGAGACCCGCGACGCGCCTGCGGCGAAGGCCTCCCGGATGTCCTTCTCGCACTCGTCGATCAGCGCGGCCTCGAACTCCTCGCGGCTGTAGCCCTCCACCGGGTCCTTCAGCGGGTAGAGCAGCGCCAGCATCGAGGGCGCGATCACCGCCTGCTTCATCGGCTTGGTGGCGTACGGGATGGACTTGCGCAGGGTGTCCGCGGCGTGCTGGTTGTAGCGGAACGGGCCGCTCTCCAGCTTCGGCAGCTGCCGGCCGTGGCCGTCGGCGAAGATCGCGAAGAACTGCCCGCCCGGGCCGAGACCGGGCGCCAGGCCGGTGCCGGCCAGGGTGTCCGCGATCGGGTAGGTGGCGAAGCTCGACCAGCGCTGCTCGCCGTCGGAGATGATCGGTGATCCGGTCGCCTCGAACCGCTCGATGGATTCCTTCACCGCCGCGTCCTGCAGCTTTTCCAGGTCGTCCTTGCCGATCTCGCCGGCGTCGTACTTCGCGTAGGCCTCCTGCAGCTTCGCCGGGCGGGGCAGTGACCCCACCGGCTCGGTCGGGATTCCGGTGTCGGTCCGCGGATCATAAGCAGCCATACCTGTACGCACTCCTCGGTTCGTTGCCATCAGAGGTAGGGGTTCGGCAGGAGGCCCATGCCCGTCCCGGTGGCCGCCGCGGTCGGCGCGCAGTCGCACCGATGCCAGCGCCGGCCCGCCCCTCCAGGACCGCTGCCGCCTGGTGCCTCGCCGCTGTCGGTTACGATCGAGAAACTACTCAGGTGATGCAGGTCACGTCAACGATTGATCACGCTCCGCGAGCGGCCGCCAACAGCCGGTCCAACGCCGCCGGGTCGTCGGGCAGCATCAGGACCACCCCGTCCACCAGCGACCGGAGCCCGCGGACCAGCTCGACCGCGAGGTCGATCCCGGCGGCCACGGCGCCGTCGCCGGCCCGCGCCAGCACGTCCAGCACGACGCCGGGCACGACGGTGTCAGGGATCTCGTTCGCGACGTAGTCGGCCTCGGCGAAGCTGCCCAGCGGCCGGACCGAGGCCAGCAGCGGCGCCGGCTCACCGAGCGCAGCGCGCAGCCTGCGCACCGAGTCCAGGTCGTAGACCGGCCGGGTCACCAGGAACTGCGCCCCGGCCTCGACCTTGCGCAACGCCTGCGCGGACTCGGCATCCGGCTCGCGGGCCCCGGGCGCGACCCGGGCGCCGATCTCGAACGCGGTCTTCTCGGTCAGCTTCAGCCCGTTGCAGTCACGCCCGTCGTTGAGCCCGGCCAGCAGCTCGACCAGCCCGATCGAGTCGACGTCCCACACCCCGTCGACGTTCGGATAGTCGCCCAGCAGCGGCGGGCTGCCGGTCTCGCATACGATGCGGCGCACGCCCAGCGCGTGCGCGCCCAGCAGGTCGGCCTGCAGGGCCATGATCGTCCGATCCCAGGTGGTGACGCTGGCCAGCGCGTCGACGCCGAGCTGGTGCTGCAGGTGCACGGCCAGGTTCACCGGGCTCAGCCGGGCCCGCGGCCCACCGCCCGCGGAGACCAGCAAGGTCGTCACCCCCCGGTCGCGGGCCTGCTGGGCCCGGGCCATCGCGGCCGCGACGTGATCGGCCTGGGGTGGCTCGATCTCGGCCAACACCCGCAGTTCGGCCCACGGGCGGACCGCGGCCGGCGCCGCGACCGCTAGTCGCCGGGGTCGGGATCCGGGCCGCGGCGGAGGTGCCTCGTCGACCGGCTCCCGGGCCAGCGCGCGCACCACCGCCTCCAGGTGCGCGGGCGAGGTCCCGCAACAGCCACCGACCAGGCTCACCCCGGCCGCCACCAGCAGCTGGGCGTAGCGGGTGAAGTACTGCGTGTCGACGCCGTAGGAGAACCGGTCGCCGCTGCTGCGCCTGGGCAGGCCGGCGTTGGGCTGCGCGCTGAGCGGCAGCTCGGTGTGCCGGCGCAGCTGCTGCACGATCTCCAGCACCCCCTGCGGCCCGAGCGTGCAGTTCGTCCCGAGCGCGGCGATCGGCAGCCCGTGCAGCGCGGCACACAGGTCGTCGGGGGTGTCCCCGCCCAGGGTGCGGCCGTCCGCGGCGAACGTCGCCTGGGCCACCACCGCCACACCGACCGGTGCGGCCGCGTCGAGCGCGGCGCCGGCCGCCTCGACCAGCTCGTCGAGGTGGCCGAAGGTCTCCAGCACCAGCAGATCGACCCCGGCCTCGACCAGGGCCAGCAGCTGAACAGCCAGCGCGGCCTCGCGGTCGGCCCGCGATATCCGCCGCCGCTGGTGCACGGTGACCGCGGGCCCGACCGAACCGGCCACCAGCACCGACCGGCCGGAGGCCGTCGCCGCCTCCCGGGCCACCCGCACCCCGGCCGCGTTGACCTGCTCGGTCCGGTCACCGAGGCCGTGCAGCTCCAGGCGCAGCGGCCCGGCGCCGAAGGTGTTGGTCTGCAGCAGGTCGACCCCGGCGGCCAGGTAGCTGTCGTGGATGCGCCGCACCAACGCCGGATCCGACAGGTTCAGCTCCGGCAGCGCCCGGTCCAACGGGTACCCGGCGGCGTGCAGCACGGTGCCCATCGCACCGTCGGCGACCAGTACCCCGGCCGCCAGCCGGTGGCCGAGCTCGGCCGAGGTCACCACGGGCCCACCACGTCGACGATCTCGCAGGCCACCTGGGCCAGCAGCCGGTCGTGGTGGTCGTCGAGGGACAGCCCGGCGATCTCCTCCACCCGGCGGATCCGGTAGCTGACGGTGTTCGCGTGCAGGTGCAGCACCCGGGCCGTCCGTTGCGGGCTGCCGCCGGTGCGGAACCAGGCGGCCAGGGTGGCCAGCAGCTCGGCGCGGGAATGGTCGCGGACCAGGTCGCCGAGCACGGCGGTGGCGAAGCTGCGCAGCTCGCCGAGGTCGGGCACCTGGAGCAGCAGCCGGTGGATGCCCAGATCGTCGAAGGCCACCACGGCCGGCGTGGTGCCCATCCGGGCGGCGGCGTCGATCGCGCGGCGGGCCTCGGCGTAGGACCGGGAGATCTCGACCGGCTGCCGGCAGCAGCCACCGATCCCGGCCACCACGGACACGTCCGGATAGCGCTCGACGATCGCGTTCCGGCACTGCTGCGCGAGCGATCGGACGGCGTCCAACCCGACCTTCGAATCGGCCGGCACCAGCGCCACGGCGACGACCTCGGACTCCCGGACCGCGACGATCGCCTCCGGGATCCGGCGCAGGATGACGCGCTCGGCGGGCGCCAACATCCGGGATCGGTCCGGTGCGGGCATCTCGTCCGTCCCGCGGTGGCCGGCGCCGCCGCTGTCCGGGCCGTCGAGGATCGCCACCGCGAACACGTGGTGCTCGACGCCGGCCAGGAAGCCCAGGTGTCCGGCCCAGCGTTCGGCCTCGCCGTCGTCGCGATCGCGGGCCAGCAACAGCCCCTCGACCAGTTCGGTGCGGGCCCGCGCGCCGGCCGCGGCGACCGCCCGCTCGCGGCCGAGGATGATCCCGCAGATCGTCGCAGCGTGCTCGGTGAGCAGCAGGTTCAGGTCGTCATCGAGCTCGGGACCGGATCCGGGCGCCGGTGTCCGCAACGAGACCAGGTGCGCGACAACGTCGTGGTTGACCATGATCGGCGCGACCGCGATCGTCCCCGGTTCGACGCCGAGTCCCGGCAACGACATCGGGCGGCGGTTCTGCGCCGCCGCGGCCAGCACCGGGGCGAGCGGCGCCGCCCCGATCGCGGCCTCCAGCCGGGCCGCGGCATCGGCGGGTGCGGCCGCCAACGGCTGCTGCGCGGGGCCGAGCACGACGACCGCGGCCCTGGTGCGGTGCGCGACCAGCCGCACCACGCCCTCCATGTCCGCGTCCTGGGAGGCCAGACCGGACAGGTGGCTGTACACGGCGACCAGCTCGCGCAGCAGCTGGTTCTCCCGCCGGGTGGACGCTCCGGGCTCGGTCGCCGACCGCGGCGGGAGCGGGCGCGGCGATCCAGGCATGGGTGGCAGCCTAGGCGTCCAACCCAATGAACGCCCGCAGCGATTTGTGTCCGACCACATGTGATCGCAGACACCGCCTGGCTAGCCTGGGCCGCACCGACTGCGAGGAGGACCGCCGGCGATGGACGCAGTCCGTTGGCCCGATCCGGTCGCGGCCCTGCTGTGCGAGCTGGACCGGATCTGCGGGCGCGTCGACACCGAGCGCGCGGCCGCTGACCAGGTCATCATCCGTGATCTTCGACGTGAGGTGACCGAGCTGCGGCGGGCGGTGGCGCACCTGCGCGCGGCCGCCGCACCGCTCCCCCCGCGCCTGCAGCCGGTCGTCGCCCGCGCCTTGCTGGCCACCGAAACCGCACCGGCCGGCCCCCGGTCCATCCACCACTGACTGTGTCGGACAACAACACCCACCGGACGCGCTGACTGTGAACCACGACAACGGGCTCAACCCCCACAACGCCCCGCCGCGGTCAGGCGTGGCGGTCAACGGCGCCGCGGCCACCGTCCCCGGTCGCGACGGGGCCATCGGGTCCCCGGCCGCGCCCACTCCGACCGGGCCCACCCCGACCGCGACCCTGCCCGTCCCGCCGCGGGCCGGCGCGCCGGAGCTGGACGGGCCGGGGCGCCCGCGCCCGACCGCCCCGCAACCACCGGCCCGGGCGACCTACCGGCTCGGTCGGCTGCTGCGCCCCAATCCCGCCTATCGCCGGCTGGCCTCCTGGTTGGAGCGCTCGCCGCGGGCCCTGCGCGTGTTCACCACCACCGAGCGGCGCAGCAAGGAGGCGCTGTTCGGCTGCCGGATGTGCGGCCAGTGCGCGCTGCCGGCCACCGGCTACGCCTGCCCGATGACCTGCCCCAAGCAGCTGCGCAACGGACCCTGCGGCGGCGTGTCGGCCGACGGCGGCTGCGAGGTGTACCCGGAGCAGCGCTGCGTCTGGGTGATCGCCTACGAGCGAGCCGAGCGCACCGGCCGGGCGGCCGACCTGGCCGCCCTGCAGCGCCCGGTCGACCATCGGCAGACCGGCCAGAGCTCGTGGGTGAACTACTGGCTGGGTCGCGACGAGGGCCTGTGGACCGCCGACGACGGGCTGGGCGCGCCGCCGTCGGTGCACCGGGCACCGGTCGACCTCGGAATGCCCTCGGTGGGCCGATCATGAGCTTGCGGGCGGCGATCGGGTCCGGCCGATTCGTGGTCACGGCCGAGATCGGTCCCCCGCGCGGCGTCGACCCGGAGGCGATCGCGCGCTCCGCGCAGCGGCTGCGCGGCTGGGTGGACGCGGCGAACATCACCGACAACCAGGGCGCGCACGTGCGGCTGTCCAGCATGGCCGGCAGCGTGCTGGCCGCGCGGGCCGGCGTCGAACCGGTCATGCAGCTGACCTGCCGCGACCGCAACCGCATCGCGCTGCAGTCCGACCTGATCTCGGCGGCCACCCTCGGCATCCCGAACGTGCTGCTGCTGACCGGCGACCACCCGCGGTTCGGCCACGACCCGGAGGCCAAGCCGGTCTACGACCTGGACTGCGTGCAGCTGGTCTGGACCGCACGCACCATGCGCGACGAGGGACGCCTCATCTCCGGGCGCTCCGTCGAGCCGGCGCCCGGGTTCCTCATCGGCGCGGTCGAGAACCCGTTCGCGCCGCCGGTCGGCTTCCGCCCGACCCGGCTCGGGAAGAAGATCGCCGCCGGCGCGCAGTTCTGCCAGACCCAGTTCGTGTTCGACATCCCGGCCTTCGCCCGTTTCATGGCCGAGGTGGTCGACCGCGGGCTGGCTCAGCGCTGCGCCGTGCTGGCCGGCGTGGGGCCGATCCGCTCGCTGCGCGCGCTGGATTTCATCCGCAACAGCGTGCCGGGCATCCACGTGCCCGACGCGTTCATCCGACGGCTGCGCGGGGTGCCGGCCGAGCGGGTGGCGGCCGAGGGTGTGACCATCTGCGTGGAGACCATCCAGGCGCTGCGCGAGATCCCCGGCGTGGCGGGGGTGCACGTGATGGCGTTCGGCTACGAGCGGGGGGTGCCGGAGATCCTCGAGCGCGGCGGGATCCGCCGCGACCCGCTGCCCACGCCCGATCCCACCGAGGAGCCCGTCCGTGCTGGTTGAGATCCGGCCGACGGCGCGGTGCCACGGCAAGAACGCGGTGGACCTGTCCACCGCGCTGGCCCCGGTGTTCGACGCGCTGAGCGCGCACGCCGGTGACGGCGCCGATCTGTCCCGGCTGCGGGTGGTGGCCGACTGGGTGCAGTACCGCGAGAACTTCCGCGCGTCGGTCGAGCTGCGCCCGGTGGTGGGCAGCCGGCAGCTGGAGCTGGCGCTCGACCTGCGCCGCACCGCGGCGGCCGACACCGACGAGGTGGCCACCTCCGTCGGCACCGCGCTGCACGCCCACCACAGCGGCGGCGGCAGCCGCGACCACGTCACGCTCGAGGAGTGGGGGCCGACCCGACGGAGCCTGATCTGGGAGTTCAACTCGCTGTACTGGCAGCACCTTCGGCGCTGGGAGGAGGTGACCGGGCGCGGCTACGAGTCGGCGTTGCCGGGCGGGCAGAGCGACGCCCGCGACGTGGCGCCGGTGCGCCAGACCATCGCCGGGCTGTTCGCGATCTGGGACGCGCTGGCGCAGCGGCGGGCGCTGCCCGAGGAGCTCTACGTCGTCGAGCTCGGTGTCGGCGACGGTGGCCAGGCCCGCACCTGGCTGGACACCTTCGTCGAGATGGACCGTGAGCACGGGCGCGACTACCACCGGCGGCTGCACTACCTCATGTGCGACTACTCGCCGCACGTGCTGGAGCTGGCCAGGGCCACCATCTCCGAGCACAGCTCGCGGGTCAGCTCGTTCGTGCTGGACGCGATGCGGCCGATGACCTCGCTGTCGTTCCTCCGGTTCAAGGTCTTCTTCGTCTACATCTCCAACGTCTACGACAACCTGCCCACCGACGAGATCGCCACCATCGGCCAGCGCGAACACCTGGTCGAGTCCAGGGCCTACCTGCCGGCCGGCGCCGCGCAGCAGATCGCCCACAGCGTGACGGTGGCCCCCGCCGCGCTGGGTGCGCTGGTCGCGAAGCTGCTGCGGCTGGGCCCCGAGCTGCTCGCCGAGGCCGCACCGCAACACTTCCCCGGCGGCGTCACCGACGCCGTCGAGTTCTGGCGGGCCTGCTGGCAAGCCCTGCGCCTGCAGGAGCGCTACGTCCCGCTGCAGGGCCTGGACACCTACCGGATCGCCCCCGGCATCAGCGGCGAGCTGCTGCGCCCGCTGACCGGCACCGGCGGCGACATCCGCATGCACGTCTCGAACGGGGCGGCGACCAGCTTCGCCGAGACGCTCCCGCTGCTGCACCCCTACGGCAGCCTGCAGTGCCACGACATCATCGTCACCGACCCGCACCAGTACCGGATCGGCTTCCGCGGGCCGGGCAAGTACGACGGCTCGGTGGTCAACTGGGTGAACGGGCCGCTGCTGGCGCACATCGGCGCGCGCAAGGGCTTCGACGTCGCGTTCGCTCCGTTCCGCCGGCCGGGCAGCAACATCACCACGATGACCGCCCAGGTGCGTGACTGATGGTCCCGCCGCTGCTGCCCACCTCGGTGATCGGGTCGTGGTCGGTGCCCGACTGGCTGGAGCGCGCCAAGACCGGCGTGCACCACGGCGCGGTGAGCCGGACCCAGCTCGCCGACATGCACGACATGGCGGTGAAGGCGGCGCTGAAGGACCAGGAGGTCGCCGGCATCGACATCGTGTCCGACGGCGAGCTGCGCCGCGACAACGACGTCGACTACCTGCTCTCGCGGGTGCCCGGCGTGCGCTGCCAGGAACCGGTCAAGGCCTTCTACTTCGACTACCTCGACCTGCACCTATTCGGCCGGCTGGGCGAGCCGGGCCTGGCGCCGCTCGGGCTGGTCCCGGACCTGCTGTTCACCGCGGCCCACACCGATCGGCCGGTGCGGTTCTCGATGACCGGGCCGTTCTCGCTGTCGCGGCGGCTGCGCTGCGACGAGGCCGCCTACCCGGACCGCTCGGAGCTGGTGCTCGACCTGGCCAGGGTGTTGAACGCCGAGGCGAAGGCGCTCGCCGCCGCCGGCGCCGAGCTGCTGCAGCTCGACGAGCCCTTCCTGGCCGGCTACCCGGAGCAGGTGGCGCTGGCCATCGAGGCGGTGAACGTGGTGGTCGCCGACGTGCCGGTGACCTGGGCGCTGCACGTCTGCTACGGCAACCGCTACGCCCGACCGCTCTGGGAGGGCCACTACGACTTCCTGTTCCCGGCGGTGCTGGCGACCTCGGTCGACCAGCTGCTGCTGGAGTTCGCGCGCAAGGGCGACGAGGACCTGCAGCTGATCAGCCGCCACGGGTGGGACCGGGTCGTGGGCGTCGGCGTGCTGGACGTCAAGACCGAGGACGTCGAGCCGGTCGGCGTCGTCGAGAAGCGCATCGAGCGGGCCCTGGACGTGGTCCCGCCGGACCGGATGCTGATCACCCCCGACTGCGGGTTGCGGCATCTGCCCGCCCCCGTCGCGCGGGCCAAGCTGAGCGCCATGACCACGGCGGCCGCGGGCGTCCGCGAACGCGTGCAGAAGGAGAAGACCCCATGATTCCGCTGGCCGACAACGAGCACCTGTTCACCTCCGAATCGGTGACCGAGGGCCACCCCGACAAGATGGCCGACCAGATCTCCGACGCGATCCTGGACGCCGCGCTGGCCGGTGACCCGAACTCGCGGGTGGCCTGCGAAACCCTGATCACCACCGGGCTGGTGGTGATCGCCGGGGAGATCACCACCAGCACCTCGATCCCGTTCGCCGACATCGTGCGGCGGACCATCTGCGACATCGGCTACGACGACGGCAGCTTCGGCTTCGACGGGCACCACTGCGCGGTGATGATCACGCTGGACAAGCAGTCGGCCGACATCGCGCAGGGCGTGGATGTTGCTCAGGAGTACCGCGGCCTGCTGTCCGACGATGAGCTCGACGGCGCGGGCGCCGGCGACCAGGGCATGATGTTCGGCTTCGCCACCAGGGAGACCCCGGAGCTGATGCCGCTGCCGATCGCGCTGGCGCACCGGCTGGCCCGCCGGCTGGCCACGGTGCGCAAGGACGGCACGCTCCCCTACCTGCGCCCGGACGGCAAGACCCAGGTGACGGTGCGCTACCGCGACGGCGCGCCGGTCGCCGTGGAGAAGGTGTTGATCTCCACCCAGCACGCCGAGGACGCCACCGCCGACCAGATCCGCAAGGACCTGTGGGAGCACGTGGTGTTGCCGGAGCTACCGGCGGACATGTTCTCGGCCGAGGAGCTGGCCGAGAACTTCTACGTCAACCCGACCGGCCGGTTCGTCATCGGCGGCCCGGTCGGAGATGCCGGTCTGACCGGACGGAAGATCATCGTCGACACCTACGGCGGTTTCGCCCGCCACGGCGGCGGTGCGTTCTCCGGCAAGGATGCATCCAAAGTGGACCGCTCAGCGGCCTACGCGGCCCGCTGGGTCGCCAAGAACATCGTCGCCGCCGGACTGGCGGAGAAGGTAGAGGTACAGGTGGCCTACGCGATCGGCGTCGCCCGCCCGCTGTCGCTGCTGGTGGAGACGTTCGGCACCGAACACGTGCCGCTGGGCAGCATCCGCAAGCTGGTCGACGAGCACTTCGACCTGCGCCCGGCGGCGTTCCGGCGACACCTGCAGCTGAACCGGCCGATCTTCGCCAAGACGGCCGCCTACGGGCACTTCGGCCGCGACGATCCGGACTTCACCTGGGAACGCACGGACAAGGCCGCCGAGCTGCGCGCCGCCGCGGGCCTCACCGACGGCGGTCTGGGCGACGGGGGGTCGGTCTGATGGGCTTCCCCACCGACCTGGAGATCGCCAAGGCGGCAAAGCTGTTGCCGCTCACCGACATCGCCGCCGAGATGGGCATCGATCCACACCTGATCACGCCCTACGGACGGCACGTCGCCAAGATCGAACTCGACGCCATCCACGAGCTGGCCGACCGCCCCAAGGCCAAGTACGTGGTGGTCTCCGCGGTCACCCCCACCCCGCTGGGCGAGGGCAAGACCACCACCACCGTCGGCCTCGGGCAGGCCATGCGGCGCACCGGTCGGCGGGCCACCGTGGCGCTGCGCCAGCCCTCGATGGGCCCGACCTTCGGCATCAAGGGCGGCGCGGCCGGCGGCGGGTACTCCCAGGTGGTGCCGATGGAGACGCTGAACCTGCACCTCACCGGCGACTTCCACGCCGTCACCGCGGCGCACAACATGCTCTCGGCGGTGCTGGACAACCACCTGTTCCAGGGCAACGACTGCGGTATCGACCCGCACAACATCACCTGGCGCCGGGTGCTCGACGTCAACGACCGGGTGCTGCGCAACGTGATCGTCGGGCTCGGCTCGCACATGGATGGCATCCCGCGGCAGACCGGCTTCGACATCACCGCGGCGTCGGAGGTGATGGCCATCTTCGCGCTAGCCCGCTCGGTGCCCGAGATGCGCGAGCGGATGGGCCGGATCGTTGTCGGCTACACCCACGCCGGCAAGCCGGTGACCGCGGAGGACATCGGCGGGGCCGGCTCGATGGCCGTGATCATGCGCGACGCGATGGCGCCGAACCTGTTGCAGACATGTGAGAACACACCGGTGCTGGTGCACGCCGGACCGTTCGGCAACATCGCGCACGGCAACTCCTCGGTGGTGGCCGACCTGATCGGCATCCACGCCGGCGAGTACCTGATCACCGAGGCGGGCTTCGGCGCCGACATGGGGGCCGAGCGCTTCTTCAACATCAAGTGTCGGGCGTCGGGGCTGACGCCCGATGCCGCCGTCGTCGTCGCCACCGTGCGCGCGCTCAAGGTGCACTCCGGCAAGTACAAGGTGGTGGCCGGGCGGCCGCTTCCCGCGGAGATGCTGGTGGAGAATCCCGACGACGTGCACCTGGGCGGGTCGAACCTGCGCAAGCAGATCGAGAACATCCGGCTGCACGGGGTGTCCCCGGTGGTGGCGATCAACGCGTTCCCCGGGGACCACCCGTCGGAGCACGCGGCGATCCGGGAGATCGCCGAGGCGATGGGGGCCCGGGTCGCGGTGTGCACGCACTTCGCCGACGGCGGCGCGGGCGCCACCGACCTGGCCGACGCGGTGGCCGAGGCGGCCGCTGAGCCCTCCCACTTCCGGTTCCTCTACCCCGACGAGGCGCCGCTGCGACAGAAGATCGAGACGGTGGCGCGCGAGGTGTACGGCGCCGACGGCGTGGACTACGACATGTCCGCCAGCCGGCAGATCGACGCCTACGAACGCAACGGGTTCGGCCACCTCCCGGTGTGCATCGCCAAGACGCACCTGTCCATCTCCTCGGACCCCACCCTGCGCGGTGCCCCGACGGGCTGGCGGCTGCCGGTGCGCGAGGTGCGCGCCTCGGTCGGCGCCGGGTTCGTCTACCCCATCTGCGGCGACATGCGCACCATGCCCGGCCTGGGCGCGCACCCGGCGGCGCACAGCATCGACCTGGACGCCGACGGCGAGATCGTCAACCTCTCCTGACGCATCCAGGGGCACGCGACGGCGGGCCGTTCGGGGCAGAGCGGTATACATCGCTGCGCCGTGCAACCCGATCCGTGCTCGGCACCGTCTGGCGGGCAGGCCCGTGGTGTCCCGGGTGTCGAGGAACGGAGTCCGATGATGAGACGTGAGCTGCGCGGCGTTGCGGTGTTCGTGCTGGCCGCCGTGCCGCTGGCCGCCATGACGCTGGCCGGCTGCGCGCAGCCCACCGGTCCGACCGGCGCGCTCGAGCCGCCGCGGATCACCGCGCGTGGCGTGGGCACCGTGACCAGCAAGCCGGACCTGCTCTCGGTCGTCATCGGCGTGCAGACCCAGGGCAGCAGCGCGCAGCAGGCGCTGCAGGCCAACAACGAGCTGGCCACCTCGACGATCGCGGCCCTCAAGGGTGCCGGGGTGGCCGACGCCGACCTGCGCACCAGCCAGCTCTCGGTCTCCCCCACCTACGACCAGAACAACGGGCGCATCTCCGGCTACGAGGTGAACAACCTGGTCACCGCAACGCTGAGGGCAATCGATCAGGGTGACGGAGAGCGGGCCGGTGCGGTGATCGACGCGGCCGGAGCGGCCGCCGGCGACGCCATCCGGGTGCAGCAGTTGCGGTTCTCCCTCGCCGACGACAGCGCGCCGCGGGCCCAGGCCCGCGCCGACGCGGTGCGCAAGGCCGCCGAGCAGGCCCGGCAGCTGGCCGAGGCGGCGGGGGTGACGCTCGGACCGATCCGCTCGATCAACGAGACGGCCAGCAACCCGCCGGTGCCGTATGAGCGCGATGCCGCCGCACAGCGCGCGGCCGTGCCCATCGAGCCCGGCACCCAGGAGCTCACCGTCGACGTGGAGATCGTCTACGAGATCACCCGCTGACGATCCGGCCGGGGTGCGGGATGGTGGTGTGGGCGGGGGGTGCGTGCTGGGGAGGTGGGCGGGAGCGGTGCGGCGGGGCTGGGTGCCGCTGCTCGGGCTGACCGCGCTGACCACGGCCGCGATGGCGGCGCTCGCCGTTCCCTCCCCGGCCCTGTTCGCCGGGCTGATCGTCGCCACCGGGTTGGCGCTGGCCGGTCGCGGACCGGCGTCGATACCGGCCGCCGGCACCGTCGCGGCGCAGGCGGTGATCGGTGTGGTCATCGGCGTCATCGCGCAACCGGACACCCTGACCGGGCTGGCCGACGACGCCGGCGCGGTGCTGCTCGCCGGCCTCGCCACGCTCGCGGTCAGCATGGGCGCCGGGCTGCTGATGGGGCGGCGGCGCGACGTGTCGCCGCTGACCGGGATGCTCGCGCTCACCGCGGGTGGCGCCTCCGGGCTCACCGCGATCAGCCATGATCTCGGCGGCGACGACCGGGTCGTCGCGGTCGTGCAGTACCTGCGGGTGGGCGTGGTCACGGCGACCATGCCGGTGGTCGCGGCGCTCGCCTTCGGCGCCGTCGTCGGCGGTCCCGAGCCGGTCGCCGACGGTGCCGCGGGGGCGCCGTGGTGGATCGACCTCGGCTTCATGGGCGTCTGCATCGCCGCCGGTCTCGGGCTCGCCCGGGTGACCAGGGTGCCGGCCGGCGGGCTGCTCGGCCCGATGGTCGTCGCGCTCGCGCTGAGCCTGGCCGGCCTCTCGTTCGGCGCGAGCCCGCCGCAGGTCGTGGTCGAGATCGCCTACGCGGTGATCGGCTGGCAGGCCGGACTGCGGTTCACCCGCGAGAGCCTGCGGACGGTGGTCGGGGTGCTGCCGCTGGCCGGTGTGCTGATCGTCGCGGTGATCGCGGCCTGCGCCGGGCTGGGACTGGTGCTGTCCGCGCTGACCGGCAGCACCCCGCTGGAGGGTTACCTGGCCACCACCCCCGGTGGGGTCTACGCGGTGCTGGCCACCGCGATATCCGCGGGTGTCGACGTGACGTTCGTGGTCACCGTCCAGGTGCTCCGGGTGATCATCATGTTGCTGTTGGTGCCGCTGCTGGCCCGTTGGGTGGACCGGCGGTGGCCGCAGCGGTGAGCCGATCCGCCACACTCCACCCGTGACGCCCGAGCAGGTCTTCTGGCTGGCCCACGAGGGCCTTCCTCGCGAGGCGCCGGGATCCGCGGCGAGCACCCGGTTGCTGCTGCGGTTGGCCGGCCCGCTCCCGTCGCGGCCGCGCGTGCTGGACATCGGCTGCGGCACCGGACCGGCGAGCCTGGTGCTGGCCACCGACACCGGCGGCACCGTGCTGGCGGTGGACGTCCACCGGCCCTTCCTGCACCAGCTGCGGGCGGCGGCGGCCGCGGCCGGTCTGCGCGAGCGGATCGCCACCGTCGCGGCGTCGATGGCCGCGCTGCCGGTGCCGGACGCCTCGTTCGACCTGGTGTGGGCCGAGGGCTCGGCCTACGTGCTCGGCTTCGACGCCGCGTTGGCCCGCTGGCGCCGGCTGCTGGCCCCCGGCGGCGTGCTGGTCCTGACCGAGGCCGAGTGGACCACGGCGACACCGACGCCCGCGGCCCGCGCCTTCTGGTCCGCCGGGTATCCGGGCATGCGCAGCACCGCCGGCAACGTGGCCGCCGCGATCGAGTGCGGCTGGACGGTCGCGGCCACCTACCTGCTGCCCGACTCGGACTGGTCCGGGTACTACGACCCGCTGGGCGCGCGCCTGCAGGACCTGCGCGCCCGCGGGCTCGACCCGGCCGTGCTCGACGAGGTCGGCTCGGAGATCGACATCCGGCAGCGGTACGGGGCCGACTACGGCTACGTCGGGTACGTGCTGCGGCCGCGCTGAGCTCGGCCTCGTCGGGGCGGGCGGAGAGAATGTCGGTGCCCGCCGCTACCGTGCGGGCCATGAGTACCACGGGTATCGCAAAGTTCGGGGTGACCGTGCTGGACTGCCGGGAGCCGCAGGTCGTCGCCGAGTTCTACGCGGCGCTGACCGGCGCACCGATCGTGCGCACCGAGGACGACTGGTGGCAACTGGCCGCCGCGCCGGACGGGGTGGCGTTGGCCTTCCAGCTCGCCCCCGACCACATCCCACCGCAGTGGCCCGGCGCCGACCGCCCCCAGCAGTTCCACCTCGACTTCGACGTGCCCGATCTGGACGCGGCGGAGGCGCAGGTGCTGGCCATCGGGGCCCGCAAGCACGAGCACCAGCCGGGCACCACGTTCCGGGTCTTCCTGGATCCGGCCGGGCACCCGTTCTGCCTGTGCCTCGAATCCGAGGGGTGAGCGGGTCGGCACCGACCGATGTGTGTCCACCGGGCGGAGTGGGTAAGCCGGGTGTACCAACGAACGTGGAGGTTGTCATGGGCACCGATGACAAGATCGACAACAAGGCCGAGGAGATGAAGGGCAAGACCAAGGAGACGGTTGGTCGCGCCACCGACGATCCGGGTCTCGAGGCCGAGGGTCGCACTGACCAGTCCAAGAGCAACCTCAAGCAGGCTGGGGAGAAGGTCAAGGACGCCTTCAAGAGCTGACCGACCGCGCTGGTCGCCGTGGGCGTCGCCCGCGGAGGTGATGCTGGGGAGCGATCCCTCCGCCGGCCGCGCCCACGGCGACCGCGCCCCTTGTCAGGCGCTGCTGGCGCGCACCGCCAGCAGCCGCTCTCGGGCCTGCGCCACCGCCTCCGGGTCGGACTCGTCCAGCAGCGCAGCGGCGTCATCCACCGCGGCGCGCAGCAGCTGGCACTCCTGGGCCCGCTGCGCGAGCTGGGTGTGCATCGACCACAGGTCGACGAACACCGCGACCTTCGAGCGCAACACCCACGGGTCGAATGGCTTGGTGATGTAGTCGACCGCCCCCGCCTGGTAACCGCGGAAGGCCAGATGCGGGTCGTAGTCCACCGCGGTCAGGAACAGGATCGGGATGTGCCGGGTGCGTTCGCGCTGTTTGACGTGACCCGCGGTCTCGAAACCGTCCATGCCCGGCATGTGGGCATCGAGCAGGATCACCGCGTAGTCGTCGACGAGCAGCCGCTTGAGCGCGTCCTCACCGCTGGTCACCGGGACGAAGTCGATCGGCAGGCCCTCCAGGATCGCCTGCAGGGCCAGCAGGTTCTCCCGGCGGTCGTCGACCGCCAGCACGCGTGCCAACGGTCGGGCCGTCATGAGGCGCTCTCTGCGGGCGCTCCCGACGGTGCCGGGCGCGCCCGTGCGGGCCGGGCCAACCGACCCCGCCCGGGCGCCACCCACGCGGCCATCAGCTCGAGCAGCTCGTCCAGGTCGACGGGCTTGGTCACGTACTCGGTGGCCCCGGCGGCCAGGCTCGACTCCCGATCCCCCGGCATCGCCTTCGCGGTCAGGAACACCACGGGCAGATCGTGGCCCTTGGGCAGGGCCCGGATCCGGCGGGTGGTCTCGTTGCCGTCCAGGTCGGGCATCATGGCATCCATCAACACCACATCCACCTCGGGATGCTCGGTCAGCAGCCGGATCCCGTCGAGCCCGTTGTCGGCGTAGATCACCCGCAGCCCGTGCAGCTCCAGCGCGCTGGTCAGCGCGAACACGTTGCGCACGTCGTCGTCGACGATGAGCACCGTGACCCCGGTCAGCTCCGGAGCCGGGCGCGCCCCTGGCGGCCCGCTCGCGGTGCGCAGGATCGGGCTGTTGCGGACCTGCTGGGCGGCCTGCTGCCCCTCCCGCTCCGGCCCGTGCGGCAGCGGGAGCTCGGTGGGCATCCGGGGCAGCAACCGGGCGGAGGTGGCGGTGGCCGTCGACAGCTCGTCCGGCAGCAGCAGTGCGAACCGGGAGCCGCGGCCCACCTCCGACGACACCTCGATCTTGCCGCCGAGCATCCGGGCCAGCTCCTTGGAGATGTTGAGGCCCAGCCCGGTGCCACCGTACTTGCGGCTGGTCGTGCCGTCGGCCTGCTGGAAGGCCTCGAAGATCATCTCCAGCTTGTCGGACTCGATGCCGATGCCGGTGTCGCGCACGGTGAACGCGAGCACCGAGCCGGCCGAGTCGAGCGTGGGCACGCCGTACCCGGTGCCGGCCGGCACCGTCGCTATCTGCAGCTCGACGTGTCCGGAGTCGGTGAACTTGATCGCATTGGCGACCAGGTTGCGCAGGATCTGTTGCAGCCGCTGGCGATCAGTGATGATCGTCGCCGGCACCTCGGGAGTGACCTCGACGCGCAGCTCGAGACCCTTCTCCTCGGCCTGCGGACCGAACGCCTGCTCGACGTGGCTGCGCACCCAGGCCAGCTCCAGCGGGAGCACGTCCACATCCACCCGGCCGGCCTCGATCTTGGACAGGTCCAGGATGTCGTCGATCAGCCGCAGCAGGTCCGATCCGGCACTGTGGATGGTGCTGGCGAACTCGATCTGCTTGTCGGTGAGGTTGTGGTTCGGGTTGTCGGCCAACAGCCGCGACAGCAGCAGCAACGAGTTCAGCGGCGTGCGGAGCTCGTGGCTCATGTTGGCCAGGAACTCCGACTTGTACTGGCTGGCCAGCGCGAGCTGCTGAGCCTTCTCCTCCACCCCGCGGCGGGCCGCGTCGATCTCCAGGTTCTTGATCTCGACGTTGCGGTTCTGCTGGAACAGCAGCTCGGCCTTCTCCTCCAGCTCGGCGTTGGTCCGCTGCAGCTCGGCCGACTGCTCCTGCAGCTCCAGGGCCAGCCCCTGGGATTGGGCCAGCAGTTCCTCGGTGCGCCGGTTGGCCCGGATCGTGGTGATCGCCACCCCGATCAGCGCCACCAAGCGCTCCAGGAACGCCAGGTGCAGCGACGAGAACGGCTCCACCGAGCCCAGCTCCATCACCCCGAGGCATTCACCCTCGAACTGCACCGGCAGCACCGCCACCGCCCGCGGTGAGGTGGCTCCCACCCCGGACCGGATGGGCAGGTAGTCCGCCGGCACGTTCTCCACCAGCACCGCCCGCCGGGTCGCCGCGGCCTGCCCGACGAGGCCCTCGCCGGCCCCGAACGACAGCGGCGGGTCGCCGGGAGTGGTCGCGTAGCCACCGGCCATCACCCAGCGCGGCCGGTAGCCGTCATCCGCCAGCGCGGCCGGCTCGGCGGTCAGGAAGAACGCGCCGACCTGCGCGTTCACCAGCGGGGCGACCTCGTCCATGAGCATCTGGCAGACCTCGCCGAGGTCGCGCTGCCCCTGCAGCAGCCCGCTGACCCGGGCCAGGTGCGAGTCCAACCAGCCCTGCTCCGCGTTCGCCGTGGTGGTCGTGCGCAGCGCCGCGATCATCTGGTTGATGTTGTTCTTCAGCTCGGCGACCTCGCCGAAGGCGGCCACCCGGATCTGCTGGGTCAGGTCGCCGTCGGCCACCGAGGTGGACACCGCGGAGATGGCGCGCAGCTGGGTGGTCAGCGTGGAGGCCAGCTGGTTGACGTTCTCGGTCAGGTCGCGCCAGGTCCCCGACACGCCGCGCACCTGGGCCTGGCCGCCGAGCTTGCCCTCGGTGCCGACCTCGCGGGCCACCCGGGTCACCTCGTCGGCGAACGAGGACAGCTGGTCGACCATGGTGTTCACGGTGTTCTTGAGTTCCAGGATCTCGCCGCGGGCGTCGACGGTGATCTTCTGGGAAAGGTCGCCGAGCGCGACGGCCGTGGTGACCTGGGCGATGTTGCGCACCTGGCCGGTCAGGTTGGAGGCCAGCTCGTTGACGTTCTCGGTGAGGTCGCGCCAGGTGCCGGCCACGCCCTGCACCTCGGCCTGCCCGCCCAGCTTGCCCTCGATGCCGACCTCGCGGGCCACCCGGGTCACCTCGTCGGCGAACGACGAGAGCTGGTCCACCATGGTGTTCACGGTGTCCTTCAGCTCCAGGATCTCGCCCCGGGCGTCCACGGTGATCTTCTGCGACAGGTCCCCGAGGGCGACGGCCGTGGTCACCTGGGCGATGTTGCGCACCTGCCCGGTCAGGTTGCCGGCCAGCTGGTTCACGCTCTCGGTGAGGTCGCGCCAGGTGCCGGCCACACCCTTGACCTCGGCCTGCCCGCCGAGCTTGCCCTCGGTGCCCACCTCGCGGGCCACCCGGGTCACCTCGTCGGCGAAGCTGGACAGCTGGTCGACCATCGTGTTCACCGTCGACTTGAGCTCCAGGATCTCGCCCCGGGCGTCGACGGTGATCTTCTGCGACAGGTCGCCGAGGGCTACGGCCGTGGTCACCTGGGCGATGTTGCGCACCTGCCCGGTCAGGTTCGACGCCATGTAGTTGACGTTGTCGGTGAGGTCGCGCCAGGTGCCGGCCACGCCCTGCACCTCGGCCTGCCCGCCCAACTTGCCCTCGGTGCCCACCTCGCGGGCCACCCGGGTCACCTCGTCGGCGAAGCTGGACAGCTGGTCGACCATCGTGTTCACCGTCGACTTGAGCTCCAGGATCTCGCCCCGGGCGTCGACGGTGATCTTCTGCGACAGGTCGCCACGGGCCACCGCGGTGGTCACCTGGGCGATGTTGCGCACCTGCCCGGTGAGGTTCGAGGCCAGCTCGTTGACGTTCTCGGTGAGGTCGCGCCAGGTGCCGGACACGTTGGGCACGGCCGCCTGCCCGCCGAGCTTGCCCTCGATGCCGACCTCGCGGGCCACCCGGGTCACCTCGTCGGCGAAGCTGGACAGCTGGTCGACCATCGTGTTCACCGTCGACTTGAGCTCCAGGATCTCGCCACGGGCGTCGACGGTGATCTTCTGGGAGAGGTCACCGGTGGCCACCGCGGTGGCCACCTGGGCGATGCCGCGCACCTGGTCGGTCAGGTTCGCGGCCATCAGGTTCACCGCGTCGGTGAGGTCCTTCCAGGTCCCGGCCACGTCCGGCACCGCGGCCTGGCCGCCCAGGCGGCCCTCGGTGCCGACCTCGCGGGCCACCCTGGTCACCTCGTCGGCGAACAGCCGCAGCGTCGAGGTCAGCGAGTTGATCGTGTCGGCCAGCTCGGCGACCTCGCCGCGGGCGTTCACGGTGATCGTGCGCGACAGGTCGCCCTTCGCGATCGCGGTGGCGGCCGAGGAGATGGAGCGCACCTGGTTGGTCAGGTTGCTGGCCATCGTGTTCACCGAGTCGGTCAGCTCGCGCCAGGTGCCGGCCACCCCGCGCACGTCGGCCTGCCCGCCCAACCGCCCGTCGGTGCCGACCTCGCTGGCCACCCGGGTCACCTCGTCGGCGAACGAGGAGAGCTGGTCGACCATCGTGTTCACGGTGCGGCCGATCCGGCGGAACTCGCCCCGCAGCGGGCGGCCCTCGATCTCCAGGGCCATGTGCTGGGACAGGTCGCCCTCGGCCACGGCCTCGATCACGCGGGCGATCTCCGCGGTGGGCGCCTCCAGGTCGTCGATCACGGCGTTGACGGCCCGCGCCCCGGCCGACCAGGCGCCGTCGTAGGACTCCTCGTCCAACCGGGCGGTCATCCGGCCCTCGCGGCCGACCACGCGGCTGATCCGCAGCAGGTCGCGGTTCTGCCGCTCCGCCACCGTGACGAGCTCGTTGAACTGGTCGACGACGTCGCCCGCCGGGCCCTGCCGGCGCGGCAGCCGGACATCGAGCCGGCCCTGCCGGACCCGGCGCAGCGCCGTGGCCAGCTCGGCCAACACGGCGGTGTCCGCTGAATCGGACGCGGGCACCGGCGCGGGCCGCGCGGGGGCCGCCGAGGCGTCGGCCGCCGATGCGGTCTTGGAGGCTCGCTCCGATTGTGTCGCGGTCATCCGCCGCCTCCGCAGAACGTGGTACCGCGGCGTTGCGTACGCCGCCTTCGCGTGACCGGTTCCGGTCGTCGGGCACGGTGGCGCCGGTGCGTCCACCGTCGGGCCCGACAGTAGTCGATCGGGTCCGGACGGGTCCCGGCGCCAGCACGCCGGAGGGCGGCAGGGCAGACTTCACGCGTGCCCGTTCAGCTCGAGCGGCGGATGCGGTTGCTGCCGGATGCCCGATCAGCCGGTCGCGGACGGCGGATGCTGCAACACACACTCGCCGACGCGCTCGCCGACCGCGGCGACGAGCACTTCGACGACCTGCTCGACACCGCCGTGTTGCTGGCCAGCGAGCTCTGCGAGAACGCCGTGCTGCACGCCGGTACCGAGTTCGAGCTGGCCGTGACCGTGACCGACACCGCGGTGACGGTCGAGGTGACCGACCGCGGCAACGGGCCGCTGGAGCTGCACCTGTCCCAGCCGCGGCAGCGCTACGGGCGGGCCGCCAGCCACGGTCGCGGGCTGGCCCTGGTCCAGCGCCTGGCCTCGGCGTGGGGCACCCGCCACGAGTCCGACGGCCGGCACGTGATCTGGTTCTCGCTGAACCGGGGCGGGGGCGCCGAACCCGCGCCCGCACCGGTGGTCGACCACGACCCGGAGCTGGTCTGGAGCACCGCCGAGCAGGCCCGCTGGCTGCTGCACATCCCGCCGGCGCTGATCGACCGGCTGCAGCCCGAGGAGCTGGTGGCCGAGCTGGTGCGCAGGCTGCGCGAGCTGCTGGACGCGGCCTCGGTGAGCGTCGTGATCGACGAGGGTGATGGCGCCCGCGAGCTCGCCCGCGACGGTGCCCCCGGCTCCGGTACCGCGGTCGAGGTGCGGCTGCCGATGACCGCCCCGCTGCGCGGGAGCCTGCGCGTCGAGCACCGGGCCGGTCCGGTCGCCGCCGACCCCGAGCAGACCCGTGATCTGACCGAGCTGATCGCGAACCGAGTGGCGATGGCCGTCGAGACCCAGTGGTTGCGGGGGGTCGATCAGCGCCGCCGCGCCTGGATGACCTACCTCGCCGAGGCGTCCGAGCTGCTCGGACAGTCCCTCGACGTCGACCTGACGGTCACCGTGGTGCCGCAGGTGGTCGTGCCGCGGCTGGGCCGCTGGTGCGCGGTGCACCTGCTGGACCCGACCGGCCGGCTGCGGCTGGCCGCGCTGACGCACGCCGACGAGAACCGGCTGCCGGAGCTGCGCGCCGTGGTCGATCCGGACGGGTCGCCGGGGTTGCCACCGGAGCTGGCCAGGGTGCTGGCCACACTGACCGACGAGAGCGGCGTGCACGGCTCGGACGGATCGGCCCGCTTCGCCACCCCGACGGACGGGATCGCGGTGCCGATGCGCGCTCGCGGCACCCCGATCGGCATCCTCATCATGGGCCGCCCGGATGGTCGCCCGCACAGCCCCGAGGACCTGGTGCTGGCCGGCGACATCGCCCGCCGGGCGGCGCTGGCGATCCACAACGCGCAGAGCACCGCGGCCCACGTGGAGGTGTCGCAGGCCCTGCAGCAGGCGCTGCTCCCGCGGGCGCTGCCGACCGCCCCCGGGCTCGACGTCGCGGCCGCGTACCTGCCGGCCAGCTCGGGCAGCGACGTGGGCGGCGACTTCTACGACGTGCTGACCATGGACCCGACGAGCTGGCTGGTCTCGATCGGCGACGTCTGCGGCAAGGGGGCGCGCGCGGCGGCGCGCACCGGCCTGGTGCGCGACGTGCTGCGGGTGCTGGTGCGCGAGGGCAGGCCGTTGCCCACGGCCGTGTCCATGCTGAACGAGGTGATGATGGAGGCCGCGGACCCGCTGCAGTTCTGCACGCTGGCCGCGGCCATCGTGCGCCACGGACGCGGGCCCGAGCATCCGGGCCTGGACGTGGAGCTGTTGCTGGCCGGGCATCTGCAGCCGGTGCTGGTGCGCGCCGGCGGCGGCGCCGAGCTGGTCGGCGAGTTCGGCACGCCGGTCGGGTTGATCCCCCAGGTCCGGATGGGGTGCAGCGAGCACCGGCTGGACCCCGGGGACACGCTGCTGCTCTACACCGACGGCGTCACCGAGCGGCGCCGCGGGCGCGAGCAGTTCGGCTCCGACCGGCTGCTGGAGGTGGCGGGGAACGCGGCCGGAGCGCCGGCCGGCCAGCTGGTCGCCGCCGTGCGGGAGGCCGTCGAGCGGTTCTCCGGGGCCGCGCTGGACGACGACGTGGCCATGGTCGCGGTGCGCGCCACCCCCTGAACCCCGCCGGATCGGACATCCCCCTACCCCGCAGCCGCCGCGTGCCGCATCCTGGGTGCGGAGCAACACCCGACGGACGTGCCCGCCACCGGGATCGATCAGGAGGGCCGTGAGCCGGCGCAACGAGCGAAGCATCGGCAGCGCGCTGAGGTTCGCCCGCCGCATGGTGCCGCGGCCGTGGCCCACTCTGTGGCTGGTGCTGGTCTGCCTGGGCGTCGGGATGCCGGTGACGATCGCCCTGACCCCCGGTCAGGAGGTCGTCGCGTTCGGGCAGCACATCACGGTCGGTGCCCGACCCACGGATCTGAGCGTGGCCGGCCCGGCGCGGCTGGTGCAGGTCGGGAACACCGAGCTGGACGTGCAACGGCTGCGGGTGGTCGGCCCGCTGCGCCCGCAGCTGATCATGGGACCGGTGCAGCGGAACGCGGCCGCGGCCGACGTCTTCGACCCCGACGCCGGCCCGCGGGCCCGCGCCGAGTCGGTCACCGCCATCCGCGACGGCTTCCTGACCTGGTACGCGCTGGGCGGGCTCGGCTTGATCCTGTTCACGCTGGCCGCCGCGGGCGGGGCCACCGCGCTGCGCACCATGGTCGTGTTGCGCCGGCAGAGCCGGTCCGCGGGCGGTCATCGGCCGCTGCCGGAGATCTGGTCGCACTGCGCGCGCGCCGCCCGCCGGATGTCGGTGGTCGCGGTGGCCGCGTCGGTGCTGGCCTGGGGGGCGGCCGGCGGGCTGGCCTACGCCGGCGCCGCGCAGGGGCTGGGCACCGTGTCGTCGCTGTCGCAGCTGGTGGGCGCCTACCACCTCACCCCCGACCCGGTCGGGCCACCGGTGACCGGCTTCGACGGCGCGGTGATCGGCGACTCGCGCGCGGTGCGGGTCGGCGGGCCGCCGCTGCCCGCCGGCACCGCGGACGACGTGGCCTGCGAGCGCAGCACCGACTCGCTGGCCGCCGAGATCGGCGACCTGCTGCCGGCGCGGGTGCTCAACCTGGCGTGCCCGAGCGCCACCGTCACCAGCGGGCTGCGCGGCCCGCAGGAGCGCGCGGGGCGGCTGGTCGCGGCGCAGGTCGGGCTGCTCAAGCAGGTGCAGGGGCTGCGGTTCGTGGTGCTCGCGATCGGTCCGAACGACGTGGGCTGGACCGATTTCCTGCGCTACTGCTACGGCGTGCCGGACTGTTCTGATCAGCTCACCCAGGGCGAGTTCGACTACCGGATGGCCGCGTTCGACCGGGTCTACGGCGACCTGTTAATCGACCTCAACGACCTGCCCGGCCGACCGCAGGTGATCGTCCTGACCTCCTACGACGCCTTCGGATCGGACGCCGACTGCGCCGACACCCGCGCCGACGGCTACCCCGGGCTGGACCCGGGCAAGATCGAGCTGCTGGTGGCCCGCAACGACCAGCTGAACGCGGTGCTGACCGCGGGCGCGGGCAAGTACGGCTTCGCGGTGGCCCGCCCCGAGCTGGGGCTGCTCTGCGCCGAGGGGGGCGACGGCCTCGGCCCGGACCTGCAGGGGCTGTCCGACCCGTTCCCGTTCCACCCGACCGGGATCGGATCGCTGCGGATGGCGTCCGCGGTCGTCCGGCTGATCGACCCACCCGCGTCGCGCTGACGGCCGCGGCGGGCCCCGGGCAGGATGGGCGGATGGCTGGTTCCACCGGAGTGCCGGCGGGCTACTGGGTGTTGCACATCGACCTCGACCAGTTCATCGCGGCCGTCGAGATCCTGCGTCGACCGGAGCTGGCCGGGCTGCCGGTCGTGGTCGGCGGCCGCGGCGATCCGACCCAGCGCGCGGTCGTGGCCACCGCCTCGTACCCGGCGCGCGAGTTCGGGGTGCGCTCCGGGATGCCGTTGCGCACGGCGGCCAAGCGCTGCCCGGAGGCGGTCTTCCTGCCGGCGGACAACCCCGCCTACGAGGCGGCCTCGGAGCGGGTGATGGCCGTGTTGCGCACGTTCGCCGACCCGCAGGTGGACGGGGCGGCGCTCGAGGTGATGGGCTGGGACGAGGCGTTCCTCGGTGCGGTGACCGAGGACCCCGAGGCACTGGCCACCGAGGTGGCACGGGCGGTGCGCACCGGCACCGAGCTGTCCTGCTCGATCGGCATCGGCGACAACCTGCTCCGGGCGAAGATCGCCACCGAGTTCGGCAAGCCGGCCGGCATGTTCCGGCTGACCGCGGCCAACTGGGACGAGGTCATGGGCCACCGCCCGACCCGGGCGCTGTGGGGCATCGGGGCCAAGACCGCGGGCAAGCTGGCCGTGCGCGGCCTGCACACCGTGCGCGAGCTGGCCGCGGCCGATCCCGCCGCGCTCGCGGCCGACCTGGGCCCGATGCTCGGGCCCTACTACGTGCAGTTGGGGCGGGGCATCGGCCGGGTCCGGGTGGAGGGCACGCCCTGGGTGCGGCGCTCCCTCAGCCACGAGACGACCTACCAGGAGAACCTCACCGAGTGGGACGACGTGCGGGCCGGGATCGCGACGCTGGCCCGGCAGGTGGTCGCCGACATGGCGGCCGAGGCGCGGCCCGCGGTCCGGGTGGCGGTCAAGGTGCGCTTCGCCCCGTTCTCCACCTCCACCCGCAGCGCCACGCTGGCCACCCCGACCAGCGACCCGGCCACGTTCGAGTCCGCCGCCCTGGACGTGCTGGAGCTGTTCACGAAACGCCGCCCGGTGCGCCTGCTCGGCGTGCGCGCCGAATTCGAACGCCCCTGATCGTCCGCCCGACACCCAAGATGATTGATCCCGTGAATTTTTTGCCAGGGCTGGCCCATGATCGCCGGGAGTGGTGAATTTCGTGCACGGGTGCACGTTTTCGACCGCAGACGCGGATCATGCATGGACGCAGGCCGGCCGACTGGGCCGCGAACCTTGCTTGACGGCGGACTAGCCGGCATGCGTCGTGTCCAGCCAGCGCACGGCGGCGGGCACGTTGTCGACGATCTCGGCGTCGACGGTGTCGGTGTCGGGTGCAGGCGGGCGGTCCAGCAGCACCACCGGCAGCGCGAGCTCGCGGGCCGCGGTCAGCTTGGCCGCGGTCATCGAGCCGCCGCTGTCGCGGGTGACCAGCACCTGGACGTGGTGCTCGAGAAGCAGGTCCCGCTCGCGCTCGGCCGCGAACGGGCCGCGGTCGAGCACGAGGTGGTGGCGGCGCGGCAGCGGCGGCGGTGGTGGCTCGACCGCTCGCAGCAGGAACCAGTGGCGGTCCAGGGCGGCGAAGGCGGCCAGGTCACCGCGCCCGGTCGCGAGGAAGACCCGCTCCCCCAGCTCGGGCAGCAATGCGGCGGCGGCCGCGGCATCGGGCACCCGGGACCAGCGGTCCCCGGGGCCCGCGGTCCAGCCGGGCCGGCGCAGCACCAGCAGCGGCAGGCCCAGGGCCGCCGCGGCCGCCGCCGCGTGCCGGGACATCTGCGCGGCAAAGGGGTGGGTGGCGTCGACGACCACATCGGTGCGGTGCTCCCGCAGCCACGAGACGAGGCCCTCGACGCCGCCGAATCCGCCGATCCGCACCGCGCCCACCGGCCGCGCCGGGGTGGCGACCCGCCCGGCCAGCGAGCTGATCACCGCGAACCCGGGGCGATGGGCCAGCGCGGCCGCGAGCTGCCGCGCCTCTCCGGTGCCGCCGAGCACCAGCACGTTCACTCCGGGAGCCGGCGCCGCAGCAGGTAGCTGTCCATGATCCAGCCCTTGCGCGCCCGGTGCTCGGTCCACAACCGGACGATCTCGCCCTTGACCTGCTGCAGGTCGCCGCTGACCAGCAGCTCGTCCGGGGTGCCCAGGTAGGCGCCCCAGTAGATGTCGAGGTCGGTGTCGGGCAGCTGCGCGAACGCCTGCTGCGCGTCCAGCATCACGATCACGTCGTCGATCCCGGCCGGCATGCCCTCGGCCGCGAGCCGCCGCCCGGTGGTCACCGTGAAGGCCCGGCCGGTCCGGTTCAGCGCCACCCGGTGCTGCGCGGCCAGCGCCTGCACGCTGCTGATCCCGGGCACCGACACCACCTCGAACGCCACCGCGCCGCGGGCGGCGATCCGGTCCAGGATGCGCAGCGTCCCGTCGTACAGCGCCGGGTCGCCCCAGACCAGGAAGCCGCCACTGCCGCCGTCCGGCAGTTCCTCGGTGATCAGCCGCTGGTAGGCGCGCTCCCGCTGGTCCTGCCATGCGGACACGGCCGCCACGTACCCGGCAGACCCGGCGGAGCGGTCGCGTTCCGGGTCCGGCACGGTGACCACCCGGTGGGACCGGGTGACGTGCCGGTCCAGCAGCTGCCCGCGCAGCCGCGCGAGATCGTCCTTGGCCGTGCCCTTGTCGATGGTGAAGAACACGTCCACCCGGTTCATCGCCGCGATGGCCTGCAACGTCAGGTGCTCGGGATCGCCGGCGCCGATGCCGATCACGTAGATCGTCCGCACGTTCGGCCGCTAGCCGGGATCGGGTGCGTCCGGCGACGGCGGCACCGGCACCCGCATCACCAGCACCGCCGGGTCGACCCGGATGTCCAGCTTCGTGACCTCGCCGATCGGGTCGCCGTCGAGCTGCGAGGGCTGCGGCGCGTCGGTCTCGATGACGATCGAACGCGCCTGCCAGTGCTCGACGCGCTCGTGGCCGCCGCGCCGGCGGGTGATCACCCGCACGGCCACGGCCAGCCAGCCGACCAGCGTGCTCGGCGCGATGTTGACCACATCCAGCAGGCCGTCGTCGATGGTGGCCCGCGGCATCAGCACCAGCCCGCCGAGCAGCGTGCCGCTGTTGCCCACCAGCACGGTGCGGGTACGCCGGCGCAGCGCCGGCTCGTCGTCGAAGGTCAGCGTGACCCGGGTGCGGCGGCCGCGCATCGCCCGGAACCCGGAGATCACGTAGGCCAGCGGGCCGACCCGCACCTTCAGCTTCTCCGGGGTGTTGGCCATGATCGCGGCATCGAACCCGGTGCCGGCCATCACCAGGAACACCCGCTCGTCCGCTGCGTCGTCCACCCGCACCCGGCCGACGTCGATCTTCCGGTCGTCGCCGGCCAGCGCGACCCTGGTCGCCGCGACCACGTCCTGCGGGGTGCCGATCGTGCGGGCCAGCAGGTTCCCGGTGCCCGCGGGGACCAGCCCCATCGCCACCCCGGTGCCGGCCAGCGCCTCCGCGACCGCACGCACGGTGCCGTCGCCGCCGCAGGCGAGCACGACGTCCGCCCCGCGCTCGACGGCCTCGTGCGCCTGCCCGGTCCCCGGGTCCTCGACCGTGGTCTCCAGCCAGAGCGGTTCGGACCAGCCCAGGCTCGTGCAGACCGCGGCGACCTGCCGGCGGGTGTCCGGTTCGACCTTCGTCGGGTTGGCCACGACCGCGGGCAGCGGGCGGTCCTCGGGTTCGGCGCTCAACGCGTGCGACTCGTCGTGCGCGGTGCGGCCGACCACGAACCCGAAGCCGAGCAGGCCGACGACAGGAAGGACGGCGGCTAGCACCACCCACCAGTCGCCGGACACGGCCGAACCATATTCTCCCCGGGAGCGGCCCTCTCGGAAGGGCCCGCTCGCCGCGGCGGGCCGCGGATGATTCGCTCGAGTCGCGCCGCCCCGGCCGACCGGGTAAGGGTGTGCAGATGCGAGTGCTGGTTACGGGTGCGTCGGGTTTCGTCGGCAGCAGGCTCTGTCCCGAGCTGGAGAAGGCAGGCCACGACGTGGCGGCCATGACCCGGAATCCGGACGGCTACCGGGGCGCGGGTGAGCCGGTCCGCGGCGACGTGCACGACGCCGACTCGATCGCGGGTGCCCTGCGCGGCTGCGGCGCGGCGTACTACCTGGTGCATTCGCTGACCGAGCCGGACTTCGAGAGTCGCGACGCCGAGGCGGCCCGCACCTTCGCGACCGCCGCGGCCGCGGCCGGGGTCACCCGGATCGTCTACCTGGGCGGCCTGGGCAACGAGGACGACGACCTGTCGGCACACCTGCGGAGCAGGCGCGAAGTGGAGCGGCTGCTGGGCTCGACCGGGGTGCCGGTGACGGCGTTGCGCGCCGGGATCATCGTCGGCCACGGCGGCATCTCCTGGGAGATGACGCGCCAGCTCGTCGAGCACCTGCCGGCCATGATCACGCCTCGCTGGGTGCACACCCGGACCCAGCCGATCGCCGTCGCCGACGTCGTGCGCTACCTGGTCGGCGTGCTGGAGATACCCAATGCGGCCGGGCGCGCGCTGGACGTGGGCGGGCCGGACGTCCTGGAGTACCTGGAGATGATGCGCCGGGTCGCGGCCATCGAGGGCCGCAAGATGCTCGTCGTGCCGGTGCCGCTGCTGACCCCGCAGCTGTCCTCGCGCTGGCTCGCGCTGGTCACCAGCGTCGATCTGCAGACCGGTCGATCACTGATCGACTCGATGACCAACGAGGTGATCGTGCGCGACGACAGCATTCGCCGGCTGGTGCCGTTCGAGCCGATGGACTACGACAGCGCCGTGCTGCAGGCCCTCGGCGAGCGCGCCAAGGCCCAGCGTTCGAAGGTCGAGCAGTCCAGGGCCCAGAAAACGAAGCAGAAGACGAGAAGAAGAAGAAGAAGAAGGCCGGACGGTGAAGCGGGAGACCTGGGAGCGGCTGCGGGCGGTGCTGCCCGCCCTGGTCACCGAGCGGGTGCCCCGGGATCCGGGGGAAACCGAGGCTTCCGTCCGGCGCCGCCGCCAGGTGGTGGTCGGCACCTCACTGGCCGGCGCCGGGCTGCTCGGGCTGTCCCTGTCCACGCGCCCGGACTCCCGGGCCTTCTACGCGCTGACCCTCGGCACCGCGGCCACCTGGACGGTCGGCGGCGTGGCGTCGGGACGGCTGCACCGCGGCCAGATGCCGCCGGGCTACCGGCTGCGCCGACCGACCGTCGTGCCGGTGCTCACCGGCGTCGGCGCCTTCGGGGTGTTCTACGGCTGCGCGTTGGTGTGCCGGCGGATACCGGTGCTCGACCGGGCCATCAGCTCGGTGCTGCGCTACGCCGAGCACGGCTCGGGCCCGCTGGTGCTGGTCACGACGCTGGCCAACGGTGCGGCCGAGGAGGTGTTCTTCCGGGGCGCGCTCTACACCGCGCTCGGCCACAAACCGGTGGTGACCTCGACCGCGGTGTACATGTTGGCGACCAGCGCCACCCGCAACCCGGCCCTGGTGCTGGCGTCGGCGGTGATGGGCGCCCTGTTCGGCCTGCAGCGGCGCGCCTCGGGCGGCATCCAGGCGCCGATCCTCACCCACCTGACCTGGTCGACGCTGATGCTGCGCTACCTGCCGCCGCTGTTCCGCAGGTGCGTGCGGCTCATCGACGATCGCGTGGGCGATCACCCGCCGACGAACGCGCCCAGGCCGGCCAGCAGTCGCTCCACATCGGACTCGTCGACGTAGGGCGCCAACCCGACCCGCAGCGCACCGCCGTCGCCCAGCCCGAGCCGGCGCGACGCCTCCAGCGCGTAGAACGAGCCGGCGGGCGCGTTCACCCCGCGCCCGGCCAGGAACTCGTAGCAGGCCTTCGGGTCGCGATCGGCGAAACCGAGCAGCAGCGTCGGCGTCCGGTGCACCGCCCGCGAGTAGCAGGTGATCGCGGGCAGCTCGGCCAGCCCGGCCTCGATGCGGTCGCGCAGGCCGTCCTCGAAGTGCTCGAGCAGCCCCATGGCGCGGATCAGTCGCTGCCGGCGGTCCTCGGCTGCCGACCCGGGGCCGGCCGGCTCCGCCGGGGCGAGCCCGGCCAGGAAGTCGACCGCCGCGGTGGTGCCGGCGAGCAGCTCGTAGGGCAGCGTGCCCAGCTCGAAGCGCTCCGGCACGGCGTCGGTCGAGGGCAGCAGCTTGGCCGGGGTCAGGGTCTCCAGCAGCTCCGGCTTGGCGGCGAGCACACCGCAGTGCGGCCCGAGGAGCTTGTACGGCGAGCAGCCGAAGAAGTCGGCGCCCAGCGCGTCGAGGTGCACCGCGGCGTGCGCGGTGAAGTGCACACCGTCCACATAGGTCAGCGCGCCGGCCTCGTGGGCCAGATCGGCGATCGCGCGCACCGGTGGCCGGGTGCCGATCAGGTTGGACGCCGCGGTCACGGCGACCAGCCGGGTCCGCGGGGACAGCACCTCGGCCACCGCGTCGACGCCCAGCTCGCCGGTGGCCGGGTCGAATTCGGCCCACCTGATCGTCGCCCCGACCGCGTGGGCCACCTGCACCCACGGCCGGATGTTGGCGTCGTGGTCCAGCCGGCTGACCACGATCTCGTCACCGGGCCCCCAGCCGGCCGCGAGCGTGCGCGCCATGTCGAAGGTCAACGCGGTCATGCTGCGCCCGAAGACGATGCCGCGCGGATCGGCGCCGAGCAGGTCGGCCATCGCCCGGCGGGCGGCCGCCACGATGTCGTCGGCGGTGCGTTCGGCCGCCGTGACCCGCCCGCGGTTGGCCAGCGGCGAGACCATCGTCTCGGCCACCGCGGTGGCGACCACGTCGGGCACCTGCGAGCCGCCGGGGCCGTCGAAGTGCGCGTACCCGGCGGCCAGCGCCGGGAAGTGGGCACGGACGCTCGCCACGTCGTAGCTCATGATCACAGCCTGGCACGGATCGGCGGCGAGGACCTGCCCGGTGATCCGTTCGCTCAGCCGCGCCGCGACCGGGCGCCCGCTCACCAGCGTTCGGTGTCCGGCCCGGGGGCGCGGTGGCGGCCCTGGCGCAGGCCGCGCTGGTAGGTGCTCAACCGGCTGCGCACCTTGTCCGGCACCCGCTCCGCGGGCTCGTTGCCCGCGTCCGGGCGGCTGCGCGGCGGCGGCACCAGCTGGTTGCCCGGCCGCCTCCGCGGCAGGCCGGACGGTGTCGACGGCAGCGGGTCGGGCTGCGCGACCCGGGCCGAGGCCTCCCGCCACTCGACGTCCGCCGGGCTCTCCCAGTCCAGCGGATCCGCCTGCGGACGATCGGACCGGGTGGCGGCGGCCTGCTGGGCGGCCTGCTCCTCGCGGAACCAGGCCGAGGCGATCGCCTCGAAGATCGGGGTCTCGTCGGTCTCGGGCTGCGCCTGCTGCGGCAGGTCGATCATCGGTCCGAACAGCTCGTCGACGTGCGACGCCGCCGACGGGGCGTAATCCATGGTCGTCGGCTGGTCGTAGCGGGCGGCCGCGGACCGCGGGTAGCCGTTGCCGCCGCCCTGGTTCGCCCGGGCCCACCCGTTGCCGTTCGCCGCGGCCGGCGACACCGCGGGCAGTGGCTGCCGGCCCGCGGTGACCATCGATGACCAGGCCGGCTCGTCGATGGTGATCGCGGTGACCGGGCAGGAGATCGTGGCCACCACGCCGGTTCCGCTGGGCGGTGGCGCGGGCGGCATCGCGAGGAACAACCCGCTGCGGGAGCGGCCGGCGTGGGCCTCGGCGGCGGCCGCGGCCCGGCGGGTCCCGAGCCCGTCCGGGGCGTGCCGGGTGGCGCTGTTCACCGACACCTCGACGGTGAGACCGCGACGGTCCTCGGCGTAGCTGGCGACGTCGATCCCGGCGTCCGGATAGGCGGCCGTCACGTGGTCGAGCACCTCGGCGAGCACGTGCAGCAGCTCGACGGACGCCCCGGACTCCATGGTGGCCGCCGCCGCGGGGCGGACCAGGATGCGCCAGGTCTCCTCGGCGGCCGCGGCGGCGTCGTCCAGCACCTCGGCCAGCCGGCGCGGTCCCCCGCTCCTGCCACCCGGATCATGACCGCTGAGCAGCAGCAGGCTCGCGGTGTCGCGGCGCATCCCGCGCGAGGTCTCCTTGAGCTCCCGCAGCTGGGGTGGCTCCGGATTGAGCTGCTCGAGCAGCCACAGATGACGGTCCAGCCGAGCCTGCAGCCGCCGTGCCACCCCGACCGAGGCGTCCTCCGCCGACGGATACGGCCCGGCCTCCCGGTAGGGCGCCCGGCCCGACATCGGGTGCCCGCCGTGCATCGGGTCGCCCCCCGAAGCGAACATCCTGTCGCTCACCACACGGTCCTCTCGCACGGGTCGTCATTTGCACGCCGCCCGCCCCCGTAGGTCGCGCGATCGTTACAGGGGCATAACGGTAGTCGCGTCTCCAAGCCGAGGACGCTACCGGGCAGGCCGCCGCATCCGAAGGTGGTTGCCCGCACTGCGCTCAGGACACGGCTCCGTGCGACGGACGGCCCGTCGATCACCGAACCCGCACACACCGTAGTCCCATCCCTACCGGACGCTGATGGACTCCCGCCCCCACCGCGGCGACGACCGGTCGTCGATGGCGATGGCTGTACCCGAATGACTATTCGAACGGCGTCGGGTCGCCCGCTCCGCGCCGGATGATCTCCGGCTCCGACCCGGAGAAGTCGATCACTGTCGTCGGCTCGGTGCCGCAGTCCCCGGAGTCGATCACCGCATCGACGGCGTGCTCGAGCCGCTCCTTGATCTCCCAGCCGTGGGTCATCGGCTCCTCCTGGTCGGGCAGCAGCAGCGTCGAGGACAGCAGCGGCTCCGCCAGCTCGGTCAGGATGGCCTGGGTGACGACGTGGTCCGGGATGCGCACCCCGACCGTCTTGCGCCTGGCGTGCAGCAACCGCCGGGGCACCTCCTTGGTGGCCGGCAGGATGAAGGTGTACCGGCCCGGGGTCGCGGCCTTGATCGAGCGGAACACGGCGTTGCTGACCTGCACGAACTGCCCGAGCTGGGCGAAGTCGCGGCACACCAGCGTGAACTGGTGCTTGGGATCGAGCCCGCGGATGTCGCGGATCCGCTCGATGCCCTCCCGGTCGCCGAGCCGGCAGCCCAGCGCGTAGCAGGAGTCGGTGGGGTAGGCGATCAACCCGCCGGCGCGCAGGGTGTCCACGACCTGGCCGATCACCCGGCGCTGTGGATCGACCGGATGCACATCGAAGTACCGCGCCATGGCGGCGATCCTAGGGAGCGTCTGGTGGATCTTGATCGATGGGCTTCGTGATCCAGATCGGCCCTGGCAAGGCGCCGGTATGCCCTCGTACCGGGCGTACTCGGGTATGCCGGCAACGCCGCCAGGGGCGAACTGGGCGCGAAGACCGCGATCGAAGATCCACCAGACGCTCCCTCGGGAGGCCGCCCGGTGCCGCGGATCCGATGCTCGGACTTGTGCCCGGCCGGATGGAGGGTGACCCTCGACAGCGAGGAAAAGGGGGCCTGCCGTGGCGAACACCGTGGCCGACCAGCACTCGTCGGTACCGCACCCGACCGCCAGCAACTCCGCCACCCCCGGGCCGGCCGTACCGGATAGGTTCGCGGCCGCGCGGCTGCGGCGTCTCGACCACTCCCGCCGGGTGCTGGAGGCGGCCCGCGCCGTGATCGAGCGGGGCTGGCTGCAGCGGGGCTGGTACGCGACCGCACCGCCGCAGCCGCGCTCGCTGGCGGCGCGGCTGCTGCGGCCCGACCGGACCCCGGCCATCGACCAGGTCCAGCAGGCCTGCCTGGTCGCCGCGGTGACGCTGGCCGCCGACGGTGGCGGCGCCCGACCCGACATCGTCGGTGACGCCGGGCCGACCCTGGACATCGTGTGGGACGCGCTGCTGGAGGCCGACAGCAGGCCCTGGATCGCCGCGACCGGGCGGGCCGCAGCACCGGAGGTCAGGATCGCCCGGATGCGCGAGCTGGTGCACTGGAACGACGCCGCCGGTCGCACCAGGGACGAGGTGCTCGCGCTGCTGGACCGGGCGATCAGCCGCACCATCCTCGCCGCGATGCAGCCCGCCCGGAGCCCGCAGCCGGTCTGACCCGCGGCGGTCAGGCGGGGAGGGCGGGCTCCGGTTCGGGGTGCGGGCTGCGGTCCTCCCAGGCCTGCCGGCGCTCCGCGGCGACCGCGCGCCAGGCGGACGCCCTGACGGCGTCGACGATGCCCACCACGCCGGCCAGCACCACGATCAGACCCATCCCCGCGAGCGCGACCGCGATCACCGTGACCACCCGCCGAACCCGACCACCTGCTGCTGTGCCGTGTGACCGCTCATGATCGAGTCCTTCCCTCGGTGTCCAGAGAGACTCTTCCGCGAGATCCGGTCCGGCCCGACGCCGTGGGACGGCTCCGAACACGCATTTCTGCACACAGCGGCGGCCGACCCTCGATTTCTGTCGGGGCTCGATGCGAACATGTGTTCGTGTCCGACGCCGCCACGATCCTGCACGCCGACCTGGACGCGTTCTACGCGTCGGTCGAGCAACGTGACGATCCGCGGCTGCGCGGTCGGCCGGTGATCGTCGGCGGTGGGGTGGTGCTCGCGGCCAGCTACGAGGCCAAGGCGTGCGGCATCCGCACCGCCATGGGTGGCCGGCAGGCCCGCGCGCTGTGCCCGTCCGCGATCGTCGTGCCGCCGCGGATGGCCGCCTACTCGCAGGCGAGCAAGGCCGTGTTCGAGGTGTTCCGGCAGACCACGCCACTGGTCGAGGGGCTGTCGATCGACGAGGCGTTCCTCGATGTCGGTGGCCTGTGGCGGATCGCGGGCTCGCCGCTGCACATCGCGGCCGGGCTGCGGCGGGCGGTGGTCGAGCAGGTCGGGCTGCCGATCACGGTCGGGGTGGCGCGCACCAAGTTCCTGGCCAAGGTGGCCAGCGGGGTGGCCAAGCCCTACGGCCTGCTGCTGGTCCCCCCGGACGCCGAGCCGGCGTTCCTGCATCCGCTGCCGATCGAACGGCTGTGGGGCGTCGGGCACAGGACGGCGGAGAAGCTGCACGCCCTCGACGTCCGCACCGTCGGCCAGGTGGCCGAGCTGTCCGAGGCCGCACTGGTGGCGTTCCTCGGCCGGGCCGCCGGCCGGCACCTGCACGCCCTGTCGCACAACCGCGACCCGCGCGCGGTCGACGTGCACCGCAGGCGGCGGTCCATCGGCTCGCAGCGCGCGTTGGGCCGCCGCGAGCGATCCGCGCTGGAGGTGGACACCATCCTGGCCGGGATCATCGACCGGCTCGGACGCCGGCTGCGGGCGGCGCACCGGGTCTGCCGCACGGTGGTGCTGCGGCTGCGCTTCGCCGATTTCACCCGGGCCACCCGCTCGCACACGCTGCCTGCGGCCACCGCGCACACCGAGACGATCCTGGCCGCGGCCAGGGAGCTGCTGGTCACGGTCTGGCCGAAGATAATCCAGGACGGGCTGACCCTGCTCGGGGTGTCCCTGGCCGAGCTGTCCGACGACCGGTTCGTCCAGCTCACGCTGCCCTTCGATCAGCGCAGCGGGCCGGCGCTGGACCGCACCCTGGACTCCGTCCGGGACCGCTTCGGGGCGCAGGCGGTCACCAGGGCGACCCAACTCGGCCGCTCCCCCGGCCTGAGCGTCCCGCAGCTGCCGGACTGAGGCGCGCTTCGAGGCACGGCACCGTCGGCGGCTCAGACGCCCGCCAGGTGCCGGCGGACCGCGGCGCTGACGCGATCGACGTCACCGGTGGCCAGCAGGTCCAGCAGCGCACCGCGCAGCACGGCCAGCAGCAGCGTGCGCTGCACCTCGTCCGGAACCGGCGCCGGCCCGGCCGAGCCGATCTCGTCGAGGAGGGTCAGCCAGTCCCGCACGGTCTGGGCGGCGAACCCGGTCCAGGGTCCGCCGGGGTCGACCAACGAGCGGGCGTAGGTGTCCAGCCAGAGCGTGAGCAGCGCCCGGTGCTCGGCCGCGACCAGCCACTCCCACACCGACGCGGCTGCCGGTCCCAGCCCGCGCCGGGCTCCTGCGGCTCGGATCCGCTCGAGCACCACGAGCTCGTCCGCGCGTGCTCGCGCCAGCAACGCCCGGACCAGCCCGTCTTTGCTCTCGAACAGGAACAGCAACACCCGTGGGCTGGACCCGATGGCCGCGGCCAACGGGCGCAGCGCGAGCTCGGAGAGGCCGTGCTCGAGCAGGTAGCGGTAGGCCCGCTCGAGCAGCTCGCGCTGCCGGGCGGAAGGGGTTGGGGCGGCTGCCGTCATCGGCCTAGACTACTGAAACGCTCGTTTCAGTGAAGGTGGTGACCAGGCATGTCGGCATCGGCGCAGCCGCTGATCCGTCCGCTCGGCCGGCCGGGCGATCTGGGCTGGGTGGTGGCCGCCCACGGCGAGATCTACGCCACCGAGTTCGGCTGGGACTCCGGCTTCGAGGCGCTGGTCGCGCGGATCGTCGCCGACTACGCCACGGACCACGATCCGGCGCGGGAGGCGGCCTGGATCGCCGAACTGGGCGGGCGCCGGGTCGGTTGCGTGTTCTGCGTGGCCGCCGACGCCGACACCGCCCAGCTGCGGATCCTGCTCGTCGACCCGGTCGCCCGCGGACATCGGCTGGGCACCCGGCTGACCCGGCTGTGCATCGACTTCGCCCGCTCGGCCGGCTACCGCCGGATGCGGCTGTGGACCAACCACCCGCTGGCCGCGGCCCGGAGCATCTACCTGGGCGAAGGATTCACCCTGGTCGAAGCCCGGGAGCACCACAGCTTCGGGGTCGACCTCGTCGGGCAGGTCTACGAGCTGGACCTCGACGTCCGGACCGGCGCTACTCGCTAGCCGACGAACAGCTTGTCCAGGGCCTTTGCCTCCAGGTCGCTCCAGCGCTGCACCCGCTCGCGCACCTTGTCGATGTCCTGCTCCGACAGCGCCGTCGCGCCGTCCGGGGTGAGCCGGTAGATGTCGACCGGACCGCCGATGCTCGGCGAGGTGATCCGCAGCGTGTCCAGCACCCGGATCACGGCGACCACGCCGTAGTCGACGTCGCGCTCGGTCATCCGGAAGTGCGCGAGCAGCGCACCGGCCTGCTGCGCCATTGCGGAGCCGCTGCCCACGGCGTGGAAACCGACCTCCTCGTACCGGCCGATCAGGCCGTGCGGATCGATGTCCACGATGAACGGGGTGCTCTCCGCGTACCCGGCGGCCAGCACGTACGTGGCGGGCGTGCCGCCGGCCGTCTGCTCGCCGGGAACCTGCTCGATGAAGTTGTCGTAGTGGTACTTCAACACCGGGAGCACCCGCTCCTGCACGGCCCGGCCCACGTTCTCGGCGACGAGCACCGCAGGCGCGGCCCCGACGAACAGCTCCTCCAGCTCCATCAGCACCGCCCGAGCACCGCTGCCACCCCAGGCCGCGGTGTCCCCGAACGGGTGCAGCTTCTGCGCGGGATAGCTGAGTCCCCGCGCGCTGTCGGTGATCTGCGAGTCGGCGCCGAGCACGATCCCGTCGGCGCACTTGAGCGCGAGCACCACGGTCATGAGCGCCTCCTCGGGGTGAAGCCGACGCCGCTCATGAAACAGCACGCGCGACGGTCGTGACGACTCGGAGCGAACCTCTGTCCCATGATCGGTGCGGCAACTAGGGTCGCCAAGGTGGTCGGGTGGGTGTCGAGTCATGCGTGAGGTGGGGCTGCCCGGTGGCCGGGTGATCGTGCACGGCCACTGGGGACGGCCGGTGCTGGTGTTCCCCACCGAGCGGGGCAGCGCCCAGGACGCGGAGTCCAACGGGCTGGTCGGCGCGGTGGACGGGCTGCTGAGCGCGGGCCGGTTGAAGCTGTACTGCATCGACTCGCACGACAACGCCAGCTGGTCGGCCGACCACACACCGACGGAGGACCGGGCCCGCCAGCACGAGCACTACGAATCCTGGATCATGACGACGCTGGTGCCGTTCATCGCCGAGGACTGCGGTGGTGGGCCGCTGGAGCTGGCCAGCGCCGGCTGCTCGATGGGTGCGACGCACGCGCTGAACATCACGCTGCGGCACGCCGAGACCTTCGTCCTGGGACTGTGCTTCTCCGGCAACTACGACCCGGCCGGCATGCGCGGCTGGGGCGAGCGCGGGATGTCGACCTACTACACCAACCCGGTCGACTACGTGCCGAACCTGGGCGGCGAGCACCTGGACTGGTTGCGCGCGCGGGTGTCGTTGCTGCTGGTCGCCGGCCAGGGGCAGTGGGAGGACACCACGGGCGCGCTGGAGTCCACCCGGCGGATGGCCGGCATGTTGGCGGACAAGGGCATCCGGCACGAGCTCGATCTATGGGGATACGACGTGCCGCACGACTGGCCGTCCTGGCGCGCGCAGTGGGCCCACCACCTGCCGCGCTTCTGCTGACCGCTCGACGAGGAGGGTGCCGTGACCACCGACAACCATCTGATCGGCCTGTTGCTGGGCAACGAGGAGGACTGGCCGACGGCGTTCACCGAGATCATGCGCCGCACCGGTCCGGTCACCGACGGCTCCGGTCGCACGCACACCTTCGACATCAAGCGGGTCACCATCGAGCCGTTCGACCTGCGGGCCAAACCGCGGCACTCGCTGGTCGTCGATCGCCTCGCGCACTGGTACTACCACCCGCGGGAGTGGCTGAAGAAGGTCGCGTTGATGGACGACGTGTACCTGCTCAACAGCCCGTTCACCTTCCAGTCGATGGAGAAGCACGCCGCCTACTGCGCGATGATCCGGCTGGGTCTCAAGGTGCCGGCCACGGTGCTGGTGCCCTCGAAGCACCCGGTGGACAACGCCCGCTACGCCTACACCGCCGCGCGCTACAACCAGCCCTTCGACCTGGACGAGATCGCCGACGGCGTCGGCTACCCGATGTTCATGAAGCCCTACGACGGCGGCGCCTGGGTCGGGGTCTCGCAGGTGCACGACAGCGCGGAGCTGCACCGTGCCTACGACGAGTCCGGCGAGCGGCTGATGCACCTGCAGGCCTCCGTCGAGGGGTACGACGCGTTCGCCCGGTCGCTGTCGATCGGCGCCGAGACGATGGTGATGCGGTTCCGCCCCGAGCTGCCGATGCACGACCGCTACGCGGTGCAGCACGAGTTCCTCTCCGCGGAGGCGGGCGCCGAGGTCACCACGATCTCCAAGCTGGTGAACGCGTTCTTCCGCTGGGAGTTCAACTCCTGCGAGTCGCTGGTGCGCGGTAGCGAGGTGCATCCGATCGACTACGCCAACGCGTGCCCGGACGTGTCGCTGACCTCGCTGCACTACTACTTCCCGTGGGCGATGTCCGCGCTGGCCCGCTGGACGGTGTTCTGCTGTGCCACCGGTCGCACGCCGCGGCTGGACCTGGACACCACCAACTACTTCGCCATCGCCGACCGCGATGATCTGTCCTACGAGGACAAGCTGACCGAGTACCGGCGGCTGGCCGACGACTACTTCGAGGCCGAGCGCTACGCGGACTTCTGCGCCTCCCGCATGTCGCATGTGGACGAGATCGTGTTCGACTGGGTGTGCTCCGAGCAGTTCGACGGGCTGCTGCTGGACACCGTGCGGGCGACGTACCCGGCCGCCGAGCACGAGCGGTTCATCGCCCACTTCCGAGGGTTGATCAACAGCTGGATCAACGACCAACCCCGGGCCTCCGCCCAGTGACCGGCACCGTTCACGTCCCCGGATGAGCAGCGCCGCACCCGCACGAACACGTTCCGCAATCCGGTCGGCGCGTTCCGACACGCCGTCGGGTTAACGCTCCCGAGGATTCGGGGGGCATGGGCCTACTCTCTGCGACCGAACCACCCGGATCCGTTCAGGGAGGCGCTGTGCTCGCGGTTCGTGTCGGGGTAGCCGGATGAGAACCGGCACCCTCGTCGTGCTGGCCATCCTGCTGGCCATCCTGTTGGCCTACGGGTCGATCGGCTCCGGCTCGTCGGGCGACGGCGACTCCCATCGTGCCGACAGCTCGTCCTCGTCCAAGGACCACCGTTCCGACAAGGACGACAAGGACGACAAGGACAGGTCCACGAAGGACAGGTCCACGAAGGACGAGTCCAAGGACGACAGGTCTCACGAGGACAACTACGCCGACGACATGAAGCAGCGCCTGGAGAACGACGGCCTGCACGTCCAGCAGACCTCCAAGGACTCGGCCAGCGACTGCGCGGCGCACTCCTACGGCGAGGTGCGCACCTGGTTCCAGCACCATCCCTGCACCCGCATCGATCGCGCGTGGTACGAGGTCTGCGACGAGCACGACAACAAGGCGGTGCTGTCGGTGGCGTGGGTCGAGATGCCGGACGAGGATTCCGCCGCCGAGCTGAAGACCGTCGTGGACACACCCGGCACCGGCAACGCCACCGAGCTCTCCAAGGACGACGGGCCGTACCGGGACACGTCCTACAGCGGTTACTACTACCGATCGAGCCGCGACGGCGACACCGTCCGCAGCGTGCAGGCCGAACCGCTCACGAACTCCGACGGATCCCGCGAGGTGGCCCGGCGGGCCGCCGGGGTCGCGGAAGCCGCCTGACGCACCGCTGTCAGGTCGACGCCGTGTCCGGCTCGTGCCGGACCGGGAACGACACCGACCGGGCGATGAAGCACTGTTCGTGGGCCCGCTGGTGCAGACCGGCGACGCTGTCGATCATGCTCGGGTCGGTCACCGTGACCCGCGGGCGCAGCACGACCTCGCGGAACGCGCCGCTGCCGTCCGGGTCCTCTTGCAGGACACCGGATGGACTGTCCACGTAGGAGCTGACGACGACGCCACCGGTGGCCGCGAGGTGCAGGAACCACAGCATGTGGCACTGCGACAGCGCAGCGACCAGCAGCTCCTCCGGATTCCAACGCTGGGGGTCACCCCGGAAGGCCGGGTCCGCCGAGCCGGCGATCGAGGGCTTCCCGGTTCCGATGACCTCGTGGTCGCGGCGGTAGGAGCGGTAGCTGCTGGTGCCGGAGCCGGTGTCACCCGTCCAGCGCACCGTCAGCTCGTAGCGATGGGTACCCATCGCCGAGAAGGTAGTCGCGCCATCCGGTGACGGGGTCGGCTTCGGGGTGGTCGGGGCGCCCGGCCGTCCGACCGATCAGCCGGTCGGGGTGCCCCGCAGCACGGTCCACCGGCCGCCGCCCGCCGGGGCGAGCAGCACGAGCGTGCCGGCCTGCGACACACTGATCCGCTGCGCGGCGGCGGCCGCGGTCATCGGGCCGGACGGGCCGGCGACGAACCGCGAGACCGAACCGTCGGCCCTGGTCAGGGTCAGCGTCGACCCGGAAGCGGCGGAGCCGAGCGGCGACCCGGAGCCGAGCCGGACAACCGGACGACCGGAGCGCGGCCAGAGGCCGGCTGCGGCCGGCAGCCCGTCGGCCCCGGTCCCGACGGTGCGCAGCCCGACCGTCGTTCCGGCAACGGTGATCGAGCTGCGGCGCGGGCCCGCGGCCGGGCCGGCCGCCGGTTCGTCGGGGGCGGCGCGGGACGTCGGGTTCGATGCGGGGACCGGCGCCCCGCGCGGTGGGGTCGTCGGGGTGACCGCGCCGGATCTGCCGGCCGCGGTGGTGGTCGGCGGTGGGCCGGCGGCCGGGCGCCTCGGCGCGGTCGAGGATCGCGTTGTGAGCGGCGGCGGGACCGGTGTCGAGGAGGCAGCCGTCGAGGGAGCCGCTGTCGAGGGAGCCGCTGTCGGGGGGGCCGCTGTCGAGGGGGCCGGCGCCGGGGTGCCCGTGATCGTGGCCGTCGCGGACGGCGTGATCCCGGTCGAGGACATCCCGGCAGCGGACGTCGACGCAGCGGGGCTCGGCACCGTGGGACTCGACACCCTGGGAGCCGGCACCGTGGGATTCGGTGCTGTGGGATTCGGCGCTGTGGGATTCGGCGCTGTGGGACTCGGTGCTGTGGGACTCGGCGCTGTGGGATCAAGCACCGGCGGACCCGGCCCGGCCGGAACCGACATGCCCGGAACCGACGTGGCCGGCGGCGGCGCGCCGGGCGGCGGACCCGGCGGTACCAACGCCGCAGCCGCGATGGCCGCGGCCGCGCTGTCCGACTCGGGCGGCGCCGGATCGGTCGGAGCCGGCAGCGGCTCGACCGGTAGCGGGGCGGGCGGGGCCGGGAAGACCTCGGGGTTGTTCGGCGGCCGTTGCGGCGCGGGCGCAGCGGGCACCGGCAGGGTGCCGGGGCGGCCGCTGGCCGCCGGTCGGCTGGCGCCGAGGTAGTCGTCGCCCGACCACCGGTAGAACGCGGTCCGTACCGGCTTGCCGAAGGTCGGAGCGTTGATCATCCGGCCGGCACCGAGGTACATGCCGACGTGGTGCACGAACGCCGGGGTGCCGTAGAACACCAGATCGCCCGGGTGCAGCGGCGCACCGGTCGGCACCCGTGGGCCGGCGTAGTACTGGGTGTGCGCGGTGCGCGGCAGCGTGACGCCGGCGGCCCGGTAGGAGAACGTCGTCAGGCCGGAGCAGTCGAATCCGGCGTCGCCGTTCGTGGGACCGTCGCCACCCCAGACATAGGGCAGGCCGAGCTGCGCCATCGCGGTGGCGATGGCCACCGCGGCCCGGCCGTCGGGCAGCACGGTCGTCGAGGCCACCGGCCGCGGGTTCCCCGCGTTCCCGGCGATGCCCGGCGCGAGGCCCGCCTGCGCGACACCCGCCGGCCCGGCGGTCGGCGCCCCGGCAGACGACGCCGCGCTGGCCTGCGCCGCGTTCACCAGCGCCGCCTCGATCAGCGCCGCCGGTTGGTCCGCCAACACCTCCCCGACGTAGGCCGTGCCGGATTCGAAACCGGTCAGGGCTCCGGGAGCGGAGCGGGTCGCGGCGGCAGCCAGCGCAGCCGCCGCCGGCCCGGTCGGTCCCGCCCCGGTGACCGCGGTGACCACCACTCCGGCCGCGACGGCCAGCACGATCGACGCGGCGGCGTGCTGCTGGCGTCCCCGGCCGGGCCCGCGCGAGCCGGCGCGCGCCCGGGCGTGGCGCGGGGCCCGTCCGGGGACGGGAGCCACGAGCGCGGCGAGGGCGGCTGCACAGCGGGGAAATCGTGCCGGGAGGGTCGTCGGAGAGCGGGTGGTGCGGTCGTTCACGATCCGCTCGTCGGAAACCGGACAATCAGCGTTACCCAAAATGGAGTATTAAGCGCATCCTTTAAGCCTACGTATGACGGTCCTTGACGGCGTGGCATCGGTGCCTTAATGAGGCTGTGAGCAGTGTCGAGAGCGCCCCACCGAGTGCGGCACAATCGTGGGGTGAATCGTCGCATTGCCACCGTCCTGACCGCCTTCGTGCTCGCCATCGGTGCCGCCGGCTGCGGCGGCGGCTCCGCGACCCAGTGCGGCGTCGATGGCTGCACGATCACCTTTCCGCGCAGCGGCGACGCCTCGGTCTCGGTGCTCGGCATCCAGGCCCGCCTGGTGGGCGTCACGAACGGCGCCGCGGACATCGAGGTGGCCGGGCAGAAGATCACCGTTCCGGTCGGCGGGGAGACCGCCGCCGGAGGCTTCACCGTCGGCGTGCAGAGCGTCACCGACACCGAGGTGGTCGTCCGGATCCGCGCCTGACCGGTACCCCGCAACGCCCGCGGGGCTGCACCGACCGGCTCCGCAGTGGCGGCCCCCGACGAGCCGGCCGGTTTCCGACCCTTCCCGGAAGATCGCCGGCCACCTACCCTCGCCAGATGGGGTTCGGCGCTGGTGCCGACGGACACACTGGAGTCTCCGATGCCCGAGCCGGCAGCTCGTCGCGGTTCCGCGAACCGGTCGTCGACGCGCGGCCGGGAGGACTCTCCGGTCGTCTCCCGGCTGGCCCGGCTGCAGGGCGCGCCCACCCAGCAGGCGGTCGTCGACGAGCTGCGCCGGGTGATCCTGGCCGGCGACGTGCCGCCCGGCACCGCCATCCCGCTCGACGAGGTCGCGGCGATGTTCGAGGTGAGCTTGATCCCGGTCCGGGAGTCGCTCAAGGTGCTCATCGGTGAGGGCCTGGTGGACCACCGCCCGCGAGCCGGCTACACGGTCGCGCTGCTGACCAGGACCGAGCTGCAGGAGCTCTACGTCGCCCGCGGGGTGCTGGAGAACGCGGTGCTCGCGGTCGCGGTCCGGGTGGCCCAGCCGGCGGATCACCAGCGCGCGTGGGAGGCACACCAGCTGCTCGGTGCCGCGCTGCGCGACTCCGACCACCCGGCCTACCACCGCGAGAGCCGCCGCTTCCACTTCGCGCTGGTCGCTCCGGCTCGGATGCGGCGGTTGGAGGCGATGGTGGAGTCGGCCTGGAATCTGACCGAGCCCTACCAGCCGATGGCCCACATCTCCGCGGCCGAGCGCGAGCAGCTGCACACCGATCACGGGGTGATGCTCGAGGCGTTCACCGCGGGTGATGCTGCGGCGCTGCTGCAGACCGCATCCACCCACCACGACCGGCTGCTGGCCGCGGTGGCGGCGATCAGCGAGGAGAAACCCGGCGTTTCCGGCACGAACTCCTGATCCGAGCGTTACCGGGGGTGGCCCCCCGGTTACCTGCGCTTTCCGGTCGGCAGATATATCTGGATAGTTGTTTCCTCCGAGCTACGTTTCGTGAACACTTCTTCCCAGCACGTTCTTCCGTCCATTCCGCGATCTACAGTCGAGCGGCTACCGGTGTCTGACCAGGTCGTTCCTGCTCTCGGAGGGTCACGTGACCAATCCCCGCACCATTTCAACGCCCTGACCGCAGAGGGTGCTGCCGGCGCCGGCCATATCAAACCCGACTACCACCCACGATTGACCAATGAGGACCTGGCGCCGCTGGAGAAGCAGAGCTGGACCTCCTACAACTTCTTCGCGTTCTGGATGTCCGACGTGCACAGCGTCGGCGGCTACATCACCGCCGGCAGCCTGTTCGCGCTCGGCCTGGCCGCCTGGCAGGTGCTGGTCGCGCTGCTGGTCGGCATCACGATCGTCTACTTCCTGTGCAACCTGGTGGCCCGCCCGAGCCAGGCCACCGGCGTGCCCTACCCGGTCATCTCGCGGGTGTCGTTCGGGGTGCTGGGCGCCAACATCCCGGCGATCATCCGCGGGCTGATCGCGGTGGCCTGGTACGGAATCCAGACCTACCTCGCGTCGCACTCACTGGTCATCGTCGCGCTCAAGCTCTGGCCCGGCCTCGGGCCGTACGCGGACGTGCAGCAGTACGGCTTCACCGGGCTGTCGCTGCTGGGCTGGATCGCCTTCGTGCTGATGTGGATCGCCCAGGCGGTCGTGTTCTGGCGCGGCATGGAGTCGATCCGCAAGTTCATCGACTTCTGCGGCCCGGCGGTCTACGTGGTCATGTTCCTGCTCGCCGGCTACCTGGTGTACCGGGCGGGCTGGCAGAACATCGACCTCAACCTGGCCGAGGTCAACATCACCGGCTGGGCGGTGCTGCCGGTGATGGCCACCGCGATCGCGCTGGTGGTGTCCTACTTCTCCGGGCCGATGCTCAACTACGGCGACTTCACCCGCTACGGGCGCAGCTTCCGCGACGTGAAGAAGGGCAACTTCCTCGGGCTGCCGGTCAACTTCCTGGTCTTCGCGCTGCTCGTGGTGATCACCGCGGCGGCCACCCTGCCCGTGTACGGCGAGCTGATCACCGACCCGGTGGACACCGTGGCCCGGCTGGACAGCACGTTCGCCGTGGTGCTCGGCGCGCTCACCTTCATGATCGCCACCGTCGGCATCAACATCGTCGCGAACTTCGTCTCGCCGGCCTTCGACTTCTCCAACGTCAGCCCGCAGCGGATCAGCTGGCGGATGGGCGGGATGATCGCGGCCGTCGGGTCGGTGCTGCTCACGCCGTGGAACCTCTACTCCAGCCCGGAGGTCATCCACTACACGCTGGACACGCTCGGCGCCTTCATCGGCCCGCTCTACGGGGTACTGATCGCCGACTACTACCTGATCAAGAAGCAACGGGTGGTCGTCGACGACCTCTACACCCTGCGGCCGGACGGCACCTACCACTACCGCGGGGGCTACAACCCGGCCGCCATCATCGCCACCATCGCCGGTGCCGTGCTGGCCATGATCGTCGTGTTCTTCGCCTCCAGCGGAGCCGCCGCGTTCAGCTGGTTCATCGGAGCGTTCATCTCCTTCGGCGCCCACTACGCCCTCTCCCGCCGAGCCGCCGCCGGTACCCGCACCGCCGCCTGACCCGATCGTCGAGGCCGACACCAGTCCGGTTTGATCTTGTCGAACTGGACTGGTGTCGAACTCGGCGAAACGGGCCCACGGCGATGCCCCGGTGGGAGAAGCTCCACCGGTGTTGGAGGGGCCGTTTCGGGGGTCGGAGGCCGTTCGGCGCGGGGCGCTGACCAGGGGCCAGCTGTACGGGCCGCGCTTTCAGCGGCTGCTGCCGGACGTGTATGTGCCGGTGGGCACGAAGTTGGATCTCCGGACCCGCTCGCGGGCGGCCTACCTGTACCTCGCCGACCGGGGTGGTGTGCTGGCCGGCTTCTCCGCGGCTGAACTGCTCGGCGCCGGATGCGCGCTGCGCCGGGTACCGGCCGAGGTGCTGGTGCCGCGCGACGTCCGCCGCCGTCCGGACCTGTTGGTGCGGCGCGGGTGCGTGACCGACGACGAGACGTGCGCAGCCGGCGGCTGCCGGGTCACCGGCCCGCTGCGCACCGCGTGGGACCTGGCCCGCAGGCTTCCGCTGGTCCACGCGGTGGTCGCGGTCGACGCGCTGGCGCGTCGGGGCCGGTTCGACCCGTCCACCCTGCTGGCCTACCGGGCCGTGGCGCCGGGTGCTCGCTTGTGTCGATCATTGGACCGGGTGGTGGCGCTGGCAGATCCGCGCGCGGAGTCGGTGATGGAGTCGCAGCTGCGGCTGAACCTGGTCCTCGGCGGACTGCCCGCGCCGTCGGTGCAGTACCAGGTGCTCGATCCGCACGGTTTCGTGCTCGCCCGGGTCGACCTCGCCTATCCCGACGCCAAGCTGGCCGTCGAGTACGACGGCAGCACCCACTTCACCGACCTCCGGTCCCGCGCGGACCGCCGCCGTGACCTCTCGCTGTCCGACCTGGGCTGGCACACCATGCGCCTCACCTACGTCGACGTCGACGGCAACCCGCCCACCACCCGGCACCGGATCGCCGCCCTGCTCGCCGCCCGGACGCCGAGTTCGACACCAGTCCAGGTTTGATCTTGTCAAACCGGACTGGTGTCGAACTCGACGTCAGAGGTGCCGATCAGGCGTCGCCGCGGGTGATCAGGTGGCCGGCGGGTTCGTCGCCGGTGATCCGGTGGCCGCGCAGCCAGGTGCTGCGCACCACCCCGGCCAGCGGGCGCTGCGCGTAGGGGGTGACCCGGTTGCGGTGGTGCAGCCGGTCGGCGTCCACCACGAACGCGTCATCGGGCGCGAACACCGCGAAGTCGGCCTGGTACCCGCGGTCGATCTGCCCCTTGCGCTGCAGGCGGGCGATCTGCGCGGGTCGCTCGGCCATCCACCGCACCACGTCGACCAGCGTGTAGCCGCGCTGCCGGGCCTCGGTCCACACCGCGGACAGCCCGAGCTGCAGCGAGGAGATGCCGCCCCAGGCCGCGCCGTACTCGCCGAGGTCCAGCCGCTTGAGGTCCGGGGTGCACGGCGAGTGGTCACTCACGATGCAGTCGACGTCCCCGCGGCCCAGGGCGGCCCACAGCTCCTCGCGGTTGTCCGCCTCCCGGATCGGCGGGCAGCACTTGTACTGGGTGTTGCCGTCGGCGATGGACTGGGCCTCGAACACCAGGTAGTGCGGACAGGTCTCGACGCTCAGCGCGATCCCGTCCCGGCGCGCCGAGCGGATCATCGGCACCGCGTCCGAGCTGGACAGGTGCAGCAGGTGCACCCGGGTTCCGGTGTTCCGGGCCGCCTCGATCAGGTTGGCGATGGCCAGGTTCTCCGAGCCGCGCGGGCGGGAGGCCAGGAAGCTCGCGTACTGCCGGCCCTGGACCGCAGGCCCGCGCTCGATGGCCGCCGCGTCCTCCGCATGCACGATCATCATCGCGCCGTAGGTCTGCAGCACCCCGAGGTACTTCTCCATCTCGTCCACGGGCAGTGGTGGGAACTCCGGCACCCCGGAGTCGGCCATGAAGCACTTGAACCCGAACACCCCGGCGTCGTGCAGACCGCGCAGATCGTCGATGTTGCCCGGGATCGCGCCACCCCAGAACCCGACGTCGATGTGGCACTTGCCGGCGGCCGCCTCCTTCTTGATCTCCAGCGCCTCCACCGTGCAGGTCGGCGGCAGGCTGTTCAGCGGCATGTCCAGCAGGGTGGTCACGCCGCCGGCCGCGGCCGCCCGGGTGGCCGTCGCGAACCCCTCCCACTCGGTCCGGCCCGGCTCGTTCACGTGCACATGGGTGTCCACCAGCCCCGGCAGCAGCACCTCGTCGTCGGCCAGGTCGACGGTCTGCTCCCCGCTCAGCCGGGACTCGAGGGGCTCGATGGCCACCACGACGCCGTCCCGCACCCCGACGCAGCGGGACACCTCGCCGAACCGTGTGATCATCCGTCGGGCCCGGAGCACCAGATCGAAATCGGCCATCGCTCAACCCACCGAGCTGGCCCGGTAGGCGCGCCAGCCCCCGGCCTCGGAGATGTCGATCAGGCCGGTGCCGGCCTCGTGGGCGACCGCGCGCAGCACCACCGCGAGCGCGCTGCCGCCGTCGGCCAGCTCGATGACGCTCATCTCCAGCTCCGGGGGCTCGGCCGGGATGAACTGGTCACGGATCACGTCCAGCGACACCTCGTACAGCTCGCCCGGCACGCTGACCCCGCCCTCGGCGACCGGCCAGAGACCCGGGAACTCGTCGCGCACGGAGAAGAAGCGGTAGCGCGGAGCGGTGTGCGCCTCGCCGAGGAAGGGGTTGCCTTCGATGCTGTAGTGCACGTTCCCGCCGCGCATCCCGCCGCCGTTGACGAACAGCGGCACTGTGATCGGGGCCATCTCACCCTCCCGTTTCGGTTTCCGACAGCCAGTCCCGGGCCAGCCGGGTGGCCAGTTGTTCCAGCAGCGGTCCGGCCTCGCTGAAGCAGCGCGCCGGATCCGGTTCGATGTCGGTCAGCGCGTACGCGCGCTCGATGCCGGCACCGTGCAGCTGCTCGGGCGAGAGCTGCAGCCGGCCCGACACCGTCACCACCGGGATCCCCGCCGCGACCGCCGCCGCGGCCACCCCGGCCGGTGCCTTGCCGCTGAGCGTCTGCTCGTCCAGCGAGCCCTCGCCGGTGATCACCAGCCGGGCGTCGGGCAGCGCATCGGCGAACCCGACCAGGTCGAGCATCAGCTCGATACCCGGCTTGAGCTCGGCGCCCAGCGCCGCCATCGCCGCATAGCCCACGCCGCCGGCCGCACCCGCACCCGGCGTGTTGCGCACCGAGGAGCCCGGCCGTCGGGGGTGCGTCGCGGCGTCCAGCACGTCGGCCCAGTGCGCCAGCGCGGCATCCAGCAGCGCGACGTCGTCGGGGTCGGCACCCTTCTGCGGGCCGTACACGGCGGCCGCGCCGTGCGGCCCCAGCAGCGGGTTGTCCACGTCGCAGGCCACGATCACCGTGGTCGCGGCCAGCTTCGGGTGCAGCCCGGCCAGCTCGACGCCGGCCAGCCCGGCCAGCGCGGCCCCGCCCCTGGCCGGCTCCGCGCCGTCGGCGGCGAGCAGCCGCGCGCCGAGGGCCTGCAGCATCCCGGCCCCGCCGTCGGTGCTGGCGCTGCCGCCGATGCCGAGCAGCACCGTGTGGCAGCCGTGATCGAGAGCAGCCGCGATCACCTCACCGGTGCCGTACGAGCTGGCCTCGAGCGCGGCCAGCCCGTCGGTCGGGAGCAGCCGCAGCCCGGAGACGTCGGCCATCTCGACCACCGCGACACCGTCGAGCAGGGCGAACGCGGTGTCCATCGGCTTGCCGGTGGGGCCCTCCGCGCGCACCTCGATCCGCTCGAAGCCGGCGGCCAGCGCGGCGTCGACGGTGCCGTCACCGCCGTCGGCCACCGGGACCTCGCGCACCTCGACCCCGGGTGCCACCGCCGCGATGCCGGCGCTCACCCTCCCGGCCACCTCGCGCGCGGTCAGCGAACCCTTGAACTTGTCCGGTGCCACCACGACATGCATGTCGGCGTCCCGCTAGTCGAGCAACGCGATGGCGGTCGGGGCGTGCTCGTCCAGCGTCGCGAGCTCCTCGAACTCCACGACGTTGTCGATCTCGACGCCCATCGAGATGTTCGTGACCCGCTCCAGGATCACCTCGACGACCACCGGCACCCGGAACTCGGCCATCAGCTTCTTGGCCTCCTCGAACGCGCCCGCCAGATCGTCGGGTCGCTGCACCCGCAGGGCCTTGCAGCCCATGCCCTCGGCCACCTTGACGTGGTCGACACCGTAGTCGCCCAGGTCCGGGTTGTTGATGTTCTCGAAGGCCAGCTGCACGCAGTAGTCCATCTCGAAACCGCGCTGCGACTGGCGGATCAGCCCCAGGTAGGAGTTGTTCACCAGGACGTGGATGTAGGGCAGGTTGAACTGCGCGCCGACCGCCAGCTCCTCCATCATGAACTGGAAGTCGTAATCACCGCTCAGCGCGACCACCGTGGCGTCCGGGTCGGCGACGCAGACCCCGAGCGCGGCCGGCAGCGTCCAGCCCAATGGCCCGGCCTGGCCGGCGTTGATCCAGTGCCGGGGCTGGTAGACGTGCAGGAACTGCCCGCCGGCGATCTGCGACAGCCCGATCGTCGACACGTAGCGGGTGTCGCGACCGAACGCGCGGTTCATCTCCTCGTACACCCGCTGCGGCTTCACCGGCACGTTGTCGTAGTGGGTGCGGCGCAGCATGGTGCCCTTGCGCTTGACGCACTCCTCCACCCACGACGCGTAGTCGCGCAGCCGGTTCGCGGCCTTGCGCTCCTTGGCCACCTCGACCAGCAGCGCCAACGCCGCGCCGGCATCGGAGACGATGCCGAAGTCCGGCGGGAACACCCGGCCGATCTGGGTGGGCTCGATGTCGACGTGCACGAACTTCCGCCCGCGCCGGTAGACCTCCAGCCCCCCGGTGTGCCGGTTGGCCCACCGGTTGCCGATGCCGAACACGAAGTCCGAGGCCAGCAGCGTGGCGTTGCCGTACTGCTGCGAGGTCTGCAGGCCGGCCATGCCGGCCATCAGCTCGTGGTCGTCGGGGATCGTGCCCCAGCCCATCAGGGTCGGCACGACCGGCACCCCGAGGGTCTCGGCCAGCTCGACCAGCAACTCCGAGGCGTCGGCGTTGATGATGCCGCCACCGGCGACGAGCACCGGTGCCGCCGACTCGGCCAGCATGTCGAGCGCCTTCTCGACCTGCGCCCGGGTCGCGGTCGGCTTGTAGGCCGGCAGCGGCGCGTAGGTCTCGAGGTCGAACTCGATCTCGGTCATCTGCACGTCGAACGGCAGGTCGATCAGCACCGGCCCGGGCCGCCCGGAGCGCATCAGGTGGAAGGCCTGCGCGAACACGCCGGGCACCTGGGCCGCCTCCAGCACGGTGACGGCCATCTTCGCCAGCGGCTTGGCGATCGCGGCGATGTCGACGGCCTGGAAGTCCTCCTTGTGCAGCCGTGAGGTCGGCGCCTGCCCGGTGATGCACAGGATCGGGATCGAGTCGGCCGAGGCCGAGTACAAGCCGGTGATCATGTCGGTGCCGGCGGGCCCGGACGTGCCGATGCAGACGCCGATGTTGCCCGGCCGGGTCCGGGTGTAGCCCTCGGCCATGTGCGAGGCGCCCTCGACGTGCCGCGCCAGCACGTGGTGGATGCCGCCCCCCTCCTGTTCGCCGGCGCGTCGCAGCGCCGCGTAGAGCGGGTTGATGGCCGCCCCGGGGACGCCGAAGGCGTGCGTCACGCCCTCCCGCTGCATGATCGCAATCGCTGCGTCCGCAGCTGTCATCCGAGCCATGTCGATCCTCCTGGTATCCGCGCGCCGCGCGGGATGTTCGGGTGAGAGCCGAGCCGGTCAGCGACCGGACAGCTCCTGGGTCAGCTTGAGCAGGCCGGAGTGGTCCAGGTCGCCGTCGCCGCGGGCCACCATCGCCCCGATGAGCTGACCGACCACGGCACCCAGCGGGATCACCACGCCGGCCTCGCGCGCCGCCGAGGTCACGATGCCCATGTCCTTGTTGTGCAGGGTGAGCCGGAACCCCGGGGCGAACTCGCGGGCCAGCATGTTCGTGCCCTTGCGGTTCAGCACGGTGCTGCCGGCCAGCCCGCCGCCGAGCACCTCCAGCGCCGCCGTCGCGTCCACGCCGTAGGCCTCCAGGAACACGATCGCCTCGGCCAGCAGCTGGATGTTGCCGGCGACCATCAGCTGGTTCGCCGCCTTCACCGTCTGCCCGGAGCCGGCCGGTCCGACGTGCACGATGGTCTTGCCGACGGCGTCGAGCACCGGCTTGGCCTCGGCGAAGTCCGCCGCGTCACCGCCGACCATGATCGACAGGCTGGCCTCGATCGCGCCCGCCTCGCCGCCGCTGACCGGGGCGTCCAGCACCCGGATGCCGCGCTCGTGGCCGGCCTTGGCCACCCGCACCGAGACGTCCGGCCGGATCGAGCTCATGTCGATGTAGAGCGCGCCCTTGGCCGCGCTGTCGAAGATGCCGCCCTCATCGCAGGTCACGGCCTCGACGTCCGGCGAGTCCGGCACCATAGTGATGATCACGTCGGCGCCCCGGACCGCGCTGGGCACGTCGTCGGCGCCACGGCCGCCGGCGGCGACGAGCCGCTGCACCGGGTCCGGGGACCGGTTGTAGCCCACCACGTCGTAGCCGGCCTTGACCAGGTTGGCGGACATCGGACCGCCCATGATTCCCAGGCCGATGAAGGCGACGGTCGTCATTTCGGGAGCACCTCTCTCAGTTGTCTGTCTTGTACGGGGGTCAGGAACCGGCGGCGGCGCGCCGCTCGCGGGGCAGCCAGTCGAAGCTGTCCGCGCTGGCGCCGCTCGGCTTGTACTCGAGACCGACCCAGCCGTCGTAGCCGGTTGCGGCGATCGCGTTCAGGTAGCGGTCGATGTCCAGCCCGCCGGTGCCCGGTTCGTTGCGCCCCGGGGCGTCGGCGATCTGGACGTGGCCGATCCGGCCGGCGGCCAGCTCGATGGCCGCGTCGACGTCGTCGCCGTTGACCGCCAGGTGGTAGACGTCGAAGAGCAGCTTGATGTTCGCCCGGTCACCGCCGGAGGCCCGATCGATGACGGCCAGGGCGTCCGCCGCCGTCGTCAACGGGTAGGCGTCGGCGCCACTGACCGGCTCGACCAGGATCGTGCCGTCGATCCGCTTCGCGGCGTCGGCGGCCAGCGCCAGGTTCTCGGCCCCGAGCTCGTCCTGCTCGCCGGGAGCGGCGTCGGGCTGGCGCAGCCCGTAGAGGGCGTTGAAGGCGCGGCAGCCCAGCTGCTCCCCCAGCCCGAGCGTGACGTCGATGTTGTCGCGGAACTCCGCACTGCGCGCCGGCCAGGACACCAGGCCACGATCCCCACCCGGCATGTCACCGGCGAAGAAGTTCAGACCGACCAGCGACACCCCGGCGTCGGTGATCGCGCCGGCGAACTGCGCGAGCTCCGCATCCGAGGGCACCGCCACCGACCACGGCCACCAGAACTCGACGGCATCGAAGCCGGCGTCCTTCGCGGCCTGTGGTCGATCGAGCAGGGGCAGCTCCGTGAACAGGATCGAGCAGTTGACCTCGAAGCGCACCGCCACAGCAACCTCCGCAGATATATGTGTTCCGGTATGCGGAATCATTATTCCGTCTATGCGAAGAAGCATAGGGACGAGCCGGATCGTCGTCAACCTCCGGTCGCACGCCCCGGTCGACCTCGCCCGGCCGGACGGCGATCACCTCGACGGGGCACGGCGCACAGGCTCCCCGTGGGCCCACCTATACGATTGTGGAGCAGTGCCGGTTTCGCTAGGCGGATTTGTGCTGGCGGATGTTAGATTCTGCATGGCGGAAGGATGATCCTTCCAGATGACAGCATGACCGTGCGGGAGCAGACTCCGCACTCCGGGAGGGGCCGTGGCCAGAGCGGCGGGTAACGGCGGCGTCCAGTCCGTCCAGCGCGCGTTCGAGATCCTCGAGGTGATGGCGGCCGGCAGCGGCGGCGCGCTCGCCCTCTCTGACATCGCGGCCGCCACCAAGCGGCCGGCGCCCTCGATCCACCGACTGATCCGAACGCTCGTCGAGCTCGGATACGTCCGCCAGGACAGCTCCCGGCGCTACGCACTGGCCCCCGGCTTGATCCGGCTCGGCGACGGCGCCGCGCGCCAGTTCGGGACCTGGGCCGACCCGCTGCTCGCCGATCTGGTGCAGACCATCGGCGAGACGGCCAACATGGCGATCATCGAGGGCACCCAGGCCCTGTACGTCGCCCAGGTCGCCGGCCGGCATTCGATGCGCATGTTCACCGTGGTGGGCCGGCGGGTGCCGCTGAACAGCACCGCGGTGGGCAAGGCGCTGCTGTGCCAGCTCCCCGACGCCGAGATCCGCAGCATCCTGCAGGTGGCGGGCATGCGCTCCGAGACCGAGCGCACCATCGTCGATCCGGACGCGTTGCTGCGCGAGCTCGCGGCCGGGCGGGTGCTGGGCTACGTGAGCGAGGTCGGCGAGCAGGAGCTCGGCGTGTCGTGTGTCGCGGTCCCGGTGCACGGGGCCCCGGTGCTCAGCGCCATCTCCTTCTCCGGCCCGGAGCCGCGGATGACCTCCGACGTGGTCCGCCGGGCGGCCGTCGCGTTGCAGCGCACCGCCGCCGTGATGTCCGACCGGTTCTCCGAGCACGCCTCCGCCTGAGCTCCCGCGCGCGCGAACGGCCGGCACCGGTAGGCCGGACGGGTTCAGTCCACATATACCTGCGCGACCGCCGTTGACGGCTGCTCGGCGCGCCTCCTACCGTGTCGCACAGCGGAATTACTATTTCGCTTCTCGTGCATGACCGGGCAGGCGCGGTCATGAAGCAGAGACCGGACGGCACTTCGGGCATCCGCCCGCCTGCGCACCCACCTCCCGTTGACCATGGGGACACTCGACATGACCAAGCAGCACGAGGCACGGCCGCGGCTCGCGGCACCGACCGGACAGCCATCCCACCGCGGACACATCGGGCAGGTGCGGTGATGGCCTGGAAGCTCAAGCGCAACGGCGCCACCGACGGCCCCGTGCATCCCGTCGACGAGGTGATGCCGGCCGGGCAGCTGCTGGTCTACGGCATGCAGCACGTGATGAGCATGTACGCCGGGGTGATCGCGGTGCCGCTCATCATCGGCACCGCCTTCGGGCTGCCGTTCAACGAGCTCGCCTACCTGCTCACCGCGGCGCTGCTGGTCTCCGGCTTGGCGACCATCCTGCAGACCATCGGGGTGTGGAAGATCGGCGCCAGGCTCCCCCTCGTGCAGGGCACCTCCTTCGTCGCGGTGGCCTCGATGCTGGCCATCGGCAAGACCACCGGCGGCGGCAGCGCCGCGCTCACCACGATCTTCGGCGCGATCCTGGTGGCCGGCACCATCGGCTTCCTGCTGACCCCGCTGTTCAACCGGCTCATCCACTTCTTCCCACCCGTGGTCACCGGCTCGATCATCACCGTGATCGGGCTGTCGCTGCTCCCGGTGGCGGTCAACTGGTCCGCGGGCGGGGTCGGGTCCGACCACTTCGGATCGCTGGCCAACATCGGCCTGGCGTTCCTGACGCTGGTGATCATCCTGTTCATCTACCGGTTCCTGCCCGGCTTCTTCAGCCGGATCGCGATCCTGGTCGGCCTGGTGGCCGGCACCCTGGTGGCCATCCCGCTGGGCATGACCGACTTCAGCCGGATCGGCCAGGCCGCCTGGTTCGCGGTGTCGACGCCGTTCCACTTCGGCTTCCCGACCTTCGAGTTCGCCGCGATCCTCTCGATGACCATCGTGATGATCGTGATCATGACGGAGGCCACGGCCGACATCCTGGCCATCGGCGAGATCGTCGGCCGCCCCGCCGACGGGAAGACCGTGGTCGCCGGCCTGCGCGCGGACTGCCTGTCCAGCACGATCTCCGGCGGCTTCCTCAACGGCTTCCAGCTCAGCGCGTTCGCGCAGAACGTCGGGCTGGTGGCGATCACCGGCATCAAGAGCCGGTTCGTGGTGGCCGTCGGCGGCGTGATCCTGGTCGTGCTGGGCCTGCTGCCCAAGCTCGGCGCGATCGTCGCCTCGGTGCCGACGCCGGTGCTCGGCGGGGCCGGGCTGGCGCTGTTCGGCACCGTCGCCGCCAGCGGCATCCGAGCGCTGAGCAAGGTCGACTACGACGGCAACGCCAACCTGGTCATCGTCGCGTTGGCCCTCGGCATGGGCGTGCTGCCGATCGCGGTGCCCAAGTTCTACGAGGAGTTCCCGACCTGGTTCGGCACCATCTTCGAGTCCGGCATCTGCGCCGCCGCGGTGACCGCCGTGCTGTTGAACCTGCTGTTCAACACCGGCGGCGGGAAGACCAGGGACGAGGGGCCGATCTTCGCCGAGGCGCCGACGCCCGGCGTCACGCCGGACCACGACGTCCCCGGCGGCGTGCGCCCGAAGGACGAGCACGACTCCGGCCACGGCCCGAGTCACGGTTCGAGCCACCGCCCGAGTCACGGTTCGAGCCGCGCGGGCGGCGACACCAGACGCTCGGACGACGGCTAGCCGTGCCGGTCTGACCCCTCTACGGTCATGACCGACGCCGCACTTCCCGGAGGAGCGCCCATGATCGAGGACCCGGATCCGCGCGAAGCCCGTTGTGATGAGGAGGCGAGCGGATCCGGCCTCGGCCATGCCGGCGGCGGTACCGACCCGGGGTGGGCGCGGCGATGAGCGCCGGGGTGGAGGTCAAGGTCCCCGACATCGGTGACTTCGCCGCGGTCCCGGTCATCGAGATCCACGTCGGCCCCGGTGATCAGGTCAACGCCGAGGATCCGCTGCTCACCCTGGAGTCCGACAAGGCCACCCTGGACGTACCGGCGCCGGCCGCGGGCACGGTGGCCGAGGTCCTGGTCAAGGTGGGCGACGAGGTCAGCGAGGGCAGCCCGATCCTGCTGCTGACCCCCGGCGACGGGGCCATCACCGCTCCCCCGTCGCTGGTCGAGCAACAGGAACCGGCTCCCGACGCCCCGGCGCCGACGCCCGCGGCCGAGCCGGCCGGCGGCCCGGCCACCGCGGCCACCCACGCCGCCGCCGCCCGCGGCGCCGACACCCCCGCGGCCGCCGGCCTCGGCACCCCCGAGGGCCTGCACGCCGGCCCCTCGGTCCGACGCACCGCCCGCGAGCTTGGCGTCGACCTGGCCGCGGTCACCCCCAGCGGACCCAAGGGCCGCATCACCAAGGACGACCTGCTCGCCTTCCTCAAAGGACCCGCCACCCCCGCCGCCGCAGCACCCGCGGCCACCGGCGGCTCGGGCATCCCGGAGATCCCCGCCCAGGACTTCTCCAAGTTCGGACCCGTCGACACCCAACCCCTGGCCCGGATCAAGAAGGTGTCGGGCCCGTTCCTGCACCGCTCCTGGCTCAACGTCCCCCACGTCACCCACAACGACGAAGCCGACATCACCGACCTCGACCGCTACCGCAAAGAACTCGACACCGCAGCCAAGAACGAGAAGAACTCCTACCGGGTCACCCTGCTCGCGTTCCTGGTCAAAGCCTGCGTCGCCGCGCTCAAGAAATTCCCCGAGTTCAACTCCAGCCTGTCCCCGGAGAAGGACGCGCTGATCCTCAAGCAGTACTACAACATCGGCATCGCCGTCGACACCCCCGGCGGCCTCGTCGTGCCTGTGGTCAAAGACGCCGACCGCAAGGGCATCGTCGAGCTGTCGCGGGAATTCATGGCCATCTCCGGCAAAGCCCGCGACGGCAAACTCGGGCCCGCCGACATGGCCGGCGGCACCTTCACCATCTCCAGCCTCGGCGGCATCGGCGGCACCGGCTTCACCCCCATCGTCAACGCCCCCGAAGTCGCCATCCTCGGCGTCGTCCGCTCCAAGATGGCCCCGGTCTGGAACGGCACCGAGTTCACCCCGCGCAACATGCTGCCCATCTCACTGTCCTACGACCACCGCGTCATCGACGGCGCACTGGCCGCCCGCTTCGCCCGACACCTGTGCCACCTGCTCGAAGACGACCGCCGTCTGCTGCTGTGAGCCACGCCCGACCGGGGAGCAACCCGGGCCATCGAGGAAGGATTCCCATGGGACGCGAGGCGCTTGGATGTGGCGCACCCGGATGTGACGATCGACTCATGGACAACTCCAGTCGATCGCTCCCCACCGCCACGACGAACAGGAACGGCCGATGACCGTAGGGCTGCGGCAGACCCGGCGCGCGAAGATCGTCTGCACGCTGGGGCCGGCGACGTCGAGCGACGAGCAGATCGCCAACCTGGTCGACGCGGGGATGGACATCGCCCGGCTGAACTTCAGCCACGGCGATCGTGCCGATCATGAGCGGGTGTACCGCGCGGTGCGCACCGCCGCGGACAACGCCGGCCGCGCCGTCGGCATCCTCGCCGACCTGCAGGGCCCGAAGATCCGGCTCGGCCGGTTCGCGGCCGGCCCGGTCAACTGGCAGAACGGTGAGACGGTACGCATCACCGTGGACGACGTCGCGGGCACCCACGACCGGGTCTCCACCACGTACAAGGGCCTCGCCGAGGACGCCAGGGCCGGGGATCGGCTGCTGATCGACGACGGGCGGATCGGGCTGATCGTCACCGAGGTCGACGGCAACGACGTGTGCTGCTCGGTCGTCGAGGGCGGCACCGTGTCGGACAACAAGGGCATCTCACTGCCCGGGATGAACGTCTCGGTGCCGGCGCTGAGCGAGAAGGACATCGCCGACCTGGAGTTCGCGCTCGGGCTCACCGTCGATTTCGTCGCGCTGTCGTTCGTCCGGTCCCCGGACGACATCGGGCAGGTCCACGACATCATGGACAAGGCCGGCGTCCGGCTGCCGGTGATCGCCAAGATCGAGAAGCCGGAGGCGGTGCAGAACCTCGAGTCCATCGTGGAGGCCTTCGACGGGATCATGGTCGCGCGCGGCGACCTCGGCGTCGAGCTGCCGCTGGAGCGGGTCCCGGTGGTGCAGAAGCGCGCCGTGCAGATGTGCCGCGAGCGCGCCAAGCCGGTCATCGTGGCCACCCAGATGCTCGACTCGATGATCACCAACCCGCGCCCGACCCGGGCCGAGACCTCCGATGTGGCCAACGCCGTGCTGGACGGGGCCGACGCCCTGATGCTGTCCGGCGAGACCAGCGTCGGGACCTACGCCATCGAGTCGGTGCGCACGATGGCCCGGATCATCGTCGAGGTCGAGTCGGAACCGGTCGCGACCGTGCCGCCGCTGCGCAAGGTCTCCCGCAACCAGTCCGACCTGATCGCGATGTCCGCCCGCGACGTCGCCGAGGGGCTGGGCGCGGAGGCGCTGGTCGCGTTCTCGCAGTCCGGCGACACGGTGCGGCGGATGGCGCGGCTGCATCCACAACTGCCGTTGCTCGCGTTCACCCCGATCGCCGCGGTGCGCAGCCAGCTGGCCCTGAGCTGGGGCGCCGAGACCTTCCTGGTGCCGGAGGTGGAATCGACCGACGCGATGGTCCGACTGGTCGACGAGGCGTTGATCAAGATCGGCCGGCATCCGGAGGGCGCGCTGGTCGTCATCGTCGCCGGCTCCCCGCCGGGGACTCCCGGTTCGACCAACCTGATCCGCGTGCACCGGCTCGAGCAGTGAGAGCACCGCTGACCCGGGCCTGAGGAAGGGTGCGCTGGGCGGTTCCGCGCTCAGCGCACCATCCGACGGTCCGGGCCGTCGGGCCCGGCGGGCCGGCGGGAGGATGCGGGCGCGACTGCGGTCGCGCCGGTCGCGTCGAGCACCCGCAGGCCGACCCAGAGCTCGGCGCGCACGGCCGCGACGTCGAGATCCCGCCCGAGCAACTCCGCCACCCGGCGCATCCGGTTGCGCAGCGTGTGACGGTGCACGCCAAGGGCAACCGCCGCGGCGTCCCACTCGCCGTTGTGCTCCAGCCAGGTGGCCAGCGAGCGGATCAGGTCGCCGCGGCCGGTGACGTCGTGGGTGATCAACGGTCGGAGCAGCGACTCGGCGAACGCGGCCGCGGTCGGCCCGCCGAGCAGGCTGAGCAGCCCGGTGGCGCCGATGTCGGAGAACGAGGTGAACCGGCGGTTCGCGCGCAGGCCGGCGGCCAGCGCCTGCTCGGCCTCCCGACGCCCGCGGCCCAGCTCCGTGGTGCTCAGGTCACTCGACTCGCCCGCGGTGAGTCCGGTGGACCCGGCCGCCGCCGCCAGCACCCGCCCGCGCAGCGGACCGCCGGCCGGGTAGACGACCACGAGATGATCGGCGATCTCCGCGTGGAACACCCGCTCACCCCCGGCGCCGGCGGAGCGCGGACCGCCGGTTCGACCGAGGGCCTCGGCCAGCTCGTCGCGGCAGCGGGCCGAGCCGGCCGCCAGCAGCACCCGCAGCGGTGCGCTCGGAAGCCCGCCCCACAGCCGATCCGCCAGCCGCGCCGCCCGGCCGACCTCGCCGTCCTCCAACAGCTCGAAGATGGTGGTCCGCAGGTGCGCCTCGGCGGTCTGCAGGGCCGTGGTCCGGTCCATCATCAACGTCAGCAGCGACACCGCGGTGTTCAGCACGGTGCGCTGCTCGCGGGTGAGCCGCCGCGCGCTGCCGACCGCGAGGAAGCCGCCGGTGCGGCGCCCGATGCGCAGCGACTGCACGGCGATCTGGTCGCCGTCGACGGCGAGCGTGGCGCTGACCGGCGTGCTCAGGTCGCGGAACCGCTCGAGCTCGGTGGCCAGCCACGCGGCTTGCCGCTCCGCGCCGCGCGGGGCGGCGTACTGCAGCGAGCCGACGGCGTCCAGCAGCAGCGCCCAGCCGTCGAGCCGCTCGGCCAGCCGCCGGACCAGCCCGGCCGCGCCGGCGGCCACCGCCGCCCTGGTCAGATCCTGCTGGGCCATCGAGGTGCGGGTCACCTCCGCGTGCTGCTCGGCGGCCAGTGCCTCCCAGACGGTGCGCCCGATCGCCACGAACGCGGTCCGCTCCGGCACCTGGATCAGCGGCAACCCTTGCGCGGTGGCCGCGGCGACCAGCTCGCCGGGCACCTGCGCGTGCTGCAGCCCGATGCCGAACCCGAGGCCGACCACCCCCGCGTCGACCAGACGCTCGACGTACTCGGCGGTCCGGGCGCGGGTGGCCGCGGGCGCGGCGCCCGGCGCCAGCCACATCCCGAGCGAGAGCAGCAGCTCGCCGCCGTCGAGGTAGGGCGTCGGATCGGCCAGCTCGCTGGCGTGCACCCAGGTGATCTCGCGCGCCAGCGCGTCCGCGCCGGTCAGCGCACTGAGCGCGAGCGCCGACTGACCCACCAACGCGGCCAGCGTGACCGGCATGCTTCCCCCCGGCTTCGGGTATTCTTGATCAACGGTCGATACCCGCATGGTTGCGCATCTCGGCCGATCCGGACAGTGCGGGAGAGGCGGCGCGGGTGACCGGACCACTCGGTGGTCTCGAGTACCACCGCACGCTCTACGGGATCAACGAGCCGGTTCCCGGCCCGCGCTGGCAGGCGTTGTTCCACGCTACCTGGCACCACTACCGGGCCTGGTTCCTGGCCCACGACCCCGACGAACGGGCGGACCTCGCGACCTCGGTCCGGATGCTGGCCCGGCACATGCCGGAGCTGGTCGCGACCTATCAACGGCTGGTCGAACTGGCCGGTGGTGACGAGGTCCCGGCGCGGATGCTCACCCTGTGGAACCTGCCGCGGTTCTCCCCCGGCTGCTCGCAGCTGGCGGTGCCGGCACCGGTGCCGATGCTCTGCCGCAACTACGACTACAGCCCCGAGCTGTTCGAGTACACCGTCTACTCCAGCCGCTTCACCGGGCGCCGGGTGATCGGTACCGGCGACTGCCTGTGGGGCCTGCTGGACGGGATGAACGAGGCCGGTCTGACCATGTCGCTGGCCTTCGGTGGCCGGCCGGGCTCCGGTCGGGGCTTCGCGATCCCGCTGGTGGTGCGCTACCTGCTGGAGGTGTGCGACGACGTCGAGCAGGTGCGCGACGCCCTGCGCGGGCTGCCGGTGGCCATGTCGTACAACATCACCGCCATCGACGCCGGCGGCCGGGTGCTCACCGCCTACCTCGACCCGGACACCCCGCCCGAGTTCAGCTCCACGCCGGCCGCGACCAACCACCGCGGCGCCGTGCCGGAGTTCCCCGATACCGCCCGCGCCCTGCACAGCGTCGAGCGTCGGGCCACGCTGCTCGGGATGGCCGAGTGGCCGCTCACGCCGGCCGACCTGGTCACCGCGTTCCTGTCCGCACCGCTGCACAACACCGGCTTCTCGCGGGCGTTCGGCACCCTCTACACCGCGCTCTACCAGCCGGCCGCCGGTCACGTGGACTACTGCTGGCCGGGCCGGACCTGGCGCCGGCACTTCGACGACCCGGACGCCAGCACCGAGATCACCTTCCGGGAGTCCGAACGCGCCCGGATCCGCTGACCGACGCCCGCCGAGGGCGACCGATCAGCCGACGTCGCGAGCGTGCGAGGTCATCTCGTGCGGCTCGCTCTCGGCGTCGTCGATGCCGAAGCTGATCACCCGCTTCGGGTGCACCCGGATCAGCGCCTGCTCCGGCACCACCTCCGCGGTGCCGCGGATCTCCAGGCACCGCACCCGCCACGGATCGCGCGAGCGGATGTCGTCGACGACGAACGCGACCCGCCCGTTGTCGGCCACGTTGCGGTACTTGCGGCTGCTGGTCATGTTGTAGCCGCCGATGTCGATCGTGTCGAGCTCGGCGTTGTAGGCGTAACCGACCGGGCTGACCTGCAGCGTGCCGTCCGGTTGCACGCTCGCCAGCCGACCGAGCGGCTGGGACCGCAGGTACTCCAGCTCGAAATCATGGAACGTCATACCGCCACCCTGGCCCCTGAACCCAATTTCAGCCTCAACCGCATCCGCGGTTCGATCCGCCGCCGCGGGACCACGCAGCCCATCCCGTCACCACGCAGCCCTCACAACGGCTGCCCCGTCACCAGAAGGGCTGCGTGGTGCGGCTCGGATCAGTGCGCGCCGACCTCGGCCAGCGCGGACTCGAAGATCGACAGGCCCTCGTCCAGCAGCTCCTCGCCGATCACCAGCGGCGGCAGGAAGCGGAACACGTTGCCGTAGCTGCCGCAGGTCAGGGTGAGCAGGCCGGCGCGGTGGCAGGCGGCGGTCACCGCGGCGGTGGTCTTCGGGTCCGGGGTCTTGCCGTCCCGGTCGCTGACCAGCTCCACGGCCTGCATCAGGCCGCGGCCGCGGACGTCGCCGATGACCTCGTACTTGTCGGCCAGCGCGGTGAGCCGGCGGGTGAGCACCTCGCCGAGCGCGGCGGCCCGACCGGTCAGGTCCTCGGCCCGCATGGTCTCGATGGCACCCAGCCCCGCGGCGCAGGAGACCGGGTTGCCGCCGTAGGTGCCACCAAGCCCGCCGGCGTGCACGGCGTCCATCAGGTCGGCCCGGCCGGTCACGCCGGCCAGCGGCAGCCCGCCCGCGATCGCCTTGCCGGTGGTGATCAGATCCGGGGTGACGCCCTCGAACTCGCTGGCGAACCAGTTGCCGGTGCGGCAGAAGCCGGTCTGGATCTCGTCGGCGATGAACACGATGCCGTTCTCGGTGCACCACTGCGCGACCCGGGCCACGAACCCGGGCGCGGGCACGATGAAGCCGCCCTCGCCCTGGATCGGCTCCAGGATCACCGCGGCCGTGTGCTGCTCCCCGACCTGGGTGTGCACCTGCGACACGAACGTCTCGAAGGCCTCGTCGGCGCAGCGCTGCGGGCCGGTCGGCCAGCGGTACGGGTAGGCCATCGGCACCCGGTAGATCTCGCCGGCGAACGGCGCGAAGCCCGACTTGTAGGGCATCGACTTGGCGGTCAGCGCCATGGTCAGGTTGGTCCGCCCGTGGTAGGCGTGGTCGAACGCGACGACAGCCGTCCGGCCGGTGGCGTAGCGCGCGATCTTGATCGCGTTCTCGACGGCCTCGGCGCCGGAGTTGAACAGCGCCGAGCGCTTCTCCCCGGTGCCCGGGGTCAGCTCGTTGAGTTGCTCGCACACCTCGACGTAGCCCTCGTACGCGGTGATCATGAAGCAGGTGTGGGTGAACTTCGCAACCTGCTCCTGCACCCGCGCGACCACCCGCGGATCGGAGTTGCCGACGCTGGTCACCGCGATACCCGAGGCGAAGTCGATGAGCTGGTTGCCGTCGACGTCGCGCAGGATCCCGCCGGAGGCCTCCTCCACGTAGACCGGCAGCACGGTGCCGACCGCCCGGCTGACCGCGGCCAGCCGGCGCGCCTGCAGCGCCTGCGAGCCCGGGCCCGGGAGCGCCGCGGCGACCTGGGGAATCTGAGCAACCATCGGATGGCCTCCTAGCCTGAGATGCGCTGGGATCGGTGAACGTCGACCTACTGGAGGCTAGCCCGCGCGGCGCGGTGGCAACCTCGCCGAAACGGCGCACCGGCGGTATCAACTTCACCGTTTCGGCGAGCTGTGCCGCGGTGAGCGCCGCAGCAGACTCCCAGCATGAACTTCGCCGACCCCCCTGACCACCCGTGGCTGCGCGCGTCGGCCACCGAGCTGGTGTCGGCGCTGCGAGCGGGCGAGATCGCGGCCACCGAGCTGCTCGAGACGGTCCTGCGGCGGGCCGACGAGATCAGCGCGACGCTCAACCCGTTCGCCCTGCGGCTGGACGAGTCGGCGCGGCGGGCCGCAGCGGAGTCCGAGCGCCGGATCGCCGAGGGCACCGCTCGGCCGCTGGAAGGACTGCCGGTGTCGGCCAAGGACTCGCAGTGGCTGGCCGGCGTGCCGACCACCTCCGGCAGCCTGGCCCGCTCCGGTTTCGTGCCGACCGACACGGTGGGCGCGCTGCGCCGGGTGCTCGACGCCGGCGCCGTCGTCTACGCCAAGACCACCACCTCCGAGTTCTGCTACACGGGCGTGTCCACCGCGCCGGCCTTCGGGGTCACCGCCAACCCGCACGATCCGACCCGGACAGCGGGCGGCTCCTCGGGCGGAGCGGCCGCCGCCACCGCCGCCTGGGCCGGGCCCGTCGCGCTGGGCGGTGACGGTGGCGGCTCGATCCGGATCCCGGCTGCGTTCTGCGGCCTGGTCGGGCACAAGCCCACCTTCGGGCTGGTCCCGCACGAGCCGTCGGGTGCCGGTTGGAAGTCGTTGATCTCGGTGGGCCCGCTGACCAGGACCGTCGCCGACGCCGAGCTGATGATGGACGTGCTCACCGGCCTGGACGGGCGCGACCGGCACTCGGTCGTCGCGCCCGCCGACGGGCCCACCGGGCCGCTGCGGGTGGCGGTCAGCGCGGACCTCGGCTTCGCCGCGCTGGACGATGAGGTGGCGGCCGCGTTCGGGCACGCGGTCGACGCCCTCGCCGATGCCGGCGTGCAGATCGTGGCGGCCGCGCCCGGCCTGCGCAGCTCCGTGGAGATCTGGGCCACCATCGCCACCGCGGAGGCCCGCTGGTCGGAGGCCACGGAGTACGAGCAGCGCCCCGAGGAGCTGTCGGCATCGGTGCGCGAGTACCTGGCCTTCGGCGAGCAGGTCACCGCCGAGCGCTACGTACGGGCCCAGTTCGAGCGCGAGCGCATCCACGCCCGCTACACGGACCTGTTCGCCGAGACCGGCGCGACGGCCCTGTTCACCCCGACCGTCGGCTGCGTCGCGTTCGACAACGCGCTGCCCTACCCACCGCGGATCGGCGGCACCGAGATCGACGAGGTGTGGCGGGACTGGGCGCCGCTGCTGTACGACGCCAACCTGACCGGCATGCCGGCCTGCACCGTCCCGATCGGCGCCGACGCCACCGGCCTGCCGATCGGCGGGCAGCTGCTGGGCCCGCGGCTGTCGGACCGCCGCCTGCTCCGGCTGGCCGCCACCCTCAGCCGCGTATTGACCCTCCCCACGGCAGCCCTCTGACCGGTAGTTTCCGTCCGAAGCAACATTTGATCTTCGCCAGACCGATCAGCACGCCAGCGCCACCCGGCACCGCACGAGCCCAGGACCGAAGGGACAGCAATGGCCGACAGCAAGGCACCCTCGACCAAGAGCGGCGGCGGCGGCGGCAAGGCCGGCGGCAGGAGCGCCGAGAAGGGCGTCTCGTCGGTGAAGGCCAGCGCCGCCGTGGCGCCCAAATCCGCCGACGTCACCGTCGACGAGGCGCCGGCCGCGCCGCCCACCGCCGCTCCCGGGCGCAAGCCGCTGCGCGGGGTGTCGGCGATCAGGGCGTTCTTCCGCCGCAACAAGACACCGATCTACTTCATCTCGCCGACCTCGTTCAACCTGCTCGGGGTGGACCGCTGGATCTCCAACTTCACCTACGTCAACTACTACGACTCCTTCGCCGGCGCGCACCCGCGGGTGTTCGTCCCGGAGAACCGCGGCGACGACAACTTCTCCTCGATGGAGGAGATGAACAACTACCTGCTGGCCCACCCCGAGTTCTACGACCTGGTGCGCGCCAAGGGCACCGGCGGCAAGGCCGTGCTGGTGATGTTCGACGCCGAGACCGAGCGGCTGGCGGCCGAGCTGGACATCCAGGTCGCGCTGCCCTCGGCCGAGCTGCGGCACCGGATGGACTCCAAGCTGGTCACCACCCGGATGGGCAACGAGGCCGGGGTGCCGAGCGTGCCCAACATGCTGGGCACCGTCGAGAGCTACGACGAGCTGCTCGAGTCCGCGCACGCGACCGGGCTCGGCGACGACCTGGTCGTGCAGCTGCCATGGGGTGACTCGGGCAAGACCACCTTCTTCATCGCCGACCGTGACGGTTGGGACGCCGCGGCCAGCGAGCACCAGCTCACCGGCGTCGAGCTCAAGGTCATGAAGCGGATCAACTGCCGGGCGGTGGCGGTCGAGGCCGTGCTGACCCGGCACGGCACGCTGGTCGGACCGATCATGGCCGACATCACCGGCTACGAGGAGCTGACGCCCTACAAGGGCGGCTGGGCCGGCAACGACGTCTACCTCGACGTGCTCACCGAGTCGCAGCGGGCCCGGGCGAGGGTGCTCACCCAGAACCTCGGGGCGCGGCTGGCCACCGAGGGCTACCGCGGCTTCTTCGAGGTCGACTACCTGGTCGACACCGACACCGGCGAGCTCTACCTCGGCGAGATCAACCCGCGGCTGTCCGGGATCAGCTCGATGACCAACGTGACCGCGGGCGCCTACGCCGAGCTGCCGCTGTTCCTGTTCCACCTGCTGGAGTACCTCGACGTCGACTACGTGATCGACGTCGATGAGATCAACGACCGGTGGGCCGACCCGGACAGCGTCGATGTCTGGAGCCAGGTCGTCATCAAGCAGACCGAAGATCGGCTGGGCCTGATCACCGAGGCCCCGAAGACCGGGATCTGGCGCAGCGGGCCGCGCGGCAAGCTCAAGTTCCTGCGCACCGCCACCGACTGGCACGACCTGCAGGACGACGACGAGGGCTTCTACCTGCGGGTCGCGGGCGCCGGGGACTACCTCTACAAGGGCGCCGACATCGGCATCCTCGTGAGCCGGGGACGGTTGCAGTCCAACGACTTCCGGCTCACCCCGCTGTGCCGGCGCTGGGTCAACGGGATCAGGTCGCAGGTCGCGTCGACCCCGTTGGACGAGCTCCCGGCCGGCGCGACGCCCGCTGCCGTGAAGGCCTGAGCGGCCTTGCCCTCCGGCCGCGCGAGCAACGAGACTGTCGATCACCTCGCACACCGTGGTGCGGAAGCGATCCGTCCGGATCGGAGGAGTAGCCGTGCCCGACACCGGTGACGTCCACGAGAAGGGGCTGTGCGGCGGCTCGGTCGGGTTGCTGGGCAGCATCACGCTGGGAGTCTCGAGCGTCGCCCCCGCCTACACGCTGACCGCAACCCTCGGCCTGGTCGTCGCCGCGGTCGGGCTGAAGATGCCGGCGATCTTCATCGCCGGCTTCATCCCGATGTTCCTCACCGCCTACGCCTACCGGGAGCTGAACCGGGCGATCCCGGACTGCGGTACCTCGTTCACCTGGGCGACCAAGGCGTTCGGCACCTACACCGGCTGGATGTGCGGCTGGGGGCTGATCGTGGCCACGGTGATCGTGCTGTCCAACCTGGCCGGCGTCGCGGTGTCGTTCTTCTACCTGTTCATCGCCCGGCTCACCGGGTCCGATGCGATCGCCGAGCTGGCCGACAACAAGCTGATCAACATCCTCACCTGCCTGGCCTTCATCGCGGTCGCCACCTACATCGCCTACCGCGGTATCACCACCACCGAACGGGTGCAGGCGGTGCTGGTCGCGTTCCAGATGCTGGTGCTGGTCCTGTTCATCGTCGCGGCGATGGCGGGCTCGTCCGGTTCGCCGACCGGAATCGCGTTCAGCTGGGAATGGTTCAACCCGTTCACCGACCTCACCACCACGGCGTTCGTGGCCGGCCTGATCGGTTCGATCTTCGCGTTCTGGGGTTGGGACACCTGCCTGACCGTCAACGAGGAGAGCAAGGACGCCGACCGCACCCCGGGCCGGGCCGCGATCGGCACCGTCGGGATCATCCTGGCCACCTACCTGCTGGTGTCCATCGCGGCGATGATGTTCGCCGGGATCGGCACCGACGGCCTCGGGCTGGGCAACGAGGAGACCTCGGACAACGTGTTCGGCGCCCTGGCCGAGCCGGTGCTGGGGGGCTGGGGCGCGTTGCTGCTGTTCCTGGCGGTGCTCGCCTCCAGCGCGGCCAGCCTGCAGACCACGTTCCTGCCGCCGGCCCGCACGCTGCTCGCGATGGGCAGCTACCGGGCCATACCGGCGAAGTTCGCGCAGGTGCACCCGCGCTTCCTGATCCCCAGCTTCGCCACGCTGGCCTGCGGGATCGGTACCGCGGTGTTCTACAGCGTGCTGACGCTGCTCAGCGAAGAGGTGCTGTCGGACACGATCCTCACGCTCGGCATCATGATCTGCTTCTACTACGGGCTGACCGCGTTCGCCTGCGTCTTCTACTTCCGAAGGGAGCTGTTCACGAGCGCGTTCAACATCGTTTTCAAGCTGCTGTGCCCGCTGCTCGGCGGCCTCATGCTGGCCGTCGTGTTCGTCATCTCGCTGATCGACAGCGCGGACCCGGCCAACGGCAGCGGCGCGGAGATCGGCGGTGTCGGGCTGGTGTTCATCCTCGCGGTCGGCCTGCTCCTGCTCGGCGCCGTGCTCATGCTCGTCTGCCGGTTCCGGGACCCGGCCTTCTTCACCGGCCAGACCCTGCGCCGCGACACCCCGGCTCTGATCGTTCCCGAGTGACCGGCCCGCACATGATCGGCCCGAAATGAAAGGCAGAGTTCTGTGACGACCACCGAGCACCCCCTCGACCCGCTCTCGGCGGAGGAGTTCATCCAGGCCCGCTCGATCCTGGCGCGGGACAAGGGATTCGGCGCCGGTTGGCGGATCGCCTCGATCGAACTGCGCGAGCCGGCCAAGGACCTGGTGCGCGCCTTCGCGCCCGGCGACGACATCGTGCGGCAGGCCAGGGTGGTGCTCTGGGACACCCGCGACGGCGCCGCCTACAAGGCGTTGCTGTCGTTGACCGATAACGCGGTGCTGAGCTGGGAACCGCAGCCGGGCCGCCAGCCCAACGCCACCGCGGACGAGTTCCACGACTGCGACGAGGCGCTGCGCAAGCACCCGGAGGTGATCGCGGCGCTGGCCGGGCGTGGGATCACCGACATGAACCTGGTGCTGATCGACCAGTGGACCTACGGCGGGCACCTGATCCCCGAGCGGTACCGGGGTCGGCGGCTGGGCTGGTGCGACGTGTGGCTGCGCGAGTCCGAGACGTCCAACCCCTACGCGCACCCGGTCAGCGGGCTGAAGTTCATCGTGGACATGAACACGATGGAGCTGCTGGAGATCGAGGACACCCCGAGCGCCGGGTTCCCCGCGGTGCAGGGCGAGTACATGCCCGAGCACGTGCCGGGCTACACCGCACGCACCGACCGCAAGCCGCTGGAGATCACCCAGCCCGAGGGCCCCTCGTTCACGGTGTCGGGTAACGAGATCCGGTGGCAGAACTGGGAACTGCGGGCAGGCTTCAACTACCGCGAGGGCCTGGTGCTGCACCGGGTCGGCTACCGGCAGGGCGACGAGCTGCGTTCGGTCGCGCACCGGCTGTCCTTCGCCGAGATGGTGGTGCCCTACCGGGACCCGACGCCCGATCACGTCCGGCGCACCGCCTACGACATCGGCGAGTGGGGCCTGGGTGTGATGACCACCTCGCTGGAGCTGGGCTGTGACTGCCTGGGTGAGATCCGCTACCTGGACGCGGTGCTGCCGGACACCAGCGGCGAACCGTCGGTGATCCGCAACGCGATCTGCATCCACGAGGAGGACGCCGCGATCCTCTGGAAGCACATCGACGACCGGGCCGGGCCCGGGGTGCGCCGGATGCGCCGGCTCGTGGTGTCCGCGCACGTCACGGTGGCCAACTACGAGTACCTGATCTACTGGCGGTTCTACGAGGACGGCAACATCGAGTGCGAGGTGCGGGCCACCGGGATCATGGTCACCACCCCGTTCGCCGGCGACACCCCTCCGCCCTACGGCACCGTGGTCGACACCCAGACCTACGCGCCGATCCACCAGCACTTCATCGTGGCCCGGATGGACATGGAGATCGACGGGCCGGACAACACGGTGGTGATGAGCGAGACCGCGCAGCTGCCGATCGGGGCGGACAACCCCTACGGGCTGGCGCTGACCCAGCACAGCGTGCCGCTGCGCACCGAGGACGAGGGCAAGCAGGACTTCTGCTGGGACACCCAGCGCGCCTGGAAGATCACCAACCCGAACCGGCTCAACAAGGTCGGCACCCCGGTGGCCTACAAGCTGGTGCCCGGTGCGGCGTTCCCGCACATGATCGACGAGGCCTCACCGGTGCTGAACCGGGCCCAGGTGCTCAAGCACACGCTCTGGGTGACCCCGCACGCCGAGGAGGAGCGCTGGCCGTGCGGTGAGTTCGTCAACCAGAGCGAGACCGACGAGGGCCTGCCGGTGTGGACCGCCGCCAACCGTTCGATCGAGAACACCGACGTGGTGCTGTGGTACGTCTTCGGCATCCACCACGTCCCGCGGATCGAGGACTGGCCGATCATGCCCGCCGACACGGTGAGCTTCTGGCTCAAGCCGGTCGGCTTCTTCGACCACAACCCGGCGCTGGACGTGGCGCCGTCACCCGGTGCCCACGGCACCTGCCACTGAACCGGAGGATCCCCATGGCCGACGCGAAGCAACTCTCGAACTTCATCAACGGCGAGTTCGTCCCGCCATCCGGTGGCGGCTACACCGATGTGATCAACCCGTCGACCGGCGAGGCGTACACCTCCGCCCCGCTCTCGACCGAGGCCGACGTCGACGCGGCCTGCCAGGCCGCCCGGACCGCGTTCGCGGAGTGGAAGACCACCACCCCGGGCGAGCGGATGGACTACCTGCTCAAGATGGCCGCCGCGATCGAGGCCGACGCCGAGGCGCTGGTGGCGACCGAGCACGAGAACACCGGCAAGCCGGTGGGGTTGACCATGAGCGAGGAGATCCCGCCCATGTGCGACCAGATCCGGTTCTTCGCCGGCGCCGCCCGGCTGCTGGAGGGCAAGGCCACCGCGGAGTACATGCGCGGCTTCTCCTCCTCCATCCGCCGCGAGCCGGTCGGCGTGATCGGGTCCGTCGCGCCGTGGAACTACCCGATGATGATGGCGGTCTGGAAGTTCGCCCCGGCGCTCGCCGCGGGCAACACCATCGTGCTCAAGCCCTCGGACACCACCCCGGCCAGCGCGGTGCACATGGCCAGGCTGTTCGCCGACATCCTGCCGGCCGGGGTGTTCAACGTGGTCTGCGGGGACCGGTCCACCGGTGCGGCGCTGACCTCGAACCCGATCCCCGCGATGGTCTCGATCACGGGCAGCACCGCGGCCGGCAAGGCGGTGGCCAGGGCGGCCGCGGACACCGTCAAGCGCGCGCACCTCGAGCTGGGCGGCAAGGCGCCGGTGATCGTGTTCGACGACGCCGACATCGCCGCCGCGGCCGAGGGCATCGCGGTGGCCGGCTACTTCAACGCCGGCCAGGACTGCACGGCGGCGACCCGGGTGATCGTGCACAGCAGCAAGCACGAGGACCTGGTCGCGGCGCTGGCCGAGCAGGCCGCGACCGTGCAGCTGTCGAACGACGAGTCCGACGACGACGGCTTCTACATCCCGCCGGTGAACAACATCAACCAGTTCGGGCACGTCTCCGGGCTGGTCTCGCGGGCACCGTCGCACGCCTCGGTGGTCAGCGGCGGGGAGCAGGTCGGCGAGAAGGGCTACTTCTACGCACCGACGCTGGTCGACGGCCTACGCGAGGGCGACGAGCTGATCCGCACCGAGATCTTCGGCCCGGTGATCACCGTGCAGACGTTCACCGACGAGGCCGACGCGATCCGGCTGGCCAACGACACCGAGTACGGACTGGCCTCCAGCGTCTGGACCAACGACCACCGGCGGGCGCTGCGGATGTCGGCGGCCATCGACACCGGCTGTGTGTGGATCAACTGCCACATCCCGCTGGTCGCCGAGATGCCGCACGGCGGGGTCAAGCAGTCCGGCTACGGCAAGGACCTCTCGGCCTACTCGCTGGAGGAGTACACCCGCGTCAAGCACGTCATGTCCTACCTCGGCGACTGACCTCACCAACCACCTCGGAACGAACGGCACTCTCGCACGCTAGGTCTGTACGAGAGTGCCGTTCGTTCCACGGATCTCGAGCAGGGACGGCGCGGACATGGCACGGTACGGGGCCCAGTTCGGGCCGAACATCACCTTCCTCGGGGTCCCGCCGTGCGACTGGGCGGAACCCGAGACCTACGCCGACGCCGACGTGGTGATCCTGGGCGCCCCGTTCGACGGCGGCACCTCGAACCGCCCCGGCACCCGCTTCGGCCCGCAGTACATCCGGCAGACCTGTTACCTGCCGCCGGACGGCTCCCGCCCGTCGCTCGCGCTGCGCGTCGACGGGCTCAAGGACCTGCGGGTCTACGACGCCGGCGACGTGGAGATGTACTCCGGCGACGCCGAGAAGTCGGTTCACGACCTGCAGGAGGCGGTGTACGCGGTGGCCTCCGCGGGTGCCATCCCGCTGACCCTGGGCGGGGACCACACAGTGGCCTGGCCGGACGCGGCCGGCGTCGCCCAGCACCTCGGGCAGGGCCGCGTGTCAATGATCCACTTCGATGCGCACGCGGACACCGGGGACATCACCTTCGGCTCCCTGATCGGGCACGGGCAGCCGATGCGCAGGCTGATCGAGTCCGGCGCGGTGCGCGGCGACCGGTTCCTGCAGATGGGGCTGCGCGGCTACTGGCCGGAGCCGGAGACGCTGGGTTGGATGGCCGAGCAGGGCATGCGGTCCTACGAGATGACCGAGATCGTCGCCCGCGGCTTCACCGAGTGCCTGACCGAGGCGTTCGGGATCGCCACCGACGACTGCGACGGGGTGTTCCTGTCCGTCGACATCGACGTCTGCGACCCGGGGCACGCGCCGGGAACCGGCACCCCGGAGCCGGGTGGGTTGTCCGCGCGCGAGCTGCTGGACGCGGTCCGCCGGATCGCCTACGAGCTGCCGGTGGTCGGCATCGACGTGGTGGAGGTGTCACCGCCCTACGACCACGCCGAGATCACGTCGTTCCTGGCCAACCGGGTGGTGCTGGAGTCCCTGTCCGGCATCGCCCGCCGGCGCCGGGACGCCGCCGACGGCACCACCTGGGACCCCCGGCAACCCCTGCTCGACGGCCGCTGAGGTCCGCTCACCCGGTAATCCCCGAACCGGGTGAACCACGTGCGAGCCACCGCCGTGTACGTGGTGTGACGCAACCCGCAGGTGTGGTGGACCTGTCCCTCCCGGACTACCAGATGCTCATCGCGCAGGCCGGGGTGAACCCGGATTCCGAGGCGGCCCGGGTGGCCTCGGCGGCACCGGAGGTGGTGCGTGGCACCGGTGCGGCGCTGCGCAGCGCCGGTGGTGAGTTCGACACCTCCTGGCAGCAGAGCATGGGCGCGCAGCAGGCGCTGGGGTCGGCGTTCACCAACAACGGGGCTGAGGTACTGGACCGCGCGACGCACGTGGCCAACCTGCCCCCCGAGTTCCGGGACGCGGGGACCCGGCTGGCGGGCGCGTCGCAGCGGCTGGACGCGGTGGCCGACGACCTGACCTCCACGAAGACGCAGACCGCCACCTCCGTCACCGGGCTGCACGATGAGCTGCGCACCATCCGCTCGAACTGGGCCGCCCGGGTCGCGGCCGCCGGCTCGCTGGCCGGCGGGCTGATCCCGGAGGCCGAGATCGCCGGCCTGATCGCCGAGCGGGACCGGATCGCCGCGACCATGGTCACCCGCGTCGGGGAGGTCGGACGCCGGGTGGTCGACCGGATCCGGACCTACGAGGGCGTGCTGCACAGCGCCCTGACGTTGCTCTCCGACCAGGGTTTCGTCCCGGTGGCCGAGCGGGACACGCCGGCGCCACCGCCCCCCTCGGTGAACCCGCCCGGCGCCGCGGACCCGACCGGCTTCGGCACCCCGCTGATGGCCGGCTACGCGGCGGACCCGGTGAACACCGGGTTGGGCAACTTCGTGGAGGTGGAGCGCGACCTGCCCTTCGAGGGGCTGCTGACCGCGCTGAGCTTCAGCCGGACCTACAACTCCCGCTCCGACCGCAGCGGTCCGTTCGGCGCCCGGTGGTCGTCATGGGCGTCGACCCGACTGGTCGAGCAGACCTGGTCGTTGCAGTTCGAGGGGCCCGACGGGCAGCAGGTGAGCTTCCCCCGCATCGGCGACCGGTTCGGGCGGGCCGTCGGCATCAACGCGCTCGTGGAGCGCACCGCGACCGGCCTGGCCCTGGCCTGGTTCGACGGGCGCCGCTGGGAGTTCGACGGCGCCGGCCGGCCGGAACGGCTCTGGGCCGGACCGGGTACCGACGTCCGGCTGGTGCACGACGCCGACGGCCGGCTGGTGGAGCTGGTGCACGAGCGCGGCCGCCGGGTGCTGCTGAGCTGGGCCGGCGAGCGGATCGTGGGCGTGTCCGGATCGGACGGCCGGCTGGTGGCCTACGACTACGACGAGGCGGGCCGGCTGGTGACCGCGGACGGCCCGGCCGGAGCGCGCCGCTACACCCACGACGATGCCGGTCTGGTAGCCACCGTGACCGACCCGGACGGTGTCGTCGAGCTGCGCAACACCTACGACGAGCACGGTCGGGTGCGCACCCAGCTGTCGCCGTTCGGCCGGCTCACCACCTTCGACTACCGGCCGGACGACGTCACCGTGGTGGCCGACGACGCGGCCGGGCCGACCAACACCTACCGGCACGACCGGGCCGGCCGGTTGCTGTCGGCCACCGATGGCCACGGGCACTCCCAGGAACGCCGCTACGACCGGTGGGGCAACCCGGTCGAGGTGGTCGAGCGCAACGGTGCGGTGACCGCGCAGGAGTTCGACGACCGGGCCCGGCTCACCCGCCGCTCGTTGCCGTCCGGCGCGGTGCTCAGCGCCGGCTACGACGATCTCGACCGGGTGGTCACGATGACCGCGGCCGGCACCGGGGCGGCCACCGCCGAGACCCGGTTCCGGTACGAGGGCGGCGAGCGGATCCCGTCGGAGATCATCGACCCCGAGGGCGGGCGGACGGTGCTCGCCGTCGCGGGCGGGCTGGTGCACGCCATCACCGACCCGGACGGCGTGGTCGCCCGGTTCCGCTACGACGCGGACGGCAACCTCGTCGAGGCCCGCGACGCCGGCGGCGGGGTCACCCTGATCGAGCGGGACCGTGCCGGCCGCGCGGTCGTCTCCGTCACTCCTGCCGGTCGCCGCACCGAACTGAGCTACGACTCGCGCGGCCTGCTCGTGCAACGCCGGGACCCGGCGGGCGGCGTCTGGCGACACGAGTACTCGCCGGCCGGCCGGCGCACCGCCGTCGTGGATCCGACCGGCGCCCGCACCGAGGTGCACTACGGCGAGCACGGCAGGCCGATCGAGCTGGTCGACGCCCTGGGCGCGGTCCGCTCCCGCGGGTACGACGTGTTCGGCAACGTCGTCGGCGAGACCGAGGCGGACGGATCGAAGTGGACCTACGTCTACGACGCGCTGTCCCGGCTGACCGCGTGGACCGACCCGGCCGGCGGGAGCTGGCTGCGCGAACACGACGTTCAGGGCCACCGCGTCGCCGAGATCGACCCGACCGGGGTCCGCACCAGCGCCGTGGTCGACGCGTCCGGCCGGGTCGTGACCAGCGACGACGGGCTGGTCACGCAGGAGTTCGGCTACGACGAGTTCGGCCGCACGGTGTCCCAGCTGCGCCCCGACGGCGCCGTGCTGGGCGCGACCTACGACCGTTGCGGACGGGTACTGACCCGGACCGCCGCGGACGGCGGGATCACCCGCCACACCTACAGCGCGGCCGGGCGGCTGTTGAGCGTGGTGTCCCCGGCCGGCCGGAGGGAGGAGTACCGGTACGACGGGTGCGGTCGGCTGTGCACCGTGGTCGACGGCAACGGGCAGTGCTGGGAGCAGCGCCACGACGCCGACGGGTTGCTGATCGAAAGGGTCTCCCCCGCCGGGCTGGTCGAGACGATCGAGCGGGACGCGGCCGGGCGGGTGCTGCGGCACCGGGCGCCGGGTCGGGGCCACCTCAGCCTCAGCTACGACCCGGCCGGGCGGGTGGTGGCGGTGGCCGACCGGAACGGGCTGCGGCGCTTCACCCATGACGCGGCCGGGCGGATCACGGCCGCCACCGACGCGCTCGGGAACACCGTGCACTACGGCTATGACGACCGCGGCCGGCTGATCTCCACGACCGATCCGACCGGCGGCCGCACCCTGCGCGGCCACGACGAGCTCGGCCGGCTGGTCAGCCTGACCGACGCCCTCGGCCGGACCACCCACCGCGCCTACGACGCCGCCGGCCGGCCCATCGCGGTCACCGATCCGACCGGCGCACGCCGGCGCCGGACCTACGACCGGTCCGGCCGGCTGGCCACGCTCACCACCGATGGCGGCACCGTCATCACGATCGAGCGGGACCGGCTGGCCCGCCCGGTCCGGATCACCGAGTCCGGCCGGGCCGGCTCCGGCTCGGGACGGGCGAGCGTCGGCGAGATCGAGCTGCGCTGGGATCCGGCGGGGCACCTGCTGCATCGTCGCGCCGGCGGCCGGCAGCTGGGCTGGTCCTACGACGCGGACGGGCTGCGCACCGCCCTCACCTATCCCGACGGCACCCGCACCGGCTACCAGCGCGACGGCGCCGGCCGGGTCACCGCGCTCGAACACCCGGTGCTGGGCCGGATCCGGGTGGACCGCGACCCGGACGGCCGGCTGCTCGCGATGGTCGCCGACGTCGGGTCCTCCCGATGGCACTACGCCGCGGGCTGGCTCGCCGGACACGATCGAGCGGGCGACGGGTCGACCAGTCGCACCACGGTGACCCGCGACGAGCAGGGCCGGGTCGTGGCGGCCGACACCGACGGTCGGACCAGCCTGTTCGGCTACGACCCGGCCGGTCAGCTGACCGAGGTCAACTCCGCGCGCGGGGCGTGGTCGCTGGGCTACGACGCGGTCGGCCGGCTCACCTCCGAGTCCGGCCCGGACGGCGTTCGCAGCCTCGACTACGACGCCGCGGGACAGCTCGCCCAGGCCAGCGGCCCGGACGGTCGGTGCCGCTACGGCTATGACGGCGCCGGGCGCCGGGTCAGCGAGGACGGCGCGCGCGGTCAGCGCCGCTTCGACTGGGACGAGCTGGGCCGGCTGACCGCGATCTCGACCGCCACCGACGGCGGGACCTGCACCACCAGCGTGCGGGTCGACCCCCTGGGCGAGCTGGCCCAGGTCGACGACACCGCACTGTCCTGGGACAGCGCCGACCCGCTGCTGCCGCTGGCCGCGGTCGGTGACCAGGCCGTGATCGGGCTCGGCCAGCCGTGGGCGTTGGCCGGCCCGGACGGCCCCGAGCCGCTGCTCCCGAGCTGGCAGCACGACATCGGGCACGCCGAGCGCGACCCCTGGGGTGCCCCCGCCGCCGGGACCGGGCTCGGCTTCCGCGGCGAGTTCGCCGTCGAGGGTCTGGTGTGGCTGCGGAACCGCGCCTACGACCCGGACACCCGGGCCTTCCTGCAGCCCGACCCGCTGCCGCCGGTGTCCGGGACGGCCTACGCCGCGAACGCGTACCACTACGCCGGGAACGACCCGGTCAACGCCGTCGACCCGCTCGGGCTGCGCCCGGTCACCGACGCCGACCTGGCCGCGCAGCGGGACGAGGACGGCGGTAGCTGGCTCTCGGACCTGGGTCACGGTGCGCTCGACGTCGTCGGCCTGGTGCCCGGGGTCGGTGAGGTCGCCGACCTGGCCAACGCCGCCTGGTACACCGCGGAGGGCAACTACGGGATGGCCGCCCTGTCGGCGGCCGCCGCGATCCCGTTCGCCGGCTGGGCCGCGACCGGGGCCAAGGGAGTGATCTACGGGACCCGCGCGGCCAAGGCGCTGGAAGGAGCCACCACCGCGGGCGAGCTCGCGGCCAAACCCACCGCGGTGATCGGCCGGTTGGAGGACACCGCAGTGGCCCGCAACTGGCCCGGCCACGAGGTGCTGAACGTCCCGGACTGGAGCATCGCCAAGAACGACGCCTGGGTGCAGAGCGTCGTGGACCGCGGGCTGCCGGTGTACGTGGGTTCGCCGACGACGTCGGCGAACCTCTGGGACGATGTCGCCGGCCGTCAGACGGTGTTCGCCCGCGAGTTGGATCAGTTCAAGCAGGCCGGATACACGCAGAACGGTTACGACCTGCTCCCGCCAGGAGGCTGAGCGATGTCCGACCCACCCTTCCGACCCGACCAGCCCGACCCGCAGGCGTTCTCCGGGTTCGGGCCGGCCGCGATCCCGGATCGGCGGGACGAGCTCCTGGACGGCTACCTGGCGACCCTGCGCGAGGGTGGTCCGTCCGCGGTCGCCGCCGCCTCCGACCAGGTCTCGGAGCTGGGCCGACGGGTGCTGCTCGTCTACGGCGAGCGCGCGGCCGCCAGGGCCGTCCGCGAGCGGTCGGTCGAACTGCTGCTCGCCGGCCTGGTCGCGGTGGTGGTCGGTGGCCTGCATCGCAACGAGCGGGAGGCATTCCTCCCGATGGCGCTGCTCGACGACGCGACGGCGCGCATCGGGGCGAATCATCGGGAGGTCTTCGATGCGGCCGCCGAGATCGTGGGGAACCCGGGCGACATCAACCTGATGATCTGGCTCGGCCGGGCCCCGCAGGACCGCACGCCCCAGTCGATGGGCTTCGCCGCCGCCGACGCGCCGGACGGGTTCCGCTACGTCTGGTCCTGATCCGCCCGGCTGTCGCCGTGGGTGCGAACGCCGCCGACTCCGGGTCGGTCACTCTCGAGAGGTCGAGGACGACCCGCAACTGCTCCTCCCGCTCGCCAGATCGCCATCAGCCGTGACGGGCCCGACCGGCCCAGCAAGCGCCCCACGCGGGTGCTGGGCCGACAAGGCCCTGCTCCCACCCCTCGACCGGGCGCCGCTGCGCCGGCGAGGCATCGCCTCCACCAGCCCGGAGAAGACCAACAAGATCGGCCGCCGCGCCGCAAAGGGTTCGGGTGGCGCGGTCGAGCACCGGCCTTCGATCTGCGGGCCGACTTTCCGAACATGTCCCAGAAACTGTCAGGGGTCGAATGTATGTTCTATCCATGGCCGTGGAGCAGGTAGTTCAGCCGGATTGGGCGTCGTTGACGCCCGGTTCCGAGCTGGCCGGCCTGCTCGAACACCTCTGCTTGACCGACGTTGCGGACGCCGAGGTCGTGCCGGTGCTGGCGGCGACGTGGCGGCAGATCTCGCACCTGCATGCCTTGTTCTGGGCGGCCATGGTGCAGCTCGGGCGGCGGGAGCCGGCCCCGGACCCCCCACCGCCGGGGCATCGGGTGGACCCGGCCGAGCTGGCCTGGCAGGCCATGGATTCCTGGCATTGGGCCACCCATCAGATCCGTGCGGCCCTCACCTTCTCCGCCCGCCGCACCGACGACGAATACGGCCTGGCCCGACAACTCGTCGACGAACTCCCCCTGGTCTGGCAGGCGCTCTCGGCCGGGCAGCTCGATCCGTCCAAGGCGAAGGTGTTCGCCCGCTACCTGATCAATCTCACGCCGGCGCAGAGCGAGCTGATCTGCCGGCGCCTGCTGCCCCGGGCGCCCCGCTGGACGAGCGGGCAGCTGGCTCATCGGCTGCTGCGCGAGGTCCTGGCCATCGATCCGACCTACGCCCGGCGCCGGTACGAGAAGGCCGCCCGGGAGCGGGGGGTGTGGGGATACATCGCCGAGGACGGCACCGCCGTGCTGGCCGGGCACGGGCTGAGCCCGACCGAGGCCGCCGCCGCGGCCGAACGCCTCGAACAGCTGGCCGCCGCGGTGCGCGCCGCCGGGCACCCGCACACCGAACGACAGCTGCGGGCGGACCTGTTCGTCCGGTTGCTGGACGGCCGGTACACCGGTTTCAGCACCGACGACATCATCGCCGCCATGCTCACCGACACCGTGTACGCCACGGACGGCGACCCGGAGCCTGCTGCGGGGCCGAATGCAGCCGAGCCGACCGCCGACGGTCCCACGAGCAGTGCTGCTGAACCGGCCGCGACCGCAGCCGCCGCAGCCGCCGCGACCGAACCGGGTGCGACCGAACCCGATGTGGCCGAAACCGATGCCGCCGAACCCGCTCCGGTCCAGCCCGGAGCAGGCGAAAGGGTCGTGGCCGAGCCCGTTGCCGGCGCGACCCGGTGCAGCCGAAACGGTTGTGGCCGAGCCGCGTTGCGGCCCAGCCCGCTGAGGCGCGACCCGGTCGCAGCCGAAACCGATGCGGCCCAACCCGGTGCAGACCGAACCTGGTGCTGAGTGCGCCGCATCCGACCCCTCCGTGGACGAGCCGATTCCGGCCTGTCCCGTCATCGCGGAGTCGGCTGCGGGCGAGCCGGAGCCCGTCGACGCAACCGGCACCGCCGCAACCGGACCCAGCACCCGACCACCCGCCGGCCCCGCGGGAGTCCACCCGAGCCGGGGTCGAGATCCGGGTCGGGTTGAGGCACCCTGCTCGGCCTTGACGATCACCCCGGCGAGCTACCCGGCTGGGGGCCCGTCGACGCCCAGGAGGCCCGGCGGCTGGTCGGGCGCCAACACGCTGCCGAGTGGCGCTTCGCCGTCCTCGACGATGACGGCTACCTCATCTACGGCGGGCTCACCCGCCGCCGCCCCACCACCGCCGCCGCCCGCCGAGGACACCGGACCACCGGCACCACCCGAGTCAGCCGAATCGTCGGGTGCCGCGGCGGCGTTGTGGAGATCCACATCCGGGCCGGGCTGCTCACCCAGTTGGCCCGCAGCCCCGACCTGCCGCCGGCCTGGGCGGCAGTGGTGGCCGACATCGCTCGGCAGTTCGCCGACCGCGACCGCGCACCTGGCGGCGTTGGACGCCGACCCGGCAGCTCGGCTACCCAACGCCGGCCTGCGCCGGCACGTGCAGATGCGAGACCGCACCTGCGTGGCGCCGGGCTGCCGACGCCCCGCCCACAAGTCCGATGTGGATCACACCCGCGATCACGCCCGCGGTGGACCGACCGTGCAGGCGAATGTGGGACCCCTATGTCTGCAGCACCACATGATGAAGCACCACGACGGGTGGACGTTGACCCAGCCGGAGCCGGGCCACTTCCACTGGCGCAGCCCGTTGGGCCAGCAGTACCGCACCCGGGGTGAACCGATCGCCCCGGACCTCCCCGAACCCCTACCCGGCCCCGAGCACGACCGGCCAGATCGACTCCCACGCGACCGACGACCGAGCGGCCGACCTCGGACCGATCTTCCACCCCTCGGAGTGGCAGAAGCTACGCCCACCCGAACCAGCACCCGAACCCCAGGACGACGAGCCCGATGACCAACCGCCGCCCTTCTGATCCCGGACCCCAGCGGCGGCTAGTCGGCACGGAGGCTGTGGAAAAGCACGCGGGCACCATCGGCGTCCTGCGTCGGGCCGGCCTGCGTCGGCACGACATGTATCGGGGTGGGCTGAGTCTGGCCGGCCTGCGTCGGGGCGGTGGCCTGCTGGTAGGCGCCCACCTGGAAGCGCACGGTGGCCCCGGTGAAGGCGGCGGGCACTGGGGCCTCCGCGCGTGCTGGGCGGCCGGCGTGGTCGGCGCTGAAGGTGAGGCGGCCGTCGCCGTTGTCGGTGATGCTGTAGTCGAACGGCTCCCCGAGCGGGATCCCGGTGAGCAGCGGATGGCGAACGGCCTCGGGCCCGGTGAGCTGCTGCTTCACCACGACGGTGAGCGTGCCCGCGGCGTAGTGCAGCATCACGTACGGCTCCGACTTGAGCTCGGCGCCGCCGTGGATCTGGCCGATGATCACGTCCGGTTTCGCGGCGGGCAGTTGCAGCACGGTGACCGTCGCCATCAGCCGGCGCGCGCAGGCACCGGCCGCGAAAGTGTCGAGGTGGATCAGCTCGGTGCGGGCGTGCCGCGAGTTCGGGGTGGTCGCACCATCGACGGGCGCCCAGAACTCGAGTGGGCCATGGCCGGGATCGGTCAGCCATGGCCGCACCAGGGCAGCCGGCGTGACGGTGGCGGCGTGGCCGGATGGGCCGAGCACCGGCAACGTCAGCTTCCAGCCCGCCAGCATGGGCTGCTGCCACGCCGTGGCGACTGCGGAAGAGCCGGCAGTGCCGTCGGCAACGGCGTCGGCGGAGGCGGCAAAGGAGGCCTCACCGGAGTTGTCAGCGGAGATGACGACGAACCTACCCCCGTGCGGCGGCGTCGGCCCGGAGTTCAGCCCCGACAGCAACATCCCGGCAACCGAACCCCCACGACATCCCTGCCAGCCCGCCTCGAAGGCTCGCCTACGAGCGCGCGAGCTGAAAGGCTGACCCCGAACGGTTGATGATCTCCCGAGGAGGCTGTGTTGGGCGAGCAGGTTGCGGCGACGCAGTTCAGCCGGGCGGACCGGACCGCGTACCGGCACAAGGTGCGCCGCTGCCTGGACGTGTTCGAGCGGATGCTGCGCGAGTCGCGCTTCGACTTCGACAAGCCGATGACCGGGCTGGAGATCGAGCTCAACCTCGTCGACGACCACGGCGACCCGACCATGCGCAACGCCGAGGTGCTCGGGGCGATCGCGGACCCGGACTTCCAGACCGAGCTCGGCCAGTTCAACATCGAGATCAACGTGCCGCCGCGCACGCTGGCCGGCACCTCGTTGGTCGAGCTCGAGGAGACCCTGCGGACCGATCTCAACCACGCCGAGGCCAGCGCCCACGGCGTGCACGCCAAGCTGATGATGATCGGGATCCTGCCGACCCTGATGGCGGATCACCTGTCGGTCGACGCGCTGACCGCGAACCCGCGCTACAAGCTGCTCAACGAGCAGATCTTCGCCGCCCGCGGCGAGGACATGTGGCTCGACATCGACGGCCCCGGCAACTCCGGGGAACAGCTGCGCACCAGCTCCGACTCGATCGCCCCGGAGGCGGCCTGCACCAGCGTGCAGTGCCACCTGCAGGTCAGCCCGGACACCTTCCCCGCGTACTGGAACGCGGCGCAGTCGATCGCCGGCGTGCAGATGGCGATGTGCGCGAACTCGCCGTTCCTGTTCGGCAAGCAGCTGTGGCGCGAGACCCGGATCGCGCTGTTCGACCAGGCCACCGACACCCGCTCCGAGGAGCTCAAGGAACAGGGCGTGCGCCCGCGGGTGTGGTTCGGCGAGCGCTGGATCACCTCGGTGTTCGACCTGCTCGAGGAGAACGTGCGCTACTTCCCGGCACTGCTGCCGATCTGCAGCGAGGAGGAACCGCTGCAGGTGCTCGAGGCAGGCGGGGTGCCCACCCTCGCCGAGCTGCGGCTGCACAACGGCACCGTCTACCGCTGGAACCGCCCCGTCTATGACGTCGTCGGGGACCTGCCGCACCTGCGGGTGGAGAACCGGGTGCTGCCGGCCGGGCCGACCGTGGTCGACACCCTGGCCAACGCCGCCCTCTACTACGGACTGGTGCGGGTGCTCGCCGAGGACGAACGTCCGTTGTGGACGCGGATGTCGTTCTCGGTGGCGGAGGAGAACTTCCACACCGGGGCCAAGCAGGGCATCGAGGCCCGCACGTTCTGGCCCGGCCTCGGCGAGGTGCCGACCACCGAGCTGGTGCTGCGCCGGCTGCTGCCGATGGCCGCGGACGGGCTGGCCCGCTGGGGCGTCGACTCGTCGGTCTCCGACCGGCTGCTCGGGCTCCTGGAGCAGCGCTGCCTGACCCACCGCAACGGCGCCGAGTGGCAGGTCGAGACCGTGCGCAAGCTGGAGGACGAGCAGAACCTCAGCCGGCCGGACGCGCTGCGGCGGATGGCGTTGAGCTACGCCGAGCACATGCACAGCAACGAGCCGGTGCACACCTGGCCGATCGGCTGAACCCCGAGCCTCGCCGGGTCGGCTCAGGGCAATCCGGTCGGGACGGCCTGGATGTCGGTCCCGGCCGTCAGCGCGGAGAAGCTGATCCGGGCGCCGTCGGCCGCGGCCGCCCCGCTGTCGGAGCTGTCCTGCTGGTAGGCGCCGGCTTGGAAGCGCACGGTGGCGCCCCGGAACGCCGGCGGCAGCGGCGCGTCCACCGACGCCCGCTGCGCCGCCGCTGGTGGCGCGTGAAGGTGAGGGTGCCGTTCCCGTTGTCCCGGATGCCGTAGTCGAAGCGCGCCCCAGCCCGACCTCGGACAGCAGCGGTAGTCGAGCGATGCCGTCCCGGACTGCTCCTGCTTGACCACCACCGGCACCGCCCCGGCCGGTGTAGTGCAGCATCACGAAGGGCACCGAGCTGATGTCGTCGGCGCCGTGCATCTGGCCGATGATCACGTCCTGGCTGCTCGGTCGGGACCTGGGCCACCGACACCGACGCGGCCAGCCCGTGCGGACCGGCGCCGGCCTGGAAGTTCTGCAGGCTGTCCAGCTCGGTGCGCGGGTGGTCGGAGTGCTCGGTGGTCGCGCCGTCCACCGGCGCCCAGAACACCAGGTTGCCGGCCGGGTCCGCGGTCAGCCACGGCGGTGAGACCGCGGCCGGATCGACGGATGGCGGCGTTCCTTCTTGCCGGCTGCGGCAGGGTCAGCTTCCAGCCGAGCGAGCTCGGCGCCGTCCCCGGAGCGGGGGCCGGCGCAGGTGCCGGAGCGCGGGCCGGCGAGGGCGCGGGGCGGGAGCTGGAGCAGGGCCAGCGCGCCGAACACGCAGCCAGAACCCCGACGACCGACACCGACCCCCGCCTGCCTGGTCCCACGCCTCCATGATGCACCGCGTCGAGATGGGACCTGGCTGTTCCCTGAGGCCCCGGCGTGCCTCTCGCCGCGCGGATCAGTCGATCGCGGCCGCGGCGGCGGCGAACTGGGCCTGGTAGAGGGTGAAGTAGGGGCCGCGGGCGGCCAGCAGCTGCTCGTGGTTGCCCTGCTCGACGATCCGGCCGGCCTCCATGACCAGGATCAGGTCGGCGTCGCGGATCGTGGAGAGCCGGTGGGCGATCACGAAGCTGGTGCGGTCGCTGCGCAGCGCGGCCATCGCGTGCTGCACCAGCACCTCGGTGCGGGTGTCCACCGAGCTGGTCGCCTCGTCCAGGATCAGCAGCGACGGATCGGCCAGGAACGCCCGCGCGATGGTGATCAGTTGCTTCTCCCCCGCGCTGACGTTGCTGCCCTCGGAGTCGATCACGGTGTGGTAGCCGTCGGGCAGGCTGCGCACGAAGCGGTCCACGTAGGTCGCCCTGGCCGCGGCCAGCAGCTGGGCCTCGGTGGCGCCCGGGTTGCCGTAGGCGATGTTGTCCCGGATGGTGCCGCCGAACAGCCAGCTGTCCTGCAGCACCATCCCGATCCCGGAGCGCAGGTCCGAGCGGGTCAGCGCTGGCGATGTCGGCGCCGTCGAGGGTGATCCGCCCGCCGTCCAGCTCGTAGAAGCGCAGCACCAGGTTGACCAGCGTGGTCTTGCCGGCACCGGTCGGACCGACGATGGCCACGGTCTGGCCGGGCTGTGCGGTCAGCGACAGGTCGTCGATCAGCGGCTCGTCGGGCCGATAGCGGAACGAGACGTGCTCGAAGGCCACCCGCCCGCGGCGCTCGGCGCGCAGCACGGGCCGCGCCGGGTCCGGGCTCTGCTCCGGTTCGTCGAGCAGCTCGAACACCCGCTCGGCCGAGGCCACCCCGGACTGCAGCAGGTTGAGCATCGAGGCCACCTGCGTGAGCGGCTGGGTGAACTGGCGCGAGTACTGGATGAACGCCTGCACGTCGCCGAGGCTCATCGAGCCCGACGCCACCCGCAGCCCGCCGATCACCGCGATCGCCACGTAGCTCAGGTTCCCGATGAACATCATCGACGGCATGATCGTCCCGGAGATGAACTGCGCCCGGAAGCTCGCCTCGAACAGCTCCTCGTTCTTCGCCGCGAACTCGGCCTCCACCTCGGCGCGCCGACCGAACACCCGCACCAGCTCGTGGCCGGTGAACGACTCCTCGATCTGCGCGTTCAGCTGCCCGGTGTAGCGCCACTGCGCGACGAACTGGCGTTGCGACCGCTTGGTGATCGCCTTGGTCAGCGCCAGCGACAGCGGGATCGAGATCAGCGCGACCAGCGCCAGCGGCGGCGAGACCACGATCATCATGGCCAGCACGCCGAGCACCGTGAGCAACGAGGTGAGCAGCTGGCTCATCGTCTGCTGCAGGCTCTGCGAGACGTTGTCGATGTCGTTGGTGACCCGGCTGAGCACCTCGCCGCGCTGCTGGCCGTCGAAGTAGCGCAGCGGCAGCCGGTGCAGCTTGTCCTCGACGTCGCGGCGCAGGCCGTAGATGGTGCGCTGGACGATCCCGTTGAGCAGGTAGCCCTGGACCCAGCCGAAGATCGAGGCGCCGACGTAGAGCGCGATCGCGCCCAGCAGCACCACGTTCAGCGTGGCGAAGTCGATGCCCTGCCCGGGCAGCACCCCCTGCCCGATGATCACGTTGGCGATGGTGTCGTTGCCGCCGGCCCGGGCCGCCGCGGCGGCATCCGCGGCGCTGACCCCGGGCGGCAGCCGGCGGCCGATCACCCCGGCGAAGATCAGGTCGGTGGCCGCGCCGAGGATCAACGGCCCGATCACGTTCAACGCCACGCTGACCACACACAGCACCAGCACCAGCAGCACCCCGAGCCGCTCGGGTCGCAGCAGCGTCAGCAGCCGACGGCCCGACGGGCCGAACTCCAGCGGCTTCTCGGCCGGTTGGCCCATGCCGGCCCACGGTCCGCGGCTGCGCCGCTCGATCGCCATGCCCCGGGCCGCCGCTCCGGTCTCGGCGTCCTGGCCTTTCCTGTCCGGCCGGTCGCCGCCAGACACGGCCGTCGCGGTCCGCTCGGTCACCGCGCCTCCGCGCCCGGACGTACCCCGGGGGTCATGCGACTTCCTCGGCCGACAGCTGCGACTCGACGATCTCCACGTAGGTCGGGCAGCGGGCGAGCAGCTCGGCGTGCCGCCCGATGCCGACCACCGCGCCGTCCTCCAGGACCACGATCTGGTCGGCGTCGACGATGGTCGACACCCGCTGGGCGACGATCACCACCGTGCAGGCCGCGGTGACCGGGCGCAGCGCCGCCCGCAGCCGGGCGTCGGTGCTCAGATCCAGCGCCGAGAACGAGTCGTCGAACAGGTAGATCTGCGGTGTGCGCACCAGCGCGCGGGCGATGGCCAGCCGCTGCCGCTGCCCACCGGAGACGTTGGTGCCGCCCTGCGAGATCGGCGCGTCCAACCCGGCCGGCATGGCGGCCACGAAGTCCCGGCCCTGCGCGACCTCCAGCGCCGCCCACAGCTGTTCGTCGGTCGCGTCCGGGTTGCCGAAGCGCAGGTTGCTGGCGACGGTGCCGGAGAACAGGTAAGGGCGCTGGGGCACCAGCCCGATGTGCCCCCAGAGCACCTCCGGTTCCAGCTCGCGCACGTCGACCCCGTCCACGCTGACGGTGCCCGCGGTGGCGTCGAACAGCCGGGGCACCATCGAGATCAACGTGGTCTTGCCGGCGCCGGTGCTGCCGATGATCGCCGTCACCTGCCCGGGGCGGGCGGTCAGCGTGACCCCGCGCAGCACCGGCGCGGCCGCACCCGGATAGCGGAAGCCGACTCCCTCGAAGGCGAGCACGCCGTCGGCCCGCAGCGGCGTCACCGGCCGTAGCGGCGGCGCGACCGACGACTCGGTGTCGATCACCTCGATGATCCGCTCGGCGCACACGGCGGCGCGCGGGACCATGATCGCCATGAAGGTGGCCATCATGACCGCCATCAGGATCTGCATGAGGTAGCTCAGGAACGCGGTCAGGGCCCCGATCTGCATCGCACCCAGCTGCACCCGGTCCGCGCCGAACCAGAGCACGGCCACGCTGGACACGTTGAGCACCAGCATCACGATCGGGAAGATCAGCGCCTGCAGCCGGCCGACGCTGGTGGCGACGCCGGTCAGGTCGGCGTTCGCAGCGCGGAAGCGCTCGGTCTCCTGCGGTTCGCGGACGAACGCGCGCACCACCCGGATACCGGTGATCTGCTCACGCAGGATCCGGTTGACCGCATCGATGCGGGTCTGCATGACGCGGAACTGCGGCACCATCCGGACGATCACCGCACCGATCGCGAGCACCAGAACCGGCACGCACACCGCCATCAGCCACGACAGGCCCGGGTCCTCGCGCAGCGCCATCACCACGCCGCCCACACACATGATCGGGGCGGCGACCAGCATCGTGCAGGTGGTCAACACCAACATCTGCACCTGCTGCACGTCGTTGGTGCTGCGCGTGATCAGCGACGGCGCGCCGAACCGGTTGACCTCGCGCGCCGAGAACTCACCGACCCGGTGGAAGACCGAGCGGCGCACGTCGCGGCCGAAGCCCATCGCGATGCGCGCCCCGAAGTAGACCGCCGCGATCGAGCACACCACCTGGATCAGGGTGACCAACAGCATCCAGCCGCCGGCCCGCAGGATGAAGCCGGTGTCGCCGGTGGCGATGCCCAGGTCGATGATGTCCGCGTTCAGGCTCGGCAGGTACAGCGACGCCATCGTCCCCGCCAGCTGCAGGGCGACGACCAGCAGCAATGCCGTTCGGTACGGGCGCAGACGGCTGCGCAGCAGCCGGATCAGCACGACCGGGTCCCGCGTCGGATCACGTCCGGACGGTAGATGACCACGCATCGGACCCGCCAAGCGGTTTCCCCTCACCCGACCGGGTGACCCACCTGGGAGAGGCCGCGGACCTCCGCGAGCAGCAGCTCGGCGAGGGCGGTGATGCCGCGGTCGGCGATCCGGGCGGTCGGCCCGGACACCGATACCGCCCCGACCACCGCGCCGTCGACCGCGCGGATCGGGGCGGCGACGGCGGCCAGGCCGACCTCCAGCTCGTCGATCGACGACGCCCAGCCCCGGTGGCGCACCTGGGCCAGCTCCCGCTCCAGCAGGGCGCGGTCGAGCGGCGAGTGTGCGGTCCGCCGTTCGAGCGCGCCCGCGGGCAGCGCGAGCACGCCGTGCGCGTAGAGCACCTTGCCCAGCGCCGTGCAGTGCGGGGCGGCGGCCACATCGACCCGATGGCTCGCGCCCAGCACGTGCGCGGCTCTCGATCCGGGCGATCTCGACGAGCTCGTTGCCGCGGGCCACCGCCAGATTGACCGTCTCCTCGGTCAGCGCCCCGAGCCGTTCCAACCCCGGGCGGGCCAGCTCGGCGAGATCGTGAACGGCACTGGGCCGGGCCGCGTAGCGCACGAACAGCGAGCCGGGGCGGAAGGCACCGGTATGGTCGCGTTGCAGCAGGCCGTTGCCCTCCAGCGCGCCGAGCAGCCGCCACATCGTCGAGCGGGCCATACCCAGCTCGTCGGCCAGCGAGGAGAACGTGCGCGGGGCGCCGGACTCCACGACGAGCGCGAGCAGGGCGGTCGCTCGATCGATGGCTTGACCTGGCATCTGCGCGCCGTCTCCCGCCGGTCCGGGCCGAGTTCCACGGACTCGTCAAGAGTTCCATAGTGTGGAACCACTGTCTCGAAAATTATCGCTAGAGTGCTGCCCCGAAGGGGCGCCCGTCAAGGTCCGCCTCACCGAGCCCACGAAGGGAGACCCATGGCCAGCGTTCCGCCCTCCGCACGCGTCGTGGTGATCGGTGCCGGCATCGTCGGCAACAGCCTCGTCCATCACCTCGCCCGCCTCGGGTGGCGCGACATCGTTCAGATCGACAAGGGGGCGCTGCCCAACCCGGGCGGGTCCACCGGGCACGCGTCGAACTTCATCTTCCCGGTCGATCACTCCCGCGAGATGGCCGACCTGACGATGGACTCGGTGCGTCAGTACAAGGAACTGGGCGTGTTCACCCAGTCCGGCGGCTACGAGGTCGCCCGCTCCGAGGAGCGGATGGAGGAGCTGCGCCGCCGGATGTCCTCGGCCAAGGCATGGGGCATCGAGGCCGAGCTGGTCAGCCCCGACCACGTGGTGTCCAAGGTGCCGTTCCTGGACAAGGACAAGATCCTCGGCGCCTTCTGGTGCCCGACCGTCGGCGTGGTCGACTCGCTGCGCGCGGGCACCCTGATGCGCGAGTCCGCGCTGGCCCTGGGCGCGCTCACCGTGGTCCCGACCGTCGAGGTGATCGGCCTGGACGTCGAGCAGGGCCGGATCGCCCGGGTGCGCACCACCGGCGGCGACATCGAGACCGAGACCGTGGTCATCGCCTGCGGCGTCTGGAGCCCGAAGCTCGCCGCCATGGCCGGCGCGGCCATCCCGCTCACCCCGGCCGTGCACCAGATGATCTCCGTCGGGCCCGTCCCGCAGCTGGCCGAGCGCGAGGGCGAGATCTCCTTCCCGATCATCCGGGACATGGACACCTTCTGCTACGAGCGCCAGCACGGCGCCGACATGGAGGTCGGCTCGTACGCGCACCGGGCGATCCTGCACAACCCGGAGGACATCCCCTCGGCCGAGCAGGCCAAGCTGTCGCCGACCGAGATGCCGTTCACCGAGGACGACTTCGACCCGCAGCTGGAGCAGGCGCTGGAGCTCATGCCCGACGCGCTGGGTGCCGACGGCGCGGAGATCCGGTACGCGATCAACGGGCTGCTCTCGCTGACCCCGGACGGGCTGCCGATCCTCGGCGAGACCCCGGAGGTCAAGGGCCTCTGGTCGGCCGCCGCGGTGTGGATCAAGGAGGGCCCGGGCACCGCCCGCGCCGTCGCCGAGTGGATGACCCACGGCTGGTCCGAGATCGACGTCAGCCACTCCGACATCGCGCGCTTCTACCCGCACCAGCGCACCCGCGAGCACGTCCGCTCGCGCACGTCCGAGGCGTTCAACAAGACCTACGGCATCGTGCACCCCTCCGAGCAGTGGGACGGCGAGCGCGGCAAGCGGCTGGCGCCGATGCACGAGGCCGAGAAGGCGGCCGGCGCGGTCTTCTTCGAGACCGCCGGCTGGGAGCGCCCGCACTGGTACGCCGGCAACGAGGCGCTGCTCGGCGAGTACGGCGACAAGGTCATGCCGCGCGAGCACGAGTGGGACTCGCGCTGGTGGTCGCCGATCATCAACGCCGAGCACCTGGCCATGCGCGAGCGGGCCGGCATCTTCGACCTGACCGCCTTCGCCATCTTCGACATCGTCGGGCCGGGCGCCAAGGACGCGGTGCAGGGCATCGTGGTCGCCCAGGCCGACGTGCCCGAGGGCCGGGTCATCTACACCCCGGTGCTGGACGCCAACGGCGGCTTCCGCTCCGACCTGACCGTGATGCGGCTGGCCCACGACCGCTACCGGGTGGTCACCGGCGGGGCGCACGGCATGGCCGACCTCAAGTGGTTCTCCGACAACCTGCCGGCCGACGGCCGCGCCCAGATCGTCGACGTCACCTCGGCCTACTCGACGATCGGGCTGTGGGGCCCGCGGGCCCGCGACATCCTGGGCAGCCTCACCGACGCCGACGTGTCCGACTCCGGGTTCGGCTTCCTGACCTGCCGGAACATCCAGGTCGGCAGCACCGCGGTGCTGGCCTCCCGGATCTCCTACGTCGGTGAGCTCGGCTGGGAGCTGTACGTGCCGATGGAGCAGGGTGCCCGGCTGTGGTCGCAGCTGCACGAGGCCGGCCGGCCGCACGGCGCCGTTCCCGTGGGCATCGGTGTCTACGGCACGACCGGCCGGATCGAGAAGGGCTACCGCGCCTTCGGCTACGAGCTGGACGCCGAGCGCACCATCGTCGAGGCCGGCATGCAGCGGCCCAAGGTCAAGACGGCGAACTTCGTCGGCCGCGAGGCCTACCTCGCGCAGCGCGAGGCGGCGCCGAAGACGGTGCTGTGCACCATGACCGTGGACAGCCACAGCACCGGCAACGGGCGGCGGTACATGCTCGGCGGCGAGCCGATCCTGACCGCAGGCGGCGGCACCCTGACCGACGGGCACGGCCACCACCCGTACGTCACCACCGCCGGCTCCGCGCCGTCGCTGGGCACGCACGTGCTGATGGCCTACCTGCCGCCGGAGCAGGCGGTGGTGGGCAACCAGCTGGCCGTGTCCTACATGGAGGAGCTCTACCCGGTGACCGTCGGCTCCGTCGACGCCACCCCGCTGTTCGACCCGACCAACGAGCGGATCAAAGGATGACCAACGTTCTGGTGTGTGTGAAGCGGGTGCCGGACTCGTCCGGTGAGGTGCTGCTGAGCGCCGACGCGCAGTCGGTCGACGCGCGGTTCGTCGGGTTCACCGTGAGCCCGCACGAGAGCTGCGCCGTCGAGCTGGCCGTGAAGATCGCCGAGGCCGGTGGCGGCACGGCCACCGTGCTCACCCTCGGCCCGGACGACGCGGTCGAGCAGCTGCGCTCGGCGCTGGGCGTCGGCTGCACGGCCGCGGTGCTGATCGAGGCCGACCTGGTCGGCTTCGGCCCGGCCGACGTGGCCCGCGAGATCGCCGCGGTGGTCCACGACCACGAGGCGATCGGCACGAACTACGACCTGATCCTGCTGGGCAACGACGCCGCCGACACCGGTGACTTCCAGGTCGGCATCCGGCTGGCCTACGAGCTGGGCCGGCCGGTGGTCAACGGGATCAAGACGGTCGAGGTGACCGCCGGCACGGCCACCCTGCGCGGGGACAGCCCGGACGGTGGTGTGGAGACGTTCCAGGTGCCGCTGCCGGCGGTGGCCACCGTGCTGGAGGGCGGCGTCGAGCCGCGCTACCCGAGCATGTCCGGGCGGATCAAGGCCAAGAAAGTCAAGATCGAGACGGTGGAGCCGCGGCAGGCTCCGGCCGGCCCGCACCGGCTGAAGCTCACGCTGCCGCCCGCCCAGCCCAGCACCGTCGAGGTGCTCGGCGAGGGCAAGGGCGCGGCCACTGCCGTCGTCGACCTGCTGCACAGCCTGGGGGTGGCCCGATGATCCTGGTGTTCGTGGAGACCGACGCCGGTGGCGCGTCGGAGCCGTCGCTGGAGACCGTCACGTTCGCCCGTGACCTGGTCACCCGCGACGCCGGTGAGCTGTCCGGGCAGCCCATCCACGCGGTGGTGGCCGGCGACCTGCCGGCCGGCACTCTCGAGCAGCTCGGTGCGTACGGGGTCAGCGAGGTGCACCACGCCGCCGGGGACGCGTTCTCCGCCTACGGCGGTGCGGTCTGGGCCGCCGCGGTCGAGGCGGCCCAGCGCAGCACCGGCGCGATCGCGGTGACCGCATCCGGCAGCCCGCGCGGCAACGAGGTGCTGGCGCACCTGGCCGCCCGGCTCGGCGTGGTGATGGCGGCGAACGTGGTCGGCTGCCAACCGCCGTTCCTCGTCACCCGGCAGGTGGTCGGCGGGGCGGTGCTGGAGGAGATGCAGCTCGACGACCGGCCCGCGGTGTTCAGCGTCGCCGGACACGCCGTCGAGGCCACCCCGGCGGCCGACCCGGTGATGGCGACCGCCCACGAGTTCAGCCCGGAGGTGGCCGACGCCGATCTGGTCGCGCGCGTGGTGTCGACCGAGCCGGGAGCCCCGGACCGATCCGGCAGCCTGCGCTCGGCCCGGGTCGTCGTGGGTGCCGGGCGCGGTGCCGGCGGCGCGGACGGTTTCGGCGGCGTCATCGAGCTGGCCGAGCTGCTAGACGGCGCGCTCGGGGTGTCCCGGGTGGTGACCAGCCTCGGCTGGCGCCCGCACCACGAGCAGGTCGGGCAGACCGGCAGCCGGATCTCGCCCGAGGTGTACATCCCGTGCGGGATCAGCGGGTCCATCCAGCACTGGGCCGGCTGCGCCAGCTCGAAGACGATCGTGGCCATCAACACCGACCCGGACGCACCGATGGTCTCCAAGGCCACCTACGCGGTGATCGGGGACATGCACGAGGTGGTCCCGGCGATCACCGAGGAGATCCGCCGCCGGCGCGGCTGACCTCGAGCGGTCCACACGTCGCACATCCCTTGGTGACGGCGCATATGCCGTGGCATGTGCGACGCCACCACCTGGTGCGCGACCTCACCGGCTGACGAGCCACCAGGCGATGAGCAGGATGAGGAGGATCCCGAGCACGCCGCTGCCGCCCGAGTGGTTGTCCCCGTCGGCGAGGACCAGTGCGAACGCTTCCGTCATGGCCGACCCCTTCAGCACGCGTCTACTCCACTGCATGCCCGCAATCCACGATCGTCACGCACGGCTGTCCCACGGTCGCGCGTCGAACACGCGAAGCAGCGCCGACGGCGGGCCTGGCGACCGACCTACCGCACAGCGGGGCCGTTCGCGATCACCATCGACCTGGACGATCTACTCCGGTAAGCGCGACGATGTCGAGATTGCCCACCGTCGGACCTTGCTCCGGCCGCTGCGGGCGGTCACCCTGTCGCGGTGAGTGAGAACAAGGTCGAGCTCGACCTCGACGACTCCGGAGTGGCCACCGACCTACCCCGGCCCCAACATCCGAGTGACGAGGTCCAGCAGGTCCCCTACCGGCCGGTGCAGTTCCGCGACGACGACCTGCCCACCGCGCTGGAGCGCTCCGCGCACTGGCTGCGGACCGCGCAGGCCTGGTTGGGCGAGCCGCTCGACGTCATCGCGGTCCACCTCGACTACGACGACCGTGACGGCTCCCCGTACTACGAGGTCAAGCTGCTCTGCAACGAGGAGGACCTGGCCGGGGCGCCGCTCGCGGTCCGGCGGGCCGGCCACCTGCGCAACGGATCGGGTTGAGCGGCAGCCCGCAGATCATCGGGCGGATCATGGACGGCGGCCCGCTGCCCCCGTCGCGGCGATCACCTGGCTGAGCACGCCGTGCAGCCGCTCGAGATCCGCCAGCGGCATGCCGAGCCGCTCGACGACCGCGGGCGGAATCCGTTCGGCGTCCGCACGAAGCACCCGACCGGTCTCGGTGAGCGTGACCGCGAGGGTGCGTTCGTTACCCGGCACCCGCCGCCGCTGCACCAGGCCGGCCCGCTCCAGCCGCTTGAGCAGCGGTGAGAGCGTGCCGGGATCCAACGCGAGCACGGAGCTGAGCTCGGTGACCGAGCGCGGCGAGCGCTCCCACAGGGCGAGCATCACCAGGTACTGGGGATGGGTCAGGCCCATCGGTTCGAGCAGCGGGCGGTAGAGCGCCACCACGTTGCGCGCCGCGACCGACAAAGCGAAGCACACCTGCCGGTCGAGCTGCAGCAGGTCCAGCGCCGGCAGGTCCGGCGCTGGCAGTTCCGGCGTTGGGGTGGCGTCAGCTCCGTCACGTTGCTCGAGATCGGTCACCGGTACACGGTAGCTTGTTTGGTGTACAAACAATTGGGGTGACAATGATCGATCGGAAGGTCCGCCGGCCGAACCCGGCCCGCTGGCTGGCGTACGCGTTCGGGGCCGGCCTCCCCGCGGCGCACCGCGAGTGGGTCCTGCACGACACCACGGCCCGGGCCTGGCAGCTGCGCCACCTCGCCAGGACGGCGGTGCAGCTCGCGCCGTTCGCGATCGCCCTCTACGTGTTCATCCCCGGCGAGCCCTGGGTCCGCGGTGTGGCGGTGCTCGCCGGGCTGCTGCTCGGCTTCTTCTACTCGGCCGCGTACATGTACGAGACCGTCGAACACCGGGTGATCAAGGCCGGATACCCGCGCGGAACCGCCGCGGGCACCCGCGCCGCGTTGCACGCCGACGACGATAGCGAGCGCGCGCTGCGCTACGAGCGGCAGTGGCGCGATCCGCGCTGAACCAGCGCCGCCGGTGCGGGTTCAGCAGCTGCTGAAGCCGCCGTCGATCGGCAACGACACGCCGGTGATCATGGAAGCGCCGTCACCGAGCAGGAACACGATCGGGGCGGCGATCTCCTCCTCGGTGGCCCAGCGGCCGAGCGGCATCTGCTCGAGGAACGGCGGTCCGATGTCCTCGCGGCCCCAGTAGAACGCCGACATCTCGGTCATCACCACGGTCGGGTTCACGCTGTTGACCCGGATGTTGTAGCGCCCGAGCTCCAGCGCCGACACCCGGGTGATGTTGTCCAGCGCCGCCTTCGACGACCCGTAGGAGATGTGGCCGCGCAGCGCCACCAGCGACGCCTGGCTGGACACGTTCACGATCGAGCCGCCCTGCCCGAGCCGGATCATCGACGCCGACGCGTACTTGGTGACCAGCAGCGCGCCGCGGGCGTTGATGCTGATCACCTTGTCGAAGACGTCGATGTCGGTCTCCATCGGCGTGGCGATCTCGCCGCCGAACCCCCCGCAGTTGACCACTCCCCACAGGTCCAGCCCCTCCAGCGCGCCGCGAACGCTGTCCTCCGACGTCAGGTCGAACGGCAGCGCGCGGGCTCCGGTCTCGGCGGCGAGCGCTTCGAGATCCTCGACCGAGCGGCCGCCGGCGATGACGTCGGCTCCGGCGGCCAGCAGCTGCCGTGCGGTCGCGCCCCCGATGCCGCCGCTGGCTCCGGTGACCAGAACCGGTCGGCCGTTGAAGTCCGCCATGAGTGCACGCCCCATCCGTGTGTCGGTCGAAGGTCGGTCGGAAGCTCCCGCCGCGAGCATGGTGGCAGCCACGCCGGGGTCGGAGATCAACCGGTGCCGCGGGCCGGATCGCCACGGCGCGCTGCCACAGCCGGCGGGTGGCCTCCGGACCGTCCACGATCCGGGTGATCACCATCGGCGGCAACAGCGGACCGACCAGCGTGCTGGCGGCGCTGGACGACACCCCGCACGGCTACACCGTCGACAACGGGTTCATCGGTGCGCCCCGTCCATCGCGGCGGTTGCGGTCAGTCGCCGAGCTCGGCGCGGCGGCGGATCACGTAGGCCTCCAGCTCCTCCCGGACGGCGTCGTCCAGCGGCGGCTGGGTGTACTCGTCGAGCTTCTTGCGGGCCACGTCACCGGCTCGCACGGCCGCGTCCTTGGCCCCGCCGCGCATCCACCGGTCGTAGTTGTCGGAGCTGTTGACGAAGGGCCGGTAGAAGCAGGTGCGGAAGCGCTCCATGGTGTGGGCGGCGCCGAGGAAGTGCCCGCCGTGGCGGACCTCGTCGTGGGCGCCGAAGGCCAGCGCGGCCTCGTCGATCTCCAGCGGGGTGAACTCGGTCTGCAGCATCTCCAGCACCTGCACGTCGAGCACGAACTTCTCGTAGCAGGCCACCAGCCCGCCCTCGAGCCAGCCCGCGGTGTGCATGACCCAGTTGATGCCGGCCAGGAACGTCGGCATCATCGTCATCAGCGACTCGTAGCCGGCCTGCGCGTCGGGCATCTGGCTGGAGGTCAGCCCGCCGCCCGAGCGCACCGGCAGCCCGAAGTGGCGCGCGATCTGCCCGGTGGCGAGCAGCCCGATCCCGGACTCCGGAGTGCCGAAACACGGTGAGCCGGACTGCATGTCGATGTTCGACAGGAACGATCCGAAGATCACCGGGCAGCCCGGGCGGATCAGCTGGGACAGCGAGATGCCGGTCAGCGCCTCGGCGATCTGCTGGGTCAGCGACGCCGGGATGGACACCGGCGACATGGCCCCCATCAGCAGGAACGGCGTGAGCACCACCGGCTGGTTGGCCGCGGAGTACTCGAACTGGGCGTCCAGCATGCGGTCGTCCCAGCGCAGCGGCGAGTTGCAGTTGATCAGTGAGATGGTGGCGGGCGTGGTCTCGATCGAGTCCCGGCCACCGAACAGGATCTCGGTCATGGCCAGCGTGTCGCGGGCGTTCTCGCCGGACACCACGTTGCCCATGTAGATCTTGTCGGTGAGCGTCTGCAGGGCGTAGGTCATGTCCAGGTGCCGCGAGTCCAGCGGGGTGTTCTCCGGCTCGCAGATGATCCCGCCCGCGGAGTCGAGCGCGCTGAAGCTCTGCGCGAGCTTCGAGAAGTTGCGGAAGTCGTCCATCGAGGCGTCCCGACGAACATCGCCCTCGCGCACGAACGGCGGCCCGTAGACGCTGCCGAAGACCATGGAGTCGTCCCCGATGTGCACGGTGTTCGCGGGATTGCGGGCCTGCACGTCGAATGACCGGGGCGCCTTGGCCACCTGCTCCAGCACGAAATCCGGGTCGAACAGGACGCAGTTGTCCTCGACCTTCTGACCGGCCGCCCGGAACAGCTCCAGCGCCCGGTCGGACATGAACTCGACGCCGATCTCGCTGACCAGCCGCTTCCAGCCGCCGTCGAGGGTGTCCATGGCCTGCTCCGAAAGGATCTCGTAACGGGGCATTGAGTTGCGGAACGACATGGGAGCTCCATGAGAAGGCACTTGACGGGCGGCTGACTTCGGCTGCACTCTAACGGCATTCAACGGAACACAGGTTCCACAGTATGGAACTCTTGGGATGGAAGACTCGGGCGGGGATTCACGATATGGCAACACAGGTGGGCAGCCAGGCCGTCGATCGGGCCAGCGCGTTACTCACGCTCGTCGTCGAGTCCGGTGCACCGCGCACCTTCACCTCACTCGTCGACGAGCTCGGTCTGGCCAAGTCCACGACGTCCCGGCTGCTGCAGGCGCTGGAGCGTAGCCGCCTCGTGCAGCGCGACCACGCCGGCGCCTTCCGCCCCGGCGCGCTGTTCTCGCTCTACGCCGCGCGGCCCAGCGCGCTGCACGACCTGGCCGAGCTCGCCCGCCCCACCTGCGAGCGGCTGGGCGACCTGAGCGAGGAGACGGTCAACCTGGCGGTCCCGCGGGGCAGCGAGCTGGTGCAGATCTCCCAGGTCGACAGCCGCTACGTCGTCGGCGCCACCAACTGGGTGGGCGTCGACGTGCCCCCGCACTGCACCGCGCTGGGCAAGGTGCTGCTCGCCTACGGCGCCCTGGAGCTGCCGCGCGGCAACCTGGAGCGGCGCACCGCGCACTCCCCCGTCGACCGGGCCCACCTCGATCACGCGCTGGTCGAGGTGCGCCGGCGCGGCTGGGCCGCCTCGCTCGACGAGCTGGAAGTGGGGCTGGCCGCCGTCGCGGCACCCGTGCGCGCGGTCGACGGCACCGTCGTCGCCGCCATCTCCGTCTCCGGGCCGACGGCCCGGATCAACGAGCGCGGAATCACCGCCCTCGGCGACCTGCTGGTCGCCGAGACCCGCGGGCTGTCCGCCCAGCTCGGCCACCACACCGGCAAGGAAGGCAGCAGCGCATGAGCGAGCTCGCGAGCGAATCATCTGCACGGAGCGACGAGATCCTGAAGGCCCTGTACGACGAGACCCTGGTGGGCAACGGCCCGCGGGTGCTCGAGCTGACCAAGCAGGGTCTCGCGGAGGGCATGACCCCCGAGTCGATGTTGTTCGACGCGCTGATCCCGTCGCTGGAGGAGGTCGGTGCGCGGTTCGAGCGCGGCGACTTCTTCGTGCCGGAGATGCTGGTCGCCGGCCGGGCGATGGCCGGCGCGCTGGACCTGCTGCGCCCGCTGCTCGCCGAGACCGGCGCGCAGACCGTCGGGACCTTCCTGATGAGCACGGTCAAGGGCGACGTGCACGACATCGGCAAGAACCTGGTCAACATCATGCTCGAGGGCGCCGGCTTCAACGTGATCGATCTCGGGGTGCAGGTCTCCCCGGAGAAGGTCATCGCCGGGGTGCAGGAGCACAAGCCGGACATCGTCGGGTTCTCCGCGTTCCTGACCACGACGATGCCGATGTTCAAGGCGAACATCAACGCGCTGAACAAGGCCGGCCTGCGCGACACGGTCATCGTCATGGTCGGCGGGGCGCCGGTCACCCAGGAGTACGCCGACGCCGTCGGTGCCGACGGCTACGCGGCCGACGCCTCCACCGCGGTCCGCAAGGCCAAGGCGCTGATCGCCGCCAAACGCGCCGCCGTCTCGGTCTGACATCCTTCCTCCCCGGCCTCTCGTTTCGTCCCGTCAGGAGCACCATGCACACGGTCATTTCCTCGGCAACCCGCGAGGTCGTCATCGGCCCGGACCAGCCGTTCTGCCTCATCGGGGAGCGCATCAACCCGACCGGGCGGCGACTGTTCGCCGAGAAGCTGCGGGCCGGTGACCTGTCCCGCATCGAGCGCGACGTCGTCGAGCAGGTCGACGGCGGCGCCACGATGCTCGACATCAACATGGGGGTGCCGCTGACCGACGAGGCCGAGCTGCTGGCCAAGGCGATCACCATGGTGCAGGGGATCACCGACCTGCCGATCTGCATCGACTCCTCCGTCGTCGACGCGCTGGAGGCCGGGCTCGCGGTCTACCAGGGCAAGGCGCTGGTCAACTCGGTCACCGGTGAGCGGGAGCGGCTCGACGCGATCCTGCCCATCGTCAAGCGCTACGGCGCCGCGGTGATCGCGCTGCCCAACGAGGAGGACGAGATCCCCGAGGACCCGCGCAAGCGGCTCGACATCACCCGGAAGATCGTCGACATCGCGGTCGGCGAGTACGAGATCCCGATGGCGGACATCGTCATCGACCCGCTGGCGATGCCGGTCGGCGCGGACTCGTCGCTGGTGGTCAAGACGCTGGAGACCATCGCGCTGATCCGCGACGAGTTCGGGTTGAACATGACCCTCGGCGCCTCGAACGTCTCGTTCGGGATGCCGCGGCGCGCCGAGCTCGGCGCCGCGTTCGTGCCGATGGCGATGGTCAACGGCCTGACCAGCGCGGTGATCGACGTCCGCAGCCCGCTGATCGTCGACGCGGTGAAGGCGGCCGATGTGATGATGGGCAACGACGAGTGGGGCGCCAACTGGATCTCGGCGTTCCGCGCGAAGCAACGCGCGACGCAACCGCAACCTGCCTGACTCCAGCACTCCCTCCCGCGGAGGCGGCATGAGCACCACCCAGGACAGCGAGCCGGACGCGGATCAGGGCCCGACCCGGGTCAAGATCTCGTTCTCCCCCGACGGCGCGCCACCACGGGACGTCCGGGTGCCGGCCGGTGTCACGCTGTTCGACGCGGCCAGCTGGAACGGCATCGCCATCGACTCGACCTGCGGCGGGCACGGCACCTGCCGCAAGTGCAAGGTGCGGGTGACCGAGGGCGAGGTGCCGATCTCGCGGCTCGACCCGCGCGCGTTCGACCCCGACCAGCTGCGCGCCGGCTGGCGGCTGGCCTGCATGGCCCCGGCCGACCGCGACGTGCGGGTCGACGTGCCGCCGCTGGTCACCCGGCCCAAGGCGGCCACCGTCGGGGTCGGGCGGCAGGTGATACTGCGCCCGGCGGTGCAGAAGCGGTACGTCGAGCTGGCGGAGCCGACGCTGTCGGATCAGCGGTCGGACTCGCAGCGGCTCTGGGACGCCCTCGACGACCTGGTCCTGACCTCCGACCTGTACCTGATGCGCCGGCTCCCGAAGGTGCTGCGCTCGTCCGATTTCAAGGTCACGGCCGTCGTCGTCGACGACGTGCTGATCGACGTGGAACCCGGCGACACCACCGCGCGGCGCTTCGGCATCGCCTACGACCTGGGCACCACGACCGTGGTGGCCACGCTGCTCGACCTGGCCACCGGCACCCCGGTGGCGGTCAGCTCGATGCTCAACCCGCAGCAGCCCTTCGGGGCCGACGTGATCACCCGGATCAGCACCACGATGATGGATCCGGACGCGCTCGGCCGGCTGGCGATGCTGGCCCGCCACTGCCTGCACCAGCTCGCGGCCGAGGTCTGCGCGTCCGGCGCCGTCGAGATGACCGAGGTCTACGAGATCGCGCTGGCCGGCAACGCCACGATGACCCACATCGTGCTCGGCATCGATCCGGAGCCGATCGGGGTGGCTCCGTTCGTGATGACCGCGCGGGTGTTCGACGGCATCCTCGCCTCGGACATCGGGGTGGACGTGCATCCGGGGGCCCGGGCCTACCTGTTCCCGTCGGTCGGCGCCTACGTGGGTGGCGACATCGTGGCCGGTGCGCTGGCGTCCGGTCTGGACCGGGACAAGCGCACCCGGCTGTTCATCGACGTGGGCACCAACTGCGAGATCGTGCTGTCGGACGGCGATCGGCTGCTGGCCACCGCGGCGCCGGCCGGCCCCGCCTTCGAGGGTGCGGCGATCCGCTGCGGGATGCGCGCCGCCCCCGGCGCCATCGAGGGCGTCAAGATCAGTGACGAGGACGTCAGCCTGCAGGTGATCGGCGATGTCGAGCCGGTCGGACTCTGCGGTTCCGGGCTGGTCGACGCCGTCGCGGCGCTGGTCCAGGCCGGGCTGCTGGACGGCTCGGGCCGGCTGCTCGATGCCGAGGCCGCGGCCGTGACCCGGCCCGGCCTGGCCGAGCGGCTGGGCAAGGTCGGCGAGGAGCGGGTGTTCGTGCTGCACTGGGTCGGCCCGCCCGGGCCGGACGTGAGCAGGTCGATCTACCTGTCGCAGCGCGATGTGCGGGAGCTGCAGTTCGCCAAGGCCGCCATCGCCACCGGCTGGCGGCTGCTCATCGAGGAGGTCGGGCTGGCCGCGGGCGACATCCAGCAGGTGCTGCTGGCCGGCTCGTTCGGCAGCTACCTGGCCCCGGCCAGCGCGGTGCGGATCGGGCTGGTGCCCGACATCCCGACGCTGCGCATCGTCAGCGCGGGCAACGTGGCCGGTGAGGGCGCGAAGATGGCGCTGCTGTCGATCCGGGAACGCGCCGCGGCGATGGCGCTGCTGGAGGAGGTGCACTACGTCGAGCTCTCCGACCGCCCCGACTTCAACGACCGCTTCATCGACCAGCTCTCCTTCCCGGTCTGAGGGCTCCGAACACTCCCGGATCGCGGTGGTGGCGTGCGGGGCGATCGCCCGGCACGTCAGCGAGATCGCCGAGCGCCGCGGCTGGCCGGTAGACGTGCATCCGCTGCCACCGCTGCTGCACAACCGCCCGGAGCGGATCGCGCCCGCGGTGGCGGCGGCGGTCACCGAGCTCGGTGGCCGGTACGCCCAGCTGGCGGTGGGGTTCGCCGACTGCGGCAGCTACGGCGCGCTCGACGAGCTGTGCGCCACGCTCGGTATCCCACGGCTGCCGGGCGCGCACTGCTACGAGGTCTTCGCGGGCGCCGAGCAGATGCGCGCGCTGCTCGCCGCCGAGCCGGGCACCTACGTGCTGACCGACTACCTCGCGCTGTCCTTCGAGCGCTCGGTCGTCGTCGAGCTCGGGTTAGACCGCTGGCCGGAGCTGCACGGGGACTACTTCCGGCACTACCGCCGGGTGGTGTGGCTGTCGCAGCACCCGACGCCGCGGGTGCGGGCGGCGGCCGAGCGCGCGGCCGAGTTCCTGCGGCTGCCCCTGGAGGAACGCCGGGTCGGCACCGAGCTGCTCGAACGCGCGCTGGGCGACATGCTCGCTCGCCCCGACGCCTGACCCGGCCGCCGCCTGCGGCGCCGGGTGGCCGGTGCGCACCGCTGCGGCCTACGGTCGTCGGAGGGAAGGATGATCGGGCCGGTGATACGGGAGGCGGGCGGATGGCGGAGCTCGAGCGGTTCACGATGGTGATCGGCGGCAAGGCCGTCGGTGCGCTGTCCGGGAAGACCTTCCAGACGCAGAACCCCTACACCGGCCAGCCGTGGGCGGAGATCCCCGACGGTGGCCCCGCGGACGTGGACGCGGCGGTGTCCGCGGCCCGCTCCGCGCTGCAGGGCGAATGGGGCGAGCTCACCGGCTTCGCCCGGGCCGCCCTGATGCGCAGGCTGGCCGAGAAGATCGGGCAGAACGCGGAGCGGCTGGCGCGGCTCGAGGTCAACGACTCGGGCAAGCTCTACCGGGAGATGATCGGCCAGCTCAACGGCCTCGGCGGCTGGTACCACTACTACGCCGGGCTCGCCGACAAGCTCGAGGGCCGGCAGATCCCGGCGGCGAACCCCAACTACCTGGTCTACACCCGCCGCGAGCCGGTCGGGGTGGTCGCCGCGATCACGCCGTGGAACTCGCCGCTGCTGTTGATGACGTGGAAGCTGGCGCCCGCGCTGGCCGCCGGCTGCACCGTGGTGATCAAGCCCTCCGAGCACTCCCCCGCATCCACGCTCGGCTTCGCCGAGCTCGTCGAGCAGGCCGGCTTCCCGCCGGGCGTGGTCAACGTGGTCACCGGGCTGTCCCGGGAGACCGGGGCTGCGCTGGCCGCGCACCCTGGCGTGGACAAGGTGGCGTTCACCGGCTCGACGGCCACCGGACGGGCGGTCGCCATGGCTGCGGCGCAGAACATCAACAAGGTCACCCTGGAGCTGGGCGGCAAGTCCCCGCAGATCGTGTTCGCGGACGCCGACCTGCGGGCCGCGGCCAACGGGCTGATCGCCGGCGTGTTCGCGGCGACCGGGCAGACCTGCATGGCCGGCTCGCGGCTGATCGTGCACGCCTCGGTGCACGACGAGCTGATCGAGCTGGTGGCCGCGCGGGCCGCGCAGATCAAGCTGGGCGACCCGAACGACCCGGAGACCGAGATGGGCCCGGTGGCCAACGGGCCGCAGTACGAGAAGGTGCTCGGCTACCTGGAGACCGCCACGGCCGAGGGAGCCACGATCGCCTGCGGCGGCGCCGCCGACGCCGGCCTGGGCGGCTACTTCGTGAAACCGACCGTGCTCACCGGCGTCGGGCCGGAGTCCACCGTGGTGCGCGAGGAGGTCTTCGGGCCGGTGCTCTCCGCCTACACCTTCACCGAGGAGGACGAGGCGTTGAAGCTGGCCAACGACACCCCCTACGGGTTGGCCGGCGCGGTGTGGACCAAGGACGTGCACCGCGCGCACCGGGTCGCCGCGAAGTTGCGGGCCGGCACCGTGTGGATCAATGCGTACCGGGTCGTCAGCCCGAGCGTGCCCTTCGGCGGCTACGGCGACAGCGGTGTGGGCCGCGAGAACGGCATCGACGCGGTGAACGAGTACACCGAGAGCAAGTCGGTCTGGGTCGAGCTCACCGGCGGCACCCGCGACCCGTTCACCCTCGGATGAGCGCCGGCCCGTTCGTCACCCCGACCTGGCTCGCCGCGCGCCTCGACGAGCCCGACCTGGCCGTGGTCGACGGCTCCTGGTACCTGCCGGCGATGAACCGCGACCCGGAAGCGGAGTACCGGGCCGGGCACGTGCCGGGCGCGGTGCGCATCGACATCGAGGCGGTGCGGGACACCGCGTCCGCGCTGCCGCACATGCTGCCGGCCCCCGAGGCCTTCGGCACCGCGATGGGCGAGCTGGGCATCGCCGAGGACATGACGATCGTGGTGTACGACGGGGCCGGGCTGTTCTCGGCGCCGCGGGTGTGGTGGATGCTCGGCGTGTTCGGCGCCCGCGATGTGCGGATCCTCGAGGGTGGCCTGCCGGCGTGGGTCGCGGCCGGGCAGGCGCTCGAATCCGGGGGGCCGCGGCCGCGGCCGACCCGCCGGTTCACCGCGCGGCTCGATCCGTCGGTGGTGGCCGATCTCGCCGAGGTCCGGCACGCCCTCGACACCGGCGCCGCGCAGGTGGTGGACGCGCGTCCGGCCGAACGCTTCAGCGGCGCGGTGCCCGAGCCGCGACCGGGCTTGCGGCCCGGACACATGACCGGCAGCCTGAGCCTGCCCTTCAGCAGCGTGGTTGCGCACGGCCGGCTCGCCGACACCGCGACGATCGCGGCGGCCGTCGAGAGCGCCGGCGTCGACCCCGACCGGCCAGTCATCACGTCCTGCGGGTCGGGGGTCACGGCGGCCATCCTGTGGCTCGCGCTGGACGCGATCGGGCGCCGGCCCGCCGCGCTCTACGACGGTTCCTACGCCGAGTGGGGTGCCCGCGACGACGCCCCGGTCAGCTCGGTGTCGGACTGACCAACTAGTGGCAGCATCTTTACGAAGATGGTCATATCTGTCACTGTTGGCAGAATATCGAGGAGCGGATAGTTACTGCCATGATGCTCTCGCTGATCGCCCTGATCGTCGTCGTAGCCATCGCGGCCGTGTTGTGGGACGGACATCGATCCGGCCGCCGTCCGATCCGGCTGGAGCTGATCCAGCCGGCCGCTCCGCTCGTAGGCCGGGCGGCCAGCGCCCGCGTGACCCGGCGGTCGTGACCACTCCACCGGGGACGAACGGCACTCTCGCACGCTAGGTGCGTGCGAGAGTGCCGTTCGCTCCGGAGCTGAGGCCGCGCGGATCGCCGCTGCTGTCAGTGCTGGATGCCGGGGCGCAGCGCCGGTGGCATCCGCCGGCCGGGGCCACCGCCCGGGCCCTGCCGTTGCCGCAGCCGCTGGACCTGATCCAGCAGCAGCGCCAGCAGCACCAGCGGGATGCCGATCGCACCCAGCAGGTTCAGCGGCGGCAGGCTCAGCTCGTTGAGGCCCTGGTACTGCGCCTCACCGTTCACCGCCTCCAGGGCATCGACCCGGGAGTCGGTCAGCACGAACGGGCTGCCGTCCTGCACGTTGATCCCCGAGGTCACCGCGGAAACGCTCACCCCGTCGGCCGCGACCGGGTCCGCGGAGCGGGACCGGATGCCGACATTGGACCCGATGATCTCGGTTCCGTTGATCGTGGTCGCGGCTTCGACGTCGATGCCGGTGGACGAGCCGCTGATCCGGCCGCCCAGGATCTGCGCGTCCGGGCTGGAGCTGCGCACCCCGCTGTTGGTGGCGCCGTCGATGACCAGATCCCGCAGCACCACGTTCCTGGTGCCGGGCACCGCGACGACGCCGTTCTCACCACCGGTGAGGTTCACCGCGGTGGCGGTGACGCCGCCGGCGCCGCGCTCGATCCGCACCCCGTACTGGCTGTTGTCGATCAGCACGTCGCGCAGGTCGATGTTCTGCCCGCCGACCGAGATCCCGGTCTGCGTCCCCTCGATGGTGGACCCGGACACGGCCAGGCCGTTGGTCGTCTTCTCGATGGCGATCCCGCGGCCACCACCGGTGATCCGCAGCCCCTCGAGGGTGACCTGGTTGCTGCTGACGTGGGTGAGTATCCCGATCGGCTGGTCGACGGCGGTGTAGCCGGTGACCACCGGGTTCTGGTCCCCGGCCAGCTGCAGCCCGCCGACCTTGTCGGCCTGGGTGACCACGTTGCTGATCTTCGGCGCCTTCTGGGAGATCACCGCGAGCCCGAACTGGCCGTTGCCCGTCGTGGAGATTCCGGTGATCGGCCGGTCCGTGCTCACCCCGCTGACCTGCACGCCGTTCTCGGCGTTGCGTTCGGCCCGCACGCCGATCAGGGTGGTCCCCTGGTCGCCCTGCAACATCAGGCCGTTGGCCGCCGATTCGGTGACGGTGACGCCTTCCAGGCGCACCCCGGTGGAGGCGTTGAGCCGGATCCCGGTCGTGTTGTGCGCGACCGTGGTGCGCACCAGCGAGCCCGAGCTGCCGGCGCTGAACCCGATCCCGGCGCGGTCCTGCGGCGCGTCGGCGGGGGTGCCGAGTTCGCTGAACGTCACGTCGGTGGCCTCCAACCGACCGCCGTTCGCGGCGAGCAGGAACGGTCGGCCGCTCGCCGTCGGCGCCACCGGCTGCCCCGAGGCGGGGTCGATCGAGGTGACGGTGACGTCGTGCACGGTCAGTCGACCGCCCCCGGTGTAGATCGAGGACGCCTCGGACGCGGTCGCGCCCCCGGTCAGCTGCACCGTCTTGGCGGGGCCGCCGATGTCCACCACGACACCGGGGGTCAACACCAGCGCGGCGGAGAGCTGGGTGACCCCGTCAGCGGTCGAGGTGATCCACGGAGCCGGAACGGCGGGATCCAGGCGCGCCAACGTCAGCGGGCCGGCCGGCCGAGCCACCCGCTGGGTCAACCGCCCACCAGTCACCGAATCCACCGACGTGGCGCGCACGATGATCATCTTGTTGGGACGGCCGTGCCCCACCCACGACGACTGCGCGCGCTGCGTGGCCTCGGCGACCCGCTGCTGGTCGCGAGCGGCCCGCTGCTGGTCGCGAGCGACCCGCGCGGCCAGGGCCTGAGCCTGGTCCTCGGTCGGACCGGGCCTGAGCGGACTGGGCCTGATCGGACTGGGCCTGATCGGACTGGGCCTGATCGGACTGGGACTGGCCGGCATCCGACGAGTCCGGGTCGATCGGAGCCGCGCCGGCCACGCCGGACGGCACGGCCAGCACCAGCAGTGCCGTGGTCGCGACACTGCCCAGCACCCGGGCAACCCAGCTGCTTCGCCTGGTCATGAGGACACTCCTGCCGGAATCGGTTCCCCGACCGGCCGCTCGGCCGCGGAGATGGTCTCCGCCGGGTTCGAGGTGCGCACCACGGCGCCGTCCTCGACCGCGACCTGCCGGGTCAGCCAGCGCTGCTTGCGGATGGTGAACAGCGCGTAGAGCTTGATCAGAGCCATCACCCAGGAGACGACGACATAGCCGAGGATGAAGAAGAACGAACTCGGACGACGACGCAGGTGCGGCAGCAGTTTCGCCGACCGGCTGATCTGCCACCACAACACCAGCACGATCACGAAAACCCAGTTCTGGGCGATCAGCGAATGCACCAGGAAAGCCGGCCCGAACAGCAGCGTGAAGCTGCTGATCGCCTTGTCCATCATCGTGAACGCGAGGAACTTGTGCGAATACACCCAGCGGTTCGACAGCGCCCGCAGATCCGAGCGCCAGGTGTTGCGGGCCCACCGCAGCCGCTGCCGGAAGAACACCCGCCAGGTTGTCGGGAACGTCGACCAGACCTCGGCGCTACGTTGCATGTAGGTGAGATATCCACGTTCCAGGATCAGCGTGGTCAACCGCTTGTCGTCCCCGGAAAGGGAAGGAACACCCCAGAACGTCTCATTCATGAAATCGTGCTCGACATCGAGCAACAGCTGCCGCCGATACACCGCGGTCCGCCCGGAGAGGCACGAGACAGCCTGTCCGAGATAGGACTGGCTGGCGTTCTCGTCGAAGTATCGGTGATCCAGGAACATATCCGTGATCCGGGACAGGAAACCGGTCGAGCCGTAGACGCTCTGCCGAGTTCCGACGCCACCGATCTGCGCGTCGGCGAAGGGCTTGCTCACCTCGATGGCGACGTCCGGCGCCCAGATCGTGTCCGAGTCGACCAGCGCGACCAGCTCCGTCGTGGCGTGCCGCCACCCCCGCCGCAACGCGTCCCGCTTGCCTGGCACGTCGGTGATGATCACTGTCACCGAGTAGCGCGACGCCACCTCCTGGCACACCGCATCCGAGGAGTCGATCACCAGGATGACCTCGGAAACGTGGTTGTCCAGCCAGGACTCGATGGCGGCCGCGAGGACGACGGGGTCCTCCTGGTACACCGGAACCACCACGCTGATCGGCAGCCGGGCACCCTCGGGGACCGGCCGGTACAGCACCGCAGGGATGCGGCGGACCAGCCAGAAGGACCATCTGATCAAGCCGAGCACGCCCAACGGGGTACCCAGCACGTAGTAGTACAGCGGTAACGTCATCTTCGTTCGCTCTCCGATACTGCCCGGAGCGACGCAGTCTCGGTCGTGAGACCCAAGCCTGGTCCGGTCCGGTATTCACACCCCATGTCGCCGCCAACAACGGCAACTGCCCGTCCATTCCTGGGCCGGGCGAACCACTCACCGGTCGGATCGAAAAGCACTCCCGTGGTACCTCTGACCCGGATCCGGCACACAACGATCTGTCGACCGGATCGACGTCGACCCGGACACGACCACATCTCCGCATTCACTGTGGAACGGCAGTCCTCCGCTGAACCGCATCGTTCGGTGCGCCGTCACACTGATGGTGACGACGCGCCGCTACGAAGATCAGCTGCCTGTCCCGTACCCCTCAGGTCGGCTTCATACTTCGAGGAATAGCATGTTCGACCCAGCGACGGCGGCGGCATTCCGGTCGCCGTCTCAGCGGACACACAGCTTACCCCGCAGCGATCCACAGCATCGCCGTGACCGAGCCGTTACCTGACGCCGAAGTGGCAGCTCACAGCGCTGCCGGACCCCGCCGGACCGAGCCGGGGACGATCTGAGGAGCAAGGCTGTTCATCAGCTCTTCACATTCATCCCGATGGCCGCGATCGACCTGATACATGACTCATTTCACACTGAAAGGATTGTCCGGAATATCGGTTGCGGGTACAAAGGTGCCGACGAGCCGTTCGTCGCCGGTCACCGGCGGACAATCCGTAACGGGTCAGGCACCGACGGTGCCGTCGACGAACGAGCCCCGGTGTCGAGCCCGACGGCAGCGGGCGCCGGACCGGCAGTCGGCCGGCACTCGTAGACTTGACGATCAGGGCGGCCTCGACGGGCGTCCCTGGCGGGGACCCGAGCGCCGAGCGAGGAGCGCCACGAGCGGCCCGCGGAATCGAACTGGAATGGGCAGAGATCTCATGGTCCGTCACGGACACGGCACAGCCACCCGCACCTCGCCGCCCTGGCGGCTGGTCGCCATCGGAGCGGCGGTGGTGCTGGTCGTGGGCCTGCTGGCGGTCGCCATCTGGATGGCCACCGGCGGCTCACCCACGGCCGAACCGCCGCCCCCCGCGCGCTCGGTCTATGTGAACCCGGGCGGCTCCGACAGCAACGACGGCTCCGAGGCCGCGCCGTTCCAGACGATCCAGGCCGCGCTGGAGGAGGCTACCCCCGGCACCACCATCAACCTGGCGCCCGGCAGCTACTACGAAGAACTGGCCACCGTGCACGACGGCCTCCCGAACGCACCGATCACGATCAAGGGCCCGGAATCGGGCAAGGACCGGTCCGGCCGCTACCAGGCAACGGTGTACGCGGCGTCCCGCGCGGTCAACATCGACAACAACTACTACGTGCTGGACGGATTCACCGTCGATGGTCAGGAGAACCTGCGCAACACCCCGTACCCGACCGATCTGAACACCATCGATGCGTTCAAGAACAGCGTGCAGGCGCAGGTCTCCGACAGCCGGCTCGTCTATCTGGGTTCCGCCGACGACGTCCGTGACGTCACCGGCGTGACGATCAGGAACATGTTCCTCAACGGCGGCGGCGGCGAGTGCGTCCGGCTGCGCAACAACGCGCACGGCAACACCATCACCGATTCGGTCATCCAGTACTGCGGGATGTACGGCAAGGGCGAGAGCGACGGGGACCGGACCGAGTACCACAACGGCGAAGGCATCTACATCGGCACCAGCCCCAAGTCGGACGACCAGCCCATGTACGAGAACGACGGCAGCTCGAACAACACCATCTCGAACAACATCATCCGCACCTTCGGGTCCGAGTGCCTGAACGTGAAGGAAAACGCCCACGACAACGTGTTCGAGGGCAACACCTGCTCGGACAACGCCGAGGCCACCGAGTTCGAGGGCAGCAACGTCGAACTCCGCGGGCACGACAACATCGTGCGCGGGAACGTGATCTCCGACAGCGCCGGCTACAGCGTGAAGATCCAGAGCGACGAGGACGAGTACGACAAGGGTGGAAACGCGGTGCAGAACAACCGCATCCAGGCCTCGGCGGCCGAGCCTCTGAAGATCAAGTCTGTGGCGTCCCAGGGGCCGATTTGCGGCAACGTGATGTCGGCCGTGGACGACGAGCTGATCGAGACCGAGGACTACACCGGGGACCCGACCGCCCCCTGCCCCGACGGCGGCAGCGCCCCGGGCCCAAGCTAGCCGTGGTCGATCCGCACGCCGGTGCGCAGCCGGTGACCACCACGGCCGCCATCCCGGAGGGCGGCGGCGCGATCTTTCCCGGGTCCGGCGTGGTGATCACGCAGCCGACCCCGGGCACGTTCGTCGGCTTCGACATCACCTGCCCGCACCTGGGCTGCGCGGTGCGCGCCGTCGCCGCCGGGACGATCAACTGCTTCTGTCACGGCAGCCGGTTCCGCATCGCCGACGGTTCGGTCGCCGGCGGCCCGGCCGGGCAACCGCTGCCCCGCCGGGCCATCACCGTCGAGGATGGCCTGATCAGCCTCGCCTGATCCGGCTCTACTGATCGATGTCACGGCTTCTTCTCCCGCCAGGACCGCTCGAAGGGCAGCCGCCAGGCGTGCGGGGTGATCAGCTGGTGGATCGCGTTCGGCCCCCAGCTGCCCGGCGAGTAGGGCTTGACCGGCGGCGGGTTCTCCAGCAGCGGCATCGACCGCTCCCACAGGCTCTCGATGCCGTCGGCGGTGGTGAACAGCGTGTGGTCCCCGCGCATCGCATCCAGGATCAGCCGCTCGTAGGCCTCGAGCACGTCGCCGGCGCGGTCGGTCTCCTGGGTGGAGAACTGCATGGACAGCTTGTCCAGCTTCATCCCCGGCCCGGGCCGCTTCCCGTAGTAGGACAGCGACACCCGGGACTCGTCGGCCAGGTCGAACGTGAGGTGGTCCGGCCCGGACGCGCCCACCCCGGAGTCCGGTGGGAACATCGAGCGCGGCGCCTCCTTGAAGGCGATCGAGATGATCCGCTGCCCCTCCGCCATCTCCTTGCCGGTGCGCAGGTAGAACGGGACCCCGGCCCAGCGCCAGTTGTCCAGCTGGCAGTGCAGGGCGATGAACGTCTCGGTGTCCGAGTCGCGGGCCACCCCCTCCAGCTGCCGGTAGCCGCTGAACTGGCCACGCACCACGTGCGTGGGCAGCACCGGCAGCAGCGCCCGGAAGACCTTGTTCTTCTCCTCGCTGATCGAGCGCGGGTCCAGCGCGGTCGGCGGCTCCATCGCCACGAAGGCCAGCACCTGGAACAGGTGCGTGACGACCATGTCCTTGTAGGCCCCGGTGGACTCGTAGAAGTTCGCCCGCCGGTCCAGCCCCAGCTGCTCCGGGACGTCGATCTGGATGTGGTCGATGAAGTTGCGGTTCCAGATCGGCTCGAACAGCCCGTTGGCGAAGCGCAGCGCGAGCACGTTCTGCGCCGCTTCCTTGCCCAGGAAGTGGTCGATGCGGAAGATCTGGCTCTCGTCGAACGTCTCGTGCACCTGCTCGTTGAGCGACACCGCGCTCTCCAGGTCGGTGCCGAACGGCTTCTCCATGACCACCCGGGAGCGCTCGACCAGCTTGGCCTGCTCCAACATGTTGATCACATCGAGGGCGGCCTTCGGGGGCACGCTCAGGTAGTGCAACCGGCGGGCGCCCTCGCCGAGCTGCTCCTCGGCCGCGGCGACCGCCGCACTCAGCGCCTCCGGGCCGGCGGAGGTGGGCACGTAGCGCAGGGTGCCGGCGAACGCGTCCCACGCGGCCGGGTCGAGCTTGTGCTTGCCGAACTCCTTGACCGCGGTCTGCGCGAACGCGCGGAACTCGTCGTCGGTCAGCTCCTCCAGCGAGGAGCCCACCACGAGCAGCTGCGGCGCCAGCGCCGACGCGGCCAGGTGCGCCAACCCGGGCAGCAGCTTGCGGCGCGCCAGGTCGCCGGTGGCCCCGAACAGGACGACCACGTGCGGTGGGATGGGCTCGGCGCCCCTGCGGTAGGGACGCGAGCCGGGGGCCGGGTAGGCGATCGTCTGCGCCTGGTAGTTCGCCACGGGGCCATCGTTGCATCAAAGCTGATCGCTGAGTGAGGCAAACGCGGAGAATGCAGACGCGTCCATCGGGGAGGTGACCTCACGTTCACGCTCCGGGCCGGATTCCCGGCAAGTTCGCCGGAAGGGAGGACCGCGGCGGCCCGCGCGCCACGTACGGTGACGCCATGATGCCGGGGCGGGCTCGGGAGATCGCCCGGGTGGACGAGCTGCTCGGCGCGGCGCGGGCCGGACGGGGCGGAACGCTGGTCATCCGCGGCGAGCCCGGGATCGGCAAGACCAGGCTGCTCGAGCACGCCGCCGAGCAGGCCGCCGAGATGACCGTGCTGGAGGCACGCGGCGTCGAGTCCGACGCCGAGCTCGCCTTCGCCGGGTTGTTCGACCTGTTCCGCCCGCTCGGCGAGGAGGACCTGACCCGGATCACCCAGGACCTGGCCGCGGACCAGCGCCACGACCTGCTCGATCGGCTGCGCGACGGTCGCCCGGTCGCGGTCGAGCGGTTCGCCATCTGCACCGTCGTGCTGCGCATCCTGTGCTCGGCCGCCGAACGGCAGCCGGTCGTGGTCTGCGTGGACGACGCGCACTGGCTCGACCCGGCCTCCGCGGACGCGATCGTGTTCGCCGCCCGGCGGGTCCGGCACGACCGGGTGGCCGTGCTGCTCGCCGTCCGCGACGACGCGGACCGCCCGGAGCTGCGCGGCTTCGAGGAGCTGCCGCTGCGCGGGCTGGACCCGACGGCCAGCGCCGAGCTGCTGCGCACGCTGTCGCGGTTCGACGAGTCCCGGCTCCCCACCGACCGACTCGCCGCCGCGACCGGGGGCAACCCGCTGGCGCTGATCGAACTCGCCCGCGAGCTGGACAGCGACGACATCGAGCTGTTCGATCACGGCCCGATCGCGGCCCGCCGGTCGGCGGCCGAGCTGTTCCGGGGCCGGCTGCGCGGCCTCGACGACGGCGCCCGTTCCGCGCTGGTCGTGCTGGCGCTGGACGCGGGCGGCCCGACCGCGCTGGTCTGGCGGGCGGCGGAGCGGCTCGGGCTCGACGTCGGGGCGTTCGAACGGCTGGAGGGCGCGTCGCTGATCGCCTTCCGCACCGGCGAGCCGCGCCTGGTGCATCCGCTCATCCGGTCCGCGGTGCTGGCCGAGGTACCGCCACCGGTGATCCGCGCCGGGCACCGGGCCTGGGCCGACGCGATCGGCGCCTCGGCCGAGCACCGGCCGGCGTGGGCCTGGCATCTCGCGTCGGCCGCGGTCGGACCCGATTCCGAGGCCGCCGACGCGCTCGACGTCGCCGCCACCGAGGCCTCCACGATCAGCGCGTACGGCACCGCCGCCGTCGCGCTAGAGCGGGCCGCGCAGCTGACCGCCGAGGACGCCGTACGCGGCGACCGGCTGCTGCGGGCCGGCGTCGCCGCCCGGCTCGCCGGGCGGCCGGGGCAGGGTGCCCGGCTGCTCGAGGAGGCCGCCGGCTGCGCGGTCGAGCCGGCGTTGAGCGCCGCGGTCGACCGCGAGCGCGGGCGGCGCCACCTCTATCACGGGCAGATCAGCGAGGCGCACCGGTTGGCCGCCCAGGGCGCGGCGACGCTGCGCGACAGCGACCCCGCCCAGGCCGCCGACATGCTGGGCATCGCGGCCTGGGCCGCCTTCATGGCCGCGGACTACCCGCGCTCGGTGGAGCTCGCCCACCGGGCCCAGGCGCTGGCCGCGCAGCGCCCCGGGATCCCGTCGCCGATCATCGACCTGACCCTGGGCACGGCGCTGTTCAGCATGGGCGAGGTCGGCGACAGCTACCAGATCCTGCTGGCCGCCTGCGCCGCGGTCGAGGAGCAGTTCGAGACGGTGGATCCCGAGTACCTCTGCTTCGCCGGCGTCGCACTGGCCTGGGTGGGCGAGTTCCGGCGTTCCCGGGCGCTGCTGGCCAGGGTGACCGAGCAGGCCAAGGCGGCGTCGGCCGCGGGCGTGCTGTGCGCGGCCCTGCACGCCTCGGCCTACGTCGACGCCCGCACCGGGCACCTGGTCACCGGGTACGCCACCGCCAACCAGGCGCTGGCCACCGCCGAGATGATCGGCAACGACCTGTGGCGCTACTTCTCGGTCGGCTGCCTGGCCTACATCGAGGCCGCGCTCGGGCGCGAGGAGGACTGCCGCCGGCACGCCGACGAAGCGCTGGCGCTGGCCCGCACCATGGACATCAACCACCACTGGCCGGTCCGCGAGGCGCTCGGGCTGCTCGAGCTCGCGCTCAACCGCCCCGAAGCGGCGATCGCGCACCTGGAGCCGGTGAACCGCCGGGGCAGCACCGGTGAGCTCACCCTCGGCCGGCCGACCGGGAACGACATCGTCGAGGCCTACGTGCGCGCCGGTCGGGACCTGCCGGAGACGGTGCACCGCCAGCTGGTGACCTACAGCGAGGACCCGCGGTTCCCGGGGCTCGCCGCGCTGTGCTGGCGCTGCCGCGGCATGCTCGCCGCCGACGACGACATCGACCGCTGCTTCGACACCGCGGTCAGGCTGCACGAGCAGTCGGAGAATCCGTTCGCGCTGGCCCGCACCTGGCTGTGCTACGGGGAACGGCTGCGCCGGGCCGGGCGGCGGGCCGACGCCCGGCACCGGCTGGCCGCCGCCGCCGACCTGTTCGACCAGCTCGGCGCCCGGCAGTGGGTGCTGCGGGCCGAGGCGGAGCTGCGGGCGTCCGGCGCGGGCACGCGGCACACCCCGCGGCCGGCCGGGGTGGACGCGCTCACCGCGCAGGAACTGCAGGTGGCGCTGGCGGTGGCCAGGGACCTGTCGAACAAGCAGGTGGCGGCGGAGCTCTACCTCAGCCCGAAGACCGTGGAGTTCCACCTCGGCAACGCCTACCGCAAGCTCGGGATCAGGTCCCGGACCGGGCTGTCCGCGCGACTGGCCGATCAGCAGCGGTCCACCGCCGAAGCCTGATCAGGCCGTCAGGCAGCCGGGGCAGGCGAGGTCGTCGGCCGGCTGCCGTGGTGCGAACCCGGCCCGGTCCAGCGGGCCTCGCAGGCTCGACAGCACCCGCCCTCGGGTCGGTCCGATGCTGCCGATCGGCATGTTCATCGACCGCGAGACCCGCTCGTAGTCGCGGTCCGGCAGGTAGAACAGCTCGTGCACCAGCTGCTGGCGGCGCGGCTCGAGTCCGGCGACCGCGGTGCGCACCGCCCGGCTCGTCTCGGCGGCGATCGCCTCCGCCTCCGGGCCACGGCCCACCGCGACCTGCGCGGCCAGCACGTCCTCGTCCGGCCGCTCCCGACGCGCCCGGCGGATCAGCGCCAGGCACTCCCGGCCCGCCGTGGTGGCCAACCAGGCCCCGAGCCGCTCCGGATCACGCAGCGCCTCGGAGTGCTCGATCGCCCGCAGCCACGTGCTCTGCACCGCGTCCGCGGCGTCCGCCTCCTGCAGGCGGTAGCGGGCGACCACGCTGCGCACCAGGTTGCCGTAACGCACCATCAGCTCTTCCCACGCCCGCCGGTCCCGGCGTCGTGCCGCTTCGATCAGTTCGGTGACGGTGCTGTCCGTTCGATGTATCCGCGGTGCTGGCATCGGACTCTCCTCATCGGCTCGGCCCGATCCACAGGGCCCGATCCGAAGCTATGAAGAGCGGGTCGGCGGCAGATCCGCAGAATCCCCGGCCGGCACCCCAGGATGTGCGCGCCGACCCCCGGCCCTATCCCCTGCCCATCCCCTGGTACGGCCGTGAGGGCCGGGCGCTCACGCCGTGGTCGACGGCGCCGCGATACCGTCGACGGCGCTCGGCTGGGACCAGCCGAGCAGGAAGCCCGCGACCGTGTCGAACGGCAGCGGCCGCGAGAAATGGAAGCCCTGCGCCGCGTCGCACGACGCCTCCCGGGCCCTGGCCAGGTGGTCGGGCGTCTCGACGCCCTCCACCACGACCATCAGGCCCAACGTGCGGCCGAGCTCGGCGATCGCGGTGACCAGCGAGCCGTGCTGGTTGGTGTCGAAATCGAGCAACGTGCGATCGATCTTGAGTACGTCGGCGTTCAGGCCCATCAGGAAGCCGAGCGAGGAGTACCCGGCGCCGAAGTCGTCGACGGCGATCCGGACGCCGAGCTCGCGCAGCTTGCGGAACTCCTCGGCCACCCGTTGCGGGTCTTCGAGCTCGACGCTCTCGGTGATCTCGAGGACCAGGGTCTGGCCCGACAGGCCGCTGTCGCGCAGCGCGGCGCTGACGTGGTCGACGAGGCGTCCGGACATCACCTGGTGCACGGACACGTTGACCGCGATGGTCAGGTTCGCGTAGTCGGGCAGCGCCCGCCACAGCTGCACCGCGCGGCAGGCCTGGCGCAGCACCTCGCGCCCGATCTCGATGATCACCCCGGTTTCCTCGGCGATGGGGATGAACACGTCCGCGGGCTCCAGCGATCCGTCCGGGCGCCGCCACCGGGCCAGCGCCTCCAGCGAGCGCGGCCGGAACGTCTTCAGGTCGATGATCGGCTGGTAGTGCACCTCGATCTGGTTGTCGTCCACCGCCCTGGCCAGCTGCTGCTGCAGGCCGGTGCGCAGCGAGGCCCGCACCCGCATCTCCGGCTCGAACACCTCGACGTGACCCTTGCCGTTGTTCTTCGCGACGTACATCGCGATGTCGGCGTCGCGCAGCAGCGCCTCGGCCGAACCGGTTCCGACGCGATGCGCGACGCCGACGCTGGCCCCGACCCGGACGTCCTGACCGGCCACGTGGAACGGCTGGTGCACGACGCTGACGATGCGCCGGGCGGCCGCGACCGCCTGCTGCGGGCTGCTCGCCGACGCCACCACGGCGAACTCGTCACCGCCGAGCCGGGCCGCCGTGTCCCCCTCCCGCACACAGCCCTTCAGCCGCTTGGCCGTGGCCCGCAGCAGCTCGTCACCCGCGGCGTGACCCAGGTTGTCGTTCACGTTCTTGAAGCCGTCGAGATCGACCAGGATCACCGAGACCGCGCCCTGTTCCTCGGCGACCCGGGGCGAGTACAGGGCCTCGTCCAGCCGCTTGAGCAGCAGATCGCGGTTCGGCAGACCGGTGAGCGAGTCGTGACTGGCCTGGTGGCTGAGCTCGTTCTCCAGCGCCCGCCGATCGGTGACATCCCGACCGTTCCACACCAGGCCACCGACGTCGGCGTCGTCCAGCAGGTTCTGGCACACCGCCTCGACCAACCGGACCGGGCCGTCGCGGTGGCACAGGCGCAGCTCGACCGTGCGATCCAGGCCCGGCAGCTCACCGAGAACCTTGATCATCGCCGCCACCTCGGTCCGCGTGCCCGCCTCCACGTGGAAAAGCAGCGGCAGCCCGGTCAGCTCGTCGGGTCGATACCCGAGCAGGGTATCCGCCGCCGGGCTGATGTAGGTGATCACACCCTTGGCGTCGGTGACCACCGTCAGGTCGGAGGCACGCTGCACCAGCGATCGGTAGCGTCCCTCGCTCTTGCGCAGGGCGTCCTCGGCGGCTCGCCTGCGTTGCATCACCGTCAGGATGCCGACGATGGCCAGTCCGAGCACCACGGCCAGCAGCAACGACATCACCAGCTGGCTGCGCTTGTTGAAGTCCAACGCCACGCTGGTCGCGGAGTAGAACCGCCGCTCCTCCGCGCTGCGCAGCGCGTTGATCCGCAGCTCGCTCTGCGTCAACGTCGCCACCGCCGCGAGCCGCAGCGGGTTCTTCCGGTCCTTCCCGTCGCCGAGCCGGTCCCAGGGAATGCGGTTGATCGCCTGCCGGACCTCGTCGAGCTCCCGCAGCTCGGCGGAGTCCGAGGGGAACAGCACGCCGGCAACGTTTATCTGGCGCAGCAGCAGCCCCCGCTGGACGGCGACCTCCTCCGGGGTGCTGGTCTCGCCGAGCTGGCTGACCTTCTCCAGCAACACGAGGGTCTCCCGCGTCGCGTTGGCCACGTTGGTCGACCGTGACTGGCTGGCCTGCACCTGGGTGGTGACCAGGCCGAGCTGCACCGCGTTGACCACGACCAGTGCCACGGTGCCGATGGTCACCACGACCATCAGCACGATGGACAGACGTACGCCCCGGCGCCGCGGCGGGGCGGGGTCGGTCATCTCACGTCGATGCTGGCGAGGCTCCAGATCCACTGGTCAGCGCTCGATCCGGACGGGGTGCCGCTGGTGTAGACGATGCGGGTCGGGCCGCCGTCCTCGACCGCGATCGGGGAGCCGTCGCCGGTCTTCGTGGCCAGCAGCACGCCACCGGCCATCACGTCGGTCATGCTCAGATCGATCTGGTAGTCGTCCAGCGCGGTGAGGTGCACGGTCTGGGCGCTGCCGTCGGGCTGCGCGAGCTTGATCAGATCTGCCAGCCAGACACCCCTGAACTGCAGGTCCGTCTTCACCCACGGCTCGTACACGGTCATCTGCATCAGACCGAGGCGATCGAGCGTGGCCGCGTCCAGCCGCAGCCCGCCCGCGCCGTTCGTCGCGGCGATCTTCCCGGTGACGGTCAGCACCGGCGTGCCCTCGGGAGCCGGCACCCGCTCGCCCGCCGCGATCGTCGAGGCCGACAGCACGGTCGGGGCCGGGATCGACTCGGCCGGGGTGGGTGGCGCCGCCGGTCGGGTGGCGAGCTCCCCCGAGCTGCACGCCGACGTGACAGCCAGGAACACGCAGGCGACAACGGCCACGGCAGCTCGCGCGAAAGCGTTTCCGCTGGTCAATTCCCCACGTCCTCTTGGCTGGCAAAGTTCGAGCGCCCGACCGATGACGCCATCGTCGGAGCGTTCGGAACAAGCACGCTGTGCGGATCGGCAGACTATCGTTCCGCACGTGACCACGCCCCTCGACGGGATGCTCGATGTATGCAGTGTCGGGCGCACATTTCGGGACGGCACAATCGCCCTGCGGGACCTCCGACTCCACGTCCGACGTGGGGAGTTCGTGAGTATCGTGGGTCCGTCGGGCTGCGGGAAAAGCACCGTGCTGCGGCTCGTGGCGGGCCTGGAAATTCCCTCGATCGGGTCGGTGCGGGTGGCCACCGAACGGGTGGGATACGTTTTCCAGGACCCCACATTGCTGCCCTGGCGCTCGGTCCGCGGCAATGTGGAACTGTCGGCCGAACTCGAAGGTATACCCCGTGCCGAGCGGCGCCGACGGGCGAGCGAGGCCATCCGGATCGTCGGCCTCGAGGGTTTCGAACGGGCCCGGCCGGCCGCGCTGTCGGGCGGCATGCGGATGCGCGCGTCGCTGGCCCGCTCGCTGGTGCTGGAGCCCGAGCTCTTCCTGTTCGACGAGCCGTTCGGCGCGCTGGACGAGCTGACCCGGGAGCGGCTCAACGACGAGCTGATGCAGCTGTTCGTGGCCCGCGGGTTCACCGCCCTGTTCGTCACGCACTCCATCGCCGAGGCCGTTTTCCTCTCGACCAGGGTGCTCGTGATGTCCCCCCGACCCGGACGGATCGTCGCGGAGCGGGTGGTGCCCTTCGAGCACCCGCGGCCGCCGACGCTGCGGTTCGACCCCGAATTCACCCGCATCGCGGGTGAGCTGTCACTCGTACTGCGGCAGGAGGTGACTTAGAGTAGTGTGTCGGATGCGACGGGCACCCGGAGGTGTAGTGAAACGCACGACGACCAGGGACGGTGCGCCACCAGCACTTCCGGAGTCGACGTGGGGATGGCCGCGTCCAGCTGTCCGGGGTCGATCCGCCCGGGGTTCGAGGCCGATGTGGGGGCGGTTGGAGCGCTGGATGCCGCCCACCGCGGTGTTCGTGTCCGCCATCGGCGCCTGGTACCTCATCAGCGAGGTCGTGCTCGACGACAGCCGCCGGTTCCTGCTGCCCCCACCGGACGACGTCGTCACCGTCGCGTTCCTCGACCCGGTCAACAGGGCCCCGCTGATCGACGGCCTGCTGCTCTCGGCGGGCGTGGCCATGGCCGGCCTGGCCATCGCGACCGTGCTCGGCGTGCTGATCGGGATCGCGATGAGCCAGGCCCGCTGGGTGGAGCGTTCGTTCTACCCCTACGCGGTCGTGCTGCAGTGCGTGCCGACGCTGGCCATGGTCCCGGTGATCGGGTTCTGGTTCGACTTCGGGCTGACCAGCAGGCTCATCGTCACCGTCGCCATCGCGCTGTTCCCGATCATCAGCAGCACCCTGTTCGGGCTGCAGTCGGCCGATCCCGGCCAGCACGACCTGCTCACCCTGCACCGGGCCGGCCGGCTGACCCGGCTGCTGAAACTGCAGCTGCCGAACGCGATGCCGGCGATGCTGACCGGGCTGCAGGTGGCAGCCACGCTGGCGGTGGTCGGCGCGGTGGTGGGCGACTTCTTCTTCAAACAGGGTGATGCCGGCATCGGCGTGCTCATCGACCTGTACCGGGCCCGGCTGCAGTCCGAGCAGCTCTTCGGGGCCGCGATCCTGGCCTGCCTGCTCGGGGTGGTCGCCTTCTCGGCCTTCGGGCTGCTCAACCGCATGGTCACCGGCGGCTGGTACGGGTCCACCGCGTACTCCCGACCCACCTGAGATCGAGCTGTCGACCGACCGCCAACCGGATCCGAGGAGAACGCATGGGCACACGCAAGTTCGCCGGCCTGGTCATCGCCGGGTTGATGATCGTCACCGCGGCCTGTGGCGGCAACCCCGGTGCCACCCCGCCCGCGGCCGCCGCGGCGCCGGCGGCCACCGGTGAGCTGGCCGGGGTGTGCCCGGACCCGGTGGTGGTGCAGACCGACTGGTTCCCGGAGTCGGAGTACGGCGCGTACTTCCAGCTGCTCGGTGAGCAGCCGAGGTTCGACACCGAACGCAAGCGGGTCAGCGCCCCGCTGGTGGCCGCCGGCCAACCCACCGGGGTGACGCTGGAGATCCGCTACGGCGGGCCCGCCATCGGATTTCAGCAGGTCAGCGCGCAGATGTACACCGACCCCTCGATCACCTTCGGGTTGATCTCCACGGACGAGACGATCCAGAACTCGGAGCGGCTGGGCACCCTCGCCGTGCTCGCGCCGCTGGAGCTCAGCCCCATCATGGTGATGTGGGACCGGGCCAAGTACCCGAACGTGACCTCGGTGGCCGACCTGGGCCGCGACGGCGTGCCGGTGCTCTACTACCAGGCCGACACGTTCATGCAGTACCTGCTCGGCGCCGGTCTGCTGAAGCCGGAGCAGGTCGACGGCAGCTATGACGGCGGGCCCTCGCGCTGGGTGGCCGCCGACGGCGCGCTCGCGCAGGCGGGCTTCGCCACCTCGGAGCCGTTCATCTACCGCAGCGAGCTGGGCGAGGGCCGCAGCTACGACGTCAACCTGCAGCTGGTCAACGACACCGGCTACCCCAACTACGGCCAGGCCTTGTCGATCAGGACCGCGGACCGCGAGCGGTTGGCCCCGTGCCTGCGCAAGCTGGTGCCGATGGTGCAGCGGGCGCAGGTGGATTTCGTCACCGCTGCGGCCCGCACCAACGCCACGATCGTGGCCGCGGTGGCCGCGGACAACGGCTCGGTGTGGAGCTACTCCCCCGGGCTGGCCGAGTTCGCGGTCACCGCAATGCGCGAGCGCGGGATCGTCGGCAACGGGCCCAACGCGACGCTGGGTGACATGGACCAGCAGCGCATCTCTCGCATGATCGAGATCCTGACGCCGATCTTCGCGGCGCAGAACGCTCCGGCGAAGGCCGGTCTGACCCCCGAGCAGGTCGTCACCAACGAGTTCGTCGACCCGTCGATCGGCCTGCCGGCCTCGTGAGCCGCGGCCACCGTCGGCAGTTCGGAGCCATAACGCGGTTCTGGGCGGCCACCGGCGGGCGGGCGGTGGCGAGGCGGAGTAGAAACGATCATGGGTGGTCGGCGGGCGAGCCGGGCGGCGAGGACGATCGGGGGATGCGCATGCGTGGGTTGGGCCGCCGGTGGTCGATACCGGTCACCGTGGTCGCCACGGTGGTCGCCGCCCTCGGCGCGGGCTGCGCCGCGCCCGTGCTGACCGGGGCGGTCGACGGCCGCCCCGCCGCCCCGGTCTCGGCGGCACCGAACGGGCTGGTCCCCGTGGCGGTCACGGTCGCGCCGGCGCTGAGCGCGGAGCCCTTCGACGTGCCCCGCCACGCCCTCGTCCCGGCCGGCTGGACGATCGCGGTGTGGGCCAGGGTGCCCTCGGCGCGGTTGGCGGCATGGGCTCCGGACGGGGCGCTGCTGGTGTCGGTGCCCGCCGCCGGGCAGGTGCTGCGGCTGGCCCCGGATCCCACCGGCGGCGCCACGATCTCGCGGCTGCTCGGCGGGCTCGAACAACCGCACGGCCTGGCCTTCTCCGGCAAGACGCTGTACGTCGCCGAGAGCAACCAGATCGACGCCTTCGACTACGTCAGCGGTGCGGCCATCGTGCGTCGGGTGGTGGCCGGCGGGCTGCCCGACGCGAAGAGCCCCGACCTGCGCGGGGCCTACGCGCACGCTTTGAAGAGCGTCGCGCTCGGGCCGGACGGATCGATCTACTTCTCGATCGGGTCCACCGGCAACATCTCCGTCGCCGACCGCGCCGCCACCCCGCCGCGGGCGGTGATCATGCGGATCCCGCCGGGGGGAGGGCCGCCGGAGACGTTCGCGCAGGGGGTGCGCAACGGCACCGGGCTGGCCGTCGCCCCCGATGGCTCGGTGTGGACCGCGGTCAACAACCGGGACAACATCGCCTACCCGTTCGACCGCCGCTACGGCGGCGATCCGGCCGCGTCGTCCGGGCCGTCCGACTACGGGAAGGTCATCCCCGACTACGTGGACGACCACCCGGCCGAGGCCATCGCCCGGCTCACCGCGGGCCGCGATCTCGGCTGGCCGTTCTGCCAACCCGATCCGGACGTCGACCCGGGCGTGGCCGGCAGCGCGCTGGACCCGGCCGACCCGCCGTTCGTGCGCGACGCCGAGACCAACCCCGACGGCAGCAAGCTCGACTGCGCCGCGTTGATCCCCGTCGAGCAGAGCATCGGCGCGCACTCCGCGCCGCTGGGCCTCAGCTTCGTCGACGGCCCGCTCGACGGCGGGCTCCCGGCGCCCTACACCGCGGGCGCGCTGCTCGGCGTGCACGGATCCTGGAACCGCAACCCGCCGCGCGCCCCCGAGGTGTCCTTCCTGCCCTGGCAGAACGGCACCCTGGGCAACCAGCAGACCCTGGTCGGCGGCTTCCAGAGCCCGGACGGATCCCGCTGGGGGCGACCGGTTGCCGCGGTGCTCGGACCCGACGGCGCCGTCTACATCACCGACGACGACGCCGGCGCCGTCTACCGGCTCGCCCCGCCCGGCCCCTGAGAAGAGGCGCTGAGAAGAGGCGCCGAGCGGCGGCGCGGGAAACGGGGCCGGATCGACCCCGGACGACCCCGCGATAACCTCGGACCCGTGTCCAAGCGCCCGCGCCGACCCGCGTCGAACAAGCCGCGCCGCCGCCCCGAACGGCGCCGCGGCCGGCCCCGGCGCCAACACGAACCGGATCTGCTCAGCGACGCCGTCGAGGCCCTCGGCACCGGGCAGCCGCTGGAGCTGCTGGCCATGGTCAGCAGCCTGCTCGCGGTGCTCGATCCGCGCGCCCGCGACCCGTTCCAGCCCGACCGGGACCCGGTCATGCCGACCCGCGACGACCTGATGCAGAGCTTCTTCGACATGGAGGACATCGGGACCTCGGCGCTGCTGGCCGCGATCGCGGGCATGTCCGACGAGGAGCTGCTGCGCCGGCGCGTGCAGAACGAGATCGCCGGGCGCTCGCACTCGCTGCCGCGCTGGTTGAGCGAGCTCGCCCAGGCCACCCCCGCGCCGCGCCCGGTCGAGGTGGTGCACGTGCTCGGCGACGGGGAGAACATCATGGTCGGGGTGCAGCTGGTCGGTGGACAGGAGCTGACCGCCTCGTCTACGTCGACCACAACATGGGCACCGTGGTCAAGGACGCGTTCGTGGTCCCGGAGCCGATCGACCAGCTCGCCGAGACCATGCTGCAGGTGGCCGACGATCCCGACACCGAGGCGCGCGAGCTGGCCCCGGCCGACGCGCGGGCGCGCATCACCGAGGCCGTCGAGACCGGCGCCATGACCTACCCACCGTTCGAGACCGAGAGCTGGCCGGCCTGCCGGCCGCTGGTCGAGTGGATGGTCGGGCTGCTGCCGGCAGGCGGCTCCGGCTACCGGCGTGCCGAGTGGGACGAGGGCGCCCTCGCCGAGCTCACCGCCCGCTTCCTCCGGTCGGCCCACGGGGCCGGGTTCGACGATCCCGACCACCGCGGCCTGCTGGAGTCGCTGCTCTGGTTCGGCACCGACCACGGTCCCGGCGACCCGCTGCGCTGGAGCCCGACCCGCGATCGAGATCCTGCTGCTGGACTGGATCCCCCGCAAGATCGTCGCGGACCCGCGCTACCTGGCCATGGTGCCGGAACTGCTGCGCGCCTTCGTCCGCTTCTGCCACCAGGAGCGCGGCATCCGCCCCGCGCTCACCGAGGAGACCCTCGACGCCGTCGACGGCTTCGAGCGCGAGTACCAGCGGACCATCCGCAGCCCGCGCGCGCAGGGCCCGGCCGCGCTGCTGGCCGCCATCGGCGCGATCGATCCCACCGAACCGTCCGGGTCGCACCCCTTCGCAGGCGAGCTGGAAGAGCTGCACGAGATCATGCTCGACACGTTGCGCCGCGCGGTCGGGGGCGAGCAGGCGCTCGACCGGCTCGACGCCGACCGCGCTGCCGGACGAGGACTTCGACTGGGCCGACGTGCCCGCCGACATCCACGATCGGGTGGCCGAGGTGCTCGGCCTGGTCGACCGGTTCTGCGCCGAGCGGCTCGACACCGAGTTCCGCACCGCGTGCCGCCGGCTGCTGGCCCGCGCCGCGGGCACCGACCCGGCGATCTTCCGCAGGCGCGGCCGCGCCGACACCGCGGCCGCGGCCGTCTGCTGGGTCATCGGCAAGGCCAACCTGCTGTTCGACCCGCGGTCGGAGCCGCACCTGAGCGTCAAGGAGTTGAGCGCGCCTTCGGCCACACCGCGGGCACGTACTCGCAGCGCAGCGCGCCGTTCCTGCGCGCCATCGGCGTCGAACCCCGACGAGCAGTACGGACAGATGGAGCTGGGCTCGACCGACTACCTCACCGGCCGGCGCCGGGCGGAGATCATCGCCCACCGGGACCGCTACCGGGCGATGGCCGACTAGCTCCCTGGCTCACCCCGGGGCGCGCGGCCGGGAATGGGACGATCACGCGATGGACTTCCGTTCGGCCTACCGGCACGGCTTCCTCCGGGTCGCCGCCTGCACGATCACGACGTCGATCGGCGTCCCGGCGGCCAACGCCGACGCGGTGCTGGCCGCCGCCCGGGAGTGCCACTCCGACGGCGTCGGGCTGGCGGTGTTCCCGGAGCTGACGCTATCCGGCTACTCGATCGAGGACCTGCTCATGCAGGACACCCTGCTGGAGAGCGTCGAGCGGGCCCTGCTCGAGCTGGTGGCGGCGTCGGCCGAGCTGCTGCCGGTGCTCGTGGTGGGCGCCCCGCTCCGCTACCGGCACCGGATCTACAACACCGCGGTGGTCGTGCACCGCGGACGGATCCTCGGCGTCGCCCCGAAGTCCTACCTGCCCACCTACCGGGAGTTCTACGAACGCCGCCAGACCGCACCCGGCGACGACATCCGCGGAACCATCCGGATCGGGGGCGGCGCGCGCGCCGGGCACACCGATGGCGGCGTCGAGGTCCCGTTCGGCCCCGATCTGCTGTTCACCGCGGCCGACCTGCCCGGGTTCGTGCTGCACGTGGAGATCTGCGAGGACATGTGGGTGCCGATCCCGCCGAGCGCGGAGGCGGCGCTGGCCGGGGCGACGGTGCTGGCCAACCTGTCCGGGAGCCCGATCACCGTCGGCCGCGCCGAGGACCGGCACCTGCTGTGCCGCTCCGCGTCCTCGCGCTGCCTGGCCGCCTACCTCTACGCCGCGGCCGGCACCGGCGAGTCCACCACCGATCTGGCCTGGGACGGCCAGACGATGATCTACGAGAACGGGCTGCTGCTGGCCGAGACCGATCGCTTCCCGCAGCAGGCGCGGCATGCGGTGGCCGACGTCGACCTCGACCTGCTGCGGTGCGAGCGGCTGCGCATGGGCACCTTCGACGACAACCGCCGCCACCACGCCGAGCGGATCGACGGTTTCCGACGCATCGAGTTCCGGCTGGACCCGCCGCCGGAGGATCTCGGGCTGCGCCGGGTGGTGGAGCGGTTCCCGTTCGTGCCGGCCGACGAGACCCGACTGGAGCAGGACTGCTACGAGGCCTACAGCATCCAGGTCGCCGGCCTGGAGCAGCGGCTGCGCGCGATCGGGCAGCCGAAGGTCGTGATCGGGGTGTCGGGCGGGCTGGACTCCACGCACGCGCTGATCGTCGCGGCCAAGGTCATGGACCGGTTGGGCCGCCCGCGCAGCGACATCCTCGGCTTCACCCTGCCCGGCTTCGCCACCGGTGACCGCACCAAGGGCAACGCCTACCGGCTCGCCGAGGCGCTGGGCATCACCTTCGCCGAGCTCGACATCACCCCCACCGCGCGGCTGATGCTCACCGAGCTCGGCCACCCGTTCTCCCGCGGCGAGCCGGCCTACGACGTCACCTTCGAGAACGTGCAGGCCGGGCTGCGCACCGACTACCTGTTCCGGATCGCCAACCAGCGCGGCGGCATCGTGCTGGGCACCGGCGATCTGTCCGAGCTGGCGCTGGGCTGGTCGACCTACGGGGTGGGTGACCAGATGTCGCACTACAACGTGAACGGCGGGGTGCCCAAGACGTTGATCCAGCACCTGATCCGCTGGGTGGTGTCGTCGCGGCAGTTCGACGACGCCGCCGACGACGTGCTCACCGACGTGCTGGCCACCGAGATCACCCCGGAGCTGGTCCCGACCGGCGAGGACGAGCAGGTGCAGAGCAGCGAGGCGAAGGTCGGGCCGTACTCGCTGCAGGACTTCAGCCTATTCCACGTGCTGCGCTACGGCTTCCGGCCCTCCAAGATCGCCTTCCTGGCCTGGCACGCGTGGCACGATCCCGAGCACGGGGACTGGCCGGTCGGCTTCCCGCCCGAGGGCCGCCCCAGCTACACGCTCGGGGAGATCCGGGGCTGGCTCGAGGTCTTCGTGCAGCGGTTCTACGCCTTCAGCCAGTTCAAGCGCTCGGCATTGCCGAACGGTCCCAAGGTCGCGGCGGGCGGCTCGCTGTCGCCCCGTGGCGACTGGCGGGCGCCGTCCGACATGTCGGCCCGGATCTGGCTCGACGACGTGCGCACCATCCCGGAGCGGTGAGCGCGTCGTACCGGCATCGGCATCATTGCCGTGGCGGAGTGGCTTAATCCGTGCACACCGAGTACAAGGTCCGGATGGCCTTCCGGTTGACCCCACACGAGCGCGGGTTCTATCCGTTGTTCACCCGCGCCGCGGAGAACATCGTCGTCGCCGCCGACGAGCTCGCCAAGCTGGTCGCGGCCGAGCCCGCCGGCCGGGCGCAGGTGGCCGCCCGGGTCAAAGACTGCGAGAACGCCGGCGACGAGTTGACCCACGAGATCATGGTGAAGGTCAACAAGACCTTCGTGACGCCGTTCGACCGCGAGGACATCCACCGCCTCGCCTCCGCCCTCGACGACGTGCTGGATGCGCTGGAGGAGGCGGCCGACCGGATCGTGCTCTACCGGCTCGGCGTGCTGCCACCGGGCATCGCCGAGCAGGTCGAGGTGCTGCGCCGGGCCGCGACGGTCACCGCCGAGGCGATGCCCCGGCTGGAGAAGATGGCCGAGCTGCAGGACTACTGGATCCAGGTCAACTCGCTGGAGGAGGAGGCCGACGCGGTCTACCGATCGCTGCTCGGTGATCTGCTCGCCCCACCGGACTCGGAACCGCCGGCCGACGTGCTCACGGTCCTGAAGATGAAGGAGATCGTCGAGACTCTCGAGGAGGCGGCCGACGCCTTCGAGACGGTGGCCAACACCGTCGAGAGCATCGCGGTCAAGGAGGCCTGAGTGGAGCTCGCCGCGGTGATCGTGGTGATCGTGGTCGCACTCGGATTCGACTACACCAACGGTTTCCACGACGCGGCGAACGCGATCGCCACCTCGGTCTCCACCCGCGCGCTCGCCCCGCGCACCGCGCTGCTGATGGCCGCGGTGATGAACCTCGTCGGCGCGTTCCTGGGCACCGCGGTCGCCTCCACGGTGGGCAGCGGGATCATCGAGGCGCCGACGGGCATCCCGGGGCTGGCCGTGGTGCTGTCCGCGCTGGTCGGCGCGATCATCTGGAACCTGGTGACCTGGTACTTCGGCATGCCGTCGTCGTCCTCGCACGCGCTGATCGGGGGCCTGGTCGGGGCGGCACTGGCCTCGGCGGGCGTCGTGCGGTGGAACGGCGTGATCGACAAGGTCGTCATCCCGATGGTGCTGTCCCCGATCGTCGGGTTCGTGCTCGCCGGGCTGTTCATGCTGGCGCTGCTGTGGATCTTCAGGCACGGTCAGCCCACCAAGCTGACCCGGAACTTCCGGCACGCCCAGACCGTGTCGGCGGCCGCGATGGCCCTCGGGCACGGCCTGCAGGACGCCCAGAAGACGATGGGCGTGATCGTGCTCGCGCTCGTGGTGGGCGGCTTCCACCAGGGCTTCGAGATCCCGTGGTGGGTGGTGCTGCTGGCCGCCGGCGCGCTCTCGGCCGGCACCTACGCCGGCGGCTGGCGGATCATGCGCACGCTCGGCCGGCGGATCATCGATCTCGATCCGCCGCGCGGGTTCGCGGCCGAGGCCACCGCATCGGCCGTGCTGTACACCACGGCGTTCGTCTTCGCCGCCCCCATCTCCACCACCCAGACGATCACGTCGTCGATCCTGGGGGTGGGTGCGACCAAGCGGCTCAGCTCGGTCCGCTGGGGGGTCGCGGGCAACATCGCGATCGCCTGGGTGCTGACCATCCCGATGGCCGCGCTGGCCGCCGCGCTGACGTTCTGGCTCATCCACGGTCTGCTGCTCTGAGCCCCGGCCCCGGACCGCGGCCGCGACCTCGGGTAAACCCCCTCCCGGCCGGGGGCAAGCACGATGTATCGAAGGATGCGCCATCGCCATCCTGATGCGGACGAACCGTAGGCCCGAGCCCGGGAGCGCCGCATGAGCCAGCCCCTGCACCAGCCACCGACCGCCGGGCGACCCGTCCGGGTGACCGCGCGCCGGGTACCGACGCCTCCGGTTGTGGTCGGTCGCACCCCGGGCAGTTCCCCGGCCCGCCGCCCTACCCGAACCAGGTCCACCCCTGGCCGTCGCGCCCCCAGCAGCGCCATGCCGAGCAGCGCCATCCCGAGCAGCGCCATCCCGAGCAGCGCCAGCCGTTCCCCGCGCGCCCGCAGGCGCGCTATGCCGCGCCGCCACCGAGCCCGCAGCCGCGCCGGCCGCGCCGCCGGCGCCGGGTGCTGCTGGTCATCGTGATCCTGTTCCTGCTCGTCGTCGCCGGCCTGGTGATCGCCGGCGCCGCCATCGGACGGGCTCCGGAGCCGGTGCGGGTGGCCGACACCGGCGCGGTCGCGCAGCCCGGCACGCTGTCGGTGTTCGAACTGCAGCCCGGCGACTGCTACAACACCACGCTGGCCCCGCCGCCACCGGGCCAGACGCAGCCCATCAGCTCCGTCGAGGCCGTCGCGTGCACCGCGCCGCACACCGACCAGGTGATCGCCAAGGTCGCGTACTCCGGGGCCGAGGCCGTCGCCGGGATCCCGGACGCCACCGCCGACGCGGACTGCAACACCCAGTTCCAGGCCAAGCTCGATCCGGCCGCCTTCACCGACCCCGCCCTCAAGCCCGGCGGCTGGCGCCCGCGGATGCCGCCACCTGGGCCCGCAAGCCGGTGATCGCCTGCGTCGTGTTCAGCGAGAATCCCCTGACACCGGTCGCTGCTGCGCTGATCGACCGACCGTCCCGGGACCGAGGGAAGCTCCGCGGAAACCCGCCCGCGGGGCGGGTTTTCCCTATGTCAGGGCGGGGGCGGCGCGCGTGGAACAGGGGAAAACACCATGGCCCGAACCCCGCTGCGACGTTTCCACAGCGAACTGCGCATCGTAGAAGCGACGACAGAAAGCAAGTGGACGCAGCCCCGGAGGTCGGGATGTGGCGTCTGTTCCAGCCCCAGGAAATGCCGGGCGCGCTGCTCGGCGCGACCGATCTGCTTTCGCCGACGCGCAGCGCGTCGGAGACATCAAGTGGCAGTGGCGGCAGGCCTGCGAGGTCGAGCGGGCTCGGCCGGCTGGTGTACACCCCGAACGGGCCGACCATGTCGATCCCGCTGATCGGCACGGGTCGTTCTCGGGCCACCCACGACGTTCACCGTCCGGCTGCAGCCAGGTCAGCTGGTCAGCGACGTCAGCCGCGGTGGCTCCGCGCATCGCCGCGGCGATGGGCGCCCACGACATCGAGGTCCGGGCGCTCGCCGCCGGCTGGGTGCGCATCGAGCTGGTGCCGACGCCGGCCCGGCCCGCAGCGCGCCGCGCTCGTGGCGGTCATTCCATCGCGGTCCGCGATCGGAGCCGACGCGGATACCACGACGTCGCCGCGTGATCCGCGGCATTCCCGTGAGCCGAAGCGTGCACGACACCGTCGAGCACATCTGCTGCTCGGCGGGTCGTTCCCGCAGTGGTGTGCGGCGGATTCGGTCGACAGGCGGCGTCGGGCGCCCCGGCGTAACCTCCTGCAGATGAGCAATCTCGAACGCAGCCCGCGGGAGACGCCCTGCGGCGGCCGGGCCGGGGTCGCCGTCGGAACCGGTGCGGGAGCTGCAGTTCGGGCATCCGGTGGCGCTCGGCGGACCGCGCGCGATGACGGTGACCCGGACCCTGCCCAACCGGGACCGGCGGATGGTCGGCGCCTGGTGCTTCGTCGACCACTACGGGCCGACGGACATCCGCGGGTCCGCCGGGCATGCAGGTGCCGCCGCACCCGCACACCGGCCTGCAGACGGTGAGCTGGCTGGTCGAGGGCGAGGTGCTGCACCGCGACAGCGTCGGCAGCCAGCAGCTGATCACCCCGGGCCGGCTCAACCTGATGACCGCCGGGCCGGGCATCGCGCACTCCGAGGAGAGCCCGGCCGCCACCCGCCGATCCTGCACGGCGTGCAGCTGTGGACGGCGCTGCCGGAGCGGCGACCGGCACATCGAGCCGCGCTTCGAGCACCACGCCGACCTGCCGGTGCTCACCGACTCCGGCCTCACGGTCACCGTCATCATGGGCGAGATCGCCGGGCAGCGTCTCGCCGGCGCGATCTACAGCCCGCTGGTCGGCGCCGAAGCCGCGCTCGCCGCCGGGCGCGGACGTCCGGCTGCCGCTGCGGCCCGGACTGGGAGTACGCGGCGCTGGCGCTGTCCGGCGCGGCCGACGTCGACGGGGTCGCGGCTGGCCCCGGGCCGCTGCTGCTACCTCGGCCTGCGGCCGGACCGAGCTGTCGCTGCGCGCCGAGCAGCCGGCGCGGCTGCTGCTGCTCGGCGGCGAGCCGTTCGACGGAGCGGATCGTCATGTGGTGGAACTTCGTCGGCCGCGACCACGACGACATCGTGGCCGCCCGCACGGACTGGATGGCCGCCGATCCCCGGTTCGGCACGGTGCACGGTTACGCCGGCGACCCGCTGCGCCGCGCCCCCGCTGCCCTCGGTCCGGCTCAAGCCCCGCGGCCGGGGCGGTAGCAACCGGGAATCAGCTGCCGGAGGGCCATCCCGCGCGCCTCAGCGCGTTCTGCAGCGGCCACAGCGGCAGCATGCGGCGTCGATGTCGGTCGAGGGGAAGACGCCGGGATGCGCGAGACGCGGATACGCCCTGTGGGCCAGGCCCTGCTGATCACCGCGCTCGGCTGCTGACCGCGGTCGGCCGGCCGCGCACGCCGGCCGCGGCCAGCGAGGCCGACGCGCCCGGGCACGACGTGTCGCACCCGCAGTGCGGCCGCGACCTGCCCGACGGCGGCACGTTCGGCATCGTCGGGCTCAACCAGGGGCGGCCGTTCTCCACCAACCCCTGCCTGGGCGCCCAGTACGCGTGGGCCGCCGGCCGGCCCGCACCGCCGCGATCTACGTCAACACCAGCAACCCGGCCCCGTCCAGCGACTACTACTGGCCGCGCTCGGGCCGCAAGGACCCGGCGCTGTGCACCGACAGCGGCTCGACCACCGATCCCGGCTGCGCCTACAACTACGGCTGGCATGCCGCGGCGGACGCGTTGGCCACCGGCAAGAAGCTGGGCCGCGGGGTGCTGGGGCACACCTGGTGGCTGGACGTCGAGACGACCAACACCTGGAACGGCGACGGCGTCTCCAACACCGCCATGCTGCAGGGCATGTACGACTACCTGCGCAGCCACGGCGTGGACAGGTCGGGCTCTACTCCACCGGCTACCAGTGGAAGCGGATCACCGGCGGGTACAGCGCGGCGACCGCGCCGCGGACTACCGCGCGAAGTGGGAGCCGGCCGTCGTCCCCGACTTCCCGCTGCACGACGCGCCGCTGTGGATCGCGACGGCGGCGAGCGGGGGCACCGCGAAGTCACGTGCGCCACCAGCTTCACCGGCGGCCCGACGCTGATGGTCCAGTACGTGGCAAGGACGGCTTCGACACCAACCTCCCCTGCTGATCGCCGCCCGCCCCATCGGCACCGGCTCGGTGCGGCGGCCGACCATACTGCCGGAGTGGCCGAACCCGACCCGGACGGCGCGGCGGCCGCGTCGCCGCCGCACCGGATACCCGCCGACCTGCTCACCGCGACGGTGCGCGACATCTTCGGCGCGAGCGGGTGCGCGCCGGACGAGGCCACGCGGATCGCCGTCGACCTCGTCGATGCGAACCTGACCGGACACGACAGCCACGGCGTGATGCGGGTGCCGCGCTACGTCGACTGGCTGCGGGCCGGGCTCGTGCACGCCGGCCGGACCGCCACCGTCGTCGCCGACGGCGGCACCTTCGCCGTGCTCGACGGGCAGCCGCGGATTCGGGCAGAGCGTGGCGACGCAGGCGGTGTCGCTGGGCGTCGAGCGGGCCACCGAGCACGGGACCTGCGTCATCGCGCTGCGCGACGCCGGCCACATCGGACGGGTCGGTGGCTACGCGGAGACCGCGATCGCGGCCGGCCTGATCTCGATCCACTTCGTGAACGTCGCGGGCTCGCCGCTGGTGGCACCGTTCGGCGCGGTCGAGCGCCGGTTCTCCACCGCCCCGATCGCGGTCGGCGATCCCGCTGCCGGGCGACCGATCGTGCTGGACTTCGCCACCTCGCTGGTCGCCGAGGGGAAGGTGCAGGTCGCCTCGTACGGCGGCCGGCCGGTGCCCCCGGACGCGCTGATCGGGCCGGACGGTCGGCCCTCCGGAGATCCGCGGGTGCTCTACGGCGACTACGACCCCACCGACCTGCGCTCCGCCGACCACGGGGACGGGCGCACTGCGCGCGTTCGGCGAGCACAAGGGCTCCGGGTTGGCCCTGATCTGCGAGCTGCTCGCGGGCGCGTTCACCGGCGGCGACTGCGCGGGCCCGGCCGCACCCGGGGTCGGGGTGGCCAACGGGATGCTCTCGATCTACCTGTCGCCGGCCCGGTTCGGGACCGCCGCCGCGTTCGCCCGGCGTCGGCCGCGAGTACCTGGACTGGGTGCTGTCCGCGCAGCCGATCGACGCGGCCGCCCCGGTGCTGGCCCCGGGCGATCCGGAGGCCCGCCGGCGCGCCGCCCGGACCGCGGGCGGGGTTCCGCTGTCCACCGACACCTGGGCCGCGATCCGGCGCACCGCCGCGGAGCTCGGGGTACCCGTCACCCTCGACGGCGCTCCGGACCGCTGAAGCCCGTCACGTCGACGGCTCGGCCGAGGGCCGGCGGGCCGCGCTCAGAGAGCCCACCGGCGATCGGCGGTGAAGCCCACCGACATCGAGGTGGCCAGACCGAGCGGCCGGAGCCGCTCCTCCAGGTCGGAACGGGTACGTCGTCGAACTGCCGCACCGTCTGCGCCGTCGACCCGTCGTCGACCACGAAGTCGATCTCCACGTCCAGCCGGCGGCCGACCTTCGACGCGCGCAGGAAGGACTCGGCGAACCCGTGCTCGCGCTCCACGGCGGCGACGACCGCCCGGAGCCGATCGTTGATCTCGGCCGCCGGTGACATGGCCAACAGCTCGCGAAAGCCCTCGACGATCAACCGGCCGGGCACCCGGAGAAATGCCGCCGAGATCACCGCGACCATTGCCGGGTCGACGAAGCGGGCGAGATCGGCCCGCCCGGTGAGCTGGAGGACCAGTGACACGCCGAAGCCGGCCAGCACGCCCAGGCTGAGCAGCGCGTCGCCGATCCACTCGGCCGCCTCCGCCCGCACCAGGTCTGACCCCGACCGGCTCCGGCGGCGCATGACCAGCGCCACCACCCCGCCGCCGACGGTCGCCACGACCGCGTAGGCCAGCGCCCACCCGGCCTCGACCTCGCGGCCCCCGCCGAGGATGTCGGCGACCCCACCGACCAGCGCGTACACGCACAGGCCGCCGAGCGCGGCCGCCTTCACCACGACGGTCAGCGGTTCCCACGCCTCGCGACCCCACGGGATAGCGCTCGTCCGGGCCCTTGCGCGAGGTGCGCAGGGCCAGCACCGCCAGCAGCGACAACCCGACGCTGGCGAACGAGTAGAGACCGTCGAACAGGATCAGCCGAGAATCCAGCGCCAGACCCCACACGAGGGCGAGCACGGCGAAGCCGGCCGAAGCCCACACCGAGATCAGCAATGTCCGCGTCTCGGGCGAACGGGCCGACGAGTTCTCCTGGCCGATGGGCATGGCGTGGCATTGTCGGGACACGCGCGCTCGCCGTCCAGCCCCGCTGCCCGCCCAGAGGTGCCGCCTGCCATGGACCGGGATCGATGTGTGTGGTCGACACCGCCCCACCCGGCCCGACATCCCCTGCGGACCCCTGTACCGCGACGATCTCCGCGCCCTATCGTGAGCCGGGTGACCTCGGATGCTGACGTCGAGTCGCACCCCGCTGACCAGCGCGAGCGCCGCCTCGAGAAGCTCCGAGCCGCGAGCGGCGGCCGGCCGCTACCCCTACCGCTACCCGTACGACCACACCGTCGCACAGGTCCAGGGCCTACCCAGGCGCCTGCCGCCCGACGTCCGCACCGACGACCGGGTGCGGCTGGCCGGCCGGCTCCAGCTCATCCGCCGCCAGGGCGGGCTGACCTTCGCGCTCGCTGCGCGACCGCACCGGGGCGATCCAGCTGTTCGTCGACACCGCCGTCCTCGGCGCCGACGGCCACCGCGACTTCGACGACCTCGACCGCGGCGACTGGGTCGGCGTCGAGGGCACCGTGATGACCACCCGCCGGGGCGAGCTGTCGGTGCGCGTGGACAGCTTCGCGCTGCTGGGCAAGGCGCTGCCGACCCGCCGGACAAGCACCGCGGGCTGACCGACGTCGAGACCCGCTACCGGCAGCGCTACGTCGACCTCGAGGCGAACGAACGCACCCGGGAGATCTTCCGGATCCGGCACACCGCGATCCGCGCGATCCGCCACCACCTCGAGGAACGCGGGTTCACCGAGGTCGAGGGCCCGGTGCTGCGGACGATCCAGGGCGGCGCATCAGCCCGGCCGTTCGTCACCCACCACAACGCGCTCGACATCGACATGTACCTGCGCATCGCCCTCGAGCTGCACCTCAAGCGGCTCATCGTCGGCGGGATGGAGCGGGTGTTCGAGATCGGGCGGGTGTTCCGCAACGAGGGGATCGACACCCGCCACAACCCCGAGTTCACGATGTTGGAGGCCTACCAGGCCTTCGCCGACTACCACGACATGATGGACCTGGTCGAGGGCATGGTCACCGACGCCGCCCGCGCCGCGCTCGGTGACGAGCTGGTCGTCCACTACGGCGGGCACGCCATCGACCTGGCCGCCACCCCGTGGCCGCGCGCCCGGTTCGCCGACATGATCGCGGAGAAGACCGGGGCGGTCATGCACCCGGGCATGCCGATCGAGGAGGCGCGGGCGGTCCTCGACCGGCTGGGCATCGCCTACGAGCGCAGCTGGGGCGCCGGGCGGCTCATGAAGGAGGTCTACGACGAGAAGGTCCAGCACGACGTCGTCGGCCCGGTCTTCTGCATCGACTACCCGCGCGAGGTCTCCCCGCTCGCCCGCGTACACCGCGACGACCCCGACTACGTGGAGCGCTTCGAGCTGATCGTCGCCGGGTTCGAGCTGTGCAACGCCTACTCGGAGCAGAACGACCCGGTCGAGCAGCTCGCCGCGTTCGAGGCCGAGGCCCGGGCGAAGGCCGGCGGCGACCCGGAGGCGGGTGACATCGACCTGGACTACGTCCGCGCGCTGGAGCAGGGCATGCCGTGCACCGGCGGGCTGGGCATCGGCATCGACCGGCTGGTGATGCTGCTGGCCAGCGTGGACTCGATCCGCGAGGTCATCCTGTTCCCGACGCTGCGCCCCGAGTTCGCGCCCGAGCCGGGCACCGGGCCGCGGGACGCGCCGCGGCCGCTGCTGCCGCCCACCCCGGTACCCGCGGCGGGCGTCGGGGCGGACGGCGACGGTCACCGCGCCGGGCCAGGGCGGCTCGGTCGTCGCCCTGCCCGGACATGGCGCCCTCCGCCCACCCGATCCCCGCGCCGTCGAGCCCGGGGCGCGACGCGAGCCGCATCGCGGTGCCCGCCATCGCGGTGTTCACCGCGCTCGGCGGGGTGCTGCAGCTGCTCGCCACGCTGCCGTTCGTGCACTCCCGGCTCGACGGGCGCGAGGTCGCACTTCGGGCCGCTGTGGTTCCCGGTCGCCGGGCACATCGTCTCGGTCATCGTCGGGTTCGTGCTCCTGCTGCTGGCCGACCAGCTCGCGAAGCGCAAACGCCTGGCGTGGCGGGTGGCGACGGCCCTGTTCGCCATCGCCGGCGTCGCCGCACGTGCTCAAGGGCCCGCACCCGGTCGCCATCGTCTACTGCGCGGCGATGCTCGTGGCCCTGGTCTGGTTCCGGCACGCCTTCCGCGCCCCCGGCGATCCCCCGTCGTTGCTGCGGCTGTTGCGGTTCATCCCGCTGTACCTGATCGCGGTCCTGGCCTTCGGGCTGGTCGCGCTGTGGACGCAGCGCGACCGGATCACCCCGGAGCTCACCCTCGGCGGGGCGCTGGAGACGATCTTCGGGGGGCTGGTCGGGCTCGACGGGCCGTACACCTACGCCTCGCGGTTCTTCGCCGTGTTCTTCCCGGCGGCGCTGGTCGCGCTCGGGATCGTCGGGCTGGTCGGGTTCGCCGTGCTGCTGTTCCGCCCGCTCGTCGGCGCCGGCACCCGCACACCTCCGACGACTGGGCGCACGCCAGCCGGCTGGTGCACACCTACGGCTGGGACACGCTGGCCTACTTCGCCCTGCGCGACGACAAGAGCTTCTTCTTCTCCCGCGACGGCGAGGCGTTCATCGCCTACACCTACATCCGCGGGTACGCGCTGGTCTCGGGCGACCCGATCGGGGCGCGCGAGTCGGTCGTGCGGGTGCTCGACGAGTTCCTCGAGATGTGCGCCGAGCGCGCGTGGAACCCCGCGTTGCTCGCCGTCCGCGAGGCGAGCATGCCGCTCTACGCCTCGCGCGGGTTCACCAGCTTCTACCTCGGCGACGAGGCGATCATCGACTCGCCGCGGTTCAGCCTCGATGGGCCCAGAGCGCAAGAGCCTGCGCGCGGCGGTGCGGCGGGTCGGCCGCAGCTACCGCTTCCACCTGGTCACCGAGTCGAACGCCTCGCCGCGGCTGGTGGAGCAGCTCAACGCGATCAGCGCCAAGTGGCGGGGCAAGGCGCCCGAGCGCGGCTTCACGATGTCGCTATCGCAGGACATCGCGGCGCGGGCGCGAACCCCGAGTTCCTGCTCTGCGTGGCCCTGGACTCCGACGGCGTGCCCGGCGGCTTCCTGCGGGTGGTGCCCGCGTACGGGCCGTCGTTCGGCTACACCCTCGACCTCATGCGCCACGACCCGGGGGCGCCCAACGGCATGACGGAGTTCCTCATCGCCTCCACGGCGGCCGCGCTGCAGGAGCGCGGCGTGGCGCGGCTGTCGATGAACTTCGCCATGTGGGGCCGGCTGTTCGCCGAGGACGTCCCGTTCAGCCCGGACGCAGCGCGCCGCGCGGTGGGCCGTCGGCGTGCTGAACCCGTTCTTCCAGATCAAGTCGCTGCACGACTTCAACGCGAAGTTCGACCCGGAGTGGCTTCCGCGGGTGCTGGCCGTCCGCAGCCGGGCCGACCTGCCGCGGGTCGGCCTGCTGTACGCCGGCGCGGAGGGCTTCCTCGCGATCCCGGGTATCGGCGGGCTGCTGGTGCCCAAGGCGGTCGGCGGGCGTCGCGTGCGCCGTCGGCCCCGGGCGCGGCGGCCTGAACGCCGGCCGGCCGCAGGCCTGGCAGAGCGGCTGAGCGGCTCGGCGTCAGGGAGCTGCAGGCCGAGTTGGTGCAGGGCCACCCTGCTGAGGTGCGGCCGGGTTCGTGCCGTGCCGTGGACCGCGCCAGCGCCACCGTAGCGACGACCATGACGACGACGAGCACGGCGATCAGCGCCCACTCGGCGCCGTCGCTGCGCAGGTGCTCCTGCAGCACCGTCACGCCCAGCACGACGGCGATCACCGGCTCGCCCACCGTGATGGTGGGCAGCGACGCGCCGAGGTTTCCCGCTTGGAACGCCTGCTGCTGCAGGATCGTGCCGGCGACCGAGGCCACGGCGAGGCCGTAGAGCTCCCAGGTCCGGAGCATGGCGTAGACGCCGTCGTCGAGCTGGCTGACCGCGCCTTTCGTCAGGGCGTCCGTCACGGCGTAGGCCAGCGCGACACAGACCGCGAGCAGTACGGCGCGCGTCGTGCCGCGTCGGGTCGCGGCCGCCAGCAGGCAGACGACGAACACGGTGCCGAGCACCACCCGGCCGGCAACCATCGCTCGGGCGGCGCGCGGTCGATGCCGGCCGTGGGCTCGCCGGAGATGACGAACGTCGCGAGCGCCACGGCGAGAAGGCCCGCCCAGACCCAGTCGGAGCGGCGCAGCCGCCGGTGCGCCCAGCGGGCCCCCAGCGGGAGCGCGAACAGCAGCGTGGTCACGAGCATCGGCTGGACGAGCAGCAGCGAGCCGACCCCGAGCGCGGCGGCCTGGCAGACGAAGCCCCCGGCGTCGCACAGGGTGCCGGTCCACCACAGCTTGTTCCGCAGCAGGACCCCCATCAGCCGCAGCCCGCCGCCGCCGTCGTCGGGGACGGACGCCGCGGCCCGCTGCTGCGCGGCCGACGCGATCGCCAACAGCACCGCCGCGAGGAGGGCGAGTGCTGCCGCGAGGATCGGTCACCAGCCGTATCATGCCGGGCATCGAGCTGATCATCGAACATCTCGGTCGCCAGCTGGTGGCCCGTCGGCGCCGTCCTGTTGGCGTGCTCGGGGTGCTCGGGGTCGTCGTCGCGGTCCGGGCCCGCCGCCGGTTCGTCCGGGTGCTCGCCGCGCGTCGGCTCGGCCGTTCTCGTGCTCGCCAGCGCCGGCGTCGGGGTGAACGCCTACTTCGAGTACTTCCGCACGCTCGGCGAGGCGATGGGCGGCCCGGTGGCCGACGAGGAGTCGCTCGCCCCGCGGACGCCGCCGACGGCTCGGTGCCGCCGGCCGGCGCGGTCGTTCCGGCCACCCTGCCGGGGACGGTGTCCGGCTTCGCCGCGCGCGACGCGCTGGTGTACCTCCCGCCGGTGTGGTTCGCGCGCCCGCGCCCGGTGCTCCCGGTCGTGCTGCTGCTGCACGGCAGCCCGGGCAGCCCCGACGACTGGACCGAGGGCGGGCAGGCCCAGGCCACCGCCGACGCCTGTGCCGCGCAACACAGCGGGGTCGCGCCGGTCCTCGTGATGCCCGACAGCAACGGCTCGCTGACCGCCGACACCGAGTGCGTGGACAGCCCGATGGGCCAGGTCGAGACCTACCTCACCGTCGATGTGCCCGCCGCCGTCCAGAAGACGTTCGGCACGCAGCCGCCGGGCCAGAGGTGGGCCGTCGTCGGGCTCTCCGAGGGCGGCTCGTGCGCGATCATGCTCGCGCTCCGGCACCCGCGACTGTTCTCGACGTTCGCCGACTTCGGCGGCCTGGTCGGCCCGCGGCTCAGCGACACCAACGCCGACACGGCCGACACCGTGGCCCAGCTCTTCGGCGGGTCGCAGCAGCAGTTCGCGGCCCACGACCCGGCCACGCTGCTGCGCGCCGCGCGCTTCCCCGGCATGGGCGGGTGGTTCGAGGTCGGCACCGATGACGGCGAGCCCCTGGCCGCGGCCCGCGAGCTCGCCCCGCTCGCCGCGGCCGCCGGGATCGACACATGTCTTGTCGTCATCGCGGACGGCGCACACACCTTCGACGTGTGGAGCTCGGCGTTGCGGAGCTCGCTGCCGTGGGTGGCGGCGCGGCTCGGCCTGGTGCCGGCCGACCCGACGAGGACCAGCCGCTGCCAGCCCACGTAGTCGAGCTGGGCCGCGCCGGGCGAGGCACGCCCGACGGCGCCGCCTACGACGGCGCCCCCGATGAGCGAAACCGATCAGCGGGGCCGGTCGGCGAGCTGGTCGGCGCCCAGGATGCGGCGGGCCTGGTCGTGCTCGCCCAGGGTGCGCAGGTCCGCGGCGAGCTGGCGGGCGGTGGCCACCGTGTCGGGATGGTCCGCGCCGAGCCGACGGCGCCGCAGCTCGTAGGCGTCCTCGAACAGCGCCCGCGCCGCGCGCGGCTGCCCCCGCTCCTGCAGGTAGCCGGCGGCCTGGCCGAGCAACCTGCCCACGTCCTGCTCGACCTCCTCGAGCGGGCGGGCCGGGTCCGTCGCGGCGAGCACGTGCGGCAGCAACCCGCGCCAGGCCGTGTGGTCGGCGGCGAGCCGCTCCGGCAACCGGGCCAGCAGCCGCACCGCGATCGCCGCCCATCCGGTGCCGCCCACGGGCCGGCTCCCGGCGGTGCGGGCGACGAGCACCCCGGCCGCCGCCCGGTGCAGGGCCACGCTGTCCGGTGACCGTGGCCAGATCGCGACGACCCAGCACCGCCGCCCGCCTGCCCAGCTCGGACGGGCTGCGGGCGACGTCGGCCAGCGGCGCCGGCAGCAGGTCCGCGGCCGCGGTGATCAGCGCCAGCGGCACCGGGCCCGGCCCCAACCAGGCCAGCAGGGTCAGCAATTCCGCCGCTGCCGGGTCGTCGGCCGTCAGCTGGTCGAGCACGACCGCCCAGGTCGCAGCCAGCACCCCGGGGTTGTCGCCGCCCGCGCGCCGGTCGGCCAGCACGCGCAGGAAGGTGTGTGCGCTGATCTCGGCGTCGGCGAGCGTGGCCGCCACCGGGCCGACGGCCAGCGGCAGGTCCTCGAGCGCTTGCGCGATCATGCCGGCGGCCGTGGCGGCCAGCTCGGGCGCCGGGCTCGCAGCAACGTCGCCGATTCGGCCCTGCTGAACCGATCCACCGCCACCGCGGCGTCGCCCGGGTGACCCGGATCCGCGGTGGCGATCAGGAGATGACCCGGCCCGAAGGGCAGGAACCGCTCGACATCGCGTGGGTTCTCGACATCGTCGAAGATCAGCAACCAGCGGTCCCGTTCGTGCAGCTCCGCCAGCAGCTTCGTGGTCGCCGCCTGGGCGGCCTCGCCGGGGCGGACCAACTCGACCTCTTCCGCCAGCGCCGCCAGCTGGTCCGGGATCAGGTCCGGATCGGCGGCGACCACCCGCCACGCGATGTCGTAGGAGGCACGGTGCCGGTGCGCAAAGTCGATCATCAATGTGGTGGCGCCGACCCCGGCTCGGTCCCGCTCCGTTCGCAGTACCGCTCGCCCACGGGAGGTCACCGCGGCGTCCAGCTCGTCGAGCAGCCGTTCCCGGGCGACCACCACGCTCGGCCGGCCGGGCAGGTTCCACAGCGGTGCGGCCGAGGTCGGGCGGGGCGGCTGCACCGCGGCGGCGAGGCGTTGCCAGCCCGGCTCGCGCCCGCGGCGGTACCGGAGGACGAGGGTCCCGAGCATCGACACGAACACCGCGGCAGCGGCGCCCAACGCGACTGCGGGGATCACGGCCTGCCCAGGCCGGTAGGTCCGGCGCTGGCTCCGATGCCCGGCAGCGGACGGCGCACCGGGCACCGCGAGCGCGCGCAGCGGCGCCGTGGTGCGGAGCGGCCCGGCCACGGTGTCCACCCGCACCACCGCGGCGGCCGGGAGCTGCGCGGCCGCCGGGAAGGTCAGCAGGTAGCGCCGACGCAGCGCCGAATCCAACTGCTCGAAGGCGGCGACGGACTGCCCGGGGGGCGCGTCGATCACCAGACCGCCGGTGCTGGCCGCGACCGTGGCCCAGTACGGCGCCACCGGCTCCCGACCGCCGGTGCTGATCACGGCGAGCAGCACGCCCGCCGTCCGCAGCCGCCCGGCCAGTGCGGCGGCGGGCTCGCCACCGGCGTCGGGTGCGGAGGTGTGCAGCAGCACGATCCGCGGTTCGGTCGGCTCGGCCGGCAGTTGCCCGACGGCCAGCTCCAGCGCCGCGGCGGTCTGCCGCTCGCCGCCGGCCCGGATCGCGGCCATCGCGCGCAGGATCTCCGGCGACCGGGGCTGCAGCGGGGAGACCACCGCCGGCGGTGTCCGATCGACGATCAACGCGCTGCGGAGCGAGGGCGGCAGGGACAGCAGGAGGTCCGCCGCGCCGCTGAGCCCGCCCTGCAGGGCCGTCAGCGCGGGGTCGGAGGCGTCGACGACGATCGCCACCGCCGTCCGGTCCGACAGCACGGGCTCGGCCGTGGTCGGCTGGGCTGCGCCGTCGAGGTCGACGACGAACGAATCGGGGCGCAGGGCGGCGGCATCGATCCCCCGCAGCTCGACCGGCACGAGCACCCGCCCCGCTGGCCGCGGTGGCCACCGCGACGATCTCCGGCGGTGCCGCCATCGCGCGCGGAGCTCCCCACGCCGGCAGCGCGATGGCCAGCAGCAGCACGGTGGCCAGCAGCGACAGGCGGCCACGGCGGCCCCGGCCACGGAGGGGACCGGATCGGTCGCGGGCCGCGATCGCGGTGCCGTCTGGCCACGTCGCCGACCACCGCGCTACACCGCAGGCTCGGCATAGACGATCACGTTGTCCCGGTAGCTCCCGACCGCCCGGTCGAAGCGGCCGCCGCAGGTCACGAGGCGCAGCGACGAGGAGAGGGTCGGTGCGTACACCTGCTCGGTGGGGAAGACGGTCTTCGGCACCCGCTGCACCCCGCTGACGCGGAAGCTCACCGTGCTGCCGTCGGCCCGGTCCACCCGCACCTCGGCTCCCACCGTGAGCTCGCCCAGCCGCGTAGAACACGGCCGGCCCGCGCTCCGAATCGACGTGCCCGAGGATGACGGCCGGGCCGGCCTGTCCGGGGCGCGGGCCGTCGGCGAACCAGCCGGCCGTGCCGAAATCGGTCAGGCACCTCCACGGAACGGTCGGCGGCGCGCCCGAGCCGTTGTAGCGCGGTGTCGACCCCGGCCGCGGGGATGCGCAGCCGGACCGGTGCCGCCACCACCGGGTAGCTGCGCGCCCGAGCGGAAGGCCGGCGGCTCCGGCGCGGCCGCTCCCGGGCCGGGCGCCAGCTCCGGGGCCGACGCATCGGCGACCGTCGCGGCCGCCGGCGATGCGGAGAACCCCGACCCGGCCACCGCGGTGATCGACAGCGCCGTCACCACGGCCGTGAGCAGCCGTCGCCGGCCGGACACGGCGCTCACCGTGGTCCCGAGCCGGTGGCGACCGGTGCGGTGGGGGCCACCCGGGGATACGCGGACGGCGGATCGGCGGCGTGCCCCCACGGTGGGCCGGCCGTGCTCGGACACCCGACCGACCCGGTCTGCACCTGCACAGCCGTGGTGGGGCCGAGCGCGATTCGAATGATTCTCAACGGCCTCTCCCCATGGCGCGTCGCGAACAACGTCGACAGGGCGGCAGCGATCTCCGCCCCCGATATTGCGGATCATGGAGGACGCCCGCGTCGATCGTTGTGCGAGCACCTTACGCCGATATCGGGCATCCGCCGGGTCGGAATCGCCGACCGATAACGATCTCTGTTCGGGTCCCGGCGGAACATCGGACGTCCGGTTGCCGCCGACGTGCTTTCTCCGCCTTCTCAGCTCTCGAGTGTGTGCCGCGGGGTGCGGCCGTAGGCGGTCCGGTAGACGGCGGCGAACCGGCCCTGGTTGAAGAAACCCCACCTCGTGGAGATCGCGGCGACGGTGTCGCCGGCGTCCGGACTGGCGGTGCGAAGATCGTGGTGCGCACGGTCGAGACGAACCCGCCGCAGGTAGCCGGTCGGTGTCGTGTCGAGATGCCGACGAAAGGCGTACTGCACGGCGCGCGGCGTGGTGTGCGCGGCCGCCGCGATGTTGCCGGAGGCCGATGTCGGTGTGGGCGTGCAGCTCGATGAACGCGGTCGCGCGGCGCAGCGCTGCCGGGGGCGGGGCGGGCTCGGAGCGCGTCGGTTCGCCCCGCTCGGCCAGCAGCGCCGGGAACGCGGTGAGCAGGGTGGCCGCGAGCAGGGTGGTGGCGTTGTCGATGATCAGCGGGGCGGCGCTGCCGGCGCCGGTCCGGACCGATCCGGTGAGGAAATCCAGCGTGTCGCACAGCTGGCGCGCCAGCACCCGCGACACCGGCAGCAGACCGGCGCCGACACCCGCTCGACCACGGCATCGTCGCCGGCCACGGCGACCAGGGCGGCCTTGTCGATCCGGGTGAGTTGGAGGTTCATCGATTCCCACCGCGCGGTGTAGGGCCGCTCCGGTGAGGCGATCAGGAAGACGTCCCCGGCGATCGGCCCGCAGCGTTTCCCCATCGGTGTCGCGCTGCATGCGGCCCTCGAGCACCCGGCCGATCAGCATGTAGTTCAACGGTTGCGCCCGGTGCTCCACGGCCATCGTGTGCGTGAGGCCCGCTATGGAGAACCGGCCGGCGTCCCAGCCGGTGTGCCGCATGCGGAATCGGTCGGGGCTACCGGCGATGCGCATCGAGTTGTCGACGTAGGCGGCCCGCAGGAATGCGTGTGCCGCCTCGGGATCGTCGGTGACGAACTCGCTGTGGGTGCTCATTCCAGGCCCCAACGCCGGTCGACCGGCGGCCGCGGAGAGGTGGTGAATAGTGACGGGACCTTATCCAAGATCGGCCCGCGATCCAACGGCAGCACACGATCCAACGGCAACCACCGGTCCAACGGCAGCCGGCGATCCGCCCGGCGGCCGGCCGACCGCCACCCGTGGCCCGTCGCCATTCGATCGTCCACCCCGGATCGCAACCCTTTGATCTCGACCGTTCGCTGTTCGGACAGGTGTTGCGGCATCCCCGCGGCGGGTGTGCTCAGATGTGGGGACGGGCGTCGCGGTGCCGGCCACCCGGACGTGGACGCGCTCGGCGGGACGGGGGACTGGGATGTTTCCGCTGCGACGCGCCGTCGATCACCGGCTCGTGCTGCTGGTCCTGCTGCTCGCGACCGTCACCGGCTGCGCGCCGGCCCGCGGAACCGTCGCGCCGGCGCCCTCCCCCGGGATCACGACGGCCGCCGCGCCCGCTCCCGCGCCGCCTCCCGCGCAGCCCGATCTGGCCCGACTGCTGATCACGGCCGAGGACATCCCGCTGCCGGGCTTCCTGCCGCCGTCGGTGCGACCCCTCGACGAGGACGCGGTGGCGGGTCTCGAGGCCTTCTTCGATTCGCAGGACGGGAGCCGGCAGCTGGGCCAGACGATCGTGCTGCTGCCCGATGCCGAGGCCGCCCGCAGCGCGATGCTGGGTGCCGCGCGGCTGACCGCACAGCAACGCCCCGGCGCCTCCTCGGTACCGGCGCCCGTCGGTGCGGCCGGTGTGATCATCACCGGCTTCCGGCGCGACGGCACCGCATCGACGCTGCTGCTGTTCAGCGAGGGCGCCGCGTCGGTGGCGATGGATTTCCGCAGCGCCGAGACCGACCCGGTCCCGCCGGAGCCGGTCATCGCGGCCGGCGTGCGGCAGGCCGCGCTGCTGGCGGGGAAGGTCGGCTGAGCCGAAGTCCCGGATGCGTCCGACCGGGCGCCCGGCTCAGGCGCCGCGGGCCTGCCGTGGGGCCTCCGGTTCATCGGTGCCGGACGCCGGCCGTGACGCCGGCCGCTCCTTCGGACGAGCGACGTCGCGACGGCGTCACGGCCGGCGAACAGGTGACCGAGGACCACCGCCACCGCGAAACCGATGATCAGCCATGCGCCGGCGCCGACCAGTAGCCATAGGAACGCGCTCACGCCACCTCCGAGGACAGTCGATCTCCCCCGATGGTCCGCCCGAATCCTGTGTACAGACTGAGTACCTGCTTACAGAATGCGCAAGGGCGACTCGCGGTGAATCCGGTGCGCGCTGCGGTGAGCCGGTGGCCGGATCAGGCTGCCGGGATCATCCCGTGCGGGTTGAGCACGTACTTCTTGGCCGCGCCCTTGTCGAACTCCGCATAGCCGCGCGGCGCGTCGTCGAGGGTGATCACCGTCGCGTTGACGGCGTCGGCGATGTGCGCCTTGTCGTGCAGGATGCTCATCATCAGGCCCCGGTTGTACTTCAGCACCGGGCACTGACCGGTCGCGAAGGAGTGGCTCTTGGCCCAGCCGAGGCCGAGCCGGACCTTCAGCGTTCCCTCCTTGGCGTCGGCGTCGGCGGCACCCGGATCACCGGTCACGTACAGCCCGGGAATGCCGAGACGGCCACCGGCGCGGGTCAACGCCATGATCGAGTTGAGCACCGCGGCGGGTGCCTCGCCTGCGCCACTGCCGTGGCCGCTGGCCTCGAACCCGACCGCGTCCACCGCGCAGTCCACCTCGTTGGTGCCCAGCACCTGCGCGATCTGGTCCTCCAGCGTGGCGTCCTTGGAGATGTCGACCGTCTCGCAACCGAACGAGCGCGCCTGCGCGAGCCGGTCCCCGTTGAGGTCACCGACGATCACGACGGCCGCGCCCAACAGCTGCGCCGAGTACGCCGCGGCGAGCCCGACCGGTCCGGCACCGGCCACGTAGACCGTCGAGCCGGTCGTCACGCCCGCGGTGTAGGCGCCGTGGTAGCCGGTCGGGAAGATGTCCGAGAGCATCGTCAGGTCCCGGATCTTCGCCAGCGCCTGGTCGCGGTCCGGGAACTTCAGCAGGTTGAAATCGGCGAAGGGCACCATCACGTACTCGGCCTGGCCGCCCTCCCAGCCGCCCATGTCGACGTAGCCGTAGGCCGAGCCGGCCCGCGCCGGGTTGACGTTCAGACAGATGCCGGTCTGGCCCTCCCGGCAGTTGCGGCAGCGCCCGCAGGCGATGTTGAACGGCACCGTGCAGATGTCCCCGACCTCGAGGAACTGCACGTCACTACCCTTCTCGACGATCTCGCCGGTGATCTCGTGGCCGAGCGTCTGCCCGGGCGGGGCGGTCGTGCGTCCCCGGACCATGTGCTGGTCGGAGCCGCAGATGTTGGTAGCCACGTTGCGCAGGATCACCCCGTGGTCGGCCTTGCGGCTCATGCCCATCGCCGTGGCGACCTCGGCCGGCACCTCGAGGGTCGGCATGTCGTGGTCCTCGACCTCGACGACCCCGGGCTCCTTGTAGACAACGATCTTGTTTCCACCCATGGAACGGATTCCTCCTCGTGTAGACCCATGGGGCGTACCCGCGGGGGGCGATCGAGATGCGACCTCGGGGGGAGACTTTTTCGGGGTCAGTTCCGGGCGGCGCACCGCAACACCGCCGCGACCGAGCGATCCACGTCGTGCGCGGTCGTCGAGAAGTTCGACACCGAGACCCGAAGGTACCGGCATCCACGCCAGCTGGTGCCGCCCAGCCAGCACGTCCCCTCCCGTTGCACCGCCTCGATGATGCGGTCGGTGCGCGCGTCGTCGCCGAACCCGACGAGCACCTGGTTGAGCACCACGTCGTTGGCGATGTGGGCGCCGCCCGCGGCGAGGCCGGCGGCGAACCGGGTGGCCAGCACGCAGCAGCGCTCCACGAGCTCGGCCACGCCGTTGGCCCCGAGCTGTCGCAGCGCGGCCCAGGTGCTGAAGCCCCGCGCCCGCCGCGACGACTCCGGTGTGAGATCGGACGGCGCCGGCACGGCGCTGCCGGACCCGGTGAGGTAGGAGGCGGTGTAGGACAGGGCGGCGACGTGCACGGCCGGCCGGGCGCAGATCGCGTACCCGCAGTCGTAGGGCAGGTTGAGCCACTTGTGCCCGTCACAGGCCCAGGAGTCGGCCAGCTCGACACCGTCGACGAGGTGCGCACGGGCCGGGCTGGCCGCCGCCCACAGCCCGAACGCGCCGTCGACGTGCACCCACGCGCCGTGTTCGCGGGCGATCGCGCAGGCGGCCCGCAGGTCGTCGCAGGCCCCGGTGTTCACGTTGCCGGCCTGCAGGCACACGATCGCCGGGCCGCCATGGCCGGCGTCGAGGACCCGCCGCAGGTCGTCGACGTCGATGGCGCCGTTCGCGTCGGCCCCGACGGGCTGCACGGCCGCGGACCCGAAACCGAGCAACCGCAGCGAGCGGTCGATGGTCGCGTGCCGCTCGGCGCCGGCGACGATCCGCACCCGCGGCGCCCCGGGCAGCCCGTCGCGCTCCACATCCCAGCCGGCCTCGGCGAGCACCTGATGGCGAGCGGCCGCCAGCCCCACGGTGTTCGCGGCCTGGCCACCGGTGACGAACCCGACCGACGCCGTGGCCGGCAGCCCGAGCAGGTCCTTCAGCCAGCCACCGGCCACCTCCTCGGCCGCGGCCGCCGCCGGCGCGATCACCGGGTTGAACGCGCACTGGTCCCACCCGGCGGCGACCACGTCGGCGGCCGTCGCGGCCGCGAGCGCGCCACCGATGACGAAACCGAAGAAGCGCGGACCGGCGGAGCCGACCAACCCGCCCTCGGCCGCCGCCACCAGCGCGTCGAGCACCGCACCCGGCGTGCTCGGCGTGCGCGGCAACGGGCCGCCGAAAGCCGCGCGGACGGCGTCGGGGTCGGCGGACGCCGCCACCGGAAGATCCGGCAGCGCCGTCCGGTAGGCGGCCGCGACCGCGGCGGCCCTGTGCAACACGTCGGTGAGTTCGTCCATCGACCGATCCTGGCCGAAACCCCGCGGTTTCCGAGCTCGACAAGCGGGTCGCGGCCGGCCTTGATCGGAGCGCCGAGCGGCCGGCCTGACCTGCGCGGGGAGCCTCGGTAGCGCGGCCGCGACCCGGTCGTGCGCTCGTCGACGCGGCGCGACACTTCACCGCGCGGCGGGTAACCCGATTCGTCGGCGAACGGTCCGGACCGGTCTGTGGTCGTGCCTGCGATACCGGTCACCGCAACACGGTTCGCGTTGCCTGCTTTCCCGTCACGGTTTGGTTACCGTCGCCGTTGCTGGTTGGCGCTCTCCGGGCCGACCAGTGCCGGGTCGGCCGCCACGTCCTGCCAGTCGACATTCCCCCCGGCGCCATCAGCACCGGCGGCAGGAGCGCGGTATCCCCAGCCCGCGCAGGCGCGAGGACGACAAGTATGGCCGACCATCGTGCGAGGCACGGCGCCTCGGAGACCGGCGTCATCCGGGCCGCGGACCTCATCGGCCGGTTCGACAGCGGAACCCGGCCGGCCGGCCATCGGCACGCCCTGGTGCGTCCCGCGTTCGCCCTGCCCGGTCAGTCTGCTGGCGCGAGCCTCACCTGGCCGGTCGTCTCGATGCCGTCGCTGGCGGACATGCTGCCGAACCTGCCGACGGCCCAGTCCCGGCGCACGATCGTCGCCGCGGTGTCGGCCGGCGCCCTCGGGGTCACCGCGGCCATCGCCGCCGTCACCCCGGCCACCACCTCCCCCGCGGTGGCGCCGCAGGCGGCCGACTCCCTGCTGTCCTCCGCACCGGCGGCCGGCGCGGCGGCGTTCACGCTGCCCGGTACCGGCGAGGCCGCCCTCGACGCATCGTCGGCGCCGGTGACCGGGGCCGATCTGGCCGCCACCGTGGCGCCGGCCCCGGCCGCAGCGGCAGTCCCGGTGCCGGTCGCCGATCCCGCCGTCGGCGCGGCGGCCGCACCCACCGCGGGTCAGGTCGTCACCGGTCGGGACATCGCCGATGCCGCAGCCGCCGAACGGGCGGCCACCGCGAAGGCCGCGCTGGACAAGGCCGCAGCGAAGGCGGCCGCAGCGAAGGCGGCGGCGTCGAAGGAGAAGGCGGCGGCCGCCGCCGCGGCCGTCGCCGGGGGCGAAGCGCTCACCGAGGTCGACTCCGGCGGAAGCTCGGCCGGTGTCAAGGCCCTCGCCTTCGCCAGGGGCGCGATCGGCAAGCCCTACCGCTACGGCGCGGCCGGTCCGGGTGCCTTCGACTGCTCCGGGCTGGTGATGTCGGCGTTCAAGAAGGCAGGCGTGAGCCTGCCGCGCACCTCCGCGGCCCAGTCCAGGGTGGGCAGGGCGGTCGGCCTCAGCGAGCTGAAGCCCGGTGACCTGGTTTTCTTCTACAGCCCGGTCAGCCATGTCGGCATCTACATCGGCGGCGGCAAGATGGTGCACGCCAGCACCTCCGGGGAACCGGTGAAGATCAGCGACATCGGACGCCGCCCGTTCCACAACGCCCGCCGCCTCTGATCTCCAGGCACGGCCCGAGTGGCCCGGCGCCAGCGGCTCGGCGCGTCCCCAGCGGACGCGGTGTGGCGGGTCCGGCGACGGCGAGCGGGATCTGAATCGGTTCATTCGGCGCGCGGCGCAGCGACGCCACCCGATCGGGTGATCCCCCCGGAGTGTCGAAAGCGTTGCCGAGCGCTCCTCCTCGCCTACGCTGAGCATTCCTCGCCGGCTCCCCACACCTGCTCCCCAAGATCGGATGACGACTGTGCGCCTTGCACCGCTGCTTACCGTCACCGCGCTCGCGCTCGTCGTGTCCGCCACCCTGGCCGCACCGCCGGCTGCCGCCGCACCCCCCGCCACCGACTCCACCGCCGCTGCCGCCGCCGATCCGGGCGCCGCCGACCCGGGCGCTACCGACACGACAACGGCCGCCGATACAGCAGCCACCGCAGACACTGCCGCCACCGAGCCGACGGCCACGGTTCCGACCGAGCCGGCAGCCACGGATCCGGCCGCAACCACCGCAACTCCCGTCGCCGCCGTGCCCCCCGACGGCGCAAGCCCGTTCCGGCTGCGGGGTGATCTGGGCGCGCACGATCCCGCGCTGGTGAAGGGCGGCAACGGCCAGGACTGGTACGTCTTCGCCACCGGCGATCCCACCAAGGGCGGCGGCTCGATCACGATCCGCAGCTCGAAGGACGGTCGCAAGTGGACGTACGCCGGGACCATGTGGGACAAGCTCCCCGGCTGGATCACCGAGGCCGTGCCCGGGGCGAACAACCTGTGGGCACCGGAGGTCTACAAGCACGCCGGCGTCTACTACCTGTACTACGCCGCGTCGACGTGGGGCAAGAACAACTCCGTCATCGGGCTGGCCACCAACACCACCCTGGACCCGAAGGACCCCGCCTACAGCTGGGTCGATCAGGGGCAGGTCATCCGCTCGGCCCCCGAGAGCAACTTCAACGCCATCGATCCGGGCATCGTCGAGGACGCCGACGGGACACCCTGGATGGCGTTCGGTTCGTACTGGACCGGGATCCAGATGGTGCAGCTGGAGTGGCCGTCGGGCAAGCGATCGGCCGACCGGACCCGGCTGCACATCGCTGATCGGAAGGCCGCGCCCAACGCCATCGAGGCGCCCTACATCCTCCCGCACGACGGCTGGTTCTACATGTTCACCTCATGGGGACAGTGCTGCCAGGGCGTGAAGAGCGACTACAAGATCATGGTCGGGCGCTCCCGGAGTGTCACCGGTCCCTACGTCGACCGCGACGGCCGTGCGCTGCTCGAGGGCGGCGGCACCACCCTGGCCGACACCGAGGGCGACCGCTTCGGGCCGGGCGGCCAGTCGGTGTCCGAGGAGATCATGGCCTACCACTACTACGACGCCACGGCCGACGGGGCACCCAAGCTGGCCCTGCAGCGGGTGTCCTGGGGTGAGGACGGTTGGCCCCGGCTCGGGGCCGACAAGAGCTGACCCCGCGCCGCTCGGCCCCGCCGCCTTCAGGCGCGGCGGGCCACCCGTGCGGGCCAGTATCCCCGGGGTCACACGCAGCGCCCCGCCCGAGATGATCGGAAAGATGTCCCGCTCGCGCCACACCGGGTCGATGCTCGACCAGTCGCAGTACGACGTCACCAGCGTGCCGTCGGCGGTCGGCTCGAGCCGGTAGCCGTAGACGTGACCGATCGGCCGCATCGTGCCCCACGATCGTCCAGGCGATCTCCCGGTCCGGCTCGAACGCGGTGATCGTCGCGGTGACGTCGTAGCGGCCCATCGGCAGATCCCTCAACGCCTCCCGGTCCATGTGCACGACGAACGTGTCGCCAACCCCGTTCACCGGGTCCCCGTTGGCGCTCATCTCCCGCCCGGCCGCCGCTGCGGGCACCCGAGGTGTAGCCGCCGACACGAACGGGTACACGATTGCATCGGTCGCGGCGTGGAGATCGGGATCCCCTCCCCTCACCTTCACGTCGCGGCCTACCACGCGCCGGGCCCTCAGCGGGACCGCCAGCGCTCCCATGCCGCCTGCCGGCTGGTTCCCGCGACATCCGCGACACCGGACCACGAACTGCGTTCCGCCAGCGTGCGCGCGGCCACCCCCACCGACTCGCCGGTGATCCGGGTCAGCGCCAACAGGTGGGCGAACGCGGCCGGGTCCCCGCTGCGGGCGAGCGCATCGACCGCGGCCTCCGCCAGCTCGGCCAGCTCCTGCGGGGTCGACCGAGCAAGATCCTCACGAGCGCACATGGGGTCAGGCTGCATACCGGCACGCGGTCCGTCAATGCGGTCCGCGGCCGCACCGCCCCCGAACCGGAAGTCGGCGTCCGGACTCCGGTAGACGGCGGTGTGCACGGCGTCGGGTGAGTCGAACCCGCGCCGCCACGTCGAGCCGGGCCACACGTAGTCGACGACACCGAGGTCCGGGCGGTACGCGGCGGTGTACAACGTGCCGAAGCCGCGCCCGTAGTCGGTGTTGTAGAGCGGCGGCCGCAGGAAGGCCTCGATCACCGTATCGGGGTCCGGGCGCAGCTCGAGCAGTGCGAGCAGCGCCTGCTGGCGCTGCCCGCTGCGCAGCGACCGCGCCTGGTCGGGATCGTCCGGGGCCAGGCCGCGGTGGTTGGTCGCGGCGCGGTGGGTGAACACCTCGGGTTCGCGTCCGGGGGCCACGAAGACCGTCGCCGCGGTGGCCCGCGCGTCGAGCAGCGTGATGTTGTAGGCCATGTTGACCGGCACCCGGGACAGCACCGAGATCGCCGCCGGCACGCTGTCGGCGACTTCCAGCAGGTAGCGGACCACCAGCGGGATGCCGAAGCCGGCCGGCCCCGCGGGGTGCCGCACGGAGGTCAGGGAGACGGCGAGCCCGGCGTCGTTCATGCCGTCGAGCAGCCCCCAAAGGCAGTCGCCGGAGCCGATCACCCGGCGGCCGGTGAACGCGCTGGAGTAGACGACCCGTTCGCACAGGTCCGGCCGGTAGTCGTAGTTGCGGACCAGCAGCGGCTGGTCCTCGACCAGCACCAGCTGCGAGCAGCCGGGCAGGAACCGGGGCGGGTCGAACAGGGTGAGCATCCGCGCCGCGGTCGGGTCCTCACCGGTCAGCTCGACGAGCCGCTCCCAGGTGGGCACGAGCTCGGGCAGGTGCCGGCCCAGCAGGCGCCGCGCGTCGGCCAGCGCCGGACGGGCCCGATCCCCCGCGCTGAGGAACCAGGCGCGATAGCCGGGCCAGGTCGCGTCGAACAGCGCCCGCCACCGGGGACCAGGAACCGGCTCGTGGATGCCGTGGAAGATCAGCTCTCTCATGCTGTCAAGAATTACTTGACGCGTCCTGTCTTGTCAAGGAGGCCTTGACACACGCCGGCTCGGTCCCGACCACCAACGGATGACGGGGGCTGACCGGCCGGCGGCGCCGGGCGACTATGGATCCACGATGAGCCAGCCCGTGTACAGCACGATCGCCGCGCCGGGGGGCCCGGCGGCGGGCGGGCCGACGTCGGCCACCGAGCGGACGATCATCCGGGACGTGGGCGTCGCCGCCGCGGCCACGTTCGGGGTCTACCTGACCTGGACCGTCCTGTTCGGCAGCTTCCAACCGCTCACCGAGGCCTACTTCCCCGATCTCGCGGCCGCGTTCCTGCAGGGTCGGCTGGACCTGCTGGCGCCCGACTCCACGCACGACCTGGTCCACGTGGACGGCCGCTGGTACGTGCCGTTCCCGCCGTTGGCCGCGCTGCTGATGACCCCGCTGGTGGCCGCGTTCGGCGCCGCCGGCGTGTCCACGGTGCTGTTCTGCATCGTGTTCGGCGCGCTCAACGTCGCCCTCGTCATGCTGATCCTGTTCGGGCTGTCGCACCGCGGTTGGATCCCCGCCGATCGCGTGAGGATCGCCTGGTTGACCGCGCTGTTCGGCGTCGGCAGCGTGCACTGGTCGATGGCGGTGACCGGATCGGTCTGGTTCGTCGGGCAGGTGTGCGCGTTCACCTTCGCCGCGGCCGCCCTCGCTGCCGCGATCTGGTTGCCGCCCCGGCGGGCCGCGGTGCTGGCCGGCGCGGCCCTCGGCCTCGCCGCGCTGGGTCGGCCCGATCTCGTGCTGATGTGGCCGCTGCTCGTCGGCGTCGCCATCGCGCGGCACGCGGGAGCGCCCGGCGCCCTGGTCCGCGACCCGGCGGCCCGCCGTCGGTTGATCACCTGGGCGGCGCTCTCGTTGGCGCCGCTCGCGGTGGTCGGGCTGTTGCTGGCGCTGTACAACGCGGCGCGCTTCGGCGACCCGCTGGAGTTCGGCTACCTGGCCGAGAACGTGGCCCCGCGACTGGCGGACCGGCTGCGCACCCACGGCCAGTTCAACATCTCCTACCTGCCCCAGAACCTCTGGGCGATGCTGCTGGCCGGCCCGACCTGGGACGACACCCTGTTCGGTGTCCGACCCGATCCGCGCGGCATGAGCCTGCTGCTGACCACCCCAGCGTTGATCTACCTGGGTCGGGCCACCGGCGGCGGGGCGCTGGTCCGCGGCGCGTGGCTCGCGCTGGCCCTGCTGCTGCTGCCGCTGCTGCTCTACTACAACACCGGCTGGGCCCAGTTCGGCTACCGCTTCAGCCTGGAGTTCATGCTGCCGGTGCTGGTGCTGCTGGCGCACGCCGTGCACCGGGGCACCACCGGCTTCCGGACGCTCGTCCTCGTGGGTGTGCTGGTCAACGCGCTCGGCGCCGCCTGGTGGTTGTAGCGAGCTGGTCGCGCGGCTCGGCGGGCGCGGACCGGGCGGTAGGGTGCCGGCATCCGGGCACGCCCCGGACATCGATCGGATCGCCCATCGACACCGGGACCGGGCAGCACGGCGGGCCTCGCCTGCGCATCGGCGTGCTCGCGTCGATCGCGCACCGCACCCCGCCGCGCCACTACGGGCCGTGGGAGCAGGTCGCATCCACCCTCGCCGAGGGGTCTGGTGGCCCTCGGCCACGACGTCACGCTGTTCGCCACCGCCGACTCGATCACCGCCGGGCGCCTGCTCGCGGTGGCTCCCGGCGGCTACGAGGAAGACCCCGGCAGCGACGTCGACAGGTATGACGTCAAGGTGTACGAGGGGTTGCACAACGCGGCGGCGTTCCAGCGGGCCGGCGAGTTCGACCTGCTGAGCAACCAGTTCGACTTCCTGCCGCTGACTTACAGCCGGCTGGTGTCCACCCCGGTGGTGACGACCATTCACGGGTTCTCGTCCGAGCGGATCCTGCCGGTCTTCCGCGCCTACGACGACATCGGACACTACGTGGCGATCAGCGATGCGGATCGCCATCCGGACCTGACCTACGCCGCGACGATCCACCACGGCATCGATCTCGCCCCGTTCTGCTTCCAGGACCGGCCCGGCGAGTACCTGCTGTTCCTCGGCCGGATCCATCCCGACAAGGGCACCCACCGCGCGATCGAGGTCGCGCGCCGGGCCGGGCTACCGCTGGTCATCGCCGGGATCGTGCAGGACGCGGACTACTTCCGGGAGCTGGTGCAGCCGCATCTGGGCGCGCCCGGCATCAGCTACGTGGGCCCGGTCGGTCCCGTCGAGCGGGACGCGCTGCTGGGTGGCGCGGCGGCGCTGCTGCACCTGATCAGCTTCGCCGAGCCCTTCGGGCTGTCGGTGGTCGAATCGCTGGCCACCGGCACACCGGTGATCGCGTACCCGCTCGGGTCGATGCCGGAGATCATCCGCAGCGGCCGGACCGGCTTCCTGGTGCACGACATCGCCGGCGCGGTCGAGGCGGTCGGCCGGGTCGGCTCCCTCTCCCGGCGGCATTGCCGCGACGACGTCGAACAGCGCTTCACCGCGGCGCGCATGGTGGCGGCCTACGCGGAGCTGTTCGCCCGCATCGCCGCAGGCGGCCCGTCGGCGGTCAGCCGTTCGACCAGCAACGCGATGTCGACGAAGGCGAAGCGGACCGACGCGTCGCTGGCCCCGTAGGGCAACAGCAGCCGGTCGCCGTGCCGCAGGGCGCCACAGGAGTAGACGACGTTGGGCACGTAGCCGTCGCGCTCGTCCTCGGCCGGCACCAGCAGCGGGTCGCGAAGCGAGCCGAGGACGCGGGTCGGATCGTCCAGATCCAGCAGCAGGGCGCCGATGGCGTACTCGCGCATCGGCCCGACCCCGTGGGTAAGGACGATCCAGCCGGCCCCGGTCTCCACCGGCGACCCGCAGTTCCCGAGCTGGAGCAGCTCCCACGGGCGGCTCGGGACCTGCAGCGTGCGGGGGTCTTCCCACCAGACCCCGTCGTGCGAGGTGGCGACGGCGTTGTTCTCGCGGTCCCACCGCGACAGCGCGAAGTAGCGGCCACCGATCCGGCGCGGGAACAGCGCCATGCCCTTGTTCCGCGCGGCCGGCCCGGCGAGCCGGCCCAGCCGGAAGCGGCGGAAGTCGGTGGTCTCGATCAGCTGCGGGGCGATCGACACCCCGTCGAACGCCGTGTAGGTCGCCCGGTAGACGGCGTCGTCCTCGACGTGCACGAAGCGGGCGTCCTCGATGCCGCGCGACTCCGACGGGCTCCGCGGCCACAGCACCCGTTCGGCCAGCGCGGATTCCACCGGGAACTCCACCTCGTAGCTGCATGCCGCGATGCGCCGGGCCAGCTCTCCGGTACGGACCGCGGTGGGGCGGGTCAGGCGCTCCCGTTCCAGCGTCGCGACGGCCTTGTCGAGCTCGCGGCCGTGGAATCGCGCGGGGAGCCGGGCCACGACGAACGCCGCGGTCTCGGGATCGATGTCCTCGCCGACGAGGGCGGAGGCGAACAGCGCGCGGTCGTACGACGTCGACATCGTGGCCCCGGACTCGATGTGCGGGCCGGGATCGTCGACGCGCAACTCCCCCGCCGGCCCGACCACCCCGCTGCGGAACTCCACGGAGGACAGATGGCCCTCGCCCACCGCGCGCAGGCTCAGGACGAACCGGCACCAGCCCGGCGCGAGCCCCGTCTGGTCGGGATGCTCCACGGCCGACGGGTTGAACAGGGCCGCCGCCTCCACCGCGAACTCGTGGGTGAACCAGGCGCCGATCAGGGTGCGGCGGTCGTCGGAGAGCTGGGCGTCGTCCGGGATCCGGTGCACGATCTGCTCGTAGTGCGACAGCAGCACCGAGGGCAGGTCCCGGTGCCGACCCAGGTAGCGATCACACACCGCCTGCACGGTGGCGCCGACCTCCTCCTCGGGCAGCGCGAGGATCCGCGACAGCACGCCGGACGCCCGCGACCGGCCGTCGTGGGAGAGCTCGTGTCCGGGAACGAACAGCCGCGCCAGTACCCGCGCCGGGTCCGCCTTCAGCACCACATCGGTCCGGGTGACGCACTCCTTCATCCGACCCCCTCATCGAACGCCCTGGTCGGGCGTGGTTCAGCGGGCACAGAGCGCCCTGGATCGAGCTTGCTGCAGCGTCGAGAGCAGTGCCAATGTGGACTCCGCACCCTGGTTCTCGTTGCGCCCGTTGCGTTCCAGACCATCGCAACCGCCACCGCTGACCGGATCGTGCAACGGGGTGCCGGCGTCGTTGTCACCGAGGAACCAGCGCGCGGCGAGGTCGACACCATCGGCCCAGCGCTGCCGGCCCGCGATCAGGTGGGCCCGAACACAGGCGTCGGCCAGCGCGGCCACCTCGATCGGCTGCTGGTCGAACGCCGGGCCGACCTCCCCCGGCCGTCGGCCCGTCGCCGGCACCACCGACAGCCGTCCGTCCCGGGTCTGGCCGTCGAGCAGCCAACCGAGCAGCTGCAGGCCGTCCCTGACCAGGGACGGCGAGTCGAGGGCGGCACCCGCCGCGAGCAGGGCCTCGGGCAACGCGGCGTTGGCATAGCTCAGGCCGGGCTCCGGCCACGGCCACGCCCGGTCGAGCGCGGGCCCGCCGATCGCGATCGCGGCCGCGGTGATCAGCGCACGCGCCTCGCCGTGGCGCGGCGCGACGGCGAGCACTTCCGCCGCCCCGAGCGCGGCGAACGCCATCGCGCGCCGATGCGGTGAGCGCAGCCGCGCGCCGCGGGTGAACCCGGCCAGCGCCCGCTCACGCAGCTGTGGCGTCCGCGCGGCCGCGGTGCCCAGAGCCCACAGCCCGCGGCCCCAGCAGTCCTCGACCGATGCCGTGTCCGGCCAGCTCAGGTCGGGGTGTCGGCGATTGTGGAACGCTCCGTCGGGCTCCTGGGCCATGAGCACGAACGTCAGGTACTGCTCGCGGAGGTCGTCGAGCTCGGCGTCGTCGGACTCCCGGCAGACCACCACCAACGCCCGCGCGACGTCGTCGAGGCAGTAGCCGTGTGCGCGCCGCGGGGTGGTGCCCTCGGCGTGCTCGTACAACCCGCCCGCGTCGGTCAGCCGACGCAGGTGGGTGAACACCGGGACCGGGATCTCCCTGCGTTCGACGACACTCTGCTGGTCGCTCACGAGTTCGATCACAGGGCCACCGCCCGGTTGGCGGCGACCGCCGCCGCCGCGGTCGCCCGGTATCGACCGGCGACCGCGGTCCAGAGCAGCTCGGGTGCCTTGCGCCCGGCCTGTTCGGCCAGGCCGTCGGCCAGTCCCGGTTCGCTGAGCACCCGGCGCAGGGCCGCTTCGAGCGCGGCCGGATCCCGCTGGGGCACGACCAGCCCGGTCCGGTCGGCCAGCAGCTCGATGGCGTGCGGGAAGGCCGTGGAGACCACCGGGCGAGCGGCCGCGATGGCCTCGATCAGCACCCCGGACGTCACCTGTTCGCGGGAGTCGTAGGGCAGCAACACCACGTCGGCCCGTTGCACCAGATCGGCGAGCTCGCCGACGCCGAGATACCGGTCGTCGAGATCGACGATGTCCTGCACACCCGCTTTCCGGGCGCGCCGGGTGAGGCCGTTGCGGTAGGCCTCGCCGTCGCGCTGAACGACCTTGGGATGGGTCCGACCGGTCACCAGGTAGCGCGGCTGCAGGTCACGCAGCCCGGCCATGGCGTCGATCGCCCACTCGATGCCCTTCCCCGGTCCGATCAGCCCCCAGGTGAGGATGAGCGGACGGTCGGCGGGCTGTCGCTCGACCGCCGCCCGGGGGCCGTGGTCGATGGCGCCGTGCGGGATCACGCGCAGCCGCGCCGGGTCGGCCCCGTAGCTCGCGACGAGGCGCCTGCTGGCGGTCTCGGTCATCGTCACCACCACGTCGGCCCCGGCGAGCAGCCGCATCAGGATGTGTCGCTGCCGCGCCGTCGGAGCCTGCAGCACGGTGTGCAGCACGATGATCGTCGGAACGGTGAGCGCGTCGACGATCTCCAGCACATCGGCGCCGTCCAGCCCCCCGTAGATGCCGTACTCGTGCTGCACGATCACGGCGTCGAAGCCGTTGAGGCGACGAACCGCCTGACCGGCGCTGTCCGACGAACCGTTCACCAACTGCCCCACCACATCCGGGCCGGGCCGCGGCTCCAGCTCGTCCACCACCTGCACGACCCCGACCGATCCGGTCGAGTGGTGCAGGTGTTCGATCAGCGCGGCACTGAAGGTCGCGAGTCCGCACTGGGTCGGTGGAAAGGTGCTGAGCATTCCGATCGTGGTCGGTCGCGGCGTGCTTGCGGTGTTGCGGCGTACCTGCGTGTGTTGGTGGACGGTGCTGATCGGCACGGACAGTTCTCCTGAGGTCGGCGTCGTGCGCTGGAACCGTTGGCCGACCACTGTGGCGACGAGCGGCGTCGAACTGCTTCGCGAGCCCGTCCTCGAACCGGACGGGCCGCCAAGCGGATGCGGCCTACCGCACCTTCTCCGGGATGTGGTCGAGGGCATCCAGAACGTGCTTGGCCAATTCGACCGCGGCCTCGTCGGCGAGCTTCGAGTTCCTGGTGATGGCGTCGGCGACCAGCCGCACGCGCCGGTCGTAGAGGGAAACGTAGACGGTTTCGACAGCCATGGTGTTCCTTTTTTCAGATACGCATAATCCGCGCCCGGAATCGGATGCGGTCGAACCACGAGAAGAATGTTTCCCAGCAACTGCGGTGCTGGATGCCGACGTCATGTCGGGCTCCGGTCTGTGAGCGGCGGCCGCTCGAGCTGGAATGTCGTCGAGGACGACGTGGGCTTTGCCGCCCACATGCAACATGCTCTCGACTTGTCAAACGATACACTGCGTACCAATTTCTGATGACGCGCCACCCGTTGGGACCGACCTCGGGCTCAGATGATTCCCAGCTCGGTCCGCACCGGTGGTCGCTGGAATCGCCGCACGTCGAAGCAGCCGATGTCGACCGTGGGGGCGCGGCCGAGGTAGAGGTCGGTCACGCACTCACCGACGGCCGGGCCCTGCAGGAAGCCGTGGCCGGAGAAGCCGGTGGCGTACAGGAAGCGGAACCCGGCGTCGACCTCTCCGATCAGCGCGTTGCAGTCGGGCGTCATCTCGTAGAGGCCGGCCCAGCCGTGGGAGAACGGCAGGTCGGCGAGCTGCGCGGCGAACCCGCCCAGGGCGGTGCGCAGCTGCGGGTGCCAGTCGGTGGTGACGCTGCGGTCGAAGCCGACCGGCTGCTCGGGATCCGCCCAGCCCAGCAGCAGGCCGCCGTCCCGGGCACCGTGGAAGTAGGCGGTGCTCGAGTAGTCGATGGTGAAGGGCACCCGCGGCGGCCGGGGATCCAGCGGTGGGGTGAAGACGATCTGGCGGCGCAGCGGCTCGACGGGCAGGTCGATGTCCACCATGGCGCCGACCCGCCGGGACCAGGCCCCGGTGGCACAGATCACCGTGGGTGCCGCGAACCTGGTGCCCTCGGCCGTGCTGAGCACCGCTTCGGCTGCCGAGCCGTCGATGCCCAGCACCCGGGTACCGGTGCGGATGCGGACCCCGAGCTCCCGCGCCGCGCCCGCCAGGCCGAGGACGACGTCGGTGGGCCGGGCGTAGCCGTCGGCGGGCGACCAGGCGGCGGCGGCCAGGTCCGCGTCCAGGTAGGGGCACAGCCCGACCGCCTCCGCTGCAGTGATCATGCGGCTCGGGACGCCGAGCCCGTTCTGCAGCGCGACGCTCTGCTCGAAGCGGGCGACGTCGGCGGCGTCGGTGATGGCGAACAGGTACCCGACCTGCTGCAGGCCGATGTCGACACCGAACTCGGCCGCGAATCGACGGTAGGTCGCCAGGCTGCGCAGGCCGAGCTCGATGTTCGCCGGGTCGGAGAACATGGCCCGGACCCCGCCGAGCGGCTTTCCGGACGAGCCGCCGGCCAGCTGCCCCGCCTCGAGCAGGACGACATCGGTGACCCCGGCGCGGGCCAGGTGGTAGGCGATACCGGCCCCCATGACGCCGCCCCCGATGATCACCACCGCGGCGCGCTGCACCGAACCGGACGGCGCGCTGGCGGGCATGGTCCCGATTCTGCCCGCACCCCCTCAGTTGAGCGCGGCCTCGGAGGTGGCGATGTTGAAGTTGTCGTGGTGCACGACGCCGGTGCCGGTGACGTTCGCGTCGCGGTAGTAGGTCACCATCGGCCGGTTGCCGGCGTCCCCGGGATAGATGTTGCGGAAGCCGCAGAGCTGCTGCCCGACGCACGACGTGCCGTTGCTCTGTGCGGTCGGCGTCGCACTGAACTGCTGCTTGACGCCGTTCTTCCAGATCTCGACCGCGCCGATGTTCGGGTTGGCCGACCAGCTGATGTGCAGCTTCACATCGACCCACTGACCCTTGACGATCGGCGTGGACCAGATATTCGTGACGCCGGTATAGGGTGCGTTCGGGTTCGGCCGGGTCTGCAGCACGACATTGTTGTTCTCGGTGTAGAAACCCAACGGCGGGGAACCGTCGATGTCCGAATGCCACTGCAGCAGGACCTGCCAGTCGGGCGTGATCGGGTACTGCTGATCGATCTGGAAGGCCCAGCCGTACCAGAGATCGCTGCCCTCGGTCTCGACCGGCTGGGCGGTCTCGTTGACGACCTGGGCGCGCTCCCCGCAGCAGAACGGCTGGTCGCCGTCGCGGACCTCGAACCGCCCGGCGTGGGCACCCTGGTGGCCGGGCTCGATCGCCAGCGAGTAGCTGGCGGGCATCCCGGCGCAGCCGCTGTTGTAGCCCTTCCGCTGGCACAGCGGCCACTGGTCGAAGTTGCCGGTCTCGAAGTCACCGTTGAAGATCTGCTGGCCCGCCGGCGGCGCCACCACTGGCTCCCGGACGTCGTGCTGCGTGACCTGCACCGTGGAGCCGCCGGCTGTGTTGATCACGTTGAGCTGCGTGCGCGCGGTCGCCGCGTTTGCCGGTGCCGGCGCGGTGACGACCGTGCGGATCCAGTTCGCGCTGCTCAGAGCCGTGAAGGCGCTCTCGTTGTAGCTGATGAACCCACCACTCGCGGTGAGCCATTCGACGCTGACCGACGCCATCGCACCGGCCTTGCTGGCCTTCACGTCGGCGGCGTAGGTCCACGGCTGACCCGCGACGGTGACCGGTTCGCTGGGCAGCCGCATCCGGGTGGTGGTGGCGGTGGACACCGTCCTGGCCGCCTTCGTGGCGCCCACGTGGTCGGTCGCGCTGACCCGGGAGACGCCGGAGCCGCCCTCGATGATCTGCCAGCCGGCCGTGTTGGTGGCCAGCACCGGGTTGTTGGAGCGGTTCAGCGGGCTGCCCGGCGACCCGGTCGCGGCCAGTGCGGGAGGGGCGGCGGCGACGCCCGCACCCAGCGCGAGGACGACCGCGACCCCGACGATGCCGAATCGGTGGACCACACGAACCTTGCCCATATATTCCGACTCCCGTAATGCCCGCAGAATTCAGCACGACAGCGGGTGAAAGGAGCCCCGAGCAGTTACCCGCCGCGATTCCGAGCTTATGTGGAACCGGAACGGGCGTCACTACACGACGGCAGAGATCATCAGTAAGTGGTAGGCGATCCCCGATTTGTCACGGCGCGTGTCAACTCACAGCGCGCGTTCCAGCCGTTGGGCCAGTATCGAGACGAACCGCGCCGGGTTGGTCAGCTCGCCGCCCTCGGCGAGCAGCGCCATGTCGTGCAGCAGCCGGGCCGTGCCGGCCAGCTCGGCGTCGTCGGGCCGCTGCTCGTGCGCCGCCCGGAGCCCGGCCACCAGCGGGTGTGCCGGGTTCAGCTCCAGGATCCGCTTGATCTTCGGCAGGTCCTGGCCCATGGTCCGGTACATCTTCTCGAGGGTCGGGGTCATGTCCTGGCTGTCGCCGACCAGGCACGCCGGCGACGTGGTCAGCCTCGAGGTCAGCCGCACCTCCCGCACCTCGTCGTCGAGGGTGCTCCCCATCCAGGACAGCAGCTCCGCGAAGCGCTGCTTCTCGTCGTCGGCGATGCCGCCCTCGTCGTCCAGCTCGACCTGGCCCTTGCCGATGGAGGTCAGCGGGGTGCCGTCGAACTCCGGCACCGAATCGACCCACACCTCGTCGATCGGGTCGGTGAGCAGCAGCACCTCGTAGCCCTTCGCGCGCAGCGCCTCCATGTGCGGGGAGTTCTCGATCGCGGTGCGCGACTCCCCCGTCATGTAGTAGATCTGGTCCTGCCCCTCGGGCATGCGCTGCTTGTAGGCCTGCAGCGTGGTCGGCTCGGCGGCGTCATGGGTGCTGGGGAACGAGCAGATCTCCAGGATCTGGGTGCGGTTCTCCGGGTCCTCCAGCAGGCCTTCCTTCACCGCACGGCCCAGCTCGGCCCAGAACGTCGCGTACCGCTCCGGGTGCTCGGTCAACATCGACTTGACCGTCCCGAGCACCTTGCGGACCAGCCGCTTGCGGATCAGCTGGATCTGGCGGTCCTGTTGCAGGATCTCCCGGGACACGTTGAGCGACAGATCGGCCGCGTCGACCACGCCCTTGACGAAGCGCAGGTAGTCCGGGACGAGCGCCTCGCAGTCGTCCATGATGAACACCCGCCGCACGTAGAGCTGCACGCCGCGGCGGCGCTCGCGCATGAACAGGTCCAGCGGCGCGCGAGCCGGCAGGAACAGCAGCGCCTGGTACTCGAAGGTGCCCTCGGCCTGCAGCCGGATGGTCTCCAACGGCTCCTGCCAGTCGTGGCTCACGTGCCGGTAGAACTCGGCGTACTCGGTGTCGGTGACCTCGCTCCTGGGTCGTGCCCAGAGCGCCTTCATCCGGTTCAGGGTCTCCGGTTCGACCGGCGCGGCCTCGTCCCCCTCGGCCGGCTGCGGCTGCTGGCCGGCCATCCGGATCGGCCAGGTGATGAAGTCCGAGTAGCGCTTGACCACGCGCCGGATCGTCGCGGGGTCGGTGTAGTCCGGCATCTGGTCGTCGGCGTCGGCCGGCTTCAGGGAGACGGTGACGGTGGTGCCCTGCGGCGCGTCCGGCGCCTGTTCGATCGTGTAGGTGCCCTCCCCGGCGGATTCCCAGCGCACGCCGACCTCGGCGCCGGCGCGGCGGGTCAGCAGGGTGACCGAATCGGCCACCATGAAGGTGGAGTAGAAGCCCACCCCGAACTTCCCGATCAGCTCCTGGACGGCGCTGCTCTCCGGCGTCGGACCGCCGTCCGCGCTGCCGGCGGCAGCACGCAGCGAGGCCAGCATCTCCGCGGTTCCGGACTTCGCGATCGTGCCGATCAGCGCCACGACCTCGTCGCGGGTCATCCCGATCCCGTTGTCGCGCACCGCGAGCGTGCGCTGTTGCGGATCGGCGACGATCTCGACGTGCAGGTCGGACACGTCGACCTGCAGGTCCTTGTCGCGGTAGGTCTCCAGCCGCAGCTTGTCCAGCGCGTCCGAGGCGTTGGAGATCAACTCCCGGAGGAAGACGTCCCTGTTCGAATAGATCGAGTGCACCATCAGCTGCAACAGCTGCCGGGCCTCGGCCTGGAACTCGATCGTCTCGGCGGTCATGTGCTGGCGGTCCTTCCCCCGGTGCGCGAACTGGCCCGGAGAGCCTACCGGCGCCCCGGGAAGGCGTGGCGCTCAGCGCGTCGAGACCGCCTTCGCCGCATCGAGCACGTCCTGCACGCGCAGGGCGGCGGCCGGCGCCGGAGCGTCGAACTGCTTGGGCCGCCGGCAGGCGGTCATCGGTGGCACCGTGCTGAGGCCGAACCTGGTGGCGACGCCGGTCAGCTTCATCGAGATCCGGTCGGCGATCTGGGCCCCGAAGTCGATCGTGCGGTCGCCGATGCTGATGTCGCCGACCACGAACCCGTGCCCGGCGGGCACCTCGAAGACGGCCCGCACCGGGGTGTCGCCGATGCCGCGCGTGAAGCGGAAGAAGGGCGCAGGGTCGCTGCCGTCGGGCGTCTGCCAGCCCGCGGTGTCCAGGCCGTGGAAGTACAGCCCGATCGGGTTCCGCAGCGTCACGTCGGCCCGCTGCCGGGTCAGGCTGTTCACCTGGGCACCGATGTGCGGGTCGCTGTGCCGTTCCGGGGCGCCGTACTGGCCGCACTGGATCAGCTCCTGCTCGCCGGTCAGCACGTTCCCGCCGATCACCCGGACCACGCTCGCCCCGGCGGCCAGCTCGATCTCGGCGCCGAGGGTGTTGCTGGGCTGGATCAGGTGCATCGCCCCGTTGACGGTGGTGGCGTTCCAGCGGTTGCGCGGGTTGTAGCGGCCGTCGGCCAGGAACAGCTCGCTCGGCTGCACGGCGGGGTCGATGTGCTCGCGGTACAGCGCGACGGCGCGATCGGGCGCGGTGCTGGCCAGGAAGGTCCAGTACTCCGGGGCCTCGCACGTGAACATGACGGAGACGATCTTGTCCGTGTCGGGGTCCCGCCGCACGCTCCACTCGCAGTACTCGTCCTGCAGGTCGCGGCTGGCGTCGGCCTGCCGCCAGCGCTGCCGGTCCCCGATCGTGTTCACCGTGACGGTCCGCGGGAACGCGGTCCAGGTGATGTCCAGGGCCTGCTCGTCGGGATCGGTGTCGGTCTTGGTCTGGTTGAAGAACTGCGCCCGCGGAGCGTCGTTGTCGAACTGGTCGGGGAAGCCGGCGGCGGCCTGCTCCATGCGTTGGTTGATGAACTCGTGCCAGGCCTCGCGCTGGGCCTGGTCGAAATCGTCCAGCAGACCAGGAGGATCGAATGCGGACAGGGTCATCGGTGTGTCCTTTCCGGTGGCGACGGTCGGTGTTCGACGGTTCCGTCCGCGCGCATCTGCAGGATCGGCGCGTCCGGTGCGATGGTGGTCGTGGGCAGGGTCAGGCTGAACTCCGATAGCCGCCGACGGCGGAACTCGCGGCGCCGCGAATCCGCCAGCCGCACCCAGCCGTCGAAGCCGGCCTCGGTGTCGGCCAGCGCACGGAGCTGGGCGAAGTAGTCCTCGACCCTGGCCTCGAAGGTGCGCTCGACACTCGCGGGCGGCAGCGCCCAGTTGTCCAGGAACTCGGCCTCGGGACTGTCCGCTGCCGGTGCGGACGCCTCGACGGCCCGCACGAACCGCGCCCCCAGGTCCGTCGGGTCGACCGCGGGGCCGCCGGACCGCGTTGCGGTGGTCGGCGCGAAGCGCAGCAGCCGGCGTCGACGGTCGGAGAAGACCGGGTTCGGGAAGTCCACCATCAGCAGGCAGGCGGCGAAGCGGCGGCTGATGACGCGCTGTTGGAGCAGCTGCGCCAGCACGTCGAGATCCTCGAAGGCGGGCTCGGGCACCAGGAACGCGAAGAAGCTGTCCCCTGGCCGGTGGAAGGAGCCGTCGGTGAGGCTGAACGCGTAGCGCTGCAGGCTCTCCCGGTACAGCTTGCCTGGCACCCCGATGGGCGTGATGTTCGGCGCCAGATCGATCGAGCCCAGCAGCGCATCGACGTTGAGGAAGAACGTGGGCGGCAGCACCAGCGAGGCGCTGTCGTCGACCAGGCTGCTCACCTGGCTGGAGCTGGCCAGGTTCACCGTCGTCGTCTCCAGCAGCTGGCGCATGAAGGTGTCGACGTCGGTCACCCGCCCGTCGCCCGACGCCGTCGCGGCCCGCAGCCGGGCCCGGTTCCAGCGCTGGATGCCGGGTCGGATGATGTTCAGCTCCAGCAGGTGGGCGCTGGCCCGGTCGCGGAACAGCGGCAGCTCGCGCAGCGGATCGTCCGGTGCGAGCACGGTCTCCGGGATCGAGGCGCTCATGCTGTGCCAGCCGTTCCACGGCTGCCGCAGCTCCTTCATCACCAGCGAACCGTTCACGTGGCTGTCGAACGGGCCGAGCCCGCGGGTCCCGGCGGTGAGCGCGTGCCGGGAGTTGCCGGCCCACAGCCAGGTGCCCGCACGCCGCTCGTAGAAGTTGTAGACCGAGTTGACCGGGTCCCAGGCCAGCAGCTGCAGGAACTGCTCGGTGGAGTCGACGACGGTGCTGGCGCTGATCAGCAGCTGGTTGTCACCACCGCGGCCGCGGGCGACGACGAAGCGCAGCTGCCGGTTGACCTCGGCGGTGTCCGGTGTCCAGGCGATCTGCCCGCCGTCGGCGACCAGGAAGCACTGCTGCTCGGGCAGCCCGGCGGGCAGCTCCGCGACGTCGTCGAGCGCCGCCAGCAGCTCGGTCAGCGACAGCGGGAACCGACCCTGGCTCAGCAGCAGGTCGGCGAAGGGATCACCGAGCAGCGCGGTGAGCTGGGCGTCGGCCAGTGGCTGCGGAGCGGGATCGAGGCCGAGCACGAACCGGTACAGCTGCCCGGCCTGCAGGACGACGGCCGACGCCGGGTCCGTGTCAGCCGCGGGTCCGCCCCGCCGGTAGGGATAGCTGCGCGTCGGGAAGGTGAACTCGTCACGGGACAGGGGCATGCCACATCCTCTCGACCGGCGACGACGGCCACGGGTCAGCCACCGGCCACCGCCGCATCGATGCCTGCGGTGAGCTCCAGCAGGCGCTGGGTGTAGTCGCCGCGGTACTCAGCCGAGCCGTACGCGACCAGCGAGGCGTACTTGCGCACGTCCGGCAGTGCGGCGCCTACCTGCTCGACCGCCCGCGCGGCCGAGGCGACCACCTCGCGGCCGCGCAGCACGTTGAGGTAGCCGTGCAGCCGGCCGTCCACCGCGTCGGTCAGCACCGTCCGCCGCAGCTCCCACTGCGTGGCGATCCGGTTCGACACCGGAGCGGTCAGGGTGCTGGGCCCGGCCGGTCGGCCGGTCAGCGCGCGCTGCCAGGCCAGCACGTTGTCCCGACGCCACTGAGGGGGCTCGTCGATCGCGCCCACCGCCCCGCCCGGTGGCGACCCACCGGACTGGGAGATCAGGTCGTCGAAGGCCGCGTTGCCGCAGATGACGTTCTCGTCCGGATCGGTCAGGACGATGAAGCCGGCCCGGGTGAGCAGCTCGTCGGCCACCCGCCGCAGGCGGGCGGCCAGCTCGCCCGCCGTCGCGGCATCGCCACCGGCGGCCAGCCAGTCCGCGTCGGCTGCGCGGTGGCGGAGCCGGTCCTCCTCGGTCCGCAGTCCGCCGATCACGGTCGCCACCGTCGGCGGCGGTGCCGCGGTGGGCGCGACCGGATCCGGCGCCGATGCGATGGCCGGTGATCCCATCAGCGGCGGCCTGGCCTTCGTGAACGCGTAGTGCAGGATCTCCCGCTCGATCGCCGGTAGCGGCCGGCCCGACGGCGCGGACGTCGTGGCCGGGGTCCACCGCGATCCGGCGGCGCAGCTGCTCGAGGCCGAGCTCCGTGCGGGCCAGCGGCAGCCCGCTGGCGGCGCTGATCGCCTCCGGCCGGAGCTGCGCGAGCAGCTCGTCCAGATCACGGGCCGGGGTCAGCGGCAGGTGATCGGGCAGCGCCTCGAACCCCTGATCGGCGATGAGGGCCTGGGCCGCGGTGATGATCGGTGCGAGCAGCAGGCTGTCGACGCGATCCGGCGTGCTCGCCGCCCGCGGCGACTCGTCGTCCGCGGCGGGCTCGCCGATACCCGGCCGCTCCCCCGCCCGCACGGTCTCGGCGAGGATGGTGGTCGGCGCCGACAGCGCCGGCCCGAACGCGGCCACCGGCGGCAGATCGGCGGCCGTCTCGGCGGCCGGCCGGATCTCGATCATCGGACGCACGTTCGCCCCGGCCGGTGCCGGTTTCTCGGAGCGTGGCTTCCGGTCCAGGACGCGCCAGGCCGTCCACACCGCGTTGGTCACCTGGCTGTCCAGCACGCAGTCGGTGAGGCTGTCCAGCGGGATCGTCGTGGCGTGCCGGGTGGCGTTGCGTTGCACGCGCAGCAGCCCGGCGCGCACCAGCGGCGGGTACCAGAACGGCTGCGGCGCGGCGTCGGAGTCCTCGATCCGGACGGCGCGGGCATCGGGATGATCACCTATTCGGCCGACCGACCCGAGCAGCCCGTGCAGCAGCGCCGCCATGTCGGGGTCGCCGTCGCGGCGCGGCCGGTTCACCCGCTCCTGCCAACCCTGCAACGAGTAGGCGGCCAGCACGTCGAGCCAGGGGTTGTCGTGGCCGCGCCGCAGCAGGGCGACGAGCTTGTCGTTGGAGGTGATCGGGGTGTCGTCGCCCGGGCGCTGCAGGCTCTCCAGGATCGTCTCGGTGGCCATCACGGTCTCGTCGTCGGCTCGGAAGCCGGCGCCGTCCGGGGCCATCGCCAGGCTCGCCAGGCGCAACGACGGGTAGGCGCGGGCGGCGAGGAACACCTGCGTCTCCCATTCGGGGTGCAGGTAGAGCGGCTGGTAGCGGACCGGGACCCCCGGCCGCCCGCGCCGCAGGATGTAGTAGCCGGCCGGGAGCCGGCCGCTGAACGCCAGCCAGCCCTGCTCGGCGTTCGTGCGGGCCGCCGGACCGAGCTCCACGACCGGGCGGTGCTCGGCATCCAGCAGGTGCAGCCCCTCGGCGAACCGGGGGAAGCGGGCCGGCTGCACCGTGCGCACGAACAGGAACAGTCGGCTGTTCCCGCCGGGCGAACCGCGCCAGGTCGTGCGACGGCTCATCCGCTCCGCCGCCACGCTGTGCGCACCCGGCGCCGCGGCGATGCCCGCCAGCGGTGCGACCGAGCTGAAGTCCAGCCGCCACAGCTCGCGCGGCAGCCGCGCGGTCTGGCCCGCCACGACCCCGACGAGCTGCCGCTGACGCTGCCCACCCAGCGTGACCTCCACCTGGTAGATCCCGGGGGCCACCTCGCCGGCGGCCTCGTACACGCCCGGCCGCTCCGGGTTCTCCCGCACGGTGTCGAGCTCGATGACGGGTCGCAGCTCCTTGTCGCACACCGTGACCGCCGCCGCCCAGTGCGGGACCTCGACCTCGATCCGACCGGTGGCGGGATCCGTGTCAGGTGCCATCAGGTCCGCCGCGCAGGCTTGACCGTGAATACATTGTCCGGCCCCTTCAGCTTCCTGGGTTCGAGGATGTCCGGCGGTGTGGCCGCGGTGTCGGTGCTGCGCTGTACCGCGTACCAGCGGTTGCGATCGAGCTGGACCGACCACGGCGGTTTCGCCCTGACCGCGTCCGCGGCCGGTCGGCGGTCCAGCTCGACCATGTCGGCGTCGGACAGCACGATGTCGCCGGTCACACCGGGCCGGGCGAGGATGCGCACCGTCATGGTGTCGGTGACCGACTTCCTGAAAACGATCTCGCCCTGCGGCAGGTCGACCTCCGGTACCTGGCGCAACCGGGCGTCCTCGGCCAGCTGCGGCACCCGCATCCGGACGAAGGCGTCCAGGGACCGGGAGGTGACGCGCCCGAGACCGTCGGCGGCCGCGGCGGACTGCAGACCCTCGAGCAAGGCCCGGGTCAGCAGTCCCCGCGGTTCCGGCCCGGTGCCGTTGTCGCTGGCCGGCTCGAACGCCTTCTCGCCGTACGCGGCGGCCATCATCGTCATGTCGAGCACCGGTCCGACGGGTCCGACGCCGGCGTTGGTGAAGTCCGGCCCGGCGGTCTCGACGCCGTGGGCCCGGTCCCGGCAGCAGTCGAGTATGAACACCACCTCGTCGAAGACCGCATGCTCGTGGAAGTAGTCCCGGTACCGGGCGAGCCCGACGTTGCGCGTGAGCGACCGCGGTCGAGCGTGCGCCATCAGCATGCCGACGTCGCTGAAGGACGGTCCGATGCCGTGACCGGCGAAGTAGAAGTACAGCCGGCGCCCGACCCGCTGGTTGAGCTCGACACCGATCCGAATCAGGTGATCGTCGATCTCATCGCGGATCGGGCGGACGTCGAACGGATTGGCCGGCAGCGCATGCGGCCCGATGATCGTCTTGACGTTGCGCTCCGGCAGCCCGCCGCCCTCGGGATGGCTGAGCCACTCCGCGAACCGCATGGCATCGGTCAGCGCCGCCCGCAGGATGCGCAGCCACGGGTAGGTGTTGATGCCCACGACGATCGCGTAGTCCTGGTCGTTCACCGCCATCCCCTCGCCCTCCTCTCCAGATGGATCACCCGGCACCGAGCTCGATCGTCACCGTCCGCGGATGACCTCGGGTCAGCACCGGATGGCGTTGATCGCTGTGCAGATCACCCGGCCCCTCCCGGCCGTCGCCGTCGCGGTCGACCCAGACCCGCACCGCGTAGTGGCGGCGCGGATCGATCACCGGTGCACCGGGCACCGGTCGCAGGGCGAAGGGCACGACCGTTCCTCCTGACCCGCGATCGGCGTCCGGTCGCTGCGGCCGGTGCTCGACGTGTAGGACGTCTGCCTCGGCCACCACCGTGGCCGGTGCATCGGCGTAGCTGACGTCCTCCAGGCTGATGTGGACGGTGGCGTCGGTCATGGCCGGGCAGCCGGTCGCGATGACGACGAGCCCGTCGACCACCGGGCCCTCAGGTCCGGCGGCCATCGCGCGGTGAGGGTGTCACGAGCGCTCCTGCTGGGCCCAGTCCAGGTCCGGGTAGAGCAGCTGCACGGACGAGATGTCACGCGGGCTCAGCCCGGTGCGCTGGCCGATGTCCTGGCCGTCCTTGGTCAGGATCGTCGGGAGCCCGTTGATGCTGAACGCCGTCCTCGGGTAGTGCATGATCGAACCGAAGTCGTAGTCGCCCAGGTCGGTGCCGTCCAGGACGTGTCGATCGAAGTTGTGCCGATGCGTCGGCGAGATGTTCTCGAAGATGACCTCGATGAACTCGTCGCGATCGGATCGGCTCTGTTCGTGCCAGAGCCCGAGGGCATGCCCGATCTCGTGGATCGCCGAGCCGACACTGCAGCCGACCCCGAGCGAGATGGTCTGCTCGCCGCCCTGGCGGCCGACGCTGGAGAAGCAGCCGTTCAGCGACTCGAACGAGATGAAGTCCTCCTCACCGCCGCGCGCGACGAAGCGGATCGGCGTGTGCTTCTCCCAGTGCGCGATGGCGGCCGCAACGCGATCGGCGACCTCGTCCGTGGCCACGAACGCGACGGTCCCGTTCGGCCAGCGGAAGTCGTCACCCGTGATCCCGATGCCCCGGCCCAGGTCCGAGGGGGTGCGTACCTGGTCGGCGAACCCGAGCACGATGTCGCCGTCGACGATCGCCCGGCCGTTGATGACGGTGAACAGGCCCGCGGTGTTCTGCACCCCGGTCGTCCGCCGCCACATGGTCATCGTCACCGGTTCCGGATCCGGACCGGACCGGAACATGCCGGCCGGCAGATCGAGGTTGACGTCGGTGGTGTCATCTGGAGCCATGGGTTCCTCCCCTGTTGGTTCTTGCGTGTGATGAACGGGTGGACACGTCGAGGTGCTGCCGCGTCAGGCGCCGAGCGCTTCTCGTGGGCTGTGGTTCGGTGTCCGGGCCCCGGCCAGCGCGAACACCCCGTCCGGCGAGGGGGCCAGCGTGCTGAACGGCCTCACGAACCGGATCGGCGTCGTGTTGATGTCGGTCAGCTGTCCGGTCCAGGCCAGCTGGTAGAGGCCGCTCAGATCGGCCCGGTCGACATCGGTCAACCTGCTCTTGTTGCCGTAGTTCATGATCGAGAACGCCTGGTGCTCGCCGAACACCTCGCTCGGCCACGCCGACTCGCTCACGTTCGCGAAGAAGTGCCGGAGCCCGAACGTGTGGCCGATCTCGTGGACGAGGGTCTCCACCTGCTCGTCGGGGTCCTGGCCGAACATCGCGGGATAGATCTTCAGCTCGTGCCGGCCCGCATCGGGGAAGAAGGCGCTCGCCAGCACGCAGCCGTTGGGGGTGCAGTCGTCGACGCCGCTGACCACGATCTCGAAGTCCCACGCGTCGTCGCGCTGGGTGAACTTGACCGGCGCGGCATCACCCCAGGCGAGCACGGCGGCACCGAACAGCCGCTTGATCCCGGCCGCAGCGGCGGCCGGATCCTCGAACACGCGCAACGATCGTTGCTGGAAGCGCCAGCGCAGCGTGACGTCCTTCGCCCACAGCGGGATGAAGCCCTCCGACGCGTCGACCACGATCTCCGCCGGGTCCCGGTTGTCCGGTGTCGGGTAGCCGCGGGAGTCGGTGTTGCACACGACGCCATCGCCGAACACGTGGACCTGGGACGTCACCTCCCGGGCGGCCGCTTTCCGGTCTCGCAGCTGGAATGGTGTGTCCTGACGCATCGCGACCATCTCTCTCATCCAGGTCCGGGGTTCTCAATGCCACCGGCAGGCCGGCCGCGCACCTGCTGGTGGACGCCGGGCTACTGACTGAGGAGGCAGCAACGCGCGTCCTGATACCGGGCAGCAGTCACTCGATGGGCGACATCTGCTCGTCGGGCGACAGCTACTCGGCGGCCGCCAGCAACACGCCCCGCGCACGCAGCTCAAGAGCGGCGGCAGCGGGCCTCGGCAGCCGCCACCCGGTGCGCCGCTCGAGCTCGGCGAGCCGGCGCCGAGCCTGCTGGTAGGCCGCGCGGCGCTCCGACTCGTAGTGCGACGACGCGGCGACCTCGAGCAACGACTCGACCTGCGCGATCAACCGCCGCTCGCCCGGCACGAACCGGGCATCACGCTTCCGCTCGGCCGCCTCGACCGCGGCCGCCCAGCCCTGCTCGGCGCGCTCGACCGCACCGACGAAGCGTTGCGCGTACTCCCGCCCCGGGAACTGCTCGGTGCGCAACGCGTTCGCCTCCGCGAAGGCGTCGACGAACCGGGCGGTGGCGGGCTGTTCGACATCGGCCAGCGCCGGCAACCGCAGCAACTCGCGCAGGTCGCACTCGAACTCGCCGAAGGCCAGCGCGGTGGCGTGGTGGCGCTGCACGGCGTCGTCCCACCGGGCGCGCCACGGGTCGGAAGCGAGCTGCGCGCGCACCCAGGCCCATAGCGCCTCGCCGGGACCGTTCAGCGCCAGTGCGGTGGCCAGCACCAGCGCCGCGAACACCCCGGGCAGCATCAACACCCAGCCGTCCCACAGGATGCCGTGGTCCAGCGGGCCGGCGGCGTAGGAGAGCGGGCCGGCGCCGGGTTCGCCGCCTCCGACACCGGTGAAGTTGCCCACTCGCTGTGCCCCCATGCCGCCTCCCGCGTCCCCAGACCACGCTAGCCAGAGTCGGGGGCAAAGAGAACCACGCAGACCGGCCCCGGTTCCGCGACGGCGGGTATCACGGCCGGCCGGGCCTCGCTCCTCCATCCCCGAGGGGTCCCAGGACTCCTGAAACCGAGACCAGGGAGCATCGACATGACACGAACGCACGAGACCGCGATGGCGAGCACGTCCGAGATCGAGACGCCCACGCCCAACCTGTTCACGTTCTGCGGCCGCCAGGGCGACACCCAGGTCACCTACTCGACCACCAGCATCACCGGCGAGGCCCGGTTCACCTACCACGACGAGACCCGCGACTTCTCGGCGACCGGCGAGGAGATCAGCACCGAACGCGGACCGCTGGGCACGCTCGTGACCGTCACCCTCGAGGTCATCCCCGACCTGCACACCCTGACCGCAACCCTGGTCCTGCCGGATCTGGGCGGCCTCAGCGGCCCGGTCGCGCACTTCCGGACCTTCCTGGTCCTGACCACGAACCGGACCACCATCGGCGGTCCGAACCTGATCACGGGTGCGCTCCAGCTCTACGACGTGATCAAGGGCCGCGGCACCGCTCAGCAGGTCCTGTTCTGACGCGCGGCGGGGCGGAGCGCGACCCTGACCCACCCGCGGCGCGAGATCCGGGTCGGGCCAGGGGCGTCCCTGAGGACTCCGGGCGGAACCGGGCGCAGGATCGGTGGTGTCCGATTGACCACCTGAACTGCGATCCCGCAGAGAGGAAAGATCAGCAATGGAATCCATCCACTCGACCTTCAACCAGGCAGGCCTCGTCCGGCCTCGGGAGGGCCGGGTACTGGCCGGCGTGTTCTCCGGGCTGGGCCGCCGCATCGGCCTCGATCCATGGCCCGCGCGGCTGCTGTTCGTGCTGATCCTCCTGATCGTTCCGGGCAGCCAGCTGCTGCTGTACCCGATCCTCTGGATCCTGATGCCCGAGGAGGCACCGGCGACGGCGTTCGTCCCGGCGCCGGCCGAGCACGAGACGGCCACCGCGGCCTGACCGAACTGCGCGCGAGTCCGACCCGATCAGGGAAGGACTCGCGCGACGATGAGGTCGATGGGGTGCGGTACGAAGCCGGGGATCCCGGGCACAGCGATGTCGCGCAGGTGGGCGAGCACGCTGTCGCGCACGTCCGGATCCATGGCCGCGGTCCGCGCGCCGACCAGGAAGTCGAGCACGGCCTCGCCGCGACCGCACGGGTCGGCCAGCACGTCGCGCACGTCCAGGTGCCCGACGATGGTGTCGGTGCGCACGTCGAGGCCGCGCACATCCAGCTCGGCCGCCACGTCCTCGGCGAACCACGGCCGGTGCCCGGTCCACGGTGAGAGCAGCTCGGTGAGCACGCACAGCGGCTCGAGCGGCGCCGTCGCCGCCACCAGCAACCCCCCGGGCCTGAGCATGCCGAGGGCGTGGTCCAGGGCCACGGACAGGTCGTCCACGTAGTAGAGCGAGTGCACGAAATGCACGAGGTCGGCGGTCGCGCCGCCGTCGTGGTCGGCGAACAGCGCGATCGTCACGGTCGGCACGAGCGACGGGGCGGCCAACCCGGCGAGCCGGACCGCGAAGCCGACGGCCGACGCGAGGTGCGGCTCCACCCCGGTGTAGTGGACGCGGGCGTGATCGGGCGCGAGCGCGGCGGCGAGCACGGCGTCGACCCGCCCGTCGCCGACCCCGACCCCGACGACCCGCAGCGGCTCCCGGTCGAGGAGCAGCGGCGGCAGCTCGCGGGCCAGCCACCCCATCAGCAGCGCCCGCTGGTCGCTGGCGGCCTCGTAGGCGGCGTGGCTGATCGCGTAGCGCTCACCGGTGAGCGCCGGAAGCGCCCTCGTGCCCTTCACGTCCTCGCGCAGCAGGTCCAGCGAACGGGGCGCGCGGAGGGTGGACACCGCCTCACGGTAGGCGCGGCCGGCGTTCACGGCGCGGCGAACCGTGCGCTGTGGTTGGCTCGAAATCGTGACCGCACCCGATACCGCGCAGCGCAGCCTGCAGCACTGGAGCGAGGCGGGACGGGCGGAGATGCAGGCGTTCTACGCGCTCGCCACCGAGGACTACCGCCAGCTGGCGCAGGCCCGCGACTGGGCGGGCGACCTGCGCGAGCATGCCGTGCACGGGCGGGTGCGGCTGCTCGACGTGGCGTGCGGGAGCGGCAAGTTCCCGACCGCACTGCTGGCCACGGCGCTGCCCGCCGAGCCGGTCGTCGAGGTGGACCTGCTCGATCCGTCGGCGTTCAGCATCGCCGAGGCGCGCGGCGTGCTCGCGCCCCCGTTCGTCGCGGCGGCCGAACACGAGGTGCGGTTGCAGGACTTCGACCGCCCGGCCGCCTACGACGTCGCGTGGGCCACGCACGCGCTCTACGCGCTGCCGCCGGACGAGCTCGCGACCGGCGTCGCCCGGATGGTCTCGGCGCTTCGGCCCGGCGGGTTCGGCGCCGTCGCCCAGGCCGGCTCCCGGTCGCACTACCTGGCCTTCTACCAGGCCTACCGGGCGGCGTTCGCCCCCACCGTCGCGCCCTACACCGACGCGGAGGGGGTGGCCGCCGCGCTGCGCTCGACCGGCGCGCAGGTCAGCGTGCAGGTGCTGCACTACCGCACCGGCTCGGCGGACCGCGCCGTCGTCGAGGGTTTCCTGCAGCGCTGCGCATTCGACGACACCGTGTCGCTGGAGCAACTCGAAGGTCGCGAGCCGCTCGCCGCGTACCTGGCCGGATGCCGGGCCGCCGACGGCTCCTACGAGTTCCGCCACGAGGCCCACCTGATCACCTGGGAGCGGCGCGCATGACGAACCCGTACCTGTCAGAGGCGGTAGCGGCCGGGTCGGCGTCCGATGTGGACGTCGCGTGGGACCGGGGCAACGACCAGTGGTGGGACTGGTACATGTCGCTGGCCGAGTCCCCCGCACCGGACGGGCCGCTGGTCGAGCCGGCGCCCCAGGACCCGGGCCCGCTCCCGTCCGACGACGAGGTCGCCGCCGAGCTCGCCGAGCCCTACCCGATCACCGACGAACAGGTGGCGTTCTTCCGGGCCGAGTCGTTCGTGAAGCTGCCCGGGGTGCTGACTCCCGGCGCGGTGGCCCGGCTGCGGACGCGGCTGCGCACGATGCTCGACGCGGCCGTCGACCCGGCCGTCGGGTTCCAGAGCCTCGAGATGATGTGGCTCGACGACCCACTGGTGCGCGCAGCGGTGCTCGCCCCACGGATCGGCGGTATCTCCGCCGCGCTGCTCGGCGCCGAGCGGGTGCGGCTCTACCACGACAACGCGCTGTCCAAGGAGCCCGGCGCCGGCCGCACGCCCTGGCACTACGACGCCCACCACTTCCCGCTCGACTCCCCCGCGGTGCTCACCGCGTGGATCCCGCTGCAGCCCACCCCGCGGGAGATGGGCCCGCTCGCGTTCGCCCGCGGCGCCGACAACTGGCGGCTGGTGGCCGACGTCGCCTTCGACAAGCACGGCACCTCCTACGACCGCGGCGTCACCGACACCTTCCGCACCGCGGGCGTGGCCGTCGAGGACGGGCGGTTCGCCGCGGGCGAGGTCAGCTTCCACTCGGCCCACTGCTTCCACACCGCAGGCGCCAACCGGACCACGATGCCCCGCATGGTGCTGGCCACCACCTACTTCGCCGACGGCGTCAAGGTGGTCCCCGCCCCGACCATGGTGAGCGGCGACTGGCGCAAGTTCATCCCGGGCGCGGAGCCCGGCCAGGTCGTGGCGAGCACCCGCAACCCGCTGCTCCCGACGCCCGTGCGGGGCTAATCGTGGGCTAACCGCCCGCCATCGCCCCCACCACCAGGAACGGCTCCGCACCCCGGGCCACCGCGTCGGGAAGCGGCGTCTCGGGTGGTTCCTGGGAGAGGTCCTGCTCGCAGGCGAAGAACCGCACGAACGCCCGGCGCTGCAACGTGTCGTGGTCCCGCACGGTGCCGCGCAGCACCGGATGGCGCGCCTCGAGCGCGTCCAGCACGGCGCCCAGCGTGACCGGGCCGTCGACCTCGAGCGACACCTCGCCCTCGACCTGGGCGAGGCGGCGCAGATGAGTCGGCAGCTTCACGCGGACCTGTCCCACCGGTGGCCGGCTCATCGGAGGGTCTGCACCTCCACCGACAGCACCGCGGGCAGGTCACGGACGATCGGGGCCCAGCTGTCCCCCTCGTCGGCGGAGGCGTAGACCTGCCCGCCGGTGGTGCCGAAGTAGACGCCGCACTCGTCGAGCCCGTCGACGGCCATCGCGTCGCGCAGCACGTCGACGTAGCAGTGCTCCTGCGGCAGCCCGGCGGTGAGCGGCTCCCACTCGTGGCCGCCGGTGCGACTGCGGAACACCCGCAGCTTTCCCTCCGGCGGGAAGTGCTCGGTGTCGCTGGTGATCGGCACGACGTACACGGTCTCAGGCTCGTGGGCGTGCACGTCGACGACGAACCCGAAGTCGGTCGGCAGGTCGCCGCCGATGTCGTACCAGTGATCACCGCCGTCGTCGGTGCGCATCACGTCCCAGTGCTTCTGCATGTACACGGTCTCGGGCCGCGACGGGTGCGCCGCGAGCTTGTGCACGCAGTGCCCGACCTCGGCGTCGGGGTCCGGGATCCCGTCGCTGACCAGGCCCTTGTTGGCCGGGCGCCACGACTTCCCGCCGTCGTCGGTGCGGAACACCCCCGCCGCCGAGATCGCGACGAGCATCCGGGCCGGGTCACGCGGATCGGGCAGGATCGTGTGCAGGCACATGCCGCCCGCGCCGGGCTGCCAGTGCGGGCCCGAGCCGTGCTCGCGCAGACCGGGCAGCTCCGACCAGCTGCCGCCGCCGTCGACCGAACGGAACAGCGCGGCGTCCTCGACGCCGGCCAGCACCGTGTCCGGGTCGTCGGCGGCCGGTTCGAGGTGCCACACCCGCGCGAACTCCCACGGGTGCGGCGTGCCGTCGTACCACTGGTGCGTGCCGGGGACCGTCGCGTAGCCGAACTCGTTGCCGACCGCCTCCCAGCTGCGGCCGCCGTCGTCGGAGCGTTGGATCTGCTGGCCGAACCAGCCCCCGGACTGCGAGGCCCAGATCCGGTCGGGATCCGCGGGCGACCCGGCCAGGTGGTACATCTCCCACCCCGGGAACAGCGGCCCGCTCACCTCCCAGTCCTGGCGTGCGCCGTCCGCGGTCAGGACGAACGCACCCTTGCGTGTTCCTACGAGCACCCGGACTCCGGTCATGTGACCTCCTCGAGCGATGAGCTGCCACCGGTAGGACCGCGCCGGGCCCCGGAACTCATCTGCGGCCGGGCGATCGCTGCGCAGAAGCCTAGGGTGCGCGTCACACCCCGGTGGGCCGGCCCGCCGACTTGGCACCGGGCGGCATCATGGGCGATGTTGGGCCGGTGACCGACTCGATCCCCCACCCTCATCCGGACCACGACCTCGCGACCGCCGCTCCGGCCGCCGGCGCGGCCACCCGGGCGAACGACGCCAGCATGTGGGACCAGCGCTACGCCGACATGGACCAGGTGTGGAGCGGGCAACCCAACGGCGCGCTGGTCGCGGAGGTGGCCGAACTCGCGCCGGGCCGGGCGCTCGACGTCGGGTGCGGCGAAGGCGCGGACGCGGTCTGGCTGGCCCGCCGGGGCTGGCAGGTCACGGCGCTCGACGTGTCCGGGATCGCCCTCGCGCGCGCGGCGGCGCACGCGCGGCAGGCCGAGGTGGACGTGCGCTGGGTCCACTCCGGACTCGTGGAGGCGCAGCTCCCGGCGGCTCCTTTCGATCTGGTCTCCGCGCAGTACCCGGCGCTGCTCCGGACCCGCGACGACGACGCCGAACGCGCACTGCTGGCCGCCGTCGCACCCGGGGGAACCCTGCTCGTGGTGCACCACACCCGCATCGACGCCGAGCAGGCCAGGGCGCACGGGTTCGACCCGGAAGATTTCGTCAGCCCGGCCGACGTCGCCGCCCTGCTGGACGACGGCTGGCACGTCGAGGTCGACGAGGAGCGAGCACGCCAGGTGACGGAAGGCGCTGGGGCGCATCACACCCACGACCTGGTGCTGCGGGCCCGTCGGCTGCGCCGGTAACGCATCTGCGTCCTATTGCACATTCGAGCCGGTCGCGGGCCCCGGAGCCCGGCCGGCGGGAATGCCACGATCGTCGGGCCCTTGACCAGCACGAAACGGCGAAAGCACGCAATTCGCCGCCTCCACCGCCATCATCGTCGCGATCGGCGTGGTCGTCGGCCGGGACCGGCTCACGGTCCGGAAGGCGGCAGCCCTGGTCCTCGTCGTGGTCGGCGTCGTCGTCCTCCGGACGCAGGCCGCCGGTGTCTAGGCCAAGGAGCGCCGCCCCCAACTGGCTCGCCCTGTACGCGGCGATGCTCCTCGACGTCGCCCAGGTCTTCGCCTTGGACCACTCCGCCGGTTTCGCCGATCCGGTGCTGGGCAGCCTCGCCATCGCCGCCTTCGTCACCGAGGTGTCGCTGTTCTCCTTCGCCCTGCGCCGCGTGGACAACGCCGTCGCCTACGGTCTCTACGGGCCCGGCACCGCCGGCGTGGCAGTGATCAGCATCGGCTGGCTCGGCGAGCAGTTCACCGTGACCAAGGCCATCGCCCTGGTCACGGTGATCGGTGGAGCCGCGCTGCTCAACGTCGCGGGCAGCAAGCCGCCGCACCCTGCACGGCCCGAGAACCCGCCGGCGGCTGCCGATGACTCGCCCCGTCAGTGGGCCGTGTACAGCACCGGTTCCGCCAGCTTGGCGTCCTGCCGCACCTTGGTCGCGAACCGTTCGATCGACACCAATGCGCTCACCACGTCGGCGCTGCGCACCTCGAACGGCATCGAGTGAATCGTCTCGGCCTCCACCGTGGCCGCGTCGGCCACCGTGGTCAGGGAGTCGAGGTCATCGGCGCGCAGGCCCACCTCGGTCAGCGTCGTCGGCAGTCCCACGCGCGTGGTGAACTCGATGAAATCGCGGATCTCGCTGGTCGGAGCGCCCTCCAGCACCAACTGGGTGAGTGATCCGACGTTCACCTTCTCGCCGTGCGCGAGCCCGTGGGTGGCATGGACCGCGGTCAGTCCGTTGTGGATGGCGTGCGCGGCGGCCAGGCCACCCGACTCGAACCCCAGGCCGGACAGCAACGTGTTCGCCTCGATCACCTTCTCCACCGCGGGCGTGACCTGATGATCGCGGACGGCATCGACGGCCGGTAGTGCGTTCTCCCACAACACATCCCAGCTCAGCTGGGCCAACGCCGTCCCGGTGAGCGTCGGCAGGCCGCCGGCCATCGTCTTCGAGTTCGACCGCGCGGTGGCCCGCGCCTCCAGCCAGGTGGCCAGCGCATCCCCGACACCGGCCACCAGCAGCGCCACCGGCGCGTTGGCCACGATCTGCGAGTCGACCAGCACGAGGTCGGGATTGCGCGGGAAGAACCGGTACTCCTCGAACTCCCCGGTCTCGGTGTAGATGACCGACAGCGCGCTGCACGGGGCGTCGGTCGAGGCCACCGTCGGACAGTTGGCCCAGCGGATCCCGGCGAGAAATCCAGCGGCCTTGACGGCGTCGATCGCGCTGCCCCCGCCGACGGCGACGACCACGTCGGCCCCGGCGTTCTTGATCACGCCGACCAGCCGGTCCACCTCGCGCGCGCTGGGAATGCCGTTGAACACCTCACGCTGCGCCGGCAGCCCGGCGGCCTTGAGCGAGGCCTCCAGGTCGTGCCCCACCAGCCCCCACACGAGGTCGTCGGCCACCAGCAGCGGCGTCGATCCGATCGGCTTCAGATACTCGCCGAGCTGGTGGATCGCCCCCTTGCCCTGCACGTACCGGCTCGGACTGATGACCGTGCGGAGCGGGGACGCCATGAGTTCCTCCACGTCGTCGGGGGGATGCGGGATCGCCTTCGGGTCCTGACGCTAGGCATCCTGGTACCGGACCGACAGCCGCCGGCCGTCTCAATATGGGACGCGCGAGCGCCCTACCCGTCCAGCTGTCGGGTGCGCTGCTCGATCCCCATCTCGCCGTACGGGTAGTCGCCGACCTGCACCCGGCTGGCCTCGTCCAACGCCGCGGTCTCGGCCGCGTCGAGGTGCAGCCCGGCGGCGCGCAGGTTGTTGTCCAGCTGCTCGACGGTGCGGCACCCGAGAATGGTCGAGGTCACGCCCGGCCGGTCGGTCACCCAGGCCAGCGCGACCTCCGCCATCGACACCCCACGCTCGTCGGCCACCTTCTGCACCGCCGAGATCACCTCCCAGGTGCGCTCGGTCGCCCGCCGCTCCCACGCCTCCATCCCGCGCCCGGGGTCGTCGCCCAGCCGGCTGTCCCCGGTGGGTCGCCGGTCGCGGCGGTACTTGCCGGACAGCCAGCCACCGCCCAGCGGGCTCCACGGCAGCATCCCCAGCCCCGCGTCCAGCACGGCCGGCACGATCTCCCACTCGATCTCCCGCACCAGCAGGTTGTACTGCGGCTGCAGGGTGACCGGCTCCGACAGCCCGAGGGCCCGGGCCAGGTGCACGGCCTTCGTCAGCTGCCAACCGGTGAAGTTCGACAACCCGTAGTAGCCGATCTTGCCGGCCCGGACGAAGTCGTCGAGGGTCCGCAGCGTCTCCTCCAGTGGGGTCCACGGATCGAAGGCGTGCACCTGGTAGAGATCCACATGATCCAACGTGAGCCGGCGCAGCGACGCGTCGAGGGCGCGGGTCAGGTGCCGGCGCGACAGGCCCGATCCGTTCGGTCCCGGGCTCAGCGGGAACCGGCCCTTGGTCGCGAGCACCACGTGCTCGGTCAGATCGGCGGGGCGGTCGGCGAACCAGCGCCCGACGATCTCCTCCGAGGCACCGCCGGCGTACACGTCGGCGATGTCCACCAGCGTTCCGCCGGCCGCGACGAACCGGTCGAGCTGAGCATGCGATCCCGGCTCGTCGGTCTCCGCGCCGAACGTCATCGTGCCCAGGCACAGGCTCGACACGGCACAACCACTTCGTCCCAGGGTGCGGTAGTCCATGGCTCATCCTGTCCCGGACACCTCGAGCCCGCTCGTCGCCGCACTTTCTCGAGTCGCTGCCGGCCGGCACGTCGATTAGCGTCGAAGACGTCCGTCAACGACCTTCTTCCGGTCCCGGCCGCCGCACCAGGACCGCGATCTGTCCTGCTCACACGCGTGCAGAACCGAGGCTCAACCACATGTCAGCCATCCTCTTCGGCTCCATCAGCACCGTCGCCGATACCTCCGAAGTCCAGCGGCAGGCGTTCAACCGGGCCTTCGCCGAGCACGGCCTGAGCTGGCGCTGGGACCGCGACGACTACATCGCCATGCTGGGCGAGAGCGGCGGCCAGGGCCGCATCGCCGCGTACGCGGACTCGGTCGGCGCGACCGTCGATGTGGCGGCGGTCCACGAGACCAAGTCGAAGATCTTCCGGGAGAGCCTGGCCGGCTCACACGTGTCACCCCGCCCCGGGGTCGTCGACACCCTGCGGGGCGCGAAGGACGCCGGCGCGAAGGTCGGTCTGGTCACGACGACGTCCGCGGACAACATCGCGGCGCTGCTCGCCGCGTTGAGCCCGGCCATCGGCACCGACAGCTTCGACGTGATCGTCAGCTCCTCCGACGTCGACCGGCCGAAGCCGGACGGCGCCGCCTACCTCTTCGCCCTGCAGCGTCTCGGCGAGCAGCCGAGCAGCTGTGTCGCCGTCGAGGACAACGTCGAGGGTGCCCAGGCCGCTGCCGCGGCCGGCGTGCCGTGCGTCGCCTTCCCCAACGAGAACACCGCTGGTCAGGACTTCGCCATCGCGCAGCGGCGGGTCGAGAGCCTCAGCTTCGACGACCTGGGCGGCTCCATCTCCGCCGACAACTGAGTCGAGGCCGCGGTCACCGCCGCGGCCGGCAAACCCCGCCCCGTGTCCGTAGCCGTACACCGGCCACGGGTCGATTTCTCGTTCCCTGAAGCAGATCCCGCCATCGGTGGAGATTGGAGACGAACCACACCATGACGGACAACCCGCGTGCCACCGTGACGTCCACACCGGACGCATTCCACGTCGAGGCCTACGAGAAGATCGCGTACTCGCTGATCTACGTCAACGGCGCCTTCGCGCCCGAGAACCCCGAGATCGCCGACAGCTACCGGTCCGCAGGCCGCTGTCTGATGGTGGTCGACGAGGACGTGTACGAGCTGTACGGCACGCAGATGCGCGGCTACTTCGACCACCACGGCATCGCACTGACCGTCTTCCCGGTCCGGATCAGGGAGACCGACAAGACGCTCCCGACCCTCGAGCGCATCGTCGACGGCTTCGGTGATTTCGGCCTGGTGCGCACCGAACCCGTGCTGGTCGTCGGTGGCGGGCTGACGACCGACGTGACCGGTCTCGCCTGCGCCGTGTTCCGCCGCTCCACCAACCACATCCGGGTACCGACCACCCTCATCGGGCTGATCGACGCCAGCGTGGCGATCAAGGTCGCGGTCAACCACGGCAAGTCCAAGAACCGGCTGGGCGCCTTCCACGCCTCGAAGCAGGTGATCCTCGACTTCTCGTTCCTCAAGACGCTGCCGATCGACCAGGTGCGCAACGGGATGGCCGAACTGATCAAGATCGCGGTGGTCGGGAACAGCGGGATCTTCGAGTTGCTGGAGAAGTACGGCGAGGACCTGCTGCACACCCGCTTCGGTCACGTCGAAGGCACCCCCGAGCTGCGCGACACCGCGCACCGCGTCACCTACGACGCCATCCAGACCATGCTCGACCTCGAGGTGCCCAACCTCCAGGAGCTCGACCTGGACCGCGTCATCGCGTTCGGTCACACCTGGAGTCCCACCCTGGAACTCACCCCCGATCCCCCCTACTTCCACGGTCATGCGGTGGCCATCGACATGGCCCTGTCGACGACCATCGCGGAGCGCCGCGGCTACATCTCGGTCAGCGACCGGGACCGGATCTGCTGGCTGCTGAGCCGCGTCGGACTGGCCCTCACCAGCCCGTACCTCACCCCCGAGCTGCTGCGCAGGGCCACGGACTCGATCGTGCAGACCCGCGACGGCCTGCTGCGGGCGGCGGTTCCACGCCCCGTGGGCAGCTGCCACTTCATCAACGACCTCACCGCGGACGAGCTCGGCCGCGCGATCACCGCGCACAACGAGGTGTGCCGCAGCTACCCCCGCGGCGGCGACGGCGAGGACATGTTCACCGCGCCGTCCGAAGCACGCGACCGGTGACCGCGTCGATGCGCTCGGACGCGTCCGCGGGGCCGGCGCCGAGGCCGGTGACCCCGGCGGGCATCCTGGCCGCCGACCTCGATCGCCTAGGGCGCCGGCTGGACGATGTCGGGGGCGTCGATCCGGAGTTCGCTGCCGGCCTGCGCGCGGCCGCCGAGCTGGCCAACGGCCTGGACCCGTACCTGGGCCGGTGCACCACACCGGAGTCCCCGGCGCTGACCCGGCTGGCCGAGCTGACCCGCGCGCACGACTGGGGCCGGCACGGGCCCGGGCCCGGCGGCGGCGTCCTGGAGCAGGAAATGCTGTCGGGACACGTTGAGGGCCAGGCCCTGAAGATGCTGGTGCACCTGACCCGCGCGCACCGGGTCCTGGAGATCGGGATGTTCACCGGGTACTCCGCGCTGGCCATGGCCGAGGCGCTATCCGCCGGCGGCCGGGTGGTCGCGTGTGAGATCGACGCCGAGGTCGCGGCGTTCGCGCAGCGGTGCTTCGGTGAATCCGACAGCGGCTCGAAGATCGAGGTCAGGGTGGGCCCGGCACTGGACACGCTGGCCGAGCTGGCTCGAGCCGTCCAGGACGGGGCAGGTGAGGCGTTCGACCTGGTGTTCCTCGACGCCGACAAGGGCGGCTACCGCGACTACCTCGACGCGGTGCTCGACACCGGTCTGCTCGCCCCGCACGGGGTCGTCTGCGTCGACAACACCCTGATGCAGGGGCAGCCCTGGGTGTCGGGCCCGGCGACGGCGAACGGCGCGGCGATCGCCCGGTTCAACGAGGCCGTCGCGGCCGACGCGCGCGTCGAGCAGGTACTGCTGCCGCTGCGGGACGGGCTGACGCTCATCCGCCGGATCGACACCCCCTGACCCTCGGAGGAACCATGCACCAACGGGTTCTGCATCCCATCGGCGTCGAGGTCAGCGACCTGGATCTACGCCACGTCGGCCCCGACGAGGTGGCGTGGCTGCGCACCCTGCTGGCCAGCCACGGCGTGGTGATCGCACCCGGCCAGGCCATCGACGACGCCGGGTTCGTCGGATTCCTCCGGCAGTTCGGCGACCTCGCCTTCACCACCGGAGAGCCGGCGCTATCCGGCTTCCCTGACCTCAACGTGGTCAGCAACGTGGGGCGCACGACCCCGCCGCGCAGCACCTTCCACGTCGACACCAGCTATGTCCGCCACCCGCCCGCCTACACCGCACTGCGCGCGGTGGCGATCCCCGCTCAGGGCGGCGAGACGCTGTTCACCAACCAGTACCGCGCGTTCGACACGTTGCCGACGACCATCAAGGACACCCTGCAAGGCCGGACGATCACGCACGTGGTCACCGGGGTCGACCTTGGCCCCGACGACGAGACCACGGCCGAGCACCCGGTCTTCCGCCCGCACCCGCAGTCCGGTCGCACCGCGCTCTACCTGACGACACCCCAGCGGTGCGCGGCGATCAGCGGCATGGACGGCACCGCGGCCCGCGACATGATCGCGTTCCTGTTCGCCCACTCCACCACCGAGGACAACACCTACCGGCACTCCTGGTCTCCCGGCGATGTCGTGATGTGGGACAACGGTTGTGTCCTGCATCGCGGCGACCACGGCGACGTCGTCGGCGACCGCGTCATGCACCGCGGGATGGTGGCCCGCTACCACGACGACGACGCCGCGACGTCGGCCGCCTCATGACAGTGCCGTCGCGGGAAGCCACGAACACCGCGTCGTCGTCGTCCGCGGCCGGACCGACCCCGGCCGGCGGAACCGTGGTGCTCGTCGCCCGCACGGTGGGCGCGTTGGCGCTGCTGTCCATGGCGCTTCCGTTGAACCTCGCCCTGACCGGCGTCGCGTTGATCGTCTCGTCGCTGGTCGGGACGTCCCGAGAGACCGCCACCGGACCCCGGACGATCATGATCAGCGGCGGCAAGATGACCAAGGCCCTGCAGCTGGCGCGGTCGTTCCACGCCGCCGGGCACCGCGTGATCCTCATCGAGTCACGCAAGTACCGGCTCACCGGGCACCGGTTCTCCCGCGCGGTCGACCGCTTCTACACCGTGCCGCCGCCGCAGTCCCCCGACTACGTCGATGCGCTGGTCGAGATCGTGCGGTCCGAGGGCGTCGACGTCTACGTCCCGGTGTGCAGCCCGGTGGCCAGCTACCACGACGCGCTGGCCAAACCGGTGCTGTCGCAGTACTGCGAGGTCATCCACGGCGACCCGGACATGATCAGACGAGTCGACGACAAGTCCGAGTTCGCCACCACGGCGACCTCGCTCGGCCTGCCCGTCCCGGACTCGCACCGCATCTTCGACCCGCGCCAGGTCGCGGAGTTCGACTTCTCCACCCGCGAGCAGCCCTACATCCTGAAGAGCATCCCCTACGACCCCGTGCACCGGCTGGACCTGACCAGGCTGCCCCGCGACACCCCCGCGGACACGGCGCGGTTCGCGAGGTCGAAGCCCATCTCCGAGGCGACGCCGTGGGTCATGCAGGCCTTCGTCGGTGGCCAGGAGTTCTGCGCGCACAGCACCGTGCGCGACGGCCACCTCCAGCTGTACTGCTGCTGCGAGTCGTCGGCGTTCCAGGTCAACTACGAGATGGTCGACAAGCCGGCGATCGAGGCATGGGTCACGAGGTTCGTCGGTGAGCTCGGGCTGACCGGGCAGTTCTCCTTCGACTTCATCGAGGCCGCCGACGGGAGCGTCTACGCCATCGAGTGCAACCCGCGCACGCACTCGGCCATCACCATGTTCTACAACCATCCGGGCGTCGCGCAGGCCTACCTCGAGACCGGCTCCCCCACCATCACCCCGTTGCCGTCGAGCCGCCCGACGTACTGGCTCTACCACGAGTTGTGGCGGATGCTCAGCCGCCCGTCGACGATCGGGGAGCGGCTCCGGGTCGTCGTCGCCGGCAAGGAAGCGATCTTCGACTGGTCGGACCCGCTGCCCTTCCTGATGGTCCACCACGCCCAGATCCCGTGGCTGCTGGCCTCGAACCTGTTGCGGCGCAAGGACTGGATCCGCATCGACTTCAACATCGGCAAGCTCGTCGAACCCGCGGGGGACTGATCCGTGCACCGGCGCGTCCTGCACCTGGTCGGCTCGGCCGTCAGCGAGTTCTTCTGCGACCTGTCGCGGCTCTACGCCGCCGACTGCCTCGAGGCGACCGCGGACAACGCACGCTACGAGTTCCACATCGCCTACGTCACCCCCGATCGTCGCTGGCGATTCCCGGCCGACCTCAGCGACGACGCGATCCGAGCCGCCCCCACGCTGGCCCTGGCCGAGGCGCTGGCCCGGATCACCTCGCTGCACATCGACGTGGTCGTCCCGCAGATGTTCTGCATCCCCGGCATGACCGCCTACCGGTCCCTCTTCGACGTCCTGGGCGTCCCGTACGTCGGCAACACCCCGGCGGTCATGGCCGTGGCCGCCGACAAGGCCAAGGCGAAGGCCGTCGTCGGGGCGGCCGGCGTCCTGGTCCCGGCCGGGCAGCTCCTCCGCCCCGGCGACGTCGTGGAACTCGTGCCGCCGGCGGTGGTCAAGCCGGTGGATGCGGACAACTCGCTCGGCGTGTCGCTCGTGCGCGAGCGCTCCGCGTACCAGGCCGCCCTGACCGCGGCGTTCGATCACTCGAGCCAGGTGCTCGTCGAGTCCTACATCGAGCTCGGTCGTGAGGTCCGGTGCGGCGTCATCGAGCGCGACGGGTCGCTCACCTGCCTGCCGCTCGAGGAGTACAACGTCGACAGCACCGCGAAGCCCGTCCGGTCCTACAGCGACAAGATCAGTCGCAGCGACGGAGGGGGCCTGAAGCTGGAGGCCAAGGAGAGCACCCGCTCCTGGATCGTCGACCCGGCCGACCCGGTCGTCCCGGCGGTGTGGGCAGCGGCCGTCGCCTGCCACCGGGCGCTGGGCTGTCGGCACTACGGCCTGTTCGACTTCCGCATCGACCCGGTCGGCAGCCCCTGGTTCCTCGAAGCCGGCCTCTACAGCTCCTTCGCCCGCACGAGCGTGATCTCGGTGATGGCGGCGGCCGCGGGGATGCCGCTGGACACGCTGTTCGCCGACATGATCCGACGCGCCACGGCGGCGTGACCCGGGCTACCGGCCGTCCCGGCTCCGACCGGCATCGTCAACCGTGTCGTCGGGAACCTCGACGACGACACGGCCGCGGCTCTCCAGCTGGCGGGTGATCCCGGGCGCCGCGAGCCGGTGCGCGTCCTCGATCCGGCGGGCCGGTGCGTCGTTGGCGATCAGCACCGCCATCCACGGCAGCGGCAGCGACACCGCCAGCAGTCCCACCGCCAGCCAGGACGAGATGGGGTAGGCCACCGCCGCCAGCACGAACAGCAACAACCGGGAGCCCATCAACAGGGCATACCGGCGCTTGCGCGCCGCGTACTGGTCTTCGTAGGACGCCGCGGCGTCGGTGATCAGAACGGGCAGGTGTCCTGCAGTCATCTCGAGCCTCTCTTTCTACAGACTGTAGAACGTCGGCCCTGAGCTGCGCATTCCGATGCCGTCGGCGGGCGGTGGGAACCGCCCACCCGCCGCGGCTGCTTCTACGGGCTACTTCCTGGAACCACCACCGGTACGCACACGTCGAGCACACATCCGCGGAGCCAGCGATGAGCCGCGTCGGCGTCGAGTCGCACGTGCCACAGCAGCGAGACCGTGATCTCCCGCGTCCGGAACGGCAACGCGAAGGTGTGCATGTCGGTGCGCAGGTTCACGGTGTGCCGCTCCGGAACGGTGGCGATGAGGTCGGAGGCTCGGGCTAGGGCCAGCGCGGCCGCGAAGCCGTCCACGACCGTGACCACCTGTCGTTTCCGGCCCGACGGCTCGAGGGCTTCATCGATCAGCCCCGTGTCGGAGCCCCGCCGCGAGACGTGGATGTGCCGGCCGGCCGCGTACCGGGCGGAAGTGATCTTCTCTCCGCTCAGCGGGTGCTGGTGGCGCACGACACCCACGAACCGATCCCGGAACAGTGCCTGCGTGCACATGTCCGGGCCGGCGCCCTGATCGACGACCCCGGTCTCCAGGTCGACGGCGCCCGCGCGCAGCGCGCCGGCATCCCCGCCGGTCTTCCGCACGAAACGCAGCTGCACCCCGGGTGCCTGCGCACCGACGCGAGCGACCAGGTCCGGGCCGAAGCTCTCGACGAAGCCGTCACCGGTGCGCAGTGTGAACGTCCTGACCAGCGCGGCGAGGTCGGGCTCCGCGGCCGGGCGCAGCACCGCCTCCGCGTCCTGCACGAGCTGGTGCACGCGCTCCCGGAGCTCGACCGCGTGCGGCGTGAGCACGAGTCCACGCCCGGCCCGCACCAGCAGCGGGTCGCCGGCCGCCCTGCGCAGGCGGGCCAGTGCCCGGCTCATCGCCGAGGGACTGAGCCGCAACCGCTCACCCGCGCGCGTGACGCTGCCCTCCTCGAGCAGCACATCGAGCGCGACGAGCAGGTTCAGGTCGGGTCTCGGCACGCCTTCACGATGCCACAAGGACATGGCGTCTCGTGCACATACACGTTGCGGACGTTGCGTCTTCCGCCAGGTCGGATTCGGACCTACGTTCGACTGATCCGGCAGGTCCCCGAGCAGCAGGAGCGGACGATGAGCGCAGGGCCAGCACCAGCGACCAGCCGGGAGAACCCGGCGATCCGAGGCGCGCTGGTCGGTCTCGCGCTGTCGGTGCTGCTGCCCTCCCTCGCCACCAGCAGCGCCAACGTCGGGCTGCCGACCGTGGCGGAGGCATTCGAGGCGTCCTTCCAGGACGTCCAGTGGATCGTGCTGGCGTACCTGCTCGTGATCACCTCGCTGGTCGTGGGGGCCGGGCGGCTCGGCGACATCGTCGGGCACCGTCGGCTGCTATTGGCGTCGATCGCCGTGTTCACGCTCGCCTCGCTGCTCTGCGGGCTGGCGCCGACGCTGGAGCTGCTGATCGCGGCCCGGGCGCTGCAGGGTGTCGGGGCCGCCGGCATGGTGGCGCTGACGATGGCGTTCGTCGCGAAGACGGTCCCGACGGCGAGGACCGGCAGCGCGATGGGGCTGCTGGGCACGATGTCCGCGGTCGGGACGGCGCTCGGTCCGACCCTTGGCGGCGTCCTCGTCGCCGGCTTCGGCTGGCCGGCGATCTTCGGCGTCAACGTGCCGCTCGGCCTGCTCACCCTGCTCCTGTGCCACCGGTTCCTGCCCGTCGACCGGCGCCACGCGACGCCCGGCCCGGCCGCGTTCGACTACCTGGGCACGCTGCTGCTGGCGCTGACATTGGGGGCGTACGCGCTGGCCGTGACGATCGAACACGGCGCCGTCGGCCCGCTCGGCCTGGGCCTGCTGTTCGCCGCGGGCGTGGGCCTGACCCTCTTCGTCGGCGTCGAGGCGCGGACGGCTGCTCCGCTGGTCCGGTTGACGATGTTCACAGACCCGGTGCTCGGTGCGGGCCTGGTCACCAACGCGCTCGTCTCGACGGTGCTGATGACGACGTTGGTGGTCGGCCCGTTCCACCTCGCGCGGGTGCTCGATCTCGACCCCGCTGCCGTTGGTCTCGTGATGTCGACCGGACCGCTGGTGGCCGCCCTCATCAGCGCGGCCGCCGGCCGCGCCGTGGACCGTCGTGGGGCCGCCCCGATGGCGGTCGTCGGGCTGCTCGGCGTGCTGTCCGGTTGCGTCGGGCTGGCCTCGATACCGGTGCAGTGGGGCGTCCCCGGCTATGTCGCACCACTGGTGGTCATCACCGCCGGCTACGCGTTGTTCCAGACAGCCAACAACACCGGCGTCATGTCCGGTGTGGGGCCGGACGACCGGGGTCTGGTCTCCGGCATGGTGAACCTGTCGCGCAACCTCGGCCTGATCACCGGCGCCTCCGTGATGGGCGCCGTGTTCGCCGTCGCCTCCGGAACCGGTGACGGCACCACCGCGCTCCCACTGGACATCGCGACCGGGACCCGGTGCACGTTCGCCGTCGCGGCGGCCCTCATCGCAGTTGGGCTGGCCGTCGCGGTGCGCAGCCGGGCCCGTGCTCGGCGCCCGTCCGCGGCCGCCGACTGCTCCAGCGGCTGAACGAACACCGGAAACCACGGCAGGATGCGGGCACGGCCACAACCTCACCCTCACAAGGAGCGGGATGACGATCAAGGAGCAGGTCGACGAGCTGCTGGCGCAGCTGACACCGGCGGAGAAGGCGGGCCAGCTGACGCAGTACTTCTACTTCCGGCTGCCCGCCGGCGCGAACCCGGTGCTGGACTTCGACCCCGACGAGCAGCCCGAGATGGCGGAGTCGACGCTGCGCCATGGCGGCGCCGGCTCGCTGCTGTTCCTCACCGATCCGGCCGAGATCAACCGCCTGCAGCGGCTCGCGGTCGAGGGGAACCGCCTCGGCATCCCGTTGCTGATCGGCTTCGACGTGATCCACGGGTTTCGCACCGTCTTCCCGGTGCCGATCGCGATGGCCGCGTCCTGGGACCCCGAGACGATCGAGGCCGGTCAGGCGGTGGCCGCCAGGGAAGCCCGCGCGGTCGGCATCCACTGGGCGTTCGCGCCGATGATCGACATCGCCCGCGACCCGCGCTGGGGCCGGATCATCGAGGGCGCGGGTGAGGATCCCTACCTCGGCGCGGCGGTGGCCGTGGCCCAGGTCCGCGGCTTCCAGGGCCCGCAGCTGGGCACCCCCGAGCGGATCATTGCCGGTCCCAAGCATCTCGCCGGGTACGGCTACGCGCTCGGCGGCCGCGACTACGACGAGGTCAACCTGTCCGACTCCGAGCTGTGGAACGTCGTCTTCCCACCGTTCCAAGCCGCCGTCGAGGCCGGCGCCGGCAACATCATGACCGGCTACATGAACCTCAACGGCATCCCCGCCACCGGCAACCGGTGGCTGTTCACCGAGGTGCTGCGGGAGATCTGGGGGTTCGACGGCTTCGTGGTGAGCGACGCCAACGCCGTGCGCAACCTGCTCACCCACGGCTTCGCCGCCGACCTGACCGACGCGGGGGCCCGCGGCGTGAACGCCGGGGTGGACATGGAGATGGCCATCTCCGACGCCGCCTACGCCCACCTGCCCGACGCGCTGGACTCCGGAGCGACGGACATGCAGACGATCGACGCCAGCGTGCGGCGCATCCTCGAGGTGAAGATCCGCATGGGCCTGCTCGACAACCCGTACGTCGACGAGGACCGGGCCCGCGAGGTGCTCGCCGATCCGGCTCACCGGGAGGTGGCCAGGGTCGCCGCCGAGCGGTCCGCGGTGCTGTTGCGCAACGAGGGCGAGCTGCTGCCGCTGGACGCCGGGGCGATCGGCTCGGTCGCCGTCGTCGGGCCGCTGGCCGACTCCCCGCGCGACACCGTCGGGCCCTGGGTGTTCGACTTCGACCTGGACGAGACGGTCACCGTGCTTGCGGGGATCCGCGCCCGGGCCGGTGCGGGCGTCCGGGTCGAGCACGCCCCCGGCGTGCCGGTGGTGCAGCGCGAGTTCCCGTCGCTGTTCGACATGTTCGGCGGCAACACCCCGCAGGACCCCGAAGGATTCGACGCGGACGCCGAGTTCCGCCGGGCCGTCGAGCTCGCCCGCGACGCCGACATCGCCGTCGTCGTGGCCGGTGAGTGGCAGAACATGATCGGCGAGATGGCCTCACGGTCCTCGCTGGAGCTGCCCGGACGCCAGCTCGAGCTGCTGCGGGCTGTCGCGGCCACCGGCACCCCGGTCGTGCTGCTGGTGATGAACGGGCGCCCGCTGGACCTGCGCTGGCCCGCGGAGAACGTGCCGGCGATCCTCGACATCTGGTACCCGGGAACCCAGGGCGGCACAGCCGTGGCGAACCTGCTGTTCGGTGACGTCTCCCCCGGCGGCAAGCTGCCCTTCACCTGGCCCCGGACCGTCGGCCAGGTACCGATGATCTACTCCCACACCCGCTCCCACGAGCCGGAGAACCAGGCCAAGCGCTACTGGGACGAGGCCAGCACCCCGCTGTACCCGTTCGGGTACGGCCTCAGCTACGGCCGCTTCGACTACACCGACCTCACCGTCGATGTGCCCAGCTGCCCGACCGACGGCACCGTCACGGTGTCGGTGCAGGTCACCAACACGGCGGACCGCCAGGCCGACGAGGTCGTGCAGCTCTACCTGCACCAGCGCCACGGCACCGCGTCGCGTCCCGTTCGCGAGCTCAAGGGCTTCGCGCGCGTCACGCTGGCCGCCGGGCAGTCACGCACGCTCACGTTTCCGCTCGGCCCGAACGAGCGTCGCTACTGGAACGCCGCGGTCCGCGACTGGGTGCTCGACGCCTCCACCTTCGACGTGTGGGTGGGCGGCGACTGCACCGCACCGTTGACCACCACGTTCGAGACCACACGGTGAACAGCGGGTCCGGACCGACCTGATGTCCGCGGCACCGGGCGCGGCCGGCCGGCGCGAACCGATCAGACCGGGTCCGGGTCCTGGTGCCGCTGTCCGCGGGCGAAGTCCCCGTGATCCTCGGCCTGCACGTGCAGGTCGGGGTCCTCCTGGCCCTGGGCGAAATCTCCCTCGTGCTCATCCGGCTCACCCTGTCGCTGGCCGCGGGCGAAGTCCGGACGCTCGGGGTGGGTTTGCTCGTGATCCTGCCCCCGCGCGTAGTCGGGGTCAGGATGGCGTTCTTCCTCGTGCGGACCGCTGTGTGTTCCCATCGTGTCATCCTCCTGGTTGCACAGTGGGTTCCCGGTTCACCGTCGCTGAACCGTGCGGTTTCACCGGACCATGGCCGCATCCAGCCGATGAGCAGGCGCGGAGCGTCACCCGTCGGGGTACGAGTGGGGGCGTTGCGGGGCCGACCGCGGGCCCCGCGCGCAGAATCAACGGCGACATCGCCGAATCCATGGGGACCGCCAGCCATGCCGAACCTGATCCGCCCGGTCCCGGACCGTGGACAGGCGTCGCCGCCGACCTGTGCGCCCGCCGCGGGGATCCAGCTGCCACGGCCGGCTGGCCGGCGGCCGATGCCGCCGCGGTGAGCGACCTGCTCGAGGGCGGCACCGTGCAGCCGGTCTTCCAACCGATCGTGGATCTGACCTCCGGATGTCCCATCGGGTTCGAGGCGCTGACCCGGGGTCCCTGCGGACACGCCCTGGAAGCCCCGGTGGACATGTTCGCCGCGGCCCGCGGGGCCGGGATGCTGACCGCGCTGGACGCGACCTGCGTCCGGGCCGCGATCGGCGCCGCCCGGACCGCCGGGCTGGCCACTCCCTGGACCCTGTTCGTCAACATCGAGCCCGACTCCCACTGCATCGATGTGCTGTCCGACCTCACGTCGGCCTCGTCGCTCCCGGTCGTCGTCGAGCTGACCGAGCGGGCCCTCACCGCCGATCCCGCCGCCGTCCTGGGCACCGTCGCGCTGATCCGCAGGCTGGGTTGGGGGGTGGCACTGGACGACGTGGGGATCAATCCCGACTCGCTCGCCCTGCTGCCGCTCATCGCGCCCGACATCGTCAAGCTCGACGCCACGCTGGTGCAGCAGGCGCCTGACGAGCACACCGCCTGGTGTTCTCCGCCGTGGCCGCCGAGGTCGAGCGCAGCGGATCCGTAGTGGTGGCCGAGGGCATCGAGACGCCGGAGAACCTGCAGGCCGCCAGGCTCTTGGCGCTGGGCTGGGCCAGGGTTGGTTGTTCGATCGCCCAGGACCGCTGCCCGGCCGGCTGGGCCGCCCGCCCAGCACCGCGATCCGACGGCGGCCGCCGGTGGCGCCGGCCGAGCTCACCCCGTTCTTCGCCACGGCGAAACCGGTGAGGTTCGCTCGGCGAGCACGGCGCTGCTGCTGGCCATGAGCAAGCACCTCGAGCGGCAGGCCGCCGCCATCGGCGAGAGCTGCCTCGTGCTCACCACGTTCCAGACCGCCGCCGCCTTCGCCCCGGCCGCCGCGCGGTACACCGCGCTGGCCGACAGCAACGCCTACGTAGCCGTGTTCGGGTCCGGGCTCACCGATCGCCCCGCCCGCGGGGTACGGGGCATCGACCTGCAGCCGGGGGAAGCGCTGTCATGGGAATGGAACCTGGTGATCGTCGGACCGCACTTCGCCGCGGTCCTCGCCGCCCGACAGCTGGACACCGCGGCGGGCGTGGGCGAGCACTGGCGCTGGGTCCTGTCCCATGACCGCGCCGTCGCCGTCCGGGCCGCCAGCGCGCTGATGAACCGCATCCCGCGAATGCCCGACGACCGCCCGCCCGGCATCTGACCGGCCCGGGCCGGCGTTCAGCCGCATCGCTGAAACCCCGGATGGCCGCCCACCGGTCACCTCGCCACGATCTCCCAGAGCCCGAGGAGCAGGATCAGGGCGGCAGCGGTCAGGCAGCACCCGCCCACCACTGTCCCGGTCGAGCGCGAGAACAGCGGGGGCCGGGTGGGCACGTGCGGCCCCGCGGCGCGGGCGGACAGCCCCAGCATCGCCAGCGTGACCAGCGCGACGACCGCGACCGTCGAGCCCAACGACACCACGAAAACGACGAGCAACGATGCCCAGTCGATTCTCATCTCGGTTCTCCCCTCACGCGGCCGCTCGGGCGAGGACCGCGACCGGCGGTACATCGTTGACGGTGGACGCGGTGACCGGCCGGCGCCGGGACCGGCGGTAGATGCCGCCGGCCACGACGATCAGCGTGGCGGCGACCAGCACGGTCCCCGCGGTGCCGCCGGCGGCCACCCACGCCGCCGTCGCTCCCATCGTCGCGGCGGCCGGCAGGGTCAGCAGCCAGATGCCCGCCATCCGCACCACCACCCCCCATCCGACGACGGCGCGGCGGCGGCCGACGGCGGAGCCGAGGACCGCTCCGGTGGTGACCTGGGTGGTCGACAGCGCGAACCCCAGGTGCGCGGCGCTGAGGATGACGGCCGTGCTGGCCGTCTCCGCCGCGAACCCCTGCGGGCTCTCGATGTCGCTGATCCGCCGGCCCAGGGTCTGGATGATCCGCCAACCACCCATGGCGGTGCCGAGCGCGATGGCCAGCCCGGCCGCGACGACCACCCACAGCGGTGGCGCGGCGTGCGCCGGCAGCAGGCCCACGGTGATCAGCGTCAGCGTGATCACGCCCATGGTCTTCTGCGCGTCGTTGGTGCCGTGCGCCAGCGCGACCATCGAGGCCGACACGACCTGCGCCCACCGGAAGCCCCGGTCGACCGTGCGCCGGTCGCCGCGGGCGGCGAGCCGGTAGGCAACCGCGGTGGCGGCCAGTGCGACCGCGCCGGCCACGATCGGCGAGAGCACCAGCGGCACCAACACCTTGCCGACCACAGTGGACAAGTGGATCCCGTCCGTTCCGGCGAAGACCCAGGTCGCCCCGATCAACCCGCCGAACAACGCGTGCGAGGAGCTCGACGGCATGCCCAGCAGCCAGGTCAGCAGGTTCCACAGGATCGCGCCGACCAGCCCGCCGAAGATCACCTGCGGGGTGATCCGGGCCTCGTCGACCAGACCGCTGGAGATGGTCAGGGCCACCTGCACCGACAGGAACGCGCCGATCAGGTTCAACGCACCGGCCAGCAGCACCGCCACCCGTGGGCGCAGGGCCCCGCTCGCGATCGAGGTGGCCATCGCGTTGGCCGTGTCGTGGAAGCCGTTGGTGAAGTCGAAGACGAGCGCGGTCAGGACGACCACGATCACCAGCTCGGACATCTCAACCCTCCGGCGTTGCTCGTGCTCCTCATCTCTTCGTGCCGCTCAGGTCGGAGATCGCGCGCGGCTCGAAGTAGCGCTGCAGGGTCTGGCGCCAGGGGTTGGACGGCAGCTCGGGGTGCAGGGCGGCGACGCCCACGCAGTACTTGCTCACCGACGCCGGGCGCACACCGAGCTCGCGCAGGATCCGGTCCGGGGCGCTGCCCCGGCCGGCGGACTTGCTCTCGACCAGCACGTGGGTGCCGGTGTCGCGCACCTCGTGCCGCACGTTGAGGCACAGCAGCCCGACATCGCAGGTCAGCCGGGCCTCGCCGGTGCGGGTGACGAACGTGGTGCGCCGGTAGGTGGTGGCCAGCGTCGGCCGCATCCCGGGTGGCAGGTCCTGATGGTAGGCCTGGCCCAGGGTGGTGCGGAGGTGGGACAGTGCCCCGTCGGTGAGCTCGGCGCTGTCCTCGATCGGGTGCGGGACGCGTTGCTTGACCGTCTCGCCGCGGGTGCCGCTCAGCTTGACCTCGAACATGCACAGCCCGCTGTCGAGGTAGGTACGGGTGCGGGCCTTGAACCGTTGCCGGCGGCGTTGCAGGTGGGCACGGTAGGTGGTCAGTTCGGGGGTGTCGAAGTAGACCGACTCGTAGCCGAAGGTGCGCTTGCCGTCGATCTCGAGCACCCGCATGTCGTCGGCCAGTTCGGAGATCAGCCTGCGGAAGATGCCGGCGGGCACGAAGTACTTGCGGTCCACCCGGGTCTGCAGCTCGGCCAGCCCCATCAGCTCGTCCAGCCCGATCGGATCGACCAGCGCGGCGGCCGCGGCCACCGCCCGCTCGGCCGGGGTGGCCGGTGTGCTCACCCCCGCCGCGGGTGCGGCGTCGATGGCGCGGGCGCTCACTTCTGCCCCGCCTTGAACAGCTGACCCAGGCTCCGCTCGGAGATGCGCGAGCCGGCGCGGTAGCGCACGTCGACGACCATGATGTCGCGCACGTAGTCGATGTCGTTGACGACGTGGTGCATCACCCGTCCGCCCAGCCGGCGCTCGAGGTCGGCGACCAGTGCGGCGTCGTCGGCGTGCACCGTGTCCAGGGTGATGTCCAGCCGCCGGGCCCGGTCGCGCAGAGGCTTGCTGTCGACGACGAGCATGGTCACCAACAGCAGCGCGTTCACCAGCACGATCAACAGGCGGTCGGGCAGGTTCATCCCGTTCACCAGACCCAGGACCAGCGCCACGAAGTAGTAGGCCACCTCCTGCTGGGTCACCGTGCTCGACCGCAGCCGGATGATCGACAGGATCGCGAACAGCCCGAAGCCCAGCGCGATGTCCACCCGCACCGTGATCAGCACCGACATCGCCACGAAGAGCCCGATGTTCAGCGTGACGTAGCCCAACAACAGGTCCGCGCGCCGATGGCGGCGGAAGTACAGCATGTAGGCCATGAGAAAGATCGCCACTACGTCGATGGCCAGGTCGATCGCGTAGTCGGTGTACAGCGTGAACAAGGTTCTACCCTCCGGTGTCGTCAAGGTTGCAGACGCAACAATGCGGCCGGGGGCGGTTCTGTTCACGGTCGTTGGCTTGCTCCGGGTGTGTAAATCGACACCGAGTGCGGGAGCGGTGGTAGTGGCCTGGACGGATCGGCGTCGAACTGCCGACATTCGAGGCCAGCGGGATCGTGCTGTCGGCGGTAACGTGCACGTCCGAGCGCACGACACCCCACGCGGCTGTTCGGCCACAGTCCCTGGAGGAAGAGTCTGTGACAGCGTATCCGGACTTCGGACCGTATCGCTTGGAGGCCTTGCTCGGACGGGGTGGCATGGGGGAGGTCTTCCGGGCTCACGACGTGCAGCACGAGCGCACGGTGGCGATCAAGCGGCTGGCCCCGCACCTCGCCGATGACCAGGAGTTCCAGCAGCGTTTCCAGCGCGAAGCGCGGCACGTGGCGCGGCTGGCGAACCCCCACGTGATCCCGATCCACACCTACGGGGAGATCGACGGTCAGCTCTTCATCGACATGAGGTTCGTCGACGGGCTCGACCTGCACGATCTCATCCGGCGATCGGCACCATTGGCTCCCACCCGCTCGGTGGCCATCCTCGGCCAGTTGGCCAGCGCGCTCGACGCGGCGCACGCCGTCGGCCTGGTGCACCGGGACGTGAAGCCCTCGAACGTGCTGATCGACGGCACGGTCGCCGACTTCTGCTACCTGGCCGATTTCGGCATCACCCGGCTGGCCACGACGCAACGCAGCCACTCGTTGACCCGGACCGGGGCGCTGCTGGGCAGCCTGGACTACATGGCTCCGGAGCAGTTCGACGGGGCCATCACCCGCCAGTCCGACATCTACGCGCTGACCTGCGTGTTCTTCGAGATGCTCACCGGCGCGAAGCCGTACGCCGGTGAGGGGATCGCGGCGCTGATGCACTCCCACCTGAAGATCCCGCCACCGTTGCCCTCGGCGCGAAATCCGGCGGCGGCCATGTTCGACGAGATCGTCGCGCGCGGCATGACCAAGGTGCCCGAGGACCGGTTCGCCACGGCCGGGGAGCTGGCCATGGCGGCACAGGAGGCCATCGCCGAGCGCGACCGGCCGACTGTTCCGCCCTCGACGGCGGGGCGACCGGTGCAGCCGCTGCCCGTCCTGCCGTTGGAGCACCCGGCCGCCCCGGTCCGGTTGGCCGGTTCGCCCGCGGCGGAGCGGACCGCCGAGGACGAGGCGGCCACCGAACCCGAGGCCGGCCGGGAGCAGGCGGCGGCGGCCGCCATCCAGGAGCCCGATTCGACGGCCGACGGGGCTGCGGTGCCCGCCCCGACCGGCCCGCGGCGGCAGGCGCCGCTGCTCGTCGCGGCGGTGGCCGTGGTGGTGGTGCTGCTCGTGGGCTTCCTGGTCGGCGCGAACTCGCAGCGCGACTCGAACGCCGGACAGCCGTTGCCGACCGCCGGGCAGCCCGAACCCGCGGCGCCGCCACTCCCCCCGGCGGCGGTCGGACCCGTTCTGCGGGAGGCGATCTTCACCGGCCGCTCGAGTGGAAGCGAGATCACGCTGGCGGTGGGCATCAAGGACGGTAGGGCGGTCGGCTACCTCTGCGACGGCTCGACCGTGGAGGCCTGGCTCGAGGGCAACATCGCCGCCGAGCGCCTTGAACTGCACGGACGCGATCCGGCCACGGTGGTGAGCGGGACCGTGGACCAGCGCTCGGTGCTCGGCACCCTCACCGTCAAGGGGCGAACGCTGCCGTTCTCGGCGCAGATCGCGGTCAGCGATGCCGGGCTCTACGAGAGCCGGCGCACCGTGGACGGCATCGGTAGCCGCATCGGTTGGATCGTCCTGGCCGACGGGAGCCAGGTCGGCATCAAGAAGACCGGCGATCGGGTGACACCGGCCCCGCCGCTCGACCCCGCCACGCTGACCGCCGAAGACGGCGGCGCGCCGATCCAGGCCGTCGCGGTGACCGGCGCCACCCCCATTTTCGGATGAGCTGCGATTCCTCAGCCGGCCGGCCGTGCGGGCGCGGGCGCGGTCGATCGGGCCGCCATGGCCATCGAGGCCACCCACCCGATGAGCGTCCAACCCAGGAAAACATTCAGGACAACGACCGATCCGACGTTCGGAACCGAACGCAGAACAGCGACGAGAGACGGCAGGAAATAGAGGGCACCCACCAACAGAATTACGGCGGTGAAGTCCATGGTTCACTCCTCTGGCGAATCGACGGTGATGCGATGTCGGGCATCGACCTTGCTTTCTCGGACGTAGGAATCGTTGCTCCGAAACACGTAGCTTCGATACCCCGAATCTGGGGTTACCCAGCGCGCGGGCGCGGAAGGATTGCCGGTGAGTGAGGACATGGCCACCGTCGTCGGCACGATGGCGGGCAGGGAGCTCGGCCGGCGAATGCTGGGCCGCGGTGAGGAGATCATCTTCGGCCGCGACCGGGCGGCGGACATCCGGTTCGCCGACGAGGAGCGGCTCTCCCGCCGCGCGGGCTCGATCAAACTGATCGACGAGGGGGTGGCGATCACGAACCTCAGCTCTACCCATGACATGTTCGTGATCTCGGAATCGGGCACGCTGCGACTTCCGGCCGTCACCCTGGATCAGCCCGCGGCGGGCGCCCTGCTCACGGCGGGGACGGTGCGCGTCACGTGGCCCGGATCGCAGGCCGGCCGCCTCACCGTCGATCTCGAGCAGCGCTCGTCCCCCGCCGCCGGGCCCGCTGTGACCAGCGTCAACGGTCGCACGACGATCGTCCCGCTCCGGCTCAATCCGCTGACCAAGGAGTTCGCCGTCGCCCTGCTGCTGACCCGACCGCGGCTGCTCGACGAGCCGGCGGCGACGGCCACCCCGAACGTGCCCGATCTGACGCGGCAGATCCTGAACACCATGAGCAGCTACCGCCTGCTGGCCGAGTTCGACGGCCAGAAGTCCGCGAGGGCCCGACTCACCGCACGCACCCACGAACACCTGAAGAACCTTCGGGACAAGCTGACCCGGGCCGGCCTGGTGGTCGACGGCGAGGCTCTGTCACCGGACGGCATCGCGAAACTGCTGGTGGATCACGGTGTGCTGCGCAAGCCGGATCTCCGCCTGCTCGAGGACACCGAGTGGCTGACCTGGCAGGAGCGGGAATGGGAATCGTGATCCGCTGACCAAGCGCCGCCGTGGTGGGGCGGACGGCGCGTTCGGCCTGGTTGTCAGATCGGCACGCTCAAGGTCGCGGACGAACAGCAACCCTGGCGGTCGCAGTCACCAGGAGCTGGCGCGCGCACCGTTCCGCGGAACGCGAGCAACAGCACTCATAGCCTCGTTGATGCAGCCGGAGCACGAACCTGGCGGCGCACAACTCCCCTGTCCGCCGCCCACCTAGTCACCAACACTTGACCATACAGGTATCGGACAGGTATGGTTCCTGTATGAACAAGCGCACGCCGGCTGTGACAACGCGGCCCCGCTCGTCGCTCAAGCGCCAGGAGGTGTCGGGCCGGTTGCGCGACGCGATCCTGTCCGGCGAGCACCCGACCGGATCGCTGCTGCCCGGTGAGAACGAGCTGGCCCGACGGTTCGCCGTCAGTCGCAGCACGATCCGCAGCGCCCTGGAGGGCCTGGCCCGGGACAACCTCATCGAAACCCAGACCGGGGTCGGCTCGTTCGTGACCTTCGACGGTCGCTCGTTGAGCCAGTCCCCGAGCTGGGGCCTCGCGCTCGCCATGACCGGCATCCACACCCGCGCCGAGATCGTGCGCATCGAGCGGGTGGTCGATCCGGACCTGGCCGCCACGATCGGCGCCCGGTCGATGGAGTTCCTGGTGCTGGACCGGATCCGGCGGCTCATCGACGACGGCACCGCGGTGTCCCTCGAACGCAGCCGGGTGCCCGCGGTCGGCGCGCTCGCCGCGGCCCCGGAGGCCGGGCTGATCGACGACTCGCTGTCGGCCACGATGACCGCCGCCGGACTGGTGCCGGCCCGCGGTGACCAGTGGATCGCGGTGGCCGAGCTCGGCGCGGACGACGCCCACCTGCTCGGTCGCGAAGCCGGCGAGCAGTTCCTGAACACCACCCGGATCGCCCGCGACGCCGACGGCGGCTTCGTCGAGAAGGTCGTCAGCTGGCTGGACCCCAAGCGGTTCCGGCTGCACGTGAGCTTCGGCGGCTGAGGTGAACCCCGTTGCGTTGAACCCAGTTGCGCCGAACGCCGTTGCGCTTGAAGGGACGGCGGCGGACCGCGCCCTGGCCGCTTTCCACGGGCTGGCCCTCGGCGACGCGTTGGGCATGCCCACCCAGTCCATGTCCCGCGCCGAGATCCTGGACGACTACGGCCCGATCACCGGGCTGGTCGACGCCGGGCCGCGGCAGCGGATCGCCGCCGGCATGAGCGCCGGGTCGATCACCGACGACACCGAGCAGGCCGTGCTGCTCGCCGAGCTGCTCATCGACGGCCACGGCACGGTCGACCCGGCCACCCTGGCCGAGCGGCTGCTGGCCTGGGAGCGGCGGATGCGCGATCGGGGGTCGTTGGACCTGCTCGGTCCGTCCACCAAGGCCGCCCTGGAGCGGCTGGGCGAGGGCGTGCCGCCCGGCGAGGCCGGCCGGACCGGCGCCACCAACGGCGCTGCCATGCGGATCACGCCGGTCGGGATCGCCGCCGACGCCTCGAACCTGAAATCGTTTGTGGACAGCGTGGCGCACACGAGCTCGCCCACCCACAACACCGGGCTGGGCATCGCCGCGGCCGCGGCGGTCGGCGCCGCGGTGAGCGCGGGGGTGGGTGGCGCGACGCTGCCGGAAGCGATCGAGGTGGCGATCGCCGCGGCCACCGAGGGCGGACGGCGCGGCCACTGGGTGGCCGGCGGATCCATCGCTGCCCGGTTGCGTTGGGCCGTGCCCTACCTGGCCGGGCTCGGAGCCGACGCCCGCGAGGAGGCGCTGATCGAGGTCATCGGCACGTCGGTGGCCGCGCAGGAGTCGGTGGTGGCGGCTCTGGCGCTCGCCGCGACCGGCGACGACCCGTGGGCGTCGCTCTGCCGGGCCGCCGGCCTCGGCGGGGACACCGACACGATCGCCGCCATCGCCGGCGCGGTGCTCGGCGCGACGCACGGCGGCCACGTCTGGCCGGCCGCCGAGCTGGCCGTGGTGCAACGCGTCAACCGGCTCGACCTCGCCCCCGTCGTGGGCAAGCTGCTCGACCTGCGCGGCTGATCGAGAGCCGTCGCGCCTCTCATCGCACTCACTCATCTCGCCCAACACCGTCGTTTGGAGATCTCTCATGCGAACCGCCACCGATGGCGCCCTGAGTGCCGTGGAGCAACGCGGGATCGAGCCCGTGCCCGACACCGACCGCAACGGCAACCCGCTGCAGCTGTTCTGGGTGTGGTTCGCGGCCAACATCTCGATCCTCGGGCTCCCGCTGGGCGCCACCCTGATCGCGTTCACCTCGCTCAACGTCTGGCAGTCGCTGCTGGTCGCTGTGGTCGGAGCGGCCGGGTCCTTCGCCGTGGTCGGGGTGGTGTCGGTGGCCGGCCGGCGCGGCGGCGCGCCCAGCATGACGCTGTCCCGCGCGGTCTTCGGCGCCCGCGGCAACGCCGGGCCGACGCTGGTCTCGCTGCTGTCGCGACTCGGCTGGGAGACGGTGAACACCACGACCGGCGCTTTCGTCCTGCTGTCGCTGTTCGCGATCACCTTCGGCACGCCAGGGGAGGCCAAGCTGGTGCCGGTCCTGACCATCGTCGCCATCGCCGTCTTCGAGCTCTGCACGCTGCTGGTCTCCGGGCTCGGGCACGCGGCCATCCTGGTCATCCAGAAGTGGGCGACCTGGATCTTCGGCGCGCTCAACGTGTTCGTCGGCGTCGTGCTGGTGGCCACGGTGGACTGGGCCGCGGTCGCGGCCATCCCGGCTGGGCCTATCACCGCCGTGCTGGCCGGCATCGGTGTGATCGCCGGCGGAACCGGGATCGGCTGGGCCAACGCCGGCGCCGACATGGCCCGCTACCAGAAGCTCAGCGTGCGCGCCGGCCGGCTGATCTCGGCCAGCGCCGCCGGCGCCGGCATCCCGCTGGTGCTGCTGATCGGGCTGGGCGCGCTGCTCACCGCGGGCGACGACTCGCTGGCCTCGGCGTCGGACCCGGTCGCCGCGATCCGCGAGCTGCTGCCGCCCTGGATGGCGGTGCCGTACCTGATCGCCGCGTTCGGCGGGCTGCTGCTGTCCAACCACCTGTCGGTCTACTCGGCCGGGCTGACCACGCTCACCCTGGGCGTGCGGGTGCCGCGGGTGTACGCGGTCGCCTTGGACGTGACCGTCACCTTCATCGGGGCGATCTACTTCATGCTGATCGCCGACAACTTTTACGGCCCCTTCATCGCGTTCATCTCGCTGCTGGCCATCCCGATCACCGCCTGGCTCGGGGTCTTCCTGGTGGACATGATCAAGCGCCGGTACTACGACCCGGTGGCGCTGCTGGACATGACCGCACACGGCGGCTACTGGTACCGCGGCGGCATCGAGTGGCGGGCCACCGCCAGCTGGGCGCTGGCCATCGTGGTCGGCTACCTGCTGCTCGCGAACGGGCTGAGCTCCATCGGCTGGATCGTCACCTTCGTTGTCGCGGCCGCGGCCTACCTCGCCCTCGGCGGAGCCCGCGGGGTGCTCACCGCGCCGGTTCCGACCGCCGTCGCCGCGAGGAGCAACGACCGTGTCTGAGCCGGGACGGCTGATCTACACCGGGAGCGTGATCGTCGACCTGGTGCTGACCATCGACGCGCTGCCGGAGCCCGGCGGCGACACCATCGCCTCGTCGTCGCAGGTCACCGCGGGCGGCGGGTACAACGTGATGGTCGCCGCCCAGCGCGCCGGGCTGGACGTCGTGTTCGCCGGGCAGTACGGCTCCGGCCCGATGGGCGACATCGTGCGGGCGGCGCTGGCGGCCGGCGGGGTGCAGGTCGCGCAGTCCGGGCTGGACGATGTCGACAGCGGCTACTGCGTGGCCCTGGTCGACCGCTCGACCGAGCGCACGTTCGTCACCACCGTCGGCGCCGAGGGCCGGCTGACCAGGGCCGACCTGGACAAGGTACCGGTCGCCGACGACGACCTCGTCTACGTCTCCGGCTACAGCCTGGCCCACCCGACGAACGCGGCCGCGCTGCCCGGCTGGCTGCAGGAGCTGCCCGAGCGCACCCGGGTCATCACCGACCCGTCCCCGCTGATCGGCGAGCTGGACCCGGCGGTGCTCGGCCCCACGCTGCGGCGTACCGACGTGCTCACCGCGAACGCCCGGGAGGCCGCCATCGCCACCGGGCTGACCAGCCCGACCCGTTCGACGAGCGGGGAGGCGGCCGCCGCGCTCGTCGAGCGGATCCGGCCGGGAGGCTTCGTCGTGGTGCGTGACGGCGGTGCCGGCTGCTGGCTGGCCGGACCGGGGGTCGGCCGGACACCCGTGCTCGTGCCGGGCTTCCCGGTGCGCGCCGTGGACACGAACGGGGCCGGGGACGCGCACGGCGGGGTGCTCGCCGCGGGTCTGGCCGCCGGCACGAACCCACTGGCGGCGGCCCGGCGGGCCAACGCGGCCGCGGCGATCGCGGTCACCCGAGCCGGTCCGGCCACCGCGCCGACGGCCGCCGACGTCGACCGCTTCCTGGCCGAACCGTCCGCGCGTCTGGTGTCGTGATGGTCGGCGGCTGGGTCGAGACTGATGCTCAGCCGGGTGCCTGCTCTGCGCCTCGACCTCGAGAGGCGAGCACCGAGTCGCACTGGCCGCCGCCAGCACCCGGCATGATCAGCGAAGGTGGTTCGGGAGGTGCACCGGGAGGCAGTCGCCGCATCGCGGGCGGGGGCCGGCGTGGTCCTCGCCGCAGGGTGCAAGACCGGCGCCGCCTCCTTCCGCCGGTTACGGCCTGGTGACCAGCTCGGCCAGGTGCCGCAGCGAGCCGGTGAGGTGGTCCACGGGGAACGGCGGGAAGGCGATGTACTCGCGCACCGACGGTGGTACGGCCGACCAGTCGTAGGTCAAGGTGACCGCAGTACGCGATGGTTCGGCTGAGTCCAGGTCGTAGCGCCAGATCCAGCCGCCGAACTCCAGCTTCCCTGCGCCCGCGTCCTGGCCCGGCTCCCAGGAGATCGCCCGCGGCGGGTCGAACGCCACCACCCGGTTGATCACCTCGTAGCTGCCGTCCGGGTGGTTGGCGTGGTACATGGCCATCCGGAACAGCTGGTCCGGTCCGGTGAGCGGCGCCGTGTCGAGCGCCTTGGTGACCCAGCCCGTGCCGTCGATGGCCGGGTGGCTTGCCGGGTCGGTGAGGACGGCGAACACGGCCTCGACCGGCGCAGCGATGCTGGTGCTCGCCTGCAAAGTTTCGATCGTCATGTCCTTCTGACCGCGGCGACGGCCCGAACTCATCTGTCGGCTCACAACCGACCCGATACGGCCGCGGCGATCGCGAGCACCCATGCCGGCCCGCACGTCCGAGCGGCGGCATCCGCGCGGCGGGGGCTCGGCCGGGCGGTCCGCCCGCGGCACGACCCCGGTCGTGCAGCTCGCAGGCCGGCGAGCGCGTCATCCAGCTCGGTGATGCACCACCGGTTCGATGGCAACAGTCGGCTGGAATCCGTGGCCAGCAAACGTTGCCCGGCCTCATCCGGGCGGCCGTTGCGGACCGGAGATCGGGCCAAGCCCTTGCCGACCGCGTTCCGCGGAACGCCACCGACCGACCCGAGTACTACCGAACACGTTCCGCGGAACGCTGGGAACGGCCGCGGGCCCGGACTCCTCCGTTGGGTCATCGGTAGCGGGCCCGACTCACCAGGCCAGCGCCGACCGGCTGCCGTACCGCGGCGTTGAGCCGGTTCCAGACGTTGATCCCCCCGATCGACAGCAGCAGCGACGAGAGCTCCTTCTCGTCGTAGTGGCTGGCGGCGTCGTCCCAGACGGCGTCGGGGACGGCGTCGGAGGTGTCCGCGAGCCGGGTCACGCACTCGGCGAGCGCGAGCGCCGCCCGTTCGGCGTCGCTGAAATACGGCGACTCCCGCCATGCGCCGACCCCCAGATCCGCTCGTCCTGCTCACCGGCGTCCTTGAGCTCTCGCGCATGCATGTCCACGCACACGCTGCAGCCGTTGATCTGGCTCACCCGCAGGTGGATCAGCTGGTGCGTCGTCTCCGCAACGGTGCCCGACTGCGCGGCCCTGCTCAGCGCGAGCAGCGCCTTCATCGCGTCCGGCAGCACCATCACGGGGTGGGTCATCCGTGCCTGCATCGCGTCCTCCTGTCACATCGCCCCGTCCGGGCGGTTCACAGGTATGACTCGGCGGATCGAGAGGATGTGACAGTGCAGGACGAAGAATTCTGGGCGGCGCAGTTCACCCAAGCCCGACCTCGCCTGCGGGCGGTGGCCTACCGGATGCTCGGCTCGTTCGCCGAGGCCGATGACGCGGTGCAGGAGGCTTGGTTGCGGGTATCGCGCGCCTCGGGCAACGACGTGGAGAACGTCGGCGGCTGGCTGACGACGATCGTCTCGCGCCAGTGCCTCACCATGCTCCGCTCGCGGGCGACCCGGCGCGAGGCCCCGCTCGACGTGCGGGTGCCCGACCCCGTCGTGCAGTCCGGTGACGGAGTGGACCCGGCCGAGCAGGGTGTCCTCGCCGACTCCGTCGGGCTCGCACTGCTGGTCGTGCTGGAGGCGCTCGACCCCGCGGAGCGGCTCGCATTCGTGCTGCACGACATGTTCGCGGTGCCGTTCGTGGAGATCGCCCGGATCCTGGGGCGGACCCCGGCCGCGGCTCGGCAGCTGGCCAGCCGGGCTCGCCGGCGGGTCCAGGGCGCAGCGCCGGTCGGGCCGCCGGATCGTGCCCGGCAGCGCGAGATCGTCGACGCCTGGCTCGCGGCGGCCCGCGGCGGTGACTTCCAGGGGCTGGTCGCGCTCCTGCACCCGGACGTGGTGCTGCGCGTCGACACCGGCGACGCCGGTTCGAAGCTCGTGCGGGGCGCGGCCGAGGTGGCCGGGCAGGCGACGACGTACCGGGCAGCCGGGCTCCGGGCGCGATTCGCGGTGGTCAACGGCGGACCGGGCATCGTGTCCACGGTCGACGGTCGAGCGGTGGCGGTGCTCGCGTTCACGGTCGCGGACGGACTGATCGTCGAGGTCGACATCCTGGCCGACCCGCAACGGCTGGCGGCTCTGGACATCGCGCCCTGATCGCCGCGAGCGCCGCACGCGACGCGCTCGCCGGGTCTACCGGGCCTTGGGAGCGGCTCGCAGGTGAGCGCGTTCACCCTGCTTCCCGAACAGGCTGAGGAACTCGACCGCTTCGTCGCCGGTGGCTCCGAACCAGTGCGGCGTCCGGGTGTCGAACTCGGCGGCCTCGCCGGGGGTGATCAGCAGATCGTGCTCGCCGAGGACCAGTCGGAGTCGTCCATTGAGGACGTAGAGCCATTCGTAGCCCTCATGGCTCTGGGGATCGGGTTCGCCGGGTGCTGCGCCCGCGGCGATTACGATCTTGAACGCCTGGATGCCGCCGGCCCGGCGGGTCAGCGGCAGCATGGTCATTCCGCCGCGGGTGACCGGGCGCAGGTGGACGCGCGGATCGCCGGTGGGCGGCGCGCCGACCAGCTCGTCGAGCGTGACGCCGTAGGCACGGGCCAGCGGGAGCAGCAGCTCCAGGGTGGGCCGGCGGGTGCCCGACTCCAGGCGGGACAGGGTGCTCTTCGAGATGCCGGTCTGGGCCGATACGTCGTCCAGCGTGCTCTCGCGCTGTCGACGAACGGTTCGGAGTCGGGGCCCGGCCGCGACGATCGCCTGATCGAGATCATCGTCCACGCCCACCATGTTGCCATAGCGGCAACAAAGGTTGCGATTCTTCGGGAGCAGCACGCAGGGTGGCCCGTGGAGGTGGTCGTGATGACCGATGAACTGGAGGACGACTACGACGTGGTCGTGATCGGGGGCGGTGCCGCCGGGCTCAGCGGAGCCTTGATGCTCGCGCGGGCGCGGCGGTCGGTGGCGGTGCTCGATGCGGGCGCTCCGCGCAATGCCCCCGCGACCGGGGTGCATGGGCTGCTGGCGCGCGACGGGGTTCCGCCGGGCGTGTTGCTCGAGCAGGGCCGGGCGGAGGTCCGCGGCTACGGGGGCCAGGTGGTGCGCGCAGAGGTCACCGCCGCGGCCCGCGACGCCGACGGCTTCGCCCTCTCGCTGGCCGACGGCCGGTCGGTCGGGGCCCGCCGGCTGCTGGTGACCACCGGGCTGGTCGACGAGCTGCCCGACATCCCGGGCCTGCGCGCTCGGTGGGGCCGCGACGTGCTGCACTGCCCGTATTGCCACGGCTGGGAGGTCCGCGACCAGCCGATCGGCGTGCTCGCCGGCGGACCGCTGTCGGTGCACCAGGCGTTGCTGCTGCGGGGGTGGAGTGCCGATGTCACCTTCTTCACCCACGACCAGCCGGCACCGAGCAGCGAGCAGGCCGAGCAGCTGGCCGCCCGCGGCATCGCCGTGGTCGACGGCGAGGTGACCTCGCTGGAGATCGTCGACGATCGCCTGGTCGGGCTGCGCCTGAGCAACGGGCTGCTGGTCCGCCGCCGAGCGGTGGCGGTCTCCCCGCGCCTGGTCGCTCGCACCGGGTTGCTGGCCGCACTCGGGCTGCGGCCCGTCGAGCACCCGGCCGGCGTCGGCGAACACATCCCCGCCGACGCGACCGGCCGCACCGAGGTACCGGGTGTCTGGGTCGCCGGCAACGTCACCGACCTCACCGCCCAGGTCGGTGCCGCGGCAGCAGCCGGCGCGACCGCCGCCGCCCACATCAACGCTGACCTGAACGCGGAGGACACGGGCCGCGCCGTCGCGGCCTATCGCAGTGAACCGGCCATGGGCGAACCGGTCATGGCCGGCCGCGGCCTGTGATCTGCTGACACCGTCGAGAGGAAGATCATCATGTCCACAGAGTTCGACGAGACGTTCTGGGAGCAACGCTGGGCGCAGGTCTACCGCGACCATGCCGACGCGGTCCACACCAGGCCACCCAACCCCCAGCTGGTGGCCGCGACGGGTGATCTCCGGCCCGGCACCGCACTCGACGCCGGCTGCGGCCACGCCGCCGACACCCTCTGGCTCGCCGCCCGCGGCTGGCGGGTGACCGCGGTGGACGTCGCCGCCACCGCGCTGTACCACGCCGAGGCCCATGCCGACACCCTCGGCAACGACATCGCGAGCCGAATCGACTGGCAACAGGCCGACCTGGGTACCTGGACGCCGCCCGAGAACCACTTCGACCTGGTCACCAGCCACTACGTGCACGGCGTGGCCTCCCGCGAGACCTTCGTCCGGGGGCTGGCGGCTGCGGTCGCACCGGGCGGCACCCTGCTCATCGTCGGCCACGACCCGTCGGACCCCACCCCCGAGATCGCGCACGCCGACGCCCCGGAGCTCTACGTCACCCCTGACGAACTCGCCGCCGGACTCGACCGGGACCACTGGGACATCGACGTCGCCGAGATCCGGACTCGACCGGACACCGCCCGGCACGGCGGCGGGGCCACCGCCCGCGACGCGGTACTGCGGGCCCGCAAGCGCCGCTGAGCGGAGAACGATTCCCCAGCAGGCAGGTGTGCTGGTTCACACTGCGCGAGCCCGGAGGCCGAGAGTAGCTTTCGGACATCAGCCTGTCTCGATTCCCACGCTCCGGAGGGGTCCGCGCCATGTCCAGTCGTCGGCTCGCGCTGGTGGCCCGGCGGTGGCTGGACGGAGTCGGGTCGCCCACCGGACTCTGTCCGCGGTGACCCGCTGCCCGGCCCGGCCGGGCGGTCCACCCGCGGCACGAGATCCGGTGTAGGCCGGCCCGGCGAAACAGCCGGAGAAGGGCACTGCTGAGGTGAGCCATCGGCATCCGCTGGACAACCCGGCGCGAGCGGCCCTGCTCGGTCCGCACGCGCACCTGGCGCAGCGGCACGGGCAGGTGCTGCGCTACCCGCCGGACGTCACGCCGTGGCACGCGATACCCGACGAACCCGACGCCGCCGCCTGGGCGGACCTCGCCATGCTGACCGGCCCCGGCGGGGTCGGCGCGTTCGCCGGTGCCCCGGCCGAGACGCCGCCCGACTGGGAACGGGTCATGCTCATCCCGGGCGTGCAGCTCGTCGACGCCGGGCTCCGCGCCGAACCCGACCCGGAGGCGGTGCCGCTGGGACCCGCCGACGTGCCGGAGATGCTGGCCCTGGTCGAGCGGACCGCGCCCGGCCCGTTCGCCGCACGCACCATCGAGATGGGCCGCTACCTGGGCGTCCGGCGGGCGGGACGGCTGATCGCGATGGCCGGCGAGCGACTGCACCCGCCGGGGTGGACCGAGATCAGCGCGGTGTGCACCGACGCGGAGCACCGTGGACACGGGCTGGCCACGCGGTTGGTCCGGGCGGTGGCCGCCGGGATCCGGGACCGCGGCGAGACGCCGTTCCTGCATGCCGCAGCCGACAACACCGCGGCCGTGCGGCTCTACGAGTCGCTGGGCTTCGCGCTGCGCAGCCACCTCGACTTCGTCGCTCTCCGGGCGCCGGCCACGGCGCCGGTCGTCCTGGCTCACCGTTAGGGAGCGTCTGGTGGATCTTCGATCGCGGTCTTCGCGCCCAGATCGCCCCTGGCGGCGTTGCCGGCATACCCGAGTACGCCCGGTACGAGGGCATGCCGGCGCCTTGCCAGGGCCGATCTGGATCACGAAGCCCATCGATCAAGATCCACCAGACACTCCCTAGCGGACCGGCACGAGGATCGATGCAGGAGGACCGATGACCGACGCACCGCTGCACCTGGCCGTCGCGCTGGACGGCACCGGCTGGCACCCGGCGTCCTGGCGCGAACCGGACGCCCGCCCGGCCGAGCTGTTCGGCCCCGGCTACTGGACCGACCTCGTTCAGGAGGCCGAACGCGGCCTGATCGACTTCGTCACCATCGATGATTCACTGGCCCTGCAGGCCGAGCGGTTCGCCGAGACCGACGCCCGCACCGACCGGGTGCGCGGCCGGTTGGACGCGCTGCTGATCGCGGCCCGGGTGGCCCCGCTCACCCGGCACCTCGGGCTGGTGCCGACCGTGGTGGTCACCCACACCGAGCCGTTCCACGCCTCCACCGCGGTGGCCACCCTCGACTACGTGAGCACCGGCCGGGCCGGGGTGCAGGTCCGGGTGTCGCGCCGGGCGGACGAGGCCGCCCTGTTCGGCCGGCGGGCCGCGGTCCCGTCCCGCCCGGAGGACGCCGACCACCGCGGCGGCCCGGCCACCGTTCTGCTCGACGAGGCCGCCGACTACGTCGAGGTGATGCGGCTGTTGTGGGACAGCTGGGAGGACGACGCGGTGATCCGGGACGAGGCCACCGGCCGGTTCGTCGACCGGGAGAAGCTGCACTACATCGACTTCGTGGGCGAGCACTTCTCGGTGCGCGGTCCCTCGATCACTCCCCGGCCGCCGCAGGGCCAGCCGCCGGTGGCCGCGCTGGCCCACCGCAGGGTGCCGTTCGAGCTGGTCGGCCGGGCCGCTGATCTCGGCTTCGTGACCCCGCGGGACGCCGGGCACGCGCGGGCGGTCGTGGCCGAGATCGGCGCGGCCGCGCAGGCCGCCGGCCGGGGCGAGCCGCGGGTGTTCGGCGACGTGGTGGTGTTCCTCGACGCCGATCAGGGTGCGGCCGCGGCCCGCAAGGCCCGGCTCGACGAGCGGGCCGGCGAGGAGTTCACCAGCGACGCGTCGGTGTTCGTCGGCACCCCCGCCCAGCTGGCCGAGCTGGCCCTGGACTGGCAGCGGGCGGGGCTGGCCGGGTTGCGGCTGCGGCCCGGCGCACACGCCCACGACCTGCCCCGGATCACCCGCGAGCTGGTGCCGGAACTGCAGCGCCGGGGCGCGTTCCGCACCGCGTACCCGGCTCCGACCACGCTGCGCGGGCTGCTCGGGTTGCCCCGCCCGGCCAACCGGTTCGTTCCCACCCCGACCGCGGAAGGAGCAGCCCGATGAGTGAGCCGCGCCGCCAGATCCACCTGGCCGTGCACTTCCCCGGCGTGAACAACACGACCGTGTGGAGCGACCCGGCGGCCGGCAGCCAGATCGAGTTCTCCTCGTTCGCGCGGCTGGCCCGGACCGCGGAACGGGCCAAGTTCGACTTCCTGTTCCTGGCCGAGGGGCTGCGGCTGCGCGAGCAGCACGGCCTGATCTACGACCTGGACGTGGTCGGCCGCCCGGACAACGTGACCGTGCTGACCGCGCTGGCCGCAGTGACCGACCGGCTGGGCCTGGCCGGCACCGTGAACTCGACGTTCAACGAGCCCTACGAGGTGGCCCGCAAGCTGGCCACGCTCGACCACCTGTCCGGCGGCCGGGCCGCCTGGAACGTGGTCACCTCGTGGGACGCGTTCACCGGCGAGAACTTCCGTCGCGGCGGCTACCTGCCCCAGGACCAGCGCTACGAGCGGGCCAAGGAGTCGCTGGCCGCGGCGTTCGCCCTGTTCGACTCCTGGGCCGCGGACGCGGTCGTCGCCGACCCCGACGCCGGGGTGTTCCTGGGTGATCCGGACGCCGGCCGGTTCGCGGTGCGCAGCAACCAGTTCGACATCGCCGGCCGGTTCAGCGTGCCGCGCAGCCCGCAGGGCCGCCCGGTGATCTTCCAGGCCGGGGACTCCGAGGAGGGCCGCGAGTTCGCCGCGAGCACCGCCGACGCGATCTTCACCCGGCACTCGACGCTGGCAGCCGGGCAGGCCTTCTACGCCGACGTGAAGTCCCGGCTGGACCGCTACGGCCGCGCCCCGGACGAGCTCAAGGTGCTGCCCGGGGTGACGTTCGCGCTCGGCGACACCGAGGCCGACGCCCGCGAGCAGGCGCGGCTGGTCCGCCACCAGCAGGTCAGCCCGCAGACCGCGATCATGCTGTTGGAGCAGCTGTGGAACCGCGACCTGTCCGACCACGACCCGGACGGCCCGCTGCCCGCGATCGACCCGCTGGTCGGCGAGCACACGGTGGCCCGCGGCCGGGCCAGCGTGCGCATGCACCGCGACCCGCTGGCCACGGCCCGGGAGTGGCGGGAGATCGCCGAGGCCAAGCGGCTGAGCACCCGAGAGCTGATCATCGAGGTGACCGGGCGGCAGTCCTTCGTCGGCACTCCCCTGCAGGTGGCCACGGCGCTGGAGGAGTTCGTCGACGGGCGGGCCAGCGACGGCTTCATCCTGATCCCGCACCTGATCCCGGGCGGGCTGGACGAGTTCGCCGATCGGGTGGTGCCGCTGCTGCAGGAGCGCGGCTCGTTCCGTGCCGACTACGACGGGACGACGCTGCGCGACCACCTCGGGTTACGTGCGCCGATTGTGGTGGGGTGAATCGATGACCAACGGGTCACCGGCGCGTCAACCCGACGCCTCGGCCCGGACGTCGGCCCATTCGCCGGTAGCGAGGGAACCGCAGCGGCCCTCCTTGGTCAGCAATGTGGTCACCAGGTCGACGCGCAGTACGTCGCCCACCGGTACATCGAGCGTGGCGCTTTTCCCCACCTGAAGCTCTTCGGAGAAAGCCGGACGACCATCGGCCACAACCTCGAACCGGATCCTGGCCGCAGCTGTCGAGTCATCACTCGGGCCGGCGACGCCAATGAATCGGTCGTACTTGCGACCGAGAATGTACGTCCATTTCCGCTCGTACTGACTTGCGCAGAACTTCGCCCCTTGCGAGTGGGCGTACGACGTGCCGTTGACCTGAGCCACCCCTCGATCGTCGTAAGGGTCACTGTCCCGCGTCACTTCCAGATCCTCGAGGTAGGTGACCAGCGGTGCACCGGTGACCGTTGCCGATGACTCTTTCTCAGCCGTTGTTCCGACAGGCGGGGGCGGCTGAGGGGTGCTGGCCATGGTAGTCGACACCGGGGCCGGAGCTGGTTCAGCCGAGGTCGAGTTCGTGCCCGGCAACAGAAGAGCGATGAGGAGTCCGATGATCGCCGCAGCGGCACTGATGACGCCCGCTATGGTGGCGATCTTGGTGTACCGGCCTTCAGTGCCCGGAGTGCTCACCCGTCGAGTCCATCACCCGGAGCCCGCTGAACCGCGAGCGACGTAGCCCAATCGACGTGATCTAGAACAGCGTTACCGAAGTGTCGGATTCGTCGGTGATGTGCTCGACTTTCGTGCACGCCGAGGGGCCACGACCCGATGGGCCGGACCCGCCTTACTCGGCGGTGAGCTCCATGAGCTGGTCGGCGGCGGTGGAGTTGCCCTGGTCGGCCAGCCGGCGCAGCTCGTCGAGATCGCCCCGCTCCGTAGCCAGTTCGATCAGCTGGTCGGCCGCGGTCGCGTTGCCCCGGTCGGCCAGCCGGCGCAGCTCGTCCATGTCGCCCAGCTCCCCGGCCAGCTCGATCAGCTCGTCGGTCGCGTCCCGGTCGCCGCGGTCGGAGCGTTCGCGGAGGCGGAGCAGCTCGGAGTCAGCCATGGCAGGCATCCTCCAGGTGATCGATACGCGACCACAACCGGGACCCCACCCGGCGGACCTGACGACGTCCAGGGCCTTCCCGCAGGTCGGACCCGGCGCAGCGGCGGCGGCCGAGCAAACAATGGCACCCATCCGGAATCTCGAACGCTCCCGCCGGTCCCGTCAGAGGTCGAGCACGAGGCGACCGCTGCAGGAGCGGGACACGCAGATCAGCATGCAGTCGTTCGCGGCGCGTTCGTCGGGGGTGAGGACCGAGTCGCGGTGGTCCGGCACACCCTCGAGGACACTGGTCTCGCAGGTGCCGCAGGTGCCCTCGGCGCAGGAGGACAGCACCCCCACCCCGGCCGACTCCACGACGTCCAGGATGGACAGATCCGGCGGCACGGTCAGGGTGAGCCCGCTGCGCACCAGTTCGACGTTGAACGCATCGGTGCGCACCGGCGCGGTCATCGGGCGGGCCGCGAACCGCTCGATGTGCAGCGCCCGGGACGGCCAGCCCGCGCAGCGCTGCTCGACGGCGGCGAGCAGCGGCTCCGGGCCGCAGCAGTAGACGAGGGTGTCCGGCGCCGCGGTGCCCAGCAGCGTGTCCAGGTCGAGCAGCCCGGTCTCGTCCTGCGGGCGGACCGAGACCCGCTCGCCGTGCGCCGCGAGCTGCTCCAGGAACGCCATCGACGCCCGCTGCCGCCCGCCGTAGACGAGGTTCCAGTCGGCACCGGCCGCGGTCGCCGCCGTGATCATCGGCAGGATCGGGGTGATGCCGATGCCGCCGGCGATGAACAGGTAGCGGGGTGAGGGCGCCAGCGCGAAGTTGTTGCGCGGCCCCCGGACCCGCGCGACGTCGCCCGCGGCCAGCCGGTCGTGGACGTACCGGGAGCCGCCGCCACCGTTCTCGTCGCGCAGGATGCCGAGGCGGTAAGTGGTGTGGTCGCCCGCGTCACCGCACAAGGAGTACTGCCGGTTCGGCACCTCACCGCCCAGGATGAGGTCGACGTGCGCACCGGGTGTCCAGGGCGGCAGCGGAGCACCGTCGACGGCGCGCAGACTCAGCGCGACGACGCCGTCGGCGACCTCCTCCTTCGCCTCGACGACGACCTCGGTCTCCAGCTCGCGGGCCACGACGGTGGTGTCGGTGTGGTGGTGGGCGGTCTCGACGTGCACCAGCGGCGCGTGCTGGACCGGCGCAGCCGTGACCGGGAACGCCAGGTTCAGGTGCTCCCACACGTACATGTTGGGCGTCGTGCGGTAGCGCTCCGGCGTCTCGGTGATCGTGTAGTCGTCGAGCAGCGGCAGCGCCTCCTCGAGCGCGATCTTGGCTTCCAGCCGGGCCAGCGGGGCGCCGATGCAGCCGTGCATGCCCTCGCCGAAGCCGAGGTGGCGCTGCTTTCCGCGGGTGACGTCGAAGCGGTCGGGATCAGCGAAGCGGCGCTCGTCGCGGTTCGCCGCCCCGTAGACCAGCACGACCCGCCCGCCGGCCGGGATGGTCACGCCGTGCAGGGTGACCTCCCGCGAGGTGGTGCGCCCGACGAGCTGCAGCGGGGTGGCGATCCGGATGGCCTCCTCTACGGCGTCCGGGATCAGCGCCGGGTTCTCCCGCAGGATCGTCCGCTGCTCGGGGTTCTCGGCAAGCAGCTTGAACAGCGTGCCGACCAGCCCGGCGGTGCTCTCCACCCCGCCGAGGAACAGCACCAGCATCAGGCCCATGACCTCGGAGGCATCGCCGATGTGCTCCTCGGCGAACGGCACGCCGTCGATCTCGGCGTTGACCAGGTGCGTCACCAGGTCGGCGCGCGGCTCGCGGCGACGGTCGTTCAGCAGGTCGACGAAGTAGGACTGGATGCCGGCGGTGGCGGCCTTGGCCACCGGGGTGAGCCGGGCGTCGTCGGGCTTGCGGTCCTTGAGTTCGTGGACCCAGCGCTCCAGCCGCGCCCGGTCGGGGCCCTCGGCGGGCAGCCCGAGCAGGTCGAAGAACACCTCGTTGGGCAGCGGCCAGGCCAGCTCCTGAGCGAGGTCCACCGTGCCACGGTGCCGCCAGGCGCCGATCAGCCGGCGCACGGTCGCCCGGACGACCCCATCGCGCTCGGCGATGCGGCCCGGCAGCAGCGGCGGTTGCACGACCGCGCGGATCTGGTCGTGGCGGGGATTGTCGACGTTGGGCAGGAAGCCGGGCGGGTTCTGGTCCTTGGCCGTGTCGTCGATGTCGATGCCTTCGAACGACAGGTAGGTCGCCGGATCGATGGCGGCCGCGCGCACGTCGTCGAACCGCGACAGCGCCCACCAGTTCCACTTCTCGCTGTAGAAGACCGGGGCCTCGTTGGATCACGGTACACCGGGAACGGATCCGCTGGAGGCGGGCTGAACGGGTCGTACTCATGCGTGGCGACGGGTCAGGAGTTCGATGGATCGTTCACGTGCAAAGCGTGGGACGTCGCAGATGGCAGAGTCGCGAGCATGCCCACAGCGAAGGACGGGATCCGCGTTTGGATCGATCCACAGCCGCGGGCTCCCGACCCACGATCCACACCGTGGCGGAGCGCGCCGGCGTGTCGAAGTCGCTGGTGTCGCTGGTGCTGCGCGGATCGCCCAAGGTGAGCCCGGACCGGCGCGCCGCGGTGCAGCGGGCGATCACCGAGCTCGGCTACCGCCCCAACATCGCCGCTCGGGACCTGCGGCAACGCCGCAGCCGGACGGTGGGGGTGCTGCTCAACGACATCCGGCACCCGTGGTTCACCGACCTGCTGGACGGGCTCACCGACGGTCTGACCGAACAGGGCCGCCAACTGCTGCTCAACAGCGGGCGGCTGGACCGGGGACGCGACGACACGGTGCCGCGCACGCTGGCCGATCTCGGCGTGGTGGGGATGGTGCTGGTCGGCACCCAGGCCGGCTCCCCGGCGCTGGCCGAGATCGCCCAGGCCGTGCCCACCGTCGCCGTCGGCTGGCGGGACCTGGACCTGCCCCGGGTCGACACCGTCGCCAACGACGACCTGCTCGGCGGCACGTTGGCCACCCGGCACCTGATCGCGCTGGGCCACCGGCGGATCGCGCACATCGCCGGCCACGTGCCCGGCTCCCCGGACGCGGTCAGCGAGCTGCGGCGGCGCGGCTATGAGGACACGATGCGCGAGCACGGCCTGCACCGCCACATCCAGGTGGAGACCGGTGACCACACCGACGACGGCGGCTACCGGGCGGCTGTGCGGCTGCTGCGCTCCCCGAACCCCCCGAGCGCGATCTTCGCCGTCGATGACCTCACCTGCCTGGGCGCGCAGGCGGCCGCCGCCGAGCTGGGGGTGGACGTCCCCGGTCGGCTCTCGCTCGTCGGCTACGACAACTCCCAGCTCGCCCGGCTGCGCTCGATCTGGCTCACCAGCGTCGACAGTGTCGGCGCGAAGGTGGGTCGACTCGCGGCGCGGACGTTGGCCGGCCGGATCGACGAGCCGACGCGCCACGCGCAGCTGCACCTGCTCACCCCGACGCTGCAGGTGCGCGGGTCCAGCGGCTCGGCGCCCGCGGGGTGACACGGAGCCGGCATCGCACATTCTCGAGCCTTCATTGTTTCGAGGTGACCGCAACCAGCGCTACGATGCCTACCACGCAGAACGTTGCCACTTCACGCTGCGCGGAGGAACGATGGCTGATCAGTGTCCGACAGCAGCGGTCTCCACCCCGGCCGCGCCGTCCGCCGTCTCGACGTGGCGGGCCGTCCGATGATCTGGATGTTACCGATCTTCCTGGTCGCCCTCGCGCTGGTGGCGATGATGCTGCAGCGCCGGGCCACAACGCTGTTCGGCAATATCGGCTCCGCCCACGACCGGCACAATCACTCGATCTGCCCGCACCACGTGGCCCGGCGCACCCTCTGACCTGCGGCTAGCTTTCCAGTGGGGCGCCGGCCATCGCGGCCGGCGCGTCGAGCGTCTCCTCGATCCGCGCCTTCGCGCTGAGCAAGGACTCGCGCGTGATCGTGGCCGTCGCGCGGCGATCGTGGTGTCGTGCCGCGTCGACGATCAGCGGCTGGAACGACCAGAGCCTGCCGTCCGACGAGTCCAGCGCGCGCCGCGCGCCGAGAATCTTGTAGGGGCGACACCGCTGCCACAGACCGCGGATCATCTCCAGCAGGACCGGGTTGCCCCCGGCGGAATAGAGAATGGTGAGCAGCGCTTCGTCGTGATTCAGCGCGTCGACGATCTGACCGTCATGGACGGCGCGGGCCATCTCGTCGCACAGCTGCGACATCCGCGCACAGCTTGCCGGCTCCACGGCCGCGGCACCGAGACCGGCAGCCTCCGCCTCGATGAGGATCCGGACGTCGTAGACGTGCTCGAGCTCGGCCAGGGTCAGGCGCTTGACGACGGCGCCCTTGTGCGGGACCCGCTCGGCCAGGCCCGCTTCCTCCAGGCGGCGGATGGCTTCGCGGACGGGCATGACGCTCGTGCCGACCTGCGTGGCGAGGTCCCGCACCCGTAGCCGGGCACCGGCGGGCAGTTCGCCTCTCATGATCGCCTCGTGGATGGCGGTGAAGACCCGGTCGCCGACGAGCGACGGTTCTTCGAGTCGGGACAAGGCCACCGGGCGACGCTACCCCGGCGCATCCGACTCCATGGAGGGTCTTGTGTGATCTGTGATCACATCGTAGTGTTTAGCCACAGCGACCCGTCGACTCCGAGGGAAAAATGATCAAGCGACTTCTCCTCGTCGCCGCCACGAACAAGCGGCTCGAGAAGCTGGTGAGCACGCATCAGCTGACGCAGGGGCTGGTCAGCCGCTTCGTCGCCGGCACGACATTGCAGGAGGCGATCGCCGTCGCCCGGAACCTGCAGGACCACGGGATCTACGTCAGCCTCGACCTGCTGGGCGAGACGGTGGACGATCTGGCGGATTCCGCGATCGCGACCAAGGCCTACATCGAGGCGGTCCGGGCGATCGCCGAGAACGGACTGGGCGCGACCGTCTCGGTGAAGCTGTCACAGCTCGGCATCGGCCTGGACCCGGCCGCGTGTGCGGGACACCTCGACGACCTGCTTCGGGCCGCGGCCGAGGTGGGAGTTCCGGTCGAGATCGACATGGAGCACAGCTCGGTCGGCCCCGCGACGCTCGAGACGTTCCGCGCCGCGCTGCCTGAACACCCCGACAGCAGGGTGGCGATCCAGGCCGCGATGCGCCGCGCTCCGCAGGACCTCGACTCGTTCACCGACGTCAAGCCGCGCATCCGGCTGGTCAAGGGCGCCTTCCTCGAGCCGATCGAGAAGGCGCTGCAGGAGCGCCACGAGATCACCGCCCAGTACCGCTACCTCGCCGAGTGGGCCCTGAAGAACCTGCCGGACCCGGCCTTCGGCACGCACGACGACGCGTGCATCGAGCACGTCAAGAGCTCGGCCGAGCGGCTCGGCATCGGTCGTCGCGACTTCGAGTTCCAGATGCTCTACGGGGTGCGGCGCGACGTCCAGCGCCGGCTCGCCGACGAGGGATACCGGATCCGCATCTACGTGCCCTACGGCACGCAGTGGTACCCGTACCTGATGCGGCGGATGGCCGAGCGGCCCGCCAACCTCCTTGTCTTCCTTCGCTCACTGATCAGCGGCTGAGTGCCGTTCCCGAGGAGAATCGTGATCCACCCGTCCGCGTCCGTCGCCGGAAACCTGCGCATCACCGACCCGGTCAACGAGCCGGTCCGTGACTACCGTCCCGGCTCGGCTGAGGCCGTCGCCCTGCACGCCGAGCTCGACCGCGTTCGCGGTCAGGTCCGCGAGCTCCCGAACGTGATCGGCGGCGAGCGCCTGCCGCTCGGGGAAACCGTCGCCGTCGCCGCCCCGCACGAGCATGCCCACCTGCTCGGCCGCTACTCCCCCGCCGACTCCCGCCAGGTCGACGCGGCGATCGCCGCCGCTCTCGCGGCCCGCGCCGACTGGTCGCGGACGCCCTGGTGGGACCGGGCCGCCGTGCTGCTGCGCGCCGCCGAGCTGGTCAGCGGCAAGTACCGCAACGAGCTGCTGGCCACGACCATGCTCGGCCAGTCCAAGACATTCCACCAGGCCGAGATCGACGCGGCCTGCGAGCTGGCCGACTTCTTCCGCTACAACGCGCACTTCGCGGCGCAGATCTACCAGACCCAGCCCCCCTCGCCGCCCGGCGAGTTCAACTACCTGGACCAGCGCGGCCTGGAGGGCTTCGTGCTGGCCATCACCCCGTTCAACTTCACCGCGATCGGCGGCAACCTGCCGACCACCGCGGCGCTGATGGGCAACACGGTGGTCTGGAAGCCGTCGGAGAAGGCCGCGCTCAGCAACGACGTGGTCATGCGCGTCCTGGAGGAGGCCGGCCTGCCACCGGGCGTGATCAACCTCGTGCACGGGTCCGGCGCGGACATCGCCGGTCGGGCGCTGTCGGACGAGAACTTCGCCGGGGTCAGCTTCACAGGGTCGACCGCGGTGTTCCGCGACCTGTGGCGCAAGATCGGGAACAACATCGACCGCTACCGCAGCTATCCGCGCGTCGTCGGTGAGACCGGCGGCAAGAACGCCATCGTCGCCCACCCCTCGGCCGACCCGGAGGCGCTGCTCGTCGCCCTGGTCCGCGGCGCCTTCGAGTACCAGGGCCAGAAGTGCTCGGCGGCGTCGCGCGCCTACCTGCCCCGCAGCCTGTGGACGGGGCTGGAGGGCCGGCTCGCCGACGTCGTCGGCGCGCTCGGGGTCGGCGACGTCACCCGGCATAAGACGTTCGTGGGCGCGGTCATCGACGAGACGGCGCTGCGCCGCCTGGAGTCGACCATCGAGACCGCCAAGGAGCTGCCCGGGCACCGCATCCTCACCGGCGGCACGGTGCGCCCGGACACCGGCTGGTTCGTCGACCCGACGGTCTTCGTGACCGAGGACCCCACGTCGTTCCTGATGTCGAAGGAGTTCTTCGGCCCGCTGCTGACCGTGCACGTGTACGACGACGCCGGCTGGTCCGCCGGGGTTTGGGAGAAGGTCCTGCACCAGGTGGACACCGCCAGCGAGTACGCGCTGACCTGCTCGATCTTCGCCGGTGACCGCCGCGCGATCGGCACCGCGCTGGATGTCCTGCGCGACACCGCCGGCATGACCTACGTCAACGACAAGCCCACCGGCGCGCTGATCGGCCGTCAGGCCTTCGGTGGCGGCCGCGCGTCGGGCACCAACGACAAGATCGGCTCGCCACTGGCCCTGCAGCGCTGGGTCAACGCCCGGTTCGTCAAGGAGAACCTCGCGCCGGCGCAGGACTGGACCTATCCGTACATGGGCCGGTGAACTCGTCGCGGTACGTCGTCATCGGAGCCGGCCTGACCGGGGCGGCCACCGCATGGCGCCTCGCCCGCCGCGGACACGAGGTGACGCTGCTGGAACGGACCCGGCCCGCCGCCCGCGACGGCAGCTCGCACGGCTCGGCCCGCATCTTCCGCTACGCCTACACCGACGCCTACTACGCCCGTCTCGTGGTGGCGGCCAGGGCCGGCTTCGACGAGCTGGAACGGCTCAGCGGACGCCAGTTGATCACTCCCACCGGAGCGCTGGACTTCGGACCGCTTCGCGACCCCCGCGCGCTGGCCCGGGTTCTCCAGGAGGTCGGCGTCGAGCACGAGCTGCTGAGCGCCGCCGACGCCCGGGCCCGGTGGCCGCAGATCGCCGTCGACAGCGAGACCCTCTTCCACCCGGGCGCCGGCGTGATCGACGCCGAGAGCACCGTGCGGGCGCTGCTCGAGCAGGCGCAGCGCCACGGCGCCCGGATCCACACCGGCTGGCCGGTCACCGGGATCACGGCCACCTCGGCCGGGTACCGCCTCGCGACCGGCGAGGGCCACACGCTCGACGCCGAGCGGATCGTCGTCACCGCCGGCGGGTGGCTGCCGTGGCTGCTGGACCGGCTTCCGCTGCCCGCGGCGTTCCGCGCGCTGGTGCCGCCGCTGCGAGTCACCCAGGAGAACGCCTTCCACTTCCGCTACCGGGACGAGACATCCTGGCCGACGTTCATCCACCGGACCTCCGCCATCCGGACCTACGGCCTGCCCGGCGGCCGCGACGCCGGGTTGCGCGGGCTGAAGCTCGCCGAGTTCGCCGTCGGGCGGAAGCTCGCCTCGGCCGCCGAGCAGGACGGGGTCATCGACCCGGCGAACCGCGCCCGCATAGTCGACTACGTGCGGCGGTACCTGCCCGGCCTCGTCCCGGAGCCCTACGCCGAGACGACGTGCCTGTTCACCAGCACGCCGAGCGAGGACTTCCTCGTCGACGGGGTCGACGGCATCACCCTGGTCTCCCCGTGCTCCGGACACGGCGCCAAGTTCGCCCCGTTGATCGGCGACATCGCCGCCGACGTCGCCACCGGGGTGGGACGCGCGCCCGACCGGTTCACTGTGCCGGCATCGCAGGCGGCGAGCGCCTGACCACGAGCGGCCCGAGTCGGGCCGGCTGCCTATCGGGCCGGCCGCTGTTCGTCCGCGGCATGCGCGGCCGGCGCTGCCGCGTCCTCGTCGGGCACGTCGTTGTCGGAATGCAGTGGTGGACCTGCTCAGCGCCCTCGGTATCTCCACGGTGCGACACGCGGAGACGCCGGAATCGGTCGTCTCCTCCCCGGCCGGCGAGCCGGACCCGGAGCTGCTGAAGGGGTTCAACCGGCAGTTCGTCACCGGCGTCACCGTGGTCAGCACCATGGACGGCGACCGGGCGCGCGGGCTGGCCGTGAACGCCTACTGCTCGATCTCCCTCGACCCGCCGCTGGTCATGGTGTGCATCCAGCGCACGTCGTCCACGTGGCCCGCCCTGTTCCGGGCGACCCATCTCGGGGTGAACGTGCTCGGGCGCAACCAGCACGGGATCGTCTCGGTGTTCTCGTCGAAGGAACCGGACAAGTTCGCGCACGTCGACTGGCGCCCCGGACCGCACGGCTGCCCGCTCGTCACGGGCTCGGCAGCGATGCTCGAGGGCGAGATCCAGGAACGCTTCCAGGCCAAGACCCACACGATCTTCATCTGCCGCGTCCGGCACGCCGAGGTCAACGACGAGGCACCCATGGTCTACAAGGCCGGGAAGTTCTTCGACGGCGGCGAGCTGACCGAACTGCCGGCCGAACACTAGATCGCCATTGCACACTGGGGTGATGGCGAACCCCGGCCGCGCCTCGACCACGCCGGCCGTTCCCGTCCTCACCGCCGCCGTCCTCGGCGTCACCGTGGCGGTCTCGATCACGGGCTTGATCAACGAGTCGGTCCTGCTCATGTTGCGTCGCGACGCCATCGCCCTCTCCGACGGCCAGCTGTGGCGCCTGCTCACCTCCCTGCTCGTGCAGGACGGCGGCGTGGCCGGCACCGTGGTCAACCTGGTCGGGCTGGCTCTGGTCGGGATCGCGGTCGAACGCAGGCTCGGACGGCGGGCCTGGCTCGTGGCGTACCTCGTCGGCGGCCTGAGCGGCGAGGTGGTGGGTTGGGCCGGCTGGCAGCCCTACGGTGCCGGCAACTCGGTCGGGGTGTGCGGCCTCGCCGGCGCGCTGGCCGTGGTCGTGCTGCGCGGTACCGGTCCGCCGGAACGGCTCGAGACCATCGCCCCGGCGACCTGGGCGGTTTCCCTGACCGCGGGCACGCTGACCGGCTGGGCGCCGGTCCTTGCCGCCGTGGTGGCGGGTCTGGCGGTGGCCACCTTTCCGCTGGTCGCGCGCTGGGTGCCGATCACCCTGGTCGCCGGCTCCAGCGTGCTGCTGCTGACCCGGCGCGACATCCACGGCGTGGCGCTGCTCGGTGGGCTACTGGTCGGGTCGATCCTGGCGATCACCATCGAGCGATCCGAGCCTGACCGGCGGTAGCGGCGCCTCCCGCCTTCCCAGTATCGCTGCCTGTCGCTAGCATCGCTGTATGGCGATGGATTGCTGTGCGCCGGCACCGGTGCCCGCGGTAGCGCTGTTCCGGTCGCTGGGTGACTCGACGCGACTGGCGATCGTGTTGAGGCTGGCTCAGGACGAGGCTCGGGTGGTGGACCTGTGCCGCGGTCTGGGGTTGGCCCAGTCCACCGTGTCCAAGCACCTGGCCTGCCTGCGCGGCTGCGGGCTCGTGGACTTCCGCGTCGAGGGCCGCCAGTCGTTCTACTTCCTGACCCGCCCGGAACTGTTTGATCTGCTGCGCAGCGCCGAGAGCCTGCTCGCCCGGACCGGTGCCGCGGTGGCGCTGTGCCCGGTTTACGGCGAGCAGCCGGTCGCGGTCGGCGACGCCTCATGAGCACGTCCGGATCGATGGTCGAGCGGCGCGCCGTCCTGCACCGCCGGATCCGGTTGCTGGTCGCCGCGACGATCACCTACAACGTGGTCGAGGCCGTGGTCGCGATCAGCGCCGGAACCATCGCCGGCTCGGTGGCGCTGATCGGGTTCGGCCTGGACTCGGTGATCGAGGTCAGCTCCGCCGCCGCCGTCGCGTGGCAGTTCGCCGGCCGCGACCCCGAACAGCGGGAACGTGTAACGCTGCGGGTGATCGCCTGGTCGTTCTTCGCCCTCGCCGGCTACGTCACGGTCGAGGCGCTGCGCGCGCTGTTCGGAGCCGAACAAGCCGATCAGTCGACGGTCGGGATCGCGTTGGTCGCGCTCAGCGTGACCGTGATGCCGGTGCTGTCGCTGGCCCAACGCCGCGCCGGCCGTGAACTCGGGTCGGCGAGCGCGGTCGCGGACTCCAAGCAGACACTCTTGTGCACCTACCTGTCCGCCGCGGTCCTGGCCGGCCTGCTCCTCAACGCCACGCTGGGCTGGTGGTGGGCCGACCCGGCCGCCGCACTGGTCCTCGCCGTCCTCGCCGTGCGGGAGGGCCGCAACGCGCTCCGCGGCGACGTGTGTTGCGCACCGAGCCACCTCAGCGCCGCCTCCGACCAGGTCGGCGCGATCGTCGACGACTGTGGATGCGCCCCGGGATGTACCGCGCCGTGCTGCAGCCGACCGGAGGAGCGGCGGTGAGCGAACACGACAACAGCAACGAACAACAACAACAACAACAACAAGGCGATCATCCGTCGGCTGGTCGAGGACGTCATGAACCAGGGTCGCCTCGACGTTCTCGAGGAGATCTAGCCCCAGCGCTGGCCAGGTCGGCGCGGGGATGGATTGCCAGGTTCCGGGCATCGTTCCCCGACGTGCACATGACCGTGGTGGACATGGTCGCCGAAGGCGACACGGTGGCCGCCCGATTCACCTGCTCCGGCACCCAACGCGGCGACTGGCAGGGCCACAGGGCAACCGGCCGCCGGTTCGATCGAGTAGCCGAGGTGTACTTCTTCGAGCTGCACGACGGGCGGATCAGCGCGGCGTGGGGTCTCGAAGACAACCTGTCGAGGATGCAGCAGCTCGGTCACACAGAGCGTCGTACGTCAGCCTGAGACAGGCAGATCACCAGCGTTCCGCGGAACGCACGACCGGGTCGCCATGCCAGCAACCCTGCGGCCGTCGCAGCGCGGACGACAGCGGTCGCGCCGGCCGGATCGTCGTTCCGGCCCGCGTAGCCGCATCATGGTGGGCATCACCCCATCATCGCCGTTCGGGCAAGCCCGTGATCGCCAGGAGTGGTTCCTGCAGTGCACAGAGAGCGTGTTGCCGAATCCTCGGCAGCCGTCGGGACACGGCCGAGTCGCCATCGGGCACCTCGGACGGTTCGGTGGCGTCAAGATCGCCGTCTGCGGTGGCTGAGCTGCACGGATGAAGCTAATCAACCGCAGACGCCGATCATGACCAGGTTGCCCGACCCGAGACCGGGTCAAGGGATGCCGCCGCCCCCCGATTCGGCAACAGGCTCACTATGCCGCCCATGAGCCATTCGCGACGATCACGAGTCCGGCCGCGGACACACCGGGCGACACCCGCACGTGCTCGACCGTGGCAGCTGAGGAGACGCCGTGTCCATAGTCCCCGCACAGCACCTCGAACCCCTCACGCCGATCATCGGCCGATGGCGGAGCTCGGGCACCGTCCTGGACGCCGACGGGTCCGTGGTGGCGACCGTTGCCGGTTCGGACGTCTACAGCTGGCTTCCCGGCGGGCACTGGATAGTCCACGAGGTCGATGTGATCATGGGCGAGGAGCGCACCCAGGTGCTGGAGCTGATCGGCGGCCGCGACGAGGGGTCGGGCGGGTGGCAGATGCACGCCTTCGACACCGCCGACAGCCCCGGGAAGATGCTGCTCACCGCGGCGGAACCGGACCTGCTGTTGTTGCAGGGCGATGGCGTGCGCAGCTGGTTCCGCATCCGGGCCGGCGACCGTCACATGACGACGCTGTGGGAGCGCGAGGTCGGCCACCGGTGGATCCCGTGGATGGACATGCGATTCGATCGCGAGTGACGCTCCGTCTCGGTGGCGCTCAGGTCGTCCGGGCTCGGGCCACGGTGGCGGCGGCCCGGGCGAAGGCCCGGATCGTGGCGGTCTCGGCGGCGGACAGCCACACGAACCGCCACTGATGGGGCGGTGCGTCGTCGATGGGCACGTAGACGACGTCGGGGCGGGCGTGATAGCTGCTGGCCTGGGTCGGCACCGGATAGGCGCCGAAGCCGGCCCCGATCAGGGCGAGCATCTCCTGGACGGTGGCGAACGACGGCCCCCGTTCGACGGGCCGCCCGTCGGGCGCGTGCTGCGGGACGAGCGCCTGGTCCCAGTAGTCGGGAACCACCGGCGGCGTGCGAAGGATCGTGGTGCTGGCCAGGTCGGCGAAGGACACCGACCGTCGGCCGGCGAACGGATGGCGGACCGAGACGGCGAGCAGTCGGTCCTCCTCGAACAGGACCCCGCCGCCGGCGAGGTCCGCTTCGCCGGCGCCGAAGACGGGCACCGTGGCGAGCACCATGTCGAACTCACCGTCCCGGAGGGGACCAAGGCCCGCGCCGAACTGCTTCTCGTGGAACCGGATCTCACAGTCGGGCTGCTCGGCCCGGAAGGCCTCGGCCACCTCGAGGACGAACCGGCCGGTGGCGGCGCCGACGAACCCGACCCGCAGGGTCTCGCGGACGCCGCGGGCCGCCGTCATCGCCCGCTCGACGGCGTCGTGGATCTGCTGGTGGGCGGGCCGCAACTCGTCGCCGAGGCGGCGACCGATCGGGGTCAGCTGCACTCGACGGCTGGTGCGCTCGAACAGGGGCGCGCCGATGCGTCGTTCCAGCTTCTTGATCGTCTGACTCACCCGGGCCGTGGACACGTGGAGCCGCGCGGCCGCCCGGCCGAAGTGCAGCTCGTCGGCGAGGGTCAGGAAGATCTCGATGTCCCGCTGCTCCATCGTCGCTCGATCGCCGCTCCGCTGGTTCGTGAACCTGTCGGTTAACGATCGTTGCGCACTCCGTCGTTGTTCGCCACCGCGGTCACGCCGATCGTGGGCAGGGCCGGAGCAGAACCTCGCATCGAACGGGACCGACATGGCCGAGACCGCACACCACCGACCGACGCTGGTACCGGACCAGGGGATGCGATGAGCCGGCGATCCTGGCAGGTCGTCACCCTGCTGCTCGCCACCCTCACGATGGGTCTCACGGCCGGCGTGTTCGGCGACTGGGCCCACACGATCATGCGGGGCCTCGGCACGACCGACGACCGAACATTCGTCGGCGCCTTCCACGCCCTCGACCGGGCCATCCTGAACCCCCTGTTCATGCTCACCTTCATGGGCGCGCTGGCCTTCACCGGCGTCGCAGTGGTGCTCTACCTTCGCGATGACAACCGCACGCCGCTGCCCTGGGTGACGCTGGCGTTCGGCCTCTACCTGGCCGGCGTTCGTCATCACCATGGGGGTCCACGAGCCGCTCAACGGCGTCCTGCGGACCGCGGGCGACCCCGACCACATCGCCGACGTGGTCGCTGCGCGCGATGCCTTCCAGGAAACCCGTTGGGCCGCCTGGCACATCGTGCGGACCATCGCCACCACCGCCGCCTTCGGCTGCCTCGCCTGGGCCCTCGTCCTCCACGGACGCGCCACCCCCGACGTGGCCGACACGAGCTCCCGCCGGGCCCGGACGCCAGCCGGTCGACCTTCGGGCGGGCCGAGCTGATCCCGTTGGGGAGACGGCGCTGTGACGGTGCGTGTGACGGTGTCGAGCGACGGTGGACCCGGAGACCACTGGAAGGAGATCGACATGAACCTGTACGCGATCCGGAGGCGCAACGGCTGGCCGACACCGGAGGATCTGCAGGTCGCGGCCCTGCGGTCGGCCGAGGAAGGCGTTCGCCGCCGCGACCAGGTCCGCGCGATCAGGACTTAACCCCCGGTCGCCGCGGCGGGCCCGCCGGGAATGATCGACGTCCCGGGCGGCTGACTCGGGCGGACCTTGCTCGGGTCACGCGGTGACGGACTCGGACACGGTCACCCGGAAGTAGCCGTAGATAGCGACCAGCAGGGCACCGGCGAGCCATCCCAGGTCCACCCCGAGCAAGCTGGCCAGGACGACGAAGATGGCGACCGGAAAGACCAGGTCGATGATGTTCTTGAAGTAGATCGCGAGTCCGATCCCGCCGAAAATGAATCCGATAACGCACGCGACACCGGCATTCTTGCCGGTGACCGGCGGCATTCTCCGCATCATCTGCTCGATGGTGTCAATCATTTCTTCCCCCTCGGTATCGTCATGCGGTGACAAGAGAATGATTGCGACAAAACAATGCTGAATTCCTAGAGTGCCCGCCCTACGGGGTCCCGGGTACTCCCCCGGCGCGCAGGGGAGGGAAGGCCCTACCCCTCCGCTCCGCCGCGCTGGCCGGGCGCGCTCAGGACCGGCCCGCCAGCTGCTGGAGCGTGGTCCTGCTGGGGTACAACAGGAAAACGGTGCCCTTGGTGTGCACGAAGTCGGGCAGACCACGGATGGTCATGGAGCCGGTCTCCCCCGGGATGAGAAAGGTCGCCTCGGTGCCTGGCACGGCGCGATTTCCGATGAGCGGGTCCTGCACACGGCGGTTGGCGTCGTAAACGGGACTGAAGTCGTTCTGCTTCATCCAGTCGGTCAATGTGTACACCTGCCGGCGGATGTCACTGCACAGGAACAGCCCGATGATTCCCCGGTCCACACCGTCGTCCGGTTCCGTGCGCAGGAGTGGTCCGTAGGGCATTCCGCGGCGGATGACGGCGGGGACGCCGTCGACGACGATGGGGTCGAGTTCCTGGTCACGTGGGTTGACCACCCGGATGTGTGCGGAGAACGGGCACCGGTGTCCGTGCGGGTCCTGCTGTCGGTAGCCGAAGTCGTTGCGGGCGGCGAGCGCCGGGTCGGGACGGTCGGGGGCGATGACGAGCGGGGCTCCGTTGCGCCAGCGCCCCATGAGTTTGGCCGCCAACAGCTCCTCGGCGTCGGGCTGCGCCAGCTGCGGGAAGAGCTGCGGGCCGTGGGTGCGCAGGAACTGGTTGAACGCCGCCACGTCCTGGTAGAGCCACCGGAACACGCCGTAGGCACTGTCGCGGACGAGGTCGGCGGCGGGTCCCGGCGGCGGCGCGGAGCTGACGGCGTCACTCGAGTAGCCGAGCAGAAGGTTGCGGAAGTCCAGCTGACCGGGCCGGACCGCGGCGTCGTCCCAACCGATGTCGGGGTGCGAAATGCCATCGGTGTAGCCGAAATGCAGCGTGCCACCCCCCAACGACCGCCCGTCCAGCACAGTGCCGTCCTTCCTGGGGACGAGCTCGGTCACACCGGCCTCGCCCGCGAGGGCGCGGATCTCCGCGGAAGCCGCTTGGAGGGCGTCGTCGGAGGGCACCAGCAGATGGACGATGCAGTGCACATCAGCGGTGGCGAACTGGTCCTCCCACCAGTGCGCGGGATCGCTGCGACTGCCCGGCACGTCACCCAGGGGGCCTGGGTCGGGACCCTCCCGGTAGGTCGCGTCCATCTTGGTGAGCACGGTCTCCGCCACCCCGAGGGCCCGGAGACCCGTTGCGGTGATTCCGATGTTGAACAGTCGATCGGGCGCGGGCTCGGCAGCGCAGTCGGCCATCGTGATCCGGCCGAGGAGTTGGCGCACGAACCCGCGGGCGCCCACGCGGTCGGCGAACCGGAAGAGCAGGTGCCGCGCGACCGGCAGTCGATAGCGGTGGACGACCATGCCCTGCACGTTCGCGAAGTCGACTTTCATTCCGGTTCCCTCACCGTTTCCCGACCGCTCGTGGCCGGCCCTCCGTGGGGAAGGTCCGACGACGCACAGATCCGTCAGGCGCGAGCCGGTGAGGTCGAGTCCTGGTCCGACCTGTTCGGCAGCAGGGCCGCCTGGAGCTCACGGACCGAGGTGTCGCCCACCGCCGAGAACAGGTAGCCGCGCCCGTCGCCCGGTGCGGTCGAGGTGCCCAGCGACGGGAGGTTGAGGTTGTGGGTGTAGTCGAAGAAGGAGTTGGGGTTGTTGAGCTCCTCCCAGGGTGGAGCGCCCTCGGCCAGGGCGAAGATCGCCTCGAACACCGGGCCCAGCTGCTTGCGGAAGAACTCGGTGTAGTCCATCGGGTCGCCGTCGAACTCGGTGAGGACCTGCAGGTACTTGTTGTCGATCACCACGACGCGGGCGAAGTGCACGATCTGCGAGCGGGCCAGCGCGGCGTCGATCGCCGGCTGGACGTCGTGCGCGAACGAGGCCACCAGGTGCCTGAGGCTCTCCTGCGACTGCGGGTCCTGCTTGAGCGGAACGGTGAAGTTGAGGGCGATGGCCACGGCGGATCTCCTGTACGAGTGAGAGGGCAGGCCGAGCGGTCAGGCTCGCCGGCGGGGACTCCGGTCGGAACTGCGCGGACTCCCGTACAGCCCAAGAGACACGAGCCGTCGTGCAGATACCTGTCAGGACGTGGCTCCGGACAGGGTGGAGGGGACGAGGTCGAGCCCGGCGGCGTTGCCACCCAGCACGAGATCGGCGTCGGTGTCGCCGAGACCGGCCGCGCGGACCCGCTCGACCGGATCGGTGACGCCCATGTCGAACGGGAAGTCCGAGCCGAGCAGCACCCGGTCGCCTCCCTCCACGCCGACCAGGGCGCGCAGCGCCTCGGGTGCGTGGACCAACGAGTCGAACCACGGCCGGCGCAGGTAGCTCGACGGCGCCTCGGCGCAGCCCCGGGCCTCCGGACGCACCTGCCAGGCGTGGTCGGAGCGGCCCAGGTACGTGGGCAGTACCCGCCGCCGTGCGCGGCGATCACCCGCAGGCCGGGGTGCCGGTAGAGCACCCCGCCGAAGATCAGGTGGCTCAGCGCGACCGCGTTCTCGACCGGTTGCCCCACGGTGTTGGACAGGAAGAACCGGCTCAGCCGCTCGTCGAGCGTGCACCCGATGGGGTGCAGGAAGACCACCGCGCCGGTCGCGGCCGCGCGCGCCCAGAACGGCTCCAGCGCCGGATCGCTGAGCTCGACGGTGCGGCGTAGGAGGAGATCTCCACGCCCAGCAGCCGCTGCGCCAGCGCGTCGTCGAGCGCCTCGACGCACAGCTGCGGGTGCTGCAGCGGCACCAGACCGAGGCCGGTGAGGCGCTGCGGCTCCGCGGCCACGACGGCCGCGACGCCGCGGTGCGCGCAGTGGCAGATCATCCGCGCCAGGTCCGGCTCGGCCCAGTAGCGGTACTGCGGCGGAGCCACCGACAGCACCTGCACGTCCACGCCGGCCGCGTCCATGTCCGCGAGCCGACGGTCGACGTCGGTGAGCTGCGCCATGACGTCGCCGGGCATCGTCCGCGGCGCCGTTCCCGGGACCTGCCCGGTGCGCCGGGCCTCCAGGGCGCGCGCCTCATCGAGGCCCGGGTGCCCGTGCACGACCGCCTGGATCTCCCTCACCAGCACGTGCGCGTGCACGTCCACCGTGCGGGTCGGGACGGTGTCCACGCCTGGGTTCACGGGGTGACGCACGCCGTCCGCTGCAGGCCGAGCCCGGTGATCGTCGACTCCATGACGTCGCCCGCCCGCAGCAGCCGGCCGTGGTGGATGCCGTTGCCGGCCGGGGAGCCGGTGAGCAGGTCGCCGGGCAGCAGCGGGACGATCTGCGAGGCGGCGGCGACCAGCGCGGCGACCCCGAACATCATGTCCTTGGTCGACTCGTTCTGCATGACCTCGCCGTTGAGGGTGAGCGTGATGCGCAGTGCCTGCGGATCACCGACCAGGTCGGCCGGGACCAAGAAGTGCGCACAGCTCCGCGAAGCGCCCTGTACGCGCCGGACGAGGCCGCGTTCAACGCGACGAGCAGATTCAGGTCCAACCCGTTCAGCCTCATGGCCAACCTCCCGCTCGTCGATCCGGTCCGGCGCAGCCTCGATCATCGCTGGTCCTCCCCCGAGCGGCGATGCATGCTGCACACCCCGTCCATCGACGCGCCATCGATGCAGAGGAGCGCCCCATGACCATGGAGTTCACCACCCCACGCGGCCGCAGCCCGCTGCCCGGCAGCCCGAAGCCGTACTTCCTGTCCGACGGCGAGGGCGAGAAGGCGATCGTCATCGACAGCCTGTTCACCGTGCTCCTGTCCGCCGATGAGGCCGACGGCCAGTTCGGCGTGTTCACGATGGACGGCCCCAAGGGCGACGCCATCCCCCCGCACTCGCACGGCACCCACCACGAGATCTTCTACGTCGTCCGCGGCGGCGTGACGGTCTTCCTCGACGACGAGGACGGCCGTCGACAGGTCCGCGAGCTCGGCCCCGGCGACTTCGGCTATGTCCCCGCTGGCATCGTGCACGCCTACCGCGTCGAGGCCGACCACACCCGGGTCCTCGGGGTGAGCACCGGCGGCTTCGAGCGGTTCTTCCAGACCCTCGGTGAGCCGACCGACGCCACCACCTACCCGACGACCCCGCTCGGGCTGCCTCCCCGGGAACGGTTCATCGAGGCGGGGCAGCGGTTCGACACGACGTTCCTGCCGCCGAGCGCGCGGATGGACCGATGACGACGCCGTCGCCGCCGGGGCTGACCAGGCCCGACACCGACCCGCTGCCCGACCCGGTCGCGCTCGGCGGCGGGATCGGGCAGGTGCGGCGCGCGGTCGAGTACGCGGCCCCGATCGGCTTCCGGCCGCTCGAGCTCGACCTGTACGTCCCGGCCGGCATGGCCGCGGCACCGCCGGTGATCGTGTTCCTGCACGGCGGCGGCTGGCGTCTCGGTAGTCGCCGCGTCTTCGTCCCGACCTGGCGCGACTGGGCGCCCGAGCCGTTCCACCGCCTGGTCACCGCCGGGTTCGCGGTCGCGGCGCTCGACTACCGGCTCTCCGCCGAGGCCGTGTTCCCCGCCCAGCTCGAGGACGCCCAGGCCGCCGTCGGATGGCTGCGCACCCGCGCCGACGAGCTCGGCGTCGACGCCGACCGGATCGTCGCGTGGGGTGAGTCGGCCGGCGGGCACCTGGCCGCGCTGCTCGGCCTCACCTGTGCGGGCGAGATCACGGGCGTCGTCGACTGGTACGGCCCCGCCGACCTGACCACGATGGCCGCCCAGGCCCTCCCGACGGCCGTCAGCCGGCCCGACACCCCCGACTCGCGGGAGTCGTTGCTGATCGGCGCGCCCGTCGGGCAGTCACCGGAGCTCGGCCGCCGCGCCAGCCCCATCAGCTACGTGCGCCCCGGCGCACCGCCCTTCCACATCGCCCACGGCGACGCCGACCGGTTCGTGCCCGCCGCGCAGAGCCGGCAGCTGGCCGAGGCGCTGCGCGCGGCCGGAGTGGCGGTCGAGCACACCGAGGTGCCCGGAGCCGACCACCTCTGGGTGGGCGCCCTGCACCCCGAGGCGATCTTCGACGCGGCGGTGCATTTCGCCCGCCGGGTGACCGTGGGCTGATCTCGCCGACAGAAGTCGAACATCCGACACGGCGACAACCGGACCGCAGTCTCCGCATCGGCCGTCAGACGGTAGGATCACAGCGGAGAACCGACCGCCGCTGGACGCTGCTCGTCCCACCCACGGCCGGCCTCTGCGGTCGGTGTCGCGACACCATCGACCGGTGACCACACCGTCGGAGTGCGAGCTGTCCGGCCCCGCGGCGGCGGTCCCGCAGATCCGTGGGCCAGGTCGCGTCTCGGAGGAGCCACCTCGGCCTCTCCCCCGACGCCTGTCGACGACCGCAGCGCTGCTGTCGCGGCGGCGGTGCCGACTGTTGGAGAGAAGGAGGAGTACGTGGCTCGACGAGGCCGGCCCCAGACCAGGGCTCGCCGTAGCACCCCGCGGGACCGACGCCGCCGCGACCGCGACGACGTCATGTCGGTGCTCTCGCGCGCGGTCCGGGAGGTCGAGGCCGCCCTGCACAGCGGCCGGGTGACCCCCGCGACGCGCACCAAGTTCCAGGTCGTCGCCCTGCTCCTGCGCGACGAGCGCGCCCGGATCCGGGCGGCGGAGACCAGCAGCGACACACTGCGGGCCGAGCAGCTCAAGCGTCTGGACGACATCGCGACGTCCCTCGCGATGACCGCCGTCCGTGAGCCGGCGCTGCTGGCGCTGCTGGCCGAGGACGCCGTCGTCTCCGACGAGGCCAGGTCGTTGAAGCGGGACCTGCTGCTGGCCGCGGGCATCGAGTCGGCCGCCGACGACGTCCCGCCGGCAGCGCCCCCGGCCACCCCCACCAAGCCCCGGGTCGTGCCGCAGTCGGTCGTCTCGCGGCAGCTGGCCAACCCCTTCCTGGCCCCCGACTTCTCGGCCGCCCGGCCGAGCGCACCCCGTCCGACGCCGCTGGCCGGCTGGGAGCTGCTCGGTCCGCTGCTGCGCTCGTTCGAGCGCGCCGGCAGCGGTGCCGCGGCGTGCATGGACCTCCCCGCGCCGTCCTCCCGGCGCACGCCGGGAGTTCTGGAGCTGATGCCGCACCAGGCCCAGCTCGTCGCCGCGGCCGCGGCCGGTCACCGGACATTCCTGCTCGCCGACGAGCCCGGGCTGGGCAAGACCGCACAGGCGCTGCTCGCCGCGGAGGCGGCGAACGCCTACCCCCTGCTCGCGGTCGTGCCGAACGTCGTCAAGACCAACTGGGTGCGTGAAGCCGGACTGTGGACACCCCGCCGCTCCGCCACCGTGATCCACGGCAACGGTGACTCGATCGACGGCTTCGCCGACATCGTCGTCGTCAACTACGAGGTGCTCGACCGCCACGTGGGGTGGCTCGGCGACTTCGGCCTGCGCGGCATGGTCGTCGACGAGGCCCACTTCATCAAGAACAAGGCCTCCCAGCGCTCGCAGCACGTCCTGGAGCTCTCCGAGCGCATCCGCTCCTTCACCGCGCGTCCGCTGCTGATGGCCCTCACCGGCACCCCGCTGATCAACGACATCGAGGACTTCCTGGCCATCTGGCAGTTCCTCGGCTGGATCGACGACACGAAGCCGCTCACCGAGCTGATGCACGCGCTCGACGAGACCGGCCTGACACCGGCCGATCCGGGGTTCTACGCCGCTGCCCGCCGATGCGTCATCGACCTCGGCATCGTCCGCCGCCGCAAGATCGAGGTGGCCGCCGACATCCCCGCGCGTCGCATCGCCGACCTCCCCGTCGAGCTGGACGGGCCGGCCGGCCGGTCGATCCGGGCCGCCGAGCGCGACCTCGCCCGCCGGATGGTGGCGCGCTACTCCGAGGCCCTCGCCAGCCGCCGGTCCGGCGCCGTCGTCGAGGGCATCGACCACGACCTGGTGCGCCAGGTGGCCAGGTGGGAGCAGAAGGACGCGGCCACGTCGACGACCGGCGAGAACGTCTTCAGCATGATGCGCCGCATCGGCCAGGCGAAGGCCGGCCTCGCGGCCGACTACGCGGCACAGCTCGCGCGCAGCGCCGGCAAGGTGGTCTTCTTCGCCAAGCACGTCGACGTGATGGACGCCGCCGAGGAGGCGTTCGCCAAGCAGGGGGTCCGGTTCTCCTCGATCCGCGGCGACCAGACGCGCACGGTGCGGCAGCGGAACATCGACGCCTTCGTCAACGATCCCGACTTCACCGTCGCGGTCTGCTCGCTGACCGCGGCCGGCGTGGGCATCAACCTCCAGGTCGCCTCCAACATCGTGCTCGCCGAGCTCTCCTGGACCGCCGCGGAGCAGACCCAGGCCATCGACCGCAGCCACCGCATCGGTCAGACGGAGCCTGTCACCGCATGGCGCATCATCGCCGCCCAGACGATCGACGCCAGGATCGCCGAGCTGATCGACAGCAAGGCCGGTCTCGCCGCCCAGGCCCTCGACGGATCGGAGGAGGAGGTCGCATCGTCGGTCGACGTTCAGCACGAGGCGCTCGTTGCGTTGCTGACCGACGCGCTGTCAGCGGACCGGACGTAGCAGCACCCGCAGCCCCCAGGTCCGCGTCACCGATGAGCGGCCAGCACTGCCGCGAGGCCCTCTTGTAGATCTTTGACGAAATACTCGGGAACCTCCAGCGACGGGAAATGTCCCCCGAATTCGGGCGACCGCCATCGGACGATGTGTCGATACCGCTCCTTCGCCCACGCGCGCGGACACTTCTCGATGTCGCGGGGATACATACTGATTGCTGACGGGACGTCGACCCGGAGTTCGGGATCGAGCGAGTTGTGGCTTTCGTAGTAGATGCGGGCTGCCGATGCGCCGGTCCGCGTCAGCCAATACAGGGTGACGTCGTCAAGAACGCGGTCCCTGGAAATCGTCTCGAACGGGCTGTCTTCGGTGTCCGACCACTCGGCGAACTTGTCGAGGATCCAGGCAAGAAGCCCGATCGGTGAGTCGACGAGCGAGTAGCCGATGGTCTGCGGTCGAGTCGCCTGCTGCTTCGCGTACGCCGCGTGGTGGCGCCAGAAATCGCGGGTTTCCTCGGTCCATCTGCGCTCGGCCGCCGTCAGCCCGTCCGTCGTCAACCCGGGTGGTGCCTGCGCGAGCGTTGTGTGGATGCCGAGAACGTGCGCCGGGAACCTGCCGCCGAGGACGGTGGTGATCACACCTCCCCAGTCACCGCCGTGGGCTGCGAACTTGCTGTAGCCGAGCCTTCCCATCAGCTCCACCCATGCGGCGGCGATCTTTTCGGTTCCCCACCCGGTGCTTGCCGGCTTGTCGCTGTAACCAAAGCCTGGTAGCGACGGGACCACGACGTGGAATGCTGGCGTGTCTGCATCTCGTGGATCTGCCAGCTCGTCCACTACGTCGACGAACTCGACGATGCTGCCTGGCCAGCCGTGCGTCAAGATCAGAGGAGTGGCATCTGCGCGCGCGGATCGGCGGTGCAGGAAGTGGATTCCCAGATCATCGATCGTGGTGCGGAACTGGCCGATCCGGTGAAGGCGCGCTTCGAACGACCGCCAGTTGTACCCGGTGCGCCAGTAGCTCACGACATCGGCGAGGTCGGCGAGAGGAACGCCCTGGTCCCACCGGCGAGGGTCGGGCGCAGCGCGATGGACCGTCTCAGCCTCCGGCAGCCGTGCCGCGGCCAATCGCGCGCGCAGATCGTCGAGGTCGGCGTCAGTTGCGTGGGCTTCGAATGCTTGCACGTCGCTGGTGAGACGGGGCATGAGACCTCCTGGCCAGCGCGGAACCGGTACGACCTCCACGAACCGGCTAAGACGGTTCTAGCATGCCTTCGTGACGGCACGCAACCAGCTAAGGTGGTTCCATGTGTGCCGGGTTCCCTGACTTCCGCCTCGGTAATGTGCTGGCGACCAGCTTCACGGGGACTCTGTCGGACCGTCATGGCCACGCTGTGGAGCGCATCCCCACACCGCACCGACTCATCGACTGGCTGGCGGTGAGCGGGCTCGCCGTGGCGTCCTGCAGCACTGCCCAGCTCGACCTCGCTCGGGAACTGAGGGAGTCGATTCACGCCGCCGCGACCGCGGCCGCGATCCAGGACGCTCTCCCTGAGTCTGCGATCAAGGTCATCAATGACTGCAGTACTCAGGGTCGGGCCGCCGCTGTCCTGACGCCCGAGGGTAAGCGCCGATGGCGGCTCAGCTCGGCTTCCTGCGTGGAAGATGCCCTCAGCGTGATCGCCGCCGACGCGATCAGCATCATCGCAGGTGAACGAGACGGAAAATTGGCCTTGTGTGCATCGCCGACCTGCCGAGCCGCCTTCTTCGACACCAGCCAAAGTCGCACCCGTAGGTGGTGTGACATGAACACGTGTGGAAATCGTCAGAAGAAAGCGCGCTTCAGTGCCAGACAACGCAAGAACCACAGACACAACTGATCGGCGATCAGCCTGCGCATCGCCAACAGGTACTGCAGCCGTAGATCGTTACGGCCGTGCCAGGGAGCCTGTTGGTGTCTGTAGCGGCAGGCCCGTCGGTTCGTATGCTCGCGGCATGGGCGACGAGATGACGTACGCGCACCTGGGGCGCTCGGGCTTGCTGGTCAGCCGGATCGGCCTCGGCACCATGAACTTCGGTTACCTGGTGGACGAGTCGAGCAGTTTCGAGGTCATGGACGCCGCGATCGACGCGGGTATCAACTTCTTTGACACCGCCGACGTCTACGGCGGCCCGCAGTCGCCGGACATGACCAAGGGGTACGGCATCGCGGAGGAGACCGTCGGCCGGTGGTTGCAGCGCAGCGAGCGCCGAGATGACGTCGTCTTGGCCACGAAGGTCTACCAGCCGATGGGTCTGGGTCCGAACGACCGCCGGCTGTCCGCCTACCACATTCGGCGCGCCTGCGAGGCGAGCCTGCGGCGGCTGCAGACCGATCACATCGACCTGTACCAGATGCACCACGTCGACCGGGCCACGCCATGGGAAGAGATCTGGCAGGCGATGGAGCAGCTGATCCACGAGGGCAAGATCACCTATGTGGGCAGCAGCAATTTCGCCGGCTGGGACGTGGCCCTCGCCCAGTCGGCGGCCTCGGCACGGCACTTCCTGGGCCTGACCTCCGAGCAGAGCCTCTACAACCTCGCCGTGCGCGCCGCGGAGATGGAGCTGATCCCCGCGCTGCGCAGCCTCGGCATCGGTCTGATTCCCTACAGCCCGCTTCACGCCGGCCTGCTCGCCGGAGCGCTCGAAGCCGCCACGGAGGGACGCATCTCGGACGACTCGGTGCTCGACCGCGTCAAGGCGCACCGCGACCAGCTCGAAGCGTATGAAGGGCTGTGCCGGGACTTGGGTGCGAAACCGGCGGCCGTGGCGGTGGCCTGGCTGCTGCGCAACCCGGTCGTCTCCACGGCGATCGTCGGAGCGATGACGATCGAGGAGCTGCGGTCGGTCCGCGGCGCGCTGTCGGTCCAGCAGGACAACGAGGTCGTGGATCGGCTCGACCGGATCTGGCCGGGGCCGGGGGAAGCCCCACAGGCGTACGCCTGGTGAACCCGGTCCGCACAGCGTGCAGTCCGGCGCGCCCGCGCCCGCTCGGGGACCGCCGGCGTCGCCACCAACGCCATGCCGCGGCCAACTACGACCAAGGCCAACAGGCCCCGGGCACGGCCGTAACGATCTACGCCTGTAGCACTAGATCACGATCTACGGCTTGTACTAGGACAGGATCTCGATGTAGCCGTCGGTTCCGTTGACTCGGATTCGCTGCCGATCCCGGATCAAACGGGTGGCGTGCTCCACACCCACGACGGCCGGCAAGCCGTATTCGCGTGCGATCACCGCGCCGTGGGTCATCAGGCCCCCCACCTCCGTCACCAGGCCCGCGATCCCGACGAACACGGGCGTCCAACTGGGGTCGGTGAACGCAGTGACCAGGATGTCGCCGGCGTCGAGGTCGGCCTCGGCCATGTCCAGCACGACGCGAGCCCTGCCCTCGACGGTCCCGGCGGAGACGGGCAGGCCGACCAACATGCCGGCCGGCACATCGACGCGTCGGTACGTCCCGGCGACGACCTCGCCGTCCGAGGTGAGCACCCGAGGCGGCGAGAGCGCTTGATACGACCGGAACGCCTCCTTGCGCTGGTGGATGAGTCGGTCATCCACCGGCCTCGAGCGGACGACGTCGTGCAGTTCGTGGAGTGAGAGGTAGAAGATGTCCTCCTGCTCACGAAGCACATGGGCGTGCACGAGACGCTCGGCCTCGGCGAGCAAGGCCTGCTTGTACACGAAGTAGCGGCTGATCATGTGGTACTTCGGGTACTCCCGGTACCCGATGAAGGTCCGGACCCGATCGATCATCTTCTTGGTTTCGTCGGCCCTGGGCTCGCCGGCTGGCAGGTCCCGCAGGCGCGCCAGCAGCTCCTGTTCCTTCTCCCAGGCCTCCTGTCGCCCTCGTTCGAAGCGCCGCTCACCCGCGCCGGGTTCGAAGTTCTTGATGTTGCCGAGGATGAGGGGCACGAGTGTCGTGGGGCGTTCGCTCCACCGTGGCCTCGTGATGTCGATCTCACCGGTGCATCGCATGCCGTACGTGTCGAGATAGGCGGCAATGGCGCCGCGGGCTTCGCGCCCGCCGTCGAGGGCGGGCAGTTCGTCGAGGAAGCCGTCGTCCTCGACGTGGTGCAGGAAAGCCACGACCCTCGGATGCGGGCGAATGGTGTCCGCGACATCCAGCAGTGCCAGCCCCATCTCCGAGGTGACGTTGTGGGGCACGGACTGCGCGAGCGTGTCGGCCGCATTCTTCTCACCCAGCCACACCTCCAGCTGCTCGTTCAACCACCACGTGGCCTCCATCGCCGACATGAACACCTGGTGGCTGCGCGGATCGAACAGGATCCGCCTCAGCTCCTGGAGGTCGGTGAAGATGAACTCGAGCAGCGCGGTTCCCGACTTCGTGGCGATGTCGCTCTTCAACGTGGCGAGGGAGGCCTCGCTGTGCTCGATCAGCTCGGCGACGATCGCCGGATCCGTCTCGATCGGGGCGGCGGGGCCGGCAGCCCACGCCCCGCCCGGGCCCTCGTCAGGGAGTGTCGGGATGAAGTCGCCGCGGTCGAGGATGGTCTGCAGCGCGTCCACGATCAGCGGATCGGATCTCCGCAGAGCCTGCAGGATCCCGGCACGACTCGTGGGCGAACCCAGGATGGCGGTGACGTCGACGAACAGTCGACCACCGGCCTCGGCCATCGGCCGCGGGGTCGTCAGTTGCCACATGGAGAGCCCGAGGGGTTTCATCGGGTCGGTCATCATCTGCTGATGACCGACGGAGATGTAGGCGTGGTTCTCCCGGTCGTCGGCCACGGGAATCGGAAACAGCGTGGTGATCGGCCGACTCTGGACGATCTGGAATTCATCGTCGACCAGACACCACTCGATATCCTGGGGCTGGCCGAAATGTGCTTCGATCTGCCGGCTCAGCTGCGCGAGCCGAACAATCTGCGTGTCCGTCAATGCCGGCTGTTCCTGACGCTCCGGCTCGATCGCCAGTTCCTGCGTTCCGCCTTCCGGCGAAGCGTCGGTGGCCAGCCGCTTGGTGGCGACGCTCCTGGCGACGACGTCACCGTCGCGCACCGTGTAGACGTCTGCGTTCACCAGACCCGAGACCAAGGCCTCGCCGAGACCGAAGGTGGCCTCCACGTACGTGACCTTCCGGTTGGAGGTGACGGGGTCGGCCGTGAAGACGACCCCGGCCGCCTGCGGGAAGGCCATCTGCTGCACGATCACAGCCATGTGGACCAGGCGGTGGTCGAATCCGTTGCGCAGGCGGTAGGTCACGGCCCGATCGGTGAACAGGGATGCCCAGCACCGGCTGATGTGCTCGAGGATGGCCGCCGACCCCACGACGTTCAGGTACGTGTCCTGCTGGCCGGCGAAGGATGCCGTGGGCAGGTCCTCCGCGGTCGCGCTGGACCGGACGGCGTAGCCCGCGTGCTCGCCGATGCGGGCGAGCGAGCGCGTGATCGCCGCCCCCACCTCGTCGGGGATGGCGATTCCTTCGACGCTCCGGCGGATCTCCGCGCTGAGCATGCTGATCGTCGCTCGGTCGTCCGGATCGAGGCGCGACAGCCGATCGAGCCGATCGTCGATCGACGGCGCGTCCGCCATGATCCGCCGAAAGGCGTCGGTCGTCACGCAGAAGCCGGCCGGCACGCGGATGCCGTCGATCCGCGAGAGCTCCGCGAGGTGCGCACCCTTGCCACCGACGGCCGCGACCCGCGTCCGGTCGATCTCGTCGAAACCCAGCACGTAGCTGCCCATGGTCCCTTCCCGAGGCCCCGGTTCTCGGTTCAGGCTTTCATGCGGGTGAAGGTCACGTGCGTGACACCGCTCGGCGAGGAGGTGGCCTCGACCTGGTAGTCCTTCTCGAGGCCCTCCAATCCGTCCCAGAGGCGTACGCCTCGGCCGAGCAGGATCGGGACAACCACGGTGTGCATGTGGTCGACGAGCCCGGCGGCGAGGAACTCGCGGACCGTGGTGGGGCCTCCGCCGATGCGTACGTCCTTGCCCTCCGCGGCCTTGAGGGCAACGTCGAGCGCCTCGACCGGTGACGCGTCGAGGAAGTGGAAGGTCGTGCCGCCCTCCATCTCGATCGGCGGGCGCGTGTGATGGGTGAGGACGAAGGTCGGTGTGTGGAACGGCGGGTTGGAGCCCCAGGCACCCTTCCACTCCGGGTCCTCGTGCCATCCGGGGTGGCCGAACTTCCCGGCGCCCATGATCTCGGCGCCGATCCCCGCATCGTGCTGCTGAACGAATGAGTCGTCGATGCCGCCGCTACCGCCGGGCTGCCACCACCGGGTGGCGAACATCCACTGGTGCAGCCGGTCCCCGGCGTGACCGAAATGCGCGTCGGCGCTCTGACCCTCACCGGTGCCGTAGCCATCGAGGGAGATGGCCAGGTTGTGGACGCGGACGAGTGCCATGTTGCTGCTCCTTCGTGATCGGGGTTCATAGGCCTTGAGCGTGCGACCGATCGACCGATACGTCCAATGCCAATTCTCGTGCCGCCGCATAGATAGGGTCGATGAATGCTGGACGTCACCAGACTGCGTGTCATCGACGCGCTCGCGCGGCTCGGATCGGTCACCGCAGCGGCGAAGGACCTGCACTACACGCAGCCGACGGTCAGTCACCACCTCGCCAGGCTCGAGGCAGAGACCGGCGCGCAGCTGCTGCAACGGGCCGGGCGCGGGATCCGGCTCACCCCCGCCGGGCAGCTGCTGGCCTCCCGGGCGGCCGAGATCCTCGGGCGCATCGATGCCGCCGACGTCGAACTGTCCGCTCACGTGGGACTGAGCGCCGGGCGGGTGCGCGTGGCCAGCTTCTCGTCCGTGATCGGCTCGCTCATCCCGCCGGCGGTGGCCGCGCTCACCGTCAAGCATCCCGGCCTGCAGATCGGCCTGACCGACACGCAGCCACCCGAGGCATTGGAACTGCTGCGTACCGGCAAGATCGACATCGCGATCATCTTCCGCTACGACGACACCGAACCCGAACCGCCGGGCGTCCGCCTGCACCATCTGCTCGACGATCCGCTGTACGTGCTGTCCACCAGACCCGGGCAGACGCTGTCCGCGCTGTGCGACGCCACCTGGATCGCCGGCTGCGACCGATGCCGAATCCACCTGCTGTCGATGTGCGCCGACAAAGGATTCGAACCCAGGATCGGCTACACCTCCGACGACATGGTCGTCATGCAGGCGCTGGTCGTCGCCGGGCTGGGCGTGACGACCAGCCCCGGGCTGGCCCTGCGCGCCCACCGCGTCAAGGGCATCGTGGCGAGCGAACTGCCCGATTCGCGCCAGCACATCTACGCGGCGACCTACGGCGAACCACCCGACCCGCCCGCCACCACCGCGCTGCTGGCCGCACTCACCGAGGCCGCGGCGTCGATCGGCGATGTCCGGCCAGCACCCGGCGCATAGCTGCCCGACAAGCACGACGTCGGATCAGTACGCGTAGCGGTGCACGGTCTCCGGGTGCAGGACGACGCGGACCTGGTCGGCGGCCAGGATCGCGGCGAGATCGTCGACCCGGGCCTGGTCGTCGAGGTCCCAGTACCGGGCGGCGAGGCGGGAGCACAGCTCGTGCGCTCCGTCGGTCTCCACCGTGGTGCGACCGGCGATCGACACCCAGCGCTCGCGCTCACCCACCGGGGCGGCGACGACGACCGAGGCGCGGGGGTCGCGGCGCAGACGCCGCACCTTGAGCGAGTCCGGTGCTGTGAAGAGCTGGATCGTCCCGTCCGCGGTGGCCTCGAACCACACCGGCCGGGGCTGTGGCGGCTCTGTCGCCCCGGCCACGGTCAGGAACCCGTGCAGGGGACGTCCGAGGAACTCCAGGTCGTCCGCGCTCAGCGTGCTGGTGGGGGTGCTCATGGTGGCCTTTCCGGAAGATGATGATCATCGCGAGGAGAGCTGAGCAGCAGCGTCCGCAGGCGCCGCAGGACGTCACGCTGGGCGGGGTTGTAGACCTCGTTGATCGCCGCGGCGGCGGTCTGTTCGGCGAAGCGGGCACCGCGTGGGGCGTCGGTCCGGAGCTCGCTCAGTTCCGGATGCGCGGCGTGGAGCGCGCGGACGTAGTCGACCATGCGTTCGGCGATGTCCTGGCGGCTCGCGTCGTCCGCGTCCTCGGTCAGGTCGTCGAAGTCGGTGGCAGCGGGGTCGTCGGGGAGGTTGCGCAGCAGATCGCCCCAGATCTGTAGGCCCTGCGGGCCGAGTACCCGGGTCATGACGACGATGAAGGAGCGGTCGGCGTCGGTCAGTCCGGCCTCGGCGGCGGCCGGGGCGATCTCGACGGGCAGATCGGTCGGCACGGACTGGCGCAGGATGACGGCGAGCTCGACGCGGGCGCGCTGGAGCCGTTCGATGGTGGCGCCGAGTTCGGCGTCCAGGGTGCGCAGGGCTTCGGCCGGGTGGTCGTCGGCGTCGCCCATCGCGGCGATCTGGGGCAGGGAGAACCCGAGGTCGGTCAGGCGCTTGATCCGCAGCAGCCGGACGAGGTGAGCGACGCCGTACTGCTTGTAGCCGTTGGAGCGCCGTTCGGGCTCGTTCAGCAGGCCGACCTCGTGGTAGTGCCGGACCGCTCGCAGGCTGGTTCCGGCGAGCTCGGCGATCTCCCGGGTACTCCACGCCACCGTTCGACCTCATCTCGGAGCTCCGATGTAGCGGCACGTCCGTGCCGACAACGTGTAGTCGAAACCGTGCCGTTGGGGCAGGGTCAAGACGAGTGGTCCGGTTCACAGCGCTCGGCTCTTGAGTGTGCCGTAGCGGCACCGCCTTTCCTGGATCCACACGCCCAGGAGGAACCCAGTGACCCTGCCCGACCTCATCGCCGTCGAGGACCTCTTCAGACCGTCCGAGCGTTCCGGTGCGTCGATCTCCCCGGACGGCACCCGGATCGCCTTCCTGGCGCCGTGGCGCAACCGGCTCAACGTCTGGGTCCAGGATCTCGACCCGGTCACCGAGCCCCGGTGCGTGACCGCCGACGAGACCCGCACGGTGCGCAGGTACGAGTGGACCGACGACCCGCGCTTCCTGCTCTACCTGCAGGACGACGGGGGTGACGAGAACTGGCAAGTGTTCCGGGTCGACCTGGACGACGCGGCGGCGCCGGCCGTCGACCTGACCCCGTTCCCCGGCGCACAGGTCGCGGCACTCGAGATGCCCGCGACGCGGCCGGGGAAGGCCATCGTGACACTCAACGCCCGCGACGTGGCCGAGTTCGACCTGCACGAGCTCGACATCGGCACCGGCGAGCTCACGATGCTGGTCGAGAACCCGGATGGTGTCATCGGCTGGCTGTACGCCGGTGCGGGTGCGCTGTTCGCCCGCACCATGACGGCCGAGGGCGACATCGAGCTGTCGCGGTTCGACGCCGGTTCCGCCGAGCTGCATCCGGTTGCGTGCTTCGACGGCCTCGACCACGTGGTCGACGTCTTCCCGTTCGAACCCACCCCCGACGGGACCGGGGCCTGGATCGGATCCAGCCGGGGCACCGACCGGACCCGCCTGGTCCGGCTCGACCTGGCCACCGGCGAGGAGACCGACGTCGACAGCCACCCGAGCTTCGACATCGACGCCCGCGCGCAGGTCTTCCCGACGCTGCCGGCGCCGTTGATCCGCCACCGCCGCACCGGGGAGCTGCTCGGGGTGCGCTACCTGGGCGAGCGGCAGGTGATCCACGCCCTGGACCCGCAGTTCGCCGAGGTGCTGAAGAACCTGGAGGCGCTCTCGGACGGCGACCTGGCCGCGGTGTCCTCGGACACCGACGGCCGGCGCTGGGTCGTGTCCTTCACCCACGACCGCGACTCCGGTGTGACCTGGCTCTACGACCACGCCACCGGCGAGAGCCGGCTGCTGTTCCGGCCGAACGCGCACCTCGATCCGGATGCGATGGCCCCGACGCGGCCGATCACGATCACGGCCCGCGACGGGCTGGCGCTGCCGTCTTACCTGACGCTGCCGATCGGCATCGAGCCGTCCGGGCTGCCGCTGGTGCTGATGGTCCACGGCGGGCCGTGGACCCGGGACAGCTGGGGGCTCGACAAGAGCGTGCAGCTGCTGGCCAACCGCGGCTACGCGGTGCTGCAGGTCAACTTCCGCGGCTCCGCCGGATTCGGCAAGGCCCACATGCAGGCCGCGATCGGGGAGTTGGCCGGCGCGATGCACGACGACCTGATCGACGCCGTCGACTGGGCCGTGGCGCGGGGCTACGCCGACCCGGACCGGGTGGCGATCTTCGGCGGTTCCTATGGCGGCTACGCCACGCTCGTCGGGGTCACCTTCACCCCGGACCGCTTCGCCGCTGCGTTCTCCTACGTCGGCATCTCGAACCTGGCCGACTTCATGCGGACCCTGCCCGAACACGCCAGGCCGAGCCTGATCAACAACTGGTACCGCTACGTCGGCGACCCCGCCGACCCGGCGCAGGAGGCGGACATGCTCGCCCGCTCGCCGATCACCCACGTCGACCGGATCCGTACGCCACTGATGGTCGTGCAGGGCGCGAACGACGTGCGAGTGGTGCAGGCCGAGTCCGACAACATGGTCGACTCGCTACGGGCCCGCGGGGTCGAGGTCGAGTACCTCGTCTTCCCCGACGAGGGCCACATGTTCGTGAACCCGGAGAACCTGGTCGCCATGTTCCGCGCCGCCGAGCGCTTCCTCGCCCGACACCTGGGAGGAACCCGATGAGAACTCCTGACCTCCACCGCCCGCCTGCGCTGATCGACGTCGAGACCCTCTTCGCCGATCCGGAGTTCGCGTCCGCATCGATCTCCCCGGACGGCACCCGGATCGCCTACCTGGCACCGCACCGGGGGCGGCGCAACGTCTGGGTCCGCGGCATCGACCAGACCCACGACGACGCCGTGCCCGTCACCCACGACGCCCGCCGCGGGATCACCACCCACCACTGGACCGACGACCCGCGTTTCCTGCTCTACCTGCAGGACGTCGACGGCAACGAGGACTGGCACCTGCACCGGGTCGACCTGCATAACCCGACCTCCCCGGCCGTCGACCTGACGCCGATGGAGCCCGGGTCACGCGTGTTCGCAGTCGATCCGGAGACCACGGAGCCCGGTACTGTCATCGCCTGGATGAACCCGCGCCCGCTGTTCGTAGACGTGTTCCGGATCGACGTCGCCACCGGCGCGAGCACCCCGCTCGTGGAGCGGACCGATCCTGCCGAGTCCCCGCTCCTCGACCGCTCGGGCCGCGCGTCCTGGTACCTGTCCAAGGACACCGATGGCGCCCACGAGATCTCCGCCGTCGACCCCGACACGGGCGAGCGGCGCCTGCTGCACCGGGCCGGCGGTCCGGAACACCCGATGGGGGTCTTCCTGATCCCCCTGCCGGACGGCAGCGGCGTGCTGCTCGGTGACTACCGCGACTCCGACGACCTGCAGCTGGTCCGGCTCGACCGCGAGAGCGGCGAGCGGACGGTCGTCGCCGCCCTGGACGGGCACAGCCTGGACACCGCCAGCGCGGCTTCCGACACCCTGCCGCCCACCGTCTTCGCCAGCCGCCGCACCGGCGAGGTGATCGCCGCCCGCTTCACCGGCGACCGTCCCACCATCCTGCCGCTCGACCCGCACTTCGCCGAGGTCCAGGCCGCGCTGGAGAAGCTCGACGACGGCGTGCTGGGCTGGGTGAACTCCGATCTGAGCGAGCAGCGCTGGCTCGCCACCTTCGTGAACGACCGCGACCCGGGGACGACCTGGTTCTACGACCACGCCACCGGCGATGCCCGCCTGCTGTTCCGCGGCCGGCGGGACCTCGACCCGGCCGATCTCGCACCGATGAACCCGGTCCGGTTCCCGGCCCGCGACGGCCTGCCGCTGCACGGATTCCTGACCCTGCCCGTCGGGTCGGTCGACGGAGCGCCGGCGAACCTGCCACTGGTCCTGCTGGTGCACGGCGGACCGTGGATGCACGACACCTGGGGCTACAACGGGGCCGTGCAGTTCCTGGCCAACCGCGGCTACGCCGTGCTGCAGGTCAACTTCCGCGGCTCCACCGGCTACGGACGCCGGCACATCACCGCCGCGATCGGCGAGTTCGCCGGGAAGATGCACGACGACCTGATCGACGCCGTCGACTGGGCCGTCGCCCAGGGCTACGCCGACCCCGACCGCGTCGCCATCGTCGGCGGCTCCTACGGCGGGTACGCCGCCCTCGTCGGCGTCACCGTCACCCCGGATCGCTTCGCCGCCGCCGTCGACTACGTCGGCATCTCCGACCTCGCCAACTTCCTGGCCACCCTGCCCCCGTTCGTCCGGGCGAACATGACCAACAACTGGATCGCCTACGTCGGCGACCCCGACGACCCGCAGCAGCTGGCCGACATGCGGCGCCGCTCCCCCATCACGATGGTCGACCGGATCCGCACCCCGCTGCTGGTCGCCCAGGGCGCCAACGACGTCCGCGTCGTCAAGGCCGAGTCCGACAACATCGTCGCCCCGCTGCGCGAGCGCGGGGTGCCGGTCGAGTACCTCGTCGCCGAGGACGAGGGCCACGGCTTCGAGAACCCGGAGAACCAGATCATGCTGTTCCGCGCGATCGAGCAGCACCTCGCCGAGCACCTCGGTGGACGCCGCGCGGCGATCACCTGACCGGCGCTCGACGAGAACGTACCGCAGATCGTCCCGCCTCAGGCCGGCGTGAGCAGCCGCTTGCTGCTGCGCCGGAAAGCCCAGACGACGACGAGCGCGGCGAGCACGGTCAGCGGCGTGCCCATCGCGATCCGGGCGAGGGCCAGCCAGCCGGTGGAGTCGCTGTCGTAGAGCCACTGCTGGACGCCGAACCGGGCGCCGAACACCACGGCCGCGGCTAGCGTGGCGGCGTCGTGGGCGCGCAGCACTGTGCGATCCGCCCGCCAGCCGTGCGTGCCGCCGTGGACGAGGTTCCACACGACGCCGGTCAGCGGTCGGCGGGCCAGCACCGAGCCGAACGTGACGACGAAGCCGGCCATGGCCGCCCAGATCCCGATCACGAAGAAGTCCCGCGCCGAGCCGGTGAGCGCGACGATGCCGGCGGCGAGGACGACGCCGAGCAGCCCACCGATCGCCGTGCCGAAGCGCTCGCCGCGCAGCAGCCGATAGCCGGTGATGGCCAGGGCGACGGCGATCGCCACGATGATCGTCGTCAACAGCGGCAGGAACGCGTTGGCCGTGATGAAGACGACGACCGGGATGGTCGCGTAGACGAACCCCATCGGGCCGCCCATGTGGTCGAGCAGTGCCGGCGGCCGGCCGCCGGCCGGCGTCAGAGCGGCCGGGTCCTGACCGTCCGCGCGGTGGTCCTGGTCGGTGGTATCCATTCCGTTCTCCTGAGTCCGTGTGTGTAGATCCAGGAAAGGCCGTGCCGCTGCGGCACACTCAAGGCTGCGGTGATGCGAAACACTCCGGTCCCGGTCAGTGGGGGTCGTGCGGGGCGCCGGGGTACGAGGTGTCCACGCCGGCGTGCCTCAGGACGCGGGGCAGGACACGTCGTCATCGGGCATCTCGCCATCGACCAGGTACCTCGTGGTGGTGTCCGACGCACAGGCGTTGCCGCCGAGGACGTAGGCGCCGTGACCGCTGGCGTCGACGCTCACCAGGCGGGCGCGGTCGCCGAACTTCTCGCGGAGCATCTCACCGCCGCGGTAGGGCGTAGGGATGTCGCGCCGGTTCTGGACGAGCAGGACGTTGGTCGGTCCCTCGTCGGTGATCTCGACCGGGGCGTGCGCCGGCTCGTACGGCCAGTAGGCGCACGGCGTGATGTTCGCGGCCGCCGCGCCGTACAACGGGAACCGTTCGCGGTCCTCGGCCACGGCCCGGCGGTACGTCTGCACGTCCTCGGGCCATTCGACGTCGTTGCAGGTCACGGACAGGAACACCGAGAAGGAGTTGTCCAGGGACGACAGGTCCGGTGGGTCGCCCAGGACCGGCAACGGAGCGCCGGTGCGCATGCTCTGCCAGAGCTGCGCCGTCGGCGCGTACCCCGACTCGGCGAAGAGACCACCGAACATGGCGGCTCGGAAGGTTGCGCCGTCGATGCCGTGCACCGGCTCCTCGTCGAGGCGTTCGGCGATCTCGAAGTACGTCGCCCGCACCTCATCCGGCGTGCGGCCCAGGCCGTAGGTGTCGTGTCGCTCCGCCGCCCAGTTCGCGAAGGCCGGAAAGGTCTGCTCCATGCCCAGGGCGTAGCGGCGCATGCCGTCGCGGTCGAGGTGGGTGTCGCCGATGTTGCTGTCGAGCACGATCCGGTCGGACCGCTCAGGAAACAACGACACGTAGGCGGCCCCCAGCGCCGAGCCGTAGGAGTACCCCAGGAAGTTGACCTTGTCCTCACCGAGCGCGGCGCGGATCCGGTCCAGGTCGCGAGCCATGTTCGCCGTCGTCAGGTGGCGCAGGTGGCCGTCTCGGTCGTGCTGCGCACACTGCTGCGCCGCGCCCTCGGCGACCTTCGCCCACTCGACGACCGACGGATCGTCCACCGCGTACGGCGGAATATTGGCGAAGTACGGGCCATCGGCGGTGAATCCGCAACTCACCGGGGCCGAATGACCGATCCCTCTGGTGTCCATGCCGATCACGTCATAGCTGCCGGTCACGCTCGCGGGCAGCCCCTGGGCCACCAGCAACGCGGAGAGCGTCAACCCGAACCCACCCGGACCACCCGGGTTGAGCAGCAACACCCCACGCCGCTCACTCCGATCCCGGCTGGCCAGCCGCGAGATCATGATATCGATCTCGCCACTCGCCGGATCGGCGTAGTCCACCGGCACCGGCACGGTGGCACAGTCCAACCGGGACGGTGCGGCCTCGGCCACGACGTCCGCGGGACACGCGCCCCACACCACCTGCGCCGCGGGCTCAGCCACGGCGAGCACCGCGGCCAACGCACCGGCGACGCCGATCACCGCCATGACCACCAGATGCCGAACCACGTTTCGATTGTTGATCACGTTGCTACCTTCATCGTTTCTGCCACACCGAGCGAACAGCCACCCCCGGCGTGCAGGATCGGTAGACAAGCTCGTGTCCGTCACGACCCAGTCGACGCCATGCCGCAGGGGCATGGTCAAGCGCATCGCCGGTGGAGATGGCGAACGCGACCGGTAGCTGCGCTCGATCGGGCCGCCATGAGTCAGCACGAGCAGCAGGCAGGTGGGTGATCTCCGGTGCTCCGGCTGGCGACAATCGGCGTCTATGGCTTCGACGGCGAGTCCTTCCTGCAACGCCTCCGGCGGGCGGACGTCCGCCTGCTGCTCGACGTGCGCCAGCGCCGCGGTGTCCGCGGACCCGAGTACGCCTGGGCGAATTCACGCCGGCTGCAGGCGGCCCTTGCCCAGGCCCGGATCGCCTACGAGCACCACCCTGAGCTCGCCCCGACCACCGAGCTACGCCAGCTGCAGTACGCCGAGGACGACCGCCGCGGGGTCGGCAAGCGCTCGCGCCGCGAGCTCGCCGCCGAGTACGCCCGCCGCTACACCACCGAGATCCTCGACCGCGCCGACCTCACGCCGATCGTGTCGGCGCTGTCGAGCAGTGGGACCGCAGCGCTGCTCTGTGTCGAGCGCGACCCCGAGGCCTGCCACCGCTCGTTGATCGCCCAGCGGCTGACCGAGCAGCACCGCGTCACGATCGAGCACCTGCGCCCGTTGTGACGGGTGACGTAAGAAGTCGGATCGATACGGACGCAGAACCGTCGAAGTTCACGCCGAGACGTCGCGGATCGGCTCCCCCGGCGGTACCAGGGTCGGCCTGGTGGAGAGGTGATCGAACAGCCACCAGAGGTCCTCCCAGGGCTTCCAGTCCGTGTGGCGCGAGCGGACGGCCTCAGCGCCCTCGCGCATGTCCAGGAGGGGTCGCCGCCAGACCTTGAGGACCAGCGGGCTGGGAACGATCCGATGGCGGGTGTACGTCGCGAGGGCGTCGAACACGCCGAGGGTGCGGTAGATGAGGAAGAACTCCGGCGAGTCCGGTTCGGGGATTGGCAACTTCCCCTTGCCGATATCAACGATCATCCAGCGACCGCGGTGCAGTTCCGGGGACATCAAGACGTCGTAGATCTGCCGATACGCGTCCCGTTGCTGCTGTCGCTTCTGGACCAGCACGGTGACAAACGAGAGGATCACGGCGAGCGTCGCGATCATGATGGCGATGAGGTCCTTCGGCTCTCCGAACCAACTCATCCCGGCGACATTACCGTGCGGTCGTCATCCTGATCGCGCTTTACGGAGATGCGAGAGTTGCGGTTAATCGATGATCGGCGTCGAGGTGAAAGGCCCATTCAGTGGCGAAGTTGCAACGTCAGCAGCCGAATCCAGCTCATCGAAGCCAGTAGATGGTGTCGGAGGCCGTACGACGCGGACGGCGACAACCCAAGTCAGGAAGATCTTCACGAAGTTCTGCGGGATGTGTCGAACGGCGTCGAGCCCGTTCGTAGCCATGTGAGACCGGCACCGGGCCGGTCCGTCATCTACCGGAGGTTCCCATGACCGCCACCTACACCTTCGACGTCTTCTCCAGCCTCGACGGCTACGGCTCCTACGGGGGCGACGGCGACTGGGGCGGCTACTGGGGCAAGCAGGGCCCTGAGTTGCTCGAGCATCGCCTCGCCTCGTTCGACGCGGAGCATCGGATGATCTTCGGAGCCACCACATTTCGGCAGTTCGTGCAGATGCTGGCCTCGAGCACCGAGGAGTCCGAGGTGCGCGACCCGTGGGTCACCCGGATGCGGAGCATGCCGGCCACGGTGGTGTCGTCCACGGTGGAAGGACCGCTCGACTGGCCGGACGCGACCGTCGTGAGTGGTGACGCCGTCGACGTCGTCGCCCGGCTCAAGGAAGAGTCCGAGGTGCCGTTGCGCTCGCACGGCAGCCTGACCATGAACTGGGCGCTGATGGCCGCCGGCCTGGTCGACCGCATCCAGGTGACGATCTTCCCTGTGATCACCGGCAGGACCGGCACCGACCCGGTCCTCGGCGGTGCGGCCGACTTCGACCTCGACCTGCTCGAGCACCGGACGCTCGACGGCAACATCCAGGAGCTGGTCTACCGGCCCACCCTGCACGTCAGCCGCCGCTGATCAGTTGCGCGCCGACCGACTGGCCGCTGCGTTCGGAGCTGGCCGGCGTGCGGGTCAACCCGGTCGGCGGCCCGCTCGACACCGTCGCCGATTGGGTCGGTCGGGCTGACCCCGGTCTGCCCGACCCGACCCGGCCGCGGCGAGCGCCTACTGCACGGCGAAGCTGGACTCGCCCCCGGCGACCACCGCGGTGATCCCCGCCAGGCCCGAGACATTGGTGGGCGTCGCCGCCGTAGAGCCCGATCGTCCGGTAATGCGGGTTGAACACCACACCCGCCCGCACCAAGACCCGGTCCGCGCCGAGCGCCAGCATCACCCCACCGGCACCGGCGTTCCCGCCCACCGAGGCCACCACCAGCTGCCCGGTGCACGTGATGATCTCCCGGCAGACGTCGTCGATCGCCTGGATGTTGCGCCAGGCCTCGGCCTCAGGGCGGGCCGCTGCGTGGATGACGTTGAGATGGATGCCGTTGGCGAAACTCGGCCCACCGCGGAGCACCAGAACCCGGGTGTCCGCAGCGGCGGCGGTGCGCACAGCGGCGGCCAGCCGCTCGCACTGGCCGGTGGACATCGCGCCGTTGTAAACTCGAAGCTCAGCACCCCGACCGGGCCGCAGCGCCGGTAGCCGATCTCACGATCACCGCCCGCCGCCACCGGAACCTGCGCCAGGCGATCACAAAGTGCCAGGGTGGCCGGCAACTTCAACGCCCGCCCGCCGACCGTGCGGACGTGGCCGATCCAGAGGCCCGCATCCCCGGTGCGGACGAGCACCGCTCCGTGGCAGCGGCGCACGATCTCACCCGGCCGACCGGGGAGCGCGGGACCGGGGTGGGCATCGAACACGAACACCACCACCCCGGCCAGCGTGGTGCGCACGCCAGGCGATCCGTCGGCGGCCCGGATCAACCGCAGGATCGTCGCGGTCGGACCAGCAGAACTCCCGCTCCGACTGGCTCATCGTCGGCCGCAACCGGCCGCGCACATCGGGGCGGCGGTAGTCCAAGGCGTGGGAACGAACGCCCGGTCGCCCGCCTTGGCCACGACCTCGTGCACGAGCTCGATGGCCGCGTCGGCCACCGGCCCGCAGTAGAGGCTGCTCTTGCGGGGCGGTTGCGTCGGTCGATCGGGAAGGCCCGGCTCCCAGATCGGTCCGGCGTCCATCTCCTCGGCGGCCTGCAGCGCCGTCACCCCCCACTCGCGCTCGCTGTCGGCGATCGCCCAGTCCAGCGAGGACGCTCCCCGGTCACCGGGCGGCCCGGGATGGATGACGATCGTCCGGCAGTTCCGCCAGATCCCGGCCGGTATCCGCTCGCGCAGGAACGGAAGGATGATCAGATCGGGCTCGTGGTCGGTAACCGCCGCGCACATCGCCTCCGCATCGCCGGCGAGCTGCACCCGCACCGGGTGACCGGCGGCCCGCAGCTCGGCCCAGACCCGCTGGGGGTGAGGCCGTTGAACGCCGAGCACAACAACATGATCTTCACGGATGGTTCCTCCCGACGCCAGGTCCCAACACACTGGCCGCAACCGGCTTCGGGCACCGTGGAACAAGGAGCAACGCAACGTGTCGTTATACCCACGGAGCGGGGCGATCGCTCCCTGATACCGATGACCTCCCCCAGCGGAGCGTCGGCGATGCACCACTCACCCGGCCTGGCCCGTGTCCAGGCGATCGGCGCCCTGTGGGTCCAGAACGCACACCTCATCGGACAGCCGTGGCGTGACGAATCTTCTTGTACCGTGTGTGGACCTTGGGGATTCCGGGTGCGTTGATGGTGGCAAACGGGTGATCGGGGCCGATCAGTAGCGTTCTGTTACGACACGGGACGTTGACATCGGGGAACCTATCGGGCGGATACATGGGACGTCATCAAGCAGTTCAGAAGCGCGTGCACCGCGGATGGTTGGTTCCGCTGTTGGCCATCGTGCTGATCGGCGGTGGCTTCGGGGTGGCCAAGCTGGCCGGCTCCGCCGCAGCCCCGGTCGGCGGCGCGCCGACCGCCTGCCCGGAGACGCTGACCGTGGTCGCCGCGTCCTCGTTCACGCCGGTGCTGTCCGCGGTCGCCCCGAGGGTGGCTGAGGGCGCGAACTGTGCCCGGTTGGAAGTGATCGCGGCCGATGGCCGGGGCGCGGCCGGCGAGGCAGCGGCCCGTCAGGCCGACGTGTGGATCCCGGACGACGCTGCCTGGGCGGTCACCCAGCGCATGGTGGAGCTCGCGCCGGAGTCCACGACAGGGGCCGGGACCGTGCTCGCCACCAGCCCTTTCTACCTGGTCACCGACGCCGCCACGGCCGCCAGGGTGCGCGCCGAGGGCGGCGGCTGGCTCGGCCTGGACCGTCTGGTCAACGACCCGGCAACGGAACCGCCGGTCCGGCTTGTAGTGCGCGATCCAGCGGGTGCGGGTGACGGGATGCTGGCCGCGGGCGCGTTCGGCGAGGCGGTATGGATGGCTGAGGGCATGGACGCGTCGGCACTCTCGCTGGCTCGAGCCCTGCCGCTCACCCGTACCGTGGCCGGCACCGAGCCGGCGTTGCCGCGAGCGCCCGGCGAGGTCGGGCTGGTGCCCGAGTACGCGCTGCTGCCGGCGGTGCGCGACGGAGGGCCGGCCGCGGGGGCCGCCGTGCTCGCGCCCGCCGACCACACGGCGCTGCTGCGCTTCACCTGGCAGCCCACCGCCGCCGCCGCGGCCGACCAGGCCACCGCCGCCCGCCTGAACCGGCTGCGCGAAACCCTGACTGGCGACGCGGCCCCGTCGGCGCTGGCCGCCGCCGGGCTGCGCAGACCCGACGCCTCGGCTCCACCAGGGGACGCGCCGGCGCCGCTGCCGCCGGTCACCGCCGCGCCCTTCGAGGTGCTCGCACCGCACCACGTGGACCACGTCTTCGCCACCTGGTATCCGGCCGATCGGCGGGCCGACGTGCTGATCGTGGTGGACGTGTCTGGTTCGATGAACGCGCGCCTACCCGCCTCGGAGCAGCGGGTGATCGACATGGTCAAGGCCGGTTTCGCCGATCTAGGCCGGCTGCTGCCCGACGACAGCCAGCTCGGCCTATGGGAGTTTGGGCTGCGGCTCGACCCGCCGCGGGACTACCAGGTGGTGCTCCCAAGCGCGGCGCTGTCCACGGAGCACCGGTTCGAGGTCGGCCGGGCCACCGAACGGCTGTCGGCGGGCAGTCGCGGCACCGCGCTCTACGACACGATGCTGGCCGCCTATCAAGCGGCCCGTGAACGGTACCGGCCGGGTGTGCCCAACCATGTCGTGGTGTTGAGCGACGGTCGCAACGAGGCCGACCCGGACTCGATGACGCTGGAGCAGCTGAGCCAGCGGTTGGTGGAGTCACGCGACCCGGCCCGCCCGGTCAAGCTCACCCTGGTCATGCCGGGCGACGCGGCCGACGTTGATCAGCTCAAGCGGGCGCTGGCACCAATAGACGGCTACGTGAACCGCCCAACCACAGCCGAGGCGGTAGGCGGGGTGTTCGTGCACGTGGCCGCGGGCGGCGTGCACGACTGAGCGTCCACCAGTGCCACCAGTGAGGTCAGTCGCCCAACGGGCACACCCCCGGACACCCCAGACGTTCTCGCTGCGTTGAGGGCTGGGCCGCTTCATGAAGTGTGGGACGGAGGAACGGATCCGCGGCCCAATCCGAATGATGGATGTGGTCTTGCCGGTGACCAAGTTCGGAGAGCCAACGCCCTTGTTCGGGGGTTGACCTGCTATGGCTCGTGCTGGCTCAAACTCGCACCGCGCGGACGAAAAGGCGCTGGCCGAAATCTTGACAACGTTCACGCCGATAGCGCGGTGAACCCCGGAATCCTCATCAACAAGTACGAACGCGCAGCCTCAACCGAAGGTCAGCGCCGAGAGCAGAGTTTCGGATCCCGACTGTTGACCGCCGCTGACGGTGACGATGACGGCGTCATTCACGGTGACGACGCGAACCGGACGTTTCGGGCGCTGTTCGTCGGCGTGGTGGCGCGGTGGTCGTCACGGCGCCAGCTGGTTGTCGCCGAGGTGCCGGATCGTCGTCGTCATGGTGGCGCCGGCTCGCGGACGTGCGAGGGCGCGGCCTGACCCGCGCCTCAGCCGCCGGGCAAGGGCAGCAGCCGCCAGCGGGTGACCGCGGCGACCAGGTCCCAGACCGGCACGTGCGGGGCCAGCCGGGCCCGGTGGGCGAGCGCGGCCGCGGCGACCGCGTTGAGAGCGTCGCCCAGCCGGGAACCGGTCGGGGCGAGAGTGGAGATGACGTCACGATCGAGCCCGGCGAGCCGGTCGACGGCCTGCATGCGCAGCCACTCGGCGTGCTCACCGCGCACGGCGCGCAGCCAGCGGCGGACCGTGACGGCCGGGCGGGCGAGGTCAGCCGCGATCCGCCGGTGCCCGACGCCACGGGCGCTGGCCAGCAGTGCGGCGCCGATTACCGCGGTCGCATCGGCGCGGCGGGGCAGCACCGTGCCCGGGAGCAGCACGTGGGTGGCCCGGCAGCCCGCGCAGCGCGCTCGTCGCGGACGCAGCGCCACCGTCGTGGTCAGGTCGCGCACCCGGCGTGCTCGGGCGTGGCCCCACGGGCGCAGCGCGCCGCCGCAGCCCGGGCAGGCGATGGCGCCGGCGGCCAGGTCGGCCTCGACTCGGTCGGGCACGGCGACGCCGATCACGACACGACGGGCAGGACGAGCAAGACGCGGAGCGCACGGGGCACGAGGGTGGTCTACCAGCACCCGCAGCGGCAGGGGTCAGCTGGTGTTGCTCGACGACCGGCCCGCCCGAACCGACGGCGCCCCAGGCCCCGTGTGTCGACCCCGCCATGGTGACGACGCGCACGAACAGGATCGGCAAGGCGGACGCGGTGCTCGTCTCGGTGGCGGCGCCGACGAAGCTCAACCGGCGGCCGGTACATCGTCACCGTCAACGGCGCCGCGTCCGGCCCGCCGTCGTCACCCAGGATGGCGCCCAACAACCCGGTCCGGCCCACTCGCACACACCAGAACGTAGGCCGTGGCACGTTCTCGGCACCGACAGGGAGAAGCGTGCGGGGTTCCAGAAGTCGGCCTGAGCTCGTGACCTGTGGTGATCAGCGTCCTCCGGTCAACGGGCACGATCATGGTCGTGTCATTGCGCTTCCTCTACCTCATCTTTAATCGGCTCCTGAGCTGGCTCGTACTACTGGGCCGCGGATCGTCGTCCAAGGACATCGAACTGCTTGTCCTTCGCCACGAAGTCGCTCTACTCCGCAGAACAAGCCCGAGGCCTCGCCTGGATTGGGCCGACCGAGCCTGTGCGGTTCCAGAAGTCGGACTGAGCCTTTGACATGCAGCGATCGGCAGCGATACATGATCGCCACCGTGTCACTACGGCTGTTCTACCTGATCAGCCATCTTCTGAGCTGGCTGACACTGCTCCCCCCGCGCACCGTCATCCAAAGACATCGAGCTCCTCGTCTTGCGCCACGAGGTCGCCGTACTCCGCAGAACCAACCCCACGCCCCGCCTCGACTGGGCCGACCGAGCACCGCTCACCGCAACTCATCCAACGCTTGTCCGCGGTGATGCGCTGGACATCACCTGATCACCCGGCCACGGTCCTACGCTGGCACCGCCGCCTGGTGACCAAGAAGTGGACCTACCCGAAGCGGTCCGGCCTGCGGGTGCCCGAAACTGGGCTCAGGCGCGCTGACCTGCTGGTTCGTCACCGAAGGGGGCACGGCATGATCCCGCCGTGGCTCTGCGGTTGATCTACCTGATGTTCTCCAAGCTCCTCGGCTGGATGATTCTGCTCGTCCGATCTCACCGGGCGAAGGAGATCGAGATCCTGGTCCTTCGCCACCAACTCGCCGTCCTCCAACGACGTACCCCACGACCCCGGATGAGCTGGGCCGACCGAGCCCTCACCGCCGCGCTGGCCCGACAACTCCCCACGCGCCGCGCGCCTCGGGTTGCTCGTCACGCCCGCCACCATCCTGGGCTGGCACCGGAGACTCATCGCCCGCCGCTGGACCACCCCGCCCACCCGATCCGGTCGACCCGCCATCCCGGCCGGACTGCGCGCCCTCGCCGTCCGGTTGGCCACCGAGAACCCATCCTGGGGCTACCGACGCATCCACGGCGAGCTCGCCGGCCTCGGCTACCGGATCGGCGCCTCCACCATTTGGAAGATCCTCAAGACTGCCGGCCTCGATCCCTCACCCGGCCGAGCCGGACCCACCTGGGCCCAATTCTTACGAACCCAGGCGCACGCCATCCTCGCTTGCGACCTGTTTCATCTCGACACCATCGGCCTGCACCGGCTCTACGCGTTCTTCGTCATCGAGCAACGCCACCCGCCGCGTCCACTTCCTCGGCGTCACCGCCCATCCGACCGGCGCCTGGCTGACCCAACAGGCCCGCAACCTGACCATGGACCTCGACGACGCCGGGCAGCGGTTCCGGTTCCTCATCCGTGATCGCGACGCCAGGTTCACCGCCGCATTCGACGCCGTCTTCACCGCCCTCGATATGAGGATCATCAAGACACCGGTGCGGGCGCCGCGGGCCAACGCGATCGCCGAGCGCTTCGTCGGCACCATCCACCGGGAACTCCTCGACCGCATCCTGATCATCAACCAGCGACACGCGGGCATCGTTCTCCACGAGCTCGAACACCATTTCAACAAACACCGACCGCACCGCGCCCTCGGCCATGCCGCTCCTTCACGACCGCTGCCGGAGCGCACCAGAACCGAGATCAACAACGTCCGACGGCGCGATCGACTCGGCGGACTGCTCCACGAATATAAGCAGGTCGCATAAGGTGCACCGAGTTTCGGGCACCCACAGGCCCGGGGCGCGAAGCTTCCTCACCAAGACCGTCAGCCGGCTGCGTCACGCCGGGGCGACAGGGCAGCTCACGGTTCGGGCGGACAGCGCGTTCTACTCCTGCGCGGTACTGGGCACGGCCCGCAAGTTCGGACGTCGTATGGCGTCCACCGCGGTTACAACTTGATCGTGACCCCTTGACTCTTCCGGTAACGGCCGCGGAGCCAACCCTCACCGAAAGATCAAGTTCCTCCAAACGGTGCCGAACCGGCCCGAACGGCGCCCAACGGGCTCAGAATCCTGGAGCAGACGCTGACCCCATTTCGCGTGATCAAACCGAGTGCTCCAGATTTGCTCCAGACTGTCAACCTATGTTGACAGCGCATGATCAAATGAAGATCGACACCGTGACCACTGAAGATCGCTGGAGGTCAGCGTTTCCACAGGTAGAAGACGACTCAGGGCGGTATCCCGTCACATGGGATACCGCCCTATCGGCTGTCGGGACGACAGGATTTGAACCTGCGACCCCTTGACCCCCAGTCAAGTGCGCTACCAAGCTGCGCCACGTCCCGGCCACCCCCGAAGGAGCGCCGCCAGCCTACCCCACGCCTCTCGGCCGACCCGCGGCCGCCGCTCAGATCCCCGGCGGCCCGGCCAGCACCTCCGCAACCGCCGCATCGATGAACGCCGTGTCCACCGGGTTCTGGCCCCCACCCGCGAAGTGTCCCCACACCCCCGGTATCACCCGCAGTTCGGCCGACGGGATGTGCCCGACCGCCCACTCCTCGTCCTCGGGGGGAAGTAGAGATCCTTCAGCGCCGGCATGACGATGCCGCGCGCCTTGATCGACGCGAGCGCTTCCTCGGTGGAACCAAAGCCCGGGGTACTGCCGACGTCGCCGTGCCACCAGGTGTCCAGCATGGTCAGCAGGTTGTTCGGGTCCCGGCCGTCGAGGAAGAACCCCTCCCAGAAGTCGACCAGGAAGTCCTCCAGCGAGGTGTGGCCCAGCTCCCGCCACACCTCGTCCCAGTAGAACGCCTGCGAGAACCCCCACCCGGCGTACACCCGCGCCAAGGCCCGCAACCCGGTGCTCGGCCACGCATCGTCGGTGTACCAGCCGCCGGCGAACTTGGCGTCGGCGGTCAGCGCGGCCCTGACACCTTCCAGGAAGACCCGGTTGTGCGGGCTGGTCCGCGGTGACCCGCAGAACGGCAGCATCCGCTGCACCATCTCGGGGTGGCTCACCGCCCACTGGTACGTCTGGCCGGCGCCCATCGACCAGCCGAGCACCAACGGCAGCGTCTCGATCCCGAAGACCTCGGTGACCAACCGGTGCTGCGACTCGACGTTGTCCCGCACGGAGATCCTGGGGAACCGCGCCCGGTCATAGGGCGGTGGCGTGTTCGACGGTGAGGACGACAGGCCGTTTCCGAGCATGTTCGGCACGATCACGAACCAACGGTCCGGGTCGAGCGCCATGCCCTCGCCGATCAGCCACTCGTTGTCCCAGTGCCGGCCCGAGTACCAGGTCGGATAGAGGATCGCGTTGCTGCGGTCCTCGTTCAGCGTTCCGTAGGTCTGGTACGCCACCCGCGCGGGGCGCAGGGTCGCCCCGCACTCCAGGGTGAAGTCGGGGATCTCGTGCACGTCATAGGGCGCATCCGGACCGGTCTCGGTCGACCTCCGCGTCGGGGGTGAGTAGTCCGGAACTACTCCCCGGCGGAGAGGTTCGTCAAGGTGCTCAGGACTTCCGACCGCGCTTCTCCCGAACCCGCACCGAGATCCGCACCGGCGAGCCGGGGAAGCCGAACTCCTCGCGCAACCGGCGCTCCAGGAACCGCCGGTAGCCGGCCTCCAGGAAACCGCTGGTGAACAGCACGAACGTGGGCGGGCGGGCGCTCGCCTGGGTCGCGAACAGCACCTTGGGCTGCTTCCCGCCGCGCACCGGCGGTGGGGTCGCGGCAATCACGTCGGACAGCCAGCCGTTGAGTCGGCCGGTCGGGATCCTGCGATCCCACGACGCCAGCGCGGTTCGCAGCACCGGGGCGATCCTGGCCACCGAACGCCCGGTGAGCGCGGAGACGTTGATCCGCTCCGCCCACTGCACCCGCACGAGATCCCGTTCCAGCTCGCGCTTCATGGCCAGTCTGCGGTCCTCGTCGACCAGGTCCCATTTGTTGAACACCAGTACCAGCGCGCGGCCGGACTCCTCGACCATGGTGATCAGGCGCTGATCCTGCTCGGCGATCGGCTCGCCGGCGTCGATCAGCACGATGACCACCTCGGACGCCTCGATGGCGGCCTGGGTTCGCAGGCTGGCGTAGTACTCCATGCCGCTGGCGGTCTTCACGCGCTTGCGCAGGCCTGCGGTGTCGACGAAGCGCCAGGTCTCGCCGTCCAGCTCGACCAGCGAGTCGACCGGGTCGACGGTCGTTCCGGCCACCTCGTGCACCACCGAGCGCAGCTCACCGGAGACCCGGTTGAGCAGGCTGGACTTGCCGACGTTCGGCTTGCCGACCAGCGCGACCCGCCGCGGACCACCGACGGTGGTCGCGAACGTGTCGCGGGGGCTCTCGGGCAACGCCTCCAGCACGGCGTCGAGCAGGTCGCCGGAGCCGCGGCCGTGCAGCCCGCTCACCGGGTGCGGCTCCCCCAGCCCGAGCCGCCACAGCGCGGCGGTGTCGGACACCAGCCGCTCGTCGTCCACCTTCGTCGCGGCCAGCAGCACCGGCCGATCCGATTTGCGCAGCACCCGGGCGGCAGCCTCGTCGGTCGCGGTGGCGCCGACGGACGCGTCGACGACCAACAGGATCGCGTCGGCGGTCCGCATGGCCATCTCGGCCTGTGCGGCCACCGCGGCCTGCAGGCCGGTCGCGTCCGGCTCCCAGCCGCCGGTGTCGACCAGGGTGAAGCGGCGACCGTTCCACAGCCCGTCGTAGGCGATCCGGTCGCGGGTGACACCCGGGATGTCCTGCACGACCGCCTCCCGGCGGCCGATCAGGCGGTTGACCAGCGTGGACTTGCCGACGTTGGGTCGCCCGACAACGGCCAGCACCGGGACTGGGGCCGGCAGCGGCTCCTGCCCCGCCCCGTCGAACTCGGCGCTTTCGATCTCGGTGCTCTCGATCTCTGGGCCCTCGATCTGGGGGCCTTCCACACTGCTCACGGCGTACTGCTCCGAACCTCATCGAGTTCTCGAACCATCCCGGCCAACGCGGCCCGGACGGTCTCGGTGGCCGCGGCCAGGCCGGCCCGGCCACCATCTGTGCTTATCTCCACGGTATCCCCCACCAGCACGTCGATCCGCGGGCGCCAGCGTCGACCAGAATTTTCCGGTCGCCGGGTGCCGCGGCAGACCACCGGCAACACCGCTGCTCCGGTGGTCCTGGCCAGCCAGGCGGCGCCGTGCTGCGCGGCGCGGACCTCGCCGGTGCCCCGGGTGCCCTCCGGGAAGACCCCGATCAGACCGTCGGCCCGCAGCACCGCGACCGCGGCCATCAGCGGTCGGCGGTCCGGCTCGCCGCGGCGCACCGCGAGCTGACCGATCCGCGACAGCCCCCAGCCGACCGGCCCGCGGAACATCTCCTGCTTGACCAGGAACACCGCCCGCCGGCCCAGCAACCCGAACAGCAGCGGCCCTTCGACCAGGGTGCTGTGATTGGCCACCACGACCACCGGTCCGGTCACCGGGATGCCGGCCCGGTTGTGCACCCGCACCCGGTAGAACGGCCGGTACCAGACGGTGCCGATCCAGCGGGCGACGTCGTGCAGCCACGGCCAGGCTCCGGGCGGCAGGTGGGTCACCCGGCCGCGCGCGCCGCGGGTCACGAACATCGGACCAGGCCCCGCTCCTTCACCAGCCGCAGGAGCTCGGTCAACACCGCGTCCACGCTGAGCTCGTCGGTGTCGATCACCAGCGCGTCCGGCGCGACGTGCAACGGCGAGGTCTTGCGGGTGGAATCCAGCCGGTCGCGGCGCTGGACGTCGGCCAGCACCACGGAGAAGTCGCCGTCCCGCCCGGCCCGGCGGTCCTGCCGACCCCGGCGGGCGGCCCGGACCTCCTCCGACGCGGTCAGGTACACCTTGAGCGGCGCGTCGGGCACCACCACGCTGCCGATGTCGCGCCCCTCGACGACGATGCCGCCGACCCCGGCGGCCACCGCCTCCGCGATCAGCTCCCGCTGCTTGCGCACCAGCGCGGCACGCACCGCGGGCAGCGCGGAGACCGCGGACACCTCGCTGGTCACCTCGGGCCCGCGGATCTCGGACTCGACGTCGGCACCGGCCAGCAGGATCACCGGTGCGGCCGGGTCGGTGATCGATTTCAGGTCGTCGACGGCGTCCTGGGCGACGCGTTCGGCCTCCGGATCGGAGCCGGTGAGCCCGGCGCGCAACACCGCGAGGGTGACGGCCCGGTACATCGCCCCGGTGTCGAGGTAGGCCGCGTGGCTCGCCGCGGCCAGCCGCCGCGAGACGGTCGACTTGCCGGTGCCGGACGGCCCGTCCATCGCCACCACACCCTGCAACCACACCATCACCGCGCCACCCCCTCCGATCGACCTGCCTGCTCGCACCGCCGAGCAGCTACAGGCCGACCATGCGGTACAACGAGCCGACCTCGGTGTGGTTCAACGCCCGGATCCGTCCCGGCCGCTGGCTGCCGAGCCGGACGTCGCCGATCGCGGTGCGCACCAGCTTCTGCACCGGGTGCCCGACCTCGTCGAGCAGCCGGCGCACGACGTGCTTGCGGCCCTCGTGGATCACCAGCTCGACCAGCGACCGCCCCGCGTGGCTGTCGACCACCTTGAACGAGTGCACCACCACCGGCCCGTCGTCGAGCTCGACACCGTCGCGCAGGCGCCGGCCCAGGTCACGGGCCACCAGGCCGGTGACCTCGGCCAGGTAGGTCTTCTCCATCTGGTACGAGGGGTGCATCAGCCGGTGCCCGAGGTCGCCGTCGTTGGTGAGCAGCAACAGGCCCTCGGTCTCGGCGTCCAGCCGGCCGACGTGGAACAACCGGTCACCGCGCTCGGCCACCAGATCGCCGACGCACGGCCGGCCACGGTCATCCGCCATCGTCGACAGCATGCCGCGCGGCTTGTTCAGCGCGAGGTGGACCAGGTCGTCGCGCACCACGACGCGGGAACCGTCGACGTGCACCACCGCGGATTCGGGGTCGACCCGGCGGCCCATCTCACGCACGATCACGCCGTCGACGCTCACCCGCCCGGCCGCGATCAGCTCCTCGGCGGCGCGCCGGGAGGCGACCCCCGCCTTGGCCAGCACCTTCTGCAGGCGGACCCCGTCGGCTCGAGCCCCGACGCTCATGTCACTCATCTCGGCCATCGCCATTCTTGCTCATTGACCATTCCTGCTGTGGATTCCTGCTGTGGATTCCTGCTGTGGATTCACAGCTCATCGATCGCGTCGATATCCGGGAGCAACGGCGCCAGCGGCGGGAGCTCGTCGATCGACGACAGACCGAGCCGTTCCAGGAACATCTCGGTGGTCCGGAACAGGGTGCCCTGGGTGTTCTCGTCGACGCCGGCTTCCTGCACGAGTCCGCGGGTCAGCAGCGTGCGCAGCACCCCGTCACAGTTCACCCCGCGCACGGCTGCGACCCGGGCCCGCGTCACCGGCTGCCGGTAGGCGACGACCGCGAGCGTCTCCAGCGCGGCCCGGGTCAGTCGGGCGCGCTGGCCGTCGAGCAGCATCCGCTCGACGTAGGGGGCGTAGCGGTCGCGGGTGTAGAAGCGCCAGCCCGCTCCGACGCGGCGCAGGTCGATGCCCCGCCCGGCCGCGGCGTAGCTGTCGGCCAGCCGCTGCAGCGCGACGCGGACCCGCGCCACCGGCTGCGCGAGCGCGAGGGCCAGCGTCTCGTCCTCGGTCGGAGCATCGACCACGAGCAGCAGCGCCTCGAGCGCGGCGTCGAGATGCCCGTCGTCGAGCAGGGCATCCTCGACGAAGACCCCGTCGACGGATTCTTGATCGACGGGCCGATCGTCGAGATCACGTTGGATGGCGTTCACTGATTCATTCATCGTTGTCGGAGGAAACGGTGTCGTTCGGCTGCCAGCGTACTGTCAGCTCCCCGAACGACTCCGGTTGCTCCAGGTCCACGCAACGCTCCCGATAGAGATCGAGCACCGCGAGGAACCGCGCGACGACCTCCAGCGGGGCCACGCAGTCGGCGGTGAGCACGGCGAACGTGGCCGAGCCGAGCTCGGCGAGCCGCCCGCGCAGCAGCGCCGCGTGCTCGGCCACCGACACCGTGGCGGCGTGCAGGTGGTCGAGCCCGACGGTCGGCGGCGGCTTGGGCCGGAACACCGACGCGGCCAGCTCGGCGAACGCCTTCGGCTCGACGCCGAGCAGCACCTCCGGCAACAGCGCCGCGAACCGCTCCTCCAGCGCCACCGATCGCGGGAAGCGGCGCATCGCGCCCGCTTCCAGCTCGACGAACAGCCCGGCCACCTGCTTGTACGCGCGGTACTGCAGCAACCGGGCGAACAGCAGGTCACGCGCCTCCAGCAACGCCCAATCTTCAGCGTCCTCGGGTCCGGAGACCTCGGCGTCAGGGAGCAGCCGAGCCGCCTTGAGGTCGAGCAGGGTGGCCGCGATGACCAGGAACTCGGTGGTCTCGTCGAGATCCGCGTCATCGCCCAACGCCGTGAGGTGGGCGATGAAGTCGTCGGTGACCGTGTGCAGGGCCATCTCGGTGATGTCCAGCTCGCGGGAGCCGATCAACTGCAGCAGCAGGTCGAACGGGCCCTCGAAGTTGTGCAGCCGCACGGTGAAGCGCGGCAGCTCCGCGGGGTCTGCCGGCGCCGCGTCAACACGTACAGAGCCGAGCAGCGGTGGGTCGTTCTCGACCAGGGTCACCGGGCGATGACCTCGCGGGCCAACATCCGGTAGGACTGGGCCCCGTTGGAGTTCGAGGCCCAGGTGGTGATCGGCTCCCCGGCGACGGTGGTCTCCGGGAACCGGACCGTCCGGTTGATGACGGCCTCGAACACCAGCTCACCGAACCGCTCGATGACCCGCTGCCGCACCTCGCGGGTGTGCAGCGTGCGCGGATCGAACATGGTCGCCACGATGCCGAGGATGGTCAGGTCGGGGTTGAGCCGGTCCTGCACCTTCTCGATGGTGTCCATCAACAGCGCCACCCCGCGCAGGCTGAAGAACTCGCAGGCCAGCGGGATGAGGACCTGGTCGGCGCAGGCCAGGGCGTTGATGGTGAGCAGCCCGAGGGACGGCTGGCAATCGATGAGGATCATGTCGTAGCGATCCAGCACCGGCTTGATCGCGCGTCCGAGGGCCTGCTCGCGCCCCACCTCGGTGACCAGCTGCACCTCGGCCGCGGACAGGTCGATGTTGCTGGGCAGCAGGTCCATGCCCTCGACCGAGGTCGGGCGGATCACGTCGTCGATCTCGACGCCGCGCTCCATCAGCAGGTTGTAGATCGTCGTCTCGAGCTCGTGGGCCTGCACCCCCAACCCGACCGACAGGGCGCCCTGCGGGTCGAAGTCGACGAGCAGCACCTTGCGCCCGTACTCGGCAAGGGCCGCGCCGAGGTTGATCGTCGACGTGGTCTTGCCCACGCCGCCCTTCTGGTTCGCGACCGCAATGACCCGCGCCGGACCGTGTTCGGTGAGCGGGGCCGGTTCCGGCACCTTCAAGCGGTGTCTCCCCACGGATTCGGTGTCCGCCGGGGCCGACTCGTCGGGCGAGAGGCCACGATCGTGGGGTTGCGGACGTTGGACGGTCGGCCGCCGAGTGTCCATGCGGGCTCCGGTCTGTCGCGGACGACCCCCTATGAGGGTCGATTCGCGCAGGGTAGGAGGCGCAGCGGACCACCGGCAACGCGCCTCGCCGTGTCGCAGCCTTCCGATCTACCGGCAGTGGTCGATGAGCGGGTGAGGCTACCCGGTGGCGCCCGGTGACCCGAAAGGGGCACCCAGCTCCGCGTCAGCCCAGAGCACGGGGGTGCGAGGTGGCGTACACCTCGCGCAGGGTGTCCACGGTGACGTGGGTGTAGACCTGGGTCGTGCTCACCGAGGCGTGCCCGAGCAGCTCCTGCACCACGCGGACGTCGGCCCCGCCGGCCAGCAGGTGGGTGGCGAAGCAGTGCCGCAGGGTGTGCGGCGACACCGCGGCACTGAGTCCGGCGGTCTCGGCGGCCAGCCGCAGCGTGTGCCACGCGCTCTGCCGCGACATCCGCGCACCCCGGGCGTTGAGCAGCAGCGCCGGTGTGCCCCGGCCACGGCCGGCCAGCGCCGGTCGGGCGCGCACCGCGTAGGCGTCGACGGCGGCCAGCGCCGGGCGGCCGACCGGCACGATGCGGTGCTTGCCACCCTTGCCGTGCAGCAGGACGGTGCGCTGCCGGGTGTCGAGATCGTCGATGTCGATGCCGACGGCTTCGGAGATCCGCGCCCCGGTGGAGTACAGCAGCTCCAGCAGCGCCCGGTCGCGCAGCGCGCCCGGCCCGTCGCCGGGGCAGCCCGCGAGCAGCTGCTCGACCTGATCGATGGTCAGCGCCTTGGGCAGCCGCTTGGGCAGCGCCGGCGGGCTGACCGCGCGGGCCACGTCCTCGGGCACCATCCCGTCGTGCAGGGCGAACCGGTGCAGCCCGCGCACGGCGGCGAGCGCTCTGGCCGCGGACGAGGCGGCCAGCGGGGCAGCCCCGCTGCGCAGCGCGACCACGAACGCGCTGACGTCGGCCTCCCGCACGGCCGCGAGGTCCCCGAGCCCCCGGCTGCGCAGGTGTTCCAGATAGCGGCCCAGGTCCGCGGCGTAGCTGCGCAGGGTGTTGGTCGCGCTGCCCCGCTCCACGGTCAGGTGGTGCAGGAACGCCTCGACCGCCTCCTCGGTCCGCGGCCCGCTCACGGTGTCGGCGCGCTCAGCTCAGCTGCGGGATGACGTCGCGCTCGAACAGCTCGATGCCCGAGCGGTCATAGGCGGCGTCCGGGAAGTTGATGATGGCGTAGCCCATGCCCGCGTCGGCGGCGGCGGTCAGCTTCTCGAGGATCTGCTCCGGCGTCCCGGACGTCGACCCGATCAGGTCGTTGATGTAGCGGTCGAGTCGATCCGGTTCCAGGTGCGGCTCCAGGCGGGCCCGCACCTCGGCCCGGCGCTGCGCCACCTCGGCCTCGGTCGATCCGATGATCACGTTGTAGTTCGCGGACCGCACGATCGCGTCGAAATCGGTGCCGATGGTCCGGCAGTGCTCCTTGAGCAGCTCGGACTTGCGCGCGAAGCCGGGCAGGGTGCCGTCGAAGTTGGTGTAGTTCGCGTACTTCGCCGCGATCTTCAGCGTGACCTTCTCGCCGCCACCGGCGATCCAGAGCGGGATCCCGCCCGGCTGCAGCGGCAACGGCGCCACGATGGCGCCGTCGACCTGGTAGTGCTTGCCCTCGAGCGTGGCCTCGCCGTCGGTCCAGGCCTGGCGCATGATCTGCACGCCCTCGTCGAGCATGCCCAGCCGATCACGGGCCGCCGGGAAGCCGTAGCCGAAGGCCCGCCACTCGTGCTCGTACCAGCCGGCGCCGATGCCCATCTCGACCCGACCGCCGGAGACGATGTCGCAGGTAGCGGCCACCTTGGCCAGGTACACGGGGTTGCGGTAGCCCATGCACGTGCACATCTGACCGAGCCGGATCCGCTCGGTGACCGCGCCGACCGCCGACATCAACGTCCAGGCCTCGTGGGTGGCCTCGCGGCTGGGCACCGGCACCGTGTGGAAGTGGTCGTAGACCCAGATCGACTCCCACGGGCCGGCATCCGCGTGCTGCGCCAGGCCCTTCATGACCGACCAGTGCTCGGCCGGCTCGATCCCCACCAGGTCGTGCCGCCAGCCCTGCGGGATGAACATTCCGAATCGCATTCCTGCCACGTCGCCACCCTAGGACAACGGGCCCGGAAGGGCCGGGCACGCGCCGCGGGCGATCAACCCGCGGTGAGCGCGACGTCGTCGACCGCGAACGTGGTGGGCTGGTTGCGGTCCTCCGACGCCGAGAAGGTCAGCTTGACGGTCTTGCCGGCCTGCCGGGAGACGTCGAACGTGCGCTCCACGTAGACCGCCCCCCTGTCCACGTTCGAGTACTTGACCAGGCGCGTGGATCCGAGGGTCACCGTCAGGGTGTCGTCACGGCGGGTGCTGCTGGTCTCCGCGCTGCCGATCCGCAACCAGAAGGAGAGCCGGTAGCTCGCGCAGCCGGCGGGCACGGCGACCGTCTGCACGAGCGTGCTGGTGGTGCGCACGCCCTTGCCGGCCAGCCGCGCGTTCCACGAGCCCCCGTGCGCCGCCGCGCCGACCTGCCCGATCACCCCGCCGCTCGTCCTCCAGCCCTGGGCCCCGGCCTCGAACCCGGGATTGGCCAGCCGCTGGCCCGCTCCGCTGCAGGCCGGCGGACCCGGTGGGGTCACCGGCGGCGTCGTGCCACCGCCCGAGGCGACGACGGCGAGCAGCCGGTCCGGCGACCGCGAGCCGGCATCGGTGATGACGCCGGCGCTCGCCGCGCCGCGCAGCCCGTCGGCGATCGCCGTCGGCGTGCGGTTCCCCTGCTGGGCGAGCATGATCGCCGCCGCGCCGGCCACGTGCGGCGCGGCCATGGAGGTGCCGGACATGATCCTGGTCGCGGCGTTGTCGGCAGTGCCGGCGGCGCGGATCCCGTCCCCCGGGGCGAACAGGTCGACGCAGTCGCCGTAGTTGGAGTAACCGGCGCGGGCGTCGCTGCGGGTGCTCGCCGCGACCGTGAGCGCCTCCGCGACCCGGGCCGGTGAGGGGCCGCAGGCGTCGGTGTTGTCGTTGCCGGCGGCCACGCTGACCGTCACCCCGTCGGCGATCACCGCCCGGACGGCGGCGTCGAGCATGCTGTTGGCCGGCCCGCCGAGGCTGACGTTGGCCACCGCGGGCGCACCGGCGGCGTGATCGGCCGCCACCCAGTCCAACCCGGCGACGATCTCGGACGTGCTGCCGTTGCCCGTGCAGTCCAGCACCCGCACCGGGACCAGGCCGGCGCGCTTGGCCACGCCGTAGGTGTTGCCCGCGAGGGTGCCGGCGACGTGGGTGCCGTGGCCGTGGCAGTCGGTGGTGCCGCGGCCGTCGCCGATCGCGGTGTAGCCGGACCGCACGCGGCCGCCGAAATCGGTGTGCCCGGCCATGATCCCGGTGTCCAGCACGTAGGCGGTGACCCCGGCCGCGGTGTTCGGGTAGGTGTAGGAGTTCGACAGCGGCAGCGCGCGCTGGTCGATGCGGTCCAGCCCCCATTCCGCGGGCGACTGGGTCTCGCTGATCCGGACCGGAGTGTCGAGCTCGACCGCGACGACCTGCGGGATCCGGCGCAACGCCGCCACCAGCCCGACCGGGACGTCGACCGCGAAGCCCTTCAACGCGGCGCGGTAGCGGTAGCGCTCGCGGGCGCCCTGCTCGGTGGCCCGCTGCAGCTGGGCGTCCACGTCGCCGCCGGCCTGCAGCCGCACGATGACCGTCACCGTGGCCGACTGGGCGGCTGCTGCCGATGCCAACCCGGCGAGCAGGACGAGGGCGAGCCCGATCACCAGCAGGACTCGTGGGGTGGTCGGGGCCGACACGGTGCTCGCTTCCTACCGCACGCACCGGGACCTACTGACGGCGATCGAACGGCTACTCCAGGTGAAGTACAGAAGCGCGATGCTCGCAAGCGGAGCAACGCCTACACCATCGAACGCAGCAACATCACTCCGATCGAGCGACAGCCCTCCCGCCCCGCGCTCGACCGCATTTCGGAGCATCGTGCGGTTTTTCGGGGCTCAGAACGACAGAATGGCTCCGAAATGCGCTCGGGAACGGGGTGGGGGTGGTTAGTGGGGGCGGTGGCTGAACCGGGTCGGGCGGTCGGGCCAGGGGGCGTCGGGCGGGCGGGCGGCGGTGGGTGCTCCGACCACCGTGTTGGCGGCCAGCACGGCCGCCGCCGTCACGCCGTTGACGATCTCGCCGGACAGCACCATGGAGACGGCTTCGGTCAGCGGCACCCACCGGCTGGTCAGGTCGGCTTCCTCGTCGTCGACCAGCTCCGGGCGGCCCACCTCCTGCAGGCCACGTGCCAGGAAGACCCGCACCGACTCGTCGGAGAACCCGGGCGACGGCGACACGTCGAGCAGCGCGGCCCACTGCGTCGCCGCCAGCCCGGCCTCCTCGGCCAGCTCGCGCTTCGCCGTCTCCTGCGGATCCTCCGCGGCCACGTCGAGCAGGCCGGCCGGCAGTTCCCAGAGCCGGCGGCCCAACGGATGCCGGTACTGGTAGATCATCATCAGCCGGTCGTCGTCATCGAGGGCCGCGATCGCGACCGCGCCGGGATGCTCCAGGACCTGCCTCGCGGCCACCCGCCCGCCGGGCATCTGCACATCATCGGTGCGCAACGCCAGCACGCGTCCGACGTAGATGTCCTCGGTGGAGCGGACCGGGAAGTCGTGGGTCTGCTCGGTCATCGGTCCGCCCTCCTTCCTGGCAGAGGTCACGAACCGGCCCCGGTGACCGTGACCCGCTCCCGGGCCGGCAGCTCGACCGGCAACCGGTCCGCGGCGCGGTAGCGCAGCGCGGCGGCGACGAACGCGGTGAACAGCGGGTGCGGCCGGGTCGGTCGGCTCTTCAGCTCCGGGTGGGCCTGGGTGCCGACGAAGAACGGGTGCACCTCGGCCGGCAGCTCGACGAACTCGACCAGCGAGCCGTCCGGTGACGTGCCGCCGAAGACCAGCCCCGCGTCCTCCAGCCGCGCACGGTAGGTGTTGTTGACCTCGTAGCGGTGCCGGTGCCGCTCGGACACCTCGCGGGTGCCGTAGGCCTGGGCGACCACGGAGCCCACCCCGAGCACGGCCGGGTAGGCCCCGAGCCGCATGGTGCCGCCCATGTCCCGCTCCCCGGCCACCACGTCCCGCTGATCAGCCATGGTGGAGATCACCGGGTGTGGGGTGCGCTGATCGAACTCGCTGGAGTTGGCGTCCTCCAGGCCGGCCAGCGAGCGGGCCGCCTCGATCACCATGCACTGCAGGCCGAGGCAGAGCCCGAGCGTCGGAACGCCGCGGGTGCGGGCGTGCCGGATCGCGCCGAGCTTGCCCTCGATGCCGCGCACCCCGAACCCGCCGGGCACCAGCACGCCGTCGATACCCTCCAAGGCGGCCGCGGCCCCGGCCGGGGTGCGGCACTCGTCGGAGGGCACCCAGACGATCTCCACCCGGGCCCGGTGCGCGAACCCGCCCGCGCGCAGCGCCTCGGTGACCGAGAGGTACGCATCCGGAAGATCGACATACTTGCCGACCAGCGCGATCCGGGTCGTCTCGCCGGGGTGGTGCACCCGGTCGAGCAGATCACCCCACACCGTCCAGTCGACGTCGCGGAACGGCAGTTGCAGCCGGCGCACCACGTAGGCGTCCAGGCCCTCCCGGTGCAGCACCCGCGGTATGTCGTAGATCGACGGGGCGTCCGGGGCCGCGACGACCCCGTCCGTCTCGACGTCGCACATGAGGCTGATCTTGCGCTTCATGTCGTCCGGGATCTCGCGGTCGGCGCGCAGCACCAGCGCGTCGGGCTGGATACCGATGTTGCGCAACGCCGCCACCGAGTGCTGGGTCGGCTTGGTCTTCAGCTCCCCCGACGGCGCGAGGTAGGGCACCAGCGACACGTGCAGGAAGAAGCAGTTGTCGCGCCCGACGTCGTGGCGGACCTGGCGCACCGCCTCCAGGAACGGCAGCGACTCGATGTCGCCGACCGTGCCGCCCACCTCGGTGATCACCACGTCCGGGGTCCGGCCGTCGTCGTCCGGCTCCCCCATGGCCAGGATCCGGTCCTTGATCTCGTTGGTGATGTGCGGGATGACCTGCACGGTGTCGCCCAGGTACTCGCCGCGGCGCTCCTTGGCGATCACGGTGGAGTAGACCTGGCCGGTGGTGACGTTGGCCCGGCCGTGCAGGTTGCGGTCGAGGAATCGTTCGTAGTGGCCGACATCGAGGTCGGTCTCGGCGCCGTCCTCGGTGACGAAGACCTCCCCGTGCTGGAACGGGTTCATGGTGCCGGGATCCACGTTGAGGTAGGGATCGAGCTTCTGCATCGTGACCCGCAGACCGCGGGAGGTGAGGAGTTGTCCGAGGCTGGAGGCCGTCAGGCCCTTACCCAGCGAGGACGCTACCCCGCCGGTGACGAACAGATGACGTGTTGCGCGAGGCTGCACGGAGCTTCAGCCTACAGATACCGATCACTGCGAGCGCCGCAACCCGCCCATCACGCCGACGGAACCGCACCATCGGACGCGGTGACCGCGGTGCCGTACCGCCCCGACCTCCCGTCGACCTGCTCGCGCAGCGCCAACACCGCCGACACCCGCCCGGGGCCGGACTGCACATCGTCCACGGTGGACAGATCCGCGGTGATCGCCGGGTCGGCCCTGGCCACCCCGACCGCGCCGGTGGCGTCGGCCGAGCCGGCCCGCCCGGCCAGCACGGCACCGCCGCCGGGGGCGGCCCCACCCGCGCGGTCCAGCTGGGCGGCCATCCGCGCGGTCACCGCCGCGGCATCACCGGCGTCGACGCCGGTCAGCGCGCCGCCGCTGAGCACCAGCACCAGGTCGGCGGGCTTGGGCAGGTCCCCGGGTGTGATGAATCCGGCCGAGGTCAGCCCGGTGAGCACGGAGTCCGCCGCCGCCGGATCCACCTTGGGGCCGGCCAGCACGCCACCGAGCAGCCCCCCGACGAGGCTGCCGGTGTCCGAGGCCGCCGGGAGCTGCGCCCCGGTCGGAAGCAGTTGCGAGGTGAGCTCGCGGAGCTGGTCGGCCCGCGCCGGGTCACCGACCGCGGGGGTCAGCGCGAGCTCACCGGTCACCGACGCGCCGGCGGCCTGGATCAGCGCGGCCACCGCGTCGCGATCGGCCGGATCGGCGCCGACGGTGACGAACGCGACCTTCTTGCCCTCGAGCAGTCCGCGGACCGCCGCCGGGCCGATCCGGGCGGCGAAGTCGTCGGCGGCGCGTTGACCGGCCACCAGCGTGTCCCGCTCCACGGTCAGCGCCTGGACCTGCCCTTCCAGGCCGTCGGCCTTGCGGGTGACGGACCCGAGCAACCGCTCCGACACCCCACCCGAGCCGAGCACGATCCCGACGGCCAGCGCCAGGAAGACCGCGGCGATGGATGTCGCGTGGTACCGCAGGGAGATCACCCGAACCAACCTTCGATCTGATCGACGAATCCCAGCTGGGAGAACCAGGTCAGCAGCGCGTCACCGGTGCCGGAGACCAGCAGTGCGGCCACCACCGCGACCAGCACGGCCGCGATCATCAGCAGGATCGGCCCGATCGAGAGCCGGCTGCGGTACAACGTCGCGATCACCCGCGAGTCCACCAGCGTGCCGCCGACCTGCAGCCGGGTCAGGAAGGTGGAGGCGTTGCTGCCGGACCGACCACGATCCAGGAACTCGGCCATCGACGCCGACAGCCCGACCGTCACCACCAGCGTCGCCCCGTGGTGCGCGGCCAGCAGCAGCGCGAGGTCCTCGGCGTTGGCCGAGCTCGGGAACGTCACCGCCCCGGCGCCGAGGTCCTGCACCCGGTGCAGGCCCGGCGCGTGCCCATCGGCGAAGGCCGGCACGACCACGTCCGCGCCACAGGTCAGCGCCTCGTTGGAGACCTCCGCCGGGTCACCGACGATGAGATCGGGCTGGTAGCCGGCCACCCGCAGGGCGTCGGCACCGGCGCCCACGCCGACCAGCACCGGCCGGTACTCCTTGATGTAGGGCTTGAGCCGCTTCAGCTCGGCCTCGTGGTCGTAGCCGGACGCGACGACCAGCACCTGCCGGTCGATGAGCTTGACCTCCAGGTCGGGAATGCCGATCCCGTCCAGCAGCATCGACCGCTCGCGGCGCATGAACTCGATGGTGTTGGCGGCGAACGCCTCGAGCTGGTGCGCCAGCCCCGACTTGGCCTCCACCAGCGCGTCGGCCACCGAGTCGGCGGTCTGCTCGACGCCCACGGCCAGCCGCTGGCCGCCCGCGTACACGGCGCCATCGTGCAACCGGATCCGGCTGCCGTCCCGGGCCGCGTCCAGGGCCTCGGCGCCCACCCCGTCGATGAGCATGATCCCGGCCGCGACCAGCAACTGCGGACCCAGGTTCGGGAACCGGCCGGAGATCGAGGGGGACGCGTTCACCACCGCGGCCGCGCCGGCCGCGATCAGCGCGTGCGCGGTGGCGTGATCCAGGTCGACCTCGTCGAGCACGGCGATGTCACCCGGCTTGAGCCGGCGGATCAGGGCCTCGGTCCGCCGGTCGACGCGCGCGACGCCGGACAGCCCGGGCAGCTCGGTGCGAGAGCGGTGCAGCAGGCTGGACATCTTCATGCGCAGCACTGTGGCAGCTGTGACGGGTGATACCAGGGAGGCACGCCGGGCGTTTCGACCGCGTTCACGCGGCCAGGGCAGTACCGCTCAGGCCTGGTACGACGGGCTTGATCAACTTGCCCGGGGTGGGCGATCCCGCTGCCCGGGTTGATCGGGCCGCGAGATGGCGCTCAGGGCTGTTCGATCTGCGAGTCGATCACGCTGGTGGGCATCTCAACGATCTGCGCACGGTCGACAGCAAGCCGGTGGCTGTCCCGGGGGAATTTAGCGGCCCTCGTGTCCATCTCGAGACTGTTGCCCATCATCGCCGCCCGGCCGGGTTCCGGTCGCCGTGCACGGCCGCGACGCCCGGCGCGCGGGGAGCGGTCCAGACTGGTGATCAAGCCCTGTCGTACTGGGCCCGGGGTACGGGCTTGCGGCGCTTCGGGTTGGCGACCGCCGCTCGGTCGGACTCCCGGTGCGCCCGCGCGGCGGAGAGCAGTTCCCCGGCGTGCGCCCGGCCGGTCTCGGTGTCCTGCAGCCCGGCCAGCATCCTGGCCAGTTCGACGACGCGGTCGGCCTCGCCCAGCGTCCGCACCCGGCTGGTGGTGTCGTGGACCCTTGCGCCCCGCTGCGTCCACCACCGACTTGTCGACCACCAGGTGCCGGTCGGCGTAGGCGGCCACCTGGGGCAGGTGGGTCACTACCACCACCTGGTGCCGGGCGGCGAGGCGGGCCAGCCGGCGGCCGATCTCGACCGCCGCGCGGCCGCCGACTCCCGCGTCGACCTCGTCGAACACCATGGTCGGGACGGGGTCGGCGCCGGCCAGCGCGACCTCCAGCGCCAGCATCACCCGGGACAGCTCACCGCCGGAGGCGCCCTTGTGCAGCGGCTGCGGGCCGGCGCCTGCGTGCGCGACCAGTCGCAGCTCCACGTCGTCGACGCCGTCGGGCCCGGCGAGCAGCGTGGACCGACCGACCTTCAGCGCATCGGGCGCATCCGGCCCCGCCGGGCGCGGGGCGATGGCCACCAGCAGCCGGGCGTCGGGCATGGCCAGCCCGGCCAGCTCGGCGGTGGTGTCCGCGGCCAGCCGGGTGGCGGCCGTGGTGCGCGCCGCGCTGACCGCGGCCGCGTGCTCGGCGAGTTCGACGGCCAGCGCGTCCCGGCGGGCGGCCAGCGCGGCCAGCGCCTCGTCGGAGGTGTCGAGCCCGGCCAACCGCTCGCGGGCGGCGTCCGCCCAGCTCAGCACGCCGTCGACGTCCGCGGCGTACTTGCGGGTGAGCGCCTTGAGCTCGGCCTGCCGGGAGAGCACCACGGCCAGCCGCTCGGGGTCGGCGTCGAGGCGGTCGAGGTAGCCGGTCAGCTCGGAGTCGACATCGGCGAGCAGGGCCAGCGCCTCGGCGAGCCGGCCGTCCAGCGCGGCGAGCTCGGCGTCGTCGGTGGCCGCGAGCCGGTGCCGGGCCTCGCCGATCAGCCCGAGCACGCCGAGCAGGTCGGGGCGGCCCCGTAGTCGGGTCCATAGTCCGCGCCGCGTCGGCGCCGAGCAGCGCGACGTGCGCGGCCTGCGCGACCTCGCGCAGGTCATCGGCGGCGGCCAGCCGGCGGGCCTGGGCGACCAGCTCGACGTCCTCGCCGGGCCGCGGATCCACCGCGGCGATCTCGGTGAGCCCGTGCCGCAGCAGGTCGGCCTCCTGCGCGAGCCGCCGCGCCCCGTCGCGGCGCTCGACGAGCTCGGCGGCCACCGCGCTGCCACTCGCTCCCGCACCTCCCGGTAGCGCTGCAGCGGCTCGGCCACGGCCGGCCCGGCGAAGCGGTCCAGCAGGGCCCGCTGCTCGGCCGGCCGCAGCAGCCGCAGCTGGTCGTTCTGCCCGTGCACGGCCAGGGTGGCCTCGGCCAGCCGGCTCAGCACCCCGATCGGCACGGATCGGCCGCCGAGGTGCGCGCGGGACCGGCCGTCGGCGCCGACCGTCCTGGCCGCGATCAGCGTGCCGTCCTCGTCGACCTCGGCGCCGACCTCGTCGGCCACCTTCTGCGCGGCGGCGTCGATGCTGAACCGGCCCTCGACGATCGCGCGGGCGGCGCCGTCGGCCACCCGGGATGCCTCCGCCCGGCCGCCGCCGAGCAGCGTCAGGCCGGTGACGACCATGGTCTTGCCGGCGCCGGTCTCACCGGTGAGCACGGTGAGACCGGGATCGAGCTCGAGCGTCGCGTCGTCGATCACGCCGAGGCCCTGGATGCGCATCTCGGCCAGCATGGGGCGCAGCGTACGGCGCGGCACCGACGCGCCGGTCAGTCCCCGGCCGGTGGCGCGCCCCGCCAGCCGCGGACCGGCAGGTCGAACTTGCGGACCAGGCGGTCGGCGAACGGCCGCCCGTCGAGCCGGACCATGCGCACCGGAATGGCGCCCCTGGTCAGCTCCACCCGAGCGCCGGCCGGGAGCACGAAGGTCCGGCGGCCGTCGCAGTCGAGCACCGCGGGCGGGCCGGACGGATCCACCTCGATCGCGACCAGGCTGTCCGGGGAGATCACCATCGGCCGCGCGAACAGGGCGTGCGCGTTGCTCGGCACCAGCAGCAACGCCTCGACCTGCGGCCAGATCAGCGGTCCGCCGGCCGAGAAGGCGTACGCGGTGGAACCGGTCGGCGTCGCGCAGAGCATGCCGTCGCAGCCGAACGCGGACAGCGGGCGCCCGTCGACCTCCAGCACCACCTCGAGCATCCGCTCCCGGATGCTCTTCTCGACCGCAGCCTCGTTCAGCGCCCAGGTCCGGGCCAGCACGTCACCGTTGGCGCAGGCCACGGCGTCGATGGTCATGCGCTCCTCGACCGCGTAGGCACCCTCGACGATCGCGTCCAGCGTGTGGTCCAACGATTCCTGCTCGGCCTCGGCCAGGAACCCGACGCGGCCGAGGTTCACCCCGAGCAGCGGCACCCGGCACGGTCGCGCCATCTCCGCCGCCCGCAGCAGTGTGCCGTCGCCGCCCAGCACCAGCACCACCTCGGCGCCCTCGGCGCAGCCTGGCCGGCCGTCGACGATGCGCGGCAGCAGTGCTCGGGCAGGTTGCCGTCCTGGACCTCGGCCCACTCGTCGGCGAGCACCCGCAGCCGGATCCCGGACGCGGCCAGCCGGCTCGCGACGGTCGCGGCCGTCTGCCGGTTGGTGGCCCGGCCGACGTGCAGCACGAGCTGGACCTCGCGGTTCAACGCGGTCCCCCCTCGACGGCGCTGCTCAGCGCAGCGTCGCTCACGTCGTCGCCGTGCCTGGTCAACCGCAGGAAGTACTCGACGTTGCCCGACGGCCCCGGCAGCGGGCTGGCCACGGCCCCGCGCAGCACCCAGCCGAGGGCCCGCGCGGCCGCCGTCACCTCGGCCAGGGCGGCCAGCCGCAGCGCCGGGTCGCGCACCACGCCGCCGGCACCGAGCCGCTCCCGCCCGACCTCGAACTGCGGCTTGACCATGGGCAGCAGTTCTCCGCCCGCCGCGGTGCAGGCCGTCAACGCGGGCAGCACGGTGCGCAGCGAGATGAACGACAGATCGGCGACGGTGATCAACACCGGGCCGCCGATGACGTCCGGTTCGAGGGTGCGCACGTTGGTGCGGTCGATCACCCGCACCCGATCGTCGATGCGCAGCCGCCAGATCAGCTGACCGTAGCCGACGTCGACGGCCACGACGTGAGCGGCGCCGCGGTCCAGCAGCACATCGGTGAACCCGCCGGTGGAGGCGCCGGCATCCAGGCAGCGGGCGCCGCGGACGTCGACGGCCAGCGCGTCCAGCGCGCCGATCAGCTTGTGCGCCCCCCGCGAGGCCCACTCGCGCTCGCCGGTCTCCCGCACCACGACCGGCGTGTCCCGGTCGACGACGGTGGCCGGCTTCCCGGCCGGCACCCCGCGCACCACGACCCGGCCGGACTCGATCAGCTCCGCGGCCTGCTGGCGGGAGCGCGCGAGGCCGCGGCGGACGAGTTCGGCGTCGAGGCGGGCCCGGGTGACCACCACCGTCACTCGGTACCGGCCGGAGCGGCCAGCGCGTCGCTCAACGCGGTGTGCAGCTCCTCGAACACCTCGACGTGCTCGGCGAGCGGGCGTTGCGCGAGCCCGTCGAGCGGCGCCAGCGCCCGCTGCACGCGTTGCTGCGGATCGAGCGGGCGCGGCGGTGGGCCCGGCAGGGGGACGGTCATCAGGGCGCTCCCGTTGCGGGGTCGGCAGCAGCAGACACGGCCACGGTAGCCGAGGCGGCCGCGCCCTGTCCGATCACCGCGAGTCGAGCCCGAGCGCGCGCAGGGCGTCGGCGGCGCCCGCATCCGCGGCGTGCACCTGCGCCGGACCACCGTCGGCGGCCCAGTGCACTGCGCACAGCGCCCGCAGCGCGTCCAGCGGATCGCCGGTACCGGCCAGCGACAACGTTCCGGGCGCGGTGACCATCGCCTGCCAGCTCGGACGGGGACCGGGCGCGAGCTCGTCGGCGGGCCGGGTGAGCGCGCCCAGATCGGCGCCGAGGAAGTCCGGGCGCCGCGGGGCCGGGGTGGCCAGCAGCTCGGTGGCATCGGAGACCCCGGTGAACACGAGCAGGGTGGCCACCCCGGCGGCCCGTCCACCCTCCACGTCGGTGTCCAGGCGATCGCCGATCATCAACGGGGAGCGGGCTCCGGTGCGGCGCACGGCGTCGCGCAGCAGCGCGGGCGCCGGCTTGCCGGCCACCTGGGGCTCCCGACCGGAAGCGGTGCGCAGCGCGGCGACCATGGATCCGTTGCCGGGCAACGGGCCACGCTCGGTGGGCAAGGTCGGGTCCAGGTTGCACGCCACCCACACCGCACCGGCGCGCAGCGCGATCGTGGCCTCGGCGAGCAGCCGCCACCCCGTGTCCGGGCTGTGCCCCTGCACGACGGCGACCGCACCATCGTTGCGGTCGACGGGGGTGAGCCCGACCCGGGTCAGCTCGGCGCCGAGCGCGGCGGTGCCGACGACCAGCACCGGCGAGCCGAACGGCAGCTGCTCGGCGAGCATCGCCGCGGCGGCCTGCGAGCTCGCGACGACGTCCTCGGTGGTCGCCGGGAAGCCCAGCTCGGCCAGGTGTGCTGCGACCTCGGCCGGGGCCCGGGAGGCGTTGTTGGTGATGTAGGCGGTACGGACGCCGCGGTCCGCCGCGGTGCGGATGGCCGCCACCGCGCCGGGCACCGCGACCGCGCCGGCATAGAGGGTGCCGTCGAGGTCGGCGAGCAGGACGTCGTACCGGCTGAGGAGATCGGTCACCGATCTGTGTCCCCTGGTGGATCGGGATCGGGCCTGCTGTCGATCTCGGCGGGTGCGTCCGGGAGCTGCTCGATCCGAGGCGGCCCGACCGCAGTCTCGGACTCGACGACTGCGGGCGACTCGTCCGCCGATGAGGGTTCGATCAGCGAGACATGGTCGCCTGCTGTCTCCGACTCGACCGACCCGCCCGCCGGATCTGGCGGCGTCGGGTGGACATCGTCACGGTTGTCGCCGGTTGTGCCGTCCACCGTGTCATCGTCCACTGTGTCATTGTCCACTGTGACTTCGTCCACTGTGTTGTCATCCACGGAATGGTCATCCACGGTGGACTCCGGTGCGGACTCTCCGATCGACGCCGACTCGTCCGGGGCCGTTCCATCCGGAGCGTCCTCGGTCGTTGCCACGGCATCCGGCGACTCCGGGTCGGCTTCCTCGACGCCGAACTCGACGTCGTCGTCGGGCAACGGCTCGCCGGTGAGTTCGGCGATCCGGCGGGCGGCGTCGGTGGCCCCGTCGTCGTCGACGTCGGCGGCGTGCACGAACCACTGCAGCGCCTCGGGTTCCCGTCCGGCCGCCAGCAGGTTGTCGGCGTAGGCGTAGAACAGCCGCGCGCTCCACGGGTCCCGGCGGGCCGGGTCGAGCTCCGGGATCTGCAGCCCGACCACGGCAACGTCGAGCTCGCCGAGATCACGCCGGGCGCCCGCGGCGACGATGGCCAGCTCGACGGACTCCGAGCGCCCCAGCTCCTTCGCCTCGGGGCTCCGGGTCAGCTCGAGCGCTCGCTCCGGGCGCCCCAGAGCCCGCTCGACGTCGGCCATCACGGCCAGGTGCCCGGGCCCGCCACCCATCCGGCGGGCGGCGCGCAACTCGCCGAGGGCCTCGGCCCACTCCCCTGCGTGGTAGGCGACGATGCCGGCCGCCTCGCGCACCACGGCGATGCGCGAGGCCCGCTGCCGGGCGAACCGCGCATGCGCGAGGGCTTTCTCGGGATCCTCGTCGACCAGCATGCCGGCCGCGACCAGGTGGCGAGCGACCTTCTCCGCGAGGTCCTTCTGCAGACCGCGCAGGTCCCTACGCGCGTCGGCATCCAGCTGACCTGCGGTGATCTCGTCGCTCAGGGAGGGCTCGGGCAGCCGCGGCGCGGACGCCGGATCGTCCGGGCGGACCGTGGGGTAACGGCCCGTACCGGGGCGGCCGGTGCTGGGTCTGCCGGTCGTGGGCCGCCCTGACGTGGGCCGCCCGGTCGCGGGCCGCCCGGTCGCGGGCCGCCCGCCGCTGGACCCGGTGCTGGGCCGACCTCCGGTCCGACGGTGCGTGCTGCGATCGTCGGCGCTCGCCCACCGGGGCGGCGGGCGGTCATCGTGGCGGCCGTCGTCGCTCGGTGTGCCGGCCGGGTCCTCGTCGTCGCGCCGTGGCCGCTCAACGGCATCACGTGCACCGCGATCGGGCCGCGAACCGGACTCACGGAAGTCACGCGAGCCGCCACGCTCATCACGCCGGCTGTCCGCCCGCCCGTACCGGGCACCGCCGCGGTCGTCACGCCACCCGCCCGAACGCGGCTCGCGGCCTTCACCCACACGGGAGTCCCGCGCGCCGGCCCGGTCATCCCGCTGCGACGCGCCCGGGAAACCGCGGTCGTCGCGCCGGCTGCCGGATCGTGGCTCCCGGGAACCGCCACGGTCGTCACGCTGCGGCGCACCGCGGGAATCCTGCGACCCGCGGTCATCACGCCAGCCACCAGGACGCGAATCCCGTGCTCCACCACGATCCTCACGCTGGGCCGCACCGCGGGAATCCCGCGACCCGCGGTCATCACGCCAACCACCCGAACGCGCCTCCCGCGACCCGCCACGATCATCACCACGACCGCCGCCCGGACGCGGGTCGCGCTCACCCCGATCGGTCCGCCAACCACTCCCGCGCGAGTCCCGCGACCCGCCGCGGTCGTCCCGCTGCGACCCGCCACGGGAGTCCCGCGACCCACGATCATCACGCCAACCACCCGAACGCGGCTCCCGCGACCCGCCACGATCATCACCCCGATCGCCGCCCGGACGGGGGTCGCGCTCGCCACGATCGCTCCGCCAACCACTCCCGCGCGCGTCCCGCGACCCACCACGATCGTCGCGCCGGGGCCCACCTCGTGGATCACCCGGGCCCCGGTCGTCGCGGCGATCACGGTCGCCGAACGAGGTGGGCGCACCGTCGCGACGACGGTCGAAGCTCGCCGAGCGGTCGTTCGACGTGCCGGTCCGGTCGTCGCGGCGCGGGCGGTCCCGGTCGTCGCGGCGCGGGCGGTCCGGGCCGCCCTCGGCGCCGGCGCGGTCGTAACGCGGTCGCCCGGCGTCCGCGCGGTAGCCACGGTCACCGCCGGGGTCTCGACGGTCGGACCCGCGGCGATCCGAGGCCGCGCCACCGGTCGCGGGGCGATCCCGCGACTCCGACCAGCTCCGCCGCGTCGCTCCGCCCGTCCGATCGCCGGAACGATTCTCCGACCAGCTGCCGCGCTGCTCGCCGCGCCGGTCCTGCCCGCCCGAGGGCTCCCGCCGCCGGTCGCCGGCCGCGCCGCTGTGCCGATCACCATCGGGGCGGCCGCGGCCTCCCGACCAGCCGGTACCGGTCCGGCCCTGCCCACCGGTCGCACCGGAGCGTGGGCGACGGTCGCTTCCGGCTCGTCGATCCCCCGCGGCCGGCTCCGCGCGGTCCCGCTGTGGGTGCGCGGGACGGTCCCCGCGCTCCCTGGGGCCACCGCGCCGATCTGGCCGCGGGCGGTTGTCGTCAGAACCATCCGCGATACTCACCTGCAGAGGATACAAAAAGTCGGCCGCCCGCGTCCCAGTGGGGTCAGGCCGAAATGTCCGGACCCGGATGAGCATTTGGACCCGCAGTCCACCTGCGGATTCCTGCATTCAGACGGGGATCAAGGAAATCGACGGAAATTGCCGTCCTAGCCCCACCGGAATCGCCGATGAGAATCGATCTCGAATTCCCGATCAGCCCTGACCGGGACCGTGATTCCGCACCCCGGCCAGATTGCGCTTGCCGCGGCGCACCACGAGCCAACCGCCGGGCAGCAGGTCGGAGGCGGCCGGAGCCCAGTTCTCGTCCGGGATCTTCGTGTTGTTGACGTACGCGCCGCCCTCGCTGACCGCGCGTCGCCCGGCGCCCCGGGTCTCCACCAGCCCCGTCGCCACCAGGAGATCCACGATGGACGGCCCGTCGGTGAGCCGGACGGTCGCGGTCGGCACCTCGGCCAGGGCGGCGTCGAGGGTGCCGGCGTCGAGGGCGCGCAGGTCGCCGCGGCCGAACAGCGCCGTGCTCGCCGCGATCACCTGCTCGGTGTGGTGGGCGCCGTGCACCAGCGTGGTGAGCTCGGCGGCCAGCCGGCGCTGCCCGACCCGCTCGTGCGGGCGTTCGGCGGTGGCCTTCTCCAGTTCCTCGATCTCCTCCCTCGTCACGAAGGTGAACAGGCGCAGGTAGCGGCCCACGTCGGTGTCGGCCACGTTCACGAAGTACTGGTACCAGGCGTACGGCGTGGTCATGGCCGGGTCCAGCCAGATGTTGCCGCCGCCGGTGGACTTCCCGAACTTGCGGCCCGCGCTGTCGGTGATCAGCGGCGTGGTCAGCGCGTGCACCGCCTCACCGGTCACCCGGCGGACCAGCTCGACCCCCCCGACGATGTTGCCCCACTGGTCCGAGCCGCCGATCTGCAGCCGGCATCCGTGCTGGCGGAACAGGTGCAGGTAGTCCTGGCTCTGCAGCAGCAGGTAGCTGAACTCGGTGTAGGACATGCCGTCGGTGGCCAGCCGGCGCTTCACGGTCTCCCTGGCCAACATGACGTTGATCGAGAAGTGCTTGCCGACGTCGCGCAGGAACTCCAGCGCCGACTGCCCGCCGGTCCAGTCCAGGTTGTTGACGACCAGCGCGCCGGTGGCCGAGGCGTCGAACGCGACGAACCGCTCCAGCTGGCCGCGGATGCGATCGGCCCACTCGGTCACCGTGTTCACGGCGTTCATCGGGCGCTCGCCGGTGTCACGCGGGTCGCCGATCAGGCCGGTGGCGCCGCCGGCCAGCACGATCGGACGGGCCCCGGCCTGCTGGAAGCGGCGCAGGGTGAGCAGCGGCACCAGGTTCCCGGCGTGCATGCTGGGCGCGCTGGGGTCGAACCCGCAGTACAGGGTGAGCACCCCGGCGTCCAGGTCGCGCTGCAACGCGGCCCGGTCGGTGCTCTGCGCGATCAGGCCGCGCCACTCCAGCTCATCGAGGATGTTCGTGCCCACCCCCCGATCCTTCCCCACGGAGCCAGCGGATTGCGGACGGGTCACCCCGGCGGGACCCGGGGCATGATCAGCGCCTGCGGTCGATAACGCTCACCCGTGCAGCTCAGGTACCGCAGACGCTGATCATGGGCGACGGGCGCGTGGTCACGGTCCTGGGTGGAGCGGGCGCGGGGTGGGCCGGGTGCGGGGTGGGCCGGGTGCGGGCGGGCTCGGTGGCTGGGGTCCTCGGTCAGGGGCCGGGCAGGGGCACGGGCCGGCGGCGGCCGGGGCGGTACGGGCTCACCGCGGGCGAACCGTCGATCCAGAAGCGCCAGGGGAGCTCGTGGGCCGCGGCCACGCCGACCCGGGGGCCGGTGCGCACCAGGGACGCCGGGGTCGGGGGGCCGGCCAGCACCCGCACCGGCGACTCCGGATCGGTGACGTCGACTCCGTTCAGCTCGCGGGTCAGGCCGAGCAGCGAGGCCAGCCGGGCCGGGCCGCTGGCCAGCTCGTGGTCACGGCGCGAGGTGGGCCGACGGCGCCGGGCCACGTCCAGGTCGGAGGTCACCTCACCGGCGCGCAGCAGCACCGCACCCGCTTCCCCCTCGTCCAGGCAGCTGATGTTGGCGCAGAAGTGCATGCCGTAGACGAAGTAGACGTAGAGGTGCCCGGCCGGTCCGAACATCACCCCGTTGCGCGGGGTCCGGCCGCGGAAGCTGTGCGACGCGGGATCGTCGGCGCCCCGGTACGCCTCCACCTCGACGAGCCGCACCGCGACGGTGCCGTCGGGGGTATCGGCCTCCACCGTGCACCCCAGCAATCGCCGGGCCGCCGGCAGCACATCCGCCTCGAGCTCGTCCCGCCCCAGTAGCCGGCTCACCCAGCCGCCAACCCCGGATCCGGGTTGCGCGAACGGCGCCTTCGCGCAATAGGTCGGGGCGAAAGTGCTGTTCGCGCCAACCGGTGCGGGGGCACCGGGGGCAGCGCACCCGAGCCTGCGGTGCGAACGGCACTTTCGCACGCTAGGTGCGTGCGAAAGTGCCGTTCGCACCGTTGGGACCGGGGGAACTTGGGGAACCGGGGGAACTGGGGTCCAGGACGGGGGGTCACGGGGCCGGGGTGGCGAGGGCGGTGCGGGCGGTGCGGGCGGTGCGGGCCGTGCGGGCGGCGGCGACCGCGGCGTGCAGGTCGAGCAGCTGTTCGGCAACCCGCTCCCCCGCGGTGCCACCGCGGGCGTTGCGGGAGGCGATCGAGCCCTCGACGGTGAGCACCTCGCGCACCGCCGGGGTGAGCGCGGGGTGCACGCCGGCCAGCTCGGCGTCGGTGAGGTCCTCCAGCCCGACGCCGCGCTCCTCGGCCGCGCGCACGCAACCCCCGGCCGCCTCGTGGGCCACCCGGAACGGCACCCCTCGCCGGACCAGCCACTCGGCCACGTCGGTGGCCAGGGTGAAACCGGCCGGGGCCAGCGCGGCCAGCCGCGACGTGTGGAAGGTCAGGGTGGCGATCATGCCGGCCGTCGCGGGCAGCAGCAGCTCCAGCTGCTCGACGGAGTCGAACAGCGGCTCCTTGTCCTCCTGCAGGTCGCGGTTGTAGGCCAGCGGCATCGCCTTGAGCGTGCTCAGCAGGCCGGTGAGGTTGCCGATCAGCCGCCCGGCCTTGCCGCGGGCCAGCTCCGCGATGTCCGGGTTCTTCTTCTGCGGCATGATCGAGCTACCGGTGGAGAACGCGTCGTCCAAGGTCACGTAGCCGAACTCGGCGGTCGCCCAGATGATCACTTCCTCGGCGATCCGGGACAGGTCGACGGCGACCATGGCCAGCACGAACGCCGCCTCAGCGGCGAAGTCGCGGGCCGCGGTGCCGTCGATCGAGTTCGCGGCCGACGAGTCGAAACCCAGCTCGGCGGCCACCGCCTCCGGGTCCAGCCCGAGCGACGAACCGGCCAGCGCCCCCGACCCGTACGGCGAGACCGCGGCCCGCCGGTCCCAGTCGCGCAGCCGGTCCACGTCGCGCAGCAGCGCGTGCGCGTGCGCCGCCAGGTGGTGGGCCAGCAGCACCGGCTGCGCGTGCTGCAGGTGGGTGCGCCCGGGCATCGCTGCCCCGGGATGCGCGTCGGCCTGCCCGAGCAGCGCGTCGACCACGTCCAGCACCCCGGCCTCGACCCGGCGGGCTCCGTCGCGCATCCACATCCGGAACAGGGTGGCCACCTGGTCGTTGCGGGACCGCCCGGCGCGCAGCTTGCCGCCGAGCTCGGGACCGGCCCGCTCGATCAGCCCACGCTCCAGCGCCGAGTGCACGTCCTCGTCGTCCGGCGCCGGTCCGAACGCACCGGACTCCACGTCGGCGGCCAGCTTGGCCAGGGCGTCGAGCATCCGGGCCAGCTCGTCGGCGGACAGCAGGCCGGCCGCGGCCAGCACCCGGGCGTGCGCCTGCGACCCGCGGATGTCGTAGGGCGCCAGCCGCCAGTCGAACTGGGTCGACTTCGAGAGCGCGGCCAGCGCATCCGCCGGGCCGGACGCGAACCTCCCGCCCCACAACCGGGCCTCCATCAGTCCGTGCCCGCTTCCAGCGCCACGTCGTCCAGGGACGTGGTGAGATCGCGCTCGCCCGACCGGTCGGCCTCCGCGATCCGGTCGAAGCCGCCAGCAGGCAGCTCGCCGAAGAGCGTGCCGTGCTCGACGAGCACCGTCCCCTGCTCCATCGGCTGCCCGGCGTAGGCCTCCAGCTTGGCGCGGGAGTCGGCGATGTCGAGGTTGCGCATGGTCAGCTGGCCGATCCGGTCCGTGGGCCCGAAGGCGGGGTTCTCCACCCGCTCCATCGAGAGCCGGTCCGGGTGGTAGGAGAAGCCGGACCCCCGGGTGTCGAGAATCGTGTAGTCGTCGCCGCGGCGCAGCCGGAGCGTGACGGTGCCGTTGGCCAGCGAGGCGATCCAGCGCTGGATCGACTCGCGCTGCATCAACGCCTGCGGGTCCAGCCAACGCCCCTCGTAGAGCAGCCGGCCGAGCCGGCGGCCCGCGGAGTAGTAGTTGGCCAGGGTGTCCTCGTTGTGGATCGCGTTGAGCAGCCGCTCGTAGGCGGCGAAGAGCAGCGCCATCCCCGGCGCCTCGTAGATGCCGCGCGACTTGGCCTCGATGATCCGGTTCTCGATCTGGTCGGACATGCCCAGGCCGTGGCGGCCGCCGACGGCGTTGGCCGCCTGGACGAGGGCGACCTGGTCGTCGAACCGGGTGCCGTTGATCGCCACCGGGTAGCCGGCCTCAAACGTGACCGTGACGTCCTCGGTCTCGATCTCGACCCCCGGGTCCCAGAACTTCACCCCCATGATCGGCTCGATGGTCTCGAGCGACACGTCGAGGTGCTCAAGCGTCTTGGCCTCGTGGGTGGCACCCCAGATGTTGGCGTCGGTGGAGTAGGCCTTCTCGGCCGCGTCCCGGTAGGGCAGCCCGTGGGCGGTGAGCCAGGTGCTCATCTCGTGCCGCCCACCCAGCTCCTGCACGAAGTCGGCGTCGAGCCACGGCTTGTAGATGCGCAGCTCGGGGTTGGCCAGCAGGCCGTAGCGGTAGAACCGCTCGATGTCGTTGCCCTTGAAGGTCGAGCCGTCGCCCCAGATGTTCACGCCGTCGGACTGCATGGCCCGCACCAACAACGTCCCGGTGACGGCGCGGCCCAGCGGCGTGGTGTTGAAGTACGTCCGCCCCCCGGACCGGATGTGGAAGGCGCCGCACGCCAGCGCGGCGAGGCCCTCCTCGACCAGCTGCGGCCTGATGTCGATCGTGCGGGCGATCTCGGCGCCGTACTGCTTGGCCCGGGCGGGGACACCGGAGACGTCCGGCTCGTCGTACTGGCCGAGATCTGCGGTGTAGGTGCACGGGATCCCGCCCTTGTCGCGCATCCAGGCGACCGCCACGGAGGTGTCGAGGCCACCGGAGAAGGCGATGCCGATGCGCTCGCCCTTCGGCAGGGATGTCAAGACCTTGCTCACGCGTTCTCCTCGCTGACGCTCGTCGACCGCGTTCGCGGCACGGCTGTGTTGAATGGTGCGCTCGCAAGCTCGCTCACGAGATGCTCCTCGGGTCGGAGTTCGCGTCAGAGGTCGCGCAGGCGCGCGACGAGTTCGGCGCCGGTGAGCGGCTCGCGGGCCACCACCAGCAGCGTGTCGTCGCCGGCGATGGTGCCGACGATGTCGTTCAGTGCGGCCCGGTCCAGCGCACTGGCCAGGTAGTGCGCGGCTCCGGGTGGGGTGCGTAGCACCGCAAGATTGCCACTGCCGTCCGCGGACACGAGCAGCTCCCCCAGCAACCGGGCCAGCCGCGCGGTGCCGCCCTCGATGCCGCGCACCGGGCTGCCGTCGTCCGGGATCACGTACACCGGGGTGCCGCCGTCGGCGCCGCGCAGCTTCACCGCGCCCAGCTCCTCCAGATCGCGCGACAGCGTCGCCTGGGTGGAGGCGATGCCATCGGCCTCCAGCAGCGCCAGCAGCTCGCTCTGGCTGTGCACCGTCCGCTGGGTGATCAGCTCCACGATCCGACCGTGCCGGGCGGCCCGGGACCGGCCGGCGGGAGCGGCGGTCATCGTCGCAACAGCCACGTCAGCAGCGCCTTCTGTGCGTGCAGCCGGTTCTCCGCCTCGTCCCACACCGCGCTGGCCGGCCCGTCGAGCACCTCGTCGGTGATCTCGTGACCGCGGTGCGCCGGCAGGCAGTGCAGCACGATCGCGCCGGCCGCGGCCCGCCCGAGCAGCCCGGCGTTGACCTGCAACGGCCAGAACGCGGCGCTGCGGTCGCGGCCGTCGCCCTCCTGCCCCATCGACACCCAGGTGTCGGTGACCAGCACGTCGGCCCCCTCGGCCGCGGCCTGCGGCTCGGTGAACAGCTCGACGCTGCCCCCGGTGTCGGCGGCGCGGCTCTTCGCGTCGGTCAGCGCCTGCGGGTGCGGGGTGAATCCGGCCGGGGCACACACCCGCACGTGCAGCCCGGCGGTGGCCCCGCCCAGCAGCAGCGAGTGCGCCATGTTGTTGGCCCCGTCGCCGAAGTAGCTCAGCCGCAGCCCGGCCAGCCGGCCGTGCCGCTCCCGGATGGTCTGCAGATCGGCGAGCACCTGGCACGGGTGGAACTGGTCGGTGAGGGCGTTGATCACCGGCACGCTCGCGGCGGCCGCCATCTCCGCGATCCGGGACTGGTCGCCGGTGCGCCAGACGATCGCGTCCACGTAGCGCGACAGCACGCGCGCGGTGTCGGCGATCGTCTCGCCGCGGCCGAGCTGGCTCACCGTCGCGTCGATGATCAACGGATGCCCACCGAGCTGCGCGATGCCGACCTCGAACGAGACCCGGGTACGCGTGGAGGCCTTGTCGAACAGCACCGCCACCGCGCGCGGACCGGCCAGTGGCGTCGAACCGAGCGGGTCGGCCTTCATCGCGTCGGCGAGGTCGAGCACGGCGCGCTGCTCGTCGGGGCTCAGGTCGTCGTCGCGCAGAAAATGCCGGATCATGGCTGGATGGCAACCTGTCCGGCGTCCAGAAAGGACGGCAGCGCGGCGAGGAACTCGGTCGCCTGCGCCTCGCTGAGCACCAGCGGCGGGACCAGCCGGATCCGGTTCGGCACCGCGTTGTTGATCAGGAACCCGCCGTCGCGGGCAGCGACCGTGATCAGCGTCGAGACCGGCTCGGTGAGCTCTATCCCGAGCAGCAGGCCGGCCCCATCGACGCCCTGGACCAGCGGGTGACCCAGCGCCTCCACGCCGGCGACGATCTCCTTACCGACCTGCGTGACGTGGTCGAGCAGCCCCTCGTCGGCGATCGTGCGCAGCACCGCGAGCGCGGCCGCGCAGCAGACCGGGTTGCCGCCGAACGTGGTGCCGTGGTGGCCGGGCTCGAGCAGCTCCCCGGCCGGCCCGATGCCGATGCAGGCCCCGATCGGGAGCCCGCCGCCGAGCCCCTTGGCCAGTGTGACCACATCGGGCCGCACGCCAGCACGCTGGAACGCGAACCAGGAACCGGTCCGCCCGATGCCGGTCTGCACCTCGTCGAACACCAGCAGCGCGCCGCGGGCGGCGGTGATCTCGCGGGCCCCGGCCAGGTAGCCCGGCGGCGGGGTGACCGCTCCGGCCTCACCGAGGATGGGCTCCAGGAACACCGCCGCGGTGTCGGAATCGATCGCCGCGTCCAGCGCACCGAGGTCGCCGTAGGGCACGTGCCGCACGCCGGGGGTCATCGGCTCGAACGGGGTCCGCTTGGGCCGCTGGCCGGTAAGCGCGAGCGCGCCCATGGTGCGCCCGTGGAAGGCGTTCTCGGCGGCGATGATGTTCGGCCGCCCGGTCCGGCGCGCGATCTTGAACGCGGCCTCGTTCGCCTCGGCGCCGGAGTTGCAGAACAGCACCCGGGCCGGGGCGTCGACCAGCTCCTGCAGCTTCTCGGCCAGCTCGACCGGTGGAGCGGCCAGGTACAGGTTGGACACGTGCCCGAGCGTGGCGAGCTGGGTGCTGACCGCCTCGACGATCGCCGGGTGCGCGTGGCCGAGCGAGTTCACCGCGATGCCGGCGACCAGGTCCAGGTAGCGCCGACCGTCGGCGTCCCAGACCTCGGCCCCGCGGCCCCGGACCAGGGCCAGCGGCGGGGTGCCGTAATTGTTCATCAGCGCGCCCTGCCAGCGCTGCGTGAGGTCCATGGTCATGCCACCACCATCGTTCCGACTCCTTCGCCGGTGAACACCTCGAGCAGCACCGAGTGCGGCATCCGCCCGTCGATCACGTGCGCCGTGCCCACCCCGCCGCGCACCGCGCGCAGGCAGGCCTCCATCTTGGGTGCCATCCCGCTCTCCAGCTGCGGCAGCATCGGCTCCAGCTGCGCCGCGGTCAGCTCGCTGATCACCGACTCCGGGTCGGGGTAGTCGGCGAACAGCCCCTCGACGTCGGTCAGCACCACCAGCTTCGCCGCGCCGAGGGCGGCGGCCAGCGCGGCGGCCGCACTGTCGGCGTTGATGTTGTAGACGGTGCCGTCGGGGTCGGGGGCCACACCGGCGACCACCGGGATGCGGCCGGCGGCGATGATGTCGAGCACCGCGTCCGGATTGACCGCGACCACGTCGCCGACCAGTCCGATGTCGACCGCTTCGCCGTCGACCAGCGTGGTGCGCTTGGCCGCGGTGAACAGCCCGGCGTCCTCACCGGACAGTCCGACCGCGTACGGCCCGTGCTGGTTGATCAGCCCGACCAGCTCGCGGCCGACCTGACCGACCAGGACCATGCGCACCACGTCGATGGTCTCCGGGGTGGTCACCCGCAACCCGCCGCGGAACTCGCCGGGCAGCCCGAGCCGCTTCAGCATGGCCGAGATCTGCGGGCCGCCACCGTGCACCACGACGGGGTGGATGCCGGCCAGCCGGAGGAACACCATGTCCTGGGCGAACGCCCGCTTCAGCTCGTCGTCGATCATGGCGTTGCCGCCGTACTTGACCACCACCACCTGATCGTGGAAACGCTGCAGCCAGGGCAGCGCCTCGGCCAGCACGCCGGCCTTCTCCCCGGCCCGCTTCAGCCGCTGCGCGGTGGCGCCCGGGTCAGGAGGAGTAGGCACTGTTCTCCTCGACGTAGGCGTGCGACAGGTCGGTGGTGAGGATCTCCGCGCTGCCCTCGCCGAGGCCGAGCTCGACCTGCACGAGGATCTCCTTGCCGGCCATGTGGGCCGCGTTCCGGTCGCCGGCCGCGACGCCGCCGCGGCAGAGCAGCGCGCCGTTGATGGTGACGTCCAGCCGGTCCGGATCGAGCGCGGCGTCGGCGTATCCCGCCGCCGCGGCCACCCGGCCCCAGTTCGGGTCGGAGCCGAACAGGGCGGTCTTGACCAAGCTGTCGCGGGCCACGCTGCGCGCGATGATCACCGCGTCGTCCTCGTCGGCCGCACCGCTGACCCGCACCGTGATCCGCTTCGTGACGCCCTCGGCGTCGGCCTGCAGCTGCTGGGCCAGGTCCCGGCAGACCGCGGTCAGCGCGGCGGTGAACACCGCCGGGTCGGGCTCGACCCGCGACGCACCCGAGGCCAGCAGCAACACCGTGTCGTTGGTGGACATCGAGCCGTCGATGTCGAGCCGGTCGAAGCTGACCCGCACCGCCGCCCGCAGCGCCGCGTCCAGGGCCGTCGGCTCCAGCACCGCATCGGTGCTGAGCACGGTGAGCATGGTGGCCATCGACGGCGCGATCATGCCGGCGCCCTTGCTGAACCCGCCGACCGCCCAGCCCGTCGGGTCGACGTGCGCGGCCTGCTTGGGCACCGTGTCGGTGGTCATCACCGCGGTCGCCGCGGCCAGCCCGGCGGCGCTGTCGTCCGCCAGCTCGGCCGCGGCGCTGCGCACGCCGGCGAGCACCCGCTCCCGGGGCAGCTGGGCCCCGATCAGACCGGTGGAGCAGACGGCGACCTCGATCGCGCCCGACGCCAGCAGCTGCGCGGCCTGTTCGGCGGTGGCGTGCGCGGTCTGGAACCCCTGCGGGCCGGTGCAGGCATTCGCACCGCCCGAGTTGAGCACCACCGCACGCAACCGCCCGCTCTCGAGCACCTGCTGCGACCACAGCACCGGCGCGGCCTTCACCTTGTTCCGGGTGAACAGCCCGGCGGCGGCGAACGCCGGACCGTCGTTCACGACCAGGGCCACGTCCGGCCGGCCGCTGCTCTTGATCCCGGCCACCACCCCGGCCGCCCGGAAGCCGCGGGCCGCGGTCACCCCGCTGCCGGTCACGATGCCGCCTCCGCGGGAAAGAACACGTCGGCGGTCACGATGCCGCCTCCGCGGGAAAGAACACGTCGGCGGTCACGATGCCGCCTCTGCGGGAAAGAACACGTCGGGGGTCACGGGGCCACCCCGGTCAGCGGCAGGCCGGTGGTCTCCGGCAGCCCGACGGCGAGATTCATGCACTGCACGGCGCCTCCTGCGGTGCCCTTGGTCAGGTTGTCGATCGCGGCCACCACGATCAGCCGGGCCGCGTCGGGATCGACCGCGACCTGCAACTGCATGGTGTTGGAGCCCAGCGTCGCGCCCGTGTTCGGCCACATCCCGGCGGGCAGCAGGTGCACGAACGGCTCGTCCGCGAAGGCCTTGGCGTAGACGTCCCTGGCGTCCTGCGCGGTGACGCCGCCGACCAGCGGGCCGGAGCAGCTGGCCAGGATGCCCCGCGGCAACGGGGCCAGCACGGGGGTGAAGCTCACCGACACCGGCGCACCGGCCACCTTCGCGAGGTTCGCCACGATCTCCGGGGTGTGCCGGTGCACCCCACCCACCCCGTAGGCCGACAGCGAGCCCATCACCTCGGCCCCGAGCAGGTGCGGCTTGAGCGACCTGCCGGCCCCGGAGGTCCCGGTCACCGCGGTGATCACCAGCTCCGGCCCGATCAGCCCGGCGGCCAGCGCCGGGAACAGCGCCAGGCTCGACGCCGTCGGGTAGCAACCGGGCACGGCCACCCGCCGCGCCCCGCGCAGCTCGTCGCGGGCACCGGGCAGCTCCGGAAGCCCGTAGGGCCAGCTCCCGGCGTACGGCCCGTCGTACCAGCGCGCCCACGCGGCCGGATCGGCGAGCCGATGATCAGCCCCGCAGTCGATCACCACCGTGGACTCGCCGAGCTGCGCGGCGATCGCGGCGGAGTGCCCGTGGGGCAACGCCAGGAAGACCACGTCGTGCCCGGCCAGCGTCTGCGCGGTGGTGTCGAGCAGCACCCGGTCCGCCAGCGGCAGCAGGTGTGGCTGGTGGCGGCCGAGCGGATCGCCGGCGCTGCCGCCCGCGGTCAGGGCGCCGATCTGCACCCGCGGGTGGGCGATCAACAACCGCAGCAGCTCACCCCCGGCGTACCCACTCGCTCCCGCCACCGCAACCCGAATCATGCGCATGACTATGCACGGCAACGAGAATCAATGCAAATATGTTGGACGAAATTACGCCCGTTGCCCTGTCCGGGTGTCACCCGATGTGCCTAGCCGCGGGCCACCGCGACCAGGTCGGCGAGATCCCGCTGCCGGTCGGCTACGGAATGGGCACGTCCGTTCGACCTGGACTTGTGTTCTGCGCCGGAATCGTGATGGATAGAGGCGTGACCACCAATCCCGTCCGGCCGGGTCACGCCCCAGGGGGTCAACGCCCGGGTGCGCAACCGGGACCCGCCGGCCTCGTCGACGCCACGTCCGCGGCTGCGCGTGCGGCGGGTACGCCGGACGGATTCGACGTGGCCCTGCGCGGGTACGACCGCAACCAGGTCGACGCGCGGATCGCCGAGCTCACCCGGCAGCTGGTGGCCGCAGGCGAGCAGAACCGGGCGACGGCGGCCCGGCTCGCCGAGCAGCAACGCCGCGCCGAGCACGCCGAGCGGCAGCTCCGCGAGGCGCACGCGGGACCGGCCCGGCACGCGGCGGCCCAGCAGGGCGGCAACGACAACGGCGGCCAGGGCTTCGGATACCGCGCCGAGCGCATCCTGCGGATGGCCGAGGCGGAGGCCCACGAAACCCGATCCGCGGCCGCCAAGGAAGCGGGTGAGCTGCTGGAGCGAGCCCGCGCCGAGGCCGAGGTGCACCGGCACGAGATCGAGCAGAACCTGATCATGCGAGCCACCGCGCTCGACCAGAAGGCCACCGAGGTCTCGACGGCGCTGCGGGAACGCGAGCAGGCGGCGGCCGCGGAACTGAGCTCGGCCCGCGGCGAAGCGGAGTCCGTGCGGGCCCAGGCCCGGCACGAGATGGAACAGGCCCGCCGCAACGTCGAGATCGTGGCCCGGGACATCCGGGCCCAGGCCGAGCGCTGGGCCGAACAGCATCGGGCCGCGGTTACCCGCGAGGTGGCGCGCCTGGTCGAGCTGAGGGACACGTTGCAGCGCGACCTCGGCGCGGTCTCGGAGAACCTGCTGGCCGGGCTGGGTGGCGCCGACCGGCGGGCCGCGGGTGAGCAGCCCGACCCGGCTGCCCCCGGCCCGAACCCGAGCGGGAACCAGCCGCCGCAGGCCGCCGGAGACCAGGACCGCACGGCCGCACCGGAGACGTCGCCGATGCCGGCACAGGGTCAACACTCCGCCTGACTGACTCGCACACGCGCGGGCCGGCGGCGCGAGGGCGTGCCCCGGACCCGTCAGCCGTACTCGGACGCTCCGACCGGCGTGCCGGCGAGCCCGTAGCGGACCGGATCGCCGTCGGTGCTCAACCTGATCAGGTACTTCAGCAGGCTGATCAGAACCGACTTGCACGACTCCCGGGTACGGACGTCGCACAGCACCACCGGGACGATCGGATCCAGGTCGGCCGCCCCGCGGATCTCCTCCGGGTCGTACAGCTCGGCACCGTCGAAGCAGTTGACGGCGAGCACGAACGGGATCCCGCGCCGCTCGAAGAAGTCGACGGCCGGAAAGCAGGCACCCAGGCGGCGGGTGTCGGCCAGCACGACGGCACCGAGCGCGCCGTTGGCCAGCTCGTCCCACATGAACCAGAACCGGTCCTGCCCGGGCGTTCCGAACAGGTAGACGATCACCTCGGAGCTGACCGTGATCCGTCCGAAGTCGAGGGCGACGGTCGTGGAGCCCTTGCGTTCGACGCCGGTCAGGTCGTCCACATCGGCGCCGATGGCGCTGAGCACCTCCTCGGTGCGCAGCGGGGTGATCTCACTGATCGTCTCGACCATGGTGGTCTTGCCGACGCCGAACCCGCCGGCGATGAGGATCTTCGTGGACTGCTGCCCGACGCCGGGGCCGCCCACGCGATCAGAGCTGTTCAATGCCATCGAGTACCACCTGGAGGAACGACGCGTTCTGGAGGTGCCGAGCCAGCACCGGGGATCGGCAGACGATGTACCCGCGGTCGATCAGGTCGCTCAGCAGGACCTTGACCACGGTCAGCGGCAGGTCTACGGCGGCCGCGACCTCGGCGACAGACTTCGGCGTCCGGCAGAGCCGGAGGATCTCATCGCGCTCCCATTCCAACGCGACCTCGGTCGGTGCGGCCACGGTCAACACCAGGGTGATGATGTTGAGCTCGTGCTCGCTACCTCGGGTCCGGCCGCCGGTCATCGCGTAGGGCCGGACCAGCGGGCCGGCGTCGTCGTCGAACCAGGCTCCCTGTCCAGGATGCGGGGGGCCTGGGCCGTTGCCGACGATGGGACCGTTGCGGGTCATGGGCTCGAGATCCTGTCGAGTTCGTCGCCCTGGCGCGGCGCCGCGGACAGCCGGCCACCGACCTTGCGCACCAGCAGGTTGACCTCGTAGGCCACCATGCCGAGATCGGCGTCTGCCGCGGTGAGCACCGCGAGGCAGGCTCCGCGTCCGGCCGCGGTGACGAACAGGAAGGCCTCGTCCATCTCCACCACGGTCTGCCGCACCGCCCCACCGCCGAACTGCCGACCGGTTCCCCTGGCCAGTCCCTGGAATGCCGACGCCACCGCGGCGAGCCGATCGGCGTCGTCCTCGGTCAGGGCGGCGGAACGGCTGAGCAGCAGCCCATCGGCCGAGAGCACGATCGCGCGGTCCAGGCCCGGCACCCGATCCACGAGGTCGTCGAGCAGCCAGCGAAGGTCGGTCGTTGCCTGCGTCACCATGGTCCTGTCCTGTCCGCTCACTGGTTGGTGTGGTCGGTGCTGCTGGTGCGGCCGCCTGCGGTGCCGCGCTGGAAGGCGGACATCCGCGAGCGGGCCTGCTTCGCCGCGGCGTCATCGTCCACAGTGGAGATCTCGATCATCGCGGTGTCCTCCTCTGCCTCGTCCGAGGTGGAGGTCGGCGCGTCGCGAAGCTCCGGCGCGACGTGCGACTGCCGCTTGCGGGTCGGCAGCCCCGGCCGCCCCGGCGTCGGCTGCGCACCGGGCTCGCTCTCGGCCGTGACCGGCGCGATCGAGTCGATGCTCGGCACGGGCGCGGGTCGCGGCTTCCGCTTCGGCGCGACGGGCTGGCCCTTCGGCTGCACGTCCGGATGCCGGTCCGGCTGCACGGCCGGCGGCCCCTCCAGCTGCTGGACGTGCGGGGTGTCCGCGACGGCGGGCGGCGCGTCCACCGGCGCCTCCGTCACGGTTGCCTCGATCAGGCGGCCGTTGCGGGAGTGGCGGGGCAGCCCCGAACGGTGCCCGTTGCCATTGCCATTGCCGCTGCCGTTGTCACTGCCGTTGCCGTTGCCATTGACGTTTCCGGCCTGCGCCGGGGTCGGCGCGGTGCCAGCGAGGGCGAGGTCGTCCATCAGGTCGGTGCCGGACGGTCCTTCGGGGGCCTCGGTGAGCAGCGACATCGGGATGAGCGCGATCGCCCGCACACCGCCGTAGGCCGATTCGACCAGCGTCACGCTGATGCCGTGGCGCCGAGCCAACCGGCTGACCACGAACAGTCCCAGCCGCCAGTCCTGCGACTTGGCACTCGGCCCGAGGTTCGAGTCGCTGCGCAGCATCGCGTTGAGCTGCTCCATGCGCTCGGGCTCGATGCCCAGGCCCTGGTCCTCGACCTCGAGCACGACGCCCTTGCCGACCCGGTTGCCGCGCACGTCGATCCGGGCGTCCGGCGGGGAGAAGGAGGTCGCGTTGTCCAGCAGCTCCGCGATCAGGTGGATCAGGTCGCCGACCGCGCGGCCGGCCACCATCATCCGCGGCATCCGACCCAGGGCCACCCTGGTGTACTGCTCGGTCTCGGACGCGGCGCTGCGCACCAGCTCCAGCAACGGCACCGGGTTGCGCCACTGCCGGCCCGGCTGGCCACCCCCGAGGATGATCAGGTTCTCGGCGTTGCGCCGCTCCCGGGTGGTCAGGTGGTCGAGCTGGAACAGCAACCCGAGCTGGTCGGGGTCGTCCTCGGCGCGCTCAGCCTTGTCCAGCACCTGCAGCTGGCGGTGCACGATGGCCTGGCTGCGGTGGGCGATGTTCAGGAAGACCGCGTTGATGTCCTCCAGCGCCGCCGCCTGCTGGGCGGCCTTGGCCGTGGTGAGCCGGCGGGTGAGCTCGACCCGCTCGTTCTGGTCGTCCTCGGTGATCCCCCAGAACGCGACCACACCGGCGTAGGCGACCAGCACGGCGACACCGTGGATGGCGGCCCACAGCCACGGGTTCTGCTGGCCCTCGTGGTGGCTGAAGATCAGGTTGGCCTGCAGGGCCGAACCCAGACCGTGGCTGATCACGGTGAGGCCGATGTTGAAGCCGAGCGGCATCCAGTCCTGGTAGAGGGCGATGAGGCCGATCATGATGAAGAAGTGGAAGTGCGCCTCGATCATCCCGCCGGAGATCACCACGAGCGCGATCGAGCAATAGGTCAGACCGGTGGTGTTGAGCACCGCCGCCGTCCGCCGCCAGCGCGCCACGCTCTGGCTGCCCAGCAGCAGCACGACCGTCGGCAGCAGCAGATAGGTGGTGAACGTCAGCCCGCGGCCCAGCAGCAGGCTCATCAGGAACAGCGCCGGAACGTGCAGCGCGAGGATCCATTGCAGGACCCGGTGCCGACGCTGCCACTCGGCGGCGTCCAGAGTGGAGCCCCGCGGGATGTGGCTCCACAGTGTCAGCGCGCGGTTGGTCTGCGCAGCATCGTTGCGGTCCGAACCCGCGGTGGTCGAACTCTCCTCCGCGAGTTCGGCAGGAGTTGGTGACATCGACCCTCCGTTTGTCTGTCCCTCGCCCACTTGGCCGATCTTCGGGACAGAAGGTAGCTGGATGGTCGGAGGGGTCACCAAGCAGGGGCCCCAGTCGGGTGACGTAGTGCCGGCTGTTGTGACGCTGTGTCACAACCCCTCGTGGGCACCCCGGTGTCCCGGACTCCAGGTACGGGGCGATCCACCGTTCGGTCGAGCGAAGCGGTAGGGCGGGGGGCCGAGACGGCCGTCGCCGGCCCGCCGAGCGGACCACCGCGAGCGGTTCGCGCCGCGGATCGGCCATGCCGTCAATGACCCGCCCCGGCAGGAATCGCCGACCGGTCATCCCCGATCGACGACACGCCGAGCCACGCTCACGCGCGCAGCACGGCCCCGTGTCGCTGGGCCGCGACCGCCACCGCTGCGTCGCGGGCGGCGTTGGCCTCCTCGCTGGTCAACGTCCGGTCCGGGGCCCGGAAGCGCAGGGCGAAGGTCAGCGACCGCTTGCCCGCCCCGACCTGCTTGCCGGTGTAGACGTCGAACAGGCGCAGCTCCTCCAGCAGCTCCCCGCCACCGTCCAGCAACGCGTCGGCCAGCTCCGCCGCGGGCACCTCGGCCGCGGCGACCAGCGAGACATCGACGGAGATCGGCGGATACGGCGAGACCTGGGGCGCCGGTCGGGCGTCGTCGAGCGGCAGCGCGTCCAGATCGAGCTCCATGGCGCACGTGCGCGCCGGCAGCCCCAGCGCCTCGACCACCTTCGGATGCAGCTCACCCGCGTGCCCGACGATCCAGTCCCCCACCCGCAGCGCTGCGCAGCGGCCGGGATGCCAGGGCGCCAACGTGCCCGCGGTGACCCGCAGCGCCACCCCGGCGGCCTGCCCGACCAGCACGCCGGCCTGCACGGCGTCGGCCCACTCGGCCGGCCGCCCCGACCCCCACCAGCCGCGACCGTCCCGATCACCGGCCAGCACCACCCCGACGTGCACCGGCTGGGCCGGCAGCGCCGCCTCGATCTGCGCGAACTCGGCGGCGGTCGGGCGCCGGTCGACCGGCGGGTTCGGCATCGGCTTCGGGATGTGGTGGGGCAGCACGACCTGCTCGATCGCGTACAACGCAAGATCGACTGCTCCGCGCGCGCGGTTGCGCACCAGCATGTCCAGCAGGCCCGGCAACACGGTGGTGCCCAGCTGGTCGCGCTCGGCGTCGATCGGGTTGAGCACCCGCACGGTGCTCCGCCGCACGTCGTCGGCGGCCAGCCCGAACCCGTCCCACACCGACGGATCGACGAACGGGAACGGCAGCACCTCGACGTAGCCGGCCTCGGCCAGCGCCCGCGACACGGCCCGGCGACGCAGCTGCGCCGGGGTCAGCCCGCGGCCGACGGGCGCCGCCGGCAGCTGCGACGGGATGGTGTCGTAGCCCTCCAGGCGCAGCACCTCCTCCACGAGGTCGGCGGCCTGTTGCAGGTCGGGCCGCCACGAGGGCGGCGTGACGACAACCCGGGCGCGTCCGTCGTCGCCGGTGACCAGCTCGACGCGACCGCCGATCTGGGTCAGCCTGCGCACGGTGGCTCCCGGCGGGTAGGCCACGCCGGCCACCCGGTCCGGGAGCTCCAGCGGCATCGCGACCGTCGCCGCCACCGGGGCGGCGCCCTCGTCGGTGCGGCCGGCGGCGATGGTGCCGCCGCCGTGCTCGACCAGCAGCTGCGCGGCCCGCTCGGCCGCGACCGGCGGCAGCTGCGGGTCCACCGTGCGCTCGAAGCGGCGGGACGCCTCGCTGGGCAGCTTGTGCCGGCGGGCGCTGCGCGCGATCACCGCGGGATCGAAGTGCGCGGCCTCGATCAGGACGTCGATGCGGGCCGCGCCGCCGGCATCCGGATCGTCCGGCTCATCGTGCGGCCGATCGGCACCGACCGCGATCTCGGTGGACGCGCCACCCATCACCCCGGCCAGCCCGATCGGCCCGGAATGGTCGGTGATCAGCAGATCGTCGGTGTCGAGGGTGCGCTGCACGTCGTCGAGCGTCGTGAGCTTCTCCGCCGCGCGCGCCCGGCGCACCACGATCCCGCCGCGGACCCGGGCGGCGTCGTAGGCGTGCAGCGGCTGCCCGAGCTCGAGCATCACGTAGTTGGTGACGTCGACGATCAGCGAGATCGGGCGCATGCCCGCGGCCAGCAGCCGGCGCTGCATCCACCACGGGGCCGGTGCCGTCGGGTCCACCCCGTCGACCCGGCGCAGCACGAACCGCGCGCACCCGGGGTCCTCGAGGCTCACCGGCCAGGCGACGCCGCGGGCCTCGGGAACCCCGATCCGCCCCACCGGGTCGGTGAAATCAGCGTCGAGGCCGGCGGCCAGCTCCCGGCTCAAGCCCCGCACCGAGAAGCAGTAGCCGCGGTCCGGGGTGACGTTCAGCTCGAACACCGGGTCGTCGAGGCCGAGCAACGGGGTGGCGTCGTCGCCCGGCTCGCCGCTGCCCGGCGGCAGCACCAGGATGCCGGCGTGATCGGACCCGATCCCCAGCTCCCGGGACGAGGCGATCATGCCGTCGGACACGTGCCCGTAGGTCGTACGCGCCGAGATGGCCACGCCGCCGGCCAGCACGGCCCCGGGCAGCGCGACCACCACGAGGTCGTCGACGACGAAGTTGCGCGCGCCGCAGATGATCCCGTTCACCTTCTCGGGTCCGATCTGGACGCGGCAGAAGCGGATCGGCTTCTTGAACTCGGTGAGGTCCTCGATCTCCCGGACCCGGCCGATCACGAGCGGACCGGTCAGCTCCGGGCCGCGGTGCACGTCCTCGATCTCCAGCCCGACCGCGACGAACGCGTCGGCGACCCGGTCCGGGAGCGGCAGCTCACCACCGATGTGCTCGGCCAACCACGACTGCGGAACCCGCACAGCAACTCCTGCCTGGAATCGGGGGACGATCGTCGATGAGGGATGGATCGAGGCCGGTCAGATGCCGAACGCGCGGCTGAACCGGACGTCGCCCTCGACCATGTCACGCATGTCCGGGATGCCGTTGCGGAACTGCAGGGTGCGCTCCAGCCCCATCCCGAACGCGAAACCGGAATGTTGCTGCGGGTCGACGCCGCAGGCCCGCAGCACGTTCGGGTTGACCATGCCGCAACCGCCCCACTCGACCCAGCCGGCCCCGCCCCTTCGCTCCGGGAACCAGACGTCGACCTCGGCCGACGGCTCGGTGAACGGGAAGTAGGAGGGACGCAGCCGGGTGCGCGACTGGGCGCCGAACATGGCCCGGGCGAACGCGTCGAGGGTGCCCTTGAGGTGGGCCATCGTGATACCGCGGTCCACCGCGAGCCCCTCGATCTGGTGGAAGACCGGGGTGTGGGTGGCGTCGAGGGCATCGGTGCGGAAGGTGCGCCCCGGGCACACCACGTAGACCGGCAGCTCCCGCTCCAGCAGCGCGCGCACCTGCACCGGCGACGTGTGGGTGCGCAGCACGGTGCCCGCGGACTCGCTGTCACCCAGGTAGAAGGTGTCCTGCATGGTCCGCGCCGGATGGTCCGGGGTGAAGTTCAGCGCGTCGAAGTTGAGCCAGGACGACTCGACCTCGGGCCCCTCGGCCACCTCCCAGCCCATCGCCACGAACACGTCGGAGATGCGCTCGGACAGCTGGGTGAGCGGGTGCCGGGCGCCGCGCGGGGCGCGGTCCCACGGCAGCGTGACGTCGACGGCCTCCTCGACGAGCACCCGCTCGTCGCGTTCGGCGGCCAGCGCCACCCGGCGCTCGTCGAAGGCCCGCTGGACCTGCTCCCGGGCGGCGTTGACCCGCTTGCCGGCGTCGGCCCGGTCCGGTCCGGGCAGCGACCCGAGCCCGCGGCGGGCCAGCAGCAGCGGGGCGCGGTCACCGAGATGCGCCGGCCGCACGGCCGCCAGCGCCGCCAGGTCGGGGGCGGCAGCGAACGCCTGCTCGGCGGCGGTCACGGCGGCGTCCAGGGCCGCCGGATCGAGCGCCGGCGCGACGTCAGCGGTGCTGTCGGGCATCAGTGAGGGTAACCTTCCACAGCGGGTGCGAGGCCAGCGGTTTTCCGGCGAGGAGATTCTAGGCGGCGACGTTCCAGCCGGACCTTACGCGGGCGCTGCCGGAGCCGAGGGCGCCCCGGGCGAGCGCGCTTGACGCGCGGATCGCGACGAGTGCTGCGTCATGGCTGCCCTTGTTCAGATCCGCAGCCATGACGTCGCGCTCGTCGCGGTTACGGTTCCGGTGAGTGTCACCGCGGGCGGTGGGGGGCGGCGTCGGCCATGGTGCGGGCGGCCAGCGCCCGGAAGCCGGCGTCGTCGACGGTCCACGGCGGCGGCCGGCCGGCGCGTACCCAGAGCTCCTGGGAGCTGCGCAGGTAGTCGTCGACCTCGGCACGGGCGCCGACCCGGGCGGCCGCGTAGGCGACGCTCGCGTTCGGATCGTGCTCGACGTCGATCGCGCCGTACTGCGGCCTGCTGCGCGTCCACGTCGGCCACCGCCGGCTGAACGCGGCCCACAGCTGGGCCCGCCGCCCCTCGTCGGCCAGCCCGTCGAGCACCGGCCACAGCTGCGCCATGCTGTCCGGGAACCAGGTGTCCCACGACGGGGTCAGCTGGTCGGTCGCCCAGCCGTACATGCCACCGGCCCGCCCGGCCAGCCACAACCGGGCCTCGATCGCGTCCCGCATCCGGCCGGCCTCGGCGAAACGCCGCTGCGCGGCGGCCGGCTCGGCGAGCACCGCCTGCAGCAGCCACCCGTAGTCGGCGATGCCGCGCTGCGCCTCGACGTTGTCCATCAGGTACTCAGCGGCGTAGGTGGGCGTGGCCGCGGTCAGCCCGGAGGGTCCGCGGGTGGCCGCGACCGCGCCGGCGATCGATTCCAGATCGGCCCGCACCGCCGGTGACCGCAGGAAGCCGTGGTCGGCCGGGTCGGCCCGTGCGTACTCGGCGACCAGGGTCAGGAAGGTGCCCGCGTAGGCGTCGGTCGAGTCGTACTTCGGCCGCTTGCCCGTGACCGGGTGCGGTTGCAGCGTCCCGACGCAGGTGCGCGGGTCGAAGTCGTAGTCGTAGACGGTGCCGACCACGCCGTTGACGTCCGGCCGGTTGAGGTGCCGCAGGTACCACTGCAGGTAGCGGCGCACCGTCGGGAAATACCGTGGACCGGCCGCGAGCAGCGCCCTGGCCCCCAGGTTCGCCTCGTAGGGGTGCACGGACACCGATCCGGTGCCGGTGATCCGGGCCTCGGCGATCGCGCCGTCGCCGGCACCGGCACAGCTCAGCTGCGCGGTCGAGACCCAGTACGCCTCGTCCTGCACGATTCCCTCGTAGTCCACCGGCTCCGGGTGCGCCCGACCGGCCACCACGGCCGGGGTGAGCAGACCGGCGCTGATCGAAGCGAGCAGCGCGCAGAGCGCGGCCATGGCCAGCAGGGCACGTCCCATGCCCGCGGTCAGGTGGTGCGCGAGATCAGCGAGTGCCGCACCGCGTAGGAGGCCGCTTCCAGCCGCGAGTGCACCCCGAGCTTGGTCAGCACCGACTGCACGTGGGTGCGCACCGTCGTGATCGACACTCCCAGCCGCGCGGCGATCGCCGCGCTGCTGTGGCCGTCCACGAGCATCGCCAGACACTCCCGTTCCCGCTTGGTCAGGTAGGCGGCCAACCGGTGCGCCTCGGCGTCCGCCGGCGAGCGCCGGGTGGGCGGCCGCGACGCGACCTGCACCGTGGTGTGCCCGGCCAGCACGCTGCGGATCGTGCTCAGCAGCGCGCCGAGCCCGGCCGTCTTGCACAGGTAACCACTGGCTCCCGAGGCCATCGCCCGGCCGGTCGTCGCCTCGTCCCGATCGGCGGTCAGCATCAGGACCTTGGTCGACGGGCTCGCGGCCAGCACGGGGCTGATCATGTCGAGGCCGTCGCCGTCGCCGAAGTCGCGGTCGATCACGCAGACGTCGGGCTGGTGCCGGCGCACCGCGTCGACGATCTGGGAGGTCCGGTTCACGATGGCGTCGACCACGAAGCCGCTGCGGCCCAGCGCCATGCCGAGCGCATCGACGAACACCGGGTGGTCGTCGCAGAGCACGAGGTCGGGCCGGGGTTCGGGGTAAGAACGGGACACGAGGTCAGGCATGGTCGACTCGCACCGCGGCCAGCATGCCGGCCCGCTCCGATCCGTTCGCGACCGGCGGACCCCCGACGGGCAGGATGACTCGCATCCGGGTGCCGTGCGGCCGCATCTCGTCGATCTGCAGCCGCCCCCCGCAGGCGTCCAGCAACCGGTTCACCACGGTCAGGCCCAGATCGGCCAGCCCGGCCGGGCCGCGCTGGAAGCCCGGACCGTCGTCGATGACATCAATTGTTACCACATCATCACCGAAACGATGTCCGGTGAGCCGGCTCCGATCATTGACAACAATTTCTACATTCCCCAGCGGGCCGGCCGCCCGGACCGCATTGTCGATCAAATTGGAAATGATTCGCCACAGCATCCCGGGATCTGTCGGGACCACGAGCTCCGGTCCCGACCGCACCCACACCTTCGCCAGCGTGGTGCGCCGGCAGACCACGGCGAACGGCTCGAGCAGCGTTCGCAGCCCGACCGGGACCGGCTGCGCGGTGCGCCGGGTGCCGCAGTGCACGATCGCCAGCAGGCGCGACAACTCCTGCTCCACCAGCTCGAACGCGTCGTCGCTGAGCTGCGGGAGCAGCACGTCGCGCGCGTTGTCCAGCAACAGCGACAGCGTGAACAGCCCGTGCCCGACGTCGTGCAACACGCCGCGCAGGTCCACCTGCTCGGCCGTCACATCGGGGCGGTCCGACGCGGTATGACGACCACGCCGAATCGGGAACGTCGGTACGTCCGCGGGGAGCGACAACATGCCCGAATAGTACGTTCGGCAATCCGGGCACGAGCTCCTTTCGGTGCGCACGACACGGGTAGTTCACCGTAGTCCGACCGATACCGACCGCGACCGTTTCCGGCTCGGCCGGTGGCCCCGTTTCCCGGCGGTGCCCTCCTGATCCGGTCACCCGTCACGCAGCGCCACGGCTGGGGGCAGGCCGGCCCGGCGGGCGATCGTCACGGCCTCCAATCGGCTGTGCGCACCCAACTTGGTGAAGATGTTCTGGGTGTGCGTGCGCACCGTGCCCCCCGACAGGTGCAGCTGCGCCGCGATCTCCGGGCCGCGCCGGCCCTCGACCATCGCGGCCAGGATCCGGCGCTCCTGGTTGCTCAGCGCCGCCAGCGGTCCGACCTCGACGGCGCGGGTGCGACGCAGCTCCCCGACCAGCTCACGCAGCACCGCACCGAGGTGATCGGTGGGATAGCGGGCGTGCCCGGCACACACCGCCCGGATGGTGGCCAGCAGCTCGATCGTCGGCGCCTCCTTGGACAGCCAGGCCTGCGCACCCGCCCGGGCCGCCTCGATCACCTGCCGCGGCTCCCGGGTGGCGGTCAGCACCACCACCCGCAGCTCCGGGTCCCGGCGGGTGAGCTGCTCGATGAGCGTCCCGGCCGCCGTCCCCGGAAACGGCTCGACGTCGACGGTGACCACGTCCGGCCGGATCGACCGCACCTTGCCGGCGAGGTCGGGCTCGGTCGCCGCGAAGGTGGCCACCACCCGCACGTCGGCCTCGTCGGACAGCGACATGGCCAGCGCCTCGGTGAACATCCGGTGCTCGTCGATCGCGACCACCCGTCGGATCTGCATGCCCGGAGCATGCGCCGTCGGGCCGGGCCTGACCTCGTGCATCGGTATGACTCCCTGGGATGAATGCGGTAGCGGGGGCAACGGTGCTCGACGGCGGCAAGGGCGGTGGTGAGGCCGTGGCCCCGACCGGCGGTACCGGTCGGGACCACGTCCCCGTTCCCACAGCGGTGGATCAGGCCCGCGACGAACCCGGGCGGCGGTGGCGCAGCTGGTAGCCGACGAAACCGATGGCCGCCAGGCCGGCGAGCAGCACGCCACCGATGGCACCGGCCGGGACGGCCACGCCGTCACCGGTCACGCCGCACACCGACTGGGCGAGGATGACATCGAGCTCGACAGCCGCCGACCAGCACGACGTCCACGTCCAGCTCGATGCGCACGGCGTTCACCGTGATGGTCGTGCTCGGTGCGGTGCCGGTGGTGGTCTGCTCGTTGATGTGCACCGTGCCCACGTTGCCGAGCACCGGCAGGGTGATCGGGACTTCCTGGTTCGGCGAACCGGTGACGGTGACGGCGTTGCCGAGCACGGACAGGTCGGTGATGGTCGTGGTGCCGGTCGAGCCGCCTTCGTCGGACGTCGCACTCGCTGCGGATGACGTCGGCGGTCAGCAGATGTTCCGAGCGCCCGGAAGGCCGAGGCCCCCGAGGCCGAGGTCGGCGTCGGCGACCTCGGCGATCACTGCTCACGCTGCCGCCCGCGCCGAGCGTGCCGATGGTGCTGACTATGGCGGTGCCGGCGTCGAGCAGGCCGGGCGCGTTCACCGTCGAGCAGCGAGTCGGTGTCGGTGCCGCCGCCGGGGGGCAGCGTGACGCGTGGGATCAGGCTCGAGGTCCAGGGTGAGCAGGCCGGTAGCGTCGACGTGAGGCGCGGTGGCGTTGCCGGTGACCGCCGTGACGTCGGCGAGCGCCGGCCCGGCGAGCGAGAGTGCGACCGCGGGCACCAGCACGCCCACGGTCAGGGCCCGGCGGGCACCGCGCCGGATGCGTCCGGCGGGTCCACACGGCGCCGCGAAGGGTCGTGCTGCGTCCATTGTTGAGGTACCTCTCCAGTGATGCGGATTCGCTGTCGGCGTCCGCAGTCCTCGACCGGGCCCACGACGTTCGAGCCGAATGTCGTGCGGGACGTCGTTCGCCCCGGTTGCGAAGTCTTGGGCGGCGCGAGGTCCGTGCACTCACATGAACGCCGTAGTTGCTCTACGTAATCTGTCGGATCGCTCCGTAGTCGCGACAGGGCAACCTGGCCGGGTCAGGTGCGATTGCACGAAGCCAGGGGGTCAGGCATGAGGGTGCTCGCGGTGGGAGCTCACCCCGATGACATCGAGCTGGGCTGCGGTGGCGCACTGCTCGCCCACCAGGCGCGCGGCGACGAGATCACGTTGCTGGTCATGACGACCGGCGAGGAGGGCCCGCAGGACGCCCGGTCCCGCATCCGTGAGCAGGAGGACGCGGCCTCAATCCTCGGCGCCACCCTGCTGTGGGGCGGCTTCCCCGACGGTGCGGTGCCCAACGACCGGTCCGCGGTCAACGTCGTGCAGGACGCGATGAACGCCAGCGGCGCCGACGTCGTCTACGGGCACACCGGCTGTGACACCCACCAGGACCACCGGGCCACCGCGGCCGCGGTGCTGGCCGCCTCCCGCCGGGCCCGCCGGGTGCTGCTGTTCGAGTCCCCGACCTCCGTGGACTTCACCCCCGCCGTCTACCTGGACATCGCCCCGCACGTCGAGTCCAAGATGGACCTGCTGCGGGCGCACATGTCCCAGGTGCTCAAGAACGGTCTGGTCGACCTCGAGGCGCTGGAGGCGCAGGCCCGCTACCACGGCTTCCGGGCCAGGGTGCGCTACGCCGAGGCCTTCGAGACCGAGCGGTTCCTCTGGGAACTCCCCACCGGCGCCGGCGCGCAGGACCTGCGGCACGCCGTCAAGGAGTTCGGAACCCATGCGCTCTGATCTCACCGGCGGCACCGGCGCGCGCCAGCAGAGCACCCCGTGGGTGCTGCTCGCGCTGCTCGGTCTGCTGCTCTGTGCGGTGGCCGGCTACGGGATCGCCCCCACCGTCGGCGCCCTGACGCTGCTCCTGCAGCTGTTCTTCGTGGCCTTCTTCCTGCGACACCTGGCCTTCGTCGTGATCGCCGTCAGGGCCGGCCGGCTCGATCAGGTCCCCGACGAGCCGCTCGAATGGTTCGCCTACACCCCGCCGCTGAGCGTGCTGGTGGCGTGCCACAACGAGGAACGGGTGCTGGGCCGGCTGCTCGCCGCGCTGCGGGCGATGCAGTACCCCGCCGGACGGCTGCAGATCATCCTGGTCGACGACAACAGCACCGACCGGACCGGCGAGATCCTCGACGACGTCGCCGCCACCGATCCGCGGATCACCGTGCTGCACCGTCCGGCCGGCTCGACCGGCGGGAAGTCCGGCGCCCTGAACACCGCCCTGCGCCACGTCACCGGCGAGGTCGTGGTGGTCTTCGACGCCGATCACCGGCCGCGGCCGGACGTGCTGCTGCGGTTGGCCCGGCACTTCGCCGATCCGGGCACCGGGGCCGTGCAGGGTCGTTGCCAGATCCTCAACGGCGACGAGTCGCTGGTCGCGGAGCTGATCGAGATCGACTACCGCGGTGGCTACCTGGTCAACGAGTACGGCCGGCAAGCCGTCTTCCGGCTGCCGGCCTACGGCGGCGCCTGCTGCGCGGTGCGGACCTCCAGCCTGCTGGCGGTGCAGGGCTGGAACGAGAACACCGTCACCGAGGACACCGACCTGACCCTGCGCATGCTGCTGACCGGCCAGCGGGTGCGCTACGACGTGACCGCGGTCGACGAGGAAGAGGCCGTGGTCACGCTCCGCGGCTACTGGACCCAGCGCTACCGCTGGGCCCGCGGGCACCAGCAGGCGTGGCGGGAGTTCCGCTCCGCGGTCTGGCGCAGCCGGCGGCTGTCGCTGCTGGAGAAGATCGAGACCACCATGTTCCTGCTCACCTTCCACATCCCGGTGCTGGCCATCGTCGGGTTGGCGTTGCTGCTCACCGGGGCCGTCGGGGGCGGCGGGGCGCTCGACGAGGCGGCCGCCGTGCTGTGGACGATGCTGATGTTGGGCCCGATGCTCGAGCTGGGCGCCGGGCTGTTGCTGTCGCGGGCACCGCGGCGCAAGGCGTTGCTGCTGCCGTTCTTCCTGCCGCTGTTCGTCGTGGCCATGGCGCTGTGCACGAAGGCCTGGGTGGACGGCATCCTCGGTCGCCGCTACACCTGGGCCAAGACGGCCCGCAGCGGCGACGCCGCACCCACCACGGCCGCCCGGGTGGCGTCATGAGATCGCGCGCGGTGGGCGCGTTCGTCCAGCCGATCGCGGTCGTGGTGCTGGTGATGGTCGCATTCGTGCTGGGCAATGCCCGGTTCCGGGAGTTCGAGGCCACCGCGGCGACCGCGCTGCTGCACCTGTTCGAGATCGTTCCGGCACACCGGTTGCAGGTGATCCCCGGGACCTCCTCGATCGCGGTGTTCCCGATGGCGGTCGGACCGTTCGTGGCGGTGCTGCTGCCCTCCTGCTCGTCGCTGGCCTCGTTGCTGGCGATCGGCTTCCTGGCCGGATTCGTGCCGCGCGGTCAGCCCGGCCGCCGGATCGCCGCGCTGGGCTGCGCGCTGATCTGCGTGCTCGTGGGCAACGTGCTGCGGATCGCCGCCTCGATCGGGGTCGGGCTGATCTACGGGACACCGAGCCTGATCCTGTTCCACGACCTGGCCGGCAGCGCGTTCGCCTTCGCCTACACCCTCGGCGGCTACCTGCTGATGCTGTTCCTGCTGCTCCCAGCCGGACCAGCGGCAGCCGCCCCGTCCGCACCGGCCGGTGCACCCAACCCGAGCCACCTCACCGCTCACCCAGTCCGAGCATCCACCGCGGCCCACCGGGCCGGGGGCACGCGGAGGAAACACCATGTTCCAGTCTAGTTTGATCATCGTCACCGTGGTCGGTGTGCTGCTGGTGGTCGCCGCGCTGGCCTGGCGCAGCGTCCATCGGGCCCAGACGCGCACCCGGATCGCCGAGGCCCTCGACCACCACGATCCACACCGGCGACGCGCCGGCGTGCTGGTCGCGACCGAGCAGGGCCTGCGCGCCCACGCCGACCTGCTCGCCGATCATCTCGACGAGGAGGACGACCAGGTCGTGCTGGACACGCTGGCCGAGGGTGTGCTGCGCAACTCCTGGGAACCGGCCGACCAGCCCTCGATCCTGCGGCTGCGGCTGTGGGCGCACGAGCGGCACACACCGATCGCGGCGCTGTCCGGCACCGGACCCGACCTGGGCACCGCGGCCGCGTTCGACGACGGGCCCCGGACGCAGATCATGCCGGCGATCCGCGCGGCGGCCGGACCGGCGGCGCCGCCGCTCGCCACCGCCCCGCCCTCGGAACCGGCCCGCCGCGGCGGGCGTGGGGTGGCGCGCCGAGCCGGCTCGGATCCCGAGCCGACCCCGGTGATCGACGACGAGCCGAGCCCGGAGCTGCCCCGATCGCGGCGCGAACCCGGCCGCAGCAGGCGCCTGCGGTCCGACCCGATCAGCTCGATGGCCGAGCGCAGGTCCCGGCGCGCCGAGGCCCGCCGGATGGCCGCCATCGCGGCCGTCACCCCGGTGTCCGACGCCGATCCGATCGACGACCCGACGTTCGACGAGCGACCGTTCGACGAGATCGCGCTGGTGCCGGCACCGCGCCGCGAGCTCGGTCGCTCCCGCCGGGCCCGGCTGGAGTCGCCGACGGCGGGCCACGACGACGTCCCCGCGCAACGCCCGCTGCCGCGGGTCCGGTCGAACCGGACCGTCGACGAGCCGCAGCACACCCGACGCCGCCGGTCCCAGCCGGCCCGCTGTCGTGCCCGAGCCCGCCCCGCGGCGGGGCGCCCGGCACCGCGCCGAGCCCGGCCAGCTGCGGTTCGTCCGGAGCGACACATGAGTGGCGGGCGGGTGCTCGTCACCGGGGCCGGCGGCGCCGCCGGGGTCGCGGTGATCCAGGCGCTGCGCGGGCGCCGCGATGTCGTCGCGGTGGACGCCGACCCGGACGCGGTGGGGTTGGCGCTGGTGCCCGACACCGGGTTGGTGCCCCGCGGCAGGGATCCCGAGTTCGCCGCCCACGTCGCGAAGGTGGCCAACCGGTTCGGCGCGACCGCGCTGATCTGCACGGTCGCCGAGGAGATCGAGGCGCTGCAGGACGGCGCGGAGCTGCTGGCCGAGGCCGGGTTGCGCAGCTGGCTGCCGTCCGCGCACACGGTGCGGACCTGCACCGACAAATGGCTGTTCGCGCAGGCCTGCCGGGCGGCCACGGTTCCGGTTCCGGGCACCGCGCTGGGCACCGTGGCCGGCGTGCCGGGGCCGTGGATCGTCAAGCCGCGCTTCGGGCGCGGATCCCGCGATGTGTACGCCGTCGACACCGCGGCCGAGGCCGGCTTCGCGATGTCGAGAGTGGACCAGCCGCTGGTGCAGACCCGGCTGTCGGGACGCGAGTTCACCGTGGACGCGCTGGTGGACCGCGCCGGCACGCTGGCCGGCGCGGTGCCGCGCTGGCGGCTGGAGACCAAGGCGGGGATCAGCACGAAGGGCCGCACCTTCGCCAGCCCGACGCTGGTCGCCGCGGTGACCGGGTTGCTCACCGCGGTCGGGCTCACCGGACCGGCCAACGTCCAGGGCTTCCTGTCCGAGCGGGGCGAGTTCTCCTTCACCGAGGTCAACCCGCGCTTCTCCGGCGGCTTGCCGCTCGCCCTCGCGGCCGGCGCCGACCTGGTCGGCGAGTACCTGCGCGGGGTGGCCGGGCAACGCGTGCGCCCGGAGCGACTGCTCGCCCAGCCCGGCGTCACCATGATGCGGCACTACGTGGAGGTCTACCGCCGATGCGGATCCTGATCCCGTTCGGCACCCGGCCGGAGATCATCAAACTGGCTGCGGTGGTGCGGGCGCTGCGCGCGGCCGGCGACGAGATCACCGTGGTCGCGACCGGGCAGCACTACGACGCCGGGCTCACCGAGGTGTTCTACGCCGAGCTGGGGGTCACCCCGGACATCGCGCTGCGGGTCGACGGGGACCGCGCCGAGCGGCTCGGCGGGATCGTCAGCGGCGCCGTGCGGGCCGTCGAGCGGGTGCGACCCGATGTGGTGCTGGCCCTCGGGGACACCCACACCGTGCCCGCGTACTGCCTGGCCGCCCGCAACACGACGACGCCGGTGATCCACCTGGAGGCCGGCCTGCGCTCGTTCAACCCGACCTCGGTCGAGGAGGTGAACCGGCGGATCGCCGCCGCGACCTGCGCGCTGCACCTGGCCCCGACCGAGCTGGCCCGACGGTTCCTGCTCGACGAGGGCGTGCCGAGCGCGCGCATCGCGGTGGTCGGCAACCCGGTGCTGGACGCGCTGCGCGGCATCGGCGCCACCCGGCAGCCGGTCGGCAGCCGGCACGGGGTGCTGCTCACCGCCCATCGAGCGACCAATGTGGATGATCCGCGACGGTTGGCCGAGCTGGTCACGCTGGTCACCGAGCTGGCCGCGGTGATCGGTCCGGTGACGTTCCCGGTACACCCGCGCACCGCGGCCGCGCTGACGCGGCACGGGCTGCTGTCGGCGCTGGCCGGGCCCGGGATCTCGCTGGTCGAGCCGATGCCGTACTCGACGATGATGCGCAGCCTGGCCGCGGCGAAGATCGTGGTCACCGACTCCGGCGGGTTGCAGGAGGAGGCCTCCTGGCTCGGGGTGCCGGCGGTGGTGCTGCGCCGCTCCACCCCGCGCTGGGAGAGCGTGCGCAACGGCAGCGCGGTGCTGACCGGCCTGGATGCCGGCCGGGCGCTGAAGGCGGCGCTGGATCTGAGCGACCCGCAGGCCCAACACCGGATCGCGGCGCTGCCCTGTCCCTACGGCGACGGGCACACCGGCCGGCGGGTCGCCGAGCTGCTGCACGAGCCGGGCACCGCGGCGCTGCTGGAGCTGGCCGAGCCCGACTACGTCGATCAGGCGCCACCGCTGTGAACCGGGCGGCCTGATGGGGCGGCATGAACGGAGCGAGGTGATCGGGGGCGGGGCGGGCGCGGGCGGCGGGCCGGTCCGGGCCGTGCTGTTCGATCTCGACGACACGCTCTACCCGCAGGCGGAGTACCTCGGGTTGGCCTGGTTCGCGGTCGCCGAGCGGGGCGCCCGGCTCGGACTGGACCGGGACCGGCTGCTGGCCGCGCTGACCACGGTCGCGGGCCGCGGTTCGGCCCGCGGCGGCATCATCGACGAGGCGGTGCGGCTCGTCGGCGCGGATCGGGTGCACGGCTCGGCGGGGGGCCGGGCTGAGGGCTGGGCGGGCACGGTCGTGCCGGAGCTGGTCGCCGCGTTCCACGCGGTCCGGCCCTCCCGGCTGACCCCCTACCCGGGCGTGCCGGAGGCGCTGCGCGAGCTGCGTTCCCGGGTGCCGATCGCGGTCGTCACCGACGGCGCGGTGGCCGGTCAGCGGGCCAAGCTGGCCGCGCTCGGGCTGGCCGACGCGTTCGACGCCGTCGTGCTCAGCGACGCCTGGGGTCGCGCGTTCCGCAAGCCACACCCGCTCCCGTTCCGCACGGCACTGCGGCATCTGGGGGTCGACGCGGCCGATGCCGTGATGGTCGGCGACCGCCCCGACAAGGACATCGCCGGCGCGGCCGCGCTCGGGATGAGGACCATCCGGGTGCGCACCGGTGAGTACCGCAACCACCCCGACCACCCCGACACCTGGATGCGCTGCCGCACCGCCACCGCCGCACTGGCCGCGCTGCGCCCGCTGGCCGCCGCCGGGTGATCGTCGCCGGCCGCCTCCCTAGCGGCGGGCGGCGACGCTGGCGTAGAGGCAGACCGCGGCGGCGGTGGCCAGGTTGAGGCTCTCCGCGCGGCCGCGGATCGGTACCCGGATCCGGTGATCGGCCCGGCGGGCGAGCGCCGGCGGCAGGCCGTGCGCCTCCGCACCGAAGATCCACGCCACCCGACCGGCCAGCAGCGCCGTCGCCACCGGGTCGTAGAGCTCCAGCTCCCCCGCCCCGTCGGCGGCCAGCAGCGTCAGACCGGCGGCGCGGCAACGCTCGAGCACGGCATCGGGGTCGCGGTCCCGGGCCAGCGGCAGGTGGAACACGCTGCCCGTGGAGGCCCGCACCGCCTTACCGTTGTGCGGGTCGACGGTGTCACCGGCCAGCAGCACCGCATCGGCGCCGACCGCGTCGGCCACCCGGATCACGGTGCCGAGATTGCCCGGATCGGCGATGTCGGCACACACGACCACCAGCGCCGGATCGGCGCCGAGCGCCTCGGCCGGCCCGACGTCGAGCAGATCGCAGACGCCCACGATGCCCTGCGGGGTCACCGTGTCCGACAGCGCCGCCGCACCCGCGGGGGTGATCGGGACGACCCGAACCCCGGCCGCGCGGGCGGCGCTGAGCAGCTCCGGGTGCCGATCCGCGGCCGCCTCGGTGACGAACAGCTCGTGCATCCGCCGCGCCGACTGCGGCGCCCGGGCCAGCGCCTCGCGCACGGCCTGGGCCCCCTCGACGAGAAACCGCCCGGCCCGATCGCGGCCGGCGCGGCGCAGCAGCTTGTGAGCTGCCACGACGCGCGGCGTGCGCTCGGTGCCAGGCGGTGGGCCGGGACGGCGCCCGGAATCCGGTTCCCGTGGATCCGGTCTCAGGCTGCGGTCCCGTCGTCCGCCCCGGACTGGGCCGGGACGTTCGCGCGGGCCACCACGACCAGCGCGGCGAAGGCGGCCGGATCGCTGATCGCGATCTCGGAGAGCACCTTGCGGTCCACCTCGACGCCGGCGATCTTCAGACCCTGGATGAAGCGGTTGTAGGTCATGCCGTTGGCGCGGGCGGCGGCATTGATCCGGGTGATCCAGAGCTGCCGGAAGTCGCCCTTGCGCGCGCGGCGGTCACGGTAGGCGTAGTTGAGGGAGTGGAGCATCTGCTCCTTGGCCTTGCGGTACAGCCGGGAACGCTGTCCGCGGTAGCCGCTGGCGAGCTCGAGGGTCGTACGCCGCTTCTTCTGAGCGTTGACCGCGCGCTTCACGCGTGCCATGGGTGTGTCCTAACGGGATCGGGCCGGCAGGCCGGGGCGCTGCCGGTCGGGTCGGCGGGTGGGGTGAGCGGCGGTCAGCGGCCGAGCATCTTCTTGACGCGCTTGATGTCGGCCTTGGCCACCGGCACGACGCCGGACAGGTCGCGGGTCTCCTTGCTCGACTTGACCTCGAGACGGTGCCGGAGACCGGTCTGCTGCCGCATCAACTTGCCGCTGCCGGTGATCTTCACCCGCTTGGCGATTCCGCTGTGTGTCTTGTTCTTGGGCATGGCGTTCCTACTTCCACGGTGGCGCCCCCGGTGTTGGGAGCGCCGCGGTAATTCTCCTGCGGTCAGGCGTCGACCGGCTGCGGTTCGGGATCGGGGGTGACGGAGCGCGGGCGGGCCGGTGGCTTCTTGTTCGGCGCGATCACCATCGTCATGTTGCGGCCGTCCTGCTTCGGGGTGGCCTCGACGATGCCGAGATCGCTGACGTCCTCGGCCAACCGCTGCAACAACCGGAAGCCCAGCTCGGGCCGGGACTGCTCACGTCCCCGGAACATGATCGTGACCTTGACCTTGTTGCCGCCCTCGAGGAAGCGCCGCACGTGTCCGCGCTTGGTCTCGTAGTCGTGCTTGTCGATCTTCGGTCGGAGCTTCTGCTCCTTGATCGTGGTCAGCTGCTGGTTGCGGCGGGACTCCCGGGCCTTCTGCGCGCTCTCGTACTTGAACTTGCCGTAGTCCATGAGCTTGCAGACCGGCGGCCGGGCCTGAGCTGCGACCTCGACGAGATCGAGCTCGGCCTCCTGCGCGAGCCGCAGGGCGTCCTCGATGCGTACGATCCCGACCTGCTCGCCGTTCGGCCCGACCAGGCGGACCTCGGGCACCCGAATGCGGTCGTTGATGCGCGTCTCTGTGGTGATGGGGTCTCCTAGTTCGACGTCTGTGGACGCGACGTGCGGAACCCCGTGACCCAATACGGCCGAACCCGACGAGCCGATGGCGCGTCAGGCGGACCGGAACCCGATCGCCTTGACGGCGGCGGGTGGGAGCGGGGGCTCCACTTCATCGCCCTGTCAGCATCCTGCGAAACTGACGCAGGAAACAACGTGCGACAGGGTGGTCGCATTCCGAAGGGTAACAGGCACCGGTCCGACCGCCCACCGCGGGCGATCCGACCCGCCGCACCCTCGGGAACCCGCCGTACCGCTGGCCGTCGGTGTGGGGGGTGATCGTGTACGCCACCAAGGTCGTCGGCGGGGTGCTGCTCGGTGGCGCCCGGACCCCACGAGCGACCAGCAGCCGTCCCAATGCCGCATTTCGGAGCCAAACTGCAGTTCCTGCGGTCGCCCAAGCGCGTTTGGGAGCCAAACTGCGGTTCCGGTGGCCGTCTGAGCGCGTTTCGGAGCCAACTGCGGTTTCCAGTGGGGCGGCTGACCTGGCAGGCGCCGGCGGGCGGATCAACTCTTGCCGTTGAGACCGGGGTTGTCGGGGGCGGGGTTGTCGGGGGCGGGGTTGTCGGCGGCGGCGGTGCTGCCGCGGGCCAACCGCCTGGCCAGCGCGATCGCCCCGGAGTCGCCCAGCGCGGCGCCATGGGCCTGCAGCTGCCCGAACCGCGGCCCGAGCGCGGCCCGGGCCGCGTCCTCCACCGCGCGCACCCGGGCCGAATCGGCGCCGTACTCCACGATCGCCCGCGGGCTCGCCCGCAGCGCCCCGAGCAGGATCGTCGCGTCGGCGTGCCGGCCGCGCCGCGAGAGCGCCTCGGCCAGCGCCCGCACCGCGATCCACAGCTGGATCCAGGCGCCCATCCCGTGCCAGGTGTCCAGCAGCGGCCCGAACCGGGCGAGCGCGGCCGATCCGCCGTCGCGATCCGCGTCGTCCGCCCGGGATGCGGTGGTCAGCAGGGTGTGCCGGGCGACCCCGGCCAGGAACACCGCGTCGACCTCCGCGGCCAGCTCGACGGCCCGCTCCAGCAACGGCGCCGCGCCGGCCGCGCCCGCCTCGGCGAGCCGCTCCCCCGCCGCGTAGGCGGCCCACCCGCGCGCCAGCGGCGATCCCATGCGCTCGGCCAGCGCGGTCGCGGCCGCCGCCAGCTCCCCCGCGGCGTGCTGATCACCGCCGTAGGCCGCCGCCAGCGTGGAGTCGACCAGCGCCATCAGCTGCGTGGTGCCGTCACCCGCGGCCCGGGACAGCCGCGCGGCCCGGGTGCCCAGCTCCAGCGCGGTGTCCAGCTGTCCGCGGAACATGGCCACGTTCGACAGCACTTCCAGCGCGTCCCTGCCCGCGCTCGGATCGCCGACCCGATCGGCCAGCCGCAACGCCCGACGGGCGCGCCCCTCCGCCGCATCGACGTTGCCGCGCTGCCACAGCGGGACGGCGGACAGCCCGAGCAGCCGGGGCAGCAGCGGGTGCAGCGCGATCCCGGGCTCCGGATCCCGACCGTCCGGGCTGCAGCCGGCCGCGACCAGCGCGTCGTCCACCAGGCGCACCAGATCCGCCCGGACCCGCTGGTAGCCCAGCTCGGCGCACACCAGCGCGAGCCGCAGCAGGTCCTCCAAAGGCCCGTGGACCGACAGCCATGCGTGCGCCCGTCCGATGTCGCTCAGGTGGGCGTCGAAGCGGCGGATTGCGTCCACCTCGTCGGTGCGCTCGCGGGCGGCGCCGGTGTCGACCACCAGCTCGACCACCCACGCGGCGTGCCGGGCACGCAGGGCCGTCGACCCCGGATCGGCGGCCAGTCGGGCCCGGCCGAAGGCCCGCAGCGTCTCCAACATCCCGTAGGTGCGCGGCCGCTCGCCCTGCGCCGACACCAGCGAGCGATCGACCAGGTCGCTCAGGGCGCGCTCGTGCCCGCACACCGCCGCGATGGCCGCCGGCTCGACCGGCCCGGCGAACACGCCGAGCCGGATGAACAGCTCGCGGGCGTCCTCGTCGAGCAGCCGGACCGACCACTCGACGACGTCGCGCAACGATCGGTGCCGCTGCCCGGCCGTCCGCCGGCCGCGGCCCAGCGCGTCCAGCGGATCGTCCAGGGCCGCGAGCAGCCCGGACAACCCGGCGGCCGGTAGCCGCGCGGCCGCGAGTTCGAGGGCCAACGGCAGCCGGTCCAGGCGCGCGCAGATCCGGTCGAGCACGGCCGCGTCGGCGGCAGTGGGGGCGGCGTCCGGATCGGCGGCGCGGATCCGGTCGGCCAGCAGCTCGGCGGCCGACCGGCTGTCCAGCGGAGCCAGCCGCAGCACCTGCTCGCCGTCGACCCGCAACGCCTCGCGGCTGGTGGCCAGCACGTGCACCTGCGGCGCCCCGGCCATGATCGCCTCGACCAACCCGGCGACCTGCTCGACCACGTGCTCGCAATCGTCGAGCACCAGCAGCTGCTGGCGCACCGCGAGCACCTCCACGACGCGGGCGGTGAGACCGGCGGGGCCGGCGTCGGTCAACCGCAGCGCGGCGGCGACGGTGGCCACCACCGCGTCCGGTGCGGTGGCGGCCAGCTCGGCGACCACCACCCCGTCCTGGTAGCGCTCGGCCACCGCCGCCGCGACGTGCCGGGCCAGCCTGGTCTTGCCGACCCCGCCCGGGCCGCAGAGCGTGACCATCCGGCGGTGCGCCAACGCCTCGACGACCCGCGCGAGATCGGCGTCGCGCCCGACGAACGAGCTGATCGGCACCGGGGGTCGCGTCCGCGGCGCCGCGGCCGGCAGCTCCCGACGGAGCAGCTGCTCGTGCAGGCGGGTCAGCTCGGGTGCGGGGTCGGCGCCCAGCTGATCGGCCAGTTCGGCGCGCAGCCGGGCGAAGGTACGCAGCGCCTCGGCCGGTCGGCCCGCCGCCGCCTGCGCCCTGATCAGGGTAGCCACCGCCCGCTCGCGCAGCGGTTCGGCGGCCACCAGGGCGGTTGCCGCCGCGGTGGCCTCACCGACCCGACCCAGTTCGAGCAGCGCCGCGGCCCGGTCTTCGACCGCGGTGGCGTGCAGCCCGGTCAGCTCGGCCACCACCGGCTCGACCGTCGGGTGATCGAACTCCGGGAACGGGCGGCCCCGCCACAACGCCAGCGCGGCGTCGATCCGGTCCAGCCGCGGCGCCGGCGCCGGTGCCGCGGCCGCCGCCGTGAGGTAGCCGCGGAACAGGTCCACGTCGATCCCGTCGGGCGCGGTCTCGAGCCGGTAGGCGCGCGGGCCGGTGGTGATGGCCACCGATCCGGGTAGCAGCCTGCGCAGCCGGGCCACGTAGGTCTGCAGGGCCGCAGCCGGATCGGCCGGCAACCGGTCACCCCAGACCAGCTCGACCAGCACCTCCCGGTCGACCGGCGCCGGTGCGTGCAGCGCGAGCGCGGCGAGCAACCTGCGCTGCCGGTCGCCGGCGACCGGGATCGGAGCGCCGTGATCGTCGCTCAGGACCACCGGCCCGAGCACGCCCACCGCGACCACCGGACCGACGACCACCGCGCCATTGTGCGGACTCGCCGCGTGCCGGGGAAGCCCGGCCGTGTCGGGGCACGTCGAGTCGGGGCACGTCTTGTCGGGCACGTCTTGTCGGGCACGTCTTGTCGGGGCACGTCTTGTCGGGGCACGTCTTGTCGGGGCACTGACAGCGATCTGAAAGCGGCAGTGCCTAACGTCCGCATCCATGACCGCGACAACACATGCTCCCGATGTCCCCACCGCCACCGAGTTCGGTGAGCGGCTGTTCGGTGCCGTGCTCGGCGCGCAGCTCGTGCAGGCCGCCTACCTCGGCGATCGACTCGGCTACTACCGGGTGCTGGCCGACGGGACGGCTATGACCTCCCATGAGCTCGCGACCCGGACCGGCACCGCCGAGCGCTACGCCCGCGAGTGGCTCGAGCATCAGGCCGTCTGCGGCGTGCTCACCGTCGATGACGTCGCCGCGGACCCGGCGCTGCGTCGGTTCGCGCTGCCGGCCGGGGCGGCCGAGGTGCTCACCGACGTGCTCAGCCCGAACCACGTGCTCCCGCTGGCCCGGATGATCGCCGGGGTCGGGGCCCACATGGATCTGCTGCTCGACGCGTACCGCTCCGGCGGGGGCGTCAGCTGGGACCAGTTGGGCACCGACGCCCGCGAGTCGCAGGCCGCCGCGAACCGGCCGCTCTTCCTGGGCGCGCTGGCCCGCGAGTACCTGCCGGCGGTGCCCGAGATCCAGGCGGTGCTGCAGGCCGGTGGCCGGGTGGCCGATGTCGGCTGCGGCTTCGGATGGTCGGCGATCGGGATGGCGCTGGCGCACCCGCAGCTGACCGTGGACGGGTTCGACCTGGACGGGCCCTCGATCGCGGCGGCCCGCCGCAACGCCGTCGAGGCCGGGGTGGCCGACCGGGTGCACTTCCACCTGGCCGACGCCGCGAGTGCCGGGGCGCACGGAACCGGGGGCCGGTACGACCTGGTCACCGCGTTCGAGTGCATCCACGACCTGCCCGACCCGGTCGCCGTGCTGACCGCGATGCGCGGGCTGGCGCGCCCCGACGGCGTGGTGCTGGTGATGGACGAGCGGGTCGCGGAGAGCTTCACCGCGCCCGGTGACGAGGTCGAGCAGCTGATGTACGGCTACAGCCTGATGTGCTGCCTGCCCGACGGTATGGCGCACGCCGGCTCGGTGGGCACCGGCACCGTGATGCGCCCGGACACCCTGCGCGGCTACGCCATCGCGGCCGGCTTCACCACCCTGGACGTCCTGCCCATCGACGACGACTTCTTCCGCTTCTACCGCCTCCGCTGATCGCCCTTACCCCCGCCCCACCCCGCCCCACCCCCGTCCCGATGGAACGAACGGCACTTTCGCACATGCCTAGCGTGCGAGAGTGCCGTTCGTTCCATGAGCAGCGGGGCCGGGACCCGGGCCAGAGGGCGGAGCGGAGGAGGCCGAGCACGCGTTCCGGGCGGTCCGGTGAAACGGAGTGGACCGGGCACAGGGGTATAGATGTGGGAGCCGTCGCTGGATCGAGGACGGGCGAGGCGACCCTGGGAGGACCGGAGATGGAGAACGCGTACGGCCTGAGCATCCCGCGCACGCCGGCGGAGGCCTGCGACCCGAGCCGGATGGCGTTGCTGGTCTACGACATGCAGGTCGGCGTCCTCGCCCAGGTCTCCGACGCCGACGAGATCATCGAGCGGGTCGGTCGGGTGGTCGACGCGGCCCGGGCCGGTGGCTTCCGGATCGTGTTCCTGCGGCACTACTTCCTGCCGAAGGAGATGGCCGGCGTGTCCGCGCTGCGCATGGCCATGGCCTGGCAGCGGGTGCAGACGGTGGCCGAGGTGCAGCCGTTCCTGCTGCGGGACACCCCCGGATTCGAGCTGGTGCCGCAACTGCAGCCGCAGCTGAGCGAGCTGGTCCTGGACAAGATCGCCATGTCGGCGTTCACCGGCACCCCGCTGGACGTCGTGCTGCGCGACTGCGGCGTGGACTCGTACGCGATCTGCGGGGTGGCCACCGAGGTCGGAATCGAACCGACGGTGCGGCACTCGCTGGACCTGGGCTACCTGCCGATCCTGGTCGCCGACGCCTGCGGGGCCGGCCACCAGGAGGCGGCACAGCGCTCGCTGCAGACGCTGGCGTTCGCCGGCGGCTCGCTGCAGACCGACACCGAGACGATCTGCGCCGCCCTGCGTGGGGGCGCCGCCTGACCGCGACCGACGATCGGCAGGTCAGCTGGCCGCGGTGGCCTGGCGGCGGCGGGCCGGGGAACGGCGTTCGGACTCCGGCTTCGGGGTGACCAGGCCGGCCAGGAACTGTCCGGTGTAGCTGGTGGGGTGCGCGGCGATCTGCTCCGGGGTGCCCTCGGCCACCACGGTGCCCCCACCGGAACCGCCCTCCGGGCCCATGTCGATCACCCAGTCAGCGGTCTTGATCACGTCCAGGTTGTGCTCGATGACGATCACCGTGTTGCCCTTCTCGACCAACCCGTTGATCACCAGCAGCAGCTTGCGGATGTCCTCGAAATGCAGCCCGGTGGTCGGCTCGTCGAGGATGTAGACGGTGCGACCGTTGGACCGTTTCTGCAGCTCCGAGGCCAGCTTGACGCGCTGCGCCTCGCCGCCGGAGAGCGTCGGCGCCGGCTGCCCGAGCCGCACGTAGCCCAGCCCGACCTCGTTCAGGGTGCGCAGGTAGCGGCTGATCGAGCTGATCGGGGCGAAGAACTCCGCGCCCTCCTCGATCGGCATGTTCAGCACGTCGGCCACGGTCTTGCCCTTGTAGTGCACCTCCAGCGTCTCGCGGTTGTAGCGGGCGCCCTTGCACACCTCGCACGGCACGTAGACGTCCGGCAGGAAATTCATCTCGATCTTGATAGTGCCGTCGCCGGAGCAGGCCTCGCAGCGCCCGCCCTTGACGTTGAACGAGAAACGGCCGGGCTGGTAGCCACGCACCTTGGCCTCGGTGGTGGCCGCGAACAGCTTGCGGACCTGGTCCCACACCCCGGTGTAGGTGGCCGGGTTCGACCGCGGGGTGCGCCCGATCGGGGACTGGTCGACCCGGACCAGCTTGTCCAGCCCGTCCAGCCCGGTGATCCGGGTGTGCCGACCGGGGACCTGCCGGGCCCCGTTGAGCTTGTTGGCCAGCACGGTGGCCAGGATGTCGTTGATCAGCGACGACTTCCCCGACCCGGACACGCCGGTGACCGCGACCAGGCAGCCGAGCGGGATGTCCACGTCGATCCCGCGCAGGTTGTGCTCGCGGGCCCCGACGATGGTCAGCTTGCGCTTCGGGTCCAGCTTGCGACGCTTCGGCGGCACCGGGATGAACCGCCGACCGGACAGGTACGCGCCGGTCAGCGAGGTGTCGTGCGACTCCAGGCCGGCCACCGTGCCGCTGTGCACGATCTCGCCGCCGTGCTCCCCGGCGCCCGGCCCGATGTCGACCGCCCAGTCGGCGGACCGGATGGTGTCCTCGTCGTGCTCGACCACGATCAGCGTGTTGCCCAGGTCGCGCAGCCGGATCAGGGTCTTGATGAGCCGCCGGTTGTCGCGCTGGTGCAGGCCGATCGACGGCTCGTCCAGCACGTACAGCACCCCGACCAGCCCGGAGCCGATCTGGGTGGCCAGCCGGATGCGCTGTGCCTCGCCGCCGGACAGCGAGCCGGCCGCCCGGTCCAGCGACAGGTAGTGCAGCCCGACGTCGAGCAGGAAGCCCAGCCGGGCCTGCACCTCTTTGAGGATCCGTCCGGCGATCATGGTCTGCCGGGCGTCGAGCAGCATGCCCTCCAGGAACTTGGAGCACTCGGCCACCGACATCGCCGAGACCTCCGCGATGGAACGCTCTCCCTGGTCACGGTGGGTCAGGGTGACGGCCAGCACCTCCGGCTTGAGCCGCGTGCCCCGGCAGACCGGGCACGGCACGTCGCGCATGTACCCCTCGTACTTCTCGCGCGCGAAGTCGGAGTCGGTCGCGTCCAGCCGTCGCTCCAGGAACGGCACGACGCCCTCGAAGTTGGCGTAGTAGGAGCGCTCGCGGCCGTACCGGTTGCGGTAGCGCACGTGCACCTGCTCGTCGACTCCGTGCAGCACCGCCTTCTGCGCGGCGGCCGGCAGCTTGCGCCACGGCGTGTCCATCCGGAACCCGAGGGCGTTGGCCAGCCCTTCCAGCAGCCGCCCGAAGTACTCGCTGGTCTGCCCTCCGGCCCAGGGCGCGATGGCTCCACCGGCCAGGCTGGCCTCCGGGTCGGGCACCACCAGCTCCGGGTCGACCTCCTTCTTGATGCCGATGCCGCTGCATTCGGGGCAGGCGCCGTAGGGTGTGTTGAAGGAGAAGGTGCGCGGTTCGAGGTCGTCCAGGGTCAGCGGGTGCGCGTTCGGGCAGGCCATCCGTTCGGAGAAGCGGCGTTCCCGGTGCGGATCGTCCTCGGCGAGGTCGACGAAATCGAGCACGATCAGCCCGTCGGCCAGCCGCAGCGCGGTCTCCACCGAGTCGGTGAGCCGCTGCTTGGCCGAGCGCTTCACGGCCAGCCGGTCGACCACGACGGAGATGTCGTGCTTCTCCTGCTTCTTGAGCTTCGGCGGGTCGGCCAGCGGGTGCACGGTGCCGTCGACCAGGACCCGCGAGTAGCCCTGGGCCTGCAGCGCGGAGAACAGGTCCACGAACTCGCCCTTGCGGGTGCGCACCACCGGGGCGAGCACCTGGAACCGGCTGCCCTCCTCCATGGCCAACACCTGGTCGACGATCTGCTGCGGGGTCTGGCGCTCGATCACCTCCCCGCACACGGGGCAGTGCGGGATGCCGGCCCGGGCGTAGAGCAGCCGCAGGTAGTCGTTGACCTCGGTGATGGTGCCGACGGTGGAGCGCGGGTTGCGGTTGGTGGACTTCTGGTCGATCGAGACCGCGGGCGAGAGCCCCTCGATGAAGTCGACGTCGGGCTTGTCCATCTGGCCGAGGAACTGCCGGGCGTAGGCACTGAGGGATTCGACGTAGCGCCGTTGACCCTCGGCGAAGATCGTGTCGAAGGCCAGGCTGGACTTGCCCGAGCCGGACAGCCCGGTGAACACCACGATGCTGTCGCGCGGGATGTCGAGATCGACGCCGCGCAGGTTGTGCTCGCGGGCGCCCCGAACGACGAGGCGTGGAGCGTCAGCACTGCGATCGGCCGCAATGGGATCGGCCGCAATGGGATCGGCCGCAATGGGATCGGCCGCAGTCAGATCAGCCACGGTGGGATCAGCCACGGTGGGGAGCCTCCCGGGTTCGGAGCGGTGGCGGTGTTGCCGGCCGGTCGTTTCATGCTATGCCGGAGCACCGACAAGGACCGGCCGGCAACCAGGATCGCACGCACGTTCGAACGTCTGGACTCCGGGGTCAGCTGCCGACGACGTTGACCATCCAGCTGACGCCGAACCGGTCGTGGCACATGCCGAAGATGTCGCCCCACGGCGCCTTGTCCAGCGGCATCACCGTGACGCCGTCGGCCGCGAGCTTGTCGTAGTAGCCGCGCAGCTCGGCCTCGTCCTGCGCTTCGCCACTGATCGAGATGGAGATGTTGCTGACCTCCGGGCGCTCCATCGAGTTCGGGGTGTCGGCCGCCATCAGGGTGAACCCGCTGGGCGTGGTCAGCTGCGCGTGCATGATCTTGTCCGCCTCGGCCGGGTCCTCGCTGGCGCCGAAGTCACCGAAGGTGCTGGTGTTCAGCTCACCGCCGAACACCGACCGGTAGAAGTCCATCGCCTCGGCGGCGTTGTCCCGGAAGCTGAGGTAGGGGTTCAGAATGCTGCTCATCGCGGGGCCCTCCTGTTCGTCGCGCAGGGCCGGTCCCTGCGGTTGCTGCTGAGTAGACCAGGTACCCCCGACAGAACTCGCTCAGCTCCGGCAGCTGGGCGGATCGCCCAGGTCGGCGCCCAGCGCCCGCCACTGGGCGGCGATCGTGTCCGGCCCCAGCGCCGCGCAGAGCGTCCGGGTGGCCCGGTCCGGACGAGATCGGTGACCCGCACCAGACCGGTCACCTGGGCGGTCACCAAGCGGCCGCCGTCGTCGAAATGCATGTCGTTGATCGCGTCACTGGGCTGGTCGAGGTTGGCCAGCGGCTGCCGCCCGGCGACGTCCCACAGCCGCCAGACGTTCTGCTGCCCGGTGGCGGCCAGCACCGCACCGTCGGGGCTGAACGCCACGTCGCGCACGGCGATCCCGATGGAGAACTCATCGAGCTGACGGCCGTCGGCGACGCTCCACAGCCGGACCCGGCCGTCCGCTCCCCCGGTGGCCACGGTCGCCCCGTCCGGGGAGAACCGGGCGTCCTGGGCGCCGCCGACGTGCCCGGGCAGCCGGATCGGCTCCCCACCGGCCCGCGGGATCAGCGCGACCTTCCCGCTCTCCACCGGCACCGCCAGCATCCGACCATCCGGGCTGAACGCGACCCCGGTGGGCTTTTCGGCACCGTCGCCGGCCCCGGAGAAGGTGAAGGTGCCGATCGGGTCCAGGTCCGACGACCGCAGCAGCGTCACCCGGCCGCTGCCGTCGCGGCGCCGCTCGGCCTGGGCCAGCACCTCCCCGTCCGGGCTGAACGCCACGGCGACCACCTGCCCGCCGGGCGGCCCCGACCCCGGCCGCCTGCGGGCGGGCGCCGCCGGGGCGATGTCCCACATCTCGGTCGGGCCCAGTTCGGAGCTGCGGGCGAGCCGGGAACCGTCGGGGCTGAAGGCCACGTCGAACACCCCCGGCTCAGGGGCGAAGAACGGGGCCAGCGCGCTCGGTGGCCGGGGTTCGACCAGCCGTTGCCGGGCGGCCCCGGTGCTGCGGTCCCACAATCACGTCGAACCGTCACCGGTCGTCGTGACCAGCCCCGATCCTCCCGGTTGCGCGGCCACCCTGAGCACCGCGCGGTCGTGGAAGCCGATGCTGTCGGCCTGCGACCAGATGGTCACCTCGCCGCTGGCCCCCGCGCCCAGCACGAGGCGCCCGGCTTCGGGCGCCCTGGCGACCGCGATCGCCCGGGTGCCCACCGCTCGGGTGCGCAGCCTGGGATGGTCGGTGCCGTTGACGCTGCGCACGCCGACGCCGGGCGGGGTGCCCCCGATCAGCAGGGTGTCGTTGTCGAAGCCGAACGCGGCGGCCAGCGCGCCCGTCCCGCCGCAGCGCACGGTGCCGATGACGGCAGCGGAGGCGATGTCCCACACCCGCACGGTGTCGTCGACCTGCGATGCGGTGACCAGCCTGGTGCCGGTCTGATCGAATGCGATCGACATGATCCGCGCGGTGTGCCCGACGAGCCTGGTGACCGGGACGCCATCGGCGACCCGGTGGATGGCGACCACGTCGGCGATCATCGTGGCGATCGTGGAGCCGTCCGGGCTGTAGCTCAGCTGCGAGACCTCCGGGGTCCGGTAACGGGTGATCTCCGCGAGGTCGGTGGTGTTCCTGACGATCACCTGGCGGCCGCCGTCGTAGCTGGCGAAGGTCCGTCCGTCCGGTGCGATCGCCGCATCCGTCGCTGCGGGCACGGTGTGCAGCAACGTCCGGTCCGGGACGCTCCAGACGGTGACGGTCGCCGTGTCGCGGTTGGCGGCGACCAGCACGCCTGCCGTCGGCGGACAGCGAAACGGCCTGGAACCAGCCACCGTCCGCGACCGGCCGGGCCAGTTCCCGACGGGCCGGCACGTCCCAGACCCGAAGCCGGCCGTCCCGGGAGCCGGTCGCCGCGATCCGCCCGTCCGCGCTGACCGCGACGGCCGTCACCGGCGCACCGTCGGAGCCGGCCAGGGTGCCCCGGTAGGTGCCCATCGCCGCGTTCAGCAGCGCGCTGCGGGACTCGACGAGCCGGCCCGACTGCCACCCGCCGAGCGCGAGCAGGGCGGCGCGGCGCGGATCGACATCGCGCAACGCCGTGGACTCTGCGGCCAGCTGGCGGGCCAGGCCGAGCCGGCGCGCGTCCAGCGCGTCCTGCCGGGAACTGGTCGCGAGCCAGACCGCCCCGGCGGCCAGCAGCAGCAGCACGCTGAGCATCGCGACCAGGGTGCGCAACCGCCGGGTCCGCCGCCGCCCGGCGTGGCGGGAGGCCTGCTCGGCCGCGTTCGAGGAGTCCAGGAACTCCCGCTCGACCGGGTGCAGCCGGACCCGATCACCGGCCGAGCCGAGCCAGGAGGTCACCGCGTCCAGTCGGACCCCGCGGTAGAGGTCGTCGGGCTGCCGGCCGGACCCGGCCCAGGCCCGGGCGGCGTCAGTGAACCGCTGGTGCTGGGCCAGGCCGGCCCGGTCCGCCTGCACCAGTCCCGCAACCGCGGCCAGGCGGTGAGCAGCGCCTCGTGGCTGAGCTGCGCCCCCCGCTCGTCGACCGTCACCAGCCGCGCGTAGATCAACCGGTCCAGCACGGCGGGACCGCCGGGGACGGCGGCGAGCTCGTCCGGTCCGACCACCCGGCGGGCCACCACCTGCTCGTCCGACACCGACACCAGCCGCAGCAGCACGTGGCGGGCGGCCTCGCGGCCGGCATCGTCGAGCTCGGCGTGCAGCTGCTCCGCGGTGCGGGTCACCGATCCCTCGATGCCGCCGGCCAGCCGGTAGCCGGCCAGGGTCAGCTCGCTGCCGTCGCCGTGCTGCCAGGTCTCGCGCAGCGCGTGCGCCAGTCGCGGCAGCGCGCCCGCGTCATAGCCCGCCTCGCCGCGGGCCCCCAGATCGGCGATCAGCCGCTCGGGCAGCCCCGGCTCGACCTCCACATCGGCGTCGCGCGCCGGAGCGACGATCACCTCCCGCAGCTCGGTGCTGGTCAGCGGCCCGAGCAGCACCGGCGCGGCCAGCGCCGGGATCAGCGGGGGCAGCGCGATGCACCGTTCGACCAGGTCGGCGCGCACCGCCAGCAGCACCGAGACCGGACCGGGCGCGGCCAGCGCGGCGGCGAACGCGAGCCGCTCGGACTCGGGGGCGCCGTGCGTGAACAGCTCCTCGAACTGGTCGACCACCAGCAGTAGCCGACCCTCTCCCCGGCCGCCCGCCGGCACGCGGCCGTGAACGCGCCGGCCGACCGGCGGATGGCGGCCGCCAGCTCCGCCCGGTCGATGCCGGCGGCCGGACCGATCGCGGCGGCCAGCGATCCGACCGGATCGGGACCCGGGGTGCACACCAGCTGCGGCCAGCCCTGGCCCGGCTGATCACCGGCGGACAGCGCGGGCAGCAGCCCGGCCCGCAGCACCGACGACTTGCCCGCTCCGGACGCTCCGACCAGTGCAACCGGCTCACCGCCGTCGAGCTGCTCGGCCAGCCGCACCAGCAGGTCGGTGACCACCCGATCGCGACCGTGGAACCAGCGGACGTCGGACCGCTCGAAGCTGCGCAACCCCGGATACGGGCACGGCCGGGACCCGGCCCGCGGCACCGGCAGCTCGGGTGCCCGCCCGACCGAGGACCGGACGATGGCCCGGATCAGGACGGCCTGGTCACCGGCCCGGTCCGGTCCCGGCGCCGGCATGCCGAGCCGCGCGGTCGCCCGGTCGAACAGCGCCGATCGCGCCGCATCCAGCAGCAGCCCCGCGGAACCGAACCGCCGGGCCGGGTCCTTGGCCATGCCGCGCGCGACCGCCGCGTCGAGGGCGGGCGGGATGGTCGGGTCGAAGACCGACGGGGCCGGCGGGGGCCGAAGCAGGTGCGCCGCGAGCTTGGCCGCAGGCTCGGTCTCAGGGTGCGGCAGCCGCCCGGTGAGGCACTCGAACAGCACGCAGGCCAGCGAGTACTGGTCGGCGCGACCGTCCACCTCGCCGCCGGACATCCGCTCCGGCGCCAGGTAGTCCCAGGTGCCCAGCAGCCCGCCCGTCGCGGTCAGCGCGGTCGACTCCGAGGACATGTTGCGGGCGATGCCGAAGTCGACGAGGTAGGCGTGGCCGTCGTGGCGGATCAGCACGTTCGACGGCTTGATGTCGCGGTGGACCAGCCCCTGGGCGTGCGCGGCGTCCAGGGCGGAGGCAACCTGGCCGAGGATCTCGACGACCCGTTGGTGATCGAGGCCACCGGCACCGAGTAACCGCCGCAGGTCGACCCCCTCGACCAGCTCCATGTCCAGGTAGAGCTGACCGTTGATCTCGCCGTGGGCGTTCACCGGGATGACGTGCGGATGGCGCAGGCCGGCGACGATCCGACCCTCGCGACGGAACCGGGCCCGGAACTCGGCGTCGACGCCCGCACCGTGCAACCGCTTCAGGGCCACCGGGCGGCGGTGCAGCGTGTCGTAGGCCCGGTGCACGGTGCCCATGCCGCCGCGCCCGACCAGCTCGAGGATGCGGTACGGACCGAAATCCGCCGCCTCGTCGATGTTCGGGTCGATCACCCCGGCGGGCGGTCCACCCACGGCGTCGATCCTCGGCCCCAGCACCCGCCGGATGGTAACGATCCGGTTGAGCAGCCCGCGCCCGGCCCAGGGAGCGTCTGGTGGATCTTCGATCGCGGTCTTCGCGCCCAGATCGCCCCCGGCGGCGTTGCCGGCATACCCGAGTACGCCCGGTACGAGGGCATGCCGGCGCCTTGCCAGGGCCGATCTGGATCACGAAGTCCATCGATCAAGATCCACCAGACGCTCCCTAGCGGGCAGCGCCGGCACCGGCGGGCGGGCCGCCGCGGTCAGCAGCCGAGCCGCCGGCCCGGCCGGATCACCCGACGCCCAGCAACCGGTGCGCGGTGATGCGGTCGCGGCGGAACACCGGCGTCGGCACCCGATGCACGAGGGCGCCCCGGTCCAGCACGGCGACCTCGTCGGCCACCGCGAACGCCAGCCCCAGATCCTGCTCGACCAGCAACACCGTCACGCCGTCGGCGCGGAGCCCGGCCAGCACCCGACCGATCTGCGCCACGATCGAGGGGGCCAGGCCCTCGGAGGGCTCGTCGAGCAGCACCAACCGCGGGTTGGTCAGCAGCGCTCTGGCCACCGCGAGCATCTGCTGCTCGCCGCCGGAGAGCCGACCGGCCGGCTGGCGGTGCCGCTCCCCGAGCCGGGGCAGCAGCTCGTACACGCCCTCGACGGTCCAGCTGCCGGTCCCCCGGCCGCGGCGCCGGGCCCCCGAGCGCGCGGCCAGCGCGAGGTGCTCGGCCACGGTGACCGTCGACCACACCCGCCGGCCCTGCGGGACCAGCGCCACGCCGGCCTTGGCGATCTGGTCGGGCCGCTTGCCGGCCAGCTCGCGGCCGTCCAGCAGCACCGATCCGGAGCTGGGCGGCAGCAGGCCCATCAGCGTCATGATCAACGTCGACTTGCCGGCCCCGTTGCGGCCGAGCAGCGCGAGCGTGGCGCCCCGGTTGAGGTCGAGGTCGACGCCGTTCAGGACCGTGCTCCGGTCGTAGCCGGACACCAGGTTGCGCACACTGAGAAATGTCATGGCAGGAAGCTCATCGGAAGAACAGCTCCTCGCGGCGGGCGCTCCCGAGGTAGGCCTCCTGGACGACCGCGCTGGTCCTGATCTCGTCGGCGGTCCCGGTCTGCAGCAGCCGCCCGAGGTGCAGCACGGACACCTGGTCGGCGAGGGCGAACACCAGGTCGAGGTCGTGCTCGACGAACAGCAGGGTGATCCGCGGCGGCAACGTGCGCAGCAGCCGCACCAGCCGGGCCCGGTCCGCGGGCGACATCCCGGCGGCCGGCTCGTCGAGCAGCAGCAGCCGCGGGCGGCAGGCCAGTGCGAGCGCCAGCTCCAGGTGCTTGCGCTCGCCGTGCGACAGCGTCGGCACCGGCAGCTGGCTGCGCGCCCCCAGCCCGACCGCGACCAGCAGCTCCTCGGCCTTGGCCAGCAGCTCGGCCCGCCGGCGCGGGAAGAAGGTGATCCGCGATCCGTCATGGCGTTGGATGGCCAGCGCCACCGTCTCGACGGCCGTCATCGACGCGAACAGGCTCGCCTGCTGCATGGTCTGGCTGACCCCGATCCGGCAGCGCTTGACCTCCGACAGGTCGGTCAGGTCGCGGCCGTCCATCGCGACGGTGCCGGCGTCGGACCGCAGCGAGCCGGCGATCAGCTTGAACAGGGTGGACTTCCCGGCGCCGTTGGGGCCGATCAGGGCGTGCCGGGATCCGGCGCCCACGTTGAGGGTGACGTCGTGCACGGCCTTGAGCGCGCCGAAGGACCGGCTCAGCCCGGTGCAGCGCAGCACGCTCATCGTGTTTCCTCGCCCTGCTCGTCGCTCATCGCGGCCGCCGCCGTGCTCGCCGCGGCAGCCGCAGCCCGGCCGCCCCGCGCGGCAGCAGGTACACCACCAGCACGAACACGATGCCGAGCAGCAGCGTGCCGTGCCCGTCGAGCCCGGGGCCGATGGCGTCGCGGATCAGCACCACCAGGGCGGCCCCGAGGCAGGCGCCCCAGAGCGAGCCGGACCCACCGATGATCACCGCGAGCAGCGCGAAGGAGGCGGTGGCGAAGCCGAGGTCGGCCGGGGTGACCAGCCGTTGCTGGGCGATCAGCAGCGAGCCCGCCAGCCCGGCGACGCCACCGGCGATCACGAAGACCGTGTACTTGTGGCGGGCGGTGGCGTAGCCCAGCGCGCGCATCCGGGGCTCGTTGTCGCGGATGCCGCGCAGCGCGGCGCCGAACGGCGACCGCGTCACGACCCAGACCAGCCCGAACCCGACCGCGGCTACCGCCAGCACGTACCAGTAGGTGTAGCCGGCGTTGGCCAGCGGCGCCCCGGCGATCCGGACGGCCGGCACCCCGGTCAGGCCATTGGCCCCGCCGGTCACCGAATCCCAGGAGTCGGCCAGCTGGGCCAGCGTCTCCCCGATGGCCAGCGTGAGCATGAGGAAGTAGACGCCGTGGCTGCGCACGGTGATCCACCCGGTCAGCGCGGCGGCGACCGCGCCGGTCGCGGCCCCGGCGAGCAGCGGGATCGGCGCCTCCGCCGAGATGTTGATCGACACCCAGCCGGCCGCGTAGGCGCCGGCGCCGAAGTAGCCCGCGTGCCCCAGCGACGGCAGCCCGGTGACCCCGACCAGCAGGTCCAGGCTCACCGCGAACAGGGCGAAGACCAGGATCCGGGTGAGCATGGTGGTCGCGAACGGCGCCAGCAGCAGCGGCACCGCGGTCAGCAGCAGCAACACGATCGTGCCGATCAGGCACCCGGCGCGACCGCGGGGTGGCGCCGCGGCCACCCCACCGGGCACCGCGGGCGCCGCGACGGCCGTCATCGGGCCTGCGCCACGTCGACCCCGCCGCCGAACAGCCCCCGTGGCCGCACCACCAGCACCAGCGCCAGCGCGGCGAACAGGATGAAGGACGCCAGGTCGGGCAGCAGGACCCGGCCCAGGGTGTCCACCTGACCGATGATCAGGGCGCCGACCAGCGCGCCGCGCACCGAACCCAGCCCGCCGATCACGACCACGACCAGCGCCAGGATCAGCACGGTGCTGTCCAGGCCGGGGCGGGCCCCGTACACCGGGCCGCCGAGCACCCCGGCCGTGGTCGCGAGCATCGATCCGATCGCGAACACGGTCACCTTGACCAGCCGGTTGTCCACGCCCATCGCCGCGACCATCTCGCGGTCGGCGACGGTGGCCCGCACCAGCGCGCCCACCCGCGTCCGCTCCACCACCAGGTACACCACCAGCGCCAGCACCGCACCGACCGCGATGATCAGCAACCGGTAGCTCGGGTAGACGGCGCCGAACGCCGAGATCGATCCGTCCAGCCCCGGCGGCGGTGGCACGGCCAGCGGGTCGTCGCCGAAGAAGATGATCAGAAGCTCGCCGACGACCAGCGCCACCCCGAGGGTGAGCAGCGCCTGGTCCAGATGCGTGCGGTTGCGCAGCGGCTCGGTCATCAGCGACAGCAGCGCGCCGGCGAGCAGGCCGGCCGCCGCGGCGCCGCCGAGCGCCAGCAGGAAGCCCGGCCAGCCGGCCGGCGCGAACGCGGCCCCGAGGTAGGCCCCACCGAGGAACAGCGCCCCGTGCGCCAGGTTGAGCACGTCCATCATGCCGAAGACCAGCGACAGACCCACGGCGAGGATGAACAGCAGGAAGCCGATCGCCACCCCGTTGAGCACGCTGACCAGCATTTCAGGCGGGCTGGCTCTGCGGTCCGAGATCCGACACCACGGCGTTCACCAGCGACCCGCCGGCGTTGTCGACCTTGCGCAGGTAGATGTTCTGGCGGGGGGACTGCCCGTCGAAGCTCCACGGCCCGCGCGGGCTGTCCTCGACGGTCCCGATCGTGCCCAGCGCGGTGGCCAGCGCGTCGCCGTCGATCGCGCCTGAGCCGCCGACGGCCCGGTTCAGCACGTTCGCCGCGTCGTAGCTCTGCACCGAGAAGCAGCTCGGGGACTCGCCGTACTTGGCCGTGTAGGCGGCGACGAAGGCCTTGTTGGCGGGATTGTCGAGCTGGTCGGTGTAGTGCAGCGTGGTCTGCACGCCGAGCGCGGCGTCGCCCTGCTGGGCCAGCACGTTGCCCTCGGTGAGGAAGCCGGAGCCGTAGAGCGGGATCGTGGAGGCCAGCCCGAACTGCTGGTACTGCTTGACGAAGGTGATGGCCTCGGAGCCGGAGAAGAAGCAGAACGTGGCCTTCGCCCCGGACTGCTGGATGCCGGTGAGGTAGGGCTGGTAGTCCGACGTCTTGCCGAACGCCGGCTTGGCCTGGCCGACGACCTTGCCCCCGCCGGCCTCGAACGCGGCGGTGAAGCCGGCGATCACCTCGCTGCCCGCGGCGTAGTCGGGCGCGATCGCGTACACGCCCTCGGTGAGGCCGGACCCCGCGAGGTGGGTGCCCATGGCCGCCGACACCTGCGCGTTGGTGAAGGAGGTGCGCCAGATGTAGGGCGTGCGGGCCTTGCCGGTGACGTCGGCCGCGCCCGCGTTCGTGACCACCAGCAGCTTCTTGGATTCGGTGAGCAGATCGCCCACACCGAGCGCGGTCGCCGAGTTGACCAGCCCGACGACGATGTCCACGCTGTCGCTCTGCAGCACCTTCGCCACCGCGGGGACCCCGGTCTGCGGGGTCTCCCCCTCGTCGGCGATCACGGTCTCGACGCGGCGCCCGCCGAAGGTGCCGCCGTGCTGCTCCAGCCACAGCTCCCAGCCGCGCTGCATGTCGGTGCCGAGCGCGGCGTAGACCCCCGACTGCGGGACGACCAGGCCGACCTTCACCGACTCCGTGCCGCCGCCCGCCGGTTCACCGGAGCTCGGCGCCGGACCGCCACCGACGCTGCTCCCGCACGCGGCGAGCAGCGGCACCGCGGCCGCGGAACCGAACAGACCGAGCAACCGGCGCCGGGTCAGGGCTGGATGTTCGCTCATCTCGGATCACTCCTCATCGCGACGCGGGCCGGCCGGGGACAGCCGCCCGATGTTGGTCGAGCGAAGATCGGGCTGTCAACGACGGAGCGACCACGCGGCGATCAGTGCGACGCAATCGTGACGCTCGCAGCGGCTGGGTAGGCTCGGCTCGTGGACGTCCTGGACAACTACAGCGGTCATACCGATCCGGGCGGCGCCGCCATCCGCCGCGACCTCGACGCGTTGAGCGTCACCAAGCTCTCGGTCGGGCCCATGGACAACAACGCCTACCTGCTGGTGTGCCGGGCCAGCAACGAGGCGCTGCTGATCGATGCGGCCGCCGAGCCGGAGCGCCTCGCCGACCTCGTGGGTGCCGGCGACAACCGCCCTGAGCTGCGCCATCTGGTGACCACCCACCGGCACCGCGACCACTGGCAGGCGCTGGGCGCGGTGGCCGGGATGTTCGAGACCCGCCAGATCGCGCATCCGCTCGACGCCCCGGAGCTGCCGATCCCGATGGACGAGCTGGTGGCGCACGGCGACACGGTGCGCTTCGGCGAGATCGAGCTGGAGGTGGTGCACCTGCGCGGGCACACCCCGGGCTCGATCGGGCTGGTCTACCGGGATGCCGCCGGCCCGCACATCTTCACCGGCGATTCCCTGTTCCCGGGCGGGCCTGGCCGGACAACAAGTCCCGACGACTTCACTTCGTTGGTGAACGACCTCGAAGAGCGGGTGTTCGGCCGGCTACCTGACGAAACATGGGTCTACCCCGGCCATGGAGACGACACCACACTCGGCAAGGAGCGTCCTGCACTCCCGGAGTGGCGGGCCCGCGGCTGGTAACGGGCCGGAACATTGCTGTCCACCGCCACGTCAGCTGCACCATCGCGACGAGCGCCGCCACGCGAGCAGGATGCACTGCCACGACTGGGCCCGGGCTCTCCGCGCTTCCGTCAGGCCGGCTTGATGTTGGCGTTGAGGTGGAACAGGTTGCCGGGGTCGTAGGCCGTCTTGATCGCGGCGAGCCGGTCGTACTTCGCGCCGTACGCCGCCCGCACCTGGTCGTCGCTGAAGTCGATCAGGTCGTTGACGTAGCCCTCGCCGGCTCCGATGGCAAGCGGGCGCAGCGCGTCGTGCAGGCCACGCACCCACGTCCGCTCCGCGACGCCCAGCTCAGGATCCGGCGCGACCCCGATGAGGAACACGGCGTACCGCGTGGAGCGCCCGCCCCCAAAAGCTGTGTCGTCCTCGCCGACCTCGGTGTACGCCCCGGCGAGCCGGTACACCAGGATCACCGACAGCGGTGAGCTCTTCTGCGGGAACCGCTCGGTGAGCACCTCGATCACGTCGTCGGACAGGTCCTCGACGAAGGTCGCCTTGACGTAGTAGTGGAAGCCGAACGCGTTGCCCTCATCGAACATCTGCTGCAGCGCCACGTACGGCATCGGTGTGACCATGTCAAACGTCGGCGGCAGCGCTGCGCGGACGCGCGCGACGGTCTCCGCGTGTGCCGACGTGCCGTCGAAGCCGACCAGCAACAGCACGTAGCCGGGCGCGAAGTGGTATTCCGCGGGCACGAACGGGGCAGGTGGCGCATTGATCGCACCAATCACCACGTTGAGATCCGGCGCGAGGTCCGCGACGATCTCCCGGATCGTCCGGAGGGAAGCCGGGCCCTGGTCGATACTCCAGAAGAAGAAGCCCAGCTCGATCATCGGGTCGACCGGGTGCAGCCGGAACTCGAACTCGGTGACGACGCCGAAGTTGCCGCCACCGCCGCGCAGCGCCCAGAACAGGTCCGGCTCGGCGTCGGCCGAGGCGCGCAGGACCCGTCCGTCGGCGAGCACCACCTCGGCGGAGATCAGGTTGTCGATGCTCAGCCCGAGCTTGCACGTCAGCCAGCCCATTCCGCCGCCGAGGGTCAGCCCGCCGACGCCGGTGTGGCTGACCACGCCGAACGGGCAGGCCAGGCCGTGCGCTGCTGTCGCGGCATCGACGTTGCCGAGCAGCGCGCCCCCTCCGACCCGCACCCGGCGAGCCTCGGCGTCGACGACGACCGCGTTCAGCGCCCGCAGGTCGATCATCACACCGCCGTCCGCGACGGCGAGACCCGCGGTGTTGTGCGCCCCGCTGCGCACCGAGATGTCCAGCCCGTGCTCGTGGGCGAAGCCCACCGCCGCGACGACATCCGCCGTCGACCGACATCCGGCGATCACCACGGGCCGGTGATCGACGCCTTCGTTCCAGACCTTCCGCGCGTCGTCGTAGCCCGCGTCACCGGACGTGAGGACCGCGCCCTCGAGCGTCGCCCGCAGGCCGTCCAGCCCCCTGGTGCTGGTCATGTGCCACTCCCCCCCGGGCCCGCCCACCGCGGGCAGGCCCGAGGGACGAGGCTACGAGCGTTGCGACATGATCGCTGCACAATTCGCCGAGCGGCTCCAGGGGCGCGCAGGTGTTGAGCAGGCCGCCTTCCGGGGGCGTGGCAGCGTCCCGTCGGCCGACGGGACGCGCGCTGCGCTCCACCCACGCCCTCCAGCCGATCGTGCGGAGCGAACGAACTGGGACCATCGCTTATCTCCGACGCCTCGCCGTTCCCCGGCGGGCCTGGCCGGACAACATCGCCAGGGGACTTCGCGTCGCTCATGAGCGACCTCGATGAGCGGGTGTTTAAGCCGCTCCCGGACGAGACGTGGGTGTATCCCGGCCATGGGGACGACACGACGCTCGGTCGGGAACGCCCGTCCTTGCGGGAATGGAAGGCGCGCGGCTGGTGAGCCTGCCCTCCGTGCTCGAGACTGCGGCGGTCGCCGCAGGCAGCCAACTCTCCGGGGACGTCGATTGAAGACCGCTTAGCGACCAATCTCGAGATGCGGCAGTTCTACCTTATCAGGATAAGAGCTAACTATGGTCGCAATGTTAACTTAATTTTCCATACTTCACCATCGGCGGAACAATGGCTACTCGACTACTCGAAGGGCAGCGCGACGCCCGGCGTCGCCTGGAACAGATTGCCGCGCAAGTACGCAAGTGGCGAGAGCTCATCGGCCAACCTCCCGTAATTGAACCGGGCAGCAGCCTTCGCGCAGATGACAGCTGTTTCTCCACTCTACCTGCTAGCCAGCTCGCCTGGCATGGCATAACACACGCAGTTGATCACCTTGACGCCTATTTGCATCCGCTCTTCGAGTCCGGGCTCGCCTTCGCCTTGGCGCCCCAAACCATCGCCCGCTCAGGAATTCTCGGCGCTGCCCATGCGCTCTGGGTTCTCGACGCACCGACGAGGCAGGAGAGGCAGCTTCGCGCCCTTCGCCTTGCTCATGAAGAGTTCCGCAACGAGCACAACGCCTACGCCGAGTTAATGACCTCGGGTGACGACTACGAGGGCATGGCTCGGACCCTCGCCGTGCGCCAGAAGTGGATGTCTGAGGCGCAGGAAGCAGGCGTCGGGATCGGACGTTCAGCCGCCGAGGTGAAGTCCAGGCCACAAGAAACGAAGCTGATTGACGACGTGATCTCCTACTATCAGGAGGCCCGCCCGGACGTCGATCGGAGCCGGCTACTCGGGATGTACCGGTTAATCTGGCGGTTGCATAGCGGTACCTCGCACGGCTTCCGTTGGCCGGTTGCGTACCGCACGAACTTCGACGACGCCGTGATTAACGTCGCCAACCAGACGGGCCGGAGCTACCCTGTGAGCAACGATGCCGATCAGCTCGCAGTGTCCGCCATCGCGATGTCGTTATTGATCGAACGCGCCATTTACTTGTTCGATCAGCGGCGGGTCGCCTACTGAGTCCACTCAGCATCAGGTTTTGGAGCTGCGGGGGAACTGCTCGGGGCGGACTCCTCCTCGCGGAGGAATACGTCGTCGCGCCGCTCCTGCACGGAGTACTTGCGCGCGTCCGGGTCGGAGGTCGTCGTGTGGGTCGGGGCGTTAGACGTACTGATGTGCATACCGTCATCACGACAGTCGCCGCGTGATCCGTTCCGCCCTCCTGCGCTCGTCTCGTCGTCGTCGCGCACAGCCCTCAACACAGACGAGGGCGCTGTCGTCAAAGGCACTGCACCCGAATTAACGACTCAGGACACGCGGCTAGGGGTCGGCCAAGATACAAGGGCAACCGGCAACCAGTGATCTTGAGTTGAACTTGCCGCAGGTGAGGTGCTGGGCGGATCGGCGTCGGCTGCCCGACCAGAGACAGCGATGCGCAAACGCAGCCGGAGGCCCGATCTTGTGTCACCGTTCGCAATGGACTTCTTCGCGTACCCGCTCAGATCGGTCAACGGCGCACCCGATAGCGCAGGTGAAGCACCCGGTTGCCCTGAATCACCACGTCAGGATCCTCCAACAGGTGCTGCGCGTGGACCGACCCGAAGTAGCGCTTGCCGGACCCGAACACCACGGGTACGACGTCCATGCGCACCTCGTCGATCAGGCCCGCGGCAAGCACCTGGCCACCGACGTCGCCAGCGGCGACCTCGACCATGCGATCACCCGCAAGCTCCTGTGCCTTGGCCACGGCTGCCTCGACACCGTCGACGAAGTGAAACGGCGCCTCGGGGTCCCAGCCCTCGGGCTCCGGCCGGTGCGTCACGACGACCACGTGGTCGATCCCGCCCGGAGGCTTCCCGTCCCAGCCGTCCGTCATGTCGAAGACGTGGCGGCCGACGAGTGTCGCCCCGATCTGGTCCCAGTACGGCCGGGTGTAGTCGTAGGACGTCTGCGACACCTTCACCTCGCCGCTCTCGTCCAACGGGACGTCACCGCTGGACAACCATTCGAACAGCGGTCCGGGCTGGTCATGCTCGTCCGCGACGAAGCCGTCCACCGACACCGAGCTGTACATGACCACCTTGCCCACGGGGCTCTCCTCTGCTTCGGGGTGCCCAAATTAGCGTGTCGTGAGCTGTCGCTCTTGTAAAAATCAATCGGCCGGCAGCGGCCAGCCGTCCACCGGACTTCGACGTACCGGGTCGGCGTGAGCCCGGTGAACGCCCGGAACTCGGGCCAAAGGAGCCTGGCATGCTAACGGAATGCCGGAGACCGAGGATGAGGTCACCGCAGACCTTCACCGCTTCCTCAACGACGCCGCGGGCACGTACACTTACGCCATTACCGGGCTGCACATCTATCGGGCTAAGACCGTGCAGAACCTCGGGGAGTTCAAGCCGCGAGCCGACACCATGCTGGAGGCGAACTCCGGGCCGCTGCCCGGCAAACCCGATGGCGAGACCTTCCAGAAGTGGTCGCAGACCGAGTTCTTCGACAACCTCGATGACGACGGCCTCGCAGCCCGACAGATCGGGTACCAGTGGCTCACCTTCGTTTTCCACGCTTGGGACGACGACCATGTCGGCTTCCGCGCGCGCATCGCGGCGGCGCGCGGCGTCGAGAAGACGGAGGTGAAGATGCCGGTAATGGGCGACCTGCGGCTCATGCGCAATGACGTAATCCACCACCGCGGCATCGCGCAGGCCGCGTGGACCGGTCGCTGCGAGCAGTTACACTGGTTCGAGCCGGGCGAGCTGATCTTTATCGGCCGACAGATGGTGTGGGAGTTTATGCGCGAGTTCGGGCTGACAGAGTCACCGCCGACGGGCCCGTACCAGGAACGCAGGGCGTACTGAGCCTGCATCCACCGACGAAAGGCGCTGGTGGATGCGGGCTGTGACACGCGACGCCACCGGCGCACCTCGACAGCAGGTTGGTCGAGGAGATCCTCCACGGTGAGGACATCCGGCGACCGCTCCGCCATCACACCGGGCTACCCGGCGGAGGCCGTTGTCCGGTAGCTGCGCTATCAGGCGCGCACGTCCGTCGCCTTCGGCGGCTCGAAGCAGCGGATCTTCGCCGTCCAGATCTCCGCCACCGACCAGGACGCCTCGATCGGCTGGGAAGACGAACTCGGCGGCCGACTTCACCTCGTTGCTCGACGACCTCGAGGAACGGGTGTTCGGCGAGCTGCCCGACGAGACCTGGGTCTACCCGGGCCACGGCGACGACACCATCCTCGGCACGGAACGCCCGTCACTGCCGGAGTGGCGAGCCCGCGGCTGGTAGCCGGCGACATGGGCGATACCTGGCCGATGGTGCACACCGAGCGCGCGGCACTCATCGACGATCTCGCCGGTCTCACCGAAGACCAGTGGGCCAGTCCCTCCCTGTGCGCGGGGTGGACGGTGCACGACGTCGCCGCCCACCTGGTCGGCAACGCCAAGACCACCCGCCTCGGCATCCTGAGCGCCATCGTGTGGGGCGAAGTTCGACTTCGACCGGCAAGAACGCCCACGGCGTTGCCCGCGAGCGCCGCCACCCCCGGTGGGCCCGGGAACGTGGCCGGCGGACGGCCAGATGAGCGCGGATGAACCGGCTGCGTGGCCACACAGAAGCGGCCAGATGACCACGAATTTACCGTCCAGGTGACCACAGATCTTCTCTGAGGCACAATCGGTCGGTGGTCAATTCTACCGGCTTGGTACCCCGCCGAGCCGAGTCACTGGTGCGCGAGGCGCTGGCCGACACACGCGTCGTGCTCGTCAACGGGGCTCGTCAGGTCGGCAAAAGCACCCTGACCAGGCTGACCGCCGGCAGCCGGTCGGACGTGCTGATCCGGCTACTCGACGATCCGGCGACCCTGCGGGCCGCACACGACGACCCCACCGACTTCGTCGACCATGACGGCTTGATGATCATCGACGAGATCCAGCTCGTTCCTGAGCTGCTTCGGCCGATCAAGGTGCGAGTCGACCTCGACCCCACTCCTGGTCGATACCTCTTGACCGGCTCGTCCCGGGTATTGGCCCTGCGCACGCTGCCTGATGCGCTGCCCGGCCGGATGGAGGTGATCGAGCTGTGGCCGTTCTCCCAGGGCGAGATCGCGGGTGCAAGTGATCTTTTTGTCGACGCCGCGTTCCGCCACGGTCCGGCGATCGATCACTCCTCCACGCTCCGTCGACGCGACTACCTCGACCGCGCCGTGGTCGGCGGCTTCCCGGAGGCAGTACGCCGCACACCTCGCCGCCGAACCGCGTTCTTCGACTCCTACCTGTCCACCCTGATCGAACGCGACGTCCTGGAGCTGGCCAGCATCGAGCGTCGCGGAGATCTGCTGAGGCTCCTCGGCCTGCTCGCCGGACGTACTGCCGGCCTGCTGGTCCCGGCCACATTGGCCAATCAGTCCGGTATCCCCCGGACGACTCTCGTGAGGTATCTGGAACTCCTGTCCTCGGTGTTCCTCATCAAGAGCATCCCGGCCTGGTCGTCCGGACACACCCACCGCACGGTCGGTACGCCGAAACTCGCGTTCGTCGACACCGGAGTGGCGGCCCACCTCATCGGCCAGGACGGCACCCGCCTCGGCGAGCCGGGCGGCGCCGCCGGGCCGATCCTGGAGAACTTCGTCAGCATGGAGATTGCCAGGCAGCTGACCTGGTCGGACACCCGGGCCCGGCAGTATCACTACCGCACCAAGGACAAGATCGAAGTCGACGTGGTGTTGGAGACGCCGGACGGCCGGATCATCGGTTTGGAGGTGAAGGCAGGCGCCACTGTCCGCGCTGAGGATCTGGCCGGCCTCCGGAACCTGGCGAAGCAGGCCGGTAATCGTTTCGTGGCCGGCTTCGTGCTCTACTCCGGGCTGCAGACGCTGCCGTTCGGGGAGAGGATCAGGGCGCTTCCGATGGACGCGCTGTGGCGCCTCGCGCCGTGACCGCACTTACCCGTTGAGAACACTCGCTCTTCCCGGGGGGACCTGGGAAGACGAACTCGCCGGCCGACTTCACCTCGTTGCTCGACGACCTCGAGGAACGGGTGTTCGGCGAGCTGCCCGACGAGACCTGGGTCTACCCGGGCCACGGCGACGACACCATCCTCGGCACGGAACGCCCGTCACTGCCGGAGTGGCGAGCCCGCGGCTGGTAGCCGGCGACATGGGCGATACCTGGCCGATGGTGCACACCGAGCGCGCGGCACTCATCGACGATCTCGCCGGTCTCACCGAAGACCAGTGGGCCAGTCCCTCCCTGTGCGCGGGGTGGACGGTGCACGACGTCGCCGCCCACCTGGTCGGCAACGCCAAGACCACCCGCCTCGGCATCCTGAGCGCATGGTGCGGGCCAGGTTCGACTTCGACCGGCAGAACGCGCAGGGCGTTGCCCGCGAGCGTGCCGCCACCCCCGGCGAGACGCTCGCCCGGCTGCGACACGTGGCGACGCGGACGACGACGCCACCGGCACCCCTCGACAGCCGGTTGGTCGAGGAGGTCGTCCACGGTGAGGACATCCGGCGACCGCTCGGCATCACCCGGGACTACCCGGCGGAGGCCGTCGTCCGCTCGCTGCGCTACCAGGCGCGCACGCCCGCCTCCTTCGGCGGTGCGAAGCAGCGGATCTCCGCGGTCCGGCTCTCCGCCACCGACGAGGACGTCTCGATCGGCGCCGGGCCGGAGGTCAGCGGACCCGCGCTGGCGCTGCTGCTGGCCATCGCGGGACGGACGGCGGCGCTGGACGACCTGAATGGACCCGGTCTGCGCGAGCTGCGTTGACCCGGCCGAGGCCGCGCGCCGACCTGATCGTGGGATGCGGATGGTGGGTGACGACGAAGACCGGTGTCCGGAACGGTGGCTCGTCACCCCGCCAGCCGCGCCACCTTCGCGAAACGACCGCACGCATCACCAGCGGCCGATGCGCTCGGTCCGTGACCGAGCCGAACGGCATCGAGCGGCGCTTGACCTCGATCGAGTCTCACCCCGACAACGTCGGAAACCCGCCTTGGGACCGGCGCCACCGACGCCGCCGCGGCCCGCTACCTCGCCGCTGCGCACGACCACGACCTCGCCGACCTCGGCGTGAGGGTCGACGCCAAGCGCCGGGCGATCAACGCCCTCGGCGAGCAGGCCACCGGCCGCTTCGAGCGCCGCCGGTCACGCGACCGTGCTCGCTCTCAACTCGTGGTCACCGGCAGGACGGCCGGGTCCAGCAGGGCGAAGTCGATGTAGGCACTTGTGTCAAGGACCCCGGACTCTGGGCGATCGGTCACGGTCGCGTGTGCGGGTCGCCGCCGTCGACGCGGTCATCGTTGCCGAAGAACTCGTCGGCCTCGTCCCGCATCCGTCCGTGATCGACGCGGGGTGAGCTCCGGTGCCGCTCGACGAGCTCGTCGGCAGTTCATCCGGCCCGCGCCAACATAACCTTCAACTATCACTTGACCGGTTAGATATTTGGTGGTTAGCTCGTTACTAACCTCTTAATGCTTTCGAACAAGTTAGGGATGGGGCCGGAGGTCCAGCCGCTCGGACGTGAACGGAGCAGGCATGACGACGATCCACCACCGCTACGCCTCGGTACGCGGGCAACGGCTCTTCTACCGCGAGGCGGGGCCCCCGGAAGCACCGGCCGTCGTGCTGCTGCACGGCTTCCCCACCAGCTCGTTCATGTTCCGGAACCTGATCCCGCTGTTGGCCGACCGGTACCACGTGATCGCCCCGGACTACCTGGGCTTCGGCCTGTCCGACGCGCCGCCGGTGGACGAGTTCGGCTACACCTTCGACGCCCTGGCCGGCCTAACCGCGGACCTGCTGCGGCAGCTCGGTGTCACCCGGTACGCGCTCTACGTCCAGGACTACGGCGCTCCCGTGGGCTGGCGACTCGCGGTGGCGGACCCGGCCGCGGTCACGGCGATCATCACCCAGAACGGCAACGGCTACGAGGCCGGTTTCGCCGACGATTTCTGGAAGCAGGTGCGGGAGTACTGGCACGACCAGAACCCGCACACCGAGGAGGACGTGCGCCAGGCGCTGACCCTGGAGGCCATCCGGTGGCAGTACCTGCACGGCGTGCCGGACGAGAGCCTGGTCAGCCCCGACACCTGGTACCACGACTTCGCCCTGGTGTCCCGGCCCGGCAACGATGAGGTGCCAGCACCTTCCTGACCGGCATGACGCTGCGCATCGACGGCGGCGAGCCACCCATCTGAGAGAGAGAAGGGACGACACGATGGGCCTCTCCTGGCAACAGGGACCGCTCGCCCCGGGCGCGATCGGCCGGTTCCTGGTCCCCGCACCGCTGCCCGACCGGATGCTGTTCGCCGAGCCGCTGCGCCGGCGGATGCGGGTCCGGTCGGGCGACACCTGGATCGCCGACAGCGAGGACGTCGTGCTGCTGCACGAGCCCGGCCGCTACCCGGTGGCCTACTTCCCGTTCGGCGACATCACCGCCAACGTCCTGCAGCCCGATGAGCGCATCACCGCGCACCGCGACCTCGGGCCGACGGCCTGGTACACCGTGCGTGCCGGGACGCGGAGCACGCCGCGCGCGGCCTGGCAACACATCGAGCTGCCCGACCACGCCGGCGACCTGAAGGGTCGGATCGCCTTCGCGTGGCGGGCGATGGACGCCTTCTACGAGGAGGACGAGCGGATCGTCGGGCACGCCGCCGACAGCTACCACCGCATCGACATCCGCCGGACCAGCCGGCACCTCGTCGTCCGCCAGGGCGACCGGCTCGTCGCCGACACCACCCGCCCGCTGGTCCTCTACGAGTCCGGGTTCGCGCCCCGCTGGTACGTCCCGCGCGCCGACGTCAGCGCGTCCGCCCTCGCCCCGGCCCAGGGCCGGACGTTCTGCCCGTACAAGGGACTGGCCAGCTACTACGACATCGCCGACGCCCGCCGCGCGGCGTGGTCGTACGAGGACGCATGGACCGAGGTCCGGCGCATCTCCGGGCTGGTGTCGTTCGAGCCGGACCAGGTCGAGGTCTACCTCGACGGCACCCGGCTGCGGCTGGAGCCCGGGCAGAGCGTGGTCCCGCACGGCGTCGACCGCGATCTCACGCTCCACGAGGTGGCCCCTGGCAGCCGGCCATGACCCCGTCGTTGCTGTCGGTGAACGTCGGCATGCCGCGCAACGTGTCCTGGCGGGGCAAGACCGTCCACACCGGAGTGTGGAAGAACCCGGTGCCCGGCCCGGCCATGGTCCGCCGGCTCAACATCGACGGTGACGGCCAGGGCGACACCGCGGGCCACGGCGGCGAGCAGCGAGCGGTGCTCGTCTACCAGATCCAGTCCTACCGGCACTGGCAGCAGCACTTCGGGCGCGACAGCTTCGACTACGGGCAGTTCGGCGAGAACCTCACCGTGGACGGCCTACCCGACGACGAGGTCTGCATCGGCGACCGCTACCGCATCGGCGAGGCCGAGTTCGAGGTCACCCAGCCACGGGTCACCTGCTACCGCGTGGGTCTGCGCTTCGGCGAACCCGAGCTGCCCGCGCTGCTGGTCAGCCACCACCGCCCCGGTTTCTACATGCGGGTCATCCGCGAAGGACACGTCCAGGCCGCTGACCGGATCGTCAGGACCAGGAGCGGGCCCGGCGCGCTGACCGTGGCGGAAACCGACGCGCTGCTCTACCTCCCCGGCCGCGACCCCGCCCGGCTGCGCCTCGCCGCCCGGATCCCGGCCCTGAGCCCCGGCTGGCAGGGCTCCTTCCGCGACCTGCTGGCGGCCGGCGCACGTCCTGCCGCCGCGCCGGCCGACCCCGGGCCGGCGTGGGCCGGCTTCCGGCCGCTGCAGGTGACCCGGGTGGTCCCCGAGAGCGCGACGGTCTCCTCCATCCACCTGGCTGACCCGGACGGGGCCCGGCTCCTGGCGGCCCGCGCGGGGCAGTACCTGACGCTGCGGATCCCCGGCGCCGGCCGACCCGCCCCGGTGCGGAACTACTCGCTGTCCTCGACGCCCGCGGCCGGCAGCTACCGGATCAGCGTCAAGCACGAGCCGCACGGCGTGGCGAGCAGCTACCTGACCACGAAGCTGCGACCGGGCGCGGTCCTGGACGCCGCGGCGCCTCGCGGCGACTTCGTGCTCGACGAGGGCACCGGACCGGTGCTGCTCGTCTCCGCCGGCATCGGGATGACCCCGGTGCTGTCCATGCTGCACGAGCTCGCGGCCCGCGGCAGCGACCGTGAGGTCTGGTGGATCCACGGGGCCCGCCGGCCGCAGGAGCATCCGCTGGCCGCCGAGGCGCATGCCCTGCTCGCCTCGCTGCCGCACGCCCGCGAGCACGTGTTCTACAGCGCCGCGACCCCCGAGAGAAGCCCTGGGCGCCTCACCAAGGACACGCTGGTCGCACTGGGCATCCCGGCCGGTGCGACCGCGTTCGTCTGCGGGCCGGCCTCGTTCATGGTCGACATGCAGCACGCCCTGGCCGCAGCCGGCGTCGACCCGGCCCGCATCCACACCGAGCTGTTCGGAGCCTTGCCGGCCATCACCCCCGGCCTCACCGGGCCGGCCGGCCGGGCACCCCACCCGCCGCCGGGGCCGCCCGGAACCGGCCCCCTGGTGACCTTCGCCCGCAGCGGCGTCTCCGCGCCGTTCGCCGCCGGCCGGCGCAGCGTGCTCGAGCTCGCCGACGCCTGTGACGTACCCGCCCGCTGGAGCTGCCGCACCGGCGTCTGCCACACCTGCACCACACCCCTGCTGGCCGGCGACGTCACCTACTCCCCGGCCCCGCTGGAGGCCCCCGCTGACGGGCGGGTGCTCATCTGCTGCGCCCGACCCGGCACCGACATCGTCCTGGACATGTGAGGCGGCAAGCGCCACGACCGGACTCACGCGTCGCGGGTCCGCTCGTAGTGCCGCCGGGCTTTCATGCGGTTGCCGCAGGTGGCCATCGAGCACCACCGAGCGGTGTTCGGCCTGCTGTGGTCGACGAGGAAGAGCTGGCACTCGGCATTGGCGCACGGACGCAGCCGGCCGGAGCTGGACACCCTGAGGGCGTCCCAGGCGAGCACCGCCCTGGCCGCGGCGCTTCGCCCCTCGGGCAGGTCCAGCTGCCAGGCGATGCCGGCAGCCTCGACCGTCGGCCGGTAGTTGACGCCGGCCAGGTAGGGCGCCACGGAGCTGGGAGAATCTTCCCCGCGGACCACGGCCTGAAGTACCGAACGCACCCCACGCAGGGCCCGCCACTCCTCGGCTGAGGCCGGCTGGTCATGGGCGGCCAGCCATCGCCGCCCGGCATCGACGCTGTCGAGCTCGTCCTGCGGGTCGCCGTCGACCACCGGGGTGGTGTTCAGCAGGTCCAGCAGCAGTCGTTCGTCAGCCGAGGACAACACCAACACTCTAACCTCCAAAGTTCTAGTAGAAGGTTACTAGGGGAGGGCTTCGGGACAAAACCGTCAGCCGGCGCGGGTGGTGAGGGAGCGCCGGATCAAATGATCATCGCGGCGGACACCACCACCGACGCCGACCACAGCAGGCTTCGGACCAGGTGCGCGCGCATCAGTGTGCGCAGTGCCGGGCCACCGCCGTCGGGCGCCGCACCCAGCCGTCGGTGCGCTGGGACCGCGGCGGCGAACGTCAGCACGACCGTCGCCAGCGCCAACACCCCGAGGACGACGGCGCCCGCCGCGTCGGCCGGCGACGACAGCAGCAGCGCGAGGATCGAGACGCCCTGGGCCAGCCATGGCAACGCGATCACTCGGGTGATCGCCCGGGTGTGCGCGGCGTGGTATTCCGCCCAACGATCGGACCCGACCAGTGCGAACGCCGGGTAGACGACGACCTGGACCACCCACGCCACCCCGGTCAGCACGGCGCAGGCGGCGAGATGGAGCACCAGCCACGCCATCGGTCCGCCGTTCGTCCGCATGTTCGGATCAGCATCCTCGCAGCACCGGCGCCGGCCTGGCCGCGCCGGCCTGGGTGATCCCGTTGCAGGAGAACGACTTCCGCTGATCGGTCGCGACGCCGCGGCCGCCCCTGTCACCGCCCCTGGCGACGTCTGGCGATCGCTGCCGCGACGGTCACCCCGGCCACCACCAGCGTCGCGAGCACGCCTCCCCACACCGCCCTGGCCCCGGCAGATCCGACGATCCCGGCGGCCGTCGTCACACAGTCGAAGGCCGGGGCGGGCGCAGCTGTCGGTGCGGCGTCGGCGGGACCGGACAGCGACCCGGCCGCGACCGGGCCCGGCTCGACGGAACCGTCTACCGCGACCACCAGGTCGTACGGCACCGCGTGGCCCCTCGGATCGGACGTGACGATGAGGTAGTGGAAGCCGTCGAAGGCGTAGTCAGGACGGTGCAGGTCACGGCTGAACCGATGGGTGTAGCGCACCGGCCAGGGCATGGACCCCTGCAGGATGTCCGGCGTGGGATTGACGAAACCGAGGTCAGCCCCGCATCGGACATTCTCTCGTGGATCGGATTCAGGACACCGGCAAAGGTCATGATCGGTTCTTCCGGCAGCGCGCAACCCAGCGCGTTGGGTCGCAGTCGGAACCCGAAGCGCTGACCCCACTGCAATCGCACCTTGTAGTAGCGGATCCCTCCGGTCGCCGCGTCCCGGTAGGTCACCCCGGGCATGATCTCCGGTGCGGAGAACGGACTGGCACCGCCACCGATCGGTGTGACCGGTTCCGTCGCGTCCGGGATGGCGACCGGCGGCAGCGCCGTCGTCGCCTCGCGAGTCAGCAGCGTGTCATCGGCCGGGGGTTCGATGCGCACCGTGATCTCGACCGGGACCGGCCCGTCGGCAAAGGGAGACGGACCATGATCTGCTTCCCGGGTCAGGGACAGTGCGAAGGTGCTGGCCTCGCAGCCAGGGCGCTGTCCTTCGCCGACCCGGTCCACCCCCACGGCGATGCTGGTCGGGACCGAGGTCGCGCGGAGCGGGGTCACGTAGCCGGGGCCGTACTCACCCGAGCACCGCAACCGATCGGCGGGCTGCGGAAGCAGCCTGAGGTTCACTCCGAAGCCGTTCGTGGCCGGCTTCAGCTCGGTCGGGAACACGACGGCGTCGATGTGCAGGGAGCTCCCGGGCGCCGCGCCGACCACGTAGTGCTTGGTTGCGCGGCGGTCGGGCAACGTGTCCCGGTACCGGCCACCGGACAGCTCCGGCGCCCCGGCCGCCGTCGGCGTTCCGACCACCGAGGGCTCGTCGGCGACGGCTGCCGGCGGACCGACCGCACTCAGCGCAACGAGCACGGCCAGCACGACCCCGTAGCGGCCGGCACGCAGGTATCGCCGCGGCCTCCAGTCGTCGCTGCGCTGCACCGCCACGCTCCCGTCCTACCGCCGACGCCGCTGTTGAACATTCGGCGTCGGGTGACGTCCACGCCGGCGCGGATCTCATCGGGAACACGTACCGGACCCGGCGGCGGTTCAGCCGGGATCGAACCCGGGGAGCTGTGATCGTCGTTTCGTTGCCGGAACGGCCATATGTGGCCGGAAACGCACCAGAACGACGATCATGCCCGGTTCGCCATCGGGTGACTTGGGCCGGCGCCTATTACAGTGGTCGCGGGGAGATCGACCGGGCGCGGGGGCAGCAGCGGTCCTGACGTGGGTGACCGGAGTGGGATGAACGCGTGGCGGGTGGCAGCCTGGGCTGCACGCGTTGTCGTGGCTCTGCTGTCGGTGGCCGTGTTGGTGGCCGCCGGTACCGGTTGGTACCTGCAACGTCAGCTCCGCGACACCACCGTGACCAGCAACGCGCTGACCCGGGTCACTCCGATCCCCGAGGGCGAGCCGTTCACCGCCCTGCTGGTCGGGCTGGACGCGCGGACCGACTCCGCCGGCAACCCGCTGCCGCCGCCGCTGCTCGACGCGCTGCACGCGGGCCCCGACGAGGGCCAGCTGCACACCGACACGATGATCCTGCTGCGCGTGCCCGGGCGGACCGGCGGGGCGGCCACGGCGATCTCGATCCCGCGCGACTCGTTCGTGCCGATCGACGGTGAGCGCGGCAAGCACAAGCTCAACTCGGCATACGGGCGGGGCGTGCAGGAGGCCCAGCGGATGCTCTCCGGGCTGGGCATCAGCGGTCCGGAGCTGGACCGGCGCAGTCGCGAGGCCGGCCGGCAGAAGCTCATCGCGTCGGTCGAGGACCTGACCGGGGTCTCGATCGACCATTTCGCCGAGATCAACCTGGCCGGCTTCGTCGAGCTCACCGAGGCAATCGGCGGGGTGTCGGTGTGCCTCAACGAGGCGGTCCGGGACGCGTACTCCGGCATCGACCTGCCCGCCGGGGAGCAGTCGGTGACCGGGCCGGCCGCGCTCGCGTTCGTCCGGCAACGACACGGCCTGCAGGGCGGCGACCTCGACCGCATCGCCCGTCAGCAGGCCTTCGCCGCCGGGCTGGCCCAGCGCCTGCAGAGCGCGGGCACGCTGTCCGACGCCGGCAAGCTGAACGAGCTGGTGGGCGTGGTGTCCCGGTACGTCGTGCTGGACCGGGACTGGGATCTCGATCAAGCCCTCACCCAGCTGCGACGGTTCACCGGCGACGAGTTGGAGTTCCGGACCATCCCGACCGGCCGGGTCGATCTGCAGACACCGGTCGACGGGGTGGCGGTCGAGATCGACGGGAAGCAGGTGCGGGCGTTCGTCGCCTCCATAGTGGACCCGCCGGCGTTGCTCGGCTCGCCGGCGACGACCATCGCACCGGCGAACACGCCGCTGCCCGGGCAGTCCGCCACCTCGACACCCAGCGCGACCTCGAGCGCGGCCGCGGAATCGTCGAGCAGCTCACGAGTGATCACCGCGGACGGCATCCCCTGCGTGAACTGATCGGCCCCTGCGTGAACCGACCGGCCCTGCGTGAACCGGCCGGTGCCGCCCGGCAGACTGATCACTCGTGACCGACGACGTACTTCCTCCCGCGGAGGCGGCATCGTGACCGACAGCTTTCCGCGCCGGCAGGCCCGAACCCGGCGGTTCACCCTCGGCGCCCCGCGCGGGATCACGATCTCCCCGGACGGCGACCGCATCGTGTTCCTGCGCAGCCGTGCCGGCACCGATCCGGTCACCTGCCTCTGGACACTGGAGGCGAGAACCGGCATCGAGCGGCTGGTCGCCGATCCCCGCTCGCTGCTCGACGGGCACGGTTCCGGCGGCGACGCGTTGCCGCCGGCCGAGCGGGCCCGCCGCGAGCGCAGCCGCGAGCAGGCCGGCGGCGTCGTGGCCTACGCCACGGACCGCCCGGTCACGATGGCCGCGTTCGCGCTGGACGGTCAGCTCTACGTGGCCGAGCTGGCCGCCGGGCTCACCCCCCAGCTGGCCGAGACCGACGGCGGGGTGATCGATCCCCGTCCCGATCCGGGCGGCCAGCAGATCGCGTTCGTCTCCGCCGGGGCGCTGCGGGTTCACGACGTGACCACCCGGCTGACCACGACGCTGGCCGAGCCCGACGGCCCGGGCGTCAGCTACGGCCTGGCCGACTTCGTCGCCGCCGAGGAGATGGGTCGGATGCGCGGCTACTGGTGGTCGCCCGACGGGGACGCGCTGCTGGTTGCCCGGGTGGACGACAGCCCCGTGCAGCGCTGGCACATCGCCGACCCCGAGCATCCCGAACGCCCCCCGACCGTGGTGGCCTATCCCGCCGCCGGCACCGCGAACGCCCGGGTGTCGCTGCAGATCATCACGCTGGAGGGCAGCCGCCGGAAGGTCCGCTGGGACGCCGAGCGCGACGAGTACCTGGTCACCGCGGTGTGGGCGGCGCACGAGCTGCTGATCGTGGTGCAGCCCCGCGACCAGCGGGCGCTGCGCATCCTCGCGGTGGACCCGCGGACCGGGGCGACCACGGTGCGGCACGAGCAGACCGATCCGGCCTGGGTGGACATCGTGCCCGGGGTGCCGACGCACTTGCCCTCCGGCGCGCTGATCACCGCCTCCGACCTCGACGGGGCGCGCCGCCTGGTCGTCGACGGCGATCCGGTCACGCCGCCGCGGCTGCAGCTGCGCGGCGTGCTCGACGTCGACGGCGACGCCGTGCTGTTCACCGCGAGCGACGATCCGGTCTCGATCGGGCTCTACTCCTGGAGCGCCGAAGGGGGGCTGACCGAGCACACCCCGAATCCCGGAGTACACGGTGGACGGCTGTGTGGCGGCACCATGGTCGTGACCGCGGCGGACCTCGACTCCGACGGCACCTCGACGACCGTGTTCCCACGGGACGGTGGCGAGCGCACGATCGCTTCGATCGCCGACCGGCCCGGGCTGCTGCCGAACGTCACGCTGCTCACGGTGGGCGAGCGGGACCTGCGGTCGGCGCTGCTGCTGCCGTCGTGGCATCGGCCGGGGGTGCGGCTGCCGGTGCTGATGGACCCCTACGGCGGCCCGCACTCGCAGCGGGTGCTGGCCACCCGCGGCGCCCACCTGAGCAGCCAATGGTTCGCCGAGCAGGGTTTCGCGGTGCTCGTCGTGGACGGGCGGGGCACCCCGGGGCGCGGACCGCAGTTCGACCGGGCCGTGCACGGCGACCTGGCCGGTCCGGTGCTCGCCGATCAGGTCGATGCCCTGCACGCGGTCGCGGAGCGGTTCGGAGACCTCGACCTGGACCGGGTCGGCATCCGCGGTTGGTCGTTCGGCGGATACCTGGCCGCGCTGGCCGTGCTGCGCAGGCCGGACGCCTTCCACGCCGCGGTGGCCGGGGCGCCGGTGACCGACTGGGCGCTCTACGACACCCACTACACCGAGCGCTACCTCGGCCGGCCCGACACCGATCCGGACGCCTACCGGCGCTCGTCGCTGATCGAGGACGCGGCCCGGTTGGAACGGCCGCTGCTGCTGGTGCACGGGCTGGCCGACGACAACGTGGTCGCCGCGCACACGTTGCGGCTGAGTTCCGCGCTGCTGGCGGCGGGGCGGCCGCACAGCGTGCTGCCGCTGTCGGGCGTCACGCACATGACACCGCAGGAGGTGGTGGCCGAGAACCTGCTGTTGCTGCAGGTCCGCTTCCTGCGCGACGCGCTCGGGGTGGCGGAACCGACGCCGTGAACCGGACGCGCGCGGGTCTGGCAGGCTGACCGTCGAGGCGAAGGACGCATCGGCGGAATAGAGGACAGCGTGGCGTTGCAGCGACCGGAGATCGACCCCATCGACGGCCCGGCCCCCGACGACCTGGTCGTCGAGGACATCGTGGCCGGTGACGGCGACGAGGCCAGCGCGGGCAGCACCGTGCAGGTGCACTACGTCGGCGTGGCCCACTCCACCGGCGAGGAGTTCGACGCCTCCTGGAATCGCGGCTCGCCGCTGAAGTTCCCGCTCGGGACCGGTCGGGTGATCGCCGGTTGGGACCGCGGGGTGGCCGGGATGAAGGTCGGCGGCCGCCGCCGGCTGATCATCCCGCCGCACCTGGCCTACGGCGACCGCGGCGCCGGCGGCGCGATCAAGCCGGGCGAGACGCTGATCTTCGTAGTCGATCTGGTGGCCGTCGGCTGAAGCTGCTGCTGATCTCCGACACCCACCTGCCGCACCGGGGGCGCGATATGCCGGCCCCGGTGTGGGCGGCCGTGGAAGCCGCGGACGTGGTGGTGCACGCCGGCGACTGGGTGTCGGTCGAGCTCCTGGATGCGCTCGAGGCGCGGGCGGCCCGGCTGGTCGGCGTGGTCGGCAACAACGACGGACCGCAGCTGGCGGCCCGGCTGCCCGTGCTGGCCCGGGTGCAGCTCGACGGCCTGCGGTGGGCGGTCGTGCACGAGACCGGGGCCGCCGCCGGCCGGGAGCGGCGCTGCGCCGCCGCCTACCCCGACGTCGACGTGCTGGTGTTCGGGCACAGCCACATCCCGTGGGACAGCACGACCGGCACCGGGCTGCGGCTGCTCAATCCGGGCTCACCGACCGACCGCCGCCGCCAGCCGACCCACACCTGGATGACGGCGGAGATCAACTCGGGGGTGCTGCAGGCCGTCACCCTGCATCATCTGGAGCGGCCGCGCGCCGAACCCGGCTGATGGGACCGGACCCGCGGGGGGACACATCACGAAAGGGTGCGCCCCGTCGGCGACTCGATGCGGCGCCGGTAGAGTTGGCCACTTCGCGCAGACCTTCGGGGGGTCGCACCATGACGGACCGGGCACCGGTGGACCGGGAAGCCACAGACCGGATCTCGCCGGAGCCGGACCGGACGACCGAGCTCGGCGACGGGTCGACGGTGCGGATCACGAAGGACGTGGTGCCGCCGCAGTCCGCCGCTTCCACGCCGGAGCGGCCCGCCGCTTCCACGCCACCGCAGCCCACCCTGCCGCAACCCGCCGGGTCCCCCTCACCGCAGCCCGCCTCACCGCAGCCCGCCTCGGCGCAGCCTGCCGCCTTCGCCCCGCCGCCGGCGTACCCGGCGATCAGATGGCCGCAGTCGGCGGCACCGGCCCCGATGCCGGAGCACCCGCAGGCCGGATGGCGGCCGCCGCAGGGACCGCCGATGTCGTCGTGGCCGCAGGGCTACCCGGCGCCGCAACCGGTGAACCCGCCGCTGCCGAAGGCCGGGAGCCGCCACACCGGTTTCATCATCTTCGGTGTGCTGGCCGCGCTCATCCTGACCGGCGGCGCCTGGGCCCTGATCATGCTGGCCGGCGGCAACTCGCCGTTCGGCTCCGGCGCCGCGGACGAGCCTCAGGCCGGGCCGCCCCCCGCGACCGGCGCGCCCTTCCCCGCCCCGACCGCACCGCCCAGCGCGGGGGCCCCGACCGATCCGGATGCGTCGACCGGCCCGACCGGGCAGGTGCGGGTCTCCTGGACGGTGCTCCAGACCGTCTACACCGCCACCCTCACCACCGACGGGCCCACCGGCACCGCCGAGGTGTCCTACGCCGACCCGTCGGAGGGCGGGAAGCCGACCTTGATCCGCCAGGACCTGACCTTCGTCAGCTCCGGCGACCGGCTGGCCTACGTGGGCAGCAACCCGCGCGACGCGGCCACCGACGTGGCCACCGGTGGGTACCTGCCCGACACGTTCGTGCTCTCGTCGAACGACGAGGGCAGCGTCTTCATCGAGCAGGTGTGCGACGACTCGGGCATCTGCGCCCCGGCGACGATGCTGTGACCCCGTCCGGTTCGGGCTGGCCGCGGCGCCGCCGAGGTGGTGGGGTGGGCCGGTGAGCCGGGCCAAGACGACCGAGTACCGGGACGACGTCGAGCTGACCAACCTCGATCAGCCACTGTTCGACGGCGCCGAGGCGACCAAGCGTGACCTGGTGGACTACCTCGACTCCGTCGCCGACCGGATCCTGCCGGAGCTGCGCGACCGGCCGCTGTCGGTCATCCGGGTGCGCCCCGGGCAGCCCCCGTTCATGCAGAAGAACGTGCCGCGCTACACGCCGGACTGGATCGAGACGGTCGCGGTGTGGGCGGAGGCGTCCAAGCGCGAGGTGAACTACGCGCTGTGCAACGACCGGCGCACGCTGCTGTGGTTCGCCAACCAGCGGTCCGTCGAGTACCACCCCACCCTGATGCTGTCCGGAAACACGCATCCCACGCACCTGATCCTCGACCTGGACCCGCCCGCGGACGACGCCTTCGCCCACGTCGTCGCGGTTGCCCGGCTGGTGCAGCGGGCGCTGGCCGACAGCGGGCTGGCCGGCGCGATCAAGACCAGCGGGGCGAAGGGGCTGCACGTGTTCGTGCCGCTCCAGGAAGCTGGCATCGAGGACGTGGCCGCGGCGACCAGGGCGCTGGCCGCGCGCGCCGAGCGCCTCGACCCCGACATCGCCACCACGGCGTTCATCCGGGAGGACCGCGGCGACCGGGTGTTCGTCGACTCCACCCGGGCCGGCGGCGCCACGGTGGTCGCGGCATACAGCCCGCGGGCCCGACCGGGCGTGCCGGTCTCCTTCCCGGTGGCCTGGGACGATCTCGAGCGGATCAGCCCGCTCGACTTCACCGTGCGCACCGCGGCCGGGCTGCTCGCCGAACACGATCCGTGGCAGGAGCACATGCCGGCGCCGCAGGAGCTGCCCGCGGACCTGGTCGCGGAGGGTCACGGCATCCCGATCGCCCGGGTGCAGGCCATGCACGAGGGCAAGCGGCGGGCGCGGGCCCGCCGGCAGTGACTCGATGCGCGGGGACCGGTGCGCGGGGAACCGTCGGCCGGCGCCGATCCCGGTAGTGCGAGGATGCCGGCATGGTGCTGGAGATCGCGGATTTCACCGTCCTGCCCGGAACGGAGGACGAGTTCACCGCCGCCGTCCGTGAGGGCCTGGCCTACGTCTCGGACACGCCCGGGTACCGCAGTTCCCGGCTGACCCGCAGCGTCGAGTCGCCGCGGCGGTTCGTGCTGCTCATCGAGTGGGACAGTGTCGAGGCGCACACGGTGGGATTCCGCGAGTCGGAGAACTTCACCCGCTGGCGGGGCCTCATCGGGACGTTCTTCGACGGCGATCCGCACGTCGAGCACGTCAACGACGTCGCGGCCGGTCCCACGCGCTGAGAGCCGACTGAGGGCGCCTACCGGAATGCAACGCGGCTTCGCATAGCGTCATAACGTGTCCCGACGTCTGCACACCCGGCTGCCGGCTGCCCTCGTATCGGCGCTGGCCGCGTTGTTGCTGATCACGGGCACCGCCACCGCAAGCACCCCGGACCCGTCCACATCGGACTCTCCCACGACGCAGCCCTCGACGCCCGGGGTGCGCACCGAACAGCAGCGCATCACGGTGCCCGGTGGCCCGGGCGAGCCGGCCCCGATCGAGCTCGACTCCACGCTGTACCTGCCGGAGACGACGCTGGCGCCGGCGGTGCTGGTCGCGCACGGCTTCGGCGGTAGCAAGACCTCCGTCGACGCGGACGCCCGGGACCTGGCCGCCCGCGGCTTCGTGGTGCTGGCCTGGTCGGCGCGCGGGTTCGGCACCAGCGGCGGGCAGATCGCGCTCAACTCCCCCGACTACGAGGTGGCCGACGCCCGCGCGCTGGTCGACTGGCTGGCCGCCCGCCCCGACGTCGTGCAGGACGGCCCCGGTGACCCGCGGGTGGGCATCACCGGCGGCTCCTACGGTGGCGCGATCTCGCTGCTGCTGGCCGGCTACGACCGCCGGGTCGACGCGCTGGTGCCGGTGATCACCTGGAACGACCTGGGCCAGGCGCTGTTCCCCAACGCCGCCACCGCCACCGCGCCCCCGCTCGACACCCCGGCGCACGGGGCGTTCGCCGCGGACGGGGTGTTCAAGAAGAGCTGGGCGGGGATCTTCTTCTCGGCCGGGCTGGGGCCCGCCTCCGCGGCCGGCTCCTCGGCGGCGGCCGGCGGTGCGGCCGGGGCCGGTGGCGGCGCTGGGGCGACCACCGGCGGATCGGGCGCGGGGGGCCTGGGGTCCGCCGGGAGCGGTTCGGGCCCGGATGGCGGCAGCGGGACCGATCCGGGTGCTGGTGCGCTGCCGGCGAGCACCGACCCGGCCAGCCTGAGCGGCCCCGCCACCTGCGGGCGCTTCATCCCCGCGGTATGCACGGGCTACACGGACGCGGCGACCACCGGCCGGCTCTCCCCCGCCACCGCCGAGCTGCTGCGTCGCTCGTCGCCGGCTACCGTCACCGACCGGATCACCGCACCGACGCTGCTGGTGCAGGGCGAGCAGGACACCCTTTTCGGGCTCGATCAGACCGACGCCAACGCCCGCGAGATCGCGGCGACCGGCGCCCCGGTCAAGGTCGCCTGGTTCGCCGGCGGGCACGACGGCGGCCGGATCTCGCAGCGCGTCCGCGACGAGATCGGCGACTGGTTCACCTGGTACCTCGGCCGGGACGGCGTGCTCGCCGAGCGCGGCGAGGACCCGGGCACCGGCTTCTCCTACGCGGTCGAGAGCGGCGTGCGCACCACCGGCCGCACCCCGACCGGCCGCACCGTCGTCGCCGCGAGCTATCCCGGCCTGCCCGGGGCCGGCCCGCTCGGCACCCAGGTCGTCGGCCTCGACGGCGAACCGCAGGTCGTGATCAATCCGGCGGGTGGGAACCCGGCGGCGATCACCTCGCTGCCCGGGCTCGGCGGCCTGCTGGGCAGCGTCAGCGGGCGGCTGACCGCGCTCACCGCCGAGCTCCCGCAGCAGTCGGCGCAGTTCCGCAGCGCCGCCTTCGACGAGCCGCTGCTGGTCGCGGGCGCGCCCCGGATCGCGGTCTCGGTGTCCCGGCTGGCCGGGCAGCCCGCGCCGGGCGAGGCGGTGCTGTTCGCCAAGACCTACGAGGTGACCCCCGACGGCCTGCGCACGCTGCTGGGCAGTGCGGTGGCCCCGATGCGGGTGCCGGTGCCCGCCGACGGGACGCCCGCCGTGGTCACCGTGACGCTGCCCGGTGTGGTCGCGCCCATCGAGGCCGGCAACCGGCTGCTGGTGTCGATCAGCAGCACCGACCAGGCGTACGCGACGACCACGGAGCCGGCGGTCTGGCAGATCGGGCTGCCGGACACCGCGGTCACGGTGCCGGTGGTGCCGGGCGAGTCGGTCACCGCCAACACGGTGCCGCTCGAGCCGGCCATCGGGATCGGCGTGGTGCTGGCGCTGGCGTTGCTCGGCTGGCTCGCATGTCGGCTGCTGCTGCGCCGCCCCAGCACACCCGCCGGCTCGCCGGGTGGCCGGCCGCTGGAGGTCCGCGACCTGGCCAAGACCTACAAGGGCGGGTTCAGCGCGGTCAAGGGCGTGTCGTTCGACGTCGAGCCCGGGATGGTGCTGGGCCTGCTGGGGCCCAACGGCGCCGGCAAGACCACCGTGCTGCGGATGCTGATGGGGCTGATCCGCCCGACCGCCGGCACCATCAGCGCGTTCGGCGAGACCGTCGCGCCCGGCGCGCCGGTGCTGGCCCGGATCGGCGCGTTCGTCGAGGGCCCCGGCTTCCTGCCGCACCTGTCCGGCGCGCAGAACCTGCGGCTCTACTGGGCCGCCACCGGGCGACCCGCGGAGAAGTCGCACATCGCGGAGGCGTTGGAGATCGCCGGCCTCGGTGCGTCCATCGACCGCCGGGTCGGCACCTACAGCCAGGGCATGCGGCAGCGGTTGGCGATCGCCCAGGCCATGCTCGGGCTGCCGGAGCTGCTGGTGCTCGACGAGCCGACCAACGGCCTCGATCCGCCCCAGATCCACGCGATGCGCGAGGTGCTGCGGGCCTACGCCTCCGGTGGGCGCACGGTCGTGGTGTCCAGCCACCTGCTCGCCGAGGTCGAGCAGACCTGCAGCCACGTGGTCGTCATGCACCACGGCAAGATCGTCGCCGAGGGCACCGTGGACGACATCATCGCCGGCCGCGGCGCGGCCACGTTCACCGTGGACGAGCCGGACCGGGCGGCGGCGGTGCTCACGGCGCTGTCCGGGGTGCAGTCCGTGCAGGTCGCCGACGGCGCCGTACACGCCGAGCTGAACGGGACACCGCGCGGCTCGGCCGTTCGGGCGCTGGTGACGGCCGGGGTCGACGTGACCTCGGCCGGGCCGCGGCGCCGGCTGGAGGACGCGTTCCTGCAGCTCGTGGGAGAGGACCTGGAACCGTGAACGTGCTTCCTCCTCCGGGGGCGGCAGCATGAGCCGCACCGAGCTGCCGATCGAGGCGAGCACCGGGTACCTGCCCCACCGCACGCTGCCGTTGCGGGTGGAGCTACAGCGCCAGCTCAAGCGGCGGCGGACACAGGTGACGTTCGCGCTGGTGGCGCTGCTACCGGTGATCTTGTGGGCCGCCTTCTCGCTGGCCGACGACGGCCCGCCGACCGGCTCGCTGAACCTGGTGGACCTGGCCAAGGGCAGCGCGGCGAACTTCGCGGTGTTCGCATTGTTCGCGTCCGGCTCGTTCCTGCTGGTCGTCGTGGTGGCGCTGTTCTTCGGCGACACGGTGGCGTCCGAGGCGTCCTGGTCGAGCCTGCGCTACCTGCTGGCCGCACCGATCCCGCGGGCCCGGCTGTTGCGGCAGAAGGCGCTGGTGGCGGCGCTGCTGTCGGTGGCGGCGATCGTGCTGCTGCCGGTGGTGGCGCTGCTGGTCGGCTCGCTGGCCTACGGCACCGGCAACCTGGTCAGCCCCACCGGCGAGTCGCTCACGTTCGCGGGCGGGGCCGGGCGGGTGCTGCTCGGCGCGCTCTACCTGGCGATCTACCTGAGCTGGGTGGCCGCGCTCGCGCTGCTGCTGTCGGTGATCACCGATGCCCCACTGGGCGCGGTCGGCGGCGCGGTGATGACGTCGATCGTCTCCCAGATCCTGGACCAGATCACCGCGCTGGAGGACCTGCGCAACTACCTGCCCACGCACTACGCGACGGCCTGGTCGGGCCTGCTCGCACAGCAGGTGGACTGGGACGGCATGACCCGCGGCATCTTCACCTCCCTCTGCTACGCCCTGGTCCTGGCCGCGCTGGCCGTCTACCACTTCCACCGCAAGGACATCACCAGCTGAGGGCCGATCACCACGCCGCGCGGACCAACCGTTCCAGCGCCCCGTTCGTGATCGGGACGGGGTTGTCCGCCGGCACCGCCGGCGCGGTGCGCGCGGCGGCGTCGGGGATGGCGTCCGCGGGCAGGCCCAGCGCGCGCAGCCCGTGCGGGACACCCTGCTCGTCGGCCAGGGCGCGCAGCCCGGCCACCCCGTCGTCGACGCCCAGCGCGCGGGCGATCCGGGCCACCGCATCGAGCGCGCCGGGGGCGTTGAACGCGAGCACGTGCGGCAGCACGATCGCGTGCGTTTCGGCGTGCGGCAGCCCGAACGTCCCGCCCAGCACGTGGCACAGCTTGTGGTGCAACCCGGAGCCGGCGACCGCGAACGCGGTGGCCGCCAGCCAGGCCCCGCACAGCAGCTCCGCCGGGTCGTCGGCGCGCAGTCCGGTCGCGAGCCGGGCGACCGCGTCGGTGGCGATGGCCGTGCTCGCCGGGTTGCGCCGCGGCGCCCACATCGCCTCCACCGCGTGCGCCATCGCGTTCAGCCCGCTGGCCCCGGCCAGCTTGCGGGGCAGCGAGGCGGTCAGCTCCGGGTCGTAGATCACGACCCGGGGCAGCACGGCGGGGTCGGTGCCGGTGCGCTTGTGGCCGTGCTCGGTCAGGCCCCAGACCGGGGTGACCTCGGAGCCGGCGTAGGTGGTGGGCACCGCGACGATGGGCAGCCGCGCGGTGAGCGCCACCGCCTTGGCCGCCCCGACGGCCGAGCCGCCGCCAATCGCCAGCAGCACGTCGGCGTCGGCGTCCGTGGCGGCGATCCTGGCGGCCTCGGCGGTGGCCACCGGGACGTGTTCGCGGACGTCGCTGAACCGGCCGGCCACCCGGCCGCCCAGCGGCGCGATCAGCGCCGCGACCAGCTCCGGGTCCCGCGCGGAGGCGATCACCAGCACACGCTGTGCACCCAGCCGGTCCAGCTCGGCGGTGAGCGCGGTGCGGGCGGAGCCGGCGCCGAACACGACCCGGGTGGCCTGCTGGTCGTAGGTGAAGCCCTGCATCGCCATCCTCGGGTTCGCCGGCGGTGATCCCCCCTCACCGTTGCGTTCCGACCGGCCACCTGTCCACTCCCGGCCTCGCCCGGCATCCGGGGCCGAGTGGACGCCCCGCAGGCCGGTCACTCATCGGTACGAGCGGCACTTTCGCTCGCACCTAGCGTGCGAGAGTGCCGTTCGCACCGCTCCGGATTGCGCGCCACAAGATCCAGAGGACCCGGCTCAGCGGGCTCGTTCCCCGCGGGCGGCCTTGTCGGCGATGTCGGTTATCCGGCGGGCCCGGGTGTCCGGCTTCCTGGCCTGCACCAACCACTCCAGCGCGGCGCGCCGCGGGGACCGGGGGAACGCGTCCCAGTGCGCACGGGCGCCGGGGCGGGCGTCCAGCGCCGCGGCGAGGTCGGGCGGCACCACCAGGTTCTCGACGTCGTCCAGCAGCGTCCAGGCGCCGTTCTGCTGGGCCACGTCGATGCAGCGCTGCCCGGCGGGCTGCATCCGACCCGCGGCCAGCAACAGCTCGACCCGCTGCTTGTTCGGCCGCGACCAGCCGCTGGTCGGGCGCCGTGGCGCGTACCAGAGCCGGGCCCGGTCGGCATCCACCGTGCCCGCGGTGCTGTCGACCCAGCCCCAGGCCAGCGCCTCGGTCACCGCTTCCTCGTAGGTCATCGCCGGGCGCCCGGTGTGCCGCTTCCACTGCACCAACCACACGCCGCCGCCGCGCCCGTGGTGCTCGGCCAACCAGTCCCGCCACTGCTGCACCGTCTCCGGGTGCACGGTGGGCTTCCCGTCCGTCCCCATTCCCTCCAACGTCACCGCGCCATCCTCCCCGCACTGCTTCCCCGGCCCGCACCGTCCTCCCCGTCCCCAGCCCCTCCCCTCCTTCCCGGAACGAACGGCACGCTCGCACGCACCTAGCGTGCGAAAGTGCCGTTCGTTCCCACCGGGATGGGGGGCGCGGGTGAGTTGTCCACAGGTGCGGAAACTGGGGTGGGTGGTGGGGGCGCGGGTGAGGAGGATTCAGGGGTGCCCAGACGTCGAAATCACCTTCGGCCCGACGAGCTGCCGGGCCTGTGCGGGAGCACCGTCGTGCTCAGCAGGCAGCTGGAGGCCCTCGGGGTGGGCCGCACCACGACCCAGCGCCGATGCCGAGCCGGTGGCCCATGGCGGTCGCTCCTGCCCGGCGTCGTGAAGCTGACCAATGCGCCCCCCAACCGGGCCGACCGTCGGCGGGCGGCGCTGCTCTACGCCGGACCGGGCGCGGTGATCACCGGCGCCGATGCGCTGGAGCTGCACGGGATGCAGCGGATGCCCAGCCCGTCCGGGCCGGTGCACGTGCTGGTACCGGCCGACCGACGCCGGGTGGGAGCGGGCCTCGTGCTCGTGGAGCGGACCGAACGGCTGCCCGAACCACGGCCGGGCCGCTGGCCGCTGGCTCCGCTGGTGCGCGCCGCGCTCGACTTCGCCCGGCGCAGCAACGAGCGCGACATCGTACGGGCGGTGATCGCGGAGATCGTCCAGCGCGGCCTGGTCACGCCGACGGAGCTGGGCGCCGAGCTGAGGGCCGGCAGCACCCGGGGGTCCGCGCTGCCGCGCGCGGTGCTGAGCGAGGTCGGTGCCGGGGTGCGGTCGGTTGCGGAGGCCAGAGCCCGGCAGCTGCTGGAGCGCTCGGCGCTGCCGCCACCGCTGTGGAATCCCTCGCTGTACGACCAGGCCGGCCGGCTGGTGGCCGTGGTCGACGCCTGGTTCGACGACGTCGCGTTGGTGTGGGAGATCGACTCGCTGGAGTGGCACCTGAGCCCGGACGACTACCGGCGCACCGTCGAGCGCCGGTCGACCCTCACCGGCCTGGGCGTCGTCGTCCTGGAAACCCAGCCCAGCCGGCTCGAACTGCACCCCGCCGATGTCCTCACGGACCTGCAATGCCACTACGCCCAAGCGCTCCGACGCCCCCGCCCCACCCTCCGCGCCGTCCCCGCTCCCGCTCAAGCCCCTGCTCCCCAGCCCGATCCCGGTCCCACTCCCGGTGGAACGAACGGCACTCTCGCACGCACCTAGCGTGCGAAAGTGCCGTTCGTTCCGGGAGGACCGGGCGTTGCGGAGCGCGCCGGGCGCTGTGGGGCGTGCCGGGTGTGCCGGACGGGCGGTGCTAGAGGTGGGACTTGATGTGGCGGACCACGTCGTTGGCGGCCTCCATGTGCAGCATGTGGCCGGCTTCGACCCGTTCCGCGCCGTCGGCGGGCGCCGGGAGGATGCGGTCGCTGCTGCCCCAGACCACGGTCACCGGCACGTCCACGCCGGCCAGCAGCGCGGGGGTGTCGATGGCCTGCTGGTCACCGTCGAGCAGGGTGTTCAGCACCGCGCCGAGCGCCTTGTCGACGCCGTCGAGGCGCTTGTACCTGAGCAGGTCGTCCACGAGCTGCCGGGTGACCAGCGACTCGTCGGCGAACAGCCGCCCGAGCAGCGGCTTGAGCTCCCGGCGCGACGACGCCGCCGCGAAGCCGCGCAAGTACTCCGCGTCCGCCTCCGACCCGTAGCCGGCCGGGGCGAGCAGCGTCAGCGACGCCACCCGGTCCGGCGCGGCCTTGGCCACCGCGGCCGACACCGCCCCGCCCAGCGAGTGCCCGACCAGGTGCGCCCTGGAGATCTCCAGCGCGTCCAGGAAGCCGATCACGGTGTCGGCCAGCGTGTCCAGCGACCCGTCACCGACGTCCTTGCCCGACGCGCCGTGCCCGGGCAGGTCCAGCGCGTGCACGGGATGTGTCTCGGACAGCGGCTGCTGCACGAACAGCCACGAGTTCTTGTCGCCGCCGAAGCCGTGCACCAGCACGACCGGGTCGCCGCCGGCCTCCTCGGGGGCCAGCGTCAGGTAGGAGATGCTGCGCCCGCCCACCTCGACCAGCTGCGGGCTCGGCTCGTCGCCGCCCTCCAGCTCGCCGGACTCGACGGCCGCCTTCGCCTCCTCGACCACCGTGTCGATGTCGGCGTCGGCCACGTCGGCCGGCGCCAGCAGCGCGAGCACCGCGCCGATCGGCAGGTCGGCCCCCGGCTCGGCCACGATCCGGCGCAGCAGGCCACCCTCCGGTGACTCCAGGGTCCCGGCGATCTTGTCGGTCTCGATGTCGACGAGGTCATCGCCCTTGGTGATCGTGTCGCCCTCCGCGACGAACCACTCGACGATCTTGCCTGTCTTCATCGACAGGCCCCATTTCGGCATCGTGACCCTCTGGATGCGGTCATCGCTCATGCCGGGTCACCGCTTCCAGTCGGTGGCCGTCTTGACCGCGCCGATGATCTTGGCGGCGTCCGGGATGAACAGGTCCTCCAGGGAGTCGGCGAACGGCACCGGCGTGTGCGGGCCGGTGACCAGCTGGATCGGCGCCCGCAGCGAGCCGAACGCGTCCTGCGCGACGGACGCCCCGATGTCGGAGGCCAGCGAGCAGCGCGGGTTGGACTCGTCCACCACGACCAGCCGCCCGGTGCTCTCCACCGACTCCAGGATGGTCTCCAGGTCCAGCGGGCTGGTGGTGCGTGGGTCGATGATCTCGACCTCGATGCCGGAGGACGCGAGCTCCGACGCCGCCTCGAGCGCGGTGTTCACCATCCGCCCGATCGCCACGATGGTCACATCCCCACCCTCGCGGACGATGTTGGCCTCGCCGAACGGGATCGTGTAGCTCTCCTCCGGCACCTCGCCCGAAGTGTCGTAGAGCATCTTGTGCTCGGCGAAGATCACCGGGTCGTCGTCGCGGATGGACTGGATGAGCAGCCCCTTGGCGTCGTAGGGGTTGGACGGGGCCACCACCTTCAGGCCCGGGATGTGGGTGAACACCGGCAGCAACGACTGGCTGTGCTGGGCCGCCGCGCGCAACCCGGCGCCCCACATGGTGCGGATCACCACCGGGGTCACCGCCTTGCCGCCGAACATGTACCGGAACTTGGCCGCCTGGTTGAAGATCTGGTCGAAGCAGACGCCCATGAAGTCGATGAACATCAGCTCGGCCACCGGCCGCAGCCCGCCGGTGGCCGCGCCGATCGCGGCGCCGACGAACGCCGACTCCGAGATCGGGGTGTCCAGCACCCGGCCGGGGAACTTGCCGTACAGGCCCTTGGTGACGCCGAGGACGCCGCCCCAGGCGTCGGCCTCGCCGGGCGAGCCCTCGCCGCCCGCGTTGTCCTCCCCCATGACGATGACGCGCTCGTCGCGCTCCATTTCCTGGGCCAACGCCTCGTTGATCGCCTCGCGATAGGTGATCGTGCGTGCCATGACGGTTCTCCTTCCGTGAGACTCAGTACGAGACGTAGACGTCGGTGAGCAGGTCCTCGGGACCCGGCTTGGGCGCGGACTTGGCGGCCACGACGGACGCCTCGACGGCCTGGGCCACCTCCTCGTCGATCTGGTCCAGCTGGGCCCCGGTGAGCTGACCGGACTCGGTGACCCGGGCCCGGAACACCTTCAGGCAGTCGAGGTGCTCGCGGGCGTGCTTGACCTCGTCGGCCCGGTAGAGCTGCTGGTCGCCCTCGAAGTGCCCGAAGTAGCGGGTGAACTTGACCTCGATCAGCGTCGGGCCGCCGCCCTCGCGGGCGCGGGCCACCGCCTCACCGGCCGCCTCGTGCACGGCGAAGAAGTCGAAGCCGTCGACGATCACGCCCGGCATGCCGAACGCGGCCGCCCGGTCGGCGATGTCGTCGGTGGCCACCGACCAGGTCGAGGAGGTGGCCTCGGCGTAGCCGTTGTTCTCCGCCACGAAGATCACCGGCAGGTTCCAGATGCTGGCCAGGTTCAGCGACTCCAGGGTGGTGCCCTGGTTGGACGCGCCGTCGCCGAAGAACGCCACCGCGACGCTGCCGTCGCCCTTGTGCTTGGAGGCCAGCGCCCGCCCGCAGATCAGCGGCGGGCCGCCGCCGACGATGCCGTTGGCGCCGAGCATGCCCTTGGACAGGTCGGCGATGTGCATCGAGCCGCCCTTGCCCTTGCAGGAGCCGGTGACCTTGCCGTAGATCTCGGCCATCATGCCGTTGATCTCGACGCCCTTGGCGATGCAGTGCCCGTGCCCGCGGTGCGTGGAGGCGATGGCGTCGATCTCGGTCAGGTGGCTGCAGATGCCGACGGCCGAGGCCTCCTCGCCCGCGTAGAGGTGCACGAACCCGGGGATGTCGCCGCCGGCGAACTCCTCGTGCACCCGCTCCTCGAAGTCGCGGATGGTGCGCATGGTGCGGTAGGCGATGAGCAGGTCGTCGGCGCTGAGCTCGGTGCTCGCGGTGGTCGGCAGGGTGCCGGTCATGACATCACGATCCCTCCGTCGATCATGACCGATTGCCCGGTCATGTAATCCGAATCCGGTCCGGCGAGGTACGAGACGAACCCGGCCACGTCCTCCGGCGTCTGTACCCGACCCAGCGCGATGAGCTGGGAGTAGTTGGCCAGGGCCTCGCCCTTGGCGGTGCCCAGATAGGCGCCGAGCTTCTCGTCGATCAGGTCCCACATGTCGGTGCCGACGATGCCCGGGCAGTACGCGTTCACGGTGATCCGGTGTTGGGCCAGCTCCTTGGCCGCGGCCTGGGTCAATGCGCGCACCGCGAACTTGGTCGCGCTGTAGTGGCCGAGGTAGTTGAAGCCGGAGTGCGCGGCGATCGAGGCGGCGTTGATGATCTTTCCACCGGTGCCCTGGGCGATCATCTTCTCGGCGGCGGCCTGCAGGCAGTAGACGACGCCGTAGACGTTCACGCCGAAGATCGTCGCCAGGTCCTCGGGGGTGACCTCGAGCAGCGTCTTTACCTGCGCGATCCCCGCGTTGGCCACCATCACGTCGACGCTGCCCAGGTCGGCGGCGACCTGGTCGACCATGGCGAACACGGCATCCCGGTCGGTCACGTCGGCCGCTATGGCGATCGCCCGGCCACCGGCCGCGGTGATCTCGGCGGCCACCTCCTCGGCACCGGCCTTGTTGACGTCGTTGACGGCGACCGCGTGCCCGTCGCGCGCCAACCGCAGCGCGATGCCGCGCCCGATCCCGCGCCCGGCGCCGGTCACCACTGCCGTCGTCACGCCAACGCCTCCTTCGGCGACACCAGAATCTTCACGTTCTCCTCCTTGTTGTCGATCAGTTCCCGGAAACCGCCCTTGACCAGGTCGTCCAGCCCGATCCGGCCGGTGATGAACTGCTCGGCGGCCACCTTCCCGTCCCGGAGCAGGGCGATCGTGTCGCCGTGGTCGCCGCAGTAGGCGAGGCTGCCCAGCACGCTGATCTCGGAGAAGACCAGCTCGTTCACCGCCACGCTGGCCTCGTGACCCCAGATCGCCACGTTCACCACGGTGCCGCCGGGACGGACCGAGCCGATCGCCGAGGCCAGCACCTTGTCGATGCCGGCGCACTCGAACGCGACGTCGGCACCGGCGCCGCCGGTGAGATCGCGGATCGCGTCCGGCACGTCGGTCTCGGTGGGGTCGAGCACCACGTCGGCGCCGGCGGCGGGCGCCTTCTGCTTGCGGGCCGCGGCCGGCTCGACCATGATCACCTGCCCGGCCCCGGCGGCCTTCAGCGACGCCGCGGTGACCAGCCCGATCGGGCCGGCCCCGAACACCGCGGCGGTGCCGCCCGCGCGCAGCCCGGAAAGCCGCACCGCGTGGTAGCCCACGGCCAGCGGCTCGACCAGCGCGCCGATGTCGGTGGGCAGATCGCCGAGCGGGTGGATCCAGCGCGAGTCCACGACGCACCTCTCGGCGAAGCCGCCGTCCTGCCCGGACAGCCCGATGAAGCCGAGCTTGCGGCAGATGTTGTAGCGCCCCGCGGTGCAGGCCACGCACTCACCGCAGACGTAGTAGGGCTCGACCGCGACCCGGTCGCCCTCGCTGACCCCCGTCACCCCGGCGCCGATCGCCGACACCACGCCGGCGAACTCGTGGCCCATCACCACCGGCAGCTCGGCGCCGGTGATCGGGTGCGGGCTGCCCACGGGCGGGATGAAGATCGGGCCTTCGAGGAACTCGTGCAGGTCGGTGCCGCAGATACCGCACCAGTCGACCGACACCTCGACCTGCCCGGGACCGACCTGGGGGTCGGGTACCTCGTCCACGCGGATGTCGCCGGGACCGTAGAACCGTGCCGCTTTCATCGGGCCTCCTGTGTCATGTCTGCGGTGGTCGCTGCTCGGAACGCCTGCGACCGGGAGACGAGCAGCCCGCGCTCGGCCGCGGCCGCGAGCACGGCGCGCACGTCGAGCACCCGCGGCCCGTGCGGGGTGAGGGTGACGGTGACCGTTGTGGCCGGCCCGAACTCGATCTCGCGCTCGCCGTCGACGGCGATCGTGCCGCGCTGCACCGCCACCGGATGCCGCTCCCCCGCCACCAGCGGCCCGACCTCACGCACGCCGATCGCGGCGACGACGCCGGGCGCGATCGGCGCGAACACCGTGCGTGCGGCCGCAGCCGGATCGGTCATCCGCACCACGACGCCGTGCGGGTCGGTGCGCGCGCTCGGGTGCAGCAGGCCGGCGATGCTGGACAGCCCGATCGCGTGCGGCTCGGCGAACGCGCAGTAGAGCTCGCGCAGCGTGCCGGGCTGCCAGAGCGCCCTGGACCCGACGTGGGTCACCGTCGACACGCACACGTCGACCAGCGCCACCTCGCGGACGTCCCGGCCCCGGGAACGGCGACATCGACGTGCAGCACCTTGGCCCGGTGCGTCGCCTCGGCGGCCGGCACCCGGCCGGTGGCCAGCAGCCCGGCCGCGGTGCCCGCGACGGTGGCCTCCCACATCTCCGGGAACGCGTTGTTGGTGCCGGTGGACAGCGGGAGCAGTGCGACCTCGCCGCTGGCCACCGAGGCTGCGCGGACCGTGCCGTCGCCACCGAGCAGCACGATCACGGCGGCGCCGCGCTCGCGCATCCCGCGGACCAGCGCCCGGGTGTCCTCGGCGGTCCCGGTCAGGGCGTCGATCTCGACGAACTCCAGCGCCGGCCAGCGTCCGGAGCCGGCCCGGCGCTTGCGCTCGGCCCGCAGCACGCCGCCGGCCACGCCCATCGCGTCGGTCGACATCAGCACCCGCTCGACGCCGGTCGCGCCGGCCGCGGCGAGCAGCCGCAGCACCATGTTCGCCTTCTCCGCGTTGGGGAAGACCGAGGCCTGGGCGACCAGCCGGCGGATGTCGCGGCCCGACATCGGGTTCGCGACAATGCCGACCGTCGAGCCGGGAACGATCGGCAGCGCGGCGCCCGGGGCGTTCCCGTTGGCTGCGGTCTGCTGCACGCGGGCGCCCTCTCGTCGTCGTCGACCGGGTCGTGCGGGATCCCGGGCCGGGTCTCACGGCCGGGGTCGTGGCCTGCTTCGCGGCGGGACGGCAATCCCGGCCACGTGACTCACCTCACCGCGGCACTGGAGCCCGAGCAACGGTTGCAGCGGGGTTGCACCGGCGACCGGCAGGGATCGGTCAGCTCCCGGCGGCGAGCCTGCGGATGCCCGGCGCGGTCGAACGGCTCAGCAGCGCGTTGCCGACCAGCGGTGGCAGCACCGTCTCGATCCCGGGCGCGATCCGGTACGGGCGGGCCAGCAGCAGCCCGCCCAGGGTCTTGCGCAGCCTCGACATCTCGGCGCGCACGGTCACCAGGTGGTCGCGGTCGCCGTAGAGGGCCGCGGACAGCGCTGCGGCGTCGAGCCCGGCCGGGCCGGCGTGCGCGAGCAGCACCAGCACCTCCGCGTGCCGGGTGGACAGCGGGTGCAGCCACCGGCTCGAGCCGTCGACCACGGCCCGCGGCGGACGATGGTCCAACTCGAGGGTGAGCCGCATCCGGGCACTGGACGCGGTGCGCAGCAGCCAGCCCCCCGGCACCGGCTCGGGCACGCAGATCCCGACCCCGTGCACCTCGACCGGCAGCTCGCCGCGCGGCGCCGCCACCCGGTCCAGGCTGGGCATCCCGGTGACCGCGGCGACCCAGCCGTGGTCGTCGACCACCAGGGCCGGCCCGCTCAGGCCCGACAGCAGCGGGGCGGCCACCCCGCGCAACGCCTCGATCCGGCCCTCGTGCTGGCGCCACAGGCTGGCCTCGGCGAGCTTCACCGCGGTGCCGACCAGCGCCACCGTGGTCGGGTGGATCGTCTCGGCCGGACCGCTGACGTCGACGACCCCGAGCAGCTCCCCGGAGCGCGGATCGTGCACCGGGCAGGCGGTGCAGGTCCAGACGTGGTGGGAGCGCACGAAGTGCTCGGCCGCGAACATCTGGACCGGAGCGCCCTCGGCCAGCGCGGTGCCGATCGCGTTGCTCCCGACCATGCGCTCGGACCAGTTGGCGCCGTCGGTGAAGCCGAGCGCATCGGCCCGGCGGCGCACCGAGACCGAGCCTTCCCGCCAGAGCAGCACCCCGTTGGAGTCGGTCACGACCATGATGTGGCGGGCGTCCTCGGCCACCGAGGTCAGCGCCGCCCGCAGCTCGGGCAGCACCCGCTGCAGCGGCGAGCCGGCCCGGCGCGCTTCGAGTTCGTCCGCCGACACCGGGCCGGGCGGATCGCCGAGATCGGGATCGACGCCCTGGGCGCGGGCCCGCATCCACGACCGGGCCACCAGCCGTCGCGGGTCGGCCGGTGGACGGTTTCCCGACAGCAGCGCGTCGTGCACCCGGGCAAGCATGCGGGCGTGCCGGCCGATGTCGATGCCCGGCCGGATCGCGCAGACGCCTTCGTCCACGGACCACCTCCGCATCCCCCGCTGTGCACGACAGTAGGTACTCGCCCGCGGCAGCGCCAGCAGCCGGCTCAAGTGGCAGGGTGACCGATTCGGGGTGACTATCGATGCATGAACAATGTTCGAAGCGATTCGGGCAGGTGGCTGGACCGCGTACACCGGATCGGCGCCGTGGTGTTCGGCCTCGGGCTGTCGGTGTTCGGGATCCTCGGGCTGGTGAACCGGCTCGAACCGTTCTCCACCGAGGGACAGCCCGTGCTGGGCCTGTCGTCCAACGGTCTGCTGTCGGCGATCTCGCTGCTGACCGGGGCCATCCTGGTGCTCGCGGGTATCCGCGGCGGGCGCACGGCATCGACGGTGCTGGTCGTCACCGGAGCGGCGTTCGTGCTCTCCGGCGTGGTGAACGTCCTGGTGCTCGACACACCCCTGAACCTGCTCGCCTTCCGGATGTCCAACGTGATCTTCAGCCTGATCTCCGGTGCGTTGCTGCTGTTCATCGGGGCCTGGGGCCGGTTCACGGGCCGCCTTCCCGACACCAACCCCTACCAGCAGGAGCGGCACGAGGACGACGGGCCGCCGGAGATGCTGCCGACCGTCTTCCCGGATCCCGAGGACGCGGTGGCGGCGACGGAGCTCGCGACCGCCGAACGCGCCGTGGCCCAGCACACCGCCTCGCCCGAACAGTCCTCCCGGGTCGGAGCGATCAGCCACCTCCGCCGGGCCGAGGACCGGGTGCGCGCCTGGCGCAACACGGCCCCGTCCGCCTAACCCCTCTGGCCGTCAGGGACCGGGGCGCAGGCGCTTGGGCAGCTTGGCCACGACGGCGTCGTAGGAGGCGTCGACCAGCTCGCGCAGCTCGTCGTCGGGGACGGTGCCGTCCAGCACGACGGTGTTCCAGCCGTGCCGACCGATGTAGGCCATGACCGACGCGTGGTCGGGGTAGCGGTGCCGCAGCTCGGCCGCCTCGTCGGAGTCGCGGCCACACTTCACCCCGAGCGAATCGCCGCCGAGGAAGGCGAAGATCTTGCCGCCGACCTTGGCCACCAGATGGTCGCTCCACGGCTGGTCGGGCACCGCCTCCGGCTTGGCCAGGCAGTAGCCGGTGAGCTCGTCGGGCGTCACGACCGGGCCGTCACGACGGGGCCCTCGCGACGGGACCCTCATGGTGGGCATCCCATCCGCGACGCCGCCAGGCGAACCACAGCAGCACGAACAGCAGCGTCGTGAACCACACGTAGGTGCTGCCCACCACCTGCTGCAGCGGGGTCCACGAGAGCTCCCGGTCCCCGGCCCGCGGCAGTCCCTGCTGATGAGGGGCGATGACGAACACCGCGGCGGACGCGAGCGTGATCACCGTCCAGACCCGGGACCGGGTGCGCCACGCGGTGGCCGCGGCCACCAGCAGCGCCGGCGCCACCCACACCCAGTGATGAGACCACGACGTGGGCGAGATGAGCAGCCCGACGCCGGCGGTGGCCACCATGGACAGCGGCGCCGACGCCCGTCGGATGGCCGGCACGGCGAGCATCAGCAACCCGACCGACAGCGCGATCCAGCCGATCCGGCCGGCGAGGCCGTCAACACCCGCCCTGACCAGCACGGCCTGGAAGGTCTGGTTGGTGAAGAACGGCGAGCCACTCACCCCGGCAACCGGGTTGTCCAGCCAGAACGTCCACGACGATCGAGGGGCGACCACGAATCCGATCACGGTCGCCACCGCACCCGAGAGCACCACCACGGCCGCGGAACGGTAGTCACGGCGCAGCAGGAAGTACAGCAGGAACACCGCGGGCGTCAGCTTGATCGCCGCGGCGATGCCGATCAGCAATCCGCGCGGCCAGCGCGGTCGAGCGACCAGGCAGTCCAGCGCGACCAGCGCCATCAGGATCAGGTTGATCTGCCCGAACTCGATGGTCTGCAGCACCGGCTCCAGGGCCAGCGGTGGGCCGCGCGAGTCGCTTGCGGCGGCGAAGTCGATCGGCTTGCCCGGCTCGACCGCCAGCGCCAGCGGCAGCGCGATCGAGGCCACCGACAGTGCCGCCGCCGACCCGCCGTCCGGCCACATCCGCCGCGCCACCACGTACAGCGTCGCGCCCAGCGAGAGCGTCGATAGCCCCAGCAGGCTCACCCACGCGGCCGTCCAGGAGACCACCGCCAGCGGCACCATCAGCAGCGCGGCGAAGGGCGGATAGATGAAGGGCAACGCGATGCGCGCGGAGGTCTCCGGCAACGGGCCGTACAGGTCGCCCCCGGCCAGCCAGGCCTGCACGCCGTTGCGGTACACCTCGAGATCGATGTGCCGGCCGCCGGTGTGCACCACGAGCCCGGCGATCACGAGCGCCAGCAGCGGCACGGTCACCAACAGCACCCGGCGCGGAGCCCGCAGCTGCTCGAGCAGCCACCGCTCCGGGCGCGATCGGACGACCGACGTGCCGGTCACGGTCACGCTCCTGTCCTCCGCCGTCATTGAAGCCGCACCACCAGCAGGCACGGTAGCCGCTCACGAACCGCCGCCGACGAGTGGCCACCGCCGAGCGGGCGCCACCGGCCGGCCGCGCGCCCCGCCGCCCGCACCGTCACCGGACGCCAGCGGCGTCCATCCCGCGCAGCTCCTTCTTGAGGTCGGCGATCTCGTCACGCAGCCGCGCGGCCAGCTCGAACTGCAGGTCGCGGGCGGCGGCCAGCATCTGGTCCGACAGCTGCTGGACGAGATCGGCGAGCTGTGCCCGCGGCATCGTCGAGGTGTCCCGCCCGGTGACCACCCCGGAGCTGGCGCCCGCCCGACCCGGCTCGCCGGCCGCGCGCTTGCCCCGGGAGGCGTTGCGCCCGGAGCCGCCGACCGGCACCTCGCTGTCCTCGGCCTCCCGGTAGACCTGGTCCAGGATGTCGGCGATCTTCTTGCGCAGCGGCTGCGGATCGAGGCCGTGCTCGGTGTTGTAGGCGACCTGTTTTTCGCGCCGACGGTCGGTCTCGTCGATCGCGTACCGCATCGAGTCGGTGATCTTGTCCGCGTACATGTGCACCTCGCCGGAGACGTTGCGCGCGGCACGTCCGATCGTCTGGATCAGCGAGGTCCCGGAGCGCAGGAAGCCCTCCTTATCCGCGTCCAGGATCGCCACCAGCGACACCTCGGGCAGGTCCAGGCCCTCCCGCAGCAGGTTGATGCCGACCAGCACGTCGAACTCGCCGAGCCGCAGCTGCCGCAGCAGCTCCACCCGGCGCAGCGTGTCGACCTCCGAGTGCAGGTAGCGCACCCGGATCCCGAGCTCCAGCAGGTAGTCGGTGAGGTCCTCGGACATCTTCTTGGTCAGCGTGGTGACCAGCACCCGTTCGTCGCGCTCGGTCCGCGCGCGGATCTCGTGCACCAGGTCGTCGATCTGTCCCTTGGTCGGCTTCACCACCACTTTCGGGTCGACCAGCCCGGTCGGCCGGATCACCTGCTCGACGAACTCGCCGCCGGTGCGGGTGAGCTCGTAGGGCCCCGGCGTGGCCGAGAGGTAGACCGTCTGCCCGATCCGGTCGGCAAACTCCTCCCAGGTCAGCGGCCGGTTGTCGACCGCCGAGGGGAGCCGGAACCCGAAGTCGACCAGATTGCGCTTGCGGGACATGTCGCCCTCGTACATGCCGCCGATCTGCGGCACCGTCTGGTGCGACTCGTCGATCACCAGCAGGAAGTCGTCGGGGAAGTAGTCGATCAGGGTGGCCGGGGCGGTGCCGGGGCCGCGGCCGTCGATGTGCCGGGAGTAGTTCTCGATGCCGGAACAGAACCCGACCTGCCGGATCATCTCGATGTCGTAGTCGGTGCGCAGCCGCAGCCGCTGCGCCTCCAGCAGCTTGCCCTGGCCCTCCAGCTCGGCGAGCCGCCCCGCCAGCTCGGCCTCGATGTCGCGCACCGCCCGCGCCATCCGCTCCGGCCCCGCGACGTAGTGCGTGGCCGGGAAGATCCGCACGTCCTCGACCTGCCGCAGCACGTCGCCGGTGAGCGGGTGCAGGTAGTAGAGCGCCTCGACCTCGTCGCCGAAGAACTCGATCCTGATCGCCAGCTCCTCGTACGCCGGGATGATCTCGACGGTGTCGCCGCGGACCCGGAACGTGCCCCGGTTGAACGCCATGTCGTTGCGCGTGTACTGCACGTCCACCAGGGCCCGGAGCAGGGCATCCCGCTCCACCGCGCCGCCGACCTTCAGCTTCACCGACCGGTCGAGGTAGGACTGCGGGGTGCCCAGCCCGTAGATGCAGGACACCGAGGCCACGACCACCACATCGCGGCGGGACAGCAGGTTCATCGTCGCCGAGTGCCGCAGCCGCTCGACGTCCTCGTTGATCGAGGAGTCCTTCTCGATGTAGGTGTCGGTCTGGGCGATGTACGCCTCGGGTTGGTAGTAGTCGTAGTAGGAGACGAAGTACTCGACGGCGTTGTTGGGCAGCATCTCGCGCAGCTCGTTGGCCAGCTGGGCGGCCAGTGTCTTGTTGTGGGCCATCACCAGGGTGGGCCGCTGCAGCCGCTCGATCAGCCACGCCGTGGTCGCCGACTTGCCGGTACCGGTCGCGCCGAGCAGCACGACATCCTGCTCGCCGGCGCGCAGCCGCTTCTCCAGCTCCTCGATCGCGGTCGGCTGGTCGCCCGCGGGGGTGTACTCGCTGACCACCTCGAACCGGCCGCCGGTGCGCGGGATGTCCCCCACCGGGCGGAACTCGGAGTGCGCAACCGGCACGTCGGGTTGGGCAGCGCTTCCAGGGATCTCTGTCGCGAAGGCCACGGGATCCAGACTACGAGCACCCCCCGACAGTTTTCGCGACGGCGGCGACCGGGCGGTCTGGGAGCATCGACGCGTGCACCCGCCGAAGACCGTGATCTTTGACCTCGCCGCCGGCGTCAACATCGACACGAAGGGCTTCGAGCGACCGGTCGACGAGTACCGGCTGGCCCCGTTCGGGCTCTACATGAGCCGGGCCATGGTCGATCGGCCGACCGCGCACTGGGTGGAGTCGTGGCTGCTGCCCGATCTCGGGATCTGCGTCACCGACTGGTGGTGGAATCCCGGGCACCGCCGCGACCAGGACTTCTACCTGGACATCTGCGAGATCGTCCGCGACGGCGATCGGTGGGTTCTCACCGACCACTACCTCGACATCGTGGTGCGCAACCGGCGGGGCGCCGAGGTGGTCGACGTCGACGAGTTCGTGGCCGCGGTCGGTCTCGGGCTGCTCGACGGCACCGCCGCGGAGGCGGCGTTGGGCCGCAGCTACCGCGTCCTGGACGGGATCGCGGCGCACGGCCACGACCTGGACGCGTGGCTGGCGGAGATGGGGATCACGCTCAGCTGGAAACCGCGGCGCTGACCGCGCCGATCGGGTGGCCGCCGGCGGGGAGCTCCCCGCCGCTCACTGCGGAGCGACGGGACCCGGGCCGGAGTTCGGGTTCGACGCCGCCGATGCGGTGTTGGGGTCGGGCGGATTCGGGGATCCGTTGCCGTTGGGGCCGACGCCGTCCGGGCCGTCGTCGTCACTGTTCTCGGCCGGTTTGGTCGTCGACCGGTCGTCGTCCTCGTCGTCGTCCTTGGGACGCTCGGTGGTCGTGCTCGGCGTGGTCGGCGCCGGTGTCGTCGTGGGCGGCGGCGGTGCGGGCTTGCGGGTCCGCTTGCGCACCGGAGTCCTGGCCGGCTCCGGGGGCGGCGGCGGTGCCACCACCGGAGCGGGGCTCGGCACCGTCGTGGGCAGCGTCGTCGAGGGCGGCACGGACGCCGGGGTCGTGGTGGTGATCGGCGCGACGACCGCAGCCGGGGTCGACGCCGGCGGAACGGTCGTCGCGGGAACGACCGGCATGGACACGGTGGCGATCGCGGTCATCGCGCCGAGGGCCCCGACGCTCACGACGGCCACCGCGGCGGCCGTGCTGGCCCGGCTGACCATGCCCGCGCGCTTGATCACCGAGTCGGGGGTCGGCATCGTGACCGCCCGGGCCAGGTCGTCGTCGAGCCTGCGCAGTTCGTCGGCGACGCGGCGGAACGGCTCACTCATCGCGGCTCCTCCCCGGTGGTGGCGCCGTCATCAGCGCGCACGGCGGCCGCGGGGCCCAGCAGCGACGGTAGGTCGTCGGCCAGGTTCTCGGTGATCAGGCGCCGGCCGCGGGAGAGCCGCGCCTGCACGGTGTTGAAGGACACCTGCTCCACCGCGGCGATCTCCGCCGCCGATGAGCCCGCCATGTAGGTCAGCACGATGGCCCGCCGCTCGGGCGCGGGCAGCCCGCGCAGCGCGGTGAGCATGGCCGCGGTCCGGCGCTCGACGGATCCGCGGTTGGGCCGGCCCCGGCCGATGGCGAAGCGGCCGAACAGGTGGCGCCAGCTCCGGATCGTGGACCGCACGGCCACCCCCCGGACCCAGGCGGTCGGATCGGCCGAGGCGCCGACCGTGGCCCAGCGCCGCCAGGCGCGGGCATAGGCGTCCTGCACCGCGTCATGGGCGTGCCCCGAGTCAAGGGTGATCGCGTACAGCTGGGCGACCAGTCGCTGGTAGTTGTCCTCGAAGTGGGCGCCGAAGTCGACCCGCAGCTCCACCGGGAGCGGGACCGGATCGGACGGGATCTCGAGCGGATCCCGGTCCGCGGCGGGCGCGTCGGCGACCGGGGCGGGGCCGTCGGGCGCGTCGGCAGCACCGCCGTCCGTGGCGGTGTCGTTCGGGTCACCGTCGCCGCGCTCGGCCGCGTCGGGGGCGGGGGCAGCATCGTCGGCGACAGCAACGTCCGTGCCGCGTGCGGACACGAGGCTGTCGCTCCCGGAGGCCGTGCGGTTCTCGACCAGTGCGCTCACGACCCCTCTCCCCGACGTCCGCCGCGCGCCCACGCCACCGCCGTCGCGCTCACGAACGGGGGAATGCGCTGTCTTTACTATCCTGGCATCGTCGCAAAGCGTTACCGGTATCCACCCCTGTCACCGAGATGCCGGCACCCATCCCGATGATGCGGCCCAGGCCTCGGCGCGCTCGAGGGTCACCGCGTCGGGACGCGCCGACGCCGGCCGACCGGCCTCGGGTCCGGGCTCGTCGACCGCTCCGGCGCGCCGCCAGTCCCGCACCAGCACCATGTTGCGCCACTCGGGCGAACCGGCCTGGCACAGGTGCACCTGGGCGACCCGACCGGGATCGGCCGACCCGTGCCGCCCGAGATACCCGGCCGCCGCGGCCCCCGGGGTGTCGGCGGGTGGGTCGGCGGCTCGGTCGGTGGCCGGGCAGCTCGGGAAGCCGGCATCGGCCAACGCACCGCGCAGCTGATCGATCCCGGGCCCGGCCGCGGTGTCGGCGACCGCCAGCAGCACCTCCACGACATCGACCGCGGGCCACCCGGGCACCGCGGTCGGGCCGACCGGAACGGCGCCGCGGCCGAGCTCACCGGCGGCGGCGCCGACCCGCTCGGCGAGCCGGGCCCCATCGGCGGCCCACCGCGGGTCCGGATCGACCGGTATCGGCGGACCGCACGGGGCCACCCGCCGCAGCCGCAGGTTCTCCTCGAACGGGACCAGTCGCGCACTCCACAGCTCGTCGACCGCGGCGTCCAGCTGGTCCGGCGCTCCCCCGTTGTCCAGCCAGACGTCCGCCGCGGCCCGGCGCGCGTCGTCGTCGGCCTGGGTCGCGACCCGCGCCATGGCGTCGGCCTCGGCCATCCCGCGCTGCGCGACCAGCCGCTCGATCCGCTCGGCCGCCGGCGCGTGCACGACCACGACCAGCGGGAACCGCTTTCCCATGCCCCCCTCGATGAGCAGCGGTATGTCCTGCACGACCACCGCATCGGGCGCGGCGGCCGCGATCAGCTCCTCGGATCGACGGCGGACCCGGGGATGCACGATGCCGTTGAGCCGCTCCCGCGCCGTCTGATCGCGGAACACGACGGCGGCCAGGGCCGGGCGGTCCAGTGCGCCGTCGGGGGTGCGGACGTCGTCGCCGAAGGTCGTGACGATCTCCGCGAGCCCGTCGGTTCCGGGCGCGACCGCCTCCCGGGCCAGCACGTCGGAGTCGATGAGCACCGCACCGCGGCGCACCAACCGCCGCGCCACCGTCGACTTGCCGGAGCCGATCCCGCCGGTCAGTCCCACGCGCAGCACGGCGCAACGCTACGGGATCACGAGACCGGGTCAGGCCTACGGGGAACCGGACGTCCCGGCGGGCAGGGCCGCGGGCGGCAGCCGGGGCGGCGGGGCCGCCGGGGGCGCCGAGGACGAGCCGGCCGAGCCGGTGGCCGTCGGTGTCGAAGCGGGCTTCGGCGACGCCGGCGCCGTCGGCTCGGGCGCCGGTGGGGCCACCGCGGGAAGCACCCGCAGGGCCAGGTCGACCAGGGCCTCGGCGCGCGGCCGGCCGCCGGGCAGCGGCTGGTCGGGCAGGATCAGGGTGAGCGTGGCCGACTCGTACACGACCGACAGCAGCGCTTCCCCGCCGCGCTCGACCAGCACGGCGCCGGCGCTGCCGATGGGCAGGTCGCGGTGCACGCCGTCCTCGATGTCGGCGTTGCGGCGCCACTGCTGCACGGCCGCTTCCGGGCTGGTGTAGGAGGCGGCGTTGATGTCGAGCAGCGAGCGGCCCTGGGCCGGCCCGGCGGCCTTGGTCGAATAGCGGCACGCCACCCGCTCGGTGCGACCGACCGACGGCTCGGCGACGTGCAGCGTCGAGCGCACGGTGACGGTGTCCAGCGGCAGCCCGAGCAGCGCGTTCAGGTCGGCCACCCGCAGCAGGAACTCGCAGTCGTCGGGGATCGCACCGTCCTCTGCGGTCGGGCCGGTCGTGGTGTCGGACGCTGCGGCGGCCGAGAACGTCGGCAGCTCGGTCGGGGCGGGGGCGGGCGCCGCACAGCCGCCGACCACGCCGAGGGCGAGTCCGAGCGCCGCCAGGCCCGCTCGGACCCCTCGTCCCGGCCCCCCACGCATGGCTTCCACGCTAGGACGAATCCCCCCGCTCCTGGCCCGACGCGCCCGCAACGCGCCTCAACCGTGACCCGTCAGTCGTCTGCCGGCAACCTGGCCCACCGGGCCACCTGCCGTACCGCACGGCGCGCCCCGAGCCGCGCGGTGAAACGGGAACGGCGCCGTCGGAATCGGGACCAGGTCCCGCCCGCCGGCGCCGCTCCTTCTGCGTTCAGGCGCCGCCGGAGAGCTTCTCCCGCAGCGCGGCCAGCTGCTCGTCGCTGGCCAGCGAACCACCGGACTCGGCCGGAGCGGCCGCTCCCTCGGACGAGTAGTTGGTGCCCCCACCGGAGCCGCCCTCGGCCGCGGCCTCGGCGTCGGCCTCGGCCGACTTGCGGATCTGCGCGATGTGCTGCTCGTAGCGGGAGTGCGCCTCGGCGTACTCCTTCTCCCACGCCTCGCGCTGGGACTCGAAACCCTCCTGCCAGTCGCCGGTCTCGACGTCGAAGCCCTCGGGGTAGATGTAGTTCCCCGCGTCGTCGTACTCGGCGGCCATGCCGTAGCGGGTCGGGTCGAACTCGGTGTCGACCGTCATGCCCTCGTTGGCCTGCTTGAGCGACAGCGAGATGCGGCGTCGGTCCAGGTCGATGTCGATGACCTTGACCATGGCGTCGTCGCCGACCTGCACGACCTGCTCGGGGATCTCCACGTGCCGCTCGGCCAGCTCGGAGATGTGCACGAGGCCCTCGATGCCCTCCTCGACGCGCACGAACGCGCCGAACGGGACGAGCTTGGTGACCTTGCCCGGCACGATCTGGCCGATCGCGTGGGTGCGGGCGTAGAGCCGCCACGGGTCTTCCTGGGTCGCCTTGAGCGACAGCGACACGCGCTCGCGGTCCAGGTCGACGTCGAGCACCTCGACGGTGACCTCCTGGCCGACCTCGACGACCTCGCTCGGGTGGTCGATGTGCTTCCAGGACAGCTCGGAGACGTGCACCAGACCGTCGACCCCACCGAGGTCGACGAACGCGCCGAAGTTGACCACCGAGGACACGACGCCCTTGCGCACCTGGCCGCGGGCCAGCTGGTTGAGGAACTCGCTGCGCACCTCGGACTGGGTCTGCTCGAGCCAGGCCCGGCGGGACAGCACCACGTTGTTGCGGTTCTTGTCCAGCTCGATGATCTTGGCTTCGATCTTGCGGCCCACGTAGGGCTGCAGGTCGCGCACCCGGCGCATCTCGACCAGCGACGCCGGCAGGAAGCCGCGCAGCCCGATGTCCAGGATCAGGCCGCCCTTGACCACCTCGATCACGGTGCCCTCGACCGGCTCGTCGGCCTCCTTGAGGGCCTCGATCGTGCCCCAGGCGCGCTCGTACTGGGCGCGCTTCTTGGACAGGATCAGTCGGCCTTCCTTGTCCTCCTTCTGCAGGACGAGGGCCTCGACGTGCTCGCCGACCGACACGACCTCAGCCGGGTCGACATCGTGTTTGATCGAGAGTTCCCGCGAGGGGATGACGCCCTCGGTCTTGTAGCCGATGTCGAGCAGGACCTCGTCACGGTCGACCTTGACGATGGTGCCTTCGACGATGTCGCCATCGTTGAAGTACTTGATCGTCAGGTCGATGGCGGCGAGGAAATCCTCCTCCGACCCGATGTCGTTGACGGCGACCTGCGGGGTCGTGGAGGTCGGGGCGGCGGTGGTGTCGGTGGACATGTAGTGGGGTGCTCCGGTGATGGATGGATTGTCGGGACGGATCAGGTTGTGGACTTCTTCGTGTGACGTGGCGCTGTCACCCTAATGAGCTGCACCCCGAACGGGGCGTGGAACGGATACGGACGCGGCACAACCGTGCCACGGATGGTGCAAAGGTGCTTCGCACGGCATGTCGGCGGTCTGCGAACAAACGGTCCGACAGGTGCCGGACGGGCGAGCGCGACGTTGACCACAGTGCGTCGGCCATGCTACGCGGGGCCGGATCACCAGGGCAATGCGGGTGCAGGCGGCGGAACTGTCACGATTCGGTCGTGCACCATGCCAGCGCCGCGAGCGACCGACCCAGCGCCGAGCAGGTGCTGGGGACTGCCGGGGTGGCCCACCGCGGGGTCGACTCCGCCGAGTCGCAGCGGGCGAGCAGGCGGTGGTGGGACGCCGACGCCGACGCCTACCTGGCCGAGCACGCCCGCGACATCGGCGACGCGGATTTCGTCTGGTGCCCTGAGGGGCTGCGCGAGGCCGACGCGGGCCTGCTCGGCGACGTCCGCGGGGCGCGCGTGCTGGAGATCGGGGCTGGGTCGGCGCCGTGTTCGCGCTGGCTGCGGGCCCAGGGAGGGTGGCCGGTTGCGCTCGACCTGTCGGCGTCGATGCTGCGGCACGCGGCGGGGCTGGGGGCCAGCACCGGCATCGCGGTACCGCTGGTGCAGGCCGGTGCCGAGCAGCTCCCGTTCCGGGCGGGCAGCTTCGAGCTGGCCTGCTCGGCGTTCGGGGCGGTGCCGTTCGTGGCCGACCCGCGCCGGGTGATGGTCGAGGTGGCCCGCGTGTTGCGCCCCGGCGGGCGCTGGGTGTTCGCGGTCAACCACCCCATGCGCTGGCCGTTCTCCGACGATCCCGGGCCCGCCGGGCTGACCGTGCAGCAGTCCTACTTCGACCGCACGCCCTACGTGGAGGTCGACGACGCCGGGGCGGCGACCTACGTCGAGCACCACCGGACGGTGGGCGACCGGATACGGGACGTCGTGGCCGCCGGGTTGGTGCTGGAGGACCTGGTCGAGCCGGAGTGGCCGCCGGGCCGGGACCGGGTCTGGGGTCAGTGGTCGCCGTTGCGCGGGGCGCTGTTCCCCGGCACGGCGATCTTCGTCTGCCGCAAACCCCGCCAATAACCTCCCCGACGAGCGCCAACAGCTCACCAGCCGTGCAGTTCGGCTCCGAAATGCGATTCCAGGGGTGGCGGTCAGCCGGTGACCTGATCTACGAAGCACCACCGCCAGCCCTCGCCCGGCTCGGCCGAGCGCACCACCGGGTGGCCGCTGTGCCGGTGGTGCCCGCTCGCGTGCCGTTCCGGCGACGAGTCGCAGCACCCGACCTCCCCGCAGCTCAGGCACAGTCGCAGGTGCACCCAGTTGGTGCCCTCGCGCACGCAGGCGGCGCACACGCCCGGGGTCTGCGGGGTGAAGTCCGCGAGCGCCGCCGCCAGGTGCTCGCAGTCGCCGTGCAGGGCCACCGCCGGGTCGCCCTCGCGCAGCCGGGAGCGTTCGCGCTGGCTGTAGTCGAGCATCGACTCCTCGACGTCGAGCATGGTCAGCACCTGCGCGACGACCTCGTGCGGCACCGTGCCGCTGCTGCGCGCCTCCAGCACCCTGGCGCGCTCGACGTCGATCATGATCCGGCGCCGCCGCGCGTAGGTCTCGGTCGGTGTCTCGTTCTCGCCGGGACCCAGTTGCTCCCAGGCGGCGAAGTCGCGTCGCTCCAGCCGGGCCCGGATCTGGTCGGAGACCCGGTGCGGGTCGTCCTCCTCCATCTCGTCCAGCGCGGCCAGCCCCGCCTGCGAGGCCTGCTGCAGCAGGTTCGCCCTGGCCAGCGCGTCGGCGGCCGGGTCCGGCGAGGGCACCCGCAGCCGCCGGGCCAGCCACGGCAGCGTGAGGCCCTGCAGGAACAGGGTGCCGGCGGTGACCGTGAACGCGATCAGCAGCAGCACCTCCCGGTACGGGGTGTCGGTCGGGATCACGAACGCCGCGGCCAGCGTGACAACGCCGCGCATCCCGGCCCAGGCGACGATGAACGTGTAGGAGTAGGGCGTGTGGTACAGCCCGCGCAGCAGCAGGGCGCGGGAGAGGAACACCCACACCATGCGCAGCACGATCACCCCGACCAGCACCGCCGCACAGATCAGCAGCACCCTCGACACCGGCAGCTCGCCGGTCAACACGTCGGCGATGATCCAGCGCGCCTGCAGTCCGATCAGCAGGAACACCGTGCTCTCCAGCAGGAACGCGATGCTCGACCAGTTCGTGCGCTCGGCGATGCGGGACTGCGCGGTCTGCAGGATCGGCGCCTTGTGCCCGAGCAGCAGGCCCGCGACCACGACCGCGATCACGCCGCTGGCGTGGATCTCCTCGGCCGCGACGTAGGCGGCGAACGGGGTGATGAACGACAGCCCGCTGTCGAGCAGCGGGTCGGTCAGCCGGCGGCGCACCTTGGCCACCACGAAGGTCACCGCCAACCCGACCAGCAGCCCGCCACCGGCCGCGATCAGGAAGTCCAGCCCCACCGCGGCCACCGACACGGTCGCCGCGATCGCCGTCCGCAGCGCGACCAGCGCGGTCGCGTCGTTGAGCAGCGACTCGCCCTCGAGCACGGTCACGATCCGGCGCGGCAGTCCGATCCGCCGCCCGATCGCGGTCGCGGCCACGGCATCCGGCGGCGCCACCACCGCCCCGATCGCGAACGCCGCCCACCACGGCAGCGAGGGCAGCATCAGGTGCACCAGCACCCCGATGCCGAGGGTGGTGAACACGACCAGGCCGACCGACAGCAGCAGGATCGGGCGCCGGTTGGCGTTGAAGTCGACGAGCGAGGTGTTCAGCGCCGCGGAGTAGAGCAGCGGCGGCAGCAACCCGATCAGCACCACCTCGGAGGAGAGCTGCACCTCCGGGATGAACGGCAGGTAGGAGGCGACGATCCCGACCGCGATCAGCACCAGTGGCGAGGGCAGGTTGAACCGGCGGCACACCCCGGTGACGGCGATCACCGCCGCGATCAACGCCACGAGCTCGAACGCGATTTCCACGCCGCCATCATCTCCCGAGGCCCGGTCGACCGCGATCAGCCGGTGCCGGTGCCTGCGCCGGCGGCCGCCGAGGTGCGGGCGTTGCGCGAACGGCACGCTCACACCAACCTATGGGCCGAAAGTGCCGTTCGCGCAGGTTGGAGCGAACCCCGCCGCGAGCGGTCCGAGGTGAGCTCGGCCGGGCCGGGGGCGGGGTCGTAGGGTTGGCCGGTGCCGATCGATCCCGAACAGCTGCCGGCCCTGCAGACCGTCGAGCAGCTGGCGGACCGGATGGGGATCGAGCTGGTCACGCTCGGCCTCGCCGAGGTGGTCGGCACGATGCCGGTGACCGGGAACCGGCAGCCGTTCGGGCTGCTGCACGGCGGCGCGAACGCGGTGCTCGCCGAGACGCTCGGCTCCACGCTGTCGGCGCTGCACGCGTTGCCGGAGCGCTTCCCGGTCGGCCTGGAGCTGACCTGCACCCACCACCGGGCCGCGACCGAGGGACTGGTCACCGGCGTCGCCCGCCCGATCCACATCGGACGGAGCACGTCGACGACCGAGATCGTGCTCACCGACGCCGACGGCCGCCGGACCTGCACGGCCAAGCTCACCTGCCTGCACCGCGACACCCGTCCGGATGCATGATCGCGCTACCGGTGGCCCGCAGTGTGGCCGGCGTCGGGCTCGCCCTCGGCGTCGTGCTCGCCGGCTGCGCGGCCGCTCCCCCGCCGGCCCCACCCGCACCCGCGAGCTACCCGCTGTCCCCGCGCCCGGTGCGCAAGGGTGAGGTGCCGCTCGATCCGGCCCCGGTCACCGAGGGCGACACGGTCTTCGAGCTGATCGGGCTGAGCACCGGGATGCCGTCGGTGGTCGGCAGCCATGCCGAGTGGCCGGCCAAGGGGCGGTTCGCCCGGATCCGGCTGGTCATCTCCAACAGCGGCCGCAACAGCGTCCCGTTCGATGCGAACCGGCAGTTGCTGCGCACCGCGGACGGCGTCGAGCACGCGCCGGACCCGCAGGCGATGCTGATCAAGCGGCAACCCGGGAGGTTCGACCTCGGGCCGACCGACCGGCTGGAGTTCGACCTCTACTACGACATCCCGCCCGACGCGACGCCGGTCGTGCTGCACGCGTTCGGCGGCCCCTCGCTGAGCGACTTCAGCGACGCCACCGGAACCGAGGTGCCGATCACGCCGAGCCGCTGAGCGGACCGGCAGCCCGGGCAGGACCGACCCCCGATCCGTTGTGACGGCATGTGACCGGATGACTGCTCACAGTCAGCACACACTGGGGGGACGATGGACGAGCAGCCCACCGCCGAGGCCGGGTGGTATCCGCACGGGACCGGCCGGCGCTACTGGGACGGCACCGCCTGGACCGAGCAGTTCGCGCCGGACGCTCCCGGCGCCATGGTCACCGCGGGCGGACCGAGCGGTGGATACGTCGCCCCGGCCGCCGTGAATCCGGCCCACGGCGGGGTGTCGTCGCTGCCGATCCAGGTGGCGCCCAAGAACCCCGCCCTCGCGCTGCTGGTGTCGTTCTTCGTCCCCGGCCTCGGGTCGATGGTGAACGGGGAGGTCGGCAAGGGAGTGGGCATCCTGATCGGCTACCTGCTATCTTCATGCTCTCCTTCATCTTCATCGGGATCCCCGGCGTGATCGGCTTCTGGATCTGGGGCATGGTCGACGGCTACCAGGGCGCGCAGCGCTGGAACGCCCGCCACGGCATCCTCAGCTGAGCGGCGGCTTCGAGGAGCCCTCGATGTCCAGGTCGCCACCGAGGTAGGCGGCCCGCACCTGCGGGTCGTCCAGCAGCAGCGAGGCCGCGGCCGACTTCACCACCCGCCCGGTCTCCAGCACGTAGGCCCGGTGCGCCAGCTGCAGCGCCTGCTGGGCGTTCTGCTCGACCAGCAGCACCGTGGTGCCGCGGTCGTTGATCTCCTTGATGATGTCGAAGATCTGCTGCACCAGGATCGGGGCCAGCCCCATCGAGGGTTCGTCGAGCAGCAGCACCCGCGGGTTGGTCATCAGCGCCCGGCCGATGGCGATCATCTGCTGCTCGCCGCCGGACATCGTGCCGCCGAACTGGGCCTTGCGCTCAGCCAGCCGTGGGAACAGCTCGTAGACCTCGTCGAGCTCCTTGCGCACGTCGCCCTTGCGGGTGTAGCAGCCCATCAGCAGGTTCTCCTGCACCGTCATGCCCGGGAACACGCCCCGGCCCTCCGGCGCCTGCCCGATGCCGGCGGTGACCCGCTTGTGCCCGGGCATCCGGCTGATGTCGGTGCCCTCGAACACGATCTTGCCCGCGCTCAGCGGGCGCAACCCGGAGATCGTCTTCAGGGTGGTGGTCTTGCCGGCGCCGTTGGCCCCGATCAGGGCCACGATCTCGCCCTCGTCCACCGAGAGGGAGATGTCCTTCAGCGCCGCGATCTTGCCGTAGTAGACCGCGACGTCGCTGACCTCAAGTAGCACTGGGGGCTCCCAGGTAGGCCTCGATGACCTTCGGATTGCGCTGCACCTCGCGCGGCAGCCCCTCGGCGATCAACTCGCCGAAGTCCAGCACCGCGATCCGGTCGCTGATGTCCATCACCAGCCCCATGTCGTGCTCGATCAGCAGCACCGTGCGGCCGCTGTCGCGGATCTTGCGGATGAGCTGCTGCAGGCCGTTCTTCTCCGCCGGGTTCATGCCCGCCGCGGGCTCGTCCAGCAGCAGCAGCCGCGGGTCGGTGGCCAACGCGCGGGCGATCTCCAGCCGGCGCTGGTCGCCGTAGGGCAGGTTCTTCGCCGCCTCCCCGGCCCGCATCGAGATCCCGACGAACTCGAGCAGCTCGTTCGCCTTCTCCCGACCCTCCTTCTCCTCGCGCCGGTGCCAACCCAGCCCGAGCGCGGCACCGACGGCGCCGGTGCGGTGGTGCGCGTCCACGCCGACCATGACGTTCTCCACCGCGGTCATGTTGTGGAAGAGCCGGATGTTCTGGAACGTGCGGGCGACCCCGGACTGGGTGACCTTGAACCGCTTCATGCCGTCGATCCGGGTGTCGTTGAAGATCACCTGACCTTCGGTGGGCCGGAAGACGCCGGTCACCACGTTGAACACGGTGGTCTTGCCGGCCCCGTTCGGGCCGATCAGGGCGAAGATCTCGCCGGCCCGGACGTCGAACCGGGCCTCCCGCAACGCCACCACGCCGCCGAAGCGCATGGTCACGTCGTCGAGCGCGAGCATCACCCGCTCCGGCCGCGCCGGCGAGTCGTGCGGCTCGAGCACGCCCTTGCCGTAGGTGCTCATCGCTTTCCCTCGCTGCGCTCGGTCAACGCTTCGCACGGGCGCTGTGCCATTGATTCGCTCGCAAGCTCGCTCATCGACCGGCCTCCACGGGTTCGTCCTCGCCGGGTATCGGCGTGGTCGACGTCGGCACCGCGGCCGCCAACCCGGCGGTGCCCGACGTTTTCAGCTCCGCGCTGCGCTGCCGCGAGGGCAGCAGCCCCTGCGGGCGCAGCGTCATGGTCAGCACCAGCGCCGCGCCGAAGACCAGGATCCGGTAGTCGGCGAAGCCGCGGAACCGCTCCGGCAGCCAGGCGATCAGGAACGCGCCCAGGATGACCCCGGGCAGGTTCCCGGCCCCGCCGAGCAGCACCGCGGCCAGGATGGTCGCGGACAGGATGAACGGGAAGTTCGTCGGCGCGATGAAGATCACCTTGCTGGCGAACACGGTGCCGGCCAGTCCGCCGATCATCGCCCCGATCGCGAAGGCCAGCAGCTTGAACTTGAACGTGGGCACGCCCATCAGCTCGGCGGCGTCCTCGTCCTCGCGGATCGCGGTCCAGGCGCGGCCGACGCGGCTGCGCTGCAGCCGCAGCGAGAACACGATGGTCAGCACGATCACGAACAGGATGAAGTAGTAGTACGGCAGCGGGTCGAGCTTGAACTGGACGCCGAGGAAGTCCGGCGGGTGCGGGATCGGGGTGATGCCGCGGGCGCCGCCGATCTCGTTGGTGTTGATCGCGGTGATCCGGACGATCTCACCGAACCCGAGGGTGACGATGGCCAGGTAGTCGCCGCGCAGCCGCAGCGTGGGCGCCCCGAGGATGACCCCGGACACCATGGCCAGGAAGACGCCCAGGATCAACGTCGGCCAGAACGGCCAGCCGTGCTCGGTGCCCAGGTAGGCCAGCGTGTACGCGCCGATCGCGTAGAAGGCCACGAAGCCAAGGTCCAGCAGCCCGGCGTGACCGACCACGATGTTCAACCCGATGGCCAACAGCACGAAGGTGCCGATCGGGTTGAACAGCAGCGAGGTCCAGTCGGTGTAGGGCGACATGAACGAGGCGATGAAGTCGGCCGGCGCGATGATGGCCACCAGCAGCGCCAGCCCGTACACCGACCAGCGCTGCCACGGCGCGGCGTCGACCCACCAGTCCCGGATCCGGTCGGACAGGCCGGTGACCGCCGTGCTGGCCCGGCTCATCGAGCTCTGCGTGTTCTCACGGGTGCTCATGCGCGTGCCTTCTGCAGGGATTCGCCGAGGATGCCGGTCGGCCGGAACAGCAGCACGACCACCAGGATGACGAACGCGATCACGTCTTTCCACTGCGAGCCGAAGAAGATCGCCCCCCAGTTCTCCACCAGGCCCAGCAGCACCCCGCCGAGCAGCGCCCCGCGGATGTTGCCGATGCCCCCGAGCACCGCCGCGGTGAACGCCTTGATCCCGAGGATGAAGCCGATGTTGAAGCGGATGTTCTCGAACTCCATGGCGTAGAGCACCCCGGCCACGCCGGCCATCGCGCCGCCGAGCAGGAAGGTCAGCCGGACGATGGTGTCGATGTTGACCCCCATCAGCACGGCGGCCTCCGGGTCCTGCGCGGTGGCTCGGATGCCGCGTCCGATCCGGGTGCGGGCGACCAGCTGGTCCAGCAGCACCATCACGATCACCGCGGCGACCAGCACGATCACCTGGTCGGTGCGCACGTCGGCGTTGCCGATGGTGAACAGCACGTCCCGGTCGACGATGCGCGGCACCGCGGTGTCGATGCGGCCGGGCCGGTCGAACAGCGCGGGGATGACGAAAAGCGCGAACAGCTCCTGCAGGAACAGCGAGGCGCCGATCGCGGAGATCAGCGCGGCCAGCCGGGGCGCACCACGACGGCGCAGCGGCCGGTAGGCGATCACCTCCAGCAGCATCGCCGCGCCACCGGAGATCGCCGCCGCCACCAGCATGAGCAGCAGCAGCATCCCGAACAGCGCGATGCCGGTCAGCGGCGCGCTCACCCCGACCGTGATCACCACGAACAGCGAGGCGTAGCACCCGATCATGAAGATCTCGGAGTGCGCGAAGTTGATCAATCGCAGGACGCCGTAGACCATCGTGTAGCCCAGCGCGACCAGAGCGTAGATCGCGCCGATCGCCAGGCCGCCGATGGTGCTCGGCAGGAACTGCTGCGTGAAGTCGTCGATCACGGCCCTTCAGCTTTCTCGGGGAGCTCCCTGTGCGAGGAGGAAGCTGGAGCCTCGAAACGCGAGTCGGGGAGCGGGCCGTCCTGCCTGCCCGCTCCCCGACCTCGTCCTGCTCTTGGTATCAGCCTGCCTGTGCGATCGGTCCGATCAACCCAGGGTCGCCTCGGTCGACTGACCGAGCAGACCCAGCGCACCGTTCTTCACCTGGTAGATGAAGATCGAGTTGACGTCCGGCTCACCGTTCGGCTTGAACGCGATCTTCTTGGAGACCCCGTCCAACGTCGCGCCCGAGACGGCGGTGTTGATGGCGTCCGGGGTGGTCGCGCCACCCTTGATCGCGTTGATGAACAGGGTCGCCGAGTCGTAGCCCTCGGTCGAGTAGATGGCCGGGTCGGCGTTGAAGGCCGCCTTGTACTTGGTCGTGAAGTCCGCCAGCGGTCCGGTGGTGGCGCCGTAGGGGATGTTGCACGGGCAGGCCAGGACCGCGCCCTCGGCCGCCGGTGCGCCGGCGCCCTGGATGATCTGCGGGTCGAGCGCGCCGTCGCCGGAGGCGAAGGTCGCGGTCACGCCCGCGTCACGCAGCTGCTTGAGCAGCCGCCCGGCCTGCGCGTAGTAGCCGCCGTAGACGACCACTTCCGGCTGGAAGGCGCTGACCTTGGACACCGTCGACGAGTAGTCCGAGGCGGCCTGCGCGAACTGGTCACGCTCGACCTGCACGCCCTTGGCCTGGAAGTCGGCGAACATGGCGTCCGCCAGGCCGACGCTGTACTCCTGGTCGTCGCTGATCACGTAGGCCTTCGTCGGGCTCTTGGCCCGCGTCAGGAAGTCGGCGATGGCCGGGCCCTGGTCGGCGTCGTTGGCCACCACCCGGTGCCAGAACTTCCAGCCGTTCTCGGCCAGGCCGGGGTTGGTCGCCGACGGGGACACGCTCGGGATGCCACCCTGCTCCAGCACCGGTCCGACGGCCTTGGACTCGCCGGAGAACGCCGGCCCGATCAGCGCGACGATCTTGTCCTGCTGGATGGCCTGCGTGACCAGCGGTACCGCCTGGTCCGCGCTGCCCTGGCTGTCGTACTCGACCAGCTCCAGCTTCTGCGCCGGGTTGGTCGCGTTGTACTCGTCGATCGCCAGCTTCGCGCCATTGCGCGGGGGAATGACGATGCCCGAGTTCTCACCGGTCAGGTCACCCATGAACCCGATCTTCAGGGTCTCGCCGCCTGCTGTCCCGCCACCCGAGGACGAGGAGCTCTCCCCGCCACCACCGCATGCCGTGAGCACGAGGGCCCCGGCCAGCATCGCGGCGGTGGCGACCATCCGCTTCCGACTCATCCTGATGTCCTTCCGTACTGCTGGATCCGCTGGTTGGCCCACATCGCAGCCGCCGCTCCCACACTCCGGGAGCGTCGCGAACCTAAGGGACAGCCGGTCGTCCGTCACCGTCCGACATGGGTCCTTTATCGGACCGCAACCCTGTCGTGTACTTCTCGACCGCCGTTGGAGGTGCGGAAAGACCGCGAAACGATCTACGACGCCGGCGTCGCCAGCCCGCCGACGACGGCCTCGGCCACCGCCTTCATGGTCGTGCGGCGGTCCATCGCGGTGCGCTGGATCCAGCGGAAGGCGTCCGGCTCGCTCATCGCCTGCTGGGTCATCAGCAGGCCCTTGGCCCGGTCGACGAGCTTGCGCGTCTCCAGCCGGTCGGTCAGCGTGGCGACCTCGTCCTCAAGGGCGCGCTTCTCGGCGAAGCGGGACACGGCCAGCTCGATGGCCGGCACCAGCTCGTGCCGGGCGAACGGCTTGACCAGGTACGCCATCGCGCCGGCGTCGCGGGCCTGCTCGATGAGGTCGCGCTGGCTGAACGCGGTGAGCATGACGACCGGGGCGATCCGCTCGTCCACGATCGCGCCGGCAGCGGCGATGCCGTCCATCTTGGGCATCTTGACGTCCATGATGACCAGGTCGGGGCGCAGCTCGCGGGCCAGCGCGACGGCCTGCTCGCCGTCGGCGGCCTCGCCGGCCACGACGTAGCCCTCCTCGGTCAGCATCTCGGCCAGGTCCAGGCGGATCAGCGCCTCGTCCTCGACCACGAGCACCCGCCAGCCGGTCGCCGGGGCGTTGGCGGTGGTGGTGCTGTCTGCAGGCACCTGCTGGGTCACAGGACTCCCCTTCGCGGGACGGTGTGGCCGGATGGTGTTCCGGATGGATTCAGAATACCGGGAGGGGGTCGGGCAGCGCGCTGTGATGTGGCGTGGTCGGCACCCGCTATCGTGATGCCCACGCCGCCCCCGTAGCCCAACCGGCAGAGGCCATGGATTCAAAACCCATCCAGTGTGCGTTCGAATCGCACCGGGGGCACAAACGGATGGCAGAACTGTCGGTGTCCCCCGGCACCATTCGGGCATGCACTCCCGCGAGACCGTGGATCGAGACCCCAGACTGTGCGCGGACGGCGAGGTGAAGGCGGCCACGCGCGCGGAGCTGCCGCCTCGCGGTCTCCAGCGTCCGCCGCACCGGATGCGTGGCGCTCAAGAGCTGCTCGGTGCACGCTGTGCTACTTCCCGCAGCACGGCTCCGGGCGCAAGCACTTCTTCACCAACAGGTCGGCCGACATCCTCGACCTGTGCGCCGACGCCCTCACCCGCCTCACACACGCCCTGATGCCGACACCATCTCGGAGGCCGACGCGCTGCGGTGGCGGCACTGGATGTCCACATCGGTCCCAAGTACTGATCCTGGCGACGAGGGGACGTCGACGCGTGAGCTGTGCCACCGTGGGCCATGGCCACCCGTGATCGGGACGCAGCCGGACGTCCGCGCAACGCTCGCCCTCGAGACGCCGCCGGTCGTCCCCTCCCGCACGGCGCGGCCGGGGTCGAGCGGGTGCCCGACGATCTCGTGCTCAGCGCCGACGAGGCGGTCAGCGAGGCCCAGCGGCTGCTCGACGCCGGCCTCCCCTTCCCGGCCCACGACGTGCTCGAGGGTGCCTGGAAGGCGGCTCCGGACGACGAGCGGCAGCTGTGGCGGGCGCTGGCCCAGCTCGCCGTCGGGCTCACGCACGCGCAGCGCGGCAACGGCCGGGGCGCGGTCGCCCTGCTGGACCGGGCGGCCGGGCAGTTGGCGAACTGGTCGGGGCCGGTGCCGGCCGGGCTGGCGGTGGTCGAGGCGGCGGCGTGGGCGGCCGCGCTGGCCCGCCGGATCGAGCGCGCGGGGGCCCAGGATCTCTCCCCCACCGAGCTGCGCCCCCGTCTCCGCTGACAGCGCGCCTGCGGCCGCTCGGGCCGCAGTGCGGCGCGCGCGGTGGGGTGCCGGCGGCTACCGTCGGGCGGTGTCGGACGACGTCTTCCCCGCCGGATTCTTCGACCGGGCCGACCCCTCACCCGACCCTGACTTCTACCGCCCGCAACGGCTGGTCACGCACATCGATGGTCGCGCCATCGCGGCCGTCGGTGCGCTCTACTCCGAGTTGGGCCTCGACGGCGACGTGCTCGACCTGATGTCGTCGTGGATCTCACACTTCGAGCGGCCGCCACGCCGGCTCGTCGGGCTGGGCATGAACGCCACCGAGCTCGAAGCCAACCCGATGCTGGCCGAGCACGTCGTGCACGACCTCAACGCCGACCCGGTCCTGCCCTTCGCCGACGCCACCTTCGACGACGTCACCTGCTGCGTCTCGATCGACTACCTGGTGACGCCGGTCGCGGTCTTCCGCGAGGTGGGGCGGGTGTTGCGGCCCGGTGGCCGGTTCGTGGTCACCTTCTCCAACCGCTGCTTCCCGACCAAAGCCATCCGCGGGTGGCTCGGCACCGACGACGAGCAGCACGTGCAGATCGTCAACGCCTACTTCACGCTGGCCGACTCGTTCGAACCGGCGATCGGGCAGCTCCGCACCCCGCCCGGCCCCGGCGACCCGCTGTACGCGGTGTGGGCCACCCGACGCCGGTCCGCCGTCCCGCCCAGGCCGACGACCGGGACCTGAGCGCTTCCACGGCAAGATCCTTTCGCTCTCAGGTCCCGCTCGCTGGTCGCGCCGGCGGCCGAGGAGGCCGTGCTGACACTGCGGCCATGCCGGCCGCACTGCGATCGACCCTGGTCTCCTGGCCGACCGTGGTGCCGATGCTGGCCGATCGTCGCGCTGATCGGCACCTGGGGACGGGACCCCGGACCGGTGCTGGTCGTGGTCGTCGCGGTGATCCTCGGTGCCGCGGTGCTGGCCGCGGTGCACCACGCCGAGGTCGTCGCGCACCGGGTCGGCGAGCCGTACGGCTCGCTGGTGCTGGCGGTCGCGGTCACCGTCATCGAGGTCGCGCTGATCGTCACGCTGATGGTCGTCCGGCGGCCCGGGCACCGAGACGCTGGCCCGGGACACCGTCTTCGCCGCGGTGATGATCACCACGAACGGCATCGTCGGGCTGTCGCTGCTGGTCGGGGCGATCCGGCACCGGCTGGTGCCGTTCAACGCCGAGGGCACCGGCGCGGCGCTGGCCACCGTCACCTCGCTGGCCACGCTCAGCCTGGTGTTGCCCACCTTCACCGCGAGCGCGCCCGGCCCGGAGTTCTCCCCGGGCCAGCTGGCCTTCGCCGCGATCGCCTCGCTGGCGCTGTACGGCATGTTCGTGCTCACCCAGACCGTGCGGCACCGCGACTTCTTCCTGCCGGTGACCTCGGACGGGCGCGATCGTCGAGGAGGACGGCGAGCACGCCGAACCGCCGAGCAACCGGACCGCGCTGATCAGCCTCGGGCTGCTGGTGCTCGCCCTGGTCGCCGTGGTCGGGCTGGCCAAGGTGGAGTCGCCGGCGATCGAGGCCGGGGTGGCGGCGGCCGGATTCCCGCAGTCGTTCGTCGGTGTGGTCATCGCGCTGCTGGTGCTGCTGCCGGAGACGCTGGCCGCGGTCCGGGCCGCGCGCCGCGACCGGATCCAGATCAGCCTCAACCTGGCCCTCGGCTCGGCGATGGCCAGCATCGGGCTGACCATCCCGGCGATCGCGGTGGCGTCGATCTGGCTGGACGGGCCCGCTGGCGCTCGGGCTGGGGTCGACCCAGATGGTGCTGCTCGGGCTGACCGTCGTGGTCAGCGTGCTCACCGTCGTCCCCGGGCGGGCGACCCGGCTGCAGGGCGGCGTGCACCTGGTGCTGCTGGCCGCGTTCCTGTTCCTGTCGATCAACCCGTGAGCGGCGCGGCCGCGAACCCGGCCGCGCCACTCACGGCGCGGCGTCAGGCGCCACCGGGGTTCAGCGTCACCTCGGTCGGGGTGAAACCGCTGCCTACCACGTCGACACCCTCGGCCTTGAGCTGCTCGATGGCCTTGCTCACGTAGTCGTTGGTGTATGCCTCCGCATCCGGGTCCTTGGTCAGCACCGTCTGACCGTCGGCGTTCACCGCGGTGCGGGCCACCTCCACGGTCCGCTTCCACGCCGCGTCGTCGATGGTGCCGGCGCCGGCCGCGGGCGAGGGCCAGATCAGCTTGTTCACCTCGTTGATCTGCCACAGCTGGTGGCTCGCGCCGAGCTTCGAGCCGGCCTTGACCACGATGTCGCGGCAGGACTCGACGTTGTCCCGGCAGTAGGCCCAGCCCTGCAGCGAGGCGGCGATGAACTTCACCGTCGTCTCCTGGTACGCCGGGTCGGCCAGCTTCTCGGTGTTGGCCCAGATCGCGTCCTGCAGCATCGAGGTGCCCACGTCGTTCCAGCTGATCACCGAGAAGTCCTCGGGCTTGTACAGCTGACCGGTCGCCGGGTTGTTCGCCTCCAGCACCTGCGCGTACTCGTTGTAGGACATGGCCTGCGCGGCGTCGATCTCACCGGACAGCAGCGCCTGCATGTCGAACTGCTGCTGCACCAGGGTCACGTCGCTGGCCGGCTTCAGTCCGGCCCCGGTCATGCCGGCGAACAGCTCGAACTCGTTGCCGAAGCCCCAGTTGCCGACCTTCTTCCCCTTGAGGTCGGCGACGGTGGAGATGCCCTTGTCCTTGAACGCAACCTGGCGGGTGCCCGAGCGCTGGAAGATCTGTGCCACGTCGGTGATCCCGGCGCCCTGCTCGCGGGAGGCGAGCGCCTTCGGCACCCAGGCGATCGCGTAGTCGGCCTGGCCCTGCGCCAGCACCGTCTGCGGGACGATGTCGACCCCGCCCTCCTTGATCTCGACGTCGAGGCCCTGCTTCTCGTAGAAGCCCTGGTCGATCGCGGCGAAGTAGCCGGCGAACTGACCCTGGGTGAACCACTGCAGCTGCAGCGTCACCTTCTGCGGGCCGGCGGCGGCGCCGGAGCTGGGTGGTGCGCTGGTGTCGGCCTGCGGAGTGGTCGAGCAGGCGGTGATGGTCACCGCCAGCGCGGCCGCAACAGCGAGCGCGCGCGGGAATCGTCGGGACACACAAACCTCCGGGGGTGAGGGATCGATCAGGTGGTACGTCCGCGGCTGACCAGTCGTTCGGCCAGCACACCGGCCAGATGGAACAGCAGCCCCAGCACGATCGAGGCGGCGACGAAGGCCCACGCACGGGCGTAGGCGGTGTTGGCGGCGGCCGCGGAGATGCGGCTGCCCAGACCGTTCTGCAGGCCGCCGAAGTACTCGGCGACGATCGCGGCGATCACTGCGGCGGGAGCGGCGACCCGCAGGCCGGTCACGATGTAGGGGATGGCGCCGGGCAGCCGCACGAAGCGCGCGAACTGCCCGGGGGTCGCGGCCAGCGCGGTCATCAGCTGCGCGTGCACCGGCTGCACCTGGCGCAGCCCGCGGGCCGTCGACACGTACACCGGCACGATGACCACGATGGTCACCACCAGCCGGCGCGGGATCTCCGTGGTCGAGCCGAACATCGTGGTGAACACCGGCGCCAACGCCACGATCGGCACCGCGCTCGCGGCCAGCACCACCGGCGTGGACAGCTCCTCGATCAGCCGCGAGCGGGCCGCGAGCAGCGCCAACGCCACCCCGATCACGAAGCCGGCGATCAGCCCGACGAGCGCGTTCGCGCCGGTGACGGCGGACGTGGACACCAGCACCGGGAACTGGGCCGCGATCTGCGCCGCGATCGCGGTCGGCGCCGGCAGCAGGAACGCCGGCACCCCGGCACCCACCACGACGAGCTGCCACAACACCAGCACCCCGACCCCGAACAACACCGGCGGCGCCCACCGACCCGCGCTCCCGGTCACGACTCGTGGCCCTTGCGCAGCGCCTCGCGGACCGCGGTGATGGCCGCGAAGAACGCGCTGGACTCGCGGACGTCCTCGACGTCGTCGGGCGCGAGATCGGTCGTGCGCCCGGCCCGGCCCGGCCGGGCCGGGCGGCAGCCGTCTATGATCTCGGTGATCCGTCCCGGGCGCGGGGACATCACGACCACCCGGTCCGACAGCACCACGGCCTCCGGGATCGAGTGCGTCACGAACAGCACCGCCGCACCGGTCTCCAGCGCGATCCGCAGCAGCTCCGCCTGCATGCGCTCGCGGGTCATCTCGTCCAGCGCACCGAACGGCTCGTCCATCAGCAGCAGCCTCGGGCTCGGCGCCAGCGCCCGCGCGATCGCCACCCGCTGCTGCATACCACCAGAGAGCTGGCTCGGCCGGGACCCGGCGAACTCGGCCAGCCCGACCAGCTCCAGCAGCTCCGCGGCGCGGGCCCGGCGCTGCGGCCTTCCCATCCTGTGCACCTGCAGCGGCAGCTCGACGTTCTCCGCGACGGTGCGCCACTCCAGCAGACCGGCCTGCTGGAACGCGATCCCATAATCCTGGTCGAGCCGGGCCTGGTGGGCGGACTTGCCGCCCACCGCGACCGCGCCCCCGGTGGGTTGCTCCAGGTCGGCGACCACCCGCAGCAGCGTCGACTTGCCACACCCGGACGGCCCGATGAGGGAGACGAACTCGCCCTCGGCGATGGTGAGCTCGATGCCGTCCAGCGCGTGCACCGTGTCGAAACGCTTGTCCACCGCGCTCAGCTCGACCGCACTGGGTCCGGCAGGGACGGATCGGACGGGGCCGGGGGCGACGGACCCGGATTCGACGGGCCCGGTCACGAGACGCTCCCCCGGTACCGGCGCAGCCCGAGGTCCAGCAGCCCGACCGCCGCGGCCGCGACCAGCCCGAGCACGGCGGCGCCGAGGATCGCCGTGTACATCTGCGAGGGGTCGCCGGTGGCCGACTGCGCGTACTCGATGATCAGGCGCCCGATGCCGCCCCGGGTGCCGGTGGAGATCTCCGCGACGATCGCGCCGACCACGGCGGCCGCGGCGGCCAGCCGCACGGCCGGGATCAGCTGCGGCACCGAGGCGGGCAGCCGCAGCCGCAGCAACGTGGTCCACCAGCCGGCGGCCATGGTCGTGAACAGCTCCACGTCGGCCCGGGCCGGCGAGGTCAACCCACGCAGCATGCCCACCGCGATCGGGAAGAACGCGAGGTAGGCCGAGATGACCATCACGCTGGCCCACGGCTGCCAGGCCCAGCCCAGGATCTGGATCTTTCCGCCCCAACCGGCGACCAGCGGCGCGATCGCGATCAGCGGAACGGTCTGGGAGGCGACCACGTAGGGCAACATGGCCCGCTCGGCCAGCCGGAACCGTTGCATGATCAGCGCCAGCCCGACCCCGAGGATCCCGCCGATCACCAGCCCGCCCAGCGCGAGGCCGAGGGTGAACAGCGCGCCGGACGCGACGGCCAACCCGATCGGTCGGGCCACCGCGGCGCCGGCCACCTCGGGATCGTCGAGCCGGCCGAGCACGGTCCACACGTGCGGCATGGCGGCGTCATCGGTTCGCGGCAGCACCCGCGTGTCGCCGATGCTCACCCCGGCCGCCGGCAACAGCAGCTTGGCCAGCTCCCAGCCGACGACGAGCAGCGCGAAGGCGGCCGCTCCGGTCAGCAGCGAGCGCGACCTGCCGATCACGATGCCGCCTCCGCGGGAGGAAGCACGTCGGCGATCACGATGCCGCCTCCGCGGGAGGAAGCACGTCGGCGATCACGATGCCGCCTCCGCGGGAGGAAGCACGTCGGCGGTCATGCGCGGGCTCCTGACATGGATCGTGCTCCGTGGACGAGATGACCTTGCCCGATACTGCAAACCGCTGATGACCGTAGCGTTACCGGCGGGTTCCCACTATTGCCTGTTCAGCTGGCTGCTCGGACGCGGCCGACGAGGCGGTCAGCGGGGCATCCGACGCCACAGCGCGCGCGGGACGTGCCGCAGCAGGGCGAAGACCGGACGCAGCGCCGCCGGCACCCAGACCTCGTCGCGGCGGCCGTGCAGCGCGCGCACGGTCGCGTCGGCCACCTGATCGGGTGTCGAGGACAGCGGGGCAGGCGACATCCCCCAGGTCATCCGACCAACCACGAACCCGGGCCGGACCAGCAGCAACCGCACGCCGCTGCCGTGCAGCGCGTCGGCCAGACCGCAGGCGAACCCGTCGAGGCCGGCCTTGGCGGATCCGTAGACGTAGTTGGCGCGGCGCACCCGCGCCCCGGCCACCGAGGAGAACACGATGATCGTGCCGTCGCCCTGGGCCCGCAGCAGCGTGGCCAGGTGGGTGAGCACCGCGACGTGCGCGACGTAGTCGGTGTGCACGACGGCCACCGCGTGCTGCGGGTCCCGCTCGGCGCGGGCCTGGTCCCCCAGGATCCCGAAGGCGACGACGACCACGTCCAGCCGACCGTGCCGGCGCAGCACCTCGGCCAGCGCCGGGCCGTGCGCGGCGAGGTCGTCGGCGTCGAAGTCGATGCGGTCGACGGCGACCGCGCCCGCGTCGAGCAGCGCCCGGTGCTGATCGTCGGGCCCGGTGCCGTCGGACTCGGGGTGGGGTCGCGCGGCCAGCACCACCGTGGCGCCGGCGGCCAGCCGGGACGCGACCGCCAGCCCGATCTCGCTGCGGCCGCCGAGCACCAGCACCGTCCGGCCGACCCCGCCCGTTGCGTTCATCGGCGGCAGCCTGGCACATGCCCACGCACCGCGGCCGGCGCACCCGCGGCCGCCATACTGGCTCGATGCGTGCCGCCGTCCTCGGTTCTCCGATCGCCCACTCGCTGTCCCCCGCCCTGCACCTCGCGGCGTACGAGGCGCTCGGGCTTGCGGACTGGGAGTACGAGAAGCACGAGTGCGCGGAGGCCGGACTGGCCGGATTCGTCGCCGGGCTCGGTCCGGACTGGGCGGGGCTGTCGCTGACGATGCCGCTCAAGCGGGTGTCGATGGAGGTGGCCGACGAGATCTCGCCGCTGGCCGCCGCAACCGGCGCGGCGAACACGCTGGTGCTCACCGGCGGCCGGCGCTACGCCGACAACACCGATGTGGCCGGGATCATCGCCACCCTGCGCGAGGCGGGTTTCCCCGGCGGCGGCCGGGCCGTGGTGCTCGGGGCGGGCGGCACCGCGCAGGCCGCGCTGGCCGCGCTGCGCGAGCTGGGAGTCGGTGACATCGAGGTGCTGGTCCGCTCGCTGGGACGGACCGCCGAGCTGCAGGCGACGGCGGACCGGATCGAGGTCGCGCCGCGGCTGAGCGACGCGCTGCTCGACCCGGATCGGGCCTCGGCGGCGATCAGCCGGGCCGACGTCGTGATCTCGACCCTGCCCGGCGCGGCCGCGGACCCGCTTCGCGGCGCCGGCCCGGCCACCGTGCTGCTCGACGTGATCTACGCGCCGTGGCCCACCCCGTTCGCGGCCGCGGCCGCGGCGGCCGGTGCCCGGGTCTGCAGTGGACTGGACGTGCTGCTGCACCAGGCCGTCGACCAGGTGCAGCTGATGACCGGGCAGCCGGGGCCGGTCGAGCAGATGCGGGCCGCGCTGGACGCGGCGGTGGCCGCCAGGGCCTGACCGCCACCCGGCGCGCCGACCTCACCACCGGTGGGTCTCAACTCGGGCGCCGGTGCACCGCGACCAGGTAGTCGCGGCCGTGGAACGGAGCCCGCTCCCAGGTGGCGAACCGGTCCTCGGGCACGAGGCCGGCCGCCACGCACCAGCGGTCGTAGTCCACCGCCGACGGCCAGCGGTCCTGCAGGTCGAACCCGGCGATCAGGCGCCCACCCGGAGCCAGGTGCCGGGCGCACCCGGCCACCGCGGCCGACCGGCGGGCCGCCGGCACGTAGGGCACCACGTTGCCGGCCAGCGCCACGATGTCGAACCGCTCCGGCCGGTCCAGCTCGGCGAGATCGGCGACGACCCAGGCCAGCTCAGGGGCCTTGGCCCGGGCCGCCGCGATCATGTCGGGATCGGCGTCGACCCCCAGCACCGCGACGCCGCGGCGGGCCAGCTCTATCCCCAGCCGCCCGGTGCCGCAGCCGCCGTCCAGCACCGACGCCGGGGTGTACGAGCAGACCAGATCCGCCTCGCCGTGCGGGTTCCGGCCGCTGGAGATCATCTGCTGCCAGCGCTCGTCGTAGCTGTCGATGTCGAACCGGGCCCGCCAGCTGGACCAGTTCTCGGGGCGCGGGCTCACGTTCAGCAGGCTACGGGCCGCGCGATGGGCGAGGATGCAGATCATTGCCCAGGACGAAGGAGTCCGAATGTCCATCCCCACCGATGATGACCGCGAGCTGCTGACCGCGGTCGCCACCATGCGCGCCAAGCCGGGCAAGGAGGAGGAGCTGCGCGAGCTGCTGGAATCGCTCATCGAGCCGACCCGGGCCGAGGAGGGTTGCACGACCTATGCGCTGCACCGGGGCACCCAGGATCCGGCGCTGTTCGTCTTCTATGAGAACTGGCGGACCCAGGACCACCTCGAGGCGCACCTGGCCACCCCACACCTGGCGGCCGCGCTGCCGAGGATCCCCGAGCTGCTCGACGGCGAGCTGACCATCATGAGCCTGCAGCGCCTGGCCTGATCCCCCCGCTCAGGCGGTCGTCGGCCGGCGGCGCTCCAGATCCCGCAGCCAGCCGACGTCGCCGGCGCCGTGCACGGCCACCGTCGCGGCCACCAGCCAGATCAACGAGGGCAGGAAATCGGCCTGCAGGGCCTTGCTGTACATCATGACCTCGGCCGCCTCCACCTCGCTGCGCAGCGCTCCCGCGGTGTACGCGGCCCGGGCCCGATAGCGCTTGCCCATCGCCTGCTCGATCCACCCGAGCGCCTGCTCGACCCACCCCGGCCGGTCCCCGAGCTCGAGGCGCGCCAGGCCCGCCCAGTGGACCAGCCCGAGCAGCGCCATCAGCTCGACGGGTCCACCCTTCTCCTCGGGCGCCGCGCGCCGGTCGACGGCGAGCAACTCGGCGACGCACTCACGGGAGGGCACCGGGGAACCCTGCTCGATCGTTTCCTTCACCGCCTCGGCCAGCAACCCGGTGACGGCCTCGGCCACCTGCTGGACCTGCCGCTGATCCCGCTTCTCGGACACCGCGCCTCATCTCGCGTCATCGCCGCGCCTTCTCTCTCAGCCGCACACCGCACCCTGAGCCGCGGACCCCACGAGCTTGGCGTACTTGCCCAGCACCCCGGTCCGCAGGGTCGGTTGGATCGGCGACCAACCGTTGCGCCGACCCGCCAGCTCGTCCGCGTCGACCAGCACGTCCAGTGTCCTGGCGTCCATGTCCAGCACGATCCGGTCGCCGTCGCGGACGAACGCGATCGGCCCGCCGTCCACGGCCTCCGGCGCGACGTGCCCGACACACAGCCCGGTGGTGGCCCCGGAGAAGCGGCCGTCGGTGAGCAACAGCACGTCCTTGCCCAGTCCGGCGCCCTTGATCGCGCCGGTGACGGCGAGCATCTCGCGCATCCCCGGCCCGCCCCTCGGGCCCTCGTAGCGGATCACCACGACGTCGCCGGGCTGCAGGTCGGGCAGCGCGTCCATCGCACCCTGCTCGCCGTCGAAGACCCGGGCGGTGCCCTCGAACCGTGCGGAGTCGAAGCCGGCGCTCTTGACCACGGCGCCGTCGGGCGCCAGGGAGCCGTGCAGGATCGTGATGCCGCCGGTCGGGTGGATGGGGTTGTTCAGCGTCCGCAGGATCTCCCCGTCGAGGTCGGGCGGGTCGATCTCGGCGAGGTTCTCCGCCACCGTCGCACCCGTCACCGTCAGCGCGTCCCCGTGCAGCAGGCCGGCGTCCAGCAGCGCCTTCATCACCACCGGCACCCCGCCCACCCGGTCCACAGTGGTCATCACGTGCGCGCCGAACGGCTTGACGTCGGCCAGGTGCGGGACGCGGTCGCCGATCCGGTTGAAGTCGTCGAGCTCCAGCGCGACGCCGGCCTCCCAGGCGATCGCCAGCAGGTGCAGCACCGCGTTCGTGGAGCCGCCGAAGGCCATCACCACCGCGATGGCGTTCTCGAACGCCTCCCGGGTCATGATCTGCCGCGCGGTGATGCCCTTGGCGATCATCCCGATGACGGCCTCACCGGAGGCGCGGGCGATGCCGTCCCGGCGGCGGTCGACCGCGGGCGGGCTGGCCGACCCGGGCAGCGCCATCCCGAGCGCCTCCGCCGCGCTGGCCATGGTGTTGGCCGTGTACATGCCGCCGCAGGCGCCCTCGCCGGGGCAGATCGCGCGCTCGATCGCGTCGACCTCCTCCCTCGTGATCAGCCCGCGCGCGCAGGCGCCGACGGCCTCGAACGCGTCGGCGATCGTCACCTCGCGATCCCCCACGTAGCCGGGCATGATCGACCCGGCGTAGAGGAAGACGGCGGCCAGATCCAGCCGCGCGGCGGCCATCAGCATCCCGGGCAAGCTCTTGTCACAGCCGGCCAGCAGCACCGTGCCGTCGAGCCGCTCGGCCTGCACCACGGTCTCCACCGAGTCGGCGATGACCTCCCGGCTGACCAGCGAGTAGTGCATGCCGACGTGACCCATGGAGATCCCGTCGGAGACGGAGATGGTGCCGAACTCCATCGGGAAGCCGCCGGCCCGGTGCACACCCTCCTTCGCGGCGATCCCGAGCCGCTGCAACGACAGGTTGCACGGGGTGATCTCGTTCCAGCTGGACGCGATCCCGATCTGCGGCTTGCGGAAGTCCTCGTCGCGCATGCCGACGGCCCGCAGCATGCCGCGCGCTGCGGCCCGCTCGAGCCCGTCGGTGACCTGGTGGCTGCGCGGCTTGAGATCGGGCCGGGACTCGGTCATCGAGGCCTCCTGCGTCGTGGTGGAGGCACAGTCTGCCGTGCTCGCCGGCCCCGCCGCAGCGAGGACCCGCAGCGGCGCCGACCTGCGCCGCTGATCCGCCCTGTTCCACCCGGCCCGAAAGGAACGAACGGCACGTTCGCACGAACCTAGCGTGCGAGAGTGCCGTTCGTTCCGGTCCGGGACCGAGCCCGGGACCGGTTGAGGGTCAGTCGCGGCGGCCGCGGCCGGCGCCGGCTCCCGCTCCCGCGAAGTCCCGGTCGCGGCGGATGTTGGCCCGGCGGCCCTTGAGCGTGGTGGTTCCGCGCATGCTGCGCAGCACGTCGTCCGCGGCGTGCTCGGGGATCTCCACCAGCGCGTGCCGCTCGTGGATCTGGATGGCCCCGATGTCGCGGCCCGACAGGTTGGACTCGTTGGCCAGCGCGCCCACGATGTCCTGCGGCCGCACCCCGCTGGCCCGGCCCGCGTTGACGAACAGCCGGGCGGTGCCGGCCTTCGGTGCCCGGGTGCCGGCGGCGCGGCCGCCGCGGCTGCGGACGTCGCGGGTCTCGCGCGGACCGCTGCCGCGCCCGGCGGTGACCACCGGGATGTCGTCGTTGTCATCGGGCGCGCCGGAGCCCGCCTGCAGCAGTCGCACGGCCGCGACGGCCACCGCCACCGGGTCGTGCTCGGCGGCCATCGACTCGATCATGGCCTGCACACCGTCGTCGGCCGGGCCGGTGCCGAGCTGCTCGGCCAGCGCGCCGCGGGTGCGGTCCAGGCGGGCGGCCCGCAGGTCGGCCGCGGTCGGCACCGCAGCGATCTCGATCGGCTGGCCGGTGAGCCGCTCGACGGCGCGCAGCGCGTGCACCTTCGACGGCGGCACCAGCGTGATCGCGACGCCCTCGCGCCCGGCCCGCCCGACCCGACCGATCCGGTGCACGTAGGCCTCGGACGACTGCGGCACGTCGTGGTTGACCACGTGCGTGAGCAGGTCGATGTCCAGCCCGCGGGCGGCCACGTCGGTGGCCACCAGCAGCTCGGTGCGGCCGCTGCGTAGCCGATCGACCACCCGGGTGCGGTGCTCCTGGTCCATACCGCCGTGCAGCGCCTCGGCGCGCAGGCCGCGGCCGGTCAGCGTCTCGGTGACGGCGTCGACGTCGAGGCGGGTGCGGCAGAACACGATGGCCGCGGTCGGCCGCTCGGCCTCCAGCACCCGACCGAGCGCCGCGGTGGTGTGCGTGCGCGGCACCAGGTACGCGGTCTGGCGCACCTTGGGCGCCTCGCCCGCGACGACGACCTCGCGCCGGATCCGCACGGTCACCGGCTCGCGCAGGTACTTCTGCGCCAGTGCCTCGATGCGGTGCGGGATGGTCGCGGAGAACAGCACGACCTGGCGGGTGTCCGGGGTGGCGTCGAGCAGGGTCTCGATGTCCTCGACGAAGCCCATGTCGAGCATCTCGTCGGCCTCGTCGAGGACGACCGTCTCCAGCTCGTCCAGCCGCAGCGCGCCCCGGTTCATCAGGTCGATCGCCCGCCCGGGGGTGGCCACCACGATGTCGACGCCGTCCTTGAGCGCCTTCCACTGCGGGCCGGCGGGCGCGCCGCCGTAGACCGTGACGACGCGAGCCCGCAGCCCGGCGCCGTAGCGGGTGACCGCCTCGGTCACCTGCAGCGCCAGCTCCCGGGTCGGGGCGAGGATCAGGGCGAACGGCGCGCTGCCGCGGTTGCGCTCGGGTCGCAGCTCGGCGAGCCGCTCCAGGATGGGCAGTGCGAAGGCGGCCGTCTTGCCGGTGCCGGTGGCGGCCTGACCGAGCAGGTCACGGCCCTCCACCAGGGGGGCGATGGCCTGCGCCTGGATCGGGCTGGGCTGGGTGTAGCCGAGCTCGTCGACGACGGCCAACAGCTCGGGACGCAGCGGTAGGTCGGAGAAGGCGGGCAGGTCAAGCACGTGCTCGTTCGAAGTCAAGTCAGATCTCTCGTCGCAGCGTGCGGGGCCCAGGAATCCGGGTCCCGCGAGCGAGCCCGCGGGGCCCTCTGCACGAGATCTGCCTGGCCATGCGGTCTCCGGTGGCGTCAACGCACCACCCGTACAAGATAATCCCAGGTGACGGCGATCACCGCAGCACCGGCCCCCGGCCGGTGCTGTTCGGGGCCGACCGGCCGCAGCTGCGCAACGAGGCCCGGCGGGCATCCCGCCGGGCCTCGTCGGTCGTGCTCCTACCGGGTGCGGCGCGATCCGCACCACGCGCAGAAGGCCGTGTGGGCCTGCAGCGGACGAGCGCACCCCGAGCAGCGCGGCGTCTGGTTCAGCGGGTCGAGCATGACGCTGGTCGGCCGGTTGACCGGGCCGTTCGGTGCGCCGGAGTTCTGTGCGGCGGAGTTCTGCGCGCCGGAGTTCTGCGCGCCGGAGTTCTGCGCGCCGGCCCGGGCCGGCATCGGCTGCTGGGCGGCGGCAGCGGGGCGGGCGGGCGGCGTCGGACGGGCCGGGGACATCGGACGGACCTGCGGCATCGGACGGGCCGGAGGGAACGGGGCAGGCCGGTTCTGGTGGCCGGGCCCGGCCGGGGCGGGCGTGGCCTGCCCGGCCGCCGGGATGGAGCTGTCCGACGAGCGACGGCCGCGGCGCCACACCAGCAGCGCGCCCAGGCCGAGCAGCGCGGCGGCCACGACGCCGATGGCGGTCAGGGCCCAGATCGGCAGGAACGAGGCGTGCTCGGCGGCCCGGTTGCGGTAGTCGATCGCCGTCGCGTTGGCCGGGGAGGCCGCGAGCGCGGCGTCCAGCTGCTTCACCGCGGTGTCGTAGTCGCCGGCGAAGTAGGCCTTCAGCCCGGCGTGGTAGGCGGTCGCGGTGGCCCCCATCTCGTTCGCCACCCCGGCATCGTCCATGAGCCGGCGCAGGTTCGTGGTGGCGGAGACGTAGTTGAAGGCTTCGGTGGAGGCGTTGGCGCCAAAGCTGTTGACCCGCCGAGGTCGCCGTGGCCTTCCACGGTGGGCCCGCCGCTCATCCCGCTCGCGATCGCCGCGCTGATCTCCATGTACTGCCGGCCGCCGCGGACGGTCTTGGCACTGACCGCGCCATCCTTGAACGTCGGGTCGGTGGTGATGTCCTGGGTCAGGCCCGGGAAGCCGACCGACACGACCGGAGCGCCCACGTCGGTCGCCCGCGCCTCGGCGAGGGGCAGTGCGAACAGCCCGGTCCGGTCGATCTCCAGCAGGGCCACGTCACCCGCCTCGAACGGCTCGGCGGAGACGATCCGCGCCGGGCTGGCCCCGCCGGACTTGGCCCCGGTCACGTCGGTGATCCCGGAGACGCTCACCTCGACCACCGGCGGGCTGTTCGGCTGCTGGCCCCTGACGGTCCAGTTCTGCATCTCGAACTGGACGAGTTCATCGACGGTGTAGCCCGGGTTGTACATCCCCTGTTCGACCATGGCGGCCACGACCTGCTTCACGAAGTCGGCCTTGACGTCCTCGTCGTAGAGCACGCAGTGCCCGGCCGTGGCCAGGTGACCGTTGGTGTCGACGGCGAAGCCGGTGCAGCCGTAGCCGACCTGAAGTGGCGCCCCCCCGTTGAACGCCTGACCGTTCTCGTCGAGCACATAACCGGACCAGGTCATCTTCAGCGACACGATGGAGGGCTCGACGATCGCGGCGGCCTCCTCGATCGACGTGCTGACCGGCGCCGGGTCGGCGAACGCGACCGGCGCCACGGCCAGTCCGGTGCCGAGGGCAGCGGTGACGGCGAGGGCGGTGGCGGCGGCGCGGCGAATGGTGTGCTTCGACATCGTGGACCCCGTTCCGGGAGGGGGTCGCGGACCCCACCGCGACCTGATGGCGGTAACCCTCGTCGAGTCCGTTGAAGAGCCGTTGAGAGCGCCTCAGGCCGACCGTTGCGGCAGCGCGCCGACCGCCCTGGCCCGTCGGACGAGCTCGCCGTCGCGCTGCTCGGCGGGCAGGCCGGCCACCCCGAACCGGTGGTAGAGCAGGGCCAGGCCGTCGCCGGCGGGCTCGCCGCGGGCCAGCGCCTCCAGCAGCAGTTGCTCGCGCGGATCGAGCTGGGCCGCCGAGCGGATCGAGGCGTCCCGGGTGATCCCGGACGTGACCTGGACCGGGCGACCCGGCGCACCGGTCACCCGGTAGACGACCACCGTCCGGCCGAACCGGAGCATCTGGGCGTCGCTGAGCGGGCGCAGCCCGTGCACCCGCTCGCCGTCCACGAAGGACCCGTTGCGGGACAGGCCGTCGTCGACCAGCGTCCAGCCGTCCGCGGTGTGCTCCAGCCGGGCATGCACACGGGACACCTCCGGGTCCCAGGACAGACACACGTCGTTGTCGGAGCGGCGGCCCACCCCGATCGGCGACCGGGTCGCGTCGAGCGGCACCCTGATCACCGCTGCCGTCGAGCAGCAGCAGGAACGGGCGGTCAGCGGTGCCGTCGGCGCGGCCGAGCTCGCCCTGCTCCAGGATGGTCCGGTGCAGGGCCTGCAGCTGCGGACCCGGGTCGATACCCAGCTCGGCGGACAGCATGCGGCGAGCGCGTCGGCCTGCCGGCCGGTGCGGTACACCCGGCCGTGGGCGAGAGCACCCGGATACCTCCCGCTGCGCGTGGCGTTGCGACAGCCGGTCCATGACGGCGATCACTGCCGTAGCGATCGCGATCAGTGCGCGCTCACGCCGTCGGACCGATGTCTGGATGGGCGCAGACCGCGATCATGCCGGTGGGCGACGGGCTGCTCAGCGCTTGCGGTCCTTGCCGTCACCGGCGAGGCCGGCGCGGCGCAGGGCGTCGGCCATCGCACTGTTGCCCGGTCCGCCGCCGGAGTCCGCGCGACGGTCGCCGCCGCGACCGCCCTGCCCGGCGTCCTGACCGGACCTGCCGCTCCGCCCGGCTCCCTGCCCGGGCTTTCCGCCCTGAGCTCCGCCGCGCCGGTCGCCGGACCGGTCACCGCCGCGCCGCTCCCCGCCGCCGGGACCCCCACGGCTGTCGCCGCCCTGGCCGGGGCGCTCCTTCCGGCTTCCCGATCGACCGGCGCGCTCCCCCGGCTCGCCCGTCCGGTCCGCGCCGCGCTCGGATCGCGGCTTGCGGCCGGCACCCGGTTCGTCGTCCAGCCGCAGCGTGAGGGAGATGCGCTTGCGGGCCTCGTCGACCTCCATGACCTTGACCCGCACCACATCCCCCGACTTCACGACCTCGCGCGGGTCGGAGACGAACGTCGAGGACATCGCCGAGACGTGCACCAGCCCGTCCTGGTGCACCCCGATGTCGACGAAGGCACCGAACGCGGCGACGTTGGTGACCTGTCCCTCGAGCAGCATCCCCGGCCGCAGATCAGTGATCTTGTGCACGCCCTCGGCGAAGGTGGCGGTGCGGAACACCGGGCGCGGGTCGCGGCCGGGCTTCTCCAGCTCCGCGAGGATGTCGGTGACGGTGGGCAGGCCGAACCGGTCGTCGACGAAGTCCTTGGGACGCAACGACTTCAGCTTCGGAGCATTGCCGATCAAGGTCGCGATCTCAGTCGTCCTGGCCGCATCCAGGATGCGGCGCACCACCGGGTACGACTCCGGGTGCACGCCGGACACGTCGAGCGGGTCGGCGCCGCCGCGGATGCGCAGGAAGCCCGCGCACTGCTCGAACGCCTTGGGTCCCAGCCGCGGCACGTCGGCGAGCGCGGTGCGGGTGCGGAAGGGCCCGTTGCCGTCGCGGTGCGCCACGATCTGCGACGCCAGACCCTCGGTGATCCCGGAGACCCGGCGCAGCAGCGGCACCGACGCGGTGTTCACGTCCACCCCGACCGCGTTCACGCAATCCTCGACCACCGCGTCCAGCGAGCGCGACAGGGCCGACTCGGCCAGGTCGTGCTGGTACTGCCCGACACCGATGGACTTCGGATCGATCTTCACCAGCTCCGCGAGGGGATCCTGCAGCCGGCGCGCGATCGACACCGCGCCGCGGATGGACACGTCCAGCTCGGGCAGCTCCGCCGAGGCGTAGGCCGACGCGGAGTACACCGATGCGCCGGCCTCGCTGACCATCACCGGCGTGAGCTTGAGCGCCGGGTTCTGCGCGGCCAGCTCGCGGGCGAGCTTGTCGGTCTCCCGCGACGCGGTGCCGTTCCCGATCGCCACCAGCTCGACCGCGTGCGCCACGGCCAGCCTCGTCAGCGTGGCCAGCGCCGCGTCCCAGGCCCGGCGCGGCTCGTGCGGGTAGATCGTGTCGGTGGCCACGACCTTGCCGGTGGCGTCGACCACGGCGACCTTCACGCCGGTTCGCAGGCCGGGGTCCAGGCCCATCGTGGCGCGGCTGCCGGCCGGGGCCGCGAGCAGCAGATCGCGCAGGTTGGTGGCGAACACCCCGACGGCGCCCTCCTCGGCGACCGTGCGCAGCCGGACCCGGATGTCGATGCCCAGGTGGGTCAGGATCCGGGTGCGCCACGCCCAGCGCACGACCTCGCCCAGCCACCGATCGGCCGGGCGGCCGCGGTCCGCGACCCCGAACGCCGCGGCGATGGTGCGCTCGTAGTCGGTCGGCACCCCGGCGTCGACGGGTCGGGTGTCCGGCTCCAGGGCGACGTCGAGCACCTCCTCCTTCTCGCCGCGGAACACGGCCAGGATCCGGTGCGAGGGCAGCGTGGTGAACGCCTCGGCGAAGTCGAAGTAGTCGGTGAACTTCGCGCCCTCCGATTCCTTGCCCGACCGGACAGTCGTGACGATCCGACCCCGGGTCCACATCCGCTCGCGCAGCCCGCCGATCAGGTCGGCGTCCTCGGCGAACCGCTCCACCAGGATCGCCCTGGCCCCATCGAGGGCGGCGGCGACGTCCGGGACCTGCTCGGTCACGAACGCCGCGGCCATGCCCTCCGGGTCTTGGCTCGGGTCGGTGAGCAGCGTGTCGGCCAGCGGTTCCAGCCCGGCCTCGCGGGCGATCGTGGCCTTGGTCCGGCGCTTGGGCTTGAAGGGCAGGTAGATGTCCTCCAGCCGGGCCTTGGACTCGGCCGCCAGGATCCGATCCTCCAGCGCGGCGTCGAGCTTGCCCTGCTTGCGGATCTCCTCCAGCACGACCGCGCGCCGCTCGTCCAGCTCGCGCAGGTAGCGCAGGCGCTCGTCGAGCGTGCGCAGCTGCGCATCATCGAGGGCGCCGGTCGCCTCCTTGCGGTAGCGGGCGATGAACGGCACCGTCGAGCCCTCGTCGAGCAGGGCGACGGCGGCGCTCACCTGGTGCGTGCGCACGCCGAGCTCGTCGGCGATGCGCTGCTGGATCGAGGACGGAGTGCGCGTCGGAGCGGCGGAGCGGGTCACCCGTACATGGTGGCTGGTGCGCACCGACGTGGCTGACGTGGGTTGCTGGGTCCCGACGAAATGTGACCGCTCGACCCGGACATCGCCTGAGGGTGGAGGCGAGACTCCAGATCATCGAGGCAGAACCACGAGCAACGTCGAGGTCAGCATCAGGCCGGTGCCGTCCGCGCGCATCGCGCCTTGACCGGGACCGCGTCGAGCACCGACAGCGCCGAGGCCGGACCGGTCGTGCAGGGCCTCCACGAGCAGCTCGGCCGCCACATCGGCGCCGGAGCCGGCACGCCCACCGGTCGTTCCGGACGCTCCCGTGGAGCCGACCTCCGATGAGCGCAGACTGACGCCATGGTACGACCGGGCACGCTGTTCCCGGTGACCTTCGGCATCGCGTCGGCGGCCGGCCTGGCTGCGGCGATCACCTGGGCCGGCCGGACGGGCACGACGGCCGCCGAGCGGGAACGGACGCTTCCCGGTGACGATCTGGTGCCCGACGCCGGTGTCGTGTTCGACCGCGCGACGACCCTGCCGGTGCCGCCGGAACGGGTGTGGCCATGGCTGGTCCAGCTGGGCAAGGGCCGCGGCGGCTGGTACCTCCCGCGCCGGGTGGAGTGGCTGATCCCGCGGGCCCGGCGCGGGCTACGGGTGCTGGATGTGCGCTGGCAAGGGCTGGCCGCGGGGGACGTCATCCCCGACTGGGGCGGCCGGGACGCGACGTTCGAGGTGGTCGTGCTCGACCCGCCGCACGCCCTGGTGCACCGATCCAGCCGGCCTAGACCTGGCCGTCCGCTCGAGCTCAGCTGGGCGCTGGTCCTCGACCCGGTGTCGGGTGATCGCTCGCGGCTGCAGCTGCGACTGCGGATCGACGAGCTCGGGCACCGGTGGCCCGGACTGATCACAGCGTTCGCGGACCTGCTCGACGGCGCCACCGTGCGCCCGCTGTTCGCCGGGCTGGCCGAGCGGGTCAGCGATGGCTGACGGGGACTCACTCTGCCAGGGCACGAGAGCGATGACGGTGCACAGATCCTCGAGAACGGCATGTGCGTCGGGGGGCAGCGCTGCGGTCTGGTCGGCGACGTCCTCGTCGTTGAGGTCGTACACCTGCATGCGGGCCTTGGCCCGGGTGACCGTCAGTGGCTCGTCCTCGGGGCTGGGGTGACCCATGAGCTTCTCCGCGGCGCGACGCGCGACGCGTCGGAAGACCTCGGGGTCGCGCTGCAGAGCAGGTCCTCGGGCAGCAAAGCCGAACGGATCGCCTCGGGCGAGGCCCCCTGCGCCAGCGGATTGCGGTCTCGGGACGCGGGCTCGTCCACCGAGTAGCTCGCGGTCACACCGGGCACGGTAGCCCACCACGGCACACGAAGGGACCAACTTGCCGCAAGCAGGTGGCCCGTTCTGCGGGCCCCGCGCCGCCGAACCAGGAGGGTCAGGTGCGCTGCAGGCGAGCCACGCATTCGAAGTGGTGGGTCATCGGGAACGCGTCGAACGCGCGCAGCCGGTCGAGGCGGTAGCCGTGGCCCGCGAACAGGGCGAGGTCGCGGGCCAGCGAGGCCGGATCGCAGGCCACGTGCACCACCCGCGCCGGCGATCGCTCGACGATCGCGGCCACCAGCTCCCGGCCGAGACCGCGCCGCGGCGGGTCGGCCACGACCACGTCGGGGGAACCGGGCAGCGGCAGCTCCGGGGAGCGGGCGGGGCGGCGCCGCGAACCGGACCGCTCCGACCGCGGCGACGACGGCGCTGACGACGGCGCTGACGACGGCAGCACCGTCGACGACGGCACCGTCGACGACGGCACCGTCTTCGGCGGCGTCCGGTGCGCGAGGACGTCCTCGACCCGCCCGATCCGCCACTGCACCTGCGGCAGGTCCGACAGCGCTGCGCGGCCGTCGGCGACCGCCTGCGGTGACGACTCGACCACGGTCACCGTGCCCGTCGGGCCGACCTGCCCGGCCAGCACGGCTGCGAACAATCCGACGCCGCCGTAGAGATCCCAGGCCTGACCACCGGCCGGAGCCTCCGCCCACTCCCCCACCACGGCGGCAAGCGTGTCCGGCAGCGCCGGGTGCACCTGCCAGAACACCCCCGGCGACAGCAGCCACTCGCGCCCGATCGCCCGCTGCACGACCGGACCGTCGTCGTCGAGATGGATCACCCCGTCGGCGTCGGTGGCCACCTCGACCTCGGAGCAGGACGCGGGGTCGAAGTCGTGCTCGAGCACCGGCGGCAGCACCCCGGCCGGAGCCAGCGGGCAGTCCGCGATCGGCAGGATGTCGTGGCTGCGGTGCGCGCGCAGACCAGCCCGCCCGTCCCGGTCGACGGCCAGCCGGACCCGGTGCCGCCAGCCCAGCGCACCGCCGGGCAGCTCCTCCACCGGTACCGCCAGCTCGAGACCGGCCAGCCGGCGCAGCTGCTCGGCCAGCACCGCCGCCTTCCACGAACGCTGCTCGGCCGGGTCGACGTGCTGCAGGTCGCAGCCACCGCAGCCGCCGGCGCGGGCCCAGCTGCACGGGGCCGGCACCCGCTGCGGCGCCGGCACCAGCACCGCCACCGCATCGGCCCGGCAGAACGAGCCGCCGCCGTCCTCGATCACGACTGCGCGCACCCGTTCCCCCGGCAGCACGTGCCGGACGAACACCACCCGCCCGTCCGAGCGCGCCACGCAGTGCCCGCCGTGCGCCACCGGTCCGATGTCGAGCTCGAGGATCCGGTCGGTCCAGTCGGTGCTCACGGCCACCTCGAGACCGGCCGCGCGGGTGGCTTGGCCGGCGGCGGTGCGGGTGCTTTGGCCGCCGGCGCGGGCGGCTGGACCGGCTCGTAGCCCCGCCGCGACGAACCCGGCGGGGTCTCCGGGCGGCGGGTGGCCACCCGCCGCGACGACTCGAGCTGCCACGGGACGTTGGTGACCATCACCCCGGGAGTGAACAGCAGCCGGCCCTTCAGCCGCAGCGCGCTCTGGTTGTGCAGGATCTGCTCCCACCAGTGCCCCACCACGTACTCCGGGATGAACACGGTGACCACGTCGCGCGGGTTGTCCGTGCGGATCCGCTTCACGTAGTCCAGCACCGGCCGGGTGATCTCCCGGTACGGCGACTCGATCACCTTCAGCGGCACCGGGATCTTGCGCTTGTCCCAGTCGCGCATCAACTTCTTGGTGTCCGCGTCGTCGACGTTGACCGTGATCGCCTCGAGCACGTCGGGCCGGGTGGCGCGCGCGTAGGCCACCGCGCGCAGGGTCGGTTTGTGCAGCGTGGACACCAGCACGATGCCGTGATTGCGCGAGGGCAGCACGCTGTCGTACTCGCCGGCCACCAGCTCGGCGGCCACCCGGTCGTAGTGCTTCTGGATGGCCAGCATCAGCCCGTAGAACAGCGCCATCGCCGCGATCGCGATCCAGGCGCCGCGGGTGAACTTGGTGATCAGGACGATCACCAGCACCACCCCGGTCATCGCCGCGCCGAACCCGTTGATCGCCTGCGAGCGCCGCATCCGGGCCCGTTCCGGCTCATTCGTCTCGGTGGCCAGCAAACGCTTCCAGTGCCGCAGCATGCCGATCTGGCTCAGCGTGAACGAGGTGAAGACCCCGACCGTGTAGAGCGCGATCAGCCGGGTGACCTCGGCCTGTAACCCGATCACCAGCACGATCGCGATCCCGGCCAGCACCGCGATGCCGTTGGAGAAGGCCAGCCGGTCGCCGCGGGTGTGCAGCTGGCGGGGCAGGTAGCGGTCCTGGGACAGGATCGAGCCGAGCACCGGGAACCCGTTGTAGGCGGTGTTCGCGGCCAGCACCAGGATCAGCGCCGTCACCGTGACGACGAAGTAGAAGCCCGGCCGGAAGTCGTCGAAAACCGCCTCGGCCAGCTGCGCGACCAGCGTCTTCTGCACGTAGTCGGGCGGCGACCCGACGAACTGGCGCTCCGGGTGTTCCGCGATCTTCGCGCCGGTGAGCTGGGCGAGCGCGATCAGCCCGGAGAACATCGTCACCGAGATGACCCCGAGCAGCAGCAGCGTGGTGGCTGCGTTGCGCGACTTCGGCTTGCGGAATGCCGGCACCCCGTTGCTGATCGCTTCGACGCCGGTGAGCGCGGCGCAGCCCTGGGTGAACGACCGGAGCACGAGCAGCATCAGCGCGAGGCCGGTGAACGCGTCCCCCTCGGCGAGCAGCTGCAGGTCGGCGCTAGGTGCGCGGACGTCGTCGCCGAGCAGCAACGTTCTGGTCAGGCCCCAGACGATCATCGTCCCGATACCGAACATGAACGCGTAGGTGGGGATGGCGAAGGCGACCCCTGACTCGCGCACCCCCCGCAGGTTCACCGCGGTCAGCACCAGGATGGCCACCACTGCGAACGTCACCTTGTGCTGCGCGACGAACGGGATGAGCGCCCCGACGTTGGCCGCCGCCGCGGATATCGACACGGCCACGGTGAGCGTGTAGTCCACCAGCAGTGCGGCCGCCACCGTCAGCCCGGCCCGGCGGCCGAGGTTGACCGTGGCCACCTCGTAGTCGCCGCCGCCGGACGGGTAGGCGTGCACGTTCTGTCGATAGCTGGCGACCACCGTGAGGAATACGATCACGATGGCGAGGCCGACCCACGGTGAGAACACGTACGCCGCCAGGCCGGCCGCGGAGAGCGTGAGAAAGATCTCCTCGGGCGCGTAGGCGACCGAGGACATCGCGTCGGAGGCGAAGACGGGCAGCGCGATCCGCTTCGGGAGCAGGGTGTGGCCGAGACGATCGCTGCGTTGCGGCCGCCCGACGAGGATGCGCTTCACCGCCGTGCGGAGCTTGGACACGGCCGAAGAGTATGCGGTCTTCCGGCGGTGGACGCGATAGCGTTCTCAACGACATACGGGAGGGTCGCGGTGTACGTCGTGATCATGGGTTGCGGTCGGGTCGGCTCCTCGCTCTCCGCGGGTCTGGAGCGGCTCGGACACGACGTCGCAGTGATCGACAAGGACGCCCAGGCCTTCCGTCGGCTCAGCCCGGACTTCCGGGGCAAGCAGGTCGTCGGCCAGGGCTTCCACCGCGAGGTGCTGATCGAGGCGGGCGTGCAGAAGGCGCAGGCCTTCGCCGCGGTCTCCAGCGGGGACAACTCGAACATCATCTCCGCGAGGGTGGCGCGCGAGACGTTCGGCATCGAACACGTCGTCGCCCGCATCTACGACGCCAAGCGCGCCGCGGTCTACGAGCGGCTCGGCATCCCGACCGTGGCCACGGTGCCGTGGAGCACCGATCGGCTGATGCGCATGCTGCTGCCCGACGGGCTCTCCTCGGCCTGGCGGGAACCGACGGGCACCGTGGCCATCCTGGCGCTGCCGGTGCACGAGGACTGGGTCGGGCGTCCGATCCGCGAGCTGGAGGCGGCCACCGGATCGCGGGTCGCGTTCATCGTCCGGTTCGGCACCGGGGTGCTGCCCAAGCCGGACACCTCGGTGCAGGCCGAGGACACCGTCTACGTCGCCGCGGTGTCCGGCACGGTCGGCGAGGTGTCGGCCGCGGCCGTCAACCCGCCGCAGGAGGGATGACGGATGCGGGTCGCGATCGCGGGCGCCGGTGCGGTCGGCCGGTCCATCGCGTTGGAGCTGGTGGAGAACAAGCACCAGGTGATGCTCATCGAGCGCGAGCTGTCGCAGATCGAGCCGGAGGCCGTCGAGAAGGCCGAATGGGTGCACGCGGACGCGTGCGAGCTGGCCTCGCTGGAGGACGCCGGCGTCGAGAGCTGCGACGTCGTCATCGCGGCGACCGGCGACGACAAGGTCAACCTGGTGGTGTCACTGCTGGCCAAGACCGAGTTCGCGGTCCGCCGGGTGGTGGCCAGGGTGAACGACCCGCGCAACGAGTGGCTGTTCGGGGAGAACTGGGGGGTGGACGTCGCGGTGTCCACACCCCGGCTGCTCGCGGCGCTGGTCGAGGAAGCGGTGGCGGTCGGCGACCTGGTCCGGTTGCTGACGTTCCGGCAGGGTCAGGCCAACCTGGTCGAGGTGACGCTGCCGGCGGACACGCCGCTGGCCGGGCGCCCGGTGCGCTCGCTGCGACTGCCGGCGGACTCGGCGCTGGTGGTGATCCTGCGCGGCGGCCGGGTGATCGTCCCGCAGGCCGACGACGCGCTGGAGCCCGGCGACGAGCTGCTGTTCGTGGCCACCTCGGCCGTCGAGGAGGAGATCCGCGCGGCCCTGGGCTACTGAGTCACCGGGTGGAGTTGCCGGAGGGCGGCGGTGAGCTCGGTCAGGTCGGCGATCGGCAGCTCGCCGGGCACACCCTTGAGCGTCGCGACCCGCGCCCCGGCGGCGCGCCCGGCCTGCGCGCCGGTTTCGGCGTCCTCCACGACCAGGCAGCGCGCCGGATCGACGCCCAGCCGGCGTGCGGCCAACAGGTAGCCCTCCGGGTCCGGCTTGCCGAGCCGGATGTCGTCCACGGTGACCAGCAACGGCGCGCTGATCCAGGCCGCGGCCAGTCGGCGGGTGGCCAGCAGGGTGTCCGCGCTGGTCACCACGGCCCAGGGCAGCCCCAGCCGGTCGAGGGTGGCCAGCAGGTCGTGCGCGCCGGTCGTCGGCACCACGCCGTCGAGGTCGTCGTACTGCAACTCCAACTGGCGGACGGCGCCGGCGCGCACCTGCTCCTCGTCGAGATCGGGCCGCAGCCGCCGCACGGTGTGCTCTGCCGGGCTCCCGACGATCATGTCGCGGCGCGCCGTCGACCGGTCGACGTCGAACTCGTCGGACCATGCCAGCCAGGCCCGCTCCACCGCGGCGTCGGAGTCGACGATCGTGCCGTCCATGTCGAACAGCACCGCGTGCACGTCGTGCAGGTCCATGTGGCCATATTATCCTCGCCCTACGAGGAAAAGAGCGGGGGCGAGGCAGATGGGGGCAACGTCACCCGCCCCGGCGGACCGGGTCGGCGCGGCCCGCTGGCGCGCGGCGGCCGATGTCGTGGCCCAGCTGCGCAGCCACCCCGGTAGCACCCGGGCGGAGGTGGCCCGGCGGCTGCGGCTGAGCAGCGGCTCGGCCGCGGAGATCACCGCCCGGTTGCGGGAGCTGCGGTTGCTGACCGAGTCGCCGGCCCCGACGCACCGCCGTGGCCGGCCGACCGGCGTGCTGGCCGCGCACCCGGACGGCCCGCTGGTGCTGGCCGTGGAGCTGCGGCACCACCGCTGGCGCTGCGCGACGTTCGCGCTCGACGGGCAACAGCTCGGGTCGGACAGCACGCAGCCGGCCGGCCGGGATCCCGACGAGGTGCTCGATCGCGTCGCCGCGGCGATCCGCGCGGCGCGGCGCCGCCATCGCGGCCGCGTCCGGCTGGTGTCGCTGGCCGTGCCCGGCACCGTGGTCGGCGGTCGGCTGGTGCAGGCGGCGCCGCTGGGCTGGGGGCCGGTCGAGCTGGACCGGCTCACCGAGCTGCCGCTGCTGATCGGCAACGACGCCACGCTGGCCGGCGTGGCCGAGGCCCGCACCGGCGCGGCCGCCGGTGCCGGCACGGCGCTGCACCTGATCGTCGAGGTCGGCATCGGCGGCGCGCTCATCGTCGCCGGCCTGCCGGTGACCGGGGCCGGTGGGGCCGCCGGTGAGTACGGGCACCTGCCCTTCGGCGATCGCCGACTGCCCTGCAGCTGCGGCGCCCGCGGGTGCTGGGACCTGGACATCGACGGCCGGGCGCTGGCCCGCCACCTCGACGACCCGGCGCCGGCCGATCCCTACGGCTACACCCGTGGGGTGCTGGAACGGGCGACCCGGGACGAGCGGGCGCGGTGGGCGGTCGAGCTCGTGGTCGAGTCGCTGGGACGCGGGATCGCCGGGCTGGTGCACGTGCACGATCCGGATGTCGTGTCGCTCGGCGGGCTCGCCGCCCCGTTGCGGGCCGCGGCCCGCGAACGCTTCGACGCCGCGTACCTGGCGGGCCTGATGAGCCATCGCCGCGGGGCGCCCCCGCCGGTGCTCGACGGCCGGCACGGCGACGCCGGCGGGCTGCTGGGCGCGGCCGCCGTGGGGCTGGACCGCATCGGCAGCGCGGCCGGGCTCGCCGCCTGGGCGCGGTCTCGAGACGAGACGGGTCAGCCCGAATCGGGTCGGGCCGAGGCGGGCCGCAGTGGTGCGCCCCGGAAGTGATCCTCGTACAGGCTCCTGCCGGGGCGGATGAGGCGGGGTGGGTCAGGCCGGGGCCGGTTCGCGGCCGGCTCGGCGGACCGCCCATACGGTGCCGACCAGCGCGACCCCGACCAGCGGATAACCCATGGCCAGCCGCGCGATGCCCAGCCAGGTCTCCTCGTCGGCGTTGTAGAGCAGGCCCTGCACCACCAGCCGGGCCACGAACACGGCCGTCCACAGCAGGCTGGCCAGCGTGTAGGCGCGCAACAGCCGGGGGTCGTCACGCCAACCGTGACCGTGGCCGTTGATCCCGTGCCAGATCACCCCGGCCAGTGGCCAGCGGACGAGCACCGAGACCAGGAAGGCCGACGCGAACACCGCGCTGTAGATCAACCCCGGCAGGTAGAAGCCGCGGGCCTCACCGGTTCGGTAGGCGATGAACGCAGCCAGGCCGACGCCGAGCAGACCCGACACCGCCGGCTGCAGCCGCTGCTTGCGGATGATCCGCCAGATGGCGATCAGGACCCCGGCGACGACCGCCGCGATGATCGCGGGGCGCAGCTCGGAGACCAGGTTGGTCACGACGAACACGGCGACCGGGATCGAGGACGCGACGATGCCCGACACGCCCCCCATCTGTTCGAGCATCGTCGGGTACGGCCGGGTCGGCACCGATTCGAGGGAGCCGGCCGTGGACGTGTCCGCCATCGGGGATCCGTGCGGCGTCAGCTCGTCGGCGGGCCGGGATTCGGGTGGACCAGCCGTCACTGGGCCTGACAGATCTCGTAGAACGGGTTGTAGAGCACCTTGCGGCCCTCCCGGACGGCCAACCGGCCGCGTACCCGCATGGTGCGCCCGGGCTCGATGCCCGGGATGCGACGTCGTCCCAGCCAGATCAGTGTGACTCCCTCGGTGCCGTCGAACAGCTCGGCCTCCAGCGACGCCTCGGCGTCCTGCGGGCAGAACTCAACGCTGCGTAGCCTACCGAACACGGTGACTTCTTGTCCGCACGCGCACTCCGCGGCCCGCTGAGCGCCGGAGCGATCCGCGTCCTCGGACAGATCGTCCGCGTCGAGTTCGTCGACTTCGCTGGTCAGCCGCCGCAACATGCGACGGAACGCACCACCATCGGTGCTGCTCATCTGACCCCCTGCTGCCGCCGCGCCCCACGTTGGGCGCGCTTCATCCAGCGTAACTCGCCGTGAGGCCTGCCGGCCGTCTCAGAATCGGACGGCATCGCACAACCGGTACCGGAACGGGACACCCGGTCAGGCGTGCCGGCCGGGGCGGTGGTGTTTACCGGCCGGTCCGTCCCGCTCGGGCGCCGGCCATTGCGGTGGATCTTCGGCGCCGGGTTCGTCCTCGTCGCGCTCGGGGGCCGCGTGCCGGCCCGGGTCCGGGGCGTTGCGGAGCTGGAGCAGCGCCGCCGCCTCGACGCCGCTGGTCAGCGGCGGGCCGTTGTCGGTCAGCTCGGCCGCGGCGAGGCGGCGGGCGCGCCGGGATCGTGCGGGCGGCGCGGGTCGATCCTGGGCACGGTCGGTGGCTGGACGCGGATCGGGCTCGCGCGGCATCGACCGGCCCGCGGTGGGGTGAACGGCACCGGACCCGGGCTCGGCCGATTCGACGTCGCACGCGGGCGGCGGCTCGGAGGTGGTGTAGGGCCACTGGTCGGCTGCCGCAGGCGGGACGGGGGCGCGTTCGGCGGCGCCGGTTCTCGCGGAGTGCGGCTCGGCGCCGGTTCTCGCCGAGTCCGGGACGCCGGTTCTCGCGGAGTCCGGGACGTCGGTTCTCGCGGAGTCCGGAACGCCGGTTCTCGCGGAGTCCGGGACGTCGGTTCTCGCGAAGTCCGGCTCGGCGCCGGCGCTCGCGGAGTCTGCGGCGCCGCTAGCCGCGGGGACGCCGGTCCCGCCGGCGTGCCGGGGTGCGGATGTCGCGTCGATCGGCAGTGCCTCGGGGTCGATCGATCCAGCCGAGCGCCGGTCGGCCCGGCGGCGGCCGACCGGTGCCGTGTACGGCCAACCCACGGCATCGGACGCGGCACCCTCCGCACTCGCACCCGGCGCCGCGTACGGCCAGGGAGAATCCTCCGGGCGACGGCGTCGGCGGGGCATGTCGTCGTGGATAGCCGCCGCGGAATCGGCGGCATCGAGGTGGGCAGCGGACGCCTCGACGGCGGCCGGCTTCCGGCGGGCCGGCGGCGGTTCGTCGGGTGGCCGCCGGTCCGCCCGATTCTCGCCGAGCGCCGGCTCGGTCGGCGGTTCCGAGGCCGCGGCGGGTCGCTGCGACCGGCGCCGCACGGGCAGCGGTTGATCCGAGAGGACGCGATCTGGGCCAGGTCGATCCGGGCGGAGTCGATCCGGACGCGCGATCGGGCCGGGTCGATCCGGATCGCGCTGATCCGGGCCGGGTCGATCCGGAGTGGGTTGTTCCGGATGGCGCCGATCTCGGCCAGGTCGATCTTGAGTGGGTCGATCCGGAGTGGGTTGATCCGGACGCGGCGTTTCCGGGTGGCTGTCGGAGGCCGATGGTCCGGTCGCCTGACCGGGCTCGCGCTGCAGGTCCGGACCGGGCCGGGTGAACCAGGGCGGCCCGGAGGTGAGCGAGTTGTCCGCGGCCGGCAGGGACCGATATCCCGATCCGTCGAGGTCCGGCGCCGACGGTGATCGGGACGAGCCGTGCCGCGTGACCGCACCGAGCTCCGCAGCCGGTTCGAACTGGGGTGGGCCGGGAGACGGCGTCGGTCGGCCATCCGGCTGGGGCTCGGGACGGACCACCGGCAGCGGACCGGTTCCGAGCTCGTCGGCCCACCACTGCCGTTCGCCCGACGGCGATCGTGGTTCCGACCCGGCCGGCCGGTCCGAACCGTGCGGGAACGCGCGGCTCGAGGAAGCAGCATGGCGGGAGACGACGGGCAGCGACACCGTCGGGGAGTCCTCGGCTGCGGACGCACCGTCGGCCGCGCCGTGGGAGCGATCGGGCCACCGCGATCCGACGTCCCAGCCCGGTTCGATGTCCTCGGCGCCCGGAGGCCGCGTAGCCGGCCGGCCAGGGTCGACGGGGCCATCGCGCCGGTCGTGACCGGACGGGAGCCGGTCGAACGGGGAATCCCCTGGCTGGTCTCGGTGGAACCCACCGTCGGAGGGCTGCCAGTGGGAACCGTCGGTCCCGCCGGTCGGCGCCGACCGCCGCGGCGCTTCGACGGGAGACACCGGAGCAGGCATCCGCGGCGGGAACGTCGGATCTGCTGGCGGCGGCTGCCTGACCGACTGCGGGATCGGGGGCAACCGGGTCGGGGCCGGTGGAGTCGAGCGCTGGGTGGCCGAGGGCTGAGGAATCGGACGCTGAGAAATCGCGGGCTGCGAAATCGGGGGCTGCGGAATCGGGCGCTGCGGAATCGGGCGCTGAGCAATCGAGCGCTGAGGGATCGAGCGGTCCAACGAGCGCTCCGGGACCGGGCGCTCCGGTGCCGAGCGCTCCGGTGCCGAGTGCTCCGGTGCCGAGCGCTCCGGGATGGAAGGCCGCTGGGGCGCAGCCGGCTGTGCGGTGCTCGGCGCCGGGCCCGCCACCGCGGTCGGCGGCTCCGCGGGCGCCAGCTCCGCCGGCAGGGTCAGCGGCAGCACCGTGCGCACCGGGTACGGCGACCGGCCGCGCTTCACCACCGTGCCGCGCAGCATCCGGCGCAGCTGGTCATCCAGCGCCACCGCGGACGTCGTGGGGCCGGTCGCCACCCCGTAGACCATCCAGCGGGGCCCGTCGACACCGACGAACAGCGAGGTGGCGGCGCCGGTTGTCGCGCGCAGCTCACGCCCCCAGTCACCGGGGAACGAGCGCACCCGCGCACCACCCTCGCGTAGCGACGACTCGATCTCCTTGGCCAGCTCGGGCCACAGCCGAGCCGTCTTCGGGGCGGCCAGCGCGCTGATCGACAGCCGACCCTGCGGCAACGCGATGTGCACGGCGTGGGTGCCGCCACCGCCGGCCGGCTCGACCGTCACCTCACCCCCGACCGGCAGCGGCACCCGGATGGCGCCGAAGTCGACCGTCCCGTCCTCGGTGACATCCAGAGAATCGGCGACATCCAGAGAATCAGCGACATCCAGAAGACATCGAGCGCGCATCCAGAGAATCGGGGGCATCCAGGGAATCACCGTCGTAGGGCCCGACCGCCGTCGAACGCGCGGGCCGCGCCCGCCGCTCCTGCACCACCCCGACACCGACCGGGTGCCCGTTCACCGCCGGCTCGGCCGGGTCACGATGCCGAGCCACGGGTCACCTCCACCGGGTCACCTCCACTGGGTCACCTCCACTGGGTCACCTCCACCGGGTCACCTCCACCGGAGTCACCTCCGGGGCGCCCAGTCGCCGGTGCCCCCCCGTCGACCCGTAGCCACCGGCCCCGCGCTCGGCGGCCGGCAGCTCCGTGACCTCGACGAAGCGCACCGTCTCCACCTGCTGCACGACCAGTTGCGCGATGCGGTCACCGCGGCGCAGGTGCAACTCGGTGCGTTGGTCCAGGTTGATCAGACAGACCCGGATCTCCCCGCGGTAGCCGGCGTCGATCGTGCCCGGCGCGTTGACGATCGAGAGCCCGGTCCGGGCGGCCAGCCCGGAGCGCGGATGCACGAAGCCGGCGTAGCCCTCGGGCAGCGCGATCGCCATCCCGGTCCCGACCACCGCCCGCTCCCCGGGCCCGAGCACGACATCGGCGGTGCAGCTCAGATCCAGTCCGGCATCGCCGGGCCGGGCGGCCGCCGGAACCGGCAACTCCGGGTCGAGACGGGTGATCGACACCGCGACCGCAGGCCGGGCGGATCGCGCCGCGGTTGCTGCGGTGCGCGGCTCACATCGGGGAGCGTCGACGGGGCCGGACACGACAGACGACGCTACCCTCGAAAATCGTGGACCAGCAGCACACGCCCCCTCCGCCTGCGACGTCCGGCAGCGCTCGATTCGACGAACGGTTGTCGGTGCCGCTCTGGTGGTTCCTACCGGCCATCGCTGTGGCGGTGCTGCTCGGCGCAGAGGTGCACATGGGCTATCCCGGGATCCGGTCCTGGATCGGCTACGCGATCCTGGTCCCGATCGCGATCGCCGTGATGATCAACCTGGGCCGCACCCGCATCCAGGTGATCGACGACGAGTTGCGGGTCGGCTCGGAGACCCTCGCCCTGCGCCACATCGGGCGGATCGACATCGTCGCCAAGGCCGACAAGCAGGCCGCGCTCGGCCCGCAGCTGGACCCGGCCGCGTTCCTCGTGCACCGTGGCTGGGTCGGACCGCTGATCCGGATCGAGGTGACCGATCGCGCCGATCCCCGCCCGTACTGGGTCATCAGCACGCGTGACCCGGAGGCGCTGGCCAGGGCCCTCGACCGCTGAGCGCGAACCGGGACACGTCGGAACCTCGGGCCGGACGTCCGGTCCGAGGTGACGTAGCCCTGCTCAGGCCGCGCAGTCCCGGCAGATGTACTGCGAACCGCTGTGCTCGGCCAGCCGGCTGCGGTGGTGCACCAGGAAGCAGCTGGCACAGGTGAACTCGTCCGCCTGCTTGGGCACCACCTTGACCGTCAGTTCCTCACCCGACAGGTCGGCGCCGGGCAGCTCGAAGCTCTCGGCGGTGTCCGTCTCGTCGACATCGACCACCGAAGACTGGGCCTCATTGCGCCGGGCCTTCAACTCGTCGAGGGAGTCCTCGGCCATGTCATCGGTTTCGTTGCGCCGCGGCGCGTCGTAGTCGGTCGCCATCGTTCCCACCCTCTAGGTACTACCTTTTCAGCAACACTGTCGTCGTCGTGCCGCTGGACAACGTCGCAGGACCGGTCTTTGTGCCCGGCATTCGAGTGACGCCGATCTCAGCTTTTCCCCGGCCGCGCGACCGCCTCGGCATCCGATTCGGCGCGCATGGGCCAGCCCCCGGGGCGCAGAGGGTAGCTCAAACGGTCGGCCTGTGTGCACCACCCCGGCTCGGCGGGTCGAGGCAGTCCGGCCTGGGCGTTTAGGGTGCGTCCGTGGCGACCCCTGCAGACGGTGATTCCGAGGCCCGGCAGGGCGCCGATCCAGCCGCCGTCGGGGCGTGGTTGGCCTCCCAACTGGACGACCCGGCATGGACCAGCAGCACGCTGCGGCCGATCGGCGGCGGCCGCTCCAACCTCACCTACCGCGTCGACTCGGCCGCCGGTTCCGTCGTGCTGCGCCGGCCGCCGGTGGGTGCGGTCGCGGCCACCGCCCACGACATGGGCCGCGAACGGCGGGTGATCTCGGCCCTGTCCGGCACCGCGGTGCCGGTGCCGGAGGTGCTCGCCCACTCCGAGGGGGGCCCGCCGGTCGACGCGCCCTGCTTCGTCATGGAGTACCTCGAAGGGGTGGTGCCGCTGGCGGAGTTGCCGGCCGGCTGGGCCACCGAAGCGCCGGACCGGCGCCGGGCCGGCGAGGTGCTCGTCGAGGTGCTCGCCCGGCTGCACGCGGTGGATCCGGAAGCGGTCGGGCTGGGCGAGTTCGGCCGTCCCGAGGGTTTCCTGGCCCGCCAGGTACGGCGCTGGGGCACCCAGTGGGACGCCGCCCGGGACGCGAACGACACCGACACGCACACCGCGGCCGAGCTGAGCCGGTTGTCCGAGGCGCTGGCCGCCGGCGTGCCGAGAACCCAGCGGGACACGATCGTGCACGGTGACTACCGCATCGACAACTGCCTGTTCGACGCGGCCGACCCGGGGCGGATCCTGGCCGTGCTGGACTGGGAGCTCTCCACGCTCGGCGACCCGCTCGCCGACCTCGGGCTGCTGCTCGTGTACTGGCACGAGGCCGACGACGCCCCGATCTGGCGGGCCGCGCAGCACCTGTCCAGCCCTACCGGGCTGCCCGGTTTTCCGCGTCGTACCGAGGTCGCGCAGGCCTACGCCGCGCACACCGGCCTCGATCTCGCCCCGCTGCCCTGGTACGTCGCGTTCGGTGCCTTCAAGCTGGCCGTCGTGCTGGCCGGCATCCTGGCCCGGGTGCGCGCCGGGATGGTGCCGGCCTCGATGGCCGCGGGGCTGGATGGCAGCATCGACCCCCTCGTCGCGCTGGGCCACCATGTGCTGGCCGAGGGGCTGGATTGATGAGGACGATCGCACCGATGACCCGCCGCACCAGGCCCAGGCCCTACCAGCGCCGCCGCCGATTCCCGGTGATCGCGCTGGTCACCGTGCTCGCCGCCGCCGCGCTCGTCACCTGGACGGCCGTGCTGGTCAACGCCTCGGGCCCGGCTCGCGGACGGACCTGCCCGCCGCCGGTCGCGGGCCCGGTGCCCGGCCAGTCGCTGCCGGCCGACGCGCTCAACGGGGTCGCGCCGCTACCGCCGGCCGCGGTCAAGGTGCGGGTGCTCAACGCGGGCGGCCAGCGCGGCCAGGCCAACCTGGTCGCGGCCCAGTTCGGCGACCTCGGGTTCGCCGAGGCGGCGCCGCCCGACAACGATCCGCTGCACCCCGACGGCGACATGGAGTGCACCGGTCAGGTGCGGTTCGGGCCGGCCGGGGAGGCCGGCGCGAGCACGGTCGCGCTGGTGCTGCCCTGCGCCGAGCTGGTGCGCGACACCCGCTCCGACGACACCGTCGACGTCTCGGTGGGCACCGCCTTCGGCGACCTCAACCCGGTGCGCGCCGCCCGCGACGCCCTCGATCAGCTGTCCTCGCCCGCCGGCGGATCCGGCGATACCGCCGCGGCTCCCGGACCACCGCCGACCGTCGATCCCGCGGTGCTCGCCGAGGCGCGCGGCCGCAGCTGCTGAGGACGCCGCGAGCCGGGACGTCGACCGGTGCTCACACGCCGGCAGCACCGTGCCGGATGGCCAGCGCGGCCAACGCGTCGGCGATCCCGGGTGTCGCGGCGAGCACGGCATCGGCCCCCAGTCCGTCCTCGGGTGGGCTGCTGCCCGTCGGCCCCGGCACCCGCACGACCGCCCCGGCCTCGGACGCGATGAGCGCCGCGGCCGCCCAGTCCCACCAGTTGCAGCCGTGCTCGACGTAGCCGTCCACCCACCCGGCGGCCACCGCGCACAGGTCGAGCGCGGCCGAACCCGCCCGTCGCAGGTCCCGCACGTGCGGCAGCATGCCGCTGATCATCTTCACCTGCCGGGTCCGCCGCTCGGCGCTGTAGGAGAAGCCGGTGCCCAGCATGGACATCTCCAGCTCGGCCGCGCCGGACACCCGCAGCCGCGCACCGTCGCAGGTCGCGCCAGCTCCCAGCGCCGCGCTCCAGAGCCGCCCGGACGCGGGTTCGATCACCGCCCCGGCCACCGAGACGCCGTCCTGCACGGCCGCCAACGACACCGCGTACCAGGGCATCCCGTAGAGGAAGTTCACGGTGCCGTCGATCGGGTCGACCACCCAGACGGTGCCGTGGCCGGCGGCCCGCGCCGACCTCCGCCGCGCGCGCACCGCCGCCCTGCTCCTCCCCCACCACCTCCTCGCCGGGCCGCAGCTCGGCGAGCCGGGCGCGGATGAGCGTCTCCAGCGCGTGGTCGGACTCGGTGACGACGTCGGTCGGCGTGCTCTTGGTCGTCACCCCGTCGCGCGGAGCATCCCCGGCCTGCGCGGTCGCGATCGCGTCGTCCCACGGCCGCGGCAGCCCGCGCAGGTACTCGGCGGCCAGCACGACGATGTCCTCTGCGATGCTGCGCAGGGCCTGGCGACCGTCGACAGCGGCCGGTGCAGAATTGCTCGTGGGAACGCTCACGGTGCTCATCGGACCACAACGCGGCGATTCGATCACGGACATCTCCGGAGGTGCCCCGAACGCGCCAGACCGCCGTGGGTCAGCGGGTCCGGCACACGCAGTTACAATGGCTCGGTACCCGACGCAGGACGGCCTCCGACAAGACCGGTCGGACGGCAATCCGACGAGGTATCCGATCTTCACCTGCAGCCGGACGCATTGATTTTCCACCCGGCGCACCAGTAATAGCGCACCGTAGCGAGAGGGCCTAGTGGTAGCCGCAGACTCCGCACCCCGCAGCGACTCGTCAGGCAACACCGCGACGAGCACCGCACCCGCGCCGAAGCCCAGGTCACGGACCAAGGCAGCGGCCGGCAAGACGCGAACCGCGACCAAGAACGGCACGTCCGCCGGGCAGCCGGACGCCACCGGGCCGGCGCCCGGTGGTGACGCCGTCGACCTCGAAGCGGGCGAGATCGATCTCGAGGGCGCCCCCGAAGTCGGTGACCTCGAGGAGGTCGTCGACGTCGAACTCGAGGCCGAGCTCGCGACGCCGGAGGTCGTCGTCGCCGCCGCCGACGAGGAGGACGACGAGGAGGACGACGACGAGGACGACGAGGAGGTCGCCAACACCGGCGCCGCTCGTCGCAGCCCGGCGCAGCGGGAGCGTTCCTCGACCCCGCAGAAGGGCAACGACTTCGTCTGGGACGAGGAGGAGTCCGAAGCGCTGCGGCAGGCCCGCAAGGACGCCGAGCTCACCGCCTCCGCCGACTCGGTCCGCGCCTACCTCAAGCAGATCGGTAAGGTCGCGCTGCTCAACGCCGAGGAGGAGGTGGAGCTGGCCAAGCGCATCGAGGCCGGGCTCTACGCCGCCGAGCGGATGCGCCGCACCATCGACGCCGGCGAGAAGGTCTCCCCGCAGCTGCGCCGCGACCTGCGCTGGATCGTCCGCGACGGGGAGCGCGCCAAGAACCACCTGCTGGAGGCCAACCTCCGCCTGGTGGTGTCGCTGGCCAAGCGCTACACCGGCCGCGGGATGGCGTTCCTGGACCTGATCCAGGAGGGCAACCTCGGGCTGATCCGTGCGGTCGAGAAGTTCGACTACACCAAGGGCTACAAGTTCTCCACCTACGCGACGTGGTGGATCCGGCAGGCCATCACCCGGGCCATGGCCGACCAGGCCCGCACCATCCGGATCCCGGTGCACATGGTCGAGGTCATCAACAAGCTCGGCCGCATCCAGCGCGAGCTGCTCCAGGACCTGGGCCGCGAGCCCACGCCCGGAGGAGCTGGCCAAGGAAATGGACATCACCCCGGAGAAGGTGCTGGAGATCCAGCAGTACGCCCGGGAGCCGATCTCGCTGGACCAGACCATCGGCGACGAGGGCGACAGCCAGCTCGGCGACTTCATCGAGGACTCCGAGGCCGTGGTCGCGGTCGACGCGGTCAGCTTCACGCTGCTGCAGGACCAGCTGCAGTCGGTGCTGGCCACCCTGAGCGAGCGGGAGGCCGGTGTGGTCCGGCTGCGGTTCGGGCTGACCGACGGCCAGCCGCGGACGCTGGACGAGATCGGCCAGGTCTACGGGGTCACCCGGGAGCGGATCCGGCAGATCGAGTCCAAGACCATGTCGAAGCTGCGGCACCCGTCGCGCTCGCAGGTGCTGCGGGACTACCTGGACTGACGGACGACCGCCGAAAGCGCCGTTGACGTGCTCGGATTCCCACCCCTTTTGACACTGCTCTTGAGCTGGTGACGTAGCACCCGGACACCGCGTCCGCGAGCCGAAAGAAGTCACTGATCCTGGTGAGAGGCACCTGAGGCACCCGAGCAGGTCGCTGGTGTGCGCTTCGGAGCGATCACCACCGACCTGAACCTCAGCGGAGACCGATCACTCGCTCGGCGGGTAGGGGGCGCGCGCCAGCTGTGCCGCGAGGTGCGCCGCGTTGGCGGCCATGGTCGCCACCGCGGACACGACCGCAGGCGGGGTCTCATCGAGGTCCTTGAAGTCGGTCGTGGTCATCGCCTCGCCGTTCCAGTACACGCCGCCCTGCGCCGGAACCGTGAACCCGACGTCGTTGAGCCCCTGGAACAGATCAGCGGTGATCTTGTGTGCGCCGTCCTCGTTACCGACCACGGCGACCAGGCCGATCTTGCCGAAGGTCAGCGGGCGGCCGTCGTCGTCGGTCTCTGACAGCTCGGCGTCCAGCCGTTCGAGCACCCGCTGCGCGACGCTGCTCGGGTGCCCCATCCAAGTCGGCGTGGCCACCAGCAGGATGTCCGCGGCCAGCATCCGCTCCCGGACCGCGGGCCAGGCGTCGCCGGCACCCATGTCCTTCTCGACGCCGGGCTGCACGTCGAGATCGACCATCCGGACGCTCTCACCGCGCACGCCGTGCTTGTCCAGCGCGGCCAGCACCAGGTCGGTCATCAGCTGGGTACTCGACTCCGCAGGACCGCGGGTCAGCGTGCAGTTCAGGGCCAGCGCGGTGAGTGGGGTGGGCGGAGCCATGGTCGGGCCATACCCGTCCGCAGCCGGATCAAGCGGGTTCCGCCGCGTTTCCAGCCACTCATGGAGGTCCCGGACCGGCGGCCGCAGATACCCCGTGACGGATGGCGCGCCGAAGGCCAGTGTGGTCAGCGTCCGAGGAGTTCCGACGACTGATCGGAGGACCAGCATGGAACGCGGCAGCGACAAGCACGGACCCCGCCAGGACGACCGGCTCAAGGCCGAGCTGGCCGGCATGCTCGGTTCGGCGGGCGGGCACCGCGAGGAGTGGGCCGATCCGGAGCCACCCGCCGACGACGATCCGCCGCGGCCTGACGTCGCCGGGCCGGACGTGGTGTCGACCGCCGACGCCGCACCGATCGCCGACGCTGCACCGACCGCCGACGCTGCGCCGACCGAAGCCGAGCAACGGATGGCCCGGCTGCGACACGACCTCGAGGTGGCCAACGACAGCCGCTACGAGGACCGCGACTTTCCCGGGATGCCGGACGGGTGATCCTGACCGGACGTCCCCGGCTGGTCGGTCGCGGCGTTTCCCGGCGCTGGTCCACCGGGTATCTCCCCCGGTGACCACAACCGGCCGCCTGGGCCACCACCGCGGCCCCGGACCGCTCGTGACGGAGTCGGCCAGGGAGGACTACTCGCACCTCGGCCCGCTGCTCGTCGAGCTGGCGGGGCTGCCGGCCGACGACCCGCGTCGCGCCGTGCTGCGGGACAAGCTGGTGGCCGGCTACCTGCCCGTCGTGCGGCACATCGCCCGACGTTTCGGCGGTCGCGGAGAACCGCTCGACGACATCGAGCAGGCCGGAACGCTCGGGTTGCTCGGTGCCCTGGACCGGTTCGACCCCGACCGCGGGATCGACTTCCTGTCCTTCGCCATCCCGACCATCACCGGGGAGATCCGCCGACATTTCCGCGACCACACCTGGTCGACCCGGGTGCCGCGGCGGCTCAAGGACCTGCAGGGCCAGCTGGCCGCCGCGGTCGGCCCGCTGTCCCAGGACCTGGGGCGGGCACCGCGGCCCAGCGAGATCGCCCGCCGGCTCGGGGTCGGGGTCGAGGAGGTGCTGGCCGGGCTCGAAGCCCAGCAGGCCTACCGCAGCAGCTCCCTCGACGGGCTGACCAGCAGCGCCGGCAGCCCGCTCACCGACCGGTTGGGCGCCGCCGACACCGAGCTCGAGCAGGTCGACTACCGGGAGACCCTGACCCCGCTGCTCGACGAGCTGCCCGCGCGCGAGCGCACGATCCTGGTGCTGCGTTTCTTCGGCAACCAGACCCAGACCCAGATCGCCGAGGCCGTCGGCATCTCGCAGATGCACGTGTCCCGGCTGCTCACCCAGACCCTGGCCGACCTGCGCCGGCGGATGACCGACGAGCTCTGAGCGGGCGTCGCCACCGTCCTGACCGCGGCAGTTGACGGAACCGGGGTCGAGTTCGTACCGTTCCGCTCAGGTCAAGAGCACCAGCGTCAAGCCCCGGCTCGCTGGTCGGCAACCCTCCTCCGCGGTGGGGTGCTCCGGGTGACGACCGGGCTGCCGTGCACCCACGGTGGCAAGCGCGGACCCGACACCTGCCGGGTCCCACACGGGTCCGGAGGACCGTCATGACCGCTGTGCTGCCCGCCGTCCCCCCGTCGCACGCCGCCGCCCGACGCCGCGGCTGCCGGCCACCGCCGGTGACCACCTGCAGGTGCCGCTGGTCACCGGCGAACGCGTCCGCTACGCCAACCTCGACCTCGCCGCCAGCGCACCCGCCCTGAGCGCGGTGGCCGAGCACGTGGCCCAGCTGCTGCCCTACTCGGCCAGCGTGCACCGCGGCGCCGGGCTACGCCTCGCGGGTGTGCACGGCGGTGCTGGAGCAGGCCCGCGGCACCGTCGCCGGCTTCCTCGGCGCCCGCCGCGACGACGTCGTGGTGTTCACCCGCAACACCACCGACGCGCTGAACCTGCTGGCCGGGTGCGTGCCGGGCACGGTGCTCACGCTGGACGTCGAGCACCACGCCAACCTGCTGCCCTGGCAGCGCACGGACACCGGGTGGGCACCGGGTGCTGCCGGCCGCCGCACACCCTGGCCGAGACGCTGACCGGCCTGCGAGGCCGCGCTGGCCGCCGAGCCGATCGCGCTGGTCGCGGTCACCGGCGCCTCCAACGTCACCGGCGAGGCGCTGCCGCTGGCCGAGATCGCGGAGCTGGCGCACGCGGCCGGCGCCCGGCTGCTGGTCGACGCCGCGCAGCTGGCCCCGCACCGGCGCATCGACATCGCCGGCACCGGCATCGACTACCTGGCGCTGTCCGGGCACAAGCTGTACGCGCCGTTCGGGGCCGGGGTGCTGGTCGGGCGCCGGGACTGGCTGGACGCCGGCACCCCGTACCTGGCCGGCGGCGGCGCCACCCGCCGGGTCCGCGCCGGGATCGACCTGGGCACCGGGCAGACCGACACCGTCGAGGTCGAACCGGTCGCGGTGGACTGGGCCGCCGCGCCGGAGCGGCACGAGGGCGGCACCCCGAACGTCGTCGGCGCCGCCGCGCTGGCCGCCGCCTGCCGCGCCCTCGACCCGGTGCTCGACGAGGCCGCGCCCGACCACGAGCGGCGCGCTGCTGGACCGGCTGGTCGACCGGCTGGACGAGATCCCCGGCGTGACCCGGCTGCGGATCTGGCCGGACTGCCCGGACCGGGTAGGCGTGGTCTCGTTCGTGGTCGAGCCCTACCCGGCGGGGCTGGTCGCCGCCTACCTGTCGGCCGAGCACGGCATCGGCGTGCGGGACGGGCGGTTCTGCGCGCACCCGCTGGTCGAGCGGCTGACCGCGGCGACCGAGGGCGCGGTGCGGGCCAGCCTGGGCATCGGCACCACCGTCGAGGACATCGACCGGCTGGCCGACGCGCTGACCGCGCTGGTCAGCCGCGGCCCGGGCTGGACCTACGCGGTGGTCGACGGCCGCTGGAACCCCACCCCCGACCCGCGCCCCCTGCCCGCGGTGCTCAGCGCTCCCTGAGCCCCGGGTGACTGCGGATCGGGTGCCGGCGGATCCGGGGCACGCCCGGAGGCGTCTGGGCACCGAGCTCGGTTCCGCCCACTCCCCTCGCACCTTCCGCGGGGCCGCCGTAGACCCCGGCCGCCGGTTCAGACCGCGATCGCCGGCACCGTGAACTGCGGGTCGTCCGACTGCTCGCCGCCCAGAACCGCACCGCCCAGCCGCATGTTGGCCGAGCGTGCCGCCGACCGCGGCCGCCAGCGTGCCGGCCGGGTCGGCGCACACCCCGTCGTGCCGCCACGCCACGATGCCGTCCGGCCGGACCAGCACCGCGGACCGGTCACCCAACCGGTAGGCCCGGCTCAGCGTGCCCCGCTCGTCGGACAGATTGCGCCCGGCCAGGTGCACCGCCAGCGGCAGCACGGGCAGCCGGGCGGCGGCACCGGCCCAGATGTCGCCGGCCGGGCCGGCGAGCACGGTGAGCCGGTCCTCGAACAGGTCGAGGGTGCTGCAGCGCCGCCCGTGGTGCCGCACCCACACGTGCGGCGCGCGCTCGCCCGGCCGGGCGGACCGGTCGTGCACCGTCGGCCTGGTCACCTGCACCGACCCGGCCAGCACCGCCGACCGGTAGCGGCGCCCGAGGTCACCGGGCAGCCCGTCGCTCGGGTCGCCATCGCCGGGGTCGCGCAACGAGCGGATCGCGTTGGTCCGGCCCACCGGCTCGCGTTCCGCGGCGTAGCTGTCCAGCAGCGCGTCGCCGGCCAGCCCGCGCAGCGCCCAGGCCAGCCGCCAACCCAGCTCGTGGGCGTCGTGGATGGCGGTGTTCATGCCGATCCCGCCGACCGGGGTCATCCGGTGTGCGGCGTCGCCGACCAGGAAGCCGGGGCCGCGCCGGTAGCTCCCGGCCACCTCGCCCGCCATGGTGAACGGACGCACGCCCAGCAGCTGCGGCCGCAGCTCCGGCAACCCGGTGGCGGCCCGCAGCAGCTCGACGCAGCGCTCCGGCGGGTAGTCGGCCGGGCTCTCGCCGCGCTCCGGGTACCAGCGGTGCGCGAACGCCCAGCGCCCGCCGCCGACCGGCAGCATCACCCCGGGGGCCTGCGGGTGCTGCACCAGGTTCAGCCCGTGCAGCCGGCGCCCGAGCAGCTGCGCGAGGTCCGGCCGGAACAGCAGCTGCACGAACTCGCCGAGCTCGCCCAGCCGCTCCCACCCGATGCCCAACGCGCGGCGCACGGTGCTGCGGGGGCCGTCGGCGCCGACCACGAACCGGGCCCGGACCCGGCCGCCACCGCCGAGCGCGGCCCGCACCCCGTACCCGGCGTCGGTCCGCAGGCCGGTGAGCGGGGTGTCGAACCGCACCACCCCGCCGAGCCGGCGCACCTCGCGCACCAGCAGCGGCTCGATGTGGTCCTGCGGGCAGATGGCCGGGTAGGCCGGGCTCACGGCGAGCGCCGCCCGCATCGACGGGGCGCTGAACGGCACGTCCGCGGTCGGCTCCGCGGCCATCGTGTGCCGCACCGCCATCCGCGGTTCGCAGTCGACGCTGCCGGCCCGGACCGCGTCGCCCAACCCCCACTGGCGGAAGATCTCCATGGTGCGGGTGCTGATGCCGGTGGCCCGCGGGATCGTCGAGGTACCGGAGCGGCGTTCGACCACGAGCACCTGGGCGCCGTGCCGCAGCGCGGACACCGCGGTGGCCAGGCCGGCCGGTCCGGCCCCGACCACGAGCACGTCGGTGGTGGTACTGGTCGTGGAGCTGAGCGTCATGCCGTCAGGCTCGCGCGACCTCGGCACCCGCGGAATCGGTGGCCGCTACCGAGATTTGCGGCACCGGGACCGACGCCCAACCGATATCGGGCCGGCAGCGGATCGGCCGGAAAAAGGGGACTATCGAGAAGGCAGCCCCACCCCACACAGGAGGCGACCGTGCCGGAGGACCGCCCAGGACCCGGGCCATTCGACAAGGGCGGGCCCTTCGAACGCGGTCTGGGCCCGTTCGACGACCTGGTCGAGCGCCTGATCGGCGACCTCGGCAGCACCCTCGGCGGTGGCCTGGGGCAGACCGGCCGCAAGCCGCGCAGCTCGGGCGGGCGCACCCCGCAGCTGGACCGGTTCGGCCGCGACCTGACCGAGGAGGCCCGGCACGGCCGGCTGGACCCGGTGATCGGCCGCGACACCGAGGTCGAGCAGGTGCTGGAGGTGCTGGCCCGGCGGACCAAGAACAACCCGGTGCTGGTCGGCGACCCCGGCGTGGGCAAGACCGCGATCGCCGAGGGCATCGCGCAGCGGGTGGCCGACGGCGAGGTGCCCGAGGTGCTGCGCGGCGCCCGGGTGGTGGCGCTGGACCTGGCCGGGATGGTCGCCGGCACCCGCTACCGGGGCGACTTCGAGCAGCGGCTGACCGCGGTGATCGACGAGGTGACCACGGCCGACCCGACCGTCGTGCTGTTCGTCGACGAGCTGCACGCGGTGGTCGGCGCCGGCTCCGCCGAGGGCGCCCCGATGGACGCGGCCAGCATGCTGAAGCCGGCGCTGGCCCGCGGCGAGCTGCGCATGATCGGCGCGACCACGGCAGGCGAGTACCGCCGGCACATCGAGAAGGACGCGGCGCTGGAGCGGCGCTTCGAGCCGGTGAAGATCGCCGAGCCCACGGTGACCGCGACCATCGACATCCTGCGCGGGCTGCGCCCCCGCTACGAGACCCACCACGACGTCCGGATCACCGACGGCGCGCTCGTGTCGGCGGCCGAGCTGTCCGACCGCTACGTCACCGACCGGTTCCTGCCGGACAAGGCGATCGACCTGATCGACCGGGCCAGCGCCCGGGCCCGGATGCGGGCCGGCCGCGACCCCGCCGCGCAGCCCGGCGACGACCGGGCGGCGGCCCAGCTCGTGGACCGCACCGAACAGCTGCGCCGGGCCCGCGACGTGGCCGTCGATGCCGAGGAGTTCGAGCGGGCGTTGCTGCTGACCAGGGAGCTGGAGGCGGCCGAGGCGGAGCTGGCCGCCGTCGCCGCGACCGCAACCCTGGACGAGGGCGTGGTGACGATCACCGCCGACGACATCGCCGCCGCGGTGGCCCAGGCCACCGGCATCCCGGTGGCCCGGCTGACCACGACGGAACGGACCCGGCTGCTGGACCTGGAGGAGCTGCTGCACCGGCGGGTGGTCGGGCAGGACGCCGCGGTGGAGGCGGTGGCCGATGCGGTGCGGTCCGGGCGGGCCGGGCTGGCGCACCCCGACCGTCCGGTCGGCTCGTTCCTGTTCCTGGGGCCCACCGGGGTCGGCAAGACCGAGCTGGCCCGGGCGCTGGCGGAGGCCCTGTTCAGCACCCCGGACGCGCTGCTGCGCTTCGACATGAGCGAGTACGCCGACCGCAGCAGCGCGTTGCGGCTGACCGGGGCGCCACCCGGGCACGTCGGTTACGACGACGCCGGGCAGCTCACCGAGGCGGTCCGGCGCACCCCCTACGCGGTGCTGCTGCTGGACGAGATCGAGAAGGCGCACTCCGAGGTCACCTCGACGCTGCTGCAGGTGCTCGACGCCGGCCGGCTCACCGACGCGCACGGCCGGACCGTCGACTTCAGCAACACCGTGGTGATCATGACGAGCAACCTGGGCGCGCCGCAGCTGCTGGCCGCGGCCGCGGCCGGGCGGCCGGTGTCGGAGGTCCGCGACTCGCTGCTGGCGCTGGCCCGGGCGCACTTCCGCCCGGAGTTCCTGAACCGGATCGACGAGACGGTGCTGTTCCACGCGCTGGACCGCCCGCAGCTGCGCCGGATCACCGCGCTCATGCTGGCCCAGACCGCGGACCGGTTGGCCGCGCAGGGCATCACGCTGCAGGCCGGCGAGGCCGCGCTGGACTGGCTGGCCGAGCACGGCCACCAGCCCGAGCTCGGTGCCCGGCCGCTGCGCCGCACGATCGCCCGCGAGCTGGACCGCAAGCTGTCCCGGCTGATCATCGCGGGCGAGCTGGGCTCCGGGCAGCGGGTCGAGCTGGACGTGGTCGACGGCGAGCTGGCGGTGCGCCCGAGCAAGAAGCTCTAGCCGAGAAGCTGTAGCCGAGACGCTGTAGAACTGTCGGACCCGGCGGCGATACTGGCGGCTATGAACGGAACTCAGGTACTCGTCGACGGCTTCGACCGCGTCCGGGGCACCGTGCACGACGCCGTGTCCGGCCTGACCGCGGACCAGCTCAACGACCGGCTGGACGGCACCGCGAACTCGATCGGCTGGCTGGTCTGGCACCTCACCCGGGTGCAGGACGACCACGTGGCCGAGGTCGCCGGCCGCGCCCAGGTGTGGACGGCGCAGGGCTACCAGCAGCGTTTCGGGCTCGATCTGGACCCGGCATCCACCGGCTGGTCGCACGACGACGCCGAGGTGGCCGCGGTGCGGGTGGACGACCCCGGGCTGCTGCTCGACTACCACGACGCGGTGCACGAGCAGACCCTGCAGTTCCTGAAGGGCCTGACCGATGACGATCTGGACCGGGTGGTGGACCGCAACTGGGATCCGCCGGTGACGCTGGGGGTGCGGCTGGTCAGCGTGTTCGACGACGACGCCCAGCACGGCGGTCAGGCCGCGTTCGTGCGCGGCGTGCTGGAACGCCGCGCTCCGTAGGCCCGCCCGCCGCCGGACAACCGCCACCCGTGCGCGCTCAGCCGCCGCCGGGCAGCTCGGATCCGGCACCCGACCACTGCCGCAGCCGCGCGGCCAGCGCACGGTAGACGTATGGGTCGGTGCCCATGCCGTGGTGGCTGCTGTGCACCTCCACCCACTCCGCGGCCGGGTCCCGGCAGGAGCGCCAGCCGACCACACCGTCGGTGCGGGAGTAGATCGCCACCGCCGGCACCGGCAACGCCGCGGCCAGCCCGCGCTCGGTGGCGCGGCGGCATTCCCCGACCAGGCAGTCCGACCCGAGCAGGCCCGGCACCCCCCGATCGGCCAGCCCGACGATCAACCGCAGCACCAGCATCACCCCGCCCTGGGCGTCCAGCGGGTTCAACACCGGGCTGCCCAGCATCACCAGCCCGCGCACCAGCTCGGGCCGGCGGACCGCGACCAGCCGCCCGAGCCAGCCGCCGCGGCTGTGACCCAGCAGCAGCACCGGCCCGCCGGTGGCCCGCACCTGCTCCTCGACCCGGCGCTCGAGCCGGTCCACCAGCGCGTCGGTGCAGCCGATGTTCAGCCGGAGCCCGGCCCCGACCGGTCGGCAGCCGCGGCGCCGCAACCAGCGGCGCAGGACCCACATGCTCGCGTCCAGACCGGCGAATCCGGGCACCACGACCACGCCGAGCCCGCGGCCGTCGGCCGCCGGCGTCCACACCGGATGCCGGAGCAGGCGGGGCAGCCCGAGCCCGATCGCCGGCCCCACGGAGCGGCCGATCGACCGCGCCGTGCGCACCACGCCCGCCGCCGCGCCGTGAACGACCATCTCGCCCCTCCACCGGAGAAATCCGCCCGATCCGGCGGCCGAACGACGTGCAGACAGCGCGTTTTCGGGGTACTCCGCGGCATGCTCGCAGATCGCCCCCAAGGTCGACGCCTCACCGCCGACGAGCAGCGCCAGCTCGAGGATCTCGAACGGCGGTTGCTCACCGGGCCGCTGGCACCGGCGCGCCCCCGTCCGGCCGGTGCCGCGGGTTTCGCCGCGCGGATCGGCACCGGCGCCGACCGCGCCGTGTTGCTCGCCGGTGTGGTCGCGGCCTGCGCCGTGCTGGTCCTGGCCGTGGTCGTCGGCGGGCCCGGCGCGGCGGCGGCCACCGGGGTGGCGATGCTGGCCACGGTGCTCATCTGCCGGATCCCGCGGACCGCCCGCCGGATGTCCAGGAGCCAGCTCGACCGGCTGCGCTGATCCACATAGGACCGATCCGCACGGGCTGATCCGCGCGGGTCACACCCCGCGCTCGACCGGGAGCATCCCGCGGTCGACGGCCGCGACCAACGCGGCATGATCGGCTTCGGTCTGGTCGGCATAGGCGCTGGCGAACGCCCGCAACGCCTGATCCACCCGGTCCGATTTCCCCATGTACCCGGCGATCATGGATGCGCCGCTGGTGCGGGCGTGGCCCTTGGCGAGCAGCTGCCCCACCACCCCGGCGTAGTCGGTGAGCGCCGCGGCGTCGATGGCGTCCAGCGGGATGGTGCCCTTCATGTTCCGGAACTGCCGCACGTAGTACTGCCGGCCGTCCATTGTGGTCCAACCAAGGAGGGGGTCGCTGACCGTCTGCAGCGCCTGCTGGTACTCGACCACGCGCTGACCCTGGTGCGCGTGCCAGGCCGACTCACCGTGCACGTAGCGCGCCAGCACGGAGCGCCGGGCCTGCTTGAGCTGCAGGAACACCACGTCCTCTGCCGAGGAGCCCTCCAGCAGCGCGACGTAGGCCCGCAACCCGACGCTGCCCACCCCGACGACCTTGTGCGCGACGTCGAGCAGCGTGTAGCCCCCGAGCACCCGGCGCCAGTGCGGGGCCAGCGTGACCAGGTAGTCGTCGAGCGCGGCCGCCAGCAGGTCGGCATCGCGGCCGGGCAGCCGCGTGATCAGCGGCGGCTCCTCGACGATGGTGCGCACCCCCTCCACCTCGCGGGTGAACCGGGGCAGCGCGCGGTCGCTGGTGCGATTGCGCGCCCGCTTGGCCGCACGGGCCACTTCGGACTGCAGGTGCCCGGCCGTCTCGGCGGCCAACCGGTCGACGTCGAGGCGTTGGAAGGAGCGGGAGAACAACGGCTCCTCGGCCAGCCGCCGCACCTCGGTGCGGTAGGACGCGACGCAGGACAGCACGGAGTCGGCGCACTGGTCCTCGGTCGCGCCGTTGTGCCGGCCGGCCACCCAGATGCTGGCGACCAGCCGCCGCAGGTCCCACTCCCAGCCGCCGGGGTGGGCCTCGTCGAAGTCGTTGAGGTCGATCACGAGATCGCGCTCGGGCGAGGCGTAGAAACCGAAGTTGCCCAGGTGCGAGTCGCCGCAGACGACCGGGGTGATGCCGGTGGCCGGCAGCCGGGCCACGTCCTCGGCCATCACCACCGCGGTGCCGCGCAGGAACCCGTACGGCGAGGCGACCATGCGCCCGACCCGGACCGGGACCAGCCGACCGACCCGCCCCTCGTGGCTCACCATGATCAGTTGCACGGGATCGGGGCGGTCCGTGGGCGGCGACCAGTGGGCCAGCGAACCGCGCGGCACCCGCTTGCGCAGGCCCTTGCCGATGGCGTAGCGGGCGGCCCGGTCGACCGGCCGCTGCCGCAGCGACGAATAGGCCGTTCCGTCGGCGTCGGCGAGCACGGTGTGCCCGTTGGGCACGGGAATCGCATCGATGCCGGTCACGCCGCCGATGTTACGGTCGCGATCACGACAGGTACACCACACGACCCGCGGGCGGCTCGGGCACCGATTGCGGGTGCAGCGCCCACGCCAGCGCCTCGACGCCGTCGACCAGCCGGGGTCCGGCCCGCACGACGTACGCCGCGGAGTCGATCGCGATGATCGGTGTTTCCGGCCAGCGCTCGCGCACCGCTGCGGCCTGCTCGACCGCCGCGGCCAGGCCGTAGCCGCAGGGGGCGACGACGACCACGTCCGCGGCCGAGCCGACCAGCTCGGCCCAGCTCGCGGTGACCGACCGCGCGCCCTCGGCGCCGCCCACGGGTTCCCCGCCCGCACGCCGGACCAGCTCGGGCACCCAGTGCCCGGCCAGGAACGGCGGGTCGATCCATTCCAGCACCAGCACCCGCGGCCGGGGTCGACCGGCGACGGCGGCCGCCACCGTCGCGAGCCGGTCCCGCAGGCCGCGCACGAGCTCCTCGGCGGTGTCCGGCGCGCCGGCCCGGTGCCCGACCTGCGCGATGTCGACGAGCACATCCTCCAGGGTGTGCGGGTCGATCGAGAGCACCTCGGCGGTGCACCCGATGGCGGCCAGCGCGTCATCCACGGTGCCGGCCGGCAGCGCGCAGACCCGGCACAGGTCCTGGGTGAGGATGAGGTCGGGGGCGAGCCCGCCGAGCGCGGCCGCGTCGAGGGCGTACATCGGCAGTCCGCGGGCCGAGCGGTCCCGGACCACCGCGTCGATCTCGCCCGGGTTCAGCCCGGCCGGGAGCGCGCTGTGGACCACGACGGCGCACCGGTCGCGAATCCCTTCCGGGTGATCGCACTCGAACGTGACGGCCACCAGGTCGCTCTCCAGCCCGACGGCCGCGACCATCTCGGTGGCCGCGGGCAGCAGCGACGCGATGCGCATGCGTCGAACGTAGGTGGTGGCGACAGGGCCAGTCGGCCGCCGGTGGGACCAGCAGCGGATCTGGCGCCGGCTCAGCGGGTGGTCGAGCTCTCCGAGGCATCGGACGAGGTCGGTCTGGCGCTGTTGTCGGGTTCGGGGGGGTCGAACCAGCTGACCACGTTGAGCTCGCCGTCGGAGGGCTCGACGAACGGGGCGATGGGGGCGTGGGTCCGCATGTCCGAGCCGCCCTCGCACAGCATCTCGACACCCGGCAGGCGCCGATGTCGGACCACGTCGGTGGCTGGTGGTTCGAGCGGGGCATCCCCTGCGACGACCACCGGGAGAGCATCGGTCCGTTGATCGTCCGACGAGGACGTCGACGCCCCACCGGGATTCGGAGGCGGCAACGGCCGCAGCCGGCCGGTCCCCGGGCGCATGACCATTGAGCCGTCCCGCTGGACGGCGACAGACCTCGCCTCGATCGTCGACGCCTCGGCGAGACCCGCCAGCCTCAGAGCGAGTGCATCGACCAGCCGTGCCGTGATCGCCTCGACCAGCGGCCGCAGGGTCTCCACGTGTTCGGCGCCCACCGGGCGAGTGGCATCGCCGAGCAACTGCAGCCCGCCCACGCACTTCTCACCCAGCACCAGCGGCACCACGACCGACGTCACGAAGCCGCATTCGGCTGCGGCCGCGGCCAGCTCCGGTGGGCCGACACGGGTCAGGTCCTCGGTGATCATCGGCCGCCCGGAGCGCACGGCGTTGTGCACCGGCCCGTTGTCGCTGCGCCGTTGCAGCTCACCGATCCAGGCGGCGTTCGAGGAAGATGCCTGGACATACCGTCCCTCGGGATCGGTCACGACGATGACCGCGTCCGCAGCAGACATGGCGCTTGGAAGAGCGCGACAGAGCTCGCCGAGCGACTCCGGAACGTCCACCGACGACACCGCCATCCGACCCACCCGCAGGGCCAACAGGACGACCGAGGACGTTTCGCTCGTCATCATCTAGGGCCTCCCCTGGCGGCCGTCGCTGCGGTCCGTGGTCACGTTGCCGATCAGACTCGAGGACGGACGCATCCGGCCTCCTGACCCAGCCGGTCGGGCGGCAGAACTGCGTCCCGCCGTCCGGCGACCAGGCATTCACACACCGTTCACACGGCCGAGCATAGATGTCCCCGTCATCGCTCCCGCAGCAGCAGCCAGGAGAGCACGACAGCAGTCGTCGTGGCCGCGAGCAGCACCAGCACATCACCGAGATGCACACCATGACGACGCGAGAGCGAGAGGAGGACCGGACCGACGTTCGTGTTCGCCGCGGCCATCAGGACGACGACACCCGCCGCTACCCAGATGAGCGCAACGGTCGCAACACGACCGCTGCGCTGAGGGCGTCTTCGATCCGAGGCCTTCGCCACTCGACTCACCGTACGCTGAGGCATTGAGTTATCCGTTGAGCCTGACTTCACCTTGATGATCGACGAACCAACGGTAGGTGCTCTCGATCCCGTGGCGCAGATTGATCGTCGGCTCCCAGCCCAGTGCCCTCATCCGGGAAACATCGAGCAACTTACGAGGCGTACCGTCGGGCTTCGATGTGTCAAGCACGATCCTGCCATTGAACCCGACGACCTCGGCGACGATTCCGGCGAGCGCCCGGATCGAAATGTCCTCGCCAACACCGACGTTGACTGTCTCCGGTTCGTCGTAGACGTCAAGCAGGCGAACAATCGCTTGACCGAGGTCATCAACGTGCAGGAACTCCCGCCGCGGCGTTCCACTCCCCCATAGCTCCACGCTCTCACGACGATCCTGCACCGCCTCGTGAAAGCGCCGGATGAGCGCCGGAAGCACATGCGAGTTCGTGGCGTCGAAGTTGTCGCCGGGTCCGTAGAGGTTCGTGGGCATCGCGGAGATCCACCGTGCTCCATATTGGTTCCGGTGGGCCCGTACGTGCATGAGCCCAGCAATCTTCGCAATGGCATAGGCTTCGTTGGTCGCCTCCAACGGTCCGGTGAGCAAGCTCGCTTCGCGAATCGGCTGTTCGGCGTGCTTCGGGTAGATGCACGATGAGCCGAGGAAGAGCAGGCGATCTACTCCTGCTGCCTGCGCCGCATCCATCACGTTCACCTGGATCCGCAGGTTATCGGAGAGGAATTCAGCCGGGTAGGAGTTGTTCGCAACGATGCCGCCAACCCGCGCTGCGGCGAGCACAACGATGTTCGGGCGAACCGACAGCAGGTAGTCGAACGTCGCCGCGCGATTGCGCAGGTCCACCTCCGACGAACCAGCCCCTACAAGATCCTCGAATCCGGAGCGTGCAAGTGCTCTCCAGATCGCGGAGCCGGCCAAACCTCGATGGCCTGCGACGTACACCCGAGAGCCTCGATCGATCACTCGGCCCGTCATCACCAGTGGCCTCTCACAGTCCTCGCGATCCGGCCAGGAGCAGGCCAACCCAACCGTGGAACACCGGCTGGGCCGGGTGACCGACGTTCAGGAGCGACGCCACAGTAGTGGAAGGTCGGGGCAAGCAACCTGCGCGGCCTGCCGAGGCTGCTGATCAACCCGGTCCAGCGCTCACCACCTGATGCGATGAGCTGCCCTCGACACAGGATCAAGACCGGGAGACACGACCGGATCCGGGCGAGACAGCTGTTGCAGCCCGGTCGGGATCGCCTGCGGTCGGTATCCTCGTCACTCCGGTCAACGTCCTGCGCAGCGCCATGAGGGCGTCATCTGCATTGAGTTGTTCCGTGGCGTATGTCCGGCCGAGGTCGCCCATGAGTCGTGCTGACTGCGGATCGGCGGCAAGCTTCGCCACCGCATCCAGCAGTACGCCTGGCTGCCCGGGCTGTATGACAACTCCGCCTCCAGATCGCCGAACTTCGGCGGCTGTCCCGCCCGCAGACGGACATGCGGCGATGACCGGCCGCCTGGAGGAGAAGTACGAGGTCAACTTGCTGGGCAAACTCATGTCGATCGAGGATGGCCGCTCGTTGACCAACAGAATGTCAGCCGCCGCGAGCACATCGGGGTACTCGGCCGACGACGTCGGCGGCAGAAAGTCGACAGCTGCGATTCCCTTGCTTGCTCGCAGCAGCACGTCGCGCTGGCTGCCGTTGCCCATCAGGACGAAACGAATATTCGTGTCCCGGCGAGCGTCCGCGAGGCGTCCCGCCGCGATGACGCTCTCGAGGCCCTGCTTGAGGCCCATGTTCCCGGTATGAAGGACGATGGTCTCGCCAGCGCGCCACCCCAGGCGGGCCCGCGTGATCTCGCGGTCGGCACCTGATGCCGCCGCTACGTGCGTCCAGTTCGGCTGGATCGTCAGCCGCTCGGAGCTGACGCCGACGGATCGGGCGTAGTCGGCGAAGTGATGATTCAAAACGAGGACCAGCTCCGCGTTCTGAAGTACGCGCTTCTCGACAGCTCCGACCAGTCCCGCCACCTTGGCGCTGCCGTCCATCCCGCACTGAGCGGCGGCCTTGCCCATCAGGTCCTGAACCCAGACCACCAGCGGAACGCCGCATCGAGCGGCGATTCGCCTGGCGACGACCGCACTCAACAGGGACGGAACGATCGCCAGCACGATGTCCGGGCGCTCGCGCGGGTGCTGGAGCGCGACGTGCAGCGCGAAGCTCAGCTCGTACATGGCGCGCCGCACTGCGGTCTGCTTCTTCGGTACGAAGTGGCGGAGTTTGCGCACCTCGAACCGGTCCCGCTTGTCCACGCGCCGCACACGCCAGCGCGACGCCGGGTCCACTGTCCAGTCGGGATAGTGCGGGACGCCGGTGAACACCTCCACCGATGCGCCGCACCCGACGAGGTACTCGCAGAGCTGCGTCGTGTAGGGCGCGATGCCCGTGTGCTCCGGACCGAAGTTGATTCCGATCGCCAGCACACGTATCGGTCGACCATCCGGCCTCACGGCGGACGCGCCAAGTGCAGGTTCCTCCACGGGAAGATCGGCGAACCAAGCCGCCGAAGTCGACAACCGGTGCTCATCTCAGGTGTACCGACATCGTGAATCGTCACGGAGGGGAGCTCCTCGCCGCTGGCGGGTTCAGCAGGTTCTCATCAGCGAGCGGGGGTGCTGCGCGCCCGGGCTGGGGATACCGGACACGCCACGCTCGACGGCCTCTCAACAGTGCGACTCCGAGGCTACAACCCGCCGTTACTGCAGGTCGTCACGTCTCTAGCCGACGTTCGACGAGCGGTCGATCCGGGGGGCCAGGCTGCGCGGTGCTCTAAGGTACGTCTCGCACCCGATCATGGGGTAGCGACAAACGTGCACTTCAGCGGAGTAGACGGTCAGCGCACGCGGTCGAGTTGGCGAGCCAGCTGCACATACTGATGGCCGAGTTGGCGAAGGAACTGCGTACTCCCGAGTCGTGGTCGACCGCGAACCGGTAGAGCATGATCAGAATTGCACGGCTGTAGTTCAAGAACACCCCCTTCGCCCCGGCCAAATCCAGGCAGCCTTCGATCGCGCCGAAACCCTTGGCGACTCTCTGCGCCCATCTCCAGCAGAGAAGCAAGGTCATGTGAAACAACCTCTGCATGTCAAGGACTGTGCGGTTGTGCACCTCAGCGTCGGCCCTCGTGGTGACGGACGACGATCTACTGAGCGGCCGAACCTGGGAATCTTGCGCGCACCGGCTTCGCTGGACGGCCCACGCAAATACAGTTGGGCGGGAGGTCACGCGTCACCAGGCTTCCGGCTCCAACTATGGCTCCTCGACCGATGGTAACATTTCCGAGAATTATCGTTCCGTTACCGATAAGATTGTCGCCTTCAAGTATTTGGCATGCGGCCTCGGCGCGCGTGGCGGAAAAAACGGTTACGCCTGCTTCGTCAAATGTGTGATCATTTCCAATGAACCTGACGAAGCTGGATATCAAAACATCGTCACCGATTCGGGCATTTACTTCGCACAAGAAGTCCTGTCCGATATGTACACGCTCGCCCGCCTCGAAGAAGTTCGGGCACAGTATTGCGGACCGACGGCCCACCGCGAAATCCTTGCCCACGGTAAAATCTCCAGGAACTCGAAGCTTCAAACCAGCAAGTCGAGCTCCGCGCACTGCACTCCTGAGCGGCCTAAGCCATCCCGAAATCGGTCGATCGGGTCGCATCACATCGTTCCCTCCAGCCGGCAAAATGTCATCGCCATCGCTTCTGCGGAGTACATTGAACGCACATTATCCGCAATCTCTGGTCCCCGACTGATCCACAACGATGCATTCTCGGACGCAGCCTCAATACATTGCGCAAGGTCTGCAACATCATCTGACCGGAACGAGACGCTGTTCGCTGGGTCCAGTAATTCGATCTCGGGTGCATGCGGCTCATCTTTGGAAAAGATCACGGGAACACCGAAACCGAGTGATTGTGTCGCGTTCAGGCCGACATACCCTGGAGCAAGCATCGCTACACACCGATCAAAGATATCTCTGAGCTCTGGCCGGTCCCAGACATGGCCGTGAGACACCACCCGCTCCTTGAGTTCTGGCGATGCGGCGATGCGGGCCGATATTTCATGCCCACTTGGGCCTTCACCAACAAAATGAAGGCAACTGCGATCTGGCAACTTGGGCAAGACTCGCTCAAACGCATCGAGTGCAAGTATCGGCTTTTTCTCGAAGACGAGGCGGCCGATGACAACGAAATCTGACGGATCCTTTCTCATCGGACTGGCGATGATGTCGCAAGCGCGGTAAAGCGCATTTGCTGCAACCAGAACATCTTTACCTGGCAACACGCTGGATATCTGGGCGGCCTCGGAGTATGTATACATGATGAGACCGGTGCAGAGGCGCTGCATCATGCGCCGTACCTTGTTAGATTTTGAACTCGGACCGCTACGGGCGTTCGCATGTCCCCAACCGTAGGTTGTCCGGCCAAACGCCCGCCGCACTGCTACGATGACCCACGACGAAAAGATGCGAGGATTCAGTTCAACCACGACGGCTTCCTTATTGAGGATGGCCCTGAAGCAAACGCCTCGCTGGAACGCAAACCGCCGGCCAAGGAAAAACAAGTTGCGCCCGGTCGATTCAACAATACTTGACCTGACTCTAGTTTTCAGGCCTCGTGAAAAGTGTTGATCACCGACAAGAAACTTTCCGTGGAAGCCCTCCTCCTCAAGTACATCCAAGAACACCTGGCGGTAATCCCCCATTGCCATCTGTAGAACTAGCACCGGCACGAAACTCTCCTCAGCTCAACACAACGTCACACTGGCGCTCGCCATGAACGATGCCCGACGCTCATTGCCTCGATAAAAGCCGTCACATTAACGCGATACTCGCCGCCAAGCGCGGCAAGCGGCTCAGCCTCTGTCCTGGGGGCAGTGACAGACGACCAAATGTGCACGGTCGAGGCAGGCGCCCTTGATCGATCGCAGCTCGGTCACCGCCCCGAGACCTCCGCCGACGCCTCATGTCGACATTCTTTACTGGCGCTCGGCGTGTCGGTAGACGTCACCGCCGGAGTATCGCCTTTACCAGCCACGGATCGCGCTATTGTAACCATCCTGAGGCCGAGAAGTGCAAATACTATCGAATACATGGCGATGATCACACTGGATACAGGATTTCCACGAACAATGACCACAGTGAAGGCAACGATTGCCAGCCTCGGTACTACACGAAGAGCGGATCCAGTGCTCCACGAACCATGAAGATAAGAGCATGCTATACCCCAGAGCAGCATGCCGCCTGCAACCGCAAGAATACCGCCGTCGAACAACAGCGAACCAGGCAGACTTGCAACAGGACAAACAATCTCCGCGCAACTCCCGCCGAATACACGGGTCAGTAAGGTATCGCTCCATGGCTCAATTCCAAATCGTGCCGGCAAGGGTGCAACTAGCAGCTCGCCAATTGTGCCTCGGCCTAAGCCATAGGGAATTCCGGTGCCCAGTCTCGGCCCCACATAAGCGACGTAATTGAACATTTCTGTGTCGAAGGAAACAAATACGTTGTAGACAATGCTGCTCAGATCATGCGTACTAAAATATTCGGTCATCGCTCTGATCGGACCAGCGCCTAGAGTTCGCGCTCCGGCACCACGCGTGTATGGAATCACTGCCAGTAGGACGAACATCAGGGAAGCTAATACGACGGAGCCATTAGATATGCGGCGTGAACCTCGGGAGTATGAGGCAGCGACTGCTGCGGCTATGACGGCCGGGATCAAGTAGCGTCTTGTTCCAAGCGCCATAGGTGGAACGATTGTCGACGCTACTCCGAGCCAGTATGCAACCTTCTCCGAGCGCTGCAAAAGAGCCAGCTTCTCTCGCATCAGGCGGACGTAACTTAAAGCTATCGCCCCTGCAAGTGGAAGTGATCCAACCAGCACAGGAACGCCAGCCAGCGCCTTCTCGACCTGCTCGCTTCGGCCTTCATACAGAGTCGCCAGGAAGCCTAGGCCACCACCGGCCAGGGCCATCAAGGCCAACCAGAGAACTGTGAATGAGGCCGCCATGCATGCGGTCGAACGTATTGAGGCGGCAGCGACTCGTTCCGCCAGTCTTCTGAGCTTGGCGGCGCTTCTACTGGCGGCGGTCGGAATAGAGCTCGCCCACAGATGTAGCCCAGAACGAGTGTGAACATTCCGACTGCGCCCACGGTGACAGCAAATGAGAAGCCCCGGGCCGCGCTGAGGCCGTACAGACTATAGTCTCGACCTTCGGCCATCAAGAGAGGTCGCATCCCGAAGATTGACATGACGGCAAGGATCGATACAGCGATAGGCGAGAGGACCAGATCGCTTCTCAGTCTTGTAATAATAATTACAGCCAGAATGCCCACGAGCACGATTATGAATGCAAGGACCCGTGCTACTTCGTCATGCATCCATGCCTCCCGGGCCGAGAGTACGCGCAATAGAGCGCGAGAAGATTGAGGACGTAGCAAGCGCTCATGCTTGTTGCAGCTGCTGATGGGCCAAGGGCGATGGCGGCTAGAGAAATGCTTCCAGCGTTACGAGTAGAAACCCCACAGAAATTGCTGCGACAAGACGGTCTTCATAACGTGCCTGAAGTAGGCTGGTGTAGGCTGAACACATACCCGCTGCTGCGAAGCCAGGCGCAGCAAGCTTCAGAAGATGGCTTGCGTCTGCATAAGCACCACCAAAAAGTATGCCCGCGACCCAGTCCGAGAAGAAGATGAGGCCTGTAGCGCCGGTAACGTTTACCGCCAACAGCGCTCTAAGTGGCTTCCGGAAGTTTTGGCGCGGCTGACGAGAAGCTGAGGCCAGCAATGCGGCGGACATGGAGGCTGAGATAAGTCTGGCCGGATTGATTAGTCGAGATACGGCGACATACGGTGCACTGGCGCTCGCACCAAGGGCAGCGGCGACAATGGGGGCATCCAGCTGTCGAGCATGCACGCCGAGGCTGTTCAGGTACGCAGCATGCGACGCTCGGCGGTTAGACGGCTTGGATGAAACTGATTTCTTCCGTGCGCTCTCTAGTCGAGTAGAACATCTAATTGCGGACACCGCCTCCAAGGAAATGAACGCGACGGAAGGGATGACAATCATCAAGATGAGCTCAGATAGAGATGCTGCGCCAAGGTAAGAACTTATCGCCACGGTCGACAGTAGGACGGTCCGCCGTACGACCAAGATAATTGCGGACCTGATGCCTGCTCCATTGCCTACTAAGACTGCCGCCCTGCCCTCGTACAGACGCTCAGCTAGCAAGTACAACGCCAGGCTTGAGACACTAAGCTTGTCGGTCACTCCAACAGGTAAGCACCACGCCAGTAGAAACCACGCGCCAGCTACCAGAAGGCCCGCGCTTCGGGCTAGCGACAAATTCCGACCAACTTCGGAGGTCGCTCCAACTGCAGCGGCTCGGATGATTGTCGGAGTAGTGCCGAGATCCGCCACAACGACGGCTACGGCCGCGGCTGCCAGGAGACTTGCAAATAGTGCGAAGTCGAAAGGACTCAGTGCGCGAACTGCGACGAGCAGTATGACCGCCTGCACACCCGCACTGAAAAGTCGGGCGAGTGTCAGAGCTGCAAATTCGACTTTGAGAGATGGCCGACCAGTATTGACGGACGTGGCCGCATTCGGGCTACTCAATCCTCGTTTCCCCCGATATCGGACATGCGACTCCGGGGCGTATCCTGCCTTTCGGGGAGCATGTAATCGGCGAGGTGACAACGCACGGGAATCAATGGATCCCGACTCAGTTGCGGCAGTTTCACCCGACTCAAGTCGCACGCCCCGAGGTGCCGGACGCCAGAGCACTGAGGTCTGCATCGACCATGAGGCGCGCGAGATCGGGGGTCAGGGTCGTCGGTTTCCAGTCCAGCGTGATCGCCGCTTTCGAGGCATCGCCGATGAGGCAGTCCACCTCGCTGGGACGAAGGTATCGATCGTCGAACCGTACGTACTGATGCCAATCCAGGTCGACGTGGTCAAAGGCAATCTCCACGAAATCACGAACGCTGTAGGCGGTTCCGGTCGCGACCACGTAATCGTCGGGTTCTTCCACCTGAAGCATCAGCCACATCGCCTCGACGTATTCTTTGGCATATCCCCAATCTCGGACGGCGTCGAGATTTCCGAGGTATAGTTCAGTCATCGAGGCCTGCCTTGATTCGCGCAACGGCGCGCGTGATCTTCCGGGTCACGAACGTTTCGCCTCGCCGCGGCGACTCGTGGTTGAAAAGGATGCCGTTGACCGCGAACATCCCGTACGCCTCGCGATAGTTGCGCGCCATCCAGTACGCGTAGACCTTCGCCGCGCCGTACGGGCTCCGCGGCCAGAACGGCGTGTTCTCGTTCTGGGGCGGCGGCGTCGCGCCAAACATCTCCGAGCTGGAGGCCTGGTAGAATCGGCAGTTCAAGCCGATCATGCGGATCGCCTCGAGCAGCCGGGTAGTCCCTATCCCGGTAGTGTCACCGGTGTACTCGGGCTCGTCGAAACTCACGCGCACATGCGACTGTGCGGCCAGATGATAGACCTCATCGGGCTGGATCTTCTGCAGCAACGTGACAAGGCGCGTAGCCGTCGGTCAGATCGCCATAGTGCAGGAAGAGCCGCACACCCTCGACGTGCGGGTCTTTGTAGAGGTGTTCGATGCGGCCGGTGTTGAAGGTGGAGGCGCGGCGAATGAGTCCGTGCACCTCGTACCCCTTGTCCAGGAGCAGCTCGGCGAGGTAGGAGCCGTCCTGACCGGTGATGCCGGTGATGAGGGCCTTCTTCATGTGATTCCCAGGGATTCCGTGCGGAGTGCCGCGATGCGAGGCTCTGCTCCGATCCACGGTAGGCGACGCGCAGGTGTCGGATGCCGATTGGCACGGTGAGGCGTCGCCAGGAGTCGACATACGTTCTACCGACGGCGTGACGCGGAGCCGAGGCTCGGCGGCACCGCCGACGCGGGGAGCGGAGCAAGAGCGGGATGGATGTGTCTACCGGCTGGAGGCGCGGTTGCGTCGCAGCCCCGGTCGGAGGCCGCGGCTGCGGCGCAGCCGGAGTGCTCGGCTTCTCGGTGCGGTAGTACGAGTTGTACTGCGCGTATGCGCGCGGACCGGAGCGACGGCACCATCGTGAACACCGTGCCCAGCACCGGCGCGGAGACGGCACTCAACGCCTGAACGGCCGCCTCCACCTGGGTGCGTGTGGTCTGCTTGAAGCGGCAGACCAGGATCGCGCCGTCGGTCGCCGGGGCGACGGCGGCGGCGTCGGTGACGGGAAGCAAGGGCGGAGAGTCGATCAGTACCACGTCGTACTGCTCGCGCAGGTCGGTGAGCATCGACCTCCATGTGCTTGGACGCGAGCAACTCGCTCGGGTTCGGCGGAAGGGGGCCACTGGCGAGCACGTCGAATGCCCCGCCGCCCCACGGCTGGATCACCTGATCGGTCCTGACCCTGCCGGAGAGCACGCTCGTGAGGCCGACGGTGCGCTCCATACCCAGCAGGTCGGCGACCTTGGGCCGGCGAAGGTCGGCCTCGATCACCAGCACTCGGTTGCCGGCCGACGCCATCGCGATAGCGAGGTTCACCAGCGTGGTGGTCTTGCCCTCGCTCGGCATCGAGCTGGTGATGAGCAGGACCTTGCGAGGGTTGTCGACGTCGACGAACTGCAGGTTGGTGCGGAGCTGCCGAAACGCCTCCGAACGAGGCGACTGCGGATCCTCGTGCACCGTCAGCGGCCGCTTGGGTACGTTGGAGTCGTGGGCGACGGTGCCCAGGTTCGGTGCCCCGGCAGCCTCGCGCAGCTGGTCGGGGGACTTGACCGAGACGTCGAGGGAGTTGCGCGCCAACGCTCCGCCAACGCCGACCGCGAGGCCGGCGAGCAGGCCGAGGGCGAGCGTGACCGGGAGGCCGGTGGACGACGGCCAGAGCGGCACCGCCGCAGGCTGCACCACCCGGACCGCGACAGCCTGAGGAGCTCCCCGGTCGACCGGTCGCTCCAGCTCGTCCACGAGGCGGGTGAACACCCTCCCCACCGTGTTGGCGAGCTCGGCCGCCCGCTGCGGCGATTCGTCGACCACGGCGACGTCGATCAGTACCGAATCGAGCACGCTGGTGGCGGTGATCTGGCGCGAGAGTTCCTCGGGAGTGCCGGTGAGACGTAGCTGCCGGATCACGTCCTCACTGACCCGCCGGCTACTCACGAGCTCCACGTACGACGTCACGCGCTGTTGCGAGAGCTGTGCTCCCTGATAGGCGGCGCTCGTCGTGTCGCCGCCCTGGGAGGAGACGTACAGCGTGAGCTTTGCGGTGTACTCCGCCGGACGGAGGAAGAACGCCGCGGCAGCGCCACCGAGGCCCAGCAGGATGGCAAGCAACAAGACGAGCCACTGCTCGCGGAGCACTCTCAGGTAGTCACGGACCGTCACGCATTACCTCCGTTCGTGCGTTGGCCAACCTCCGGATGGCGGAGGAACGAACACATCTGTTGGCGCCACTCCTGTGCGGACTGTGAGGAGCGAAGGCACCCGTCGAGCGGGCGTTGCACCTAACGAGTCGGCAGGGTTCAGCTTGGTGCACATCGAGATCGCGCCGTTACGCGGGGTCCTCCCAGGGCCCACCCGCCTGGTGGACATGGACATGTTGGGCTGCCCTACGGAGGCGTCGCGCCCAACGAGTTGTCCGGGTACAGGCTGGCGTACGTCGCCGCTGAGTCGCTGCGCAGCGCATTCCAGAGATCGATTGCGCGCTTGTCGTCGAGGTAGACGACGGACTGCGAGTCCTCTTGTCCGAACCCTCTGAGCGGTGCAGCGAGGAATGTCATCTCGGTGGGTTGCAGGCCACGCAGCTCGTTCCGGAGCTCTCGTACTCCGCCGTCGCCGATCGTGTCGTCCACGCTCGCGGATCGACTCACCGCCTCGAGCAGGCGGAAGAGCTGCACGGGGTTAGCCGACAGATCGTTCGCAACGGTCTTCTCCAGAAGGGCCCGCAGGACGTTCTGCTGCCGCTGGGCCCGGTCCAGATCCCCGCGTGGAAGACCGGCGCTCTGGCGCAGGTAGGCCAGCGCCCTGGGGCCGTCGAGGTGGTTCGCCCCTTGGCCGAAGAAAGCGCCGTCGCTACTGGTCGCCTTCGCGACCCGTACGTCGATGCCGCCGACGGCGTCCACGATCGTCCCGAATCCCGCGAAGTCGACCACCCCGAGGTGGTCGATCCGGATACCTGTCAGCTGCTCGATCGTCTTGACGAGCAGCTGTGGCCCACCGAGGCCGAAGGCATTGTTCGATCTTCTTGTTGCCGTGGCCGGGTACGCTCACCCAGCTGTCGCCGGGGATGGACACGATCGAGGCGCCCGTTCGGGTCGCGTTGATCCGGACGAGCATCAACGCGTCGCCGGGTCGTGACCCCAGGTCAGGAGGCGCCGCGTAGGCCCCGGTCCGGGGCACCGCCGACCGCGAATCGGTCCCCACGAGCAGGAAGGTCAGCCCGTTGTCGACCGGCGGGCGCGGGGATGTCTCGAGACCCTGGAACACGTCGGGCACCCGAGCGACGTTGTCGTCGAGATCCTGCGCGATCAGGTGCCGCGTGAGCGTCACGCCAGCGCCCAGGACGACGACCAGGAGCAGCAGCAGGCCCAGCATGAGGGGCCACTTGCCCGACGGAGGGGGCCGATGAGCGCCGCCGCGGCGCCCGCCGACCGATGGCGGAGGGGGTCGGGTGACCGTACCTCGGGACAGCTGAATCGAACTCCGCCGCTGTGTGCTCACGTGTAGATCGGCCCGTCCGTCCTCGTCCGATGGTGTCCGTTGTCCTTCGCCTGTGACGCTGGGTCGTTAACATAGCCGGTCGAATTCCGCCGATCGGACGGACCTCCCGTCACCGTTGGCCGCCCCGCGTGACGCGCTGTGCGCCATGCGCGCAGAATAGGTGCTGACGTCACCCTTTCGGGTTGCGCGCCGAGCTCCCCCCACCGCGGCCGCCACCCGATCACCCCGAGGAGTTCCGTCGCGTGACCATGCACCCCGAAGAGCTGCGCCCGCGAGCGTTGACGGCCCCGACACGGGCGCGTGATCCGGGCATCGCGGATCCGCCGGCGTCCGCCGGCCCGCGACGGGGGAACGAGCCGTGGCAGGACCGCTACGCCCGCGCGGCCGCCGTTGCCGATCTCGCGCTGCTCGCGCTGTGCACGACCCTCGGGATCGGGTGGGAGATCGGTTCCGACAATGAGGCCGCCCGCCATGCCGGTGCGGTCGCCGGCGCCGTCGCCACGCTCTTCGCTTTCGTCGCGCTCCTGCTGGTGCGCGCCTGGGAGCCGAGCGTGCTGGGCAGTGGTCCCACGGAGTTCCGACGCCTGGGACGCGCGGTCTCGGGTAGCGCGCTGCTGCTCGGGATGGGAGGCCTCGCGCTACAGATCGAGTCGGTCCGGCTCTGGGTATTCGCCGTGCTACCGGTGTTCGGGGTCCTGTCCCTTCTCGGTCGCTACGGTCTGCGGCGATGGCTTCACGACCAGCGCCGCAACGAGCGTTGCACGCTGTCGGTCCTGGTGGTGGGTACCCCTGAGGCCGTGTCCGACCTCATTCGCCGAACCCGCCGCGACCGGCACTTCGGCTGGGTCGTGCGCGGGGCCTGCACGCCGACGGGCGCCGGTCCGGAGGGGTTCACCCACATCGACGGAGTGCCCGTCGTCGGCGACCTGGCGTCGGTGAACGGAGTCGTGCGCGACCACGGCTACCGCGTCGTGGCGGTGGCGCCGGCCCCGGGATGGGGACCCCGGCGACTGCACGAGCTCGCGTGGCAGCTCGAGGGCACCAACACCGAGCTGGCCGTGGAGCCCGGGCTGATGGAGATCGCCGGCCCGCGCATGCACATCACACCGGTCGACGGCCTTCCGCTGGTGCGGCTGAGCCAGCCGAGGTTCAGCGGCGGTCGGTGGCTGCTCAAGTACGGTCTGGATCGCATCGGAGCCGCGTTCCTGCTCCTGTTGTTCGCTCCCGTCCTGCTGGGCATCACGTTCGCCGTGCGGTCGGACGGTGGTCCGGCGTTCTACCGCCAGCGGCGGGTCGGGGTGAACGGCGTGGCGTTCAATATGATCAAGTTCCGCTCGATGCAGGTGGGCGCCGAGCAGGAAATGGCGTCGCTCGTCGAGCGGAGCGACGTCGACGGGCCGCTCTTCAAGTTGCGCGTCGACCCTCGGGTGACCCGCATCGGAGCGAGCCTGCGCCGCTTCTCACTCGACGAGCTGCCGCAGCTCGTCAACGTCCTCACCGGGTCCATGTCACTCGTCGGGCCGCGACCGCCGCTCCCCGGCGAGGTCGCCACCTACGGTCCGGCGGCCCGACGGCGTCTTCTGGTGCGGCCGGGGATGACCGGGCTGTGGCAGGTCAGCGGCCGCAGTGACCTGTCCTGGGAGGAAACGGTCCGGCTCGACCTGCGCTACGTCGAGAACTGGTCGGTCGCGCTCGACCTCATGATCCTGTGGAAGACGGTCAATGCGGTGCTGGGCGGCCGCGGGGCGTACTGATCGGACACCTGCGGGCGGGCGTTCAACGCGGCACCTGTCCGAGCGTGTCGGAGGGGTGCCGCCGCACGTAGGCGCCCATGGAGTCGGTACGCAACGCCTCCCACAGCTCGGCGGCACGCGCTTCGTCGAGATAGGCGACGGACTGCGGACCCTGTCGTCCGAGTCCTCGCACCGGAGCGACCACGAACTGCACACCGGACGTGCGCAGCGATCGCATCTCCAACCCCAGTCCGCGCAGATCGTTGTTGCTCAGGGTGTCGTCGACGCTCATGGCGCGGGTGACCGCATCGAGCAGCCCGTAGATCCCGATCGGGTCGTCGAGCAGACCGCTGGAGGCGGCCTTGTCGAGCAGCGCCCGCAGCGCGTTCTGCAGCCGCGCCGCGCGGTCGAAGTCGCCCGGCACGCTGTCGAGCCGACGGACGTAGGCCAGGGCCTGCGCCCCGTCCAGGTGGTTGAGCCCGCCGACGAACCGCACGTCGGAGGTCCCGCTGGCCTGGGTGAGCTGCAGATCGATGCCGCCGACCGCGTCGACCATCTGTCGGAATCCGGCGAAGTCGATGATGGCGAAATGATCGATGCGAACGTTCGTCAGCCTCTCGACCGTCTCGACGAGCAACGTCGGCCCGCCGATGGCGTAGGCCGCGTCGATCCTGTTGCGGCCGCGTCCCGGGATTTCCACCCAGCTGTCTCGAGGGATCGAGATCACCGAGGCCCCGGTCCGGGACTGGTTCACGTCGATGCGGGACAGCATCAGCATCTCGCCGCGCCTCGCCCCCTGACCCGCGTCCGGCCGCGAGTCCGTTCCCACCACGAGGAAACTCACTCGATCGACGATCACCGGAGGGCGTGGAGAACTCTCCAGGCCGCGGAACACGTCGGGCACCCGCGCGACGTTGTTGCCGAGACGTTCCGACGAGAGGTAGAGCGCCGCGCCCGTGAGCAGCAGCAGGGTGGCCATCCCCAACGACAGCGCGATCAGGACGCGCGGCCACCGACGCCGACGGGGAACGGCCGGCGCCGGCTCGGGCGGAGGATGGAACTCGCGCTCGGACGGCTTGGAGAAGAGCAGGTGGTGGTCGCTGTCGTGCCCGTCCTGCTCCACTTGCGGGCTGTCCAGCCGACCATCCACGGATCGAACCCCCTCCCCGACCTTTGCGGAGTGCGACGTACCGTACCGGCGTTTTCTCCTGCGCAGTAATCAGAACAGATGATGCGTTGCCCGCGGCGGCGGGGTTGTGCGACGACCGGTCATCGGCAGCGACGCCGCGACCCGCTCCGTTAGCTCGTACGGCGTAAGGGAGCGGCGGTCGTCCTCGCCCTCGCCGGGTGCCGATCACGATCTTCCGACCACGAGAATCCGGTCAGGAGCTGCTGGCCGCGCGCATCGGTGGCGCGATCACGTCCACGATCGCCTCCAAGGCATCGGTGATGAGCGTCGCGACGAGCTGATGCGCGACTGCCGTCTGTCCCATCGGATCCGGGATGCTGTCATCCTCCGGATCCGTCGGCGGGATGAGGCCTCTGAGCAGGCGAGCCTCCTCGACCAGGGCGTGCGCTCGAGCAACCGGATCCACGGGCAGCAAGCGCTGATCGACGGACCCGGCGAGCCGTGCGAACTCCCGGAGGCTGAACGCGGTGGACAGGGCCGCCGGTTCACAACCGACGACGGCCGACCGGTGCCCCGGCGTCGCGCCGAGCACGAGATCCGCCGATCCGATCATGGACGAGCTCAGCTGCCGTGCCACGAACTGTCGTGAGATCGTTCCTTGCAATCCCCAACGACTCAGCTGCGCCCGGCTCAACGGGTGCATCGGTGCACCCACCACCGCGCTGACACCGGCGCTGGCAACGTCGAACTGACCCGCGCCCCGGCCACCCAGACGCCCCACGAGCAGATGTCGGGTGAGCGTCTGCGCGAAGGGTGAACGGCAGATGTTGCCGGTGCAGACGAACAGCAGCCGGAACTGGCCGTCGCCGGTGTCCACCTTCCTGTGCCGTCCCACGCCTGGCATTGTTACGAACGAGTAGCGCATTCACCGACCCGCGCGAGCTGTAGTTCACCCAATTGGGTGGTCGCAGTGGTCCGAAACACACTCCCGCGACACCGCGTGCTCGAGAGCCTTCAGGATGCGAGCGTGATCAGGCCGAGCAGGAACAGCAGCACACCCGCCGCGAAAAAGGCGCCGATGATCAATCCGGCCCAGGGGCCGGTGGTCAAGCAGGGGCCGGGCACGGGGCGGACGGCGTGCGCGGAAACGCTGGCGGTCATGGCTGTCCGTCGCACCGTGCGCCCATCGGGTTACACCAGTCGGGTCAGGGTTCCTCTCAATTGATGACCAGCGGGCACGATGGCGAACCAGGTGCGCATCGAGCTCCGGGCCGATCCAGGCGAGAATCACCCGGCCATCTGGCCGCGGACCTGAACGAACTCCAGCTCCAGCAGCTCGGCCACCGCCTTCAGCTCCGCCGCCCGGTGCCCGAGTCCCAGCGCCCAGTGGTGATCCACCCCCGAGGCGCTCCACGCGTCCACCCACTCGCCGGGGTCGCAGCCGAAATCGACCCGCGAGGTGGTGTTGCCGATCCGCAGCAGCGGGCCGGGAACGACCGTGCCCTCGGCGGCGACCAGCACGTAGCGCCCGTCGCGGCGCTGCCCGATGCCGAACGTGGTCACCGGCCCGGGTGTCACGTCGAACTCGACCGACACCCCCCAGCCACGCTTGCCGTGGTAGACGCCCAGCCCGCGCAGCAGCGGCCGCTGCGAGCTGATGGCCAGGTGCGCCGGGCCGTCGTGGCCCATCTCGACCACACCGTCGACGAAGTTGAGCGCCTGCAGCTCGGTGAACGAGCCACCCGCCCCCAACCGGTCCATGATCAGCATGGCGATGGAGTTGCGCAGCTCGTACTCCCCCGCCGCCGGCACCCCGCGGGCGGTCAGCAGCGAGGCCCCCAGGATCATCCCGGCGCCGAGCTTCTCGTGCTGCTCGCCGTCCAGGCCTCGGTGGTAGTAGGCCAGCGAGTCCAGCGCGAAGTCAGCGACGAGCCGGTCGAGCCCGACCGACACCCGGGCGCCCCAGGCCAGGTCGTCGGGATTCACCGTGTCGTCGAGCTGGAAGACCTGCCCGGCCAGCGCCACCCGCTGCTCGGTCTCGGCGTCGGTGACCTGCTCGACCCGGACTCGCAGATCGTCGAACTCCAACACCTCGACGTGCCCGCCCAGCTGGGTGGACACCGAGGTCAGGTCGGTCGAGACGTCCAGCATGCCCGGGTAGAGATGGCCCATCAGCCCGTGCCGACCGTGCCGCAGCGCGCCGCGCACGGCCGCCGCCGACACCCAGCGCCCGATCCGCGCCCACGCCCGCTCGTCCTCCAGGTAGCCCGACACGGAGCGGAAGGCCACGCCGGCGCGCTCGAACGCGTTGGCCATCTCCGGCAGCGGGCAGGCGCCGCAGTAGGCCAGCCAGGCCCCGGTGTCGAACGTGTCGTGATCCATCTTCTCGGTCGGCTGCAGGTTGATCAGCAGCACCGGCGCGCCGCTGCGCTGCGCCACCGGGATCAGCATCGACGCGGTCATGTAGGTGGTCAGGAAGCCCACGATGAGGTCGCAGCCCGCGGCGCGCAGCCGCTCGGCGGCGGCCGCGCCTTGCTGCGCGTCGGAGATGAAGCCGACGTCAACCACGTCGATCTCGCCGATCTCGCCGATCTCGCGCAACCGTTGCGCCACCCGGGCGGCCGAGCGTTGCAGCTGCGGCAGCAGCTGCGGGAACTGCGGCCAGTAGGCGCCGAGCCCGCCGGCCACCAGCCCGACGGTGGTCCGGCGCGGGGTGACCCGCGACGGCCGGGTCGCCGTGTCCGGTACCGCAACCATGCTCACGCGCCCCATCCGGCCTGGGTCCCGCCGACCCGCTCGGCCTCGATCCGCTGCTGGTAGCCGGAGCGGTGGTAGGCGGCCACGGGGTCCGGGTCCAGGCCCGAGTCGGTGCGCAGCTCGCGCAGCAGCGGCCGCACGTCGGTGGCGAAGGCGTCCATCAGCACGGCGTTCGCGCCCAGCACGTCACCGGTCGCCTGCGCGGCGGCCAGCGCGTCGGCGTCCACCAGCAGCGCCTTCGCGGTGGCCTCCTGCACGTTGAGCACCGAGCGGATGATCGCCGGGATCTTGGCCTCGATGTTGTGGCACTGGTCGAGCATGAACGCGATGCCCGCCGCAGGCGACAGTGCTTCCGCGGCCACGATCTCGTACATGATCCGGAACAGCTGGAACGGGTCGGCCGCGCCGACCATCAGATCGTCGTCGGCGTAGAAGCGGGAGTTGAAGTCGAACGCCCCCAGCCGCCCGGCCCGCAGCAGGAACGCCACGATGAACTCGATGTTGGTGCCGGGCGCGTGGTGGCCGGTGTCGATGCACACCGTGGCCTTGGGTCCCAGCTCCAGGCAGTGCGCGTACGCGGTGCCCCAATCGGGCACGTCGGTGGTGTAGAAGGCCGGCTCGAACAGCTTGTACTCCAGCAGCATCCGCTGGTCGGGGCCGAGCCGGTCGTACACCTCGCGCAGCGCCGCAGCCAGCCGGTCCTGGCGGGCCCGGATGGAGTCCTGGCCCGGGTAGTTGGTGCCGTCGGCGAACCACAGCTTGAGGTCGCGGCTGCCGGTGGCGTCCATGATGTCGACGCATTCCAGGAGGTGGTCGGTGGCCTTGCGGCGGACCCCGGGGTCGGGGTTGGTCACCGAGCCGAGCTTGTAGTCGTCGTCCTGGAAGACGTTGGAGTTGATGGCACCCAGACCGACACCGGAGTCGGCGGCGAACTTCGCCAGCTCCTCGAAATCCGGCACCCGGTCCCACGGGATGTGCAACGCCACCGTGGGCGCGACCCCGGTCAACCGGTGCACCACCGCCGCGTCGGCGATCTTCTCCTGCGGTGTCCGGGGCACCCCGGCCTGGGCGAACACCTTGAACCGGGTGCCCGAGTTCGCGTACGCCCATGACGGGGTCTCGATGCGCTGCTCGCGCAGCCGAGCCTTGATGGAATCGCTCACCGTGTCGCCCCGGAGTCGCTAGAAGTTGAACTGGTCGATGTTGGCGGCGTTGAACGTCGTCGGTGGGCCGAGCACGATCTCGCCGTCGGCGCCGATCGTGTAGTCGCCCAGCTTGCCGGCCTTGAACGTCTCGCCCTCCTTGCCGGTGATCTGGCCCGACGCCAGCGCGGCGCCCGCGTAGCCGGCCAGGTAGCCGATGTCGGCCGGGTTCCAGAGCGCGAACTCGGTGACCGTGCCGTCCTTGATGAACTCGCGCATCTGGTTCGGCGTGCCCAGGCCGGTGAGCTGCACCTTGCCCTTGTAGGCCGAAGTGCTCAGGTAGCGGGCGGTGGCCGCGATGCCCACGGTGGTCGGCGAGACGATCGCCTTGAGGTTCGGGTAGGTCTGCAGCAGGCCCTGGGCCTCCTGGAACGACTTCTGGTCGTCGTCGTTGCCGTAGACGGTGGCGACCAGCTTCAGCCCGGCGTTCTCCGGCTTCTTCAGCTCGGCCTCCATCACCGCGATCCAGGCGTTCTGGTTGGTCGCGTTGGGGGTGGCCGACAGGATCGCGATCTCGCCCTGGCCGCCGACCAGCTTGCTCGCGCTGGCCACCAGGTACTCCCCGATGCCCTGGGTGGTGGCCTGGTTGATGAACACGTCGCGGCACTCCTTGGCCGCGTCCGAGTCGAAGGCCACGACCTTGATCCCGGCGTCGCGTGCCTGGTTCAGCGACGGGCACACCGCGTTCGGGTCGTTCGCCGCGATCCCGATCACGTCCTGCTGCTGCTGGATCAGCGTGTTGATGTAGCTGACCTGCGACGACGCGCTGGCGTCGTTCGGGCCGACCAGCTTGTACTCGCCCTTGAGCTCATTGACCGCGGCCTCGCCGCCGGAGACCTCGATGTCGGAGTAGGGGTTGTTCAGCTGCTTGGGCAGGAAGGCGATCTTCAAGCCCTCCTTGAGCGGGGCGTTCGGGTCCGCGGCGGCCGCCGATGACGACGGGGCCGCGGCGCTCGGGTTGGCGGCCTCCGAGTCACGGGTGGTGCCGCCGCCGCAGGCGGTGAGGCCGAGCGCGAGGGCGGCGCCGAGCGCGAGCGGCGCGAGACGGCGACGGGTGAGGATGGGTGCGGTGAGCATGGGTTTCCCCTCTCAGGAGGATCGGACAGCCGGCGGGGACGGGGGTACGGAAGATGACGGGGCGGTGCGATCGGATCCCGGTTCGGGGCCCGGGTCCGCCGGGGTCGGATCCGGGGGTTCCCCTGGACGGCGCCGGCGGCGGTCCGCGGCGGAGCGGATCGCGCCCGCCACGTTGGGAGCCAGCACGGAGACGATCAGCAGCAGGCCGGTGACCACCGACAACGCCTCGGTCGAGACGTCGGCCAGGCGCAGCGCGTTCTGCAGCGACGCGAGCAGGGCGACTCCCCCCAACACCCCCCACAGCGTGCCGCGGCCACCGAAGATGGACACGCCGCCGAGCAGCACGGCGGCCACCACGGCCAGCTCCAGCCCGGAGCCGTTGTCGGCGCGGGCGCTGGAGTAGCGCAGCGTCCACAGCACGCCGGCCAGCGCGCACACCACGCCGGTGACGACGTAGAGCCAGAACTTCACCCGCGCCACCCGGATCCCGGTGAAGCGTGCGGCCTCGGCGTTGGCCCCCATCGCGAACAGCGAGCGGCCGACCGGGGTGGCGTGCAGCACCACGCCGAAGAGCAGCGCCAGCACCAGCAGCGGCAGCACCAGGTTCGGCACGCCCGCGGTGCTGCCGATGACCCAGCTCGTGTAGCGCGCCGGGAACTCGGCGACGGCGGCGTCGCCGAGCACGACGAACGCCAGCCCGCGGTAGAGCGCGAGGGTGCCGATCGTGACCGCCAGCGAGGGCAGCCCGAACACGGTGACGAACAGCCCGTTGACCGCGCCGAGCACGGCCCCGAGCAGCAGGCACACCGGGATGATCGTCTCGATCGGTAGCCCGCCGTCCCACATCGCGCCGAGCGCCGCGCTGGTCAGGCCGAGCATGCTGGCCACCGACAGGTCGATCTCGCCGGTCACGATGACCAGCGTCATGGGCAGCGCGATCAGCAGGATCGGTGCCAGGTCGAGGACCAGGAACGACAGGTTGCGGCTGGTCGCGAAGTTGTCGATGGTCAGGCCCGCGACACCAGGAAGATCACCAAGACCGCGATCACCGCGGTGTCCCAGCCGGTCAGCCGGCGCGTAAGCTCGACCGTGGGACTCCCTTCTGGCGAGCCGTGGCCGCGACCCTGGCCGCGACGATCCGGTCGGTGCCGATGGCCACCAGGATCAGCGCGCCGACGATGGCCTGCTGCCAGAACTGGTCGATCCCCAGCACCGGCAGCGCGCTGCCGATGGTGGTGAGCAGCAGGGCACCCACGGCGGCGCCGTAGACCGTGCCGCTGCCGCCGAACACGGCCACCCCGCCGACCACCACCGCGGCCACCACGTTCAGCTCGTAGCCGGTGCCGGCGGCGGCGTCGATGGTGCCGAAGCGGGCCGCGAACAGCACCCCGGCCAGCCCGGCCAGCGCCCCGGACAGCACGAACGCGGCCAGCGTCCGGCGCCCGACCGGGATCCCGGCCAGTCGGGCGGCCTCCGGGTTGGAGCCCATCGCGTACAACTCCCGGCCGCTGCGGTAGTTACGCAGCACGAAGCCGGCGACCAGCAGCACGACCAGGGCGATCAACAGCAGCCACGGCACCCCGAGCAGGCCCGCGGTGCCGAAGCCGAGGAACGCGGGCGGCAGCTCGTCGGCGTTGATCTGCTGCCCGCCGGCCCAGAAGTAGCCGATGCCCCGGAAGGCGTACAGCGTGCCCAGCGTGACCACCAGCGACGGCACGTTGCCGAACCGCACCAGCGCGCCGTTGACCAGCCCGCACACCGCGCCGAAGCCGAGCCCGACCAGCAGCGCCAGCGGCACCGGGGTGCCCGGCGCGGCCTGCAGCAGCGACCCGACCGCGTAGGCGGACAGCCCCAGCACCGAGCCGACCGAGAGGTCGATGTTGCGGGTGATCACCACGACCGCCTGCCCGACCGCCAGCACCACCACGATCGCGGCGCCGAGGATGAGGTCCCGGATGCTCTGACCGGACAGGAACCGCGGGTTCACGGCCGTGGTCACCGCGACCAGCGCCACCAGCGCCAGCACGATCCCCAGCTCGCGGGCGCGCAGCAGCAGCGACACCCGGGACACGGCCTCGGTCTCCCCCACTGCCGAGCTCACCGCTGCCTCCTCCCCCGGCGCATTTCGGAGCCACAGTGCGGTTTTCGGGCCCTCCAGACCGCAGAAGGGTTCCGAAACGCGGTCGTGGCGGACGGTGGGGTCGGGGTGGGTGGGTCATGCGGCAGCCTCCTGGCCGGTGGCGGCGAACATGACCGATTGCTCGGTCGCCTGCGCCCGGGGCAGCTCGGCTACCAGGCGGCCCTCGCGCATGACGAGGACGCGGTCGGCCATCCCGAGCACCTCCGGGAGCTCGGAGGACACCATCACGATCGCCACGCCGTCGGCGGCGAGGTCGCTCATCAGCCGGTGCACCTCGGCCTTGGTGGCCACGTCGATGCCCCGGGTGGGCTCGTCGACGATCAGCACCCGCGGCTGCGTCGAGAGCCACTTGGCCAGCACCACCTTCTGCTGGTTCCCGCCCGAGAGCCGCAGCACCGGGTCGTCGAGGCGGGCGTAGCGGGTCTGCAGCCGGGCCGTCCACTCGGCGGCCGCCGCGCGCTCGGCCCCGCCGAACAGCAGCCCGAACCGGGCCAGCCGGCCCCATTGGGTGGCCGTCGCGTTGCGCTCGATCGAGGCGTCCAGCACCAGTCCCTGCTGGCGGCGGTCCTCGGGCACCAGCGCCATCCCGGCGGCCATCGCGGCCCGCGGCGACCCGGGCCGCAGCCGGGCGCCGCGCACCCACACCTCGCCGGCGTCGCGGGAGTCGACGCCGAACACCGCCCGCACGACCTCCGAGCGCCCGGCCCCGACCAGCCCGGCCAGCGCGACGATCTCCCCGGCCCGCACCTCGAACGACACGTCCGAGAACACCCCGCGCCGGCTCAGGCCCTCGACCCGCAGCAGCACCTCGCCCGGCGGCACGTCGCGCTTGGGGAACAGCGTGTCCAGCGGCCGCCCGACCATCCGGCGGACGATCTCGTCCACGGTGAGCTCGGCGAGCGGATCGGTGGACACGTGCTGCCCGTCGCGCATCACGGTGACCCGCTGGCACAGCGCGGTGATCTCCTCGAAGCGGTGCGAGATGAACAGCAGCGCCGCCCCCGCGTCGCGCAGCGCGCGCGCCACGGTGAACAGCCGCTGCACCTCCACGCCGGACAGCGCCGCGGTCGGCTCGTCCATGACGATCACCCGTGCGTCCAGCGACAGCGCCTTGGCGATCTCGACCAGCTGCTGGTCGGCGATGGACAGCCCGCGCGCCGGGCGGTCCGGGTCGATGGCCACGCCGAGGCGGGCGAAGAAGCCGTTGGCCAGCTCGTTCATCGCGCGCCGGTCGACCCGACGCAGCGAGGTGAGCGGTTGGCGGCCCATCACGATGTTCTCCGCGACGGTGAGATCCGGGAACAGCGTGGGCTCCTGGTAGATCACCGCGATGCCGGCGGCCAGCGCGTCGGCCGGGGCGCTCAGCTCCAGCGGGTGGCCGTCCAGCTCGATGGTGCCGGTGTCGGGGCGGTGCACGCCGGCCAGCATCTTGACGATCGTGGACTTGCCGGCCCCGTTCTCCCCGACCAGCGCGTGCACCTCGCCGGCGTACAGCGGGAAGGACACGTCGCGGACGGCGGCCACCGCGCCGAAGGACTTGGCGACCGAGTGCACCGCGAGCAGGGGCTGCCGGACCATCCACACTCCCCACCGTTGGAGGGCGATATGAAACGTTTCATGAGTGAGCGAGGTGACAGTAGACCGCGGGCCGCGGGCCCGTCAAGCAGTCCCGTCTCCGTTCCGGACCGCGGTGTTGACGCGGTCCCGACCCCTCGCCACCGTGGCGGTTCCGGTCTGAAAGCTTTCATCGGGCTTCGCTGGTTATAGTGCCGATCGGTGCAGTCGATCCGACCGCACCGATCGAAGGGAACCGACGGGTGCCGCCACGCAGCGCTGGGCCGGAGGAACCGCGCACCGAGCACAGCGCGGCGCCGGCCTCCGGCGCGCCGGCACCCGGTGTGCCGGTACCCAGCGTGAAGGACGTGGCGGCCCGGGCCCGGGTGTCCCTCGGCACCGTCTCCAACGTGCTGAACCGGCCCGAGCAGGTCAGCGAGGCGACCCGGCGGCGGGTGCTGGCCGCGATCGACGAGCTGGGATTCGTGCGCAACGACGCCGCCCGCCGGCTGCGCGGGGCCGGTAGCCGGACGCTGGCCTACGTGGTGCTCGACGCGGCCAACCCGTTCTTCACCGACGTCGCGCGCGGCGTGCAGGACGCGGCCGACACCGCCGGCCTGGTGGTCTACCTGTGCGACAGCGGGCAGGGCATCGACCGCCAGAACGCCTACCTGGACCTGCTCGAACAGCAGCGGGTGCTGGGCGTCCTGATCACTCCGCTGGATCCGCACGATCCGCGGATCAGCACCCTCGGTGGGCGGGGCATGCCGGTGGTGCTGGTCGACCGGGTCGCCGGGCCGGGACTCTGCTCGGTCTCGGTCGACGACGTGCTCGGCGGCGAGCTCGCGGTGACCCACCTGCTCGATTCCGGGCACCGACGGATCGCCTTCATCGGCGGCCCGCGCCGGATCGGCCAGGTCGCGGACCGGATCACCGGCGCCGAGCAGGCCATCGCCGCGGCCGGCACCGGCGAGCTGCTGGTCATGGAGACCGAGACGCTCAACATCGCCGAGGGCCGCCGGGCCGGCGAACGGCTGGCCGGACTGCCCGCGTCCCGACGCCCGACCGCCGCGTTCTGCGGCAACGATCTGGTCGCTCTCGGGCTGCTGCAGCAGATGACGCAGCTCGGGATCCGGGTCCCGGCGGAGCTGGCGATCGTGGGCTACGACGACGTGGAGTTCGCCCAGGCCGCGGCCGTCCCGCTGACCTCGGTCAGCCAGCCCCGCCAGCTGCTCGGGCGGACCGCGGCCGAGCTGCTGCTGGCCGAGGCCGGCGGCGACCCCGACCACGAGCACCGTCAGGTCGTGTTCTCCCCCGAGCTGGTCGTGCGGGCGTCGACGCTGCTACCCGGTCGGAATCCGTGAGCGGGGTGTCCTTCTCCGCCCGCGCCGTTCGTTCATGAGGTGTAAGCCGGTCATCCCGACCGGCGGACACCCCCGAGTGAGGAGCATCCGATGCCCACCTACGCCGCTCTCATCTACACCGCCGACGTCGACTGGTCGGCCCCCGAGCACGCGGACACGATGGCCGAGTACGGCGAGTTCGGCCAGGCCGCGGCCTCGGTGATCCGGGGCGGGGCCGCGCTCTACCAGACCGCCACCGCCACCACGCTGCGGGTGCAGGGCGGCAAGGGTGGCGACGTGGTCACCACCGACGGCCCCTACGCCGAGACGAAGGAGGTGCTCACCGGCTTCTACCTGCTGGAATGCGCCGACCTCGACGAGGCGATCGCCACCGCCGCCGCCATCCCCGCGGCCTGGCACGGAGCCGTGGAGGTCCGCCCGATCATCCCGATGCAGGATTGAGTGGACCGGGGCTGATGGACCCGGCGCGCGCCGCCCTCGTCCGCCTGGTGCGCGACGAGGGCCGGCGGGTGCTGGCCGCACTGGTCCGGGTGACCGGCGACCTGCAGCTCGCCGAGGACGCCGTGCAGGACGCCACCGTGCGCGCGCTGGAGAGCTGGCCGCGCTCCGGGATACCCGAGCAGCCACGCGCGTGGCTGACGCTGACCGCGCGCCGGCGCGCGATCGACCTGATGCGCCGCGAGCGTGCCCGCGACGGAAAGGAAGCGGAGGCGGTGTCAACCATGGAGCCGACCATCCTGGAGCCGGCACCGCCCGACCCGCCCGGCGTGGTCCGCGACGACCTGCTCCGGCTGGTGTTCACCTGCTGCCACCCGAGCCTGTCGATCGAGACCCAGGTGGCGCTGGCGCTGCGCACGCTGTGCGGGCTGTCCACGGCCGAGGTCGGGCGGGCCCTGCTGGTACCCGAAGCGACCATGACCAAGCGCCTGGTCCGCGCCAAGCAGAAGATCGCCCGCGCCGCCATCCCGTACCGGGTACCCGCCGACCACGAGCTGCCGGACCGGCTGCGGGGCGTGGTCTCCGTGGTGTACCTGCTGTTCAACGAGGGCTACTCGGCCACGGCGGGTGTGGATCCGCTGCGGCCCGCGCTGGTCGACGAGGCCGTCCGGCTCACCCGGCTGCTGCACGAGCTGCTGCCCGGGGAGCCGTCGGTGATCGGGCTGCTGGCCCTGCAACTGCTGCACGACTCGCGCCGCGACGCCCGCTTCGACGCCGCCGGGCAGCCGGTGCTGCTGGCCGACCAGGACCGCACCCGGTGGCGCCGGGAGCTGATCTCCGAGGGCGTGGTGCTGGTCGGCGAGGGACTGCGGCGGTCGCCGGGCCGAGCCGATCCGTACGTGGTGCAGGCGGCGATCGCGGCCTGTCACGCACTGGCGCCCACCTACTCCGACACCGACTGGGCCGCCGTGCTGTCCTGGTACGACGTGTTGCTGACCGTGCAGGACACCCCGGTCGTGCGGCTGAACCGGGCGGTGGCCGTCGGCGAGCGGCACGGTGCGGCGGCGGGCCTGGCCGAGATCGACCTGCTGTCCGGGATGGACGGCTACCCGCTGCGGCACGCGGCCCGCGCGGAACTGCTGGTCCGGCTCGGCCGGATCGCGGAGGCCCGGACGGCCTTCACCGAGGCGCTGCGGCTGCCGCAGAACGGGGCCCAGCACGCCCATCTGGCCAGGCGGCTGGGTCAGCTGGACGGCTGATGAGCGGGTTCAGCCCGCGACGCCCGGGCCGGCCACCCGGAAATGAACGACCAGCCCGCCGCCGTCCACCGTGCTCACCTCGGGCCGGAAGGGCGGCCGCTGGGCCTGCAGGAACTCCACCATCGAGGAGCGGCCCACCTCGTCGCCGGACGGTCCGACGCCGGCCAGCACCGCGGTGCGCCGCAGGGCGCCGTCCGGTTCGCCGGCCACGGCCGGAAAATCGATCACCTCGATCCGGCGCGTGGTGGCCGCCGCCACCAGCACCGCGACCAGCCGGCCGTCCACCCGGCCGGCCAGCAACGCCTGCCGGGCGGCGTCGTCCAACCGGAGCGCGCCGTTGCCGGCGAGCAGCGGGCCGGCGCCCGCCATGTCGGCCGCGACCGCCGGTGGTCCGGCGGCCAGGCAGACACCCAGCTGCCCACCGGCCGACGGCACCGTGACGACCGGCGTCCCCGCCGGCCCGCAGCCCGCCGCATCCGACACCACCCACGCCCCGACGGAGGACGGGGCGCCGCCGGCGAACCGCTGATCCGGCACCCCCGCGGCGATCAGCTCGGCCCGGTCCAGCGGCGCGGCGGCCAGCACGGTGCCGGGGTCGAGCTCGCCCTGCAGCCAGCGCGCCAGCGGCCCGTAGGTCTGCCGGTCGGGCAGCGCAACCAGTCCGACGATCATGGCCGCGGCCGTGACGGCGGACACCACGACCGCTCCCGCGGCCGCGACCGGCACGCGCCACGAGCGGTCCGGGGTCCGGTCGGCGGCATCGCCCACGACCGCCGCGCACAGCAACGCGAGCACCGGGACCGCGAGCAGCAGCGCGGTCAGCCGCGCCGGACCGGGCCAGAGCGCGCAGCCCAGCCACGCCGCGGCCATGGTGGCGACCGGGCGCAGCTCCGGCCGCCAGCGCCAGGCGAGGAGCACCACGACGGCACCGGCGCCGATCACCACCAGCGAAGCGGGTCCGCCGACCGGCACCTCGCCGGGACCGCCGACCGGCGTGCGACCGATGGCCAGAGCGGCCACCACGGCGGCCATCGCGACCGCGACCGCAGCGGCGGTCATGCGCTGCCCGCGTGAGCGGCTCGGGGCCAGCAGCCCACCGGCGAAGCCGTGGGCGACGAATGCGAGCAGGCCGACCGCGACCAGCGGCGCGGTGAGCACGGCGGCGGCCACCCCGGCTCCCGCCCCGACGACGGTCAGCCCGGTGATCCGCAGCCGAACGCCGCACACGGCCGCCGCCACGAACCAGAACACCGACACCGAGCCGGGGTCCACGGTCGGTTGCAGGCCGGCGACCAGCGGAACGACCCCGGCCACCAGCACGGCCGCGGCCGCGGCGTCGGCACCGAGCTGCAGCCGGCACGCCACCGGCCACAGCAGCAGCGCGGCCAGCAGGCCGGCGAGCAGGCACACGCCGCGGGCCAGCTCCAGCAGGGTGACCGCTCCGTCCGGGCCCACCAGGGCCGCCACCGCGGTGAGCTGCCCGACGAAGGCGACGTCGGCCGGCGCGAGGGTGCCGGCACCGATGCCCGTCACCGCGGCGGCCTCGGCGGGGGTCGCGGCGCCACCGGTCTGCATCCCGATCAGCAGGTGGACCAGGGCGATCGGGATCACGGCGAGCAGCAGACTCGGCAGCCGGGCCGTCGACGGCCGGCCCAGTCGAGCCGCACCCCAGCTGCCGACCACCACGCGAATCCTCCTGATCAATCACTTGGAGTATGGCTCGATGACCCGACCGCGGACGTGACGGGCCGAATGGGTGAACCTGAAACGCTGCGCCTACCGTCCGTCGCCGGGACGCGGCCGGCCGCGCCTGCTCACCCCGCGCGGGCGGTGCCGCACGGCCGCGCCCGGCGCGCTCAGGATCCGTCACGCAGCGCGGCAACCAGGTCCCGCTCGACGGCCGCGGACCGCGCCGAGGTGAGCATCTCGAGCTCCCGCGGCTGGGGCAGATCGACGATCACCTCGCGGCGGAGGAGCGTCGGCCGCGGTCCGAGCACCAGCACCCGGTCGGAGAGGAACACGGCTTCCCGGATGTCGTGGGTGATCAGCAGCACCGTCCAGTCGAACTGGGTGCGGACCCGGGTCAGCCAGGTCTGCATGTCGGTGCGGGTCATCGAGTCCAGCGCGCCGAACGGCTCGTCGAGCAGCAGCACCGCCCGGTCCTGCACCACGGTGCGCAGCAACGCGGCGCGCTGGCGCATGCCGCCGGAGAGCTGGAAGGGGTGCACGTCCTCGAACCCGGCCAGCCCGAACGGTGAGAACAGCCCCCGGGCCCGCTCGCGGGCCGCGGCGCGCGAGACCCCGGCGACCTCCAGGCCGAGCGTGGTGTTGTCCAGCACCGTTCGCCACGGGAACAGTAGGTCCTGCTGCGGCATGTAGGCGAACGGATCGACCCGGCCGGTGGCGTCGACGCCGTCGACCAGCACCCGACCGGCGTCCGGCCGGTCCAGCCCGGCGATCACGTTGAACAGGGTGGACTTGCCGCAGCCGCTCGGCCCGATCACCGACACGAACTCCCCGGCCCGCACGTCGAACGACACCCCGTCCAACACCCGGAGCCCCCCGAACGACCGCTGCAACCCGTCGACGCGCAGCTTGACCGGGGCGCCGTCGAACGGCCGGATCTCAGGTTCGGGCACTGCGGCGTTCCTTGGCGTACCACGGGATCAGCAGCCGCTGGGCCAGGTAGGTGAGGGCGAACAGGGCGACGCTCAACAGCGCGGTGATCCCGACCGCGGCCAGCACCAGGTCGGTGCGGAAGGAGTTCTTCTGCAGGTTCATGAAGATCCCGAGGCCCGCGGTCGCGCCCGCGTACTCGGCGAAGATCGCCCCGGTCACCGCGTAGGTGATGCCGATCCGCAGCGCGGTGAAGAACGGCGGCAGCGCGCCGGGCAGCCGGACGTAGCGGAACTGCTGCCAGCGCGAGGCTCCCATGCTGCGCAGCAGGTTCGTGGCCTGCCGGTCGGTGGCCGCGAAGCCCTCGATGAGCCCGACCGCGACCGGGAAGAACGTCACCAGCGCGATCACCAGCACCTTGGGCAGCAGCCCGAACCCGAACCAGATGATCAGCAGTGGTGCGATGGCGATGATCGGCAACGTCTGGGAGGCGACCAGCAGTGGGGTGAGGGCGCGGCGCAGCCACGGAACGAAGTCGACGGCGATGGCCAGCGCCCAGCCCAGCACCAGCGACACCGTGAACCCGACCGCGGTGACCTGCAGCGTCGGCACCGTGTTGGCCCAGAGCTGCGCGCGGAACGCCCAGCCCTGCTCGAGCACCCGGAGCGGCGAGGGCAGCACCTGCGCCCGGATGGCGAAGGCGGTGACGAACCACTGCCACGCCAGCAGCCCGATCACGACCAGCAGCAGCGGTGGCCAGATCCGGGCGAGCAGTCGACGGGTGGGCGACGCGCCGGCGGGCCTCCGCCGGCCGGGCTCGACCACGGGCCCGGCCGGCGCGGCGGGGCCGGTACCGGCCCCGGAGTGGGATGTGGTGGGGGTCTTCGTCAGCTCGGGCATGTCGCGGCCCGCTCAGGTGGAGGTGAGGTAGTCGTTGGTGAACCAGGTGGCGAAGTCCGGGCGGGTGCTCAGCGGCGCGCCGTCGGGGCCGGTCAGGCCGCCGGAATCGAACACGAAGCCCGAGTAGCCCGCCCACTGCTGCAGGGTCTGGGGGCCGACCCGGCCGGTCCCGTCGCGCAGGTAGCGCTCGGCGAGCAGCTGCTGGCTGCGGTTGACCAGCTCGGGTTCGGTGAACGCCCCCGGGTTGGCCGCCATCAGCAGCTGCGCACCGCGGGCCGGGTCGTCGGCCGCGAGCTGGTAGCCGCGCTGCGCGGCCTGCACGAACGCGGTCGCCAGGTCGGGGTGCTGGGCAAGCCATGGCGAGTTGCCGATCAGGATCACGCTGTAGGCGTCCGGGAAGCCGTAGTCGGTGTAGGCGAAGGTCTTCAGCGGCTGCCCGCGCAGCTGCGCCTCGATGCCCTCCCAGGCCACGAACGGCTCGGTGAAGTCGACCTGGCCGGCGTAGAGCGCCTCGTAGGCCGCGGTGCCGAGCACGACGCTGGTGAAGTCCCCGGCGCCACCGGCGTCACGGATCACCGCGCGCATCTTCGGTTCCTCGCCGGGCCCGCCGAACCCGCCGTAGATCTTGCCGTCCAGGTCCTTCGGTGAGCCGATGTCGGCCCGGTCCGCGCGCACCGCGATCTCGGTGGCCCAGTGCTGCAACACCGCCAGCACCGAGGTGATGTCCGCGCCGGTGGCCTTGGAGAAGGTGAACGAGTCCTGGAAGCTGACGCCGAACTCGGCGACGCCGGCGGAAACCAGGGTGTCGGGCGAGGTGTTGTTGTAGGGCAGGAACTCCACGTCGAGCCCGGCGGCGCGGAACCAGCCCTCCTGCTGGGCCACGTACAGGCCGGTGTGGTTGGTGTTCGGCGTCCAGTCCAGGGCGATCCTGATCTTCTGCAACGGCGGGCCGGAGCCGGTGGCCGGGGCGCCCGCGGCCCCGCCCGTCGCCCCCGAACAGCCGGCCAGCACGAGCAGCGCGACCAGCCCGGAGATCAGTGATCGGAACGCGAGAGCCATGACGGTTCCTCCCTACGCCGGTGCTAACCGGATCAGGTACGAACGGTCGACGGCCGGTCCTGCCGCCCTCTCAGCCTCGGTACGCGGGCTCCCGCGGTCGTTCTCACCCTACGCGGCGCGCCGGGCCAGGCGCATCCTCGCCGGTCCGGGTGGGGGTACGCCCCCATGGTCGTCGCCCGGCAGCCGGTGTTTCGTCGACGTCGACAGCTCCCCCCTCCCGGGTTGTCGGCCCGCCCCGACCACCGTCGCCACCGGCTAGGAGAACCCCATGAACCGCAGCATCCTCGTGCTGACCGCGCTGGTCGCCGTCCTGCCGCTCTCGGCCTGCAGCTCGCAGGTCAGCGTGTGCACGGGCGACGTGTGCAACTACCGCATCTCCGGGAAGCCGACCCTCGACGTCCAGCTGGCAGGAAAGACTCAGCGCCTGCAGGTCGTGGCGATCGAGCCGGGTGCGGTGACGCTGTCCACGGGCTCAGAGCAGGCCAGCATCGACTCCGGCACGGTCGGCAACCTCGGGGGTCTCGCGGTGCGCGTGGTGTCGGCCGACGGCGAGGACGCGGAACTCGAGGTCCGCCCCACCCCAGCTCGATAGACGCGCCCCCCACGCCATCGACCGGAAACGGCCGATCGGAGGCCACGTCGCACACCAGTTGGCGTCCGCGCATATGGCACGGCGTCTGCGCGGACGCCAACAGGTGTGCAAGGTGCAACCGGTGGGGCGAGGTACAGGGGGCGGTGGCCCAGCACCGGTCTGCCGGCTAGAGCAGGGCTTGGTAGGCGCCGCCGTCGACGGGGATCGCGGCACCGGTGAGGTAGTTGGCCTGCTCGGAGCAGAGGAATGCGACCACGGCCCCGAAGTCCGCGGCGCTGCCCATCCGGCCGGCCGGGACTCCGTCCAGGTTCGGGTTCCCGCCGGAGGTGGCGGCCATCCGGGCGGTGGCGTGGTAGCCCGGTTGCACCGAGTTCACGGTGACCCCGTCGGCGGCGACCTCGCGGGCCAGGGTGCGCAGGAACCCGGTGGCGCCGGCCCGGGCCGTGGTGGACAGCACCAGGTCGGGATAGGGCTGCCGGACGCCGAGCGAGGTGATCGCCACGATCCGGCCCCAGCCCGCGGACCGCATGCCGGGCACCGCGGCCAGGCACATCCGCACCACGGCCAGCAGGCTGGTGTCGAGCGCCGCCGGGTAGGCCTCGGCCGGGGTGCCCAGCGCGGTACCGGGGGCCGGGCCCGGCCCGTTGGTGACCAGGATGTCCAGCCCGCGCAGCACGGCGGTCGCGTCGTGCACGAAGCGGGCCGCCTCCTCCGGCTGGGTCAGGTCGGCCACCAGGTACCCGGCGCCCAACCGTTCGGCCGCCGCGCGCGCCCTGGCGTCGTCGGATCCGCAGATCATGACCTGCGCGCCCTCCGCGACCAGCGCCGCCGCGCTCGCATAACCCAACCCGGCGGTCGCCGCCGCCACGGCCGCCCGCCGCCCACCGATACCGAGGTCCATGGCTCGATCACAGCACGTCGCCGGCCCGGCCCGCGACGCCGCCCACCCCGCCCGCCCATCGCTCGGCCGGCGCGAACGGCACTTTCGCACCGACGTAGCGTGCGAAAGCGCCGTTCGCGCCGTTCGCGCCGGGGTCCGTGATCCACCCGGGACGGTCTAGACGGCGCCGAGGACCGGTTCGAAGGCCACCTCGGCCGCGCCGACCAGGGTGGCGTCGCGGCCGAGCGGGCTGGTCTCGATCCGGGTGCCGCCGACCGCCCGGCTGACCAGGCTGCGCTCGTGCACCAGGGCCCGGACGTGATCGACCAGGCGCGGCGGCAGCGCGGTGAACAGGTCGCCGAGCACCACCAGCTCGGGCGCCATCATGTTCACCACGCTGACCAGGCCGGTGGCCAGCCACTCGGCGTACTCGTCGAGCGGGCCGGGCAGCGGCGCCGTGGCCAGCGAGCGCAGCTCCGCCACCACCACCCCGCGCGGGGTGTCCGGGGGCAACCCGAGCGCCCGGCACAGCGCCGCCTCCCCCACCTCGGTCTCCCAGCAGCCGCGGGCCCCGCAGTAGCAGGCCCGCCCGCCCGGCCGGACCACGAGGTGACCGAGCTCGCCGACGTAGCCGCGGGTACCGCGCAGCGGTCGGCCACCGGAGATGACGCCGCCGCCGACGCCGACCTCGGCCGAGATGTAGACCAGATCGGCCACGTCGCGAGCCGACCCCCTGACGTGCTCGGCCAGCGCGCCCAGTTCGGCGTCGTTGGCCACCTGCACCGGCATCCGCAGGACCGCGGCCAGCCGTGCGCCCAGGGCGACGTCGCGCCAGCCCAGGTTGGGGGCCTCGAGCACCTGACCGTCGTCGCGGCGGATCACGCCGGGCACCGACACCCCGGCCCCCTGTGCGGTCACCGCCAGCTCCTCGGCGAGCAGCTGCGCCGACTCGGCGACGTGAGTGATCACCTCGCCGGGGGTGCGGGTGCGGTGGTACAGGTTCCAGCTGTGCCGGCCCAGCATCTGGCCGCCGATGCCGACCATGGCCATCGAGACCTTCTCGACCCGGATCTCGACGGCCAACACGACCGCGGCGTGCGGGTCGGGCAGCACCATCAGCGACGGCCTGCCGGCCCCGGTGCGCCGGGCCGGCACCGCCTCGGTGACCATGCCGGCCTCGGCCAGCCCGTCCACCACCGCCTTGATCGTGCTGCGGTTCAGGCCCAGCTCGATGGCCAGGGTGGCGCGGGTGCACGGGCCGTCCACGTGCAACCGGCGCAGCAGCGCCGCCCGGTTGTGCCTGCGGGCCTCGTCCGGCCGGGCACCCGCGGTGCCGGCGGCGGCGACACCGCCGGCACCCCAGCCCAGGTTCACCGCGCGGAGACGGCCGATCGGCGCCGGGACAGCACGTCGACCCCGGCCGCGAGCAGCAGCACCAGCCCGGTCACCACGAACACGACCGCGGCCGGCTGACCCAACAGCCCCAGCCCGTTCTCCACGGTGGCCAGCACGGCACCACCGATCACCGCGTTGCTCACCCGACCGCGGCCCCCGAACAGCGACGTCCCGCCGATCACGGCGGCCCCGACCGCGAACAGCAGCGTGTTGCCACCACCCGCGCTGGGCGAGACCGAACCCACCTTCGACGAGTAGACGATGGCTCCGATGGCGGCGAAGGCGGAGGCGATCACGAACACCGCGGCCCGGATGCGCACCACGTCGATGCCGGCCCGCCGGGCCGCCTCCCGGTTGCCGCCGACCGCGTAGATGTGCCGGCCGAAGCGGGTCCGGTCGAGCACGAACGTGCCCGCCACCAGCAGCACCAGCACGACCGGGACCACGTAGGGCACCCCGGAGATCGGCAGCTGCCCCGGGGACCGATCGAGCGTCAGCAGGTAGGTGGCGATCGCCGCCAGCAGCACCACGGCGCCGATCTTGATCAGAACCAGCCCGGTCGGCTGCGCGACCAGCCCGAGCTTGCGCCGCGACACCTGCCGGTTCAGCAGCACCGCGGCGTAGCCGCCCGCCGCGATCACGAACAGCAGCCAGCTGCCCAGCGTGGACAGGTTGCCGTTGGCCGCCGCGTTGATCACCGGGTCGCGCAGGCCGAGCGTGCCGCCGTCGCCGATGAGCTGCAGGATGATGCCCTGCCAGGCGATGAACAGCGCCAGCGTCACCACGAACGACGGCATCCCGACCTTGGCCACCAGGAAACCGGTGATGCACCCGATCACGACGCCGACGCAGACCGCGAGCAACATCTCCAGCCAGGGGTTCGGCGGGAACCCGATGAGCAGCAGCAGCAGCGCCACCGCCGCGAACGCCACCGCCGCCCAGATCCGCAACAACACGGCCAGCACGATGGCCAGCAGGATGACCGCCGCGAACAGCCCGAACACCAGCGTGCCCATGGCGCCGAGCAGGTTGCCGTCCCGCACCAGGTGCAGCGCCATCACCGCCGCGGTCAACCCGGACGCGGTGCCCGCCGCCAGATCGATCTCGCCGGTGAGCAGCACGAACACCAGCCCCATCGCGATGATGGTGCGACCGGCGCCCTGCTGCAGCAGGTTGGCCAGGTTGAGCAGGCTCGAGAAGGTGCCACCGGTGTCCAGCGCGGTGAACAGGACGAACAGCGCGGCCAAGCCGAGCAGCGCGGGCAACGAGCCGAGCTCACCGTTGCGCAGGCCGGTCAGGTAGCCGCGGATCGCCTCACCGGTGGACTTCGCGGTGGTGTCGATGCCGAAGTCGGCGGAGCGGGTCGAGGCGGCATCGGCACGCTCGGCCGCGGTCGTCGGGCCCGCGGCCGCCCCGGTGGACGTCTTCCCGGTGGTCGTCTTCTCGGTAGAGACTTCTCGGTGGACGTCTTGTCGGGGGGCGTCTTGTCGGTCGGCGCGGCCATCAGACGGTCACGCTCTCTGGACGCTGCAGGCCGAGATCACCCGAGCGGCCCGCGGTGATCAGCTCCACGATCTGCCCATGGGAGACCTCTTTCGTCGGTACCTGAGCGACCATCCGGCCCAGGTACAGGCAGGCGATGCGGTCCGACACCTCGAAGACGTCGGCCATGTTGTGGCTGATCAGCACGACACCGAGGCCCTGCTCGGCCAACCGGCGGACCAGGTCCAGCACCTGGCGGGTCTGGGCCACGCCCAGCGCCGCGGTGGGCTCGTCGAGCATCACCACCTTGGAGTCCCAGAGCACCGCCTTGGCGATGGCCACGGTCTGCCGCTGCCCGCCGGACAGCGACGCCACCGGCATCCGGACCGAGGTCACGGTGCGTACCGAGAGCGAGGCCAGCGTCTTGCGCGCGGCCTGTTCCATGTCCGCCTCGTCCAGCAGCCACGGCTTGCCGCGCTCGCGGCCGAGGAACATGTTCTGCACGATGTCGAGGTTGTCGGCCAGCGCCAGGTCCTGGTAGACGACCTCGATGCCCAGGTGCGAGGCATCGGTCGGCGCGTTGATCGCCACCGGCTCGTCGTTGAACAGGATCTCCCCGTTGTCGATCGGGTGGATCCCGGCCACGCACTTGACCAGCGTGGACTTGCCCGCGCCGTTGTCCCCGACGAGCGCGGTGACCTCACCGGCGCGCACCGTGAAGTCCACGTCGTGCAACACCTGGACCGCGCCGAAGCTCTTGTTCACCTTGCGCAACTGCAGGATCGCCACAGCGCATCTCCCGATCGGGCTCGCAGCTCGTGGCACGAACGGCACCTTCGCACGCACCTGGCGTGTGAAAGTGCCGTTCGTGCCGTTGGGCGTGGGTTACTGGATACCGAGCTGGCCGCAGGCGCTGGCCAGGGCGGCCACGCAGACCTCAGCGGCCTTGACCTGGCCGCCCTCGATCACCGTCTTGACGTTGTCCTTGGTGATCAGCTTCGGCTCCAGCAGCACCGACTTGACGTCGCGGTTACCGGTCGGGTCCTTCTCGGTGTCGGTGGCCAGTGCATCCGCGGCGGCGGTGTCACCCTTGGACAGGGCGGCAGCCAGCTTGGCCGTGGCGTCGGCCTCCAGCTTGATCTCCTTGTAGACGGTCATGTACTGGTCGCCGCGCAGGATGGCCTGCAGGCCGTCCGGGGTGGCGTCCTGGCCGGTGACGATGACCTTGCCGTTGAGGCCGTACTTGGTGAGCACGGTGATGATCGCGCCGGCCAGCCCGTCGTTGGCCGCGTGCACGCCGTCGACCTGGCCGCCGTTGGCCGTCAGCAGCTGCTCGAAGGTGGTGCCACCGATCTGGTTGTCCCACTTCTCGATGGCCTGCTTGGCGACCAGCTTGTACTCACCCGAGTCGTACTTCGGCTTCAGCACCGACTCGGCCCCGTTGTAGAACAGGGTGGCGTTGTTGTCGGTCGGCGCGCCCTCGATCTCGATGATCTGCGCACCCTGCTTGGCGCCCAGGCCCTGCACCAGGCCCTGGCCCTGCAGCTCGCCCACCTTGGTGTTGTCGAACGAGACGTAGTAGTCGCTGGTGCCGCCCAGGTTGAGCCGGTCGTAGTCGATCACCGGAATGCCCTGGGCCTTGGCCTTGGCCGCCACCGCGGCGCCGGACTCGCTGGTGATCGACGCGATGACCAGCACCTTCACCCCGCTGGAGATCATGCCGTCGGCCAGGGTGGAGAACTTCTGCTCGTCGCCCTGGGCGTTCTGGATGTCGGCGTCGAGGCCCTCGGCGGCCATCGCCGAGGTGAGCAGCGGCTTGTCGAAGCCTTCCCAGCGGGCCGAGCTCTCGGTCTCGGGGAGGATCACGCCGACCTTGACACTGCCGGCGGGAGCGGCGGCACTGCTGGCCGGCGCGCTGGGGGCGGCTGCGTTCTGACCGCAGGCGGCGAGCGTGAGCGCGAGCCCCAGCCCGAGGGCTGCGGTCGCGGTGCTCCGGATGCGCATGGTGGATGGTCCTTCCACAGCGTCGGGGACGGTAAATGTTGTGACGGACAACGTATGGGGTGCCGCGATGTGGCGCCAAGCATACTGGATCGTTAAAGTAGTGAGAAAGTAGTCACAATTCGGTCACGTGGTCACGGATTTGTTGCGGCCGGCTCGCAACGTCGCCCACGTTCGGCCGTTGCCCGTCCCGTCCGGGCCGGCCGGGGGCGAGCACCGCGATCCTCGGCGATCCCCGGCGCAGAACTTCACTCACCCGTCTCAGCGACCCCTGGCCGGGCGGCATGCGGTCACCGGACGTAGTCAAAATCGCGAGTACTGAGCGTCATCACGCTCACGTTCAGTCGACCGGAGCCGCCGTGTCGCCATCCCGGGAACGGACAGCGACGGCCATGATCACCGCCGCGATGCCCACCCCCTCCAGCGCTCCGGGCACCTGCCCCAGCGCGAGCAGGCCGACCGCGGTGGCGGTCACCGGGAGCAGCGCGAGCAGCACCGCGAACCGGCCGTGGCCGACGCGGCGCAGCACGATCTGGTCCAGCACGTAGGGCACGACGCTGGACAGCGCGCCCACCCCGACCGCGGCCACCAGCACGATCGGGTCGGCCAGCACGCCCAGGTCGCCGTGCTCACCGAACAGCAGCAACGGAGACAGCAGCACCGAGGCCATCACGAAGCCGACGGCCATCTCGTCGAGCCCGTTGCCGGCGCTGGCCACCCGCTTCCCCAGCACGATGTAGGCCGCCCACAGGGTCGCCGCCAGCAGCGCCCACAACACCCCCGACGGGCTGCCTGACCAGCGCACATCCGCGATGAGCAGTACCCCGAGGGCGGCCAACGCGGCGGCCGCGAAGTCCCGTGGCCGCCGCGAGGCGACCGCGGCCACCAGCACCGGACCGCAGAACTCGATGGCCACCGCGGTGCCCAGGGGGAGCCGCGCGATCGCCTCGTAGAACGCGAGGTTCATGCCGGCCGTGGCCACCCCGAAGGCGGTCGCCCTGGCGAGCGGGCGCCCGCGCCATGCGGCGCGCCCCGGCCGCCGCCAGGCCAGCAACAGCAGCGCCGCCCCGAGCAGCCGCAACACCGCGACCGCGGTCGGGGACAGCAGCCCGAACAGGCCGACCGCGACGGCCGCCCCGAGGTACATCGACACGCCGCCGACGACGAAGAGGACGGGTGCGGGAACCCGGCTGGCGATCCCGCTCGTTGTCATGGCGTGGACACTACTCACCGTGATCGCCGGTCAGCGGAGTTAACAATCTCCGCCTTGCGGTGGCCCGATGCGGCCACGCATGATTCAGGCGTAGTAGATGGAACTGCACGATGGGTCAACTGAATCTGCACGAGGGACCGGAGCCCCGCCGCGGCGGGCCCAACGCCGGCGATTCGCACGAAAGTGACGGTCGTCGCGACGCGCCCCGGGAACACGTGCAGGGGTGCTGTACGTCTGAAACAGTGGGCGCACCGCAGCTGGCGGTCGTCACAGCAAGCTGGCACCCGGTATCCACCGGGAGCCGAGTCGGAGGGAGACCGCTATGCAGCCAGGAACCCTGACCAGGCCCGCGTTGACCGCCGCTGATCGCTGTGACCGTTGCGGAGCAGCCGCAAAGGCACGAGCCGTACTCCCGTCCGGTGGCGAGCTGCTGTTCTGCGGCCACCACGCGCGGGCGCACGCGGACAAGCTCCGCGAGCTGGAGATCGACGTCCAGTCCGGTAGTTGACCCTGGCCGGCGCCGGCCGGCCACCCACCAGCCCACAGCGGGGCGGGAACCTCTCGGTTCCCGCCCCGCTGTCGTGCCGCCCGGGAGCTCAACGCCATGAGCGCAGGGTCGCGATCCGCACCTCGAGCTGCTCCATGTTGGCCATCGCCGTCGGTGGTCCCCCGCAGCTCGCCCGGAGCTCGTTGTGGATCTTTCCGTGCGGCTTCTTGGTGCGGTGGTGGTACAGCGCCACCAGCGTGTTCAGCTCCTTGCGCAACGCACCGAGCCGCTCCCGCACCGACTGCTCCGGCCGCCCGCCGGGCGCCGCCCCGGAACCGGCCCCCGCACCTGCCCCGGTACCGGCCGGGGAAATCACCGCCCGGCCGGAGCGCGAGAGCCAGTCCCGTTGCCGCTGGTTGAGCAGGGTTCGCACCTGGTCGGGCTCGAGCAGCCCCGGCAACCCCAGGTAGTCCTCCTCGTCGGCGGAGAACGACGTGCCCTCGTAGATCAGCTGATCCAGCTCGGCCTGGGCGCCGAGCGCGGTGAACGCGGCCTCCTCCTCCCCCGGCTCGTCCTGCTGCAGCTGCGCCGCGGCCAGCAGCTCGTCGTCCCACTGCTCGGCGGCCCGATGCGGCGCGCCCAGCACGTGGTCGCGCTGCGCCTCCAGCTCGCTGGCCAGCCCGAGCAGCACCGGCACGCTGGGCACGAACACCGAAGCGGTCTCCCCCGGCGTCCGGGACCGCACGAACCGCCCGACCGCCTGCGCGAAGTAGAGCGGCGTCGACGCGCTCGTCGCGTACACCCCGACCGCCAGCCGCGGCACGTCGACGCCCTCACTGACCATCCGGACGGCGACCATCCAGCGATCCTGCGAGCCGGCGAAGCGGGCGATCCGGGCCGAGGCGCCGGGTTCGTCGGAGAGCACCAGGACCGGCGCGGTGCCGGTGACGTCGGTCAGGATCGCCGCGTAGGCCCGGGCCGTGCTCTGGTCGGAGGCGATCACCAGCCCGCCGGCGTCGGGCATGCCGCCGCTGCGGTGCCCGCTCAGCCGCCGGTCGGCCGCGGTCAGCACGGCCGGGATCCACTCGCCGCCGGGGTCGAGCGCGGTCCGCCAGGCCCGCGCGGTCTGCTCGGCGGTCATCGGCTCGCCGAGCCGGGCGGTGATCTCCTCGCCCGCGCTGGTGCGCCAGCTCGACAGCCCGGAGTAGGCCAGGAAGACCACCGGCCGGACCACCCCGTCGGCCAGCGCCTCGGCGTAGCCGTAGGCGTGGTCGGCCCGGCTGCGCAGCGCGCCGTCGGCGTCGGGCAGGTAGTCGACGAACGGGATCGGGTTGTCGTCGCTGCGGAACGGGGTGCCGGTCAGGGTGAGTCGCCGGACCGCGGGTTCGAAGGCCTCCTTGATCGCATCACCCCAGCTGCGGGCGTCGCCGGCGTGGTGCACCTCGTCCAGCACGACCAGGGTGCGCCGGTTCTCGGTGCGGGCCCGGTGCAGCAGCGGATGCGCGGCGACACCGGCGTAGGTCACGGCGATGCCGGTGTAGTCCGAGGAGGTGCCGCCCGTCGAGTTGCGGAAGTCCGGGTCGACGGCCACGCCGACCTGCGCGGCCGCGGTCGACCACTGCTGCTTGAGGTGCTCGGTCGGCGTCACCACGGTCATCGAGTCGATCACCCGATCGGCCAGCAGCTCGGCGGCCACCCGCAGCGCGAAGGCGGTCTTGCCGGCGCCCGGGGTGGCGACGGTGAGGAAATCCTGCGGGGCGGCGGCCAGGTAGCGGGCCAGCGCGCTGCGCTGCCAGGCCCGCAGCGGGCGGGTTCGGGGAGACTCGGGAGGACCGATCCGGTGGGCCTGCGACACACAACTCCCTGACGTCTCGTGCACGGTGTGGGGCCCGGAATCGGGCGTCGAGCGGCGGCCACCGAGGAGGTGGGCGCGGCCGTTGGGGTCGGCGATCAGGGTAACGGGGCGGCATCGCCGCCCCGTCCGCGGGTTGTTGATCCCCGCCGGCGGCGGAGTTGATCCCATTTGCGGGTTGTCGGCCCTGTCGAACGGCCCGCGATGGTTCATCCTTACGGGGAGATGACTACCGTCGAGCCAGCGGGCCCCGAAGCGGCAGACCCGAGGCCCGGACCGGCCACCGCCGGCCCGAGGCCGGTCCGCCGGGTCCTCAGCCGCACGCTCAGCAAGGCCTGGGACGACGACATCTTCTCGCACTCCGCGCAGGCTGCGTTCTGGCAGGCGCTGTCGCTACCACCGCTCTTCCTCGCCCTGCTGGGCTCGTTGGGCTTCGTGAGCGGCTGGTTCGGGCCGGAGACCCTGCAGCTCATCGACGCCCGCATCATCGACCTCTCGAGGCGGGTCTTCACCCCGGACGTGGTCGACCAGATCATCGTGCCGACCGCGGACAGCATCCTGACCCGCGGTCGGGCCGACGTGGTGTCGGTCGGGTTCGTGGTCTCGCTGTGGGCCGGCTCGTCCGCGGTCGCCTCGGTCGTCGACTCGGTCACCCACGCGCACGACCAGAAACTCGTGCGCAACCCGGTCTGGCAGCGCATCTTCTCGCTGTTGCTCTACCTGTTCGCGCTCGTGGTGGCCATCTTCACGCTGCCGATCCTGGCGCTGGGCCCGGATCTGCTGCCGCAGGTGCTGCCGCAGAGCTGGCAGCCGGTAGCGGAGTCGTTGATCCAGGCCACGTACTACCCGGTGACCGGGCTGCTGCTGGTGTTGGTGCTCACCACGTTCTACAAGCTGGCGCTGCCGCACAGCCTGCCGTGGCGCCGGCTGCTGCCCGGGTCGCTGCTGGCGATGGTGGTGTTCATCGCCTCGACGACCGGGCTGCGGGTCTACATCGCGGTGCTCACCAGCAGCGGCTACACCTACGGCGCGCTGGCCACCCCGATCGCGTTCCTGCTGTTCGCCTTCCTGCTGGGCCTGTCGGTGGTGTTCGGGGCGCATCTGAACAACGCGGTGGAGGAGGTGTGGCCCTCCCGGGCCGACCCCGGCGAGCGGCGCTCGGAGCGGCTGAAGAACGTCGCCAAGCGCAGCACGGAGCGGGTCACCGGCCGGACGACCACAGCGGATGCCGACGCACCGACCCCTGCTGCCGAGTTGCCCGGTTCGGACTCCGACGCTCATGCTTCGAGCACAGCCCCGACAGCGTCGAAGGAGCCCGGATGATCGACATGAGATGTGCCGATACCCCGGGCACCGCCCCAACGGCCACCGACGAGGTGATCGACGAGGAAGTTCGCGGGCGGCAGCTGCGGGTGTCGATCCGGCACGCGTCGGGATCCGGTCCGGCCCGCACCCCGTTGCTGCTGCTGAACGGCATCGGCGCGAGCATCCCGGTGCTGCAGCCCTTCGTGGACCGGCTGCCGCCGGGGCTCGAGGTGATCCGCTTCGACGTGCCGGGCATCGGTGACTCCCCGCTGCCGCTGATCCCCTACCACATGACGACGCTCGCGCCGCTGATCGGCGACCTGGTGGCGAAGCTGGGCTACGAGCGCGTCGACGTGCTCGGCTACTCCTGGGGCGGTGGGCTCGCCCAGCAGTTCGCGGTGGCCCAGCACGAGCAGTGTCGACGGCTGGTGCTGGTGGCCACCGGCACCGGGCTGCTGATGGTGCCCGGGCGACCCTCGGTACTGGCCAGGATGCTCACCCCGCGCCGGCATCGCGATCCCGACTACGCCCGTCGGATCGCCGCCGAGCTGTACGGCGGCAGCATGCGCACGCACCCCGAACGCGCGGCCGAGGTGCTGCTGGCCGGCATCGCGCACACCCCCGAACGCGGCTACTACTACCAGCTGCTCGCCGGTATCGGGTGGAGCAGCCTGCCGGTGCTGCCGCTGATCTCGCAGCCGACCCTGATCGTCGCCGGTGACGACGACCCGATCATCCCGACGATCAACGCCAAGATCATGCAACGGGTCATCCCGCGGGCGCAGTCCCACATCTACCGCGGCGGCCACCTGGCTCTGCTGACCGAGGCCGCCGAGCTGGCTCCGGTGATCGACGAGTTCCTCGAACGCGACGAGCAGGGCTGAGCTGCCCGGGTCAGGCGGCGGTCCGACCCTCGCCGTCGCACAGCCGGGCCACCGCCAGCCGGTAGGAGTAGTGCCGGGTGCTGCTCATCGTGACCAGCTCGACCAGGTCGACGCCGGCGTCCTCGAACGCCCGCCGGAACTCCTCCTCGTAGGTGACCCGACCGAAGTGGATGGTCGTGACGTGCCGGACCATCGGCTTCACCCGCTCCAGCAGCACGGAGCGGCGGTGGTGGAAGGTCTGCGTGCTGAACAGCCGGCCGTCGGGCGCCATCAGGCCCGCGACGTGTGCGATCGCCGCCGCCGGATCGGGCAGCAGCATCAGGCTGGCGCTGAAGTACACCGCGTCGTAGGGCCCGCCGACGTGGTCGTACACCGAGGAGAACACGGGGCGGACCTGCGCCGACAGCCCGGAGCGCAACAGCTCCATCCGACACCGGCGCAGGTAGTCCCGATCGATGTCCAGGCCGGTGATCTGCAGCTGCTTGGCGCGCACCACATCGGCGCAGCGGCCGAGCGCGGCCCCGGTGCCGATACCGACGTCGAGCACCCGGGCGCCCGAGGGCAGGCGCCCGAGAACCGTGCGATACCAGTCACTGGTCATCCCGGCCACCAGCCGGTCGTAGATCCACCCACGCAGCGAAGGGACTGCGCTCATCGCACTCCCTCGCTGCGCTCGCTCGGCGCTGCGCGCGGCGCGCTGCGACACTTGCTCGCTCGCAAGCCCGCTCGTCGGGCGGCGATCGGAGCCTGCACGCCCTTCCACTACCCGATTCCGGGTCCGGTCAGTCGTCACCACCGGGCCGCAGCGACTCGAAGATCTTCTTGCAGTCCGGGCAGACCGGCGAGCCCGGCTTGGGCGAGCGGGTGACCGGGAACGTCTCTCCGCACAGGGCCACCACCATGTTGCCGAGCACAGCGCTTTCGGCGATCTTGTTCTTCCGGACGTAGTGGAACATCTTCGGCACGTCGTTGCCGGTGGTGTCGGTGCCCTCGGGGCGAGTCTCGACATCGGGCAGCACCTGGGTCGCCATGTCGTCCATGATGCCCCACGTGCCCGATCCCGTCTCCCCACCCGTCGCCAGCACCCCGGCGGTCACCCCGTCGGCGGAGGTCGCCGAGGCGCTCGCGGCCGGCCGCGCCGTCGTCGCGCTGGAGAGCACGCTGCTCGCGCACGGGCTGCCGGCACCGCAGAACCGGGTCGCCGCGGCCGAGCTGGAGGCCGTGGTCCGGGCGGGCGGCGCGGTCCCGGCCACCGTCGCGGTGCTCGACGGGGTGCCGCGGGTGGGGCTCTCGACCGCCGAGCTGGACCGGGTGTGCGCCGGTGGCCTGAGCAAGCTCTCGACCCGCGACCTCGGACCGGCGGTGGGGCTCGGTCGCGACGGCGCCACCACGGTGGCCGCGACGGCGGCGCTGGCCCGCGCGGCCGGGGTCTCGGTGTTCGCGACCGGCGGGCTCGGCGGGGTGCACCGCGGGGCCAGGGACAGCTGGGACGTCTCGGCCGACCTGGCCGCGCTGGCCGGCACCGCGGTGCTGGTCATCTGCTCGGGGGTCAAGTCGATCCTCGACGTGGGCGCCACGCTGGAGGTCCTGGAGACGCTGTCGGTGCCGGTGCTCGGCTATCGCACGGACGCCTTTCCCGGGTTCTACCGGCGCGACGGCGGGCATCCGGTCGGCTGGCGGGTCGACTCGGCGGCGCAGGCGGCCGCGGTCTGGCGGGCCCACGTCGCGCTCGGGGGCGGTTCGGGGGCGGTGCTCGCCCAGCCCGTGCCGGCGGTCGACGAGCTCGACGAGCGGCTGCACGAGCGGCTGCTGCGCGAGGGGTTGGACCTCATCGAGCGGCGGGGGGTGCGGGGCAAGGCCGTCACGCCCGCGCTGCTCGAACACTTCCACCAGGCCAGCGCGGGAGCCAGCCTGCGCGCGAACCTCGCCCTGGTGGCGGCCAACGCCGAGCTGGCCGCGCGGGTCGCGGTGGCGCTGGCCGGGGTCGAGAAGGTTCAGCCGGCGCGGATCAGCCCTCGATGACCGGGTGCTCACGCTGCTCGATCTGCGGCCGGTCGCCGCGGTAGCGGTTGACCTTCTCCGCCTTCCGGGGCAGCCGATCGTTCGCGATCAGCACCGCGATCCAGGGCAGCGGGATGGACAGCACCAGCAGGCTGACCGCCAGCCACGGGATCTGGTAGAAGAACGCGGCCAACACCATCAGCGGGATCCGCATCCCCATCATGATCTTGTAGCGGTTCTTCCGGATCTGCAGCTCCTCGTCGTACGAGCGAGCCGCGTCCGTGATCAGGACCGGGTCCTCCGCAGGCTGCTGCGGATCAGCCACACCGATTCTCCTTGCCGGCGCGCACGGCACCCTCGGCGGCGGCGCTCACGAGGCGGTGGCCGCGACTGCTGCCACTCGACCGCCTGCGGTTCATGGTGCCACCAGCGTGCCGGGACCGCGCGACGGCTCGGCAGACGGTCGGGCGGGCCGGGATCCGATCAGGGGTGCTGCTCGGCGGAGCCGTCCGGGTCGCCCGGGGCGTCCGCGTGCAACACCACGTCGCCGACCACCGCCTGCGAGATCACGTCGAGAAGTCGCTCGGTGAGCTCGCCGGTCACCCGGTAGCGCACCAACCGGCCCTCGCGGTGCGCGCTGACCATGCCGTGCGTGCGCAGCAGTCGCAGCGCGTGCGACACCGAGCTGTCGCTCATCCCGACCGCGACCGCGAGGTCGGAGACACACAGGTCACCCGCGTGTCGCAGGGCCAGCAGCAGGGACAGCCGGTTGGTCTCGCCGAGGGCGTCGACGATGCCCGCGACCCGCCGCAGCTGCGCCCCGTCGGCGAGCACGGTCCGGGCATCGCAGACCTGGCTCGGGTCGACCACCCGAACCTCGTCGAAGGCGGCCGAGCCCTGGTGCACGGGCCCGATCTTAGGGCTGATGTGCGGCCAGGTGCATCCGGCGCGGCCCCGCGGTCGGTAGTTGCGGATGACGGCCCGACAACCGACGGGTCCGAAGACCGACGAACAGGAGCTCACGATGCGACGTCTGAGCATGGCGCTCGGCGGCACCCTCGCCGCCGTCGCCGCGCTGACCATCGGCCCGGCACCAGCGGCACTCGGCCAGGAGACCGGCACCGTGTACGTGGTGCACGGCATCCCCAACACCCCGGTCGACGTGTACGTGGACGGGCAGCGCGCGATCGACGACTTCGAGCCCGGCACCAGCCAGGGCCCGCTGCAGCTGCCGTCCGGCCCGCACAAGGTGGCGCTGTTCGCCGCCGACGCGGTCGACGGGTCCGGCTCGCCGGTGCTGTCCGCGGATGCGAACCTGCCCGCCGGGGCCAGCGTCACGCTGGCCGCGCACCTGACCGAGGCCGGCCAACCCTCCATCACCCCGTTCGTCAACGACGTGTCGTCGGTGCCGGCCGGCAAGGCCCGGCTGGTGGTGCGGCACACCGCCGCCGCCCCGGCGGTGGACGTGCTCGCCGGCGGCGCCGCGGTGATCAGCGGCCTGACCAACCCGAACGAGAAGGCGCTCGAGGTGCCCGCCGGCACGGTCGCGGCGTCCGTGGCCGCGGCCGGAACGACCGACCCGGTGATCGGCCCGGCCGACCTGGACCTCAAGGAGGGCACCGCGACGTTCGTGCACGCCATCGGCTCGCTGACCGACAAGACCCTCGGCGTGGTCGTGGTGACCGTGGCCGACCTGCACAGCGCCCCGGGCGGGGTGCCCTCGGGCGCACCGTCGGGAGCACCGTCGGACTCCGGACCGGCCGGCTGGCTGGTGCTGAGCTCGGTCGTCGGGCTGGCCGTGATCGGCCTGTCGGCGCGCCGGCTGGTGCACGCGCGGAGCTGAGTTCGATGTCCGCCCCGAGTGCTCCGCGCCCACATGGGGCCCTCGTCGGGCTGGCGATCGGAGTCCTGCTGACAGCCGTCCCGGCCGCACTCTGGCTGGCCGGGACGGCGCCGGCGATCAGCCCCACCGGGGCGGCCGCGAGCAGGCCGGCTGAGATCGGGCCGGCTACGAGCGGGTCGACCGTGAACGGGCCGGCTGCGAACGGCCCGGTAGCGGTCGGCCCGCCCGCGGCGGCCGCCGGCAGCGGTCCGGGCCAGCAGGCTCCGCCGACCCGGATCCGGCTGGCCGGCATCGACGTCGACGCCGCGGTGGTGCCGGTCGGGGTGGACGGGCGCGGCGAGATGGCCGTGCCCGAGGACGTGCGCACCATCGGCTGGTACCGCTTCGGTCCCGGTCCCGGTGCGGCCGGGTCGAGCGTGTTCGCCGGCCACGTCGACGACCGGGTGCAGGGCCGCGGCGCCTTCTACCGGCTGACCGACATGGCCGTCGGCGATCCCGTGCAGGTGCAGCTGGCCGATGGGCGCGAACTGCGTTTCCGGGTCAGCGGCGTCGAACGCATCGAGAAGTCACAGCTGCCGACCGGTGAGCTGTTCGCCCGCACCGGCCCGCCACGAATGACGCTGATCACCTGCGGAGGTGAGTTCGACCGTGCTGCCGGTCACTTCCGCGACAACGTCGTCATCCGGGCCGATCCCGAATAGCGAGACCGTCACAATTCCGGACCCGAACCCGCCGACAACGGGCCAGGCCACGCCGATGCTGCCATGCTGGCCCCGTGCATCCCGCGCGCCCGGAGAGAAGCAGGTGACCGACGCAGATCCGGCCGGGTTCCGGCGGGGGCCCGGCGCAACCGCCGCCTCCCAGCCCTGCGGAGCCCCCCAGAACGGGCCCCAGCGCAACGGGCTGCACCCGGACGGGCCCGAGCACCGCCGGGGCGACGCGGCGGAAGGGCCGGACCCGACGCTCGACCGCCGGTTCGCCGCGGGTGATCAGGGTGCCCTGCGCGAGGCCTACGACCTGCACGGCAGCGCCGTGTACGGCATCGCGTTGCGGGGGGTCGGGACCCACCACGACGCCGAGGACATCACCCAGCAGGTGTTCGTGCGGGCCTGGCGGGGACGGACGACGTTCGACCCGCAGCGCGGTGGACTCGGCGGCTGGCTGGTCGGCATCACCCGGCGGCAGATCGCGGATCGGCTCTCGGCCCGGGGCCGGGAGCGGGACGTGACCGATCGGGTCGGTCGATCCGTCGACGGTCAGCCCGCACCGCCACCGCCGTCGGATCAGGCCGTGGTGGATGCCATGGTGGTGGCCGCGGAAATGAACCGCCTACCGCCCCGGATGCGAACGGTCCTGCAGCTGGCCTTCTTCGACGATCTGACGCACACGCAGATCGCCGCGGTGACGGGATTGCCGCTCGGGACCGTGAAGAGCCATCTGCGCCGGGGTCTCGAGCGGTTGCGACGACGGTGGGAAGGATGAGCATGCGGCATCCTGATCCCGACCTGCTCGCGCTCGCCGCGTTGCCCGCCGAGCCGCGTTCCGCGGAGGTCACCGAACACCTCGCCGACTGCCCGGAGTGCCGGGAGGAGGTCCAGGCGATGCGGCACACCGTCGAGCTGGCCCGCATCGGACGCACCGACGGGGTGGCTCCGCCGCCGCGGGTCTGGCAGTCGATCCTCGACGAGCTGAACGAGCAGCCGGAGGCGGGCGGCTCACCGGCCCCGATCGAGCCACCGCCCTCCCCCGGGCCGGTGAGCCCGCCGCAGCAACGCGTCCCACCCGCGGAGGTCCCGCCGACACAGCCACGGCCGTCCCGGGTGCCGCCGCCGGCGGCGACGCCGACTCCCCCGACCCCTTCCGGGGAAGGGCGGACCCAGCAACCCCCCGAGCCAGGCCCGTCGAACCGGGTGACGCCCATCGACTCGGCACGCCGATCCCGCCGGCGCTCGTTCGCCGGCCCGATCGCCGCCGCGGTCGCCGGCATCGTGGCCGGTATCGGCATCGGTGCCGGAGTTCGCTCGCCGGACGCGCCGCCCCCGCCCGCGGCGCAGGCGAGCACCCCACTGGCCACGCTGCAACCGATCGGCTCGGCGGATCCGCTGGCCGCGGGCACGGTCGCCGCGGTGCCCGCCGACGGCTCCCAGGAGCTGACGATCCAGATCCGGGGCGTCAGCGACACGCTGGGCGGCGACTACCTCGAGGCCTGGCTGATCGACCCGGCCGGCACCCGGCTGGTCTCGCTCGGCGCCCTGACCCGCACCGGCGACGGGGGCAGCTACCAGGGGGAGTTCACGCTGCCGGCCAACCTGCCGATGGCGCAGTTCACCACGGTCGACATCTCCGCCGAGCGCTGGGACGGCGATCCCGCACACTCCCGGATCAGCCTGCTCCGCGGCACGATGAGCTGACCCGACCCGACCACGCCGGCCGATGTGCTCGGTGTGGCGTGCGCGCCGGCGGACCGGTACGCAGCACCCGCAGCCCGCTGCGCGAGGATCACCGCGTGCTGCCCGAACTGCATGCCGGTACCGCCGACGCGCTGCGCACCGCGCTGCACCGGGCCGGCTACTCCCCCGACGGCGTGCGGGAGCTGCTCGGCCCATCCGCCCACGCCGCGCTCGGCCGCGGTGAACCCGAGCCCGCCTTCCGGAGCAGCCGCGGCGGCGGCGAGCTGGGGGTGCTGGTGCGGCTGCTGCTGCTCGGCGGCGTCGAACCGGAGGCGGCGGTGGCCGCGGCGCTGGCCCCGCTGCGCCCCGCCGATGCCGCGGCCGCCGGGCTGCTGGCCCCGCACGCCGACGGCTGGGCCGCGGCGCTGGACCTGCGACCCTACGGCGAGTCCGGAGCCGACTGGTGGGTGCTCTCGGACCTGGACGCCCGCCGGCAGGAACGCGAGCACGTCACCGGCGTCGGGGCCGCTTCGGTCACGCTGGCCGCGGCGACAGTCCGGCAACCGGTCTCGACGCTGCTCGACCTGGGCACCGGATGCGGGGTGCAGGCGCTGCACGGCTCCCGGTACGCCGCCCGGGTGAGCGCCACCGACCTGGCGCCGCGGGCGCTGGCGATGGCGCGGGCCACCTTCGCGCTCAACGAGCTCGACGTCGAGCTGCTGGAGGGGCCCTGGCTGGCCCCGGTGGCCGGGCGCCGCTTCGACCGGATCGTGTCCAACCCGCCGTTCGTGCCGGGGCCGCCGCGGGTGGACTACGTCTACCGCGACTCCGGGCAGGGCGGCGACGACGCGCTGGCCGCGCTGCTGCGCGAGCTGCCCGCCCACCTGGAGCCGGGCGGGGTGGCCCAGCTGCTCGGCTCGTGGCTGCACGTGCACGGCGAGGACTGGCCCGACCGGGTGCGGTCCTGGCTGCCCGCCGGCGTCGACGCGTGGGTGCTGCAGCGCGAGGTCGCCGACCCCGCCCTGCACGTCGGCACCTGGCTGCGCGACGCCGGGCTCGACCCGAGCGCGCCCTCGACCCGGGAACGCGCCGGCGCCTGGCTGGACTGGCTGGAACGCGAGCGGGTGCAGGCGGTGGGATTCGGGTTCATCACGCTGCGGCGCACCGACGGCGCGCCGACCGTCGTGTTCGAGGACCTGCCGGGCGAGCTCGACGAGCCACTCGGCCCCGAGGTCGAGGGCTGGCTGGACCGGGTGGACTGGCTGCGCGCGCACGCCGACGACGCGGACCTGCTCGCGGCGCAGCTGACGCTGGCCCCCTCGGTGCTGCTGGAGCGCTACGCCGAGCCCGGCGACGACGGCTGGGCGGAGATCGGCGGGGCGATCACCCGCAACGACGGCCCGCGCTGGCGGCACGAGGTGGACTCCGCCGCGACGGCGCTGCTGGCCGGTTGCCGGGGCGCGCTGGGGCTGGCGGAGCTGGTGGAGCTGCTGGCGCTCGCCCACGACCGGCCGACCGGCGAGCTGGTGGCCGCGACCCTGCCCGCGGTGCGCGAGCTGATCCGGCACGGGCTCCTGGTGCCGGCGACATGGGGGCGGCGACATGAGGGCGGCGACATGAGGGCGGCGACATGAGGGCGGTGGCCGCGCGGGTGAGCAGGGCCGCGGTGCGGGTCGAGGGCGCCGTGGTCGGGGAGATCACCGGGCCGGGGCTGCTGGTGCTGCTCGGGGTGCACCGCGACGACACCGGCGACGCCGCCACCGCGATGGCCCGCAAGCTGCACGAGCTGCGGATCCTGGCCGACGAGCGGTCCTGCGCGGACGCCGGGGCCCCGCTGCTGGTGGTCAGCCAGTTCACGCTCTACGGCGAGACCCGCAAGGGACGTCGCCCGTCGTGGTCGGCGGCGGCCCGACCCGAGCAGGCCGAATCGCTCATCGAGGCCGTGGTGTCGGCGCTGCGCGACCGCGGGGCAACGGTCGCCACCGGCATCTTCGGCGCCATGATGGCCGTGGAGTCCGTGAACGACGGCCCGTTCACAGTCCTCGTAGAAACCTGAATCCCCCATCCCCCACGCCCCCCACATCCCCGGAGACCGCTGACCGGGGGTGGGTGGGGGGTGGGGGACGCGTGGGACGCACCAAAGGCCCCGCCCGGCCTGATGCCGGACGGGGCCCTGGTCGTCGAGGAGCCGTCAGTTCTTGGCGGCCTTGGCGGCGCGCGCGGTGGCAGCGGTCGCCTTCTCACCGGCGGCCCGAGTGGCGGCAGAGGCCTTCTCGGTGCTCGTCTCGACCGCGTTCACGGTCTGCGCGGTGACGGTCTTGGCGGCGGCAGCGGTCTGCTCGGTCACGGTCTGCGCGGCCTGGGTGCTGGCCGACAGGACGGTGCGGGCGAACTGGCGCTGGCTGTCCAGCACCTGCTGCGCGAAGTCGAAGTACCGGTCGACCACGACGTTGGCGTCCGGCAGGGCCGGGCGGTCGCCGGTGAAGCCGTCGGTGACGGACTGCATGGCGTCGGCCCAGGTGCGCACGGCCGTGGTGACGGACTCCTGCGCGCGGCTGGCGATCTCGTTGAACTGCTCGGTGAACTGCTCGGTGGGGGCGGTCATCGCGTTGATCCCTTCTGGGGCTCGGATAGGGCTCCACCTCCTTGGTTGGGAGGAGCTGCTACCTATACTGCGCGATGGCGTTAACTATGTCAAGCAGATCCGTCGACGAAACTCCGGTAGACCCCGAGCAGGGCCGTGCGCTGCTCCGGGCTCAGCCGCGGATCGTTGCGGATCGCCTCCTCGGTGCCCCCGGCCGTGGCGCGCTGCGCCTCAGCCGAGTGCGTCGCCCAGCCGGCCTGGGTGAGCAGCTGCTCGGTGGACAGCTGCAGCGCATCGGCGATGGAGTGCAGCACCTTGAGCGAGGGCTGATGCAGGCCCCGCTCCACCTGGCTCAGGTAGGCGTTGGACACGCTGGTCATGGTGGCCATGTCCCGCAACGACAGCTTGGCCAGCTGACGCTGCGCTCGGATGAAGCCGCCGAGCGCGTTCATCGGCGCCGCCCAGGCGTTCGGACGGGCCCCGTTGTCGGCGGCCGAAGGCTCGGGCTCCGGTTCGGGGTCCGGCACCGGCCTCGGCTTCTTCGCAGCAACGGATCGCGCGGCAGTCATGGTCCCATCATTCCATGGGATGCGTGACGCCGAGATCAGGTGAAACACCGATCACGTGACGGCTCCGACGCGGCGCGGCGAACCGGCCACCGCGGTGTGCCACCGCCACCGCCGCTAGCCGCGCGGCACTGAGGGTGCGCTGAGAGTGCACCCGCATGGCGGTGTGATCCGGGAACGTTCTCTCCGGCGAAGGCGTTCATGCAGACAAGAACCCCGGCGGTGGGCGCCCACAAGCTGCTCCCGGCCGGGGCGCGCAGGGAGGGAACGCAGCATCATGACCGTGCAGACCGACATCGCTCCGGCGCTCCGCACGAGAGCACCCAGCAGCACCACAGCCGGTGCGCCGGCAACCGGGAAGACCGAGAGGGTCCCCGTCCCGGACCAGCGTACCGACTCAGACCGCCTCGACGGGGCCGGCGACACCACGCAGTTCGATTCGGGCGCGCGCGCCGAGATGTCCGCCGAGGACCTGGACGCGCAGAGCCCGGCGGCCGACCTGGTGCGCGTCTACCTGAACGGCATCGGCAAGACCGCGCTGCTCACCGCGGCGCAGGAGGTCGAGCTGGCCAAGCGCATCGAGGCCGGCGTGTTCGCCCAGCACGTGCTCGACTCCGCCCTCGACGCGGGCACCGAACTCGACCGCCAGCACGCCGCGGACCTGCGCACCGTGGTCCGCGACGGGATGCGGGCGCGCAACCACCTGCTGGAGGCCAACCTCCGGCTGGTGGTCTCGCTGGCCAAGCGCTACACCGGGCGCGGGATGCCGCTGCTCGACCTGATCCAGGAGGGCAACCTCGGCCTGATCCGCGCGGTGGAGAAGTTCGACTACGCCAAGGGCTTCAAGTTCTCCACCTACGCGACCTGGTGGATCCGCCAGGCCATCACCCGCGGCATGGCCGACCAGGCCCGCACCATCCGGCTGCCCGTGCACCTCGTCGAGCAGGTCAACAAGCTGGCCCGGATCAAGCGCGACCTGCACCAGAAGCTCGGCCGCGACGCCACCCACGAGGAGCTGGCCGCCGAGTCCGGGATCCCCGAAGGCAAGATCGCCGACCTGCTCGACCACGCGCGTGACCCGGTGAGCCTGGACATGCCGGTGGGCTCGGAGGAGGAGGCCCCGCTCGGTGACTTCATCGAGGACGGCGAGGCCACCGACGCCGAAACCGCGGTCATCTCGCACCTGCTGCACGACGACCTGCGCCGGGTGCTGGCCACGCTGGAGGACCGCGAGCAGCACGTGATCCGGATGCGCTACGGCCTCGACGACGGGCAGCCGTGCACGCTGGACCAGATCGGGCGCCGGTTCGGACTGTCCCGCGAACGGGTCCGGCAGATCGAGCGCGAGGTCATGGCCAAGCTGCGGATCGGCGAGCGAGCCGATCGGCTGCGGGCCTACGCCAGCTGACGAATCCCCCCGACGTGTCCCCGGCTCCGTGACACCGTCCGGGCTCAGACCTGCGGGGTGAGCCCGGACAGTGCTGTCGAGGTCCGGATCGCCGAAGCCAACGCGACCAGCGCCGCGCCGTGGGTGCCCGCGAGCGCGGCGCTCTGCTCGGTGAGCACACCCCGCTCCAGGTAGCCGGCGTGATCGAGATAGAGCCCCGGCGCCAGCACCTGCACGGCGAAGAACCCGGCCAGCACGTTGCGCAGGTCGCCGGTGGCCAGGAAGTGGTGCGGGGTCGCCCCGGTGAGCACGGTGGCCGCCGCGGTCGCCCGCAGCGGCGCCGTCGACTCACCCCACATGCCCCGCTCGGTCGATTCCAGCAACGATTTCAACAGCGCGCTGTAGGTGGCGCGGTAGACCGGGCTGCCGAAGACCACCGCGTCGGCGGCCTGCATCGCCGCGATCACGTCCCCGCGCTCGGTCGCGCTGAGCTCCAGCAACGCGGTGTCGGCGCCGGCCGCCTCCGCCCCGGCCAGCACCCCGGCCACCGCGGCACAGGTCCGCCCACCGGGCTGCGGGCCACCCACGACGCCCAGCACCGAGGTCCCGGACCCGCTCACCGCCGCGCCGCTCATCGCTCGCTCATCGCGGCGGCGGCGGTGGGTCGGCGGTCACGCCGTAGCGACCGCGGTAGTAGAGCAGCGGCAGCCGCTGCGGCTCGGCGCCCAGATCCTGCACCAGCCCGACCGCCACCGTGTGATCGCCGCCGTCGAACTCGTTCCACAGCGTGCAGTCGATCCAGGCGCTGACCCCGTCCAGCACCGGTGATCCGGAGGGACCGGGCCGCCAGCCGACGCCGGCGAACTTGTCCACCCCGGAGCGCGCGAAACCGATCGACAGCTCCTCGTGCTCGGCCGCGAGCACGTTGACGCAGAACGCGCCCACCTCACGGATCCGCGGCCAGGTCGAGGAGGTCCGCGACGGGGCGAAGCTGACCAGCGGCGGGTCCAGTGACAGCGACGCGAACGACTGGCAGGTGAAGCCCAGCGGCCCGCCAGGCCCGGCGGCGGTGATCACCACGATGCCGGAGACGAAGTGCCCGAGGACCTCGCGCATGACCGCGGACGGGACCGGACCCGGTGGCGCGCTCATGAGACGAGCGTAGGCACACCGGCCCGGTGTGGCCGGGTGGGCCGCGCCACAGCCCGGCTTGTTCATCGGCTGTTGAATTCAGCTGCGACCGGCGCTACCGTTTCCCGATGACGACGACGCGGTCGGCCATCATCGGCCTCGACGATCCTGCCGCCCGGGAGCTGTCGCAGGTGGGCGGCAAGGGCGCGAACCTGGCGGAGCTCATCGCGGCCGGCTTCCCGGTCCCGGGCGGGTTCTGCGTCGGCACCGACGCGTACCGGGAGGCCGCGCACGCCGCCGGCCTGGACGACGTGCTGTCGGCCGGCGGGCCGAAGCTGGCCGGGCGGGCCAGGGCCGCCCTGCTCGCGGCTCCGCTGTCGCCGGCCACCGCCGCCGCGGTGCGCTCGGCCTACGCCGAGCTCGGCGACGAGGTCGCGGTGGCCGTGCGCTCCTCGGCCACGGCCGAGGACCTGCCCGCGGCCAGCTTCGCCGGCCAGCAGGACACCTACCTCAACGTGGTCGGCCCCGATGCGGTGCTGGATGCGGTGCACCGCTGCTGGGCCTCGCTGTGGACCGACCGGGCGGTGAGCTACCGCGAGCAGACGGGCATCGACCACCACGACGTCCGGCTCGCGGTGGTCGTGCAGCGCATGCTCGACGCGCAGCTGGCCGGCGTGCTGTTCACCGCGGACCCGCTCACCGGCCGGCGCACCCGGACCGTGATCGACGCCGCCCCCGGGCTCGGCGAGGCCGTGGTCTCGGGCTCGGTGAACCCGGACCACATCGTGGTGGAAGGCGACGGGTCGATCGCGGAGTACCGGGTGGGCGACAAGATCATGGCCGTCCGACCGAAGGCGGGCGGCGGCACCGAGGAGATCGCCGCCACCGCCACCGGCGCCAGCCTGAGCGACGCCCGGATCCACCAGCTGGTCGCGCTGAGCCGGCGGGTCGAGGCCCGATTCGGGGTGCCGCAGGACATCGAGTGGGCGATCGACGAGGCCGGCGACCTGTGGCTCACCCAGTCCCGGCCGATCACCACGCTCTACCCGGTGCCGCCGCGCACCGAAGCGGGAATGCGCGCGTACTTCTGCATCACGCTGGCCCAGGGCCTGGTCCGGCCGATCACGCCGATGGGGATGTCGGCGTTCCGGGTGATCGCGTCCGCCGCGGCGGCCGAGGCGTTCGGACACCCGGTCGCCGACCCGCCGGCCGGACCGGCCGTGCTGCACGAGCTGGGCGGGCGCGCGTTCGTCGACGTCACGGCGGTGCTGCAGAACCGGGTCGGTCGGCAGCTGCTGCCCAGGGTGCTCGACGTGATGGAGGCGCGCACCGCGGTGGTGCTGCGCGGGTTGGCCACCGACCCCGCCTTCGCCGCCCGCGGCTCCTCGCGGCGCCGCTTCGCCCGCGGCGCGCTGCGCGCGCTGGTGCGTTTCCGGGTGCCGCCGGTCGCGCTGATGTCGGTGCTGCGCCCGGCCGCCGCGTACCGCTACCTCGACCGCCTCGGCGAGCCCGCTCGGACCCTGCGCGCGCTGCCCCCCGGTGCCCCCGGTGAGCAGCGGCTCGATCATGTCGAGCGGGCGTTGACGACGGTGTTCCCGGTGGCGCCGCGGATGTTCCCGACCTGGGTTCCGGCGGTGGCGCTGCTGCGGGCGGCCCGCGCGCTCGCCGGTGCCGCGATGGACGCCACCGACGCCGACGAGGTGCTGCGCTCGCTGCCGCACAACGTCACGTCCGAGATGGATCTCGAGCTCTGGGCGCTGGCCACCCGGGCCCGTGCCGACGCGGCCGCGGCCGCGGCCCTGCGCGAGAGCCCCGCGGCCGAGTCGGCCGCCCGGTTCGGTCGCGGTGAGCTGCCCGGCCCGCTGCAGGACGGGCTCGCCGAGTTCCTGCGCCGGCACGGACACCGGGCGGTGGCCGAGATCGATCTCGGCCTGCCCCGCTGGTCCGACGACCCCACCTACATCCTCGGCGTGCTGGCCAACTACCTGCGCCTCGACGATCACGAGCTGGCCCCGGACGCGCAGTTCGCCCGCGGGGCGCAGGCGGCGGAGGCGGCGATCGCCCGCATCGTCGGCGACGTGCGCGCGCGGTCGCGGGCCCGCGCCGCGGTGCTGGGCTGGATGTTGCGCCGGGTCCGCCGGCTGGCCGGGCTGCGCGAGACGCACAAGGACTTCCTGGTCCGCATCCTGGCGTTCGCCCGCGGCGAGCTGCGCACCCTCGGGTCCGAGCTGGTCGAGCGCGGGCAGCTGCGCGCGGTCGACGACGTGTACTTCCTGGATCTGCGCGAGCTCCGGGCGGCGCTGCGGGGTACCGACATCGACCTGCTGGCGCTGGTCGACCGTCGCCGCGACGACTACGCCCGTGAGCTGCGCCGCAGGCACGTGCCGCGCATCCTGCTCTCGGACGGGACCGAGCCCGAGGCGCTGACCGCGGCGCACGCCGGCGCGGCGGCGGGCGACCTGATCGGGACCCCGGCGTCGGCGGGGACCGCGACCGCACCGGCCCGGGTGATCCTGGATCCGGTCGGTGCGCGGCTGGAGCCGGGCGAGATCCTCATCGCGCCCTCGACGGATCCGGGCTGGACCCCGCTGTTCCTGACCGCGGGCGGGCTGGTGATGGAGATGGGCGGTCCGAACTCGCACGGCGCGGTGGTGGCTCGCGAGTACGGCATCCCCGCGGTCGTCGGGGTGGCGGGGGCGACGGCGCGGATCACCACCGGCGCCCTGGTCACCGTGGACGGCGCCGCGGGTGTGGTGCGCAGCGCGGTGCCACCGGCCTGAATCGTCCTCCAAACGGTCTCCGGCGCTCGTTGGCCGTAGCGTTCTCCCGTGCTCGCCGTCGTGCTGATCGGACTCCTGATCGTCCTCGCCGGCCTGGCGCTGGCCGCCGCCGTCTCGCTGTGGGCGGGCTGGTGGGTGCTGGTCGCCGTGGCCATCGTGCTGCTGGCGGTCGCGGTGTACGACCTGGTGCAGCGCCGACACGCGGTGCTGCGCAACTACCCGCTGCTCGGGCACCTGCGCTACCTGCTGGAGAGCGTGCGCCCCGAGCTGCAGCAGTACTTCATCGAACGCAACTTCGACGGCCGCCCCTACGACCGCGACACCCGCACGCTGATCTACGAGCGGGCCAAGGGCATCGCGGGTGAGAAGGCGTTCGGCACCGAACGCGACCTGAACGCCGTCGGCTACGAGTACCTGCTGCACACCGCCGTCCCGGTGCCCACGCCGGCCGAGCCGCACCGGGTCCGGGTCGGCGGCCCGCAGTGCTCCCGGCCCTACGACATGGCACTGCTCAACGTGTCCGGGATGAGCTTCGGGGCGCTGTCGTCGCACGCGGTGCTCGCGCTGAACGGCGGGGCCGCGCGCGGCGGGTTCGCGCAGGACACCGGCGAGGGCGGGCTGACCCGCTACCACCTCGAACCCGGCGGCGACCTGATCTGGGAGCTGGGCAGCGGCTACTTCGGCGCGCGCACCGCCGACGGCGACTTCGATCCGGCGCTGTTCGCCGACAAGGCCGCCCACGATGCGGTCAAGGGCGTGGAGCTCAAGCTCAGCCAGGGCGCCAAGCCCGGGATCGGCGGCGTGCTGCCCGCGGCCAAGGTGAACGCCGAGATCGCCGCGGCCCGCGGGGTGCCGGTCGGGCAGATCTGCGTCAGCCCGCCCGCACACCGGGTGTTCGGCACGCCGCGCGAGCTGGTCCGGTTCCTGGCCAGGATGCGCGAGCTCGCCGGCGGCAAGCCGGTCGGGTTCAAGCTGTGCATCGGCTCCCGGGTCGAGGTGCTGGCCATCTGCAAGGCGATGGTCTCCGAGGGCAGCGCCCCCGATTTCATCGTCGTCGACGGGGCCGAGGGTGGTACCGGGGCGGCCCCGCCGGAGTACTCCGACCACGTCGGGCAGCCGCTGACCGAGGGCCTGATGACGCTGCACAACGCGCTGGTCGGGGTCGGGCTTCGGGACCGGATCCGGGTCGGCGCCGCCGGCAAGGTCGCCACCGGCTCGGACATCGTCAAGCGGCTGATCCAGGGCGCGGACTACGCCAACGCGGCGCGGGCGATGATGATGGCCATCGGCTGCATCCAGGCGCAGCGCTGCCACACCAACACCTGCCCGGTCGGCGTGGCCACCCAGGATCCCCGCCGGACCAGGGCGTTGGACGTCGGCGACAAGACCCAACGGGTGGTCCGCTACCAGCGGGCCACGGTGGCCGAGGCCCAGCGGATCATGAGTTCGATGGGTGCGCACTCCCCCGCCGAGCTGCGTCCCGAGCAGCTGATGCGCCGGGTCGGGCATTCCGACACCCGCTCCTACGCCCAGCTGTTCGAGTGGCTGGAGCCCGGCGAGCTGCTGGCCCAGCCGCCGCGACTGTGGGCCGCCGACTGGAAGGCCGCCGACCCCGACACCTTCGGCCCGTAGCGGATCCTGACGACGCCAACGCCTGTTCCGTGGATCGTGCGGCGCGCGGCCAGCAGCGGCGCGAACGGCACTCTCGCTCACACCTAGCGTGCGAAAGTGCCGTTCGTTCCGATGAGTGCTTCCCTGGGCGGTGCTCCGCGGGACGGGCTGTCGCTCACCGCTGCGGCGCAGGCCGACCGGAGGTGGACCGGGCGATCAGCCGCGGGGTGAGCACGATCTCCGCAGGCTCGGCCCCGGCGCCCAGGCGCAGCGCGGCGTCCACCGCCGCCCGCGCCAGCTGCGGAGCGTCCTGCGAGACGGTGGTCATCTGCACGTGCGAGGCCTTGGCCAGGCGGGAGTCGTCGTAGCCGACCACCGAGATGTCGTCGGGCACCCGGAGCCCGTGCCGCACCAGGGCGTCGAGCACGCCGGTCGCGCAGCGGTCGTTGAACGCGACCACGGCGGTCGGCGGCCGCGGCCGGGACAGCAGCTCCCGCATGGCCCGGGCCCCGGCCTCCTCGGTGAGCCCACCGGACAGCACCTCCGCCGACGAGCCGAGGCCGAGCCGGGTCATCGCCGCGGTGAACCCGTGCTGGCGGTCATCGCTGCCGGGTGCGCCGGCGCCGTCGATGTGCGCGATCCGGCGATGTCCGAGCTCGACCAGGTGATCGACCGCGAGCGCGATGCCGGTCAGGTCGTCGCTGCGCACGATGCCGATGCCGGGCGCCGCGGCCCGCGTCGCGACCAGCAGGGCCGGCACCCGGGCGTGCAGCCGGGTGAGCTCACCCGCGTCGAGCCGGCTGCCGATCAGGATCGTCGCCTCACAGCGCTCGCGGAGCAGCGCGGTCACCGCGGTCCACTCGTCGCGGCTCGGGGCCACCGCGCTCAGCGTGACGTCGTAGCCGTGCTCGGCGGCGGCCGGGTAGATCTGCTCGACCAGGTCGCCGTGGAAGGGCTGCTGCAGCTCGAAGGTCACCCCCAGCAGCCGGGAACGGGCCTGCCGCAGCTTGCGGGCCCGCTGGTCGGGTACGTAACCCAGCTCGTCGGCGATGCGCAGCACCCGTGCCCGGGTGGCCTCGCTCGCGCCCGGCACCCCGCGCATCACGATGGAGACCAACGCGGTGGAGATCCCCGCGGCCCGCGCGACGTCGGCCATCGTCGGCCGCGCGCTCGATTCCTCCGAGATGGGCATGTGTGGACGCTAACGGCTGTCTTGACGGCGACGCTAGTACGTTCTAGTTTCGTGACTAGAACGTACTAGTCCGCCACCGGCCCGAGGAGCCCGCGTGACCATCACCGACGCCCGACCGATCAGCACCGACCGCCGCCGGACCGTCCCCCTGCGCCTGGCCACGATCGGGGCCGGCCGCATCGGCGTGAACCACGCCGAGATCGTCGCCAACCGGATCCCGGGCGCCACGCTGGCCGCGGTCTGCGACCCGATCGACGCCGCCGCACAGCGCCTGGCCGACGCCCTCGACGCGCCGCTGGCCAGCACCGACGTTTCCGAGATCCTCGCCCGCGACGACATCGACGGCGTCCTGATCACCGCCCCGGCCCGCAGCCACACCGAGCTGGTCGTCGCCGCGGCCGGCGCGGGCAAGCACGTGTTCGTGGAGAAGCCGATGGCCGTGACGCTGGCCGACGCCGACCGCGCCATCGCGGCCGCCCGCGACGCCGGCGTCGTGCTCCAGGTCGGCTTCAACCGGCGCTTCGCCCCGGCCTTCGCGGCCACCCGCGCGGCCGTCGACGCGCACCGGATCGGCACCCCGCAACTGCTGCGCTCGCTGACCCGCGACCCGGGCCCGTTCACCGCCGATCCCGCCCGCATCCCGCTGTGGACGATCTTCTTCGAGACCCTGATCCACGACTTCGACACGCTCTGCTTCCTCAACCCCGGCGCCACCCCGACCAGCGTGCACGCCTTCGCTGACGCCCTGGTCGCGCCGGACGCCAAGCCCAGCGGCCACCTGGACACCGCGGTGGTGACGATCCGGTTCGACAACGGCGCGATCGGCACCGCGGAGGCCAGCTTCTCCGCGCTCTACGGCTACGACCTGCGGGCCGAGGTGTTCGGCTCGGCCGGCATGCTGACCGCGGGCAACGGGCGCACCACCGACATGACCTTCTACGGCGCCGACGGCGTGCACGTCGAGACCGCCCGCAGCGACACCGACCTGATGCGCCCGGCCTACGTCGGCGAGCTGACCGCGTTCGTCGACGCTATCCTGCACCGGACCGCGCCGCCGGTGACCGGCGAGGACGCCCGCACCGCGCTGTCGATCGCGTTGGCCGCGATCCGCAGCGTCGAGACCGGCAACACCGTCGAGATCGCGCACGTCGTCGGGGCGCCGTGATGAGCGGGTTCACGCTGGCCGCCAGCGCCGAGATGCTCTACGTGGAGCTGCCGTTCCCCGAGCGGGTGCGCCGGATCGCCGCGCGCGGCCTGCAGGTCGAGATCTGGAATTGGGCCACCAAGGACCTCGACGCATTGGTCGACACCGGCGCCACGTTCTCCTCGATGACCGGCTACCTGGAGGGCGACCTCACCGAGCCCGACGGCATCGAGGCACTGCTGGCCACCGCGGCCGAGTCGCTGCAGGTGGCCGCGCGGCTGGGCTGCCCGCGGCTGAACCTGCACGGCACCGGGCTCGACCCGAGCGGCCTGCCGGTGCGCCCGGTCGACGTGGTCACCCCGGCGATGTGGCTGACCGCGGCGAACACCCTGCGCCGGATCGCCGAGCTCGGCGAGCGGGCCGGGCGGGTGTTCACGCTGGAGAACCTCAACCTCGCCGTCGACCACCCGCGCACGCCGTTCGCCCGCGCCGCCGACACGCTCGCGCTGGTGCGTGCCGTCGACAGCCCGCACCTGCGGCTGAACCTCGACCTCTACCACGCCCAGATCGGCGAGGGGAACCTGATCGAGCTGGTCCGCGAGGCGCAGCCCTTCATCGGCGAGATCCAGGTCGCGGACGTGCCGGGCCGCTGCGAACCGGGGACCGGCGAGATCCACTACCCGGCGATCGCGACCGCGCTGGGCGAGCTGGGGTACACCGGCGTCGTCGGCCTGGAGGCCTGGGCCCGACACGATCCCGACCAGGCCCTCGACGCCTTCCAGACGATCTTCTCGAAGCACTGACGACGTCGCCGGACCCACTCATCGTCAACCTCTGGTTGACGAGCCCGCCAGCGTCAACTTATGGTTGACGGATGACCGATCCCGTTCCCATGACGAGCTCGGTGCGGCTGGACGACCTGATCGACGCGATCAAAAAGGTGCACGCCGACACCCTCGAACAGCTGTCCAGCGCGGTGCTCGCCGCGGATCACCTCGGCGACGTCGCCGACCACCTGATCGGCCACTTCGTCGATCAGGCGCGACGCTCGGGCGCGTCCTGGACCGAGATCGGCCGGAGCATGGGCGTCAGCAAGCAGGCGGCGCAGAAGCGCTTCGTGCCCAAGACCCCCGGCGAGCCGTCCGACCTCGACGCCGAGCAGGGTTTCGCCCGGTTCACCCCGCGGGCCCGCAACGTCGTGGTGACCGCGCAGAACGAAGCCCGCGCCAGCGGCAGCCACGAGATCCGGCCGGCCCATCTGGTGTTGGGACTGGTCGCCGAACCCGATGGGATCGCGGCGCGGGCGATCATGGCGCAGGGAACGCCGCTCGACGCCGTGCGCCAGGCCGCTACCGCGGCGCTACCGCCGGCGGTCGACGGCGCCCCCGCGCTGATGCCGTTCGACGCGATGGCGAGGAAGGCGCTGGAGCTGACCTTCCGCGAGGCGCTGCGGCTCGGGCACAACTACGTCGGGACCGAGCACATCGTGCTCGCGCTGCTGGAGCTGGAGGACGGCAACGGCGTGCTGTCCGGGCTGGGGCTGGACAAGGCGGGCATCGAGGCACGGGTGATCGCCGAGGTGGCCGCGCAGCCGGGATGAACCGGCTGTGCAACGCCGGCGACCTCGAGCCTGCGGCCCGGGGCGTGCTCCGAGCCGCTGCCTTGGCAACGGGGACCGGCCAGCGCATAGGCTCGCCGGGCCCAGTCGGAACAGCGGGGAGTGGCCGTGCGGATCGTGCACGCCGGATGTCCGGCACTGCCGCTGTCGATCTGGTCGAAGCGGCGGCACGTCGATCTGTGTCGCACGCAGGCCGCGCTCTGTCGGTGACCCTCCCCGCTCGATGATCCGCCCCGCCCGCTGACCCGCAGCCCGTCCGGTCGATCCGGTCGGCGCGCGTCGTGCCGCGTCCGCTTCTCGTCCCCCGCCCGGAGGAACCGTGTCCGCCAGCTGTGCCGCCTGCCGCCGCCGCGGGGCCACGGTGTGGCTCACCGGCCTGCCGAGCGCGGGCAAGTCGACCATCGCGCACGGCTGCGAGCCGACTTTGCGGGCCGACGGGGTGCGCGTCGAGGTGCTCGACGGCGACGCGGTGCGCCCGCACCTGGCCACGCCCGCGGCTACTCACGGGAGGACCGGGCGGTCAACATCCGGCGGATCGGCTGGGTCGCCGAGCTGCTGGCCCGCAACGGCGTGCTCGTGCTCGTCTCGGCCATCGCTCCGTTCCGCGACGTGCGCGAGCAGGTCCGGGCGGCGCATGCGGCGAACGGCACGGCGTACCTGGAGGTGCACGTCAGCACCCCGGTCGAGGTCGCGGCCGACCGCGACGTGAAGGGCCTCTACGCCCGGCAACGGCAGGGCGAGATCTCCGGCCTGACCGGGGTCGACGACCCCTACGAGGCCCCGATCGCCCCGGACCTGATCATCCCGGCGCACGAGCAACCGGTGTCCGCGTCGGTCGCGCTGCTGCTGGACCACCTGACCACGCACGACCTGGTCGGCGTCCCCCACGCCGGCCCGCACCCACCGAAGGGGCACGCGTGACCCCAGCATCCGGATCGCCCCGGCCCGGGTTCGCCCGGCCGAGTCCGCAGCTGCCGGTCCCGCGGTGGACCGATGCCGTGGTGGCGGTCGAACCCCCGGGCAACGGGGCCGGCAACTGGTCCGGCGCACCCAGCGCCGTGCTCGTCGACGGGACGTACTACCTGGCCTACCGGGTGCGCGCGCCGCTCGGGCAGGGCCGGGGCCTGGCCACCGTGGTCGCCCGATCCACCGACGGGGTGCGGTTCTCCACGGTCACCGAGGTGACCAAGGACCGCTTCGGCGCCGAGTCCCTGGAGCGTCCGGCGCTGGTGCACACGCCGGAGGGCCGGTGGCGGCTCTACGTCAGCTGCGCCACCCCGGGCAGCAAGCACTGGTGGGTCGACGTGCTGGAGGCCGATCACCCGGCGGAGCTGGCCGCTGCCGTGCCTCGCACGGTGCTGCCGGGCGATCAGCGACACGCGGTGAAGGACCCGGTGATCGTGGTCGACGGGAGTGGTTGGCACCTGTGGGCCTCGGTGCACCCGCTGGAGCAACCCGACCACGAGGACCGGATGACCACCGAGTACTACACCGGCCCGGACGGGTGGGAGTGGACACACCGGGGCACCGCGCTGGCCCCGCGCAGCGGCCGCTGGGACGCCAGGGGCGTGCGGGTGACCGCCGTGTTCCGGGTGGACGGGCAGTGGGCGGCCACCTACGACGGGCGGGCCACCGCGCGGGAGAACTGGGAGGAGCGGACCGGGCTGGCCTACGCAGCCGGCGGGCCCGGCGTGTTCACCGCGCAAGGGCACCGGCCGGTCGCCGAGTCGCCGCACTCCGGGCACGGACTGCGCTACCTGTGCGTGCTCGACACCCCCGACGGGGGCTACCGGCTGTACTACGAGGGCACCCGGGCGGATGGCGCGCACGAGCTGCGCACCGAGCTGGTGCTGCCGCCGGTGCGCACCGGCGGCAAGCGCCCGGTGCCGGTGAATTAGGCCGTGTCGCCGCGACTGCCGGACTTCCTGCTGCTCGGGGCGCCCAAGTGCGGCACGTCGGCACTGCACGCGGCGCTGGCCCGGCACCCGGGGCTGTACCTGTCCGAGCCGAAGGAGCCGAAGTTCTTCCTCACCGACGGCCCGCCGCCCGACACCGGCGGCGGACCCGGTGACGTCGAGACGTGGCGCGAGCACGTCTGGCGGCGCGCGGACTACGAGAACCTGTTCGCGACGGCTCCGCCCGGCGCGCGCTGCGGTGAGTCGACGGTGCTCTACCTCCACGACCTGGCCGCGCAGCGCCGGATCCGGGCGCTGCTGCCGGCGGCGCGGCTGATCGCCGTGCTCCGGGATCCGGTGGAGCGGGCGCACTCCAACTGGTCGCACCTGCGCGGGGCCGAGCTCGAGCCCGAGGCCGACTTCCTGGCCGCCCTGGACCGGGAACCGGAGCGCATCGCGGCGGGCTGGGCCGCGTTCTGGCACTACACGGCGCTGGGCCGCTACGGCGGGCAGCTCGAGCACCTGTTCGGGCTGTTCCCGCCGGAGCAGGTGCTGGTGCTGCGCTACCGGCAGCTGCGCGACGCGCCGGTCGAGTCGGCCGACCGGGTGTGCCGGTTCCTCGGCCTCGACACCGGCGTGCTCACCGGCGTGCCGCGCCAGCACGTGCGCCCGGACGTCACCGGCCGCACGTCCGGCCCGACCCCGGCCGAACGGGCCGCGGCGCAGCCGCGATTCGCCGACGACGTGCCGGTCGTGCAGAAGTGGACCGGCTGGGACCTCGCCGACTGGCTACGCTGATCCCCGGTGGCGCCATCAGGGCTGCAGGATCTCGTCCCACTCCCGGACCCGGTGCGCGCCCACGACACCGCCCTGCAGGAACGGGTCGCCGGCCATGAACTCCTCGGCCGCCTCCCGGGTGCTGAACACCGCCATCGCGCCGACGGGTGCGTCGGAGAACGTGCCCACCAGCAGCATCAGGCCGCGCTCGTGGAACTCCTCGATCCGTGTGCGGTGCGCGGGGAAGTGCTCCTGCGCCAGCGGCATGGCGTCCTGCGCGAGCTCGTAGAACAGAACGTGCTTCACGGTGTCTCCCCTTCTTCGGGGTCGTCGGTGCCGACCGCCGCCGCGGCCAGAGCGGCGAGGATGGTGGCCCAGCCCCGGTCGAAGCCACCGGCGGCGTACCCGCCGGGCTGCGCGCAGTCCGCGGCGAGCTGCTCGGCGCTGAGCGCCTCCCAGCCGCGGTGCTCGACGGCGACCCGGGTCAGCGCGGGGCCGAGCGCGGTGAAGGTCAGCTCGACCTCGGTCACGGCCGGGCTGCAGATCCAGCTCATGACCAGGCGGTGCGGCGGCTGCCAGGCCAGCAGCCGCCCCCACTCGCGGACGGTGCCGTCGTCCCAGGTCTCGTACACCCGCCCGTCGAGGTGCGGCTCGAGGGTGACGTCCCGCACCCGATCACCGCCCATCGAGTACGGCTGCCGCGGCCACCACACCCCGATGGTGCGCACGAACACCTCGAAGGTGTGCTCGACGCCGGAGCGGACCAGGGTCGACCGGCACACCGGCGGCCGGGACAGTTCGGTGACGGTCGTGCGGTCGGTCATGGACGGTCCTTCCGATCGGATTCGGTTTCGGGTTCTGGTTCGGGTTCCCGGTCGTGCACGTGATCGCGGAAGCGGCGCAGCACCGTGGCCCACAGCAGGTCCGCGGCGTGGCGTGAGCCCCGGTCCGGGCGGGTGCGGCGCCGGCGGCTACCCGGTCGCGGCGGTCGTGGCGGCGGCCTCATCGCCATGGTCGATCCCTCGCTCGGCCTCGACCAGCCGGGTGGCGGTCTCCAGCGAGGTCGCCCACATCTGGTCGAGGAAGGTCTGCAGCCCGGCCAGCCCCTCGGGCCGGGCCCGGTAGAGCCGGCGCGTGCCCTCGCGGCGCTCGTGCAGCAACCCGGCGGCCTTGAGCACACCGAGATGCTGGCTGACGGCCGTGCGGCTCACCTCGAACTCCTCAGCGATCCGTCCGGCGGGCAGCTCCTCGTGCGCCACCAGGCGCAGGATCGCCCGACGGCGTGGCTCGGCCAGCGCCTTGAGCGCCTCGTCGGTCGCGTGCTCGGAGCCCGGGTCCGGGGTGGACATCTCGTCAGGCCCAGAGCCCGACCTGGTGGCCGTCCGGGTCGGCGAGGATCGCGAACCGGCCGAAGTCGCCGGGTAGGTCGGTCGGCGGGACGAGCCGGGTGCCGCCGAGCTCCTCGGCCCGGTCGAGCGCCGCGTCCAGGTCGGGGACCCGGATGTAGATCTTGGTGCCGGCCTCCCCCGGATTCTCCGCGGGCCCGATCCCGCCGCCGATCGCGCCGGCGCCGGCGCCGGTGTCGACCAGGCCGTAGCCGCCCATCTCGGGATCGGCGTCCACGGTCCAGCCGAACAGCTCGGCGTAGAACTTCTGCGCGCGCTCGTGATCGAGGCTCACGACCTCGAAGAACGCCACTGGCTGCCCCATCACGATCTCCCCTGTCGACTCTGTCGGTGCACACGAACGTTAGCAAGAGCTTCCGTTAGTGTCTACTGTCAGAATGGGATCGTGCCGGGGAGTGTCGGTCTACCGGAGCCGGCGGCGGAGTTGCTGCCCGGAGGTGCTGCCGTCACCGGTGTCGACCGACCCGACGGGGATCTGCGTGACCTGGCCGACGTGAGCGGTTCCCCCGCCTCCGTCCGAGGATGTCGACCTCGACGCGTCGGTCGACGCCTGCCGTTCGCTGTCACCCGACCCGGCGTCGCTGCGGTCCTGGTCACCGGCCTGTCCGCTGCTGCCGCGGCCGTCCTCCCGGTCGTCATCGCTGCCGCCGTTGGTGCCGCTGCCGCTGCCGTCGGCTCCGCTGCCGTTGGCTCCACTGCCGCCGCCGCTGTTGCTGCCGCTGCCGCCGCTGCCGTTTCTGCCGTCGTCGCCATTGCTGCCGTTGTCACCACCGTCGCCGACGCCCCGCCCGTCGTCAGCTCCGTTGTCGTCTCCGTTGTCATCCTGGTCGGACGACCTGGTCGACGTCGTGGTCGTCGACGATGAGCCGGTCGTCGGCGTGCCGGAGCTGGTGGTCGGCGTGGTCGGCGTGGTCGGCGTGGTCGACGTGGCCGTCGGCGAGGTGGTGGTGGACGTCGGAGGCGGCGTGGTCGACGTCGGAGGCGTCGCGCACGTGGCTCTGGTGATGACGTTCGAGTCCAGCGTGGTGGCGCCGCTGCGGGCGAGCAGCCGGCCGTTCACCCGCGCACCGGTGGTCGCGGTGATCGAGGCCGCGGCGAGGATGCTGCCCTCGAACCTGGTCGTCGTGCCGAGCGTTGCCGAGCTGCCGACCTGCCAGAACACCTGGCACGCCCGGCCACTGTTGATCATCTGAACCCGCGCGGCGGGGGCCGTGGTGAGCGTTGATGCGATCTGGAAGATGAAGATGGCGTTCGGATCACCTTGGGCGTCGAGGGTGAGGGTGCCCGTCAGCTGGGCCGAGGATGTGGAGCAGTAGATGCCGGCGACCAGCGTCTGACCGCCGAGATCCTGGCCCGTCACATCCGTGTCGCACACCCGGCCGGCCAGATCGTTGTAGGTCGTGGTGGTGTCGGCCTGAGCCTGCGCGGCGACCGCGTCAGCCTGGTGGATGGCCCCGATGACGATTCCGGGTGGGAAACCGGTGACGGCAGCGCCCGGGCTCACCCCGAGATCACCGGTCACGACGGTCGGGCCGGTATTGGTCACCGTGCTACCACCGAGCACCGCGAAACCTGCCGCAGTGCCCAGCGGGACCGCTTCCGGCGCGGCCTGAGCGCTGCCGGGTACCGCCACCAACAACACCACCGCGGACGTGGTGATCAGGGCCGCCACCGCGGCCCCTACGGTCAGGCGGTGTGCGACTGATGGACTCCTGAGATGCGAAAACACGCTTTTCTCTCCCAACTTGGCGCACAATGCGGCTCAAGCGGGTCAACGAGCACACTCCCATTTGGACCTGCCACTATCGGGCAGATATCAGGGTAAATGGGTGAGAAATTCGAATTCGTGACCTAGCTCCGATTTCAGCCGGGGTCAGATCGGGTCGAGGATGCGGTGCAGGAACTGGCGGGTGCGGGCCTCGGTGGGCTCGGCCAGGACCTGCTGCGGGGGGCCGGACTCGAGGACCTTTCCGCCGTCGATGAACAGCACCTGATCGGCGACCTGCTGGGCGAACCGGATCTCGTGGGTGACGATCACCATCGTCCAGCCCTCGCCGGCCAGGTCCTTGATCGCCCGCAGGACGTCACCGACCAGTTCCGGGTCCAGCGCCGAGGTGGGCTCGTCGAACAGCATCAGCTTCGGCTTCAACGCCAGCGCCCTGGCGATCCCGACCCGCTGCTGTTGGCCACCGGAGAGCTGGTAGGGGTACTGGTCGGCCTTCTCCGCCAGCCCGACCTGCGCCAGCAGCCGCTTCGCGTCCTCGACCGCCTCGCCGCGCGGTCGCTTCTGCACGATCACCGGGCCCTCGATGACGTTCTGCAGCGCGGTCTTGTGCGGGAACAGGTTGTGCGCCTGGAAGACCATGCCGCTCTGCGCCCGGAACCGGGCCAGCGTGGCCCGGTCCACCGGCGAGGCGAAGTCCACCGCGACCTCACCGATGGTGATCTCACCGGAATCGGCCCGGTCCAGCGCGTTCAGCGTGCGCAGCACCGTGGTCTTGCCCGACCCGGACGGCCCGATCACCGCGGTCACCGTGCCCGCCAGCACGTCGAACGAGATCCCCTTCAGCACCTCAAGATCGCCGAAGGCCTTGTGCACATCGCGCACCGTCAACAGCCGGCGCGGTGCCGTTCGTTCGCTCGCGGGCTCGCTCACCGGGCCACGTACCTTTCCAGCCGCGTCTCCAGCCGGCCTTGCGCGAAGGACAGGATCACGCAGATCACCCAGTAGTAGATCGCGGCGACTCCGTACAGCGCGAAGAAGTCGAACGTAGGCGCCGCGGCCAGCTGCGCCACCCGCAGCAGCTCGGTGACCAGGATGGTCGAGGCCAGGGAGGTGTCCTTGACCAGCGAGATCAGCGTGTTCGACAGCGGCGGCACCGCGGTCCGCGCGGCCTGCGGGAGGATCACCCGCTGCAGCGTGTTCGAGTAGCCCATGCCGATCGTCTGCGCCGCCTCCCACTGTCCCTTCGGGATGCTGAGGATGGCCGCCCTGATCACCTCGGCCGCGTACCCGCCCACGTTCAGGCTGAAGGCGATCACGGCCGCCGGGAACGGGTCGATCACGATGTTCAGCTGCGGCAGCGCGTAGAACACGATGAACAGCTGGACCAGTAGCGGGGTACCCCGGATGACCGACACGTAGCCGCGAGCCAGTAGGGAGAGCGCGGTGATGCTGGAGAGCCGGGCCAGCGCCGTGAACAGCGCGATGACCAATCCCAGCGCGAAGCTGATCGCGGTCAGCGGGATGGTCTGGGTGAGGGTGGCCACGAGCATCGGCCACAGGTTGCGCGTGATGAGTTCCCAGGTCGAGCTGTCCATTGTTGTTTTTCCGGCTGACGGCTACGCGCCGCTGACGTCGGAACCGAAGTACTTGTCGGAGATCCGCTTCAGCGTGCCGTCGGCGCGCAGCTCGTCGAGGGCCCGGTTGACGTCGACGATCACGCCGCTGTCCTTGAGGGCGGCGAAGGCCTGCTCGCTGGTGTCCCCGGTGGTCCCGGCGATCTTCACCGCGCTGTCGTTGCGCGCCTTCTGGTACTCGGCCACGGCGAGGGTGTCGTTGACGGTGGCGTCCACCCGGCCGTCCTTGAGCAGCTGCACGGCCTGCACGAAGCCCTCGACCGACTCCACGTTGGCCCCGGCGTCGCGGGCGACCTGGGCCCAGTTGCTGGTGGCCGACTGGGCGGTGGTCTTGCCACGCAGGTCGGCCAGGCCGGTGATGGTGGTGTCGTCGGCGCGGGTGACGATCACGCCCTCGGACACGGTGTAGGGCTGCGACAGGTCGTACTTGGCCTTCCGCTCGTCGTTGATCGTCACCTGGTTGGCCACCAGGTCGAAGCGCTTGGCCTCGAGCCCGGCGAAGATCGCGTCCCACGGCGTCTGCACGAACTCGACCTGCTTGCCCAGCTTGGCGCCCACCGCCTGGATGACCTCGACGTCGTAGCCGGTCAGCTTCCCGTCAGGCCCCTGGAAGCTGAACGGGCTGTAGGTGCCCTCGGTGCCCACCCGCAGCGTGTTGGGGTCCGAGCCGCCCCCGCAGCCCACGATGGTCAGGGCGACCAGCAGCGCGGCGGCTGCCGCGAAGAACTTGCGAAACACGGGCTTACTCCTTCGGTGATGACGACGGTCGCAGAACAACGGCCGATCTTCCCGCCTGCCGGCGATGAGAACCCGCCCGACGCGTGGATGCAGCCGCGCTGCTCACCTCGACGTGCCAGGTGGACTGGGCTGTCGGCCGTCAGCGACAGAGCGCGGTATGGGTGCGGCACAGGTCCACGTGCCGCCGTCGGGTCCATACGGACACCGGTGGCGCCGTCGACCCCACTCGCACGAACTGCACGGAACCGTCCTCGTTCGTCACAGCGATACCGTGTGCGACCAAACCGTTGAACAGAGAACTTGTCAACTCGGACCGGTGCAGGGCACACAGTCCGAACGATCACGACGCGCACGTGCCGGCAAGCCCCGGTCAGCCGTCCCCAGGACGGGTCAGCACGACGCAACACCGCTGCGGGCCGGGGTCGAGCGTCGCCCGCAGCTCGCTGTGTCCGATCTCGTCGAGCAGCCCGGTGATCAGGTTCAGGTTCATCCCGCAGACCAGCGCGGTGTGGTCGCGGGCCAGGGCGTGGAACGGGCAGTTCGCGAGCAGCAGGGCGCCGTTCTCGATACGCGGCTCGTAGCCGTGGGCGGCGAGCGCGGCGGAGACGGTGTCGAGCGGGTCGTCCGTGCCCACCCGATCGCGCCCGCCATCGCCCGCCCCGAGGCGGCGCCCGGCCGCGGTCGCCGCCCGCTCGACCGCGCGCAGCACCGGTGCGCCGTCGCGGTCCGCATCCTCGACGGCGGCGGCCAGAATCGCGCCGGCCAGGTCGTAGTGCCGAGGCGGCAGCATGACGCTCAGCTGCCGGCTCGACCGCCGGTACAGCTTGGTCGGGCGGCCCGCACCCGGGCCGCTCCGGCCCGACAGGCGCCGGAACTCGACGTCGAGCAGCCCCTCCTCGACCAGCTTGTCCAGGTGGAACTTCACCGCGTGCCGGGGCACGCCTGCGCCCTCGGCCGCCTGGTCCCGGCTGACCGGCGCCGCCTGGGCGACGACATAGCGGTACAGGGCGCGCCGCGTCGGTTCGGTGAGCGACCCCACCCCGTTGACCTGCGCGGCGAACTCGTCCACCCGGCCCCCTTCTAAAAGACACATCTATTGACGTAACCTGCGCACGGCTCTAACGTCCACCCTACAGTCCTTAAGAAAGGGGAGAGCCGTGACCACTCATCCTGACGCCCCCACCGGTCCCGTCCAGATCGGCCCCGAGGCCGGAGCACGGCAGGCGTTCCTGTTGCTGCGCACCGTGTTCACCGTCGCGCCGGTGTTGTTCGGGCTCGACAAGTTCGTCGGCCTGCTCACCGACTGGGACGGCTACCTCGCCCCGCAGATCGACCAGCTGATCCCCGGCAGCGCCCACCAGGCCATGCTCGCCGTCGGCGTCGTGGAGATCCTCGCCGGGCTGCTGGTCGCGGCGCTCCCCCGCATCGGTGGCTATGTGGTCGCCGCGTGGCTGGCCGGCATCATCGTGAATCTGCTGCTCGTCGGCGACTACTACGACATCGCCCTGCGCGATTTCGGCCTGCTCGTGGGCGCCCTCGCCCTCGCCCGGCTGAGCACCGGCTTCGGCCAAGCTGGCCGGTAGGCCCCGACGTCGTGACCCGGAACGCCCCGACTGCGCGGACGGCCGGCACACCCGGTGGGTGCGCCGGCCGCCGCAACTTTCCTGCCCGATCAGGAGCGGGCGCGAGCGATCAACGGAAGTTGCCAGCCGCGAACCTCTCCTCCAGCTCCTCGAGGGAACGATCCTTCGTCGCGGGGAGGAACACCTTGAGGAAGGTGATCGCGATCAGTCCGAGGACGACGAAGACGAGGAACGCCCCCTCGATCCTGATGGCCTCGACGATGATCGGGAAGAGGAACGCGATGACCGCGTTGGCCACCCACAGGCACAGCACGCACACGCCCATCCTCAGGCGACGAAGCCGCAGCGGGAACATCTCCGAGATGATGACCCACACCGGGATGTTCAGGGCCAACTGCATGCAGAAGACGAACAGCGCCATGAAGAACAGGATCACGAACGCCTTCGTGGTGCCCTCCGGCAGCAGGAACGCGGAGATCACGATGAGCGCGTGGGCCGACGTGGTGGCGATGAAGCCACCGATGATCAGCGTGCGCCGCGGCACCCGGTCCATCAGGAAGAACAGGCAGATGGCCGAACCGATGACGGCGAGGACGCCGTTGGCGACGTTCGGGATCAGCGCCGCGCTGGCGGAGAAACCGGCCCGCTCCAGCACCTGGGTCCCGTAGTACATGATCGAGTTGATGCCGGTGGCCTGCTGCGCGATGGCCACGCCGATACCGGCGACGAAGATGCGGCGGATCCAGGGCACCGAGAGGTCGCTCCGACCCCCCATGTGCATCTCCTGCTCCTCCGCGGCCAGGTACTCGACCTCCTCCATCTCGGCACGGGCCCGCTCCGGGGAGCGGACCTGCATCAGGACCTCGAGCGCCTCGTCGTGGCGTTCCTTCGAGATGAGCCAGCGCGGGGACTCCGGCATCGACAGCATCCCGACGAACAGGGCGATCGCGGGGAGGGCGGCGACCGCGAGCATGTAGCGCCACCCGCCGGCGTGATCACCCCGGATGTTGCCGATGATCACGTTCATGATGAAGGCCAGCATCTGGCCGACGACGATGGCCAGCTCACCTCGACCGGCGAGGCGGCCCCGGCGCTCGGTGGGAGCCAGCGGGATCCCCGTCGACGAGATCGAGCCGTACCTGCACGCACGGGCCTGGCTGGCCGACGCCGCCCGACTGCTGGGCCAGACGCCCGAGGCGCTCGCCGCCGAGCTGATCGACACGCTGCTTCGCAGCGGGGCGATCATCTTCGCGACCACCGGCTGCACGCGGCCGCCGAGCACGCGCCGGTGACGGCGACGGCGGCATCGCTGCGGGTGCCGCTTCCCCGGGAGTGGCCGGCCGCGGGTCAATGAGCAATCAGTGCCACCAGGAACGCAGCGACAACAGCACCTGCGGCCGCGACGATGAGGATGGCCAGGAGTAGCCCGGAAAGGGCGATCACCGACATGACGAAGGCACTCCAGATGAAGATGTCCTCGATCGGACTCCCGACCGTGAAACCTTTCGTGGTGATGGCCATCAGCGCGAGCAATGCGGACGCGAGGACGGCGAGCGTCAGCACCCAGTTGACATTGCCGCCAATGGTGATGACTGAACTCCGCCACGAGTCCTGCTCGAGCCAGCCCTGGTTTGTGAACATCCACGACGTGGCCACGACATCGACCAACAACAGTAGCCACAGCCTCAGCCGGGCATCGTCCGAACGCCGAGAGTCGTTCTCGGGGGCCGCCATGAGCTGGGCCATCGTCTTCTCCTCCGGTTTCGGAGACCTTCTCTGGTGTGCCAGAAGTTTCCCTGGTGCAGAGTGGGATGCCGATGGTGCAGTCCCGGCTAGGCGGAGGGTGAACACGACACATTTGGGGTGGAGTACGCCCTACCCCGCACGAGTGGAGACCCCAGTTCGCGGCGGGTTAGCGCATGAATGTGGTTGTCCGGAAGCGAGCCCCTGAACTGCTCGGTGGATCCTGGTTCACCTACCTCAAGGGCACCCGACGGCGAACTCGCGCGCCCGATCGAGAGCCGCATTTCCCAGAATCGACCGCACTTCCTCGGTGGCCTCATCGTCGTGTTGATCGATCATGGCTCGAAGATCGAGTAGGTCTGCCGGCGTCGAGTACTGCTCAAGCTCGGTCGCGAGATCGGATGCACGGTCAAGCAGGCGATGGGATGGTCCGGAGCGCGCTGCCACAGCTCCCTCAACGGCTACGCCTGCATCGAGGCGGCCGTCCCGGAACTCCAGTAGAAGGCGTGACTCCAACCGGAACCGGAACATGCCTCATTGCGCTGAGTCACAGCGGGGCACAAAGAACTCCCCAACCGATGATTCTTGCAGCTCACAGGCTTGGTGCGGACGAGCTGGCCTGTAAGCCGGATCCTGTTCCCGGGCACCTTGCGGCGCTCCGTTCGGCGACCATCCATCTCGGCCTGCCGTCGCCGACAGGCTCGTGCGACCTACCCGCAGGCTCGGACGGGCCGCCCTCGAACGCCTGCGCAGCCCCGCCCGAAGGCCGGGGCCTCTTGGTCTTGCTCCGGGTGGGGTTTACCGAGCCACCCCGGTCACCCGGGGTGCTGGTGGTCTCTTACACCACCGTTTCACCCTTACCGCGTTCCCGACAGCAACCGGGCACGCGGCGGTCTGTTCTCTGTGGCACTGTCCCGCGAGTCGCCCCGGGTTGCCGTTGACAACCACCCTGCCCTACGGAGTCCGGACTTTCCTCGGCACCGGGTTCTGGAAGGAACCCGGTGACGCGGCCGCCCGGCCAGCTCGTCCGCGCGATCACCCTACGCCCGGCTCGGCGGGCGGCGGCGGGCGCTCCCGCTCCGCACCGCAGCGCCAGCACACCCCCTCCTGATCCGCCGTCGGCATCGCCCGGCACTGCGGGCAGAGCTGGTCGAGCCAGCACACCGGATCGCCGCCCTCGGCATCGTCGGACATCTGCCCATCCTGCGCCGATCAGCACGTTCCGCGGAACGCTCCGTCGATCGACACGACCAACCCGTCCCACCAGAACACTGCCCTCCGCGTTCCGCGGAATACTGCCCTCCGCCGATCAACGCGTTCCGCGGAACGCTCCGCCGATCAACGCGTTCCGCGGAACGCTACGACCAGCGGTGGGCCACCTCGAGAACGATCAGGGTCCGGGCGCCCGGACCAGGAACGATCGACAGCCGGAACGGCAGCCGGGCGCGCACCCCGACCCCGAACGTCGAGTAGCCCTCGAAGCTGCCGGCGAACATGACCGCCTGCAGCGTCGAGTAGCCCCGCACGTCGGCCACGTGTTCGCCGGCCCGGCCGATGATCGTGGCCTGACCGGCCTCGTTGTAGGCCGGGTGGTGCAGCTGCACCCGCAGTCGGGCACCACCGGGCACCGGCAGCGACTCGCCGGAGCCGTCCTGCACCACCTCGTCCACATAGCCCACCACATAGCCCGCAGCCGGTCCGTCCACCTCGAACTCGATCCGGTCCGAGCAGTCGTCGAACCCGGGCCGGAGGGTGACCACCGGGGCGGTGCCCATCGCGGCGACCGTCTCCTCGACACTCCCCCAGCCCGTCTCGCACGCCGGCGGCGCGGGCGATGCCGACGTCGGCGCGGCCGCGGAAGCGGGAACGGGGGCCGGCGGTGCGGCCGGCGCCGGACTCGAGCAGGCGGTCGCGCCCGTCACCACCAGGCCTGTGATCAACAGCCGGAACCACCTGGACACGACGGCCTCCTCGACGAGCACCGCGACGCACGTGTTGTAAAGACGTTCGCCGGACTCCCAGGTTGCCTGCCTCCGCGCCCACCGCGCATCGCCGGATAGCGTTGGCGTTCGTGATCGACGCGTCGTCGCCGGGTGCGCTGGTGTTCCTGCTCCTCGCCGGACTGGTCGCCGGCGGGGTGAACGCCGTGGCCGGTGGCGGGTCGCTGCTGGTCTTCCCGGCGCTGCTGGCGGTCGGGTTCCCGCCGCTCGCCGCCAACGTGACCAACTCGGTCGCGCAGTGGCCCGGCTACCTGGGCCAGATCGTCGGCGGCCGCGCCGAGCTGAGTGGGCAGCGCCGCCGCATGGTGCTCACCTCGGCGTTCGCGGTCGCCGGCTCCGCGGTCGGTTGCGGGCTGCTGCTGATCCTGCCGGGCGAGGTGTTCGACGCGGTCGTTCCGGGGCTGGTGTTGCTGGCCAGCGCGGTGCTCGCGCTGTCGCCGCAGATCAAGCGGTGGATCGGGACCCCGGAGCCCGGGGCACCCGACCGGCTCGCCGCGCTGCTGCCGGCGGTGTTCCTCGCCGCGATCTACGGCGGCTACTTCGGTGGCGCGTTGGGCGTGATCCTGATCGCGACGCTGTCGCTGTGCGCGCACGACCGGCTGGTCCGGCTGAACGCGCTCAAGGGCGTGCTGTCGCTGGTCATCGCCACGGTCACCGTCGTGATCTTCGCGATCGGTGCTCCGGTGGACTGGACGGCGGTGGCGTTGCTGGCGCCGACCACGCTCATCGGCGGCTTCCTCGGCGCCCGGCTCGCCCGGCGGCTGTCGGAGAACGTGCTGCGGTGGTCGGTGGTGACGCTGGGCGTCGCGGTCGGGATCTACCTGCTACTCACCTGATCACCGGAAGAATCTTGCTATCGGACGGAGCACCGCCCCGATCACCCGCCGACCGACGTCGCTCATGATCGCCGTCAACGCGCACCCATGCCGGCCCGGGAGCCTGTTGCCGAATCGGGTGGCGGTGGCATCCCTTGATCCGGCCCCGGGTCGGGGGCAAACCCTGGTCATGATCGGCGCGGTCGAGCCGCTATCGGGCACCTCGGACGGTTCGGCGGCGTCAAGATCGCCGTCTGCGGTAGCTGAGCTGCACGGATGAAGCTTTTCAACCGCAGACGCCGATCATGACCAGGTTTGCCCCGACCCGGGGTCGGGTCGGGGGATGCCGCCGCCGCCCGATTCGGCAACAGGCTCTCTGCGCAGCTCAGCGACCGCAGACGGTGATCTTGACGCCGCCGAACCGTCCGGGGTGCCCGATGGCGGCTGGGCCGTGCCCTGACGGCTGCTGAGGATCCGGCAACACGCTCCCGGACCCTCATCAGTGCCGCGCTCGCCGCGATCACCGGTTGCATGATCACTATGCGGGTGCTCTCAGGCTGGGTCGATGGCGCACGAGCGCGCACCGACCGCGATCACCCACGTCGAGAGCACCGTCGGGTGCGGTGCGCCGGGTCGGAGTGCGCGGCGTGCACTGGCCGGCGGTCAGCCGAGGGCCGGGTTGTGCGCGACGTCGTTGACCAGCCGCACGCTCGCGCCGCCGTCGGGATAGAGGTCGACGATGGAGATGCTGGCCAGGTCCAGGTGCAGCCGGTACAGGATGCCCGGACCGCCCTGCAGCGCCAACCGGAGCACGGTCTTGATCGGCGTCACGTGGCTGACCAGCACCACCGTCTCCCCCGGATAGTCGGCCTGCACCTCGGCCAGCTCGGCCTCCAGCCGCCGCCCGACCGCGGCGAAGCTCTCGCCACCGGGCGGGGCCATCTCCTCGCAGCCCAGCCAGGCCGCGTGCAACTCGGGATCGCGTTCCTTGGCCTCGCTGAAGGTCAGCCCCTCCCAGGCCCCGAAGTCGGTCTCGATCAACCGGTCGCGGATGATCAACTCCGCGCCCACGGCGTCGGCCACGGCGGCGGCGGTCTGCCGGGCGCGGCGCAGCGGCGAGCTGAGCACGGCGACGATGTCGGGCATGTCGGCGAGCCGGGCCGCGGCCGCGGCGGCCTGGGCGTGGCCCAGCGGGGTGAGCTCGGGGTCGCCGTGACCCGAGTAGCGCCGCTGGATCGACAGCTCGGTCTGGCCGTGCCGCAGCAGCACCAGCCGGGTCGGGTCGCCGACCTGGCCGGTCCACGCGGCCGCGGCCGCGTCGGGGGCCGGCGCGGCGAGTCCGCTCGGGGCCCGCTCGGGCCCGATCATGGCGCCACGGCACCGACCGGCCGGCCGCCGGCCCGTCGCCAACCGGGGTGCACCGGCATCACAGCCCGGATTCGTTGCTGCGCACCAGGATCACGCCGCACTCCGAGCAGTGCACGATGTCGTCCGGCGGGGCGGCCCGCAGCTCGCTGAGCGCGGTGCGGTCCAGCTCCAGGCGGCACGACTGGCAGCGCCGCGCGGCCAGCAGCGCCGCGCCGACCCCGTGCTGCTGGCGACGCTTCTCGTAGGCGGCCAGCAGGTCCGCCGGCACACCGGTCACGAGCTGTTCCCGGGCCCGGTGGCGGCCGGCGTCGGCGACGTCGATGTCGGCCAGCCCGGTGTCGCGGCGCTCGGCGATCGTGGCCACCTCCTTCTCCGCTGTTGCGAGCACCCCGCGCGAGTACTCGACGTCGGCACCGACCGCCTCGCGCTGCTCCATGACCTCCAGCTCCTCGTCCTCGAGCACGCTCTGCCGGCGGGCCAGCGTCTCCAGCTCGTGCTGGAGGTCGTTGGCTTGCTTGGCCCCGATACCGGCGCCCGCGAGCATGGCGTTGTCCCGGGCGGCCCGGGCTCGCACACCCTCCACGTCTCGCTCCAGCCGGCGGATGTCGCGGTCCAGGTCGCCCGCCACCGTCTCGATCTCGACCAGCTTGTCCTTCGCGGCCCGCACGGCCGCCTCGGCCTGCTCCAGCGCCACGTGCTCGGGCAGGGTCCGGCGGCGGTGGGCGAGCCGGCTCAGCTCGGCGTCGACCTCGGCGAGTTCGAGCAACCGCTGCTGAACGGCGGGATCGGCTTTCATGGCGTCCTCCCCGCGCTCGGTGCCACCGTCCACGGGTCGGTGCGGCGGCGCGACACGCGAACCTCGACGCTACCGCCCAACCGGGCCGCTACGACGTCCGCCGCCTGCTGACACCACGGCCATTCCGAGGCCCAGTGCGCGACGTCGATAAGCGCCGGCGTCGGGTGCGCGGGCAACGAGCCGGCGAGCAGGTGCTCCGAGGCCGGGTGGTGGCGCAGATCGGCGGTCACGTAGGCGTCGACGCCGGCCGCGACCGCCGCCCCGAGCGCGGAGTCGCCGGCACCCCCGCAGACGGCCACCGTCTCGATCATCCGCCGCGGATCCCCGGCCGCGCGCACCCCCCACGAGGTCGGTGGCAGCGCGGCGGCGACCCGCTCGGTGAACGCCCCGAGCGGTTCCGGTGCCGGCAGCGTGCCGATCCGGCCCAACCCGCGGGTCGAGGGCAGCTCGGCGAGCTCCAGCATGTCGAAGGCCGGCTCCTCGTAGGGGTGCGACGCTCGCAGCGCGGCTACGACCGCCGCCCGGCGGTCGCGCGGCAGAACCATCTCGATCTTCGTCTCGGCCACCCGTTCGAGCCGCCCGACCTCACCGATGGCCGGGTTGGCCCCGCTCAGCGGCAGGAACTGACCGGTGCCGGCGGTCGCGAACGAGCAGTGGCTGTAGTCGCCGATCCGGCCGGCCCCGGCGGCGGCCAGCGCATCGCGCACGGTGCTGATGTCCGGCCCGACCGGGACGAAGGTGATGATCTTGTCCAGTGGCTGCTCGGGCGCGGGGACCAGCGGGCCGTGCACGTCGATCCCGATGGCGGCGGCCAGCGCGTCCGAGACACCGGGATCGGCGGCGTCGGCGTTGGTGTGCGCGGTGAACAACGCGGTGCCGGCCCGGATCAGCCGGTGCAGCAGCGCGCCCTTGGGGGTGTCCGCGCCGACGCCGTGCACGCCGCGCAGCAGCAGCGGGTGGTGGGTGATCAGCAGCTGCGCCCCGGCCGCCTCCTCGATGACCGCCGGCACCGGGTCCACCGCGACCAGCACCGAGCGCACCGGTTCGGCGGGGTCGCCGCAGACCAGGCCGACCGCATCCCAGTCGGCGGCGAGCGCGGGCGGATACGCGGCGTCCAGTACGGCGATGACGTCGGCAACGGTCGTGCTCAACGCGCTCCTCGGGTGGTTGCGGTGCTCTGGTCGGCGATCCTCATGATCCTCACCCGCAAGCCGCGACGGCAGCGGCCAGCGCGCCGGCCAGCGCGACGACCAACCGCTGCACCTGCTCGGGCGGCCGCACGGCCACCCGGAGATGGTCCGCGTCCAGCCCGGGGAACGTGTCGCCGCGGCGGACCGCGATGCCGTCGGCCCGCAACGCCGCCCGGACCCGCTCGCCGCAGCCCACCGGCAGCCGCAGCAGCAGGTAGGGCGCCCGCCCCGGCAGCACCGTGACCCCGGCGACCGCGGCCAGCTCAGCGGCCTGCCGCTCGCGGCGGATCCCGAGGGCCGCGGCGGCCGCGGCGGCCTGCGCGATCGCCGCCGGCTCGGTGCAGGCGATGACCGCCTCCAGCGCGGGCGTCGACACCGGCCACGGCGGTCGCGGCGCGGCCAGCCGAGCCAGCAGCAGCGGGGCGCCGAGGGCGTACCCGGCGCGCAGCCCGGCCAGCGCCCAGGTCTTGGTGAGGCTGCGGAACACCAGCAGCCCGGCCCGGTCATCGCCGGCCACCGACTCCGGCTCACCCGGCACGGCATCGGCGAACGCCTCGTCGACCAGCACCACCCGCCCTGGCGCGCACAGCGACCGGACGTCGGCGGCCGGATGCAGCACCCCGGTCGGGTTGGTCGGGTTGCCCACGACGACCAGGTCGGCGGCGGCCGGCACGGCGCCCGGATGCAGCCGGTGCCCGTCGGCGGCGTCGGTGAACACCCGCACCACCGCCACCCCGGCGGCCCGCAGCGCGGCCTCCGGCTCGGTGAAGCCGGGGTGCAGCACCGCGGCCAGCGTCGGGCGCAGGGCCGGCAGCAGCGCGAACCCCTCCGCGGAGCCGGCCAACACCAGCACCTCGTCGGGACGCCGGGCGTGTCGAGCGGCCACCGCGGCGCGGGCGCGGGCATCGTGCGCCACCGACGGGTACCGACCGAGGTCGTCCAGGACGGCGGCCAGCCGGTCCCGCAGCCAGCGCGGAGGCCCGCTGCCCTGCACGTTCACCGCGAAGTCGAGCATCCCGGGCTCCGCGTCGACGTCGCCGTGATGGCGCAGGTCCGGGTCACCGACGTGCATCAGGGCACCCTACTTCCACGACGTTGCGCACCGATAAGGGCGCGCAGAGTGACAGATCGCGAGCCAACGTCAAGATGCCACGCGGAAATATCGCTCATTGAGGCGTGTCGTCGGGATGTCGGCTAATACCGGCGGCCGATCGAGCGATCAAGGTCTCGACAACGCACCAATCGGAGCCGAAATGCCGACGGGGCAGGCAGGAGGAGGACGCAGATCATGATCTACATCGAAGAGCCGGCGGCCGTGGACATGCACCTCGTCCTCACCGACGACCGCGTCGTGGAGGTGCTGCGACTCGGTCGGACCCCGGCCAACGCGGGTCCGTTGATCACGATGCTGGCCCATTGGCGGGACCTGTGCCGGGGAACCGGCACGCACCGGGTGGCGTAGCGCAGACAGTTCCGCGATTGGCCAGAATGGGGTAGTGCACCCCGTTCCGCGACCGTTGACGATCTGTTTCGTGTGCAGCGGCAACATCTGTCGCTCCCCCATTGCGGAAAAGGTTCTGCTCGACGAGCTGGCCCGCGCCGGGCTCGCCGACGCCGTGCGGGTCTCCAGCGCCGGCACCGGCGGCTGGCACGTCGGGTCGCCCGCCGACGACCGGGCCGCCGCGTTGCTGCGGGCCGAGGGATACCCCGACCAGCACGTGGCCCGCCAGGTCGATGCCGAGCAGCTGGCCGCCGACCTGATCGTCGCGCTGGACGCGGAGCACCTGCGGATCCTGCGATCGATGGTCCCCGAGCCGGACCGGGTGCGGCTGCTGCGCGACTTCGACCCGACGGCCCCGCCCGGCGCGGAGGTGCCCGACCCCTACTACGGCGGCCGTGGCGGGTTCGCCGAGGTGCTCACCATGATCCGGGCGGCGATGCCAGGGCTGCTCGACTGGGTGCGCGCGCGGCGGTGAGCGAGCTTGCGAGCGAATCAATGTCACAGCGTCCGCGCGAAGCGCTGACCGAGCGCAGCGAGGGAAGGTGATGAGTCGGTCCCCGGTGCCCGGCGACCCGGTGCTCGGCCGGGCGGTGCGGGCGGCGACGCCGCTGGGTGGTGGGGCGACCCGCGTGCAGCTGGACGACGGGACCACGGTGCTGGTCAAGCAGGGGCCGGCGACGGCGATCGCGGCCGAGGCGGCCGGGCTGCGGTGGTTGGCGGTGCCCGGCGGGCCGCGGGTGCCGGCGGTGCTCGACGTCGGGCCACACGGCCTGGTCACGACGTTCGTCCCGGCCGCGGCGCCCGGACCGCGGGCGGCAGCCGACTTCGGGTGCCGGCTGGCCGTGCTGCACGAGCACGGGCGCACCGGCCTTCGGCTGCGCGCCGCCGGGCGGTCCGGGTGCGGCCTGGATCGGTCGCGCCGCGATGCGCAACGAGCCGGCACCCAGCTGGCCGCAGTGGTACGCCCGGGATCGACTGCTCCCCTACCTGCGCCAGGCCCGCGACGCCGGCGATCTCGACGCGCCCGCGGCGGCCACCGTCGAGCGGGTGTGTGAACGGTTGCCGGAGCTGGCCGGTCCCGCGGAACCGGTCGCGCGGCTGCACGGGGACCTGTGGTCGGGCAACGTGCTGTGGTCGGCCGAGGGCGGCTGGCTGATCGATCCGGCTGCGCACGGCGGGCACCGCGAGACCGACCTCGCGATGCTGGCGCTGTTCGGCTGCCCGCAGCTGAGCTCCATCCTGGACGGTTACCAGGAGATCGCTCCGCTGGCCGCCGGATGGGCGGCCCGGGTGCCGCTGCACCAGCTCTTCCCGCTGCTCGTGCACGTGGTGCTCTTCGGCGCCGGCTACGCGGCCCAGGCCACCGCCGCGGCCCGGGCCGCGCTGAGCGCGGAGTAGGCCGCGATCAGCTGCCGGCCAGCAGCTCGGCCAACGCCGCGGACATCGCCGCGGCGAGCACGTCCACATCGGGCAGCGCGTCCCGGTCAGCGGTGAGTCCGTAGTGGACGCCACCGTCGTAGGAGGTGATCCCGATGGCCACCGCCTGCCCGCCGCCCAGCGGCACCACCGGGAACATGTCCAGCATCCGCGCGCCCAGCGCGTAGAGCGGGCGCGGCGGCCCAGGCACGTTGGTGACCAGCACGTTGTAGAGCCGGCTGGAGAACTGGCTGGCCAGCCGGGCGCCGAGGCTGTGCACGATCGGCGGGGCCAGGCCGACCAGGCTCACGATCGACGCGACCTCCAGCGCCCGGCCACCCTTCTTGTGCCGATCCATGACCGCCCGCACCTGGGCCAGCCGACGCACCGGGTCGGGCTCGGCGACCGGCAGGTCGACGAAGTAGGCCGAGATGCTGTTGCCGCCGCCGCCGGCGTCGCGGGCCCTGGCCCGCACGCTGACCGGGACCAGCGCCCGCACCGTGACGTCCGCGGTCAGCGGCTCCCCGCGGCTGATCATCCAGAGCCGCAGGGCGCCCGCGACCACCGCGAGCACCACGTCGTTCACGGTGCCGCCGTGCACCCTGCGCACCGCGCGGTGATCGGCCAACGAGGTGCGCTCCATGCCGTAGCGGCGCTGCTCGCCGGTCGCGGCGTTGAGCGGCGGCACCGGGCGCACCGTCGCCGCCCGGCGGCCGGTGATCGACCCAGTGACCGACCCAGTGATCGACTCAACGGCCCGACCGTATGCGGCCACCAGCTGCCCGACGTCGGACATGCCCCGAGCGGCCACGTCGATCACCTCTTGCGGCCGGCGCAGGGCCTGCAACGTGGCCGCCACCACCAGCTCCATCCCGGTCGGTTCCGGCGCCGGCTGCCAGTCGTCGGGCGGGGTCGGCCGGGGCTGGGGGGTGTGGTCGAGCAACACCGCCCCGATGTCCATCGAGGCCAGCCCGTCGACCATCGCGTGGTGGGTCTTGGTGACCACCGCGAACCGGCCGTCGGCCAGGCCCTCGATCAGGTACACCTCCCACAATGGACGCGAGCGGTCGAGCCGGCGGGCCAGCAGCCGGCCGACGAGCTCCCGCAACACGGCGTCGTCCCCCGGCGCCGGCAACGCGGATCGTCGCACGTGGAATGCCAGCTCGAAGTCCGCATCGTCCACCCATACCGGAAGTCCGATGTGGCCGGGAACGTCGCGGACCTTCTGCCGGTAGCGGGGCACCAGCGCCAGCCGGTGGCCGATGAGCTCGACGAACGCGTCGGCGTCGAACGCGCCGTCCGCGGGCGGCGCGAACGTCATCACCGCCCCGACGTGCATCGCCGCCGTCCGGTGCTCGGCGTACAGGAACGATGCGTCGAGCGGGGACAGGCGGTCCGGCGACACGGCGCGTCCACTCCAACCCTGCGCGAACGGCACTTTCGGGCACCAGGTTCGCGCGAGCGTGCCGTTCGCGCAACATCGCAGCGCAGGGCCACCGGCCGGTGGTCGTCAGCGCCAGCCGCGCCAGGGGAACCCGGATTCTCCGCGCTCGTCCAGCCGCACCCCCAACACCTGGTGCAGCTGGATGTTGTCCCGCTCGAAGCCGAGCTGGCAGGCCGCCATGTACAGCCGCCAGACCCGGGCCCGGCCGATCCCGACCTCGGCGACGGCCTGCTCCCAGTGCTCGTCGAGGTTACGGCTCCAGTCGGCCAGGGTGCGCGCGTAGTGCTCGCGCAGGTTCTCCTCGTGCCGGATCTCGAAGCCGGCGTCGTTCATGACGCCCACGATCCGCGCGACCGGTTCGAGCTGGCCGTCCGGGAACACGTAGCGGGCGATGAACGGATCGAGCGTGCGGCTGGGTGTGCGTGGCTGGGTGATGCAGTGGTTGAGCAGCCGCCCGCCCGGCCGCAACCGGGAGTGCAGCGCCGCGAAGTAGCCGGGCAGCTGGGCGTTGCCGATGTGCTCGGTGAGCCCGATCGAGCTGATCGCGTCGTAGGGGCCGGGAGGGGCGTCGCGGTAGTCGAGGTGACGGACCTCGGCCAGTCCGCGCAGTCCACGTCGGACGATCTCCGCCTGCGCCCACTCGGCCTGGTTGCGCGACAGCGTCACACCCAGCGCCCGCACCCCGTGCTCGGCGGCCGCGTGCATGACCATCCCGCCCCAGCCGCAACCGACGTCGAGCAGCCGCATGCCCGGCTCGAGCGCGAGCTTCTGCGCCACCAGCTCGTGCTTGGCCGTCTGCGCCTGCTCGAGGGTGGAGTCGGCGGTGGGGTACACGGCGCAGGTGTAGGCCATCGACGGCCCGAGCACCCACTCGTAGAAGATGTTCGAGACGTCGTAGTGGTGCGAGATCGCCCGCCGGTCGCGCGCCCTGGAGTGCAGCCGGCCGGGTGGGCGGTACTCGAGGTCCGGTGGCCTCGGTCGATAGCGCGCCCAGAACGGGAACAACCGGGCCGCCAGCCGCAGCTGGTCGGACCGGGGCACACCGTTCAGGGCAAGGTCGGCCATCGCGTCGAGCAGCTGATGGAGATCGCCCTCCACCTCGATCTCGCCCTCGACGTAGGCCCGGCCCAGCCCGAGCGTTCCCGGAGCCGACGCGAGCATGGCCAACGCCCGCGGCGAGGTGATCCGCATGGCCACCTCGGAGCTGTCCGGTCCCGCCTTGCTGCCGTCATAGCCGATCACTCGTACGGGCACGTTCGGCCCGACGACTCGAGAGATGATGGCTGCGACCTGCATCTCGCTCACCGCCTTACTTTTGAGCGCCACGCAAGGGGTTACGTGGCGACCTTGTGATAGAGGTCCGGCAACCGGCCGTAGGGGTCATAGCGCTGCTTCAGCGCCCGATAGGCCGGTCCGTTGTAGTGCTTCCAGAACTCCGCCTCGCTGTAGTGGACCGTCGAGTACAACGACTTGTGCCCGCCCAGCTGGGCCACCAACCTCTCGATCCGCCTGTTGTGCCACTCCGGATCACCCGGAACCTCGGGCACGGCCGACCAGAAGCCGACGTTGACATACAGCTCCCCCGGCCGCATGGGGTACAGCGGCCAGGTGCGCTCGCCGCGCAGGCGCAGCGGGCACAGCCACACCGGTGTGATCCCGATGTCGGTGTGGAAGGCATCCAGGAACTCGGCGAGCCGCTCGACCGGGATCTCGACGTCCTGGATCACCGGCTCCTCCTGCGGCTGCCGGGCCAGCCGCCGGATCCGGCTGGACAACCCGGTGCGCCGATCCAACGCGACCAGCCGCCGGTAGACGTCGGAGCGGCGCAGCCGGTGCGGCCAGAGCCTGCGGACCACCGGATGCTGCACGCCGAACACCCGGGAGCACCAGAACCAGTCGGTGTCCCAGCGCCAGAGGTAGTCGCGCACGCTCAGGTGGTCGACCGCGCGTTCCCGGATCGACCGGTAGAAGATCTGCTGACCGGTGTAGTCGCTGGCCCCCGGGCCGGGATCATCGGTGAAGGTGCCGGTCGTGAGGTACTGCTCGCCGGCGGCGAACACGGTGCCGTCGACGAAGTCGACCGCGTCGTCCGCGCACGCGCTGCCGATCTCCGCCGCCAGCTCCGCCGAAGCGACCCGGCGGTGCTGCAGCCGCACGTACGGCGCCACCGGCAGCAGATCGATCACCAGCCGCAACGTGTAGCCCAGCGTCCCGTAGGAGTTGGCGAAGCCGCGGTACAGATCGGCGTGCGCGCCGTCGGGGGACGCGGTGATCACCTCACCGTCCGCGGTGAGCACGTCCATCTCGCGCACCGACTCGTGCGGCAGCCCGTGCCGGAACGATGTCGACTCGATGCCGAGCCCGGTCACGGCGCCGCCGAGGGTGATCGTCTTCAGCTGCGGGACCACCATCGGCATCAACCCGTAGGGCAGGGTCGCGTCGACGAGGTGCTCGTAGGTGGTCATGCCCTGCACCTCGGCGGTGCGCGCCGGCGGATCGACCCCGATCACGCCGGTGAGCGCGGAGGTGTCGAGCCGGTGCGCGGCGGAGGCGGCGAACCGGAACAGGTTGGAGCTGGGTTTGCCCAACCGCACCGGGGTGCCGGCCGGCACCGACCGGTAGCGCCGCACGAGATCGGCGGTGGCGGCAGCGTGCGTGGTGGGTGAGACCGTCGGCGGTGCGATCATGGATCCGACCACGCTCATGTGATCGAACGCTAGTCCGCGCGGGCCGGCATTCCCACCTCACACCGCCGCCCACTTCGTCACACTCCGCATCCGGGATCCGCCCGATCCGGGGGCACCGATCCGTGATCTGATCCGGCCATGCCCGATAACCCGATCCAGAACGTCACCTTCCCGTCGAACGGTGGCTCCGCGCACGGCTACCTGGCGCTGCCCGCTTCCGGGCGCGGACCCGGTCTCATCGTGATCCAGGAGTGGTGGGGCCTGACCAGCCACATCTCCGACGTCACCGACCGGTTCGCGGCCGCGGGCTTCGTGGCCCTCGCCCCGGATCTCTACGGCGGGACCACCACCCACGACGCCGACGAGGCCGGCCGCCTGATGGGCGAGCTGCCGGTCGCCGACGCCGCGCGTGATCTGGCCGGAGCCACCGACTTCCTGCTCGGCCACGAGGCCGTCACGTCGGCGAAGGTGGGTGTGGTCGGCTTCTGCATGGGCGGCGGTTTCGTGCTGGTGCTCGCCGCCCAGCAGGGCGACAAGATCGGCGCGGCGGTGCCGTTCTACGGCCTGCTCAAGGAGGACTACCCCGACTTCTCCGGCCTCACCGCCCCGCTGCTGGGGCACTTCGGCGCCGACGACGACTACGCCAACCCGGAGGCGGTGGCCGCGCTGGCCGCGCGGATCGAGGCGGAATCGGCGGTCACGCCGGAGTTCCACACCTACCCGGCCGGGCACGCGTTCTTCAACGACGAGAACAACCTGGGCACCTACGACGAGGAGCAGGCCGACCTGGCCTGGCGGCGCACCCTGGACTTCCTGCGCGCGCACCTCGGCTGATCGGCTCGTGGCGCGGAGCCGGGCCACCCGGCTCCGCGGTCACAGCCGGCCGCGGACCAGCCCGGGCAGCGCGCTGACCCCGGTCAACGGGTGGAAGGCCTCGGCGGCGGCGGTGAGCGCCGCGTGCTCGTCCGCGCTCAGCGCGATGTCGGCGGCGGCCGCGTTGCTCTCCACCTGGGCCACGCTGGACGCCCCGGGGATCGCGACCACGTTCGGGAAGTGCACCAGCCAGGCCAGCGCGATCTGGGCCGTGGTCGCGTCGTGGCCGGTGGCCACCTCCCGCAGCAGCCTCAGCAACGGGCCGGAGGCCTTCAGGTTCTCGGGCAGGAACATGGCGTTGGCGGCCCGGATCCCCCCGCTCGGGCGCGCGGTCTCCGAGTAGCGGCCCGACAGCAGGCCCTGCGCCAGCGGGCTCCAGGCCATCACGATGTGCCGGGTGCGCTGCGCCCACGGCAGCATGTCGGCGAGCGGGGCCCGGGACACCAGGCTGAACTGCACCTGGTTGGACAGCACCCGGCCACCCAGCTCCACCTCGCTGCGCTGCCAGCGGCGCAGCGAGTAGTTGGACACGCCGACCTCGTCGATGATCCCGACGTCGCGCAGCGAGCGCATCCCGCGCATCGTGGACCGGTCGGACACGACCGGGTTGGGCTGGTGCACCTGGTAGAGATCGATCTTCTGCACGCCCAGCCGCTGGGCGCTGGCCACCCCGCGCTGCTGCACGACGGCGGCCGTCGGCATCACCGGGAACACCTTGGACGCCACCACCACGTCGTCGGTCCCGCCGCCGGCGCGCAGCGCCGAGCCCAGGATCCGCTCGCTGCGGCCGAACCCGTAGATCTCGGCGGTGTCGAACACGCTCACCCCGAGCTCGCGGGCCCGGGTCACGATCCGCGCGGCCTCGTTCTCGTCGTAGTCGGCGCCGTAACCCCACTCACGGGAGCCGAACTGCCAGGTACCGAGGCCGATGACGGAGTACCGCTTGGCGGTGTCGATATCGACGTAGCGCATGGTTCAGTCATACCCGTCCCGGCCGGCCCGTGTCGGCGCCGGGCCCGGTGCAAGGCAGCTCAGCCGGGCCGGCAGACCCGTTCGAACTCGGCCACGGCGGCCAGGATGCGCGTGGGGTCCAGCTGCACCGCATCCCGGGCCGGGTTGCCGCCCGCCGGCAGCAGCGCGCGGCCCTGGGCGTCGATGTCGTCGATCGCGGCGACCAGCTCGGCGCGGGCCGCGATCAGCTGCTGGTCGTCCGCGCCCGGCCCGGCGGCGCGGGCGCGCGGCCCCACCAGGAACAGCGCTACGCCGGCCGGCAGCACCGGGCCCCGCTTCAACGCGTCGGCGATGCCCCGGACCGTGCTGACCGTCGTGGTGTAGTCCGCGCACGCGGGCTCGTTGCGTCCGGGACCGGGCGCGGTGCCGGCCGCCGCCGTCGGCTCGACCGCGCTCGCGGCGGGGGGTGTCGAACCGGCCGGGGTCGAACCGGTGTCCGCACCACCGCAGCCGGTCAGCAGCCCGGCCAGCACGGCGCCGACCAGCGCGGGGCCGACGAGCCGGCGCCCGGAGCGGGTGCTCACGCCACCACCGTGGCGGCCAGCCGCGCCCGTTCGGCGTCGACGTCGAAGGTCGGGGGCGGGAACGTCGGGTCCATCTCGGTCAGCGTCTCGATCAGCAGGCTCGCGATGGCCCAGTTGCGGTACCACTTGCGGTCCGACGGGATGACGTACCAGGGCGCCCGGTCGCTGTCGCACCCGCGCAGCGCGTCGGCGTAGGCCCGCTGGTAGGCCGGCCACTTGGCGCGGGCGTCCAGGTCGCCGGGGTTGTACTTCCAGCGCTTGGCCGGATCGTCGAGCCGGGCCAGCAGCCGCTCGGCCTGCTCCTTCGCCGAGATGTGCAGCATGCACTTGATCACCGTGGTGCCCTGTTCGGAGATCTCGGCCTCGAACTCGCGGATGGTCCGGTAGCGCTCCCGCCAGACCGGCTCCGGGACCAGCTCGTCGACGCGCACGACCAGCACGTCCTCGTAGTGCGAGCGATCGAACACGCCGATCCGGCCCGGCGCCGGCAGCTGCTTGCGGATCCGCCACAGGAAGTCGTGGCTGCGCTCCTCCTCGGTGGGCCGCTTGAACGCGGCGATCTGCAACCCACCGGGGTTCACCAGGCCGGCAACGTGCTGGATGACCCCGCCCTTGCCCGAGGTGTCCATGCCCTGCAGCACCAGCAGCAGCGAGCGGTGGCCGCCGCCGGCGGCCTCCGCGTACAGCGCCTCCTGCAGCCGGTCGAGCCGATCGGCCAGCTCGACCATGTCCGCGGCGGCCGCGTCCTTGTCCCGCGGGCCGAGCGGACGGCCCCGCGGATCTATCGCGGCCAGGTCGACGTCGGCCGGGCCGCCGGGAACCCGGAACGCGGTGCGGGCCGAGGAGGACGAGGTTGCGGCCATGCCCGCACAGTAGCGGCGCGGTCGGTGCCCCCGATCGGGTGCACTCAGCTGGCCGCGGTGGCCGCGGTGTCCGGGCGGCCGCCGGGCGCGGTCACCGCGCTGAGGTCCACGCGCAGGCCGAACGGCTGGTCCAGACGCAGCACGTCACTGCCGCCCGCGGCCGCGTACTCGTGGTAGCGGCCGCTGATCAGCATGTCGGCGACCGCGAACGGGGCGTCGTGGTCGATCAGCAGCGAGTAGGGGATCCGGCTGCGCGAGTAGAGCAGCGGCTTGAACGTGCGGTCGGTCGCCCCGTGGTCCCGCCCCACGACCTCGATCACCATCAGCGCATCGGCCGCGTCGAGCACCGGGCCGGGCCCGCCCCGGCCGGTCGGTTCCGGCACCACCGCCGAGTTCGTGATCACGAACTCCGGGATCAGGATGCAGTCCCGGCTGAGCCGCAGCGGCATCGACTCCACCAGGACCAGGCCGGTGGGCAGCGCGGCGTGCACCAGCTCGCCCAGCCGCGACACCACCGCCGCGCGCCGGCGGCTGAGCGCCGGCCCGACCAGCAGGGTCCCGTCCACCACCTCGACCCGACCGTCGTTGCCCCCGAGGGCGAGGTAAGCGTCCTCGGTCCAGGGGCCCTCGTGGTCGAACACGGGATGGTCCACGGCTGGCGCCTCTCCGTTCGTCCGCACAGGGGCTTGTCGCATCAGGGGTTCGTGCGCACCGTGGCCGGAGTCGGCGTCGGGAGCGCGACCGCGGAAGCCGCACCGCTGCGGAGCGTAACCCGGTGCCGGTCGGTGCGGGACCGGCAAAAGTGCGACGGCATCTATTGCGGTGGCCGGCCGGAAACCGACCCGTGCTGAGATGAGCCGTGCCATCGCTGCGGCCCGACGCGGGTGACCCGACCGACCTCGACGACCCGGCCGATCTCGACGACGACGGGTTGGCCGCGTGCTACGCCTACCCGCCCGATCCCGCCGCCCCCTACGTCCGGGTCAACTTCGTCAGCAGCGCCGACGGGGCCGTGTCGGTGGGGGGCGTCTCGCAGGCCCTCGGATCGGACGCCGACCAGCGGGTCTTCGGCATGCTGCGGCAGCTCGCCGACGTGGTGCTGGTCGGGGCGGGCACGGTGCGGGCCGAGGACTACCGCGGCGCCCGCCGGCCGACCCGGGGTCGTGACACCCCGCCGCCGATCGCGGTGGTCACCGGATCGGCCGACCTGGACCCCGGCAGCAGGCTGTTCACCGACACCGCGGTGGCGCCGATCGTGCTGACCCTCGCCTCGGCGCCGCGGGAGCGCCGTGAGCGGCTCGTCGCGGCCGGCGCCGACGTGGTCGTGCTGGACGGGTTGACCCCCGATGCGCTGCTCGCCGAGCTGGCCCGCCGCGGCCTGCACCGGGTGCTGTGCGAGGGCGGTCCCTCGCTGTTCGGCGCGCTGATCGCCGCCGACGCCGTCGACGAGCTCTGCCTGACCGTCGCGCCGCTGCTGGTCGGCGGCACGGTCGGGCGGATCGCGCACAGCCCTGGCGACCCGCCGGCCCGGTCGTTGATGCTGGTCGGGGCGTTGCGGGCGGAGAGTGTGCTGTTGCTGCGCTACCGGCGGATTGCCCCGATCGGGTGACATCGCGGGAGGAAGCGACCGGCCGCGCGTCCCATGTGCAGCACCCGGACCGTAGACCTCAGGAGCGCAGCAGATGACCCAGAGCAACCCGACCCCGTCGGCCCCGACCATCGTGAGCCCGACGGCCACCAGCTCGTCGCCCGCCCGGCTCGCCGACGACACCGCCCAGGGCAAGACCACCATCGCCGCCTCGGTCGTGCAGAAGATCGCCGGGATCGCGGCCCGCGAGATCTCCGGCGTGCACTCGATGGGCGGCGGCGTGTCCCGCGCGTTCGGCGCGATCCGGGAGCGGATCCCCGGCGGTGGCGCCGGTGCGGCGAACATCGCGGGTGTGCAGGTGGAGGTCGGCGAGAAGCAGGCCGCGGTCGATCTGGACATCGTCGTCGAGTACGGCGCGTCGATCGTCGAGCTGGCCAGGGCCGTGCGGCGCAACGTGATCACCGCAGTGGAGCGGATGACCGGCCTCGAGGTGATCGAGGTCAACATCGCGGTCAACGACATCCACCTGCCGGAGGCCGAGACGGGCCAGGATGTGCCCGTGGTGCAGCCCGCCCGGGTTGAGTGAGCGCGTTCGGCGCGAGTTCCGCCCGGACCGCACCCGTCCAGCCGAGAGGAGCACGCCCGTGCCGCCCGTCACGATCGAACCGGTCGCGCTCGATCCGGGCGTGCTCGCGGAGCGGGTCGCGGCCTCGGTGACCGCCCACCCCGGGGTGGCCCGGTTGCACGGCGGGATCTTCGGTGACGTCGCGACCTACCTGCCCGGGCGGCGGCTGATCGGGGTGCGCATCGGCGAGTCCGGCGCGCCCGTGGAGCTGGGGGTGGTGCTGCACCTCGACCGGCCGATCCCCGACGTGGTGCGCAGCCTGCGCCGGCAGGTGTCGCTGCTGTGCGGCGGAGCCGCGGTGGACATCGTCGTGGCCGACGTCGTCGAGCCCGAGTATCGGTGAACGGCCTTCGATGAACGAGCCCGTCGATGAAACGAGCCCATCGATGATCGAGCACCGTCGATGAACGATCAGGAGCGCGCGGCGTTCCGCGCCTTCGTCCGCGAGCACCATCCGGACCGGGGCGGCGACCCGGATTTCTTCGTCGCCGGGTTGGCCCGGTTCGGCGCCGCCGGCACCGATAGCGGCACCGGAGCCGACGACGATCGCCGGTTCGATGCTCCGATCGAGGTGGTGGGGCCGCTGCCGTTGCCGGTCCGGGTCGGGGTTGCCCTGATCCGCACCTGGCGCCGGCGCCGGCAGCACCGGGTCCAATAGGCCGTCCAGTTCTCACGAGCACGAGGAGATCGGCATGAACGCGACCCAGACCGGCCTGCTGTCGGGCCTCGTCCTCGGCTTCGCCGGGGCCTTCGGCGGCTTCGACGCCTTCCTGATCGTCCTGGTCGTCGGGGCGCTCGGGCTGCTGGTCGGGCGCGTGCTCGACGGCAACCTGGACCTGAACGCGCTGCTCGGCCGCGGGCGGGACCGGTGACCGGCGTCGTCGCCGAACCGCGCCGGGCGCGCCCCGGTCCGCCGCTGCGCATCCCCGAGGAGCGCGGTCGCCTGGATATCGAACCGGCGGTGCTGCGCAAGCTCGTCGAGCACACGGCGGACCAGGTGCCGGGCACCCTGCGGCACGAGCGCCGGCTGGCCGGCATCGACGTCGGCGAGGTCGGATCCGTGGCCAAGGTCGTGACCGGTGTCGGCGATGCGAGCACGGTGGACGTGGCCCTCGAGCTCACCCTGCAGTACCCGGCGGTGGTCCGGACCGTGATCGACGCCGTGCGCACCGCGGTCGGGGCGGAGCTGGACCGCTGCGCCGGTTACCGGCTGCGCGCGTTCTCGGTGACCGTGTCCGGCTTCCGCGGCGCCGGGGCATCCCCGCCGGCCCGAATCCGGTAGCCCTCTACCCGGCAGTCATCGAAGCCCCACAGTTATCGAGGAGAACGACATGCGCGTGCTGCTGCGGCTGCTCGCCCCGCTGCTCGGCCTCGGCCTGGCTGCGGCCGGGCTGCTGCTGGTGATCGAGGTCGTCGCGGCCTGGGTCCGCAGCCCGGTGACCACGGGGTTGCTGGTGCCGTGGCCCGACTGGCGGGCCACGTTGGAGAACCTCACCTGGGCCGAGGCACCGGTGCCCGCGATCGCCGTCGGTGTCGGGGTGCTCGGGCTGTTGCTGCTGCTGCTCGGGCTGCTGGCCCGGCGCTCGGACATCGTGGTGGAGCCGCCGGCGCCGGAGATCACCGTGACCACCTCGCCGCGGGTGCTGGCCCGACTGGTCGGCCGCCGGGTGCGCGCCGCCGAGGACGTGGCCACGGCCGGGGTGACCGCCAGCCGCAGCCGGGTGGCCATCACCGCGCAGGGCTGGACCGACCCCGACCCGCAGCTGCGCGGCTCCATCGAGGGCCGGGTGGCCGAGCTGCTCGACGAGCTCCCGCTGCAGCGCCGCCCCCGGGTGTCGGTGCGCATCCCGAACCGGAAGGACGGGTGATGAGCGAGCGCACCGGAGCCGACCTGACCAAACCCGGCGTGCCTGTCGCGACCGACGACGGGTCGAGGGCGCCGGTCCGGCCGCGGCCCGCCCCGGCCACGCTGCGCAAGCGGGCCCGGGCCGCGGTGGCCCGCTCCGCCGCGGGCGACCGCGGGCTCGCGGTGCTGCTCGGGCTGCTGCTGCTCGGCGCCGGGACGCTGGTCACGCTGCTGTCCCTGCAGGTGTTCGGCACGGCCAGGGCCGGCCGCCCGCTGCTCGACCCGATGATCGTCGAGGTGCTGCGGGCCGAGCCGTTGGTCTGGCGCGCGGTGGCCATCGGCGTCGGCGTGCTGCTGGTGCTGCTCGGCGTGACCTGGACCGCCCGCTCGGTGCGCCCGGAACGGCGACCCGACGTGCTGGTCGAGGGCGGGCGGCCGGAGACCACGATCGTGGTCAGCGCCGGCGCGACGGCGGACGCGGTCGCCGAGCAGGCCGCCGCGCTGCCCGGCGTGAGCCGGGCCAAGGCCAAGCTGGTGGGCTCCACCGCGGCGCCCGCGCTGCGGCTGACGCTGTGGCTCACCGAGGACGCCGACATGCGGGACCTGCTCGGTCGGATCGACGACACCGTGCTCGCCTCCGCCCGCCGGTCGCTGGACCTGGCCGCGCTGCCGGTGGCCGTGCGGCTGGAGCTCGACGCCCCGGCCACCCCGCCGCGAGTGGCCTGAGCCGCCCCGGCCCAGGCCCCGCCCACAGCCTCGACAGGGGGATGCTCACCGTCCCCATACCCGGGCTGAGGCAGGCTCGTCGCGAGATCGAGTCGCCGGGGAGGGCACGTGGGACGAGCGCCGCGGCGTGCGCTGGCGGTCGTTCTGGCCGGGCTGGTCGTGCTCGCGGCGGGGTGCACGGTCGGCCCGTCCGAACGGCCGCCGGTAGCCGTGCGCGGGGAGAGCATGCCGGCGCCGCCGCCGCCGGTCAGCAGCGCGCCCCCGCCGCCGGAGACGCTGCCCGAACCGACCCGGCAGAACCCGACCATCCCGTTCTTCGAGTGCACCGACGAGGTGCTCTCCCGGTCGGCGGCGCCGGCGGCCGGGCGCGAGCTGCAGGTGGACTGCGGCGAGATCACCGTGCCCGCCGATCACGAACAGCCCGGCCGCGGCCGGGTCCAGCTCGAGGTGCTGAACGTCGGGCGGCCGGGGGCGCCGGACAGCCGCCCGCCGCTGCTGGTGCTCGGCGACACCGCCGGTCAGGCGTCGGCGCTGGCCGCCGTGCAACTGGCCGCGCAGGTCCAGCCCGGGGTGCTGGACCGCTTCCGGCTGGTGGGCATGGACCGCCGCGGCGCCGGCGCGCGCCCGCTGGACTGCGCGCCGTTCGAGGCCCGCGCAGCGATCATGGATGCCGAGCTCGACGGCACCGGCGACGACGAGCTCGCCCGGCAGCTGGAGGAAGCCCGCAGCGTGGTGCAGGAGTGCACCATCACCCTGGACGGCGGTCTGGGCAACTTCCGCACCACGGCCAGCACCGGCGACATCGAGACGCTGCGGCTCGCGCTCGGGGTGAACCGGCTGTCTGCGATCGGGACCGGCGACGGGGCGGCCGCGCTGGCCGGCTGGGCCCGGGCCAACCCGCAGGCCGTCGGCCGGTTGATCCTGGACGGCCCGCCACACCCGACACTGGACGAGCCCGGGCTCAGCGAGTCCCGGGCCGAGGCGGCGGAGGTCGCGTTCAACGCCTTCGCGGTGGCGTGCTCCGCGCAGCCGGTATGCCCGCTCGGCGCCGACCCGCGGGTGACCGTCGCCGGCATGCTGGGCCGGTTGCAGGTCCGGCCGCAGGCGTCGGTCGACGGTCGCCGGCTGACCGCCGGGCGGGCCGTCGGCGCGCTGCTGACCGGCCTGGCCGAACCGAACGGCTGGCCGGCGCTGGCCGACGCCCTGGCCGCGGTCGACACCGGTGATCCGACCCCGCTGCTCGACGTGCTCGAACCGGTGACCGGCCCGGACGGGCGCTTCGACGTGATGCTGGCCACCTCCTGCAACGACACCCGGCGCCGGCTCGCGCCCGGTGAGGTCGCCGATCTGTACAACCGCTGGCGAGCCGACTACCCGATCTTCGGCGGGCAGTCCGCGCTGCACCTGTTGGCCTGCGCCCCGTGGCCCACCGGCGGGCCGCCGGCCCCGAGCGGTCCGGCCGACGGGGCACCGCCGATCCTGGTCATCGGCACCGCGGCCGACCCGCACAACCCGACCGACGGCGCCCGCAGCACCGCCGACAGCCTGGCCTCGGCCCGCTTCCTGTCCTGGCAGGGCGCCGGCACCGGCGCCTACCCGCGCACGGCCTGCGTGCGCAGCGTGGTCGACGCCGACCTGCTCGGTGGGGTCATCCCGCAGCCCGAGGTGCTGTGCCCGCCGTAGCCCGCAGTTCCCGGCGGCGACCATCGCCTCGTCCCGCGCGGATCACGCGTCCCGCGGATCGGTGCGAACGGCACTTTCGCACGCTAGGTGCGAGCGAACGTGCCGTTCGTGCCACTGATCAGACGCAGTAGTAGCGCTCGGCGAGGTCGACGACGGTCGGGGCCTGCCGCCGGTTGACGGTGGTCAGCATGGCCGGCAGCGCGCGCTCGATCGCGAGCGGGTCGACCCCCCGCTGCAGCTGCTCGCAGATCGCCTCACCGGCTTCGCGCTCGGCCTGCCCGTCGTCGCTGACCTCGATGTCGGCCGTCCGCAGCCCGTCGAGGTAGGACTCGGTGTCGCGGGCGTTCAGGCTCGCGTCCACCCCGTTCTGGGCGGCCGAGTCCGCATCCAGCTCCGCCCCCTCGGTCGGACGTGACTGCTCGGCGTCCGGCTCCCCCGCGTTCGCCTGGTCCTGATCCGTCGCGGGCTGCTCCCCCGCGGCCGGGACCGCCCCGGTGTCACCGGGCGCGGCGACCGCAGGCGAGGCCGGTTCGGGGGCCGGCTCGGACCACACGATGGCGACCACGCCGGCCACCAGGCCCACCGCGGTCACGATCCCGATCGCCAGCGTGGCCAGCTGCTGGCGTCGACGGCGCAGCCGCTGCCGCGCAATGCCCATCGGTGCCCGCCCGGTCGGCGCCAGCAGTGAACGACCCAGCACCGAACGACCCAGCACCGAACGACCCAGCACGAACGGCCCAGCGGCGAACGACCCGGCCGCGATCGGCGGGCCCGGCCCCCGCGCCTGGTGCCGGCGGTGATGATCGCGAGCTCGGCGGTCGAGGACTCGAGGTCCGCGATCGCGTACCGACCCCGTGACCGCCCCATCAGGGTGTCGACGACCGACCCGCCGATGATCGGCGCCGCGGAGCGCCGACCCGCACGGGGCCGGAGCCCGGCCCGGCCGGACCCGCGATCACCGGCATCGTCCCGCCGGGCGTCCGGCCCGCCCGCGTACTCGTCCGAGTCGTCGTCCGGGTAGTCGTCGGAGGGCTCACCCACGTTGTCGTCCGGGTACCGGCCGGTGTGGTCGCCGCCGACCGCCGCGACCGATCGACGCGCGCTGCTGCGCGGAGTGTGTCGCCCGGCCCGTGTACGCATGTCACGCTCTCCTACCCGGCCGGCGCCGATCACCGGTTCCGCTCCGTCCAACGAGACACGCACGACCAGGGCGTGCCCCGCCCGTCGGCGCTGCCCGATCGTGCGACGGCCGGCTGGGGCAACCGGAGTCGCCCAGCAGGACCACGTCCGCCTTGCGCGCCGCGGTGCGGCGACGCTACCGGCTACCCTCGGGCCATGTCCGTGCCCCCCGAGCCGAACCGATCGGCCGGGCCCGGTGAGCGTCGATCCGGGCGGGGTCGATCCCGCGCTGCCCGATCGCGGCAGTTCGACGACGAGCTGGTCGGGCTCGATCCCGACGACCCCGACGCCCAGGCGTTCGCCGAGCACCTGGACCGGATGCAGCGCGAGCGCCCGGCCTTCACGGTCGAGGGCTACCTGGACGGCGTCTCGGAGTTCGCGGACTCCGCCAACCGCGCCGAGGGTGGCCGGCGCTGGGCAGCGGTGGGCGTGGTCCTGCTGCTGCTGGCGGTGGTGGCCTACCTGGTCTGGGATTCGCTGCTGTTCGTGCTGACCACCTGGCTCTAACTCGACCACCCGCCGCTCGCGCGGCACCTCGGGCGGGAAGCGACGATCTGGGCGCGGGGCGGTTCTCCGACCTACTCTGGGAGCTATGGATCCCGTTACCGAGCCCGCCGCGAAGGTCGTCAAGTCCGATGCCGATTGGCGCGCGGAGCTCAGCCCGGCCGAGTACCGGGTGCTTCGCCAGGCCGGCACCGAGAGCCCGTTCACCGGCGAGTACACCGACACCAAGACCACCGGTGTCTATTCCTGCCGCGCCTGCGGGGCCGAGCTGTTCCGCAGCGACACCAAGTTCGAGTCGCACTGCGGCTGGCCGTCGTTCTTCACCCCGCTGGCCGGCGACGCGGTGATCGAACGCGTGGACAGCACCCTGGGCATGCGCCGGGTGGAGGTCGTCTGCGCGAACTGCCACAGCCACCTCGGCCACGTCTTCTCCGGCGAGGGCTACGACACCCCGACCGACCTGCGGTACTGCATCAACTCGGTCTCGTTGCGCCTGGTCCCCGACGCCTGAACGCCCTACCGGCATGTCGACCACCGGCACCGGGCGCGCGCAGCAGGTCGCCGACGAGCTGTTCGACCGGCACGCCCCGACCTTCGGCGCCGAACTGCCGATCTACCGCGGCCACGTGCAGCGGGTGATCGGCCTGGTCGGGCTGCAGGTCGAGGTGCCGCAGCAGCTGGCCGGGGTGCTCGGGCTGGCCGCGTTCTTCCACGACGCCGGCCTGTGGTTCGACGGTACCTGGGACTACCTGCCGCCGTCGATCCGGCGGGCCACCGCCGCGCTCGCTCCCGCCGACCGCGACCACGCCGGGCTGGTCGCCGCGATCATCGACGAACACCATCGATTGCGTCCCGCGCGGCACCCGGATCCGCTCGTGGAGGCGGTCCGCCGGGCCGACCTCACCGACGTCACGGCCGGCCTGGTACGGGCGCCAGGGGTCTCCCCAGCGGACTACCGCGGGCTGGTCATCGAGTACCCGGCGCACGGGTTCCGGCCGATGCTGCTGCGAGCGTTCGGCCGCGGGCTGCGTGAATCGCCGCTGCACCCGGCCCCGATGATCAAGCTCTGACCGATCTCATCCGATCAGCTCGACCGCGCACGTCAGTCTCGGCGCGCAGGCCAGCCGGGCGTCGGCGGTCAGCAGCGTGGTCCCGAGCCGCGACGCCAACGCGACGTACAGCGCGTTGTAGTAGGTCAGATTGTGGCGCAGTCGCCATGCGGCCGAAGCGAGCGCCGGATGCGGGTAGCGCTCATCGATCACGGACGGCAGTAGCCGAAGGCCCGCTTGGGCGATGGTGTCCTTGACTCCGCCGCCGATGACCATCCTGCGCAGAACGTTGCCGACCTCGGCGTCGATGAGGTGCGGAGCGATGCAGAAGTCGGAGGCCAGCCTGGTCTGCAGGGCGAACCCCGACTCGTCGTCAGCCAGCAGGACCCGCACCGTGGCGGATGCGTCAACGACGACGTCCATCAGCGCCGGTCGGCGTCGAGCGCCTCGACGATCTGGTCCACCGTCACGCCGGTGCCGCCTCCGCGCTAGACCCCTGCGGCCTCACGGCAGCATGCCGACCAGCTCACCCGGCTGCACCCGCGGCCCGGTGTAGAACGGGATCTCCTCGCGGACGTGCCGGCGGGCCTCGGTGGCCCGCAGCTCACGCATCAGGTCGACGATCCGGTCGAGCTCGTCGGCCTCGAAGGCCAGGATCCACTCGTAGTCGCCGAGGGCGAACGCCGGCACCGTGTTGGCTCGCACGTCGGCGTAGCCGCGGGCGGCCTTGCCGTGGTCGGCGAGCATCTGGCGGCGCTCCTGATCGGGCAGCAGGTACCAGTCCAGCGAGCGCACGAACGGGTACACGCAGACGTAGCGGCGGGGCTCCTCACCCGCGATGAACGCCGGCACGTGGCTCTTGTTGAACTCCGCCGGCCGGTGCAGCGCCACCTGGCTCCACACCGGCACACCGGCCCGTCCCACCGCGGTGCCGCGGCGCAGCTGCGCGTACGCAGCCTGCAGGGCCTCCACGTTGTCGGCGTGCCACCAGATCATGTAGTCGGCGTCGGCCCGCAACCCGGCGAGGTCGTACACCCCGCGCACCACCACACCCTTGCCGGCCAGCGCGTCCAGGAACTCGGTGAACTGCGTCGCCGCCTCGCCCCGATCGTCGCCGAGCCGCCCGGGTTCGATGCGGAACACCGACCACATGGTGTAGCGGATGGTGCTGTTCAGCTCGGCGTAGTCGAGGCGGGCCATGGCTCCATGGTGCCATCCGGTCCCCGCCCGGCCGGCCCTTCCCCGGCCGGTCCTTCCACGACCGGTTCTTCTCCGACCGCGATCACTGCCGGGCGCGGCGGCTGCGCCCGGAGCAGATCGACCAACCGGTCCGCCGCGGCCCCGGCGGTGCCGACGCAGGCCGGCACACCGACCCCGTGCAGCGCGGCCCCGGCCACCGCGAGCCCGGCGGGGAGCCCGTGCTCGATGCGCCGGACCCGGTCCAGGTGTCCCACGGCGTACTGCGGCAGCCCGCCGCCCCAGCGCTGCACCCACGCCGCCACCGGATCTGCGGTGACCCCGGTCAGCACGCCCAGATCGGCACGCACCCCGGCGACCAGCTCGGCGTCGTCGACCTGCAGGCTCGCCGCCTCGCCGAAACGGCCGAGCGAGGCCCGCAGCCGGACCAGCCCGTCGGATCCGAGATGCGCCCACTTGGTGCTCGAGTGCGTGACGCCCTTCACCGACAGCGGCTCGCCGGCCGCGATCAGCGCGCCGGAGGTCGGCGGCAGCGATCGCGCGTCGGATCCGCGGTAGGCCAGCGCGATGACCACCGACGAGGCCAACTCGATCTCCGCGGCCGCCGCGGCCGCCCCCGGGGCCACCGTGGCCAGCAGCCGCCCCACCGCCGGGGCCGGCACCGCGAGCAGCACCGCGTCGACGTCGAGTGCGGTGCTCGCGCCCAGCGTCAGCCGCCAGCCGTGCGGGCCCCGGCCGCTCGGGCCCCGGCTCAGCCCGCGCACGGTCACGCCGAGCCGCAGCTCGGCCCGGGCCGCGACGGCCAGCGCGTCCAGCAGCACCCGGTAGCCCCCGCGCAGCGCCCCGAACACCGGCCCGGCCGCGGCGGGGCCGGCCGGGTCGGGCCGATCGGGCCGGGCGGGATCGGGGAGGGCGGCATCCGCCGCGGCGGTCAGCGACGGGGCGCCGGCGTCGAGCGCCGCGGCCACCGCGGGCAGCGTGGGGCGCAGGCCCAGGGCGTCCACCCGGCCGGCGTAGACGCCGCCGAGCAACGGATCGGCCAGCCGGTCGGCCAACTCGTCCCCGAACCGGTCGCGCAACAGCCCGCCGAGGGCCACATCGGTGCCCGGCTCCCAGCGCAGCACCCGGCGCGGCTCGGCGGCGACCGCGGCGACGCCGGCGGCCGAGAGCAGCCCGCCGAGCCGGGCCCGGCTGGTCGGCACCCCGAGCAGGGTGCCGGCGGGCAGCGCCACGGTCGCGCCGGCGGCCCGCACCGACGGCGCCGCCGCGGTCGGATGCACCCATTGCGCGGCCAGACCGAGCTCGGTCAGCAACGTCGGCAGCTCCGGCCTGCGGGCCAGGAACGCCTCCGCCCCGACGTCGAAGGGCAACCCGGCCAGCTCCACGGTGCGCAGCACCCCACCGATCCGGTCCCGCTGCTCGACCACGATGATCGTGGCGGCGGGGCCGAGCCTGGACCGCAGCCGATAGGCCGCGACCAGCCCGGAGATCCCGGCCCCGACGACAGCGACCCGGGTCACGGCGTGAGGCTGTGCACCAGCTCGACGACCCGGGTCAGCACATCGGGGTCGGTCTCCGGGAGCACCCCGTGGCCGAGGTTGAACACGTGTCCTGGCGCGTGGCGGCCCTCGGCGACGATCCGCCGGACCTCGGCCTCGATCGACGCCCGATCGGCGAACAGCACCGCCGGATCCAGGTTGCCCTGCACGGGGTGCCGGCCGCCGGTCCGCCGGGCGGCCTCGTCCAGCGGGATCCGCCAGTCCACGCCGACGACGTCGGCGCCGGCCTCGGCCATCGCCGCGAGCAACTCGCCGGTGCCCACCCCGAAGTGGATGCGCGGCACCTGCGCGGCCGCGAGCCCGTCGAGGACCCGGGCCGAATGGGGCAGCGCGTAGCTGCGGTAGTCCCGCTCCGACAGCGCCCCCGCCCAGGAGTCGAACAGCTGCACGGCGTCGACCCCGGCGTCCACCTGGGCGTGCAGGAACGTCGCGGTGATACCGGCCAGCCGGTCCATCAGCGCGTGCCAGACATCGGGCGCCGAGCGCATCAGCGCCTTCGTGCGCTCGTGGTTGCGGCTCGGCCCGCCCTCGACCACGTAGGAGGCCAGCGTGAACGGGGCCCCGGCGAAGCCGATGAGCGGCGTGTCCCCCAGCTCGGCCAGCAGCAACGTGATGGCCGCGGTGACCGGGGCCAGCTGCTCGGCGTGCAGCTCGGGCAGCCGTTGCACGTCGGCCATGGTGCGCACCGGCCGGGCGAGCACCGGCCCGGTGCCGGCCACGATGTCGACCCCGATGCCCGCGGCGTACAGCGGGACCACGATGTCGGAGAACAGGATGGCCGCGTCCACGCCGTGCCGGCGCACCGGCTGCAGGGTGATCTCGCAGACCAGCTCCGCGTCCATGCAGGCCGCCAGCATGCCGGTGCCGGCACGCAACGCCCGGTACTCGGGCAGCGAGCGCCCGGCCTGCCGCATGAACCAGACCGGTATCCGGGCCGGCGTCGCACCGCGCGCCGCGAGCAGCAGCGGGGCGGACCCGAGCGCCCGCCGTCGACCGAGGACCGGAGGGGCTGGATGCGGCGTCATGACCGAACCAGTGTCCCACGACCGGGGCGTCGATCCTCGATCGACCGGCGCGTCCCGCGGCCACAACATCCACTGCGACCTAGAGTTCCCGCTCGTGCCCGACGCGACCGCCCCACCAGCGCCGTTCCTGGCCGCGGTCGCCTCGTTGCGCGCCGTGCGACCCCGGCGGGAGCTGCTGTTCTCCGCGCTCGACGCGCCGCCCCGGCTCGCTCCCTACAGCTGGGCCTTCGCCCTTGAGGCCGACGCCGGCGCCGGGCGGGCGGGTGAGCCGCTGCCGGACCTCGACGAGCCGGACACCAGCGGGCGGCTGATCCTGCTGCACGATCCGGACGGGCAGTCGGTGTGGGAGGGCACCTTCCGGCTGGTCTGCTTCGTGCAGGCCCGGCTGGATCCCGAGCAGCTCGGTGACGAGCTGTTCCCGGTCATCGGTTGGTCCTGGCTCACCGAGTCCCTGGACGACCGCGGGGCCGCGTACGTGGCCCTCGGCGGCACCGTCACCCAGACATCATCGGTGCGATTCGGCGACATCGCCGGTCCCCGTCGCGACGACGATGTCGAATTGCGCGCATCGTGGACTCCAGTCGGCACCGATCTGACACGGCACGCGGAGGCGTTTTGCGGACTGGTCGCATCGGCTGCCGGACTGCCACCCGTTGGCGCCCTTCCGCTCCTCCATCGCAGCTGATCAGGGACCTCACCTGCGTTTTCGCCGCTTTCTGTGATCAGCCTTCTCCCCGGTCGGGTGGATCGGTATCGACATCGCTGTAACTTTCCCCGACAGATTCTCGGACCGAGACCAACGTTAGACCGCTTGGGGGGCTAGGCTTCCGCCACTGACACCGTCTCGGGCATTCGGGTAACACCCGGTGAATGCCCGGGGTGGGGCCGGTCGGGGGGCAACGACCGACTCCAGGGAGGAACGACGTGGCCGTTGTGGGCCATGGCGCACCAGCACGAGGCTCGACCGGGCCCGTGCTGTCGCCGGCGATGGTCCCGCACCCGCGGGAAGAACTGTTCTCTGTGCTGGTGGTCGACGACCACCCGCTGCTGCGTGAGGCTATCGCCGCGCGGCTGCGCTCCATGGGCGCAGGAACGGTGTACGAGGCCGCCTCGGTTGCCGAGGCCCGGGCCAGAGCCCACGCCAATGGGCCCTGCGATCTGGCGATTCTGGACCTCGGACTTCCCGACGGAAGCGGGTTGGATCTTGTGACCGAACTGCGGTCACTGGGCTGGAACCGGTTGGTGGTGCTGGCGTCCTCGGACGACCCGTACGCCGTTCGATCCGCGTTCCAGGCCGGGGCGCAGGCCTACCTACTCAAATCGGCGTCGGCGGCGATCGTCACCGACGGCGTCAAGCGGGTGCTGGACGGCGGCGTGTACGCCGATCCGACCGTGGCCCCGCTGCTGGCCACCGGCACCAGGGTGCCGGGCACGGACAACACCCCACGCGAGTTGTCGGCGCGCGAGGTGGAGGTCCTGCAACTGGTGGCCGACGGGCAGTCGAACAAGGAGATCGGTGAGGCGCTGAGCCTCTCCGCGCTCACGGTGAAAAGCCACCTGTCCCGGATCGGACGCAAGCTGGGCACCGGCGATCGGGCCCAGATGGTGGCGCTGGCGATGCGCGCGGGAGTGATCCGCTGACCGACGAACCCGAGGTGCTCGGCGACCCCGGATCACCGGAACCGGTCCCACTGTTGCGGCCGGTCGATGGACTCCCCTCCGTGGTCGTGGACGGTACGACGCTGGCCCGCACCGCGGCCGACTTCGCCGCGGGTAGCGGGCCAGTGGCCGTCGATGCCGAGCGGGCCTCCGGGTTCCGCTACTCGCAGCGGGCCTACCTGGTGCAGCTGCGCCGAGCCGGCGCCGGCACCGCGCTGGTCGACCCGATCCCCCTGGGCAGCGACCTGTCCGCGCTCGCACCGGCGCTGTCCGGTCCGGAGTGGGTGCTGCACGCGGCCAACCAGGACCTGCCGTGCCTGCAGGAGGTCGGACTCGCTCCGGCCCGGCTGTTCGACACCGAACTGGCCGGCCGGCTGGCCGGGCTGCCCCGGGTGGGTCTCGGCCCGCTCGTCGAGCAGCTGCTGGGGCTGTCGCTGGAGAAGGGGCACGGCGCGGCGGACTGGTCGCGTCGACCGCTGCCCACCGAATGGCTGGTCTACGCCGCGCTCGACGTCGAGGTGCTGGTCGAGCTGCGCGACGTGCTCGCCGACCTGCTCACCGAGCAGGGCAAGCTGGGCTGGGCGCTGGAGGAGTTCGAAGCGGTCCGCACGGCCGGGCCGCCGAGCCCGCGCAGCGAGCCGTGGCGGCGCACGTCCGGGATCCACCGCATCCGCAAGCCGCGGTCGTTGGCCATCGTGCGCGCGCTGTGGACGGCCAGGGACCGGCTCGCGGCCGATCGGGACATCGCGCCGGGCCGGGTGCTGCCCGACTCTGCGATCGTCGAGGCGGCCGTCACCGCGCCGGATTCGGCGCCGTCGCTGGCGGCGATGCCGGTGTTCCGGGGCCGCGCCCAGCGCCGGCTCACCAACTACTGGTTCGCGGCCGTCAGCCAGGCCCTCGAGCTGGACACCGCCCAGCTGCCGGTGGCGTCGCCACCCACCGACGGGCCGCCACCGGTGGCTCGCTGGGCCGACCGGGACCCGGCCGCCGCTGCCCGCCTCGCCGCCGCGCGCGCCGCCCTGACCCGGGTCGCCGAGCAGTGGTCGATCCCGGTCGAGAACCTGCTGCAACCCGACCTGCTGCGGCGCGTGTGCTGGGCCCCGCCCGCGGACGGCGACATCCCCGCCATGCTGCGCCAGGGCGCCGCCCGCGAATGGCAGATCGCCCTGCTGGCCCCGCTGCTCGAACCGGCCTTCGCTCCGGCCCCGTAGCTCTCCCGGGCGCGCTCATGATCGTGGCGCAGCTATTCGGGGCCGATCGGGCCTTTTTCCGGTTGCACGATCATGGTCGCCGCGGCGACCGGACGGATCTGTGGATGGATCGGCGCATGATTCCGCGGTACTGGGCAGGATTCGGGCATGGGACGGCGTCGGGAACCGCTCAGTCCGGAGCAGCGGCTGATCAGTCAACGGATGCGCGAGTACGCCCGCAGCCGCGGTGGCGCGATCACCGCGGAACGCAGTCAGCAGTTCGGCGCCGACACCCCGGCGATCCGCAGGCTGCTCAGCTCCGGCGAATGGCGTCGAACCCGGCGCGGCGTCTACCGGGATCCCGGATTCGTTCCCCGTCGGTTGCCGGCAGTGGCTGCCGCGCACCATTCGCAGTGCTCCGATCTGATCGCCGCGGTGGACCCGGGCGCGGTCGCCTCACACACCAGCGCCGCCCGACTGCTCGATCTGCCGCTGCCCCAGGGCGCCGGCCACGAGGTGATCCTGACCCGCCGCCCACCCGCGCAGTCGGGTCGCCTCGGCGGCGGCGGCCGGGTGCTCATCGCCGGGTTCGACGACGCCGACCTGCTCGACATGCAGGGGGTTCCCGTGTTGGCCGGGGCCCGCATGGTGCTGGACTGCTGCTCGCTGCTCGCCGTCGATGCCGCGCTGGCCGTCGCGGACGCCGCTGTACGGGGCGGCTGGACGACGCTGCCCGCGCTGGCCGGCGAACTGGCGAGTCGACGCGGGCGGTCCGGCACCCGGGTCGCGGGGGTGGTCGTCGGGCGGGCCGATCCGCTGGCCGAGAGCTGGCTCGAATCCATTTCCCGATGGTGGCTGGCCGAGGCCGGCCTGCCTGCTCCTGTTCTGCAGCAGCGGTTCTTCGACGAGGCCGGGGTGGTTCGCGCCCGGGCCGATTTCTGGTTTCCCGAACACCGCACCGTCGGTGAGGCCGACGGCGCGGGAAAGTACACCGAGCCCGGGTCGCTGTACGCCGAGAAACGCCGCGAGGACTGGTTGCGTGATCGGCACCGGGTCGAGGTCGTGCGCTGGGTGACCGCAGAGATGACCGACCCGCTCGGCCGTGCGGACGTCGTCGATCGCCTGCGGCGCGCCTTCGCCCGGCGGGCAGTGCGGCGCTCATGATCGTGGAACCGGAAAACGGCCCGATCGGCCCCGAATACCCGCACCACGATCATGGGGGCGGCGGGGTCAGGCCGGGAGCTGGACCGTCACCGAGAGGCCGCCGCCGGGGACGGGTTCGGCGTGCACGGTGCCCCGGTGGGCGATCACGATGGCGCGCACGATGGACAGGCCCAGGCCCGAGCCGGGCACCGCGGCGGTGCGCTCCACCGGGCCCCGGCGGAACGGCTCGAACAGCTCGGCCACCCGGTGGCGCGCGATCTCCGGGCCGCTCGATGACACCCGCAGCTCGGCGGCGCCCGCGGACGAGCGGGTGCACACCTCCAGCCAGCCGCCGGTGACGTTGTGCCGCACGGCGTTCTCCAGCAGGTTGCCGGCGACCCGTTCGAGCAGCACCGGGTCCCCGCGGGTGGGGGCGGGCAGGGCGTGCACCTGCAGCCGAAGGCCCCGCTCGGCGGCCGGCGACCGGATCACCGCCAGCGCCGGGGCGACGATCTCGGCCAGATCCAGCGCCACCACGTCGACCAGCTCGGCGCCCTCGGCGTGGGCCAGCAGCAGCAGCCCGGAGATGAGGTCGTCGGCGCGGCGGGTGGCGTCGCGCACCACCGCGCCCATCCGGCGCAGCTCATCGATGTCGGCGGTCGGGTCGGACAGCGTCACCTCGACCTCGGTGCGCAGCACCGACAGCGGGGTGCGCAGCTCGTGGCTGGCGTTGGCGACGAACCGGCGCTGCGCGTCGAACGCGGCCTGCAGCCGGTCGAGCATGGCGTCGAACCCGGCGGCCAGCTCGGCCACCTCGCCGCGCGCGTCGAGCAGGCCGGTGCGGGTGTCCAGCGACTCGACGGTCAGCCGGCGGGCGGTCGCGGTCACCGCATGAAGCGGCCCCAGCACGCGCCCGACCAGCACCCAGGACACCACCGCCGCCGCGATCACCACCAGCGGGAACGCCACCAGGCCGGCCCGCAGCACGTCGTTGCGGGCCGCCGCGCCGACCGCGGCGCTGACCTGCTCGGCGGGCACGTCCCGATCGCCCACCCGGACCGTGCTGCCCGCCGGCAGCGCCGGCACGCTGCGGGCCACCCCACCGACCAGCAGCCACCCCAGCCACAGCAGCAGCGCGCTGACCAGCGCGACCAACCCGGTGGCCAGCGCGGTCAGTCGCGGGCGCAACCACGAGCGCCGCGGCGCGGCCGTCACAGCGGGGTCATCCCACTCAGCCCGCGGTCGGTACCCGGTACCCGGAGCCGACCACGGTCTCGATCAGGCCGGGTTCACCGAGCTTCTTGCGCAACGTCATCACCGTGACCCGGACGGTGGTGGTGAACGGGTCGGCGTTCTCGTCCCAGACCCGCTCAAGCAGCTCCTCGCTGCTGACCACGGCACCGCCGGCGGCCAGCAGCACCTCCAGCACCCCGAACTCCTTGCGGGTCAGGTCGACCGCCCGCTGCGCGCGGTGCACGGTGCGCTTGGCCGGGTCCATGGCCAGATCCCCCGCGGTGAGCAGCGGCGGCACCGCCGGCGTGGCGCGGCGGCCCAGCGCCCGGCAGCGGGCCACCAGCTCGGCGAAGTCGAACGGCTTGGCCAGGTAGTCGTCGGCGCCCCGGGAGAGCCCGTCGACCTTGTCGGCCGGGGTGCCGCTCGCGGTCAACATCAACACCCGGGTGGTGGCCCCGGACGCGACGATCTCCGAGCACAGCCGGTCGCCCGACATCCCCGGCAGATCCCGGTCCAGCACCACCACGTCGTAGCGGGTGATCGCGGACTTCTCGTGCCCGGTGTCGCCGTCGTAGGCCACATCCACGGCCATGCCCTCGCGACGCAGCCCGCGGGCGACGGCGTCGGCCAGCTGCTGCTCGTCCTCGACGATGAGCACCCGCATCAGCGCGCCTGCTCCCCCGGGGCGCTCGCGGTACCGCCGCGCCGCACCGGCCCCGCCGCGTCGCGGTCGGTGCCGGCGTCGTCGGTAACGGGGCCCTCGGTACCGGGGTCGTCGCCGCCGGGGTCCTCGCTACCGGGCCGCCCGAGCCGGGCCGCGGCCCACTCGGTGACCCGCCGCGCGACGTCCTGCGCGGTCAGACCGACGCCGGCCAGCACGTCGGCCCGGTTGCCGTGCTCCAGGAACTGCTGCGGGATGGCCAGATCGCGCAGCGGCACATCGCACTCGGCCGCGCGCAGCCGGTCGGCGACCGCGGAACCGAACCCGCCGTGCCGTCCGCTGTCGGAGACGGTGACCACCAGCCGGTGGCGGCCCGCGAGCTCGACGACCGCGTCCGGCACCGGCAGCACCCAGCGCGGGTCGACGACGGTGACCGCGACGCCCTGCCGGGCCAGCCGCTGCGCCGCCGCCACCCCCAGCTCGCCGAACACCCCGGCGCACACCAGCAGCACGGCCTCGTCGGCGTCCTGGCCGGTCTCGTAGAGCACGTCCACGCCGCCGACGCTGCGCACCGCCGGCACGGAGTCGATCACCGGGCCCTTCGGGAAGCGCAGCGCGCTGGGCCCGTCGTCGATCGCCACGGCCTCGGCCAGCTCCGCGCGCAGGGTCGCCGCATCCCGCGGCGCGGCCACCCGCATGCCCGGGCACCATTCCGAGCAGCGACAGGTCCCACATGCCGTTGTGCGAGGGCCCGTCGTTGCCGGTGACGCCGGCCCGGTCGAGCACCAGGGTCACCGCCTGGCCGTGCAGGGCGACGTCCATCAGCAGCTGGTCGAAGGCGCGGTTGAGGAACGTCGAGTACACGGCGACCACCGGGTGCAACCCGCCGAGGGCCAGCCCGGCGGCCGCGGTGAGCGCGTGCTGCTCGGCGATGCCGACGTCCAGGCAGCGGTCCGGGAACGCGGCGGCGAACGGGGCCAGGCCGGTCGGGCCGAGCATCGCCGCGGTGATCGCCACCACGTCCGGGCGCCGCGAGCCCAGCGCCACCATCTCGGTGGCGAACACGCTGGTCCAGCCGATCGAGGGCGGCCCGGTGGGCAGTCCGGTCTCCGGGTCGAAGGCGGCCGGGCTGTGCATCTGCTCGGCCTCGTCGTTCTCCGCGGGCGGGTAGCCGTTGCCCTTGCGGGTGACCGCGTGCACGATCACCGGCCCGCCGAAGTGCCGGGCCCGCCGCAGCGCCGACTCCATCGCGGCGATGTCGTGCCCGTCGACCGGTCCGAAGTACTTGAGCCCGAGGTCGGAGAACAGCTCCTGGGGGCTCAGCGCATCCTTGACCCCCGCCTTGAGGGCGTGCAGCCCGGCGTAGATCGGGCCGCCCACCACCGGCGTGCGGGCCAGCGCCTGCTTGCCCGCCTCCAGCACCCGCTCGTAGCTCGGCTGCAGCCGCAGCGACGCCAGCCGGTCGGCCAGCCCACCGATCGTCGGCGCGTAGGAGCGCCCGTTGTCGTTGACCACGATCACGATGTTGCGTTCGCCACCCGACGCGGCGCCGGTGCCGGGACGGCGGCCGGTGGCGATGTTGTTCAACGCCTCCCAGGCCATCCCACCGGTCAGCGCACCGTCGCCGATCACCGCCACCACGTGCCGCTGCTGGCCGGTCAGCGCGTAGCCGCGGGCGATGCCGTCGGCCCAGGACAGCGACGTGGACGCGTGGCTGTTCTCGATGTGGTCGTGCTCGCTCTCGGCGCGGCTCGGGTAGCCCGACAGCCCGCCGGTCTTCTTCAGCCGGTCCCAGCCGTCCTGCCGGCCGGTGAGCAGCTTGTGCACGTAGGCCTGGTGGCCGGTGTCCCAGATCAGGGTGTCATGCGGGCTGTCGAACACCCGGTGCAGCGCGATCGTCAGCTCGACGACCCCGAGGTTGGGGCCCAGGTGCCCACCGGTGCGGGACACGGTGCTGACGAGCTCGCTGCGGATCTCGCCGGCCAGCTCACCGAGTTGCGCGGGGTCCAGCCGCTTCAGATCGGCCGGACCGCGGACGGAACGGAGCAAGGTCACGTGCCCAGCTTACGGACGCCCTCGGCGTGCGGCCCGGGCGCGACTCACGCGACGGGCTGCCGGGCCGCCGGCACCTCGGGTCCGGACGCGATCCGGACCCGGTTGCGCCCGCTGCGCTTGGCCGCGTACAGCGAGGCATCGGCGACCTTCAGCACCTCGTCGAGCGTGCCGCCGTCGGTGGGCACGACGGCCCCGCCGATGGAGACCGACAGGCCGCCGACGGTCACCGAACACCCGGGGTTGTCCACCCACACCTGCAGCCCGGCGACCCGCAGCCGGATGCGCTCGGCCACCGAGTGCAGCACCGCCGATCCCTCCGGACCGGCGGGCAGATCGCGCAGCAGCACCACGAACTCCTCGCCGCCGAACCGACCGACCGCATCGTGGGCCCGCGACACCGCCCGCAGCTCCGCCGCGACCGCGACCAGCACGTCGTCGCCGGTCAGGTGGCCGTAGCGGTCGTTGACCGTCTTGAAGTGGTCGAGGTCGAGGATGAGCACCGCGACGCCGCCCTTGTCCCGCTGCGCCCTGGCCACGGTGCGCAACGCCTGGGTCCGCCACGCGGCCGCGTTGAGCAGGCCGGTCTTGGCATCGGTGCTGGCCACCTCCTCGAGCTGGCGCACCAGCACCGCCCGGTGCAGCACCACGATCGGCGGCAGCACCAGCGCCACCAGGCCGGGCGCCGAGGACAGCGCGACCGCGGCCAACGCCCCCATGCAGATGGTGGCCACCTCGAGCGCGTTGTCGTCCCAGCGCCCGATGAGGTCCCGGGCGGCCGTCCGGTCCGCGCCGTCGGACTCGTCGCTCAGCGCGATCGCGCCCGCCACCAGCAGCGTGTTCACCACCACGTAGATCACCACGGCCAGACCGATGCCGGCCATCCCGACGATGTCGTCGGCCTCGGTCGGCATCCCGCCCGCCGCGCGGACCACGGCGTGCGCCGCCGCGGCGGCGAGCACCACCGTGGCGGTCGTGTAGAGGTGGCGGTACACCGGCACGTTCGCCGGCCGCCACACCCGCCACCACAGGTGGGTGTACACCACGACGATCACCCCGGCGGCAACCGTCAACGGCAGCAGCAGCGCGGCGGCGAAGGTCCAGACCGAGCTCAGGTCGAAGTAGGTGTTCTCCGCGTCCCGGCGCCGGATCCGCTCGACCCCGGTGGCGAGCTCGGTGTGCACCAGGCTGAGCAGCGTCAGGAAGGCGGCCAGCGTGAGCTCGCCCGCGGTGGGCACCGAGATCGAGACCAGCACCAGCATCGCGGCCACGGCCTCGACGAACAGCACGGCCAGCAGCGCCCGGGCCGGGAGCATGCCGAGCGCGGCCCCGAGCTGGGGGGTACCGGTGCGGGACGCATCGGTCGGGGACGCCGGTTCGACCACGACGGAGATCCCCCTTTCCGTGCCGACTCAGTGCTCCTGAGCGAGGCTAGTGAGACTGTCGCGGCGTGTCAGGGGGACGCGGATCGCACATGGGGGTGATTCACGGCAACCATCTGGTCACACCACGTCACCGGATGTCGGAGTCGCCGCACCCGTCAGATCCCGCCAGCATGGGGCTCACTGGCGATGAGGTGCTTGGGCACCGGCCCGTTCGGCACCGAGTGCCCCATCCGCACGGTGTTGCGGCCCGCCCGTTTGGCGGAGTACAGCGCGGTGTCGGCGATCTGCAGCAGGGCCCGCAGGTCCTGACCGGCGCCGGGGTGCACCGCGCCGCCGATCGAGACAGTCAGCCCGGAGACGGTCAACGGACCGTCGGGGGTCGGTATCTCGACGCGCAGCCCCTCCACCCGGCGGCGCATCCGTTCGGCCACCGCTTCGAGCTCCACGACGGCGCCCCCGGGCAGCGCCGCGAGCAGCACGACGAACTCCTCGCCGCCGAAGCGGCCCACCAGATCGCGGTCGCGGACCTCGTGGCGCAGCGCGTCGGCCACCGCCACCAGCACGTTGTCGCCCGCCTGGTGTCCATAGGTGTCGTTGACCCGCTTGAAGTGGTCGAGGTCCAGCACCAGCACTCCGCGCGGGCTGTTGTCGCGACTGCTCCTGGTCAGTGCCCGCTCAGCCTGCGTGTGCCAGGCCGCGGCGTTGAGCAGGCCGGTCTTGAGGTCGGTGCGGGCCGCCTCGGCCAGCTGGTGCACCAACACGGCCCGGTGCAGCACCAGCACCGGCGGCATCACGAAGACCACCAGCCACGGGTTGATCGTGAGGATCACGGCCGTGAGCGCGCCCAGCGACAGGGTGGCGATCTCCAGGACGTTGGCCTCCCAGTCGCCGAAGATCATGGCCAGGTCGGGCTTGGACGTGCTGACCGCGATCGCGCCGGCCACCAGGCAGCTGTTCACCGTCGTGTACGCGAGCAGCGCCATCGCCAGCGCGAACAGCTGCCCGGTGTGGGCCACCGTGGCCATCACCGCGGAGGCGGCCAGGCAGGCCAGCACGACCGTTGCGGTGGTGAACAACTGCCGATGCGGAAGAGTTCGCGGGCGGTAGGAACGCCACCACTGGTGGGTGCAGATGATTATCGCCGTGAAAGCTGCGACGGACGGTGGCAACACGATCGCGGCGGCGAACGTCCACACCGAGCACAAGTCGACGTGTGCGCTCTCGGTGACCCGCCGCCGGACGCTCTCGACCCGCACGGCTATCTCGGTGTGCACCACTCCGGCCACGCACAATGCGATGGTCAATGCCACCAGTTGCCGGTCCGGTCTGATGGACCAAATCTGGGTGAGCACAAGCGCCGAAGCGGTGATCTCAACGGTCAGGATGGGTAGCAGAAGTCGGCCGGGCAGCGACCAGATGGCCCAACGTCTAATAGTCCGGTATCCGACGAGGCCCCCTATCGGACCAAGATGTTCCGCAACTTCGCTAGACATTCCGATTCGGCCGCCCCTTCGCTGAGCACCCGAGGATAGTAGGCGAGCGCGGATGTTGTCACTCCTGCCGGGGGACACCGGCACACCCAGTGACGTCCGCCACCGAGGCTCGCTCCGACGGTACACACGGCGAGCCGGGAGGAGCAGGCGTGACGGAACACGCGTTCGCGAGCGAGCCCGACCACGTCGTCACCACATCCGGTGACCCACGCCCGCGGATCCTGCCGCTGCCGAGCGTCGTTGGGGTGTCGGCAGCCAGGCCGTCGGTGGTGCACCCGGGCGCAGCACCGGCACGCGTGGTGGCCACCGCGGATTGAACAGTCAGTCCCGGAACAGCGCCACCTGAATGGGATTCGGCTCCGCCGATCCGTCGACCATAACCGGGCGCCCACATGCACGTCGAGGAAAGGAGCGGTAATGCGCAACAAGAACTGGTGACGATATCCGTGTCCGAACCCCCTACTGATCAAGGAGGCAGCCGTGCGCAACAAGAACTGGTGACGATATCCGTGTCCGAACCCCTACTGATCAAGGAGGCAGCTGTGCGCAACAAGAACTGGTGACGATATCCGTGTCCGAACCCCTACTGATCAAGGAGGCAGCCGTGCGCAACAAGAACTGGTGACACGACCGGCCCACCGAAACCGAACCCCTCGAGGAGTAGTCATGCGCAACAAGAACTGGTGATGATTCGTTCCATCTCGAACCGGGAGGCCGGGCGTGATCAACAGGCGAGCACCGTCGCCGTGCTGGACGCCCGGACCTCGCGGTCGGCGTGGTGCCACGCGATGGCCCCGACCACCGCGAGCAGCACGCCGACCGCGCCCACGGCGGCGATCGACGTCGCCGGCGTGGTCCGATCGGCGAGCCACCCGCCGACCAGCACCGCGATCCCCTGACCGGCGATGATGCCGGACGCGGCGACGCCGATCGCGGCACCCCGCCGGGAGTCCGGGGTCGCCCGCACGAAGCAGGCCTGGGCCTGCAGCAGGTAGGCGGTCGAGGCCATCCCGGACAGCCCCCACAGCGCGATGGCGATCGGCACGGCCGGACGCAGCGCCGTGACCAGCAGCGGTAGGCCGGCGACCACGGCCAGCACGCCGATCCAGCGGGCCCGCCGCGCCGGCGTGACGAACCGGAAGAACAGCCAGGCCCCGAGCACGCTGCCCAGCGGGTCCGCGGCCATCAGCAGCCCGACCGCGATCGGACCGGCCCCGAGCTGCCCCGCGTAGGGGGCGGCCAGCGCCTCCGGCACCACGTAGCAGCCGACGAGCCAGGCCAGCAGCACCAGCGCGCGCCGCCGCGGGTCGGTCGCGATCGCCGCCATGCCGGCGACCGTGCCGCGCAGGCCGCGATCGCCGCGGGCGTCGGTGTCCGGCCGCCGGGCCGCGCGTGGCCGGTCGGCGACCCCGAGCCGCACCAGCAGCCCGGACAGCGCGAAACTGGCCGCATCGAGCAGCAACGCCGACTCCGGGCTGACGGCCGCCACCAGCAGGCCACCGGCGGCGAAGCCGGCCAGCTGCGCGGTCTGCCCGGTGATCTGCCGGACCGCGAGCCCGCGCTCGTAGAGCTCGTCGCCCAGCACCGCCGGCAGCAGCGCACCCTGCGCCGCGGTGTGCGGCGAGCCCAGCAGCACCACCCCGGCCAGCAACGCGCAGAGCACGCCGAGCGGCACGCCGGGGACGGCCATCACCGCGACCAGCACCGCACGGGCCACATCGCAGGCGACCATCAGCTCGCGCCTGCGGAAGCGGTCGGCCAGCCCGGACAGCAGCACCCCGCCGACCAGCGCGGGCAAGAAGGTGAGCGCGTAGGTCGCCGCGGCCCAGGTGGCCGAGCCGGTCCGGCCGAACACCAGGATCACCAGCGCGACCCGGGCCAGCTGATCCCCTGCGACCGACAACGCCTCCGCCGACCACACCGCGCGGAACTCGCGATTGCCGAACACCTGGCCGAGCCCACTCGCCGCCAAATCCGGAAGCCCCCTCTCGGGCCCCATCGGGCCTCCGTTCCGATGAACCGAGCGTAGGGACATGCGTGCGAGCGGTCAGCCGGAGCGGGCGGCACTGCCCGAACGGCCCATCGTCCGACCCGGCCGGCCCAGCGCCGGCCGCCGGTCAGTCACTACCCGCAGTCACGCCGATCAGGTCGGCGACATGCGTGATCTCGTTGACCGTACGCACGACCCGGCGGCCGTCCCGCCCGGCGAGTACCCGGGTCATCCCGACGTAGTCGAGCGGAAAGGCCAGTGGCCGGGTCATCCCGAGCAGCCGAGCCAGCCAAACGTTGATCACCCCGGCGTGCGCGATGACCACCGCGGTGGACCGCCCGGGATGCGCGGCGATGATCCGTTCGAGCGCGCCCGCCACCCGGGAGCCGAACTCCCCGGCGTCGACGTGCTCGGGCAGCAGCCCGGCGAGCACGCGTTCCCAGGCTGCCGGGTCGAGGCGGGCCATGTCGTGCACCGGGACGTAGTGCCGCGCCTCGGCGTCGTACTCGCGCAGGTCGGGATCGATGAAGGGGTCGATGCCCAGGGCGGCGGCCAGCGGTGCCGCCGTGGCCCGGGCCCTGGCCAGCGGGCTGACGTGGACGCCGCTCACGTCACGACCCAGCGCCGCCACCAACCGGGCGGCCTGCCGATGCCCCAGCTCGGTGAGCGGCGGATCCGCCGGGCCGTCCCTGTCATTCAGATCGCTGGCGTGCACGCGTTCGGGCAGCGCGTGCCGCACCAGGATCAGTTGCACGGCGGCATCAGTTGCCCGGCGGGATCAGCTGCCCGGCAGGATCGGGGCATCCCGGTCAGTCCGGAACGTGCGGACCGTGCCCGGCGGCGCGCAGCTCGGCCCGCACCCGGTCCCGGTAGCCGTCCTGCTCCTCGTCGTCGACGGTCCTCGCCGCGGTGGCGAAGTCGAAGGCGCGCATGTCCCAGGCCGGGAACACGTGGATGTGCAGGTGCGGCACCTCGAACCCGGCCACCAGCAGGCCGACCCGCGGCGGCTGCCAGATGCCGCGGACGGCGGCGCCGACGGCCCCCGCGACCGCGCTCAGATGCGCGAGCAGCTCGGCGTCCGCGTCGATCCACTGGTCGATCTCGACCCTGGGCACCACCAGGGTGTGCCCCGGGCCGAGCGGGTTGACCGAGAGGAAGCCGACGGCGCGGTCGTCGGTCCAGACGAACCGACCGGGCAAGTCGCCGTTGATGATCTTCGTGAAGACGGTGCTCATACGGCGGGGACCCTATCTCGTCCGAACTAGCCTGCACGCATGCCCCGCAGCATCGCGACCACCACCCCGGTCGACCTCGCCGAGCTCATCGAGTTCCTCCGACCCCGACACCATGTGATCCTGCTGACCCCGCGCTCCGACGGCGGCTGGCAGGGCTCGCCGGTCACCGCCGGGGTGGACGCCGCCGGCCGGATCGTCATCTCCACCTATCCGGAGCGGGCCAAGTCGCACAACGTGGCGCGGCACGGGCGGGCCGCGGTGCTCGCCCTGTCCGAGGACTTCAACGGCCCGTGGGTGCAGGTGGAGGGGCCTGCGGAGCTGCTCACGCTGCCTGCCGCCCTGGAGCCGTTGGTCGAGTACTTCCGGTCGATCTCCGGTGAGCACCCCGACTGGGACGACTACCGCGCGGCGATGACCACGCAGGGCAAGGCGTTGATCCGGATCACCCCGCAGCGCTGGGGACCGATCGCCACCGGCGGCTTTCCGGCCCGACTGGGCTGAGCACGTCGGCCACGTCCACCGGGTGAGCCGACCGGCACCCCGGTAACCTCGCCACGGCGGGATCGAGCCCGTGCACTGTGTGTGGACAGACTCGGCCGCGGCCGAGCCCGAGCGATCATCGAGCACGGAGGAAACCATGCGGCCGTGGCCCGGCCATGCCTATCCCCTCGGCGCCACCTACGACGGCTCCGGGACCAACTTCGCCATCTTCTCGGAGGTCGCGAAGCGGGTGGATCTGTGCCTGTTCAGCTCCCGGGGCAAGGAGAGCAAGGTCCGCCTCACCGAGGTGGACGGTTTCGTCTGGCACGGATACCTGCCCGGCATCGAACCCGGCCAGCGCTACGGCTTCCGGGTGACCGGCCCCTACGAGCCGGCGCAGGGGATGCGCTGCAACCCGCACAAGCTGCTGATCGACCCGTACTCGAAGGCGCTGGACGGGCCGGTGGAGTGGAACGAGGCCGTGTTCGGCTACCCGTTCAGCGACCCGGATGCCCGCAACGACGCCGATTCCGCGCCGTACGTGCCCAAGTCGGTGGTGGTCAACCCGTTCTTCGACTGGGGCTCGGACCGGGCACCGCGCATCCCCTACCACGAGACGGTGATCTACGAGGCGCACGTGCGCGGGCTGACCATCGCGCACCCGGAGATCCCCGAGCAGATGCGCGGCACCTACACCGGCCTGGCGCATCCGGCGATGATCGACCACCTCAAGCACCTCGGGGTGACCGCGGTCGAGCTGATGCCGGTGCACGAGTTCCTCAACGACCACCACCTGCAGGACAAGGGCCTGTCCAACTACTGGGGCTACAACACCATCGCCTTCCTGGCCCCGCACCACGCCTACGCGATGACCGGCAGCCGGCCCGGCAACCAGGTGCAGGAGTTCAAGGCGATGGTCCGCGACCTGCACGACGCGGGCATCGAAGTGATCCTCGACGTGGTCTACAACCACACCGCCGAGGGCAACCACATGGGTCCCACGCTAAGCCTGCGCGGCATGGACAACGCCGCCTACTACCGGCTGGTCGAGGACGACCCGCGCTACTACATGGACTACACCGGCACCGGCAACTCGCTGAACGTGCGCAACCCGCACACCCTGCAGCTGATCATGGACTCGCTGCGGTACTGGGTCACCGAGATGCACGTCGACGGCTTCCGCTTCGACCTGGCCTCCACCCTGGCCCGCGAGTTCTACGACGTGGACCGGCTGAGCGTGTTCTTCGACCTGGTGCAGCAGGACCCGGTGATCAGCCAGGTCAAGCTGATCGCCGAGCCGTGGGACGTCGGGCCCGGCGGCTACCAGGTGGGCAACTTCCCGCCGCTGTGGACGGAGTGGAACGGCAAGTACCGCGACACCGTGCGCGACTTCTGGCGCGGCGAGCCGGGCACCCTCGGCGAGTTCGCCTCCCGGCTGATGGGCAGCTCGGACCTGTACCAGGCCGACGGTCGCCGGCCGTTCGCGTCGATCAACTTCGTGACCGCGCACGACGGGTTCACCCTCGCCGACCTGGTCTCGTACAACGACAAGCACAACGAGGCCAACGGCGAGGGCGGCAACGACGGGGAGAGCCACAACCGGTCCTGGAACTGCGGGGTCGAGGGCCCGACCGACGACGCCGCGGTGCTGGAGCTGCGGGCTCGCCAGCAGCGCAACTTCATCACCACGCTGCTGCTGAGCCAGGGCGTGCCGATGCTGCTGCACGGCGACGAGCTGGGCCGCACCCAGCGCGGCAACAACAACGTGTACTGCCAGGACAGCGAGATCGCGTGGGTCGACTGGTCGCTGGCCGGCAAGAACGCCGGCCTGATCGGCTTCACGGCCGGGGTGGTCGCGTTGCGGCACGGGCACCCGGTGTTCCGGCGCCGCCGGTTCTTCGCCGGCCGGCCGATCCGGTCGCGGCGCCGCGACGCGCTGCCCGACATCGCCTGGTTCACCCCGACCGGCCAGCAGATGACCGAGCGGGACTGGGACTCCGGCTTCGGCAAGTGCCTGGTGGCCTTCCTCAACGGCGACGGCATCACCGAGGCCGACAGCCGGGGCGACCCGGTCACCGACGACTCGTTCCTGCTCTGCCTCAACGCGCACTACGAGGACATCGACGTCACGTTGCCCGGCCCGGAGTTCGGCACCCGGTGGGCCATCGTGGTGGACACCGCGGCCGGCGAGGTGATCACGCTGTCGACCGGTCCGGGCATGGTCGCGGCCGAGCCGCCCATCGCGACCGGCGGTGCGGTGCACACCGTGCCGGCCCGCTCGGTACTGGTCCTGCAGCGCGTCGAGTCATGACCTCGCCGGGCGCTCCGTCCTCCACCTACCGGCTGCAGTTCTCCGCCGCGACCACCTTCGCCGACGGGATCGAGCTGCTGCCCTACCTCGACGCGCTGGGCGCCGGCGCGCTCTACGCGTCGCCGCTGCTGGAGGCGGGTGCCGGGTCCAACCACGGGTACGACGTGGTCGACCCCACCCGGGTGTCGGCCGAGCGCGGCGGCGAAGCGGCCCGGCGGGCGCTGGTGGCCGCCACGCACGAGCACGGTATGCGGTTCGTGCTCGACATCGTGCCCAACCACCTGGGCGTCGAGGTACCGAAGGCGAACCCGTGGTGGTGGGACGTGCTGCGGCTCGGGCGTGAGTCGCCGTACGCGGGGTACTTCGACATCGAGTGGGCGAGCCCGATCCTGCTGCCGATCCTCGACGCCGACGAGGACAAGGCGCTGGCCGAACTCGGCCTCTCCGAGGATCGCCGCGAGCTGCGCTACTACGAGCACGCGTTCCCGGTCGCGCCCGGCACCGGTGACGCCGGCTCGGCCCAGGACGTGCACGAACGCCAGCACTACCGGCTGGTGTCCTGGAAGCGCGGCGCCGCCGAGCTGACCTACCGGCGGTTCTTCGACGTGTCCACGCTGGCCGCGGTGCGCGTGGAGATCCCCGAGATCTTCGAGGCGACCCACCGCGAGGTGCTGCGCTGGGTGGCCGAGGACGGCATCGACGGGCTCCGCGTCGATCACCCCGACGGGCTGTCCGATCCGGGCGGCTACGCGCGGATGCTGCGCGCGGCGATCGGGCCGGACCGCTGGCTGGTGGTCGAGAAGATCCTCGGCGTCGGCGAGTCGTTGCCGGCGTCCTGGCCGGTCGACGGCACCTCGGGCTACGAGGCGCTGCGCGAGATCGGCGGCGTCTTCGTCGATCCCGACGGCGCCGGGCTGCTCACCCAGCTCGCCGCCGAGCACACCGGGGGCAAGCAGTCGCTGCACGAGGCCGAGCACGCCGCCCGGCTCGAGGTGGCGCGCAGCATCCTCGCGGCCGAGGTGACGCGCATCGCGGCCGAGTGCGCGGCCGTCCTGGGCCCGGGTCCGGCGTCCGACGGCGAACCCGCACCCGACGGCGGACCCGGCGGCTGGGCCGATGCCGTGGCCGAGCTGCTCTGCGCGTTCCCGGTGTACCGCTCCTACCTGCCCGAGGGCCGCGCGGCGCTGGACACGGCGGTGTCGGTGGCCCGCTCGCGGCGCCCCGAGCTGGCCGACCGGCTGGTCGCGATCTGCGCCGCGATGCTCGCCGATCCGCGCGGGACGCTGGCCACCCGGGTGCAGCAGACCTCCGGCATGGTGATGGCCAAGGGCGTCGAGGACACCACGTACTACCGCTGGAACCGGTTCGTCGCGCTGAACGAGGTCGGCGGCGATCCGGCCCGGTTCGGGGTCTCCCCCGCCGAGTTCCACGCCGCGCTGGCCACCCGGGAGGCGAGCTGGTCGGCGACCATGACGACGCTGTCCACCCACGACACCAAGCGCTCCGAGGACGTCCGCGCCCGGCTCGCCGTGCTCGCCGAGATCCCGGGCGAGTGGGCGACGGCGATGCGCCGGTGGGCGGCCCGCCACCCGTTGCCCGACCGGTCGCTGGAGCTGCTGGCCTGGCAGTGCCTGGTCGGGGCCTGGCCGATCCGGCCCGAGCGGTTGGCCGGCTATCTGGGCAAGGCGTCGAAGGAGGCCAAGCTCGTCACCAGCCACGTCGAGGCGGTGGCCGCGGTCGACGAGGCGGTGGCGGCGTGGCCCGAGCAGGTACTCGCCGACGCCGAGCTGGTCGCCGAGATCGAGCGGTTCGTGGCGCGGATCAGCGGGCCCGGCTGGTCGAACTCGCTGGGCCAGAAGCTGCTGCAGATCGCCGGACCGGGCGTGCCGGACGTCTACCAGGGCACCGAGCTGTTCGAGTACTCGCTGGTCGACCCGGACAACCGCCGACCGGTGGACTGGACCCGGCGCCGCGAGCTGCTGGCCCGCCTCGACGACGACTGGCTGCCGGAGATCGACGCCGACGGCGCGGTCAAGCTGCTGGTCACCGCGAGTGCGCTGCGGCTGCGCCGGTACCGGCCGGAGGTGTTCACGGGCTACCGGCCGCTGGCCGCCGACGGCCCGGCCGCCGATCACGTGGTCGCGTTCCAGCGCTCCCCGGCATTGGTCGCGGTGGCCACCCGGCTCCCGGTCGGGCTGGCCGCGGCCGGCGGCTGGCGCGACACCGTGCTGCCGCTGCCCGGCGCGGCCACCGACTGGTGGGACGTGATCACCGGCGCGCCGGTCGAGGACCCGGCGCCGAAGCTCGGCGAGCTGCTGGGCCGGTACCCGGTCGCGCTGCTGGTGCGCCCGGCGTAGATGATCGATTCCGACCCGGTGCTGGCCAGGGCGGCCGCGACGATGCACATCTTCAGCACCGAGACCGCGGTGCGCCCGCGCTGGCCGCCGATGCCAGCTGATCGGGGGCAGACGATCACCCGTTCGGCGCGGCGAGGCGCGCGATATCGGCGGCCACCAGGCAGGATCTAGCGGTGGCCGAATTCGAAGTCTGGGCGCCGCTGCGCAATCGCGTCCGGGTGCTGGTCGACGGGACGACGCACCCGATGGCCCGCGACGACACCGGCTGGTGGCGGACCGAGGTGGCCGAGGCGCGTCCCGGTTCCGCCTACGCGTTCCTGCTCGACGACGACCCGACCCCGTTGCCCGATCCGCGCTCGCGTCGACAGCCGTCCGGGGTGCACGCCACCTCCCGGCTGTACGACCAGGACGGCTTCATCTGGACCGACCACAGCTGGACCGGGCGCCCGCTGCCGGGCAGCGTCGTCTACGAGCTGCACATCGGCACCTTCACCCCGAAGGGCACCTTCGGCTCCGCCATCGAACGGCTCGACCACCTGGTGGAGCTCGGGATCGATCTCGTGGAGGTGCTGCCGGTCAACGCCGTCGACGGGCCGCGCAACTGGGGCTACGACGGGGTCGGCTGGTATGCGGTCACCGAGAACTACGGGGGCCCGGACAGCTTCAAACGGTTCGTCGACGCCTGTCACGCCCGCGGGATGGGGATCGTGCTCGACGTCGTCTACAACCACCTCGGGCCGTCCGGGGCCTACCTCGACCGCTTCGGGCCGTACTTCGCCGGCAGCAACATCTGGGGACCCTCGATCAACCTCGACGGGCCGCACTCGGAGCCGGTGCGCCGCTACGTGATCGACAACGCGCTGATGTGGCTGCGCGAGTTCCACGTCGACGGGTTGCGCCTCGACGCCGTGCACGCGCTGCACGACGACCGGGCGACCCACCTGCTCGAACAGCTCGCGATCGAGGTGGAAGCGCTGTCGGTGAGCCTGCGGCGGCCGCTGACGCTGATCGCCGAGTCGGACAAGAACGACCCACGGATGATCACCCCGCGGGAGGCGGGCGGCTACGGGCTGCACGCCCAGTGGTGCGACGACATCCACCACAGCCTGCACGCCACCCTCACCGGGGAGGACCAGGGCTACTACGCCGACTTCGCCGCGGCCGGGCTGACCGGCCTCGCGCACGTCTTCTGCCGCGCATTCCTGCACGAGGGCACCTGGTCCAGCTTCCGGCAGCGCAACCACGGGGCGCCGGTGGACACCCGTCGGACACCCGGCCACCGGTTCGTGGCCTTCCTGCAGAACCACGACCAGATCGGCAACCGGGCCGCGGGCGACCGGCTCAGCGCCACCCTCTCCCCCGGCCTGCTCGCCTGCGGCGCGGCCCTGCTGCTGGGCGGCCCGTTCACCCCGATGCTCTTCATGGGTGAGGAGTGGGGTGCCCGCACGCCGTGGCAGTTCTTCTCCCACTTCCCCGACGAAGCGATGCGCGACGCCGTGCGGGAGGGCCGGACCGCGGAGTTCGGCGAGCACGGCTGGGGCGATGTCGAGGTGCCCGATCCGAACGCCGAGAGCACGTTCGACGATTCGAAGCTGGACTGGGACGAGCTGGACGACGAGCCGCACGCCACGCTGCTGCGCGTCTACCAGGAACTGATCGCGCTGCGCCGGCGGTGGCCCGCGCTGTCCGATCCCTGGCTGGACCGGATCGATGTCGCCTTCGACGAGGACGCCCGCACGGTGGTGCTGCACCGCGGCCCGCTGCGGGTCGTGGTCAACCTCGGGGGCGACACGGTCGCCATCGATCTGAACGCTCCGATCGAGCGCATCCTGCTCGCGTCGGAGCCGGCCGAGGGCGACGACACCGCGCTCACCCTCGGCCCGGCGTCGTTCGCGATCGTCGCCCTCGGGTGAGCCACCCGGGGTGAGCTCGCGTTACAGCAGGCCGAGCGCCTTGACCGTGTCGCGCTCCTCGGCCAGCTCGGCGACGCTGGCGTCGATCCGCTGCCGGGAGAAGTCGCTGATCTCCAGGCCCGGCACGACCTGCCACCGCCCGCCGACCGAGGTCACCGGGAAGCTGCAGAACACGCCCTCGGCGGTGCCGTAGGCACCGTCGGACAGGATCGCGGCCGACGTCCAGTCCCCCTCGGGAGTGCCGTTGACCCAGTCGAAGACGTGATCGACGGCCGCGTTGGCCGCCGACGCCGCCGACGACGCGCCCCGGACCTCGATGATCTCGGCACCGCGCTTGGCCACCCGCGGGATGAACTCCTCGCTCAGCCAGCTCGGCTCGACCAGCTCGGCGATCGGCTTGCCGCCCACCTCGGCGTGCGAGACGTCCGGGTACTGGGTGGCGGAGTGGTTGCCCCAGATCGTCAGCTTGCTGATCTCGGTGAGCGGTACCGACAGCTTGGCCGCGAGCTGCCCGACGGCCCGGTTGTGGTCGAGGCGGGTCATCGCGGTGAACCGGTCCGCGGGCACGTCCGGCGCGGCGGACTGCGCGATCAGGGCGTTGGTGTTGGCCGGGTTGCCCACGACCAGTACCCGCACGTCATCGGCGGCCCCGGCGTTGATCGCCCGGCCCTGCGGGGCGAAGATGCCGCCGTTGGCCTCCAGCAGGTCACCGCGCTCCATCCCCTTGGTCCGCGGCCGGGCCCCGACCAGCAACGCGACGTTCACGCCGTCGAAAGCGGTACCGGCGTCGTCGGTGATGTCCACCCCGGAGAGCAGCGGGAACGCGCAGTCCTCCAGCTCCAACGCCACCCCCTCGGCGGCCCGGACCGCCTGTGGGACCTCCAGCAACCGCAGCCGGACCGGCCGGTCCGGGCCGAGCAGCTGCCCGGAGGCGATCCGGAAGAGCAGGGCGTAGCCGATCTGGCCGGCGGCACCGGTGACGGTGACGATGGTGGGGCTCGAGGAGGCTGCAGACACGAACCGGACAGTAGTACCCCGTGGCCGCGAGGCGCCGCGATGGTGGTCACAGCGGCGGCGATCCGCTGCGCGCTTCCGTCGATCACGCCGGTGGCTGGATCCGACCGGGCCGACCGCGCAATTAGTCTCTCGGGCGTGACCGTCGATCCCGGCGCGACGCCGGTCGGTGCTCGAGCCGCGGCGCCCGATCTGGCCCGTGGCGGCATGCTTCTGCTCATCGCGCTGGCCAACGTGCACTTCTACGTGTACGGCGGGCCGGTCGGGGTGCGCGGCTACCCGGAGCGGGTCGTCGGGGTGGACCAGACGGTCGTGTTGCTGCAGATGATGCTGGTCGACGGGCGGGCCTACCCGCTGTTCGGGCTGCTGTTCGGCTACGGGATCGTGCAGCTGGCCTGGCGGCGCGCGGCCGTCGGGCTACCGGCGGCCGCGGTGATCGGGTTGGTCCGCAGGCGCGGCGCGTGGATGATCGTCATCGGGTTGCTGCACGGGTTGCTGTTGTGGTCCGGCGACATCGTCGGCGCCTACGGGTTGCTGGCGGTGCTGCTGGCCGGGCTGCTGGTTCGCGGGACCGACCGGGCGCTGCTGGTCACCACCGCGGTCGCCGTGGGGTTCCTCACCCTGTTGTCATCGGTCTCCGGGCTGACGCTGCCCGGGGAGAACACGGCCCTGTTGCCGTCGATGACGATCCCGGACCCGGCCGCGGCCGCGGGCGCCCGGCTCCTCGAGTGGATCACCTCCGTGCTCTTCGGTGGGGCGGTAGGGGCGTTCGGCGCGGTGGCGTTCGGCGCGTGGGCCGCCCGACGACGGCTGCTCGACGAACCGGAACGGCACCGCACGCTGCTGACCCGGACCGCGATCGGCGGAATCGGCCTGGCGGTCCTGGGCGGGCTGCCACTGGCCCTGATGGCCGCCCGGCTGTGGACCGAGCCGCCGATCCCGCTGGTGCTGCTGGCCGGTTCGGTGCACGCGCTGACCGGCTACGCCGGCGGTTTCGGCTACGCCGCGCTGTTCGGGCTGCTGGCCCTGCGGATCGGCCGGCGCCCGGGGCCCGCCGCGGTGACGCGCGCGGTGCGGGCCTGCGGGCAGCGGTCGCTGTCCTGCTACCTGGCCCAGTCGGTGGCGTTCGTGGCGCTGCTGCCGGCGTGGACGCTCGGGCTCGGTGCGCACCTGCGGCTCTGGCAGGCCGCGCTGGTCGGGATCGGGGTGTGGCTGGTGATCCTGCTGGTCGCCGCGGGGTCCGACCGGCTCGGCCACCGCGGGCCCGCCGAGACGCTGCTGCGGCGGCTGACCTACGGCCCGCGGCGGACCGCGCTGCCGACCTGACCGGCGCCGGTCCCGTGGATCTCGTGGCGCGCGAGCCGGAGTGGCACGAACGGCACTCTCGCTCACACCTAGCGTGCGGAAGTGCCGTTCGCGCCGACGAGTGCGGGTCGCGGGAGCGGAGTCTAGCGTCGATGGTGTGACCCGCCAGGAGCCGCCGCCGTCCCCGCGCCCGTCGTGGATGGGCGCCCCCGGATACACGCCGGCCCCGCCGCTGCCACCGCACGCGCCGATGCCGGGAGCACCGCCCTACCCGGCGCCGGACCCCGCCACCGATTCGTCGGCGACGCCGATCGGCCGGCCACCGGCGGCGCGCACCGGGATGCCGATGGTGGCGGTCGCCGCCGCGATCTGGGCCGCGGTCAACGTGCTCCTGGTGCTCGTCGGGCCGGGGGTGGGCGACGGCGTCCGCCTCGGTATCGGTGTGCTGCTCAGCACCGGGTTGGCCACGATCATCGGCTGGTCGATCGTGCGGCGCCGGGCGTGCTCGCTGTGGTGGCTGCTGGCGCTGGTCGCGCCGATCTACTGGGTGCTGCGGGCCGTGCTGTCCGCGCTGATCGGATGATCCGGCGGCCGCGGGCCGGCAGGATCACCGGGGTGGACCGCGAAGCTAGCGCCGCCGATCACCCCGCCGCCGATCAGAGCGGGGGCGGGCTCGGGGAGGACCAGCACGCCGAGCACGCCGACACCCAGCGCCGAACGCTGCGGGTGCTGGTGTGCACCCAGATCCTCGGCGGCATCGGGGTCTCGATCGGGCTGGCCGTCAGCACGCTGGCGGCCGCCCAGATGTCGGGCTCGGACGCCGTCGGCGGCAGCGCCCTGACCTGCTTCGTCATCGGTGCCGCGGTCGCGGCCCTGGGGCTCTCCCGACTCGCGGCCCGCTCCGGTCGGCGGCCCTCGTTGACTGCCGGCTACCTGGTCGGCGCCGTCGGCGGGCTGATCGTCGTAGCCGCCGCCCAGGTGCGGCTGTGGCCGCTGATGCTGGCCGGGCTCGTGCTGCTCGGCGGGGCGACGGCGGCCGGGCTCGCCGCCCGGTTCGCGGCCACCGACCTGGCCGCGCCGCAGCGCCGGGCCCGGGCGCTGGGCACCGTGGTCTGGGCGACCACCGTCGGCGCGGTCGCCGGGCCCAACCTCGGGGCGCCGGCCCAACGCCTCGCCGAGGCGGTCGGGCTCGAACCGCTGGCCGGGCCGTTCCTGTTCTGTGTGCTGGTGTTCGCGCTCGCCGCGGCGATCAGCTGGTTCGGGCTGCGGCCGGACCCGTTGCTGCTGGCCAGGGCGGTGCCGACGGGCCCGTCCGACCCGGCCGGGGCGCAGGAGGCCGGGGCGCAGGAGGCCGGCGGTCGAGGGTGGGCCGCGCTGCGCGCCGTGCCCGCCGCCCGGCTCGGGCTGGCCGGGATCGTGCTGGGCCACCTGGTGATGGTCGGGCTGATGTCGATGACCCCGGTGCACATGGGTCACAGCGGGGCCACCCTGCAACTCGTGGGGCTGGTGATCAGCCTGCACGTGGCCGGGATGTACGCGCTCAGCCCGGTGTTCGGCTGGCTGGCCGACCGCTTCGGCTCCCGCTCCGTGCTCGGTCTCGGCGCGCTGCTGCTGATGGCGGCCGGCGCGCTGGGCGCCGTCGCATCCGGGTCGCAGACCGTGCTGCTGGCGGTCGCGCTGATCCTGCTCGGGCTGGGCTGGTCGGCGGCGCTGGTGGCGGGATCCACGCTGGTCACGGCGTCGGTTCCGGTGGCCGATCGGACCGCGGCGCAGGGCCTGGCCGACGTGTCGATGAACGTGGCCGGCGCGGTCGGTGGGATCGCCGCCGGGCTGACGGTGGCCGGCTCCTCGTTCGGGGTGCTCGGCATCGGCGCCGCCGTGCTGGCGTTGCCGTACCTGATCGCCGTCGTGCTGACCCGACCGCCGGTGCGGGGCCTCGCGCCGAGCTGACCCGCCTGCCCTGCCGATCCTTGCTCAGCGCTCCCGGCGTCGCGAGCTGATCACTCCGGTGTCGAAGCCGGCCAGGTGCAGGCCGCCGTGGAAGCGGGCGTGCTCCACCTTGAGGCAGCGGTCCATCACGACCTCGAGCCCGGCGGCTTCGGCGCGGCGGGCCAGCTGCTCGTCGAACAGCCCGAACTGCAGCCAGAGCGTGCGCACCCCCGGCGGCAACGCCAGCACCTCGTCCAGCACCGCCGGCAGGTCCTCGCGGCGGCGGAACACGTCGACCAGATCGGGCACCTCCGGCAGCTGCGCGAGCGTCGGGAAGACCGGTTGCCCGAGGACCTGCGACGCGTTCGGGTTCACGAAGTACACGTCGTAGTCGGTGCTGGCCAGCAGGTAGGTGGCCACGAAGTTGCTGGCCCGGGCCGGGTTCGGGGACGCCCCGAGCACGGCGACGCGGCGGGCGCTCCGCACGATTTGATGTCGCCGGGTAGCCGACGGGTTCTGCCAGCCGTTCCCGGTCACCGGTTCACCGCCACGATCGGTCCCGCGGAGTCGAAGATCACGATCACGCCTTCGTGGCGGCAGCGAGCGCCTGGTCCAGGTCCCACAGGATGTCCTCGACGTCCTCGATGCCGACGCTGATCCGCACCAGGTCGGCCGGCACCCCGGCGTCGCGCAGCTGCTCGGTGGTGAGCTGCTGGTGGGTCGTCGAGCCGGGGTGCAGCACCAGCGTGCGGGCGTCGCCGACGTTCGCGAGGTGGCTGCACAGCTGCACCGACTCGATGAAGCGGCTGCCGGCCTCGCGGCCGCCGCGCACGCCGAACGAGAAGACCGCGCCCGGGCCCCGCGGGAGGTACCTGGCCGCGCGCTGGTGATCGGGATGATCGGGCAGCCCGGCCCAGCGGACGTAGGACACCCGCGGATCGGCGGCCAGCCACTCCGCGACCGCGCGGGCCCCGGCCAGGTGCGCCTCCATCCGCTGCGGCAACGTCTCCACGCCCTGCAGCAGCAGGAACGCGCTGTGCGCCGACAGCGAGGCCCCGACGTCCCGCAGCTGCTCGGCGCGCAGCTTGGTCAGGAAGCCGTACTCCTTGAAGTTGCCCCACCAGTTCAGCCCGCCGTAGGAGGGCACCGGCTCGGTCATCTGCGGGAAGCGTCCGTTGCCCCAGTCGAATCGGCCGGACTCGATCACCACCCCGCCGAGCGTGGTGCCGTGCCCGCCGAGGAACTTGGTCGCCGAGTGGATGACGATGTCGGCGCCGTGCTCGATCGGCCGGCAGAGGTAGGGCGTGGCCAGCGTGGCGTCGATCATCAACGGCACCCCGGCGGCGTGCGCGACGTCGGCCAGCCCGGCGATGTCGGCGATCTCGCCGCCCGGGTTGGAGATCACCTCGGCGAACAGCAACCTGGTCCGCGGGGTGACCGCGGCGGCGAACGCGGCCGGGTCCCCGCCGGCGACGAAGGTGGTGTCGACGCCGAAGCGGCGCAACGTCACGTCCAGCTGGGTGATCGTGCCGCCGTAGAGTCCGGCGGCCGCGACGATGTGGTCACCGGCGCCGGCCAGGCAGGCGAAGGTGAGGAACTCGGCGGCCTGCCCGCTGGCGGTGGCGACCGCGCCGATGCCGCCGTCGAGGCTGGCCAGCCGCTCCTCCAGCACCGACACCGTCGGGTTCGCGATGCGGCTGTAGATCAGGCCGTACTTCTGCAGCGCGAACAGGCTGGCCGCGTCGGTGGTGTCGGAGAAGACGAAGCTGGTCGTCTGGTAGATCGGCACCGCGCGGGCGCCGGTCGCCGCGTCCGGCACCGCTCCGGCGTGCACCGCGCGGGTCCGGAAACCCCAGGTCCGGTCGTTGCTCATCGCTGCTCGTTCCTGTCGTGCTCGCTGCTCGCTCAGGCAAGATGATCGCTCAGTCGAGATGCTCGTGGAAGAAGGCGATGATGCGTCGGTGGGCATCCGCGGCGCTGGCCTCGTGGTACTCGGCGTGCAGCGGCAGCCGCGGGCCGAGCCGGCCCAGCAGGCCCTCGGTGCGGGTGAAGAAGGAGTGCCCGGCGTCGGGATAGGTGACGATGTCGTTCGGCACGCCGAGGGCGTCGAGGTCGGCGGCGAGCTTGTCCGGGTAGCCGCGGGTGGAAATGTCGCGGCCGCCGTAGCTGCCCACCACCGGGCAGGACCGCGACAGCTCGATCCGTCCACTGTAGAACGGGGCGCTGACCCGGTACAGCCCGGTGCGGGCCATCATCAGCGCGAAGCTGCCGCCCATGCAGAAACCGATCGCCCCGATGCGGCCGGCGTCGACTTCCGGGCGTTCCGCGAGCCATCCGCGGGCCGCCTCGACGTCGTCCAGCTCGCGGCCGCCGCCGCGGGCCATCGTGCGGATCGCGCGGGCCACGCAGACCGCCTTTGCCGGACCGCGGGCGAACAGGTCCGGGATCAGCACCACATAGCCCTCGGCGGCGAGGTCACGGGCGACGCGGCGCATCTCGTCGGTCATCCCGAAGGCCTCGTAGATCATCACCAGCGCGGGTCGCGGCCCGGTGGCTCCGTCGCCCGTGTCGTCGGGCACGGTGAACACGCCCGGCAGCGTGACACCGTCAGCGACCGGGAAGGCGATCTCGGTCTGCACGAACCGAACGGTAGCCGTCAACGGTGGCGCGGTGGGATCAGATCGTCGGCGCCGATGACCGGCGGTGGGAACCAGCGGTCATCGGCGAAGGCGTCTCCGTCGTCGAGCAGGTAGTCGGGACGGCGATGATCACGATCCGGCGAGGTCGCACCGACGCCCATCATCGGCGGGTACAGGCCGGAGGCCGGCAGCGGGTTCGCGCGGCTGCCGTTGCCGCGGACGCTCGGCTCCGGCTCGGCCGGCGGCAGGCCGGTGCTGGCGCCGCGACCAGGCGCACCCGGTGGCTCGGCCAGGCCGCGGGGCCAGCTCCCGTTTCCCGGTGTGTGCGCATCGGTGGTGGGGACGAGATCGCGCCAACTCGGCGGCGGGCCGGGTCGGGCGGGCGGGACGGTCCCGGCGGGCGATCCGAGCGGGGGGCGGCCGGGCGCCGGTGTGGTGGTCGAGGCACCGGGTGGGAGGTTTCCCGAGGCGGGCGGTCGGCGGTCGGTGGTGGTCGAGGGCGTCTGGGTCGGGGCGCGGCCGGCTGGACCGGGCGGTATGACGGGCACGCTGCCGTTCCCACCGGGTCCGTTCCCACCGGGTCCGGTCCCACCGGGTCCAGTCCCACCGGCTCCGGGTCCGCTGGCTCCGGGGCCGCTGGCTCCGGGGCCGCCGGCTCCCGGGATGCCGGCGCCGGGGAGGTTGGGTCCGGGCGAGCTTGATCCGGGTGAACCGGGCGTCGCGGTCGGTCCGGCATCGGGCCCGACCGGGCCGGGCACCGCGGGGCCGACGCTCCCCGGACCGAGCGCTGCTGGGCCGATGGCCGCCGGGCCGGTCACCGCCGCGCCGCTGCCCGTGTCGACGGTCACCGCAGGCGGCCGCGTCCAGTAGTCCATGGCGCTGATGTTGTTGTAGGAGTTGCTGGTGTAGGTGTTCATCAGGTGCACCGCCTGCTCGGCATCGTTCGCGCTGCGCTGTTCGAGCGCCTGGATGTCGTCGAGCGTGTAGAGCGGATCGATGGCGGGCCGGCCGGCGGGCTCGTCCCACAGCGGCGCGGTCGGCGACGGCATGGCGGACCGCAGCCATGCCGCCTGCTCCCCCTGCCCCGTGACGCCGGCCGCGGTGAGCTTCGCGTCGCCCGCGGCGTCGGCCGCCCACCGCCCGAGCGGCGAGACCCCGGCCCGGGTCGCCTCCGCCGCCGTGCCCTCCCACCCGCCACCCGCCTGCACGATCGCCGACACCAGACGCTCCTCGATCCCGACGATCACGGACTCGGTGTCGGTCCACGCCGACTCGACCGCCACCGACGCGCCCCTGCCCGGCCCGGCCTGTACGCGGCGGTAGATCTCGGCGTGGGTGAGGCCCTCCCACCGGACGTCGCTCACAGCCGACCCCAGAGCTGCGCGTTGTCGCCCTCGGTGCGGCGGTACTCGTCCTCCATGAGTTTGAGCGTGTCCCGGACGTTGAGGAGTTCGGCCTCGTAGGCGACGAGGGCGGCGTAGGGACCGGTGGAGGAGTCCATGACGTAGCGGTTGTAGAAGGCGGCCACCTCGGCGCTGATCTCGTCGCCGAGCCAGGGCTCTTTGAGGTAGCCCTCGTCCCGTAATCGACTCAGGTGCTTAGCTCCGAGTCGTCGCCAGCGCCTCGTCGAACGCAGACGAAGTTCGGGGATGGCGTGCGGCGTCAACGCGGAGCGTGACTGGGGAAGGACGTTCAGACACCGGTTCTCCAGATATCGTTGGATGGTCGTTGCAGGCTAGAACCGACAGCGACCTCGATCCGGCCCGAGCGGGCCATAGAAAATTCGCGTTAGCGAACGATGCGACCAAGGCCACCACAGCTATCGCTGGCTGAGCGTACGTATCGCCGCATCGGCGGTCTCGTTGGCGTCGCGACAGAGCTGATCCTGCGGAATCGGGGGCTTCCGGCCACCATCAGCATACTGAACGTCAACCAATTGTCCCGCCGCTACATCGACCAAGCACACTGCAGAAGTCACGAAATCGCTTCGGCACTGCAATTACTGCCGGAAAGCCCTGCACGACCAGGCCAGATACATGTCGCATCGAGTTCACCGTCGGTGAATAGTTCAACTCCAACCGTCGTGACCAAGCCAATCTCCGACACTGACCGCCCGCGGACTGAACCCACGAACAAGACACGCAGACTCATCGCCTCCGAACACGACCGAGGGCGCCGTACCGGACGTAGGCTGGACCGTCCAACCCGAGATCCACTCGCTGTTGCTCGGTCAGCAGCGAGCATGGCTCCACACCGTCCAGCCGCAGGTCGCGGGGCCGCGGCGGCAACTTCAATGCCGTCGACTCAGCCGGCCCCGGCCTCGACGGCTCCTCCGTGGCGGCCGTGCACCCGCCGACTACCAGTAGCGCTACTACCAGCCAGATGCCCCGCACGAGCCGACCATATCGGCCACCACTCATTTCCCGCACGGCCGCACAGATCGACCAGTTCATCGCGCGCTGACGCGACGCTGCCAACCTCGACCGGCGTCGGATTTCGCGGGCCGGGACCGACGGCCGTCGCATTCGGGCCCGCCGGGCCCTGGTCAGGGTGGCCTACAGGTTCGATCACCGGCGCCACGAACGGCTGACGAAGCCGAGATACTCGCCACTACTCAGATACGTGAAGTACGGTCGACAAGTCTGCCTACGGTGAGCGAGGGAGTGGCTACGTCTTGATGCCACGTGACCGGCGTGCCTGGGCCGTGCCCGGACTGCTGGGTGCGCTCCTCGTCGGCTATCTGGTGCTGCCGCTGGACGAGACGGCTCAGCGGCTCTGGTACAACGCCGTGGCCATTCTGGCCATGGTCCTTGCCTGCTTCGGCTTGCGCGTGCACCGGCCGGCACATCTGCGCGGCTGGGTGCTGGTGCTCGCCGGCTTCAGCGGGTGGGTGATCGGTGATCTGGTTTATCACGTCGAGGTGTGGGCGGGCTCCGTTCAGTTTCCGGCGCCGTCATCCCTGAAAGGAGCGGGGCCGGTCAACCCCGTCGAGCCGGGGTGTTCTTGGTTTTTGATCTTTCTTTTGGCTGTTCTCCGCCTGCTCTTGGGCGCGCCGGGGTGAGGCGTCGGGGTCCAGGATCGCCCGGAGGGCGACCGCGCAGCGGCCGTAGGTCCTTGACGCCGACGCCGGACGGCGCACGCTTGTTCAGAGCGGAGAGGAAGGTGAAATTGCTCCCGGGGTGCTCGGGGGTGTCGGTCGGGTGCGTGCTCCAGTGCCGGTGGCCCGGCTGGTGGACAGGCCCCCTGTGGGGGCTGTCGGTCATCCCTTCGCCGCGCGGGGCGGCATGGAGTGCTGCGACAAGTGGTGGGCGAGGTCAATCAGACGGGGCGACCACGCCGTGTGCACCGGGGGTCATGACAGCGACGACCCGCACCCACCACGGTTGTGCAGCGCCGGCTCATGCCGACGCCGATGCGGGTGTTCGGGCCGGTAGGGCGCGGATGTGGTGGTCGCGTAGCCCGTAGAAGACCAGCCCGGTCAGCTCCCGCGCGGCGGCCACGACGCCGATGTTGCGCCCGCGGCGGGCGGCGACCCGGTCCCGGACCTGCCCGAGCCGGGTGTGGGCGGGCAACCGTTGCACGGCCTCGACCGCGGCCCAGCGGACCAGCCGGGAGCCCTGCTTGGTGATCCGGCCGCGGTGCACGGTGGTGCAGCTTTGCGTTCCGCCCATGGGGGTGAAGATGTTCTCCTACCGGCGGGTGAAGACGGTGGACCTGCACCGGCGCACCGTGGAACGGGCCCGTCGGCGGTGAGGGCGCCCGCGCTCCTCGCGCCCGGTCGCCGGTTCTGGCCGGCCGGTGAGGCAGCGCAGGCCGACTACGAGACGTTGCGGGCGCATGTGCTGGCCACCGGCGCCCCGCCCGACAGCCTGGCCGCCGCGCGGTTCGATCGCCGCGGCGTGGCGGGGCTGATCGCCTGGCCGGCGGCTGAGCCGGTCTTCGACGCCGCGCTGCTGGGCGCGGCGCGTCCGCCGTGGAGCCCGCACGCCGATCCGCGGCTGGACGCGTTGGCGGCCGGGTTCGCCCTGCTCCTGGGCGCCGTGGTCGACACCACCGAGGGTCGCCGCCGCCCCGACCTCTCCCGCCTTCATGATCAAGGAGTTGCCCGGATGAGAGTTGCGCTCTACGCACGGGTGTCCACCGAGAGCCAGCAGGCCCGGGGCACCATCGGTTCCCAGCTCGCGGTGCTGCGCGAGCGGGTCGGCCGTCGAGGGCGACGAACCGGTCGCCGAGTTCCGCGACGACGGCCACTCCGGGGCCCGGCTGGACCGGCCCGGGCTCGACGCGCTGCGCGACGCCGCGGAGGCCGGGCTGATCGAGCGGGTGTGGTGCCTGTCCCCGGACCGGCTCGCCCGCGTCTACGCCTACCAGGTGATCGTGCTCGACGAGTTGGCCCGCCACGGGGTCAGCGTGCGGTTCACCGACGCCCCACCGATCGACGACGACCCGCAGGCCAGGCTGCTCACCCAGGTGCAAGGCGTGATCGCCGAGTACGAGCGGGCGAAGATCGCCGAGCGATACCGGCGCGGGAAGCTGTTCCGCTCCCGCACCGGGGAGGTGCTGGCCTGGCGCACCCCCTACGGCTACCGGCGCCACCCCCGCGACGCGCACGGCCCGGCCCGGCTGGTGGTGTTCGAACCCGAGGCCGCCATCGTCCGCCGGATCTTCGACGACTCCGCCCACGGCGGGCACTCCCTGCGGGAGATCATCCGGCGGCTGGCCGCCGACGGCGTGCCGCCCCCCACCGGATCCCGCGGGATCTGGGGCACCTCGACGCTGTAGCGGCTGCTGCGCAACGAGGCCTACATCGGGCGGGTCTACTTCAACCGCACCGAGGCCGTCCCCGACCCGCGCCCCGGGCGGCGCAGCAAGCAGGTCCCCCGCCCCCGCGAGGACTGGATCACCATCGCGGTGCCCGCCATCGTCGATGACCAGACCTTCGAGGCGGCCGGGCGGGTCAGCCGCGACAACAGCCAGTGGAGCCCGCGCCGGGCCGAACCCGGGCAATGGCTGCTGCGCGGCCTGGTCAAATGCGGGGTCTGCCAGGTCGGCACCAACTGCCACAAGATGCGCGGCCGCAACGGCACCTGGCACCGCTACTACTACTGCCGCAACCACGACCCGATCAAGGCCGGCGGCACCGACCGGCGCTGCACCGAACGCAACATCCGCTCCGACACCCTCGACACGTTCGTGTTCGACCAGGTCCGCGCCGCGCTGCTGCGCCCCGACGTGCTCACCGCCGGCGAGCAGGCCCTCGCCGTGCGCGCCCCCACCCCCGACGACGAACTGCTCGGCGCCGAGCTGGCCCGCCTGGACCGCAAGCTCGACGCCACCGACGCCGAACGCCGCCGCCTCATCGACCTCTACCAGGCCGGGCTCCTCGAGCTACCCGAGCTGCAACGCCGCGCCACCGAGGTCGAGCACCGCCGCCACGACCTCGCACTACGCCGCGACGCCCTCACCACCCAACGCCAGGAGCTCACCCGCGACAACCAGCTCCGCCGCCGCGTCCGCGACTTCGCCACCCGCGTCCTGGCCGTGATCGACACCCTCGACTTCGACCAGAAACAGACCCTGCTCCGCCTCGTCGTCGAAGACGTCCACGTCACCGGCTGGCACGTCCAGATCCGGCTACGGATCCCCCTCGACGACGGCCCCGACGATCAGCCGCGACCGCCGGACCCCACACCCGGGTCCCGACCGAGCCCGGCCCGATGTCAACCCAAGACCGTTTGCGTTCCCTTGGTACCCAACGGGTGCGCCAGATGCACGGTGGCGCCGAGCTCGGCCAGCGTGTCCGCCGCCCAGTACCAGCCGTAAGTCGCCTCCAAGACGACCTCCGGCGCCTCCCCGGCGCGGGCCATCACCTCCCGCAGGTACTCCCGGTCATTCGAGATCCGCACCGTCTCCAACTGATCACCGGTCTCGGTCATCCGCACCAGCACCGACCGGCGCCGATGCAGATCCATCCCGACGATCTGCTGGCCCTCGTACGATTCGCTCACAGGGGCCTCCTCGAATTGATAGACGTGAGCACCCCGAGCATGAGCCGGGAGTCACGAGGAGCGGAGGCCCCGCTCCTTCATCGCATCAGATGCGGTCTACCTGATCTCCTACGCCGGCCTGGGAGCCGGCGTGCTGGCGATGGTGCGGACCCGGCGGTCGGGCAGCGACCGCGCCGCCTTTCTCGACGCCGCCATTCTCACCACGGGTGCCGCCGTCCTGGTTACCGTGTTCCTGATCGCGCCGTTGGCCGAGGACGCGAGCCTCAGCTTCGTGGCCAAGGTGGTCAGCACCGCCTACCCGGTCGGCGATGTCTTCCTGATCGCGGCGCTGGCCCGGATGCTGACCTCGGCCGGCTCTCGGAACAGGTCATATCGGCTGCTGCTCGCCTCGCTGGGCATCACCACCGCGACCGACACGGCGTGGAACGTCATGGTGGCCCTGAGCGGGGACACCGTCACGGAAACGCTCTGGCTCAACGCCGGGTGGCTGTGCGGCTACGTGCTCGTGGCGTGCGCGGCCAACACGCCCGCGATGAGTCTGGTCGCCGAACCGGCCCCACCGACCGACGCGCTCCCCTTCGGCCGGCGGCGACTCGTCGCGATGGGCACCGGGCTGCTGCTCCCGGCCGTGGTCCTGTTCGCGGACGGGCTCGGGGACGACGCGGTGAACTGGGCGGTCATCGGCTCCGGCGCGGCGGTGATGTCGATCCTGGTCCTGGCCCGCTTCGTGGATCTGCTGTCGATCGTGCAGTCGCAGGCCGTCCAGCTGGCGGCGCTGGCCCGCACGGACCCGCTCACCGGCGCTCCGAACCGTCGGACCTGGGATCACGAACTGTCCCGCGCCTGCCAGCACGCCCGCGACAACGGCACCCGGCTGACCGTGGCCATTCTGGACCTGGACCACTTCAAGGCCTTCAACGACACCCACGGGCACCAGGCCGGCGACCAGCTGCTGCGCGAGGCGGTGGCGGCCTGGGGCGGGGCACTGCCGGCCGAGGCGACGCTGGCCCGCTACGGCGGCGAGGAGCTCGCCCTGCTGCTGCCCGGCTACCGGATCGCCGGGGCCGAGAAGGTGATATCGGTGATCAAGAACCGCACGCCGCGGGGCCAGACCTTCTCCGCCGGGATCGCCGAGTGGTCCTCCACCGCCAGCCCCACCGCCCTGATCGCCGCGGCCGACAAGGCGCTCTACCGGGCCAAGCGCAGCGGCCGGAACCGGATCATGGCCGCGGTCGGGGCCGACGAGGTCACCGAGCCCCAGCCGCGCGTCTCCGTGGTCGCGAACCATGCCGGTGATCCACGGGTTCAGCCGGCCGAACCGCGACCCTGAAACGACGGGGAGCGGTGCGCGGAACGGGGTGTGGTCACGACGGGTCCTTCAGTCCCCCACGAGTCGAACCAGCCCTTCTTGCATCGCTGACACCACGAGCCGACCGTCCTGCGTGGTGAATCGCCCGGTGGCCAGCCCGCGGGAGCCACTCGCGCTCGGCGAATAGCAGGTGTAGAGCAGCCATTCATCCGCGCGGAACGGCCGGTGAAACCACATGGCGTGGTCCAGGCTCGCCATCTGCACGTTCGCCGGGGTCAGGTCGTGGCGGGCGAGCACCGAGCCGAGCAGGGTCATGTCACTGGCATAGGTCAACAGGCAGACGTGCAGCAGCTTGTCATCGGGCAGTTGACCGTCGGCACGCATCCAGACCCGCATCGGCGCATCGGAGGCGCCTCGTTCGGACGACCACACCGGTTCCTCGACGAACCGGATGTCGATCGGTCGCGGAATGCTCGCCAACCACCCCGCGCCCTGCCCGTCGGCGACCCGCTGGCCGAGGTCCGGAAGTGATTCCGGATCGGGCACGTCGAGCGGCGGAGCGTCGGAGTGCTCCACTCCCGGCTGCTCCAGCTGAAAGGACGCCGACAACGCGAAGATCGGCTCGCCACGCTGGATCGCGAGCACCCGGCGGGTGGTGAAGGAGCGGCCGTCTCGCACGCGCTCGGTCTCGTAGACGATCGGAATGCGCGGATCCCCGGGACGGATGAAGTAGGCGTGCAGGGAGTGCAGCTCGCGATCGGCCGGGACGGTCCGCCCCGCGGCCACCAGCGCCTGGCCCGCGACCTGCCCGCCGAAGACCCGGGTCGGGCTCTGCGGCGGGCTGATTCCGCGGAACAGATTGAGTTCCAGCTGCTCCAGGTCCAGCAGCGCCACCAGCGCGTCGAGCACCACCTGGCCGCGCGGGGTGCCGTCGGCGGCGATGTCTGGGGCGGGAGGCGTCGCGGATCGGTTCACCGCGGCATCCTCTCAGGTGGCCCACAGCGACCGGACGTTCACAGTTGCAAACAGTCTGGCCCGCATCCTTGATTCGAACGAACGTTCGACTAGAATCGTTGTCATGACCACGTCGGCCCTCACCGATGCCCATCGCCTCCTGGACGAGGCGATCGGGGCATTCGCGGCTGCCGTCGGTCCGACATCCTCCGATGACGAGCTGTTGTCGGTTCCGGCCCTCTGCAGCGGCCTGGTTCGACGGCTCGATCGGCTGTCGGTGAGCACGATCTCGACGTTGCAACGCCGCGGGATCTTCAGCGGGCGGGGTTATCGCAACCCGATCTCCGCGCTGACCGACCTCCTCGGCTGCGATCGTCCGGAGGCCCGCCGTCAGGTCGTTGCGGCGGAGCAGGTGTGCCCACGGATCGGCCTCGATGGATCGGAGAGCCCAGCCCGGCTGCCCGCCACCGCCGCGAGGTTCACCGATGGTCGGCTCGGCATCGGACACGTCGATGTCATCGCCAAGCTGCTCGACAAGCCGGAGGCGCGCCGCCTGAGCCCGGAGGTGTGGGCCGGCGCGGAAGCCGAGCTCGCCGACAAGGCCACCTGCTACACCCCCGGCGAGTTGTACGCCTACGGCATGGCACTGATCACAGCCCTCGATCAGGACGGTGCGGAGCCCGATGAGGCTGCGCCACCGCCGGTCAACGAGCTGCACCTGCGTCCGCACCGCGACGGCGGCGGTTCCATCGTCGGCCGATTCGACGATGCCGCTCTCTACGACGCGATCGCGTCGCTCATCGACGCCAATGCGGCCCCGCTCACCGCCGACGACAAGCGTCCCGCTCCGCAGCGCAACGCGGAGGCGCTCGCCGACATCTGTGGCTACGTCCTCGATCACGGCAGCTCCACCGTCACCCCCGAACGCGGCGGCCGCCGACCACACCTCAACGTCCTCATCAGGCTCGAGGACCTCGAGGCGCGCGCCCGGGCGGCCATGCTGGACTACGGCGGCGGGCTCACCCCGGAGTCGCTACGGATGCTGGCCTGCGACGCGGCCGTGGTGCCCATCGTCATGAACGGTGCCGGGCTGCCGCTCGACGTCGGTCGATCCGCTCGCACCGCCCCCAAGGGCCTCCGCAGGGCGGTCTACGCCCGTGACGGGGGCTGCGCACATCCCGGCTGCGATCGGCCGCCTTCGTGGTGCGAGATCCACCACCTGATCCCCTGGGAGTTGGGCGGCGAGACGACGCTCGGCAACAGCGTGATGCTCTGTCGCGTCCATCATCGGCTGCTTCATGCCGACTCCGGTTGGATCGTGCGGATCGCGGACGGGCTGCCCGAGTTCGTGCCGCCGGCGTGGATCGACCCGACCCGAAGACCACGGCGACGACCACGTCCGCATCTCGTCCGCGAACCTTCGCCGGCGACACCGGCGGGCACGGATCAGCGAGCCCGAGGGCGTCAGGCGTGATCCTCTTCGCCGAGCCGGTGTACCCGGATGAGGTTGGTCGACCCCACTGTTCCCGGTGGGGAGCCGGCCACGATCACGACGAGGTCGCCGCGCTGGAACCGGTCGATCGACAGGATCGCGTGGTCGACCTGCCGGACCATGGCGTCGGTGGAGTGCACGAAGTCGACCAGGAACGTCTCGACGCCCCAGCTCATCGCCAGCTGGCTGCGCACATCGGGGGTCGGGGTGAAGGCGAGCAACGGCAGCCTGGTGTGCAGCCGGGCGAGCCTGCGCACCGTGTCCCCGGACTGGGTGAACGCCACCAGTGCCCGCGCCGAGAGCCGCTCGCCGATGTCCCGAGCCGCGTAGGACAGCACGCCCCTCTTGGTCCGCGGCACGTGGTTCAGCGGCGGGACGTTCACCGGGCCGCCCTCGGCCGCCTCGATGATCTGCGCCATGGTCCGCACCGACTTGATCGGGTAGCGGCCGACGCTGGTCTCTCCGGACAGCATCAGCGCGTCGGCGCCGTCGAGCACCGCGTTCGCCACATCGGACGCCTCGGCGCGGGTCGGGCGCGAGTTGGTGATCATCGAGTCGAGCATCTGGGTGGCGACGATGACCGGCTTCGCGTTCTCCCTGGCGATCTGGATCGCCCGCTTCTGTACCAGCGGCACGTGCTCCAGCGGCAGCTCGACGCCGAGGTCGCCGCGCGCGACCATCAGCCCGTCGAACGCGAGCACGATGGCCTCGAGGTTGTCCACCGCCTCCGGCTTCTCCAGCTTCGCGATCACCGGCAGCCGCCCGCCTCGGCTGTCCATGATCTTGTGGACCACGTCGATGTCGGCCGGGCTGCGCACGAACGACAGCGCGATGACGTCGACCCGCAGATCGAGGGCGAACTCCAGATCGCCGATGTCCTTCTCGCTCATCGCCGGCACCGAGACGTTCATGCCGGGAAGCGACAGGCCCTTGTTGTCGCTGACCGGACCACCCTCGGTGACCCGACAGACCACGTCCGACCCTTCGACCTTGACCACCCGCAGGCCGACCTTGCCGTCGTCGACGAGCAGCCGGTCCTCGGGCCGCGCATCGCTGGCCAGCCCGGCGTAGGTGGTGGAAACGCGGTCATGGGTGCCGGCGACCTCGTCGACGGTGATCCGCACCTCCTCGCCGGTGCGCCAGTCGACCGGCCCGCCGGCGAAGCGGCCGAGCCGGATCTTGGGCCCCTGCAGGTCGGCGAGGATGCCCACGGCGTGGCCTTCGGCGTCGGCCGCGTTGCGCACCATCTCGTAGACGCGCTTGTGGTCGTCGCGGTCGCCGTGGCTGAAGTTCAGCCGGGCGACGTCCATTCCGGACTGCACGAGTTCGCGCATTCGGTCTGGGCTGGCGGTGGCGGGCCCGATGGTACAGACGATCTTGGTGCGGCGGCTCACGTCGCACGAGTCTAGACCCAGCTCTGGAACGATCAGGAAGCAAGCCGGGGGGAGCCGAGGTCAGCGGCGGGGCTGCTCGCTCGGACCGACATGATCGGCCAGCCACTCGGTCAGCGGGCGCAGCACCCGCCAGGTCTTCGCCACCCGCGCCACGGTGCCGGCCTCGTGCAACACGTCATCCGGCGACCACTGCCGCCAGCCGTACAGCCCCTTGTGCCGCATCAGCTCCAACCGCGGATGATCCTGGTCGACACCACGCGGCCGGGTCTTCAGGGTCTCGCCCGCCACCGTGATGCCACGCGCCCGCGCGGCAGCCAACCGCTTCTCCAGGTCGGCGCCGCGGCGGTCGTCGTCGACCGCGGCGCGGAAGCGGGTGACCTGGTCCGACGCCATCTGGTAGTACCCGCCGGCGGCCATCAGCCCGTCCGCCCCGAGCTGGACGTAGTACGGGCCTGCGGTGGCTCCGCAGTGCGACTTGTACGGCGTCTTGTCGTGGGAGAACCGGACGTCGCGGTACGGCCGGAAGATCTTGCCCGCCCCGAACTCGGCTTCCAGCTCGGCCAGCAGGGCCTGCATCGGAGCGCGGACGTGCGACTCGTAGATCTCCCGCTGATCGGACCAGTAGGCCTTGGTGTTGTCGACGATCAGACCGTCGTAGAACTCGACAGCACCGTCGCCGAAACCGGAGAACCCACTCACGACCCGCCCTCAGCGGGCTCGGCGACCACCCGGTCCCGACCGTTCTCGTTGGTGTGCGGGGCGTCGGCAGTTGCGGCGCGGTCGGCGGGGGCAACGCCGTTGCCGGCCGATGTGGGCCCGGACGTATCGTCCGACGCCGATCGCTGGTCGGACGCCGGCTGATCGGACGCCGCGTCGTCGGGCGCAGGCTCGTTGGACGCAGGCTCGTTGGACGCAGGCTCGTTGGACGCAGGCTCGTTGGACGCAGGCTCGTTGGACGCAGGCTCGTTGGACGCTGCCTGATCCGACGCAGACTCGACCGAGCCTGACTGGTCCGACGCAGACTCGACGTACGCAGGCTCGGCCGAGGCCAGCTCGTCGGAGGCTGTCTCGTCCGACGCCGGCTGGCCGGAAGCCGCTTCGGCCGCCGGCTGCTCGTCCGACGCCGCCACGTCCGACGCCGCCTCGTCAGACGCCGCCTCGTCAGACGCGGAGCCGGACCTAGACAGGTCGGCCGCAGGTTCGGACACCGACGGCCCGGAGGCAGGCCGCCGGGACGCGCCAAGGCCGTCCGAGGTCGCCGCATCCGAGGTCGCCGCATCCGAGGTCGCCGCATCCGAGGTCGCCGCATCCGAGGTCGCCGCATCCGAGGTCGCCGCATCCGAGGTCGCCGCATCCGGCGCGGCCGGCGCCGCCTCGGGAGCGGCAGGCTGAGTGGCCGCCCGATCAGCGCCGTCCGCCTCCACCGGGGACTCGTCGTCGACGGACTCTGGATCGTCGGAACCGCCGGCGCCCACCGGCGACTCGGGGTCAGGAGTCGGGTCCGGCTCCGCGTCGCGCGCACCACCAGCAGCGGGCGAGTCGGCCGGCTTCAGGGCCACCGTCGCGCCCGTCTCGCCAGCAGCGCTCGACACCGTCGTCGCCGACGCGGCGGCCGCGGCGGCGCCCGCCCCCACCGACAGCGTCTCGTCGCGATCGGACTCGAGCCCGTCAGGCCCGACCGGGGCCATCACCTCGCGCGGCTTGCGCACCACGACCAGATAGAGCACCGCGCAGACGAAGACCACGGCCGCGACCACCACGTTGATCCGCAGGTCGCCGAAGACGCGGGTGGCGTAGTCGGTGCGCATCTGCTCGATCCAGAACCGGCCCGCGGTGTAGCCGGCGACGTAGACCGCGAAGGCCCGCCCGTGCCCGAGCCGGAACCGGCGGTCCGCCCAGACCACGAGCGCGGCGACCAGCAGGTTCCAGAGCAGCTCGTAGAGGAAGGTCGGGTGCACGGTCTCGATCGGCGTGTGGTCCAGCACGACCCCGGTGAGGCCGTCCGGGGCACCGGTGTCCGGGTTCACCCGCCGGTAGATCTCCAGGCCCCACGGCAGCGTCGTCGGCGCGCCGTAGAGCTCCTGGTTGAACCAGTTGCCGAGGCGCCCGACCGCCTGCGCGGTGACGATGCCGGGGGCCACCGCGTCGGCGAAGAACGGCAGCGGAACCCCGCGCCGTCGACACCCGATCCACGCCCCGACCCCACCGAGCGCCACCGCGCCCCAGATGCCGAGGCCGCCCTGCCAGATCTTCAGCGCGTCGATCGGGTCGCCGCCGGGACCGAAGTAGGTCTGCCAGTCCGTGATCACGTGGTAGAGCCGGCCGCCGACCAGCCCGAACGGCACCGCGTACACCGCGACATCGGTGACCACCCCGGCCTCGCCACCCCGCGCGACGAACCGCCGCTCACCCCAGAGCACCGCGATCACGATGCCGGCGATGATGCACAGGGCGTACGCGCGGATCGGGACCGGACCCAGGTACCACACCCCGCGGTCCGGACTCGGGATGGCGGCCAGCACCACGGTGCTGAAGGCAGAACTCACCGGCCCACGGTATCGCGGGGCCCGGTCACCCTCCGGGACGGTGGCGTCAACCTGGCTGGGGTCAACCTGGCTGGGGCGCTCCCACGGCCCGATCGGAGCGACGCACGCCGGCGGCCAGTTCCGCGGCCAGCGATCGGACGCCGGCCGCGCCGTCGCGTTCGGCGGCGCTCACGAACGCGGAGCCGACGATCACGCCGTCGGCGAACGCCGCCACCTCGGCGGCCTGATCTCCCGAGCGGACGCCGAGCCCGACCCCGATCGGCAGGTCGGTGTGCGGCCGGCAGCGGGCCACGATCGCCGGCGCGGCGGAGGCGACGCTGCCCCGGGCACCGGTGACGCCCATGATCGACGTGGCGTAGAGGAAGCCACGGGTGGCCGCGGCGGTGGCCGCGATCCGCTCATCGGTCGACGACGGGGCAACCAGGAAGATCCGGTCCAGGCCGTGCCGATCGGACGCGGCGATCCACTCCTCCGCCTCGTCCGGGATCAGGTCCGGGGTGATCACTCCGAGGCCGCCGGCCGCGGCGAGGTCGCGGGCGAACGCGTCGATCCCGTAGCGCAGCACCGGGTTGAAGTAGGTCATGACGACCGCGCGGCCGCCGGCCGCGGACACCCGCTCGACCACCGACAGCACGTCGCGCACCTTCGTCCCGGCCCGCAGTGCGGTCTCGGCGGCCGCCTGGATGGTCGGCCCGTCGATGACCGGGTCGGAGTAGGGCACCCCGACCTCCAGCAGGTCGCAGCCGCCGTCGGTCAGCGCGTTGAGCAGCTCGACCGAGGCCTCTACCGTCGGGTAGCCCGCGGGCAGGTAACCGACCAGCGCGGCTCGACCCTCGGACCGGCAGCCGGTGAAGATCGCCTCGACGGCGCTCATCGCTGCACGCTCCCGGTGTCGGCGCCGGCGAGCGCCCCGTTCGACCCGGTGGCGGCGTCGGGTGTGGCCCCGCTCGGATCGGCCCTGCTCGGATCGGCCGCGATCCGGTCGGCGGCCGCGCCTTCGGCGACGGCGGTGCCGTCGGCCTGCTCGGCGCTCTCGTCGCTGCCGATCATCCCGAACCACTTGGCCGCGGTGTCGACGTCCTTGTCCCCGCGCCCGGACAGGTTCACCAGCACGACGCCGGCCGGCCCGAGCTCCCGGCCCAGCTGCAGGGCCCCGGCGATGGCGTGGGCGGACTCGATGGCCGGGATGATCCCCTCGGTGCGGCAGAGCAGTTCGAACGCGGCCATCGCCTCGGCGTCGGTGATCGGCCGGTACTCGGCGCGACCGAGGTCCTTGAGCAGCGCGTGCTCCGGTCCGACGCCGGGATAGTCGAGCCCGGCGGAGATCGAGTACGACTCGCTGGTCTGCCCGTCGGAGTCCTGCAGCAGGTACGACATCGCCCCGTGCAGCGCGCCCGGCGAGCCCGCGGTCAGGGTGGCGCCGTGCCGACCGGTCTCGACGCCGTCGCCGCCGGGCTCGAAGCCGACCAGTCGCACGTCGGGATCGTCGAGGAAGGCGTGGAAGATCCCGATCGCGTTCGAGCCGCCGCCGACGCAGGCCGCGATCACGTCCGGCAGCCTGCCCACCCGCTCGAGCACCTGCTCGCGCGCCTCCAGCCCGATCACCCGGTGGAAGTCGCGCACCATGGTCGGGAACGGGTGCGGTCCGGCCACCGTGCCGAGCAGGTAATGCGTGTCATCGACGTTGGCCACCCAGTCCCGCAGCGCCTCGTTGATCGCGTCCTTCAGGGTGCGGGAACCGGTCTTGACCGGGATCACGGTGGCGCCGAGCAGGCGCATCCGGGCGACGTTCAACGCCTGCCGCTCGGTGTCGACCTCGCCCATGTAGATCATGCACTCGAGGCCGAGCAGCGCGCACGCGGTCGCCGTCGCCACGCCGTGCTGGCCGGCCCCGGTCTCGGCGATGACCCGGCCCTTGCCCATGCGCTTGGTCAGCAGCGCCTGGCCCAGCACATTGTTGATCTTGTGCGAGCCGGTGTGGTTGAGGTCCTCGCGCTTGAGCAGGATGCGGGCGCCGCCGGCGTGCTCGCCGAGGCGGGTGGCGTCGGTGAGCGGCGAGGGGCGGCCGGAGTAGTCCCGGTGCAGCCGGTCCAGCTCGTCCAGGAAGTCCCGGTCGGTGCGGGCCTTCTCGAACGCCGCGGTCAGCTCGTCCAGCGCCGCGATCAGCGCCTCGGGTACGAACCGACCGCCGTAGCGGCCGAAATGCCCCCGCTCGTCCGGCTCGTGGCCGACCGCCGTGCCGATGCCGTCGCTGGCCTTGCTGCTGCTGCTGGTGGGGTTGCCTACCGTCACGCGCTGTTCCTACTACACATCGACCGCGGTCATCTCACCATTCTGGAACAGGACGGGTGGAAGCCGGCGGCCACCAGCCCGCGCACCGCCGCCTGCGGATCACCGCTGGTGACCAGACCCTCGCCGACGAGCACGGCGTCGGCGCCCCAGCCCGCGTAGGTGAGCAGGTCGCCCGGCCCACGCACGCCGGACTCGGCCACCCGCAGCACGTCGTTGGGCAGGCCGGGCGCGATCTGCCCGAAGATGGACCGGTTCACCTCGAGCGTGTGCAGGTTGCGCGCGTTGACGCCGATCACCCGCGCACCCGCCTCCAGCGCCCGGTCGGCCTCCTCCTCGGTGTGCACCTCGACCAGCGCGGTCATCCCGAGCGACTCGACGCGGTCGAGCAGCGAGTCGAGCACGTTCTGTTCCAGCGCGGCGACGATCAGCAGCACCAGGTCGGCGCCGAGCGCCCGCGACTCGTGGACCTGGTAGGGGCTGACGATGAAGTCCTTGCGCAGCACCGGCACGTCGGTAGCCGCGCGGACCGCGATCAGGTCCTCGAGCGAGCCGCCGAAGCGGCGTCGCTCGGTCAGCACGCTGATCACCCGAGCCCCGCCCGCGCTGTACTCAGCGGCCAGCTCGGCCGGATCATCGATGCTGGCCAGCGACCCCCGGGACGGGCTGGCCCGCTTGATCTCGGCGATCACCCCGATGCCCGGCGCCCGCAGCGACGCCATCACGTCCCGCGGCGGCGCGGCGGCCGTCGACCGACGCTTGATCTCGGCAAAATCGACCTGGGCCTCGCGGGCCGCGAGGTCCTCCCGGACACCATCCACGATGGAATCGAGAACGCTGCCTCCGCTGTGGCCCATCGCGGTGGCCTCCTCTCGGATTGCTGTGCAACGCCGTGCTGTCGGACCTGGTCCGTGGTCACGAACATATGTGACGGCGAAACCATGCTAGGCCGTGCCCCCTGGGCCTTCCTCGATGGGCTTCGGCGGCTGGGGTCGGTCCGGGGTGGGGTCGAGGCTGGGGTCGAGGGTGGAATCCGGGTCGGTGGTGGGGTCACGACCGGCGTCGAGGTCCTGCCATGCGGCGCGGTCCGGATCCAGCTCGGCCCGCCGCGCCGCACCGGTGCTGTAGCGGGCCCCGAACCGGGGCAGCCGTGGCTCGCCGAGCAGCACGACCACGCCGACCACGGCCAGCGCGAGCGCCCCGGCCACGGCGAGCAGCGGCGCGAGGGTGATCTCGACGGGCTGGTCGCGCAGCGCGTCGACGGCGACGCCCGCGGGCGGTTGGGGCAGCGTGGACGCGGGCGCGTCGGCCGTGAACGGGTTGTTCAGCAGCGCCCGCACTGCGATCCCGCCGACCGCGATCCCGGCCGCGGCCAGCAGCAGCCCGACCGCGCGCCGCACCGGTCCAGCCGTCGCGACCAGGGCCGCGACCCCGGCCAGCGCCAGCAGCGCGGTGCCGCCCGCGGCCGTGGAGACCTGGGCGCCGGTCAGCTCGACCGGCGACCGGTCCGGCGGCTCGACGATGTACCACACCGCGACCGAGCCGCCCCAGAGCAGCGCCGCCGCCACCCCCAGGCCCGCGCAGGCCGCCCAGAGGGCGCGCGGCGACCGCGCGCACGCTGCCGCGTCGCTCACGGATGCCCGGCGTCGGTCGCCGTCGGCGGCGGCGCCATGGTGGCGGCAATGGCCACCGCGGACAGCACCGCGCGCGCCTTGTTCAGGCACTCGGCGTCCTCCGCGACCGGGTCGGAGTCGGCGACGATCCCGCCGCCGGCCTGCACGTAGGCCACCCCGTCGCGGATCAACGCGGTGCGGATCGCGATCGCGGTGTCGGCGTCGCCGGCGAAGTCGAGGTAGCCGACGATGCCGCCGTAGAGGCCCCGCCGCGTCGGCTCCAGCTCCTCGATGATCACCATCGCCCGCGGCTTCGGGGCGCCGGAGAGGGTGCCGGCCGGGAAGCAGGCGGTGACCGCGTCGAAGGCGTTGCGGTCGGCGCGCAGGGTGCCGGTGACCGTCGAGACCAGGTGCATGACGTGGCTGTAGCGCTCCACCGAGAAGAAGCTGTGCACCTTCACCGTGCCCGGCTCGCACACCCGGCCCAGGTCGTTGCGCCCGAGGTCGACCAGCATCACGTGCTCGGCGCGTTCCTTCTCGTCGGTGCGCAGCTCCTTCTCCAGCAGCAGGTCCTCCTCCTCGGTGACCCCGCGCCACCGGGTGCCGGCGATCGGGTGCGTGGTGGCCTGCCCGTCCCGGACGGTGACCAGCGCCTCCGGGCTGGATCCGACGATGTCGAAGCGCCCGGCCGGCCCGGTCCCGGCTGTGATATCGGCCGAGGGACCGGACTCCGACGGGGCCGAGGACAGCCGTAGCAGGTACATGTAGGGGCTCGGGTTGGTGGCGCGCAGCACCCGGTAGACGTCGAGCGCATCGGAGCTGCAGTCGGTCTCGAACCGCTGCGACACCACGATCTGGAACGCCTCGCCGTCCCGGATCTGCTGCTTCGCGATCTCCACCGCGGCGTGGTGCTCGGCTGCGGTGCGCCTGCGGCTGAACTGCGGCGCCGCCGGCCGGTACACCGCGACGGTCGACGGGGCCGGGGCGGCCAGCTCGACGGTCATCCGGTCCAGCCGGGCGATCGCGTCGTCGTAGGCCTCGTCGACCCGCTCGTCGGTGGCGTCCCAGTTGATGGCGTTGGCGATCAGCGTGATGGTGCCCTCGTGGTGGTCGACCGCGGCCAGGTCGGTGGCCAGCAACATCACCAGCTCCGGGATCCGCAGGTCGTCGACGGCCAGCTGGGGCAGCCGTTCCAGCCTGCGGACCACGTCGTAGCCGAGGTAGCCGACCATGCCACCGGTCAGCGGCGGCAGCCCGGGCAGCCGTTCGCTACGCAGCTCCTCGATCACCGTGCGCAGCGCGGCCAACGGATCACCGCTGCGCGGCAGCCCGGCCGGCACGTCGCCGGTCCAGGTGAGCTCGCCGTCCACCGCGGTGAGCACCGCGGCCGAGCGCGCCCCCACGAACGACCAGCGTGACCAGGACCGGCCGTTCTCCGCCGACTCGAACAGGAACGTGCCGGTCCGGTCACCGGCCAGCTTGCGGTAGACCCCGACCGGGGTCTCGTCGTCGGCGAGCAGCCGGCGGGTCACCGGGATCACCCGGTGCTCGACGGCCAGCGCGCGGAACTCCTCGCGGCTGGGCGTGACCGCACCGAGGTCGCCGGCGGCGCCGAAGATCGGGGCGTGAACGGTCATGGGTGGAATTGTCCCAGGTGCCGATGTTGCCGCAGCCGGATGGGCGCCGGGGTGCACCCGTCGGCGACAATGCGGAGGTGCGGACGCCAGAGACGGACCGGGCCGACGACGCGGCGACGGACGGATCGGGGCGGACACGGCGGCGGACACGGCGGCGGATGCGCCGCGCCGCCGCGGGCGCCGCCCCGGCGGCAACGACACCCGCGCCGAGTTGCTGGACGCGGCCCGCGTGGAGTTCGCCGGGCGCGGCTACGACGGCGCCACCGTGCGGATGATCGCCGAACGGGCCGGGGTGGACCCGGCCATGGTCAACCACTGGTTCGGCGGCAAGGAAGCCCTGTTCACCGAGGCGCTGCAGCTGCCGATCAACCCCGCGGTGGTGATGGCCGAGGTGGTGCCGGGTGACCCGGAACTGCTCGGCGAGCGGCTCGTGCAGCGCTTCCTGACGATCTGGGACCAGACCGGCGGCGGGCCGATGGCCGCCATCCTGCGCAACGTGGCCGGCCACGAGGACGCGGCCCGGATGCTGCGCGAGTTCATCGGCAACGTGATGGTCAAGCGGATCGTCGCCACGGTGGCCCCGGACCGGCCGCAGCTGCGGGCCGGGCTGGTCGGCTCGCAGCTCTTCGGGTTGGGGTTGCTGCGCTACGTGCTGGAGCTGGAGCCGCTGGCGTCGGCCGATCACACCACCATCATCGGGGCGGTGGCGCCGAACGTGCAGCGCTACCTCACCGGTCCGCTGCCCTGACCGGCGTGGCCGGCGCGGGGCCGGCGAGCAGCACGTCGGCATCGAAGCAGGTGCGCTCGCCGGTGTGGCAGGCCGCGCCGACCTGGTCGACGATCACCAGTACGGTGTCGCCGTCGCAGTCCAGCCGCACCTCGTGCACCCGCTGCGCGTGCCCGGAGCTCTCGCCCTTCACCCAGTACCGCTGCCGGGAGCGCGACCAGTAGGTGGCGCGGCCGGTGCTCAGCGTCCGGTGCAGCGCCTCGTCGTCCATCCAGGCGGCCATCAGCACCTCACCGGTGCCCAGCTGCTGGGCGATCGCGCAGACCAGCCCGTCGGCGGTGCGCTTGAGCCGGGCGGCGATCGCCGGGTCGAGCTGCGAGTTCTCGACACGCAGCGAGTCCGGGGACGGCTCGGCGGGGGTCATCGGACCTCCACCCCCGCGGCCCGCATCGCCTCCTTGACCTCCTTGATCCGGAAGTGTCCGAAGTGGAACACCGTCGCGGCCAGCACGGCATCCGCGCCGGCCCGCACCGCCGGCACGAAGTGCTCGATCTCGCCGGCGCCGCCACTGGCGATCACCGGCACGTCCACCGCGGCCCGCACCGCGGCGATCATCCGTAGGTCGAAGCCGGCCCGGGTGCCGTCGGCGTCCATCGAGTTCAGCAGGATCTCCCCGACGCCCAGCTGCTGGCCCAGCGCGGCCCACTCGACGGCGTCGATGCCGGTGCCGCGGCGTCCACCGTGGGTGGTCACCTCCCATCCCGACGGCGTAGGTGCGCCGTCGTCCGGGACGGTACGGGCGTCCACCGACAACACGATGCACTGCGAGCCGAAGCGGCGGGCCGCCTCCTGCAGCAGCTCCGGTCGGGCGATGGCCGCGGTGTTGATGCTGACCTTGTCCGCGCCGGCCCGCAGCAGGATGTCGATGTCGTCGCAGGCGCGGATGCCGCCGCCGACGGTGAGCGGGATGAACACCTGCTCGGCGGTGCGTCGCACCACGTCGAGCATGGTGGCGCGCTCCCCCGACGACGCGGTGACGTCGAGGAAGGTGAGCTCGTCGGCGCCCTCGGCGTCGTAGATGCGGGCCATCTCGACCGGGTCGCCCGCGTCGCGCAGGTCGGCGAAGTTGACGCCCTTGACCACCCGACCCGCGTCGACGTCGAGGCAGGGGATGACGCGGACCGCTACCGCCATGTCGACCCCGGGATGCGATTCCCCATGTCAGCCGGCCGCCCGTCCCGCCACCCGCACCGCCGCGACCGCGGCCAGCGCCTCGGGCAGCGTGAAGCGGCCGGCGTAGAGGGCCTTGCCGACGATCGAGCCCTCGATGTTCGCGCCGGCCGCGGCCGCCTCGGCCAGCGTGACCAGGTCGGACACCTCGGCGATGCCGCCGGACGCGATCACCGGCGCCGGGGTCGCGGCGGCCACCGCGCGCAGCAGCTCGACGTTGGGTCCGCCCAGCATGCCGTCCTTGCCGACGTCGGTGACGACGTAGCGGGCGCAGCCGTCGCGGTCCAGCCGCGCCAAGGTCTCCCACAGGTCGCCGCCGTCGGTGGTCCAGCCGCGCGCGGCCAGCCGGTGCCCGGCGTCGGTGATCCGCACGTCGAGGCCGACCGCCACCCGCTCACCGTGCGCGGCGATGACCCGTGCGCACCAGGCCGGATCCTCCAGCGCGGCGGTGCCGAGGTTGACCCGGGCGCAGCCGGTGGACAGCGCGCGCTGCAGCGAGGCGTCGTCGCGGATGCCGCCGGACAGCTCGACCGCGACGTCGAGCCGGCCGACGACGGCGGCCAGCAGCTCCGCGTTGGAACCGCGGCCGAACGCGGCGTCGAGGTCGACCAGGTGGATCCACTCGGCGCCGTCGTGCTGCCAGGCCATGGCCGCGTCGAGCGGGTCGCCGTAGCCGGTCTCGGTGCCGGCCTCGCCCTGGATCAGGCGCACGGCCTGACCGGCGGCGACGTCCACGGCGGGCAGCAGGGTGAAGCTCACGGCGCGCAGCGTACCGAGCGCGAGCGGTCGCCTCCGCGGACGGTTCGGCCGGGCCGCCGGAGTCCGCGCGACGCGCGGAAGCGGGCCGGGGCCCTTAACGTTGCCGACGTGGATCTCTCGGGGGCCAGGACGCTGGTGGCCGGCGCGACCGGGGTGCTGGGCGGCGGCGTCGCCCGTGCCCTGCACGGCGAGGGGGCGCGGCTGGTGCTCGCCGGGCGGAACGCCGACAAGCTCGCCGCCCTGGCCGCGGAGCTCGACGACGCGCCGACCGCCACCTTCGACGCGCTGGACATGGATGGTTGCGCGGGCGTGGTCACCGAGGCCGCCGACACCCTCGGCGGGCTGGACGTGCTGGTCGTGGCGATCGGGGTGGCCGCCTTCGGCCCGGGCGAGGCCACCGACGACGTGGTGACCGAGCACCTCCTGACGGTCAACACGATGGCGCCGATGGCGCTGGTCCGCGCCGCGCTCGGCCGGATGGAGGGCAGCGGCACGGTGGCCGTGCTGTCGGCGATCCTGGCCGACTACCCCACCGCTGGGATGGCCGCGTACACCGCGAGCAAGGCGGGGCTGTCGGCCTGGCTGACCGCGCTACGCCCGGAGCAGCGCCGGCAGGGCGTGGTGGTCTTCGACATCCGCCCGCCGCACATCGACACCGGACTCGCGGAACGGGCGATCGCCGGTTCGGCGCCGCAGATGACGGCCGCCGCGGAGGCCGACGAGGTGGTCCGGATGATCGTGGCCGGAATCCGCGACGGGCGCCGGGAGCTGCGCTACGACCTGCAGAAGCGGGAGTTCGCCGGACGCTGACCGGAGCCGGTGGTCCTCAGGTGCCGGTCGCGCCGCGGCCGTCGGCGGGTGGCACGGGTTCGCCACCGGTGTCCGGTTCCGTGTCCGGTTCCGCGTCCTCGCCCCGGCGTCGGCTGACCGCCCAGATGCCCGCCGCGGCCACCCCGACGACGACCAGCAGCAGCCAGCCCCACCACGGCAACCCGCCGAGCAGCGCGATCAGTCCCGCGGCCACCGCGACACCGACCGCCGTGCCCAGGGAGCTGGCCGGGGAGACCCACCGGCGGGTGCGCCGACGCGGGTATCCCGAGCGCGAGCTGCGCGAACGGGAGGTGGTGGTCCGGGAACGGGTGGTTCGGCGCTTCTTCGTCGTCACGGCTCAGCCGACCACGTCGCGCAGCCAGTTGCGCAGCAGCACCGCGCCGGCGTCCCCGGACTTCTCCGGGTGGAACTGGGTGGCGGCCAGCGAGCCGTTCTCCACCGCGGCCACGAAGTCCTCGCCGTGGTTCGCCCAGCTGACCAGCGGCGGGCGGATCGCGTCGGAGGGCTCCAGCTCCCAGCGCCGCACCGCGAACGAGTGCACGAAGTAGAACCGGGTGTCGGGATCCAGCCCGGAGAACAGCGCCGACCCGCCCGGTGCCCGCACGGTGTTCCAGCCCATGTGCGGCAGCACGTCGGCCTTGAGCCGCTCCACGGTCCCTGGCCACCGCCCGCAGCCCGCGGTGCGCTCGCCCCACTCGACGCCCAGGTCGAACAGCACCTGCATGCCGACGCAGATGCCCAGCACCGGGCGGTCGCCGGCCAGCCGCCGATCGATGATGCGCGGCCCGTCCACCCCGGCCAGCCCGGTCATGCAGGCGGCGAAAGCGCCGACGCCCGGCACGACCAGGCCGTCGCACTCCAACGCGGCGTCCGGATCGGCAGTGACGACGACGTCGGCGCCGACCCGGCGCAACGCGCGTTCCGCGGAACGCAGGTTGCCCGATCCGTAGTCCAGCACCACTATCCGCGCCACCCGGCCAGCGTACTGGGACCTTGCCGACGCAACCGCCGTCCAGCGCGGCGGTGGGTCATTCCGGCGCGGTCACGATCCCGGCCAGCACCTCCAGCACGTGCCGGTAGGGCTGCCCGGTGGCCCTGGTCATGCCCAGCTCGCAGGTCCGGTTGCAGGACACGTGGGCCGCGGCGCCACGGGTTGCCACCGCGGCCGCCTCCGGCGCGGTCGCCGACGCGGTCAGCTCCGGGTGCAGCATGCCGCGGTCGCCGGCGAACGCGCAGCAACCCCAGTCGTCCGGGACGTGCACGTCCTGCGCCACCGCGGCGGCCAGCGTAGCCAGCGCCACAGTGAGCTGCAGCCGGGTCGAGGAGCAGGTCGGGTGCACCGAGACCGACGGCAGCTTGGGGTACTCGCCGAGCGCGGGCAACACGTGTTCGACCACGAACTGCATCGCGTCCAGCACCGTGACCCGGGGAGTGTCGGCCAGCATGGCGTGGAAGCCCTCGGTGCACGAGGACGCGTCGGTGACCACCGGCAGCTCCCCGTCCCGGGTGGTGGCCAGCACCACCGGCAGCACCCGCTCGCGCATCACCTCGTAGCCGTCCGGGATGCCCTTTGACGACCACGGCGTGCCGCAGCACAGCGACTCGATCTCCGGCGGCACCAGCAGGGTGATCCCGGCCCGCTCGCACAGCTGCTCGAAGCCGACCTGAACGCCGGGCCCGCCGTCGGCCGGTCCGAACATGGTGTTCACGCAGGCCGGCAGGTAGACCGCGACCGGCTCCCCCGCGGGCGCCGGGCGGCGTCGGCGCGGCCCGCCGCCGGGCAGCTCGCGGGACCACAGCGGCACCCGGTCGGTGCCGGCGACCGCGCGGGCGCCGCGGTTGGCCGCGGTCACGGCCGGCTCGACGACGGCCGGCAGGTGCGACATCGCGGTGAGCGCGGCCGAGCTGCCCCGGGTCACCGCGCCCCAGCGCTTCGCGGCCGCGGTCCAGGCCACCGCGGTGGCCCGCGGCTGGTCCCGCTTGCGCAGCCGCTTCACCAGGTCACCGGTGTTGATCAGGACCGGGCAGGCGGTCTGGCACATGCCGTCCACCGCGCAGGTCTGCACGGCGGCGTAGTCGTAGTCGGCGTTGAGCTGCCGTTCCAGCTCGGTGTCACCGCTCAGCTCGGCCGACCGGATAGCCCGCCAGGCCGCGATCCGCTGCCGCGGGGTGAGGGTGATGTTGCGGCTCGGGCACACCGGCTCGCAGAACCCGCAGCCGGTGCACCGGTCCACCTCGGGCTCGACGACCGGGGCCAGCTTGATGTGCTTGAGGTGCAGGTCCGGGTCGTCGCTGAGCACGACGCCGGGGTTGAGGATGCCGTGCGGGTCGAACAGCCGCTTGATCCCCTGCATCACCTCGTACAGCTCGTCGCCGTACTGGCGGCGCACGTAGGGCGCCATCACCCGGCCGGTGCCGTGCTCGGCCTTGAGCGAGCCGTCGTGGCCGAGCACCAGCTCGACCATCTCCTCGGTGAACGCGTGGTAGCGGCCCAGCTGCTCGTCGGTCTCGAACCGGTCGGTCAGCATGAAGTGGATGTTGCCGTCCTTGGCGTGCCCGAACACCACGCAGTCGGTGTAGGCGTAGCGGTCGAACAGCACCGCCAGCTCCCGGCAGGTCGGCGCCAACGCCGGCACCGGGACGACGACGTCCTCCAGCAGCGCGGTGGTGCCGGTCGGGCGGGCCCCGGCCACCGAGGCGTACAGCCCCTTGCGCAGCTTCCACCAGCCGCCACGGATCGCGGCGTCGCGGGTCAGCTCGACCGGCTCGGCGGTGGGCAGTTCGGCCAGCGCGGGCGCGGCGGCCGCGGTCAGCTCGGCCAGTTCCGCGGCCACCGTGCCCTGGTACTCCAGCAGCAGCGCCGCCTGCTGGTCCACCGCGATCCGGGCGATGGCCGGCGGGCAGTCCGGGAAGGACTGGCCGACCCGCAGCGAGGTGGCGTCCATCAGCTCCAGCGTCGCCGCGCCGGTAGCCACCAGCGCGGGCAGCGCCGCGTTGGCCGCGAACAGGTCGTCGAACACCAGCAGCGCGGACGCGACCTGGGTGCGCAGCGGCACCGTGCGGAAGGTCGCCTCGGTGACGAAGGCCAGCGTGCCCTCGCTGCCGACCAGCAGGTGGGTGAGGATCTCGGCCGGCGTGTCGTATTCGAGCAGCGCGTTCAGCCCGTAACCCATGGTGTTCTTCATCGAGAACTGCTGCTCGATCACGGCGACCGAGCGCGGGTTGCCCAGCACCCGGTCCCGCAGCTCCGACAGCCCCTTGTGGAGATCGGGCTCGCCCGCGCGCAGCCGCTCGTCGGCGTCCGGCGCACCGGTGTCGATCACGGTGCCGGACGGCAGCACGGCGACCACCGAGTCCAATGTCCGGTAGCTGTTCTCGACGGTGCCGCAGGCCATCCCGCTGGCGTTGTTGGCCAGCACTCCCCCGATGGTGCACGCCGCCTCACTGGCCGGGTCGGGCCCGAACTTGCGCCCGTAGCTGGCCAGCCGGGCGTTCAGCTGGCGCACGGTGACGCCGGGCTGCACCCGCACCCGCAGCCCGTCGTCGAGGATCTCGACGTCCCGGAAGTGCCGGCGGGTGTCCACCAGCAGGCTGTCGGTGACCGCCTGCCCGGACAGGCTGGTGCCCCCGGAGCGGAAGGTCAGCGGCACCCCGTGCCGGCGGCTGAGCTCCAGCAGCCTGCCGACCTCGGCGCCGCTGCGCGGGGCCACCACCGCGCTGGGCAGCAGCAGGAAGTGCGAGGCGTCGTGGGCCTGGGCGTGCCTGGTCAGCGCGTCCTCGCGAACCTGATCGCGATCGCCGGCCCAGGCCCGCAACTCGGCTGCGTACGAGTCGGGAAACGCCGTTGAGCTCATGCCGGCACGATCCAGGACAGAACCGTGGCCTGCAACACCACCAGAGCGGTGAACACGGCCAGCAGGGCCAGGAGTGACCCCGGCCGCAGCGCGTTGACCTCGACCGCGGTTCAGGTTGCAGGGTGACCGTCATGACCACGATGACCGCCGACCCGACCACACCCCCGCCGGCTGGGACTCCGCCTGCTGGGCCACCTCCGGCTGTGACCCTGTTCAGCGCCCCGTTGCGGGCGCTCACCATCGGGTCGGTGGCGTTGGTGTCACTGGCTGCGTTCGAGGCGATCGCGGTCGCCACCGCGATGCCCACCGCGGCCGCCGCGCTCGACGGGGTGGCCGCCTACGCGCTGGCCTTCGGGCTGCCGTTGGCCACCAGCGTGATCGGGATGGTGCTGGCCGGGGTGTGGAGCGACGCCCGCGGACCGGCCGGGTCGATGCGGGTCGGGGTGGTCGCGTTCGTGCTCGGGCTGCTGATCGCCGGACTGGCCCCGTCGATGCCGGCGCTGGCCGCCGGGCGGGCCGTGCAGGGGCTGGGCAGCGGGCTGTTCTCGGTGGCGCTGTACGTGGTCGTGGCCCGGGTGGTGCCGCCCGCGCTGCGGCCCCGGATCTTCGCCGCGTTCGCCGCCGCCTGGCTGCTGCCCGCGGTCGTCGGGCCGCCGCTGGCCGGGTTGATCGTGGAGCAGCTGAACTGGCGCTGGGTGTTCCTGCTGGCCGCGGTGCTCGCGGTGCCGGCCGCACTGCTGGTCGAGCCGGGGTTGGGTCGCTGCCGCGGCTGCGCGGAGCGGATCGGCGGCGGCGGCAGCGCCCGGCACCCGTGGCACCGGGTGGTCTGGGCCGTCGGGGCGGCTGTGGGCGCGGCCGGGCTGCACGAGGCCGGTCAGCTGTCCGGGCCGGGCGCGGTGATCCTGGGCGCCGCGGCGCTGGCGGCGGTGGCGGTGTCCGGGCCGCGCCTGCTGCCCGCCGGCGCGTTGCGCGCCCGCCCCGGCCTGCCCAGCGTGGTGCTGCTCCGCGGCCTGATCGCGGCCGCGTTCCTGGGCGCCGAGGCGTTCCTGCCGCTGCTGCTCGCCCGCGAGCGCGGGCTGTCACCGACCCTGTCGGGCGTGGTGTTGACCGTGGCCGCGGTGACCTGGTCGATCGGCTCCTGGTTCCAGGGCCGGGATCGGGCGCCCTCGCGGACGGCGCTGCTGCGCGCCGGGACCCTGTTCATCGGGCTCGGGGTGTTGCTGGCCGGCGCGACGGTGATCCCGGCGGTGCCGGTCGCGGTCGGGATGCTCGGCTGGGCCGTCGCCGGGCTGGGCATGGGCGTCGCCTACCCGACGCTGTCGGTGCTGACCCTGGAGCTGTCCGCGCCGGACGAGCAGGGCACCAACTCCTCGGCGCTGCAGATCGCCGACGCACTGTTCGCGGCGGTGGCGCTGGCGCTGTCCGGGGCCCTGTTCGCCGCCCTGATCGACGCCGGCCCGATCGCCTACGTCGCGGCGACAGCGGTGGCTGGGTCATTCGCCCTTGCCGCAGTACTGGTCGCCGCCCGACCCGCACCAGCCTAGAGCGCATTTCGGTCTGGGGAGGGGGTAGGGGGCGGGCTGGGCTAGAGGACGCCCTTCGTCGAGGGGACGCCGCCGATGCGCTGGTCTGGCTCCACGGCCGCGCGTAGGGCGCGGGCTACGGCCTTGAACTGGGCTTCGGTGATGTGGTGCGGGTCGCGTCCGTCCTGGACCCGGATGTGCAGCGCTAGCTGCCCGTGGAAGGCCAGCGACTCGAACACGTGCCGGTTCAGCACGGTCGGGTAGTGCCCGCCGATCACGAAGCCGGTCATCATCTCCGGCTCGCCGGTGTGCACGGTGTAGGGCCGGCCGGAGACGTCGACGACGGCCTGGGCGAGCGCCTCGTCCATCGGGATCAGCGCGTCGCCGAAGCGGCGGATGCCCTTCTTGTCGCCCAGCGCGGCCCGGATGGCCTCGCCGAGCACGATGGCCACGTCCTCGACGGTGTGGTGCGAGTCGATGTCGATGTCGCCCTCGGCGCGCACCGTCAGGTCGAACGCGCCGTGCTTGCCGAAGGCGTCGAGCATGTGATCGAAGAACGGCACCCCGGTCTGGACGTCGGTGGTTCCCGTTCCGTCCAGGTCGATCTCGACCAGGATCTTGGTCTCCTTGGTGATCCGCTCGAGGCGGCCGATCCGACTCACACCAACTCCTTGTCCACGATCTCTTCGGCGACGATCTCACCGGCTACCGCCAGGAAGGCGTCGTTCTCCTCGGGCGTGCCGACCGTCACCCGCAGCCGCATCGGAATGCCGACATCCCGGATGAGCACCCCGCGGTCGAGGAAGGCCCGCCACCCACGCGGTGCATCGGCGAACCGCCCGAACAGGATGAAGTTCGCGTCGCTGGGGACCACGTCGTATCCCATCGCCGCGAGCTCCGCCCACACACGTTCCCGCTCGGCGCGCAGCAGCGCAACCGATTGCAGCGTGTCGTCGGCGTGCCGCAGTGCGGCGCTCGCCGCTGCCTGGGTGAGAACGGACAGGTGATACGGCAACCGGACCAGCTGTAGCGCCTCGACCACGGCCGGCGCCGCGGCGAGGTAACCCAACCGCCCGCCGGCGAACGCGAACGCCTTGCTCATGGTGCGCGAGACGATCAGCTTTGCCCCGTAGGAGCCCAGCAGGGTGATCGCGCTGGGCTGGTCGGAGAACTCGGCATAGGCCTCGTCGACGACCACGATCCCCGGCGCGGCCTCGACCAGCACGGCCAGCTCGGCCGGCGGCAGCGACTGCCCGGTCGGATTGTTCGGGCTGGTCAGGAACGTGACATCGGGCGCAGCGGCGGCCAGCAACGCGGCGGCGGCGTCGACGTCGACGGTGAAGTCGGGGCGGCGCGGGGTCGGGCGCCACTGGGTGCGGGTGCCGGCGGCGATGATCGGGTGCATGGAGTAGGACGGTTCGAAGCCGAGCGCGGTGCGGCCGGGGCCGCCGAAGGCCTGCAGGATCTGCTGCAGCACCTCGTTGGAGCCGTTGGCCGCCCACACGTTGTCCGTGCCGAGCTCGACGCCGGTTGCGGTGCGCAGATACCCGGCCAGATCGGTGCGCAGCGCCACCGCATCGCGGTCCGGATAGCGGTGCAGCCGGGTCAGCACCTGCGCGATCGCGACCTGCACGTCGGCGACCAGCGCCGGCGGCGGCGGGTACGGGTTCTCGTTGGTGTTCAGCCGGACGGCGACGTCGAGCTGCGGCGCGCCGTACGGGGTCCGGCCGCGCAGGTCCGCGCGCAGCGGGAGCTGATCGAGGGTGACCGGCGGGCTGATCAGGGTCACCGGAATCGGGCCGTAACGGCTTGCCCGTGCGCGGGCAGGTCCTCGGCGCCGGCCAGCGTGACGACGGCGTCGGCCGCCGCCCGCAGCGCGTCCTCGGTGTACTCGATCACGTGCACGCCGCGCAGGAAGGTCTGCACGGACAGCCCGCCCGAGTGCCGGGCGCAGCCGCCGGTGGGCAACACGTGGTTGGACCCGGCGCAGTAGTCGCCCAGCGACACCGGCGCCCACGGCCCGACGAAGATCGCGCCGGCGTTGCGCACCCGAAGCGCGACCTCGCGCGCGTCGACGGTCTGGATCTCCAGGTGCTCGGCGGCGTAGGCGTCGACCACGGCGAGCCCGGCGTCGATGTCGGCGACCAGGACGGTGCCGGACTGCGGCCCGCTCAACGCGGTGCGGATCCGCTCGGTGTGCTTGGTCGCGGCGACCTGCCGTTCCAGCTCAGCCTCCACCGCGTCGGCCAGCTCCTCCGACGTCGTGACCAGCACCGATGCCGCGTTGGGATCGTGCTCGGCCTGGCTGATCAGGTCCGCGGCCACGTGCACCGGGTCGGCGGTGGCGTCGGCGAGCACGGCGATCTCGGTGGTGCCGGCCTCGGAGTCGATCCCGATCAGTCCCCGCAGCAGCCGTTTGGCCGCGGTCAGGTAGAGGTTGCCCGGGCCGGTGACCAGGTCGACCGGCTCCAGTTCGGCGCCGTCCGTGTCGGTGCCGCCGTGGGCCAGCAGCGCGACCGCCTGCGCCCCGCCGACCGCCCACACCTCCTCGACGCCCAGCAGCGCGGCCGCGGCCAGGATCGTCGGGTGCGGCAGCCCGCCGTGTTCGGCCTGCGGCGGCGAGGCCACCACCAGCGACTCCACGCCCGCGGCCTGCGCCGGCACCACGTTCATGATCACGCTGGACGGATACACGGCCAGCCCACCCGGCGCGTACAGCCCGACCCGGCGCACCGGCACGAACCGCTCGGTGACCACACCCCCGGGCACCACCTGGGTGACGATGTCGGTGCGGCGCTGGTCGTCGTGGGCGATCCGGACCCGCTCGACGGCGATCTCCAGGGCGGCCCGGACGGCCGGGTCGAGCGCGGCCAGTGCCCCGGTCAGGGCCTGCGCGGGGACCCGGATGGAGCTGGGGCGGACCCGGTCGAACCGCTCGGCGAACTCCAGCGCCGCCGCGGCGCCGCGCTCGCGCACCGCGTCGACGATCGGGCGGATGAGCTCCAGCACGGCGTCGACGTCGACCTCGGCCCGCGGCAGCAGACCGCGCAACACGGCCGGGCGGGGCAGCGGTTCGGCACGCAGGTCGAGGCGGCGGAGCATCAGGCCAGAATAGATCGTGTACACCGATCGCGATCGCGCTGCGCTGAAGAGAACCCGGTCACGTCACCCTGGCCGGCGACCCGGGTGCCGGCCGGGAAGGCTCACCAGAGCCGCGGCACCTCGTGCGAGCTGCGCGCCAGCCGCTCGCGCACCCGCACCGTGTCCGGATGGTCGGGGCCGAACAGCCGTTCCCGGTCCCGCAACAGCTGCCGCCAGTGGTCGGCCGCATCCTCGAGCCGGCCCTGCCGCTCCTGGATCCAGGCCAACCGCTCCCGGGTGAGCAGGGTGCTGCGGTGGTCGGCGCCCAGCGCGTCCAGCTGCTCGAGCAGCACCGCCTGCATCGACCGCTGCGCATCGTCGTAGTAGCCCTGCTCGGCCAGGGTGAAGGCCAGCTCGTGCCGGTTGATCAGGGTGTCGGGATGTTGCCGGCCCAGGATGTGGATCCGGTCGATGAGGATGCTGCGCAGCTCCTGCTCGGCCTCGGCGGGACGCCCGGCGCGGACCAGCTCGCGGGCCAGGCCGTGCCGGCTGCGCAGCGTGTGCGGATGTTCCCGGCCCAGCAACCGTTGCTGATCGGCCACCAGCCCGCGGTAGGCCTGCTCGGCCTCGACACCGCGCTCGGCCAACCCGAGAACCCAGGCCAGCCGGTAGCGCGCCGATAGCGTGTCCGGGTGCATCGGGCCCAGCGCCCGGGTGCAGTCGGCGACCAGATCCCGGCAGCGCTCCTCGGCCTCGGCCAGCAGGTCCATCTCGCCCAGGATCCAGACCAGCCGCTCCCGGCTGTCGACGGTGTCGGCATGATCCGGCCCGAGCGCCGCCTGCCGGCTCTTGAGCACCTCGACGACGGCGGTGTAGGACTCCGGCAGCCAGCCCCGCCGGCCGGCCAGCTCGGCCAGCATCGCGCGGGTCTCCAGGGTGTAGCGGTGCTCGTCGCCGAGCAGCCGCTGCTGATCGGCCAGCACCGCCTCCAGCCGATCCTGCGCCTCGGCGTAGCGGCCGCGCCGCATCAGGGCCAACGCCACGAAGTAACGACTGGCGACGGTGGAGGGGTGCTCCCACCCGGACACCCGCTGCCGGCGCACGACCAGGGCCCGAGCCGAGCGTTCGGCCTCCTCCAACCGGCCGGAGTCGATCAACAGCCGGCACAGCCGGTGCCGGATGTCGAGGCTGAGCGGGTGGTCCTTGCCCAGCTGGCGGGTGCGCTCGACCTCGGCGAGCACCTCCCGATAGATCCGGTCGGCGCTGCGGAAGTCGCCCTTGTGCTGCAGGAACTTGGCCAGGTCGGTGCGAGCGCGCAACGTGCGCGGATGGTGCGCGCCCAGCACCCGCTCCCGGGCCTCCACCACGAAGCGGGCGTCGATCTCCGCATCGGTGAACCGCCCCAGCCACATCCGGGCCACCGCCAACCGCGACCGCACCATGATCACCGGCGCGGACTCGGGTTCGAAGACCCGCTCGAGATCGCCCAGCAGCTCGACGAAGTCGGCCTCCGCGACCTCGTGTTGGCCCTGCAGGCTGCGTGACCAGGCCAGCCGGTAGCGGGTGCTGAGCACCTCCATGTGGTCCGCGCCGAGCACCCGGATCCGCTGCGGCAGCACGCCGGCGAACTGGATCTCCGCCTGGTCGGGACGTCCGCGCAGGGCGGTGATCCAGGCCAGCCGGTGCCGGACCGCCAGGGTCCGGCGGTCGTCGGGCCCCAGCACCCGCTCGCAGACCGGCAGCAGGTCCCGGAACCGGTTGTGGGCCTCATCGAGTCGACCCTGCTCGGCGAGCACCCAGGCCAGCAGGTCGCGGATGCTCAGGGTGCACGGGTGCTCCGGACCCCAGATCCGCCGTCGCTCCAGCAACAGCGCGCGGAAGCGGCTCTCGGCGTCGGCCAGCTCGCCGCGCAGGCCCAACGCCCACGCCAGCGTGTGCTCGGCGTCGAGCGACTCGGGCGCCTGCGGGTCCAGGTCCCGGGTGCGGGCCTGGGCGTGCCGGATGAGGGCCTCGCCGAGTGCGAACAGGCCGGCCCTGATCAGTCCCTGCGCGATCCGCACGGCCAGCAACAGCGCGGCCCCGCGCACGTCCGGCCGGACGGTGCGCAGGTTGTCCAGCAACGAGTAGACGTGCGGTTCGAGCCGGCGCAGCGCCGGCCAGTTGGCCGGCCGCCCGCTGTCGAACTCGTTGCGCCCGGCCAGCAGCACCTGCACCGCGGCCGCCTCGACGGCGTCGGAGTCGGGTGTCCCGACCGCCCGCGAGACCTCCGCGACCAGTCGCTGCACCACCACCCCCGTGACGCCCGCGCCGGAGGTGACCTTGTGGCTGATCAGCCCGACCTCGAGCAGCCCGTCCAGGGCGCGCTGCCAGGCCGAGATCGGGTCGGTGCCCGGCTCCGAGACGGGCAGCCCGGACGCGGCCAGCCGCTCGGGCGTCAGCGCATCCAGCGGCACCACCCAGTTCGGCGCGTAGCAGGCCAGCATGCGCATCAACGTGCGCGCCTCGGGCGCCCCGCGCTGGGCCAGCGCCGTCATGGCCAGCTCCCAGATCTCCTTGAAACGGGCGCAGGTGCGCACGTCGGCGGGGCGTTCCTCGCCCAGCGCCACCAGCACGTGAGCCAGATCCTGGCTGCCGATCGACGATGCGACGTAGCGCCCGACCGTGCGCAGCGCCAGGGCCACGCCGCCGAGCCGTTCGGAGATCCGCCGCGCCTGGGCGAGCTGCTCGGGATCCGCGGCGGCGCCGTCGGTGCGGATCTGGTCGAGCAGCACCAGCGCGCCGGCTTCGGCCGGCAGGTCCCCGACCCGCGTGATCAGCGCCTGCTCGGACCACCGGGCGGCGGCACGCACCCTGCTGGTCACCATCACGGTGCCGGCGCTGCTCGGCCGCAGCCATGACCGGCGCTCGCCGTCGCCGCGGATGGTGAACACCTCCGGGTCGTCGGCGTCGGCGAAGACCAGCAACCAGCGGGTGCTGCTGGCGTCCATCCGCCGCCAGAGCAGCTCGGCCCCCTCCTCGGGGTTGGACTGGATCGCGTTCAGCTCGGCGACCGGCGCGTTCAGCTGGGTGGCGACGGCCAACATGCCGCGGGTCACCTGGTTCCGATCGGCCGCGTTCACCCACCAGACCCGGTGCCCGCGGTCCCGGGCCGCGGCGGCGACGGCCATCGCCACCGTGCACTTGCCCGCTCCGCCGCCACCGACCAACACGTGGGTCCGGGCCGACGGTGCGTCGAGCAGCCCGACCAGCCCGGCGATCAGCTCGTCGCGGCCGCGCACCACCGGGGGCAGCAGCTCGTACTCGGCCCGCACCTGGCGCAGCAGCGTGCGGGGGGTGAGCGGGTCCGCACCTTCCAGACCGGAGACGTCCTGCCGGCCGACCAGGCCGCCCGGCCGCCCGTCCAGGCGCCGGTGCTCATCCAGCGCCGCGTCGTAGGAGGCCTCGTAGCCGCGGCCGGTCCAGTCCCCGCCGAGCACCGTGACGATCGACCGGACCAGCTCCCGGTCGTGGCACACCGGCACCGCCATCAACGTCTCGGTGAGCTGGTCGGCGGTCAGCGAGAAGCCCATCCCCTCCAGCTCGACCAGCACCTTCTCCTGGTCGAGGCCGCGGCGCTCGCGCATCCGGTGCACCTCGCGCAGCCAGTCCGGGATCGGACCCTCGACCGGCACCGCGTCGCCGCGGCGGATCGCCTCGGCCACCGAGCCGTCGTCGTCCTGCTTGTCGCGGGCGGTGATGCGGGCCGCCCGGCCCAGCACCTCGGCGATCACCGCGGGCGGTGTCGAGCGGCGCTGCTTGCGCGCCTTCGGGGTCCCCAGCGACGACCTCTCGACCGCTTCGACGATGTCCGGCAGCGGCACGTCGATGCCGCAGTCGGCCGCCGCGATCAGCTCGTCGATCAGGCCGGCGCGGGCCGGTTCCGGCGACTCCCGCTCCCGTAGCTGCAACACCTCGGTCAGCTGGCGGACCAGTGCCGGGTCCGGCCGATCCCCCACGGCGCTGTTCACCGCCGCTCCCCGGCGTGGCGACGGTGCAGCCCGTCGCGGTAGCGCTTCAACACGCCCTCGATCGCCCGAGCGCTCGTCGCTCCGGTGTGTCGGGCGATCTCGGCGAAACTACATCCCCCCGTGCGTAGCTCCACGATCCTGCGCACGTTCGGTGGCATCGTGTTCAGCTTCTCCTCTGCAAGGATCTCGGAAACGATCTTCTGCTCCAGGTCCTCGGGGGACGGGAGCATCGCGACGAACCCGTGGTCATCGCTGTAGCTGTCGGTCGGTGGCTGGCGTGCGATGTCCCTGCTCCAGCGCCGGAAGACGGTCGGGAACCGCAGCACGCAGGCCCCGACGAAGTAGGTGCACAGGGACGCGCCGCCGGCCGGATCCCACTTGCCCTCGCCGCTGGCCGCGCATCGGCGCAGGTAGACGAGACCTTCGCCGAGGGTCTCGTTGATGATCTCGTCGACCTCCTCGGGGTGGGCGTAGAGCACGAGGCGTTCGGCGTCGGTGGGTGACACCGGCCAGCCGCGCCGCCCGGCCTGCCGGTAGATCTCGCCGGTGGCCATCCAGCCGTGCAGCACGCCGTGGGCGTAGCCGACCAGCCCGATCGCGAGCACCTCGAAGGCATGATCGGCGAACTCCTCGTCGCTCAGGCGGTCATACAGTTCCCGGTCCCCGTCGTGTGACGGGGCCGATCGGGCACCAGCGGCATCATCGCCGTCAACGTCCGGGCGGCTCGGACCCGATGGTCGTACGCGCATGGGCAGGGGCTCCCGTGTCGGCGACGGACGCGGACGGTCAAGGTGGGCCGCCCGTCCAGCCCTGCCGAGTGCGTCACCACGTGATATGCCCCGGTGCCGCGGCTACCCCACGCGAACTTTCCGTGACCTTTCCGGGGCGACTTTCCGGGCCGATTTTTCGGGGCCGACTCTTCCGGGGTCGCCCGTGGATGTCTACCCGCCTGCCGGTCCCCCCGCGTCCAGATCGAGCCCGATGTCCAGCGCCGCCACCGAATGGGTCAGCGCGCCGACGGCCAGGAAATCCACCCCGGTCTCCGCGTAGGCCCGGGCGTTGCCCAGCACCAGCCCGCCGGACGACTCCAGCCGGGTCGCCCGGTCGCCGCGGCGGCGCACTGCCTCGGTGGTGAGTTCGACCGAGAAGTTGTCCAGCAGCACCAGCTCCGCGCCCAGCGCCAGCATCTCGTCGAGCTGGGCCAGCGAGTCCACCTCCACCTCGCACGGGAGCCCCGGCGCCGCCGCCAGGGCGGCGGCCAGCGCCGCGCCCACCGAGCCGGCCGCAGCCACGTGGTTGTCCTTGATGAGCACCGCGTCACCGAGGCCGAGCCGGTGGTTGACACCGCCGCCGCAGCGCACCGCGTACTTCTCCAGCAGCCGCAGCCCGGGCAGCGTCTTGCGGGTGTCCCGGATCGCCACCCCGGTGCCGGCCACCGCGTCCACCCAGGCCGCGGTGGCGGTGGCCACCCCGGACAGGTGGGTGAGCAGGTTCAACGCCGTCCGCTCGGCGGTCAGCAGCGCCCGCACCGGTGCCCGCACGATCAGCGCGGCGTCGCCGGGGCTCAGCCGGTCCCCGTCGGCCCGCTCCGTGAGCACCTCGTAGTCGCCGACCACGGTGTCCAGCACGGCCCGCACCGCCGGCAGCCCGGCCAGCACCCCGGGCGCGCGGGTCACGAAGCCGGCCACCGCCACCGCGCCGGCGGGCACGGTGGCCGCGGTCGTCGCGTCCGGGCCGTAGCGCAGGTCCTCGGCCACAGCGGTGTCGACGACCCGGCGCAGGTCGTCGAGGTCCGGGCGGCCGATGCCGGTCGCCGCCAGCCGTGTCCCGGTCACGCCGCCACCACCGTCACGCCGGCGACCACCGGGCGGCCCGTGTCGTCCAGGCGGACCAGCAGGCTCTCCCGCTGCCAGCTGTCGTCGCGGTCCGGGAAGTCGGTGCGCAGGTGGCAGCCGCGGCTCTCGGTGCGGGTGCCCGCCGCGGCCAGCACCGCCTGCGCGATCAGGGTCAGCGCGGCATCCTGCACGCCGGCCCGGTCCACCGGCACCGCGGTCGTGGTAGCCGCCTCGATCGCGTCCGACGCCGCGGCCAGCCCACCGGCGGTCCGGCCGATGCCGGCCGCGCCGCCCATCGCCCGCTGCACCACCGGGCGCGCCGCGATCGGCACCGCGGGTGACGCGGCCAGCTCGGCGCAGCCGCGCCTGGCGGCCGGAACCGACGCGCGGTCGACGGCCACCGCCCGCACCGCCCGCGCCCCCATGACCAGGCCCTCCAGCAGGCTGTTCGACGCCAGCCGGTTGGCCCCGTGCAGGCCGGTGCGGGCCACCTCGCCTGCGGCGTAGAGCCCCGGCACGCCGGTCCGCCCCTGCCCGTCGGTGACCACGCCGCCGCAGGCGTAGTGCGCGGCCGGGGTGACCGGGATCGGCTCGCGCACCGGGTCGATCCCGGCGGCCCGGCAGGCCGCGTGGACGGTCGGGAAGCGGCGCGCGAAGGCCGGGATCGTGCGGGCGTCCAGGAACACGCAGTCGGCGCCGCTGCTCACCAACTGCCGGGTTATCGCCGCCGCGACCACGTCCCGGGGGGCGAGGTCGGCCAGCGGGTGCACCCCGGTCATGAACCGCCGCCCGGCCCGGTCCAGCAGCACCGCGCCCTCGCCGCGGACCGCCTCGGTGACCAGCGGCCGCTGCCCGGTGGCCGGGCCATCGTCATGGAGAACCGTCGGGTGGAACTGCACGAACTCCAGGTCGGCGACCGGCGCCCCGGCGCGCAGCGCGAGCGCAACCCCGTCGCCGGTGGCGGTGTCCGGGTTGGTGGTCGAGGCGTAGAGCTGGCCGTAGCCGCCGCTGGCCAGCAGCACCGCGGGCGCCCGCAGCACGCCGGGCCGGCCGGCGTCGTCGAGCACGGCCAGGCCGGTGACCCGGCCGTCCGCGGTGCGCAGCGCGTCCACCGCGACGTGCCCGGTGAGCAGCGCGATGCCGCGGCGATCGGTGGCCGCGGCGACCAGCGCCCGTTCGATCTCCGCACCGGTGGCGTCGCCGCCCGCGTGCACCACCCGGAACGCCGAGTGGCCGCCCTCCCGGGTCCGGGCCAGCCGCCCGTCACCGGAGCCGGCCGGGTCGAAGGTGGCGCCCCGGGCCCGCAGCCGGGCCACCGCGGCCGGCCCGTCGCGCAGGATCGAGGCGACGGCGGCCGCGTCGCACAGCCCGGCTCCGGCGGCGATGGTGTCCTCGATGTGCGCCGCGACGCTGTCGCCCGGCACGTCCCCGAGGACCACCGCCACCCCGCCCTGCGCGAACCGGGTGGCTCCGGCGTCGACCGCGTCCTTGGTCACCACGACCACCCGCAGCCCCAGCTCGGCCGCGTCCAGCGCGGCGGTCAGCCCGGCCACCCCGCTGCCGACCACGATCAGGTCGGTGCCCGCCTGCCAGCTCACTCGCCACCACCAGGGCGACCGATCTCGATCATGCGCTGGACCGCGGCCCGGCCGCGGGCGGCCAGCTCGGGGTCGACGTGCACCTCGTCGGTGCCCTCGCGCAGCGACCGCAGCAGCTTGTCCGGCGTGATCATCTTCATGTAGCGGCACGAGGCGCGCTCGTTCACCGCCCGGAAGTCGATCTCCGGCGCGGCCCGGCGCAGCTGGTGCAGCATGCCGACCTCCGTGGCGACCAGCACCGACGTCGCGTTGCTCGCCCGTGCCGCGTCCAGCATGCCGCCGGTGGAGAGGATCTTGACCCGGTCGGCGGGCACCGCGCCGGTGCCGGCCAGGTAGAGCGCCGAGGTCGCGCAGCCGCACTCGGGGTGCACGTACAGCTCGGCGTCCGGGTGCGCCTGGGCCTGCGCGGACAGGGCCGGCCCGCTGATGCCGGCGTGCACGTGGCACTCCCCCGCCCAGACGTGCATGTTGGCCCGGCCGGTGATCCGCCGCACGTGCGCGCCGAGGAACTGGTCGGGCAGGAACAGCACGTCCCGCTCGGCCGGGATCGACGCCACCACCTCCACCGCGTTCGACGAGGTGCAGCAGATGTCGGTCTCCGCCTTCACCGCGGCCGTGGTGTTCACGTAGCTGACCACCACCGCACCGGGGTGCTCGGCCTTCCACTCCCGCAGCTGGTCGGCGTCGATCGAATCGGCCAGCGAGCAGCCCGCGTTCGCGTCCGGGATGAGCACCGTCTTGTCCGGGGCCAGGATCTTGGCCGTCTCGGCCATGAAGTGCACCCCGCAGAACACGATGGTCGACGCCGACGACTCGGCCGCGATGCGCGACAGCGCCAGCGAGTCGCCGGTGTGGTGGGCCACGTCCTGGATCTCCGGGAGCTGGTAGTTGTGCGCCAGCAGCACGGCGTCCCGTTGGCGGGCCAGCTCGCGGACCTCCTCGAACCACTCCGGGTCGAGGCCGGGCCGGACGGCGGTCTCGGCAGCTGCGGCGAGGGTCATCCTGGTCTCCCGTGGTGGAAGGTGTTCTCGATTTTCCCTGTTTTCGACTTACAGTCGTAAACGAGTTGGAGACTAGCAGGCGCAATCCCCGGGCGACACCTCCGCGTGACCGGGAACTCACCGGCCCGACGGCGGCCGTTCGCACCCTAGGATCGCGCCACATGACCCGCCGGACCGAGCATGAGGTGCTGGCGGCGGTGCTGCGCATCCGGGACGGGGCACCGCACGTGCTGTGCTGGCGACGGGCCCGCTCCCCCGACGCCGGACGGTGGGCGCTGCCCGGTGGCCTGCTGGGCGACGACGAGGACGTCGAGGCGTCGGTGCGTCGTCAGCTGGCCGAGAAGGTCGATGTGCGCGACGTGACCCACGTCGAGCAGCTCTCGGTGTTCTCCCGCCCGGACCGGGTGCCGGGCGTGCGCATGATCGCCACCGCGTTCCTGGGCCTGGTCCGCTCGGACGCCAACCCTGCGGTGCCCGACGACACCGACTGGCAACCGGTCGCCAAGCTTCCGCCGACCGCGTTCGACCACGCGGTGATCGTCGCGGCCGCGCACGAGCGGCTGCGGGCGAAGCTGTCCTACACCAACATCGGCTTCGCGCTGGTGCCCCGGGAGTTCACCATCTCCGCGCTGCGCGAGCTGTACTCCGCCGCGCTGGGACACCCGGTCTCGGCGACCAACCTGCAACGGGTGCTGACGCGGCGGGCGCTGCTGGAACCGACCGGCGCCGTCGCCCCGCCGGGGCCCGCCGGTGGGCGACCGGCCGCGCTGTTCCGCTTCGCCGACCGCTCGCTGCGGGTGACCGACGCCTTCGCCGTGTTGCGGCCACCGGGCGACGGGACGCGCGGAGCCGTACCGTAAACGGCGTGGTCGAGTCCCTGCCGCTGTTCCCACTGGGGACGGTGCTCATGCCCGGGGCCTCGCTGCCGTTGCACATCTTCGAGCCGCGCTACCGGCAGCTCACCGTCGATCTGGTCACCGGGCTCGTACCGGACAAGCAGTTCGGGGTCGTCGCCGTGCGCGAGGGCTGGGCGCCCGACGACCACGGCATGCAGGGCCTGCACGGCATCGGCTGCACCGCCGAGATGCGCGACGTGCGGCGGCTGCCCGACGGCCGCTACGACATCGTCACCCGTGGTGCGCGGCGGTTCCGGCTGCTGGACATGGACGCGGACGCCAAGCCGTACCTGATGGCGTCGGTGGAGTACCTGCCCGACACCGAGGCGCCACCACCGGCCGGCATGACCCAGATGCTCAGCGCGGCGGCCCGGGCCGCGCACCGCCGCTACTGCTCCACCGCCTGGAAGACCGGCGACTGGTCGGAGCCGGCGCCCGACGTCGAGTCCCACACGCTGGCCCACGTGCTGGCCGCGGACTGCCTGCTCCCGATCGAGGATCGCCAGAAGTTGCTCGAACAGGTGTCCCCCACCGAGCGGCTGCGGATGATCAGGGTGCTGCTGGCGCGGGAGACCGGGCTGCTCAGCGAGCTGCGCGCGGTGCCGGCCCCGATCACCACCTTCGCCGTGGAGCACAGCTACAACTGACCTCGGCGGTCTCTCATGTCCAGCCGAAGCGGGCCCGGAGCTCGGCGGCGACGCGCTCGAAGCGGGCCCGCTCCAGCACCGCACCCTCGCGCCGGATCTCGTGCTCGCCGACCTCCAGCACCCGGTCCAGCCGCACGAACGACTCCCGCCCCTCCCGATCCCAGGCGCCGGAGCCGACCGACACCCAGTCGGGATCGCCGGCCCGGTCGTGCTGGCTGGACAGCATCAGCCCGAGCAGATCCGCCCGCCCGTCGCGCCCGACCAGCAGCAACGGTCGGTCCTTACCGCGCCCGTCGTTCTCCTCGAACGGCACCCAGGCCCAGACGACCTCGCCGGGATCGGCCGCACCGTCCAGGTCGGGTGCGTAGGCGATGGTGCGGGCGCGCTCCCGGGTCGGCGCGCTGCGCACCTGGTGCTCGCGCCCCCGGGTGGCGGGTCGGGCCGGGTCGCGCGGGGCGCCGCGCTGCCGAGTGCTCGACCCGGATCGCGACGACAGCAGGTCCATACCGATCTTCACGGCCTGCCGCAGCACGTTCCCCCAGTTCGCCATGACCTCAGCATGGCGGACCAGGCCCGCACGGGGCGCCTGGGGCCCGGCGATCAGACCTCGTAGCCGTTGCGGTCGAGCCGACCGTCGGCCGGCCAGCCGGCCAGGTCGACCGCCACCGGCAACGTCATCGCGACGCCGCCGTAGACCTGCACCCGGCCGTCCCTGCGGACCATCCGGACCGGATTGCCGATCCGCGCCCAGCCGGCCGTGGCATAGAAGCCGGCGACCTGCTCGCCGCAGGTCAGGAAGCCGAAGGGCAGCTCGAGCGCGTGCAGCGCCGCCGCCGTCCGGTCGAGCAGTGCGGCGCCCAACCCGGTGCCCCGCCGATCCGGGTCCACGGCGACCAGCCCGACGTCGCCGACCAGCAGCGACCGCCCGTCGACCCGCAGGAAGCGACGCAGGATGCCGGCGTGCGCGACCGGTCGTGCCCCGTCGAGCGCGACGATGCGCAGCTCCGGCCGCCCGCTGGCCCAGCTGACGGCCCCGCCGAAGCCCGCGCGCGAGGCCGGGAAGCAGCGCCGCAGCAGCCCGGCCAGCTGCTCGTGCTGCTCACCGGTGAGGTCGTCCTCCCAGACCGTCGACCAGCGCAGCGCCGCTGGTTCCGACATTGCGGGCTCAGCCACTGCGGCGCTCGCCGTGCCGGCTGCAGCGTGCGCCCCATCCGGTCGGGGTCACCTGCACGACCATCCGCCGCGCGCAGTCCGGGCAGAACCGGGGCGGCTCCAGCTCGCGGCGGGCCGCGCAACCCGGGTGTTCGGCGGCGGCCGGGCGCCCGCACTGGTCGCAGAACGGTCCGAGCACGGTCACAGGGTGTCGTTCAGCGCCTTGATCGGCATCTCCAGCTCACCGAGCAGCTCGATGTCCGACTCCGCGGGCCGGCCCAGGGTCGTCAGGTAGTTGCCGACGATCACCGCGTTGATCCCGCCGAGCAGGCCCTGCCGGGCGCCGAGGTCGCCGAGGGTCAGCTCGCGGCCGCCGGCGAAGCGCAGCACCGTGCGCGGCAGCGCCAGCCGGAACGCGGCGACGGTGCGCAGCGCGTCCACACCGGACATCAGCTCCAGGTCACCGAAGGGGGTGCCGGGGCGCGGGTTGAGGAAGTTCAGCGGGACCTCGTCGGGCTCCAGCGCGGCCAGCTGCCCGGCGAACTCGGCGCGCTGCTGCACCGTCTCCCCCATGCCGACGATGCCGCCGCAGCACACCTCCATGCCGGCCTCCCGGACCAGCCGCAGCGTCTCCCAGCGCTCCTCCCAGCTGTGCGTGCTGACCACCTGCGGGAAGTAGGAGCGCGCGGTCTCCAGGTTGTGGTTGTAGCGGTGCACCCCCATCGCGGCCAGCTGGTCGACCTGGGCGGGGGTCAGCATGCCCAGCGAGCAGGCGATGTTGATGTCCACCTCGTCCTTGATCGCGGTGATGCCCGCGGCGACCTGGGCCATCAGCCGCTCGTTCGGGCCGCGCACGGCGGCGACGATGCAGAACTCGGTGGCCCCGGTCTTGGCCGTCTGCTTGGCCGCCTCGACCAGCGACGGGACGTCCAGCCAGGCGGAGCGGACGGGCGAGTCGAACAGGCCCGACTGGGAGCAGAAGTGGCAGTCCTCCGGGCAACCGCCGGTCTTCAGCGAGATGATGCCCTCGACCTCCACCTCCGGCCCGCACCAGCGCATCCGCACCGCGTGCGCCAGCTCCAGCAGCGCGTCGAGATCGCTGTCGGGCAGTTGCAACACGGCCAGCACCTGCGTCTCGTCGAGGCCGACGCCCCGTTCGAGCACCTGCTCGCGGGCGGTGGACAGGATCGTGGCCCCGGGGGTCGGCACTGTGGTCGTCACAGCTGGGGAGTCTGCCATTCGCCACCCAGCGCGGGCCCCAGGTTGTGACGCGCGACGGTCGTGAACTCGCGCGCGGGCAGGTCGCCCGCGCCCGCCGGCAGCGCCCCGAGCAGCGGAACGCCGGTGACCCCCGGTAGGTCGACGAGGTTGCTCAGCGCCGCGAGATCCGGATCCGACGGCCATGCCCCGATCACCACACCGACGCAGTTCAGCTCCCGGTGACGCAGGGCCTCCACGGTCAGGGCCGTGTGGTTGAGGGTGCCCAGTCCGGCGTGCGCGACGACGAGCACCGGCGAGCCCAGCAGCGCGGCGACGTCGGCGAGGGTCCCCCCGTCGGCGTCGAACCGGACCAGCAGGCCACCGGCGCCCTCGATCAGCACCAGGTCGTGCGCCGTGGCCAGCTCCCGCGCCGCCGCCGCGGCGTCGGTCGGTGTGACGGCCGGCCGCCCGGACCGGCGGGCGGCGGTCGCAGGCGCCAGCGGTTCGGGGTAACGGGCCAGTTCGCGTCCGGTGCTGCCGGGGGCGAGCCGCTGGACGTGGGTGAGGTCACCGGGTTGGTCGCGCGCGAGGCCGGTCTGCGCCGGCTTGAGCACCGCGACCCGCTCGCCGCGGGCCGTTCCCAGCGCCGCGATCGCCGCCGTGACCACGGTCTTCCCGACACCCGTGCCGGTGCCGGTGATCACCAGCACGCCGCCGGTCATCGGCGGGCCCCAGCGGGGCCGGCGACCCGGCCCCCGCGCGTGAGGTGTACGTGGTCGGGGTGTGGTCCCGGCCGGAGCCCGATGGTGGTCATCTCACGCGCGACGGCTGCTCGCGAACCGCCGGCGTCGGGCCGGTGCGGCCCAGGACCTCGGCGAGCACCGCGCGGACCAGCTCCAGGTCGGCGTCGGTGAGGGTGGCCCGGGCGGTCAGCCGCAGCCGGCTGGTGCCGGCCGGCACCGACGGCGGCCGGAAGCAGCCCACCCGCAACCCCAGCTCCGCGCACCGGGCCGCCGCCGCCGACGCGACCGTCGGCTCGCCCAGCAGCACCGGGACCACGGCCGAGGGTGGCGCCGGCACCCCGGCCGCGGCGGCGAGCGCGGCCGCCACCCGCAGCGCGGCGGCCGGCCGCTCGGGCTCGGCGCGCAGCACCCGCAGCGCGGCCAGCGCGGCCCCGACGCAGGCCGGGGCGAGGCCGGTGTCGAAGATGAACGTGCGCGCCGTGTCGATCAGGTGCGCGATCACCGCGGCCGGCCCCAGCACCGCGCCGCCCTGGCTGCCCAGCGCCTTGGACAGGGTCACGGTGCTCACGACGTCGTCGGCCCCGGCCAGCCCGAGACCGGCCAGCTCGCCGCGCCCACCCGGCCCGCGGACGCCCAGCCCGTGCGCCTCGTCGACCACGAGCAGCGCGCCGCGGGACCGGCACACCGCGTGCAGCTGCGCCAGCGGGGCGATCCGCCCGTCGGTGCTGTCCACGCTCTCGGTGACCACCAGCGCGCGGGTCTCGCCGCGGCCGGCCAGCGCGGCGTCGACCGCGCCCGGGTCGCCGTGGCGCACCACCGCGATCCGGGCCCGGGACAGCCGGCAGGCGTCGACCAGGGAGGCGTGGTTGGCGGCGTCCGAGACGATCAGTGAACCCGGCCCGGCCAGCGCGGTGAGCACCCCGAGGTTGGCCGCGTACCCGGAGGAGAACACCAGTGCGGCCGCGGTCCCGCAGAACGCCGCGAGCTCGCGCTCCAGCTCGGCGTGCAGCTGCGTGGTCCCGGTGACCAGCCGGGATCCGGTGGAGCCCGCCCCCCACTCGCGGGCCGCGGCCACCGCCGCGTCGATCACCCGCGGGTCGGCCGCGAGCCCGAGGTAGTCGTTGCCGGCCACGTCGAGCACCGGGTCGAGCGCCGGGCGGGCCCGCAGCTCCCGCCGCAACCCCGCCGCCCGGCGCCCCGCCGCGTGGCCGTCGAGCCAGGCCAGCGGATGATCGGGGCGACCGGGACTCGACGGCGACATCACGCCGGTCACGGTAACCCGCACGAACGGACCGCTCGCCCACCCCGTCCGACGACAGCGCCACTCCCGGCCCGCGGCCGCGGCGGGGTGGTCAGCCGACGTCGGTGGCCGCCCGGATCGCCGCGATGATCATGGTGAGGTCGTCGGGGGTGCAGATGTAGGGCGGCATCGTGTAGATCAGGTCGCGGAACGGTCGCAGCCACACCCCGGCCTCGACCGCGGCCTTCGTCGCCGCCGGCACGTCCACCTCGTGATCGAGCTGCACGACACCGACCGCGCCGAGCACCCGGACGTCGCTCACCCCCGGCCGCCCACGAAGTGGCGCCAGCCCGGACCGCAGCGCCGCGGAGATCCCGGCGACCTCGGTTCGCCAGTCGCGCGCCACCAGCAGCCGGACCGAGGCGTGCGCGACGGCGGCGGCGAGCGGGTTGCCCATGAACGTCGGCCCGTGCATCAGCACCCCGGCTTCTCCCCCGGTGATGCCCGACGCCACCTCCGACGTGCACAGCACCGCGGCCATGGTCAGGTATCCGCCGGTCAGGGCCTTGCCGACACACATGACGTCGGGCGCGATGCCGGCGTGGTCGGCGGCGAACAGCTCGCCGGTGCGCCCGAAGCCGGTGGCGATCTCGTCGAAGACCAGCAGCACGTCGTGGGTCAGGCACAGCTCGCGCAGCACGTGGAGGTAGCGCGGATCGTGGAAGCGCATCCCGCCCGCGCCCTGCAGCACCGGCTCGACGATCACCGCGGCCAGCTCGTCGGCGTGCCGCTCGATCAGCTCGGCCAGCTCCGCGACGTACGCCGTCTCGAACTCGACCGGCGGCGGCGACGCGAACACCTGTTGGGGCAGCACGTCGCGCCACAGCGTGTGCATGCCGTCGTCGGGGTCGCACACGCTCATCGCGGCGAAGGTGTCGCCGTGGTAGCCGCCGCGCCAGGTCAGCAGCCGGTGCTTGGCCGGCCGCCCGCGCGAGCGCTGGTACTGCAGGCACATCTTGATCGCGACCTCCACCGACACCGACCCGGAGTCGGCCAGGAACACGTGCTCCAGCCCGGCCGGGGTGATCTGCACCAGCAGCCGGGCCAGCTCGACCGCCGGGGAGTGCGTGAGCCCGCCGAACATCACGTGGCTCATCGCGCCGAGCTGCTCGCGCACGGCCGCGTCGAGCAACGGGTGGGCGTAACCGTGGATCGCCGCCCACCACGAGGACATGCCGTCCACCAGCTCGCGGCCGTCGGCCAGCCGCAGCCGCACCCCGGCCGCCGAGGCGACGAGCAGCGGTGGCACCGGCGCCGGCATCGGCGCGTACGGGTGCCACACGTGAGCCCGGTCCGCAGCGAGCACCCGGTCGATCTGCGCGGGGTCGATGTCCACGAGCCGCGAGCCTAGGCCGCCACCCCTCCGGGCCGCCGCTACCGGATCGCCGACCCCGTGTCCCGGCGCGATCCGGCCGTGCCGATGCACCGGCAAGTTAGGGTGTACTGCCATGTCCGCACCCGTCGAGCCCGCCGTCGAGCACCCCGCGCTGTCCCGGCGCCGGGAGCTGGGCGCCACCAGCGCGCGGTCGCTGCTGCTCACCGTGCTCGGCGAGTTCGTGCTCGCGCGCGCCGAGCCGGTCTGGACCCAGGTGCTGCTCGACGTGCTCGGTGGGCTCGGGGTGGAGTCCAAGTCGGCCCGCCAGGCGCTCGCCCGGACCGCGGCGGAGGGGCTGCTGGAGTCGGACCGGGCCGGTCGAAGGGTGCGCTGGTCGCTCACCGTCTCCGGCCGCGAGCTGCTCACCGACGGCGCGGCCCGCATCTACGGCTTCGGCAGCAACACCCGTACCTGGGACGGTCGCTGGCTGGTGCTGCTGATCAGCGTTCCGGAGTCGCGCCGGCAGTTGCGGCACCGGCTGCGCACCCGGCTGGCCTGGGCCGGGCTCGGCTCACCGTCCCCGGGGGTGTGGCTGTCGGCCGACCAGGGCAAGCAGGACGAGGTGGCCGGCGTCGTCGCCGATCTCGGGCTGACCGGCGTGAGCAGCTCGTTCGTCGGCCCGTTCGGCGCCATCGGCACCGAGCGCGATCTGGTCGCGCAGGCCTGGGACCTGGCCGAGGTGGAGAACGCCTACGAGGAGTTCCTGGACACCTTCGGCGCCGCTCGCCCGACCACGGCCACCGAGATCCTGGTGCACCAGATCCACCTGGTGCACGCCTGGCGGCGCTTCCCGTTCCTCGACCCGCAGCTGCCCGCCGCGCTGTTGCCCACCGACTGGGCGGGGGCGCGCGCGGCGGAGCTGTTCACCACCCTGCACACCCGCTGGCACCCGCTCGCTCAGCAGCAGTGGACGAACATGATCACCACCATCCGCTGACCGGTCACGGAGCGCGCCGGATCCGCCGGGCGCGAGACGCGGCCGGGGTCGGCGCGCGGCGGCGGGTGCCGCGCCGCGGCGCGTCGTTGGCCATGATCACGGCTATCCAGGGCAGCACCCCGGTCAGGATCACGGCCAGCACCCCGGCCCGCCACTCCCACAGGTAGAGCGGGTAGGACAGCGCGAACCCGACGATGTGCACCACCATGATGCGCACGTAGATGCGGCGGCGCCGCGCGATGTCGTCGTCCAGCGACGGGGCCGCGTCGGTGATCAGGATCGGGTCGTCGTCGGCCACCGAACTCCTCGCGGGTCAGTGCACCCATCGTGCGCGCGCACCCGGGCCCGGGCAACCGGAAGCCCCGGCGCAGCTCAGCTGGTGAGGGCCGCGATCTCCGCGGCCGACAGCACCTGCTCGATGCCCAGGACGGCGGCGCCCGCCAGCCCGGCGTACTCGCCCAGCACGCTGTTGGCCAGCACCAGGTTGCGGGTGGCCAGCGGCAGCGCACGCTGGTAGACGACGCTGCGCACGCCGGCGAGCAGCTCGTCGCTGGCCGCGGTGAGGGAGCCGCCGATGGTCACCCGCGCCGGGTTGTAGAAGTGCACGAGCATGGCCACCACCTCCCCGATGTGCGCCGCGGCCTCCCGGACCAGCCGCAGCGCCATCGGGTCGGCCTTGGCCAGCAGCGCGCGCACGTCGTCGATGGTGATCGGCGCACCGTAAGGCGCGCCGTCGTCGGGGGTCCGGACCAGCCGGCGCGCGATGGCCGAGGCCGAGGCGACCGCCTCGATGCAGCCGACGTTGCCGCACACGCAGGGATCGTCGGGCCCGCCGCGGACCCGGACGTGCCCGATGTCACCCGCGGCGCCGTCGGCCCCGTGGTGCAACACCCCCTCGCGGGTGATCAGCCCACCGCCGATGCCGGTACCGATCTTGACGAACAGCAGCGGCGCCTGATCGGGGGGCAGCGCCCGGGCCTCGCCGAGCGCCCGCAGGTTGACGTCGTTCTCCAGGATCGCCGGGCAGTCGAAGCGATGCTGCAACCGCGCGGTCACCGGGTAGGCGTGCCAGCCGGGCATGATCGGCGGCCGCACCGGGGCGCCGAGGTGACCGTCGACCGGGCCCGGCAGCCCGATGACCACCGCCCGCACCGCCACGTCGGGGGGTCCCTGCGCGCGCAGCGCGTCGAGCCGGCTCTCGACCGCGGTGAGCACCGCCTCCGGGCCGTCGGTGACGTCGATGGCCAGGTGCTCGTGCGCGACCATCTGCTGGCTGAGGTCGACCACCGCCAGGTGCGCCCCGCGCGCGCCGAGATCGGCCAGCAGCACGTGGCCGCCGCGCGGGGACAGCGCCAGCCGGTCGGCGGGCCGGCCGCGACCCGCGGTCGGCCGGGTCCCGGCCAGCCGCAGCACCCCCCTGGCCAGCAGCTCGTCGACCGCCGCGCTCACCGTCGTGCGGGCCATCCCGGCGGCCGGCACCAGGTCGGCCTTGCTCAGCGCGGCGCCGGACGCGACGAGCCGGACCACGGTGCTCAGCGTGACCGCGGCGTCGACCCTGGCCGACAGCGGTGGCGCGCTCAGCCGCAGCGGCGGCAGCGGGGACGGCGTCAGCATCACGGCTCGATATCGTCGGAAAAATAGCGCGAACGGGCATTATTCCGTCGTTGCACGGCGCTGGTCAACACTCCTATGTTTCTCCCCGCTGGGTCGGCCACACACCGATGTGGGAGGCGCCGTGGCGTCGTTGCTCGAGATGCGGGGCATCGTGAAGCAGTTCCCCGGCGTCCGGGCGCTGGACGGGGTCGACCTCGACGTCGCCGCCGGCGAGGTGCACTGCGTGCTCGGCCAGAACGGGGCCGGCAAGTCCACGCTGATCAAGGTGCTGGCCGGCGCGCACCGCCCCGACGCCGGCGAGATCTCCTTCGCCGGAACGCGGCGCACGTTCGCTTCCCCGCAGGCCGCCGACCAGGCCGGCATCGCCACCATCTACCAGGAGCTCGACCTGGTCCCCGGGCTGAGCGTCGCGGAGAACGTGGTGCTCGGCCACGAGCCGGCGCGGCTGGGCTTCACCCGGCCCCGCGACACCGAGGAGATCACCAGGACGCTGCTGCGCCGCCTCGGCCACCCCGAGATCCCGCCGCGCCGCGAGCTCGGCCGGCTCTCCGCGGCCGGGCAGCAGGTGGTGAGCATGGCCCGCGCGCTGGCCCGCGACGCCCGGCTGATCGTGATGGACGAGCCGTCGGCGGTGCTCGACCCGGAGGAGGTGCAGAACCTGTTCCGGGTGATCCGCGAGCTGACCACCGAGGGCGTCGCGGTGATCTACATCTCGCACCGGCTGGACGAGATCCGCCGCATCGGTGACCGGGTGACCGTGCTCAAGGACGGCCGCACGGTGGCCCGCAACCTGCCCGCCCGGGACACCCCGACGGCCGAGGTGATCCGGCTGATGACCGGCCGGACCATCGAGTACGTGTTCCCGCCGCGGACCGCCGAGCCCGAGGGCGAGGGGCGGGAGGACGCCGTCGTGCTCCAGGTCGACGGCTTGACCCGGACCGGTGAGTTCGCCGACGTCTCGTTCAGCGTGCACGCCGGCGAGGTCGTCGGGCTGGCCGGGCTGGTCGGGTCCGGCCGCTCGGAGATCCTGGAGACGGTCTACGGGGCGCGCCGGTCCGCCGCCGGCCGGGTCCGGGTGCACGGCAAGGCGTTGCGACCGGGATCGGTGCCGGCCGCGGTCCGCGCCCGGATGGGGCTGTGCCCCGAGGAGCGCAAGAGCCAGGCCCTGCTGCTGGGCGAGCCGGTGTTCCGCAACGTCTCGCTGCCCGCGCTGCGCCGTTTCTCCCGCGCCGGCTTCCTGGGCCGCGACGCCGAGCTCGACGCGGCCACCGCGGTCACCGCGCAGCTCGACGTCCGCCCGCCCGACGCCACCCGCCCGGTGCGCACGCTGTCCGGCGGCAACCAGCAGAAGGTGGTGCTGGCGCGCTGGCTGCTGCAGGGCTGCGACGTGCTGCTGCTCGACGAGCCCACCCGCGGGGTCGACGTCGGCGCGCGCAGCGAGATCTACGCCCTGATCCGCCGGCTCGCCGACTCCGGGGTGGCGGTGCTGCTGGTCTCCAGCGAGGTGCCCGAGGTGCTGGGGCTCGCCGACCGGGTGCTGGTGGTGCGCGAGGGCCGGGTCGTGCACGAGGCACCGAGCGACGAGCTCGACGAGGGCCGGGTACTGGACCTGGTGATGGAGGGAAGCGTGCATGGCTGAGCTGCGCCACGGGAGAGCCGATCCGGGCCCCGGGGAGTCGAGGACTCACTCCACCGCGCCCGCCGTCGACGAGCGCGACCGGGTGGAGCAGGCCGCCCGCGACGCCGAGCCGGCGCCGACAGCGCTCGGGCGGTTGCTCGCCGTCGTCGCGGGCGAGGGCGGGGCCGGCCGCAACCTCGGCCTGGTCGCGGTGCTGGCGCTGCTCTGCGTGGTCGGCGTGGCCACCGCCGACACCTTCGCCACCCGCTCCAACCTGCTGACCATCCTCACCTCGGCCTCGGTGATCGGCGTGATCACGGTCGGGGTGACCATGGTGATCATCGGCGGCGGTATCGACCTGTCGGTCGGCAAGGTGATGGCGCTGTCGTCGGTCTGGGCCACCACCGTGGCCACCCAGTCCTACGGGCCGGCGGTGATGGTGTTCTGCGCGCTGGCCGTCGGCGCCGGCGCCGGGCTGGTGAACGGGCTGTTGATCGCCTACGGCCGGATCGTGCCGTTCATCGTCACCCTCGCCATGCTCATCTCGGCCCAGGGCCTGGCCGAGCGGATCTCCGGGCGGCGCAGCCAGATCGTCACCGACCCGACGATCGCGGCCATCGCCAACACCCGGCTGCTCGGCATCCCGCTGCTGGTCTACATCTTCGCCGCGGTGGTTGCCGTCGGCTGGGTGCTGCTCAACCGCACCACGTTCGGCCGCCGCACGTTCGCCATCGGCGGCAACCCGGAGGCGGCCCGGCTGGCCGGGCTCGACGTGCGCCGGCACACCGTCGCGCTCTACGTCACGTCCGGGCTGTGCTGCGGCATCGCCGCCATCATGATCGCGTCGCTGACCACCACCGGGTCCTCGACGCACGGCACGCTCTACGAGCTGGACGCGATCGCCGCGGTGATCATCGGGGGCACGCTGCTGTCCGGCGGTCGCGGCACCCTGGTCGGCTCGATCCTCGGGGTGCTCGTGTTCACCACGATCACCAACCTGTTCGTGCTCAACAACCTGGCCACCGAGGTCCAGAACATCGCCAAGGGCGCCATCATCGTGGCCGCCGTGCTGATCCAGAGCCGGGCACGCCGCTCGTCCTCCACCTCCGGCTGAACCCTCCGACGAAGGAGCTCACCCATGTCCGATTCCCTACCCCTCCCCGACGTGCGGCGGCGCGGCCTGCTGATCGGCGCGCTCGGCCTGGGCGCCGGCGCCGCGCTCACCGCCTGCACCAGCAACACCCCGGCCGCCGCCCCGACGGCCAGCGCGCCCGCCGCCCCGGCCCCCAGCGGCGGAAATGCCGAAGCCGGCACCCCGGTGACCATCGGCTTCTCCGCCCCCGCCGCCGACCACGGCTGGATCGCGGCGATCGCCAACAACGCGGCGGCGCAGGCCGCGCTGTACCCCGACGTCACATTCGAGGCGGTGAACCCGACCAACGACATCACCCAGCAGATCGCCGCGGTCGAGACACTGATCAACAAGAAGGTCAGCGCGCTGGTGCTGCTGCCCAACGACGGCAGCCAGCTGACCTCGCTGGGACGCAAGGCGATGCAGGCCGGCATCCCGGTGATCAACCTGGACCGGATCTTCGACTCCCCGCTGGCCTACCGGACCTGGATCGGCGGCGACAACTACGGCATGGGGGTCAGCGCCGGCACCTACGTCGCCGAGCAGCTCAAGGCCCGCGGCGTCACCAACCCGGTCATCGGGGAGATCGCCGGGATCGACAGCCTGCCGCTGACCCAGGCCCGCAGCAAGGGCTTCGCCGACGCGCTGACCTCCTACGGTTTCGCCGTCGGCCCGCGCCAGGCCGCCGACTTCACCGCCCAGGGTGGGCAGCGGGTCACCGCCAACCTGCTGCAGGCCGCCCCGAAGCTCGACGCGCTCTGGAACCACGACGACGACCAGGGCATCGGCGTGCTGGCCGCGATCACCCAGGCCGGCCGCTCGGAGTTCTTCATGGTCGGCGGGGCCGGATCGGCCAACGCGATGCGCAGCATCAAGGCCGACGACACCGTGCTCAAGGCGACGGTGACCTACAGCCCGACGATGGCCTCGTCGGCGATCGCGCTGGCCCGGCTGGTCGCGCAGAACAAGGGCATGGGCGACCTGGTGGAGAAGGAGGTGCCGACCTCGATCACGCTGGCCTCGGCGACCATCACCAAGGAGAACGTCGACACCTACCTGCCGCTCGGCTTCGAGTCCTGACCGTCATGGGCGGCTCGTTGGGGGTCGGGATGGTGGGCTACGCCTTCATGGGCGCGGCCCACTCCCAGGCGTGGCGGTCGGCGGGCCGGTTCTTCGACCTGCCGCTGGCCCCGGACCTGGCCGCGCTCTGCGGTCGGGACGCGGCGGCGGCGACCGCCGCGGCCCAGCGGCTGGGCTGGCGCACCGTCGAGACGGACTGGAAGGCGCTGCTGACCCGCGACGACGTCGTGCTGATCGACATCTGCACGCCGGGCGACACCCACGCGGAGATCGCGATCGCGGCGCTGGACGCCGGCAAGCACGTGCTGTGCGAGAAGCCGCTGGCCAACACGGTCGACGAGGCCAGGGCGATGGTGGCGGCGGCCGAGCGGGCCCGGGCGCGGGGCGTGCGCAGCATGGTCGGCTTCAACTACCGCCGGGTGCCCGCGGTGGCGCTGGCCCGGCAGCTGGTCGAGCAGGGCCGGATCGGGCAGGTGCGGCACGTGCGCGGCGCCTACCTGCAGGACTGGATCGTCGATCCGGAGTTCCCGCTGGTCTGGCGGCTGCAGGCGGATCGGGCCGGCTCCGGCGCGCTCGGCGACATCGGCGCGCACATCGTCGACATGGCGCAGTTCGTGACCGGGGATCGGCTCACCGGGGTCACCGCGCTCACCGAGACGTTCGTCCGGGAACGGCCGCTGCCGGAAGCTTCCAGCGGCCTGTCCGCGTCGGGCTCGGCTGAACGCGGCCCGGTGACGGTGGACGACGCGGCGCTGTTCCTCGGCCGGTTCGCCGGCGGCGCGCTGGCCTCCTTCGAAGCGACCCGGTTCGCCACCGGCCGCAAGAACGCGATCCGGCTGGAGATCAACGGTAGCGCCGGCTCGCTGGCCTTCGACTTCGAGTCGATGAACGAGCTGTCGTTCTACGACGGCAGCGAGGACCCGTCGACCGCGGGATTCCGGCGCATCCTGGTCACCGAGCCGACGCATCCCTACGTCGACGCCTGGTGGCCGCCGGGGCACCTGCTCGGCTACGAGCACACGTTCACCCACGAGATCGTCGACCTGGTTCGCGACCTGGCCGCCGGCACGGACCCGGCACCGTCGTTCGCCGACGGCCTGCAGATCCAGCTGGTGCTGGACGCGGTGGCCCGGTCCGCGGCCGCGGGCAGTGGCTGGCAGGCGATCGAATCCGTCGAGGAGGAGAGCTGATGGCACGACCGATCACGCTGTTCACCGGTCAGTGGGCGGACCTGCCGTTCACCGAGGTGGCCCGGCTGGCCGGCGAGTGGGGCTACGACGGGCTGGAGATCGCCTGCTGGGGCGACCACTTCGACCCGTGGGCCGCCGTCGAGGACCCCGGCTACGTCGCCGGCCGCCGGGAGATCCTGAAGGAGCACGGGCTGGAGGTGTACGCGATCTCCAACCACCTCACGGGACAGGCGGTCTGTGACGACCCGATCGACGAGCGGCACCGCGGGATCCTGCCCGCGCGGGTCTGGGGCGACGGCGAGCCGGAGGGGGTGCGCCGGCGGGCGGCCGAGGCCATGCAGGTCACCGCGCGGGCCGCGGCCGCGCTCGGGGTGGACACGGTGGTCGGCTTCACCGGCTCCAAGATCTGGAAGACGGTGGCCATGTTCCCGCCGGTGCCCCAATCCATGGTGGACGACGGCTACCAGGACTTCGCCGACCGCTGGAACCCGATCCTGGACGTTTTCGACGAAGTCGGCGTGCGGTTCGCGCACGAGGTGCACCCCTCGGAGATCGCCTACGACTACTGGACCGCGACGGCTGCGCTGGAGGCGATCGGGCGACGCCCGGCCTTCGGGTTGAACTGGGACCCGAGCCACTTCGTCTGGCAGGACCTCGACCCGGTCGGGTTCATCTGGGACTTCCGGGACCGGATCTACCACGTGGACTGCAAGGACGCGAAGCGCCAGACCGGCAACGGTCGCAACGGCCGGATGGGCTCGCACCTGGCCTGGGCCGACCCGCGGCGCGGCTGGGACTTCGTGTCCACCGGGCACGGCGACGTGCCGTGGGAGGCGTGCTTCCGGATGCTCAACACCATCGACTACACCGGCCCCATCTCGATCGAGTGGGAGGACGCCGGCATGGACCGACTGATCGGAGCTCCGGAGGCGCTGGAGTTCGTGCGGCGGCTGGCGTTCGACCCGCCCGGTGCGGCATTCGACGCAGCGTTCAGCAGCGGCGGCTGATCGTCGTTCGGGTCGGCGGTACGTACGCTCTGGCGGCAAGCCAGGGTCTCGGCCGAGACGCGGCTCATGATCAGGTCGGGGCTGGTGACGGGGCGTTGGGCACAGAGGCTGTCGCCGAATCGCGCGGGCGGGCTGGCGGGGTTGTCCGTGGGCCCGGCCCATGATCGTCGGATGGGCCGTGAGCTGCATGTTTGCCGCGCATGACCCACTCCTGGCGATCATGGGCTGGCTCGGGCAGCGACGGTTGGGCGACAGCGTCGAGAGGGTCCTGCGGTTCGCGGTCGGGGATCGGTGGGACACAGAAAACGTCGGAGTACCGAGCAGTCGCGCGTCGGGGTAGCCGGGCACGGAACGCGAGGGGTGGCCGAGCCGATCGCTCGTCAGGGATAGCCAGGCACGGCACGCGTCGGGAGTAGGAGGCAGCTCGCGCATCGGCCGCAGCCGGGCAGCTCGCGCATCGGCGGCAGCCGGGCAGATCGCGCATCGGGCGGCAGCCGGGCAGATCGCGCGTCGGGCGGTGGCCGGGCAGATCGCGCGTTGGGGTAACTGGCGCCGACCGGCAGAGCGCGCCGATCAATCATCGGCCCGGCCGGGCCGACAGCGCCCGCTGGTGGCAGCCGGCCGTTGTCACCGTTGTGTGGCTGTGGTCGTCGCCGCTGCCAGGTTGGTGGCTCGGGGTTGGCCCGGTGACCACCGTCCTGATGATCAGAACGGTGGTTCGTCGGGGTACTCGGCCGGTGGGGGTGGTGGGGGTGGTGGAGGCGGGGGTGGTGGTCGGGTCAGGATCGGTCCTTCGACGTGGCGGTGGGGCTGGATGGGGTCGGGGTCGGGGTCGGCGGGGTCGGGGTCGGGGAGTTCGGGGGTGAGGAACTCGCCGCGGGCGGGGTAGTGGCCGCCCAGGGGGCTGTGCCAGATGAAGGTGCCGGGTTCGGGTTGGGTGACGGTCCAGCCGGCGCGGTGTTTGGTGTCGTGGTCGTGGTCGCAGAGTGGTCCGAGGTTGATGCGTTCGGTGGTGCCGCCGGTGGCGTGGTCGTGGGTGTGGTCGATGTCGCTGGTGTGGGCGGGTCGGCGGCAGACGCCGGCGAAGGTGCAGGTGCGGTCGCGGATTTCGGTGTGGCGGCGTAGTGCGGCGGTGGGGCGGCGGTGGGTGGGGTGGGCGTCGAGGTCGGTGAGGTGGCGTTCGCGGTCGGCGTGTTGGGCGGCGATGTCGGCGATCATCGGCGCCCAGGCGCGCCACGCTGCGGGGTCGATGGCGGGGTCGATGGCCAGACCGGTGGCCAGATCGGTGGCCAGATCGGCGCCCGGGTCGGTGGCGCGGGTGGGTGGCCGGGTGGGTGGTCAGGTGGTGCAGCAGGGTGGCGGGTATGTGGAGTTCGACGATGCCGGCGGGTGGGCCGTCGCGGCGGATGCCGGTGGGGCGGTGGCGGGTGTGGCCTTCGGACAGCAGGGTGCCTTCGGGGGTGGTGATGGCGAAGCGCCACTCGGCGCGGGCTTGCTGGGCGACTCGTAGTCGGGCGTCGGGTGCGACGAGCAGCCCGAGGCCGGGGATCTCGGCGGGGTGTTCGTCGAGGCCCAGCAGGGTGGCCAGTCCGACCCGGATCTCGATCCCGACCCGCTGATCGGCCGCCGAGCCCGACGACCGGCAGCCGGCCGACCCCGCACCCGACCCACCGCCAGACCCGCTCGACCCGCGCAGCCCGCCGGAGCCACCGGACCCGTCGCCGGGGGGCCGGTCGTTGGGAGTGGCTCCGTCGGCGACCTGCCCGTCGGCGACCTGCTCGTCGGCGACCTGCTCGTCGGAGGTTTGGTCGTCGGAGGTCTGGACGTGGGCGGTCTGGCCGTCAGCGGTCCTGCCGTCGGGGGTCTCGCCGTCAGGACTCTCGCCGTCAGGACTCTCGCCGTCAGGGCTCTCGCCGTCAGCAGTCCTGCCGTCGGGGCACTCGCCGTCGGCGCACTCGCCGTCGGGGGTCTCGCGGTCGCGGGTCTGGCCGTCGGCGGTCCCGTCGTCGGGGATCTGGTCGTCACTGATCCGGTCGTCGAAGGGCTCGACACCCTTGCGGCCGCGCCGGTCAGTGCCATCGTCACCGGGGCCGTTGTCCAGAGCGTGGTCCACTGGACCGTCGTGATCCGACCCGTCGTGATCGGACAGGTCATGGGCCGGACTGGTGTGGGTTGGGCTGGTGTATCGCGGGTCGTTGCTGTCGGGGCGCCTGTCGCCGGGTTCGTCGGCCGGGTCGCGGTGGCCGCACCCGTCGCCGGAAACACCGTTCGGGCCGTGCGGGCCGACTCCCTGATCGGCGCTGCCGCCCTCGGACCGGTCACACGACTGGTCACCACCCGACCCGCCGGACGCGCCTGGCCCGCCCGCCGCGTCGGAGGCCGTAGGCCTAGCACCATCGGGCCGGTCTGCGCTCGCGCCACCCGGGCCGGTGGGCCGGTAGTCGGCGATCAACGACCGGATGACCTGCTCGGTGGTCATCGCGTGGAAGCGGCCATCGAGCAGGCCGAGGAACAGATCACAACGGATCTGCCCGATCCGCCCCGGATGCCCCGCCCGCTTCGCCGCGTCGGCGATCCGCTCGATGCGTTGACACGCCGCCTCGGCCTCATCGGCGGGCAACCCGTGCGCGCTGACGGTGATGGTGCCATCCGCATCCGGATAGGCGGTCACACCCCGATCGACGATGCCTTGGCGGTACCAGCGGTCCGCCGCACCGGGATCGACCGCGATCACCATCCGGCGCAGCAGCAGCGCGAGCTGACCGGTGGTCAACTTCGGTGCCCGCGGCACCGCCACCGCGCAGATGCGCCGCACCTGCCCGGGTGTCAGGTTGATCAGATACTGGCAGAACACCCGCACCCTAGGCCGATCCACCTGCCCGGCCAGCCACGCCGCGAACAGCTGCGGCATGGCGTGCACCACCGTCTCGGCCAGATCGTGCTCGGCGTCGGCCGCCCGCCGGGTCCAGCGCAACGCCGCCCGGGTCTCGTCGCAGGCGTAGCGGTCCGGCTCGTCCTCGCGCGTCACCTCGCCGGGCGCGCACACCCCGCGGCAGCGGGTCAGCTCGGCCAGGGTCGCCGCCATCCGGGCCTGCTCGTGGCACAGCTGCCGGTACTGCGCGGTGAGCAGCTCCAGCATGCGGTCGTTGGGTACCCGCGGCAGCGCCACCGCGCCCAGCAGGGCGGCCAGCTCCGGGCCGGCGGCCACCGCCGCCAGCCCTCCCGGAACCTGCACCTCCACCGCCATGGATCGAACATACATTCGACCCCCGACAATAATGGGCGACCCGGGGAAGCGGGCCGACAACCAGGGTCGATTCGCCCGCCAACCTGATCCCGACCGCCACCACCCCGGTCGATACCCCCGCCATCACCACGCCCGCTGCGGCGACAACCCGCTGCGCCACAATCCCCCGGTGGCCGCGGCTCGGGTTGACCCATCAGGGCCGGCCGGCCAGGCCGCTGTCACGGCGACACCTGCCCGTGCGGACCGCCGCCGTGGACGCCTCCCACCACTCGGTCCACGCCGCCGGTCAGGCGCCGAGCCACGACTCGGCGGCCGCGGCCTGGCTTTGACCCACAGTTCCGGCGAGCCCGGGCCGCTGTCACGGCAACGGTGACACCTACCCCGGCAGACCGTCGCCGTCGCCGTCGCCGTTCCACCACCACTCGCTCCGCGCCGCCGATGAGGCGCCGAGCAACGACCTGCCGTCGGTCACCGCAGCGCCGTCGCCGAACGCCGACCCACCTCGGCGACGCCGGTAACCCTTGACCGGTCCGGCGCGACTATGACACCAGTCACGTACGTATCTCGATGCTGAAGCCCAACATGAACCACCGCACGGGAGCCACCTCGCGACCGTCCGCCGCAACTGAGGTGTCCCGTGAACGCCAGTCCCGGCCCCTGGACCGCCCTCGCGGCGCGCTCAGCCTTCAGGAGTGCCGGGCTCGTGCCCCTCGATCACCTGCGCGTCGACGTCGGGTCCGTCCTCCGGACCCCCGCCGCCCCACTCGCCGTGGTGTGCTGCCCCGTCCCCGCCCGACCCGGGTTCGGCAGCTGCGGTGTCTCCTGTCGCGGGATCGTCGGAGGCGGGATCGGCGGCGGCCGGCGCGACGAGGTCGTCGAGATCGGGTCGCGCCTCGGTATCGCTGACCGCCCCCGCGAGCACCCTGCTCCAGGCGGCGTCGCCGAGCGGCTCGGGATCGGTGTACCAGGGCTCGTCGCCGAGTTCGGCGTCCCCGTCCTCGCTGCCGATCTCGGCGTCGGAGAACTGGTCCATGCGTAGGAATCCGTCGTCGCCGGCCTCGATGTCACCGGGCAGTTCGGTCATCAGCTCATCCCCCGCCGGTCCGGGCGCGGTCGAACTCGAGGTCGAGCTGGTGCGCCGGGCCGCAGCCGGCGACGCGCACGCGTTCAGCACCCTCGTGTCGGCCCACCGGGAACGCACCTGGGCGGTGTGCCTGCGGATCACCGGGCATCGCCACGACGCCGAGGATGCCCTGCAGGACGCACTCACCGCGGCCTGGCGCAACCTGTCCCGTTACCGCGGCGAGGCCCGTTTCGGCACCTGGCTGCATCGCATCGCCGCGAACGCCGCGCTCCGGCTCGTGGCCCGGCGCCGCGACGGACCGCTGGACGAGGTCGCCGAGCACGCGATGCCCGATGCCCCCGGGTCGGAGTTCGCGCTGCTCGTCGTGGAGCGGGACGCGATCGACGCCGCGCTGGCCCGGATCCCGCCCGAGTTCCGGGCCGCGCTGGTGCTGCGCGAGTACGCCGACATGTCCTACGCCGAGATCGCCGTGGCACAGGGGGTCGGGATCCAGACGGTGAAGAGCCGGCTGAACCGGGCGCGACGCGCGATGTGCCTGCTGCTGCAGGACAGGTGAGAGCACCGATCCTCCTCGCCGACGATGAACGTTCAGGCCCTTGGATACGCCGCGGGGCCGGGATGTTCCCGGGACGGGAGCAGAACGTGATCCGCGGCAGCGGCGGTGAACCCGTAGGAACGCGTCAGCACCCGCGCCGCGTCGGCGACCCGCGGATCACGGGCGGTGGTGATCACCGCCTGGGCGCGGTCCCAGCGCCGGTCGAGCACGGTCCGCAGCTCCACCGTCGGCAGCGGCTGGGGCACGCCCAGCCGCCGCCACAGCTCGTCGTGATCGATCATCAGGTCGAGTTGGGCGCCGATCTCGGCCGCCGCCGGTCCGCGGCAGCCCGCCACCAGCTGCCGGGCCCGCAGCTCCGCGATCCGGTGCAGCTGCGGAGCCAGCTCCACCTGCTCGATGCGGTCCCGCAACCAACCACCGGCGGCCGGCTCGACAGCTCGGGAACGGGCGAGCTCACGCAGCCGGCGCAACACCCGTTCGACGGTGAGCGGCAGGCTGCGCCGCAGGAACCGGCGCGCCACCAGGTGTTCGATCTCGGCGATGCCGGAGCGTTCGAGCAACCAGCCCTGCAACGCCACCGCCCCGGCGCCCGCCGCGTCCCGACCCCGGTTCACCGCGTACGGGCCGAACTCGCTCAGCAGCCTCTCGACCGCAGCCGGATCGACACCGTCGGGAACGCCGAACCGCGGCAACATCTGCAACCGCGCGGTCTCGACCGGGGCCAGCGCGGCGAGCGTGCGGGCACCGCCCTCGGTGACCAGACCGGTCCGGGCGGCCTCGGCCAGCAGGGCGGCGATCGGGGTCACCGCGGTGAGCAGGGTCGGATGGTCGCGGGCGATCCGCTCGGCGAGCTCGCGGGCGGCGGGCAACGGATCCGGCGCCGCCCACGGCCCGGCGCCGAACACGTCGGCGTGCGCCAGCAGCCCGATGACGCCGGCCGCGGCGGCGCCGGCCACCCCGGTCGCGGCCTGGTAGCCACGGATGAACTCGATGTCGTCCTGCTTCTCGACGTCACGGAAGAGGAACAGCAGCGCGCTCGCCTGCGTGGCCGCCCGGACCGAGGCAGCGTCCGGCCCGGACCGGTCATCGGTCCCGGTTCCGGCGGCATCGGGTCCCGCGGCGAACCGGTCCAGCGAACCGAGGCCCGGCGTGTCGATGAGGGTCAGGTTCCGCAGCGGCCCGGACTGCAGGATCACCTCGATGCGGTCGACGCGCGCCAGGTCGACGCCGAGCGTCGCGGGCAGCCGGCCGTCGAAGGGCAGCGGCTGCACCGAGCCGTCCACCAGCACCAGCTCGGCCCGATCCGGCGCCCCGAAGCGGTACCAGGTGACGATCTGCGTGCACTCCCCCGCCGCGGTCGGCGCCACCCGGCGCCCGATCAACGCGTTGACCAATGTGGACTTGCCGGTGCTGACCCGACCGACCACGGCGACCCGCAGCGGCTCGGTCAGTGATGCGCGCAGCTCCGTCACCTCCGAGCGGGCCGCGGGCAGCAGCGCGCCGGCGGCCTCGTCGCACAACCTCAGCACCGTCGCGGTCATCGGATCGGCGGCTCCGGTCCCACCGTGTCGGCCATCGGGAGGCACCATGAGCGGATCCTATGCGGGCGCACCGGCACCGCACGGCGACTCGGCCCCGAGCCCGGCCGCGCCGCCGGCCCCGGGAGCGACCGCGGCAACGGCGGCCGGACGGCGCGAGCGGCAGGCGCAGGCCCGCGTCGGATCGGCGGTCCGGCTGACCGCCGCCCAGTCCGAAGCGCTGCGCGGTTCCCGGCTGCTGTTCCGCCAGCACGGCCGCTCCGATCTGGAGGAGCTGCTGGCGAACCGGCTGCGCGCCCGGCCCGGTGCGCCGGTGATCACCGTGGTCGGCGAGGCCAAGCGAGGCAAGAGCACGCTGGTCAACGCCCTGCTCGGACGGCGGGACCTGGTGCCCACCGGCACCGACATCACGACCGGCGTCTTCGTCGAACTGCACTGCCCCGAGGCGCCGGCGGACGCGAAGCCGGGGGACGAGAAAGAGCCGGAGCCCGACACCGCCACCGTCACCTTCGTCGACGGCACCAGCCGGACCGTCCCGGCGTCGGCGATCCGCGACTGGGTCGTGGTCGGTGGATCATCGGACCCCCGGCGCGACGATGCCGATGTCGCGGGCGTCCGGCTCGACGTGGCTCCCGGGCGGCTGCCCGGCGTGGTGCTGGTCGACACCCCCGGCGCCGGCGGACTGGACGGCGGCCACGCGCGACTCGCGCTGCAGGCCTGCCGGCGGGCCGCGCTGCTGGTCTTCGTGACCGACGCCGGCCAGCCGCTGTCGGCACCGGAGCTGGCCTTCCTCGAGCAGGCCTCGCGCTCGGTGGAGCGGGTCGTCATCGCCATCACGAAGATCGACAAGTATCCGGCGTTCCCGCAGATCGCGGCCGAGATCCGGGCGCTGCTGCAGCGGCACGCGCCGCGCTTCGCCGATGCCGCTGTCGTCCCGGTCTCGGGCGAGCTGGGGCTGCAGGCCGCCACCGCGAGCGGTGCCCTGGCCGCCGAGCTCGACGAGTACTCGGGGCTGCCCGCGCTGCTGGCGGAGATCCGCAGCGCCCTCGACGACCGGCTCGCGCTGGTCGTGCGCAACGCGCTGCGCACCGCCGAGCACGGCGTGGCGGAGCTCGCCGACGGCATCGAGCGGGCGGTGGCCGCGGCCGCCGGCGAGCCCGGCGTCGCCGCCGCGGCGAGCGCCGAACGTGCGGAGCTCGTGGCGCTGCGCGAGCGCCAGCACACCTGGACGTTGCACCTGGACCGGGACCTGCGGCGGGCCCGCAGCTCGGCGGTCAACCAGCTGGCCCGCGAGGCCGACCGGCTTCGTGACCGCTGGCGCGAGCGGCTGGAGAGCCAGCGGGTCGCGTACTCCCGCCCGGTCGCCGCGGAGGCGACGGTCGCGCTGCGGGCCGATCTGAACGCGCTGGCCGGCGCGGCGGCGCTCGATCTCCGGGACGCGGTGGCCACGGTGGTCGCCGAGCTGATCGGCCGGGAGGCGGCCGATCAGTTGATCCCGGCCACGCCCGTCGGGGAGCTGGCCGGGCTCGGCCGGGAAGCGCCGGCCGGGCTGCGCAAGCTGCTCGACCCGAGCCTGCTGCTGGTGGCCAACAGCGCGGGCGCCGCCGGGGCCGCCGCGATGGTGCACGCCGGGTGGATCGGTGCGACGGTCGTCGGCGGACCACCGGCCTGGGCCATGGGCATCGTCGGCATCCCGGCGCTGGCGTTGATCTCGCTCTACCGGCAGGGCCATGCCGCGCAGCGCCGGCTGTCCGAGTGGGCCGTCGAGGAGATCAACCGGGTGCGCACCGCGACCGTCGCCGCCCTCGACGATCTGCTCAACGTGCTCAAACCCGAGATCGTCATCGCCTACCGCGACATCCTGACCTCGCGCATCGCCGCCCTGGACCGGATCGTGAAGGAGGCGCTGGAAGCCGAGCGGGCCGACGCCCGACAGCGCCGGCTGCGCATCTCCGAGCTGGAGCTGCAGCTCACCGCGGCCCGGGCCCAACAGGACGGCCTGGACGCCCTGCTGAGCTGAGCAGACCCACCGGTTGCGGACAACGCGGGAACAAAGCGAGCAGCGCGCTGCTCCAATCGCTGCCCCGCTGACCGGCGGCCGGCGTGAGACCCAGGAAGGGCCCGCGATGAGCGACCACAGCACTGTCGATCAGCTCGACACCTCGAACGACGCGGCCGTACTCCAGGATGCCCACACCGACCCGACCACCGTCGACCCGACCGTCTTCGATCTCGACGGCAACGGCGTCGACGACGCCCTGATGGTCGAGCTGGCCCCGGGCGTGACCGGCCTGATCGTCGACGTCGACGAGGACGGCCGGCCGGACACCGTGCTCATCGACGGCGACGGCGACGGCACCTTCGAGACCCAGGTGTCCCCCGACGGCACGGGCGCCTTCCTCCTGGGCTTCGACGACGACGGCGACGGTGTCCTGGACCGCGAGGAGATCATCGAGCGCGCCGACCTGGACGTGATGGCCCCCGGCCTGGCCGACGTCCTGGACCCGCCGGCCGGCCCGACCGATGACGGCGGAGACACGAGCTCCGAGTACTGGTCGGTCGAGGACGGTCGGATCATCGGCGACCCCGCGGAGACCTCGGAGCACTGGTTCCAGCAGGCGGCCAACGGGTTCTGCGCGCCGGCCAGCATCGCGCAGATCGTCTCCGAGTACAGCGGGGCCTCGTTCACCGACGAGACCGCGTTCGTCGAGCTGGCCAACGACCTCGGCGTCTGGCAGGTCGGGCCGGACGGCGTGCCCGGCCTCACCGTCGAGGGCGCGGCCACCGTGCTCGAGGCCAGCGGGGTGCCGGCGGCGATCGTCACCGGCGGCGGCATCACGATGCTCGCCGACTACCTGGACTCCGGTCACGGGATCATGGTCGCGATCGACAGCGGCGAGGTCTGGTACGGCGAGGCGGCCGAGGACAACGCCCCGGACCACATGGTCGTGGTGGCCGGCATCGACACCGACCGCGGCGTGGTGCTGCTGTCCGATCCCGGCTCCCCCGACGGCGACCTCGAGGAGGTGCCGATCGAGGTCTTCATGGACGCCTGGGCCGACAGCGACCACACGATGATCGTCGCCGAGGACCCGGCGCCCGACGGCGCGGCCGCAGCCGCCGATACGAGAGCCGACACCGGCGTCGACACCGGCTCGATGGCCTCCTCGCAGATCGCCGGCGTGACCGCGCGCGCCGTCGACGAGCCCTGGGTGCTGCTGCCGGTGACCCTGTCGGTGCGGGCGGCGTAGACCCCCATGCGTCCGCTGCCCTTCTCCGCCGCCGGCCCACCGGTGCTCGGCATCGCGGCGTTCCTGCTGCTGGCGGGCTGCGTCGCCGCCGAGCCGGCGAAATCCACCGGCCCGGCGACCACGAGCCCACCCGGCACCGGCTCGACCGCCGGCCTGTCCGTCGGCATGATCGCCCTGCTGGTCGTGATGGTGCTGGCGGTCGCGGCGGCCGGGTTCTGGGCCGGCAGCCGGTCCCGGCGGGCCCCGATTCAGCAAGCCCCGGATCCGCAGCTGCTCACCGGCCTGATCGGCAGCCACGACCTGACCGTTGACGATGCGTTGCGCGGGCACATCGAGCAGGTCCTGCACCGGGTCGGGGTGCTCGCGCTGCGGCCCACCGCCGGCAGCCAGATCGCCGACGCTCGCATCGAGGTCGTCGGTAGCACTCCGGCGCCGTCCCGGCGGCTGGTCGGGGCGGTGGCCGAGGTGCTGCGGGTGGGCTGGGTGGATGGCGGCGTGCTCGTCCGCCCCGCCCAGGTGCTGGTGTTCGCCGAGCCCGAGCCCGAGCCCGAGTCCCGGGCCGTGCCGCCCGGTCCGAACGATCACGGGGAGCCCTACCGATGAATGCCGGCTGGACGCTGTCGATCGACTTCGGCACGACGAACACCGTCGCCGCCGTCCGGCTGCCCGGCGGCGAGGCCAGGTCGGTGCGGCTGAGTTCGGACACCGACCAGATGCCCTCCTGCGTGTTCGTCGACGACCAGGGCATCGTCGTCGGGCAGCCGGCCGCGATGCGGGCGCAGGCGGCCCCGTCCCGGTTCGAGGCCAACCCCAAGCGCCGGATCGGCGACGGCTCTGCGCGGCTGGGACAGCGCACCGTCGCGATCACCGATCTGGTCGCCGCGGTGCTGCGCCACGCCGCGGGCCGCGCCGCGATGACCGTCGGCGGCAGCCCGCCGGCCGAGGTGATCCTCACCCATCCGGAGGCCTGGGCCCGCGGGCGCATCGGGCAGCTGGCGCACGCGGCGGAGCTCGCCGGCCTCGGGCAGGTGCGGATGGTGCCCGAGCCGGTGGCGGCGGCGATGTGGTACCTGCGGGCGACGCAGCTGCCGCCGGGCGGACGGGTCGCGGTGTTCGACTTCGGGGGCGGCACCTGCGACGCCGCGGTGCTGCGCGCCGACCCGGGTTCGCCGTTCGGGTTCGTCGTGCTGGCCTCCGGCGGCGAGGACCAGCTCGGCGGCGAGCACATCGACCGCCGGTTGCTGGACTGGGTCGACACCCAGCTGCGGGCCAGTGGCCGGGCCGAGCTGGCCGACCGGCTCGAGCATCCCGACGAGGTCGCGTCCTGGCTGACCCTGCGCGATCAGGTGCGTGCGGCCAAGCACGCGCTGTCGGAGTACCCGTCGGCGCACATCGCGGTGCGGACCCTGACCGGAACCGCGTCGCTGCTGATCACGGTGGACGAGTTCGAGCGGCTCATCGCCCAGGACGTGGACCGCGCCGTCGCCCTGGCCCGGCGGGTGCTCGACGAGGCCGGACCGGAGGGGCTCACCGCGTTCTACCTGACCGGTGGCACCTCGTTGATCCCGGTGGTGCAGCGCCGGATCACCGCGCTGCTGGGGTGGACCCCGGCGACCCTCGACGACCCCAAGCTCGTGGTCGCGCTCGGGGCGGCTGCGGGTGCCCCCGACTCGGTGTCGCCGGACCGGGCCCGCACCGGCCACCCGTCGACGCGGATCATGGCCATGCCGGCCGCGGGGCTCGACTCCCGCCCGCCGGTCCCGCACCCGCCGAACCGCACGAGGTGGTGGGCGGGCGGCATCGCGGCGGCCGTGCTGCTGGTGGTCGGCCTCGGTGTCGGCGCGGCCACGCTGCTGCCTCGATCGGACTCGCCGACGTCCTGGACCGGCGCGGCCGCCGGCCCGACAGGCACACCGCCGGCACCGCCCACCACGACCCCCGAGTCCACCTCGTCCGCGTCGCCGACGATCAGCCTGCCGGCCGAGACGGCCGCCACCTTCCCCGCTCTGGTCGCGGCCGTGAGCGGGACCGCCTCGGGCGGGATGACCTGCACGGAGCGGGCCCCGACGACGTTCCCGACCGCGAGCGACGGCGAGAAACCGATCTTCGTCGTCGACTGCTCCTACGCCGACCAGCAGGGCAGCGTCGCGTTCATGCAGTGGGCGAACCAGGCGGCCGGGCCACGCTTCGTCGGCGACCTGCGCGCGACGTCGACCGCCGAGGAGGAGTTCGCCACCTGGGAGGTCGCCGGCGTGCCCCAGGGCCCCTACCTCGCCACCATGAACAGCAGTGACCCGGTGAACCCGTACTACCTGTGGGCCAGCTTCGATCGCCGGCCGTGCTCGTTCGCGGTGGCCGGCCCGACCCTCGAACTCGCGAACACTCTCTACAGCGTGGTGGCCAAGGACCTGGTGCAGACCTGAAGTCGATCACGCGGCCGGCCCCGGACCGAGCAACCGCTCCAGCACGTCCTGCATCGTGACCAGCCCGAGCAGCTCGGTGCCGTCGCAGACCAGAGCGAACTGGCTGCGGCGGCGGCGCATCGTGGTCAGCGCGGCGTACACCGGCTCGTCCGCGGGCAGGGTCAGGATCGGCCGCATCAGCTCGCCCGCGGTCGCCTCGCCGGGGTCGATCCACCTACGGCGACGTCGAGGGGTTGGCCGGCGCCGCTCATGACGATGGGAATGACGCAGGCGTCGCAACCGGCCATCCGGGCCGCGGCGGGGGTCATCTGCCCGCCGAAGTCGAGCATCGCTGCCCGCGCCTGGGCCTGCAGGTCTCCCACCGGATCAGGTTGTTGAGGTGCGGCCGGTTTCCACCCACCGACGGCAACACATCGGGTCCGGCGTGATCGGCGACATACCCGAACACCTCGGCCATCGCCTCGGCCTGGCGGCGGCCCGACGACCGGTGATCGTCTTTGGTCAAGGGAGTCGTGGCAGCTCAGGATGTACAGGAGCATGCCACTCCGAGACATCCTTTCGAAACCGAAGCAAATCAGCAGATCGAGCACAACCGGAGAAAGCGGTCACACGTCACATGAGGCATGAACCTGCGAGGCACACTGCTGTGCCTGCTCCTCCCCGCCTACCTCGCAGCAGGCTGCGGCACCCCGACACCCCCACTTCCCGTCTCGGCGCCGGCAACAGGAAGCGCCACCCCGACCACCATCCCGACGTCGACCCCGACGTCGACCACGCCCCCGACGATCACCCCATCGGTCTCGATCCCGAGACCACCGCTGGCGCTACCCGCCCCCAGCCGTCCGGCGCCACTGCAGACCACACGATCCACACCGAAGGCGCCGGTACGCACGTCCACGGCGGCCACGTCCACGACACCCCAGAGATCAGCGCCGAAGCCGACCACGAAGAAGCCCAGCGCCCCCTCCGCCGGCACGGTCACCCCCGGCGCGTTCTGCTCGACTCCCGGTGCACTCGGCACCTCGGCCAAGGGCAAGGCGATGGTCTGCTCGGCGAAGCCCGGCGACCGGGCGCGGTGGCGGTCCGCCTGACGACCGTCGCCCGCCGATCACCGCCACCGCATCGAGGCCCCGAAGTGCATCCCCTCCTGCGGGTCGAACGGGTACCGGCGCTCGGAGGCCCGGGACGCTGCTAGCCCGGCGGAGTCCCGCCGCGCTCCTCGCGGATCCTCTCGAGGATCACCTCCGCCGGCCGGCGGTCGGTGTCGAGGCGAGCGCCCGCGTCGGCGATCCGCTGCAGCAGCTCGGCGGCGGAACGGCCGTCGTTGCCCATGTCGTAGGCCACCCGCCTGATCCAGTGCGAGATCTCGGCGGTCTCCTCCGGCGTCGCGCGGTAGTGCAGTCGCAGCGCGATGGCCAGCTCCGAGTCGGCGATCATCGCCCGGCGGGAGGAAGTGGTCGGGATGCCGAACCAGAAGGCGACCGCCGCGTACAGCAGGATCAGCCGGGGCAGCGGGAAGCGGTAGATCTCGCGTGGCCGTTCGGTGACGAACAGTGCGCGCAGCGCCCAGCGCTCGACCCGGTCACCGAGGTCGCGCAGTTGTACGGTGCGCTGCGGCAGGACGAGCGTCTCGAGCCGCTTCCACCACCGGGGCCGCGACCCGCTCGGGTCCTCCCTGACCCGATCGAGCTGTACCGCGCAGGCGGCCGCCAGCCGCTCGTCCTCAGCGTCCCAGACCCGGTAGTACGACTTCCACGCCCCGTTCATCCGGGCCTCCCGCTCGCGGGCGGTGCGCTCCTGCTGCTCAGGCGGTCCAGGCCGTCCCGGCGGCACGACGACGGCGCGCGTCACGGTGTCGCGCTGCTCGGTGCGCAGGTCGTTCAGTCGTTCGGTCCGGGTGTTCCGCAGGTACTGCAGCAGGTCCTGGTACTGCGTGCGGAACCGGCGCGACACCCGCAGCGAGCCGAATCTGCGCCGGAAGTAGAAGAACGTGCCGACCGACGCCGCAGCCAAGCCGGCCACCCCGAGCGGCAGCGCGACGCGCACCAGCCACTGCGGTGCGTCCTCCCGGCTGACCATCGCCGCCCACAGCTCGGTGACGAACGGGACGACGGCCAGGGCCACGGCCGCGACGAGCGCGATCGGGCCGAGCCGGTCGGTGACCCGTACCCGGCGTTCGTCGAACGCGTAGGTGATGCTGTTCAACAGGGACTGGTAGGCCTCCATCGCCCGCCGGGCATCGGCGCCGGCCCGGGCCGTGGCCTGCCGGGTGCGTTCGATCAGGCCTCCGGACAGCAGCGAGGACCGCACCGTGTCGGCGCCCGGGCCGCCGAGTTCCACCAGGTGACGGTCGAAGAACTCCTCGAACTCGACCAACTTCTCGTCGAGGTGCGCGGCGAGTTCGCCCACCCGGGTCTGCACGCCCTGCAGGTCGGCGGTGCCCTGCAGCAGGACCTGATGCATGAGCTCGGCCCGCTGGTGGATGAGATTGAGCTGGGCACCGCGGGCCGCCAGCGCGTGCATCGACAGCTCGTCCCACAGGTTGCCCGCGGCCAGCCCCTCGTCGAGGTAGCTCTTGATGAGCACGCTGCTGATGTCGAGGTCGGTGCTGATGTCGTACATCTCCACCGCAATGGTGGTTTCCAGGCCGGTCGCGGTGTAGACGAACTCCCGGACGGCCCGTTCCCGCTGGTCGAGGGGACCGTCGGCCGCGGCCAGCACGTAGCGGGACGCGCCCCGCCCTCGGTCGAACCGCCGGGCCACGTGCAGCGTGAGCAACCGGTCACCGTCGTGGGCTCGGGACGGGACCTGCTCGATGCGGCCGTGGGCGACCCCCTCGGCGTGCGCGTTCGGGGTGCGCAGCAGGCGTCGGTGCACGTGGCCGAGCAGCGCCCGGTCGTCGTCCGGCCGCTCGGCGCCGGTCAGCGGGGTCAGCGCGCGGCTCAGCCCGTCACCGCCGATCACCCAGAACTGGGGTGGTCGGTACGGCGCACTGAACACCGTCGGCCGCCACTCCTCGAAGCTGGCCTTCAGCAGGTTGTAGAAGCTGTCGCGGGCCGGTAGCAGGTCGAAATCCACCCGCCGGCTCGGCTCGGCGTCGATGTCCGGCGGTGCGTGCGAGGCGCTGGCCGGGCGGTTCGACCACAGCGACAACGTGGTGGACAGGTAGGTGAAGCCGATGCTGTACCGGAACCGCAGGTCGACGCACGCGTACCCCGGCACCTCGCAGCGGTCCCGGTCGTCGGCATGCAGGATCCGCCGGACCCGGTCCCCGGCCAGGTAGATGCGGCAGCCTTGCAGGTTGAGCAGCGCCTCGATGATCATGCGCGACGGTGGGTCCGTGCGCATCGCGAACTCGTTCGCGAGCCGGAGGTCGGCGATCATCCGGCCCAGCACGGCGTGCCCCGACTCGCCGGTCAACCACTTCCGGTTCCCCGGCGCGTCCCGCACCTCGCTCGGCCTCGCGTCGGCCACCGCGGGACGGGTGCGGAAGTCCGCGTAGAAGTGCTCGACCGAGCGCCCGACCGGGCCGGATGCCCTCTTCAGCCGCTCCGGCATGCTGTCCTCGGGATCGTGCAGCAGCCAGCCGTCGATGGAGTCCGCCCCGTTCTCCGAGGAGTTTCCGGCCGCGTCGAACAAGTGGCGGAGGAACCGGTCGTGGCGGTTCCAGGAGGCATCCCGGCCGGCATCGAGATGCAGCGGTCCCCATGGCACCCACATGGCGTCCACCAGGACCAGCAGGTTCAGGAAATCCCGGGGGATGTCGGGCAGCAGTCGATCCTCCACGACACCTCCAGCAGGTTGGGGCTGCACGGGGGGAAGGCGCTCGACAACCCTTCCTTCCGAACTCGAGCGTTCCTTCGAAGGGACCGGGCGGTCCGTTACTCACCGCGACCGGTGCAACCCGAATGGTCGTCACCCGGGCGTCAGAGCAGCGCGTGCAGCGTCCCGGCCAGCCGCATCGACAGCGCCGACAGCGTCAACGCCGGGTTGGCCGCCGCGATGAACGGCACCACCGAGTTGTCGGCGACGTAGAGGTTGTCCAGCCCTTCGAACCGCAGGTCGGTGTCGACCACGCCGGAGCCGTCACCGCTCATCCGCAGCGTGCCGCCGGCGTGGTGCGGGGTGCCTTCGTTGCCGAAGTGCATCCCCTCCTGCGGGTCGAACGGGTCGGCGCCCAGGAACCCGACGATCTCGTTGCGCAGGTTCTGGACCTCACCGAACAGGTGCGAGCCGGTGAGGTTGCGACCGACCCGCACCCGCGCCTTCGTCCCGGCTCCGACGTCGGTGATCGTGTTGGCGTCGTCGAGGTGGCTGCCCAGGACGAACTGCAGCCGGACCCCGGAGTCGGTGTCCGAGTCGACGTTCTGCGCGCGGACGTCGTCGTCGGAGTGCCGCACGTCCCAGTACTTCGGGTTGATCAACACCTCGACGTTGTAGCCGTGCTGGTCGAACGACGCCTGCCGGTGGCTCAAGAGGATCTTGGCGTGGTCGGTCAGGCCGCCGAACGGCCCGCCAGGGGGCAGCCGGTACTCGCGGGAGAAGAACGCCGGGTGGTCGGTCAGGCCGCGCCCGACCTTCCCGTTCGGGTTCGGCAGCCCGCTGCGCTGCACGATGCGCGGGCTCTCCAGCGAGCCGGCCGCGAGCACCACGACCCGGCCCCGGTAGCGCCGCTCCGCCCCGCCGACCAGGTCCCAGGTCACCACGTCGGTGATCGCGTCGCCGGACCGCTCCAGCCGCAGCACGTAGTGGTTGAGGTTCACGGTCAGGTTGTCCCGGCCGGCGCGGCCGCCGTGGGCCAGCGAGTCGAGCAGCAGGTCGGCGGTGGAGAAGATGCCGGTGGAGTACTCCAGCACGTTGCCCAGCTGGTCGCCCGGACCGAGATTGGGCTGGTGCAGCGACTGCGGCAGGTCGGTGACCAGGTGGTCGGGAAAGCGGCCGGCCAGCGCCTGCACCGTGGACCGCTGGAACGGGCCGAGGGTACGCCGCTTGCGCAGCAGCGCCTCGGCCTGCGGGTACCCGACCCCGGCGAGGTGGGCGCGGACCGGTGCCGGCCAGAACTGCAGCTCCCAGTCCCGCATCCGCGGGATCAGCCCGGACCAGAACACCGAGCGCCCGCCCAGGTTCATCTGCACCCCGAACAGGAAGTCCGAGCCGGGCTCGTTGGCGAAGTTGCCGACCTGGTGGTAGTTGGCCAGCGCCGGCCAGTCGCCGGGCAGGTTCGTGGTGTGCGAGGGGTAGACCAGGCTGCCCGCCTCCAGCACCAGCACGCTGCGGCCCAGGTCCGACAGCGCGTCGGCGAGCACCCCGCCGCCGAACCCGGAGCCGATGACCACCACGTCGTAGGTGCGGTCCTGGCGGTGGTTGGCGCGCATCCGCTCCTGCTGCCCGATGCCCTCCTCGATGCGCAGGTTGTCGTAGCCGAGCAGCGGCCGGTCATCCGCGGCGGCGAAGGTGACCCCGCCCAGCTGGTGGTCGCGGTCGGTGGGCAGCTGCAGGTCGGGGCCGGTCATCCAGTGCTCGCCGTCGAGCAGCAGCTTGCATGCCAAGGTGGCGCCGTAGCGTTCGCGGGGCAGCTCGAAGACCCAGGCGCCGTCGCGGTAGACGCCGTAGACGTCGCGCTCCCAGCCGTCGTCGGCGTTGCGCAGGGTCACCCGGTGGCTCGGTCGGAACGCGTCGGTACCGAACGTGATCCGCAACGCCGGCCCGCTGACCGGGGCGAGCGTGGCCTCCAGCGCCGGCGCCGCCAGTTCGGCCAGCGCCTTCTCCTGCTCCGCTGAGGCGGAACCGCTGTGGTAGGGGACGTAGACCATGAACGAGCTCCCGGTGCCGGTGGGCGGATGTCGACACCAGGAGTGCGCTCCGGACCGGGCAGATACCGAGGCCGTCGAACGATGCTGCACGTGCTCGACTCAGGCCGGCGCGTGGCGGCGGAAGTTCCTGCACGGGGCGGTGCTCGCGACCGGCAATGCCAAGGACTTCCCGATGGACGGGCTCACCGTCGAGCACTGGCCGGTGGGCGAGTAGACGGTCCGGTCGGACCGTCGAGGGCCCCGCAGATCGACGACCACCGTGGCCGGTGCGCTCGTCACCCGATGGCGCAGGATCTCGTCACCCACACGTGTAACGATGCCCGTTCCTGTGACGACCCTGTGAACAGAGCATGACCGGGCCGCGACCGGGGCGCTGAACACACGCGGCTCCGATCAGCCGTTCAGGACCGACCAACAAAGCGGATCGACCCCCGCACAAATAGTGCACCCTTGTTCCGGGACCGCAGTTCTTCGTGGCCATCGGACATTTCTTGCTGTCCTAGAACAGTCAATAACAAATCAATAACGACCACCGATGTGACTGCATCTTTTGCCCGTGCGGCGCGTCCTTGAGCATGTGACGAGCAGTGAACATGCGGCACGTCGAGGACATGTCAGATTTCATGCACAGCGTTGGCCAGGCTTGAAGGCAGCTACGGCAGAGCGCTCACGGCAGACGAGGGGACTACCGTGACAATCATTTCCGCTCCGCAGGAATACAACGAAGAGAATCTCTATGTCGATCTTCGGTCGACGCTGGGGCGCCCACTGTTCCTCAAGTGCGAGGGCTTCAACTTCGCCGGCTCGGTCAAGTTGAAGGCGGCGACCGCGATGGTGGAGGCCGCCGAGCGTGACGGGCTGCTGCGCCCCGGATCCGTATTGGTCGAATCCTCCTCGGGCAACCTGGGCGTAGCCCTGAGCATGATCGCCGCAAGCCGCGGCTACCACTTCGTCTGCGTGACCGACTCGCGGTGCAACCTGGCCACGAAGCGGCTGATGGAGGCGTTGGGCGCGGAGGTCCACACGATCGTCGAGCCCGACCCGATCTCCGGTTTCCTCGGTGCCCGGCTGGACCGGGTCCGGGAACTGCTCGACTCCGACGACCGCTTCGTCTGGCTCAACCAGTACTCCAACAGCAACGCCTGGAAGGCGCACTTCCGCACCACCGGGCCGGCGATCGCCCAGCGGTTCCCGCGGCTGGACGTGCTCTTCGTCGGCGCCGGCACGACCGGCACCCTGATGGGTTGCGCGCGATTCTTCCGGCAGTGGGACCGGCGGGTGCGGATCGTGGCCGTCGACAGCGTCGGCTCGGTGGCGTTCGGCGCCCAGCCCGCGCGGCGGATGATCCCGGGCCTGGGCACCGGAGTCCGGCCCGAACTGCTCGACGAGTCCTTCGTCGACGACGTGGTCTGGGTCGAGGAGAGCGACACCGTCCGCTGCTGCCACCGGCTGGCCCGCAAGGGCTTCCTGTTCGGGGGCTCCACGGGCACCGTGGTCAGCGGCGCATCGGCGTGGCTGCGCCGCCACGACCGGTACGAGGAGCTCACGGCTGTTGCCCTCGCCCCCGACCTCGGTGAGCGCTACCTCGACACCGTCTACCAGACCAACTGGGTGCAGGACCTCTACGGCTACGACGTGCTGGAGGAGCCGGCGTTCAACAGCGGTCCCTTGGTGTTCGACCGATGACGTCCGTTGCCCAGCCGCCCGTCGCCACGGACCCGCGCCCGCCCGAGAGGCGGGACGGCACCTCCGGAGGTGCGTGGGACCAGCACGTTGCCGGCCTGCAGACCACCTACCTCCAGCACAGCCCCCGGCGCCCCGCCGGGTCCGGCGGCGCGCAGCCCGACCCCACTGCCCGCGAGCTGACGGCGCTGCGACGGGAGATCGCGCTGCTGCGGGCGGACTACGCGCGGATCCGCGAGCAGCTCTCGTCCGTGCAGGACACCATGGCCAACCGGCCGGCGGTGCCGGCGGCCGCACCGGATCAGACCACCGCACTGCCGGTCACGCGGGCGCCCGCACCGGACCAGACCACCGCACTGCCGGTCACGCGCGCGGCCGCGCCGGACCAGACCACCAGGTTGCCGGTCACGCCCCGACCGACACCGCGGGTGCCCGCGCCCCGCCTGCCGGCCACCTGCACCCCGGTCCCGGGCCGGCCCGCCGCGGCCGGCGCACCCGAGCGACGGGGCGCCTTCCACCCGGTGCCCGCCCCCAGGCCCGCAACCGCAAAGCCGACCCGGCTGCCCGTGCCGGCGCCCGCTCGTCGGCCGGCGCCGGCCGCTACGCCGGCCCGAACGACCGGCCCGACCGCGGCGCTGGCCACCGTGCTGGCGGAGGTGCTCGGGGTCGACACCGTCCCGATCGACAGCCACTTCTTCGACGACCTCGGCGCCGATTCGATGCTGATGGCCAGGTTCTGCGCCCGGCTGCGCAAGCAGCCCGAGCTGCCCACGGTGTCCATCAAGGACATCTACCGGCACCCGAGCATCTCCGCGCTGGCCACGGCACTGGCCCCGGCGACGCGGACGGCGTCGAGCGGCGGGGTGGCCGCCGGCATGGCCGCCGTGCTGGCCGAGGTGCTCGAGGTCGACACCGTCCCGGTCGACAGCCACTTCTTCGACGACCTCGGCGCCGACTCGATGCTGATGGCCAGGTTCTGCGCCCGGCTGCGCAAGCAGCCCGAGCTGCCCACGGTATCCATCAAGGACATCTACCGGCACACCACGATCACCGCGCTGGCCGGTGCGTTCGGCGAGACGGCCGCCCCGGTCGCACGAGCGGCCCCAGAACGGGACACCGTCAACTGGTCCCTCCCCGCGGGGGCCACGATGGCAGCCCCGGCTGCCGCCCCGATGTCCCGCAGCAAGCCGCGGTTCTTCCTCTGCGGGCTGCTGCAGCTGCTGTGGATGCTCGGCTTCCCGGTGCTGATGACCTTCGTCACGGCCAACGGGTTCGTCTGGGTGGCCAGCAGCGTGACCCTGCTGGACATCTACCTGCGGGCGCTGAGCTTCAGCAGCCTCGCCTTCGCCGGGACCTGCGTGCTTCCGATCCTGCTGAAGTGGACGCTGATCGGCCGCTGGAAGCCGCGCCAGTTCCGCGTGTGGAGCCTGGCCTACGTGCGGTTCTGGCTGGTCAAATCGCTGGTCCAGGTCAACCCGCTGGCCCGCTACGCCGGCAGCCCGATCTTCTCGGTCTACCTGCGGCTGCTCGGCGCCAAGATCGGCCGCGGGGTGCTCATCTTCTCCCCGACCGTCCCGGTCGGCACGGACCTGTTCACCGTCGGGTCGGGCACGGTCATCCGCAAGGACGCGGTCATCACCGGCTACCGCGCGATCGAGGGCGTGATCCAGATCGGTCCGGTCTCGCTCGGCCGGGACGTCTACATCGGTGAGAAGACCGTGCTCGACATCGCCACCTCGATGGGTGACGGGTCACAGCTCGGGCACTCGTCGGCGCTGCACACCGGTCAGTGGGTGCCCGCGGGCGCGCACTGGCACGGCTCCCCCGCGGAGCCGACCACCGTCGACTACCGCACCGTCCGCAACACCCGGCTGAGCTGGTTGCGTCGCTTCCTGCTGCCGCTGCTGCAGCTGCTGTTCCTGGTCGCGGTCACGATGCCGCTCGCCCTCGGTCTGCCGATCGCGGTGTTCCGGGAGGTCCCGCAGCTGACCGCGCTGGTCGCGCCGCTGCCGCCGGCCATCGCCAGCTGGGCCTTCTACGGCGACGCGCTGCTGGTGTCGACGGTCCTGTTCTTCGGTTTCCTGCTGCTCGGGATGCTGCTGATGATGACCGCGCCGAGACTGCTGCGGGTGCTGGTCAAGCCCGACCGCGAGTACCGGCTCTACGGGCTGCGCTACTGGGCCCACGGCCGGATCGGGCGGATGAGCAACAGCCGGTTCCTCGTGCAGCTGTTCGGGGACAGCGCGTACATCGTCGACTACCTGCGCGGCATCGGCTACAACCTGTCGAAGGTCGTGCAGACCGGCTCGAACTTCGGCTCGGACGTCAAGCACGACAACCCGTTCCTCAGCACGGTCGGGACCGGGACGGTGGTGGCCGACGGGCTGTCGTTCATCAACGCCGACTACTCGGGCAGCCACTTCCGGGTGTCCCGGGTCACCGTCGGAGCGCACAACTTCCTGGGCAACCGCATTGCCTACCCCGCCCAGGGCCGCACCGGGGACAACTGCCTGCTCGCCACCAAGGTCATGGTCCCGATGGACGGGCCGATCCGGCACGGGGTGGGCCTGCTCGGGTCACCCAGCTTCGAGATCCCGCGCACCGTGGACCGGGACCACCAGCTGGATGTGACCGACCCCGCCGAGGTCCGCCGCGGGCTGTGCCGCAAGAACTGGCACAACACCGCGACCATCCTGCTGTTCCTGCTGTCCCGCTGGGTGCTCACCACCGCGCTCACCGTGCTCACCATGGTCGTCGTCGACCTGCACTCGGAGTTCGGCCTGCTGGTCGCCATGGCCGGCGTCGTGGTCTTCCCGCTGACCACCGGCTACCTCATCCTGCTGGACCTGCTCGTGCGGCGGATGATGGTGCACCGGCCGAACGGCTGCTCGATCTACGACCGCGCGTTCTGGCGGCACGAGCGGTTCTGGAAACTCGGAGCCGACCGCTTCCCGCAGCTGTTCAACGGCACGCCGTTCAAGAGCGTCATCTGGCGGATGCTCGGCGCGAAGATCGGCAAGCGGGTGTTCGACGACGGCTGCACGTTCACCGAGCGCCGCTTCGTCAGCATCGGCGACGGTTGCACCCTCAATGCCGGCTCCATCGTCCAGTGCCACTCCCAGGAGGACGGCGCGTTCAAGTCCGACCGCAGCGCGGTCGGTTCCGGGACCACGCTCGGGGTGGGCGCGTTCGTCCACTACGGCGTGCAGATCGGCCACGGTGTGCTGCTCGAGGCCGACTCGTTCCTGATGAAGGGCTCCGACGTGCCGGCCGGTTCCCGGTGGGGTGGCAACCCCGCCATGGAGCTCGCCGGGCAACAGCTCGACCGCTTCCTGCTCGACGCCACGCGAGGCCGGCAGGACGACAACCGGCGCGCTGCCCTGGTGGGCAGCCGGTAGCACCGCTCACGCGGTGTGGAGGAGAAAGCAATGCAGATGCGCGCAGCCGACGACCGGGAGTACTGGCTCCGGGTGCTGGCGACCGGCGGCACCACCGCCGTCCCGCGGTGGGTCGGTAACCCTGAATCCGGGGACCCGCAATCCGGCATCGGCGACCACGTGGTGCCGATCCCGGCCGAGGTGCTGGCGGCCCTCGACGCGCAGCCGTACGGACCGGACGTCCCGTTCGTCTCGCTGCTGTTGACCGCGCACACCGCCGTGCTGGCCGCGCTGTCCGGCGAGCGCGAGGCGGTGACCGGGTACCTGCCGGCCGGCGCGGACCGGCCGCTGCCCTGTCCGCTGGCCGCCGTGCCGGGCACCTGGCGGCAACTGCTGGAGCGCACCGTCGGCGCCGAGCGCGAGCTGCTCGCGCACGCCGGCTTCCCGGTCGAGGAGCTGCGGCGCGAGTCGGGGCTGACCGGGCCGCGCACCGACACGGTGTTCGGCGCCGGCCCCGATCTGCCTGCTGGGACCGTGCTGCGGGTGGGCCTCACCGAGTCCGACGGGCGCCCCGCCCTGCGGGTGCGCCACCGCCGGGACGCGCTGAACGGCGAGGCCGCCGCCCGCATCGCCGGCTACCACCTGGCCGCGCTGCACCGGCTGGCCACCGAACCCGATGTCGCGCTCGACGCGCACAGCCTGCTGTCCGCCGAGGAGATCGCGTTCCAGCTGGACGGGCTGGCCGGGCCGCACCGCGAGCTGCCCGACCAGCGCTTCCACGAGCTGTTCGAGCAGCGGGTGCGCCGGCACCCGGACGCGGTCGCCGCCGAGCACGCCGGCCGGCAGTGGACCTACCGGGAGCTGAACGCCCGGGCCAACCGGATCGGGCACGGGCTGCGCGCCCGCGGGTTGGGCGCCGAAGGCGTGGTCGCGGTGGCCACCGAGCGCAACCTGGACTGGATGGCCTCGGTCATCGCCGTCTTCAAGGCCGGCGGGGTTTACCTGCCCATCGAGCCGCACCTGCCGGCCGACCGGATCGCCAGCACGCTGCGCCGGGCCGAGTGCGGCATCGTGCTGACCGAACCGGGCAGCACCGGCACCCTCGACCAGGCCCTGCAGACGCTGCCCGCGGTGCAGCGGGTGCTCGTCGAGACCGTCTACGCCGAACAGCAGCCCGACACCGACCTGGGCGTGCCGGTCGGGCCCGACCAGCTGGCCTACATCTACTTCACCTCCGGCTCCACCGGTGAGCCCAAGGGCGCCATGTGCGAGCACGCCGGGATGCTCAACCACCTGCAGGCCAAGATCGCCGACCTGGAGATCGGCGAGGGCCAGACGGTGGCCCAGACCGCGCCGCAATGCTTCGACATCTCGCTGTGGCAGCTGATCTCCGCGCTGCTCGTCGGCGGGCGGACGCTGCTGGTGCCGCAGGACGTGATCCTGGACGTGGCCCGGTTCGTGGACACGGTCGCCGGCGGACGGGTCAACGTGCTGCAGATCGTGCCCTCCTACCTCGAGGTGGTGCTGACCTACCTGGAGCAGCACCGGCGCACCCTGCCCGACCTCGCCCACCTCCCCGAGCTCGCCCACCTCCCCGATCTGCACTGCGCGTCGGTGACCGGGGAGGCGCTGAAGCTGGAGCTGGCCCAGCGCTGGTTCTCCGTGATGCCCGGGATCAAGCTGGTCAACGCCTACGGGCTGACCGAGACCTCCGACGACACCAACCACGAGGTGATGCGCTCGGCGCCGGAGGGCCGCTCGGTCCCGCTCGGGCCGGCGGTGCAGAACGTGCGCGTCTACGTGGTCGACGAGCAGCTGCGACCGGTGCCGCTGGGCGCCCCCGGCGCGATCGTGTTCTCCGGCGTCTGCGTCGGCCGCGGCTACATCAACGACCCCGAGCGCACCGCGGCGGCCTACCTCACCGACCCGCACCGCCCCGGCCAGCGGCTCTACCAAGCAGGCGACTTCGGCCGCTGGCGCCCGGACGGCAAGTTGGAGTTCCTCGGCCGCCGGGACAGCCAGGTGAAGATCTCCGGGTTCCGGATCGAGATCGGCGAGATCGAGAACAACTTGCTGCGGGTGCCCGGCGTGCGCGACGGCGCGGTCGTCGTCGCCGACGGACCCGGGGGCAACAAGCACCTGGTCGCCTTCTACGCCGCCGAGCGGCCGCTGCCGCTGGACCTGCTGCGCGACCGGCTCGGCGGGTCACTGCCCGGCTACATGGTGCCCACCGCGTTCCACCGGCGGGACGCGCTGCCGCTGACCGCCAACAGCAAGATCGACAAGAAGGCACTGACCGCGCTGGCCGCCGAGCTCGACGTGGTCGACGAGGACGTGGAGGCCCCGACCACCCCGACCGAGCAGCGGCTGGCCGCCGCGTGGGCCACCGTGCTCGGGGTACCGGTCGAGCAGGTCGGGCGCCGCGACCACTTCTTCGACAAGGGCGGAACGTCGCTTTCCGCGGTGAAGGTGGCCATCGCGCTCAAGCGGGAGGTGTCGCTCAAGGAGATCACCCGCCAACCGGTGCTGGCCGACCTGGCCGCGCTGGTCGACGGCCGGTCCGAGCGGCGGACCGGCCTGCTGCAGGCCCTGGCCGAGCCGGCGCCACCCGCGGCGGAGGCCGTCGCGTTGGTCTGCTTCCCCTACGCGGGTGGCAACGCGGTGAACTTCCGGCCGATGGCCGACGCGCTGCGCGGCAGCGGGATCGCGGTGTTCGCCGTCGAGCTGCCCGGGCACGACCTGGCCGCCCCCGACCCGTCCACCCCTGATTCGACCGCCCAGCGGGAGCCGTTCGCGCCGATCGAGCAGGTCGTGGCCCGCGTCGTGGCCGAGCTCGACACCGAGCTGGGCCGGCGCGGGCTGAGCAGGGTGATGCTCTGGGGCCACTCCTCCGGGACCGCGCTCGCCGTGGCCACCGCGAGGGCGCTGCACGAGCGCGGCGTGCCGGTGTCGCGGTTGTTCCTGGCCGCCCAGCTGCCGCGGGATGCGGCCGGGCGCCGCGCCGAGGCCGACGAGTTGGCCGGTCGGGAGGATGCCGAGATCGCGGCGAGGCTCGGCACCGACACCGGCTACACCGAGCTGGGCGAGCTGGACGCCCAGCGGGCCGAGCACGTCGGTGCGGCGTACCGGCACGACTGCATCGCCGCCCACCGCTACCTCGCCGACCTGCTGGAGGGCCCCACGACCCCGCTGCCGGTCCCGGCTACGGTGGTGGTCGCGGCGGACGACCCGAGCACGGCCGAGTTCGCGCACCGGCACCGTGACTGGCAGCTGGTGGCCGAGCACGTCGACCTCGAGCAGCTCGCCGACGGAGGTCATCACTTCCTGCGCACCCGGCCGGCCGCGGTGGCCGACGTGGTGCACCGGGCGGCGCGGCTGCTGCCCAGCCGCTGACGACCGGATCGACACGAGAGGTACCCGCATCATGTCCCAGCCGACCACGTCCGCCTCGAAGGGCCAGCTGCCGGTGCAGCTGCAGCCGGGAAAGCCGCCACTGCTGCCGGTGCAGGCCGGCGGTCGGGCCGCGGAGTGGACCGCCGCCCATCGAGATGCCCTGCGCCACCTCGTGCTCAGCCACGGCTCGGTCCTGGTCCGCGGGCTCGGCCTGCGCAGCCACGCCGAGGTCGGGGACGTGTTCCGGGCGTTCTCCGGCGGCCGGCTGCTGCCCGAGCGGGAGTCCTTCGCGCCGCGCACGGCCCACCAGCCGGGGGTGTTCAGCTCCACCAAATGGCCGGCCAACCAGCAGATGTGCATGCACCACGAGCAGAGCTACGCCGCCGACTTCCCGGGCACGATGATGTTCGCCTGCCTCACCGCGCCGGCCGCCGGCGGGGCCACTCCGGTGGCCGACGCGACCGCCGTGCTGAACGCGCTGCCGCGGGAGCTGGTGCAGCGCTTCGAGCGCGAGGGTTGGATGCTGGTCCGCAACTACAACGACGAGATCGGTTCCTCGTACGAGGAGGCGTTCGGTACCGCCGACCGGGGCGCCGTCGAGCACTACTGCCGGACCAACGGGATCGAGTTCGAGTGGCAGCCCGACGACGGGCTGCGCACCCGGCAGCGGCGCTTCGCGATCGCCCGGCACCCGGTCACCGGGCACTTCTGCTGGTTCAACCAGGTCGCCTTCCTCAACGAGTGGACCCTGGAGGCGGAGGTGCGCGAGTTCCTGGTCGACAGCTACGGCAGCGACGGGCTGCCGTTCAACACCCGGTTCGGGCACGGCGGGCCGATCGGCCCCGACGTGGTGGCGCTGCTGAACGGCGTGTACGAGCAGCACACCCGCCGGGAGCCGTGGCAGCCGGGCGACCTGCTGCTGGTGGACAACATCCGCAGCGCACACAGCCGCGAGCCGTACGAGGGCCCGCGCGAGGTGCTGGTGGGCATGACCGACCCGGTCAACGTGGCCGCCTGCGCGCCCAACGTGGGGGGCCAGCAGTGAGCGCCGCCACCCCGCCCCCGTTCGCGGTGATCTCGGGGGCCCAGGTGCAGCGGGCGCTGCAGGGCAGCGAGAAGCAGCTCGTCGAGCTGGTCGAGGCCACCTACCGGTTGCACGGCGCCGGCGACTCGGTGAACCCGCCGTCGTACTTCCTGCGGTTCCCGGACCGGCCGACATCGCGGATCATCGCGCTACCGGCGTCGATCGGTGGTCAGGTCCGGGTGGACGGGTTGAAGTGGATCTCCAGTTTCCCGGAGAACGTCGCCGCCGGCATCCCCCGGGCCTCGGCCGTGCTGATCCTGAACGACCACGACACCGGCTACCCGTTCGCGGTGCTGGAGAGCTCGATCATCAGCGCCACCCGGACCGCCGCGTCGGCGGCACTGGCCGCCGACTGGCTCAGCCGGGACCGGGGCCGCCCGACCAGGGTCGGGTTCATCGGCACCGGGCTGATCAACCGCTACGTGCACACGTTCCTGGCCGGCACCGGCTGGTCGTTCGAGGAGATCGGGCTGTACGACCTGTCGGCCGACAGCGCCGCCGGGTTCGCCGGCTACCTGGGCCGGGCCGGTCTCGAAGGCCGGGTCACCGTGCACGGCAGCACCGAGGAGCTGATCCGCTCCAGCGACCTGGTCGTGTTCGCCACGATCGCGGGCGCTCCGCACGTGCACGAGCCGTCCTGGTTCGCGCACAACCCGCTGGTGCTGCACGTGTCGCTGCGCGACCTGTCCCCGGAGATCATCCTCGGCTCGACCAACATCGTCGACGACGTCGAGCACTGCCTCAAGGCCGACACCTCGCCGCACCTGGCCGAGCAGCAGGTCGGCAACCGGGACTTCATCACCGGCACGCTGGACGACGTGATGTGCGGCCGGGTCACGCTGCCGACCGACCGACCGGTGGTCTTCTCCCCGTTCGGGCTGGGCGTGCTCGATCTGGCCGTGGGCAAGCACGTCTACGACACGGTGGCCCGCTCCGGGGAGCTGCAGGTGATCGACGGGTTCTTCCACGACCTCAGCCGGCACGGCTGACCGGCACCACCTCGACCAGCTGCTCGAGCCCGGCGAAGTCCGCCGGGTTGGTGGTGAGCAGGGGCAGCCGGGCCGCGCCGGCGGTGGCGGCGATCTGCAGATCGTGGCGACGCGGGCGGGGGTTGCGCCCGGAGGCCCGGACCAGCATGGCGAGTGCCCCGTAGAGCTTGGCCTCCTCCACGTGGAACGGGAGAACCTCGTACTCTCGGAGAACCACCTGGAAGCGGCGAGCACGGGCCTCCTGCTCGGCTGGGTCCCCTATGCCGAGTCCGTAGGCGAGCTCGCCGACCGTGATCGCGGACACCAGAACCGTCGACTCGGCGTGTTCGCCGAGATCCAGCGTCGTGCTGTCGATCAGAGCGGAAGTGTCCAGCACGCACTCCGACTCCGAATCACGACGCATCAGTACTCGATCCGGTCGTCACCGAAGAGTTCGTCGGCGGCCCGGATATCGGCTTTCCACTGTTCGGCGTCGATCGGCGGCAGGGCACGCATACGCTCTTGCAGTTCGCGGAGGGTTCGTCGGGGCCGCGCCGGGCGCCCTTCGTGCGGAGTCAGGTCGGCGATCCGCACCCCGTTTCGGGTGATGATGAAACTCTCCCCTGCCTCGACCCGGCGCATGATCTCGGCGTTGTCGTTGCGCAGCTGACGCTGCCCGATGATCTCGCTCATCGCCCCATCCTAGCCGGCGCCGTAGCACAATTGCGCTACGCCTCCGTCAGCCGAGGCAGCCGGGCCCGAGCAGCGCCTTGAGGTCCCCCATCAGCGCCGACGACTGGGTCACCTTCAACCCGTCATCCAGCTTCAGCAGCGTCGTGCGGGTGCCGTTGACCAGGGCCAGGTGGACCTCGGACCGGCCCGGGTGGTGGCCGAGCACCTCCTTCAACCGCGACACCCGCTGCGGGGTGCACAGCTCGGTGCGCATGCTCACCCGCACCGGCGCACCCGGCGCTCCCGGCCCGCCCGCGGACAGATCCGGCACCGCCAGGTCGTTGACGATCAGCGAGACGCGGTCGTCGCGCCGGTTCACCCGCGCCTTGATCAGCACGATCGCGTCCTCGGCCACATCGACGCCGACCACCTGGTAGCAGCGGGGGAAGAACAGCACCTCGATCCCGCCGGCCAGATCCTCCAGCTGCGCCGAGGCCCACGGCTCGCCGTTCTTGTTCACCCGCCGGTTCACCCCGGTCAGGATGCCGCCGATGGTGATCTGGTGGCCGTCGGGCACGGTGCCCTCGAGGATCGTGGCGATGGCCGTGTCGGACTTCGCGGACAGCACCTGCTCCACGCCGTGCAGCGGGTGCCCGGAGACGTAGAGCCCGAGCATCTCCCGCTCCACGGCCAACCGGTGCTTGGAGTCCCACTCGTCGGCGGGCACCTTCACGTCGAACACCGAGTCGAGCTCCGAGGTACCGGTGCCGTCCATCGACCCGAACAGGTCGAACTGGCCCATCGAGGCGGCCTTCTTGGTGCTCATGACGTTGTCGATCGCGTCGGCGTGCACCAGCAGCAGGCCCTTGCGCGGATGCCCGAGCGAGTCGAAGGCGCCGGCCTTGATCAGCGACTCGATGACCTTCTTGTTGCAGACCACCGCGTCGACCTTGCGCAGGAAATCGGAGAAATCGGTGAAGATGCCCTTCTCCTTGCGCGCCGCGCAGATCGCGTCGACGACGTTGACCCCGACATTGCGGATGGCACCGAGGCCGAACCGGATGTCGGTGCCGACCGGGGCGAAGTTGCGCACCGACTCGTTGACGTCGGGCGGCAGCACCGTGATCCCCATCCGCCGGCATTCGGCCAGGTAGATCGCGGCCTTGTCCTTGTCGTCGCGGACCGAGGTGAGCACCGCGGCCATGTACTCGGCCGGGTAGTTGGCCTTCAGGTACGCCGTCCAGTAGGAGACCACGCCGTAGGCGGCCGAGTGCGCGCGGTTGAACGCGTAGTCGGAGAAGGGCAGCAGGATGTCCCAGAGCGTCTTGACCGCGGCCGCCGAGTAGCCGTTGTCCTTCATGCCCTGGGCGAAGCCGGCGTACTCCTTGTCGAGGATCTCCTTCTTCTTCTTGCCCATGGCCCGGCGCAGCAGGTCGGCCTTGCCCAACGAGTACCCGGCCAGCTTCTGGGCGATCGCCATGACCTGTTCCTGGTAGACGATCAGCCCGTAGGTCTCGCCGAGGATCTCCTTGAGCGGCTCCGCCAGCTCCGGGTGGATCGGCGTGACCTCCTGGCGGGCGTTCTTGCGGTCGGCGTAGTCGTTGTGCGCGTTGGCGCCCATCGGGCCGGGCCGGTAGAGCGCGCCGACGGCGGAGATGTCGTCGAACTCGGTGGGGGCCATCCGGCGCAGCAGGTCGCGCATCGGGCCGCCGTCGAGCTGGAACACCCCGAGCGTCTCGCCGCGGGACAGCAGCTGGTAGGTGGTCGGGTCGTCGAGCTCGAGGGACTCGATCAGCAGCGCAGGCTTGCCGTTGAGCTCGACGTTCTCCAGCGCGTCGTCGATGATCGTGAGGTTGCGCAGCCCGAGGAAGTCCATCTTGAGCAGCCCGAGGTTCTCGCAGGCCCCCATGTCGAACTGGGTGATGATGGCGCCGTCGGCCTCGCGGCGCTGGATCGGGATGACGTCGATCAGCGGCTTCGCCGACATGATCACGCCGGCCGCGTGCACCCCCCACTGCCGCTTCAGGCCCTCCAGCCCGCGCGCGGTGTCGATGATCTCCTTGACCTGGGCGTCGCTCTCGTAGAGCGCGCGCACCTCGGTGGCCTCGGAATAGCGCTTGTGGGCCGGATCGAACACCCCGGACAGCGGGATGTCCTTGCCCATGACGGCCGGCGGCATGGCTTTGGTGATGCGATCCGCCACCGCATATCCGGGCTGCCCGAACAACACCCGGGCCGAGTCCTTGATCGCGGCTTTCGCCTTGATCGTGGAATAGGTGATGATCTGCGCGATCCGGTCCTCACCGTACTTCTCGGTGGTGTAGCGGATCATCTCGCCGCGACGCCGCTCGTCGAAGTCCATGTCGATGTCGGGCATCGAGATGCGCTCGGGATTGAGGAAACGCTCGAACAGCAGCTTGTGCCGGATCGGGTCGAGATCGGTGATGCCCAGCACGTAGGCCACCAGCGAGCCGGCCGCCGAGCCTCGACCGGGGCCGACCCGGATGCCGACCTTCCTCGCGTGCTGGATGAGGTCCGCGGTGACCAGGAAGTACCCCGGGAACCCCATCTTGATGATCACACCGAGCTCGAACTCGGCCTGCGTGCGGTACTGCTGGGTGACGCCGTTCGGGAACCGCGTGTGCAGCCCCCGCTCGACCTCCTTGACCAGCCAGGTCTCCTCGCTCTCGCCCTCGGGCACCGGCGCCCGCGGCATCAGGTCCTGGCCCTCGGTGAACGAGACGTTCACCCGCTCCGCGACGAGCAGGGTGTTGTCACAGGCCTCCGGGAAGATCGGGTCCCACTGGGCGCGCATCTCGGCGGGCGACTTGAGGTAGAAGTCCTGGGCGTCGAACTTGAAGCGGTTCGGGTCGGCCAGCGTCTTGCCGGTCTGCACGCACAGCAGCACCTCGTGCGGCTTCGCGTCCTCGGCGTAGGTGTAGTGCAGGTCGTTGGTGGCCAGCCCGGGCAGGTCGAGCTTCTTCTTCAGGTCGTGCAGCGCGTCGCGGACCTGGCGCTCGATGCCGATGCCGTGATCCATCAGCTCGCAGAAGAAGTTGTCCTTACCGAAGATGTCGCGGTAGTCCGAGGCGGCCTGGCAGGCGTCGGCGAAGCGGTCCTGCTGCAGCAGCCGCTGCACCTCACCGGACGGGCAGCCGGTGGTGGCGATGATCCCCTTGCCGTAGGTCTCCAGCAGCTCGCGGTCCATGCGGGGCTTGTAGTAGTAGCCCTCCAGGGACGCGAGGCTGGAGAGCCGGAACAGGTTGTGCATCCCGTCGGTGTTCTCGGCCAGCAGCGTCATGTGGGTGTACATCTCACCCGGGTTGTCCGCGTCCGCCCGCGCCCCGGCGCCGTCCCGGCCGAGGGTGGCGCGCTTGCGCTCGTGCCGGCTGCCCGGCGCCAGGTACCCCTCCATGCCGATGATCGGCTTGATCCCGTGCGCGTTGGCCTTGCGCCAGAACTCGTACGCCCCGAAGACGTTGCCGTGGTCGGTCATGGCCAGCGCCGGCATGCCCATCCTGGCGGACTCGGCGAAGAGATCGTCGAGTCGGGCCGCACCGTCGAGCATGGAGAACTCGGTGTGCGTGTGCAGATGGACGAAGCTGTCGGTGCTGTCGGGGCCGGCCATCGGGATGGGGAACTCCCTTCCGGCGCGCCCGATACCGGGCCGCGCTCACTCGAACACGGGGCTCACTCGAACACGGGCCAGCCCTCCACGCCCGTCCGGGGACCGGGCGCGGTCTCGATGGGTGGCCGCGGTGAGTTCAGGTTAGCGCCGCCCCCCGACAGTCGCGGACACCCAGCCGCCGTCGCCGACGAACGCGCTGCTCACCTCGGCGACCGGGCGTGTCGAGCGCCCGGTCGAGCGCGATCGCCGTGCCGGCGCCGGACCGGTGCGGTGTCACGAACGTTGCCGGGGTGATCGCGGGATCCGGTTGGTTCCTCGCCAGGCGGAGGAGTCGCCGATCCCGGGGTTGGATCGGCGACGACAACGCCGCGAGGGGCCGACCGGGCCCGCGAGGACCCGGTGAACGTTCGTGGCCACCGCACTAGACTCGCGCCGGTGGCTCCCCGGTCCCCGTACGCGGCGGTGATCGCGCGCGCGTCGAACCGGGCCGCGGATCGCCTGGTGCACGGCGCCCGCAGCCGGCTGCACAGCTACGGCCCCGACACCGCCGGGCCCCGGATCGTGTTCCTGCACGGCCTGCGTGGTGATCATCACGGGCTGGCGCCGATCGTCGCGCACCTGGACGGCATCCGGGTGCTCGTCCCGGACCTGCCCGGGTTCGGGGCGTCCGCTCCGCTGCCAGGCGGCGCCCACGATCTCGACGCCTACGTGGCGTGGACCCGGGAGCTGCTGGCCGCGGAGGCCCCCGACGGGAACGTCATCCTGGCCGGCCACTCGTTCGGCTCCGTCGTGGCCGCCGCCGCGGTGGCCGCCGGTGCCGGAGTCCGCGCGCTGGCGCTGGTCAACCCGATCGCGGCACCGGCGCTGGTCGGACCGCGCCGGGCGGCGACCCGCACCACCGTGGCCTACCACCGGCTCGCGGCGGCGCTGCCGGAGCGGGCCGGCACCGCGCTGCTGCGCAGCCGGGTGATCACCCGGCTGGCCAGCATGGCCATGGTGCACACCGGCGACCGGCAGCTGCGCCGCTGGATCCACGCCGAGCACGACCGCCGGTTCAACGGGTTCGCCGACCGCCGCGTGTTGCTGGCGGCGTTCGACGCCTCGATCCGGCACACGGTCGCCGACTACGCAGGCCGGGTCGCGGTGCCGACGCTGCTGATCGCGGGCGAGCGCGACGACCTGGCCCCGGTGGCGGCCCAGCGCGCGCTGCGCGAGCGGTTCCCCGACGCCCGGCTGGTGGTGCTGGCGGGCACCGGTCACCTGGCGCACTACGAGGCGCCGGCCGCGGTGGCCGCGGCGATCACTGAGTTCGTCGTGGCCCTGTGAGATCGACCCTGTGAGATCGACCCTGTGAGATCGACCCCGTGAACTCCACGCTGTGAAGTCCGCCCCGTGAAGATCCTTTTCGACTGCCGCTACGTCCGGGTCGGCCGCCACGACGGGATCAGCCGGTACTCGGTCGGGCTGCTGACCGCGCTGGCGCGGCTGCACCCCGTGACCATGTTGATCAACGATCGGGCGCAGCTGGCGCGGCTGCCCGCGCTGCCGTACCACCTCGTCAGCGGGCCGACCAGCATCCGGGAACCGCTGCTGGCCCGCGCGGTCCGGCGGCTCGAACCGGATGTGGTCTTCTCCCCCATGCAGACCATGGGCAGCTGGGGCCGGAACTACCCGCTGGTCCTGACGCTGCACGACCTCATCTACTACCGGCACCGCACCCCGCCGCCGGAGTTCGCGGCCCCGATCCGGTTGCTGTGGTGGCTCTACCACTCGGCGTGGTGGCCGCAACGGATGCTGCTCAACCGCGCGGACGCGGTCGTCACCGTCTCGCACAGCACCGCCGCGCTGATCGAGCAGCACCGGCTCACCGACCGGCCGGTGACCGTGGTGCCGAACGCGGCCGAGCCGGCGCCGGACACCGGGCCCGACTCCGGGCCCGACTCCGGGCCCGCCGCGCGCACCGGGGCGCTGGTCTACATGGGCTCGTTCATGCCGTACAAGAACGTGGCCACGCTGGCCCGCGCGATGGGCGCGCTGCCCGCGCACGAGCTGCACCTGATGAGCCGGATCTCCGCGGCGGAGCGGGCCCGGCTGACCGCCCTGGCCGGCGGTGGGCGGCTGGTGTTCCACGACGGGGCGAGCGACGAGCTCTACCGCGAGCTGCTGCGCGGGGCGACCGCGCTGGTCTCGGCGTCGCGGGACGAGGGATTCGGCATCCCGCTGGTGGAGGCCATGCAGCTGGGCACCCCGGTGGTGGTCAGCGACATCCCGGTGTTCCGGGAGGTGGCCGGGGAGGCCGGTCGGTTCGTGGCCCCCGACGACGTGGCCGGGTTCGTCGCCGCCGTGCGCGAGCTGGACGACCCGACGTGCTGGTCCGCCAGCTCCGCCGCCGCCCGCGCCCGCGCCGCCACCTACAGCTGGGACGCCTCCGCCCGCATCCTGCTGGCCCTGCTCGAACGCACCGTCGGCACCCGCTGACCGCCCCTGGTCAGCGCGGCGCACACCGGTTGGTGCCCGCGCACATGTCGTGCGGATGTCGTGCGGTGTGCGCGGATACCAACCGGTGTGCGCGGTGGTCAGGCGGCGCTGCGGACCGGGAGCTCGGTGCGGCCGACGAGCCGCCGGTAGACGCCCTCGAACGTGTCCAGGGTGGCGGTGAAGGCGTGTTCGGCGACCAGCTCGCGGCTGGCCGCGCCCATCCGGCGGCGCAGCTCGGCGTCGCGCAGCAGCGTCGCCAGCCGGGTGCTCAGCTCGGCGACGTCACCGGGGCGGTAGAGCCAGCCGTTGCGGCCGGGCCGCACCAGGTGCGGCAGCGCCATCGCGTCGGCGGCGATCACCGGGGTGCCGGCGGCCATCGCCTCCAGGGTGGCGATGCTCTGCAGCTCGGCGGTCCCGGGCATGCAGAACACCGCAGCCCGGGCGTAGGCCGCCAGCAGCTCGTCCTCGGTGACGAAACCACGGAACCGGACCCGATCGGTCAGCCCGAGACCGGCCGCGAGCGCGGCCCAGTCGGCCCGCCGGGCCCCGTCGCCGACGATCTCCAGCTCGGCCGGCACATCGGTCGGCAGCGCCGCGACCGCGCGGATCAGCTCGTCGACCCGCTTCTCCTGGTCCAGCCGCCCGACGAACAGCACCGTCGGCACCGGGCTCGGCGGCGCGGTGACCACCTGGAAGCGCTCGGCGTCGATGCCGCACGACACCGGGAACGCATCCGGCAGCCCGGCCCGCGCCACCAGCAGCTCCACCGCCCGCGGTGTCGGCGCGGTGACCACGTCCGCCTTGCCGAAGACGCGGCCCAGGTCCTTCCAGGCCAGCGAGTGGTAGGCGGGTTGCAGCCAGCGCGGGATCGGCGAGTACGCGGCCAGGTTCTCCGGCATCAGGTGGTTGGTCGCGACCAGTGGCCTGCCGGCCCGGCGGGCCGCGTTCACGATCGCGCGGCCGACGACCATGTGCGCCTGGGTGTGCACGACATCGGGGTCGATCTCGGCGAGCAGCGCGGTGGCGACCGGTCCGGCCTCCCACGGCATGCAGACCTGGAAGTGCTCGTGCCGGAAGTAGCGGTGCGAGCGGACGCCGTGCACGACGACGCCGTCGCGGACCTCCCGGCTCGGCGCCCCGGTCGGTGACGGGGCCACCACGTGCACCCGGTGGCCGCGACCGACCAACCCGGCGGCCAGCCGCTCGGAGAAGCGGGCGGCGCCGTTGACGTCCGGTGGGTAGGTCTCGGCGCCGATCAGGATGCGCAGCGACTCCGCGGGTCGGTGCTGATCGGGTCGGGCCCCATCGGATCGGGGGCCGTCGGTTCGGGGGCCGTCGGTTCGCGGCTCGCGGGGAAGCGACGTCACGGAAGGTCCTCTCGGGTCGATCGGGCAGCCGCCGTCGGTGCTGGGGTCACCGGCGGCGCAGCGAGTCGTGGGGGGAGCCGTCCAGGGCCGGGCGGCGGTCCGCGCGGACCGGGCGCACCCGGTCGATCGGCCGCACCCGCTCCAGCAGCCGCACCCCGGCGGGCGGCAACCGGTGTGCGGGCTGGTGGTGCGCGGATCGGCGGCCCGCGGCATCCGGATGGTGCCGGGCCAGCGCGACGACGCCGGCGGTGGCGGCCGACGCGGCCAGCACCAGCAGCAGCCAGACCCCGGCCGGGGTGGCCGCCCCCTCACCGAGCAGCACGGCGCCGAGCAGCACCGCGACGATCGGGTCGACGACGGTCAAGCAGGCGATGACCACCTCGGGCGGTCCGGACGCGAACGCCTGCTGCACCAGCCACCCGCCGGCCACCAGCGCCACGATGAGGCCGACGACGCTGCCCAGCACGCCGAGGTCGAGCAGGGCGCCGGCGCCGAACACGACGTCCTGGGAGACGGCCCGCATCAGCGTCGACACCAGCCCGAACGCCACCGCGCCGGCGGTGGCGCAGCACACGCAGCGGATCCAGCCGGTGTGGTCGAGCCCGACCGCGCCGAGCGCGACCACGACCGCCGCCACCACCAGCCCGGCGATCAGCGTGGCTCCGCCGGGCGCCGGCCCGTTCACGGCGGTACCGGCCGCGATGCCGACGAACACGCCCACCCCGACGACGCAGACGGCCACTGCGGCCAGCACGCCGCCGCCGGGTCGGCGCCCCGTCCGCACCGCGCTGAGCACCACCGCGACCGGCACCGCCAGCACGCCGACCGGCTGCACCACCGACAGCGGCGCCAGCACCAGCGCGATCGCGTGCAGCAGGGTGCCGCCGCCGGCCAGCGCGAGCCCGAGGATCCAACCGGGCCGCCGCGTCGCCGCGATCAGCCCCGACAACGACAGCGCGGCCGGCCGCTGGCGAGCGGCTCGGGTCCCGCCCACCGCGGCCGGGGTGGCCGCGGTCACCGCCCGGTGCTGCAGCACGGCGGCACCGGCGAAGCAGAAGGCGCCGGCCACGGCCAGCGCGATGGCCAGCCCGGATCCGCTGAGCAGCGCGGTCATAACGCCGCCTCCGCGGGAAGGAGCACGTCGGCGGTCACGTCGCCGCCTCCGCGGGAAGGAGCACGTCGGCGGTCACGTCGCCGCCTCCGCGGGAAAGAGCACGTCGGTGGTCATGTACCCATCCCGGCCGCCGGCCTGGCGTCGATCGCCGGCCGGGTCGAGCCTGCCGGCGGAGCGTGTTCGATCACTACTGTGCAGCGAACACGACCATCGCCCGCCTGCGTGGGAAGCTCGCATGAACCGTGGGTAACGATCCGAACACCTCTCGGGGACGCGGCGCCGGAGGCCGGATCGCGACCCGGCTGCGCCGTTCGTGGTCATGCCGCCACCCTCCCAGCCCGCAGCTGAGGCGAGCATCAGGGCTTTTGCTGAGAAGGTCAGGGAATCCCCCCAGGGGGTTCCCTTCACGCGGGCGGCACCGGTCCGTCGTCGGGCAGCGGGTCGGCGCGGCTGGTCTGCTCGGGCAGCAGCGGGGCCAGCGCCACCTCGCGCAGGACCACCCCGGCCGGAGCGGCCTGCACGGCTCGCACCCCGGGCCGGCCGCTCAGCGCGGCCAGGCCGGCCCGGTCGGCCCGCACCACCAGCGCGAGCACACACCGGCAGTCCGGCGCCGACAACGCCGCGGCCTCCGTCGCCGCCACGTCGCGGGGCCGCCCGGTCGACCGCAGCGCATCGCCCGCGGCCGCCTGTTGGGCCCGTTGGCGGGCGGTCGTCAACACCACGTCCGCCGGGTTCCCCGGCTCCAGCTGCTCGAACCGCAGCGCGGTCTGCACCCGCGGCAACGGCACCCGGAACACGGCGGTGAGCAGCGGGAACCCGGCCGTCGCTTCGACCGCACCGGCCGCGGTCTGCTCCGGCGCGAACTGCACCATGGCCAGCACCGGGGCGCCGGGCGCCGGCAGCTCGGCCGGCAGCCGGGCCAGGTAGCCCTCGATCGACTCCCCCGGATCGGGGCCGAGCCGCACCGACCCGGCCGCGACGGGCGCCGGGCCCGGGGGTCGCGACCCCGCGTACCAGGCGGCCAGCAACGCGACGACGACGCAGGCCGCCACGACGGCGATCCGGCGGCGGGTGGTCATCGGAGAGCGCCGACGTCGGCGGCACGATCAGTGGCTGCACCGCACCGGTTCCGTCGCATCAGGCCGTGTCCCCCGTCGTTCCGCCGGCACCGGCTCAGTCGCGCAGCAACGCCAGCGCGCGCTCCAGGTCGGCCGGGTAGGGGCTGGTGAACTCCACCCGACGGCCATCGGCGGGATGGACGAAGCCCAGCGAGCGGGCGTGCAGCCACTGCCGTTCCAGCTGGAGCCGGCGGGCCAGCGTCGGATCGGCGCCGTAGGCCAGATCCCCGACGCAGGGATGGCGCAGCGCGGACAGGTGTACCCGGATCTGGTGGGTCCGGCCGGTTTCCAACCGGATGTCGAGCAGGGAGGCGGCACGGAAGGCCTCGATCGTGTCGTAGTGGGTGATGCTCGGTCTGCCCCCCGCGACCACGGCGAACCGGTAATCGTGTTTCGGGTGCCGATCGATCGGGGCGTCGATCGTTCCTCGGGACGGGTCGGGGTGGCCCTGCGCCACGGCGTGGTAGCGCTTGTCGACGGTGCGTTCCTTGAAGGCCCGCTTGAGCTCGGTGTAGGCGAGCTCGGAGGTGGCCACGACCATCACGCCGGTGGTGCCGACGTCCAGCCGGTGCACGATGCCCTGCCGCTCCGCCGCACCGGAGGTCGACACCCGGTGCCCGAGCGCGGCCAGCCCGCCCAGCACGGTGGGCCCGGTCCAGCCGGGGCTGGGGTGCGCGGCCACCCCGACCGGCTTGTCGACCACGACGATGTCGTCGTCGGCGTGCAGCACGGTGAGCCCGGCGACCACCTCGACCGGTCCGCTGATCGGGGCGGGCGCTGCGGGCTCGGGGAGCTGCACCTCCAGCCACGAACCGGCCGCCAGCCGGTCGGACTTGCCGACCGCGCGCCCGTCCAGGGCGACGTGGCCGGACTCGGTCAGCGCGACGATCACCGTGCGCGACAGCCCGAGCAACCGCGACAGCCCGGCGTCGACGCGCATGCCGTCGAGGCCGTCGGGCACCGGCAACCGGCGGGTGTCAGTCACCGGCGGGCCCGTTGCTCTCGGGCTGCTGGTCGCCGGGCAGGTTCTTGGTGGGCCGGTTCTCGTGGGGCCGGGTGTCGCCGTGGCGGCTGCCGTCCAGCTCCCGGCCGGTCAGGGCGAGCAGCACCAGCAGCACGCCGCCGCTGACGATGCAGGAGTCGGCCAGGTTGAACACCGGCCACACCCGGCCGTCCGGCGCGAAGAGCGACACCGTGTCCACCACGTGGCCCTGCAGCGGGCCGGGCGCGCGGAAGATCCGGTCGCCCAGGTTGCCCAGCGCGCCGCCGAGGATGAGGCCCAACGCCACCGCCCAGCCGGTGGAGCGGAGCCGCCGGGCCACCCGGATGATCACCACGACGATCGCGATCGCGATCAGTGTGAGCACCCAGGTATAGCCGGTGGCCAGCGAGAACGCCGCTCCGGGATTGCGGATGAGCTGCAGGTAGACCAGCCCGCCCAGGATCCGGATGGGCTCCCGGCCCTCCAGCTCCGCGACGCCGATGACCTTGGTGAGGACGTCGGCGACCAGCACCACGATCGCGATCAGGGCGAGCAGCCGGACCTTGCCGACCGCCGCGATGCTGGGTGCACTCACCCCGACATCATCCCTGCTGGGTCCGGGTGGCCCGTCGCCAGGGCGTGGCCAGGCCTTTCCGTGGTGGTGGATCGGCGCTCGCGGTGTGCCAGCGGGCCAGCTTGCCGCGCTGGTCGACGTCGCGGATGCGCTCCTCGGCGGCGGCCCTGGCGTCCGCGGTGGCCACCACCAGCAGCTGGTCGAGCTCGCGCAGCCGGGTCTCCGCGTTCGGGGTGAAGGCCGTGCCGCCGCGGACGAGCAGGCTCACCGTGGCACCCCGGGGCAGCCGCAGTTCCTGCAGGTAGACCCCGCGCAGCTGGGAGCCGACCGGGATCTGCACCTGCAACAGGTCGGCTCCCAGCTCGTCCAGCGGCGCGGCGTCGACCGCGATCTCGCGCAGCTCGGTGGAGGTGGACACGCCCAGCTGCCGAGCCACCCACGGCAGCGTGGTGCCCTGCAGCAGGGTGAGTGCCACGACGAGCACGAACACCACGTCGACCAGCGCCTGCCCCGAGGGTGCCCCCTCGGTCAGCGCGATCAGCGCGAGCACGATCGGCACCGCTCCGCGCAGCCCGGCCCAGGACAGGAACGCCTGCTCCCGCCACGGGATGCGGAACGGGACGGCCGCGGCGATCACCGACAGCGGCCGCGCGGCGACGACCAGCACCACGCCCGCGACGAGCGCCGGCAGCACCGCGTCGACCAGCCGCGGCGGCGAGGCGTACAGCCCCAACAGCACGAACAGCCCGATCTGGGCCAACCAGCCGGTGCCCTCGGCGAAGGACCGCACCCCGCCGCGGTGCGGCAGGTCGGAGTTGCCGAGCACGAGGGCGGCGACGTAGGTGGCGAGCAGCCCGGAGGCGTGCGCGAACTGGCTGGTCGAGTACGCGAGCACGCAGACCGCCATGGCGGCCAGCGGGTAGAGACCGGTCGAGGGCAGCGCAGCCCGGCGCAGCGCCCACGCCCCACCCATCCCGAACAGCGCGCCGATCACGCCGCCGGTGGACAGCTCGTAGAGCACCAGCAGCGGGGTCAGCCAGGTGAGCGGATCGCCGGAGGCCAGCAGCAGCACGGCCAGTACCACCGGCGCATCGTTCATCCCCGACTCGAGCTCCAGGGTCCCCGAGATCCGCGGCGACACGCCGACCCCGCGCAGCACGCTGAACACCGCGGCGGCGTCGGTGGAGGACAGCACCGCCCCCCAGAGGAACGCGGTGCGCCACTCCAGACCCAGCAGCAGGTGCAGCGCCAGCCCGACCACCGCGATGCTCACGATGACGGCCACAGTGGACAGCGCGATGCCCATGCCGAGCGCGGGGCGCACCGCTCTCCAGCGGGTGGTGAGGCCGCCCTCGATCAGGATCAGCACCAGCGCGGCGAGGCCGATCGACTCGGTGAGGGCGGCATCGGAGAACTGGATGCCCAGCACCGATTCCCCGAGCAGCAGCCCGATGCCCAGGTAGAGCAGCAGTGAGGGCAGCCCGAGCCGGACCGACACCCGCACCGCAAGCACGCCGATCAGCACGACCGCGGCGGCGCCGCCGAGCACGATCTCCAGGCTCGCCATGGCACCTCCGAAGGTGTTGACCATAGCGGGAGGCTCGTTCAGGCCGCCCAGCGCAACGTCGCCGCGATCCGGGGGCGCACCAGCCCGGCCAGCGCGGCGGCCACCTCCGCGGTCCGCGCCGAGGGCAGGCACAGCCGCCGGGTGACCCAGGCCGGGTCATGGCGCGGAGCCGAGGTGCGCTCCCAGCGGGTGACGGTCGGCTCGACGCCGATCTCGCGCAGCACCGCGACGGCGTCGTCGGTGCTCGCCGACGGCGGCCGGTGCAGGTCGTGGAAGCGCTCCCAGAGCGGATCGAGCCAGGCCATCGGGTGCTCGGCCAGCATCTCGACGACCACGCCGCGGTGCGCCGCGGCGGTGAGCGCGCGCAGGAACGGGGGCAGCTCGACCACGTTGTGCAGCACGTGGTGGCTCACCACGACGTCGGCCCGACCGGCGGCCTGCGCGCAGTCGGGCCAGCGGCCCAGGACGCCGCGATGCGGGACGCCGCGGGCGGTGGCGGTGGCCGCGAACGACGCGAGCATGTCGGTCTGCTGGTCGACGCCGGTGAGCCGGGTCGCCGCCGGGACCAGCGCGAACGCCGCCACGCCGCCCCCGCAGCCGACGTCGAGCACCGTGCCGCCGGCCGCCAGCAGCGCCAGCCCCGCCTGCCGGGACGGGGTGGGCACCGGCTGCTGCGGTACCGCGAAGTCGGCGGCCGCGAAGCACCACGGGCTGGACTCGGCGGCGGCCAGGATCTCCGGCGGGATCCCGCGTGCCGACTGCAGCTCCGCCCACCGGGCCGCCGCCGTCCCCACCGGGCCGACCCTACGTCGTCCACACCCGTGAGTGCGCCACCTCAGTGGTTCGCGGCGACCCGAACCACTGTGGTGGCGCGCTCGACCGGGTGAACCGCGCGGCCCGGCCCGGGCCGCCGCCCCGGAGACGAGCTCAGCGCTCGACCAGCACCCGGACCTCGGCCGGACCGGCCGCGGTGGCCACCGCGCCGACCAGCGTCGGCTCCGGCACCGGCTCGAACCGCACCGCGGTGGCCAGCACCTCGCCGGCCACGAACGCCTCGTGCGCACGCACCGCGTCGAGCACCGGCTCCGGCCCGTGCAGGGTCACCGTGATCCGGTCGGACACGTCCAGCCCCGCGTCCCGGCGGGCCTGCTGCACCGCGCGCACCACGTCCCGCGCGGTGCCCTCGGCGGCCAGCTCCGGGCTGACCGCGGTGTCCAGCATGACCAGCCCGGAGTTGCCCGGCAGCGCCGCGGTCGCGTCGCCGTCGGCCACCGGAACCAGCCGCTCGGTGAACTCGCCGGGCCGCAGCTCGATCCCGCCGGCCACGACGGTGCCGTCGGCGCGCAGCTCCCACTCCCCCGCCTTGACCGCGCGGATCACCTTCTGGGTGTCCCCGCCCAGCCGCGGCCCGCAGGCCCGCGCGTTGACCGCGATCTCGAAGCGGCCGTACCCGGCGACATCGGTGCCCAGCCGCACCTCCTTGACGTTCACCTCGTCCGCCACGATGTCGGCGAACGGGGCCAACGACTCCGCGTCGGCCGCCGCGACGGTGAGCGCGGCCAGCGGCTGGCGCACCCGCAGCCCGCTCGCCTTGCGCAGCGACAGCGCCGCCGACGCGACCTGGCGCACCCGGTCCATCACGGCCACGAGATCGGGATCGTGCGGCGGCAGCTCCGCGGCGGTCGGCCAGTCCGTCAGGTGCACCGAGCGGCCGCCGGTGAGGCCCTGCCAGATCGTCTCCGTGGTCAGCGGCAGCAGCGGCGCGGCCAGCCGGCAGGTCACCTCCAGCACCGTGTGCAGGGTGTCGATCGCCTCGGGATCACCCGCCCAGAACCGGTCCCGGGAGCGCCGCACGTACCAGTTGGTGAGGGCCTCGGCGTGGTCCCGGACCTGCTCGCAGGCTCCCGCGATATCGTAGACGTCCATCGCCGCGGTCATCCCGTCGACCAGCGCCGCGGTGCGGGCCAGGATGTAGCGGTCCAGCACGTTGCGCGAGGCCTGCTCGCCCGGCTGGTCGACCGACCCGGCGCGGGACACGCCGATCCGGCCGGCCGCCGTGGCGTACAGCGACAGGAAGTACCAGGTGTTCCACAGCGGCAGGATCGCCTGCCGGACACCCTCGCGGATGCCCCGCTCGGTGACCGCGAGGTTGCCGCCGCGCAGGATCGGCGAGGCCATCAGGAACCAGCGCATCGCGTCGGATCCGTCGCGGTCGAACACCTCGTTGACGTCCGGGTAGTTCTTCAGCGACTTGCTCATCTTGAGCCCGTCGTCGCCCAGCACGATGCCGTGCGCCACGCAGGTGCGGAACGACGGCCGGTCGAACAGGGCGGTGGCCAGCACGTGCAGCGTGTAGAACCAGCCGCGGGTCTGGGCGCTGTACTCGACGATGAAGTCGCCCGGGTAGTGCTCCTCGAACCACTCGCGGTTCTCGAACGGGTAGTGCACCTGGGCGTAGGGCATCGACCCGGAGTCGAACCAGCAGTCGAGCACCTCGGGCACCCGGCGCATGGTGGAGCGGCCGGTCGGGTCGTCCGGGTTGGGCCGGGTCAGCTCGTCGACGTAGGGGCGGTGCAGGTCGGTCGGGCGCACCCCGAAGTCGCGTTCGATCTCGTCCAGCGAGCCGTAGACGTCGGTGCGCGGATGGGCCGGATCGTCGGACACCCAGACCGGGATCGGCGAACCCCAGTACCGGTTGCGCGAGATCGACCAGTCGCGGGCGCCCTCCAGCCACTTCCCGAACTGCCCGTCCTTGACGTGCTCGGGCACCCAGGTGATCTCCTGGTTGAGCTCGACCATGCGCTCCCGGAACGCGGTGACCTGCACGAACCACGAATCGACGGCGCGCTGGATGAGTGGGTTGCCGCAGCGCCAGCAGTGCGGGTAGGGGTGGTCGAAGGTCTCCTGGCGCAGCAGCACCCCCTGCGCGTACGGGGCGCCGAGCTTCAGATCGCGCACGATCTGCGGGTTCGCGTCGAACACCTGCAGGCCCTCGTACGGCGGCACCCGGCAGTCGAACTCGCCGCGGGAGTCCACCGGGACCACGACCTCGATGCCGGCGGCGTCGGTGACGACCTTGTCCTCCTCACCGAACGCGGGCGCGATGTGCACGATCCCGGTGCCGTCGTCGGTGGTGACGTAATCGGCGGCCAGGATGCGGTGCGCGTTCTCCCAGCCGGCGAAGAAGTCGAACGGCGGGGTGTAGGACAGCCCCACCAGCTCGGAGCCGCGCAGCGTGCGCAGCACGGTGGGCTGATCGCCCAACTCGCGGGCGTAGTGCGCGACCCGCGCGGCGGCCAGCAGGTAGCGCTGCCCGTCTCGTTCGACCAGCGCGTAGTCGACCTCGGGGTTGACGGCCAGCGCCAGGTTGGACGGCAGGGTCCACGGCGTCGTCGTCCAGATCAGCGCCAGCGCACCGTCCACATCGGAGTCCGCGGAACGGAGCCGGAGCCCGACGGTGACCGCCGGGTCCTGGCGGTCCTGGTAGACGTCGTCCATCTTGGTCTCGGTGGCCGAGAGCGGGGTGCCGTCGTGCCAGCAGTACCAGAGCACCCGGAATCCGGAATAGACCAGGCCCTTGTCCCACAGGGTCTTGAACGCCCAGATGACGCTCTCCATGTAGTCCAGGTCGAGCGTCTTGTAGTCGTTGTCGAAATCGACCCAACGGGCCTGCCGGGTGACGTAGGCGCGCCATTCGTCGGTGTAGCGCAACACCGAGCTGCGGCAGGCGTCGTTGAACGCCGCGACGCCCATCTCCTCGATCTCGGACTTGTCCTTGATCCCGAGCTGGTGCTCGGCCTCCACCTCGGCCGGCAGCCCGTGGGTGTCCCAGCCGAACCGGCGCTCGACGTGCCGGCCGCGCATGGTGCGGTAGCGCGGCACCACGTCCTTGACGTAGCCGGTGAGCAGGTGCCCGTAGTGCGGCAGCCCGTTGGCGAACGGCGGCCCGTCGTAGAACACGAACTCGTTGCTGCCGCCCGCGCCGGCCGGGCGCTGCTGCACCGAGGCCTGGAACGTGTGGTCGGTGGCCCAGAAATCCAGCACCTCGCGCTCGAGGGCCGGGAAGGACGGGTGGGCCGGTACCGCGGGATAGCCGCGGTACGGCTGGTCGGTGCTCATGGCGGTGTAGCTCCTCGTGCGGCGTCGGTCGTGCGGCCTGCACGGGGACGACACCGTCTCCGGCGCCGCGGTACCACCCCGCTTGCCGCCACCGTGTCAGCGACGGCGAGGCGTCGTGGGCACGGCTGGCGGCCGCTCATCGGACGGCTGTGACGGGCCGCACCCGTCCGGTTCTACTCCGGGTGCCGCGAACCCACCCGTTTCTTCCGGAGGCTCCCCGGTGATGCCGGATCGATGCCTGTGGAACCAGGGTAGCGCCGACCCGCCACCGGATATTCCGCCGGGTGCGTCGCGGCCGGCGGCAGGTCCCTGCTGCGCGGGGCCGACGGCGGCCCCGTTCCGCGCCGCGCGTAGGTACGGCCGTGCGGGCCGCGGGTAGCGGGTGTTGCGCGGGCGGAACGGTGCGAGCGGCACTTTCGCACGCACCTAGCGTGCGAAAGTGCCGTTCGCACCAACGGGTACGTGCCGGCGGTGCACCCGCGGGACAGGGCTAGCGGACCGCGGCGGGGTGCTGGGAGGCCAGCCGACGGTTGGGCTGGCACCACGCGCACGGGGTGAACCCGAGCTCGACCGCCTCGCGCACCGGCAGCGGGATCACCGATTGGCCGACCAGCCCCCGGCACTCGACGACGTGGTACCGCGGCTGCTCGTCGACCACCACGACCTCGTCCTCGAGCGTGGCCACAAGTGCGCTGGTCTCCGCCCCGGAGGACTCCTCCGGCGGCTCCTGGCCGGGCGGTGGCGGGGCGAAGACGTCCGACCCTGGGGGCGAGCCGTAGCCGCCGGCGTCGGCGCGGTCGTCCATGGTGGGCGCGGACATCTGCTGCGTAGCGTCCGCGGGGGCGTCGTGGTCGGGGACCGTGGCCCAGCCGCGCCCCGGGTCGTCCACACGCTCCTCGGTGCGGGGCGGCGGCACCGAGGCACCGGCGGCGAACTCGGATGCGGGCCCGGCCGAATCGTCCGTGCCCGAGTCGTCCCGGCTCGAGTCATCCCGGCCCGAGTCATCCCGGCCCGAGTCGTCCCTGCCCGAGCCGTCCGTGCCAAAACCGTCGGCGCTGGGACCGTCAGGGGTCACGACGTCGGGGCCCGCCACGTCGGTGCCGGAATCGGGTGCGCCGGAGTCTTGCGTCGCGGGACGGCGGTCGTCGGTTTCCCACGGGTCGTCGGTCCTGCTGTCGGCCGATCGGACGGGTTCGGCGGCGCCCGCGTCCGCGTCGTCGGCGTCGCGGTGACCGGCAGCGGTGGCGATACCCGCGGCGACAGCGGTGCCCGCGGCGGCAGCGGTGCCGAACGACGGGCGCTGCGCGTTGGGATCGGCTGCGGCCGGTTCGCCGGCTTCCGCCTCGTCGGCCGGCTGGCTACCGGCCTGCGCCGAGCCTGCCGGACTCTCGACCGGGGGGCCGGTCGTCTCCGCCGGGTCCTGCACCGGAGCGGTGGCTGTGTCCGCAGGGCTGTCCACCGGGGAGCCGGCTGTTTCCGAGGCACGCTCGCCCCTTGAGTCGGCGCTGTCCGCCGGGCCATCCGCGCGCTCGGACGCTGCCTCGGCGGCGGTCTGGTCGAAGTCGGCTGCGCGCTCGTCGGTGGAGTCCGAGCTCGGGGCGTCGGTGCTGACCCGCTCGGCGCCGGCGGATTCCGGGCCGCTCCAGCCCGTTGCGCTGTCGCCCGCCTCGGGCTCGGACGGAGCCTCCCGAGTGGTGTCGTCACCAGCGGTGGCGGTGGCGGTGGCGGTGGCGGTGGCGGTGGCGGTGGCATCGCGGCATCGGCATCGGCATCGGCATCGGCATCGGCATCGGCGCCTGAACCTGAGCCAGGCCGGCCGGTCCCGTCGGCTTCCGTGTCCGCCGCGTTGTCCCGGTCGGACAGATCGTCGGCCGCATCGTCGACCGGACCGTCGCCCTCCGCGGTCCGGGCGGCGAGGCCATCGGAAACGATGTTCTCGGCCACGTCACTGTCGGCGGCGTCCCGGTCCGAGGTGTCCCGGTCCGAGGTGTCCTGGTCAGCGACATCGGCGGAGATGATGCGCTCCCCGACGCTGCTGTCGGCATGGCCGCCCGCGTCGCTGTCCCGATCGGCCGGGCTGCGGCCGCCGAGGTCGGCGGAGACGATCCGCTCCCCGACGCTGCTGTCGGCACCGCTGTCCACATCGCTGTCTGGCACCGCTGCGGTCGTCCGCGCTGCTGTCGGTCTCCTCGACGACCCCGCCAGCAAGATCGTCGGACACGATTCGCTCGCCGGGGCCGCCGCCGGCGTCATCGCGGTCGGGAACCCGGTCCACGCCGGCACCAGCCGCACCGACCGCAGCGGCATCGCCACCTGCGTCATCACGCTCGGTGGCAGGACCACTCACGCTGCCGGACATCGTCCCGTCGTCGGAGGTCGTCGGCTCGGTCTCCTCCGAGCGCGACACCCCGACCGCAGCGGCGGCGGCAGCTGCGGCCCCCACCGACACACCGGCCCCGGCCCGCTCGGCTCGGTCGGAGGGCCCATCGGCATCCCGACCGAAAGCGCTTTCCCCGACCGCTCCGGCCTCGTCCCGATTTTCGGAAGAACTTTCCGATTGCCCGGACCCGACCCTCGGGCGGTCGGCATTGTCGCCGCCGAAGTGGCCTTCCTTGGAAAAGAAGGCCGACGCCACACCCGGCGAATCCTCGGTCGCAGATCGTGCCAGCGGGACGGCCGCAGCCGGGCTTTCGGCTACGGAACGTGACTGAACTTCGCCCGATGAGGCATTCCCGGGGGTAGCGCCCGACGGTCGCCCCGCAGAGCCGGACGGTCGCACGATGGGCATCTGCACCGTGGAGTCGCGATCCGCCGCGTGTTCGAACCGGCTGCGCCGGGTGTCCGGCGGAGCGCCCGTGAACGCGGTCTCCGACGACAATCTGTCGGTCACCCGCTCCGGTGCTCTGTCGGCAGCACCCCCTGCGCCGGCGAAGCTCGCCGGCGCTGGCACCTTCGGTGGGTCCCCGACCGGCGCCTTCTGGGCCGCCGCAACCCCGGGGGCCGCCGCCTGGGACGGACTGGTTCTCGAGCTGCCCGCACTCGCGCCTGCTGGCCGCGACACCACCGGCAGGACCTCGGTGACGGACTCGACCGCGACCCGTTGCGGCGGAGCCGGCTCGGAGCCGCTTCCGCTGCGCGCGACCGCGTCGGACCCGGCCTTGACCGCGGAACGGCGCATCATCCAGTCGATGAGCAGCACCGCGGCCGCCGCCACGCTGACAGCGACCGACACCCACGCCCAGAGCACGGCCCCGGTGAGCAAGGCGACCACGAGCAGGCCGAACGCGATCAGGACAAGGATCAGAACCAGCAGCAGCACGATTTCACTCCGTGTGCGGCGGTGCGGCGCATCTGGTCAGGCCGCACCGCCGGCGTGAGGTAGGTCTGGGTCAGCTGCCCGCGTCGGCCCGCTGGCCGTAGCCCGTGGCGGCGTACCCGCCGTTGGAGCTCGGCCTGCTGTCCGACGGTGCCGCTGAGCCACGCTCTCCGAGGTCCCTGAGCTGGGACTCCAGGTAAGTCTTGAGCCGGGTGCGGTACTCACGCTCGAACGTGCGCAGCTCGTCGATCTTCTTCTCGAGCACCGTCTTGTCCCTGGTGATCGAGCCGATGATCTCGGTCTGCTGGCGCTCGGCGTCGCCGACCAGCTTGGCCGCCTTGTCCCGGGACTGCCGCTCGAGGGTCTCGGCCCTGGTACGGGCGTCGTTGAGCATCGTCTCGGCGCGTGCACGGGCGTCGTTGACCAGGCCGTCGGACTTGGTCCGGGCCTCGGACAGCAGCTGCTCCGACTTGTTGCGCGCGTCGGTCAGCATGGTGTCGGCCTCGGACTTGGCCTCGGAGGTCAGCCTCTCGGCCATCTCCTGAGCCATGCTGAGCACCTTGGCGACCTGAACGTGCTGGTCGACACCGGAGTCGCTGGGCTCGGCCATGGTCGGCGGCGGCGCGGACATCTGCCGCGGCGGGGGCTCCATGGCGCGCATCGGTGGCGGTTCCACCTGGCGCTGGATCTGCTGGGTGGGCGGGGCGCCCATGGCTGGTGGACGCGAACGCGCGTCCTCCAGGTCGGCCTGTGCGTTCCCGAGTCGCTGCTCGAGCGCCGAGACCTGCTCGCGCAGGTCCTCGTTCTCCTCGATCAGTCGAGCCAACTCGGCCTCGACCAGGTCGAGGAACGCGTCGACCTCGTCCTCGTTGTACCCCCTCTTGCCAATGGGGGGTTTGCTGAACGCGACGTTATGAACGTCGGCGGGCGTCAGCGGCATCGGATCACCTCATGCAGTCCTCGGCGGCGTCACCGTGTGACTGGGGCTCACTACGGCGTCGGCTGGGCAACGTTCATCAGTATGAACACGACCAACAGCAGAACCATAATCGACAGGTCCAGTCCCACGCCGCCGATCCTGACGACTGGGATCACTCTGCGCAACAACTTCAGCGGAGGATCCGTCGCCGTGAAGATCAACTCAAGAGCGACGGCACTCGGTCCTGCCGGCACCCACTGACGGGCGAAACTGCGTACGAGCTCCGCCACGATCCGTCCGATGAGCAGCAGCCAGAAGAAGAACAAGGCGTAGTAAAGGACGAACTGGATGGCGAGAGACACACCTCAATCCTGGCGGAAGATTGCGCGTTCCTCCACCCGGGTCCCGGCAAAGCTGCGAGCCGTCTCCAACCTGACACCGGAACTGCGTTCGGCGAGCTTGCGCGCATCGTCGGCCGAGACCTCGACATCGGCCGGGGTCAGCAGGAACACCCGGCTGGTCACCTTGTCGATCGAGCCGCGCAGGGCGAAGGCCAGCCCGGCCGCGAAGTCGACCAGCCGCTTGGCCGCGGCGTCGTCGAGCTCGGTGAGATTCATGATCACCGGTTGCCCGTCGCGGTAGCGCTCACCGATCGTGCGGGCCTCGTTGTAGCTGCTGGGCTGCAGGGTGGTGATCCGGGAGAGCGCGGCGGCCCCGACGATCCGCTCCCGCGGCTCCGGGACGGCGGTCGCGACCGACAGCGGCCGCGACTCCCGCACCGGGTCGGTGTCGATCGCCAGCGAGCCCCGGGTGGCGGGCGTCCCGCCGGAGGCAGAACTGCTGCTCAGGCCCGCGCCGGCGGAGATACGGGACGGCTCGCGGGTGCGCTCGGGCAGCACCGGGCGGGCCGGGCGCCGGTCCCAATCCGCCGACTCCTCGTCGTCGGCGTCCCAGTGCTCGTCGACGTACTGGCGGGTGGTGCGGCGCGACTCGCCGTACCGGTCGCCGACCGTCTCCTCGGCGAACTCCCCGAGTTCCTCGGCGGGGACCATCCCGAAGTAGGCCTTGAGCCGGTACATCGCGCTCATTGCGCTCCCATCGTCGACGCCCCTGCGCGTCGGCCGCACCCCAGCGACCGACGATCATCGCGAGGCTAATCGCCGTTCCCCCACAAGGGCCGTTCCGACACGCACCTCGTTGGATCCGTGACGGATGGCGATTTCCAGATCACCGCTCATCCCGGCGGAGACCACGGTGGCCGCCGGATGCTGGGCGCGCAGCCGGGCCGCCGCGGCGGCGATGTCGGCGAACGGCGCGTCCGGATCGGCCCCGAGCGGGGCCACGCTCATCAACCCGTCCAGCCGGAGTCCTGGCCTGCCCGCGACGTGCTCGGCCAGCGCCACCAGCGCCGATGCCGGAACTCCCCCGCGGTCCGGGTCACCGTCCACGCTGTACTGCAGCAGGACCGGGAGCGGGCCGGTGCGCGCGCCGCCGTCCTGTTCGCGGCGCACCGCGGCGTCGAGCGCGTCGGCCAACCGGATGCTGTCCACCGATTCCACCCGATCGGCCCAACGCACGACGGCGCGGGCCTTGTTCCGCTGCAGTCCGCCGACGAAATGCCAGCGCGGCCGCGCGTTCGGATGCACCCCGTCCGGCCACAACGCCGCCACCTCATCGACCTTCGCGCCGGCCTCCTGGGCGCGGTTCTCGCCGAACGCGGTGAGCCCGAGATCGAGCAGCAGCGCGACGTCGGCGGCCGGGATGGTCTTGGTCACGGCCAGCAGGTCAACCGACTCCGGCTCCCGGCCGGCGGCGTGGCAGGCCGCCGCGATGCGCTCGCGCAGCGCCGCCAGCCGTTGCGCAAGCTCCTGCGACCGGTCCATGGCCATCCCCTCATCCCGCCAGCTCACACCCAGGCCGCACGATAGGTGCCAGCAGCACGACGTAGGTGCGAGCTACTGCCGGCCGGTCGAACCTGATGGGGGCCGAGTTGGGGGCGGTCGGGGCGGGAGATCGGGCTGCAGCCAGGTGATCGCCGCCTGCCGGCCGGTCCGGCCCTCGCCGCGGTGGCTGTAGAGATCCGCCGATTCCAGGGTGCACCGCGGATCGCCGCCGATCCTGGCCACCCCGAGCGCGGTCAGCTGGTGGTACAACCCGGCGCGCAGGTCCAGCCCCGGGGTGCCACGGCGGGTGCGCACCGCGCTGCCGGGCAACGCGGCGTCGACCTCGGCGCGCATCGCCGCCGGCACCTCGTAGCAGCCGCCGCAGATCGCCGGGCCCAGCACCACCTCGACCTGCCCGATGCGGGCACCCAGCGCCTCCATCGCGGCCAGCGTGGCCGGCAGCACGCCGGCGGCGGCCCCGACCCGTCCGGCGTGCGCGGCCCCGACGACACCGGCCACCGGGTCGGCGAGCAGCACCGGCACGCAGTCCGCGGCCAGCACCGCGACCCCCACCCCGGGCAGCGCCGTGACCACGGCGTCGGTGCCGGCTACGTCCGGCTCCTCGGACGTGGGTGCGACGGTCACGGTGGCCACCCGGGTGCCGTGCACCTGGTTCAGGTACACCACGGGTACCCCGAGCCGGCGGCTGACCCGCTGCCGGTTCGCGGCCACCGCCGCCGGGTCGTCACCGACCCCGGCGGAGAGGTTGAAGTGCGCGTACACCCCGGTCGACCGCCCGCCCGCGCGGGTGCTGAACACCCGCCGGACGTGCGTCACCTCGGCCCCGCGGGTGCCGTCAGCGCCGCATGAACGGCGGCACGTCCACGTCGTCGTCCAGATCCGACACCATCGACGCCGCCGAGACCTGACCCGACGTGCGCGGAGTCGACGCGTGGTGGCCCGACGAGCCGTTGGCGCCGGATGTGTGGCTCGACACCGGCGACGGCGACGGCCGCTCCGAGGTCCCGAACGAGGATCCGGTCGAGGGCTCGTACGACTCGCGCACCGGTGACTCGGGACGGCGCGGCGAGGGCGGCGTGTAGCGCGAACCGGTGCCGTCCGGGCTGGCCGGCGGCAGCGCGCCGGACTGGTTCGGCCCCATCGCGCGGGCCCGGTCCTGCTGGGCCCGGTCCTGGCCCCGGTCGTGATCAGCACTGTCCTGGTGGGCGCCGTTCTGGTGGGCACCGTCCGGACGGTTGCCGTTGTGCGCGGCGCCGTCGCGGAAGCCGGCGTCCTTGTAGACCGAGTCGTAGGCGCTGCGGTAGGCGGTGTCGTAGGCGGCGTCACCCTGGTAGCCGTGGTCCGCGGTCACCCGCTCGGTCGGGCTCGGCGCGGCGGGCGCGGGGCTGCTCGGCGCCGAGTTGCGGGCGCCGACGGCCGCGGTCGAGCCGCTGACCCCGGGCGCGATCAGACCGGAGTGCGACGGACGATCCGGGGAGCGGAAGGCGGTCGGCTCCATCTTCTTGTGCGTCGGGCCACCGGCCTCGAAACCGGCGGCGATGACCGTGACCCGGACCTCGTCGCCCAGCGAGTCGTCGATCACCGTGCCGAAGATGATGTTGGCTTCGGGGTGGGCGGCCTCCTGCACCAGCGACGCCGCCTCGTTGATCTCGAAAAGGCCCAGGTCGGAGCCGCCGGCGATGGACAGCAGCACGCCCTGCGCGCCATCCATCGACGCCTCCAGCAGCGGCGAGTTGATCGCCTTGCCGGCGGCCTGCACCGCCCGGCCCTCGCCGCGCGAGGACCCGATGCCCATCAGCGCGCTGCCGGCCCCGGACATCACCGACTTGACGTCGGCGAAGTCGAGGTTGATCAGGCCCGGGGTGGTGATCAGGTTCGTGATGCCCTGCACACCGGAGAGCAACACCTCATCGGCCGAGCGGAACGCGTCCATCAGAGACACGCCCGCGTCACCCAGCTGGAGCAGCCGGTCGTTCGGGATGACGATCAGCGTGTCGCACTCGTTGCGCAGCGCCTGGATGCCGTCCTCGGCCTGCCCGGCCCGGCGGCGGCCCTCGAAGGTGAACGGACGGGTGACCACACCGATCGTCAACGCGCCGAGCTTGCGGGCGATCGAAGCCACCACCGGCGCGCCGCCGGTGCCGGTACCGCCGCCCTCACCCGCGGTCACGAAGACCATGTCGGCCCCCTTGAGGACCTCCTCGATCTCCTCGCGGTGGTCCTCGGCGGCCTTGCGGCCCACGTCCGGGTTGGCCCCGGCACCCAGGCCGCGGGTCAGCTCCCGGCCGATGTCGAGCTTCACGTCGGCATCCGACATCAGCAGCGCCTGGGCGTCGGTGTTCACCGCGATGAACTCGACGCCCTTGAGGCCGACCTCGATCATGCGGTTGACGGCGTTGACGCCACCACCACCGATCCCGACAACCTTGATAACGGCCAGGTAGTTGTGCGGGGGCGTCATAGGGCGCACCTTCCAGAGAAGCTCGGGTCCGTCCCCGGGGGTCCGGGCCAACAACGTCGACGCTAGGTCTCGATCGGGGTCCGGTCCAGCAGGCGCGCCGCGTGTCGGCAACCCCCTGAACGGGTCGATCTGGCTCGTCAGGGCCGGATGGTCGGCAGCTCGGGGCTGCTGACGTCGTAGCGGCGGCCGGTCTGGGCGAGCAGCGGGAGCAACACGGCGGCCTTGTCCGCGGCGCGCTCGGCGGCGCCCCAGCGGATCTCGCGGTCCTCGGTCAGTTCGAGGGTGACCTGCGGGCTGAGCTGCCCCGCGGCGTCCGGCGGCGTCCCGTCCCGGGGCGCGGGGACCTCGACGGTGAGCACCTGGGTGCGCACCTGCGCGGGCAGCGCGGCCAGCACCGCGACCGCGGCCATGGTCGCCGGGTCGTCGGTGCCGACCCGCGGCACGGTCAGGGTGGGCAGGCCGGGCCTGGAACCACCCGGGTAGACGACACCCGAACGGTCGACCAGGGCCGCTCCCTGCTCGTTCCGGGTGATGGCGACCGGGACGCGCTCGGTGATGTCGACCGCCACCGTGTTCGGCCAGCTGCGCCCCACCCGGGCCGACTCGACGGCCGGCAGCCGGGCTACCCGGCCGGCCACCGCGCCGAGGTCGACCGAGGCCAGCGGGGCGCCGGGGGTCACCGCCGCGGCGTCCAGGACGTCCTTCACCGCCACCGTGGCGGTCCCGGTCACCTGCACCTGCTCGACGTCGGCCAGCTGCAGGTCGTAGAGCAGGATCCGGCCGGTCAGGCCCAGCCCGACCACCAGCACCAGCGCGATCAGGGCGGCCGCCAGCCGCCGGCGTCGGTACTGCACGACCGTCGCCCGCCGCGGCGGCGCCGCGGGCCGCCGCCGGGTGCGCCAGCGCGCCGGCAGCAGCCGCATCAGGACCCCTCCCGCCGCTCCAGCTCCAGCAGGATCTCCGGCGCCAGCACGGTGACGTCACCGGCGCCCATGGTGATCACCAGATCGCCGGAGCGGGCGACCCCGGCCACCACCGCGGGCACCTGCTCCCAGCGCGGCACGTAGTGCACCCGCTCGGCCGGCAACGGCACCGCGTCGGCCACCAGCGCCCCGCTCACCCCCGGCTCCGGGTCCTCGCGGGCGCCGTAGACCTGCAGCACCACGACCTCGTCGGCCAGCCCGAGCGCGGCGCCGAAGGCATCGGCGAACTGCCGGGTGCGCGAGTAGAGGTGTGGCTGGAACGCGACCACCAGCCGGCCGCGACCGGCGAGCACCTGCCGCGCCGCGCGCAGCTGCGCGGCCACCTTGCTCGGGTGGTGGGCGTAGTCGTCGTAGACCGCGACCCCGGCCGCCCGGCCGCGGAACTCGAAACGCCGGCGCACCCCGTCGAACGCGGCCAGCCCGGCCAGCACGGCGCCCGCGTCGGCCCCGAGCTCGACGCCGGCCAGCAGCGCGCCGAGCGCGTTGAGGGCCATGTGCTCGCCGGGCACGCCGAGCCGCAGCAGGTGCTCGACGCTCCCGCCGCGGGCATCGCGGTGCCGCAACGCGATCCGGGCCCCGGTGCCGTCCGGGCGGAAGTCGGTCAGCAGCGCGTCGGAACCGGCCGCCCGCCCGTAGCGCAGCACCCGGATGCCGCGGGACTCCGCGACCCGGGCCAGCTGCCCGGCGCCCGCATCGTCGGCGCAGGTCACCAGCGCGCCGCCGGGCACGATCCGGTCCAGGAACGTCTCGAAGGCCGCGACGTAGGCCGCCGCGCTGCCGTAGTGGTCCAGGTGATCGGCCTCGACGTTGGTCACCACCGCGACCCGCGGGGAGAACGCGAGGAACGACGCGTCGCTCTCGTCGGCCTCGGCCACGAAGATGTCGCCGCTGCCCTCGTGCGCCCCGGAGCCGGAGCTGGCCAGGTCCCCGCCGATCGCGAACGACGGATCGAGCCCGCAGTGCTGCAGCGCCACGGTGAGCATCGAGGTGGTGGAGGTCTTGCCCGCGGTGCCGGTGACGGCGGCCAGCCTTCGGCCCGTGGTCAGCGCGGCCAGCGCCTGCGCCCGGTGCACCACCGGCAGGCCGCGCTCGCGGGCGGCGGCCAGCTCCGGGTTGCTGGCCCGGATGGCCGAGGAGACCACGACGGTGGCCGGGGCCGCGGGCAGGTGCGCCGGGTCGTGGCCGACGGCGATCCGGGCGCCGAGGGCCTGCAGCGCCAGCACCGCCCGGGACTGCTTGGCGTCGGAGCCGGAGACCGTGGTCCCGCGGGCCAGCAGGATGCGGGCGATGCCGCTCATCCCGGCCCCGCCGATCCCGATCAGGTGCACCCGCTCGGCCAGGGCCACCGGGGTGCCGTTCAGCTCGCCCGCGTCGCTCACACCCGGGCTCCGATCACGTCGAGCACGATGTCGGCCAGCCGCTCGTCGGCCTCGGCGTGCCCGGAGGCCCGGGCCGCGGCGCCCATCCGGGCCAGCCGGTCCGGCTCGGTGAGCAGCGGCACGATCTCCGCCAGCAGCCGGTCACCGGTCAGCTCGGCGTCGGCGACCAGCACCCCCCCGCCGGCCGCGACCACCGGGGCCGCGTTCAGCGCCTGCTCGCCGTTGCCGTGCGGGAGCGGGACGTACACCGCGGGCAGCCCGACCGCGGACACCTCGGCCACGGTCATCGCACCGGCCCGGCCGAGCACCGCGTCGGCGGCGGCGTAGGCCAGGTGCATGTCGTCGATATACGGGAGTGGCACGTACTGGGCGGACTGGGCGGCGGCCGGTTCGCCGGCCCGGCCGTGCGCGTGCAGCACCGCGATGCCCTGCTCGGTGAGCCTCGGCAGCGCCGCGGCCAGCGCCGTGTTCAGCGTCCTGGCCCCCTGCGAGCCGCCGAAGACCAGCAGCACCGGGCCGTCGGCGGGCAGCCCGAACCGCTCCCTGGCCGCCGCCCGCAACGCGGCCCGGTCCAGCGTGGTCACTGCCCGCCGCAGCGGGATGCCGAGCACCTCCGCACCGGGCAGCCCGCTGCCGGGGACCGCGGCCACCACCCGGGCCGCGAGCCGGGCGCCCACCTTGTTGGCCAGCCCGGCCCGGGCGTTCGCCTCGTGCACCACGATCGGTACCCGGCCACGGGCCCCGAGGTAGGCCGGCAACGCCACGTAGCCGCCGAAGCCGACGACCACGTCCGCGTCGACGGCGGACAGCACCTCACGCACCCGGGCCACCGCGCGCCGGACCCGACCGGGCAGCCGCAGCAGGTCCACGCTGGGCCGGCGCGGCAGCGGCACCGGCGGGATCAGCTCCAGGGGGTAGCCGCGGGCCGGGATCAGCGTCGCGTCCAGCCCGCGCTCGGTGCCCAGCGCGGTGATCACCGCGTCCGGACGGCGCCTGCGCACCGCGTCGGCCAGCGCCAGCGCCGGTTCGATGTGCCCGGCGCTGCCGCCGCCCGCGATGACCACGGAGACGGTCATCGCACACCGCTGCGCTGCGTCGGCGGTCGGCTGGAGGCGGCCCGCTGCGGCCTGAACGGCACCGGTGGCGGCAGCCGCAGGAACCGGGCCAGCCGCCCCTGCCCCTGCTGGCGCAGCGCGGCGATGGCCTCCGGCTCGTGTCGGGCCGCGTTGGTCATGATCCCGAACACGAACATGGTCACCACCAACGAGGTGCCTCCCGACGAGATCAGCGGCAGCTGCAGGCCGGTCACCGGGAGCAGCCCCACCACGTAGGCGATGTTGATCGCGGCCTGCGCCACCAGCCAGGCGGTGGAGGTGGAGACGACGAGCTTGAGCCAGGGATCGGCGTTGCGGGCCGCGATCCGGAAGCCGGTGTAGGCCAGCGTCGCGAACAGCGCGAGCACCGCGAAGGCACCGATGAAGCCCAGCTCCTCGCCGATGATCGCGAAGATGAAGTCGTTGTGCGCGTTGGGCAGGTAGCTCCACTTGGCCCGGCCCTGCCCGAGCCCGACCCCGAACAGCCCACCGTCGGCCAGCGAGTAGAGCGCCTGCTTGGCCTGGAAGCCGGCCCGCAGCGGGTCGACGGTGTCGGGGGCGAAGAAGGCGGTGATCCGGCTGAGCCGGTAGTCGGCGGTCAGCGCGAGCACCGCGGCGCCGGCCAGGCCGCCGACGGTGATCATCGTCAGGGCCCGCAGCGGCGCCCCGCCCAGGAACAGCAGCGCGACCAGCACCACCCCGAGCGAGACCGTCATGCCCAGGTCGGGTTGCAGGATCAGCAACGTCATCAGCACCACGGTGACCGGGACGACCGGCGAGAGCGCGTAGCGCCAGCGGTGCAGCGCGGCCCGCCGGGCGACCAGCACGTGCGCGCCCCACAGCGTCAACGCCACCTTCACCGCCTCCGAGGGCTGCACGGAGAAGCTGCCGACGGCGAACCAGGCCTTCGATCCGTTCCGCACGTCACCGGCGATCAGCACCGCGACCAGCGACAACGTCCCGATCACCAGCGAGGCCGGGGCCAACGCGCGCAGCGTGCGCGGCGGGATCCGCAGCCCGAGGTAGAACATCAGCAACCCCGGCACGCAGAACATCAGCTGCCGGCTGAAGATCGAATAGGACGAGCCGTCGGCGGTGTAGGACACCACCGCGGACGCCGAGAGCACCATCACCAGCCCGAACAGCGTCAGCAGCCCGAACACCGCGATGATCAGGTGCAGCGAGGTGAGCGGGCGGCGCAGCCACTGCCCGAGCGCGGTGCCGGCGCGCCCGACGGTGTGCCGCAGCCCGTGCGCGGGCGAGGGGGACCCGCGCGCTCCCGGGCGCCGCTTCGCCGTCGACCCGGCGCGCCCGTCGGAGGTCGCCGGGTGGCGGTCCGCGGACGACCCGGCACGGCGCTCTGACGGGGTGGCCCGGCGCCCCGACGAGGCCGCACCTCGCTCGGCCGGGGTGCCGCCGCGCTCCGCCGACGTGGCCCGCGACTGGCGGCCGGCCCGGCCGGCCCCGCTGCGCCCCGAACCGGAGCCCCCCGGACGTCCGCGCCCGTCAGAGCCGCTGCCCCGGGTCCCCGCGGCCGTCACCGGAGCAACACCTCAGCCGTCTCCCGCCGCAGAGCCACCGACCCCACGGCCCCTCGCCGCCCTGCGCGCCACCGCACCGGCGCCCACTCCCGGAACGATCGGCACTTTCGCTCGCACCTAGCGTGCGAAGGTGCCGTTCGTTCCGGCTGGAGCTGCGGGTGCGGCGGATGCGGGGTCACCGGGTGGGCCCGTCGGTCGGGCCGTTGGCGGGGTCGCCGGCGGGGTCGCTGTGGGCGCCGTCGGGGGCGCCGTGGACGGAGCGGAGCGCGGTGACGGCGTCGGCGAAGGCCCGCCCGCGCGCGGCGTAATCGGCGAACTGGTCCATCGAGGCTGCGGCCGGAGCGAGCAGTACGACATCGCCCGAACGGGCCAGGGCAGCGGCGCGCCGCACGGCGGTCGTCATGGGCCCATCGTCACCCGCGACGACCTCCACCACGGGGACCTCGGGCGCGTGTCGCCGCAGCGAGCCGACGAACGCACTCCGGTCGGTGCCGATCAACACCGCGGCCCGCAGCCGGCCGGCGTGCCGGGCCACGAGGTCCTCGACCGAGGCGCCCTTGAGCAGCCCGCCCGCGATCCACACGATCGGGCTACCGGCCTGCGCGGCCAGCGCGGCGTCCGCGGCGTGCGGGTTGGTGGCCTTGGAGTCGTCGACGTAGCGCACCCCGGCGACGGTCGCGACGGCCGCGCTGCGGTGCGGTCCGGGCCGGAAGTCCAGCAGCCCGGCCCGGATCGCCGCCGGCTCGACGCCGTACCCGCGGGCCAGCGCGGCCGCGGCCAGCGCGTCGGTCACGCCGGGCGGGCCGGCCGGGTGCACGGCGTCGGCCTCGATCAGCGGACCGCCGCCGAACGCCCGGTCCAGCAGCGTCCCGTCGACCACGCCCAGCTGGTCCGGCGCCGGCGCCGCCAGCGTCACCCCGACCTTGCGGGTCGCGGCGGCGCGCGCCAGCAGCTGCGCGGCGGCCGGGTCGTCGATCCCGGCGACGGCGATCGGCCCGCGCAGCGCCATCGCCTTGGCCTCGGCGTAGGCCGCCATCGAGCCGTGCCAGTCGAGGTGGTCCTCGGCCACGTTGAGCACGCAGCCGACGGTCGGGCGGACCGACGGCGACCAGTGCAGCTGGTAGCTGGAGAGCTCGACGGCCAGCACCGGGTGCTTCGCCTGCACCGCGGCCACCACCGGGTAGCCGATGTTCCCGCAGGCCACGGCGTCGAGTCCGGCGGCGCGCAGGATCGTGGCGAGCATCCCGACGGTGGTGGTCTTGCCGTTGGTGCCGGTGACCACCAGCCAGCTCGGCGGGACCGCGCGCTGCTGCCCGAGCCACCACGCGAGCTCCGGCTCGCCGACGATGGGCACCCCGGCCGCGGCGGCCGCGGCGACCAGCGGGTGGTCCGGGCGGCGACCGGGCCCGGTCACGATCAGCGTGGTCCCGGCCGGCACCGCGTCCGGGTCGGGGCCGGGGCGGGCTCCCGGGGGCAGGTCGGCCAGCCGCGCCGGCACCGCGTCGGTGACCGTCACCTCGGCCCCGATCGCCACCAGCTCCTCGGCCGCGGCCAGCCCGGACACCCCGGCCCCGGCGACCAGCACCCGCGCCCCGACCAGCCGGTCCGGATCGATGGCCACGCTCGCCACGGTGTCCATCGCTACAGCCCCGAGGACGCGGTCAGCCACTCGTTGTAGAACAGTCCCAGACCGAGCGCCGCGCACATGGCCGCGAGCAGCCAGAACCGGATGATCACACTCGTCTCGGCCCAGCCGGCGAGCTCGAAGTGGTGGTGGAACGGGGCCATCCGGAACACCCGGCGCCGGGTGGTGCGGAACACCACGATCTGCACCGCCACCGACAGCGCCTCGACCACGAACACCCCGCCGATCACCACCAGCAGCAGCTCGGTGCGGGTCACGATGGACAGCCCGGCGACCAGCCCGCCGAGCGCCAGCGACCCGGTGTCGCCCATGAAGATCCGGGCCGGCGCGGCGTTCCACCAGAGGAAGCCGATGCAGCCGCCCATCGCCGCGGCCGCGACCAGCGCCACGTCCAGCGGGTCGCGCACCTGGTAGCAGCCGGCGACCGCGTTCAGCGCGCAGCTGTTCCGGAACTGCCAGAACCCGATGATCACGTAGGTGGCCAGCACCATCGCCGCGGTGCCGGCGGCCAGCCCGTCCAGCCCGTCGGTCAGGTTCACCGCGTTCGACCAGGCCGCGATGATCAGGTAGCCGAACAGCACGAAGCCGAACGCGCCGAAGGACAGCACCGCGATGTCGCGCACGAACGACAGGCTGTCCGAGGCCGGGCTCAGGCCGTCGGCGTTCGGGATCCGGATGGCCAGGATCCCGAAGACCACCGCGGTGAGCAGCTGCCCGACCAGCTTCGAGGTCTTGCTCAGCCCGAGGTTGCGCTGCCGCCGGATCTTGATGAAGTCGTCGAGGAAGCCGACCAGGCCCAGCGCCGTGGTCAGGAACAGCACCAGCATCGCCGACGCGGTGAACGGCTCGCTGGTGAACATGTGCGCCACCAGGTAGCCGAGCCAGATCGCCAGCAGGATGGCCACGCCACCCATGGTCGGCGTGCCGCGCTTGGCCTGGTGGCTCTGCGGGCCCTCGGCGCGGATCTCCTGGCCGAAGCCCTGCAGGGAGAAGAACCGGATCAGGTACGGGGTGAGGAGGATGGAGAAGGCCAGCGCCACCCCGGCCGCGATGAACACCGCCCTCATCGGGTCCTCACCCCGCCGTCGCCACCCGCGTCGACACCCGCCGCATCGAGGAGGGCGGCCGCGAGCCGTTCGAGCCCGGCGGCCCGCGACGCCTTCACCAGCACCACGTCGCCGGGGGCGAGCTCGGCGCCCAGCAACGCCACCGCCTCGTCGACGCCGGCGACGGCGCGGTCGGCGCCGTAGTCCGGGCTGTCCACCGCCACCAGCTCGTCGACGCCGAGCCGGCGGGCCTCGGCCGCGACCGCGGCGTGCCCGGCGGCGGCCTGCTCGCCCAGCTCCCCCATCCGGCCGAGCACCGCCCAGGTGCGGCGGCCGGACCCGACGGCGGTCAGCGCGGCCAGCGCGGCCCGCATCGACTCCGGGTTGGCGTTGTACGCATCGTTGATCACCGTGACGCCGTCGGGCCGGTCGGTGACCTCCATCCGCCAGCGCGACGACGGGGTCGCCGCGCCGAGGGCGGCGGCCACCGACTCGGGGGTGCCGCCGAGCTCGAGGGCGACCGCGGCGGCGGCCAGGGCGTTACCGATGTGGTGCTCGCCGACCAGCCGCAACGCGACCTGCGCCGCGCCGGCCGGCGCGACCAGCCGGAAGCGGGCCCGCCCGGCGTCGGTGTGCACGTCCAGGGCCCGCACCGACGCCGCCGCTGAGCGCCCGACCCCCAGCACCCTGGCCGTGGTGCGGGACGCCATCGCGGCCACCGCCGGATCGTCGACGTTGAGCACCGCGATCCCGCTCGCCGGCAGCGCCTCGACCAGCTCGCCCTTGGCCGCCGCGATCGCCGCGGTCGAGCCGAACTCGCCCAGGTGGGCGGAGCCGACGTTGAGCACGACGCCGATCCGCGGCGGCACCGCGGCGGCCAGCGCGGCGATGTGCCCGCGGTCGCGCGCGGAGAACTCCAGCACCAGGTGCCGGGTGTCGGGGCCGGCGCGCAGCGCGGTCCACGGCAGCCCCAGCTCGTTGTTGAACGATCCGGGCGGGGCCACCGTCGGCCCGATCGGGGCCAGCACCGCGGCGAGCAGGTCCTTGGTGGAGGTCTTGCCGGAGCTGCCGGTCACGCCGACGACGGTGAGCCCGGGCAGCGCGCCGATCACGTGCCCGGCCAGCGCGGCCAGCGCGGCCAGCACGGCGGCACCGCAACCGTCGCGGTCGTTCTCGTCGAGCGCGGTCCCGGTGGCCCGCGGCGCCGGCGGGACGATCACCGCGGGCGCCTCGACCGGGCGCGCGGCCAACACCCCCGCCGCGCCGGCGGCGACCGCGGCGGCCGCGAACCGGTGACCGTCGACGCGCCCCCCTGGCAGCGCCAGGAACAGCCCGCCGGGGCGGATCGCGCGCGAGTCGAACTCGACGGCGGTCACCCGCTCGTCCCCGGACGCCCGGTGCAGGCGTCCGCCGGTCACCGCGGCGACCTCGGCCAGCCGCATCTCGATCATGCTGCCGTCACCCTCGCGCGCCACCCCGGGTCGATGCGACGCCCGGCGCCGGTCGGGCGTCCGCCGCCGATCCCAGCGCGGCCGCCAGCTCGGTGGCGTCGTCGAACGGGAGCGTGCTGCCGTTGATCTCCTGACCGGTCTCGTGGCCCTTGCCGGCCACCACGACCGCATCGCCGCTGCGGGCCTGCGCCACCGCGATCGCGATCGCCTGCCGGCGGTCCCCGACCTCCAGCACCTCGCCGTGGCCGGCTTCGGCCCGCGCCCCGGCCAGCACCGCGGCCCGGATCCGCGCCGGGTCCTCGCCCCGCGGGTTGTCGTCGGTGACCACCAGCAGCTCGGCACGGGCGGCGGCGGCGGCCCCCATCAGCGGCCGCTTGCCGCGGTCCCGGTCGCCCCCGCAGCCCAGCACGACGATCAGCCGGCCGGGAACCTGTGCGCGCAGCGTGTCCAGCAGGACCGCCACCGCCGCCGGCTTGTGCGCGTAGTCCACCACGGCCAGGAACGGTTGCCCGACGTCGACGCGCTGCATGCGGCCCGGTACCGCGAGCCGGTCGAACGCCGGCGCGGCCACCGCGGCGGGCACCCCGACGGCGTCCAGGCAGGCCAGCGCGACCAGCGCGTTGGCCACGTTGAACGCGCCCGGCAGCGCCAGCCGCACCGGCACCGGGGTGCCGTCGGGGCCGACCGCGGTGAACCGCTGCGTGCCGTCGGCGTCGCACCGGAGGTCGGCGGCCCGCCAGCTCGCCGGCCCCGGTGCTGGACACGGTCACCGCGTCCGGGTGCTCGGCGGCCAGGCGCTGCCCCCAGCTGTCGTCGACGCAGATCACCGCGCGCTCGGCGCGGCCGTCGAACAGCGCGGTCTTGGCCTGGAAGTAGGTCTCCATGTCGCCGTGGAAGTCGAGGTGGTCCTGCGAGAGGTTGGTGAACGCGGCCACCGCGAACCGGGTGCCGGCCACCCGGCCCAGCGCCAGCGCGTGGCTGGACACCTCCATCGCGACGTGGCTGACGCCGGCCTCGACCATCACCGCAAAGATGGCCTGCAGGTCGGGCGCCTCGGGCGTGGTGAACGCGCTGGGCAGCCGCCGCCGGCGAGCCTGGTCCGGGCCGTCGATCCGGGTGCCGACGGTGCCGAGCAGCCCGCTGGTGGCGCCCGCGGCGATCAGCCCCGTCTCCAGCAGGTGCGCGACCGTGGTCTTGCCGCTGGTCCCGGTGACCCCGAGCACCGACAGCCGGGCCGTCGGGTCACCGTAGATCAGCGCCGCGACCCGGCCCAGGAGCTCCCGCGGCCGCTCGTGCACCAGCACCGGCACGCCGGCCAGCGCCGGTCGGGTGGCGCCGTCGGGGTCGGTGAGCACCGCGGCGGCACCGGCGGCGAGCGCGGTGTCGGCGAAATCGGCGCCGTGCACCCGGGAGCCGGGCAGCGCGGCGAAGAGGTCCCCTGGGCGGACGTCGGCGGCCCGCAGGGTGATCCCGCTGATCATCGTCGCTCCGCCGGGCTTCGACGCCGATGGCGTGGGCACACCGGCCGCGGCCGCCACCGCGCTCAACGGCACCGGTCGGCTCGCGGTGGGCCGCGGGAAGGCGTCGGCGGACCCGACCGCGGCGGTCACGGAACTGGCGGGCGGCACGTCGCGGAAGGTTACCGGCGCGTCGTGATCACCCTGCCCGCGCACCACCCTCCGCATGGTGCTCACGTCGGTCAGGGCAACTGCAGGGTCTGCACCGGCGGCTTCTCGGTGCTGACCGGGAGCCGGTCGCGCTGGGCCAGGTAGGTGGCGATGTCGTGGAACAGCGGCGCCGCGCTGGCCCCGCCGCCGGGGGCGTCGAGCATGATCCCGACGACGTAGCGCGGGTCCTGCGCCGGCAGCATCCCGGCGAAGGTGATCCAGTACGTGGACGACGAGTAGCACCCGCAGGTCGGGTCCACCTGCTGCGCCGTCCCCGTCTTCCCGGCCACCGAATAGCCCGGCACCGCGGCCTGCGGTCCGGTGCCCCGCTGGCCGCGCGCGTCCTGGGTGACCGCGGTCAGCATGGTCCGCAGCTTCGCGGCCGCCTCGGGCGACACCACCTGGACCCCGGCCGGCGGCGGCGTGCCGACCCGCACCCCGTCCGGACCGGTGACCGACGCGACGATCCGCGGCGGGACCCGCAGCCCGTTGTTGGCCACCGCCTGGTACATCCCGGCCATCTGCAGCACCGTCATCGACAGGCCCTGCCCGATGGGCAGGTTGCCGAAGGTGGAGCCCGACCACGACTCGCGCGCCGGGACCAGCCCGGCGCTCTCCCCCGGCAGCCCGACTCCGGTCTTGGCGCCGAGCCCGAACCGCACCAGCATGTCGGCGAAGCGTTCCTCGCCGACCTTCTGCGCGGTCATGATCGTGCCGACGTTGGACGACTTGGCGAGCACGCCGGTCAGCGTGTAGTGCTCCGTGCCGTGCTTCCACGCGTCGCTGACGGTGCGGTCGGCGATCTTGATGCTGCCGGGCACCGAGAGCACCTCGTCCGGGCTCGCGACGCCGTACTCCAGCGCCGCGGCCATCGTGACGATCTTGTTGACCGAGCCGGGTTCGAACGGGCTCTGCACCGCCGGGTTGCCCAGCTGCTGCGCGGAGGCGCCGGCGAGGTTGCGCGGATCGAAGGTCAGGCCGTTGGCCAGCGCCAGCACCTCCGAGGTGTGCGCGTCCAGCACCACCGCCGACGAGGTCGGCTTCGCGCCGGTCCGGGCCACGTACTCGGCGAGGGCTCGCTGCACGGTGTACTGCAGGTCGGAGTCCAGCGTCAGCTGCAGGTGCGATCCCTGCGTCGCGGGCCGTTCGAAGCGGGTGCTGCCCGGGATCACCGCGCTGCTGTTCTCGGCGGTGTCCACCACGCGCAGCCCCTCGGACCCGGCCAGGGCGTTGTTCTGCGAGCTCTCCAGCCCGACCCGGCCGACCAGCTTGCGTTCGTCGGCGTCCCAGGTCGCGGTGCCGATGACGTTGGCGGCCAGCGTGCCGGCCGGGTACTGACGATCTTCGCGACGTTCGTCGGCGATCTCCGGGAAGCGCTCCCTTATCGACCGGGCGATGTCCGGATCGACCAGCTTGTCCAGCACGACGTAGCCCTTGCCGCTGGTCAGCAGGCCGAGCAGGGTGGCCTGGTCCTCGCCGGTGGCCTGCGCGATGGCGGTCGCGATCTCGACCTGGTACTGCGGCGCGGCGGCGCCCTTGAGGGACGCGATCAGCCGCGGGTTGGTCACCAGCGCGCGCGCCTCGGCGCTGAACGCCAGCGGGTTGCCGGCCCGGTCGCTGATCTCGCCGCGCCGCGCGGGCAGCGCGATGTTGGTGATCGCCTGCCGCTCGGACGCCGCCGCCAGGTCACCGGCCTGCACCGTCTGCACGACCACCAGCTTCAGCGTGGCCACCCCGAGGGCCAGCACCAGCACGATGCGACCGACCTTCAGCCGCCGCGCGTAGGCCTGCGCACCGGTCATCGGACCGCGGCGCACCGGCGGGCGGCGGGGCGGCGGCGTCGTGCGGGACGCGCCGGCCCGGGGCCGGGGTGGGGCCGTCGTCATCAGCCGGTGCCCTGTCCGGTGCCCGACTCCCCCGCGCTCGATGGATCGGCGCCGGCCCCGCCGGCGCCCGACTCACCTGCGCCCGACTCACCTGCGCCCGATTCACCTGCGCCCGATTCACCTGCGCCCGATTCACCAGCGCCCGATTCACCAGCGCCCGATTCACCAGCGCTTGACTGGCCGGCGCCTGACGCGCCGGCGCCCGAGGCACCGGCGCCGCCCGACTCACCAGCGTCCGACGCACCGGCAGCGCCCGACTCAGCAACCGACCGCCGAGCACCCGACTCACCAGGGCCCGACTCACCAGGGCCCGACTCACCAGGGCCCGACTCACCAGCAACGCCGGCCTGACCAGCGTCGCCCGCCTCACCGGCGCCCGCCTCACCAGCGGCGCCCCTCTGACCAGCGCCCGCCTCATTAGCGGCGCCCGTCTGACCAGCGCCCGCCTCACCAGCGGCGCCCGTCGGACCGTCACCCGTCTGACCAGCGCTCGTCTGACCAGCGGCGCCCGTCTGACCATTCCCCGCCTGACCGGTGCCCGCGGGCGCAGCGCCCGCCGCGCCGCTGCCGGAGGTCCCGCCGCCGGGCTGACCGGCCGCGCCGGGTCCCGCAGCGGCCGGGTCCGCGTCCACCGCGCCCGGCCGACCGGCCGCCTCCGCGGCCTGCTCGGCATCGCTTGCCGCCCCCGCGCGGCCCTCGGCCGACTGCTCAACACCCGATTGACCCTCGACCGACGGGGCAGCCGGGTCCGCAGGAGCGGGCGCAGACCCCGGGGCGACCGGGCCGGCCGGCGCCGCGGCCGGCGGCACCGGGGGCGCCTTGCCCACCGCGGGCAGCGGCACCCCGACCACCGTCACCGCACCGTCCGGCTGCACGACCAGCCGCGCCGGGTCCTGCACCGGAACCATGCCGAGCCCGGCCGCGCGGCGGGCCAGCTCCGGCGCCGACTCCATGCTCGCCACCTCGCGGTGCAGTCGCTCGCTCTGCGAGCTGAGCGTCCGCTCCGCGGCTCGGGCATCCTGCAGCCGGTACGAGTCCGCCGCCGCGGCGGTCGACAGCCACAGCGTCGCCACCAGACCGACCCCGAGCAGCAGCATCAGCAGCAGCACGAACTGGGCCCGCCCGGACGTCGCCGCGCCGCGGGCCGGGTGTCCGCCCGCCAGCCGCCGCAGCCGCTCCTCGCGTCGGGCGTAGGCCTTCTGCGTGCTCGACACCCGCACCGGCTGGTCGACCGTCTTCGGACGGGTCTTCTGGCCGGTCTTCTGGGCCGTTTTCTGGGCCGACTTCTCCGTCTTCTGGGCGGCCCGCGTCGCGAGACCCGCCCGGTCGACCGCCGGCTGCGAACCGGCGCGGGCGCGCTTGCGGCGCGAGTCACGGGGACCACCCCGCTGCGCTGGGACGGTCGCACCCCAGCCCGCGGTGCGGGTGCGTTCGGAGACGGGTGTGCTCATGGCATGGCGCCGAACGGATGCCGCCGGATCATCAGATTTCCCCCATTACCCCGGCTGGCGCCGAGTCCCCTCCGAGCTGATGCCCCACGAGCCGCTGCCCGACGAGCTGTGCACACAGCCGATCCCCCGATCACGCTGCTACCTCCCGGACCCGCACGGCCGCGCGCAGCCGCACCGAGGCGGCCCGCGGGTTGTCGGTGATCTCGTCCTCGCTGGCCTGCTCCGACCCGCGCACCAGCAACCGCAGCTCGGGCCCGTGATCCGGGAGCTCGACCGGCAGGTCCAGCGGCGTGCTGGAGCGCGCCCGCAGGGCCAGCTCACGCTTGACGATGCGGTCCTCAAGCGAGTGGTAGGCGAGCACCACGATCCGACCGTCCATCCCCAGCGCGTCGACCGCCGCCGGGATCGCGTGTTCCAGCGCTTCGAGCTCGCCGTTGACCTCGATCCGCAACGCCTGGAAGGTGCGCTTCGCCGGATGCCCGCCGGTCCGGCGCGACGCGGCCGGAACCGCGCCGTAGAGCAGCTCGACGAGCTCCGCGCTGCGCCGCAACGGCGCCTGCTCCCGGCGCCGACCGACCGCGGCCGCGATCCGGCTGGCGAACCGTTCCTCGCCGTACTCGCGCAGGATCCGGGCCAGCTTGGGCACCGGATAGGTGTTGAGAACGTCCGCTGCGGTTGGCCCCGTGGTCGGGTCCATCCGCATGTCGAGATCCGCGTCGCGAGCGTAGGAGAAGCCGCGGGCGGTCGCGTCGAGCTGTAGCGAGGAGACCCCGAGATCGAACAGCACGGCGTCGACCCGGGGGCAGCCAAGCGTGGCGAGCACCTCGGCGATGTGGTCGTAGACCGCGTGCACGAGGTGGATGCGACCGGCGTGCGCGGCCAACCTGCGCCCGGCCAGCCCCAGCGCCTCCGGATCCCGGTCCAACCCGATCATGGTGAGCTGCGGGTGCTCGGCGAGCAGCGCCGCGGCGTGCCCACCGAGGCCGAGCGTCGCGTCCACCATGACGGCGGGGCGATCGGCCAACGCGGGGCGGAGCAGCTCGACGACGCGGGAAAGGGATACGGGAACGTGCTGGGCCCCAGCCGGCCCGTCCTCGTCGGGGTGCTCCACACCCCACCTCCCTGCCTCACGTCGTCGAGCCACCGCCTGCCCGGGCACCCCAACCCAGGCTCCCGGCGGCGCCCCCACCCGGATGCCGCGCTGTCGGCCCGATGCGGCGGACCTGGCACCGGGGAAGGTGCGCCAGGGCCGTCGCGCCGGGGGGCCGGCGCGGCATCCGGGTGCGGGCACCGCCGGGTCTGTTGCACACCCGTGTGTCCCGACTCCCGCTCACAGCAGTCCGGGAAGCACCTCCTCCTGCGCCTGCGCGTAGGTGTCCTCATGTTCGTCCTGATAGCGCTGCCAGGCCTCGGCGTCCCAGATCTCGGCCCGGCTGAAGGCGCCGATCACCACACACTCCTTGCGCAGCCCGGCGTAGCGGCGCAGCTCGGGAGTGATGGCGATGCGGCCCTGACCGTCCGGGTTCTGCTCGTCGGTCCCGGAGAACAGGTTGCGCTGGAACAGCCGGCCGGACTCGCTGGTCAGCGGCGCGGAGGCGACCTTGTGGGCGAGCTCGGCGAAGGCGTCGCGGGTAAAAACGTAGAGACAGTGGTCCTGCCCTTTGGTGATCATCAGCCCCCCTCGCAGCTCGTCCCGGAACTTCGCGGGCAGCGTCAACCGCCCTTTGTCATCCAGCTTCGGGGTGTACGTGCCGAGGAACATCGACACCACCTCCCCTGCGCCCCAGTGATCACCACATTACCCCACTTCTCTCCACCGTCAACCGGAACATGGCCCACTCCGACCACGACTTTCCAAGGAAAGTCCAGCTCAACGACCGTGGCGCGAAGTGGGGCGGCGGGGCGGACCACTCGCCCGCAGTACACGATTCATGCCCCGAACTGACGACAGAGGCCGCATGTGGAGGCCTCACCGCCCCGAAAATCGGTGCCGGTGGGGAGCGGTGGGGGGCGCGCGGCACGGCGGCTGCGGCGGGTGGGGCACGGTGGGGAACCCCATCCCGCACCACCGCGCAACATCGTTTGGCACACTGGGGCCGACCGGAGCATCGGGGGTGAACCCCACGGATCCGGGCCGGAGGAGGTCGGGTGACCGCGACGAGCGGCCGGACGTCGATGGACGGCCAGGCGGCGCTGGCCGAGGTGGCCGATCTGTGCGCCCGCATCGCCGCGTCCGTGCAGCACGTCATCGTGGGCAAGCCGGACGTGGTCCGGCTGGCCGTGATCACGCTGCTCGCCGAAGGGCACCTGCTGGTCGAGGACGTGCCGGGCGTCGGCAAGACCTCGCTGGCCAAGGCGCTGGCCCGCTCCATCGACTGCTCGGTCAGCCGGGTGCAGTTCACCCCCGACCTGCTGCCCGGCGACATCACCGGCATGTCGATCTACAACCGGCAGACCGGCGAGTTCGAGTTCCGGCCCGGCCCGGTGTTCGCCAACGTCGTGATCGCGGACGAGATCAACCGGGCGTCGCCGAAGACGCAGTCGGCGCTGCTGGAGTGCATGGCCGAGCACCAGGTCACCGCGGACGGCTCGACCTACCAGCTGGCCAGCCCGTTCATGGTGGTGGCCACCCAGAACCCGATCGAGATGGACGGCACCTACCCGCTGCCCGAGGCGCAGCGCGACCGCTTCACCGCGCGGATCAGCGTCGGCTACCCGGACCTGGCCGCCGAGCTGGCCATGGTCGACGAGCACGCCGCCGGGGATCCGCTGGATGCGCTGCGGCCGGTCGCCGACGCCGGCCGGGTGCGGTCGGTGATCCGCACCGTGCGGCTGGTGCACGTGAGTCCCGAGGTCCGCCAGTACTGCGTGGAGCTGGTCGGGAGCACCCGCCGGCACCCGGATCTGCGGCTCGGCGCCTCCCCGCGGGCCACCCTGCAGCTGGTCCGCACGGCCAAGGCGCAGGCGGCGCTGTCCGGCCGTGGCTACGTGGTCCCGGACGACGTGCAGTCGCTCGCGGTGCCGGTGCTGGCACACCGGTTGCTGCTTGCCCCCGAGGCCGCGGCGGCCCGCCGCTCCCCCGCCGACATCGTCCGCGGCCTGGTCGGCCGGCAGCCGGTGCCGGTTCCCGCCCGACCCGGCTACTAGGGACCACCCGCGTGCTGGCCCCGACCGGCCGGGCCGTCGGCCTCAGCATCCGCGGTCGCTGCCTGCTGGCCGGCGGCGTCGCGACCGCGGTCTGCGCGGTGATCCTCGACGAGCGCGACCTGCTGCGGGTGGGCGCGTTCGTGGCGCTGCTGCCCGTATGTGCGCTGCTGCTGGTCGTGCACACCCGACACGCGGTGCGGGCCGAGCGCACGCTCACCCCCGCCCGACTCGCCCTCCCCGGCCCCGACCCGCCCGACCTCACCAGACCTGACCTCAACGGCACCGACCTCAACGGCACGGTCACCGGCGAGCTGCGGCTGCGCGGCGGCCCGCTGCTGGGGGTGCTGCGCCTCAGCGACACGGTTCCCGACGCCGCCGGACCGGCCGCCGACGCGCCGCCGCGGTTCGTCGTGCAGCGGGTCCCGCGCGGCAGCGGGCTGCGGCTGCGCTATCCGCTGCGGCCGGTGCTGCGCGGCGTGCACCGGATCGGCCCGCTGCTCGGGCGGGTCACCGATCCGCTCGGGCTCGCCGAGTGCTCCCGGGAGCTGATCGACGCGGACCGGCTGGTGGTGCTGCCCCCGGTGGTGGCGCTGCACGGGCTGCCCGGCGCGCTCGGAGCGGGCGAGGGCACCGCGGGGGCGGCGCTGGCGCACCAGGGCAAGGGCGCGTCCGACGTGGTGGTCCGGCCCTACCGGCACGGTGACGAGCTGCGCCGGGTGCACTGGCGCAGCACCGCCCGCCACGACGAGCTCATGGTGCGGTTGGAGGAGCGGCCGTGGCGCGGCGGCACCACGGTGCTGCTCGATCGACGCGACGCTGCGCACCGCGGCCGCGGGGTGGGCTCCAGCCTGGAGTTCGCGGTCGGCCTGGCCGCCAGCATCTGCGTGCACCTGATCGCCACCCTGCACCGGGAACACGGTGATCCGGTCACCCTGGTCACCGAGGACGGCGTGGAGCTCACCGGCCCCGGCGCGGCGGGCGGCCAGGACGTGTTGCTCGACGCGCTCGCCGCGCTGCGACCCTCCGCCGGGCGCGATCTGGCCGGACCCCAGCTGCACCCGAACACCGACCTGATCGCCGTGCTCGGCGCGCTGGGGCCCGGCGACCTCGAAGGGCTGCTCGCGCGCCGACCCACGGGCGGCCACGCCGTCCTGCTCGACGCGACGGCCTGGGATGCCGCCAGCCGGGATGCCGCGGGCCGGGGCTCGGGGGGCCGCGGTTCGGGGAGCCGAGGCTCGGTCCGCGCGCCCGACCGGGCGCCGAACATCGTCGCCGAGCACGCCTCGGCGCTGCGCCGGGCCGGCTGGCGGGTCGCGATCATCGGGCCGGAGGCCACACCGGAATCGGTCTGGACCGACCTGCTGCACGCGAGCGCCGACCACCGCGCGAGCCACTGATGATCACCCTGCCCCGGCGGCCGGTCCCGGCACCGACGCCGACGCCGCCCCGGACCGACCCGCCGTTGCCGTGGATCACCGCGACCATTGGCGGGCTGAGCGTGCTCCTCGCCGGCGGGCCGGTCGGCGTGATCGTGGCCGGTGACAGATGGATCGGCTACGCCGCCGCGGCGGCGGTGATCGTCGTCGCGAGCGGGCTGCTGTTGCACCGCTTCGGGGTGCCCGCCGTCGCCGCGGGCCAGTGCGCGGCGGTGGTGATGCTGCTCACCGCGCTGTTCACCGACGACGGGCTGCTGGGCGTCCTGCCCGGACCGACGGCGGTCCGCGGGATCGGGGAGCTGATCCGCAGCGCCGGCCAGCAGATCAGCGTCGGGATCGCCCCGGTGCCGGCCACCCCGGAGATCCTGGTGCTGGTGACCGCCGCCTTCGGGCTGCTGGGGGTGGCCGTGCACCTGGCCGTGGTGAGCGCGAGCGCGCCCGCCGCCGCCGGGGTGCCGTTGCTCGCCGTGTTCGCCATCCCCGCGGCGCTGGCCGACGGCCTGCTGCCGGTGTGGACGGTGATCGCGGCCGCGGCCGGCTACGGGCTGCTGCTCATGACCGGCGACGGGGCCCGGGCGCGGCCGGCGACCGCGATCGCGGTGCTGCGCAGGCTGCCGGCCGCCGCCGCGCTCGTCGCGGCCGCCGTGGCACTGGCCATCGGGATCGGTGCCGGCGCGGGCTTCGTCGGCACGGCCGGCCGTTTCGAGGGCGCCGGGGGCGGTGGGAACGGCGGCTCGATCGGCCTCAGCCCGTTCACCTCGCTGCGCGGCCAGCTCGACGACTCCGGCTCGGTCGAGCTGCTGCGGGTGCGCGGTCTGGACCGGGCGAGCTACCTGCGCGCCCTGACCCTCAGCGAGTACGTGCCCGGTGCGGGCTGGCGCGCGACCCCGCCGGCTCCGGGCACCCCGCTACCCGGCGAGGTGCAGCCGCAGCCGCCCACCCCGGGCCAGGTGCTCGACGTGGAGGTCGAGAACATGGCGTTCCGCGACTACTGGCTGCCGCTCTACGGCGAGCCGCTGCAGGTCGTCGGCGTTCCGGACGCGCAGTGGGCCTACGACCGCCGCAGCGGCACCGGCTACACCCTGCGCCCGCGGCAGGACGACAGCTGGCGCGAGCGGACGCTGCTGCCCCGGCCCAGCGCCGACGAGCTGCGGGCGGCGGGCGAGGCCGGCACCCCGCCCGCCGGTTACCGGACCGTCACCGGCGTGGATCCACGGGTGCTGGCGCTGGCCGAGCGGATCGTGGCCGGCCGCGACACCCCGTTCGACCGGGCGATGGCGCTGCAGGACCACTTCACCGGGCCCGACAGCTCGTTCCGCTACAGCCTGCAGACCGCGCCCGGCAACGGGGACGACGCACTCGTGGAGTTCCTGACCGTCGGGCGCACCGGCTACTGCGAGCAGTTCGCTTCGGCGATGGCCGTGATGCTGCGCGCGGTGGGGGTGCCGGCCCGGGTGGCCGTCGGGTTCACCGGCGGTACCGACTTCGGCGAGTACCGCTCGATCCGCACCTCGGACGCGCACGCGTGGGTCGAGGCGTACTTCCCCGGCGCCGGCTGGGTGACCTTCGATCCGACCCCGCTGACCGACGGCCGGACGATCACGCCGGACTACGTGCTGGAGGCCCGCGGCGAGGGCGGCACCGCGGCCGCGCTCCCGTCGGGCGAGCTCGCGCCCGGCCGGTTGCCCGACGGTCAGCCCGCGCCGGTGCCCGCACCGGAGCCGGCGCCGCTCGGCACCGATCCCGCCGCGCCCGCACCGGACCCCGGATCGGGCTGGACGCTCTGGCCGCTTGCCGTGCTCGCGCTGCTGGCCGCGGCCGCCGCGGGCCCAACCGTGCTGCGCCGATGGCAACAGCGGCAGCGGCTGGCCGCCGTCGCGGCGGGCGGAAGCGCCGCGGCCGCCGCCGGGTGGCAGGAGCTGCTGGCCGAATCGACGGATCGTGGGGTGCCCAGCCGGGCGAGCGACACCGTGCGCGCAGCGGCCCGGCGCATCGTTCGCGAGCACCGACTGGATCTGCCCGCCCAGCAGGCGTTGCGGGAGCTGATCGCGGCGGTCGAGGCGAGCTGGTACGGCGGCCGGCACCCTGGCTCCGGGGAGCTGACCGGACCGGTGCAGGCGGTGCGCGCCGCGATCAGCTCCGGCAGCCCGCTGTCGCTGAGCGGGCGCCTGCTGCCCCGATCGCTACGGGACCGCGGCCCGGCCGCCACCACCGCGGGCGACCCGACAGCTGGTGCACACAGCGGAACCGCCGCCCACCGGAGCTGATCCCGGGCGGCGGCGGCCGATGAAGACGAGCTGTGGCGCCTACTCCTGCTCGAACCGACGGCGGAAACGCTCTTCCATCCGACCGGTGAACCGGTTCTTGTCCGGCTCCGCACTCTTCGCCGGTTGCTGCGCCTGGTTACCGGCACCGACCGAGGTCACTGCGACCACGGCGCCACCGAGCATGACCAGGAAGCCGACCACCGACAGCACCGGGAAGCTGTCGGCCAACCAGAGCTGTGGGACGGCGACGCCCACCACGAGAAGCACCAAGCCGAGCACGAAGACAGCCACGCCCTGCAGGCGGCGTCGTCGAGTGGGCTTGCGCAGTCTTCCGCCGCGGACGGTGGATGCGAACTTCGGGTCCTCGGCGTAGAGAGCGCGCTCGATCTGTTCGAGCAGCCGCTGCTCGTGCTCGGAGAGGGGCATGGCTTCGCCTCCGGCACTGGTCATCCTGTCGGGTCATCTTCCATGGTGCCGGAACGACGCGACGAGCGCCCGGGAGTGGGCGTCTACTGCAGAGGATACGAGTCTCGCGGCCCGGCGACTAGCCGGACTCGGCAAGCGGATGGGTCGATCTTGCCCGATCTGCGGCTGCGGGGATGTGATCTGCGACGCAAGGGGACCGGTAGCGACCTCGTTCACCCGAACGAGGCATCACGCTCGGCTGAACGGCTAGAGCTTGTCGGGCGCGAGGGGCACATTAATCACCGTCTTGTCGTAGTCGGGCTGTGGACGACTCACCGCCCCGATCGACCGGTGGGCCGCCCCGACCATCGACCTGCGACCGCAGGTCGGAGATCAGCGCCGACCGGCAGTTGCGGCCGGCCAGGGCTCCGGGGCCGACCGGGCGTGGGACATCGGGTCACCGGTCGTCGACACAGAGCCACCGGTCACCGAACGGTAGCTCTGCGTGCACGGCGGCGGGCAGGTGACGCGGGTCAGCGCTCGACTGCGACCGGCCGCCGGGCCAGCGCGTGCAGTCGGGCCGCGACCTCACGCAGGGGCGCCGCCGCAGCCGCCAGCTCCTCCAGCTCGGCGACCGCCACCGCGGCGGCCGGACCGCCGTCGCGCACCGATCCGGGCAGCCATCCGTCCAGCACGCCGTCGCCCTGCAGCACCTCGATGCGCAGGCCGCCGGTATCGAGCAGGGCGCGCAGCGTGGCCTCGTCCAGCCGCCTGCGCAGTGCGTCGTGCGGGCCGAAGCGCCCGTCGGGATCGGTGAGCACCGCGCGCGCCTCGGTGAGCCGGCCGCCGAGGGCGCGCCCGAGGACCGCCGCGAAGCGGCCGGCGACCAGTATCGACACCGTTCCGCCGGGTGTGGTCGCCACGGCGAGCGCGGCGACGGCGGCCGCCGCGTCGTCGACCACCTCGAGCAGTCCGTGTCCGAGCACCAGATCGGCTCCGTCGCCGGGAGCGGCCTCGGCCAGCGCGTCCACATCGCCCTGGACCGCACTCACCAGCTCGTGCACGCCGGCGTCGCGCGCCCGCCGCTGCAGCGCGGCCAGCGCGTTCGGGCTGTTGTCGACCACGGTGACCGCGCAGCCCAGCCGGGCCAGCGGCACCGCCCACGCTCCGCTGCCCCCACCGACATCGAGCACCAGCGGACGATGATCGGGACGCTCGACCCGCATCCGGCCGATCTCGGCCGCGAGCACCCGGTGCACCGGACTCGCCGCCACCGAGCCGGGTGCCGCCTCCGCGCCCGCACCGACCGTCCGTGCCATCACCGCGGCAGCCTATCGAGGTGCTGCGCGGCCCGGCCGGACCGCACCGGGGGGACGGCGGAGCGCGGGGTAGGTTGCTGCGCGTGCAGGTCGTCGCCACGTTGAGTCTCAAGGGTGGAGTCGGCAAGACGACGGTCGCCCTCGGACTTGCCGGCGCCGCCCTGCAACACGGGCTGCGCGCGCTGGTGGTGGACCTGGATCCGCAGGCCAACGCGACGATCGCGCTCGATCCCGGTCCCACCACCGCCACCATCGCCGACGTGCTCGACGAGCCGACCCGTTCGATGGTGCGCCGCGCGATCGCGCCGAGCGGATGGGGCGAGGGCGTCGATGTGCTGGTGGGGGCCGAGCAGGCCGAGCGGCACAACCATCCCGATCCGAGCGCCAAGCAGCTGCAGCGGCTGTCCCGGGCGCTGCGCCGGCTGGGCGAGATCGACATCCCGGTGCCCGCCGGCTCGGACCGGGGTTCCGGCGCGCGGAAAGCTCCGCCCGACGGCCACGGCTCCGACGGCGGACGTTCCGGCGGCAACGGCACCAGGGGCAGCGGCACCAGGAGCAGTGGCGGCAGCTTCGCGGACGAACCGTACCGACTGGCGATCATCGACTGCCCGCCGTCGTTGGGTCAGCTGACCCGCAGCGCGCTGGCGGCGTCCCACCGCGCGGTGCTGGTGACCGACCCGACGATGTTCGCGGTGTCGGGCATCCAGCGCGCCTTCGACGCGGTCCAGACCGAACGGCAGCGCGGCAACGCCGAGTTGCAACCGCTAGGTGTGTTCGTCAACCGGGTGCGACCGCGCAACTCCGAGCACGAGTTCCGGATCGCCGAGCTCCGCGAGCTGTTCGGGCCGCTCGTGCTCACCGGGGTGCTGCCTGATCGCTCGGCCATCCAGCAGGCACAGGGCGCCTGCCTGCCCATCCAGCGCTGGGACACCCCCGGGGCCCGGGAGGCCTCCGCGGTGTTCACGCTGCTGCTCGGCCGGGTGCTGCGCAGTGCGCTGTCGGACGACCAGATGTCGGCGTTGATGCGGCAGGGGATTCCCTTCTCGAACCCGCCAGGGCTGGCGTACGAATATTCCAACTACGGCTTCGCGATTCTCGGGCGGATCGTCGACGAGGGTCTCGGGCATGCCGTACCGCGACTACGTGGCGCAGCGCATCCTCGAGCCGCTGGGCCTGCCGGCGACGACGCTCGAGCCGGCGGCGGTGCCGCGCGACCGGCTCGCGCACGGCTATCGCTGGGAGGACGAACGCTGGAAGGAGGAGCCGCCCCTGCCTGACGGCGCGTTCGGCGCGATGGGCGGCATGCTGACGTCGCTGCGGGATCTCGGCCGGTACGTCGGCGTGGATGATGGACGCCTGGCCGCCGCGCGACGGCGCCGAGACGGGGCCGCTCCGCCGCGCGTCGCTGCGCGAGATGCAGCAGGTTGGCGCTCGGCCGGCGCCGGCCGAGCGACACGCGGCCGGGGCGCTGCAGCTGCAGGCCGGCGGCTACGGCTACGGCCTGCGCGTCTCGCAGACGTGCGATTCGGCCACATCGTCGCGCACTCCGGCGGCCTGCCCGGATTCGGATCGCAGATGCGCTGGCTGCCCGAATACGGCGTCGGGCTCGTGGCGATGGGCTCCTTACCTACACCGGCTGGGGACCGCGCTCTCGACGCGGCGCTCGAGCGCTCGCGAAGACCGGCGCGCTGAGCCTCGCCAGCCCGCACCCTCGCCGCGCTCTGACCGCCATGCGGGCCGATGTCACGCGGCTGGTCCAGCAGTGGGACGACGCGCTCGCCGATCGGATCGCGGCCAACAACCTGTTTCTCGACAGCGTCGAAGGAGCGGCGCCACCGCGAGATCGACGCGCTTGCGCGCAAAGCACGGCACGTGCCGTGCTGACGGGCACCTTGTCGCCGAGAACGCGTTGCGCGGCGAGTGGATGATGCCTGCGAGACGCGGCGCGATCCGCGTCGCGATCACGCTGGCGCCGGACGTGCCGCCAAGGTCCAGTACCTGTCGGTGCGGTCGCAGGACACCGTGACGGTCCGCCACCCGGTCCGGTCACCTGCATCCAGTAGCGCTGGACGCCGGCGCAGCGACAGACCCGTCGCCGCCTACCGTATCGATACAGCGGTGCCGCGGCACCCATGCTAGGGGCCGAGGAGCCGCCCGTTGACGCCGGCAGTCAGCCGGTACGCTGTTCGACTCTATCGCTGCTGCACGTCCAGCGTGATGGCGGTCACCAGGTCGTCGTCGCACAGGACGTCGAAGACGTAGGTGCCGATTTCGGGCAGTTCGAGTTCCAGCGGCAGGTTCAGCGTCACCGCCGGACGCTCGTCGGTGAACACGACCATCTTGTCGGCCGACAGTCCTTCGCTGCCGGACGGAAACCAGCCGCGGAACGTGATCCGCCGTTGCCCGCGCACGCTGCCGCCCCGCAGGGCGATAACGGCTCGCAGATTAGGACCAGTGGCGGTGTGTCGGGTCGGATCGGGTCGTCGACGCCGAGGCCATCGACGATACCGATGAGGTTCGCGGTGCCGTCGGGCTGAGATCGATGCGCTGGCACAGGACCGCCAGCGCGACGTAAGGCCCGCCTGCCACACTCATGGGGGGAGTGTAGCAGGCGGTATCGGACAGCGCACGGGAAGAGGGGGTGACGCGCGAACGCGTCAGGCCGCAGGCCGGTTCGACGCGTGCCAACCGCGATGCAGTAGCCCTTCACACCAGGCGGCCGCGGCGGCCTCCAGCGCTTCCCATTCCTCGAACACGCGGCTGAGGATCGGCTTGCCGTTGACCAGGTATCTCAATTCCATGCCGAACGGATGCGGCGTCACCTCGCAGCGCGACCAGTTGGCCCGCACGGAAGAGTTTCCACAGTACACGGCGACGATAGGGAGCATGCGCATCGGTCGTCTCCTGCGGAAGGTCGTTCGAGACACGGCCCCCGTCCGCACGGTACTAACGCAATACCCGTGCCCTCCCCGTTGCCTGCCGTTTGTAGGAGACCCAGCTTTCGATATGACGGCCTGCCTACAGCCTGTCAGGAAACGATGCGGAAAAAGGTGCGTAGCGGCACCTTTACAGCAGCGCGCTTAATGATGAGCTGCGGGCCGGGAATGCGACTCGCCAGCGAAGAGAAAGGGGGTGTTGCGTGCCCTCGACTCGCGTGGCCGCGAGTCGGTTGGTGCGGAAGGAGGGACTTGAACCCTCACCGAGTTGCCCCGACAGGTTCCTGAGACGCGTCTGCCAATTCCGCCACTTCCGCAAGAGGCGCGTGACCGGGCAGGTCACAGACGACGAAGTATAGCGCACCTCCTGCACGAGCGGAAGATCCGCAGGCGCTGCCCATGTCCCGCGCGACGGCGTGACAGCCGTCGATTTCCGCCCCTCTCCGTACGAGCCTGCTTGGCCGATCCGATCCCAGCCTGCTCGGCCGATCTGATCCCAGCCTGCCTGGCCGATCCGATCCCAGCCTGCTTGGCCAGCTCGCCAAAGGCGAGCGTAGGCCGGGTGCTATCCTCCTGATCTGGACAACGCAATATCCCGGCGGCCTGCCATCGGCTGGCTGTCGGCCCTGCAAAGGAACGAGCGTGGCTGTACGTCGAGGCGTGTGGGTGGTGGTGTTCCTGCTGGTCTGTGCCGCGCTCGCGTCAGCCGCGTTGGTGACCTTGTCGTGGGTGGCATTCCGCCGGCCGCCGGGAGTGCCCGAGAAGGGCGTCCTCGTCCTGAAGATCCAGGGCGACCTGGATGAAATCTCGAACAACCCGTTCGATGCGCTGATTCACGAGCCGTCATGGTCCGCACCGTGACGCAGGCCCTTCGCGCCGCCAAGACCGATCCCCGCGTCACCGGCGTGCTGTTGCGCCCCATCCAGGCGCCGCCGCTCTGGGGCAGGTGCAGGAATTGCGAGAGGCGCTCGTCGACTTCCGCACGTCCGGCAAGCCCCTCGTCGCGCTGGTCGAATTCGCGGGCGACCGCGAGT
>CAVSTV010000009.1:0-462579 GCA_963730945.1 uncultured Actinomycetota bacterium
AGTAGACCTCGATGAAATGCAGGAAGTCGCGGAAGGCGAAGAACTCTGCGAGCTCGTCGGGCTCGCGCGGCACCCGCACGTCGTCGTGCCTGTCCACCAACGCGGCGACGGTGTCCAGCGAGGCCGACCCACCAGATGCAGATGCAGCTCCGCCTTCGGAGCGAGCTGGAGCAGCCTCTCGACAACGCCGTCAATCATGTACTCCGGATCCTCCCAGCCGCTGCGGTCGAGCGTGCGAGGCAAGCGGACCGATCTGCGCTCCGGGGTCGAGATGGCCGCTCTCGATGGCAGGAGGAGCGTCGGCGGCGCGGGTTCACCTTCGCCGGGGTCGACCAGGGTGAACCCGCACCGCTTCGCTCAGTCGCCGCAGCCGTCGTGCGGCGTCCCGGGGACGGGGCGGCTGGGACTGCCCGAGCAGTGGATGGCCTGAACCTGCGAATCGATGGCGGCGTGCGCCGCAACGCCCATCCCGGCGATGAGTGCGGTGACCGCGGCCGCCAGCGCGATGCCGGCCCGAAGTCGAAGCTGGTGGGTCATGGTGCCTCCTCAGATCGGTCCGGGCTGGTCCCCGAGCCGGCTGTGACGCTAGGAGTAGCGACCGATGCGGCTCATCCGGTACTCCTTACGGAGATTTCCCGGGCCAGGGCTGGTGGACCAGCGCGGGAAAGCTCGGAGACGCTGAGGGATGTTCGGTCGGACGGCTTGTCCGCCGAGGCTCCTCCGGATGCCGACAGCGTCGATGACGATGCGGGGTGTGCTCGGCAACACGCACGCTGAGTTCGGTGTGGGCTCGTGCCCAAGCCAGGGCTACGACTCGGCCTGCGGCCAAGATCGTGCCGCTGCCGACACCCGGTGCAACGTCGACGGGTACGCCGTTTCGGCCTGAGGGTACTTAGACCTGGTCTCAAAACCGGGTGTGTCGCTACGTGATCTTGAGTCTCTGATCGTTGATCGTCGTCGGTCGTGGCGAAGACGAAGCAGCAGCGGCTGGTTGAGGATCGACTCTGGGAGCTGATCGAGCCGCTAATCCCGCCGCGGCCGGTGGCCCGTGGGCCGGGTGGGCGGCCGCGGATCGATGACCGGGCCGCGCTGGAAGGGATCTTGTTCGTGCTCGATACCGGCTGCCGGTGGCGGGATCTCCCGCCACAGCTGGGCTGCGGGTCCGGGCACACCGCCTGGCGGCGGCTGCGTGAGTGGCAGGACGCCGGCGTGTGGGATCGCCTGCACCAAGTGGTGCTCGACGAGCTGTCCGACGCGCAGGTGTTGGACTGGTCGCGCGGCTGTATCGACGGGGTGTCGGTGCGGTCGAAAAGGGGGGTGAGCTGACCGGGTCGAACCCCACTGACCGGGGCAAAGCCGGATCGAAGTACCACATCCTGTGCGACGCGAACGGGCTCCTGCTGCACGCCCTGCTGTCGGCGGCGAACACCCATGACAGCAAGCTGCTCGAGCCGCTGCTGGAGACGAACCCGGCTGTGCGCGGCCGTCGCGGGCGACCGGGCCGGCCGCGGCGCAGGCCCGAGAAGTTGCACGCCGACAAGGGTTACGACTACCGCCGCTGCCGCGCCTACCTGAATCGGCGCGGGATCAAGGTGCGGATTGCCCGGCGCGGAATCGAGGACAAGTCCAAGCTCGGCCGAGTCCGCTGGGTCGTCGAGCGCACAATCTCGTGGCTGCTGCGGTTCAAGCGACTCGGACTGCGCTATGACCGCACCGAACGCACCACGCTTCCGTTGCTGACCCTCGCCTGCACCATCATCAACGTCCGTCGACTGATCACAATTGAGTTCTGAGACCAGGTCTTAGCGGTTTTCGCCCCGCCCGCGTGACAAAGCGGCACTGGACTGCAGAAACCGCCAGTGGCAGACTTTTGCGCATCGCCATCGGATTGCTTAACTCGCTAGCCGCGGACTGGGGGAACTAATGGGAAAAGCTGGCGAAGTCGCACTGTCGGGAGCCGAGGCCGCAGTCGCGCGGCAATTGTTCGAGGAGATAACCGACAAGTTGGCAGAGTTGGCCGAACTGGTGAGTCGTCAACTTGGGATCCCGGAGGCCGGGTTCGCGCGAGTCTCGGCGCAGAGTCTGGTGTGCACGGTCGGGGATGGCCTGACAACCTGCACCGATGGGGCAGGTAACTGCGTGAAGTACGACTACAATTCGGAGGTATGTCGACCCTGTTAGCCGATCTCACGGGGCGCCGTCTCGCAGCAATCACTACATCTGTGTGCCGGCCGATCGACGCGGACTGCTTGTTGACCCGTCTCTGCCGAATGGGTAACCACCCGGCGGTAGGCGGCGTGACGCTCGTCCGGGTGGTGAGGTCGATGTCGCCGAAATTGTGGACTACGAGCGGATGTTTCAATTTCGATCAGCGTTACCGTTACGAGAAGATGGCCTGACTTGGCTCAGATTGTTGATCTTCAAGTGGCGCACCCTGGTTGACGTGCGGATGTGCCGGGGGTGACGCAGAATCTGTGCACTAAGTCGATCTCGTAGCCTGCGGGATCGTGGCCTACGTGCGCACGGTGAAGACCGCGTCCGGGGCGACGGCGGTGCAGATCGTGCACTCCAACCGGCGCGGGGCACGCCGGATGACGCACGTGGGCTCGGCGCACGACGAGCAGGAGCTGGAGGCGCTGCTGGCCGCGGCCCGTCAGCAGTTGGCCGAGGATCAGCAGGAACTCGACCTCGGCGTGGACACCGGCCTGGTCGCCGCCGCCGGGCCGGGGCCGCTGCAGATCACTTCCTCCCGGATGGGGCTGCTGTGGGACGCGCTGAGCAGCGCCTACGACATGCTCGGGTTCGACCGGGCCGCCGGCGGGGACGAGGTGTTCCGGCAGCTGGTGCTGGCCCGGATCATCGAGCCGACCAGCAAGGTCGACAGCTTGCGCGTCCTCGCCGAGGCTGGGGTGGCGGCGCCGTCCTACGCCACGGTGAAGCGCCGGCTACCCGGCTACGCCGATGCGGCGTGGCGGCAGAAGCTCGCCGCGGCGTGCGCGCGCACGCCCAGCTCGGGCCGGCGTCACTGGTGCTCTACGACGTGTCCACGCTGTACTTCGAGACCGACGCCGGTGACGGGTTCCGCGAACCGGGGTTCTCCAAGGAACGCCGGCTGGAGCCGCAGATCACCATCGGCTTGTTGACCGACGCGGCGGGGTTCCCGCTGATGGTCGAGGCGTTCGAGGGCAACCGGGCCGAGACCACCACGATGCTGCCCACGATCCGCGCGTTCATGGCCGCCCACCAGCTCGCCGACGTCACGATCGTCGCGGACGCGGGGATGATCTCCGCGGCCAACAAGCAGGCCATCGAGGCCGCGGGACTGTCGTTCATCCTCGGCATGCGCATCCCCGACATCCCCTACGTCGTCACCGAGTGGCGCAACGCCCACCCGGGCGAGCAGATGCCCGACGGGCTGATCCTGACCCAGCCGTGGCCGGCCGGGCCCGCGCGACAAGCGCCGTGACCAGGTCATCTACTACCAGTACAAGGCCGACCGGGCCCGGCGCACGCTGCGCGGGATCGACGAGCAGGTCGCCAAGGCCGAGCGCGCGGTGGCCGGGAAGGTGCCGGTCAAGCGCAACCGGTTCATCCAGCTGGTCGGCGCCGACAAGAGCGTGAACCGCACCCTGGAGGCCAAGGCCCGGGCGCTGGCCGGGCTCAAGGGCTACATCACCAACCTGCCCGACCCGACCGCGGAGTTCGTGATCGGCGCCTACCAGCGGCTGTTCCAGATCGAGGCCTCGTTCCGGATGTCCAAGCACGACCTGGCCGCCCGGCCGATCTACCACCACAAGCGCGAGTCCATCGAAGCCCACCTGACCGTCGTGTTCGCCGCGCTCGCGGTCTCCCAACTCGTCGAGGACCGCACCGGCTGGTCGATCCGCAAGTTCGTGCGCACCGCCCGCCGCTACCGCACCGTCCACATCCGCGCCGGCAACCAGACCCTCACCGCCCAAGACCCACCACCACCCGAGCTACGCGACGTCCTCGCGCTCCTCCACCCCGCCGACGGTGCGCACTAAATTGAGCCAAGTCGGGTTTCAATTTCGATCAGCGTTACCGTTACGAGAAGATGGCGCGCCGCGAGAGAATCGAACCTCAATCCACTGACTAGGGCGTGTCCTCGTAAGTCCGCGGCGGAGCCACAGCACGATCGAGGCGATGATCAGCTCGGAGCGGAAGTAGGCCCAGCGCGCCGCGCTTGGCCAACTCGATGTGAAGTTGTCGTGAGCAGTGTTGCTGTCAACCCGAGCTGTCACGCACCGGCGAAGTTCGCCGATCATGGCCTGACCTGGTGCGCCGCGAGGGAATCGAACCCCCAACCCGCTGATTAAGAGTCAGCTGCTCTGCCGATTGAGCTAGCGGCGCCTGTCATACGCCCCACCGCCCGGCGCAGGAAAAACGCTAACACAGGGCAACGTTTCCGACGGCCGGCGGGGCTCCGACATGGGGTGAGTGACGGGACTTGAACCCGCGACCACCTGGACCACAACCAGGTGCTCTACCAGCTGAGCTACACCCACCATGCGTCACGACCAACGCACGGCCGCAGACGCCTCTAGCTTAACGCGGCCCGGACCGAGGCCCGAAACGGGTTCACCGCCGCCCGGACAGCTCCGCGGCCACGGCCTGGGCCTGCTCGGACGTCGGGCCCGGGTCGGCGACGAACATGGTGCGCCGGTAGAAGCTCAGCTCGCGGATCGACTCCTCGATGTCGGCCAGCGCGCGGTGCGCGAGGCCCTTCTCCGGCTTGGCGAAGAAGATCCGCGGGTACCAGCGCCTGCACAGCTCCTTGATCGAGCTGACGTCCACCATCCGGTAGTGCAGGTGGCCGTCGAGTTCGGGCATGTCGCGGGCGAGGAAGCCGCGGTCGGTGGCGATGGAGTTGCCGGCCAGCGGCACCGCGCCCGCATCCGGCACGTGCTGGCGGACGTAGGCCAGCACTTGCGCCTCCGCCTCGGCGATGCTGACCCGCGAGCGCCGGACCTCCTCGGTCAGCCCGGAGTGCGCGTGCATCTCGCGGACCACGTCGGGCATCCCGGCCAGCGCGGACTCGTCGGCGTGGATCACGATGTCGACGCCCTCACCGAGTACCCGCAGCTCACCATCGGTGACCAGGCAGGCGATCTCGATCAACGCGTCGCGCTGCAGGTCGAGGCCGGTCATCTCGCAGTCGATCCATACCAGACGGTCGTTCACCCGGGCAGACTATTCGCTAGAGTCCGGCTGCGTGGGTGATAACACGGGAACCGCCGCTCAACAGATCGCCGCCGGCTACGCGACCGAGGGGGCCGCGCTCGAGCTGGGCACGGTCCTGATCGACGGGGCGGTGGACCCGACCGCGCGGGTGCGCATCCCGTTCGCCACTCTCAATCGGCACGGCCTGGTCGCCGGCGCCACCGGTACCGGCAAGACCAAGACCCTGCAGGGCCTGGCCGAGCAGCTGTCCAACGCCGGGGTTCCGGTGCTGCTGGCCGACGTCAAGGGCGACCTGTCCGGGATGTCGCGGCCGGGCGAGAGCAACCCCAAGATCGAATCGCGGGCCCGGGACACCGGCGACGACTGGACGCCCACCGGCTTCCCGGTCGAGTTCCTGTCCCTGGGCGGCACCAGCTCGGCGGTGCCGATCCGGGCCACGATCACCCAGTTCGGGCCGATCCTGCTGTCCAAGGTGCTCGACCTCAACGACACCCAGGAGTCCACCCTCGGGCTGATCTTCCACTGGGCCGACCAGAAGCAGCTGCCACTGCTGGACACCAAGGACCTGCGAGCGGTCATCCAGCACCTGACCTCCGACGAGGGCAAGGCCGACCTCAAGGGCATCGGCGGCGTCTCCTCCGCCACCGCCGGGGTCATCCTGCGCGCGCTGGTGAACCTGGAGGCCCAGGGCGGCGAGGACTTCTTCGGCGAACCCGAGTTCGAGCCGTCCGATCTGCTGCGCGTCATCGACGGCAAGGGGATCGTCACGCTGCTGGAGCTGGCCGACCAGGCCGGCAACCCACGGCTGTTCTCCACGTTCCTGATGTGGCTGCTCGCGGAGCTGTTCGAGGAGCTCCCCGAGGCCGGCGACCTGGACAAGCCGAAGCTGGTGTTCTTCTTCGACGAGGCGCACCTGCTGTTCAACGACGCGTCCAAGGCATTCCTGGAGCGGATCGAGCAGACCGTGAAGCTGATCCGGTCCAAGGGTGTCGGGGTGTTCTTCTGCACCCAGCTGCCGACCGACATCCCCAACAACGTCCTCTCCCAGCTCGGCGCGCGGATCCAGCACGCGCTGCGGGCGTTCACCCCGGAGGACCAGGCGGCGCTGGTCAAGACCGTGCGCACCTACCCGACCACCAAGAACTACGACATCGAGGAAGCGCTGACCTCGCTCGGCACCGGTGAGGCGATCATCACCGTGCTGTCCGAGCGGGGCGCGCCGACCCCGGTCGCCTGGGCGCGGATGCGGGCGCCGCGCTCGTTGATGGCCGCGATCGGGCCGGATGCGGTCAGCGCGGCGGCCAAGGGGTCTCCGCTGTTCGATCGTTACGGGCAGACGGTCGACCGCGAATCGGCCTACGAGCGGCTGACCGCGAAGATCGCCGAGCCGCCGCCGGCCGCGCGCGAGGACGAGCCGGCCCCGCCGCGCGAGTACCGGGAGCCGGCGGAGCGCGAGGAGCCGGGGATGTTCTCCAACGTGCTCGGCTCTCCGGTGGTGCGGTCGTTCCTGCGTTCGGCGGCCAGCGCGTTGGGCCGGGAGATCACCCGCGGGATGTTCGGCACCCGGACCCGGCGGCGCTGACGCTGCGTGGCAGGCCTTCCTCGGCCCGTCGCGGCAGAAGGAAGGTGCGGGGAAGGAGCGGTTCGTAGCTTCGTGGAGTCAACATCAGCCACGAACTGAGGAATCCGCCATGACTGCTCCCACCATCCCATCCATCACCCACGTCGCGGTGACCGTCACCGATCTCGAGGTCAGCGAGGCCTGGTACACCCGTGTGCTGGGCGTCGCTCCGGTCCTCGACGAGGACACCGGCCCGTTCCGGCACATCGTCTACGCGGTCGGCAGCACGTTGCTCGGCCTGCACGGCTTCCCCGACCTGCTCGACGACAAGCCCTTCGACGAGCGCAAGCCGGGGCTGGACCACATCGCGTTCGGTTGCGCGAACCGCGACGAGCTGGTGGCCTGGGCCGCCCGCCTGGACGAGCTGGACATCCCGCACGGCGAGATCGTCGACGCGGGTTACGGATCCGGTCTGTCGTTCCGGGACCCGGACAACATCGCCCTGGAGCTGTTCGCCCCGCCGGCCTGAGCTCGGCGCCGTCGTCGGCCGGCCCGACATCGGCCGGCTCACCCGGGCCGTGCTCGCTGACCGTTGCACTCTGCGCCGGTGGCGGGGAAGGTCCGGGGAAGGCCGCGGTGCGAGGCTCACCGGCCGACGGCGGCGTGGAGGGGCGGTGCGACGATGCCGGTGATCCAAATCACCGTGCTCGGGCGCTTCGCGGTGGCCGTGGACGGCGTCCCGGTCGCGGCGGCGCACTGGAGCCGCCGACACGCCGCGGCTCTGGTGAAGGTGCTGGCGCTGGCCCCGGGCCGGCGGCTGCACCGCGAGCAGGTGCTGGACCTCGTCTGGCCCGAGGAACCGATCAAGCGGGCGGGGCCGAAGCTGCACAAGGCGGCCCATTTCGCCCGCCGCGCCATCGACGTGCCGGACGCGGTGGTCCTGCGCGGCGACACGATCCTGCTCGGTCCGGACGCCGAGGTGAGCGTCGACGTCGACCGGTTCGACGAGCTGGCCCGCGCGGCGCTCGCTGCCGGCGACGCCACGCTGGCCCGCGACGCCCTCGCCGCGTACGGCGGGGAGCTGCTGCCCCAGGACCGGTACGCCGACTGGGCCGAGCGCCGCCGCGAGCAGCTGCGGCTCACCCACCTCGACCTGCTGCGCCTGGACGGCCGCTGGGAGCGGGTGATCGAGCTCGACGACACCGACGAGCCGGCCCACCTGGCGCTCATGCGGCGCTACGCGGACAACGGTGACCGGCACGCGGCGCTGCGCCAGTTCGAACGCCTGGACCGGGCGTTGCGCCGCGAGCTGGGCGTCGCGCCCGCCGGCCGCGCGGTGCAGCTGCGTGATCGTCTGCTCGCCGAGCACGGCGCGGCCCCGGCACCGATCCCGCCGATGATCGGCCGCGAGACCGAGCTGGCGATCGCGGAGAAGTCACTGCTCGGCACCGCCTTCGGGCGCAGCCGCGTGCTGATCATTACCGGACCCGCCGGGGTGGGGAAGTCGTCGATGGTGGCCGCGATCGCCGCGCGGGCGGTGGAGTCGGGGTTCGGGGTCGGGCACGGAACGTCGGCTGCGGTCGAGGGGGCGTGGCCCTACGCGCCGGTCGTGGAGGCGCTGGCGGACCTGTGCCGGCGGCGGCCGGGCCTGCTCGACGGTCTGCGCGCCGAGCACCGCGCGGAGATCGACCGGGCGCTGGCCGGGTTCGAGGTCTCCTGGTCGGGCGCCAGCTCGCACCAGCGGCTGTTCGTCGCGGCCACCGAGCTCGTCCGGCTGGCCGCGGATTCGACCGGTGTGCTGCTCACCGTCGACGACGTCCACGAGGCCGACGACGCCAGCCTGAGGCTGCTGCACTACATCGCCCGTTGCACGCGGGATCAGCGGGTCTGCCTGGTGTTCACGCACCGCCCGGCGCCCCGGGCCGGGACCCTGAGCGAGACCCGCCGGAGCCTGCTGGAGCGGCACGGCGCGGTGGAGATCGAGCTGGGTCCGCTGAACGCGACCGATGTTGCGGCGCTCGTGCAGCGGTTCGTCCCGGACCCGGCCCCCGAGCTGGTCGAGCGGATCGCGGCGCTCGGCCGGGGCATCCCGTTCGCGGTGAACGAGCTGGCCCGCCGGGCTGCGGCCGAGCCGCGGTGGGTGCAGAGCCTCGACGTCAACATGATCGGTGGCGTGGCCCCGGCCACCCGGGAGGTGCTGCAGCGGGTGGCCGTGGTCGGCGCCTGCTTCGACACCGACGAGTTCGTGGCGTTGTCCGGGCTGGGTGAGGACGAGGCGTTCGAGCACCTCGACGCCGCCCTGGCCGCGGTCATGGTCGAGCGGATCAGCACCGGCTACCGGTTCCGGCACCGACTGGTGCGCGATGCGCTGCTGGACGAGGTACCGCCGCACCGGCGGCGCCGGATCCACGGTGCCGCAGCGGTCCGGCTGATCGAGCTCGGTGCCTCGCCGGCCCGCATCGGGCACCACCTGAAGGAGTCAGGGGCCGTCGCCGCCGCCGTGCCGTACCTGCTGCGCGCCGCCGAGACCGAGGCCGCCGTCGGCGCCTACCGCGACGCGTTGGCGCTGGTGGACGCGGTGCGGCCGCACGCCGTCGGCGCGCACCGGGCGGCCGCGCTGTCGTTGCGCGGCGATCTGCTCAACGCGATCGGCGATCCGATGGCCGTCTCGGCCTACCGGGAGGCCCTGGAGGCGGCCGATCCGGCGGCGGTCCGCCACCTGCGGGTGCGGCTGGCCCGCTGCGCGGTGATGTCGGGCGACCTGGAGACCACGATCGCCGCGTTGGACGGGCTCGACGCCGACGGTGGCGCGGACGACGCCGACATCCTGCTGGCCCGGGGCAAGAGCGCCTACTTCAGCTCCGATTTCCCGACCGCGCAGGCGATGGCCGACCGGGCGCAGACGCTGGTGCTCGCGGGCGAACCCGACTGGAAGGTGCTCGATCTGGTCGCGCTGCAGGGCTTGCTGGCCCACCGCACGGGCGGCTGGTTCGGCCGGATGCGCCTTGAGCTGCGCCGGACCCGGGACAACCCGGAGATCGCCAACACCGTCTTCGACGGCTATCTCTGCGCGGCCGAATACATGCTCTACGGGACGACGCCGTACACCGAGATCATCGACGTCGCGCGCGACCTGCAGCTGACCGCCCGGCGAAGCGGCGCACTGCGGGCCGAGGCGTTCGCGTCCGCGCTGGTGGGCGAGGCGGCGCTGCTCGCGGGCGACCTGGAACGGGCCGCAGCCGAGCTCGGGGAGGCGCGCGATCTGCACCGCGACCTCGGGTCCGCCGCCGGCGAGGCGCACTCGATGCAACGACTGGCCGAGGTGCATCTGGCCAGGGGCGAACGCGAGGAGGCGATGCGGCTGCTCTGGCAGGCGTTGCCGATGGCGCGCGAGTCGATGGTGGCCAAGCACCTCCTGCAGCGCCTGTTCGGAACCATGGTGCTCGCCGCCGCCAACCCGGACGAGGGCCGTGCCCTCGTCGACCGCGCCGCGGCGACGCTCGGCTGGGACGACGCCTGCCCGTTCTGCTCGATCATGCTGGCGGTGCCGGCCACGATCGCCTGCGTCCGCGCGGGCGACCTGCCGGAGGCGCAGCGCCAGCTGGAGACGGCCCGGCGGTCGGCGGCCATCTGGGCGGGCACGTCCTGGGAGGCCGCGCTGGCCGAGGCGGAGGCGGTGGTCGCGGCGGGGAACGGCGATGCCACTGCCGCGCGGAGGTGGCTGGGCGAGGCGGTGGAGATCTTCCAGCGCACCGGACAGCTGCGCGACGCCGAACGGTGTCGGCTCGCGTTGGTGGGGTAGCTGCGCTGGTCGCGTCCGGGACCGGGAGGCGCGCCCGGCTCAGGTCCGGTATCGGTGGCGTGCGTTCCGCGGAACGCGCTCCGGGACGGAGCCCGGTGGCCTGCCCGGCTCAGGTCTGGCATCGGTGGTGCGCGTTCCGCGGAACGCGCCGGGGTCCGGCATTGGTGGAGTGCGTTCCGCGGAACGCGTTCCTGGTTCCGGTACCTGGTGGCGTGCGTTCCGCGGAACGTTGTCCGCGTCCGGAACTGGAGGCGTTGGGTCCGCGGACGGCGCGCCGGGACGGGACCGGCCAGCAGAAGGCGGTGTTGATCACCGTGTGCGCGCGCTGACAGCGGTCAGATCCGGCGTGAGTGCGCGTTCACGGCGATCTTCATCCAGAGTCGGGACCGTTCCGCGGAACGCGCAGCACCGCGTCGCGTTCCTGCTCGCCGCGCAGCACCCGCAGCCGCAGCGGGTGCCCGGCCCGGGTCGCCGCGGCCAGGTCCAGGCAGCTGTGCAACGGTTCGCCGTCCAGACCGACGAGCACATCCCCGGCCCGCACGCCCGCCTGCTCGGCGGGGCTACCCGCGGCGACCTGCTCGACCAGCAACCCGGCGCGGTCGCTGAGGCCGACGGCGACGCGGGCCCGACGCGCCCGATGGGCCGGGGCGACCACGAACCCCAGCGGGCTCGACGTCCGATCGTGCTCGAACCCGGCCAGCAGCTTGCGCAGCAGCCCGGCCAGCTGGGTCCGTTCGGCATCGGTCAGCGCGGAGAGCAGCACGTCCTCGTTGGCCAGGTGCTCGGGCGCGACCCGGTCGAACAGGTCCCGGCCGGCCGGCGTGAGCGTGACCAGCACGCCGCGCGCGTCCTCCGTGCTGGGTCGCCGGCTCACCACGCCCATCGCCTCCAGCCGCGTCAGGCGCAGGCTGACCGTGCCCGAGGTGAGCGCCAGCCGAGCCATCACCTCGCTCTGCGGCAGCGTGTAGGGCGGCCCGGCCCGGCGCAGCGCGGCGATCACCGTGAAGTCGGCCAGGGTGAGGTCGAAACGGGCGAACACGCCGGCCAGCTGCTCGTCGATGCGGGTCCGCAGCCGGGCCATCCGGGTCACGATCTCGATCGGGGTGACGTCCAGCTCGGGGTCCTGCTCGGCCCACTCGGCGACGATCCGGTCGACGGCATCGCCCAGCGGGGCGTCCGGAACCGGCGGCCGGGGGCGGCGTCGAGGCATCCGCTCACGGTAGGCGGAACTCCTCTGGGTACCAAACATCAAAGTTTCACTTGTATTAATGCCTTGAGTTCAAGCATTATCGTAGGCATGTCGTTACACGTCGATGTCAACGCCGTGCGCGGCCACAAGGTGGCCGTCGACACCGTCACCAGCACCGCGAAACGGGTGCTCGTGGTGGTGGCCAACCCGACCACGAGCAGCAACAACGGCTGGCCGGTCGGGTTCTGGGCCGCCGAGCTGACCCACCCCTACTACGAGCTGACCGAGCGCGGCATCGAGGTCACGATCGCCAGCCCGGGCGGCGGCAAGGTCGAGTTCGACGCCCTGTCCGATCCGCGGGACACCTCCCGGTGGTCGTCCGACGATCTGATCAGCATGGGCTTCATCCACACCCCGGAGCTGATGGCCCTGCTGGCCGACACGCCGCGGCTGGCCGATCTTGACCCGGCCGACTACGACGCGCTGCTGATCTGCGGTGGCCAGTCGCCGATGTTCACCTTCCCCGACAACGGCGACCTGCAGGGCGCCGTGCGCGCCTTCTACGAGGCCGAGAAGATCACCGGCGCGTTCTGCCACGGGGTGTCTGCGCTGCTCAACGTCACGCTGTCGGACGGGTCGTACCTGCTGGCGGGCCGGACGGTCACCGGCTTCTCGAACGTGGAGGAGGCATACGGCAACGCGGCGGCCGGGGTGGAGATCATGCCCTGGCGGCTGGAGGACGCGCTGCGCGAACGCGGCGCCAACTACATCCAGGGCGGGCTGTTCAAGCCGTTCGCCGTCCGGGACGGCCGGCTGGTGACCGGCCAGCAGCAGTACTCGGGACGCGACGTGGCCCGCACGGTGATCGACATGTTGGGGGTCTGAGGTGAGCGGCGCAACGGTGGCAGTCCTCGGTGCCGGCGCGGTCGGCCGGGCGCTGGCGACGGGCTGGGCCCGCGCCGGGCGGCGGGTTGTGTTGGGCAGCCGGGAGCCCGACTCCGAACGGATGCGGGCCGTGGTGGCCGAGACCGGTGCGGCGGGCGGGGCCCTTCCCGCCGACGCCGCCGGCCAGTGCGACATCGCCGTCGTCACCGTGCCCGGAGACCAGGTGCCGGCGCTGTGCGCCGCGCTCGGTACCGCGCTGTCGGGTCGGGTCACGATCGACGCCACCAACTCGATGCAGCCGGGCGCAACGGTGCTGCACCACGCCGACGACCTGGCCGCGGCCGGCGCCCTGGTCTACCGCGCGTTCAACTCCACCGGCTGGGAGCAGATGGCCAATCCGCTCTTCGGGTCGCTGCGCAGCGACATGCCCTACGCCGGGCCGGATTCGCCCGAGCGCGCACAGGTACACGAGCTGATCGAGGTGCTCGGCTTCCGCGGGGTCTGGGTGGGTCCAGGGCCGGCCGGGTTCGAGCTGGTCGACGCGGTGGGCCGGTTGTGGCTGGAGCTGGTGTTCCGGCGGGGCTGGGATCGGCGCACGGGGTTGCGGCTGCTCACCCGGGAGGACGAGCCAGGAACGGTGTGAGCAGCTGCGGCGTGGTCGCGTCGGCCAGCGCGACGGCGTCGACCGCGGCCAGGTCGAGCACCGGGTAGCCGCCCTGCCCGGCGGCCGTCACCGCCTCCAGCGTGAGCAGGCCGGATCGGCGCTGGAAGACGCTCTGCCGGAACGTCCAACCGATCACGCCGTGCTGCTGCAACGCCACCGTGCGCCGCATCAGCGAGCCCTGCCGGCTCACCAGGTAGCGGCCGGTCAGCTGGTGGCCGAGGTTGCGGTAGCGGTCCAGCCCGATCAGGGCCGCGATGGGCAACAACACCAGGCTGACCGGCCCGATCCAGTCCAGGAACCCGACCAGCCGGCCGAGCAGGAACGCCACGGCCACGACGAGGGCGGCCGGGCCGAGGGCGCGGCTCAGCCGGCGGGCCAGCGCGGCCCGCGGGTGGCGGCGCAACGTCGCCCGGGTGATCTCGGACGGGTGCTCGCGCAGCGCCGCGGACGCCACCCGGTGCGCCTCGTCCCGCGGCACCGGGGGCTGCAGCGCGCCGCCCTGGGAGTCCTTGGACAGGCCGGTGGACAGCGCCCGACACTGCGCGCCGCGGCCGGCCCGCAGCAGCAGCGGCTCCACGATCTCCGCGCCGCGCAGCCGCTCCTCGGCCACCGACAGCGACCGGCGGGTCAGCAGCCCGCGCTTGACCCGCAGCGCGGCACGGCCGTCGGCGGCGGGCTCGCGGGTGAGCCGGTAGCCGAACCAGCGCTCGGCGAACAGCGCCAGCGAACCGAGCACGGCGATCACCAGCAGCACCGCGACGATCACCAGGACGCCCGTCCAGAGCGGAGCCGTGGCGAGTCGATCGGCGGCGGCATCGACCGGGCCGATGTCACGCGGGTCGATGCCCAGGTCGTCGACCAGGTTGAACGCGGTGCCGGCGAGGGCGGTGAGGCCGGCGAGCGAGGAGAACGTGAGCGGGGCCAGGCGCAGCCAGGACCAGCGCAGCCGGGCCAGCTCCTGGACCGGCGGTGCGTCCTGGACGCTGGGCGTGACCGCGACCGCGGAGCGGTCCAGCAGCTCCCGGCGCAGCAGCTCGGCCTCGGCCGTCGACACCGCGTCGAGGCTCAGCCCGGAGCTCTCCGATGACGCGCCGGCGCCCGCGCTCACCTGCACGACGCTGAGCCCGAACGCCCGGTGCAGCAGCTTGGCCGTGAGATCGACGGTGCGGATGCGGTCCCGTGGGACCGAGCGGCGCTGCCGGTTCAGCCAGCCGCTGTGCAGCTCCACCCGCTCCGGCGTGATCCGGTAGCGGGTGGTCCGCCAGGTCAGGACGCTGGCCAGCACGACGAGCAGCGCGACCACGGCGGCGATCCACAGCCGGGTCACGTCGCCCTGGCCGGTGATCAACAGGATCACCGCCAGCGGCAACAGCCGGATCAGCCCGTTCACCGGGCCGATCACCAGCATCCGCGGGTCCAGCCGCCGCCATGGCGTCTCCACGGCGCTCGGGACCTGCACGCTCACGTCGCGTCGCCCGGGGTGGCCTGGGTGGTCTCGGTGAGCGTGCGGGCCAGCTCGGTGGCCACGTCCTCATCCAGACCGCTGATCTTCACCGGGCCGCGGGCGGAGGCCGTGGTCACCGTGAGGTTGGCCAGCTTGAACAGCTGCTGCAGCGGCCCGCGCTCGGTGTCCACGGTCTGCACCCGCGAGATCGGCGCGATCCGCCACTCCCGCACCAGCCATCCCGACAGCGTGTAGACCGCCTCGTGGGTGATCTCCCAGCGGTGGATGCGGTAGAGCAGCGGCGGCACCAGCAGCATGTGCAGCCCGCCGAGCACCGCGGTGGCGACGGTGGTGGACAGCAGCCAGCTCGGCGCGTCGGGGGAGAACACGATCAGCACCGCGACCTGCGGCAGCACCAGCACGAGCAGGTTCAGCAGCGACCGCAGCCGCCACCAGTTCACCGCTCGCGGGCTGACCTGGTGCGCGGGTGGGCGCAGCGGCGGCTGCAGCTGCACGGGTGTGGCGGCGTCCATGAGGACGAGTCTGCCGGGATCGTGCGGCGGGGGTCGTCCACCGGGCGGGCGAGGGCCCCAATCGGTATCAGCCACCGCGCCCCGAGCGCCGCGATCCGGGGGTTCAGCGGCGGCCGAACGCGGCCAGCTGGGCGACCCGAACGCCCGCGGTCTGGGCCTGGATCAGGTGGAACGCGGCTTCCCGGGCCCAGCGCTGCTCCGGGCGGCCGAGCAGCAGCGAGCTTCCGGAGCGGGCGGCGATCAGCGCGTTCGCCGTGCGCACCGCCAGCTCGCACACCTCGCCGCGCAGCGTGGCGCGCTGCGGCACCCGCTCGAACAGCGGCACCTCGGTGAGCAGCGCGTAGGCCTCGTCACGGCGCTCGACCACCTGGTCGGCGAGCGCCATGGCCAGCTCGACGGCCTCCGGTCGGTCGCGGTCGACGCCCAGCTCGGCCAGCGCGACGAGCATCCGGCGCAGCAGCCCGAACGATGCCGGCGTGGCGTTCGTGGTGCGGGCCGCGTCGTGCTCGCGCCAGGCCTGGATGTCCACTGTGACCAGGACGTCGTCGGCGGCGACGGGCAGGCCGTCGATCTCCAGGCCGACGGTTCGGGTGCCGCCCATCACGGCCAGCGGCAGCGGAGTGCTGGCGCGCAGGCCCGGCCGGTCGCGCGCGGGCAGCAGCGCGAGCACGAACCGGTCGTCCGAAGTGGACGCTGCAATCATCACGACGTCGATCAGGCCCCAGCCGGTGCACCAGTCGGCGGCACCGTGGAACCGCCAGCCGGTGCCGTCGTGCTCGGCGCGTACCGCGGGCGGGCCGGGGCGGCGGATGTGCGCGATCGCGATGCCGGCCTGCGTCTCGGCGGTGGCCAGCCCGGCGCGGTGCCGCTCGGCCGCGGGGCCGAGTTCGATGGCCTCGGACCGCATTCCGGCCAATGGCCCGCGGGCCAGCGCCTGCGGGAACCGGTGCTGGGTGGTGAGGAACCAGGTGGCGCCGCAGCCGCCGCTGATCTGCTCGACGACCTCGGAGTCGGTCGCGACGTCGGCGCCGTGCCCGCCTTCGGCGGTCGGGATCGTGATCGAGAGCAGCCGGTGTCGCACCAGCTCGGCGAGGTGCTCGGGGTCGACCCCGCGAGCCGGGTCGTCGGCGGCCGCGGCCTGCGGTGCGAGGGTCTCGGTGGCGACGCGGGCCGCGGCTCGGACGGCCGGGTGCTCGTCGATCCGGGATGGCGGGGCGAACATCGCGGCGACCGCGGCCGCGGGCGTCGCGATCGGGTCGGTTGCGGATGCCACCGCGCGGACGCTACGTCACCGGGTGGGTCCGGGCCGTCCGGCCGGCCCGGCTTGCGATCAGAGTGGCCGTGGGCGCCGGCTCACGAGCCCGAGCGCCTCGCGGCTCCGGGGCGTCAGGCGACCCGGCGCACCCGGGTGGCCCGAACCGGCGCGATCGGGGCGGGGCCCGCTCCGCAGGACGCGGGGCGCAGCACGCCGAGCTCGATGCGCTCGACGTCGACCACCCACTGCTGGCCGGTGTCGGTGAGCACCGGAACCGTGTCGCCGATGTCGGGCAGCACCACGACGGCGTCCGCTCCGCGCAACCCGGTGGCCGCCCGGACCGCCAACTCGGCGACCTGACCGGCGGGCGTCCACGTGCAGCGGCCCCGGCAGCGGTCCACCTCCATCTCAGCGGCGGCGGCCGCCTTGCGCGCGGAGCCGGCCGTGGCGGGATCGAGGTACCCGTAGAGGTAGCCGGTGGGCAGCACCAGCGCGGTCGGTGCGAACCGGTGTCCGCCGAGGTGGCTGCACTCCCAGACGTCGGGTTCGTCGGCGTCGGCCATGGCAGCGGCCAACGCGCGCCCGTCCAGCGCGCAGCAGCGGTCGCGCCGGCCGTGCGCGCAGATCAGCAGCAGCGGATTGCGCACCGCCGTGCCGGGCAGCTGCTCGCCCGCGGCGGGAAGCGGTAGGTCGGCCAGCTCCGCGGAGCTCGACACCGCCAGCCTGGTGATGCTCGATGCGCCCACGGTCGTGTCGGCCAGCAGCACCTTGGCCGGACCGTCCTCGGGCCGACGGCCGTGGCGGCGGATGAGCAGCAGCCGCATTCCGGCGGCGAGCGTTCGGCGGGCGAAATCGACGATGGCGGGGTCGGGATGGCCGAGGATCTCGTTCGGCCAGGCCCCGCGGTGCTCCAGGCACACCCAGCGGGGCGCATGCGGTGCGGTGCCGGCCAGCGGCTCGTCGGCCGCGCGGGCGAGAACCGCGCAACGCGCGCCCGGCTCCGGTAGTGCTCTCACGCGCGGCAGGCTAGCAAGGGTGTCCTAACACGTTCGGGGGAAGTGTCGGATCGGATGGTCGACACGCCGAATCGATCGGTGGGTCCGCACCCGACGGATCCTGCGCGACGAGCGCGCCGCAGTGGTCCTCGGCCGGTGCAATCACGGCCGGGGCGCGCTCGTCCGGGCGGGTAGGGGAGCGGCGCGCTCGTCCGGGGGGTCGGGTGAGCGCGCCGCTCGATCGGGGATGACGGGGCGTCAGGTGCGGGGTTGGGTCAGGTCGTAGACCGTCCGGCCGCCGACCGTGGTCGGGGTGAACGTCTGCTGCACCCAGGCGGTGATCTCCGAGCTGGTGCCGCCGCGGCCGCCGGGTCCTCGCGCGGTGGACCGCCCGGCGGCGTCCCCGTTCGCGTTCTCGGCATCGGAGGTGGCGGTGCCCGCCGGGGTGCCGGCGTTGCGGCCACCGAACATCCCGCCCGGGCCACCGCCCTCGACGAAGTACCGCACCTGCCCGGCCGCCACATAGGACTGGAACGCGGCGAGCGTCGGCGCCGGGTCGGAGCCGGTGAAGCCGCCGATGCTCATCACCGTGGTGTCGCTGCTCAGCGCGAGCGAGGCGCCACCCATCGCGCTGACCGTCGCCGCCGACCAGGTCGTACCCGCACCCTGCAGCAGCTCGACCAGCGCCGGGTCGGCCGTGGCCATGCTGCCCGGGCCACCGCCTCCGGGCATCCCGCGGCCCATCCCGCCGGACCTCGACGTCTCGGTGGGCGGCCCGGCGAACGGGATGCTGCCGGTGTGCGGGGTGGCCGCGGTCTGCACCGCGTAGGCGGCCGGCGCGGCGATGCCGGTGAGCACGGCGGCGAGCGCGACGGTGGCCGCCCAACGCCGGCCGTTGCGCGGCACCAGCATCGCCAGCACCGTGACGGCCGCCGCGGCCACGATCGTCCAGCGCAGCCAGGGCAGGAACTCCGCCGAGCGACCGAGCAGCACCCAGGCCCAGCCCGCGGTGCCGGCCACCAGCGCGGCCGATCCGAGCCGCGCGAACACGCTCGCCCGGCGCCGCCACAGTTCGTAGCCGCCGATCCCGATCAGCGCGGCGATCCCGGGTGCGAGCGCCACCGTGTAGTACGCGTGGAAGGTGCCCTCGGCCAGGCTGAAGACCAGCAGCGTCAGCACGGTCCAGGTGCCCCACAGGATCAGCGACCCGCGGACCCGGTCGGTGCGCGGCCGGCGCCAGGCCAACCACAGGCCGATGACCAACAGTGCCAGTGCGGCCGGCAGCAGCCAGGACACCTGGCCGCCGATCTCGGTGTTGAACATCCGCGTCAGCCCGGCCTGACCGCCGAATCCACCGCCGCCTCCGCCGCCGGGACCGCCGAGGAAGCCACCCGCCGGGGCACCGGCGGTGCCGGCCGGGACCGCGCCGGCCGCGTCCGCGGTGGGCATTCCGCCCGAGCCCTGGGCGTTGCCCGTGCCGCGACCGAAGATCCGGCCGAGGCCGTTGTAGCCCAGCGCGAGCTGCAGGAAGCTGTTGCCGGTCGAACCGCCGATGTAGGGCCGGCTCGCCGCCGGCCACAGCTCGACGATGGCCACGTACCAGCCGGCCGAGACGATGACCGTGGCCGCCGCCGCCAGCAGCTGACCGATCCGCCGCCACAGGCCGGTCGGCGCGGCGACGAGGTAGGCCAGCACCAGTGCGGGCAGCACGATGAAGGCCTGCCCCATCTTGGCCAGGAACCCGAAACCGATGAACACCCCGGCCAGCAGCAACCAGCGGGTGCTGGCGCGTTCGATCGCGCGCACCGTCGCGTAGGCCGCGGCGACCATGGTCAGCACCAGCAGGGCGTCAGGGTTGTTGAACCGGAACATCAGCGCGGCGACCGGGGTCAACGCCAGCACCGCACCGGCGAGCAGCGCCGGCACCCAGCCGGAGACCCGGCGGACCGCGGCGTAGAGCAGGGCGACCGTGCCCACGCCCATCAGCGCCTGGGGCACCAGCATGCTCCACGACGAGAACCCGAAGATCCGTGCCGAGGCCGCCATCACCCACAGCGAGGCGGGCGGCTTGTCGACGGTGACGATGTTGCCCGCGTCGAGCGAGCCGAACAGGAAGGCCTCCCAGCTACGGGTCATCGCCTGCACGGCGGCCGCGTAGTAGCTGTTGGCGAAGCCGGACGCGCCGAGCTCGACCAGGTAGAGCGCGGCCGTCCCGACCAGCAGCACGGCGAGCGCGATCAGCTCCGGGCGGGATCGGGCCGGTGGTGTGGCCGCGGCCGGGGTGGGTGTGGGGGAGGACGGGATCAGGGTGGCGGTCACGATGCCGCCTCCGCGGGAAAAAGCACGTCGGCGGTCACGCTGGGATCTCCTGGTCGGTCGGGGGCAGGGCGGGTCGGCGGGGCCGGAAGATCCAGGACCGGAAGGCGACGAAGCGCAGCACGGTGGCCAGCGCGTTCGCGCCGACCAGCACCAGCATCTCGACGGCCTGGCTCGCGTTCGGCGCCCACGCTCCGAGCGCGGCCAGCGCACCGGTGGTGAAGGCGAGCCCGAGCGCGAAGACGAGCAGCCCCTGCAGGTGTTGGGTCGCGGTGCCGGCGCGCCCGCGCACGCCGAACGTCAGCCGACGGTTGGCGGCCGTGTTGCCCACCGCGGTGACCACCAGCGCGACCAGGTTGGCGCCGAACGCCTCCAGGTCACCCCGCAACAGCACGTAGAGCAGCAGGTAGACCAGCGTGCTTGCGATCCCCACGGCCGCGAACCGGACGAGCTGCGCGGGCATCCCCGCGGGCACCCCGGCCACCGGCAGGGACGGCCGGTCCGGCGCGAGGCCGTCCCGGCCGAGCCGGCCGCGCAGCTCGTGCAGGGGGAGCCGTCCGGTGGCCAGGGCGTGGCCGAGGCGCACGACGCCCTTGAGGTCGGCGATCGCGGTCGCGACGACGTCGACGCTCGACTGCGGATCGTCCACCCAGTCCACCGGAACCTCGTGGATGCGTAGCCCGCTGCGCTCGGCCAGCACCAGCAGCTCGGTGTCGAAGAACCAGCCGGTGTCCTCGACCAGCGGCAGCAGCCGCTGCGCCACGTCGGACCGGATCGCCTTGAAGCCGCACTGCGCGTCGGTGAACCGGGCGGCCAGCGCGCCGCGCAGCAGCAGGTTGTAGGAGCGCGAGATGAACTCCCGCTTGGCCCCCCGGACCACCCGCGACGACGGGCTGAGCCGGGTGCCGATGGCCAGGTCGGAGTGCCCGGAGATCAGCGGCGCGACCAGCGGCAGCAGCGCCGCCAGGTCGGTCGAGAGATCGACATCGCAGTAGGCGAGCACCTGCGCGTCCGAGGCCCACCACGCCGCGTGCAGCGCCCGGCCGCGGCCCTTCTGTTCGAGCCGGAGCACCACCACGTCGGGCAGCTCGCCGGCCAGCCGCAGCGCGATCGCCGGCGTGGCGTCGGTGCTCGCGTTGTCGGCGATGGTGATCCGGAAGGGGTAGGGGAACTGCGCGCACAGGTGCGCGTGCAGCCGGCGCACCGAGCGCTCGAGATCGGCTTCCTCGTTGTGGACGGGGACGACGACGTCGAGCACGGTGGTCGGCCGCGGCGGGATGCCGGGTGCGGCGGGGGCCGCGGTTGCGGTAGCGGCGGGGCTCATGTCGTCGACGATCTCGGGGCCGGCTGTCGCGGGGGTGTGCCGTTGCTGTGCGTGCGCTGTGGGTCGCCGCCGGCCGGGCGTGACCGTGCTCACCGGGACGCCGAGAGGTCGTAGAGCGTGCTGCCGTCGACCGTGGTCGGGGTGAACGTCGCGGTGACCCATTCGGTGATCAGTCGGGACTGGTCGCTGCCGCCGCTGCTGGTGTCACCGAGCAGCCCGCGGCCCGCGCCGCCGACGAACCAGTGCACCCTCCCGGCCGCCACCAGCTGCTGGAACTCCTGCAGGGTCGGGGCGGGGTCGGTGCCGTTGAAGCCGCCGATCGCCAGCACCGGGAACCCGCCGGCCAGCTGGTAGCCGGCGGCGGTGTTGGATCCGACCGCGGCCGCCGCCCAGGTGTAGCTCGCCGCGTCGCGGGTGAGGGTGGCGACGACCTCGGCGTTCGGGGTGGGGCTGCCGAGGAGCCCGCCGCCCATTCTGCCGCCCATTCCGCGGCCCCCGGTTGGGCCGCCGGAAGTCCCGGCCGGGCCGCCGGCCCCGCCGGTGGAAGCGGTGCCGCTAGAGGTGGTGCCGTTGGTGGGGCCGGTCGCGTTGGGAGTGCCTGTCCCGTTCGTGGGGCCGGTCCCGTTGGTGGCGGCGGTGCCGCCGCCCGGGGGCATCAAGCCGCCGGCCCGAGCCCACCCGCCCGGTCCACCGCGCCCGCCCGGGCCGCCGCGCATCCCGGCCACCTCGGGCCCGGCCGACGGGATGGCGCCGGTGTGCGGGTTCGCCGCGGTGGCCACCGCGTAGGCCGCGGGGCCGCCCAGCCCGGCCAGTAGCGCGGCGGTGGCCGCCGCAATCGTGCCGATCCTTCGCGCCGTTCCGCCCGCGACCGGCGAGCTTCTTCCCGCGGCGGCACCATCGCCGTCCCCGATATCCGGCACCGCGAGATCCGGGTGCGGGCCGCGCCGCCGGGCGACCACGAGCAGCCCGATCACGGCCAGCGCGCCGACGCCCAGGATCGACCAGCTCAGCCACGGCTGCCAGGTCGGAGTCCGGCGCAGCAGCACGAACGCCCAGCCCGCCGTCACCGCGACGGTCCCGGCGAGCCAGCAGCGGGCGTCGGCCCGATCGCGGTCGCGCCACAGGGTCACGGCGCCGATCCCGACCAGCGCGCCGATCGCCGGGGCCAGCGCCACCAGGTAGTAGCTGTGGAAGATCCCGGCCATCAGGCTGAACACGGCCGCGGTGATCAGCAGCCAGCCGCCCCACAACAGGGCGGCGGCGCGCAGCGGATCGGTGCGCGGGGCGCGCCGGGTCCACCAGAGCAGCGCGGCGAGCAGCAGCAGCGCGGCCGGCAGCAGCCAGGATGCGGAGCCGCCGAGCTCGGCGTCGAACAGCCGGGTCAGCCCGGTCTGGCCCCAACCGCCGCCCGCGCCCCCGGCGCCACCACCGACGCTGCCGACCTCGTCGCCGGTGAGCCGGCCGAAGCCGTTGTAGCCGAACACGAGCTCCAGCACGCTGTTGTTCTGGGATCCGCCGATGAAGGGCCGCTGGTCCGCAGGCCACAGCTCGACGACCAGCACCCACCAGCCGGAGCTGGTCACCAGTGCGACCGCGGCCAGGGCCACGCCGCGCAGCCGTCGTCCCAGCCCGAGCGGGGCGGCGAGCAGCCACACCGCGGCCAGCGCCGGCAGCACCAGGTAGGCCTGCAGCATCTTGGTCAGGAAGCCGAATCCGACCAGCGTCGCGGCCAGCACCAGCCAGCGCGCCCGACCCGCCTCGACGGCGCGCAGCGTGGCGTAGGCCGCGCCGACCAGCAGCAGCGTGAGCAGCGCGTCCGGGTTGTTGAACCGGAACATCAGCACCGCGACCGGGGTCAGCGCGAGGGCCGCGCCGGCCAGCAGCCCGGCGGCCGTCCCGGACGTGCGGCGCACCGTGGTGTAGAGCAGCCCGACCGTCGCGACGCCGATCAGCGCCTGCGGGACCAGCACGCTCCAGCTGGACAACCCGAAGATCCGCACCGACAGGCCGGTGATCCACAGCGCCGCCGGTGTCTTGTCGACGGTGATCGCGTTCGCGGCGTCCGAGGAGCCGAAGAACCAGGCCGTCCAGCTCTGGCTGCCCGCCTGCGCCGCCGCCGAGTAGTAGGCGTTCGCCCAGCCCGAAGCGGACAGGCCCCACAGGTAGAGCACCGCGGTGGCCACCAACAACCCGGCCAGGCCGGCGCGATCGGCCCACGGTGGGCGTGGGGCCGGCGCGACGGTGCGCGGGTGCGGGTCGGGGGGAGCGGCACGCAACGTGAGGGTCACGTGGCCCGAGAGTGGGCCGGCGGGCTGTGCGACTCCGATGCTGGAGCTGTGGCTCAGCTATGAGCGGCCGGCCGGGCCGGTCGGGCGACGGCGCACACCGGTTGGTGTCGGCGCACACGTCATGACACAATGCCGGTCACTTAAGCGCGGGATAAATGATCTTGATGCGTGGTGGGCTGTCGTGTCGGATCTGGTGGTGGTGGGGCCGTTTCTTGCGTGCGTAGGTGAGGCCGCGTTTGGCCACTCGGGGGCAGCTGCGGTGTCGACGGTCTTTGTTGCGGCGTTCGAGAATTTCGTTGAAGGTGTCACGGATGGCGGCGGTAAGGCGGGTGGGGGAAAATCCTGCCTGGTTGGTGACCTGGCGGCGGATGACTCGGATACTGCGCATGAATGCGAGGTGGTCGGTGTCTTCACCGATGTCGTCGGCGGCTTCGCGCATGAAACTTCGGACCGCGTAGTGGACGAGAAGTAGTGACCAGATCTCTTGCCGAACGAGCTCGGGTGTTCGGGACCGGAGTTTCCGCGCTTGGGGTCCTTGGTGGATTTCGATCTCGTCGAGGGTGAGCTCGAACTCCCACCGTTGTTTGTAGAGTGCGGCCAGCTCGCCGGCAGGGGCGGCTTCGTGGTCGAGGATGGTGGTCATCACGGTGATCGTCGCGGTTTTCGAGTCGCGGTTCTCCACCGTGTACTCGGCAACTCGGACGGGGATGCGAACCTCGTCGGGGATCGTGCGTCGTCTCCCGCGCCGGTAGCTGCTTTTGATGTTGCGGGGTACCAGCTCGGACAGGTAGGACCCGTCGGGCAGCACCTGCAGCACCGGGATCTTGAGGTCGCTCTTGAGTCGCCACAGCAGCTGGGCCCCGGTCGCGGCGGCGGCCTGCCACAGCTCGTAGCTGAAGAATCCCCGATCGCACATCACCAGCATGTCGGGGGTGAACTCGGGCAGCAGCCGTTTGAGCAGGGTTCGTTCGTCCACCTTCACCGCGTCGAACCGGGCACCCACGATCGCGTGCGTGCCGCACTCGGCCAGGCCCACCAGGCGGACCTGGGGGTAAGGGCTGGCTTTGGGCCCGCTGTCGAGCCGCCCGAACGCCTCCATGTTCCCCGCCTCGTCGGCCACGTCGAAGATCACCCCGTCCACGGCCATGACCCGCCGGCCGTGGAACCAGGCACCGGTCGTGGCCGGTCGGGCGATCGGGACGGCCACCCGATCGAACAACTCTTTCATCGGCGCGGCACCAAGCCGGGTCCGCGCTTGCGATATCGCACTGTTGCCGGGCACATGCCATTCGCCCTGCCAGTGAGCCAAGAACTGCAGACCGTTGACCAGTTTCCGCATGACTTCTTCGTATGCGTCATCGAAGAACAGGCACAGCGCGAGCACGAAGTACACGATCACCCGACCGGGGAGCAGTCGTGTCCTTATCCCTGTTCGACCCGTCTCCAGCAGTATATCGTCAACCAAATCTCGGTCGAAGATTCGAGTGAGCACACCGATGCTGATCCCGTCGGTGAATCGGCGGTTTTCGGGAGTAACCGGCATAGCGCGATAATAATGTTGTGCGGCGATCGGACATCGACAACACGCCGAGGTATTCGAATGCAACTCGACACTGAAACCGACATCGGAAATGCCATCCCTGCAAGGACGCGAGCGATCCACCGAGGCACAGGTCGGCAGGTCGTGCCGGGCCAGGACTCGATCAACGACAGCAGGGATCGGAGACCAGCAGCACGCGGAGACCGCGGTTCGGCAGCACCACGACCACAACCCCGCCGCCAAGCCCGCCCCGACCAGCAACAACGCTTAAGTGACCGGCATTGCGTCGTGACATGTGCGACGTCCGCAACCGGTGTGCGCCGTGGTTGAAAGGTCAGGGTGCGGTGGGTAGGTGTACGTGGAACTCGGTCCGGCCGGGGGTGCTGGTCACGGTGACCCGGCCGCCGTGGGCGGTCACGACGGCGTCCACGATGGACAGTCCGAGGCCGGTGCTGCCGTGCTGGCGGGATCGCGAGGTGGAACCGCGGGCGAACCGCTCGAACACGTGGGGCAGCAACTCCGGGGCGATGCCCGGCCCCTCGTCGAGCACGCTCAGCTCGGCGCCCCCGGGATCGGACGAGAGCCCGACGGTGACCGTGGTGCCGGGTGGGGTGTGGGTGCGGGCGTTGGCCAGCAGGTTGGCCAGCACCTGGGCCAGCCGGGCCGCATCCCCGGGCACCGTCACCGGTTCCGCGGGCAGCGCGAGCTGCCAGTGGTGCTCGGGTCCGGAGACGTGCGCGTCGTTCACCGCGTCGACGACGAGCCGGGTCAGGTCGACGTCGCCGCGCTCCAACGGCCGGCCGGCGTCGAGCCGGGCCAGCAGCAGCAGGTCCTCGACCAGCATGGTCATCTGCTCGGCCTGCGAGGAGATCCGCAGCAGCGAGTGCTCGGTGTCGGGCGACAGCTCGCCGCGGCGGCTCAGCTCGGCGTAGCCGCGGATCGCCGCCAGCGGGGTGCGCAGCTCGTGGCTGGCGTCGGCGACGAACTGGCGCAGCCGGGTCTCGCTGTCCTGGCGGGCCTGCAGCGCCGATCCGACGTGGTCCAGCATCCGGTTCAGCGCGGTCCCGACCTGTCCGACCTCGGTGCTCGGGTCCGCCTCCGGCACCCGCTCGACCAGCGACACCACCCCGCGGTCCAGCGGCAGCGCACTCACCCGGGAGGCGGTGGCGGCCACCCGCTCCAGCGGCCGCAGCTCCCGGCGCACCACGAACGCGCCGGCCAGCCCGGCCCCGATCAACGTCAGCACGGTGACCACGAGCTCGGTCGTCTGCAGTCGGGCCACCGTCTCCTGCTGGTTGCGCTCGGACAGCCCGGCGATGATCACGCCGCTGCCGGTGGTGCTCGTCGCGAGCAGCCGGTAACTGCCGAGCTCGCCGATCACTGCGCTGTGCGGGCGCCCGTCGAGGGGCAGCGTGGTGAAGTCGGGGTACTCCTCGGGCGGCACCGCGATGACCTCGCCGTCGCGGGTGTTCACCGCCGCGCTGACCACCCGACCTCCGTCGAGCTGCACGAACAGCGAGTCCGGTGGTCGCGGACCACGGTTGCCGGGACCGGAAAGGCCCGGCGGTGGAGGGCCGGGGAAGCGCTGGAACAGGCTGCTCAACGCGCGCAGGTCGCTGTCCAGCCGGCCGCTCAGGAACTGCTGCAGGGTCAGCGTGGTGACCACGGCGATCACCGCCGAGGCGACCGCGAGCAGCAGCAGCATCGTCGCGACCAGCCGCGCGCGCAGCGACCGGGGCTTCACCTAGTGTCCGGTTCGGGGCACTAGTCGGCTGCCGGCTTCAGCACGTAGCCGGCCCCGCGCACGGTGTGGATCATCGGCGGGCGCCCGGCGTCGATCTTCTTGCGCAGGTACGAGATGTACAGCTCGACCACATTGGACTGTCCTCCGAAGTCGTAGCTCCACACCCGGTCGAGGATCTGGGTCTTCGACAGCACCCGGCGCGGGTTGCGCATCAGGTAGCGCAGCAGCTCGAACTCGGTGGCGGTGAGCTCGACCAGCTCGTCGCCGCGGCGGACCTCGTGGCTGTCCTCGTCGAGCACCAGGTCCCCGACGATGAGCTCGGAGCCCTGCCGCGCCGCGGCCATCCCGCAGCGACGCAGCAGCCCGCGCAACCGCGCGACCAGCTCCTCCAGGCTGAACGGCTTGGTCACGTAGTCGTCGCCGCCCGCGGTCAGCCCGGCGATGCGATCCTCCACCGAGTCCTTGGCCGTCAGGAACAGCACCGGGACGTCCGAGGCCTCGGCGCGCAACCGGCGCAGCACCTCCAGGCCGTCGTAGTCGGGCAACATCACGTCGAGCACCACGGCGTCGGGTCGGAACTCGCGGGCCGCGCGCACGGCCGAGCTGCCGTCGGCCGCGCTGCGCACCTCCCAGCCCTCGTAGCGCAGCGCCATCGAGAGCAGTTCCGACAGCGTCGCCTCGTCGTCGACGACAAGCACCCGGACCGCGCTCCCGTCGGCACGTAGCAGCGGTGCGGCGTGCTTGCTCATCGCGGTCATGGTAGTCAGCGTGGCGTGCGCGCCTGTGGCCACGTTGGGCCCTCGCTGTGCATCTGCTGTGGATCGGCTCGGCGGCCGGGCCGGCGGGTTCAGCCGCCGGTCGCGCCGCCGCCCGGCCCGGACGACGGCCGGGCGGGCATCAGGTCCGCGCAGGCCTGCTGGGCGGCGGCCCAGGTGTCTGAGCTGACGCCGGCGGGCGCCGGTGGGGTGCCGCGATCGCCGGCCGGCGGGGTGGCGCCGTCGGCGGGGGCGGCGGGCGCGCCGCTGGGCGGGGTACCGCCCGCACCCGGGGCCGAGCCGTCGGGCGGGGCCGAGCCATCGGGCGGGGCCGAGCCGTCGGGCGGGGCCGAGCCGTCGGGCGGGGCCGGCCGGTTGCCGCGGGCGCCGCGCTCGGGCAGCGTGACCCCGTTCTCGGCCAGGCAGCTGCGGAAGGCCTCGCCGCCGGCATTGCCGGCCGGATCGCCCGCGGTCGGGTCGGCCGTGGACGAGGTCGCGGTACCGGACGAGGTGGCGGCGGCCGGCTGGCCGCAGGCGGCGAGGCCGAGCACGCCGATCACGGCCAGCGGGGCGAGCAGCCGAAGCCGGCGTCGGGTCTCGATAGCTGGCACAGGTGCACTCCAGTCCTGCCGCGACGCTCCGGCATCCGGGCCCAGCGGCGATCGGTGTCGCGCCGCGCGCTGTTGCCGCGGCGGAACCCACGCCGGCGAGCCGAGCTGGGACCGGGCTGTGCGTCGGCGCGGGGCCCGCTGTGCGGCGGCGGGCGGCGCGGCCGTGCCGATCAGCGGCCGTGCCGATCAGCGAGCTGCCGATCAGCGAGCGTGCCGATCAGCGGGCGCGCCAGTAGCCCGTCGCGTAGATCAGCCGGCGGTCCAGGCCGCGGTCGCCGAGCAGGTGCGCGCGCAGCTGCTTGACCGCGGCGGACTCGCCGGCCAGCCAGGCCTGGGTGCGACCCGGCGGGAAGACAGCGGCCCGCACCGCGGCCACCAGCGGCGCACCGGCGGGCCGGTCGCCGCGGTGCACCCAGCACACCGTCGCGTCGCCGGGCAGTTCCTGCTCCTCGGCCGCGTCGGCGACCTCCAGGAACGCGCTGGCCGCAACGCCAGCCGGCAGCGCGTCGAGCACCGTCGCGACCGCGGGCAGCGCGGACTCGTCACCGATCACCACGTGGTGCTCGACGGCCGGGTCGGGCAGGTAACGCCCGCCCGGCTCGGACACCCCCACCCAGCAGCCCGGACGCGCATCCCGGGCCCAGGCGGCGGCCGGGCCGTGCCCGTCGTGCAGGACGAAATCCACGTCCAGCTCGCCGGCGCCGGGGTCGAAGCGGCGCACCGTGTAGGTGCGCATCGCCGGCCGGGTCGCACCGGCGGGCCACACCGGACCACCGGAGGTGCCGCGCGGGATGGCCGGGCGGTCCTGGCCGGGGCCGGGGAAGAACATCTTGATCCGCCGGTCCGGGCCGTCGCCGGTGAAGCCCGCCAGCTCGGCCCCGGCCAGCGTCACCCGGACCATCCGCGGGGTGATCCGCTCGCTGCGCCGGACCTGCAGCAGCCGGGGGGCCGTCGTACTCATCGGAGGTGATTGTGCCCGGCGTAGGTTGCCGACGTGTCGACCGCTGTCTACTCGATCCCGCTGACCACCCGATTCCGCGGGATCACGGTGCGCGAGGGGCTGCTGCTGGCAGGTCCGGCGGGGTGGGGCGAGTTCTGCCCGTTCCTCGACTACGACGACGCCGAGGCCCGGCCCTGGCTGGCGGCGGCGCGGGAGGCCGCCGAGCGGGGTTGGCCGGAGCCGGTGCGGGATCGGGTGCCGGTCAACTGCATCGTGCCGGCCGTCGATCCGCAGCGGGCCCACGAGATCGTCGCCGCGTCCGGGTGCGACACGGCCAAGGTCAAGGTGGCCGACGTCGCGGGCTCGCTGGCGGCGGATCGGGAACGGGTCGCGGCGGTCCGCGACGCGCTCGGCCCTGCCGGTGCGGTGCGGGTCGACGCGAACGGCCGCTGGGACGTCGACGAGGCGGTGCTGGCCATCCGCGCGCTGGACCGGGCGGCCGGCGGGCTGCAGTACGTCGAGCAACCGTGCGCCGGGCTGGCCGAGCTGGCCGCGGTGCGCAGGCGGGTGTCGGTCCGGATCGCCGCCGACGAGTCGATCCGCCGCGCCGAGGATCCGCTGCGGGTGGCGGTCGCCGAGGCCGCCGACGTCGCGGTGCTCAAGTGCGCGCCGCTGGGCGGGGTGGCCCGGGCGTTGGCCGTGGCCCGGGCCTGCGGGCTGCCCTGCGTGGTGTCCTCCGCGCTGCAGACCAGCGTCGGGCTGGCCGCCGAGCTGGCGCTGGCCGGGGCACTGCCCGAGCTCGAGTTCGCCTGCGGGCTGGGCACCGGGGCGCTGCTGGCCGCCGACGTGGTGGCGCAGTCGCTGCGGCCCCGCGACGGGTGGCTGCCGGTGCTGCGGCAGGCCCCGGAGCCGATCCTGGTGGCCGCGGTGGCCGCCGATCCGCAGCGGGCCCGCTGGTGGCGGGACCGGCTGGACCGGGTAGCGGCGCTGGACCCGGGCTAGACGGTATGGAGGTTCGGGCTGGGGCCTCGCCACATGTGATCGTGGGTTGCCGGGCCGGAGTGGTGCGAACGGCACTTTCGCTCGCACCTAGCGTGCGAGAGTGCCGTTCGTTCCGAGTTGTGGGTCCCGGGCCGACCGGACGGGACCGGTCAAGTGCTGTGTCACGGATTGGTCGGCGGTTAGGCTCGGCGGCGAGGCCTACACATCGGCGCGGCGGCCCTCGCCCGCCGAGGCGTGCGGGGAGGGTGGCGTCCCGGCGATGATGGAGATCGATCCGCTGTGTCGCCCGCGCGCTGCCGAACTCGCCCGCGGCAAGGATTCCGGGACGCCAGCGAAATGAGGTCACGATGAGCGACGCCACCTATTACGCGCCGACCGGAGGGCTACCCCCGCAGACCCAGCTGCTCACCGACCGGGCGATGTTCCGCGAGGCCTACGCGGTGATCCCGCGCGGAACCAACTCCGACATCGTGACCAGCTTCCTGCCGTTCTGGGACGACACCCGGCTCTGGGTGCTGGCCCGGCCGCTCACCGGCTTCGCCGAGACGTTCTCCCAGTACATGGTCGAGGTCTCGCCCGGCGGCGGCAGCGATCGGCCCGAGCTCGACCCGGAGGCCGAGGGCGTCCTGTTCCTGACCGCGGGATCGCTGCGGATCACCGTGGCCGGGGCGACGCACAAGATGGATCCGGGCGGCTACGCGTTCCTCCCGCCGGGCACCGAGTGGTCGGTGCGCAACGACGGCAGCGACCTGGCCCACTTCCACTGGATCCGCAAGGCCTACGAGCGGGTCGAGGGGCTGGACGCGCCGGAGCCGTTCGTGACCAACGAGCGTGACGTCGAGCCCACGCCGATGCCCGGCACCGACGGCAAGTGGGCGACCAGCCGCTTCGTCGACCCGGCCGACCTGCGCCACGACATGCACGTGACCATCGTGACCTTCCAGCCCGGCGCGGTGATCCCGTTCGCCGAGACGCACGTGATGGAGCACGGGCTGTACGTGCTGGAGGGCAAGGCGGTCTACCGGCTCAACGAGGACTGGGTGGAGGTCGAGGAGGGCGACTTCATGTGGCTGCGCGCGTTCTGCCCGCAGGCCTGCTACGCCGGTGGCCCGGGCCGCTTCCGGTACCTGCTCTACAAGGACGTCAACCGGCACATGAAGCTCAGCCGCCGCTTCGGATAGCCGCTAACGTCGAGGTGTGGCGCGCGCCGAGACCGTCGACGTCGCGATCATCGGTGGGGGTTTCTCCGGCGTCGGAGCGGCCGCCCGCCTGACGCAGGCCGGGCGCACCGACTTCGTCCTCCTGGAGCAGGCCGACGCGCTCGGCGGCACCTGGCGCGACAACACCTACCCGGGCTGCGCGTGCGACGTCGAGTCGTTCCTCTACTCGTTCTCCTTCGCGCCCAACCCGAACTGGTCGCGGCACTTCGCCCGGCAGCCGGAGATCCGCCGCTACCTCGACGACGTCGCCGACCGCTACGGCCTGCGCGACCGCATCCGCCTCGGCACCGCGGTGACCAGCGCCCATTGGGAGGGCACCGCCCAGCACGTCGGGCCGGGTTGGATGCTGCGCACCGCCGCTGGCGACGTCGTGCGGGCCAGGGCGGTGGTCTGGGCCACCGGTGCGCTGCACGAGCCGTCGATCCCCGACATCGGCGGCCTCGACGGCTTCGCCGGCACCGTCTTCCACTCGGCCCGCTGGAACCACGATCACGACCTGCGCGGCCGGCGGGTGGCGGTGATCGGCACCGGGGCCAGCGCGATCCAGTTCGTGCCCCGGATCCAGCCCGTCGTCGGGGCGCTCACGCTCTTCCAGCGCTCGGCGCCCTGGGTGCTGCCGAAGCGCGACCCGCCGATCCCGGCCCGCAGGCGCCGTCGCTACGCCGCGCTCCCCGCGCTGCAGAAGCTGCGCCGCGCGGCCGTCTACGCGCGCAACGAGAGCGTGGTCGGCGGTTTCCTGAAGCCGGGCCGGATGCGGCTGCTCGAGAGGCTCGCCCGCGCCTACCTCGACCGCGCGCTGGCCGGGCGGCCCGAGCTGGCCGCCAAACTGGCCCCTGACTTCGTCATCGGCTGCAAGCGGATCCTGCTGTCCAGCGCGTACTACCCGGCCGTGAGCAGGCCGAACGTGGACGTCGTCACCGAGAGGATCACCCGGGTGACGCCGAGCGCGGTGGTGACCGCCAACGGCGTGGAGCATCCGGTCGACACGATCATCTTCGGCACCGGGTTCCGGGTCGCCGCCGGCCTCGGGCGGGCGGTGCCGATCATCGGAGCGGGCGGGATCAGGCTGGGCGCCGAGGACGGCGGGACCGAGGCGTTCCTCGGCACCACGATCAGCGGCTTCCCCAACCTGTTCGTGCTCACCGGCCCCAACACCGGGATCGGCCACACCTCGATGATCTACATGATCGAGTCGCAGCTGAACTACGTGCTCGACGCCCTGGCGCTGCTCGACGAGCGCGGCGCCGTCGCCCTCGACACCCGCCGCGACCGGCAGGACGCCCACAACGCGGACCTGCAGCGCCGACTGGCCGGATCGGTCTGGAACAGCGGCGGCTGCCACAGCTGGTACCTCGACGCGGGCGGCCGCAACCGCACCATCTGGCCCGACCACACCTTCCGCTTCCGCCGCCGCACCCGCCGCGTCGATCCGGCCGACCACCGGTTCAGCTGACCCGCCCCGTCATGATCGCCCCTGCATCGCTCGACGCGGCCCGCCGCACTCGCCGCGACGACCGGGGACGGCTACGTTGCCGGCGTGTCGGTGGTGGTGGTCGGAGCCGGGGTGGCCGGGGTGGCCTGCGCGGTCGCGCTGCGCTCGGCCGGGGTGTCGGTGCGGGTGCTGGAGCGGGCGCGTTCGGTCGGCGGGCGGATGGCCAGCCGCCGGCTGCACGGTCGGCCGGTGGATCTCGGCGCCGCCTACTTCACCGTCTCCGATCCCGAGTTCGCCGAGGTGGTGGGGCGCTGGCGGACCCTGGGACTGGCCCGGCCATGGACCTCCGAGCTCGCGGTGCTGGCCGGCGGGGAGTGCGGCCGCGCGCCCGGGCCGCTGCGCTGGGCGACACCGGCCGGACTGCGCAGCCTGGTGCAGGAGCTGTCCGGCGAGCTGGACGTGGAGCTGGAGCGCGAGGTGCAGCCACGTCGGCCCCGGACCGGAGGTCGACGGTGAACACGCCGACGTGGTGGTGCTCGCGATGCCCGATCCGCAGGCGCTGCGGCTGCTGCATCCCTCGTCGCCCGCGGCCGCGGTGCTCGCCGACCGCGGCTGGCGGGGGGTCATCGCAGTGGCGGCCGGCTGGCCGGCGCGGCTCTGGGACGAGCTGCCCGCCGCCTTCGTCAACGACCACCCGGTGCTGTCGCTGATCGCCGACGACGGGCACCGCCGGGGCGACGGGGCGCCGGTGCTGGTCGTGCACTCCACGGCGGAGCTGGCTCGGGAGTACGACAGCGACCCCGACGGGGCCGTCGCCCCGATGCTCGCCGCGCTCGGGGACCTGATCGGGGTGCGGACCCCGCCGGACTGGACGCACGCGCACCGCTGGCGCTACGCCGCGCCCGCGGACAGCAGGTCCGAGCCGTTCCACCTCGGGGCCGACGGCATCGCGCTGGCCGGCGACGGCTGGGGCCGATCCAGGATCGAGACGGCCTGGCGGTCGGGTACGCAGCTCGGGCGGGCGGTGGCCGGCCGGCTCGCGCCCGGTCCCCCCGCGGACTGATCGATCCGGGCTGATTCACTCGACCGGAGCAGTCCGGGTCGACGCTGGGTGCGAAGATCAGGCGGGGGGCGTCCGACCTTCACCCGGTGGGCGCCGACGAGTCCGTTCACGGAGGAACGGGTGCGCGCGTGGGGGCGGGGGATGAGTTCCGCAGTTCCGAGTACAGCCGTCGAGGATGCCGGGGCGAAGCAGCCGCGGGCGGCCTTCAGCGTCGTCGCCGATCTCGTGCTGACCAGCGACGATGCCGACCAGTCCGTCCGCTGGAGGCCCGGCGAACGGCTGCACCAGCTCATCGAGCAACGCTGCGCCCGGTTCCGCGCGGACCGCGACACCGCCCACCTGGCCGTGGCTCGCGGCGCGCTCGCGATCACATACGACGAGCTGAACGCCCGGGCCAACCGGATGGCCCGGTACCTGATCAGCCGCGGCGTGCTGCCCGGCGACCGGGTCGGGTTGCTGCTCGACGAGCCGGTGGCGGCCTACGCCGGCATGCTGGCCGTACTGAAGATCAACGCGGCGTACGTGCCGCTGGACCCCGATTCCCCGCCCGACCGGCTGGCCTACATCGTGCGCGACGCCCGGGTCGGATCGGTGCTCACCCGCACGCACCTGCGGGGCCTGCTCACCAACGGCACCGCGCGGACGCTGTGCGTCGACGAAGCCCAGGGGCTGATCGACGGGATGGGTTCCGGTCGGTTGCGACCGGCCGAGCAGGGTCGCGCGGTGGACGACATCTGCTGCATCACCTACGGCTGCGACAGCACCGGCCGGCCCACCGGCATCGCGATCGACCACGCCGGCATCTGCAACTTCGTGCGCGTCGCGGCCGAGGTGTACGGGGTGCGGCCCGACGACCGCGTGTACTCCGCGACGGCGATCGCCGTCGACGACGCGGTCCACGAGATCTGGGTGCCGCTGTTCGTCGGGGCCACGCTGGTGCCCGGCCCGGGCCACCCGCTGTTGGGGGCGGAGCTGGCCGAGTTCCTGCGGGCCGAGCGGGTGAGCGCGTTGTGCTGCGGGCCGGCGCAGCTCGCGACCATGGACGACACGCTGCCCGGGCTGCGGTTCCTGCTGGTCTCCGGACAGGCCTGCCCGCAGGAGCTGGTCGCCCGCTGGCACCGGCCGGGGCGCCGCTTCCTCAACGCCCATGGCCCGATCGAGGCGACCGTGGCCACGACCTGGACGACCCTGCACCCCGACCGCCCGGTGACCGCGGGCGTCCCGCTGCCGACCTACTCGGTGGTCATCCTCGACGAGCACGAACAGCGGCTGTTGCCGCCCGGCGAGGTCGGTGAGATCGGGGTCGCCGGGGTCGGGGTGTCGCCCGGCTACGTCAACCGCGACGACCTGATGCCGCGCGCCTTCGTCCCGGATTTCGTCGGGATCCCGAACAACAGCTCCGGGCGGATCCACCGCACCGGCGAACGCGGCCGGATCACTCCCGGCGGCCTCGTCGCGGGCCTTGGCCGGGTCGCGGATCGGACGACGATCCGCGGCCACCGGGTCGAGCCGGTCACGGTGGCGGACCGGCCGCCGAACCCGAAGGTGGGCACCCCGGGCGCGGAGACCACGACGGGCGCCGCGCCGTCCCGTGGGGTACCGGGTGGTCGGCGCGCGGTGCGGCGGGCGCCGAGCTGGCAGCTGCTGCTGACCGGGGTGCTGCAGGCCACCATCGGCGTCGCCGGGCTGTTCCTGGTGGCGACGGGCATCGAGCTCGGGCACCGCCTGCTCGCCGGGGCCGGCGGGCTGCTGGACGGTTATCTGCGGGCCGCGGCGTTCGGCGGCGCGGTGTTCGTGGCGTTGTCGGCGCTGCCGGTGGCGGCGAAGTGGTTGCTGATCGGGCGCTGGCGGCCCGCCGAGATCCCGATCTGGAGCCTGAGCTACCTGCGGTTCTGGGTGGTCCGCGGGCTGCTGCGGATCAGCCCGCTCGCCCGCTTCGGGGGCTCGCCGCTGTACGTGCTGTACCTGCGGGCCCTCGGCGCGCGGATCGGCAAGGGCGTCGCGGTGTTCACCGAGTCGATTCCGGTGTGCACCGACCTGCTCAGCATCGGCGACGGCGCGGTGATCCGTCGCGGCGCGCTGGTGCCCGGGTACCGGGCCGAATCGGGGTGGATCCGCACCGGGCGGATCAGCATCGGCCGCGACGCCATCGTGGGCGCGGCCGCGGTGCTCGACGTCGACACCACCCTCGGCGACAGCGCGCAGCTCGGGCACGCCTCGGCCCTGCCCGCCGGCGCCACGGTGCCGGCCGGCCGCCGCTACCACGGCAGCCCGGCCCGCGAGGCGCGCACCGACTTCGCCGGCCTGGAGCCCCGCCCGTGCGGCACCGGGCGCCGCTTCGGCTACGGGCTGTTCCAGCTGCTGGTGACGCTGCTCGCGACCGCCCCGCTGCTCACCGCCGCGATCTTCGTGCTGATCCCCGCCGGCTACCGGGCCCTGACCGACACCACCGCGCTGCTGCCCGCCCCGACCGCCGAGGCGTGGCGCAGCCCCACGTTCCACCTCGGCCACCTCGCGGTGGCGGTGGGCGTCGTGCTGCTGGCGGTGGTGCTGCGGTGGGGCCTCGCGCGCACGGTGCCGCGGCGGTTGCACCGGTTCGTGCGGCCCGGGGTCGTGCACCCGCTGTACGGGGGGCGCTGGGCGTGCCACCGGGCGATCGTCGCGCTGAGCAACTCGGCGATGCTGATCAACTTGCTCGGCAACGGCTCGTACATCGCCGGGTTCCTGCAGTCGATCGGCTACGAGCTGGAGCCGCCGACCGGCCACGACGTGGGTCCGACGCTGCGCCACGACTCGCCGGCGCTGACCCGGATCGGCCCCGGTACGCAAGCCCCGGACGGCGTGGTGGTGGCCAACGCCGAGCACACCAGCTCGTCGTTCCTGGTGTCACCGGTCGCGATCGGCGCGGGCACCGTCGTCGGCGCCGGCGTCGTCGTCCCCGCGCGCAGCCGGATCGGCGACGACGTGCTGTTGGCGACCAAGGTGATGGTGCCGGTCCACGGCCCGGTCCGGCAGCACGTCGAGCTGCTCGGCTCGCCGGCGGCGGAGATCCCGCGCTCGACGCGGCGCGGGAGCAGCCCGGACCGGCACCCGACGGCTGCCGAGACCCGGTCCGGATCGGCCCGCCGGAACCGATCCGAGATCGCGACCATGGCCGCGTTCCTGCTGCAGCGCGGCCTGCTCGGCTACGCGGCGATCCTCATCGCGCTCGCCGCGATCGGCCGCTTCGATCGGTTCGGCCCGTCCGCGCTGGTGGTCGGCCTGCTCGCGATGCTGGCCTTCGCCGTGCTGTTCGCGATCCTGACCGAGCGTGCGGCCATCGGTTTCCGCCGGCTGCGGCCACGGTTCAGCCCGAACCAGCAGTCGCACCACCGGCGCTACGAGCGGGCGCGCAAGCTGGGCCGGCTCGGCGTGCTGGGCCTGTTCGACGGGACGCCGATCAAGGGCGTGCTGTGGCGGCTGGCGGGCGTCCGGGTCGGGCGCGGGCTGTTCGACGACGGCGCGACGATCCCGGACCGGACGCTGGTCTCGATCGGTGACGACGTGACGATCAACGCCGGGGTGGTCATCCGGTGTCACGCGCAGGACGTCGACGGAATCGCGTTCGACGCCGTCGACATCGGGGACGGCTGCACGCTCGGGGTCAACGCCCATGTGCTGTCCGGAGCGAAGCTGGATCGGCGGGTGCTGCTCGACACCGACTCGTTGCTGCTCAGCGGAGAGCGGCCGGATCCGGATTCGCAGTGGCGGGGGAACCCGGCCCGGGAGATCGTCGCCGGGAGCCGTCCGACGGTCCCGCCGCGGGAGCGCGTCACCACGATCCGGGCGCCGCGGCCGCCGGCGATCGAGCACGTCGGGGCGGACGGTGGTCGGCTGTCCGTGGCGGAGCCCGGGATGGCGATGGTGCCTGGCGCGGGGGCGGGGCCGCGTGTTGCGGTGATGGTGCCCGGTGCGGAGGCCGTGCCCGGTGCGGAGGCGGCGCCCGGCATGGCGGCGGTGGTGCCCGGTGCAGCCGTTCTCGAGGAGTCCCGCGTTCCGGTCGCCACCGTCGTGCCGGCTGCGACCGTGCCGGCGCAACGCGGCACGCCGATCCTGCCGGCCGGGATCCGGTCGGCGCCGTCGCACGGGGAGCGGTGGCAGGTCACCAACGACAGGCTGAGACGCGACCCGGCAGGGGAGCAGGTACGCGAGGCGGTGGCGGAGCCGACCCGCGACGCCGGGTCGTCGGGCTCCGGTTCGTCGGGCCGTGGGTCGTCGGGCTCTGGGTGGTCGGGCTCCGGGTCGTCGGGCTCTGGGTGGTCGGGCTCTGGTTCGTCGGGCTCCGGATCGTCGAGAACCGGGTCGTCGAGGAGTGGGTCGTCGAGCGGCGGGCCGGCGGCTGGGCGTCGGTGGCCGGCGAGGATCAGGCGCTCCGGCCGACCCGGCCGGAGCCGAGATCGCCGGATCCCCGGCGGCCGTGCCCGCACCCTCGCCCGGCGGACCGCCACGGTGATCGGCGTGGTCACGGTGGGTCTGCTCGCCGTGCTCCAGGTCGCGTTGGCCGCCGCCCGGCTGCCCGCGTCCGCGGACGAGGCCCGGCTGGTGGACGCGGCCTACGTCGCGCTCCGGCTGCCCGCAGTCGCACCCGGCGGCGGCCCGGCCGGCGGCCTGCTCGGTGGCGGTGTCGGGGAGGTCGCGTCCCATCTGCAGCTGGCCGGCTACGCGGCCCTGACCGGCGCGTTCGACCGCTATCCGACGGTGGTCGGCGGCGCCCGGGAGTTCGCGGTGGTGGCGTTCGCGGTGCTGCTGCTCGCCCTGCTGTCGCTGGCCCGGCAGCTGCGGGTGCGACCGGTCGCGGTGGCCGTGGTGCTCGCGCTGCTGGTCGTGGCCGGGCCCGCAACCGGCGTGCTGGCCCGCTTCGGCCCCGGCCTGCTCGGCGCGATGTGGCTGGCGGTCGGCGGGGCGCTGCTCTTGGGAGTCGGTACGGTGTCGCGGGTGGGCGGGACGGTGGCCGTCGCGGCGGGGGTGCTCAGCGCGCCGGTGCTGGTCGTGCCGGTGGCGGTGGCGGTCGCCGCGGCGACCGCGCGTCGGTCACGGCTCGTCGCAGCGGTGGTGGTGATCGCGAGCAGCGGCGTGCTGGTCGCGCAGTGGCTGGCGGCGCCCGCCGCGGCGGCCGGGACGCCTCAGCTCACGGCGCCGCAGCACTGGGCGTTGCTCGCCGCGGGTGCGGCCACCGTGAGCGGTGTCTTCGCGCTGCGTGGGCTGCGCGGACCGGCGACCGTCGGGGCGAGCCTGGTGCTGCTCGGCGCCCTGTCGCCGATCACCGCCCTGGTGCCGGTCACCGCGCTGCCGTCGATCACCGCTTTGCTGTCGATCACCGCGCGGGGGTCGCTCGACGCGGCGGTGCCCGCGCTGATCGTCACGGTGCTCGCGCTCGGTGCGGTGCTGGTCGGCGAGCTCGCCGAGTGGCTGCACCGGCGGTCGCCGGTTCCGGCCGCGGCGGTCCGGCTGCTCGGCGTGGCGATGGGTTGCTGGGCGCTCGTCGCCGTCGTCACCGCCGACTGAGCCGTCGCCGCCGACCCGGGCCAGCGCGTGCCGTCGGCGGTGCCCGCGCCGCATGTCGCGCTGGCCGGTTGAAATCCGGTCCACCACCGAGCCGACCACCACGATCTCCGCGCCGCCCGGCGTGTGGTCGGACCTGCTGCGTGCCAAGGGGCCGGCCGAGCGGCTGGTCGCCGACGGCGTCCTGGTCGTGCGCTCGGATCCCGCGCCGGACACCGACCTGACCCGCTTCGGCGACGGCCGGCGCGGGTTGAGCATCGCGCAGGCCGGGCCCCGGCCCTCACCTCGGACGCGGTGTTCCGGGCCACCGCAGTCGCCCAGCCCGCCGGCTACCCGACCTGATCGCGCCCGACGAGGTGCGGGCGGTGATCCGATCCGGCGGCCTCGACGCGCGGGCGCTCGTCGTGCTGGCCGGCCGATCGACCGCGGCCCGGTGACCGTCACCGACCTGCCGGTGAGCCCGGATCGGCACCCGGGCTGCCGCGTCACCAGCTGGTGCTGGCGCCCCTCGACCTCCCGATGCAGGCCTGGTTGCGGGCCCAGGAGCCCATCCGTCGCTCCCGGCACCTCCAGCACCGACAGCGGCGTCACCGCCATCTGGACGGTGCCGGCCCCGACACTGGCATCGGCCGAGGACGCCACCGCCCGACGAGCGGCATCAGGCCCGGCCGCGGATCACCCCCGCGGCACTCATGGTGCGAACGGCACGTTCGCACGCTAGGTGTGAGCGAAAGTGCCGTTCGCACCACTCGGCCGGCGCACCACTCGGCCGGCGCACCACTCGGCCGGCACCCCTCGCCCGACGCCCCGACGACGAACCTGCTGTGAGCTCGTTCCGCGGCCCCGACGTTCCGCCGCGGGGCCGAGTGCACGCCGATCCCGGCCTCGGGCAGCCCAGCGGTGGGGCATGATCAGCGCCTGCGGTAGCAGGCGTGCATATGTGAAGCTTTTCTACCGCAGACGCTGATCATGGTGCTGGCGGTGCCCGCTCGGGAGAGCCAGCCTGCTCGCTGATGACGGCCGACCGGTCCGGATCGGATCGCGAAGCGCGACGAAGTGCGTCGGCTTCGGTGCCGACCAGCCGCGGATCCCCACGATCGGCCGCGGGCGATCGTTCGACCTCGAGATCGAGATCGCCGGCGCCGGCGTGCTCGTGCCACCGCCGAGCGCGGACGTGGCCGTCCGGTGCGCCCGGCTCGCACGAGCGGTGGTCACGCGCCGCGGCGGGGGTTAGCGTCCAGGTCATGGCCCAGCCCAGCGCAGCGCCCGGCACCGTCGCACGCCCGGATCTCGTCGTCGTCGAGCTGCTGGCCGCCTTGCCCGCGGACCGGGTGGTGCTCGACCCCGAGGTGATGGCCGGCTACCTGCACGACGAGGCGGAGTGGGCCGAGCACGGCCGGGCCGCCGTCGTCGTGCGCCCGCAGAGCACGGCCGAGGTGGCCGCGGTGGTCACGGTCTGTGCCCGGCACCGCCGACCGGTGGTGACCCGCGGGGCCGGGACCGGGCTGTCCGGCGGCGCCAACGCGGTCGAGGGCTGCGTGCTGCTCTGCACCGAGCGGATGCGTGAGATCGTCGAGATCAACGCGGCCGAGCGGCTGGCGGTGGTGCAGCCCGGGGTGGTGAACGACGACCTGCGCGCCGCCGCGGCCGCCGAGGACCTGTGGTACCCGCCGGACCCGGCCAGCTCACCGTGGTCGACCATCGGCGGCAACGTGGCCACCAACGCCGGCGGGCTGTGCTGCGTCAAGTACGGGGTGACCAGGGACTACGTGTTGGCCATCGAGGCGGTCACCGCAGCCGGCGAGGTGTTGCGGGTCGGGCGGCGCACGGCCAAGGGGGTGGCCGGCTACGACCTGGCCGGGCTGCTGGTCGGCTCCGAGGGCACCCTCGCGGTGATCACCGAGGTGACCGTGCGGCTGCGTCCGGCGCGCACGACGACGCCGCGCACCGTGGTCGGGTTCTTCGACACCCTGGCCGCGGCCGGGGACGCGGTGGCCGGGGTGACCGCCCGCGGGCTGTCGCCGTCGGCGTTCGAGTTGATCGACCGGGAGTGCCTGCGCGCGGTCAACGCCTGGAAGCACGCCGGGCTGCCGGAGGACTCCGCCGCGCTGTTGCTGGCCCAGACCGACCTGCCCGAGCCTGCCGCCGAACAGGAAGCGCAGGCGATCCACGCCGAGTTCGTGGCGGCCGGGGCCAGCGAGGCGATGCTCTCCACCGACCCGGTCGAGGCCGAGGCCCTGTTCGACGCCCGCCGGATGGCGTACCCGGCGCTGGAGCAGCGCGGCATGGCCATGCTCACCGAGGACGTCTGCCTGCCGCGTGGCGCCATCGCCGAGATGCTCGCCCGGATCGAGCGGATCGGCGTCGAGCACGACACCCCGATCGCCACCGTCGCGCACGCCGGCGACGGCAACCTGCACCCGCTGATGCTCACCCCGCACGGTGACGCCGCCGCCAGGACCAGGGCGCAGGCCGCGTTCGACGACATCGTGGCCGCTGCGCTGGATCTGGGCGGCACCGTCACCGGCGAGCACGGCGTCGGGCTGCTCAAGCGCGCCGGCATGCAGCGCGAGCTCGGGCCGGCGGTGCTGGCCGTGCAGCGCGCGATCAAGACGGCCCTGGATCCGGACGGGATCCTCAACCCCGGCAAGGTGGTCGGGTGACGCCACTGCTTCCCGCCCTGTCCGACCCGCCCGACCGCCTCGCCCTGCGCTTCGGCGACCTCGAGCTGAGCTATCCGCAGCTGGCCGGGGCCGCGGGCGCGCTGGCCGCCCGGCTCGCCGGCCGCCGCCGGGTCGCCGTGCACGCCACCGCGAGCCCGCACGCGATCGTCGGCGTGCTGGCCGCCCTGCTGGCCGGCGTGCCCGCGGTCCCGGTGAACCCGAAGCTCGGGGTGCGCGAGCTCGGCCACGTGCTCGCCGATGCCGATCCCGAACTGGTGCTCGCCGCGCCCGCGGTCGCGTTGCCCGAGCCGCTGGCCGCGCTGCCGCGGATCGACGTCGATCTCGAGGCGGCTGCCGCGGTGCCGGCGACCGAGCCGCCGGCGAGCGCACCGGCGTTGATCATCTACACGTCGGGCACCACCGGACCGCCCAAGGGAGCGGTGCTGTCCCGCGCCGCCATCGCGTCCAATGTGGATGCCCTGGCGGTGGCGTGGGAATGGACCGCGGACGACCTGCTGGCGCACGCGCTGCCGCTGTTCCACGTGCACGGGCTGGTGGTGGGCATGCTCGGGCCGGTGCGCCGCGGCGCGTCGGTGCACCATCTCGGGATGCTGGACGCGAGCGCGCTGGCCGCGGCCGGGGCGAGCATGGTGTTCGGGGTGCCCACCCAGTACCACCGGCTCGCCGAACAGCTCGAATCCGACCCGGACGCGGGTGCGGCGATCGGCCGGGCCCGGCTGCTGGTGTCCGGCTCGGCCGCGCTCACCACCGTCGACCACGCCCGGCTGCGGCGCAGCACCGGGCTCGCGGTGCGGGAACGCTACGGGCTCACCGAGACCCTGATCCTGACCGCGGCGCGGGCCGGCGAGGAGCCCGAGCCGGGCACCGTCGGCCGCCCGCTCGACGGCACCGAGGTGCGGCTCGCGCCCCTGGTCGAAGCCACACCGACGGGGTCCACATCGGATGGTGCAGACGCCGACGGTCTCGGTGCGGTCGAGGTGCGCGGCCCCGCCCTGTTCGACGGCTACCTCAACCGCCCCGACGCGACGGCCGCGGCGCACACCGCCGACGGGTGGTTCGTCACCGGTGACATCGGCCGGTTCACCGCGTCGGGCGCGCTGGCGCTGGTCGGCCGCAGCGCCACCGACCTGATCAAATCCGGCGGCTACAAGATCGGCGCGGGGGAGATCGAGAACGCGCTGCTGGAACACCCGGGGGTCGCCCAGGCCGCGGTCGTCGGGCGACCCGACGACGACCTGGGGGAGCGGATCGTCGCGTTCGTCGTCCCGACCGGAGCCGCGCCCGATCCGCGCGAGCTGGTCGATCATGTCGCCGACCTGCTGGCCCCGCACAAGCGACCGCGCGAGGTCCGCTTCGTCGAGGAGCTGCCGCGCAACGACATGGGCAAGGTCGTGAAGGCTCAACTACCGGATGCCTGAACGCGGCCGCTCGGGCAGTCTGGGGGAGTGACCGAAACGAAGGCCGGAATCGAGCGTCGTACCTACCGCGGCGCGGCCGAGGCCGGGGCGCCCCGGCTCGCCGGCCTGCCCGGCGTGGACCGCGAGGAGATCGACCCGCAGCACGTCCTGGAGACCGAGCGACACGACACCGAGGACCGCAGGCTGACCGCGGCCGGTATCGCGCTCACCGTGCAGCGCGGTACCGCGCAGGCCCAGTGGCAGCTGGTGCTGCCCGATGCCGATACCGACGAGCGGTTGCGGGTCCCCATCCCGCCCGACGACGTCGCCGCGCCCACGCTGCCGGCCGAGCTGGCGGAGCTGGTCAGCGGCGCGACCCGCGGTCGTACGGTCGGCCCCGCCGCCCGGGTGCGCATCGTGCGGACCGCGACCCGGCTGCTCGACGCGCACGGCCACCAGCTGGCCGAGATCCGGCACGACGAGCTGACCCTGGCCTCGCTGGGGGCCAGCACCGAGGTCGCGGCGTGGACCGAGGTGACGCTGCAGCTGAGCCCGACCACGCCGCTGGACGACATCGAGCAGCGGCTGTTCGACACCGGACTGCGCCCGGCCGCGCCCGCGGCCGAGGCCGAGCTGGACCGGATGCTGCGCCCACCGCCGCGGGTGCGCCGCGCGGGCCGCCGGGGTTCGGCCGGGGCCGCGCTGGTGGAGTACCTGGCCACGCACGCCGACCGGCTCGCGGCCGAGGACCTGCGGGTCCGCCGGGGCGAGCCGGACTCGGTGCACCAGCTGCGGGTGGCGGCGCGGCGGATGCGCAGCGCGCTGCAGGCCTTCCGCCCGTTGCTGGACCGCAGGCGCACCGACCCGCTGGTCGAGGATCTGCGCGAGTTCGGCCGTGAGCTGGCCCCGGCGCGGGACGCCGAGGTGCTCAGCGAGCGGATCCACGCCGAGCTCGACGCGCTCGAACCGGAGCTGCTGCTCGGCCCGGTGCAGGCCCAGGTGACCCGGCACTTCGCGCGCGCCGAGGCCGAAGCGGGGGCGGCCGTGCTCAGCGCGCTCGACGATGAGCGCTACGCCGGGCTGCGGGCGGCGCTGGAGGAGCTCGTGGACAACCCGCCGCTGACCAAGGCGGCCGGGCGCAAGGCGACGACCGAGCTGCCGCGCCAGGTGGCCCGCACGGCCCGTCGACTGGAAGGGGCGGTGCGCATCGCCACCGACCGCGAGCTGGACGCCGAGACCCGCGACCTCGCGGTGCACGACGCGCGCAAGGCCGGCAAGCGGCTGCGCTACGCGACCGAGGTGGCGCGGCCGTCGGTCGGGAAGCCGGCCAAGCGGTTCGCCAAGGCGCTCAAGGGCTTCCAGCAGGCGCTCGGCGAGCACCAGGACACCGTGGTGGCCCGGGCGGCGCTACGCGAACTGGCCGCGCAGGCGCACCCGGCGGGGGAGAACGGGTTCAGCTTCGGGGTGCTCTACGGCCGGGACGAGGCCCAGGCGCGGCAGATCGAGGCCGACCTGCCGCAGCTGTGGGCGGCCGCCTGGACCAAGCCGCACCGTCGCTGGCTGCGCTGACCGGCCGCTACCAGCCCATGATCAGCGCCTGCGGTAGCTCACGTTCACCCGGAGCCTGTTGCCGAATCCTCAGCAGACGTCGGGGCACGGCCGAGCCGCCATCGGGCACCTCGGACGGTTCGGCGGCGTCAAGATCGGCGTCTGCGGTAGCTGAGCTGCACGGATGAAGCTTTTCAACCGCAGACGTCGATCATGACCAGGTTTGCCCCGACCCGGGGCTGGGTCAAGGGATGCCGCCGCCGCCCGATTCGGCAACAGGCTCCCGGTGCAGCTCAGCGACCGCAGACGCTGATCATGGCGCTCGGACCGCCGTCAGCGCAGCCGACCCGGTGGCGTGCGACGATCCCGGGCGCGGGCGGTGGTGAGCTGGGCACCGGTCACGTAGGGGCGGTGGTGGTGTGGGTGGTGGTGACGTGAATGGCGCGCGGGACCCCGTCGCGGACCTGCGCCGGATCGCGTTCCTGCTGGAACGGGCGCACGAGTCGACCTACCGGGTACGCGCGTTCCGGACGGCTGCGGCCGTGCTGAGCGGGCGGACGCCCGACGACATCGCGGCGCTGGCCCGATCCGGCGAGCTGGTCCGGCTCAGGGGCGTCGGCCAGGTGACCGCCACCTGCGTCACGGAGTCGGTCGCCGGCACCGAGCCGGGCTACCTGCAGAAGCTGCAGGCCGTCGACGTCGCCCCGCTCGACGAGGCCGCGGCGGCGCTGCGCGAGCGGATCCGCGGCGACTGCCACAGCCACACCGACGCCTCCGACGGCGGCTCCCCGTTGCGCGAGATGGTGGCCACCGCCCGCGAGCTGGGCCACGACTACCTGGTGATCACCGATCACTCGCCCCGGCTGACCGTGGCCAACGGCCTGTCGCCGGAGCGGCTGCGGGCGCAGTTGCGCCAGGTCGCCGAGCTGAACGCGGAGCTGGCCGCGGAGGCCGGGGCGCCCGCCTTCCGGGTGCTCACCGGCATCGAGGTGGACATCAACGAGGACGGCAGCCTCGACCAGGATCCGGCGCTGCTCGCCGAGCTCGACCTGGTCGTGGCGTCGGTGCACTCGAAGCTGCGGATGCCGCGCCCGGAGATGACCAGGCGGATGCTGACCGCCATCGCGAACCCGCTCGTCGACGTGCTCGGGCACTGCACCGGCCGGATGGTCACCGGCAACCGCAAACGCCCGGAGTCGCAGTTCGACCCGGACGCGGTGTTCGCCGCCTGCGCGGACAGCGGCGTCGCGGTCGAGGTGAACTCGCGCCCCGAACGGCTCGACCCGCCGCTGCGGCTGCTGCGCCACGCCGTCGACGCCGGCTGCTCGTTCACCATCGACACCGACGCGCACGCCCCCGGTCAGCTGGACTGGTTGCGCAACGGCTGCGAGCGGGCGGCCGCGTGCGCGGTCCCGGCGGAGCGGGTGCTCAACACCTGGTCGGCCGCGGAACTGCTCACCTGGAAGGGCTGAGCACCCCGACGATCACCCCGAACGAGGGCCACCCGTCGGAGTGGCTCCGCTCGCGCATCGGGTCCCGAGCGGCTGCAATGGGTCTCGGCCGACCGGAACGCCGCAGTGGCGGACCGGGGCAGCCGACCCCGAATTCGTGGGCGGTGGGTGGCGAAAGGATCTGGGGCCGTCACCCGCCGCCCGCGACCCAGTGCGGTGGCCACGAACGTTGCCGGGTCCTCGCGGGCCCGGTCGGCCCCTCGCGGCGTTGTCGTCGCCACCGATCCAACACCGGGATCGGCGACTCCTCCGCCTGGCGAGGAACCAACCGGATCCCGCGATCACCCCGGCAACGTTCGCGGCCACCGCACTGCCTATTCCGCGATGTTCATCCGCGCCCAGCTCCGGCGGGCGGCGACGTCCTCGGCGGTGGGCGGGTCGGCGCCGCGGCGGGAGCAGGTGATCGCGGCGGCGAGCATGGACTCGTCGAGCAGCGCGTCCAGCGTCGAGTGGCTGATGGCGCGCAACGCCGGTCGCGTATCGGCGCCGAGCAACCGGCGCCGGTACAGCCCGGCCAGGAACGCACCGGAGAACGTGTCACCCGCGCCGACGGTGTCGATCACCGTGACCGGGACCCCGGGCCGCTGGGTGCGCTGGCCGCTCGCCGTGCCGGCGACCACCCCGTCCCCGCCGAGCGTGACCACGACGATCGCCGGGCCGCGGCCCAGCCAGTCCTCGAGCACCTCGTCCTGGGTGAACCCGGGCATCAGCCAGCCCAGGTCCTCCAGGCTGACCTTGACCACGTCGGCGACGCCGAGCAGCTCGTGCACCCCGAGCAGGACGTCGGCCGGCTTGCCCATCAGCGCGGGGCGGCAGTTCGGGTCGTAGCTCACGGTCGCGGTCTCGGCGGCGCGCGCCAGCAGCGCCCGCAGCGCGGCGTCGCCCGGCGGCGTGGTCAGCGCGAGCGACCCGGAATGCACGGCGACGACGGGACCCTGCGGGCCGGGAACCAGCGCGTCGGTCAGCTCGGCCGAGGTCCACTGCCAGTCCGCGGTGCCGGCCACCCGGAAGTCGTAGCTCGGCCCGCCGTCGTGCCCGACCATGACCATCGCCATGGACGTCTGCTCGGTCGCGGTCACGACGTGGTCGAGCTGCACGCCGTTGCGCTCGAGGTGTTCGCGCAGGCGGCGCCCGAGCGGGTCGTCGGCGATTCGGGCCAACATCCGGGCCGGCACGCCGAGGCGGGACAACCCGACCGCGACGTTCGCCGGGCTACCCCCCGGCGCGAACTCGAAGTACCCGCTGACCGGCGCCGGAACCAGGTCGACGAGCGCCTCCCCGGCGACGGCGACGATGCCGTTGTCGATCGGTGTGCCGATGACCGCTCCCCTCTACGGAGCGAGCAGAATGCCCGCAGTGCGAACATGCTCGCGGGTCGAGGGCGGTCTGCGCCAGCCCCGTCTCGGTCCGGGCCCCATTCCGGGCTCAGATCAACCGCGTACGGCCCCGTCGAGGTTGGCGAGCAGCCCGTCGTAGATCCGTTGCAGGCCCTTCGGGGCGAACGTCCGCTCGAAGAAGCCGCCGACGCCGCCCGCGCCGTTCCAGGTGGTCTCGACGACGACCGTGCTGCGATCGGCGCCGGCCGCCGACACCGTCCAGGTCGTGACCATGCTGGAGTTCGTGTCGCGCTCGACGATCCGGTCCGGGCTCGGCGCGCTGACCTCGACCAGCTGGTCGCGCGAGCGCTTCCGGGTGGCCTGCAGCACCCAGTGCACCCGGCTGCCGGCGCCGGTGCCGCCCGCCTCGACGCGGTAGTCGCGGAACTGCTCGGGCAGTATCCGCGGCCGCACGCCCCGGTAGTCGGCCACCGCGTCCTTTACCTGCTGCGCCGGGGCGTCGATCGTGCGTTCCGCCCTGGCGCTCACCTGTGCCATGGGGTCCATCCTGCCCGCCACGCCGCGTGGGCGAGCAGGATGGACGGGCCAGGTGGTCCCGGGGGGAGCCGGGATCAGTAGCCGCCGGTCGCGGCGGACCCGGTGCCGGGCTCGGCGCCGCCCGAGGAAGATCCCGTCGCGCCGGAGCCGGCATCGCCGGTATCGGCGCCGCCGCTCGAGCCGGTGGCGCCCGCTCCGGCGGGCGTGCCCGCGGCGCCCGAGCCGATGCCCTTCGCCTTCTTGCCGTCGGGGGTCACCGCGAACCAGGTGCCGCCGACGCCCTGCCCGCCGGTCGCGCCCGGCGTGGCGTCACCGGCGAACCGGTAGACCGGCCAGCCGCCGAGGGTGAGCTGGCTGGTGCCGTCGGGCCGCGCCACCATGCCGATGGCGGCCTTGTCGATGCCGTCGAGGGTGAGCTTGCCCTTCGGGTCGACGGTGACCGGTGGCCACTTCGTGGCGCAGTCGTCGACGCAGGTGGACGACGGCGGCTTGGCGGTGTCCTTGTCGAACCGGTAGAGGGTGTAGCCCTCCGCGTCGGCCACGATCTTGCCGAGCTTGGGCTCGTCCTTGGCCGCGAGCAGCGGGCCGGTGGTCGCCGCGCCCGCCGGGGCCTCGACCGGCGCCGGCGTGACACCGGCGCCCGGGGCCGACACGGACGCGTAGGGGTCGCTGCTGGTGCCGGAGCTGCCGCAGGCGCTCAGCGCCAGGGTGGCGGCCGCGATGGCGGCGAGTGGCAGAACGCGATGGCGGAGCATGGGGTGAAACCTCCGGTTCTTCTTGCCGGCGCAACCTGGCCGACGTTGAGGAACACGGGCGCAACCGCCGAGGGGTTCAATTCGATATCGATTCCGTTGCCCACCCGGCGTGTCGTCACCAACCGTCACGCTCCCGGGCGGCGCCGGTGATCTGCTTGCCGGCCTCGATGATCACCGGCGCCTGCGCCTGGCCCGAACCGCGCTCGACGGCCTCGCCGGCCGCCCGCAGGCCCGGTTCGGCGGCTCGGATCCGGTCCGATGCGCGCAGCATCGCCGCGCTGATCCGGCCGGCCGCGCCGCCCGCGGCGGCCAGGGCGTCGAGCAGCAGCCGGATCCGGCGGCAGATGTCCTCGGCCACCTCCAGTGCCCGCACCACGACGGTCAGCACCACCGTGGCCAGCGAGCCGCCCGCGGTCAGGAAGGCCAGCGTGCTCGCGGCCAGCAGGTAGCGCAGCACCAGGGAGAGGAACTCGGTGATCGTGTCCCGGATGGTCGCCCGCACGGTGCCGACGGCGGCCCCGGTGGCCAGGATCAGCAGGGACAGCTCATCGGCCTGCGCCGATGCCTCCCGCAACGCGCCGACCAGCTCGTCGGTGGCCCGGCGGTAGGCCTCGGCGGCCGCGCCGTCCCAGCCGGGCACCACCGCGTCCCGGTAGTCCGCGGCGGTCGCCCGCAGCTCCGCGGCGACGTGGTGCCAGTTGCGGGACTGCGCGAGCACCTCGGTCGGGTCGCCGGCCAGCGCGTCCAGCGGCTGGCGCAGGAAGTCGATGTGCTCGATGAGCCAGCCCAGCCCGGCCCGCAGCAGCGAGTCGAACGGCTGCAGGACGGCCCCGAGGGTGTCCAGGCCGGCCGCGGCGGCGGTGAAGGTGATCGCGGCCGGGTCGAGATCGTCGGCGCCGATCGCCGCGCCCAGGTCGGCCCAGCTGGACACGACGCCGGCGCCCTCGGTGGCCGACACCGGCGCCGGGCCGGGCGTGAGCTGATCGGCGAGGCCGGTCATCGCGGGCCCACGAATCCGGTGGCCGCGCGGCGGTCGTTGCGCCGGTAGTCCTGAGCCGCCGCGCGCAGCTGCTCGGCGTGGGTGTCGACCCGATCGGCCACCCGGGCGACGGCGGCCGAGCCGGAGCTGGTCGCCGAGGCCGCGAGCAGGGCGAACACCTGCCCGACGAGTCCGTACGCGGCCACGTCGAGGGGGCGCCCGGCGTTCGCGGCCCGCCGCACCCGCGCAGCCAGCGCGTCCACGGTGCGGGCGTGCCCGTCGAGGGCGTCGGGATCGACGTGGAAGCCGGCGCTCATCGCGGCGCCCCCGGCCCGTCGGGCGCACCCAGCCGGGAGCGGAGCGTGCGCAGCGCGTCCGGATCGGGCCGCAGGACGGGCGGCGGCAGGCCGGTCCGCGGCCCGGAGGCGCTGTCCTGCGAGGCGCTGTCCTGCGGTGCGCTGTCATGCGGCGCGCTGTCATGCGGCGCGCTGTCATGCGGCGCGCTGTCATGCGGCGCGCTGTCCTCCGGCGGGCGGCCCCCCGGCTCGACCCAGACCGGCGGGCGGAGCTCCGGGCTGCTTGCTTCCGGGGCCGCCGTCGAGGCCGCCACCCGGGCGCTCACCGCGGCCAGCCGCTGCCGGTAGCCGGCGAGCCATTCCTGGCCGAGCCGCTGCTGGGCATCCATACCGGGGACGGTAGGGATGGCGTATCGGGGCTGGGTGCCGAATGGGAACGAAGCCCGTCCTGCTGGGGCCAAATTCGGCCGTTCGGCCGATGACCACCTGCCGGATGTCCTGCCAGCGATCCGCCGTACCGTGCGCCGGGTGAGCACCGTACCGCCCGCCTCGCCGGCGGCGCCGTCGCTGGAGACGCTGCTGAGCGACCGCTCGTTGAGCGACCCGGAGCTGGGGCGGATCAGTGAGGGCGCTCCCGACCTCCGGATCCTGCCCGACGTCAGCGTCCTCAAGATCGGTGGACAGAGCCTGATCGATCGGGGTCGGGCCGCGGTGCTGCCGGTGGTGGCGGAGCTGCTGGCGGCCAAGGCGACGTAGCCGATGCTGATCGGCACCGGCGGCGGCACCCGGGCTCGACACATCTACTCGATCGCCGCCGAGCTCGGGCTGCCGACCGGGGTGCTGAGTGATCTCGGCTCCGCGGTGGCCGGGCAGAACGCGGAGATGCTCGGCTACCTGATGGCGCGGCACGGGGTGCCGGTCGTCGGGGCGGCCGCATTCGGGGTACTGCCGCTGCACCTGGCCGAGGTCGGCGCCGCGATCTTCGCGGGGATGCCGCCCTACGACATGCGGCAGCGGGTGCCGAGCGAGGGCGTCATCCCGCCCTACCGCACCGACGCCGGCTGTTACCTGGTCGCGGAGACCTACGGCTGCCGGAGCATGATCTTCGTCAAGGACGAGGACGGGCTGTACACGGCCAACCCGAAGAACGACCCGAGCGCGACCCTGATCCCGGAGATCACCGTCGACGAGCTGATCGAGCGCGACCTGACCGACCTGGTCGTGGAGCGTCCGCTGCTGGAGCTGATGAAGCGCGCCCGGCACGTGCGGTCGGTGCAGATCGTCAACGGGCTGCGACCGGGACTGATCACCCGAGCGCTCGCCGGCGAGCACGTCGGCACCGTCATCACCAGCGACGGGATCACCAGCGCTGGATCCTCCGACGGAGGTTCGCGATGACCGCCGCCAAGGACGTCCCGTCGATGCTGATGCGCCAGACGCTGCTGGACCGCGAGCTGATCAAGCCGGCCGACCGGCCGGTCATCCGGATGCTGCCCTGGCTGGACGTGGTGGCGATCGGTGGCACCGCGATCATGGACCGCGGTCGGGACGCGATCCTCCCGGTGGTCGAGCAGCTGCGCGCCGCGCTGTCCGAGCACCGGATGCTGATCCTGACCGGGGCCGGGGTGCGGGCCCGGCACGTGCTCGGGGTCGGGCTCGACCTCCGGCTGCCGACCGGGGCGCTGGCCTCGTTGGCCGCGGTGGAGGCCGAGCAGAACGGGCATCTGCTGGCCGCGCTGCTGGCCGCGGACGGGGTGTCCTACCTGCCGCGGGGCACAGCGGCGCACCAGCTCGCGGTGCACCTGACGGCGAGCCGTGCCGCCGTGTCCAGCGGCTACCCGCCCTACGGGGTGCACGAGCTGCCCCCCGAGCTCGGCAAGCTGCCGACGCATCGCGCCGATGCCGGGGCTTTCCTGCTGGCCGACGCCTACGGGGCGGCCCGGTTGACCTACGTCAAGGACGTCGACGGCGTGCTCGACGCCGACGGCACCGCCCGGGCCCGGGTGGCCGCCGCCGAGCTGAGCGGTCCGCCCGGTCGGCTCCCGATCGACGATGTGGTGCTGGAGCTGCTGGACCACGCCAAGCACGTGCGCGAGATCCGGATCGTGAACGGGCTGACTCCCGGTGCGCTGACGGCGGCGCTGAGCGGTGCGGGGGCCGGCACGGTCATCCACGCCTGAGTGGCCGTGATCGATCTCCCCGATTGACCTGCCCGGCCCTGTCGTGGGCGGGAAGGGTCTGCCTACGCTCGGAGTCGACCCATAAGAAGTCGACCCACTGGAAATCGACCCAGTCGGGAAGACCACATCGAAGGGCCATCCATGCGCCACATCGCCACCTTCTGCGGCAGCTGCAGCTGCGGCTGCCCCGAGCTCTACGTCGACGATGCCGCCCCGCCGGAGCGGCGCGTGGTGATCACCGACGACTTCGGGCAGCGGATCCAGATGAGCCTCGCGCAGCTCGCCGACCTGGTGGCCGACGTCCACCGAGGCGCCCTCGACGAGCTCCTCCAGCCCGCCGCGCCGTAGTCGCCGTCGCCCCTGCACCGTCCCACAGCATTCGGAGCCATACCGCGGTTCTGCGTGCCGAAAAACCGCAGTTCGGCTCCGAAATGCGTTCTGGAACGTCAGTAGGTGATGCGGTGGGTGTTGGCGTAGACGTTCATCGTGGGGGCGCGCAGGAAGCCGACCAGCGTCAGACCAGCTTCGACGGCCAGCTCCACGGCCAGGGACGAGGGCGCCGACACCGCGGCCAGCACCGGCACTCCGGCCATCACCGCCTTCTGGGCCAGCTCGAACGACGCCCGGCCGGACACCATCAGCACGGTGCCGGCGGCCGGGATCCGGCCGGCCAGCAGCGCCCAGCCCAGCACCTTGTCCACGGCGTTGTGCCGGCCGACGTCCTCGCGGACGACCAGCAGCTCACCGTCGGCGTCGAACAGGCCGGCGGCGTGCAGGCCACCGGTGGAGTCGAAGAGTTTCTGCGCGGCCCGAAGCGCGTCCGGCAGGGCGCTGAGGATGGCGGTGGTGACCGTCAGCGGATCGGTTTCGGGGGAGAACCTGGTCTTGAGCCGGACGGCGTCCAGCGAGGCCTTGCCGCAGACCCCGCACGACGAGGTCGTGTAGAAGTTGCGCTCGATCCCCACGTCCGGCGGCTCGACGCCCGGGGCCAGCGCCACGTCGAGCACGTTGAAGGTGTTGCGGCCCTGCTCGTCGACCGAGTCGCAGTAGCGGGCGGTGGCCACGTCGGCCGCGGATCCGAGCACACCCTCGGTGAGCAGGAAGCCGTGCGCCAGCTCGACGTCGTGTCCGGGGGTGCGCATGGTGACCGAGATCGCCGCCCCGTTGACCCGCACCTCCAGCGGTTCCTCGGCGGCCAGCGAGTCGAGCTCGCGGCGCGCGCCGCCCGGGCCGATCCGCAGTACCGGCCGGCGCGCGGTGAGACGTCCCACGGGTCGACAGTAGTTCAGTTCCGTGCCGGGGGGTTGCCGCGACGAGCTCGCCACGGGGCAGCCGGCACACCGCACCGATGTCCCGCCGGCCGGCGCGCCGGGTCAACGCAGCTCGAACTCGACCGCGTCCCCCGGCGACCAGTGGTAGCTGCGGATCGAGGGCGTCGCGGGCGCCGTTGAGGACGACGCCGACAAGCCCGTCGAACTCCAGCCCGGCGCCCGCCGCCGCCGCGCCCAGCGTCGCCGCCCGCACCGTGCGCCCCCGCCGACATCCCCGCCCCCCGACGTGTCACCGACCTGATCAACACCGACGCCGTGCGGTGCAGCAGCGTCGAGCCGTGCCGTTCCAACGTCGCCTTCCCGGTGCCCATCCGCGAGGACCCGCCGCCGACCAGGACGATCCCTGCCACCGGAGCGTCCGTTCGCCGCACCCGGTTGATGTTTGTCCGCCGCGATCGGTGGCGAAGCCGGTCGCCACCGCAGCGCCGCCTGCTACCCGGAGGCGGTGGGCACGTCGAGGTTGTCGGTGAACGGAGGGCGACCTCCGGTGCGCGGCCACCTGAAACCCCGATCTCGCATCCGCTCCAGTCGCGGCATCCGAATGGCTCAATGTGCTGCCGCTCGGCGCAGCGGTGGTGGCGCGCGCCGTTGCTGGTCCTCAGCTTGTCAACCGCGGCCGCGGCGGTCTGCCTAGGGTCGCCCACGTGCGACAACTGCTCCCCTCACGCGCGACACTGCCGCTGCCCAGCGGGGTGCCGGCTCGGCTCGGGGCCTTTGCCGTGCTGCTCACGCTGGCCGCCGGCGGCGGCTGGACGGCCGGTCAGAGCGTCGGCCCGGTCACGCTCCCGGTGACCCCCGTTGCCGGCCACGACCACAGCGTGCCGGGGCACACGCACGAGGCCGATCGGTGAGCGTGCCGGTCCGCATCGGCACCGACAGCCGCACCGAGCTGATCATCGGCGGGATGACCTGCGGGGCCTGCGCGAGCCGCATCGAGCGCAAGCTCAACAAGCTCGACGGCGTGCAGGCGGTGGTCAACTACGCCACCGAGAAGGCCTCGGTCACCCATCCGGTCACGCTCGACGCGTCAGAACTGATCACGACCATCGAGCAGGCCGGCTACCGCGCCCGGCAGCCCGAGTCCGCGCCGCCGCTGCCGGCCGAGGAGGCCGAGCAGGACCCGGTGCTCGCCGCGCACCGCAGCCGGATGCTGGTCTGCGCCGCGCTCACCGCGCCCGTGGTCGTGCTGGCGATGATCGCGCCGCTGCAGTTCATCTACTGGCAGTGGATCTCGCTGGTGCTGGCCGCGCCGGTGGTGGTGTGGGGCGGGCTGCCCTTCCACCGGGCCGCCTGGACGAACCTGCGCCACGGCGCCGCATCGATGGACACGCTGGTCTCGATCGGTTCGCTGGCCGCGTTCGGCTGGTCGCTGTACGCGCTGTTCACCGGGGCCGGGCTGCCCGGCTACACGCACCCCTTCCACCTGACGCTCACCTGGTCAGGCGGCACCGCGCAGATCTACCTGGAGGTCGCGGCCGGGGTCATCACGTTCGTGCTGGCCGGCCGGTACGCCGAGGCCAGGGCCCGCCGCCAGTCCGGGGCGGCGTTGCGCGCGCTGATGACGTTGGCCGCGAAGGACGCCGCGGTGCTGCGGGACGGCCGCGAGGTCCGGATCCCGGCCGATCAGCTGCTGGTCGGCGACCGCTTCGTGGTCCGGCCCGGTGAGAAGATCGCCACCGACGGAGTGGTCGTCGACGGCTCGTCGGCGCTCGATCTGAGCATGATCAGCGGTGAGCCGCTGCCGGTGGACGTGTCCGAGGGGGCCGACATCACCGGCGGTTGCGTGGCCGTCGACGGCCGGCTGGTGGTGCGGGTAACCCGGGTCGGCCGCGACACCCGGCTCGCGCAGATGGCCGCGCTGGTCGAGCAGGCGCAGACCCGCAAGGCCGCCGCGCAACGGCTGGCCGACCGGGTCTCCGGGCTGTTCGTGCCGGTGGTGCTCACCCTCGCCGCGGCGACCTGGGGCTTCTGGGCGGGGGCCGGCGCGGGGGCGGAAGTGGCGTTCGACGCGGCCACGGCGGTGCTCATCATCGCCTGCCCGTGCGCGCTGGGGCTGGCCACGCCCACCGCGTTGCTGGTCGGCACCGGCCGCGGGGCGCAGCTCGGGATCCTGATCACCGGCCCCGAGGTGCTCGAATCGACCCGCCGGATCGACACCATCCTGCTGGACAAGACCGGCACGCTGACCCGCGGCGAGATGACCGTGACCGACGTGATCGTGGCCGCGGGCGAGGATCGGGACACGGTGCTCGGGGTGGCCGGCGCGCTGGAGGCGGCCTCCCAGCACCCGGTGGCGGTGGCCATCGTGCGGCACGCGTCGCAGTCGCTCACCTCGATCCCGACCGCCCGCAAGGCGGTGTCGTTGGACGGGCTGGGCATGCGCGGCGTCGTCGAGGGTCGCAAGGTGCTGATCGGTCGCCCGCAGCTGATGGCCACCTACGACATCGCGATTCCGCCGGAGCTGGCCGCCGCGCTGGCCGAGTGCTACTCCCACGGCGGCACCGGCGCCGTGCTGGCCTGGGCCGGGCGCGCCCGGGCGGCGTTCGTCGTGGCCGACACCCTGCGCCCGAGCAGCGCGGCGGCGGTGACCGAGCTGCGCAGGCTCGGGCTGGAACCGGTGCTGCTCACCGGGGACAGCGCGGGGGCGGCGATGGCCGTCGCCGACCAGGTCGGGATCACCGCGGTGGTCGCCGACGCGCTGCCCGAGGGCAAGGTCGAGGTGGTCCGCCGCTATCAGGCGGCGGGGCACGTGGTGGCGATGGTGGGCGACGGAATCAACGACGCCGCTGCGCTGGCGCAGGCCGACCTGGGGCTGGCCATGGGATCCGGGACCGACGCGGCCATCCACGCCTCGGACCTCACGCTGGTTCGCAACGACCTCACCGCCGTGGTCGACGCGATTCGGCTCTCCCGGCGCACGCTGGCCGTCATCCGGGGCAACCTGTTCTGGGCGTTCGCCTACAACTACGCGGCGCTGCCGCTGGCCGCGGCCGGCCTGCTCAACCCGATGCTTGCCGGTGCCGCGATGGCGTTGAGCTCGGTCTTCGTGGTCACCAACAGCCTGCGGTTGCGCAGTTTCGCCGGCTCCATGCCGATTCCGACGGGGCCGGCGCAGGCCGATTCCTGACCGCTGCACGCGTCACCCGGTCGGGGTGAAATCGCGAACCGGATTGTGCTTTCTGACAGGCTGTTCGGTGTGCTCACCACCGCCGCCGGTCGTCCTCGACCGCCGAGGCGACCGGCATCACGGCGCCGAGAGGTCGACGGGTCCCGGACATGACCGCCGACGCACTTCCTCCCGCGGAGGCGGCAACGTGACCGCCGAGGTGGCGGCGTGCCGGGCCACGGTGGGCCTGGTCATCCTCCGCGCCGATGCCGTGAGCTGGTGCAACGACGCTGCCCTCGCCCTGGTGGCCCGGCACGGCGGTGAATGGGACGCATCGAGCCCACCGGCCACGCTGCTCACCCAGGTGCGCTCGGGCGCCGGGCGGACCCCGGTCCGCTGGCCGTCCCCGACCGGCGGCACCCGATGGTGGATGGTCGTGGGCAACCCGCTCCCGCCGCCCGATCCCGGCGTGCTCTACGAGATCACCGACGAGACCACCGGCACCGACGAGGACGGCCGGGACCTCGGCCCGGGCATCGCCCGCTGGCGGTTGGCCCGCTTCGAAGCGATGGCCGGCCTCGGCTGGTGGCAGTGGAACGTGCGGGAGAACACGATCGACTGGTCCGAGGCGCTGTTGCGGATGGTCAGGTCGGAGACCGGCCGGAAGCTGGACTTCCCGTACTTCCTCGGTCTGCTGCACCCCGAGGACCGGCCCATGGTCGAGGAGGCGTTGGCCACCTGCCTGCGCGAGGGGGGCACGTTCGGTTTCACCCATCGGATCTTCGTGCACGGTCGCACCGAGGAGCGCATCTTCGAGTGCCACGGTGAGGTGTTCTTCGACGCGGCCGGGGTGCCGTCGCGGGTGATGGGCACCGCCCGCGACGTCACCGTCGCGCACCGGGACCAGCGGGAGCTGGCGTACCTGGCCGAGCACGACGGGCTGACCGGGATCGCGAACCGGCGCCGGATCACGTCGTGGCTGGCCGAGTACGGAGCGGCCGCCCGCGGTGCCGCGCTGCTGTTGATCGATATCGACAACTTCAAGGACATCAACGACCTGCACGGGCACGTCGCGGGTGATCGGGTGATCCGGCAGATCGCGGCGACGGTCGGGGCGTGCATCGGACCGGAGGCGATGCTGGGCCGGTTGGGCGGCGACGAGTTCGCGGTGGTCGTGCCGGGCTTCGACGCCGCCGACGGGGTGGAGCTGGCCGAGTGCCTCTGCGATGCGGTGGCCGCGGTCCCGATCGTGGACGACGTGGGCGCGTTGCGGGTCACGATCAGCATCGGGGTGGCGGTCGCGCTGGACGACGACGTCGAGGCGAGCCTCGCGCAGGCCGATCTGGCGCTCTACGAGGCCAAGAGCGCCGGTCGCAACCGGGCCTGTCTGTTCGCCACCGACCAGTACGACCAGGCGGTGCGCCGGGTGTCGCTGTTGCGTCGGGTCCGGGTCGCCCTCGAACAGAACACGATGAAGCTGGACGCGCAGCCGATCGTCGACCTCGCGACCGGTCGCACCTCCCGCTACGAGCTGCTGATCCGGCTCCGCGACGGGCTGCTCCCGCTGCTCGGACCGGGCGACTTCCTGCCGGCCGTGGAGCGCACGGACATGATGTTGAAGCTGGACCGGTGGGTGCTGGAGCAGGCCGTGGGCGTGCTGTCGACCCCGCGCGCCCGCGAGGCCGGGCTGTGCCTGGAGGTCAACATCTCGGCGCGCTCGCTGGAGGACGACGACCTGGGCCCGTGGATCCTGGACAGCCTGAAGGGGGCCGGGGTCGAGCCCAGCCGGCTCGGCTTGGAGATCACCGAGACCACCGCGATCGCCAGCCTGCCCGCGGCGCAGGCGCTGGCCGGCCGGCTCACGGAGGCCGGCTGTGGGTTCGCGCTCGACGACTTCGGCGCCGGCTTCGGCTCCTTCTCCTACCTCAAGCACCTGCCGTTCACCGCGATCAAGATCGCCGGGGAGTTCGTGCACCAGCTCGACCGGGACCCGGTGGACCGGGCGCTGGTCGCCGCCGTGGTGGGGGTGGCCAAGCAGCTCGGAATGCGCACGGTGGCCGAGCACGTGGACCGCGCGGCGCTGGTGGACGAGCTGCGCGCGGCCGGTGTCGACGACGGGCAGGGCTTCCACCTCGGCCGCCCGCTCCCGGTCGATCAGCTGCGTCTCGGCGAGAACTGAGGGGCTACGGCGTGATGATCACCTTCAGCGCGGAGTTGGCGGCGGCGTCCTTGAACACCGCGTAGGCCTCGTCGATCTGGTCGAAGGTGAACGAGTGGGTGCCCATCTTCTCGGCCGGGATCCGGCCGCTGCCCACCATCTTGAGCAGGGTCGGGATGGAGACGGTGTCCACCAGGCCCATCGTCACCGTCACGTTCTGGATCCACATGTCCTGCATCGGCAGCTCCACCGGGGTGCCGTGCACGCCGATGTTGGCGATGGTGCCGCCCGGGCGGACCAGCGATGCGGCGGTGAGCAGCGTCTCCGGGTAGCCGACGGCTTCGATCGACACGTCGACGCCGAGCCCGTCGGTCAGCGCGATCACGTCGGCGACGGTGTTCGGGCCGACCTCGACGGTGTCGGTGGCGCCGAACTCCAGTGCCTTCTCCAGCCGGAACTTGTTGGAGTCGATGGCGATCACCTTCGACGCGCCCCAGAGGCCGGTGGTGAGGATCGCCGACAGCCCCACCGCGCCGGCCCCGACGACGGCCACCGTGTCACCGGGCCGGACCCCTCCGGCCAGCACGCCGACCTCGTAGCCGGTGGGCAGCGAGTCGGCCAGGAAGATCGCCTGCTCGTTGCTGACCGACTCCGGCACCAGGTACAGCGAGGTGTCGGCGTAGGGCACCCGTACCGACTCGGCCTGGGTGCCGTCGATGAGGTGCCCGAAGATCCACCCGATGCCGCCGACCGTCTGGCAGTGCGACGGCATGCCGCGCTGGCAGTACTCGCAACGCCCGCACTTGGTGATCGCCGGGACCAGCACCCGGTCCCCGACGGAGAAACCCTTGACCGCGTCGCCGATCTCGGTGACGGTGCCGACGGCCTCGTGGCCCAGGATGCGCCCGTCGGTCACCGCGGCCACATCCCCCTGCAGGATGTGCAGGTCGGTACCGCAGATCGTGGTCGTGTCCACGCGGACCACCACGTCGGTCGGATCCTGGATCGACGCGTCCGGAACGTCTTCCCAGGCCTTCTCTCCCGGACCGTGGTATACCAGTGCCTTCATCATCCGCCTCCGTCGTCGTGGCTCGGCTGCTGCTGCGCAACACCCCGAAGGTAGTGGCGGCCGTCACTGACGACTGTCGCAGAATGGGACGACCTCCGGCGCCGCGCGGTGGCACGTCCGAACCAGTAGCGGCCCGATGGTTCGGACATTTGGCCACCGTTCCGCGGATCGGCCGCCCGGTTGTCGTGGCGGGGTCCCGGCCCGCACGATGGTCGGGCGAGCTCGACGCCGCTGCCGCTGCCGCCCGCCCCGGCCGATTTCCGGCCGGCCGCGGACGTGCCGGGCTCGGCGGTGTTCGACCTCAAGAGGTTCTGGCCGTCCCGTCGCGGACACGCCTTCGACGAGTTCTGTCGCTGACCCATCGCAGGTAGCGCCTCCGCCGAACGCGTCGGTGCGGGCCGGCTCCGGGGGCGGCGGCTGGGGCCCGGTGGCCACCCCGGCGTTGCTCACCGCGGGCAAGACCGCGCCGCGCACGGTGATCGGTGGACACCTCGGAGTTCCTGGTCGCTGTCGCGGCCAGCGTCGGCTTCCTGGTCGGGCTGGGTTCCGCGGTGCTCGACCCGTGGACGATCGGCGGCCTGTTGATCGGCGGTGTGCTGGCGGCGCCGCTGGCCGCCTGGCTGGTCACCAAGATCCCGGCGCCGGTACTGGGCAGCGCGGTCGGCGGGATCATCGTGTTGACCAACACCCGCACGATCCTGCGCGTGCTGGACGTCAGCGGCTGGGCCAGCACCACGATCTACCTGTTCATCGTGGGGATCTGGGTGGCCGCGGTGGCCATCGCCATCGCCAAGCTGCGCAACGGCGAGTTCGCCCCGGCCGCCGTCGAGGAGGAGCCGGCCGACACCCAGGCGCCCTAAGCCGCCGTGTCCGAGCGGACGTAATCAGGCCATGATCGCTGTTTCGGTGCATTTCCGGCCACGTAGAGCCTGTTGCCGAATCGGGCGGCGGCGGCATCCCTTGACCCAGCCCCGGGTCGGGGCAAACCTGGTCATGATCGACGTCTGCGGTTGAAAAGCTTCATCCGTGCAGCTCAGCTACCGCAGACGCCGATCTTGACGCCGCCAACCGTCCGAGGTGCCCGATGGCGGCTCGGCCGTGCCCCGACGTCCGCTGAGGATTCGGCAACACGCTCCGTATGGCCGCTTCTGCACCGAAACGGCGATCACAGCGAGATCGAGGCCACGGCCGCACCGGCCGGTCATTTCACCTGCCGCCACGACGCGCCGCCCAATGGTCACCACGCTAGCCGGCCGGCCTGCGCAGCCGGCACAGGCACAGGTACTCGGCGAGCCCGAGCAGTCCGATGTAGACGTCGTTCTGGAACCAGCCGACCGCCGTCAGCGGGCCCGGCACCAGCAGCGCCTCGTACAGCGTGATCCCGATCCCGATGAACACCGCGATCAGCACCGCCGCCGCGCACCACGCCCAGGTGCGGTCGGTGAGCACGAGGCCGACGATCGCGAACCCGGCCAGCGAGACCGCCCAGGGCGCCGGCCCGGCGTCGGCCAGCCGGCCCGGCAGCAGCCCGGTGAGCGTCAGGACGCCCAGGTAGCCGGTGGACAGCGTGAACGCCGCACCCAGCAGGAGCGCAACCTGCCACCGAACCGTCCACGACCGCGGCGGTGCCGCCCCGACCGCAGCCTGCCCCGGATCGCCCGTCATGCCCGTCGACGGTAGGTGGGGTGCCGGATCCGCAGATCCGGGTCGTCCCGGATCCAACCCTGAGATGCTCACCGCTCGTCGCCCCGCTCCGGGGGACTGCTGCGGTCCAGCGTGCGCAGCGCCTCCGCGGCGGCCATCGCGACGCTCTGGGCGACGATCGACGGGCTGGCCCGCGACACCCGGGCAAGTGCCTCCCGAGCGTTCCGGCTGCCGATGCTGGCCAGCACGTTCACCAGCTCGTCGGCCGCCGGACCGGTCAGGATCGCGTCGGTCACCACCGGCACCGACCGGTCCCCGGCCTGGACCAGCAGCATGCCGGCCAGCGTCCGCTCGGTCTCGCGGTCGCCCGCGACCGCCGTGACCAGCGCTCGACCGGCCGCGTTCACACCGGTCAGGCGCCAGGTCGCGCCGATGGCGAGAAGCCTGGCCGAAGCTGTGGCGCTCACGTGAAAGAACCTCGGTTTCGTGCCTGCGGAAATTGATCGGGGTCAGAGCGTCGCGGGCAGCCCGTTGCGGTCCCAGTAATCGGGCTGGTGGGTCTCACCGTGGTCGAACCACCCGTTGACGTGCGACGTCACCTTGCCGGCGAACTGTGGAGGCGGCGTGAACGTCTGCCCGCCGCGGTCAGCCAGGATGATCAGATCCAGCCGCACCCGCACGTCGATGATCCGCCCGACGCGGTCGAAGTCCGGGAACCACCGGGTGTGCACGGGCCAGCTCATCAGCACCAGCCGGTCGAGCTCCAGGCCGCGCTGGGTGGCCAGGTTCACCACCGTGCCGCCGTGGCTGTGCGCGAAGAAGTCGGGCCGCTCCAGGTTCTGGTCGATGATCCAGTCGACCAGCTGCTGCGCGGCGAGCTGGCGCGCGCCGTCGGAGAACATGCCGCTCCACCGGAAGCTCGGTTCGTGCAGCTTCAGCGGCGGCACCAGCGCGTCGAGGTAGCTGTAGAAGTCGCCGCCCGGCTGGTACCAGCGGGTCAGCGCGGCGAACGTCCCGTGGGTCAGCACCGCGGTGTGCGACGGCCGGTCGGTCCCGGTCAAGGCAGATGGTCGGCCGACGACGCGGTGCAGGATGGCGTGCTGCGGGTTGACCCGGGCCACGCCGATCCGGGCCAGGTCCTTGGTCAGCGCGTCGCCTCGGGCGGCGCCCTCGAGCAGCTGGTCGAGCAGGTCGTCGCGCGGGCCGGTGGTGTCGAGCGCGGCCACCGCGGCGGCGGTGCGCACCAGCCGGCTCCCGCTGTGCAGGCTGGCCTCGACCAGCGCCGCGCCGGTGATCGGGTCGGGTTGCTCGACCAGCCGGTTCATCAACTCGACGCAGGTGTCCGGCCCGATACTCCCGCCCCGGCGGGCGAGGTGGGCGGAGACGTCCAGGTCCAGCGAGGCGGACGCCTCCGCGACCGGGATCGGCTCCGGCCGGCCCATCGCGGACAGGTCCGCCGGCAGCCCGATATCGGTCGGATGATCCACCCGGTCCGGCACCCCACCGGCGGCGGCGCCCACCGAGAGCACGATGGCCGCCTGGCTCAGTCTGGCGTCGCGTCCGGTCGCCGCGAAGGCGTCCGGCCCGGCGAGCGGCGTTGCGTTGCGGCGCTGCGCCATACGCCCTCCTCGTGTCGATGCCTGACCCTAGGAGAGGGGCGAGCATCACCGCTGGATACCTCGATCGCGGCTCACGTCGACGGGCGGGCTCCCACTGGTCGACAAACCGCATGATCAACGCTCGTCCGACCCGGAATGACGGCACGATCGAGCCCGATCCCGGTTCCGACATGATCCACCGACGACGAGAGGACACCCATGCAGGCCGCCCCGTCGACGTCGATCCCGTGCCGACGATGACCGGGCCGACACGACCGACACGCATCGTCGACAGCCACGTGCACGTGTTCGACCCGGATCGCTTCCCCTACGCCGCCGACACCTTCTACGCGCCCGCCGGTCAGGAGCTGGGCACCCCGGCCAGGCTCACCGACCTGCTGGACTGGCACGGGGTCGAGCACGCCGTGCTGGTCGGCCCCAATTCCGGCTACGGGGAGGACAACCGCTGCCTGCTCGACGCCCTCGCCACCGGTGCGGGGCGCTACCGGGGGATGGCCGTGGTGCCCAACGACGTGTCCCGATCGGAGCTGGCCGAGCTGAAGGACGCCGGGGTTCTCGGGGTCACGCTGAACGCCGCCCTGTTCGGCGTCGATCACTACGCCGACGCCCGGTCGCTGCTGGCCGACCTGGTGGATCTGGACATGATCGCGGACGTTCAGGTGATCGACGATCAGCTGCTCGCGCTGGCGCCGCTGCTGGAACGCTCCGGCGTGCGGGTGCACATCGATCATTGCGGCCGGCCCGATCCCGCCGCCGGCATCGACGCGCCCGGCTTCCGCGAGCTGCTGCGCTGGGGCCGCGGCGGGCGCGCGGTGGTGAAGCTTTCCGGGTGCGTAAAGGTCTCCCGGGAGCGCTACCCGCACGCCGACCTGCTCCCGTTCATCCACGCGCTGGTGACGGAATTCGGGCCGGACCACTGCATGTGGGCCTCGGACTGGCCGTTCCTGCGGATGCCCGAACGCGTCGACTACGGCCCGTTGCTCGCGCTGCTCGCCCGGCAGGTGCCCGACGACGCCGACCGCCGGCGCATCCTGCGGGATACCCCGGCCCGCGAGTTCGGCTTCCCGGGCTAGCAGATCATCGACGGAGGAGCGACGCATGGCCAAGCTGCTGTACTCGGCGACCACCTCGCTCGACGGCTACATCGCCGGTGCGGGTGGCGACATGTCGTGGTTGACCGAGCACATCGGGGATGAGAACCCCACCGCGGACCGCCTGCTGGACAACACCGGCGCGATCCTGGTCGGCAACCGCACCTTCGGTGGCGACGACCCGAACCGAGGCACGGACGCCGAGGGCGCGTTCGGCGGCCAGTATCACGGCCCGGTGTTCGTGCTCACCCACCGCCCGCCCACCGATCCGCCGGCCGGCGTGACGTTCGTGGACGACCTGCACCGCGCCGTCTCGCAGGCCAAGGAGGCGGCCGGCGACAGGTACGTGAACATCCTCGGCGCGAACGTTGCGGCGCAGTGCATCCAGGCGCAGCTGCTGGACGAGGTGTTGCTGTTCTTCGCGCCCGTCCTGCTCGGTGACGGCGTGCGCATCTTCCAGCACCCGGGCGGCACCAAGGTGCGGTTGACGCCGCTCCCCGGCGAGACGGCGCACTGGTACCGCGTCACCTATTGAGCCGCACTACAGCCCCGCAGGGCATTGTCGATGTCCTGCGGTTGCCGCGTGGAACCGCCCTCGAAGCTGCGCGAACAGGGGTCGCCTGGTTGCGCGAGAACCGACAAGCTGGCCCAGTTCCGGATCGATGCGTTCGGCCGCGAGGACGTGGGGGTACTTCCGCACCAGACGGGCCACTCACTGCGGCTGGCCGCCGTGGATTCCGAACTTCGCGATCCACAAACGTCAAGTTAGGGACGACTCGACAAGAAGGAGCGCCAACCGTGGTCCAGCGTCAGGTTCCGAAGCCGGCAGACGTGCTCGAGCTGCTCCAGTTCAAGAAGTTCGAGCTCAACGGCCGCAAGCGCCGCCTCGCCGCTGCGCTCACCATCCAGGACCTGCGCCGGATCGCGAAGCGTCGGACCCCGGCCGCGGCCTTCGACTACACCGACGGCGCAGCGGATGACGAACTGTCGCTCCGCCGGGCTCGCCAGGCGTTCGAGGACATCGAGTTCCACCCCTCGATCCTCAGGGACGTCTCCCACATCGACACCACTGCTCAGGTTCTCGGCGGCAGCTCGGCCCTACCGTTCGGCATCGCACCCACCGGCTTCACGCGACTGATGCAGACCGAGGGCGAGACGGCCGGGGCCGGCGCGGCCGGTGCCGCCGGTATCCCGTTCACCCTGTCCACCCTGGGAACCGCCTCCATCGAGACCGTTCGGGAGGCGAATCCGCACGGGCGCAACTGGTTTCAGCTCTACGTCATGAATCAACGGAAGATCTCGTACGGCCTGGTCGAACGGGCCGCCGAGGCAAATTTCGACTCGTTGTTCTTCACCGTCGACACCCCGGTCGCCGGTGCCCGGTTGCGCGACAAGCGCAACGGCTTCTCCATCCCGCCCCAGATCAGCCTGGGCACGGTGGCGAACACCTTGACGCGGCCCTGGTGGTGGTGGGACTTCATCACCACGCCGAAGCTGGAGTTCGCGTCGCTGTCGTCGACCGGCGGCACCGTCGGTGAGCTGCTCAACGCCGCGATGGATCCGTCGATCAACTTCGACGACCTGGCCGAGATCCGCACGATCTGGCCGCACAAGATCGCGATCAAGGGCGTACAGAACGTCGAAGACGCCAAGACGCTCGCCGACCTCGGCGTCGACGCCATCGTGCTGTCCAATCACGGTGGGCGGCAGTTGGACCGGGCACCGGTGCCCTTCCACCTCTTGCCGGACGTGGTCCGTGAGGTCGGCAACGACGTCGAGGTGATGATCGACACCGGAATCATGAACGGTGCCGATATCGTCGCCTCGATCGCGATGGGCGCCAAGTTCACCCTCGTCGGCCGGGCCTACCTCTACGGCCTGATGGCCGGGGGACGAGAGGGCGTCGACCGGATGATCGAGATCTTGTCGGAACAGATCGTGCGCACCATGAAGCTGCTCCAGGTCACGACGCTCGAGGAGCTCACGCCAAAGCACGTCACGCAACTCAGCCGCTTCACCGACTTGCGGCCTCGCGGGGCAGGCGGACGATAGTGGGTGCCCCCGGCAGGACTCGAACCTGCGACCTAGAGATTAGAAGGCTCTTGCTCTATCCAGCTGAGCTACGAGGGCGGGCGGCGTCGGAGTTCGCACGCCGCCGTCGAGCCTAGCGGCGGTCGTTTCGGCGCGCTCACGCCGGCAATCGCGACCACCGCGAAGGAAATATCGGACGGCCCGTAACCCGGCGGAGCACGTGGTGAGAGGGTGACGCCATGTCACCGACGCTGCGTTCCGCAGCGGGCTCTGACGTCGGACGCCGCAGGCCGATGAACCAGGACTCCGCTGCCACCACCCCTCGGTTGCTTGCCGTCGCCGATGGAATGGGAGGGCACGCCCATGGTGAAGTGGCCAGCCGGGTCGCCGTGGCCGCGCTCCTCGATCTCGACAAGCGGCTGACCAGCACGAATCTCGACGATGCTGATCTGCTCGCCGAGCTGCGGGGCGCGATCGACGACGCCGCGGCGCGGCTCACCGCGCTCGCCCACGAGGACGCCGAGCTGCGCGGCACCGGCACCACCGTGGTCGCCTTCCTGGTCAGCGGAACGCGGATCGGGGTGGCGCACATCGGCGACTCGCGGGCCTACCGGCTGCGCGGCGACGTGCTGAGCCGGCTCACCCGGGACCACACGATGGTGCAGGCCATGGTCGACGAGGGCCGGCTGTCGGAGGCGGAGGCGGCGGTGCACCCGCGCCGATCCTGGTTGGTCCGAACGCTGCAGGAGGACACCGCGGCCGAGCCGGACCTGTTCCTGCTGGACGGACGACCCGGCGACCGCTACCTGATCTGTTCTGACGGCGTCACGGCCGTGGTCGACGATCCGGAGATCGGCGAGATCCTGCTGACCATTCCCGATCCCGCGGCCACGGTCGAGCGGCTCATCGAGCTGGCCAACGAACGCGGCGGGCCGGACAACATCACCTGTGTGGTCGCCGATCTTGTCGATGGGCACACGCCGGGTGACGCGGCTCCGGTGGTGGTGGGGGCCGCGGCCACACCGTCCAGCTGATCGACGGCCGGGTGCGGTCAGCGACGCGCGACGAGCCGGCGGAGCGGGATCGGCAGCACCCGACCGGGGCCGGCCAACCGAGTCAGGCTGTGCGTCGCCCGTTCCCGCACGTCCTCGGGCAGCTCCGGTGGCCACAGGCCGGCGCGGGGCAGCTGCTCGACCAGCTCGCGCGCGGCGCCGGCGTCGGGCAGCGGCAGTGCGAAGGAGACGCGGTCGTCGCCGACCAGGGCGAAGTCCGCGGCCGCCAGCAGCCAACCGGCGCGGTCCAGCGCCGAACGGTGCCGCCAGTGCCGGTGCACGGCCGCGGTCAACGAGGCGAGTCGCAACTCGCTGGCCGAGCGGGCCAGCGCCGACGGCACCAGCAACACCAGCGTGCCCCCTGGCCGCAGCACCCGGCGCAGCTCCGCGAACACGTCGTCGAGGCGGGGGAGCCGGGGGAGTGCCAGCAGCATCGCGATGCCGTCGACGGCGTTGGTCCGCACCGGCAGGGCGTCCGGGGTGCCACACAGCCACGGCCGGCGCGTCCGCGCGGACGTGCAGCTGACGCCGACCCAGCGGCCAGGCGCGATCTCGTCGCCCAGCGCACCGGGCCCGCAGCACACGTCGAGCACCATCGTCGAGGCCTGCAGCGGCGCCGCGATCCAGGCCAGCGGATCGTTGCCGGCCCGATCGGAGGCGGTCCGGAGCAGCCCTGGATCGTCGACCATCGGGGCAGTGTGGCAGCTGTCGATCACGCCTTCCCGGCGGAGCGGACACCACCGCCGCCGCCGGATCCCGAACACGGCTTAGCCTGAGCTCATGGCGCACGCACCGGCCGAGCCCACCGCGCCGGCCCGGCAGGCCACCGGGTCGGGAGTCGGCGGCGTGGTGGCGGTGGGAATCGCGGCTGCGGTGTTGGTCGCGGTCGGGATCACGGCGCTCACCGGCGCCCGGCCGATCGCCGCGTTGGGACTGCCGGATCCGGGGGTGCTGACCACCGCCGGGCTGCCGGCGGCTCGGGCGGTCGCCGAGGCGTTGATGGTGCTGACGATCGGGGCGGTGCTGCTCGCCACCTTCCTGGTACCTCCGCAGCGATCCGGCTACCTCGACGTGGCTGGCTACCGCGGGCTGCGGATCGCGTCCTGGGCGGCCGCGGGATGGCTGGCCGCGGCGGTCCTGCTGGTGCCGTTGAGCATGGCCGAGGCGCTGGGTCGGCCGGTCGGTGATGTGCTCGATCCGGGGCTGCTGCTCGAACTGGTGCCGCGGCTGTCCGCGGCCACCGCCTGGTCGCTGACCGCGCTGGTGGCGCTGGTCGTCATGATCGGCTGCCGGTCCGTGCTGACCTGGGGTTGGACCACCGTGCTGTTCGGCATCGCGCTGCTGGGCCCGCTCCCGGTGACGCTCACCGGCCACTCCGCGGGCGGCGGGTCGCACGACATCGCGACCGACAGCCTGGTGCTGCACGTGCTGGCCGCGTCGCTGTGGATCGGCGGGCTCGTCGCCGTCCTGATCACGGCGGCCGGCCGCGGTCCGGACCGGGCGACGGCGCTGGCCACCGCGGTGCCGCGGTTCTCCCGGCTGGCGCTGCTGTGCTGGGCGGTGGTGGCGGTGACCGGTGTGGTGAACGCGCTGGTCCGCGTCTCGCTCGGTGATCTGTTCAGCACCGGCTACGGCGCGCTGGTGCTGGCGAAGACCGCTTCGTTGCTGGTGCTCGGCGCGATCGGGGCCGCACACCGCCGGTCCACCGTCTCCGCCGCCGCCGGCGGCGAACCGCGGGCGCTACTGCGCCTCGGTGGCGTCGAGGTGCTGCTGATGCTGGCCACCGTCGGGCTGGCCGTGGCCCTGGGGCGCAGCGCCCCGCCGGATGACGGGAAGGTGCCCTCGCGCGTCGAGTCGATCATCGGTTACGACCTGGCCGGGCCGCCGACGCTCGCCCGGCTGGCGTTCGACTGGCGTTTCAACCTGGTCCTGGGGACGGCGGCCATCGCGATGGCTCTGATCTATGTGATCGGAGTGCGGCGGATGCGGCGGCGCGGGAACGCGTGGGCGAGCGGCCGAACCGTGGCCTGGCTGCTCGGGTGCGCCGGACTGCTGGTCGCGACGAGCTCCGGTCTGGGGCGCTACGGACCAGCCATGTTCAGCGTGCACATGGCCCAGCACATGATCCTCGGCATGCTGGTGCCGATCCTGCTGGTGCTCGGGGCACCGGTCACGCTGGCGCTGCGAACCCTCCCGCCGGCCGGACGGCAGCGACCGCCCGGTCCACGGGAATGGCTGCTGGCCGGTGTGCATTCGACGGCGGCACGCCGGCTGACCAATCCGCTGGTCACGCTGCCGCTGTTCGTCGGTAGCTACTACGCCCTGTACTTCTCGGGACTGTTCCCCGCCGCGCTGCCCGAGCACTGGGCGCACCAGCTGATGAACGTGCACTTCCTGGTGGTCGGGGCGTTGTTCTTCTGGCCGCTGATCGGCGTGGACCCGGCGCCACGCCGGCTGCCCCCGGCGGCGCGGCTGGGCATCGTGTTCGCCTCGGTGCCGTTCCACGCGTTCTTCGGGGTGGCGGTGATGAGCGCGAACTCGGTGCTCGGCGGCAGTTTCTATCCGAGCCTGGCCTTGCCCTGGGTGCCCGATCCGCTGCGCGATCAGGCCCTCGGTGGCGGCCTGGCCTGGGCGTCCGGGGAGGCTCCGCTGCTGCTGGTCGTGCTGGCCCTGCTGATCCAGTGGTCCCGGCAGGACGAGCGGTCGGCTCGGCGCGATGATCGTCGGGCTGATGCCGACGGCGACGCCAGCCTGAAGGAGTACAACTCCATGCTGCGCCGCTTGGCGACGCAACGAACACCGCTTGTCGCCCAGAGCAACGAATCGGCTGATGGGGCAGATCACACGGGTGAGCGTCGCGGGCTCGCGTCGGTCCCGGACAAGGATGATGTTTCTGCAGGTCAGGACGGGCCGCGCCGGCCCGGCGAGAGCTGATCACCGGCGAGGACGTGCTGACCGTTCGTCGCTCCGGTGCCCCGGGCGACCGGGGCGGGACTGTGTTTTCCCAGCTCATAGGCACTGCGGCGGGTCGATTTGACGCGTCGCGAAGCGCTGGCGTAACTTCGTGGACGTCAGCAGGACACCGGACAGAACGAAGGCCGCAAGGTCTCGGTCAACAGGGCTTGCAGACCGGCCCACTCGGTGCCGCCGGATCCCTCGCGGGTCCAGTGGCGTACAGTGGGAAAACACAGCCCCGGAAACTTCCTAGCGGAAGTCGATGGTGTGCGGGTGTCTTTTGAGAACTCAACAGTGTGTCGAGCTTTTATTTCATGTTTGGCCGGCCTTCCGCTTGTGGGGGTTGGTTTGGTTTTGTGCCAGTTTGTTTTTTTTGTTGGGCCAGTTTTTGTTGGAGAGTTTGATCCTGGCTCAGGACGAACGCTGGCGGCGTGCTTAACACATGCAAGTCGAGCGCTGAAGCCTCTTCGGGGGTGGATGAGCGGCGAACGGGTGAGTAACACGTGGGTGACCTGCCCTCAGCTCTGGGATAAGCCTGGGAAACTGGGTCTAATACTGGATATTCACTTCCTGTCGCATGGTGGGTGGTGGAAAGTTTTTTCGGCTGGGGATGGGCCCGCGGCCTATCAGCTTGTTGGTGGGGTGATGGCCTACCAAGGCGACGACGGGTAGCCGGCCTGAGAGGGCGTCCGGCCACACTGGGACTGAGACACGGCCCAGACTCCTACGGGAGGCAGCAGTGGGGAATATTGCGCAATGGGCGGAAGCCTGACGCAGCGACGCCGCGTGGGGGATGACGGCCTTCGGGTTGTAAACCTCTTTCGCCAGGGACGAAGAGTGATTGACGGTACCTGGATAAGAAGCACCGGCCAACTACGTGCCAGCAGCCGCGGTAATACGTAGGGTGCGAGCGTTGTCCGGAATTATTGGGCGTAAAGAGCTCGTAGGCGGTGTGTCGCGTCGGTCGTGAAAACTTGGGGCTTAACTCTGAGCTTGCGGTCGATACGGGCATCACTGGAGTTCGGCAGGGGAGACTGGAATTCCTGGTGTAGCGGTGAAATGCGCAGATATCAGGAGGAACACCGGTGGCGAAGGCGGGTCTCTGGGCCGATACTGACGCTGAGGAGCGAAAGCGTGGGGAGCGAACAGGATTAGATACCCTGGTAGTCCACGCCGTAAACGGTGGGCGCTAGGTGTGGGGGCCATTCCACGGTCTCTGTGCCGCAGCTAACGCATTAAGCGCCCCGCCTGGGGAGTACGGCCGCAAGGCTAAAACTCAAAGGAATTGACGGGGGCCCGCACAAGCGGCGGAGCATGTGGATTAATTCGATGCAACGCGAAGAACCTTACCTGGGTTTGACATGCGCCAGACGCGTCTAGAGATAGGCGTTCCCTTGTGGTTGGTGTGCAGGTGGTGCATGGCTGTCGTCAGCTCGTGTCGTGAGATGTTGGGTTAAGTCCCGCAACGAGCGCAACCCTCGTTCCATGTTGCCAGCGGGTTATGCCGGGGACTCATGGGAGACTGCCGGGGTCAACTCGGAGGAAGGTGGGGATGACGTCAAGTCATCATGCCCCTTATGTCCAGGGCTTCACACATGCTACAATGGCCTATACAGAGGGCTGCGAGACCGCGAGGTGGAGCGAATCCCTTAAAGTAGGTCTCAGTTCGGATCGGGGTCTGCAACTCGACCCCGTGAAGTTGGAGTCGCTAGTAATCGCAGATCAGCAACGCTGCGGTGAATACGTTCCCGGGCCTTGTACACACCGCCCGTCACGTCACGAAAGTTGGTAACACCCGAAGCCGATGGCCTAACCCGCTTGCGGGAGGGAGTTGTCGAAGGTGGGACTGGCGATTGGGACGAAGTCGTAACAAGGTAGCCGTACCGGAAGGTGCGGCTGGATCACCTCCTTTCTAAGGAGTCTCACCGTTGTGGTGAGGTGCCTGCTGGCTGTGAAGGCTGGTGGGTCTCCTTTCACTTGATTCCACGCCTGTGCAAGCTGCTTGTGCCCGGTTGGGTGTGGGTGGTGGGTGTGGCTGGGTGGAACATGAAACCATTTCGAGTTTTGAGCATGGGGTGGGAGTTTCGGCACGCTGTTGGGTCCTGAGAGGACACCTGTTGGTTGGGTGTGTTCTTGGTGCTGCTCCTGGCTTGGCCGCCTAACGTGTCTGCCTGTTATTGGGTTGGGTGTGGTGGTGGTTGTGGGGTTGGGGTGTGGTTGTGTGTTGAGTGTTGCATAGTGGATGCGAGCATCTTGTTGTGTGTAAGTGTTTAAGGGCACATGGTGGATGTCTGGGCATCAGGAGCCGATGAAGGACGTGGGAGGCCGCGATAGGCCTCGGGGAGCTGTCAACCGAGCTGTGATCCGAGGGTGTCCGAATGGGGTAACCCAGCACCCGTCATGGGGTGTTACCAACATCTGAATACATAGGGTGTTGGGGGGAACGTGGGGAAGTGAAACATCTCAGTACCCGCAGGAAGAGAAAACAATATGTGATTCCGTGAGTAGTGGCGAGCGAAAGCGGATGTGGCTAAACCTGTCTCGTGTGATAGCCGGTGGGCGTTGCGGGGTGGGTGTTGTGGGGCGTGATCGTGTGGAGGCCACCGTCTCTGCGATGTTGCGGTGTGGTGTTAGCGGAAGATTTCTGGAAAGGGTCGCCGTAGTGGGTGAGAGCCCCGTACGCGAAAATGCTGTGCCGTGCATGGATTGTGTTTCCCCGAGTAGCAGCGAGCTCGTGGAATTTGCTGTGAATCTGCCGGGACCACCCGGTAAGCCTAAATACTCCCTGGTGACCGATAGCGGACTAGTACCGTGAGGGAAAGATGAAAAGTACCCCGGGAGGGGAGTGAAATAGTACCTGAAACCGTGTGCCTACAAGCCGTCAGAGCTGTGAGCTTTTGTTTGTGGTGATGGCGTGCCTTTTGAAGAATGAGCCTGCGAGTTATGCTTCGTGGCGAGGTTAACCCGTGTGGGGTAGCCGTAGCGAAAGCGAGTCTGAATAGGGCGTCGGGTGTCTTTTGGCACTGTAGTCGCGGGGTGTAGACCCGAAGCGGAGTGATCTACCCATGGCCAGGGTGAAGCTACGGTAAGACGTGGTGGAGGCCCGAACCCACCAGGGTTGAAAACCTGGGGGATGAGTTGTGGGTAGGGGTGAAAGGCCAATCAAACTCCGTGATAGCTGGTTCTCCCCGAAATGCATTTAGGTGCAGCGTTGTGTGGTGGGTGCCGGAGGTAGAGCACTGGATGGGCTAGGGGGCCGACAAGCTTACTGAACTCAGCCAAACTCCGAATGCCGGTACTTCTAGCATGGCAGTGAGACTGCGGGGGATAAGCTTCGTAGTCGAGAGGGAAACAGCCCAGATCACCGGCTAAGGCCCCTAAGCGTGCGCTAAGTGGGAAAGGATGTGGGATCGCTGGGACAACCAGGAGGTTGGCTTAGAAGCAGCCACCCTTTAAAGAGTGCGTAATAGCTCACTGGTCAAGTGGTCCTGCGCCGACAATGTAGCGGGGCTCAAGCGTACCGCCGAAGCCGTGGCAATCCGGATCTTTGGGTTCGGGTTGGGTAGGGGAGCGTCCTGCGTCCGGTGAAGCTCCAGGGTGACCTAGGGGTGGAGGGTGTGGGAGTGAGAATGCAGGCATGAGTAGCGAATGCAGAGTGAGAATCTCTGCCGCCGAATGACCAAGGGTTCCTGGGCCAGGTTTGTCCGCCCAGGGTGAGCCGGGACCTAAGGCGAGGCCGACAGGCGTAGTCGATGGACAACGGGTTGATATTCCCGTGCTCGTGATAGTGCGTCCGTGCTGAGGCCGGTGATGCTGACCATCCGAACCTTCTGGTTGCCCTTCGGGGTGGCTGGTCTGGGGAGCGTGGGACCCGATCCGGTAGTAGGTAAGCGATGGGGTGACGCAGGAGGGTAGTCCCGCCAGGCGGTGGTTGTCCTGGTGTAAGCCTGTAGCTCGACATCTAGGTAAATCCGGGTGTCTGTCTTTGATGACGTGGGTGAGAGGTGATGCGTAGCCGTTGAGGCGAAGTAGGGTGATCCCATGCTGTCGAGAAAAGCCTCTAGCGAGTGCTGTTGCGGCCCGTACCCCAAACCGACACAGGTGGTCAGGTAGAGAATACCGAGGCGATCGAGCGAACTGTGGTTAAGGAACTCGGCAAAATACCTCCGTAACTTCGGGAGAAGGAGGGCCCTCTGCTCTGAAGCCCCTTTGCGGGCTGGGGGTGGGGGGTCGCAGAGACCAGGCCCAAGCGACTGTTTACTAAAAACACAGGTCCGTGCGAAGTCGCAAGACGATGTATACGGACTGACGCCTGCCCGGTGCTGGAACGTTAAGAGGACCTGTTAGTTCCCTTTGGGGGGCGAAGCGGAGAATTTAAGCGCCAGTAAACGGCGGTGGTAACTATAACCATCCTAAGGTAGCGAAATTCCTTGTCGGGTAAGTTCCGACCTGCACGAATGGCGTAACGACTTGGGCGCTGTCTCGACCACAGACTCGGCGAAATTGCATTACGAGTAAAGATGCTCGTTACGCGCGGCAGGACGGAAAGACCCCGGGACCTTTACTACAGCTTGGTATTGGTGCTCGGTTCGGCTTGTGTAGGATAGGTGGGAGACTGTGAAGCGGTCACGCTAGTGGTTGTGGAGTCGTTGTTGAAATACCACTCTGGTCGGATTGGGTGTCTGAACCTCGGGCCATGATCTGGTTCAGGGACAGTGCCTGGTGGGTAGTTTAACTGGGGCGGTTGCCTCCCAAAGAGTAACGGAGGCGCCCAAAGGTTCCCTCAGCCTGGTTGGCAATCAGGTGTTGAGTGTAAGTGCACAAGGGAGCTTGACTGTGAGACTGACGGGTCGAGCAGGGACGAAAGTCGGGACTAGTGATCCGGCACCGCCTGGTGGAAGGGGTGTCGCTCAACGGATAAAAGGTACCCCGGGGATAACAGGCTGATCTTGCCCAAGAGTCCATATCGACGGCATGGTTTGGCACCTCGATGTCGGCTCGTCGCATCCTGGGGCTGGAGTAGGTCCCAAGGGTTGGGCTGTTCGCCCATTAAAGCGGTACGCGAGCTGGGTTTAGAACGTCGTGAGACAGTTCGGTCCCTATCCGCCGCGCGCGCAGGAGACTTGAGGAAGGCTGTCCCTAGTACGAGAGGACCGGGACGGACGGACCTCTGGTGTGCCAGTTGTCCCGCCAGGGGCATGGCTGGTTGGCTATGTTCGGAAGGGATAACCGCTGAAGGCATCTAAGCGGGAAGCTCGTTCCAAGATGAGGTCTCCCACCACCTTGCGTGGTTAAGGCCCCCAGGAGACTACTGGGTTGATAGGCCAGATATGGAAGCCCTGTGAGGGGTGGAGTTGACTGGTACTAATAGGCCGAGGGCTTACCCTCAACAAGCGTATGTTTGCATCCACTGTGCGACCCTGAGCGCACAACCATGTTCCCGTCTTGGTGCGGGGGTGGTTGGTGTGGGGTTTGTTAATTGAAGATTGTGTTGTCGGTGGTTGTGGCGGAGGGGGAACGCCCGGTCCCATCCCGAACCCGGAAGCTAAGCCCTCCAGCGCCGATGGTACTGCACTCGTCAGGGTGTGGGAGAGTAGGTCGTCGCCGACATCAAACCCTTTGTTGGGGTGGGTGGTTGTGGAATTCGTTCCGCAACCACCCACCCCATTTTTTGTGCTCGAGGCCGTGGGGCCCGGCGCGTGAGCCGACACTGGTGAACACCCGTTTTTGCGAGCACGGTATCGCCCGCCACTACCATTCGTGTGGTCCGGACGCCGCGGCGCCGCGAGTTGTCCACATCGCTACCGGGCCATCCACAGAACGCAGATCGGCCTGGTGGCACCGCCGCGTCGATTGCACGCTCGGTCTCACGACGTTCGTCCGTGACGTCGTCCCCTGAGACCGAGGAAGCAACCACCATGTACGAGACACACCTGACCGTCGTCGGCACTCTGATCTCTCCGGTGAACCGTCGCCGGCTGCCGGACGGCACGTCCGTCGTCAGCTTTCGGGTGGCGAGCAATGAGCGCCGCTTCGACCGCCCGACGGCGACCTGGACCGACGGGGACTCGCTCTACGTCTCCGTGACCTGCTGGCGGCAGCTGGCCGAGAACGTGCACCGGACCTTCAACGTCGGAGATCCGATCATCGTGCGGGGTCGGCTGCACTCGCGGAGCTACGACGATCGCGACGGCAAGCGGCAGACGGTGACCGAGCTGGAGGGGTTGGCGGTCGGTCCGGACCTGACCAGGGCGACCGCCGAGATCACCAGACTGCGACGGGACGGCGGCACGTCCGCACGGTCCACCGACGCCGACACCGTCGCGGATACCGCCGGCGATCCGGGCGGCGACCTCGGAACCGACGATCCGTGGCTGGTCGCCAACGCCACGTCCGCTGACCCCGAGGACGGCGGCGAGAGGGGCAGCGAAGACGGTGTCGACCGGCGCGGCGCCGCAATCGAGGCAGGCGTCGGAGCATGAGGCGGACGCAACTACCATCGAGGGCGTGGCGGAGTTCATCTACAGCATGCAGAAGGTCCGGAAAGCCCACGGCGACAAGGTCATTCTCGATAACGTGACGTTGAACTTCCTGCCGGGCGCCAAGATCGGTGTGGTCGGCCCGAACGGCGCAGGGAAGTCAACGGTTCTGAGGATCATGGCCGGGTTGGAGCACGCCAACAACGGCGATGCGCTGCTCGCGCCCGGCGCGACGGTCGGCATCCTCCAGCAGGAGCCGTCGCTGAACGAGGAGAAGACCGTCCTCGGCAACGTGGAGGAAGGCCTCGGACAGATCAAGCAGCAGCTCGACCGCTTCAACGAGATCGCCGAGCTGATGGCCACCGACTACTCCGACGAGCTCATGGAGGAAATGGGCCAGCTGCAGGAGATCCTGGATCACAGCGACGCCTGGGAGCTCGACTCGCAGCTCGAGCAGGCCATGGATGCGCTGCGGTGCCCGCCGGCCGACTCACCGGTCACGCTGCTCTCGGGTGGGGAGCGCCGTCGGGTGGCGCTGTGCAGGCTGCTGTTGAGCAAGCCGGACCTGCTGCTGCTCGACGAGCCCACCAACCACCTCGACGCCGAGAGTGTCCTGTGGCTGGAGCAGCACCTCGCGAGCTACCCGGGCGCGATCCTCGCGGTCACCCACGACCGCTACTTCCTGGACAACGTGGCCGAGTGGATCCTGGAGATCGACCGCGGTCACACCTATCCCTACGAGGGCAACTACTCGACCTACCTGGAGAAGAAGGCCGAGCGGGTTGCGGTGCAGGGCCGCAAGGACGCCAAGCTGCGCAAGCGGCTGGTCGACGAGTTGGCCTGGGTGCGGTCGGGCGCCAAGGCCCGCCAGGCCAAGAGCCGGGCGCGGCTGGATCGCTACGAGGAGATGGCCGCGGAAGCCGACAAGCACCGCAAGCTGGACTTCGAGGAGATCCAGATCCCGCCGGGCCCCCGCCTGGGCAACGTGGTCGTCGAGGTCGAACATCTCGACAAGGGCTTCGACGGCCGCATGTTGATCAAAGACCTGTCCTTCTCGCTGCCGCGCAACGGGATCGTCGGGGTGATCGGCCCCAACGGCGTAGGGAAGACCACGCTGTTCAAGACCATCGTCGGGCTGGAACAGCCCGACTCGGGCAAGGTGCGGATCGGCGACACGGTGAAGCTGTCCTACGTCGATCAGAACCGCGGCGGTATCGACCCGGTGAAGACGGTGTGGGAGGTGGTCTCGGACAAGCTCGACTACATCAAGGTCGGCCAGGTCGAGATGCCGTCGCGGGCCTACGTGGCCGCCTTCGGTTTCAAGGGCCCGGACCAGCAGAAGCCGGCCGGCGTGCTGTCCGGTGGCGAGCGGAACAGGCTGAACCTGGCGCTCACACTGAAGGAGGGGGGCAACCTGATCCTGCTCGACGAGCCGACCAACGACCTCGACGTCGAAACGCTGGGCTCGCTGGAGAACGCGCTCGAGCAGTTCCCCGGATGTGCCGTGGTGATCTCGCACGACCGGTGGTTCCTCGACCGTGTCGTCACCCACATCCTGGCGTGGGAGGGAGACGAGGAGAATCCTGCCAGCTGGTTCTGGTTCGAGGGCAACTTCGAGGCCTACGAGAAGAACAAGGTCGACCGGCTCGGAGCGGAGGCCGCCCGCCCACACAGAGTGACGCACCGTAAGCTCACCCGCGACTAAAGTAACGTTCTGTGCCGGGGTCATGATCGCTACTCAGGTCGTTCTGACGATGCTGCAGATCAGGAGGGCACGTGGGGTCGACGCCTGCCGACGTCGAGGCCCGGGAGCGGACTGTCCCTGCTTCGGGGCCCGCCGACTGGCTCGCGGCAGCCTCGGCCCTGCGGTGGTCCCGGCCGGATCTGACCGGGGAGCTGGCCGATCATGTGCTTGCTGGGTCGGCCGCCTTCGGTGATCGGGAACGTTGGCTCGTCGCGGCGGGCTGGGCCGTCCATGCGCGCTCGGCAACCGGCGACGGGCGAGACACCGCCTCCACCGTGCTCAAGGCGCTTCGCCGGTGGGGGACGGTCGCACTGGTGATGCCCGCAGCCGACCGGTTGCGGATCGAATTGGCGCTGATCGCGCTGGGTTCCGGCCAGACGGATCGGGCCCGGATGCTGCTGGCGCCCGTGGCGACGAGCGGCGGCTCGCCGCTGCTGCGGGCCGACGCGCACACCGCTCTCGCTCGGTGTGCGGTCGAGGACGCTCCGGGTGAGGTCGCGGCGGAACTGCAGGCGGCCCGGGCAGGATGGACCGATGTCGGTGGCGGCGACGCCCAGATCGGGATGGCCGCTACGGATCTCGTCTCGGCCGCCGCTCACCGGCGGAGCCGCCGGCCCCGGGCCGCCGCGCAGGCCGCCCGGGCCGGGCTTGCCCGGCTCGAGGGCGTCCCGGAGCTGCGAGCCACCGGCACCCCCAGCGAATACCTGACGTCGGCACTCACCGCGGAATGGATCTCGGCGCTGCTCGACGAGGAGCGGTTCGACGAGGCCCGCCAGGGGTGCGAGCCCTTGCTGACATGGCTGGCGGAGCCGGTTCGGCCCAGCCGGCAACTGGCCCGGCTGCGGCTCGTGACGGCCAGGGCGCTGGCGCCCCGCGGCCCCTCCCGGCTCACCGCGGAGCTGCTGGAGAAGGCCGCGCGCGACGCCGCGGACAGCGATGCGCCGGACCTGGAGTTCGTCAGTCGATCAGCGCTGGCGACCGTGCTCGAGGGAACAGGCCAGATCGACCTCGCCACCCGGGCCATCCGCGCGGCGGAGCTGGCCAGGCGCCGCGACCGGCACCGGGACGGGCAGTTCCGGGCCATGCTCGCCGTCGCGGTGGCCGAGGAGCCGGCGGTTCGGGTCGCTGACGCCGCCGCGGCCACCACCCCGGACGCTGACGCCGGCGAGGGCTCCCGCGGCCGGACCCCGCCGCCGCCGCGGCCGCTCAGCCGTCGCGGGCACGCCGATGGGGCCGACTCCATGGCCGCCCACGGCTTCGCCCAGCACCCGGCCGAGCCGGCCCGGGCGGGAATCCAGGACGAAGGAGCGCACCGGCGCGCCGCGTTGCTACCCGAGCGAGATGTGCCGGCCTCCCTCCGAGCTGGCGCGGACCCCGGTCCTGCCGATGCTCGGGTCGACCCCGGTGTCGTCGCTGACGTTCGCAGGGAGGTCCGCGCGGCGAACGCCGGGGCCGCCCGGGAAACGGCGCGCCGTCGCGATGGGTCCGACCTCGATTCGGCCGAGGGTGCTCGCGACGTCCGGGTCGGCCGCCGGAGGCGACGGCGGGCCGAGCCGGACTCGGATGTCGATCACCACGAGATCGACGACGGCGGCGGCCAGGCCGACGACGGTCGCTCCGGTGGCGAGGGCGTGCGGACGGAGGCGGTGCCAGCGCCGGTCGCGCAGTGGCCGTGGGTCGACACCGCCGCGATCGACGATGACGACAGCCGGGCGAGTTCAGTCGAGGCGGCCGAGGTCAGGGTCGCCGAGGCTGGTGCATCCGAGGCAGAGACTTCCGAGACAGGGGCTTCCGAGACGAGGGCTTCCGAGGTCGGGGTCGGCGAGACCAGGGTTGCCGATGGCGGGGCTGTCGAGACCGGAATTGTGCAGACCGGGGTCGCCGCCCGTGGGGCCGCCGAGGCCAGTACCGCCAGGAAATCGGTCGTCGAGCGCGCGGCTGTGACACGTGTCGGTGGATCCGCTGTCGAGGCGAACGAAACCGGCGGAGCCGGCGGTGGCAGCAGCGGGGTCCTTGATGCCGGTCGTGAAGCGAGCGACGCCGAGATTGCCGGTTCCGGTGACTCCGGCATGTCCGACTCGGCTCGTCCGCTCGCCGGCATTCCGGGCGTCGCTGATCCGCTCTGGGGTTCGTCATGGTTGTCGACGCCCGCCCACCGCGACCCGGTGACGGCAGGTGCCGAGGGTGGCCATCCGCTCGACGAGGTCTGGCTCGACCAGCCCGGCGCGTCGCCCATCGGTGACCTGCTGATGCGGAGCATGCGGGCCGGTGTGGGCTTCGAGGGCCGCGCCGACGGCGGCAGTGCGCATCGCGCGGCACGCGGTGACCACGGTTCGGGGCCGACGAAGCCACGTGCCGACGGCCGTGGTCCGGGCCGGTCGGGGCCCGGCCCAGCCGATCCTCGCGGCAACGCTGAGTTCACCGGCTCCGATGAGGCCGGCAACGCCGATGTCGTGTCCCCGGCTTCCGCGCACACGAACGGTCCGTCGGCCGAGGACAGCTCCGACCAAGCCACCACCGAACAGGGCGGCACCGACAAGACCACCACCGACCAGGGCGGCACTGATAAGGCCACCACCGACCACAGCAGCGCCGACCACGGCAGCGCCGACCAAGCCACCACCGACCACAGCAGCGCCGACCACGGCAGCGCCGACATGGACGGGGTCGTCAGCGGCAGTGTCGTCAGCGGCAGCGTCGACAACATCAAGGCCACCAGCGACGGTGCGGCCCAGAGCAAGGCGACCAGCGACGGCGCCGCTCACAGCACAGCCGCCGCCAGCGGCGAGGTCGTCACCGCCGGGGCCGAGGGGGGTCAGCGGCAGCACCGCCCACAGCACAGCGGAGAGCGGCGAGGTCGTCAGCGCCGGGACCGTCAGCAGGGCCAGCAATGGCAGCTCCGGCGTCCTGCGCACCGACGATCCATGGAGCAGCGGCAACTGGGGCGGGTCGGAACGCCGGGCCGACGTGCGGCCCCCGGCGGTTCAAGCCCAGCCGCCGGGGGACGACAAGAAGTCGCCCCGAAGCGTCGAGCAGCAGCAGCAGCAGCGACTGCACGCGGCGCTGGCGGACCTCGACCGGGCCTGGAGTGCGACGACCGGCGAAGGGCGCAGATCGACAGCTGCGCAGGTGGCACCGTACGGAACCGGGTCGGGCGAGGAGCCGCGCGGTTCGTCTCCCACGGCCGCAACGAGGGCCGCGGAATCGATCGCCGGCGATGAATCGGTCGTCGACCACCAGGAGGGAGGCGAAGCGACCGAGCGCCGCGAACTGCCCGCCGGTGTCGGCCACCTGATCGTCATCGATGTCGTCCGCGACGGGCGCCGGTTCGCCGGTCTCGGCGCGGGCAGGGCGCTGCGGACGGTGGGCGACCGGCTGCTCGACCGGCTGCCGGCCGGCGCACACCTGCACGCCGGCGACCATGATGCGCTGGTGCTGTTGATTCCCGAGACCAACGGCGTCGCGGTCGCGAGCTGGATGCACCACGCGCTGACCGGCGTGCTCGACGATGTCACCGTCGAGGGGGACCTGGTCGGGCTGCAGCTGCGCTCGGTGGTCACCGGACCCGACGGGCCGGTCGGCGCCCAGCTGCTGCAACACCTTGACCACGCTCGATACGAGCGGATCGGTAGCGGCCCCGGCGCGCTGCCCGACCCCGCTGGTGCGGGCGCCGTTGAGCACGCACGGGCGGGGCGACACGACGCGACCGGCCGGCTCCCGTACGAGTACAGCGGGCGGGGCCAGGCCGGGGAGGGGCAGGATGGGCGGCGCCGCCGTGCCGAGCCCGACGCACCGGTGCCCGACGAGGTGTCCGCTTTGCCGGATATCGACTTCACTGAGGGAATGGGTCTTGCCGATCTCCTGGCCGGGGCGCTGGCGGCCTACCGCCGCATCTGATCGGGCGATCGGGCGTGTCCAGCGGCGATGGCGGAAATGATCCTGATCAGCGTCCTCCGGGCTATGGTGGCCCCGGAACGTCGTCAAGGTGGTGATCAACTCCGGTCGGCCAGGTCGGTCCGAGTTGATCATCAACGAGCATCGGAGCTGATGTGACGAGCCCGACTGGGATGAAGCCCGCTGGTCCCGCGCCGGACACCGAGATGACCGACCTGGTCACCCTCTACGCCCGGCATGCACCCGACCTCGAACGCACGCCGGGTGAGGCGGTGCCGCTGCTGCTCGCGGCGGCTCGCTCGCACCTGCAGCTCGCCCGCTGGCGGACCCCGCGCGAACCGCTGATCCGGGTCTACCGCCCGGACACAGCGGCGGACACGAAGCCCGACGGCGGTGATCCCGCCCCGGAAGCGGAGGCCGACGCGGGGCTGGTCGTTGAGGTCGTCACCGACGACATGCCGTTCCTGGTCGAGTCGGTGCAGGCTGCGGCGGTCCGGGCCGGCTGCGAGGTGCGACGGGTCATCCATCCGATCGTCGTGGTGCGGCGCACCGACTCCGGCGAGCTCAGCGAGGTGCTCACGGCCGAGGACCCGGCGACGCCGCCGCCCGGCACGCTGGCCGAGTCGTGGATCCACCTGGACCTGGAGCCGACCGCGACCGACCCGGACGAGCTCGAGGCCGATCTCGGCCGGGTGCTGCGCGACGTGCGCACCATCGTCGGCGACGGTCCGGCCATGGTCGCTCGTGCGCGCGAGCTCGCGGAGGCGTTGCCCGCCGAGCGTGGACCGGACGGGGGTACCCGGCCCGCCGATATCGCCGACCTGTTGCGCTGGCTCGCCGACGGGCACTTCACGTTCATCGGGTACTGCTACTACGCAGCCGCGCCCAACGGCCACAACGCCGAGCTGCGCCCCGATCTGTCGACCGGGCTCGGCGCGCTGGGCCCCGAGTCCAGCCAGGTGGAGACGTTCGCCCCCCGGGTGGACACGGTGAACGACGTCGACGACGTGCTGGTCATCACCCGGGCCAGCACGATCAGTCCGTTGCGCGCCGTGCACCCGTACTACCTGGCCGTACGTACGCTCGGCCCGGACGGCCGGCTGGTTGGCGAGCACCGCTTCCTCGGGACCCTGACCGTGGCCGCGCTGTACGAGAGCGTGCTCGACATCCCGGTGGTCGAGGGTCGGGCCCGGGCGGCCATCCACAAGGCCGGCTTCCCGCTGGAGTCCTACTCCGGCCAGGCCATGCTCGAGGTGATCTCCGGGCTGCCGCGCGAGGAACTGTTCAGCGCCGGCGAGCAGTCCCTGTACGACACCGCGGTCGGCGTGCTGGCGATGGCGGGCCGGCGCGCGGTGCGGCTGTTCCTGCGTCCCGACCCGTACCGCCGCTTCATCTCCGCGCTGGTCTACCTGCCCCGCGACCGCTACACCACCGAGTCCCGGCTCGCCATGGCCGACGTGCTGCAGCGCCGCCTCGGCGGGCGGGCGGTGGACGACACGGCGCGGGTCTCGGAGTCGACGCTGGCGTTGGTGCAGTTCACCGTGCACACCCCGCGCGACGCGGTCGGGTTCGACGAGGTCGACGTGGCCGAGCTGCAGGACGAGCTGACCGAGGTCGTCCGCAACTGGGACGACCGGCTGCTGGCCCAGCCCGACGCCGCCGACCTGACCTCGCTGCTGGTCGGCGTGCCGGAGGCCTACAAGGTCGCCGTCGAGCCCCGGCACGCCGTCGAGGACCTGCGCTGCATCGCCGGGCTCGACGAGTCCGGCGACTTCGACGTGCGCCTCTATTCCGCCACCGACGACGAGGCGGAGCGGCGGCTGACCCTGTACCTGGCGGGCGCCCCGGCCACGTTGACCGCGGTGCTGCCCGTGCTGCAACAGCTGGGCGTGGACGTGCTGGACGAGCGGCCCGCCGAGTTCACCCGCGCCGACGGGCTGCGGTGCTGGCTCTACGACTTCGGGCTGCGCATGGACGAGGCCACCCGGGCCGCGCTGGCCGAGCACACGGAGATCGACGTCGAGCAGTCGTTCTGCTCGGCGTTCCGCGCGGCCTGGCGGGGCGACGCGGAAAGCGACTGGTTCGCGGCGCTGGTGCTGCGGGCCGGCCTGGGCTGGCGGGAGGTCGCGGTGCTGCGCGCCTACGCCCGCTACGCCCGCCAGCTCGGCAGCTCGTTCGGCCTGATCTACGTCGCGGACATCCTGATCGCCAACCCGGACACGGTGCGCAGCCTGATGGCGCTGTTCCGGGCCCGGTTCGATCCCGCGGTCCCCAACCGGGACACCGTCGCTGCCGAGGCGCTGGCGCGGGTGCAGGAGAACATCGACGGCGTCACCAGCCTCGACGCCGACCGCATCCTGCGCAGCTACCTGGCGATGATCACCGCTACGCTGCGCACCAACTTCTACCGCGACCGCCCGTTCTTCTCGTTCAAGATCAACCCGTCGGCCGTGCCGGACATGCCGGCCCCGCGCCCGCGGTTCGAGATCTTCGTGTACTCGCCGCGGATCGAGGGGGTGCACCTGCGCTTCGGCCCGGTCGCCCGCGGCGGGCTGCGCTACTCCGACCGCCAGCAGGACTACCGCACCGAGATCCTCGGGCTGGTCAAGGCCCAGGCCGTGAAGAACGCGGTGATCGTCCCGGTCGGGGCGAAGGGCGGGTTCGTGGTCCGCCGCGAGAACGCCGGGCCCGAGGAGGTCGAGTACTGCTACCGGACGTTCATCTCCGGGCTGCTCGACGTGACCGACAACCTGATCGCCGAGGACGGCCAGCAGGCCCGCACGGTGCCGCCGCCCGATGTCGTGCGGCACGACGGCGACGACTCCTACCTGGTGGTCGCCGCGGACAAGGGCACCGCGAAGTTCTCCGACACCGCCAACGAGGTGGCCGCCTCCTACGGCTTCTGGCTGGGTGACGCTTTCGCCTCCGGCGGGTCGGTGGGCTACGACCACAAGGCCATGGGGATCACCGCGAAGGGGGCCTGGGAGAGCGTCAAGCGGCACTTCCGCGAGCTCGGCGTGGACACCCAGAGCGAGGACTTCACCGTCGTCGGCGTGGGCGACATGTCGGGTGACGTGTTCGGCAACGGCATGCTGCTCTCGCGGCACATCCGGCTGCTCGCCGCTTTCGACCACCGGCACGTGTTCGTCGACCCCGACCCCGACGCGGAGCGCTCCTTCGTCGAGCGGGAGCGGATGTTCGCGCTGCCGCGCTCGTCGTGGGAGGACTACGACAAGAGCCTGATCAGCGCCGGTGGCGGGGTGTGGCCGCGCACCCAGAAGTCGGTACCGATCGGCCCCGAGATCCGGGCCGCGCTGGGGCTGCCCGAGGACGTGGTGAAGCTCAGCCCGCCGGAGCTGATGGCGGCCATCCTGCGCGCGCCCGTCGACCTGCTCTGGAACGGCGGCATCGGCACCTACGTGAAGGCGTCGACCGAGACCCACACCGACGCCGGCGACAAGGCCAACGACCACATCCGCGCCGACGGCAACCAGCTGCGGGCCAAGGTGGTGGGCGAGGGCGGCAACCTCGGGCTGACCCAGCGCGGTCGGATCGAGTTCGCCCGCGCCGGCGGAAAGATCAACACCGACGCCATCGACAACTCGGCCGGTGTGGACTGCTCCGACCACGAGGTCAACATCAAGATCCTGCTGGACCGGCTGGTGGCCGCGGGCGAGCTGGAGCGCGAGGCCCGCAACACGGTGCTCGTCGAGATGACCGACGAGGTCTCCGCGCTGGTGCTGGAGGACAACCGGGAACAGAACGAGGTGCTCGGCATCGCCCGCGCCCACGCCGCGGAGATGGTCAGCGTGCACGGTCGGCTGGTCGACCAACTGGCCGCCGAGCACGGCCTGGACCGGAAGCTGGAGGTGCTGCCCGACAAGCACGGCTTCGCCGCGCTGGAGGAGGCCGGCGCCGGCCTGTCCAGCCCGGAGCTGGCCACGCTGATCGCGCACACCAAGCTCGCGCTGACCGAGCAGGTGCTGGCCAGCGAGCTGCCCGACGTCAACGCGTTCGCGGCACGGCTGCCGGAGTACTTCCCGCGGCCACTGCGCGAGCGGTTCCCGAAGGCGATCATGGCGCACCCGCTGCGCCGCGAGATCATGTCCACCCAGCTGGTCAACGAGATGGTCGACGGCGGCGGCATGACCTACGTGTTCCGCCTCGGCGAGGAGCTCTCCGCCGACGCCGACGACGCGGTGCGCGCCTACACCGTCACCATGGCGGTGTTCGACCTGCGGACGCTGTGGGACGAGCAGCGCGCGGCGGGCGTGCCGACCGCGGTCTCCGACGCGATGGTGCTCGACAGCCGCCGGCTGCTGGACCGGGCCTCGCGCTGGTTCCTGACCAACCGCCCACAGCCGCTGGCGGTGGGCGCGGAGACGACCCGGTTCACCGCCGTGATCGGAGCCCTGAAAGCGAAGCTGCCGACGCTGCTGCGGGGCCGCGAGCTCGAGTTCGTCGAGGCCGACGCGGCCGAGCTGCGATCGCGCGGCGTGGGCGCCAAGGTCGCGCTGGAATCGGCCGCACTGACCTTCGCGTTCGGGCTGCTCGACGTCGCCGAGATCACCGAGCTGGCCGATCGCGATCGGGAGCCCCGTGAGCCGGAGGAGGTCGCCCGGCTCTACTACGGCGTGTCCGAGCACCTGGGCATCGATCTGATCCTGACCTCGGTGAGCGCCCTGGACCGCGGCGACCGCTGGCACGCGCTGGCCCGGCTCGCGCTGCGCGACGACGTCTACGGCTCGCTGCGCGCGATCACGCTCGACGCGTTGCGGGAATCCGGTCCCGGCACCCCGGTGGACGACGCCATCGCGCAGTGGGAGCAGCACAACGCGTCGCTGCTGGTACGCGCGCGGGCGTCGCTGCAGGAGGTGGAGAAGGCCGGGCAGCTGGATCTGGCCACGCTGTCGGTGGTGTCGCGGCAGTTGCGCGGCTTGGCCCGTTAGTGGCCCATTTCGTCGCCAGGGTGCCGCTGCGCTGGACCGACCAGGACTCCTACCGCCATCTCAACAACGCCAGCGTGGTGACGCTGCTGGAGGAGGCCCGGATCGGGCTGTTCTTCACCGCGGCCGCCGACGACGGGATCGCCGGGTTCGCCGCGGGGTTGCTCGTCGCCGGGCTGAACGTGGAGTACCGGCGGCAGATCCCGTACCGCTCGCATCCGGTGCGGGTGGCGATGTGGGTGGATCAGGTGCGGGCCGCGGAGTTCCGGGTCTGCTACGAGCTGCACGACGGGCCGGAGCAGACCGATCCGGTCGCCGTCGCGGCGTGGACCCGGATGGCCACGTTCGACCTGACCGCGCAGCGGCCGCGTCGGCTGCTGACCGAGGAGCGCACGTTCCTCGCCCGCTGGGCGGCGTGACCAGGCGAGGGATCACCGCTGCCGGTCGTCGTGATCGGTGAGCCCGGGCCGTGGCGTGCGCGGTGGTCGATCATCGGCCCGCTTCGCGGCGGTCAGGGCGGTGTGGGCCAGCCACGGCAGGATCAGCGCCACGGTGAGCACACCGACCCCGACGATCTCGAGCGGGAATACCAGCACACCGAGGACGAGCGTCAGCACGCACAGCTGTCCCGCCCAGAACGGAACCCGCAGCGGGTGCGGCGGCGCGCTCGCGAACGTCGCGGACAGCGCCGGGTCCTGCGCCTGCAGCTCGTGCTCGATCTCGGCCAGGATCTGTTTCTCCCGCGGTGAGAGCGGCATGCTGTCCTCCCGTCATCGGCCGTTCGTGGCGTCGGGGGCCGGTCGCCCGCCCGGGCAGTGGCGGCGTGGCCGGCCCGTCGGGACCGTCGACCGGCATTGGGCGAACAAGCTGGCCGAGACGGCATGCCGACCGACTCGACCCTACCCGTTATTCGATACGGGCCGGTCTCGTCGAGCCCTGAGCACGCACTACGATCTTCGAAACGTGCCGGTCTGTGAGCGTGTTCGACGATGACCGCGCTGACCGTTCCCGATCCGGCCGAACGAGCCGACCTCGCGGAGTTCGTCGCGCGGGTGGTGCAGCTCGATCCGGCGGCGACCGTGCGGTTGCTCGGGTCGGGCCCGGCTGGTGCCTCCGGGCTGGTCACCGCCTGGGCGAGCACGCCGTTCGAGGTGCTGGCCACCCGATCCGTGCCCGGCGCGCTGGCGCCGGCCGATGTCGCGGTCTCGGCGGCGGCGCTGCTCACCGCACTGGCCGTCGAGCGCGCCGACACGGTCGACCCGGGCGCGGTGGCGCCCCGGCCCGGCGAGCTCCCGCCCGACGGCGGCTGGTCACCGGTCGCCGAGCTGCCGGTCGCCGAGCTGGCGCAGCTCACCGAGCGGGGACTGGCCACCGCGCGCGAGCGGGACCTGTCGCCCGAGCTGCTGGACGGGACCGCGGTCACCCTGCGGGACCCGTCCGGTCCGGTGGTGCGGGTGCCGCTGCGCTGCCTGTTCGCGCTGTCCGGGCTGGGACTGCTGGACGGCGACGGCGATCCGGTCCGGGTGTCGGTCACCGGCTCCTGGCTGCGGTTGGACGCGACCCTCGGGGCGGTGGTCCGGCGCCGGCTGGTCAGCCTCCCCCTGCTGCTCTGAGGGTGGCTACGCGAGCCAGGCCGCGGTGTCCGGAGGCAGCTGGTTGTCCCGCAGCGGCCCGCTGGCCAGCAGCAGATCCCCTGGTGGCAGCGGCACCGGGGCCGCGGAGCTGTTCAGCGCGCAGACCAGCGTCGTCCCGGCCCGGCGGAAGGCCAAGCAGCCGTCCGGCGCGCCGAACCACTCCAGCCCGCGCCCGCTGAAGCCCGGGTGCGACTTGCGCAGCTCCAACGCCTGGCGCACGAGCGACAGCGTGGAATCGGTGTCCTCCAGCTGCTCGGCGACGGTCAGCGCGCCGAATTCGGGCGGCACCGGCAGCCACGGCGTGCCGGTGGTGAAGCCGTAGCCGGGGGGTCCGCCCTCCCAGGGGATCGGCACCCGGCTGCCGTCGCGACCGCGTTCGGTGCGCCCCGAGCGTTCCCACACCGGGTCCTGGCGGGCGTCGTCGGGCAGCTCGGCGTCGGGCAGCCCGAGTTCCTCGCCGTTGTAGAGGTGGACCGCGCCGGGCAGGGCCAGCTCCACGAGCGTCATCGCCCGGGCCCGGGCCCGCCCGAGCGCGCCGCCGCCGTAGCGGGTGACGGGGCGCTCGGTGTCGTGGTTGGACAGGATCCAGGCCGGTGAGCCGTTCACCTCGGTCACCGCGTCGAGCGAGCTCTCGATGGCCTCGCGGACCGCGGCGGCGTCGAACGGGGCCCGCAACAGCCGCGCGTTGAAGCCCAGGTGCAGCTCGTCGGAGCGCACGTAGCGGGCGAACCGCTCGTCGTCGGCCACCCGGACCTCGCCGACCGCGATCCGCCCCGGGTAGTGATCGATGACCGCGCGGATCATCCGGTGCACCTCGTGCACGTCGTCGTGGTCGAAGCGCGGATCGTCGCGGGCGGGGTCGGGCAGCGTCAGCTGCGGCGCCGGGGCGTCGGGCAGGCCGTCGGGCTTGCTCATCCCGTGCGCGACGTCGATGCGGAAGCCGTCGACGCCGCGGTCCAGCCAGAACCGCATGGTCTTCTCGACATCGGCCCAGACCTCGAGGTTGGTCCAGTTCAGGTCCGGCTGCTGGGCGGTGAAGATGTGCAGGTACCACTCGTTGCCGTCCGGGCCGGGCACCTGGGTCCAGGCCGGGCCGCCGAAGACGCTGGTCCAGTTGTTGGGCGGCTGCGCGCCGTCCTTGCCGCGGCCGGGCTGGAAGTGGAAGCGGGCCCGCTCGGGGCTGCCCGGCGACGATTCCACCGCCGCCCGGAACCACTCGTGCTCGCTGGAGATGTGGTTCGGGATCAGGTCGACGGTGACCCGCAGGCCGTGCTGGTGGGCGTCGGCGACCAGCGCGTCGAACGCGCCCAGATCACCGAACACCGGGTCGACCTCGCGCGGGTCGGCCACGTCGTAGCCGTGGTCGGTCATCGGCGAGGTGTAGAACGGCGACAGCCACAGCGCGTCCACCCCGAGCAGTTCCAGGTAGCCCAGTCGCGCCCGGATGCCCTCCAGATCCCCGACCCCGTCGCCGTCGGCATCGGAGAACGACCGGACGTAGATCTGGTAGATCACGGCGTCGCGCCACCACTGCACGGGGGGATCTTGCCAAACCCGCGTGGGAACGGTCCGAATCCGGTACCCCAGGCGTGTTCAGTACCTCAAAATGGTGAGTTGACCATGCTGGCCGCGGCGTACTGCAGGTACTGCCACAGCTGGGCGCGGTGCGCGTCGTCCAGACCGGCCTCGTCGACGGCGATGCGCATGCACCGCAGCCAGGCGTCGCGTTCGATCGGCCCGACCTTGAACGGGGCGTGCCGCATCCGCAGCCGCGGGTGCCCGCGCTGGTCGGAGTAGGTGCGCGGGCCGCCCCAGTACTGCTCGAGGAACATCCGCAGCCGCACCTCGGCCGGCCCGAGGTCCTGCTCCGGGTAGAGCGGGCGCAGCACCTCGTCGCGCGCCACCTCCTGGTAGAACCGCGCAACGATCTTGTCGAAGACGGGTGCGCCGCCCACCTCGGCGTAGAAGTTCTGCGGATCGGTCACGCTGTCCATCATCCCCGCCGGCCCTCTCGGTGACCATGCAGCCCGTCTTGCTACGACGCAGCTGTTGTGAGGGCTGCGTGGTGTTGCGAAGGGCTGCGTGGTCGCGCTCACCGGTTGCGGCGGGCCGACGTCCGGTCAGGGCATCGAGGACGGGCCTTTCGGTGCCGTGGGCTCGGCTGGGGCGCCGGGGCGGGGTACGCCGGCCACGTCCAGTGCCGAGGTGATCGCGGCGTTCAGCGCGCGCTGCACGGCGAACTGCTTGCCGGGGTTGACCCGCACCGTCAGCCGCAGTGTCACGCCCTCGGTGGCCACCCGCTCCACCCCGAGGACCTCCGGTGGCTCCAGCACGTCCTCGGCGATGTCCGCCTCGATCACCCGCTCGGCGGCGACCCGGCCGAGCACCGCGCTGGCCTCGGCGATATCGGCGTTGTGGCCCACCGGCAGGTCGACCACGGCGATCGCGTAGCCCTGGCTCTTGTTGCCCACCCGCAGGATCTCCCCGTTGCGGACGTACCAGACGGTCCCGTTGCCGTCCCGCAAGGTGGTGATCCGCAGGCCCACCGCCTCCACCTCACCCGAGGCCGAGCCGACGTCGACGATGTCGCCGACCCCGTACTGGTCCTCCAGCAGCATGAACATCCCGGACAGGAAGTCGCGCACCAGGTTCTGCGCGCCGAACCCGACGGCGAGACCGACGATGCCGGCCGAGGCGAGGATCGGGGCCAGGTTGACGTTGAACTCGGCCAGCACCATCACCGCGGCTACCGACCCGATCACCACCGAGGCGATCGAGCGCAACACCGAGCCGATGGTGCGGGCCCGCTGGGCGCTGCGTTCCGCGGCGATCGCCCCGCCGTTGCGGCCCAGCGCCGGGGCCCGGCTGACCAGCCGGGACACCCGGGCCCCGGTGGATCCCTCGACCACCCGGAAGACCAACCGGTGCAGCAGGTAGCGGGCGAGCACGGCCAGCACGACGATCAGCGTGGTCTGCAGGGTGCCGGCCACGATGGCGTCGGCCGAGCGCGAGATCACGTCGTTGTTGGTGACCTGGTAGAAGCGCGAGCACCAGGAGCCGGCGTCGTCGGCGCAGGCCGGGCGCATCGGCAGCAGCCCGCTCATGCCGCCACCAGCCCGGTGTGGGTGGCCAGGAAGGCCAGCTGGTCGGCCGCGAGCGCGACCGTTCGGGAGATCGAACGGGCGCCGTGCCCGACGTCGGTCTCGCGGCGGATCAGGATCGGCCTGCTGTCCGGCTCGCCCGTGCTGGCGTGCTGCAGGGCGGCGCACATCTTGCGCGCGTGCAGCGGATCGACCCGGGAATCGGATTCGAACACGGTGAACAGCACCGCCGGATACCGGCTTCCGGGCCGCACGTGGTGATAGGGGGAGTAGGACAGCAGCCAGCCCAGCTGCTCGGGGTCGGCGGCGGTGCCGTACTCGTCGTTCCAGGTGCGCCCGAGCGAGAACTCCTCGTAGCGGACCATGTCCAGCAGCGGGGCCGAGCAGACCACCGCGCGATAGCGCTGCGGCCGCTGGGTGAGCGCGGCGCCCACCAGCAACCCGCCGTTGGAGCCGCCGAAGATCCCGAGTTGGTCGGCGGTGGTGTCGCCGACGTCGATGAGCGCTTGCGCGGCCGCGTGCAGGTCGTCGAACACGCAGTGCTTGCGCGCCCGGTTGCCGGCCAGGTGCCAGTCCTCACCCTCCTCGCTGCCGCCGCGCAGCGAGACGACCACGTAGTTGCCCCCGGCCGCCACCCAGGACAGCGCCGTGGCCGAGTAGCTGGGCTCCAGGCTGATCGCGAACCCGCCGTAGCCGTAGACCAGCGTGGGTCGCGGGCCGGGCGGGGCGCCGTCCGGGCTGATCACGAACATCCGCACGGTGGTGCCGTCGGCCGAGGTGAACGCGCGCTGCTCGGAGCGCACCGCGGGCAGCGCCACCGTGCCCGGGGCGACGGCGTCCAGCACGGTGGCGCCGGACGCGAGCTCGAAGCGGTGCACCTGTGGTGGGGTCAGGAAGTCGGTCCAGCCGATCCAGAGCCGGCCGGCCTGCGCCGGGGTGTCGCGGTCGGCCACCGAGAGACCGGTGATCGATCCGTTGCGGGGCAACGGGATCGAGCCGCGCGGGGCTCCGTCGGCAGCGGCGTGCAGGGTCAGCTCGGCGACCGCGTGCCGGGCCCGGGACAGCGCCAGCAGTGGCTCCCCGCCGTCGGCCGGTTCGAGGCGGCGCACCCCGTCCAGCACCGAGTCCGGGTCCTCGGCCACCAACTCCCGCCAGTGCTCCCGCGCTGGGGTGCCCGGGTCGGTGACCGCGAGCCGCCAGCGCGGCGCGCCGTCGGTGGTGTGCAGGTAGAGCCGGCCGTCGCGGTCGACCCACGCGTCGCACTGCACGTCGTCGGCCTGGGTGAGGATCGGGGTCAGGGCCGACCCGGCGTCGAGATCGGCGATCCACACGCTGTCCCGCCGCGCGGTGCCGACATGGCCGGTCACCACCAGCCAGCGCCCGTCGCGGGAGATGCGCACCCCGTAGTAGGTGTGCTCGTCGTAGAGGCCGGGGCCGTCGATCAACTCGTCCTGGGTGTCGGGGGTGCCGATCCGGTGCCGCCAGATCCGGCGGTGGAAGGACTGCTCACCCGGCGGCGCCTCGTGCTCGTCGACCATCCGGACGAAGACGAGCTCGGCGCCGCCAGGCAGCCAGGCGACCGCGGAGTAGCGGCAACGGTCGATCGGTGGCTCGACGTCGCGACCGGTGTCGATGTCGAGCACGTGCAGCACCGAGTGTTCGTCGCCACCGCGGGAGAGCTGGTAGGCCAGCAGGCGACCCTCCAGGTCCGGCACCCAGCTGTCCAATGTGGTCAGACCATCGGGGTCGAGGGCGCTCGGGTCGAGCAGCGCCCGCTCGCTGCCGTCGGGCTCCCGCAGGTGCAGCACGGTGTGCTCCTGGCCGGGCTCGCGGCGGGTGAAGAAGGCGCGGCCGGCCCGCCACAGCGGCGCCGACACCGAGCCGGCCGCGAGCAGCTCGCGCAGGCCCGCGGCGAACCGCTCCCGTCCGGGCAGCGCGTCGAGGTGCTCGCGGGCCAGCACGTCCTGGGCCGCCGACCAGGCCCGGGTCCGGGCGTCGTCGGGATCCTCCAGCCAGCGGTAGGGATCGGCTACGAGGTGGCCGTGCAGGTTGTCGACCAGGTCAAGGCGTTCGGCGCCGGGATAGTGGGCAGCACTCACGCGAGCCGAGGTTACGTGACCGCGACGATCGCGCCGCAGCCCCGGGGACCCGCGGCCGGCATCAACGCTCGCCGATGTGGGCCGGGACCGGATCGTCGGCGGCGAGCGTCGGGCAGGGCAGCGGCGCGTCGAACACGGTGCGCACCGGCAGCACGCCCGCCCAGCGGTGACCGGCGGCGATGTCCTCCTCGTCATCCCCCGGCGGGCCGGTGCGGATCTTGACGCTGGCCTCGGCCAGGTCGAGGGCGAACACCACGGTGGCCGCGAGCTCCCGGCGGTCGGGCTCGCGGGCGTGGGTCCAGGAACCGGGGGCGAGCTGCTCGACGATCGCCCGCAGCGCGGCCCACTTCTCCTCGGGGTCGGTCACCGGGCGTGCGACGCCGTGCACGACGGCGCTGCGGTAGTTCATCGAGTGGTGGAAGACCGAACGCGCGTAGACGATCCCGTCGATGTGCGTGACGGTCAGGCAGATCGGCTGGTCGGAGACGGCGCGCAGGTATCCCGCGCCGGTCGAGCCGTGGATGTAGACGGTGTCCTCGATGCGCCCGTAACCGGTGGGCAGCACGACCGGCGCGCCGGCGCGGACCAGGCCGAGGTGGCAGACCAGCCCGGCGTCGAGCACGGCGTGCAGGTCGGCCGGGTCGGTGCGGGCGCGCTCGCGGAGCCGGGTGACCGTGCTGCGGGCCGTGCTGGAGAGGGTCGGAGTGCTCACCTGTTCAGGATGGCCCGAGAAGTGGCATTGTAGAAGAGCCACTTCCAGTTGATTCTGAAAGGCCACTTGATGGAGCTGCCGCCGTTGCCGCTGGACCGTTCCGCGGACCGCCCGCTGGCGGCGCAGCTGGCCGACGCGCTGCGCACGGCCACCGCGGGCGGGCTGCTGCGGGCCGGCGAGCGGCTGCCCTCGACCCGCGCGCTGGCGTCGACGCTGCAGGTCAGCCGGACCGTGACGGCCGCGGCCTACGACCAGCTGCTCGCCGAGGGTTGGGTGCAGGGCCGGCGCGGCGCCGGCACCTTCGTCGTAGGCCCACCGGCCCGGGCCGTGGTGCTGCCAGCCACGCCGGCCGCGCCCGAGCAGGTACGCCGCACCGCGATCGACCTGAACAGCGGCACCCCGTGCGTGCAGGCGCTCGACCTCGCGGCGTGGCGGCGGGCCTGGCGGGCGGCCGCCGAGCCGGCGGCGGATGCCGGGCCGGACCCCGTCGGGTGGCCGCCGTTGCGGTCGGTCGTGGTCGAGCACCTGCTGCGCCGCCGCGGGTTGGGTACCGACGCCGGGCACGTGCTGGCCACCGCGGGCAGCACCGCGGCGGTCGCGGAGCTGGCCCGCACGCTGCCGCCGGGCTCGCCGGTGGCCGTCGAGGAGCCCGGCTACCAGCGGGCGGTGACGGCCCTGCGGGACGCCGGGCTGCGGGTGGTCCCGGTGCCGGTGGACGAATCAGGGCTGGTGGTCGACGCGCTGCCGCCCGGGTTGGCCGCGGTGTACTGCACCCCCGCGCACCAGTACCCGCTCGGCTCCCGGCTTTCCGCGGCGCGCCGGGTGGCGCTGATAGACCGGGCCCGGTCCGAGGGGTTCCTGGTCATCGAGGACGACTACGACGGCGAGCTGCGCTACGACGTCGCCCCGCTGCCGCTGCTGGTCGCGCTCGGGCCGGACGTGGTCGCGCACCTGGGCACCGCGAGCAAGCTGCTCACCCCCACCCTGGGCGTGGGGTGGCTGGTCGCGCCGCCCGCGGTGCGGACCGCGGTGCTCGGGGTGCGCGAGCGCACCGGATCCCGGCCGGCGCGGGCGGGCCAGCGGGTGTTCGCCGCGTTCGCCGCGCACGGCGATCTGGCTCGGCACCTGCGGCGGCTGCGTCGCGAGCTGGCCGCGCGGCGGGTCGCCGTGCTCGCCGCGGTGGACGCCGCGGGTGCTGCGGTGCAGGGCGACGCCGCGGGTGCGCACGTCGTCGTGCCGCTGCCCGATGCCGCGACCGAGCGGGCGGTGCGGGCCGCCGCCGCAGCGCGTGGCGTGATCCTCGACGGGCTGGTCCGCCACCACACCTCTCCCGCGGAACTCGCGGGTCTGGTCCTGGGCTACGCCGGCCCCACCCGCGCCGACCTGCACCGCGCCCTCACGGTGGTCACCGACGTGCTCCGGATCGGTGGCGCGAACGGCACTCTCGGGCCGACCTAGCGTGCGAAAGTGCCGTTCGTGCCACCGGAGGCGGGGTCACCGGGGGAGGAGGAGGGGTTGCAGGAGGACGTGCGGGCGGGCGAGGGCTGCGGAGACCGGGTTGTCCCGGGGCTCGGCGCCGAAGCCGGGGCCGGGTCGCATCTGCAGCTCGCCGGGCGGCGGGGTGCTGACGCAGGTGGGGCAGTGGCCCGTGCCGTCCAGGTCGGTGCCGCAGGGCAGGTGCGCGAAGATCCGTCGCGGGCCGCGCCCCGACTGGGCCTCGCCCCACCGGGTCAGCGCGTACAGGGCCGGCCAGAGCGCGATGCCGCGCTCGGTCATCGCGTACTCCTCGCGGCCGCCGCGCGGGGTCCGGACCAGCAGGCCGGCCTCGACGAGCGCCGCCAGCCGCTGTGTCAGCACGGCCCGCGAGATGTTCAGGTGTGACTGGAAGTCGGTGAACCGGCGCACCCCGAAGAAGCAGTCACGCACGATCAGCAGCGTCCAACGCTCGCCGACCAGCTCCAGCGCGCGGGCCAGCGAGCAGTCCTGCTCCGCGTAGTCCACCCCGAGGGCCATGGGCAACAGCATACACATTCAGTCTGGTGAACGAACTAACCTCTGCTAGAGTCACGCTGAGTTCGTTCACCAGACCAAAGGATGCGTGTGATGACGCCAGCAGCGCCGAGCCTGCCCGGATCCGTGACCACCGGTGTGCCGGCGTCGGCGGCCCGGTGGGCCCTGGCCGTCGCCGCCCTCGGCACGATGCTCACGCTGGTCGCCTTCACCGCACCGCTGGCCACCCTGAACGCGACCGCGGCGAGCCTCGGCGCCCAGACCGGCGGCCGGATCTGGATCCTGAGCTCGATGAGCGTCGGGCTGGGCGCCGCGCTGCTGTCCACGGGGACGATCGCCGACGACCTCGGCCGCCGGCGGACCTTCGTCGTCGGCATGGTCGTGCTCGCGCTCGCCTCCTTCGTGGCCGCGCTCGCGCCGCAGACGCTGGTGTTCGTGCTCGCCCGGGTGTTGCAGGGGGTGGGCGGGGCGGCCGTGATCGCCTCCAGCCTCGGCGTCATCGCGCACGCCTTCGCGCCCGGGCCGGCGCGGGCGGCGGCCAGCGGGGTGTGGGGGGCGGCGGTCGGCGCCGGCATCGCCGTCGGTCCGCTGGTCGCGGCCGGGTTCGATCGGATCGCCGACTGGCGCGACACCTACTGGCTGCTGGGCGTGGCGGTACTGGCGGTCGCGGTGGCGGCGCAGCGGCTGGTCGTCGAGTCCCGGGCCGAGCGCCCGCGCGGGCTCGACGTGGCGGGTGTGGTCACGTTGGCGATCGGCATGAGCAGCCTGCTCGCCGCGCTGGTCGAGGGCCGCCAGGGCTGGACCCGCCCCGGGGTCATCGCGCTGGTCGCCGTCGCGGTGCTGGCCCTGGTGCTGTTCGTGATCGTCGAGGCGCGCGCAGCCGCGCCCATGCTGGAGCCGGCGTTGCTGCGCCGGCCCGCCTTCGCCGCCGCCACCGGCGCCGCCTTCGCGACCGGGGCCGGCGTGATCGGGCTGATGTCGTACCTGCCCGGTTTCCTCGGCACCGCGCTCGGCATCTCCGCGCTCGGCGCCGCCGCGCTGCTGCTGGCCTGGTCGGGCACCAGCGTCGGCAGCGCGTTGCTCGCCCGCCGGATCCCGGCCCGGGTGTCAGGGCGCACGCAGCTGGCCATCGGGCTGTTCGGGGTGGCGGCCGGCCAGCTCGCCCTCGGTGGGGTGGGCGCGGACTCGACGTGGGTGCGGTTCGTTCCCGGGCTGCTCCTCGCCGGCGTGGCCAGCGGCATCCTGAACGCCGCGCTGGGCCGCGAGGCCGTGGCCAGCGTCCCGCCCGGCCGCGGCGGGATGGGCAGCGGCGCCAACAACACCGCCCGCTACGTCGGCTCGGCCATCGGCGTCACCGTGGTCGCGGTGATCGCCACCGGCCGGGTCGCCGCCGCGCCGACCACCGCGATGATCGACGGCTGGAACCTCGCGACCCTGGTGACCGCGGCCATCTCCGTCGTGGGAGCGCTGCTCGTGCTCACCACCGGCGCACGTCGGGCGTCCCGGCCCGGTTGATCGATCAGCCCTCGACGGCCGCCTTGGCCAGCGCCTGGTCGAGGATCTCCAGCCCGAGCTCCAGCTCCTGGTCGGACACGGTGAGCGGCGGGGCGATCCGGAACACCCCGCCCATCCCGGGCAGCTGCACGATGTTCATGTGCAGGCCCAGGGTCAGGCACTCGGCGGTGACCCGGCGGCCGAGCTCGTCGGCCGGGGCCTTGCTGTCCCGGTCGGTGACCAGCTCGATGCCCTGCAGCAGCCCGCGGCCGCGGACGTCACCGACGCACTCGTGCCGCTCCTGCAGCTCGATCAGCCCCGCCCGCAGCCGCACGCCCAGCTCCGCGGCGCGGGCGACGAGGCCGTCGCGCCGCAGCACGTGCAGCACGGTCAGCCCGACCGCGGCCGGCAGCGGATCCGACACGTGCGTGGTGAAGAACAGGAAGCCCCGCTCGTGGCAGCGCTGCTCGATCTCGGCGGTGGTCACGACGGCGGCCAGCGGCAGCCCGGCACCGATCGTCTTGGACAGCGTCAGGATGTCGGGGGTGACGCCGTCTCTGTCGAAGGCGAACATCGTCCCGGTGCGTCCGACCCCGGTCTGGGCCTCGTCGAGGATCAGCAGCATGCCGCGCTCGTCGCACTTCTCGCGCAGCGCCGCCAGGTAGCCCAGCGGCAGCTCCAGCAGCCCCCCGGAGGACAGGATCGGCTCGACGAGGAAGGCGGCCAGGTTGCCGGTGGACTGCCGGTCGACCAGGTCGAGGTGGTGCTCCAGCTCGCCGCGCCAGTCGTCGCCGAAGCGGCTGCGGTAGGGGTTGGGGGCCGGGATGGCGAAGCTGCCCGGGGCCGGCGGGCCGTATCCCCGGCGGCCCGCGCTGTAGGTGGCCGAGCGGGCGCCCGAGGTCATCCCGTGCCAGGACTGGCTGAAGCTGACGATCTCGTAAGCGCCGGTGTACAGCTTGGCCATCGCCAGCGCCGCCTCGTTGGCCTCGGCCCCGGTGGTCAGCAGCAGCGATGTCGACAGCGGAGCCGGGACGAGCTCGGCCAGCGTGCGGCACAGCTCCACCACCGGGCGGCTCAGCATGCCGCTGAACAGGTGGTCCAGGGTGCCGACGCCGTCGCGCACGGTGGCCACGATGTCGGGATGGCTGTGCCCGAGGATCGCGCTCATCTGGCCCGAGGTGAAGTCCAGGATGGACCGTCCGGTGCTGTCGTGGACGAACGAGCCCGCGGCCCGTTCGATCACGGCCGGGACGAAGGTCCCCCCGTACCGCACCACATGCTGCTCGACGTCGGCCCAGAACTCGGATTCACCCACCGCGCCATGCTCCCCGACTCGGCCCATCCCGTCGACCGGGTCGCGGTCAGGGCGTGGCCGCCGCGAGCCGGGCCAGCCGGCGCACGCCCTCGGTGAGCCGGTCCGGCGTGGTCGCGGCGTAGCCGATGACCAGGCCGGGCGGTCCCGGCCGGTGGCGGTGCCACGACAGCGGATGCACGGCCACCCCCTGCTCGCGGGCGGCCGCGGCCAGCGCCTGGTCGTCGTCGAGGTCGGGCAGCATCACCAGCAGGTGCAGCCCGGCGGCCACGCCCCTAACGCGTGCCCGCGGCAGGAAGCGGCGCAGCGCGTCGAGCAGCGCGTCCCGGCGTTGCCGCTGCCGGGCACGGACCAGGCGCAGGTGCCGCTCGAGCGCGCCGGAGCCCATCAGCTGGGCGAGCGCCAGCTGTCCCAGCGCCGGGCTGGTGATGTCCGACCAGCGCTTGCGCTCGATGATCTCCTCCCGCAGCGGTGCCGGGGCCAGCAGCCAGCCCAACCGCAGCGCCGGGGCCAGCGTCTTGGACACGCTGCCCAGGTAGGCGACCCCGTCGGGCGCGAGCGCCTGCAGGGCCGCGACCGGCGGTCGGTCATAGCGGTGCTCGGCGTCGTAGTCGTCCTCGACCACGAGGTTGCCCGCGCGGGTCCATTCGACCAACCCCCGGCGCCGCTCGGCGGCGAGCACCACACCGGTCGGGAACTGGTGAGCCGGGGTGATGACCACGGAGTCCAGCTCGCTGTCGCGCAGCGCGTCGACGTCGAGGCCGTCGTCGTCGACGGGGACCGACACCGGCTGCAGCCCCCACTGCGTCAACTGCAGGCGGGTGCCGCGGGACCCCGGATCCTCGAAGCCGATCGTGCCCGCACCGCGGGCGAGGAGCACCTGGGCCAGCAGCGCCATCCCCTGCGCCACCCCGTTGACCACCACCACCTCGCCCGGGTCGACCCGGATCCCGCGGCTGTGGCCCAACCACCGGGTCAGGGCGGCGCGCAGCGCCGGGGTGCCGCGCGGGTCGCCGTAACCGAGCTCGCCGGCCGCGGTCGTGGTCAGCGCGATCCGCTCGGCACGCAGCCAGGCCTGCCGGGGGAACGCCGACAGATCGGGCAGGCCGGGGGACAGGTCGATGTCGACGTCCGGACGCGCCGCTCTCGACGGCGGCGTGCGGGTCGCGATCGTGGCGGCCAGCACCGTGGTCCCGCCGCCACGTCGGCCGCCGAGCAGCCCCTCGTCGGCCAGCCGCTGGTAGGCCTCGACGACCACGCCGCGCGAGATGCCCAACTGGTCGGCCAGGCCACGCGTCGAGGGCAGCCGGGAACCGACCGGCAGCCGACCGTCGGCCACCCCGGCGCGCAGCGCGCCGGTCAGCCAGTCGGCCAGGCCGTGCGCGGCAGCGTTCGCCGGATCGAGCTGCAGGAAGTCCGTGCCGGGCATCTTGGTCCAGCCGATCACGTTGTTCTTGGCACTGTTTCAGAGGCCAAGTGTCGCGCAGGCTGGCCGCCATGACCACCACCGATTCGCCGGTTCCGCCCGCGGCCCGGCGCGGCGCCCTGCTGGGGGTGGGCGCGATGGCCTGCGTCGGCAGCAGCGTCGCCGTCTCGCAGACGATCGTCGATGCGCCGCTGTTCACCCTGCAGGCCCTGCGGTACGCGCTGGCCGCGGTGCTGCTGCTCGCGTTCGCCGCCGCGACCCGACGCCCGTTGCCGCGCCCGCGCGGGGTGGAGTGGCTGTGGCTGGTCGGGGTGGCCCTGTCCGGGCTGGTGCTGTTCAACATCGCGGTGGTGCGCGGGGTCGCGCACGCCGAGCCGGCCGTGATCGGGGTGGCGGTGGCCTCGGTGCCGCTGCTGCTCGCGGTGGCCGGGCCGCTGCTCGCCGGCGCCCGGCCCACCCCGACCGTGGTGATCGCGGCCGCGGTGGTCAGCGCCGGCGCGGTGCTGGTGCAGGGCGGCGGGCGCACCGATGCGGTCGGGCTCGGCTGGGCCGCGGTCGTGCTGCTCACCGAGGTCGGGTTCACGCTGCTCGCGGTGCCGGTGCTGGGTCGGCTCGGACCGTGGGCGGTGTCGCTGCACGCGGTCTGGATCGCCGCGCTGGCGCTGCTGGTGTTGGGCGTGGCGGTCGACGGCCCGTTCGCCGTGACCCGGCTCGATGCCGGTGACCTGCTGGCGGCCCTGCATCTGGCGGTCGTGGTCACCGCGCTGGCGTTCGTGCTGTGGTACTCGGCGGTGCGGCACCTCGGCGCGGGCCGGGCCGGGACTGTTCACCGGGGTGGTGCCGGTGACCGCCGCGGTCGGTGGCGTGTTGCTCGGCGGTCCGTTGCCGGCGGTGACCGTGTGGCTCGGCATGGCCGTGGTGGCGGCCGGGCTGGTGATCGGCTTCGGGGCTCGTCCGACCGGCCGAGCGGGATCAGCCGGTCGAGCCGACGCCCGGCTTCAGGCCGGCGCGTCGATTCGGGCCGGTGCCTCGCTTCCGGCCGATGCGTCGATTAGAGCCGGCGCGGCCGATGCGTCGGTTCGGGCCGATGCGTCGGTTGGGGCCCGGGCCTCGGTTCGGGCCGGCGGCGCGCCCGGATCCGGTCAGCGCGTTCCGTAGAGCTCGGTCGCCATCGCGGCCAGCGCCGCCATCTGCGAGGTCGCCGATGTGGTCGCCCGCTCGAAGCCGCCGTCGCGCAGGGTCGCGGCACCGTTGGTCGACGCGGCCGTCGAGGTGATGGCCGAGGCGAGCGCGCGGCCGCGGGTCTCCTCGGTCGCCGCCCGCACCCTGGCCTCGGCCGCCTCCTCGGCGCTCTCCTGGGCCAGTTCCCGGGCCTGGATCGCGTCCGTGCGGGCGTGCTCGGCGGGCACCCGGTTGATCTCCCGCCCGAAGAGCCACCCGGCGGCCCCGAAAACCAACGCCTGGAACGCGCTGAAGATCGCGATCCGGTTCTTCCACACCGAGTCCGTGGTGTCCGCCGCGATGATCATCGTGATGCCGATGCCCAGGAATGCCAGCAGCAGCACCGCGGCCGCGGCGAGTTGCCAGTGCCACGGGACGACGCGGCCGGCGCGGGAGTGGGCGGGGTAGGACTCGGTCATCGGGGACCTCCGGTGCGGGCTGGCGTTCCGACGGGTCCCGTCACTCGTTCGGGGACTCGTGGAGGCGCGCAGTATGTCGGAGCGTCGCCGACCGGCCGCACGCCTCCCCGTCCGGAGCACCCGACGGGGCCGACCGGGTGCCCGCGCAGCGCCTGAACCCATCGTCGCCCTGCCTCTGGCTCACCGGAACGAACGGCACTTTCGCACGCTAGGTGCGTGCAAACGTGCCGTTCGTTCCTCTGGAGTCTCTCGGAGGCGCGGGTCAGTCCTGGTGCGGGTAGCGGGAGCTGGTCGGGGCGACGAAGGTCTCCTTGAGGGTGCGTGGGCTCACCCAGCGCATCAGGTTCAGCACCGAACCGGCCTTGTCGTTGGTGCCGCTGGCGCGCCCGCCGCCGAAGGGCTGCTGGCCCACGACGGCGCCGGTCGGCTTGTCGTTGACGTAGAAGTTGCCGGCGGCGAACCGCAGCACCTCGGACGCCCGCGCCACCGCGGTCCGGTCGCGGGCGATCACCGCGCCGGTCAGGCCGTAGGGCGAGCCGCTGTCGACCTGGGTCAGCACCGTCTCGAAGTCGTTGTCGTCGTAGACGTGCAGGGCCAGCATCGGGCCGAAGTACTCGGTGCGGAACACCTCGTGGGTGGGATCGGCGCCCACGGCCACGGTCGGGCGCACGAAGTAGCCGACCGAGTCGTCGGCGGTGCCGCCGGCGATCACGTCCAGCTCGGCGCGGGCCAGTTGCTGGGCGGCGGACAGCTTGTCGAACGCGCGGCGGTCGATCACCGCGCCCATGAAGTTGCCGAAGTCGGTGACGTCGCCCATGGACAGCGCGTTCACCTCGTCGGCCAGGTCGTCGCGCAGCTCGGACCACAGCGACCGGGGCACGAACGCGCGCGAGGCGGCCGAGCACTTCTGGCCCTGGTACTCGAAGGCGCCGCGGATCAGCGCGGTGCGCAGCACGTCGACGTCGGCGCTGGGGTGGGCCAGCACGAAGTCCTTGCCGCCGGTCTCGCCGACCAGCCGCGGGTAGCTCGCGTAGTGGGCGATGTTCGTGCCGACCTGCTGCCACAGGTGCTGGAAGGTGGCCGAGGAGCCGGTGAAGTGGATCCCGGCCAGCGCCCGGTCGGCCAGCAGCACCTCGGAGATCTCCCGGCCGTCGCCGGTCAGAAGGTTGATCACGCCCGGCGGCAGGCCGGCCTCCTCGAGCAGGCGCATCGTCAGGTGCGCGGCCAGGCTCTGCGTGGGCGAGGGCTTCCAGATCACCGTGTTGCCCATCAGCGCGGGCGCGGTGGGCAGGTTGCCGGCGATGGCGGTGAAGTTGAACGGGGTGATCGCGTAGACGAAGCCCTCGAGTGGCCGGTAGTCGACCCGGTTCCACACGCCGGGGCTGCTCACCGGCTGGTTCTCCATCAACTGCCGGCCGAAGGCCACGTTGAAGCGCCAGAAGTCGGCCAGCTCGCAGGCGGAGTCGATCTCGGCCTGGTAGCAGGTCTTGGACTGGCCGAGCATGGTCGCGGCGTTGATCCGGTCGCGCCAGGGGCCGGCCAGCAGGTCGGCCGCGCGCAGCAGCACGGCGGCGCGCTCGTCGAAGGGCAGCGCGCGCCAGCCGGGGCCGGCGCGCAGGGCGGCCTCGACGGCGCCCTTGGCGTCCTCGCGGGTCGCGTTGGCGCCGGTGCCGAGCACGTGGGCGTGGTCGTGCGGGGCGACGACGTCGAACCGGGCCCCGCCGGCCAGGTGCTGGTCGCCGTCGATGGTGACGGTCAGCTCGTGCTGCTGGCTGCCCAGCTCGGCCAGGGCGACCTGCAGGCTCGCCCGCTCGGGGGAGCCCGGCGCGTAGTTGCGCACCGGCTCGTTCCGCGGCATCGGCGTGGTGGTGATCGCGTCCATGGCGGGCCTCTCTGGGTCGGCGGTGAGCCCCAGCCTAGGGAGCGCACGGCCTCCTCGGATTCAGCCGATTCAACAACGATCGCGATCTGATGTAGTCCATCTGGACAACGTCGCTGCGAGCGACCCCGCGCTCATCGAATGTCCGGACCTGTGGCGCCGTGGTTGCCGGCGAGTGCGGCCCGCACGGCCAGCAGCAGCTGCAGGTGGTGCATCAGGCGTGACCGCGGATCGTCCAGCTGCAGGCCGCCGACGGCGGTGGCCCGGCGCAGCCGGTAGCGCAACGTGTTGGGGTGCACGGTGAGCCGCTGCGCCGCCGCCCGCACGTCGCCCATCGCGTCCAGCCAGGCCAGCACGGAGCCGACCAGGTCGGCGCCGTGCTCGTCGTCGTACTCGACGAGCCGGGCGACCGCCGGGTCGCGCAGGTCGGGGCTGGCCTGCAGCAGCCCGAGCGCCTGGTTGAGCAGCACCTCCGCGCGCAGATCGCCGTACACGGCGACGTCGACGCCGGCGCCCATCGCGTCCAGCACCCGGTCGGCCTCGGCCCGCGACGCCGGCACCTGCGCCAGCCCAGGCGCCGCCGCTCCGACCCCGACCTGCACCCGGACCCCGGTGCGGCGCCGGGTCATCGCGGCCACCTCGGCGCACATCGCGAGCAACGCCGGCTCGGCCCGGTCGCGGGGCACGTTGGGCAGCACCGCGTAGACGCGGGCGCCCTGGGACGCGGTGAGCGCGGAGCGGCGGTAGCTGGCAGCGTGCACGGAGACCACGTCGGTGAGCTCGGCCGCCGACAGTTCGTGGGTCACCCGGTCGCCTGCCCGCACCACGAACGCCGCCACCAGCGTCGGCTCGTCCTCCTTGATGCCGAACGTGCTGGCCACCAGGTCCGGGCTGGTCCGCCCGTCGAGCAGCCCGACGACCAGCTCGCGACTCCAGCGCGATCCGGGGGCCTGCTGGCTGCGCCGCCGGATGAGGTGCCCGGCGGCCACCCGGGCCGCACCCAGTAGCACGTCCTGCGCCCGCTCGGCGAACGGAGCCGCGCCCTCCTGCACCCAGATGGTGCCCAGCTGGCGCTGCCCGGCATGGATGCCGACGGCGAGCCGTCGACGGATCCCGAGCTCGGGGCGCTCGTCGATGCCCACCACGTCCTCACCGGCCCGCAGCCGGTCGAAGACCCCCCACTCGCGCAGCAGCCGCAGGTAGTCCGCCGGTCCCTGCCAGCCGAGGATGGACAGCCTGCGCAGCTCGTCGACCTGCGCCGCGTCGCTGTCGGAGCGCGAGTAGGCCAGCACCCGGCTCGCGGTGTCCTCGATGACCACGATGCCGTTGGTGAGCAGCGCGATCGTCTGGGCCAGCGAGAACAGGTCGCCGGGACCGTCGTCGCCGACCGCGCCGCCGTCGTCGAGCACGTCCCGGGCCAACGACTCCAGCCGCTCCCAGCGCACGTCGGGGCGCACGGTGAGCAACGCGACGCCGACCTCGCTGGCGGCCGCCCGCAGCTCGTCGACCGGACCGACCGCCTTCACCGCCACCGCACCGGCCCCGGCCCGCCCGACCCGGCGCACCGTGCGCAGCGCATCCCGACCGCGGGCGCCGATCACCAGCACCAGCTGCCCGGGGTGCAGGTCCGGCTCGTCCTCCGGGTCGACGATGGCGAGCCCGGTGATCGGCACGTCGAGGCCGGCCGGGGCGATCACCACATCGACCAGCGGCTCACCGAGAGCGGTCAGCAGCTGGCGCAGGACCGTGTCCACTCGGACGACACTAGTGGTAGAAGCTTGTCCAGTTGAACAACGATCTCGAAGCGGTCCGCGGCCTACCGTCATGCCAACGCACAGACCGAGCCCACACGATCCGGTTGGAGGACGCCATGCTCAGGACCGTCATGCTCGCGGCCGCGAGGTCGCCGCTGTTCCGCGCGACCGTCGAATCCGGACCGTTCGACCCGCTGGTCAACCGGTTCGTGGCCGGCGTCGGTGACGACGAGGCCGTCGCGGTCGCCCGCCGGCTGAGCACCGACCGGCTGGTCACCATCGACCACCTCGGCGAGGACACCACCGACCGCGCGCAGGCCGACGCCACCGTGGCCGCCTACCTGCAGCTGCTGGCCCGGCTGGGCACCGAGGGGCTCGCGCAGCGGGTCGAGGTGTCGGTCAAGCTCTCGGCGCTGGGGCAGAGCCTGCCCCGGGACGCCGACAAGATCGCGCTGGACTCGGCCCGCCAGGTCTGCGAGGCCGCGGCCGCCGTCGGCACCACGGTCACCGTCGACATGGAGGACCACACCACCACCGACGCCACCCTGACCACCGTGCGCGAGCTGCGCGTGGACTACCCGTGGGTCGGGGCCGTGCTGCAGGCGGGGCTGCGCCGCACCGAGGCGGACTGCCGGGATCTCGCCGGACCCGGCTCCCGGGTTCGGCTGTGCAAGGGCGCCTACGCCGAGCCGTCGTCGGTGGCGTTCCAGGGCAGCGCCGAGGTCGACCGGGCCTTCGTCCGGTGCCTGAAGGTGCTGATGGCCGGGCAGGGGCTGCCGATGGTGGCCACCCACGATCCGCGCCTGATCGAGATCGCCCGGTTCCTGGCCGACCGCCACGATCGCGGCCCCGGCGAGTTCGAGCTGCAGATGCTCTACGGGGTGCGCCCGCGGGCCCAATCCGAACTCGCCGCGCAGGGCCTGACCATGCGCGTCTACCTGCCGTACGGCACCGAGTGGTTCGGCTACTTCATGCGCCGCCTCGCCGAGCGCCCGGCCAACCTCGCCTTCTTCGCCCGCTCCCTGCTCACCCGCGGCTAGGCCATGTCCTGAGCGTCCGGCACAACATCTGTGCGGGCTCTGCACCGGTGCTGCACAACTGCGACCTACGGTCGTCCGGTATGGACTTCACACCGTGGGTGCGTCATTTCGAGCGGAACATCGAGGTTCAGGGCGCGCTGGAGGCGCAGGTCGACTGGGACACGGTCGGCCGGCTCGACAATCGTCGGCGCCGGGCGTTCGTGCGCTCGTTCCAGCGCTTCGAGCTGGGGGAGAGCGGTGACGGCCGGCACCTGCTGGCCAAGGCCGAGCGGGCCGGGGATGCGCAGTACACGCGCGCGCTGACGCTGCTCGTCGCCGAGGAGCAGCGCCACTCGGGGTTGTTCGCCCGCGGCCTGGACCACCTGGGTGGTGCGTCGCTGCCCGGGCACTGGTCCAACACGGTGTTCACCGCCCTGCGCCGGGCGCTGGGCCTGCGGACCGAGCTCGGGCTGTTCCTCGTGGCGGAGTCGGTGTCGGTCGAGTACTTCGGCGCGCTCGCCGCCGGGGCGCCGGATCCGGTGCTGCGCGCCATCGGACGTCGCCTCGAGAACGACGAGCTGGATCATCTTCGGTTCCAGGTCGACCGTCTCGCGCAGGCCTACGCGGGTCGGCCCGGCTGGCAACGCCGGGCGGTGCGGTGGGCGCTGCTGGCCGTCGGCGTCGGCGCGGTGATCGTCCTGGTCGCCGACCACCGGGCCGCCCTGCGCGCCTGCGGCCGGCGCCCGGTCGGCTACGCCTGGCGGGCCGTGCGCCACCTGCGGCAGCTGCTCGCCCTGGCACTGACCGCCCAGCCGCAGCCGCTCGGGCCGCGCTCCGCTTCCGAGCCGGCCCGGTGCGGCGGCGGACCGTCGAGGTCGACACCAGTCCAGGTTCGATCTTGGGAAACCCGACTGGTGTCGAGCTCGACGAGTCGTTCGTCGCGCGGCGGTCAGCCGTTGCCGTAGACGCGCTCCGGCGTGATCAGCACGGCCACCCGGCGCTCGTCGCGCATCGCCGCGTCGTAGGCGTCCCAGTCGTCGTGGGTGCCACCGGCCCCGGTGAACACCGCGCGCAGCAATAGTCGCAGGCCCTCGCCGTCGATCCCGTCGGCGGGGTCGTCCGGGCCGATCAGCTCGCTGGGGCCGTCGACGCCGACCCACTGCCAGCCGGCCCGCCACAGGATGGAGGTAGCGGGCCGCTCACGCAGGTTGCGCAGCTTGACCTTGCCGTAGGTGACGTAGCCGACGACCGGTTGCCCGGTGATCGGGTGCTCCAGGACGCCCGCGTTGATCAGCGAGGAGTGCGGGGTGCCGTCGGCGCGGACCACGCTGACGCTGGCCAGCCCGTGCTCTCGGGCCACCATCCGCCGGACCGGCTGCAGATCGATGCTCACGACCGCGAGTCTGGCACGCAGGTATCAGAACCGGTCCCGGCGGCATCTGGTGAGGAGTTCACGCGTGCGACCCGACAAGGAGCAGCCCGCCATGTCCATCACCTTCCAGCCGGCGGTTGTCATCACCGGCACCGACGTCGTCGACGCCGAAGCTCCGCAGATCGCGGTGTCCGGGCAGAACGTCTACGTCCTGTTCCATGAGCCGCCTACCGCGAGCAGCGGCATCATCCACGACGTTTACTTCGCTGCGAGCGCCAACCGCGGCGGCTCGTTCGCGCCGCGGATCAACCTCAGCGACAGCGCGGCGGTCACCTCCGAAGGCGAGGACATGGCCCTGTCCGGCGGGCGGATCTACGTCGTGTGGAGCGAGAACTTCGACTCCATCCGGTTCCGGCGCAGCACAAACCAGGGGGCCGGCTTCGACACGGCGCTGCCGTTGAGCACCGCTGCGGGCGCCCAGCACCCCCAGATCAAAGCCGATGGCGACGAGGTCTACGTCGTCTGGGAGGCGAACGGGCCGGCCGGCACCGACATCTTCTTCGCGCACAGCGACGACCGCGGCCGGAACTTCGATCCGGAGCAGAACCTCAGCAACTCCGGTCAGGCACTGTCCCCGCAGATCGCCCTCGCCGGCGGCCGGGTTCTGGTGACCTGGCGGGACAGCTCGAACGCCGCCAAGGGCTTCGAGATCGTCGTCGCGCAGGGGCGCTGAGCCCGCTCAGGAGAGCATCCCGCGGGGATCGAAGGTGACCCGGATCCGGGTCATCCGGCCGTCCTCGACGTGGCTCCAGTTCGCCACCGGGATCGGGTCGGCGTCCTTGGTGTGCAGCTCGAACCAGGTGAGCACCTCGGCGCCGTCGACGAAGCGGTGCAGCACGACCACATCGGTGGTGATCTGAGCCAGGCCCTGCATGGCGGTGGTGCACTCGTCGCCGCCGACGACGTGGCCGAACGGGCCGAGGAAGTCGACGTCGTCGGCCAGCACGGTGCGGAAGCGGTCGAAGTCCTTCTCGCGCCAGGACGCGAAGTAGGTCTCGGCGGCCTGCTCGGTGCGGTTCTCGTCGATGTTCATGACTCCACCGTGCCGCGGACCGCGTCAGAAGTCCAAGAGCTGGATTGTCTTCTGACTAGACTCGATGGTTATGGAGATACGGCAGCTGCAGTACCTGGTCGCGGTGGTCGAGGAGGCCAGCTTCACCCGGGCGGCCGGGCGCGTGCACGTCGCCCAGCCCGGGGTGAGCGCCCAGGTCCGCCGGCTGGAGCGCGAGCTGGGCCAGGAGTTGCTGGACCGGACCGGGCGGACGGTGCGGGCCACCGCCGCCGGCCACGCCGTGCTGCCCTACGCCCGGGCCGCGCTGGCCGCGGTCGAGGGCGCCCGGTCGGCGGTGGACGAGCTGGCCGGCCTGGTGCGCGGGCGCATCACCGTCGGCACCGTGGTCGGCTGCGGGGCGGTGGGGCTGCCCGACGTCCTCGCCGCGTTCCACCGGGCGCACCCGGGCGTGGAGATCACCCTCACCGAGGGCAACTCCGACCAGCTGGTCGCCGGCCTGCTCGACGGCCGGCTCGACCTCGGGCTGATCGGGCTGGCCGGACCGCCGGTGGCCGGGATCGAGATCCAGACGGCGGTGGACGAGCCGCTGGTGGCCGGCGTCGGGCCCGACGATCCCTGGTCCGAGCGCACCACCGTGTCGATCGACGATCTGCGCGATCGGACACTGGTCAGCCTGCCGCTCGGCACCGGGCTGCGGGGCGCGCTCGACGGTGCCTGCGCCGCGGCCGGCTTCCGCCCGCGCATCGCGTTCGAATCGGGAGATCTCGGCATCGTCGCGGACTTCGGCGCGCGCGGGCTGGGGGTGGCGATCGTGGCGAGGTCGGTGGCGCTCGCCCGTCCCGACCTGCGCATGGTGGCTATCGAGCCCGCCGTGCGCAGCAGCCTCGCCCTGGCCTGGCGCGCCGAGAACCCCAGCAGCCCGGCCGGCCGCGCGCTGGTGGCGCACGCCCGCAGCGCGATACCCGAGGTGGACTCAGCGGCTGCTCAGCCGGTACAGCGCCTCGCGTAGGTCGACCACGTCCGCGTACTTGGCGTCCAGATCGGCGAGGTTGGCCTCGTGCAGCGCGGGCGAGCGGTCGGCACAGGCGTCGCGCACCACGATCGGGCGGAAGCCGTGCTGCAGCGCGTCGGTGGCGGTCGCGCGCACGCAGCCGGAGGTGGAAACGCCGCTGATCACCAGGGTGTCGACCGCGGCGGCCTGCAGGGTCGCGGCCAGTGAGGTGCCGAAGAACGCCGAGGCGTACTGCTTGACCACCACCGTCTCGCCGGGCTCAGGCCGCAGCGGCGGCGCGATATCGCCCCAGCCGTCCACCGCGTCCTCGGCGAACGCGGCCAGCGCCGGCACCTTGCGCACGAACAGGCCACCGTCGGCCAGGCCGCGGCCGTAGCGCACCACCGTCCAGATCACCGGCACCCCGGCGGCCCGGGCCGCATCCAGCAGCGCGGCCGTCGCGGCCACCGCCGGCGCCGGGTCCGGCAGCAGGAACGGCCCACCGGGCTCGGTGTAGGCGCGCACGAAGTCGATCACCAGCAGCGCCGGCCGGTCACCCCAGCCCAGCCGGTGCCCGAAGGGTTGCGGGCCGAGCTCGGCGGTGGGCGAGGTCACGACCAGGTGGGGCGGGTCGGGGCGGGGAGGCCGGTCTCCGTTTCGCAGCGAGCCAGCAGCTCCTCGATCGGCGGGCCCATGTCGAACACCGGCAGCTCCGCCGGTCGACCCTCGCGCTGTTCGTCGCGCAGCGCCGCGGTGCCGGCCTCGTCGACGGCGCCGGTGTCGCCGACCACGACGCCGTAGCGGCGAGCACCCTGCGCACTGACCAGCCCGCGCCGCACTTCCAGGGCCACCAGAGCCGGGTCCCGTTCCAGCGGGTCACCCCAGCCGCCGCCACCCCAGGTCACGAAGTGCAGCACGTCACCCGCGGCCACCGGGACGTCGTGGCACTTGGAGGGCAGCACTTCGCGCGTTGCCGCCTGTCCTTGACTGCCGGCGCGCTCGATCCACTTGGTGCCCCGCGCCCCCGGGGTGCCGCCGTTGACCCCCCACGGGTAGGTGAGCCAGCGGTCGTCGTGGATGGCGATCTGCCCGGGCTCCTCGAAGTAGTAGGCCACGTCGACGCCGTTGCCGCCGCGGTGCAGGCCGGCCCCGCCGGTGTCGGCGACGGTCTCCCACTTCTCGATCCGCAGCGGGTAGTAGGACTCCAGGTACTCGCACGGGATGTTGACGAAGCTGGGCCACAGCGAGTGCCCGTCCGGGCCGTCGCCGAGCGGCCGCCCGGGGATGCCGCCGAAGCCGATCGAGTACAGCTGGAACCACTCGCCGGCCCGGTCGCCGGAGCTGTAGTGCCCGGAGTACATGAAGTGCGGCGAGGAGGAGAAACCGGCCGCGTTCAGCAGCGCCGGGTTGGTCTGCCCGAGCAGGCCGCCGAACAGGTCGAACACCCGCCCGATGCCGTGGTTGCGCCCGGACAGCGACGCCGGGTGCTTGGGCTTCCAGTACGAGCCGTCCGGGATGGTGACATCGATCAACGGGTAGAAGCCGTCGTTCCACAGGATCTGCGGGTCGGCCACGGTGATCATGTAGATGCCGAAGAACATCCGGGTCAGGTTTTCGTTGATGTAGTAGTTGACCGGCCCGGCGGCCTGCGGGCTGGATCCGGTGAAGTCCAGGTGCACCTTGTCGCCGGTGCGGGTGAGCGAGAGTTTCAGCTCGTAGGGCCCGTTGCCCACCCCGTCGTCGCAGATGTAGTCGGTGAAGCTGAGCGTCTCTCCGTCGGTGAAGACCAGCCCGAGCAGCACCTTCATCGCGTCGTGGTTGCGCTTCAGCAGCGCGTCCAATGCGGACAGGTACGTCGCGGTGCCGAAGCGCTCGCACATCTCCAGCACCCGGCGGCCCGCGGTTCGGCAGGCCGCGACCAGGCCGTTGAGGTCGGCGCGGTTCCAGTCCGGCATCCGCACCTGGTTGAGGATGATCCGCAGCGCGTCCTCGTTCAGCGTGCCCTTGGCGTAGAGCTTGAAGGGCGGGATGACCACGCCCTCCTCGTAGATCGTGCGCGCGTCGGTGGGCATCGAGCACGGCGTCTTGCCGCCCACATCGGACATGTGCCCGAACATCGACGCCCAGCCGACCACCCGACCCGCGGAGAAGATCGGCACCACGACGAGCCAGTCGTTGGCGTGGCTGATCGCGGCACCGCAGGCGTAGGGATCGGAGGTGAGCAGCACGTCGCCCTCCTCGATCGTCCCCTCGAAGCCGTCCAGGAAGTCTGGAATGGACAGTCCGAATTGGCCGACCACCATGCGTCCACCGGGGTCGGCGATGAGCGGGAACTCGTCGTGTTGCTCGCGGATACCGGGCGACAGCGCGGTGCGGAACAGCACCTCGTCCATCTCGTAGCGAGCGTTGCGCAGGCTGTTCTCGATGAGGTCGAGGGTGACGGGGTCGACGACGACCGGCTCGACGGCCGAGGTCGTGGTCTCGATGATCGTGGCCATTGCTCAGCCCTCCGCAATCGGGTTGATCAACAGGCTGCCCGAGGGGTGCACGGTGGCGGCGTGTCCGGGCAGCACCAGCGTCGTGGAGTCCATCTCGGTGACGATCGCCGGCCCGTTGACCACGTCGCCGGCCCGCAGCCTGGTGCGGTCGTAGACGGCGGCCTGCACGGTGGCTCCGGAGAGGTGGATCGGGTGCGTGTCGGTGAGCGCGGCGGCGGGATCGCCGTCACCAGCCGGCAGCACCGTCGGCGCCACCTCCGGCCGTGGCCCGGTCACGGTGGCGCGCGCGTTCACCAGCTCGTGGTCGGTGCCCAGCAGGAAGGAGAACAGCCGCTCGTGCTCGGCGTCGAACGCGGCGGCGAGCTTCGACAGCGCGCTGCTCGGATCGGCGAGCCAGTCGGGATCGACCGGGACACCGATCTCGAAGCCCTGGCCGTGGTAGCGCACGTCGACCTGGTAGCCGGTGGTCTGGTCGGTGGTCGCGACGCCCTGCTCGGCGAGCCGGCCACCGGCGTCGGCGGCCAGCTCATCCAGGATGATCAACAGATCGTCGCCGGTCAGGTCCGCGAACCTCCGCAGTACGGTCCGCGCCGACTCGCTGCGGCTGGACGTCGTCGCGTCGCCGAGGGCACACAACACCCCTGGGGAGGGCGGCACGATCACCGGCCAGGCACCGGTGAGCCGGCCCAGCGCGTTGGCGTGCATCGGACCGGCCCCGCCGAACGCGACCAGCGCGAAGTCGCGCGGGTCGAAACCCTGCTGCACCGAGACCAGCCGCAGCCCGCCGAGCATGTTCTCGTTGACGATGTCCACGATGCCGGCCGCAGCCGCCTCCGGGCTGGGCAGGCCCATCGCCTCGGCGACCTTGGCCACCGCGGCCCGGGCCGCGTCGACGTCGAGCGCGATCTCGCCGCCGGCGAGCGTGGGCGGCAGGTTGCCGAGCACGACGTTGGCGTCGGTGACGGTCGGCTCGGTGCCGCCCCGGCCGTAGGCGGCCGGCCCCGGATCGGCACCGGCGGACTGCGGACCGACCCGCAACGCCCTGGTCAGCTCGGGCACGTGCGCGATCGAGCCACCGCCGGCGCCGACCGTTCGTACGTCGACGCTGGACGCGCGCACGGTCAGGTCACCGACCTTGGTCTCGCGTCCGATCCGCGGCGTCAGGTCCTGCACCAGCGCGATGTCGGTGGACGTGCCGCCCATGTCGAACGTGATCAGGTCGCGGTAGCCGCACTGCTCGGCCACCCAGACCGCACCGGTGACGCCGCCGGCCGGGCCGGAGAGAAGCATGGTCACGGGAGCCGCCGCGGCCGCGGCCGCCGTCGACAGCCCGCCGTCGCTGCGCAGGATGGCCAGCCCGCTGGGCACTCCCGCCTCGCTCAGCCGGCCGCCCAGCGTCTCGACGTAGCGCTTGACCTGGGGCTGCACGTAGCCGTTGGCCACGGTGGTGACGGTGCGCTCGTACTCGCGCATCTCGGGCAGCACGTCCGAGGACAGCGACACCGGCACCCCGGGCAACACCTCGGCGGCGATCTCGGCGATCCGCCGCTCGTGCCCGGGATCGGCGAAGGAGTTGATCAGGCTGACGGCCAGCGCGTCGATGCCGGTCAGGGTGCCCAGCGCGGCGCGCACGCCGTCGGTGTCCAGGGCGCGGATCACGGTGCCGTCGCTGGCCAGCCGCTCGTCGACCTCGACCGTGTCCTCCAGCGCGGCCAGCGGTTCCGGCTTCGGCCAGATGATCCAGCCGGCCAGTCCGCCGGGCACGTAGGAGCGGGCGATCTGCAGGACCTGCCGGAAGCCCCTGGTCGTGACCAGGCCGACGCGGGCGCCCTTGCCCTCCAGGATCGCGTTGGTGGCCACGGTGGTCCCGTGCAGCACCTGGGTCAGCGCGGACGGGGCGATGCCGGCCGCCGCGCACACCTTCTCGATCCCGGTCAGCACCCCGACGGCCTGGTCGGCGGGGGTCGAGCCGGTCTTGGCCCGCCAGGTCGCGCCGGTGGCCTCCTCGACCAGCAACACGTCGGTGAAGGTGCCTCCGACGTCGACGCCCAGCCGGTAGCTCATCGGTGTGTCCCTTCGTGCTGCTCGGCAAGAGATCTTTGCGGCGTGGCGGCCGCCCGCACCATCACGGCACGGGCGTTGTGGATGTGCGCGGTCATCACCGCGCGGGCCCACTCCGGGTCGCCGGCCCGGATCGCGGCCACGATCTCCACGTGGTGGGCCAGGCTGCGGCGCAGCGAGGCGTCGTCGTAGGTGTGGAAATTGCGCAGCACCAGCGGTGCGTGGATGGCGCCGGCGAGGGCGCCGGCCAGCACGGGATGGTCGGCCAGGGTGACCAGCAGGCCGTGGAACTCGCGGTTGAGCGGGAACAGCGCGTCGAGGTTCTGCCCGGCGCCCGGGCTGCCGACGGCCAGCATCGCGGTGGCCAGCTCGTCGAGCGCGTGGACGTCGGCGGGCCCGGCCCGGCGCCCGGCCCGGGCGGTGAGCTCGGGTTCGAGCGCCGCCCGCAGGTCGAACACGGCCTCCAGCTCGGCCACCGTCCAGCTGCTCACCCGGGCCCCGCGGTTGGGCACGATCTCGACCAGGCCCTCGGCGGCGAGCCGGGACAGCGCCTCCCGGACCGGGGTCCGGCTGACCCCGAGCCGCTCGGCCAGCTCCACCTCGCCCAGCCGCACCCCGGCGGCCAGGTCGCCGCCCAGGATCAGCTCGCGCACCTCGCCGAGCGTGCGCTCCGACGACGTCAGCGATCGCGTCACAGATCCTCCCGGGCGCCGGATTGTGTGCAACCTAGGGCTTCGAGGTTCCATTGTTCAAGGTTCGGCCACTAGATTCCGGCTTCTGCATACAACACCGGAGGTTCGCCGACGTGGGACAGCTGTTGGGGGGAGCGCCGGCGCCGCGGGCCCGGCTGCGCGAGCTGATCGCCGCCGATGCCGGTCCGGTGGTCGCGCCCGGGGCCTACGACGCGCTGTCGGCGCGCCTGATCGAGCAGGCCGGCTTCGATGTCGTCTACATGACCGGTTTCGGCAGTACCGCCTCGTTGCTCGGCCGGCCGGACGTCGGGCTGCTCGGCGGCTCGGAGATGATCGACAACGCCCGGCGGATCGCCGCCGCGGTCGAGGTGCCGGTGATCGCCGATGCGGACACCGGCTACGGCAACGCGATCAACGTGGTGCGCACCGTGGCCGCCTACGAGCAGGCCGGGGTGGCCGGCATCCACCTGGAGGACCAGGTGCTGCCCAAGAAATGTGGGCACATGAGCGGGAAGGCCGTGATCGCCACCGACGAGATGGCCGGCAAGATCAGGGCCGCGGTCGCCGCCCGCCGGGACCCGGACTTCGTGATCATCGCCCGCACCGACGCGGCCGCGGTGGAGGGGCTGGACGCGGCCATCGAGCGGGCCCACCGCTACGCGGAGGCCGGCGCGGACCTGTTGTTCGTCGAGGCGCCGACCACCGAGGCGGACATCGCCCGGGTCGCCGCGGCCCTGCACGGGGTGGCGCCGCTGGTGTTCAACTGGGCCGAGGGCGGTCGCACCCCGGCGCTGTCGCTGGCCCGGATCGGCGAGCTCGGGTTCGCCGTGGTGCTCTTCCCGATCGGCACGCTGCTGGCCGCGACGGCGGGCATCCAGGCGTTGCTGGCGACGTTGCGCGCGGACGGCACGCCGGCCGCCGCGATGCCCGGGCTGCCGAGCTTCGACCGCTTCACGGACCTGATCGGCCTGCCCGAGGTGTCCGAGCTGGAGCAGCGTTTCGGGAACCCGCCCCCGTCACGCGCGAATTCCTGACGAGGGCGCCGCCGACCCCGCCTGAACTGTCGAACGCAGGTTCCACCCGCCGAGTCCCGGTTGGCGCCCGCTGGAGGGCGGTGGCGACCAGGCCGGGGCTGGTGCGCGAGCGACTCCTGGTGCGGGGGTGCAGCCGGCGGGTGGGGTTGCGGGATACTCGGCCCGCAAGGCACGTGCGAGTGGAGCGAGGTTACCCAGATGACCGACGACCCGACGCGGGCGATGCCCCGCCAGGCGGACCCGAACGCACCCGCGCACGGTCGGGTCGGGCCCGCCGACCCGTCGGCCGACCCGGTGACGCACCCGGCGCTGGTGCCGGTGCCCGGCGAGAGCCCGACCGTGCCGACGCCGAGCGTGCCGACGCCGGGGATGACGACCGGTCCGATCGACGTCGTCCCACCGGCATCGACCGAGCCCCTCGCCCGGACCCGCACCGCCGGGCTGTGGGTGAGCGTCATCCTCTCGGCGTTGGTGCTGATCTTCCTGCTGATCTTCATCGTGCAGAACAACGTTCCGGTGCAGATCAACTTCCTGGGGTTGTCCGGCACCCTGCCGACCGGGGTGGCGCTGCTGTTCGCGGCCGTCGCCGGGCTGCTGCTGGTCGCCATCCCCGCCGGGCTGCGCATCATGCAGCTGCGCCGGGTGGCCCGTCGTGGTTCGCGCGGTCCGCGCTGACGTGCTGCGCATCGGAGATCACCCGTTGCCGGTGGTCGGGCGAGCCCGGATGTACGTCTGCGGGATCACGCCCTACGACACGACGCACCTCGGGCACGCCGCCACCTTCGTCTGGGCAGACGTCGCCGCGCGGGTGCTGCGGCACCTCGGGGTCGAGGTCGAGATGTGCCGCAACGTCACCGATGTCGACGACGTGCTCGACGCCGCGGCGGCCCGCACCGGCGCCCGCCCGGACAGCTTCGCCGCCGTGCAGCAGTTCCGGTTCGACCGCGACATGGCCGTGCTCGGGGTGCGCCGACCCACCCAGGAGCCGCGCGCGCACAACCACGTCCAGCAGGTCGTCACGCTGGCTGCGGCGCTGCTCGAGGTGGGCGCGGCGTACCAGCGCGGCGGCAGCGTGTTCTTCCGCGGGGCGGGCGTCGCGGAGCGGGCGGGCCTGTCCCCGGACGACGCCGCCGCGCTGGCCGCCGAGTTCGGGTCGGTGGCCGGGCCGCCCGTCGACGATCCGGCCGAGGACCCGGCCGACGTGGCGGTCTGGCGGGCCGCTCGCGGCGACGAGGCCGCCTGGCCGAGCCAGTGGGGTGAGGGCCGGCCCGGCTGGCACGCCGAGTGCGCGGCGATGGCGTTGACCACGCTCGGTGCCGCCGTCGACCTGCACGCCGGTGGGGCCGACCTGCGGTTCCCGCACCACGCCTATGAGGCCGCGATGGCCGAGGCCGTCACCGGTGTGCGCCCGTTCGCGCGGGCCTGGATGCACGTCGGCACGGTCGGCGTGGCCGGGGCGAAGATGGCCAAGTCGACCGGCAACCTGGTGCTGGTGTCGGACCTGGTCGGCAAGTACCCGCCGGCCGCGCTGCGGCTGCTGCTGCTGGACCGGCCATGGGCCCGGGACTGGGACTACGACCCGGCCGATCTCGATGCGGCGACCGCCCGGTTGGAGCGGCTCTACGCCGCGGCCGCCGGTGGTGTGGGGGAGATCAACTCGGTCGCCGCCGGCGCGATCACCGCGGCTCTGCTCGACGATCTCGATGTGCCGACCGCGCTGCGGATCGCCGAGGAGTCCGGGGGCGAGGCGGCCCGGCGCACGCTGTCGCTGCTCGGGCTCAGCTGAGCGGGGACAGCCGGGCCAACCGGAACCCGGTCCCGTGGATCTTGTGGCTCGCGGGCAGGCGTGGCGCGAACGGCACTTTCGCTCGCACCTAGCGTGCGAGAGTGCCGTTCGTGCCGATGAGTGCGTGCCCGGGGGAATCCGCGAGACCTGGGGGAGCCGCGTAGGTCAGGCGGGGCGGTCGAGGCGGGCCAGCAGGTCGTCGAGGGTTGCGCGGACGAAGTCCACGACGCTGGTGTCCCCCGTGAAGCTCCACAGCGTCAGGCTGCCCTGCCAGTGCGCGACGATCAGCGCACCAAGCGAGTTGCCCGGCTCCAGCCGTCGCTGCACGGCCTCGATCAGCGTGCCCAGCCAGCGTCGGCCGCGCTCGCGCAGCACCGGATCGCGCAGGTCCTCGCGCAGCACGAGCAGCTGATCGGCGAAGTCGTGCGCTTCGTAGGCTCCGGTGAGGTGCACCAGCAGCTCGACCACGCCGTCGGGTCCGGCCGGGGCGGTGGCGTCGGCGAGGGCCGTGCGCTCGTCGAGCAGGTCCCACGCCCGGCCGAGAGCGGCGCGGAGCAGGCCCGCCTTGGTGCCGAACCGTTGCACGAGCGTCGATGCCGCGAGGCCGCTCGCCTCCGACAGCGAGCGGAACGTCAGCCCCGCCGGCCCGGATGAGCGGACCACGACGAGCGCGCCGTCCAGGAGGTCCTGGTCGGCGATGGTCCGCTGGCGGGGCATGATGGACTGGACTATAACCGAATGCTCGTTTATAAACGAGGCGGGAGGCAGTCATGGACGCGGCTGACAGGCACACGACAGGCGGGAACACGACAGGCAGGGACACGCTGGAGGGCAAGGTCGCGCTCGTCGCCGGCGGCACCCGCGGGGCCGGGCGCGGGATCGCCGTCGAGCTCGGGGCGGCCGGCGCGCATGTCTGGGTCACCGGGCGCAGCACGCGCGAGCACCGGTCGGAGTACGACCGCGCGGAGACCATCGAGGAGACCGCCGAGCTGATCACCACGGCCGGCGGCCGGGCGACCGCGGTGGCCGTTGATCATCTCGAGCCGGCACAGGTCCGGGACCTGGTCGCGCGCATCGAGCGCGAGTCCGGCCGGCTCGACGTGCTGGTCAACGACATCTGGGGCGGCGAGCTGCTGTTCGACTGGACCGCGAAGCTCTGGGAGCACGACCTGGACAAGGGCCTTCGGCTGCTCCGGCTGGCCCTCGAGACGCACCTGATCACCAGCCATCACGCGCTGCCGCTGCTGATCCGCCGACCGGGCGGGCTGGTCGTTGAGCTGACCGACGGCACCGCCGAGTACAACGCGCAGAACTACCGATTGTCGGCGTTCTACGACCTGGCCAAATCCGCGGTGCTGCGGCTGGCCTGGGGCCAGGGCCACGAGCTCGCCGAGTTCGGCTGCACCGCGGTCGCGCTGACCCCGGGCTGGATGCGCTCGGAGATGATGCTGGACCACTACGGCGTCACCGAGCAGACCTGGCGCGAGGTGCTGACGCGCCCGGTGCAGCCGCCGTTCCCCGACCCGGGGCACTTCGGCATCTCCGAGACCCCGCGGTTCACCGGCCGCGCGGTCGCCGCGCTGGCCGCCGATCCGGACGTGGCCCGCTGGAACCAGGCCTCGCTGTCGTCCGGCCAGCTGGCCAGGGAGTACGGATTCACCGACCTGGACGGCAGCGCACCCGATGCGTGGCGCTACATGGTCGAGGTTCAGGACCCGGGCAAGCCACCCGACACGACCGGTTACCGCTGACCAACCGCTCAGACGAGCGGACCCGGCGCTGAGCCGGCCACGGACTGCTCGTCCGGGCCGGCCGTGCCGGTCGAGCGGACCCGGCACCGGGCCGGCCACGGACTGCTCGTCCGGGCCGGCCGGGCCGGGAATCAGGCGGCGCGGCGCCGCGGGCGACCGGGCGCGCCACCGCGGCCACCGGAACCGACCGGCCGGCCGCTGCGGGAGCCGCCGCCACCGCCGCCACCGCGACGGGGGCTGCGCGGCTGCTGGGCCGGCTTGGGCGGCTCGATGATCGGCACGCCCGAGGGCCGGCGGGCGCCGGTGATCCGCACCAGCTCGGCGTGACCCTCGACGACCTCGGTGCTGGTCGCGCGGACCCCGGCGAGCCGGGTCAGGCGGGCGACCTCGCTGCGCTCCGGCGGGGTCACCATCGTCACGACGGTGCCCGAGTCGCCGGCGCGCGCGGTGCGCCCGGCGCGGTGCAGGTAGTCCTTCGGGTCGGCCGGCGGGTCGACGTGCACGACCAGGCTGACGTCGTCGACGTGGATGCCGCGGGCGGCCACATCGGTGGCGACCAGGACCGGCGTCTGCCCGTCCTTGAACGCGGCGATCGCCCGGTTGCGGGCGTTCTGCGCCTTGCCGCCGTGCAGCGCGCCGGCGTCGATACCGTTGCGGCGCAACACCTTCACCAGCCGGTCGACGCCGTGCTTGGTGCGCACGAACAGGATCGTGCGGCCGTCGCGGGCGGCGATCTCGCTGACCACGCGCGGCTTCGCGTCGGCGTCGACGACCAGCACGTGGTGCTCCATCGTCTCCACCTGCGCGGTCGCCGAGGCGATCGAGCGGGTCACCGGGTCGGTGAGGTAGCGGTTGACCAGGGTGCCCACGTCGCCGTCGAGGGTGGCCGAGAACAGCATCCGCTGCCCGATCGGCGGGGTCAGGTCGAGGATCCGCCGGACCTGGGGCAGGAAGCCCATGTCGGCCATCCGGTCGGCCTCGTCGAGCGCGGTGACGGTGACCTCGGAGAGGTCGCAGGTGCGCTGGTCGGTGTGGTCGGTGAGCCGGCCGGGGGTGGCGATCAGGAGATCGACGCCGCGGTTGAGCTCGGCGGCCTGCCGGTTGAACGACATCCCGCCGACCACCGAGGTCACGGTGAGGCCGAGCGCTTTCGCGTACGGGACCAGCGCGTCGACCACCTGCTGGGCCAGCTCGCGGGTCGGGACCAGCACCAGCCCGCGGGGCCTGCGCGGTTGCGCCCGGCCGCCGTCGAGCCGCGCGAGCATGGCCAGCCCGAAGGCCAGGGTCTTGCCGGAGCCGGTCTGGCCGCGGCCGAGCAGGTCCCGCCCGGCCAGCGTGTCGGGCAGCGTGGCCGCCTGGATCGGGAACGGCTCGGTGAAACCGCCCGCGGTCAGCGCAGTGACGATCGGGGTCGGCAGCCCGAGCTGGGCGAAGCTGGGCATGCCCGCCTCGGGAACGGTCCACAGCACCTCCGGCGGCGCGACGACGACGGGGGAGCCGGGTCGGGCGTCGGGGCGGCGGGATCGACCGCCGCCGGTGCCGGGACGACCTCCGCCGGAGCGGCGGGGTCGGGTGCTCGTCGTGAACGGGGCACGACGGGACGACGATGGGGATGACAAACGAACCTCCGGAACGTGGCACGCCACGCGGAGGACGGCGCCAGGATGGCGGCCGATGTCCCTGCCGGACGGGCCCGGGCGCGGCTACGCGCCCTGATGGGTACTGCGGAATGCACCTGTCACAAGGCCGCTTGGGCCGGGTGCTCGTGATCGATACTACCGGAGCGGGTTGCTCTAGCTCGGCCGGATCGGTCAGTCGGCGAGTGTGACGCTGCCGGCAGCGGATCTATTCCGTCCGCTCCGGACCGTCCGGTCGGCGGATCCGGCGCGACCGTGCGGGCTACAGCAGGCCCCGCAGGCCCATCCACCGTGGGACGAACGGCACTTTCGTTCACACCTAGCGTGCGAAGGTGCCGCTCGTTCCGCTCCGGCTCGCGCCCCACGAGACCCTCGTTGGGGACGAACGGCACTTTCGCTCATACCTAGCGAGCGAAGGTGCCGCTCGTTCCGCTCCGGCCCGCGTCCCACCAGATCCGCGGCGGCCACCGAGCCGGCTGCGGGTTCGGCTCACCGCGGGTTCGGCTCACCGCGCGGCCGGCGCACCGCGGCCCATGCCCAGCGCTCCCCGCAGCTCGGCCAGCAGCGGCTCGGCCCCGCCCACCGCGGCCGGCAGCCCGCGGGCGGCGAACCACTGTGCTATCCGCGCCACGTCGCGGGCCAGGAACTGCGGGCCCTGCGGGTTCCCGACGACGTCCACCACCTGCGGCAGGTCGATCATGATCAGCCGCTCGTCGTGCACCAGCAGGTTGTAGGCGGACAGGTCGCCGTGGGTGAGGCCGCGGCCGGCCAGCCCGAGCAGCGCCGCGGTCAGCTGCCGCCACAGCTCGCCCAGCTGGGCGGCGTCGGGCCGCAGCTGCGCCAGCCGCGGGGCGGCGTTGCCCTCGGCGTCGCCGACGAACTGCAGCAGCAGCTCGGTCCCGGACACCTGCACCGGGTAGGGCACCGCGACCCCCTCGGACCACAGCCCTGACAGCGCGGCGAACTCGGCGGACGCCCACTGCCCGGACAGCAGGTCGCGACCGAACGCCGTCCGGGTGGCCATCGCCCTGGTCTCCCGGGAGCGGCGCACCCGGCGCCCCTCCAGGTAGCCGGCGTCGCGGTGGAACAGCCGGTGCTCGGCGGAGCGGTAGCGCTTGGCCGCCAGCAGCGTCGAGCGCCCGGTGCCCGGCACGGAACGCTCGACCAGGTGCACGTCGGCCTCCTTACCGGTCTTGATCACACCCAGCTCGGTGTCCACCGCGCCGAGTTCGGTGATCACCCACTGTGGACGGGGATGCGGGCCGTGTTCGGCGCCGTCCCATGTGGACCAGCGGTCACCCGCGGGTGGGCCGTCGATGTCGGCGCCGGCCCGCTCGTCGAGGTCGGTGAGGTCGGCCCGCGGGCGGCGGTGGCGCGCCGGCGGACGGTCGGGGTCGTCGTCGAAGCGGCGACGACGCCTGCGGATGGGTTCGGACGAAAGGTCGTGCTCGCGCAACGGGGGTCTCCTGGCGGTGGCGCCCCGCGGCGTCGGCGACGTCAGCGCGGGGCAGGGATCGGACGGGTACGAGCCACGTCCCGGACGGCGATGGACACGACGCACACCCCCTCATCCGCCTCGGTAGCCCCGCTGCGCGCGAAGCCCACTGGAAAAAGCCGACGTCAGGATGCCGGACGTGTCCGAGGGTGTGCAACGCATTTACGCCGGGATGACGACCGTGAGCGCGCGGCCACGCCGTTCCACCCGCAGGCCCCCGCGGCGCGCGATCGTCGCCACCGCCGCGGCGTCGGCCGGTTCGGCGCGGGTGGTGGCCAGGATGCGGGCCAGCCGACCCTTGTGCGCCTTGTTGAAGTGGCTGACCACGGTGCGGCTTCCGTCGGCGTGTTCGGCGAGCACCTCCACCCGCACCGCGCCGGGCAGCCGACCGAGCGCGGCGTAGGACCCGGAGCGCAGGTCGACCACCAGCTCGCCGTCGCCGATCCGGGCCAGCACCGGCTCGAGCACCGGTTTCCAGCGGGCGGCCAGGGTCGGGCGGCCGGGCAGCGTCGAGGACGCGGAGAGCCGGTAGGCGGGCACCGGATCGTCGGCGCGCAGCAGCCCGAACAGCGCGGAGCCGACGGCGAGGCGGGCCCGGGCCCTGGCGGCCGCCGTGCCACGCAGCGACGCGACGTCGAGCGCTTCGTAGAGCACACCGGTGTAGCGGGTGATCGCGGGCAGCGTCGGGGCGCTGCGCAGCGCGGCGTTGCGGTCGATCTCGGCGTCCTGGGCGGCGGAGATGCCCAGCGCGCGCCTGCTGGCCGGCGGGTCGGCGGCCAGCACGACCAGCTCGTCGAGCAGCTGTGCGCGCAGCGGTCCGAGCGCCGGGAAGCCGAGCCCGTCCAGCCGCAGGGGAGGCCCGTCGCCGCCACCCCGCTTGCTCTCCGAGGGCGGCAGCAGCACGAGCACGGCGCGAGGCTATAGCCGGCTCGCCCGGGGCCGGGTCGGGGTGCCGGTCGGGATGCCGGATCGGGACGCCGCTGCCGGTCGCGTCAACGGGCGGTTTCGAATGCATTGCCGGGATGTGACGACGGCCATAGGATCGGCTGCTTGTGACCGTGAACGAGCAGCCCACCGCGCCCTACCTCGACGCGGTCGTCGCCTACGCGTTCCGCGGGGCCGCTCGCTACCACGTGCCGGGGCACAAGGGCGGCCCCGGAGCCGACCCGGCGCTGCGCAAGGCCATCGGCCCCGACGCGCTGGCCGCCGACGTTCCGCAGGACATCCACGGGATCGACCTCGGACCGTCGCCGACGCCCTACCAGCGCGCCGAGCTGCTGGCGGCCGAGGCCTTCGGCGCCCAGCGCACGTTCTTCCTCACCAACGGGGCGACCCAGGGCAACCACACGCTGTGCCTGGCGCTGGCCCCGCTCGGCACCAGGATCGTCGCCCAGCGCAACTCGCACGCGTCCATCGTGGACGGTCTGGTGCTGAGCGGGGGGATCCCGAGCTTCGTGGCCCCCGAGTACGACGAGGAGCTGGGCATCACGCACTGCGTGACCGCGGCCGCGCTCGCGACGGCGCTGGACCGGGCGCCGGACGCGAAGGGCGCGTTCGTCGTCTCGCCGACCTACTACGGCATGGCCGCCGACATCGCCGGGCTGGCCGAGGTCGCGCACGCACGCGGCATCCCGCTTATCGTGGACCAGTCCTGGGGTCCGCACTTCGGCTTCAACGACCGGTTGCCCCCGACCGCGCTCTCCCAGGGTGCCGACGCGATGCTCACCAGCACGCACAAGATCGCCGGCTCGCTGACCCAGAGCGCGATGCTGCACGTCTCCGACAGCGGCCGGGTGGACGCCGGCGCCGTCGGGCGGGCGCTGCGGCTGCTGCGCACCACCAGCCCGTCCTCGTTGCTGATGGCCTCGCTCGACAGCGCCCGGCGGCAGCTCGCGCTGCACGGTGAGCAGCTGCTGCACGAGACGCTGGAGGCGATCGCCGTCGCCCGCGACAAGCTGCGGACGATCAAGGGTCTCGCGCTGGTCGACGCGGCCATGATCGGCCGGATGGGCGTGGCCGGCTACGACCCGCTGCGGATCGTGCTCGACGTGCGCGGCACCGGGCGCACCGGCTACGAGATCGCCGACGAGCTGCGCCGCTGCTACGACGTGCACGTCGAGCTGCCGATGCAGGCCACCGTGGTGCTCGTTGTCGGGCTGGGCGAGTCGGTGGCGAACCTGCGGCGGGTGGCCGGGGACATCGAGGAGGTGATCAAGCGGCTGTGGGAGCCGGGTGCGACCGCGCCGATCGTGCCGCCCGCGGCCGCGCTGGGCTACGAGGTGGCGGTGCCGCCGCGGGAGGCGTTCCTCGGCCAGGCCGAGCAGGTCGCGGTGGACGACGCGCCGGGGCGCATCTCGTGCGAGTCGATCGCCAGCTACCCGCCCGGGGTGCCCGCCCTGCTGCCCGGCGAGCGGATCTCCGTCGAGACCATCGACTACCTGCGCAAGCTGGCCGCGAGCGGGGCCCGGCTGCACGGGGCCAGCGACCCGGCGTTCCACACGATCAACGTGCTCGCCGGTCAGTAGGTTCTGGGGATCCGGTTGAGGACGGAGTGGCGGCGGCCGTAGAACGCGTACCAGGCCAGCGCCACCGCGGCCCAGATCAGGAAGACCAGGATGGTCACCACCCGCAGGTCGATGATGATCCACAGGCAGCCCAGGATCGACAGGATCGGGATCACCGGGTAGAGCGGCACCCGGAAGCCGCGTGGCAGCTCGGGCGCGGTCTGCCGGAGCACGATCACCCCGATCGAGACGATCAGGAAGGCGACCAGGGTGCCGATGCTGGTCATCTCGGCCAGGAAGTTGATCGGGAGCAGGCCGGCCAGCAAGGCCACCACGACGGCCACCACGACCGTGGCCGGGACCGGGGTCTGCGAGCGCGGGTTGAGCCGGTGGAACAGCGGCGGCAGCATCCCGTCGCGGCCCATCACGAACAGGATGCGGGTCTGGCCGTACATCACGATCAGGGTCACGCTGAAGATCGAGATCACGGCGCCCGCGGCCAGCACGGACGCCGGCCAGGTCGATCCGGTGACCTTCTCGAGGATGGCCGCCAGCCCGGCTTCCTGGCCCTCGAACTCGGCGAGCGGCTGGGCGGCCACCGCGACCAGCGCGATGACGATGTAGAGCCCGGTCACCACGACGAGCGCGATCAGGATGGCCATCGGCAGGTTGCGCCGCGGGTTGACCACCTCCTCGCCCGCGGTGGAGACGGCGTCCAGGCCGATGAAGGAGAAGAAGATCAAGCCGGCCGCGGACAGCACCCCGGGCAGCCCGAACGGCGTGAAGTCGGTCAGGTTGTCGGAGTTCCAGCCGACCAGGCCGATGATCACGAACAGCACCAGCACCCCGATCTTGATCATCACCATCGCGGCGTTGACCTTCGCCGACTCGCTGGCCCCGCGGATCAGCAGCAGCGCGCACGCCACCACGAGGAAGATCGCCGGCAGGTTGATCACGCCGCCGGCCTCGGGGGCGTTGGACAGCGCTTCGGGGATGGTGAAGCCGAAGACGTTGTCCAGCAGCTCGTTGAGGTACTGCGACCAGCCGACCGCGACGGCCGCCGCGGAGACGCCGTACTCGAGCAGCAGGCACGCGGCGACCACCATGGCCACGCCCTCACCGAGGGTGGCGTAGGCGTAGGAGTAGGACGATCCGGAGATCGGCACCGCGCTGGCCAGCTCGGCGTAGCAGATCGCGGTCAGCCCGGCGACCAGCCCGGCCATGGCGAAGGACCACACGACCCCGGGGCCGGCCATCGGCACCGCCTCGCTGAGCACGATGAAGATGCCGGTGCCGATCGTGGCGCCGATGCCGAACAGCGAGAGCTGGAAGAGCCCGATCGTGCGGGCCAGCTCGCCGCCGTCGGAATCCGGCTGGGTCTCCTCGGTCATCACCGCCACCGGCTTGCACCGCCGGAACTGGGCCCACAGCGTCGGTCGGTCGACTCCCTCTTCGGGCACCGACGCCATGGGGACCTCCTCGTCCTCGGTGCGGGGAGATTGGACCCATCGGTGCTTCAGGTGGCAAGGGTTCGACCGTCGGGCGCGGCGCGGTGTGGTTGTGCCGGTGGGGTGACCGGATTACCGTCGCGGCGTGATCTACCTCGTGACGCGCCGGGAACACAGGCGAATCACGAGCGCGACCTGTCGCGGCGCCCGCTGACTCGTCTCCCCTTCTCTTCCGCCTGACAGCAGGAGTTTCCGTGTCCGACCCGACCGCGTCCGACCCCACCGCAGGGTGGTCCTTCGAGACCAAGCAGGTGCACGCCGGAGCCACCTCCGACCCGACCACCGGCGCCCGCGCCACCCCGATCTACCAGACCACCTCCTACACCTTCCGCGACACCGACCACGCAGCCGCCCTGTTCGGTCTCACCGAGCTGGGCAACATCTACACGCGGATCATGAACCCGACCCAGGACGTGCTGGAGCAGCGGGTGGCCGCGCTGGAGGGTGGGCTCGGCGCCGTCGCGTTCGCCTCCGGGCAGGCCGCGGAGACGTTGGCCATCCTCAACATCGCCGAGAACGGCGACCACTTCGTCTCCAGCGCCTCGCTCTACGGCGGCACCTACAACCTGTTCCACTACACGATGCCGAAGCTGGGCATCCAGGTCAGCTTCATCGACGACCCGGACAACCTCGACGAGTGGCGCGCGGCGATCCGGCCGAACACCAAGCTGCTGTTCGCCGAGACCCTGGGCAACCCGCGCGGCAACGTGCTCGACGTGGCCGCGGTGGCCGGCGTCGCGCACGAGGCCGGGGTGCCGCTGATGGTGGACAACACGGTGCCCACGCCGTACCTGCTGCGTCCGATCGAGCACGGCGCCGACATCGTGGTGCACTCGGCCACCAAGTTCCTGGGTGGGCACGGCACCGCGATCGGCGGCGTCGTGATCGACTCCGGGAACTTCCCGTGGGGCGAGCACGCCGACCGCTACCCGGGGCTGACCACGCCGGACCCCAGCTACCACGGCCTGAACTACGTCGAGGCGCTCGGCCCGCTGTCGTATCTGATCAAGCTGCGGGTGCAGCTGTTGCGCGACCTCGGCCCCGCGATCTCCCCGCAGAACAGCTTCCTGCTGATCCAGGGCATCGAGACGCTGTCGCTGCGCATCGAGCGGCACGTGCAGAACGCGCAGGCCATCGCGGAGTGGCTGGAGGCCCGCGACGAGGTGGAGAAGGTGCACTACGCCGGGCTGCCGTCGAGCCAGTGGTACTCCCTCGCCCAGCAGTACATGCCGCGCGGGGCCGGTGCCGTCGTCGCGTTCGACATCCAGGGCGGGGTCGAGGCCGGCAAGCGGTTCGTCGACGCGCTGGAGCTGCACAGCCACCTGGCCAACATCGGCGACGTGCGCAGCCTGGTGATCCACCCGGCCAGCACCACGCACAGCCAGCTGTCGGGCGAGGAGCAGCTGGCCACCGGCGTCAGCCCCGGGCTGGTGCGGCTGTCGGTCGGGCTGGAGGGCATCGAGGACCTCAAGGCCGACCTGGACGCGGGGTTCCGCGCGGCCAAGGGCGCGTGAGCGATCGCCGGAGCGAACCCGCTACGCGGAGATGAGCACCGTGCTCGCCCTGCCGCCGGCCAGTGGGGCCTGGCGGGAGGGCGACGATCCGGGCCGGCGGCAATGGATCACGCTGCCCGCGCCGCTGCGCCTGCAGGCCGGCGGTGAGCTGCCCGGGGTCCGGATCGCCTACGAGACCTGGGGCGAGCTGAACGCGGCGGGATCCAACGCGGTGCTGGTGCTGCACGCGCTCACCGGCGACAGCCACGTCGCCGGCCCGGCCGGACCGGGGCACCCGACCGCGGGCTGGTGGGACGCCGTGGTCGGCGCGGGGCGCGCGCTGGACCCGGCGGACTGGTTCGTGGTGGTGCCGAACGTGGTGGGCGGCTGCCAGGGCAGCACCGGCCCGTCCTCGGCGGCACCCGACGGCCGGCCGTGGGGCGGCCGGTTCCCGCTGGTCACCGTGCGCGACACGGTCGCGGCCGAGGTGGTGCTGGCCGACGTGCTGGGGATAGCGAGCTGGGCCTGCGTGGTCGGCGGGTCGATGGGCGGGATGCGGGCCCTGGAGTGGGCGGCCACCGAGCCCGACCGGGTAGCGCGGCTGTTCCTGCTGGCCTGCCCGGCCGCGGCGTCGGCGGAACAGATCGGCTGGGCGGCGCCGCAGCTGGCCGCGATCCGCAGCGACCCGGGCTGGCGCGGCGGCGATTACCACGCCGCGCCGCCGGGGGAGGGTCCCCATCGCGGGCTCGGCATCGCCCGCCGGATGGCCCACCTGAGCTACCGCAGCCCGTTCGAGCTGGCCACCCGCTTCGGCCGGCAGCCGCAGCTGGGCGAGGACCCGCTGCACGGCGGCCGCTACGCCGTGGAATCCTATTTGGACCATCACGCGGACAAGCTGGTCGGTCGCTTCGACGCCGGCTCGTACGTCCGGTTGACCGAGATGATGAACGCGCACGACGTGGGCCGCGACCGGGGCGGGGCGGCCGCCGGGCTGGCCAGGGTGAGCGCGGCGACGATGGTGGCCGGGGTGTCGTCGGACCGGCTCTACCCGCTCGAGCAGCAGGTCGAGCTGGCGGCCGGGATCCCGGGGGCCGGGGAGCTGAAGCTGATCGAGTCGCCGTACGGGCACGACGGGTTCCTGATCGAGGCGCCGACGGTGAGCACGCTGCTGGGGGAGCTGCTCGGCTCGGGGTGAGCGGCCTGGTCGATCAGGGTGCCGCGCCGGTGAGGCCACCCCAGACCGAGGTGGCGCCGAGATCGCCGGCGATCATGACCAGGACCAGGGCGGCGAGGCCGATCACCGCCGACAGCACCCCGGCCAGCCGCAGCGCCGAACCGGTGTCGCGTCGGCCGAGCACGGCGGTGGCCACCGCGAAGATGGCGAAGAACCACGAGGCGTAGACCGTGAACAGCCCGAAGCGGCCGTGCTCCTCGAGCAGCGCGACGTACTCCGGGCTGGGGTTGATCACCGCGAGCAGCTCGTTGCCGGCGAACATGGCCACCGTCGCGGTGACCGCCGCGGCCAGCGCACCGGCGGCCACCAGCGGGGCGTAGGCCCGGTTCCAGCGCGGTCGGATCGCCACCGCGACGGCTCCGAGGGCCGCCAGCGGGATCAGCACGACGACGGCATGGACGAGGAGCGGGTGGGCGGGGAGGCCACCGACGGTGAACGTCACCCGCGCGATTCTCGTGCAGCCCGGTACGGGGGCGACGAGCGGGTCGGGCGCGGCGAGCACCGAAACCAGCTGCGACCGCACTGCGCATACCAGTTGGTGTCCTCGCACATGGCAGGACGTGGCAGGACATGTGTGAGGACACCAACAGGTATGCGAGGTGCGGGGCGGCATGGCGCGGCGGCGCGCGCTGGGTGTCAGGTGGTCTCGGTGTGACCGATGGGTCGGCGGCGGACCCGGGCCAGTCCGGTCGGCAGGATCGGCCGGTCCGCGGCGGAGTCGTGGGGGCCGGTGGGGGTGGGAGCGCCGGCCGGGCGTCGATGGCGGGCGCGGCGCTGGCGTGGCAGCTCGATCGGCGGAACCGGGTCGGGTGCTTCCACCGGGCCTCGCGAGTGCAGCGGGCTCGGCGTGTTCGGCGGGACTGGCCGGTTCAGCGGGTTCAGCTCGTCCGACTGGTTCCTCGGGGCTGGCTCATTCGGCTGGTTCGGCAGGTTCAGCGGGGCTGGCTCATCCGGCTGGTTCGGCACGGTGTGCGGCCAGGGCCGGCTCGGCGGGGGAGGTAGCTGATTCGGTGGGCGCAGCCGGTGCAGCGGGATCGCGATCGGACCGGTCGGTGCCTCGGACTCCGCCCCAGCCGCGAGCCCGGCGGCGTGCCCGGACCGGCGCCGCGACGGTTGCCGGGAGCGGGCCAGCCGCCGCGCGAGCAGCACCGCGGCGCCGGGCAGGCTGGCGATCAGGGCCAGCGCGCCGTAGGCCACGGAGGTGGTGACGCCCAGCGGCGCACCCAGCCCGGCCATCCAGAACGACAGCGCGGCCACACCCTCCCGCGGGCCCCAGCCGCCGACGCTGATCGGCAGCCCCATCGCGATCAGCGCGAGCAGCAGCGGGGGCAGCAGCGCCAGCGTGGACGCGGTGGCCCCGGCCGATCGGGCCGCGACCAGGAACAGCACCAGGTAGCCGCCCAGCGCCGCGGCGGAGAGCACGATCAGCAGTGGCCACGCGCTGCGCGACAGCACCCCGGCGCGCACATCGGCCGCGGTGTCGCCCAGCAGCTGCCGCCATCTGCCGCTGCGCGCGGCCCGCCGGCTGCGCACCACCAGCACCGCGACGACGGCCGCCAGCGCCACGACCAGGGCGGCGCCGAGCAGCGGAGCCCGGCCGGCCCGCGACACGATCTCGACCACCAGCGCGGGCTCGGCCGGGATGACCACGACCGCCGCCGCGATCAGCACCAGCTGACCCGCGGTGCGCTCGATGGCCACCGCGCGCGCCCCGCGTCCTACGTCGCCGCTCGTGCGCCCGTGCCGGACCGCGCGATCGACGTCGCCGAGCACGCCGCCCGGCAGCACCGCGTTCAGGAAGATCGCGCGGTAGGTCTCGGCGATCGCGTCGCCGAGCCGCAGCTGCAGTCCGACCCGGCGGGCGACGAACCGCCAGCGCAGCGCGTTCAGCACGGTGGTGAGCAGGCCGATCGCCAGCGCCGCCAGCACCGCGGTCGGGGTGAGCACGTTCAGGCCGGCAGCGAACGCCCTGGTGCCGAGCAGCGAGACCAGCGCGGCGATGATGGCCGCCACCGCCACCCACCGCAGCCACGGCCACCACCGGCTCCACGACCTGGCGTCCCGACCGACCGCAACCGCGTGCGTCATGACGGCCCCGCCCCGGACGGCCCTGCTTCGGACGGCCCTGCTTCGGACGGCCCCGGTTCGGATGGCCCCGCTTCGGGTGGGACGGCGAGCAGGTCGTTGTGCCCCACGACCGCGGTCAGCCGGTCCCGGATCTGCAGCCGACCGTTCAGGTACGCCTCGGCGGTGTCCCGCAGGTGCGGCTCCTGCTCGACGGCGGCGGCGACCCAGCCCCGCAACCAGTGCGCCATCAGCTCCGCCCGCTCGGGGCCGAGCCGCCACGGGCTGGCGGCGGTCTGCACGCGCAGGCCGTGCCTGGTGAACGCGGCGGCGGTGGCGGTCGTGGCGTGCGGGCCGAGCAACGTCCGCCCGTCGACGATCCGGCGCTGGTGGGCGTCGAAGGCGGCGGCGATCACGCCGTCGTGGGCCGCGGGCGGATCGAACGTGACCTGCCCCGCGACCGACAGGGTGAGCAGCGCGGCGCAGCCGAGGGCCGCGCAGGTCCCGGCGAGGGCGTCGACCTCGGCCGCGGTGAGCAGGTCGAGCAGCGCGGACGCGGTCACCAGGGTCGCGCCGCGCAGGTCGGCCGGGCGCAGCCGGGAGAGATCGGTGGTGCGGGTCTCGATCCGGACCGGCCGCCCGGTGGCGTCCGTCAGGCCCGCGCAGCGGCGCTCGGCTTCCGCGAGCAGCGCCGGGTCGTGGTCGTGCAGCACCCAGTGCTGCGGCCCGGGCAGGAGCGGCGCCAGCCAGCGGGCCATGGAGCCGGTGCCGGAGCCGAGATCGTGCACCACGAGTGCGCGATCGGCCAGCGCCGCGGTGAGCGGGGCGAGCAGCGACTCGGCCCTTGCGTCGTGATCGGCCGGCTCGCGCAGCGCCAGCCAGGCCGGATCGAAGCCGGGGTCGGACGGTGCGGCCACCGCGGCCGGGTCGGCGGCGCTGTTCGTCGCGGCCGCGGTCGGCGCGGCGATTCTCGGTGCGGCCGTGTTCGACGCGGCGATTCTCCGGGCGGCGATTCTTGGTGCGGCCGCTGCCGGTGCGCCCCCGTTCGGCGCGGCCGGGTCAGGGGCGGCCCGGTCAGGGGTGGCCATGTCGGCGACGGCACTGTTCGGCGCGGCCGTGTTCATGACTGCCGTGTCCGTCGTGGCCGGGTTCATGGCTGTAGGCACGGATGCGCGGCCCGATCCGTTCATCTCGCGCCACTTCTCGGTCCGGCGGAGCGCACCAGGCTCACGCGGACCCGAACGGTTGCCGACGGAGCCGGTCGAGCACCTCGTGCAGCCGGTGCGCGGTGTGCTCCCATCCCTGAAGTATGGCGCGCCGGTCCGCGGCGGATCTGCGCAGCCGGTCCCGCAGCGCCGGATCGTCGAACCACGCCCGGAGCGCGGCCACCAACGCCGGTCCGTCCCCCGGGTCGACCAGCAACCCGGGGCGGCTGCCGTCCGGGGCGAGCCCGAGCGTGTCCGGCAGCGCGCCGGCCGTACCGGCCAGCACCGGGATGCCGCGGGCCAGCGCCTCGGTCACCACCATCCCGTAGGTCTCGGTCCACGACACCAGCACGGCCAGGTCAGCGACGTGGTACTCGGCGGCGAGCCGATCGCCGGCCAGCGGCCCGGGTAGCCGCACCCGGTCGGTCAGGCCGAGCGCCGAGATCCGCGCCCGTAGCGCCTCGACGTAGCCGGGGGCGCGGTGCAACGGACCGGCGCAGACCAGCGTCCACGGCCGGTCGGCGAGCTGGGCCAGCGCGTCGACGAGGAGGTCCTGGCCCTTGCGCGGAGTGATCGATGCCACGCAGAGCAACCGGGACGACCCGTCGGTCCCGGTGCCGAGTGGGGCGGGGTCGACGCCGGGGGTGGCGACGTGGATCAGATCCGGGTCCAGGCCGTGGCGGGCCAGCTCGCGGGCGGCCTGCGGGCTGGTCACCAGCACCGCCTGTGCCGCGTGCAGGGTGGCCCGCTCCCGCCGGTCCAGCTCGGCCGCGAGCCCGGGGGCCAGGCCGGTCTCGTCGGCCAGCGGCAGGTGCACGAGCACCGCCAGCCGCAACCGCCGGGCCTGCGGGGCGACGATCTCCGGCACCGCGCAGGCGACCAGGCCGTCGAGCAGGACCACGGCGCCGTCCGGGAGGGCGGCGAGCAGCCCGGCCAGCCGGGCCCTGGCGTCGGGATCGGGTTGCGGCCACGAGCCGGGCAGGTCGGTCCGGTGCACCCGCCAGCCGGCACCATCGCCGCGATCGCGGCAGAGCTCGTCGCAGATCCGCAGGCCATAGGCGTTGCCGCCGCTCGGTGCGCCCGGATCGGCGGCGTCGCCGGGCAGCACCACGTGCAGCTGTCGATCGGGTGGGGGCTGGGTCACAGAGAGCGTTCGTAGCTCGCCGACGCGACATGCGATTCGTGCAGGGTGACCTCGATCCCGGTCAGCCCGCTCGCGGCGGCGCCGAGCGCGCCCGCCGCCACCCGCTCGGCCAGCCGGTCGGCGATCACCTTGGCCAGGAACTCGGTCGAGGTGTTGATCCCGGTGAACTCGGCCACGTCGTCGAGGTTGCGGTAGTTGAGGTCGGCCAGCACGGCGCCGAGCTCCTCGGTGGCCTTGCCGATGTCGACCACGATGTTGTCCTGGTCCAGCTCCGGGCGGCTGAACACGGCGTCGACCACGAAGGTGGCGCCGTGCAGCTGCTGGGCCGGTCCGAAGACCTCTCCGCGGAAGCTGTGGGCGACCATGATGTGGTCACGGACGGTGATGCGGAACACGGGTCAACCTCCGGGTTGGACGATCGCGGGGTAAATGATTCGGTGGCACAGCGCGGGCAGCTCGCCGGAGGCGAGCCGGGGCATGAGCTCGGGCAGCTCGGCGAAGCTGCTCTCGCCGGTGATCAGCACGTCGAACGCGGGGTCGGCGAGCAGCGCCAACGCGGTCGCCATCCGGTCGGCGTGGCTGCGCCGGGCCCGCCGGGCGGGGGACACCGTGCCGACCTGGCTGCCGCGCACGGTCAGCCGGCGGGAGTGGAACGCCTCGCCCAGCGGCACCCCGACCACGTCGTCGCCGTACCAGCTCAGCTCGATGACCTCGCCCTCGTCGCCGAGCAGCTCCAACGACCGGGACAGCCCGGCCGCCGTCGCGCTCGCGTGCAGCACCAGGTCGCAGTCGCCGTCGGCCTGCTGCGGGGTGCGGAACTCCACCCCCAGCGCGGCCGCGACGGAAGCTCGCTGCGGATCGGCGTCGACCAGCTGCACCCTGGTGGCCGGCAGCCGGCCGAGCAGCCGGGCCAGGCAGCAGCCGATCATGCCGCCGCCGACGACCGCGATCCGGTCGCCGATCAGCGGGCCGGCGTCCCAGGTCGCGTTGAGCGCGGTCTCGACCGCACCGGCCAGGACCGCGCGCGCCGCGGGCACCGCGTCCGGGACGGCGACGACCGCGGCGGCCGGCACCACGTAGCGGTCCTGGTGCGGGTAGAGGCAGAACACGGTGCGACCGACCAGCGCGGGCGGGCCCTGCTCGACGAGCCCGACGTTGAGGTAGCCGTACTTCACCGGGCCGGGGAACTCGCCGTCCTGGAACGGGGCGCGCATCATCCGGTGCTGGCTCGCCGGCACCCCGCCGCGGAACACCAGCGCCTCGGTGCCGCGGCTGATCCCGGAGTACAGGGTGCGCACGAGCACGTCGTCCGGTCCGGGGCGGGGCAGCGGCTCGTCGCGGAGCTCGCCTTCGCCCGGGCCCCGCAGCCAGTAAGCACGGGCCGACCGCGCGCCGTCGTCGTCCACCGCTCCTCCTTGTGACATGTCCCTCCGAGGCCCACCTGAACGAAACCGGCGCGCGCAACGTGCTCCAATTGAGACGCTATGACAGGAAACGCTATGACGACGAACCGGCAGCCCATCGATCAGGCGACGCCGCACCGGGTGCCCCGGGCAGGGGGCGTCCGGCCCCGCCGCGACGCCGGCGCCTTCGAGCGCGAGCTGATCGCGGCCGGGGCCGGCGGGCTGACCGTGCTCGCCGCGCTGGCCGGCACCCTCGGCCTGCACGGCGTCGGCTGGCTGGCCGGGCTGCTGTTCCTGCTGGCCGTGGGGATGCTCACCGGGCTGGCCGGCAGCGCCACCCGGGCGGCGGCCGCCGGGCCGGCGAACCGGGTGACCCTGGGCCGGGGTGCGCTGATCGGCGGCGTCACCGCGCTGATCGCCGACGGGCTGGTGCACGGCGGGCTGTCCGGCACCCGGATCGTGGTGCTCGTCGTCGTCGCCTCGATCGCGCTGGCGCTGGACCTGGTCGACGGCTGGGTGGCCCGGCGCACCGGCACGTCCTCCGAGCTGGGCGCCCGCCTGGACATGGAGCTGGACGCGCTGCTGATCCTGGTGCTCAGCGTGCTGGTCGCGGTGTCACTCGGTCCGTGGGTGCTGGTGATCGGGTTGATGCGCTACCTGTTCGTGCTGGCCGGGCACCGGTACCCGTGGTTGTGCGCGCCGCTGCCGCCGAGCCGGGCCCGCAAGGTGGTCGCCGCCGTGCAGGGCGTGGTGCTGGTGGTGGCCGCCGCGTCGGTGTTCCCGCAGTGGGTCATGACCGTCGCGGTGCTCGGCGCGTTGCTGTCGCTGCTGTGGTCCTTCGGTCGCGACGCGCTCTGGTTGGCGGCCCGCCCCCGCTGACGCCGGACCGGTTCGAGAAGATGGACCGGTGCTTCGCCCGCGGGTGCTGCTGTCGGTCGCGATGTCGGTCGACGGTTACATCGACGACGGCTCGGCTGAGCGGCTGGTGCTCTCCGGCCCGGCCGATCTGGACCGGGTGGACGGCGAGCGGGCGGCCGCCGACGCGATACTGGTCGGCGCGAACACCATCCGCCGCGACGACCCACGGCTGCTGGTGCGTTCCGCGGAACGGGTGGCCGCCCGGGTCGCCGCCGGCCGCCCGCCGCAACCGCTCAAGGTGACGATCAGCAGCCGTGGTGAGCTGGACCCGAGCCGGCGCTTCTTCACCACCGCGGAGCGGCCGCCGATCGTCTACGTGCGGTCCGGGGTGCGGCCGCCACCCGCGGTGGCCGCCGCGGCCACGGTGGTCGACGCCGGTGATCCGGTGGACCCGCGCCGGGTGCTGGCCGACCTGGCCGAGCGCGGCGTGCACCGGGTGCTGGTCGAGGGCGGCACCGCGGTGCACACCATGTTCCTGGCCGCCGACCTGGTGGACGAGCTGGCACTGGTGGTCGCGCCGCTGTTCGTCGGGGATCCGGGCGCGCCCCGGTTCGTGGCCGCGGGCGCGTTCCCGCACGACGCCACCCGCCGGATGCGGCTGTGCGAGGCCCGGCCGGTGGGCGATGTGGTGCTGCTGCGCTACGAGCTGGGGCCCTCATGAACGGACCGGCGGCGAACGGTCCGGCTGCGAACGGTCCGGCCGTGACCGACCGGACCTGGGTGGCCGAGACGATCGCGCTGTCGCGGCGCTCGCCGCCCTCGGACACGGCGTTCTCGGTGGGAGCGCTGATCGTCGACGCGAGGGCGACCGTGCTGGCCAGGGGCTGGTCCCGCCCGAACGATCCGCACGACCACGCCGAGGAGGCGGCGATCCTCGCCCTCGGACCGGGCTGGACCGCCGCGCCCGGCACCACGCTCTACAGCTCGATGGAGCCGTGCAGCGCCAGGGCGTCGCGGCCGCGCAGCTGCACGCAGCTGATCCTCGGCGCCGGGATCTCCCGGGTGGTGTTCGCCTGGCGGGAACCGTCGATCTTCGTGGAGGGCCGCGGCGCTGAGCTGCTGGCCGCGGCGGGTGTCGACGTGGTGGAGCTGCCGGAGCTGGCGGAGCAGGTGCGCTCGGTGAATCGGCACCTGCTCGCCGGCTAGAACCACAGGGCTTGATCAACGTTGCCCGGTTGCCGATCCCGTCGACCAAGCGGCGCCGGGAGGCGTACCGGCAGGTGCTCGAACTGCAGGGGCGCAACCGGCCGAGTATCACGCGACCGGCTCGGGCCTCCTCCGTGCGTACGCCCTGGCCCGAGAAAAGAGGACATGATGGGCGGCTCGATACGCACGGCACCCCTGACGGTCCTGATGATCACCACCCTGCTGTTCGGGATGAGCGGCGTGGCGAGCGCCCAACCGCTGCATGGCGCACTCGCGTCCGGGTTCGCGCGGTCGGTGGCGCAGCGGGTCCAGACCGCGACCAGCCAGGGGCTCCGCAGCGCCCAGCGACTCCCGGAGAGCCGGCTCCGGTTCCGGCTGCGCACGCCGCGGCCCATCATCGTGGCGGAGGCGGAGGCGCCGTCGCTGCCGACGCGGGTCTATGCCCGCGCCGTGGACATCGTGGGTACCAACATCCGCGACCTCCCGGTCGACGAGGCGCGGTTCGCGGTGCGGGTCGGGTGCGCGTTCAAGGACGGCGCGGACGCGCTGAGCGAGGACACGTTGGCGGAGACGCTCACCTCGGCCGGAGTCAGCTTCGGGGGGAACGCCACGCTCCGGCTGCGAGCCCAGGGAATGGTCAGGGATATGGCCGAGGCCGAGAGCTTCGGGGATGCGGTGGGGCAGCTGGCCGTGGCCTTCGTCTGTGAACAGGCCTAGGTAACCGCCGCGACGCGGCCCGGGGGCCGTCGCTACCCTTCTCGGGGTGTTGACCCGGATGTCGTCGCTGTTCCTGCGGACCCTGCGTGATGACCCGGCCGACGCGGAGGTACCGAGCCACAAGCTGCTCGTCCGCGCCGGCTACGTGCGGCGCGTCGCGCCGGGGATCTACTCCTGGCTGCCGCTGGGGATGCGGGTGCTGCGTGCCGTCGAGCAGGTGGTGCGCGAGGAGATGGACGCCATCGGCGCCCAGGAGATCCAGTTCCCGGCGCTGCTGCCGCGTGAGCCCTACGAGGCCACCGGCCGCTGGACCGAGTACGGGCCCAACATCTTCCGGCTCAAGGACCGCCGCGGTGGCGACTACCTGCTCGGGCCCACCCACGAGGAGCTGTTCACGCAGGTCGTCAAGGGGGAGTACAGCTCGTACAAGGACTACCCGGTGATCCTCTACCAGATCCAGAACAAGTACCGCGACGAGGCGCGGCCGCGGGCCGGGATCCTGCGCGGGCGCGAGTTCCTGATGAAGGACTCCTACTCGTTCGACCTGACCGACGACGGGCTGGCGCAGTCCTACCGCCTGCACCGCGACGCCTACGTGCGGATCTTCGACCGGCTGGGCCTGGACTACGTGATCGTGACCGCCACCTCCGGCGCGATGGGTGGCTCGGCGTCCGAGGAGTTCCTGGCCGTCGCCGAGACCGGCGAGGACACCTTCGTGCAGAGCCCGGGCGGCTACGCCGCCAACGTGGAGGCGGTGACGACGACGCCGCCGCCCGCCCGCGAGCTGGACGGATTGCCGGCCGCGCAGGCGCACCACACGCCGGACACCCCGACCATCCAGACCCTGGTCGACTTCCTCAACAGTGCTGATATTTCGGGGCACGGCCTGGGCCGCACCTTCACCGCCGCGGACACCCTGAAGAACGTCCTGATCAAGACCCGGCGGCCGGGTGCGAAGGAGTGGACGTTGCTCGGGATCGGGGTGCCCGGCGACCGCGAGGTGGACATGAAGCGGCTGGAGGCCGCGCTCGACCCGGCCGAGGTGGCGCTGCTGGAGGAGGCCGACTTCGCCGCCCACCCGTTCCTGATCAAGGGCTACATCGGACCGGCGTCGCTGGCCGCGAACGGAGTGCGGTACCTGGTCGATCCGCGGATCGTCACCGGCACCGCGTGGGTGACCGGCGCGGACAAGGCCGACCACCACGTCGTCGACCTGGTCACCGGCCGCGACTTCACCCCCGACGGGGTGATCGAGGCCGCGGAGATCCGCGAGGGCGATCCGGCGCCGGACGGCAGCGGGCCGCTGGCTGCGGCCCGGGGCATCGAGATCGGGCACGTGTTCCAGCTCGGCCGCAAGTACTCCGACGCCGCCCACCTCGACGCCCTGGGCCCGGACTCGAAGCCGATCCGGATCACCATGGGCTCCTACGGCGTCGGCGTCTCCCGGCTGGTGGCCGTGATCGCCGAGCAGAGCCACGACGCCGACGGGCTGATCTGGCCGCGTGCGGTGACCCCGTTCGACCTGCACGTGGTGATCGCCGGCAAGTCCGCGGAGATCGCGGAGGGAGCCGAGCGGCTGGCCGCCGATCTGGAGGCCGCCGGCCTGAGCGTGCTGCTCGACGACCGCAAGGCCTCGCCCGGGGTCAAGTTCGCCGACGCCGAGCTGATCGGGGTGCCGACCATCGTGGTCGTCGGGCGCGGGCTGGCCAACGGCGTGATCGAGCTGAAGGACCGGCGCACCGGTGAACGAACCGAGATCCCGCTGGACACCGCGGTCGAGCAGCTGACCGGGTTGGCCCGCGCCCGCTGATCGGCCGTGGACCGCGACCCGGCTCGTCGCGGCCCACTGCCTCTGACCTTCTGATACCCATTGGTCTTGATCAGCTTCGGCCCCCAGGTTTCCGATCCCGACGCCTCCGCTGCATGATCGCTTACGAGTCGCTGGTGTGCAGTGGTCGTAGCCGGTTGGCGCGCTGAGAGGCTGTCGCCCCATTGCCGCCGCCAGGCGGGGCGTGATCGCCAAGAATGGTTCACGAGGCGCATGTGGAGCCTGTTGCCGAACCGGCGGCGGCATCCCTTGACCGGCCCCGGGTCGGGGCAACCTGGTCATGATCGGCGTCTGCGGTTGATTGCTTCATCCGTGCAGCTCAGCGACCGCAGACGGTGATCTTGACGCTGCCGAACCGTCCGAGTTGTCCGATGGCGGCTCGGCCGTGGCCGACGGCTGCTGAGGATTCGGCAACACGCCCTTCAGCTCATGGACCCTTTTCGGTGATCATGGGCTGAGCCACGAGCACCATACCGGGCCCGGCGGCGGGTGGGTGGTGAGCGGGCACACCGTCGAGCTCGACACCGGTCCACTTTCGGCAAGATCGAAGCGGACTGGTGTCGACGTCGGCGCAGCAGCGGCCGCTACCGACTCCGTTCCGGCCGCCGCGGACGGCCGGGACCAGCACAACGACCCGCGCGCCACCCCTCGTTCAACGGAGGCTCACTGTGAACGGGAGACCGCGATCACCCGTTGAGCTGCGCCGATGCGCGAACGGCACTTTCGCGCCAACCCATGGCCCGAAAGTGCCGTTCGCGCCGGCAAGCGCTAGAGGGCGTTGGGGCCGGCCGGCACCGGGGTCCCGTTGAAGGTGAAACCGGTTCCGGGTGGCAGCTGGAACAGGTTGGCGCCGGTCGGCGCCGTGTTGCCGGTGGCCACCGTCCTGGTGACCGTCATGGTGCCGGTGGCCGAGTTCCACAGCCCGCCGCCCTCGTTGGCGGCCGAGTTCCCGGTCACCTCACCGCGGTCGATGGTGACCGTGCCCGCGCCGGTCAGGTGCAGCCCGCCGCCGTTGCCGGGGCCGTTGCCGGTGGTGTTGCCGGTCAGCTTGGTGCGGTCCAGCGAGGTCGTCCCGATGTTCGCCTCGATCCCGCCGCCGGCCCGGAGGGCGCTGTTGCCGCTGAGCACCGACCGGGTGACGACGAGGGTGCCGTTGTCGTTGAGGATGCCGCCACCGGAGCCGGTCATGCCGTTGGCCCGGTTGCCGGTGATGTTGGTCTGGTCGACCTCCAGCCGGCCACCGATGGTGAACAGCCCGCCGCCGCCGTTGGTGGCGTCGGCGCCGCTCGCGATGTTGTTGGTGATCTCGCTGCGGGTCACGGTCATCCTGCTGCCGGTGTCGTTCCACAGGCCGCCGCCCTCGGCCGCGGCGGTGTTACCGGTGACCGTGCTGCGGTCGACGGTGACCGTGCCGGAGGTGGTGATGTGCGATGCTGCTGGCGTCGATCTTCGCGCCGTTGCCGTCGATGGTGATCCGGGAGCTGATGTCCAGGTCACCGGCGGCCGCGGTGTCGTCGTCCCCGGTCACCGACAGGACGTAGGTCTGCTGGCTCTGCAGGATGATCGTGCCGCCGCCGCTGGAGTTGGCCAGCTGGATCGTGGCCCGCAGCGACTGCGGCGAGCCGTCGTCAGTGGTCGTGCCGACGGTGATCGGGCCGGCCGCCGCCCAGGCGGGCGTCACGGCGAACAGCACAGCGGCCACCCCGCTCGCGGCAGCTCCCATGACTGATCTCTTGCGCACCAGGTTCTCCCTCGGTTGTCCAACCCCGACCAGAGGTGGATACGGGCGGCAACGGGCCCGCGTTCAACCGGACGCCCGATTACTGCCGTCACGACCGGGGGATCTGGCGTCGCGGCCGCCGAGCGCGCTCGTTGCACCGGGTAGGGACACCGACGGCGATGGGGGCAGGCGATTCGCAGCGAGCTCGGTGACGCCGACCCGTGGCCGGTCGCGCCCGGGCTGGCCTCGGAACCTCAGCTGCGCGCCGCCTACGCCGCCCACGGCGGCGAGCTGTACCGCTTCGCGCTGCGGCAACTCGGCGACGAGGGTGCCGCCCAGGACATCGTGCAGGAGGTCTTCCTGCGGGCGTGGCGACGGGCCGACACGTTCGACCCGGCGTTGGCGAGCCTGCGCGGGTGGCTGTTCGCGATCGCGCGCAACGCCGTCATCGACGAGATCCGCCAGCTCGCCGTCCGGCCCTGGCGGCGGAACCTCACCGACAACCCGGACGACAGCGCATCCACAGTGGACTCCGGGGACACCGGTGTGGTGCACGGGCGGCTGGTGGCCGAAGCGCTGCGCCGGGTCAGCCCGGAGCACCGCGGGGCCGTCGTCGCGACCTACCTGGGCGACCGCTCGTACCCGCACGTCGCCGCCGAGCTCGGGATACCGGTCGGCACCGTGCGCACCCGGGTGTTCTACGGGCTCAGGGCGCTGCGGCTGGCGATGGCCGAGATGGGGGTGGAGCGGTGAGGGCGCGTGGCGCTCCCGATCGCACCGTCGGCGGGCCGCTCAGCCCGGCAGGAACGACAGCCGGACCGAACGCTGCGGGTTGTCGGTGTTGGTGTCCACCAGGCACACCGACTGCCAGGTACCCAGGGCCGGCTGACCGTCGAGGACCGGAACGGTCAGCGACGGCGAGATGATCGCCGGCAGCACGTGGTCGCGGCCGTGCCCCGGGCTGCCGTGCCGGTGTCGCCACCGGTCGTCGGCGGGCAGCAGGTCCGCCAGTGCGGCCAGCAGGTCGGTGTCGCTGCCGGCGCCGGTCTCGATCACCGCCAGGCCGGCGGTGGCGTGCGGCACCCAGACCTGCAGCAGGCCGTCGCGGGCGCCGGTGGAGCGCAGGAAGGCCGCGATCTCCGCGGTGAGGTCGACGATGCGCTCGCTGCTGCCGGTCCGGATCCGGACGATCTCGCTCTGCACGGGAGCCGACCTTACGTAGGGTCGGAACCTGTGCGCACTACAGCCGATCAGCTCGCCCCTTATCGACGCACCGCGTTCGGCGCCGACTTCGACGTCCCCGCCGGTTACCTGAACAGCGCGAGCGTCGGCATCCCGCCGGTCGCGGCGGCCGATGCGGTGGCGGCGGCGATCACCGACTGGCGTTGCGGTGCCGCCGATCCGGTCGACTTCGACGCCCCGGTCGCGACCGCGCGCGCCGCGTTCGCCGAGCTGGTCGGGTTCGGGGTCGACCGGGTGGCCATCGGGGCCACCGCGTCCGGGCTGATCGGGCTGGTGGCCGCGAGCATCCCGGACCGGTCCAGGGTGCTCGTCGCGACCGGCGAGTTCACCAGCGTCAGCTTCCCGTTCGCCGCGCAGGCCGGCCGGGGGGTGAGCGTGGTCGAGGTGGAGCTGGACGAGCTGGCCCAGCGGGCCGGTGAGTTCGATGTGGTGGCGGTCAGCGCGGTGCAGTCCGCCGACGGGCGCCTGGTGGATCTCGACGCGCTGCGGGCCGCCCGCGCGGGCGGCACCCTGGTCGTGATCGACGCAACCCAGGCGCTGGGCTGGTACGCGGCCGACCTGAGCTGGCCGGACGTGGTGGTCGCGGCGGGCTACAAGTGGCTGCTCTGCCCGCGCGGGGCGGCCTGGATGGCGGTGCGGCCGGAGCTGGAGCTGGTGGCGCACCAGGCCGGCTGGTTCGCCGGGGAGAACCCCTGGACCAGCATCTACGGGCTGCCGCTGCGGCTGGCGTCCGACGCCCGCGCGCTCGACACGTCGCCCGCCTGGCACTGCCACGTCGGGGCCGCGATGGCGCTGCCCTGGTTGGCCGGCCTGGACCGGCAGGCGGTGCAGGCGCACTGCGTCGGGCTGGCCGACCGGTTCCGGTGCGCCATCGGCGCCGAGCCCGCCGGTTCGGCCATCGTGTCGGTCCGGCAACCGGACGCGGTGGCCCGGCTGCGGGCCGGTGGGGTGACCACGGCCGGTCGGGCCGGCGCCGCCCGGCTGGCGTTCCACCTCTACAACACCGAGGCCGACGTCGACTGCGCCGTCGACGCCCTGACCTGACCCGGACCCGGCCCGACCCTCGCCTCAGTCGCGGCGGCCGGGGAAGACGGGGATGGCGGGTTGGGTGCCGACCACCGCCCGCCACCGGGCGCAGCGCAGGGTGGCCTCGGTCAGCACGGTGAGCGCGGCCCGGCGCAGCTCGCGGTCGGAGGTGTGTTCGAGCACCGACTTCCAGGCCGCCAACCCGTCGGACTCGGCCACCACGGCCAGGGCCGCCGCCGAGGGCCCGTCGGTCACCGGCTGCGGGATCGCGTAGGCGGGTTCGGCGGACACCGCGGCGACGCCGGCCGTGTCCAGGATGCGCTCGACCTCCGCGCGCAGGGTGCGGTGCTCGGTCGCGTCGCCGCGGGCCTGGGCGAGCTGATCAGCGGGCAGGAAGGCCACCGCCATCGCGTAGCACCACAGCGCGGCGTGCTCGGTGGCCAGCGCGTCCTGCAGCGCCTCGACCGACATCCTGTCCAACCCGCGCCCGAGCGGCGGGGCGGACCCCGCGCGGTCACGTCAGCACCGTCATACCAGCACCGCCGCGTAGCCGGCGCAGCACGCCGACACCGACGCGACCAGCCCGACCCGGTCGACGGGCAGCTCCAGCACCACCGCCGCGGCCGCCTCGGCGGCCGTCGCCGCGGCCGCGCGGACCTGGGCCAGCGTCACCGGCGCGTCCGCGGCCGGCGCGGGGGTGGCGGCGGGAGCGGTGCTCGACCGGCCGGGCCGCAGCCGCGCCACCTCGGCGTCCAGCGCGGCCGCGTGCCGGGTGCGGGCGTCGACGAGCGGCTGCACCCGGGCCGCCAGCCCGGGATCGGCGGTGATGGCCGCTGTGGCCAGCGCGGCGTCGGCGCGGGCGGCGGCGGCCAGCGCGATCAGCGGATCGGGTGGTTGCCGGGTCGACGGATCCAGGGCACAGCCGCTCACCGCGGGCGGGATCAGCAGCAGCCCGACCAGCAACCGACGCCGCGTGAGCCGCGAACCGGGTGCTGCCGCCACGGCGTCTCCTCACCGGCCCGGTCGTCGCGGCCCATCGGACCGGACCACCGTGGCCGCCGCCCGGTGTACCGGGCGGGCGAGCGCAGCGGTGGCCACGGCTGGTGGTCGAGGCGGCCCATCCTGCCAGGCCGCTGGTGGCGGACGGCGCGATACCCTGGCGGACCACCGGTTGCCGGCATGCGCAACAGTTCGCCGTCGGCAGCAGCCGATCTCCCAGCAACACCAGCACCAGCACCGTCAGCAGCAGCAGAGCAGGAGCCCGTGATGCCTTCCCCCCGCTCCGAGCAGGACGCCGGTTCGGCGCCTGGACAGCTGCGGGACGTGGTGGAGCCGCTGGTGCGCGAGGCCGGGTTCGACCTCGAGGACCTGGAGGTCAGGGCGGCCGGCCGCCGGCACGCGGTGAAGATCGTCGTGGACTCCGATGCCGGTGTCGGGCTGGACGACATCGCGATGCTGTCCCGCGCCGCCTCCGACGAGCTGGACCAGCACGAGCACCTGCTCGGTGGCTCCTACACCCTGGAGGTCACCTCGCCGGGCGTGGACCGGCCGCTGACCGGGCCGCGGCACTGGCGGCGGGCGCACCTGCGCCAGGTCGCGGTGCGCACCCAGGACGGCACCGGCTTCACCGGGCGGGTGGGCCCGGCCGGCGCGGAGGCGGTGACGCTGCTGGTCGACGGTGAGCTGCGCGAGGTCCGTTACGCCGATATCGAGCACGCCGGCGTGCAGGTGGAGTTCCGGCCGGCACCCGAGGCCGAGCTGGAGCTCCTGCGTCGATCAGGCGTGGCGGCCCCGCTGGAGGAGGACGTATGAACGTCGACATCGCTGCGTTGCGCACCATCGAGCGGGAGAAGGACATCCCGTTCGAGACGGTCATCGAGGCCATCGAGACCGCGCTGCTCACCGCCTACCGGCACACCGAGGGCCACCAGTCGCACGCCCGCATCGACATCGACCGCAAGTCCGGGACGGTCCGGGTGCTGGCCCAGGAGCTCGCTGCCGACGGCACCGTCGACTCCGAGTGGGACGACACCCCGGAAGGCTTCGGGCGGATCGCCGCGACCACGGCCCGCCAGGTCATCCTGCAGCGGCTGCGCGACGCCGAGCACGAGCGCACCTACGGCGAGTTCGCCGCCAAGGAGGGCGAGATCGTCGCCGGTGTGGTGCAGCGGGACGCCAGGGCCAACGCCCGCGGGGTCGTGATCGTCGCGCTGTCCGGCCAGACCGAGGGCGTGCTGCCGCAGGCCGAGCAGGTGCAGGGGGAGACCTACGCGCACGGCGAGCGGATCCGCTGCTACGTGGTCGGGGTGACCCGGGGAATGCGCGGGACGCAGATCACGTTGAGCCGCACGCACCCCAATCTGGTGCGCAAGCTGTTCGCGCTGGAGGTCCCGGAGATCGTCGACGGCTCGGTGGAGATCGTCGCGGTGGCCCGCGAGGCCGGGCACCGGTCCAAGATCGCGGTCAGGTCCACGGTGTCCGGGGTGAACCCCAAGGGCGCCTGCATCGGCCCGGTCGGGGCCCGGGTGCGCGGGGTGATGAGCGAGCTGGCCGGGGAGAAGATCGACATCATCGACTGGTCGGAGGACCCGGCGACGTTCGTGGGCAACGCCCTGTCGCCGTCGAAGGTGGTGTCGGTCACGGTGATCGACGAGCGCACCAAGACCGCGCGGGTCGTCGTTCCGGACTTCCAGCTCTCGCTGGCGATCGGCAAGGAGGGGCAGAACGCCCGGCTGGCCGCCCGCCTCACCGGCTGGCGGATCGACATCCGCAGCGACGCCGATCCGCGCGGGATCGCCGATGCGGCGCCTACCGGCGGCGCCGGGGGCGGCGCCGGCGCGCAGACGGAGTCAGTCGGCTGAGCGGTACACGGCAGGGCGGTCCCCGCCCCGACCACCAGCAGGCCCGCGCACCGCAGGCCGGCCGGCGCGCGATCGGCCGGCGCAAGATCAGCGAGGGCAAGATCGGCACGGAGGAGAGCGGCGGCGGACCGGGTACGCTAGCTGCGCTACACTCCGTACCGGCCCTCAACTCGGGTTCGGCTCCCGCACGTCCGACCTCCGCGGTGGATCTCTCGTCCGCCGCGGGACCGGTTCGGACCTGTGTGGGATGCCGCACCAGGGCGGTGGCCGACGGTCTGTTGCGTGTTGCCGTGGTGCACGGGGTTCCCACCCGGACCCGCGGCGGCGGCTCCCCGGACGTGGTGCCTGGTTGCATCCCGTTCCGGAGTGCCTGGACCGGGCCGAGCGTCGCTCGGCGTTCCCACGGGCGCTGCGCGTCCCGGGACCGCTGGACCTCGCGGAGCTGCGGGTGTACATCGCAACGATCGGTGGGAGCGGATCGCTAGGAAGGACAAGATCTGTGAACACGACCGGGATCCGGGAAACGCCCGGGTCCGTCACGTCAGGAAGCAAGGTCGACCCGTCATGAGCCAGTCGTGAAGATCGCACCATGAACGTGCTTCGACACTAGGTTCGAGGTCGAGCGGGATCCGCCGCCGGCCTCCGAGAAACAGGGAGTGCAGTGGCAGGCAAGGCCCGCGTGCACGAGCTCGCCAAGGAGCTCGGCATCAGCAGCAAACAGGTCCTGAGCAAGTTGCAGGAGATCGGCGAGTACGTGAAGTCCCCGTCCTCGACCGTCGAGGCCCCGGTGGCCCGCAAACTTCGTGAGGCCGTGGCCGGCGGCGACGCCGGTGACGGCGCGCGCCGTACAGGTCGTGGCCGGCCGGGTGCCGGCGCCGGCCGACCCGCGGCGCGCGCCGCGGCGCCGGCCGGATCGGCACCGCCGGCTCCGGGGTCGCCCACCGCGGCGCCCCAGGCCCCCGCGGCCCAGCCGACGGCTCCGGCCGAGCGGCCGCTGGCCGCGTCGGCGTCGACGCCGTCGACCGACGAGCGTCCCCGGCCCGGTGCCGGTCCCCGTCCCGGGCCACGGCCCGGTCCGGCGGCGACCCCGGCCACTCCGGTCCCGCCCGCCCCGCAGCAGCAGCCCGCAGCGGCGGCCGCGGCCCCGGCGCGGGAGAGCGCACCGCGGCCCGACCAGCAGTTCCGCCCGGCGCAGCCGCGTACGGCCGAGCCCGGTCCGGCCCCTGCCCAGCAGCGGCCCGCCGCGGAGGCCGGGGGCGGCGTCGTGCCGCCGCGCACCAGCGGCCCGCGTCCCGGCCCGCGGACCCCGCGGGTGGGCAACAACCCGTTCGGTGTCGGCTCCGGCGCTCCGCCGCGCCCGGTGGCGCCGCGTCCCGGCCCGCCCGCGCCCGGCCCCGCCCAGGGCGGCGGCGGTCCGAGCGCTCCGGCCGGTCCAGGTCAGGGCGGTCAGCGTCCTGGCGGTCCGCGTCCGGGCGGCCCGCGGCCGGCTCCCGGTCAGGGCGGCCCACGCCCGCCGACTCCGGGCAACATGCCCCCGCGCCCCAACCCCGGCATGATGCCGACCCGGCCCGCCCCCGGCGGTCGCCCCGGCGGTCCCGGCGGTCCCGGCGGTCCCGGCGGTCCGGGCGGCGGTCGCCCGGTCGGCCCGGTGGCCCCGGTGGTCCCGGCGGCGGCCGTGGCGGTCCCGGTGGCGGTCGTCCCGGTGGTCCCGGCGGCGGTGGCGGCTTCCGCCCCGGTGGCGGTGGCCCCGGTGGCGCCGGCGGTGGCGCCCCGGCGGGCGGTGGCGGTTTCCGCGGTGGTCCCGGTGGCGGCGGCGGTCGTCCGGGTGGCGGCGGCGGTCGTGGTCGCGGAGGTGCCGCGGGTGCGTTCGGCCGTCCCGGTGGTCCGGCCCGCAAGGGTCGCAAGTCGAAGCGGCAGAAGCGCCAGGAGTTCGACTCCATGCAGGCCCCCTCGGTCGGCGGTGTCCGGCTGCCCAAGGGCCAGGGCGAGGTCGTCAAGCTCGCCCGCGGCGCCTCGCTGACCGACTTCGCCGACAAGATCGGCGCCAACCCGGCCGCGCTGGTGCAGGTGCTGTTCCACCTCGGTGAGATGGTCACCTCCACCCAGTCGGTGTCCGACGAGATCCTGGAGCTGCTCGGCAGCGAGATGAACTACCAGGTGCAGGTGGTCAGCCCCGAGGAGGAGGACCGCGAGCTGCTGGACAGCTTCTCGATCTCCTTCGGCGAGAACGCGGGCGACGAGGACGACCTGGAGTTCCGGCCGCCGGTGGTCACCGTCATGGGTCACGTCGACCACGGCAAGACCCGGCTGCTGGACACCATCCGCAAGGCCAACGTCCGCGAGGCCGAGGCCGGCGGCATCACCCAGCACATCGGCGCCTACCAGGTGCAGACCGAGCTGGAGGGTCTGGAACGGCCGATCACCTTCATCGACACCCCGGGTCACGAGGCGTTCACCGCCATGCGGGCCCGCGGCGCGAAGTCCACGGACATCGCGGTGATCGTGGTCGCCGCCGACGACGGCGTGATGCCGCAGACGGTGGAGGCGATCAACCACGCACAGGCGGCGAACGTGCCGGTCGTGGTCGCGGTCAACAAGATCGACAAGGAGGGGGCCAACCCCGACAAGATCCGCCAGCAGCTCACCGAGTACGGGCTGGTCGCCGAGGAGTACGGCGGCGAGACCATGTTCGTCGACATCTCGGCGAAGCAGGGCACCAACATCGACCAGCTGTTGGAGTCGATCCTGCTCACCGCGGACGCCACGCTGGACCTGCGGGCCAATCCGAACATGGAGGCCCAGGGCGTGGCCATCGAGGCGCACCTGGACCGCGGTCGCGGTCCGGTGGCCACGGTGCTGGTGCAGCGCGGCACGCTGCGGGTCGGCGACTCGGTCGTCGCGGGCGACGCCTCCGGGCGCGTCCGGCGGATGCTCGACGAGCACGGTGACGACATCACCGAGGCCTACCCGTCGCGTCCGGTGCAGGTCATCGGGTTCACCTCGGTGCCCGGCGCGGGCGACACGTTCCTCGTCGTCGACGAGGACCGGGTGGCCCGCCAGATCGCCGACCGGCGGCGCGCCCGCGAGCGCAACGCCGAGCTGGCCAGCCGGCGCAAGCGCGTCAGCCTGGAGGATCTGGACGCCGCGCTGAAGGAGACCAACACCCTCAACCTGATCATCAAGGGTGACAACTCGGGAACCGTCGAGGCTCTCGAGGACGCGCTGATGAAGATCGAGGTGGGCGACGACGTCGAGCTGCGGGTCATCCACCGCGGCGTCGGTGGCATCACCGAGGGCGACATCAACCTCGCCATCGCCGACAACGTCATCGTGCTGGGCTTCAACGTACGGGCCGAGGGCAAGGCCACCGAGCTCGCCAACCGCGAGGGCGTGGAGATCCGCTACTACACGGTGATCTACCAGGCCATCGACGAGATCGAGCAGGCGCTCAAGGGCATGCTCAAGCCGGAGTTCGAGGAGGTCGAGCTGGGCCGGGCCGAGGTCCGCGAGGTCTTCAAGTCCTCCCGGGTCGGCACCATCGCCGGTTGCCTGGTGATGTCCGGTGAGATCCGTCGCAACGCCCGCGGCCGGCTGCTGCGGGACAGCGTGGTGATCGCGGAGAACCTCCCGATCAGCTCGCTGCGGCGGTTCAAGGACGACGTGGTCGAGGTCCGCGAGGGCTTCGAGTGCGGGTTCACCCTCGGCAACTACAGCGACATCAAGGTCGGCGACGTGGTGGAGACCTTCGAAATGAGAGAGAAGCCCCGGGCCTAGGGAGCCTTGTCGGCGGGAGCGCCTCCAGACCGGGGGCGTTCCCGCTTTCATGCTGGAGGTGTAGGGCGTGTTCGTGGGGGCCCTGGAGCTGGACGTCCTGCTCGGCGACGTGCACTCGCTGAAGGAGAAGCGGGGGGTCGTGCGTCCGCTGGTGGCGGAGCTGCGCCGGCGGTTCGAGGTGGCGGTCGCCGAGGCCGGGCATCTCGACCTGCACCGGCGGGCGCTGATCGGCGTCGCGTGCGTGGCCGCCGACGCCGCAGCACGTCGTGACGGTGCTGGAGCGCTGCGAGCGGTTGATCGCGGCGCGGCCCGAGGTGGAGCTGCTGTCGGCCCGGCAGCGGATGGTCGGTCCGGCGGACGACTAGGTTGTCACGTCGGCAACACGAGAAACAGTGCGTTCGAGGACGTACTCCTGCGAAAGGGAGCCCAGTCATGGTCGACCAGGCCCGGGCCCGGCGGCTGGCCAAACGGATCACGCAGATCGTGGCCGGCGCCCTCGAACACGAGGTCAAGGACCCGCGGTTGACGATGGTGACGATCACCGACACCCGGGTCACCGGCGACCTGCGCGAGGCCACCGTGTTCTACACCGTGATCGGCGAGACCATCGACTCCGCCCCGGACACGGCCGGCGCCGCCGCGGCCCTGGCCAGCGCCACCGGGGTGCTGCGCTCCCTGGTCGGCGCGGGCACCGGGATCCGGCACACGCCGTCGCTGGCGTTCGTGCCCGACGTGGTGCCGGATGAGGCCCGCCGCATGGAGGAGCTGCTCGCGCAGACCCGGCAGCTGGACGCCGAGGTCGCGCGCCGGGCCGTCGGCGCCCAGCCGGCCGGTGACCCCGACCCGTACAAGGTGCCGCGGTCGTCGGAAACCGACCCCGAATCATCCGATACCGAGTCATCCGACTCGGACCCGGCAACAGGGCACGACCCCGACTCGGACACATCAGACTCGGACACGTCAATGGAGCGGATAGACGACAGGTGAATCCGGAACCCGTTGCCGCCGCCGCCGAGCTGCTCGCGGGGGCCAGTGATGTCACGCTGCTGGCGCACGTGCAGCCCGACGCCGACACCCTGGGCAGCGCGCTGGCGTTGGCCATCACGCTGCACCGGCGGGGGGTGCGGACGCGGGTGTCCTTCGCCACCCCGGACCGCATGCCCGACAGCCTGCGCATGCTCGACGTGCACGCGCTGGTCGTGCCGCCGGACCGGGTGCCGCGGGTCTGTGAGGTGTTGGTCGCCTGCGATGCGGCCGAGCCCGCCCGGCTCGGTGCGCTCGTCGACCGGTTGAGCACCGCCGGCACCACGATCATGATCGACCACCACCTGTCCAACCCCGGTTTCGGTGACATCCGGCTGCTCGACCCCGATGCGGATGCCACCGTGGTGCTCGTGCACCGGGTGCTGCGCGCGATGGGCGCGCCGCTGGACCCCGACGTGGCCCGCTGCCTCTACGCCGGCCTGGTCACCGACACGACCAACTTCCGCAGCGCGGGGGAGCTGTCGCACCGGTTGGCGGCCGACCTGATCGCGGCCGGCGTGGACGCTCCTGAGCTGGTCCGGCCGCTGATGGACACCCATCCGCACGCCTGGCTCGCGGCGCTGGGCGGCGCGCTGCAGCGCGCGGTGCTGGAGCCGGAGGAGGCCGGCGGGCTCGGCTTCGTGTACACCAGCGTGCCGATCGCCGACGTCGACCGCTTCCGGGTCGAGGAGGTGGACAGCGTGGTCGACATGGTGCGCACCACCGCCGAGGCCGAGGTGGCCGCCGTGTTCAAGCAGGTGGCCGAACGCCGGTGGATCACCTCGTTGCGCTCCGACGGGCGCGTCGACGTGGCCGAGGTCGCCGGCCGGCTCGGTGGCGGCGGGCACCAGGCCGCGGCCGGGTTCAGCTGGGCGGGCACCGAGAGCGAGCTGCTGACGGCGCTGCGCGCGGCGCTGGCGCCGCCCGCCCGCAGCCGCGACCTCGCCGGCTAGCGAGCCTCTGGTGGATCTCGCGGCGCGGCCCGCAGCGGTGCGAACGGCACTCTCGCTCGCACCTAGCGTGCGAAAGTGCCGTTCGTTCCGATGAGTGTGGCCCGGGAGCGCGCGACCGCCGGCCCCGAGGCGCAGCACCGCATCGTGCCGGCGAAAGATCGCGCGGATACGGTGTCGGCTGCCGACCACGGAGGAAGCCCATGACGCCCGAGACCGGGGCCACCCGCACCGCGTTCGATCCGCGGTCGGCGCGTCGGGCCTTCCTGACCGCCGCGCTGCGGCGGCCCGGCACCGTGGGGGCGGTCGTCCCGAGTTCGACCCGGCTCGCCGAGGTGCTCGCCGCGGTGGTGCCGCGAACCGGCTCCCCGGTCGTCGTCGAGCTCGGCCCCGGCACCGGCGCGGTCAGCGACGTGATCTCGCGGCGGCTGCCGCTCGGCGCCCGCCACCTCGCCGTCGAGCTCGATCCGAAGATGGTCGACTACCTGCGCCGGACCCGGCCGCAGCTGGAGGTCGTGCCGGGTGACGCCGCGCACCTGGCGGCGCTGCTGGCCGAGCGCGGCGTGTCCCGGGTCGACGCGGTGGTCTGCGGGTTGCCGTGGGCCCTGTTCGACCACGACACCCAGGCCTCGATCCTCGCCGAGGTGAGCCGGGTGATCGGCGACACCGGCGCGTTCACCACGTTCGCCTACCTGCACGGCATGACGCTCGCGGCCGCCCGCCGGTTCCGCGGCACGCTGCGCGCGACGTTCGACGAGGTGGTCGTGAGCGCCACCGTGTGGCGCAACGTGCCCCCCGCGTTCGTCTACGTGTGTCGACGGCCGGCCGGGTCGGGGTCCGCCGCGACGCCCGCGCGGGACCCGTCGAGCGGGTGAACGCCGGCGCGCAGCCGCTGCCGGCGCGTGCGGTGCTGCGGCTGGCCGCGTCCGCGCTGCCGGTGCTCGCCGCGGAACCGCTCTACCTGCTGGTCGACACCGCCGTGGTCGGTCGGCTCGGCGCGGTGGCGCTGGCCGGGCTGGCCGTCGCGGCGGTGGTGTTCGCGCAGGTCACCACGCAGCTGAACTTCCTGTCCTACGGAACCACCGCACGCGCGGCGCGGCTGTTCGGCGCCGGCCGGCGGGCCGACGCGGTGGCCGAGGGGGTGCAGGCCAGCTGGCTCGCGCTGGCCGTCGGGGCGGTGGTGCTCATCGGCGGGCAGCTGTGCGCGGGGCCGGTGGCGCGGGCGCTGGGCAGCGACCCGGCGATCGCGGCCGGGGCCGAGGCGTGGCTGCGGGTGGCGTTGTTCGGGGCGCCGCTGGTGCTGCTCACGCTGGCCGGCAACGGGTGGATGCGCGGCGTGCAGGACACCGCCCGTCCACTGTGGTTCGTGCTGGCGGGCAACGGGCTGTCGGCGGTGCTCTGTCCGGTGCTGGTGCACGGGTGGGGCGACTGGGCGGGGCTGGGGCTGGTCGGCTCGGCGGTGGCCAACGTCATCGGTCAGCTGCTCGGTGCCGGGCTCTTCCTCGGCGCCCTGATCGGCGAACGCGGCCGGCAGCGGATCGGGTTGCGCCCGCGGCCCGCGGTGCTGCGGGCCCAGCTCGGTCCGGCCCGCGACCTGCTCGCGCGCAGCCTGGCCTTCCAGGCCTGCTTCCTGTCCGCCGCCGCGGTGGCGACCCGGTTCGGCGCGCCCACCGCGGCCGCGCACCAGATCGTGCTGCAGCTGTGGGGGTTCCAGGCGCTCGTGCTCGACGCGGTGGCCATCGCGGCCCAGTCGCTGGTCGGTGCGGCGCTGGGTTCCGGGGAGCGGGGTGCGGCGGACAGGGCCAGGGCGGTGGCCCGGCAGGTGACCCGCTACGGGCTGTGGCTGGGCCTGCTGTTCGCCGGGGTGTTCGCGGCGCTGGCCGGGGTGCTGCCGCCGGTGTTCACCCCGGACCCGGCGGTGCTCGCGGTGGTGCCGGTCGCGTGGTGGTTCTTCGTGGCCCTGCAGCCGGTCGGCGGGGTGGTGTTCGCGATCGACGGGGTGTTGCTCGGGGCCGGCGACGCGGCGTTCCTGCGCACGTCGACGCTGCTCGCCGCGGTGGTCGGCTTCCTGCCGCTGATCTGGCTGTCGCTCGCCTTCGGCTGGGGGCTGGCCGGCATCTGGACCGGGCTGAGCATGTTCATGCTGCTGCGGCTCCTCGCGGTGCTGATCCGGCTGCGTTCGGAGCGCTGGGCGGTGCCGGGGGCGGTGCGCGGCTAGCAGACACCCACGGAGGACAATCGATCCGTGACCGCTGTCCCGTCCGGCCTGGTCCCATCGGGTTCGGTGCCATCCGGTGTGGTCATTGTCGACAAGCCCGCGGGCCTGACCTCGCACGACGTCGTGTCGCGGCTGCGCCGGATCCTGGGCACCCGCAAGATCGGGCACGCCGGCACCCTGGACCCGATGGCCACCGGGGTGCTGGTCTGCGGCGTCGGGCGGGGCACCAAGCTGCTCGGCCAGCTCGCGCTGGACACCAAGGCCTACCTCGCCACGATCGCGCTCGGCGCCACCACCAGCACCGACGACGCCGAAGGGGAGGTACTGGCCACCGCCGACGCGACGCCGGTGCCGGACTCCGCGATCGCCGCCGGCCTGGCCGCCCTGACCGGGGCCATCGAACAGGTGCCCAGCTCGGTGAGCGCGATCAAGGTGAACGGGCAGCGGGCCTACGCGCGGGTCCGGGCCGGCGAGACGGTGGTGCTGGCCGCCCGCCCGGTGACGGTGTCGACGTTCACCCTGCTGGCCCGCCGCGGCTCCGACCTCGACGTCGAGGTGAGCTGCTCGTCGGGCACCTACGTGCGGGCGCTGGCCCGCGACCTCGGGGCCGCCCTCGGCGTCGGCGCGCACCTCACCGCGCTGCGCCGGACCCGGGTCGGGCCGTTCACCCTGGAACCGGCGCGCACGCTGGAGCAGCTGGCCGAGCGGCCCGAGCTGTCGTTGGACCTCGACGCGGCGGTCGCGATGGCCTTCCCGCGCCGCGACGTCGACGCCGCGCTGGCCACCGACCTGTCGCACGGCAGGCCGATCCCGGCCGCCGGGCTGGCCGGCACCTACGGCGTGTTCGCCCCGGACGGCCGGGTGCTCGCCCTGGTCCGGGAGCACGACGAGCTGGCCAGGGCGGCGGTCGTGCTGGCCCCCGCCGGCCCCGGTTGATGTCGGGCGGGTACCGGACACCCCTACCCCCTAGGCTCGGCGCGTGCAACGGTGGCGTGGGCTCGAGGCCGTGCCGACCGACTGGGGTCGCAGCGTCGTCACGGTCGGGGTGTTCGACGGCGTGCACCGGGGCCACCAGCAGCTGATCAGCCGGGCCGTGCAGCGCGGGCGGGAGCGGGGCCTGCCGGCGGTCGTGGTCACCTTCGACCCGCACCCGGCGGAGCTGATCAGGCCGGGCAGCCACCCGGCGCGGCTGACCAGCCTGCGCCGCCGGGCCGAGCTGGTCGCGGCGCTGGGCGTCGACGCGTTCTGCGTGCTGCCCTTCACCCCCGAGCTGTCCCGGGTGCCGCCCGCCGAGTTCGTGCACGAGGTGCTGGTGGACCGGCTGCACGCGGCCGACGTGGTGGTCGGGCGCAACTTCACCTTCGGCCACCGCGCCGCCGGTGACGTGGACCTGCTGACCACGCTGGGGCAGCGCTTCGGCTTCGGGGTGCAGGGCCTGGATCTGATCAGCGACGACGGGGTCACGTTCTCCTCGACCTACATCCGGTCCTGCATCGACGCCGGGGACGTGGTGGCCGCCGAGGCCGCCCTCGGGCGCCCGCACCGGGTGGAGGGCGTGGTCGTGCACGGCGACCGGCGCGGCCGCAAACTGGGGTTCCCGACCGCCAACATCGCCACCGCACCGCACACCGCGCTGCCGGCCGACGGTGTGTACGCGGGCCGTTTCGTCATCGACGGCGGGGCCCGCAGCCACGCCGGCACCGACGGCCGGTCCGCGCGGTTGCTGCCGGCCGCGATCTCGGTGGGTACGAACCCGACGTTCTCCGGGCGGGTGCGCACGGTCGAGGCCTTCGTGCTCGACGTCGACGAGGACTTCTACGGCTACGAGGTCGCGGTCGACTTCGCGCAGCGGGTGCGCGGTCAGGAACGCTTCGACAACGTCGAGGACCTGGTCGCCCAGATGCGCCGTGACGTCGACCGGATCCGCGAACTCCTCGACCGCTGAGATCCCGCCCGGCCACCACACTGGGCACCAGTTCCGCCGTTTCGCCACGGCGGCGGGGGGTCGGCTGCGAGCATTCCGGTATGGGTGAGCCAGGTCCGGACGCGGCGATCAGGGTGACCATGGCGAACAACCGGGCCCGGCAGCGCGAGCTCTACGGCGCCCCGCTCGGTGACCGGGTGCGCCGGCTGACCGGGTTGCTGGGCATCTCGCAGGCGCGGCTCGCGCGGGTGCTGGGCCTCAGCCCGGCCATGCTCAGCCAGCTGGTCAGCGCCCGCCGGGTGAAGATCGGTGATCCGACGGTGCTGGCCCGGCTGCTGCTGCTCGATCAGCGCTGCCGTGGCCGCCACGAACGGCCGCCACCGGCCCTGGTCGACGCGCTGCTGGCCGATGTGGCCCGGGCGAACTGGCAGTGGGCCCGCTGGGAACGGTCGGCGGCCGGCTCCGGGTCCCGGACCCACCGCCCGGGGCCCGCCGCGCGCGCGCCCGAGCCGCCCGCGTCGGGGCCGGATCCCGGTGGCGCATCCGACCCCGGTTCGCGGCCCGCGAGACGCCGCTCCCGGGTCCGGATCGGGGCCGGCGGTGCCGCCGAGGCGCTGCGCGGCATCGCCGAACCGGCCCGGTTGACCGCCGCGGCGGCCACCCTCGGCCCGGGCTTCCCGGAGCTGGCGGAGCTGCTGCGGCAGGCCGCCGGTCGCCCCCGAGCGGTGCGGACGGACTGACGTTGCGACTGTTCACGGCGTTGTGGGTGCCGCCGGCCGCCGCAGCCGGGCTGCGGGCGGTGCTGGCCGCGACCGGTGTGCCGCCGGGCTGGCGCGCGGTCGACCCCGACGCCTGGCACGTCACGCTGGCCTTCCACGGGGACGCCGAACCGGAGCCGCTGGCGCACGCGCTCGACGGCTCCGCCCGGGGCCTGCCGGCGCCGCGGCTGCGGCTGCGCGGTGCGGGCAGCTTCCCCGGGGTGCGCTGGGCGGGGGTGCAGGCCGATCCCGCGGACCGGCTCGCCGGGCTGGTCGCCGCGGCCGGCGGTGATCCGGCGGCGTTCGTGCCGCACGTCACGGTGTCGCGCCGCCGCCGCCGGGGCCGCCAACGGGGGCGGGGGACCGGGACGGACACCCCCGGGTGGGCGGAGCACCATGGCCCGTGGTGGCGCCCGGCCGACGTGCTGCTGGTGCGCAGCGATCCCGGGGCCGACCGGTCGCACTATCGGGTGGTGCACCGGGCCCGGCTGGGTGCCGGCTGACGGGGCATCGGTGGTCGCGACAACGTGGCTGGTAGCGTTGGGTTCAGGGTCCGGCTGCAGTCCGTGGCGGCCGTGACCGACTTCCGAGCGTTGACCACCGGCTCGAAGCCGGAATCGCTCGGCCACACGGTACGCAGACGAAAGAGGAGCACGTGGCACTCGACGCCGCACAGAAGAAGACGATCCTGGACACCTACGGGGTCCACGAGGGCGACACCGGTTCACCCGAAGCGCAGGTCGCGCTGCTGACCAAGAGGATCAGCGACCTCACCGAGCACCTGAAGATGCACAAGCACGACCACCACTCCCGCCGCGGACTGCTGCTGATCGTCGGCCGGCGCCGCAGGCTGCTGAAGTACCTGGCCTCGGTCGATGTCGCCCGCTACCGGTCGCTGATCGAGCGCCTGGGCCTCCGCCGTTGACCCACGCCGGCCCGAACCGCATCCCGCGGTCCGGGTCGGCACTTGTACACCCACCCGCCACACCGACGGCAACCGATCCGCCGGTCCTCGGTAGTGGCCCCCGGGAACGCCCGATGCGATCCCGGAGGCTTCGATCGAAGACCGGCTCGGGCGCGAGGATCCCGCCCCGCGGTGTGGCATCCCATCTCAGAGGAGATGCCCTAACCCATGACAGACGCAACGAGCGATCTGGCTGACAACGTCCACGAGACGACGGCCGTGATCGACAACGGGAGCTTCGGCACCCGCACCATCCGATTCGAGACCGGGCGCCTCGCGCGCCAGGCCGCCGGATCCGTCGTCGCCTACCTGGACGACGAGACCATGCTGCTCTCCGCCACCACGGCGTCGAAGCACCCCAAGGAGCACTTCGACTTCTTCCCGCTCACGGTGGACGTCGAGGAGCGGATGTACGCCATCGGCAAGATCCCCGGCTCGTTCTTCCGCCGCGAGGGACGCCCCGGCACCGACGCCATCCTGACCTGCCGGCTCATCGACCGGCCGCTGCGCCCGTCGTTCGTCGACGGCCTGCGCAACGAGATCCAGATCGTCGTCACGATCATGAGCCTGGACCCGCAGGACCCCTACGACGCGCTGGCCATCAACGCCGCGTCGCTGTCCACCCAGCTGTCCGGGCTGCCGTTCAGCGGCCCCATCGGGGGCGTGCGCATCGCGCTCATCGACGGCCAGTGGGTCGCGTTCCCGCAGTACGAGGACCTGCAGCGGGCCGTGTTCGACATGGTCGTCGCCGGTCGCGTCAGCGGGCCTGCCGGCCCTGGAGGCCGTGACGGTGACGACGTCGCGATCATGATGGTGGAGGCCGAGGCCACCACCGAGACCAACACCCTCGTCGCCGGTGGCGCCCAGGCGCCCACCGAGGAGATCGTCGCGCAGGGGCTGGAGGCGGCCAAGCCGTTCATCCGCAGCCTGTGCCTGGCCCAGCAGGGGCTGGCCGACGTCGCCGCCAAGCCGACCCGGGAGTACCCGACGTTCCCGGCCTACCAGTCCGACGTGTTCGAGGCCGTCGAGTCCGCCGGCAGCGCCGACCTCGCCGCCGCGCTCACCATCGCCGGCAAGCAGGAGCGCGAGACCAAGCTCGACGAGGTCAAGCTGAACGTGCTGACCTCGCTGGAGGGCAAGTTCGAGGGCCGCGACAAGGAGCTCGGCGCGGCCTTCCGCTCGCTGAACAAGAAGCTGGTGCGCCAGCGCATCCTGCGCGACCAGGTGCGCATCGACGGCCGCGGCATCACCGACATCCGACCGCTCTCGGCCGAGGTCGAGGTCGTCCCGCGGGCGCACGGCTCGGCGCTGTTCGAGCGCGGCGAGACCCAGATCATGGGCGTCACCACGCTGAACATGCTGCGCATGGAGCAGCAGATCGACGCGCTCGGCCCGGAGACGCACAAGCGCTACCTGCACCACTACAACTTCCCGCCCTACTCGACCGGTGAGACCGGCCGGGTCGGCTCGCCGAAGCGCCGCGAGATCGGGCACGGTGCACTGGCCGAGCGGGCGCTGCTGCCGGTGCTGCCCACCCGCGAGGAGTTCCCCTACGCCATCCGGCAGGTGTCGGAGGCGCTGGGCTCCAACGGTTCGACGTCGATGGGCTCGGTCTGCGCGTCCACGATGTCGCTGCTCAATGCCGGGGTGCCGCTGAAGGCCCCGGTCGCCGGCATCGCGATGGGCCTGGTCACCGATGAGGTCGACGGCTCCACCCGCTACGTGGCGCTGACCGACATCCTGGGCGCCGAGGACGCGTTCGGTGACATGGACTTCAAGGTCGCCGGCACGCCCGAGTTCGTCACCGCGCTGCAGCTGGACACCAAGCTCGACGGCATCCCGTCCGAGGTGCTGGCCGCCGCGCTGAGCCAGGCCCGCGACGCCCGGATGACCATCCTCGAGGTCATCGGCGAGGCCATCGACCGGCCCGACGAGATGAGCCGCTACGCGCCGCGCGTGGTGGCCATCAAGGTCCCGGTCGACAAGATCGGCGAGGTGATCGGCCCGAAGGGCAAGATGATCAACTCGATCACCGAGCAGACCGGTGCCGACATCTCCATCGAGGACGACGGCACGATCTACGTCGGTGCCGCCGACGGGGATTCGGCCGAGGCCGCCATCGGGATGATCAACGCGATCGCCAACCCGCAGCTGCCCAAGATCGGCGAGCGGTTCCTGGGCACCGTCGTCAAGACCGCCGCGTTCGGCGCGTTCGTGTCGCTGGTGCCGGGCAAGGACGGGCTGGTGCACATCTCGAAGCTGGGCAGCGGCAAGCGCATCGGCAAGGTCGAGGACGTCTGCAAGGTGGGCGACAAGATCCGCGTCGAGGTCACCGACATCGACAACCGGGGCAAGATCAGCTTGATCCCGGTGGCCGAGGGCGAGAACGGTTCCGCTGCTGTGGCCACGGAGCCGGTCCCGGCCGAGGCGCCGGCCGAGGTCTGAGTGACCGATCTTCTTGCGACGTCGGGGGCGGGGGCTGCGGCCGCCGCCCCCGGCGTCGCTCGTACCGAACTGCCCGGCGGGCTGCGGGTGCTGTCGGAGACGGTGCCCGGGGTGCGCTCGGTGTCGATCGGCATCTGGATCGGCGTCGGGTCCCGGGACGAGGCGCCCACCCAGGCCGGCGCCGCGCACTACCTGGAACACCTGCTGTTCAAGGGCACCGCGCGGCGCAGCGCCGCGGAGATCGCGGAGCAGATCGACGCCGTCGGCGGCGAGCTCAACGCGTTCACCGCCAAGGAGCACACCTGCTACTACGCGCACGTGCTCGACACCGACCTGCCGCTCGCGGTCGACGTGCTCGCCGACGTCGTCACCGCGGCGACCATGCGGCCGGCCGACGTCGAGGTGGAGCGGCGGGTGGTGCTCGAGGAGATCGCCATCCGCGACGACGATCCGGAGGACCTGCTCGGCGAGCAGTTCGACGAGGCCGTGTTCGGGGCGCATCCGCTGGGCCGGCCGGTGATCGGCTCCGAGGAGTCGGTCCGCGGGCTGAGCCGCGACACCCTGCACGAGTTCTGGCGCGGCGAGTACACGACCCCGCGGATGGTCGTCGCGGCGGCGGGCAACCTGGACCACGCACACCTGATCGAGCTGGTCGCCGCGGCCCTCGGGCCGGCCGCGGCCCGCGCGGGCGGCGCGCGGGCCGAACCGCCACGGCCCTCGGGGGCGGTCGAGCTCGGGACCGGACCGCAGCTGGTGCTGCGCCCCGACGAGACCGAGCAGGTGCACCTGATGCTCGGGACGGCGGCGCTGTCGCGGCACGACCCGCGGCGCAGCGCGCTCAGCGTGCTGTCGACCGCACTCGGCGGCGGGCCCAGCTCCCGGCTGTTCCAGCAGGTCCGCGAGCAGCGTGGGCTGGCCTACTCGGTCTACTCCGCGCTGGCCGCCTACTCCGACGCCGGCACCTTCTCCGTCTACGCCGGGTGTGCACCCGAGCGGGTCGACGAGGTCGTGGCGGTGCTGCGCGAGGTGCTCGCCGACGTCGCGGCCGCCGGACTGACCCCGGCCGAGGTGGCCCGGGCCCAGGGCAACCTGCGCGGTGGCCTGGTGCTCGGCCTGGAGGACACCGCGTCGCGGATGAACCGGCTGGGTCGCTCCGAGATCGACCACGGCCGGCAACGCACGATCACCGAGAGCCTGGACCGGATCGCCGCGGTGACCACCGACGAGGTGCGCGAGCTGGCCCGCGAGCTGCTGGGCGGGCCCGTGGTGGCCGCGGTGGTCGGTCCCTACGACGAGGAATCCGAGCTGCCGGCGGCGCTGCGCGCGCTCGCGCCCTGAACCGGCTCAGTCGTTGCAGCGGGGTGCCGACGCGGACGCCGCGGTGTAGTCCGCCGGCAGTGTGATCCCCTTGATCAGCTGGGCGGCCAGCGACAGGTTGCGCACGCCGTCGGTGAACTGCCTGACCCCGCGGCCGTAGGCGGGCACGGTGAGCGGGTCGCTGGCCTCGACCCCGTCCCGGGCGCTGACGAAAGACCGTCGAGCCGAGTCGAACTCGTCGACGATCGCGCCGAACTGGCGGCCGATCCCCGGGGTCGGCGCGTCGTCGCGGAGCACCGTGAAATCGGCCAGCGCGACGTCCACGACGCCGATGCTCCGGTCGAGAGCGGTCAGGAAGTCGCGCCGGGTGGTGGCGAAGTCGGTGGTCGGTTTCGGCGTGGTCGCGGTGTCGCCGAGGCTGGTCAGCAGGTCCCCGGCCGCGCAGAGCCGATCGACGTACTGCACCTGCGGCGTGTCCGGCCCGTTCGCCGCCACCGTCTCGGTGGTCGGCGGCGTCGGGGTGGCCCCGCCGGCCGTCGCCCGCGGGATCGTGATGATCGCAACGGCGGTGGCCACGGCGACGAGCACGGCGGCCAGGGCGCCGGCGACCCATATGGCCCGGCTCCGGAACCAGGGTCGGGACGCCGGCGGGATCGTCGGTGGCGCCAGCAGCGCCGTGGCGGGCGGGCGGGCGCCGAACGCCCCGGTCGGGGTGTTGCCGCGCAGCGCCGCCGCCAGGACGGCCGGCACCGGTCGTTGACCGGGGTCCTTGGCCAGGCAGCCCCGGACGATCGTGGCCGTGTCCGGCGGGACGCCGACCAGGTCGGGCTCCAGGTTCACCACCCGGTACAGCGTCGAGGCGGCCCGATCGGTGCCGAACGGGCTGCGCCCGGTGGCCGCGAAGGCCAGCGTCGCGCCCATCGCGAACACGTCGGCCGCCGGTCCGCTGCCGGCCGGGTCGGTCACCTGCTCGGGCGCCATGTAGTCGGGGGTGCCGAGGATCAGGCCGGTCGAGGTCAACCGCGTCGAGTCCACCGCGTGCGCGATGCCGAAGTCGATCACTTTCGCGCCGGCGGGCGAGAGCAGCACGTTCGCCGGCTTGAGATCGCGGTGCACCAGCCCGGCGGCGTGGATGGCGCTCAGCGCCTCGGCCAGCTCCAGGGCCAGCCGTCGCTGGTCGGTCGGCGACAGCGGGCCGCCGGCGAGCACGGCCGCGCGCAGCGACGGTCCGGGCACGAACTGGGTGGCGAGCCAGGGCGGATCGGCGTCCGGGTCGGCGTCGAGCACCCGCGCGGTGAACATGCCCGACACCGCGGCCGCGGCCGCCGCCTCGCGCCGGAACCGGTGCCGGAACTCGGGCTCGTGCGCCAGGTCGTCCCGGATGACCTTGACCGCCGCCTGCTCGCCCGACGGCGCGACGCCGAGATACACCCGGCCCATCCCGCCCTCGCCCAGCCGACCCTGCACCACGAAGCGCCCGATGCGCACCGGGTCGCCGGCCAGCAGGGGCTCCACGGCCGAGACAGTAGCCGTGCCGATCCGCCGGCAGACCCCGGCCGTCGCGCATGGGAACATCGCACGGTGGGTGTCGAGACGCTGCTGGCCGGCGTGCTGATCGTCGTCGGCGTGCTCGGCGTGCTGATTCCGGTGTTGCCCGGGCTGCTGCTGGTGCTCGTCGGGATCGCGATCTGGGCGGTGCCGAGGGGTGACGCGGTCGGCTGGACGGTGCTCGGCGTGGCCGTGCTGATCGTCGCTGCGGGCAGCATCGCCAAGTACCTGCTGCCCGGCCGGAAGCTGCGCGAGGCCGGGGTTCCGTTCCGCACGCTCGCGCTCGGCGGGGTGCTCGGTGTGATCGGGTTCTTCGTGATCCCGGTGGTCGGGCTGTTCCTCGGTTTCGTCCTCGGCGTCTACGCGGGCGAGCTGGGGCGCCTCGGCGACCGCAGCCAGGCCTGGCCGGCGACCCGGCGAGCGCTGGGCGCGGTGGGGTGGAGCATCCTGATCGAGCTGGCGACCGGGCTGCTCGCGGCGGCTGTCTGGATCGGTGGGCTGGTCGTCGGCTGATCGCCGGTCGCGGCTGCATAGAGTGCTCGGCGTGACCGAGGACATCAGGGTTGGCGTGCTGGGTGCCCGCGGGCGAATGGGCGGCGAGGTGTGCCGCGCGGTCGACGCGGCTGCGGACCTGGCGCTGGTGGCGCGCCTTGACGAGGGCGACCCGCCCGCGCAGCTCATCGACACCGGCGCCCAGGTGATCGTCGACTTCACGCACCCGGGCGCGGTGCTGGACAACATCAGGTTCGCGCTCGACCACGGCATCGCGGTGGTCGTCGGGACCAGCGGGTTCGACGAGCAGCGCTTCGCGACCGTGCGCGGCTGGCTGGCCGAGACCCCGGGCCACGTGCTGATCGCGCCCAACTTCGGCGTCGGCGCGGTGTTGATGATGCAGTTCGCCCGCCAGGCCGCCCGGTTCTTCGACTCGGTCGAGGTGATCGAGCTGCACCACGCCGGCAAGGTCGACGCCCCGTCCGGAACCGCGGCCCGCACCGCGTCGCTGATCGCCGCCGCCCGCACCGAGGCCGGCGCCGGCCCGATGCCCGACGCGACCACCGACGAGCTCCCCGGCGCCCGCGGCGCCAGCGTGGACGGCGTGCGGGTGCACTCGATCCGGCTTCCCGGCCTGGTCGCGCACCAGGAGGTGATCCTGGGGACCCCGGGGGAGACGCTGACCCTGCGGCACGACTCGCTCGACCGCGCCTCGTTCATGCCCGGGGTGCTGATGGCGGTGCGGGCGGTGCGGCAGCGCCCCGGTCTGACGATCGGCCTGGAGCCGCTGCTCGGCCTGGAGTGATCATCCGGGGCGCCGCGTGGCGGAGGCTCAGTGCTGGAGTTTCAGGTCCAGGGGGCCGGTGAGCCGGACCTCGCGCAGGATGCCGCTACCGGTGTCGAGGGCGCGGACGGCCCCGTCCTGCTCCCAACCGGCGCGGGCGTAGAAGTGGCGCGAGGCCTGGTCCGGCTCCGGGATCCAGGCGAAGCCGAAGCGGGCGCCGGCGGCGTGCAGCGCGGCTGCCGCCGAGGCCAGCAGCCGCCCGGCGTGCCCGCGCCGACCCCATCGCGGTTCCACCAGCAGCGCGCTGATCTCGCCCCAGAACCCCTCCGCCACCTCGACCGGAGTGTCCGAAGTGGACTCTTCCGTGGCGTCGACGGTGACCCTCGCGGCGGCGCAGAAACCCACCGTCTCGGCGCCCTCGGTGGCGACGAGAACGTGGTGCCCCGCGCCCGCGGTGACCGCCGCGGTCCAGGCCCGGCGGGCGCCGTCGCCGTCGAGCCGGGCCAGCGCGTGCGCCGGCACCAGCTCCGCGTAGGCCGTTGCCCAGGTCGAGGCCTGGATCCGGACGATCTCGTCGACGTCGGTCACGGTGGCGGGGCGAACCGCCGCGAAGGCCATGCCACATCAATACCGCACCCGGCCCCCACGACCAGCGCCGGGCCAGGTGCGCGTCGAGCGGGACGTGAGAGCTGTTCGACCGTGAGAACTCAGCCCTGACGTCCCGTTGATCACTGCGGGGGTGGGTATCGGGGGCGACAACTCGTTGTTCGCTATGGCAACGTCGGGTCCGTGGTCCGCCCCGCCGTCACCCCCGCCCCCTCCGCAACGATCGGTGTGCTGCCGTGGGTGGCACTCGGTGTCGTCTACGTGCTGTGGGGCTCCACCTACCTGGCCAACCGCCTGATCATCGCGACGGTGCCGCCGTTGCTGCTCGGCGGCGTTCGGTTCCTGATCGGCGGCGCCCTGCTCGCGTTCGTGGTGGTGGTGATCGCCGGTCGCCGGGCGTTCCGGATGACCCGCGTGCAGCTGGGCACCACGGCGCTGTCCGGTGTGCTGCTGCCGGCCTGGGGCAACGGGCTGGTGGCCCTGGGGCAGCAGCAGGTGGCGTCCGGGCTGGCCGCGCTGCTCATCGCCTCGGTGCCGCTCTACATCGTGCTGCTGCGCGCGCTCACCGGCGACCGGCCGCGCACGGCAACCTTCGTCGGTGTCGGGGTCGGTGTGGTCGGGCTCGGGGTGCTGGTGCTGGCCGGGTCCTCAGGCGGCTCCGGCGGGGTGTTCGGCAACGCCTGGTGGGGCCCGTGGCTGGTGCTGCTGGCCGCGTTGGGCTGGGCGACGGGCTCGTTCGCCACCACCCGGCTGCCGGTTCCGCCGAACCCGTTCGCGCTGGCCGCGGTGCAGATGCTCGTCGGTGGCGTGGTGCTGTCGACGATCAGCTTCGGCATCGGTGATCGGCTCGACGTCGCCGCGGTGGACCCGGTGGCGTGGTGGGCCTGGGCGTACATGTCGATCGTCGTGTCGCTCGGGGCCTTCAGCGCCTACGCCTACGCGCTGGCCAGCCTGCCGGTCTCGACGGTCGCGACCTACGCCTACGTCAACCCCGTCATCGCGGTGCTGCTCGGTGTGCTGGTGGTGGGGGAGCGGTTCTCGCCGATGCAGCTGGTCGGCGGCGCCGTCGTGCTGGTCGCGGTGATCCTGGTGATCCTGGCCGAGCGGCCGTCCCGGCGACCCCGCGACGCGCCCGCCGCGTCGCCCGGCTGAGCCGCCCGCTCTCCCTCGCCGGAAATTGTCGGGGGTCACTGGCAGCATCAGCGGGGTGAGCCGCCCGACCACCACGCCCGTCGACGTCATCGGCGCCGCCGCCGCCCGGCGGACGGTGCTGGCCGCCCAGGGCTTCGCCGCCGCCCGCCCGCTCGGTCCGATCACCCGCCGACATCTGGTGCGCACCCTCGACCGGATCCGGTTGCTGCAGCTCGACTCGGTGAACGTCGCGGTGCGGGCGCACCACATGCCGCTGTTCAGCCGGCTCGGGCGCTACGACCCGGCGCTGGTCGACGACGCAGCCTGGACGCACTCCACCCGGCGGCCGCGGCTGCTGGTCGAGTACTGGGCGCACGAGGCGAGCCTGCTCCCGGTGCGGGACTGGCCGCTGCTGCGGGCCAGGGCCAAGCGCGAGGGCTGGTGGCGGCACTACGCGGTGCTGATCGACCAGCACCCAGGCCTGGTCGAGGACGTGCTGGCCGCGGTCAAGGAGCTCGGCCCGGTCGGGGCGGGCGAGCTGGAGGCGGTGCTCGGCGGGCCGACCCGGCGCCGGCCGCCGGGGGCCTCCTGGTGGGAGCGCTCCGACGTCAAGCGGATCTGCGAGTACCTGTTCGGCACCGGCGCGCTCACCACCGGCACCCGCCGCCACTTCCAACGGCTCTACGACCTGCCCGAACGGGTCCTCCCGCCCGATGTGCTCGCCACCCCGATCCCGCAGGAGGACGAGGCCGCGCGCGGGCTCACCCGCCGCGCCGCCGCCGCGCTGGGCGTTGCGACCGAGCCCGACCTGCGCGACTACTACCGGATCGCGCCCGAGCACAGCCGACGGGCGGTCGCCGAACTGGTGGACGCCGGGCAGCTGGAGCCGGTGCAGGTGCGCGGCTGGCGGCACCCGGCGTACCGGGTGCCGGGTGCCGCGACGCCGCGGCGGATCTCCGGACGGGCCCTGCTCTGCCCGTTCGACCCGCTGATCTGGGAGCGGGCCCGCACCGAGCGGATCTTCGACTTCCGCTACCGCATCGAGATCTACGTGCCCGAGCCCAAGCGGGAGTTCGGCTACTACGTGTTCCCGTTCCTGCTCGACGGCGAGCTGGTGGCCCGGGTCGACCTCAAGTCCGACCGCAAGGCCGGGCTGCTGCGGGTGCCCGGCGCGTTCGCCGAGCCCGGCGTCGCGCTGCCCCGGGTGGCGGCCGAGCTGGCGGCGGAGCTGCGCGAGATGGCCGCCTGGCTGCAGCTCGACGGGGTCGTCGTCGGGGAGCGAGGTGATCTGGCGTCGCCGCTCGCCGCGGCCGTGGCCTAGCAGCTCTCGCTGCGGGGCGCGCTGGCTCAAGCGGGCCGTCAAGGTCCTGCTGGACGGGGCCGGCCTGGAGCGTCCGCCGGACGCGGGCAACGCCGAATAAGCCTTCGCGCGCCCTGCTGGGGACGGCGACGGCTGAGGGCGGCGGCGCGCCCTCGCCGAGCGACCGCTGAGACGCCGTTTCGACGCCCCGGCGGTCCCCCGGGACCGCAGTCGGGGCTCAGCCGGCGACGGCCGCCCTGGTGACCAGGACGTCGCCGCTGCCGGTGCGCCCGCGCACGCGCAGCATCGGTGCCGTCTCCGGGGCCACCGAGCGCACCTCCAGGTCGCTGCTGGCCTTGCCCGACCCCGACGACAGGTCCAGCTCGGCCCCGACCCCGGGGTGCACCCCGATCCGCAGTCCACCCGAGCCGGTGGTGAGGTCCAGCTGCCCGGATCGGGCGTCGGCCACCCGCACCTCGCCGGAGCCGGTGCGCACGCCCAGGTCGGCGTCCACCTCGCCGACCGTCACCTCGCCGCTGCTCGCCTTGATCTCGGTCGGACCACCGGCCCGGGCCAGGGCCACCGTGCCGGAGCCGGTGCGGATGCGGGCCCGTCCGGAGATCGGCCCGAGCTCGACGTCGCCGGAGCCGGTGGTGATGTCCGCCTCGCCGTTCACCGCCGTCACCCGGACGTCGCCGGAGCCGGTTCGGACCGCGGTCCAGCCCGCGGACCCGGTCACCGTGACGTCACCGGATCCGGCCCGGGCGGCCAGCCGCGATCCCGGCGGGGCCGACACCGTGACCGCGATCGGGACCACCCGCAGTGGCAGCTCCGAGGTCGAGCGCACCACGAGCCGGCGCCCGGTCTCGGACCAGGTGATCTCGATGGCCTGCACCGCCTCGGCCGCGAGCCGTTCCAGGTCACCGCCCGGCTCGCCCGCCGGTCCGCCCAGCCAGTTGAGCAGCCCGCTCAGGCCCTGGCTCCAGGTGCCGCCGGCGGCGGGGTCGTGCCGCACCTCGACCCGCACCTCCTGGGCGCCCTCGTCACCGATCTGCTCGTCGAGCTGCACCCGGATCCGGCCGACCTCGACCGACAGCTCCAGTTCCGCGGGCCCCTGCACCGGCCAGGCCTGCTGGCGCACCAGGTCCGCGCCGTGGTCGGGCCAGTCGTCCTTGGACATGTTCACCATCTCGCTCATCCCTGCACCCAGCCGCGCAGCCGGCGGCCGTCCTGGTCGCCGCCCCAGTCGCCGGTCCGGCGTCCCTTGCGGTGCGGTCCACCGCCGCCGGACAGGGCGCCCTGCACGGCCTGCGCCACCCAGGAGTTCAAGGACATGCCCTTGGCCGCGGCGGCCTGCTCGGCCTGGCCCTTGATCTGCTCGACCAGGCGCAGCGTGATCCGGCTGATGTCGCCGTTGTCCCCACCGAAGCCGCGGAAGGGGCCGCCCGCGGTGGTGGGCTCCGGCTCCGGCACGGGCTCGGGCTCCGCGACCGGCTCACCGGTCACCGCGACCCGGATGTCCCGCCCGTCCAGGCGCACCTCGACGACCCGGTCGCCGAGCGCCTCGGTGACCTCGGAGGCCAGGTCGGCGAGCGCGTTCATGATGGCCAGCCGGGCGGCCGGCTCGATGGCGGCTCCGAGCAACGCGGCGGTCTGCCTGGTCTGCTCGTCCCCGGCGGCGGCCGCGGAGGCGAGATCCTCGCGGAGCCGACTGACGTACTGACTGAGGTCCATGACGCCATGGTGGCGTCATGAGTGACGCCGGTCAAGGAATCCGTGACGCCAGATGACGTCACCTCGCCCGATCGGACCTCGTCGGCAGGTGCCGTTTACTCTGCCGGCATGCCGGAGATCGTGCCCTTGCGCGTCCAGCTCGTGGCCAAGACCGAGTTCGTCCCGCCCGCCGACGTCCCGTGGGACACCGACGCCGACGGCGGCCAGGCGCTGGCCGAGTTCGCCGGCCGGGCCTGCTACCAGTCCTGGTCCAAGCCGAACCCGTCCACGGCCAGCAACGCCGGGTACCTGCGGCACATCCTCGAGGTCGGGCACCTGTCGGTGCTCGAACACGGCACGGTCAGCTTCTACCTGACCGGGGTGTCGCGCAGCCTCACCCACGAGCTGATCCGGCACCGGCACTTCTCCTACAGCCAGCTCTCCCAGCGCTACGTGCCCGAGCGGAACGCGGCGATGGTCGAGCCCGAGGTCATCGCGGACGATCCGGAGCTGCACGCGCTGTTCGAGGGCGCGGCCGCGGCGGCGGTCACCGCCTACGAGGAGCTGCTCGAGGGCCTGGAGAAGCGCTTTGCCGACGTCGCCAACGCCACCCTGCGCCGCAAGCAGGCCCGCCAGGCCGCGCGCGCGATCCTGCCCAACGCCACCGAGACCCGCATCGTGGTCACCGGAAACTACCGGGCCTGGCGGCACTTCATAGCCATGCGGGCGACCGAGCACGCCGACGTGGAGATCCGCGAGCTGGCCATCGAGTGCCTGCGCCAGCTGCAGCACGAGGTCCCCAACGTGTTCTCCGATTTCGAGATCGCCACCCTGGACGACGGCAGCGAGATCGCCTCGAGCCCCTTCGTCACCGAAGGCTGACCCTCCGCCCCCACCCCCGTCCAGAGGATCTGGGGGGTGGGGGGTGGTGGATCGGCGGCGGGACGGGCGGTGCGGGGGCCGTAGGGTCGGCGTCCATGACCTTGGCGACCGATGAGCGTGCGGCGATCTGCGACGAGTTCCTCGCCGCCGGCCCGGACCGACCGACCCTGTGCGAGGGCTGGGACACCCGCGCCCTGCTCACCCACCTGCTGGTCCGCGAACGGCAGCCCTGGGTGGTACCGGGCATGATCGTCCCGGCGCTGTCGCCGATCGTCGATCGGGCCACCGCCGGCTACGCGTCCACACCGTGGTCGGAACTGGTGGCGCAACTGCGCGCCGGGCCGCCGTCGTGGTCGCCGTTCCGGGTCGGCAAGGTCGACGAGTACGCCAACGGTGCCGAGTTCTTCATCCACCACGAGGACGTCCGCCGCGGCGAGCCCGGGTGGCAACCGCGCCCGCCCGACCCGACCCGCGACACCCAGCTCTGGCACCTCCTGCAGCGGATGGGCGGCATGCTGTTCCGTCGCAGCCCGGTCGGGCTCGCGCTGCGCCGCCCGTCCGGTGAGCAGCAGGTGGTGAAGACCGGACCCGGCCTTGTCGTGATCGTCGGCGAGCCGGGGGAGATCGTGCTGTTCGCGTCCGGGCGCGACGTCGCGCGGGTCGAGCTGGAGGGACCGCCGGCCGACGTGGCTGCCCTGAACGCGACCGAGCTCGGTGTCTGAGGTCGGCACCCCGCGCACCGGCGCACCGGCGGAGTGCGTACGTCGGCGGCCGCCCGACGCCGGGCGGTACCGTCACCCCATGAGCTCCGCCTCCGCAAGCCCCCGGCGCCCGTTCGGCCGGGTGCTGACCGCGATGGTCACCCCGTTCGACGCCGAGGGCGGGCTGGACCTCGCCCGTGCCGAGGAGCTGGCCACCCACCTGGTCGAGCTGGGCAACGACGGGTTGGTGGTCAACGGCACCACGGGCGAGGGCCCGACCACCACCGACAAGGAGAAGTCGGAGCTGATCGCGGCGGTGGTCGGCGCCGTCGGGGATCGGGCCACCGTGGTGGCCGGCGCCGGCACCTACGACACCGCGCACAGCATCACGCTGGCCCGCGACGCCGAGAAGGCCGGCGCCGAGGGCCTGCTGCTGGTCACGCCCTACTACTCGCGACCACCGCAGGCCGGCCTGCTGCTGCACTTCGCCGCGATCGCCGACGCCACCGAGCTGCCGGTGATGCTGTACGACATCCCGCCGCGCAGCGTCGTCCCGATCGAGCTGGAGACCTTGCTGCGCCTCGCCGAGCACCCGCGCATCGTCGCGGTCAAGGACGCGCGCAACGACCTGCGGATCGGCACCGAGGTGCTGGCCACCACGTCGCTGGCCTACTACTCGGGCGACGATCCGGTGAACCTGCCGTGGCTCGCTGTCGGCGCCGTCGGCTTCGTCAGCGTGACCGGTCACGTGGTGGCCGACCGGCTGCGGGTGCTGATCGACGCGTTCGAGGCCGGCGAGCTCGAGCGGGCCCGCGAGGTCAACGCCTCAATGCTGCCGGTGTTGCGCGCGATGGGTCGGGTGGGTGGCGCCATCTTCGCGAAGGCCGCGCTGCGGTTGCGCGGGCTGGACGTCGGCGACACCCGGCTCCCGCTGCCCCCGCCCACCGACCAGCAGCGCCAGGCCATCGCCGCCGACCTGCGCACCGCCGGCGTGGAGCTGGGCCCGCACGCCTACCGCGGCGCCGGCTCCGATGCCCCGCTCTCCCGTCCCGCGATCGATGCCGAGATCGCCTACCAGTGATCGGTTGCTCATCAGTGATCCGCTCGTCCGTGATCCAGTCCTGGATCCATTTCCGCCAGCCCACCCGCATCGTGATCAGGAGCGCCCGTTGAGCCGACCCACCGGCCGGTCCGACCGCTCCCGCTCCGACCGCCGCAACCGGCCACCGCGCCGCGACCAGGGTCGGCCCACCCCGCCGCCCGCCGAGGAGATCAACCCGGCCGAGCTGCCGGTCGGGCCGCCGCCGGCGCTGGGCAGCGGCGGGCTGCGCGTGGTGGCGCTCGGCGGCATCAGCGAGGTCGGCCGGAACATGACCGTCTTCGAGTACGAGGGCCGGCTGCTCGTCGTCGACTGCGGGGTGCTCTTCCCGGCCGAGGACTCGCCGGGGGTCGATCTGATCCTGCCCGACTTCCGGGCCATCGAGCAGCGCCTGGACGACATCGACGCGCTGGTGCTCACCCACGGCCACGAGGACCACATCGGCGCGGTGCCGTTCCTGCTGCGGCAACGCCCGGAGCTGACCATCGTCGGCTCGCGGTTCACCCTCGCGCTGGTCGCGGCCAAGTGCAAGGAGCACCGGCTGACCCCGCACCTGCTGGAGGTCGCCGAGGGTGCGCGGCTGCGGCACGGGATCTGGGACTGCGAGTACTTCGCGGTCAACCACTCCATCCCGGACGCGCTGGCCGTGGCCATCCGGACCCCGGCCGGGCTGGTGCTGCACACCGGTGACATCAAGCTCGACCAGCTCCCGCTGGACGGGCGGCTGACCGACCTGGCCGGGTTCTCCCGGCTCGGCGACGAGGGTGTCGACCTGTTCCTGGTCGACTCGACCAACGCCGAGGTGCCCGGGTTCGTGATCGCCGAACGCGAGATCGGGCCGGTGCTCGACGGCGTGTTCCACCGCTCGCCCGCGCGGATCATCGTGGCCTGCTTCGCCAGCCACGTGCACCGGGTGCAGCAGGTGCTGGACGCGGCGGCCGCGCACGGGCGGCGGGTGTGCCTGGTCGGCCGGTCGATGCTGCGCAACATGGGGCTGGCCGCGGAGATGGGCTACCTCAACGTGCCGGACGGGCTGCTGGTCGAGCTGGACGACGCCATGGAGCTGCCCGACGAGCAGCTGGTGATCGTGTCCACCGGATCGCAGGGCGAGCCGCTCTCGGCGTTGGCCCGGATGGCCCGCGGCGACCACCGCTCGGTGCGGATCCGCAGCGAGGACACGATCATCCTGGCCAGCTCGCTGATCCCGGGCAACGAGTCCGCGGTCTTCGGCGTGATCAACGGGCTGACCCGGCTCGGCGCGTCCGTGGTGCACCAGGGCACCGCGAAGGTGCACGTTTCCGGGCACGCGCCGGCCGGTGAGCTGCTGTTCCTCTACAACGCGGTGCGGCCCAGCAACGTGATGCCGGTGCACGGGGAGTGGCGGCACCTGCGGGCCAACGCGGCGCTGGCCATCCGCACCGGGGTCAGCGAGGAATCGGTGGTGCTGGCCGAGAACGGGGTGGTCGTCGACCTGGTGGACGGCAAGGCCGCGATCACCGGTCGGGTCGAGGTGGGCCGGGTCTACGTCGACGGGCTCTCGGTCGGTGACATCGGGGAGTCGACGCTGGGCGACCGGCTGATGCTCGGCGAGGGCGGCTTCATCTCGATCACCGTGGCGGTGGACGCGACGACCGGGCGCGCTGTGTCGCGCCCGACGCTGTCCGGGCGCGGGTTCTCCGACGACCCGAAGGCGCTGGATGCGGTGCTGCCGCTGGTGGAGGACGAGCTGAGTCGCACCGAGCTGGAGGGCATCACCGACACCCACCGGATCGCGCAGTCGGTGCGCCGGGTGGTGGGCAAGTGGGTAGGCGAGACCTACCGCCGCCGCCCCATGATCGTGCCCACGGTGATCGCGGTCTGAGCGGCACCACGCAGCCCTTCGTCACACCAGGCAGGCCTCGTGACGGCTGCCTGGTGCAGCGAAGGGCTGCGTGGTCGGGCGTTGACGCTCCCTAACGGCCGAGCAGGCCGCCCAGCATGCCGCCGCCGGTGCCGGCCTGCTCGCCGCCGCCGGTGCCGCCGAGGAACCCGCCGGGGGGAAGCTCGGAGGGCTGCACGATGACGAAACCCTGCCCGGCGAACGAGAGCGTGACCCGCTCCCCGGTGCTGCGCCCCAACAGGGTGCCCAGGTTGAACGAGTCGTTGCTCTTCAACCCGGTTCGCAGGCTCGACGACCACGCGACCGCGGCCTGCGGATCGGCGTAGGTCGGCTGATCGACGTTGAGCACGACCGGCATCCCGTCGGTGGTGATCGCGATCCGGCCGCGCCCGGTGAACACGCAGTTGAACAAGCCCCGCGTTGCTGGCGAAGCCGGCGGCACCCGAGACCCGGCCGATGGTGTAGGACAGCGTCGAGTCGAACGCGAGCACGTTGGCCCCGTTGATGGTCAGGCCGTCGGAGCCGTCGAGGTCGATCAGGTGCACGTCACTGGCCGCGTTGGCCAGGAACAGGTCGCCGCGCCCGGAGACCCGCATCAGCGGCACCCCCTCACCGGTGACCCGCTGCCGGATCATGTTCCCGATGCCGCCGGCGCCGAGCGCCTCGAACCGCAGCTCGCCCTGGTAGGCGACCATCGACCCGGCCCGGGCCATGACCTCGCCGTTCATCGCGACCCGGGCCATCTTGCCGCCCTGCTTCTGAATGCCGGAGCCGGCCACCTCGGCGTGGTCGGGGCTGAACAGATCGCTGTGCACGGGTGACGCTCCTCGGGGCGGCGGCGGGGCTGGGGGTTGCGGGACCGGGGGCTGCGGGACGGGCGGTGGCGGGACCGGCGGCTGCGGGACGGGGGTTTGCGGGACGGGGGGTTGCGGGACCGGGGGTGCGGGCGCGGCGGGCGCCGGCGGGTCGGGCGCAGGCTGCGGCGCGGGCTCGGCGTCGACGTCCACGCCGAACTCGCGGGCCAGACCGGCCAGCCCGTCGGCGTAGCCCTGCCCCACCGCGCGCACCTTCCACTGCTCGCCCCGGCGGTAGACCTCCACGCAGACCACGGCCGACTCGGTGCTGAGCCCGGCCATCTCGAACGTGAGCGGCCCGACGGTGGCGACCAGCGGTCCGGCCCCGGCGAAGGTGGGCGGGCCGGAGCCGTCCAGGCTGGCGGTCACCGCGACCGCCGTGACGTCGGGGGGCAGCGCCCGGGTGTCCACCTGCACGACGTCGCCGCGGCCCCGGCCGTGGTGGTAGCTGACGCCGGGCGCGACCGGGTTGTTGAAGAACACGAAGTCGGCGTCCGAACGCACCGTGCCCCACGGCCCGAGCAGCAGCGCGGACACGTCCACCCCGACTGCGCAGCCGACCGTGATCGTCACCTGCTCACCGGGTAGCGGCCGGTTCTCCCCGGGTGCCAGCGCCGTCACCGCACCGAGTCTGCCACGCCCCCGGAGCACCACGGGGACGGCCCGGCCGGGCCCACTGACCTGATCCCGGGCCGGCGAGCTATCCGTTCGGCGGGGCCAGCACGACGACCTGCGCCCACTCGTCGTAGAGCGTGCGCCGGTTCGCGCCCAGCGCGCCGGCCACTGCGTAGAGCCATCCGATGCCCAGCGTGGCCACGCCGATCAGCACCGCCGTGCCGTGGTAGACCACGCCGCGCAGCAGCATCCGGGGCCGGGTCGCCGGCCGCCGGGTGTCGGTGGCGAACACCATCAGGCCCAGCGCCGCCTGCCCGGGGGTCGCGGCGCGCGCCGCGGTGTGCCAGTTCCACCAGATGGCCGGGGGCGCCGCCCCGGTCGAGCCCGGCACCCACCTGGGCTACCTCGCCGCCTCGGTCGTCGTGCTGCCGCTGCTGCTCGCGCTGACCCGGCCGGCCGCGCCGGCTGCGCGCAACGAGGCCGCCTGGTACTCCGGCGCGGTCGCGGTGGCCTGCGTGGCGGTGCTGATCATCGACGTCCGGCTGCTGGCCACCGGGCCGCCGCGGCCCGGGTGACCCGTCTCGGTTGCGAAATCCGTGTGATTTTGGCCCTGAAACGACTAAATCCGTTGAGTATTCGGCTATGCTCGCCGTATGTCCGCAGCCCAGAACGGTCTGCTCGACGATATCGGCAAGGCCATCGTCGAGCAGTTGCAGGAGGACGGCCGCCGGCCGTACGCCACGATCGGCCGCGCCGTCGGGCTGTCCGAGGCCGCGGTCCGGCAGCGGGTGCAGCGCTTGCAGGAAAGCGGCGTCATGCAGGTCGTGGCCGTGACCGATCCGCTGCAACTCGGCTTCCGCCGGCAGGCCATGGTCGGCATCCAGGCCGACGGCGACCTGTCCGAGGTGGCCGATGAACTGGCCGCGCTGCCCGAGGTCGTCTACGTGGTGATCACCGCCGGCCGCTTCGACCTGCTGGTCGAGACCGTCTGCGAGGACGACGAGCACCTGCTCGCGCTGGTCGGCAGCCGGATCCGGGCGCTGCCCGGCGTCCGAAGCGCCGAGACCTTCGTCTATCTCAAGCTGCGCAAGCAGCACTACAACTGGGGAACCCGATGAGCACCACGCCGCGCGGCACCGACCGTGCCGACGCCGCCCGTGACCACCTCTGGATGCACTTCGCCCGGCACTCCGGCCTGCAGGCCGGGAACCGGGTGCCGATCATCGTGCGCGGTGAGGGCTGCCGGATCTACGACGACGCCGGCCGCAGCTACCTCGACGGGCTGGCCGGGCTGTTCGTGGTGCAGGCCGGGCACGGCCGCCGCGAGCTGGCCGAGGCCGCCGCGCGACAGGCGTCCGAGCTGGCTTTCTTCCCGATCTGGGGCTACGCGCACCCGATGGCCATCGACCTGGCCGAGCGGCTCGCGCACTACGCACCCGGCGACCTGAACCGGGTCTTCTTCACCAGCGGCGGCGGCGAGGCGGTGGAGAGCGCCTGGAAGCTGGCCAAGCAGTACTTCAAGCTCACCGGCAAGCCGAACAAGACCAAGGTGATCAGCCGCGCGATCGCCTACCACGGCACCCCGCAGGGTGCGCTGGCCATCACCAGCGTGCCCGAGCTGCGCGCGCCCTACGAGCCGCTGGTCCCGGGCGCGTTCACGGTGCCCAACACCAACGCCTACCGCGCACCCGAGTACCTCGGCGGCGACCTCAAGGCGTTCGGCCGGTGGGCCGCGGACCGGGTCGAGGAGGCCATCCTGTTCGAGGGCGCGGACACCGTCGCCGCGGTGTTCGTCGAGCCGGTGCAGAACGCCGGCGGCTGCTTCCCACCGCCGCCCGGCTACTTCGAGCGGCTGCGCGAGATCTGCGCCGCCCACGACGTGCTGCTGGTCTCCGACGAGGTGATCTGCGCGTTCGGCCGGATCGGGTCCATGTTCGCCTGCGACGACTTCGGCTACGTGCCCGACATCATCACCTGCGCCAAGGGCCTGACCTCGGGTTACTCGCCGATGGGCGCGATGATCGCCAGCGACCGGGTGTTCGAGCCGTTCACCACCGGCACCAACTCCTTCCTGCACGGCTACACCTTCGGCGGGCACCCGGTGTCCGCGGCCGTCGGGATGGCCAACCTGGACATCTTCGAGCGCGAGGGCCTCAACGACCACGTGCGCGCCCAGTCCCCGGTGTTCCGGGCGACGTTGGAGAAGCTCAAGGACCTGCCGATCGTCGGCGACGTGCGCGGCGAGGGGTTCTTCTTCGGCATCGAGCTGGTCAAGGACAAGGCGACCAAGGAGACGTTCAGCGGCGAGGAGAGCGAGCGGCTGCTGCGCGGGTTCCTGTCCAAGGCGCTCTACGAGGGTGGGCTGTACTGCCGGGCCGACGACCGCGGGGACCCGGTGATCCAGCTGTCGCCGCCGCTGGTGGCCGGGCCGGCCGAGTTCGACGAGATGGAGCAGATCCTGCGCGGGGTGCTCACCGAGGCATGGACCCGACTCTGAGCGGCGGTCTGTCGCTCTGGCACGAGCAGGTCGTGGCGGACGGCGACCCGCTCACCCCGCGACCCGCGCTCGACGGCGACACCGAGGCCGACGTCTGCATCGTCGGGGCCGGCTACACCGGGCTCTGGACGGCGTACGCGCTGCTGCAGCTCGATCCCGCGCTGCGGGTGATCGTCGTCGAGCGGGAGATCGCCGGATTCGGGGCCAGCGGCCGCAACGGCGGCTGGTGCTCGGCGCTGTTCCCGGCCTCCTACTCCGCGCTGGCCCGCCGGCACGGGGAACCGGCGGCGGTCGCGATGCGGGCGGCCATGCGGGAGTCGGTGGACGCGGTCGGCGCGGTGGTGGCCGCCGAGGGCATCGCGTGTGACTGGGTCAACGGCGGAACCGTGACGCTGGCCCGCACCCGCGCGCAGCTGGCCAGGGCGCGGGCGCAGGCCGCCGCGGCCGGGCCCGACCGGATCGAGCTGCTCGGCGCGGCCGAGGCATCCGCGCTGGTCGGCGCGGCCGGCGTGCTCGGCGCGACGTTCACCCCGGACTGCGCCCGGATCCAGCCCGCCCGGCTCGTCCGCGGGCTGGCCGCCGCGGTGCAGCGCCGCGGCGGGCGGGTGGTCGAGGGCACCGCCGCGCTGTCGATCGGGCCGCGGCGGGTGGTCACCAACCGCGGCGTCGTGCGCGCGGCGGTGACCGTGCGGGCGACCGAGGCGTGGGCAGCGGCGCCGGGGGTGACCGGGACGGCGCTGGCGCCGCGGGCGGTGGTGCCGGTGTACTCGCTGATCGTGGCCACCCGGCCGCTGCCGGCCGCGTTCTGGGACGAGGCCGGGCTCGCGGGTGGGCAGACGTTCACCGATCACCGCAACCTCATCGTCTACGGCCAGCGCACCGCCGACGACCGGCTGGTGTTCGGCGGCCGCGGTGCGCCCTACCACTGGCGGTCCCGGATCGATCCGCGGTTCGACCGGAACCGCCGCGTGTTCGACGGGCTGCGCGAGGCGGCCCGGGAGCTGTTCCCGCAGCTGCGGGCGTTCGACTTCACCCATGCCTGGGGTGGCCCGCTGGGCATCCCGCGGGACTGGCACGCGGGGGTCGGGCTGGGCGTCGACGGCGAGGGCTGGGCCGGCGGCTACGTCGGCGACGGGGTGGGCACGTCCAACCTGGCCGGTCGCACGCTGGCCGCGTTGATCCTCGGCCGTGACGATCCGCTCACCGAGCTGCCGTGGGTGAACCACCGCTCGCGGCGATGGGAGCGCGAACCGCTGCGCTGGCTGCTGGTGAACGCCGGGCTGCAGCTGATGACGCTGGCCGACGCCGAGGAACGCCTGACGCGCCGCCCGAGCGTGATCGCCGCCGCCCTGGCCCGGCGCCTCGGACACTGACCCGACGATGTTCGGTCGTCTCCTGACCGGTCGACCCCGGTTCTCGACGGAGCGACGAGGTCGACCCGCCGGCCCGGGACAGCTGTGCACCGACGAGCCGGCCGCCGGCCGAATCGTGTCGGGAATCCGCTCTGTCCGGAGTGCGAACGTGGGAAGTGGGGTAGTCACCGGCATGGGAGGCCAGCGATGAGCAAGCCGGGTGGATCGACGCGGGCGGGTTGGCGAGCGATGGCGAATCGGCTCGGGGACATCCGGTGGAACCGGGCTGTCGTCGGTTCCGTCGCGCTCGTCGGGATCCTGCTGGTCGGTCTGGTGGTGGCTCTCGCCGTGTCGTCGAACGACGAAGCGGCGGCGCCCGAGCCGGGCATGCGGACTTCCTCGCCGATCGACAGTGACTCCTCGCGCCCACCGGACAACCCGTCGCTGGCTCCGAACGAGGACCCGGCGGCGGATTCCGCCTACGGGATCGAGGCGCAGAAGCTGCTCGACGAGCTGCGCTCGCACTCGGTTCCGTTCACCGACGCGGACGCCAACATCCTCGTCGACATCGGGGACAGGAACGTCGCCCGTGAGGAGCCGGATCTGACCGCCGACGACCCGGCGATCAGCGAGCAGATCGCGCGGGCGTTCCCGCAGTACAGCGACCAGCAACGGGCCGACACGGTCCGGTGCCTGGCGGAGTACGTGGAGCAGACGATCGCCAAGAATCGCGGGACGGTTCCACCCGACGGGCACGACCACAACTGATCCCGCGGCCCCAGCGCCGAGGACGGCCATCGCACGACATGGGCAGTGTGCCGGCGAAGGTGGGCAGGCGACGCCCACGACTCCGGCCGGGGCGCGCGACACGGTTGTGCCCATGAACATGACCACTGTCCGCACCGCGCTCGCCACGCTCATCGACGCGCTCGACAGCGCGATCGAACCCCGCCTACCGGCGCGCGCTGCCGCCGACGCCGCGGCGTCAGCCCTCGCGCCGTTCCTCGGCCGGCCCGACCTGCTCGCCCCGCACCAGCGCATCGGCGATCCCGCCGGCTATCGCCAGCACCTGCTGCACGTTCCGGACAGCGGCGCGTACTCGCTGGTCGCGCTGGTGTGGCTACCCGGCCAGACCACCCCGGTGCACGACCACATCACGTGGTGCGTGGTCGGCGTGCACTCCGGCGACGAGCACGAGATCCGCTACCGGGTGGCCGGCCGGCAGCTCGTCGAGATCGGCCGGGCGGTCGGCCCGCAGGGTTCGGTCGAGGCGCTGGTGCCGCCGGGTGACATCCACCGGGTGACCAACATCGGCGCCGGGACCGCGATCTCGCTGCACGTCTACGGGGCGGACCTGCGACAACGCGGAACGAGCATCCGTCGGTGCTACGGCTGATGACGCCGGCCGACACCGAGGAGCGGCCCAGCGTCGTCGCCGCGTCCCCGTCCCGCTTCCTCGGCGGCTGATCCGCACGTCGCACACCGCTTTGCGGTCTCGCGCACGCTGTGGCCTGTGCTAGATCGCCACGAGGTGTGCGAGGTCGCAGCCGTCGCCCGGCCCCGGGGGTGCTGGCAGGATCTCCCACTGTGGCCGACGACCTGTGCTTCCGCTCGGCGGTCACGCTGGCCCGGCTCCTCCGCGACGGCGAGCTGAGCGCGCGCGAGGTCACCGAGGCGCACCTGGCGCGGATCGAGCGGGTCAACCCGGCGGTGAACGCCGTGGTCACCCTCGTCGCCGAGCGGGCCCTCGACCAGGCCGACGCCGCCGACCGCCGGCGCGCCTCCGGGGTCGCGCTGCCGGCGCTGCACGGCGTGCCGATCCTGAACAAGGACACCCACATCACCGCGGGCATCCGCACCACCATGGGCTCGCCGATCTTCGCCGACAACGTGCCGGAGACCGACGAGCTGATCATCGCCCGGCTGCGCGCCGCCGGCACCATCGCGCTGGGCAAGACGAACGTGCCCGAGTTCGCCGCCGGCTCGCACACCTTCAACCCCGTGTTCGGCACCACCCGCAACCCGTACGACCGCACCCGGTCGGCCGGGGGCAGCAGCGGCGGCGCCGCGGCCGCGCTGGCCACCGGGATGTGCCCGGTCGCCGAGGGCAGCGATTTCGGCGGTTCGCTGCGCAACCCGGCCGCGTTCTGCAACGTCGTCGGCCTGCGCCCGAGCATCGGGCGGGTGCCGACCCACCCCGATCCGTACCCGTGGCACAACCTGGGGGTCGGCGGCCCGCTGGCGCGTAGCGTCGACGACGTCGCCCTGCTGCTGTCGGTGATCGCCGGCCCGGACCCGCGGGTGCCGGTGTCGCTGGCCGACCCCGGCTCGGCGTTCTTCCCGGTGCGCCGGCCCGACCCGCGGACGCTGCGCATCGCGATCGGCGCCGACTTCGGCGGCGCGCTGCCCGTCGATCCCGAGATCGTCGCCGCGGTCGAGGCGGCGGGGCGGGTGTTCGCGGGGCTCGGGGCCACCGTGGAGCCGGCGATGCCGGACCTGCGCGGCGCCGACGAGGCGTTCCGGATCCGCCGGGCCTGGCTGTTCGACGCCAACCTCGGCCCCCTCCTGGACACCTGCGGCGACCAGGTGAAGGCCACGGTCCGCTGGAACATCGAGCAGGGCCGGGCGCTGCGCACCGCCGACCTGGCCCTGGCCGAGCGGCTGCTGGCCGGCCTGCACGAGCGCACCGCCGAGTTCTTCACCGGCTACGACGCGCTGCTGCTGCCGACCACCCAGGTGCTGCCGTTCGACGCCGACATCGAGTACCCGACGAGGATCGGCGACACGGACCTGACCACCTACCTGGACTGGATGCGCTCCTGCAGCGACATCACCACCACCGGCGCCCCGGCGATCAGCGTGCCGGCCGGCTTCAGCCGGGACGGGCTCCCGGTCGGGCTGCAGATCGTCGGCCGGCACCGCGCCGAGGCCGCCCTGCTCGGCATAGCCGCCCTCTACGAGCAAGCCACCCACCACGCCACCCACCACCCGTCCCTCCTCTAGCCAGGGCGCAGGGACGTGAGGATCCGGCGGATCTGGTCGTCCGGGACGGTGTCCGGCCGGCCGGTGTCGGTGATCAGCACGAGAACCGCGATCGGGCCGTTCGCGCCGGTGAAGCCGGTTGCGGCGATGGCGTGCGCCACGCCTCCCGACGCCTTGCAGGGCCCGACCGCCGGCGCCGGCCGGGCCGTCACCGTGATCGTGACTGCCGGCCGCCCGTCCAGCGTGGTGATGGGCTCGGGGTCACCGACGGTCAGGGTGGGTGGGCGCTTGCGCTGGTCGTGGAAGGCGACGGAACCCCAGGCCTGGGCGGTGTCGCGAGCCGCCGCATCCAGGTCGTCGCCGGGCGCGTAGGTGATCCCGGTGCTGGCGATCGCAGAGCCCCCGCAGGCATCGGAGGGAAGATAGGCCAGGCCGTCCGCAGGCACCGTCTGCCCCGGGCGGGCCTCCGCGGTGATGGCCCGCGCGTCGGTCCGGACGAGCCAGCCCGGCGGCAGGTCGTAGGCCGCCGCCACGCTGGGGGACCGGCCCGAGCTCCAGCCCGGCACCACCGGGTCGATCACCAGCGGCTGCACCGCCGGGGCGACCCCCTTCGGCGCCGGTGGCGGCCGGGCGTCGTTCGCGGCGGGTCCGCAGGCCGCCACCAGGGCCAGGACGAGCACCGCCGGGCCGCGGCCGATCCAGCGCGGGCGCCTCATTCCGGCACCCGCTCCAGGCGCACCACACCGGAGGAGGTGTTGATCAGTCCGAACCGTCCGTCCGCACTCATCAGCACCTGGCTCGGGCGATCGCCGATCGAGAGCGTGGACGTCGATCGGTCGACCAGGTCGACCTCGGTGACGGTGCCGTCGTCGGTGCTCGTCACCAGTGCCGTGCGCCCGTCCGCGCTGACGGCCAGGTCCGAGGGGGCACCGGGCAGGCCGAAGCCGGCCAGCACCGCACCCGTGGCCAGCTCGACGAGGGCCAGCGACCGCGAGCCGTTGATCAACACGACCGCGCGCTGCCCGTCCGCGGTGACGGCCAGCTCGGTGGGATCCTCGCGCAGGCCGACCGTGCGCCGCACGCCCCGACCATCGAGATCGACGATCTTCAAACCGGTGGCCGTGGTGACCAGCACCTGGCGGCCGTCCGGGGCCAGGGCCACGTCGGTGGCCTCGGCGCCGAGCCGCACGGTGGTGAGCACCTGCCCGTCGACCGTCCCCACGACCAGCAGGTCGGCGCCGTGCAGCAGGAACGCCAGCATGCCGTCGGCGGACAGGGTCATGGCCTCGATCCGACCGGGCACCTGAACGGCCCGCTGCAGCCCCGACCCGTCGAGGTTGAGCGCGGTCAGCCGTCGGGGCGCGTCCGCGTCCGGCGACAGCTCCGAGGTGACCACGGCGATCCGGGTGCCGTCACCGGACAGCGCCATCAGATCCACGGCCTTGTCGGGAAGCGGGATGGAGCCCACCACCGACCCGTCACCGGCGTAGGAGCGGACCTCGAGGTCGACCGGTGATCCGGGGGCGGCCTAGCTGCCGGTGTAGTACCGGCCGCCAGCCGGATCCATGGCCAGCTGCACCGCGATGATCGGCAGCACCGCCGTCATCCGCATCGGGTCCGCCGCGGCCGGAGTCTGCGGGAGCACGGCCACCCAGGCCACCGCGGCGGCCACCACCGCCGCGGTCACCGCGGCGACCGCGGCCATGAGCCGCCCCCGACGCCGGGGCCGGGACGGCGGCGGGTCGCCCGCGGTCGCCGGGCCCCCGGAACCGGGCGCCAAGAGACGCAGGTTCACCGTCGTCCCATCATCCGTGGGGGCCGTCGCGGACGTCGAGAGCAGGTTCCAGGCCGGAGCCGGTGTCGGGCCGGTCGTGGTCAGGGCGGCCCGGGCCGCCGCGGCCAGCGCACCGGCCGTGGGGTGACGATCCCGCGGGTCCTTGGCCATCCCGCGGCCGATCACGGCGTCGAAGGCAGGCGACACCCCGCAGTGGCGGGTCGAGGGCCGCGGAGGCGGGGCGTTGACGTGGGAGTACAGCAGCCCGGCGATGCTCTCGGCGGTGAACGGCTTCGTCCCGGTCAGCGCCTCGAACAGCACGCAGGCCAGCGAGTACACGTCGGCACGATGATCGGGGCCGTCGTTCGAGAAACGTTCCGGCGCCATGTAGTCCAGCGTCCCGACCAGATGCCCGGTGCCGGTCAGCCCGGTGTCGTCCACCGAGCGGGCGATCCCGAAGTCCACCAGGTAGGCGAAGTACCGTCCGTCGATCCCGTCCGACGGCGAGAGCAGCACGTTGGACGGCTTCACGTCGCGGTGCAGCAGGCCGGCCGCGTGCGCGGCGTCCAGCGCGCCGGCGACCTGGCCGATCACCGGCACCACGTCGGCGGCGGGCAGCGCACCGCACCGCTTCAGCCGCCGGCCCATGTCCTCGCCGTCCACCAGCCGCATGTCGATGAACAGCCGACCGTCGATCTCGCCGTAGTCGTGGATCGGGATGACGTGGGCCGAGCGCAGCCGGGCGGCCAGCTCCGACTCGGCCCGGAACCGGGCGTCGAACTCCGGGTCGGCGATCGACTCGGGACGCAGTCGCTTGAGCGCGACCGTTCGCTTACGCAGCGTGTCCGCGGCGCGGAACACCTCGCCCATCCCGCCTCGACCGATCAACTCCTCGAGGTGGTACGGACCGAACTGCTCAGCCACCGACCCTCCGCCACCGCGGGCCATGAGCGCCCCGACGGTGCGAACACACCACCACATCCCCGGCCGGTCCGGACAGCCGGGGTGGTGTGCCCGCGCTTATAGGCGGTAGCCCGCCTCGAAGGGCAGGTCGGCCGTGTCCATCTGGGCCTTCTGCAGCTTCCCGGCGTAGTCCCAGTTCATCGACTGCCAGCGGGTGAACTGGTCGAGCACCCAGATCCCGGACTGCCGGCTGCCGTTGCCGGAGCGGCCGTTGCCGCCGAAGGGCAGGTGCGCCTCGGCGCCGGAGGTCGAGTTGTTGACGCTGACCATGCCGGCGCTGACCCGCTCCCGGAACCGGAAGGCGTGCACAGGGGTGTTGGTGTAGATCGCCGCCGACAGCCCGTAGCCGTGCCCGTTGGCCAGCTCGACGGCCTCGTCGAAGGTCTCGAACTCCGCCACCCCGACGATCGGCCCGAAGGTCTCGGTGCGGTAGATCTCGTCGTCGGCGCGGACCCCGTCGACGATCGTCGGGTGCGCGTAGCGGCCGGCCGCGGCGTCGCCGACGAAGCCGTCCCGCGGGTTGGCGTCGGTGATCCGGCCGGTGCCGCTGCTGCCGTGCAGCTCGTGGTGCGGTGCGACGAGGTCCAGGTGCCGCTCGAAACCGGTCAGGAACCGGTCGGAGATCATCGGCCCGTACAGCACGTCGTCGCGGGTCGGGTCGCCGATCACCGCCGACCGCACGGCCGCGTCGAAGCGCGCCAGGAACTCGTCGTGGATCGAGGAGTGCACGATCACCGTGCCCAGCGAGGTGCAGCGCTGCCCGGCGGTGCCGAACCCGGAGAACAGCGCGCCCTCGACGGCCAGGTCGAGGTCGGCGTCCGCCATGACGACCAGCGGGTTCTTGCCGCCCAGCTCCAGGCACGGGTTCTGCAGGTGCCGCCCGGCCAGCTCGCCGATGCGCACCCCGACCGCGGACGAGCCGGTGAACCCGATCTTGTCGACCAGGCGCGCATCCAGCGCCGCGGACAGCCCGCCGAAGGTGGACGGTCCGCTGGTCAGCACCGTGTTCAGCACGCCGTCGGGCAGCCCACCGCGCACGAACAGCTCGGTGAACGCCGCGGCGATCGCCGGGGTGTACTCGGCCGGCTTCCAGACCGCGGTGTTGCCGCAGAGCAACGCGGGCACCAGGTACCAGGACGGCACCGCGACCGGGAAGTTCCCGGCGGTCACGATCGCGGCCACCCCGACCGGCACCCGGAAGGTGAACAGCTGCTTGTCCGGCATCTCGCTGGGCACGGTCTGCCCGTAGAGCCGTCGCCCCTCACCGGCGAAGAAAGTGCAGGTGTCGATCACTTCCTGCACCTCGCCGCGGGCCTCGGCCAGCGGCTTGCCGATCTCGGCGGTGACCAGCCGGGCCAGCGCGTCGGCGTTGGCCTCGACCAGCCGCCCGATCCGCTCGATCACCCGCCCGCGCACCGGCGCCGGGGTCGCGGCCCAGCCGCGCTGCGCGTCCCGGGCCACCGCACACGCCTCGACGAACTGAGCCGCGTCGCCGAGACGGGCCTCGCCGACCGGCTCCCCGGTCGCCGGGTTCGTCGAGCTCAACCGCCCGCCCGGGGCGTCGTCGCGCCACTTGCCGCCGATGAAGCTCATGCGCGCACCGCCTTGCGGATCTTGTGGACGGCCAGCTCCAGCTCGTCCTCGCCGATGGTCAGGGCCGGCCGCAGCCGGATCGAGCGCTCGCCGCCGGGCAGGATCAGCACCCGGTCGCGGTGCAGCCGCGCCACCGTCTCGTCGCGCAGCTCGGGCGTGGGCAGGTCGAACGCGACGAACAACCCGCGGCCGCGCACGTTGTCGATGCCCTCGACGGTGCCCAGGTCGTCCAGCAGCCGCTTGCCGAGCAGCGTAACCCGCTCGAACAGCCCCTCGGACTCGATCACCTCGAGGTGGCGCCGGGAGCGCACCATGTCGGTGAGGTTGCCGCCCCAGGTGGAGTTGATCCGCGACGGCACCCGGAACACGTTGTCGTCCACCTCATCCACCCGGCCGCCGGCCATGATGCCGCAGACCTGCAGCTTCTTGCCGAACGCGACGACGTCGGGCTGCAGACCGAGCTGTTGGTAGGCCCACGCGGTGCCGGTCATCCCGCAGCCGGTCTGCACCTCGTCGAGCACGAACAGCGCGTCGTTGTCCCGGCACAGCTGCTGCACGGCCTGCAGGAACTCGGCGCGCATGTGGTTGTCGCCGCCCTCGCCCTGGATCGGCTCGGCGATGAAGCAGGCGATGTCGTGCGGGTGCGCGGCGAACGCGGCCCTGGCCTGGGCCAGCGCGCCCGCCTCCGCCGCCCGGACCTGGTCGGAATCCATCGGGAAGCGGATCGCCGGCACGTCGATCCGTGGCCAGTCGAAGGTGGGGAACAGCGCCGTCTTGCGCGGATCGGTGTTGGTCAACGACAGCGTGTAGCCGCTGCGCCCGTGGAAGGCCTTGCGCAGGTGCAGCACCTGGGTGCCGAGCTGCGCGGGGCGACCGTGCGCCGCGTTGTGCCGCCGCTTCCAGTCGAACGCGGTCTTGAGCGCGTTCTCCACCGCCGCCGCGCCGCCCTCGACCAGGAACAGGTGCGGCAGCGCCTGATCGCCGAGGACCCGGCTGAACGTGTCGACGAACTCGGCCAGCTGGGTGGTGTAGACGTCCGAGCTGGACGGCTTGTTGAGCGCCGCCTCGGTGAGCTCGGCGCGGAAGGCCGGATCGTCGGCCAGCGCCGGATGGTTGAGCCCCAGCGGCGCGGAGGCGAAGAAGGAGAACAGGTCGAGGTGCCGACTGCCGTCGCGGGCGTCGACCAGCCAGGACCCGCGGCTGGCACGGGTGTCCAGCACGAGGTCGAAGCCGTCGACGAGCAGGTGCCGGCGCAGGATCTCGTGGACGCGGTCCGGGGTGATCATCCCTCAATTGTCCTGAGCCGCAGCGTGCCCGGCACGACACCGAGCGTCGAGGTTCGGTGGCGAAATGTCAGCATAACGACCGTGGCGTCGACGGATCGTCAGATCGATGGACTGGACCGGAAGCTGCTCGCGCTGCTGGCCACCGACGGCCGGCTGACCATGGCCGATCTGGGGCGGAAGGTGGGGTTGTCCCGCACCGCGGTGTTGGCCAGGGTGCAGCGCCTGGAGCGGATCGGGGTGATCCGCGGCTACCACGCGGTCATCGAGCTGCCCGGGGTGGCCGCCGCGCACCGGGCCCGGGTCGGGATCGTCGTGCGGACGACGGACGTGGCCGGCTACGTGCGTCGGCTGCAGGCGCTGCCCGGTTTCGACGACATCGAGACGGTGACGGGGGAGTACGACCTGATCGTGCTGGCCACGGCCGCGAGCGCTGCTGAGCTGGACACGGTGCTGGACCGGGTGCAGGGCTGGCCGGACACGGTGCGCACCACGACCTGGATGATCTTGCGGCGGTACGAGCGGCGCGGATGAGTCACGGTGGCGGTCAGCCGGACCGATCGGATGAGTGGTGCTCTGCTCCAAGTCCCGAAATGCAGCAACGACGTTCCGCGGAACGCGGCCGCAACGACGTTCCGCGGAACGCGGCCGCAACGACGTTCCGCGGAACGCGGCCGCAACGACGTTCCGCGGACGCGGCCGGCAACGACGTTCCGCGGAACGCGGGCAACGACGTTCCGCGGAACGCGGCGGCAACGACGTTCCGCGGAACGCGGCAGCAACGACGTTCCGCGGAACGCGGCCGCAACGACGTTCCGCGGAACGCGGCCGCAACGACGTTCCGCGGAACGCGCGGTCCGCGATGCCCGAGGCCGCGGAACGCGGCCGCAACGACGTTCCGCGGAACGCGGCCGCGTGACACTTGCGAGTACTCGCGAACCCACGCGGGTGGAGCAGATTCGGGACCTCTGATGCCGGTGCGTCGGCCGGGGCGCCTGGGGCACCGGCCGTTACCGTGGATGCCATGGCAGGACGGATCAGTACCCGCGGGACGGGCCGGGGCACCGCGCCGCATCAGCCGTATGGCGGTGCGCCGGTTACCGCACGGACGACGGCGCCCCGCCGTCGCCCGGCCAGCCCTTCACGGGGGCGGCGGCGGCCGCCGCCGCGGCGGCGCGGCCCGGACCTGATCGACCGCGGGATCGACGGCATCGGGCGCGGCCTCGCCTCGGTCGGCCGCTCGATGGGCCGGGCCGTGCGCCGCACCGGCGACCTGGACCCGGCGCACCGCCGCGACGGGCTCGGCGTGGCGATGCTGGTGCTGGCCGTGATCAGCGCGGCCGGCCTCTGGTTCGGCACCGGCGGCCCGGTGGGTCGCGCGCTGACCACCGGGATCTCCTACGTCGTTGGCCTCGGCGCCGTGGTGCTGCCGGTGCTGCTGGCCGCGGCCGGGGTGGCGCTGATGGTGCGCGCGCCGAGCCCGGAGGGCCGGCCCCGGCTGGTGGTCGGCTCGCTGCTGGTGGCGCTCGGGGTGCTCGGCATGGTGCACCTGATCGCCGGCCGGCCCGATGAGCCGGCGCGCTGGTCCGAGGGCGGCGGGGCGCTGGGCTACCTGGCGGCGACGCCACTGGCCACCGGGCTCACCGCCTGGGTCGCGGCCCCGGTGCTGGTGTTGCTGACCGGCTACGCCCTGCTGCTGCTCACCGCGACGCCGGTGCGCGAGCTGCCGAAGCGGATCCGGCGGCTGCTCGGGCACGAGGTCGAGGGCGAGGGCACCGACGACGACGCGGCGCTCGGCGATCAACTGGACCCGGTTACCGCGGCCGAGCCGGCGCCGCTGCGGCGCCCGGCCCGGCGCCGGCAGGCCTCCCGGGTGGCCGACGTCTACCGCGACGGCACCGACGTCGACAGCAGCGATGGGGGCGGCAACGATGGCGGGGCGGTGGCCCCGGAGCAGGCCGCCGGGGATGGAGCGAAGCCGACCCGCACGCGCCGCCCGCCGGCCACCGTGCCGGCCGCGCCGCCCGCCGACGCCATCCCCGACCCGGGGCCGTCGACCGGGGAGCAGCTGCGGCTGACCCTGCAGCCGACCGCGGGGGAGACCCCCTACCTGCTGCCGCCCAGCGATCTGCTGCCCACCGGCCCGGTCCCGAAGACCCGCAGCAGTGCCAACGACGCCATGATCGAGTCGATCACCGGGGTGCTCGACCAGTTCTCGGTGGACGCGCAGGTCACCGGCTTCACCCGGGGCCCGACCGTGACCCGCTACGAGATCGAGCTCGGCCCGGCGGTAAAGGTCGAGAAGATCACCCAGCTGACCAAGAACATCTCCTACGCCGTCGCCACCGACAACGTGCGGATCCTGGCGCCGATCCCGGGCAAGTCGGCGGTGGGCATCGAGGTGCCCAACACCGACCGGGAGATGGTCCGCCTCGGCGATGTGCTGCGCAGCGGCACCGCCCGCGCCGAGCAGCACCCGCTGGTGATCGGGCTGGGCAAGGACATCGAGGGGCATTTCCTCTGCGCCAACCTGGCCAAGATGCCGCACCTGCTGGTGGCCGGCTCCACCGGTTCCGGCAAGTCCAGCTTCGTCAACTCGATGCTGGTGTCGCTGCTCTCGCGGGCCACCCCCGACGAGGTCCGGATGATCCTGATCGACCCGAAGATGGTCGAGCTGACCCCGTACGAGGGCATCCCGCACCTGATCACGCCGATCATCACCCAACCGAAGAAGGCCGCGTCCGCGCTGGCCTGGCTGGTCGAGGAGATGGAGCAGCGCTACCAGGACATGCAGGTCAACAAGGTCCGCCACGTCGACGACTTCAACCGCAAGGTGCGCTCCGGGGAGATCACCGCGCCGCTGGGCAGCGAGCGCGAGTACCGGCCATACCCGTACATCCTGTGCATCGTCGACGAGCTGGCCGACCTGATGATGACCGCGCCCCGGGACGTCGAGGACGCGGTCGTGCGGATCACGCAGAAGGCCCGCGCGGCCGGGATCCACCTGGTGCTCGCCACCCAGCGGCCCTCGGTCGACGTGGTCACCGGGCTGATCAAGACCAACGTGCCGTCGCGGCTGGCCTTCGCCACCTCCTCGCTCATCGACTCGCGAGTCATCCTCGACCAGCCGGGCGCGGAGAAGCTGATCGGCATGGGCGACGGGCTCTACCTGCCGATGGGCGCGGGCAAGCCGGTCCGGATGCAGGGCGCCTACGTGGGCGACGACGAGATCTCCTCCGTGGTGGCGTTCACCAAGGACCAGGCCGAACCGACCTACACCGAGGGCGTCACGGTACAGAAGGCCGGTGAGGCCAAGGAGATCGACGCCGACATCGGTGACGACCTGGAGCTCCTGGTGCAGGCGGCCGAGCTGATCGTCACCTCCCAGTTCGGCTCGACCTCGATGCTGCAGCGCAAGCTGCGGGTCGGGTTCGCCAAGGCCGGGCGGTTGATGGACCTGCTGGAGTCGCGCGGGGTGGTCGGGCCGAGCGAGGGCTCCAAGGCCCGTGACGTGCTGATCAAGCCCGACGAGCTGGACGGGTTGATCTGGCTGCTGCGCGGCGGTGGCGGCGCCGAGCCGGACGAGGACCCCGACGAGGAGTAGGCGCCAGGAAGGCTGCCGCAGGCAGTGATCGCCGTTCCGGTGCGTTTCCGGCCACATATGGCCGCTTCTGCACCGAAACGGTGATCAAGCCCGAGCCGGGGGGCCCAGGCAGAAGCACCCGGGCCAGCAGGGCAGGTGCACCTGCACAGGATCTTCACAACTGCCCCGGAAGACATCCACACCCCACCCCTAGGGTCGCTGCCATGACGCAACGGCGGGTGCTGGTCGTGGACGACGAGCCGACCATCGCGAACTCGGTCGCGGCCCGGTTGCGGGCGGAGGGCTTCCTGGTCGACACCGCGCACGACGGGCCGTCGGCGATGGCGCAGGTGGCCGCGACCGAGCCCGACCTGGTGGTGCTCGACGTGATGCTGCCCGGTTTCGACGGGCTGGAGGTGTGCCGGCGGATCCAGGCCCAGCGGCCGATCCCGGTGCTGATGCTCACCGCCCGCGACGCCGAGACCGACGTGCTGGTGGGCCTGGGTGTCGGCGCCGACGACTACCTGACCAAGCCGTTCTCCATCCGCGAGCTCGCGGCCAGGGTGCACGCGTTGTTGCGCCGGGTGGAACGGGCGGTCGAGCAGGTGGCCCACGCGCAGGCGCAGGCCGCGCCGCGGTGCACCGTGCTCGGCGCGCTGGAGATCGACCCGGCACAGCGGCGGGTGCACTGCCGGGGGGAGCAGGTGCACCTCACGCCCACCGAGTTCGACCTGCTGACGCACCTGGCCGGGCAGCCGCGCACCGTGGTTGCCCGCGAGGTGTTGCTGGCCGAGGTCTGGGGTTGGTCGCACGCCGGCGGGACGCGCACGGTCGACAGCCACGTCAAGGCGTTGCGCCGCAAGCTCGGCCAGGACGTGATCCGTACCGTGCACGGCATCGGCTACGCCCTGGAGGTGCCGCGATGACGGTGGCGGAGCGGGCCACGGCGCTGGTCGAGCTGCTGCCGCGCCCGCTGGACCCGGTGCGGTCGGTCAAGCTCAAGATCAGCATCTTGCTGCTGGTGTCCGGCGGGGTCGGGCTGGCGTACCTGTGGTTCGAGTTCCGCTGGCAGCCGCCGATCCCGATCTCGCTGGTCACGGTCGCGCTCGTGCTGCTCACCGCGCAGGTGCTCGGGCACGGCATGACCCGACCGTTGCGGGCGATGACCGCGGCGGCCCGCGCGATGGCCCACGGCGACTACTCGCGGCGGGTCCGGGCCACCTCGCGGGACGAGATCGGCGAGCTGGCGCTGGCGTTCAACCAGATGGCCGCCGATCTCGCCGCGGCCGACGGTCGGCGCCGCGAGCTGATCGCGAACGTCTCGCACGAGCTGCGCACGCCCGTCGCCGCGCTGCAGGCGGTGCTGGAGAACCTGGTCGACGGCGTGGCCGAACCCGATGCCGCGACGCTCTCGACCGCGCTCGGCCAGACCGAGCGCCTCGGTCGGCTGGTCGCGGAGCTGCTCGACCTGTCCCGGATCGATGCCGGCGCGGTGCCGCTGGACCTGGCCGACGTGCCGGTGGCCGAGCTGATCGCGCAGACGATCGCCGAGGCCGAGGCCGCCGCCCGGGCCGCGGGTCGCGACGTCACGGTGCGGGCCGACGTGCGACCGGCCGCGGTCACGGTGCGCGCCGACCGGGGCCGCCTGCACCAGGTGCTGCTCAACCTGCTCGACAACGCCGCGCGGCATGGGCCGCCGGGGGGAGTGGTCCGCGTGACCGCCCGCACGGAGGGAGATCTGCTGGTGATCGAGGTGAGCGACGACGGGCCGGGCATCGACCCGGCCGAGCGGGAGCGGGTGTTCCACCGGTTCACCCGCGGGGAGCGGGCCGTCGGGGGTGGCACCGGGCTGGGGCTGGCCATCGCCCGCTGGGCGGTCGACCTGCACGGCGGTCGGATCGCCGTGGTGGAGGCCTCGGGCGCCCGGGAGCCGGACGTCGGCGAGCGGCTTGGCGGCGGGCCGGTGGTCGATGGGCAGGTTGTCGGCGGGCCGGCCGACGGGAACCAGGTTGTCGGCGAGCGGGCTGTCGAGGGAGCGAGGGCCGGGAGCCGGGGCTCCGCGGCGGGGTGCCGGATCCGGGTCACGTTGCCGGGTGCGTCGTGACCAGCCGGTCGGGGGAGCCGCCGGTGCTTGGTGGGTGGGTCGAGGCGGTGCCCGGCGCGGATGGGGGGCGATCTGCGGGGTGGGCGTCCCGAGCGGAGTGCGGGCCGCCGGCCGAGTCGCGGCAACAACCGGCTCCGGGGTCGCCGCAGCCGCCGGTGGGGCAGTCGATTTCGGGACAGTCGATCTCGGGACAGTCGATTTCGGGACAGTCGGCCGTGGGGTCGTCGGCCGTGGGGTCGTCGCCCTTGGGGCCGCCGCCGATAGGACAGCCGTCGGTAGGACAGCCGTCGGTAGGCCAGCCGTCGGTGGCGCCGCCGCCGGTAGGACAGTCGCCGTTACGGCCGCCGTCGCCTCTGGCGCAGCCGCCGGCCGGCCAGCCGTCGGCGCAGAAGTCGTTGGCGCAGCCGTTCCCCGGTGGATCCCGGCTGCTGGCCCCGCCGCAGATCGCGGCATCGCCACAGGCCTGGAACCGCAGCCGGCGCCCGTGGTTCGGGGACCGTTGGCCGGGGCCGAGCGCGCCGCCCACCCGCGCGCTGCTCGGCCTGGCCGCGGCGGCCGGTCTGATCACCGCGACGGCCGTTCCCGAAGGCGAACCCGGCCTCGGTTGGCTGCTGGCGGCCACGGCGCTGGTCGCGGCGGTGGTCGTCGCGATGGTCCTGGAACGCCGGGGATCCAGGGCCGGCGAGCCCGCCCGACCAGGCCCGCTGCCGCTGCCGGCCGCGGCGTGGACGGTCGCGGCCATCGCGTTGACCGCCGTCTCCGCGCTGCGGGCCGCGACCTGGTTCGCCGGCCTGTGCCTGCTGGCCGCCGCGCTGGCCGCGGCACTCGCCGTCGCCGGTCGATCGTTCCGCGGAGTGCCGGCGAGCCTGCAGGGGGTGCTGCTGGCGATGGTCCGGTCGGTGCCCTGGATCATGCGTCGACGGCAGGCCGGCGGTCGCGACTCGATGGTGCGGACCGTCGTCGCCGGCCTGGTCGGGGTGGCCCTGCTCGCGATCGCGGGGCCGTTGCTGGCCGCGGCCGATCCGGCGTTCGCGCAGCTCGTCGAGGGGGTGGCGCCGACGGTCGACGTTCCGTCGACCACCCGGTGGATCATCATGTTCGGGCTGGCTGCGGCGGCCGTCAGCGGGGCGGCGTTCCTGCTGCTCGCCGCACCCGCCCCGGACGCGGCGCAACCGCGCAACACCCGGCTGCGCTGCCTGGACTGGGCGCTCCCGACCGGCCTGCTGGTGGCGCTGTTCGCGGTGTTCGTCGCGGTGCAGTTCGTGGTGCTCTTCGGCGGCGACAGCTACGTGCGCTCCACCACCGGTCTGACCTACTCCGAGTACGCCCGCGGCGGATTCTGGCAGCTGCTCGCGGTGACCGTGCTCGCGCTGGCCGTACTCACCCTAGGGTCCCGGTGGGCCCCGGCCACGACGGCGGTCGAGCAGGCGTGGAAGCGCGGGCTGCTGGCCTCGCTGGCCGGGCTCACGCTGGTCATCGTCGCGTCCGCGATCAACCGGATGTGGCTCTACCAGCAGGCCTACGGCTTCACCGTGCTGCGGCTGCTCGTGCTGACCTTCGAGCTGTGGCTCGGGGCCGGGTTCCTGATCGCGCAGCTGGCCGTGCTGCGGCTGCGGCCGACCCGGCTGGCCAGGCCGATGATCGCCGCCGGCCTGCTGGCGCTGCTCGGGCTCGCGGTGCTCGATCCGGAGCGGTTCATCGCCGAGCACAACGTCGCCCGGCTGGCCGACACCGGAAAGGTCGACACCCTCTACCTGGTCACGCTGTCGGCCGATGCGGTGCCGGCGCTGCTCGAGCTGCCGGAGCCGCGGCGCTCCTGCGTGCTCGCCCAGATCGCGGACCGGCTGGCCGATCCCGACGACTGGCGCAGCCGCAATCTCTCCCGGGAGGTGGCCAGGTCGTTGCTCGCCGAGCAGTACCCGACCAGATCGAGTGCCCAGGTCTGCGGTTGGGGCGACCGACACGGGAACTAGTACGACCGCTGATCGAGGCTGCGCCGACATCGACAGCAGTCCAGTTGGATCTTGCCGAAAGTGAACTGGTATCGAGCTCGGTGATGGGTCCGCGCCCGGCTCTGTGCGCAGCCCACGACTACAGGTGGCGAGTCCCAGCCCGGACCTCCATACCGTCTAGGCTCGGGAAGTGGCCGATCACACCGACCAGGTACAACGTGTGCTCATCGTCGCCGCGCACCCCGACGACATCGACTTCGGCTGCGCGGGCACGGTCGCCGCCTGGACCGATGCCGGCATCGAGGTCAGCTACTGCATCCTGACCGACGGGGACGCGGGCGGTTTCGATCCGGCCGTGCCGCGCTCGGAGATCGGCGGCATCCGGCAGCTGGAGCAGCGCAAGGCGGGCGTGGTGCTGGGCGTCAGCGAGATCGTGTTCCTCGGCTACCCGGACGGCCGGTTGACCGTGACCCTCGAGCTGCGCCGCGACATCGCCCGGGTGATCCGGCAGCTGCGCCCGGACCGGGTGCTCACCCAGTCCCCGGTGCGCGACCTGCGCAGCATGTACGGCAGCCACCCCGATCACACGGCGGCGGGCGAGGCGACGATGTGCGCGGTCTACCCGGACGCGCGCAACCCCTACGCCTTCCCCGAGCTGGCCGCCGAGGGCCTCGACGCGCACGCCGTCGGGCAGGTCTGGGTCATGAGCAACAACGATCGCGCCGAGCACTACGTCGACATCACCGACACCTTCGACCGCAAGATCGCCGCGTTGCAGGAACACGCGAGCCAGACCGCGCACATGGAGCTGGCGGAGCGCATGCGGGGCTGGTCGGACATGCAGGCCCGGGCCGCCGGGCTGCCGGCCGGGCGGTTGGCCGAGGGTTACCTGCTGCTCGACACCCGCTGAGCGCGGGCCGCCCGCCCGGGTTCGGGCTGGGGTTCGGGCACGGGTAGGCGTTCGCGCAGCCAGGCCGTCGCGGTGCTGCCGGCCAGCTCGCGGAAGTCGCGGGCCAGGTGGGACTGGTCGACGTAACCGGCGTCGGCGGCCACCTCGGCCAGCGGTGGGTGATCGACCGCGCGCAACCGGTCGCAGGCCCCCTCGAACCGGATCAGCCGGGCGGCCGACTTCGGGCTGAGGCCGGTCTCGGCCCGCAGCTGGGTGGCGAGGTGCCGGCGGCTCCAGCCCAGCTCGGCGGCCAGCTCGGCGATGCGCAGGTTGCCGCCGGTCTGCTGCAGCCGGTGCCAGGCTTGCCCGACCTCCGGGCGCACGCCGCGCTCGGCCCGGCCCCGCGCCGCCAGCAGCTGCAGCTCCCGGTCGAGCAGGTCGAAGCGCGCCGGCCAGCCGGGCGCGTCGGCCAGCCGGTCGAGCAGGGCTCCGGTCCGGGCGCCGAGCAGGGCCGCGAGGTCGACGGTGTCGCCGGCCAGCTCGGCCGCCGGCACCCCGAGCAGCGCGCGGGCGCCCCGCCAGGTCAGCTCCAGCTGCAGCCCGGTCTGCCGATCTCCCTGCGCGATCTGCGCCGGTCCGTCGTGCAACCCGCCGACCAGCGCGACGAACGTGCCCGGCGGCTTGCTGCGGTCGGCGTTGGCCAGCATCTCGATCTTGCCGTCGAGGCAGAGCAGCAGGGTCAGGTGTCCGGACGCCACGCCCTGATGCACCCCGGCCGGCCCGGCGTCCTGGTGGTAGCCGGTGTAGCTGCGCAGGTAGCGGCGCAGCGCGGGCGCCGGCCGCCGCCTGTGCGACCGGGCCTGATCGTGCTCGGCCGCCGAACCCATGCCGACCACGCTACTCACCGCGTCCGCGGGGCACGACGAGCTCGGCCGCCTCGATGCCGCCGGGGATCGGGGCTCGGGCGGTGTCGGGCTCAGGCCGCCATGCGCGTCGGGCCGTCGGCGGGATCGACCCGCGGTGCGGGAGCGGGTACGGCCACCGGGCGGCCGCGCACGACGAGGGTGGCCAGCGCGCGCGGGGCCCGCCGCCAACCGTGGGCGGTGATCGCCCGCCAGGTGTCCTTGCCGGCCAGCGCGAGCCCCACCCAGAACAGCGCCTCGGCGACCACCACCGCGATGCCGACGACGCCCACCCCCGCGCCCAGCGACAGCCCTAGCAGCGGTGCCGCCGCGATGGCCAGCCACGGCAGGAACGACAGGACGATGGCCACCAGACCGACGCGGAACCACATGACAGCTACCTTCCGGATTATGTGAAACGATCGTTGTACAACGACTGTTGCGCTAAGGTAGCACGCATGCCCAGAATTGTCGATCCGGCTGAGCGCCGGGCCCGGGTGGCGGCCGCGGCGCGCGTGGTGATCGCCCGCGACGGCCTCGACGCGACCAGCGTGCGCCGGGTCGCGGCCGAGGCCGGCAGCTCCACCACCGTGATCACGCACTACTTCGCGGACAAGCAGGCCCTGCTCGCGGCCGCGGTCGAGGACGCCTATGCCGCGGTCGCCGGCCGGATGACCGCCCACCTCGACGGCGGCCCCGGCGGGCTGGCCACGTTGCGTGCGGTGCTGCTCGAAGCGTTGCCACTGGACGACGTGCGCGCGGCCGAGGCTCGGGTGTGGATGGCGTTCTGGTCGGTGGCGACCACGCAGCCGGCGTTGCGGCAGGTGCAGAGCGACGGCTACCGGCTCTGGCGGCAGCTGGTCGGGCGGGTGCTCGCCGAGGCCGTCGAGCGGGGTGAGGTGGCCGCGGATCTCGATCCGCGAAGCGCGGGCGAGCAGCTGATGTGCCTGGTCGACGGCGTGCTGATGCAGGCCACCCTGGAGCCGGCGCGGCTGCCCGCGGCCCGCCAGGTCGAGTTCCTCGACGCGGCCCTGCGGCGGCTGGCGGGCTGAACCCGCACCCGTGAGCACGACGCGACACGCGGCCATGCTGGGCCGAATGGCGCAACTTGCCGCTCGGGTCGCAGCGCGCAATGCTGGCAGCCGCGGTCGCCGTCCGGGTGGCCGGAACCTGGAGGACCCCGATGGCTGTATCGGTCAACCTGAGCAAGGCGCTGGACAAGGCGTGGGAGGGCAAGTCCCTCGACGAGATCCTCGACGCGCCCCCTTCGGCCCTCGCCGGGCTCACCGAGAAGCACGACGCCCAGCTCAAGGAGGCGCTCGGGATCACCACGATCCGCCAGCTCGGTGCCAACAAGTACTTCGCCATCGCCGGCGTCCTGGTCGCCCTCGACGGCAAGACCGGCTGACCGGCCCCGCGGAGTTCGCTCAGCCTTCGGGGGTGGCGCGCAGGGTGAGATCGAGTTCGACGGCGAAGCCGCGGGGCAACGCGGCCACCCCGATCGCGGTGCGGGCGTGCTCCCCGGCCTCGCCGAACACCTCGACCAGCAGGTCCGAGGCCCCGTCGATCACGGCGGGCTGCTCGGTGAACTCGGGTGCGCTGGTGACGAAGCCGCGCAGCTGCACCAGCTGCTCCACGGCCTCGAGCGTGCCCAGTGCCGCCCGGGCCTGGCTGAGCAGGTTCAGCGCGCAGGCGCGCGCGGCCGCGTAGCCCTGGGCCACCGACAGGTCCGCGCCGAGCCGGCCGGTGTGCCCGTCGGCGCCCTGGCCGGACAGGAACAGCAGATCGCCGATGCGCACCCAGCCCCGGTAGTTCCCGGCTGGGCGCCGGGGCGGGGGCAGCGTGAGTCCGAGCTCGGCCAGCCGCTGCTGCGGGGTCACGGCGACCACACCCGGCGCCGCGGCGGCTCGGCGGCGGGCAGCCCGACCGCGTCGAGCACCCGGTTCACCGAGCCGCCCGGGTCGGTGACGTCGAACAGCTCCGCGGCCATGCCGACCGCGCGCGCCCCGTCGAGGTTGGCGGCCAGGTCGTCGACGAACAGGCAGCGCCGCGGGTCCTCGCCCAGCGCCGTGGCGGCGGCGGTGAAGGCGGCCGGATCCGGCTTCAGCACGCCGAGCCGCGACGCCTCCAGCACCGCGTCGAAGCGGGTGACGGCCGGGAAGCGGGCCGCCCAGTCGGGCCCGAACCAGTGCGCCATGTCGTTGGTGAACGCCACCACCCGCACCCGCCCGGCCAGCCGCGTCAGCAGGCCGACGACCTCGGCGCGCACGTAGGAGCAGTCCCGCCAGAGCGCGCCGATGTCCAGTTCCGGGCGGCGCCGGGCCAGCCGGGCCCAGTAGTCGCGCTCCTGCTCGGCGCCGCGCTCCACGGCGCGGTACTCCGCGTCGGCGCCGGTCGGACCGGCCGGGAATCCGGGGACCGCGCTGGACTCGAACAGGGTCGGGATCACCACCCCGCCCATGTCCAGCAGCACCGTCCCGATCGGGACCGTGCCGATCGGGGCGCGGGTGCGCCGTAGCGCCCGCCGCCGCCCGGAGCGCACCGGGTCCAGCTCCGGCACCGGCGGCTCGGACGGCCGCACCGCGCACCGCGCCCCCATCTCCGGCCCGGGTGTGCCGCTCGTCGCTCCCGGCGACTCGCCGCTCATCGGGAGGATCACGGTTCGTCGAGGAGGGTCACCACGCCGGTGCTGCCGTCGACGCGCACCCGCTGGCCGGTGCGCAGCGTCGCCACCGCGTTCCCGGTGCCGACCACGGCCGGCATCCCGTACTCCCGGCAGACGATCGCGGTGTGGCTCATGATCCCGCCGACGTCGGACACGGTGGCCGCGATCCGGGCGAACACCGGCGCCCACGACGGCGACGTGGCCGGGCAGACCAGCACCTCACCCGGCTGCACGTCGGGCAGCTCGGAGACGTTCATGACCACCCGTACCGGGCCCTCGACCACACCGGGGGAGCCACCGGTGCCGCGCAGCGTGCGGCCGTCGCCGTCGTCAGCGGTCAGCCACTCGCCGACGGTGGCGGTGGTGATGCCCCACAGCATCACCGTGAACGGCTCGTTGACCTCGGCCGGGGGCGGGCCGAGCGCGGGCGGCGGCTCCCACGCCCGCAGCGCCGTGTAGATCTCGCGGCGACGGGCGATGATCGGCCGCCAGTACTCGGCGCCGCGCGGGCGGGAGCCCACCGACCAGCCGGCCACGCAGTCGTAGATCGCCTCGGCGACCTCGTAGCGGCGCAGGAAGAACATGTCCTCGGGCTCGTCGAAGTAGCCCATGGTCGCCAGCGCGGCGGCCAGCTCCTTGGACTTGGCCCAGAACGCCGCCCACATCCAGTGCTCGATGTAGAGCACGTGCTCCTCGATGTAGACGAACACCAGCCGGGCCAGCGCGACGGTCTCGTCGAACACCTGCTGGTCCGCGGGCGCCATCAGCTCCCGGTACTCGGCGGTGATCCGGTCCCGCTCGCGCAGCACCTCGGCGGTGGGCCGGTCGATCGACTCGCCCGCCTCCAAGCGGCGCAGGTACTCGCGCACCGAGGACAGCGGGATGTCGGGAGCCTGCGCCCAGGTCGGGTGCACGTGGTAGCCACCGGGGTGGCCCGGATCGGTGTTGACGATGAACCACGGGTCGGCGGTGCGCTCCCAGTCGGCCACCCACTCCGCACCGGCGTTGCTGCCGCACAACGTCGTGAACAGCGACTCCGCGTCGTCGGTCCCGCTGATCTGCGCGCCGAGGCCCAGCCGCTGCGCCTCCTTGGCCAGCCGCTTGAGCTCGTCGTCGGGCCGGTACAGCTCGACGTCCAGGCCGCCGACCATGCGGGAGATCGACTGGTCGGAGATGTCGGGGAAGGCGTTCTTGCAGAGCCCGAAGAACGTCAGGTAGGCGGCGTAGCCGATGTTGAGCAGCTCGAAGTGGTACTGGTAGGTCTCGTACATCGTGTTCACGAGCGTGCTGAAGTCGCGGATCATCCGGAATCCCGCCGAGTGTCCGACGTGGTCGTACACAGTGGACTCCGGCTCGAGGTCGGGCAGCGGGTCGAAGCGCAGCGCCCGGATCTCCTCGAGCTTCGCGGTGACCTTCACCTTCCACTCGGCGTAGATCTCGTCCCAGCGCTCGTAGTAGTGCCCGGCGCGCTTCCCGAACTCCTCGGCCCGGGCCGCGATGTCCGCGGCCGGCGCCGGCACCGGGGTGACGTAGAGCCGTCCGTTGAGGACGCGCTGGTCGACGCCGAACGCAGGCGGCATCGCGAAGATGCGGGTGTTGAACGCGCCGAGCGCCTGCCACCAGCACTCGCACTGGATCTCGTCGTAGGGGTGCAGCACGTCGGGGTGGTGCAGCCGGTCGGCGAACCAGAAGCGCTGCTCGTCGAGCTCGCGGCGCTCCGGGCCGAACAGGTGGTACCAGTCGTACATCGGCTCCCAGCCCTCGGCGCCGGCCGGCGTCTCGATGTCGAACGGGCTGGGGAAGCGGTCAGTCGCCATCGCGATCTCCCATTGCACGGGGTGGGGGCTGGGTCGTCGGGGTCGGGGTAGCTGGGATCTGGGTGGCCGGCGCCCGGGTGGCCCGGTCGAGGGTGCCGCCGGTCAGGGTGGCGAGCACGGCGCCCAGCGCGCTGCCGGCCGTGGCGACGGCGCGCGGCGCGCGGCGCGACCACACCGTCTCCGGGCGGGCCTGCAGCAGCGCGACCCCGCTCGCGTCGATCGCGAACTCGCCGTCCTGCGGGCAGCCGGCGGCGCGCTCCACCGCGCGCCCGATCCGCAACAGCTCGGCCAGCTCCGCGTCGGTCAGGCAGGGGGCGTCGCGCAGCGACTCGGGGACGTCCTGCGCGACGGTGCCGCCGGCATCAGAGCGCACCAGCCGGGTCGGCTTGTGCGCGATCTCGCGGCGGACCACCTCCCCGCTGACCTTGTCCAGCACGAAGCGGTCCGGCGTGACCTCGCCGGACACCAGCGGCTCGCCGAGCCCCCACACCGCCTCGCAGACCACTGTGGACCGATCACCGTTGGCCGGGTTGAGGGTCATGAACACCCCCGCCGCCCGCGCGGGCACCATCCGCTGCACGACCACGGCCATCGCCCCCGCCTCCCGCTCACCGCGGTAGGCCACCGCCCGCTCGGTGTAGAGGCTGGCCCAGCACCGACGGACCGCGGCGACCACGTCGTCGGACCCGCGCAGCTCCAGGTAGCTGTCGTGCTCGCCGGCGTAGGAGGACTCCGCGGCGTCCTCGGCCGCGGCCGAGGAGCGCACCGCCACCTCGCCGCCCAGCGCGGTGTAGGCGGTGCGGATCGCGTCGAGCACCGGCCCGTGCTCGGTCGCCGCCAGCACCTCCGCCCTGGCCAGCCCGGCCGCCGCTGCCACCTCGGCCACCGCGGCGTCCGACGGCAGGGCGCGCAGCGGGGCCTCGATCCGGGCCTGCACGTACTCGTCGAGGGCGGCGCCGAACGCATCGGTGCTGACCACGAACCCGGGCGGCACCCGGATCCCCAGGGCGATCAGCCGGTGCAGCCCGGCGCCTTTCCCGCCGACCAGGCCGGGGTCCGCGGCGGCCGCATCCGTCAGCGGCACGATCGTGTCCACGGCGTGTACCTCTGTCCTTTTCTTGGCTGTCCTTTTCTTGGCTGCCCTTTTTCTGGCTACGTCTGGCTCGGCCGCGTCCCGTGCGGCCGCCGGGCTGCTCAGCCGGGGGCCTGCCCGTCGTAGCCGGCCACCAGCGCGACCACCGCGGCGTCCACCGACGGCACCCCGCAGGCGGCCGCGGCCGCCTCGTCGGTGGCCAGCAGGACGGTCATCCCGGCCGCCGTGTCCAGCAGGTCGACCGCGACGTGCCGGGCCCCGGACTCCGGGTCGCGGACCAGCACCAGCCGGCGCCCGTCCAGGCCGCCGTGCTGGCGCTCGGACCAGACCCGCCCGAGCACCTCGCAGAGGATCACGTCGCGGCCTCGATGGCCCGCGCCAGCCGGTCGGCGCCGCCGGTCAGCAACGCCGCGGAGGCGCCGTGCGGCTTCGGGTACACCTGGGCCGCGCGCAGCTCGCCGTACTGCTCGACGGCCTTGGAGCCGGCCGACACCGCCTGCCGCACCGCGGCCAGCGACCCGCGCACCGCCGCGGCCAGGTACCCGCTGCTGATCCGTTCGACCGCGATGGTCTGCACGTCGGCGGTCTTCATCATCGCCTCGATGCCGGCGGTCAGGGCCACGATGCCGCGGGTCTCGATGATCCCGATCGCGTTCTCGCTCATGATTGCTCCTCCGCGGAGGTCTCGTCGGGCATGCTCAGCTCCACCATGGCGAGGTCGTCGGCCAGGGCGCCGACCGGCGCGCACGGGCTGGCGAACACGATCGAGGAGACGCTGCGCCCGGAGATCGCCCGCGCCACCTCCTCGCCGATCTCGACGGCCTCCTCGACAGTGGCCAGGTCGCCGGCCACCGCGACCGCGACGATGCCGCCGCCGAGCCGGGTCGACGCCGCGGACCTCCACCTCGGTGGCCTTCACCATCGCGTCCACGGCGTCGAAGATCGGGACGAAGCCCTCGGCCTCGATGAATCCCACGGCTCTGCCCATCACGCCTTCTCCCTTGTTGCGTTCTTCCCCGCGGCCGGCCACCACACGACGGCGGCGCCCGTTCCCCACACCGGCCCGTAGGCCAGCACCTCACCCGGACCGCCGGCCGCGCCGCTGCCGGCCAGGAAGGCGTGCGCCCGGAACTGGCTGTCGACCTGCGCGGCGCGCGCGTACTCCGCAGCCAGCGCGCCGACGTCGTCGCCGGCCCGGATCGCGTCGAGCACCTTCCGGTTCCAGCGGTCGTGCTCGGCATCCTCGAAACGGTCCTGGTCCGGGGTGATCCAGCGCGGGATCAGGCCCGACGACAGCCCACTCACCGCCACCACCGCGACCCGCCGCGCCCCGGCCGCCCGCACCCCGGCCCGGGCCACCGCACCCATCGCGGACGGGTCGGCGTAGAGGTTGCAGGACACGATGGCCCAGCGCCCGGCGCCGCTCGGGTCCAGCAGCTGCGCCGCGGTCACCGTGCCGGTGTCGATCGGGAAGCCGTCGTAGCGGGTGCGCCGGGCCTGCATGCCGGCGGTGTCGATCTCGTCGGCCCACGCGTGCGCCAGCTCGACGTCCACGGCCAGGTCGTGGCTCAGGTGCCCGTAGTCGAAGCGGTACCAGTTCTCGTCGGTGCGGGTGCCGCGCAGCCGGGCGTCGCACTGCACCTGGTGGCCGAGCACGGTGAACCACTGGGTGGACAGCAACAGCACCGTCTCGACGTCCAGCGCCCGCAGTCGGTCGCCGACCTGTCGGGTCGCCGCGGCCAGCTCGGCCCAGCTCGGCGCGGGCTCGCGGGCCAGCAGCTGCGGCATCCCCGGCACCAGCGCCGCCGCCACCACGCCCGCGCTCACCAGCACCACCGCCGGTGACACGAACGGCACTTTCGCACGCTAGGTGCGTGCGAAAGTGCCGTTCGTTCCAGGGGAACGGAGCTCGTGGGGCGTGTGGGGCGGGTGCGGGTCATGGGGCGACCCATTCGATCACCGCGTTGCCGGTGGCGATGACGGTGCCGTAGGCGAGGACGTCGCCGCGGATCGCCGGCCAGCCCATCGCGGCCAGCAGCCAGGTCAGGCTGCCGGCCTTGGTCTCGGACTGGGTGGCCGCGATGTGCTCCGGGATCGCCGTGCGCAGCCGCTCGGTGGGGCCCTCGCGCACGGCCTGCAGCAGCGCCATGTCGCCGGCGTACTGGGCGTGCGAGAACGGGTGCTCGGCCGCCATGTCCTCGGGCAGCTCGGGCTCCACGTCCCAGTGCAGGTGCGAGAGCGAGTTCGAGGCCAGCAACACCGCCCGCCGCCCGGTGCGCTCGATCGCGCGGGCCGTCGCGGCGCCGAGGGTCTCCATCTCCGCCAGCGAGGCGTCGGAGTAGTAGTAGGGGTTGTTGTTGGCCGACAGCGAGACGACCGGGATGTCCCAGTCCGGGTTGGCCAGGTGCAGCGCGCCGATGGTGGCGTAGTCGACCCGCACCCCGTCGTCGCGCAGGGCGCTGGTCACCAGCCCGGCCGCGGCCGCCTCCTCGACGATCGCCGCGGCCAGGCCGGTGTCGGTGCGGAAGTCGTAGTGGTAGCGGAACAGGTGCGGGAAGATCGGCTCGACGGAGATCCCGCGCGGGTTGGGCACGCAGTTGACGTGGTGGCCGACCATGGTGATCCAGTGCGGGGCGTGCACGACCAGCACGTCGGGCCGGTGCTGGCGCAGCCGGTGGCGCAGCTCCTCGTAGCCCCAGCGCAGCATCTCCCAGCCGCCGGTCGAGCGCGGCTCGTTCTGCGGCGGGTTCTCCGCGTACACCAGGTGCGGCGGGTGCGGCGCGAGGTAGCCGGCGACGATGCCGGCCGGCCGGGTGGGGGCGGCACGGACGTCGACGGCGCTGTCGACGCCCGGCCCGACGCGCCGCCGCCCCGACCGGTCACTGCCGGCCGGGACGTGGAACACGCGCGCCATCGGCCCGACGCTAGGGGTGGCGCGGTGTGGCGCCGAGCATGGTGTCCCGCAGGGCTGGACACCAGTGCGAGGATCGGGGCATGGTCGCCGCGGTCGGCAAGGCCGTCGCGCTGCTGCGGGCCTTCGGTCCGGCGGTGGAGGTGCTCTCCATCCGGCAGCTCGCCGCGTGGACCGGGATCCCGCGCAGCACCGTGCACACCCTCGCCGGCACGCTGGCCGCCGAAGGCCTGCTGGAGGTCGTCCCCGGTCGCGGGTACCGGCTCGGGCCGCTGCTGGTCGGGTTGGCCGGGCAGATCATCGAACGGACCGGGCTGGTCGCCGCGGTGGAGGGCGCGCTGGGGCCGCTGCTGCGCACCGCAGGGCAGGAGGTGCACGTCGGTCAGCTGGTCGGCGGTTGGGTCGTCTACCTGCACCGGGAGACCGGGCAGATCCGGCCACCGATGGACAACCGGGTCGGGCTGCGGGCGCCGGCGTGGCGCGGTGGCTGCGGCAAGGCGGCGCTGTCGCGGCTGCCCACCGCCGAGGTCGAGCGGCGGCTGCGGCGGCTCTGCCGGGAGGAGGCGACGGCGCTGCCGGACCTGCCCGCGCTGCACGCCGAGCTGGCCGTGGGCCGCGAGCAGGGATTCCTGGTCAGCTCGTCGTTCCAGGCCGGTCGCACGTCGGTGGCGGCGCCGGTGATCGGCGACGACGGCCCGGTCGGCGGGCTGTCGGTGGCCGGGCCGAGCGCGCTGTTCACCCCGGCGGCGGTCCGGCGGCTGGGACCCGAGGTGGCCGACGCCGCGGGCCGCGCGGGCCCGCGACTGCGGCGCTCCTGAGACGACCCGTGCTCGGCCCGGGTCAGACCTGCCAGAGGGTCAGGCAGAACGGGTGGCCGGCCGGGTCGAGCATCACCCGCCAGCCGTCGCCGCCGGGCTGGTGATCCGGGCGGGTCGCGCCCAGCTTCTCGCTGGCCACCTCGGCGGCGGCGATGTCGGCGACCTTCAGGTCCAGGTGGAACTGCTTCTGGCTGTTCTCGTCCGGCCACGGCGGCGGGGTGTAGTGATCCACCTGGCCGAAACCGATCGCCGGGCCGGCGTCGCCGGTGATCATCGCGACGGTGTCGTCCTGGTAGGCGATCGTCATGCCCAGCAGCTGGGAGTAGAAGGTGGCCAGCTCGGCGGCGTCGGCGCAGTCGATGGTGAACATGGCGACGCTGCCGACGGGTTCGGTTGATGTTTCTGCCATGGGGTCGAACGTAGTCAGCTCGCGCGAGGTGTCTTGCACAAACCCGTCACCGGACTACAGGTGCAGCAGCATCCGCACGTTGCCCAGCGTGTTCGGTTTGACGTGCGCCAGATCGAGGAACTCGGCCACGCCGGCGTCGTAGGAACGCACCATCGCGGCGAACACGTCGGGCTCCACCGGGGTGCCGTCGATCTCGGCGAAGCCGTGCCGGGCGAAGAAGTGCTTCTCGAAGGTCAACACGAACAGCCGCCGCAGCCCGAACTCGCGGGCGCCCCCGATGAGCGCGGCGACGATCGCGTGCCCGACCCCCCGCCCGACCACCCGCGGGTGCACCGCCACCGTGCGGATCTCGCCGAGGTCCTCCCAGAGCACGTGCAGCGCCCCACAGCCGACGACCTGCCCGTCGAGCTCGGCGACCAGGAACTCGGGAACCGACTCGTAGAGCGTGACGATTTCCTTGGCCAGCAGCACCCGCCCGGCGTAGGCGTCCACCAGTTGCTTGATCGTCGTCACGTCGGCGGTCCGGGCCCGCCGCACGACCGGAACCGACGCCCGCTCCGCGTGCGCTCCACTCGGTGTTGCCACGGCGGGAGTAGATCACGGATACGGCAGATACCCTGGTGCCCGTGCCAGCACCCGGATCGCCCGAAACCGCTCCCCGCCGGGCCGCCCTGGTGACGTTGGGTTGTGCCCGCAACGAGGTCGACTCCGAGGAGCTGGCCGGGCGCCTGGTCGGCAGCGGCTGGGAGCTGGTCGACGCCGACGGCGACGGGCAGGCGGCCCCGGACGTGATCCTGGTGAACACGTGCGGTTTCGTCGAGCAGGCCAAGAAGGACTCGATCGACACCCTGCTCGCCGCCTCCGACGCGGCCGCCGAGACCGGCGCCAAGGTGGTGGCGGTCGGCTGCCTGGCCGAGCGCTACGGCAAGGAGCTGGCCGCGAGCCTGCCCGAGGCGGACGCGGTGCTCGGCTTCGATGCCTACCCTGAGCTGGCGCAACGGCTGTCCGACGTGCTCGGCGGGCACGCGCAGGCGGCGCACGAACCGGTCGACCGGCGCACGCTGCTGCCGATCTCGCCGGTCGATCGCCCGGCGGCCGCGGCGGACGTCGAGATCCCCGGCCACGCCTGGGTGCCGAACCTGGCCCGCGTCCGGCTGTCCGGCGGCCCGGTGGCCAACCTCAAGCTGGCCTCCGGCTGCGATCGCCGGTGCGCGTTCTGCGCGATCCCGTCCTTCCGCGGCTCGTTCGTGTCCCGGCCGCCGGACGACATCGTCGCGGAGGCGGCCTGGCTGGGCATGCACGGTGTGCGCGAGCTGGTGCTGGTCAGCGAGAACTCCACCTCCTACGGCAAGGACCTGCCCGGTGGCACCCGCGCGCTGACCCGGCTGCTGCCCCGGATCGGGCAGGTGCCCGGGATCGACCGGGTGCGGCTGTCCTACCTGCAGCCCGCCGAGCTCCGGCCGGACCTGCTGGAGGTGATCGCCGGCACCCCCGGCATCGCGCCCTACTTCGACCTGTCCTTCCAGCACGCCAGCCCGGCGGTGCTGCGCCGGATGCGCCGCTTCGGTTCCCGCCCCGACTTCCTGGACCTGTGCGCGCGGATCCGCGCGCTGGCCCCCGAGGCCGGCATCCGCAGCAACGTGATCGTCGGGTTCCCGGGGGAGACCGAGCAGGACGTGGCCGAGCTGGAGGCCTTCCTGACCGGGGCCCGCCTGGACGCGGTCGGCGTGTTCGGCTACTCCGACGAGGACGGCACCGAGGCCGCCGGCTATCCGGACAAGGTGCCGGCGGAGCAGGTCCGGGCCCGGGTGGAGCGGATCACGGCGCTGGTCGACGAGCTGATGGCGCAGCGGGCCGAGGACCGGGTCGGCACCGAGGTCGAGGTGCTCGTCGAGGCCGTGGAGGACGAGGACTTCGAGTGCACCGGGCGGGCCGCCCACCAGGCGCCCGAGGTCGACGGGGAATGCGTGCTGGAACGCGGATCGGGGCTGGCCGTGGGGGATATGGTGCGAGCCGTGGTGGTCGAGACCGAGGGCGCCGATCTCGTGGTCTCGCCGCGGGATCTGCTGCCCCGCAGCGGGCTGCGTTCGCCGGCCGCTGCCGGCGCGTCCCCTGGCGCGAACGCGAGGGTCGGCGGGTGACCTCCGCTCCGGCGGGTCAGCCGCCGCTGCTGAACATCGCCAATGTGCTCACCGGGCTCCGGATGGTGCTGGTGCCGTTCTTCCTGGCCGCGCTGCTGGTCGACGGCGGGACGAACGCGCACTGGCGTTTCGTCGCGTTCGGCATCTTCGTGGTGGCGGCGCTGACCGATCGCCTCGACGGTGAGCTGGCCCGCCGCCGCGGCCTGGTCACCGCGTTCGGCACCATCGTCGATCCGATCGCGGACAAGGCGCTGATGGGATCGGCGCTGGTCGGGCTCTCGTTGCTGGCCCTGGTGCCGTGGTGGGCCACGATCCTGATCATGGGCCGGGAGCTCGGGGTGACGATGTTGCGGCTGTGGGTGCTGCGGCACGGGATCATCCCGGCCAGCCGCGGCGGCAAGGCCAAGACCTTCGTGCAGTCGCTGGCGATCGGGCTGTTCCTGCTGCCGCTGTCGGATGACCTGGGCATCGTCGAGGTGCTGCGCTGGACCACCCTGGCCATCGCGATCGCGCTGACCGTCGGCACCGGGCTGGACTACGTGATGCGCGGCCTGCGGCTGCGCCGGACCACCGCGCCGGCCGCGGAGCCGTCCTGATCTCCGGTGTTCGCCCCCGGTGTTTTGCCCGCTGTGTTCGCCCTCAGCGGACACGCGCCGCCGCCGGGGATCGGCCGACTATCGGTACCGTGAAGCCACGGTGACGATTCACCGGGCGGCGGATACCCGCAGCGGACCCACCGGGGCGATCCCGGGGCGCCGACATGGTGCCGGCACGGAGGAGGGCGCATGGCGGTGCTGATGCGGGAGGCGATCGGCGAGAGCCTGCGGCGGGCCCGAACCGAGCGCCGGCGCACCCTGCGCGACGTGTCGCGGGCGGCGCGGGTGAGCCTGGGCTACCTGTCCGAGGTGGAGCGTGGCCGCAAGGAGCCCTCCAGCGAGCTGCTCGCGGCCATCTGTGAGGCCCTGGACCTGGCGCTGCACGATCTGCTGAGCGAGGCGGCGGAGTCGATGGCCGCCGAGTCGATGGCGGCGGCGGTGCTGGAATCGGCTCGCTCCCGGCGCCCGGTCGGGTTGCGGCACATGGATCTGCGGCTGGCCGCGGCGTCCGGCGCGACGGTGCCGCTGTCCACGCCGACGCCGGCGGTGCCGTCGCTGGTCCCGGCCGGACCGGTCGTGAGCCCCGCACCGGTGTCGACGCGTCCGGTGGGCGGGGTACGGGTCGCCGCCTGACCGACCCACCGTCCTCGAAGTCTCCGAACCGGCCTCCGCGAAGGTCCGGAGGATCACCGATCCGCCTCAGGGTCGGCCGGGGCGTGGGCTCAGGAAGATCCCCGATATCGTCGTCCTACGGTGGAACCCTGACCGGTCCGGTGCCACGATGGGCACCGAAGGCCGGTTACGGGTCCGGGACGGTGCTTGTCGGCCGACGATCCGGGACGCGGTGGATGTCGGCGAGCAGTGTGGGTACGCGGAGGGCGGAACAGATGGCCAACGGTTTCACGAAGGCCTGGAGATACCTGATGGCGTTGTTCTCGTCGAAGGTCGACGAGTACGCCGACCCCAAGGTGCAGATCCAGCAGGCCATCGAGGACGCCCAGCGGCAGCACCACGCGCTGTCCCAGCAGGCGGCCGCGGTGATCGGCAACCAGCGTCAGCTGGAGATGAAGCTGAACCGCCAGCTCGGCGACGTGGAGAAGCTGCAGGCCTCGACCCGGCAGGCGCTGGTGCTGGCCGACCAGGCCCGCGCCTCGGGTGACGAGGTCAAGGCGCAGCAGTACGAGCAGTCGGCGCAGGCGTTCGCCTCGCAGCTGGTCACGGCCGAGCAGTCGGTCGAGGACATGAAGACGCTGCACGACCAGGCCATCCAGGCGGCCGGTCAGGCCAAGCAGGCGGTCGAGCGGAACTCGATGATGCTCCAGCAGAAGATCGCCGAACGCACCAAGCTGCTCAGCCAGCTGGAGCAGGCGAAGATGCAGGAGCAGGCGGCCAACTCGCTGCGGCAGATGAGCGAGCTCGCGGCGCCGGGCAACACGCCGTCGCTGGAGGAGGTCCGGGACAAGATCGAGCGGCGCTACGCCAACGCGATCGGGGCCTCCGAGCTGGCGCAGAACTCCGTCCAGGGTCGGATGCTGGAGGTCCAGCAGTCGACCATCGACATGGCCGGGGCCAGCCGGTTGGAGCAGATCCGCTCGTCGCTGCGCGGTGCCCCGGTGGCCGGTGAGGTGACCGCGGGTGAGGCGGCCACGACACCGGCTCCGGCGCAGCCGCAGCCGCAGCTGAACAAGCAGCAGCAGCCCGGCACCGCCTGAGCTGTTCCGAGAGCCCGGATATGGCCAGGTCGCGGTGGGGGTCAGCGGCTGCGGCGGGCGGTGGGCCTGGTGGCGGCCGGGGCCGGTCCGGGCTGGCACTGCGGGCACCAGTAGGTCGGGCGCGCGTAGACGCCGGCGCCCTGCTCGGCGGTGCGGATCCGGGTGCCGCAGCGGCGGCAGCGCTGGCCGCTGCGCTCGAACACCCAGTGTTGACGTCCCCGGCCCAGCTCGCCGGTGGTCGACTGCTCGGGCCGGTCGGCGTTGCGCAGCAGCAGCTCCCGGGCCAGCGTGATCGCCGCGTCGGGATCGGGTAGGTCGCGCACCGGCGTCCACGGGGAGAGCCCGAGCAGGAAGCACACCTCGGTCTTGTAGAGGTTTCCGACGCCGGCCATCACCCGCTGCTCCAGGAGCACCAGCCCCATCTCGTGCTCGGCCCGTGCGACGAACCGGCGACGCGCCTCGCTCGCGTGCTGCTCGCTCCAGGCCGGGTCGAGCAGGTCCGGCCCGAGGTGTCCGACCAGCCGGTCCTCGTCGGTGGTCGGCAGCAGTTCCAGATCATGCAGCGCGAAGCCGACGGCAACCCGATCCGCAGTGGCCAGGACCGCGCGGGCCTCGTGCGCCGGCCGTTGCCAGCTCATCCCGGGACGGTAGAGGTGCCAGGAGCCGTCCATCCGGAAATGGCTGTGCAGGCTGCGACCGTCGTCGAAGCGGGTGAACAGGTGCTTGCCGACCGAGGCCACATCGAGCACGGTGCGTCCGGCCAGGTCGTGCTCGACCAGGCGGGGGTGCCGCAGCTCGCCGCGCAGCAGCCGCTGGCCGGAAAGGGCCGCGTGAAGTCGCTTCCCGGCGAGGTGGACGGTGTCGCCCTCGGGCATGGGTCGACGGTAGCGCCGCGGTCGCGATCCTGCCGTGGGTGCCGCATCCCGCGAAGGGCGCCGCGCAGCGTGGGTGGGGGCCCGTTCGTCCAACCTGGTGGGATGGATGGGCCATCGACCCACTGCGGCGGGCCGCGGCGTAGCCGGAACCTAGCCGGTCGTCCCCGCCAGGTCCGCCAGCTCGTCCAGCGCCTTGCGCGCCTCGGCCAGCTCGGCCTCCAGCGCCGCGACCCGGGCCGCCTTCTGCTCGCGGGCCGCGCCGATCACCTCACCGATCGGGCCGGCGATCTCCACGTGCAGTTCCTGCGCCGCCCGCAGCACGGCCGCGGCGGTGACCGGGAGGCCGCGGGTGAGCCAGGTGCTGCCCTGCTTGAGCTCGGCCTGCCAGTCGCCGTCGGCGGTGCCGCTCACGGTCAGCATCAGCTCGATCGTGCGGGTGGTGCGGGCCGTGGAGCCCTTCGGACGGCCGCGACGACGCCGGCCGGGCTCAGTTCCGGTATCCGTCTCGGCCGCGTCGTCCGCCTCGACGGCCTGGGCGATCTCGACGGCCTGGGTGGCCCCGGCCGACACGGCCGGGGCCGTGTCGGCGGCGGCCGGGTCGGTCTCGGCGGGCTCGGGCACGGTCGGCATCGTGGCTGTGCTCACGTACTTCCTCTCGGACGGTGAATCAGATGGCGCAAGGATAGAACAGGCGTTCGATCGGTGGTCCGGGTGGGTCGAGGGCGCCGGGTCGCTCAGGCCCGCAACCGCAGCCCCTTGGGCGTGACCCGGAAACCGGCCTCGGTCAGCACGTCGGCCAGCTCCGATCCCAGCGAACCGACACCGTCGGCGCGCTCCACGGCCAGGCTCCCCAACCAACCCTCGTGCACGGCCCCGGCCAGGGCCTGGCCCGCAGCGACGAGCTCGGCGCGATCGGTGGTGAACGACAGCAGCGACCGGCCTCCGCGTTCCACGTACAGCGCCGGCGCTCCCTCGACCAGCACCACGAGCGCACCAGCCTTTCGGCCGGGCCGGTGCTTGGTGTCGCCGATGGTGCCCGGCCAGCCCAGCGCGGCACCGTAGGGCTGAGCGGGGTCGGCGGCCGCGAGCACCACCCGTGACAGCCCCCCGGACCCGTCACCGCGGCTCGTCGGCGGTCCACCGGCCCCACCCGGCCCACCGCCGGTCGAGAGTCCGTCCGGCTGACCGCTGTCAGCGGGGGGTTGGTCCGGGGGGTAAGCGCCCGACGGGGAGCCGTCCGGTCGGGACATCGCCCGCAACCGGTCGATCGCTCCCGGCACCGCGAACTGCGCCGCCCCCAGGCCCTCCACCACGTAGCCACGCCGGGCCCGGCCCGAGTCCTCCATGGCTCGCAACACCCGGTACACCCCGGCGAACCCGCCGCTGACCCGCTCGGTGCCCAGGGCGCCCCGGGTCAGTACGCCGTGCCGCTCCAGCAGCGCCTCGGCCCGCGCGTGGGCCCGCCTGGTTTCGTCCGGCTCGCGGGCGGCGGCCGGCGCCCACCGCCCACCGACCGATGGCGGCCCGCCGCGGCTGGGCATCGCCGGCCGCCCGGACCGCAGCTGCGCGTAGCGGCCGCGCGGGGTGGAACGGCGCGGCCGGTGCGCCCCGCTGGGAGACCGGCCGCCGCCGAGCCGGGCCCGCAGCGGGCCCAGGGTGTCGTTGCTCAGCAGGCCGGCCCACACCAGGTCCCAGATCGCGGCGACCAGCACGGCGTCGTCGGGCGCCGATTCGCCGGCGTCCACCAGCACCCGACCGGTTCGGTCGGCGAGCTCCCGGAAGAACAGCGCACCGCCGGCCTGTGGGGGCAGTTCGGGATCGGGCTGGCCCAGGGCGGCGAGCACCGCCCGATGCACCGGCGTCGCGGCCAGCTCCGGCTCCGGCTCCGGCAGCAGCAGGTCCGCCACATCGGCCGGGGCCAGCGCGAGCCAACCGTCGGATCCGGCCAGCGGACCGCACCCGGTCCAGGTGACCTCGCCGGCCGCGGTCAGCTCGTCGAGCAGCGCCGGGGTGTATCCGGGCAACCGGGCCGGCAGGATCAGCGACTCCAGCGCGCTGGCCGGCAACGGGGCGCCGGCCAGCTGCTCGACCACGCCGAGCACGTCCTCGGCGCCGGGAGCGCGGCGCATCCGGCCGCGCCGGGCTCCGGCCGCACCGGTCTGCACGCCCTGCCAGGCCGGCAGGAACCGACCCAACGCCCGCTGCTCGACCGGTTCGACCTCCGCCCGAAGCCGGGCCAGCGAGGCCCGCCGCAGCCGGCGCAGCACCTCGGCGTCGCAGTACTCGATGCCCTCCCGCGCGCCGGCCCCCGGCCGCGACGACTCGTGCAGCAACGCCTCGGGCGCCACCGTGGTGCCGACACCGGCCACCCCGACCGGTCGCAGCTCGCCCCGCACCAGCCGCCCGACACCGACCAACCGGTCCAGCACGCCGGCCACCACCGCCACCCCGAGCCCGAACCGGGCGGCGCACTCGGCCGCCGGGAACGGCCCGCGGGTGCGGGCATAGCGCAGCACCAGGTCGCCGAGTGGATCCGGAACCGGCTCGGTGAAGACCTCCGGCACCCCGACCGGTAGTGCGGCGCCGAGCGCGTCGCGCACCCGCCCGGCGTCCTCGATGGCCAGCCAGCGCTGCTCACCACCGATCCGCACCCGGATCGCCCGCCGGGCCGCCTGCAGCCCGGTCAGCCACTCGGACCGCACCCCGCGGGCCGCGGCCTCCTCCGTGGTCAGGTCGCCGAGGAAACGCAGCAGGTCGGCGGCCCCCTCGGCATCGCGCGCCTGCCGATCCGGCGCCAGCCGCTGCAGTGCCGCCTCGATCTCGACCAGCACGTCCGGATCGAGCAGCTCGCGGATCGCTTCCGAGCCGAGCAGCTCCGCCAGCAGCGTCGAGTCAAGCGACAGCGCGGCGGCGCGGCGCTCGGCCAGCGGCGCGTCGGCCTCGTAGAGGAACATCCCGACGTAGCCGAACAGCAGGCTGCGCGCGAACGGCGACGGCGACGGGGTGGCCACCTCGACCACGGCGACCCGACGGGCCGCGATGTCGGTCATCAGCTCGCGCAGCCCGGGCAGGTCGTAGACGTCCTGCACGCACTCGCGCATCGCCTCCAGGGTGATCGGGAACTGTTCGTAGCGCCCGGCCACCGCCAGCAGCTGCGCGGAGCGCTGGCGCTGCTGCCAGAGCGGGCTGCGCCGCTTCGGGTCGCGGCGCGGCAGCAGCAACGCGCGCGCGGCACACTCCCGGAACCGGGAGGCGTACAGCGACGAGGAGCCCAGCTCGGCCACCACGATCTGCTCGACCTCGGCCGCATCCAACAGCACGTCCTCGGCCGTGGGCACCACCTCGGACCCGGAGTCGTCCACCGCGTCGGGCAACCGCAGCACGATCCCGTCGTCGGCGGCCGACGCGTGCACCTCCACCCCGCGCCGCTCCCGCATCCGGGCCGCGATGGCCAGCCCCCACGGGCCGTTGACCTGCGAGCCGAACGGGGAGTGCACCACCAGCCGCCAGTCGCCGAGCTCGTCCCGGAACCGCTCGACCATGATCGTCCGGTCGCTGGGCACATGCCGGGTGGCCTCGCGCTGTTCACGCAGGTAGGCCAGCAGGTTGTCCACCGCCCACGCGTCCAGCCCGGCGGCGACGGCCCGCTCGCGGGCCGCCTCGTCGCTCGCCCCGGTCATCTCCCGGACGAACGCACCGACCGCGCGGCCGAGCTCCAGCGGCCGTCCGATCGACTCGCCCTTCCAGAACGGCATCCGCGCCGGCTGCCCCGGGGCCGGCGTGACGATCACCCGGTCGTGCGTGATGTCCTCGACCCGCCAGCTGGACGTGCCGAGCAGGAACGTGTCCCCGACGCGGGACTCGTAGACCATCTCCTCGTCCAGCTCGCCCACCCGGGAGCCGGCACCGTCGGCCCCGCCCGGGGTCATCACCGTGAACAGGCCGCGGTCGGGGATGGTGCCGCCCGAGGTGACCGCCAGCCGTTGCGCGCCGGGGCGGCCGGCCAGCTGGTCGGTGACCCGGTCCCAGGTGATCCGGGCCCGCAGCTCGCCGAACTCCTCCGACGGGTAGCGCCCGGCCAGCATGTCCAGCACCGCGTTCAGTGCCGAGTCGGGCAGCGCGGCGAACGGCGCGGCCCGCCGCACCACCCGGGCCAGGTCGGCGAGTGACCAGGGTTCGAGCGCGAGCATGGCGACGATCTGTTGGGCCAGCACATCGAGGGGGTTGCGCGGATACCGCAGCGATTCGATCTTGCCGCCGGTCATCCGCTCGGCGACCACCGCGCAGGACACCAGGTCACCCCGGTACTTGGGGAACACCACCCCGGTGGACACAGCGCCGACCTGGTGCCCGGCCCGGCCCACCCGCTGCAGCCCGGACGACACGCTGGGTGGCGCCTCCACCTGCACCACCAGGTCGACCGCGCCCATGTCGATGCCCAGCTCCAGGCTGGAGGTGGCCACCACGCAGGGCAGCAGGCCGGCCTTGAGCTCCTCCTCGACCAGGGTGCGCTGCTCGCGCGACATCGATCCGTGGTGGGCCTTGGCCACGGTCGGGGCTGCGCCACCACCGATCCCGGACTGCCCGATCGCCTCGGCCGGGAAGGCATCCAGATCCTGCGCCTGCTCGTCCGCCTCGGTGACCTCCTCGGCGGCCAGCTCGTTGAGCCGTGAGGTCAACCGTTCGGCCAGCCGCCGCGAGTTGGAGAACACGATGGTCGACCGGTGTTCCCGGACCAGCTCCAGCAGCCGCCGTTCCACCGCGGGCCAGATCGACGGCCGCTGCGCGGTGCCGGCCGCCGAGCCGATCACCTCCTCGTCGGAGCTGCCGGGGGCCGGCCGCTCGTCCAGCGCGGCCAGATCCGGCACCGGCACCTCGACCGTGACCTCGATCGTCTTCGGGGTGGCCGGCTGCACCACCTCGACCGGCCGGGCCCCGGCCAGGAACGTCGACACCTCGTCGAGCGGGCGCACGGTCGCGGACAGCCCGATGCGCTGGGCCGGGCGCTCGAGCAGCTCGTCGAGCCGCTCCAGCGACAGCGCCAGGTGCGCGCCGCGTTTGGTCCCGACCACCGCGTGCACCTCGTCGAGGATCACCGTCTGCACCCCGCGCAGCGACTCCCGGGCCGCCGAGGTGAGGATCAGGAACAGCGACTCCGGGGTCGTGACCAGCACGTCCGGGGGAGTGCGGGCGAACAGCCTGCGCTCGTCGGCCGGCGTGTCGCCGGTGCGCATGCCGACCGTGATGTCCGGCACCGGCAGCCCGAGCCGGGTGGCGGCCTGCCGGATGCCGGCCAGCGGCGAGCGCAGGTTGCGCTGCACGTCCACGGCCAGCGCCTTGAGCGGGGATACGTAGAGCACCCGGCAGCGGTGCTTCGGGTCCTCGGCGGGCGGGTCGGTGGCCAACCGGTCGAGCGCCCAGAGGAACGCGGCCAGCGTCTTGCCGGAGCCGGTCGGGGCGACGACCAGCGCGTGCCGGCCGGCCTGGGCGGCCGCCCAGGCACCTTCCTGGGCGGGGGTGGGCGCGTCGAAGGCGCCGCCGAACCAGTCCTGGGTGGCGGCGGAGAAGCCCTCGATCCTGCTCATGCCGCCATCATGCGCCGGAGGTACGACAGTTTCGGCGCCGGCCGGGCGTGGGGATGTGTGCGAGCGCGCAAGCCGTGGTCGTTGTCGGTCCGCGGGGCTAGGCTGCGAAGTCACGGCCGGGTCACGTTCTCGGCGTGGCGATCCCGGGATTGGCTCGGGACAGCGCAGCCGTGGTGGACGTCTGACGAGGACCGGCCCAACTACCCGTTCGGGGAAGGGATATCGAGGATATGAGTGAACGTGACGTAGTGGTGCTGTCTGCCGCGCGATCTGCGATCGGCAGCTTCGGCGGAGGCCTGTCGGACCAGGAGCCGGCGGACCTCGCCGGCGTCGTGATGAAGGAAGCGGTCGCCCGCTCGAACGCCGATCCGGCGCAGATCAACTACGTGACCGTCGGCAACTGCATCCCGACCGAGGTGCGCTACCCGTACGTCGCCCGGGTGGCGGCCATCCAGGCCGGGTTGTCGATGGACTCGGTGGCGATGGCGGTCAACCGGCTGTGTTCCTCGGGCCTCCAGGCCGTCATCACCACCGCGCAGAACATCAAGCTCGGGGACGCCGAGTTCGGCGTCGGCGGCGGCGTCGAGGTGATGTCCCGCGGGGCCTACCTGTCGCCGGCCATGCGCAGCGGCGCCCGGATGGGCGACACCAAGATGGTCGACGCCATGGTGGCGGCGCTCACCGACCCGTTCGGCGTCGGGCACATGGGCATCACCGCGGAGAACCTCGCGGAGAAATGGAACATCACCCGCGAGGAGCAGGACGAGCTGGCCGCCGAGTCGCACCGGAGGGCCGCGGCCGCGATCGAGGAGGGCCGCTTCAAGGAGCAGATCGTCCCGATCGTCAAGAAGACCCGCAAGGGTGAGGTCACGATCGACACCGACGAGCACGTCAAGGCGGGCACGACGGTGGAGAAGCTGGCCGCGATGCGACCCGCGTTCAAGCGCGACGGCGGCACCGTGACCGCGGGCAACGCCTCGGGCATCAACGACGGGGCCGCGTTCCTGGTGCTCGCCGAGGCCGAGGCGGCCAAGGCGGCCGGCGCGACGCCGATGGCCCGACTGGTGTCCTACGCGGTCGCCGGGGTGCCGAACGAGATCATGGGCGAGGGCCCGATCCCGGCCACCAAGATCGCCATGCAGAAGGCCGGCATGACCCTCGACATGCTCGACGTGATCGAGTCGAACGAGGCCTTCGCCGCGCAGGCCATCGCGGTGGCCCGCGGGCTGGAGCTCGACCTGAAGAAGGTCAACCCCAACGGCGGCGCGATCGCGCTCGGCCACCCGATCGGCTGCTCCGGCGCGTTCCTGGCCACCAAGGCCATCTACGAGCTGCACCGCATCGGCGGCCGGTACGCGCTGGTCACCATGTGCGTCGGTGGCGGCCAGGGCATCGCCGCGGTGTTCGAGCGGCTGTAGGTCGGATCGACGCCCCGGTGCCGGCGGCTGACTACCGCCGGCACCGGGCTCTCCGGTTGCCGGCACAGCGCAGCGGCAACCATCAGCAGCCCGATCGTCAACGGTTGCGGTTCTGCCACCACCAGCGCAACAACACGACCAACGACGTCAGCAACCCGATCAGGATGACGAGCTGGCCGAACGGCGAGGAGAGGCTGGTCAGCTCCTGCGCGAGGGCACCGGACATCACGGGCACAACGCTACTGGCCGGCCCGGGCGGCGGGCACTACCGGCAGTGGCACCGGGCCGTGGATCAGATCCACCCTGGTGTTGCCGTACCGTACGACGGCGCGGGATCGGGCCAGGTCAACGGCGTCGTGTCGATGGTGCCGGGCGGCCGGGCCAGCGTGAGCCGGCCGTCCGGGGCGTAGACCTCGGTCAGGTACGGCGACGGTTCCACCTCCTCGACATCGGTGTCGGCGGGTCGGGGCAGGCCCTGCAACCACGCGGCCGTGGCGGCGAGCGAGAGCCGGTAGCAGTGGGTGCCGCCGTCGCGGCGTTGCCGGGCCAGCCCGAGCGACGCGGCCGCGGCGCCGAGGTAGCCGGTGACGTGGTCGAGGACCTGCGCCGGTAGCGCGCCGGGCGCGCCGGTCCGCCCTCGGTGACGGCGATCCCGCAGGCCGCCTGGACCAGGCTGTCGAAACCGCGTCGGCCCGCCCACGATCCGTGCCGCCCCCACGCCGACAGCGTGACCACGACCAGCCCGGGGTGCCGCCGGGCCAGCTCCTCGGGCGCCAGCCCGAACCGATCCAGAGCGCCCGGCCGGTAGCCGCTGACCACCACGTCCGCACCGGCCAGCAGCTGCTCGAGGGTGTCGCGGTGCGCGCGCAGATCGAGCAGCGCGCTGCGCTTCCCGGGCAGCGTGTCCCAGTACTGCAGCGGGATCTCCGGGCGCTGCGGGGCGTCGAGTCGCAGCACGTCCGCGCCATGGGCGGCCAGGGTGCGGGTCGCGACCGGACCCGCGATGACCCTGGTCAGGTCGAGCACCCGCGGTCGGCGCGCGGCCCGGGCCGCGGCGGGGCCCAGCAGCTGGTGCTCGACCAGCTGCGGTGTCGGCCCGGCAACGCTCCGCCAGACCCGCTCGGTGCGCACCGCGGCGCCCACCCCGCCCGCCGCGTGCAGCGCGTTCTCCAGCTCGACGGCGCCGCGAGCGGCCACCGCGGCCGGCACCTCCGGTTCGGTGCATCCCAGCACCGCGAGCGCCGCGGCGCGGTGCCACGGGTAGTTGGCGTGCAGCCGCAGCCACCCGTCGCAGGTCCGGTGGAACGCCGAGAGCGGGTCGAACGGGCGGCCCGGACGGTGGCCGTCGCGGCGCAGGAAGCGCTCGCTGCGCAGCGCCACGGCGAGGCCGCGGGTGTCGACGCCGATCCGGGCGGCCGAGCCCGAGGTGGCCGCCAGCAGGCTCGCGCCCACCCCGGCCACCGCGACCGCGGTGACCGGGAACGACGAGCGCAGCGTGGTCGGTGGTCCGCTCACCTGCAGCCGGTCCAGTTCGGCCAGGTCCCCGCCGAGCGCGGCCCAGGCGTCCTGCAGCGGGTTGCTCACCCGCTCGACCCTGCCACCCCCCGCACTACCGTGGCCGGGTGCGACTGACCTATTTCTGGGAGCTGATGGACGGGGAGTTCGGCGGCCCCCGAGCCGCTTCGCTGTCCCGGGACCACGTGTTCGCCGAGCTCGGCGGGCGCACCGTGATGCAGGCGTTGGAGGCCGGAATCGAACCCCGCGCGGTGTGGAAGGCGGTGTGTGAGGCCTACGACGTGCCTCCCGCTCGGCGCTGACGCGGGCACGGTCCGCACGACGGATCGGCCCGTTGGGCGCGGGATCGTAGTCGGCGGGCGTGTCAGTTGGGCGATCGAACACCTGTTCGCTACTGTGTTGTCCACATCGGGTTGCGGCTGTCCACAGGCGTCCACCGCGCCCACAGATTGTCGGTGGTGCCCCCTACCGTCGACGGCAGCAGATCGAAGAACTTCCCAACCGAGGTGGAGACCGGCGATGACCGCACCTGACCGCGAGAAGGCACTTGCCCTTGCCCTCGCTCAGATCGAGAAGAACCACGGCAAGGGCTCGGTGATGCGCCTCGGCGACGACACCCGCCCACCCATCGGCGTCATCCCCACCGGCTCCATCGCGCTCGACGTCGCCCTCGGCGTCGGCGGCCTGCCCCGCGGCCGGATCGTGGAGATCTACGGTCCGGAGTCCAGCGGCAAGACCACCGTCGCCCTGCACGCGGTGGCCAGCGCGCAGGCCGCAGGCGGCATCGCCGCCTTCATCGACGCCGAGCACGCGCTCGACCCGGAGTACGCCAAGGCGCTGGGCGTCGACACCGACGGGCTGCTGGTGTCCCAGCCGGACACCGGTGAGCAGGCCCTCGAGATCGCCGACATGCTGATCCGGTCCGGGGCGCTGGACATCATCGTGGTCGACTCGGTGGCGGCGCTGGTACCGCGCGCCGAGATCGAGGGCGAGATGGGCGACAGCCACGTCGGCCTGCAGGCCCGGCTGATGAGCCAGGCCCTGCGGAAGCTCACCGGCGCGCTCAGCAATTCCGGCACCACGATGGTCTTCATCAACCAGCTGCGGGAGAAGATCGGGGTCATGTTCGGCTGCCTGTCCTACGGCACCCGCGTCACGCTGGCCGACGGCAGCCAGGAGAAGATCGGGAAGATCGTCAACCAGAAGCTGCCGGTCGAGGTGCTGTCCTACGACCCGGATCTGGGCAAGATCGTGCCCAAGAAGATCGTCAACTGGTTCGACAACGGACCCACCGAGCAGTTCCTGCAGATCACCGTGGCGCGCCCCGGCGGCAACGGACGCGCCCAGATGGGGCTGACGGCCAACCACCTGGTGCACACGCCCGGCGGCTGGCGGGAGGCCGGCGAGCTCGTCCCGGGCGACCGCGTGCTGCTGTCGCAGCCCTACCGGCTCGGCGATCAGCAGTGGCAGGTGGTGATCGGTGGGCTGATGGGCGACGCGAACCTGTCGCCGAGCCGGGTCGCGGGCAGTCTCGGCACCCGGTTCCGGATGGGTCACGGAGCCAAGCAGATCGACTATCTGGACTGGAAGGCCTCGCTGCTCGGGAACATCGGCCAGAGCCGCCGGGTCAACGGCAGGGGAGCGGGTTTCGTCGACCTCACGCCGCTGCCCGAGCTGGCCGAGCTGCGGGAGGCGGTCTACCTCGGTGACGGGCACAAGCACCTGTCATGGGATTACCTCAAGGGGCTGACGCCGCTGGCGCTGGCCATCTGGTACTGCGACGACGGCTCCTTCCAGAGCCGGGCCAAGGGCCTGCAGGAGCGCACCCCGGACGGCAGTGGCCGCTCCGAGATCTGCGTGAAGTCGCTCAGCCCGGGATCCCGGGAGCGGCTCGTGCAGCACCTGGCCGACACCTTCGACCTGCACCCGACGCTCACCGAGCGGGGGGCGCGCCGGATGCCGGTGCTCTCCTTCGGCAAGGACGAGACGGCGAAGCTGCACGAGCTGATCGCGCCCTACGTGCACCCGTCGATGGACTACAAGCTGCTGGCGCGGTTCCGTGGCCGGTTCGCCGTGGCGCCGATGTTCGTGCCGCCGATCCTGCTGCCGACGCCGGCCCCCGTGCTGGACGTGCGGGTCAAGCCGCGCACCCGCTCGATGCACCGGTTCGACATCGAGGTGGAGGGCACCCACAACTACCTGGCTGACGGTGTCGTCGTGCACAACTCCCCGGAGACCACGACCGGGGGTAAGGCGCTGAAGTTCTACGCCTCGGTGCGCCTGGACATCCGCCGCATCGAGACCCTCAAGGACGGCACCGACATGGTCGGCAACCGCACCCGGGTCAAGGTGGTGAAGAACAAGGTCGCTCCGCCGTTCAAGCAGGCGGAGTTCGACATCCTGTACGGGGTGGGCATCAGCCGCGAGGGTTCGCTGGTCGATGTGGGGGTCGAGCAGGGCATCGTCCGCAAGTCGGGTGCCTGGTACACCTACGAGGGCGACCAGATGGGGCAGGGCAAGGAGAACGCCCGCAAGTTCCTCCGGGACAACCCCGACGTCGCCGCCGAGATCGAGAAGCGGATCAAGGAGAAGCTCGGCATCGGGGCCCAGCTCGACGCCGAGGTGGTCGAGCCGCTGCCGGCCCCGGTCGACTTCTGACCATGGCCAGGGAAGGCGACGACGACGGCGACGCGGAGGCGGGTCCGGCTCCGGTCGCGGTGTTCGACGGGATCGCGGGTGCTGATCCCGAACGAGGGGGAAGCGGGACCGCGCCGGTCGCACGGTTCGAAACCGAGCAGCTCGGTGCGGCCCGACCCGAAGCGCCGGTCGCCGAGTTCGGAAAGGCGGTGGCTCGGCGGGCCCGCCGCCCACGCCGACCAACCGGCGCGGACGGCTCGGACGGCTCGGACGGCGCGAGCGGGTTGGACGGCTCGGACGGCGACCGTACGGAACCCGCGTCGACCCGAGGCCGGAGCGGCGCGGAGCCCGCCGCTCGGCGCCGACGTCACCCCAGCTTCGGCGTGCCGATCCTGCCAATCGGGAGAACTCCGTCCACGGAGGATCACCGCAGCCGGGCGGCCGCCCGTCGGCGTCGTGCCGACGACCGGAGGAAGACCGAGGAACGGCCCAGCACGACCGGCCAGTTCGAGCTGCTCAGCGGGGGAGCGCCGGTCGAGAAGGTCGACGATGACGATCGGATCCGGATCGGAGTGGGCGGCGGGCTCGTGAACGCTCGCGTCGCCGAGTCGGACCGCGCCGAGTGGAAGGCCCTGGCCCGGCTGGCCGAGCAGGCCCAGGCCCGCGAGGACCGGGCCCGGGCGCTGCGGATTGCGGTGGCCAAGGCGACCGGCGCCGGCCGGACCATCCGGGTCGACCACATCGAGGGGGGAGTTCGGGTCGGCCACGCCGACGCGATGGACACCACCGACGACCCGACACGCGCCGGTGACGCCGGCTGCGCGCCGGTCGACAACACCCCAGCCACGGTCCCCGCCGGCACCGATCCGACCGCCGGCACCGATCCGGCCGACCGCTGCGGCCCGGGTGAACGTCTGGATCCAGCCGCTGCGGTGAAGCGGGCGGCGGCCACGCCGTCGACCCGCGACCTGGCCGACCTCTGGGCACAGACGCTGGCCGAGCAGCGGCAGCGGCTCACCGGTGAACCCTCCGAGCCGCCCTGCGACGCCGACGGCACCCCGAAGTTCGGCCCCTACGCCGACCCGGTCAGCGTTGCCCGCAACATCTGCCTGCGGCTGCTCACCGAGCGCGCCCGGACCCGGCACGAGCTGGCCGACGCGCTGCACCGCAAGGGGGTGCCCGAGGACGCGGCGCTCGCCGTTCTCGAACGGTTCAGCGACGTCGGGCTGATCGACGACGCCGCGTTCGCCGAGCAGTGGGTGCGCTCCCGGCACGCGGGTCGCGGGCTCGGCCGGCGTGCGCTGGCCGTCGAGCTGCGCCGCAAGGGAGTGGCCGAGGAGCTGGCCGGTGCGGTCCTGGAAACCCTCGACGACGAGGCCGAGGAACGGCGGGCCCGGCAGCTCGTCGACCGGAAGCTGCGCACCATGACCCTCGACGACCGCGAGCAGCGGGCCGCCGCGATGCGTCGGCTCGCCGGGATGTTGGCCCGCCGCGGCTACAGCTCCGGCATCGCCTACCGGGTGGTGCGCGAGGCGATCGCGGCCCACGGCGCGGACGCCGACGAGCTGGGCGGCGCCGACGACGTGGACTGACCGTGGCGAAGCAGAAGCGCAGGTCGGGCACCGCCGAACACGGAGGCGGCGCTCGAACCGAGCTCGACCGGAGCGAGCACCGAATGCGAGCACCGAACCTCAGCCGCCCTCCGGCCGGCTCAGCACCTGCACGTCGCCCGGCAGCTCGGCCGACAGCTCGGCGAGGAAGCCCAGCAACGTGTTCCGGAACGCCGTCACCGCGTGCGAGGGCGCCAGCTCCGCCCGCCGGGCCAGCGCCACCGTCCGGTAGAGCGGTGGCGTCAGCACCGTCCGGCGCAGACCGGGGCGGCCCGCGAACACCAGATCCGGCACCACCGCCACGCCGGTGCCCGCTTCGACCAGCCGCAACACCGCGTCCATCTCGCCGCCCTGCACCGCGAACCGCGGCGTCACGCCCGCCTCGGCGTAGGCCTGCAGGGTGGTCTCCCGCACGTCGTATCCGGTGCGGGGCACCACCAGCGGACGCCGGGCCAGCTCCCGCACGCTCACCGACCCGCGCGACGACAGGGCCCGCTCGGTGGCGGGTGAGGCCACCGACAACCGTTCGCGCAGGATCGGGGTGTACTCCAGGGTCGGGTCGATGCCCGTCGGCGGCACGATGACCAGCGCGATGTCCAGCTCGCCGCGCACCAGCGAACGCACCAGCGGCCGCGATCCGCTCTCCACCAGCTCCAGCCGGATCTTCGGGTACCGCCCGTGGAACACCCGCAGCACGTCGGCCAGCACGCCCATGCACAGCGACGGCGTCGCACCGACCCGGACCCGCCCACTGCGCAGCCCGACGATCTCCGCGACCGCGGTGCGCGCACTGTCCATGTCGGCCAGCATCCGCCGGGCCAGCGGCAGCACCGCCTCACCCGCCGAGGTCAGCGTCGGCCCGTCCCGCCCGCCGCGGTCCACCAGCGCCGCGCCCAGCTCGTTCTCCAGGGCTTTGAGCTGCCGCGACAGCGTCGGCTGCGCCACCCCGACCACGTCCGCCGCCCGCGTGAAGCTGCGCACATCGGCGACCGCCACGAAGTACGCGAGCTGGGAAAACGTCACCGGCATAGCCTACGGGCATCGATCGTGTGCCGCTGATGCATTGGACGGCAGTCGGCCCCCGGTACACGCTGATCCGGTGTCGTGTGTCGAGGACCGCAGCGGTGCCCCCCACCTGGGATTACCGCGGCTGCGGGCCCAGATCCGACAGCGCGGTCCGAGGTGGGCGGCCCGGACCATGTCACTGATCGTCCCCGTCGTAGAGTCCGGCAACAATTCTCATGACCCGACCGCTCGTGACCCAGCGCCGCCGCCGGCCGCGCTCAGGTAGGGAGCGATCTCCAGGCCCCAGAGTCACACCCAGAAGACGAGGTTCGAAGACGTGTCCTCCACCACAGACGCGTCCGCAGGTCGAGCTCAGATCTCGGCGCGGACGCTGCGCACCGACCGGTGGTGGCTGCCGCCACTGCTGACCTTCCTCGGCCTCACCGCCTGGGTCGCCTACGCGACCGTGCGGGCGTTCATGCAGCAGTGGTACTTCGTCGAGCCGTACAACTACCTGACGCCGTTCTACTCGCCGTGCGTCTCGGTGGGCTGCGTTCCCGAGGCCGCGCACTTCGGCCGCTTCCTTCCCGACTGGTGGTTCCTGCCCTACGCGGCGCTCACGCTGCCGTTCCTGCTGCTGTTCCGGCTGACCTGCTACTACTACCGCAAGGCCTACTACCGGGCGTTCTGGCTGTCGCCGCCGGCCTGCGCGGTCGCCGAGCCGCACGGGCGTTACACCGGCGAGACCCGCTTCCCGCTGCTCGGGCAGAACCTGCACCGCTACTTCTTCTACGCCGCCGCGCTCATCTCAGTGATCAATACTTACGACGCGGTCTACGCGTTCGTGCGCACCGACGGCGAGTTCGGCTTCGGGCTTGGCAACATCATCCTGCTGGTCAACGTGGTGGCGCTGTGGGCGTACACGATCTCCTGCCACTCCTGCCGCAGCATCGTGGGCGGCCGGATCAACAACTTCTCGAAGCACCCGCTGCGGTACAAGTCCTGGCAGTTCGTGTCGCGGCTGAACACCAAGCACATGGAGCTGGCCTGGCTCACGCTGGGCACGCTGGCCTTCACCGACTTCTACATCATGGCGCTGGCGGCGGGCTGGATCCCCGACCTGCGGATCATCAACTAGACCGAGGGGTGACACCGATGACCGACACCACCGAGAACATCGAACAGCACTCCTACGACGTCGTCGTGATCGGCGCCGGCGGTGCCGGACTGCGGGCGGCCATCGAGGCGCGCAGCCAGGGCAAGCGCACCGCAATCATCTCCAAATCGCTGTTCGGCAAGGCGCACACGGTGATGGCCGAGGGCGGCTGCGCCGCGGCCATGGGCAACGTCAACTCGAACGACAACTGGCAGGTGCACTACCGCGACACCATGCGCGGCGGGAAGTTCCTCAACAACTGGCGGATGGCCGAGCTGCACGCCAAGGAGGCCCCGGACCGGGTGTGGGAGCTGGAGACCTACGGCGCCCTCTTCGACCGCACCCCCGACGGCAAGATCAGCCAGCGCAACTTCGGCGGGCACACCTACCCGCGGTTGGCGCACGTCGGCGACCGCACCGGGCTGGAGCTGATCCGCACCCTGCAGCAGAAGATCGTCTCCCTGCAGCAGGAGGACTACCGCGAGACCGGCGACTACGAGGCCAACATCCGGGTCTTCCACGAGACCACGATCACCGACCTGCTCACCACCGACGGCCGGATCGCCGGCTGCTTCGGCTACTACCGGTCCACCGGCGGCTTCGTCCGGTTCGACGCCCCGGCGGTCGTGCTGGCCACCGGGGGCGTCGGCAAGAGCTACCAGGTGACGTCGAACTCCTGGGAGTACACCGGCGACGGCCACGCGCTGGCCCTGCGCGCGGGCGCGACGCTGATCAACATGGAGTTCCTGCAGTTCCACCCCACGGGCATGGTCTGGCCGCCGTCGGTGAAGGGGATCCTGGTCACCGAGTCGGTCCGCGGTGACGGCGGCATCCTCAAGAACTCCGAGGGCAAGCGGTTCATGTTCGACTACATCCCGGACGTGTTCAAGGACCAGTACGCCACCACCGAGGAGGAGGGCGACCGCTGGTACGACGACGCCGACAACAACCGTCGGCCGCCGGAGCTGCTGCCCCGCGACGAGGTGGCGCGCGCGATCAACTCCGAGGTCAAGGCGGGCCGGGGCAGCCCGCACGGCGGGGTGTTCCTGGACATCGCCTCGCGGCGGTCCTCCGAGGAGATCCTGAAGCGGCTGCCGTCGATGTACCACCAGTTCAAGGAGCTGGCCGACGTCGACATCACCGCCGAGCCGATGGAGGTCGGGCCGACCTGTCACTACGTGATGGGCGGGGTCGAGGTCGACCCGGACAGCGGGATGTCCAAGGTGCCGGGCCTGTTCGCGGCCGGTGAGTGCTCCGGCGGAATGCACGGTTCCAACCGGCTCGGCGGCAACTCGCTGTCCGACCTGTTGGTGTTCGGTCGCCGCTGCGGCGCCGGGGCCAGCGCCTATGTCGACGGGCTGGCCGGCATCCGGCCTGCGGTTGCGGTCGACGACGTGCGCACCGCGGTCGAGCGCGCCCTGCTCCCGTTCTCCTCGGCCACCGAGGGCGGTGAGAACCCGTTCGTCGTGCACCTCGAGCTGCAGAAGACCATGAACGACCTGGTGGGCATCATCCGCAAGGAGGACGAGATGGAGCTCGCCCTCAAGGCGCTGCAGGACATCGCGGTGCGCACCCGCACGGTCAGCGTCGAGGGCGGTCGGTTGTTCAACCCCGGCTGGCACCTGGCGCTGGACCTGCGCAACATGCTGCTGGTCTCGCTGTGCGTGGCCAAGGCGGCGGTGGAGCGGCAGGAGAGCCGGGGCGGGCACACCCGCGACGACTACCCGGCCATGGACTCCGACTGGCGGCACGTGCTGCTGCGGCTGTCCGCGCTGGGCGAGGACAACGTGGACCTGCAGCACGTGGAGCAGGTGCCGATGCGGTCCGACCTGCTGGACCTGTTCGAGCTCGACGAGCTGAAGAAGTACTACACCGGTGAAGAGCTCGGCGCACACCGTGCCGATCATGGGGCGGCCGATCAGGGAGAGAAGGCATGAGCTACGACGCCCATTTCCGCGTCTGGCGCGGCGACGACGAGAAGGGTGAGCTCGTCGACTACCCGGTCGAGGTGAACGAGGGCGAGGTCGTGCTCGACATCATCCACCGGCTGCAGCAGACCGAGGCCCAGGACCTGGCCGTGCGCTGGAACTGCAAGGCCGGCAAGTGCGGCTCCTGCAGTGCCGAGATCAACGGCAGGCCGCGGCTGATGTGCATGACCCGCATGTCGACCTTCGACGAGCGCGACGTCATCACGGTCACGCCGCTGCGGACCTTTCCGGTCATCCGGGACCTGGTCACCGACGTGTCGTTCAACTACACCAAGGCCCGCGAGATCCCGAGCTTCGCGCCGCCACCCGGCGTCGAGCCCGGCGACTACCGGATGCAGCAGGTCGACGTCGAGCGGAGCCAGGAGTTCCGCAAGTGCATCGAGTGCTACCTCTGCCAGAACACCTGCCACGTGGTGCGCGATCACGAGGAGAACAAGGAGAGCTTCGCCGGCCCGCGCTATCTGATGCGGATCGCCGAGCTCGACATGCACCCCCTCGACGCCGCCGACCGGCAGAAGGAGGCGCAGGAGGAGCACGGCCTCGGGATGTGCAACATCACCAAGTGCTGCACCGAGGTCTGCCCGGAACACATCAAGATCACCGACAACGCGCTGATCCCGCTGAAGGAGCGTGTGGTCGACCGCAAGTACGACCCCCTCGTCTGGCTCGGCAGCAAGATCTTCAAGCGCCCCGGCGCCTGACCGACCGGAACGAACGGCACTTTCGCACGCTAGGTGCGTGCGAGAGTGCCGTTCGTTCCGAGTGGGAGCGCCTGGGAGTGCCGCGTGGGACGGTTGCCGCGAGGGATCAGTTGCGGAGCGACTTGCGGATCTCGTCGAGCTTGGCTTTCGCGGCCTTCTCGCGGGCGGCGATCTGCTCGTCGAGGGCGCGCGATTCGGTGGTCCCGCCGGCCAGTTCGGTGGCGCCGATCGACGTGGCGTACCGGTCCTCGATCTTGTTCCGGACGTAGTCCAGGCTCGGCACGCCGTGCTCGTCGTAGTCCGCGGAGGGCACCGCGGCGGGGACGGCCCGCGGCTCCTCCTCGACGATCTCGCCCTCGACGATCTCGGAATCGGTGGGCTCGGATTCGGTGGGCTCGGTCTCGGTGGACTCGGCCGTCGTGCTCGGCCGGTCCGGGGGCGGCCGGGACGGGTCGCTCATCGTTGCCTCTTCTCGACGGGAACCGGGCCCCGCCACCCTACGACCCCCGCTGCCATGCTGTTCGGGTGCGGATCCCGGCCGGCGTGATCCCCGCCCGCATCGTTGCCGTCGTCGTGATCTACGACGTGCAGTGCCCGCCCTGCTCCGCGATCGCGCGCGAGCTGCCGGAGCTGCTGCGGGTGCCGGTCACGGTGCTCAGCTGCCGCGATCCCCGGCTGCCGGCCCGCTGCCCGACGCTGCCGGCGCCGGTGCGGACCTGCGCCCGACCCGCCGTCGGCACCGTGCGCCGCGACGGGTCGGTGCGCTGGTGGCCCGGGTTGACCGGCGCGATCGGGCTGGCGCCGGTGCGGCGGCCGGCCGGGATGCCGGCGGCATCGGCGCTGCTGTGGAGCGCGTTTCGTGCTCCTCGCCCGCGCCGAGCCGACTAACGTGAGCGGACGTGACGTCCCTGCCTGCCGGATCCGTGCCCTCCCGGCCGCTGCCGTTCGGATCATGGCCCACGCCGATCACGTCCGAGCTCGTCGTCACGGCCGCGGTGCGGCTCTCGGAGGTGCAGCTCGACGGGGCCGACGTCGTGTGGTCGGAGGGCCGGCCGGCCGAGGGCGGTCGCACCCAGCTGGTCTGCCGCGGCCCCGACGGCACGCTGACCGAGCTGCTCCCGGCGGATCGCAACGCCCGCACCGCCGTGCACGAGTACGGCGGCGGGGCCTGGTGGGTGCACGCGGGCACCACCTGGTTCACCGACTGGGCCGACCAGCGGATCTACCGGATCGCCGCCGGCGGCGACCCCGAGCCGATCACCCCTGAGCCGGGCGCGCCGCGCGCCGATCGCTACGCCGACGGTGACCTCGACCCGGACGCCGACCGCATCGTCTGCGTCCGCGAACGGCACTCGGGACCGCGGGCGACCGACGTGCGCAACGAGATCGTGCGGCTCGACGCGCACGCCCCGTCCGAGCCGGAGGTGCTGGTCAGCGGCCCGGACTTCGTCGCCGCGCCGCGACTGCACCCCAACGGCGTGACGCTGGCCTGGCTGCAGTGGAACCACCCGTCGATGCCGTGGGACGACGTCGAGCTGCGCACCCGCAACCTGATCACCGGCGAGGAGATCGTGGTGGCCGGCGGGCGCGGCGAGTCGATCTCGGAGCCGCGCTGGCACCCCGACGGGTCGCTGTGGTTCCTGTCCGACCGCAGCGACTGGTGGAACCTCTACCGCTTCAAGCCCGGCTCCGACATCGAGCCGGTGGTGCGGATCGACGCCGAGATCGGGGTGCCGGCCTGGGTGTTCGGCAGCGCGCGCTACGCCGTGCTGCCCGACGGACAGGTGGTGTTCGCCCGCCGCCGAGCCGGTTTCGACCGGCTCGCGGTGCGCGCACCCGACGCCACGATCACCGACCTCGAGCTGCCGTTCTCGGCGATCACCAGCGTGCGGGCCGACGGCGGGAGCGTGCTGGCGGTGGCGGGGACGCCGACCACGGAGCCGGGGGTGTACCGGATCGACGTGGACACCGCGGCGGTCACGGTGCTCTGCCCACCGCGGGAGCTACGGGTCGATCCGGGCTACCTGTCGGCACCGCAGGCGATCTCGTTCCCGTCCACCGCGCCGGACGGCGCCGCGCGCACCGCGCACGGGCTGTTCTATGCGCCGGCCAACCCCGACTTCAGCGGCCCGGACGGTGAGCTGCCGCCGCTGCTCGTGGTGATCCACGGCGGCCCGACGTCGGCGGCGGTGCCGGTGCTGAGCACCGGGATCCAGTACTGGACCAGCCGCGGTTTCGCGGTGGTCGACGTCGACTACGGCGGCTCCACCGGCTACGGCCGCGGCTACCGGGAGGAGCTCTACGGGCAGTGGGGGGTGGTCGACGTGGCCGACTGCCTGGCCGCGGCCGGCTGGCTCGCGCGGCAGGGCCGGGTCGACCCAGCGCGGTTGTGCATCCGGGGCGGTTCGGCCGGGGGCTACACCACGCTCGCCGCGCTGGCCCGCGACGACACCCCGTTCGCAGCCGGCGCCGACCACTTCGGGGTGGCCGATCTCGAGGCGCTGGCCGCCGACACGCACAAGTTCGAGAGCCGGTACCTGGACCGGCTGGTGGGCCCCTACCCCGAGGAGCGCGACACCTACATCGCCCGCTCGCCGATCCACCACGTGCAGCGCTTCACCCGGCCGCTGATCGTGCTGCAGGGATCCGAGGACCCGATCGTGCCGCCCAACCAGAGCGAGAAGATCGTCGACGCGCTGCGCGAGCGCGGGGTACCGGTGGCCTACCTGCTCTTCGAGGGCGAGCAGCACGGTTTCCGGCGGGCCGAGAACATCCGCCGGGCCCTGGACGCCGAGCTGAGCTTCTACGCCCAGGTGTTCGGTTTCGGGCTACCGGTCGCCGAGGGCATCGAGCCGGTCGTCGTCGAGAACCTCTGACCGGCCGGCTGCCCGCTCAGAGCTTCGGGTCGGCGGCGGCCGCGGTCAGCTCCGGGTCGCCGACCACCACGATCGGGCCACCCTTGACCTTGCTGCTGCGCCGGGTCTTCCGCTCCAGGTAGTTGGCCAGCGCGGACAGCAGCAGGCACATCGCGATGTAGATGACCGCGATGACCAGCGCCACCTGCAGGATCGGTGAGCCCAACTGGCCCTGGCTGCCCAGCGTGCGAGCCTGGTACAGCAGCTCCGGGTAGAGGATCAGGAAGCCGAGCGCGGTGTCCTTGAGCACCACCACGAGCTGGCTGATGATCGTCGGCAGCATCTGCCGCAGCGACTGCGGGAGCAGCACGTTGGTCATCACCTGGGTCTTGCGCATGCCCAGCGCGTAGGCCGCCTCGCGCTGGCCCTTGGGCAGCGCGTTCACCCCGGCCCGGAAGATCTCGGCCAGCACCGAGCCGTTGTAGAGCATCAGCCCGAGCACCAGGGCGGTGAACGTGGAAACCGTGATCCCGAGGCTGCGGGACAGCCCGAAATAGATGATGAAGATCAGGACCACCAGCGGCACGGCCCGGAAGAACTCCACGATCGCCGTCGCCGGCCGGCTCACCCAGCTGTGGTCCGACAACCGACCGGCCGCGAACACCGCGCCGAACACCATCGAGAGCACGGCGGCCAGCGCGAACGCCTGCAGCGTCGCGAGCAGCGCCTGCAGCAGCGTGATCTGGATGACCTTGTAGGTGATCCAGCTCCACAGCCGCGGCTCGAACTGCCCGGTGGCGATGAACCGGTAGACGACGAAACCGACGATCGCGGCCAACACCAGGGTGCCGATGACGCCGGTCAGCCGGTTGCGCACCAGCGCCTTGGGGCCTGGAGCGTCATACAGAACGGCAGTCATTTCGCCTCCGCGGGAATGAATACGTCGGCGGCGGTCATCGGGCCACGCTCCAGCGTCGTTCCAGCCTGCGTTGCAGCAGCGTCAGCGGGATCACCAGGATCAGGAATCCGACCGCCACCCACAGCAGGCCGATGAGCACGTCGTATCCGCGTTCGGAGAGGTTCTGGTAGATCCCGCCGGCCTCGGCGACCGAGAAACCGGCGGCGATCGTGGTGTTCTTCAGCAGCGCGATCTGCACGTTGGTCAGCGGCGGCACCACCGAGCGCACGGCTTGGGGCAGGATCACCTCGCCGAGGGTCTGGCCGAAGGTGAAGCCCAGCGCCCGCGACGCCTCGGCCTGCCCGACCGGCACCGTGTTCACCCCGGACCGGATCACCTCGCAGACGAAGGCCGCGGTGTAGATGATCAGCGCCGTACAGGCCCGTGCGAAGAACGACAGGTCGACGATCTCCAGCCGCGGATAGGCGAAGGCGAAGAAGAAGAAGACCAGCGTGAGCGGGGTGTTGCGGACGACGTTGACGTAGCCGGCGCCGAAGCTGCGCAGGATCGGCACCGGGCTCACCCGCATCCCGGCCAGCACCAGCCCCAGGATCAGCGAACCGATGGCGGCGACGACGAAGAGCTGGATGGTCCCCCAGAACGCGGAACCGTAGAGACTGAGGTTGTCCAGGAGCACGTTCACCGGGGTGGTCGCCTCTCAACGGCGGAACGCCGGTAGGCCGAGGATGTCGGCCCACCGGCGTCCCGAGCTGTCAGTACCGGTCGATCGGCGGCGGCGTCGAGGTGGCGCCGGACTTGCCGAGCGTGCCGTCGTAGATCTGCTTCCAGGTGCCGTCGTCCTCGGCGGCCTGCAGGATGTCGTTGATCTTCCCGCGGAGCGCGGTGTCGTCCTTGGCCAGGCCGATGCCGTAGGGCTCCTGGGAGAACGGCTCGCCGACCAGCTTGAGCTTGTCGGGCTGCTGCGAGGCGTAGCCGGCCAGGATGGCGTCGTCGGTGGTCACCGCGTCGACCTGGTTGTTGATCAGCTGGTCCACGCACTGGGTGTAGGTCTGGAACTCGACGATGTTCTCCGGCTCGGTCAGGCTCTGGTCCTTGACCCGCTGGATCGGGGTCGAACCGGTCACCGAGCAGACCTTCTTGCCCTTGAGGGTGTCCTTGCTGGTGATCGCCGACTCGTCGGAGCGGACCAGGACGCTCTGCCCGGCCAGGTAGTACGGACCGGCGAAGGCGACCCGCTCCTTGCGCTTGTCGTTGATCGTGTACGTGCCGACGTAGTAGTCGACCTCGCCGCGCTCGATGGTGTCCTCGCGGGCGGCCGACGGCACCGCCTTGTAGTCGATCTTGTCGGCGGCGAAGCCGAGCTGGGCCGAGACCAGGCGGGCCATCTCGATGTCGAAGCCGGAGTACTCGTTGGTGGTGGCGTCCTTGAAGCCGAGCCCGGGCTGGTCCTCCTTGACCCCGATCACCACGCGGCCACGTGCCTTCATGGCGTCGAAGGTCTTCGAGCCGGCGACCTGGACGTCGGCCGAGGCGTCCTGGGTCACCACCGGGGCGCCGCCGCCGCCGGGGCTCCCCTCCTGTCCACATGCGGTCAGGGCGAGGGCGCTCACCATCAGGCCGACCGCCAGGGTGCGCAACGTCATGCGTTTCTCCGTGTTCTGTCGGGATTCGTGAGGGTGCTAGTGCGTGAGGATCTTGCCCAGGAAGTCCTTGGCCCGGTCCGACCGGGGGCTGGAGAAGAAGCTGTCCGGGGTGTCGTCCTCGACGATCTCGCCGTCGGCCATGAACACGACGCGGTGCGCGGCGCGCCGCGCGAAGCCCATCTCGTGGGTGACCACGAGCATGGTCATGCCCTCCTTGGCCAGCGTGGTCATCACGTCCAGTACTTCCTGGACCATCTCCGGGTCCAGCGCCGAGGTCGGCTCGTCGAACAGCATCACCTTGGGGTTCATGGCCAGCGCGCGCGCGATCGCCACCCGCTGCTGCTGCCCGCCGGAGAGCTGCGCGGGGTACTTGTCCTTCTGGTTCGCGATGCCGACCCGCTCCAGCAGCGCCAGGCCGTTCTTCTCGGCCTCCGCCTTGCCGGTCTTGCGGACCTTGAGCGGGGCCAGCGTGACGTTCTCCATGATCGTCTTGTGCGCGAAGAGGTTGAAGCTCTGGAACACCATGCCCACATCGGCGCGCAGTGCGGCCAGGCTCTTGCCCTCGGCGGGCAGTTCCTGCCCGTCGACCTCGATGACCCCGCTGTCGATCGGTTCCAACCGGTTGATCGTGCGGCAGAGCGTGGACTTGCCCGATCCCGACGGGCCGAGCACGACGACCACCTGGCCGGAGTCGACTTCGAGGTTGATGTCACGCAGGACGTGTAATTCGCCGAAGTGCTTGTCGACGCCCGCCATCCGAATCATAGGGGTGGAGCTGGTCATCGAAGACCTCCGATCATGGCGGGACGCTAGGGCGAATTGCACGTATGAGTCCAGCACCTTCGGCACCCCATAGGGTTGCGCTCGTATAACGCTCGGTCGGCCGCGGAAGCAGCGGTCGTACCGTCGCAGCACCGGACAGAACGGTCGAAGGGGGGTGGGGAGTGCACATCCTGCTGGTCGAGGACGACGATCGGGTGGCGGCCGCGCTCCGCCCGGCCCTGCACCGGCACGGGATGAGCACCTCCCGGCTCGACCGTGGACGGGCGGCGGTCGAGCACCTCGACGGCGTCGATGTCGTGCTGCTCGACCTCGGGCTGCCCGACATCGACGGTGTGGACGTCTGCCGGGCGATCAGGCAGGTCAGCGAAATTCCGGTCATTGTTGTGTCAGCCCGCGGCGAGGTGGACGATCGCATCCTCGGCCTGCACTCGGGAGCCGACGACTATCTGGTCAAGCCCTACGACATCGGAGAGCTGGTCGCCCGGGTGCACGCGGTGTATCGCCGCCGACGGCCGCTCGCGCGGGCCGACGGGAACGGAGCGGGGGAGGTGATCGTGCTGGACGAGGTGACGATCGACCTGCAGCGCCATGCCGTGTCCGTCGGCGACCGGTCGGTGACCTTGACCCGCAAGGAGTTCCAGGTGCTGGCCCTGCTGGCCAGCTCGGACGGCGCGGTGTGCACCCGGAATCGCATCGTGGCCGAGGTGTGGGGTCGCAGCTGGGCCGGTGCCAATCGCACTCTCGACGTGCACATCGCTACGCTGCGCACCAAGCTGGGACGTGCCGATCTGGTGCAGACGGTACGTGGGGTCGGTTACCGACTCGGGCTCCCCGACAGCGGGACGGAATAGCATGCGGACGCGGCTGCTGGTGATCCTGCTGGTGCTGAAGGGTGCCGTCGCCATCGGGCTGGGTGTGCCGCTGGCCATCTCCGACGCCCGGGCCAACCAGGGACAGCTGTTCACCAGCCGGCTCACCGACACGATCTCCTTCGCCTCGCTCGCCGGCCGCCCGATCGCCGACCGGGATCCGAGCGGGTTGACCGAGGAGCTGGCCCAGTACGACGCCGTCTACGGCGTCGCGGTCATGGTGCTGGATCGCGACCGGAACGTGGTCACCACCTCCCGGCCGGGGGTCGCGCCACTGGACGCCGCGGGCCTCGACCGGGTGGAGAAGGCGCTGGTCAACCGGCGCTCGGAGCCCTACCCACTGCTGATGCCGTGGGAAGAGGTGCCGATGGTGCTGGCCGAGCCGGTGCTGGTCGACGGTCGGGTGCTCGGCGCCGTGGTCACGATCTCCCCGACCGACGAGCTGCGTTCGGCGGAGCTGCAGGTCTGGTGGATGTTGGCGGCGGCGGGGGTGCTCGCACTGGGGGTCGCCGCGCTCGCCGCGCTACCCATCGTGCGCTGGGTGATGCGCCCTGTGCGCCGCCTCGACGAGGGCACCGGTCGGGTGGCCGCCGCGGTGCTGGCCGGGGCGCCGCCGGATCCGGTCGCCGACGGGACCGGCCCGCCGGAGCTGCGCAGGCTGTCCGAGTCGTTCGACCGGATGGCGGAGACCGTCACGCACGCCTACGCGGCTCAGCGCGCCTTCGTCGACGATGCGAGCCACCAGCTGCGCAACCCGCTCACCGCGCTCCGGTTGCGACTGTCCAATCTCGAAGACTTCGTGGACGCCGACGGATCGCCCGAGCACATCGCGGCGCTGGAGGAAGCGGAGCGGCTGTCCACCCTGCTCGACGGGTTGCTCGCGCTGGCGCGCGCCGAGCGGACGTTGCCGCTGACCGTGCTCGACGTGGACGCCGACGTGGAGGACCGGGTGGAGGCCTGGCGACCGCTGGCCGAGCACACCGGGCTGCGGTTGGTGCGCGACGGGGCCCGCGGGCTGAAGGCGGTGGCGTCGGCCCGGGCCAACGAGATCGTGCTGGACGCGGTGCTGGACAACGCGATCAAGTTCTCGCCGCCCGGCGGGGTGATCACCGTCTGCACGACCGCGACGCCCAGCGAGGTCGAGATCGCGGTGCAGGACAGCGGCCCCGGGTTGGAGTTGGAGGAGCTGGAGCGGGCCACCGGCCGCTTCTGGCGCAGCCCGGCCCAGAGCAACGTCGAGGGCTCCGGGCTGGGGCTGGCCATCGCCGCCCGCACGGTGGAGCTGGCCGGTGGCCGGCTGCGCCTGGAGCGGCCGGCGGACGGAGGGTTGCGGGTGGTCGCGATGCTGCGCCGGGCGAGCGTCGACCCACCGACGGTGCCGACCCTGATTCGATGAGTCAGAAGCCGTCGTTGTCGCGGTAGAACTGCTCGGCGCCGGGATGCAGCCGCACCGGCTGGGTGCCGATGGCCGCGCGCGGGTCGATGCTCAGCGCCGTCCGGCTGCTGCCTCTCAGCTCCTCCTGGGCGGCGAACACGGCGCGCACCAGGGCCCCGGCCAGTCCGTCGGCCATCGAGGGGTTGACCAGCAGCACGTTGCGCACCAGCAGGCTGGTCACCGGCGCCGGAATCCCGTAGATCCCGGCCGGGAGCGTGGCGGCGGCGTACTCCGGGTACCGCCCGCGCATCGGCGCCACCAGCTCGGTCAGGTCGAGGAGCCTGATCGGCAGCTGCGCGGTCAGCGTCGCGACGCCCTGGGTCGGCAGCGAGCCGGTCCAGAAGAACGCGTCGATCTCGCCGGCGGCCAGTGCCGTCGCCGACTCGCCGATGCCCAGCCGCAGCACGCGCAGCTCGGCCTCGGCGATCCCGGCGGCGGTGAGCAGCCGGGTGGCGACGAACCACACGCCGGAGCCGGGTTCACCGAGGGAGACCCGCGCGCCGCGCAGCTGCCCGAACGCCGTGATCGGTGAGGACCGCGCGGTCACGACGTGCACGACGTCGTCGTAGATGCGGGCCAGCGCCCGCGGCGATCGCGGGTCCTCGGGTGGGCAGCACGAGATCCGGTGCGCGGCCACGTCGATCTGGCAGAACCCCACGTCGGCGGAGCCGGCGCCGAGCAGCGCCACGTTCTCCATCGATCCCGGCGTGGACAGCACCGTGGGCAGCGCCTGCAGGCCGAGCTCGCGCTGCCAGACCGCCGCGAGCACGGTGCCGAGCCTGAAGTAGCCACCCTCCGGGGCACCGGTGGCCAGCCTCAGCGCGACCTCGCCGAAGCGCGCGGAGCAGCCGGGCACCAGCGCCAACCCGCCGAGCAGACCGAGGGCTCGCAGGACGGAGCGACGGTCGTGCCGCCTGCTCGGGCCCCGCATGGCCGGTGATCCTTTCGTGCGGCCGGCCCGGCGTCGAGCCGCCCCGACCCACCGAGCAGGCCGGACTACGCTGGGGCGGTGAGCCGCAGCTACAACATCCGCACCTACGGGTGTCAGATGAACGTGCACGACTCCGAGCGGATGGCCGGGCTGCTCGAGGCGGCAGGTTACACGCGGGCCGGTTCGGACGCCGCCGCCGACATCGTCGTGTTCAACACCTGCGCGGTCCGGGAGAACGCGGACAACCGGCTCTACGGCAACCTCGGTCAGCTGCGGCCGGTCAAGGCGGCGCACCCGGGCATGCAGATCGCGGTGGGCGGTTGCCTGGCGCAGAAGGACCGGGCCGAGATCGTGCGCCGGGCGCCGTGGGTGGATGTCGTGTTTGGCACCCACAACGTGCACGCGCTGCCGGTGCTGCTGGAGCGGGCCCGGCACAACCGGACCGCGCAGGTGGAGATCGCCGAGTCGCTGGAGGTGTTCCCCTCGACGCTGCCGACGCGGCGCGAGTCCGCCTACGCCGGCTGGGTGTCGATCTCGGTCGGCTGCAACAACACCTGCACGTTCTGCATCGTGCCCTCGTTGCGCGGGACCGAGAAGGACCGCCGCCCCGAGGACGTGCTGGCCGAGGTGGCGGCGCTGGCCGCAGACGGCGTGCTGGAGGTGACGTTGCTCGGGCAGAACGTCAACTCCTACGGGGTGGAATTCGGCGACCGGGGCGCGTTCGCCGCGCTGCTGCGCGCCTGCGGCGGCATCGAGGGACTGGAACGGGTGCGGTTCACCTCGCCGCACCCGCGCGACTTCACCTCCGACGTGATCGCCGCGATGGCCGAGACCCCGAACGTCTGCCCGCAGCTGCACATGCCGCTGCAGTCCGGATCCGACGACGTGCTGCGCCGGATGCGCCGCTCCTACCGCTCCACCCGCTACCTGGCGATCATCGACGAGGTCCGGGCCGCACTGCCGGACGCGGCGATCAGCACCGACATCATCGTCGGGTTCCCCGGCGAGACCGAGGCCGACTTCGAGGCCACCCTGGACGTGGTGCGCGCGGCCCGGTTCAGCAACGCGTTCACCTTCCAGTACTCGCCGCGTCCCGGCACCCCGGCCTCGTCGCTGCCCGACCAGCTCCCCAAGAGCGTGGTCCAGCAGCGCTACGAGCGGCTGGTCGAGGTGCAGGAGGAGATCTCCTGGGCGGGCAACCGGGCGCTCGAGGGCGGGCTGGTCGAGGTGCTGGTGTCGACCGGTGAGGGGCGCAAGGACGGCGCCACCCGGCGCCGCTCCGGGCGGGCGCGGGACGGGCGGCTGGTGCACTTCGATCCCGGCCCCGACGCGGACGCCATCCGCCCCGGCGACGTCGTGCAGGTTCGGGTCGGCTACGGCGCGCCACACCACCTGGTCGCCGACGGCGGGGTGCTGTCGCACCGCCGAACCCGGGCCGGTGATGTGCACGAAACGGGTACCCGTCGGGGAGCGGGAGCGGCGGAGTCGGGTTCTACTGGTTCCGTGCGGGGCTCCACGGTGCTGGGGCTGCCGGCGTTCGGGGAGCCCGCGGTGGCTCCGGTGATCTCCGGATGCGGGGTGAGGGAGGGCTGATGGCCGAGCGTGAGAGCCCGAAGGAACTGCCCAGCGAACTGGTCGCGCTGGACAAGGAGCTGGCCGGGGTGACCCGGCAGGTCGAGCTCCGGACCGATCCGACCCGGACCGCCGGGCTGGTCGTGTCGATCGCGATGTTGGCCCTGCTCGTGGGCCTGCTGCTGCCCTGGACCGGTGGTGCGCTCGGGTGGCAGGTCCTGGCCGGGACCGAGTCGGTGGGGCCGCTGCCGCGGCTGTTCACCCTCACCTCGCTCGGCTTCGGGCTGGTGGTGTCGTCGCTCGCGTTGGGCACCCGCTGGTGGCGGCTGGCCTGGTTCGCCGCCTGGGGCTGCGGGTTCTCCGTGGTGCACGGGGTGTGGGCGATCTGGTCGCGGCAGACCGGGGTGCCGGAGGGCGGCACCGGTCCCGACATCGGGATGATCGTGGCGACGTTGGCCATGCTCACCCTGGCCGTGTGCTGGGTCCGGATCGCCCTGCGCCGCTGACCGCCGCCGGCTCGGGGTGAATGCCGTGCCGCCACCATCGCCGAGATCGCCACCGCGCTGACCGCGGCATGATCAGCGCCTGCGGTAGAAAAGCTGCACCCGTGAGCCTCAGCTACCGCACGCGCTGATCATGCTGGCTGGGCCAGCGGCGGTGGATCAGCGCTGCTGCACCGCCCGCTCGGCGGTGGTCAGCCACTCCCGCCACTGCTCGGCCTGCTGCTGAGCCTGCTCGGCGCGCCGGGCGTCACCCGCGGCGCGGGCCTTGGCGGCCTGGCTCTCGAACTGGGCCACCCGGTCGCGGAACTGGGCGACGCGCGCCTCGGCTTCGGGGTCGGAGCGCCGCCAGTGCTGATCCGCGGAGTCCCGGACCCGCTCCTCGACCGCGCGCAGCCGCGCCTCCAGCGGCCGGATCTCCTCCCTCGGGACCTTGCCGATCTGCTCCCACCGCTCCTGGACGCCGCGCAGCGCGGCCCGGGCCGCGGTCGCGTCCGAGGTGTTGATCTTCTCGGCCTCGTCGAGCAGGGCCTTCTTGGCCTGGGCGTTCGCCACGAACTCCGCATCGCGCTCGGAGAACGATGCGCTGCGGCGGGCGAAGAAGGCGTCCTGGGCGCCGCGGAACCGCTGCCACAGCGTGTCGTCGGCATCCTTCTGGGCGCGACCGGCCGCCTTCCACTCGGACATGAGGTCACGGAACCGGGCCGCGGTCGGGCCCCAGTCTTCGGACTGGACCAGCTTCTCGGCCTCGACGACCAGCTCCTCCTTGCGGCTCTTGGCGGTGGCGCGCTGGCGGTCGAGGTCGGCGAAATGTGAACCGCGGCGCCGGTTGAACGCCTCCCGGGCCTTGGAGAACCGCTTCCACAGCAGCTCGTCGGTCTTGCGGTCGATGCCGCGGATGGTGCGCCACTCGTCGAGGATCGCCTTGAACCGGTCGCCCGCCTGCTTCCACTGGGAGGCCTCGGTGGCCAGCGTCTCGGCCTCGACGGCGAGCTCCTCCTTGCGCGCCACCGCGGCGGTCCGCTGCGCATCGCGGGCCGAGCGAGCGGCTCCGATGGCCTTCTCGGCGTCCGCGACGAGCTCGTCGAGCCGAGCCCGCAGGCCGACGACGTCGCCGACGACCGCGGCCTCGGCGAGTCCGTCACGGATCGTCTTGGCGCTGTGCAGGGCGTGCTTCGGGTCACCGCCACCCGCCGCCAGCCGCGTGACCAGCAGCTCGACCTCGGTCAGCACGTCGTCGAAACGGCGAGCGAAGTGGGCGAGGCCTTCGGTGGGCGCACCGGCCTGCCACGAGCCGACCACCCGCTCGCCGTCCGCGGTCCGCAGGTAGATCGTTCCCTCCGCGTCGATCCGACCCCATCTGGACGGCTCCACGATGGCGCTGGGCACCGGCGAGGAATGCGTGACCGGGGTCGAACCCTCGGGAGCGTGCGGTGCCGGCGTCGCGGTCCGGGCCGCGGCCGGGATCGGTCCGGGGCGCGGCGGTGTCGGGACCGGCGGCGGGCCCGGCCGGGGCGGCGGTGCCGGGACGGGGTGGGCCGGCGCCGCCGCGCCGGGTGCTTGCTCAGCAGAGGTGTGCGAGGGCGCTGTTGGCGGGGCGGACCGCACATCGCGGACCGGCGTACCGGCGGGCGGAGCCGGTCGGGTGGTGGGGTCGGCCGGGATCGATGGTGGCGCGGTGCCCGGGTACGACGTGGTGGCCGCGCGCGCAGCCGCGTCCGGTGAGCCCTCGACGGGTGTGGGTTCGACCGGGGTGGTCTCGACGGGTGTGGGTTCGACCGGGGTGGTTTCGACGGGTGTGGGTTCGACCGGCGTGGTTTCGACGGGTGTGGGTTCGACCGGGGCGCCCTCTTCGGGTGTGGGTTCCGGCGTGGCTTCGCCCTCGCCCCCGGCGACCGGCGCCCCCTCGACCGCGGTGACCTGCTGCGCGCTCACGACGCCCGGATGCGGGGCAACGCCGCCCGAACCGGGCAGATTCGGGTTGGGAAGTGGCGGGGTGGTCGGGGGACCCGGTGTGTTCGGATCCGGAAGCGGCGACGGCGGAGGCGCCGGTGTACTCGGATCCGGCCCGGGGACGACCGGCTCCGGTGTCGGCGGCTGCGGTGCCGGCGGCCCGGGGACCGGGGGAGGCGTCGGGCCGCTCGGCTCGGGAACCAGCGGATTCGGGCCTGGGCCCGGCCGCGGAGGGGTCGGCGTGGGCACGACGGGGTCCGGAGCGGGCACCGCCGGGCCCGGAGTGGGGACTGCGGGTTCCGCGGGCAGCGGGCTCGGCCCCGGCCCTGGGGTGGGGACTGCGGGTTCCGCGGGCAGCGGGCTCGGCCCCGGCCCTGGGGTGGGGACTGCGGGTTCCGCCGGTAGCGGACTCGGCCCCGGGCTCGGGGGCGTCGGCGTCGGGACGTTCGGGTCGCCAGCGGGCGAACCCGGGACCGGCGGTGTCGAGCCGCTCACGTCCGTCGCGGCGACCGGCTGTGCGGTCGGCGGGTTCGGGCCCGGGACCGGCCGCGGCGTCGGGACGACCGCACCCGGCGACCCGGCGATCGGCTCCGCCGTCCCGGGCTCGTCCCCGACCCCATCGGCGGTCGGAACGATGTCGGCTTCGGGGCCGGGCGGGGCCCCGGCCGGTGCCGGTGAATCGGAGCCGGCTTCGGATGGCGACGCAGGTGCGGTCCCCCGGGGCTGCGACGGCTGCTCCCGCACCGTCGTGGCTCGGTCCTGCTGTCCCAACTCCTGCTGCTCCGACACGGTCGTCCTCCTCGCTCCAGCCCGCCGCGGACGGCGAGCGCTCCGCCCGCCGGGCGAAGCCGTGCACAGCGACCCTCGCCGATCCTGCCGATCAGCCGGACCGCTCGGTCCGGGGTCGTTCGGCGATTCAAACAGCTATGGCCGACAACCGGAACTGCCCGGACGTGCGCAGCGCAGCCGGCGGCCGATCCCGATCGCCGAGTCGCGCCCGCCTACTGTGGTTCGGTGCGACCGACTGAGTGCCCGGTGCGAGCGGAGAACGGCTCCCGGTCTCGACCGGCGACGGGTGCTCCGCGGCCGACCGATGGGCTCGCCGCACCATCGGCGGGCTGCCGGTGTTGACCATGGTCGCGGTCCTGCCGGAGCCTCCACTGCTGGTCCCGGCCCTGGCCGGGCGGGCCGCGACCGAGACCGCCGAGCTGCGCGCGGCCTGCCTCGACGCGGCGACCCGGCTGGCCTCGGCCGCACCGCGCTGGATCGCGGTCGGCGCCGACCAGGCTGGCCGGCGCACGGTGGACGCGAGCGCCCGCGGGTCGTTCGTCGGGTTCGGCGTCGATCTCGTCGTCGGGCTGGACACGGCAGGCTCGGCCGCCCCGATCGACCCGCGGCTGGCGTTGCCGCTGCTCATCGCCGGTTGGGCGGCGGGTGGCACCGGCGCCACGGTCCGGATCCGGGGCGAACTCGTCGCCGTCGACGACAGCCCGGCGGCCTGCGCCGCGCTCGGCACCGCGCTGGCCGCGGAGTGCGCCGCGGATCCGGCCCCGGTCGGCCTGCTCGTGCTCGGCGACGGAGCCGCCACCCACACCGAGCGGGCCCCCGGCCACCTCGACGAACGGGCCGGTGGCTTCGACGCGCAGGTATCGCGCGCGCTCCGCGACGCCGACCGGGCCGCGCTGGCCGCGCTGGACCCCGGGCTCGCCGCCGAGCTGTTCGTCGGGGGCCGGGCCCCGTGGCAGGTGCTGGCCGCGGCCACCGCGGGCCCGACCTGGCGGGGGGAGCTGTTGCATTCGTCGATGCCGTTCGGGGTGGCCTACCACGTGGCCGTCTGGACGCCCGCCGACGGGACGACGGCGTGAGCGCGCCACCCCTGATCGCGATCGTGGGGCCGACGGCCACCGGGAAATCGGACGTCGGCCTCGCGCTGGCCACCGAGCTCGGCGGTGAGGTGATCAACGCCGACGCGATGCAGCTCTACCGCGGCCTCGACATCGGGACCGCGAAGCTCACCGTGACCGAGCGGGCCGGCGTCCCACATCACCTGCTCGACGTGCTCGACGTCACCGAGACCGCGTCGGTGGCCGCCTACCAGCGCGCCGCGCGCGAGACCATCGAGCGGCTGCGGGCGGCCGGTCGCACGCCGGTGCTGGTCGGTGGCTCCGGGCTGTACGTGCAGGCGGTCGTCGACGAGCTGGATTTCCCGGGCACCGATCCGATCCTGCGCGCCGAGCTGGAGGCGGAGCTGGTCGAACGCGGCCCGGACGCCCTGCACGCCCGGCTCGCGCAGCTCGATCCGGCCGCGGCGGCGGCGGTGCTGCCCACGAACACGCGCCGGATCGTGCGCGCGCTGGAGGTGATCGCGCTCACCGGGCGCCCGTTCCCCGCCCGGCTGCCCACCCCAGGCCGCTGCCGCAACGACGCGGTGCTGGTCGGCATCGACCGCGACACCGCGGAGCTGGACCAGCGGATCGCCCGGCGGGTGGCCCGGATGTTCGCCGCCGGTCTCGTCGACGAGACCCGCACGCTGCTCGCCGCCGGCCTGCGGGAGGGCCGCACCGCGTCCCGAGCACTGGGATATCAGCAGGTCATCGCCGCTCTCGACGGCGCTGCCCAGCTCACCGACGCCGCGGCCGACACGGTGCGGGCGACCCGCCGCTTCGTCCGCCGGCAACGGTCCTGGTTCCGCCGCGATCCCCGGATCCACTGGTTGCCCGGCGGCGCCGAGGACGTGCTCGACCGGGCCAGGGCGTTGCTGAGCCGTGCTCCCTAGAATGGCGAACGTGCAGTTCAGCAAGGGGCACGGCACCGAGAACGACTTCGTGCTGTTGCCGGACCCCGACGGTGAGCTCGACCTGACCCCCGCCCGGGTGGCCGCGCTCTGTGATCGTCGACGGGGGCTGGGCGCCGACGGGGTGCTGCGGGTGGTGCGCTGGGCGGCGCTCGGGGACGGTCCGCCCCCGGAACCCGGCGTCGAGTGGTTCATGGACCACCGCAACGCCGACGGCAGCGTGGCCGAGATGTGCGGCAACGGGGTGCGCGTGTTCGCCCGCTACCTGGCCGACGCCGGTTGGCTGGGCGGTGACGGGTTGCGCCTGGGTACCCGCGCGGGAGTCCGCGCCGCCAGCCTCGACGGCGCCGAGGTCTCGGTCGACATGGGCCCGGCCACGGTCGGGGCGAGCGGCACGGCAAGCGTCGACGGGGTGGAGTTCGCCGGGATCGCGGTGGACGTCGGCAATCCGCACCTGGCCTGCGTCACCGACCGGTCCATCGCCGCGCTCGACCTCACCCGCGCGCCGCAGCACGACCCGACGCTGTTCCCGCACGGGGTGAACATCGAGTTCGTGAGCCCGGTGAACGGCGGTGAGGTGAGCATGCGGGTCCACGAGCGGGGTGTCGGGGAGACCCGATCCTGCGGCACCGGGACCGTCGCGGCGGTGGTGGCCGCCCTGCGGCACGCCGGCCGCGACACCGGCGTCGTCGCGGTGCACACCCCCGGCGGCCGCCTGCGCGTCACGGTCGCCGACAGCACCACCTGCCTGCACGGCCCCGCGGTCCTGGTGGCCACCGGCGAGCTGTCCCGCCGCTGGTGGGACGGCCTGGGCTGATCCTGGGACACGCTCCGGGGGCGACGGGTGGCGGGAATCTGCGACGACACCGCGAGCGTTGACGTGGGAGTATGGCTACCACGATGACCGATCCCGTCCTGAGCACCCCGAACAACGAGCCGCTCGCGGCCACCCGCGGCGACTACGAGCTCGAAGAGCGCAGCTCGCTGCGCCGCATCGCGGGGCTGTCGACCGAGCTCACCGACGTCACCGAGGTCGAGTACCGCCAGCTGCGCCTGGAGCGCGTGGTGCTGGTCGGGGTCTGGACCGAGGGGACCAGCGAACAGGCCAAGGCCTCGCTCGCGGAGCTGGCGCGCCTGGCCGAGACCGCCGGTTCCGAGGTGCTCGACGGCCTGGTCCAGCGCCGCCCGCGGCCCGACCCGGCCACATTCATCGGCTCCGGCAAGGTCGAGGAGCTGCGCGACGCCGTGCAGGCCGCCGGCGCCGACACCGTGATCTGCGACGGCGAGCTCTCGCCCGGTCAGCTGCGCCAGCTGGAGGAGCGGCTCAAGGTCAAGGTCATCGACCGGACCGCGCTCATCCTCGACATCTTCGCCCAGCACGCCCGCTCTCGGGACGGCAAGGCGCAGGTCGAGCTGGCCCAGCTGTCCTACCTGCTGCCGCGGCTGCGCGGCTGGGGTGAGGCGCTGTCCCGGCAGGTCGGTGGGCGGGCCGCGGGCGGCGTCGGTATCGGCGGCCGCGGCCCCGGTGAGACCAAGATCGAGCTCGACCGGCGGCGGATCCGGAACCGGATGTCCAAGCTGCGCCGCGAGATCGGTGCGATGAAGCAGGTCCGGCAGACCCAGCGCGGGTCCCGGCGGCGCCACGAGGTGCCCTCGGTCGCCATCGTCGGCTACACCAACGCCGGCAAGTCCAGCCTGCTCAACGCGCTCACCGACGCGGGGGTGCTGGTCGAGGACGCGCTGTTCGCGACCCTCGATCCGACCACCCGGCGGACCTCCACCGCGGACGGTCGCACCTACACCCTGACCGACACCGTCGGGTTCGTGCGGCACCTGCCGCACCAGCTCGTGGAGGCCTTCCGCTCGACGCTGGAGGAGACCGCCGAGGCCGACCTGCTGCTGCACGTCGTCGACGCCTCCGACGCCCTGCCGGAGGACCAGATCAAGGCCGTGCGCGAGGTGCTGGTCGAGATCGGTGAGCACCGCGACGGGTCGATGCCCCGGGAGCTGCTCGTGGTCAACAAGACCGATGCCGCCGGGCGATCTGCAGCTCGCCCGGCTGCGGCACCTGCTGCGGGACGCGGTCTTCATCTCCGCGCGCACCGGTGACGGGATCGACCGGCTGCGGGTTCGGATCGCCGAGCTGCTGCCGCGACCGGCGGTGGAGCTGGAGCTCCTGCTGCCCTACACGCAGGGCTCGCTGGCGGCCCGGGTGCACGCCGAGGGGGAGGTGCTGACCGAGGAGCACACGCCCGACGGCACCCGGATGCAGGCCCGCGTCGGAGCCGAGCTGGCCACCGCCGTGCAGCCGTTCCTGGTGGCCGCCTCGGTGGTGAGCGGCGACTCGGCGGGCCTGCCCGAGAGCGTGAACGGCCCGGCGACCTGATCCGTCAGCTGCTCGCCGGCGGTATGTGCGCCGCGTTTCTCGCCGCAGGTTCGCCCACCGTCCCGGTTCCCACCGCTGTTCGCCCTGCTGCCGTTGCGGCGGCGCGCTGCACCGTCGACGACCCGCTGCTGGCCGAGCTGTCCGGGCTCGCCGTCGCCGACGGCGGGCTCTGGGGGATGGCCGACGGTGGCCGCCGGATCCGGGTACACCGGATCGACCCGGACAGCTGCGCCGTGCTGGAGACCCGGACCGGCGACATCGACCCGGTGGACCCGGAAGATCTGGCCCGCGGACCCGACGGCACCCTCTGGGTCGGCGACATCGGCGACAACGAGCTGCGCCGCGACACCGTCGCGGTGATCGAGCTGCCCGCCGACGGACCGGCCCGGCTGCACCGCCTGACCTACCCGGATGGTCCGCACGACGCGGAGGCTCTGCTGGTCGACGCGGCCGGGCGACCCGTCGTGGTGACCAAGGACGCGGGACCAGCCGGTATCTACCGGACCGAGGCCGGCCCGGACGGCGTGGGGCCCACCCCGCTGGTGCGGGTCGGGGAGGTGGCGCTGCCCCCGTCGGACACCGTCGGCGGGCCGATCGACGGCCTCGGCTCGCGGGTGGTGACCGGAGCGGCGGCGACCGCGGACGGCGGTGTCGTGGCGCTGCGTACCTACACCGACGCCTGGCTGTTCCGGGTGCCCGACGGTGACCTGGTGGCCGCACTCACCGGTCGCCCGCTGCGGGTGCCGCTGCCGAACGAACCGCAGGGCGAGGCGATCGCATTCGACCCGTCCGGCGCGCTGATCTCCGGATCCGAGACCCGCAGCGGGGTGGCCGGGGAGATCCGCAGCGTCCCGGACGCGGCCGAACTGATCGTCGACGAGCCGGCCGACGCGGTGCCCGACGGGTCCGGATCGGGCGAGCCCGCGCCTGACGGGGGGCGCGCGGCCGAGCCGATGCCGGAATGGCTGCCTGCGGCCGTCGGAGCGGCGGCGCTCGGTGGACTGCTGCTGGTGGTGATCCTCGCGCTGGCCGTGCGCGGGGCCCGCCGCCGCTGACGCCCATCGCCGCTGACCCGATGGCCGTCGATCGTCAGAGCCGGCGCAGCACCGCCACCACCCGGCCGAGCACCGTCGCGTCGTCACCGGGAATCGGTTCGTAGGCGGCGTTCGCCGGCATCAGCCAGACGTGCCCGTCACGGCGCTTGAACGTCTTGACCGTGGCCTCGCCGTCGATCATGGCCGCGACGATCTCGCCGTTCTCGGCCACCGGCTGCTGCCGGACCACCACCCAGTCACCGTCGGTGATGGCGGCCTCGATCATGGAGTCGCCGCGCACGTTGAGCAGGAACAGGGTGCCCTCCCCGACGATCTCGCGGGGGAGTGGGAAGACGCTCTCCACGGCCTGCTCGGCGAGGATGGGCCCGCCGGCGGCGATGTTGCCCAGCAGCGGCACGAACGCCGGCTGCGGCCGCATGTCCCCGGAGCCGGTGTCGGCGTCGTCCGGCTCGGCGACCACGGAGTCCTCGAGCCCCGCCGAGTCCTCCGGCCCGCGCACGTCGACCGCTCGGGTGCGGTTGGGGTCCCGGCGCAGGTACCCCTTGCGCTCCAGGGCGCGCAGCTGGTGGTGCACCGATGACGTCGAGGTGAGGCCGACGGCGTCGCCGATCTCCCGGACGCTCGGCGGGTACCCGAAGCGCTCGACCCAGTCCCGGATCACCTCCAGGACCTTGCGTTGCCGGGGGGTCAACCCGACCGGCGCCGTCGGCGGGTCCGGGAACGTGCTGACCTGTGCGGTGCTGGCGCCGGTGGGACCGGCACCCTTTCCCGGCGTGCCGCGGCCACCGCCGGCGCCGCTGCCGGGCTTCTCCCGTGCCATCTCCTCGGTCCTCCTTCAGCTGCCGATTCTTCGCGGGACCGGCTTGCCGCAATCCGCCGCCGGCAGTTGCGCCCCGGCCACCGCCATTGCCGACGACGGTAGCCCCGATTCCGCCGCATGCCAAACACATGTTCGAACGACACGCCCCGGTTTCCCATTTTTGTCGGTGCCCGGTGGTAGACATCGCACAGACGTTCGTTCGAACGCCTGTTTGGAATTATGCGGTGGTCGCGGCGATGCGGAGGCGGCGGGGATGTACGAGGACGACAGGTCGGAACGGGCGCACGTGAGCCGGCGTCCGAGGTCGGGTGGCGACGGAACGGCGCCTGCGGTCGCCGCCACGGCGCGGGCGGCCCGCGAGGCGCGCCGCGCCGATCGGGCGGGGGTGCGACCCCGCCGCGGTCCCGGCCCGCGACCGGTGCGGCCGGCGACGGTGGCGGTGTCGGTACGCCCGGCGCAGGGAGAGCGTCCGAGCGGCCGGCCGGAGCCGCCGTCGCGGGCCTGTCCGAGCCGCCGGCGCACCCTGGTCCGGCGGCCCTCCTCCGCGTCCGTCCGGCAGGCCACACCGGCACGGGGGCTGCTGGGTGGAGTCGTGGTCGCGGTGGTGGCGGCCCTGGTCGTCATCGGCTGGGGGCTGCTGCTGGCGGCCACCGGCCCGGCCGCACCAGGCCCGGCCGCACCCGGCGCGAGCGCATCCGACGCGAGCGCAGCTGCTTCGGCCGCATCCGCTCCGGGTGCGTCCGGTGCGGGCGCGGCGGGCCCGAGAGTGGTCACGGTCGGAGCCGATGAGCCGACGGTCTGGGAGGTCGCCCGGCGTGTCGAGCCCGACGCGCGCGGCGCCCGGTTGTCCGCGGTGGCCGAGCGCATCAGCACGGCCAACTCGCTGACCTCGGCGGAGTTGCGGCCGGGTCGGCTGCTGCTGATCCCGGCCGGCTGATCAATGCGCGGATGAGGGGTGTCCCGCTTCCCGTGGCCCCACATATTGTGGTTACACTGGTGTTGTTCATCTAGGGGTGGGGTCGCGGGGCGCCGCACGGTACCGGTTCCGGGAGGATTCATGCGTTGCCCGTTCTGCCGGCACTCGGACTGCCGGGTGATCGATTCCCGGGAGGTCGACGATGGGCAGGCCACCCGTCGGCGGCGGTCCTGCGCCGAGTGTGGGCGTCGGTTCACCACGGTCGAGGAGGCCGTGCTCGCCGTGGTCAAGCGCAGCGGTGTGACCGAGCCGTTCAGCCGGGACAAGGTCGTCCGCGGGGTCCGGCGCGCCTGCCAGGGGCGGCCCGTCGACGAGGATGCGCTGCAGCAGCTCGCGCACCGGGTCGAGGAGTCGGTGCGCGCCGGCGGCGCCGCCGAGATGCCCAGCCACGAGGTCGGGCTGGCCATTCTCGGGCCGCTGCGGGAACTCGACGAGGTGGCTTATCTGCGCTTCGCGAGCGTGTATCGCTCGTTCACCTCGATAGAGGACTTCGAGAAGGAGATCGCCGACCTCCGCCGCCCCAGCGGCAGCGGCGCCGTACCCGTTCCCTGACCTCACCCGTCCCGAGTCAGCCGATCCCCGACAAGCATCGCCAGCATTCATCGTCACTCGATCCATCGGACCAGTTCCATCGCACCCCGCGAGCGTCCACCGCCGTCACCGCACGGCGCAGTCGGACGGACAGACAGAGGGTGTCGGCGGCCCCAGCACGCCGGCACCGCAGGAGAGGGAGAGCATGACCGAGACCGTCGGGACCACCGCCTCAGGACGCCGCAAGGACAGCTCCGGATCGGCGTCGGCGAAGGCCGGGAAGTCGTCCGGGATGACCATCGAGCGGATCCACACCACCGCCGGGGTGCACCCGTATGACGAGGTCACCTGGGAACGTCGGGACGTCGTCATGACGAACTGGCGGGACGGCACGGTGAACTTCGAGCAGCGCGGCGTCGAGTTCCCCAGCTCGTGGTCGGTCAACGCGACCAACATCGTCACCAGCAAGTACTTCCGCGGTGCGGTGGGCTCCGAGCAGCGCGAGTCGAGCCTGCGCCAGCTCATCGACCGGGTGGTCGGGGTGTACCACCGGTCCGGGGTCGAGCACGGCTACTTCGCTACCGCGGACGACGCCGAGATCTTCGCCCACGAGCTGACCTGGATGCTGCTGCACCAGGTGTTCAGCTTCAACTCGCCGGTCTGGTTCAACGTCGGCACCAGCTCCCCGCAGCAGGTCAGCGCCTGCTTCATCCTCGCCGTCGACGACACGATGGAGTCGATCCTCAACTGGTACCGCGAGGAGGGGCTGATCTTCAAGGGCGGCTCCGGTGCCGGCCTCAACCTCTCCCGGATCCGCTCCTCCAAGGAGCTGCTGTCCTCCGGTGGCACCGCGTCGGGGCCGGTCTCGTTCATGCGCGGCGCCGACGCCAGCGCCGGCACCATCAAGTCCGGTGGCGCCACCCGCCGCGCGGCGAAGATGGTGGTTCTCGACGTCGACCACCCCGACATCGAGGAGTTCGTGGCGACCAAGGCCAAGGAGGAGGCCAAGGTCCGGGTGCTGCGCGACGCCGGCTTCGACATGGATCTCGGCGGCTCGGACATCACCTCGGTGCAGTACCAGAACGCCAACAACTCGGTGCGGGTCACCGACGAGTTCATGCGCGCCGTGGAGGCCGACACCGAGTTCGGCCTGCGGGGCCGGATGACCGGCGAGGTCATCGACCGGATCGGCGCCAAGAAGCTGTTCCGCAGCATCGCGCAGGCGGCCTGGGAGTGCGCCGACCCCGGCATCCAGTACGACGGCACCATCAACGACTGGCACACCTGCCCGGAGTCCGGCCGCATCTCCGCCTCCAACCCGTGCAGCGAGTACATGCACCTGGACAACTCCAGCTGCAACCTCGCCTCGTTGAACCTGCTGACGTTCCTGGGCGAGGACGGCACGTTCGACGCCGTCCGGTTCCAGTCCTCGGTCGAGCTGATCATCACCGCGATGGACATCTCGATCTGCTTCGCCGATTTCCCGACCGAGCCGATCGCCGAGACGACCCGCACGTTCCGGCAGCTCGGCATCGGCTACGCCAACCTCGGCGCGCTGCTGATGGCCACCGGCCACGCCTACGACTCCGAGGGCGGCCGCGCGCTGGCGGCGGCCATCACCTCGCTGATGACCGGCGCGGCCTACAAGCGCTCGGCGGAGCTGGCCGGCGTCGTCGGCCCCTACGCCGGCTACACCCGCAACGCCGACGGGCACCAGCGCGTGATGCGCAAGCACGCCGCGGCCAACGACGACGTGCGCACGCTGCCGGCCAGCAGCGCCATCCACAAGCTGGCCACCATCGCCTGGCGCGACTGCCTGGCGATCGGTGCGACGAATGGGTGGCGCAACGCTCAGGCATCCGTACTAGCACCTACTGGAACAATTGGCCTAATGATGGACTGCGACACGACCGGCATCGAGCCGGACCTGGCGCTGGTCAAGTTCAAGAAGCTGGTCGGCGGCGGCTCCATGCAGATCGTCAACCAGACGGTGCCGCGGGCGCTGGCCACGCTGGGCTACCAGACCGAGCAGGCCGAGGCCGTGGTCGAGTACGTCGCCGAGCACGGCCACGTCGTCGACGCGCCCGGGCTGCGGCCCGAGCACTACGAGGTGTTCGACTGCGCGATGGGGGAGCGGGTCATCGCGGCGATGGGCCACGTGCGGATGATGGCCGCGGTGCAGCCGTTCCTCTCCGGCGCGATCTCCAAGACCGTCAACATGCCGGAGACGGCGACGGTCGAGGACGTCGAGCGGGTCTACATGGACGGCTGGAAGCTCGGACTCAAGGCGCTGGCGATCTACCGGGACAACTGCAAGGTCGGCCAGCCGCTGTCCGCGGGCAAGTCGGCCACCTCCTCGGGGGGCGAGAAGCGGGCCGCCGCGGTCGAGGTGCGCCCGGTGCGCAAGCGGCTGCCGAAGAAGCGGCCGAGCGAGACGGTGTCGTTCACCGTCGGTGGGGCGGAGGGCTACCTGACCGCGGGCCGCTACCCGGAGGACGGCCTCGGCGAGATCTTCGTCAAGCTCGGCAAGCAGGGCTCGACGCTGTCGGGCGTGATGGACGCCTTCTCGATGTCCATCTCGGTGGGGCTGCAGTACGGCATCCCGCTGGAGTTCTACGTCTCGAAGTTCTCCAACCTGCGCTTCGAGCCGGCCGGCATGACCGACGACCCGGACGTGCGCATCGCGACCAGCGTGCTGGACTACCTGTTCCGGAGGCTCGCGCTGGACCACCTGCCGTACGAGAAGCGGGCCCAGCTGGGCATCTTCTCCGCGGACGAGCGCACCGCGCAGGTCAACAGCACCGACTACGGCGCCGGATACGGGGAGGTCGACGTCGAGGGCCTGCGCTCGTCGGTCGAGGCCAAGCCGATGGCGGGACCGGCGGCGAAGGGTGGGGTCTCGCCCGCACCCGTCGAGGTCGGCAGCTCCACCGAGCTGCTGGAGCTGCGGTTGGGCAAGGCCGCCGACGCGCCGCTGTGCATGACCTGCGGCACCAAGATGCGCCCGGCCGGATCGTGCTACCTCTGCGAGGGCTGCGGCTCCACCAGCGGCTGCAGCTGACCGGTATCCCGCGGGGGCCGTCGCGCCGATCGCCGTTCGCGGCACGGTGACCACGGCCCCGCGGGATGCTGACCGATCCGTTCACGACCGGCGGGCCCGCCTGGTCCAGGCTTGGCCCGGTGAACATCGACCTCGCCGCCGCCGCCGATTTCCTGTCCACCCACGCCCGCCTGCTGGACCGACGTCGGTTCGAGCAGCTCACAGGTGGCCCCGGGGTGGACCCGGAAGCGCTGGTGGCCGCGGTGAACGGCTACCGCAACCCCGATGGCGGCTACGGCTGGGGCCTCGAACCGGACCTGCGGTCCTCGACCAGCCAGCCCGGCGGCGCGCTGCACGCCTTCGAGGCCTTCGCCGACATCGCCCCGGCGACGACCCCCGCGGCGGCCGCACTCTGCGAATGGCTGGCCTCGGCCACGCTGCCCGACGGCGGGCTTCCGTTCGCGCTGCCGATCCCCGATCCGGCCGGCTGCGCACCGTTCTGGGCGCAGGCCGACCCGATGGCCTCCTCGCTGCAGATCACCGCCATCGTGGCCGCCGTCGCGCACCAGGTCGCCGCCCACGACCCGGCCGTGGCCCGGCACCACTGGCTGGCCACGGCCACCCGCTACTGCCTCACGGCGGTCGGCAGCCTGGGCGGGCAGCCGCACGCACTCGAGCTGGCCTTCGCGGTGCGGCTGCTCGACGCGGTCGCCGACGCCCGACCCGAAGCCCAGGAGCTGCTCACCGGATTGACCAGGCACATCCCCGCCGACGGTCTGGTGCACGTGGCCGGTGGCCTGGACGACGAGTTCATGCGGCCGCTGGACTTCGCCCCGCACCCGGGTGGCCCGGCGCAGCGCCGCTTCGCGCCGGAGCTGATCGCCGCCGAGTTGGAGCGCCTCGCCGGACAGCAACGCGCCGACGGCGGCTGGGCGGTGGACTTCACCAGCTACTCGCCGGCGGCCGCCCTGGACTGGCGCGGCCACGCCACCGTCAGGGCGGTGTCGATCCTGCGCGCCAACGGACAGCTCGACGCGCTCAGGACAGGATGATCGTGTCGTCGGGGTTGTCGTTGGGGAGCTCGTCGACCACGGCGACCACGCCGACGGACTGCAGCGCCGCGGTGCCCTCGTAGACCGACAGGAACGCGGTGTCCGCGGTGTCGCGCCCGGTGGCGATGCGCAGCATCGAGGCGCGCGGGGCGAGCCCGGTTGCGTCGACCACCCGCCAGCCGCCGTCCACCCAGGCCTCGACCGCGGCGTGGAAATCCATCGGGTAGAGCCCGGGCGCGTAGGCCGCGACCAGCCGGGCCGGCACGTCGCGGGCCCGCAGCAGCGACAGCACCAGGTGCGCGTAGTCGCGGCACACGCCCTCACCGAGCAGCAGCGTGTCCACGGCGTCGTCGCTCGGACCGCTGGAGCCGCTGATGTAGAAGAGCCGGTCGTGCACCCAGCGGGCCACCGACCGCACCAGCTCGCCGTCGTCGTAGATGGTCCCGAACTCGGTGGAAGCGATGGCCAGGAATCGGTCCGACGGGCAGTACCGGCTGGGGCGGCGGTAGCTGAGCAGGTCGTGTTCGGTGGTCTCCGGCATCGGCGCGCAACCGTCGACCGCCGCCGCATAGTCGATCACCAGCAGCCCGGTGGCGGCATCCAGCAGGTGCATGCGGCCGCCGTGCGGCGTGGCCACCTCACGCAGGGTTTCCGGGGCGCCGTCGCGGGTGACGGTCAGCTGTTCGTCGGCATCGGGGACGGCCACCGCGAACTGCAGGGCCAGCAGGGCGGGCTCGGTGACATCGATCTCGAGGTGGGCGGTGACCTGGCGGTGCATGCGGTGATCGTCGCACTGCCGGATGACGGTCCGGTGTCCTCACCCCTCGGGGCCCGGATCATGGCCGATCAGCTCACCCGGACCTGCGCGTCCTGCAGCAGCTCCTCGACCGCGCGCTGCTGCACGCGGAACGAGCGGCCGAAGCGGATCGCCGGCAGCTCCCCGCTGTGGACCAGGCGGTACACCGTCATCTTCGACACCCGCATCCGGGACGCGACCTCGGCGACGGTCACGAACGGGCCGTGGACCTCCGCTACGGGTTCCTGCACCGCGAGTCCCTCGACCGTCATCGTGCCCGTCCTCCCGTCGGGCCCTCGTGGCCCGTCGGCGTGCACGGTAACGGATCTTGCGTCACCTGCTGGGGTACAGCGACCTGCACGAACGGGTGACGTCGTGGCCGGTGCGGCACGCGCAGTAGGAGCGGCCGCCGAGATCGGGAGCAATGACAACTAGAGTCGAGCCCGTGATCTCCGACGACGATCCCGACGGCGACTGGACCGCGCCCGGGGTGTTCCGGTGCGCCCCCGGGGTGCACCGGATCCCGCTGCCGCTGCCCAACGATGGGCTGCGCGCGGTCAACGTCTACGCGGTCGCCGACGGCGACGGCTGGACCCTGATCGACTCCGGGTGGTCGCTAGCGGCGTCCCGCGAGCTGCTGGTGGCGGCGCTGCGTGAGCTGGGCGGCGGGCTCGGCGACGTCCGTCGCTTCCTGGTCACCCACGTGCACCGCGACCACTACACGCAGGCGGTGGCCCTGCGCCGCGAGTTCGGCATGACGGTCGCGCTGGGGCACCACGAGCGGCAGGCGTTGGAGCTGATCAACGACGCCGACCGGCCGGATCGGGCGGCCCACCTGGCACGGTTGCGGCGTGCCGGCGCGCACGAGCTGGCCCGCCGGCTCGGCGCTGCGATGCCACCGGTCGACGACCGCTCGGTCTGGGAGTTCCCCGACGAATGGATCTCCGACGGCGCGGACATCGAGATCGGGGTGGGCGACGGCGCCCGCCGGCTGCGCGCCGTGGCCACCCCGGGCCACACCCGCGGCCACCTGGTGTTCGCCGACGAGCCGGCCGACCTGCTGTTCTCCGGTGATCACGTGTTGCCCCGCATCACGCCCTCCATCGGTTTCGAGCCGGCGCCGCCGCCGAGCCCGCTGGCCGATTTCCTGACCTCGCTGGAGCTGGTGCGCAGCCGGCCCGACGCGGCACTGCTGCCCGCGCACGGACCCGTCGGGATGCGCGTGCACGAGCGGGTGGACGAGCTGCTGGCGCATCACGGCAAGCGGCTGGACGCCACGCTGGCCGCGGTGGCGGAGGGGCGCAGCACCGCCGCCGAGGTCGCCGCCGTGCTGCCGTGGACCCGCCGCGAGCGGCGACTCGACGAGCTCGACCCGTTCAACCAGATGCTGGCCACCCTGGAGACCGCGGCGCATCTCGACGTGCTGGTCCAACGCGGGGCCGTGGTGGGCACCGAACTCGCTGAGGTCGCGCACTACGCCCCCTGATGTGACGGCCCTGATGTGACGGCCCTGGCGTGTCGGGTTGGATCGTCGCGCGGACAGCAGGCACACTGGGCGCACAACGACAGCCGGACAGGATCCGGTCACACGGCAGTGCTGCGGTTCACCGCGACGCGAGGGCGTAGGGGAAGACGATCCTCGTCGACGTTGGAGGTCTGCAGTGAACGCACGCGGCGTGGTATTCGTCCACTCGTCGCCGACTGCGCTATGCCCGCACGTCGAGTGGGCGATCTCCGGCGTGCTCGGGGCAAAGGTGAGCCTGTCGTGGACCCCGCAACCCGCAGTGCACGGCCAGATGCGCGCCGAGTGCACCTGGACCGGGCCGGCCGGCAGCGGCGGCGCACTGGCCGGTGCGCTGCGCGCGTGGTCGATGCTCCGCTTCGAGGTGACCGAGGAGCCGACCCCGGGCGTCGACGGCGAACGCTTCTGCTTCGTGCCGACGCTCGGCCTGTGGCACGGCACCACCAGCGCCAACGGCGACATCGTGCTCGGTGAGGACCGGCTGCGGGGCCTGCTGGGGGAGGGCCAGCCGGCCCAGCTGCCGCGGCGCATCCACGAGCTGCTCGGCACCGCGTGGGACGAGGCGTTGGAGCCGCTGCGCTGCGCCGGCGACGGATCGCCGGTGACCTGGCTGCACCAGGTCGGCTGAGCGGACCGGCCCGGACCGGTCTGGGGCGGGCTCGGGCTCGGGCAGGCGGGGTCAGGGCTTGACGAAGGTGACGGCGGCGTTGTGGCCGCCGAAGCCGAACGAGTCGCAGACGGCCGCGGTCAGTTCCATCTTGCGCGGCTCCCCGGCCACCACGTCCAGCTCGACCCCGGGATCGAGGTTGTCCAGGTTCAGCGTGGCCGGGATGACGCCTTCCTTGATCGAGAGCACCGTGATGATGCTCTCCACCGCGCCGGCCGCGCCGACCAGGTGCCCGAGCGCTCCCTTCGGCGCGGTGAGCACCACGTGATCGCCCAGCGCCTTGCGGATCGCGCGGGTCTCGCCGACGTCGCCGGCCACCGTGGAGGTGGCGTGGCAGTTGACGTGCTGGATGTCTGCGGGCTCCAGCCCGGCGGTGCGCACCGCCGCGGCGATGGCCCGGGACTGCCCGACGCCGTCCGGCTCGGGGCCGGTGATGTGGTAGGCGTCGGAGGTGAGCCCGGCGCCGGCCAGCTGGCCGTGCACGGTGGCGCCGCGGGCCGCGGCGAACTCGGCCCGCTCCAGCACGAGGATCCCGGCGCCCTCGCCGAGCACGAACCCGTCACGGTCGGTGTCGAAGGGCCGCGACGCCCGCGCGGGGTCGTCGTTGCGCTGCGACAACGTCCGGGCCTGCACGAACCCGGCCACCGTGATGCCGGTGATGCAGGCTTCCGCACCACCGGCGAGCACCACGTCCACCTCGCCCGCACGCAGCAACCGCAATGCCCAGGCGAGCGCCTCGGCTCCCGAGGCACAGGCGGACACCGGCGCGTGCACGCCGCCCTTGGCCTTGTACTCGATGCCCACCCAGGCCGCCGGGCCGTTCGGCATCAGCATCGGAACCGTCAGCGGCGAGACCTTGCGTAGCCCGACGTTCTCCAGCAGATCGTCCTGGTCGAGCAGGGTGACCGCGCCGCCGATGCCGGTCCCGATCACCACGGCCAGCCGCTCGGGCTCCACCTGCGCGTCCTCTCCCGGCCCGCCCAGCCCGGCGTGCGCCCACGCCTCCTTGGCCGCCACCAGCGCGACCTGCTCGCAGCGGTCCAGCCGGCGGGCCTGCACCCGCGGTAGCACCTCCAGGGGTGAGACCGCCAGCGGGGCGGCGATCTTGACCGGCAGCTGGTGGCGGGTCACCCACTCGTGCTCGTCGTCATCGATCCTGCGGACCCCGGAGCGCCCGGCGAGCATGCCCTCCCAGGTGGAGGCGACGTCGGGACCGACCGGGGTCGTCGCCCCCATCCCGGTGACGACGACCTCGATCGGCGTGCTGGTCATGGTGTACGTCCTCCAGGAACCCGCACCGGCGCGGGTCGTCGTTTGGGTGGTTCGGTGGCTACTGGTTCTTCGCGATGTAGTCGACGGCGTCCCCGACCGTCTTCAGCTCGGCCAGCTGCTCATCGGGGATCTTGACCCCGAACCTGTCCTCGGCCTGCACGGCGATCTCGACCATCGACAGCGAGTCGATGTCCAGGTCGTCCACGAAGGACTTGTCGGCGGTCACCTCCGCGGTGTCGATGCCGGCGACCTCCTCGACGATCTCGGCAAGTCCGCTGAGGATCTCGGCGTTGTCGGCCACTGTGGGTTCTCCTTGGGTTGTGTTGGGTCGTGGTCTGGGGCTGGGCAAAGCGAACGTGATCAGGGGATGACGACGACCTGCCCCGCATAGGACAGGCCCGCGCCGAAGCCTACGAGCAGTGCGACGTCACCCGAGCGCAGCCGTCCGTCCGTCCGCATGTGATCGAGTGCGAGCGGCACGGACGCCGATGAGGTGTTGCCGGAGTGGATGATGTCGTCGGCCACCCGCATGTCCTCGCGGGCGCCCTTGGCCCGCAGCCGCTTGGCCACCGCCTCGATGATGCGCAGGTTGGCCTGGTGGGGCACGAACACGTCGATGTCGGCGGGAGTGAGGCCGGCCAGCTCGATGGCCCGCAACGCGACCGGTGCGACCCGGGTGGTGGCCCAGCGGAAGACGGCCTGACCCTCCTGGAACAGCGCGTTGGTCTCGACGTTGATCCGGATGGCCTGCGACATGTCGCCCGCGCTGCCCCAGGCCACCGGTCCGACGCCGACCGAGGCCTCGTCCGGGGCGACGCTGATCACCGCGGCGCCGGCGCCGTCGGCGAAGATGATCGCGGTCGAGCGGTCGGTCCAGTCCAGCCAGTCCGAGAGCTTCTCGGCCCCGATGACCAGCGCGTTGCGCGAGGTGCCGCCCCGCACCAGGTCGGCGGCCGAGCCCACCCCGAAGCAGAACCCGGCACACGCCGCATTCAGGTCGAACGCGCCGGGAGCGGGGATGCCGATCCGCTCGGCGGTCTGCGCGGCCGCGTTCGGGATCGCGTTGGGCATCGTGCAGGTCGCCACGATCACGGTGTCGATCTCGCCCGGCTCGAGTCCCGCGTCCTTGACCGCCCGCGCGCCCGCCTCGCTCGCCATGTCCACAAGGGAGTGGTCCGCCTCGGCGATGCGCCGGCTCTGGATGCCCACCCGCTCGCGGATCCACTGGTCGCTGGTCTCCATCCGACCGGCCAGCTCCTCGTTGGTGACCACCGTGTCCGGCTGCGAGCTGCCCAGCCCGGAGATGCGGGCGCCCGGGATGGCGGTGGGCAGGCGCAGACGGATGGTCATCGCTGCACTCCAGCATGCTCGTGGATCAGCTCGACGGCGGCGTCGAGATCGTCCGGTGTCCGGCACGCCAGTGTCGCGGTGCCCTTCAGGTCTCGCTTGATCAGGCCGACCAGGGTGCCGGCGGGCGGCAGCTCGATCACCGCGGTCACCCCGAGCGCGCCGAGCGCGGCCATGCAGGAGTCCCACCGCACCGGCCTGGTGACCTGCGCGATCAGCCGCCGCAGCGCCTCGTCGCCTGCGGTCACCACGGTGCCGTCCGCGTTGGACAGCAGCCGACGATCCGGGTCGGCGGGGGTGATGTGCGCGGCGTGCTCCCGCAGCGCCGCCTCGGCCGGAGCCATGAACCGGGTGTGGAAGGCACCGGCCACCGGCAGCCGCTTGACCCTGGTCCGCTCCGGCGGGTCCGCCTCCAGCGCGTCCAGCGCCGCGACCGCCCCGGCCGCGACGACCTGGCCGGCACCGTTGACGTTGGCCGGGTCCAGACCGAGCTCGGTCAGCCGGGCCGAGACCGCATCGGGCTGCCCGCCGAGCACCGCGGTCATGCCGGTGGGTTCCAGCGCGCAGGCGGCCGCCATCTCGCGCCCGCGCACCGCGGCCAGCTGCACCGCGGCGTCGACCGACAGCACCCCGGCCAGCGCGGCGGCGGTCAGCTCACCGACCGAATGCCCGGCCACCGGCGTGCTGCTCGGCAGCGGTACCTTCGCCGCCAGCCGGGCCGCGGCCAGCAGCGCCGTCGCGACGACCAGCGGCTGGGTCACCGCAGTGTCCTTGATGTCGTCCGCGGTCGCCTCGGTCCCGAGCCGTCGCAGGTCCAACCCGATGGCCTCGGACCAGCCGGCGATCTGCTGCTCGGCGTCGAGGTCGTCGAGCCAGGGTGTGAGCATGCCGGGGGTCTGGGCTCCCTGGCCGGGTGCGAGCAGCGCGATCACAGCGATGACACAACACTGCGCGGTGCGGCAGTGGGATATCGGCAGGCACGAACTCCGGCGGCCATGATTGTAGGTTTCCTCCAAACAGATGCGCTGGTGCTGCCATATTGGTCAGCTTGCGTTGTGGGGAAGCTCATGATCTCTCCGAGGTCCGGCCGATGTCCAGCCGGGCCGCCAGCAGCGCCACCTGCAGCACCAGGGCATCTCGGGGCTGGGTCGGGCTGCGCCCGGTGAGCTCGGTGACCCGGCGCAGCCGGTAGCGCACGGTGTTCGGGTGCACGAACAGCGCCCGTGCACACGTCTCGAGCACACCGCCGCCCTCCAGGTAGCAGGCCAGTGTCCGCAGCAGCTCGCCGCCTGCCGCGCGCACCGGCTCGACGACGGCCTCGATCAGCCGGCGGTGCGCGGCCGGGTCGCCCGACAACGCCCGTTCCGGCAGCAGATCGTCCGCGGCGACCGGCCGCGGAGCGGCGGGCCAGCCACACGCCGCGCGCAGCCCCGACAGCGCGTCCCGGGCGCTGGTGTGCGCGGCGGCCAGGTCGATCGCCACCGGTCCGACCACGACCGGGCCGGGCCCGAACGCATCGGCGAGACCGTCCCACTCGCCGGGCTGCCACGTGCGCGGGCCGGACGTGGTGCGTGCGCTGTCCGGGGACGGCTCGGAGATCAGCACGATCAGCCGGCTGCCCTGCACGCCGACCAGCACCGATCGTCCGGTCCGGCCGGCGCCGCCGCGCAGCTCGCCCAGCCGTTGCGCGGGGGCGTCCGGGGCCGGGCTACCGGCGACCACCCGCAGCGCGGCTGCGGGATCCCAGCCGAGCGCCGAGGCCCGCGAGACCAGCGCGTCGTCGGCGCCGCCGTCGATGTCGGGGCCTCGCACGACGGCGTCCACGACCAGCGCCTCGAGCCGCGCGTCCCAGGCACCGCGGGTCTCGGCGGCCCCGGCGTACACGGTCGCCGCGGCGAAGGCGATCTCGCGGCCGAAGCGCAGCACGCCCTCCACCAGGGCCCGCCGCTCCGCCTCGTCGGTGGCCAGCGGCGGCAGGTGCCGCTCGAACACGTCGGTGGCGATCCGGATCAGGTCGACGGTCTGGCGCAGGCTCAACCGCCGCGCCAGGTCGTGCGGCGCGATCCGGAACGCCTCCGCGGTGAGCCGGATCGTCTCGCCGCGCTGTCCGAGCCAGGCCACGAAGTTGGCCACTCCGGTCTGGGTGACCAGCCGGACCCCGGCGCGCTGATCGGCGGGCAGCCGAGCGAACCACGGCTGCCGTTCCTCCATGGCGGCCAGCGACGCGGCCGAGAGATCGCCCGCGGCCAGCTCGATCCGGCGCAGGGTGCCGGCGGAGACGGTGGCGGCCGGGAGGGTGCCCACCGCGTCGGAGCCGGCGGGGGTGGTGGCCGCGGCGACCGCGGGGGGACCCGGGGCGGTCGGGTCGGACGCGGTGCGGGATGCTGTGGCGGCAGCGGACTCCGACGTGGTCGGACCCGACCGGGCCACGATCGCGGGGTCGGCTCCGGCTCGCGTCACACCCGGCAGCATGACACGGTCGCGCGCCGGGACGGCCGTCAGCCGCGGTGCGAGGGCACAGCCCTGCCCGGCAGCTGGGACGCCGCACCGGTCACCGCCGGTGGATCATGGCCGGTGCGAACGGTGCCGAGGTGGTCGTGCGGAGGGACATCCGGTCGCGCGGACGGGTCGTGAGACCGGCGACCGTCGTGCGTCCCCCTTCAGCCGCGTTCCACTGTGGACGCGGCTGTTCGGATCAGGCGAGCGGTGAGACGTTGCTGGCCTGCGGCCCCTTCTGGCCCTGCTCGATGTCGAACGTCACGCGCTGGCCTTCATCGAGGGTCTTGTAACCGTTCGTCTGGATCGCGGAGTAGTGCACGAACACGTCCGCGCCACCACCGTCGGGTGCGAGGAAGCCGTAACCCTTCTCGCTGTTGAACCACTTGACGGTGCCTTCTGCCATTCTTGCTCTCCTCGTGCCTGGCGCCGGGGCTCTGGCCCCCGGCATCGCGCCGCCTGGCCGCTATCGGTCCGCGCCCTGGTCGGGACGCCGTTCACGATCACGCGAGGTCGGCGTCGGGCGGAGCGTATCGTGTTCCGGCCGCCACGGGCGAGAGTCAATGACCAGTGGATTTGCCGGAAATCCGAGCCGCGGACGAGCGGCGTGGGTCCATCTGCTACTCGCCCGCGGATCGGCCCGCCGATCGGCCCCTTCTCAGGCCACTCCGCTGTCGGACGTCTGCGGCCCGGCCGCCTGCGGATCGTCGATCTTGTACTTGGCGGCGGCTTCGAGCAACGCGCCGCGGTCGATCTCGCCGCGGGCGACCAACGCGGCCAGCGCGGCGACCGTGATGGACTCTCCGTCCACGTTGAAGTGTCGCCGAACCGCGGGCCGGGTGTCCGAAAGCCCGAAGCCGTCGGTGCCCAACGAGGTGAACGGCGCCGGCACCCACTGGCGGATCAGGTCGGGCAACGCGCGCATCCAGTCCGACACCGCGATAACCGCGCTGTCGGACTCACCGAGCGCCTGCCGCACGAACGGCTCCCGCGGCTCCTGGTCGGGATGCACCAGGTTGTGCCGCTCGCACTCGACGCCGTCGCGCCGCAGCTCCCCCCACGAGGTCACCGACCACACCTCGGCGCCGACCCCCCACTGCTCGGCCAGCAGGTCGCGGGCCTTCAGCGCCCACGGCACCGATACCCCCGACGCAAGCAGCCGGACCTGCGGCCCGTCCTCGCGCGGTGAGCCCTGGTACCGGTAGAGGCCGCGCAGCAGGCCGGCGACGTCGAGGTTCTCCGGCTCGGCCGGCTGCACGTAGGGATCGTTGTAGACGGTCAGGTAGTAGATGAGGTTCTCACCCGCGAGCCGTTCGCCCGCGGAGCCGTCGTCGGAGTCGGCGTCGGAGTTGGGGGCGGCGGTGCCGTACATCCGGTGCAGCCCGGCGGCCACGATGTGCGCGACCTCGTAGGAGAACGCCGGGTCGTAGGCCAGCACCGCCGGGTTGGTCGCGGCCAGCAGCAGCGAGTGCCCGTCGTTGTGCTGCAGCCCCTCCCCGGTGAGCGTGGTGCGCCCGGCGGTGGCGCCGATCAGGAAGCCGCGGGCCATCTGGTCGGCCGCGGCCCAGATCGAGTCCCCGGTGCGCTGGAAGCCGAACATCGAGTAGAAGACGTAGACCGGGATCATCGGCTCGCCGTGGGTGGCGTACGAGGTGCCGGCCGCGGTGAACGAACCCACCGAGCCGGCCTCGTTGATCCCCTCGTGCAGGATCTGGCCCTGCTCGGACTCGCGGTAGGCCAGCATCAGCTCCGCGTCCACCGACGTGTACTGCTGGCCGTGCGGGTTGTAGATCTTCTGGGTCGGGAACATCGAGTCCATCCCGAAGGTGCGTGCCTCGTCCGGGATGATCGGCACGAACCGGGCCCCGATCTCCTTGTCCTTGATCAGCTCGCGGAGCAGCCGGACGAACGCCATCGTGGTGGCCACGTCCTGCTTGCCCGATCCGCGGCGGATCACCTCGTAGACCTTGTCGCCGGGCAGCACCAGCGGCTTGGCGGTGACCCGGCGCGAGGGCACCGGACCGCCGAGCGCGCGGCGGCGCTCGCGCATGTACTGCAGCGCCGAGTCGTCCTCGCCGGGGTGGTAGTAGGGCGGCAGGTACGGGTCGTTCTCCAGCTCGGCGTCGGAGATCGGGATCCGCTGCGAGTCGCGGAACTGCTTGAGATCGGCCAGCGAGAGCTTCTTCATCTGGTGGGTGGCGTTGCGGCCGGCGAAGTGCGAGCCCAGCCCGTAACCCTTGATCGTCTTGGCCAGGATCACGGTCGGCTGGCCGCTGTGCTCCAGCGCCGCGGCGTAGGCCGCGTAGACCTTGCGGTAGTCGTGCCCGCCGCGCTTGAGGTTCCAGATGTCGGCATCCGAGAGCGGCGCCACCAGCTCCTTGGTCCGCGGGTCCCGGCCGAAGAAGTGCTCGCGGACGAACGCGCCGTCGTTGGCCTTGTAGGTCTGGTAGTCCCCGTCCGGGGTGGTGTTCATCAGGTTGATCAGGGCACCGTCCCGGTCGGCGTGCAGCAGGGTGTCCCACTCCCGGCCCCAGATCACCTTGATCACGTTCCAGCCGGCGCCGCGGAAGAAGGCCTCCAGCTCCTGGATGATCTTCCCGTTGCCGCGTACCGGTCCGTCCAGGCGCTGCAGGTTGCAGTTGACCACGAAGGTCAGGTTGTCCAGCGCGTCGGTGGCCGCGATGTGGATCAGCCCGCGGGACTCCGGCTCGTCCATCTCGCCGTCGCCGAGGAAGGCCCAGACGTGCTGGTCGGCCGTGTCGGTGATACCCCGGTTGTCCAGGTAGCGGTTGAAGCGGGCCTGCATGATCGCGTTCATCGGGCCGAGCCCCATCGAGACCGTGGGGAACTCCCAGAAGTCGGGCATCAGCCGCGGGTGCGGGTAGGAGGGCAGCCCGTGGCCCGGCCCGCCGTGCGAGAGCTCCTGGCGGAACCCGTCGAGCCGGTCCTCCGACAGCCGCCCCTCCAGGTAGGCGCGGGCGTAGACACCGGGGGAGGCGTGGCCCTGGATGAAGACGTGGTCACCCCCACCCGGGTGATCCTTGCCGCGGAAGAAGTGGTTGAAACCGACCTCGTAGAGCGTGGCCGACGAGGCGTAGGAGGAGATGTGCCCGCCGACCCCGATCCCCGGGCGCTGCGCCCGGTGCACCGTCATCGCGGCGTTCCAGCGGATCCAGCGCCGGTAGGAACGCTCGGCCTCCTCGTCGCCGGGGAACCACGGCTCCCGGTCGGTGGGGATGGTGTTGACGTAGTCGGTGCTGGTCAGCGACGGCACCCCGACGTTGCGTTCGCGGGCGCGCTGCAGCATGCGCAGCATCAGGTAGCGGGCCCGTTGCTGGCCGGCGGCGTCCAGCATCGCGTCGAAGGAGTCCAGCCACTCGGCCGTCTCCTCCGGATCGATGTCCGGCAGGTGCGCCGCCAGGCCGTCGCGGATGACGTGGACACGCCGCGGCGGAGCCGATCGCTGCTCGCCCGATTCCCGCTGGGCGGATCGGCTCTTCGTGCTGTCGGCGCTGGACTGGCCGGTCAAGGGTTCCCCCTGCGGTGGCTCGGGCTGGTGTCGTGTCGATCCCCTATCGTGCCCCTCGACGCGCGATCGCGTCATGAGTGGTTGCGCGTCGGTCATCGGTCGTGTTCGGATGCCGCAACCAAACGACGGGGGACTCGCCCAACCAGGCGGGGTCCAGGAAGAGCTGGGGGGTACAAGGTGGTCGCCGCGGAAGATGCCGGGCGTTCGTCCGACATCGCGGGCAGGCTCGGCGTCGAGCCGGGAATGGTCGTGCAGGAACTCGGGTGGGACTCCGATGTCGATGAGGTGGTGCGCGACGCCGTCGAGGAGAGAGCCGGGGACGAGCTGCTCGACGAGGACTCCGACGAGGTCGTCGACCTGGTCCTGATGTGGTGGCGGGAGGGCGACGGCGATCTCGTCGATGCCCTGATCAACGCGATCGGCCCGCTGGCCGACAACGGCGTGATCTGGGTGCTCACTCCCAAGACCGGACGCCGCGGGCACGTCGAGCCCAGCGAGATCGCCGAAGCCGCTCCGACGGCCGGGTTGTCGCAGACGTCCAACGCCACCATCAGCGACGGCTGGGCGGGATCTCGGCTGGTCGCACCCAAGGCGGTCCGCTCGCGGCGCTGACCTCCGGTGGGACGTAGGCTCTTGCTCGTCGTCGGGTCCGTCCGGCGACGATCCGCTACCGCATGCCGAGGAAACGGACTTTCAGATGGCGCCCGAGGTGGGGACCGAAGCCCCCGATTTCACGCTCAAGGACCAGAACAACCAGGAGGTCACACTCTCCGGTTTCCGCGGCGAGCGCAGCGTGCTGGTGGTCTTCTACCCGTTCGCGTTCTCCGGCATCTGTACCGGCGAGCTGACCGCGGTACGCGACGACCTGGCCAGCTTCCAGAACGACGACGTGCAGGTCCTGGCCGTGTCGGTGGACCATCCGTTCGCGCTGAAGGCCTGGTCGGACGCGCAGGGCTACGCGTTCCCGCTGCTCGCCGACTTCTGGCCGCACGGGAAGGTTGCGCAGGCCTACGGGGTGTTCAACGACGGGGCCGGTTTCGCCCTGCGCGGCACGTTCCTGGTGGACAAGTCCGGGATCGTGCAGTTCGCCGAGGTCAACGGCCCGGGCGAGGCGCGCAACCAGGACGGGTGGAAGAAGTCGGTCGCCGCACTGGCCGCCTGATCGTCACGACCGGGCCGGTGCGGCCCGGTTCCCCGGGGCGCGTAGCTCAGCGGGAGAGCACTCGGCTTACACCCGAGCGGTCGCAGGTTCGAACCCTGCCGCGCCCACCAGGTGAGCTGCAGAAACGTGTCCGCACGTTGTCCGAGCCGGTTGCCGGTGTCCGAGCTCGCTCGTGAGGCACTGGAGCGCTACCTCCGGGACACAGGTTGATCAAGAACCTGATCTGCGGTGCGAACGGCACTTTCGCTCACACCTAGCGTGCGAAAGGGCCGTTCGTTCCGATGAGCGCGTCCGCTCCACCCGCTTGCGCATGTCAGCTCAGCACGAGCCGGATCGGCGGGGTACCGCGCGTAGATTTCCGGCGTGGCCGCCGACTACGTTTTCCGGACCGTGTGGCGGGTCACCGGAACCGCCGCAGAGGTGCGGCACGTGCTTGCCGACGGCGCGTCGCTTCCGCGGTGGTGGCCAGCCGTCTACCTCTGCGTCACCACCGTGAACGAGGGGGACGAGCACGGCGTCGGTGGCGAGATAGCGATGTTGACCAAAGGCTGGCTGCCGTACACCCTGAGGTGGACCTTGCGCGTCGTCGAGCCGATCACGGACTCCGGATATGCACTCACCGCTACCGGTGACCTCAACGGAACCGGGCGGTGGATCTTCGAGCAGGACGGTCCCGAGGTCGTTATCACCTACGACTGGGAGGTCAGCGCCAGCAAGCCGCTGCTGCGCCGGCTGACCTGGCTGCTGCGGGCGGTGTTCAGCGCCAACCACGGGTGGGCGATGGCGCGCGGTGAGGAAAGCCTGCGCCTGGAGTTGCGTCGCCGCCGAGCGGCCTCCGAGGAGGAACGTCGCCGGGTACCACCACCGCCGCCGGCTACCTTCGGCTGGTTGGTGGACCGCAGTCACCGCCCCGGCGCTTCATAGCTGCGAAATCGGTTCCCTACGACGTGTCCAGGCGGCGATCGCCGCCAGCAGCGCCGCGCTCACGACCCTGACGCTGCGTCATGCACGATCAGGGTGGCGACCACCTCGGGCGAGGTGAAGCTCATGTACTCAACCGGCTGCGTGTAGAAGCCGACGGCCTCGGCCAGCGCCCGGTGCTCCGCGCGGGACACCGCAATGCCGCCCTTGAGCAGGATGGCCAGCACGAGGTTCAACGTCAGCCGTGCTCATCGCCCCACATGCGACTGCGCAGCGACCGGTTCACCCTCCCGACGGCGACCGCCCGATCGGCGCAACAGCGGCGGCAGGCCGGCCTGGGTCAGCTCCCCGGAGCTGCGCGCACCGGGCCGACGTCAGGAGCAGCCGGCGTCGGCGCGCGGGACGCCGGCGACGGCGCGGTCGTCGGAGGGCCTGGTCGAGCCGGTCGGCGGCCGGGCCGGCAGCACGGGGCGGATCAGTACGAGCCGGGTGCGTCACCGGCCGCGGCCGCGCCGTCCTGCTCGGCCAGGATCCGTCGGGACGCCGACAGACCGAGGCGGGTCGCGCCGGCGGCCACCATCGCCCGTGCCGCGGCCAGCGAGCGGATGCCGCCGCTCGCCTTGACCTGCGCCGCGCCGTCGGCGGTCCGCTTCATCAGCGCCACGGCGTGCTCGCTCGCCCCGCCCGCGGGATGGAAGCCGGTGGAGGTCTTGACGAAGTCGGCCCCCGCCGCGACCGCTGCGTTCGTGACCGCGACGATCTCCTCGTCGGACAGCACGGCCGACTCCATGATCACCTTGAGCACCCTGGGGGCGGTTACGACGCTGCGCACGGACGCGATCTCCGCCTCGACGAGATCGAAACGGCCCTCCTTGGCCAGCCCGATGTCGATGACCATGTCGATCTCGTCGGCCCCGAGCGCGACCGACTCCCTGGCCTCGGCCGTCTTGACCCCGACGGTGTGCTTGCCCGAGGGGAAACCGCAGACCACGGCGACCTTCAGCTCGACGCCCGCGGGCACCGTGACCGGCAGCTGCGACGGCGACACGCACACCGAGTAGGTGCCGAGCTCGATCGCCTCCGCGACGAGCGCGTCGACGTCGGCGTGCGTCGCCTCGGGGACGAGCAGCGTGTGGTCGATGAGAGCGGCGATGGGGGAGTTCATGAGCGGTCCTCACTCGTGGGCCTGATCGGGACCGGAAGGCGCACCGATCTCCTTCCCTCCCGGTCGAGACACATGCTTACGCTGCGCTGGTGCCGGATGCCGCTGCGGGGAGCCCGCGTCATGATCCGACGCGCGCCGTGCTCGGTGGCCTGGTGGGCGCCGGTGGCGGCAGGCGGCGGGCGTTCGTCGATGCGACGGGCGCGCCGGTCGCGCTGCCGGTCGCGCTGCGCCGCCTGGTCGCCACCGACGATCGGGTCGGCGCGGTGCTGCTCGGCCTCGGTGTGCCGCTGGCCGGGTGCGCCGGAACGCTGGACGGCGTGCCGGTGGTCGGCCCGTCGCGCGCGCCGGACCTGCGGGCGGTGGCCGCACTGCGCCCCGACGTGATCGTGACCGGTGCCGTCGATCGCCAGCACGACCTCGTGGACCTGCGGTTGGTCGAGGCGCTTCGGCGGGTGGCGCCCGTGGTGGCGGTGGATGTCGGGCGCGAGCGGGTGGCGGTGGCCGAGCTGCGGGCCCTGCTCGGCCCGGTCATCGGCGGCGGGCGGCCGGCGACCGAGCCGGTGTCGCAGCGTCGGGTCGGTGCGCCCTGACGCGGCGGCGATCAGGGCAGCATCCAACCCAGCACCGGCGTGGACTGCAGGTAGATCAGCACGCACAGCACCGCGAGCAGCCCGACGCTCCACAGGATGGTGCGGCGGAACAGATCGGATTCGCGGCCGACGATGCCCACCGCGGTCGCGGCGATGGTGAGGTTCTGCGGGCTGATCATCTTGCCGACGACGCCGCCGGAGGTGTTGGCCGCGACGAGCAGCGTCGGGTCGAGCCCGGCCTCCTGGGCCGCGGTCTGCTGCAGGGTGGCGAACAGCGCGTTGGCCGAGGTGTCCGAGCCGGTCACGGCGGTGCCCAGCCAGCCGAGGATGGGCGAGAGGAACGCGAATGCCGCCCCGGTACCGGCGATCCAGGTGCCGATGGTGATGGTCTGGCCCGACAGGTTCATGACGTAGGCCAGCGCCAGCACGGTGGCCACCGTGAGGAACGCCCAGCGCAACTTGACCGCGGTGGCGCCGAGCTCGCGCAGGGCGCGACCGATCGGGACGCGGTAGACCAGGGCCACGATGAACCCGCAGATCAGCAGCAGCGACCCGGGCGAGGACAGCCACTGGAAGTTGTAGACCGTCGCGGACACCGGTTTGCCGGCGGCGCTGAGCACGTTGCCGTCCAGCCCGGGCCAGGCGATCTTGACGTCGGCGCCGGTCAGGAAGCTCGACACCGGCTTGGCCAGCTTGGCCAGCGAGAACACGGCGATGACCAGCAGGTAGGGGAAGAACGCCATCAGCATCCGGCTGCGGGTGAGGTCGGCGGCGTTCTCGGCCAGGGTCTGCTGCGCGAGCTCCGTCTTGGTCGCGCCGCCGGACGGTGCCGGGTCGGACCCGCCGTCCCGCGGGCTATCCGGGCCGGCGACCTCGGCCTCGTGCTCGGCGTGCAGCTTGGCCGCCGCCTCCTCGCCGCCGTTGGGCGTCCACACCCGCAGCATCGCGACGGCCGCGACCAGGCCGGCGAGCGCGGCAACGATGTCGGTGAGCTCGACCGAGAGGAAGTTCGAGGCGACGAACTGGGCGACGGCGAACGTCGTGCCGACCGCCAGCGCCACCGGCCAGGTCTGGCGGACCCCCCGCATGCCGTCGACCAGCAGGACCAGCAGCAGCGGCACGATGAACGCGAGGATCGGCGTCTGACGGCCCACGTAGGCGCCGATCTCGGCGTAGGGGATACCGGTGAGGGTGCCGGCGGTGATGATCGGGGTGCCGATCGCGCCGAACGCGACGGGGGCGGTGTTGGCCAGCAGCACCACCACGGCGGCGCGGACGGCGGAGAAGCCCAGCGCCATCAGCATCACGCCGGTGATCGCGACCGGGGCGCCGAATCCGGCCAGCGCCTCGAGCAGACCGCCGAAGCAGAAGGCGATGATGATGGCCTGCACCCGCGGATCGTCGGAGATCAGGTGGAACGCGGCCCGAAGGTCCTCGAAGCGGCCGCTGATCACCGTGACCTGGTAGAGCCAGATGGCCGTGAAGACGATCCACATGATCGGGAAGAGGCCGAACACCGCGCCCTCGGTCGCGGACAGCACCGCCAGCCCCAGGGGCATGCCGTAGGCGATCGCGGCGACGGCGATCGCGACGGCGAGGGCGACCAAGCTCGCCCAGTGCGCCTTCCAGCGCAGCCCCCCGAGCAGGACGAAGATCGTCAGGAGCGGTAGCAGGGCGACCAGGGAGGTGACGGTGAGGCTCCCGAGGGGGGCGAGTTGCTGTTGGAACATCCGTTGGCCTCCAAGCTGAGAGCTGGTGCAGCGTGGGACGTAACACGTTCGACGGGTCATTCTCGACTGCGTGGCCACAGGATGGCCCGTCGATCGGCTGCCGGCTCGCTGGAGCCGCCGCTGCCATGATCGTCGGTCGGGGTGCAATAGCGGCAAGATCCGGCCGTTATTGCACCCAACCGACGATCACGGCGCTGGATCGACGCCGTTGCCTGGGCTGTTTGTCACACCGATTGTGACGGTTGCGGTCGGAAAGGCGTGGCAGAGTCGGGGCGTGACCTCCTGGGTGCCACCACTTCCTGCTGCAGTGCGTTTCTCGGAACACCGGTGATCGATTGGTGTTACGGCCGGGGGAACGCCGGGCGGATTCTGTGACCGGCGACACGAATGCTCGCCGGAAACCGCTGCTGATACTGCTCGGCGTCGTCGTGGCCGTGGTCTCGGCGGTCATCGGGGTGCGCTCCACGGACCCCGGGACCGCCCCGGCCCCGCCCGCGCCGACCGCGCGTGGGCTGGTCTGCGGCACGTTCGAGTTCCCGCGGTGCGACGGGAGCGACGCGCAGTTCGACGCGGCATTCGAGGCCCAACCCGACGCCCGGGGCTTCGGCGGCGGCCGCTGCCGCGCCACCCGCACACCGGTCGTCTTCGTGCACGGCAACGCCGACCGCTCGATCAACTGGGATTCCGACATCACCGGTCCGGTCGGCGCCGCCCCGAAACCGCCCGAGTCGGTGTACGACGAGTTCACCGGCCGCGGGTACAACGGCTGCGAGTTGTTCGGGATCACCTTTCTCACCGAGGCCGAACAGCGCGATCCGCAGCTGAACTACCACAAACCGGAGAAGTACCGGCAGATTCTGGATTTCATCGTCCGGGTGCAGGAGTTCACCGGCGCACCGCAGGTCGACGTCGTCGCGCACTCGTTGGGCGTGTCGATGACGCTGGCCGCGTTGAGCTGGCACGACGAGACCGTCGGCGCCCAGGGCGGCTGGGACAGCGTGCGCAGCTTCGTGAACATCGCCGGCGGCATCCACGGGCTCAGCGCCTGCCGCTCGGTCGGCTTCGCCAATCCGCTGGTCAGCACGTGCGGATCGCAGAACGTGCTCGACCCGTACGTCTTCGGCTTCCACCCCGACGGCAACGGCTGGACCGCGGCCACCGGCGAGCGCAGCATGCGGACGCTGCCGGCCCGGCACCCCGACGTCACGTTCTTCACGATCCACGCGGGCGCCCACGACCAGGTCCACTGTGGCCTGTCCACCGACCTCGCGGCCGACTGCGGTCGGGGGGCGCTGTTCGAGGACGCGCCGAACGTCCGCGCGCAGCTGGACGTGGGTGCCGGGTCCACGGTGACGCAGGTCGACCTGGACCTGGCCGACGGCAGCCTGTTCACCGTGCGCGGTGGCGACGTCGACGGCATCGGGCACTTCAAGTCCAAGAACAACACCGGTCAGATCAGCTACCAGATGCTCAACTCGGACTGCACCGGCATCGACTGCCGAGGCACCTACACCGGCGGACCGGTGTCGGCGAGCAGGTAATGATCTACCGCTGGAGAACTGGACCCGCATCGCCGGGTGGTCCACGATCAACTCGACCTCGGTTCCGACCAACGGCAGGGGGTTCGCGTGGCCGACCACACGTATGTGATGAACGAGATCGTGGGCACCTCACCCGAGAGCGTCAACCAGGCGATCGAGAACGGGATCTCGCGGGCCTCGCGGACGCTGCGCAACCTGGACTGGTTCGAGGTCGTCTCGGTGCGCGGGGCCATCGCTGACGGCCGGATCACCCACTACCAGGTGGCGATGAAGGTCGGCATGCGGCTGGAGGACGCCGGCTGAGCCGGCGCCGCCCCGCGATCAGGAGCGGTCCCGACCCTGATCGTCACACGGCACCAGCTCGACGCGCTCGGCGATCGCCGCGACCGCGTCGGCATTGCCCGTACCCAGCCCGCTGCGCACCACGTTGAGTGCGCCGCAGGCCGCCCCGGTGCGCAGCGCGTCCAGCGGGTTCCCGCCGCGGGCGAGCGTGGCCACGATGCCGGCCGTCATCGAGTCCCCGGCGCCCTTGGGCTCGGCCGGCTCCAGGTCGGGCACCCGAACCGCGACTATCTCGTCGTCGATCATGGCCAGGGCGGGTTCGGCGGCCCGGGACGCCACGACGATGCCGGCGCCGTCCTTGTGCAGCGTGCGCATGGCCTTGATCAGGTCGGCGGGCTTGTCGCTGTCGGCGCGCCCGTCGGCGAGCAGCTCCTCGTGGCTCACCTTGACCAGCGACGGCTTGCCGGCCAGCGCCGCCTCCAGTCGTTCGCCGGACAGGTCGACGGCCACCGTGCAGCCGTTGGCCTGCAGGTCGGTGGCGAGTCGCCGATAGAGCGAGTCGGGCACGATGTGATCGTCGTGCGGCCCGGACAGCAGCGCGACGCCGTGTTCCAGGCCCTCGGTCAGCGCCAGCTCGTACAGCTCGTCGTGCTCGTGCCGGTCCAGGGCGCCGCCCGGCGCCTGGGCGATCACGGTCCGGTCGCCGCCGCGCCGGTCGTGCACGTAGCCGCCGTTGCGAGCGCTCATCCGGATCGCCCGCAGCGTCACGCCCTCGCTCGGCAGCAGGTGTTCCAGCACGTCACCGGCCTCACCGCCGATCCCGGCGCAGAGCACCACCCGTACGCCCAAGGAACTCAGCATCCGGGCCTGCCACACGCCCTGGCCACCGGCGTGCACGTGGATGTCCGGCTCGCCTGCTCGTTCCTCGATCGTGACCGTGAGCAGCGGGGACGGGGCGAGTACGACAACGGTCACGGCCATGGGGTCGACATACCCACGAACGATCTGCGGCATTCATTCCGAGTGTCCGGCTTGTGCCGGAGTGTCGGTCTCAGCCGTCCGTCACGACGGCGTCAGCGACGACGGCGCGCAGCTCACCGGTGCGGCGCAGGGTCGTGCGCTGCCGGGTGGCGCCCGTCCCGCGGGCGAGCGCGGCGGCCACCAGTTCCCGGACCAGTTCCAGGTCGCCGTTGTCCTGCAGGGCCGGCGTGACGTGCTCCACGAGCCGGCGCACCACGTCGGCCGCGGGTGCGGGCCGCCACCCGCGCGGATCCAGCAGGGTGCCGTCGAGTCCCGAGCGGGCGGCCTGCCAGCCGGCCAGCCGCAGCAGCTCGATCCGGACCGGATCGGGTTCGGTGCCCGCGCGCCAGGCCGCGACGCCGGTGTCGACCAGCCCCCGGGTCAGCGCCGCGATCAGCACCGCGTCGTCGGTCTCGCGGCACACGTCGGCCACCCGGATCTCGACGGTCGGGTAGTTGCGGGAGAGTCGGGCGTCGAAGTAGAGCATGCCCTCGTCGAGCACCGTGCCGGTGTCGAGCATCGCCCTGGACACCTCGTGGTAGCCGGCCGGGCTGCCGAACAGATCCGTCGGACCCGCCGACGGCCATCGGCCGCACACCTGGCTGCGGTAGCTCGCGTACCCGGAGTCCTCGCCGTTGTAGAACGGGGAGTTCGCCGACAGCGCCAGCAGCGGCGCCAGCCACGGCCGCAGCCGATCCAGCGCGGCCACCCCCTCCTGCTCGGACTCGATGGCCACATGGACGTGGCAACCGCAGGTCAGCTGCTCGCTGGCGGTCAGCCCGAAGCGATCGACCATCCGCTGGTACCGGGCGCCGGGCGAGATCGTGGGCTGCGCCGGAAGCGGTGACGTGGCCAGCGCGGCCAGCTCCGCGTTCGCGGTCTGTGCCGCGACCCGGGCCTGCTCCCGGCACCGGCGCAGCTCGCGGCCGAGATCGTCAAGATCGCGACAGGGCCGGGTGCCGGTCTCCACCTGCTGGCGTTGCAGCTCGCCGGTCAGCGCGGAGGTGCGGCTCTCGCCCGGCCCGTCGCCCCGCTCGGAGGTGACCTCGTCGGCGGCGGTGAGCACGGCGCCGCCGACCGCCAGCGCTCGCCCGTCGGCGGGGTCGACCAGAAGGAACTCCTCCTCCACACCCACCGTGCGTCTCATGGACCGCATTCTTGCGTGGGAGCGGTAACGACCGCGGCGGTGGCACCGAAGTTCGGGTGGATGCGCGGCCGTAGGTCGGGAGATGCCAGGTGGCGGAGCACAAGCGGTCGGGTCGACCGCCCGGCCGCCGAGGGCATGGTCGCGGCGCGCCCGGCGGGCCGTGCGCCGGGCCGAATCACCGGCCCGGCATACTGCGGCCGTGCGGTCGGCGGCCTTCATCACGACGTTGCGGACGATCACCGGTCGCGCGGCCGGCAGTACGGGCTCCCCATGGTGACCGGAACGCCGCGTCGTGTGGGGCGCGGATCGAGACCGCAGCGGGTGGTCACCCTCCCCGGCACAACCGATGGTGCGGCGATGGACGGAGGTGAGGCCGGCATGCGGAGCACCCTGACGGGTCGACGTCGGACGAGCAGGCTGCTCGTCGGGCTGACGGTGGCCGCGATGATGGTTGCCGGGTCATCGTCCGGAGTGGCGCTCGCGTCGCCCCCGACGGCGGACGCGGCCGCCACGCCCAACACCAAGGCCGCACCCGAGCCGGACAGTGGTGGAGCGGCCGCACCGTCGGCGTCGAACTCGGCGAAGTCCTCGGCCGACCCGGCGCCCGACCCGTCGGTGAGCAGCGAGCAGCGGACCCGCGACGAGGCCGCGGCCCAGCAGGCCGCCCAGGACAAGGCCGCGGAGGCGCAGGCCGCCGCGCAGGCCGCGGCCGAGGCGCGCGCGGCCCGGCTGGCGGCAGCCGGTCAGCGGGCCAAGGCGTCCTGGGACGGGCACGGCCGGCCCACCAAAATGATCATTGTTCGAGCGCGCAGCATCGATCTGATCACCAACGGCAAGCTGACCAGGCAGGTGCCCCGCTCCGGTGGCGCGCTGACGCTCTCGACGCTGGACCGGTTCGTGCCCAACGAGTGGCTCTCGATCGCCGACGGCACCGCCAACCTCTCCGCGGCCATCGTGCTGAACCCGCTGACCAGCCTCAACCTCGGCGGCGACGTGACGACGGTGAAGCTGGCCGGCGGACCGGAGCCCTCGGACGCCGCCTCGATCTACACCGGCCGCGGCCGGCTGTCGCTGCGCGGGGTCACGGTCACCTCCTCCGACGCCGGGTTCGCCGAGGCGCTGCCGGTGGGCCCGGGTCGCCCGTTCATCGTGGTGTCCGGCGGCGGCCGCTTCGAGTCCACCGACTCGACGGTCAGCGACCTGGGCACCGTGCCCACGGACCCGGCGGACCGCCCCGGGGTGACCCTCGGGGAGAACAGCGCGGCCACGATCGTGCGGACCCGCTTCGAGCGCAACAGCACCGGGCTGAAGGTCGACCGCGCCACCGGCGTGCGCCTGGAGGACGTCACCGTCTCCGACTCCGCGGCCGACGGGCTGGTGCTGCGCGGCGACCGTGGGACGACCCTGATCGGGATCAAGGCCGACGGCAACGGCGGCAACGGGGTGCTGGTCACCGGGCCCAGCTCGGACCGTCCGGTGACCGCCATCTCGGCGTCGGGGAACAAGCTGTTCGGGGTCGCGCTGCTGGGCCAGACGAAGGCCCAGGTCAACAACATCGCCACCGCGGGCAACACGGTCGGCGGTCTGCGGGTGAGCTGGTCGACCGAGGTCACGGTGAGCGACTTCCGGGCGACCGACGACGCCATCGGCCTCTACACCCACGTCGGCAGCGGCCGGCTCACCTTCGACCGGGTGCAGATCTCCGGGGCCCGGCGTGGACTGCAGATCGAGAAGACCACCCGGGGCCTGCTCATGACCGGCTCGACGATCGAGCGGTCCTCCATCGCCGGGGTGTCCGTCGGCGGCCACGAGGTCGAGCTGCGGGACGTCACGGTGAACGACTCCGCGACCGGGGTGCGGGTCGAGCGCGGCGCCAGCGAGGTCACCACGGACGGTCTGCGGCTCAACGGCGGCAAGGACGGCGTCGTCGCGCTGTCGGCGACCAAGAACGTGGTGCTGCGCAACCTGCAGGCCGACGGCGTCGGCAACGACTCCATCCGGACCTACAGCCCCGATCTGCAGGTGATCGGTGGCCGGATCAGCGGCAGCACGACGGGGATCGACACCGGCGCGGCGACCACCATCAACGGCACCGCGATCACCGAGGTCGACCAGGGCGTGCGTGCCCGCACCGGCGAGGTCGTGCACGTCGACGGGATCGACGTGTCGGCCATCTCGGCCGGGATCAACGCCGCGGCGGGCAGCCCGGTCATCGTGGCCGACTCCCGGTTGGACGCCCTGGAGGCGGTCCGGGGTCAGGTGCAGCTGCAGGGCATCAACCAGCTCAGCCTGCCGCCGTTGAACCTGCTCGGCGCGATCGGCGTCCCGCTCATCCTGCTGGCGCTGGTCCTGGAGCAGGTGCAGGCCTTCCGGCAGCGCGGCGGGCGAGCCCGGCGACGATTGCCGCCGAGCCTGCCGGCCGGAGCCTGACGACGGCCGTCCATCTCGAAAAGATCGGAAAACGTTAACACGACGGGATGCAGCCGATTAGGTCATATCTGTCGGAAGGGTGCCCCTGGATGCAGGAGATCTGAATTCGTGCATCCGGAGCACCCTTCGGCCGAGGTGGCGGAGAAAGTCCTACCTCACTGCGTGTGCCGCCCCGACGGATCGTCGGTCGTCTGAATTATCAGCACGTTGCAGACCGCATTCCGCACCACGGCGGCCGGCACCGAACCGAGCAGCTCACCCTCCTGCGCGCCGCCGTTCGCCGCCACCGCACCGAAGCCGACGAACATGCTCTGGGTGAGGAAGCCGCGAGCCAGCTGGCTCTTCGGCAACATGTCGGAGATGAAGGCGCGGTAGGGCTCCATCGCCGTGTTGTTGGCCGCGTCCAGCAGCCACAGGGCGAGCACGGCCATCCACAGCGCCGAGACGAAGGGGAACAGGAACAGGATGATCGAGCAGTCGATCGCGCCGACCAGGAAGAACGGCCGGCGGCGGCCCCACCTGGGGTGCCAGGTCCGGTCGCTCATCGCGCCGATGAGGGGCTGGATCAGCAGGCGAGATTGAGGATCGGTAGGTCGTGGGCATTGGCTCCGATCAGGGTGAACAACGGGTTCACCGCCGACTGCTGCAGACCGAAGCTGTACTGAATCCCGAAGAAGCCGGCATTCATCAACAGAATGTTGCGGCCACTCATCAACGGTTTGCGTTCTAGACCAGTCTCGTCGAACGTCGCCGGTGCTGCGGCTGTCACCATGGCTGCTCCACTGCTGTGGCCTATATCACGGCGACAGTAGCGTCTGCAATGGTTCGGGTGCAAACGTTTCACCTGGCCGGCCCCGAACGGCCCGATCGGCGCGCTCCGGCCCGGGCGGGGTGCCGCCCTGCGGTCGACGAACCCGACAAACGATCAGATGACGATGTTTACATTGATCATGAAGGGTGTGCTCGTGGGTGCTCGGCGAAGAAGCGAACCATCTCGGTGGAAGCGTCCGGTCCGTCCGGATCGGCGTAGGACCCGGCCGGGCTGCCGCCGGACCAGGCATGCCCGGCGCCGTGCACCAGCCAGCACTCGGCCAGCACCGCACCGGTGGTGGTCCGGATCACCGTGCGCGAGTAGCCGTGGCCGTCGCCGTCGCCGTCCCGTCGATCGGTGGTGGCCGTCGCGTCGGCGGCGACCGGTCCGGCCGCCGCCACCCGCGCGGTGATCAGACGCTCGGCGTTGACCGGTGCCACCACGGTGTCCGCGTCGCCGTGGAAGACGATCAGCGGGAGGTCGCCGGCGGGGCCCGGGTTGCCGCCGTTGCGCATCGCGGAGAAGGCGGCGCCCGCGCTCTGGGCCGCGCCGAAGGCCACCCCGGAGTGCACCCCGACCGCGGCGATGAGGTGCGGATACGTCGCGGCCAGCACGGCGGCCATCGCGCCACCGGCCGAGAGGCCGGCGACACCGACGCGAGACGGATCGGCGCCGTGCTCGTTGATGATCTTCTTGATGATGCCGGCGATGATCGACGGCTCACCGGTTCCGGCCCGCTGGTCGGCCGGGGAGAACCAGTTCCAGTAGCCGGCGCTGTTGGCCCTGCTCGACTGCTCCGGGTAGGCCACCAGCAGCCCGTGTCGATCGGCGAGCTCGTTCATCCTGGTTGCGGTGGCGAAGTCGACGGCGTTCTGGGAGCCGCCGTGCAGCATGACCACGAGCGGGCGTGGCCGCTGCGGGCCGCCGGGAACATAGAGGTCGAAGTCGCGGGTCCCGGCCGGCTCGGTGTGGCTGAGCTTGTGGGTCACGCCCTCGGGGCGCGCCACGACGGCCAGCGAGCCGACCTCGGCCGCCTTGTGGTGGTGGTGATCTTCGGGCTCGGACTCCGGGGCGGTCTGCTCGCCGGTGCCGTTCGGCGACGACGCGGGACCGCGCGGGTCCGGCTCGGTGTCGGCCGGGCCCGGCCCGGCCACCGGCGCCGGGGTGATCGCCGCCGGTTTCGCGGCCGTGCGCGGCCGGCTCCCGCGCTCGGTGGTGGTGGCGGCCGCATCGTCGCCCTGACGGGGCCCCTTGCGGCGGATCGCGCCGATCGCCTCCTTGAGGCGCCCCTTGCGGGTCAGCCGCAGCGCGCTGGCCAGGCGGGAGTCGCGATCGCGTTCCATGGACGTTCCTCTCGACAGGCACGTCGGCACCGCTTCGGTGGGATGCGCGGGTGCGGGTTCGAGACCGGTGGGTCTCGAGCTGGGGTTCAGACGGTCCGGGGCGCGAGCGCGGCCTTGACCGCTCGGGGCGCCCGGAAGGCGCCGAGCACCTCGACCGAGGCGATCGTCGCCAGCGCCAGCGCGGGATCGACGTCGTCGGCGACGGTGGCCAGTCCGAGCACCCTCAGCTCGATCATCTCGCCCGCTTCCGCGAGCTGTTCCAGATCGCGACGGGTGAGGTGCTGGGTGCCCAGGGTCAGCGTGCGGCGGGCCACGGTGCTCGCCACCGCGTCGGCACGACTGTCCAGCTGGCGCCGGATCGCGGTCCGGATGAAGTCCGTCCGGTTGGCGAAGAAGCCCTCGCCGACCAGCAGGTCGATCTGGCCCAGATCGACCAGGCCGACGTTGATGGTGATCTTCTCGCTGCGATCGATCTCCGACACCCGACGATCGTAGTCCAGCTCCCAGGATGGCCGGTGGATGGTGATGCTGCACTCAGCGGGCGGCGTCGGGATGCCGCAGCATCGCGTCGACGGCGGCGCGCAGCGCGCGGACCCTGGCCACCGGGTCGACCGGTGCCGGGTCGGCGGTCGCCGGGTCCGCGGGCTCCGGATCCCCGGTCACCGAGGCGCCGACGGCCACCGCCACCTGCGCCGGCAGGGTGGCCAGCAGCCCCGGCGCGCCGCCGCCCTCGAGCTCTGCGGCCGGCACCCGGACATAGCCCAGCGCCGGCCCCAGCTCGACCACCACGTCGTCCACTCCCGCCGCCGTGTCCGTGCGCGGCGAGACGTCGAGCACGATGCCGCCGTCGGTGCCGGCGATCACCTCCCGGGCCTGCGCCACGGTGGCGACCGCGGTCGCGGGCACGACCGTGATCAGCGGCCGCAGCCGGTAGCGCTGGGCGAGTTCGGCCAGCCGTCCGAACAGCTCGGCCGCCTCACCGGTCCGGTCGTCGGCGGACCCGACCGCCGCCCGCGCGGTGACGAACTGCGCCCCGAGGCGCACGCCCAGCTCCAGCACCCTGACGTAGGCGTGCTGCCCGTCGAGCACCCGCAGCTCCGGTCCCAGCAGCACCCGGCCGACATCGAGCACGGTCACCCGGGAGGCCAGCAGCGCCGGGATCAGCGCATGCAGCATCGGCGAACCGATGCCCTTGGACCACCACTGCGCCACCTCGTCGACCGCGGCCACCCGCAGCCCGATCGAGTCCACCCCGGCCGCCCCGGCCAGTTCCACCAGTTCGACCGGATCCAGCGGATGCACGGTCGACTGGTGCAGGGCGATGCGGTTCACGGGGCGGACCTCCTCGCGTGGTTGCGGCCACGTTAGGACACGGCCCGGTGCGCCGGCTGGTGTGGACCCGGACGGGGCGATCCCGCACGTGGCGATCACGGGCGGGGCGATCACGGGCGGGGCGATCACGGGCGGGGCGATCACGGGCGGGCCTCCGCTCAGCCGGCCAGCGGCCGGCCGGCCCCGTCGATGCCGGCGCGGACCAGGCCACGGAAGTGCTCCCGGGTCGACTCGGGCAGCTCCGCCCACGGACGGGCTCCGTAGTGCCGGTAGAGATCCGCGGCCTGCTCGTCGAGCGTGCCGGACAGGGTATGGATCGGTTCGGTGTTCACGCCTGGTTGAACGCCCGCTCGGCCGCTTCCGTTTCCCCGAGCTGTCACTGAGCGGGAGCCCCTGGGCGGGAGGGCCCGACCCTTACTACAGTTCGTAGAAGAAGTTGTCGCTGCTCAGTCCCCATAGGTCGGCGTCCGTGCGGGAGCGACTGTGGTGCTGGGCACGATGCTCCAGATGGCGTCCGACGGGAGGTGCCCGATGATTCCGATCGGGGGCCTGAGGTGTCCCGGCACGGGCTCCGCTGGGTGGGAATCCGGACGTTCCGGGTGAGCCCGCCCGGTGCACAGCCCCATCCTTGGACCCTGGCAACGATGCGGAGGACTGCGTGAACGAGTACCTGCTCGCCGACGCGGCGCAGAACCTGTTCCCGGCCCGGATGCAGATGGCCCTCTCGCTCGGCTGGCACATCATCTTCTCCTGCCTCGGGGTGGCGTTCCCCGCGATCGTCGTGTTCGTCGAATGGCGGGCCCACAAGCGTGGCAACCCGGTGCTGCTCAACCTGGCCCACACCTGGGCCAAGGCGATGGGCGTGCTGTTCGCGGCGGGCGCGGTGTCGGGCACCCTGCTGTCGTTCGAGATGGGCATCCTCTGGCCCGGCCTGATGGAGCCCTACGGCGAGGTGTTCGGCTTCCCGTTCGTGCTGGAGGGCTTCGCCTTCTTCATCGAGGCGATCTTCGTCGGCATCTACCTGTTCGGCTGGGATCGGATGTCGCCGCGCGCGCACATGCTCAGCGCCTTCCCGATGATCATCTCGGGAGCGGCCGGGGCGTTCTTCGTGATCGCCGCGAACGCCTGGATGAACAACCCCACCGGCTTCGAGCTCGACGCCCAGGGCCGGGTGATCAATGCCGATCCGGTCGGGGCGATGTTCGGGCCCTCCACCTGGCCCCAGTTCGCGCACATGTACCTGGCGGCGTTCATGGTCACCGGGTTCGCGATCGCCTCGGTCTACGCGGTCGCCATGCTGCGCGGTCGCCGCGACCGCTACCACCGCTGGGGACTGCTGATCCCGCTCACCGTCGCCGCGATCGCCTCCCCGATCCAGATCGGCGTCGGCGACTGGATCGCCAACGTCGTCGCCGAGAACCAGCCGGTGAAGCTGGCGGCCATGGAGGGCCTGTACAAGACGGGCACGGCCGTCCCGCTCTCCCTCGGGGGCATCTACTACGACGACGAGCTGCACTACGACCTGGAGATCCCGTGGGGGCTCTCGCTGCTGGTCACCCACGATCCGAACGGTGAGGTCATCGGTCTGGAGAGCGTGGCGCCGGACCTGCGGCCGCCGGTCAACGTCGTGCACCTGGCCTACAACGTGATGGTCGGGCTGGGCAGCGCCTTCCTGGCGCTGGCGGCGTGGCTGGGCTGGGCGTGGTGGCGACGCCGGAAGCTGCCCGCCACCCCGTGGTTCCTGCGCGCGGTCGCGCTCTCCGGGCCCGGCGCGGTCATCGCCATGGAGGCGGGCTGGGTGACCACCGAGGTCGGGCGGCAGCCGTTCATCGTCTACGGCGTGCTCCGCACCGCGGACGCCGTCAGCCCGGCTCCCGGTCTGTACCTCGGCTTCTACGCGGTGTTGGTGATCTACGTGTTGCTGACCGCGCTGACGGTGTTCGTGCTGCGTCGGCTGGCGGTCTCGCACTCCACCCCGGCGCCGCAGGAAGTCGACCAGCCCGAGCCGGAGCGGGTGCCCGAAGAGGCCATCTCCCGATGACCATCGCGGAGGTCGTGCTCGGGGTGATGTTCGTCGGGCTGATCGCCTACGGGCTGTTCGGCGGGGCGGACTTCGGTGCCGGGATCTGGGACCTGCTGGCCGGCGGGACCAAGCGCGGGCAGCGCCAGCGCGACCTCATCGAGCACTCGATCGGCCCGGTGTGGGAGGCCAACCACGTCTGGCTGATCTTCGTGCTGGTCGTGTTGTGGACGGCGTTCTCCGGTGCCTTCGCCGCGGTGGCGACCACGCTCTACGCCCCGCTGACCCTGGCCGCCTTCGGCATGATCGCCCGCGGGGCGGCGTTCGCCTTCCGCAAGAGCATCCGCGGGCTGGCGATGCGCCGGTTCCTCGGCGCCTGTTTCGCGCTGTCGTCGCTGGCCACGCCCTACTTCCTCGGAACCGTCGTGGGCGGGGTGGCCTCCGGCCGGGTGCCGCCGGGGATCGCCGCCGGCGATGTGGTGACCAGCTGGATCAACCCGACGGCGATATTGGGCGGGGTGTTGGCCGTGCTGGTGTGCGCCTACCTGGCCGCGGTCTTCCTGTGCGCCGACGCCCGCCGCGAGGGCGCCGAGGACCTGGCCGAGGAGTTCCGCACCCGGGCCCTGGGCACCGCGGCGGTGACCGGTGCTGCCGGGCTGGCCGGCTTCTTCGTGCTCCGGTCCGACGCCCCGATGCTGTTCGCCGGGCTGACCGGTCAGGGGCTGCCGGTGATCATCCTGTCGGTGCTGGCCGGGGTGATCGCGATCGGGCTGCTGATCGTGCGCCGCTACGCCTGGGCCCGGATCAGCTCGTCGCTGGCGGTGGCGGCCATCCTGGTCGGCTGGGCCGCGGCGCAGTACCCGTACGTGCTGCCGCCGGCGCTGACGATCGAGGACGCGGCCCGGGGTCGGGCGACGTTGGTGGCCATGCTGGTCTCGCTCGTGTTCGGGTCGCTGATCCTGGTGCCGTCGCTGTACTACCTCTACGCGCTGTTCCAACGCAGCGCCCCGGACGCCCGATCGGCGGACCCGGCGTCACCGATCCGGTCGAGCGCTCCGTAACGAGGTCCTAACAGAAAACATCCGGACGGGGGTGGCACCCGCCGTCGGGCCGGTGCACGCTGGTACCGGTCACATCGTCGTGGCGCCCCGCCGCTCCGGATGCTCCAGACCTGGTGTTCGGCACCGCCCCTCGCCCGGCAAACCCGGGCGGACCAGCCGCAGAGGTTTATCTTAATGACTCGTTCCGCTTCGTCGACGTTGCCCGCGTACGGCCGCGACGCGACCGCCTACGACGCGCAGACCGGTTCCTACGAACGCTATCGCCGCCAGATCGTCGACGAGCTGCCGCTGCGGCCCGGCGACACCGTCGTCGATGCCGGCTGCGGCACCGGCCTGTGCCTGCCGCACCTGCAGGAGCGCGTCGGTCCGGAGGGCACCATCATCGCGGTGGACGCGGCGGCGGACATGCTCGCCGTGGCCGCGGACCGGGTGGCCGCGGCGGGCTGGTCCAATGTGGTCCTGATCGAGTCGCCGGTCGAGGAGGCCGAGCTGCCCGACCAGGTCGACCACGCGATGTTCTGCGCGGTGCACGACGTCATGCAGTCGGAGGTGGCGCTCGACCACGTGCTCGAGCGGGTGCGCCCCGGCGGGGGAGTGGCCGCGGGGGGTGGCAAGTGGGGCCCGCCGTGGGCGATCGGGCTCAACGCGGGCGTGCTCGCGCTGCACGCGCCCTACGTGCGCGACTTCACCGGGTTCGACAAGCCGTGGACGCAGCTGGCCGCGCGGGTGCCCGGGCTGACGGTGCGGGAGGTGGCGATGGGCGCCGGCTACGTGGCGTCCGGGCGGCGGTAGCGCGGACCGCTTCCCGCGCGGGCTTCCGTCGAGTGGGAGCAGCGGCCGGGACGGCAACGGCCCGGTGATGATGGCGCCGTGACGGTGCAGAAGGCGATCGAGCTGGTCGGCGACGGCGACAGCATCCAGGACGCGGTGACCGAGGCGCTCGACCGGGCCCGGCTCACGCTGGAGGGCGTCAGCGGGTTCGACGTGCAGCACATCTCCGGAACGGTGGACGGCTCCCGCACCACCTATCGGGTCGAGCTGCGCGTCTGGTTCACGCTGCTGGAACGCATGCACGGATGACCCCGGCCCCGATGACCCCGGCCCTGACGACCGAGACGGATCCCGGATCGGCGGGGATCTCCCGGATCGCGTTGTCGATCGGGGTGAACGCGGTCGAGAGCGTCAACTGCTACGTCATTCCCGACGGCGATCGCGTGACCATTGTGGACTGCGGGGTGTGGCAGCCGGCGCGCCCCGACGGTGGACTGGCCGAGCTGGAGGCCGGGCTGGAGCGGGCCGGGTACGCGCTGCGCGACGTCTCGCAGATCGTCATCACGCACGCGCACATCGACCACTACGGGCTGGCCGGGCGGCTGATGGAGATCACCGGCGCCGCGCTGACCATGCACACGCTGACCGATCTGGACTGCGAGAAGTACCGGCACCCGGACACCGCGCGGGCCCGTCGGCTGGACACCTACGCCGACCACGGTGTGTCGGAGGCGGAACGGCTCGATCTGGCCGACCACCTGACGCGCTGGATGCCCTACCTGCACTCGGTGGTGGAGGCGTCACGGCGGCTGCGCGGTGGTGAGCAGCTGATCATCGGCGGGGACAGCTGGGAGGTGCTGCACACCCCGGGCCACTCGCTCGGACACATCTGCCTGCACTCGCCGGCCCGTCGGGTGCTGCTGTCCGGCGATCACCTGCTGCCTTCGATCACGCCCCCGGTCACCTTCGAGCGCGGTTTCGACGCCGACCCGCTGCGCAGCTACGTCGAGTCGCTGCGCATGATCGCCGACCGCCGTCCGGAGCTGGTGCTGCCCGGCCACGGCCGCCCGTTCGGCGACGGCGTGGGTCGGATCGACGCGATCCTGCGCAACAAGCTGCGCCGGCTGGAGAAGATCCGCCGCGCGATCACCGACCGGCCCAGCTCGGTCACCGAGCTCGCCGACGTGCTGGTGGCCAAGGCGATCCTCGCGCACCAGCGTCAGCTCGCGATCAACGAGACGCTCGCGCACATCGCCTACCTGCGCTGGTCCGGCGTGGTGGAGCGGCGCACCCGCGCCGACGGCGTCTACGAGTGGTACGCCACCAGCGACGCGCCGCTGGAGATCGCCGCTCTGTGACGCGCAACCGTTCAACCGGCGGCGGGAGCGGTGGACTCGCGGACGCGGAGCTCGGCGGGCAGCACCAGGGTGGCCGGGGCTGCCCGCGACCCGAGGAGCAGGTCGATCAGGTCCCGACCGGCCCGCTCGGCCGGGCTGGCCACGGTGGTCAGCGGGGGGTGGCAGAAGTCGGAGCCGAAGATGTCGTCGAAGCCGACCACGCTGACCCGCTCGGGCACCCCGATCCGGCACCGCTCCAGCCGTCGCAGCACGCCGATCGCCAGCAGGTCGTTGAACGCGATCAGCGCGGTCGCACCGCTGGCCAGCCCGGCGTCGGCGGCCGCTGATCCGTGCTCCAGGGTGGGGGAGAACGGACCGAGCCGGACGATCTCGGCGCCGGCCGCAGCGGCGTGCGTCGACAGCCCGCGCCAGCGCTCGCCATCGGCCCAGGCGGCGCTCGGTCCGGCCAGGTAGCCCAGCCGTCGATGGCCCAGCGCGACCAGGTGCGCCACGATCTGCCGGCCACCGTCGTCGGCGTCGCCCACGACGCTGGGGAAGCCGTCGGCCGCCCGGTTGTAGAGCACCACCGGCCGCCGGCCGCGCAGCCGCGCCAGCTCGGTGTCGGCGAGCCGGCTGGAGGCGAGCACGAAGCCGTCGACCGCAGAATCCAGCCGGTCGAGGTGGTCGCGCTCCAGCTCGGGGCGGCCCTGCGAGTCGGCCAGGATCAGGGTGTAGCCGGCCGCCGCCGCCTGCGCCTCCGCCCCGCGGATGAGCCCGAAGTTGTGCGGGTTGGTGATGTCGGTGACCAGCAGCGCCAGCATCCGGGTCCGGCCCGACGGCAGCGCCCTGGCGATCATGTTGGGCCGGTAGTCCAGCCGCTGCGCGATGGCGTGCACGTGTTCCCGGGTGCGGGTGCTGACCCGGGTCGGGTTCGACAGCGCGCGCGACACCGTCGACACCGCCACCCCGGCCTCCCTGGCCACGTCCTGCAGGGTGACCGCACGCGGTCGCAACGGTTCCGGCCCGCCGCCGGTGTGAGCCATGACCCAGTTGTACCCGGATCCCGCCGATCGTTGGCAAACGTTTGCCATACTGAGATCCGTGACCGCCCCCGACCCGACCCGTGCCCGATCCGCCCGCGCCTGGGCGGTGTGGGCGGTGGCCGTACTCGGCTACGTCCTCGCGGTGGCGCAGCGGACCACCTTCGCGGTCGCCGGCCTCGATGCGGCCGATCGGTTCGCGGTCAGCCCCGGCCTGCTGTCGGCCTTCGTGTTCATCCAGGTCTCGGTGTACATCGCCGCCCAGATCCCGGCCGGCCTGCTGGTCGATCGCTTCGGGTCGCGGGCGATGCTGGTGGCCAGCGGGGTGCTGCTGGCCCTCGGGCAGCTGTTGCTCGCGGTGGCCACGCTGTTGCCGCTGGCGGTGCTCGCCCGGATCCTGGTCGGCGCGGGCGACGCCATCGTGTTCAGCGCGGTGTTCAGCTTGGTCCCGCACTGGTTCGCGGCACGCAGGGTTCCGGTGCTCGCGCAGCTGACCGGCATGTTGTGCCAGTTCGGCCAGGTGCTGTCCGCGGTGCCGTTCGCGGCGCTGCTGCACGCGGCCGGCTGGACGACGGCCTTCGCGGTGGCCGGCGCGGTCAGCGCCGCCGGCGCGGTGCTGGCCTTCGCGGTGGTGCGCAACGGGCCGGCCGGTGCGTGGTCGCCCGCGCCGTCGGTGTCGCTGCCCGAGATCGGCCGTCAGGTGCGCGAGGTGTGGCGCCGGCCGGGCACCCGGCTGGGCTTCTTCGGTCACATGGGCACCCAGTTCCCGATGATGGTCTTCACGCTGCTCTGGGGCGTGCCGTACCTGCTGACCGCGCAGCAGCTCTCGCCGTCGATGGTCGGAGCGCTGCTGACGCTGTTCGTGCTCTGCATGATCGCCATCGGGCCGACCCTCGGCGTGCTCACCACCCGGCACCCGCTGCGCCGGTCCTGGCTGGTGCTCGCCGTGATCGGGGCCGAGGCGACGGTCTGGACCGCGGTACTGGCCCAGCCGGGGCCGGCGCCGCTGTGGCTGCTGATCGCGCTGATCGTGGTGCTGGCCGCGGCCGGCCCGGGTTCGATGGTCGGGATCGACATCAGCCGGACCTCGAACCCGAGCACCCGGATCGGGGTGGCGCAGAGCATGACGAACCTCGGCGGCTTCCTGGCCTCGCTGCTGGTGCTGGCCGGCATGGGCGTGGTCATGACCCTGCTCGGCGGCTTCACGGCGGAGGCGTTCCGGATCGCCTGGTTGCTGCAGTACCCGGTGTGGGCGATCGCGGTGGTCGGGGTGCTGGTCAACCGGCGTCAGGCGCGGCGGCTCGACGCCGAGCGCGGGGTGGCCCCGCGCCCGTTGCGGGAGGTGCTGGCCGGGATGCGTGGCCGGTGAACAGGCATGATTCTGCACGTGCGGGTTCATCGGGAGGCGCGGCCATGACCCCAGTCGAGAAGTCACCTGTGGACGCCACGGGCGGGCAACGCGACCTCGGCGCCGCGCGCGAGCAGGCCGTCGAGCTGGCCGCGGCCGCCGGTCGGCTGCAGCTGCAGCGCCGCAGCACCGTGGTGGTGCACGCGACCAAGGCGCACGCGAACGATCTGGTGTCCGATGTGGACCACGCCAGCGAGCGGTTGATCGTGGACGGGTTGCGGGCGCGGTGGCCCACCGACGGCTTGCTCGGCGAGGAGGGCGCCAGCGCCTCCGGGGAGTCCGGGTGGCGCTGGGTGATCGATCCGCTGGACGGCACCCGCAACTACCTCAGCGCGTCCGGGCCGTGGTCGGTGTGCATCGCGCTGCAGCGTGACGACGTCACCGAGATGGCCGTGGTGCATGAGCCGGCGGCGGATGAGACGTTCAGCGCGATCCGCGGCGGTGGGTCCGTGCGCAACGCCGAGCGCCTCCGGGCCTCGGACTGCGCCCGGCTCGACGAGGCGATCATCGGGCTGAGCTTCAACCCGTCGCCGGCGACGAAGGCGCGCCTCGGCGGACTGCTCCCGGTGTTGCTGCCCGCGGTCGGTGACATCCGCCGGATGCCGTCCGCGCTGTGCCTGTGCTACCTCGCCGCCGGTCGCCTCGACGGCGGCCTGTGCCTGGACACCAAGCTCTGGGACGTGGCGGCCGCGCTGCTGATCGCCGAGGAGGCCGGGGTGGTGCTGGGCGGGATCGGTGGTCGGCCGACACCGGAGCTGGTCATCGCCGCGGCGCCGGCGGTCGAGCCGGAGCTGCGCACGGTGCTGGGTGGGCTACTGCCGCAGCTCGGCGCCGGGAGCGGCGGGTCGGAAACTGCCGCCGGCCCGCTCGTGTAGCACCCGGGAAATCGAGTTCGCGGCGGTGCGCACGGCCGCGCCGAGCCGGTGCACGTCGCCCCGCCCGGTCCGTTGCACCACGGCCAGCGCCGCGCAGACCCCGCCCGCGGCGTCGAACACCGGCGCCGCCGCCGACTGCGAGCCGACCGTCATCTCGTCGCAGGTGTAGCCGATGCCGGTCCGGCGCACGTCGGCCAGCTCGGCGCGCAGCTGGGCCGGGACGGTCACGGTGTGCGGGGTGTGCCGGCGCAGGCCGGTCTCCAGCAGCTCCTCGAGCAGTTCCTCGGGGGCGTGCGCCAGCAACACCTTGCCGACCCCGGTGGCGTGCAGCGGCAGCCGTCCACCGCGCCGCGAGCGGACCGGCACCGCCGCCCGCCCGGACACCGTGTCGACGTAGAGCGCCTCCCGCCCGTCCAGCACGGCCAGGTGCACGTTCTCCCTGGTCGCGCCGTACAGGTCCTGCATGAACGGCTGGGCGAGCTCGCGCAGGCCGGCGCCGCGCGGCGCCAGCGCGCCCAGCTCCCACAGCCGCATCCCGATCCGGTATCCACTGCCGCCGCCGGCCCGCTCGAGCCCGCCCCAGCCCACCAGCTCGGAGGCCAGCCGGTAGGTCGTGGAGACCGGGAGCCCGGTGATGCGGGACAGGTCGCCGAGGGACAGCTCCGGGTTCTCGGCGGTGAACGCGTCGAGCAGTGAGACGACCTTGCTGATCACCGACCGGCCGCGCCATTCGGTGCTGCCGCCCGCCATCGCGCCTGCCTTCCGCTCGGGTGCGCACGCCCACCGGCCGCGCGGGGCACCCGCCATGGTGCCCACGGCTGCGCCGCCGCTGCCAGGCCAGCTCGCACACTCCCGCTGGGCGGGAAGCCGTGTCGGGCATCACTTGGCCTCGTCGCCACCGGCGATGCTTGACTCGGCCGACGCAACGACGGGCGCGCGCCTCGGCGTGCCCGCGAGATCTAAGGCGGAGCAATGGGTGAAACCAGCACGGCGGGTGGACCGGTCGTACTGAAGGGCCTGGCGGGACTGCAGGAGCGGGTCGGTCAGCAGGTCGGTACGAGCAGTTGGCGGACCGTCCAGCAGGACGACATCAACACCTTCGCCACCCTGACCGGCGACTCGCAGTGGATCCACGTCGACCCCGAGCGGGCCGCCGCGGGTCCGTTCGGCGCCACCGTGCAGCACGGCTTCCTCACCCTGGGCCTGGCCACCGGGCTGCTCTGGGAGGTGTGCACCGTCGACGGCTTCGGCGTGGTGCTGAACTACGGGCTGAACAAGGTCCGGTTCCCGGCCCCGCTCAAGGTCGGCAGCCGGATCCGGATGGCCGTGGACATCGCCGAGGTCAAGGAGCTGCAGGCCCCCGGCGGCGACGCCGCCGAGGTCGTCTACCGCCTCACCTACGAGGTCGACGGGGAGTCCAAGCCCTGCTGCGTAGCCGACCTCGTCTTCCGGTACTACCCGTAACCCTGCCTCTCGACCACCTCGCACACCGGTTGCTGTCCTCGCACATGCCGTGACGTGTGCGACGTCGCCAACCGGTGTGCGCGGTCGCGCTCATTCCGGGGTTGGGACGGGACTCCCACTGAGCAGGAAACGGGGTCGACCAGCACAGAGGGGCCGACGGGCGGTGCTTGACTCGCTCGCACGAGTGCAGGGCACACGCGGACGAGAGGTAAGGCATGACCACCACCGAGAATCCGGCCATCGGCCAGGACGTCGAGGCCAACGGCATCCGGACGAACTACCTGGAGTCCGGTTCAGGTGACCAGCACGTGGTGCTCGTCCACGGCTCGGGTCCGGGTGTGACGTCCTACGCGAACTGGCGTCTGGTGCTGCCCGAGCTGGGTAAGGACTTCCACTGCGTCGCCCCGGACATGGTCGGCTTCGGCTATTCGGACCGGCCGGACGGGGTCAACTACAGCCTGGACACCTGGGCCGACCAGACGCTGGGCGTGATGGACGCGCTCGGCATCGAGAAGGCGCACCTGATCGGCAACAGCTTCGGCGGCGGTATCGCGTTGCGGCTGGCCACCAAGCACCCGGACCGGGTGAACAAGATGGTGCTGATGGGCAGCATGGGCGTCCCGTTCGAGCTGACCGAGGGCCTGGACAACGTGTGGGGTTTCGAGGGCACGCTCGAGCACATGAAGTCAGTCATGGGCTACTTCGCCTACGACCAGAAGCTGACCAGCGGTGACCTGGCCCAGGCCCGCTTCGAGGGCGCGACGCAACCCGGGTTCCAGGAGGCGTTCTCCTCGATGTTCCCGGCGCCGCGGCAGCGCTGGGTGGACTCGATGACGGTGGACGAGAAGGAGATCCGCTCGCTGCCGCACCGCACGTTGATCGTGCACGGGCGCGAGGACAAGGTCATCCCGGTGTCCAACTCCTACCAGCTGCTGGAGCTGCTGGACAACGCCGACCTGAGTGTCTACTCGCACTGCGGGCACTGGTCGATGATCGAACGCACCGCCGACTTCAACCGGCAGGTCCGCGACTTCTTCCACGGGAACTGAGGCGGCGAAGCAGATGGCGCCTGGAACGCGACGCAAGACGGCAAACACCAATCCGGCTGACTCCAGTCCGGTCGAGAAGTTCGACAAGGACCTGCTGCGCCGCATCTACGAGGTGATGGTGCTGACCCGCGCCGTCGAGGACCGCATGGTCGCCATGTACAAGGGCGGCGACCTGCTCGGCTCGCTCTACACCGGGCACTGGCACGAGGCGATCAGCGTCGGCGCCACCTCCGCGCTGCGGCCCGACGACTACCTGGCCCCGATCCACCGCGACCTGGGCGCACACCTGTGGCGTGGCATGCAGCCGTGGCAGGTGATGGCCAGCTTCATGGGCAAGGCCACCTCGCCGACCGGCGGGCGCGACGGCACGCTGCACTACGGGCGGCTGGACCTGAACATCTACAACCTGCCCAGCCACATCCCGGCCAACTTCCCGGTGGCCACCGGGATGGCGTTCGCGGCCAAGTACCGCGGCGAGGACAAGGTCTGCTTGGCCTTCTGCGGCGACGGCTCGACCTCCCGGGCCGATTTTCACGAAGCGTTGACGCTGGCCTCGGTGCAGAAGCTGCCGAACATCTTCTTCATCGAGAACAACCAGTACGCCTACTCGACGCCGCTGCGCCTGACGTCGGCCTCGACCACGTTCGCCGACAAGGCCGTCGCCTACGGGATGCCCGGGGTGAAGGTCGACGGAACCGACGCGCTGGCGGTGCACGAGGCCGCCGTCGAGGCGGTGGCGCGGGCGCGCGCCGGTGAGGGGCCCTCGCTCATCGAGGGCGTCACGATGCGCATGCACGGCCATGCCGAGCACGACCCGGCGGACTACGTGCTGCCCGAGCTCTACGAGGAGTACGCCAAGAAGGACCCGGTGGAGTTGTTCGAGAACGTCCTGATCAACGCGGGTGTGATCGACGCCGACACGGCCAAGCAGGTCCGGGAGGACGCCCGGCAGGCCGCCATCGCGGCGCGGAAGAAGTCGCTGTCGGACCCGATGCCCGACCCCAGCAACATCGAGGATGGCGTTTATGCCGACTGACTCCGGTTCAGCGACCTACCTGGAAGCGGTGGGGCTGGCCCTCGACTCCGAAATGGACCGTGACCCGGACGTCTTCATCATCGGTGAGGACGTCGGACAGTTCGGTGGCGCCTTCAAGGTGACCAAGGGCTTCCTGGACAAGTTCGGCCCGCGCCGGGTGGTGGACACCCCGATCGCCGAGACCGGCTTCACCGGCCTCGCCGCGGGTGCGGCGCTGGTCGGGCTGCGCCCGGTGGTGGAGTTCCAGTTCGCCGACTTCATCTCCTGCGCCTTCGACCCGATCATCAACGTGCTGGCCCGGCACCACTGGCGTACCGGCGACCCGATGCCGGTGACCATGCGTGCCCCGTTCGGCGGCCGGCTGCGGGCCGGGCCGACGCACAGCCAGAGCGTGGAGAGCTACTTCGCGCACGTGCCCGGTCTCAAGATCGTCATGCCGGGCACGCCGGAGGACGCGGCCGGGCTGCTGATCAGCTCGATCCGGGACAACAACCCGACGCTCTACCTGGAGAACAAGTACCTCTACCGGCGGCTCAAGGCGTCCGGTCCGCTGTCGCTCGACCCGATCCCGCTCGGCGTGGCCAAGGTCGTGCGGGAGGGCCGCGACGTCAGCCTCATCACCTACTCGGCCGGGGTGCACCAGGCCGTCGAGGTGGCCGAGGAGCTGGACAAGGACGGCATCTCGGTCGAGGTCATCGACGTCCGCACGCTGGTGCCGCTCGACGTCGAGACGATCGTCAACTCGGTGCGCAAGACCTCGCGCGCGGTGGTGCTGCACGAGGCGGCCAAGCGGCTGGGCTACGGCGCGGAGATCGCGGCCACCATCCAGGAGGAGGCGTTCTGGCACCTCGACCAGCCGGTGACGCGGATCGCGGCCAAGAACACCCCGACGCCCACCAGCCCACCGCTGGAGGACGCCGTGATCCCGCAGCCCGCGGAGATCGCGGAGATCGTGCGGAAGGTGGCCCGGGCCTGATGGCGAGCGACTTCGACCTGGTCGTGCTCGGTGGCGGACCCGGCGGCTACGCGGCGGCGCTCTACGGCGCGTCGACCGGGATGTCGGTGGCCCTGGTGGAGAAGGAGAAGGTCGGCGGCACCTGCCTGCACCGGGGCTGCATCCCGGCCAAGGCGCTGCTGCACGCGGCCGAGGTGTTCCGCACGGTGGCGCACGCCGGCGAGCACGGTGTCAAGCTGCCGGCCGGCGCCAAGCCCGAGCCGGACTGGCCGGCGGCCAACAAACGCAAGGCGGGCATCGTCAACCAGCTCCACAAGGGACTGGGCGGGCTGCTCAAGCGGCGCAAGGTCACCGTGGTCAACGGGTTCGGCAGGCTCACCGCCGACGGCGCGGTGGCGGTCGAGGGCGGCGAGACGTTCCGTGGCAAGGCAACGATCATCACCACCGGCTCGGTGCCGCGGGCGATCCCGGGCATGGAGATCGACGGCACCACCGTGATCACTTCCGACCAGTCGACCAACAGCGACGCCGCGAAGCTGCCGGAGCGGGTCGCGGTGATCGGTGGCGGCGTGATCGGCGCCGAGTTCGCCTCGGTCTACACCGACCTCGGCGTGAGCACCACGCTGCTGGAGGCACTGCCGCACGGCGTGCTGCCGATCGGGCCGGACCGCGACTGCGCCGACGTGCTGGCCCGTTCGCTGCGCAAGCGCGGGCTGTCGATCCACGCCGAGGCGCGGGTCGGGACGTTGGAGCACACCAGCGCCGGCGTCGTCGTGCCCTTCGAGACGCCCAAGGGCTCGGACAAGATCGAGGTCGACCAGGTGCTGGTCTCGATCGGGCGCCGCCCGGTGACCGAGGCCATCGGCGCCGAGGAGGCCGGCGTCCGGATCGACGGGCGCGGCTTCATCGAGGTCGACCCGAACACGATGTTGACCTCGCGGCCCGGGGTCTACGCGATCGGCGACTGCGTGGCCACGCCCGGCCTCGCGCACGTGGCCTACGCCGAGGCGATGATCGCCGTCGAGCACGCGCTGGGTGAGAACCCGCCCGCGGTCGACTACGGCAAGGTCCCCTGGGTGGTCTACACCCATCCCGAGGTGGCCTGGACCGGCCTGACCGAGGCCGAGGCCCGGGAGGCGGGTTACGACGTCGAGGTGCACAAGCACGCCATGGCCGGCAACGGCCGGGCGATGATCCTCGGCGAGACCGACGGCCTGGTGAAGGTGGTCGCGCAGCGCGGTGGCCCGGTCCTGGGCTTCCACATGGTCGGCCCGTGGGCCAGCGAGCTGATGCACTCCGGCTACCTGGCGGTCAACTGGGAGGCGCTCCCGAACGACGTCGGCCGGCTGATCCACGCGCACCCGAGCCTTTCCGAGGCCATCGGCGAAACCATGATCACTTTCTCCGGCCGTTCACTGCACGGCTGACCTGGGAGTTGGAAGATGAGTGACGAGTGGGTCGTGACCATGCCCAAGCTGGGCGAGACGGTCACCGAGGGCGAGATCACCAACTGGTTCAAGGCCGCGGGCGACGAGGTGGCCTTCGACGACCCACTGTTCGAGGTGTCCACCGACAAGGTGGACTCCGAGATCCCGAGCCCGTACGACGGTGTGATCGTGGAGATCATGGTGGCGTCGGGGGAGACGGTGCCGGTCGGCACGCCGCTGGTCCGGATCGGGGCGCCGGGGTCGACCCCCAGGCCAAGCACGCCGGGGTGGACGTGCCGGCCGCCGCGACGGGGAAGACCGCCGCGGCCGGCGGGCCGTCGCTGAGCAACCCGGCCTCGCCCTCGATGGGCGGCTCGGAGGGCATGGGCGGGGAGGACCCGAGCTACGCCGCGCCCACCGGCGAGGTGCACGACATCACCATGCCCAAGCTCGGTGAGACCGTCACCGAGGGCACCATCAGCAGCTGGTTGAAGAACGCCGGCGACACCGTCGCGTTCGACGATCCGCTGTTCGAGGTGTCCACCGACAAGGTCGACTCGGAGATCCCCAGCCCGTACGACGGGGTGCTGGTGGAGATCCTGGTGCCGGCGGGTGACACCGTCGCGGTGGGCACCGTGCTGGCCCGGATCGGAGAGCCCGGTGCGGTCGGTGGAGCGGCCGCCGCGGCTCCCGCGGCTCCCGCCGCCACACCGGTCGCGGCGAGCGCGCCGGCCGCCGCGCCCGGTTCCGCCCCGCCCGGTTCCACGGAGCCGATCGACCGCAACGGCATGGTGCTCTCGCCGCTGGTCCGCCGGCTGGTGGCCGAGTCCGGTCTGGACGTCACGGCCATCCAGGGCACCGGCGCCGGCGGCCGGATCCGGCGCGAGGATGTCCAGCAGGCCATCGCCGGTGGCGGTGCTCGCGCCGCTGCCCCCGCCGCGGTCGCCGCGGCTCCGGCCGCACCCGCCGCCACGGCAACCGCCCCGGCCCCGGCCCCGGCCGCTCCGGCGCCCGCCGCTCGTCCGGCTCCGGCCGCGGCGTCGGGTCCGGGCGACCCGCGGGACGAGGTCGTGGCGCTGTCCCGGATGCGGCTGGCCGTGGCGGCCGGGATGAAGAAGTCGCAGACCGACACCGCCTCGGTGTGGACCTCGGTCGAGGTGGACTTCCACAACGTCGAGCAGGTCCGCAACAAGCACAAGGCGCGGTTCAAGGCCGAGGTGGGGGCCTCGCTGAGCTACCTGCCCTTCATCTCCCGCGCCGTGGTGGATGCGTTGCGCGCCTACCCGACCGTCAACTCCTCGATCGACATCGAGGCCAAGACGATGACGCTGCACCCCTACGTCAACCTCGGTGTCGCCGTCGACCTCGACCAGCAGGGTCTCGTGGTGCCGGTGCTGCGCGACGCCGACGGGCTGAACATGCGCGGTATCGCCAAGGGCATCGCGACGATGGCCGCGGCGGCCCGGAACAAGAAGCTGGGTATGGCGGACATGCAGGGCTCGACGTTCACGATCACCAACCCGGGCCCGTTCGCCAGCTACGCGTCCGCGCCGATCATCAACCAGCCCAACACCGGCATCCTGTGCACCGACGGGGTCAAGCGGCGTCCGGTCGCGGTGGGCGACGCCATCGCCATCCACCCGACCGGGGTCATCGGGCTGGTCTACGACCACCGCGCCTTCGACGGATCCACCGCGTCGCTGTTCCTGATGCACATCCGGGACTCGCTGGAGAAGCGCGACTGGGAGGGCGAGGTCGGCTGATCACCGGTTCCCCCGGCACGGGTATGGGGTGGGCGTGACCGAGCCGGTGACGGTGACCATCGCGCGGACGGTCGCGCCGGGGCGCGAGGGCGACTTCGCGGCCTGGAGCGATCAGCTCACCGTGGCCGCCTCGTCCTTCCCGGGGTACCTCGGCGCGGGAATGCTGCGGCCGAGCCACGTCGGCGAGCCGTGGCACGTGGTGTACCGCTTCGACACCTCGGAGCACCTGCGGGACTGGGAGCACTCGCCGCAGCGCTCCCGGCTGCTCGCGGTGGGCGAGGAGCTGGTGGACTCCACCGACGTCCAGCGGGTCACCGGGCTGGAGACGTGGTTCGAGCTGCCCGGCCGCACCGCCCCGGCGCCGCCGCGATGGAAGATGTTCGTGGTCTCGGTGGTAGGGATCTACGCCCTGCAGCTGCTCGGGAACCTGGTCCTCGAGCCGCTGCAGCTTCCGCTGGTGCTGCGGGTGTTCCTGGTCGCGGCCGCGGTGACCGCGCTGATGACCTGGCTCGTGATGCCGCGGGCCGCCCGGATCCTCCAGGATTGGCTCTACGCTCCACACCGGCGCACCTGAGAACTTGCGAAAGGACGTCCATGCCGCACTTCCTGATCTCCGGCACCGGTGATCTCGTGGAACCCGTCTCCACCGCCCTGCAGTCCGCGGGCCACGCCGTGGTCGTCGCCGCTGATCACGCCGAGGTGGCCGCGGCCTGCGCCGAGGCCGGGCCCCGCTCCTTCGACGGCTACGTGCAGCTACCGGCCCGGTTCGGCCTGCTCGGGGACACCGCGGTGGAGCGCATCCACCACTTCGTGGCGCACGGCATCATGGCCCGCTATCCGGCGATGGCCGCGGCGCTGCCGGCGCTGGCCCCGGGCGCGCGGATCGCCTTCGTGCCCGCCGTGCTACCGGCCGAGGTCGCCACCGACGACGACGTGGAGGCGCGCGCGGCGCTGCTGCGGGTGCTGGCCAGGGCGGCCCGCGCCGACGGCCCGGACGGGCTGCGGGTGTCGTTCCTCGGCTCCGGCAGCACCGCGGAGGAGATCGCGCTGGACGTGCAGGGACGCGGACCGAAGCGACCCGCCACGGCCCCCGAGGAGCCGGACCGCTCCTATGCCGACTGGCGCACCGAGCTGCTCGGGATGATGTCCGCTAACGGTTGACCGGGAGCCCGAGCAGGCCCGCCGCGTTGTCCCAGAGGATGGCCCGGGTCGCGGCCCGGCTCAGCCCGAGGTCGGCCACGGTGTCAAGCGGGGTGAAGTCGGCGAGTTCGAACGGGTGGTCGGTGCCGAGCAACACGTGCTCGGCCCCGACGTCCTCGACGAGGCGGCGCAGCAGGGTCGTCGAGAACACCGCGGTGTCGTAGTAGAGCTGGTCGGTGAACTCGCTGGGCTTCACCGCCGTGGTCCGGGCGACGTCCTTGCGGTCCCACCCCATGTTCAGCCGGCCACGCAGCGCGGGCAGGCAACCGCCGCCGTGGGCCAGGCAGAGGTTGAGCGGGAAGCGCTCCAGCACCCGGCCGAACACCAGGCGGGCCACGCACAGCGCGGTCTCCATCGGGTAGCCGACCAGCTGCGGCATCCAGAAGTCGGCCTGGCGGTGCGGATCGGGCACGCCGCTGGGGTGCAGGAACACGAAGGTGCGACGCTCCGACAGCAACGCCCACAGCTCGTCGTTGACCGGATCGTCGAGCTCCCGGCCGCCGCCGCGGCTGCCGATCGCGATGCCGGCCAGGCCGAGCTCGTCCAGCGCCCGGCGGGCTTCCTCGGCGGCGCCCGGCCAGCCGAGCGGGACCGATCCCAGACCGAGCAGCCGGTCCGCGGCGTCGGTCACGTACGTCGCGAGCTCGTCGTTGCCCTGGGCCACGATCCCGGTGGCGAACTTCTCGTCGTCCGCGGTCGAGCAGAACAGGAACGGTGGCAGCGAGACCGCGTGCCGGCGCACCCCGATGTTGTCCATCTCGGACACTCGAACGTCCACGTCGTACTGCGAGCGGGCCAGTGGCAGCGGCGCCATCGGGCCCACCCCGCTGACCCGTGGGTCCAGCCGCACGATGCCGTCGGGCACCCCGGCGAGATCGGCCAGACCGCGGTCGGCGAGCCGTTCCAACAGCGGCAGGGGCATGGCGTGCGCGTGTACGTCCAGGGCACCGCCGTCGGGCGCGGTCACCGCGGCGGGTTTCGCCCCTGATGAGCCGTTGATCCCCATCACACTCCCCTTAGCGTTGCGCCACCGTGCTCCGGCATGGCCCCACTGTCGCGCCCACCGACGATGCGCGGCAGCGGCTCTCACTGGTCGGAAGGCGGCCCGCAATATCGAAGCAGCGCTCGTCTCCATGGGAATCTGCGGGGGTGAAGGGAGGGCGATGAGTCTCTACCAGCTGAACAGGTGCGTCTACGACTGGGTACGTGCCGGCGAGGTCAACAGCGACGCGGCCGGCGACGGCCGGGAAGGCTTCTCCACGGACGGCTACGAGCTGACCGACGAGGAGCGCAAGGCCTTCGACGACAAGGACGTCGCCGCGTTCTACCAGTTCGGCCTGCACCAGGTCCTGCTCAACCGGTTCTGTCGGGCGGCCGGCTTCGCGCGCGACGACTACCGCAAGATCCTGGAGCCGTTCGGCACTCCGGAAGGAAGGAAGGGCCGGTGGCAGAAATAGTCCTGGCGTACTGCTCCTCGCACGCCCCGATGATGTCCTCGGCCCGCGAGGCCGCGCCGGAGGAGCAGCGCAACAACTTCTTCGGTGCGCTGGACTTCATCAAGGAGGAGTCGGTCAAGCGTGGCGTGCAGGCGTGCGTCGTGCTGTCCAACGAGCACTTCACGAACTTCTTCCTGGAGAACTTCCCGCAGATCTGCATCGGCCTCGGCGAGAAGAACTGGGGCCCGACCGAGGAATGGCTGCCGATCGACAAGGTGTGGATCCCCGGCCACGAGGGGCTGGCGAACCACATCGCCACGCAGACGCTCAACTCCGGTTTCGACCCGGCGTTCTCGCACCTGCTCGAGCTCGACCACGGGATCATGACCGTGTACTACGAGCTGGACAACGATATGAAGCTGCCGCTGGTGCCGATCGTGCAGAACTGCGCGGTGCCGCCGCTGATGCCGGTGCGGCGGGCCTACGAGTTCGGTAAGGCCCTGGGCGACGCGATCCGGTCCTACGACGGTCTGGAGCGGGTGGCCGTGATCGGGGCCGGCGGGCTGTCGCACTACATCGGCAACCCGCGGGTCGGTGACATCGACGAGGAGTTCGACCGCTGGTTCCTCGAGCGCCTCGAACGCGGTGAGCTGGACCAGATCCTGGACATGCCCGACGACGAGATCGAGATCGCCGGCAACGGGAACCACGAGATGCGCAGCTGGCTGGCGGTGGCCGGGGCGGTGGCCCCGATCAACGCGACCAAGCTGGCCTACGAGCCGGTATACCCCTGGATCACCGGGATGGCCGTCGCGCAGTGGGAGACCCAGAACCAGAGTGGATGATCGCGAAACCGGATACTCGTCGACGTAGCACGACCGGTATCCATCCCGACGAGCAAGAGGAGTTCACCCGATGAGCAGTCCCGACGTCAGCGCGGATCTGGAAGCGGCCACCAAGCGCGTTCAGGAGCTGAGCGAGCAGGTCCTCTCGCAGGCCAAGCAGAACGGTTTGGCCTGGTTGGAGGGCTACGAGAAGATGCTGACCTCGATGCTCGACTTCGAGGAGCAGGCGGCGAAGGGCACCGGCGCCGACTGGGCCACCTCGCTGGCCACCACGCACGCCAACCTGGTCCGCCAGACCTCCGAGGTCTTCCTCGGCGCGATGCGCCAGCAGCTCAAGAGCTGACCGAGCTCCGGCGGGCCGACCTGGCCGACATCTCCGCGAACGGCACCTGTGCACGATACCCCTCGGGCGCAGGTGCCGTTCGTGCGTGCGGGGTCACGGCACTCGATGCGCGCAGCGTGAACCGGTCGGCGTCGAGCACCCGGCGGAGCGGTCTCGTCAGAATCTGGTATCACCGCCCGTGATCCATAACGACCCGCTCCGTGCCCCCGACGGAGTGATCGAGTCACCGACGTGGTCGGCGGTGGCGCGGAGGGGGTTCCGATGGCCGCGGAGGCGTTGGCACGCAACCGGGTGAGCTGCTCGCGGTGCGGGGCAGGCAACAAGGCCGAAGATCGTTTCTGCGAGCGCTGCGGGCTGGCTCAGCACGGCGTCGATCGACCGACGCCGGCACCGGCCCGGACGCTGGGGCGGCGCCGAGGCCTCGTGCCGGCGATCGTCGCCGGCACGGTGATCGTCGTGCTGGGCGTCGCGGGCGGGATCTTCCTGATGCGCCCGGCCGCCCCGGCCCCCGACCGGGTCGCCGACACCTCGCCCGCGGTCCGCGCGTTGCCGACCTTCGCCGCCGCGCCCTCCTCTGCGCCCTTCTCTGCGGCGGTTCCGACCATGCCCCCGCCGCCCCCGCTGTCGTCGGGAACGGTGCCGCCCCCGCATGTGACCATGCCGCCCCCGCCGTCCGCCGTGCCGGCCCTGCCGCCGCCGGCCCGGCGCGCGCCGGAGGTCTCGGCTCCCACCGCAGCCCCGGTGCCCTCGGTCGCGCCGCCCGCACCCGTCGCGGTACCGGCGGGGTCGGCGCTGCGCCGCCGCCACGCCGCCGACCGGGCCGCCGTCGACGGGCTGGTCGGCTCCTGGGTGCCGCAGATCTCGTCCAAGGCGTCGGGGTTGGTGGTGCGCGGGGTCACCTACGACGACGCCCGGATCTGGAGCGAGTTCCAGCGGGCCCGGGCCACCTATCCCGACGTGGTGCTGGTGCGCAGCGCCGAGTTCCGCAGCTTCCAGCTCCGCGGTCACTGGGTGACCGTCGTGGGCCGCCCCTACGCCAGCGCGGCCGGCGCCAACGCCTGGTGCGCCCGCCAGGGCTTCGGTCGTCAGGACTGCTTCGCCAAGCGGCTGTCGCGCACCAGCGGCCCGAGCGCCAACACCGTGCTGCGCCGCTGACCGGATCGGGGCGCCGGCATCGCTTCCGGCGCCGTCGGCGTCCGGTGATCCGCGTCAGGCGCCGGCCTTGGCCAGCCCGGCCGGCTCGCCGTAGGAGAAGAAGCCGTGGCCGCTCTTGCGACCGAGCAGGCCGGCCTCGACCATGCGCAGCAGCAGCGGTGGGGGAGCGTAGAGCGGCTCCTTGAACTCGGCGTACATCGACTGGGCCACCGCGTGCGTGGTGTCCAGCCCGATCAGGTCGGTCAGCGCGAGCGGGCCCATCGGGTGCGCGCAACCGGCCACCATCGCCGTGTCGACGTCCTCGGCGCTGGCGAAGCCCGACTCCACCATCCGGATCGCGGCCAGCAGGTAGGGGATCAGCAGCGCGTTGACCACGAACCCGGCCCGGTCCTTGGACAGCACCGTCTGCTTGCCCAGGCTGTCGCCGGCGAACGCCTGGGCCCGCTTCACCGTCTCCGGAGCGGTGAGCAGGCTGGGAACCAGCTCCACCAGGGGCAGCACCGGGACCGGGTTGAAGAAGTGCATGCCGATCACGCGCTGCGGATGCGTGGTCACCGCGGCCAGCTTCATGATCGGAATCGAAGAGGTGTTGCTGGCCAGCAGGCACTCCGGGGAGACGATCTTGCCGAGCGCCGAGAAGATGGCCACCTTCTCGGCCTCGTTCTCGACGACGGCCTCGATGACCACGTCCCGGTCGGCGAAGTCGCCCAGATCGGTGGTGAAGCTCAGCCGCTTCAGCGTCGCGTCGCGGTCGGCCTCGCTCGACTTGCCGGCCCGGACCGCCTTGTTCAGCGAAGCGGTCAGCCGCTGCTTGGCGGCCGCCTTGGCCACCTCGTCGACCTCGCGGACCACGACATCGAACCCGGCCTTCGCCGCCACCTCGGCGATCCCGGACCCCATGATGCCGCCACCGACGACACCTACCGATCCCGTCATATCCACTCCGCCTTCTGCTGCGTCGTCGTGCATCGGTCTTCGCGCATGGTTTGTCAAGCATGCCTCATGCGCCAGCCCGATCCCACTGGACAGGAAGCATCGGCGACGTCCGCACCGCCAGGACCACGATGAGGACGGCATCGATAAGAGGAGAATCACATGATCAGCGGCAAGACGACCGTGATCGCGCATCTCGGTTATCCCACGTTCGCGTTCAAGGCGCCGCTGATCTACAACCCGTGGTTCGAGAAGAACGACATCGATGCCGTGGTGGTGCCGATGGGCGTCAAGCCCGAGCAGTACCGGGAGATCTTCCCGCTGCTGTTCAAGATGAGCAACATCCGTGGCGCGCTGGTGACGATGCCGCACAAGGTGGTCACCTGTGAGCTGGTCGACGAGCTGACGCCCACCGCGCTGGTGGCCGGCGCGTGCAACGCGGTGCTGGTGCGCGAGGACGGCTCGCTGCTCGGTGACCAGTTCGACGGCGCCGGTTTCGCGCGTGGCGTGCTGAACAAGGGCTTCGAGCTGGCCGGCAAGAAGGTCCTGGTCGTCGGCAACGGCGGCGTCGGCTCACCCATCGCCGCCTCGCTGGCCGCGGCCGGTATCGGCGCCATCGGGCTGTTCGACCCGAACGCGGCCGCCTCCGAGGCCCTGGGTGGCCGGCTGAGCGAGCACTACCCGGACCTGGAGGTGAGCACCGGGTCGAAGGACCCGCAGGGCTACGACCTGGTGGTCAACGCCACCCCGCTGGGCATGAACGACGACGACCCGCTGCCGATGGACGTCGAGCGCATCGCGCCCGGCACGTTCGTCGGCGAGGTCGTGATGAAGCAGGAGATCACCCCGTTCCTGGCCGCGGCCCAGGAAAAGGGCTGCCCGATCCAGGTCGGCACCGACATGCTGTTCGAGCAGATCCCGGCCTACATCGAGTTCTTCGGGTACGGCGCCACCACCGCGGCGGAGCTGCGGGCGGTCTCCCAGATCAAGAACTGACCCGGTGCCGGACGTGACGTCCCTGGTGGACGTGACGGAGGTGGCGCCGGGCGTGCACCGGCTCGCGCTGCCGCTGGGCATCCACGGGGTGCCGACGGTGAGCGCCTACCTGCTGCACGGTGACGACGGTGACGTGCTCGTGGACTGCGGCATCGCCGCAGACCCGCAACCGGCGGCCGGGGCGGCCGGACCGGACCCGTGCGGCGCCCTGTCGGCAGCGCTGGCCGCGGCCGGCAGCCGGATCGAACGGCTGTCCCGCCTCGTCGTCACGCACGCGCACATCGATCACTTCGGGCTGGCCGGTGAGGTGATCCGGCGCAGTGGCGGCGAGCTGTGGATGCACGAGGCCACCCGCCTGGACGTCGAGAAGTACCGCGATCCGGTCGAGGCCGTGGACAACCGGATGCTGATGCTGGCCGACCACGGCCTCTACGGCCCGGAGCTCACCGAGAGCTCGGAGGGCCTGCTCGACTGGATGCCGGTGATGCCCTCGGTCGGGACCGCGGACCACCCGCTTGCCGGCGGCGAGCGGCTGCGCGTCGGCGATCGCAGCTGGGAGGTCGTGCACACGCCCGGACATTCGCCGGGGCACGTCTGCCTCTGGTCGGAGCCCGATCGGGTGCTCTGCTCGGGTGATCACCTGCTGCAGGTGGTGTCGCCGCCGGTCACCTTCGAGCGCGGCTTCGACCGCGACCCGATGGGCTCCTACCTGCAGTCGCTGGAGCGGGTGGCGGCCCTCGGCCCGGAGTGGGTGTTGCCCGGCCACGGCCCGCCGTTCCGCGACGGGGCGCGGCGGGCGGCCGCCATCGCGCGCGGCAAGCGCCGCCGCCTCGATCAGGTCCGCGAGCTGGTGGAGGCCCGGGAGCAGACCGTCACGGAGATCACGGACACGCTGTTCAAGACGGAACTGACCGGCGCCCAGCGGCACTTCGCCATGGCCGAGATCCTTGCCGACCTTGCATTTCACGAGGTGCGCGGGAAGCTTGTGCGTGGACGGCGCCCGGACGGCACGTATTCTGTGGCGCCCGGCGAGTGCGGGCGACTGACGGGAGAGACCGGGATGACCGACGCTGGTGCGGTGCAGGACGACGGGCAGCGCCATCGGGTCGTCGTGGTCGGTGGCGGCTTCGGCGGGCTGCACGCCGTGCGCGCGTTGGCCTACGCCGACGTCGAGGTGACGGTGATCGACCGGACCAACCACCACCTGTTCCAGCCGCTGCTCTACCAGGTGGCGGCGGGCATCATGCCGCCCGGCCTGATCGCGCCCGCGCTGCGCACGGTGATCAAGAAGCAGCGCAACGCCCGTGCGGTGATGGGCGAGGTGACCGACATGGATCTGGACGGCCGCGTCGTGCACGCGACCGCGCCGGACGGGCGCGACATGCAGCTGCCCTACGACACCCTGGTGGTGGCCGGCGGCGCCACCCACTCCTACTTCGGCCGCGACGACTTCGCCGAGTTCGCACCCGGGATGAAGACCGTGCAGGACGCCCGCCGGATGCGGGACTCGATCCTGCTGGCGTTCGAGATGGCCGAGCTGGCCACCGACCCGGCGGAGCGGGCCGAGTGGCTGACGTTCGTGGTCATCGGGGCCGGGCCGACCGGCGTCGAGCTGGTGGGTCAGGTCGCCGAGCTGGCGCACAAGGTGCTGCCCCGGGACTACCGCTCGGTGAACACCCGCGAGGCCCGCATCCTGCTGCTGGAGGGCGCGCCCGCGGTGCTGCCGCCGTTCGACCCGAAGCTGCAGCGCTACACCCACGACCGGCTCGAGCAGATGGGGGTCGAGGTCAGGCTGGGGACGCTGGCCGTCGGCATGGACGACGACAGCGTGACGATCAAGAGCAAGGACGGCGAGGAGACCATCCGCACCCGTACCCGGATCTGGGCGGCCGGGGTCGCGGCATCTCCGCTGGCCGCCCAGCTGGCCGCGAAGACCGGCGCGGAGACCGACCGGGCCGGGCGGATCGCGGTGAACCCCGACTGCACCCTGCCCGGGCACCCCGAGGTGTTCGCGGTCGGCGACATGGTGTCGCTCAACAAGCTGCCCGGGGTCGCGCAGCCGGCCATGCAGGAGGGCAAGTACGTCGGCAAGCTGATCAAGTCGCGGCTGGAGGGGGACGAGAAGTTCGCCTCGTTCGCGTACTTCGACAAGGGTTCGATGGCGACGATCGGGCACCGGATCGCGGTGGCGGACGCGTTCGGGATGAAGTTCACCGGCGTGATCGGCTACACCATGTGGGGCTTCATCCACGTGCTGTACCTGATCGGCTGGGGCAACCGGCTCGGCACGATCTACACCTGGGCCCGTGCGCTGACCTTCTCCAACAACCGCGGGCACCGCATCATCACCTTCGAGCAGGCCCACGAGCGGGCGCTGGGCCACGATCACGATCACGAGCCGCTGGCCTCCGAGCAGCCGGATCGGCAGCCCAGGCCGCAGGCCGTGGAGCGGGCCGGCTGAGCCAGGGCGGACCCCGATCGCGCCGGCCACGGTCGGCGTCGGATCGGCAACGAACGGTGCCGTCCAGCGGAAACAGCGCCATTCGTCGTTGACCTCCGTCGGCCACGACGCTGCACTGACCGCAAGCCCCGGTGTGCCGGAGGGCTCCGCATGAGGAGGACACATGCAGGACGAGATCGTCGAGCCGCCCGGCTCACACGAACCGACGGAGTACAAGAAGACGCCGAAGAAGGCGGCCGCGAGCGGCTGGATCGGCAGCGCGCTGGAGTACTACGACTTCTTCATCTACGCCCAGGCCGCGGCGCTGGTCTTCCCGAACATCTTCTTCCCGAAGACCGACCCGCAGATCGCCATCATCGCGGCCTTCGCCACGTTCGGTGTGGGCTACGTCGCGCGGCCCATCGGGGCCTTCGTGCTCGGCCACTGGGGCGACACGCACGGCCGCAAGAACATGCTGGTCCTGTGCATGATGCTGATCGGCGCCTCGACGCTGCTGGTGGCGTTCCTGCCGACCTACGAGCAGGTCGGGCTGCTGGCGCCGGCGCTGCTGGTGGTCCTGCGGCTGATCCAGGGCTTCGCGGTCGGCGGTGAGATCTCCGGTGCCGCGGCCATGATCATCGAACACTCCCCGTTCGGCAGGCGCGGCTACTACGGCAGCTTCACCCTGCAGGGGGTGCAGGCGGGGCAGGTGCTCGCGGCGGCCGTCTTCCTCCCGCTGTCCGCGGTGATGTCCAAGGAAGCCTTCCAGTCCTACGGCTGGCGGATCCCGTTCCTGCTCAGCGTGGTCGTGGTCATCGCCGGTCTGATCATCCGGCGCAAGGTCGACGAGACACCCGCGTTCCAGGAAGAGGCCGCGCACGGCGAGGTGCCGGCCGCTCCGATCGTGCAGGCGGTCAAGGAGAGCGGCCCGGACATGCTGCGGGTGTTCTGCATGGCCCTGCTGAACGTCGTCCCGACCACGGTCAACACCTTCGGCGCGACGTACGCCACCAACGAGGCGTACGGCAACGGCTTCAGCACGACCACCTACCTGTGGATCTCGGTGGTCGGGAACATCGTCGCGGTGATCCTGATCCCGTTCGTGGGCAACCTGTCGGACCGGATAGGCCGCCGCCCGCTCATGATCATCGGCGCGGTGGGTTCCGCGGTGCTGGGCTACCTGTACCTGTACTCGATCGACACCCAGAACACGGTGCTCGCCTTCATCAGCGCCATGCTCATGTGGGGGGTCGTCTACCAGGGCTACAACGCCACCTTCCCGGCGTTCTACCAGGAGCTGTTCCCGACCCGGACCCGGGTCACGGCGTTCGCGGTCTCGCAGAACCTGGGCACCATGGCCACCGCCTTCCTGCCGGCGGTCTTCGCCACGGTGGCGCCGCCCGAGTCGAACGTGCCGCTCATCGTCGGGACCTGGGTGCTGGTCATCGGGCTCATCTCCGCTGTTGCCGCCTACAGCGCGCGGGAGACCTTCCGGGTGCACATGAACGACCTCGGGGTGAAGGGCTCCCAGCCGGTGCCCCGCGAGGAGTACGAGCGGCTTCGCGCCGAGGCCAACGCCTGACGCGTTGACCGGGACTCGTGCCGGGTCGAGGATGCTCGACCCGGCACGCGTCCCTTCCAGCGATCTCCCGAGAGGAGAGCAATGCCCTCCGTACTGGTGCTGAACGGCCCCAACCTCAACCTGCTCGGAACCCGCAAGCCCGAGGTCTACGGCACCACCTCGCTCGCGGACGTCGAGGAGATGTGCCGCGAGGCGGCCGGCAAGCTCGGTCTGGAGGTCGAGTTCCGCCAGTCCAACCACGAGGGCCAGCTGATCGACTGGATTCATGGGTGCGGCCGCGCGGTGAAGGCGGGGGAGTCCATCGGGGCGGTGTTCAACCCGGGCGCGTACACGCACACCTCGGTGGCGCTGCACGACGCGATCGAGGGCGCCGAGGTGCCGGTGATCGAGTGCCACATCTCGAACGTGCACCGGCGCGAGGAGTTCCGGCACCACTCGTTCATCTCGCCGGTGGCCCGCGCGATCGTCGTCGGCTTCGGCGTGCAGGGCTACGTGCTGGCCATCCAGGGGCTGCACCGGATCTCCGAGGGCGGCTGAGCGGGCATGCAGGTGTTGATGAGTGCCGGCACCCTGGTGCTCGGGCTGGTGCTGGCCTACCTGGCCTCGGACACCTCCCCGGAGCTGGCGCTGTTCGGCTGGGCGCTGGCCGGGCTCGGGTTGGTCGGGGTGGTCCTGCGGTTCGTGTTGCCGGCGGTGACGCGGGGCGCTCCCAAGTGAGCAGCCGGTCCCGATGAGCAGGGTGCGGATCGCGGTCGCCGGGGCGGGACTGATCGGGAAACGCCACCTCGAGGAGATCGACGCCAGCAGCGCGGCCGATCTCGCCTCGGTCGTCGACCCCTTCCCGGCCGGGGCCGAGCTCGCGCAGAAGTACGGCGTCGCGGTGTACTCGTCACTGGCCGAGCTGTTCGCCGCCGACAAGCCGGACGGGGTCATCCTGGCCACGCCCAACCAGATGCACGTCGACGGCGGGCTGGAGTGCGTCGCCGCGGGCGTGCCGGTGATCGTGGAGAAGCCGATCGGGGACACCGTTTCCGGCGCACTCCGGCTGGTGGAGGCGGGCGAGGCGGCCGGTGTGCCGGTGCTGACCGGGCACCACCGCAACTACGGCTCGATCATGGCGAAGGCCCGTGAGATCGTGCGGAGCGGGGTGCTCGGGCCGATCGTCGCGGTGGCCGGGACCGCGCTGTTCTACAAGCCCGACGACTACTTCGACGTCGGCGGCGGGTGGCGCCGGGAGCCCGGAGGCGGGCCGATCCTGCTCAACCTGATCCACGAGGTGAACAACCTGCTGTCGCTGGTCGGCGACGTGGTCGAGGTGCAGGCGGTGACGTCGAACGCCACCCGGGCGTTCCCGGTGGAGGACACCGCAGCCATGGTGTTCCGGTTCGCGAACGGGGCATTGGGCACGTTCCTGCTGTCGGACACCGCGGGCTCGGCGCGCAGCTGGGAGCAGACCTCGCAGGAGAACACCGCCTATCCGACGTACCCGGACGAGGACGCCTACCACATCGTGGGCACCACCGGCTCGCTGTCGGTGCCGACGATGCGGCTGAAAGTCTTCCCCGGCACCCGCTCCTGGTACGAGCCGTACGAGGAGTCCGTGGTGGAGCTGGAGCGCAGTGATCCGCTGGCCAACCAGGTGGAACACTTCGCCGCGGTGATCCGCGGCGAGGCGCAGCCCATCTGCAGCGGCCGCGACGGCCTCAGGACCCTGCAGGTGGTGGAGGCCGTCCTGGAGGCCGCCCGCACCCGTTGCCCCGTCACCCTCGACGGGTAGCCGCCGACGACGCAGCCCTTCCGGTCACCACGCAACCGTCCGGACAGCTGCGTGGTGACCGAAAGGGCTGCCTGGTGGGCGTGGTCAGGCGAGCAGGCGGGTTCGGGCCAGGTCGAGGGCGGTGATCCGGGCGCCGATGAGCGGGGCGTCGGGGCCGGTGGCCGCCACCCGGACGGCGGCCGGCACCGGGGCCGCGGCCAGCACCGCGGCCAGCCGGGGGAGCAGTTGTTCGTGCCCGCCCCACGGCCCGCCCAGCACCACGACCTGCGGGTTGACCAGCGCGGTCAGGCTGGACAGGGCGGCGCCGAGGGCCTGCACCACCTCGTCGCGAGGCCCCCGGTCGGCCGCGGTGGCGCCGTCCAGAACGCCGGTCAGCGCCGGCACGTCGATCGCCGCCGTGCCCGGCCGGAGCAGGCCCCAGCCGGCGAAGCACTGGACCAGCCGGCGGGCCTGCCCGCCCGGTCCGTGGGTCAGCACGTGCGCGAGCTCACCGGCCAGGCCTTGGTGCCCGTGCAGCGGGCGGCCGCGGCTCATCAGCCCGAGCCCCATGCCGGCGCCCAGGTAGCAGTAGGCGAAGTCGGTCAGGTCCACGGCGCAGCCCTGGCGGTGCTCGGCGACGGCGGCCCAGTTCACATCGTTGTCCACCGTCGGCGGGTGTTCCAGCAGGTCGGAAAGCACGTCGGCCGGGGTCAGCTCGCCGATCAGGAACGGGGAGTCGGGCAGCTCGACCAGGGTGCCGGTGCGCTGGTCCACCGGGTCGGCGGCGCTGAGGGTGGTGGCCAGCACCGGTGCCCGGTTGCCGGCGAGCACCGCCACCGCGGCGGCGTGCAGGATCGCAGCCAGCCGGCCCGCGGTGATCGGGGCCTCGACCGGCCGCCGGCTGTCCGCGAGCAGCCGACCCCGCAGGTCGTGCCGCTGGGCGATGACGCCCTCAGGCCCGGCGACCAGCGTCAACGAGCAGCCGGCGTCGGCGGCGAGCGCCAGGTTGGTGCCGGCGCGCCCGCGCCGACCGGACTGCATGCCGACCTCGTGCAGCACGCCGTGGCCGGCCAGCCGGCGCACGCTCTCGGACACCGTGGGCTTGGACAGACCGGTCCGGGCCGCGATCTCGGCCCGGCTCAGCGCCTCGTCGTCGAGCAGCTGTGCCACCACGTGACGGTCGGTCATCCGCCGCAACAGGTCCAGCGACGGCAGGTCAGGGCCGGTCCGGGTCATCCGGGCACCCTAGCCCATTTCGTCAGGACTCCTTGCTAATTCCTGTCCGCGCCGGGTAACCTCCGGGTCACGGTTTAGGAAGGACTCCTGCCGAACAGCCTGGAAGGATCGACGATGACCGCTCCGGCCACCCTCACCCCGCTGCCGCACTGGGAGACCATCCCGGAGGACATCCCGGCCGCGATCGTCGAGATCAAGCGGGCGCTGCGGGCGCGGATCGAGTCGTCCGGCCGGACGGTGGCCGAGGTCTTCGCCGAGGTGGAGGAGCGGATCCGCGCCGAGGTGGCGGACATCAAGGCCACCCGCGAGCGCGGCGAGCAGGTCTGGCCGGTGATCGACTACGCCGACGTCGAGAGCGGCACGGTCACCCCGGAGCAGCTCGCCGCGGTGCGCCGCCGCGGTTGTGCAGTGATCCGGGGGCACTTCCCGCGGGCGCAGGCCCAGGACTGGGACCGGTCGGTGGTCGATTACGTCGAGAGCAACCGCTTCTTCGAGAACTACCGCGGCCCGGCCGACGACTTCTTCGGCAGCGTGATGTCCAAGCCGGAGATCTACCCGATCTACTGGTCGTCGGCCCAGATGCAGGCCCGCCAGCACCCGCGGATGGCCGCCGTGCAGTCGTTCCTGAACGCGCGCTGGACCAGCGAGTCGCAGGGCAGGCGCTGGTTCGACCCGGACCGCGACACCATGTACCCGGACCGGATCCGGCGCCGGCCGCCGGGCGCGAACTCCACCGGCCTGGGCAGCCACCTCGACCCGGGCTGCCTGGACCTGTGGATGACCGAGGGCTACCAGCGACACTTCCGACACCTGTTCGACGGCGACGTCGCCGCCTACGACCCGTGGGACGCGGCGTACCGCACCGAGGCGAACCAGTACCCGGGCTCGACCATGTGCTCGGCCTTCCGCACCTTCCAGGGCTGGACCGCGCTGTCACAGATGCGGCACGACCAGGGCGTGCTGCACACGGTGCCGATCCCGATGGCGATGGCGTACCTGATGCTGCGCCCGCTGCTCGACGACGTGCCCGCGGACAGCATGTGCGGGGTGGAGATCAACAAGGCGTTCCCGGTGAGCGAGCGGTGGCATCCGCTGCTGCTGGAGGCCGTCGTCGGGATCCCGGACGTGGAGCCGGGGGACTCGGTCTGGTGGCATTGCGACATGATCCACTCGGTGGCGCCGGTGACCGACCAACAGGGCTGGGGCAACGTCATGTACATCCCGGCCGCGCCGTGGTGCGCCAAGAACGAGGCCTACGCCGAGTCGGTGCTCGCCGCCTTCCGCTCCGGCGCCAGCCCCGCGGACTTCCCCGAGGAGGACTACGAGACCGGCTGGGCCGATCGCTTCGCCGAGGCCGACCTCAACGACATCGGCCGCCGCGGCCTCGGAATGTAGGCCTGATCACGCGGGCGCGGCGGGCAACGAGGCCGGGTGCTCGGCGGCGGCGAGCACGGCTCGGGCCGCGTCCGCGACGGTGCGGGCGGCGCGTTCGACACCGCCCGCGACCAGCTCGTCGGAGATCACCTCGACGGTGATCACGGTGGGCCGCACGCCTTTCGCCCACAGCGCCCGGACCAGGCCCACGGTGTCGCCCCAGCCCTGCCCCGGCGGCAGCCGGTGCCCGAGCGACTCGGCCCGCGGCGGCTCCATCGGGTGCTCGCCCACATCGCAGAGCTGCACAGAGATGATCTTCGTGGCCGGCACCGGGTCGAGCTCGGCCGGGGCCAGGCCGGCCCGGGTCCAGTGCCAGGCGTCGATGATCAGCGCGCTGTTGTCCCGGTTCGCGTCCCGCAGCACCTGCCACGCCGTCGCCAGGTCGGGCACTCCGCTGTAGGGCATGAACTCCAGGGCCACCGTGAGATCAGGACCGACGCGATCGCAGAGCCCGGCGAACGCCTCGATGATCATCTCGACCGGCAGCTTCTCCAGCAGACCGGTGTTGAGGTGGCGCACGCCGAACGCCCGCGCCATGTGGCAGACGGTGCGCTCCTTGTGCTGCTGCACGGCCTCGCGGTCGGCCGCGGCGCCCCACCCGGTGATGTACTCGACCTCGCGGATGCGGACGCCGTGCGCGCCCGCCACCTCCAGCATGTCGGCGTCGGTGAGCCCGGCCCGGTGGGCGTCCCAGTAGTTCTCCGCGCGCAGCCCCAGGCCCGCGAACCCCGCCCCGGCCGCGGCTCGCACGCGATCCGGGAAGGACACCTCGGTTCCGAGCGTGTAGGAGCTGACGACCAGCGGCGGTGTCATCGGTCGAGTGTCGGGGCCCGGTGCCGCTCCCGTCGAGACCTTCCAGGCAGCGGAACGGCATGGACCGCAATCGTCGGCGGCCGTGTACTGGTCGGATGGCCGACGGGGCACAGCTGCAGTGCGACCTGCTGGTGATCGGGGGCGGCGCGGCCGGGCTGGCCGGGGCGGTGACCGCCGCTCATCACGGGCTGGACGTGATCGTCGCCGAGAAGGCGCCGGTGCTCGGCGGCGCGACCGCCTGGTCCGGTGGCTGGATGTGGGCCCCGCTCAACCCGCTGTCGCAGGCCGACGGGATCGTCGAGGACATCGAGGCCCCGCGCACCTACCTCAAGCACGCGCTGGGGGAGAACTACAACGAGCCCAGGGTCGACGCGCTGCTCGAGAACGGCCGGCACATGGTCGCGTTCTTCGAGAACCACACGGCCTGCCGGTTCGTGTCCGGCAGCTGGATCGCCGACATCCAGGGCGAGCTGCCCGGGGCCGGGACCGGCGGCCGCTCGGTCGGGCCGAAGCCGATCAACGCCCGGAAGCTGCGACCGGAGCTGCGCGCGCTGGTGCGTCCGCAGCTGTACGAGACCTCGTTCCTGGGCATGGGCATCATGGCCGGCCCGGACCTGCAGGCCTTCCTGCACGCGACCACCTCGGTGCGCTCGTTCTTCCACGCCGGCTGGCGGGTGGCGTTCCACGCCGTCGACATGCTCACCCACCGTCAGGGCATGCAGCTGGTGAACGGCCCGGCGCTGATCGCCCGGCTGGTGCTGTCCGCGGATCAGAAGGGCGTGCGGCTGCTGGTGAACTCGCCCGCCTCACACCTGACCACTGTGGATGGTGCGGTTCACGATGCCGCCTCCGCGGGAAGAAGCGCGTCGGCGGTGACCGGAGCGGTGCTGGCCGGCCCCGGTGGCGAGCTGACCGTGCGGGCGCGCCGCGGCGTGCTGCTCGCGGCCGGCGGCTTCCCGCACGACGTGCGGCGTCGCCGCGAGCTGTTCCCGCGCACCCCGACCGGGCAGGAGCACTGGACCCTGGCCCCGCCGGAGACCACCGGCGACGGTGTGACGCTGGGCGAGTCGGTCGGCGGCCGGCTCGACACCGGCCTCGCCTCGCCCGCGGCCTGGTGTCCGGTGTCGCTGGTGCCCTACCGCAACGGGCGGGTTGGGGTGTACCCGCACATCGTCGACCGCGGCAAGCCCGGGCTCATCGGGGTGCTGTCCACCGGGCGCCGGTTCGTCAACGAGGCCGACGGCTACTACCAGTACACGACGGCCATGATCGCCGGTGCGCCCGCGGGCGAGGAGGTGGCCTCCTGGCTGATCTGCGACCACGCCTTCCAGCGCCGCTACCCGTTCGGCATGGCCAAGCCGTTCCCGGTGCCGACCTGGCCCTACGTCCGCTCCGGCTACCTGACCAGGGGCTCGACCATCGAGGAACTGGCCGCCCGGTGCGGCATCGACCCGGTCGGGCTGGCCACCACCGTGGCCGAGTTCAACCAGCACGCCCGGGTCGGCGAGGACCCGGAGTTCGGGCGCGGGCGCACCGCGTTCAACCGTGGCTCCGGCGACCTCGAGCACGGGCCGAACCCGTCGCTCGCGCCGATCGAGAAGCCGCCGTTCTACGCGATCAAGGTCCGGCCGGGCAGCTTCGGCACGTTCGCCGGGCTGCGCACCGACCCGCAGTCGCGGGTCCTCGACGACGCCGACAACCCGATCCCGGGGCTGTACGCTGCCGGCAGCGACCAGGCCAACGTGATGGGCGGGCACTACCCGGCGGGCGGGATCAACATCGGCCCCGCGATGACCTTCGGCTACATCGCCGGCCGGCACGCTTCCGGGGCCACCGCCTACGAGACCAGCGGTTGACGTCCGCGCCCAGGCGCTCGCGGCGGCCCGGGCTCGGTCAGCGCAGGGTGCGCTTGGGGCGCAGCCGCGCGGACAGCCAGAGCAGCAGCGAATCCACCCACCGGGCGGTGAGCAGGATGCCCTGGGCGCGCTCGTAGCTGTGTTGATCCGATCGCGCGGCGCTGATCGAGCGGCTCAGCTGCTCGCGGTCGGCGGCCATGTCGACTGCGGTGTGCAGCAGAGCGTCGCTGGCACGTTCGCGGGCGGTGGGCACGGGCCCTCCAGGTTGGTGATCCGCGTAGGCGGGGCGGTGTGCCCGCCTACGACCAGGGCCTGCCCGGGTGCCGATGCGACGGTGGAAGCACCCGGTGCGTCACCGAGGCTCCTCCAGGCTAGACCCAGCGTTCTCGCACCACGCAGTGCGTCTGCCCGGCCGGCGCGGCCACCTTGATGCCGCGCAGCGCGGCGGCTTGGCGTCGTCGTGCAGTTGCGGGTCCATCGGGGAGCTGACCTGGTTGTCGACAGCGGGGTTCCGCGATCCGGGGCGTCGGAGGAGCCGGCGCTGGCCGCGGATCGCCCGCTGGCGGCAGCCCACCTCGACGTCTACGAAAGCCGTCTCGTCAGCGGCGATGACCAGCAGCTACGCCCAAGTTCGACATACCGGGGAAAGCCAGCGGGCCGTGACGTCCGCGAGGGCAGTCGCCCCAGTGGCGATGGCCACAACTCCACTCACAGGTCCCGTCGCTTCGGCTTGATTTGTGCAGTTCAGCGCGCTACACTCGAACACATGTTCGACATCGCGGATCCGACTGAGGTGTTCGCGATCACCCCTGTCGAACGCGCCGCCCGCAACCACGACTACATCCCCACCGCCCCCGGCGTGTACTCCCAACCCGACGACGACGCCCCCACCTACGGCCTGGCCGGGTGCCTGCCCGACGGCGAGCTCGCCCTCGACGCCGAGCACGCCGCCGCCGAACCGGCGCTGCTCACCGACACCGCGCTGCTGGACACCATCGTCGCGTTCGACCACCTCACCCGCTGGGCCCAAGCCCACCGCACCCGCCTGATCGCCGAGTTCGCCCGCCGCCGCCCCGGCGACGAACCCCAAGCCGTCACCTGCCCCCGCCCCAGCGTGGCCTCGCGGTGGGCACCGGATGAACTCGGCCTCGCCCTCGGGATCAGCCGCCCCGCGGCCAGCACCGAACTGGCCCAGTCGATCATCCTGACCCGCACCCTGCCCGACACCCTGGCCGCCTGGCAGGCCGGCACCATCGACGCCGGCCAAGCCCGGGTGCTGTGCGAACTGCTCACCGTGCTGAGCCCCGAGCAGGCCCGCCAGGTCCAGGACCGGGTGCTGCCCGCCGCCGGGACACAAACCTGGACCCAGTTCCGGGCCGCGGTACGCCGCGCCGTGCTGCGCGTGGACCCCGACGGCGCCAACCGGCGCCACGGCGCCGCCGCACCGCGAACGCCGGGTCGCGCTGCACCACGACGAGGACGGCATGTCCAGCCTGTGGGCGCTGCTCTCGGCCACCGACGCCGCCACCGGCTGGCACACCCTGACCCGCCTGGCCCGCAGCCTCGGCCCCGACGACCCCCGGCCTATGGACGCCCGCCGCGCCGACCTACTCGTCGACCTCATCACCGGCCGCCTCACCCACACCCACTACGACGACACCCGACCGACACCGACGACGACACCGCCACCGACGACACCGACGACGACACCGCCACCGACAACAGCGCCGACGGCGACGGCACCGCGACCGACGACGCCACCGCGACCGACTTCACCGACGACCGACCCCGGCGCGACCCAGCCCACCACCCCCACCACCCCGCACCACCCTCGCCGATCCCGGAGCTGCCGCCGGCGGTGTCGATGCCGTGGCCGGTGCATACGCCGATGACACCGACGCCGCCGCGCCGCCGACCGCGGCCACTGACCCGGCACCGATCACCGGCACCGGCACCGGCACACCGGCACCGGCACCGGCACCGCCGGCACCGGACACCGACACCGAGCACCGACACCGACACCGACACCGACACCGAAGCCCGCGGCGACAGCCCGAGGAGCCCGCCCGACCGGACCGCCGGCCGGCCGGGTGGCCACCCCGCACCAACCCCGCCCGCCGCCGCGCCGGCCGCCCCTGCACCTGCGGCGCCACCACCGGCAGCAGCAGCAACGGTGGTGGTGGGGAAGCCGCTGATACAGATCGTCATCGGACTCGACACCCTCACCGGCACCCACCAGCTACCCGCCGAACTCGTCGGCTACGGCCCCATCCCCGCCGACCTCGCCCGCCACACCGCCACCGACGCCGTCTGGAAACGCCTGATCACCGACCCCGTCAGCGGCGCCCTGCTCGACCACGGCCGCCGCACCTACCGACCACCCGCCGCCCTCCACGACTACGTCAAAGCCCGGGACGTGACCTGCCGATTCCCCATCTGCAACCGCCGCGCCATCGACTGCGACCTCGACCACCTCCAACCCTGGGCCCAAGACGGCGACACCAACGAGGCCAACCTGCACGGCCTCTGCCCCCAACACCACGCCCTGAAAGACCAACCCGGCTGGCACGTCATCTCCCACCCCGACGGCACCCTGATCTGGATCACCCCCACCGGGCACCGCCACATCAGCCGACCCCACGACTACCGCGACTACTTCCCCGACGACCCCGAACCCGAACCACCACCCGCCCCACCCGAACCAGCACCGCCGGGCCACCCGATCCCCGACGACCCACCCTTCTGACCTGACTTCGCTCAGATTGGTGCGCGCACGTGCGATGTGTTGATCAGGGCAAGGGCGTCGCTCGGGGCATTGCCCTGCTCGAGAACGTGCTCGCGCGGTCAGCGACGCAGCAAAGCAGTCAGCTCGGGCATCTCCATGGTCTGCACCAGCGGGTCCGCGTGACGATGAACCAGCAGCCAGCCCGAGCCGTCGCGCCGGTACACGTGAGTGACCCGTAACGACAGGTTCTGGTCGGGGAGATCGCCCATCCGTCCGTGCTGCCGTTCGATCATCACCAGCACCAGGGTGTCACCCCAGGCGTGCGACTCGACCTGCTCCAGCCTCGCCTCGCCGTCCCGAAAGGGGCTGCTCCAGGACTTGAGCTCGGCGGTTCGTTCCTGGTGGCGACCGGGCGGCCCGCCGTAGGGCGGCAGCAGCGTGAAGCCGTCCGCGTGGTGCACGTGGTCGAGGTAGCGGTCCATGTCCCCCTGCACGTACGCCTCCGCGGCCTCCTCGGCACGTCGCACGAACTCGGTCAGCTCCTGGCCGGTGATGCTGGTGTCCATCGGAGCAGTCTGATCAGCGCTCGCCGGCCCGGTCCAGAGTGAGTCCAGTCGCGAACCGGACGAGCGCGACGCATCGGTGTCCCTCGAGTCGGAGACGGCCATCGTCCGGCTACCCGAGCGGTGGTGGGCGACGCCACGAACGCGGCCGGTGCGCCCGCATGAACACGTACCAGCCCGTCGAGAACGCGTTGACGTTCGCATTCGGGAACGCAGCGCGGGCCGCTCGCACGATCGGCGCGGCGATCAGCAGGGTGTCCACGGCGACCACGGACAGGGCCAGGAGGCTGCCCATCAGCAGGTAGCGGCCGAGCTCGGACGGCGGCCCGAAGCCGGTGATCAGAGCCATCGCGAAGGCCGGCATGAACAGCAGGACCAGGCGCGGTCCGTGGGCGTCCACGGCGTCGCGGACGAAGCCACGCACCGGTCCGCGTTCCCACGGCGGGAGCATTTCGTCGGCGTAACCCGGTCCGCTCACGGACCGACCGGGATCCGGGCGGCGGCGATCCGGTTTGCCGCGGTCGGGGCGATCCTGGCCGGTGCGGGCGGATCGGGTGGCGGGCGGCTCGGGTCGCGCCCGTGCCGAGGTCGAGGCCCGCTGCGCCGGGCGCTTCCGTCGGCCCTTGCTCACGGCGCCGCCCCGGTCACGACGCCGCCTCCGCGGGAGCAAGCACGTCGGCAGGTGTCACGACGCCGCCTCCGCGGGAGGAAGCACGTCGGCGGTCATGGGGCGACTGTGCCACGGGTTCGTTGCCGGCGGTGGGCGGCCATCCGGATCGGCGCGTTGACCTCGCCGTAGCCGCCGTAGCCACCGATCCGCTGGACGACCTCGAAGAACACCCGCCCGCCCAGCACCTCGGTGTAGAAGTGCCGGAACTCGCCGCCGGCGTCGCGGTCCAGCAGCACCCCGAGCTCGCGCAGCTCGGCCAGCAGCTCCGGCGCCGGGGCCAACCGGGCGTCGAGATCGTCGTAGTAGTTGTCGGGCACCTCGACCAGCGGCGCACCGGCCGCGCGGGCGGCCCGGGCGGTGGCCAGGATGTCGTCGGTCGAGAACGCCACGTGCTGCGGGTCCGGCACCCCCGGCTGCCACTCCGAGCCGCGGCGCAGCACCGACACCGACAGGCACAGCCGGGTGGACAGCGACGGGTCGGCGACGGCGCGGTTGCGGACCAGCCCGAACGGTGCGGCGATCTCGGAGGAGTGCTGCGACCCCAGGCCGAGCACGCTGCGGTAGAACAGTGCCGCCTCGTCGAAGCGGTCGAACGGCTGGGTCAACGCCACGTGATCGACACCGGTGATCCCGGTGCCGGCCACCGATCCGGCGCCCGCCGGGATCGGGTCGAAGTCGGACAGCCAGCCGGCCGGCTCGTCGGCCCCGGTGCGCAGGAAGAACACCGAGGTGCCGTCCGGCGCGGCCACCGCGGAGAGATCGGCCTCGGCCGGCCCGCGCGTGCGCGGCAGCACCGGGGCCAGCAGCGCCTCCGCCCGGCAGGCGGCGGCCACCGGATCCGCGGTCTCGACCCCCACCGCGGTGACCGCGGCACCGTGCGCCGATCCGGTTTCCTCCGATGTGGACGAGTTCAGCAGCACCCGCGCGGCACCCTGCTCCCAGAGCTGCACGGGCTTGCTGCGGTGCTGCCCGGCATGTGTGAAACCCAAGGCCTGCAACGCCTGCGCGACCGATCCCTCGTCATCGGCCGCGAGCTCGGTGAAGGCGTAACCGGCCAGCTGCGGGGTCGGCGGCGGCGTGCTGACCGGCATCCGCTGCCGGACCGCCTGGTCGAGCCGGGCCAGCGTCGCCTCCCGCAGCGCGAGCAGCGAGCGCAGCGCGTCCACTGCGGATCGGCGCGGGTCGGACTGGCGGAAGACGTCGTTGAACACCTCCAGCGACAGCGGCCCGGTGTACCCGGCGCTCAGCACGTGGTCCAGGAACGCGGGCAGGTCCCAGGCGCCCTGGCCGGGGAACAGCCGGTGGTGCCGGCTCCACTGCAGCACGTCCATGTCCAGGTGGGGGGCGTCGGCCAACTGCAGGAAGAACAGCTTCTCGCCGGGGATGTCCCGGATGCCGGCTGGATCGGAGCCGCGGGACAGGATGTGGAAGCTGTCCACGCACAGGCCCAGCGCCGGGTGGTCGGCGCGGCGCACGATCTCCCAGGACCGCTCGTAGGTGTTCACGAACCGGCCCCAGGCCAGCGCCTCGTAGGAGACCCGCAGGCCGCGTTCGGCCGCCCGCGAGGCCAGCGTGTGCAGCTGCTCGGCGATCCCGTCGTCGTCGTCGAGGGCGTCGGGGGAGACCGAGGAGCAGACCAGGATCAGGTCGGTACCCAGCTGCTCCATGATGTCGAACTTGTGCATCGCCCGGCGCAGGTTGGCCGCCTGCCGCTCCGGCGTCGCCGCGTCGAAGTCGCGGAAGGGCTGGTAGAGGTCGATCGACAGGCCCAGGTCGGCGCACCGGTCGCGCAGCTCCGCCGGTGACCACGGGGCGGCGATCAGATCCGGCTCGAAGACCTCGATGCCGTCGAAACCGGCGGCGGCCGCGGCGTCCAACTTGTCCTCGAGGGTGCCGGAGATGCAGACCGTGGCCAGCGCGGTGCGCTGCGCCCAGGTGCCCGCGGGCGCTGCGCTGGTAGCGGTCGGTCCTGCGGAGACGGACATGGCGGCGCCTTCCGATGATGGTCGCCTCCAGACTCGCCGGGCCGGTCCGCCCGTGGAATCGACAACCCCCCGATTCCCGGCCAGTGGACGCGGCTCGATCGCCGCCGCGGTCTCCTGACCATGACCGTGGAGCAGGTATCCGGGCTCACATCGGTCGTTTTCCGGCCGCACGATCATGAGGGCGACCGGGTCCGGGCAGAATTGCCGGGTGCCAGAGGCCGGTGGCGGGGTTGATCATGTTGGTCTGGAGCGGGCGGTCGGCGGGTTGCTGTCTGCGCAGGGCTGGGCGTACGCCTCGACGTTGCCGGTGGAGGCCGGCGATCCCGGCCGCTTCCATGCCCTCTTCGGACGCGACTCGCTGATCTTCGCGTTGCAGCTGCTGAAGTCCCGACCCGACATCGCGCGCGCGACGCTGCGGGCGCTGGCCACCCGGCAGGGCCGCGCCGCCGATCCGGAGATCGACGAGGAACCCGGCAAGATCCTGCACGAATGGCGTCCGGTGGCGCCGCAGTGGTTGATCGATGTGGGCTGGCCGGTGCGGGACGGCGCCCTGCGCTACTACGGCACGTCGGACGCCACCTCCTGGTTCCTGATCCTGCTCGCCGCCACCGGCGACGCCGACCTGCAGGCCGAGCTGGCCGCCGGCGTCGCCGCGGCGGGCGACTGGCTCGAACGCGCCCTGGTCGCCGGCCGGGGACTGGTGCGTTGCGGCCCGCGGCGGCATCCGGGCGGGCTGTCCCAGCAGGGCTGGCGGGACAGCCGCGACCCGGCTCCGGACGGCCACTCCGGCGGCATCGTCGGCGTCGACGGCCGGGCCCCGAGCGCCCCGATGGCCGACGCGGACTCGCAAGCGGCGGCCGTCGCTGCGCTCGCCGCACTGGCCGTCCTCGAACCGGCACGAGCCGCGCACTGGACCGAGCGGTGGGCGCAGCTGCGAGCTCGGTTGAGCGCCGACTTCGGGCCCGAGGTGATGGCCCTGGACGCCGCGGACGTCCCGGTCACCGGCGCCGGATCCCAGCTCGGCTGGCTGCTGTGGGCCGGCGCGCTCGACGAACCGGCCGCGGCGGCGGCCGCGGACCGGCTGCTGCGCCCCGATGTGCTCACCCCGTTCGGCGTGCGGACGCTGTCGGCGGACCATCCGGGGTTCCGGGTGTCGGGCTACCACCGCGGGTCGGTGTGGCCCTTCGACAACTGGCTGGCCTGGGGTGGGCTGCGCCGGCACGGGTACGAGGACGCGGCGGAGCGGATCCGGTCCGGGGTGCTGGGCGCGCTGCGCGAGCTGGGCCGCTATCCGGAGCTCTACGGGGTGGACCGCGGCGGGCAGCTGTGCGCGTTACCGGCGGCCAACCGGGTGCAGGCCTGGACCGTCGGGGCGGTGGTGGCCTTCGACGCCGGATGGAGCGGCCTGACCGCACACCCTGACCACCGAGCGCGGCGCTCACCACCAACCCTTGCGGCGGGCCCACAGCAGCAACGTCCCCGACATCACCAGCATGAACGCCAGCAGCACGAACAGCAGCTCCCAGTGCGTGCCGTCGTTGACGATGACGTTCATCCCCAGCACCGAGGACAGCGCGGTGATCGGCAGCGTGACCGCGGCGATCACGGCCAGCCGCTCGGCGGCGATGGTCATCTTGGTGCCGGTCCGGGTCTGGTAGAACTCGATCACTCCCTGCAGGTACTCGCGCTGGCTGTCGGCCATCGCGGCGATCCGCCGGAACTGGTCCTCCAGGTCGTCGAGCTGCTCGGCGCCACCCGGCCCGAACACCACCAACCGGCACATCCGCCCGTACACCTCGCGGCTCATCGCCGACATCGTGCGCACGGCGAGCAGGCCGTGGCGGATCCCGAACAACTCCTCGAGGAAGACCTCCGGGTCACCCATGTGGCCGCCGGTGACCTGTCGCTCCAGCTTCCAGACCTCCTGGGTCAGCGAGGTCAGGTAGTCGCGGAGCCGGTTCACCAGCGCCGTCGCCAGCGCCGCGGACAGCTCACACGCCCTGGTCGGCCGCAGCCGCCCGCTGTCCAGCCGGCGCGCGATCGCGCCGGTCTCGACGTACATCGCGTCCAGCTGCACGATCGGGTTCACCGGACCGTGCACGGTGAGCAGCCAGTTCGGCCCGATGAACTGGTCCAGCTCGATGTAGTGCACGTGCCCGCGGGCGCCGCTCTCCGGACCGTGCATCACCAGGAAGACGTGATCGGGGTAGACGTGCACCTTAGGCACCGGGTTGCGCACGGCGCAGTCGTGCATCGCCCGCGGATGCAGCCCCAGCCGCTTCGCGAGCACCTGCTCGGTATCGGCATCCCAGTGCGGAACGTCGATCCACAGCAGCCCCGGCCCGTCGAGCAATGCCTCGATCTCGTCCGGTTTGTGCCGCTGCACGCCGTTTTCGGTGATCAGACGCACGTCCACGAACCCACAGTCCACGGACCCGAGCCGGCGCGCAATCCGACCGGAGCCGACGCAGGGGTGGCGCAACCGGGCACCGGGCGTTAAGTATAGGAAGCATGGCCAAGGATTCAGCGCAGAACCCGATCCCCACGTCCGCCGGGGAGGTGGCCGAGCGCGCCGCGAGCGTGCTCGCCCCGGAGTCCGGACTCTTCGAGGACATGGACGCCGCCGGCTTCGGCGACGCGGTCAGCCAGGCCATCAAGAACACCCTGTTGAACCCGCTGGCGCCGCTGCAGGCGGCCACCCAGCTGGCGTCCGACCTGGCGCACATCCCGCTGGTCGCGGCCAACCTCTGGTTCGGTCGGGCGGCCGAGCCGCCGTTCGAGGTCGACGCGCGGGACCGCCGCTTCGCCGATCCGGCCTGGGCCGGCAACCCCGCCTTCTACTCGGTGCGGCTGGCCTACCTGGCGGCCAGCCGGTTCGCCCGCGAGGTGGTGGGCGCGGCGGGGCTGGAGCCCGACGCCGCCCGCAAGGCGGCGATGGCGGTGGACCTGGTGCTCGACGCCGTGGCGCCAACGAACTTCCTGGCCACCAACCCGGCCGCGCTCAAGCGCGCCTTCGACACCGGCGGCAGCAGCCTGGTCAAGGGCGCCCAGCAGTTCCTCGACGATCTGGTGAACAACGAGGGCCGGCCGCGTCAGGTCGACGACTCCGGTTTCGAGGTGGGCCGCAACCTCGCCTGCACGCCGGGCAAGGTGGTCTACCGCAACGAGCTGATGGAGCTCATCCAGTACGAGCCGCAGACCGAGCAGGTGCACGCCACCCCGCTGCTGTGCAGCCCGCCCTGGATCAACAAGTACTACGTGATGGACCTGGCCCCCGGCCGCAGCTTCATCGAGTGGGCGGTGCAGCACGGGCGCACCGTGTTCGCGATCAGCTACCGCAACCCCTCGGCCGACATGTCCGGCACCACCATGGACGACTACCTGGTGCACGGCCCGAAGACCGCGCTCGACGTGATCGAGGAGATCACCGGCGCGGGCACGATCGACATCGTCGGGCTCTGCCTCGGCGGCGCACTGACCGCGATCACCGCGGCCTACCTGACCCAGGCCGGCGACTCCCGGATCGGCACGTTGACGCTGCTCAACACGATGCTCGACTACGCCGAGCCGGGCGCGCTGGGCACCTTCACCGACCTGGCCACGGTGGAGAAGCTCGAGGCCAAGATGGCCAAGGAGGGCACCCTGCCGGGCGCCTCGATGGCCGGCACGTTCGACATCCTGCGGGCCAACGACCTGATCTTCAACTACGTGGTCTCCAACTGGCTGATGGGCCAGAAGCCGCCCGCGTTCGACATCCTGGCCTGGAACGCCGACAGCACCCGGATGCCGGCCGCCATGCACGCGTTCTACCTGCGCAACTTCTACGTGCAGAACAAGCTGGCCGCGGGTGAGCTGGAGATCGCCGGCACCACCATCGACCTGTCCACGATCAAGGCGCCGACCTACGTGGTGAGCGCGATCAACGACCACATCGTGCCCTGGGACGCGGCCTACAAGACCGTCGGCCTGGTCAGCGGCCCGGTGCGGTTCGTGCTCGGCAACGGCGGGCACATCGCCGGCATCGTCAGCCCGCCCGGGCCGAAGGCCTGGTACATGGTCACCGAGAGCGAGAACGCGCTGCCGCCGACCGGCGAGGCGTGGCGCTCGGTGGCCGAGCGGCGCAGCGGCACCTGGTGGGAGGACTGGGCGAACTGGTCGTCCGACAGCTCCGGTGGCCTGGGCAAGCCACCCCGCGTGGGCAGCCGCAAGCACAAGGTCCTTGGCGACGCCCCCGGCCAGTACGTCCGCGGCTGAGGGGCGAGGGGCTCAGACCAGCAAGCAGCTCAGACCAGCGCGCTCTGGGCGTCGTGCAGCAGCGCCGCGCGGCTGGCGATCCGCGGGTGCGGGATGCGGTAGGGCGGGTGCTGGCTCACGCCGCCCGCGAGCTCGCGGGACAGGCTGCGGGTGGCGATGGACAGCGGCGCGAGCACCGGCTGCAGGTCGTGGGCGAGATCGCGCACGGTGAGCTCGATGGCCGCCACCACCTCGCCACCCGGCCCGAACACCGGCATGGCCACGCCGCAGCTGGTCGGCTCCAGTTCGCGGCGGGCCACGGCCACCCGGGTGAGCCTGGTCACGGCCAGCGCGCGGCGGAAGCGATCGGGTGAGGTCACCGTGTGCGAGGTGTAGGGCCGTAGCCCGCGCATGATCGTCATTTCCACGGTGCCGGTGGGGCAGAACGCGAGCAACGCGCGACCCAGGGCGGTCGGATGTGCCGGCAGCGTCGCGGCGGCGGAGAAGGCCGTCACCGGGCCGGGACCCGGTTCCTTCTCGATGTAGGCCACCTCCAGCTCGCGCAGCACCCCGAGCCGGACCCGACAGCGGGTGGCGGCGGCCAGATCCTCCAGCACGCACGGTGCGCGCTCGCCGACGCTCGGCGTACCCGCCTCCTCGCCGGCGCCGATCATGCGCAGCGGCAGTCCGGCCCGGTAGAGCCCGTCGTCGGTGCGCTCCAGCAGCCGCCAGGAGGCGAGCTCCGAGGTCAGCCGGTGCGCGGTGGAGATGGGCAACCCGGCCAGCTGGGCGATCTCGGTCAACGAGTGCTCGCTGCCCTCGGTGAACGTCATGAGGATCGAGGTGATCTTGCTGGTGACGGAACGACCCGATTCGGTGGAATTCCCGGCCATCGATCTCTCCTCGCCGTCGTGGAGCGGGCCGGGGAAGTCCCAGCGCCTGATCGGTTCCGCCCAGACAACACGCTGTTCACGGCCGGAGCCAGCGCGTGATGCTTGGAAAACCATCCGGAAAACGCATGGACATTCGACGCCCCAGGGTTTGGCCTCGCAAGTCCTGGGTAGCTGCCCTGGGGCGAAGCGCACCCGATGGGGCGATCATCCCGGGGTGGAGTTGGATTGGCTGGAGACGTTCCTCGCGGTGGTCGACCGCGGTGGGTTCACGGCCGCCTCCGAACACGTGCACCGGTCGCAGTCGCGGGTGAGCGCGCACATCGCCGGCCTGGAGCGCGAGCTCGGGGTCAGGCTCATCGATCGCACCCGCCGCCCGGCCACCGTGACCGCCGCCGGGCGGGTACTGGCCCGGCACGCCCGGGAGATCGTCGCCGGGGTCGGTTCGGCCCGCTCGGCCGTCGGGGCACTGCGGGCGATGGAAGGCAAGGCGCTGTCGGTGGTGACCACCTCCTGCATCGGCAGCTCGCTGCTGCCCGGGGTCGTCGCCACGCTGGCCGATCGTTTTCCCGGGGTGCGCATCACGCTGTCCGAGCTGAGCCGCGAGGACGTCGAGCAGGGATTCCCGGCCGACGGGGCGGTGGTCGGGGTGCTGCCGACGCTGGCCCATCCGCTGGCCCCCGGCCTGCGGGAACGGCTGCTGTGGCGGGAGTCGATCCGGCTGGTGGTGAATCCCTTCCACGAGCTGGCCCGTCGCAGGCGGGCGGTGTCGGTCGAGGAGCTGGTGGGCTACCCGCTGATCCTCTGCGGCAACGCGGCCGAGCTGCGGGCACTGCTCGGCGGCCGGGGGCTGGCGATGCAGACGCGGGTGCAGGTGGACACGCCGCAGTCACTGGTCGGGATGGCCCGGGTCGGGGTCGGTATCGGCGTCGCGAACGCCGTTGCCCTCGAACATGCCGACACCGCGGGGATGGTCCTGCTGGACATCGACGACCCGGATCTGATCAGGGAGGTCGCCGTCTACTGGTACGAGTCGCTGACCAGCACCGGGTTGGGTGCCTCGCTGCTGGAAACGGTCCTTGCCGCCCGCACGCCCCCTGGGGCCATGGCGCCCGCCGAGCGCGATGAGAGCAGGCGGGTGATTCGCTGACCTGGCGGCGGTAGGGTCGATTCCTCGATCAGTACGGGCGCCGGTGCCGTCCCCGGTGTCGGCGCCCGTGTGCAGAGGACGCCATGCCCCCGTTCGTCGGCCGTCAACCCGAGCTCGACGTGCTGCGCGCCCGGCTGGCGGCCGCGCTCGCCGACCAGCCGCAGGTCGTGCACATCCAGGGTCCGGCCGGCATCGGCAAGTCCGCGCTGATCGAGCATTTCCTGCGCCATCTCGATGTCGTACCGGCGCCGGTCGTGGTGCGGGCCAGCGGCGAGGAGACCGAGTCGTTGCTGGCCTACGGCGTCGTCGAGCAGCTGGCCCGTTCGTCCGGTGCGCCGGGGGCCGGGTTGCTGGCCGAGGTGGCCGGCTCCGGAGCGGGGCCGGTCACCGACCCGGTGCGGGTGGGCAGCCGCATCCTGGAGCTGTTCGACGGCCTGGACGCCCGCTCCGGGGTGATCGTCGTGGTCGACGACGTGCACTGGGCCGACCTGCCGTCGGTCCAGGCACTGGTGTTCGCGCTGCGCCGGCTGGTGGCCGACCCGGTGCTCACGCTGCTGGCCGCCCGCGAGGACGACGCCGACCGCGAGCCGCCGGAATGCCTGCGCCGCCTGCTCACCGGGCACCTGGGCAGCTCGCTGCGGCTGCGCGGGCTCGACGAGCAGGACCTGCGGGATCTGGCCGCGATGCTGGGCGTCGACGATTTCGGCCTGCCGGCGGCCCAGCGGCTGCGCTACGGCACGCAGGGAAACCCGTTGCACGCCAAGGCGTTGCTCGAGGAGTTCCCGCTCACCAGGTGGGGTCCCGATCAGCAGCCGTTGCCGCCGCCGCGGTCCTTCCGGCTGCTGGTGGCCGACCGCTACGCCGGCTGTGCCGCCGCCACCCGCCGGCTGATCGACGCCGCTGCGGTACTCGGCCCGCACTGCCCGCTGTCGTTGGCCGCGAACCTCGCGGCCGTCGACGAGCCGCTCGAAGCGGTCGACGAGGCGGCGGCGCGGGACCTGCTGCACCTGTCGGAGGTCGCGCACCCGTGGACGCTGTCGTTCCCGCATCCGCTGGTCCGGGCCGCGGTGTATGACGGCCTGGGCCCGGCTCGCCGGCACGCCCTGCACGTGGCGGCGGCCGGCCTGCTCACCGACCAGGCCGCCGTGCTGCGGCACCGGGTGGCCGCCGCCACCGAGCCGGACGAGCAGCTGGCCGACGAGCTCACCCGCTTCGCCGACGCCGAGGCGCACCGGCACGCCTGGCCGAGCGCCGCCGCGCACCTGGTCGACGCGAGCAGGCTCAGCCCCGACCCGGACGAGGCGCAGCGCCGGGTGCTGCGCGCGGTCGTCTGGACGCTGCTGCGCGGCGACGCCGGACTGGCCGCCACCTTCCGCGGCGAGATCGAGTCGTTCCCGAGCGGGCCGCTGCGCGACGCGGTGCGCGGAGCGCTGGCGACGGTCAGCGATGATCCGGCCACCGCGCAGCGGTTGCTGACGCGGGCCTGGGACGGTCGCGGGCCCGACCCGGATGCCGAGGTGGAGACGACCATCGCGCTGATGACCGCGATCCACCACTACGGCCGGCTGGACGGGGCCGCCACCGTGCAGTGGTGCCGTCGGGCGCTGGCCCGCACCGTGCCGCGAACCGCCCTGCACGCGGTCGCCCACACCTACCTGCTGCACGGGCTCGGCTACACCGGACGGGTGGACGAGTCGTTCGCCGCAGCCGCCGCCGCCGACGAACGACCGGGCGAGTCCGAGCAGCTCTGGCTGAACCCGCGGGGCGCGCGCGGGGTGCTGCGGCTGATCGAGGACGACCTCGCGGGCGCCCGGGACGACTTCGCCTCCACCGCGGCCACCGCGCTGCAGCTGGGCATCCTGAACACCGCGGCGTTCGCCTTCGCCTACCTGGCCCGCGCCGAATTCGTGGCCGGCCGCTGGGACGACGCGCTGGTGCACGCCGAACGCGCGGTGTCGATCAACCTGGAGACCGCCGTCGGCTTCATGCAGACCGCGGTGGTCGGGATCGCCGTGCTGGTGCCGGCGGCCCGTGGGGACTGGGCGAGCGCGGAGGCCCACGTCGCGACGATGACGCTGGATGCCGCCGGCCGGGAGCGTCCGGCGGGCTACGAACGGTCCGTCGTCGCGCTGGGGATGGCGCGGGCCCGCATCGGAGAGGCCCGCGGGGACGCGGCCGCGGTGGTCGAGGCGCTGGCGCCGGTGCGGGCGTTCGCCCACCGCGACGGGGCGGACGAGCCGGGTTTCTGGGCGTGGCAGGACCTCTATGCGGATGCGCTGGTCCGGGTCGGGCGGGTCGAGGAGGCCGATGCCTTCCTGGTCCCGCACGAGGAGCTGGCCGAGCGCCGCGGGCGGCGCTCGGCGATCGCCCGGCTGGCCCGCGCCCGCGGTGGCGTGGAAGCGGCCGCCGGCCGCCCGGAGCGGGCCCAGGACGCCTTCGCCGCCGCGCTCGCGGCCACCGACGGGATCGAGCTGCCCTTCGAACGGGCTCGGATCGAGCTGGCCGCCGGCGGTTTCCTGCGCCGCACCGGTCAACGGCGGCGGGCGGCCGAACTGCTCGCGGCGGCCGAGCGCCGGTTCACCACGCTGGGCGCGGTGCCCTACGCCGAGCGGTGTGCGAAGGAGATGGCGGCCTCCGGGCTCAAGCCGACATCGCGCCGCGACCGCGACCACGCCGAGCTGACCGCCCAGGAGCTGGTGGTGGCCCGGCTGGCCGCGCAGGGCCGCAGCAACCGGGAGGCGGCCGACGAGCTGGTGGTCAGCATCAAGACCATCGAGTACCACCTGCGCAACGCGTTCCAGAAGCTCGGCGTGACCTCGCGACGCCAGCTACCGGAGCGGTTGGCCGGTCTCGCGGGTCGGTGACGGCGAGCGCCTGGGCCCGCCGTTCGGTCCTCGCCTGCCGGTCGCCGCTGGACTAGCCTCTGGCCCGGTCAGGGACGGGCGGGGCCGGGCCGAGGGGGCGCCAGCGAATGGCCAGCGAGATACGGGACGTCGTCGTGCTGATCCCGGGGATCGCGGGCTCGGTCCTGCAGCGCGACGGGCGCGATCTGTGGGCGCTGTCGGCCGGTGCCGCGCTGCGCGCCGTGCTGTCGCTCGGCGGCAACATCCAGCGCCTGACCCTCGACGGCGACGACCCGGACGCCGACGACCTCGGCGACGGCATCGTCGCCACCCGGGTGCTGCCCGACCTGCACATCGTTCCCGGGCTGGACTGGAAGATCGACGGCTACGCGCGGTTCGGGCAGCGGCTGCGCGAGCGGTTCGGCTGCGTACCCGGCGAGAACTACTTCGAGCTGCCCTACGACTGGCGCCGGGACAACCGGGTCGCCGCCAGGGCGCTGGCCCGCAACGCCCACACCTGGCTCAAACGGTGGCGCGGACGGTCGGGCAACGCCGACGCCAAGCTCGTTCTCGTCGGCCACTCGATGGGCGGCATCGTGGCCCGGCTCTACCTGGAGCTGCTGGGGGGCTGGCGCGACACCCGGACGCTGATCACCTTCGGCACCCCGTACTCGGGCTCGATCAACGCCCTGGACTTCCTCGCCAACGGCTTCAAGCGGGGCTGGGGCCCGTTCACCGTCGACCTCTCCGACATGATCGGCTCGTTCACGTCGGCGTACCAGCTGCTGCCCTCCTACCGATGCCTCGAGGGCCCAACGGAGGGGCGCAGCGGCAGCTGGCTCAACCTCGACGAGGTCGACTGGACCGGCTCCGCCGTCGACGCCGACCGGATGCGCGCCGCGCTGGGCCTGCACCGCGAGCTGCGGGCGGCGGTGGACGCCCGGCTCGAGCGCGGCGACCCCGGCTACGTCGTCCGGCCGGTCATCGGTCACTTCCAGCCCACGGGCTGGGCGGCCCGGCTCGCCGGCGGCGGCCGGATCGAGGCGCTCACCCTGCGCGAGCTGCGCGAGCAGGGCGGCGACGGCACCGTGCCGACGATCTCGGCAACCCCGCACGAGGCGCTGAAGAGCCAGCGCAACCTCGCCTTCTTCAGCCAGCGCCACGCCTCGCTGCAGAACGACGACGCGGTGCACGACCACCTCGGCGGGCTGCTGGTCACCGAGTCGTTGGATCCCGTCGACGTCTTCGCCGCTCCCGACGAGGCGATCGCGCTCGAGGTCGCGGACACGCCCACCGGTGAGCCGCTGGTCATCAGGGCAACCGTCGGGCAGCTCGGTGCCGCCCTGGTCGCGACGGTGGAGCCGCTGGACGGCAGCGCCGCGCGGACCGCGCCGCTGCAGGAGGCGGGCGACGGCTGGCAGCAGGTGGTGCTGGACGGGCTCGCCGCGACCGACTACCGGGTGACGGTGGCCGGGACGGGTCTGTCCCCGGTGACGGACATCGCCAGCGTCGTGGACCTGAACGGGCTGGAGGAGGCGGCGCAGCGCGCCGGGCGCGAGCCGTGACCCGATCTGCGGCCCGAGCTGGGGCCCGAGCGATCGCCCGCGGGCTGGAGCCGTTCGACATCAGCGTGCTCGGCGCGGGCGATCACGTGTGGGTGTCCGCGCAGTCGCGGCAGGGCTCGGTGTTCGGCATCGCCCGCCCGCTGCCCGACTTCGGACTGCCCGCCGAGTTCGGTGCTCCGGCTGACTGGCTCACCGCCGCCGTCGGCCGGGCCCGCCCGCAGGACGAGAAGGCGGTGGTGGTCGGCCGGGCGCTCACCGACCTCGTCTTCGGCGTCCCGGACATCGCGGCGCTGCTGAACCAGACCCGCGGGGTCGCCGGCTCGGTCGGGGCCCAGCTGCTGATCCGGGTGCTCGCGGCGCCGCAGCTGGTCAGCTCGTGGCCGTGGGAGCTGCTGCTCGACCCGCAGCCGCCGGACCGCTTCCTGACCATGGCCCGGGACGTGCACGTCGTGCGGTCCGGACGGTCACGCACCTACGCGGTGCGCGCGGCCCCGATCGAGCCGCCGCTGAACCTGCTGATGGTCATGTCGAGCCCGCTGCGGTCCGGGCCGGCGGACACCGAGGCGCCGTTCGACCTGTACGCGGAGAAGCGCAGCCTGCTCGCGGAGCTGCAGCCGCTGGTCGACCGCGGGCTGCTGGCCGTCGAGGTCGAGGACCGCCCGACCGTCGAGCGGCTGCGCTCGCGGATGGCGGCGCAGCGCCGCGGGTTCCACGTGCTGCACTACCTCGGTCACGCGCAGCCCGCCGGGCTGCGCCTGGAGTCGCCGGCCGGGCTGGGCAGCCTCGTGCGCAGCGCGCGGTTCGCGGCGCTGCTGCAGCAGCTGCCCGACCTGCGGCTGGCGGTGTTCGCCGGCTGTGAGACCGCGCGCGCCCCGCAGGGTCCGAACGCCGGGGCCGAGGACTACTCGACGGCCGACCTGTGCGTCCGCGACGCCTGCCCGATGGTGGTGGGCATGCAGGCCGTGCTGCCGTTCGGCACCGAACGGTTGTTCACCCGGTTCTTCTACCAGGCGCTCACCGCGGGCCAGCCGGTCGCGGAGGCGCTGCGGCTGGCCCGGCTGGCGATCGCCGACGACGAGTTCGCCGGCTCCCGGCTGCTCAACTGGGCGGTGCCGTGCCTGTTCGTCGGCGGCAGCGAACCCGGCCCGCTCGCCGACCCGCACGCCAGGGCGACCCCGCCGGCACCCCGGCCGCAGCTCGGGCTCAAGCTCGACGCCCGGCAGGGCGAGCTGCGCTTCATCGCGCGGCTCAACGAGCTGCGGCAGGCGATCGACGTGCTGTCGGGTCGGGGTGAGGCCCGGCTGCTGGTGGTGTGGGGGCCGCCGGGCGCGGGCAAGACCGGCCTGCTCGACCGGGCGCTGGAGGAGCTGGACCCGGGCGTCCCGCACCTGTCCGTGCCGGCCGGTCGGTTGCTCGCCGCTGCGGACCCGGTGCTGGAGCTCGCGACGCTGGTCGCCGAGCGGATCCGGGCGGCCGGGCACCGGCCGGCGCCGCGCGGCTCGCTGGGCCCGGACGCCTGGTGGGAGCGGATCCTGGAGAACCTCGCGCAGCTGCCGTTCGCGCTGGTCATCGACGACGCCGACGTGCTCGCCGGGACCGAGCCCGCGGTGGCGCGGGTGGTCACGGCGCTCAACCGGATGACGGCCCGCCGCAGCCGGGCCCGGCTCGCCGTCGCCGCCGGCCAGGAGCCGACCCGGTTGACTGCCGAGCTGCGTGGCCCCGAGGTCCGCACGGTCCGGTTGCAGGCGCTGCTGTGGGATGAGGTGTGGCAGTGGATCCGCCGCAACCTGCCGATCCTCACCCGCTACGAGGAGCGCGACCTCAAGGGCTGGTACGCGAAGCTGCCCAGGCTGCAGCAGTGGGAGCAGCTCGCGGAGGAGGTGGGGCTGTCCCCGACGGCGTCGGCCGCGCTGCCCGACGTGGTCAGGAAGGTCGCGGACTCGCTCGGCGCCGCCGCGGGGCCCGGCGGCGCGGCGCCGCCGCTGTTCGGTGCGTCGGCGGATCCGACGGCCGGTCCGGTGTCGCACGTCCTGCGCGTCGCCGTGGCCGGGCCGCACACCGACGGGCGCGCGGAGGAGTTCGCCACCAGCGTGACCACGCTCGCCGCCGAGCACGGCGTCGCCGGCCGGGTCGCCGAGGCCGGCAGCCCGACCCTCGAGTCCTCGCTCGCCGAGCTGCTCGCCCTCACCACCCCGTTCACCAAGGCGTCGGTCACGGTGACCGACCTCACGGCCTGGCTCGACCGGGCCGGGCAGTCCGCCGCCGACGTGATCCTGCTCGACGTCGGCATGCCGACGCCGGTGCCGGAGATGGACCGCCAGATCACCCGCCTCGCCGGGCAGGGCAGGCTGGTGGTGGCGGCCGGCGGGAACAGCGGCGAGCCGACCTGGCCGGGCTGGTGCGCCGACGCGCTCGCGGTCGGCGGGCTCGGCGCTGACGGCCTGCCGGAGCCGTACTCGGTGTACTTCCCGGACGCCGGCAAGCCCGAGCTGTTCGCCCCCGGCACGGTGGCCGGCTCCGCGCTCGCCGCCGCCGTCGAGGATCCGACGATGCGGGGCACCTCGGCGGCCGCACTGCACGCGGTGGCCGCGGCGATCCTGGTATGGGCCACCGACCGGTCGCTGTCCGCGGGTGACGTGCGGGAGGCGCTGTTGGACGCCGCGGACCTGGTGCCCGTCGGGGACGTCGAGATCCGCCGGCTGAACGTCGACAGGGCGCTGGCCCGGACCCGTGGCCAGATCCTGCTCGACGCGCTCGAATGGGGTCCGATCGAGCTGACCGAGCTCATCGCCGAGGCCGGCCTGCCCTCGGAGCTGGCGATCCCGCTGGTCGAGCAGCTGGTGGCCGAGGGCACGCTGCTGCGGCGGGTGTCGGAGCACGGCGCGGCGCGGCTGGAGAACCCGAACGCGGTCTACCTGGAGTACTCGCGGCTGCGCCGGGAGCCCTCCGGCCCGGCGCGCACGGCGAAGCTGGAGGAGCTGGTCCGCCGGATCGGGAAGCTCGCGGCGCGGCGCAGCTTCAGCCCGGCCACGGTGCGCGCGCTGTGGGACAGCCGCGACGACGGTCGACGGATCGTGGCGCTGGGGATCATCCAGGCGGTGCCCGAGCTCGGCAATTCCGCGATCGTGATCGAGGCGATCACCACGCCGCACTCCCCGTTCGAGCAGTACCACGCCCTGGGTGCCGCCCGCACCCTGCTCGACCGGCTCGACGCCGACGATCGGGACCGGCTCCGCGCCGCGGTCACCGAAGCGTCGCGACCCACCGCCCCGATGCGGATGGGGGCGGACCGGCGAGGCCGAGCGGCGGGGCTGCTGGCCGAGCTCGGCGACCCGGCCCCGGACGACCCACCGGGACCGGCCTCGACCACCGGCTGAGCGCCGGCCGCCGATGATCGGCGTTCCCGCTGTACGGAAGTAGCCGACGCGGCCGTTGCCGGGGGCGGCCGCGGCGGCGAGGCTGGTACAGGTGCAACCTGCCTCGCTCCACCAGGACCTCGCCGACGAGCTGTGGGAGGCGGACCGGTCGGCCAAACCGGTCGCCCCGCTGACCGAGCGCCATCCCGATCTCGTGCTGGCCGACGCGTACGCGATCCAGACGATCAACATCGACCGCCGGGTCGCCGCCGGCCAGCGGATCATCGGGCGCAAGGTCGGGCTGACCTCGCGGCCGATGCAGGAGCTGCTCGGGGTGGACGAGCCCGACTTCGGCGTGCTCACCGACGAGATGATGATAGAGGACGGCGACCTGATCGCCCTGTCCCGGCTGAATCAGCCACGCGTCGAGGCGGAGCTGGCGTTCGTCATGGAGACCGATCTCGCCGGCCCCGGTATCAGCACCGGAGTGGCGTTGCGGGCGATCGCCGGCGCGCTGCCGGCGGTGGAGATCGTGGACAGCCGGGTCGCCGACTGGAAGATCAAGTTGGTGGACACGGTGGCCGACAACGCCTCGTCGGGGTTGCTGGTGGTGGGCGGCCGGATGCGGTCGGTGGCGGATCTGGACCTGCGGTTGCTCGGGGTGGCGGTGTCCCGGCACGGCGAGCTGATCGACACCGGAGCCGGTGCGGCGGCGCTGGGCAACCCGGCGCGGTGTGTGGCGTGGCTGGCCAACAAGCTCGGCGAGTTCGGCGCCGGGTTGCGGGCGGGCGACATCGTGCTGCCCGGCGCGGTGCACAAGATGGTGCCGGTGCAGCCCGGTGATGTGTTCCGAGCGGATTTCGCGCACCTCGGGGCGGTCACGGTCCGATTCTCCAAGGGGGAGTCCCAGTGAGCAGCACGGCGAGCATCACGGCCCAGGAGATCGCCGACACGCTGATCGACGCGGAGCGGCAGCGCAAGGGCATCGCGCAGTTCAGCGACTCCCACCCGGACATCCCGACCGAGACGGCGTACGCCGCGCAGAAGGCGTTCATCCAGTCCAAGTTGGATGCGGGGGAGACGTTCGTCGGGTGGAAGCTCGGTCTGACCAGCCGCAACAAGCAGAAGGCGATGGGTCTGGACGCGCCGCTGTACGGGCGGGTGACCAGCGGCATGTTGAGCACGCACGGCGACCCGGTGCGGTTGGACCGCTTCATCCATCCGCGGGTGGAGTGTGAGATCGCGTTCCTGCTGGCCCGCGACATCGAGGCGCCGGCGACGATCGCGTCGGTGCTGGCCGCGACGGATGTGGTGTTCGGCGCGGTGGATGTGCTCGATTCCCGCTACGAGAGCTTCCAGTTCACGCTGTCCGACGTGGTCGCGGACAACGCCAGCGCGGGCGCGTTCTACCTGGGTCCGATCGCCAAGCGGCCCGATCAGCTGGTGGATCTGGCCCTGCTGGGGGCCGTGGTGCGGGTCGACGGTGACGTGGCGATGACCGCGGCGGGTGCGGCGGTGATGGGGCATCCGGCGGCGTCGGTGGCGTGGCTGGTCAACCAGCTGGGTGCGGTCGGCGAGGGTGGCCTGAAGGCCGGTCAGTTGATCTTCTCAGGCGGGGTCACCGCGCCGGTGCCGGTGGTCGCGGGGGGCAGCGTCACCTTCGAGTTCGACGGGCTCGGCGCCATCGAGGTCTACGGGGTCTGACGCCCACCGGCGCCCGAGGAGGGGATCCGATGCTCACATCGTCCGCGGTGGTGGCGACCGAGTCACCGGCCCGCTACGCCAAGCAGCTGCTGTCGCACCTGGGCCGCAAGAACACCGTCGAGCCCCTGGACGGAGACGCGGACGGGGGGCGGCTGGTGTTCGCCTACGGGGTCGCGACGCTGCGCCCGCAGGGGGAACAGCTGCTGCTCGACGCCACCGCGCCGGACGAGGAGGGGCTGGCGCACGTCGAGGACGTCATCAAGCGGCACCTGGAGCGGTTCGGGGCGCGCAACGAGCTGGTGGTGGATTGGGCGCGGCCGTGACCACGGTCATCCACACCGACCGGGCGCCCTCGCACAGCGGGCCGGTGCCGCAGGCGGTCGAGGCCGGTGGCTGGATCCACGTCTCGGCGCTGTTCGGGGCGCACCCGACCGACCACGCGATCCCCGCGGACGCCCGCGCCGAGGCCGAGCAGGTGTTCGACAACCTGGCCGCGATCCTGGAGGCCGGCGGTGCCGGGCTCACCGACGTGGTGCGGGTCGGCATCGTGATGCGCGACCTGCAGCGCGACCGTCCGGTGTTCAACGAGGTGTGGGCGGCGCGGTTCGGCGAGCACCGGCCGGCCCGCTCGGCCATCCAGTCGCCGGACTTCGGGCGGGTCGGCGAGAACGCCCGTTTCATGATCGAGGTCGCGGCCTTCCGTGGCTGACGCCGGTGTCGAGCTGGTCGCCAGCTTCTTCACCCTCACCGGCGGCGGTTTCGTCGATCCGCCGCGCAACGGGTTCGTCGAGCGCTGCCGGGCGGCCGCCGGCGCCGGCTTCGCCGGGATCGGGATGCATGCGGCCGACCTGCCGCGCACCGTCGGGAGCGGGCTGGACGTCGAGGGGATGCGGGCGGTGCTCGCCGACACCGGGCTCCGGGTGGTCGAGATCGAGTTCCTGGGCGGCTGGGCGGTCGAGGGCACCGGGGAGGAGTCCGTGGCCGCGATCGAGGCGGTGGCGGACGCCTTCGGTGGACGGCACGTGAGCGCCGGGGAGTTCCGCGGGGTGGCCGCGGCGGACGGGGTCGAGCTCGAGGGGGTCGATCTCGATGGGGCGGCGGCCCGGTTCGGTGCGCTGGCGGCCCGGCTCGACGAGCGCGGGCTGCTGGTGGCGCTGGAGGCGTTCCCGTGGTCGGCGCTGCCCGACGTCGACACGGCGCTGGATCTGCTGGGTCGGGCCGGCGCAGCCAACGCCGGTCTGATGATCGACGTCTGGCACTTCTTCAACGGCGGTGCGCGCCCGGAGCTGCTCGCCGGCCGCCCGTCCGGCACCGTGGCGGCGGTGCAGCTCAACGACGGGCCGCTGGTGCACGAGGATTTCCTGCGCCATGCCCGGGCCCGCCGCCGGCTGCCGGGGGAGGGGGACCTCGACGTCGTCGGGCTGATCAGGGCGGTGCGCGACACCGGGTTCGGTGGACCGTGGTGCGTCGAGGTGAACACTCCCGAACACAACGCCCTCCCGGTGGCGGAGGCCGCGAAACGGGCGTCCGGGGCGGCGCTCGCCGTGCTCGACGCGGCGCGCGGGTAGCTTCTCCCCGAGGGAGAAAAGGACGGGAGGACCATGCCGCGTCGACGATCGCGCCGCCCCAGCTCGGTGCTGCGCGCGCTGCGGCCCCGTCCGGCGAAGCGGCGCCGGGCCGCGCCGGCCCCGAAGACCTCCTGGTTCCTGAAACCGCCGGTGTCGATCCCGCGGCCGCCGCCGTTGCCGCTGCCGCGCCGCGGTTCGACCACCCCCGGGCGTTGGCTGCGCGACCAGCGCACGCCCGGCCTCGGCGGCCGCTCCTTCGACGTGTACCTGCCCGCCGGGCTGCGCCGCCGCTCGCGGGTGCCGCTGCTGGTGCTGCTGCACGGCTGCACCCAGACGCCCGCCGAGTTCGCCGAGGCCACCCGCTTCACCACCGTCGCCGACCGCAACGGCTTCATTTTGGTGCTGCCGCAACAGGAGCGCCGGCACCACTCGCAGCGCTGTTGGCGCTGGTACGAGGCGCTGCACCAGCACCGCGGCAGCGGTGAGCCCGCGGTGCTCGCCGCGATCACCCGGCAGGTCGCGGCCGAGGAGACCCGATGGCGGGTCGACCCGCTGCGGATCTACGTGGCCGGGCTGTCCGCCGGCGGCGCCATGTCGTTGATCATGGGGGCGACCTACCCCGACCTGTTCGCGGCGGTCGGCGTGCACTCGGCGCCGCCCTATCGCTCCGCGACCAACGGGGCGAGGGCACTTCCGGCGATGGCCGCCCGCACCACCGTGCCGCCACCGGCGCCGGGCGCGCCGCCGATCCCGCCGCTATTGGTCATCCAGGGCACCGCCGACGACGTGGTGGCCCCGCTGAACTCCGACCGGATCGTCGAGCAATGGCAGGCCTTCCACACCGCCGCCGGCACCGATGCGGCGCGGCTGTCCCGGTCCCGCACCGACCGCGGCCGCACCACCGACGGCCGCCGCTACACCCGGGTGCGCTGGTACGCCGCGCGCCGCCGCCGGGTGCTGGAGTACTGGCTGGTCCAGCAGCTCGGGCACGCGTGGTCGGGCGGTCGGGCCGGCGGTTCATACAGCGACCCCAACGGCCCACGAGCGGCCACCGTGATGTGGTCGTTCTTCCGCAGCCACCGGCTCGACCGCTCGGTCGACGCGGACCACCTCGCCGCGGTCTGAGTTCCGGCGGCGACCCGCCGGAACCGGCGTCGGGCCCGGCAGCGCAGGTGAACGTCATATGTCATTCCCAGCAACTGGGCTACTGTCAAGCCGGTTGAGGTTATAGTCACATTCTGGCTTGGCGCGCGTGGGCGTCCGATCAACCCCTCAGCCGGACACCCCCGCGCGCCTACCCCGTTGGCTCACGCCGCCCCCGGCGCAAGCCGCACCTCATGCCCACGTGCCGGTGATGGCCGCCGGTCGGGCAGAGTGGACGGAGTGCACGCCGAGCGCGGAGTCGCAGCGATCATCTGGCTCAACCCGGGTACCGGCATCTCCGGGGACATGCTGCTCGGGGCGCTGCTCGACCTGGGGGCACCGCTGGACGGGGTGCGAGCCGCGGTCGCCGGCACCGGCCTGACCGGCTGGAGCCTGGACGTCGAACGCACCACCCGCGGCGGGTTGGCCGCGACCCGCGCCGTGGTCACGGTGCGCGACAGCGCGACCTCGCGCGACGCCGCCGAGCTGCGCGGGCTGGTGGCGCGGGCCCGGCCGGCGCCGGTCGCCGAGCTGGCCGGACGCGCGATCGCGTCGCTCGCCGAGGTGGAGGCCGGGCTGCACGCGGTGCCGGTCGACCGGGTGCACCTGCACGAGATCGGCGGGCACGACACCGTGGTCGACACCGTCGGGGTGGCCGCGGCGCTGCACCTGCTCGGGGCGGCCGCTCCCGGTGGCCTGCAGCTGCACTGCGGCCCGCTCGGCATCGGCTCCGGCAGCGTGCACACCCGCCACGGCGTGCTGCCGCTGCCGGCCCCAGCGACCGCGGCGCTGCTCGCCCGGGCCGGCGCCCCGGTGCAGCCGGCCGGGGTGGCGGGCGAGACGGTGACCCCGACCGGCATCGCGCTGCTGCTCGCCGCGGGCGCCCGGTTCGGGCCGCTGCCCGCGATGGAGCTGACCCGGGTCGGCTACGGCGCCGGCACCCGCGAGTTCGACGGCCGGCCCAACGTGCTGCCGGCGCTGCTCGGGCAGGTCGCCGCGACGGTGGCGACGCTGCAGCTGCTGGAGACCACGGTGGATGACGTCACCGGTGAGCTGCTCGGCTACCTGCTCGCGCAGCTGCTCGCGGCGGGCGCCGCCGACGCCTGGATCACCCCGATCGTGATGAAGAAGTCGCGGCCGGCGCACACCGTGCACGTGCTCGTCGATCCGACGCGGGCGCCCGGCTGCGAACGGATCCTGCTCGCCGAGACCGGCAGCCTCGGCCTGCGCCGCAGCGCGGTCGAGCGGATCGCCCTGCCCCGGCACACCTCTACGGTGCTGGTCGAGGGGCACGAGATCCGGATGAAGCACGGCCCGTGGGGCGCCAAGCCCGAGCACGACGACGTGGCCGCGGCGGCGACCGCGCTCGGGATGCCGCTGCGCACGGTGGCCGAGCGGGCCCGGTCAGCCGGCGGCGCCGTCGACCTCGACGGAGATCTCGGGTGAGCTGGCCAGCGTCCTGGTCACGTAGCAGACCCGCTGCGCGGACGCGATCAGCTTCGCCAGCTCGTCGCCCTGCGGGGCGGCGGCGTGCACCGTGATCCGGATGGCCGAGAACCGGGGCCCGTCGTAGGTCCCGGTCACCTCGAGGTGCAGGTCCGACAGCGCCACGTCGCGCTTGCGCGCGCTGTAGGCCAGCGCCAGCGTGAAGCAGGACGCCACTGCGGCGAGCAGCAGGTCGGTGGGCTGCGGACCGGTACCGGTGCCACCGGCCACCGATTCCGGCTCGTCCGCGACCAGCTCGAACTCCCCGGCCTGCACGACGGCCCGCAGCCCGCCCGTCCAGCGGGCCGCCACGCTGCGTTCGGTCGCCACCCTCAGCGCCCCGGCCCGGGTGCAACGCCGGTGCAACCGGAATGCGTCACGGTGCGCACCGTCACCCGAATCGATCTCGGCCGGGAGTCACGATGACCGCTGCCCACGCCCGCATCCGGTGTTGCCGCGACCGCACGGTTGCCGCCCATCATGATCGATTGCTCCGGGTCGACGTCGATGTCGACGCGTTGCTGGAACTGCTGGAGATGGCGGTGACCTGGCATGAGCTGGACTACGGCCCGTGCGCCGTGGTCGGCCCCGCGGCCTGGTCGACCTTCGTCGAGGACCACGAGTGGACCCGTCGGGACCGCGCCGAGCAGGCGTTCGCGCTGGCCGTGGACATCGTCGGGCGCGGCGCGGCCGGGGCGCCACCGGTGGTACCGCTGGCCCCGGTGATCAGCCTGGTCGGAAGTTGACATCGTCGAACGCACGTTTCGGATAGTAGATGTCGTGAGCGACCATGGACCGGTGCCCGACTTCCTGGACCTCCCGGCGCTGCCGGCGAAGCCGCGACGGACCGGGCTGACCCACGTCCTCGACCCGGGCGCCGGCCGGCGGGCCACCGCGGACCTGCTCGACTCCGCGGCGGCGCACATCGACATCTGGAAGTTCGGCTGGGGCACCGGCTACGTCGACCGGGCGCTCGCCGCGAAGATCGAGCTGCTGGCCGCGAACGGCGTCGCCGCCTGCCTTGGCGGCACCCTGCTGGAGATCGCCTGGGCCCAGGGCCGCGCGGTCGAGTGCCTGGCCTGGGCGCGCGCGGCCGGGTTCGTGCAGGTCGAGGTCTCGCGGGGCACGGTGGCGATGTCGCAGTCGGAGAAGCGGGCGCTGATCACCCGCGCCGCCGCCGACTTCACGGTGCTCGCCGAGACCGGGGCCAAGTCGCCGGGCGAGCAGCTGGCGGCGCGCCGCTGGCCCGCCGAATGCCGCGCCGACCTGGACGCGGGCGCCGCGCTGGTGGTCACCGAGGGCCGGCAGAGCGGCACCGTCGGCACCTTCGACGCCGGCGGTCGGGTGCGGCCGGACGTGGTGGAGGCGGTGGCCGCGGCGGTCGGGGTCGAGCGGGTGGTCTTCGAGGCGCCGCTGGCCTCCCAGCAGGCCTGGTTCATCCGCCGCTTCGGCCCGCAGGTGAACCTGGGCAACATCGCGCTCGCCGAGGTGCTGTCGGTGCAGACGCTGCGGCTGGGTCTGCGCTCGGACACCGCGGAGGTCGACCGGCGGGCGAGCGAAGGGCTCGCATGACCGCCGACGTGCTCCTTCCCGCGGAGGCGGCATCGTTGCGAGCCGACGTGCTCCTTCCCGCGGAGGCGGCATCGTTGCGAGCCGACGTGCTCCTTCCCGCGGAGGCGGCATCGTTGCGAGCCGACGTGCTCCTTCCCGCGGAGGCGGCATCGTTGCGAGCCGACGTGCTCCTTCCCGCGGAGGCGGCATCGTGACCGGCCCCAACCTGGTGCCGAACCGCTACCGCGGGGTGTCGGTGGCGGCGCTGCCCGCCTCGGTCGCACTCGAGGAGGACGCGCTGCGCAGCCACTTCCTGGGCCGCGAGGCCTACCGGCGGACCCGGTTCGTGGTGGTGCGCGGCCCGGCCGGGCAGACGGCGCTGCTGCACGTGACGCGAGCCAGCGACACGGCACTGTTCTCCGCGATCACCGCGGTGTCGCTGCTGGCCGGGCCGGCCGACTGCGCCTACGTGGTGGAGCCCGATGCCGACACCGGTATCCCGTCCGAGCTGGCCCGGGTGGCGCTGACCCGTGCACCGGGAGTGCGGGCGGTCGCGGTGCAGGGTCGCTACGCGCACGTCAACGTGATCGTCGATCCGGCGCCGATCCGGGTGCAGGTGCGCGAGGTGGTGCCCCCGGAGCCGGCCAAGCTGCTCGACCAGGCCTGCCGGGTGCTCGCGGTGGCCGAGGAGTTGCCGCCGATCGAGCTCGTCGGCTCGCTGACCGACCTGGCCGCGCTGGCCGCGACCTGTCCGGCGCGGCACTACCTGCTGCCGTGCCGCGGCTCCGGCGGCTCGATCCCCGGCGCCGAGGTGTCCTATCTGGACGAACATCCCTCCTATGCGGACTGGACGCTGCTCGGCTGCGCACGGTCGCAGCAGATCCACCGCCACTTCTACGGCACCGACGCGCCCACTGTGGACTTCTGCCCGAAGCGCCGCCCGCCGGCCCAGGGGGAACGGCTGCTGACCAAGTGCTGCCTGCAGGAGGAGCACGTCGAATCCGGCCCCGGCTGGGCCTCGGTGCCGTGGGGCAGCTCGCTGGAGCACGTCCGGGAGGCGCTCGCCCGCCTGGCCGCCCAGGAGGAGCCGGTGTGGGCACCCGTCTGAGCTCCTCGACGCTGTACGCGCACCTGTGGGGCACCCCCGAGCTGGACGCGCTGTTCGAGGAACGGGCCATGCTGCAGACCTGGCTCGACGTGCTCGCCGCGCTCGCCAGGGCGCAGGCCTCGCTGGGCCTCGTCCCGGCCGGTTCCGCCGCGGCCATCACCGCTACGGCTCGGGTGGAGGCGCTCGACCTGGAGTTCGTCGCCGCGCAGACCCGGGAGACCTCGCACTCCACGCTCGGCCTGATCCGCGGGCTGCTGCGGGTGCTGCCGGCGCAGGCGCGCGAGCACGTCTACCTCGGCGCCACCGTGCAGGACGTCTCGGACAGCTGGTTCGGGCTGATCATGCGCGAGGTCACCACCGTGGTGCAGCGCGACCTGGGCGTGGTGCAGGGGTCGCTGATCGAGCTGGCCGGCCGGCACCGGGACACCGTGATGATCGGGCGCACGCACGGGCAGCCGGGCGCGCCGATCACCTTCGGCTTCAAGGTCGCGTCCTGGGTGGACGAGATCGATCGGCACCAGCAGCGGCTGGCCGAGGGGCGACCGCGGTGGGTGGTCGGGCAGCTCGGTGGCGCGGTCGGTGCGCTCGGCTTCTTCGGCGCCCACGGACCGGAGCTGCGCGCCCGCTTCTGCGCCGAGCTGGGGCTGGCCGACCCCGGCATCTCCTGGCTCACCGCCCGCGACCGGGTGGCCGAGTTCGGCACCGTGCTGGCCATGGTGTCCGGCACGCTGGCCCGGATCGGGGTCGAGGTCTACGAGCTGTCCCGCCCGGAGATCGGGGAGCTGTCCGAGCCCGCTCCGGCCGGCGGCGTCAGCTCGATCACCATGCCGCACAAGCGGAATCCGGAGGGCAGCGAGCACCTGGACACGCTGGCCCGGCTGGCCCGCTCGTCGGCCGCGGTGCTGGTGGAGGGCATGGTCGGCGGGCACGAACGGGACGGGCGGTCGTGGAAGGCGGAGTGGATCGCGCTGCCGGAGCTCTGCCAGCTCACCGGGGCGGCGCTGCGGCTGGCCGTCGGCCTGGTCGGCGGGCTGGAGGTGCACGCCGAGGCGATGGCGGCCAACGTGGCCCGGTTCGGCCCGGCGCTCTCCTCGGAGCGGGTGCTGGCCGGGCTGACCGAGCGGCTCGGGAAGCACCGCGCCCAGCAGGTGCTGCACGAGATCCTGCGCAGCGGGGAGTCCGATGTGGACCTCTCGGCCGCGCTGGCCGCCCGCGGTCACGCGACCGCCGACGAGGTGCGCACCTGGGCCACCGCTCCTGCGGTGGCCGCAGCCGCCGCCATGGTCGACGCTGTCCTCGCCCGCCCCCGCCTACGCCCGTGACCCGCCGCCCGCACCCGTGACCCGCCCCTCGCCGCCTGCTCCCGCCCGATCAACGGGGTCCCCGGCGTCCCCCCGGCCACCGCGGGGGGTACCCGCGATGGAACGAACGGCACGTTCGCACGCACCTAGCGTGCGAAAGTGCCGTTCGGTCCAGGGGGCAGGCGCGTGGTGAGGGAGCTGCGGCGGTGGGCGCTGGGCGTGCTGCCGACGCCGGTGCACCGGGCGGTCCGGCTGGAGCAGGCGCTGGGGGCGGGGCCGCTGTGGGTGAAGCGGGACGATCTGATCGGGTTCGCGGTGGCCGGGAACAAGACCCGCCCGCTGGAGTTCCTGCTCGGTGCGGCGCTCGACGCGGGGGCCGATGTGCTGGTCACCGGGGGTGCGCCGGGCTCGAACTTCGGCCCGGCCGCGGCGCTCGCCGCCCGGGGCGCGGGGTTGGACTGCGAACTGGTGGTGTCGGGGGATCCGGCCGGGGCGCCGAACCTCGCGCTGGCCGCCGCGGCCGGGGCCACGCTGCTGCCCACCGGCGGCACCGACCGGGAAGCGGTGGACCTGCTGATCGAGCGGCGGGCGGCCGAGCTGCGGGCGGCCGGACGGCGGCCGTTCTCGATGCCGCGCGGCGGCTCGACCCCGCTGGGGGCGGTCGGGTTCGCGGTGGCGGCGGCCGAGCTGGGGTGCCAGCTGCCCGAGTTGTGCCGGCCGGGACCGGGCCGATCGGCGGACGGATCGCAGCCGGTCGCGCGCGCTGGCGATCCGGCGCGGGCGGTGCCGGAGTGCGACCCCGTCCGGCCGGGGGTGCTGTCCGGACCGGGCGAGCTGTCCGGACCGGGGAAGCTGTCGGAACTGGGGAAGCTGCCCGAATCGGGAGAGCCGTCCGAACCGGAGGCTGCTGCCGGGGCCGAGCCGCCGCTGGTCGTGATCGCGGTTGGTTCCGGCGGCAGCTACGCCGGGCTGCTCGCCGGTTTCGCCGCCGCCGGGGTGCCGGTCCGGGTGCTCGGGGTCTCGGTGAGCCGGCCGCCTGCGGAGATCACCGCGCGGGTCCGGGAGCTGGCCGTCGGCTGCGCCGCGCTGATCGGTGGCCCGCCCCCGTTGCCGCCCGAGATCGTCGACGCGCGCGGCCCGGGGTTCGGCACCGCGACCGGGCGCGAACGCGAGCTGGCCCGCCTCGCCCTGCACACCGAGGGCCTGCTGCTCGACGAGACCTACGGTGCCGAGGCGTTCGCGGTCGCCGTCGATCGGCTGCTGGCCGGCGGCGGCCCCGTCGTCTACTGGCACACCGGCGGCGTGCTGCCCGCCATCGCCGGCATCACCGGAAGGGACCAGCCATGACGCGCGAGCAGGGATTCCCGCAGGTCGGGCCCGCCCAGGAGCTGATCGACTCCGGTTTCGCGCTGGAGAACGCGGACGCGAGCTTCCTGCACCACGGGCTCAACCTGGCCGACATCGCGCACGTGCTCGACCTGTCGCGGCGCGGCATCGTCCCCGACCCGGCCCGCGACCAGCTGCTCGCGCTGCTGTTGGAGGTCGTCGACGTGCCGGCCGAGGAGTTCCCCTACGACCCGGCCAACGGCGAGCCCTACAACTCCCGGGAGCGCTACTTCGTCTCCCGGATCGGCGACGTGGCCGGTTGGCTGCACGCCGGTCGTCCACGCCGCGAGGCCGCCCGGATCGCGTTGCGGTTGCACCTGCGCCGCCAGCTCACCGAGCTGGTCGAGCGGGCCGCCGAGTTCGCCGCCGAGGTCACCGCGCGCGCCACCGAGCACGCCGAGACCCTGCTGCCCGACCAGACCTACCTGCAGCAGGCGCAGCCGTCGACGTTCGGGCACTACCTGCTGTCCTTCGCCTACCCCTGCGTGCGCGACGCCCGCCGGCTGCTCGACGAGCTCGACTGGGTCGACAGCAGCCCCGGCGGCGCCGGCTGCGTGAACGGCACCCGGTTGCTGGCTGACCGCGCCCCGATCGCCGCCGCGCTCGGGTTCGCCGGTGTCATCCCGCACACCCGCGACGCGATGTGGCAGGTCGACGGCCTGGTGCACGTGCTGGCCACCGCGGCCAGCCTGCTGTCCAACCTCTCCAAGCTGGCCGAGGACCTGGAGATCTTCTCCTCCAGCGAGTTCGACTTCGTCGACCTGGACGACTCCTTCACCCGCAGCTCGATCCTGATGCCCAACAAGCGCAACCCGTACGCGCTGGCCATCGTGCGCGGCGCGTCCGGGGTGCTGATCGGGCGGCTGACCGGGTTCCTGGCGGTGACCAAGAGCCCGTCGGCCCGCAGCGACAACCTGATCTTCGCCTACGGCGAGGTGCCCCGGGCGCTGGACCTGTGCGTGAAGATCACCCGCCTGATGACCGGCGTGATCACGACGCTGCGGGTCAACGGCGTGCGGATGCGCGCGGAGCTCGACCGCGGCTACACCCAGGCCACCGACCTGGCCGAACACCTGGTGCAGATCCGCGGCGTCGACTACCGCACGGCCTACGTGGTGGTCGGCAACACGGTGCGCGCGGCCAGTCGGGCCGGCATCCCCGGCCACGAGATCACCGGCGACATGATCGACGAGGCGGCGGCGGCGCACACCGGGTCGTCGTGGGGCCTGTCCGGCGTCGAGCTGGACGCGGTGCTGGATCCGTGGCGGATCGTGCTCTCCCGGCAGGCCGACGGCGGCGCGGCCCCGGAGGCGCTGGCCCGGATGACCGCGGACCTGGAACAGTCCGTCGCCGCCCTGCGCACCGCCGCCCGCTCCCGCGCCGCCGAGTACGACCGCGCCGAAGCCGCCCTCCTGTCCACCGCCTGCGCCACCCTCCCCACCCCCACCCCGTAGCCAGGGCGCCCACACCACCGTTCGGAGCCGAACTGCTGTTTCAGAGGCCCTCAGGACGCCGTTCGGAGCCAAACTGCGGTTCCGGGGCGGTTTGTGGGGTGGGGACGGGGTGTTCAGTATGGTAGGAATTGCGTGTCGCATAGTGGATGAGGGGTTGTCAGGGTGCCTCGGAAGACTGTGATCATCGGCGGCGGAGCGGCCGGGCTGGGCTCGGCCGGCGGGGTCAAGGCGGCGGACCCGGGTGCCGATGTCGTCGTCTACACCCAGTACGAGGACGTCGCCTACAGCCCGTGCGGCATTCCCTACGTTCACGGCGGCGAGATCCCCGACTTCGAACGGCTGTTCCTGGCCGGCAAGCAGGCCTATGTGGACGCCGGCATCGACGTGCACTACGAGACCGAGGTGACCGCGTTCGACACCGCGGCGCGCACGGTCACGGTCACCGGTGAGGGCACGGTCGGCTACGACAACCTGATCATCGCCACCGGCTGGAACTACGCCGACCCCGGCGTGCCGGGTGGCGACCTCGGTGGCCTCTACTACGTGAAGAACATCCGCAAGGCCATGGAATGGGACAAGACCCTCGACACCACGAAGGCCGCGGTGGTCGTCGAGGCCGGGCCGCTCGGGCTGGAGATGGTCACCGCGCTGGCGCACCGGGAGATCGAGACCCACCTGGTCGACCCCCACCCCTACCCGCTGGCCATGATGGCCGATCCGGACATCATGGCCCCGGTCACCGAGTCCTGGCGCGAGCTCGGCGTGCACCTGCACTTCAACACCACCCTCGAGGCCTTCCTCGGCGACGACGACGGCCAGGTCCGGGCCGTGCGCACGTCCGATGGCGAGATCACCGCCGACCTGGTCGTGGTGGCCACCCACAAGACCCCGAACAACGCGCTGGCCGCCGCCGCCGGCATCAAGATCGGTTCCACCGGCGGGATCATCGTGGACCAGCGGATGGCCACCTCGGCGCCGGGCGTCTGGGCCGCGGGCGACGCCGCCGAGATCCCGCACGGGCTGACCCGCACCCCGCTGCAGGGACTCACCGGCTCGCACGCCTACGCCCAGGGCAAGACGGCCGGCACCAACGCCGGCGGCGGCGACCGCGTGTACAGCGCGGTCTACGTGCCCTGGGGTACCCCGGCCGGCAAGTGGGTGATCGGCGGCGCGTCCTTCGGCGAGACCACCGCGACCGCGCTCGGTATCCCGTACGTGCTGGCCGAGGGCCAGGGCATCTCGCGGGCCCGCTACTACCCCGGCGTGCAACCGGTGCGGGTGAAGCTGCTCGCCGAGCCCGGCTCGCTGCGGCTGATCGGGGCCCAGATGGTCGGTGGGGGCGAGGGCATCAAGGAGCGCGCGGACTTCCTGGCCCAGGCGATCAGGTTCGGCATGACGCTGCACGACCTGGCGTCGATGGAGAACGTCTACTCGCCGGCCATCGGCGCGCTCAACGAGCCGATCGTGGTGGCTGCGACGAACGGGCTCAACGAGCTGCGGAGCAAGCAGAAGGCGCAGGGTTGATGGCCCCGTCCCCGAGCGCGTTCTTCGGTTGGCTGCGCAACAACTCGGAGCACTACCTGCTGATCGCCGCACACCAGAAACTGGCCGGCGCGCACGGTTCACCCGCACCGAGAAAACCCAAGGGCCTCAAGGAGATCTTCTGGCTGCGGGTCTTCGCGCCGACCTACGCCGCGCTGCCCTGGACCGTCCGCTCCGCGATCATGCGGGCGATGCCGGGCAGCCACCGCAAGACGTGGGCACCGCCACCCCGAACGCAGGGCCCGGCGGTCTGACCCCGGAGCAGTGACGAGTATCAGTGACCAATTTCAGGGATCAGTATCCGCGACAGAAGGAGTGACCGACCGTGGCTCAGATCATCGGTGAGCGGGCGACCGACGGCGACGCGATCGTCGACTACGAGGAGAAGCTCTTCGAGGACATCCAGGCCGGTGAGGGCGAGAAGGCCTACGTCTTCATGCACACCGTGCCCTTCGAGGGATCGGTCGGCCTGGTCAACATGCTGACCTGTACCCGGATCAACCGGAAGGGCTTCCAGACCAACCTGGTGCTGTACGGGCCGGGGGTGCTGATGGCCTCGGCCACCCGCGGCTTCCCGACCGTCGGATCCGAGGCGTTCCCCGGCCACCTCGCCTACAACAACCAGCTCAAGACGTTCATGAAGGAGGGCGGGAAGGTCTACGCCTGCCGCTTCGCCATGGCCGCGCTGTACGGGATGCGCGAGACGGACCTGATCGAGGGGGTCATCCCGATGCACCCGCTGGACGTGCTCGACGCGACGCTGACCGCCCGCCGTGAGGGCGCGCTGGTCCTGCAGACCTGGACCCTGTGATCACCTAGCCCGATCAGTCCTCCCGCCGCGCCGGGCCCGGCGAGCTCCGCCGGCCCGGCGGTGGCGGATCCGGTCAGGAGTTCCGTTGACGTCATCCCCGGCCGTGATGGCCCGGGCTCGCTGGCGGGCGGCCGAGGACCGGCTCTACCCGAGCCTGCTCAACGACCCGAGCGCGTACCAGCGCGGGATCTCCGCGGTGCAGGCCGTGCTCGGTGTGCTGCGCCGCCGCGGCCACGACGTGTCGGATCTGGTGGAGCTGGAGAGCCACGCCGACGAGCTACTGGCTGTGGCCTGTCCCGGCGGCATCCCGCTTCCGGCCGACCTGCTCGTCGCGGTCGCGTGCGGGATGCGGGACCGGGAGCTGTCCGCGGAACGCGAGGCCCGGCGGCGGGACGCCGTGGTCGGCGCGGCGCGGTCCGCGGGGCGGGCGTGGGCGGTGCTGGAGGGTCCGGACGACCCGGCGGAGTTGACCGAGGGGCGCTGGGTGGCCGTGCACCTCGACACCGGCACCGTGATCGAGGCGGGCATCGACCCGTGGGCGCGCCCGCAGTCCTACGAGATCAGCGTGTCGCCGGGTGCGGCGTCGGCCTTCGCCGACCGCGACGCCTGGCTGGGCGAGATCTCCCGGGTCCGACAGGGTTTCGAGCAGCGATGACACGCGGGGCGCGTCCGCGGTCTCCGCAGCTTCGTTGGCCGTTCTGCGGCCGTCGAACCTGAGCTCGACCGCCGCCTGCGGGACCGCACCCCGGTCGTCAGCGTTCGGCAACGGTGGTCAACGGTCGTCAGCGGTGGTCAGCGCGAGCGACAACCGTCCGGTGGCGACGAAGGACGTGCGCAGTTCCACCGGTAGCGCGGCGGCGATCCGGCCGGTCGCCGCCCGGCGCTGGGCCGGGGTGCCGAGCTGGGCCAGCAACAGGTCCGATCCGTTGCCGGCGGCGATCTCGGCCGCCTCCGCGGGGCGACCCAACCCGCGCAGCGCGATCGCCTCGTACTTGGCCGACGAGTAGCTGCGGGCCTGGACCAGCAGCTCCTCGTGCACCTCGGGTTCCCAGCGGGCGCGCATCTGCAGCAGCCGCATCGCCGCCCGCGGCCGGAACGGCAGCGAGCGCTCCAACATCGGGGCGGCGGCCTCGACCGCGGCGGCCGCTGCATCGTCGCGGCCGAGCAGCAGATCGCAGTCGGCCCTGGCCAGCAACGCGTGCAGCTCCTGCTCCAGCTCCAGCGCCCCGCCCCCGCGGTGCGCCAGCTCGACGGCCGCCTCGGCGTGTTCCCGGGCCCGCCCGACCTGCCCGAGCTCCTGCCAGATCCAGGACGTCGTGGTCTCGATGCCGGCCCGGTAGAAGCCGACCTTCTCCGCGTCGATGAGCCGGCGCGCGTTGTCCAGGGCGCGCAGCGCGCCGGCGAAGTCGCCGGTGTCACCGCGGGCCAGCGCGGTGAAGAACAGCGTCTGCAGCATCGGCCGGAACTGCCCGGTGCGCCGGCACAGCACCGCCGCCCTGGCCAGCACCGACTTGGCCTCGGTGAACCGGTCCTGGTGCTGCAGCAGGGCGCCGCGGTAGGCCAGCGCGAGCGCCGTGGTCGTGTCCCCGGGCTCGGCGGCCAGCACCCGTTCGTAGGCCGCACCGGCGTCGGCGTAGTCGCCGTCCCAGTGCCGGACCCGCCCGAGCAAAAGCATCGCGCTGGGCAGCGCGAACGGCGCCGCGGCCGCCGATTCGGCCAGCTCGGTGGCGCGCTCGGCCAGCTCGACGGCGTTCATCGCGTCCCGGGCGTAGAGCGCGGTCCAGCCCAGCTGCTCCAGGACGCGCGCTTCCAGCTCGGCGTCGCCCAGCTCCCGGGCCAGCAGCAGCGCCGCCTCGTGGTCGGTGCGGGCGTCGTCGTGGCGGCCGAGCTCGGAGCGGGTCTCGCCGCGGCGCAGCAGCGCCTCGGCGCGCAGCGGGAGCTCGATGGCCGCGGCCACCGCCCGGTCCAGCAGCTGCTCGGCCTCGATGTTGGCGAACGCCAGGTGCGCGGCGTACGCGGCCTCCATCCAGGCCCTGGCCGCGGCGTCGGCGTCGCCGGCCGCGGCGAGGTGGCGGGCGGCGGTCTCCGGGCGGCCGTCGAACAGGTGCGCGGCGCGGCGGTGCCGGCTGACCCGCACCGGCTCCGGTGCGGCCGCGTACGCCACGTGCCGGACGATGTCGTTCGGGAAGCGGAACCGCTGGCCCTGGGCCACCAGCAGCCCGGCCCGCAGCGCGCGTTCCGCGGAACGCGCGCAGGCCTCCACGTCCAGCCCGCCCAGCGCGGCCACCTCGTCCAGCGCGAACGCCACCCCGAGCACCGTGCCCAGCGCGAGCAGCAGCGCGGTGTCCGGGCCGGCGTGCGCGATGCGCTCGGCCACCGCCTCCTGCAGCGAGTTCGGCACCGCCAACCGGGCCCCGTCGTGCACCGGGTGCCGCAGCAGTTCGGTGAGGAACAACGGGTTGCCGCCGGTCCACGAGTAGAGCCGGGCCACGTCGTAGGCCAGCGCGGAGCGGCGCACCAGCAGCGTGGTGGCGGCGGCCGACAGCGGGCCCAGCTCCAGGTGCACCGCCACCTCGCGCAGCGCGGTGGTCACCGGCGGATCCTCGGTGGTGCGCTCGGTCAGCAGCACCATCGTCCGGCTGCCAGCCCACTGCCCGACCAGCGTGTGCAGTGCCTCGATCGTCGACGGCCCGGCGTGCTCGGCGTCGTCGATCACCAGCAGCAGCGGGCGGCGGGCGCTGAGCCGGTCGAAGAACCCGGCCAGCGCGTCCAGGCTGCGCCGGTGCTCCAGCTCCGGGCCGACGCGTTCGTAGCCGGCCGCATCGACCAGCTCCGCCAGCTCGGGCACCAGCACCGCGAGCGGGCCCAGCCGGGAACTGGTCAGCTCCCGCACCTCGGCCGGCTCCATGCGCTGCACGGCGGCCCGCACGGCGGCGACCAGCGGCTGCAGGTACAGCGACCGCTCCGCCTCGAAGCAGCCGATCCGCAGCACGGTCGCGCCGGTCCGCCGCGGCTCCTCGGCGAACGCCTCGACCAGCGCGGTCTTGCCGATCCCGGCCTCGCCGGTGACCACCGCCAGCACCGGCGAGCCGGTCACCGCGCCGGCCCACAACTCGTCGAGGGTGCCCAGCTCGCGGTCGCGGCCGACCAGCGACGACCGGCCGGGGCCGAGCCCGCCGGTGACCGGGTCGGCGACGGCGCGGTCGGCGGGCCGGTCGGCCGCGGCCGGGCTCTCGGCGCGCAGGATCGACAGGAACAGGGCCTGGGTGGCGGGGGAGGGGTCGCTGCCCAACTGCTCGGACATCGCCATCCGCAACGACCGGTAGACCACCAGGGCGGTGCCCGACCGGCCGCCGCGCTGGTGCGCCGACATGATCGTGCGGGCGGCTTCCTCGTCGATCGGGTCGGCGCGCAGTGCCGCCGATGCCACCTCCACGGCCGAGGTGTACGCGCCCAGCTCGACCGCCGCCGCGCTCCAACAGATCCGGGCCCGCCGCAGCAGCCGGGCGACCTCGCGGCGCAGCTCCAGCACCCACGGGTCCTCGTGCTCGCCGGCCATCGCCACCTCGGACTCGAGCAGCTTGGTGGCCTGCTCGGCGCCGCTGGACGCGAGGGCGAACCGCTGGTGGGAGAACTCCAGCTCGGCCGTGCCGACCAGCTCGGCGGCCTCCAGGAGATCGACCGTGACGTCATCGGGCACGAGCCGGTAGGCGGCCGCGGTGCCATCTATCCGGTCCCGGCCCAGCGCCCGGCGTAGCCGCGAGATCAGCGCGGCCACGTTGCGATCGGCCCGCTCCGGCGCGCCTGCGTCCCAGACCGCGTCGATCATGGTGCTGACCGGGATGAACTCGCCGCGGCGTCCGGCGAGCACGGCAAGGACACGTCGCGCCTTCCCGATGGGTACCGGTGCGAGGAGCTCGCCTTCGACGGTGAAGGGGCCCAGCAGGCGCAGCCGCAGAGGGGCCGGGCTCATGAGCGAACCCTACTCGTCGTCGGTGGTCCGAACGGACTCATCCACTATAGTGAACGACACGTCGTTGATCGTCGGAAAGGTCGGGTCCGTGCCGCAGCTCGCCGTCGTCGCCCTCGGGGGCAACGCCATCACCCGCAGTGGACAGGCGGGCAGTGCTGCCGAGCAGATCCAGAACGCGCGCGGGCTGGCCGCGGCCGTGCACCGGATCCGGGCCGCCGGCTGGACGGTGCTCGTGGTGCACGGCAACGGTCCGCAGGTCGGCAACCTGGCCATCCAGCAGGAGGAGGCCGCGCACCGGGTGCCGGAGCTGCCGCTGTGCTGGCTCGGCGCCATGACCGAGGGTCAGCTGGGCAGCCTGCTCACCCTCGCGCTGCACGAGACCGGCGGTGGTCGAGGACCGGGCGTCGTCGCGGTCGTGACCCATGTCGTGGTCGACGCCGACGATCCGGCGTTCGAGCGGCCGACCAAGCCGATCGGGCCGTTCCTGGACGCCGGCGAGGCGCAGGCGCGGGCCACCGAGCGCGGCTGGACGATCGGCGAGGACGCCGGCCGCGGCTACCGGCGGCTGGTCCCCTCGCCGCAGCCCAGGGAGATCGTCGAGCTGGACGCGCTGCGCGCGCTGCTGGCCCAGGGGTTGGTGGTCGTCGCGGCCGGTGGCGGTGGGGTGCCGGTGATCCGCGACGGCGCCGGTTACCGCGGGGTGGATGCGGTGATCGACAAGGATCTGGCCGCCCAACGGCTGGCCAGCGCGCTGCACGCCGATGCGCTGGTGCTGGTCACCGACATCCCGGCGGTGTTGCTCGACTACGGCACCCCGGCGGCGCACCCGATCAGCGACATGGGCGTCGAGCAGGCCCAGCGGCACGCCGCGGCCGGCGAGTTCCCGGACGGCAGCATGGGTCCGAAGATGCGGGCGGCCATCGGTTTCGTGCGCGAGGGCGGCGGGATCGCGGTGATCACCAACGCCGACGGGGCGGCCAGCACGCTGGAAGGGGACGGGCCGGGCACCCGGATCCGCGCGGTGTCGGAGCCGGCCGGACGAGTCGAGCCGCCGCCCGCGGGTGGCCGCGCAGCCGACCTCCGAACCGGTGCCGCGTGATCCACGCGGTGGAGCTCTACCGGGACACCTATGTGGACTCGGTCGTGCAGCTCGCCGGCACCAGGGCGCTGCGCACTGTGGACGGTGTGGACTGGGCGGCGGCCGCGATGGGCACCCCCGCCAACCTGGCCACGCTGGCCGGCGAGGGCTTCGATGCGCCCGCCGGGGCCGGCGTGAACGACCTGTTCGTCGCGGTGCGCGCCGAATCGGACGAGGCCGCCGCGCAGGCCCGTGCGGCCGGCGAGGCGGCCATGTTCGCCGATCGCGGCTCGGGCCCGGCGCAGGCCCAGCTGCCGCGGACGCTCGGCGCGGCGCTGGCGGCGGAACCGGCGACGAACGTCGCGGTGATCTCGGTGCCCGGTGACTACGCCGCGCTGGAGGCGCACAAGGCGCTGTCGGCCGGGCTCGACGTGCTGCTGTTCAGCGACAACGTGCCGGTCGCGGCCGAGGTCGCGCTGAAGACCAGGGCCGCCCGGCTGGGCCGGCTGGTGATGGGCCCCGGGGCCGGCACCGCGATGCTCGGGCACACCGGTCTGGGCTTCGCCAACGTGGTGGTCGCCGGGCCGGTGGCCGTGGTCGCCGCGGCCGGCACCGGTGCGCAGGAGGCGGCGGCGCTGCTCGACCGGTGGGGCGCCGGGGTGTCGCACGTGATCGGGCTGGGCGGGCGCGATCTCGGCGCGGCCGTCGGTGGTGCGATGGCGTTGACCGCGATCGACGGGCTGCTGGCCGATGAGGCGACCGCGGTGATCCTGCTGGTCTCCAAGCCGCCCGCCCCCCGGGTGGCCGCCGCGGTGCTGGCCGCCTCGACCGGGAAACCGCTGGTGGCGGCGTTGATCGGGCTGGACGTCGACGGCATCCAGGTGCCGGCCGGGGTCACGGTGACGCGCACGCTGGAGGCCGGGGTGGTGGCGGCGCTGGTCGCCGCCGGCCGCGGAGGCCCGCCGGATCCGGCAGCCGGGCTGGTCACGCGGGTGCAGGCCCAGCTGGTCGGGTTGCCCGCCGAGCGCACGCTGGTGCGCGGCCTGTTCTCCGGCGGCACGCTCTGCTACGAGTCGCTGGTGGTGCTGGCCGACGTGCTCGGCCCGGTGCACTCCAACACACCGATCGACTCCGCGCTCGGGCTGCCCGCACCCGAGGGCGCGCACACCTGCCTCGACCTCGGCGAGGAGGAGTACACCGCGGGCCGGCCGCACCCGATGATCGACCCGGCGGCGCGGATCGAGCTGCTGCGCGCGGCCGGCGCCGACCCGGCGGTGGCCGTGATCGTGCTCGACGTGGTGCTCGGGCACGGCGCGCATCCCGACCCGGGCGCCGAGCTGGCGCCGGTGTGCGCGGAGATCATCGCCGCGGGCGGGCCGCGGATCGTGGTCTACGTGCTGGGCACCGAGGGCGACCCGCAGGGCCTCGACCGGCAGCGGCAGGCCTTCATCGACGCCGGTTGCCTGGTGACCGAGACCGCCGCCCGAGCCTCGCTGGCGGCCGCGGCGATTGCGCTGCGCCGTCCGGAGCTGGCGGCGACGCGGCTGTGAGCGGCGCTGCCGGTCCCGTCATCGGGTCCGCTGATGGTTCCACTGTGGACTCAGCCGTGGGCGCTGCTGCGCCGGATCGTCCGATCGCGCTGGTCTCGCACTCCACCAAGCCGCGCGGCGGGCTGGTGCACACGCTCAGCCTGGCCGAGGCCCTGCAGCGGGCCGGCCAGCCGGTGCACCTGGTCGCGCTCGGCGACCCGGCCGCCGGTCTCTTCCGGCCCACCACCGTGCCGCACACGGTGCTGCCCGGGCCCTCCACCGTCGGGACCACATTGGACGAGCGGGTGTTCGCCGCGATCGACACCCTGGCCACCGGGTTGAACGAGCTGGCCGGTGCGTTCGACCTGCTGCACACCCAGGACTGCATCGCCGCGAGCGCCGCGGCACTCGTGCGCGACGCCGGTACCGCGGTGACCGTGCTGCGCACCGTGCACCACATCGACGACTTCAGCACCCAGTCCCTGATCGACTGCCAGCGTCGGGCCGTCGTCGAGCCCGATCACGTGTTCGTGGTCAGCGAGCAGTGGCGGCGGATCCTGCGCGACGAGTACGGGGTGCGGGCCGACGTGGTGCCCAACGGGGTGGACCTGGACCGCTTCCCGCCGGTGCCCGCCGTCACCCGGGAGCGGCTGCGGGCCCGGGTCGGGGCCACCGACCGCTTTCTGTTCCTGGCGGTCGGGGGCGTCGAGCCGCGCAAGGGCACCAGGCACGCCTTCCGAGCCCTCGCGCGGTTGAAGCGGGAGCTCACACCGGCGCCGGTGCTGGCCGTGGTCGGCGGGCACTCCTTCCAGGACTACCAGGCCTACCGCGACGCCGCCCTGGCCGCGCTGCCGTCGCTCGGCCTGGTGCTCGGCGAGGATGTGGTGCTGCTCGGCACGGTCGACGAGGCCGAGCTGGGCGGCTGGTACGCCGCGGCCGACGGGTTCGTGTTCCCCTCGGTCAAGGAGGGGTTCGGGCTGGTCGTGCTGGAAGCCATGCAGGCCGGGCTGCCGGTGGTGGCCAGCGCCCTCCCGGTGTTCCGGGAGTACCTGGCCGACGGGGTGAGCGCGCTGCTGCCGCCGGTGGCCGACGACGCGGCGCTGGCCGGTGCGCTGCGCCGGGTGGTCGAGGACTCCGGGCTGCGGGACCGGCTGCGCACCGGCGCGGCCGCCGTGCTGCCCCGGTTCACCTGGGCGGCCAGCGCGGCCCGGCACCGCGAGCTGTACGCCCGCATCCGCGCCACCCGCCGCCCGAGCTGACGCGGCGCGCCCGCCGCAACCCCCCTGCCCGACTGCCGGGCTGATCATGCCTGGAGGCAACCAACCGGCTGGGCTGGGGTGACCGGTGCGGCTGGGGTTGGCTCGGCCACCGCCCGCCGACTGGCGCGAACGGCACCTTCGGGCCATAGGTTCGCTCGAAAGTGCCGTTCGCGCAGATCCGGGAGGGGGCGGGAACCCGGGGGTGAGGACGGGGGTTCAGTGCGGGTGCGGGTGGTCGTGACCGGGAGCGCGCCGGGCCAGCTGCCGGGCCCGGGTGTCGATCTCGTCGGCGAACACGGTGCCGTCACCGGCCAGCACGTCCTCCAGCGCGCCGAGCCAGCAGCGGTAGTAGCTCCACCCCCGGCCTTCCGGGTGTGCGGTCTCCCAGGCCGCGATGCGGGTGATCAGCGCGCCCTGGAACTGCTCCCAGTCGAACGCCCCGGACTCGTACAGGCTGACCACCATGCCGAACGCCCGGCTCTCCCAGGGCTCGGCGAAGACCAGCTCGCCGTTGTCCCGCGGCGGGGCCCCCGGCCCGTCCAGGGCCAGCGGCGCGGTCACCGGTCCAGCCTCATCGCCACGGCGGTCATGCGGGGGACCGCACGTGGGCCACCCCGACCATCGCGTCCCGGGTGATCAGCGGAACCAGCTCCTCCTCGGGCAGCGTCTCGGTGCCGGCCGGCCGCTGCGGCAGCACCAGCCACCGCACCTCGCTGCTGGAGTCGCGGACCACGATCTCGGTCGAATCGGGCAGCTCGCAGCCCATCTCGCGCAGCACCGCGCGCGGCTCGCGCACCACGCGGGCCCGGTAGGCCGGATCCTTGTACCAGGAGGGGGGCAGCCCGAGCACCGGCCACGGGTAGCAGGAGCACAACGTGCAGACCACGACGTTGTGCACCTCCGGCGTGTTCTCCACGACCACGATGTGCTCGCCCTGCGGACCGGCGATGCCCAGCTCCTTGATCGCGGCGGTGCCGTCGACGAGCAGCCGGGCCCGGTACTCCGGGTCGGTCCAGGCCCTGGCGACGACCTTGGCCCCGTTCAGCGGGCCGACGTTCGTCTCGTAGTTGGCGATGAACTTGTCCATCACGCCCGGGTCGACCAGCCCGCGCTCGGTGAGCAGCTGCTCGAGCGCCTCGGTGCGCAGGGCGGGCGAGATCCGGTCCGACGAGTTGGTCGGCGAGGTGGTCATGATGGCCTCTCCAGGTAGCTCTCGAACAGCTCGATGGTCAGCGCGAAATCCTCGGCGTCGGCCCCGAACAGCTCGTGCGAGTCGAAGCGCACCGAGTAGACGTGCTGCGGGTTCTCCCCCTGGAAGCGGGCGTGTGTGTCCGGCAACAGGTGTGCCGGCTGGATGGTCTCGACGACGCCGGTGTGCCCGCGCACGTAGCGCGGCAGCTTGAGGGGTTCATCGGAGTCGTCGGCCCGGGTCCGCACCAGCTCGCCCACCGCGAACGTGGGTGGCGCGTCGATGCTGCGCAACGAGCCCGCCGCGGTGGCCGCGTAGTCGGGCTTGTTCGGCTCCGGCACGGCGGGCTCCTCGACGTCCTCGCCCGCGTTGCGGCGGGCTCGGGCGTCGATCGCGCCGGGGGCCAGGATCGCGGACTCGACGAGCATCAGCTCCGCCGCGTTCAGCCAACGCCCGTAGTAGCCGTCCGCGAAGTACGCCGGCTCGTCGAGTCGCCCCAGCGCGTGCCGGAACGCGTCGAGGTTCTGTCCGGAGACCCGGCCCATCGACAGCAGCGTGAGCGCGAACGCGCGCCCCTCCCACGGCTCGCCGAACGGGGGTTCGTCCGGCGTCGGTGGTCGCACCGGCCCCCAGCCCTCGGCACCACCCAGGTCGGCGATCCGCCCCATCACCTCAGAGCTCCCATCGTGGTCGTTCCGTGCTGGCGCCCGTTCACCATAGTGGACGTCACACCCGACTCGCGAGATCGTGCAGGGCGCTCACGAAGCACGCCGGCGGCGCCGTCGCCACCCCGGCGCCGACCTGCCCGGACCCGTCGGAGGCGTGCAGGATCCCGGTCGTCACCTTCGGGGTGATACCCGATTCGACCACCCTGCGCACGTCCACCCCCAGCGGTGTGCCGGAAAAACCCATGGCGGGCAACGTGAATCGGCGGCTGGCTCCGACACAGATGGCGCGGAACCCCTCGGTGGCCGCGGCCGCGTCGGCCATCGTGCCGCCGAGGAACGAGGCGACGGCCGGCGAGTTCCCGGCCGCCGGGCCACCCATCCCGGTCAGCTCCAGCACCGCGCTGTCGCCGATGTCCGGGGCGCTGGTCCGCGGGCCCTGCCCGGGGTTGTACAGCGCGTCCTGCACCGGTGGTGCCGCGGTGAGGTGCCAGTCCGTCGCGCCGGCGAGCTTGATCCCGAACGTGGTGCCGTTGCGGGCCATCGTGGTCACGATGCTGGATCCGGCTACCCGCTCGGCGGACAGCTGCAGCGACTTGGCCGCGGCCATCGCCAGGTTCAGGAAGAACAGGTGGTTGCCGCCCAGGTAGCGGGCGAACGGTTCGCGGCACCAGGTGGGCAGCGCGGCGATGTGCGGAAGCCAGCTGCGGGTGAGCAGGTTGGTCGCGGCCTGGGTGCGCATGTGCAGGTCGTCGCCCATGGTGATGCCCTGCGCGGCGATGGCCAGCACGTCGAGCGGGCCGGCGGCGGCCAGGATCGCGGCCACCGCGGGCCCGCCGACCTCGGTGAGGAAGCGCAGTCGGGCGATCGCCGCGTCGGTGTCGCGGCCGAACCAGGCCACCTCGCCCGGTCCCTGATTGAGCGGGGCGAAGGCCCGGGTACCACCGTCGGCGTTGTCCACCACCAGCATCGGCGCCGACGGCCCGATCGCGCCGGCCATCGGGACGACGGTGTCGTGGTGGTTGGCCGCGTCCAGCGCGATCTCGCCGGCGGCCAGCAGCCGGTCCGCGGCCGCGACGTCGTCGGCCCAGCCCTCGGCCACGGCGGTGGCGCGCAGCGAGCGCCGCAGCGGGTCGCAGTGCTCGGGGAACGGCAACGGGGGTCCGCAGTGCAGCAGCGTCCGCTCGCCCAGCCCGGGCACCACGGCGCCCGCCGGCTGCACCTCGACCAGCTGCGGAACGCCGTCGTCGAGCCGGCGCAGCACCTCGGCGTTGGCCGCGTCGATACCGGCCGCGGCGTCGCCGTAGAGGTGTTCGAGCGCGGCGATCGCGGCCCGGTCGCCGGCCGCCGGGACCCGCCAGTCCACCTGCTGGACCGGACGTCCCTGGTCCCTGATCGCGTCGGCGAACATCGGCAGCCCGACGTTCACGACCGTTACCTCGTCGGGCAGCACCAGCCGAGCCATGGCCGTCCTATCGGATAGTGGATGACAACACACTATCGGACATCGGGGTGACCGTCCCGGCCCGCCGCGGGTTCATCGCGACTGGCACCATCACCGGCATGATCGTTCAACTGGCGGCCGACGGCGTCGTCGTGCAGGACGCCGACGACTGCGGCCGGCTGCACGTCACGACCGACCTCGACGCGCACGGCGTCGCCACCGCGTTGGCCGCGACCGGGACCGGCGAGCTGATCGACACCTACACGGTGGGCCTCGACCTGGCGGTGCTGCGCTCCCGGGCCCAGCTGGTCGCGACGGCCCCGGACTGGGCGCAGCGCTGGGAGGCGATGACCAGCTACGCCGATGAGAAGGGCTGGCTGTCGGCCGACCGCCGGTCGGTTCAGGTGCACATCGAGCGCGCCGGGCCGTAGCCCCCCGTGGATCTTGTGGCGGCGGCCAGGAGCGGTGCGAACGGCCCGTTCGCTCGCACCTAGCGTGCGAGAGTGCCGTTCGTTCCGATGAAACCCTAGATCGCCGGCAGTTTCCGCTCCAGCCAGGTGATCAGGTCGGCGACCACCTCGTCGCGGTTGGTCTCGTTGAACATCTCGTGCCGCCCGCCCTCGTAGTAGCGGGTCGTGACGTCGACACCGGCCGCTCGGTACCGGTCGACCAGCAGCGCGAGCGCGGCCATGCCGCCGTTCACCGGATCGTCGGAGCCGGCCAGCACGTAGAGCGGCAGCCCGGCGCGCAGCCCGGAGACGTCGATCAGTCGCGGTGCCGCGTCGACCATGCCGCGAACGCCGTCCGGGTCCAGGCCGAAACCGCACATCGGCTCGGCGACGTACTGGTCGACCTCCTCGGTGTCGCGGCTGAGCCACTCGTAGCCGGTGCGCGCCGGGAAGGGGGCGTTGAAGGCGGTGAGGTCGAGCTCCTGGCTCGGATCGACGCCGGCGAGCACCAGCTCCAGTGCCGCGGTCCCGGACAGCACGGCCGCGGTCACGTCGGCGGAGTGCTCCAGCAGGAACTGCTGCACCACCCACGAGCCCATGCTGTGCCCGAGCACCACGATCGGGATGTCCGGTCGTTCCTTGCGGGTGCTGCGCACCACCAGCGCGAAATCGGCCACCAGCCCGTCCCAGCCGGCGTCGCCGAGCGAACCCAGCCGGGCACCGGACATCGCGGCGGTGCGCCCGTGGCCGCGCTGGTCGACGGCGAGCAGGTCGATCCCGGCGGCCGACAGCGCGCGGCCGAGCCGGTCGTAGCGCAGCGAGTGCTCACCCATGCCGTGGGCGAGCACGACCGCGGCCCGCGCGGTGCCCTCGGCGCTCCAGCGCTGACCGATGAGGCGGGTACCGTCCGAGGTGCCGACGAGCAACGATGATCGCGTCATTGCGGCAGCGTAGAGCGCCAGTGCAGGACCCGACACCGGCTCGGTCGGGTGCGGCCACGACCGCGCGGAGGCGCCGATGAAGTACGCCGAAGGTCCGACCGTGGAGGCGAGCGTGCTGGTGGCCGCCGCGCCCGAGCAGATCTGGCCGCTGATCAGCGACATCCACCTGATCGCGTCGCTGAGCCGGGAGGTGCAGGAGGTGCAGTGGTTGCCCGGGAGCACCGGTCCCACCGTCGGGGCCCGGTTCCTGGCGCGCAACCGACACCCGCAGGCGGGGGAGTGGAGCACCACCTCACACGTCGTGCGTTGCGAACCGCCGCGGGTCTTCGCCTGGGCCGTCGAAGATCCCGATCATCCGACGGCGGTGTGGCGCTTCGAGCTGACCCCGCGCGAGGGCGGCACCGAGCTGCGGCAGTGGGCGCAACTGGGGCCGGGCCCGTCGAACCTCACCGGGATCATCGAGGCCATGCCGGACAAGGAGGAGCGCATCGTCGCGGCCCGGCTGCGCGAGTTCCGGGCCGGGATCGAGGCCAACCTTGCGGCGATCTCGCAGCGGTTCGGGGGTTGAGCCGCGCAGCATGCATGGCCGCGGGCGCGGCCGGGTAGTCCGCGGGGTCCGCTCGTTCCCCGATCCCGCAGGAGGTGCGTCCTCGATGGCGCCGCGTTCTGACCAGAGCCAACCCCAAGCCCCCGACCTGGGCGCATCGGTCCAGCTGGAGAGCGGGGAGACGCTGGAGGACCTCAACGACGGCGACGCTCTCGACGCCGGCTACGTGCCGCCGGACCGGCCCTACGGCCTCGACGAGGACGGGGTCACCGGCGCCGGGATGCGCGACGGCGACACCTTGGACGAGCGCCTGAGCCGCGAACGCGGCGACGAGAACGCCGACCCGGACCGGGCCGGCCGGATCGTCATGGCCGACGAGGGCGCGGCCCTGCAGACCTCCGACGCGCTCGAGGGCGTCGACGTGGGCATCGACGGTGGCGCCGCGTCGGCCGAGGAGGCCGCGATGCACCAGGTCGAGGACGCGTCCGGTGCCGGGGCCGGTGGCGGCGCGCCGGTCGAGACCGAGCCGTCCGTGGCCGCTATGCCGGCGCTGGCGGATCCGGAGCTGGAGGCGTCGTTGGCCGCGGACCCGGCGGCCGAGCGCGCCGAGCAGCAGGCCCGGGTCGACATGGAGGAAGCGGCCGAGGGCTGACCGCCGGCGCGGACAACCACCCGGTTCCCGCTATCGCAGGTCGGCGACGCGGAATCGGCCTAGCATGACGCGGTGGAGCGTCCGGGTCTGCTTCGCTGGCTGTGGTACGCCATGGGCGGCGGGCTGCCGGCGCGGCACCGGCACTGGGTGCTGCACGACGTGACCACCAAGCGCTGGCGGTGGCGCGCACTGTTCCGCTCGGTGATCCAGATCCTGCCGGTCGCCGTGCTGCTCTACCTCTTCATGCCGATGCCGCCGTGGGTGCGGCTGATGGCCGTCGGCGGCGGGCTGCTGGTCGGGATGATCTACGCGGTAGCCTACCTCGAGGAATCCACCGAGCACCGGGCGTTGAAGGCCGGGTTCAGCCGTGGTACCGCCGGGCGGATCCGCGGGGACATCGACATCGAGGAGCAGGAGGCGGACGAGCGGTACTACCGCCGTTTCCGCGACGACGGCCCGACTACTCCAGACAACCCTGGGTGATCTTCGCGATTTCGCGGTCGATGTCGATCCAGCGTGCCTCGTCGCCCAGCGGGACGAGCTCGATCGTCGAGGCCACGAACTGGGCCAGCAGGTCCCGATCGACCTCGAGCACCGCACGCCCGTCGAACGAGCAGATCTCGATCTCGACGATCTCGTACTCCTGCACGACCTGCGGGCTCATCCGGATGTCTCCGAGGCCGGTGGGCCCGTTCAGGGATTGGATCACCAGCTCCCGCGCGAGCAGCCACTCGACCCACCGGTTCTCACCGGTCCGCACGGCCAGGGTGACCGCGAAGGGGTCGGCGGCGAGATAGCTCCACCTCGTCACGACGGGGGCGGGTTGCCCATGCAGAACCGTGAACATGTCCTGTTCCACGGAGCATCTCTCGGCGTTGCCGTGCATCTCCTGGTCCCCCCAGCGGAATGGTCTATCCGGTCCGGTTGTGGCGCCGGTGTCGTCGGTCAGGGTGGGAGTCGTCGCGAGGCGACCGAACGCAGCACGTAACCGGCCGCTTCACCCGAAGTAGTGACAGATTTCGGCGTGTCGCTGCGGGCGGATGCCCGCTGCGAGCCGCTTTCGGCCTCAGCCCGAGGGTGTCTCCGCGGTGACGACCCAGATCCCGCCGCCGCCGACCAGCCCGGGCTGATCCAGCGTCAGCAGCAGTTTCTGAGCGCCTTTCTGCACGTCGACGGCCTTTCCGCCCGGCCGGGCCTGCGCCTGGGCGGCGGTCCAACCGTGGGCCGCGCTGACGTAGGACATCGCCACCTCGGTCGGGTCCAGCAGCCACGGCTCCGATCCGCTGTCCACCGACGCCTGCAGCGCTCGAACCTCCGCGGTGGTCGCCGCGGGCCATGGCAGCGTCACCCGTTCGGGGGCTCCCGCAGCCGGCGTCGATCGTGGCTTCGGGGCCGCGGCGGGGAGCGAGGTAGGGGCGGGCGGGACGGGCGGCGCGGTCGGCTGGGCGAGCACCGACGGGGGCGCCACCGGGATCTCCGTCACCGGGATCTGGGACTGCGAGGTCTGGGACTCCGAGGCCGGGGTCACCGCGGGCGCGGCCGAACCGCAGCCGGCGAGCAGCACCCCGGCGAGCAGCACCCCGGCGAGCAGCGTGCCGGCGGCCGGCGCGGATCCGAGCCCGGCGGCACCGCGCGGGCGCCGGGTACTCGCCGCGGCGGACGGTGGCGCACCGATCGTCGATCGTTGCGGGAATCCGTCGGCGGCCCGGCCGGCCCGGGAAGCGTGGCTCACCGGCACACCGTAGGTCGGGGTGTGGCGCCGGCCACGTCGTCGACGACGGCGCGTCGGGGGGACATCGTGCGGGCGTGGCCCCTCCGTTCGGTGGTGCGTGGGCCCGGCTCTCGATCACTAGGGTTGCGAGGCAACGGCGGCGATACTGCGAGGTGAGAGATGAACCCCTCGACCGAGGCCTTCTACGCGGCGCGCGAGTTCCTGGTGGCGCATCGGGAGGACTACGACACGGCCTACCGCGACTTCCGCTGGCCCGAGATCGGCGAGTTCAACTGGGCCCTCGACCACTTCGACGCGGTCGGCGCCGATCCGGAGCGCGGGGCGCAGCGGGCACTGTGGATCGTCGAGAGCGACGGCAGCGATGCACAGTGGACGTTTGCCGAGCTCGCCGCGCGCTCGAACCGGGTGGCCAACTGGCTGCGCGGGCTCGGGGTGGCCCGCGGCGACCGGATCATCCTGATGCTCGGCAACCAGGTCGAGCTGTGGGAGACGCTGCTGGCCGCGATGAAGCTCGGCGCCGTGGTCATCCCGGCCACCACGCTGCTGCACGCCGCCGACCTGCGGGACCGACTCGATCGCGGTGGCGCCCGGCACGTCATCGTCGGCGGGGCGGACACCGACAAGTTCGACGGGGTGGAGGGCGACTACACCCGGATCGCCGTGCGCGACGCGCCCGCCGGCTGGCACGACTACGCCGACACGGACGCCGCGGCAGCCGAGTTCACCCCCGACGGCGTCACCCGGGGCTCGGACACGCTGCTGCTCTACTTCACCTCCGGCACCACCGCGCAGCCCAAGCTGGTGGAGCACACGCACGCCTCCTACCCGGTCGGTCATCTGTCCACGATGTACTGGATCGGACTGGAGCCGGGCGACGTGCATCTCAACATCTCCTCGCCGGGCTGGGCGAAGCACGCCTGGAGCAACGTCTTCGCGCCGTGGATCGCCGAGTCGTGCGTGCTGGTGATGAACTACGCGAAGTTCGACGCGGCCGGCGTGCTCGGGGTGCTGGACCGCTGCGGTGTCACCAGCTTCTGCGCCCCGCCGACGGTGTGGCGGATGCTCATCCAGGCGGATCTGTCGGTGCTGGGCACGCCGCCGGCGAAGGTCGTCGGCGCGGGGGAGCCGCTCAACCCGGAGGTGATCGAGCAGGTCGAGAAGGCGTGGGGGGTGCGGATCCGCGACGGGTTCGGGCAGACCGAGTCCACCGTGCAGATCGGCAACCCGCCCGGACAGCCGGTGAAACCCGGCTCGATGGGCCGCCCGATCCCCGGCTATCCGATCGAGCTGATCGACGCGGTGACCGGCGAGCAAGGCGGGCGAGGGCGAGATCTGCATCGATCTGTCGCAGCGCCCGCTCGGGCTGATGGTCGGCTACCACGGCGACGACGAGCGCAACGCCGAGGCCATGGCCGACGGCTACTACCACACCGGCGACGTCGGATCCCGGGATGAAAACGGTTACATCACCTACGTCGGGCGAGCCGACGACGTGTTCAAGGCCTCCGACTACCGGATCAGCCCGTTCGAGCTGGAGAGCGTGCTCATCGAGCACCCCGCGGTGGCCGAGGCGGCCATCGTGCCGTCCCCGGACCCGGTCCGGCTGGCCGTGCCCGAAGGCCTACGTGGTGCTGGCCGCCGGCTACGAGCCGACCGAGGCGACGGCGCGCGACATCCTCGAGTTCGCCCGCGACAACCTGGCTCCCTACAAGCGGATCCGCCGCCTCGAGTTCGCGGCGCTGCCCAAGACCATCTCCGGGAAGATCCGGCGTGTCGAGTTGCGCGGACGCGAGTCCGAGCTGCATGCGGACGCCACCGCTACGCCGTCCGGCGAATTCACCCTCTAGAATCCGCGGGGCAGCGGCCATAGTGGTGACGAGGCAGCTCGGACTTCGCGCGCTGGTGGGGATGCGCGAAGGGTGGGACCGGGGCGGTTAGCCGGTCCCGGCAACAGGGGGGAAGTCGTGGTGCGACCAGACATGTCGATGGCGCAGGTCATGGCCGGTATGCCGGGGGTGTGGCGGCGGTTGCTCAACGCCCACGTGCCCGACCGTCTCGGTCGCTGTACGGCCTGCCGGACGGCCAGCGGCTCGGGGGAGCGCTGGCCCTGCTCGTTGCACCAGATCGCGGTCGAGGCGCAGCGGCTCTACGGGCTGTCGTTGGGGCGGTCGGTGGGCGGCGAGTAGTGCCCCGGCCATTCCGAGACCGGGATCCTGGTGATGTCCAGCACGTCGCCGATCGTCGACCACTGGTTGCGGCCCAGCCGGGCCAGCGGCCGCAGCTTCTCGATCGCCGGCAGCCCGCCGTAACGGACGTCCCCGTCGAACACCGCTGACCAGACCGCGGCGTGCAGCACCCGGCCGATCACCACGGTGGAGTCACCGAGCTCCAGGGTCTCGTGCAGCCGGCACTCCAGCGCGACCGGGGACTCGGCCACCCGTGGCGGGGCGACGGTCGCGCTCGGTTCCGCGGTCAGCCCGACCTCGGCGAACTCGCTCAACCCCTCGGCGAACGCGGTCGCGGTCGCGTTGACCTGCTCGAAGAGCTGCTCCGGGGCCAGGCAGACGACGAACTCCCCGGTCTCGCGCACGTTGCGCAGCGAGTCCTTGGTGCCGACGCTGGTGAACTGCACCATCGGCGGATCGACACAGGACACCGTGAAGAACGAGTGCGGGGCCAGGTTGTCGACCCCGGCGGCCGAGCGGCTGGACACCCATGCGATCGGTCGTGGCACCACCACCGAGGTCAGCAGCTTGTAGAACCGCCGCGGGCCCACCTCGTCCGGGTTCAGGTCGGTACGCATCCCGCGATCATCCCCCGGCGCCGATCGGGGTGCCCGTGACGGCGGTGGCGCCCGCCGGGTGTGCGGCGCCGGCCCGTACCGTCCGGCGGGTGCGAAGGAGCTGGTCGCGGCCGGTCGGCCTGGTGCTCGGGGTCGTCGCCGACGCGGTGCTGGGTGATCCGCGACGCGGGCACCCGGTGGCCGGCTTCGGCCGTTGCGCCGCGGCGCTCGAACGGCGCTGGTACGCCGATCGTCGCGGCGCCGGGATCGCGCACACCGCGGTGCTGGTGGCCGCGGCCGCCGGGGTCGGGGTGCTGGTCGAGCGCGGCGGCCGGCGCCGGCCGCTGGTCGCGACGGTCGGCACGGCGGCGTGCACCTGGGCCGTGCTGGGTGGGGCGTCGCTGGCCGGGCACGGCGCGGCGCTGGCCGCGGAGTTGAGCACGGCGGGGTTGAGCCCAGTTGGGTCGCGCCCACCGCGGTCAAGCCCGGACGGGTCGAGCCCGGCGGAGTTGGGCCCCTCGGAGTTGTGCCCGGCGGAGTTGGGCCCGTCGGAGTTGAGTGCGGCGAATCTGAGCCCGGCGAAGCTGGAGGCGGCCCGGCGGCGGATGCCCACCCTGTGCGGTCGCGATCCGGCGCTGCTGGATGCGGCCGGCATGGCCCGCGCCGGCACCGAGTCGATGGCCGAGAACACCTCCGACGCCGTGGTCGCGCCGTTGCTGTGGGGGGCCGTCGCGGGGGCCCCGGGGCTGCTCGGCTACCGCGCGGTGAACACGTTGGACGCGATGGTCGGCTACCGGTCGGCGCGCTACCGGCGCTTCGGCTGGGCGGCCGCGCGGCTGGACGATCTGGTCAACCTGGTCCCGTCGCGGGTCACGGCGCTGCTGTTCGCGGCGTTGTCGCCCGCGGTCGGTGGCTCGCCGGCCGCGGCGCTCGCCGCGTGGCGCCGGGACGGCTCGGCGCACCCGAGCCCCAACGCCGGTCCCGTGGAGGCGGCGGTGGCCGGTGGGTTGGGGGTGACCCTGGGCGGGCGCACGGTGTACTCGCACGGGGTGGAGCAGCGACCGCGGCTGGGCTCCGGGCCACCGCCGGGCCCGGCGGACCTGGCCCGCGCCGCGCGGTTGGCCCGACTGGTGAGCGCGGCGGCGGGGGTACTGGCGGCCGCGCTCGCCATCGGGATCGCCGGACTGCGACGCAAGTGACAATCGAAGTGCGGGGTGCACCGTCGCGCCACCCGAGCGCGTTTCGGAGCCGAACTGCGGTGTCCACGGCCGCCTGGGCGCGTTTGGGAGCCAAACTGCGGTTCGGGTGGCCGGTTGACGGTCATCGGCGGGTTGGGGACGGCGGCCGTGGGTTGGGGGACGCGGTCGCCGCTCGGCGCGGACTGGCCGGGTCGGGGTCAGCCGGGGGGTGCCCCGGGGTCCCGGGTCGGACCGGCGGGGTCGGTGTCGTCGCCGGCCAACGCCCGACGCACCGCGGAACGCTCGGCGGCCCGCCCGCCGCGGGCCCGCCCGGGCCGACCGGTCGATCCACTCGCGGCGCGGCGCTGCAGCAGCTCCAGGCGCACGAAGTAGCCCGTCGCGACCAGCGCGATCAAACCGAACGTGAGCCACTGCAACGCGTAGGAGAAGTTGGTGAACGGGGCTGTGCCGGAGCTCGGCGCCACCGGTACCGGGATCAGCACACCGGGCTGGTCGGCGGCCAGCTGCAGGCGTCCGGGCTCCAGGGCGAGCCCGGTGGCCGTGGCGACCGGGCGCGAGTCGGCCGCGTAGACCTGGCGGCGGCCCTCGCTGCCGAACGACGCGCGACCCTGCGGATCGGTCTCGTCCACCCGCAACCGCCCGACCAGGGTCACCGCTCCGGCCGGCGCCGGTGCGAACGCCGGCACCTCGACGCCCCTGTCCACCGTGACGAACCCGCGGTCCACCAGCAACATCCGGCCGTCGTCGGTGCGCATCGGGGTGAGCACCTCGAATGCCGGCTGGCCTTCGTAAACCCGCAGCCGGACCAGCGCCTCGGACTCGGGCAGGTAACTGCCCGACACGCTGACCTGTCGCCACTCGACCTCGCCGCGGACCCCGGCTCCCGGCATGGACAGCTCGCCCAGCGGCACCGGTGGCGTGCGGAAGGACGCGTCGATCGCCTGCTGCTGGGTGTCGCGCTGGGCCTCCCGGCCGAACTGCCAGGGGGCCAGCAGCGTGTAGCAGGCCACGGCGAACCCCACCGCCACCACGATGAGGGCCAGCCAGCCGGGTCGGAGCAGGAACCGCACGCCGCCAAGGTTAGGTGGTCGGGCCGGCCGGCGTCGTGGGTACCGCGCCCGATGGCGATACTGCTGGCGTGCGGGGAGCGTTGCTGGTGGCGGGCACGACCTCCGACGCGGGCAAGAGCGCGCTGGTCGCCGGGATCTGCCGGCACCTCGCCCGCCGCGGCGTCGCGGTGGCCCCGTTCAAGGCGCAGAACATGTCCAACAACTCCGTGGTCACCCCGGACGGCGGCGAGATCGGCCGCGCCCAGGCGATGCAGGCCCGGGCCTGCGGGCTGCCGCCGAGCGTCGCGTTCAACCCGGTGCTGCTCAAACCGGGCAGCGACCGCAGTTCCCAGGTGGTCGTGCTCGGCCGGGCCGATGGGACCGTGAGCGCGCGGTCCTACCAGCACCGCAAGGCCACCCTGCTGCACGTGGTCGCCGAGACGCTGGCCGAGCTGCGGGCCCGCTACGAGGTGGTGGTCTGCGAGGGTGCCGGGTCGCCCGCGGAGATCAACCTGCGCGCTTCGGACATCGCGAACATGGGGCTGGCGCAGGCCGCCGACCTGCCGGTGCTGGTGGTCGGCGACATCGATCGGGGCGGCGTGCTGGCCCACCTGTTCGGCACCCTCGCGGTGCTGGAGCCCGCCGACCAGGCCCGGATCGCCGGCTTTGTGATCAACAAGTTCCGCGGCGACCCGGCGCTGCTCGCCCCCGGTCTCGACCAGCTGACGGCGTTGACCGGACGCCCGACGCTCGGCGTGCTGCCCTGGTCGGACGGGCTCTGGTTGGAGGCGGAGGACTCGCTGTCGGCGGTCGCCGACGGCGTGCTCGGCCGCCCGGCGCCGCCGCACGGGTCGCAGTGGCTGCGGGTCGCGGTGATCCGGCTGCCGCGCATCTCCAACGCCACCGACGCCGAGGCGCTGGCCTGCGAACCCGGGGTCGCGGTGCGCTACGTGTCCGAACCGTCCCGGTTGCTGGATGCGGATCTGGTGGTGCTGCCCGGGTCGAAGGCCACGGTCAGCGACCTGGGTTGGTTGCGGCGCACCGGGTTGGCCGCCGCCGTCGTCGCGCACGCCCGCGCCGGCCGTCCGGTGCTGGGCATCTGCGGCGGCTACCAGATGCTCGGACGCGCCATCGCCGATCCGCACCGGGTGGAGGGCGGCGACGCGACCGGGCTGGGCCTGCTCGATCTCGACGTCGAGTTCGACGTCGACAAGCATCTGGGCAACCCGACCGGCACCGGTTGGGGCCATCCGGTGACCGGCTACGAGATCCACCACGGGCGGGTCACGCGCTGCGCCGATCCGCCGCTGTTGGTGACCGCAGCCGGCCCCGGAGAGGGGTCCGACGCCGGCGTCGTGCTGGGCACGCACTGGCACGGGCTGCTGGAGAACGACGACTTCCGCCGCGCGTTGCTGCGCCGGGTCGCCGAGCAGGCCGGCCGCGCGGGGTTCGTGGCCGCGCCGGACACCTGCTTCGCGGCCGAGCGGGACCGGCAGCTGGATCTGCTCGGGGATCTGGTCGAGGCGCACCTGGATCTCGCTGCGCTGCACGATGTCATCGGTCACGGTGCACCGGCGCGGCTGCCGGTGATCACGACCCGTCTGGCAGGCTCGCGACCGTGAGCAAGCTGGTCAGCGGACCGTCGACGTCGCGGGTGCCCGGATTCCCGTTCTCCGCCGTGGTCGGGCACGAGGATCTGCGGCTCGCGCTGCTGCTCAACGCCGTGCACCCGGGGGTGGGCGGGGTACTGGTGCGGGGTGAGAAGGGCACCGCGAAGTCGACGGCGGTGCGCGCGCTGGCGGCACTGCTGCCGCCGCTGAAGGTGGTGCCCGGTTGCCGGTTCGGCTGCGCGCCCGCCGAACCCGACCCGGACTGCCCGGATGGTCCGCACCTCGGCGGGCCCGCCGACTCCCGCCCGGCCCGGCTGGTCGAGCTGCCGGTCGGAGCCACCGAGGACCGGCTGGTCGGCTCGCTCGACCTGGAACGCGCGTTGGCCGAGGGGGTGCGGGCCTACCAGCCCGGTCTGCTGGCCGAGGCGCACCGCGGCGTGCTCTACGTCGACGAGGTGAACCTGCTGCACGACCACCTCGTCGACCTGCTGCTGGACGCGGCCGCGATGGGCCGCGCGCACGTCGAGCGCGACGGGGTCTCGGTGTCGCACGCGGCCCGGTTCCTGCTGGTCGGCACGATGAACCCGGAGGAGGGTGAGCTGCGCCCGCAGCTGCTGGACCGCTTCGGGCTGGCCGTCGAGGTGCGGGCGGCGCGGGATGTGGACACCCGGGTCGAGGTGGTGCGGCGGCGGATGGCGTTCGACGCCGACCCGACCGGCTTCGCGGCGGCCTGGACCGCGGCCGAGGCCGAGACGGCCGCCCGGATCGCCGCCGCCCAGCAGCGGCTCGCCACCGTGGCGCTGCCGGTGGCCGAGCTGCGCCGGATCGCCGCGGTGTGCGCCGCGTTCGACGTCGACGGCATGCGCGCCGACCTGGTGATCGCGCGGGCCGCGGTGGCGCACGCGGCCTGGCGCGGGGCCGACGCGGTGACCGAGCAGGACGTGCGGGTCGCGGCCCGGCTCGCGCTCCCGCACCGGCGCCGCCGGGACCCCTTCGACGCGGCCGGCGTGGACGAGGGCGCGCTCGACGACGCCCTCCGCGCCGCAGACGAGCAGAACCCCGACCCGGACCCCGACGGTGGTGGTGGCGGCGGTGGAGCGCCCGACGAGCCGAGCAGCCCCGGCGACCGCTCCCACCCGCCGGACCCCGCCCCCACCGGGGGCGATCCGGACCCTTCGGAGGGCGACCCCTCGAACGGCGACCTGCCGGATGGCGACACATCTGACGGCGACCCCCAGGACGGAAACCGGCCGGATGTCGCGAACGGGCCGCACCCCCGCCGGAGCGGCGAACCCGTGACCGGGCCGCCGCCGGCCGGGCCGGGTGGGGACGGGGAGTCGCGCGCCGCGGCACCGCCCGGCGCCGCGTTCCGGGCGCGGGAGCTGCGGATCCCGGGAATCGGTCAGGGCGCACCGGGGCGGCGGTCGCGGGCCCGCACCGACGCCGGCCGGGTCGTGCGCGTCGTCCCCGGAGCGCCACGCCGCGCCGCCGACGTGCACCTGTCGGCCACCGTCCACGCCGCGGCGCCGCACCAGCGGGCCCGCGGCCGGGTCGGGCCCGGCCTGCGGTTGCGCCGCGACGACCTGCGCCGCGCCGAGCGCGAGGGTCGCGAGGGCAACCTGGTGCTCTTCGTCGTGGACGCCTCCGGCTCGATGGCCGCGCGGTCGCGGATGTCTTCGGTCAGCGGCGCGGTGCTGTCGCTGCTGCGCGACGCCTACCAGCGCCGCGACAAGGTAGGGCTGATCAGTTTCCGAGCCGGCGGGGCGGAGCTGGTACTGCCCCCGACCTCCAGCGTGCCCGCCGCGCAGGCCCGGCTGGCGAGCCTGCGCACCGGCGGCCGCACGCCGCTGGCCGCCGGGCTGCTGCGCTCGCGGGAGGTGCTGCGGGTGGAGCGGCTGCGCGATCCGCGGCGGCGTCCGCTGCTGGTGCTGCTCACCGACGGCCGGGCCACGGTCGCCGCCCGAGCCGGCGGCGACCCGGTGCACGACGCCTGCCGCGCCGCCGCCCTGCTGGCCGCCGACGGCGTGGCCACCGTGGTGGTCGACTGCGAGTCCGGCCCGGTGCGCCTCGGCCTGGCCGCCCGGGTCGCCGCCGCCGCCGAGGCCGCCCTGATCCCGATAGCCGACCTCTCCGCCGACCAGGTGGCCGGCGTCGTCCACGCCGCCCGCGCCGCCTGACGCCCGGCATGCACGCCCCATCTCGCCCCCGACCCAGATCAGCGTTACGGCTCCGAACGGCGACTCTGGACGTGGCAGAACAGCATTAGGGCTCCGAACGGCGATTTCGGGGGCCGCAGAACAGCATTAGGGCTCCGAACGACGTGGGGGAAGGGTGGGGAGATGCCGCAGGGGCAGCCGGTGAGGGTTCCGAAGGACGGGTTGACGACCCGGCAGCGGCGGAACCGGGCGCTGGTCGTGGTGCACACGGGGGAGATGAAGGGCAAGTCGACCGCCGCGTTCGGGCTGGCGCTGCGCGGCTGGAGCCAGGGCTGGTCGATCGGGGTCTTCCAGTTCGTCAAGTCGGCCAAGTGGAAGGTCGGCGAGGAACAGGCGTTCCGGGCGCTCGGGCGGGTGCACGACGAGACCGGCGAGGGCGGCCCGGTGCAGTGGCACAAGATGGGCGAGGGCTGGTCGTGGACCCGCAAGCCGGGCAGCGCCGAGGACCACGCGGCCCAGGCGCTGGAGGGGTGGCTCGAGATCCGTCGCCGGATCGAGGCCGGCACCCACGACGTCTACGTGCTCGACGAGTTCACCTATCCGCTGAAGTGGGGCTGGGTCGATGTGCACGAGGTGCTCGACGTGCTGGCCCGCCGCGCCGGGCGCCAGCACGTGATCATCACCGGCCGGGACGCCGCACCGGAGCTGATCGCCGCGGCCGACCTGGTCATGCAGACCACGAAGATCAAGCATCCGATGGACGCGGGTCAGAAGGGACAGCGCGGGATCGAATGGTGAGAACCCGGAATCCTCGCATCGCCGCCATGGTGGCTCCTCACCTCGCCCACCTGATCCGATGACGGCGCGGGCGGTGGTGGTGGCGGCGCCGACGTCGGGCAGCGGCAAGACGACGGTGGCGACCGGGTTGATGGCCGCGCTGCGCCGGCGCGGCACCGCGGTGGCCCCGTTCAAGGTCGGGCCGGACTACATCGACCCCGGCTACCACACGCTGGCCGCCGGGCGCCCTGGCCGCAACCTCGACCCGGTGTTGGTGGGCGCTGGCCGGATCGCCCCGCTGGCCCGCCACGGTGCGGCCGCCGCCGAGGTCGCGATCGTCGAGGGCGTGATGGGGCTGTTCGACGGCCGGCTCGCCGACGGCGCGGGCAGCACCGCGCAGGTGGCCGGGCTGCTCGGGGCGCCGGTGCTGCTGGTGGTGGATTGCCGGGGGCAGTCGCGCAGCCTGGCCGCGTTGCTGCACGGCTTCCGCGGGTTCGACCCCTCGGTGCGGCTGGCCGGGGTGGTGCTCAACCGGGTGGGCAGCGCCCGCCACGAGCGGGTGCTGCGGGCCGCCGCCGACGAGGTCGGGCTGCCGGTGCTGGGTGCGCTGCCGCGCCGCGACGCGCTGGCCGTGCCCTCTCGGCACCTCGGATTGATCACGGCCGTCGAGTACGGGCCCGCCGCGACGGCCGCCGTCGACGCGATGGCCGAGCTGGTGGCCGCGCATGTGGACCTGGATGCGGTGACCCGGCTGGCTGCGCCGCTGCCCGCCGGCCCGGCCTGGGATCCCGATCATGAATGCACCGCGGCAGCGGGCGGGAGCAGGCCGGTCGTCGCGGTCTTCGGCGGCCCGGCGTTCACCTTCGGCTACGCCGAGCACGTCGAGCTGCTGCGCGCGGCCGGCGCCGAGGTCGTGGTCGTCGACCCGCTGCGCGACCAGGCGTTGCCGGCGGACACCGCGGCGCTGGTGCTGCCCGGCGGCTTCCCCGAGGAGCACGTGGCCGAGCTGGGTGCGAACGCGCCGCTGCGGGCCGCCGTTGCGCAGCTGGCCCGCGCCGGGGCGCCGGTGCACGCCGAGTGCGGTGGCTTGCTCTACCTCTGCGCGGAGCTCGACGGCGCGCCGATGTGCGGTGTGCTGCCGGCGCGGGCGGCGATGACCGGACGCCTGACGCTCGGCTACCGGGACGCGGTCGCGCTGGCCGACTCACCCCTGTTCGCCGCGGGCAGCCCGGTCGCGGGGCACGAGTTTCACCGCTGCGCGGTGACCTCGGATCCGACACCGGCGGTGACCGGGAGACCCGAGGTCACGATGTCGGTGGCGGCGGCCTGGCGGTGGCGCGGCGGTGAGCCAGAGGGCTGCATCAGCCGCGGTGTGCACGCCTCCTTCCTGCACACGCATCCGGCCGGTCGGCCGGACGCGGTGGCGCGGTTCGTCACCGCGGCACGCACCCGCACCGACACCCGGGCTCGCGCCGAATCGTGACGGCGTGGCCGACGCCGCTCGTCTAGATCATGGCCGGGCCCATCTCGGTGGCGGAGTACCTGCGCCGACGCCGTCGCCGCGCGAGGTTGCCGCAAACCGCCCGAGCGTGAAGAAACCGTGATCTCCTGGGCGCTCCTCATGTCTCGCCCTTCGGGTGAAGTTCTGGCACTGTTCGGCGTGACAGCTGTGGTCTACGCCACGGCCGCAAGCGTTTACCCGACGGAGGGTCAATGAGGGTGTCACGTCAACGGGGAGCGCCGCGACGACTGTCGCGCTGGGCATCGATGATAGGCGCTGTCGGGCTGGCGGCGTCGTTGGCGGCGTGTTCCAGCGGGCCGCAGGGCATCGTGGTGAACCTGTACGGCGGGGCGAGCGAGACCGACTTCGACAAGATCATCGCCTCCTGCAACGAGCAGGCGGCCGGGAAGTACACCATCGTCGCCAACCTGCTGCCCAGCGACGCCGACGGTCAGCGCGACCAGTTCGTGCGCCGGCTGGCCGCGAAGGACGCCGGGATGGACATCCTCGGCATGGACGTCACCTGGACCGCCGAGTTCGCCGATGCCGGCTGGATCCGGGAGCTGAACCCGCAGCAGGCCGCCGCGGCCACCGAGGACACCCTGGAGCCGCCGATCAAGTCGGCGACCTGGGAGGACAAGCTCTTCGCGATCCCGAAGCACACGAACGTGCAGCTGCTCTGGTACCGCAAATCGCTGGTGCCGACGCCGCCGACCACGTTCGACGAGATGATCGCCATGTCCGAGCAGCTGAAGGCGGAGGGCAAGCCGTACGAGATCGGCTTCACCGCGGCCCAGTACGAGGGCTACGTGGTGAACATCGCCAACCTGATCAACTCCTACGGCGGCACCATCGTCAACGAGGACAGCACGGCGCCGACGATCGACGACAAGACCGTGCAGGCGCTGACGATGCTGCAGAGGCTGGCCAGCTCGGGGCTGACCAGCTCGTCGCTGTCCAACGCCCAGGAGCCCGAGGTGTTCGCCGACCTGGAGGCCGGCCGCTCGGCGTTCTCGCTGAACTGGCCCTACGTGCTGAGCGCGATGCGGTCGTCCAATCCGGACCTGGTCGACGACCTCGGCTACGCGCCCTACCCGACGGTGACCAAGGGCGAGGCGCCCAAGGTGACCCTCGGCGGGATGAACTACGCCATCAGCACCTATAGCGCGCACCCCGACGAGGCGTTCGACGCGGCGATGTGCATGCGCAACCCGGAGAGCCAACTGCGAGCCGCGATCGACGCGGGCACCGCGCCGGTCCTGCGCAGCGTCTTCGATCAGCCGACGTTCAAAGAGGCCTACCCGATGTCCGACATCATGTTGGTCGAGCTGGAGAACGCCATTCCGCGGCCACTGTCGCCGGTGTACCAGAACGTCTCCACCATCCTGTCGACCACGTTGTCGCCGCCAGGGGAGATCAACCCGCAGGTGGCAGCCGATGAGCTGCGCAGCAACATCCAGGACGCGATCGATGGCAAGGGGATCCTGCCGTGACCACTACACCTGACACCGCCAAGGCCGTTGAGGAACGCCTTGACGACGGCACCGCCGAGATCGCGAGACAGCGGCACAGCGACGCCAAGAAGGCCGAGCGCAAGCTGGGCCTGCAGCTGGTTGCACCGGCCGTGATCATCATGCTGGCGGTGACCGCCTACCCGATCCTGTACGCGTTCTGGCTGTCGCTGAACAAGGCCGACCTGCGCCGGCCGAACGACAACCAGTTCATCTTCCTGGACAACTACATCACCGTGCTGTCCAGCCCGATCTGGTGGACCGCGTTCGGCGTCACCATGTTCATCACGATCATCGGGGCCTTCCTCGAGCTGGTGTTCGGGATGCTGCTGGCCATCGTGATGCACCGCACGATCGTCGGCCGTGGGCTGGTCCGGACCTCCGCCCTGGTGCCTTACGCCATCGTCACCGTGGTCGCCGCGTTCTCCTGGCGTTACGCCTGGACCGAGGATCTCGGCTGGCTGGCCCCCAGCGGATCGGCTCCGCTGACCGAGTTCTGGCCGTCGATCTGGATCATCATCCTGGCCGAGGTCTGGAAGACGATCCCGTTCATGGCGCTGCTGCTGATGGCCGGGCTGGCCCTGGTGCCGGAGGACCTGCTGAAGGCGGCCTCGATGGACGGCGCGAACGCCTGGAAGCGGTTCTGGGCGATCACCGTGCCGCTGATCAAGCCGGCCATCCTGGTCGCGCTGCTGTTCCGCACCCTGGACGCGTTCCGGGTGTTCGACAACATCTTCATCCTGACCAGCGGCTCCAACAGCACCAGCTCGGTGTCGATGGTCGCCTACAGCAACCTGATCCGCGGCCTGAACCTGGGCATCGGGTCAGCCATGTCGGTGCTGATCTTCATCACCACCGGCCTCATCGCGTTCCTGTTCATCAAGCTCTTCGGGGCGGCTGCGCCCGGATCCGACCCGGAGAAGAGGTAGGCCATGCAGACCGAGACCACCAACCGCAAGCTGATGTGGTGGGGCGTCAACATCCTCGTCCTGCTGTACGCCTTCGTCCCGGTGATCTGGATCATCTCGCTGTCCCTGAAGGACGACGCGACCCTGAACGACGGCAACTTCCTGCCGGTGTCGGCGACCGGGGACAGCTACGCGACGATCTTCTCCAACCCGGACTTCCTGCGGGCCCTGCTCAACTCGATCGGGATCTGCATCATCGCGACGTTCGTGGCGATCGTGCTGGGCACGATGGCCGCCTACGCCATCGCCCGGCTCGACTTCCCGGGCAAGAAGACGATCGTCGCGATGTCCCTGCTGATCTCGATGTTCCCGCAGATCGCACTGGTGACCCCGCTGTTCAAGATCGAGACCGCGATCGGGATCTTCGACACCTGGCTTGGCCTGATCATCCCCTACATCACGTTCGCGCTGCCGCTGGCCATCTACACGCTCTCGGCGTTCTTCCGGGAGATCCCGTGGGACCTGGAGAAGGCGGCCAAGATGGACGGGGCCACGCCGTACCAGGCGTTCCGGCAGGTGATCACGCCGCTGGCCATGCCGGGCGTGTTCACCACGGCCATCCTGGTGTTCATCTCCTGCTGGAACGACTTCTTGTTCGCCCTGTCGCTCACCTCGACCTCGGCGGCCCGAACCGTTCCGGCGGCGATGAGCTACTTCACCGGCGCCACCACGTTCGAGAAGCCGACCGGACCGATCGCGGCCGCGGCCGTGGTCATCACCGTGCCGCTCGTCATCGTCGTGCTGCTCTTCCAGCGGCGCATCGTCGCCGGCCTGACCTCGGGTGCCGTCAAGGGCTGACCCGCCAACACCCACCGACCTGATCGAGATCCGAGGAGCTCACAAGTGGCCGAGATCGTTCTGGACAACGTAGTCAAGCGCTACCCGGACGGCGCCCTGGCCGTCGACAACTTCAACCTGGAGATCGCCGACGGCGAGTTCATCATCCTGGTCGGCCCGTCCGGCTGCGGGAAGTCGACCACCCTGAACATGGTGGCCGGCCTGGAGGACATCACCGCCGGCAAGCTGATCATCGACGGGGTGGTGGTCAACGACAAGGCGCCCAAGGACCGCGACATCGCCATGGTGTTCCAGTCCTACGCGCTGTACCCGCACATGACCGTGGGCGAGAACATGGGCTTCCCGCTCAAGCTGGCCGGCGTGGACAAGGGCACCATCGCCAAGAAGGTCAACGACGCGGCCGAGATGCTGGAGCTCACCCAGCACCTGGAGCGCAAACCGTCCAACCTGTCAGGTGGCCAGCGCCAGCGGGTGGCCATGGGTCGGGCCATCGTGCGCCAGCCCAAGGCGTTCCTGATGGACGAGCCGCTGTCCAACCTGGACGCCAAGCTGCGGGTGCAGATGCGCACCCAGGTCTCGCGCATCCAGAAGAGCCTGGGCACCACGACGCTCTACGTGACCCACGACCAGACCGAGGCGATGACGCTCGGCGACCGGGTCGTGGTCATGAAGGGCGGTGTGGTGCAACAGGTCGGATCGCCGTCGTACCTCTACGACCACCCGAAGAACCTGTTCGTCGCCGGCTTCATCGGCAGCCCGTCGATGAACTTCCTGCCCGGGCAGCTCAAGAGCGGCGGCACGGTGGTGACCCCGCTCGGCGAGGCCCACCTACCGGACCGGGTCCGCCAGGCGCTGGACAAGTCCAACACCACCGGTTCGGTCATCCTCGGCATCCGGCCGGAGCACTTCGAGGACGCCGCGCTGGCGGGGGACAAGCCCGGCGACACCTTCGACGCGCCGATCGACATCGTCGAGGCCATGGGGTCGGACGTCTACGCGTACTTCGTGTTGAAGGGTGAGGGGGCGCACTCCGCCGACCTCGACGCCCTGGCCAAAGACGCCGGCAACGACCTGCACGCCGACGGCATCCCGATCACCGCGCGGCTCGACGCCGGGTCGCACGTGAAGCGCGGCGAGACGGCCCGCCTGTGGTACGACACGTCTAAGGTGCAGATCTTCGCCGCCGAGGGTGGAGCGAACCTGATCCCCTCCGACGCCTGACCGACCGCCCCATCCGACCCCTTCCAACGGAGCGAACGGCACTTTCGCACGCACCTGGCGTGCGAGAGTGCCGTTCGTTCCATCGGTGTGTCGAGGCGGGGGCCGGCGGGGCGGGTCAGCGGCGGCGTTGGCCCAGTTCGGTGATCACGTCGGTGTTCCAGGTGTGGTTGTGGAAGATCGAGTAGCGCTCGCCGGCGGCCCGCATGTAGGCGTCGGCGGGGGTCTCGCCCTTCTCCAGCAGGTTGCCCTCCTGGATCATGCCCGTGACCGGCGCGTACTCCTCGGAGTACCAGCGGCCGGCGGCCCGCTGCCGGTCCAGCACCTCGCCCTCGGCGAACATCAGCCGCGCGGCCCAGGCCTCCACCATCTCGGCCAGCAGCGGGTAGCACTTCGGGTCGGACAGCGCCAGCGCCCGCCGGCAGGTCTTGCCCAGCGGCACCCGCTGCAGGAACAGCCTGCGCAGCTCCTGATCGGACAGGTCCGAGTGCGAGTGCACGTCGTCGGGCTCCACGAGCGTGCGCACCAGCCGCACGTCGGCCTCGATCAAGCCAAGCTCCAGCTCGCGGAACACCGACACCCGGTGGTGCCCGTCGCGGACGAAGTACATCTCACCGATCTGGTAGACGTCGATCGGCGGCAGCGACTCGCCGCGTCGGGCGGCCTCGGCGATCCGTTCCCAGCGCTGCCGGCTGCGGCCGGTGCGCGGGCGGAACTGGGGATCGAAGTCGCGCACCTTGTCGACCGAGCCGACGACGTGCTCGACCGGGATCACCCGGATCCCGAGCGCCTCCTCGTTGACCAGGCCCAGCGCGTCGACGACCTCCTGGAACGACAGCGCGCTGCGGTCGGCGTTGTCCTTGCCGAGCATCCGCGCGGCCAGCCCGGAGAGCACCTGGTGGCGGCGGGCGCGCAGGAAGTCGGCCTCGGCGTCGGCCCGGGGCGACCCGGTGTCACGGAGCACCGCTGGCACCCGCGAACGACGCCGTGGCGGCCGGTGTGATCTCGATCAAGCGGTAGGGGATCACGTTGCGCAGGGTAGTCGCGCCGACGGTCCGGTCCGGCTTCGGGTGGCCGTGCGGATGGATGTGCCCGTGCAGGTGCCAGCGCGGTGTCAGGTGACCCAGCACCGCGTGCAGCGCGTCGATGCCGACGTGCGGGCGGTCCTCCTCGTCGCCGAGGCCCCGCGGCGGGGCGTGGGTGAGCAGGATGTCCACCGCGCCTGGCGCCCGGCGCTGCAACCGCCCGACCCGGCGCACCAGCCGACCCGCCCGGCGGCGGTACTCCCGCTGGCTGTACTGGTTCGGGCCGGGCCGGTAGCGCACGCACCCGCCGAGCCCGGCGATCCGCAGCCCGGCCACGTCGAGCACGGTGCCGTCGACGTTCAGGCAGCCGGCCGGCCGCGGTGGCTCGCAGGGCATGCCGGCCTGCAGGTACTGGCCCGACCGGTGCGGCTTGGCCCTGCTCACCTCGGGATCGTGGTTGCCCGGCACGAACACCACCGGCCGGTCCAGGCTGGACGACAGGTACTCCAGGTAGTCCCAGGGCAGATCACCCGCGGCGACCACCAGGTCCGGGGCGAGCACCGCCGACCTCGGTCCCCACAGCGCGTCGCTGACCTCGTCGGCGATCGCCAGCACCCGGACCATCCCCCGAGTGTAGGAGGGGGTGGGTGGGTTGGACCCGGCTCGACGGCGCAGCTCAGACTGTGCCGGTGAATCACGGGAGCGTGTCGTTCGTCGGGGCCGGGCCGGGGGCCGCGGATCTGATCACCCTGCGCGGGGCCCGCCGGATCGCCGAGGCCGATGTGGTGATCTGGGCGGCCAGCCTGGTGATGGCCGAGTGCATCACCGAGCACGCCCGCCCGGACGCCGAGCTGATCGACTCCTCCATGATCGCGCACGAGGACGTGCTGGCGCTCTACCGGCGGGCCGCGGCCGAGGGGCTGCGGGTGGCCAGGGTGCACTCCGGTGATCCGTCGCTGTGGGGCGCGGTGCAGGAGCAGTACGACGCCGCGGAGGCGCTCGGGCTGCAGGTGGAGATCGTGCCGGGGGTGTCCGCGTTCGGCGCGGCCGCGGCGGTCGCCGGCCGTGAGCTGACCATCCCCGAGGTGGCCCAGTCGGTCGTGCTGACCAGGCTCGAGGGCGGCAAGACGCCGATGCCGGAGCGCGAGCGGCTGCGCGAGTTCGCCCGCCACGGCACCACGATGGCCATCTTCCTGTCCGCCGCGCGCACGTCGCAGCTGGTCGAGGAGCTGCTGGCCGGCGGCTACCCGCCCGACACCCCGGTGGTGGTCGCCTACCGGACGAGCTGGCCGGACGAGCAGACCGTGCGCTGCCGGCTCGACGAGGTCGAGGCCGTGTGCAAGGAGCGCAAGCTCTGGCGGCAGACCCTGTTCCTGGTCGGCGCCGCGCTCGCCGCGACCGGCACCCGCAGCCACCTCTACCACCCGGGGCACTTCCACACCTTCCGCAAGCCGGACCCCGCCGCCCGCCGGGCCCTGCGCGCGGCGCGGGCGGCCGGGCAGCCCGCCCCATGATCATCTCGCTGGACGCCCCGGTGCCCGGATGACGATCACCGTGATCGGGATGGACGGTGGCCCGCTGCCCCCCGGCGCCGAGCAGGCGATCGCCGCCGCCGGCGTGGTGGCGGGCGCGCGTCGGCATCTTGCGGGGGTGGGGGTGCCGGCCACGGCGCAGCGCCTGGAGCTGGGCCCCGTGGACGCGGCGCTGGACAGCCTCGGCGACCGCCGAGCGGTGCTGCTGGCCAGCGGGGACCCGGGCTTCTTCGGGATCGTCCGGATGCTGCGCGAGCGCGGTCACGAGCCCACGGTGCTGCCGGCCCGCTCCAGCGTGCAGCTGCTGTTCGCCCGGCTCGGTCGCTCCTGGGACGACGTGGCCGTGGTGAGCGCGCACGGCAGGGCACTCGCGCCGGCGGTCAACGTCTGCCGGGCCCGGTCGGCGGTCGCGTTGCTCACCGCCCCGGGCGCCGGGCCGGCCCAGATCGGCGCGGCCCTGGATGGCTGGCCCCGCACGCTGGTGGTGGCCGAGGACCTGGGTGGGCCGGGGGAGCGGCTGACCACTGTGGACGCGACCGATGCCGGTGCCCGCGACTGGGACCCGCTCAACGTCGTGCTCTGCCTGCGCGATCCGGACGCCGTGCCGGCGCGCGGCTGGTGCGCGGGCGGTGAGCCGCTGCCGCCGCCCGGCGGCTGGGCGCTGCCCGACGACGCGTTCACCCACCGCGCCGGGATGCTGACCAAGGCCGAGGTCAGGGCGGTTGCGGTGGCCCGGCTCGGGCCGCGCCCCGGGTGCCTGGTGTGGGACGTCGGCGCCGGATCCGGGTCGGTCGGTGTCGAGTGCGCCCGGTTCGGTGCGGCGGTGCTGGCCGTCGAGCGACGGCCCGACGACGCCGTTCGGATCGCGGCGAACGCCGATCGGCACGGGGTGCAGGTCCGCGTGGTGGCCGGCGCGGCGCCCGCGGCGCTGACCGGGCTGCCGCGGCCGGACGCGGTGTTCGTCGGGGGCGGCGGACCGGAGATCGTCGCGGCGGTGGCCGGGGCCGGTCCGGAGCGGATCGTCGTCGCGCTGGCCGCGCTGGACCGGATCGCGCCGACCCGCGCGGCGCTGCACGCGGCCGGGTACGCGGTGGAGGGCGTGCAGCTGGCCGCGTCCCGGCTCGCGCCGCTGCCCGACGGCGCGGTCCGGTTGGCCGCGACGAACCCGATCACCCTGCTGTGGGGGGTACGGATCCGATGATCGCGCTGTTCGCCGTGACCGCCGCCGGCCGCGCCGCCGCGGCCGAGGTCGCCGCCGCCGTGGGCGCGACGCCGGCCGAGCTGGCGGACCTGCCGACGCTGTGGCCCGACCTGGACGGCGCGGTGTTCTTCCTGGCCACCGGGGCGACCGTGCGACTGATCGCGCCGCTGCTCGCCGACAAGCACCGCGACCCCGGCGTGGTCTGCGTGGACGAGGCGCGGCGGTTCGCGGTGGCGCTCGCCGGTGGGCACGACGGTGGGGCGAACGCCCTCGCGGCCCGGGTCGCCGCGGTGCTCGGGGCGCAGCCGGTGATCACCACGGCCTCGGATGCGACCGGTTCCACCGGGCTGGACGAGCTGGTGGAGCTGCTGGGCGCGCAGGTCGACGGTGACCTCGCGGCGGCCGGCACGGCGCTGCTGGACGGCGCCGCGGAGGTGCGCAACCCGCTCGGGTTCCCGCTGCCGCCACTGGCCCCGCGCACCGCGGAGGCCCGGCACACGATCGTCATCATCGACCGGGTGCCCGCCGACGCGGGTGGCGACCGGACGCCGGCCGGCCCCGTCACCCGGCTGGTGCCGCCGACGCTGGTGGTCGGGATCGGCAGCGCGCGCGGCGTGCCGGCCGCTGCGGTGACTGCGGCGCTGCAGCGGCTGGAGACCGAGCACGGCCTCGATCCGCGCGCCGTCCGCGGCTACGCGAGCGTCGATCTCAAGGCCGCCGAGGCCGGCATCCTCGCCGCGATCGCCCCCGACCCGCTGCGCACCTACCCGGCCGCCGTGCTGGCCGCGGTCGAGGTGCCGAACCCGAGCGAGGTGGTGCGGGCCGAGGTCGGCACGGCCAGCGTCGCCGAGGCGGCCGCGTTGCACGCCGCAGCCGAGCTCGCCGGCGGCGCACCGGTCGAGCTGGTGGTCGAGAAGGTGAAGGGCGACAACGTGACCGTCGCCGCGGCCCGGATCCGGCCGCGCGGGCGGCTGGCCATCGTCGGGCTCGGGCCGGGCGCCGCCGACCTGCGGGTGCCGCGGGCCGACGCGGAGCTGCGCCGCGCGTCGATCGTCGTGGGCCTCGACCAGTACCTCGACCAGGTGGCACACCTGTTCCGGCCGGGCACCGAGATCCGCTCCAGCGGGCTGGGTGATGAGGAGCAGCGCGCCGCCGACGCGGTCGCGCTGGCCGCGAAGGGGCACGCGGTCGCGTTGATCGGCTCCGGCGACGCCGGGGTCTACGCGATGGCCAGCCCGGCATTGCAGCAGGCCGGCGCGGACATCGAGGTGGTCGGGGTGCCGGGGGTGACCGCGGCGCTGACCGCGGCCGCGCTGCTCGGGGCGCCGCTCGGCCACGACCACGTGTTGATCTCGCTGTCGGACCTGCACACCCCGTGGCCGGTGATCGAGCAGCGGGTGGCCGCCGCGGCCGCCGCGGATCTGGTGACCTGCTTCTACAACCCGCGCAGCCGCGACCGGCACTGGCAGCTCGGTGAAGCGCTGGACGCGTTGCGGGCGCACCGGCCGCCGGCGACGCCGGTCGGGGCGGTGCGCCAGGCCGGCCGGCCAGGGCAGCGGGTGTGGACCGCGCCGCTGGCCGATTTCGATCCGTCCGAGGTGGACATGCTGACCACGGTGGTCGTCGGGTCGAGCGCGACCCGGATGGTGGCCGGGCGGATGGTCACGCCGCGCGGCTACCGCTGGATCGACACCACATCGAGCTGAGGTATCACTCCGGTATCATGTCCGAATGGCTATGACTCTGCGGCTCACCGATGAAGAGACCGAGGCCCTGCGCGCGCAGGCAGAGATCGAGTCCCGGTCCATGCAGGAGGTCGCCCGCGCAGCCTTGCGCGAGTACGTGGCCCGGCGGGGCAACGCCAGACTGGTCGACGACGAGCTTCAGTACGTCGTCACCAGGTACTCCGAGGCGTTGCAGCGTCTCGGCGACTCATGATCCGCTACCTGTCGCTCGAGGATCTGCTGAGAATTGCCGACGCCGCCGTGGGTGCGGAGGTTCTCGTGCGCGACGCCGGCCTCCTGGAGTCCGCACTCGGACGGCCCCGGGCGACTGTTTTCGGTGAGGATGCCTACCCGGATGTCTACTCGAAGGCTGCGGCCCTGCTGCACTCGCTGGCCCGGAACCATGCCTTGGTGGACGGCAACAAGCGGCTCGCGTGGGCGGCAACGGCGGTGTTCCTCGGCATCAACGGACACCGGGTCGTGATGAGCAACGACGAAGTGGTGGAGCTGGTGCTGGCTGTCGCCGCCGGCGAACTGACCGAGGTGTCGGCGATCGCCGAGCGGCTCACGCCCGGGACGCCACCGCGGTAGTCCTGCCGAGGGACCACCGTCCGGACGCCGCTGTGCTGCCGGAGTGCACGGTCGACGCGGTCGTCGGGGCCGGGTGCGCGCGGGATCCCGCCGTGCCTGCGGCCGCCGGAGACGATCCCGCACGTGCGCTCGCGACGCCGGGCTATGCTGCGGCAGCGCTTGCGTGGGAACCCGGTGCGAGCCCGGGACGGTGCCGCCACTGTGAACCCGAACCGGGTCAGTCAGACCCCCGCCCGCGCCGGACCACCACCTGTCCCATCCGGGCGAGGCCACCCGGGGAGGAGCCCTGCAGTGAGCGAGTTGGCGAGTTCGAGAGGTCGCGCCGCGCGCCGGGTGCCGCATCCGATCGAGCTCGAGTCGTACGAGATCCTGCGCAGCCGGTTGGACACCTCCGACCTGCCGCCGCTGATGCGCGCGGTGGTCGAACGGATCGTGCACACCACCGCCGATCCGAGCTGGGCCGGTGACCTGGTCTGCGACGAGGCTGCCCTGCGGGCCGGGCGGGCGGCGTTGCTGGCCGGTGCGCCGCTGGTCACCGACGTGCGCATGGTGGCGGTGGGCGTCACCAGCCGACCCTGCACCGTGGCCCTCGACCTCGCGCCGAACGCGCCCTCGACGCCGCTGCGCTGCCGGCGGGTGTGACGCGGTCGGCCGCGGGCATCCGGGCCGCGGTGCGCCGACACCCGAGCGGGGCGGTGTGGGCGATCGGCAACGCCCCGACCGCGCTGGTCGAGCTGCTGCGCTGCGCGGCCGCGGGGCTCGTCGCATCGCCGCTGGTGGTCGGGCTGCCGGTCGGCTTCGTCGGATCGGTGGCCGCCAAGGCGGCGCTGCGGGCGGCCGGGCTGCCGGCGATCTCCAATCGCTCGGAGCGCGGCGGCGCCGCGGTCGCGGCGGCCGCGATCAACGCGCTGCTCTACCTGGACGATGAGCGCTACCTGGAGGTGCACCATGAACCCGACACCGCCGCCGCTGCTGCTGGTGGGCCACGGCACCGTCGACGCCACCGGGGTGGCCGAGTTCGTGGCCTTCACCGACCGGTTGCGCCGTCGGCTGGCGGGCGCGGCGGTCGCGGTCGACGGCGGCTTCATCGAGCTGTCGCAGCCCACCGTGCACGAGGCCTGGACGACGCTCACCCGGGCCGGGCACCGGCTGCTGGCCGCCGTGCCGATGGTGCTGGTCGGAGCCGGCCACGCCAAGGGCGACATCCCGGCCGCGTTGCAGCGCGAGGTGCTGCGCGAGCCCGGCAGCGGGTACGTGTTCGGCCGCCCGCTCGGCCCGCACCCGGTGCTGCAGGACCTGCTGGCCACCCGCATCGCGGCCGCCCTGGCCGCCGGCGCCCCAGCTGACGGTCGCACTGCCGAGGGGACGACGGTGCTGCTGGTCGGGCGGGGATCCACCGATCCCGACGCGAACGCCGAGGTGTGCAAGGTCGCGCGGCTGCTGCAGGAGGGTCGCGACTACGCCGGCGTCGAGGCGGCCTTCGTCTCGCTGGCCCGCCCGGACGTCACCGCCGGGCTGCAGCGGTGCCGGGCGCTCGGCGCGCGCCGGATCGTGGTCGCGCCGTACTTCCTGTTCGACGGCGTGCTGCCGCGCCGCGTGGTGCAGCAGGCGCGCGCGTTCGCGGCCACCCACCCGGAGCTCGACGTGCGCACCGCCGGCTACCTCGGCGACAGCGACGAGCTGGCCGGGCTGGTCGTCGAGCGCTACCGGGAGGCCCTGCACGGCGACATCCGGATGAACTGCGACACCTGCGCCTACCGGGTGCTGCTACCCGGGTTCGAGGACAAGCTCGGCGCTCCGCAGACCCCGCACCACCACCCCGACGACCCCGCGAACGGCCACGGTCACGGCCACGGGCATGTGGCCGTGGGGGAGTGATCGTGGAGCCCTACCTCGTCGGGCTGGACCTCGCCGGCCGCCGGGTGGTGGTGGTCGGGGGCGGCACGGTGGCCCAGCGGCGGGTGACCGGGCTGCTCGCGGCCGGCGCGGAGGTGCTGCTCGTCGCCCCGGAGGTCACCCCCGCCGTCGAGGCGATGGCCACCGCGCGCGAGCTGGGCTGGCATGCCCGCGAATATCGGGTCGGGGACCTCGAGGACGCGTGGTACGCGGTCGCCTGCACCGACGACCAGGCCGTCAACGCGGCGGTCGGCGCCGAGGCGCAGCGGCGCCGGATCTTCTGCGTGCGGGCCGACGACGCCCCCGCGGGCAGCGCGGTCACCCCGGCGGTGGGCCGGCACGACGGGTTGACCATCGGGGTGCTCGCCGGCCGGGCGCCGCGGCGCTCCGCCGCGGTGCGCACCGCGCTGGTCGAGGCCCTGCAGGCCGGCCTGGTGGACGACACCGCGGAGCCGGCGCACCCGGGCGTCGCGCTGGTCGGCGGCGGGCCGGGCGACCCGGAGTTGATCACCGTGCGCGGCCGGCGGCTGCTGGCCAGGGCCGATGTGGTGGTCACCGACCGGCTGGGGCCGCGGGATCTGCTCGACGCGCTGGCCCCGCACGTCGAGGTGATCGACGCGTCGAAGATCCCGTACGGGCGGGCGATGAACCAGGCCCGGATCAACGATCTGCTCATCGCGCACGCGCGCGCGGGAAAGTTCGTGGTGCGGCTCAAGGGCGGCGACCCCTACGTCTTCGGTCGCGGTTTCGAGGAGCTGCTCGCCTGCGCCGACGCCGGCGTTGCGGTGACCGTCGTACCCGGCGTGACCAGCGCGTTCGCCGTGCCGGCGGTGGCCGACGTGCCGGTGTCGCACCGCGGTGTGGCGCACGAGATCGTGGTGGTGTCCGGGCATGTGGCTCCCGACGACCCGCGCAGCCTGGTCGACTGGGCGGCGCTGGGACGGCTGCGGGGCACGGTGGTGCTGCTGATGGCCGTGGAGCGGATCGCGGTGTTCGCGACGGCGCTGATCGCCGGCGGTCGAGCGCCGGAGACGCCGGTGGCGGTGGTGCAGGACGGCACGATGCGGATCCAGCGCTCGGTCCGGGCCACCCTGGACACGGTGGCCGAGGTGATCCGCGAGCGGGAGATCGCCCCGCCGGCCGTGATCGTCGTCGGACCGGTGGCCGGGCTGGCCGCGGATCCGGTCGACCGGGTCGGCGAGAGCTGATCACTCGCCGATCCCCGGTGCCGCTCAGCAGGGTTGCGGGTCGGTCACCACCTTGGCCCGCCTGATCAGCCGGTCCGGGCCGACCAGCTCGTAGGCCAGCCGCCAGTTCGTGCAGGTCGCGCCGTCGGGACCGAACTCGGCGGACTGCCGGCTGCGATAGGTGACCGTCGCCTGCACCCGGTCCGCGCCCAGGTCGCTGATCGCGGTGATCCGCTCGCGCTGCACCGTGGTGGTCGAGTAACCGTCGCGGAAGGCGTCGAAGCCGTTGCGCACGACCAGCGAGTCCGGGGCGAAGTAGGCGAACGCCGTCGCGAAGTCGTGGTCGTTGACCGCCTGGAAGTAGCCGTCGAGGTGGGCGGCGACCACGTCCCGCTGCGGATGCCGAACGTCATCGGCCACCGTGATCCGCAGGTTGGTCGGCGGCACGGCGGTCGGTGAGCCGGCGGTCGGTGCCGCGGTGGTCGGGCCGGGTGGGGTGGTGGTGGCCGCGACCGGCGTGGACCCGGGGACCGGCACCTGGGGCACCGCGGACGTGCGGCTCACCAGCAGCGCGCCGCCGCCCGCACCCACGGTCAGCACACCCGCCACGGCCAGCGCCAGCACCAGCGGTCGCCGGGACCGGCGCGCAGGGTGCGGTTCGCGCGCGCCCGGTGCGATCGGGGCCCGCAGCGTCGGCGCGGTGGGTGCCAGCGGGTTCGGCCGATCGATCGGCATCCGGTCCGGCGGCTGCTCGACCAGGGTCCGAGCGGCGGGGTCGGACACCGACATCGGCCCTGCGGGAGGGTCATGGCGCGCGGGGGCGCTCACGGCCGCCGGTGAGCGGGTCTGCGGCACGTACGACGGCCGGACCGGCGGGCCGTCGGTCGGTACGGAGGCCCCCAGCGCCCACCGGCCCGGGGGCAACATCGCCCAGGTCGCGGTGTCCCCGCCCGTGCCCGCCGCGCCCTCCACGACCGCCTTGGTGACCGGGCGACCACAGGCCCGCTGTGCGGCCTGCAGCGCGAACGCCGCATCCGAGGCCGTCGCGAACCGGTCCAGCGGGGACTTCGCCATCAGCCGCTCGACCACGAGGGCGAGCGGGTCCGGGACGCCCTGGGTGCGCAGGTCCGGGACCGGTTCCCGGACGATCCGGGCGATCGCCACCAGCAGGTCCTCCCCGGGTTTGGTGGCGAAGGCGGGTTCCCCGGTGAGCAGCGTGTGCAGGGTGGCACCGAGGGCGTAGATGTCCGAGGCCGGCACCGCGGTCCCGTCCAGCAGCCGCTCGGGTGCGGCGAAGGCGATGCTGGCCGCGATCCGGCCGTCGGTGGTCGCGGTGACCCCCGGCATCCGGGAGATCCCGAAATCGGCGAGCTTGGGCTCCCCGTAGCGGGACATCAGCACGTTCGCGGGCTTGACGTCCAGATGCAGGATCCCGGTCCGGTGTGCGGTCTCCAGCGCCCCGGCGACCGCGACACCGATCTCCAGGACCTCGTTCCAGGGCAGCGCGCCCTCGCCGGCCAGCCGGTCGGCCAGCGACCCGGCGGCCATCAGGTCCATCACGATGTAGGGCTCGCCGTGCTCGGTGGTGCCACCCCGGTGCACGGTCACGATGTGCGGATGTCCGGACAGCGTGCCCATGGCGCGGCACTCGCGCACGAACGCGCGGCGCTGGTTGTCGTCGTCGACGCGATCCTGAATGATCTTGACGGCGACCTCGCGCCCGAACTCCGGTTCCGAGACCCGGTAGACGGTTCCGAAGCCGCCTCGACCGATCACCTCCGGCTGCAGCAGACCGGGGATCCCGAGCGGGGAGCTCACCGGCGCAGTGTAGAGCTGTCCGATTCTCCGACCTCGGGCCAGCCGACGACCCGGACGAACGACGACGCACCCCCGGCCGGACGGGCCGAGGGTGCGTCGTTCGTGCGATCGAGGGTCAGACCGACAGCAGCCGGTCGAAGAAGCTGCGGTAGCGGCGCAGGGCCATCCGCAGGTCCTCGGTGGACGTGTCGTCGTTGGTAAGACCCTGCTCGATGTCGTGGCGCTGCTCGGTGAACCCGCGCTGCAGATCGTCGAGCAGCTCTCCGACCAGCCCGTCGGCCCGCTGCACGGCCTGCCGCGGCTCGTCCACGAACATGCCCTTGACCTCGTTCCAGCGCGTGGCGTAGGACTCCGCGCGGTCGGCGGGCACCAGGGGTGCCCGATCGCCGGTGGCCGAGGTGTCGTCGGTGGCGAGTGAGCCGCCGGTGTCGGCCGTCGAGCCGGTGTCGGCCGCCGAGCTGCCGGTGTCGGCCGCGGTGCCGGAACCGGTGGCCGCCGGCTCGGAGCCGGCGCGGAGGTCGTCGGCCGCCCTCGTGTCCGTGCGGGTCTCCGGGTCGGGGTGCACAGCGCCCGAGTCGGCCTCGGTGGCGCCGGCGCCGTACCGGTCGTCGTCGGCCAGCAGCGGCTCGTCGGCGTCGGTGCCGGTCGTGCGCTGCTCCGGCATCCGCGCGTCCTGGGTGGGCGCGAGCATCGGATCCGGCTCCGCCCGCGTCGCGTCCGGCTCGGTGAACCCGGGCGCGCGGTCCTGCTGGTCGGCGGGGTACTGGCTCGTCGGCGGCTGTCGGCTCGCCGTCCAGCGGGTCGCGGCGGGTGACGGCGTGCTGTTCGGATGTGCTCATCGGGTGCGCTCCTCGGTCTGCGGGTTGCCGGCCTCGCGGCGGTCGTCGGTGTAGGGGTCGGCGGCGCGGTGGCCGTCGTCGGCGTAGCGGCGATCGGTGGCGTGGTCGTCATCGGCGTAGCGCCGGTCAGCGGAGTCCCGCACCTCGTGGGCCGGGCGGCGGTCACCCTCGCGCAGGTGGTCGTCCCGGCCGCGATCATGTGGTCGTTGCGGTCGTCGCGGTGCCGGTCGTCGTCGCGGCGGTCATCGCGGCGGTCGTCGTCGCGGCGGTCGTCATCGTCGCCGCCGAGCAGGGCGTCCACCAGCGCCCGGTAGGAGGTCACGGCGGAGCGCTGCTGGTCGGTGTCGACGTGACCCTGGTCGGTGGCGTCACGGACGGCGCGGGCGTCGCGGTAGTGCTGCACCACCTTGGGGTGCGCCACCGAGATGTCCTCGGCACGGCGGTCGAAGTCGTCGACCGGGTAGCCGCGGGTGCGCATGATCTCCACGACGAGCCGGTCGGCGGCGTGCACGGACTGCACCGGGTCGTCGACGAAGTCGCGCTGGATGGTGTTCCACGATGCGCGGTACCGATCGCGCTCCTCCGGCCGCAGCGAGCGGATGTCGAGCTCCTTCGCCCGGCGCTCGCGCTCGGTCAGCTCGGCCTCGGCGGCCCGACGGTCACCGGTCTCCCGCACGCTGCGCTCGTACTCGGGCCCGTAGTGCTCCTGCAACTGCTCCGAGCGACGACGACGGGACAACATCACCCCGGCCGCCCCCAGGCCCAACAGCAACAGCACGATGACGACGATCAGAATGATCACGGTGGAGTCCACCGGCCACACCTCTCTGTGTGAGGTCAGCCCATCGGACGAATGAGCTCTGCCGCAATGGTTCCCGGTGGCGTGACGTCACCAAACGTATTCCGCCCTGCTGATTTGCCGCCTGTTGCGTGGCCGGGACCGGGGCCGATCGAGATGCGGCCGATCGAGTGGTTTGACCGCTGCGCGGCTCGTGTGGTCCAGTTCCCCCGACGGCAGTGCAGGAAGCCGGTGTGAATCCGGCGCGGTCCCGCCACTGTCATCGGGGAGTGCGTGCCCACCATTGACGACCACTGCGCGAGCGGGAAGGTCGGGCGCGTGCGTCGATCCGGGAGCCAGGAGACTCGCTGCCGTCGCGGATTCCCTAGTCCGAGGGCGCGGACCCTCGAGGAGGAGCGACGATGGCGCACTCCGTGCTGCTTCTGTCCACTGCGGACACCGAGCTGCTGGCGGCGCGCGGATCGGGTGCGCTCTACCGGACGGCCAACCCCGCTCGCGTCGAGCCGTCCGGACTGCCCGCCCTGCTCGACGGCGTGTCGGTCGTGGTGCTGCGGCTGCTCGGCGGCCGGCGCGCCTGGCCCGAAGGGGTCGATGCGCTGCTGGGCTGCGGGCTGCCGGTGTTGCTGCTGGGCGGTGAGGCATCCCCGGACGCCGAGCTGATGGCCGCGTCCACGGTGCCCGCCGGCCTGGTGTCGGAGGCGTTGGCCTACCTGTCGGCCGGTGGCCTCGACAACCTGCGCGAGCTGCACCGCTTCCTGTCGGACACGGTGCTGCTCACCGGGGAGGGGTTCGCGGCCCCGGCGGCCACCCCGGGGTTCGGCGTGCACGGCCGGCGCGGCCAGGACCCGGCGCGACCGACCGTCGGCATCGTCTTCTACCGGGCCCACGAGCTGTCGGGCAACACCGCCTTCGTCGACGCCCTGTGCGACGCGATCGAGGCCCGCGGGGCCAACGCGCTGCCGGTGTTCTGCGGGTCGCTGCGCGGGGCCGACCCGGAACTGATGACGGTGCTGGCGCGGGCCGACACGCTGATCGCCACCGTGCTGGCCGCCGGCGGGACCACCGCGGCGGACGCGAGCGCCGGCGGGATCGAGGATTCCTGGGACGCGGGGGCGCTGGCCGCGCTGGACGTGCCGGTGCTGCAGGGCCTGTGCCTGACCACCTCGCGCGCGGTTTGGGCGGACTCCGATTCCGGGCTGTCCCCGATGGATGCGGCCATGCAGGTCGCGATCCCGGAGTTCGACGGCCGGCTGATCACGGTGCCGTTCTCGTTCAAGGAGACCGGGCTCGGCGACGACATCCCGATCTACGTGGCCGACCCGGAGCGGACGTCCCGGCTGGCCGGGCTGGCGGTGCGTCAGGCGCGGCTGCGCTCGGTCCCGGTGGCGCAGCGGAAGCCGGCGATCGTGTTGTCCAGCTACCCGACCAAGCACGCCAGGGTGGGCAACGCGGTCGGGCTGGACACCCCGGCCTCGGCGGTGGTGCTGCTCACCGCGTTGCGCGCAGCCGGCTACACGGTCGGGGACTTTCCCTCGGACTCCGACACCCTGATCCACACGCTGATCGCGGCGGGTGGACACGACGTCGAGTGGCTCACCGAGGAGCAGCTCGCGGCCGCGCCGGCCCGGGTCCCGCTCGCGGACTACCAGCGCTGGTTCGCCGCGCTGCCCGCCTCGCTGCGGGAGGCGGTGCGCGCGCACTGGGGGGAGCCGCCCGGTGGGCTCTACGTCGACGGCTCCGACATCGTGCTGGCCTGCCTGCGCTTCGGCAACGTGCTGCTGATGATCCAGCCGCCGCGCGGGTTCGGGGAGAACCCCGTGGCCATCTACCACGATCCGGACCTGCCGCCCTCGCACCACTACCTCGCGGCCTACCGCTGGCTGGAGGCCTCGGAGGAGCAGCGGGGTTTCGGTGCCGACGCGGTGATCCACCTGGGCAAGCACGGCACCCTGGAGTGGTTGCCCGGCAAGGGCTTGGGGCTGTCGGCGCAGTGCGCGCCGGACGCGGTGCTCGGTGAGCTGCCGCTGATCTACCCGTTCATCGTCAACGATCCCGGCGAGGGCACCCAGGCCAAGCGCCGCGGGCACGCGGTCGTCGTCGATCACCTGGTGCCGCCGATGGCGCGCGCGGACACCTACGGCGACATGGCCAAGCTGGAGCAGCTGCTCGACGAGTACGCCAATGTCGCCGCCCTCGACCCGGCCAAGCTGCCGGCGCTGCGGGCGCGGATCTGGGAGCTGGTCACCACCGCCCAGCTGCACCACGACCTGCACGTGGACAGCGCGCCGGACGAGGCGGCGTTCGACGAGTTCGTGTTGCACATCGACGGGTACCTGTGCGAGGTCAAGGACGTGCAGATCCGCGACGGGCTGCACGTGCTCGGCGCGGCGCCGGCGGCGGAAGCGCAGCTGAACCTGGTGCTGGCCATCCTGCGGGCGAGCCAGGTGTGGGGCGGCAGCCGGGCGCTGCCCGGCCTGCGTGGTGCCCTGGCCGCCTGGGCCGGCCTCGACGAGCAGGCCCTGCTCGCCACCCCCGGCGTCCCCGTCCCGGCCCCCCTCCGCACCCCCGCCCCCGCCCCCGCTGCCGGTGCCGCCCCCGCCCCCGTTGCCGGTGCCGCCCCCGCCCCCGTTGCCGGTGCCGCCCCCGCCCCCGTTGCCGGTGCCGCCCCCGCCCCCGTTGCCGTGCCGCCCCCGCCCCCGTTGCCGGTGCCGCCCCCGCCCCCGTTGCCGGTGCCGCCCCCGCCCCCGCCCCCGCTGCCGGTGCCGCTTCCGCCGCCGCTTCCGCCGCCGCTCCCGCCGAGACCGACCGGAACGAACGGCACTTTCGCACGCTAGGTGCGAGCGAAAGTGCCGTTCGCGCCACGGGCGGGCCAGGCGCGGGGCCAGGAGCGGGGCCGGGAGAGCTGGGCGCGCCCGGCGCCTCCGCCCCCGAGTCCCGTGCCGATCTGCGCGAACGGCACTCTCGCGTCAACCTGTTGCCCGAAAGTGCCGTTCGCGCAGGAGATGGGGTCCAGGAGGCGGCGCGGCGGGAGCGGTTGCTGGCCGTCGCGCCGGGGCCGGCGGTGACCGGGGCGGACCTGGTGGACGTGCTGGAGGGGGTGGCGCGGGAGCTGGTCGGCCGGGTGCAGGCGCGGGGCTGGACGGACGCGGCCGCGGTGGTGGGTGAGGTGCTGGGGGAGCCGGTGCCCGATGTGGTCGACGTCCTGGAGTTCGGCTGCGCCGAGGTGGTGCCCCGGCTCGAGCGCACCACCGACGAGATCACCGGCGTGCTGCACGCCCTGGATGGCGGCTACGTGCCGGCCGGCCCGTCCGGCTCGCCGACCCGGGGCCTGGTCAACGTGCTGCCGACCGGCCGCAACTTCTACTCCGTGGACCCGAAGGCGATCCCGTCGCGCAGCGCCTGGGAGGTCGGCACCGCGCTGGCCGACTCGCTGATCGCCCGCCACCTGGCCGACACCGGCTCGTATCCGCGCAGCGTCGGCCTCACGGTCTGGGGCACCTCGGCGATGCGCACCCAGGGCGACGACCTGGCCGAGATCCTCGCGCTGATCGGCTGCCGGCCGGTGTGGGACGAGGCGTCCCGGCGGGTCACCGGGTTCGCGATCACCCCGCCCGCCGAGCTCGGCCGCCCGCGCATCGACGTCACGGTGCGCATCTCCGGGTTCTTCCGCGACGCGTTCCCGCACGTCATCACGCTGCTGGACGACGCGCTCAGCGCCGTCGCCGCGCTCGACGAGCCGCCGGAGCAGAACTACCTGCGCGCGCACGTCGACCAGGACCTGGCCACCCACGGCGACCGGCGGCGGGCCACCGCACGGATCTTCGGATCCAAGCCGGGGGCCTACGGGGCCGGACTGCTGCCCCTGATCGACGCCCGCAACTGGCGCAGCGACGCCGACCTGGCCGAGGTCTACGCGGTCTGGGGTGGCTACGCCTACGGGCGCGGGCTGGACGGGCGGGAGGCCCGTGCCGACATGGAGTCGTCGTTCCGGCGGATCGCGGTCGCGGCCAAGAACCAGGACACCCGCGAGCACGACATCGTCGACTCCGACGACTACTTCCAGTACCACGGCGGCATGATCGCGACGGTGCGCGCGCTCACCGGCCGCTCACCGGCCGCCTACGTCGGTGACTCGGCGGTCACCGATGCGGTGCGCACCCGGACGCTGGCCGAGGAGACCAAGCGGGTGTTCCGGGCCCGCGTGGTGAATCCGAAGTGGATTGCGGCCATGCAGCGCCACGGCTACAAGGGAGCGTTCGAGCTGGCCGCCACAGTGGACTACCTGTTCGGCTACGACGCCACCGCGGGCGTCGTCGACGACTGGATGTACACCCAGCTCGCCGAGAGCTACGTGTTCGACGAGGTCAACCGCATGTTCATGGAGAAGTCCAACCCGTGGGCGCTGCGCGGGGTGACCGAGCGGCTGCTGGAGGCGGCGGACCGCGGGATGTGGGCGAAACCGGACGACGCCGTGCTCGACCGGCTGCGTCAGACCTATTTGGACCTCGAGGGCGACCTGGAGGGCGCGTCGTGATGAGCACCCTGGTCGGGGTCGGGGTCGGGCCCGGAGAGCCGGACCTGGTCACGGTGCGGGCGGCGACGCTGCTCGCGAAGGCCGACGTCGTCTTCGTCCCGGTGGCCGATACCGGGGAGACCGGCCGGGCCGAGCGCACGGTGCTGTTCTACGCCGAGGCGTGGCGGGTGCAGCGGATCGAGTTCGCGCTGACCCGGCTCGAACCCGACGGCGGGCGCGAGCACGATCTGGCCACCCGCGAACGGGCCTGGGACACCGCCGCCGCGCAGGTCGCGGGCTGGTTCACCGAACACCCAGGTGGCACGGCCGCGTTCGCCACCATCGGCGATCCGTGCATCTACTCAACGTTCAGCTATCTGGCGGCAGGGGTGGCCCGGCTGGTCGAGGACCTGGAGATCCAGCTGATCCCGGGGATCACCGCGATGCAGGATCTCGCCGCCCGCAGCCGCACCCCGCTGGTCGAGGGTCGCGAGGCGCTCGCGCTGTTCCCGATGACCGCAGGCGCCGAGCGTTTCTCCGAAGCGCTGGACCGCGGTGATGCGGTGGTCGCCTACAAGTTCGGCCGGATGCTGCCCGAAGCGCTGGCCGCGCTGCGGGCATCCGGCCGGCTGGACGGCGCGGTGTACGGGGCCCGGCTCGGCCTGGGAGATGAGGACATCCGTCCGGCCGCGGAGCTGGATCCCGACCGGCCCGGCCCGTACCTGTCGACGCTCATCGTGCCGCCGAAACGCAGCGGCCGCGGCGGTGCGCTGTGAGCCCCGACGGTGGCGTCGCGGTCGCGATGAGCCTCGCCGACGCGGTGGCTCGGATCGAGCCGGTGGATCCGGGCGCGGCCGCGATGGCCGTCGAGCGGCTCGGGCGGATGACCAAGCCGCCGGGTTCGCTGGGGCGGGTCGAGGACGTCGCGATCGCGCTCGCCGGGATCGCCGCGACCTGCCCGCCGCCGGTGCCCGAACCCGCCGCGGTCGCGGTGTTCGCCGGCGACCACGGGGTGCACGCCCAGGGCGTCACGCCGTGGCCGCAGCAGGTGACCGCGCAGATGGTCGCCAACTTCTGCCACGGCGGCGCGGTGGTCAACGCGTTCGCCCGCCGCGTCGGAGCGCAGGTCTGCGTGATCGACGTCGGGGTGGTCGGGCCGCTCGATCCGGCACCGGCGCTGGTGTCGCGGCGGGTCGCCGCAGGCACCGCCGATTTCACCGCTGGCCCGGCGCTGACCCGGCAGCAGGCCACGGACGCCGTCGAGGTCGGCATCGCCACCGCGCTCGAGTTGGTCGCCGACGGCCACCGCTGCCTGCTCACCGGTGACATGGGCATCGCGAACACGACGGCCGCGGCCGCGCTGATCTGCGCGTTCACCGGCGCCGACCCGGCGGAGGTCACCGGCCGCGGCACCGGGATCGACGACGCCATGCTGGCCCACAAGATCGAGGTGATCGATCGGGGGCTGGCCCGCCACCACCCCGATCCGGCCGATCCGATCGCGGTGCTGGCGGCGTTCGGCGGCCTGGAGCACGCCGCGCTCGCCGGGTTCCTGCTGGGCGCGGCCACGCAGCGGATCCCGGTGCTGCTCGACGGGGTCAATGCCGGTGCCGCCGCGCTGGTGGCCGCGGCGCTGGCCCCGCCGGCCGCGGCGTACTGGCTGGCCGGGCACCGCTCGGCGGAGCTCGGGCACCGCCGCGCGCTGGAGCACCTCGGGGCGTCGCCGCTACTGGACCTCGGGATGCGGCTGGGTGAGGGCACCGGGGCGCTGCTCGCGCTGCCGATCGTACAGAGCGCGGCCCAGGCGATGCACGAGGTCGCCACCTTCGATGCGGCCGGCGTCACCGAGCGCGACATCGACCTCGAGCAGGCCGACCAACCCTGACCGGACACCCCCGACGACGCGGCGGTCGAGGTCGCCCATCGGCGTCGACGAATGCCGCCGGGCTCAACCGGATTCCGGGGGACGCGCGATGGCGCATGACGCGGCTCCGCGCCCCGGAACGTCGATCATGTCCGGGGTGGGCCGCGTGACGTCCGCGCTGGGGCGCTACGGCCGCCGGCGTGGTGGGTCTCGCCTGTGCGTTCCGCGGAACGCTGCATCGGCCGGTGCGGCAGGTGATCAGCGCCTGCCTGGGAAACGCGCAACGGCCCTGGGAGGCTGTAGCCGAATCGCGCGAGGGTGGGCCGGCGCGGTGTCCACGGCCGGTAGTTGATCGCCAAGAATGGTCCCTGAGCTGCATATGGAGGCTGTCGCCCGATCAACGCCACCCGCGCGCGCTCATGATCGCCGACAAAGGTCGAAAAGCTGCACCTGTGCAGTGTGCACAGCATCGAACACTCTTGGCGATCATGGGCTCGTAGCGGTGCTGGGGCGACGGCGTCCAGGATGCGGCTCCGCGTGCCGGACGACGACCATGCCTGCGGCGCCCGCTGTTTTCCGCCAGGGCGGTTCACACGTTGTCGGCGTTGCGAGTCCGACCGTGCGTTCCGCGGAACGTTGGTGGGAAATGCGTCACCGCGCCCAGCGCGGGCCGATCCGCACCGGGCTTGCCGGGCAGCGCAGCGCAGCGCCACCCGATGCTGGCGCAGCCCGCGCCACGGCAGGCATGGCAGGCGGGTGGTGGTCACGACCAGGCCGCTGCTCCCGACCGGGGCCTGCAGCAGTAGCCGTGGCTCGCGGCCCCCGCTGCCCATCCGACCGGGGGTCCGGGCAGTGGCTGCCGCACGACAGCGTGCGGCGCGTGCCGGCTGAGCAACCCGATCCGTACGCCTGGCCGCCCTGGTCGACGAGCAATGCAGAGGCGATCATTCCAGGCTGCCCAGCGGATCGGCGGCGGCGAGGTCGGGGTCCGCGGCGGCGAAGGTGTGCGCCCGCCCCGGGCCGGTCGAGCGGGTCTCGAAGCGCACCGTGACCCGGCCGTGCCCGGCGCCCTGCACCCACCCGTGGCCGTGCTCCCGGTGCCGCACGTCGTCGCCGGGGCGCCAGCTCTGGGCGACCACCGCCGGCTGCCCCACAATCGGCCCTGCCGCATCGAATCCTGCGCGATCCGGTCCTGCGCGATCGGGTACTGCGCGATCAGACCCATCGTGATCGGACCCATCGCGACCGTGCCCAGCGCGACCGGGCCCAGCGCGACCGGGCGCCTGGTGATCGGGCCCAGCGCGACCGGGCGCATGGTGATCGGACCCAGCGCGACCGGGCGCACGGTGATCGGACCCAGCGGGCCCGGGCGCCTGGTGATCGGACCCAGCGCGACCAGGCGCCTGGTGACCGGACCCGTTGTGATCGGATCCCGCGCGACTGGGCGTCTGGTGATCGGACCCACCGTGATCGGACCCTGGTACCGGTGGTACCGGCACCAGGGGATGGATGTCGGTGTCGACCTGCGGCTCCGCACCCTCGGCCGGCTCGACCGCTCCGAACAGCATCGGCGGCGGGGTGTCGACGAGCCCGGCCAGCGACACCCCGATCAACCGCACCCCACCCTCGGGCACCGCGGCGAGCGCCAGCCGTTGCGCGACCGCGGTGAGCTCACCGAGATCGGTGCTGGCGACGCCCGCCGTCTCGGAACGCGTCGCGGTGGTGAACGCCGCGCTGCGCACCTTCACCGATACGGTCCGGGCGGCCCGCCCGCTCCGCAGCAGCCGCCGGTGTGCGGCCTCGGTGATCCGCGCGACGGCCTCGTGCACGTCGACCATCGCGGTGAGGTCGACGTCGAAGGTGGTCTCGGCGCTGATCTGCTTGGCCGCGCCGCGCGGCGCCACCGGCCGGTCGTCGATGCCCCGGGCGAGCCGGTGCAGCTCGGTGCCGACGGCGCTGCCGAGCAGGTCGGTGACGTCCCGCAGGTCCAGCGCGGCCAGCTGACCGATGGTCAGCACGCCGAGCCTGCGCAGGCCCGCTTCGGCGACCGGTCCGACACCCCACAGCGCCCGTACGGGCAGCGGATCGAGCACCGCCTGCTGTCCGTCGCGGTCGATCACCCGCAGGCCGTCCGGCTTGGCCAGCTCGGAGGCGATCTTGGCCAGCTGCTTGCCGGATCCGGCGCCCACCGACGCGGGCAGGCCGGTGGCGGCGTGGACCGCCCGACGCAGCTCCACGGCGAACCGCTCCACCCGCGCTGGATCGGCCCCGGCCAGCTCCGGTGGCTCGAGGAAGGCCTCGTCCAGCGACACCGGCTCCAGCACCGGCGCCGCCTCGGCGAGCACGGCCATCACCCGCTCGCTGAGCGCCTGGTAGAGCGCGAACCGGGGCGGCAGCACCACCGCCGCCGGGCAGAGCCGGCGCGCCTGCCCCATCGGCATCGCCGAGCGCGCCCCGAACACGCGGGCCTGGTAGCTGGCCCCGGCCACGACGGCCCGCGGCCCGAGCCCACCGACCAGCACCGGTCGATCGCGCAGGGTGGGCCGGGCGAGCTGCTCCACGGACGCGTAGAACGCGTCCATGTCCAGGTGCAACACCCACCGGGCTCCGGCCACCACACCGCCATCCTGCCGCCCGGCACCGACAGAAACGCCCGGCCCCGACCCGATCAGGGATCAGCCGCGCACGCCGGCCGCGAGGAACGCCCGGCCGTCCAGCTCGACCAGCGAGTCCGGTGGATCACCGATTCCGGCCACCGCGGCCCGGTAGCCGGGCGCCGGCTGCAGATCGCACAGCCACACCTCCTCACTCGGCGCGCCCTCACCGATCCACTGCTCGACCCCGTCCGGGCCGAGCGTGATCCCGGCCATCGGGCTGGAGATGCCCTCGCCGGTCGCCTTGAGCAACGCCTCCTTGCGGGTCCACGCGGTGAAGAAGCTGTCAGGGGCCGCCGGCAGCGGGCGGGTGAGCTCGGTGGGGGAACAGATGTGGCGGGCCATACCGTCCAGATCGGACAGTTCGCGGACCTGCTCGACGTCGAGCCCGATCGGCCCGCCGTCGGCGCGCACCGCGACGCCGACCAGCTCTCCGCCGTGGGTGAAGGAGAACTGCGGGCCACCGGGGAGGGTGGGTTTGCCGTGCTGCTCGCCGCAGCGGCAGCGGCGGTCGAAGACCAGGGCCTGCGGCGGCTGCCCGACGAGCGGGGCGAGCACCAGCCGGGTCAGCGCGTGCGCGGCGAGGAAGCGGGCCCGATCCGGGGCCCGGCGTAACCGGTCCAGCCGCTCGATCTCCTGGGCGTCGAGCAGCTCGCGCAGCTCGACGGCGTCGTCCGGATCGACGGGGGAGGCCCACCAGACCCCACAAGGCTCCTCGCTCGGCACCCGCACATCGTCACATGGTGGGCCGAGGCGGTCGCGGCTGACCGGACGTCTCGGTCCGCCGAGAGCCGGCCCCGAAACGCTGATGACAGCGCCGCCGATCCCGTGGACGCGGGACCGGCGGCGCCGCGGATCAACCCGTGCGGCGGATCGGGTTGAACCGTCGGCCCTGGGCGGGCCGAGCGCGGCCACCGAAGCCGCGTTCGTCCGCAGCGCCGGAGCCTGCTGCGCGGGCGCGGCCGCGGCGGGCGGCGCGGTTGGGTGGGACCGGAGCGGCGGCGTCCGGTGGCTCGGGCTCCCGTTGCTCGGCGCCTGCTGGACCGGTGCCTGCTGGATCGGCAGAAGTCCGGTCGGTGCCGGGGGCGCTGTCGCTGGCCCCGGATGTGCCGGACGACGTTTCAGCCATGGTTGGCCTCCTCATGACAACGGGGCCGGCGCAGCGACCGGAGCGGGCCCGGGTCAGGGCCGGCCGGATGACGGGGGGACGAAAGGCGACGCCGGGGTCGCCGTGGGTCGCATCGAGACCTTCGCTACCTGCGCATGAGCCCCACGGTAGCCGGGTCCCCGAGGCGGGGCCACAGGTTTGCCCCATCGGGTCCGGGCTACCGCTCGACGGCGTTGCGCAGCGGTCGGCCGGCCAGGAACGCGTCCAGGTTCTGGGCGAGCAGGTCCAGCGCGCCGAGCGGGCGCCCGCCGGCCGCGTGCGGAGTGATGATCAGGTTCGGGGTGTCCCAGAGCGCGGAGTCCGCGGGCAGCGGCTCCACGACGGTCACGTCCAGGGCGGCACCGGCGATCACCCCGGAGCGCAGCGCGTCGATCAGCGCGGGCTCGTCGACCGCGTCACCACGCCCGACGTTGATCACCCAGGCGTGCGCCGGCAGCGCCGCCAGCTTGGTCGCGTCCAGCGCGCCACGGGTCTCCGGCGTCGACGGCAAGATCATGATCAGGACGTCGGTGCGCGCCAGCTGGTCGATGATCATCGATTCGTCGACCACCGTGACGTCACCCTCGCGGCGGGCGCTGCGCCCGGCCCCGGTGACGGTGGCCCCGAGTGCGGCCAGGTGCGGTTGCAGCGTGCGCCCGATGCTGCCGTAACCCCAGATGGTCACCTGGGCGCCGCGCAGCGTGGAGAACACGCCGGGGCTGGGCTCGGGTTGCAACCCGCCGATGTCGGTGGCCCACTCGTGGTCCTGCTGGGCCGCGAACGCGCGGTGCAGCCGGCGGGCGGCGGCGAGGGTGAGGGTCAGGGCGTGCTCGGCGACCGGCCGGTCGTGCAGTCCGCGCCCGCTGGCCACCAGGACCTCGGGCGCGAACCCAGCCCGGTCGGCGTTGTCGGTGCCGGCCGAGAGCAGCTGCACCAGGCGCAGCTTGTGCAGCTTGCGGGCCGCGTCGGCCAGCATCGGGTCCGGATTGCCCCACACCACGAGCACCTCGGCATCGAGCTGCTCGTCGGGGATCGGCTCGTTCGGGTCGTAGGCCACGTACCGGGCGCCGTCCGGCGACTCGGCGGGAAGCTCCACGGTGGTGGGGACCAGCACGGTGAGGGTCATGACGGGCATTCTGCCGGTCGCGATGGCCACATCCGCTCAGCCGCCGCGCACCCGCTGCTCGACCTGGGCCCGGAGCCGGTCGAGCGGGAGCGGTCGGTCCCGGGTGACCGTGCCGGCCGCGACGGCCGGCAGCGGGACGAACGGGTAGCTCTCGCCCAACTTCGCGATCTGCGCGCACATCCGCTCGCAGAAGCGGCGCACGCGGTCGGCCGGCCACAGCGGCAGCACGACCAGGATGTCCTCCGGTCCCAGCCGCACCATCCGGTCGCCCTCGGTCAGCCCGTTGCGCAGGCAGCCGAGCAGGCCCTGTACGGCGGCGTGCTCGGCCCGCAACCCGTACCGGCCCTGCAGCTCGGACAGGCCGGCCACCCGCAGCAGGGCCAGCCCGATCGGCAGTGCTCCGCCCAGGCCCGCGGTCCAGCGGGTCAGGAACTTCTCGGTGTAGAGCCCGGTGCGGGTGTCCCGCTCCGAGCTGTCGTCCTGGGCCACCTCCAGCGCTCGGCGGGCGGCGGCCCGCTCGCCCATGGCCCGGTCCAGCTGATCGGTGACGAAGCGCAGCGGCACCTCCCACCAGTCCTGCCGGCTCGGCTCCGGCTGGGCGATCACCCGCCGCAGCACCTCGTCGATCTCCTGCAGGACGCCGGACGGGAGCCGCAGCTGTGAGCGCAGCCGCAGCACCTCCCGGTAGGCGTGCTCGCGGCGGAACGACCACCGGCCCCGGAAGCTGCGGCCCTCCTCCAGGGTCGGCGCGGTGACGTCGACCATCAGCTGGTCGATCGCGATCAGGGTGGCGCCGCCGCGCGGGCCGAGCACGGTCACGCTCCATTCCCGGGTCAACGGGTCGGTCGGACCGAGCAGGCAGTGCCGCACGTCCGGCGGCAGCCGGGGCGGGAAGTTCTCGGCCAGCCCCACCACGGTGACCGCGCCCCGGCCGGCGATGTCGCGGTAGACGGCCGCCTCGCGCTCGAAGTAGGACAGCTTCTGGAACATCGCGATCACGATCAGCGGCTCGTCGATGGGCGCGGCCAGCGCGAACCGCTCGATCGTGTGCGACAGCTCGACCAGCAGCCGCTTGCCGAACTGCTCCTCGGCCACGCCCTGGACCGCCGCCACCTCGGGGGACACGGCCGGGAGCCTAACGACGCCGTTCGGCCGTTATCGCTCAGCCGAACGCTTCATGGACAGGCGGCTACCGAACGTCACATCCCGGCGGAGTGCTGGTCCATCGGTGACGGTCCGGAGCCCTGTCGACGCGCCACGAACCGGAACCGGTCGCCGCGGAACACCGAGCGGGTGAACTCGACCGGCCGCCCGGCGCGGTCCCACGCGGTCCGGCAGACCAGCAGCATCGGCAGCCCCGTGTCGCAGCCCAGCAGCCCCGCGTGCAACGGGCTGGCCAGTGCGGTCTCCACCGAGTCCTCGGCGGCGTCGATCTCGATGCCGTAGACCTCGCGCAGCGTGCGGTACAGCGAGCCGTGCCGTTCCAGCTCGGCGCGCAGCCGGGGGAGCCGGCCCGGCAGGAAGGCCGTCTCGTGCGCGATCGGGGCGTCGTCGGCGAACCGCAGCCGCTCGACGCAGGCCACCTGCTCGCCGGTCGGCAGCGCCAGTGCCGCGGCGACCTGCGGGTCGGCCCGCACCCGTGACACCGCCAGGATCTCGCTGCGCGGGCGGGCGCCGCGCTCGGCCAGGTCTTCGGAGAACGAGGTGAGCTGGCGCAGCGTGATCAGCTTGGGCTCGCTGATGAAGGTGCCCCGGCCCTGGGTGCGCTCCAGCTTGCCCTCGACCACCAGCTCGGCCAGGGCCTGCCGGACGGTCGTGCGTGAGGTGTCGAAGCGGGTGGCCAGCTCGCGCTCGGTGGGCAGCGCGCTGCCGGGCTCGCCGTTGTCGATCATCTCCTGGAGGTCCTGCTTGAGCCGGTAGTACTTGCACCTTCTTCGGGGCACCTTCTTCGGGGGCACCTTGAGCTCGGGTGTCGCCATCGTCGCGGCTTCCCCTTCCTGGGTTGACACCGAAATTGGTCTATGCCAATCTTAGCGCACGCTGATTGGTATAGACCAATGACGGTGCCAACTACCCGGAAGGAGATCCGCCTTGAGCTTCCTGACCGAGCTCCGCCAGTCCTCGCGACTGGCCGTCGGCGTCGCGGCCAGCGCCGCGACCGTCGGAGCCATCTACGGTTACGACTCGTCCAACATCGCCGGCGCGCTGCTCTACCTGACCCCCGAGTTCAACCTCGACGCCGACACCCAGGGCCTGGTCACGACGGCCGTGGTGGTCGGAGAGATAGCCGGCGCGCTGTTCGGCGGCACGCTGGCCAACCGGCTCGGACGCAAGGCGGTGATGGTCGGCGTGGCCGCCACCTTCGCCCTGTTCTCGCTGCTGAGTGGGCTGGCCTGGAGCGTGCCGTCGCTGATCGTGGCCCGGCTGCTGCTCGGCCTGACCATCGGCGTCTCAGTGGTGGTGGCCCCGGTGTTCATCGCCGAGTCGGCCCCACAACGCATCCGCGGGTCGCTGCTGGTGATGTACCAGGTGGCCACGGTCACCGGGATCATCCTCGGCTACCTGATCGCCTGGGGGCTCGCCGAGAGCGGGAACTGGCGACTGATGCTCGGCGCTGCCGCGATCCCCGGGGCGCTCATCACGGTGGCGCTGCTGCGACTGCCCGACACCCCGCGCTGGTACATGATGAAGGGCCGGGTCGACGAGGCCCGCTCCGTGCTGCGCGACATCGAGCCGACGGCCGACACCGAGGCCGAGCTGGCCGATATCAAGGCCGCATTGAACGAGGAGCACGGCGGTGGGCTGGGCGAGATGTTCCGCAAGCCCTACCTGCGCGCGGCGATCTTCGTCATCGGGCTCGGCTTCTTCGTGCAGGCCACCGGCATCAACGCGATCGTCTACTACAGCCCGCGGATCTTCGAGGCAATGGGCTTCACCGGCAGCGCGGCGACCCTCGGGCTGCCGGCCCTGGTGCAGGTCGCCGGCCTGCTGGCGGTGTTCGTCTCGGTCGCGCTGGTCGACCGGCTCGGTCGCCGACCGATCCTGCTGATCGGCATCGGGATCATGATCCTGGCCAACATCGTGCTGGTGGTCACGTTCAGCCTGGGCAGCGACTTCGGCGGCGCGCTCACGGTGCTCGGTTTCGGCGGCCTGCTGCTGTTCACGGTCGGCTTCACGTTCGGCTTCGGCGCCCTGGTCTGGGTGTACGCGGGGGAGAGCTTCCCGGCTCGGCTGCGCTCCATCGGCGCCAGCGCGATGCTCACCGCCAACCTGGTCGCCAACGCGATCGTGGCCGCGGTCTTCCTGCGGCTGCTGGAGACGCTCGGCGGCGCCGGCACGTTCGCCCTGTTCGGGATGCTCGCGGTCGCCGCGTTCGCCTTCAACTACCGGATGGCCCCGGAGACCAAGGGCCGCCCGCTGGAGGACATCCGGCACTACTGGGAGAACGACGGCGTGTGGCCCGAGGCCAGCACCGCCGGCCCCGCGGTCGGTGGCGGGATCGCCCGGTGAGCGCCCAGATCGTGGGCCTCGACGTCGGGGGCTCGAAGACGCACGCGGTGCTGGCCGACAGCACCGGCGTGCTCGCCGAGACGGTGGTCGGCAGCGCCAACGTCGCCTCGGTGGGGGCCGGCGAGGCGACCCGGCAACTGTCCACCGCGCTGGAACAGCTGGGCGGCACCGACATCGGCGGCGTCTGCGCCGGGGCCGCGGGTGCCGACTCACCTGAGCAGCGTGCCCAGCTGGCCGCGTTGATCACCGGGTTGTTGCCGGCGGCCCGGGTCGACGTGGTGCACGACGCGCAGCTGCTGCTCGCCGCGGCCGGGCTGGACACCGGGATCGCGCTGATCTCCGGCACCGGCTCGGTGGCCTGGGGGATCGACCCCGACGGCCGGTCCTGGCGGGCCGGCGGCTGGGGCTACCTGCTCGGCGACGAGGGCAGCGGCTACGGGGTCACCCGCTCCGCGATCCGGCACGTGCTCGCCCGCCAGGATCGGCACGAGGCGCCGGACCGGCTCACCGCGGCCCTGATCGCCGGCTGCGGGATCGCCGGCCCGGAGCGGCTGCAGGAACGCTTCTACGCCAACCCGGAGCGCCGCTACTGGGCCCGCCAGGCCGGCGTCGTGTTCGAGCTGGCCGCCGCGGGCGACCCGGCCAGCCGGATGATCGTCGACGAGGCCGCGCAGTCGCTGCGCTGCCTGGTCGGCACCGTCGCCGGCGTGCTGCGCAGCACCGGGCCGCTGGTCTGCGCCGGCGGCCTGATCACCCATCAACCCGCGCTGCTGGCCCGGCTGCGCCGAGACCTGGCCGCCGACGGCATCACCGACGTCCGGTTGCTCGACCGCGACCCGGTGCACGGCGCCGTGCGGCTGGCCCTCGCGGCCACCGCCGCCTGAACCACACCCCCACTCGACAGGAGAGCATCACCATGACTTCCCTCATCACCACACCGACACCCACCGAGACCGCCGCGCCGGGCGCCCTGATGGCCGCCGAGATCGCCGAGCAGCCGCAGATCTGGCAGCGGCTGCTCGACGAGGGCCGGGCCCAGTTCGCCGCGGCGGCCGCCCGGATCCGCGAGTACGACCCGCGATTCGTGCTGTTCGTCGCCCGCGGCACCAGCGACCACGCGGCGCTCTACGCGAAGTACCTGACCGAGATCGTGCACGGCCTGCCGGCCGGGCTGGTCTCGCCGTCGACGATGACCGCCTACGGGGCGCGGCCGAACCTGCGCGACACGCTGATGATCGGCATCAGCCAGTCCGGCGGCTCGCCGGACCTCGTGCAGTCGCTGCAGGTGGCCCGCGAGCGGGGCGCGCTGACCATCGCGGTGACCAACAAGCCCGGCTCGCCGCTGGCCGAGGCGGCCGAGCTGCACCTGGACGTGATGGCCGGCCAGGAACGCGCGGTCGCGGCGACCAAGTCCTACACCGCCCAGCTGCTCGCGCTGCACCTGCTCTGCGACCACGTCGTCGGCGGTGACGGAGCGGCCGCCGCGGTGCTGCCGGAGCTGGGCCGCGCGCTGCTGACCAGGGACGCCGATGTGGCCGCGCTGGCGCAGCGCTACCGTTTCGCCAGCCGCCTGGTCAGCACCGCCCGCGGCTACTCGTACCCGACCGCACGGGAGGCCGCGCTCAAGCTGATGGAGACCTCCTACCTGTCGGCCCAGGCGTTCTCCGGCGCCGACCTGCTGCACGGGCCGCTGGCCATGATCGATCCGCAGGTGCCGGTGCTGACCGTGGTCGGCGACGGCGTCGGTGGCGCGGCCATGCAGCAGGTGCTACCCCGGCTCGCCCAGAGCGGAGCCGACGTGTTCTGCGTCGGGACGCCCGCCGCGGTCGCGTCCGCCTCGGCCGGGATCGAGCTGCCGGCCGTCGACGAGGCGCTGTCGCCGATGCTGGAGATCCTGCCGTTCCAGCAGCTCGCGCTGCACCTGGCGCTGGCCCGCGGCGGCAACCCCGACGCGCCGCGGGGGCTGCGGAAGGTGACGGAGACGCTGTGACTCCCAGCGTCCTGGACCCCCGCGTCCGGATCATCAGCGCCGGGACGGTGGTGACCCCCGAGCGGGCGGCCCCCGGCTGGCTCGCGATCGACGGCGACGAGATCGTCGAGGTCGGGACCGGCCGGCCGCCGCGTGACCCGGACGAGGACCTGGGCGCGCAGCTCGTGGTCCCGGGGTTCGTCGACATCCACGTGCACGGCGGCGGCGGGGGGTCGTTCACCGACCTCGACGGAGAATCGGCCCGGCGGGCCGTCGAGCACCACCGCGCCCACGGCACCACCACGACGCTGGCCAGCCTGGTCACCGCCGCACCGGCGGACCTGCTCGCCGGCGTCGCGATGCTCAGCGAACTGGTGGCCGACGGCCTGATCGCCGGTGTCCACCTCGAAGGCCCATGGCTGTCCGAGCACCGCTGCGGCGCCCATGAGCCCGCACTGCTGCGCGATCCCGACCCTGCCGAGCTGCGGCGGCTGCTGGCCGCCGGCGCCGGCGTCATCCGCATGATCACCTTGGCCCCGGAGCGCGCGGGTGCGCTGGACGCGATCGCGACGATCGCCGGGGCCGGTGTGATCGCCGCGGTCGGGCACACCGACACCGACCTGACCGGGGCGCTGGCCGCGATCGAGGCCGGCGCGACCGTCGGCACGCACCTGTTCAACGCGATGCCGGCCATCCACCACCGCGACCCGGGCCCGGTGATCGCGTTGATCAATGATCCGCGGGTCACCACCGAGCTGATCGTGGACGGCACGCATCTCGACCCGAGCCTGTACCGGATGGTGTCCGCGGCCTCGCCCGACACGGTTGCGCTGGTCACCGACGCGATGGCCGCGGCCGGGGCGCCGGACGGTCGTTACCGCCTGGGTGGGCTGGCGGTGACCGTGGCCGCCGGTGTGGCCCGGCTGGACGGCAACGGTTCGATCGCCGGCAGCACCGCGACGATGGACCGGGTGTTCGCGACCGCGGTGGCCGCGCTGCCGGTGCCGCGCGCCGAGGCGTTGGTGATCGCCGCGCGGCAGGCGTCGACGATCCCGGCGGCCGCGGTCGGGCTGGACCGGGTGGGTGCGCTGGCTCCCGGGCGGCGGGCCGACCTCGTCGTGCTCGACGCGGAGCTCGCCGTGCAGCGGGTCATGACGGGCGGCCGGTGGCTGCACCGTCCCGGCCGTCGCCACCCAGTAGCGCGCCGAGCCCCTACTTCCTAGGTCAACCTCGCGCCGGCGGACGCCACCCCGAGCCACGAGTGCGGGTTGCCGTCCCAGCACCAGCCCAGCTTGGGCGCCCGGTCGCTGATCCACATCGCCGGCACCCGGCGGTCGGCGCGGCGCGAACCGGAGAGCATGAAGCACTTGTTCTTCTCCAGCAGCTGCGGTGCCTGGGTGACCACGGCGATGCCCTCGTCGATGGTCAACGGTGTGCGGCCGCGGCCGGTGATGACCGGCAGCGCATCCTCGGGCCGGACGCCGCAGAACTCCTCGCCGCGTTCGACGTCGATCAGCAGGTAGGCCGGGGCGCTCGGCACGTCGAGCTGCGGCAGCGGGTGGTAGGTCGCCAGGTCACCCTCGCCGTGGTTGCGGTCGACGATCCCCGGCTTGCGCCCCCCGGCCAGCCGCAGCAACGGCACGGTGGCGTACGGGTCCACCAGCTCGCGGGTCACCACCAGCACGAACGGCTCCCGACCCGGCGCCGGCACGCCGGCGGGCACCCGCTTCTCCAGCGGCGCAAGCAGCTCGCGGAAGCGCGTTTCGTCGAGACCGGCGAGGGCCGGATAGCCCAGGTCCACGAGCCGGTCGAGCTGGACCTGGAACGCCGACGGCGCTGCGGTCCCGGATGGCGATGGCGATGGCGAGAGTGACAATCCGCAACCCTTCGATCGGCGGCGGAAGACCAACGCACCGCGGCGCCGCAGAGTTCCGCGGCGCCCGGCGGAAATGTCGGGGGTGGCAGGCACAATCCCGGTCGTGTCCGAGCGCATCCTGTCGACCCGCGAGCTGAACCGCGCCGTACTGGCTCGCCAGCTGCTGCTGCAGCGATCCGACCTGCCCCCGGAGCGGGCCGTCGAACGGGTGGCCGGCCTGCAGACGCAGTACGCGCCGTCGGGTTACATCGGGCTCTGGTCGCGGCTGGCCGGTTTCCGCCGCGACGCCCTCACCGATGCGTTGCTCCGCGGCCGGATCGTCCAGGCGTGGGCGATGCGGTGCACGATCCACATGGTCTCCGCGCCGGACTACTGGCCGTTCACCGAGGCTGTGCGCGCGATCCGCAGGGAGTGGTGGCTGCGCGTCGCGAAGCCGAACGCGGATCTGGACATGGCCGCCATCGCCGCCGTCGTGCGCGAGCTGCTAGCAGCGGGCCCGCGGAAACAGGCCGAGATCCAGGCCGGGCTGGTCGCCGCCGGCTTCCCGCGCACGGCCTGGCCGGGGGTGCAGCTCTGGCTGGACCTGGTCCGGGCACCGCCGGCCGGCACCTGGGCCACGCCGCGGGCGCACGTCTATGAACTGGCCGAGCACGCCGTGGCCCGCCCTGATCCGGTGCCGACCGAGGCCGCGGCTCGGGAGCTGCTGGTCAGCCGCTACCTGCGTGGGTTCGGGCCGGCGTCGGTGGCCGACATCGCCTCGTTCTGCGGGTGGAACGTGACGACCACCCGGGCCGTGCTGGCCGGGCTGGAGCCGCGCCGGTTCCGGACCGAGGACGGTGGTGAGCTGTTCGACGTCGCCGCGGGCGCCGCTGCCGGCGCCCGACACCCCGGCGCCGGTGCGCTTCCTCGGTCAGTGGGACGCGACGCTGCTGGTGCACGCCCGCCGCGCGCAGATCCTGCCCGAGCCCTACCGGCCACGGGTGTTCGCCACCTCGATGCCGCAGTCGGTGCCCACCTTCCTCGTCGATGGGCAGGTGGCGGGCACCTGGCGCTACGTCGACGGTGCGGTGCGGTGCGAGCCGTTCCACGAGCTGGACGCCGAGACCCGGCGGGAGCTGGATGCCGAGGCGGAACGGCTGGCCGGCTTCCACCGCGACGGCGCCTGAAGCGGCGACCTTCAGCGCCGGTGAACCGCGGACGGTGAGCGCGCTCAGCAGCGCGAACGGCCCTCGGCGAGCAGCCGCTCACGGTCCCGGTCGACGGGCGCCGGACCCAGGTACGTGCTCGACGGCTGGACCATCGACAGGAAGACGATCAGTGCGACCAGGAACAGGACGGTGAATGCGGTAGCCATGGCAGAAATTATCCGGCGCACAACTTCCCGCCACCAGTGGCAGAAGTGCCCATTGCAGAAAAGATTCTGCCATCTACACTGGGCTCATGTTGTCCACGGTCGCGGTGCTGGTGCTGCCGCAGGTCACGCCGTTCGAGTTCGGCACGGTCTGCGAGGTGTTCGGGATGGACCGCACCGACGAGGGGGTGCCGCCGTTCGACTTCCGGGTGTGCGGCCCGGTAGCGGGGGAGCCGCTGCCGACGACGGTCGGAGCCACGCTGACCCCGGACTTCGGGCTCGAAGGCCTGCGCGGCGCCGACCTGGTCGCGGTCTCGGCCACCCCGATCCGCAGCTTCGCGCCGGCGGTGCTGGACGCGCTGCGGCAGGCCGCCGCGGACGGGGCCACGCTGCTCAGCGTGTGCTCGGGGGCTTTCGTGCTCGGCGCCGCCGGGCTGCTCGACGACCGCGAACTGCACCACGCACTGGAAGCACGTCGACGAGCTGCGCGAGCAGCATCCACGGGCCCGGATCAACCCGGACGTGCTCTTCGTCGACGACGGCAACGTGATCACCAGCGCCGGCACCGCCGCGGGCATCGACGCCTGCCTGCACCTGGTGCGCCGCGAGCTGGGCAGCGCGGTGGTCAACACGATCGCCCGCCGGATGGTCGTGCCCCCGCAGCGCGACGGCGGGCAGCGGCAGTACGTCGAGCAGCCGGTGCCGGAGTGCGCGAGCGACGGCTTGGCCCCGGTGCTGGACTGGGTCCTGGAGAACCTGCGGCACGAGCACACGGTGTCCGAGCTCGCCCGCCGGGCCCGGATGTCGGACCGCAGCTTCGCCCGCCGGTTCGTCGCCGAGACCGGCACGACCCCGCACCGCTGGCTCACCCTGCAGCGGGTGCAGCGCGCGCAGCGGCTGCTGGAGGACCACGATCTCAGCATCGACGACGTGGCCACCGAGTGCGGGTTCGGCAGCGGGGCGCTGCTGCGACACCATTTCCGCAAGGTCGTCGGAGTGGCCCCCGGCCGACTACCGGCGGACGTTCGCCGCCCGCTCGGGCGCGCTCACCTCCGTCGCCGGCTGAGCCCGGCGCACCGGCCGTCCGGCGGTGCCGGTTCCCGGTCGTAAGGTCGGTCGGGTGACCGCGGACCTCGTGCTGGCCGAACTCGACAGCCGACGGCGTGCTGACCCTCACCCTGAACCGTCCGGAGCGCCGAAACGGCTGGTCGGAGGAGCTCGCCGTGGCCTACTACGCGCGGCTCGCCGCCGCCGACGCCGACGACTCTGTGCGGGCGGTCGTGCTCACCGGCGCGGGCACCACGTTCTGCCCGGGCGCCGACATCTCCCGCCTCGGCGGGCTCGGCGAACCGGGGGCGCGGCTGCCGCACCATCCGGTCGACGTGCCGCGCCGGTTCCGCAAGCCGCTGATCGCGGCGATCAACGGGGCCTGTGCCGGCGTCGGGCTGGTGCAGGCCCTGTTCTGCCATGTCCGCTTCGCCGCCGACACCGCGCGGTTCACCACGGCGTTCGCCCGCCGCGGGCTCGTCGCCGAGTACGGCATCGCGTGGACCCTGACCAGGCTCATCGGCACCGAGAACGCGCTGGACCTGCTGCTGTCGGCGCGCACGTTCGACGCCGCGGAGGCGAAGTCGCTCGGTCTGGTCAGCCGGGTGCTGCCGGCGGCCGAGGTGCTCGCCGCGGCGCAGGCCTACGCGGCCGACCTGGCCCGGCACTGCAGCCCGCGGGCGATGGCCGCCATCCTCGGGCAGGCGCTGGCCGACGCCGACGGCTCGTTCGACGACGCGCTGGCCCGCTCCTACGCCCACGTCGACGAGTTCATCGGCTCCGCGGACCTGCGCGAAGGGGTGGCCTCGTTCCGCCAGGAGCGTCCGGCCTCGCTTCGCCCCGCTCGGACCACCGGCTTAGGGTCGGGCCAGCAGCCGGCATCCACCAGGAGATGAGCAAGCATGCCCCAGCCACGGGTCGCGGTGATCGGAGCGGGCCCATCCGGGTTGTACGCCGTCGCCGCGCTGCTCGCGTCGGGTGAGCCGATGAGCATCAGCGTGCTGGACCGGTTGCCGGCGCCCTACGGGCTGGTGCGCTACGGCGTCGCGCCCGATCACGTGAAGATGAAATCGGTCATCCGGGTGCTGCAGCAGCCCTTCGCGCAGGCCGTATCCGATGCCGCCGCGGCCGACGGTGCGGACGGCGTCGAGCTCCCCGGTGTCGAGCTCCCCGGTGTCGAATTCCTCGGGGACGTGCACCTCGGCGACGACGGGGTGCCCTACGAGGCGCTGCGCCAGCACTTCGACGCGATCATCCACGCCACCGGCAGCTCGGTGGACCGCGCCCTGGGCATCCCCGGCGAGGAGCTCGACGGGTCGCTGGGCTCCGGCGCGTTCGTCAGCTGGTACTGCGGGCATCCCGACCACGTCGGCCTCGAACCGCTGCTCGACCATCCCGGTGTGGCCGTGGTCGGGGCCGGCAACGTCGCGCTCGACGTGGCGCGAGTGCTGACCAGGACGGCCGACGAGATGGCCGAGACCGACGTGCCCGACGCCGTGCTTGACGCCCTGCGCCGCAGCGCCGTCACCGATGTGCACGTGCTGATCCGGCGGGCCCCGCAACACGTCCGGTTCACCCCGGCCGAGCTGCGCCAGATCGGCGCGCTGGACGCCGCCGAGGTGATCGTGCACGACGACGGGTTGCTGGCCGCGGGGGTCGAGGAACCCGAGGACCGGCGGCAACGCCAGAACCTGGCCATGCTCACCGAATGGGCGGCCCGGGAGCCCGCGGGTCGGCCGCGCCGGATCCACCTGCGGTTCCTGCGCAGCCCGGTGCGGCTGCTCGGCAACCGGGACGGGCGGGTGTCCGGTGTCGTCGTCGAGCGCAACGTGGTCGATCCGGACGGGCGCATCCGGGGCACCGGCGAGCAGCAGACCCTCGACGTCGGCCTGGCGGTCCGCGCGATCGGATACTCCGCGATGCCGATCTCCGGGCTGCCCTTCGACGAGCGCAGCGGCACCGTGCCCAATGTGGCGGGACGGGTGGTGCGCGACGGGGTCCCGGTGCCCGGGGCCTACGTCACCGGCTGGATCAAGCGCGGGCCGAGCGGGGTGATCGGCACCAACAAGGGCGACGCCGCCGAGACCGTCGCCGCGGTGCTGGCCGACCTGCCGACGTTACCGGCGCCGCCGCGCCCGTCCCGGGAGGCGTTCGCCGCGACCCTGGCCGGCTACGGCGTGCGCCCGGTGGACTGGACGGCCTGGTTGCGGCTGGACGCCGAGGAGATCCGTCGCGGCGGGCTGCGCGGCGCGGAGCGGGTGAAGATCGCGAACCTGGCCGAGATGCTCGACGCCGCGCATGCCGTCCGTACGCCCTGAGTCCGGCGCGGTCGAGTTCCGCGGAACGCGGCGGGGCCGGGTTGGTCGGATGTCGAGTGCCCGGCCGCCGGTTCCGCGGAACGCGGTCGGGCAGGTTGCTGCTCGACGTGCCCACCCGATCGCCAGGAGCCGGCCGTCGCTGTGGTGCCTGCTGTCAACGACCTGGCTACGGCTAGCGGCTCTCGCTTCCGGCCGTCGAGTGGACTGCACGATCTCACTGTTACTACATGCTCGCGGCGACGCGCCGGACCAGGTCATCTCCGGTGGTGTCGGTATCAGGCGGCATACTCAGCCGATGGCCACGGTGACGACGGTGACGATCGAGCGGTCCGGACCGGCGATCCGCGCGGCCCTGGCCGAGCACGCCCCCGCCGACGAACCCCGCTTCACCGCCGACCTGCGCGCAGCGCTCGCCCGCGCCGGCGACGACCTCGACTTGTCCGGGCCGCAAGCCGTGCTGGCCCGCTGGCACGCGCTGGCGACCATGGCCGCCAACCCGCTCACCGCCGATGAGCATGCTCAGCTGCAGCGCGCGCAGGCCGGCGACCTGACCGGGTTCTCCGAGCGCGACGAGCGCGGCAACTGGACGACCCTGTAGCCGGCGGAGCACCCCGACGGAGAACAGCCGATGCCGCGTTTCCGGCTGGTCTGGCTCCAGATCGCCGACCAGCAGTACCACGACCTGCCCGATACCGACCGCGACGTCGTCGACCACCGCCTGGCCCAGTTGTTGGAGAACCCCACCGCCGACTCCGACGCGGTGTACAGCCCGGCCTCCGACCAGTGGAGCGTCCCGCTCGGCGACGACGGTTTCCTGTTCTACGCCGTCGTGCACGACCCGGCCACGGTGATCATCATCCGGGTAATCAGCCTCGCTTGGGCCTAGTCGCCAGCAGCGATGGGCTGGGCTTCACGCCGCGTACCGAGCGCCCTCCCGGCCGCGGCGTAGCTGCCCAGCAAGCCGAGAGCGCACAGCGCCAGCGCGGCCGGCGCCGGCCCCGACAGCTCGTGCAGCGGCAGCTCGCGCAGCGCGTGCCACAACAGGATCGCCATCGCCACTACGACCGCGGACACCGCCGTGCCGATGATCCGCAACCGGCGGCCGGCCGACAGGCCGGTGCGCGCCAGCAGCACCGTCGGCACCGCCAGCAGGAGCAGGCCGTGCACGCCGATCGCGTGCGGCAACACCAGATCGCCGCCCGCGGTGGCCGGCCGGATCAGCAGGTACTCCGGCCCGACGGTCGCCGGGTCCGGACCGAGGTAGCCGCGGGTGCGTTCGGTGAAGCCGACGCCGACCGTGCCCTGGAAGACGCCGCTGTTGTTGAAGATCATGACCAGCCCCAGCGCGCAACCCACGAGCAGCACCAGCACCCCGGCCGTCACGCCGAGTCGCACGTCGAACGGGATGCGCGCCCGCAGCGTCGCCACCAGCAGGATCAGCACGGCGATCACGAAGACACCGGCCGTGCCGGCCGCCCCGCCGCGCATCAGGGCGACGTCGAGCGGGGTGCTGAAGTTGTAGTGGCTGGGCACCCCGCGCCAGGCCTGGATGGCCATGATCGCGGTCTCGCCGACGCCGAACAGGACCACTGCGGCCCCGATCGCGTGCTGCGGCCAGGACCGCAGCTGCAGCACCGGCAGCAGCAGCGCCGTCGACCAGCACAGCAGCCAGCCGGTCTCGGCGAACGTCGCCGGCTTGCGCAGCGACACCGGCCCGGTCAGCGGACCGCCGGTGATCAGAATCGCGGCCAGGTGGAACAGCATGGTCGCCAGCAGCGCGGCGCCGATCCACCACAACACGCGCGGCCACCCAGAGCTGGACATGCCTCGACGGTAGGCAGCTAGTAGTTCGTCGTCAATCCGTTAGAAGCCTAACGATTGTCGATCGACCTCATCGGAGTCTCAGCAGGGCTCGACGGAGAGCACGGCCGGCAGCGCACCGAGACGCGCGGCGAAGATCTCCGACTCGTCGCGGGTCACCGAGACGGTGCACGTGATCGAGCTGTACGGAACACCGTCGCGGACATCGACGGTGAAGTCGTGCACCGGGTACCCGCAGGCGTTCAGCGCCGCGCCGATGTCCAGCACGCCAGCCATGCCGGCGGTGGTGACGATCTCGTGGCGGTGCGGCAGCCGGGGTGTCCAGGTGCTGCAGGGGCGATCATCCAGAACAGTCATGACAAGCTCCAGGGTCCGAACGGGGAGGACCCGAGCCAGGTCTCGGTGGGGGATTCTGCGAGCGCGACGGCAGCCTGGCTCAGCCGACGCGCGACGGTACCGCCGCGTCGAGAGCGAGGAGGGCGATACGCATGGACGAAACCCTAGCGTGCCGGTGCGACTGCGGCCACACCGACCCGCGGTCGTGACCGGATTTCGCCGGTCACGACCGCGGGCTCGGCTCAGCGGCGGGCGCGCCCGGCGTAGGTGCGGGTACCGACTCCGGCCAGGTGCAGGGCGACGCAGAGCAGGCCGGCCACGATCAACACCTGGCTGGTGATGATCTGGAGGGAGATGCCGGCCAGTTCGAAGATCAGGGCCAGCCCGAACAGCACGGCAGCGGCGATGGCGGTCATGTGCCTCAGTCCTCTCAGCAGGTTCGTCCCTGGGGAGCGGGACACCAGGTGATTCCCGATCCGCTGATGATTCACACGCTCGGTGAGCAACATCGGTACCGTTCGTAACCGATTCGTTGCCGGACCGGTGTCGTAGGCAGGGTGGTGCGAACGGCACTTTCACTCGCACCTAGCGTGCGAGAGTGCCGTTCGCGCCGATGGGCGGATCCCCAGGGCAGGTCACCGGGCACACCGGAGACAGTGGCCGGATAGCGTGCGGCCATGACCGGGACGCCCGCCGCGGCGGGCAGGCACGGCCGTCGGCTGCGGTTCTGGGCGTCGGTGGGTGTGGCGCTGGCGCTGCTGGGACACGCCGTCGTGCTCGCCGTCTGGCCGGCCGCGCACACGTTGCTGATCGACCTCCAGGTGTACCGGGCGGGCGCGGAACACCTGCTGACCGGCCGACCGCTGTACGCGGGCGGGGTGCTGCTGGACCTGCCGTTCGTGTATCCGCCGTTCGCGGCGCTAGTGTTCGTGCCGATGCTGGCGCTGCCGCTGCCCGCGCTCAAGCTGGTGTGGACGGCGGGCACGCTGGCGTTGCTCGCGTTCGTCGCGCACCGCGGGCTGCGCAGCCTCGGCGGGCCACCGGTACCGGGGCTCGGCTTGGGCGTGCTCGGGATCGTGGCGCTGGCGACGTGGCTCGATCCGGTGCGCACCACGCTCTACCTGGGGCAGCTCAACGTCGTGGTGCTGGCGCTGGTCATGGGGGACCTGCTGGGTCGAGACGGCAGCCGGTGGCGCGGGGTCGGGGTCGGACTGGCCGCGGCGCTCAAGCTCACGCCGCTGCTGTTCGTCGGCTACCTGGTGGTGATCGGCCGCTGGCGGGCGGCGGGGACGGCGACGCTCACCTTCTGCCTCGCCGCCGCGGTGGGCGCGCTGCTGGTCCCGGGTGACTCGCGCGGCTACTGGTGGGACGGCACCTTCGCCGCGGCCGGGCGGATCTCCGACATCGCCGCCAGCACCAACCATTCGCTCAACGGCCTGCTGGCCCGGGCCCTGGGGGAGGGCGCGGCCGCGCGGATCGTGTTCCTCGCGGGGGCCGCGGTGCTGGTCGCCGTCGCGCTGGCGGCGGCCAGGAGCGCGCACCGGCGTGGTGAGGAGCTGCTGGCGCTGACGCTGTGCGGGCTGTGCTCGGCGGCGGCCGCGCCGTTCGCCTGGTCGCATCACTGGGTGTGGTTCGTGCCGTTGATCATCGTGCTCGGACACCGGGCGCTCGACGGCCGGGACTGGGTGGCCGGCGCGCTGCTCGGCGTGGTGCTGGCCGGCACCCTCGCGGTCATCACCGCACTTCCCGGGCCGGGGGTCGGACCCGTCCCGCGCACCGGCCTGATCTCGCTGTGGTCCGACACCTACCTCGCGCTGTTCGTGCTCGTGCTGGCGGCGGTTGCGCTCGGCGACCAGACGCTTCCCAGCCGCGCCGGACGCGGTCGGTGGCCCGCACGATCTCGGCCGTGAGCGACTCGGGGTGGCTACGCGTCAGACACACCGCGGGCCCCGCCGGTGATCGGCGGGGCCCGCAGTGGGTGGAGCTGGATCAGTCGGTGATGTCCTTGGGCTGACCGGCTTCCGGCCGACCCGCGAGCACCCCGGGCTGCTCATTGCCCTCGACGTCGATGCGTCGAGTCCGCGTGTCGCGCGCGGCGGCCTCGGCCCTGGCGTCCTCGGCCCGAGCCTCCTCAAGCGCCACGGTCTCGCCGGCCGGGTCCGGGGTGAGCAGCGAACCGGGGACCGGCTTGCCGCCGTACCCGAGCTGGTTCATCTTCTTGGGCACCGGGGCGCCCTGGTAGGACAGCGGGATCGGGTGCCCGTGCGCGTCGGAACCGGCCAGCGGCTGGTGCACCTCGATGAACTCACCGTGCGGCAGCCGCCGCACGATGCCCGTCTCCACGCCGTGCTCGAGCACCGCCCGGTCGCCCTTCTGCAGGCCGAGGCAGATCCGGTAGGCGGCCCAGTACGCGATCGGCGGCACGATCAGCATGCCGATCCGGCCCATCCACGTCGTCGCGTTCAGCGAGATGTCGAAGTAGAAGGCGAACCAGTCGTTGGCCGAGCTCATCAGCAGGACCATGTAGAACGCGATCGACATCACGCCGAGCGCGGTGCGCACCGGCACGTCGCGCGGGCGCTGCAGCAGGTTGTGCAGCGCGTTGTCGCCGGTCATCTTGCGCTCGATGGTCGGGTAGGCGATGGCCAGGATGAAGATCACCGGTAGGAAGCCGATGGACGCCCAGAACACGGCCGGGATTCGCCAGTCGCCGAGCACGATCTCCCAGGCCGGGAAGAGCCGGGCCATGCCGTCGGACCAACCCATGTAGAAGTCGGGCTGGGATCCGGCGGAGATCTGCGCCGGGTTGTAGGGCCCGAAGTTCCAGATCGGGTTGATCTGGAAGACCCCACCCATGATGCCCAGCACGCCGACGACGATGGCGAAGAACGCGCCACCCTTGGCGGCGAACGCCGGCAGGATCCGGACACCGACCACGTTGCCCTCGGTGCGTCCTGGGCCGGGGTACTGGGTGTGCTTCTGGTACCACACCAGGCCGAGGTGCACCGCGATGAACGCCAGCAGTACGCCCGGCAGCAGCAGCACGTGCACGGTGTAGAGCCGCGGCAGGATCTCGGTGCCGGGGAACTCGCCGCCGAACAACAGCCAGTGCGCCCAGGTGCCGATCACCGGGATCGAGATCGTGAAGCCGGACGCGATCCGCAGGCCGGTGCCGGACAGCAGGTCGTCGGGCAACGAGTATCCGCTGAACCCCTCGAACGTGCCGATCAGGATCAGCAACACGCCGATCGTCCAGTTCGTCTCACGCGGCTTGCGGAACGCGCCGGTGAAGAAGATCCGGAACATGTGCGCCATCATCGCGGCCATGAACAGCAGAGCGGCCCAGTGGTGCACCTGGCGCGCGAACAGCCCGCCGCGCACCTCGAACGAGATGTCGAGGGCGCTCGCGTAGGCGGTGCTCATCGGCAGCCCGCGCAGGTTGTCGAACGGCCCCTCGTAGTGCACCTCTTGCATCGACGGGTCGAACCAGATCCCGAGGTAGGTGCCGGTGAGCAACAACACGATGAAGGCGTAGAGCGCGACCTCACCGAGCATGAACGACCAGTGCGTCGGGAAGACCTTGTTGAACTGCTTGCGCAGCCCGGCCGCCGGGTGGAAGCGCTGATCGAGTTCGTCCAGCGACTCGCCGACCTTGGCCTTGAGCCGCCCGTTCGACGTGGTGGGGGTGGTGATCGAACTCATGCGTCGGCTCCTAACTCCCAGAACGCCGGACCCACCGCATCAGGGAAGTCACCCGTCGCGACGAAATAGCCTTCCTCGTTCACTGTAATCGGAAGTTGCGGCAACGGCCTGGCGGCCGGACCGAACACCGGCTTGGCGTACTCGGTGGCGATGAACTGGCTCTGGTGGCACGGGCACAGGATGCGCTGGGTCTGGGTCTCGTACAGCGACGTCGGGCAGCCCAGGTGGGTGCAGATCTTGGAGTAGGCGTAGTAGTCGCCGTAGTGCAGGTTCTCCTGGCCGGGGCGCTGCACGACCGGGGTGCCGGGCCGCAGCCGGATGAGCATCACCGGGTTGTCGGAGCGGCGCAGCCCCTTCAACAGCTTCTCCTCGTCACCGCGGTCGGACTCGCGGAACGGGAACACCGTGTCCATCGAGCCGGGTTCCTGGTCCTCGGGACGGACCAGCGAGATCTCGTCCGGGATGCCGGTGTCGCGGCGCAGGTAGACCGTCTCCCCGTTGACCGGCTTCCAGCCGGTGGTCCACAGCTCGGCGTCCCGCCCGCCCTTCCACGGGTTGCGGACCAGCGGTGCGATCGTCGCGATCCCGAAACCGAGGCCGAAGATGCCCGCCGCCGCGCCCGCCGAGACCGTGATGAGCTTGCGGCGGGCGATGTTGGTGTCCTGCCCGGCCTTGGCCAGCTGGGCGATGACCGCCCTGCGGGCCACCTCGCTGGAGGCGCCGTCGTGGCGTTGCTGGACCGACACCTCGTCGGGGAAGAACTTCTTGACGTAGGCGACCACGCCGATGCCCAGCGCCAGCACCGCGACCCCGAAGGTGATCCCGATGACCGGGGTGTAGAGCAGGTAGGTGACGTGGTGCGAGCTCGACGGCGGCTCGTAGTGGTAGGGCCAGAACAGGAACGCGGCGATGAACGCCAGCCCGGCCAGCGCGGAGATCGCGAACCAGAGCGCCACGGCGCGCTCGGCGCGCTTCTCGGCGCGGGTGCCCGGGATCGGCCACGCGCGCTGGTTGTGGATGATGTCGACGTCGTCGAGTTCCGCGGCGAGCCGCGCCAGCTCGTCGGGCGACATGGCCTCGAGCTCGGCCGCCGAGTAGTCGGTGCGGGGGCCGTGCCCCTCGTGGGTGGGGTCCTGCTGCGAGGTGGTCAATTCTTCGCTCCCAACCACATGGCGAATCCGATCATGGCGGTGAGGCCGGCGACGAACGCGATGAAGCCCTCGGACATCGGGCCGATGCCGCCCAGCGGGTTGCCGCCGGGGTTGTTGTTGTAGCCGCCGCTCACCGTCTTGACGTAGCCGATGATGTCCTTCTTCTCCTCCGGCGTGAGCTGGCGGTCGGAGAACTTTGGCATGTTCTGCGGGCCGCTGAGCATCGCCGTGTAGATGTGGGTCTCGTTGGCCGGATCCAGGATCGGGGCGAACTTGCCCGAGGACAGCGCGCCGCCGCGACCGGTGAAGTTGTGGCAGGAGGCGCAGTTGAGGCGGAACAGCTCGCCGCCGCGGGCGGTGTCCGGGCCGCGCAGCGCCTCGCCCACCTCGGCGGGACGGGTGGGGCCGCCGCCGTTGGCCTGGACGTAGGCGCCGAGCGCGTCGAGGTTGGCCGCGCCCTCCTCGGTCTCCGGGTTGAACAGCGGGACCGTCGGCTTGCGCCGGGCCTGGGCTTCCTGACGGGCCATCGGCATCCGGCCGGTGGAGACCTGGAAGTAGGCGGCGGCGTCCCCGACCCCGATCAGGCTCGGCCCGTGTTGCTGCACGCCCTGCAGGTTCGCGCCGTGGCAGGAGATGCAGGCGTTGTTGTAGAGCTCCTCGCCCTTGGCCAGCAGGGCGGCGTCACCCTGCGCGCTGGCCAGCTGCGGCTGCGGGGTGAGCGCCGTGTACAGGCTGCCCACGACGAGCAGACCGAGGCCGAGCGCGATCGCGCCCGCCCACCTGCGGCGGAACCGAGTACGGGGCCCGCGGGCCGGCCTCGGGGGTGATGTGGTGGTCATCGTCAGCTTCCAGCCTCGGCGGTCGGGGGGTCAGCGGATGAAGTAGATGACGGCGAACAGGCCGACCCACACGATGTCCACGAAGTGCCAGTAGTACGACACGACGATCGCCGCGGTGGCTTGCTGCGGGGTGAACTTCGACATGCTGGTGCGGATCAACAGGTAGACGAAGGCGAACAGCCCACCCGTGACATGCAGGGCGTGGAAGCCGGTGGCCATGTAGAAGACCGTGCCGTAGGCCGACGACGCGAGCGTGGTGTCGTGCTCGGTGACCAGCGTGTAGTACTCGAAGGCCTGCCCGAGCACGAAGGCGGTGCCCATGGCCAGCGTCAGCAGGTACCACCGGCGCAACCCGAACACGTCCCCGCGCTCAGCGGCGAAGACCCCGAACTGGCAGGTGAACGACGAGGCGACCAGCACGATGGTCACCACCAGCGCGTACGGGACGTTGAGCTCCGTCGGCAGCGGCGGCCACTCCGCCTCGGGCGGGTTCTGCGCGCGCGCGGTGAAGTAGATCGCGAACAGCCCGGCGAAGAACATCAGCTCGCTGGACAGCCAGATGATCGTCCCGACGCTGACCAGGTTGGGGCGGTTCAGCGAGTGGATGCGCGCGCTGATGCTGGGGGCCGCTGTCGTCACGAGGGCATTATGACCCTTGAGCAACTTCTACAGCCTGTCGGGATAGCAGGAATTGCCGTCACGTTTGGATCGCGACCGGCTCCGGGCCGCGATCGGTGCGGGCTGCTAGCGCTCGCGGCACCGATAGGCGACCGCCGGTCGGGCGACATGCCGCGCCGGTACCGGCCGGAATCCCGCCGATCGTCGCGGGCCGTCGTGCCGACAATCCCATCGACCGAGCTCGACGAGGGACGGCCTACAGTTCTGCTCCGTGAGCAGCCCCGTTCCGCGTGAGACCGTGACCGTGCTGGTCTACAGCCATCGCCCCGAGGTCCGCGAGGCCATCATCTCCGCGGTGGGCCGGCGCCCGGCGCCCGATCTCGGACGGGTCACGTTCCTCGAGTGCGGTGGCATCGCCGAGGTGCTGGCCGCCGCCGACGCCGGCCGGCTGGGACTGGCCATCCTCGACGGCGAGGCGCAACCGACCGGCGGCATGGGCGTGTCGCGACAGCTGAAGAACGAGATCGACGACTGCCCGCCGATCATCGTCACGGTGCGCCGCCGGGACGATCGGTGGCTGGCGACCTGGTCGCAGGCCGACGCGGTGCTCGTGCACCCGCTCGACCCGCTGACCGCCGCCGAGACCGTGGCCGACGTGCTGCGGCGCTCGCGGGCGGGCGAGCTGGCCAGCGGCCGTGGGTGAGCGGACGGTCACCTGGCCGGACGTGCTCGGCCGGCTGATCCGACGCGAGGACCTCGACGCGGCCGACACCGACTGGGTGATGGACCGGGTGCTGTCGGACGAGGCCAGCCCGGCCCAGCTGGCCGGTTTCCTGGTCGCGCTGCGCAGCAAGGGCGAGACGGCCGCTGAGGTGTCCGGGCTGGCCCAGGCCATGCTGCGACACGCCCGCCGGGTGGTGGCTCCCGGACCTGCGCTCGACGTCGTCGGGACCGGTGGGGACCAGGCGCACACGGTCAACATCTCCTCGATGGCCGCGGTGGTGGTGGCCTCGACCGGGACGCCGGTGATCAAGCACGGGAACCGGGCCGCGTCGTCCGCCTGCGGGGCCGCCGACGTGCTCGAAGCGCTCGGGGTGGCCGTCGACCTGCCGCCGGACGCGGTGGCGCGGTGCCTGGCCGAGGTCGGGATCGGCTTCTGCTTCGCGCCGGTGTTCCATCCGGCGATGCGGCACACCGGCGGTGTCCGCCGCGAGCTCGGCGTGCCGACCACGATGAACGTGCTCGGGCCGCTGACCAATCCGGCGCAGCCGCCGGCCGCGCTGGTCGGTTGTGCCGACGCCCGGCTGGCCCCGGTGGTCGCCGAGGTGTTCGCCGGGCGCGGGGCGTCGGTGCTGGTCGTGCGCGGCGACGATGGGCTCGACGAGCTGACCACGACCACCACCAGCACGGTGTGGGTGGTCGGTGGCGGTGAGGTGCGCACCGAGTCGCTCGATCCGGCCGCGTTCGGGCTGGCCGCGGCGACCCGGGAGGACCTGCGTGGCGGCGACCCGGCGCGCAACGCCGAGGTGTTCCGCGCGGTGGTGGCCGGCGAGCGGGGGCCGGTGCGGGACGCGGTGCTGCTGAACGCGGCCGGGGCGCTGGTCGCGTTCGACGGCCCGCCGGCGAGCCTGGGCGAGGCGTTTCCCGGCGCGCTGGCCCGGGTCGCGGCTGCGGTGGACAGCGGGGTGGCGGCGGCGCTGCTCGAGCGCTGGGCCGCGGTGTCGACCCGGTTGCGCGGCTGACGGCGCGCGCTTACGGCCTCTTAGCAGTCACACCCGCCCCGCGCCATGATCGTGGAACCGGTATTCGGCGCGGCGGGGCCGGTTCTCCCGCTCCACGATCATGGTCGCGGCCTCGACCATGATCGTCGTGGCCGCTGCGCGATTCAGCTCAGGCCGACGGAGAAGGTGGCCTCGGTGTCGGCGCGGCTGTAGGAGCGGAAGGCGATGTGGGTGTCGGTGCGGCGCACCCCGTCGATCTTGCTGAGCCGGCCCGCGATCACCTCGGCCAGCTGCTCGTGCTCGGTCACCTTGACCACCGCGATCAGATCGACGTCGCCGGCGCAGGAGTACACCTCGGCGACGCCGTCGAGGTCCGCGATGGCCTGCGCCGTCTCCGGGATGCGGTCGGCGGCGGTGTGCACCAGGACGATCGCGGTGATCACATCGGCTCCTCGGGTCGGACTGATCGACTGCCGTCGTCAGGCAGGACGGGTCGACTGGCCGGAAGGCTAGTCCACATCCACCTCCACCGGTCGGGCCCGCTCCGCCCACGGCCGCCACGCCGCCGCGCTGCGCGCCGGTTCGGTCCACGGTGGATCGGAGTACACCAGCCGGGTGCCGTCGGTGGTGAGCCAGCGGTGCAGCAGCCCGACCTCCTCCGCGGGTGCGCCCAGCAGCGGCCCGGCCCCGGGGATGATGGTCTGCGCACCCAGCCGCAGCGCCTCGATCACCGGCATCGGTGCCACCCCGCGCCGGGCCACCCCGGCCGCGACCAGCCGGCCGTGCCGCAGCACCGCCAGCTCCCAGCCGCCGCGACCGTCGGGCCGGGCGCCGACCAGCTCCGGCACGACCGCCAGCGCCGCCAGCCGCTGTGACCGCTCCAGCGCCGTGATCAGACCGGCGAGCCGGTCCCGGCGGCGGGCGGCGTCCTCGAAGCGCTGCCGGGCCGCGAGCGCATCCACCTCGGTCGCCATGGTGGCGATGGCGACGTCGGTGTGGCCACCGACCAGCCGCTGCCAGTCCAGCACGGCCGGCGCGTACTCCGCCGCGGTCTGCAACCCCGCACACGGAGCCCGGCAGCGCTCGAGCTCGTGCAGCACGCAGGGGGTCGCCGCCGCGCCGCGGGCCGGGATGCGCATGGTGCACGGGCGTAGCGTGACGGCGTCGAGCACGGTGTCCACCGCGGCGCGCGCGGCCCGCTGCGTCCGGAACGGCCCGAGCGCGCCGGCGCGGGGAGTGTTGACCACCGAGAGCCGGGGAAACGCCTCGGCGGTCGGGGTGATCCACCAGGCCCGGTTCGGCTGCCGGGACCGCCGGTTGTACGGCGGCTGGTGCGCCGCGATGAGCCGCAGCTCGCGCACCCGGGCTTCCAGCGCGTGCGCGCACACCACGGTGTCCACCCGCTCGGCCAGCGCGATCATGTCCCGGACCCGGCGGCGGCGTTCGCCCGCGGTGAAGTAGCTGCGCACCCGACGCCGCAGATCGCCGCTGGTGCCGACGTAGAGGACCTGGTCGCGGGGGCCGCGGAACAGGTACACCCCGGGCGCCGAGGGCACCGGATCGGCGAGCACCCGCTTGCGGCGCATGCTCTGCGTCGGCCGGTGCGGAGCCGACTCGCGGGCCAGCGCGAGGAGCTCCTCGAGGCTCTGCACGCCGAGGTTGCCGACCCGCTCCAGCAGCCGGTGCAACACCTCGACGGTGGCCCTGGCGTCGGCCAGCGCTCGATGGGTCGGGCGGGTGCTGGTGCCGAACAGAATGGCCAGCGCGCCGAGCCGGACGCTGGGCGCCTCCTCGACCGACAGCACCGCGCGCGCGAGCCGGGCCGTGCACAGCACCGGCGGACGCGGCCAGAGCTGCCCGTGCCGCTCGCAGGCCGCGCGCAGGAAACCGGAGTCGAACGGCGCGTTGTGCGCGACCAGCACCGCGCCGCGCAGGAACTCCAACACCGCCGGCAGCACCTCCGGGAGCCGCGGCGCTCCGGTGATCATGGCCGTGGTGATGCCGGTGAGGGCGACGATGTTGGGCGGCAGCCCGGTGCCCGGATCGACCAGCGTGGCCAGCTCCCCGAGCTGCTCGCCGCCGCGCACCTTCACGGCGCCGATCTCGGTGATCGCGTCGGCGTTCGGCGAGCCGCCGGTGGTCTCCAGGTCGAGCACGACGAAGGTGACCTCGCGCAGCGGTGTGCCCAGCTCGTCGAAGGAGAGCTGCGGGTGGCGCAGGGACGGCACGGGCACGGTCGCGGACGCTAGCGGCGAGCCCCGACAGAATTGCGCGCTACGAGTCCACGCTCGTCGTGGAACGGGTACGAACGGCACTTTCGCTCGCACCTAGTGGTGTGTCTCCCAAATAGTGAGTGGTTTAGCGTTACCATCAGCGGGTGAATCACCCCGCTGCCCCGCTGGTGCTGTCCGAGGGACAGCGTTCGACCCTGCAGACGTTGGCCCGATCGCAGACCACGCCGGTGCGGCAGGTGCGGCGTGCGCAGGCGTTGTTGCTCGCCGCGGACGGGATCGCGAACGACTCGATCGCGCAGCAGGTCGGCGCCTCGCCGACGACGGTGCGGGCGTGGCGCAGGGACTTCACCGAACGGGGCCTGGCCCGGTTCGGGATGGTCCGGCCCGGGCGTGGGCGCAAGCCCACGATCCCGGACGCGACCGTGGAGGCCATTGTGGACAAGACGCGGAACTCCACGCCGCGCGGCGAGACGCACTGGAGCTGCCGGTCGATGGCCCGCGAGGTCGGAGTCAGCCCGGCCACGGTGCAGCGGATCTGGTCCGCGCGGGGCTTGAAACCGCACCTGGTCGAGACGTTCAAGTTGTCCAATGACCCGCAGTTCGAGGGCAAGCTTGTCGATGTGGTCGGGCTCTACCTCAACCCACCCGAGAACGCCGTCGTGTTGTGTGTGGATGAGAAGAGCCAGGTCCAGGCCCTGGACCGGACCCAGCCGTCGCTGCCGATGAAGCCCGGACGGGCGGGCACGATGACCCATGACTACAAGCGCAACGGCACCACCACCCTGTTCGCCGCGCTCAATGTGCTCACCGGGGCCGTGATTGACCAATGCCTGCCACGGCACCGCCACGAGGAGTTTCTGATCTTCCTGCGCCGGCTCAACCGGGAGGTCGCCAAGCCCCTGCAGGTGCACCTGATCCTGGACAACTACGCCACCCACAAACACCCCGACGTGCAAAAGTGGCTGGCCCGCAACCGCCGGTTCCACCTGCACTTCACACCCACATCGTCGTCATGGCTCAACCTGGTGGAGCGCTGGTTCCGGGAGCTCACCGACAAGGCCCTGCGACGCGGCAGCTTCAACTCCGTCCCCGACCTGATCGGCTCCATTGAGGACTACCTCAACGCCCACAACGACGACCCGAAACCGTTCGTGTGGACCGCGACCGCCGAATCGATCCTGGCGAAGGTCCGGCGCGGACGCGTCGCCCTCCAAACCATCAGCGGTCAATGAGACACACCACTAGCGTGCGAAAGTGCCGTTCGTTCCGTGGGTTGTGGGGCCGAAACCCCGGTCGTGGACACGTCGGTTGCGAAATACTCGCTTCGAACGGGGTGGCGCGGGTTGCGGCGTGGGTCGGGCGGGCGCTACCCGGATAACCTGGGCGGATGTCCAGCCCCGACGGCCCGGCCGACGCGCCGCCGGCCGGTGCCTCCGGGTCGGTGGGGCCGGCGGGCGGCGACGGTGCTGCGGGGCCGCCCGCGACCGAGCCGGATCCGCCGGAGCTGCCGCAGGTCGGGATCGAGGTGGACTGGAGCCGGCTGCCGGAGCTGGTGCGTGGGCGGCTGGCCGAGGTGGCGTCGGCCGCGGTCGGGGGGATGCCGAGCATCGAGCTCCCGACCGTGTTGCGGCGGCTGTCCCGATTCACCCCGGCCAAGCGGGCCCGGCTGGGGAGCGCAGCGCTGCTGGCGGAGCTGGCCTCATCACCCGCGTTCCGGTCGGCCGTCGTCGTGTGGTGGCAGGACAACCGACCGGACGAGCTGACCGCGGCCGCCGACGACCCGTTGACCGCCGCGGCGGCGGCCGTGCTGGCCGGTGATCCGGCGGCGGCCGAGGCGGTGGATGCGGCTGCCCGCCGTGGCGAGGCGGGGAAGCTACGGGCCGAGCGCGATGCCGCCCGGTCCCGGGTGGACAAGCTGACCGTCGAGCTGGAGCGCCTGCGTGCCGAGCTGGCCGAGGCGCGCGGGCACGCCCGGTCGGCCGGCGCGCAACGGGACAACGAGTTCCAGCAGCTGCGGCGGCGGGTGTCCGAGCAGGGAGCCAAGCTGCGGGCGGCGGTCGACGGGCAGGCCGCGGCCGAACGGGTCGTGGACGAGCTGCGCGCCGGTCACGCCGCCGAGCTCGCCGCGACCAGGGCCGAGCGCGATCGGGAGCACGACCGCGCGGAGTCCGAGCGGCGGCGGGCGGCGCGGGCGGCGGCGGAGGTGGCCGCGGCCCGGCAGGCCGCCCGGGAGGCCCGCCAGGCCGACGAGGTGCGGCTGGCGCTGCTGCTGGACACGTTGGGCGGCGCCGTCACCGGGCTGCGCCGGGAACTGTCGGTCGGTGGTACCGGGCCCCGACCCGCCGACCTCGTCGCCGGCGCGCAGACCGCTCGGACCGGGTCGGCGGCCGACGGGCGGGCGGCCCTCGACGCGCTGCTCGCGCTGCGGTCGGCGCACCTGATCGTCGACGGCTACAACGTCAGCAAGACCGGCTATCCGGAGCTGCCGCTGGCCGAGCAGCGCACCCGGCTCGTCGGGCAGCTGGCTGCGCTGGCCGCACAGACCGGGGTGGAGATCACCGTCGTGTTCGACGGGGCCGGCGTGACCACGGCACCCGCGCGTGGCTCCCGCGGGGTGCGGGTGCTGTTCAGCGACGCCGGCGTGCTGGCCGACGACGTGATCCGCGACCTGGTGGCGATGGAGCCGGTGGGGCGGCCGCTGATCGTCGCCACCTCGGACCGCGCTGTGGTGGCCTCGGTGCGCCGCAACGAGGCGCATCCGGTGTCGTCGGCCGTACTGCTCGGACGGCTCAGCCGCGGCTGAGCCGGAGCCATCAGGTCTCGGACTTCGAGGGCCCGCTTCGAAGCCCGCTTCGCTGAGCACTACCGGGCGCGGAACGGGGTGGCGTCGAGGAAAGCGCCGCGTTCCGCGGAACGCGGAGGCTCGTGTCGCGCCGCCGTCCGCCGGCCGCAACGGCAGGACGCCGACGCGGGCCGGCGGAAATTGTCGGTGGTCGGTTCTAACGTCCGCGGCATCGACCAACGTGTGGGGCGAAGGAGCGGAAATGATCATCGACTGTGACAGCTGCGAGGTTCGGGGCAACGCCTGCGGCGACTGCGTGATCGGGGTGCTGCTGGGGGCGCCGGGCCCGCGGCAGGAGGAACAGGGGGACTGGGACCTGCCGTCCGGCGCGCCCATCGTGCAACTCGACGCACCGGAGCGGCGCGCGCTGGACGTTCTGGCCCAACAAGGCCTGGTGCCGAAATTGCGGCTGGTGGCGGGTACCCCGCGCCGAGCGTCAGCCGGTTCGGACGCTGCGCCCGCGGCTCGTGACGTTGGGTGACATCACGGCGTTTCGAAGGGATTTTCGACCCACTGGAGGGGTGGTGAGGCTGGTTTCTCGAGGCGCCACGCCGAGATCTCGGTGAGATGGACGTGGTGGGTGGGGCCTCCGTAATCTCCGCGAGACCTTTCGTCGATCGGCCATTCGGCTCGCACCGATGACGGGTGGTCACCGGAAACTGCTCCGTACGGATCGTTCGATTGATCCGACCGGGCGGTGCCGGAGCGGTGAGAGAGGAGTCCTGTCGCGTGCTGTCGGCCCGCCTTCCCCGGCGCAGAACCTCGGCCCGTTCGGGTCCGAGCATGCGCCGAGGGCTACGGAGCGGGGTCGCCGTGCTGGCCGGGCTGGTGATCGTGACGGTCGGGATGACGGCGGTCGGCATCGCGCCGGCGCGGGCTCAACCCGCCCCGCCGGGCGCGCCGCGGCCCGGGTCGCCGCTGCCCGGGTCGCCGGCCGCTGCCGGAGTGCCGGCGGCTACCGGTGCGCCGGTCGCCGAAGCGCCTGCTGCCGAAGCGCCGGCTGTCGCGCCGCCGCCGGCGAACGCGGCCGAGGCGGCGGCGCAGCTGGCGACGGTGCAGCGCGAGGCGGAGGCCCTCACCGAGCAGTGGCACGCGGCCACGGACGACCTCACCGCCCGCACGGCAGCACTCGGACCGCTGCGCGCGGCGGTCGAGCCGGCCACCGCCGCGAGCACAGCGGCCCGCGCCGACGAGGAACGCTTCCGGGTGCAGGTCGACGCGGTGGCGCTGGCGGCCTTCGAGACCGGGAACCTTGATCAGTTCAACGCGCTGCTGGCCAGCGGCTCCCCGCAGGACTTCATCGACCAGATGTCCACGCTGGAGACGGTCACCTCCGAGCAGCGGGCCACCCTCGACCAGCTGCGGGTCGCCGTCGACCGGAGCAGCCGCGCGCAGCAGGCCGCCGACGCCGCGGTCGCCCGCGCGCAGGCGGTCGCCGACGCCGCCGCGGCCGCCGAGCGGGAGCTCGGCGCCCGCAAGCGGGCCGCCGACACCCGGATCGAGCAGGCCCGGCAACTGCTGGCCCGACTCGATCCGGAGCAGCGCCGAGCCCGACTCGGCCCCGACGAGAGCGCCCCGGCCGGCCCGATCACCGGCACCGGGGTGGGCGTGCTGGCGCTGCGGGCCGCGCAGGTCCAGCTCGGCAAGCCCTACCGCTACGGCGCGCAGGGTCCGGGCAGCTTCGACTGCTCCGGCCTCACGATGTGGGCCTTCAAGCGGGCCGGTGTCACGCTGCCGCGGGCCAGCCGGTCACAGGCCGCGATCGGGCGCGCCGTCACCTGGGACGACCTGCAGCCCGGCGACCTGATCTTCTACTACTCGCCGGTGAGCCACGTCGGCATCTACGCCGGTGGCGGCAAGATGATCAACGCGGTGCAGACCGGTGACGTGGTGCGCTACTCCGCCGTCTCCAGCCGGGGGTTCAGCGGAGCCCGCCGCCTGTAGGACTTCAGAACTTCGTCCGCTCCCCGAGAGTGGGCGGCGGCCCAGCCCCGCCGGGCTCGGCCGCCGCCCGATCTCACCCCGGGTCTCCCGTCCGGCTCGTCGCCGGTCCGCCAGCAATGGATCTCCCCGCTGCCGGCACCCGCCGCCGGTTGGCTACCTTCCAGGCGTGCCGCGCACGCTGCTGGTGACCAACGATTTCCCGCCGCGCCCGGGTGGCATCCAGAGCTACCTGAAGGCGCTGGCCGATCGGCTCCCCGCCGGCGAGCTGGTCGTCTACGCCCCGGCCTGGCCCGGGGCGACCGACCACGATCGGCGGTGCAACTACCCGGTGCACCGGCATCCGACGTCGCTGATGCTGCCCACCCCGGCCGTGGCCCGGCGGGCCGCCGCGCTGGCCCGTGAGCACCGGGTGCGCACGGTCTGGTTCGGCGCGGCCGCGCCGTTGGCGCTGCTCGGCCCGAGCCTGCGTCGAGCCGGCGTCGAGCGGGTGCTGGCCAGCACCCACGGCCACGAGGTCGGCTGGTCGATGCTGCCCGGCGCCCGCCAGGCGCTGCGCCGGATCGGCCAGCACAGCGACGCCCTGAGCACCATCTCGCGCTACACCCGCGACCGGGTGGCGGCGGCCTTCGGACCGTGTGCGGCGCTGGAGGTGCTGCGCTCGGGGGTCGACACCACGGTGTTCCGGCCGGACCCGGCGGCGCGCGAGGAGCTGCGGCGCCGCTATCGGCTGGGCGCGGCGCCGGTGGTCGGGTGCGTGTCCCGACTGGTGCCGCGCAAGGGTCAGGATGCCCTGGTCGCGGCGTTGCCGCGGATCCGCGCGCGGGTGCCGGGCACGCGCCTGCTGCTGGTCGGGTCCGGGTCCGACGAGCGGCGGCTGCGCCGGCTGGCGGTCGGCTGCGGCGTCGCCGAGGCGGTGGTCTTCGCGGGCAGCGCGGGTGCGGCCGAGCTGGCCGCGCACCACGCGGTGCCCGACGTGTTCGCGCTGCCCTGCCGCACCCGCGGCGGCGGGCTCGACGTCGAAGGCCTGGGCATCGTCGCGCTGGAGGCGGCCGCCACCGGGCTACCGGTGGTCGTCGGCGACTCCGGCGGTGCGCCGGAGACCGTGCGCGCGGGCGAGACCGGCCACGTCGTGCCCGGGCGGGATCTCGGCGCGCTGGCCGCCACGGTGGGCGGGCTGCTCGACGACCCCGAGCGGGCCGCGCGGATGGGGGCGGCGGGTCGGCGCTGGATGGGCCAGGACTGGTCGTGGCCGCAGCGGGTGGCGCACCTGCAACGGCTGCTGTCGGGCTCGTGAGCCCCGGTCAGGCCGACTGAGCGACGCCGGCGTAGAGCTGCGCGATCTCGTCGGCGTAGCTCTTGGCCACGACCGCGCGCTTGACCTTCATCGTCGGGGTGAGCTCGCCGCGGGCCTCGGTGAAGTCCTCCGGCAGGATCCGGAACTCCCTGATCTGCTCGGCCCGCGACACCGCGCGGTTGGCGTCGGTGACCGCGTTGCCGATCTCCGCGCGCAGCTCCGGATCGTCGAGCAGGTCGGCCACCCCCGCGCCCGCCGGCTTGCCGTTGCGCTCCCGCCAGCCCGGCAGCGCATCGGCGTCGACGGTGATCAGCGCCGCGATGAACGGTTTGCCGTCGCCGACCACGATGCACTGGCTGATCAGCGGGTGCGCCTTCAGCCGGTCCTCAAGCACGCCGGGCGCCACGTTCTTGCCGCCCGCGGTCACGATGATCTCCTTCTTGCGCCCGGTGATCCGCAGGTAGCCGGCGTCGTCGAGCTCGCCGATGTCGCCGGTGTGGAACCAGCCGTCGCGCAACGCCTCCGTGGTGGCGGCGTCGTTGCGCCAGTACCGGCGGAACACGATCGGCCCCGACACCAGCACCTCCCCGTCCTCGGCGATCCGGACGCCGTGACCGGGGACCGGACGCCCCACGCTGCCCACCCGCTGCCCGTCCAGCGTGTTCACGGTGATCCCGGCGGAGGTCTCGGTCAGCCCGTAGCCCTCCAGCACCGGCACCCCGATCCCGCGGAAGAAATGCCCCAGCCGCTCGCCGAGGGGGGCGCTGCCCGACACCGCGGCCAGCACCCGACCGCCGAGGGCGGCCCGCAGCTTGCGGTAGACGAGCCGGTCGAACAGCGCGTGCTTGACGGCGAGCACCGGGCCCGCTCCGCGGGTGTCGCGGGCCCGGCTCCAGGCGATCGCGGTGTCGGCCGCGGTGTCGAAGATCTTGCCCTTGCCGCCGTCGTGGGCGCGCTGCCGGGCCCCGTTGTAGACCTTCTCGAAGACCCGCGGGACGGCGAGCAGGAATGTCGGGCGGAAGGTGTCGAGGTCACCGACCAGGTCGGACACCTTCGAGGTGTGCCCGACGACGGTGCGGGTGGCCAGCGCCCCGCACTGGATGACCCGGCCGAACACGTGCGCGAGCGGCAGGAACAGCAGTACCGAGCTCTGCGGGTTCAGCAGCTCGGGGAAGACCATCGAGATCGTCTTGACCTCGGCCAGCATGTTGCCGTGGGTGAGCTCGCAGCCCTTCGGGCGGCCGGTGGTCCCGGAGGTGTAGATGAGCGTGGCCAGGTCGTCGGCGCCCCTGGCCCGCCGCCGGGCCTGCACCTGCTCGTCGTCGGTCCGGGAGCCGAGCGCGATCAACTGCTGGACCGCGCCCGGGGTGTCCGGCGCGCCGCCGGGTGGCTCGATCTGCCAGCACAGCCGCAGCTCGGGCAACCGGTCCCGGGCGGCCTCGACGACCGCCGAGTGGTCGGCCGACTCGACCAGCACCCCGACCGCGGCGGAGTCCGACAGGATCCACTCGACCTGCTCGTCGGCGGAGGTCTCGTAGATCGGCACCGTCACCCCACCGGCGGCCAGGATCGCGTAATCGATCAACGTCCACTCGTAGCGGGTCCGCGAGAGCAGCGCGACCCGGTCCCCGGGCGCGACCCCGGCGGCGATCAGGCCGCGGGCCACGGCCGTCACCTCGGCCGCGAACTGCGCGGCGGTGACGTCGGACCAGCTGCCGTCGGCGCCGCGACGCCGGTAGGCCACCTCGCCGGGGTGCCCGTCGGCGAAGTCGTAGACGGCGTCGACCAGGTTCTCCTGCGCACCGACGCGCACCGTGGCCGGGACGCTGTATTCACGCACGGTCGGACCCCTCCTGCACTACGCGTCGACACCGCAACCTACCGCGCGCCGCACGACCGGTCCGGGTGCATCCACGCGGTCGTCGACGAGCCTCGCCGTGATCGTCGTGATCGCGGCCACGTAGGTTGCGGCCATGCGCCTGCACGTGGTGTCCGACGTGCACGGGGCCGCGCAGGCGTTGGCCCGGGCCGGTGAGGGCGCCGACGCGCTGATCGTGCTCGGCGACCTGATCGAGTTCGTCGACTACCACGATCCGACCGCCGGGATCATCGGCGCCGTGCACGGCCCCCGGGTCAGCGCCGAGTTCGCCCGGCTGCGGGCCGCCGGCGCCCCCGGCGAGCTGGTGCGCTTCATCAACGACGCGTGGTCGCGGATCCCGGATGCCGCCGCGGTCGTCGAGGACGCGATCCGCGCCCAGTACGACCGGCTCTTCGCCGCGCTGAGCGCACCCACCTACGCCATCCCGGGCAACGTCGACCTGCCGCGGCTGTGGCCCGACTACGTCCGGCCCGGGTTGTGCCTGCCCGACGGTGAGGTGATCGAGCTGGGCGGGCTGCGCGTCGGGTTCGTCGGCGGGGTACCGCTGCCACCCGGCCGGTTGCCGCGCGGCGGCGGCCCCTGGGCCCCGCATCTGAGCACCGCCGAGGACTACGCCGCCGCCGTGGCGGGTCTCGATCCGGTCGACGTGCTGTGCAGTCACGCCCCGCCCGCGGTCCCCGAGCTCGCCTTCGACGTGGTGTCCCGGCGCGCGGAAGCCGCCTCGCCGGCGCTGCTGGCCCGCATCCACCGGGACCGGCCGCGGGCGGCGATGTTCGGGCACGTCCACCAGCCGCTCGCGGCTCGGGTGCGGGTCGGCCCGACCGAGTGCGTCAACGTCGGGCACTTCCGCGAGACCGGGCAGCCCTACGCGCTGCGCTGGTGACTGCGGGCGCGGCGAAACGGCTGGTCGGACCGGGCCGGTGGGCGGGGATGTGCCCGTCCCACCGGTAGCCTGCCGCCATGGCCGACGCGACGTCCTCCTCGATCATCATCGCCGCCCCGCCCGAGCGGGTGATGGAGGTGATCGCGGATTTCCCGGCCTACCCGGAGTGGGCGGGGCAGGTGAAGAGCGTCGAGGTGTTGGACAGCGACGGCGCCGGGCGCGCCGAGCAGGTGCGGTTCACCATGGACGCGGGACCGATCAAGGACTCGTACACATTGGACTACACCTGGGCGCCGGACGGCCGCTCGGTGAGCTGGACGTTGGTCAAGGGCCAGATCCAGCGTGCGCAGAACGGCTCCTACGTGCTCGCCGGCTCCGGCGCCGAGACCACCGTGACCTACTCGCTGGCCGTCGACCTGAACATCCCGATGATCGGCATGCTCCGCCGCAAGGCCGAGAAAGTGATCATCGACACCGCCCTCAAGGGCCTCAAGCGGCGCGTCGAGTCCGTCGCCTGACCCCCTCGCGCCGGCCCGCGCGACGGGGTCGGAGATCGGCTCCGGCGAGGGTCCCCAGGTCGTTGGGCCGATTGCGCGGCTACGCTGCGGCGGTGCGGGTTGTGCTGTTCACGGGCAAGGGAGGCGTCGGGAAGACGACTCTCGCCGCGGCCACCGCGGCGCAGCTCGCCCGCAGCGGCCGCAAGGCGCTGGTGGTCTCCACCGATCCCGCGCACTCGCTGGGCGACGCGCTGGATGCCGAGCTCGGGTGCGAGCCGGTCGAGCTGGAACCCGGCCTGTTCGGCGCGCACATCGACACCCGTGCGCTGCTCGACGACTCCTGGGGGGAGCTGCAGGGACACCTGCGCATGGTGCTGGCCGGCGCCGGCGTCGACGAGCTGGTGGCCGACGAGCTGACCGTGCTGCCCGGCGTCGAGGAGCTGCTCGCCCTGGGCGAGGTGCGCCGCGCGACCGAGTCGGGGCCGTGGGAGGTCGTGGTCGTCGATTGCGGCCCGACCGCCGAGACGCTGCGGCTGCTGGGGCTGCCCGAGGCCCTCTCCGGTTACCTGGAGCGGCTGTTCCCGGCGCACCGGCGGGCGGTCCGCGGCCTGCTGGCCGGCCTGTCCGGGGGCGGGCGCGACGCCCAGCCGGCGTGGGACCGCACGATCGACGCCCTCGACGGGCTGGCCGAGCAGCTGATCGGCCTGCGCGCGCTGCTCGCCGCCGACCAGACCTCGATCCGACTGGTGCTGACCCCGGAGCGGGTGGTGGCGGCCGAGACCCGGCGCACCCTGACCGCGCTCGCACTGCACGGCCTGCGCGTCGACGGGCTGGTCGCCAACCGGGTGCAGCCGCGGCCCCCGCGGTCGCTGCGCGGGCCCGCCGCGCGCTGGCTGCGCGAGCGGCACACCGAGCAGCAGGCCGTGCTGGGCGAGCTGCAGCGGTGGGCGCTGCCGATCCGGACCGCGCCCTACACCGCCGCCGAGCCGACAGGGGTGCCGGCGTTGTTGGCGGTCGCGGCGTCGCTGTACGGCGCCGACGACCCGGCGGCGACGCTGGACGGGCCGGCCGAGCCGCTGCTGTCGGTGCGCCGGACCGGGGGAGCGGGCGGCTCCGCCGACTCGCAGTTCGAGCTGGTGTTGCGGCTGCCCGGTGCGGCCGGCGCCCCGCTGGAGCTGGCCAGGGTCGGCGACGAGCTGGCCGTCACCGCCGGCGGATCGCGGCGGATGGTGGCGCTGCCGTCGGTGTTGCAGCGGTGCGCGGTGATCGCGGCCCGGCTGCAGGACGACGAGCTGTGCGTGGTGTTCGAACCGGATCCGACCCTGTGGCCGACGGTCCGGCCGTGACCCCGACGACTTCTCCCGCCCGGGTACGCGGCGAGGCGGCATCGTGACCGCCGACGTACTTCCTCCCGCGAGGCGGCATCGTGACCGGGACGCAGGCCGGGCCTGACGACGAGCCCCCGACCGCGAGACCGGAGCTGACACGTCCGGAGCCGGAACCTCCGCCGGCGGCGGGCCGGACTGCACCGGGCACCACGGCTTCGGGGCCGAGCTGCGGGCGCTGGCCCTGGCCGCCCTGGACCGACTCGAACCGGCGGTGCAGCGGTTGCGCGACGAGCGGCCGTCGTCGAGCGCGCCGGTGTGCGCCGACTGCCCGGTCTGCGCGGTGCTGGCGGTGCTGCGCGGGGAGCGGCCCGAGCGGGCGGTGCGGATAGGGGAGCAGCTCGGCGAGCTGCTGGCGGTGCTGCGGACCGCGCTGGAGGAGGGTGATCCGGCGGGCCCGCGAACCGGGCCGCCGCCGGTCCCCGAGCCCGGCCCATCGCCGTCCGGGCGGCGGGTGCAGCGCATCCCGATCGAGCGGGTCGCGCCGTGAACCGGGGCGACCCGCCGTGCTGACCATCGGCGTCGACGTCGGGGGCACCAGCGTGCGCGCCGGGGTGGTCGACGCGTTCGGCACCGTGCACGACACCGCCAGCTCGCCCACGCCGCGCAGCGTAACCGCCCTCGAAGCGGCGCTGGTAGGTGTGATCACCGAGCTCACCGGGCGGCATCAGGTGGACGCGGTCGGGCTCGCCCTGGCCGGCTTCATCACCCCGGATCGGCGCACCGTGCGGTTCGCGCCGCACCTGTCCTGGCGGGACGCGCCAGTCGCCGAGCGCATGACCGCCCTGCTCGGACTGCCGGTCGTGCTCGAACACGACGCGAACGCCGCCGCGCTGGCGGAGCGCCATTTCGGTGCCGCGGCGGGGGCGTCGACGGTGGTGTTCATCGCCCTGGGCACCGGGATCGGCTCGGCCCTGCTGCTGGACGGCGAGCTCTACCGGGGCGCGTTCGGGGTCGCCCCCGAGCTCGGGCACCTGCGCGTGGTACCCGACGGGCGGCCCTGCCCGTGCGGCAAGAACGGCTGCTGGGAGCGGTACTGCAGCGGAACGGCGCTGGCGACCACGGCCGTGGAGCTGCTGGCCCGCGATCCCAACCAGTCCCCGGTGCTGCACCGGCTCGTCGCCCGTGATCAGGGCCGGGTCACCGGGCGCCGGGTCGCCGCGGCCGCCCGCGAGGGCGATCCGGTGGCCTGCGCCGCGATGGACGAGCTGGCCCGCTGGCTCGGCGAGGGCCTGTCGTTGGTCGCCGACACCTTCGATCCCGAGGTGGTGGTGATCGGCGGTGGGGTGTCGATGTCCGCCCCGCTGTTCCTCGACGAGGCCCGCGAGCACTACGCCGCGCGGCTCACCGGAGCCGGCCGGCGCCCGCTGGCGCGGATCCGCACCGCGCAGCTCGGCGAGGCCGCGGCTGTGGTGGGGGCCGGTCAGCTGGCCCGGGAGCTGGCCGGCAGCTGAGCCGCCCCGATCGGCACCCGCCCGCTCGGCGCGGGCGCATCGCGCGGAACTACAGGACGGCGCCGTCGTCGGAGCGGGGGGAGTTGCCGGTGTCGGGCGGATCCGGCCACAGCCGCAGCACCAACCAGCCCAGGCCGGCCGCGATACCGACCAGGCCCAGCGGCAGGCCGTAGGTCTGGGAGACCCCCAACCAGCCGGGGGTGATCACCAGCAGCAGGCCGAGGCCGAGCAGCGCGATCCCGACCATCGCCGGCGGACCGATCGGCGGCAACGGCGGTGGCTCCGGCGGGACGAAGTGCTCCTCCTCGGGGCCCGCCGCGGGCGCCGGCTCGAAAAGCGAGGCCAGGCCGCGGTCGTCGTCGGGCCAGCTGGGGACCCGGCCCTCGCGTCGCCAGCCGGCCACGATGGCCTCGAACTGCGCGTCGGCGGGCGCGCCGTCCGGTTGCGCGCGCTCGTCAGGATCCCGGTTCACGCGGCCACCTCCCGCCCGTCCGCAGCCACTGCGGCCATCTGCCGGCCATCCTTGCAGGGTGCGCCGTCAATGCGGAGGCCATGCAGGTCGGAATGCCGACCAGCCGTTGTCGCGTGATGATGCGGCTCCGTAGGCTGACGGCGTCGAAGGGGAAGGGGCACTCCCAGGTGCTGTACTGGTTGTCCAAGTTCGTGCTCCTCGGTCCGCTGCTCCGCTTGTTGTGCCGGCCGACGATCGAGGGCGTTCAGCACGTGCCCGAGCACGGGGCCGCGATCCTGGCCAGCAACCATCTCGCCGTCGTCGACTCGTTCTTCCTGCCGCTGCTGGTCCCGCGGCGGATCACCTTCCTGGCCAAGCGCGAGTACTTCACCCAGCCCGGGCTGCTCGGCTGGTTGAAGAAGCAGTTCTTCTCCAGCCACGGACAGGTGCCGGTGGACCGCTCCGGCGGCTCGGGGGCACAGGCCGCGATGGACACCGCGGTGCGGCTGCTGCGCGAGGAGAAGCTGCTGGGCATCTATCCGGAGGGCACCCGCTCGCCCGACGGGCGGCTCTACAAGGGCAAGACCGGGGTGGCCCGGATGACGCTGGAGGCCGGAGTGCCGGTCATCCCGGTGGCGATGATCGGCACCGACAAGGTCAACCCGATCGGGTCGCGGATGTGGCGCCCGCACAAGGTGCACGTCCGCATCGGTGCGCCGCTGGACTTCGCGCGCTACGCCGGCATGGCCGGCGACCGGTTCATCGAGCGGTCCATGACCGACGAGATCATGTACGCCCTGATGGAGCTGTCCGGCCAGACCTATGTGGACATGTACGCCGCTTCGGTGAAGGAGCGTGCGGAGAAGGAGCGGCTGGCCCGCCGCGGCCGGATCGGTCCGGACAAGGGACCCGACGGGCGCGACGCCAGCCGGCTGCCCGGAACCCGCGCCGGCTGAGTCCGGCCCCCGCGCCGCCCACGCCGATATCCTGGCGCTGCTCGCCGCCCGCACACACCCGCTTGCCATCGCTCGCGGGCACGAGTTCGACCTGGTCGCCGTTCGAGTGGCCCAACGAGAACCGGGCGACATCCCGTCAGCCCGTTGGGTCACTGGTCGGATCACCAGGTGGAAGTCCACAAGCTCGCCGGCGCACCAGCGACGTCGGAGGATCAGCTGAACATCCGCGCCAGCACGGTCCTGGTCGGCAACGGCTCGCTGCAGCTGGAGCACGGGCTGTGGTTGTACTGGCCTTCCTCCAGGCGCACCTTGCGGTTGCTCGTCCCCTGGTAGGCCCTCCCGATCTCCGGTGCTCGAGCAAGGCGGCCAGAGGGGCCGCCTACCCCGACCCGCACCCCGCGTCCGACCCAGTTCGGCGGGGGCACTCAACAGGTCCGGCCGCGCGGTCAGACAACGGTTGCGGGGGGACACCTTCGCATCGCTGCTGGTCCACCGCGGCGAGTCGGTCAAGGTCGTACAGCTTCGGCTCGGGTACTCGTCGGCAGCGGTCACACTCGACACCTACGCTCACCTTGGCCGGACTCGGACGACCGGCCCCCGCCCCGCCGGTGGGCCGGCCGACCCGGCGTCGGGGATAGCCTCGCCGGGTGCGCTTCTTCTACGACTGCGAGTTCATCGAGGACGGACGAACGATCGACCTCGTGTCGATCGGCGCTGTCGGAGAGGACGGACGCGAGTTCTACGCGGTGTCGACGGAGTTCGATCCGGATCGGGCCGGCCCGTGGGTGCGCAGCCACGTGCTGCCGAAGCTGCCCTCGCCCGCCGACCCGGCGTGGCGATCGCGGGCCCGGATCCGGGCCGACCTGCTCAGCTTCCTGACCGCGCCCGGGCGCGATGTCGAACTCTGGGCCTGGATCGCCGCCTACGACCACGTGGCCGTGTGCCAGCTGTGGGGAGCGATGCCGGCATTGCCGCGGGCGCTGCCGCGCTTCACCCGGGAGCTGCGGCAGCGCTGGGAGGACGCCGGCCGGCCGGCGCTACCGCCGCCCACGACGGACGCGCACGACGCACTGGCCGACGCCCGGTTGAACCTGCGCCGGTGGGAGGCGATCGAGTCGGCGATGGCCACGCGCCCGGTCCGAGGGAGCGGCGAGGGGACACATTCGGGATCTGACGTGATCACCCGGACGCCCGACGTGCGGACGCCCGGGTGATCACCGGTACAGGTCAGGTGAAGATGCTGACGCCACCGGGCCCGACGAGCAGGCCGACGACGATGAGCACGATGCCCATGACCAGCTGTCGGCGCACGATCGCCAGAATGCCGGCGACGACGAGGACTACTGCCAGGATCCACAGGAGGGTTGCCATGAAGCCGGAGTGCCCGTTGCTGTCCTCTGTGGAATCGGGCCGTTCGGGTGACAGGTTCGCCCCGCCCGCGGTCGTTCACTAGGCCATTCAGGTGACCGTGGGCCGAATTGCCCGGGTTTGTCCGACCTGGTAACCCAGCGGCGTCCCGGGCGGCCGACCACCTACCCTGGGCCCTGTGAACTGGACCGTCGACGCCCCGGTCGAAGTACTGCCCGAGCTGCCGCCGTTGCCCCCGGACCTGCGGGCCCGGCTCGACGGGGCACTGGCCCGCCCGGCCGCGCAGCAACCGGACTGGCCGGACGCCGAGCACGTCCGGCACGTGCGCACGGTGCTCGAGAGCGTGCCGCCGGTGACGTTGCCGCCCGAGGTCGACCGGCTGCAGGAGCGGCTGGCGTCGGTCGCGCGCGGCGAGGCGTTCCTGCTGCAGGGCGGCGACTGCGCGGAGACGTTCATCGACAACACCGAGCCGCACATCCGCTCCACCATCCGGACGTTGCTGCAGATGGCCATCGTGCTCACCTACGGCGCTTCGCTGCCGGTGGTCAAGGTCGGCCGGATCGCCGGTCAGTACGCCAAGCCGCGCAGCGCCCCGACCGACGCGCTCGGGCTGCCGAGCTACCGCGGCGACATCGTCAACGCGGTCACCCCGCACCCCGCCGCCCGGATCCCCGACCCGTCCCGGATGGTGCGCGCCTACGCCAACGCGGGCGCGGCGATGAACCTGGTCCGCGCGCTCACCGCGACCGGTATGGCCGACCTGACGATGGTGCACGACTGGAACCGCGAGTTCGTGCGCACGTCCCCGGCCGGGGCCCGCTTCGAGGCCGTCGCCGCCGAGATCGAGCGCGCGCTGCGGTTCATGGACGCCTGCGGGGTGGACGATCACAACCTGCACAGCGTCGAGTTCTACGCCTCGCACGAGGCGCTGCTGCTGGACTACGAGCGGGCGATGCTGCGGCTGGACACCACCCACGCCGAGCCCCGCCTCTACGACCTGTCCGCGCACTTCCTGTGGGTCGGCGAGCGCACCCGCCAGCTCGAGGGTGCGCACATCGCGTTCGCCGAGCTGCTGTCCAACCCGATCGGGCTCAAGATCGGGCCGAGCACCACCCCGGAGCAGGCCGTCGAGTACGTCCAGCGGCTCGACCCGCACGCTCAGCCGGGGCGGTTGACGCTGGTCAGCCGGATGGGCAACAACAAGGTGCGCGACGCGCTGCCGCCGATCGTGGAGAAGGTCGAGGCGTCCGGGCACAAGGTCATCTGGCAGTGCGACCCGATGCACGGCAACACCGTGGAGTCGACCACCGGGTACAAGACGCGGCACTTCGACCGCATCGTCGACGAGGTGCAGGGGTTCTTCGAGGTGCACCGCCTGCTGGGCAGCCATCCGGGCGGCATCCACGTCGAGGTGACCGGGGAGGACGTCACCGAGTGCCTCGGCGGGGCCCAGGACATCTCCGACCACGACCTGGCCGGGCGCTACGACACCGCCTGCGACCCGCGGCTGAACACCCAGCAGTCGCTGGAGCTGGCCTTCCTGGTCGCCGAGATGCTCCGCGGCTGACCCCGCCCCCGCTGAGCTGCCCCGCAGGGCCGCCCCGCTGGGCCGACCCCGCTGGAACGAACGGCACTTTCGCACGCTAGGTGCGTGCGAACGTGCCGTTCGTTCCGTGATCGGGAGGGGTGGGGCCGGGCGGGGCCCGACGCGGGGGCCGGGCGGGCGGGGCTAGGGGGCTAGGGGCGGGCTAGGGGTGGGCTAGGGGAGGTCGGGCCGGGGAGTGCGGGGGGTCGGGGCGTCCAGGTCGTAGCGGAGGGCGACGATCCGGATCACGAAGCAGAGCAGCGCCGCGCCGATCGCGACCGCGGCCCCGCCGGCCCCCAGCTCGTCGGCCAGCACGATCACCGCTGCGCCGACCAGCGCCGGGATCGCGTACAGGCCGCTGTGCAGCACCTCGGGCACCCTGCCGATCAGCACGTCGCGCAGCGTGCCGCCACCGACGGCGGTGAGCCCGCCGAGGATGATCGCCTGCCCGGGGCCGATCCCGTAGGCCAGCGCCTTGAGGGCTCCGGTCACCGCGAACAGGCTGAGCCCGACGGCGTCGAGCACCTGGATCGAGGTCGAGAGCCGGATCAGCGGCCGGCCGAGGAAGAAGGCGAGCAGCCCACCGCCGGCGGCCACCGCCAGGTAACGCCAGTCGCCGAAGGTCGCAGGAGGCACCGCGCCGAGGATCAGGTCGCGCAGGATGCCGCCGCCGATCGCGGTGATCGTGGCCAGCGTGAGCACGCCGACGATGTCGATCCGGACGGTGCGCACCGCGGTCAGCGCGCCGTTGAGGGCGAAGGCGAAGGTGCCGGTCAGATCGAGGATCAGCAGCAACAACGCCGCGTCGGCAGGCATCGGCGGAGGGCTAGCGTCCCGAACCGGAAGTCCGCCACGTATCTCGGCGGCCCAGGCGCACGCCGGCGGCGTTGCCGGTCCGGCCGAGTACGCCCGGTACGAGGCTCGGACCGGCGCCTTGCCAGCGCGTGCCTGGATCCGCCGATGTACGCAACGAACCTCCGGTTCGGGACGCTAGAAGATCGTGGTGGTGAGCACGATCGTGGTGCCCGGGTCGACCAGCGATCCGGCACCGTGGTCCTGCTCGATGACGGTGGCCCTCGACCGGTCACGTCCGATCAGGGAGCGCTGCTCGGCTTCCAGCCCGAGCTCTTCCAGCTCGTCGCGGGCGTCGTCGAACGTCTTGTACCGCAGATCCGGCACCCGGACCTGGTCGGACCGGTCGGACCCACGGGAGCCATCGGAGTCCGGGCCCCTGCTCAGCACGAGCTGCACGCGCGCGCCACGGGTGAGCTCGGTGCCCGCTCCCGGGTCGGTGCGGATCACCGTGCCGTCGGGCACCGAATCGCTGAACTCCGCGTCGCCGCGGTCGGTGTCCGGATCCAGCCCCGCGCCCCTGATCGCGTTCTCGGCTTCGGCGACCGGGGTTCCCGGGGCGATGTCCGGCACCGTCGGTCCGCCGGTGGACACGGTCAGGGCCACCGTGCTGCCGCGCAGCAGCCGGGCCCCCGATTCCTGGTCGGTGGCCGTCACGGTGCCGGCGCCGGCCCGCTCGTCGGCGACCGGCGTGCTCGTCGCGGTCAGGTCCGCCGCGGTCAGCAGCTGCCTCGCGGCGGCTTCGGGCAGGCCGACGACCGAGGGCATCTCGGTCCAGCGCCCCGTCCCGAGCCACCACGCCGCGGTGCCGATGACCAGGGCGAGGGCCATCACCACCGACACCCACGTCGCGAAGAGCCGCCGGCTGCGGCGGCGCGCGCTCCGGTAACGGTCGTTCCCGCCGGCCGGCGCGGGATCCGGATCGGGTCGCGGCATCGTGCGGGTGCCACCGGGCCCGGATCCGCCGGATCCGATCCGATCGGCGCCGGTGGCGAAGGCGCGGCCGGGGTGGCCCGGGTGCCCCGCGGGCGACGGCGGTGAGCTCGGCACCGTGTCCGGTTCGGCCACCATCTGCGCGGGCGGCACCGGCACCGGTACGGCCGGCACCTCCAGCTGCTCGGCGACCCGGCGCAGCTCGACCAGCAGCGCGCCGGCGTCCGCCGGTCGGGCCGCCGGGTCGCGGCGGGTGGCCCGCGCGACCAGCTCGTCCAGCTCGGGCGGGACGTCGCCGGCGACCAGCGACGGGGCCGGCACGTCGCAGTTCACGTGCCGGTAGGCCACCGAGATCGCGGTGTCCCCGGTGTAGGGCGGTTGCCCGACGAGCAGCTCGTAGAGCAGCACGCCGGCCGCGTAGACGTCGCTGCGGGCGTCGGCCGATCCGGTCTCGACCTGCTCGGGGGAGAGGTAGGCCACCGTGCCCATGATCATGCCGACGTGGCTGGTGCCGGCCTGTGCGGCCGCCGTGACCAGTCCGAAGTCGGCCACCTTGACCTCGCCGGCCCCGCTGATCAGCACGTTCTCCGGCTTGACGTCGCGGTGTACCAGGCCCAGCCGGTGCGCCTCGGCCAGCCCGGCGAGCACCGGCTCCAGCACCGCGAACGCGGCCGGCACCCCGATCGCGCCGCGGGAGCGCAGCACGTCGCGCAGGGTGCCGCCCTCGACCAGCTCCATGATCAGGAACATGATCGGGCCGTCGAAGCCGGCGGACTCGCCCTGGTCGTACACGTCGACGACGGCCGGGTGATCGATGCGGGCCGCCGACCGGGCCTCGCGTTCGAAGCGCATGCGGAACGCCGGGTCGGCCGCCAGCTGCGCGTCCATGATCTTGACGGCCACCGGCCGATCGAGCCGCGTGTCGACGCCCCGGTAGACCGTGGACATGCCGCCGCGGGCGAGCATCGAGCCCATCCGGTAACGCGCGTCGAGCAGCGCAGCCGGTGGGGCGTTCACGACTACAGACGGTACCGCCAGCTCGAGGTGGTGCCGGAGAGGCCGCGCCTGTGGCATCGTATCGGCCTGTGAACGACGTGTTCGAGCTGTCCGCGGACGTGGCGACGATGCCGGCCGCGGAGGTGGCCCAGGTGTTGTCGGTGCCGGTGTCACGCGTCCATCAGCTGGTCCGCGACGGCCAGCTGCTGTCGATCCGGCGCGCCGGTGAGGTCCTGGTGCCGGTGGATTTCCTCGACGGGTCCGTGGTGGTCAAGGGGCTGTCCGGGACGATCACGGTGCTGCGTGACGGCGGCTACTCCGACTCCGACATCCTGCGTTGGCTGTTCGCGCAGGAGGACTCGCTGCCCGGGACGCCGATCGCGTCGCTGCGGGCCGGTCGGCACCGCGAGGTCAAGCGCCGGGCCCAGGCGATGGCCTTCTGAGCTCTCGGCGGCGGGCCGCCATGGCCGCCACCATGGCGGGAGCCGCGACCCTCAGCCGGCGCCGCATCGGCACCGCGACCCGCCGCGTCAGCACGTCGTAGCCGGCCGACTCGATCTCGTCGAGGATGCCGCCGTAGAGGGTCAGCGCACAGCGCACGCAGGCTTGCGACACCGGCTCCAGCATGTCGATGCCCGGCTCGGCGCGCCGGTAGACGCCCCTGGTGTGGGTGACCAGGTGGGCCAGCGCCGCGCGGATCCGCGGGTCGACCCGCCCGCTGCGGCGGCTGCGTTGCAGCAGCCCGCGGTCGACGCCGAACGCGGCCAGCTCGGCGGCGGGCAGGTAGACCCGGCCGCGGTCCAGGTCCTCGCCGACGTCGCGCAGGAAGTTGGTGAGCTGGAAGGCGACGCCGAGCGCGGCCGCGTACGGCTCGGCCACCGCGCGCGGCACCGTGGTGCCCAGCACGGGCAGCATCTGCAGGCCGATCACCGCCGCCGAACCGTGCATGTAGACGCCCAGCTCGTCGAGGTCGGCGTAGTCGGTGACGTGGGTGTCCATCCGCATCGAGGTCATGAAGTCGGCGAAGTGCCGGTGGTCGATCGCGTAGCGGCGTGCGGTGTCGGTCAGCGCCACCAGCACCGGTAACGAGGTCGGCTCGCCGGCCAGCGCGCCGGTCAGCGCCGCGTCGAGGGCATCCAGCCGGGCGGCCCGCTCGGCCTCGGGTCGGTCGTCACCGAGATCGTCGACGATCTCGTCGGCGTAGCGGGCGAAGCCGTAGAGGGCGTGCACCGCGGGCCGGCGGGCGCGCGGCAGCAGCCGGGTGGCCAGGAAGTAGGTGCGGCCGTGCCGGGCGTTCAGCTCGCGGCAGGTGGCGTAGGCGGCTCGCACCGCTGGATCGGTGATCCCGGCGGCGTCGAGCTCAGCCCGCCCGGCGCTCGACACCGGGCACTGGCGGCGACTCGGTGACCGGCCGGCGGCCCGCGCGGCCACGCAGCCGCAGTGGATCCGGATACACCAGCGAGACCGCGGCGAGCAGCGCGAGCAGCCCGCACGCGAACAGGTACGGGAAGTTGTAGAGCGCGTCCTCACCGCTGGGGTAGTAGACGATCACCAGCATCAGCGAGAGGAACACCGTGCAGGACAGCTTGGCCGTGGACCAGGCGGCGGCGGCCACCAGCGCCATCCCCCAGCTGACGTACCAGGGCAGCGTCGCGGGGGACAGCACCGCGACCGCGAGCAGCACCACCCCGGCCCGGCGCACCGCGTCCGGTCCGCCCTCGCGGGCGGCCCACCACTGCCGGCCGGCGATCCACAGCAGCAGCGCCGCGCCGAGGATGCGGGCGACGTTGATGAACGGCTGCTTGGGCACGGTGGGGATGACCGAGGCCGTCACCGTGTGCAGGAACTCGCCGATCCCGGTCGGGATGGACATCCAGTTGACGATCATCGAGGGGGCGTTCAGCGCCGGCAGCCAGCCCAGGCTGACCCCGGCGGCCAGCGTGCAGGCCGCGAACACGACCAGGAACACCGCGACCCCGCCGGCGATCGCCCGCAGGACCCGGGAGCGCAACGGGCCGGACAGCTGGCCGGCCCAGACCAGCACCAGGAACGGCAACGCCACCGCCGCGCTGGCCTTGACCGCCATCGCCGCGGTGACCAGCGCGATGCCGCCCACCGGCGCGCCGCGCAGCGCCACCAGCGAGCCGGCGGCCAGCAGCCCGACGACCAGCAGGTCGTTGTGTCCGCCGCCGATCATGTGGATGACCATCATCGGGTTGGCGACCGCGATCCACATCGCCACCGGAACCCGTCCGCCGAGCCGGCGGGTCAGCTCGGGCAGCGCCCAGACGAACAGCAGCAGACCGGGCAGCAGCGCCAGCCGCATCAGCACGACGCCCAGGATGATGTTGTCCCCGACCAGCCAGCTCACCGACTTGGCGATCAGGATGAACAGCGGCCCGTAGGGGGCCGGGGTGTCCTGCCAGAAGTAGTGCACGTTGTCGGAGAAGATGCCCGTCATCGCCTCCGGGCCGACCGCGTACGGGTCGAAGCCGTTCAGCGGCAGCGCACCCTGGGCGAGGTAGCTGAACACGTCGCGGGTGAACAGCGGCGGGGAGAGCAGCGTCGGCGCGATCCAGACCAGCGCGGTCGTGCGCACCGCCCGCCCGTCGACCCGGTGGGCCAACACCTCGCGACCCAGCCGCACCCACGCCAGCGCCATCAACCCGACGCCGATGTAGATCATCCATCCGGCCAGGTCGCGGCCGTGGCCGTAGCGCCAGAAGCCGATCACGGAGTTGGTCAGGATCGGGTCCCGGACCAGCACGCCGCCCGCCCCGAAGCCCCCGATGACCATCATCAGCGATGCGCTCAACCCGAGCAACAGCGGCCCGCGTGGCGGCCGGCCGAGCCGGGCGCGCCAGGACAGCGGCCCGGTCGAGCCTGCCTCGGTCGACCCCGTGTCGGGGGCCCCCGCGGGGCCCGCGCCGGCGGTGCTCGCCGGATCGGCGACGTTCGACGGCGCATCGCGCTGGGATGCGCCCGCGGCCGCACCCGGCGGCGCCGCACCCTCGACCGTTGATGGTGGCTTCATGACGCGACCCATGTTCCCATGACCACCCGGGGCGGGCGCTGGGCACCCTGGGCGCTCACCCCACCGTCCCCGTGATCCGTTGCGCGGCCAGCCGACCGGAGATCAGCACCGGCGGAATGCCCACGCCGGGAGTGGTGCCACAGCCGGCGAGCACCAGGTTGTCCAGGCCCCGGATCAGGTTGCGCGGCCGGAACGGCCCGGTCTGACCGAACGTGTGCGCGAGCGCGAACGGGGTGCCGGCGGCCAGGCCGTCGGCCGCCCAGTCGACCGGCGTGATCAGCCGGCTCACCTCGATGTCGCCGGTGATGTCGCCGAGGCCGGGATGATCGCGAGCGGCCAGCACCTGCAGCAGCTGGTCGCGGTAGCGCGGGCCGATCCGGTCCCAGTCGATCGGGCGCCCGTCGAGCCGGCCGCGGTCGGTGTTCGGGCAGGGCGCCAGCACGAACAGCATGTCGGCGCCGGCCGGGGCCAGTTCCGGATCGGTGGCGGTGGGTCGGGTGATCAGCAGCGACGGATCGCTCATCGGCCGACCGTCGGAGATGATCTCCCGGAAGGTTCGCTGCCAGGCCGCGCCGAAGGAGATCGTGTGGTGGGCGACGTCCGGTCGGGACCGGGCGAGGCCGGCGTGCAGCACGACCGCGCTCGGGGAGTGCCGCAGCGGCAGCGCCCGCCGCGGCCGCTGCCCGATGATCCGGTAGCCGGCCTCGAGGTCGGTCGTCAGCACCACCGCGTCGGCGTCGAGCCGCTCCAGCGCCTCGTGACCGGCCGGCTCGCCCGGGCTCCCGGTGTCGGCTCCGGACGCGCGGTGCCGCACCGCGGTGATCCGCCCGCCGGATCGCTGCAGCCCGGTCACCGTCCGGCCGTAGTGGATCTTCGCGCCGGCGGCGGTCGCGGCGTCGGCCATGGCCTGCCCGAGCCGCCGCATGCCGCCGCGGGGGAAGTACACGCCGCGCACGGTGTCCATGTAGGCGATCACGCCGTAGGCGGCCAGCGCCCGGTCCGGCGGCACCCCGGCATACAGGGCCTGGAACGAGAAGATCCGTTGCAGCCGCTCGTCGGGCAGGAAACGCGCGATCCGCGGCCCGAGCCGGCCGAAACCGCCGAGGCGGGCGAGTCGCAGCAGGTCCGGGCCGAGCAGGTCGAACGGCGAGTCGAAGTTGGCGCCGATGAAGGTGTCGATCTCGGCCCGGTACAGCTCGCCCAGCCAGTCACGCAGCTCCCGGTAGCCGGCGGCGGCCGCGGGTCCGCAGGCCCGCCGGACCTCGGCCTCCATCGCCTCGGCGTCGGCGTGCACGTCGATCGTGGAGCCGTCGGCGAAGTGCGTCCGGTAGCCGGGGTCGAGCGCGATCAGCTCCAGCCGGTCGGCCGCCCGCTCGCCGACGGCCGCGAAGGCCTCGTCGAGCAGGTCGGGCATGGTCAGCACGGTCGGGCCGGTGTCGACCAGGTAGCGGCCGCGCTCGGTGACCAGGTCGAGCCGGCCGGCGCGGCCGCCGGGGTGCTCGGCCCGTTCCACGACGGTGACCCGGCGCCCGGCGCCGAGCAGGTGCAGGGCCGCCGCCAGACCGGAGAAGCCGGCGCCGATCACCACCACGTGGTCGGTCGGGCCGGGCACCCGCGCCCGGCGCGCCGCGGTCCTGGTCACCGCGTCCGACGGGTGGCCGCGATCGCCAACTCGGCCAACCGGGCCCCGGCCGGGTCGGCGATCGAGACGGCCGTCAGCGCGTCCAGCGCCGATGCGGTGAGATCGTCGATCCGCAGCTCCACCGCGCGCACCGCGCCCAACTCGACGAGCAGCTCGCGGATCCGGTCCAGCGCGGTCTGGTCGAGGTCCGGGTCGCCCGCCGCGCTCTCGATCGCGGCCAGCGCCGCGGGCCGGCCGTGCTCGGCCCGTTCGGTGGCGATGGCCAGCAGCAGCGTGCGCTTGCCCTCGCGCAGGTCCTCGCCGGCGGGCTTGCCGGTGACCGCCGGGTCGCCGTACATGCCGAGCAGGTCGTCGCGCAGCTGGAAGGCCACCCCGACGTCGGCGCCGAACCGCCGGTAGGCGCTGATCAACTCCGGGGCGGCGTCGGCGATGGCGGCCCCGAGGTGCAGCGGGCGTTCCACGGTGTAGGCCGCGGTCTTGTAGCGGTCGATCTGCAGCGCGGCGCGCACCGAGCGGTCGCCGGTGGACTGCTGCAGCACGTCGAGGTACTGCCCGCCGAGCACCTCGGTGCGCATCGCCTCCCACGGCTCGGCCGCGCGGCGCTGGGCGGCGGCCGGCAGCCCGGCGGCCCGCAGCATGTCGTCGGCCCAGGACAGCGCCAGGTCCCCGAGCAGGATCGCGATCGCGGAGCCGAACCGGCCCGGTTGCCCGCGCCAGCCGGCCGCCGCATGCCGCCGGGTGAAGTCGACGTGCACCGTCGGGCGGCCGCGCCGGGTCGACGACCCGTCCATCAGGTCGTCGTGGATCAGGGCGCAGGCCTGCACGAGTTCTAGTGCGCTGATCGCCCGGATCACCGCGGCTGCCTCGGGAGCGTGTGGGTCACCGCCGGCGCCGCGCCACCCCCACCAGGCGAACGTGGGCCGGATCCGCTTCCCACCGCCCAGCACGAACTCGTCCAGCGCCCGGGTGGCCTCGGCGAACTGCGGGTCGATGCCCTCGGTGAAGGCGCGCCGGGCCTGCAGGAACGCCGCCAGGGCCGACTCGACCGCCGGGAGCAGCACGTCGTCCGCGGGGTCGGATCGAACGTCGTTCTCGGCTCCGGGCGCCGGGACGGTATCGACGGCGTCGACGCCGGTCACTGCGGTCGCCGGGCCGCGCGGCGCCGGAAGGGTTGCGGTGCAGGCACCGATCGAGCGTATCGGGGTTCGCCCGGCTCGCGGCTCGTCGACCGATATCCTGAACTCATGAAGATCACCCATCGGATCAGCGGCGACCGCCCCGTGTTCTCGGTGGAGTTCTTCCCGCCGAAGGACGAACGCGGCGAGGCCGAGCTGTGGCGGGCGATCCGCCGGCTGGAGACGATGGACCCGGCCTTCGTCTCGGTGACCTACGGGGCCGGCGGCTCGAGCCGGGACCGCACCATCAGGACCACGGCCCGGATCGCCACCGACACCACGTTGGTGCCGATGGCCCATCTCACGGCCGTGTCGCACTCGGTGGCCGAGCTGCGCCAGGTGATCGGCGCCTACGCCGCCGCGGGCATCCGCAACGTGCTGACCATCCGCGGGGATCCGCCCGGCGACCCGCTCGCCGAGTGGATCCCGCACCCCGATGGGCTGCGCTACGCCGACGAGCTGGTCCGGCTGGTGCGGGGGCTCGGCGATTTCTGCGTCGGCGTGGCCGCCTTCCCCTACGGCCACCCCCGCTCGCCCGATCTGGACCACGATCTGGACCGGTTGCTGGTCAAGATCCGGGCCGGCGCCGACTTCGCCATCAGCCAGCTGTTCCTGGAACCGGAGGGCTTCCTGCGGCTGCGTGATCGACTGGTCGCGGCGGGCTGCGACGTGCCGTTGCTGCCCGGGATCATGCCGCTGACGACGGTGCGCACCATGCACCGCGCCCCGGAGCTGTCCGGGGCGCCGCTGCCGGCGGAGCTGGGCGCCCGCCTGGAGCCCTTCGTCGACGACCCGGCGGCCTTCCGCGCGGCCGGGATGGACGCGACCATGGACATGTGCGCCCGGCTGCTGGCCGAGGGCGTGCGGGGGCTGCACTTCTACACGCTCAACCGGTCGACGGCGACCGCGGAACTGGTGCAGCGGCTGGGTCTCGGCGAGCCGGGCCGAGCCGGTCGGCAGCGCGCCGGCGGCCGCCGCGTCGGTCAGCGAGTCGGCGGGCTGACCGGGGGGTTGCGGGTGGCCCGGGCGTAGCCGACGGTGCCCAGCGACACGATCGCCACCAGGATCCCGAGCAGGATCGTCCAGTTCAGCGCGGAGGGCGCGTTGGGGTCGTCGTAGCCGACCACCGCATTGAAGTCCCCGACCTCGCCGGGGGTGAACGTCCAGCTCACCGTGCCCGAGTCGTCCTCCCCGTCGGTGTCGAGCACCTCGCCGGGGAAGCTGATCTTGAGCTGGAAGTCGGCTCGGTCCACCGAGACCGGTTTCAGGTCGACCTGCCCGTTGACCTGCACCCGGTTGCCGGCGCGGCGCAGCGCGAACTGGACCGCGCCGCCTGCCGGGCCGGCCGCCTGGGTCAGCTGCGAGGTCTGCTCGAAGGTCAGGTTGCTGAAGCGCAGCACCGATCCGGTGTAGCCGTCCTGCTTGTACGCAGCGACCTCCACGTCGGACGCCAGCTCCGGTGGCACCGTGATCTCCGGGCCGGTGTCGTCGGGGCCCGCTCCGGGGTGGCGAGCACGATCTCGCCGGTGACCGTGTCGTCGGGCTGCAGGGCGAGCGCGGTGCGGACCCGGGCGCAGCCGCTGAGCCCGACCCCGAGCACGATCAGGGCGAGCAGCAGCGGCAGCAGCCGGCGGAGGGTCGATGGCACCGGCCCATCGTGCCATCGGGGTTCGACACCTTCCGGACCGGGTCGGCGGACCCGGCCGTCGTCGTTTGCTCGTGGGGCCACCGGTGGGTCGAGCGGCAGCGTCCGGCCGAGCACGGCGAAGGGGCGGAAGTCGCCGGTGAAGCGGTGGTCGCGCAGCACGTCGACGAAGCCGAGGCGCCGGTACAGCTGCCAGGCGCGGCCCGGCGGCCGATCGCCGTACTCCGGGGTGGACAGCAGCACCCGGGATGCGCTCGGTGCCGGCCAGCAACGCCCGCAGCAGGCCCTCGCCGAGGCCGTGGCCCTGGGCGTCGGGACGGATGTGCAGCTCGGTGAGCTCGAAGTAGTCCTGCAGCCACAGCTGGGCCTCCGGGCCGGCGTCGCGCAGGCCGCGCCGGACCTCCTCGAACCACCACTGGCCGGCTGCGCCGGCGTAGCCGTAGGTGATCCCGAGCAGCGCGTCGGCCGAGTCCAGCCAGCCGACCGCGCGCCAGTCCGGGCGGCGCAGGTGTTCGAGCCAGAGCGTGCGCCGCTGCCGGGCGGTGCCCGGCGGGTAGCCCATCGCGCTGACGTAGATCTGCAGGGCCTCGGCCAGCCGCCCGGTGAGTTGTTCCGCGCTGAGCTCGACGAGCCGGCGCGCGGGAGCCCTCGTCACCGGCTCATCTCACCACGCGCGGCGGCATCCGTCTTCCCTGAGGAACCCTCAAGGAGAGGCTTGACGTAGCGGACAACGCGCGCTGTACTGGATGGAGGTCGAACATTCGTTCGATCTCCGCGGGCCCGGGCGGTGGGGCGAGGGAAGCGCCCTGCCACCGGGTACGCCGGGTCTCGTTGTTCTCGGGAGGTAGGCGTGGACGCGTTCGGTCGGCTGTTCGGCTCGCGCCAACCGACACCGATCCAGGTCCGGTGGCAGGACGGCGAGCCCGTGGAGTTCGAGCGTAGGCCGATCCGGCGCGGGCCGCGCTACCTCATCACCGATGTACGGGAGCGATGGATCGAGGAGTCACCGTGGCCGTTCCCGTCGCCGATGCCGGTCGGCGGCGATCGGATGCGCTGCTGGCGGGTGCTCGCCCGTTCGGCGGGGGAGCTCGATGCCCCGGCGCGCGAGTTCGTGTTGCGCATGCGCGCCGGCCCCGGCGTGTGGGACCTCATCCGGGTTCCGGAGTAGCGATGCCGGGGAGCGCGCGGTGTCGGGGGCCCGTCGACATGAAGCGGCCGGGCGGGATGAAGCAGAGGAGCCGAGCATGACCATCACGAGCACGCAGCTGCCGGCGCCGAGCTGGGTGCCACTGCCCGGGCTGGACGTCACGCCGTCCTCCCGGGTGCCGCCGCCCGAGTCGGGCCCGGTGCCGGCGGGCACGGCGATGCGCGGGCCCGCGGCCCCGGTCGGCCGCTGATCGCCGCGGCGCCGACCGCTCGATCGGCCATCGCGCTGCTCCGGCAGGCGGCCGACGGGCTCGCGGAGGCGCACGGCGAGCCGGATCCGCTGCAGCGCTATCCGCTGGCCTACCTGGCGGCGCTGCGGGCGGGTGCGGCCGTGCTCGCCGTCCGGGCCAGGCCGCAGCCGCGCCGCGGCAGCACCCGCAACGTGTGGCAGCTGCTGGGTGTGGTGGCCCCGGAGCTGGGCGAGTGGGCCGCGTTCTTCGCCTCCTGCTCCGACACCAGGGCCGCCGCCGAGGCCGGGATCACCCGGCTCGTCGGGCGGCGCGACGCCGACGACCTGCTGCGACAGGCCGAGCAGTTCGTCGCGCTGGTCGGGTCGCTGGTCCCGCTGCGGTGATCAGGGGCCGGCCGGGACGCCGCGGTCGGGTGCACGTGCGGCGGTGCATTCGGTGCGAGGCGGGGCGGTGGGTCAGCGGTGGCGGGCGGGGCCGTGGTCGCGGCGCCGGTGGGCGCGGCTGCGGTCGCTGCGCAGCACCGGCCCAGCAGCAGCGTGAACACCGCCGATGCCTCCCGGGCCCCGGGGGTGTCCCAGCGCTGGATCGGCAGGCAGGCGCCCTGCGCCTGCTGGATGGCCGAGCGATCGGGAGCACGCCGGTCAGCACCAGGGCCGAAGAGCTCGCGCAGCTCGGCAATACAAAACTCGTGCTCGAGTTTCGCGGTCGCGCCCAGTCACAAACCTCGCCGAGCGCTTGCAGGTCGACATTGCCGCGCTGCCGTTCGGTCTGCGCCGCATCGAGGGCGCGCTGGACCCCCGACACCGCGAACATCGT
>CAVSTV010000010.1:0-148042 GCA_963730945.1 uncultured Actinomycetota bacterium
CGGTGCCCCGCTGGCGAGCGGCCTCGCGGCGCTGCTTGTGAGTCGTGACGTACGTGGTGGCGCCGAACAGCGGTGACTACGGCGTCGCAGAGCGCCGATCGACTGGAATTGGTGTCAATCGAATCGCTGGCAACTACACGGCCTTGGCATCGGGCAGTACTACGAGCTTTCCGGCGGCTTCGTTGTTCTCCATGTAGCGGTGGGCCGCAACGATGTCGTCCAGGCCGAAGACACGGTCGACGTTGGGTCGATAGACGCCGGCCTCGACCTCGTGGACGATCCGCTGCAGCACGGCCGCGCCCGCGCTGCCCTTGAGGTTGTCGCTGTGGAAGGCCGTGAGCTTGGTCCCGGACGGGATCATCGCCATCGGTTCGAAGTCCGGGATCAGCCACCCGCTGAGCGAGCCCGTCATGCACACCGTTCCGCCGCGACGGACCAGGTGCAGCGAGTCCACCGCCGTGCTCGCTCCGACGAGATCCAGAACGTGGTCCGGGCCCTCCGGCCAGATCGCGTGCAGGCTCGCCGCCAGCGACCCGCCGGCGTCGACCAGTACGTGGTCGACGCCGGCCGCGGTCAACGCGTCGATCTTGTCCTGCCGCCGGGTCGTGGCCGCGGTCTCGACACCGTGGCCGGACGCGATCGACGCGGCGGCCATGCCCACCGACGAGGTGCCGCCCCGGATCAGCAGCCGCCCCCCGCCACCCGGCCCGATCCCCAGCGCGTCCAGCGAGCCCTGCGCGGTCAGGTACGTCTCCGGCAACGCGGCCAAGACGTCCCAGGGCAACGTGGTGCTGATCGGCATCAGCAGCGAGTTCGGCAACAACGCGTACTCCGCGTAGCCGCCGTCGAACTCGCGGCCCATCTCACCCATCACCGCCGCAACGGTCGTCCCCTCCGGCAACCCGGGATCGGTCGAGGCGGCCACCATGCCCACACATTCGATCCCCAGCACCCGCGGGAACCGCACGTTCGGGGAATGCCCCTGGCGGGTTCGCAACTCCGACCGGTTCAGGCCCGCCCCCCGCACCTGCACCAGGCTCCAGCCCACCCGAACCGCTGGTACCGGCAGCTCACGCAGCTCCAGTACCTCCGGGCCACCCGCCCGGACACAGACCGCCGCTCGCATCGTCATGTAGGCACTGTCGCCGGAGACCGGTGCGGCCGACCACCGTTAGAATGCCAGGTTATGCCTGTTGGCCGCCACACCCCCGAATCGCACGTCTGGCCGTCCGGGGGAGTGCATCTGTGGCCGTCGGGAGGGACCAGCTCCGCGCATTCCCACACGCGGGGACACCTGGTGTACGCCGCCCGCGGCGTCCTGTCGGTACACACCGAACGTGGCACATCGATCGTTCCGGCCAACCGGGTCGCCTGGACCCCGGCCGGTTTCACGCACCACCACCGCGCGCACGGCCACACCGACATGCGGATCGTCTTCCTGTCGGCGTCTCTGGCCCGGCTGGTACCAGGCCGTCCGGCCGTGTTCACGGCTTCCGACCTGGCCCGCGAAGTCCTGCTCACCCTCACCGGCCCGCGCGAGCACGACCGCGCCGCGCGGGCCCGCCTGCACCGGGTCCTCGTCGACGAACTCCACGAGGCGCCGGAGCAGCCACTGCAACTGCCCGAGCCGGCCGACGACCGGTTGCGGGCCGTTGCGCAGCGGCTGTACGCGAATCCCGCGGACAACACCGCACTGGCCGACATCGGGCCGACGGTCGGAGCCAGCGGCCGCACCCTCAGCCGGCTGTTCCACGACGAACTCGGCATGACGTTCTACGAGTGGCGCACCCAGCTACGCATCCATCACGCACTCGTCCTGCTCGCCGACGGCCACGACACCACCCACGTCGCCCACGCCTGCGGATGGGCGAACCCCAGCGGCTTCATCGCCGCCTTCAGCACCATCATCGGCACCACCCCGGGCCGCCACCGAACCAGTCACCGGCGGACCGAGCCCAGCTGGTACTCCAGCCGTAGATCGCGATCTTCCCGGGCGTGCGCTCCCCGACGTGAGGCGCCCCAGTTACCAGCGGCTGGATACCTGCCCGGACCGCGGCCGACCCACTCGCTCTCGCCCGACGAGCGCCCGCACTCCGGGCGGTCGGCGGCCGTCCAAGAGGTACCGACCGGCGTCGGACAACGGCTAAGGTGCCCACGATTCGGGACCATCCATCCCACTACGGGGAGCCGAGATGCTCGATCTCGCAGTGACCGGTGGAACCGTGGTGGGGGCGGCCGGCCGGTTCCGGGCCGACGTCGGGGTCCGGGACGGCAAGGTCGTGCTGCTCGCGGCGCCCGGGTCGTTGACCGAGGACGCCGCCCGGCGACTCGACGCCGGCGGGAAGTACGTGGTACCGGGCGGCATCGACGCGCACGTGCACTTCAACCTCGGGGTCACCGAGGCGATGCGCGCCCAGTCCGCGCTCGACGGGTCACGGGCGGCGGCGTTCGGGGGCACCACGACGTTCATCGACTTCGGGTTCCAGTCCGGAGCGGGCAGCCCGGTGGAGGCGGCCAGCGCGAAGATCAAGGAGCTCGGCGACCAGCAGCCGCACGTCGACTACGCGCTGCACCTGATGCTGACCCAGGAGGTGACCGACGCGGCGATGGCCGAGCTGCCCGAGGTGATCAGCGGCGGGATCGCCTCGTTCAAGATGTTCACCACCTTCGCCGAGGGCTCCGCATCCGGACACCTGATCTCCGATGACGGCGTGATCTGGGCGTCATGAACGCGGCCGAGCGGGCCGGCGGAGTGGTCATGGTGCACGCCGAGGACAACTGCATCATCAACTTCAACACCCGCCGGCTCTACGCCGAGGGCCGCGAGACCGGCCGGAACATCCACCTCGCACGCCCGCCGCTGGCCGAGGAGGCCGCGATCCGGCGGATGATCCTGCTTTCCGAGCGCAGCGGTTGCCGCTCTACGTCGTGCACGTCTCCTCGGCCGCCGGGGTGGCGGCCATCGCGCAGGCGCGCTCGCGGCGGGTGCCGGTCTTCGGCGAGGTGTTGCACAACTACCTGGCCTTCACCTCGGAGGACTACGCCAAGCCGGACGGCACGCTCTACCACAACTACCCGCCGCTGAAGTCGCCCGCCGACCAGGACGCGCTGTGGTCGGCCATCGACGTCGGCGACCTGGACACGGTCGCCTCCGACGACTTCACCATCCCGCGCGAATCCAAGCTGTCCGGCCAGGTGGTGGACAACGTGCCGGGCGGGCACAACGGCATCGAGACCCGGATGGACGTGCTGTTCTCGGAGGGGGTCTCGAAGAACCGGCTCACCGTAGAGCAGTTCGTCGAGCTGACCGCGGAGGCTCCGGCCCGGCTGCCTCGGCCGCCTGCGGGCGGGTACGAGCCATCCCCGCGGCGTGGATGCGTCCCGCGTCGTCCGGTCCGGCGAGATCAGCGAGGTGGTGCTGCACACGGCCGTCTACGCCGGCATACCGGCTGCGGCGGCCGCCCTGCGGGTGGCCGAGCGCGCCCCCATCGACATCGGCAGCCTGCCCGAGCCGCCGATCGGTGATCGACCGAGGTCGTAGCGTTGCCCCACCCGTGGCAGGGCAGCACGACACGATCCTCACAGGTGGCCACCCACCGCTCGGCGCCGGTCGCCGAGCCTCCGCGGGTTCGGGTCGGTGAGCCGTTGGTCCAACTCGTTGAGGTCGGTGGGCCACCGGTCCAGGCCGGATCGGCCCGCCGGGCTCGGTGGTGATCAGCACGACATGCTGGCCCGGGGCCACGCGATGCCGGCCGGAGCGGAGGCCACCGGGATGGCGCGATGCGGTTGAACGGTTGCCAGCACCGGGCCGCCTCACGGACCCGTATCAGCGGTCGTTCAGCACTGGCCCGCACCAGGGTTCAACGCCGGCCCGGTCTCGACGCCCGTGCACGAGTCGGTTCCGCCCTGTCCGTCACCGAAGTCGCTGCCCACGCCGCCCCTGACGATGTCGTTGCTGGCTCCGCCGCGCAGGGTGTCGTTGCCGTTGCCGCCCTGGATCGTGTCGACCCCGTCGAAGCCGCCGCTGGACAGCGCGGGATCGTCTCCGAAGATGGCGTCGACGTCCTCGCCACCGCTGAGCTCATCGGCGTTCTCCTCGCCCCACAGCACGTCGTTCCCGTTGCCGCCGAAGATGTCGTCGTCACCGCTGCCGCCCTTGAGCGTGTCGCCGCCGGCCAGCCCGCAGATGGTCTCGTTGACCCCATTGCCCTGGATGACGTCGGCGAACGCGGTGCCAATGGTGATCATGCCGTTGTTGGCGGGCACCTGGTGCGGCGCGGCGATGCTGCCGAGCGGCCCGGGGTCGCCGCTGTGGTCGTCGAGGGTGTTCGCGGGCACCATGGTCCCGGAGAGGCTGCCGCAGCCCGGCGGCACCGGCACGAGCTGCTGCGCCGACGCGGGCTGCGCCCCGGCCAGCGAGATGCCCGCGGTGATGGCGAGCGCGGCCGCCAGCTGGGCGGGCCGGCGGCGGAGGCGGGACGGTGTCGAGTCGGTGTTCATGATTCCTCTTCCTGGTCGCAACAAGTAATTGACCAGGCCGACTCTGCTACCGACGGCGCCAGATCCCGCCGTCGCACGAACCGCCCAAACCGGTAATTCCACACATCCGTGCGGACCGGCGGTGGTGAGGGGCGACCCACCACCGCCGGTGGACCTCAGCCCTGCTGCTGCCGGTGCGGCAGCTTCCAGCCGGGCCGGACGAAGTGGCAGGTGTAGCCGTACGGGTAGCGCTCCAGGTAGTCCTGGTGCTCGGGCTCGGCCTCCCAGAACGGGCCGGCCGCGGTGACCTCGGTGACCACCGTGCCCGGCCAGAGCCCGGACGCGTTCACGTCGGCGATGGTGTCCTCGGCGACCTGCTTCTGCTGGTCACTGGTGTAGAAGATCGCCGACCGGTAGCTCGTGCCGACGTCGTTGCCCTGCCGGTTGCGCGTCGTCGGGTCGTGGATCTGGAAGAAGAACTCCAGCAGGTCGCGGTAGGAGATCCGCTCCGGATCGAAGACGATCTCGATGGCCTCGGCGTGCGTCCCGTGGTTGCGGTAGGTCGCATTCGGCACGTCGCCGCCGGAGTAGCCGACCCGGGTCGACAGCACGCCGGGCTGCTTGCGGACGAGGTCCTGCACTCCCCAGAAGCATCCGCCGGCCAGGATGGCCGTCTCGGTGGTTCCCGTCATCACGCGCTCCTTCGTTGTCCTCACCTCTGAGTGTGCTGCGCGCGGCCCGCAAGAGCGAGCCGTGCTGTGCTTACAGCGTCAGGAAATGTCGAGGGATTCCGTGGAAGCGGGGGACATGACGAGCTTCGCCGACCTGCACCGGGACGCGTCACCGCTGGTGCTGCCCAACGCGTGGGACGTGCCGTCCGCCCTGGCCTTCGTGGACGCCGGCTTCGCCGCGATCGGCACGACGAGCTTCGGGGTGGCCTCGAGCCTGGGGCGTCCGGACGGCGGGCGGGCGACCAGGGAGGCGAACCTGTCCCTGGTCCGCGCGCTGAGCGCCCTGCCGGTGCACCTCAGCGTGGACATCGAGGACGGCTACGCCGACGAGCCGGACCGGGTGGCCGAGTACGTGGCCGAGCTGGTCGGCGCGGCCGGCAACGTGGCCGGGATCAACATCGAGGACAGCACCGCCGAGGTCCTGGTGTCGCCGGAGGCGCACGCGGCGAAGGTGGCGGCGATCGCGCGGCGCTGCCCGGGCCTGTTCGTCAACGCCCGGGTCGACACCTACTGGCTCGGCCAGGACGCGACCGTCTCCGCGACGATCGAGCGCGCCGTCCGCTACGTCGAGGCGGGGGCGAGCGGGGTGTTCGTGCCCGGGGCGACCGAGCCCGCGGTGCTGCGGGAGCTGGCCGGCGCCATCGCGGTCCCGCTGAACGTGCTGGTCACGCCGGGGCTGTCGGTCGCCGAGCTGGGCGAGCTCGGCGTGCGCCGGGTGAGCACCGGGTCGCTGCCCTACCGGGCGGCGATGCACGCCGCGGTCGAGGTCGCCGCGGCCGTCGTGCACGGGCGCCCGGTCCCCGCCGCGACGCCCTACCCGGACCTGCAGGCCCGGCTGGTCCGGCACGCCGGGGCGAACGACCGGCGGGCGGCTGACTACCTGGCCAGGGCCGCGGAGTCGGCCCGCAACCGGCGAACCCGGTGCGACTCGGCGATCAGCGCGGCGGCCAGGATCTCGGCCTGCTCGGGGCTGAGGTCGGTGCGCAGCCGGATGGGGCAGCCGTCGGGCAGCGCCTGCCCGAGGTCCTCGACGTTCAGGTGCACGAAGACCTCGCCCCGGTGCGGCCGCGGACCGGACCGTTCGAGCTGCGCGGCGGAGACGCTGAACTCCACGCTGCTGGGCAGCCCCGGCTGCCAGGTGAAGCCGATGGTGCGGTGATCGAGGGTGTCACCGTTGCGGTGGTTCATGTGCGCCCTCGGGTCACACCACGGCGGGCAGGACGACGCTACGTCGATCGACATGTGCAACTCCGGTTCTCGTCGCTGGGGGCTCGTCCTACCAACGAGTGAATCGGCTCAAGGTCACCGCGCGTCGAAACGGCATAGGGTGCCAGCGGAGACTGATCACCTCGGGGAGCGCGCCATGTCCACGTCCGTCGACGACACCGGCCAGCAGTACATCAACGGCAGCCGCCGCCGCGGCGGCTCGTCCGAGCCGTACACGGTCACCAGCCCGTCGAACGGCGACCTGCTGGCCACCGACTCGTTCGCCTCGCCGGACGACGTCGACGACGCGGTGGCCGCGGCCAAGGCCGCCTTCCCCGGCTGGGCCGGCGCGACCCCGGCGGAACGCTCGACGTTGATGCACGAGCTGGCGGCCGAGCTGGACGGGGTCGCGGCCGAGCTGGCCACCATGGAGAGCCGGCAGGCCGGCAAGCCGATCCGGCTCACCGAGAACTTCGACGTGCCCGGCACCGTGGACAACGTCGCGTTCTTCGCCGGCGCCGCGCGCAACCTGGAGGGCAAGGCCACCGGCGAGTACTCCGGCGAGCACACCTCCAGCGTCCGCCGCGAGCCGATCGGCGTCGTCGGTTCGATCGCCCCCTGGAACTACCCGCTGCAGATGGCGGCCTGGTTCGGCAAGGACATGTCCACCTACTCGTTCGACGAGTACACCCAGGTCAAGCACGTCATGTCGGCGCTGTCGGCGGAGCCGCGCAAGTCCTGGCACGACACCGTGTTCACCGGCTGAGCCGCCGTGCCGTCGCAGCGGACCGTCTACGAGCTCAACGCGCCGTCGCCGGCGCTGGTCGACGCGGCGCTGGCCGGCAGCCGGCGCGAGGTGTTCTGGCTGCAGGACAGCGCGCCGGCGCCGCGGTTCGACCCGCTCGTCGGTGCAGGCCACGGCCGACCTGACGGTGGTCGGCGGCGGGTACGCCGGGCTCTGGACCGCGGTGCGGGCCAAGCGCCGCAACCCGGCCGCCCGGGTGGTCCTGCTGGAGGGCCAGCAGATCGGCTGGGCCGCGTCCGGTCGCAACGGGGGGTTCTGCGAGGCCAGCCTGACCCACGGCGCGGCCAACGGCCGCAACCGCTGGCCCGACGAGTTCGACGAGCTGGAACGCCTCGGCCTGGCCAACCTGGACGGGTTCGCGGCGGACGTGGCCGAGCTCGGCCTGGACTGCCAGTTCGAGCGCCCCGGGATGCTCACGGTGGCGGTGGAGGCCCACCAGCTGGACTGGGCCAAGGCCGGTCCCGGCTACCTCACCCAGGACCAGGTCCGGGCGGAGATCGACAGCCCGCTGTTCCTGGCCGGGAACTGGGACCGCGGCGGCGCCCTGGTGCACCCGGCCCGGCTCGCCCACGAGCTGGCCCGGGCGGCCGCCGAGCTGGGCGTCGAGATCCACGAGCACTCCCAGGTCACCGAGATCGGCGACGCCCGCAGCGGCCCGGTCGCGGTGCGCACCGCGCGCGGCAGCGTCCGGTCGGACACGGTCGCGCTGGCCACGAACGTCTTCCCCGCGCTGCTGCGCCGGGCCCGGCTGTTCACCGTGCCGATCTACGACTACGTCCTGATGACCGAGCCGCTCTCCGCGGCGCAGCAGGACGCGATCGGCTGGCGGAACCGGCAGGGCCTGTCCGACATGGCCAACCAGTTCCACTACATCCGGCTCACCGCCGACAACCGGATCCTGTTCGGCGGCTACGACGCGATCTACCACTACGGCCGGCAGGTCAAGGAGTCCTACGAGGACCGCCCGGCCAGCTACCGGCGGCTGGCCGAACACTTCTTCGCGATGTTCCCGCAGCTGGAGGGGGTGCGGTTCAGCCACCGCTGGGCCGGCGCCATCGACGCGTGCACGCAGTTCTGCGCGTTCTACGGCCTGGCCCGGCGCGGCCGGGTGGCCTACACGGCCGGCTTCACCGGGCTGGGGGTCGGCGCCGCCCGGTTCGCCGCCGACGTCATGCTGGACCTGCTGGCCGGCGAGCCGACCGAGCGCACCGCGCTGAGCATGGTGCGGCGCAAGCCCGTCCCGTTCCCGCCGGAGCCGGTGGCGTCGGCCGGGATCCAGTTCTCCCGCTGGTCGCTGGACCGCGCGGACCACCAGGAGGGCCGCCGCAACCCCCTGATGCGCACCCTCGACCGCCTGGGCCTCGGCTTCGACTCCTGACCCCCCCGCCCCGCCCCCACTCGCGCACAACTTGCGGGTCGGCGCACAGGTTCCAGCTTGTGCGCGGGCCGGTGAACTCGTGCGCGAGCCGGGCACGCGGGACCGGGCGGGCTACGCCCAGGGGCGGCGGGAGCGGGCGGCCCAGTACTCGGCGGGCGGCTGGGCCAGGGTGGCGAGCTCGTCGAGCACCCCGGCCGGCAGCGTGACCTTCTCGGCGGCCACGTTGCTGTCCAGCTGCTCGGCCGTGACCGCCCCGGACAGCACCCGCCAGGCCCACGGCTGGGCCAGCGCGGCCGCGGTGGCCAGCTGGTCCAGCCCGAGACCCAGCTCCGCGGCCACGGCCGCGGCCCGCCGCACCGGTTCGCTGTCCGGCGCGTTCCCCGGGGGTCAGCCGCCCGTTGGCCACCGCCTCCTTGACGATCACCCGCGCGCCCGCGGCGGCCGCCTCGGCCAGCGCACCGGCCACCGAGGTCTCCAGCAGGTTCCAGGTGGACTGGATCGAGGTGAACAGCGGCGTCCCGTCGACCGTCACGGCCAGCGCCCGGCGCACCGCGGCGGCCTGGTCGGGGCCGGACGTGGACACCCCGACCCGGACGCCGGAGTCGCGCAGCGCGGCGAGCGCGCGGTGCAGCTCGGCGTCGTCCAGCACGCCGGTCTCCAGGGTGGCCGAGTGCACGTGGTAGACGTCCAGCCGGTCGCCGAGCAGGGCCCGGGTCTCGGCCAGCTGCTCGGTGAACGCGGCCAGCGAGTGGTCCTTGACCTCGTGCACCTCGGCGTCGCCGCGCCAGTCGCCGACGTAGCGGTAGCCCCACTTGGAGCCGACCGTGACGTCGTCCCGGCCCGGGTTCGCGGCCAGCCAGCCGGCCAGGAACTCCTCGCCGCGGCCGTACGACCGGGCGACGTCCAGGTAGCGGAGGCCGGCGGCGTAGCCGCGGTCGAGCATCTCCCAGCTGAGCCGGCGCAGCGCGTCGACCGAGCGCTCGGGGCCGAGGTCGGCCGCCCGACCGGCGGTGATGTACGCGGGCCGGCCGAGCGCGGCCAGCCCCAACCCGAGGCGTGAAGTCGACACGGGGACTTGCTACCACACGAGCCCGTCGCTCATATGAGCAGCCGACTGACAAGTCGGACTCAGATGTGAGACGGTGTCGATCGAGCCTGCACGTCGTGGTCACGGGAGCCGGGAGGGTGCTCGATTGAGCGAGCCGATCCCGTCCTCCACCCGGGCCGAGGACCTGGCCCTCGCCGTCACCGTCGCCCGCCGCTACTTCGTGGACGACCGGACGAAGGTCGAGATCGCCGGTGAGCTGAAGCTGAGCCGGTTCAAGGTGGCCCGGCTGCTCGACCTGGCCCGCGACAGCGGCCTGGTGCGCATCTCCATCGGCACCCCCGGCGGGGTGGACGTCGAGCTGTCCGACCAGCTGCGCCGCCGGCTCGGACTCACCCGGGCGATCGTGGTCAACGCCGTCGACGGCGGCGACGCCGAGATCCGCGAGCACCTGGCCGGCCTCACCGCGGAGCTGCTGGAGGAGATCCTCACCCCCGACGACGTGCTCGGCCTGGGCTGGTCCCGGTCCGCCCTGGCCACCGCGGCCCGGCTGCGGCGGCTGCCGCCCTGCCCCGTCGTGCAGCTGACCGGGGCGCTGACCAGCCCGGACGTCCCGGTGAACCTGATCGAGTCGGTCCAGGCGGTGGCCCGGTCGGGCGGCGGCCGGGGCTACACCTTCTACTCGCCGCTGTTCGTCTCCGACCCGGCCAGCGTCGACGTGATCACGCGGCAGGCCGAGGTCGCCGACGCCTTCGCCCGATTCGGCCAGGTCACCACGGCGGTGGTCGGCATCGGCAGCTGGCAGCCGGTGCGCTCGAACCTGCACGACGCGCTGACCGCCGAGGAGCGGGCCGCGCTGCAGCGGCGCGACGTGCTCGCCGACGTCTGCGGCACCTTCCTCGACGCCGCCGGCACCGCCCTCAGCATGCCGCTGACCAGGCAGATCATCGCCATCGACGCCGAGCGGCTGCACGCGGTGCGGGACGTCATCTGCGTCGCGTACGGCCGCGGCACCGCGGCGGCCGTGCGGACCGCGGTGCGCGCCGGCTACGTCACGACCCTCGTCACCACCGCGGCATTCGCCCAGGAACTGCTCCGACCGACCGAAGGATGACCACGTGTCCGCTGCTGCCCGACGCCTCGACCGCAAGCTGGCCAGCATCGCCGCCGGCCGCTACACCCCCGACGACTTCGTGATCGCCGACGCCAAGGACGCCGACATGGCGTTCGGCGTCACCTCGCCGGGCCCGCTGCCGGACGCGCCGGCCGGGACCACGGGGCCGGGCCGGTACCGCACCCGCGAGTCCTACCTGGACGCGATGCGGGACGTGGTCGCCCAGGGCAACCTGGACATCGTGCTGACCTCGGCGTCCAACGGGGAGCGGCTGGCCGGCGACGGCTCGCTCGACGACGACGTGACGCTCGCGGTGCGGGCCAACGACAGCACCGACATCTGGAACAGCCGCGGCAGCAACTACCCGACGCTGCCCTCGCGCCCGTTCCGCACCGTCGAGCTGGCCGCGATCCGGCCGTTCTGCGACCTGGTGCTCTACTCGGTCACCTTCAACAACGACCTGGACCACGACCTGGCCACCCTCGAGGCGTACCGCGCGTTCCGGACCGAGGCCGCGGAGCTGGGCCTGCGGCACTTCCTCGAGGTGTTCAACCCCAACGCACCCGTCGGCCTGTCGTCCGCCCAGGTCGGCGGGTTCGTCAACGACTGGATCATGCGCACCCTGGCCGGCGTCACCGCCGCGCACCGGCCGCTGTTCCTGAAGATGCCCTACAACGGCGCCGACGCGCTGGCCGAGCTGGTGGAGCACGACCCGTCGGTGGTCGTGGGCATCCTCGGCGGCTCGGCCGGCACCACCCGGGACACCTTCGAGCTGCTGCACCGGGCCGAGCGGCACGGCGGCCGGGTCGCGCTGTTCGGGCGCAAGATCCAGCGCGCGGAGTCGCAGCTGGACCTGGTCGGCCTGATGCGCCCGGTGCTGCGCGGCGAGCTCAGCCCGGCCGACGCGGTGCGCGCCTACCACGAGGCGCTGGCCAAGGCCGAGATCGTCGCCCAGCGCAGCCTGGAGGCCGACCTGGAGGTGACCGATCCGGTGCTGCGCGCGGAGCTGGGCGCCTAGGGGAGTGGCCGGCTCGGTCACGAAGACGTCGAACAGGGCCGGCGTGTGCGCGTGCACCAGGATCATGAAGATGATCACGTCGAAGGACAGGTGCACGGTCACCACGTAGGCCAGCGAGCGGGTGCGCTGGAAGATGTAGCCCTGCAGCAGCGCGAACGGCACGGTGAGCGCCGGGCCCCAGCTCTGGTAGCCCAGCTCCCACAGGAACGACACGAACACGACGGCCTGCAGGACGTTGGCCGTCCAGACCGGGAAGTGCCGCCGGAGCAGCGCGAACACCGTGCAGATGAAGAACAGCTCGTCCCACAGCCCGACCGCGTTCACCCCGACGAACAGCCGGGCGATCTCGGCCGGTTCGGTGACGGTCGGCCAGTTCCGGTAGGCGCCGGAGCCGATGAAGTAGGCCGGCAGCAGCAGGTAGCCGAGCGCGACCACGACGACCGAGGTAGGTGTACTCGAAGCGGCTCCACCGCTGCCCGGTGCGCCACGGGAACCGGATCACGTCCTCCCGGTAGACGAACCGCTGCACGAGGTAGGGCAGCAGCACCGCGGCCGACAGCACGACCGCGAACCGGGTCATGCCGGCGTCGGTCAGGTCGGCCCGCAGCGACATCGTGCTGATCACGACCAGGCCGCCGGCGATCAGCGCCAGGTGCCTGGCCAGGTGCCGGTCGACCAGGACGGCCAGCGCCAGCCCGGCCGCGAGCAGCGCGTAGCCCAGCGGACGGTGCAGGAACACGTAGAGCGGCACCGCGGCCGCGCACACCAGGGCCGCCGCGAGCAGCCGGGCGGCCGCGCTCATCCGGCGCACATCGGACATTCTTCTCGAGTGCGGCGGCGGGTTGCGCCGGGGCGCAGCCGGGTAACGCTGGGCATGCGACCCGAGAATACGGACGATCACGTCGCGGCCCGCGCCGAGCCGCTGCCCGAGGAGCGCGCCGTGGAGCGCGGCGACGAGGATCGGGAGGCCGCGGCGGCGGAGATCCTGCACGACTCCGAGGAGCGCATCGCCGACGCGGCCCGGGCCGAACCGGCCGATGCCGCGGACGAGCACCGGCACAGCGAGGACACGGTGCAGCGCTGAGCGGAACGACGGTGCCGCTCAGCCCCCGTCGGCCAGCGTCGGGAAGACGCGCAGCGCCTGCAGGGCGGCGGCCAGCTCGGCCACCGCGCGCGGGTCGTCGATCGAGCGACCGGTGAGCTCGTCGATCCGGCGCAGCCGGTAGCGCACCGTGTTGGGGTGGCAGAACAGGGCCCGGCCGGCCGCGGTGGCCGAGCCGCCGGCGTCCAGCCAGGCCTCGACCGTGTCCAGCAGCGTCGTGCGGTCCTCCGCGTCCAGCGCCAGCACCCGGCCGAGCACCCGCTGCACGACGTCCCGGGCCACCGCCGGGTCCGCGGCCACCAGCGCCCCGAGCGGGCTGTCGTCGAACTGGGCGATCCCCGGCGCCCCGGCCGGCAGGTTCTGCACGGCGATCCGGGCCAGCCGCAGCGCCCGCGGCGTCTGGTCCAATGTGGAGAATGACGGGCTGATCCCGACCCGGGCCACGGCCAGCTTGCCGAGCACGTCGAGCACGGCGCCCGGCGGGCGGCGACCGCAGGCTGACCACCCCGACCTGGTAGTCCGGCTGCAGCCGCCAGGCCGACGCGACGTCGTGCGGCTGCAGCCGCGCCTCCACCTCGACCAGCGGCTCCGCCCCCAGCGCGGTGTTCTCCGCGACGACGACCAGGAAGCTGCCCTGGTAGGGCAGGTCGAGCAGCTTGGCCACCTCCCAGACCGGGCCGTGGTCGGTCACCCCACCGGTGATCAGGGCCTCCACCAGCGCGGACCGGTGCCGGTCGGTGCTCAGCAGGCGCCCGGCGACCGCCTCCCGGTACGCCTCGGTGAGCGCGACGGCGTACTCGTCGGAGCGCGACCAGATCTCCGCGGCGGTGTCGGCCAGCGCGCCCACCGCGGCCTGGCCGCGAGCGGTCGGGCCTCGCCCAGCAGCTCCTCCCAGAGGAACGCGAACCCCAGCCGGTAGGCCCGCAGCACCTCCGGCAGCGGCGCCCCCTCCTGCGCCCGCAGCCGGCCGGTCAGCCGCGGCGCCGACAGGTCCGGGGCGTCCGATGTGGACATCTGGCCGAGCATGAACTCGAAGTTGTCGCGCACCGAGCGGCGCAGCTCGGCGCGCGGCACCACGGCGTCGGAGCGGTAGAGGTCGACCTCGGCGGCGATCCGGTCGGTGAGCCGGTCGACCAGCTCGTCGAACCGCCGGCTGAGCAGGCCGGCCAGCCGCGCGACCTCCGGGTCCGGCACGCCCCTGCCCACCGGCCGAGGGTAGCTGTCCGCGCCGACAACCGACGCTGTTCCGGGCGCCATGGAGGTCCGCCGCGCCGCGGAGCACGCTCAGGTCAACGCAGCAAAGGAGCGCGACATGGACCTCGACACCCGCATCGGCGAATCCCTCCGCACCGACTACTTCCTGCTCCGGGAGGAGTTCACCCCGGCCCAGCTGGACTACCTGACCCGCACCCGGACGTTCGTCGAGCAGGACGTGCTGCCGGTGATCAACGGCTACTGGGAGCGCGCCGAGTTCCCCTGGCCGCTGATCGAGAAGATGGCCGCGGCCGGCATCGTCGGGGACGGGATCGTCGGCTACGGCTGCCCGGAGATCGACCCGCTGTCCGCCGGGCTGATCACCATGGAGCTGTCCCGCGGCGACGGCAGCCTGGCCACCTTCCTCGGCGTGCAGGCCGGGCTGGCCATGCGCTCGATCGCCATGCTCGGCTCCGAGGAGCAGAAGCAGCGCTGGCTGCCGCCGATGGCCCGGCTGGAGAAGCTCGGCGCGTTCGCGCTCACCGAGCCCGACCACGGCTCGGACTCGATCGCCCTGGAGAGCACCGCCCGCCGCGACGGCGACTCGTACGTGCTCAACGGGCACAAGAAGTGGATCGGCAACGGCAGCATCGCCGACGTCGTCGTGGTCTGGGCCCGGGACACCGCGCGACGGGCAGGTCAAGGGCTTCCTGGTGGAGAAGGGCACGCCGGGCTACCGGGCCCGGGTGATCGAGGGCAAGGGCTCGCTGCGCGCGGTCTGGCAGGCCGAGATCGAGCTCGACGAGCTGCGCGTCCCGGCCGCGAACAAGCTGCCCGGCGCCGAGTCGTTCCGCAACACCGCGCGCCGTGCTGGCCAGCACCCGGGTCAGCTGCGCGTGGGCCGCGCTCGGGCACGCGGTCGCCGGCTACGACGCCGCGCTGACCTACGCCCAGCGCCGCCAGCAGTTCGGCAAGCCGCTGGTCAGCTTCCAGCTCGTGCAGAACCGGCTGGTCAAGATGCTGGCCAAGGTCACCGCGATGCAGCTGTACTGCCGCCGGCTGGCCGACCTGGCGCTGGCCGGGGGGTGCGACCCGACGCTGGCCGGGCTGGCCAAGGCGCACAACACCAGCACCGCCCGCGAGGTGCTCGCCGAGGCCCGCGACCTGCTCGGCGGCAACGGCATCCTGCTCGACTTCCACGTCATCCGGCACATGGCCGACATCGAATCGATCCACACCTACGAGGGCACCGAGTCCATGCAGACGCTGATCGTCGGCCGCGACATCACCGGCGTCTCCGCCTTCGCCTGATCACGCCCCGAGCCGTCGGGACCGGGTCAGATCGTCGATGTCGAGGACCGCTTCCGGCGGATCCGCAGGATGATCAGCAGCAGCAGTGCGGCACTGACCACCGCCGCGACCGGGACCGGACGTTTCCGCACGGTCGCGGTGACGACCGGGGCCTTGTCCGCGACCAGTTGCCGAGCCTGGTCGACCGAGTGCCGAGCCTGGTCGACCGTGTGCCGGGTCTGGGCCTTGACCCTGGCCGGCACGTCGACGCGCTCGGTCAGCTCGGCGACGGTGTCGCCCATGTCGGTGCGCAGGTCCTGCAGCTCGGCCCGCAGCTGCGCCCGCTCGGCCTCGGTCGTCGGCACCGAGCTGCCGACCGACGCTTCGGGTGTGGCGACCGGCGGAGCCGGTGTCGTGGGTTGCGGGTCGGATCCGGTGCTCACGAGTGGTGGAGTCCTTTCTTGATCACGGCGATGTCGTCCTGCACGCCGTGCATGGCCTGCTCGGGCAGCGGTGGGGTGGCCTGTTGGATCTGCTTGCGGCCGAGCAGGCCGAGCACCCCTGCGATGATCATGAGGACCACGCCGACGATGACGGCGGACGCCCACACCGGCAGCACCAGCGCCAGCGCGGCGATCGCGGCGGCCAGGAAGGCGAGCAGCCCGCCGATGGCGAGCACGCCCGCGCCACCGGCCAGCCCCGCGCCGGCGCCGAGCCGCTTGCCCTTGGCCTGCAGCTCGCTGCGGGCCAGCGCGAGCTCGCCGCGGACGAGCGCGGAGACCTGCGTCGAGAGCCGGTTCACCAGCTCGCTGGTGGTCTGCGATCCGACATCGGCCCGGTCGGGTGCGGAAACGTCGGTCCGGTCGGGCCGGGGTCCGGCTGCACCGGGAGGTCCTGAGGTCACCTGGGAGGTGTACCCGTTGGCGGTCTGGTCAACCTGCTTCGGCGAGCCCGGTTCGCCGGCCAGGGTGTCGGCGGCGTCGGCGCCGCGGGCCCCCATCGGCTGGTCGGGCCCGCGGGTCGTGTCGGCACGGGTCTGCCGCTCGGACTCGGCGTTGATCTCCGCACCGAGCAGCACGATGTAGCTGGTCAGGTACATCCACAACATCAGGACGACCACGCCGGCCACGGCGCCGTAGGTCTTGTTGTAGTTGCCGAAGAAGTTCACGTAGACGCTGAACCCGACGCTGCCGAGCACCCAGAGCAAGGTGGCGGTCAGAGCCCCGACGCTGACCCAGCGGAAGCGGGGTGCATCCCGATCGGGAGCGACCCGGTAGACCACGGCCAGCGCGGCGACCACGATGCCGATCAACAGCACCCAGCGGAGGATCTGGGTCAACACCCGGCCGACCACGCCGAACGGGAGGGCGTCGAGCACGACCGGTACGACCGCTACCAGGCCCAACGTGAGCAGCACGAACACGATCGCGCCGACGGTCAGGGCGAGCGCGATGGCCCGGAGCTTGATCGCGCCGCGGTGCTCCTCCTCGTCGTAAGCGATGTTGATGGCCTTGATCAGGTTGCCGGTGCCGCCCGAGGCGCTCCACAGCGCGGCCACCACCGACACGATCAGCCCGATGGTCAGCGCGCCACCGCTGGCCGAGACGATCGAGTTCAGCTGGTCGGCGATGAGCGGCTGCGCGGACTCGGGAAGGACCGCGGCGATGCTGCGCAGTTGCTCCGCCACCGTCGCGGGATCCGCGATGAGCCCGTAGAGCGAGATGGCGGCGATCAGAGCCGGGAAGACGGCGAGGAAGGCGAAGAAGGCCACCCCGCCCGCCAGCATCGGCACGTTGTCCGCGGATGCTTCCTTGAACGCCCGCCGGACCACTTGCCACCAGCCGGTCGGTGGGATCTGTACGGGTGTTTCGGCGCGCTCGCCGGGGATCGCCGGGGTGTCCGTGACCGCCATGAACGACTCCTTGTCGACCTCTGCGTGTGCGAGGCCGCGACTCACCTCGGCAGCCCCGCCACGCCGGTGTACCCGCGCTGTCGGCCATGACACGCGGTGTCGCGAAGTTTCGGGGAGGTGAGTCGATGATCGGATTCCCGTGGGGTTGCACCGCAATCGAAAGGACAATTGCGGTGCGACCGGAACAGCGGGCGCTCGTTGTCGGGCACGTCCTATTCGGACGTGTCTGCCGCTGATCGACGTGTTCTCACGGTGTTCACATCGAGTTGTTGCTCCGGTGACCCGAGCGCGGAATCCATCGACGTCGGGCGGTGCCGGCGGTCAGGAGCTGGCGGCCTTGGCGGCGCGTGACATCGCGCCGGTCTGCTCCTTGGCCGCCCTTGACACCCTGGCGACCCCGTTCGCCGCGCTGTGCACGGCGTCGGCGGTCTCCTCCGCCGCGCGGACGGCCTGATTCGTGAACGTCTGAGTGGTCTGCAGGACGCTGACCATGGTCTCGGCGAACTGGCGCTGGCTGTCCACCACCTGCTGAACGGCGTCGAAGTACTGCCCGATCATGGCCGGCAGGTCGGACAGCACGGACTGGCCGCCCTTGAAGGCCTGCAGGCCGTCGGTCCAGCTGCGGAGGGCGGAGGTGGTCGCCTCCTGGCTGCGCACGGTCGCGGTGACGAATGACTCGACGGGGTTACTCATTGATGTGATCTCCAGACAATTGGGCGGTCCCGAGGTGAAGCCGCCGAAATCATGCTGTCATGCTCGGTAAGTACGGGCCGCAAGGTGTGGGCGTAGTCACCCCCGTTTATGCGTGTCAGGTTCGGGTGAAGAAAGTGCCGACTCGGACGGGGAATTGCGACATTCGGCGGAGTCGATCTCGACATTGCTCGGATCCGCCCGTGATCGCCGGCAAATGTTCTTGAGCTGCACCTTGCGCCGCACGGCCCACTCGCGGCGTGGGCTCGCCCGGGCGGCGAGGATCGGGCGACCGGTGAGTTCCGGGCGCCACGGCGGTCATAGCGTCCATGACCTCCTTCGTGGATCTCGCGCCCGCGGCGCACCGCGTCACCGACCTGCTGTCCGGAGTGCCCGACGATCGGCTGGACGCGCCCACCCCGTGTGCGGACACCTCGGTGGGCGCGCTGCTCAGCCACCTGTCCGGGCTCTCCCGCGCGTTTCGCGCCGGCGCCGAGAAGGCCCCCGACACCGGGCCGCCGCCGGCCAGCCCGCCGCCGCTGGATCCCGACTGGCGCACCTCGCTGCCGGTGCACCTCGACGCGCTGGTGACCGCCTGGCGGGATCCGGCCGCACGGGAGGGCTCGACATCGGTCGGCGGGGTCGAGATGCCGGCGGCGATGGTCGCGGTGGTGGCGCTCGACGAGTTGGTGCTGCACGGCTGGGACCTGGCTCGCGCGCTCGATCTGCCCTACGAACCCGATCCCGAGAGCGTCGAGGCCTGCCACGGGTTCGTGGCCTCGATGTCGCGGCCCGGCGGCGTGCCCGGCCTGTTCGCCCCACCGGTGCCCGTCGATCCGGGTGCCGGGGCGTTCGATCGACTCCTGGGGCTCAGCGGGCGCGACCCCGGATGGAAACCGGCCGCACCCGACGGATGACGCAGTCGCCGGGGTTCACTGCTTGGCCCGGATCAGGTCCTCGACCGACCGGGGGATGGTGGTCTCGAAGTCCAGCAGCTTGACCCAGGTCGGCACGATCGTGATCCGCGTCATCTGCTCGTACAGCCCGCGCACCCCGGCCTCCCAGTCGTCGGACCGGTCCTCCGGGACGATCTTGCGGGACGCGTCGAGGTAGTCGGCGGGCACGCCGTCGACCAGCTCCAGGGCGGTGGTGCCGCGGATGAGCAGCACCCGCGGCGGGAAGCCCTGGGTGTCGATGGTGATCGCCACCTTCGGGCGCCGCCGCAGCGCCCGCACCTTCGCCGATGTCGGCACGGTGCAGACGATCAGTTGCGCCCCGTTCCAGTGGAAGCCGACCGGGACGACGCGCGGGTCACCGTCGAGACCGGTGTAGGCCAGGCGCGCCGGGATCGACGAGCCCAGCAGTTCCTGCGAGATCGGCTGCGCCAGGGCCGCGGCGATGTCGTGCTGCTCCATGATCGTCTGTTCCTTCCGCCCGTCGCGCCCATCGTGGCGCGTTCACGGGTCGGACGGAGCAGCCGGGGCGTTCTCGACATGCATCGCGGGATCCGTTCGCCGCCGTGGAACCATCGGTCGATGGAGATCACCGCAGCGGTCGTCACCGGGGCGGCGAGCGGCATCGGAGCCGCTCTCGCCGCGCACCTGCACGCGTCGGGGGTGCGCCTCGTGCTCGCCGACGTCGACGCCGAGGCCCTGGCCACGAGGGCTGCCGAGCTGGGCGCCACCGCCGTCCCGACCGACGTCGCCGACCCGCGGGCGATGGCGGCGCTCGCCGCCGCCGCGCCGGATGCCCAGCTCATCTGCCTCAACGCCGGCATCGTCGGCACCGCGCTGGGCGCGCCGTGGGAGGTCAGCGCGGCCGACTGGGATTCCGTGTTCGCGGTCAACGTCGGGGGCGTGGTGAACGGGCTGCGGGCGTTCGTGCCCCGGCTGCTGGCCGCCGGCCGCCCGGCGCACCTGCTGATCACGGCGTCGCTCGCCGGGCTGGCGGCGTTCCCCGGCGGCGGTGCCTACGGGGCATCGAAACACGCCGTCGTCGCGGTGGCCGAGCAGGTCGCGTTCGCGCTGGCCGGCACCCAGGTCGGAGTGACCGTGCTCTGCCCCGCGCTGGTGCGCAGCGCGATGTCCCCGACCGGCGACGACCCGGCCGACGTGGCCGCCGCCGCACTCGCGGCGGTGCACGCGGGCAGGTTCGTCGTGGTCCCTCCGGAGTGGGAGAACGCCGTGCTGCAGCGGTCGCAACGACTGGTCGCCGGCGCCCAGCCCATCCCGCCGGCCCCCGGCTGAAGCGGAACGAACGGCACTTTCGCACGCTAGGTGTGAGCGAAAGTGCCGTTCGCACCGCTCCGGCCCGCGCGCAGCGCTACCTCGAAGCCCGTGCCGCCCGGCTCACCCGCTGACGCTCAGGCGGTGCGCACGGGCGCCGGCGGCGGCAGCCGCCGGGTCCGGTAGCCCGAACCGCGCTGCCGGAACGCCTGCACCTGCTCCAGGACCAGGGCCAGCAGGATCAGCGGGACACCGATCGCCCCCAGCAGGTTGACCGGCGGCAGGCTGAGCTCGTTGAGCCCGTCCTGGGCCAGCGTGCCGCGAATGGCTTCGAGCGCGTCGATGTGCGAGCCGGCCAGCTTGACCGGGCTGCCCGGGGCGACGTTGATGCCCACCGCCAGCGCGGAGATGTCGGTGTCGTTCACGTCGACCGGATCGTCGGACCGGGACCTGATGCCCTCGTCCACCGCGCCGATGGTGGCGCCGGTGATGGTGGTGGCGGCGCCGACGTCGATGCCGGTCGAGCTGCCGGTGATCCGGCTGCCGAGCAGCTGCAGGCCGGGGCTGAAGGTGCGGACCGCGGTGCGGGACACCCCGCTGACGGCCAGGTCGCGCAGCACCACGTTCTTGGTCGCCGACAGCGCCACCAGCCCGTCCTGCCCGCCGGAGATGGTCAACCCGTCGGCGACGACGTCATCGGCGCCGCGTTCCACCCGCATCGCGGTCGCCGAGTCGGTCACGGCGACCTGGCTCAGCTCGACCTGGTGGCCGCCGACCGAGATCCCGGTGATCGACGACCCGGCGATCGTGCTGGCCCGCATCGTGAGACCGCGGGTGGTCTTCTCGATCTGCAGTCCGCGCCGCGCGCCGACGATCCGGGCCCGGTCGATCACCACGTTCTCGCTGCCGACGTGGGTGTAGACACCGATGGCGTCCTCGGTGGAGGTGAAATCGTTGATGGCGGCCGCGGTCGAGGCACTCACCCGCATTCCGCCGACCTTGTTGCGTGCGGTGGTGATGTTGTTCAGCTGCGGTGTGATCTGTCCGACCATGGCCACACCGAACAGCTGATTGTCCGCCGCGGAAATTCCGGTGACCGGTCGATCCGAACTCGGGCCGGTGAGCAGCACCCCGTTGCCACCGTTTCCGTCGGCCGTGATTCCGATCAGCGCGGTACCCCGGTCGCCGCGCAACACCAGGCCGTCGCCGACCGAACCGGTCACGGCCACCCCCTCGAGTCGCACCCCGTCGGTGCGGTCGAGCCGCAGGCCGATGCCGTTGCGCGCGAACGAGGTGCGCAGCAGTGAACCGGTGCTGGTCTCGCCCAGCCCCAGCCCGGCCCGGGACGTCGGATCGCCGGGTCGCGTACCCAGGTCGTTGACGGCGGAGTCCACGGACTCGATGCGGCCACCGCCGGACACCACGATGAAGGGCCGCCCCGGACCGGCGGGCAGGGGTTGCCGGCTCGCCGGGTCGAACGAGTCGATGGTCACCCCGCGCAGCGCGAGCCGGCCGCGTCCGGTGTAGATCGAGGCCGCGTCCGAGGGCGTCGCGCCGCCGGCCAGCCGGACGTTGCGCACGTCGCCGCCGAGGGTCAGGCTCTGCCCCGGCGTGAGCACGATGGCCGCGAACACCTCGGCGGTGCCGTTGTCGACGGTCAGCCAGTCGGCGGGCACGAACCGGGCCAGCGAGGCGAGGGTGAGCGCGCCGCCGGAGCGCGGTACCTGCCGGAGCAGGCGCCCGTCCTGCACCAGGTCGATGCCCCGCTGCTTGATGGTGATCATTTTATGGGGTTGGCCGTGGCTTTCCCATGACACGCGCGCCCGCTGCCCGGCGGCGGCCAGTTGGGTGGCGCGCTTCGCGGCCCGCGCCCGGGCCTGCGCGGCGGCCTTGGCCCGGGACCGGGCCTGGTCGGCGGCGCGCTCGCGGGCATCCTGGGCGGCGTCCCGCGCGCTCGGCGGCCGCGTCGTCGTGCGCTCGCGGGCCTGCTGGCCGGCCCCGGCACCGGGCTCCGGATCCGGTGCCGGCTCCGGCTTCGGATCTGCGGTGGGCTCCGGCTCCGGGGCTGGCTGCCGATCGCTCGGCTCCCCCTCGGCGCCACCGCCCGGCTCGGACGGCGCACCGGCCTCGGGCGGGGCGGCCATGGCCGAGTTGAGCGGCGCGCCGACCGCGACCGTTACCGCCAGCGTGGCCACGACGAGCAGCCTCCCGGCCCAGCTCACCACGGATCTGCGCACGGCTCGTATCCCCTTTGTCGAGCTCCGGTGACACCTCGGCCGGTCGGTGACCCGAATGTGTTCACAACTGCTGCTTTCGGGCGTGCCCGGGGTGGCGCTGGGTAATGCCGGCGGGCTCGTTCACGGAATGTGTACGGTCGGCCTGCCGCTGATCTCTGCGGCACTATTCGGCATTTCTGCCGGTGACGTTAACGATTTCTCACGATCGGGTTCTGCCACTGTTCGACGGCTACCGCGAGTAATGCCGTACCGGCGCGCCCGCGGGATTCGGTGCGCTGTTGGTTCCGCCGTTCCAACGACCGTGCCGATCCCGGGCACCGACCGTCGCCACACCCGTCGGTGGGTGCGCTGCTACCCCCAGGCGCGCTCGGAGCGCTGTTGCCAGTACTGCTCGCTCGCCTCGGCCAGCTCGGCCAGGTCATCGGGCACCGTGACGCCGGCCGCGGCGACGTTGCTGCGCAGCTGCGCCTCATCGACCGCGCCGGAGAGCACGATCGAGGCCCACGGGTTGGCCAGCGCGGCGGCGATGGCCAGCTGATCCACCGGCAGGCCGAGCTCAGCGGCCCGGGCGGCGGCGCGGCGCGGGCCCGGGCCGTCCTGCCCACCCGGCGCGAGCCGCCCGTTGGCCACCGCTTCCTTGACGATCACCCGGACGCCGGCGTCGGACGCCTCGGCGAGCGCCGGGCCGGCCGCGGGCTCCAGCAGGTTCCACGTGGACTGGACCGAGCTGATCAGCCGTTCCCCGGCGACCTCGATGTCCAGCGCGCGGCGGATGACCTCCGCCTGGGCCGGCCCGGAGGTGGAGACCCCGATCGCGATGCCGCGCGCACGCAGCCCGGCCATCGCCCGGTGCACCTCGGTGTCGTCGAGCACGCCGCTGTCCAGCGTCGCGGAGTGCACGTGGTAGATCGCCAGCCGGTTCCCCAGCAGGGCCAGCGACTGCGCGGACTGCTCGGCGAACGCGGTGGCGGAATGGTCCTTGATCTCGTGGGTGGGGGCGTCCAGGCGCCACTGCCCGACGTACCGGTATCCCCACTTGGAGCCGATCACGACGTCGTCGATCTCGGGGTGGGCGGCGAGCCAGCCGGCCAGGAACTCCTCGGCGCGCCCGTAGGAACGGGCCACGTCGAGGTAGCGGATGCCGGCGGCGTAGGCCGCGTCCAGCACCGCCTCCGTGCGCTCGCGCAGCTCCTCGACCCCGCGCCGGCCGCCGAGGTCACGCTCCCGGCCGGCGTTGATGTAGGCCGGGCGACCGGTCGCGGCCAGCCCGATCCCGATCCGGATCACCTCGGTCATGCCCACCAGCATGCGGGGCGCCGAGCCGCACCGCCGCCGAGGGGCCTCTCGGCCGGCCGCCACCGCCGGTTGCCATGATGACGGTCAGCACCCGAGGTGCCGGTCCACCGTCGACCCGCCCGGCCCGAAGCCGAAGGTCGCCGCCGGCTCGGCGCATCACCGGGCCTCGGATCGGGAGGAAAAGGATTCGGTTGCCGTTGTTCAGCAGGTCCCGCCGGCAGGCGGTCCCGGACGTCGCGCTGTCCGCACAGGCGACCCCGGCGGAGATCCCCGACGCCGACCAGAGCCCGCAGCCGCCGCCGTCCCGTCGCGGTCGGGTGGTCGCGTCGATCGGCACCGTGCTGGCTGGGCTGCTGGTCTTCGTCGTGCTCAGCTCGCCGATCGAGGTCACCCGGCTGACCCCGGCGGAGTTCGTCCGGATCCCGATCGAGCTGCTGCTCGTGCTCGCCCTGCTGCTGTTGCTGCCGGCCAGGGGACGCCGGGTGCTGGCCACGCTGTTCGGAGTGGTGCTCGGCCTGCTCGCCCTGACGAAGATCCTCGACCTGGGCTTCCTCGCGGTGCTGGCCCGGCCGTTCGACCCGGCACTGGACTGGATCCTGTTCGACGACGCGGCCGGCTTCCTCACCGACTCGATCGGGCGGGTCGGGGCGATCGCGGTCGTCGTGGGCGTCGCGGCCATCGCCATCGGACTGCCGGTGCTGATGGTGCTGGCGCTGCGTCGACTGGCCCGGCTGCTGGCCCGGCACCAGATCGGGTCGACCCGCGCCATCGCGGCCGGCACCGCCGCCTGGGCGGTGTGCGCGGTGTTCGGCGCGCAGCTCGTCGCCGGGGTGCCGATCGCCGACGACAACTCCTCGGTGCTGGCCTACGACCGGATCGCGAAGGTCGGCGACGGCCTGCGCGACCGCGAGGTGTTCCAGGCCGAGGCCGCCGCCGACCGGTACCGCGACACCCCCGGCGACCAGCTGCTCACCGCGCTGCGCGGCAAGGACGTGCTGATCGCCTTCGTGGAGAGCTACGGACGGGACGCGGTCGAGGACCCGGCGTTCGCCACCCAGGTCGGTGCGACGCTCGACGCCGGGACCGGTGCGCTGGCCGCGGCCGGGTTCGGCTCCCGCAGCGCCTACCTGACCTCGCCGACCTCGGGTGCCGGCAGCGGTTTGGCCCACGCCACGCTGGCGTCGGGCCTGTGGATCGACAGCAACCAGCGTTGGCGCAAGCTCGTCTCCAGCGATCGGCTGACCCTCACCAGGTCCTTCCAACGCGCCGGCTGGCGCACGGTCGGGGTGATGCCCGGCAACACCTGGGCCTGGCCGGAGGCCGACTTCTACGGGTTCGAGAAGATCTACGATTCGCGCAACGTCGGCTACCGCGGTCCCGCGTTCAGCTGGGCCACCATGCCCGACCAGTACGCGCTGTCGGCGTTGGAACGCGACGAGCTCGGCCGCCCCGGCCACCCTCCGCTGCTGGCCGAGATCCACCTGATCTCCAGCCACGCGCCGTGGGCCCCGCTGCCGCGGCTGGTGGACTGGGGTGCGGTCGGCGACGGCTCGATCTTCGCCCCGATGGCCACCGAGGGAGACCCGTCCGACGTCGTCTGGTCCGACCCCGACCGGGTCCGCACCGAGTACCGCCGCTCCATCGAGTACTCGATGAACAGCCTCATCTCCTTCGTGCAGACCTACGGCGACGACAACACCGTGCTGATCGTCCTCGGCGACCACCAGCCGCTGCCGATCATCACCGGCGAGGGCGCCGGCCGCGACGTGCCGATCACCGTCGTCGCCCGCGACCAGGCCGTTCTCGACCGGGTGTCGGGATGGGGCTGGCAGCCGGGCATGAAGCCGGCTCCGCAGTCCCCGGTCTGGAGGATGGACGCGTTCCGCGACCGCTTCCTGACCACGTTCGGCCCGCAGGGTGAGCCGGGCCCGGCGCCCCACTGAGCCGCGCCGGTTCCGACCCCGGCGTTCAGCCGGGTCGGACGTCGAGGACGGCCGCGGCGAACTCCTGCGGGGCCTCGAGCGGGCTGAAGTGCCCGACCCCGTCGAGGTGCCGCAGCCGGGGGTCGACGAAGAACTCGTCCAGCCGATCCGACCACTCCCGGGGGAACAGCGGATCGTGCTCGGGCCAGAGCACCGTCGTCGGCACGGCGATGCGCTCGGTGGGCGGCGGGGTCCGCTCGGCCACCGAGCTGGCGACGGCCCCGGCGCCGGCCCGGTACCAGCCGATCGAGGCGACGAACGCGCCGGGCGCGGCGTAGTGGCCGACGAGGTGATCGAGATGCTGCTCGGTCAGCTCGAAGTCCGGGCCCGACCAGTGCGTCCAGAAATGGCCCAGGTAGGCGCGCACGGCGTCGGGCCGACCGTCGATCAGGTGCTCGGCGAGCGGCAGCTGGTGGAACGGCTGGTACCAGAACTCGCGCTGTGGCCCGGGTTGCAGGATCCGGTCGCCGATCCCGGGTAACGGTGGGGCCAGGACGAGCGCGGTGACCAGGTCGGGCCGCTGCCGGGCCACCGCCTGGGCGACCCGGCTGCCGACGTCGTACCCGGCGAGCACCGGGCGAACCAACCCGAGCTGCTCGATCAGCCCGATCACGCTGCGCGCCTGGGCGGCCGCGCCGTAGGCCTCGCTGGGCTCGGCCGGGTGCTTGTCCGACTCACCGAAGCCGCGCAGATCCGGCACGACGACCTCGCAGCTCGGCGACAGCAGCGGCGCGAGCTGCCGGTAGTCGGTGCGATCCCCGGGCCAGCCGTGCAGCAGCACGACCGCCGGCCCGTGGCCGAGTCGGTCGAAAGCGAGCCTGAACCCGTCGACGGCGAGGCTGGAATCCACACCAGGAGTATGTCGATCAGCCCGCCCGGCGGTCGACATCGGTGGATCTGCGCGGCGTGGGCGCGCGTCGACCGGCGCGGGGGGCGAGCAACTGGTCGATCGCTACGTGGGCGCCGGTCAGGGCGAATCGGTAGGGCGAATCGGTCAGGGCGGACCGGGCGGCGCTGTCCCGGGCGAAGCGGTCTCGATCGGGCGGCCGAAGGTGACGGCGTCCAGCACCATGCGGGGCGCGCTGGAGCGGAGCGCCGCGTCGGGCAGGGCCCCGAGCGCGTCGTTGACCGTCGAGAACGCCAACCGCAGCCCGACGAACAGGGTGACCGCAAGGATCTCGGCGTCGCCGAAGCCGACCGCGCGCAGCTGCTGCACGTCGGCGGCGACGGTGTCGTTGGGGTCCCGGGCCACCGCGCGGGCCCATCTGGCCAGCGCGCGTTCGGCTTCGGCCAGGCCGTGGTCGTCGCCGCGCAGCACCGCGGCCGCGGTGTCCGCGCCGGCCACCGCGGCCAGCTTGCTGCCCCAGGCCAGCGAGCAGTACCCGTCACCGAGACTGGAGGCGCAGGCGGCGACCAGGATGCCGCGCCGGCGCAGGTCGAGCCCGGCCCGCTCGGTCACCTCCGAGATCAGCTCGAAGAGCCGGTCGAACAGCGCCGGTTGGTGGGCCCACAGCCGCGCGACGTTGGTGACGTGACCGAGCTCGGCGACGTCGTCGTCGAACAGCCGTCGGGCGGCCGCGGACGGCTCCGGTTCGCCGAGGAAGTCGCTGCTGCTCACGGCGCCATCCTGCTCCGCGTGATCAGGACATGCGATCAGGACGTGTGGTGGACCTCCTGCAGCCGGTACACCGGCGTCGGGATGCCCGCTGTGCGCGCCTTGAGCTGCAGCGCGAGGTAGAGCGAGTAGTAGCGCGACTGGTGCAGGTTGCCGCCGTGGAACCAGAGGCCCTCCTGCTGGGTGGGCTTCCACATGTTGCGCTCCTCGCCCTCCCACGGTCCGGGGTCCTTGGTGGTGTCCGAGCCCAGCCCCCACACCTTGCCCACCTTGTCGGCGACGTCCTGACCGATCGATGTCGGCGGCCAACCCGTTCATCGAGCCGTAGCCGGTGGCGTACACGACGACGTCGGCCGGCAGCCGGGTGCCGTCGTCGAGCACGACTCGCGTCTCGGTGAGCTCGCTGACCTGGCCCTTGGCCAGCTTGATGCTGCCGTCGGCGACCAGCTCGGCGGCGCCGACGTCGATGTAGTAGCCCGAGCCGCGGCGCAGGTACTTCATGAACAGATCCGGACCCGTCGTCGCCGAAGTCGAGATCGAATCCGGCGGCCTCCAGCCGGGCGTAGAAGTCGGCGTCGCGCTCGCGGATGGCGTCGTAGATGGGCTTCTGGCACCGTGTGCAGGACCGGTAGGGCAGCGAAGCGAAGATCGGTCGGCCTTGTGCGTGGTCATCCCGGCCGCGAGCGCCCGCTCGGAGTAGAGGTCGCCGAGCGCCGAGGTCCATCAGGCTGTCCGAGCGCACGATGTGGGTCGACGAGCGCTGCACCATCGTGACGTCGGCGCCGCTCTCCCACAGCGCCGCGCAGATGTCGTGGGCGGAGTTGTTGGAGCCGATGACCACGACCGTGCTTGCCCGCGTAGGCGTCGGGTCCGGGATGCTGCGGAGCTGTGGTGCTGCTCGCCGCGCGAAGCGGTCGGCGCCGGGGATCTGCGGCACGTTCGGCTTGCCCGGACAGCCGGTGGCGAGCACCAGGTGCTGCGGCCGCAGCGTCACCTCCTCGCCGTCGCGGTCCACCACGACGGTCCACTGCTGAGGCCGTCGAAGGTGGCTTCGTGCAGCGGTGGAGCCCCAGTAGTTGAGCTCCATGACCCTGGTGTACATCTCCAGCCAGTCGCCGATCTTGTCCTTGGGCGAGAACACCGGCCAGTTCTTCGGGGAACTCGAGGTAGGGCAGGTGGTCGTACCAGACCGGGTCGTGCAGGGCGAGGGACTTGTAGCGGCTGCGCCAGGAGTCGCCCGGCCTCTCTGCGGTCGATGATGATCGTCGGCACGCCGAGCTGGCGGAGCCGGGCCCCGAGCGCGATGCCGCCCTGCCCGCCGCCGACGATCAGCACGTCGGGCTGGCGGGTGTAGCCCAGCTCGGCCGCCTCGCGCCTCGCGGCGCTCCAGCCAGCGTGACGCGGTCGCGGCTGGCGCCGTGCTCGACACCCTTCGGCCGGGCTCGCGCCTGCGGCTCCTCGTGGCCCTTGAGCTCGTCGAGCGTGGTGAGCAACGTCCACGCCCCGGCCGTCCGAGCAACCGCAGGTGGCCGCTGCACGCGCCCGACCGCGGTCTCGAACGCGAGCCACACCTCGGTCACGCCGCCGGACTCGGTCGGCTCGGCGGTGGTGCGGAAACCCGCTCGGGTCGGTCTGGTCGAGCGTGCTGCGCAGCAGGTCCGCGACACCCGTCGGGGCCCTCGACCGTGGTGATGTTCCAGGTGAACGCGACGAGGTCGCGCCAGAAGCTCTCGGCGCCGAACAGGCCGGCGGCGGCGTCGATGTCCCGGGCGGCGAGCGCACTCTCGAATGTGGACAGCCACTCCTCGGCTCGGGTGGCCGCGGCGCTGCGGGTGTCGACGGTCTGGCTCAACGAGACCTCCGGAGGCGGGGAAGCGGATCATGTGCGCCCATCACAGCATCCGCGGCGGGTCCCTGCACCCCGATGCGGCCAACGTGGGTTCGCCGCACGGCCCGACCCAACTTCAGGACCCTGCCAGAAAGTCTGACTCACGAGAACTGTCGGGGGTCGAATGTATGTTCTATTCGTGGCCGAACAGCTGACTCTTGCGCCGGGACTGGCGTCGACGACGCCGGGTCCCGAGCTGGGCGCGTTGCTGGCCGGAGTGGATCTGGCCACGGTCGCGGACGAGCAGTTGGTCGGTGTGCTGCAGGCGAGCTGGCGACAGCTGTCGCATGATCATGTGCTGTATCTGGCGGCGATGGTGGAGATCGGTCGGCGGGAGCGGGCCATCGAGCGTCGCGCCGCTGAACGCGCCCGCAGCGGGGTCCGGCGCGGTGCGGATGCCGGCGTCGGGGCCGCGCTCCGGCCGGCGAGCTGCGGGGTTCGGCTGGGTGGCAGCTCACCGAGTCGTGGAACTGGAGTACATCGGAGATCGGTGCCGCATTGACGTTCACCGGGCGGCGAGCCGATGCGGAGTTCGGGTTCGCGCTGGATCTGGTGGAAAAGCTGCCACAGGTGTTGGCGGCGCTTCGGTCCGGTGAGATCGACGTGTTGAAGGCGAGGGTGTTCGCGCGCTATCTCGCCGGGCTGACCGATCCTCAGATCGAGCGGATCTGCGCTCGGGTCCTGCCCAGGGCTGTGCGATGGACGACCGGACAGTTGGCGGCCCGCTTGCTGCGCGAGGTGATGGCGATCGATCCGGGATACACACGACGCCGCTATCTGAAGGCGGCCCACGAGCGTGGGGTGTGGGGCTATCTCGATGTCGACGGGACGGCGGTGTTGTCCGGGCACGGGCTGTCACCGGCGGAGGCGGCCGCGGCGGCGGAGCGTCTGGAGGATCTGGCCGGGGCGATCCGGGCCGGTGGGCATCCGCACACCGAGCAGCAGCTGCGGGCCGATCTGTTCGTGCGGTTGCTCGACGGGCGCTATGCCGGCTACACCCGCGATCAGATCATCGCGGCGATGCTCGCGGATACGGATACGGATACGGATACGGATGCGGATGCGGATGCGGGCCCCGATCCGGACCTCGGCACCGAGGCCGAGGACGTCGATGTCGACTTTGGAAGCGGCGCAGGTGGTGCAGCTGTCGCAGGAGCGCCGGATGCTTGCTCCACTCCCGTCCGGGATGAGCCTGTTGACCCTGGGCGAGAGGCCGCCTCTCGAACTGACGCCGATCCTGCCGCCGACATGGCCGGCGCCCTGGCTTCCCCGGTGTCGGCCGTCCATGATCCAGGTGTCACGGGTCCAGATGCTGGCGGGCCTGCTGTTGGTGGGCCGGCCGCTGGCGGGCCTGCTGTTGATGAGCCGGCCGCTGGTGGGTCGGCCGCTGATCGGCGGCCCACCGATCCTGCTGCTGCCGGCGCTCGCTCACCGAGCGTGCCGCCGGGCGAGGGCTCCGATTCGAGTTCCGGCTGCGGGTTGCCCGGGTCCGCGGATGTGTCGGGCGCGTGGAGTGGATCCGAAGCCCGGCCTGGGCCGTTGCCCGAGGAATGCGCTCGGTACGGGGTGGAGATCCGGGTCGGTCTGGGCACCCTGCTCGGCTGCGACGATCATCCCGGTGAGCTGGCCGGTTGGGGTCCGATCGATGCCGAGCAATCCCGTGAGCTCGTCGCCGGTCAGCATGGCGCCGAGTGGCGATTCGCGGTCCTGGACGACAACGGGTACCTGGTGCTCGGCGGCCTCATGCGGCTGCGCCCGACCGTGAAGGGGTCGTCGGGGCGACGCTGCCGGGGTGGGGTCGTGGAGATCCATGTCCGGGCTGCGCTGCTGGCGGAGCTCGTGCTGCGCGCCGATCTGCCACCGCCGTGGATTCCGCTCGTCGTCGACATCAACCGTCGCTGCGGCGAGCGTGAGTCGGTGTTGCACAGGCTGGACGGCGACCCGCTGGCGCGTTTTCCCGGCTCAGGGTTGCGTCGGCACGTGCAGATGCGGGATCGCAGCTGCATGGCTCCGGGCTGCCGGCGACCGGCGCGCAAGGCCGACCAGGACCACACCGAGCAGTACCGGCGTGGCGGGCAGACGGTATCGGCGAACTTGGATCCGCTGTGCCCACGGCACCATCTGATGAAGCACGAATGGGGGTGGACGTTGACCCAGGTTCGGCCGGGGCTGTTCCGGTGGCGCAGCCCGCTGGGAAAGATCTACTGGACCCGCGGTGACCCGATCGCGGCCGATCTGCCCGACCCGATCCCCGGGCCACCGGCGACCGGGACAGCGACACTCTGCCCGAGACCACACCACCCGGGACCACACCACCCGGGTACATGCCACCCCCGAACGACGAGGTACCACCGCCGCCGATCTTCGACACCCATTGCCGGCGCGGGAGACGGTCGCCGCCCGAGCAACCCCCGGCCCCGATCCACCGGCCGGCGCTGACGGTTCCCCCGTCGGCGATGACGATCAACACGCCGCTGATGACGAGGAGCCGCCCTTCTGAAATACTTCCGCCGACCGGAGTGACGTCGACGTCCGGCGCCCGCAGGTTCGAGATCGCGATACGTCCCCCTCGCTGTCGGACGCGTCAGAAGCGCTCACCGACCTTCCGGATCCCGGGGCGGGGCCGCGTTGCCGTACCGCTGTCGGGCTGATCGGCTTCCGGGGGAGATAGCCGACGACGGCGATCTCGATGCGCAACGGAGGCCCGTCCCGCAGGTGGTGCCGGGCCTGTCCCGCGGCGGCGTCGAGGAAGTGGGCTCGCCGACGCTCTGGATCGCCTCCGCGCGCCTCGGTCAGACGCGTCGGGATTAGCATGGCTACCGACTCTTGGCCGGCGCAGCGAAGGAGCTCGTGGTGAAGATCGGTCTCCATCTCTCGGAGTTCACCTACCCGAACGGACCGGCCGGCCTCGCCGACGACCTGACCCGGGTGGTCGCGGCGGCCGAGGACGCCGGGTTCGCCCGGATCAGCGTGATGGATCACGTCTGGCAGATCTCCGCACACGGGCCCCCCGAGCACGACATGCTGGAGGCCTACACGACGCTCGGTTACCTGGCCGCGCGCACCTCTCGGGTCGACCTGCTGGCCTGGGTCACCGCGGTGACCTATCGGGAACCGGGTTTGTTGGCCAAGCTCGTCAGCACGCTGGACGTGCTCTCGAAGGGCCGCGCCTGGCTGGGCATCGGCGCCGCCTGGAACGACGCCGAGGCGCACGGGCTCGGGCTGCCCTTTCCGCCGCTCGCCGAGCGTTTCGAGCGGCTGGAGGAGACGCTGCAGATCTGCGAGCAGATGTGGGGCGCGGACGACGGACCGTTCGACGGCAGGCACTACCGGCTCGAACGCACCCTCAACGTGCCGCAACCGTTGCAGCGGCCGCGTCCGCGGATCCTCATCGGGGGCGGCGGGGAGAAGAAGACGTTGCGCTTCGTTGCGAAGTACGCGGACGCCTGCAACCTGTTCCCGGGACCGGAGCTGGCGCACAAGCTGGAGGTGTTGCGCGAGCACTGCGAGGCCGAGGGCCGCGCCTACGACGAGATCGAGAAGACCGCCCAGCTCCGGCTGGACCTGGGGGAGCGGGGCGAGCTCACCGACACCTTCCTCGATCAGCTGCGGGACCTGGCGGGACTGGGGATCCAAGGGGTGCAGGGCAAGGTCCCGAAGGTCTGGGAGCTCGACCGGCTGAAGATCTTCGAACGGGAGATCATCCCAGCCGCGGCTGAGCTGTAGGAGATGGCCCCGGACACCGACTTGATCGTCCGCTACTACAACGGTTGCAGCGCGGGCGATCTCGACGAGCTGCTCGCGACCCTGCACCCCGACGTCGTGCACTACTTCCTCGCGCCCAACCCGGGCTGCACGCCGGTCGCCGGCGCCGAACACCTGGCCCGCTACTGGCGCAAGGTGGCCGGGATGATCGACGCCCGCTGGGTCGTCGACCATGCGCTGGCCGCCGGTGACGAGGCGGTCATCGAGTGGACGATGTTCTGGCGTCCCGACGGGGCACGCGAACGGGTCGCCACCCGCGGCGCGGAGTGGTTCGTGTTCCGGGACGGGCTGATCGCCGAGATCCGCTCCTACTACCAGCAGCGCCCGGAGACCACCGAGCTGGCCGGCTTCCCCTATCGCAGCCGCGGCTACTCCGGGCTCGCGGCCGAGCACAGCGCGACTCATCCAGCGACCGCACCGGACATCGCCGATCGGTAGATCACCGCTTCCGCGGTCTCATCAAGCGAGAGTGATCCGCGAACACGGTCATCCTTGACCATCGTCACGGCGCCCGCACATGCTCACGGTCGAGCAACCCGGACCCACCACACGCCGCCGGTTCCGCTCGCACGCTCCGGTGGCGGAGGGAGCGCTTCATGACCGCCGACGTACTTCTTCCCGCGGAGGCGGCAACATGACCGCCGTCGCCGAGCCCGGACCCAGCACCGTGCACGCCGCCTGCCCGCACGACTGCCCGGACACCTGCGCGATGGTCGTGACCGTCGCCGACGGCAAGGCCACCGGCCTGCGCGGCGACCCCGATCACCCGTACACCCGCGGCGGGCTGTGCGTGAAGGTCAACAACTACCTGGACCGGGTGTACGACACCGAGCCGGGTGCTGTTCCCGATGCGCCGCACCGGCCCCAAGGGCAGCGGCCGGTTCGAGCGGATCACCTGGGACGCCGCGCTCGACGAGATCGCCGCCCGGTTCCCGCTATCGCCGACGAGCACGGCCCCGAAGCGATCATGCCGGTGAGCTACCTGGGCACCCAGGGCATCCTGAACGGGCTCAACGTCGGCGACCCGTTCTTCGCCAAGCTCGGCGCCACCATCAGCGAGCGCACCTACTGCGACTCCGGCTCCTGCACCGCCTACGCGATGACCATCGGCGCCACCGCGGGGGTGGACCCGGAGAGCCTGGTGCACTCGAAGTTCATCCTGATCTGGGCCTGCAACATCCAGAGCACCAACCTGCACCTGTGGCCCTACATCGCCGAGGCCCGCAAGCGCGGCGCGAAGATCGTCGTGGTCGACCCGGTGCGCACCCGCACCGCGGCCGCCGCCGACCAGCACATCGCGATCCGCCCGGGCACCGACACCGCGCTCGCGCTGGCCATGATGAACGTGATCATCGCCGAGGGGCTGACCGACGAGGCCTACGTCGCCGACCACACCGTCGGCTACGACGGAGCTGTGCGAGCGGGTCGCGCAGCACACCCCGGAGTGGGCCGCGGCCGAGACCGGGGTGCCGGCCGACGTCATCCGCACGCTGGCCCGCGAGTACGCCGGCGCGCAGCCGTCGGTGATCCGGATCGGGGTGGCCGTCGAGCGGCACGCCGGCGGCGGCCAGACGGTGCGCGCGCTGGCCTGCCTGCCGGCGCTGGTCGGGGCGTGGCGCAAGCCCGGCGGCGGGATCCTGCAGCTGCCGCTGTGGGCGTTCCCGGTGAACTGGGGCGCGTTCATGCACCCGGAGCTGCTCACCCCGGGCAAGCGGATCGTCAACCAGTTCCTGCTCGGCGACGCGCTCACCGGCGGGCTCGGGCTGGACCCGCCGATCAAGGCGCTGATGGTCTACAACTCCAACCCGGTGGTGGTCTGCCCCGACCAGGAGAAGCTGATCAGCGGGCTGGCCCGCGAGGACCTGTTCACCGTGGTCAGCGAGCAGTTCCTGACCGACACCGCGGACTACGCCGACATCGTGCTGCCGGCCACCACCCAGCTCGAGCAGGACGACATCATGTTCTCCTGGGGCCACCTCTACGTGACCTACAACCAGCGCGCGATCGACCCGATCGGCGAGGCGGTGCCCAACACCGAGCTGTTCCGCCGGCTGGCCGCCCGGATGGGCTTCGACGACCCGCTGTTCCGCCGCACCGACGACGAGATGATCGCCGAGGCGTTCGACTGGTCGCACCCGCACATGGCCGGCATCACCGTGGACTCGCTGAAGGAGCAGGGCTGGCAGCGGCTGACCGTGGCCCCGCCGGACGAGTACGCGCCGCACGCCGAGGGCAACTTCCCGACCCCGTCCGGCAAGGTCGAGTTCCTGGCTCGTCCGCGGCGGCCGGCGGCAACTTCGTGGTGCCGCTGTTCCGGCAGGGCTCCAACGAGCACCAGCCCGGGCAGCCGGTCGACCCGCTGCCGCACTACATCCCGCCGCAGGAGTCCGCGCACACCAACCCGGAGCTGGCCGCGCGCTACCCGCTGAACCTGCTCACCCCGAAGTCGCACGCCTACCTGAACTCCAGCTTCGCCCACCAGGCCCACCAGCGGCAGGTGCAGAAGGAGCCGAACGTGATCATCCACCCGGACGACGCGGCCGAGCGCGGCATCCCCGACGGCGACCCGGTGCGGGTGTTCAACGACCGCGGCGAGTTCGTGGTGCTGGCCAAGCTCGACGACGCGGTGCTGCCCGGGGTGGTGGTGTCCAGCCTCGGCGGCTGGCGCAAGCACGCCAAGGCCACCGCCACCCTGGCCGCGGTCAACTCCACCCGCTTCGCCGACCTGGGCAACGCCCCCACGTTCTCCGACACCCTGGTCCAGGTGGAGCTCGCCTGACCGCGGCCGCGTGACGGCGGCGGGAACAGGGGACGGGTCGAGCCGCCGGGCGTGCACCCGGCGGCGCTGCATGCTGAAGTGGCCGGAGGCCGGGACTGGGTTGGTCGGCGGGCAACGTAACCGCCGTGGTGCGGCCCAGTCGACGCTGCCGCGTAGCCCGCTGGCTACGACGACGGAGGCGATCCCGGAGAGGTCCCCGGCGCCCGCCCGGCAGCCGCGGGTCGCGGGTGCCGCTGGGGAGCCGGTGTCTCTGGTCTGGTGGCTGTCCGACGTGAACTCATGCTGCCGTTCGCGGCGGTCGCGGTGAACGTTTCCACGGTGAGCTGACCCCGTGATCAGGCCCAGCCGGAGTTCACAGTGGTCGCGAAAACGGCGTAACGACCGCGGAGATACTTCCCGCGACGAGAAGCACGGACCCCGCTGGGGCTGGGCCGGATGTCAGGGCAGCGATCGGACGACTAGATCTCTCCGGCATCGAGCGATAGCGCTGAGTAGTAGATCGTACGCCGGATGGGTGAACCGAGGGCGACCATCGATCGCAGCCAAGTGACCGGTCGACGCGTAACTACACTCTGCAACTAAATGCGGCGATAGCCTCCCGGCCAACTCCCCGGTCGGGTGTACGTCTCGACCGTGCCGAAAGCTGGTTCCTCGACGGCGAGGTCGTGATCAGATGTCGAACGCGCAGCGGCGACCGGACCCCCCGCGCGGGCCGGCGGCGGACCGGATCGGTTGTGGGCGATTCTCGGCGGCGTGCTGGCGGTGAGCGTCATCGGCGTCGCCGTGCTCGGCATGGCCTTCGGCAACAAGCTGCTCTGCGGTCTCGGCTTCGGCGGGCAGCAGTGTGCGATGTCCATCGTGGCGTCCACGGACACCGACGGCTCCGACCCCGCTCCCGACGCCGACGGGCAACGGCCGGGGGCCTTCCTGCTGCCGGTCGACACCGGAATCGAGCTGGACAGCGATCAGCCGACGGCGGTATCCGGGCCGGCCGGCAATCTCGATGACGGGGATCTGTTCTACGACGATCGAACGGCGGTGGGGAACAAGCTCTACACCGCCGATCACCCGCTGGCCGTCTGGTCTCAGCGCGGGCCGCCGACCGCGGACGGGTGCGGGGACGCGATCTCGACGGCCGGGGTGTGGAGCACCCAGCCGGCCGACGGGCAGATCATCTGCGTGCAGTCGACCGGGGGCCAGTTGGCCGCGCTGACGGTCCAGCAGGGGCGCCGCGACGGGTCGAGTTCGCGGTCACCTGTTGCGCTGAGCTGAAGACCGCGGCAACGGCCCGCCCGGCCGCGCCGGGTACCCCGCGCCGCTCGCCACCGGCCGGTGTGGTGGTCTGTGCGGCCGTCGGGGCGCCCACCGAGCTCCGCCGGGTCGGAGGATGGCCGGTGGCTGAGCAGCACTTCGGGCCGTATCGCCTCGAGGAGCTGATCGGCCGCGGCGGGATGGGCGAGGTGTACCGGGCCTTCGACACCGTGCGTAAGCGGCCGGTAGCGCTGAAGCGCCTTCGACCCGGCGCTGATCGCGGACCCGGAGTTCCAGGCCCGGTTCCGCGCGGAGTCGGAGCTGGCCGCCCGGCTGCGCTCGGCGCACGTCATCCCGATCCACGACTACGGCGAGATCGACGGCCGGCTGTTCATCGACATGCGGCTGGTGGACGGCGAGGACATGGGCGACGGCTGGCCGCGCGCGGCGCGCATGGCCGCCGCCGACGTGGTGCACGTGATCGGGCAGGTCGCCGGCGCGCTGGACGCCGCGCACGCCGCCGGCCTGGTGCACCGCGACGTCAAGCCGTCCAACGTGCTGCTCTCGCCGGCCGACGGGATCAACGGCCAGGACTTCGCCTACCTGGTGGACTTCGGCATCGCGCGCGCCGCCGACGGCACCGGCGCCTGACCGGCTCCGGGCCGATCGTCGGCACCGTCGACTACATGGCCCCGGAGCGGTTCAGCGCGGCACGCGGCCGATCACCGGGTGGACGTGTACTCGCTGGCCTGCGTCATGTTCGAGGCGCTGACCGGGACGAAGCCGTTCGTGGCCGAGAGCCTGGCCGGGCTGCTGTACAGCCACCTGAACGCCGCCGCCGCGGCCCTCGGCGCGCCGGCCCGGGGTGTCCGGCCGCGTTCGACGCGGTGATCGCCCGCGGGATGGCCAAGGACCCGACGTCCGCTACCCGACGCGCGGCGCGCTGGCCGCCGCGGCCGGGCCGCCCTGACGCCGCGGCTGCGGCGGGCGCTGGCGAGCCGACAGGGCGTCGCGACGGCCGCGCGAGCGGCCGGATCCCGACCAGGGACGCAGGACCTGGGCGGCCGGGCCGGTCGCCGGCCGCCCCGGCCCGCCCGCCGCACCGGCCGGGCCGACCGGCTCCCGACCCCGGCGGCGGGCCCGCCGAGGCGGGTGATCGCCGGGGTGGCCGCGCTGGCCGCGGCCGCGGCCACGGCCATCGGCGCGTGCTGCTGACCAGGCCCGACCGGCACAGTACGACGCCGCGGCCGCGGCCCAGCCGGCGGTGCTGCGGGTCGCCGAGGTGCTGCCGATCGGGTACGCCCTCGGGATCGCCGTGGATCCCACGAGCAGCCGCTACTACGTGGGGGCGCTGGCCGACCAGCCGCTGGTCCGAACCGGAAGCTGCAGCTGCGGGCCTACCCGGGCCGACGCCGGCGCCGACGGGCAGCGTGCCGCTGCCCGAGGAGACCCTCGGCCGGGCTGGCGGTGGCCGCCGACGGCAGCAGGCTGGCCGCGCTGACGTGGACGTCCGGTCAAGGTCGACCTCAGCGCCGAGCTACGTGCTGACGGTGATCGACCCGAACACGCGGGCGGCGACCGCGACGGTGGGGCTGCCCGGGCCGGATCGAGTCCCTGGTGCTGGCCCGGACGGGTCCCGGGCCTACGTCGTCGGCGGCAGCGACCTGCAGGTCGTGGACACCGTCGACGGCCGGCTGCTGATCACCGTGCCCCTCGGCGCCGACGCGCAGGACGTGGCGGTCACCCCGGACGGGCGCAGCGTGCTGGTCACCGTGCAGCACCGGGGTGAAGATCGTCGACGCGCCGCGTACGCGGTGCGGGCCACGATCGGCCTGCGCGACGATCCGGCCAGATCGCCGTCACCCCGGACGGCCAGCGCGCGTTCGTGCTGGTCAGCCGGAACGAACGCGCTCGCCACCGTCGATCTGGCCGCCGGCGCCGTGACCGGCGCCGTCGCCGTCGGGGAGGCCCCGGGCGACGTGGCGCTGACCCCGGACGGCGGGCAGGCCCTGGTGAGCAACCGAGGCCGGGACGATCACCGCGTTCAACCTGGCCGACCGACGATGTTCACGGTCTCGGTCGGGGACCAGCCCCAGGAATGGGGTTCAGCTCGGACGGCGGCTTCGGGCTGGTCGTCACCTCGACCAACATCGTCCGGTTGGAACGGGTGCCGGCATGAGCGCGCGGCGGCGGTCGCCGCGCTGCTGGTGGCCGGGCTGTGTCTGGTCTCGGCGCCCGGCTGCGCCGCCCCGCGGGCCGTGGGGACCCGGCGACCCCGGCGGCGGATCCTGGTGCCGGTGGTGATCGATCCGGTGGTGCCCGGCTGGAGCCCGGTGCGATCGGTGAAGCGGGCCGCGGTGTACGACGTGCCGCCGACCTGGAGGTCAGCCTCGAGTCCACGATCATCGGCTACGAGAGCGAGGCCGGTGAGCGGGTGGCGGCCAGCGGCGCCGCCGATTTCGGCCGCGGGCGTGTGGGGACCGGAGCTCCTCGCTGGCCATCGCCGGGATCAGGCACGACACCGGCACCGATCTCGTGCGGGCCGCCGAGGCGACCGCCCGCGAGTGGGCCGGTCTCGCCTTCCGCGACGACAGGGACCGACTGCCCCGGCTGACCGTCGGCGCGCCCGAGGAGACCACGACGGCGGGCGGTCGGCGGGCCGTCGTGGTCAAGGTGACCGCCCGCACCGCGTCCCGGGCCGGCGCCTGCAAGCTCTCCGGGGCGTGGTCTACGCCGCCGCCGCGACCGGCTTCACCGGCGAGCTCGGCCCGACCGCGATCCTGGTCGTCGTGGCCGACACCGGCCGGCCGGATGCGGTCACCGATGCCGAGATACCGCATCCTGGGCACCCTGCGCCCGGCCTGAAAAAAAAAAAAAAAAAAAAAAAAAAAAAAAAAAAAAAAAAAAAAAAAAAAAAAAAAAAAAAAAAAAAAAAAAAAAAAAAAAAAAAAAAAAAAAAAAAAAAAAAAAAAAAAAAAAGGGGGGGGGGGGGGGGGGGGGCCGGCGCGTTCGTCCGTCAGCGGGCGTTGTGGAAGATGATCCCCAGCACGTTGCGCTCGCCGGTGTGCACCTCGCTGACCCCGTGCCGCAGCTGCACCCGGTGGTAGCCACGGGTGCCGAGCCGGGGCCGGTGCCGGACGGGGAAGATCACCGCTTGGCCCTGCCGCGGGCGGCTCACCATCGGGCGCGACTGCTGGCGCGGGCGCTGCTCCACGAACACGCTCTCACCGCCGGTGAAGTCCACGTCCGGCCGGCTGAGCATGATCAGGAACTGCAGCGGGAACGTGAGCTCGCCGTAGACGTCCTGGTGCAGGCAGTTGTACCCGGTCGGCCCGTAGCGCAGCACCAGTGGCGTCGGCTTGTGCTGGCCGAGCCGGGCGCACTCGTCGAGCAGCTCGTCGAGGTCCTCGGGGAAGGCGCGCTCGCCGAGCCGCTCGGCCCACGTGTTGGCGATGCGCGCGAGCGGCGGGTAGAGCTCGGTGCGCAGCGCCTGCACCAGCGACGGCAGCGGGTCCGCGAAGTAGCGGTAGCGGCCCTCGCCGAAGGCGTGCCGGGCCATCACCACGGTGCTGCGGAAGCGCTCGTCCTCGTCGAACATGGCGGTGACCTGCTCGCACTGCTCGGGAGTGAGCAGCGGCGGGGTCGTGGCGAAGCCCTGCTCGTCGAGCCGGCCGGCCAGCTCCGGCCAGTCGAGCGCGGTGATCGGTTGGTGGTCCGTTGCGGCCTGGATGCTCATCGGGTCCTTGCCTCTGGTGTCGCGGCCCCGGTTTCGGGCCTCGAGTGTCGTCGTGGCTCCACCGTCGCGGGGCGGCAGCTGAAGCAGGGTCGGTAGCCCGCGGCGAGCGCCGCCGCGGTGCTGCGGAACTCGCGGCGGTGCGCGGCGCTGATCCGGCGGGCGTTGTGGCAGCTCGGGAAGCACACGATGCCGGTGCTGTCGCTGCCCAGGTAGTGCACACCGCGGCGGGCGTACTCGGCGATGCGGTCCAGGTCGGCGTGTTCGGCACGCAGCAGCTGCTGCTTGTGCGCGGTGCCGAACATGTAGTCGCCGAGGTGGCCGTCGGCGCGCACCACGCGGTGACACGGCACCAGCAACGGCACCGGGTTGCGGGCCAGCACGCTGCCGACCGCCCGCACCGCGCGTGGGCGTCCGGCCTCGCGGGCGACCCAGCCGTAAGGACGGGTCTCCCCGGCCGGGATCCGACGGGTCGCGGTGAGCACGTCGCGCTCGAAATCCGACAGCGGGCCCAGGTCCAGCCGCAGCGACGACGCGGTCCGGCCGCGCAGGGCCGGCAGCAGCCCGGCCGGTGCCCGGTCCGCGCTCCGCAGCGGGCGGGCGAAGCGTCGACGGTAGGCCGCGGCGAACTCGGCCGGGTCGTCGCCGACGGACTCCGCGGAGCGCACGAACTGCACGCCGTCGCCGCTGAAGGCGACGTAGACCTGGCCGAGCCGGCTCGGCGCGGCCAGCCAGCCGCTGAACAGCCGATCGCTCAGGTCCAGCGGCGCCGCTGTGGCGAGCGCGCCCAGCGCGCCCAGCACCGGATCCGCCCCATTGATCATCATCAGACCTTCTCCTCGGACATCAGCACGGTCATCGGCAGTTCGTGGCCCTCGGCGAGCAGCGCGCGCAGCTTGCGCAGACCGCGCGATATGTGGGACTTGGCGGTGCCCTCCGGACAGCCGAGGACCTCCGCGACTTCGCTGGTCGGCAGCCCCTCGACGTGCCGCAGCACCACCGCGATGCGCTGGTGGTCCGGCAGCCGGGCCAGCAGCGCGTTCCATTCGCGATCGGTGTGCCCGGCCACCACCAGCTCCTCGACGCTCGGCCCGGGAGCGGTCTCGTCGCTCGGCTCGAACGCGGGCGGCGGCGGCGGGCGGCGGCTCGCGTCGCGGGCGGCGTTGCGCGCGGTGTTGCGCAGGATGGTGAGCAGCCACGGCCGGAGCCGCAGCGCCTGGATCCGTGCGGGGTCGTAGCCGGTCAGCGCCCGGTAGGCGCGCAGCAGCGCCTCCGCGGCGAGGTCCTCGGCGTCCTCGGCGCGGCGGGTCAGCCGCAGCGCGACCGAGTAGACCAGCCGCTGGTGGACCCGCACGAGGTCCGCGAACCCGGCGTCGAGATCCACGGCCAGGGCCGTCCGCAGTCGCTCCTCCTCGGGCATGTCCACCAGAACACCTCGATCCTGAATCCGGTTGCAGGCCACCGCGTTGCGCGTCGGGAGCGCTTGGACATGTGACTCCACGGCCAGCGGGCGGGTGCGCAGCGAGCACCTCGTGCGGAGGTGGTCCGGGATGCCGATCCGGCGCCCGGAGATGTAGAACGCGGTCGCGGCTTCGAGGGCGTGCCCCTGGGGTCGGCCGCCGGATCCACCGCGTCGGCCATATGCGCCACGATCGCCTCGAATACCCGACGGCGCCGGGGCCCCGGCCAGCCTGCTGCCGCGCCGAACGCCCACGCGACATGCCCGCCGGCCTGCTCGAAGTCGATCCGGTGGCTGTCGAACGGGGCGATGAGGCCGAGGTCGTGCAGCGCCGCGGCGACGTAGAGCAGCTCGTCGTCGACGGTGATGCTGCGCAGCCGGGCGAACGTCGCCGCCCACAGGTAGAAGCGCACCGAGTGGTTCAGCAGCGCGGTCGAGCAGTACTCGGTGGCGACCTGGAGCGCGGCCGCGACGCGGCCGAGTGGGTACCGGCAGATCGTCGAGATGCATCCGCCCTGCTGGCCCGCTGCCGCTGTCAAGCGAGCTTGACATGCAGGTGTTTACCTGCATAACGTGGCCGCGTGCCGCCCGAGCTGGACAAGGTCTTCAAGGCACTGGCCGACCCGACCAGGCGACTGCTGCTGGACCGCCTGCATGAGCACAATGGACAGACGCTGGGCGAGCTGTGCCGGCGGCTGGACATGGCGCGCCAGTCGGCGACCCAGCACCTTTCCGTGCTCGAGGCGGCCAACCTGGTCAGTACCGTGCGCCGCGGACGGGAGAAGCTGCACTACCTCAACCCGGTGCCACTGCACGAGATCCAGGAACGCTGGATCGACAAGTTCGAGCGCCCGCGCCTGCGAGCGCTCAGCGCGCTGAAGAGACGAGCGGAGGACGACATGAGCGACCGACCGACATTTGTCTATGTCACCTACATCGAGAGCACGCCGGACAAGGTCTGGCACGCGCTGACCGATCCCGACCTGACCGCCGCCTACTGGGGGCACAGCAACATCTCGGACTGGCAGGTGGGTTCGAGATGGGAGCATCGAAGGGTCGACGGGTCCGGGGTCGCCGACGTCGTGGGCCAGGTGGTGGAGAGCAGCCCACCGACGCGGTTGGTCACGACGTGGGCGCTACCCGAAGGGGCGACCCCGGAGACGACGTCCCGCGTCACGTTCGACATCGAGGCCTTCGAGGCGATCGTCCGGTTGACGGTGACCCACGACGATCTCGCCGACGAGTCGGAGCGGCAGGAGGCGTCCGAGGGTTGGGCTGCGGTGCTGTCCAATCTCAAGTCGCTGCTGGAGACGGGGCGGACGTTGCCGGCGTTCCCCTGGGAGATGCCTCGATAGGTCTCCGAGCCGACAGGCGCCCCTGTCGCGGTGCTGCGACAGGGGCGCCCAGGTGAGCGGTTGCTACGCGTTGCGCTTCATGTCCTGCAGTTCAGGCGAGCGGTCGGGTGTGGACATCGTGAGCGGTCGAGTGTGAACACCGAGGGCATCGATCAATGCACCCGATCTGCCGAAGAAGCCGAGTACCTCTTGTGGGCCGCCTGCGTCGGGGAACTCGTAGTCAGGATTTCCGCCCGAGCCCCCGAATCTTCCGAAGCGCCTTCCGGCGCTGGTCGAAATCGACAACGAGTCCAAGAATTGACTTCTTCTGCCGCTGATCTCGGTGATGAACTCGCCGGCGCCCAGCGCAATGGTGTCCAAGGTTCCCGCCGGCGTTCCGCCGTGCGGCTCGCCGAATATCAGTCCGGCGTTGGTGGCATCCAGATACACCGCCTGGATGCCGATGATGCGCGGCGCGAACGGCACTTTCGCTCACACCTAGCGTGCGAAAGTGCCGTTCGCACCGATGAGTGCGTCCTGCCTTGCTGACGAAGGGCGACGCGGTCCGGCAGATCGCCCCCTCCCGGAGTTCCTGTCCTGGTGCTGTCTACGATCACCGGCGCCACGCTCGGCCTGGCCGCGGTCGGTGTTCGTCGTGGCGGCGGGACGCGGGAGCCGCGCCACTAGGCTCCGCCGATGCGAGTTCTGATCACCGGTGGGGCGGGGTTCATCGGCTCCCACGTCGCCGACCGGCTCGCCGCCGACGGGCACGAGGTCGTGCTGCTGGACGTGTTGCTGCCGCAGGCGCACGGCGACCGGCCGCCGCCCTGGGTCGCCGCGCACGAACTGATCAGGGGCGACGTCGGCGACGCCGAGCTGCTGCGCCGGCTGCTGCCCGGGGTGGACGCGGTCTGCCACCAGGCGGCGATGGTCGGGCACGGGATCGATCCGTCGGACGCCCCGGACTACGCCCGGCACAACGATCTGGGCACCGCGGTGCTGCTGGCCGCGATGCACGAAGCCCGGATCGGTCGGCTGGTGCTGGCCGGCTCGATGGTCGTCTACGGGGAGGGCCGCTACGACTGCCCGCAGCACGGCACGGTGCGGCCCGGTCCGCGCGATCGCGGCGATCTCGACGCCGGTCGCTTCGAGCCGCCGTGCCCGGCCTGCGGCCGGGACCTGGTGCCCGGCCTGGTCGGGGAGGACGCCGCGCCGGATCCGCGCAGCACCTACGCCGCCACCAAGCTGGCCCAAGAGCACCTGGCGAGCGCGTGGGCGCGGCAGACCGGTGGCACCGTGTGGGCGCTGCGCTACCACAACGTCTACGGCCCGCGGATGCCCCGCGACACGCCCTACGCCGGGGTCGCGTCGATCTTCCGGTCGGCGCTGGAACGCGGTGAGCCACCCCGGGTGATGGAGGACGGGGCGCAGCGACGGGACTTCGTGCACGTCAGCGACGTGGCGGTGGCCAACTCGCTGGCGCTGGGCACCGATCGCGCCGCCGGCACCGCGGTCGCGGTCAACGTCTGCTCCGGAGAGCCGCACACGATCGGGGAGCTCGCCACCGAGCTCGCCGCCGCCATGGACGGTCCGACGCCGCTGATCGTGGGCGGGGCCCGGCCGGGCGATGTGCGCCATGTCGTCGCCGATCCGGCACGGGCCCGCGAGCGCCTCGGGTTCCGGGCGGCGGTGCGGTTCGCCGACGGCGTCGCGGCGTTCGCGACCGACCCGCTGCGCGAGCCCGCGGCCGTCGTCGAGGCGTGATCACCACACCGTGAACAGCAGGTGGTTGAGCACCAGCGCGAGCACGGCCTGCGCGGCCAGCCAGTAGCGCGGCTTCGGCAGCAGCGCGCACCCCACCACCAGCCATACCGCGAAGGGCAGCCAGATCCGCTCGACCTCGGCCTTGCTCATCCCGGACAGGTCGGCGACCAGCACCGCGGCCAGCGCGGCCGCGACCAGCGCAGCGGCGGCCACCGGCAGCGCCGTCGGGGAGGCGGCCGCGCGGCGCAGGCCGGCGACGGCGGCCGGTCCGACGGCGAGCACCAGCGCGGCCAGGTTGGCCCAGACGAAGTAGGAGTAGGGCCGGTCCACCGCGGCGCTCGCCGCGTAGATCACGCGCAGGTGCGCGAAGCCGGTGAACCACCAGAACCCGGAGATCGTGAACGCGGCCGCCACCGCGACGACCCCGGCGGCGGCGATCGCGCCCGCCCGCCAGCGCCGGGTCACAGCGAGCACGGCCATCGGGATCAGGCCGGCGAGCACCAGCCCGTAGGACAGGTACAGGCACGAGCCGAGCAGCAGCCCGCCGGCCAGCGCCGCGAGATCGGCGCGCGCGCCGCGCCCGGTCGCCCCGACCGCCAGCAGCGCGACCCCCCAGGCGAGCACGGCCGCGAACAGCCCGTCCGCCGACACGCCCATCCACACCGCGCCGGGCAGCAACACCCCGAACGGGAGCGCGCGGCGGGCCACGCCCTCGGCGCCCAGCGCCCGCAGCGTCACGGCCACCGCGATGCCCGCCGAGGCGGCGACCAGCATCACCACCGTCCCGGAAGGGCCGCCGCCGCCGAGCCCGATCCGGTCCAGCACGACGAACAGCAGCAGCGCGCCCGGCGGGTGCGCGCCGACGTGGGTGGTCCAGAAACCGGGCGCGTCGGTCAGGATGTGCTCGGAGAAGGTGGCCAGCATCGCGGCGATGTCGGTGACCCGTGGCACGTCGTGCAGGTACTCGTCGGTGCTGGTCAGCCGCTCGACGACGCCGCGCTGCCAGCCGTCGACCAGGGCCAGGGCCACGATCCACGTGGCCGACGCGGCGTAGGCCACGCCCAGCAGCGGCCGCCACCGCAGCCGCCCGGCCAGCTCCGGCCCGCGGACGATGACCACGGCCGCGATTCCGACCGCGGCCGGCGTGCCCGGCCCGAGATGGGGCTCCCAGGTCGCGAGCAGCGGCGGGAACGGCAGGAAGAGCTCATAGCCGCGCGCGAGCAGGGCGTCACCGACCAGCGCCGCGGCCACAACCAGTGCCGCGGCGGCGAAAACCGCGACGGCATCGGGGGCCCACCGCGACGCCCGGCGCTGCGCGGCCGGGCCCGGCGAGGTGACTGGTGTCCCCATGCTCGTCACCGTAGGAGCAGGCCGCGGTCACGATGGAGTGGGATCGGCCGCCGTCACCATTCGGTAAGCACGTTTTCCTCAACCGGGCCCGGCCGGTCACCGAAGATCCGGGCGTGGCCGTTTCCGTGGAAGTCGTTCTCCCGTGCCTGGACGAGGCCGAAGCGCTGCCGTCGGTGCTGAGCTCCCTGCCGGCCGGCTGGCCGGTGCTGGTCGTCGACAACGGCTCGACCGACGGCACCGCCGACGTCGCCCGCGCACACGGGGCCAGGGTGGTGCGCGAACCCCGCCCCGGTTACGGCGCCGCGGTGCACACCGGGCTGGTGAACGCGCGGGCCGAGATCGTCGCGTTCCTCGATGGCGACGGCTCGCTGGATCCCGGTGCGCTCCCCGACATGGTCGATGCGGTCGCCGCCGGGGAGGTCGACATCGCGGTGGGTCGGCGGGTGCCGGCGGGCGCGGGGGTGTGGCCGTGGCACGCCCGGGCCGGCAACCTGCTGATCGCGGCGGTGCTGCGGCGCCGCGGCGTGCCGGTGCACGACATCGCGCCGATCCGGGTGGCGCGCCGGGCGGACCTGCTCGACCTGCAGATCGCGGACCGGGCGTTCGGCTACCCGCTGGAGTTGCTGCTGCGGGCGGGGTCGGCCGGTTGGCGGTTCGCCGAGACGCCGGTGACGTACTCGCGGCGGGCGGGGGGCCGATCGAAGGTGTCGGGTTCGGTGCGCGGAACGGCGCGGGCGCTGCGCGACATGTCTGGGCTGCTCGCGCGCCGGTCGATGCGCGAGCCGGTGCCGGCGGCCGGGCCGCCCCGGCCCGAGCGCCCGAGCGGTTCGACATCGCCGAGCGGTTCGACATCGCTGAGCGGTCCGAGGTCACACGGCGGTTCGTCCCGGGGTCCGCGGCCGGCGAGCGCGCGTCGCGAAGTAGTGCGATGAGATCCGCGCCGGTGGCGCTGATCGTGCTGGCCAAGGCGCCGGTGCCGGGACTGGTGAAGACCAGGCTGTGTCCGCCCGCGACCCCGCAACAGGCCTCCGAGCTGGCCGCGGCCGCCCTGCTGGACACCCTCGACACGGTGTGCGGGCTCCCGGGCGTGCGGGTCGTCGTCGCCCTCACCGGGGAGTTGCGCGCCGCCACCCGGTCGGCCGAGCTGGGCTCGGCACTGCGCGGGCTGACCGTGCTGGAGCAGCGCGGCGACACCCTCGGGGCGCGGATCGCGGCCGCCCACGCCGACACCGCGGCGCTGCTGCCGGGCCTGCCCACGCTGCAGGTGGGCATGGACACCCCGCAGGCCGGTGCCGAGCTGTTCGGGCTGGGACTGGTCGCACTGACCACAGTGGATGGACCGGACGCGGTGCTCGGCCCGGCGACCGACGGCGGCTGGTGGGCGCTCGGGCTGCGGGAACCGCAGCGGGCGGCGCTGCTCGCCGAGGTGCCGACGTCGCGGTCGGACACCGGTGCGGCCACCCTGCGTGCGCTGCGCGGCGGCGGGCTGCGGGTGGCGTTGCTGCCCGCGCTGACCGACGTCGACACGGCCGTCGACGCCGGCGCGGTGGCCCGCCGGATACCGGGATCCCGGTTCGCGGCAGCGGCGGCCGGTCTGTGACACCCGCCGACGTGATCTCTGCCGCGGAGGTTGCGTTGTGACCGCCGAAGTGGTTTCTGCCGCGGAGGTTGCGTTGTGACCGCCGACGTGATCTCTCCCGCGGAGGCGGCGTTGTGACCGCCGACGTGGTCTCTCCCGCGGAGGCGGCGGGATGACCGTCACCGCGTTCGATCACGCCCTCATCGGGAACCCGGCACTGCTGCTGCGCAGCGACGGCGGCGAGGTGCTGCTCGACGTCGCCCGGTGGAACGATGCGGCGTCCCCCGAGGACGGCTGGTTGCTCGATCGCTGCTCCGGTGCGGTCGTCGATCTGGGCTGCGGCCCGGGCCGTCTGCTCGCCGCGCTCGCGGGTCGTGGTGTGGAGGTCCTCGGGATCGACGTGTCACCCGCGGCCGAGGCGCACTGCCGACGTCGCGGGGTCCCGATGCTGCGCACCGACCTGTTCGCACCGCTGCCCGGTGAGGGGCGGTGGTGCCACGTCCTGCTCGCCGACGGCAACATCGGCATCGGCGGCGATCCGATGCGACTGCTGCACCGCGCCGTCCAGCTCCTGCGCCGCGGCGGGTCGGTGCTGGTGGAGACGGATCCCGACCAGGACGCGCTGTGGTGCGGCTCGGTCCAGGTCGTCACGGCGGAGGGCCTCGGCGAACCGATCCCGTGGGCGTCGATCGGCACCCGCGCGCTGCGCTCGGTGGCCGGCGGGCTGGGGCTGCGCACCGGCGAGGTGCGCAACGGCGACCGCTGCTTCGTCGAACTCGTCGCGCAGTAGCGGACCAGTTCGTTGCGTCGTCGTGGGTGGGGAACATGATCGCTGTCAACGCGCGCTCAGGTCACCCCAGGCTGCGTAGGTGCGCGGTCACGACGATCACAACGGCGTCGCCGTGGACAGCTGCTACGGAAGTGGCCGATGTGGGGGCAGCCGCGGTCGTGATCATTGCGAACGGCACAGCAGCGTCGTCCGCGGGTACCTGAGGTGGCTTTCGCAACGGTCTGTCGCCGTGTCGCTGCGCTACCCGCCGCCCTCGCCGGGTGGGCCCGCACCCGCCGTTGGCGCCTGCGCGCCGCTGCCGCTGTGCTGCTGCGCCACCCGCCCGCCCGGTGCGCCGCCGCCGCTGTGCCGCCCGGCCGATTCCGCACGGTGCTGCCCGGCCGCTTCCGCACTGTGCGGCCCGGCCACCCCGCGGCGATGCGCGGCCGCCGGCTCATCACGACGGGACCCGTCCGGGGCCAGCGGCAGCCGCACCACGAACCGGCAGCCGGGCGGGGAGTTGACCACCTCCAGCCGGCCGTGCTGGGCCTCGACCAGGGCCTTGGCGATGGCCAACCCCAAACCCGCCCCGGCGTCGTGCTCGCCGGGGGTGCGGGCGCTGGTGCCACGGAACCCGACGTCGAACACCCGCGGCAGCTCGTCGTCCGGGATGCCGCCGCAGCCGTCCTGCACGGCGAGCAGCGCCGCCCCCTCGTGCACCCCCGCGGTCAGCCGCACCACCCCGCCGGCGGGGGTGTGCCGGACACCGTTGGAGAGCAGGTTGCGCACGACCCGGGTCAGCTCGGTGTCGCTGCCCAGCACCGTCGGCCACCGCTGCGGGTCGGTCCCCACCACCGCGACGCCGGCGGACGCGGCCGCGGCGGCCTCCGCGGCCACCGCGTCCGAGCAGACCTCGCCCAGCGCCAACCGGGTGCTGTGCAGCTGCATGGTGCCCGACTTCGCGCGGGACAGCTCGAACAGGTCCTCCACCATCGTGGTCATCCGCACCGTCTCGCGGCGGATCCGGCCCAGGTAGAGCGTGACCTCGTGCGGCTCCCGCACCACGCCGTCGACCAGTGCGTCGGCCATCCCGAGGATGCCGGCCAGCGGGGAGCGCAGGTCGTGACTCATGCCGGCGACCAGCTCCTGGCGGGACGCCTCCAGGCGGCGCTCGGTCTCGCGCGCCTCGCGGGCCCACAGCGCCTCGCGGGCCACCCGGCGGCCCAGCAGCAGGCCCGCGGGCACGGTCACCGCCGCGACCACGATGCAGACCGCGATCGTGCCGACCAGCTGCGGGGTGTACATGAAGCCGCTGACCCCAAGCACTCCGACCAGCGCGGCCGTGACCGGCACCAGCACCAACGCCGTCATCGCGGCGGTGACCGAGCGCCTGCGCATCCACTCCAGCAGCAACCCACCGGCGAGCGCGACGGGCAGCGAGAACAGCAGCGCGAGCGGCGCCGCTTTGATCAGCTCCGGCAGCACGTCCATCAGGCTGTGATCATCATGGCTGGGCCTGCTGGTCGTAGCGGTAGCCGGTGCCCCAGATGGTCGCGATGCGCTTCGGCTGGGTTGGATCGAGTTCGATCTTCTCGCGCAGCCTGCGCACGTGCACCGTCACCGTGGACTGATCGCCGAACTCCCAGCTCCACACCTGCGCCAGCAGCTCGGCCCGGGTGAACGCCCGGCCGGGATGGGCGAGCAGGAACGCCAGCAGGTCGAACTCGCGGCCGGTCAGCGAGAGCTCGTCGGCGCCCAGCCGGGCCCGCCGCGCGGCCGGATCGAGCCACAGGTCCCCGTCGACGAGGTGGCCCCCGACGAGGTGGCCCCCGACCAGATGACCGCCGTCGGTGGAGGGTGGGCCGGAGCGGCGCAGCACGGAGCCGACCCGCAGCACCAGCTCACGAGGGCTGAACGGCTTGGTGACGTAGTCGTCGGCGCCCAGCTCCAGCCCGCGTACCCGGTCCCGTTCCTCGCCGAGCGCGGTGAGCATCAGGATCGGCAACCGCTCGTGATCGCGGCGCAGCGCGCGGCAGACGTCCAGCCCGCTCATCCCGGGCAGCATCAGGTCCAGGATCACCACGTCGGGTAGCCGCTCGCGGGTGGACTGCAGGCCGGCCCGGCCGTCGACCGCCTGCGTCACGGCGTAGCCGGCGTCCCCGAGATACCGGCACACGACGTCCCGCACGGTCGCGTCGTCCTCCACCAGCAGCACCCGCGCAGTCACGGCGGCGCCTGCGCGGAAAGGAGCACGTCGGCGGTCGTCATGCCGCCTCCGCGGGAAAGGAGCACGTCGGCGGTCATCATGCCGCCTCCGCGGGAAGGAGCACGTCGGCGGTCATCATGCCGCCTCCGCGGGAAGGAGCACGTCGGCGGTCATCATGCCGCCTCCGCGGGAAGGAGCACGTCGGCGGTCACAACCGTCGAGACTAGCCCGGTTCCCACACCCCTCGGCCGGCTCGTCACCGGACGGTAAGAAGCCCCTTAGCGGACTCTTACCGATCGGCTGAACTGGGCCGGATGTCGCACCGACGCTCGTAGGGTCACGGCCATCGCCGTACCCAGGAGGAACGATGACACCCCGTCCGGCACCGCCGGTCCCCCGGTTCCGCAGCCCGCTGCGCGGGCCGTGGTTGACCTCGGTCTTCGCGGCGGTGCTGCTCGTCGGCCTGCCGCTGGTCATCATCACCGGGCTGCTCGACTACGTCGCCTACGGTCAGGGCCAGGCCATCCCGGGCGACGTCGGGTTGCTGCGGCTGCCGGGGTTCGACTGGCCCGCGCAACCGTCGTGGCTGTTCCGCCTGAGCCAGGGCCTGCACGTCGGGCTCGGGCTGATCCTGGTGCCGGTGGTGCTGGCCAAGCTGTGGTCGGTGATCCCGCGGCTGTTCACGCTGCCGCCGGTGCGCTCGATCGCGCACGCACTGGAGCGCGGCACCCTGTTGCTGCTCGTCGGCGGCATCCTGTTCGAGACCGTCACCGGCGTGCTGAACATCCAGTACGACTACGTGTTCGGCTTCAGCTTCTACACCGCGCACTACTACGGGGCCTGGGTGTTCATCGCGGCCTTCGTCGCGCACGTGGTGCTCAAGCTCCCGCACATGCTGCGCGGGCTGCGCTCCCGCTCGCTGCGCACCGAGCTGCGCACCCCGCTGGCGCAGACCCGGCCCGAGGAGATCACGCCCGAGTCCGAGGGGCTGGTCGCCGCGGAGCCGGCACCGGCCACCATGAGCCGCCGCGGCGCGCTGGCCCTGGTCGGCGGCGGAGCGCTGTTCATCGGCGCCATCACCGCCGGCCAGACCATCGGCGGCCCGTTCCGCGAGTGGGCGCTGCTGCTGCCGCGCAGCCGGGTGACCGGCGAGGGCGGCAACCGGTTCCCGATCAACAAGACGGCGCAGGCCGCCGGGATCACGGCGGCGAACACCGGCCCGAGCTGGCGGCTGGAGCTGGCCGGGGCCACGCCGCGCAGCTTCACCCGCGAGGAGCTGCTGGGCCTCGAACAGCACACCGCGGTGCTGCCGATCTCGTGCGTGGAGGGCTGGTCGAGCGTGCAGACCTGGACGGGGGTGCGGGTGCGGGATCTCGCCGCGCTGGCCGGGGTGCCGCAGCCGGGGTCGGCCACCTTCGCCGCGGTCGAGCAGGGCGGCTTCTCCCGGTCGGTGATCAACTCGGGGCAGGCGAACCACCCGGACTCGCTGCTCGCGCTGCGCGTCAACGGTGTGGACCTCAGCCTCGACCACGGTTTCCCGGCGCGGCTCATCGTCCCGGCCATGCCCGGGGTGAAGTGCACCAAGTGGGTCAACTCCATCCAGTTCCGGAGCGTCTGATGCGCCGTTTCACAGATCTCTACGGCGAGCACCCCGGCCACCTCGTGCTCATGCTGGCCTGCATCGCCGTCGCCGGGTACGCCGCGACGTTCCTGCTGGGGGATCCGGCGCTGATCACCATGCTGGTGTGGTTCGTCGGCGCCGCGCTGGTGCACGACCTGCTGCTCTTCCCGCTGTACTCGGCCGCGGACCGGGCGCTGACCACGGTCGCGGCCCGGCTGCCGGTGCCGGCGGTGCCGATCGTCAACCACGTCCGGGTCCCGCTGCTGGGCGCCGGGCTGACGCTGCTGATGTTCCTGCCCGGGATCATCGCTCACGGCGGGGACACCCACCTCGCGGCCACCGGCCTCGACCAGCAGCCCTACCTCGGGCGCTGGTTGGGCCTGGTCGCGGCGCTGCTGGCGACCTCAGCAGTGATCTACGGGATACGGCTGGCGGTGACCCGGCGTGACCGGCCGGGGCGGATTCACCCGGCCCGGTGACGACGTAACGCCAGGTCGGCCGCGGTCGACGTTGGCGTGAGGCCGGGGAGTTTCTCGACGCGCCGGCCGCAGGGAGAGCTCGTGCCGGATCGTGCCGTGTCCAGCGCCGGACGGCACCACCTCGCGAGCCCCGGGCGGAAGCGGGTCACGACCCGGAACGGGCGGTCCCCGCGCTGGGGCCGGCGGATCGGGCTGGCCGCGGCGCTGTGCGCGGCGGTCGGGCTGGTGCCGGTCCTCACCGAGGTCGGCGAGCCCGGGGTGGCGGTGAGCGTCGATTTCGACGATCAGCTGGTGCCCGTGCCCCGGGAGAGCATCGGCTTCACCGCCACCACCTTCGACGTCGAGGGCGGCACCGTGGTGGACAACGCGAAGGACGCGGCCGCGCTGGCCCGGCTCGGCGCCGGCGCCGTGCGCATCCACCTGCGGGCCGCGGCCGACGGATCGCTGGTCACCGGCGCGTCCGGCGGGATCGTCGCCGTCCCGGCGCAGCGGTGGCTGCAGACCTACACCCGGATGGGCCTGCAGCCCACCGTCGTTCTCGATCTCGACCGCGAGGGGGCGCTCGCCGTGCAGCGGGAGCTGCGCGGGGCCGGGCTGCGGGTGCGGCGCTACGTGCTGGGCAACGAGATGGACGCCAACAGCCGAGCCGACATCAGCGCCGCGGAGTACGTGCGGCGGTTCCGCACCATCGCGGCGGCGATGCGCGCGGTGGAGCCGGCGCTGCAGATCGGCGGCCCGGCGCCGGCGCACGTCGAGGGTCTGAGCGCCGAGCTGGTCGACGGGTTGCTGCGGCGGGCCGGTGGCCGGACGCGCCTCGTTCATCGATGTCCACGGCTACGGTGCTGGCGAGGGCGAGCGGGCCACGATGGCCAGCTCGTGGCGCTACGGCGAGCAGCTCGACCGGCTCCGGGAGCGGATCGACGACCCGGACGTCGAGTTGCAGATCGGCGAGTACAACCTCAACTGGGCCGACGAGCCGCAGAACAACACCCCGGCACAGGCGGTGTGGGTGGCGTCCGCGCTGGGCACCATCCTGTCCCGGGGCGCGGTCGCCTTCCAGTACGGCGACAAGAACCAGGCGATGGGCCTGGTGGCCGACGGGCGGCCGAAGCCCAGCTACTGGGGGCTGGCCGCGTTCACCGGCGGCGGCGAGTTCCGCCCGTTCGGTGCCACGATGGTCCGGCTCGACCAGCAGTGATCCGGCGGTGCGGGTGTTCGCCTCCGCGGGCGAGGCCAACATCGTGATCGTCAACACCGGTCCGCCCACCCCGTGCCGGCTGCGGCTGGCCGGGTTCGCCGGCGGCCCGGCCGCGGTGTGGCAGTACGAGAACGGCGGATTCCGCCGGATCGGGCAGCTGCAGGTCGATTCCACCACCGACCTCCCGCTGCCCCCGAACTCGATAACGACAATGGTCCTCGAGGCCACTGGTCAAAACTGAGTAGCCGACCTCCGTTCGATTTCGACGAGTCGCTGACGACCGACGGCGGAGGTCTTTCGCAAAAGGCGTAACGCCGCCTCCGATGGGCGCGACGAGCGATCGACAACATCTTGCTGTACTTGCGTCTCCGACGCCGTGGGCGGTCCCAGAAAATTTTCGGACAGGTGAGTTGAATTGCTTTCTGCGACCATCGTCGTGGTATCCGTCGTGCTTTTCGGAGTTTCTGGTCTGACGCTCTGGTGGATGGTGCACGCCTGGCGGACACCGGAGACGCTGCAGGCCACCCGCTTCACCCGCAGCGACGGCCGCTGCTGCCTGTTCTTCTCGCTGCTGGTGCCGGCCCGCCACGAGGAGAGCGTGCTCGCGCACACCGTCGAGCGGCTGCTGGCCTCGCGGCACCCCGGCTTCGAGATCCTGGTGATCGTCGGCCACGACGACCCGGGAACCAGCGCCGTGGCCCTGCGCGCTGGCCCGCGAACACCCGTCGCAGGTGCGGGTCGTGGTCGACCACCACGAGCGCAAGAACAAGCCGCGGGCCCTCAACACCGCGCTGCGGGTGGCCAGGGGCGACGTCATCGGCGTCTTCGACGCCGAGGACGAGGTGCACCACGACCTGCTGCGACACGTCGACCACGCGATGCGCTCCACCGGCGCGCACGTGATCCAGGGCGGCGTGCAGCTGATCAACTTCCAGTCGAGCTGGTTCAGCCTGCGCAACTGCCTGGAGTACTACTTCTGGTTCCGCAGCCGGCTGCACCTGCAGGCGGAGAAGGGGTTCATCCCGCTCGGCGGCAACACCGTGTTCGTCCGCACCGACGTGCTGCGCGACGGCCGGCGGCTGGGACGGCGACTGCCTGGCCGAGGACTGCGACCTCGGGGTGCGGCTGTCCAGCTGCCGGCTCCCCGGTAGTGGTCTCCTACGACCCGGTCATGGTGACCCGGGAGGAGACCCCGGACTCGCTGGTCGGACTGTTCAAGCAGCGCACCCGCTGGAACCAGGGATTCATCCAGGTCTACCGCAAGGGTGACTGGCGGCAGCTGCCCGGATTCCGGCAACGGCTGCTGGCGCGCTACACGCTGGCCACCCCCTTCATGCAGACGTTCACCGGTCTGGCCATTCCGATCGGCGTGGCCATCGGATTGTTCGCCGAGGTGCCGATCGTGGTGGCACTGTTCTCGTTCGTGCCGTTGCTGCCGACGCTGGCCATTCTCGCGTTCGAGATCGCCGGGCTGCACGATTTCGGCATGCAGTACCGATTGCGGGTGCGGCCGCTGCACTACCTCAAGCTCGTGATCGGCGGCCCGTTCTACCAGATCGTGCTGGCCGGCGCGGCGATGCGCGCCGTCTGGCGGGAGCTGCGCGGCCGCAACGACTGGGAGCTGACCGTCCCACGTCGGTGCGCACATCGATGCCGGCGCCGACCCCGGCTCCGGCCCCGTCACCGTTGCGGAGCCTGGTGCCGGTCCCGGCCGCGAGCGTCGCCGGTGGCCGCTGACCGGTCTGCCCGCCTCCCCGAACCTGATCCGACCTGCCAGGAGAGCTGCTGATGACCGCCGTCCTCGAGCGCCCGGTGCGCCGCACTGCCCGAGCTGTCGGACCTACCGGTCCGCGGCCCGCGCGGGCCGCGGTTCCGGATCACCCTGCACCGACCCACGATCCCGATCGACGTTCCCATCGTGCTCGCGCTCTGCCTGGCCGTGCTGATCGTGCAGGGGGTCAACATCACCGGCTACCCGGCGGTCGGCGACGACGAGGGGACCTACCTGGCGCAGGCCTGGTCGGTGCAACAGGGCGACGGGCTCGCGCACTACACGTACTGGTACGACCATCCGCCGCTGGGCTGGCTGCAGATCGCGGCGCTGTCCTGGATTCCCGGGCAGCTGCAGCCGGCGCATCTCACCGTGGCCAACGCGCGGATCATCATGCTCCCGTTCGCGCTGATCGCGGTCGGGCTGCTCTACGTGCTCGGCCGGCGGCTGGCGCTGCCGCGCTGGGCGGCCGCCTCGGGCGCGGTGCTGTTCGCGCTGTCCCCGCTGGCGGCCACCCTGCAGCGCCAGATCTACCTGGACAACATCGCCGTGGTCTGGATGCTCGGCGCGTTCGTGCTGGCGCTGTCCCCGAAGCGGCACCTCTGGCACCACATGGCGGCCGGATGCTGCGCCGCGGTCGCGATCCTGTCCAAGGAGACGATGCTGGTGGTGCTGCCGGCGCTGCTGGTCGCGCTCTGGCAGGGCAGCCATCCCGAGCACCCGCAAGTTCTCGATCGTCGGCTTCCTCGCGCTGCTCGCGCTGATCGGCATCGCTCTACCCGCTCTACGCCCTGCTCAACGGCGAGCTGTTGCCCGGCGCGGACCACGTGTCGCTGCTCGGCGGCATCCTGTTCCAGCTGCAGCGGGAGGGCTCCGGGCAGCTTCCTGGATGCCCACCTCCGGGTCCCGGGCGATCGTCGAGTCCTGGCTCTACTACGACGCGGTGGTGCCGGTGGCCGGCATCGTGGCCGCGCTGATCGCCGTCGTCGCGCTGCGCCGGTTGCGCGCACCCGGCGCTGGCGGTGCTGCTGCTGCTGGTGATGGCCATGCGCCCTGGCTACCTGCCCGCCATGTACGTCATCCAGGCGCTGCCGTTCCTGGCGCTCTGCATCGCCGGGGTGCTGGCGGCCGGTCGCCACGCCCTGATGCACCGCGGGCCGGTGCACGATCGGCTACCGGCGGATGACGCGGCATCGTGGTCGTGGTCGTGGTGCGGCCGCGGCTCGCCGGGTACGTCGTGCCGCCTGGGTCGCGGGCGACCGGACGCGATGACCGCCGACGCCAACGCCGACTACCGGGCCGCGGTCGCGACCCTGGCCGCGATGCCGCACGACGCGGGACACCAAGGTGATGGTCGACGACGCGATCTGGCTCGACCTCGTCCGCGCGGGCTACCAGCCCGGTGACGGCGCCATCTGGTTCTACAAGCTCGACCTGGACCCGGCGGTCAAGCTGCGACAACGGCTGGCGGGACCTGGACTACGTGGTCTCCACGCCGATCGTGCGCGAGTCGATGCGCAACCTGAGCAACGTCACCGCCGCGATGGAGTACTCGGTGGTCGTGCGGACGTTCGGCACCGGCGAGGAGCGCATCGAGATCCGCCAGGTCGTCCCGTCGATGACCGGCCGACGTAGCTGGCGCGTACGTCGGGGTGGCCGCGCTGGTCGCGGTGAGCTCCATGCTGGTCGGCGTCACGCCGGCGGCGGCCGCGACCAACCTGATCCAGAACAACGGCATGGAGACCGTCGGCGCCGACGGCTTCCCCAGTCTGCTGGGAGAAGTCGGGCTGGGGCAACAACGACTTCACCTTCAGCCTGGTGGCGCCGGCGCACGGCGGCACCAAGGCGATGCAGATCGCGATGCCGCGCCGGGTCGACGGCGACCGCAAGGCGATGATGCTCGGAGTCGCCGGCGTGCGCGCCGAAGGTCACGCCGGGCAAGCAGTACGACCTGTCGGTCTGGTACAAGACCAACACCGCCGAACACGCTGATCACCGCGTTCCGGCACGACACGACCGCCGGCTGGCAGTACTGGATGGACCTCAAGCAGCTGCCGGTGACCGCCGCCTTCACCAACGCCACGGTGCGCACCCCGGTGGTCCCGGCCAACACCGACCAGATCACCTGGGGCGTCACCGATCTACGGCGTCGGCACGCTGGTCACCGACGACTACACGATGACCGACCCGAACGAGGCCACCGCCGCCGCACCCGGGCTGCACCGGCGGCGCCGCCTGCACCAAGGGCTCCTGGCAGGTCGTGCCGACCCAGTCGCCGGCCCGCGGCATCCACACCGTGGTGCTGCGCAACGGCAAGGTGCTGCTGATCGCCGGCTCGGGCAACGACGAGACCGCGTTCGCCGCCGGCACGTTCTCCACCGACGGTGTTCGACCCGGCGGCCGGCACCTTCACAGAACGTCCCGACGCCGGCCGACTTCTTCTGCGCCGGGCACGTGCAGCTGCGCGACGGGCGGGTGCTGGTGATGGGCGGCAACAAGGACTATCCCGTCCCCGGCGGGCACGGCTACGAGGGACTGCAGGAGTCCTACATCTTCGACCCGGCGACCAACAGCTACACCCGCACCAACGACATGAACGCCGGGCACTGGTACCCGTCGGCCACCGTGCTCGGCAACGGCGACGTGCTCTCGCTGGGCGGGCTGGGCGAGGACTCGGCGGGCACGGTCGAGCACCGAGTACTTCGTCCAGTGCCCAGAACCGCTGGCTCGGCGCTGAACGAGGTCAAGCAGACCTACGCGTTCTGGGGGCTGTACCCGGCGATGGTGCTGATGCAGGACGGGCGGCTGTTCTACACCGGCAGCCACACCTTCGGCAACGGGCTGCCCGGCACCGGAGCGTCGATCTACAACTACGACGCGGCCACCATCACCGACGTGCCGGGCCTGCGCGACAAGGACAACCGCGACCAGTCGGCCAGCGTGCTGCTGCCACCCGCCCAGGACCAGCGGGTGCTGACCATCGGCGGCGGCAACGTGGAGACCAACCCCGACGCCAACCGGCTGGTCGACCTGATCGACCTCAAGGCGCCGAGCCCGAAGTACGTGGCCGGGCCGGCGCTGCCGCAGGGCACGAACTTCGGCGGCGGCGCGCAGACCGGCGCCCAGGGCAAGATGTACGTCTCCGCGGTGATCCTGCCCGACGGCAAGGTGTTCGAGACCGGCGGTGCGCTGCACAACCGGGCCGACGCGGTCGCTCGAGGCGTCGATGTTCGACCCGCAGACGAACACCTTCACCGCCGGCATGGCCACCGACCCGGTGCCGCGCGGCTACCACTCCAGCGCCGTCGCTGCTGCCCGACGGGCGGGTGCTGACCGCCGGCAACAACCCCGGCGACGGCTCCTTCGACAACCGGCTGTCGATCTACTCGCCGCCGTACCTGTTCAAGGGCGCCCGGCCGGTGATCAACACCGTGGCCACCGCGAACTGGGCCTACGGCAGCACCCAGCAGATCACGGTCGAACGGACCGATCAGCTCCGGCGGTGCTGATCCGGCCGGCCGCGGTGACGCACTCGTCGGACCCGAACCAGCGCTCGGTCGCGCTGCCGATGACGGTCAACGGCAACAACGTCGGGCTCAACGTCACGACGAACCCGAACATGGCACCGCCCGGCTGGTACATGCTGTTCGTGACCAACGCCGCCGGCGTGCCCTCGGTCGCGAAGTGGGTGAAGCTCGGATGAGGTTGACGCGCGCGGCGCTGGTCGTCGCATCGGTCGCGGTCGCAACGCTGGCGTTCGGCGCGGTGCCGGCGGTGGCCGGACCCGCCGGGCAGGTGCGCGCGGCGACCGCGGAGGCGGCCCCGTCCTCGGGAGCGGCCCAGCCGTCCGGACGGGCCCAGCCGTCGCGAAGGACCCAGCCGCGGGTGTCCCCGCCGCGGGAGACCGGGTCCGCCGACGCGACAGAGTCCAATGAGGACGGGTCGGTCGATTCGACTGCACCGGACGCGTCCGATGTAGACGCATCGGCGACGGAGCCGGTGTCGCCCCCCGGAGCCGAGGTGGCGGGCTCGACCCCGCTGCCGACGGCGGCGGAGGTGCCCACGACGCCGGGACCGGCAGTGCCCGGCGCCACCGTCGGGTCGGCTCCGGTTCCGCCCCCGCCCCCGGCACCGGCGACCCCGGCACCGGCGACCCCGGCGCCGCCGCCCGGCTCGCCCAGCACGCCCGAGCCGCACGTCATCACCACCTTCGCCGACCAGCTCCGGGGTGGGCCGACCCCGGTGTCGGGGCGGGGGCTGCGCTCGGTCCCGGTGCGACCGGACATCGACGGTTGCGACCGTGACTACGGCACCGTGGCGCAGTGCATCCCGAAGGCGCTGCCCGGCGGGCAGGGCGACCTGTGCCGCTACCTGGCCCAGCGCGGGATCAAGGGTGTGAAGGTCCGCGGCGCCGATCGGCAACAGCTCGACCGCAACCGCAACGGTGTGGTCTGTGATTGATTCATCGAGTGTGGATGGGCGAGCGGGGCGATGACCGGCAAACCCGTCAGGGGTCCACTCGATCGGGTGATCTGTGCCCGAGACGGGTCGATCGGTTACGGAAACGGTAACGGGTGACCACTCTCGGTCGACATCGTTGCGTGACATACGGTGCCGGATCGGTAGCTCCCCGCCGCCACGCTCCCTGGGCCTTCAGCGGGGTGGCCACTCGCCTCGCAGCGTCGGCGCACGCTCTTGGGCACTCCGTCGGCGGCCGGTTCCGGCATGGGCAGCGTGGCACCGTGCTCGTCCTGATCGGCGGGGCTGCCGCGCTGCTGGCCGACATCGCGGTCGCCCCCGCCGGCGGCCCGATCGGGTTCCTGCTGACGCTGTTCGCGATCATGGTTGGTACGGCCACGGCGGTGCTCGCGGCGGTGTGCGCCCGGCTGTCGCGGTCCGCCCAGCAGGCCTGGCTGGCGCTGCTGCTCGGTGGCTACAGCCTCGTGGTGCTGCCACTGGCCAGCGGCATCCAGCAGCCGACGGCGTACGGGGCGGGCGAGGGCGTCGAGTCGGCGCCCGCGGTGGTGTTCGCGGCGCTGCGGCTGCTGGCGCTGGCGGTGGTGGCGGCCGGCGTGATCGGGCCGGCCGCGCAGGCCCATCGAGCGGCGCAGCAGGCCCGCGACGAGCTGGGCGCACGGGTCGCCGCCGCCGAGCAGGCCCGGCAGCGACTGGCCGCGGTGTCCGCGTACCGGGACTACGAGATCCGAAGTGGACTGTCGAGCCTTACCGGGATCAGCGAGCTGGTGCGGGTCGCGCCCGCGGTGAGCGACCGGGAACGACTGCGGGCGGCGGTCGAGGGTGAGCTGACGCGGCTGCGCGGCATCCTGGAGGGTGCGAGTCCCTGGACGTGCGGCCGCGAGCCGGGGCCGGAATGACGATCGTCGGTCCCGCCGCCGATCAGGCCGCTCATCCCGCCGCGCCGCATGCCGTCGACGAGGCGGCCGAGGCCGAGATCCACAACCGCGATCCGGACATCCCCGATCCCGCCGAGCGCAGCGGCCAGCGTTTTCCGGTGCTCGTCGTCGACGACCACGAGCTGATCGGGTCCACCCTGGTGCTGGCCCTGCAGGAGCGCGGCTACGAGGCGATCCGCTGCGGGATCTCCAGCCGACCGGAGATCCTCGCCACCGCCGCGGCGCTGCCCCCCGGCCTGGTGCTGCTCGACCTGGAGCTGGGCCGGGACGCCTCCGGTCAGCTGATCGACGGTACCGACCTGATCGCGGACCTGGACGCCGACGGCTGGCGGGTGCTCGTGATCACCGGGTCGCTCAACCAGGACCGGCTGGCCGCGGCGGTCACCGCCGGCGCGGCCGGGCTGCTGCTCAAGACCAGCGCGCTGGGGAGGTTCCTGGATCTCGTCGGGCAGGCCGCCGACGGGCGACTGCTGATGCCGCCCGCCGAACGCCGCCGCTGGGTCGAGGTGCACCGCAGGCGGCAGGCCGAGCTGAGCACGATCGAGCTGCTGACCGTGCGCGAACGCGAGGTGCTGGAACGGCTGGCCGCCGGCTCCCGGGCGGGGGTCATCGCGGAGGCCACCGGCGTGTCGATCACCACCGTGCGCACCCACATCCGCTCGGTGCTGGCCAAGCTGAACGTCGGCTCCCAGCTCGAAGCGGTCGCCGTGCTGCGCGCGACCCGTACCCGCACCGACCCGTGAGCCCCCGATCCCACACCTCGGCCCCGCACCCCGAGCCGGACGGCACGAACGGCACTTTCGCACGCTAGGTGCGTGCGAAAGTGCCGTTCGTTCCAGCAGGAGAGAGTGCCGGGCGGACTACCAGGCGATGCCGGTGTAGGTGTCGCTGCCGCGACGCTCGGCCGCATCCGGGAGCCGGACGAGGTCGATCACGACCTGGTCCGGCCTGGCGTTCGCGATGGCCTTGAGCACCTGCGGGTCCTTGGTCCCGACCACGCAGATCTCCGCGTGCGCGAGCACCGCGTCGACGTCGTCGGTGAGCACCTCGGAGATGTGCGGCAGGCGCTCGTCGAGGAACGCCCGGTTGGCCCCGATGAGCCGGGAGTGCGCGACGTTCGAGTCGAAGATCTGCAGCTCGAAGCCCTTGCCGGTGAGGCGCTCGGCCAGCTCGACCATCGGGCTCTCGCGCAGGTCGTCGGTGCCCGGCTTGAAGGACAGGCCGAAGATCCCGATCCGGCGCTTGTTGTGCGAGGTGATCATCTCCACCGAACGGCGGATGTGCGCCTCGTTGGAGGGCAGCAGGTTCGCCAGCATCGGCACGTCGACGTCGTAGTGCCGGGCGGTCCAGGTCAGGGCGCGGACGTCCTTGGGCAGGCAGGAGCCGCCGAAGGCGAACCCGGGGCGCAGGTAGGCCGGGCTGATGTTCAGCTTGGTGTCGGCCAGGAAGATATCGATCACCGAGTGCGAGTCGAGGCCGATCGCGCCGCAGATGGCGCCGATCTCGTTGCCGAAGGTGACCTTGACCGCGTGGAAGGAGTTGTCGACGTACTTGGCCATCTCGGCCACCGCGATCGGCACCCGGAAGCGCGGGCCGGGCAGCCCCTCGTAGAGGTCCATGACCATCGCGCCGCTGCGCTCGTCGCTCTCGCCGACGACGGTCTTGGGCGGGTCGAGGAAGTCCTTGACGCTGGTCGACTCGCGCAGGAACTCGGGGTTGAGGCACACCCCGAAGTCCACGCCGACCTTCTTGCCCGACGCGCGCTCCAGGATCGGGATCAGGGTGCTCTCGACGGTGCCGGGGATCATCGTGCTGCGGTAGACGACGACGTGCCAGTCGTCCTTGTCGGCCAGCGCCCGACCGATCTCCTCGCTGGCGCTCTCGAGGTACTGGGTGGACAGCGATCCACCCGCGCCCGAGGGCGTACCCACGCAGACGATCGTGATCTCGCTGTTCAGTACGGCGGGCGTCGCGTCGCTCACCTGCAGGCGCCCGGCGGCCACCACGTCGGCGATCAGCTCGCCGATCTGCTCCTCCACGATGGGGGTGCGGCCGTCGCGGATGAACTCCGTCTTCTGCGGGTTGGCATCGACGCCGAGGACGGTGTGTCCACGTGCGGCCAGGCAAGCTGCCGAGACGCAGCCCACGTAGCCGAGACCGAAGATGCTCAGCCGAACCTTCTCGGATGCGGGCAATGTCTCACTCGTAGTCATATCGTGATGCTAATGGCCGGCGCTTCCGCGGCTGCAGCCGACCGGTCAGCACGAAGTGGTGAATGTGGCCAGCACCGCGCGGTGGTCGCTCCCCGCGATGTCCAGAATCTCGAACCTGCTGGTCACAGCGTCCGCCGGGATCAGGATGTGGTCGATCTGGATTCCGAACCACCGCGGCAGTGACGCCGGGAAGGTCCCGATCAGGCCGAGGCCGGTGCCGGCGGCGGCGCTGCGGCAACCACCGAGCGCAACCCGCAGCAGCTCGTGATCGAAGGTCGCGTTGAAGTCGCCCGCGACGATGGGCGACACCGGCGCCCGGCACCAGCGGGCGAGCAGCCCCAGATCGCGTCGCCACGCCGCGGTCGGGCTGGGCCGCACCGGCGCGACCGGATGCACCGCGTACAGCTTGCGCCGACCCAGCAGCCCGCCGGTCGCCTCGACGTGCGGCAGCCACATCGCAGCGCCGGGGGTGAGCCGCACGTCGGCGGCCCGCGGTCCGGCCAGCAGCGTCACCGACTCGCCATCCCGGCTGCCCGGCGACGTGGAGACCGCCGACCGGTAGCCCAGGATGTCGACCAGCGCCATCAACTTGCCGCAGAAGTCCGGGCCGGCCTCGGGCAGCACCACGAAGTCCGGCGTGCAGCGTTCGATCACGGTGGCCAGCTCGCCGGTGTCGGCCTGCCCGTGCAGGGCGTTGAACGTCAGGACCGTCAGCTCGGTGGTGTCCGCGGGATCGGCCGGGTCGGCGCCGGCCGCGGGCCTCGGCCACCGGCTGCGGGCGACCTCGGCGAGTCCGACGGTCGCGATCGCGCTGATCACGGCGCCCGCCGGTCGTGATGCCGGCCTGCTGAGCATGGCCGCCCCGGACACCAGCGCCGCGACCGCGGAGTGCGGCCGCCAGGCGATGACGTCCACCGCCGGAAAGCGATCACCGATCCGGAGCCGATCGGGGAGCACCACGGCGGTCGCGGCGGCGCCCAGGGTGGCCGCGGCCGTCCAGCTCCGCAGCCGGGCGGTGGCGCTGCTCCCGACTTCCCTGCGGCGCCGAGGCATACGCGTTGGTCCTTCCCGAGGTGGCGGGTCCGGTGACCGTCCGACGATCACTGTGGCAACGCCAATGGTGGCCTGTCGGTTCCGCAGTGGAAACGGTTACCCGGCTACCGGATCGGGTGACCACCAAAGACTCTCGATGGCCGAATTGAGTGGGAAAGGCCGGAAACACCCACACCCCCCTCCCGCGGGGGTGCCTCCGGGCCTGCGCTGTAGGTATCCCGAGTCCGGCGGTTCCGGCAACGGAAGCCGAGCTGGATTTCGTGAACTGGACAGGCGAATGCCGCTAAGTGGATAGGCTCATCGGGATCGGGTAACCAGCGGCGGTCGCCCGGTACCGTGCTCATCCCGCGGGGGGAGATGGCGATGACAGGTTCCTTGATGCGGCTGTGCATAGATACGGCGGATCCGGAAGAGGCACACGACTGGCTCCGACTCGCCTATGTCGATCATTCGGCGCGGTTGTCCGGGAACCGTGAGAGCTTTCGCTTCTCCCATCGCCTCGCCGACTGCGGCTCCTTCACCTTCGGCGCGGCCCAGCATTCGATGACGCTGCACGGCGAGTGGGAACCGCTGGAGGACACCGTGCTGTTCAGCCATCTGATCTCGGGCCGGTTCCACATCCGCTCCCACCGCTCGGCCGTCCTGGCCACCCCCGGTGACGTCTTCGCCTACGACCCCGAGTCGAGAATGTCGGTCATGTGGTCGGACATCCGGATGGCGAACGTCCGGATCAAACGGGCCACCGTCGATCGCATCGCCACCACCCTGATCGGGGACGACCGTTCCGCCGGTCCGGTCGGGTTCGATCTGGCTCGACCGCTCAGCGAGTCCCGGGCCATGCACTGGAAGCGGCTCATGCAGTACGTCACCGGCGACGTGATCGCCAACCCGGACGTGCACAGCAGCCCGATCCTGATGGGTCAGGCGTTGCGGCTGATCGTCGCCTCCGCCCTGGAGACCTTCCCGAACTCGACGTTGGATCGCGCTCGCCACTCGGCTTCGGCCGCGTCGCCCGGGTCCGTCCGCCGGGCCATGGCCTACATCGAGGAGCACGCCGACTCCGACATCGACCTGACCGATATCGCCGAGGCCGCGCACGTCGGTCCGCGGGCTCTGCAGCGGGCCTTTCGGCGGTCGCTGGACAGCACGCCGCTGGGTTACCTGCGTTCGGTCCGGCTGGAACGGGCGCACGAGCAACTCGTCGCGGCCGACGCCGACGACGGGACCACGGTGGTCGAGGTCGCGGCGCGCTGGGGCTTCGGGCATCCCGGTCGATTCGCCGGCGCCTACCGGACCCAGTTCGGGCGCTCGCCCAGCGAGACGCTGCGGGGCTGATGGTCCGCCGCCGCAGGCGGTCCACCCGACGGGCCCGATGATGACCCCGGAGCTGGGGCCGGCCCGGCCGTGCCGCCAGGATGGGGGACATGAGCACCGTTCGCTGGGGAATCATCGGACCGGGCCGGATCGCGTCACGCTTCGTGCGGGACTTCCCGCACGTGCCGCACGCCGAGCTGGCCGCGGTGGCGTCGCGATCCGCGGAACGGGCGGCGACGTTCGCGGCCGAGCACCGGATCGATCGCGTTCACGACTCCTACCGGGCGATCATCGACGACGACGCGGTGGACGTGCTCTACATCGCCACCCCGCACACCCAGCACCGGGCGATCGCGCTGGCCGCGATCCGGGCCGGCAAGGCGGTGCTGATCGAGAAGTCGTTCACGGTCAGCCCCGCGGCCACGGTCGAGATCGTCACCGCCGCCCGGCAGGCCGGCGTGTTCGCCATGGAGGCGATGTGGACGCGCTTCCTGCCGGTGATCGCGACGCTGCGCGAGTTGATCGCCGATGGCGCGATCGGCGTCGTGCAGGCGGTGCAGGCCGAGCTCGGCGTGCGGGCCCCGGACGACCCGGACGACCGGTTCCTGAACCCGGCGATAGGCGGCGGCGCGCTGTTCGACGTGGGCGTCTACCCGATCTCGTTCGCCCAGATGGTGCTCGGCACCCCGGACCGGGTGGCCGCGTCCGGCGCGCTGACAACGTCGGGTGTGGACGTCGAGGAGGCGGTGCTGCTCGGCTTCCCGGACGGGCGCAGCGCCACCCTGTTCGCCTCGCTGCGGTGCGCGACGCCCGGTCAGGCGCGGGTGTTCGGCACCGACGGCTGGATCGACGTGCTGCCCCGGTTCCACCACCCCGACCGGATGGTCGTGCACCGCGCCGGTCGGGACCCGCAGGAGCTGACCCTGCCGCCGGTCGGCGGCGGCTTCACCCACGAGCTGAGCGAGGTCACCGAGTGCGTCGCGGCCGGGCGGACCGAGAGCCCGGTCATGCCGCTGGCCGACACGATCGTCGTGCAGGAGGTGATGGCCGCGGTGGCCGCGCAGATCGGGATGCGGCCGCAGGAGGGACCCGCCGAGCTCTGATGCGTCCGGACGGTCGACCCGCCAGCGATGATCAGGACGTCGTGGCCGGTCCGGTGGCGTGGCCTGGCCGTGCCCTGGTAGCGGTGATGATCCAGGCCGCCGAGTCGTAGCGGACGCCGTGCGGGCTCCGATGGGCCCGCAGCGAGACCCGAAGATCATTGATGGCGTGCGCCCTGGCCGCGGCGTCCGCCGGCAACATCCAGCCCAGCAGGCCGACCAGGAAGGACTGCGCGTCCTCGACGTCGTCGCCGAACAGCAGCGGCTCGTGGCGGCTCTGCAGCTCGATGTCGACGAAGCCGGCGGAGCCGAGCAGTGAGCGCACCCACGCCGGATCGCCCATGGAGAACGGTCCGGGGGCCCCGGGCGGGGGTGTCGGCAGCTCGTGGGCGCCGGTCAGGGCGGTGAAGAAGGCGCGGAACCACTCGTTGCGCTCGGCCGGCTGCCAGCACAGCAGCGCCAGCCGGCCGCCGGGCCGCAGCGCAGCGGCGATGTTGGCGAACGCGGCGTCCGGTCGGCCGAAGAACATGGCGCCGATCCGGCTGATCACGACATCGAAGGAGCCCGCCGGGAGCGGGTGGACCTGCGCGTCGGCCCGCTCGAACTGCGCGTTCGGCACCGCCTCCAGCACGGCCAGCATCCGGGCCACGTCGATCATCTGCTCCGACAGGTCGATGCCCAGAGCGTGGCCGGCGCCCGCCAGCCGGGCGGCGTCGCGGGTGGTCTGGCCGGTGCCGCAGCCGATGTCGAGCACCCGGCAATCGGGCTCGATCCGTGCGGCATCGAGGAAGGGGCGTCGGTAGCCGGCCATCGAGGCGTCGAACCGCTCGGCATGCGCGGCCCAGTAGCGCCCCTCGGTGCCGTCCCAGGCCCTGGCCTGCTCGGCGTTCGACGGGTCGACTGCGACGGCCTCCAGGTGCAGCATCATGAGCCCTCTCTCATATAGTCCCCTTGGGATAGTTCTAATGTGCTCCCAAGGGGACTAAAATGTCAAGAGGTTCGACCCTCACCACCACCTCGTTCGCCATCCTCGGGCTGCTGGCCGTGCAACCGTGGAGCACCTACGAGCTGACCCGGCAGATGGACCGCAGCCTCGGTCGGATCTGGCCGCGCGCGCAGAGCAAGCTCTACGAGGAGCCGAAGAAGCTGGTCGATCTCGGCATGGCGGAGGCGAGCACCGAGCTGGTCGGGCGGCGGCCGCGCACGATCTACGCGATCACCGCCGAGGGTCGCCGCGCGCTGACCGAATGGCTGCGGGAGCCCGGTGCCGGCCCGATCATCGAGTTCGAGCAGCTGCTGAAGCTCTTCTTCGCGGAGAACGGGACCCGGACCGACGCGCTCGCGACGGTGGCCGCGGCCCGGCAGTGGGCTCACGATCGCAACGAGGGCAACCTCGTCGCGGCGCGCGACTACCAGGCCGGCTCCGGTCCGTTCCAGCATCGCGCCGCGCAGAACCTGCTGGTCGGGGCGTTTCTCGTCGAGTTCTACCGGATGGTCGCGCAGTGGTCCGAGTGGGCGGCCGAGCAGGTCGAGGGATGGCCGGACGACCCGACCGAGGCGGTCGCCGACCCGGTGGTGTTCGCGGAGGTGGAACGTCGCGCCAGGTGGTGAGCCGGCTGCGGGAGGCGTAGAACGATCGTGACAGCAGCGGCTCGACGTCAGGCGTCGGAGTGGCGGAGACTCGATCTCCGAGAGCTCCGGCGAGAATCGAGGTCTGGCAATGCCCACGATGCGCGTGCTGCGGCTGGTCGTGCACGCCCGGACCCGGGAGCCGGTGCTGCTGCTGGGCGAGGTCGACGGGGACCGCTGCCTTCCGGTGTTCCTGCGCCGCGCACAGGCCGAGGTGATCTCCGTCGGGCCCCGCGGTGAGAACGATCCGCCGCTGGTGCAGGACGTGCTGTTGTCGGTGGTCGAGGGGCTGGGACGCACCCTGGAAGGGGTGGAGATCACCGCCCTGCGCGAGGGTGTGTTCAGCGCGGACCTGGTGTTCGATGCGGGCACCAGGATCGCGGCCCGGCCCAGCGACGTGCTGGCGATCGCGGTCCGGGAGGGGCTGCCGATCGGGGTGGCCGTGGACGTCCTCGACGAGGTGGGCCAGCCCATCGCCGACCTGTTCCCCGACGGCAGCGATGCGCCGCCCGAGCAGCAGCTGCGCGATTTCCAGGAGTTCCTCGAGGACGTCTCGCCCGAGGATTTCGAACGATGAGCGGTGCCGGGAGCGCGGCCGTTGCCGTCGTGACCGGGGCCGGGTCCGGGCTCGGTCGGGTGGTGGCCGGTGCGCTGTTGGATGCCGGATACCGCGTGGCGCTGGCCGGGCGCCGACCCGATGCGCTCGCCGGGACCGCCGCCGGGCGGCCCGACGCGTTGGTGCAGCCGACCGACGTGGCCGACCCGGTCTCGGTGGCGGCCCTGTTCGGCGCCGTCCGCGAGCGGTGGGGCCGGGTCGATCTGCTGGTCAACAACGCCGGCATCTTCACCAGGAGCGCAAGCATCGACGAGGTCGAGGTCGCCGACTGGCAGGCCGCCGTCGACACCAACCTCACCGGCTCGTTCCTGTGCGCCCGCGAGGCGTTCGCGATGATGCGCCAGCAACGCCCCCAGGGCGGCCGGATCATCAACAACGGGTCGATCTCGGCGCACACCCCGCGCCCCGGCAGTGCCCCGTACACCGCCACCAAGCACGCCATCACCGGCCTGACCAAGTCGATCTCGCTCGACGGGCGCCCGTACGGGATCGCCTGCGGTCAGATCGACATCGGCAACGCCGCCACCGACTTGACCGCTGCGATGTCGGCCGGGGTACCGCAGGCCGACGGCAGCGTCCGCCCGGAGCCGACCTTCGACGCCCGGCACGTCGCCGACGCGGTGCTGATGATGGCCGGCCTGCCACTGGACACCAACGTCCAGTTCCTGACCATCGCGGCCACCACGATGCCGTACATCGGGCGCGGTTAGCGCCGCGAAGACCCCGCTCTGGATGGAGATCATCGTCGCGGGTCCGGTTGCGGTGTGTCCGGCCGGTTCGGTGGCGTCGGCTCGGTCGGTGGCTGCCCGAGTAATGTCGGCTCGGATGGTCGGTCCGGTGGTTGATCTTGCGGTCGGTCCGGTGGCATCTGCGGTGGTGGTGGTTTGCGGCGGATCTTCTGTTCGGGGTCGATCCACTTCGGGGGTGTGAACTCGGGTCCGTCGGGGCCGATCTTCACGGCCCATTCCGAGGTGTGGATCTCCCGGTGGTGGGTTTGGCACAGCATGACCAGGTTGGCGAGGTCGGTGGGCCCACCCTGTTCCCAGGGGATGACGTGGTGCGCCCGTGCGCGGTGAACGATCCGTCGCGTTGCAGGGCGGCGACGGTGTCGACGATGACCCGGTGCATCTGCTGTTCGGCGGCGCCCAGCCCGGCGAGCACGGCGATCCGGTCGGTTTCGGTTCCGTGGGGGCCGGCGGCGTCGTGCAGCGCGGTGAGCCCATCGCGAAGGAGGTCACCCCGTTCTGCACGCTGTTGTGGCCGGTCATGCCTCGATTTTGACTCGAACGTGTGTTCGATTTCAAGTGGTTGTCGCAGCTCAAGGCGTGTGCGGGCATGATTTTTCCGGGACCACAGCCAGGTAACAACCACCGAAGGCGAGGCTCGTGGAGAAGCCGGGGACGTCAGCCGGGAACGCCAAGCCGACCACACCAACAATCAACCGCTCCGAACCCCCCACTGGGCAACGTTGTAGAACGGCCCGAGCACCGGATTGTCCCGAACATTCGCCACATTCTCACGAACCGCCAGCAGGGACGGCCGCCGATAGAGCGGCAACACCACAGCGTCCCGCGTCAGCACCCGATCCGCCTGGTTGAGCAACTCGTAAGCCGCCCCCGCATCCTCACTCCCCGATGCCGCTGCAAGCAGCCGATCAACCTCCGGATTCGAGTAGCGCCCGTAGTTGGACTCCCCACCCGTTCCCCAGCTCTGCTGCGCGTTGGCCACCAGCGTCGGCGGGTTGCTCCACCCGTAGAGCATGAGGTCGAAATCGCCATCGCCGAGCGTGCCGGAGAGCGAGTCCGTCGCGGTCGGCGTGATCGTCACGCCGAGCTCGCGCGCCATCTCGGAAACGTAGGAAGCGACGCGCTCCCGGGCCGGGAGGTAGCGGGTGTAGACCGCCCGCAACGGCGGGACCCGCGTCCCGTCCGGTGCCACCAGCTGGGACCCGATGCCGGAGTACCCCGCCGCGGTCAGGATCCGGCGCGCCGCCTGCAGGTCGCCCGCGCCCTGGCCGGTGTCGGCCAGCACGTCGGTGAAGCCCGGCTGCCCGGGCACGAAGTTGTGGCTGCCCATCGGACTCACGGCACCGAATCCCGCGGTGCCGATCTCCCGCACCTGATCGAGATCGACGGCGGCGAACAGGGCCTGTCGCAGCGCGGGGTCCTGAAGCGCCGGGGTGCGCAGGTTGAGATCGATGCGCTCCCACCCCATGCTCGCGCCCTGATACGCCGCGACGCCCGCGATGTCGCCCAGCTGACCGGCCAGTCCGGGCGCGGCCGTCGGGGAGATCACCTGTACCCGGCCTTCGCGCAGCAGGCTGACCTGATCGGCGGAGTCCGTGGCGATCTGCAGCACCACCCGGTCGAGCTGGGTGGGTCGGCCGTACCACCCGGGATTGCGGACCAGCACGATCGGTGACCCCGGCTGCCGGGCCTGCACGGTCAGCGGCCCGGCTGAGTAGTCCGGTGTGGCGCCGACGAACCAGTCGAACGCGGCCCTCAGCCCCGCCGGTGCGTTCAGGTCGCCGTGGCGGGCGGCGATGTGCGCCGGGTAGAGCGGCGACGAGACGCCGAACAGCGTCTGCCATTCCGGGTAGGGCGTGGTGAAGGACAGGGTCACGGTGAGGCTGCCGTCGGCCGTCCTTCCGCCGGTGATCGCGGTGATCGTTTCGTAGCCGGTCGCGTAGGTCGGGCAGTCCGGGCAGTCCCTCCCGTTCCGCGTCCGCCAGTTGTAGACGAAGTCCTCGGCGCTCACCGGGGTCCCGTCGTTCCACGCCGCGTCCGGATTGATCGTGTAGACCACGGTGCGCGGGTCGGGTCGCTCGGCGCCCGACAGCAGGTCGGTGTTGCGCGTGGTGCTGAAGTCGGGGCCGACGTCGAAGGTGTGCGGCAGCACGCTGCTCATCACCCACGGTGCTGCCCCGACGCTGCCCAGCGGCGAGTCCACGTTCCAGTTCTCGATGTCGGCGTCGATGGCCATCGCCACTTCGCCGCCGCTGACCAGCTGCTGAGCTCCGGCCCCGTTGCAGGTCAGTGGCTCGCTGCCGCAGGCGGCGAGCGGGCCGGGGATGACCCCGTCGTCCTGCAGCGCCCGCACCCCGACCACCGCTCCGGCGAGCAGCGCCACGGCGGCGACCGCGGCGCCCGCAATCTGCCGTCCCCGCCGGGCGCGGGTGTCGGGCGAGCGCGGTGGCCCGATCCGATCGGGCGGAACCGGCGGGAACGGTCCGGGCGGGAACGGTCCGCGGAAGGGGGCCGCCGGGAACGGCGGCGGGGGGCCGGTGATCACCTCGGGGCGGGGGGTCGGGATCGGACGGTCCCGAGGCTCGACGGGCTCGACGCGCAGCGCGGAACGGGCGGCCTCGGCGAACGCCCCGGCCGTGGCGTAGCGGTCGTCGGCTCTCTTGGCCATGCCGGTGGCCAGCACGTTGTCCAGCGCCGCGGGTACCGCCCGGTTCACCACGGAGATCGGCGTCGGCATCCGTTGCAGGTGGGCGTACATGAGCGCGGCCAGTCCGTCGCCGGCGAAGGGGGGCCGTCCGGCCAGGGCTTCGTAGAGGGTGCAGGCCAGTGCGTAGACGTCGACCCGGCGGTCGGCCGGTTCCCCGCTGAACCGCTCCGGGGCCATGTAGCCGAGCGTGCCGACCGCGTGACCGGTGGCGGTCAGCGCGGAGCCCTCGGTGGTGTCGAGGCTGCGTGCGATCCCGAAGTCGACCAGGTAGACGAAGTCGGGCTGGTCGTGCTCGGGGATGCGCCCGCGCGGGTCGCCGACGTAGAGCATGTTGGAGGGCTTGACGTCGCGGTGCACCAGCCCGTCGGTGTGCGCCGCGTCCAGCGCGGAGGCCACCTGCGAGATCATCTCGATGGCACGCGGCGGGGGCAGCGGGCCGGCCTCCAGCACGGTGGCGAGGTCGACGCCGGACACCAGCCGCATGTCCAGGAACAGCCGTCCGTCGATCTCGCCGAAGTCGTGGATCGGGATGATGTGCGGCGCCGACAGCCGCGCGACCAGCTGCGCCTCGCGGCGGAAGCGGGCCGCGAACTCCGGGGTGTCGGCCATCGAGCTGGGCAGGATCTTCAGCGCGACGATCCGGTCGCGCCGGGTGTCGTAGGCGCGATACACCTCGCCCATCCCGCCACGACCGATCAACTCCTCGAGCCGGTACGGCCCGAACAGCTGCTTCTGCGACACGGTCAGGTTGTACCGCACCTGATCGGGTGAGCTGCGCACGCCCTGCTCATGCCGGCCGCACCGGCGCCGGTCGCCGGGGCGTTGATGCTGGTCAGGAGCACGGAGCGGTCACGTTTGGCGGGCGCGCGCGCCCGAGCGGCGCAGCACCAGCGCCCCCATCGCCGCCGCGACCAGGCACGCCACCGCGCCCAGCGCCAGCCCGGCCCGGCCGCCGTAGTGCTCGCTGACCGCGCCGGCGATCGGGCCGCCGATGGGGGTGGAGCCGAGGAACGCGACCGCCCACAGCGCCATCACGCGACCCCGCATGTGCGGCTCGGCGGCCAGCTGCAGGGTGCTGTTGGACATCGAGAGGAAGGCCACGCTGGTCACCCCGACCAGGCCCATCGCGATCAGTGCGACGATCAGGTTCGGGGCCAGGGCGGCGGCCGCCATCGCCACCCCGAACGCGGCCGCGGCCGCGGACAGCGCGCCCAACCCGGTCCGGCCGCGGGCCGCCACCCACAGCCCGCCGAGCACCGCGCCGGCCCCCATGGCGGCGGTCAGGAAGCCGTAGCTGCTGGCGTCTCCGGCGAAGGTCTGGCTGGCCACGATGGGCAGCACCACCTGGAACTCGTAGGCCAGGCACCCGACCAGGCTCATCATCAGCAGCGGGATGGCCAGCTCCGGGGTGGCGCGCACGTAGGCCAGGCCCTCGCGCAGCTGGCCGGGCGCGCGCGGGGTCGGGATCGACGGGTCCAACGCGGCGGTGTCCATCCGGGTCAGCGAGACGACGACCGCGACGAAGCTGGCCGCGTTGAGCAGGAAGCAGAGCCCGATCCCGCCGGCGGCGATCACCAGCCCGGCGATCGCCGGGCCGATCGCGCGGGCCGTGTTGACCAGCACCGAGTTGAGGCTGACCGCGTTGCGCAGGTCGGCGGGCCCGACCATCTCATGCACGAAGCTCTGCCGGGCCGGGTTCTCGAAGCAGTTGCAGAGCCCGAGCAGCAGCGCCAGCGCGTAGACGTGCCAGAGGGCGACCGTTCCGGTGATCGACAGCAACCCGAGGACCAACGCGAGCAGCCCCATCGTCGACTGCAGGCCGATCATGAGCCGGCGCTTGTCCAGCCGGTCGGCCACCACCCCGGCGTACGGGCCGAGCAGCAGCGTCGGCAGCGTCTGCAGCGCGATGACCAGCCCGATCGCCGTCCCCGATCCGGTGAGTTCGAGGACCAGCCAGGACTGGGCGATCATCTGCATCCAGGTGCCGGCGAGCGAGATCGACTGACCGCCGAACCAGCGGCGGTAGTTCGGGTTGGCCAGCGCGGCGAAGGTCTGCCGGCGCAGGGTCGAGGTGGCCGCCGTCACGATGCCGCCTCCGCGGCAAGAAGCACGTCGGCGGTCACGACCGCTCCGCCAGCTGCTCGGCCAGGGCCTCCAGGGCGGGCAGCGCGGTCAGCAGCTCACCGGCGCGGGTGCCGGGCAGCGCGGCGAGCCGCTGGGTGAGCAGCTGGGTGCGTTCCGCCCGTTGCCGCCGGTTCAGCTCGGTGCCGGTGTCGGTGAGCTCCACGCGGGCCGCTCGCCCGTCCTCGGGATCCGGGGTCCGGCGTAGCAGCCCGGCCTGCTCCAGCTTGGCGACGATCCGGGAGAGCATCGTCGGGTTGATCCCCTCGCACTCGGCGAGCTCACTGATCCGCAGCGGCCCGCGGCGGGCGACGGTGGCCAGCACCGAGGACTGGGTTCCGGTCAGTTCCCGCCCGCGGGACTGCCGGTCGAGCAGTCGCGAGATCCGGGCCAGCGCGGTCCGCAACCGCGCGATGTCGTCGCTGTCGAAGATCGCGCCGTCGAACGTGTCGCTGTCGAACATGGCGCCGTCGGGAATGTCGCTGCCGTCGGGGGTGGGCACGCACGCTCCAAGTAGTTGCCTGCTGGCAAGCATACACCTCGGTGACCGCGGCGTCGTTCGTCACCCGTCGCGCAGGGCCCGCAGCACGTCGCGGGCGGCGCGCTCACCGGCCTCGACGGCGCCCTCCATGTAGGCGCTCCAGTGCGCAGCCGTCTCGGTGGCCGCCCAGTGGATCGCGCCGATCGGCGCGCTGAGCGCGGACCCGAAGTTGGTCCAGACCAATGGGCCCATGTTGGCGTTGTAGCAACCGCGGGTCCACGGCCGGCCGGCCCATTCGCCGTCGATGTAGTGCTCCGGCCGGCCGGCCCGGGGCCCGAAGTGCCGCACCAGCTCGGCGGTCAGCGCTTCCCGGCGCTCCGCCTGCGGCCAGCGACCGAAGGTGCGGGCCTGCTCGCCCTCCAGGAAGACCAGTAGCTGGCCGTGCCCGCCGTCGACCGGGCAGGTGTCGTTGGACATCCGACCCGGGCCCAGATCGGAGATCAGCTGCCCGTTCAGGCCGTCGGCCCGCCAGAACGGCTCGTCGTAGACGAAGAACGCCTTCATCGCCGACGCCTGCGGCATGCGTTGGGTCAGCTGGTCCCGTACCCCCGGCAGCGGCGGGTCGTACATGATGCGCCCGGCCAGCGTCGGGGCGATCGCCACGATGACCTGGCGCCCGGTCGCGACCAGGCCCCCGCGACAGTGCACCCGCACCGTGTCGGGTCCGTGCTCGATGAGCTGGACCGGCGAGTCGAGCACGATGTGCGCGGCGAGCCGGGCGGCCAGCAGCCGCGGGATCTGGCTGGTGCCACCGACGAACCGGGTCGTCTGCGCGCCGCCTTCGGACTCCGCGAACAGCTCGGCGCCGACGCCGCACGTCGCCACGTTGACCAGCAGGTCGAGGAAGGAGACCTCGACGGTGGGCACGGCGAGGATCCCGACCGTGCAGATCTCCAGCAACGTGCGCGCCACCGGGGCCAGGCCCTGCCCGTCGTACCAGGCGCCGGCGGTGATCGCGTCCCATTCCGCGGCGCGCGGCGCGGACCACGGCGCTTCCGGCGACACCTGCGCGGCCAGCTCGTCGAGGGTGTCCAGCACCCGCTGCAGGCCGGCCAGCTCGGTGGCGAACCAGTCGTGGAAGGCGGCTTCGCGCAACACCCCGGAGCCGGCGATCTCGTAGGAGGTCTCGCCCTGCTCGTACTGCCGGAACGTCGTGATGCCGAGCTCCGCGGCGAGGGCGAACATCCGGTGGTGGGTGTCCCCGATCCACTGCGCGCCGAGCTCGACCTGCACGCCGGGCGCGACCTGCTCGGTCAGGATCCGGCCGCCCACGCGGTCGTTCGCCTCGATGATCAACGGTTGCCGGCCGGCCGCCAACACCTCGCGGGCCGCGATCAGGCCGGAGAGCCCCGCTCCGACTATGACGACGTCCGCCGATCGCTGCATGGCCCCGATCTTGCAGCCCGTGCGAGACGATCGCCAATGGCGCCCGCCCAGCTCGACCGCATCCGGTGGCGCGCCGCCGCGCCGCGCCGCGGCCGCGCCGGCCGGGTCCGGCGGCCGGCCCACCGCCTGCCCCGCGGATCACCCCGGTACGCACTCATCGGAACGAACGGCACTTTCGCACGCTAGGTGCGAGCGAGAGTGCCGTTCGTTCCGCTGCCGGCCGCGCGCGGCACGATCCACGGGACGGGGCGTCGGGGGTTCAGAAGCGGCCGCCGCCGCCGCGGCGACCGCGGGTGGACGAGCCGCCGAAGCTGCCGGGGGAGCGGCCGCCGAAGCCGCCACCGCCGCCGAAGCCGCCACCGAAGCCGCCGCCACCGCCGCCGTAGCCCCCGCCGTAACCGCCGCCGCGCCGGTACTCGCCGCCGAAGGCGCCGGACAGGATGCCGCCGAGGATGAGGCTGCCGATATCCACGCCGGTGCCGCCACCGGTGCCGTCCGCCGACCCTGCCAGGAGTCCACATCGGACTGAGCCAGCCGCAGGGCCTGCTGGGCGAGTGAATCGGCCTGCTGGGCCTCGTGCAGCGCGGCCACCGGATCACCGCCGCCGCCCGCCAGCTGCAGGTGCCGCTGGGCCTCGGCCAGCCGGGTGCGGGCGGTGGATCCGATCGCCCCGCGCCGGGTGCTGATGAAGTCCTCCGCGGCCGCCACCGCCGAGCGGGCGGTGAGCAGCGCCTGCTCGAGCGCCGTCGACGCCTTGCGGGCCCGGTCCTGGTCGGCACGGGCCTGCTCCAGGCCCTCCTGCAGGGCCTTGTCGGCCTCGTCGAGCAGCCGCAGCGCGCCGATCGGGTCGGGTCGCGGATCGCCCGCGGCCTCCGCGGACGCGCGACCATCGCTGCCTCGGCCCTGGCGACCAGCCCGGCGATGGACTCGCCCATCGTCCTGGCCTCGGCCAGGTCCTGGTTCAGCTCGGCTCGCGACGTCCGGGATCTGCGAGGCCGCGGCGATCAGCTCGCCCTCCAGCCGGGTCAGGCCGTCGAGCATCGTCTCGGCCTGCGTCATGGCGTCCTCGGCGGCCCGCCCAGACACCACCGCAGCGGCCGGTCCACGGCGGCTCAGATCGGTCCGGGCGTCGGCCACCTCGGTCTCGCGCGACCGCCAGCAGCGTGCGGGCCTGCTCCAGGTTGTCGGCCACCGGCTCCACCGCGGTATCGGCGTAGCGCATCCGCAGCGCCGCCCACCCCTGATCGGCTCCGGGCAGCCGGGCGTTGATCGCCTTCAGCCGGGTGCCGAGCACCGCTGATGTACTCGGGCGCCTTGGCCTCCAGGTCACGCAGCCGGTCGAACGCCGCGACCTGCGCGTCGAGCCGGTCGTCGGCGGCCTTGCAGATGCGGATGATCTCGCGCGAACATGCCGCGCTTGGTCGGCTCGTCCTCGGCCACCTCGTCGTCGAGCTGCTGGCGGATCTCGAACGCCCCGACCATCTCGGTGCGCGACTGCTCCAGCGCGGCGGCGAACGGGGCGACGGCCTCGTCCCCGAAGTGCGCGCGGGCGGCGCTGAGCTCCTGCTCGGAGGTGCGCACCGCGTCGTCGACCTCGATCAGCGCGGAGCTGGCCCGGTAGCTGAGGTCCTCGGTGGCGACGTCGGTGAACTCGTCGCGCGGGGCGGCGGGGGGCACCGGCGCGTTCGTGGTCGGCTCGCGCGGCCTTGCGGCGCCGGCCGGGTGAGCAGGTACGCGCCGCCGCCGACCACCACCACGCCGCCGACGACGGCGATCCCGACCGCGGCGCCATCTGCCGCCGCCCGCCTCCGCCGCCGCAGGCCATCGGCCAGGCGCCACGGCCGCCCCGGCCCAGTCGTCGGCGCCCAGCCGCGGCTCGACGTCGTCGGTCAGGATGGCGTCGGTCGCCGATTCGGACAGCGGGTAGTCGTCGGCGAACGAGGCACCGTAGGCGCGGTCGCCGACCGCGACCGCCAGCAGCACGTCGTTGCGTGCCGAACTGGGAGAGGTTGGCGGTGTCGCTGGCCCACTGCTGGCCCTCGGCCCCGTCGAAGCTGTCCACGTAGATCACGAACAGGTCGGTGCCCTCGGCGCGCAGCTGGTCGATCGCCGCGCTCACCCGCGCTCGGCCGGCGTCGTCGAGCACGCCGGCCCGGTCGGTGATCCGGTCCTGGACCCGGAACGGCGGCTCGGCGAGCGCGGTGCCCGCCCCGCCAGCAGCAGCAACACCAGCACCGCGACCAGAGTGGACCACCTGCGCACGACGACCTCCGCGATGTCGGGTTGGCACCATCATGGCTGGCCGGTGATCGGCGGTGGAGTCCACCCGACCGTGGATTGGCCCTGGCGATCCCGGCGGCGGCGACCGACAATCGAGACGGTGGCCAGCGTCGATCTCCGTCAGCTCCCCGTCGCCCGCAACCCGGTGCGGCGGCTCCCGCAGCTGCTGGTCGGGCTGGTGCTCTACGGCGCCAGCATGGGCGATGCAGATCCGCGGCGCGCTCGGGCTCAACCCGTGGGACGTGCTGCACGAGGGCCTGACCAGGCAGACGCCGCTGAGCTTCGGCGTGATCACCGCGATCACCGGGGCGGTGGTGTTGCTGGCCGTGGATCCCGCTGCGGCAGCGGCCCGGCCTCGGGACGGTGGCGAACGTGCTGGTCATCGCGGTGGCGGTGGACGCCGCGCTGGCGCTGATCCCGACGATCACCGGGCTCGGCGCGCGGATCGCGCTGATGGTCGGCGGCATCGTGCTCAACGGGGTCGCGACCGCGGCCTACGTCGGCGCCCGGCTCGGCCCCGGACCGCGCGACGGCCTGATGACCGGGCTGGCCGCGCGCACCGGCTGGTCGCTGCGGCTGGTCCGCACCGGGATCGAGGTCACCGTGCTCGCGGTCGGCTGGCTGCTGGGCGGCACCGTCGGCATCGGAACGGTGCTCTACGCGCTGGCCATCGGGCCGCTGAGCCAGGCCTTCCTGCCGCTGTTCGCGGTGCGTCGGACCGCCGCCAGCGACCTGAGCCGATCCGGGCGACGCCGCGGCCGGCCAGCGCGGTCACGGCGCGCCGGCGGCGTCGCCGCCGGCTCCAGGTCCGGCAGCTGCCACGGCCGGACCACGATCAGCAGCACCAGCAGCGACAGCACCAGCCCGGAGGCGATCACCGCGGCCATCGCCAGCGCTGTTGTTGCCCAGCAGCCCGACCACCGGGGAGATCAGCCGCCCCGACGCCGAACTGGACGGCGCCCAGCAGCGCCGCCGCGGTGCCGGCCGCCTCGCCGTGCCGCGACAGCGCCACCGCGGGCGCGTTGGGCAGCGCGAAGCCGACGCTGAACAGCACCAGCCACAGCGGCACCAGCACCCCGAGCACGCCGCCGGTCGCGCCGACCGCGAGCGCGAGCAGCAGCAGGCCGAACGACCACGGCCGAGGCGACCGCGCCGAGCAGCAGCTGGCGGGGCTCGAAGCGGCGCAGCAGGACCGGGTTGAGCTGGGTGGCCAGGATCAGCCAGATCGCGCCGCTGCCGAAGGCCAGCCCGAACTGCTGCTGGCTGAGCCCGAACTGCTGCTGGAAGACGAACGAGGAGCCGGCGACGTAGGCGAGCAACGCGGACATGGCCAGCCCGGCCACGAAGACCAGCCCGATGAAGGTGCTGTCGTGCAGCAGCCCGCGGTAGGTGCGCAGCGTGCCGCGCACGCCGCTGCGCTGCCGCCGGGCCGGCGGCAACGTCTCCGGCAGCCCCCAGGCGGCGAGCGGGATCAGCAGCAACCCGAACACGGCCAGCGCACCGAAGACGCCGCGCCAGTCGGTGAAGGTGAGCAGCCAGCTGCCCAGCGTCGGGGCGATCACCGGGGCGGCGCCCATGACCAGGATCAGCCGCGACAGCAGCGTGGCCGCGGCCCGGCCGGTGTAGAGGTCACGCACGATCGCCATCGCGACGACCGCGCCGGCGGCCGCGCCGAGCCCCTGCAGCACCCGCAGGCCGCCGAGCACGGCGATGTTCGGGGCCACCACGCACAGCAGCGAGGCGAGGACGTGCACGCCGGTGCCGATCAGCAGCGGCAACCGGCGCCCGAACGCGTCCGAGAGCGGGCCGATGATCAGCTGTCCGAGCGCGAGCCCGAGCAGCGTGCCGGTCAACGTGAGCTGCACGGTCGGCGACGTCGTCGCGAGCTCGGTGGTGATCGTCGGCAGTGACGGGAGGTAGAGATCGATGGTCAGCGGGCCGAGCGCGATCAGCGCGCCCAGGATGAGGATGAGCCGGGCGCCCGCCGGGCGTGAGTCGTCCGGCATCGTGCCGGCGGCCGGCGTCGTCACAGGAAGTTCGGGGGTAACCGTCACTGATGGATCAAGGAGTCGATCAGCGTCTCGTGTTCCGCGGTGGGTCGGAGTGTGGCCCGAGTCACCGTCGGCGGATCAGGCGCCGACGAGGGCCATGTGTTGCGGGCAGTAGGCGCCGATCGCCGATCCGACCACCGCGGCGGCGTCGTCGTCGGTCCAGCCGTGGGAGCTGCCCAGCTGCTGCATGGTGGTGACCACGGTGGACACCGACGGTCGCCGGTCCAGCACGCCGCACACCTCGTGCCCGGCATCCATGAGATCGACATCGCTGATCTCGATGCCGGTCAGGCCCGAGTTGTCCCGTACCGAATCCAGGTACATGCCGTCGGATCTCGACACATGCGCCGTGGTGGCCGCCCCGATCACCACCGCGACCGCCACCGCGCAGGCGATGATGAGGGTCACCGCGACGATCCCGAGCCAGGTCGTCGCCCGCGGGGACAGTCGTGGGTCGGGCTCCGGCAGCGGCGGGACCCACGGTCCCAGGCCCGCCGGCGGCTCGGCGGTAGGTGCCCACCGCGCTTGCGGCAACGCCGGGAAGGCAGATTCGGCGCGCGGATCGATGAGGGTCATCGCGGACGTTCCTCTCCGGTCGTGTGCCCGCGTATCGCCTGGTTGGGCGGGTCGTGCTACCCGCTGTGGGGGATATCGTCAGAAAAGATGATGCTCCGGTCAGCCTATGGGTGGACGTCTGTCTGGCGCTGGTGACGCCCGCGGACGTCAATAGCGCCAACGGAGATCGGCGAGCACCCGGTCCGGCTCCCGGCCGGCGACGCCGGCCGAGTCCGAACGCCGGACGGCGAGGAACGCGCCCAGCAGCTCGGGTCCGAGCACCGCGGGGATGCGCGGGTTCGCGTTCAGCGCGGCCTCCTGCGCGGCCTGGGTGGCGGGCAGCGCGGCGATGCCGCGTTCGTCGCGCTCGGCGTCGGTCCAGCCGCCCGGATCGGACGGCTCCGAGCCGGGCAGCGACAGCCCGTCGGCGATGCCGGCGGTGCCGGCGGCGAGCACCGCGGCCAGCGCGAGGTAGGGGTTGGCCGATGCGTCCGACGTCTTCAGCTCGACGTTGGCGTGGTCGCGGCCGAGCAGCGGCGAACCGGGGACGTAGCGCAGCGGCGCCTCCCGGTTCTCCACCCCCCAGAACGCGTAGGCACCGGCGAAGTACCCGGGCCGGAGCCGGGCCAGCGAGCCCTCGCTGGGCGCGGTGATCGCGGCCACCGCGGGAAGATCGCGCAGCAACCCCGCGACGTAGCTCGCGCCCTCGCCGTCCGGGCCGTCGGGCCCGCCGGCCAGCAGGTTGACCCCGTCGCGCCAGACCGACGAGTGCACGTGCCAGCCGTTGCCGGCCGAGCTGGTGGAGGGCAGCGGCGCGAAGCTGACCCGCAGCCCGTGTCGAGCCGCCGTGGCCCGCAGCGTCTGGCGGGCCAGCAGCTGCCGGTCCGCCGCGGTGACCGGGTCGGCCGCGGCCAGCGACAGCTCCATCTGGGCCGGCCCGTACTCCGCGTGCAGCTGCCCGATCTCGAGCCCGTTCGCGGCGCAGTCGCGCAGCACGTCGGCCACGAACCCGTCGATGCCGATCAGCGAGTGCGGGCTGTAGGCCGGACCGTGGTGCGCCGGCACCAGCTCGTCCGCGCCGCCGTCGGCGTACACGCCGAACTCCATCTCGTAGCCGATCAGCGCGGTCAGCCCGACCTCGGCCAGCGCGCCGACCTGCCGCTCCAGCACCCCGCGCTGGTCGTACGGCCAGGGCTCGCCGTCCGCCGCGACCTGCCGCCCCGGCACCCAGGCCAGCGCCGGTTGGCCGGCCAGCCGGACCAGCCGATCGAGGACCGGCACCAGCCGCACGTCGCCCGACGGGGTGGCCAGCCCCTCGTGCGCGAACGTGATCGCATCGAAGCTGTCGAACACCGCGAACAGCGTGGTGACTCCGACGCCGATCTCCGCGATCCGGGGTAGCGCGGCGACGGGCACGGTCCGCGATCGCGGGATGCCGTTGTTGTCCGCCCAGCTGATCGTGATGCCCACGATGCCGGCCCGGGTGAGCTCTGCGGTGATGTGCTGGACGTCGCGCTCGGTCATGGGGCCCGAGAATGGCCCGGTTGTGGCGAGTGGTCCAGGGGCGGCTCCTCTCGGCTGGTCGGCGTGCGGTTCTAGATCGGCTGGGTCAGGTTCACCGTGTTGCCGTCCGGGTCCTGGATGTGGGCGACCCGCTGACCCCACGGCATGTCGTTGGGCAGCCCGAGCACCCGGCCGCCGCAGCGCGGCACCCGCTCCAGCAGCTCGTCGACGTCGTCCACGTCGACGCTGAGCAGCATCCGTTGCGGAGCGGTCAGGTCGGTGCCGGTGTCGGAGACCAGCCCCAGCTCGCTGTCCCCGATCTGCAGCCCGACGAAGAACGTCGGGCCCTCGTCCGGGACTCGCGTGACCTCCTTGGCGTCGAGCAGCCCGGTGTAGAAGTCGAGCAGGCGATCCAACTGCGGCGTGACGATCATCGGTTGCAGCGAGCGGGGCATGGGTCCTCCAGCGGTGTCGTGAGCATTGTGGGTAGGACCACCGACAGTTCTGAAACTCATCGACCGGGTTACGGTCACGGTCATGGTGGCGAAGCGGATGCTCCCGTTCACGTCGACGATCTTCGCCGAGATGTCCGCGCTGGCCCTGCGCACCGGCGCGATCAACCTCGGGCAGGGCTTCCCGGACACCGACGGCCCGGCCTCGCTGCTCGCCGACGCGGCCGCCAACATCACCGGTGGGATCAACCAGTACCCGCCCGGGATCGGGATCCCGGAGCTGCGCGGGGCGGTCGCCGAACACCAGCGCCGGTTCTACCGCCTCGACGTCGACCCGGCCGATGTCCTGATCACCACCGGGGCCACCGAGGCGATCGCGGCGGCGGTGCTCGGGCTGTGCGATCCGGGCGACGAAGTGCTGACCTTCGAGCCGTACTACGACTCCTACGCCGCCACCGTCGCGCTCGCCTCGGCCCGGTTGCGCACGGTGGCGCTGCGGCCGCCCACCTTCGCGTTCGATCCGGACGAGCTGCGCGCCGCGTTCTCCTCCCGCACCAGGGTGGTGCTGGTCAACACCCCGCACAACCCGACCGGGGCGGTGTTCACCCGCGAGCAGCTCACGCTGATCGGTGAGCTGGCGGCGGCGTACGGGGCGATCGTGGTGACCGACGAGGTCTACGAACACATGGTCTTCGACGGCCGCCAGCACATCCCGATGGCCACCCTGCCGGGCATGGCCGAGCGCACGCTGACGATCTCCTCGGCCGGTAAGACCTTCTCGGTGACGGGATGGAAGGTCGGTTGGATCAGCGGGCCGTCGGAGCTGGTGGCCGGGGTGAAGGCGGCCAAGCAGTTCCTCACCTACGTCAGCGGCGCCCCGTTCCAACCCGCCCTCGCCGCCGCCCTCGCGCTGCCCGACTCCTTCTACTCGGAGCTGGCGGCGACGCTGCAGGGCAAGCGCGACCTGCTCGCGGACGGGCTGCGCAGCGCCGGCTTCGAGGTCTTCCCGACGGCCGGCACGTACTTCGTGGTCACCGACGTCACGGGGCTGGGATTCGACAGCGGGGCGGAGTTCTGCTGGGCGCTGCCCGAGCGGGTCGGGGTGGCCGCGGTGCCGGTGTCGGTGTTCTGCGCCGATCCCGACCTGGGACGGACGCTGGTGCGGTTCGCCTTCTGCAAGCGCGACGAGGTGCTGGTCGAGGCGGTGTCGCGGTTCTCAGCGCTACGCGCCAGGGTCTGAGCCGGCTCCCATGACGCAGATGCGATCCGGGCTGCCCTGGACGTGGGGCGCCACCGCGGCCGAGCGGCAGGCGTCATATCCCTGTACCGCGCTGGTCCCCGATCCGGCGCACCGGATGATCAGAGCCGTCGCGGTCGGCGCGGCTGCCGACGTGGTGTTCCGCTGGGTCTGCCAGCTCACCGTCGCTCCCTACAGCTACGACCTGATCGACAACCGGGGCCGGCGCAGCCCGCGCGCGCTCACCCCGGGCGCAGACCGGTTGGAGGTCGGTGACCCGTTCCTGTCGATCTTCACTATCGCGGGGTTCGAGCCGGGCCGCGAGATCACCGGGACCGGACTGCCCGGGCCGACCCGGCGCTTCGGGCCGATGGCCTGCACGTACCGGGTGCTGCCGTCGGGGTCGGCGACCAGCCGCCTGATCGGGCGCCTGGATCTCACCGACAAGGGTGGCCTGCTCGGTGTGCCCATCGCCTGGGGCGACCTGGTGATGATGCGCAAGCAACTGCGCACGCTCGCACGGCTCGCGGAGCAGCAGCGGGTCTGAGAACCATCGCTCTCGCGAGAACGGGCCAGCCACCCAGGTCGGGTTGCAGTGGAGGCATTGCCGGGCCGCCGCCACAGGGCGAGTGGGCGAGCGCCGCTCGGGAGCATGATCGCTGTTCGGGCGCGCTCATGCCGCTCCCGTGGTGCGCACGCTGACGGCGATCACCGATGGGCTGCCGTGGCGGGAGCACACAGTTGAGGGTGTGCCGATTGCGGCAGTCAGGCGGGGGTGCTGATCGATGCGAAAGGCACCGCAGTGTCCTGCACAGGTATCCCAGGTACCTCTCGCCACGATCACCGACACCTGGGCGCCGGGTCGGCGCGACCGGCTGTGTGGTCGGCCGGTCGCTCGCGGGACGGGCGTCACTCAGGCTGCGGGTTCGTTGGTGTCAGGTGGAGCAGTCGTCGTGGCCACCACGTCGTCCAGCGACAGACCCAGGACCCTGGCCACCGCCGACACCGTGAAGAACGCCGGCGTCGGGATCCGGCCGGTCTCGATCTTCCGCAGCGTCTCGGCGGAGATCCCGGCCGCGGTCGCGACATCGAGCAGGCTGCGGTCGGCGCGGGCCTCGCGCAGCAACCGACCGAGGAGTTCGCCGCGCTCGCGGTCGGCGGGGGTGAGCGGAACACGAACCATGCCGGGATTCTAATACCGGTATAGTTATCGTGTGATCGAGTTGAAGAGCCCCGCCGAGCTGGACGCCATCGAAGCGGCCGGCGCCGTCGTCGGGTCTGTATTGACGACGCTGTCCAAGCACGCGGCACCCGGGATCAGTCCGCACCAGCTGAACGACATCGCGGTCGAGCTGATCGCCGAGTCCGGGGCCCGACCGAGCTTCCTCGGCTATCGTCCCGGCTCCGCGCCGTGTCCCTACCCCGCGGTGATCTGCGCCAGCGTCAATGACGCCGTCGTGCACGCCATCCCGAGCCGGCGGCCGCTGCGCGACGGTGACCTGCTCAGCATCGACCTCGCCGTGCACCTGGACGGATGGTGCGCGGACGCGGCGTTCAGCACCGTGATCGGGTCGGATGACGACGACGCCGCTCGCCTCGTCGGCACCACCGAACGAGCGCTGCAGGCGGGAATCGACGCTGCGGTCCCGGGGGCGCGGATCGGCGACGTCGCGCACGCGATCGGGGCGGTCGGGCGGGCCGCCGGCTTCGGGCTGCTGGCCCACCACGGTGGCCATGGGGTCGGCCGGGCGATGCACGAGGCGCCGTTCGTGCCCAACGAGGGCCGGCCGCGGCGTGGGTTCAGGCTGCTGCCGGGGCTCGTGCTCGCCCTGGAACCGATGCTGCTCGCGGGCGGTCACGACGACTACCGGCTGGACCCCGACGGTTGGACGCTGCGCACCGCTGACGGGAGTCGGGCGGCGCACGCCGAGCACACGATCGCGGTCACCGACGGCGGCCCGCGGATCCTGACGTCCGGTCGGCCGACCGGCTGACGGCCGTCCTCGCCGGTGGACGCGGTCCGGGCGGCCCGTCTCCAGAATTGTCACCCCGTGGTGCCATGCTCTCGCCGGCGGCGCACAACACGGATCGGGGGAGGGTCGCGATGGGTCTGGGCACGGCTGAACTCCGCACGGCCGCCGTTCCACGGCGCAGTCCGGTGCACGGGGCGCGATCCTTGGCCACCAGCCCGGCCACCCCGGACCGGCTGCGTCGGGTCGGCGCCGTGCTGGTGCTCGGTTGCCTGCTGTTCGCGCTGGTCAGCCTGCTGTCCGGGTTGTCCCGCAGCGCGGCGATCCAGGACGGCGGTACCCGGGTCTCGGCCCTGAACGCCGACGCCGCCGAGCTCTACCAGTCCCTCGCCGACGCCGACGCGATGGCCACCAGCGGTTTCGTCGCCGGCGGGCTGGAGCCGGCCGCCGTGCGCGCCCGCTACGACGACGACATCGGCCGGGCTGCCGACCGGCTGGTGGCGGCGGCCAGCCGGTTGCCCGAGGGCGATCCGGCGCACGAACCCATCGCCACCATCTCCGCCCAGCTACCCGTCTACACCGGACTGATCGAGACCGCGCGGGTGCACAACCGGCAGGGGCTGCCGCTGGGGCAGTCCTATCTGGACAGTGGATCGCGGCTGATGCGCGAGACGATGCTGCCCGCGGCCGACGAGCTGCGGCGGTTGCAGGCCGCCGCGTTGGACGCGGACTACGAGCGCGGCGGTGCCGTCCCCTACGCCGTGTTGTTGATCGGGATCGCGGCCGTCGCCGCGATCGTTGATGCCGGGCTGCGGGAGCGGCGCCGGACCAACCGGGTGCTGAACGTCGGGCTGCTCGCGGCGGGCGCCGCGCTGTCGGCCGCCCTCCTGTGGTGGGCGGTCGCGCTGCTGCTGACCGGCGGGAACCTGGGCGAGGCGCATCGGCACAGTGACGCCGCCACCGCGCTCGACGACGCCCGCGCCGCGGTGCTGCAGGCCCGCAGCAACGAGAGCTTGGTCCTCGTCGCGCGCAGCGGCGGCGGCACCTCGGAGGCCGGGTTCACCGCGCAGATGGAGCGGGTGCTCGGGCCACCCGAGGGGTCCGGCGGCCTCCTGGCGGTCGCGGCCGAAACCGTGCCCGCCGAGCGGATAGAGGAGATCCGGCTTGCCGCGGTCAGCTGGCAGGACGCACACCGCGCGTTGCGGGCGCTCGACGACGGTGGTGACTATCGGGCCGCGGTGGCCTCGGCGACCGGCGCCGACCCTGCCGGATCGGGCAGCGCGTTCGAGCGACTCGATGAGGCACTGGGCGCGGCTGCGGATGCCGAGCGGCGAGCCTTCGACGCCGAACTCGACCTGGCTGCGGTCTCGCTCACCGCGATCTCCGCCGGTCCGAGCGTGCTGGCGCTGGTGGCCGGCGCGGCCGCAGCCGCCGGTATCGGTCGACGGGTCGGTGAGTACCGGTGATCGTCGTCGGGATCCGATCCGGTCGCCGCCGCCGGTGGGTGGCCGCGGCGGCGGGCCGGGGGCGGCTGGGCGGTGCGAGCCGATGAACAACGTGAATGCGCGGCGGCCCGCGCTCTACCTCGGAGTGGCGACCGTATTGTCGCTGCTCACGCTGCTGCTGCCGAACGACACCGCCGAGTCGGTCGAGCCGCAGCCGCCGCCCCCCGCCCCGGCTGCTGCCGCACCCGCCCCGGCCTGCACCGAACTGCGCGACAGCCTCCGCCCCGACGGCCCGCTACCGGCCCCCGGCGCGATGCCGGCCGGCTCCACGATGGCGGCCATCGCCGCCCGTGGCCGGTTGATCGCCGGTGTCGACCAGGGCAAGTACCGCATCGGCTTCCGGAACCCCTCGACCGGTGAGCTGGAGGGCTCGGACATCGACATCGTGAGACGGATCGCGACGGCGATCTTCGGTGATCCGAGCCGGGTCCAGTTCGTGGTGCTCAACATCGCCGATCGACAGGCGGCGATCCAGCGCGGCCAGGTCGACGTGGTGGTCAACAGCTTCGCGGTCACCTGCGCCCGGCAGCGGGTCGTGGAGTTCTCCTCCGCCTACATGGGGGTCTCGCAACGCATGCTGGTGCCGGTCGGCAGTGGCGTCCGCGAGGTCGAGGACCTGGCCGGTCAACGGGTCTGCACCTCGCGCGGCTCCACCACCGAGGAGGTGCTGCGCGCGCTCCCGGCCCGACTCGACGTGGTCACGCTCCCCGGCATCCCGGACTGTGTGGTCGAGCTGCAGCGTGGCCGGGTGGCCGCGGTGTCCAGCGACGACGTGCTGCTCGCCGGGCTCGCCGCGCAGGATCCGCAGACCGAGATCGTCGGGCGCTCGCTGAGCGACACCTCCTACGCCGTCGGGATGAATCCGGCCGCGCCGGACCTGGTCCGCTTCGTGAACGCCGTGCTGGAACGCGGGCGAGCCGATGGCAGCCTCGCCGCCAGCGACGCGTTCTGGTTCGGCGACTACGTCACGCCCGTGCCGCGGCCGGCGCCGGCCCGCTACCGGGACTGAGCGCCCGCGGCGTCGAGGCGGACGGCGGCCTCCCCCTCGAGTGCCGGTGGGGATGTCTCGGCCGGCGTTCTGCCAAGTCGGGGCCCGCTACGGCGGGGTGACCGGCCCGCTGTTGACCGTGATCGTCGTCCAGGCGCCGATCTTGATCCGGTCGCCGTTGGCCAACGGGACCGGGGTGCTCGGCGGGATCGGATCGGCTCCGTCGCCGACGATGGTGCCGTTGGTGGAGCCCAGGTCCACCAGCTCCCAGCCGAGCTCGTGGGCCAGCAACATCGCGTGCAGCGTCGACACCCCGGGGTCCATCGGCGATCCGGAGAGGTCGATCTCGGGGTCGACGCCGCGGGCCCGGTTGCGCCGCCCGATCAGCATCTGGGTCCCGGCCAGTTCGAACCGGCGTTCCGGGCAGTACCGCGGGAACGGCAGCACCGCGGCGTCGTTGCCGCTGCGCTCGCGCATCTCCTCGTACCAGTCGTGATCGGCACGCACCGTCGCGGTCCAGCCGCCGGCCGGCCCCGGAGCCGGCGCCGAACCGGCGCCCGCAGCGGGCTCGGGCGCTCGGTGCGCCGGCGCCGGCAGCATGCCGTCGTGGCCGCACTCCTCGCAGAACCGCCCGCTGCGCGTCCCGCCGCAGCTCGGGCAGCGCTCGATCGGCGCCGCGGCGGGCGCGGCGGAGACCGGGACGGCCGACGTCGGGCCGGCGGCCATCGGGGTGCCGCAGACATCGCAGTAGTCGGTGGTGGCCGAGTCGTGGCCGGCCGGGCAGCTGGGCATCGTTCAGGACTCCGCGCGGATCCGGACGGTCTTGGTCGAGCGGGTGTCGAGCGTCATCTCGTCGACGTCGGCGACCTGGGCGCGCAGCCGGACCGTGCCGGTCGGCGCGTCCACCACCTCCACCACCCGCTCCAGCAGCTTCGCCGTGCCGCCGTTGCCCGACGCCGCCGCCAACGCCACGGCGCGACCCAGCCGGGCCGTCGCCGTCGCCCGGTCGCCCGCCTTGCGCGCGGCCAGCCCCTCCTGGATGGCCTCGGCCAGCTCGGCCTGGCCGGTGTAGTGCGCCACCCCGCGGCTGATCCCGGTGGCCAGCGCGGAGTCCTCGGTCCAGACCGCCCGCACCAGGCCCTGGCCCAGCGGGTCGTCGGAGCCGGCCGCGACCAGGGTGACCCTGGCCGCGAGCATCTCGTCGCCGATCGACCCGGCCGCCACGTCGACGCAGACGTGGTAGTCGCGGCTCTCCGCGCCCCACGAGCCCAGCGGGTAGTCGCCGCGCTGCGGTCCGGCTTCGGTGCGTCGCGGGGTGAGGTCCTCGACGGTCGGCGCCACCTGCTTGACGAAGCGCACCTGCGCGGTCCGCGGCGTCCACAGCCGCAGCGCCACCTGCGCCAGCCGCTTGTCCATCGCCGCCGCCATGATCGACTGGAAGTCCGCGGCGAGGTCCGCCGGGTCGGCGACGATGTCGACCGAGCCGAGCAGCGCGGAGGCGACCAGCCGCAGCTCGTCGACCTCCCAGTCGGCGCCCACGCCGCGGCAGTCGCAGACGAACCTGCCCGTCACCTCCTCCAGCGCGAGTCGGAACTGCTCGGGCTGCTCACCGTTCTGGCCGTCGGTGAGCAGGATCGCGTGCCGCAGCGACCCGGGATGGTGATCGGCGAGCCAACCCGCCAGCTGCAGCCAGCTGCCGATCGCGGTGCCGCCGTCGGCGTGCAGCCGCCCGGTCAGCCGCAGCGCCTCGGCCCTGGTGGCCGCGCTCGCGACCGCCGTGCTCCCGTCGCGGGGATAGATCGGCGTGACCTCGTGGGTGCCGGCGATGACGGCGAACGAGACCCCGTCGCGCAGCTGCTCGATGGCCGCGCAGGTGGCCCGGCGGGCCGACCGGATCTTGTCGCCCTGCATCGAGCCCGAGCAGTCCACGATGATCATCTCGAGGGCGTCGGTCGTGCCGGCCGGCGCCGCGGTGTCGCCGGTCGCGGTCACGGTGACGATCGCGTCGACCTGGGTGGCGCCCGCGGCCAGGTAGCAGTTCTGGTCCACGGCGACGGTGAATCCCGGCGAGTCGGTCATGGGGATCTCCTCGGGTCGGTCCGGTGCTGGTCGGTGGCCCGCCCGTCGATCGGGATGAGCGCGACGGTGATGTTGTCGCGGCCGCCCGCGGTGAGCGCGTGCCGGGTGAGTTCGGCGGCGGCCGCCAGCGGTCCGGCGCCGGTGTCGAGCAGCGGCCGCGCGACCGCGGCCATCCGATCGGCTTCGGGCAGGTAGTTCCACAGCCCGTCGGTGCACAGCAGCAGCACGCCGGCCGCGGCCGGCGCGAAGGTGATCACGTCCGGGGTCGGCCGGCCGTCGGCGCCCAGCCAGCGGGTGATGGCGTGCGCGGCGGAACCGGTCAGCGCGGTGACGTCGGTGATCGCCCCAGCGGCGACCATTTCCGCCGCCCAGGAGTGGTCGGAGGTGAGCTGGCGGCTCGGCTCGGGCGCGCCGGCCGGCGCGATCCAGTAGGCCCGGCTGTCCCCGACCGAGCCGATCGTGATCACCGGGCCGGCGTCCCCGGTCGCCGGCTCGACCAGCGCGGCCACCAGGGTGCACGCCGGCGCGTCGGTCTCGCCGGGTGCCCGCAGGGTGGCCACCGCCGCGGCCGCGGTGGCCACCGCATCCCGGACGTGATCGGCGGCGGACTCCGCGGCCATCACGTGATCAGCGGTGGACACCGTGTCGGGGACGTGATCGGAGGTGGACACCGTGTCCGGGGCGCCGTCGGCAGCGGCCGGTGCCAGGCCGGCGGCCACTGCCGGCGCCGGGTCGGCGGCGGCGCCGGGCAGCGGCCGGTCCGCGTCGAGCAGCCGGTCCAGCGCGGTGTCGGCGGCGATCCGCGAGGCCCGCTCGGGCCGCGGCGCGCTGGACACGCCGTCGCAGACCACCGCGGCGATCAACACCCCGGACTGGACGTCGCGCCGCCCCAGGGCCATCGCGTCCTCGTTGCGGGCGTGCACCCGGCCCCGGTCGCTGACCCCGGCCAGGCCCTCGAGATCGATCTCGACGTGGTCGGTGCCGTCGCGGCGCCGCAACCCGCAGCTCGCGCAGTACTCGACGTCGGGTTCGCCCGGTTCCCCGCAGCCGGCGCAGGTCCGGTCCGCGGGTGGCGCCGGCGGGGCGGAGCGCTGCACGCGCAGGTCATTGCCGCAGCTCTCGCAGAAGCTGTCGCTCGGCACCGCCAGAACGCCGCAGCGCGCGCACCCGGCCGCCCCGGGCCCGGTCACGTCCAGGTCCGGGGGTGCGCCGCGTTCGCCCGGTCGACCAAGGCGATCCGGGTCGCCGGGTCGGTGGCCAGCCGTGCCGACGCGCGCAGGCAGCGCTCCAGCGCGAGCCGCAACTCGCGTTCCCGCCACGAGCAGCCCAGGAACGGGGCCGTATCGGTGCCGGAAGGGTCCGGGCCGCCGCCGGCACCGATGATCTCGACCGCGGCGTCCAGCAGCGTCCCGCGGACCTCGTGGTCGGTCGCCGGGTCGAGGTCCAGCCGCTCGACCCGGGCCGCCGCCGCCCGCAGCTGCGCCTCGTCGGTCACCTCGCCGGTGCGGTGGCTCAGGATGGCCTGCACCGCGCCCAGCTGCGCCGCGACGTGCCGGCTGGACGAGGACGGCACGGCGTCGAGCGCGCGCACCGCGCCGTCCCGGTCACCGGCCCGGATACGCGCCCTGGCCAGCCCGAACACGGCGTCGGCCTGGCTCGGATCCGGGCGGGCGACCAGCGTGTAGTAGCGGCCGGCCTGCTCGTCGCGCTGCGCGCACTCGGCCGCGGCGGCCAGCGCCAGCTTGGCCGCGGCCTCACCCGGCATCGCGGTGTACACCGCATCGAACGCGGTGACCGCCTCCGCCGGTGACCCGGCGACCAGCGCGGTGACCCCGCGGAACCAGTCGACCCGCCAGTCGTCGGGATCGTCGACGGCCAGCTCGTCGAGCACCGCGTTCCGCCGCGGCCGGATCGCCGGCGTCCAGATGCGCGCGGACCAGCCGCAGCCGCAGCTCCAGGCTCGGCTCCGCGGCCGCCTCGACCAGCCGGGTGATCTCCGCAGGCTCGACGACGGTCGCGGTCGCCAGCAGCGCCGCGGCCGGATCGGCCGGGTCCACCAGCGGCACCGGGAGCTCGGCGGCCACCTGCGCCGGATCGGGCCGGCCCGGCCCGGCCGGCTCCAGCAGCAGGTCGGGGGCGAACGCGCCGCGCGCCGGACCGAACACCGTCGACACCGACGGGCGCGGCTCGCCGTCGAGCACCGCCAGCACCTCGCGCAGCACCCCACCGAGCTGATCGGCCATCTCGTCGGTGGAGTCGAAGCGGCGCATCGGGTCGGGATCGGTGGCGCGGCGCAGCAGCCGGTGGAACGACTCGTGCGCGGCCAGCACCGGGTGATCCGCGGGATCGGGCAGCCCGACCGGCACTCCGCGGCGGGTCGGCGACATCCCCAGCGCCAGCACCGCGAGCGAGCGCCCGACGGTGTACACGTCCGACGCGGCCGACGGCCCTTCGGTAGCGATCTCCGGGGCCTGGTAGCCGACGGTGCCGAAGACGGCGCTGCGCTCGTCGTCCTGCCGGATCACCGCGCCGAGGTCGATCAGCTTGAGCTGCCGGTCGTACTGGATGACGTTGTCGGGCTTGAAGTCGCAGTAGGCCAGGCCCAGCGCGTGCAGGTGCCCGAGCGCCGGCAGGATCTCCAGCGCGTACGCGATCGCCTGCTGGCACCGGCATCGGGTCGATCGTGCCGTCCGGGCGGCGTCGCGCCTCCAGCAGGTCCTTGAGCGACGAGCCGCCGACGTACTCCATGACGATGTAGCCGACCGGCGCGCCGTCCGGATCGGGATGCTGCACGAAGTTGTAGATCGAGACGATGTTCGGGTGGCTGACCTGGGCCAGGAACCGGCGCTCCGCGATCGCGGCGGCCATCGCGTCCGCGTCGCCCGCGTCGACCAGGCCCTTGAGCACCACCCAGCGGTTCTCGACGTTGCGGTCCAGCGCCAGGTAGATCCAGCCCAGCCCGCCGTGCGCCAGGCAGCCCTGCACGTCGTACTGGCCGGCCACCAGGTCGCCGGGCCGGAGCTTGGGGCTGAAGGAGAACGCGGGTCCCGTCGTGCGGGCAGAAGCCCTCGACCCGGCCCGGCCGGCCGTCACGGGAGCGCCCGACCGGTTGCCCGCAGCGGCTGCAGAAGCGCTTGTCCTCGGCCACCTGCGGGTCGACCAGCAGCGCGGCGGCCGGGTCGACCGGGGGTACCGCCGGCACGTCGACCAGCCCGGCGCCGATCCGGCCCCGGGCGGAGCTGGTGCGCCGGGTGGAGCTGCGCCGCGAGCTGCGGCGGCTGGTCGCGTTGCCCGTCGCCGGACCCGCCGCGGTGGCCGGGCCCGACGGCGTGAAGGCCCCGGTGGCGGGCCCCTCGTCGGGCGCGGTGGCGCGGGCGGTGGCGGGCCCTCCGTCCGACCCGGCCGCCGGCAGGTCGACGGGCGCGGCGGCGCGGGCGGTGGCCGGACCGCCGTCGCCCGCGGCGCCGGGCCGCGCGGCCGGTGCGGCGGCGAGCCCGCAGGTGTCGCAGTAGTCCTCGTCCATGGTCCCGGAGCAGCCCGGCCGGTGGCACGGCGTCGGGGCGGCCGCGGTCACCGCGAACCTCCGGCGCCGAGGCCGGTCAGCGTGCGCTGGTAGGCGTTCAACGTGCGGGTCGCGGTGGCGAGGTCGCAGGGCCGGGCCCAGAGCAGGGCTTCGATGTCCCGTCCCAGCCGCATGAGGACCGGGTGCTCGGCGTGCCCGAGGCGGCCGGCCTTGGCCCGGAAGGCGTCGAAGCGGCCGCGCAGCTCGGAACGCCGGTCGAGCAGACCGGACGCCTGCTCGCGGGCGGTGCGCACCGCGCCGGTGGCGGTGGCGACCGCGGCGCGCAGCTCGTCGAGCCGCCGCGCCCGGGCCGACCAGCCGATCGGGGCCTCGAGACCGGTCAGCCGATCCCGAAGCATCCGGGTCGGATCGGCGGGTTCGACCAGGCCGTGGCCGGCGATCAGGCCGCTCGCCCGGTCGCGGACCTGCCGCTCCTCGGCGTGGGCCGCCTCCAGGTCGGCCAGCGCGTCGGTGAGCTCGGTCAGCCGCAGCTGCCAGTGCTCGCGCAGCGCCGCCACCGGCTGCAACCGCGCGTCCACCGCGGCTATGTCGGCGTCCAGCGCGGCCAGCACCTCGGCCGGCGTGTCCGCGGCCAGGGCCAGCGGATCCGTGGCCGCGCACTCCAGGACGGCGAGCCGCGAGGTGAGCGCGGCGATCGCCGCGGCTTCCAGCGGTGGCCCGGCGTCGGTCAGCCCGGCGGCCAGCGCGCGGACCGCGTGCATCCGTTCCAGCAGCGGGCCCAGTCCGGCCAGGTAGGTGCTGTGCAGCGTGTGACAGGTCGATCACCAGCTGGTCGACGTCGGCGTAGGCCACCTCCATCCGGGTCGCGAGCTGCGCCAGGCTGATCATCTCGACATCCTCGACGGTGCCGGTCAAGCGGCGCGCCACCACGGTCCGAGCGACCTCGATGCACGGCTCGAACAGCAGCCGGTGCAGCTCGCCGCGCTCCCGTTCGGTGGGTCGCGGCCGCCGCCCGCGCACCGTGCCGGCCTCGGCGAGCACGGACCGGTAGCTCATGAAGTCCTGCCACAGCCCGGCGGCCGCGTCGCGCGCGGTGGCCCAGCGCTGCGCGGTGACCCCGGTCGGGGTGATCGTTTCCAGCAGCCGGTAGCCGGGGTGTCGCTCCAGCTCGACCAGCGCGGAGGCCATCCGGCTCTCCGCCGCGAGCCGCCGTTCCAGCTCGCGACGAGCTCGTCCCAGGTCCGAGACCCTCTGCCCACGGTCATGTCACACCGTCACATCACATTGCGGCACCTGCGCATCCCCCGATCGTGCCGCACAGTAGCGCGCGCGATTCGCGCCGGTGCGTGTTCGGCTCCGCGGCAGGCGCTGCCAGCGGCTTCCGTCCGGCAGGATGACGCGCCATGGCCGACGTCGCGCCCTTCAGCCCGGACACCTCCGCCGCGATCGCGCGCGCCCGCCAGCACTCGGTCGGGGACCTGCTGCGCCGCACGGCGCTGCGCTACCCGGACAAGCTCGCCGTGGTCGCCGGTGGGTCGCCGGTTCAGCTTCGCCGAGTTCGACGAGGCGGTGAACCGGACGGCGAACGCGCTGGCCGCCCGCGGGCTGGACAAGGGCGACCGGCTCGCGCTGCTGGCCCACAACTCCTGGCAGTACGCGGTGCTCGCGTTCGCCACCGCGAAGCTGGGCGTCGTGCTGGTGCCGGTCAACTTCATGCTGGGCGCCGAGGAGATCGCGTTCATCCTGCGGCACTCCGGGAGCGGTCGGGATGGTCGTCGAGGACGTGCTCGGCGACGACCGCGGAGAAGGCGATCGCCGCGGCGGGGATGGCGGGCGGGGTGCGCGGCTGGATCGGCGCGCACCCGGCGCCGGGCTGGGAGAACGTCGACGACTGGTGGCGGGTCGGACCGGCGCACGACCCGGAGGTCGTGATCGACGACGACGATCCGCTGCGGCTGATGTACACCTCGGGCACCGAGTCCCGGCCCAAGGGCGTGATGCTGTCGAGCCGCTCGCTGATCGCGCAGTACGTCAGCTGCGTGATCGACGGCGGGATGGCCGCGGACGACATCGAGGTGCACTCGCTGCCGATGTACCACTGCGCGCAGCTGGACTGCTTCTTCTCCGTCGACGTCTACCTCGGGCGCGACCAGCATCATCCTGCCCGGCCCGGAGCCGGCCGCGCTGCTGGCGGCGATCGAGCGCGAGGCGGGCCACCAAGCTGTTCTGCCCGCCGACGGTGTGGATCTCGCTGCTGCGCCACCCCGACTTCGACACCCGCGACCTGTCGTCGCTGCGCAAGGGCTACTACGGGGCGTCCGCGATGCCGGTGGAGGTGCTGCGCGAGCTGCAGCGGCGGCTGCCCGACGTCGAGTTCTGGAACTTCTACGGGCAGACCGAGATGGCCCCGCTGGCCACGATCCTGCGCCCGCACGAGCAGCTGCCGCACGCCGGCTCCGCGGGCCGGCCGTCGATCAACGTGGAGACCCGGCTGGTCGACGACGACGACGAGCCGGTGGCGCCGGGCGAGGTCGGCGAGATCGTGCACCGCAGCCCGCACGCGGCGCTGGGCTACTACAACGACGAGGACAAGACGGCCGAGGCGTTCCGCGGCGGCTGGTTCCACTCCGGTGACCTCGGGCGTGCTCAGCGAGGACGGCTACCTGGCCGTGGTCGACCGGAAGAAGGACATGATCAAGACCGGTGGCGAGAACGTGGCCTCCCGCGAGGTCGAGGAGGCGATCTACCAGCTCGACGGGGTGGCCGAGGTCGCGGTGTTCGGGATCGCGCACCCGAGGTGGATCGAGGCGGTGACCGCGGTGGTGGTGCCCAAGGCCGGACGCCACGCTGACCGCCGAGCAGGTCGACGCCCACGCCCGCGAGCACCTCGCGGGCTACAAGCGGCCCAAGTACGTGGTGTTCGCCGACGCGCTGCCCAAGAACCCGAGCGGCAAGATCCTCAAGCGCGAGCTGCGGGCTCGACACGCCGACCTTGCCCGGGACTGACGGGCGCGCCCGGCTGGTCGCCGCCGGCATCGCCGCGTTCTGGCTCGGCACGATCGTCGCGGGCGCGCTGGCCCCTGGCTACTCCGCGCGTGCGGACTACATCTCCAGCCTGGCCGGGCGCGGATCCGAGGTGGCCGCGTTCGGCATCGTGAACCTGGTGCTGCTCGGGTCGACGCACCTGGTGGCGGCGTTCACGGTGGGTGGCCTCGTTCGGGTGCCGCTCGCCGTGGCCGGGCTGGCCGGGCTGACCGTGGCCGCGTTCCGGACCGGCTGTCCCGGCGGCGCCGCCGGGTGCGGGTTCGAGCAGGGTGCGGCCCCGCCCGACCTCGCGGACGTCGTGCACGGCCTGGCCGTCATCGGCTACGAGGTGGCGCTGGTGGCCGCAATGGTGACGGTGGCGGTCGGTCAGCTCCGCGCGCGGCCGGCGGTGGCCGCGGGCGCGGCGCTCGCCGCGGTCGTCTCGATCGCGCTCGCCCTGCAGATCGGCGGCGCCGACAACGGCTGGTGGCAGCGGGCCTGGCTGGTGGTCAACACCGGCTGGCTGGTGTGGCTCTGCCTGTGCGGTCCACGCGTCACTTCTCGTGCAGCAGCCTGAGGTCCGACGGCCGCCGCAGCAGGTCCTCCAGAAGCCGGTTGCCCTCGATGTTGGTGGTGGTGGTCATGTGCTCGTCCCAGGCGGCGCGGGAGGCGAACTTCTCGACCATGATCCAGGTGTCGGGCTCGTCCGGGGACTCCAGCAGGTGCATGAACACGTTGCCGGGCTCCTGCCGCGCCGCGTCCCGCATCCGCGTCAGAGTGGCCTCCGCCTCGGCCAGCCGATCCGGCCTCGGGTAGATGGTGACGACCAGGTACAGGGGTCCGTCGGCGTTGACTGCCATCGACCGATCCTGGTCGGCCGCACCGCTCCCGTCGAGAGGTAGGCGTGATCGCGTGTCAGCCGGTGTTGCGCAGCCCGGCGGCGATGCCGTTGATGGTCAGCAGCAACGCCCGCAGCAGGTCCGGATCCGGGTCCTCGGTGCGCCGCTGCTGACCCAGCAGCTCGACCTGCAGGTGGTGCAGCGGCTCCAGGTAGGACGCGCGCACCGACAGCGTGTTGCGCAGGATCGGGTGCCGGGCCAGCAGCACGTTGCTCCCGGTCAGGTCGAGCACCTCGCGCTGCGTCCGCTCGTGCTCGGCGACGATGTCGTCGAAGATCGGGTGCAGGGCCGGGTCGACCAGCTCGGACACGTAGAACCCGGCGATCCGCAGGTCGGTCTTGGCCAACGTCATCTCCACGTTGCCCAGCAGGTTGGTGAAGAACGCCCACTGCCGCATCTCGTCCAGCACGTCGCCGTAGCCGGCCTCGCGAGCGGCGCGCAGCCCGCTGCCCAACCCGTACCAGCCGGGCACCACCATCCGGGTCTGCGTCCAGCCGAACACCCACGGGATCGCGCGCAGGTCGTCCAGGGTCGGGGTCTCCCGGCCCGGGCGGCGCGAGGGCCTCGACCCGACGTTCAGCTTGCCGAGCTCGTCGACCGGGGTGGCGGCGCTGAAGAACTCGGGCAGCCCGGGCTGCGACACCAGCCCGGTGTAGGCCGCCCGCGCGGCCTCGGAGACCACGTTCATGGTGTGGTCCCAGCGCTCCAGGGTGGCGTCGTCCCAGCGCGACTGCTGGTGCAGCAGCGTCGCGTCCAGCACCGCGGCCAGCGTGATCTCCAGGTTGCGCAGTGCCAGCGAGGGCAACGAGTACTTGTCGGAGATCACCTCGCCCTGCTCGGTGACCTTCATCGTCGCGTCCACGGTGCCGAACGGCGCCGAGGCCACCGCCTCCGCGGACGGGCCGCCGCCGCGCCCGACCGAGCCGCCGCGACCGTGGAACAGCCGCAGGCGCACCCCGTGCTTGGCCCCGATGTCGCGCAGCTGCCGCTGGGCGCGGTGGATCTCCCACTGCGAGGTGGTGATCCCGGCCCCCTTGTTGGAGTCGGAGTAGCCGAGCATCACCTCCTGCACGTCGCCGCGGTTGCGCACGTGCTGGCGGTAGCCGGGTACCGACAGCAGCCCGTCGAGCAGCGCGCCGGCCTGGCTGAGCTCGGCCACCGTCTCGAACAGCGGCACCAGGTCCACGGAGGACCGCGGGTCGCGGTGCAGCTCGACCATGAACGCCTCGCGGGCCAGCACCGTGACCGCGAGGATGTCGTCCACGCCCTGGCACATCGACACGATGTAGGTCTGGGCGGCCTCGGGCCCGTACTCGTGCTGCATGTCGTGCAGCAGGTCGAAGGTGGCCAGCACGTCGGCCGCCCCGTCGGGCAGCCCGTAGTGCCGCCGGATCAGCGGGCGGCCGCCGTCGAGCTCGGCGGCCAGCAGCCGGGTGCGCTCCGCGCGGGTCAGCTCGGCGTAGGGCCGGTCCAGCTCGCCGAGCGCGTCGTAGACCGCGCCGAGCGCCTGGTGGTGGCGCTCGCTGTGTTCGCGGATGTCCAGCTCGGCCAGGTGCAGCCCGAGGGCGCGGGCGGTGCGCCGCGCGCGGGCCAGCGTGCCGTCGGCGATCCGGCCGCCCCGGTGTCCGCGCAGCGAGCGGTCGACCACGGCCAGGTCGTCGAGGAAGCCGGCGGCGCCCAGGTAGTCGACGCCGGCGCGGTGCGGGTGGCGCTCGCGCAGCCGGATCCGGGTGTTGAGCAGCCGCTCCCGGATGTAGCTCATCTTGAGCCGGTAGGGCTCGTGCGCGTTGAGCCGGATGAAGCGGTCGTGCACATCGGGCAGCGCGCGTCGGTCGCGGGCCAGTGAACCGCGCAGCTCCTCGGACACCCCGATCACCCGGGTGGAGATCGACAGCTCGCTGATCAGCTGCTCGGCCAGGTCCAGGTGGATGGTGACCGCGCGATCGGAGTACAGCTCCAGCACCTCGCGGGTGACGGCCGGGGTGACGTTGGGGTTGCCGTCCCGGTCGCCGCCGACCCAGCAGCCCAGGGTGAGCGGGCGGGCGTTGTCGGGCACCGTGAAACCGGCCGCCCGGACCTCACGTTCGAACGCCCCCAGCAGGTCGGGCACCGCGGAGCGTCCCAGCTGCTCTATGTACCACCCGATCGCGCGCGCCTCGTCGGCGACCGTCGGCTTGCCCGGGCGCAGCTCGTCGGTCTGCCAGAGCAGCTCGACCAGCGCGGCGAGCTCCTCGTCCGAGGCGCCCCGGTCCAGCCCGTCGGCCACCCGGCGGACCACGGCCAGCACCGACTGCCGGGAGGACTCGGTGGGGTGCGCGGTGAACACCGGGCGCAGCTCGGCCCGAGCCAGCACGTCCTGCACCTGCGCGGGATCGACGTCGCCCAGCCGCGCCATCAGCCGCTGCAGCGGGCTCCCGTCGCGGGGCTGCCCGGCGGCCAGCTCGCGCGCCCGGTGCCGCTGCTCGGCGATGTTGGCCAGCTGGAAGAACTGGGAGAACGCCCTGCTCAGCTCGACCGCGGTGCCGGTGTCCAGCCCGGAGAGCAGGCGGGTGATCTCGGCGTCGCCGTCCCCGTCGCCGGCCACGGCCGAGCGGGAGAGCCTGCGCACCTGCTCGACCAGCTCCAGCAGCTCCGGGCCGCCGTGCTGGACCAGGGTCTGGCCGAGCATCGTGGAGAGCCGCCGGATGTCGGCCCGCAGGGCGTCGTAGCCGGAGGTCGAGGAGACCCCGGCGTGCGCGGCCACGTCTCCGGGCCGGTCTTCGGAGCCGGCAGCCGGCGGCCCGGCGACAGGCCGTTCGACGGACGAGGTCGCGCTCACGGGCGTCTCCAGGAGGAATCAGGAGGCCGCTCGCGACAACGGGAACGACGGGTCACCAGCATGGTCTCCCGGTCGACGGCCGACCCGCAAGCCGCCGAGATGCCCGAGGTGACTCGATTCAGGTGACGCTCGTCGCGTGGTCCGGCTGCCGCTCGGCGGCGAGCCTTGCTCGGAACGGGTGAATCTGACTGATCCAGCAGGTACGCAGGGTACGTCCTGGACCGCGTCGAGTATCTAATTGACGAGTGTCGCATCACTGAGACGTCGGTCCTGTTCTCGTGAAGCATCCCCAGCTGGCTCGGACAGTGAAGGGGCAAGAATGCGCATGTTGTTGCTGCTGGGGACGATCCTCGCCGTCCTCGGGTTCGGCGCCGCTCCGGCGTCGGCACAGGGAGGTTGCGGACCCGGGTTCATCTTGACGGGCGTCGGTCAGGCGCTGCTCAACTCGCCCGGCTCCGAGGTGGCTGTCAGGGCCGCGGATGCCAACGGCGACGGGTCTATCTGCGTCGGGCCCGCTCCGGGCGGCGGAGTGCAGTTCGTCGACAACTAGTCGGCCCGGCGCCGGGTGCGAGTTCGCGCTTCGGTCGCCTCCATCCCGGTATCTCCAGGACGACCTCGCTCCTCATTCCTGCGAGCTCCTCTTTCTGGAGCCGGACCGGTGAGGCGCTTCTCCGACAAGCAGGCGGCCAGCGATGCCCGATGATCTCGACAGCGTCTACAAGTTCATCGCCGCGCGTCTGTTGAAGGGCCGGGTCGTCCCGGTGTTGGGGGCTGGTGTCAACCTGACCGACCGCCTTCCGACGTCCACATGGGAGCGCGGCAAGTACCTGCCGAACGGCCACGAACTGGCGTCGGCGCTCGCCGCCAACTTTCCGATCGGGCCGAATCGGGATCTCGCGCAGGTGGCCCAGCACATCACGGCGCTGGCCGGCCAGGCGCCGTTGTACGACGAGTTGCACGACGTCTTCGTCGCCGACTATCCGACGACGACCCTGCATCGCTTCCTGGCGCGGCTGTCCCGCCGGGTCCGAGAGGCCAACGACGAGTGCATGCTGATCGTGACCACCAATTACGACAATGTTCTGGAAAAGGCCTTCGAGGCCGAGGGCGAGCCGTTCGAGCGGGTCATCTACGTCGCCGACGGAAAGGACCGCGGCCGATTCCGCCACTTCCGTTCGGATGGGGAGGTGGCAACCATCGCGAAGCCGAATAAGTACAGCGGCCTGAAGCTGAAGAATACTCCGGTCATAGCGAAAATCCACGGCGCCGTACACGAGAGCAGGCGCCTGGAGAGCTACGTCATCACCGAGGACCACTATATCGATTACGTCAGCCGCGCCGATGTCGGCGGGCTGTTCCCGGTCAGCCTGGCGGCGAAGCTGCAGGGCAGCCATTTCCTCTTCCTCGGCTACAGCCTCCGCGACTGGAACCTGCGGGTAATGCTCTATCGACTGTGGGGTGAACAGCAGGGCGTCACGTACAACTCCTGGGCGATACAGCCCGACCCGGAACTTCTCGACCGCTTCGCCTGGGAGGAGCGGGGTGTGGAGATCCTGCAGGTCGGCTGCGAGGAGTTCGTCGAGGCGATCGAACCCGAGCTCGACCGGCTGTCGCGCGAGGCGGGACACCGGCCATGACCGCGACCGATCGGCCGAAGTCGGGAGTGCCGGCATCGCAGGTCGTTCCCGGGTGTCCGTACGTCGGGCTCGTCCCGTTCGATCAAGCGACGATGGCCTTCTTCTTCGGGCGCGCGGATGAGACGGAGATCATCGCCGCCAACGTGGTGGCATCCAGGGTGACGTTGCTCTACGCGCCGAGCGGGGTCGGCAAGACGTCGATCCTGCGGGCCGGAGTTCTGCCGCAGCTGCGGGATCGCACAGCGGGCGACCGGGAACTGGAAATCCCCAGTGCCGCCATCGTCTACGTCAGCGAGTGGCGGGACCGACCGATCGACGTGGTCGCCGCGAAGATCCGCGAGGCGTTGCGCGAGATCGGCATCGTGGTCGATGCGCCGACGGCCGACGCCTCCCTGTCGGAATGGCTGGTCACCGTATTCTCGCAGTTTCGCCTGCCGGCCGTGTACCTGATTTTCGACCAGTTCGAGGAATACTATATCCATCATCCCGAGGATGAGGCTCTGACCACCGAGATCGGCGAGATACTGGGTGCCAGGGAAGTCAATGTGCATGTCCTGTTCTCGCTCCGGGCGGACGCCCTCGCCGGCTTGGACCGCTTCGAAGGGATCATCCCGCACCTGTTCGAGAACTACGTACGGCTGTCCTACCTGACGCGGGATGCGGCGCGGACGGCGATCGAAGGTCCGCTGCAGCGGTACAACGAGCTGGTACCGCCGGACCGCAGGGTCGACATCCAGCCCGAGCTCGTCGAGTTGCTGCTGAACCAGGTCCAGGCCGGTCGGGTGGTGGTGGGGCGGGACGAGCAGCTGTCCGGCGGACCGGATGTGGCGGGTCGAAGCGAGATCGAGACCCCGTACCTGCAGCTGGTGCTCACCCGCCTGTGGGAGGAGGAGCACCTCCGGGATTCTCGCCTGATGCGGGTGGAAACCCTGAACGATCTGGGCGGTGCGCAGACGATCGTCCAGTCGCATCTGGACGAGGTCATGGCCGATCTCTCGGAGGAACACGCGGACGCGGCCGCCGCCGTCTTCCAGCACATGGTGACGAGAACGGGCGCGAAGCAGGCCCTCGCCGATCCGGATCTCGCCGAGATGACCGGGCTGCCGGCGGAGCGGATCAGGAATCTGCTCGAGCACCTCTCGGCCGGGCCGCGTCGGGTTCTCCGCCCGGTACCCCCGGCCGGCGGCGTCGACGGGCCGCCGCGCTTCGAGATCTTCCACGACGTCATGGGAAAAGCGGTACTGGACTGGCGTCAGCTTCGGTTGGAACGGCAGCAGGGTCTCAAGCGGGAGCGCGAGCTCGAAGCGGCCCGGGAGGCCGAGCGGGAGACCCGACGTCGGCTGCGTCGCGCCCGGCTGGTGGTCCTGGGTGTGAGCCTCCTGCTCGCGGGTCACCTTCGTGCTGGGCGTGCTGTTCTTCACGGCTTCGAAGGAGGCCGAGGCGAACTCCCGGCTCGCCTGGTCGCGGCAGCTGGCCTCGCAGGCCGACCAGTGGGTAGGCACTCGTCCGGACGCGGCCGTCCTGGTGGGCCTGCAGAGCCTGAGCCTGGCCCGGGACAGTGGCGCGGTCCCCCCTCCGGCCTTGATCGCCGGGCTGGCGAACACGACGCACGCATCGCGCCGGATCGCAGGACGAGGCCCAGGTCGACGCCGCGGTCTACAGCCCGGACGGGACCCTGTTGGCCACCGCGGGGGCCGACTCGGTGGTGCGGCTGTGGGAGGTGGCCGACGGCCGGCCGCACGGGCCGCCGCTGCGCGGCCACACCGATGCGGTGTGGGGGGTGGCGTTCAGTCCGGACGGGACGCTGGTGGCCACCGCCGGCAGCGACGCGACGGTGCGGTTGTGGGAGGTGGCGACCGGCCGGCCGCGCGGGGACCCGCTCGTCGGTCACACGCGGCGCGGTGTGGGGCGTGGCGTTCAGCTCGGACGGCCGGTTGCTGGCCTCCGCGGGTGATGACACGACGGTGCGGTTGTGGGAGGTGGCGACCGGCCGGCCGTACGGGCAGCCGCTGCCGCACCCGGGCCGGGTGTGGGATGTGGCGTTCAGCCCGGATGCCGCGGTGCTCGCCTCGGGCGGCGACGACGGGGCGGTGCGGTTGTGGGAGGTGGCGAGCGGCCGGCCGCGTGGGCAGCCGCTGACCCAGCCCGGCCGGGTGCTGGCCGTGGCCTTCGGCGCCGACGGTGCGGTGCTGGCCACCGGCCGGCGACGACGGCCGGTGCGGTTGTGGGATGCCGCGACCGGTCAGCCGCGGGGGCGGCCACTGGACCGGTCACAGCGGTCGCGGTGTGGGGTGTGGCGTTCAGCCGGGGCGGTGCGGTGCTGGCCAGCTCCGGCGACGACGGGACGGTGCGGTTGTGGGATGCCGTGACCGGCTGGCCGCTCGGGCTGCCGCTGACCGGTCACGCGAACACCGTGTGGAGCGTGGCGTTCAGCCCGGATGACGCCTCGGTGGCCAGCGCCAGCAGCGACAGCACGGTGCGGCTGTGGACCGTCGCCGAGGACGGCTCCTTCAGCAGGCCCCTGACCGGTCACACCGACGGGGTGAACGGGGTGGCCTTCAGCCCGGACGGCGCGCTGCTCGCCACCGCCAGCAGCGACGCGACGGTGCGGCTGTGGGATGCCGCCACCGGCCGGCTGCACGGGTCACCCCTGGTCGGGCACACCGGCTGGGTGGGCGGTGTGGCGTTCAGCCCGGACGGCGCCGTGCTGGCCACCGCGCGGCGACGACGCCCACGGTGCGGTTGTGGGATGTGGCGACCGGCCGGCCCCGCGGGCAGCCGCTGACCGGCCACACCGAGCGCCGTGCGGTCGGTGGCGTTCAGCCCGGACGGCGGCCGTGCTGGCCAGCGCCGGCGACGACGCCACGGTGCGGTTGTGGGACGTGGCGACCGGCCAGCCGCACGGGTCGCCGCTGGCCGCACACCTACGGGGTGTCGAGCGTGGCGTTCAGCCCGGACGGCACCCTGCTGGCCACGCCAGCAACGAGCAGACGGTGCGGTTGTGGGACGTCGCCACCGGTCAGCCTGCACGGGCAGCCGCTGCGGGGTCACTCCGATGCGGTGCGGAGCGTGGCGTTCAGCCCGGACGGCGCGCTGCTGGCCACCGCCGTCCAGCGACGGGACGGCGCGGTTGTGGGACGTCGCCACCGGCCGGCCCCACGGGCCACCCCTGATCGGGCACGACCAGCACCGTGACGGCGGTGGCGTTCAGCCCGGACGGAGCCGTGCTGGCCACCGCCTCCAGCGACGGGACCATCCGGCTGTGGGACGTGGCCACCGGCGCAGCCCGCGGGCAACCCCTGACCGGTCACACCGGGCCGGTGTGGGGGGTGGCGTTCAGCCCGGACGGCGCCCGGCTGGCCACCGTGAGCGACGACCGAACGCTGCGGCTGTGGGACTGGCGGTTCTCGTCCTGGACGGCGACCGGATGCGCCCTGGTCAACCGCAACCTCTCCCGGTCCGAGTGGAACCAGGTCGCGCAGGGGCTGCCCTACGAGCGAACCTGCCCGGACCTGCCGGCCGGACCCGACGCCCCACCCAATGCCCCGGCCGCGGCATACGCGTCGTGAACATCGAGGCCCGACTACCGCACCGCCCGGCCGGGCGATGGTGCGATCGTCGACGGCGTCGCGGTGACTCGGCGTCGTCGTGGTCGGCGACGTCGGGACCGGTGGCGGTGGGTTGTTTCCCCCGGGTTCCGTTGGGTTCGGCGGGGCGGGTGGGGCGGGGATCGGTGCCGGGTTCGGGCCGCCGTCCGGTCGGGTCTCACCAGCCGGGCGGGCGTCGGGCGGCGGGCTGCCGTTCTGATCGGGCCCGTTCACCTCGCTCGTCGGTGTGACGCCGGTCGGCTGACCGGACGTCGGCGACCCGGCGTCGAGCAGCCCCCGGACCGACGGGGCGTCGTCGGCGCCGAGAGCAACCGAGCCCGGCGGGTCGGACAGCGGGAGCCCGGACCCGGACGCGGCTCCGCACGCCCCGACGAGAGCAGACCCATCCCCGCCACGAGGGCCGGCGCGCGCAGCCGCCAACGGCCGCGTCTGTCGCCCATCGCCAACCCCCGTCTCGGGCACGACGTCACCAGCGCGAATTCTCGCGCCGATACCAGCATGAAGGACCGAGGGCGGCGCTGGCAATGCGCAGAGCCGGATACCGCGGCCGGGCGCCACCTGCAGCGCGATCAGGCGTGCGGCCTACTTCCGACTCCCGTACCCACTGACGAAGAGTTGATCTCGATGGACATTCTTCGAAGAATCAAGGCCGACATCCTCGCGCGGCGGAACCTCGACACGTATGTCGCCACCGTGATCGCTATCGTCTTCGCCGCGCTCGGGACCGTGGGCGACATCGTTCCGGACGGCCTGAAATGGTCGGCGCTCTTTGCCGGGATGGCCATGCTGCTGTTCCGGATCACGTTGCCGGCACGGCCGGGGAGAACGGTGGACGAGCTGTTCGCCGACCGGTCGGCCTACGACGCGCCACCACTGCCGGAGCTGCTGACGTCGGCCACCCAGCTCTGGATCTTCGGCCCGTCCGCGATCAACATCCTGTCCCCGCAGAACTGCGAGGCCATCCGGCAGCAAGGTCCTGCACAAGGGCGCGGGCGACGTTCGCATCACCGTGCTCGACCCGGACAACGAGGCGGCGGTCGCGCTGGCGGTCACCGCAGCTCGACCAGTCACTCCTGTATCCGGTCCAGGGTTTCCGCGCGTCACTCGGGGCAAGTGTCGAGCTGCTCAGGACGATGGCCCAGTGGCAGGTGGCCGGCACATTCAGCTACGGGTACCTCGACTACAATCCCGGCTTCAGCCTGGTGGCGATCAATGCGCTGCACGCCGACGGTCGGGTCATCGTCGAGCTGCACGGATTCCGGAACGAATCAACCGGATCCCGCATGCACTTCACGCTGACGAGGCGCGACAGCGAGCGGTGGTATCAGTACTGGATCGGCCAGTTCGAGCAGATCTGGGAGGCCAGCCGGCGTCCGTGACGTCGGTACACGTCGGCTGCGGGGCGTCAGCGGACCAGGAAGCCGGCGTCCACCGGCAGCGCCGTCCCGGTGACGTAGCGGGCCTCGTCGGAGGCCAGCCAGGCCACCGCGGCGGTGACATCGGCCGGGTCGACCAGCGTGACGTCCAGCAGGTTGGCCACGTCGGACACCGGCTTGGGCGCGGCACCGCCCGCGGCCCCGCCGAACAGGGCCTCGACCGCCGGGTTCAGGATCATCGGGGTGGCCACCCCGGACGGGGTGACGCAGTTGACCCGGATCCCGTGCGGCGCCAGCCAGTTCGCCCAGGTCCGCATCAGCCCGATCACGCCGTGCTTGCTGGCCACGTACCCGTCCGCACCCGGGCTGCCGTCGCCGCCGCGTCCGGTCAGCCCGAACACCGAGCTGGTCAGCACGATCGCCCCGCCGCGGCCCTGCTCGATCAGCAGCGGCGCCGCCGCCTGCACGGTGTTCCACACCCCGATCAGGTTGATCTCGAGCTGGGTGCGGAACACCTGCTGCGGATCGGCGGTCCGCTCGGACAGCCCGATACCGGCGTTGGCCAGCACGATGTCGAGGCCGCCGAGCTCGGCGGCGCCGGCCAGCACGGCCGCGCGCACCGCGTCGCCGTCGCGCACGTCGACCTGGGCCGTGACGACCCGACCGCCGGCCTGCTCCACCAACCGGGCGGTCTCGGTCAGGTCGGCCGGGGTGGCCAGCTCGTAGGCCACGGTGGGGATCGGCGCGCAGACGTCCAGCGCGATGACGTCGGCGCCCTCGCTCGCCAGCGCCACGGCGTGGCTGCGGCCCTGCCCGCGGGCCGCCCCGGTGACCAGCGCGCGCTTGCCGGCGAACCGGCGGGGTGCGGCCGTCTCGGAACTCATCCGGTCTCCTCCTGCAGGATGGGGCGGTACACCGCGCGGGCCCGGTCGAGCACCGCGACCAGGTCCCCGAGCTGCTCGTCGCGGCGGGCCGGGTCGAAGCGGCCGTGCTCGGTCACCAGCTCCTGCAGCCCGTCGAGCAGCCGCAGGCACCACCGGGCGGCGTCCGGCCTGGCCACCCGCCGACCGGCGACGTCCACGTAGACCGGGCTGGTGTGGGCGAACACCGGCGCGCCCAGGGTGTGCGGGTCGTCCTCGCCGTAGGCCGCGGCGGCCAGCCAGCAGCCCCGGCCGTCCAGCTCCAGCTCGTGCTCCAGCACCGGTCCGGTGGTGCCGGCCAGCTCGCCGTCCGGGCCGTGCAGGACCAGCCGGTCCACCCCGGAGCCGACCACCTCGGCGCGCACCCGCAGCCGGTCACCCGGTCCCCGGTCGAGCACCGCACCAGGGCCGTGCCCGGACACGTCCAGGGTCAGCCACGGCCCGTTCGTGACCACGGTCCGGCCGCCGCGCACCGCGTCGGCGAAGGCCTCCACCGAGAGTCCGGCGTCGCCGCAGTGCGCGTACACCCGGCCCCAGCCCGGCGGGTTGGAGGCGACGCCGGGCCCGTGCGCGAAGGAGAGGAAGACGTCGGTGCCGGCCACCGCGGCCAGCCGCAGCCCGCAGGACAGCAGCCGGTGGTAGAGCACCTCGGCGCCGCGGTCGTCGAAGCAGGACACCAGCTCGATCGCGTCGACCAGGCCCAGCGCGGCGTCCGCGACCAGCTCGCGGGCCTCCACCGTGCGCTGCGGCTGCAGCAGGTCGGCCGGGTCGTCCAGCGGCGAGAAGGCGGGGTGGGCGTAGGTGGTGGTCCCGCCGAGGGCCTGCAGCTGCGCGCAGGCCACGCTGTTCGGCGGCCAGTCCCAGGGCTGGTCGGTGCCCTCGTGCCCGGTGTGCGCCGGCGCCGGCATCCCGGTCAGGCCCAGCCCGTGCACGTGGCCGAGCAGGTCGTTGCGGAACTCCAGGCCGGCCCGCGCCACGCTGTCGCCGCCGGAACCGGGCAGGTCGGTGCCGGCGGTGGCCGCCAGCAGCTCGGCGTCGTAGACCAGCGACCCGCCCAGGTTGCCGGCGGTCAGCTGCATCAGGTGCAACCCCTCGCCGCGCTGCATCCTGACCGCGTCCTCGGGGGCGAGCACGTGGTCCCCGCTGTAGTTGAGGTGCACGTGCAGGTCGCCGCCGTACCAGCCGGCCGCGGCCGGGTCGAAGCGCCGGCGCGGGCGGTAGTCCACCTCGACCGTCGGCGCCGGGTGCCGGGTGCACGTCGAGCTCCAGCCGCTCGAACTCCAGCCCGTGCGCGGCCAGCACGTGCAGCGGCCCGGCCGGAACCCGCAGGTCGATGCCGCCGCCGTCGGTGTGGAAGTAGGGCCGGTGGTGCGCGTCCCACTTGCGCGGCACGCCGTCGGCGAACCAGGCCCCACCGGTGGCGTCGGTGACCGACCAGCGGGCGCCGTGCGGGCAGCGCAGCCGCAGCGTCGCCACCGGGGTGGCCGTCACCGCGTCGGCCACGACCAGTCGGTGCTCCCCGCAGGTCAGGGTGATCGAACCGGCGTCGGCGTCCAGGTCGACGGTGTGCAGGCCGGTACCGCCGGCCGGCACCGCCACCGGCACCCCGGATACCCCGACCACCAGGTCGGCGTCCGCGTTCGAGTCCAGGACCACGTCCACCGGCACCCTCGAGCCGAGGATCGCCGGGCGGGGCGGGCCACCGCGCGCCGACAGCCCGCCGTCGGCGGTGATCGTCACCAGCAGCAGCCCAGACGGCGGCTCGTCGCCGACCGCGGCGCGCACCGCCGCGGACCAGTCCCCGGATCCGGCGAACTCGTCGAACGCCGGCCCGAGCAGCGAGAACCGGGCCCACCGGAAGAAGTCCGGCAGCGCCTCCTCACCCCAGCCGAAGCCCTGCTCGGCGCGCAGCCGGCGGTAGCGGGCCAGCATCTCGATCACCGCGGGCGGGCTGGTCGAGCACGGTCTCGTCGTCGCAGCACATCAGGTGTCCAGGGCGGCGAGGCAGCCGCGAATGCCGTCGTCCCAGCCGGGCAGGTCGGCGAAGGTGGGGCGGAGCAGGATCAGGCAGAGCGCGACCTGCAGCGCGCGCAGCTGCCCGTAGCCGACCAGCCGGTCCGGGTCCGGGCCGCGGTCGCGGACGGCGGCCGGGTCGCCGATGGTGGCCCAGTCCCACTCGGCCGGGCCCCGGCAGACCTCCTCGAAGTCGTTCCACACCAGCCCGCGGCGGGTGGCCACGAGGTTGCCGGCGTGCGCGTCACCGTGCAGCGGCTGATCGCCGGGATCCGGGTCGAGCAGTGGCCGCAGCCGGTCGGCCGCCGCCAGCAGCCGGGCGTGGTCGGCAGCGTCGATCAAGGGGTCGATCAGGGTGTCGATCGGGGGGTCGAGAGCGTCCAGCCGGGCGAGCCAGCCGGGCAGGTCCATGGCGACGGCGCCGAGCGCGGGCAGCGGGCCGGGGTAGCCGCGCAGCGCGGCGTGCAGGTCGGGCAGCAGGGCCGCGCAGTCGGCGGCGGTGGCGGGCGGCCGATCCGGGTCGGCCGGGGTGAAGGTCCAGAAGCTGATCGGGAAGCCGTCGCGGTGGTGCGGGCCGGCGGGCAGCTCCGGGCTGGGGGCGACGACCGGTGCTCCCGAGTCGACCAGGAAGCTCGCCACCTCGAGTTCCCGGGCCACGTTGCCGGCCGCGGGGCGCAGCCGGGAGATCCAGGTCGGGACCCGGGCCACCACCGGGGCCGGACGCAGGTGCACGCGCACCGAGAACACGTCGTGCAGCACCACGGGGTCCTCGACCCGCAGCCCGTGCTCGCGGGCCACGCCGGCCGCGGCGGCCACCGCGCGGGCCGCCATCCGTTCACGCTCGGCACGCGCCGGGTCGGGGTTCATGACGGGTGTGACGGGTCGGCCCCGGTCAACTCATCGGTGAGCCGGGGCCGGCCGTCCCCGACTCAGCTGACACCGGTCGCCGGGTTCCGTCGCCGGCTTTCCTCGAGATCGGTCCACAGACGGATCATGTTGCCGTCCGGGTCGCGGAACGAGGCGTAGCGGATGGGCGGCAGGTCCTGCGGCTCGTCGACGAAGGTGATCCGGTCGGCGTGCCGCCGGTGGAACTCGTCGACGTCGTCGACCTGGAAGAACCCACCGGCGGGCGCGTCCGGGTCGGCGTCGACGGTCAGCATCACGGTGACGTCCGAGCCCGGCAGCTGCATCGCCGCGGTGTCGTCGCCCATCCGCCACGCCTCGTCCAGACCGAGCTCGTCCCGGTAGAAGGCGACGGCGGCGGCCACATCGCGAACCGGGTGATAGAGGAACGACAGCGTCACGGACATGCCGCGACCGTAATTGACTTACGAGATTCCGTCAACGAGTTATGGTCTGGTGGTGCCCCATCCCGTGCCGATGCCCGGCAGCGCCGCCGCGCGCCTCATCGAGGCCGGGATCGCGCAGTTCCAGGAGCACGGCTACGAGCGGGCGGGCGTCGCGGACATCGCGGCCGCGGCCGGGGTGACGACCGGCGCGCTGTACCACCACTTCACCAACAAGATGGGCCTGTACCTGGTGATCCGGGAGGAGATGGAACGGCGGATCACCGAGCGCATCGACGGCGCGGCCAGCGCGCTCGGCGGCGGCCGGGCCGCGGTCGAGGGCGCGCTGCTGGTGGCCTTCGACGCCGCGGTGCGGTTCCGGGTGACCCGGGTGCTGGCCGAGGTCGATCCGGCTGGTCGAGCGGACGAGGTGGCCTCGGTGCTGGCGGCTGCGGCGGCCGTGCCGGTGGTCCGGGCCCGGTGCGCGGTGGCGGCATGGCGGGGGGCGCTGGCCGCAGCGGCCGACGGCGCCGATGCGGCCGAGGCCCGCGCGGCATTGCGCTGGCTGCTCGGCCGGGCCGACGACTGAGCCGCGATCCCCCGAGACCGCGATCCCCGAGCCGCGATCCGCGAACCGCGACGCTCAGCGCACCCGAGCCGGACTCGCGCCCCGGCCGTCACCGGATCGATCATCGCCGTCCCGGTCGGCCGCGAGGCCGTGCAATGCGGCCAGGGCCAGCCGGCGCAGCAGCGCGGCGGTCTCCGGGCCGCGCGCGCTGTGCGGGGTCGAGTTGAGCAGGCCGAACGCGCCGTGCGCGGCGACCCGGGCGGCGTCGACGCTCAGCTGGGGGTGGATCCGGCGCAGGGTCTGTACCCAGATCTCGACGTAGGTCCGCTGCAGCCGGCGCACCCGGCGCCGGGCGGGCTCGGGCAGGTTGGCCAGGTCCCGGTCCTGGACCACGATCAGCTCCGGCTCGCGCCAGGCGAAGTCGGCCTGGAACGCGACCAGTGCGGCCAGCGCCTCGTCCGGATCGGGGGTGCTGGTCGCGATCTCCCGACCGCCGGCCAGCAGGTGCTCGCTGATCCCGATCAGCATCTCGGCCAGCAGCGCCTCCTTGCCCGGGAAGTGCCGGTACAGCGCCGGTCCGCTGACGCCGACCGCCGCACCCAGCTCGGCGATGCTCACCCCGTGGAACCCGCGCCGGGCGAACAGCTGCGCGGCGACGGCCAGTATCTGCTCCCGCCTGCTCCCGGAGCGCTCGGTGGTGGGTGCGGTCGCCATGCCCCGCAGCGTAGCCCGCGGGTTAGTGCTTGTTAACCGGATGACATCGGGGTTCCGGGTGGCGCCGGCAGTTAATGACCGTTAACATCGGGCCGGTCGCCGTCGATCGAGGAGGGTTCATGGGGATCGCCACACCGAGCCCGGCGCCGGCTGCCGCGGCGGGTCCCGCGGTGCCCGTTCCGGACGGGACGCACCGGGCGCTGGTCGCCGACCTGCAGGAGAAGCTGGCCACCGCCCGGCTGGGCGGCTCCGCGCGGTCCCGGGCCCGGCACGTGGAGCGGGGCAAGCTGCTGCCCCGCGACCGGGTGGACGCGTTGGTCGATCCATCCTCGCCGTTCCTGGACCTGAGTCCGCTGGCCGCGTACGGCATGTACGGCGGCGACGCCCCGGGCGCCGGTGTGATCACCGGCATCGGCCGGGTGGCCGGCCGGGAGTGCGTGATCGTGGCCAACGACGCCACGGTCAAGGGCGGCACCTACTACCCGATGACGGTCAAGAAGCACCTGCGCGCCCAGGAGGTCGCGGCGCAGAACCGGCTGCCGTGCATCTACCTGGTCGACTCCGGCGGCGCCTACCTCCCCGAGCAGGACAGCGTCTTCCCGGACCGCGAGCACTTCGGCCGGATCTTCTACAACCAGGCGCAGATGTCCGCCGCCGGGCATCCCGCAGATCGCTGCCGTGCTCGGCTCCTGCACCGCGGGCGGCGCGTACGTGCCGGCGATGAGCGACGAGGCGGTGATCGTCCGCAACCAGGGGACGATCTTCCTCGGCGGCCCGCCGCTGGTGAAGGCGGCCACCGGCGAGGTGGTCACGGCCGAGGAGCTGGGCGGTGGCGACCTGCACGCGCGGATCTCCGGGGTCACCGACCACCTGGCCGACGACGACGCCCACGCGCTGCGGATCGTGCGCTCCATCGTGGGCACGCTGGGCCCGCGGGCGCCCCGGCCGTGGGAGGTGCTGCCCACCGAGGCGCCGCTGGCGGATCCGGACGAGCTCTACGACGTGGTGCCCACCGACTCCCGCACCCCCTACGACGTCCGCGAAGTGATCAGCCGGATCGTCGACGGGTCGCGTTTCCACGAGTTCAAGTCCGAGTACGGCACCACGCTGGTCACCGGGTTCGCCCGGCTGCACGGGCACCCGGTGGGCATCGTGGCCAACAACGGGATCCTGTTCTCCGAGTCCGCGCTCAAGGGCGCGCACTTCATCGAGCTGTGCGACCAGCGTGGGGTGCCGCTGGTGTTCCTGCAGAACATCACCGGGTTCATGGTCGGCCGCGAGTACGAGGCCGGCGGGATCGCCAAGAACGGCGCCAAGATGGTCACCGCGGTGGCCTCGACCCGGGTGCCGAAGTTCACGGTGATCATCGGTGGCTCGTTCGGCGCCGGGAACTACTCGATGTGCGGGCGGGCCTACTCGCCGCGGCTGCTGTTCATGTGGCCGAACGCGCGGATCTCGGTGATGGGCGGGGAGCAGGCCGCGACGGTGCTGGCCGCGGTGCGCAACCCGGACGACCCGGAGCCGGCGGAGCAGTTCAAGGAGCGGATCCGTGACCAGTACGAGGTCCAGGGCCACCCCTACTACTCGACCGCGCGCCTGTGGGACGACGGCGTGATCGACCCGCGGGACACCCGCACCGTGCTCGGACTGGCCCTGTCCGCCGCCGCCAACGCGCCGCTGGAGCCACCCGGCTTCGGCGTCTTCCGGATGTGATCCCCGTGCCCCTTCCCCCGCCCCCCGTGGCGCGAAAGTGCCGTTCGCACGCACCTAGCGTGCGAAAGTGCCGTTGCACCACCTCCTGAGCGGGTGCCGGCGTGTTTGACACGGTGTTGGTGGCCAACCGGGGCGAGATCGCCGTGCGGGTGCTGCGCACGCTGCGGCGGCTCGGGATCCGGTCGGTCGCCGTGTACTCCGATCCCGACGCGCATGCCCCGCACGTTGCGCTGGCCGACGTGGCCGTCCGGATCGGGCCGGCCGCGGCGGCCCAGAGCTACCTGTGCATCCCGGCGGTGATCGACGCGGCCCGCGCCACCGGCGCTCAGGCCATCCATCCCGGCTACGGTTTCCTGAGCGAGAACACCGCGTTCGCCGCCGCCTGCGCCGACGCCGGGATCGCGTTCATCGGCCCACCGGCCGCGGCCATCGAGGCGATGGGCGACAAGATCCGCGCCAAGCAGACCGTGGCCAAGGCCGGGGTGCCGGTGGTGCCCGGGTCGGACGGCGCCGGCCTCGACGACGCCGCGCTCGCCCTCGCCGTCGAGCAGGTCGGCTACCCGGTGCTGCTCAAACCGAGCGCGGGCGGCGGCGGCAAGGGGATGCGGGAGGTGCACGCCCCCGACCAGCTGGCCGCGCGCGATCGCCGGCGCCCGCCGCGAGGCCCGCGGCTCCTTCGGCGACGACACGCTGCTGGTCGAACGGCTGATCAGCACCCCGCGCCACATCGAGATCCAGGTCATGGCCGATCAGCAGGGCAATGTGATCCACCTCGGCGAGCGCGAGTGCAGCCTGCAACGCCGGCACCAGAAGATCGTCGAGGAAGCCCCGTCGGCGCTGCTCACCCCCGAGCAGCGGACGAGCATGGGCGAGGCGGCCTGCGAGGCGGCCCGCGCCGTCGGCTACACCGGGGCCGGCACCGTCGAGTTCATCGTCGACGGCGCCGACTTCGCCGCCGGGCCGTCGGCCGGGCCCCCGGACAGTTCTTCTTCATGGAGATGAACACCCGGCTGCAGGTGGAGCACCCGGTCACCGAGCTGATCACCGGCCTGGACCTCGTCGAGCTGCAGCTGCGGGTGGCGGCGGGCGAGCCGCTGCCGATCGGTCAGCGCGACGTGCGCCTGACCGGGCACGCGGTGGAGGTCCGGGTCTACGCCGAGACCGCGTCGATCATCGATGGCGCCGCCGTGTTCCTGCCCACCGGCGGCCCCATCCTCGGGTGGCACGAGCCGTCCGGCGAGGGCATCCGGGTCGATTCCGGGATCGCCGAGGGCGGCGTCGTGGGCAGCGACTACGACCCGATGCTGGCCAAGGTGATCGCGCACGGCGCCGACCGGCCCGAGGCGCTGCGCCGGCTGGACGCCGCGCTGCGCGACACCGTGCTGCTCGGGATCGGCACCAACATCGGCTTCCTGCGCGCGCTGCTGGCCGACCCGGACGTGCGCGCGGCCCGGCTGGACACCGGGCTGGTCGGGCGCCGGGTCGCCGACTGGGCCACCACCTCGTTGCCGCCCGACGTGCTGGCCGCGGCGGCCGCGCACGAGCTGCTGGAGCTGGAGCCGGCCGTCGGCGTCGTGGTCGACCCGTTCGACCTGCCCGGTGGCTGGCGGGTCGGCGAACCGGCCTGGGCCGGCTGGCGGATGTTCGTCGCGGGCCACGAGCCGGTGACCGTGCGCATCCGCGGCCGGGCCGGTGCCGCCGAGGTCGTGGTCGGGGAGGCCGCTGCGGTGCCGGTGAGCGCCCGCTGGCTGCGCGACGAGGCGCAGACCCCCGGTGTCGGGGCGTGGCTGTCGGTCACGCTCGACGGGATCACCCGGCACTACGCCTGCGCCGTCGACCCGGACCGGACGCTCTGGCTGGCCCGCGATGGGCAGGCCTGGGGCATCCGTGAGCAGGCCCCGCTGGAGCAGCGGCTGGCCGCCGACCCGGCCGGTGGCGGGCCGGTGCGGTCGCCGATGCCGGGCACGGTCACCGTCGTCGAGGTCGTCGAGGGCCAGCAGGTGGCCGCCGGTGACCGGCTGCTGATCGTCGAGGCGATGAAGATGGAGCACCTGCTCACCGCCCCCGTCGACGGTGTGATCCGAAAGCTGCGGGCGCGCGCGGGGGGCACCGTCGCCCGCGATGCCGAGCTGTTGATCGTCGAACCCGTTGCGGGAGAGGGATGACCCCATGGACCTGAATCTGAGCGAGGAGCACGAGGCCCTGCGGGCGGTGGTGGAGGACTTCGCGCGCAAGGAGGTCGCCCCGGTCATCGGTGATCTCTACGAGCGCTGCGAGTTCCCCTACGAGATCGTGCGCAAGATGGGCGAGATGGGCCTGTTCGGGCTGCCCATCTCCGAGGAGTTCGGCGGCATGGGCGGCGACTACTTCGCGCTCTGCCTGGCGTTGGAGGAGCTGGCCCGCGTCGACTCCTCGGTGGCGATCACGCTGGAGGCCGGGGTGTCGCTGGGCGCGATGCCGATCTACCGGTTCGGCACCGACGAGCAGAAGCAGCGGTGGCTGCCGGCGATGGCCGCGGGGGAGAAGCTCGGCGCGTTCGGGCTGACCGAGGCCGGCGGCGGCTCCGACGCGGGGGCCACCCGCACCACCGCCCGGCTAGACGGCGACGAATGGGTGATCAACGGCTCCAAGGCGTTCATCACCAACTCCGGCACCGAGATGACCTCGCTGGTCACCGTCACCGCGCTCACCGGCGAGCGCGACGCGGCCGGCCGCCCGGAGATCTCCGCGATCATCGTCCCGGCCGGCACGCCCGGATTCCGGGTGTCCAAGAAGTACTCCAAGGTGGGCTGGTCGGCGTCGGACACCCGGGAGCTGTTCTTCGACGACGTCCGGGTCCCGGTGTCCAACCTGGTCGGCGAGCGCGGCCGCGGGTACGCCCAGTTCCTGTCCATCCTGGACGAAGGGCGGGTGGCCATCGCGGCGCTGTCGGTCGGGCTGGCCCAGGGCTGCGTGGACGAGTCGGTGCGCTACGCGCACGAGCGCGAGGCGTTCGGCAACAAGATCGGCCGCTACCAGGCCATCCAGTTCAAGATCGCTGACATGGAGGCGCGGGCGCACACCGCCCGGTTGGCCTACTACGCGGCCGCGGCCAGGATGCTGGCCAGGAAGCCGTTCAAGAAGGAGGCGGCGATCGCCAAGCTGGTCGCCTCCAACGCGGCGATGGACAACTCCCGCGACGCCACCCAGGTCTTCGGCGGCTACGGGTTCATGAACGAGTACCCGGTCGGCCGGTTCTACCGGGACGCCAAGATCCTGGAGATCGGTGAGGGCACCAGCGAGGTGCAGCGGATGCTGATCGCGCGGGAGCTCGGCCTGTAACGGGTGGTCCGGGCCGCTGGGGATCGGCTCAGTCGGCAGCCAGGCCGGTGGCCAGCAGGTGGGCGAACAGCCGGGCCATGTCCAGGTCGTCCTCGGTGAGGTCGCCAGGATGCAGCGAGTCCACGGTGAGGATCCCGAAGACCCGGGATCCGGCGGAGACCGCGACGCAGATGAACGTCTTGTACTCCGACGCGCCCGGGGACCAGCCGGGCAGGTCGGCGGTGTCCACGTTCTCCACCAGCCGCGCGTCCCGGTCGGTGATGACGTCCAGCACCAGCGCGCCGCGCGGAGAGTCCTCGGTGAAGGAGGCGCGCGGGACCTTGTGCCGGCCGTGCCAGTTCTTCAGGTCCACGTGCCGCTTGGGCGCCGACCCGGCCAGCTGGTAGTAGCAGGCGCGGCTGCGCTCCGGGCCGACGTTGTCGGCCGCGAAGGCCACGGCCATCTGGCGCAACGCCGCCTGTGCGTCCCGTCGCTGACCGGTCCGGCTCGCGGCGACCGCCTCACCGACGGTCAGGGCCAGCGGGATCAGCATGTCGTGCACCTTGATCTTGTAGCCGGCCACCGCCTCGGACGCCAGTTGCTCGGCCGCGTCCCGGGTGCGTCGCTCGACGGCGAGCCGGCGGGCCGGCAGCGCGAAGGCCAGCAGCGCCGACAGGGTGCCGGCCACCACCAGCACCGCGCGCCCCCATCCCGGCAGGTCCGCGCTGACCAGGACCTGGATCAGCCAGGCGGCGGCGGTGAGCGCCGCCGGCAGGGCGACCGGCCACCACCATGCGCGTCGCCACACCGGCCCCGGCCCTCCCCCCATGGCGGCGTACCGTACGCGCGGCTTCCGGCCGGCCATCGGACAGGCGCGTCACCCGTCGGCATCTCGACCGCTCGCGTCGGGCAGGGCCTACACTGGCGGCAGGCTGCGGAGGGAGGGCGGATGACGACCGGAGCGGTCACCCCCCGGCTCAGCGCGCACGAGGACGCCAGCCGCTCGGCGGCGGACGCGGTGCGCAACTCCGCCGACTACCTGCGCCGGGTGCGCGCGAAGCGGCAACGGGAAGCCGTCGCGCTGGTCCGGGCCGAGCTGCGACGCCGGGTGCCGCCGCGGTTGTCGGGCCGGGGCGACCGGGTGCTGCAGATCTGCGCGGCGGCGGCGTTCGTGTGCGCGTCGGTGGCGCTGATCGTGTCCTCGATGGGGCTGTTCGCGTAGCGGCGTACTACCCCGCCGCGACGGCCCGGGCCTGCTCCACCGCGAGCCGGTCCACCAGATCGTTCATCACGTCCCCGGAATGGCCCTTGACCCAGCGGAACGTGACGTCGCCGCGCTCCTGCACGAGCTGCACCAGCGGCTCCCACAGGTCCCGGTTGGCCACCGGCTTCTTCGCCGAGTTCGTCCAGCCGCGGGCCAGCCAACCCCGCCACCAGCCGTCCCGGAAGCAGTTCACCACGTAGGTGGAGTCGCTGACGATCACCAGCGGACCGGGCAGCGCGCGCACCGCCTCCAGCGCGGCCTGGATCTCCATCCGCTGGTTCGTGGTCACCGCGGCAGCGCCGGAGGCCTGCCGGCCGTCGGGCACCGCCCAGGCCCAGCCACCGGGACCGGGGTTGCCCGAGCAGGCGCCGTCGGTCCACACCTCGGTGGTCCCGTCCGGGACAGGCGGTGCGGTCGGCGTCGCGGCGCGCCCGGCCGCGGGGTCGGCCGGCAGCTCGAGCGGGAGCTCGGCGGTGGCGCACCGCTCGTGCACCCATCGGGTGCGGGCGCCGGCCGGCACGCTGCTGATCTGCTCGCCTTCGGCCACCGCCCCGCCGCACGCGGTGCAGGTGCTCGGGTAGCGGGCGCTGATCGTCCTGGTCATCGCCCACGATGGTGCCAGTTGGCTGGATGGCGCATCGAGCCAACCCGGTTGGACGGGTGCGCCATGCACCCGACGCCGGGCCGCGGCGCCGCCCGGGCGAGCCCGCGGTCCGGGCGGGCAGGATGGCCGGGTGAACGCGTTGCTCGCCCGGATCGTGGTGCTGGTCAGCGGTGCCGCGATCCTCGTCGTCGAGACGCTGGCCACCCGCCTGGTCGCGCCGTACGTCGGGCTCACCCTGGAGTCGACGACGGCGGTGATCGGGGTCGCGCTGGCCGGCATCGCGGCCGGCGCCGCGCTCGGTGGCCGCTGGGCCGACGTGGTCCCGCCGCTGCGGGTGGTGACCGGCGCGCTGCTGGTCGGCGGGCTGGGGGTGCTCGCGGTGCGCCCCCTGGTCCGGGTGCTGGGCCCGACCGTCGGCTCCGGCGCGGAGTCGGCGGTGCTGCTGGTGTCGGTGTCCACACTGGTCGCCGTCACGGCGTTGGCGATGGTGACGCCGGCGGTCATCCGGGCCCGGCTGCGCGGCGTCGACGGTTCCGGCGCGGTGATCGGGCAGCTGTCCGCGGTCGGCACCGTCGGGTCACTGGCCGGCACCTTCTGCACCGGGTTCGTGCTCGTCGCGCTGCTCCCGGTGACGGTGATCCTGCTGGTCACGGCCGCGGCGTGCCTGCTGCTGGCGGCCATGACCGCGACCGTGCGAACCCGTTCAGGGGTCGGCGGCAGCGGGCTCGCCGCGGCCGCGCTCGGGGCGGCCATGGTCGCGGTGCCGGGGGCCTGCGACGTCGAGACCGTCTACTACTGCGCCCGGATCGAGACCGACCCGCAGCGACCCACCGGCCGGGTGCTGGTGCTGGACAACCTGCGGCACTCCGCGGTCGACCTGGCCGATCCCACCCGGCTGGAGTTCGCCTACACCAAGCGGATGGCCGACGCGATCGACACCGCGTTCGCCCCGGGCCGCCCGCTCGCCGCGGTGCACCTGGGTGGTGGCGGATTCACCATGCCGCGCTGGCTGGCCGCGACGCATCCGGGCAGCGCGTCGCTGGTCCTGGAGGTCGATCGCGGGGTCGTCGAGCTGGGCCGCCGTGAGCTGGGCGTCGACTCCATCCCCGGCCTGGACGTGCGGATCGGCGACGCCAGGACGTCGCTGGCCGCGGTGGCCTCCGGGTCGGCGGACGTGGTGGTCGGCGATGCGTTCGGGGCCCGGTCGGTGCCGTGGCACCTGGCCACCACCGAGTTCGTCGACGACGTGCGCCGGGTGCTGCGCCCGGACGGGATCTACGTGCTCAACGTGATCGATCGCGATCCGCTGCGGCTGCTCGCGGCCGAGGCGGCCACCGTCGCCGCCCGCTTCCCGCACGTCGTGCTGATGATCCGCCCGGACCAGCTCGAACCTGGGGGTGGCGGCAACTCGGTGCTGGTGGCGTCGGACCGGGCGCTCGATCTCGACGCGCTGGCCGCCCGGGCGGAGCTGCGCGACGAGCCCGGCTCGGTGCTCGACGATCCCAGCACCCGGCGGTTCTCCGCGGGCGCCGCGGAGCTGACCGATGACCGGGCACCGGTGGAGCAGCTGTTGAGCTGATCGCGGTACCGTCCGGCGCGGCCCTCGATCGAGCGGGGCGAGGGAAAGGTGGGTGCCGGGTGGCCAGCTGGGACGACCTCATGTCCTTCGTGCGGGTGCGCTACGAGATCATGAGGCAGGTCGACGGTGACCTGTGGTTCAACCTCCCGACCACCGGGGACCGCACCCAGATCGTCGCCGTCCAGCAGGTGATCGGCGAGGACGACCACCCCTGGATCGAGATCACCTCGCCGGTGGCCAAGGCCGGCGACATCGATCTCGCGAGGGCGCTGACGCTGGCCGGCGAGTCGGTGGCCGGCGGCGTGATCATCTCCGACGGGGTGGTGCTGTTCCGGCATTCCATCCCGCTCGACGACACCGCGATCGACGGCTTCGAGCGGCCGTTGCAGCTGGTGGTGAAGGTCGCCGACCGGCTGGAGCACGAGCTGACCAGCGCCGACGCGCACTGACCGGGTCGGGCGATCAGCCCGCCCGGCGGGCTCCGGCGCTGAGCTCCGCCAGCACCCCGGCCCGCTCGGACACCGAGATCAGCTCGGTGATCGTCGGGTGCCCGTCGCGCAGCAATGCGGTGTCGGTTCCGGGCTCCGGCGCCCTGGCGAGCGTCTCGAACTCCGCCTGCAACGCGTCGCCGTCGTCGCCGGTGCGGTGGTTCATCCGGACCTGCACCTCGCCGAACGCGGCCAGCTTCGCCTCCCGCAGCTCGCCCAGCTCGGCGATCGGGCGGTCCGGCACGTTCAGCGACAGCACGGTGCCCTCCGCGCCGGCCAGCAGCAGGTCGAACACCTCGGGCAGCACGTGGCGCACCGCGTCCCAGTGCGGCCGCTCGGGCGGTTCCCACCCCGAGTCCAGGGACACCGCGAGCCCGCGCCACCCGTGCAGCGACGCGGTGAGGGCCGCGCCGACGGTGCCGGAGTGCAGCACCGCGCGCCCGACGTTGGCGCCCAGGTTGATCCCGGACAGCACCACATCGGGTTCGGGGTCCAACCAGCCGCGGCCGGCCGCGTGCACGATGAACGCCGGGTGCCCCTCGACCGCGAACGCGGGGATCCCGGGCAGCGCCTCGAGCTCACGGGAATGCAGCTTGGTCGCGTTGCCCTCGGCCACCGACAGCACCGAGGCGCTGACGCCGCTGGAGTCGATGTGCGGGGCGGCCACCACGACGTCGAAGCCGGCGTCGCGGGCGCCCTCGGCCAGGGCCCACAGCCCCGGCGAGTCGATTCCGTCGTCGTTGGTGATCAGGGCGCGCAGTTGTCGCGAGGAGGCCACCTTCTCACCGTAGGCGAGCGTGGCCGGGTCGGCCGAGCCCGCGGTGATCGATCCCACGGCACTAGGCTGCCGGTCGTGGTCACCTCGATACCGATGCCCCCGACCGGTGAGCAGTTCGAGATCGTCTCCGGCGCGGCGCGGGCGGTGGTCACCGAGGTGGGGGCCGGGCTGCGCGCCTTCACCGTCGACGGGCGGCCCTACGTCGAGACCTTCGACGAGACCGGCCGGCCGCCGTTGGGCGCGGGCAACGTGCTGGTGCCGTGGCCGAACCGCACCGCGGCCGGGTGCTGGAGCTGGAACGGTCGGCCGCAGCAGCTGGCGCTGAGCGAGCCCGCCGCCGGCAACGCCATCCACGGGCTGCTGCGGCACACCTGTTACCGGCCGGACGAGCGCACTCCCGAGGAACGCACCCCGGACACGATCACGCTGCACGCGGTGGTCGTCCCGCAGCCGGGATGGCCGGTGCCGCTGGCCACCTCGGTGCGCTACGCCGTCGGCCCGGAGGGGCTGCTGGTCACCCACACCGTGCGCAACGTCGGCGCCGACGCGGTGCCCTTCGGCGTCGGCGCGCACCCGTACCTGCGGGTCGGCGACAGCGCCACCGACGACTGCGTGCTCACGCTGGCCGCGACGACGTCGCTGCCGCTGCGGGGCGGGCTGCCGACCGGCCCGCCGCGCCCCGACGCCGAGCTCGACTTCCGCGGCGGGCGGGCGCTGCGGGGCGTGCAGCTCGATCATGCCTTCGGCGACTGCGAGCCCACCGACGGCCGGGTGTGGCATCGGCTCACCGGTCCGGAGGGTGGGGTGGAGCTGTGGGCCGACCCGGACTTCGGCTGGGTGCAGGTGTTCACCCCCGACGACCTGGTCGGCCGCGGTCGGGCGGTCGCCGTGGAGCCCATGACCTGCCCGCCGGACGCGCTGAACTCCGGGATCGGGCTGCTCACCGTCGGGCCCGGGGAGACCTGGACCGGCAGCTGGGGCCTGACCCCGCTCTGAGTGCGCGCGGCCGGGCGCCCAGTCAGTTGAGCCGGGCGCGCAACGCGCGGGCGGCGGCCCGCATCCGCTCGGCCTGCCTCGTCGGCGCCTCCTTCAGGTGCTGCTCCAGCACCCGGGCGCCGTCGATCCAGCGGGCCTGCCCACCGAGCGCGTCGGCCAGCTCCAGCAGCTCCGCCAGCCCGGCGCCGGGCAGCGCCAACCGCATCCGCAGCACCCACTCCAGATCGGCGGGCCGGCGCGTGCGGAAGATCCCGCGCAGGTTCTCCAGCATCCGCACCAGGATCGCTGCGGTCGTGGCCGTGCCCAGCAGGTGCGGGCCGAACGGCACCTCGGGCCCGGCCCCGGACGCCGCCCGGAACCGGGCTTCGCAGTCGGCCGGGGTCAGCCGGGCGCCGCCGGCGAAGACGTCGAGGTGCTCCGCCGAACCGGGCGCCCTGACCAGGAAGTGGCCCGGCATGCCGACGCCTTCCAGCGCGATGCCGGCCCGCCGTCCGACCTCCATCGTGACCACGGCCAGCGTGATCGGTATCCCGAGCCGGCGGCTCAGCACGTGGTTGAGCAGCGAGTTGCGCGGATCGCGGTAGTGCCGCTCGTTGCCGGCGAAGCGCTCCTGCACGAACAGCCGGTCCAGCAGTTCGTCCAGCGATCCGACGCCGGCCGCGAGCCGATCCAGCTCGGCCAGCCACAGGTCCGGCTCCAGTGCCGGATCGGCGCCGGCGGCGATGGCCAGCGCGGCGCGGTCGAGCGGCGGATCGGGCAGCCCGACCAGCTCGGCGAACCGCGCCACCGCGTCCACGTCGTCCATCGTCCTCCCGGCCACAACCCCCGGCAGCGAAAGCGCTCAGAGCCGGAACGACAGCCGGATGACCGTGCCCGCCCGATCCCAGACCTGCATGACGTCCGACAGCTCGCCGGCCAGCCAGAACCCGCGACCACGGGCACCGGTCACCGCCGGTTGCCGCAGCCCCGGGAACGGTTCGGTCAGCCGGCCGGCGTCGGCCACCTCGGCGAGCAGCCCGTCGTCGATCCACATCCGCAGCCGGCCGGATCCTGGGCCGTGCTCGATGCTGTTCGAGGCGAGCTCGTTGATCGCCAGCACCACGTCTGCGGTCCGCTCGGAGTCCAGGCCACCGCGGGCCGCGAGCTGCGCCGTGAGGTGGCGCAGCGCGCCCAGATCGGTCCCGCGGAACGTGAGTTCGGCGGCGGGCGGCCCGAGGTCGGGCGGCGGCGGCAGCGGATGGTCGACGACGACCTCGTGCGGCGGCCGGTACGCCGAATTCGCCGTCGACCCGTTGCCGCCGGCCAGCACCGGGTGCGTGGGCCGCACGCGGGTCCAGTGCGCCGGGCCGTCCGGGAACGGGCAGAGCACCGTGAGCGGCAGCCCGGCCGCCGCGACCTCCAGCCCCACGCAGACCCGCGCCCAGTAGTCCGGGCCGCAGCCGGGCAGCCCGAGCAGCTGCTGTCCGACGATCAACGCCCGGGTACCGGGAGCGGGCAGCTGACGACCGCTGCGGGCCCAGCGCGCGGCGGTGGTGAATCCGGGCACGCTGTGCACCTCGTACGGATCGGGGAACTCGACCGCCGCGGACGCGGGGCCGAGCGCGGCGCGTAGCCCGCGGCCGGCTTCGTCGTCCAGCACCGCGGTGACGCTGTCCCCGGCGCGCAGCGCGTCGGCGACCCGCGGCGCGAGTTCGGCCACCAGCTCGCCGGACGAAGCGAAGGCCACCGCCTCGTGCCATGGCTCCCCGGAGCGGCCCCTCAGCGCCCCGGTCGACGAGCTGTCCGGTGCGGTCCCCATCGAGTCTCTCCCCGTTTGCGTGCCGCCCGACGATAGTGCGGATGGCCGAGTCGAGCAGCGCGTGGAAATCCAGCGGTGTGGCAGGGTGAGCGGCGCCGGCCCCTTCGAGCTGATGATCGGGAGCAATGATGCGGATCTTCTCCGGAGTCGACGAGCTGCGCGCCGCGGCGGGCTCCCGGGTCGGCGTGAGCGACTGGCTCACCGTGGACCAGAGCCGGATCGACACCTTCGCCGAGGCCACCGACGACCATCAGTGGATCCACGTCGACGAGGGCCGGGCCGGGAAAGGGCCGTTCGGCACCACGATCGCGCACGGCTTCCTCACGCTGTCGCTGCTGCCGATGCTCATCGCGCAGGTCTACCGGATCGACGGTGGGAAGATGGGCATCAACTACGGGCTCAACCGGGTGCGGTTCACCTCGCCGTTGCCGGTCGGCAGCAAGGTCCGCGGCGCCGTCGAGCTGCTGGACGTGTCCGACGTCACCGGTGGGGTGCAGGTGACCACCGAGGTGACCATCGAGATCGAAGGATCAGAGCGGCCGGCGCTGGTCGCGCAGTGGCTGACCCGGCAGTACTTCTGAGCCGCTGACCCCCTCAACGGGTGATGCGACGGTCTCGGTCGGGTTGCCCGGGCGTCGCGACGGGAACTATGTGGGTGATCGCTTCGACAGTCCCTTCGGAAACTCACCGAGGGGAGTCGCACGATGTCGGACAGTGAGACGGTGGTGGTCACCGGTAGAGATCGCTCCCTGCTGCGCGCCGTCGCCGCCGGGCGTTGCCGGCTCGGCGTGGGCTACGCGCCGATGCTGTGGATCGACGGCTTTCTCTGCGCCGATTCCACGGCCGGGCACCGATTGGTCGCCGCCGGACTCATCTTTCCCGCGGATCCGGCCCGGCCGCTGGACGTCGCCACCGTCACCGAGGACGGCCGTGCGGCGCTGGCCTGCTGACGCGGCCCCAGGACCGGCCGACCGGACTGCGACTCGGAGAGCGGTGCCGGTCACCATGGGCCGAGTTGCCGGCCCGGCCGTTCCCGAGCATGCTTGCGGTTGTCAACTTGTTGCGTGCCGCACGCACTCAAGGCCGGGAGGATGTCGTGCCGTCGGATTACGAGCTGGGCATTGCCGATGCGGTGAGCAGTGAGCTCATCCGCCTGGTCCGGCTGGTCGAGCGCAAGCGCGACCGCGACCACGCCGAACGGCCCGGCGCGATCGAGCGCGCCGCCTACCACCTGCTCGTACACCTGGTGAAGGACGGGCCGCAGCGGGCCGGCGCGCTGGCCGAGGCGGTGCACTCCGACCCGTCGACGATCAGCCGTCAGATCGGGCAGCTGGTGCGGACGGGCTACGTCGAGCGGACCGCCGACCCGCAGGACGGCCGGGCGACGCTGCTCGCCGCCACCGACGAGGGCCGGCGGGTGTTCGAGGAGAACCGCAGGCAGCGCAACGAGAACATCGCCGGGCTGCTGGCCGGCTGGTCCGAGAACGACCGGCTGACGCTGCGCGAGCTGCTCGGCCGCTTCGTCACCGAACTCGAGAACTTCGACAAGACGCGATTCGCGGCCAGCACGGCCGGCGCACGCGGCACCTCCGAACCGTCCGCCGCCGACAGCGGTGCGGTGCCGGTTCGGATCTGAGGGGAGCTCCATGTCCGCGCCCGCAGCCGGTGGCTCGACCACCGGCTCCGAACCAGGCCTGCTCACGCACCGGCAGATCCTGACGATCTTCGCCGGGTTGATGATCGGGATGTTCCTGGCCGCGCTCGACCAGACCATCGTGGCCACCTCGATCCGGACGATCGCCGACGACCTGAACGGGCTGAGCCTGCAGGCCTGGGCGACCACCGCCTACCTGATCACCGCGACGATCACGACGCCGCTCTACGGCAAGCTCTCCGACCTCTTCGGCCGCAAGCCGCTGTTCCTCACCGCGATCTCGATCTTCGTGGTCGGCTCCGTCGCGTGCGCGTTCGCCACCTCGATGTACCAGCTGGCGGCGTTCCGCGGCGTGCAGGGACTGGGCGCCGGTGGGCTGTTCTCGCTGGCCCTGACGATCATCGGGGACATCGTCGCGCCCCGCGAGCGGGCCAAGTACCAGGGCTACTTCGTGGCCGTGTTCGGCACCTCCAGCGTGCTCGGACCGGTCGCGGGCGGCTTCCTGGCCGGGCAGGCGCAGCTGCTCGGGATCACCGGCTGGCGCTGGGTGTTCCTGATCAACGTGCCGCTGGGGATCCTGGCCCTGGTCGTGGTGACCAAGGTGCTCAACGTGCCGCACCACCGGCGCGAGCACCGCATCGACTGGCCGGGCGCGCTGGCGCTGGCGCTGTGCCTGGTGCCGCTGCTGATCGTCGCCGAGCAGGGTCGCGGCTGGGGCTGGGGCTCACCGCTCGCGCTGGGCTGCTACGTCACCGGCGTCGTCGGGCTGGTGGCGTTCCTGCTGCTGGAGCGCCGGATCGGCGACGACGCGCTGCTGCCGCTGCGCTTCTTCCGCAGCGGCGTGTTCAGCTGGGGCTCGGTCGCCGGGTTCATCGCCGGCATGGGCATGTTCGGCGCGCTGGCGTTGCTGCCGCTGTACCTGCAGATCGTCAAGGGCGCGACGCCGACCGAGGCAGGGCTGCAGACGCTGCCGCTGGTGCTCGGCATCATGAGCATGTCGATCACGTCCGGGCAGTTCATCTCGCGCACCGGCCGTTACAAGGTGTGGCCGGTGCTCGGGCTCTCCCTGATGGTCGTCGGCATCGGCGCGCTGTCCCGGGTCGGCGTCGACACCCCGTACTGGCAGACCGCGCTGATCATGGTGGTGATCGGGTGGGGGCTGGGCGGCAACATGCAGCCGCTCACCCTGGCCGTGCAGAACGCGATGCCGCCCCGCGACATGGGGGTGGCGACCGCGTCGGCCACCTTCTTCCGCCAGATGGGCGGCACGCTGGGCACGGCGGTGTTCCTGTCGGTGCTGTTCAGCACGCTGGGCGCCCGGGTGGCCGACAACTTCCGGGCGGCCGCTGCCGGGGCCGGGTTCCAGGCCGCGCTGAGCGACCCGGCGGTGCTGGCCAACCCGGCGAACGCGCCCATCCTGGCCGCGCTGCGCACCGGCGCGCCGCTGTCGCTCGACGACTCGTCGTTCCTGGCCGCCGCCGAGCCCGGTGCTGGCCCGGCCCGATCCTGGACGGCTTCGCCGGGGCGATGAGCGTCGTGTTCATCGGCGCCGCCGCGGTGCTGCTGATCGGGCTGTTCGCCGTGATCATGATGAAGGAGGTGCCGCTGCGTACCATGTCCGGTGTGGACGCCCAGCGCGCCGACAACGCGCGGACCCCGGCGCCGCTGTCCCCCGGTGCGGCCCCGGCCGCGGTCCCGGCCGAGGCCCTCGTGCCGGATCCGGCGGCCGAACGGCTCAGGTGAGCACGCCGAGGATCAGTGCTGCTCCTCGGATTCGGCGGCGTCCTTGGCGCGCTTCCAGGAGTTGTGGATCTCGCGCTCGGCGTCGACCCGGCCGACCCAGGTGGCGCCCTCGACGCTCTTGCCCGGCTCCAGCGTCTTGTAGATCTCGAAGAAGTGCTGGATCTCGGCCCGGTCGAACTCGGGCAGGTGGTGGATGTCGCGCAGGTGCTCCTGGCGGGGGTCGTCGCTGGGCACGCAGAGGACCTTGTCGTCGCCGCCCTTCTCGTCCTTCATCCGGAACATGCCGATCGCCCTGGCCCGGACCAGGCAGCCGGGGAAGGTCGGCTCCTGGATGAGGACCAGCGCGTCGAGCGGGTCGCCGTCCTCGCCGAGGCTGTCCTCGATGAAGCCGTAGTCGGCGGGGTACTGGGTCGCGGTGAACAGCGTCCGGTCCAGCTTGATGCGACCGGTCTTGTGGTCGAGCTCGTACTTGTTGCGCCCGCCCTTGGGGATCTCGATGGTGACGTCGAAGTCCACTTGTCGACTCTCCTGGTGCTCGGCTGCTGCTCGGGACCGGCCTCTAGTGTGGCCTCCAGTGTGGCCGACCCCGTCGGCGCCGTCAGGACCGGCCGGGGGTGATTCTGGCAGATCGGGCCGGTGAGCCGCGGCGGGCGATCCGGGAAGGGGGCGCCATGGGCTTCGGAACCCGGATCGGCACCACCGTGGCGCTGTCCCGCAACCGGCTCCGACGGGTGATCACCGTGCTGGTGGTGCTGGTGCTGTCCGCCGGCACCGGGGCGACGGTGGCCCTGACCGCGCCCACGCTGCTGGTGAACCTGGGCTACGCCGAACCGCAAGTGATCATCGCGGTGCCACCGCCCGCGCAGCCGCAGCTGCGCGCGCTGCCCCCCGACGCGCCCCGCCCCACCGCCGACGGCCTGGCGGCCGCCCTGGACGCCGACGGCGACGCGATGCCGGGCACGTTCACCGGCATCGTGCTGGACGCCGCGGGGGGCGACCCGCTGTGGGACCGCACACCGGACCGCGCGCTGGTCCCCGGCTCCACGGGCAAGCTGCTCACCGCGGCCGCCGCGCTGCTCACGCTGCCCCCGACCGACTCGTTCTCGACCCGGGTGGTCGCCGGCCCGGAGCCCGGCACCGTGGTGCTCGTCGGCGGCGGCGACCCGACGCTGACCGCGCTGCCGGCCGGGCGCACCGGCGTCTATCCCGACGCACCCCGGCTGGCCGAGCTGGCCGCGCAGGTGCAGCGGGCCGGGCCGGTCAGCAAGGTGGTGGTGGACACCGGCCGGTTCGCCGGGCCGACGCTCGCCCCGGGCTGGGAGGAGGCCGACATCGCCGGCGGCTACGTCACCCCCATCGAGGCGCTGATGGTCGACGGCGGCCGGATCGACGCCACCCTGCAGGACGGCCCGCGGGTGCCGAACCCCGCGGAGACGGCCGGCCGCGCGTTCGCCGGCATGCTCGGCGTCAACCCGGACACGGTGACCACCGGAACCGCAAAGCCGGGCGCGGCGCTGCTCGGCTCGGTGTCCTCGGCGCCGATCACCGAGCTGGTCGAGCACCTGCTGCGCAGCTCGGACAACGTGCTGGCCGAGGCGTTGGCCCGGGAGGTCGCGCTGGCCGGCGACGCCGAGCCGTCCTTCACCGGGGGCGCGACGCAGGTCCTGGCCGCGCTCGAGCAGGCCGGGATCGACCCGGACGGCGCCGAGATCGTCGACGGCAGCGGCCTGTCCACCCGGGACCGGGTGCCGGCCCGGCTGCTGGGCTCGGTGCTGGTCGCGGCGGCCGAGCCGGCGCCGGGCCCGCGCGACTTCGAGAAGCTGCGGCCGCTGGTCAGCGGCCTGCCGGTGGCCGGCGGCGACGGCACCCTGGTGGACCGGTTCACCGCGGCCGACCCGTCGGGGGTGGGCCGCGGAGTGGTCCGGGCCAAGACCGGCACCCTGACCGGGGTCAGCAGTCTGGCCGGCGTGGTCACCGACGTCGACGGCCGGCTGCTGATCTTCGCGTTGATGTCCAACGGGCCCAGTCCGGCGACCAGCCGGCCGATTCTGGACACGATGGCCGCCGAGCTCAGCCGCTGCGGCTGCCGGTGATCCGTGCCCGCCGGTGGTCCGTGCCCCGGCCGGTGATCAGCCCCCGCCGGTAATAGGGCGGGCCGTGACCACCGCACGCGGTCCGGGCGGGGCCGGTCGCGCGCCGCGGGCAACCGCGGCCGGCGGTGCGTAGCGTGGGCCGGGTGCCGAATGCGATCGACGACACCCCATCCGACCGGGTCGAGCCCGGCCGACTCGGCCTTCCGGTGGACTGGGCGCTGGCGAGTCGCACGGCGGCGCGGCTGATGAGCCCGGGCCCGGACGCCAGCCGCGCCGAGGCCGCCGCGCTGGTGGCCCGGCTGCGCACCGACGCCGCGGTGGCCGAAGGTCACGTCCGCGACGTCACCGGGCTCGGCGCCGGCCTGCCGCTGCTGCCGGCGGACGTGGTCGACCGCCCGGCGTGGGCCGCGGCCGCGCTGAACGGGATGGCGGTGCTCACCGCGGGTGCCCGGTTGCCCGAGGTCAACGGCGTGGCCCGGGCGGTCACCGAGCGGACGGCCGGGCTGCAGCTGGGCGGCGTCGTCGCCTACCTCGGCGGGCGGGTGCTCGGCCAGTACGATCCGTTCGGCGGCCCGGACGGCGGGGGCAGGCTGCTGCTGGTGGCCCCCAACGTGCACGCCGCGCAGCGCGCCCTCGACGTGCCGGCCGCCGACTTCGGGCTGTGGGTCTGCCTGCACGAGGCCACCCACCGGCTGCAGTTCACCGCGGTGCCGTGGCTGCGCTCCTACTTCGCCGACGAGGTCGGCCGCTTCCTGTCGCTGGCCCAGGTCGGCGGCGAACCCGGGTCGACGCGCCCCACGCTGATCGACCGGTTGCCCGACATCGTGCGGGCCATCCGCAGCACCGGCGCCGACTCGCTGGCCATCGTCGAGCTCCTGCAGGGGCCCGAGCAGCGGGCGGTGCTCGATCGGCTGCTCGCGCTGACCACGCTGCTGGAAGGGCACGCCGACCACGTGATGGACGCGGCGGGGCCGGATGTGGTGCCGAGCGTGGCGACGATCAGGGCCCGGTTCACCGCCCGCCGCCGCGGCGGCGGGCTGGTCGACCGGATCCTGCGCGCGCTGCTCGGGGTGGAGGCCAAGGTCCGCCAGTACGCGGTCGGCTCGGCGTTCACCTCGCACGTGGTGCTGGCGGCGGGCATGGACGGTTTCAACCAGGTCTGGGAGCGGCCGGAGAACCTGCCGTCCAGGGCCGAGCTGGCCGAGCCCGGCGCCTGGATCCGCCGCGTGCTGCCGTGATCCCGGCTCCGGATCGGTAGCGTCGCGCCGTGGCCAACGGTGGTGTCCGGTGGGCGGCGGCCACCGCCCCGGACCGAAGATCACCAGTTGGGTGCAACAACGGCCAGATCTGGCCGCTGTTGCACCGAACTGGTGATCTTGGCCCGTTGTGGGGTGGGCTCGGGGGCGCCGGTGTTGGGGTCGCCGTGCGCGGGTCGCCGGGGCTGGAGTTGCCGGTGCTGGGTGGCGGCGGTGGCTGAGCCGTCCCGTACACAGTGGGACCCGGCCCTCGCCGAGGTGCGCCGCGCCGTCCGGTCGGCGCTGGCCGAGCTGCCCCCGGCGCAGCGGGCCGCCCCACCGTTGGTCGCCTGCTCCGGGGGCGCCGACTCGCTCGCCCTCGCCGTCGCCACCCTCGCCACGGCACCAGCCCCGGTGCACGTGGCGGTCGTCGATCACGGTCTGCAGGACGGTTCGGCGGAGCGCACAGCGGCCACCGTCGAGCTGCTGGCCGGGCTCGGTGCCGAGGCCCGCGGTTACCGCGTGCAGGTGGACGGCCCTGGCGGGCTCGAGGCCGCGGCCCGGCGGGCCCGCTACGCCGCCCTGCGCGCCGCCCGCCCGCACCCGGACTCACCGGTGCTGCTCGCCCACACCCTCGACGACCAGGCCGAGACGGTGCTGCTCGGGCTCGGCCGCGGCTCGGGCCCGCGCTCGCTGGCCGGCATGCGCGCCTGGGATCCGCCCTGGTCACGGCCACTGCTCGGGGTGCGGCGGGCGGTCACCCTGGCCGCCTGCGCGACGCACGGGCTGCCGGTCTGGGACGACCCGCACAACGTCGATCCGCGGTTCACCCGGGTCCGGCTGCGCCACGAGGTGCTCCCGCTGCTGGAACAGGTGCTCGCCGGCGGGGTCGCCGAGGCGCTCGCCCGCACCGCGGCCCAGCTGCGCGAGGACGTCGAGGTGCTCGACGCATTCGCCGCCGAGCTGCTGGCCACCGCGGTCGGCGAGGGCGGGGCGCTGCTGCTGGCGCCGCTGGCCGGGGCGCACCCGGCGCTGCGCCGGCGCGTGCTGCGGGCCTGGCTGCACTCCGAACAGGTGATCACCGTAACCGATGCCCACCTCAGAGCGGCCGACGTCCTGGCTGCTCAGGGGCCTGATCGCAGCGGTGTGGCGCTACCGGGAGGGTTGGAGCTGGTGCGCCGGCATGGCAGGCTCACCCTGCGCCCGATCGGTTGGGCCGCAACGTCGCCCCTGCCCCGAGAGGACGGCCACCGTGTACGACGGTGACATCGCATCGACCCTCGTCACCGAACGCGCGATCCGCGACAAGATAGATGAGTTGTCCGAGCGGATCGGTGCGGACTACGGCCCGATCTGCGGCGCGGGCTCGGATCTGCTGCTGATCGGCGTGCTCAAAGGGGCGGTCATGTTCATGACCGACCTGGCGCGGGCGCTGCCGCTTCCGGTGCAGCTGGAGTTCATGGCGGTCAGCTCCTACGGCTCGGCTACGACCTCGTCGGGCGTCGTGCGCATCCTCAAGGACCTGGACCGGGACATCGCCGGTCGTCACGTGTTGATCGTCGAGGACATCATCGACTCCGGCCTGACGTTGTCGTGGCTGCTCAAGAACCTGGAGTCGCGGGATCCGGCATCGCTGGAGGTGTGCGCGCTGCTGCGCAAACCGGACGCGGTGAGCAGCGACGTCCCGGTGCGCTACGTGGGCTTCGACATCCCCAACGAGTTCGTCGTCGGCTACGGCCTGGACTACGCCGAGCGCTACCGGGACCTCCCGTTCATCGGGACGCTGGACCCCGCCGTCTACGCCTGACCGGGAACACCATCGGCGTTCCGACCGTTGGACCAGCGCGGGTCCGCGACGATGGTGCCCTGGTAGGGACCATGGCGCGGGTGGGTCATCGGACCGCTATCCTGGTTCGGGGCCGTCAGCCCGCCTCGCCGGGTCGCCGCCGGGACGTCGTCGCCCCGAATGTCGTCAGAGAGGGTGAAGGCCGCCACAGGCCGAAGCTGAATGGACCGCAAGCGCCTGCTCCGCAACCCACTGATCTGGATCCTCGTCGCGATCCTGGTCTACCTGACCGTCAGCATGCTGCTTGACGACACCCGTGGCTACACCCAGGTGCCGACGTCCGTGGCCATCTCCCAGATCGACAGCGGCAACGTCAAGGACGCGCTGATCGAGGACCGCGAGCAGCGGTTGCGGCTGACCCTCGGGCAGCCGCTGAACGGCAACACCAAGGTCATCACGCAGTACCCGGCCCAGATCAGCGACACCCTCATCGGCAAGCTCGAGGCCGCGGACAACCGCCCGACCTTCAACACCCAGGTGCGTCAGGAGTCCTTCCTGACCACGATGTTGATCTATCTGATCCCGCTCGGCCTGGTGCTGCTCATCCTGTTCTGGATGATGAACAACGCCCAGGGTGGCGGCAACCGGGTGATGTCGTTCGGCAAGTCCAAGGCCAAGCAGCTCACCAAGGACCACCCCAAGACCACCTTCGCCGACGTGGCCGGGGCCGACGAGGCCGTCGAGGAACTCGAGGAGATCAAGGACTTCCTGCAGAACCCGGCGCGCTACCAGGCGCTCGGCGCCAAGATCCCCAAGGGCGTGCTGCTCTACGGGCCGCCCGGAACGGGCAAGACGCTGCTCGCGCGGGCGGTCGCCGGCGAGGCCGGGGTGCCGTTCTACACGATCTCCGGCTCCGACTTCGTGGAGATGTTCGTCGGCGTCGGCGCCTCCCGGGTGCGTGACCTGTTCGAGCAGGCCAAGCAGAACTCGCCGTGCATCATCTTCGTCGACGAGATCGACGCCGTCGGGCGCCAGCGCGGCGCCGGTCTTGGTGGCGGTCACGACGAGCGCGAGCAGACGCTGAACCAGCTGCTGGTCGAGATGGACGGCTTCGACGCCCGCGGCGGCATCATCCTGATCGCGGCCACCAACCGGCCCGACATCCTGGACCCCGCATTGCTGCGCCCCGGTCGTTTCGACCGGCAGATCCCGGTCGGCGCCCCCGACCTGGCCGGCCGCCGCGCGATCCTGGCCGTGCACGCCAAGGGCAAGCCGTTCTCCCCCGACATCGAGTTCGAGGGCCTGGCCAAGCGCACCGTCGGGATGTCCGGCGCCGACCTGGCCAACGTGATCAACGAGGCGGCGCTGCTGACCGCCCGCGAGCACGGCACCCTGATCACCAACGCCGCGCTGGAGGAATCGGTCGACCGGGTCGTCGGCGGTCCGCGGCGCAAGAGCAAGATCATCTCCGAGCAGGAGCGGAAGATCACCGCCTACCACGAGGGCGGGCACGCGCTGGCCGCGTGGGCGATGCCCGACCTGGAGCCGGTCTACAAGCTCACGATCCTGCCGCGCGGGCGCACCGGTGGGCACGCGCTGGTCGTCCCCGAGGACGACAAGGGCCTGATGACCCGCTCGGAGATGATCGGGCGGCTGGTGTTCGCGATGGGTGGCCGCTCGGCGGAGGAGCTGGTCTTCCACGAGCCCACCACCGGCGCGTCCTCCGACATCGACCAGGCCACCAAGATCGCGCGCGCGATGGTCACCGAGTACGGCATGAGCGCGCGGCTGGGCGCGGTGCGCTACGGCCGCGAGCAGGGCGACCCGTTCCTGGGCCGCTCGATGGGCAACCAGCCCGACTACTCGCTCGAGGTGGCCCACGAGATCGACGAGGAGGTGCGCGCGCTCATCGAGGCCGCGCACACCGAGGCCTGGGAGATCCTCAACACCTACCGCGACATCCTCGACGAGCTGGTCTTCGAGCTGCTCGAGCGCGAGACGCTGACCCGCACCGACCTGGAGCGGATCTTCGACCAGGTGGAGAAGCGGCCGCGGATCACCGCGTTCAACGACTTCGGGGGGCGCACCCCGTCGGACAAGCCGCCGATCCAGAGCCCGGCCGAGCGGGCCCGCGAGCGCGGCGAGCCGTGGCCGCCGCAGATCGAGCCGGCCCGCGAGCCGACCCCGGTCGGTTCCTACCCGGGTGGGGGCAACGGCGTGCCGCTGCCGGGCCCCGGCCCCAACGGCGGCCCGCTGCCCACGCCCGGCCCGCCCGGGGGCTACCCCGGCCAGCCGCCGTACCCGCCGCCCGGCGCTTACCACCCCGGCGGGTACGTGCCGGTGGGTGGTCCGCCGCCGCCCCAGCCGTGGCCGGGTCCGCAGCCGGGCGGCCAGCAGCAGCCCAACTCGGTGCCGCACAACTACGGAGCCCCGCCGGACTGGCGACCGGCGACCACCCCGTCGGGTCAGTCGTGGCCGCCGGACGGCCAGCACTGGCAGCCGCCGCAGCACCACGGCCCGCCCAACCCGCCGGGGCCGTCCTGGCAGAACCCGGTCGGCAACGGCCACGGCAGCAACGGCTACGGCGAGCGTCCCGATGCGCACCGCCCCGAGACACCGCACCCCGGCGGCCGGCGGCCGGACCCGGCCCACCCCGACCCGCTGCGCAAGGATTCGGCGCACCACGACGACCCGGGCCGTCGTGATCCGGGCCATCGTGATGAGGCCACGTATCGCGACCCGGACGGCCCGGCCGAGGACGGGTCGCGCTGAGCGGGCCCGTCACGGGCGCACCGCCGCCCACCGCGGGAACCACGAACGGTCGGCCCGGGGTGGACCGGGCCCGGGCCGAGGCGGCGGTGCGTGAGCTGCTGTTCGCGGTCGGCGAGGACCCCGACCGGGAGGGCCTGCGGGAGACCCCGGCCCGGGTCGCCCGGGCCTACGAGGAGATCTTCGCCGGGCTGTACTCCGATCCCGACGCCGCGCTCGACAAGACGTTCGACGAGCAGCACCAGGAGCTGATCCTGGTCAGGGACATCCCGATCTTCAGCACCTGCGAGCACCACCTGGTGCCCTTCCACGGGCAGGCCCACATCGGCTACATCCCGTCGAAGTCGGGTCGGGTCACCGGCCTGAGCAAGATCGCCCGGGTGGCCGACCTGTACGCCCGCCGCCCGCAGGTGCAGGAGCGCCTGACCGGGCAGATCGCCGACGCACTGGTCCGCAAGCTGGATCCGCGCGGCGTGATCGTCGTGATCGACGCCGAGCACCTGTGCATGGGCATGCGCGGTATCCGCAAGCCGGGGTCGCGGACCACGACGTCGGCCGTGCGCGGGATGTTGCAGTCCTCGTCGCGGTCGCGCGCGGAGGCCTTGTCGCTCATCCGGCACCCGTGAACGCCCCCGTGAATTCCGCAGCCGGCGGCCCGACCGGCCTGCCTCATCCCGGGCGCTGCACGGTGCTGGGCATCCTCAACGTCACCCCGGATTCGTTCTCCGACGGCGGCCGCTTCCTCGACCGCGCGGACGCGGTCGCGCAGGGGCTGGCCATGCACCGCGCCGGCGCCGACGTGATCGACGTGGGTGGTGAGTCCACCCGACCGGGTGCCGGCCGGGTGGCGGCGCAGGTCGAGATCGAGCGGGTGCTGCCGGTGATCCGCGACCTGGTCGCGGTCGGGGTGCCGGTGAGCATCGACACCACCCGCTCCGCGGTGGCCGAGGCGGCTCTCGAGGCGGGCGCGAGCGTGGTGAACGACGTCTCCGGCGGGCTGGCCGACCCGCGGATGGCCGCGGTGGTGGCCGCCGCCGGGGTGCCCTGGATCCTGATGCACTGGCGCGGGCCCAGCTCGCGGATGAACGAGCTGGCCGGCTACGAGGACGTGCTCGGTGAGGTCCGGACCGAGCTGGTGGCCAGGGTCGACGCCGCGGTGCTGGCCGGGGTCGACCCGGCGCGCCTGGTGCTGGACCCCGGGCTCGGCTTCGCCAAGACCGCGGCGCACAACTGGGCGCTGCTGCGCCGGCTCGACGTGCTGCTCGCGCTCGGGTTCCCGGTGCTGGTCGGAGCCTCGCGCAAACGTTTCCTCGGGCAGCTGCTGGCCGATGCCGATGGCGTCGAACGGCCGGCCCCTGACCGCGATCGGGCCAGCGCGGCGATCAGTGCGCTGGCCGCCTGCGCGGGCGTCTGGGGCGTGCGGGTGCACGACGTCGAGGCGACCATGGACGCGCTGGCGGTGGCCACAGCCTGGCAGCTGGGTGCGTCCGCGCCCCGGATCGGCACCGGCGAGCAGCGGCGATGACCGACCGGATCGAGCTGCGCGGGTTGACCGTGCGCGGCCACCACGGCGTGTTCGCCCACGAGCGGCGCGACGGCCAGGACTTCGTCGTCGATCTCACGGTGTGGCTGGATCTCACCCGCGCGGCCGCCTCCGACGAGCTGGCCGACACCCTCGATTACGGCGCGCTCGCCCAGCACGCGGCCGCGATCATCGGCGGCGAGCCGTGCAACCTGATCGAGGCGGTGGCCGGGCGGATCGCCGATGACGTGCTGACCGACGACCGGGTGCAGGCCGTCGAGGTGGTGCTGCACAAGCCCGCGGCCCCGATCCCGCTGGCGTTCGCCGACGTCGCGGTCGTACTGACCCGCGGCACGCTCCCCGCCGGTGCCCGCGGGGCTGCGGAGCGACGATGACGCGAGCGGTGCTGTCCCTCGGCTCCAACCTCGGCGACCGGTTCGCGCACCTGCAGGCGGCCGTGCACGGCTTCGCCGGCGCGCTCGTCGCGGTGTCGCCGGTGTACGAGACCGCGCCGTGGGGCGGCGTCGAGCAACCCGACTTCCTGAACGCGGTGCTCGTGGTGGCCGACCCGGCCACCGACGCCTGGGGTTGGCTGCGCCGCGGGCAGCGGCTGGAGGAGGCGGCCGGGCGGGTCCGCGAGGTCCGCTGGGGCCCGCGCACGCTCGACGTGGACGTGGTCGTGGTGGATGGGGTGACCAGCGACGATCCGGAGCTGCTGCTGCCGCACCCGGGCACCGCCGACCGCGCCACCGTGCTCCGGCCCTGGCTGGACGTGGAGCCCGACGCGGAGCTGCCCGGCCGGGGTTCGGTGGCCGCGCTGCTCGCCGCCCTCGCCCCGTCGGCCACGGCCGCCCTGCGCCGCCGCGACGACCTGGTGCTCGCCCCATGATCGCCGCCCCATCCTCCGCCGGCCCCATGACCCCCGCCCCGCCCCCCGCTCCCCCCATGACCCCCGCCCCGTCCCCCGCCGCTACGCGCCCAGCTTTCCCCGATGCCGCGCCCACCCCCGCCGTGGAACGAACGGCACTTTCGCACGCACCTAGCGTGCGAACGGCCCGTTCGCGCACGCGGTGGGGTGGGGGCAGGGGGGAGTTGTGAGGCCCACTCGCCAGCGGGATCTGCTCGGGGCCGGGCTGGTGGCGGCGCTGCTGGCCAACCTGGTGATCCGGCTGAGCTACGGATCGTTGCCCGGGATCCCGGCGCCCGCCGGGGCCACCCTCGGCGTGCTCGGCGTGGCCGAGGCGCTGGCCGGCAACGCGCTGCGGGCCCGGATCCGCCGGCTGCCGGGGGCGCGCCCGGTGCAGCCCCTGGTCGCGGCCAGGGCCGTGCTGGTGGCCAAGGCGTCCGCGCTGGCCGGTGCGATCATGGCCGGGTTGTGGGCCGGGCTGCTGCTGCACGTGCTGCCGCGCAGCTCCGAGGTCACCGCGGCGGCGGGCGACGCGGTCGCGGGCGTGGTCGGGCTGATCTGCGCTCTGGTCCTGGTGGCCGGAGCGCTGTGGTTGGAGCACTGCTGCCGAGCCCCCGACGATCCGGACCCACCGTCCACCCGCACCGAGTGACGCCGTGAGGGCCTCCGACGGCGCCCCGTAGGCTCGCGGTCATGTCGCAGGTGACCTGGGAGGGTCCGATCCCGACGTCGGGACGCCAACGTCGGGGCGTGCTGGCGCCGGTGCTGGGGCTGGTCGCGTTGGGCTTCTGCGGGCTGGTCGTGCTCGGCCTGGTCGCCAGCAGCATCGGTGTCGGGGGCGTCGTCGTCGGCGCGCTGTGCGCGTTGTTGCCGGTCGGACCGGTGGTCGCGTGCTTCCTGTGGATCGATCGCTGGGAGCCGGAACCGCCGCGGCTGCTGCTGCTCGCCTTCCTGTGGGGGGCCTGCTTCGCCGCACTGTCCGCGCTGGTGATCAACTCCAGCGCGTCGCTGATCGCCGACGAGGTGCTGGGCCGGGGCAGCGGCGACATCGTCGGCCCGGTGGTGATCGCCCCGGTGGTCGAGGAGGCGGTCAAGGGCGTCTTCCTGATCGGGCTGTTGATCTTCCGCCGCCGCGAGTTCGACGGCATCGTTGACGGCATCGTCTACGCCGGGTTGGTGGCCGCCGGCTTCGCGTTCACCGAGAACATCCTCTACATCGGGCGGGCCTTCACCGAGGGCGGTCCGATCGGGCCGGTCGGCGGGGTGTTCGCGGTGCTGCTGATGCGCGGCGTGCTCTCGCCGTTCGCGCACCCGCTGTTCACGGCTATGACCGGCATCGGCGCCGGGATCGCCTCCAACAGCCGCAACCCGGTGGTCCGGGTGGTCGCGGTGCTGATCGGTTACGCGCTGGCCGTGATGCTGCACGCGCTCTGGAACGGCTCGGCGTCGTTCCTCGACGGGTCGGCCTTCTTCGGCGTCTACGCGTTCATCATGGTGCCGCTGTTCGCGGCCATGGTCGCCATCGTGATGTGGCAGCGCAAGCGCGAGCAGCGGATCGTCATCGACCAGCTGCCCGGGTTCGCGCAGGCCGGCTGGATCGCCCCGAGCGAGATCACGCTGCTGTCCAGCCTGGCCGGGCGGCGCGGCTGGCAGGCCGCGGTGCGCCGCCGATCGGGCAAGAAGGTGGCCAAGGCGGTCACCGACTACCAGGCGGCGGTCACCGACCTGGCGTTCCTGCGGTCCCGGATGGCGCGCGGCTCGGTCGGCGACACCGGCTACTTCTGGCACGACCAGGCGCTGGCCGAGCTGGTCCGGACCCGGTCGCGGGCGGTGGGGCACCCGGAGGCGTTGACGATGGCCGTGCGCCTGCAGGACGGCCCCCGGTCGTGGACGCCACCGCCCCCCGGCCCGCCCCCGACCCCGGCCGGTGGCCAACCGCACTACCCGGCGCCGTCGGCCGGGCCGTCGTTCCCCGGTCGACCCGACCCGCGGCATCCCGGACCCCCGCCCCGGCCGTCCGGGCCGCCGCCCCCCGCCGGGCCGCCGCCCGTCTCGCCATGGGCGCCACCGCGCGGCCCGGCGAACGTGGGCCGCCCCGGCGGCCCGGTCCCACCGCACCCGGCGCCGGGTCCGGGATCCGCTCCGGGCCGGTCCCGGCCCGACCCGGCCCGCAGCAGCTCACCCGTCGACGAGCCGACCCGGCGCATCGTGGCTCCGAAGCCCACCGGACCGACCGACTCGAAGCCCGACCCCGGGACGCCACCACCGGCCCCGCCCGGCCGCGACGATTCCCCGACCAGCCGCATCTGAGCCCCGCCAGCGGTCGGGGCCGAGGAGACGACATGAGCGCAGCCAGGCCCGCCCGGCTCTCGATCGGCGTCGTCTCGGCCGGGCGCGTCGGAGCGGTCGTCGGCGCGGCGTGGGCGGCCGCCGGGCACCACGTCATCGCCGCGTCCGCGGTGTCGCGGGACTCGGTGAAGCGGGCCGCCGTGCTGCTGCCCGAGGTGCCGTTGCGGCCGCCCGACGAGGTCGTGGCCGGGGTCGACCTGGCGCTGCTGGCCGTGCCCGACGACGTGCTGCCCGGCCTGGTCCGCGGGCTGGCCGCGGCGGGCTGCTTCCGCGCCGGGCAGATCGTCGTGCACACCTCCGGCGCGCACGGGGTGTCGATCCTGGCGCCGGCGACCGAGCGCGGCGTGCTGCCGCTGGCGCTGCACCCGGTGCTGACGTTCACCGGGCGCGTCGAGGACGTGGCCCGACTGGGCGGCGCCGCGGTCGGGGTCACCTCGACCCCCGGCGACGAGGTCGGCTGGAGCGTGGGGGCCGCACTGGTCGTCGAGATGGGGGCCGAGCCGGTCCGGATCGCCGAGGAGGTCCGACCCATCTACCACGCGGCCCTCGCGCACGGCGCCAACCACCTGATCACCCTGGTCCGCGACTGCGTGCAGATCCTGGAGCGGGCCGGGATCCAGCCGGCCGAGCGGCTGGTCGCGCCGCTGCTGTCCGCGGCGCTGGACAACGCCCTTCGGCACGGCGATCGGGCGCTCACCGGTCCGGTCGCGCGCGGCGACGTGCAGACCGTGCGCACCCACCTGCGGGTGCTCACCGAGGACGATCCGGACCTGGCCGCGACCTACCGGGTGCTGGCCGCGCGCACCGCCCGCCGCGCCGCCGCCGGCGGGTTGCTCTCCGAGCCGGTGGCCGCCGAGGTGCTGAGCGTGCTGGAGGGATCGTGACACCCGCCGACGTGCTCTTTCCCGCGGAGGCGGCATCGTGACCCGCCGACGTGCTCTTTCCCGCGGAGGCGGCATCGTGACCCGCCGACGTGCTCTTTCCCGCGGAGGCGGCATCGTGACCCGCCGACGTGCTCTTTCCCGCGGAGGCGGCATCGTGACTGTCGTGGTGTACCTCTGGGATCGATCACCAGCCGCCCAGCACCCCGCCCAGGAGATGCCGTGACCAGTGCCCGTACCCGCGACGGCTACCTGCCCGGCCGGCTGACCGTGCACCGCGCGCCGTCCGCGATCGCGCCGGTCACCAGGGCGCTGCGCGGGGCCGGGCGGCGGGTCGCGCTGGTGCCGACGATGGGCGCCCTGCACGAGGGCCATCGGGAGCTCATCCGGCACGCCCGCCGGGCGCCGGGCGCCGTCGTCACCGCGGTGTCGATCTTCGTCAACCCGCTGCAGTTCGGTCCGAGCGAGGACCTCGACCGCTACCCGCGCCCGCTGGAGGACGATCTGCAGGCCTGCCGCGAGGAGGGCGTGGAGCTGGTGTTCCTGCCCGGCGTGCCCGACATGTACCCCGAGGGCGCCGAGACCTCGGTCGAGCCCGGCCGCCTCGGCTCCGAGCTGGAGGGCGCCGTCCGGCCCGGTCACTTCGGCGGCGTGCTCACCGTGGTCGCCAAGCTGTTCCACATCGTCGGCCCCGATTTGGCCTACTTCGGGGAGAAGGACTACCAGCAGCTGGTCCTGATCAAGAAGATGGTGCGTGACCTGGACTTCCCGCTGGCCGTGATCGGGGTGCCGACGGTCCGGGAACCCGACGGGCTCGCCCTGTCCAGCCGCAACGCCTACCTGTCCGCCGAGCACCGGGCGCCGGCCGCGGCGCTGCAGCGGGCGCTCGTCGCGGGCGTCGGGGTGTCGGCGCGCGGGCCCGATGCGGTGCTGGCCGCGGCGCACGCCGTGCTCGCCGAGGCGCCCGAGCTGGCGCTGGACTACCTGGAGCTGCGCGATCCCGACCTCGGCCCGGCCCCGCCGTCCGGCCCGGCCCGGCTGCTGGTGGCCGCCCGGATCGGCGGCACCCGGTTGATCGACAACGTCCCCGTCCGCCTGTAGGGGGTGTCCGGTGCTGCTCTGCGTCGACATCGGCAACACCCAGATCGCGCTGGGGCTCTACGCCGACGCCAGGAACGACGAGGCGGTGGCCGATGCCCGCCCGCCGCTGGTGCGGGACTGGCGGATGCGCACCGATCCGCGGATGACGGCCGACGAGCTGGAGGTCTCCGTCGCCGCGCTGCTCGGCGACTACGCGTCGCAGGTGACCGGCATCGCCGCGCTGTCCACCGTGCCCAGCCTGCTGCGCGAGCTGCGGCTGCTGACCGAGCGGCGCCCCGAGCCGTCGGTGGTGATCGGGCCGGGGGTGCGGACCGGGGTCCCGCTGCTGGTGGACAACCCGCGCGAGGTCGGCGGCGACCGGGTGATGAACACCCTCGCCGCGCACCGGCTGTTCGACACCGCGTGCGTGGTCGTCGACTTCGGGACCTCCACCAACATCGATGTGGTCTCGGCCAAGGGGGAGTTCCTCGGCGGCGCGCTGGCCCCGGGCATCGAGATCTCGCTGGAGGCGCTGGCCACCCGGGCCGCCGCGCTGCGCAGCGTCGAGCTCGTCCGGCCGCGGTCGGTGATCGGCAAGAACACCGTGGAGTGCCTGCAGTCCGGGGTGCTGTACGGCTTCGCCGGCCAGGTCGACGGGTTGGTCGAGCGCATCCTCGCCGAGCTCGGCCCGCGGGCCGGCCGCGTGACCGTGCTCGGCACCGGCGGGCTGGCCCCGCTGATGGCCGACGAATCGCGCACGATCACCGAGTACGTGCCCGACCTGACCCTGCTCGGGCTGCGGCTGACCTACCTGCGGAACGCGCGCAGCACCTCGGTCGTCATCGGCAGCACGAACTCGCCCGACGACGTCTCCGGCCGCTCCGCGAGGTAGCCGCGGATCCGGGCGAACGCCGCCTCCCGATCGGCCGGCTCGCTGATCAGCGCCCAGGAATGGGTGCCGATCGAGGCCACCAGGGCCTCGGTCGTGGTCCGGATCGGGTTCGGGAACGACGCCTCGCCGCCGGGCACGAACGCGGGGTGCTCGGCGAAGACGGACGGGATGCCGTGGGCCGGGATGCCCGGTGTCGGCCGTCCCCGCTCGGACGCCCGGTGCAGGCCCGCCACCCACTCGACGGCGGTGTCCTCGGCGTTCCAGAGCGCGGCCAGCACGCCGGCGGGCCGCAGCACCCTGGCCAGCTCCGGCAGCGCGCGCCCGGTGTCGAACCAGTGCCACGCCTGCCCGACGAACACCGCGTCCACCGACGCGGCCGGCAGCGGGATCGCCTCGGCCGTGCCCGCCACGGCCTCCACGGTCGGGAACCGGCTACGCAGCTGGTCGAGCATGGCCGGATCCGGCTCGACCGCGACCACCTCCCCGCGGCCCACCAGCAGCGCGGTCAGCTTCCCGGTGCCGGCCGCGAGATCCAGCAGCCGCCCGCCGGTGACCGAGCGGAGCACCCAGTCCAGGGCCGCGCCCGGATACCCGGGCCGATGCTCGGCGTAGGCGGCGGCGACCGCTCCGAACGAGCGAGCCCGGGATGGCGACACGGGAGCTGACGCTACGCCGGACGCACCGACGTGAGCCTGTCCACAACCCGTCACTACCCTTCTTCGGTGTGAGCGCCGCGCCCCCCGATTCCGAGCACCCGGACGACACACACAGTTCCGATGAACAGGGCGACCAGGAACTGCCCGAGCAGATCCGGGTGCGCCGCGCGAAGCGGGCCGAGATGTACGTACAGGGCCTGGATCCCTATCCGGTGTCGTTGCCGCGCACGCACACCCTGAACGAGGTGCGGGCCGCCCATCCCGAGCTGCCGCCGGACACCAGCACCGGCGACGTGGTCGGGGTCGCCGGGCGGGTGATCTTCATGCGCAACACCGGGAAGCTCTGTTTCGCCACCCTCCAGGAGGGCGACGGCACCCAGCTGCAGGCGATGCTCAGCCTGGCGCTGATCGGCGCGGACGAGCTCGCCCGCTGGAAGTCGACGGTCGACCTGGGTGATCACGTGTTCGTGCACGGAGAGGTGGCGACCTCGCGCCGAGGTGAACTGTCCGTAATGGTCGATCGGTGGGTCATGGCGGCCAAGGCCATCCGCCCGCTGCCGGTCGCGCACCGTGAGCTATCGGAGGAAACGCGGGTTCGGCAGCGCTATGCCGATCTCATCGTGCGGCCGCAGGCCCGCGCGATGGTGCGGAATCGCGCCGATGTCGTGCGCACCCTGCGCGCGGTTCTGCACGATCGGGGCTTCATCGAGGTCGAGACGCCGATGCTGCAGTTGCAGCACGGCGGGGCCACCGCGCGGCCGTTCGTCACGCACGCCAACGCAATCGACTCCGATCTGTACCTGCGGATCGCTCCGGAACTGTTCCTGAAGCGCTGCGTGGTGGGCGGGATCGAGCGGGTCTTTGAGATCAATCGCAACTTCCGGAACGAGGGAATCGACAGCTCGCACTCGCCCGAGTTCGCGATGCTGGAGGCCTACCAGGCCTACGCCACCTACGACGACATGGCGGAGCTCACCCGGGAGCTCGTGCAAGCGAGTGCACGGGCCGTGTTCGGTTCCACGGTGGTTCGGCACGCCGACGGGTCGGAGCGGGATCTGGGTGGGCAGTGGCGTTCTGTCACCCTTCACGGAGCCGTTTCGGAGGCGGTGTCGGAACCGATCGATCTGGACACTTCCGGCGACGAGCTGCGCAAGCTGGCCGCGGCGCACGAGGTCGAACTGGCCGCCGGGCTATCGGCCGGCGAGATCGTGCTGGAGCTGTTCGAGAAGCTGGTCGAGCACACCATCGTCGAGCCGACGTTCGTCCGCGATTATCCGATCGAAGTCCGCCCCCTGACCAGGCAACACCGGACCGAGCCCCGGCTGGCCGAGGCCTGGGACCTCATCGTTTCCGGCACCGAGCTGGCGACCGCCTACTCCGAACTCGTCGATCCGGTCGAACAGCGGGAACGGCTGTACGCGCAATCGCTGCTGGCCGCCGCGGGCGATGTCGAGGCGATGCAGGTCGACGAGGACTTCCTGCGCGCGATGGAGTACGGAATGCCCCCGACAGGCGGCATGGGAATGGGGATCGACCGGCTCCTGATGACACTAAGCGGGCTCGGAATCCGGGAGACGATCCTGTATCCACTCGTGCGTTCTCAGTAACATCTCCACGAGCGGGCGGTTCGGGTCGACAGTACCGATGGATTGCATATATCGTGCGATCATGCGGCGTCGCCGCGACAAAACTGCGAGATGTATGGAGGGCTGCGGCGGTGGCACAGATCCGCGAGATCCGACTGGTCGACGACCTGGACGGGGCGGTCGCCGACGAGACGGTCGAGTTCGGTGTCGACGGCAAGAACTACGAGATCGATCTCTCGACCTCAAATGCAAAGAAAC
>CAVSTV010000011.1:0-200672 GCA_963730945.1 uncultured Actinomycetota bacterium
CGGCCGCGGTCGCGCACCACGCTCGACTGCGCCGACGCCCACGCCCCGAGCTGCGAACCGCGCGGCCGGCCGGACCAGTACGCCTGCGTCTCCGCCTGCGCGATCAGCTCCACCGGACCCCGGACGTGCGCCTGCCGGTGCTGGGCGTACCAGGGGAAGGTGGCCGACGCGTAGCGGGTGGCTCGCAGCTCGTGACCCTTGGCCGAGGTGTAGTTGGTGAAGAAGACGATGCCGCGCGCGTCCAGGCCCTTGCACAGCACGGTGCGCGAGGAGGGTCGGCCGTCCGCGCCCGCGGTGGCCAGCACCATCGCGTTCGGCTCCGGCATCTCCACCGCTTCCGCCGCGGCCAGCCAGCGCGCCAGCTGCTCGTGCCAGGTCGGCGCCAGGTCCCCGACGTCGAATCCCTCGGTCCGGTAGTCGACCCGCATGGCCGCCAGTTGCCCCGTCACATTGCCTCCGCCGGTAGCCGGTCCACTACGTTAGGTTTCCCCGCTCGGGTAGGACAAGGTCGGTGACCGATACCACCCACCTGCGCCGTTGCCTCCGCGCCGACCCCGGATGCACTGTGACCGCACCACATCGGTCGGGCACGTGGATCGCGCTCGATCCGTGGTCGTACCCGGGCGCCCGCCCCGGTCCGCATGCAGGTCCGGCCGCCGGCGTCTGGGAGTTGTCGGCCGCCGTGACCGTCGGGGAGGAGGACACGGTGTCCGCTGGGCCTGCAGGGAAGATCGAGGTGCCGCCACCACCACCGGGATTCCGGCCGGGGCTGGAGGGGCACACCGCGTTCCGTACCGAGATCGCCGAACCGGATCGCGACGGCGGTGCGCTGCGCTACCGCGGCGTGGACGTCGACGACCTGGTCGGTCGGGTGACCTTCGGCGACGTCTGGGCACTGCTGGTCGACGGACGCTTCGGCGCCGGGCTGCCGCCGGCCGAGCCGTTCCCGCTGCCGGTGCACACCGGCGACGTGCGGGTCGACGTCCAGGCCGCGCTGGCCATGCTCGCGCCCTACTGGGGCTACCGGCCGCTGCTGGACATCACCGACATCGAGGCCCGCGAGCAGCTGGCCAGGGCGTCGGTGATGGCCCTGTCCTATGTGGCGCAGTCCGCGCGCGGGATCGGGATCCCGGCCGTGCCGCAGGCCCGGATCGACGAGTGCACGACGATCACCGAGCGGTTCATGACGCGCTGGCGGGGCGATCCGGACCCGTCGCACGTGCGGGCCGTGGACGCGTACTGGGTGTCGGCGGCCGAGCACGGCCTGAACGCCTCCACGTTCACCGCCCGGGTGATCGCCTCCACCGGTGCCGACGTGGCGGCCGCCCTGTCCGGGGCGATCGGCGCCATGTCCGGCCCGCTGCACGGCGGCGCACCGGCCAGAGTGCTCCCGATGCTGGCCGAGGTGGAGCGCTCCGACGACGCGGTGTCGCTGGTCAAGGGCGTGCTGGACCGCCGGGAGCGGCTGATGGGCTTCGGGCATCGGGTGTACCGCGCGCAGGACCCGCGGGCCAAGGTGCTGCGCCGCGCGTGCCAGGAGCTCAAGGCCCCGCGCTACGAGGTGGCCGTGGCCCTGGAGCAGGCCGCGGTGGCCGAGCTGCGGGAACGCCGGCCGGACCGCGTGATCGAGACCAACGTGGAGTTCTGGGCGGCGGTGATCCTCGACTTCGCCGAGGTGCCGTCGCACATGATGCCCTCGCTGTTCACCTGCGCACGGACCGCGGGCTGGTCGGCGCACATCCTGGAGCAGAAGCGCGAGGCCAAGCTGGTGCGGCCGGCGGCGCAGTACATCGGCCCGGGGACCCGCCGGCCCGAGGACGTCGACGGGTGGTCGGACATCCGGGTGGCGGCGCCGAGCTGACCCCGGCGTCGGCCGGGTCAGCGCCCGAAGTCCTGGGTCCACACGTTGCCCGGGGCGAAACCGACCCCGATCGCGCGCAGCGTGCAGTTGAGGATGTTCCGCCGGTGCCCGGCCGAGTTCATCCAGGCGCTCATCACCGAGGCGGGTGTGCGCTGACCCCTGGCGATGTTCTCCGCGGCCGGCGATCCGAAGCCCTGGGCCCGCACCCGGTCGACGAACGAGCGGCCGTCCTGGCTGGTGTGGGAGAAGTAGTTGTTGGCCGCCATGTCCTCGCTGTGCAGCTGCGCGGCCGTGGCCAGCCGGGAGTCGAGGAGCAGCGCCGGGCAGCCGGCCCTGGCCCGCTCCACGTTGGTGATCCGCACGACCTCGGCCACCGGGCTGGGACCGGGCACCGTGCCGGCCACCGTGCGGACCGCTGGCATCGGGGAGGCGGAGCCGGTCGGTGGCCCGCCCAGCAGGCCCGGCCCGCCCAGCACCACGGCCACCGCCGACACGTTGATCAGCACCAGCACACCGCGCCCCCGAGCCACGATCATGGGCGCGGACGGTAGAGATCAGACTTGGCCAGCGCGGAGACACCCGTCGGCCCTGTCGGGCCACCCGAACGCCGTACCGCCGCTATGCGGCGCTGGTGGCGACGGGCGGCTCATCGACCGGGTCACACCGGGTACCGGCGAACCCCGCCCGCTCCGGCTGGGACACTGGGGCCGTGACCGCATCGACCTCCACCGATCTGCAGATCCCCGCCGAGCTCAAGCCGGCCGATGGACGCTTCGGCTGCGGCCCGTCCAAGGTCCGCCCGGAGCAGCTGGCCGCGCTGGCCGGCGCCGGCGCGGCCCTGATGGGCACCTCGCACCGGCAGAAGCCGGTGAAATCTCTGGTCGGACGCGTGCGCACCGGGCTGGCCGAGCTGTTCGCGCTGCCCGCGGGCTACCAGGTGGTGCTCGGCAACGGCGGCACCACCGCCTTCTGGGACGCCGCGGCGTTCAGCCTGGTCCGCGACCGCGCTCTGCACCTGACCTACGGCGAGTTCTCGGCCAAGTTCGCCGAGACGACCCGCGGCGCGCCGTTCCTCGCCGACCCCGTGGTGGTCTCCGCCGAGCCGGGCAGCGCGCCGCCGCCGCAGGCCGATCCCAGCTGCGACGTGCTGGCCTGGGCGCACAACGAGACCTCGACCGGCGTCTCGGTGCCGGTCGAGCGGCCGGCGACGGCGACCGCGGGCCAGCTGGTGCTGATCGACGCGACCTCCGGTGCCGGCGGGCTGGCGCTGGACCCGCGCCAGGCCGACGTCTACTACTTCGCCCCGCAGAAGGGCTTCGCCTCCGACGGCGGGCTGTGGCTCGCGCTGATGAGCCCGGCCGCGCTGGAGCGGGTGGCCGAGCTGGCCGTGGGCGACCGCTGGATCCCGCCGTTCCTGTCGCTGGCCACGGCGGTGGACAACTCGCTCAAGGAGCAGACCTACAACACCCCGTCGGTGGCGACGCTGTTCCTGATGGCCGAGCAGATCGACTGGATGCTCGGCCTCGGCGGGCTGGACGCCTGTGTGGCGCGCACCGCGGAGTCGTCGGCGCTGCTCTACGGCTGGGCGGAGCGCTCCGCGTTCGCGACCCCGTTCGTCACCGATCCGGCGCACCGCTCCCAGGTGGTCGGCACCATCGACCTGGTCGACGAGGTGGACGCGGCCGCGGTGGCCGCGATCCTGCGGGCCAACGGGATCGTGGACACCGAGCCCTACCGCAAGCTGGGTCGCAACCAGCTGCGCATCGGCATGTTCCCCGCGGTCGACCCGGCCGACGTGCAGGCGCTGACCGCCTGTGTCGACTGGGTCGTCGAGCGGCTCGCCTGACCAGCGGGCCCGATCGCGGGGTCGGGCCGGGGGCGAAACAGATCCCGACGTCGGACGGGTGGTCGGGCCGTCGGCGCGCCTCCGTGGCAGGTATCGATCCGGCAACTAACGTCACCCGGACGGGGAGAGCAGAGAGCGGGAGGCCGTCGATGCGAGCGCTGCGGGTCGTCGGGATCGCCGAGGACGGTGCTGTCGTCCTCGAGGATTCCGGCCGTCGCGAGCGCTATACCGTTGCGGCCGACGAGCAGTTGCGTGCTGCCGCCAAGGGCGACCTGACCCGGCTCGGACAGATCGCGATCGAGTTGGAGAGTCAGTTGCGACCACGTGAGATCCAGGCCCGCATCCGCGCCGGAGCGTCCGTGGAGCACGTGGCCGCGGCCGCGGGCGTGCCGCCGCAGAAGATCGAGCGGTTCGCCTACCCGGTGCTGCTGGAGCGGTCCCGCACCGCCGAGGTGGCCCAGCGGGCACACCCGGTGCGCGCCGACGGCCCGGACGCCCGGATGCTCGGCGACGTCATCGCCCACACCTTCGGGCTGCGCGGGCTGGAGTACACCGAGTCCGAATGGGACTCGTGGAAGGGCGAGGACGGCCGTTGGGTGGTCGCGCTGTCGTGGCGGGCCGGGCGTTCGGACAACCGCGCGCACTGGACGTTCCACCCGGGCGCGCACGGCGGCACCGTCAGCGCGCTGGACGAGCACGCCAGCGACCTGGTCGAGGGGGTCCCGGCGCGCCCGCTGCGCACCGTCGGGCCCGTGATCGACATCGCTCGCCAGGAGGAGCCGACCGAGCCGGGTCCGCCGGAGGCGCTGCGGGCGGCGGCGTCGGACACGGCCCGCGGGTCCGAGCGGATGGACGCCCTGCGCAACGGCGGCGGCCTGCGCACCGATGCCGGCCGCGACCGGGCAGCCGGCGTCCGCACCAGCACCGAGCAGCGGGTCGGTACGCCCCCGGCGCAGCGCCAGCCCGACGCCCGGCGTCCCGATGCCCGCACGCCGGATGCCCAACCGGCCCACGCCACCGACCCGCCGCCGGTTGCTGCCGAACGACCGGACGCCACCACGACCGAGGGGCCCGCGCCGGACCCGGCGGCCGCGGAGGGCCCGGCCACCGACGCCGCGGCGAACCGGCGCACCAAGAAGGGCAAGCCGGTGATGCCGTCCTGGGACGAGGTGCTGCTCGGCGTGCGCGGTCAGCGCTAGGAACTCACGCGAGCAGGCCGAACAGCAGCACCACCCAGGCGATCACCAGCCCGGCGGCGGTGCCCACCGCGGGCCACCGCCAGAACGGCACGTTGCGCAACAGGTAGAGCGACGGCGCGAGACCCACCCCGACCAGCAGGTTGGCCGGCACCCATAGCAGCCCGAACGCGTCCGCGAAGGCCCGGCTGAGCACGACGTCGCCCATGGTCACCAGCACCGCCGCGAACGCGGCCACCGCCAGCCCGGTCGGCCACGGGGTGGGTCCGGTCGAGCCGGGGTCCGGCCGGACCGGGTCCATGCTGCGATCCTGGATCGACTCCGCGGCCCCGGTCGTCGGGTCGACGAACTCGACGGGACGCCCGAGCACGTCGGCGACCCGGGAGGCCAGCAGCCGGCCTCGCCTGCGCACGACCTCGTGCTCCTCGGGGTCCCCGTTGCGGGCGACCGCCTCGGCCAGCGCCCGCCACTCCAGCAGCGCATGCCGCAACGCCGCGGGCAGCGGCGGATCCCCCGGCTGACGATCGTCGAGCACGACACGACCCCCCCGGATCGCCCATCACGTGGCGCGCATCAGGACCTGCGTCGAGCACGTCGCGAATCTCTGCATGCAGTGACGAGACTACTGGGGCCCGGTTGCGGGACGGCCCGGCGTGGTCTCCACGGTGGGGTGGCTCCCGGAGGGGTGGCGCACGGTGTGGAAGGCGACCGCGGCCGCGGTCGCCACGTTCAGCGAGTCGACGCCGGGCGTCATCGGGATCCGCACCCGCACGTCCGCCGCGGCGAGTGCCGCGGCCGAGAGCCCGGGCCCCTCGGCGCCGAGCAGCAGCGCCACCCGGTCACCCCCGAACGTCGATCCGGTCAGCGGCAGTGCGTCGGGGGCGGGGGTGAGGGCGCCGACCCGCATCCCGGCGGCCCGCAGCCGCTGCAGCGCGTCCGGCCACGGCGCGGGCAGCTCGACGAAGGGCACCCGCAGCACGTGTCCCATCGACACCCGCACGCTGCGCCGGTACAGCGGATCGGCGCACTGCGGGCCGAGCAGCACCGCGTCCACCCCGAGCGCGGCGGCGTTGCGGAACAGCGCACCCAGGTTCTCGTGATCGTTGACGCCCTCCAGGACCACCACCAGCCGGGCGGTCGCGAGCAGCTGGTCCAGGTCCGGCGGCAGCGCCCGTTCGGCGACGGCCAGCACCCCGCGGTTCAGGTGGAACCCGACCACGCTGGCCATCGTGGCGGCGTCGGTGGCGAACGCCGGCACCGCCAGCGCGGCCACGTCCGGCGCTAGTTCGGCCAGCCGGCGCGGCACCCCGAGCAGCGACCGCACCGGGTACGGCGAGTCCAGCAGCCGGCGCACCACGACCACGCCCTCGGCGATCACCAGACCGCGTCCACCGGGTCGATCGGGGCGCCGGTCGGCCACGGAGAGGTCGCGGAAGTCGTCGACGCGGGGATCCGCGGGATCGGCGATCGGGGTGATGGTGGCCACGGTCTGTCATCGTCCCAGGCCGCCTTGCATCGGCCTATCGGCTACGACGATCCGCCCTGAGCTGCGATCATCCGGTCGGCCGTAGCAATGGGAACCCGGCTGTGTCACGGTGGACAACCGCCCAGACCTCGATCACTCACCGAGAAGCGCGACCGGGCCGGGCCCGGGGCACAGGGGAGGCAGCGCACGTATGGGCCAGGACGTCGGCCGAACCACGTTCAGTCGGCGGGATCGGCAGCAGTATCGGGCCAAGGTCCAGCAGTGTCTCGACGTCCTGACGATCATGCTGCAGGAGCGCCCTTTCGCCCGCGACGAGCCCATGACCGGGGTCGAGGTGGAGCTGAACCTGGTCACCGGGCCCGACCTCGGGCCGGCGCACTCGGCGGCCGAGGTGTTGAAGGCCATCGGCACCGGGCAGTTCCAGTCCGAGCTGGGCCGCTGGAACATCGAGCTGAACCTGCCGCCGCGGCCGCTGCCCGGGCGCGAGTGGCGGCACCTGGAGCAGCAGCTGCTCGACGAGCTCGAGGTCGTGCGGTCCAAGGCCCGCGACGTCGACGCCGAGCTGGCCTTGATCGGGATCCTGCCGACGTTGCAGAAGCACCACCTCAGCATCGACTCGATCTCCACGGATCCCCGCTACGCGGCGCTGAACGAGCAGCTGCTCGACTCCCGCGGCGAGCCCGTCCGGCTCGACATCGTCGGCAACGACCCGGCCGACCGCCGCAGCGTCGGGCCGGACCACCTGATCGCCGATTTCGATTCCATCGCGCCCGAGGCGGCGTGCACCTCGATGCAGCTGCATCTGCAGGTCCATCCGGATTCGTTCGCCGGCTACTGGAACGCCGCGCAGTGCATCGCCGGGGTGCAGCTCGCGGTCGGCGCGAACTCACCGTTCCTGCTCGGCTGCCGGTTGTGGGCGGAAACCCGGATCCCGCTGTTCGAACAGTCCTGCGACGTGCGCACCCCGGAGCTGCGCAACCAGGGCGTGCGGCCGCGGGTGTGGTTCGGCGAACGCTGGATCAGCTCGATCCTGGACCTGTTCGAGGAGAACGGCCGCTACTTCCCGGTTCTGCTGCCGATCGCCACCGATTCGGACCCGATGGCCGAGCTGCGCGCGGGCCGGCTGCCGGAGCTGAGCGAGCTGCGCACCCACAACGGCACCATCTGGCGCTGGAACCGGCCGGTCTACGACATCGCCGACGGGGTTCCGCACGTACGGCTGGAGAACCGGGTGCTGCCGGCCGGACCGACCCCGGTGGACATGGTGGCCAACGCGTTGTTCTTCTACGGGTTGTTGCGGTCCCTGGTGGAGACCGACCGACCGCTGTGGGGGCTGATGTCCTTCGAAGCCGCCGAGCAGAACTTCACGATCGCCGCCCGGCACGGCATGCAGGAGCCGCTGTACTGGCCGGGCTCCGGCTGGATCAAGCCCGACGAGCTGGTGCTGCGCAAGCTGCTCCCGATGGCCGCCGCCGGGCTGCTGCGCTGGGGGGTGGCCGAAGAGGTGATCAACCGGTATCTGTCGATCATCGAACGGCGCTGCGTCACCCGCCGGACCGGGGCCGCCTGGCAGCTGGACACGGTGGCCGTGCTGGAGCGCCGCGACGTGCCCCGGCCGGCGGCGCTGCACGAGATGATGGTGCGCTACCTGGAGTCGTCATCGGCGAACGAACCGGTGCACACCTGGGCGGTTCCGGCCTAGCGACGCACTTCCGGGACCCACCCCTCGGAACGAACGGCACTTTCGCACGCTAGGTGCGAGCGAAAGTGCCGTTCGCACCACTGCTGGTCGAGCGCACCCGTTCGCGATTGCACACCGCTGCGCCGGTTCCGCCCTGATCCGGCGGGGCCCGCTCCTACCGTGCCCGCATGGCCGAACACCACCCGACGCCGCCGCCCCGGAGCGGGTCATGAACCCGTTCCGGCTCATCGGACGGGTCCTCACCCCGTCGACCCCGGAGGCGGCCTGGCAGCCGCCGACGTCCGCACCGAGCACCGCAACGGCGAGCGGAACGCACTGGCCGCCGGGGTCCGACGGCCCGGCCACCCGGGCGGCCCGCCCGGCGGCGCCCCGCGCGCCTACCGACGATCCGCCCACCGATCCGCACGGCTGGCCACCGGTGGCCGGGCTGTTGCCCGGCGGCTCCGCACCGACCGTCGTCCCGGCACCGCCGCGACCGCCCGCGGCGCCGCGACCCGCAAGCAGGCCCGCGAGCAGATCCGCGGGCCGGCCAGCGATCCCCGATCACGCGGAGGCCGCCGGGCTGGCCGCCGCCTTCGCGGTCGACTACCTGTCCTGGGACGAGCAGGACCCGGCGCGGCGCGGCCGGGTGCTCACCGGCTACCTGCACGAACCCGGTCCCGACCCCAGCCATCTCGGCTGGTCCGGGCGCGGCCGGCAACGGGCCGAGCTGGCCGTGCCCGGTCGGCTCACCGTGACCTCGGGAGGTCGGCTGCTGGTCGACCTGCGGGTCCGGGTCACGCCGTACGAACCGATCGGCCCGGCCGGTGTCACGACCGGTGGCTCGAGCGCACCGGCGCCGGACCCGCACCCGGACCCGGCATCCGCCCCGGCGGTGGCGCCGGCACCGGCCGGCCGCGGCTGGCGCAGCGTCGCATCGCGCTGGGTCCGGCTCTGCGTGCCGGTGATCTGCGACGGCGATCGGCTCGCGATCGACCGCTGGGACCAGCCGCGCCCCGCCGGGCCGGAGCCGTTCGATCCGCGGCGGCGCGGCGCCGGGGCCGAGGATCCGCTGACCGAGCCCGCAGCCGGGGACGTGGCGTGAGCCGCGCGCGGTCGGACGTCGGCGGCCGCGGGCGGGGGTCGGCGCGCGGACGATCGGGGTGAAACGGTGTGCGCTGCCTCCACCGTGCGCCGCCGGATCACGTGCGTGCTGGCCATCGGTTGCGCCATGCTGCTGACGACCGCGGCGGCGGCCCCGATCTCGGCGGCCCCGATTCCAGGAGCCCCGATCCCGGCGGCCCCGGTTCCGGCGGCCGACCCGACGTCGGGGGTCGATCAGGCGAGCCTGCCGCTGCCCGCGCGCGAGCTGCTGCCGCTGATCACCGAGCTGACCACGGGCCGCTGCCCGGAGCTGCCGCCGCTGTGGGTGCTGGCGCAGGTGCAGGCCGAATCCGGCTGGGACGAGCGGCTGACCGCGCCGAACGCCGGTGGACCGGCGGGGCTCTACCAGCTCGGGCAGGCGAACTGGCTGGCCGCAGGCGGGAGCGCCTGGGCGTCGGATCCGCCCGCCTCCGGCACCGACGTCACGTCCGGGCCGGCGCACCTGCGCATCGCGGTGCCCTGGGTCTGCGCCAACCTGCGGGCGGTCACGGCCCACCTGGAGGCGACCGGGAAGCCGACGCCGCCGCTGGACGCGATGCTGGTCTGCCACGTCGCCGGTTGCGGGCGGGTGACCGGCAGCGCCACCGGGGTGCCGGCGCCCGGCGAGGCCGGCTGCTCCCGGCGCTGCGCGGAAGTGATCACCCACTACCTGGCCGCGGTGCACACCAACCTGATGCTGTTCGCCGCCCGCCGGCCCCCTCCGGAGGAACCGGCACCCGCGCCGCCGACCGCCACCGACGCACCGGCCCCGGAGGCACCGGCACCCGAAGCACCGGCACCCGAAGCACCGGCACCCGCCCGACCGCTCGCCGGACCGCGCCCGTGGACCGGTGGCGCCACCGGCTGCCGACCTCCGGACCCGACCGGGCGCGGCTGCCTCACCGGCGCCACCCGCAACGGCTTGATGTCCACATCGGACACCTTCGGTGGCTGGTCGGGGGGTCCGGTGATCCGCTCGGCCGGTTGCTGGAACCAGCGGACCCGCAACCCCCGCAGCGACCATCCGCGAGGCCGGGCCTGCGACCTGTTCCCGACCGCACCGGGCACCTTCGCCGCCGCCGACGAGTTGGCCGCGGGCTGGCGGCTGGCCGACTGGCTGCGGGCCGGCTCGCGGCCGTTGGGGGTCAGGTACGTGATCTGGCAGGGCCGGTACTGGGCTCCCGGGACCGCCGATCAGGACGGCTGGGGACGGCGCTACACCGGGGGCGGCGTCTACGACGTGCGCGACGCCACCGGTGGCCACTACGACCACGTGCACGTCAGCTTCCGGGAGTGACGCCATGACACGGACGCTCGCCCCGTCCATGACCGCGGCCGCCGCGGTGACCATCGTGATCCTGGCGCTGGTGCTCGTCTCCTCGGGCCGGGACCGATCATCGGAGCCCCCGGTGGGCGCCGCGCTGAGCAGCGACGACCGGCACGCGCTGAGCCCGGTCCCGGTGCATCGCGGGGCACCGGCGGAGCCGCTGGACCCGACGGTGGACCTTCATGATCCGGAGGCGGTCGCGCGCGCCTACCTGGTGGCCGCACACTCGGTCAGCGCGGCCGACACCGGTCGCACCCAGTTGCGCGCCGCCGGTTACGCCGTGCCGGGCAACCCACCCGGCGCGGTCGGGGTGATCGTGCTGGACGCCCCGGGCGACGGCGCGGTCGCCACCGCCACCGTCACCGCCCTGGAGCTCGTCGCCGTCGACCGGGAGGACCGCCGCCGCGGCTACCGGGCCGAGCTGGGCGTCGCGACCGGGCCACCGGGAGCCGCACCGGCGGTCACGCTGGTGACCAGGGACGTCGTGCTGGCCCGCGAGCCGGACGGCCGGTGGCTGGTCGCCGCGGACACGACCGCGACCGTCGACCTGCTCGCCGGCGAGAACTGACCATGAGCTTCGGCGACTGGGGCCAGGCCGTGGGGCGCTACGGCGTGCGCACGCTGGCGTGGCTGTTCGTGATCATCGGGCCGGCCACGGAGCACACCGTTCCGCCGATCGACCGGGCGCAGCGACCCGGCATCGAGCGCCTGGACAACCGACTCGGGGCCGACGGCTCCGATCCGGAGTTCGACAACTCGAGCCCGCAACCAGGCCGTTGAGCCCACCGCCGCCCCGACACGGATCGGGGTCCTGGCCGGCCGACCAGGACCCCGATACCGTTTCCCTACTGACGCGCCGCTCCCACCACGAAGCGACGTCGCTGAGGTTAGCCTAACCTCTGCAAGGATGGCAAGCCCCCTCATCAGGAACGAACGAACCCCGAGGAGTCGCGCCTTCTCTAGGCTGCGAGCTGTGCTCGATCCGCCGCCGCTGCCCCGCCGCCTCACCGAGATGCGCGTCGTGGTGGCCGTCGGGACCGCGCTGTGGCTGCTCGGTGGCGTGGTCCTGGTGATCGCCTGGCTGGTCGCCGACCGCCCGCTGGATCTCTGGTTCGGCACCTGCGTGGCCGGGGCGGTGCTGGGCGCCATCGGCCACGGCATCGTCAGCTGGCAGCGCGCGGCGTCCAAGCGGGGTTCACGAACCGCGCAGCCCGGCGTGGACTGAGTTCAGCGTCCGGCGGCCTCTAGGCTCGCGGCCATGAGCAGCGAGCGACCCACCGCCGTCGTCACCGGCGCCAGCTCCGGTATCGGAGCCGCCACCGCACGAGCGCTGGCCGCCGTCGGCTTCCACGTCGTGTTGGGCGCCCGGCGTACCGATCGGTGCGCGGAGATCGCGGCCGAGATCGACGGCACCGCGGTGCGCCTGGACGTCACCGACGCCGAATCGGTGGCCGCGTTCGCCGCCGCCGTGCCGGAGGCGAAGCTGCTGGTCAACAACGCCGGCGGTGCGAAAGGCATGGAGCCGGTGGCCGAGGCCGACGCGGACGACTGGCGCTGGATGTTCGAGACCAACGTGATCGGGACCCTGCGGATGACCCAGGCGCTGCTGCCGGCGTTGATCGCCTCCGGTGACGGGCACATCGTGACGGTCACCTCGATCGCGGCACTGGAGACCTACGACAACGGCGCCGGCTACACCGGGGCGAAGCACGCGCAGGCGATGCTGCACCGCACCCTGCGCGGTGAGCTGCTCGGGCAGCCGATACGGCTCACCGAGATCCTGCCCGGGCTGGTCGAGACCGACTTCTCGCTGGTCCGCTTCGACGGCGACGCGGAGCGGGCGGAGCAGGTGTACCGCGGGATCACCGCGCTGACCGCCGACGACGTGGCCGACGTGATCGCGTTCGCCGCCACCCGGCCCAGCCACGTCAACCTGGACCAGATCGTGCTCAAGCCGCGGGCCCAAGCCGGCGCCTCCCGCAGCCACCGCGAGCCCTGACCCGTTCCGGGACTCAGAGCGCGGACAGCGCCTTCCACTGGTCCCAGCTCAGCGTCCAGTCCCAGATGTCGCCGTCCCGCGCGGACATCTCGACCGGAGTCCCGGTGACCTCCACCGGATCCCCGTAGAGCGCGCTGTCGTAGTAGGCCTTGGCCGCCTCGGTGGAGAGGTTGACGCAGCCGTGGGTCACGTTCGACGAGCCCTGCGCGGCCGTCGAGTTCGGGTTGGCGTGGATGAACTCGCCGTTGTTGCTGATCCGTACGGCCCACTTCGACACCAGGTCGTAGTCGTAGCGCTCGCTGACCATGCGCTTGTCGGTGAACTTCTCGCTCACCACGTGCACCCCGGAGCGGGTGTTGCGTTCCGGGTCGGAGCCCAGTCCGTAGCTGGCCGGATAGTCGCCGACCTTCTCCCCGTCCCGCATGACGACCATCCGGAAGCTGTTCACGTCGGCCTTGACGATCTGGGCGCGGCCGATGGTGAACGAGGACGAGATGTCCTGCGCGCCGTAGCTGCCCTCGCCGTAGGCCACGCCGAACAGCTTCGCGGCCACGGTTACCTGGGTGTTGGCCGGCCAGTACTCGCGGGGCCGGTAGTCCACCCGGGAGCCGCCGCCCTCGTCGGGCAGCCAACCCCAGCCCGCTTCGACGGGCACCGAGGTGGTCACCGAGAGTGCCCGTTCGGCGGCCGCCCGGTCCTCGACGTGGTCGTTGAACTGGATCCGGATCGGGGCCGCGACCCCGACCGTGCGGCCGTCGCCGATGTTCAGCGTGCCGCGCACCTTCTTCTTCGGCGTGACGGTGCCGAACGCGCCGGCCAGCGGCACCTTCTTGTCGTCGCTGCCGACGGCCGTGCCCGACCACGTGTAGTTGCCGCCGTAGTCCAGCGGCTCGGTGCTGCTCCAGCTGGTGCCCTCGGCGTTGAACTCACCGGCGACCACCTTGCCGTCGGCGGCCGAGAGCGTGACCTCGTCGAACCGGCCTTCGCGCACCGCGGCGGTGGCCGTGATCGTCGGGATCGCGTCGGTGCTGCCGATCGTCGGGGTGTAGGCGATCACCGCGACCGGTGGTGGCGGCGGCGGGGGCGGGCCCGGTGTCAGCACGGTGCCGCCCGATGCGACCACCGCGGCGATCACCCCGACCGTGCCGACCAGCGCCACGGCGAGCACCAACAGATTCCGTCGCACATCTCTCCTCAAGCACGGCGGGCCCGGTGACCTGGTTCACCGAGACCGTCGGCGGTTACCGCGCCAGGCTACCGATCGCGCTCAGAGCCGGCAGCCGACCATGACCGGTTCCGGCGCGAGCTCGATACCGAACCGGCCGCGCACCCCGTCGCGCACTTCGCGGGCCAGCGCAATCAGGTCTTCGGCCGTGCCCGCGCCGCGGTTGGTCAGGGCCAGCACGTGCTTGCCCGACAGCGCGACCCGTCCGCCCGGGCCCTGATGCCCGCGCGCGAACCCGGACTGCTCGATCAACCAGGCGGCCGGGATCTTCACCCGGCCCGCGCCGGCGGGCCAGCGCGGGGCGGCCGGCGGCGCGTCCCGCTCCGGCAGCACCGGGTTGGTGAAGAACGACCCGGCGCTCCAGGTGTCGTGATCGTCGGCGTCGAGCACCATGCCCTTGCCGCGGCGCAGCGCCAGCACCGCCTCCCGCACCCGCGCCGCCGGCAGCCGGTCACCGACCTCGACCCCCAACGTCCTGGCCAGCTCCGGGTACCGGATCGGCGCGCTGCCCGCGTCACCGGCCAACGCGAAGCGGACCCGCAGCACCACCGCGTCGTCGCGGCCCTTGAGCGTGCTGGTCCGGTAGCCGAGACCCAGTTCGGACGCCGGCACGCGGGTGCGCACGACATCAGCGACGCGGTCGTAGAGATCGACGTCGACCAGCAGCTCGGCGATCTCCACCCCGTAGGCGCCGACGTTCTGCACCGGGGTGGCACCGGTGCGGCCGGGGATCCCGGACAGGCACTCCAGCCCGCCGACTCCCGCGGTCACGCAGCCGGCCACCACCGCGTCCCAGTCCTCGCCGGCCTCGACGGTCAGCAGCACGCTGCCGTCCGGGCCGCGCGCCAGCGTTCGCCCGCTGCTGCTCACCCGCACCACGGTGCCCGGCCAACCCGCGTCGTCGATCACCACGTTGGAGCCGCCGCCGAGCAGCAGCAGCGGATCTCCGGCGGCGTCGGCGCCACGGACGGCCTCGACGACCGCGGCCGCCGAGGGCGCGTCGACGAAGCGCCGTGCCGCGCCGCCCAGTCGCAGCGTGGTCAGCGGGGCGAGCGAGGTCAGCACCGGGACGGCCACAGCGGATCACGGTAGCCGCACCCCGGGCGCCCGCCGAATCGGCGATCACCGACGCCGGACAGCCGATCCCGGTAGCCTCCGACCTCATGCCCCGACAGATCGACTTCCGGTCACCGCTGCCGTTCGCGGCCGATGAGGTCTACGCGACGATGATCGACCCGGTCTACCTGCGGGCCCGGTTGCAGCAGATCGGCGGGCCCGGGGCCGCGCTGCTCGAACACAGCGCCGACGACGGGGGCGCGCGTTACCGGCTGCGACACGGGCTGGACAAGGCCGTGCTTCCGCCGCTGGTGCAGAACCTGATGCCCGGCGACCTGGTCATCGAGCGCACCGAGACGATCCGCAGGCGCGGGCCCGGCGACTACGCGGGCGAGGTCGACGTGCAGGTCCCGGGCACCCCGGTGTCCGCGCACGGGCGCAGCGAGCTGCGCGAGCAGGGGGCCGGCAGCGAGTTCGCCGTGCACGCCGAGGTCACGGTGAACGTGCCGTTCCTGGGGGGCCGGATCGAGGAGACGGTGGCCGGGCAGGTGCACCAGCTGCTGGTGGCCGAAACCGCGTTCACCGAGCAGTGGCTGCGGCAGCAGCAGCGCTGACCGCACGCCGCCGGCGCACGGTGTCCACCAGCCACAACAGCAGCCCGACGGTCGGGAACGTGGCGCCGAGCACCGACACCCCGAGCCAGCCGTGGGTGGCGTAGAGCAGCGCCGAGAGCCCGCTGCCGGTGGCCCCACCGAGGAAGTAGACGGTCATGTACGCGGAGTTGAGCCGGCTGCGCGCCTCCGGGTCCAGCGCGTAGACGATCGTCTGGTTGCTGATGTGGGTGCCCTGCACGCCCAGGTCGAAGACGATCAAGCCGATGGCCATCGCGACCAGCGACGTCGCCCCGAGCCCGATCGCGACGAAGGACAGCGCCGTCAACGCCAGGAACACCCCCACCGCGGCGTGCGCCCAACCGCGATCGGCCAGCCTCCCGGCGAACTGCGCGCCGAGCGCCCCGGCCACCCCGAACAGCGAGAACAGCCCGATCTCGGCGTCGGACAGCTGGAACGGCGGCCCCGCCAGCAGGAAGCCGATGCTCGTCCACACCGCCCCGAACGCCGCATAACTGGACGCGCTGTACGCCATCCGCCAGCGCAGCACCGGCTGCTCGCGGATCAGCACCAGCACCGATCGCAGCAGCGCCGGGTAGCGCATCCGGGCGGGCGGCGCCAGCACCGGCAGCGTGCGCCACAGCAGCACCGCCGCCACCGCGGTGAGCACCGCGCCGAGCGCGAAGACGGCGCGCCAGCCGATCAGCTGCGACACCAGCCCGGCCACCACCCGCGACAGCAGCACCCCGACCAGCAGCCCGCTCATCACGGTGCTGATCACCTTGCCCTGCTCTCCGTCGCGCGCCAGGTGGGCGGCGAAGGGCACCAGCACCTGGGCGACCACGGTGGCCAACGCGACGGCCGCGGCCGCGGCGGCGAGCACGGCGAGGGCCGGCGCGAGCGCGACCACGACCTGCCCGACCACGACCACCGCCAGCATCACCACGGTGAGCCGGCGGCGTTCGAGCAGGTCGCCCAGCGGAACCAGGGTGGCGAGCCCGAGCGCGTAGCTGAGCTGGATGAGCGTGAGGACGGCGCCGACCGCGGAGCTGGGGGCGTGGAACGCCTCGGCGATCGCGGCCTCGAGCGGCTGCGCGTAGTAGTTGTTCGCGATGATCACGCCCGTGGCGAACGTCATCGCCGCGACCGCGCGACGGCGGGTGCGGTCCGGATCGTCGGTCGTCACGGCTCGAGCATGCGCCACTCCGCGCGGACCTGCTGCTGAGTCGTTCGTCTCGCCGGGCAGATCGCCCGCGGCCGGCCGCGCGCACCGCTGATGACACGATGCCGACCGTGGATCCCCGTACCGACCGCCGATACATCATCACTCTCAGCTGCCCCGACACCACCGGGATCGTGGCCCGGATCTCGACCTTCCTGGCCGAGGCCGGCGGCTGGATCGTCGAGGCCGGTTACCACTCCGACCCCGGGACCAGCTGGTTCTTCACCCGCCAGGTGGTGCGCGCGGACTCGCTGCCGTTCGGCGCTGACGAGCTCCGCGACCGGTTCGCCGCGGTGGCGACGGCGCTGGGCGCCGAGGCGAGCTGGACGGTGACCGACACCGGGGTGCCGAAGCGGGTGGTGCTGCTGGTCAGCAAGGAGCCGCACTGCCTGCACGACCTGCTCGGCCGGGCGTCGGCGGGCGAGCTACCGGCGGAGCTGACCGCCGTGATCGGCAACCACGACGGGCTCGGCGAGATCGTGGCGGCGCACGGCGTGCCGTTCCACCACGTCGTGTTCCCGCCGCCCGGCCAGCACGGGAAGGGGGAGGCGTTCGACGAGCTGCGCGGCGTGGTCGAGCAGCACGCCCCGGACGCGGTGGTGCTGGCCCGGTTCATGCAGATCCTCCCCGCCCAGCTGTGCCGGGCCTGGGCCGGACGTGCGCTGAACATCCACCACAGCTTCCTGCCCTCGTTCGTCGGCGCCCGCCCCTATCACCAGGCCTACGCCCGCGGGGTGAAGCTGATCGGGGCGACCTGCCACTACGTCACCGAGAACCTGGACGCCGGCCCGATCATCGAGCAGGACGTGATCCGCGTCGACCACGGCGACACCGCCGTCGACATGGTGCGCCGGGGCCGTGACATCGAGCGGCTGGTGCTGGCCCGCGGCCTGCGCTGGCACCTGGAGGACCGGGTGCTGGTGCACGGCAACAAGACCGTCGTCTTCCGCTGACCCCGCGGGCTCGCGAGGTGGCGGTCGTCAGGTACGGGCCAGGGCGGTCAGGGATCGCTCGGCCGCCGGGTCGCCGTCGAGCACCGGGTTGATCGCGATCTCGTCCAGCCCGGCGGCGGCGTACTCCTCGATCCGGACCCGGATCGTCGCGAGGTCACCGACCAGGCCGATCGTGCCGGCCGCCTCCGGCGGTAGCGCCGCGACCAGCCGCGCGCTGTCCGCACCGGCCGCGGCCAGCTCGACCGCCGCGCCGTACCCGGCCGCGGTGAACGCCTCGTCGTACCCGCGGACGGTCAGGTAGCCGGCGATGGTGGTCAGGATCCGCTGGTACGCCGCGTCGGTCGGGTCGACCGCCACCGGGAGCCAGGCCACCAGCCGGGGCGTCCGGCCCGCCTCGGCCCCCGCCCGGTCGAGGCGCTCGCGGAACCTGCGAACCTGGCCGAGGCTGACCAGGTCGAGCACCATCCGGTCGGCGTACCGGGCCGCGACGTCGATCGCCCGGTCGCCGAAGGCCGCCACCGACAGCGGACCACCGCCGGGCGGCAGCCGGCGGCGGAAGTGCGCGCCGGGAATGATCTCCTCCCCGCGCTCGGTCATGCCGGGTGTGATCAGCCGGCGGACCTCCTCGGCGCTGCGCGCCAGCTGGGCCGCCGCGCCGGCCCGCGACCGGCCGTGGAAGGTCTCGACGACCCGGACGCTGGAGGTGCCCAGCGCCACCCCGACCGGGCGGCCACCGGCCAGCGCCGTGACCGACGCGGCACCACGGCCGATCGACGCCGGGTCGCGGACCGAGACCGGGATCGGCCCGACGGTCAGGGCGATCCGCTCGGTCTCCCGGGCCACCGCGGCCGCGAGCGCGAACGAGTCCCAGGTCGGACCGCTCTCGGCGACCCACACCTCGCCGTACCCGAGCCGATCGGCCGTGGCCGCGACCTGCAGCGCCTCCAGCGGCGGCCGGTCGTCCTCCCGGCCGGCGACGACCACGCTCAGCTCCATCGATCGAACCTCACCCCGGCGCCATCAGTGGCCGCGCAGGCGGTGGGGGTGGAAGCGGAGCGGGACCGAGTAGGTCTCCGCGAACACCTCGGGGGTGCCCCATGGCCCGCCGGTGATGCGGGTGCCGTACTTGGCCAGGTAATCGGGGTTGTCCGGAGCGGCCGGCGCGTCGGGGTCCTCGGCGATCTCGCCGGACAGCACCACGATGTCGCCGCCGTTGCCGTCGCCGTCGAGGTGCAGCGCGACGCGGGGGTTGGCCCGCAGGTGCTGCCGGCGCTTGGCGCGGTGATCGCTGTAGATCAGGGCCGTCCCGCCGTCCCAGAGGAACCAGATCGGGGCCGGCTGCGGGGTGCCGGTGCTGTCGACCAGGGTGAGCCAGGCGATCGGCTCGTCGCGCAGCCGCCGGGCCGCGCGGGCGCCGAAATCGGTGCTGAGGTCGAGCAGTGCTGAGGTCATGGCCGGACAACGACGGCGCTGCAGGTCGCCATTCCCGGCCCGGCCCGGCGGGCACCGGATCCCCTCGCCGGGCTCCGGTGCCCGCCTGCGGGCGCAGATCAGGTCGGCTTGATGTTGGCGTTGTGGTGGAAGGCGTTGCCCGGGTCGTACTCGCCCTTGATCCGCGCCAGCCGGTCGTACTTGGCCGAGCCGTACGCCCGTCGCAGCCGGTCGTCCCCGAACTCCATCATCTCGTTGACGTAGCCCTCGCCACTACCGATGGCGTGCGGGCGCAGCGCGTCCCAGGTCTCACGGACCCAGGCGCGGTCCGCGGCGAGCAGGCTCTGATCAGGCGCGAAACCGACGAGGAACGTGATGAATCGCGGTGATCTTCCGCCGCCGAACGCCGTGTCGTTCTCGCCGACCCGGCTGAACGCCTCGTCCAGCCGGTAGAACAGCACCAGCGACATCGGTGAGCTCTTACGGGGCACGTGCTCGGCCAACACCTCGATCACCCCGTCGGAGAAATCCTCGATGTAGGTCGGCTTGGTGTAGCAGTAGTGGCCCCACGCATTGCCCTCGTCGAGCATGGTCTGGAGATCGACGAAGGGCATCGGGGTCACCATGTCGAACAGCGGCGGCAGCTCTTCCCGGATCCGGGCGACGAGCCGGGCGTGTTCGGGTGTGCCGTCGAATCCGGTCAGCAGCATCGCGTAGCCGGGTTGGAGCTGGTGCGCTTCGGGCACGAAGGGGGCCGGCGGCGCGTTCAGCGCTCCGACGATGAGGTTGCATTCGGTCGATATCCCCGCGGTGATCTCGCCGGCCAGTCGCAGCACGTCCGGGCCCTGGTCGAGACCCCAGAAGAACAGGCCGAACTCGACCATCGGATCGAGCTCGTGCAGCTGGAACTCGAACTCGGTGACGACACCGAAGTTGCCGCCGCCCCCGCGAAGGGCCCAGAACAGCTCGGGACGCTCGTCCGCGGCCGCCCGGATCACCTGGCCGTCCGCCGTCACGACCTCGGCGGAGATGAGGTTGTCCGCGGTCAGGCCGAACTTGCGGGTCAGCCAGCCCATGCCGCCGCCCAGGGCGAGCCCGGTGATGCCCGTGTGGCCGATCAGTCCGGACGGGACCGCCAGGCCGTGGGCCTGGGTGGCCGCGTCCACGTCCCTCGACAGCGCCCCGGGGCCGACGCGGGCCCGCTTCGCCCCGGGATCGACGGTGACCTGGTTCATCAGGCTGAGGTCGATCATCAACCCGTCGTCGCAGATCGCGGTACCGGCCGCGTTGTGCGCTCCGCCGCGCACCGAGATCTCGAGTCCCGCATCGCGGGCGAAGGCGATCGCGGTGACCACATCGGCCGCCGACGCGCAGCGCGCGATCACCCCCGGTCGCCGGTCGATGTCGGCGTTCCACACCTTCCTGGCTTCGTCGTATCCGTCGTCGGCCGGGCCGAACACCGGCCCGGTCATGTCTGCTCGAAGCGACTCGAAGTTGCCGCTCACGGTCCGCGTCACGCTCTCTACCCTCCGTGCAATCCGCCGTATGACCTCACGTCGTACTCCAGGAGGAGGGTGCGCGGCCGCTGATACACCAACGGGCGGCCCCGCTGCGATACAGCGGAGCCGCCCGTCGGGTGATCGAGACCTATCCGGCGAAAGCCACCGTCGCGGGTTCCAGGGCCAGCGCCAGCACCTCGGACACGTCGCTGACCGGGTGCACCCGCAGCTGCCCGCGCACCGACTCCGGCAGGTCGTCCAGGTCGGGCTCGTTGCGCTTCGGGATGATCACGTCGGTCAGCCCGGCCCGGTGCGCGGCCAGCAGCTTCTGCTTGACGCCACCGATCGGCAGCACCTTGCCCTGCAGCGTGACCTCCCCGGTCATGCCCACCGACGACCGCACCGGCCGCCCGGAGGCGAGCGAGGCCAGCGCCGTGGTCATGGTGATCCCGGCCGACGGCCCGTCCTTGGGCACCGCGCCCGCCGGCACGTGCACGTGCAGCTTCTGCGACGCGAGCGAACCGGCCAGCCCGCGCGATCGCAGATAGCTGAGCGCGATCGACACCGACTCCTTCATCACGTCGCCGAGCTGCCCGGTCAGGGTCAGCCCCGGCTCGCCGTCCATGGCCGTGGCCTCGATGAACAGCACGTCGCCGCCGGCGCCGGTGACGGCCAGTCCGGTGGCGACGCCGGGCACCGAGGTGCGCTCGGCCGACTCCGGTGTGAACCGCGGCCGGCCCAGGAAGGTGACCAGCTGGTCGGCGTCGATGTGCACCGGCTTCTCGGCATCGGCGCTGCTGTCCAGCTTGACCGCGACCTTGCGCAGCACCTTGGCCAGCCCGCGCTCCAGCTGCCGCACCCCGGCCTCCCGGGTGTACTCGGCGGCGATCATGCCCAGCGCGACGTCGGTGAACTCCACGTCGCCGGGCTCCAGCCCGGCCTTCTGGACCTGCCGGGGCAGCAGGTGGTCGCGCGCGATGGCGACCTTCTCCGCCTCGGTGTAACCGTCCAGCGTGACGACCTCCATCCGGTCGGCCAGCGGGCCGGGGATGGCCTCGCCGACGTTCGCGGTGGCCAGGAACAGCACGTCGGACAGGTCCAGGTCGACCTCGAGGTAGTGGTCGCGGAACGTGTGGTTCTGCGCCGGGTCCAGCACCTCCAGCAGCGCCGCGGTCGGGTCGCCGCGGAAGTCCGATCCGACCTTGTCGATCTCGTCGAGCAGCACCACCGGGTTCATCGCGCCGGCCTCGCGGATGGCCCGGACGATCCGACCGGGCAGCGCGCCGACGTAGGTGCGCCGGTGCCCGCGGATCTCGGCCTCGTCTCGGACGCCACCCAGGGCGACCCGCACGAACTTGCGGCCCAGAGCCCGGGCGACCGACTCGCCCAGCGAGGTCTTGCCCACCCCGGGCGGGCCGACCAGCGACAGCACGGCTCCGGAGCCGCGGCCGCCGACCCGCTCCATACCCTTGCGGTCACGGCGGGCCCGCACGGCCAAGAACTCGATCAGCCGCTCCTTGACGTCGTCCAGGCCGGCGTGGTCGGCGTCCAGGATGGCCCGGGCCTCGGTCAGGTCGTGGTTGTCCTCGGTGCGGGTGTTCCAGGGGATGTCCAGCACGGTGTCCAGCCAGGTCCGGATCCAACCGGACTCCGGGCTCTGGTCGGACGCGCGCTCCAGCTTGCCCACCTCGGTCAGCGCGGCCTTGCGCACGTGCTCGGGCAGGTCGGCGGACTCCACCCGGGTGCGGTAGTCGTCGCTCCCGTCGGGTTCGCCCTCGCCCAACTCCTTGCGGATCGCGGCCAGTTGCTGGCGCAGCAGGAACTCGCGCTGGGTCTTCTCCATGCCCTCGCGGACGTCCTGGGAGATCTTGTCGGTGACCTCCTGCTCGGCCACGTGGTCGCGGGTCCACGCGATGAGCAGCTCCAGCCGCTTGACCACGTCGATCTCGGCCAGCAGCTGGGCCTTGTGCTCGAGATCGAGGTAGGAGGCCCAGCCGGCGGTGTCGGCCAGCTGGCCGGGGTCGGTGATCTGCTGGACGGTGTCGACGACCTGCCAGGCCCCGCGCTGCTGCAGGATGCCGACGACCAGGGCCTTGTACTCCTTGGCCAGCTCGGTCGCCTTGCCGGTGACGGGCGGGTCCTGCACCGGGGTGACCTCCACCCACAGCGCCGCGCCCGGCCCGGTCACCCCGGACCCGATCTGCGCGCGACCCTCACCGCGGACGACCGCGGCCTTCTCTCCGTTGGGGAGCCTGCCGACCTGCTCGAGGACGGCGATCGTGCCCACGGCGGCATACCGGCCGTCGAGGCGGGGAACGATGATGACCTTGCGCTCGACGCCCAGATCCGAGTTGCTCTGTGCGGCGTCGACCGCTGCCTGGATCTCCGGCTCGTCGAGCCGAACGGGAACCACCATGCCGGGCAGCACCACCGAATCGGCGAGCGGAAGCACCGGCAGCTTCAGCATGTCTGTCATGCCCAGCTCAACTGTTACACCGTTGAACTTGTTCCAGCGTTCAAGAAAATCCGCTGTCGGCGAACTGAGGAACCTTGAGTCCAACGAGCTCTACTCGGCGAACGTCTCCCAACCAGGTCCGGACATCGGCCGGTAGCCGAGCGGCACAGAACCCTGCAGGCGTGCCAGCAGTCGCAGATGGACGGGGGCATCCGGACCGTTGACGTTGTCGACGACCACGTCGCACGGTCCGTGCGACTGCACGGCGTGGACGTAGTCCAGCAACAGATCCGGCACGAAGCCCAGGCGCTCACCCGCGGTCGAACACACGACGAGCGCGGACGAGTTCACCGGGTTGTCGGGATCCGACCGCAGGACGAGCGGTTCGGCTCGCGTCAACGGCGGCAGCACTCCACCGCTGACATGCCGGATTCCGTGGACGAGGAACCGGCACGTCGTCGACCCGTCAGGCAACACCGACGGGATGGGAAACACCTGCACGGTGTCGCCGGTGCGACGCCCCTCGGATCTGGCCATCTGTTCCCATGGCGTGGCGTCCTCGTCGAGGTAGAGGTGCCGCAGATAGCGCGGGAAGTCGGGTCTCTTGGGGCTCATGATCCGTTGCCTGAACATCGGGAACAAGTACGGCGACCGATAGGAACCGTGCAGGTCTGGGAACCCGACGAACGGATGGAAGCCCGGAACCGTGGCGGCTCGTCGCAGGTAGCCGAACCAGTAGCCCGCGGTGTCCCGATGTTCGAGCAGGCCCACCGGCGCGATCACTCGGGTATCCGGATGCTGCCACGCCACCACGAGCTGTTGCGTCGTTCGGACCGGATCCCCGATCTCAGCGGACGAGGCCGGCCGAACTTCGACGTCCTCAACCGTCATCAGTGAGCCTCCTCCGATTGGTCGCCAGCAGCTTCAGGATGAACGTAGCGGTGTGGTCCGACAATCCCGGGACGTCGGCCACCACTCCCCCGACCGCAGTCTGGTCGAGATCACGCAGGCGCCCCAGCCAGTACTGCTCCGCGGCCGGTCCGGCCCGACCCAGGGCCTCGCGAGCGAGATCCACCAAGGTGCGAACTGTGGACGGCGCCGTTGCGTCGTGCTCGAACTGACCGGCTCGTCCCCGCCCGGCCCACCTCTCGATTCCGTAGGGATCGTCCAGGATCCGGCGCCGCGCGGTATCGACGAGGTTGAAACCGAGGCTGCTTGTGTGGTCGTAGGACGCCGCCAGCAGACGCGGTACCGGAGCGTCGGCGCGGTCCAGTACGGCCCAGTTCCTGTCGTGTCGATCCTGGTTCGCGACAAGAGCGTCGAGCATCAGGAAGCCGGCGAACACGCCGACCGCGTCCAGCCCATCGAAACCGGGCGGTGGGCCGCAGCCGGACAACACCGTGACGATGTTGCCGATACTGTGCCCCGGCCGTCCGGGGAGTCGCTCACCCCCGGTGTAATCGGGCAGCTCAGCGGACAGCAGGACGTACCCGGGCACCAGGTTCCAGCCGTCGGGGGCGACGTTTCGGGAGACGGACCCCGATATGCCGTCGCGAACAGCGAGATCCACCTCGGCACAGGGAACGCCGAGCAGCCTCCCCAGCTCAGCAACGATCTTCTCGGCCCAGTAACCGCCCTGGCGTTGGCCGTTCTCCTGCACGACCGCTGGCTTGAAGAGCCAGTCCCTTTCCCGGGTTGTCGCCTCGAGCGGTGTTCCCCGCTCCCGCAGCCACTCCTTGCCGCTCCGGCCTTCCGGCTCGGGCTGGATGACCGCCCACCCGCCGACGTCGACGACACGGAACCTGCCCACTCGGGGGAACCTATACCGGTGCACCGACAGCGACGGTCGGTCAGCGTGCCAAGGCCTCGATCAGCTCGGTGTGCGGGAGGCGGGCGGCCAGGTCGCCGGGCAGCGCCAGCTTCGAATGCCGCACGCCGCTGCCGATGACCACCGCAGGCGCGGCAGCCACCGCGGCATCGACCAGCACCGGCCAGTCCTCGGGCAGTCCGATCGGGCAGATCCCGCCGTACTCCATCCCGGACAGCGCCACCGCGTCGTCCATCGGGGCGAACGAGGCCTTGCGGGCGTTCAGTCGCCTGCGCACCAGCCCGTTGACGTCGGCGCGGGTGCTGGCCAGCACCAGGCACGCGGCGTAGCGGGTGTCCTCACCGCGCCGACCGGCGACGACGACGCAGTTCGCGGAGCCCGCCAGCGGGGATCCGTAGGCGGCGCAGAACTCGGCGGTGTCGGCCAGCCCGGGGTCGATCTCGGCCACGCCGACGAGCGCGGCATCGGCCGGGTCCATGGCCTTGAGCGCGGCGGCGACCGGGTCACCGAGCAGGTCGGGGCGATCGAGTGCGGGCACCGCGACCAGGGTGCCGAGGACGGACCAGTCGCTCACCAGCGCTGTCCGCCGCCTTGGACCCTGACCACGGCCGGCTTCACGTCGACGATGTAGACCAGCACCGCGACCAGCGCGGCCAACCAGAACACGCCACCGCTGGTACCCGGCCCACCCTTGAACACGATCAGGATCAGCAGGCTCGCTCCGGTGATGCCCAGCCACGCCGGCTTGGTCAGCTTGTCGGCCGCGGTGAACGCGTCCGCGCGCTGGGTCAGGGCGTGCACGAAGGCGTAGCCACCGACCGGGATCGCGAGCAGCCAGAGACCCCACAGGATGTTGGAGTCGAGGTTCGCCAGCAGATCCACCGAACCAGACTACGTGCACATCCAGTGCTCGCCTATCCCCGACCCGCGCACACCGACCGCGGACACGGCAGCGCCCCCGGGGCGCGGGAGGCTCCGGGGACGCTGCTCACCCGATCGGTACCGGGTGGTCACCGCGGCGCTCAGCTGTCGGTGGGTGCGCTGTCCGTCCTGGCCGGGCCGGTGCGCCGGGCGGCGGGCTTGCGCGCCGCGGCCTTGTCGGAGGCGGTGCGGGGCGCCGCGGGCGCCGTCCGGTCGGCCATCTTGCGGGACGCGCTACGGGTGTCGTGCGCCACATCGTCACCGTCGGCGGCAATGCCCCCGGCCACCCCGTCTCCCTTCTCGGCCACCGTGTCCGAGGTCCGGCGGGTCACCGCGCTGACGGTCTGGGCGGCGCCGGTGGCGAACCGCTGGGTGGAGCGGGCCACCTTCTCCCCGGTGGAGCGGGTCTGCCGGCTGACCGTGCCCAGCGCCTTCTCCCCGGCGTCGCGCGCCTCCTCGACCAGGTGATCGACCCGGGCGTCGAGCTTCTCGGTGTAGGACCCGAACGACGCGACGGCCTGCTGGACGCCCGGCTGGGTACGGATCCGGCTCCAGGTCTGCTCGCCGCGCTCGGCGAACTCGGCGTAGGCCTTCTCGACCTGCACCCGCAGCTCGTCGAGGGCCTTGCGCAGCTCCTCGGCGTTGTGCGGCAGGGCGGGGAACGGCTGATGGGCCTGCTCGGCGGTCTCGCCATCGGCGGTCCCGCCCCCGGCGGCCGTGGCCACGGGAGTCACCGGGGCCGTGATCTCCGGCGCTGCGGTCGCCGGCACCGCGGTCGCCGGCACCGCGGTCGCCGGCACTGCGGTCGCCGGCACTGCGGTCGCCGGCACTGCGGTCGCCGGCACCGCGGTCGCCGGCACCGCGGTGGTCTCGACCGCGCCGGTCCTGGCCTCAAGGGCCCGGGCCCGTGCGTCGGCGATGGCCTTGGTCGCGTCGGTGACGGCCTTGGTCACCGCGGCGACGGCGAAGTCGCCGGCGCCCAGGGCGGCGTAGAGCGGCGTGCGGGCCAGCTCGGCCCGCTCGGCTGCGCTCTTGGCGGCCTGCTCACGAGCCTTGCGGACGTCGTCGGCGGACGGCAGCGAAACGGCCATGGTGATCACTCCTCTGTCGAGTTGGTCGTGGCTGGGTTCGTGGTGGCGGCGGGTTGCTCCTGCTCGGGATGCCGCCGGAAGGACTGGTAGATCTCCAGGAGCGCCTGCTTCTGGCGCTCGGTCAGGGTCGGGTCGGCGTGCACGGCCTCGGTGACCGCGCTGGCCGGCCGCTCGTCGAGCATCCCGGCGCGCACGTACATGGCCTCCGCCGAGATCCGCAGCCCCCGAGCGATCTGCTGCAGGATCTCCGCTGACGGCTTGCGCAGCCCGCGCTCGATCTGGCTGAGGTAGGGGTTGCTGACGCCCGTCGAGCGGGCCAACTGCCGCAGCGACACCTGCGCCAGCTCGCGCTGGCTGCGGATGAAGCTGCCGATGTCGTCGACCTTCTGGCCCACGACCTGGGCGACTCGCTCGGCGGGCTTCTCCGTTGAACTCACCGGCACTCCTTCCCGACCCCGTCCACGCTACCCATTACTGCTAGCTGGTGCAAGCGCAATGAGTAACCGTGGCAAGCGACGCCCCCAGCGCCGGCCGACCGGGCCGCACAGCACGATGGCGCCAGTGGACCTGCCTGAACGGACGGACGGCGGTGCGGATGGACCCGAACGCTGCGCAGCCGCCACCGCAACCACCACGACCGGGACCCCTCGCCGGTCAGGGTCCGGCGCTGGCGGTGATCGCGGTCGGCGGCGCGCTGGGCGCGCTGGGCCGCTACGGGATCGGTCTCGCGCTGCCGCACCAGCGCGGATCCTTCCCGACGGCCACGTTCGCGATCAACATCCTCGGCTGCCTGCTGATCGGCGTGGTGATCGTCGTGCTCACCGAGTGGGGTGACGCGCCCGCGCTGGCCCGACCGTTCCTGGCCACCGGGATCCTCGGCGGCTTCACCACCTTCTCCACCTTCGCCACCGACGCGGTCGAGCTGCTGGCGATCGGGCCCTCGCCGACCGCGATCGGCTACCTGATCGGCACCCCCGCGGCCGCGATCCTCGCCACCTGGTCGGGGGTGCGTCTCACCCGGGCGCTGGGCGGCCTGCGGTGATCCCGATGCTCGTGGTGCTCGGCGCGGCCGTCGGCGCCCCGCTGCGCTACGCCACCGATCGGGTGATCCAGCGCCGCGCCGGCACCGGTTTCCCGTGGGGCACCCTGACCGTGAACGCGGCGGCGTCGCTGATCCTGGGCCTGACGCTCGGCGCCGACGCCTCCCCCGAGCTCACCGCGCTGGTCGGCGCGGGCTTCTGCGGCGCGCTCAGCACCTACTCCACCTTCGGCCTCGAGACCGTGCAGCTGGCCACCCGAGGGGCCCGCGCAGCGGCGGTCGGCAACGTCGTCGGCTCGGTCCTGGCCTGCCTCGGCGCCGCCGTCATCGGGTACGCGATGGGCCACGCCCTCGTCTGAGCTAGCCCCCGAAGGCCAGCTGACCCACCGTGTAGATCACCAGCCCGGCCAGCGCGCCGACCACGGTGCCGTTGATCCGGATGAACTGCAGGTCCCGCCCCACCTGCAGCTCCACCTTGCGTGCGGTCTCGTTCGCATCCCAGCGCGACACCGTGTCGGTGATCAGCGTGGTGATCTCGCCGCGGTAGTGCCGCACGACGTACCCCGCCGCGTCGCCCAGCCAACCGTCGATCTTCCCCCGGAGCTCGGCATCGGTGCTCAGCCGGACGCCGAAGCTGACCAGCCCGTCGCGGACCCGGGTGCGCAGCGCGCTCGACGGGTCCTCGGCGGCGTCCAGGATGAGCCGCTTCGCGGTGCCCCAGGCCTGGCCGATGAACTTCTGCACATCCGGATGGTTGACGAGCTGGTGCTTGATCCGCTCCGCCCGCTCGATGGTGTCCGGGTCGTTCTGCAGGTCGCCCGCGAACTCGACGAGGAAGGTGTCGATGGCCTGGCGCAAGGCGTGATCCGGATCGGTCTTCACCGCCCAGGCGAAGTTCTGCACCTCCGTGTAGACCTTGTCGGCGATCAGCCCGTCGACGAACCGCGGCGACCAGGTGGGGGCCTGCTTCTGCACGATCCGCAGCACGGTGTCGTGGTTGGCCGCCACCCAGTCGTAGGCGCGGTCGCAGACCAGGTCGACCAGCCGGTGGTGGCCGCCGTCGGCCAGCACGCCCTGCAGCACGGTGCCCAGCGGCGGGCCGATCGGGCGCTCCATCAGCTTGCGCACCAGCACCTGCTCGATCACCTCCTGCACGTCCTCGTCGCGCAGCACGGTGACCACCCCGCGGGCGGCGGTGGCCAGCTCGGCGGTGAACCGGTCGGCGTTGGGCACCTCGCGCAACCAGCCGCCGACCCGCGCGGAGACCTCGACGCGGGCGAGCTTGTCGCGCACCACGTCCTCGGCCAGGAAGTTCTCCCCGACGAAGTCGCCAAGGCTGTCGCCCAGCACGTCCTTCTTGTTGGGGATGATCGCGGTGTGCGGGATCGGCAGGCCCAGCGGCCGGCGGAACAGCGCCGTCACCGCGAACCAGTCGGCGAGCGCGCCGACCATGCCGGCCTCGGCCATCGCTCGCACGTAGCCGATCCAGCCCGGTCCGGCGTTGACCTCCCACCAGCGCGCGGCCAGGAAGATCAAGGTGGCCACCAGCAGCAGCCCGGTGGCGAACCCCTTCATCCGGCGCAGGTCCCGCTCGCGGGTCGCCTGGTCGATCCGGCCGAAGCCCAACCCTACTTGCACGATCGGCTCAGTTCGGTGGCTTGATCGTCCGTTCGGCGAGCTCGGCCCGCCCCCAACGGTATCGATCGGTCCCGCGCCGGACGGGCGATGCGCGTCCGATTGGGGGGAATGTGAGATGGCCACGAACCCATAGTGCCTGGCCCGACGAATAGATGGTGTTCGAGCTGGATGTCCGAGCCCGCGTGCCACTGCCCCGCGGCGAGCGGGTCTGGGCTCCGGTCCGAACCTCGGCGCCCGGATGTCGGGGATCCAGGCTGATGCCGGGTCCGGTACCGACCGGGAGCAGTGCTGGCTCGTCGTGTTGCCCCCAGGACGAGACAACACTCGGCTCCCGCGGCGCCGAGCGAGGAAGTGGTTCTGGCCGGGGTCGGTGGTATTCCACCGACCCCGGCCACGTTCGCGGTGCGGCCGCGCTGCGTGGAGCTCCGCTGATCGCGGGGACGAGCTCCACGGGCGCCGCACCACCGGCCGAGCCGTTGCCCCCGGCGCGGCGCGACGAGCCGCGACAACGGGGGCGATCCGGCCGCCGGGAGGCGGTCCCGTTAGGACCGCATACCGACCGCGGTCACGCCGACGGGCCGCTGGGCGCCCGGGCGTGACTGGTGAGCACCGTGCGCGTGCACGGCATCCGTCGCGGCGTCGAAGATCAGATCAGCGGGCGCGGCCCGGTACCCGCACTGCGCGGGGGCGACCCGCCAGTGCACCCAGCCGTCGGGCATCTGCGAGGGCGGTGCGGGAACCGCGTCCCCGGCGGCGTGCCAGGTGACCTCGTCGGCGGCGGCCAGCTCGGCCGGCAGCTCGGCGCCCGCGGTGACCGGGAACCACCAGGATCCGGTCGGGGTGGCCGCGACCGGCACCACCGAGCCGGCGTCGCGCAGGGCGGCGCAGATCGACTGGCCGCGGGCCGCCGGCACCTCCAGCACGTCGACCACCCGGCCGGTGAGCAGCAACAGGGTGCCGGCGTCCTCTTCGGCCACCGGCCATCCATGGTCATCGAACTCTCGCGCTGCCGCGCGCAGCTCCGCGCCGTACACCGCGCGGTAGCTGTCCCAGCCCGGCATCTGAACCTCCTGCTATCGGCGAACTCTCAAGCTCTGTGAGTCTCAACACCGACTATGAACCTTCGGGAACGCACTGTGCGCAGCGACGCGGTGACCGCGCGCAACACCGAGACGAGCGGAATCGGCCCGATCGTGAAAACGTCGACGTCACCCTCAACACCAGCTGACCGGTGCATGACCCGGGGTCGACGGTTACGCCATTCGGCGGTACACCGGTCGTCGTGGAGCGGTCGTCGTTCAGCGGCTGGCACCATCGCGCGCATGTTGCTCGTCACCGGAGGCACCGGATACCTGGGCAGGGCGCTGCTGGATCGGCTGGTCCGCGACGGATACGAGGTCCGCGCGACCGTCCGCGACCCGGAGCTGGCGGCCCGGCTGCTGCCACCGCAGATCGCGCTGGCGGCCACCGACCTGTCCGATCTCGACGGCCTGACCAGGGCCGCCCGCGGCTGCTCGGGCGTGCTGCACCTGGCCGGTTCGGTCGGGCACTCGGCAGCCGAGACGCGCCGGACCAACGTCGAGGGCACCGCCACGGTGCTCGCCGCGGCCGTCGCCGCCGGCGTCGGGCGGTTCGTGCACACCAGCAGCAGCGCCGCGGTGATCGACGCGACCGGGCTGGTCGCCGAGGCGCCGGTCGGGCCGTGCGCGCTGACCGACCCGTACTCGACGAGCAAGGCCGCCGCCGAGGAGCTGGTCCTCGCGGCCACGGCCGGCGGGCTGGACGCCATGATCGTCAATCCGGTGGGCAGCTACGGGCCCAGCCCGCGCGGCCCGCTGTCCTACAACTCGTTGCTGCTGGCCGCGGCCCGCGGCGAGGTCGAATCGGTGGTCGACGCCGAGACCGGGTGGGTGCTCGCCGAGGACGTCGCGGACGGGCTGCTGCTCGCGCTGGAGCACGGCAGCGCGGGGCGGCGCTACGTACTGTGCGGCGAGGTCGCGTCGTTCGGTGCCGTCCTGCACTCCTTCGCCGACCTGGTCGGCGGGAAGCGGGTGCACACGTTGCCACCCGGCTCGACGCTGGGCCCCGCGGCCGGCACGTTCGCCCGCCGGTCCGAGGTCTACGGGCGGTTCCCGCCGGTGGTCGTCGACGACGCCGGCGCCAGGGCGCTGGGCTTCCGGCCGTCCGGGACAGCGGAGGGGATCGCCCGCACCGCGGCCTGGACCGGCCCGGTCTGAGCTGATCCGGCGGTCAGCAGCCGACGCCGGACAGCCGGGAACACCGATGCCGGCGACCCCCGAGGGGGCCGCCGGCATCGAAGCTCAGCGAAATGAGTGGGGAAGACTCAGATCGGGCGGACCGAGTCGGCCTGCGGGCCCTTGGCGCCCTGGCTTGCCTCGAACGAGACGCGCTGGTTCTCCTCGAGGGTGCGGAAGCCCTCCGACTGAATGGCCGAGTAGTGGACGAAGACGTCCGGGCCGTTGTCGTCGGTCGCGATGAAGCCGAAACCCTTCTCGGCGTTGAACCACTTGACGGTGCCCTGCGGCATACCTGTTCTCCATACGTGAAGCGGACCCGCCGGCACTGTGCCGGCCGGGAGGCTGCACGGGAAACACCGACGAACGGGAAGAACTGGTCTTCGGACGCCTGTGAAACCCACCGTCACTCTCCACGGACGCTTCACAACGATCGAGGAAGACACGACTGCAACCGCGATCGAACCTATCACGCATCCGTGGCGCCGTGCACGGACCGTGCACGGATCGGTGCAGGCAAGCGCCCATGTCGTTGCTTGATCGTGATCGACGGAACGGGTGCCGGCGACCGCCGGCTGGTCGCTATCCCTCGGCCGGGCTCGGGTCCGGGTCGCCGCCGGCCCGGCGGATCGCGTGCAGGCCCATCAGCACCCGGTTGCGGCCGGCGTCCTTGGCCGCGTACATCGCCGCATCGGCGATCCGCAGCAGATCGGCGAGCTCGGTGCCGTCGGTGGGCGAGGTGGCGCCGCCGATCGACACGCTGAGGTCGGACACCACGATGTCGCCGATGTGGCTGGACACGTCGATCCGCAGCTGCTCGATACGCTGTCGGATCCGGTTGGCGGCCGCCTCGGCCCCGGTGCGGCCGGGATCGCCGTCCGGCGCCGGCAGCAACACCACGAACTCCTCGCCGCCGTAGCGGCCGACCAGGTCGTCGTCGCGCACCGAGGCCTCGATGGCCCCGGCCACGGCGGCCAGCACCTGGTCGCCGACCAGGTGCCCGTGCTGGTCGTTGACCTGCTTGAAGTTGTCCAGGTCGAGCAGCAGCACCGTGGCGTTGCCCTCGAACCGCTCGACCCGGCGCACCGCCCGGTCGGCCTCGATGTGCCAGGCCGCCGCGTTCAGCAGCCCCGTCTTGCTGTCCGTGCTGGCCTCCTCCTCGAGCTGGCGGACCAGCACGGTGCGGTGCAGCACGATCAACGGCGGCAGCACCAGCACCGCGTAGGCCGGGCCGAACACCGCCATCGCGGCGGCGGTGAGGGCGCCCATCGACAGCGTCGCGAATTCCAGCACGGCGTCGTCACGGTGGCCGAGGACCTGCCGGAACGTCGCCCAGCTCCGGTTTGACCCGCTGAGCACGATCACCGTGACGATCAACGTCATGTTGACCACGGCGTAGGCCAGCAGGCCCACCAGCAGCGTCGCCAGCCCGACGATGCTGTGGAACGGGTCGAAGCCCGTGCCGTGGCCGATCACCGCCGACGAGGCCTGCACGGCCAGCACCACCGTGGCCGTGCTGAACAGCACCCGGTGCAGCGGCACCTGCGCCAGCCGCCAGACCCGCAGGTGCATGTAGCCGTAGATGACGATGACGACGACGGTGGCCAGCACCGCGGGCAACAACACGGCGGCGGCGAAGGTCCAGACCGAGCTCAGGTCGATGTGCGGGGTCTCGTCGGACTGCCGCCGGATGCGCTCCACCCCGAGCGAGGCCTCGGTGCTGAGGATGCCGGCGCCGGTCAGCACGGCCAGCGTGATCAACCAGGTGTCACCGGCCGGCACGTAGCCGCGCACCGCGCCCGCGACGACCAGCCCGGCCGCCAGCACCTCGACCACAACGATGATCGACAGCACCGACCGCGGAAGCGACCAGATCGGCCAACGGGGGATCCCGGCCGGATCATCCCGTCGCAGCTGCATGCGGCTGAAACCTTTCACCCCAACGGAACGCATTGCCCGTATTTCCCCGTCCGAGGCGGATGGTAGCCGGGTCGCGACCCAACGTCAGTGCCCGGTCAACATGATCACGCTTTCCGGTAGCGACCGGCCCAACGGAGTCGTAAATCGGACTGCCGGGCAACGAACGGTCGCAGAACGGACTACTCACCTCGGTGGCACTTCACGTTCGACGAACAATCGCCGACCATAACCGCCCGCGTCCCGCGGCGCAGCGCGGCACCGATGACGACCGCGGGCGGAGGACGACTGATGGCTGGTGGCCAGGGGCGGGGTCGAACCGCCGACCTACCGCTTTTCAGGCGGTCGCTCGTACCAACTGAGCTACCTGGCCGTGCCGGGTGTGCCGGACCGGTGGAGCGACCCAGACGGGACTCGAACCCGCGACCTTCGCCGTGACAGGGCGACGCGCTAACCAACTGCGCCACTGGGCCTTGCTGTGGAGCTGTGCCGTACCCCCAACGGGATTCGAACCCGCGCTGCCGCCTTGAAAGGGCGGAGTCCTAGGCCGCTAGACGATGGGGGCTTGGACCGTCGGAACGATCCCCGCCCGCAACGGCTTTCCGTTGGGAGCCATCTCAGCATAGGCCAGCGCGGGCGCGCCCCCCAAACCCGGGGGTGCTCCCGGCCTCGCCCACGATCCGGCCGCAGGTCACAGCCTGCGGTCTCGTTGGATCAGCGGCTGACCGGCGGTGGCTGATCGGGATGGCCCGAGATCAGCCCGAGCATGTCCAGCAGCTGCCGCAGATCATCCGGATCGTCGGAGTTGCGGGCCACCACCATGCGGGCCCGCCGGAGTTGGTCGTCGGAGACGCGGTACGCGTCGGCCGCGCTGCGCTGCTGCGGGATGGCCCCCGCCGCCGGGCCACGCTCTTCCCCGATGTCCCGCCGCACACTGTCGATACTGCTCAACCCGTACCTCCCCGTCGGTCTGCACAGCCGGTGCTCACCAGCATCGATCGAACGCGCGGGACGGCCGCCGAACCGCACCGACGCGGCGTCGACACCCCGAACGAAGCACCCCGAACGACCACTGCCCGCGGCCACCCCGTGACCGTGACCGGCACGTTACCTATCGCTCCCGCCCTTTGCAGCCCTCTTCCCGGGTGAGGGCCGCGCATTCCGGTGACAGAGCGGATACGACCGACCCCCTTCTGCCGGTAATGCCTGATCCCGGGGGGGAGTACGGTCGCGGGCGACACGGGCCGCACCGTCGCGGACGATCATCGGTAGGCCCGCCCGAGGAGGCGTCGTATGTCGGTTGAGGCACCGTTCCGCGCACAGGTCACCGTGACCGGTATGACCTGCCAGCACTGCGCGATGTCGGTGAGCGAGGAGATCGGTGAGATCCCCGGTGTGAGCGCGGTCGACGTGCGACTCGAGAGCGGTGCGGTCATCGTGCTGGCCGACCGCGAGGTGGGCCGCAACGAACTCGCCGCGGCGGTCGGCGCAGCGGGGTTCGAGCTGGTCGGCTGAGATCGGCGGCCGAGCGCAGACCGCGCCCGGCCGGAGATCAGCCTGAGATCAGCACCGTGGTTCCGCCCAGGTCGGTGGCCAGGCACGGGCTTCCGGTGAGCACGTCGATGTCGATCACCGCCGCCATCGCCCGGTACCCGGCCGCGGACAGGTGCAGCCCGTCGCCGGAGTCGTAGGCCGGCGCCAGCCGCGACGGTGCGAGCGGATCGGCGACCGCGTGCGCGACGTCGAACACGCCGTCGGCGTGCTGCGGGCCGCGGTCGCGGATCCAGGCGTTGACCGCATCCCGGGTCGCGACGGCGGCCCGCGTGCCGTGCGCCCCGTTGCTGGAGGGCGTGATGGTGGTCAGGAACACCCGCTTGCCGGCCGCTCGGGTGTGCTCGGCGAAGCGGCGCAGCCCCTCGATGATCGCGGCCGGGGTGCGGCCCGCGGCGATGTCGTTGGTCCCGACGTTCAGCACCACGTCGGTGGCACCGATGGCGGCGTCCACGTCGCGCTCGAACCGGTTCAGCGGCGTCGCCCCGATCACCAGGGGATCCTCGGCCAGCAGCTGGTTGCCGGAGATGCCCGCGTTCAGCACCGCCATCGTGGACGGCCCGCCGACCGAGGTGAGCCGGCCGGACAGCGCGTCGGTCCAGCGCTGGTCGCTGTCCTGGCCGCTGCCGTTCCCGGTGGTGATCGAGTCGCCGACGGCCACCACCGAGTTCACCGCGAGCGGCGTGCGCACCTCCACCGCGGTGAGCACCGGCCAGGAGCCGATCCGGCCGCCGAACCGGCTGCCGTCCCGCTCGAGCGTCAAGTCGCCGCCCGCGGCCAGGTAGGAGGTCTGCAGGGCGACCGGCTGCAGCGTCGTGACGGCCGGGGCGACCGGTAGGTGCAGGCTCACCGCCAGCGCCCGGCCGGCCTCGGCGCGCAGCGGCACCGGGTCGCTGACCACGTCCGCCCCGGCCGGGATCAGCACCTCACGGCGGCCGCCGAACTCGAGGGCGTGCACCGTGCCCACCGCGACGGTCGCCGCCTGCTCGGACCGGGCGACGGCGGCCGCGGCGATCCTCAGCGGCGCGGTTCCGTAGGCGTTGGACAGCCGCAGCCGGATCTCGGAGCCGGTCAGCTGCGGACGCACGATCATGCGCAGCGTCGCGTCGTCGAGGCTCGGATCGGGCGGCCCGGCCTGCGGCGCGGTCATCCAGCCGGTCGCCCAGCCCGGTCCACAGCCGTCGGCGGCCACCGGGAGCGACCCGGCGAGCGGGCCCGACGGCCCGTTCAGCGGCGCCGCCACCGTCGAGGTCAATCGGCTGAGCTGCGGGTTCGGGTCGGGGTCCACCCGTTCCGAGCGGGCCCGGTCGCCGCCGAGCACCGCGCTCAGCACGAGGAGCACGACGGCGACGGTGAGCGGCGAGGGCGCCCAGCCGCCGCCGACCCGCCCGCGCCTGGGCTCCGTCCCGGCCCCGAATACCCCAGCCACACGCACTCCCTCGTTCCCGCACCACCCGCCCCACGAGCCCGCGAGATCGTCATCGGCCGCACCCGGCGGACCGGGTCGACACGCGAGACTCGAACAGGTAGGAGGCAATTCGTTACCGCAACGCCGATCGACGGTCCGGCTACCCGATCGGGAACACCGATCGGGTGGCGAGACTACGCTGCGTCGCCGACACATTACGCACAAGAACCGCCGAGCGGGAACACCGCCGCGGGTGAAGCGGAGCACTACTGTCGCTGACGGCGGAGTTCCGGGGCGAGGAGGTCGAGGCGATGCGCAGCTACGACGACATCTTCCGGGCCAGCGTGGCGGATCCGGAGGGCTTCTGGCTGGCGGCCGCGAAGGGCGTCGACTGGAGCGTGCCGCCGACCCGGGCCCTGGACGCCGCGCGGCCACCGTTCTACCGCTGGTTCCCCGACGGCGAGCTGAACATCTGCCACAACGCGCTGGACCGCCACGTCGAGGGCGGCCGCGGCCGGCAGGCCGCGCTGATCTACGACTCACCGGTCACCGGCACCACCCGCACCTACAGCTACCTCGAGCTGCGCGACGAGGTGGCCCGGTTCGCCGGCGTGCTCACCGGTCTCGGCGTGACCCGCGGCGATCGGGTGGTCATCTACATGCCGATGGTTCCCGAGGCGGCGGTGGCCATGCTGGCCTGCGCCCGGATCGGCGCCGTGCACTCGGTGGTCTTCGGCGGCTTCGCGCCCAAGGAGCTGGCCGTGCGGATCGACGACGCGACCCCGAAGGTGATCGTGTCGGCGTCCTGCGGCATCGAGGTCACCCGGGTCATCGAGTACAAGCCGCTGCTGGACCGGGCGATCGAACTCGCGACGCACAAGCCGTCGGCCTCGGTCATCCTGGCCCGGCCGCAGGCCGAGGCGAGCATGGGACCCGGCGACGTGGACTGGGCCGGCGCGATGGCCGCGGCGACGCCGGTCGACTGCGTGCCGGTGCGGGCCACCGATCCGCTCTACATCCTCTACACCTCCGGCACCACCGGGAAGCCGAAGGGCGTGCTGCGCGACTGCGGCGGCTACGCGGTCGCGCTGGCCTGGTCGATGGCCCGACGTCTACGACGTCGGCGCCGGTGAGTCGATCTTCACCGGTTCCGATGTCGGCTGGGTCGTCGGGCACTCCTACATCGTCTACGCGCCGCTGCTGGTCGGCGCCACGAGCGTGCTCTACGAGGGGAAGCCGGTCGGCACCCCGGACGCCGGGCAGTTCTGGCGGGTGATCTCCGAGTACGGCGTGAAGAGCATGTTCACCGCGCCGACCGCGTTCCGGGCGATCAAGAAGGAGGACCCGAACGGCGAGTTCGCCCGCCGCTACGACCTGTCCGCCCTGCGCTACCTGTTCCTCGCCGGTGAGCGGCTCGACCCGGAGACCTACCGGTGGGCCTCCGAGCTGCTGGGCATCCCGGTGATCGACCACTGGTGGCAGACCGAGACCGGCTGGCCGATCGTGGCCAATCCGGCCGGCATCGAGCTGCTGCCGATCAAGCCGGGCTCCCCCACCCGCCCGCTGCCCGGCTGGGACGTGCAGGTGCTCGGCCCCGACGGCCGACCGGTGCCGCCCGGCACCGACGGCGCGATCGTGGTCAAGCTCCCGATGCCGCCCGGGTCGCTGCCGACGCTGTGGAACGACGACGCCCGCTTCCTCGCTTCCTACATGTCGGCGTTCGAGGGCTACTACCTCACCGGCGACGGCGGCCGCGTCGATGCCGACGGCTACGTGTTCGTGATGGGACGCACCGACGACGTGATCAACGTGGCCGGGCACCGGCTGTCCACCGGCGGCATGGAGGAGGTGCTCGCCGCGCATCCCGATGTGGCCGAGTGCGCGGTGATCGGCGTGGCCGACGCGATGAAGGGCCAGGTCCCGCGCGGGTTCGTGGTGCTCAAGGCGGGCGTCGAGCGGGATGCCGGCGAGCTGCGCGCCGAGCTCGTGCAGCTGGTGCGCGACCAGGTCGGCGCGGTCGCCTCGCTGCGCGACGTCGCCGTCGTCGCCGCGCTGCCCAAGACCCGGTCGGGGAAGGTACTGCGCAAGACCATGCGCGGGATCGCCGACGGCGTCGACGAGCCGGTGCCGTCCACGATCGACGACGCCGGGGTGCTGGACGCATTGCGACCCGTTCTCCGCGGCGAATAGGTGTGCATTCGGCCCAATACATGCGGCCATTCGGCTCAACTATTGCGCACACGGCGGAATGGCGGTAACGGGTCATACCTGGGTCGAGATAGCGGGACAGGCGGCCGCTCCCCCTCGGTGGCCTGCTTTCCCGTCTGAGAGGACCCCTACTCTCATGGCCCGCACCTGGGTGGCTTCGCCACGCCGTACGGAACCAGCAGAAGATCCCGGATCGGCGGCGGTGCCGCTGATCATCCGCAGTCGTCACACCCGGACCGCCATCATCGGCGCCGTGTTCAGCGCCGTGACCGTGGCCGCCATGGCGGTCGCGGCGATCGTGTGCGCCGACGACGGCTGCCGCGACCTGTCCGAACCCTCGAACGCCCGCGTGGTGTTCGAGGTGGATCCCGTGCTGCCGGCCCTGGAGCGCACCCTGCCGAGCCCGCCGGCGCCGATCGCACCGGGTCCGCCGCCGCCGACCGGCGCCCGGTGAGCGGGCGTCCCCGGTAGGTCCGCGGTGAGTCCGCGGTAAGGCTGGACTGGGCTCATTTCGCCGCGGCGTGCGGTGCACGATGACGCGCATGAGAGTTGTCGTGGATTTCGATCTGTGCGAGTCCAATGCCGTCTGCATGGGCATCGCGCCGCAGGTGTTCGAGGTGCGTGAGGACAACTTCCTCTACATCCTCGACGAGAACCCTCCGGAGTCGATGCGCCCGACGCTGGAGGAGGCGGTCGCGGGTTGCCCGCGAGCCGCGATCACACTCGAGGACTGAGGGCCGACACCGCACGGCTTGCCTGCCCCGGCGCCACCGGACAAGGATCTCCCGTATCGATGCGAGGAGAGCCGATGACGCAGGTCTGGAACACGCCGTTGACCCCGCTGGCGTTTCTGCGCCGGTCCGCCGAGGTCTTCGGAGACAAGGCGGCGATCGTCTACGGGGACCGGCGGCACAGCTATGCCGAGTTCGCGGCCGAGGCCACCCGGGTCGCGCACGCGCTGCGCGGGTCGGGCATCGAGCGCGGCGACCGGGTCGCCTACCTGTTGCCGAACATCCCGGAGATGCTGGTGGGCCACTTCGCGGTGCCGCTGGCCGGCGCCGTGCTGGTGGCCATCAACACCCGGCTGTCCACCGACGAGGTGCACTACATCCTGGATCACTCCGGGGCCAAGGTCCTGGTGGTGGACGCCGCCCTGTACCCGACGGTGGCCCCGGTGGCCGGTTCCCTGAAGACCGTGGAAGAGATCATCACGGTGATCGACCCGGTCAACCCGGGGGACGGCACCGGCAGCGGCGTGACCTACGACGACCTGCTGGCCCGCGGCCGCGACGACGCGCTGGAGTGGGTGGTCGCCGACGAGAACGCGCCCATCTCGATCAACTACACCTCCGGCACCACCGGCAAGCCGAAGGGCGTGCAGTACTCGCACCGCGGCGCGCACCTGAACTCGTTCGGCGAGGTGGTGCACTCCGGGCACACCTTCGACAGCGTCTACCTGTGGACGCTGCCGATGTTCCACTGCAACGGCTGGTGCACGCCGTGGGCGGTGACCGCGATCGCCGGCACCCACGTCTGCCTGCGCGAGGTGCGCGGCGATGTGATCTGGCGGCTGATCCGCGAGCACCGGGTGACCCACCTCAACGGCGCCCCGACCGTGGTCACCACCATCCTGCGGGCCGACGACGCGGACCGGCTGGACTACCAGCTCACGATCACCACCGCGGGCGCGCCACCGTCGCCGACCACCATCCTGGCCATGGAGGAGATGGGTTTCCGGATCGTGCACGTCTACGGGCTCACCGAGACCTACGGGCCGTACTCGGTGAACCAGTACCAGCACGACTGGGATTCCCTCGAACCGGAGGAGCGCGCCGTGCGCCAGGCCCGCCAGGGCGTGGGCATGGTGTGCGCGGACTGGCTGCGGGTGGTCGACAAGCAGATGGACGACGTGCCCGCCGACGGCGCCACCATGGGTGAGGTCGTGATGCGCGGCAACAACGTGATGCTCGGCTACTACGACGATCAGGCCGGCACCGAGAAGGCGTTCGAGGGCGGCTGGTTCCACAGCGGCGACCTCGGGGTCATGCATCCGGACGGCTACGTCGAGCTGCGCGACCGGGCCAAGGACGTGGTCGTCTCGGGCGGGGAGAACATCTCCACCATCGAGGTCGAGCAGGCGCTCCAGTCGCACCCGGCGGTGCTCGAGGCGGCCGTGATCGGGGTGCCGGACGAGAAGTGGGGCGAGCGACCCAAGGCCTTCGTGGTGCTCACCGACGGCGAGCAGGCCGGAGAGGACGAGCTGATCGAGCACGTCAAATCCAAGATCGCGCGCTACAAGGCACCGAAGGCGGTCGAGATCGTCGAGGAGTTGCCCAAGACCTCGACCGGCAAGGTGCAGAAGTTCGAGCTGCGCGAGAAGGAATGGGGCGAGGAGACGCACCGCATCCGCGGCTGACGTCCGCGGATCGGCAGCGTGCGGGGCCCGAGGTCGGGGTGAGCCCGGCCTCGCTCCCTACAGTCGATCATGGCCGGCCGCTTAGCATTGCTCACGTGGCTGAGGTGGTGGGCACCAGGGCGCGTGACCCCGCGCCCGTCACCCGGCCGCGCGCGGTCCGGGCGGCCGTCGGCGCGGTCAGCACCACCACCGTCTCGGTGTTGCCGGTGTTCCTCACCGGCGGGCTGGCCGTGCAGATCTCGGCCGAGCTGGGCTTCGACCCGGCCGGGCTCGGGCTGGTGGTCGCGCTGTTCTTCGGGGTCAGCGCGCTCGCCTCATTGCCGTGCGGCTGGCTGGTGGAGCGCTTCGGCTCCGGCCCGACGAGCCGGATCGCGGTGCTCGGCGCCGGCGTCGTGATGATCTCGGTCGCCACCCTGGCCCGCTCCTGGACCGGCCTGCTGGTGATCCTGCTCGGCGGGGCCTGGTGCAACGTGCTGGGCCAGCTCGCCTCCAACCTGACCCTGGCCCGCTACGTGCCGGCCTCGCGGCTGGGGCTGTCCTTCGGCATCAAGCAGGCCGCGATCCCGATCGCCACGCTGCTGGCCGGCGCCGCCGTGCCGGCGGTCGCGCTGACCGTCGGCTGGCGCTGGGCGTACGTGATCGGCGCGGCGATCGCGCTGGCCGCGCTGCTCGTCGCGCCCCGCGACACCGCGGACCGGGAGCCGACGAGCGCCACCCCCGGCGAGCGGGCCACCGCGGCCCTGTCGGTGATCGGGTTCGCAGCCGGGCTCGCGGCCGCCGCGTCGTCCGCGCTGGGCATCTTCCTGGTCGCCTCGGCGGTGGACCGGGGCATCGACCCGGGCACGGCCGGGCTCACGCTGACCATGGGCAGCGTGGTCGGGCTGCTGGTGCGGCTGCTGCACGGCTGGCTCGCCGACCGCCGCGCCGGTGGGCACATCGCGGTCGTCGCGGGCAGCCTGCTGCTCGGTGCGGGCGGGCTGGCCCTGCTCGCGGTGCCCGGCACCCCGGCGCTGGTGCTCGGCACCATCCTCGGCTTCGGGCTGGGCTGGGCCTGGCCCGGCCTGCTGCAGTTCGCGGTGGTCCGGCTCAACCCGTCCGCGCCCGCCGCGGCCACCTCGATCGTGCAGGTCGGGGTGTACGGCGGCGGCTTCCTCGGGCCGGTCAGCTTCGGATTACTGGCCGCGCACCTGTCGTTCCCGGCGGCCTGGCTGATCGGCGCGGCGACGATGCTGGTGGCGACGGTGCTGATGGTGCTCGGCCGCCGGATGCTGGTGGCCCACGGCGCCGCTCGAGCCGCCGCCCCCACCTCCTGAGCCGGGCGGCCATGATCAGCGTCTGCGGTCGAAAGCTGCACCGGTGAGCGTCAGCCACCGCAGGCGCTGATCATGGGTCGGCCAGCCGCTGGAGCAGGGCGATCGCGTCCCGGGGGGCATGGACCTTGGCGTCGTTGTCGAAGTAGACGAAGGCGTCCCGCCCGGCGGCGCACCAGGCCCGGACCTTCGCCGCCCAGCCGTCGAGCGCCTCGGCGGTGTAGCCGCTGGCGTAGAGCTCGTCGGCGCCGTGCAGCCGCACGTAGACGAAATCGGCGGTGACGTCCTCGAAGTAGGGCCAGGTGCCCGCCGAGTCGGCGACCACCAGCGCGACGTCGTGGGCCCGCAGCAGCGCGCGGAACGCAGGGTCCCGGAAGCTCTCGTGGCGCACCTCCAGGGCATGTCGCAGCGGCCGGTCCGCGTCGGTCTCGGTGAACGCGCGCCCGTCGAGCCGCTCGTCGTGCCCGCTGGCCAGCCGCGCGGCGGCCCCGGTGGAGCGCGGCAGCAGAGCCAGGAACGAGGCCATCCGCTCGGGGTCGAAACGCATCCGCGGCGGCAGCTGCCACAGCAGCGGGCCGAGCTTGGCGCCCAGCGCCAGCACCCCGGAGGCGAAGAAGTTGGCCAGCGGCGTCTCGACGTCCCGCAGCTGCTTGAGGTGGGTGATGAACCGGCCGCCCTTGACGGCGAAGACGAAGTCGGCGGGCGTCTCGGCGGCCCAGGCCCGGTAGCTGTCCGGCCGCTGCAACGAGTAGAACGATCCGTTGATCTCGATGCTGGACACCCGACGCGACAGGTGTTCCAGCTCCCGGCGCTGCGCCAGCCCGGGCGGGTAGAAGACACCGCGCCACGGCGGGTAGCGCCAACCCGAGGTTCCGACCCAAGCCCGTGTCATCTACCGGAGCATCCTCGCCACGGGCAGGATGTTCGCGTGAACCCAGCAGTGATCGTCACAGGCGCGGCGGGCGCCCTCGGGCACGCCGTCGTCGCCGAGTTCCTCACCGGCGGGCTCTCGGTGGTGGCCCTGGATCGGCCGAGCGCTCGGCTCGACGGGCTCGGCGCCGAGAACGGGGTGCACCCGGTGCCCGTCGAGCTGTCCCGCCGGGCCGCCGTGCAGGCCGCGTTCGCCGCCGTCGACGCGCTGCCGGTGAACCCGACCGCCCTGGTCGGGCTGGCCGGCGGGTTCACCCCCGGCAAGTTGAGCGACGTCGACGAGGACCAGCTGGACATGCTCATGAGCTCCAACTTCGGCTCCGCGTTGTGGACCGCGCAGGCCGCGGCCCCGCGGCTGGCGGCCCGCGGCGGCGGCGCGATCGTGATGGTCGGCTCGAAGACCGCGGTCACCGGCCCGGCCCCGGTCGCGCACGCCGCGAGCAAGGCGGCCGTCGTCCGGCTCACCCAGCTGCTGGCCGATGAGCTGCGCGCGGACCGGATCCGGGTCAACGCGGTGCTCCCTTCGGTGATCGACACGCCGGCCAACCGGGGCTGGATGTCCTCCGACCTCGCCGCCCGCGCCGTCGCGCCGGCCGCGATCGCCCGAGTGATCACCTTCCTGTGCGGCCCGGACTCGGCCCCGATCAGCGGCGCGGCGATCCCGGTGTACGGCGATGCCTGAGCTGAGCGCGGCGGTCGCCGCCGCCCAGGACTGGCCTGCGGACCACGTAGCGGTGGCCGTGGTCGGCGCCGACGCCACCGTGCTGGCCGCCGCGGGCGATCAGGACCGACGGTTCCAGCTGGCCTCGGTGACCAAGCTGCTGACCGCCTACGCGGTGCTGATCGCCGTCGAGGAGGGCGCGCTGGAGTGGGACACCCCGGCCGGCCCGCGCGACTCGACCGTGCGGCACCTGATCGCGCACACCTCCGGGCTGGCCTTCGACTCGGACCGGACGCAGGGCGCTCCGGGCACCAAGCGGATCTATTCGAACTCCGGCTTCGAGCTGCTCGCCCTGACCGTGGCCGACGCCGCCGGCATGGATTTCCAGGAGTACCTGCACGAAGCCGTCTGCCGACCGCTGGGGATGACCGACACCGCGCTGCCCGGCTCGCCCGCCGCCGGCGGCGTGTCGACCGCCGACGACCTCACCCGGTTCGCCGCCGAGCTGCAGTCCCCGAGCCTGGTCGATCCCGCCACCCTGGCCGCCGCCACCGAGGTCGCCTTTCCCGGGCTCGACGGCCTGCTGCCGGGCTACGGGCGGCAGCGACCCAACGACTGGGGCCTGGGCTTCGAGATCCGCGACGGCAAGTCCCCGCACTGGACCGGAACGACCAGCTCCCCGCGCACCTTCGGCCACTTCGGCCAGTCCGGCACGTTCCTCTGGGTCGATCCCGAGGCCGGGTTGGCCGCCGTCGCATTGGCCGACCGCGACTTCGGCGACTGGTCCAAGCAGGCCTGGACGCCATGGACCGATGCCGTGTTGGCGGCCCGGAACTGAGCACCGCAAACGATTGCGGTCGCCCAATACGAGAACAGGCCGGGTCGAATTGCTACCGCATCAGTGGCCGGACATGACGATTGCCGGCTCGTCCTCGTCACTCGAGCGAGCCCTCGACAAGTCGTAGAGCCCATAGCCGGCCACGAACGCGAAGCAGACCGCGGGCACGATGAACGCCACCGCCGCGTTTGTGGCGTCGGTCACCGCGCCCATGACGGCCGGCATGATCGCACCACCCACGATTGCCATGACCAGGAACGCCGCGCCGAACTTCGTGTCCGGACCGAGACCGCGCAGCGACACCCCGTAAATGGTCGGGAACATCAGCGACAGGCAGAACGAGACCAGCACGATCGCCCAGGCGCCGGAGGTCCCCGGGATGAACGCGGCGTAGAGGCACAGCAGCACCGCCGCGCCGCCCAGGATGGCCAGCAGCTTGGTGGCCCGCACGTAGTTCATCAGCCACACCATGACGAAGCGGGCGATGAAGAACACGATCAGGCTGGCCTGCAGGAAGAAGCCCCCCATGATCTTGTCCCCGCCCGGGACGACCTCGTCGACGTAGATGATGATGTAGGTCCACACGCAGACCTGGGCGGCGACGTTGAAGAACTGTGCGGCCACCCCGAAGGCATAGCTGCGATTGCGGAACAGTCGACCGGCAGTGGGACCGAATTTCAGCTCGGGGTCTTTGTCGCCGGCCACCACCTCATGGCTCTTCGGAGTTTTCTTGACCGCGATGGCCACCCAGATCAGGGCGAGCGCCACGGCCAGCCCGATATAGGGCCCCATGACGGCATTGAGCTCCGTGGCCTGAATCTCGCGCAGCCATTCGGGCGGCATCGCGGCCCGTTGCTCCGCGGTCGCCGGATTCAGGTACGGGTAAATCAGGAAAATGGCCAGCAGGACACCCAAGTTGGTGCCTAGTGGGTTGAACGCCTGGGCCAGGTTGAGCCGCTTGGTGGCATTCTCCTCCGGGCCCATGGCGATGGCGAAGGGGTTCGCCGACGTTTCCAGGATCGAGAGTCCGGCGGCCAGGACGAAGAGGGCGGCGAGGAAGAACCCGTAGGTCATGGCCAGGCTGGCCGGGTAGAACATGAACGCGCCGACGGCCGCGAGGCCGAGGCCCGACAGGACGCCGGTCTTGTAGCCGAAGCGCTGGTTGATGAAGGCGGCGGGCAGGGCGAGGGCGAAGTAGGCGCCGAAGTAGGCGAACTGCACCAGCGACGCCTGCAGCGTGCTCATGGTGAAGATCCCCTTGAACGCCGCCACCATCGGGGCGGTCAGGTCCTGCGCGACGCCCCAGGCGATGAAGCAGAGGATCAGCAGGGCGAACGGGACGACCATGTCGCTATAGACGAGCGGCACCTTGGCGCTCGGCTCCTCGTCGACGGCCTGCGGTCTTTCGACCTCTGCCGCCTCGCCGTCCGCCGCTCTCTCGTCGACCGTCGGTGCCTTCTTCTGCATTCTCAAGACTCCTTCGTCGAGGCGGCGCGATAACTCCGGCGCGTCCGACCCGACAGTAAGCGTGCAGGTTCGACCGATCAAGGGTCACCGAAGCCCGATAATTTCGGCGACCGCGGCGGAATCCTTGCGATCAGCGGATGGACAACTCCACATTCGCCTTGGATGATCGCGGGACCGGGCCCGGCTCAGCGGCCGTCAATGATCAAGGCAGAACTACGTGACACCGGAAGGACATCCCATGTTCTCATCTGGAAAGCGGCGAATGGCGGTTGCGGCGCTGACCGGCCTCGCGCTCCTCCTGGCCGGATGTGGTGGCACGGGAGATTCACCGCAGGCGCCCCAGGGCGTCCCGCGGGCACCGAGCGGCACCGAACCCCGGGTGACCGTCGCCATGGTCACCCACGCGCAGCCGGGCGACACCTTCTGGGACATCATCCGGCAGGGCGCGATCGACGCCTCGACCCAGAGCAACGTGAACTTCGTCTACACCAGCGACGGCGAGGCCGACCGGCAGGCCGTCCTGATCGACGAGGCGGTGCAGGACAAGGTCGACGCCCTGGTGGTCAGCGTGCCCAACGCGGGCGTGCTGACCCCGGCGATCAGGAAGGCGATCGACGCGGGCATCCCGGTCATCGGGTTCAACGCCGGCCTGGAGTCCTACCGGGACTGGGGCGCGATGATGTACTTCGGCCAGGACGAGACCGCGGCCGGCCGCGCAGCCGGCCAGCGGCTCACCCAGGACGGTGCCACCAAGGTGCTGTGCGTCGTCCAGGCCCAGGGCCAGTCCCAGCTGGAGGCCCGCTGCAACGGCACCCAGGAGACCTTCGCCCAGGTGGAGAAGATCTACGTGACCGGCACGGATCTCGGGTCCGTGGGCTCGACGCTGGAGGCGAAGCTCAAGGAGGATCCGAGCATCAGCCATGTGCTCACCCTCGGAGCGCCGTTCGCGCTGACCGCGGCGGACGCGATCAAGGCCACCGGGAGCAGGGCGGTGGTCGCCACCTTCGACACGAACAGCAAGCTCATCGCCGCGCTCGAGGCCGGCGAGGTGAAGTGGGCCGTCGACCAGCAGCCCTACCTGCAGGGCTACCTCGCGCTCGATGCGGCGGCGCTGTACCTGCGCAACGGCAACATCATCGGCGGTGGCCAGCCGGTGCTGACCGGCCCGACGTTGATCGACAGCACCAACATCGGCCAGATCGTCCCGTTCGCCAAGAGCGGCAAGCGCTAGCCGGAAGGTAGGTCCCGCCGCGGGAATGAACCGTCGGCGACCGCAGTTGTACAGGCTGTCCGAGTCGGGTGACCGTGTCCCCGGGTCTCACAGAAGAAACGCCTCCGCGGAATACCGCACGGCTGGAGCCGCGGAGTGCCACGCGCCGCGAGGCGACCGGCACCCGGCTCGGATCTCATCCCCGTTCGACGACCCCTGCCCACCTGAGCCTGCCGCGCCCGGCGATTCCCGCCGCCGCGAGGCGCGGCCGCGACGGGCGGCGCCGCACTCCGACGGCGCCGCCCCCCTGCGGAAAAGAACCGCAGCTCGGGGGCCGTGGGCGCCTACCATCAGCAGTAGCCAAGGAGAGGACGGCGAGTGTCATGAAGGGCGACCGCGTAGAGATCGTCATCGACGCCGGAAGCGGCACCACCCGCAGCTACGAGATCGCCGCGACCCGCGCCGGCCGCAAGGTCGGCATCACCCACGGCCGCGGGGTGATCGAGGTCAGTGAGGTCACCCGCGGTGGCAGCACCGTGCGCACCGCCCGGTTCCTGGCCAACCGGGTACTGGCGCTGGTCGAGCACCCCGCCGCCAACACCCCACTCACCGACGAGATCACCCCCTCCCTGCGCACCGCCTGATCGTCCACGGCGTACCGCGCACACCTGTTGTCGACGGCGCACATGTCAGGACGTGTGTGCCGGCGACAACGGGTGTGCGCGGTGGGCTGCCGCCCGACCCCGGTCGCCGCTGAGCGACACTGGAACCACGATGTCATCACCCGCAGCACCGGCACCCGGCGATCCGCCGGCGCGCTCCGGCCGGTCTCGTCGACCGCGCCGACGCCGCCGCTCCCCCGCTCAGCCGCCCGTCGGTCGCGCCGGAACCGCGATCGGCGCCAGCACCGTCACCGCCGGGGCCGCCCCGCCCGAAGCCGTGCCGGCGATCGCCGAGCTCACCGCGCGGCTGCCCGCGCTGGCCCTTCGCGACCAGCAGCGACTCACCGGTCGGCTGCAGGCCGCCGCGCGCTCCCGCACCGGCAACGTCCGGTCCGGGGCCGCACCGGACGACAAGGAGCTGGCCGACATCGCGGCCGCGATCGACGCCGCCGAGCGCGCGGTCGCCGCCCGGGCCGCGTCGGTGCCGGCGATCGACTACCCGGAGCAGTTGCCGATCAGCGCCCGGCGCGCGGACATCGCCGCGGCCATCCGCGATCACCAGGTGGTGATCGTGGCCGGCGAGACCGGTTCGGGGAAGACCACCCAGCTGCCCAAGATCTGCCTCGAGCTCGGCCGCGGCGTCCGGGGAATGATCGGGCACACCCAGCCGCGCCGGCTGGCCGCACGCACGGTGGCCGCCCGGATCGCCGAGGAGCTGGGCACCGAGCTGGGCGCCACGGTGGGATGGAAGGTCCGCTTCACCGACCACGTCGGCGACACCACGCTGGTCAAGCTGATGACCGACGGCATCCTGCTGGCCGAGCTGCGCGGTGACCGGATGCTCCGCCAGTACGACACGCTGATCATCGACGAGGCCCACGAGCGCAGCCTCAACATCGACTTCATCCTGGGCTACCTGAGCCAGCTGCTGCCCCGCCGCCCCGACCTCAAAGTGATCATCACCTCGGCGACGATCGACCCGGAGCGGTTCGCCGCGCACTTCGCCGAGGCCACCGGCGCCACGGTTCCGATCGTCGAGGTGTCCGGGCGCAGCTACCCGGTGGAGCTTCGCTACCGGCCGATCGTCGACCCGGACGATCCGGATGGCGATCCCGACCGCGACCAGCTCGACGCCATCGGCGACGCCGTGCAGGAGCTGCAGCGGGCCGGGGACGGGGACATCCTGGTGTTCCTGCCCGGCGAGCGCGAGATCCGCGACACCGCCGATGCGCTGGGCAAGCTCGACCTCCGGGCCAGCACCGAGATCCTGCCGCTGTTCTCCCGGCTCTCCATCGCCGAGCAGCACCGCGTGTTCGCACCGCACCCTGGCCGGCGGGTGGTGCTGGCCACCAACGTCGCCGAGACCTCACTGACCGTGCCCGGGATCCGCTACGTCATCGACCCCGGTACGGCCAGGATCTCCCGGTACTCGCGCCGGTTGAAGGTGCAGCGGCTGCCGATCGAGAAGATCTCGCAGGCCAGCGCGAACCAGCGGGCCGGGCGCTGCGGCCGGGTCGCCGACGGCATCTGCATCCGGCTCTACGCCGAGGACGACTTCGACGCCCGCCCGGAGTTCACCGAGCCGGAGATCCTGCGCACCAACCTGGCCTCGGTGATCCTGCAGATGATCTCCCTGGAGCTCGGCGAGCTGCTGGACTTCCCCTTCGTCGAGCCGCCGGACCCGCGCGCGGTGGCCGACGGGTTGGCCCTGCTGCGCGAGCTCGGCGCGCTGCAGGGTCGCCAGGACCAGCAGCACCGGCTGACCGAGGTCGGCCGCGCGCTGGCCGCGTTGCCGGTGGATCCGCGGCTGGGCCGGATGCTGGTGCAGGCGGACCGCACCGGCTGCCTGCGCGAGGTGCTCGTCATCGCGGCGGCGCTGTCGGTGCAGGACCCGCGGGAGCGTCCCAGCGAGCAGCGGCAGGCCGCCGACGAGCGGCACGCCCGGTTCACCCGCGAGTTCACCGCGGCCGGGCGCACCCTGGACGCCGCCGGCTCCGACTTCCTCGCGTTCGTCAACCTGTGGAACTACGTCACCGAGCAGCGCGCGGCGCTGTCGGGCAACCGCTTCCGGCGGTTGCTGCGCGAGGAGTTCCTGCATCACCTGCGCATCCGCGAGTGGCAGGACCTGCACAGCCAGCTGCGGGCGGCGGCCCGCACCGCGGGTCTGCGACCCGCCGACGCCGACGCCGACCCGGACCGGATACACGTTGCGGTGCTCTCCGGGCTGCTCAGCCAGATCGGGCTGCTGCCCGCTGACGCCGACCCCGCAAACGCGGCCGGCCGGCGCGGTGCCGGTCGCGAGTACCTGGGCGCTCGCGGCGCCAAATTCCTGATCTTCCCCGGCTCGCCGCTGTCCCGGAGGCCGCCGCGCTGGGTGATGGCCGCCGAGCTGGTGGAGACCTCCCGGCTGTTCGCCCGCACCGTGGCCCGAATCAGTCCGGAGTGGATAGAGCCGCTGGCCGAGCATCTCGTCCGTCGGTCCTATTCGGAGCCGCACTGGTCCCGCAAGCGGGCGGCGACGGTGGCGACCGAGCGGGTCACCCTCTACGGCATCCCGATCGTCTCCGGGCGTGTGGTCGACTTCGGATCGATCGACGGCGAGCTGTCCCGCGAGCTGTTCATCAGGCATGCACTGGTCGAGGGCGACTGGGACACCCGGCACCGGTTCTTCCACGCCAACCGGGAGTTGCTCGCCGACGTCGAGGAGCTGGAGCACCGGGCCCGGCGCCGAGACCTGGTGGTCGACGAGGAGGCCCTGGTCGCCTTCTACTCCCACCACATCCCGGCCGAGGTGGTGTCCGGCCGGCACTTCGACAGCTGGTGGAAGCGCACCTCGCGCCGGCAGCCACGGCTGCTCGACTTCACCGAGGAGATGCTGCGCACCGCGCAGGCCGACGCCGTCGACCGCTCCGCCTATCCGGATCATGTCGCCGCCGGCGGGCTCACCCTGCCGCTGTCGTACGCGTTCTCACCCGGTACCCGCGCCGACGGCGTGACCGTGGATGTGCCGTTGGCCGCGCTGCACCAGGTGGACCCGACGCCGTTCACCTGGCAGGTACCGGGGCTGCGCGAGGAGCTGGTCACGGCGCTGATCAAGACGCTGCCCAAGACCCTGCGCCGGCACTTCGCGCCCGCACCCGACCACGCGCGCGCCGTGCTGGCCGCGCTGAAGGCCGATCACGCGCACACCGCAGAGCCGCTGCTGGACGGGCTGGAGCGCGAGCTGGGCCGGATGCGCGACGTGCACATCCCGCGCGAGGCGTGGGAGCTGGACCGGCTGCCCGAGCACCTGTCGGTGACCTTCCGGGTGCTCGACGAAGCCGGCACCGAGCTGGCCACCGGCACCGATCTGGACGAGCTGCGCCGCCGGCTTGCCCCGCAGGTGCGCGCCGAGCTCGCCGCCGCGGGTGCGGACCTGCAGCGGTCCGGGCTCACCACCTGGTCCATCGGCACGCTGCCCCGGGAGCACCCGGTGCGCCGTGGTGCACACGTGGTCATCGGCTATCCGGGTCTGGTCGACCGCGGCACCTCGGTGGACGTGCGGGTCGCCCCGACCGCGGCCGAGCGCGACCCGGCGATGTGGCGCGGGCTGCGCCGGCTGCTGCTGCTGAACACGCCGTCGCCGGCCCGTCAGGTGCAGCGCGACCTGGACAATTCGGCCAAGCTGGTGCTCGCGCGCAACCCGCACGGCTCGGTGGCCGCGCTGATCGAGGACTGCGTCACCGCGGCGGCCGATGCGCTGATCACCGCGGCCGGCGGGCCGGTGTGGGACGAGCGCGGCTACGCCACGCTGGCGCGGCTGTTCGCCGACCGGCTGGCCTCGACGACGGTGCAGGTGCTGCAGGCGGTGCGGGTGGTGCTGGTGGCCTGGCATCGGGTGCAGGGCGAGCTGTCCGGGCTGTCCGCGCCGACCCTGCAGGCCGGCGTCGCCGACCTCAGCGCCCAGCTGAACGCGCTGGTCGGCCCGGGTTTCGCCACTGCGGCCGGGGCGGCCCGGCTGGGCGATGTCGCGCGGTACGTGGAGGCGATCGAGCGGCGTATCGAGAAGCTGCGGGCGGATCCGGCGCGCGACGCCGGGTGGACCGCGCAGGTGCACGCGGTCGCGGCCGAGTACGCGCAGCTGGAGGCCGAGCTGCCGGCCGGGACCGAGCCGCTACCGGAACTGGCCGAGATCCGCTGGATGATCGAGGAGTTGCGGGTCAGCCTCTACGCGCACCCGATGCGCACCCGGTACCCGATCTCGCTCAAGCGCATCCAGCGGGCCATCGACGACCTCTAGCATCCCGTGGATCACCTCAAGCCCGCCTTCGGTGGTGCGAGCGGCACTTTCGCACGCTAGGTGCGAGCGAGAGTGCCGTTCGCACCGCGCCCACCCCCGATCGATGATCGGTGGCCTCGTCGCCGGCCGGGCTTTCCCCTAGGGTGCGTGCTCGTGACCTCGTCACCTGCTTCGCCACGAGCGCTCGTCCGACCACCCAGCCCACGGCTGGCCGAGGGCCTGGTCACCCACCTCGACCGCCGGCCGGTCGACGCCGAGCTGGCCGCCACGCAGTGGCGCGCCTATGTAGACGCGCTGGCCACCGCCGGCTGGTTGCCGGTCGCCGTGCCGCCGGCCGACGACTGCCCCGACGGCGTGTTCATCGAGGACACGATGGTCGTGTACCGCGACGTCGCGGTGATGGCCCGCTCCGGCGCACCGCGGCGGCGCGCCGAGCTCGCCGGTGCCGAGGCCACCATCGAGTCGGCCGGCTACCGCGTCCTACACATCGTTGAACCGGGCACTCTGGACGGTGGAGACGTACTGAAGGTCGACTCGACCGTCTATGTAGGACTGACGGAGCGGACCAACAGGACGGCGGCCGACCAGCTGGACGCCTTCCTGAGGCCGCTCGGCGCCACCGTGGTGCTGGTCCCGACCACGAAGGTCCTGCACCTCAAGAGCGCCGTCACGGCGCTGCCGGACGGTCGCGTGATCGGGTATCCGCCGCTGGTCGACGACCCGGCCGCGTTCGCCCGGTTCATGCCGGTCCCCGAGGAGTCCGGGTCGCACGTGGTACTGCTGGGCCCGGGAGCCGACGGTCGCGAGCGACTGCTGATGGCCACCGGGGCGCCACGCACCGCGGACGGTTTTGCCGAGATGGGCTACCAGCCGGTGCTGGTCGACATCAGCGAGTTCGAGAAGCTCGAAGGCTGCGTGACCTGCCTGTCCGTGCGGCTCCGGCACCGGTAAGCCGAACCGCGCAATCGGGCCGGATCTCGTCGGATCAGGGATGTCGCTCGTCCCGAAAACTGTCAGGGCTCGAATGTATGTTCGATTCATGGCAGAGCAGCAGGTCCTTCCGAGGGAGCTGGCGTCAATGACGCCGGGCCCGGAGTTGGGCATGCTGCTGGAGGGGCTGGATCTGGCCGCGGTGCCCGAAGAGCAGCTGGTCGAGGTGTTGCGGGCGAATTGGCGGCAGCTGTCGCGGGGACACGCGTTGCACCTGGCCACCATGGTGGAGATCGGGCGCCGGGAACGGTCCGAGGTCCGCCCCGCCGGCGCTCGGCCGGATCCGTGGCCGGAGCTGACGTCGTGGGGCTGGTGCGCGTCGCAGATCGCGGCGGCGTTGACCTTCACCGGTCGCCGGGCCGACGCGGAGTACGGGTTGGCGCTGGACCTGCTGGAGCGGCTGCCCCAGGTGTGGGCGGCGCTGCGGGCGGGTGCAGTGGACATCTTCAAGGCCAGGGTGTTCTCCACCCATCTGGCGGGGCTGACCGGGCCGCAGATCGATCGGATCTGTGCGCGGGTGCTGCCGAAGGCTCCGGACTGGACGACCGGGCAGCTCGCGGCCCGGTTGTTGCGGGAGGTGCTGGCCATCGATCCGGGGTTCAGCCGGCGCCGGTATGAGAAGGCGGTACGGGAACGGGGTGTGTGCGGGTATCTGGACGGGGACGGGACGGCGGTGTTGTCCGGGCACGGGTTGTCTCCGTCCGAGGCGGCTGCGGCGGCGGAGCGGCTGGAGCAGCTGGCTGCGGCGGTGCGTGCTGGCGGGCATCCGGGTACCGAGCAGCAGTTGCGGGCGGATCTGTTCGTGCGGCTCCTCGACGGGCGCTACGCGGGCCTCACCCGGGAGCAGATCATCAGCGCGCTGCTCGCCGAAGCCGGAATCGCGGCACCCGCCGAGAACGCCGCAGCCGAGTCGGCGACGGCCCGGAGCGAGCCCGCGGAACCCGCGACCACCCGCGTAGGGACCACGGGCGGCCCAGCCCAGCCAGCAGACCCCGCCGCGACGGCGGAGTATCTCCAAGCTGCAGACCTCGCCGAGCCAGGTGAGCACGCCGAGCCAGCAGAGCACGCCGAGCCAGGTGAGCACGCCGAGCCAGCTGAGCACGCCGGTCCGGGAGAAGCCGCCGAGCCAGCGGAGCACGCCGAGCCGGCAGAGCACCCGGGGCCAGCTGAGCACGCCGAGCCGGGAGAGCACGCTGAGCCAACAGACCCCGCCGAGCCAGCAGAGCACCCCGAGCCAGCAGAGCACGTCGAGCCAGCGAAGGACCCCGAGCCAGCGGAGCACAACGAGCGAACAGACCTCGCCGGCCAAGCGAAGCAGGCCGAGCCAGCGGAGCAGGCGGTAGCCGCCGAGCAGGCCCGGACGCCGAGCGGGTCAGCACGAACGGATCCGGTACCGGCAGGTCCGACAGTGCGAGAACAGCGCTCGCCGGTGAACCGGCCGGTCTCCGAGAAGGCTGCAGCGGCTGAACCCGACGCAGGGTCGGCGAACGCCGAAGGTGCCGGTCACGATCGCGCCGTCGATGGCGGTGCGCCGCCGGGTAAGGACAGTGCGCCCGGCGGCCTTGCCGCAGCGGGCGTCGAGCCCGGCGGGCCCGACAGCGCCGCAGATGTTCATGAGCGGGTCGGGGTGGAGGTGCGGATCGGATTGGCCACACTGCTCGGCCTGGATGATCACCCCGCCGAGTTGGCCGGGTGGGGCCCGATCGATGCCGATGACGCTCGCCGGCTGGTCGGGCGGCAGCCGGGCGGGGAGTGGAGGTTCGCCGTTCTCGACGATCACGGCTACCTCGTCCTCGGTGGGTTGACTCGCCGCCGCCCCGCCCGGGCCGGCCCCGGGTCGTGTCGGGGCGGGGTGGTGGAGATCCACATCCGGGCCGGGCTGCTGACCGACCTGGCGCGGTGCGCCGACCTGCCAAGACAGTGGGCGGGGATCGTCGCCGACATCGCCGAGCAGTACCGCGACCGGCGCGCAGCCCTGCGGAAACTCGACGGCGACCCCCAGGCCCGGTTGCCCGGTGCGGGCCTGCGCCGGCATGTGCAGATGCGCGACCGCAGCTGTGTCGCGCCCGGGTGTCGACGACCAGCCCGCAAAGCTGATCAAGATCACACGATCGACTACCAGCACGGCGGGCCAACGGTGCGGGCCAACTTGGACCCGCTCTGCCCGAAAGATCACGCGATGAAGCACGACTGGGGGTGGACGCTGACCCAACCGCGACCCGGTCGGTTCCGGTGGCGCAGCCCGCTCGGAAACATCTACTGGACCCGCGGCGAGCCGGTCGCCCCCGATCTCCCCGAACCCATTTCGGGACCCGACGACGGAGACGAGGTCGACGACCTCACCGCCATCCAGCCCGGGCCGATCTTCGACGCCCACGACCGGCGCAACCAACGCGCAGCGCCTGCACCCGACCCACCGCCGCCCGAGCCATCCGACATCATCGACGACGAGCCACCACCGTTCTGAGGCGATGCCTGGACGGTCAGGCCCGAGCGCGGCGATCGACAAGGCGCCGATCGAGGGGCGCGGCGCCGATCACGGTGCGCGGCGGCAGAGCCGAAGCTGGCGGCAGAGCCGAAGCTGGTGGCCGAGCTGTAACCAGCGGCAGAGCCGTAGCCAGCGGCCGAGCCGTAGCCGCGGGCGGTAGGTGGGCGGAGCCGTGGGCGGTCGGAGCCGACGTCGGTGGCGGAGCCGTGGGCGGTAGGTGGGCGGAGCCGACAAGCCGCGGCGCCGACCGCGGTGGACGGTAGCGAGCCGACCATGCTGGGCGGTGCGGGCTGAGCTGCGGCAACTCCTACCGATGCAGCCGGCGCGGCGATGGCCTTCCGGGTTGACCGGAGGACGGGGCGAACCTCCGGTCAGCCCGGGCCTCCTGAAGGATCGCGTACCGATCGTCGTCGCCGCGACCGGCCGCCAGCGTCAGGATTTCCGCCCGGCCAGCCACTCGTCGAAGTCCGGACCCGCGATCACTGCGTCCGGACCGGGCAGCAGCGCGCCACCGCGCACGGCGTCGCTCACCGCGACAGCCTCGACCCGCAACTCCTCCCCGCCCGCGGCAACCAGGCGGGTCACCAGCTCGGGCAGCCGCTCCAGGCGCGGGCCGGCCAGCTCGACCAGCGGGGCGTCGGAGGATTCGGTGGCCATCTCGAGCAGCCTGCGGGTCACCTCGGCGAGAGCTACCGGCTGCATCGGCATGTCCGGAATGGCGGCGACGTCCCCGTCGCGACCCCAGCCCAGCGACTGCTCGGCGAACTCGTGGAACTGGGCGGCGCGCAGCACCCGGGCACCGGGCGCGCACCGCTGGGTGGCGCGCTCGTGAGCCAGCTTCGCACCGAAGTAGCCATCATCCGGCGTCCGATCCACTCCGATGATCGACAGCAACAGGGTGCGGGCGACGCCTGCGCACTCCGCCGCGGCGCCGAGCCGCTCGGCGACCGTGGTGAAGAAGGCCGTCGCCGCGCCCCGCTCGACGGTCGGCGCGTTCGTCACGTCGACGACGACATCCGCGCCGGCCAGCGCAGCGTCGATCTTCGCATCCGGGCCGTCGACGAGATCCACACCAGCGGCCCGCGAGAGTTCGACCACCTCGTGGCCGGCCGCACGGGCAGCCCCGCCCAGGTCCCGGCCGACGAGTCCGGTCGCGCCGGCGATGACGATGCGCATGGCTCCTCCTATTCGGATAAGTTCTGTCCGAGTATGAGCATAGGCGGAATCTCGGACACTTTCCATCCGGTTCGCGTACCGTTCGACCGGTGCGGATCTCGAGCGGCGTGGAGTGGGCGCTCCATTGCTGCGTGGTGCTCAGCCAGGCCACCGCCCCGGTTCCGGCCGCTCAGCTCGCAGCCTTCCACGAGGTACCGCCCAGCTACCTGGCCAAGCAGTTGCAGGCACTGTCGCGGGCCGCGCTGGTCCGCTCCACCCAGGGTGCCGTCGGCGGTTACGAGCTGATCGCGGACCCGTCGATGATCACCGTGCTGGACGTGGTGCTGGCCGTCGACGGCGCCGAACCCGCCTTTCGCTGCACCGAGATCCGCCAGCGTGGGCCGCTCGCCGCCACCCCCGAGGCCTGCCGCCGACAGTGCCCGATCGCGCGGGCGATGGCCGACGCCGAGATGGCCTGGCGCAGCGCGCTGGCCGCGGTGACGATCGCCGACCTCGCGGCCGACGTCGAGACCGAGACCGGCGGGTCCGCGTTTCCCCGGCTGCGCAACTGGCTCTCCGGTGGCGACGCGGCCGACACGGGCTGATCAGCGAACGGCCGGCCGGAGGGCGGCTCAGTTCGCGGCGCCGGCGTCCGATCTCGGTGTCGGAGCCTGCTCGTTCGGCCGGGCCGGCGCGCCCTGCCGCCAATGGTCCCCACCCGCGCACCGCTTGACCACCGGCCGCCGGGTGCTACCGGTCCGCCACCGCGAGCACCCGACCGAGGGCAGCCGCGATGGTCCGCGCCTCGTCGTCGGAGAGATGGTTGGTGAAGTGCCTCTCGATACCCGCCAGGTAGACGGGGGCGGCGGCCCGGAGCCGCGACCGACCCTCCGGCGTGAGCACGGCGAAGAACGATCGCTTGTCCTCGGTGTTGCGCTCACGACGCACCAGCCGGGCGCGTTCGAGATCATCGACCACCCGGCTCACCCGCTCCCTGCTCAGCACCACCCGCGAGCCCAGCTCGCTCATCCGCAACCGACCCTCCGGGGCGGCGTTGAGCTCCAGCAGCACGTCGTACCAGGACAGCGGCATCCGCTGGTCGGCGGCCAGCTCCCGTTCCAGCTGCGGAACGACCGCGGCGTGCACCCGCAGCAGGGTCGACCAGGCCGGCAACCTGTCGTCCGCTCGCTCTGTCATGCGCAGACCCTAATCCAATAAACGTGCGCACGCACGCACCTTGACACCGGACAGGACAGATGCTTATCTGTGCGTGCGCACGCATTTTACTGGACCTAAGGGAGCACACCATGACCACCAGCACCTCCGCCGCGACCCGACTGGTCGACGGCACGGCCCTGCCCGCGACCGGCACCTGGACCATCGACCCCGGTCACGCCGAGGTGGGCTTCGTCGGACGGCACTTCATGATCACTAAGGTGCGCGGGCGGTTCACCGACGTCCGCGGCAGCGTCCGGCTCGCCGAGGACCCGACCGACTCGAGCGTCGAGGTCGTGATCGGGATGGCCAGCGTCGAGTCCGGCAACCCCACCCGCGACGAGCACCTGCGCTCGGCCGAGCTGTTCGACGTCGCCGCGTTCCCGGAGGCCACGTTCACCAGCACCGACGTCGAGTGGCGCGGGGCCGGCGGCACCGTGCACGGCGATCTGACCATCCACGGCATCACCCGCAGCGTCCCGCTCGAGGTGCGTTACGAGGGCAGCGCCCGGGACCCGTGGGGCAACGAGCGCGCCGTCTTCTCGGCGCACACGGTGATCGACCGCGGCGACTTCGGCATCACCTGGAACATGGCCCTGGAGGCCGGCGGTCTGCTGGTCTCCCAGGAGATCCGCATCGAGATCGAGCTGGAGACGGTGCGCGCCTGATCTCCGCCAAGCCGGCCCGCGCCCGTGTCACCGGTCGGGATGCACGATGACCTTGATCGACGACGGGTCGGCGCGACCGACGGTCAGCGACTGCTCGGCGTCGGCGAGGCCGTAGTGCCCGGTGACCAGCCGGTCCAGATCGATCCGGCCGGCGGCGACCAGCGCGATCGCCATCGGCCAGGTGTTGGCGTAGCGGAAGGTGCCCGTCACCTCCAGCTCGCGTTCCTGCACCGTCGACAGCGGCAGCGGCACCTCGTCGCCACCCATGCCGACCAGCACCGCCCGTCCGGCGCGGTCCAGCGCCCGGATCCCCTCGGAGATCGCCGGCGGGAACCCGGAGCACTCCAGCAGCACGGAGGGAGGCTCGATGTCGGTGACCGACGCCGACCGCGCGTCGACCAGCTCGGTGGCCCCCATGGAACGGGCCACCTCCAGGCGCTCCGGGTTCACGTCCGATACCACCACCGAGGTGGCCCCGAAGGCCAGCGCCGACTGCACCGCGACCAGCCCGATCGGCCCGGCCCCGGTGACCAGCACCCGCGACCCCGCACCGACGCGGCCCTTGAGGCAGGCCCAGATCCCCACGGACAGCGGTTCGAGCAACGCGGCCGCGTCGTCGCTCATCGAGTCCGGCACCGGGTGCGCGAACGCGGAGTGCACCACGACCTGCTCGGCGAACGCGCCGTCGATGGGCGGGGTGGCGAAGAACCGCATCTGCGGGCAGAGGTTGTAGCGCCCGGCCAGGCATTGCGCGCACGACCGGTCCGGCACCCCTGGCTCCACCGACACCCGCCGCCCGACCGCCAACCCGGTCACCCCCTCGCCGATCGCGGAGATCACCCCGGCCGACTCGTGCCCGAGCACCATCGGTTGTTCGACGACGAAGCGACCGATCCGGCCGTGCTCGTAGTAGTGCACGTCGGAGCCGCACACCCCGACCGAGCGCACGTCGACCAGCACCTCGCCCGGTCCGGGCTGCGGCGCCGCACGTTCCTCCAGCTCGACCCGGCCCGCACCGAGCAGCACCGACGCCCGCATCAGACACCCACCTCACTGTCGGGAACAATGACGATCTTGCGGCCGACACCGGCCCGGAACCGCTCCAGCGCCGCCGGGTACTCCTCGAGCGGTAGCCGGTCGCTGATCATCACCTCGGGTCGCAGCAGCCCTTCGGCGAACAGCTCCGCGGCGCGGGAGTAGCTGCGCAGCACGGCCATGGAGCCGATGATCCGGATCTCGCGCCGGTAGATGTCGAACGGGGAGTACCGGGCCGTCGCCTGCTCCCCGGCCACTCCGAACTGCTGGAACGTGCCCCCGGAGATGACCCGCGGCAACCCGTCCTCGATCGCCGCCACCACCCCGGTGCAGTCGATCACGTTGTCCCAGCCGCGCGGGCGGTCGAGCTCGTCGGCGCTCGTCACCGCGGCCGAGCAGCCGAGCTCCAGGGCGGTCGCCAGTCGGTCGGCGTTGACGTCCACCAGGCTGACGCTGGCCGCCCCGGCGCGCTTGGCCAGCTCCATCATCAGCAGGCCCATGGTGCCGGCCCCGTAGATCAGGTAGTGGTCGCCGAGCCGCGGAGCCAGCACGTCGAAGCCGTGCACGGCGCAGGACAACGGTTCGATCAGCGCAGCGTCGGCCAGTGACACCCCGTCCGGCAGCCGCACGCAGTTGGCCGCCGGGGCCAGCGCGTACTCGGCCGCGGCACCGGCCACGGTCACCCCGATCCCGCCCCAGCTCTCGCACATGTTGCCGCGGCCGCGCCGGCAGTAGTAGCACTCGTGGCAGTAGAGCGACGGATCGACGGCCACCCGGTCGCCGACCGCCACCTCGTCCACGTCGGACCCGATCGCCACCACCGCGCCGGCGAACTCGTGCCCGGGCACCACCGGCAGCGTCGGCGCGAACTCGCCGTCCGCGATGTGCAGATCGGTCCCGCAGATGCCGCAGCCGGCGACGGCGAGGACGACCTCGCGCGCCGCCGGCGACGGATCCGGAACGGTCTCCACGGTCACCTTGTCGGCATGGATGACCGCAGCTCTCACAGGTACAGCCCTACTACTCGAGGACTACTTGATGGCGCCCAGCGACAGGCCCTGCACCAGCTTGTCCTGAGCGGCGAACCCGGCGATGAGCACCGGGAGCGACACGGCCAGGGCGGCCGCACAGACCTTGGCCAGGAACAATCCCTGGCTGGTGACGAAGCCGGTCAGGAACACCGGCGCGGTCTGCGCCACGGTCGCGGTGAGCACCCGGGCGAACAGCAGCTCGTTCCAGCTGAAGATGAAGCAGATCAGCGAGGTGGCCGCGATGCCGGGCAGGATCATCGGGATGACGATGGTGCGCAGCGTTCGAAGCAGGCCGCAGCCGTCCATCGCCGCGGCCTCCAGCACCTCCACCGGAACCTCGGCCAGGAACGAGCGCATCATCCACACCGCGATCGGCAGGTTCATCGAGGTGTAGAGGATGACCAGCGTGTAGACGTTGTCCAGCATGCCCAGGTTCTGCGTGATCAGGTAGATCGGCAGCAGCCCGGCGACCACCGGCAGCATCTTCGTGGAGAGGAAGAAGAACATGACGTCGGTCCACTTGCGCACCGGGCGGATCGACAGCGCGTACGCCGCCGGGATGGCCAGGATCAGCACGAAGATCGTCGACATGATGCTCGCGGTCGCCGAGTTGATCAGCGGTGGCCACGGGCTCACCCCGGTGTCGGCCCCGAAGAAGTTCGAATAGCCCTCGAACGTCAGCGGGGCGAAGAACGACGGCGGGTTCGTCGCCGCGTCGGTCTCGCTGTGCAGGGAGGTGAGCAGCATCCACAGCACCGGGAACACGAACAGGATGCCGATGACCCAGGCCAGCACGCCCAGCAGCTTGGCCCCCGTCGAGGGCCTCGGTGCATTGTTGCGGGCCTCGGAGGCGGCAGCCTTCGGTTGGGCACCCGGTGTGTCCAGCGCGGTCATCGGGCCTCCTCCTTGAACAGGGACGAGACGGTGCGCAGCGCGAACGTGGCGATGGCGATCGTGCCGATCACGACGATCACACCCGCGGCCGACGCCTGCCCGTACTCCTTCGCGTTGTAGAAGATCTGGTAGATGATGAACGGCAGGTTCGCCGTGCCCAGACCGCCGGAGGTGATCGTGAAGACGGCGTCGAAGTTCTGCACGATGTAGATCGAACCGAGCAGCCCACCCAGCTCCAGGTACTGGCGCAGGTGCGGGAAGGTCATGTAGCGGAACACCTGCCAGTTCGAGCAGCCGTCGATCCGGGCCGCCTCGATCACGTCCAGCGGCCGGCCCTGCAGGCCCGCCAGAATGATCAACATCATGAACGGCGTCCACTGCCAGACCAATGCCGCGATCACCGACGTCAACGGCAACTGGGAGATCCAGTCCGGCTGCGGCGCGTTCTCCCCGAAGATCCCCTTGAGCAACCCGTTGAACAGCCCGTAGCTGGGGTTGTAGAGCGCGTGCTTCCAGAGCAGGGCCGCCGCCACCGGCACGATCAGGAACGGCGTGATCATCATCGTGCGGACGGCACCGCGGCCGAGGAATGTCCGGTCCAGCAGCAACGCGATCAGGGTGCCCAGCACCAGGCTGATCAACACCACCGATGCGGTCAGCAGGATCGTGGTGAAGATGGCGGATCGGGTGTTCGGGTTGGTCAGGACGGTGATGAAGTTGTCCAGCCCGGCGAACCCGATGTCATCGGGATAGTAGGCGTTCCAGTTCATGAACGAGATGATCAGCGTGCCGACGAACGGCAGCTGGGTCACCACGATCATGAATATCAGCGCCGGCAGCAAGGGCGCTCTGCGAGCCCAGTCCCCCGACCGCTTCAATGCGGAGTTCCCCCCGCCCGGCGCGGGGGTGTTGGCCCCCGCGCCCGAGCGGCTGTCGACAGCAGTGCTCACCTAGCACTCCTTCCCCGACTAACACTCACTTCTTGTACTTCGACGTGACCGTCGATTCGGCCAACGACTGACCCTTGGCCAGCGCGTCGTCGACCGAGATCTGGCCGGCGATGGCCGCGCTGATGTCCTGCGACACCTGGGTCCCGAGGTCGGGGAACTCGGGGATCCCGACGAACTGGATGCCCTGCGCCGGGCGCGGCTGCACACCCGGGTTGGTCGGGTCGGCGGCCTCGATGGCCGACTGGGTCGGCTCGGCGAAGGCCTTGGCCTCGGCGACGTACTCCGGGATCTCGTACGTGGACGCGCGCTTGCCGGCGGGCACCTTCGACCAGCCCAGCTGCGAACCGACGAGCTTCTCGTAGTCCTTGCCCGAGGCCCAGGAGATGAACTTCCAGGCGCTCTCCTGCTTCTTGCTCGCCTGCTGGATGCCCCACGCCCAGGCGTAGAGCCAGCCAGAGGACTTGGTCTTGACGACCGGCGCGGCCACGTAGCCGATCTTGCCCTTGACCGGCGAGTCGGCGGCCTCCAGCGAACCGGCGGCCGAGGTGGCGTCGTACCACATCGCCGTGGCGCCCTGGGTCATGTTGTTCAGGCACTCGGTGAAGCCGGCCTGCGGGGCACCGTTCTCACCGTGCGCGCGGACCAGATCGACGTAGAACTGCACGGCCTCCTTGAACTCCGGGGCGGTCAGCCCGGGGGTCCAGTCCGCGTTGAACCAGGTTCCGCCGAAGGTGTTGACCACCGTCGTCAGCGGGGCGAAGACCTGGCCCCAGCCCGGCTGGCCGCGCAGGCAGATGCCCTTCATTCCGGCCTGCTTGCCGTCGACCTGGGCGGCCAGATCGGCCACCTGCTGCCAGGTCGGGTTGGGCGGCATGGTCAGCCCGGCGGCCTCGAAGACGTCGGTGCGGTACATCAGGAACGACGACTCACCGTAGAACGGCTGGCCGTAGATCTTGCCGTCGTTGCTGAGCGAGGTGGTCATCGGCTTGAGGATGTCGGCCTGGTCGTAGGCCGCGTCCTTGGCGATGAAGTCGTCCATCGGCGCGATCCACTGGCTCTTGGCGTAGATCGGGATCTCGAAGTTGCTGACCGTGGCCACGTCGTACTGGCCGGCCTGGCTGGAGAACTCCTGGCTGATCTTGTCACGGACGTCGTTCTCGGGGAGCACCGTGAAGTTGACCGTGATACCGGTCTGCTTGGTGAAATTGTCGGCCGTCAGCTTCTGCAGGTCGGCCATCTGTGGGTTGTTGACCATGAGCACGGAGATGCTGTTCGCGTCGCCGCCAGCACCACCGGCGCCGCCGCCACCACCTGCACCAGCACAGCCCGTGCTGGCCAGCATCAACCCGAGCGCGAGCACGAACCCGCGCTTGCCCCACCGCCTCATCGCGTCCTCCTGGGAACTGGCAACCTTGCTCAAACGAGCACGGTTTGATCGCTCGACAGCTTGTGGCACGGGTCACCCGTCGTCAATACTTGTTGCAATAATGCGCACTACGGTGCTCAAACGAGCGAATGGATGGACACCGACCATGGTCGCGGTTGACGACAACGTGCGGGGCCCGGCCCAGCTCGTGCTCACCGCGTCGGTCGCCCGCCGCTACTACCTCGACGGTCGGTCCAAGGTGGAGATCGCCGAGGAGTTCGGGCTGAGCCGGTTCAAGGTCGCCCGGCTGCTCGACGACGCGCGCAGCACCGGCCTGGTCCGCATCGAGATCGGCTACCCGGGCGCCATCGACATCGATCTCTCCGGACAGCTGATCGAGGTGCTCGGCCTGCAGCACTGCGTGGTCACCGACACCCCCGACGACCATCCGGCGAGCATCAGGGAACACCTCGGCGCGGCGGCCGCGGACCTGCTCACCGAGCTGGTCACCCCGGACGACGTGCTCGGGCTGTCCTGGGCGCGCTCGGTCAGCGCGATGGCCACCGCGGTGCGCAAGCTGGCCACCGTGCCGGTGGTCCAGCTGACCGGCGCGCTGAGCCGGCCCGGCGTCGACGAGAGCTCGATCGAGCTGGTCCGCGACGTGGCCAGGGTCTCCGGCGGCCCGGCGTACTACTTCTACGCGCCGATGGCCGTGCAGGACGCGGCCATCGCCCGCGCCCTGCGCCGGCAGCCGGAAGTCGCGCAGGCCTTGGCCCGGATCGGCTCGGTGACCAAGGCGGTGGCCGGGGTCGGCGCCTGGGCGCCCGAACAGTCCACGTTGTACGACGCCACCGGCGACGCCGAATGTGCCGAGCTGGCCCGGCGCGGGGTGTGCGCCGACGTGTCCGGGGTGCTGATCAACGCCGCCGGTGAGCCGGTGATCGCCGCGCTGTCCAAGCGCATGATCGGGATTACCGCGGAGCAGATGAAGGCGATTCCTGAGGTGATCGGGATCGTCTACGGCGTGGCCAAGGTCGACGCGTTGCTGGCCGCGGTGCGCGGGGGGTTGGTGAACAGCGTGGTCACGCACTCGACACTGGCCACCGCGCTGTTGCAGGCCGTTCGGTGAGTGACCGGCCGTTGCCGGACCAGCCGCAGGCCACCGAGGTCCCGCTGCTCGGCGGTACCGCCAACCGGGGCCAGGTGTTCCGGGTGCACGACACCGTGCGCAGGCCGCTGCGCCCGACCAACACCGCCACCCACGCGCTGCTGCGGCACCTGGAACAGGTCGGCTTCGACGGCGCTCCCCGGGTGCTCGGCATCGACGCCGCCGGCCGCGAGGTGCTCAGCTACATCCCCGGCCAGGCCGTCACCGCGCCGGCGCCGAGCTGGGGGCTCACCGACGCCGCGTTGCACAGCGTCGGGCGGCTGCTGCGCCGCTTCCACGACGCGGTCGCCGGCTTCGACCCGAGCCCGTACAGCTGGCCGGACTCCCCCTCTCCGCCGTTCCACCACGGGGGTATCACGCACAACGACCCGAACCTGGACAACGTCGTGTTCCGCGACGGCGAGGCCGTCGCACTGATCGACTTCGATCTGGCCTCGCCGGGTGATCCGGTGTGGGACGTGGCCGGCGCGGCGCGCATGTGGGCGCCGCTGCGCTGGCCGGCCGACACCCCCGACGAGCGACGGGAGCGGCAGCTGCAGCGGCTGCGGGTGCTGGTCGACGCCTACGGGCTGGAGGCCGACCGCCGGGCGCGGTTCGTCGAGGCGGTGTTCAGCAACCACGACTGGATGTACGGGTTGGTGCGCGACGGCGCCCGGCTCGGGGTGCCGGGCTTCGCCGCCTATTGGACGCCCGACACCGCCGAGCGCGCCGAGCGGGCGCGAGAGTGGTTGCAGCGCAACGTGGACGCGCTTCAGGACGCGGTGGGCCTGTGAGCGGGAACCCGCCGGATCAGGCCGCGGTACGCACCTGGCCCACGGCTCCGCGCAGCCCGACGCAACCCACGCAGCCCACGCACCCGACGCAGTTCACGCACCCGACACAGCCCACGCACCGGCGGCAGCCGGCACAGGCGACGCAGCCGACGCAGCCGACCAACCCCGCGGACAGCAGGGTGAGCACGCTGGCCAGGATGCCGGCGCTGCCCGCGGTGGCCACGCTGCCGGCCACCCCCGCGCTGCCCGACGTGGCCACGCTGCCGGCCACCCCGGCGCTGCCCGCGGTGGCCACGCTGCCCGCCACCGCCACGCTGCCCCCGGTGGCGACGCTGCCCGCGACCGCCACGCTGTCGGTCACCGCGAGACTGCCCGTCACGGCCACCGCACCCGTCTCCGATTCCGCGTCACCCATCGGCCCACCTTCCCACCCGGGGCCGGCAGCGCTACCGGAAGGTCGCACCGGGGCTGTTGACCGCCGACATCGGAACCGGCACCAGGGTCGAGGTCGGGTCGGCCGGGTTGAGCAGGGTGAGCACACCGATGACGAAGGCCAGCACCAGCACAGCCGCGGCGGCCATCGGCACCCCGAAGCTCTGCGCGCCGGGGCTCAGCCGGCGGTGCCGGCTGCGGCGGCCCCACTGTGACTCCATCGAACCGCCCGCGTCGACCACCAGGTCGGCCGCCGGGCGGCGGGCCAGCAGGCCGGCGACCTCGCCGGCGCCGGGGCGCTCGGCCGGGTCGGCGGCGGTCATCGAGCCCAGCAGCCGGCTCAGGTCGGTGGGCAGCTCGTCGGGCAACGCCGGCTTGCGGTAGAGCCGCGAGGTGGCCGACTCCAGCGCGGACCCGGGGTACTCGCGCCTCCCGGTGTGCGCCTCCAGCAACACCAGTCCGAGCGCGTAGATGTCGGCGGCCGGCCCGATCTCCTCACCGCGCACCTGCTCGGGGGCCAGGTAGGCCGCGGTGCCCAGCACGCAGCCCGCGGTGGTCGCGGCGGTGGCATCCAGCGCACGGGCGATGCCGAAATCGGCCAGCCGCGGGCGGTGGCCGTCCTCGAGCAGCACGTTGGCCGGCTTGATGTCGCGGTGCACGAAGCCGCCGGCGTGCACCGCGGCCAACGCGTCGGCGAGCTGCGCGCCGAGATCCCGCAGCTGCGGCACCGACAGTGGACCGTCCCCGATCCGCTCGGCCAGGGTCGGGCCCTCGACCAGCTCGGTGACGACGTAGGGCTGGCCCATCTCGGTCCCGCCGTCGTGCAGGCCGACCAGCCCGGGGTGCTCCAGCTGGGCGAGCGCCGCGATCTCCTGACGCTGCTGTCGCCGGTCGTGCATGGAGGCGCCGGGATGGAAGAGCTTGACCGCCACCGGCTCGCCGTCCTGCAGGTCACGCCCGCGGTGGACCACCGCGGACGAGCCGACCCCGATCACCGGCCCCAGCTCGTAGCGGCCGACGAGGAGCTGTTCGCCGGAGTCGTGCGGAGCCGCCGCGTCTGTGCTCACAACGGTCCCTTTCCCACGAGCGCGCCGCCTTATGCACTCTTGATCGGGAAATCCCCAACCGGGTGGATCACACCCGGGCGGCGTCAGCCGCGGGCGGTGGTGAGGGCGCGGCGGGTGAGCACCCTCACCAGGTGGCGGCGGTACTCGCGGGTGGCGGTGAGGTCCTCGGACGGGTCGGTGCCGTCGGCGGCCAGCGCCGCGGCCTCTTCGATGGAGGCACCCCGGGCCAGCGCGGCCTCGGTGGCCGTGGCGCGCAGCGGCGTCGCCCCCATGTTGACCAGCCCGACCCGGTCGTCGACCACGGCGACCCCGACGATGGCCCAGTCATTGGCCCGCCGGACGAACTTCTCGTAGGCCCAGCCCGCGGTGCCGGTGCGCGGCACCCGGATCTCGGTGATCAGCTCGTCGGGCTCCTTCGCGGTGCTGAACATGCCGGTGTAGAACTCGGTGATGCCCACGCTGCGCTCACCGCGTGGGCTGCGCAGCACCACCGAGCCACCCATCGCGAGCACCGCCGCCGGCAGATCCGAAGCCGGGTCGGCGTGCGCGAGCGAACCGCCGATCGTGCCGCGGTGGCGGACCTGCGGATCACCGACGGTGCGGGCCACCGCAGCCAGCAGCGGCGCCTCCGCGGCGACCACGTCCGACGACTCGACCGCCCGGTGCCGGGTCCCGGCCCCGATCACCAGCTCGTCGCCGTCGATGTCGATGTGCGCCAGCTCGCTCAACCGTCCGATATCGATGATCCACTCTGGGGCGGCGAGCCGCAGCTTCATCACCGGCAGCAGCGAGTGCCCGCCGGCCAGCACCGTCGCATCGTCGCCGTGCTCGGCGAGCAGTGCCAGCGCGCCGTCGACCGAGTCCGGGCGGGCGTAGGAGAAACCGACGGGGATCATGAACCGCTCCCAGCGGAGAAGCCGGGCGCCGCTTCCAGGCCGCCGGACGGGGCGAACTCGGTGTCGTCGTCGTGGACCTTGGCGGCCGACTGGCCGCTCGCGGCGAGCACCGCGCGCACGATGTTGTGGTAGCCGGTGCACCGGCAGAGGTTGCCCTCCAGGCCCTCGCGGACCTCCAGCTCGGTGGGCTTCGGGTTCTCCGCGAGCAGGCTGACGGCGGCCATCACCATCCCCGGTGTGCAGAATCCACATTGGAGCCCGTGCTCGGCGTGGAAGGCGGCCGCGACCGGGTGCAGGTGCTCCGGGTCGGGCGACAGACCCTCCATCGTGGTCACCGACTGCTGGTCGGCCTGAACCGCCAGCAGCGTGCAGGACTTCACCGACTCGCCGTCCAACAGCACCGTGCAGGCGCCACAGGAGGTGGTGTCGCAGCCGATGTTGGTGGCCTTGAGCCCGATCACGTCCCGCAGGTAGTGCGCGAGCAGCAGCCGCGGCTCGACGTCGGCGCTCGTGGCCTCGCCGTTGACCATGATCTCGATCTTGACGTTGCTCATCGCTTCTCGCCCCCAGCGGCGTTGATCGCCGTCCAGACCCGCAGTGGACTGGTCGGCATGTCGATGTGCCGGACCCCGAGGTGCGACACGGCGTCGATCACCGCGCTCTGCACCGCCGGGGTGGCCCCGATCGTCCCGGCCTCACCGATGCCCTTGACCCCCAACGGGTTCAGGTGCGTCGGGGTGGCCATCTCGATCAGCGTGAAGCTCGGCAGCTCGGCCGCCGACGGGAAGGCGTAGTCGGCGAACGTGGCGGTCAGCGGGTTGCCGTCGGCGTCGTAGACGACCTCCTCCAGCAGCGCCTGCGCGATGCCCTGGGCGATGCCGCCGTGCCGCTGCCCGTGCGCGAGCAGCGGGTTGAGCACCGGGCCGGCGTCGTCCACGGTGATGATCCGGTCCACCACCGCCTTGCCCGACTCGGTGTCCACCTCGACCACGGCCAGATGCGCACCGAAGGGGAACGACGGTGCGCCGCTGTCGAAGTTGCTGTCCACCTGCAGCCGGTCGCGTTCGGCCAGCTGCGCGAGCGTGACCCCCGAGTCGGTGCCCCTGACCTGCACCGCGCCGTCGACGACCACCAGGTCGTCCACATTGGCCTCGAGCAGGTCGGCGGCGCGCTGCTTGGCCAGCTCCACCAGCTCACCGGCGGCCTGGTAGACCGCGACCCCGCCGGTCTGCAGGCTGCGCGAGCCCATGGTGCCGCTGCCGCGCGGGATCAGGTCGGTGTCGCCGTGCTTGACGGTGATCTTCTCGATTCCGATGCCGAGGTGCTCGCTGGCCAGCATCGCCCAGGCCGTCGCGTGGCCCTGGCCGTGCGGCGAGGTCCCGGTGAGAACGGTGACGGTGCCGTCGGCGTGCACCTCGACCGAGGCGTCCTCGGCGAACGCGCCACCGCCGGTGATCTCGACGAACACCGAGACCCCGATCCCGAGCTGCACCACGTCGCCGCGCTCCCGGCGTCGGGCCTGCTCGGCGCGCAGCTCGTCGTAGTCGCCGGCCGCCAGCACCTCGTCCAGCGCCTGGGCGTACTCGCCGGAGTCGTATTCCGCGCCGCCCTTGGTCGTGAACGGGAACTGGTCCGCGGCGACCAGGTTGCGCCGGCGCACCTGCGCCGGGTCCTGGCCGATCTCGGCGGCGAACAGGTCCATGGCCCGCTCGATGGCCGCAGTGGCCTCCGGCCGGCCGGCGCCGCGGTAGGCCCCGGTCGAGGTGGTCGTGGTGACCACCACCCGGGCCCGGGACTCGACCCTGGGGATGTCGTAGACGCCGGGCGCCATCATCCGGGTGAACATCGGTAGCAGGATGCCGATCCGCGGGTACGCGCCGGCGTCGGCCAGCACGTCGATCCGGTAGGCCTGCACGTCGCCGTCCCGGCTGCCGCCGATGGTGATCGTCTGCAGCTGGGCCCGCCCCTGCAGCATCCCGGTCATGTTCTCCGACCGGGTCTCGTTCCAGCGGACGGGCCGCGAGGTGTGCTTGGCGAGCCAGCAGACCAGCGCGAACTCCGGGTCGGCGCCGATCTTCGCGCCGAACCCGCCGCCGACGTCGGGGGCGATCACGTGCACCTGGGCCGCGTCGACGCCGAGCCAGCCGGCCACCTCGTCGCGGGCCATCTGCGCGTTCTGCGTGGAGCACCACAGGGTGACCCGACCGTCCTCGCCCCAGACCGCGGAGGCGGCCCGGGTCTCCAGCGCGCAGGCGGCCAGCCGCTGGTTGACCAGCTCCTGGGTGACCACGACCTCGCAGTCGTCGAACAGGTGCTCGTCGAACGGCTTGTCCAGCCCGAAGCCGTTGGAGGTGTTGGTGCCGGCGTCGGGGAACACGAGCACCTCGTCCGACGCCGCGGCGCGCAGGTCGACGACCGCCGGCAGCGGGTCGTAGTCGATCTCCACGAGATCGGCCGCGTCCTGCCCCTGGTAGGGCTGCTCGGTGAGCACGGCGACCACCGGCTCCCCGACGAAGCGCACCGTGTCGGTGGCCAGCCACGGCCGGACCATGGCTTTCGCCGCCATCGGGAACAGCAGCGCCGGTTCCAGGTCGATGTCGGCGCCGGTGACCACGGCGACCACGCCCGGGGCCGATCTGGCCTCCTCGACCTCGACCGAGGTGATCCGCGCGTGCGCGAGGGGGGACCGGACCAGCGTCAGGTGCAGCGCACCGGTCAGCCGTTCGTCGGTCAGGTCGTCGGTGTACGTGGCGCCCCGCGAGAGGAACACCGGGTCCTCGTTGCGGATCACGCGCGTGCCCATGATGCTCATCGCGATCGACCCTAGTTGCCCGGCGCCCCCGGTGCGATCCAGACCGGCTCCTGCCACCACGCGGGGATGGCCCACAGCGGCGACACCGGGCCGTGCCCGGCACCGAGCGGGTAGGAGTGGCGCACCGCCTCGATCATGTACCGCTTGGCCATCGCCACCGCATCCGGCACGGTGCGCCCGCGGGCCAGCCCGGACGCGGTGACCGCGGCCATGCTGTCGCCCCCACCGTGGGTGTTGCCGGTGTCGAACCGCGGACCGGGCAACTCGGTGAAGGTGGTGCCGTCGTAGAGCAGGTCGACGCAGGTGTCGACGTCCTCGTCCAGGTGTCCGCCCTTGACCAGCACGAACCGCGGACCCAGCCGGTGCAGCGCGACCGCGGCCTCGTACTGGGCCTCCCGATCGTGAACGTCGATGCCGACCAGTAGCCGAACCTCGTCGAGGTTGGGCGTGACCAGGGTGGCCCGCGGGAAGAGCATCGCCCGGTAGGCGTCCATCGCCGAGTCCGCGAGCAGCGGATCCCCGCTCATCGACGCGGCCACCGGGTCGACCACGAGCGGCGTGTGACCGGCAGCCCCGATCCCGGTCCGATCGAAGGCGGCGACGACGGCCTCGATGATCGCCCCGGTGGCCAGCATGCCGGTCTTGACCGCATCCAGCCCGATGTCGGTGGCCACCGCTTCGATCTGTGCGGCCACCGTTTCCGGCGGGATCGTGTGCACCCCCGTCACGCCGACCGAGTTCTGCACCGTCACCGCGGTGACGGCCACGCAACCGTGCACCCCGCACGCGGCCAGGGTCCGCAGGTCGGCCGCGACCCCGGCGCCGCCCCCGGAGTCGGTGCCGGCGACCGTCATCACCCGCGGCGGGGTCCGACCCACGGTGTGCTCGACCACGGTCTCCCTCCCTCACGTCCGCCGCATCTTCCCCGATAACGCGACCCGGGTGTCGACGAGGTGAACACCGCCACTCGGCGTTGCGGATCCGTGCGCTCGGGCTGCGGGCCATCGCGCGACCGTGTTCGAATGGCGGGATGGCAGCGGAGCGCGACTACGAGATCAGCCCCGTCGGCTGGGTCCAGCAGCAGACGAAGAAGATCTTCGAGACGGGGACGACGGACAGCGTCGACGTCAAGGGCAGCCCGGTCGTACTGATCACGATGCGCGGCGCGAAGAGCGGCAAGCTGCGCAAGGTGCCGCTGATGCGGGTCGAGCACGACGGTGCCTACGCCATCGTGGCCTCGCTGGGCGGGGCTCCGAAGAACCCCGTCTGGTACCACAACGTCAAGGCCGACCCGAACGTCGAGGTGCAGGACGGCACCGACTCGGGGAGCTACACCGCGCGCGAGGTCAGCGGCGAGGAGAAGGCGATCTGGTGGCAGCGGGCGGTGGCCGCGTACCCGTCCTACGCCGACTACCAGACCAGGACCGACCGCCAGATCCCGGTCTTCGTCCTGGAGCCCCGCGCCGGCTGATACGCACGCTGAACTCTCGACGGCGTCGGAGAGCTCACACACCATCCAATAACAAGATCAAGCCAGCTCGGACGGAACCGCGACAACATCCACCATCGCCCCGTTCCGCAACACCGTCACCGGCAACGGAACCCCGATCGCCGCACCGAACAACTGCCGCTGAATCCCCTGCGCATCCGTCACCGGCTCCCGTCCCACATCCAGAACGAGATCACCGGCCCGCAACCCGGCGCGCGCCGCCGGGCTACCACTGATCACCTCGGCCAGCCGCAACCCTCTACGCCGTCCATGCCGATCGGCCACCTCCGCCGGCACCGGCGCCGGGGTCCCGACCACCCCGAGATAGGCCCGCCGCACCCGACCATCCGCGAGCAACGCGGCCACGATCCGCCGCGTCGTCGCGTTCACCGGAACCGCGAGTCCGAGGCCCACCCCGGCCACCGCGGTGTTGATCCCGACCACCCTCGCCCGCGCATCGGCGAGCGCCCCTCCGGAGTTGCCCGGATTGAGTGCGGCGTCGGTCTGGATCACGTCCTCGATCACCCGTCCGGCGCGGCCGCTGCGGGTGGGCAACGCCCGGCCGAGCGCGGAGACCACGCCGGCGGTCACCGAGCCGGCGAGCCCGAGCGGGTTGCCCACCGCGACCACCAGCTGGCCGACCACCAGCTCGTCGGCGTCGCCGAGGCGCACCGGCGCGGGCAGCTCGGCCGGCCGGACGGCGCGCAACACGGCCAGGTCCGAGAGCGGGTCGGTACCCACGACCCGAACCTCGGCCCGGGTCCCGTCGACGAAATCGGCCCGACCGCGGCGCGCGTCGCCGACCACATGCGCGTTCGTGATCAGCACCCCGTCGGAGCCGACGACCACCGCGGATCCGCTTCCGCGGCCGGTCCGGACGGCCGCCACCTTGCCGGTGATCTCGGCCGCGACCGCGCTGACGCAGCGGGAGTAGGCGTCGAGCTCGTCCACTGCGATCCTCCTGCCGATTACAGCTTTACAGGAGCAACGGTACGCCCGCTTCAGACGTCCTCGGCGGCCTGCGCGGCGGGGTCCCAGACCAGGCCGGGCCCACCCCAACCGTTGCGCTTGAGCGCCTTCACCGCGGCGCGTCGATTGCGCCCGACCAGTCGGTCGATGTAGATCACGCCGTCGAGATGATCCACCTCGTGCTGCAGGCAGCGGGCCAGGAACCCACGGCCCTGCACCTGCACCGGGGTGCCGTCGAGGTCGACGCCGGTGACCCGCGCATGGTCCGCCCGCCCGGTCGGGAAACTCTCGGCGGGCACCGAGAGGCAACCCTCCTCGTCGTCCTCCGGGTCGGGCATCGTCTCCGGCACCTCGGACGTCTCGAGGACCGGATTGATCACCACGCCGCGCACCCGCTCGCCGAGCTCCTCGTCGGGACAGTCGTAGACGAACAGCCGCAGTGGCACGCCGACCTGGTTGGCCGCGAGCCCGACCCCCTCGGCGGCGGCCATCGTCTCGAACATGTCCTCGACCAGCACCGCCAGCTCGTCGTCGAAGGTCTCGACCAGCCCGGTGCGGGTGTGCAGGACCGGATCCCCGATGATGCGGATCGGACGGACAGCCACGAGCGGAGACCTTATCCCCGCGCCGGTTCCCGTTCGTTTCCATCCGACCGGTCGGCGCGTCCCTGCCCCGGTGGCTGTCGGTCCCCCGTGGTTGAATGGCTGCCGAATGACAGGCGTGTCATTCATGGAGTGTGAGGCCGCAAGGAGCGTGATGGAGTCCGCCACCGAACCCCGCGGGGTGCCCCTCGTCGGGCGAGCAGCCAAGGAGCTGGACCGCAGGGAACGAGAGATCCTTGCCTTCGAGGGGCAGTGGTGGAAGTACGCGGGCGCCAAGGAGCAGGCGATCCGCGAGCTGTTCGACATGTCGGCCACCCGCTACTACCAGGTCCTCAACGCGTTGATCGACAAGCCGGAGGCGGTGGCCGCCGATCCGTTGCTGGTGCGCCGGTTGCGCAGGTTGCGCACCAGCCGGCAGCGCACCCGTGCGGCGCGTCGGCTGGGCATCGAGCCGTGGTGACGACACCATAACCGTGGCCGGAACCGGTCGTTGACCGGCAGCAGCGCACACGGAGGTCGTCGTGACGTCACCGAAGGGGTCCCAGGGTTCACCGTTGCGGATCGGAGGCCTGGCGCTGCTCGGCGTCGGGGTCGTCGCCGTGGTGCTCGGCCTGATCGGGCTGGGCTCCGGCAGCGAGGTGACCCCGGTCGCCGCCCCCTCGATGTCCACCGCGGCCACCCCGCCCCCGCCTGCCGCACCGACCGAGGAACCATCGGCACCCACAGCGGCCGCGGCCGCACCCTCGGCCTCGGTGGCTCCGGCCCCGGCACCTGCCCCTGCACCGGCACCGGTACCTCCTCCGGTCGCCGCCGCACCCCCGGCGCCCGCCCCGGGCGCTTCGGGTTCGGGTCCCTCCGGTTCCGGGCCCGCCGCTGCCGGCTCGGGTGCGGGGTCGGCCGAGGCCGCCCGCGCCGCGGTGCGGGTCTACAACAACAGCACGGTCGTCGGGCTCGCCGAGCGCGCAGCGTCCGACTTCCGCAACGCCGGCTGGACGGTCGAGCAGGTCGACAACTACTCGTCCGGGATCATCCCGACCAGCACCGTGTACTTCCGCCCCGGCACCCCCGAGCAGCCCTCCGCCCAGCGGCTGGGCTCCGAGTTCGGGCTGCGCGCCGAGCCCCGCTTCGCCGGCCTGGCCGATGCCAGCCCAGGCTTGATCATCATCGTGACGAAGGACTACCAGCAGCGCTGACCGGTCAGCCCCGCCGATCGGCGTAGGCCTGCAGCGCCGCCAGCTGCAGCGGATCGAGCGACGGCGGCACCGCGGCCCTGGCCGCGGCGATGTGCGCCGCGGTCACCTCGGTGGCGTCCAACGATTCGCGCATGGCGCTCAGCGCCGCCTCCCGTAGCACGGCCGTGCAGTCCGCGGCGGAGTAGCCCTCCAGGTCGGCGCCCAGCCGGTCCAGGTCGACGTCGGCGGCCAGCGGCGTGTTGCGCCCGGCCACCCGCAGGATGTCGGTGCGGGCCGCCGCGTCCGGCGGCGGGACGTAGATCAGCCGCTCCAGGCGGCCCGGGCGCAGCAGCGCCGGATCGATCAGCTCCGGCCGGTTGGTGGCCCCGACCACGATCACCTCGCGCAGCGGCTCCGCTCCGTCGAGCTCGGTGAGCAGCGACGCCACCACCCGGTCGGCCACCCCGGAGTCCGCCGACTGACCGCGCCGAGGGGCCAGCGCGTCGACCTCGTCCAGGAAGACCAGCGCGGGCGCGGCGGCCGAGGCCCGGCGGAACAGCTCGCGCACCGCCCGTTCGGATTCGCCGACGTACTTGTCCAGCAGCTCGGCGCCCTTCACCGCGAACACGTTGAGCTGGCCGGTGCCGGCCAGCGCCCGCAGCAGGAACGTCTTGCCGCAGCCCGGCGGTCCGTAGATCAGCACCCCGCGCGGCGCCGCCACCCCCAGCCGGGCGAACGAGTCGGGGTACTGCAACGGCCACAGCACCGCCTCGGTGAGCGACTTCTTGACCTCGGCCATGTCGCCGACCTGGTCCAGGGTGATCCCGCCGGTCTGCAGGGTGTCCGATGAGGACATCGAGATCGGCCGGATCGAACCGACCGCATCGAGCAGATCCTGCTGGCTGATCCGCACATCCTCGGCGACCGGCGGGGCGGAAACCGGCGCCGCGGTGAGCGACCCCGCGGCGGTCGGATCGTTGCGCGGCCGGCGCAGTACCGCCTGCACGGCCGCCTCTCGGCGCACCGCGACAAGGTCGGCGGCCACGAACCCCGGGGCGCGCTCGGCGATCACCCGCAGATCGACGCCGTCGGCCAGCGGGGCGGTGGCGAGCAGCCGACGCAGCAGCTCGGTGCGCGCCCGGACGTCGGGCAGCGGCAGGCTGAGCTCACGGTCCACCAGGCCGGGCGCCCGCAGCCGCGGATCCACCGACTCCGGCGCGGCCGTGGTGGCGATCAGCGCCACCCCCGCGGTGTTCACGGCCCGGCGCAACGCGTCCAGCACCAGGGTGGACAGCGGCGGCGGCGCAGTGGCCGGCAGCAGCGCGTCGATGTCGGTGACCACCAGCACCGTGCGCTGCCCGGCCGCGGCGCCCGCGGTCACCGCGGCGATCACGTCGTGCACCCGCTGCGCGGCCGAGCCGGCCTCCAGCGCCGCGACCCCGGGTGCGGTGAGCTCCACGACCTGCGCCGCCACGGCGGCCGCGACGCTGCGCCCCATGGTCAGCTTTCCGACCCCCTCCGGCCCGGTGAGCAGCACCCCGAGTCGTGCCGAACCGCCGAGGCGCTGCAGCAGCTCCGGCCGATCGAAGGTCAACTCGAGCCACTCGACCAGCCGGCGCGCGGCATCGGTGTTGCCGACCAGGTCCTCGATCGGGATCAGCGGCTCGGCGGCGGGCATCGTCGACTCCGCCGCGACCGTCGGCGTCGCGGTCGACCCGAGCGCAGGCGACCGGAGCTGGGTTCCGGCCACACCCGACGGCGGACCGGCGACCGGCTCGCCGGTCACGGCCCCGCCCTGCCAGCCGACGACGGTGCTCGGCCGCACCGCGACCGCGCCCGGCGGATCGACGCCGGCCACCGTCAGCAGCTCGGTGGTCCAGGAGCTGCCCAGCTCGCCGGACACCCGTCGGCGGGCCGCCGTGGCGTCGAAACCCGGCATCGGCTCGACGTCCTGGGGTAGCAGCGACACCGCGTCGCCGCCGGTGACGATCTTGCCGACCAGCGCCAGCCGCACCGTCTCCGGGCGCAGCGCGGCCCGGGCCAGCTGCGATCCGGTGAGCAGCACCCGCCGCGCCGGCTGCACGCTGGCCGGGGTCACCACGACCGGGACGCCGTCGGTGAGCCCGGCGTTGGACAGCGTCACGTCGTCGAGGGTGGCCTGCCCCGGCGGCCCGACGATCGGCGCGACCAGGGCCGTCGTCACGCGGGCACCGGTGAGCGTCACCGCGTCCCACGAGCGCAGGCCCAGGGCGTCGATCACCTCGGGATGCAGCCGGACGACGCCGCGCCGGGCGTCGGTGACGGAGGCGGCGAGCCGGGCGACGAGCGTGATCGATGCGGTCACGGATCGAACGCTAGTGCCCCGCGGCGAGCGGCGACGCGGCCGGCAGGTCCGACCCGACCGGCGACGGGGTCAGCGGCGACGGACCCGCCGCAGGCCCAACCGCAGCCTGCTGCTCCGGGACGGCAGCGGCGCCGGTCCGGGCGCCCGGCCGGTGACGTGGTGGCGGTGCCCGGCGCCGGTCGTGTCGTCGCCGAAGCGCCGTACCGCCCTGGCCACCGCGCTGGCCCGGCCTGCGACCCGCCGCCGCAGCGGGGGCCGCAGCCCCAGCCGGCGGGCCGCGCGGGCCGCGCGGGCCACCGCGCGCCGCTCCTGACCCGGCACGTTCCAGGCCTCGGGGTGGCGGGCCAGCCAGCGGAAGTGGACGTAGCTGTACGGGATCAGCGCGAGGTAGATCACGGTGACCACGGCCAGCCCCAGGAACGGAGCCGTGATCAGCACCGCGGCGCCGAGCCCGACCAGCACCAGCAGCGGCGCGATGAACTGCGGACGCACCCGCACCGACTTGAACGACAGCGTCGGCAGCCTGCTCACCATCAGCCCGGCCACGATCAGCGCCCACAGCCCGACCAGCGGCTGGCTCGACCACCAGCCCTCTCCGAGGTGCAGGGTCACGTACAGCGGCAGCCCGGCCACCAGCGCCGCCGCCGGCGCCGGCACCCCGACGAAGAACTCCTTGGTGAACGGGTAGGGGTCCTCCACGTCGATCAGCGTGTTGAACCGGGCCAGTCGCAGCATCATGCAGGTCGCGAAGACCAGCGCCACCGTCCAGCCGAACCGGCTGCCCTCCAACGCCCACACGTAGAGCACCAGCGCCGGCGCCACCCCGAAGGAGACCAGGTCCGACAGCGAGTCCAGCTCGGCGCCGATCCGGCTGCTGGCGTCCAGCAGCCGGGCCAGCCGGCCGTCGAGGGCATCGCAGAGCGCAGCGGCCCCCACCGCGGCCACGCACAGCTCGAACCGCCCGCCCAGCGCGAAGTAGACCGCCGACATCCCGGCGCACAGCGCGAGCACCGTCACCGCGTTGGGCAGCAGCCGCACGCCTGCGGGATAGCTGGACACCGCGCTCAGCCGATCTCGGGCAGCTCGGCGAGCACGGTCTCGCCGCCGATCGTGCGCTGGCCGACCGACACCGTCACCCGCGATCCGGCCGGCAGGTAGGTGTCGACGCGGGATCCGAAGCGGATCAGGCCGTAGGTCTCGCCGGCCGCCACCTCCATGCCCGGCTCGACGTCGCACACGATCCGGCGGGCGAGCAGCCCGGCGATCTGCACGACACCGATGCGGGCCCCGTCGGTGGTCTGCAGCAGCAGCGCGTTGCGCTCGTTGTCCTCGCTGGCCTTGTCCAGATCCGCGGACAGGAAGCTGCCCGGTCGGTACTTGATCGCCAGCACCCGGCCGTCGGCGGGAATCCGCTGCACGTGCACGTCGAGCACCGACAGGAACACGCTGACCCGGGGGGCCGGCTCGGGCGGCAGGTCCAGCTCCGGCGGCGGCGGCACCTCGGACACGGTGGCCACGACGCCGTCGGCGGCGGCCAGCACGACGCCGGACAGCGGCGGCGGGACCCGCTGCGGGGCCCGGAAGAAGGCCGCGGTGGCCGCGGTGGCCAGCGCCCCGACCACGGCTCCGCGCCCGGTCACCGCCCGGATCAAGCCGGCCCCGGCCGCCACCCCGGCCACCAGCGGCCGGCCACCGGGGTGCATCGGCGGGATGGCTGCCCGGACCAGCCCGGCGACGTGCGCGAGCGAGAAGCCAGATCCGGAGACTCCCGGCGGGGGCGATCCTGGGGTGAGCGGCTGTCCGGGCATGGGCGCTGGTCGGCTCCTCCGGCGTGGCGACCCGAACGGGACGCGTGGGCGGCCGCTACGGTACGCGAGGACAGACCGTCGGCGGCGGCCACCTGACCGCCGCCCGTGGCAGCCTGACCGCGGCGGCGGGGGGCCGGAACACAAAGGGCCGGGGCCGTCATCCCCCGAGACGACGACCCCGGCCGTGGAACCGCTCGTCCGCTCCCCAGCGACGGGCGGTGGGCTCTTTGTGGTACGGCCCGGAGTCCGGGCCGTACAGCGAGTATCCACCAGCTTTCGGTCGATCTCCACATCGTTGGCTGAGGAAGCCCGCGATGTGCACCGATCGGCCGAACATTTCTCAGTTAGACGTCAGGAACGCACCGATCGTTGCAGCCATTCCCTGTGACGTACACCACTTTCACTCGATGGTGTCAACCTTCGAGCAACCAGACCTGCACCGCGTCACCGACGTCCAGCTCGGTCACCTCCTCCGGGACGACCACCAGGCAGTCCGCGCGGGCCAACGAGGCCAGCAGGTGCGAGGGCGGCCCGCCGATCTCGGACACCGTGCCCCGCACCGCGTCGAGCCGGCCCCGGCGGAACTGGCGACGGCCGGGCGGTGACGTCCAGCGCTGGCCCAGCCGGGCGGTGATCACCGGCCGGTCCGGTTCCGGGTGTCCGAGGGCGGCCCGCAGGGCCGGGCGGACGAACACCTCGAAGGAGACCTGCGCGCTCACCGGGTTGCCCGGCAGCGTCACCACCGCGGTGCCCCCGAGCTGCTCGATCCGGCCGGCGCCCTGCGGCCCTCCCGGCTGCATCCCGACCTTGACGAACTCGACCCCGTGGCCGGTGAACGCGTCCTTCACCACCTCGTAGGCGCCGGCGCTGACCCCGCCGGTGGTGAGCACCAGATCGACATCGCCGGCCGCGAGCCGCTCACCCAGCCGCCCGAGCAGCTCCGGCACGTCGTCGGGCACGAAGCGCACCAGCTCGGCCCGGCCACCGGCGTCCTCGACCGCCGCGGCCAGCATCGGGCCGTTGGACTCGTAGATCTGTCCGGACCGCAGCGGCGTACCCGGGGCCACGAGCTCGGAGCCGGTGGAGAGCACCAGCACCACCGGCCGGCGCCGCACCGCGAGCGTGGCCGCGCCGACGGCCGCCGCGATCCCGATCTGCGCCGCGCCGAGCACGGTGCCCGCGGCCAGCACCAGCGCCCCGGTGGTGACGTCCTCGCCGGTTCGGCGCACGTGCGCGCCGACGACCGGCGCCGCGGCCAGCCGCACCCGCTCGGTGCCGCCGTCGGTCTGCTCGACCGGGACGATCGCGTCGGCCCCGGCCGGCAGCGGCGCCCCGGTCATGATCCGGTGCACCGCGCCGGGCGGCAGTGGCGGCACCTCGATACGCCCGGCCGGGATGTCGGCGGCCACCGGCAGCTCGACCGGTCGCTCCTGGCTCGCCCCGGCCAGCTCGGCCGCGCGCGCCGCGTAGCCGTCCATCGCCGAGTTGTCGAACGGCGGCAGCGACACCGCGGCGATCAGGTCCTGGGCCAGCACCCGGCCGCGGGCCTGCGCCAGCCAGACCTGCTCGACCGGGGCGGGCGCGATGAGGCCGGCCACCACCGCCCGGTGCTCTTCGACGGTCCGGGGTCGCGCTGCGGGGCTGGTCACGACCACATCGTGCCGGATGCGCGCCGGTCGCACCCCGGCGGCGCGGCCGCCGATGCCGGCTTGCACTCAACATGTGCGAGTGCTAGAACCGGGTTGGCACTCGATGCGTTAGAGTGCCAATTATCGGGTCCGGTGAGATCGGCGCAGGGTTGTCGATCGTCCGTCGCGGGCGCCGCCCGAACACAGGATTTCGTGTCATCCCAATCGGAGGACCACACCCCCATGGCGAAAATGATCGCTTTCGACGAGGAGGCGCGCCGCGGGCTCGAGCGCGGCATGAACGTCCTCGCCGACGCCGTCAGAGTGACGCTCGGCCCGCGCGGCCGCAACGTCGTGCTGGAGAAGAAGTGGGGCGCGCCCACCATCACCAACGATGGTGTGAGCATCGCCAAGGAGATCGAGCTCGAGGACCCGTGGGAGAAGATCGGGGCCGAGCTCGTCAAGGAAGTTGCCAAGAAGACCGACGACATCGCGGGTGACGGCACCACCACCGCCACGGTGCTGGCCCAGGCGCTGGTGCGCGAGGGCCTGCGCAACGTGGCCGCAGGTGCCAACCCGATGGCGCTGAAGCGGGGCATCGAGAAGGCCGTCGAGGCCGTCTCGGAGGCGCTGCTGAAGTCGTCCAAGGAGGTCGAGACCAAGGAGCAGATCGCGGCCACCGCGTCCATCTCCGCGGCCGACTCCTCGATCGGCGAGCTCATCGCCGAGGCGATGGACAAGGTCGGCAAGGAAGGCGTCATCACGGTCGAGGAGAGCCAGACCTTCGGGTTGGAGCTCGAGCTCACCGAGGGCATGCGGTTCGACAAGGGCTACATCTCGCCCTACTTCGTGACCGACGCCGAGCGCATGGAGGCCGAGCTGGAGGACCCCTACATCCTCCTGGTCAGCTCCAAGATCTCGACCGTGAAGGACCTGCTCCCGCTGCTGGAGAAGGTCATGCAGGGCGGCAAGCCGCTCGCGATCATCGCCGAGGACGTCGAGGGCGAGGCCCTGGCCACCCTGGTCGTCAACAAGATCCGTGGCACCTTCAAGTCCGTCGCGGTCAAGGCGCCGGGCTTCGGTGACCGCCGCGAGGCGATGCTGGCCGACATGGCCATCCTCACCGGCGGCGAGGTCATCTCGGAGAAGGTCGGCCTCAAGCTGGAGAACGCCGACCTGTCGCTGCTGGGCAGCGCCCGCAAGGTCGTCGTGTCGAAGGACGAGACCACCATCGTCGACGGGGCCGGCGACGCCGACCAGATCGCCGGTCGGGTCAGCCAGATCCGCAACGAGATCGAGAAGACCGACTCCGACTACGATCGCGAGAAGCTGCAGGAGCGCCTGGCCAAGCTGGCCGGCGGGGTTGCGGTGATCAAGGCCGGAGCGGCCACCGAGGTGGAGCTCAAGGAGCGCAAGCACCGCATCGAGGACGCCGTTCGCAACGCGAAGGCGGCCGTCGAGGAGGGCATCGTCGCCGGTGGCGGCGTGGCCCTCATCCAGGCCGGTGCCGGTGTGTTCGAGGGTCTCGGTCTCGATGGCGACGAGGCCACCGGCGCGAACATCGTCAAGGTCGCGCTGGAGGCTCCGCTCAAGCAGATCGCCATCAACGCCGGCCTCGAGGGTGGCGTCGTGGCGGAGAAGGTGCGCGGGCTGCAGGCCGGTTGGGGGCTCAACGCCGCCACCGGTGAGTACGTGGACCTGATCGCGGCCGGGATCATCGACCCGGCCAAGGTCACCCGCTCGGCGCTGCAGAACGCGGCCTCGATCGCGGCGCTGTTCCTCACCACCGAGGCGGTCATCGCCGACAAGCCGGAGAAGCACGCCGCTCCGGCCGGCGACCCGTCCGGCGGCATGGGCGGCATGGACTTCTAGGTCCTGCCACCCAGCACGTCTCCTCGCAGGGGCGGCACCCGGTCGGGTGCCGCCCCTGCGGCGTTCGCGGCTCAGCTGCCGATGTCCACGACGGTCAGCGTGCCGTCCCGCAGGTTCGTGACGTAGGCCTGCCGCCCGTTCGGCAACACCCCGACCGACGTCGGCGCGTTACCGGTCGGGATGGTCGCGGTGACGGCCATCGTCCCGGCGTCGATCACCGAGAGGCTGTCGGAGTTGACGTTGGCCACGTAGGCGAACCGGCCGTCCGGCGCCCAGGTGATGTCCTGCGGCCCGTGGCCCACCGGGACCGTGGCGACCACCCGCTCCGAGTCGCTGTCGATCATGGTCACCGAATCCGCGCCGTAGTCGACGTTGGCGACCAGCGGGCGGGTCGGGTGCACCGCCACGCTGTGCGGGCTGAGCCGCACGGCGACCTCCGCCGTCACCGCCGCGGTCGAGGTGTCGATGAACGAGACCACGTTCGACTCGTGGTTGGCCGCGTAGGCGACCCGGCCGTCCCGGGAGAACTCGACCCAGTGCGGGTGCGGGGCCACCCTGATCTCGGTGGTGATCGTCTTGCTGGCGGTGTTGATGATCGAGATCGTGCCGGAGTCGTGGTTGGGCACGTAGAGCTCGCGGCCGTCCGGGGTGACCGCGGCCAGGAACGGCCGGCTGCGCACCGGGATGGTGGCCACGATCGAGTTGGTGGTGGTGTCCAGCACGCCGACCGCGGCGATGGTGCGCTCCTCGTTCCAGATGCTGACGTAGACGGTGCGCCCGTCCGGGGAGAACGCCAGGTACTGCGGGGGTCCGGACGGTACCGGGATGGTCGCGGTCACCTTGTTCACCGCGGTGTCCAGCACGGTGACCACGCCGGCGGCGCGGTTGGCCACGTAGGCCTGGCGACCGTTCGGGGCGACGACGACGAAGCCGGGGGTCGAGCCGACCGGGATGGTCGCGCCGATCGACGGGATCGGCACGCTCGCGGACACCTCCGGCGGCGCGGACCGGGTCGGGACGATCGGGTCCGGGCCGGCGACCGGCGGCGCGGCGATGGGGGCGGGCGGATCCAGCAGGAGGGCCACGCTCGGCGGGGGCAGCGCCGCGGTCACGGCCCCGGATGCCGCCGGCGGTGTCCAGGCGAGGAAGCCGGGGTAGGCCAGCAGCGCCAGCGTGACGACCAGGGCCACGCCGATCGGCGAGGCCGCGCGCCGCGCCGCGAAACCCCCGTCTCCCGACCGGCTGGTGCACAACCAGATCCACAGCCGGATCGCCGCGCCGAGCACCGCCCCGGCGATCCCGCACATGATGTCGACCATGGTGTCGGCGTTGTCGAGCTGCCAGCTCAGCCCGAGCGCGGCGTCACCCGCGAACTCGATCACTTCCCAGAACATCTCGACGCTGACGCCGAGCAGCACCATGGTGAAGAAGTACTGGGCGCAGCTGTGCACCACGCGGGAGTAGATCGCGTCGTAGAGCAGCGACGTCGCCGCGGCCGGCAGCAGCACGTGGGCGGTGCTGTCCAGTGGGGACTGCGCGGCGAACAGACCGAGCGGGATCTGGATGAAGAAGATCGTCAGCGTGAACACCAGCAGGTACAGGTGAAAAGAGGAGCGCGGCCATCCGCGCCCCCCTCGCTCGCCGTCCATCAGGCCGACGGGCGGCCGCGGACCGCAGGCCGAATCGCTGTCACCAGTGGTCCAGAATCCAGCGCATACGTCATCACTGCGACCCACCTCGCGTCGGCGGCCTGGCGTTACTACTCGCTGTACACGATCCTGCACGGATCACTCGAGGCTCACCATCGCGCTGTCCCTACCCCGGACGGGGGGCAACCCCCCGGTCGCGACGGGGGGAAATCCCTACCTACCTCCGGATCGGATCAGGCCGGCGGAACGGGGTACCTGCCCGCCATCGCGGCCGCGCGCCGCACGAGGCGCTGCCGCAGCGTTGCCGGCACGAGCACGTCCGCGTCCGGACCGATCCGCCACAGCGCGGTCGCGGCGTGTTCGAGTCCGTCGTAGTCCAGCTCCACCCGCGACCAGCCGGGTGATTCGCGCTGCTCGACGTGCAGCGCCAGCGCGGTGCGGATCAGCTCGGCACGGTGTCGATCATGCACCCGGACGGTGACCCGCAGTGGCGTCAGGGAGGCGGCGAAGCGCGCCCGCCGCAGCTCCCAGAGCTGGTCGAGGTCGATGTCGTCGGGTCGGACGGCGGGCTCGTCGAGTTCCACGGCCTCCCGGATCCGGGACACCCGGTAGGTCCGGTCGGCGCCGTCGCGCAGGGCCAGCAGGTACCAGACGCCGGCCGCGTTGACCAGGCCGAGTGGATCCACCGTGCGCCAGCTTCCGGTGGTCGACTCGTTCCGCGCGGCGTACCGGATGCGCAGTCGACGCCCACCGAACACGGCATGGCGAACCGCGCCGAGCGGCCCGTCATCCGGTTCGTGATCCCGCAGGAACCCGCCGCGCCGCACGCTCACCCGCTCGGCCGCGCGGGTGGCCGTGGCGCGGCGGGCGTCGGGCATGGCCGCGAGCACCTTGCGCATCCCGGTGGCCAGCGCCGGCGCCATCCCGAGCGACTCGGCGTTCGCTCGGGATCCGGCGGTGAGCAGGGCCAGCGCCTCATCCGGGGTGAGGCCGGTGAGATCGGTGGTGAAGCCGGGTAGCAGCGCGAAGCCGCCGGACCGACCGCGTTCGGCGTAGACGGGGATGCCGGCGCTGGACAGCGCCTCGATATCGCGCAGCACGGTGCGGGTGGACACCTCGAGCTCGGCGGCCAGCACGGTGGCCGACAGCCGTCCGCGGCTGCGCAGCAGCAGCATCAGCGACAACAACCGGTCGGCCCGCATCCGCCGATTCTGGCATCGATACCTGACAGAGGATGGCGTGATTGACCAGCAGACTCGCGGCATGAGCATTTCGAGCAGCACCGATCCCCGCCCCTACTTCGATCGCGCGTTGACCTGGACCCACGGCCTGATGGCCGGCGTGCGCGCCGATCAGCTGGACCTGCCCACCCCGTGCGCCGAGTTCGACGTGCGCACCCTGCTCGGCCACCTGGTCGCCGTCGTCGACCGGGCCCGGGTGATCGGCGAGGGCGGCCCGCCGTTCTCGGTGCCCTCGGTGGTGACCGGTGTCGCCGACGACCGCTGGGCCGACGCGCACGCCACGTCCGTGGCCGAGCTGTGGACGATCTGGAAGTCCGACGAGCTGCTGGACGCCACCCGGATCGTGCCCTGGGGGGAGGTCACCGGGCGCGCCGCGGTCTGGGGTTACGTCAACGAGACGCTGGTGCACGGCTGGGACCTGGCCGTCGCGACCGGCCAGCACCCGGAGGCCAATCCCGACCTGGCCGAAGCGGCGCTGGCCGGGGCCCAGGACAAGATCCCGGCCGAGCACCGCGGCGGACCGGTCCCGTTCGGGCCGGTCGTGGAGCCGGTTCCGGACGCCGGCCCGACCGAGCGGCTGGCGAACTGGTCCGGCCACCGGGCCGGCTGAGCTCCGTCGGTGATCATGGCGAACGATCACACCGTGGCCACCAGCAGCGTCCACAGCGCCGCGTACCCGACCAGCGTCGCCACCAGCCAGCCACCGACCTCACCGGCCGTGCAGGCGCGGGTCCGGTGCGCGAACCACGGCGGGGCGGCCGCCAGGTAGCCTCCGAGCACCGCGGCCGACATCAGGCCGGGGACGAACGGGGCGGCCGCTCCGACCATCTCGATCGCCAAGTACATGATCATCACCAGTGCGGCCAACATCGCGCCACTGAGCACCGACACCAGGCCGGTCACCCCGATCCCGATGCTCCGCACCGCGCTGGCCTGCCGAAACGCCTCCGGCTGAACCCGTGTCTGCTGCATGAGGAGAACCTAGAAAGATCTTCGCCGCCGGACATCCGTAGTCCTACGGCATCCGGGCTGGCGAGGGGCCCGCGGCCTGCGGGACGATCGTCGCCATGGCGACACCTCGACGCGCGCGCATCCAGGCCGTCCAGGAACACTCGGCGGTCACCCCGCTCGAGCTGTTCTTCGACCTGGTCTTCGTCTTCGCCCTGACCCAGGTCACGGCGCTGATGGCGGTGGACGGCGCCGGGGTCCGGGAGCTGGTCCGCGGCGTGCTGGTGGTGGCCATCCTGTGGTGGTGCTGGGTCGGCTACTCGTGGCTGGGCAGCGTGGTCAGGTCAGACGAGGGCGTGCTCCGGCTGGCCATGTTCGGCGCGATGGCCACGATGTTCGTCGCCGCGCTGACCATCCCGGAGGCGTTCGACGACCTGCCCGGCGGCCTGCCCGGGCCGGTGGTGTTCGCCGGCTGCTACTTGCTGTTCCGGATGCTGCACCTCGGGGTCTTCTGGGTGACCGCCGCCGGTGACGCCGGGCTGCGGGCCCAGCTGCTGCGCTTCGCCCCGGCGGTCCTCGGCGGCACCACGCTGCTGCTGATCGCCTCCCAGACCACGGGCGCGGCGCAGACCTGGCTCTGGGTGGCGGCCCTGGCCGTGGACTACCTGGGCACCATGCTCGGCGGGGCCGCCGGCTGGCGGCTGCACTCGGCCGCGCACTTCTCCGAGCGGCACGGCCTGATCGTGATCGTGGCGCTCGGCGAGTCGATCGTGTCGATCGGGGTCGGGGTCACCGACCTGCCGGTCTCCTGGCCGATCATCGCCGCGTCCGCCCTGGGTCTGGCGCTGGCCGCGGCGATGTGGTGGGCCTACTTCGACGTGACGTCCTTGCTCGCCGAGCGCGCGCTGGCCGCGCTGCGCGGCGAGCACCGGGCCCGGATGGCCCGCGACGCCTATTCGTTCCTGCACCTACCGATGATCGTCGGGATCATCCTGGCCTCGCTGGGCCTGAAGAAGGCCCTCGGCTACGTCGGCGGCGACGACGGGCACACCGTCGCGGACCCGATCTACGGGATCCCGCTGATCGCGCTGTACGGCGGGGTGGCGCTGTACCTGCTCGGGCACGTGGCGTTCAAGTGGTGCGCGGTGCACCAGATCCGCTGGCAGCGCCCGGTGGCCGCGGCCGTCCTGCTGGCGCTGATGCCCGTGGTGTCGATGCTGCCCGCGCTGGCCACGCTGGCCGTCGTCACCGCGGTGATGATCGGACTGATCGGCTACGAGACGGTGGTGTTCGCCGAGTTCCGCGACGAGGTCCGCCATGCGGACGAGCACGCGGACCCGCCTCCTCAGAAGTCCGCCCGCGAGGACCCGGCCCACGAGGGCTGAGCCGGGCTCAGGCCGGGTCGGCCTCGGGAACGAGGATCCAGGCGGCGATGTAGAGCACGACGCCGATGCCCGCCCCGAGCAGGGTCAGCACGACCAGGCCGATGCGCAGCAGCGCGGCGTCCACGCCGAGGCTCTCCGCGAGCCCGCCGCAGACCCCGCCCAGCATCCGGTCGGTGCGGCTGCGGTGCAGCCGGAAGCCCGACGTGCGGGCCGGGGTGGCCGCCGGGGAGGCGTCGCCGATCGGGTAGGGCCCGACCGCAGGCCCGTCAGGTGCAGGGTTCGGGGACTGCTTGTCGAGGGACGGGCGGACGGTGGCGTCGGGCATCGGTTCCATAACTGATGACCCTGCCGCCACCGCGCCCGCCCCACATCAGGGTTGCCCCCGGTCCCGACCCGGGGCGACCCCCGAACCGAGCGAGGGTCGCCGTCGGCCGAGCAGGGTCTCAGCCCTTCTGGAACGGGGCCTTGTAGCCGGCCGCCTCGGGCGCGGTGAACAGCGGAGCCACCTCGGTGAGCCCGCCCTCGGCGTTCGGGTCCACCTTGGCGATGTAGACGCCGCGGGTGGGCGGCGAGCCCGGCGAGCTGTAGTTCAGCTCGGTCACCAGGTCCTCGGTCTTGACCGAGCTCAGCGTGGTCAGCGCGGTCGCGACGCCGGCCCGGCTGAGGTCACCCGCCTCGCAGGCCTTGGTCAGCACCGCCTGCCACACCTGGCCCTCGGTGTATCCGGTGATCACGCCCGCGTTCCGGGGCGCCTCCGGGAACTTCTGCTTGAACTTGCCGACCACGTCGACGGCCTTCGGCGTCTTCGACGAGAACGGCGCGTTGGACGCGGAGACGTAGAGGTTGTTCAGGGCCGACGCCGCCGGGCTGCTGAGCAGGCCGGGATCGAAGGTGGGGTTGTTCCCGAGCACCGGCACGTTCAGCCCGAGCGCCTGGCTGGCCGCCAGCGCCGACGCGGTCTGGCCCGGCGTGGTGGTCAGCACGATGGCCTTCACCCCGTCCCCGCGCAGGCCGGTGACGATCCCGGTCAGGTCGTTGTCGGTGGAGGTCACCTTCGCCTCGCGCAGGGTGATCCCGTGTTGCTGCGCGTAGTACTGGGAGCCGCGCAGGCCGTTGCCGCCGTACTCGCCGTCGATGTAGATGTGGCCGATGGTGTCGCCGTCGGCGAGCAGCCCCTGCTGCTGCAGGTAGGCCAGCCCGTTGATGATCTCCAGGTCGTAGGTGGTGCCGATCATCATCACCGACGGGTTGTCGAGCACCTGGCTCGACCAGGACGCCGGAGCGGCGAGCACGTTGTCGTCGATCAGGTTCTGCTTCAGCGCGGCCAGCACCGGGGAGCCCAGCAGCTGGACCATGCCCAGGACCTTCGGCTCCAGCTGCGGGTAGAGCGTCTTGGCGGTGTCGGCCTTGTAGCCGTGGTCCACCGTCTCGATCGCGATCTGCCGGTTGCAGATGCCGCCGGCGGCGTTCACGTCGTCGGCCCAGATCTGGTTGCCCGCGTTGAGCCCGGAACCGAGGTTCTTGAACACCCCGCTGGTGTCACCCATGATGCCCAGAGTGATCGTCGTGTCGGTCACGCCCTTGTCGGTCTTCACGCCACCCGCGCCGGCGGCCTGATCCGACGGTGCGTCGGCGGTGCTGCCACAAGCGGCGAGGACGAGGGTGCTGGCCAGCGCGGCAGCGAGTATCGCCGACCGCTCGGCCCTACGCCGTCGGATCATCATCGGTCCTTCCGGTGGAGAGGGGACGCCCGCCGTCGTCGGCGGACGCAACAGCTGCGGGTCGGCGCCGCGCGAGCAGCCGCCGACCGATGGCGGCCACGCCGCCGGGCTCGAACAACACCACGGCGACCACGGCGGCGCCGTATACGAACGCGGACAGCACGACCGCGTTCAATCCCCCGAACTGGGCGTCGGCGAACCAGCCGAACTGGTTGGCGCCGAGCAGGAAGAACTGCTGCAGGCCGTAGACCAGGACCGCGCCGATCACCGCGCCGGGCACCGAACCCAGCCCACCGATGATCACGATGGCCAGGAACGCGATGGCCACGGTCAGCGAGTAGGTGCCGGTGAACTCGTTCTCGTCGGGTTTGACCAGGTCCAGCCAGAGCGCGGTCATCACCCCGGCCAGCCCGGCGAACGCCGAGGAGACGACGAACGCGCCGGCCTTCACCCGCCAGACGCTGACCCCCATCGCGGTGGCCGCGGCCTCGTTGTCGCGCACCGCCCGCCAGGCCCGCCCGATCCTGCCGTGCACCGCGCCGCGCGCGGTGAAGTAGGCGATCACGGCGAAGGCCAGGAACAGGTACCAGAGCCGCTGCTGCTTCTGGATCGGCACGCCCAGCACGGTCGGGGCCGGCTGGGTGTTGGTGAACGGGAACCCGAACAGGTCGAAAGCCGGCGCCGAGCGCCCGCTGGAGGTGCCACCGGTCAGCATGTCCAACGACTGGCCCAGCCAGAGCCCGAGGAACACCAGCGACAGTGACGCGACGCCGAGGTAGATGCCGCTCAGCCGGCCCGCCACCGGGGCGAAGGCCAGCCCGAGCAGGCTGCAGACGCCCACCGCGCCGATCAGCGCCAGCAGCGGCGGCAACCCGAACGCGACCAGCTCCGAGCTCTCCGCCGGATCGCCGGCCAGCACGGCGTAGCTGACCGCCCCGGCCAGCAGGAAGAACGGGTGCGCGAGGGAGAGCTGGCCGGCCTGCCCGACCAGCAGCGTCAGCCCGATCCCCCCGACCACCCCGATCAGGATGTACTGGGCCAGCTTCAGGTAGCCGACCTCGGTGCCGACCGCCACCGGCAGCATCAGCAGCGCGACCAGCAGCAGCAGCGTCGCGACGATCTTGAGCCAGTTCCGTCGCGGCCGGTGCGGCTGCGACGGCGGGGCGGTGGCGGGCGCGGCGGCCGAGGAGAGCGTCTCAGACACGACTGAGCTCTCTGGTTCCGAACAGCCCGGACGGTCGCAGGACCAGCACCAGCAGCATCACCAGGAACACCGCGCTCTTGGAGAACTCGAAGGAGATGTACTGCGCCGACAGCGCCTCGGTCAGCCCGACCACGACGCCGCCGACGATGGCGCCCGCGGTCGAGTCCAGCCCGCCGAGGATCGCCGCCGGGAAGGCGATCAGCGCGATCGCGTGCGTGCCACGACCGAGTCCGGCGCCGGAGAAGTCCTGGGTGGCCATGAACAGCACCGCCACCCCGGCCAGCGCGCCGGCCACCAGCCACGCGGTGGCGGTGACCCGGGCGCTGCGGATCCCCATCAACGCCGCGGCCTCGCGGTTCTCCGCCTGCGCGCGCATCGCCACGCCCCAGTTCGAGTACCGGAAGGCCAGGAAGAACAGCGTGATCAGCACCGCGCCGACGACCAGCGCGACGGCCTGGGTGCGGAACACGGTCAGCCCGGCGAGCTGGATCGGCTGCGCGTCGTAGGGATCGCCGATGAACGGGATCTCGGCACCCACCCGGCGCACGATCTCCTCGGTGATGATCACATCGATGCCGATGGTGAGCAGCGCCAGGCTGTTGTGGTCGGCGCTGCGCGCCCTGGCCAGCAGCAGCCGCTCCATGAGCAGCCCGGACAGCGCGGCGGCCGTGATGCCGATCGCCGCCGCCGGACCCCAGCCGATCGAGTCCTTGAGCTCGTAGACGAAGAAGCCGCCGATCAGGACGAGCGAGCCGTGCGCGAAGTTGACCACCTCGGTGGCCTTGAAGATCACGACGAAGCCGAGGGCCAGCAGGGCGTAGACCGCGCCCTTGCCCAGGCCGTTGATCAGCAACTGCAGGAAGGTGATCATGGCCTGATCCGATCGGTGTCGGCGGCGCCGTCGTCATCGTCGTCATCGCTGCCGGTGCCGAGGTAGGCGCGGATGACCTCCGGGTCGGCCTGGACCTGTGCCGGCAGCCCATCGGCGATCACCTTGCCGAAGTCGAGCACCGTGACCCGGTCGGCGATGCCCATCACCAACCCCATGTCGTGTTCCACCAGCAGCACCGAGATACCCAGCGCATCGCGCAGGTCGGAGATGGTCACGGCCATCTCCGCGGTCTCGCCGGCGTTCAACCCGGCCGCGGGCTCGTCCAGCAGCAGCAGGGTCGGCTCGACGGCCAGTGCGCGCGCGATGTCCACCCGCTTAGCCACCCCGTAGGGCAGCACGGCGACCAGATCGTCGAGCCGATCGGCGAAGCCCAGGAAGTCGCAGATCTCCTCGACCCGCGCGACGTGCCGGCGCTCGGCCCGCACGTTCAGCCGCAGCCCGGCGGCCAGGAACCCACCTCGGGTCAGCGTGTGCCGGCCGAGCATGACGTTGTCGCGCACCGTCGAGCCGGGCGACAGCGCGATGTTCTGGAAGGAACGGCCGATACCCAGCTCAGCCAGCCGGTGCGCCGCCAGCGAGGTGATCAGCTGCTCCCCGTAGCGAACCGCGCCGACGGTCGGCCGGTACAGGCCACTGATCACGTTGAAGCAGCTGGACTTGCCGGCCCCGTTGGGTCCGATGAGCGCGTGCACGGAGCCGGGCGTCACCGTGAACCGCACGTCGTCGAGCGCGGTGATCCCGCCGAACCGCAGCGTGACGCCCTCGATCGCGAGCGCGTGCACGCCCTCCCGCAGCTCCGGCGCGTCGGCCTGCGCGGTCACGACGCCGCCTCCCCGGGAAGAAGTGCGCCGGCGGTCACGACGGCGCGTCCGGGGGAACGGCCGCGTCGGAGCTCATCCCGCCCACCTCGACAACCTGCGGGTCCGGCGGTGCGCCCTGGCGTCGGCCGCCTCGCTCTCGGCCTGCGCCTGCGACTCGGCATGGCCACCCAGGTAGAGCCGCTGCACGTCGTCGCTGCGGGCCAGCTCGGCCGCCGGTCCGGCGAGCGCGACCCGGCCCACCTCGAGCACCGCGGCGTGGTCGGCGACCTGCAGCGCCATGGTGGCGTTCTGCTCGACCAGCACCACCGCGGTGCCCTGGTCGTGGATCTCCCTGATGATCCGCGCGATCCGGCCGACCAGCTGCGGCGCCAGGCCCAGCGAGGGCTCGTCGAGCAGCAGCAGCTTCGGGTCCGCCATCAGCGCCCGCCCGATGGCCAGCATCTGCTGCTCCCCACCCGAGAGCAGGCCCGCACGCTGCCCCGCCCGCTGCGCCAGCACCGGGAAGAGCTCGTCGATCCGGGTCCGCGCCGCCGCCTTGGCCGCCGCCGAGCGGGCACCGAGGCCACCGGCCCGCAGGTTCTCCTCGACGGTCATCCGGGCGAAGACCTGCCGGCCCTCGGGCACCGCGACGACGCCGGCCCGCACCACCTCGGCCGGGTCGAGGCGGTCGATCCGGCGATCCTCGAAGAGGATCTCACCGGCGGTGATGGCCCCACGGTGCAGCGCCAGCGTGCCGGACACGGCACGCAGCAGCGTGGACTTGCCGGCGCCGTTGCCGCCGAGCACGGCGAGCACCCCGTCACCGGGCACGTCGATGTGCACGCTCTCGAGCGCTTGCACCGACTTGCCGTAACGCACCGACAGCCCGCGCACGCTCAACACGAGCGCGCTCCCCGTTGCACCACCACGATCAGCTACCGCCCCTCCGATCGTCCGAGCAGCGTCCCGTCGGGCAGCGGACGCGGGGCCGCGATCTCGGCGGGTACACCCCGGCAGCACGTCGCCACTGATCAGCTTCCGCGGGATCATCCTCGCCGCGACGATGCCGCGCATCCCGAACACGCGCGCCCGAGCGAAGTTGTGCCGACACGTTATCGTGCTCGCCCTGGTCGTTCCCGGGTCCCATCCTTCCCGGGTATCTGCCGGCTCAGCTCAGGACTGGGCTCCCTGGTCCGGCTGCCGGGGACTGGGCGGGCCGGCGGCCTGTGGCGCCGAGGAGCTCTGCGCCGCCGTGCCCTGCGCCGGAATCCGCGGACCGGTCGATACCGGAGCGTCCTTGGGTACCTGCCGGTCCCGACCCCGGATCATGCGTCCGATCAGCACGCCGACCAGCGCCGCAACGACCAACCAGGCCGTGACGCCGATGGCGATCCATCCGAACGCGCTGATGTCTGCTCCTCCGGGCGCTGAGGGATCTTAGTGTCCCGTGTGTACCCAGAATATGCACTTTCAGTCACACTGCCGGGTTGCCGGGGGCCGGCTCACTACAAAGAGCTCAACAATCCTGCCGCCGGATAACCGAGAATGCCGTGTGCATCAGCCGTTCGCGGTACCCCGAATTGACTAGGGTGTCGATTTGGTATCTCTCTGTAATCAGACTGTCCTCGACCGACCGTCCGACGACATGCCGCCGGTCAGCCGATTTCCGGTACCGCCGGGCCCAGCAGATCATCGGCATCGACGATCCGGTACGCATAGCCCTGCTCGGCGAGGAAGCGCTGCCGGTGCGCGGCGTAGTCGGTGTCCAGGGTGTCGCGCGATACGACCGAGTAGAAGTGCGCCTGCCGACCGTCGCCCTTCGGTCGCAGCAGCCGACCCAGCCGCTGCGCCTCCTCCTGACGCGAGCCGAACGTGCCCGACACCTGGATCGCGACGCTGGCCTCCGGCAGGTCGATGGAGAAGTTGGCCACCTTGCTCACCACCAGCACCGGCAGCTCGCCACCGCGGAAGCGGTCGTAGAGGGCCTCGCGCTCCCGGTTCTTGGTCGAGCCCTGGATGATCGGCGCGTCCAGCACCTCACCGAGTTCGTCGAGCTGGTCGAGGTAGGCCCCGATGACCAGCGCCGGCTCGCCCGGGTGCCGGTTCAGGATGGCCTTCACGACGTTGAGCTTGGTCCGCGCGGTCGAGGCCATCCGGTAGCGCTCGTCGGCGTCGGCCACCGCGTAGCCGAGCCGCTCGGCATCGGTCAGCGTGACCCGCACCTCGACGCAGTCGGCCGGCGCGATCCAGCCCTGCTGCTCGATGTCGCGCCACGGGGCGTCGTAGCGCTTCGGCCCGATCAGCGAGAACACGTCGCCCTCGCGGCCGTCCTCGCGGACCAGCGTGGCGGTCAGCCCCAACCGGCGCCGGGACTGCAGATCCGCGGTCATCCGGAACACCGGCGCGGGCAACAGGTGCACCTCGTCGTAGATCACCAGACCCCAGTCACGGGAGTCGAACAGCTCCAGGTGCCGGTACTCGCCCCGGGTCTTGCGGGTGATCACCTGGTACGTGGCGATGGTGACCGGGCGGATCTCCTTGCGCTCGCCCGAGTATTCGCCGATCTCCTCCTCGGTCAGGCTGGTGCGCGCGATCAGCTCGCGCTTCCACTGCCGTCCGGCCACGGTGTTGGTCACCAGGATCAACGTGGTCGCCTTGGCCTCGGCCATCGCCGCCGCGCCCACCATCGTCTTGCCCGCACCGCAGGGCAGCACGACCACCCCGGAACCGCCGGCCCAGAACCCCTCGACGGCCTGGCGCTGGTAGTCCCGCAGCGTCCAGTCGTCCTCCACCAGCTCGATCGGGTGCGCCTCGCCGTCGACGTAGCCGGCCAGGTCCTCGGCCGGCCAGCCGATCTTGAGCAGGGCCTGCTTCAGGTGCCCGCGCTCGGACGGGTGCACGACCACCGTGTCGGGGTCGATCCGGGCCCCCAGCAGCGGAGCGATCTTCTTCTGGCGCAGCACCTCCTCCAGCACGACCCGGTCCAGCGCGACCAGCACCAGCCCGTGCAGCGGCGAGTTGGTCAGCTGCAGCCGCCCGTAGCGGCCCATCGTGTCCACGATGTCGACCAGCAGCGGCTGCGGCACCGCGTAGCGCGAGTACCGGACCAGCGCGTCGACCACCTGCTCGGCGTCGTGGCCGGCCGCCCTGGCGTTCCACAGGGCCAGCGGCGTCACCCGATACGTGTGCACGTGCTCCGGCGCCCGTTCGAGCTCGGCGAACGGCGCGATCGCCGCGCGCGCCTCGCGGGACGCCTCATGATCGATCTCGAGCAACAGCGTCTTGTCGGACTGGACGATCAGCGGCCCATCGTTCACTCCGGAGCTCCTCACGCACGGGGACTGTGCACAAGAAACGCTACGCGAGCACACCGACAGTTCCGCGTCCGCCGCCGGCCGCACGCTGCTGGTCGGGGGGAGTCGACCGCGGCCGGAGGGTGGCCGTGACTCGCGAGCTATAGTGTCCTGGCTCCGTCTGAGCGCACGTGTGCCGCCGTGATCGTATCGGGTCCTGGAGGTCATCACCCCTCACCAGGGGTGCGTGTCGGCCGTCGGCGAAGCGCGCACGATGCGGACCGGATACCCGACCGGACCGCTCCCCGACCGAAGGCGCAACGGATCGTCCCCATGCTGATGCTCCCCGGGCGCGTTGCCCTGTCCCGGCCATCCACCGCCTGTGGAGTGCTGCTCGTCCGGCCCGCTCTCGCGCGCGGTGACCGGAACCTGTCAGGGTGCCCGGGAGCGGTGTCGGCAACAGTCAGGGAGATGTTGTGAGCAGCATCGAACCCGGTTCCGGCTGGTCCGAGCGGTTGAACCCGCGGAACTGGACGTTGTCCTGGAAGCTCGCGGTGGTCGGGCTGGTGCCGGCGTTGCTGGCGCTCGCGCTCGGCGTGCTGCGGATCCACGACGACGCCCAGCAGGCCGGTGAGCTGAGCCGCAGCAGCCGGCTGGTCGAGGTGCGCGACCAGGTCGCAGGCGCCGCCAACGCGCTGCGCCAGGAGCGCGATGGTTCGACCCTGTTCGTGGCGGCCGGACGGACCGGCGACCGCGGTGCGCTGGAAGCCGAGCACGGCCAGGCCGACGGCGAGATCACCGAGATGGTCAACGCGCTGCGTGGCACCGGCGAGCTGGACCCGGCCACCGCGTCGGCGCTGCAGCGCGCCGAGGACGGGCTCGGTCGACTGGTCCGGTTGCGGGCCAGCGTCCTCGGCGATCCCCCGGTGCCCTACGACCAGGTGGTGACCCGCTACAGCGACATCGTCGGGCCGCTCGATGCACTCGACCGCGCGCTGCTGCGTCAGCTCCGGACGCCGGCTACCGGTGGCCTGGCCGACGCCGTCACCGCGGTCACCGGGGTGACCGAGCAGCTCGCCGTCGAGCACACCGTCATCGGTGCGGCCATCCAGGCCGGCAAGCCGCAGCCCGGGGACGCGGCCGTGGTGAACTCGGCGAACGCCCAGCTGGCGGCCGACTACCGGGACTACCAGGCCGCACTGACGCCCGAGCAGCTCTCGGCGTTCGGCCTGCTGCCCGACGCGTCCGCCAACGCCCGGCGTGACCAGATCAGAACGGGCATCCTGGCCGCGCCGTTCGAGCTCGGACCGCTGCAGGCGGACTGGGACGCCGCCTACGTCCAGTCCCGTTCCGCCGCCGACAAGACCGCTGGGCTGCTCCGCGGCGAGCTGGTGGCGACCAGCGCCGCGGCCGAGGACCGCGCCAGCAACCTGGCCGGCCTCAGCGCGGTGATCCTGCTGCTCGGCCTGCTCATCGGCATCACCATCGCGGTGGTGGTGGCCCGAACCCTGATCCGATCACTGCGCATGCTGCGCACCTCGGCCCTCGACGTCGCCGAGCGCAGGCTGCCGCAGACGGTGGAGAGCGTGCGCGCCGGCGAGACCCCGGACACCACGGTCATGCCGGTCCCGCTGACCGGCCGGGACGAGGTCGTTCAGGTGGCTCGCGCCTTCGACGCGGTGCACGTGCAGGCGATCAAGCTGGCCGCCGACCAGGCCACCCTGCAGGCGGGCGTCAGCGCGATGTTCGTCAACCTCTCCCGGCGCAGCCAGGCGCTGGTCGAGCGCCAGCTGCAGCTGATCGAGCAGCTGGAGAACAACGAGCAGGACGCCGACCAGCTCTCCAACCTGTTCCAGCTCGACCACCTGGCCACCCGCATGCGGCGCAACAGCGAGAACCTGCTGGTCCTCGCGGGCACCGATGTGGCCAAGCGGAACGTCGCGGCGGTTCCGATGGTCGACGTGCTGCGGGCCGCGGTGTCCGAGGTCGAGCAGTACCAGCGCATCGTCGTGCAGGCCCCGCCGACGGTCTCCATCCTCGGGCGCGCGTCGTCCGACCTGGTGCACCTGCTGGCCGAGCTGCTGGACAACGCGACGATCTTCTCCCCGCCGGACTCCCAGGTGGTGATGAGCAGTACCCGCACCAGCGACGGGGCGATCGTGGTGGAGATCGCCGACCGCGGTGTGGGCATGACCGAGGACGAACTCGGCAAGGCGAACACCCGGCTCGGCGGGCCCTCCTCGGTCGACGTGTCGACCTCCCGGCGGATGGGCCTGTTCGTGGTCGGCCGGCTGGCCGCCCGGCACGGCGTGGAGGTGCGCCTGAGCTCCTCGGCCGGTGGCTCCGGCTCCGGGCTCACGGCGTCGGTCACGGTGCCGACCAAGCTGGTCCCGACCAGCGAGCCGCGGCGCTCCGGCGCCCTGGTCGGCGCCGGCATGAAGAAGCCGCCGGCCCTCGGGTCCTCGTCGGGCCAGCAGCGGCCCGGACGCAACGGCGTCGGCCGACCTGGATCGCTGTCGGCGCTGGTCGTCGGCTCGGACGGGCCGCCGGACGAGCCGAAGGACCGCCCGTTGCCGCTGCGGCAACCGGACCAGCCGGCGGCACCGACGGCCAACGGCTCGGGCTCCGGCCTGCCCACCCGGCAGCCCGGCTCCAGCCTGCGCCCGCCCGCCGTGCCGTTCCGGCCCGATCACCCCGACCAGCCACCGGCCGACACCGGCGCAACCGCGCACCCGAGCGCCGGTCGGCCCGACGCCGAGCGACCGGCCGATCCGCACCCGGTTTCCGACCGCCCGGCGCCGGGTCCCGCCGACCGCCCCGCCCTGCCGGCGCCACCCGTCCGGAACGACGCGCCGTCCGAAGCGACGGCCGATGGGGACACCCCACCGAGCGGGGCTCCCGAGTCGCGCCCGCTGCCCGCACCGGGGGAGCGCTTCGACCCCGCCCACGGATCGATGCCGCCGCGCGGCCGACCGGGCCTGCCCGACGCGCCCCGCACCGACCCGACGCCGAAGGTGGCGCAGCCGGACCGTGGCGGAGCCGGCCTCCCGCAGCGCCGGCCCAGTCCGCGCCCGAACGGTCCACGGCCGTTCCCGAGGGTGGGCCCGCGGCCGGGCAACCGGCAGCCGGCGCAGGCCGCCGATGGCCTGTTCGCCCCCCGGCTGTCGACCACGCCCGAGCCGGCATCGAAGCCCTACTTCGATCCGACCGAGACCACACCGATCTTCGAGGAGATCGCGTCGGCCTGGTTCCGCTCGAACCGACCGGTTCCCGTCGAGTACGGCAACGATCCGCAGCCGGAATCGCGCGCCACGCCGAGCGCGGCCGGCGCTCCGGACCGGGAGCCGCTGTCGGTGCCGATCCCCCCGCGGTCCGCGCAGCCGGGGCGGCCGCTGGTCGACGAGCCGCCGGGGCGGCGGAGCGGGAGCGGGTGTCCGCCGCGGCGACGCCGGACCACGGTTTCGCCAGCCTGGCCGACGAGGGCTGGCGGGCCGCCCGCGGGATGAGCACCCCGCGCGGCGACGAGCTGACCCAGGCCGGCCTGCCGAAACGCCGCCCACGGGCCCGACTGGTGCCCGGCAGTGCCGGATCCGCGGTGCTGGCCTCGCTGGCCACGCCACCTCGCAACCCCGAGACCATCCGGGGTCGGCTGTCCAGCTACCAGCAGGGTGTCCGGCTCGGCCGCGAGAACCGCCTGCGTGGCGACGGCGAGCCGACCACCGGCACCGGAGATACTGCATCCGACGCCGGGTCACTCGGTGCAGAGCAGGCCAACGCTCACGGAAATCACGACGAGGAGTCTTCATGACGGCGCCACAGACGCAGCCGAGCCGCTTCGGATGGCTGGTCACGAACTTCGCGGAGCGGGTGCCCGGTGTCGCTCATGCCATCGTGGTGTCGGCTGACGGGCTGTTGCTGACCAGCTCCGACCGGCTGCCCCGCGACCGGGCCGATCAGCTCGCCGCGGTGACATCGGGCCTGGTCAGCCTGACCCAGGGTGCCGCCCGGTGCTTCGACGCCGGTGGTGTCGTGCAGACGGTGGTCGAGATGGACCGCGGCATCGTGCTGCTCATGTCGATCAGTGACGGGTCCTGCCTCGCGGTGCTGGCCTCGCCGAACTGCGACATCGGCCTGATCGGGTACGAGATGACGTTGCTGGTCGACCGCGTCGGCCAGCTGCTCACCCCGGAGCTGCGCGCAGAGCTGCAGGGCTCCTTCGGCGGCCGCTGAGCTGACCCGTTCCACTCCCACTCCCTCGATGAGACGATCGGCCAAAGGTAGGTGATGCCCGATGAGTACCGGTCCCGACGATGAGCGTCGGCCGCCCGCGGAGCTGACCTTCACCGACGTCATGAACAGCTTCAGCTTCGACTCGGCCAGGGCACCACGCCGGCGGCGCTGGGGGCGACGCCGCGGCCAGGACGTCGAGCCACGCGACGAGTTCCGTCCGGAGCCGTTGCCGGAGCTGAACGCGCCGGTGCCGACGTCAGCACCGCAGTCGCGCCCGGCGACCGGGCCGATGGAGATCAATGTCGACGCGGCCGGCAACGGCGGTGCCGCGGCGGTTCGGCCCTACGCCTGGACCCGGGGCCGCACCAAGTCAGGCCTGGACCTGGCCATCGAGGCGCTGGTCTCGACGAGCCAACGAGGCCGCGAGCAGATGACCATGTTGCAGGTCGAACACCGCGCCGTCGCCGAACTGTGCGAGCAGACGCGTTCGGTGGCCGAGGTCGCCGCACTTCTGAAGCTCCCACTGGGAGTGGCCAGGGTGCTACTGGGCGACATGGCGGGGATCGGCGTCGTGACCGTGCACCAGACCGCGAGCAGCGCCGGCAACATGCCGGACCTCGCGCTGATGGAAAGGGTGTTGAGTGGACTCCGTCGGCTCTAGTTACCCCACGGACGGGTCGTCGCGCTCCGCGCAGGCGCTCTCCCGTCAGCCGGGGTTGGATGCGCCGGGGATCGCGACCGCGGCGACCATCTCGGCCAAGATCGTGGTGGCCGGTGGCTTCGGCGTCGGCAAGACCACGTTCGTCGGTTCGGTCTCGGAGATCGTTCCGCTGACCACGGAAGCCGTCATGACCGAGGCCAGCTCCCCGCACGACGACCTGTCGGCCACCCCCGACAAGACCACCACCACGGTGGCCATGGACTTCGGCCGCGTGTCGCTGGACGCCGAGCTGATCCTGTACCTGTTCGGGACCCCCGGTCAGCACCGGTTCTGGTTCATGTGGGACGACCTGGTGCGCGGCGCGATCGGCGCGGTGGTGCTCGTCGACACCCGGCGGCTGGCCGACTCGTTCGCAGCGATCGACTTCTTCGAGGACCGCGGGCTGCCCTACATCGTGGGCCTGAACTGCTTCGACGGGCTGCTGCAGCACCGGGTCGAGGACGTCCGGGAAGCGATGTCGATCGAATCCGAGATCCCCATCGTGAGCTGCGATGCGCGCAGCCGGGAGTCCACGAAGCAGACCCTGATCACGCTGGTGGAGCACGCGATGCACTACCGGATGGCCGCCGGCGCCCGCTGATCTCGCCGGGGTCGCCTGCGGTCAGTCGTCGACCTCGGCGATGGTGGTGATCCGGTGCAGCGGTACCCGCACCGGCACCCCGTCGACCGCGTCCCGACCCTCCACCACCCCGGCCCCGACGCTGAGCGGTTCCAGCACCACCTCGGCCGCGGCCCCGCGGCGATCCACGAAGCCGATCAGCAGGCTCTGCCGGGCGGCGGCGGCGGCCCGCAGCAGATCGACCGCCGAGCCGTTGCTGGCCGCGAGCTGCGCGGTGCCGCGACGGACCCGGTTCAGCGCGTCGCCCGCGCGCATCCGCGACACCAGCGCCGCGAGCTGCTCGGCGGCGGGCTCGGGAGGGGCGCCGGTCCGGAGGGCCGGCCGCCGCCGCGGCGCGGTCCGACGGCCGCGGTCGGTGAGATCAAGGACCGCACCGCCGGTGTCCTCGGCGGCCGGGGTGAACCCGGCGGCGCGCAACCCGTCGAGCAGCTCGATCAACGCCAGCGGCGACACCACCACGGTGGGCGCGATCCGGCGCAGCTGCAGATCACCGGTCCCGGGGTGGGCCAGCACCTCGGCGATCAGCACCTCGTCGTCGGAGCGCAGGAACGACGAGGCGCTGCCGCCGCGCAACCGTCCGTGCCGGCGGGCCATGTCGTCGACCAGGTAGCTCAACGCCTGCGGGACCGGCGTCGCCGATCGGGTGGCCAGCAGGTGCTGCAGGTCGGCCGCGCTGCGGCCGGCGTCGAGCGCGCGCCGCACGGTGGCCTCGGTGAACCGGTACACGGTGGCGCCGCCCGCGGATTCGACCTCGGCCATCAGGCCGAGCTCCGCGGCCAGCTCCGGCTGCAGCGGTCCCGGCGCGACCGCGGTCAGGTCGGCCTGTAGCAACACGTGATCGACCGGCGGCGGCAGGGTCACCCGCAGCGCCGGGACCAGTCCGGCCGGATCGTCGAGCAGCACCCTCCCCGGGGTGGACAGCGCGCCCAGCGCGACGACGCCGAGCACGGTGGCCTCGGCCAGCACCCAGCCGACGACCTCGTCGCGCAGCCGGCCGCCTCGGCGCGGGGCGCGCCAGGCCAGCAGCTCGGCCAACCCCTCCGCCGAACCGGGCGCGACACCCGGAGCGAGCTCGGCGAGCCCGGCCAGCACCCGGCGCCGGTCCCGTGGGGACAGCGGCCGCCGGACCCCGTCGGACAGCGCCGCGATCGGCCGCCCGGCGTCGTCCTTGAGGCCGACCAGGCCGGGCAACCGCGGCAGCTCCAGCCAGGCGCGGGCCAGCGTCGACCAGCGCAGCTCCGGACCGCCCGCGGACCAGACATCGACGGTCGTGGTCGGCACCCACTCCGGCTGGACGCCGTCGCTCTCGGCGATGAGGTCGGCCGCGACCGCCAGCTCGACCAGCAGCGCGGCCGCCGACTCATCGCCGTCGATCTCCTTCGCCACCCGGCGCAGCTCCCGCACCCCCAACCCACCGGAGCGCAGCACCGGCGGCGGCAGCCGACTCCACAACCCCACCAGCAGCTCGACCTTGCGCAGCGCCTCGAGCGCGGCCCCGCCCGCCGTGCGGTCCACGACGTCGGCCCCGCGGTCCTGGGCGCCGACCTGCGGCGGCGTGATCGACACCGCGCCGAGAGGACGATCCCCGCGCAGCGCCAGCGCCACCTGCCGCGGCAGCTCGACGGTGTCGGCGTCCACGCGCAGCAGCAGCCCGCGCCCGAGCAACCGTCCGACCGGGCTCTGCGGATCCGAGCCGGCCCGGCTGCGCCCGATGGGGGGGCCGACGGCCAGCGCGTCGAGCACCCGGCGTTCGTCCTCGTCGACGGCGGCCAGCAGCTGCGGCAGCGCGGACGACCCGGCCGGCCCGGAGGCCGGGCGACCCAGCCCACCCGGATAGCGCGGCACCACGTCGCGCGCCGCGGGCACCAGCGCCAACCCGGAGTCGTCGTCCCAGGCGATAACCCGCTCACGCAGGACGCCGAGGCCGCGGTCGACGACGGCGGCCGGCACGTCGGGCCCGAGCAGCCGGCGCAGCTCCGACATCGACACCGGCTCCTGGTCGGCGTCGGCGACGACGAGCGCCTCCAGCACCGCGAGTGCGACCGTGTCGAGGTCCTCGCAGGCCCGGTGCACGGAGGCCCGGATCCCGGCCCGGGTGGCCAGCACCGTGAGATCGGCGGGCGGCGGCACGGCGAGATCGGGTCGCAGCCGCAACAGGGCGGCGAGCGTCTCGTCGTCCGCAGCGCGCAGCCGGTCGACCAGCGAAGTGGGCATCCCCTTCACGGTAGTCTGCGCTACCGGGGAGACGCCGGGCCCTACGGTGCGCGATACTCCGCGCAACGACACCTGCGAGGAGGACATCGTGGCCAAATCAGTCCAACCGGACCGACTGGACCCGACCTGGCCCGAGCTGCCCGGTGAGGAACACCCGGTCAGCGAGATTGTCGCCGACATGCAGGGCTCCCTGTCCCCGTTCGGCGACGTCCAGTTCCCCCAGGACAAGGTGCCCTACGAGCACCCCGTCACCGAGATCAACAGATAGCCGCCCCGGCTGGGCTGCTGCTGGCCGCGGGCGCCGGGCGGCGGATGGGTCGCCCGAAGGCGCTGGTCGAGCTCGGTGGTGAGGCGCTGGTCGTGCGGGCCCTGCGGGTGCTGCGGGACGGGGGGTTGCACGCCGCTCGTGGTGGTGATCGGTGCCGCCGCCGACGAGGTCCGCGCCCTGATCCCGGCCGACGTGCTTGTCGTGACCGAGCCCGGTTGGGCTGAGGGCATGGGCGCCTCGTTGCGGGCCGGCCTCGACGCCCTCGGCCGGCTCGATCCCCGACCCGATGCGGCGCTGATCCATCTGGTGGACCTGCCGGGTGTCACCGCCGCCGCCGTCGCCCGCCTCGCTGCACTGTCCACACCGGACATGCTGGCGCGCGCCGCGTACTCCGGAGCGCCCGCACATCCCGTCCTCATCGGACGGTCACACTGGCGGGCCGTGGCCGCAACGGCGCATGGCGACGCGGGAGCCCGAAGCTACCTCGCCGGAAACCCAGCGATCGAACTGGTCGAGAGCGTCGACGTCGCCGATCCGGACGACGTCGACACCCTCGACCAGCTCGCCGCGTTCGAGGACGACCCGGTCAGTTCGGTGCGATCGATCAGGTGGTCGAAATCCCCATTCCGAGCGCCAGCTATAAGGGCAGCAATCTCCGATCTGGGTGAATTGCAGAACACACCGCATGGTCCCGAGTATTGCGCAATGCAATATCGTCACCGACCCTGGCCATCTCAACGCACGCGCCCATGCCGGCGCTGAAACTTGACTTCACCCAAACCCGCTGAGTCTCCTGCACGTGCCACCCCGTCCTGGACGGAGGCAGCAATCAACGGCGAGCGCCGCGCTCCGCCCAACTCCGTCGTCGGTCGACCAGCTCGCGTCTCAGCGTGCCATCCCCAGCACGGTGATCGCCATAGTTACCAGCATCAGCCCAGGTCCAGCGGCATGGTAGCGGCTCAATCTGCGGCGTGAAGCAGATGATCGAACTCGCCTCGCTTTGCTCCGTACAGAAACGCGTCGATCTCGACGGCGGGTATACCTCAGATGCGTCGACGGATCCTTAGAGTCACGCATCAAGATCATATCGCCATCGGTGGCGAATTCGACACAAGCAGTCATGCCCGCACTCTTGCTCGACTTGATCCACGTCAAGTCGGAACGCTCAGCAGCCAGCCATTCATCCCCTTTGTAGAGTCAGCCGCCTCGCCCGCACAGGGCCATCTCTCGAGCAACGCGGTCGCGCAGCAGATCGCGGCCACATCGACATCGGCCGGACTGCGGACGCGCCGGCAGCCGACGAGCACGCTGGCGGACCGTCAACGGTAATTACCAGGAGGATCTAGGACATGATCGACTAGAGCCTGACGCCGACCCGCCGCACTACCGGGTGGCAGTCGAGACCGGTACACGCTGGATCAGGGCGCGGGAGCGAGCCGTCCAGCGCGATGTCACGAGCCGGTCCCAGGCCCGCCAGTACTCATCGAGCGTCTCATCGTCCGATGGTGTCCTCCGGCCTGCTTTGCCCTCCGGTAGAGGACGTCCGGCAGGCCGCCTCCCATCTCGAGCAGGATGAAGTGGTTCTTGGTGCTCCCGAGGTACACACCGCGTTCGAAGGCGACGACTCGCACGCGAACGCGGCGGCCGATCGGACATCTCCTCGAGATGCATCAGCTGTGCACGCCATGACGTCGCACCACCGGTGGTTCGCGCGAGAACAGCTTCGTCGATCACGACCCGCAGCTTGGCGCGGCATCGCCGCGATCGAGGATCTGTTGACGCCGGATCCGGACCTGGACGGCATGCTCGATCTCTTGAGGTGTTGAGCCTCGGATGCGCCTCCCGCCGCGGCGGCGCGCGCATAGTCCGGAGTCTGCAGCAGACCAGGAACGACGCTGCTGCCGTACTCATTGATCGTCTCCGCCGCCTGCTCCATGCCGATCAACGTGCGATACGAGTCGTAGAGATCGATCTGCTGCCACCAGGCCCTGCTTGCGGCTCTCGGCCACAAGATCAAGCATCTCGGCACGTTCAGCACCGGCGAGCCCGTACCAGTCTGCGAGCTTCGTCGACCTGGCCACGCTGAAACCCACGAGCACCTGTATCCAGGCGGGAGGCCTGAGGCATGGCCACACCCAGGAACGCGGCCAGCTCGTCGAGACCGCGTCCGCTCTGTTCGCGCAGGTTGTGGAAGCGCACGGCCAGCCGGCGCCGCGCCAGCGTCGGGTTGGGCTCAGCGGCTTCCGCCACCTCTTCCCCTCTCCGCCTCGCCGTGCACCGTCTGTTGCCTAGCGGTAGCTACCAGGTCACACTAGTACCGAACGCGTTCCTTGCAGGTGAAATACGGATGTCAACGTGTGCGTGGGCTTCCGGTAACTGCCAGACATAGAAGTAGTCATGCCACCCAGACAAGCAACCACCAGCCTCACCAGCCAGCCCTGAAACGCGAGAAGGCGCCGACCACGGGCCGACGCCATCTCGCACGAGGAGGCATGCAGCCTCCTCGCCGTTCCCACCGACCGGTGCGCCAACACCGAGCGGTGCGGTGCCCTCAAGCCCTCCCGTGAGCCACACAGGACAAGGCAGGTCAGAGCGTGAACAAGCGTACTACCTATCAACGTGCACGTACATGGATCTCCGACTTCCTGGAGCGCGCCGACCGGTTCGCCTTCGGTGAACTCGACCTCGACGCCACCGCTCGCGGCTGGGAGGTGCGCCGGGACCGGGCCTTCCAACGGACCTACCGCGACCCGCGCTGGAACACGATCGAGGAATGTCCGAGCTGCCAGGGCACGGGCCTCGAGGGCGCTCACACCTGTCACCGGTGCGACGGCGCGGGCACGGTCCGGCGCGAGCCGGCTCCGCTGGCCGGTGCGCCGTGAACCCCGGTGGGGAAATCCGGCGGCTTTTCCCACCGCCCCGGCGTCGACCCGGCGTCGGGGCGGTGCTCGTTCGCTGGCGCGCCGAATTCCTGCTGCTCGGGCTCGTCGCCGGGCTCTGGTACCTGGTCGGGGGGGAGGCCGTCGGGTGGATCGCCGGAATCACCGTGTTGCTGGCCCGGCTGGTGCCCCCGTTCGGCCAGGCGCTGGTCGGCGTCGTACAGGCGATGATCGCCTCGCACCGGGTGCGATCGGGCCTCGTGCAGGCCGGGATCGCGGACCGGGAGGGGCGGCTGCCGTGGATCACCGCATTCCGGCCCCAGGGCGACGCGGTGGTCGTGAGCCTGTGGCTCCACAGCGGCACCTGCCCGGACGACCTGCGGGCCGCCGCACCCGTCATCGCGACCGCGTGCGGCGCCGCCGACGTCGAGGTCCTGCAGCGGTCGTCCCGGCAGGACCGCGCCGTCATCATGTTGGCCCGGCCCCGCTGGGGTTGGTGGACGCGCTGACGGTGCCCGCTCACACGGCCAGGGTCATGCCCGGCCGAAGGCGATGGGGATCGAGGTCGGGGTTCTTGCTCGCGAGCGCCTTCCACCCGCCCTTCACGCCGTTGCGGGCGGCGATCTTGGAGAGCGTGTCCCCGCGCTTGACCACGTAGTTCCCAGCGGGCGTGGATGCCGATGGCTTGAGCCGCACCTGCTTGGCCGCCGAGCTGTCGCGCTGCGGCGCGCTGCGCAGCGACGCGGCCTCACCGCGGGCACCCGCCTTGCGCGAACACACCGGCCAGGCACCCCAACCCTGCTTGGCCAGCACCCGCTCGGCGACGACGATCTGCTCGGCCCGGCTGGCCTGGTGCGCCTTCGCCGCGAACTCACCGCCGCCGAAGCCGGACCAGGTGGACGGCGCGAACTGCAGCCCGCCGTGGTAGCCGTTGCCGGTGTTGATGTTCCACCGGCCACCGCTCTCGCATTGAGCGACCCGATCCCAGGTCGAGGTGGACGCGGCTTGGGCGGCCGGGATCGTGGCGAACAGGGGGGCGCCGGCGACGGCGCCGACGAGGGCGGTTCGGGCGATGGTCTTGCCGGTGGTACTCGGGGCTCGGTGACGTCCGCGGTAACGCGCCATGCTGCGTCTCCTGCGCTGCGCACGGGTACCCGCCGGAAATCGGCAGGCGACGACCCGGGGAATGGTCGCCGACATCCGTCCTGTCCCACGTTTCATGAGGCAATGGGCCGATTCCGCCGGACAGGGGAGCGCTGCGGACTCGGGACTCACCGGGATCTGGGGCAATCCAGGTCGGCCATTTCGCACGCTACGACCGCTCGATGAGCGAGGGAACCCCTACACGCCGAGACCGTCACCTTGACCCCTATTACGCCGAACGGGCTAACAACAGTCTGTCGGTGCAGGTCATATGCACGGATCTCCGTTACTTTCGGTTCACCACAGGCCGAGATGTGACGTAGATCATATGAACCTTCAGCACCGTGGACCGTCGGTGCGTAGTCGGGCGCACACCCGACGACGCCGTAGGGTCGCGGCGTGGAACTGACTCACGTCGATGCCGGCGGCGCGGCCCGGATGGTGGACGTCACCGCGAAGGAACCCAGCGCGCGAACGGCGGTCGCCAGCGGAACCCTGCGCACGACGGCCGAGGTGCTGGCGTTGCTGCGCCGCGACGGGCTCCCCAAGGGCGACGCACTGGCCACCGCCAGGATCGCCGGGATCATGGGCGCCAAGCGCACCCCGGACCTCGTCCCGCTGTGCCATCCGATCGCGATCAGCGGCGTCACGGTCGAGCTCGAGCCGCGGGAGACCGAGATCGGGATCCGGGCCACCGTGCGCACCACCGATCGCACCGGCGTCGAGATGGAGGCGCTCACCGCGGTCGCCGTGGCCGGGCTCACGCTGCACGACATGATCAAGGCGGTGGATCCGGCGGCCGTGCTCGACGGGGTGCGCGTGGAGCGCAAGGACGGCGGCAAGACCGGCAGCTGGGTCCGCCCGCAGGAGCGGTCGTGAGCGGCCGGGCTCGGGTGATCACCGCATCGAACCGGGCCGCGGGCGGTGTCTACGCCGACCGCAGCGGACCGGTGATCGTCGAGTGGCTGCGCGAGCGCGGATTCGACACGCCGGACGCCGCCGTCGTCCCGGACGGCGAGCCGGTCGGCGAGGCGCTACGCGCCGCCATCGGCGACGGGGTCGATGTCGTGATCACCACCGGCGGTACCGGCATCTCCCCCACCGACTCGACCCCAGAGGTCACCCGCCGGCTGCTCGACTACGAGGTGCCCGGGCTGGCCGACGCCATCCGCGCCGCCGGTGCCCCGGCGGTGCCGACCGCGGTGCTCTCGCGCGGGCTCACCGGCGTCGCCGGCCGTACGCTCGTGATCAACCTCCCCGGGTCCACCGGGGGTGTACGAGACGGTCTGTCCGTGCTGTCCGATGTACTGACCCACGCGGTCGACCAGCTGCACGGAGGTGACCACCGATGACCGGAGCGACCGTCCGCGCCGCCGTGCTGCGCGCCGCCGTGGGCGAGCAGCCCCTCGACGTCGCCGAGCACGCGGCCCTGGTCGAGCACGCGGCGGCCGGCGCCGTGGTCACGTTCGCGGGGGTGGTGCGCGACCACGACGGCGGACGTGGCGTGCTGAGCCTCGACTACAGCGCGCATCCGACCGCGGAGAAGATCGTCGCCCAGGTGGCGGCCGACGTCGCCGGGCGCACGCCGGGGGTTCGGGCCATCGCCATCAGCCACCGCGTCGGGCGGCTGGCTGTCGGCGATGTGGCGCTGGCCTGCGCCGTGGCGGCGGATCACCGACGCGAGGCGTTCACGACCTGCGCGGAACTCGTCGACGAGGTCAAGCGGCTGCTGCCGGTGTGGAAGCACCAGGCCTTCAGCGATGGCACCGAGGAGTGGGTCGGTTCGGCCTGAGCTCGTTGCCCGGAGCCCGTCCGAACCGACCCGCCTCGGTCAGCCCAGGTCGAGCTGCTGGCCGACCTTGAGCACGTTCGGGCTGCTCAACACGTCGGAGTTGCGATCGAAGATCGCCTGCCAGCCGCCGGCCACGCCATGCTTCTTGGCGATCTTGCCGAGGGTGTCGCCACGGGCGACGGTGTAGTCCGCGCCGTTCTTGGCCAGCACCGGGGCCGCCTTCGGGGCCTTCGCGGTTGCGGGCGCGGCCACCTTCTTCACCACGGCCTTGCCCGGCGAGGCCGAGCTGCCGCGCACCCCCGCCTTGTGCGAGCAGGAGGGCCAGGCGTTCCAGCCCTGGGCCGCGAGCGTCCGCTCGGCCACCGCGATCTGCTGCGCCCGGCTGGCGTTGTGCGGGCTGCCGGAGCCACCGTAGGCCCGCCAGGTGCTCGGGCTGAACTGCAGCCCACCGGAGTAGCCATTACCGGTGTTGATGTTCCAATTGCCGCCGCTCTCGCATTGCGCGAGCTTGTCCCACGCCGAATCCGGGGCGGCATTGGCGGTTCCAGCGACGGCGAACGGAGCGCCGATCGCGACCGCACCGACCACGGCGGCGCGCATGAGACTTCGACCCTTGCGGGAATCCGAACGTGCAGACATGTTGTTTGCCCCTGATCACGCCGATGAGGGAACCCGCTCGTCAGCGACCAGCGGGCGGTACCCTCAGCCCCAACCCGAGATCAGTCGACGGACCGGAACCGCGGGTCGGGGCAAGGCGCAGCGGCTCGGATGTATTCGCGGTCGAGCCCTTGTTGGACCCGACCAGCCATCGAAGCTACGAGAAGCACCTGGTCACTCGTCAAACAAGTCGAGGGTGAGGCTGCTCACGGTAACGGCCGGATAACTACGCCATTTCCGCAGATTCGCAGGTCAGAACGTCAAGATCACGGCCCGATCACGGTTTTATTAATCGCATCCATACTGGAACTATTATCGATTCGGTCACACCTGCACTCACGCTGAGCAGATGATCCGCTACTTTCCGCGAGCTCCGTCGCGGTGCCTGTGGTGGCTACACACCGCCGGTTCCGTCATGCTGGCTCGGTGACCGACCGCCCCCGGGCCGCTGTGGACTCGCCCGCCGACCTGGTGACCGCCCTGCGGTCCACCGGCTACCTCGCCGACGACGGCATCGCCACCGCGGTCTTCCTCGCGATGAAGATGAACCGGCCGCTGTTCTGCGAGGGCGAGCCGGGGACCGGCAAGACGGCGCTCGCGCAGGCACTGGCCCAGATCACCGGGGCCGAGCTGATCCGGCTGCAGTGCCACGACGGCATCGACGCGGCCCAGGCGCTCTACGACTGGGATTTCCCCCGGCAGCTGCTGCACCTACGCGCGCTGGAGGCCGCGGCCGGCGCATCCGGCGACAGCCTGGACGCGACCGCTGTCGAGGCGTCGCTCTACGAACCGCGCTTCCTGCTCGCCCGGCCGATCCTGCGCGCGCTGCAGACCAGCCCGAGTGTGCTGCTGATCGACGAGGTGGACCGGGCCGACGACGAGTTCGAGGCGTTCCTGCTCGAGGTGCTCACCGAGCACGCGGTGACCATCCCCGAACTCGGCGAGATCCGGGCCGCCGTGCCGCCGCTGGTCGTGCTGACCAGCAACCGCACCCGCGAGGTGCACGACGCCCTGAAGCGCCGCTGCCTCTACCTCTGGCTCGAACACCCGGACCTGGCGCGTGAGATCGAGATCCTGCACTCGCGGCTGCCCGGCCTGCCCGAACGGTTGGCGGCCCAGGTCGCCGGGGCCGTGCGCGCCCTGCGCCAGGCCGACCTGCTCAAGCCGCCCGGCGTGGCCGAGACCATCGACTGGGCCCGGGCGCTGCAGCTGGTGGGCGCCCGTCACCTCGACATGGACAGCGCCGCGGCCACCCTGGGCGCCGTGCTCAAGTACCGCGAGGACGCCGACCGGGTGCGCAAGCAGCTCGACATCCTGCTCGCGTCCTGAGCAAGGTCGGCGACCCGAATGAGGCGATCCGGATGAGGCCTTCTGCACCCGCGGACGGATCCGCCGAGGCGACCCCGGACGATCCCGTGCCCGGGCTGGTCGGTTTCACCGCGGTGCTGCGCAGCGCCGGGCTGGCCATCACCACCGACCGGGTCGCCGCCTTCCTCTCCGCGGTCGACTCGCTCGATGTCACCAGCCAGCTGCAGACCTACTGGGCGGGCCGGCTGACCCTGTGCTCGGACCCCGACGACCTGCCCCGCTACGACCAGGCCTTCGCCGACTGGTTCACCCCGGCCGCCGGTGGCCGCACCCGGATCACCGACGAGCGGCCACCGCCACCGCCGAAGCTGGCCGCGCTGGACCCGTCCGCCGGATCGGGTGAGCCCGATGAGGACTCCACGAACCCGCAGCTGCACGCCCGGGCCAGCGGCACCGAGGTGCTGCGCAACCGGGACATCGCCGAGCTCACCCCGGCCGAGCGCGAACACCTGCGGCGGCTGCTGGACCTGCTGCGACCGGAGCTCCCGCGGCGGCCCTCGCGCCGGCTGCGGCCGGCCAGGCACGGCCGCACCGATCCCGGGCGCACGCTGCGCGCCGCGCTGCGCAACCAGGGCGAGCTCGGCGACCTGCGCAGGCGCGACCACTCCCGGCGCGATCGCAAGGTCGTGCTGCTGATCGACGTCTCCGGGTCGATGGAGCCCTATGCGGACGCGCTGCTGCGTTTCGCGCACGTCGTGGTCCGCCGCGGACCGAGTGCCGTGGAGGCCTTCACCCTCGGCACCCGGCTCACCCGGGTGACCCACCAACTGCGGATGCGCGACGCGGAGCGGGCGCTGGCGGCCGCCGGGCGGACGATCCCGGACTGGTCGGGCGGCACCCGGCTGGGTGAGGTGCTGCGCGCCTTCGTCGATCGCTGGGGGCAGCGCGGGGCGGCGCGGCGCGCGGTGGTCGTGGTGTTCTCCGATGGCTGGGAACGCGGGGATCCGGAGCTGCTCGGGGTGCAGATGCAGCGGCTGAGCCGGCTCGCGCACCGGCTGGTGTGGGTCAACCCGCACGCCGGCAAGGCCGGGTACGCGCCGCTGCAGGGTGGAATAGTCGCCGCCCTTCCGTACTTGGACGATCTGTTGGCCGGCCACAGCCTGGCCACTCTCGAACGGTTGCTCGAGGTGATGCGCTCGGGGCCCGAGGCCCGGCCGAGCCGGCGCGGTGGGGAGAGTCATGCGTGACGTGATCGACCAGCTGGAGGGCTGGTGGAAGAACGGGCAGTCCGCGGCGCTGGCCACCGTGGTCGGCACCTTCCGGTCGGCCCCGCGACAGCCCGGCGCCTCGATGCTGGTCGGTCCCGACGGCGAGGCCGTCGGCAGCGTGTCCGGCGGCTGTGTCGAGGGCGCGGTGTACGAGCTCGGCGAGCAGGTGCTGCGCGATGACCGCCCGGTCCTGCAGCGCTACGGCGTGTCCGACGACGACGCGTTCGCGGTCGGTCTGACCTGCGGCGGCATCCTGGACGTCTTCGTGGAGCGGGTCGATCAGGACTCCTACCCGCAGCTCGGCGCGGTGGCCGACGCGCTGCGCAGCGGCTCCCCGGTGGCCGTGGCCACGGTCGTCACCGGCCCCGCGCAGCGGCTGGGCAAGCGCCTGGTCGTGTGGCCGGACCGGGCCGAGGGCAGCACCGGCTCGGCCCGGCTCGACGCCGCGATCCGCGACGACGCGCGCGGCCTGCTCGACTCGGGCCGCAACGGCACCGTCACCTACGGCGTCGACGGTCAACGCCGCGGCGAAGGCCTCGCGGTGTTCGTCGAGTCCTTCGCACCACCACCGCGGATGATCGTCTTCGGGGCGATCGACTTCGCCGCCGCGGTGGCCCGGATCGGGAACTTCCTCGGCTTCCGGGTGACCGTCTGCGATGCCCGCCCGGTGTTCGCCACCGCGTCGCGGTTCCCGGGGGCCAACGAGGTGGTGGTCGAGTGGCCGCACCGCTACCTGGCCGCCGAGGCCGAGGCCGGCCGCATCGACCGGCGCACCGTGCTCTGCGTGCTCACCCACGACCCCAAGTTCGACGTGCCGCTGCTGGAGGTCGCGCTGCGGCTGCCCGAGGTGGCCTACATCGGTGCGATGGGCTCGCGGCGCACGCACGAGGATCGGCTCGACCGGCTGCGTGAGCGGGGCATCACCGAGGCCGAGATCGCCCGGATGTCGAGCCCGATCGGGCTGGACCTCGGTGCCCGCACCCCCGAGGAGACGGCGGTGTCGATCGCCGCCGAGATGATCGCCCAGCACTGGGGCGGCGGTGGCAGTCGGCTGGCCGAGCGCGACGGTCCCATCCATTCGGGCTGACCCGTTCGCACCTGCACCGCGCCACGGCGTCCTCGACCCTCCCGATCCCGGTAGCAATACTCGTGCGGGCCTGAACCTTTTGTCAGGTCCGGCCTGCGGAGACGGAACCGACCCGGCCGTTAGCCGTCCGGCTCACGCCGATTCTTGTACCGTGAGCTTCGGTCGTCGTGCCGCGGTCCGGGGTGCGTCGACGTCGAGGTGTGGTGCAGGAGGGCATGGTGGTCCTCATCGGTGAGGCGCATCGGGCCGGCGAGTCAGTCCTGTTGACCCGCCACGGACCCGACGATCGACTCGACGACCCGGAAGCCGTCGAGCGCGGCAGTGCGCCCATGGGATTGTCCAAGTTCCACGCCCCGGAGATCGTGTTCGGCTACAACTCGCTGCCGGAGGCCGCGCACGCCGCGCTCCGCCTCGGCGCCCACCGCCCGTTCGTGGTGACCGATCCCGGCCTCACCGAGGCGGGCTGGCCCTCGGAGCTGCTGACCCAGCTGCGCGAGGCCGGGCTGCAGCCGGTGGTGTGGCAGGACGTCACGCCGAACCCGAAGGACCACGAGATCGAGGCCGGCCACGAGCGCTACCGCGAAGTCGGCTGCGACGTCGTGCTCGGCATCGGTGGTGGTTCGGTGATCGACGCGGCCAAGGGCGTCGCCCTGCTGGCCGCCAACGGTGGCCGGATCCTCGACTACGAGGGCATCGACCGGATCGCGCACCCGATCCCGCCGCTGATCATGATGCCGTCCACGTCCGGGACCGGCGCCGACGTCTCGCAGTTCTGCATCGTCACCGACACCGAGCGACACACCAAGATCACGATCATGGGCCGGGCGCTGGTGCCCGACGTGTCGGTGATCGACCCGCGGCTGCTGGTCACGATGCCGGAATGGCTCAACGCGGCCACCGGCCTGGATGCGCTCACCCACGGCATCGAGGCCTTCGTCTCGCTGGCCCACGGCCCGCTCACCGATCACCATGCGCTGCAGGCGGTGTCGCTGGTCAACGGCAACCTGGCGCACACGATGCGCAACCCGCGCGACCGCACCGCGCGGATGTTCATGGCCCAGGCCGCGCTGGAGGCCGGGCTGGCGTTCACCAACGCCATCCTGGGCGCCACGCACGCGATGAGCCACCAGGTCGGCGGCATGCTCGACCTGCCGCACGGCGTGGTCAACGGGGTACTGCTGCCGCATGTGATCAGGTTCAACGGCGCGGAGTTCCCGGAACGGTTCGTCCCGATCGCGCAGGCGATGGGGCTGAACGTGTCTGCAGCAGCGGCGGCCGAGGCCGTCGAGATGCTGGCCGAGGAGATCCGCAGGCTCGGCGACGAGGTCGGCGTCCCGCGCGGGCTCGGCGCGCTCGGCGTCACCGACGCCGACATCCCCGCGCTGTCCGAGCTGACCCTGGGTGACGCGTGCCTGACCACCAATCCGCGGCAGACGTCGGTCGACGACGTCACGACCATGTTCAAGGCGGCCATGTGAGGGCGCGGGCGGCGATGGCGGGAACGGCGATGCGTCCGGCTGCCCGCCCGTGACCACGGCGCAGTGGCCGCCGCGCCGGACCTCGCGCCGCGCACCCGGCCGCGCCCGGCCCGATCTGGAGGCCCTCACCGGCCTGCGCTCGGGCAAGCCGCACTACTACCCCGAGTACCGCATCTCGGCCGAACGGCTGCACCGGGTGATCCATGCGCTGGACCGCATCTCGGCGGCGCTGGTGCACACCACCGAGGGCTCCGAGGCGCTGGTGCGCGCTGTCGTCGAGGCGGCCGCTGATCACCTGTCCGCGGAGTGGGTGGTTTTCGCGCTGGTCGACGGCGAGCTGCCGGATGCCAACCCGCGACACCTGGTGCGTGGCCCGGACGGGACCGAGCGCACCGACCGGGACATGCCGACCCCGGTGTGGCAGCACCTCGAGCAGGTTGCGCAAGGTGCCGACAACGACGTGCACGACCCCGATTCCGGGCGTCAGCACCTGCACGTGCCGATCCGGCTCGACGGCCGGGTGGTCGGCGCGGTGATCGCCTGGACGCCGCCGGACCGGCAGATCGACGACACCGACCACTCGGTGCTGCGGATCCTGGCCGGCCAGACCGCGGCGGCCCTGCAGAACTGCGCGCTGCTCGACCACTCCGCCCGGCTGTACGCCCGCACCACCCGGCAGGCCGACGCCTTGAAGGCGCGCAACGACGAGCTGCTGCTCACCCAGGCCGAGCTGGGCGCCGCCCGGCAACGCGAGGTGCTCGACGACGAGCGCCATCGCATCGCCCGCGAGCTGCACGACAGCGTCACCCAGTACGCGCTGTCGGCCGGCATGCACATCGAGCTGGTGCGCACCGAGATCGCCGACGACCGGCTGCGTGCGCAGCTCGGCACGGCCAAGGACCTCACCCGCCGCGCGGTGGAGCAGCTCCGATCGGCGATCTACGCGTTGAGCGACGCCGACGGTTGCGGCGCCGACGAGGATCTGCCCTCGATGCTGCGCAGGCTGTCGGGCGTGCACATGCCCGACGAGCTGCGGGTCGAGGTCCGGATCGGCGGCAAGCCGGTGGCGCTGCCGACCGAGTGCGAGCAGTCGCTGTTCCGGATCGCGGGCGAGGCGCTGTTCAACACCGCGGTGCACGCCGACGCCAGCCGAGCGGTCGTCCGGCTCGCCTACCGCTGCCGCGAGGTCCGCTTGACGATCTCCGACGACGGTGCCGGAAGCCCCGAGGCGGTACGCCGCAGCCTGCGCGCTGCCACCCTGGCCACCCCGTCGGGCGAGCACCGGGGATTGGTGAACATGCAGGCCAGAGCGCGTGAGCTGGGCGGATCGTTGACCTTCAGACGGGCCCGCCTCGGCGGGGTGCAGGTGCAGGTCGACATCCCGGTGGCCTGCTCGACACCCACCAACGGCGGCGTGCCATCGTGAGCGCCGGGGCGACGGCATGACCGCGACCGCACCGGTGCGCGCCCGGCCGATGCCGACCCGGATCGTGCTGGTCGATGATCACTCGATCATGCGGCAGGGGCTGCGCGCGGTGCTGGAGCGGGAGGAGGACCTGCGGGTGGTCGGCGAGGCCGGCACCCCGGCGGACGCGGTGGCCGCGGTCGCCGCCTCGCGCCCGCACGTCGTGCTGCTCGACCTCAAGCTCACGGCCGGCCCGCAGACCGACGGGCTGGACGTCTGCCGCCGGCTGTGCGCGGCGCATCCGGGCATCGGGGTCCTGGTGCTGACCACGTTCGCCGAGGATCGGCTGGTGGTCGAGTCCGTGCAGGCCGGAGCGCGCGGCTACGTGGTCAAGGACGTGGACACCACGGAGCTGGTGCGGGCCATCCGGGCGGTGTCCCGCGGCGAGAGCGCCTTCGACGCCCGCAGCGCGTCGGCCATGGTCCGCTCGCTGTCCGGCGGTGGCGTCCCGGAGCGCGAACGCCTGACCGAGCGCGAGCTGGACGTGCTGCGGTTGCTCGCGCGAGGGCTGTCCAACCGGGCGATCGGTGCCGAGCTGTTCATCTCCGAGACCACGGTGAAGTTCCACGTGGGCAACCTGATGCGCAAGCTGATGGTGTCGCGGCGGGCGGAGGCCGTCTACGCGGCGACGAAGCTGGGTCTGCTCTGAAAGAAGCCGGGACCGCGCAGCACGTCCGGCCCGCTCTGGCGCGCCGGACTGGCTACGCTCCGCACACATGCGGTTCTACGCCGAACGACCGCTGCGCCTGGCGCGGCAGATCCTCTCCGACGTTCTGGTCCTGGCTTGGGTGGCGCTCTGCGTGCTGGTGGCCCGCTCGTCCTACAACGTCGTGCTCCGCCTGCAGGATCCCGGCATCGGGTTGGCCCGGGCCGGAGCTCAGATGCAGACCGCGTTCGACGACGCCGCGGCGACCGCCGGGCGGATACCGCTGATCGGTGACGATCTCGCCACGGCGCTGGGTTCGGGAAGCGAGGCGGGCGCGTCATTGGTCGCCTCCGGGCAGGGGCAGGTGGAGGCCATCACCACGATGGCCACCGGGACCGCGGCATCGGTGGTGCTGGTCGGGGCGCTGCCGGTGCTGTTGATCTGGCTGCTGGTCCGGATCCGCTACGCCCGCCGCGCCGGGTCGGCGACCGTCATCCGGCGCGATGACACCGATCTGCTGGCGCTGCGGGCGCTGGCGCATCTGCCGGTGCGCCAGTTGCTGACCGCCGCGCCCGACCCCGCGGCGGCCTGGCGGGCGGACGACCGCGCCGCGGTGCACCGGTTGGCCGAGCTGGAGCTGCGCTCGCTCGGGCTGTGGGCCCCGTCGATGCCGCCGGACTGAGCGGCTCTGGAGCGTCGCGACCCAGCTGACACCACCGCGTAAGCATCGCCACATCGCTTGCTTGATACATGCATTACGAATATGGTTGTGTCATGCAACGTTCTCCCGTGGTGTCCGCGCCGCTCCCGATCACGGTCGATCGCGCGAGCGCGGACGAGCAGGCCGTCGACGATCTCGGCGACGCGGTGCTGGCGCTGCTGCGGGCCTACCGCTGCCTGACCCGGCACGGCTCGGAGAGCACCCGGGCCGGGTGGGCGGCGCTGCAGGTGGCTGGCGTGATCGGCACCGATGAGCACCGGCTCAGCGAGCTCGCGGAGCTGCGCGGCGTCGATCAGTCGGTGATCAGCCGGCAGATCGGCGACCTGCAGAACCGGGGTCTGGTCTGCCGACGGCCCGATCCCTCGGACCGGCGGGCCGGCCTGGTCCGGCTGACCGCGACCGGGCTGTTGCTGCACGAGCACGCCCACTCGCTGCGCCGACGCTGGTTGCGCGGTTCGCTGGCCCGCACGCCCTCCGTCGACGTGCGCACCGCGGCCGCGCTGATCAGCGCCCTGGCCGCCGAGCTGGATGCGCACGCGGCCGAGCTCGGCCCATCGGCGCCGGGCCTCGACCCCGACTCACCGACCCCACGGCCACGAACCCGAGAAGCGAAAGGCACGACCGCCGGATGAGCACCACCACCGCCCCGCTGCCGACCATGAGTGCGTCGGCCGAACCGGTCCCGATCGAGCGCAGCAGGCGGGAGATCCTGACCGCGCTCAGCGGGCTGCTGCTCGCGATGTTCGTGGCCATCCTGTCCAGCACGATCGTGTCCAACGCGCTGCCGACGATCATCTCCGAGCTGCACGGCACCCAGACCGGTTACACCTGGGTGGTCACCGCGACCCTGCTGGCGACCACGGTCAGCACCCCGATCTGGGGCAAGCTGTCCGATCTGCTGAGCAAGAAGCTGCTGGTCCAGATCGCGATCGTGATCTTCATCGTCGGTTCGATCGGCGCCGGGTTCGCCGGTTCGATCGAGACGCTGATCGGCTGGCGGGCGGTGCAGGGCATCGGCGCCGGCGGGCTGCAGGCGCTGGCCCAGGTGGTCATCGCGGTGCTGATCCCGCCGCGCGAGCGCGGCCGGTACTCCGGCTACCTGGGCGCGGTGCTCGCCGCCGCAACCGTCTCCGGACCGCTGGCCGGCGGCCTGCTCGTGGACACCCCCGCGCTGGGCTGGCGCTGGTGCTTCTTCATCGGCGTCCCGGTCGGGCTGATCGCGCTGGTGGTGCTGCAGCGCACCCTGGAGATCCCGACGGCGCCGCGTTCGGGCCGGCTGCAGCTCGACTATCTCGGCGCCGCCCTGGTCACCGGCGGGGTCTCCGCGTTGCTCGTCTGGGTGTCGTTGGCCGGTTCGGCGTTCGCCTGGGGCTCTTCCACGTCGTTGATCCTGGTCGGGCTCGGGCTGGCGGCCCTGGTCGCGGCGATCGTGGTCGAGCTGCGGGTGCCGGAGCCGATGATCCCGATGGCGCTGTTCCGGGAGCGGACCGTCGTGCTCGCGGTGCTCGCCAGCCTGGTCGTCGGGGTGGTCATGTTCGGCGGATCGGTGTTCCTCGGCCAGTACTTCCAGACCGCGCGCGGCTTCGAGCCCACCGTCGCCGGGCTGCTCACGCTGCCCCTGGTCGGCGGGTTGCTGGTGGCCTCCACCGGGTCCGGCCAGCTGATCAGCCGGTACGGGCGCTGGAAGCCGTTCCTGGTCGTCGGCGCGGTCTTGATCACCTCGGGGCTGGCGCTGCTGTCGACGATCGACCACACCACGCCGGTGCTGGAGATCAGCGGGTTCCTCGTGGTCCTCGGCCTCGGGGTCGGCATGTCCATGCAGAACCTGGTGCTGGCCGTTCAGAACACGGTCGACCTGCGCAACATGGGCGCGGCGAGCTCGCTGGTGTCGTTCCTGCGCTCGCTCGGCGGCACGATCGGGGTGACCGTGCTCGGCGTGGTGCTCAGCGCCCGGGTGACCGACCTGCTCGGCTCCTCGGCCGCCGGACTCTCGGACCTCGCCACGCTGCCCGCGGCCCAGGCCGAGGCGCTGCGAGCGGCCTACGGCGACGGTATCGGCCTGATCTTCGGCATCGCTGCGGTCGCCTCGCTCGTATCACTGGTCGCAGTGCTGCTGATCAAGGAGATCCCCCTCCGCACCACCCTCGACCACCAACCCCTCCCCCGAGAGCGCGTTTCGGAGCCATACGGCGGTTCTGAAGGCCGCAAACAGCAGTTCGGCTCCGAAATGCGGTCTGAGCGGGGTGGACGGGTCAGGCGTCGGGGGCGGGGGAGCTCGCTCGGGCCCAGTAGCGGCGGGGGATGCGGCCGGCGCCGTGGGCGGCACGGCCGGCTTCGACGGCCAGCCGCATGGCGTGGGCCATCCGCTCCGGGTCGGCGGCCCGGGTGACGGCGGTGGCCAGCAGCACGGCGTCACAGCCCAGCTCCATGGCCTGCGCGGCCTCGGATGCGGTGCCGATGCCGGCGTCGAGCACGACCGGAACGCCGGCCGCTTCGACGATCATCTCGATGTTGTGCGGGTTGCGGATGCCCAGGCCGGTGCCGATCGGGCTGCCCAGCGGCATCACCGCTGCGCAGCCCACCTGCTCCAGCTTGCGGGCCAGCACCGGGTCGTCGTTGGTGTAGGGCAGCACGGTGAACCCGTCGTCGACCAGCTGCTCGGCCGCGTCCAGCAGCTCGATCGGGTCCGGCAGCAGGGTGCGCTCGTCGGCCACCACCTCCAGCTTGACCAGGTCGGTCTCCAACGCCTCGCGGGCCAGCCGGGCGGTCAGCACGGCCTCGGCGGCGCTGCGGCAGCCGGCCGTGTTGGGCAGGATCTCGATCTGCAGCCGGCGCAGCAGGTCCAGCACACCGGTACCGGAGACCGCGTCCACCCGACGCATCGCCACCGTGGTCAACGAGGTGCCGGACGCCACCAGCGCGCGTTCCAGGATCTCCAGGTTGGCCGCGCCACCGGTGCCCATGATCAACCGCGAGCCGATCTTGTGCCCGGCCACCACCAGGCCGTCGTCCCAGATCGTCTCCGTCATGCTCATCCTCCCTGCACCGCCGTCAGGACCTCGATCCGTGCGCCCTCGGTCAGCTCCCGCTCGGCCCACGACGCCCGCGGGACGACCTCGCCGTCCACCGCGACCGCGACGCCGGTGCGCGGCAGCCCCAACGCCGCGAGCACATCGAGCACCCGAGCCCCGCTGGTGAACTCCCGCGGCGCACCATTGATCCACACCTGCACGTGCTACCTCCTCGCTGTTCGGGCGGCGAACCGCCGGGGGTCGGCCGCTCGCACCGGCTCCGGCACCGGTTCCCCGTGCAGCAGCGCCAGCACCGCGTCGGCGGTGATGGGGGCCAGCAGCATCCCGTTGCGGTGATGCCCGGTCGCGACCAGCAGCCCGTCCGGGCCCGGCGCACCGATCAGCGGCAGGTTGTCCGGGCTACCGGGACGCAACCCGGCGGCGCTCTCCACCAGCTCGTACTCCGCGATGCCCGGCAGCACCCGCTCGGCGTCGCGCAGCAGGTCGCGCACCCCGCCCACGGTCACCGCGGTGTCGAATCCCTGTTCCGCCTGGGTGGCACCGATCACCAGACCGCCACCGTCGCGGGGCACCGCGTACACCGGGCGGCCGTCGACCAGCGCCCGCACGGTGCAGCTCGGCGGCGGGAACGCACCAGGTCGGTGGGCCAGCCGCAGTACCTCGCCCTTGATCGGACGGATCAGGCCGTGCAGCGCCGGATGCAGCGCCGCGGAGTGCGCCCCGGCGGCCACCAGCACGTGTTCGGCCGGCAGCTCGCCGCCATCGGTCACCACCCCGGTGACGCATTCGCCGTCGTCGAGCACGGTCAGCGCGGCCTGCGCCACGAAGCGCACCCCGGCCCGCTCGGCCGCGACTCGCAGCGCAGCCAGCAGCACCCGGTTGTCGACGGACAGGTCGTCGGGCACCCACAGCCCGCCGCGCACGTCCGGGCCGAGAGCGGGCTCCCGACGGCGCAGGTCCCGCCCGGACAGCCGATCGACCGCACGGCCGAGCCGGGCCAGGTGCTCGGCGAGCGCATCCAGCTCGGCCCGGTCACCGGCTCCGGTGGCGGCCACGACCGTGCCCTCGGTGCGCAACCCGGCGGACCGGCCGGCGGCGGCACCGAGCTCGGCGGCGAACCCGGGCCAACACCGCACCGCGGCCACCCCGAGCTCGAGCAGTCGCTCCTCCCCCGGCCAGGCCTCGGTGACCGGGGCCAGCATGCCGCCGGCCACCCAGGACGCACCGCTGGCGGGCGCCGGGTCGAGCACGGTCACCCGACGGCCCGCGGCGGCCGCCCGCCATGCGCACGACATGCCGATCACGCCCGCACCGACCACCAGCAACATCATCACCATCCGCTCCCTGCGCCGGCATGACCCGGATCAGGTTCGACGGTCGGGATCTGTGGATCCCCTCTCAGCCCGCTCGTGCCCGGGCTCCCGTGCGATCACCTTCGCTCACCCTACGCCCGCTGCGGCCGCTCGCGTAGGGTCGACGATCGTGCCCGGACTGGACGGAACGGCGCTGCGCGCCCGCCTCGACGACGCCCGGCTCTACCTCTGCACCGATGCCCGCCGCGACCGGGGCGATCTCGCCGAGTTCGCCGACGCGGCGCTGGCCGGCGGCGTCGACGTGCTGCAGCTGCGCGAGAAGGGCACGTTGGAGGCCCGGGACGAGCTGGCGGCGCTGGAGGTACTGGCGCAGGCCTGCGCTCGGCACGGCGCGCTGTTGGCTGTGAACGACCGCGCCGACGTCGCGCTCGCGGCCGGCGCCGACGTGCTGCACCTCGGCCAGGACGACCTGCCCGTCGGGTGGGCCCGCAAGATCGTCGGTGATGAGGTGGTGATCGGGCGGTCGGCGCACAGCGGCGACGAGACCGCGACCGCCGCGGACGAGGCGGGCGTCGACTACTTCTGCGTCGGCCCGTGCTGGCCGACTCCGACCAAACCCGGCCGTCCCGCACCCGGGCTCGACCTGGTGCGCACGGTTGCCCGCCGGCAGCCGGCCCGCCCGTGGTTCGCGATCGGCGGCATCGACGGCGAGCGGCTCGACGAGGTGCTCGCGGCCGGGGCCCGCCGGATCGTGGTCGTCCGCGTGATCACCGAGGCGGCGGATCCGCGGGCGGCCGCCGCCGCACTGAAGTCCCGGCTCGCCGGGTAGCCGTTCGCCCGGGTCGGGGCAGCACCGCCGCCCCGACCCGCGGTATCAGTTGCTCGGCGGACTCGGCGCGGTCGTGCTCACCGCGGAGCTCCGCGAGGAGGAGGAGCGGGATTCCGCGCTCGCGGATTCGTCGGACCGGATCGTGCTCGACGGGCTCCCGGAGATGGACGGCTCCGTGGTCGTCGTCGCGCTCTCGGTCGAGGTCACGGTCGGCTCGGTGGTGGCGGTCGGTTCCGGCGTCGGGGTGCTCGAGTCCTCGGCCGGCGCCTGCTCCAGGACCCGCCCCACCGACGTGCCGGACTGGCCCTTGGTGATGGTCGATCCCTTCACCAGCTCGAGACCGGTCACCACCAGCAGGGCCAGCACGAACACCAGCGCGGTGGCGCCGACCCAGCGACCCCAGGGCCGCTGCGGCGGCGGCTGCGGGGACACCGTCCCGTCGCCGCCGATCCGCGACGTCGGCGGGTCGCCCGCGCCGGCCAGCACGGTCGGGGACTCCGCCGCCCCCGCCCGGGTGGTGGGCGCCTCGCCGGCACCGACCCTGGTGGTGGCCTCGTCACCGGGCGCGCCGACCGGCCTGATCAGGGCGGTCGGCGCGTCGTCGGGCGCGCCGGGTGCCTGGATCCGCGGCATCGGCATCGTGACGTCGGCAGCCGCGTCGCCGGCTCTCGGGTCGTGGCCCGCGTTGACCCTGCCCGCGTTGTCGGAGCCCGCGTCGTCGGAGCCCGCCGCGGCACCGCCGCCCACCCGCGAACGCCGCGGCCGGATCCGAGCGGCCACGGTGTCACGGGTGCGGTTCAGCGAGTGCTCGTACAGGGTGGTGACGAGCGTGCTCGCCACCGAGCCCACGGCGGCACCGGTGACGGTGCCCATCGCGCCGAAGAACGACCCGAGCACGGCGCTGGTCGCGGCGGCGCCCGCGCCGGCGATGACCTTGTTGACCGTGAGGTCGACCTTCTTCGGCGCCGGCGACGGGGCGTCCGAGCCGGCGGGCGCCGGTAGCGGCGGCCGAGCCGGCGGAGCGGGCCGCGACGGCGTCGGACGAGGCTGCGTGGGACCGGACTGCGCCGGACCGGGCTGCGTCGGACGAGGCGACGTCGGACCGGGCGGCGTCGGACGGGGCGGCGTGGGACGGGGCGGCGTGGGACGAGGCGGTGGGCTGTGCTCGGGCATGGCTCCTGTTCACGTTCACGATCTGGCGACAACGGTCCAGTCGGGTTCAACGGCGGCTGGCTGTCGATCGCTCCACATGATCACCGTTGGTGAGTGTTCTCACCCTACGCCGGGGGAATCGCCGGACCTTCCGGGTGTCGCAGTCCCGGATGGCCCGGCGGTAGCGCCGATCGGATCAACGGCCAGGCGAGCGCCACGCACAGCGCCACCAGCGGCCAGGTCAACAGCAGCCGCGCGATCCCCAACGCGACCACCGCATCGGCCACGTACAGCGGCAGGAACACCACCAGCCGCAGCACGTACTGCGCGACCCAGGCCCAGCTCGCGCGCTGGTAGCCGCGCACCAGATCGGGATCATGCCGCCAGCGGGTGCGCTGCCCGAGGGCCGCGCCGACGAGCACACCCAGCAACGGCCACCGGATGACGATCGAAACCGCCCAGGCCAGCGCGCTGGCCGCGTTGGCCACGATCTGGACCAGGAAGAAGTCCGCGGCACGGCCGGTGTAGAGGGCGATCAGCGCCGCGATCGCCACCCCGAGCAGACCGACCAGCACCGCCCGCGGCCGGCCGCCACGGGCCATCCTGATCACGCCGAGCACCACCGCGACGCCGACTGCGGCCGCGCTGGCCCAGCCCACCGGCGAGGGCCGACCCAGCGCCTGCGCGATCGTCAGCCCGGCCACGAAAGCGATCACCGGCACGGTCGCGTCGAGCGCCGCCGACCGGCCGCCGAGCAACTCCGCGAGGTTCGGCTCGAAGCGCTGCTCGGACGGGGCCACCAAGCAAGGGTGCCCTACTGCCCACGATCGGACAGCATCGCTGGCGCGAATCCCTCCGGTCGGTGATATTGGAGCGATCTCCACCCGCCGTCGGGGCGACCGATGCACGAGGAGGTGGCCCGTGCGCCCCTGGAACAGCTTCGTGGCGATCGGCGACAGCTTCACCGAGGGCCTCGACGACTGGCGACCCGACGGCACACCCCGCGGTTGGGCCGACCGGGTGGCCGAACGGATCGCCGTGGACCGGCCCGGCTTCGGCTACGCCAACCTGGCCGTGCGCGGGCGGCTGCTCGACCAGATCGTCGCCGAGCAGGTCCCGATGGCCGAGCGGTTGGCCCCGGATCTGATCACTTTCTGCGGTGGCGGCAACGACATCATCCAGCTCTCCTGCGACCCCGACGACCTGGCCCGCCGCTTCGACGACGCGCTGGGCCGGGTCAGTGCGATCGGCGCGGACGTCGTGGTGTTCACCGGTTTCGATCTGGGTCGGATGCATCCGCTGATCCGGCGGCTGCGCGGGCGGATCGCCTGCTTCAACGAGCTCATGCGGGCCAGCGCCGAACGGCACGGCAGCACGGTGGTCGATCTGTGGGGCATGACCCCGCTGGCCGATCCCCGCTCGTGGGGACGCGACCGGCTGCACCTGACCCCCGAGGGCCACCGGCGGGTGGCGCTGCGCACGCTCGAGACGCTCGGCGTGCCGGTGCTCGACGACTGGCGGGCCCCAATGCCGGCGGCCGACTCGACGTCGTGGCACGCCCGCCAGCAGGAGGACCTGCGCTGGATCCGCGACTTCGTGATGCCCTACGTCCGGCGGCGGATGCGGGGGCGGCAGACCGGTGTCGGCGTCGCCCCGAAGCGCCCGGAGTTGCTCCCGCTCGAGGGCGGCGGCAGTCCCGCCGTCTGATCGCTCGCGCCCATTCGGACTCCTGGTTCCGCCGTCGCAAAGTGAGACGGCAGCTGCCGAATGCAGCCCCGATACTGGCCCTCCGGAATTGTCCGGGCCGGCACCGGTGCCAGCCGACTGTCGGTCTTTCGCCCTGCTCCGGGGAAGTGGTCGCATGTCCGACAGCCCGACATTCCGGCTCATCTACCGCAGCCGCAACCGCATTCCCGAAAACAGTCGTAAGGCCGAGCTGGGCGCAATTTTCAGCGTGGCGCGATCCAGCAATACGAAGCAGGACGTCACCGGTGCACTGCTGACCCACGGGGACTGGTTCGTGCAGGCACTCGAGGGTGATGAGGGCACGGTGCGCGACCTGTACGAGCGCATCTACAAGGACCGTCGGCACGAGAAGGTCGCGGTGATCTTCGCCGACGAGGTCCCGGACCGGGTCTTCTCCCGGTGGGCGATGGCCAAGGTCGCCGCCGACGGCGAACCCGACATCCCCCTCATCATGAACGTGCAGAAGGGCGGCGCGGTGCGCGCCGCACCGCGCCCCACAACGCCCGAGCAGGAATCACTGCTGGAGTTCATGCGGGATTCCATCCGCCCCGAGAAGCCGGCCTGAGTTCGACGCCGAACCTCGCTCTCAGCCCCGCCCGGTCACCCTTCCTCAGTCACCCTTCCTCAGTCACCCTTCCTCTGGGGCCCTTCCTCTGGGGCCGCGCCACGATAGTCGGAGTACTGGTAGGGATTGTCCACGAGCGCGGTCTTGGCCTGGTCCGGATACATGCCTTTCGCCCACGCGTCCTCCCCGAGGGTGCTGCGCAGGTGCTCGACCGTCGCCTCCACCTCACGGCGGATCGCGGGCAGATCCACCCCGACCAGCCGGTGCTCGTGCTTGACCACCCGCCCGTCCACCAGCACCGTGTGCACATCGCCGCGCTGGGCCTGCACGACGACGTGGCCGTAGGGATTGAGGACCGGGAACGACACCGGCGAGTGCTCGTTGGCCAGCAGCACCAGATCGGCCTTCTTGCCCACCTCGATGCTGCCCAGGCTGGCGCCGCGACCCAGTGCGCGCGCCCCGCCGCGGGTGGCCCACTCGACGACCTGCTCGGCGCGCAGGCCCAGCTGGGTGATCGTCTCACCCTTGACGTGCGCCTCGAGGTGCTCGCGGGCCCGGTCGGCGCCCAGCGTGGCGCGCATGGCGGAGAACAGATCACCGCTGAACCAGACGCTGGTGTCCATCGACAGCGACACCGGGATGCCGTGCGCGCGCAACGCCCAGGTGGGCGGGTAGCCCTGGCCGGCGCTCTGCTCGCTCTCGGTGGCCACCGAGACCGAGCCGCCGGATGCGGCGATGCGCTGGTAGGAGTCGGTGGACAGGGTGGCGGCGTGCACGAAGACGCTGGTCTCGTCGAGGAAACCGGCCTCGTGGGCGAGCCGGATGCCGTCGTCGTTCGTCGCGCCCCACACCCCGGCGTGCGTGGTCACCGGCACCTCGAGCTCCCGCGCGACCTCGTAGGCGGCCCGCTCCGGGAACGCCGGATCGCCGGTGACGTCGAAGGCCATGGCGAATCCGACCCGGTCGTTGGCGGCGTCGATCCGGCGGCGGGCGAACGCCTGGAAGTCGGGCGAGGTGGACCATTCCCATGGCGCCTGCTGGATGTTGCCGTAGGCGAGCACCGAGCGGCCGGGGATGGTCTGCAGCGCGTCGACCGCGGCCTCGGCATGCTCGACGGTCTGCAGGCCGTGGGACCAGTCGACACAGGTGGTGACGCCGGCGTCGAGCGCCTCGGCGGCGGCCAGCAGGTTGCCGGCGCGCACGTCCTGCGGGCGGAAGTGGCGGCCGGATTCCAGGTAGTACCAGACGAAGTACTGGCTCAGGCTCCAGTCCGCGCCGTAGCCGCGCATCGCGGTCTGCCACATGTGCCGGTGGGTGTCGATCATGCCGGGCAGCACGATGCCGCCGGACGCGTCGATCTCCACGGTGCCATCGGGCACGGCCAGGTCGACGCCGATCGCCGAGATCCGATCACCCTCGACCAGCACGTCGGTGCCGAGCAGCACCCGATGCGCGTCGTCGATGGTCAGCACCGTGCCGCCGCGCAACACGATCGGCCGGCCATCGGAGAAGTCGGGTCGTTCGCTCATCGATGAACTCCCACCTCGTGCGCTTCGGACCCCGCGCTCTTCGGACGATGCTCCGTACAGCGGTCACACATCGCTACGCTCACTCTCTCGGCGCGCCCATCGCGCTGTCAAGGACGTCCGAGTCGGCCACAGTACGGATTGCCGAGCGCAATGTCCGCTGCGCGGACAACGAGCGGGTACCCTGCGGGGCGCGTCGACCGCTTGGGGGGCCCATGCCACGGGAAGGCACCGGACCGGATTTCATCGAGGCGCTGGCCCGCGGGCTGGAGGTCATCACCGCCTTCACGCCGGCGCGGGCGTCGGGATCGACCCCGGCGATGTCGCTGAGCGAGGTGGCCGCCGCGACCGGGCTGGCCCGCCCGACCGCGCGGCGGATCCTGCTCACCCTGGCCGAGCTCGGCTACGTCCGGGTCGACGGTGCGGCCTACGCGCTGACCCCGCGGGTGCTGGAGCTGGGGGTGGCCTACGTGCGGTCGCTGGGCATCTGGGAGGTGGCGCGCCCGCACCTGGAGCGGCTGTCCGCGCGGACCGGCGAGTCGTGCTCGATCGCCCAGCTGGACGGGCCCGACATCGTCTACGTGGCCAGGGTCGCGGTGCCCAAGATCGTCGCGCTGGTGGTGCAGATCGGGACCCGGTTCCCGGCGCTGCAGACGTCGCTGGGCAAGGTGCTGCTGGCCGCGCTCGATCCGGTGCGGCTCGACGCCGTGCTGGCCGAGCCGACCCGCTCCGGGCTGACCCCCCGCTGGCAACCCGACCGCGCCGAACGCGACGCCGAACTGCGGCAGGTCCGGGCCCGCGGCTGGGCCCTGACCGACGAGCAGCTCGCGCTGGGCATCCGCTCGGTGGCCGCGCCGCTGCGCGACGGATCCGGTCGGGTGATCGCGGCGCTCAACGTCAACACGCACGCGGCGGAGACCCCGACGACGCGCCTCGTCAATCACCACCTGCCGCTGCTGCTGCACGTCGCCGGCGAGATCAGCGCCGACTTCGCCCGGCTGCAGAGCGTGCCCCACGTGACCAGGACCGCCGCATCCTGACCGGGTGCGGACCCGTGGACCGGTCGCGACCACTGTGCCAGACTCGGCGGACGGACATCCGTCCGATGAACGGACGCAAGGAGCGGAGCGCATGACGGAGCCGCACGGTTCGGGGAGCGGGCCGCCACTGGCCGGCGTGCTGGTCGCCGACTTCTCCCGGGTGCTGGCCGGCCCGTACGCCACCATGCTGCTGGCCGACCTGGGCGCCGACGTGATCAAGGTGGAGAGCCCGCACGGCGACGACACCCGCAGCTGGATGCCGCCGACCCGTGACGGCGTGTCCACCTACTACCTGGGCATCAACCGCGGCAAGCGCTCGATCGCGCTGGACCTGCGCGACCCGGACGACCTGCTGGTCGCGCGCGAGCTGACCCGGCGCGCGGACGTGATGATCGAGAACTTCAGGCCGGGGGGGCTGGCCCGCTTCGGGCTGGACTACGACGCGGTGCGGGCCGACAACCCGGGCATCGTTTACAGCTCGATCAGCGGGTTCGGCGCCGGTGCCGGCGCCAACGTGCCCGGCTACGACCTGATGGTGCAGGCGGTGTCGGGGCTGATGAGCCTGACCGGGGATCCGGACGGGCCGCCGTACCGGGCCGGCATCTCGGTGTTCGACGTGATGGCCGGCAACCACGCGACGATCGGCATCCTGGCCGCCCTGCGGCATCGCGACGCCACCGGCGAGGGCCAGCTGGTGGAGATCAACCTGCTGTCCTCGGCACTGTCCGGGCTGGTCAACCACAGCTCGGCCTATGCGGCCGCGGGCGTGGTGCCCTTCCGGATGGGCAACGCGCACCCGAGCGTGTTCCCCTACGAGCCGCTGCCAACCGCGGACCACGACCTGATCATCGCCGCGGCCAACGACGGGCAGTTCCGCAAGCTCTGCCAGGTGCTGGGCATCGCCGAGGTCGCCGACGATCCCCGGTTCGCCCGCAACGCCGACCGCACCGCCAACCGCGCGCTGCTGCGACCGCTGCTGACCGAGCGGCTGGCCGAGCGCGGCGCGGTGGAATGGTTCGAGCTGCTGGTCGAGGCCGGCGTGCCCAGCGGGCCGATCAACACCATCGACGGCGGCTTCGCGATGGCGCAGCGCTTCGAGCTGGACCCGATCGTGCAGGCCGGCGACGGCGACCGGACGATGCCCAGCACCCGCAATCCGATCCGGTTCTCCGCGACCCCGGTGCACTACCGGCTGCCGCCACCCGAGCTCGACGAGCACGGCGCGCAGCTGCGGGACTGGCTGAGCACCCCGCAGGAGCGCCCGGCGTGACCGACCACGACTACCCGACCGCGCTCGGCGCGGCCAGCCGGCACACGATCACCCTGCTCGGCCACGACCTGGCCGCGGACGTGATGGGCACCGTCGGGTTCGGTGAGCTGGCGTTCTGGCTGGCCACCCAGCGCCGGCCGGCGCCGGGCGAGGTGCGGCTGTTCGAGGCGGTGCTCGCCGCGCTGGCCGACCACGGCTTCACCCCGACCGCGATCGTCACCCGCTTGACCTACCTCTCCGCGCCGGACTCGGTGCAGGGCGCGCTGGCCGCCGGGCTGCTCGGCGGCGGGTCCCGGTTCCTCGGCGTCACCGAGGACTGCGGCCGCTTCCTGCACGAGGTGCTGAGCGAAGTGGAGCTGCCGCTGGACGAGGCCGGCTGGGACGAGCTCGCGCTGGCCACCGTGGCGACCCAGCGGGCCGCGCAGCGGTTCGTTCCCGGGCTGGGCCACCACGTGCACAAGGACGGCGACCCGCGCACGCCCAGACTCATGCAGATCGCCCGCGAGGAGGGGCTGTTCGGTCCGCACCTGGCGCTGTTCGAGGCGATCGGGCGGATGCACCCGCAGGTGCTCGGCCGCACGCTGCCGCTCAACGGGGCGGGCGTCTGCGGCGCCGCGCTGGCCGACCTGGGGCTGCCGTTGGAGCTGCTGCGCGGCTTCGCACTGCTGGCCAGGACGGCCGGGCTGATCGGGCAGCTGGCCGAGGAGCTGCGACACCCGGTCGGCAACGACATCTTCCTGTCCGTCGACGGCAACAACCGCCCGATCGCAGCCGAGCCCTGGACATCGGGCGAGCGGGGGTAGGGAAGCGGTGCGGGCGGCGGTGATCGAGACGGCGGGCGGCCCGCCACGGCTCGTGCAGCGACCGCGGCCTGCGGTCGGCGAGGGTGGGTTGATGATCGCGGTCCGGGCCGCGCCGATCACCCCACTGGACCGGCTGTGTGCCAGCGGGAGCTCCTACTTCGGCTGCCCCGCGATGCCCTACGTGCCGGGCGTGCAGGGCGTCGGGGAGGTCGAGCACGACGGCGGCGGCCCGATCCCGGCCGGCACCATGGTCTGGTTCGCCACCAGCGCCGGGATGGCGCCGGGCGACGGCAGCATGGCCGAGCTCGCGGCCGTCGAAGCCCACGTCGTGGTGCCGCTGGTCCGCGGTACGGATCCGGTGCTGGTGGCCGGGCTCGGGTTGTCCGCGGTGGCCGCGTGGATGGCGTTGACCTGGCGGGGTGGGCTGGCCGCCGGCGAGCGGGTGCTGGTGCTGGGTGCGGGCGGGGTGGTCGGCCAGTCGGCGATCCAGCTGGCCCGCCTGGCCGGGGCCGGGCGGGTGATCGCGGCCGCGCGCTCGGAGCGGGCACGGGAGCGGGCGCTGCGGCTCGGGGCGGACGCCGTGGTGGCGCTGTCGGGCAGCGACCGGCCCGACGAGCTCGCCGCGCGACTGGTGGAGGCCTGCGCGGGCCCGGTCGATCTCGTGCTCGACCCGCTGTTCGGGGTGCCCGCCGCGGCGGCGCTGCGCACCCTGGGCGACCACGGCCGGCTGGTGAACCTGGGCAGCGCCGCCGCCGAGACGGCCGCGTTGGAGTCCGCGGTGATCCGGAGCCGATCGCTGTCCGTGCTGGGCTATACGAACAACGAGCTCACCACCGACCAGCGCCGTGACGCGCTGGTGCTCATCGCCGAGCACGCCGCCGCGGGCCGGCTCACCGCCGACATCGAACCGGTGCCGCTGGCCGCCGCGACCGACGCCTGGACCCGCGGGACCGACGCCCGGATCGTCCTGACCCCCTGACACCCACGCTGACCCGGAGGAACCCCATGACCGCGCTGCCGACCCTGCCGACCTCGTTGGTCGGGAGCTACGCGCAGCCGGAGTGGCTGATCGACCGCGCGCAGCTGGCCGCCCGGTTCCCGCCCCGGGTGCGGGCCCAGCAGCTGTGGCGGGTGCCAGCCGAGCTGCTCGCGCAGGCCCAGGACGACGCGACCGAGCTGGCGATCCGGGCCCAGGAGCGGGCCGGGCTGGACGTCGTCACCGACGGCGAGATCCGCCGGGAGAGCTACTCCAACCACTTCGCCACCGCCCTGGCGGGCGTCGACATCGACAATCCCGGCACGGCGCTGGACCGCAGCGGGCACCCGAACCCGGTACCGCGGATCAGCGGTGAGATCCTCCGCCCGCACCCGGTGCAGGTCCGCGACCTGCAATTCCTACGGGCTCACACCGACCGCCCGGTGAAGATCACTGTCCCGGGCCCGTTCACCATGAGCCAGCAGGCCCAGAACGATCACTATCCGGACGCCGAATCAGCCGCGATGGGCTACGCGGCCGCGGTCAACGCCGAGATCAAGGACCTGTTCGCGGCCGGCGCCGACATCGTGCAGATCGACGAGCCGTACCTGCAGGCCCGCCCGGACGCGGCCCGCGGCTACGGGCTGGCCGCGCTCAACGCCGCCCTCGACGGCGTCACCGGGAAGACGGCGGTGCACCTGTGCTTCGGCTACGCGGCGATCATCCACGAGCGCCCGGAGGGGTACTCGTTCCTGGCCGAGCTGGCCGGCTGCCCGGTGGACCAGATCTCCATCGAGACCGCGCAGTCCGGGCTCGACCTCGGCGTGCTCTCCGACCTCGCCGACAAGACGATCATCCTCGGGGTCATCGACCTGTCCGACCACGAGGTCGAGAGCGCCGAGACGGTGGCCGGCCGGGTCCGGCGGGCCTACGACCGGATCCCGCCCGCGCAGCTGGTGATCGCGCCCGACTGCGGGATGAAGTACCTGCCGCGGACCGCCGCGGAGGGCAAGATGCGAGCCATGGCCGACGCCGCCGCGCTGTTGCGCCGGGAACTGTAGGAGAAGCACATGCAGCTGGTCACCGAGGACAACGTCACCGGCCTTGCCGAGCAGCGGTGGGGCACCGCGCACGACCCGCGGACCGCCGAGATCATGACGGCGCTGGTCCGGCACCTGCACGATTTCGCCCGCGAGGTGCGGCTCACCGAGCCCGAGTGGATGGCCGCGATCGGATGGCTGACCGCCACCGGGAAGATCAGCGACGACAAGCGCGCCGAGTTCATCCTCGCCTCCGACGTGCTCGGCCTGTCCATGCTGGTGGTGCAGATGAACCACCGCTTCGACGCCGCGGCGACCCCGGCGACCGTGCTCGGCCCGTTCCACATCGACGGCTCCCCCGAGCTCGATTTCGGCGCCGACATGTCCGACGGGGTGCCCGGCACCCCGCTGTACGTCACCGGCACCGTGCGCGACCTGGACGGCAAGCCGGTGGCCGCGGCGGTGCTGGACGTCTGGCAGGCCGATCCCGAGGGCGCCTACGAGGCCCAGCTGGACGTCGATGAGGCGCGGCTGCGGGCGAGGTACACGACCCGCGAGGACGGCAGTTACTGCGTGCGGACGGTGGCCCCGAAGGGCTACGCCATCCCGATGGACGGCCCCGTCGGGGAGCTCATCCATCGCACCGCGATCAGCCACTTCCGCCCGGCGCACGTGCATTTCCTGCTCACCGCGCCCGGCTTCGAGCCGCTGATCACGCACCTGTTCCAGGCCGGGGCGGAGTACCTGGACAGCGACGTGGTGTTCGGCACCAAGGCCGAGCTGGTGGTCGCGTTCGAGCCCCGCGACCAGGGCCCGACCCCCGACGGCGGCAGCTGCCCCGAGCCGTGGCTGCAGGCGAGCTACGACTTCGTCCTGCAACCCACCCGACTGTAGGCAGCAGCGCCACCGCGCAAACGGCGAACCGACGCTGGCCCCGGACCGGCGTCGGTGGTGTGATCGACGCCGTCAGGGTCACTGGAGATCATTAGTGGGAGGAGCTCAGCGGTGGCGAAGCTGGTCGTCGGAGTGCCCAAGGAGATCAAGGACAGCGAGAGCCGGGTCTCGGTCCAGCCCGACGGGGTCGCGGAGCTGGTGCACGCCGGGCACGAGGTGCTGGTGCAGAGCGGCGCCGGCGAGGGATCGCGGTTCCCCGACTCCGAGTTCAGCGCGGCCGGCGCCACGGTGCTGCCCGGCGCGGACGAGGTGTTCGCCGGCGCGGACCTGATCGTGAAGGTGAAGGAGCCGATCGAGGCCGAGTACCACCGCTTCCGCGAGGGCCAGCAGCTGTTCACCTACCTGCACCTCGCCGCGGACAAGCCGCTGACCGAGTTCCTGCTCGAGAAGAAGATCGACTCGATCGCCTACGAGACCGTGCAGACCGCGGACGGCAAGCTGCCGCTGCTGACGCCGATGAGCGAGGTCGCCGGCCGGATGGCGGTGCAGGCGGCCGCGCACCACCTGGAGAGCCCGCAGGGCGGCGCCGGCCTGTTGCTCGGCGGGGTGCCCGGCACGCCGGCCGCCAAGGTGCTGATCATCGGCGGCGGCGTGTCCGGCACCGAGTCGGCCAAGATCGCGGCGGGCATGCGGGCGATGGTGCGGGTGCTGGACACCAACCCGTCCCGGCTGGCCTACCTGGCCGACATCTTCGGCGGCCGGCTCGACCTGGTGGTGCCCAACAGGGCGCGGATGGCCGAGTACGTCGCGGAGTCCGATGTGGTCATCGGAGCGGTGCTGGTGCCGGGGGCCAAGGCGCCGAAGCTGGTCAGCCGGGAGATGATCGCGGCGATGCGACCGGGCAGCGTCGTGGTCGACATCGCCATCGACCAGGGCGGCTGCTTCGAGACCAGCCGCCCGACCACGCACTCCGACCCGACCTACGTCGTCGACGGCGTGGTGCACTACTGCGTGGCCAACATCCCCGGTGCGGTGGCCAGGACCTCGACGCTGGCGCTGACCTCGGCGACGCTGCCCTACCTGATGAAGGTGGCCGCGCTCGGGGTGCGCGCGGTGGCGGCCGCCGACGTGCCGCTGGCCAAGGGCCTGAACACCCTCGGCGGGCACCTGGTCAACCAGCCGGTCGCCGAGGCGCATGGGCTGACCTACCGCGACCAGGCCGAGCTGCTCGCCGGCTGACCGCGTGCCGTCCGTCGAGAACGACCCCGGTGTCGTTCTCGACGGGTCCGGCCGGTGGAGCGCATCAGAGGATGAAGAGCATCTCCTGGTAGGTCGGCAGCGGCCAGAGATCGTCGGCCACCACCCCTTCGAGCTGGTCGGCGGCCGAGCGCACCGCGGCCATCGCCGGCAGCAGCTCGTCGCGGGCGTGCTCGGCCTCGGCGAACGCCGCCTCGTCGGTCTCCGCCGCCAGTGCCGCCCTGAGGCCGGCCAGCGCGGCCCGCAGGTCGGTCAGCGGCACGGTGATCTCGTCGAGCGCCGAGACGTCCGGGTCGACGCCCGCCGCCTTCAGCGCGCCCAGGTTGTGCGCCACCTCGGTCTGGTAGCGGATCGCCGCCGGCAGGATCGACGTCGAGCCCACCTCGAGGGTCAGCCGGGCCTCGACGCCGACGGTCAGCGCGTACTGCTCCAGGCCGATCTCGTAGCGGCTGTGCATCTCGCGGTGGTTGAACACCCGGTACTTCTCGAACAGCTCCATGGCCGGCTCGCTGATCAGCTCGGGCAGCGCGTCGAGCGTGGTGCGCAGGTTCGGCAGCCCGCGCTCGGCCGCCTCGATCTGCCACTTGTCCGAGTAGCCGTCGCCGTTGAAGACCACGGCCCCGTGGTTGGTGATGATCTCGGTGAGCAGGTTCTGCACCGCGGTGTCGAACTCGGTGCCGGCCGCGAGCGCCGTGTCCAGCTCGTTCGCGCAGTAGTCGAGCGCCTCGGCCATGATCGTGTTGAGGATGACCATCGGGCCGCTGACCGTCTGCATCGAGCCGGGGGCCCGGAACTCGAACCGGTTGCCGGTGAAGGCGAACGGGCTGGTCCGGTTGCGGTCACCGGGGTCGGTCGGCAGCACCGGCAGCGTGTCGACCCCGATCATCATCGTGCCCTTGCCCTTCGACGAGGTCGCCGCGCCCTTGGCGATCTGCTCGAAGACGTCGGCGAGCTGGTCCCCGAGGAAGATCGAGATGATGGCGGGCGGGGCCTCGTTGGCGCCGAGCCGGTGGTCGTTGGTCGCCGACGCGACCGAGGCCCGCAGCAGGCCGGAGTACTTGTGCACGGCCCGGATGACCGCGGCGCAGAACACCAGGAACTGGGCGTTGTCGTGCGGGTTGTCGCCGGGCACGAGCAGGTTGCCCACCTCGGCGTTGCCGAGCGAGAAGTTGACGTGCTTGCCCGAGCCGTTGACGCCCTCGAACGGCTTCTCGTGGAACAGGCACTCCATGCCGTGCTTCTTGGCGATGGTCTTGAACGTGGTCATCAGCAGCTGCTGGTGGTCGGCCGCGACGTTGCCGCGCTCGAACATCGGCGCGATCTCGAACTGGCCGGGCGCGACCTCGTTGTGCCGGGTCTTGGCCGGGATGCCGAGCTTGAACAGCTCCCGCTCGGTGTCCATCATGAAGCCGAGCACCCGCTCGGGGATGGCGCCGAAGTAGTGGTCGTCGAACTCCTGGCCCTTCGGCGGCTTGGCCCCGAACAGCGTGCGTCCGGAGTTCAGCAGGTCGGGCCGGGCCAGGAAGAAGTGCCGGTCGACCAGGAAGTACTCCTGCTCCGGGCCGCAGAACGACACGATCTTTCCGGCGCTCTCGTGGCCGAACAGCGCCAGGATGCGCTCGGCCTGCGCGCCCATCGCCTGCTGCGAGCGCAGCAGCGGGGTCTTGTGGTCCAGCGCCTCACCGGTCATCGACACGAACACGGTGGGGATGCACAGCGTGTTGCCGTTCGGGTTCTCCAGCACGTACGCCGGGCTGGTGACGTCCCAGCCGGTGTAGCCGCGGGCCTCGAACGTGTTGCGCAGGCCGCCGCTGGGGAAGCTCGACGCGTCCGGCTCGCCCTGGATCAGGGTCTTGCCGGCGAACTCGGCGAGCGCCGATCCGTCCGAGAGCGGCTCGAGGAAGCTGTCGTGCTTCTCGGCGGTCAGGCCGGTCAGCGGGTAGAAGACGTGCGCGTAGTGCGTCGCGCCCTTCTCCAGCGCCCAGTCCTTCATGGCCGAGGCCACCGCGTCGGCGACCACCGGGTTGAGCGGAGCGCCGTTCTCGATGGTCGCGATGACCGACTTGTACACCGATTTCGGCAGCCGCTTCTGCATCACGGCCTTGCTGAAGACGTTCTCGCCGAACACCTCCCCTGGCGATTCGGAGTCGGTGAAGCTGACGGCCGGCGGAACGTACGCCTCGACGTCCTTGATCGCCTGCAAGCGGGCGGCATTCCCACTCATCCCAGTCACCCTTCAGCCAGGCATGGCGCTCGCGGTGCTCCGCGGAGCCGACTGCCGACTGTAGGAACCGCCTGTGGCCGGGGTGTTTCCGTTCTGTGACCGTCGCTGCGGTCGTCAGAGGTCCGGTGTGACCTGGACGATGAGGCAGAAGGGGTGGCCTGCGGGGTCGGCGTAGACCCGGAACGACTCGTCGGCGTGCACGACGGCGTCCTCGGTCAGCCGCCGCGCCCCGAGTTCGACCACCCGCTCGTCGGCGCTGTCCAGGTCGTCGACCAGCAGGTCGAGGTGCGCCTGCTGCGGGCGGTCCCGCCCTGGCCAGGTCGGCTCGACATGATCGTCGACGCGCTGGAACGACAGCCGCCGCGTGCGGTCGGTGTCGTCGGCCACGGTCACCCAGTCCGGATCGCCGTGATGGCGGGTGTATCCGAGCACGGCCTGCCAGAACCGTCCTTCCTCGTTGGGATCGGCACATTCGAAGACGACGCTCAGCAGGCGTCCCACCGGTGCGGTCACGAGTCGAGGCTGCCCGCTGAAGCCCTCCTTCGAACCTCGAAACGGCCCGGCTACCCGTTCAGGACGATCCGCAGCCGCTCGACGAACCGGGCCGGGTCGTCGACGAAACCGATGTGGCCGCCCGGGAACGTGGTGGGTTCGATGCCCAGCTCGGCGCCGAGCGCGGTCGAGGTGCGGTCACAGATCTGGCCGCCGGACTCCTCGCCGACGCCGATCACGATGCGGGTCGGGGCGGCGCGGAGGGCGGCGATGTCGGGCTGCCAGCGCACGGTCGGGAGCATCTCGTGCTCGAACCAGAAGCGCTCGTCCGCGGCCGCCTGCGGTTCGCGCTCGCCGCCGAACACGGCCTGGAAGATCGGCTCCGGCATGGCGATGCCGGCCTGCGCCAGGAACTGCCGCCACGCCGCCACCCGGTCACCCGCAGGTAGGTGGCGATCAGCTGCTCGGTCTGCGAGCGGAGCACGTCACGATCGGCGAGCAACTCGGTCAGCGGCGGCTCGTGGGAGATGACGGTGTGCACCTGCTCGGGATGGGCCTGCACGAGGGCCAGCGCGCTCACCGCACCGCCGCTGGATCCGAACACCGCGGCCGGGCCGGCGTCGACGTGATGCAACAGCCGGGCGAGATCGTCGGCCCGCAGTTGCGGGGTCGAGTCCCGGTCGCGGTCGTCGACGGAGCTGCGGTTGATCGCCCGCGGATCGGTGGTGAGCACGGTGTGGTCGGCGGCGAGCAGCTCGGCCAGCGGGGTGAAGGCGGTGGCGTCCATCGGGGCGCCGACGAGCACCACGAGCGGGCCGGCGCCGCGCAGCTCGTAGTGCAGTCGCGCGTCCGGTACCTGCAGGGTCGCGGCGGTGACGGTCGGGGCAATGCTCATCGGGGTCCTCCTGGCGCGGTGGTGATGGGTCGTTCCCATGTAGATCCGTTCAATACAGTGGGACCCCCCGCCGTGCGGCAGAATCATCGGTCGTGAGCGAGATATCCGTGCAGACCGCGGCCGGCACCGACGATCCGGACCTGGCCCTGGCCCGCGCCGGCGACGACGCCGCGTTCAACCGGCTGGTGGCGCCGTTGCGCCGGGAGCTGCACGCGCACTGCTACCGCATGCTCGGCTCGGCCCACGACGCCGACGACGCCCTGCAGGACGCGCTGCTGCGGGCCTGGCGAAAGCTCGCCCGCTTCGAGGGCCGCGGCACGCTGCGCTCCTGGCTCTACACCGTCGCCACCCGCACCTGCCTGGACACCGCCGAACACCGGGGCAGGCGGGCGCTGCCGATGGATCTGGGTCCCTCCAGCGCGCACGCGGTCGTCGGTGACGCCCCGCTGACCGACATCGCCTGGCTGGGCCCCTACCCCGACGTCGGGCTCGGCGACGGTCCCGCCGGGCCGGAGGTCCGCTACGAACAGCGGGAGGCCGTCGAGCTCGCCTTCGTCGCCGCGCTGCAGCACCTGCCGGGCAACCAGCGGGCGGCGCTGCTGCTGTTCGAGGTGCTCGGCTTCTCCGCCGCCGAGATCGCCACCGCGATGGACACCTCGACCGCCTCGGTGAACAGCGCGCTGCAACGGGCCCGCGCGATCGTGGCCGAGAAGGTGCCGCCGCGCAGCCAGCAGCAGGCGCTGCGGGCGATCGACGACGCGCGGCTGCGGGAGATCGTCACCGGGTTCTCCGGCGCCCTGGAGCGCGGCGACGCGAACGCGCTGGTCGCGCTGCTCACCGAGGACGTCACCTGGTCGATGCCGCCGCGGCCGCACTGGTACCGCGGCCTGGACGCCGTCACCGAGTTCGCGGTCACCGTGCCGCTGACCGGATGCGGCTCCTGGCAGCACGTTCCGACCAGCGCGAACGGTCAGCCGGCGGTGGGCAGTTACCTCTGGGATGACGCCGCCGACGCGCACGTCGGCTGGTCGATCGACGTGCTGACGCTGCGCGGCGACCGGATCGCCGGCGTCACCTCGTTCATCGGTGGCGAACACTTCGCGCTGCTCGGGCTGCCCGCCACGCTGCCGTGATGCCGGATCCGGTGCGGACTGTCCACGAACCGGGCGACTCACCACTTCGCGAAGAGCCGTCTCCTGATCGCCTCGCGCACGTCGGCGCGGCTGCGGGTGCCGTGGTCGGCGGCGATGAAGTGGTCGGCGATCGCCACCGAGAAGGCGATCAGGCAGCGGGCCTCGAGATCCTCCTCGTCGGCGCAGACGGTGCCCAGCAACGTGCGCAGGTAGGCGATCCGGAAGTTGTCGACGCGTCGTAGGCGCTGCGCGACCGCCTCGTCGCGCCGGGCCCAGTCCCGGACCGCGAGGTCGATCGGCAGCATCTCCGCGCTGAACGTGAGCTCGGCGGCCCGCCGCGCCCTGGCCATGGCGTCGCCATCCTCCTGCTCGACGCGCTCGATGACCTGCTCGGTGCTCCTGGACTCCCAGGCTTCGAGGACCTCCTCCAGGAGGGCGCGCCGGTCGCTGAAGTACCCGTAGAAGCCGCCCTTGCTGACCCCGAGCGTCCGCGCCAGCGACTCGATCTGGACCGAGTCCGGCCCGCCCGCGGCCAGCGCCCGCAAACCCTCGTCGATCCACCTGTGGCGAGGCGTGCGAGCCACCGCCATGGCCGGCCTTTCCCTTGGTCGAAATCTATACGACACCGTACACATGCGGTACCGTGGCCGAACTATACGATGCCGTATAGACGGGATGGATACATGAGCACGACGCATGACGCCCTTCGGGTCAGCTGCTCGGCAGGAATGGTGGACCAGGATCGACCCGGCCGCGCGGAGAGCCGCCACGGCTTGCGGTTGCCACCGGGCCAGCGCCCGGTCGCAGGGTTCCCGCGCTTCGGCACCCATCTCCACCATCCTCCGCCACCGATCCCCGACGACCACCTGATCGAGATCAGCGGGGCCGTGGCCGAACCCTTCGCGCTGCCACTGGCCGAGCTCGCGCGGCTCCCGCGCCGTGAGCTCACCGCCGATTTCCACTGCGTGGCCGGCTGGTCGGCCATCAATCTTCGGTGGGAGGGCGTCGCCTTCGAGACCTTCTACGGCGCGATCATCGAGCCCGCCCTCGACCGAGCCTCCCCGGTCACGCACGTCGTCTTCGAAGGGCTCGACGGCCACCGGTCGATCGCGACGATCGAGGACGCGTGCAACGACGACGTGTTGATCGCCGAGAACCTCGACGGCCGGCCGCTCGACGGTGACCATGGCGCGCCGGCCCGGCTCGTCAGCCCGAGCCAGTACGGCTACATCAGCACCAAGCACCTGAGCCGGATCGAGGTCCGCACATCCGGGTTCGCGGACGCTCACAGGTCCCTGGCGGACCGGCTGCTCGAGGAACACCCGCGCTCGCGGGTCTGGGCAGAGGAGCGTCACGGCCGTTTCTCCGGCCGGTCGGTACGGCCGATCTACCGGCTGCTGATCCCGCCGATCCGGTTCCTCAGCGCGCGTGGTCGCCGCACTGCTCGTACCTAGGGGGAGGGTAGGTCGGCAGCACCGAAGTCGGCGGCCACGCACCGGCAGCAGGAGTCGGTGACGGCACGCACCGCCGTCCGCCGATCGTCGCTGCGCCACATCACCGCCAGCTCGCAGGGCGGGAGATCGGGCACCGGCCGGCAGATCACGTCGTCGCGGCGATAGATGGTGGCGTTGCCGACCGCGAGCAGCACCACGCCCAGCCGGGACGCCACCGCCTCGAACGCCTCGTCGGCCGTGGCGGCTTCGGCCCCGATCCGGGCCGGGGTCGCCCGCTGCTCGGTGGCCAACCAGAACTCGCGCATCGGACCGGCTGAGGCGGGCAGCGCCACGAACGGCTCGCCGGCCAGCGCCGCGAACGGGACGGCCCGCTGCGCGCCCAGCCCGTGACCGGCCGGCAGCGCCACCCACCGCTGCTCGGTGGCGGCGACCCGATACGCGATTCCCGGGCCGAGGACCGGCAGCCAGGCCACCGCCACATCGACCGTCTCGTCGAGCAGCCCGACCGTCGGGTCGCCCCACGGGATCTGCCGGAACCGCAGTCGCCAGCCCGGAAGGTGCTCCTGCAGCGCCGTGGAGATGGCGGGCACCAGGCCGCGCCCGATCCGGGTGTGGAAACCGACCGTGATCGTCTGCCGGGCGGTGTCGGTGACCGCACGCACGTCGGCGACGGCGCTCTCCCACTCCGCGATGATCCGCCGCGCGCGGGGCACCAGGGTCGCCCCGGCCTCGGTCAGCTCGATGCTGCGGTGGCCGCGGATGAACAGCTCCGTGCGCAGCCGCGTCTCCAGCGCTCGCACCTGCTTGGACAGCGCGGGTTGGGCGACATAAAGTCCCTCGGCCGCCCTGGTGAAACTCAGTTCGTCGGCCACCGCGAGGAAATAGCGCAGATCGCGAACGTGGGCGTCGCCCGGATCCGGCATTCCGCCAGGCTATGTGAGCGGGTCTTGGACTGCCCGTCGAATGCGGCGGACAGTTGCGTTCATGCAAGCACTGATCCACGACCCGACCGCGCCGTCGGCCCTGCGCCGCACCGAGCTGCCCGACCCGCAACCCGCACCCGGCGAGGCGTTGATCGCGGTGGCCGCGGCCTCGTTCAACTTCCTCGACGTGACCTACGCCGACACCGCGCACGGGGCGGGCGCCGTTCCCGGCGTCGACGCGGTCGGCGTCGTGGTGACGGCCGCGGCCGACGGCTCCGGCCCACCCGCGGGCACCCGGGTCAGCTCCTTCGCGATGGGCGGGGCACTGGCCACCCTGCGCGCCGTCGCGACGCCGGATATCGGGGTGCTGCCCGATGGCGTCGGCTTCGCGGAGGCGGCGGCGCTGCCCGCCGCCGGGGTGACCGCCTTGCAGGCGGTGCGGCGGCTCGGATCGCTGCTGGGCAAGCGGGTGCTGGTGACCGGGGCCGGCGGCGGGGTCGGGCGGTTCGCCGTCCAGCTGGCCGCGCTGGCCGGTGCGCAGGTGGTGGCGCACGTCGGATCGATCGAGCGCGGCGCCGGCCTCCGCGAGCTGGGCGCCGCCGAGGTGATCACCGACCTGGCCGCCGTGGCACCCGTGCACGGCGTGCTCGAGAACGTCGGCGGGCCGCTGCTGGCGGCCACCGTCGCGCTGCTCGCTGAGGACGGCGTCGCGCTGTCGATCGGGCAGGCGTCCGGGCAGCCGACGACGATCGACTTCGAGGCCGAGCGGCACCGCGGCGGGCACCGGTCGGTGGAGGTGTTCACCGTCGGCACCGGATACACCGGCTTCGGCGCGCACATCGAGGAGCTGCTGGCGCTCGTCGCCGCGGGCCGGCTCGACCCGCAGATCGGCTGGCGCGGGCCGTGGGATCGAGCGGCCGAGGCCGCCGACGCGCTGCGCGGGCGCCGGGTCGCGGGCAAGGCCGTCGTCGAGATCAACGCCGAGATCGAACCCGACCCGATCAGCTAGATCGGTTGTGCCCCAGGCGTTTCCACCCGGTCCAGACGCACCACAGCCCGCCCGACACCATGAGCGCGGCGAGCCCGCGCACGCCCCAGCGCTGGGCGAACTCGATGAACGTGTCCGGCAGCGGACCGAGGACGATCAGTGCCCCGCCGAACAACGCGACGCCCAGCAGGGCGAGCACCCCGCCGCCGACCATCAGCAGCCGGGCCGAGCGCCGATCGGCCCGGCCCGTCGCGTCTGCGTTCACGCGTTCCAGCTGTCGGGTCGGCGGCCGTCGATGTCGGTGAAGCCGTACTCCGTGGCCATCTCGGCGGAGGTCACCGACTGCTGGTTCCAGCGAGCGCGCTGCGGGTCCGCGGCCAGCGCGGCGACCGCCCGGCCGACGTAGCGCGGCGACTCCGACGACGCGAAACCCGGGGGCGCGGTCGGCAGATCGGCGCCACGGTCGGGCTGCAGCGCGTCGCGCCAGCTCTCCTCGGTGACGCCGAAGTTGTCGAACATCATCTCCGAGCGCAGCCATCCGGGCGTGATGGCGACCGCCGTCGCCCGGTGCTGGGCCAGCTCGTGGCCCGCGGAGAACCCGAGCCGGTTCACCGCGACCTTGACCAGGTCGTAGAACACCGAGATCCGGTAGGTCGACGCGTTGTACGCCGTTGTCCCGTCGGTCACCTCGATCAGCAGTCCGCCCGGCTTCTCGATCAGCAGCGGTAGCAGGAAGTGCGAGGTGATCACGTGGGTGTCGATGCCGAGCCGGAGGATCCGCAGGCCGACGTCGAGGTCGTGCTCCCAGACCGGGGTGTTCCAGTCCGCGGGACCGCCCTTGAGCCGCTCCGCACCCCAGATGTCGTTGACCAGGACGTCTATCGCGCCGCCGTACTCCGCCCGGAGGCGGTCGGCCAGCCCCCTGACCTGCGGGGGATCGAGGTGATCGACCTGGACGGCGACGCCGGTGCCGCCGAGCCGGGTGACCAGCTCGGCGGTCTCCTCGATCGTCTCGGGGCGGTCGTAGTCCGATTTCCCGCCGCCGTGTCGGCTGCTCCGGCCGGTGCAGACGACCGTTGCTCCGGCCTCCCCGAGGGCGGCCGCGATGCCCCGGCCCGCGCCGCGGGTGGCGCCGGCGACGACCGCGACCCGGCCGCGCAACGCGTCGTGGTTCGGTGACCAGCTCACCGATCGAGGGTTGCAGCGGTCGGCGGACCGGTCAAATCACGCATTCGACGTTCCGGGAGCAAGCCTGAAGCTCGGGGAAGGAGGTGGGCCCGTGCCATGATCGCCCGCTGCGGCCCGACGACGGCGGAGTCGGCGGGAGCATCGGGCAGGGCTGGCGGCCACACACCTGCTGGCAGGATGCCGCAGGTGGAGCGTGAACGGGCGGAACTGGAGGCCTTCTACCGGCGCTACCTGCAGCGCTGCAACACGTACCGGTTCGACATGCTCGGCGAGTTCGTCGACGAGAACGTCGAGGTGAACGGCGCGGGTCGGGGCCTGCGGGGATACGCCGAGGGGTTGCGCGCGGTCGTCGAGGCGCTCCCGGACTTCCACTGGGACCTTCGGCAACTGCTGGTCGACGGATGCTGGTTGAGCGCGCGCCTGCACGACACGGGCACGGCGCCTTCCGGCCGACACGTCAGCACCCGGGAGTTCGCGATGTATCGGGTGGACGGCGACCGGATCGTCGAGGTATGGGGCGATCTGGATCATCTCCGACTGATCAGGGAGAGCGGGTAACGGCGGCGTCCTGACGGGCCGGCGTCGTTCCGATAGCCGCCGGCAGGCCGTCACCCCCCGTTTGATGCCACGGGCAGGCACGGCGCTCGCCGTCGCGGTCGCCCGCGTGCCAGGCTGCAGAACGGTTTCTGAAGGAGGTCGGTATGTCGATGCTCCAGTTCGACGAGCACGCCGCTCGGCACATCCAGCGCGTTTACTCGACTCCGGACGTCGTGCAGCAGCGCGCAGAGGTCCTCGCGCTCCTCGCCGCGCAGCCGGGGGAACGTGTGCTCGACGTCGGTTCCGGACCGGGCTTCCTCGTGGCGTCGTTGGCCGACGCCGTCGGGCCCAGCGGTGCGGTGCACGGGCTCGACCCGAGCGCATCGATGAACACCGTGGCCCGTGACGTGATCGGTGATCGGCCGTGGGTCGACATCGGCGAGGGCGACGCCCTGGCCCTGCCGTACCCCGATGCCGCTTTCGACGCCGCCGTGTCGACCCAGGTCTACGAGTACGTGGCGGATATCCCGAAAGCCTTGACCGAGCTGCGCCGCGTGTTGCGCGACGGCGGCCGTGCCCTGATCCTCGACACCGACTGGGACTCCGTGGTGTGGCACGTCGCCGATCGGGAGCGGCATCGCCGCGTCATGGCCGCGTGGGAGGAGCACCTCGTCCACTCCCATCTGCCCTGCACGCTGCCCGGGCAGCTTCGCCGCGCCGGGTTCCGGGTGACCGGCCGGCACCTGATCCCGTTGTTCAATCCGACCTACGAGCAGAACACCTACAGCGCGCTGACCATGGAAACCATCGCGCGATTCGTATCCGGTCGGCTGGGTTTGACAGCGGCGGACGTCGACGCCTGGATGGCCGACCTCCGGGAGCGCGGGGCAGAGGACGACTACCTGTTCAGCGTTAACCGGTACTGCTTCCTCGGTGTCGCCGAGTAGCCGGTAAGGAGCAATCCGCCGTCGGCTGTCCGGCGCTACCGTCTCCTCACCTCCGACGTCGCGAGCGTCGGCCAACCCACGCGGGGAGGCGCCATGAAGCAATTCGCATGCGGCACCGTAGTACCGGGATGCGACGGCGTCGTGACCGGCGAATCCGACGACGAGGTACTTTCCGCCGCCGCCGTTCATGCCGAGGAGGCGCACGGCATGACGGAGATTCCGGCAGACCTTGTCGCCCAGATCCGCGAGGGCATCACCGAGGCCTGAGCCGCAGTTTCCGCGTCGGTCAGCAATCCGTCGGTCATGTAGGCGTGCGGTTCGCAAGGCGGTCTCGAAATCACCATCAGGCCCGCCGGTCATCACGGCCCGCATCCAGTCTATATAGGACGATCACGTGTCCGCCAACGGGTTCCTGGCGGGCCGGCGGAACGGACGTGCCTGCAGCGCAGCGCGAACCCCAGCCAGGACAACACCACCAAGATCGCCAGGAGCAACTGCACGGCCCGCAGGTGCTCGTCGGGATAGACGACACCGGTGAGGTAGGTGTCGATGAATCCGTTGGGCAGGCCCTGTCCGCCGCCGCGACGGCCAAGCTCGTCCTCCCACGCGGTCAGCGGGCACTCCACGCCGACCAGCACGCTCACCGCTGCCCAGCAGGCGGCGGCCACGTGCAGGACGATCACCCAAGGGAACCGGCAGGCCAGGAACCCACCGACGGCAAGGAACACGAGGAAGCCGAAGTGGATCAGCATTACCGCGTCCCCGAGGATGCGATAGACCACACGGCAAGGATGCCCTGCGAACAGGCACGGAGCCAGGAGACTCGGCCAGCCGGGGAGACACGGCCGCCGCGTGTCAGAACCCCGGCGCATCGTCGGAACTGAGCTCATGACCTGCAGGAGATGCTGGTCAATCCCGAGCCGGAGGTCGGGATCGAACCGACGACCTACCGCTTACAAGGCGGTTGATCTGCGTACACCGTGGCCTCTACCTGCAACCCTGGTTGCGATCCCGGCCTCATTCGCACCACCGGTCGCCCACGGAAGCCGTCATTTCGCACCACGTTTGATGCCACGACGACCTCCTGTTCTGGGCGCTACGCGGCGGCGGGGGCAACTTCGGGGTGGTCACCGAGTTCGAGTACCGGCTGCACCCGGTCGGTCCGGTGCTGGCCGGAGCGGTGAGCCACCCACTGAAGACAGCGCCCGAATTCCTTACGCTCCACGACGAATTGATCGCCTCGGCTCCCGACGAACTCTCCACCGCCGTCTCGCTCGCCCTCGACCCGATGGGCGAGCCGGTGGTCACCGTCGCGATGTGCTGGTGCGGGCCGCACGACCACGGGGAGCGGATCCTAGGAGCACTGAGGTCATACGACCGACCGATCTTCAGCCAGGTCGGACCCGTGCCATACGCCGACTGGCAGCGCGGCCCCGACTCCGGCTTCCCACACTGCCGGCTGCACACTGGAAGGCCGGCTGGCTGCGCGGCCCCACCGACGCCGCGATCACGACGCTCCTGAACCGTCTGCAGACGATGCCGTCCTCGTTCAGCGGGATCGGGCTGCAGCACATGGGCGGTGCCGCCGCCAGGATCCCACCGGCTGCCACCGCGTTCGCCCACCGCGCCGAGCAGGACGACATGCTGATCCTGTTGCAATGGGCCGATCCCGCCGAGCCGGAGCGGAACATCACCTGGACCCGGGAGACGTTCGCGGCGATGGAGCCGCACCTGGCCGACGCGGTGTACGTCAACAACCTGGGCGAGGAAGGCCAAGCTCGGGTGCAGGCCGCGTACGGGGCCAACTACGAGCGACTCGCCGAGGTGAAGCGCAGGTACGACCCCGACAATCTGTTCCGGCTCAACCAGAACGTCGTTCCCGCCCCTGCTTGACCGCCCGCCCGACCCCATCCGCCTTGGATGCCGAACGGCAGACCTCCGCATTACGAGTGCCGAACTCGTCGCGATCATTGTGCTCACGGAGTCCATCGGAGCACGTCGCTATGAACACCGTGCACAACGGCCGCATCCGAAGGACTCCATTGGAGGCCACGAAGGAGGCCACGCGGAGATCAACGACGGCTGGCGGAGGGTCGGCTGATGATCGACGGTCTCGGCGGTGTCGACGCACGACCCACGCCTTCTTTGATGCGCAGGTCTCGTCACCGACAGTCGCCGCACACCGGCCGGTCCCTCACATAACAGCTGGAGGTGCCGATCCGGCCCCTTGCTCGATGAAGCAGTGCCTGAACGCGGTGGACAGAGCCGGTCGCTACGTAGCCCGGGGCTTGTCGGCTGTCGCGCGGCGACGACTCTCGGCATCATGAGCGACGTGGCCCCCACCGCGGACCCGGACGAAAGTGTCCGCATCGAGCTGCTCGGCGGCTTCCGCGTGGTTGTCGGCAACTGCGAGGTGCGCGGGGACGCCTGGCCGGGGCGCCGCGCGGTCGAGCTCGTGCAGCTGCTCGCGCTCGCCGTGAACCGGCGCCTGCAGCGCGATCAGGTGATCGAGGCGCTCTGGCCGCACCTCACCCCGCAGGCCGGGGCGGCGAACCTGCGTAAGGCGGCGCATCAGGCGCGCCACGCCCTCGGCCGGGAGGACGCCGTCGTCCTCGGAGGCGGCCGGGTCGTCCTGCTCCCCTCCGCGGAGGTCGACGTCGAGCGGTTCTGCCGGCTCGCGGAGGCGGCGCTGAGGACGCGGGACCCCGCCGCGGCCGAGGAGGCCGCGGAGGCGTGCACCGGGGTGCTGCTGCCGGACGCTCGGTACGAGGAGTGGGCGCAGACCGACCGTGAGCGGGTGCGAGCGCTGCACGTGGAGGTGCTGCGGCTGGCCGGGCGTTGGCGGCGGCTCGTGGAGGTCGAGCCCGCCGACGAGCAAGCGCACCAGGAGCTGATGCGCGCCGCGTTGCGCGAGGGCAATCGCCACGCCGCCATCCGGTGGTATGGGCGGCTGCGGACGAGCCTGGAACGCGAGCTCGGCCTCGCGCCCGGCCGCCGCAGCCGCGCGCTGTACGAGGAGTGCGTCGCGGGGCTGGGCCCGGCCGCCACGGCGTTCGTGGGACGTCAGGTCGAGCTGGCCCGTGTCGCCCTCGCGCTGCGCGGGTCGGAGCCGGGGGCGCTCGTCGTCCGTGGACCGGCCGGCATCGGCAAGTCCACGCTGTGCGGCCAACTCGCCGCGCTGGCCGTCGAGTCGGGGCGGCTCGTGGTGAGCGTTACCGCGGCGTCCGGAGACCGCCCGTACGCCCCACTTGCCGCCGCCGTGGAGGACCTGATCCGCCGGAACCGGAGTCTCCTTGACGCCGTTCCCGGCGCCACCCGCTCCGTGCTCGCCGGACTGACCCCCCTGGCCCGCCCTTCGCGGCCGCCCGAGCAGGGCCTGAACCGGCACATGGTGATCGGCGCCGTGCACCGGATGCTCATGGCCGCCGCACCCCCCGCGGGGGCCCTGCTCGTCGTCGACGACGCCCACCTCGCCGACGACGCCACGACCGAGACGTGCGCCCAGCTCGCCCGCACCCGCGGGCCTCGACCGCTGTTGGTCGCGCTGGCCTACCGGTCGGAGTCGGCCCGCGCCGCGCTGGTCCACGGCGTCGCGGGCCTCGAGCGGGCCGCCCGGAGCGTCGCCATCGATCTCGGCCCGATGGCGCCCGAGGACGTCGAGGCACTGGTGACGGCCGGTGCGCCGCAGGGCCCCACCGACCAGGCCATGGCCCGGATCGTTGAGACCGCGCAGGGCAACCCGTTCTTCGCACTGGAGCTGGCCCGCGCCGCCGGTACCGGCGACTCGCTGGCCGTGCCGCGGTCGGTGTGGGAGACGGTGACGGCGCGGTTCCTCGACCTCGACGACGCCACCGCCGCCATGCTGCGCCGTCTCGCCGTGGCCGGTGGCGACCTCGACGCCGGCGGCGTGCTGGCCCTGACCGGCCTGGCCGAGCGCGACGCGTTCGCGCTGCTCGACGCCGGCCTGGAGGCCGGCGCGCTCGTCGTCGCCGAGGGCCGCTACCGCTTCCGGCATGATCTGGTGCGCCGGGCACTGGCCGAGCAGGTGCCCCCGCACCACCGTGTCGCAATGCACCGTGACACGGCACGCCGGCTGGCGAGCGCCGACGCCGAACCGGCGTTGATCGCCCGGCACTGGCTGGACGGTGATCGGCCCGACGAGGCGGCCGGCTGGCTGCTCGACGCCGCCCGCCGCGCCGCCCGGCTTGGCGCCTTCGCTGACGCCCTGCGCCACCTCGACACGTTGCTAAAGCACGAGCCCCACAACGCGGATGTGTTGTGCCTGCGCGCCGAGGCCCTCGACGCGCTCGGCGACATGCGCGCTCCCATGGCGTACGGCCTGGCGGCCGAGGTCGCCGGGGAGCCGGCCGCCCAGGAGATCCGGTCCAAGCAAGCCCTCGCCCAGATCAAACGGGGCGACCCGCCCGGCGGGCTGCGCACGTTGCAGGGCCTGGCGCCCGTGACCATCGAGGGACGGCTCGCACACGCACTCGCCTGGGCCGGCGCTGCGGTGCTGGGGTTCGCCGATCCCGAGACGGGCACCGCCAAGGCCGCCGAGTGCCGTCGGCTGGCGCTGGAGTCCGGCGACGCACCCTCGCTGGTCATCGCCTCGTGGGCCCAGGCCGCGGCCGCGCACGCCCGGGGCGACCTGCGCGCGAGCGTCCTCGCCGACCTGCTCGAGACCGCGGCCCTGCCCGAGCTCGCCACCAGCGTCTTCGACGGACACCTGTGCATCAACCAGCGTCTGCTCTACGGCGCGCGCCCCTACGCCGACGTCATCGCGTTCGCCGACGCCTTCGCCGCAGAGGCCGAGCGGCTCGGGGCGGCCCGCGGACGCGCGTACGCGGTGACGCTGCGCGGCGAGGCGCTCCTGCTCTCGGGCCGGTTGGCCGAGGCCGAGGCGGACCTGGGCGAGGCCATCCGGCTGAGTCGGGCGAGCGGTGGCGCCGTCGGAGAGTCCCTGGCGCTGCAGCGGCTGGCCGAGGCCGCGCTGTACCGCGGCGACCCCCGGACGGCCGACGCGCTGCTCGACGAGGCGCTGGCCGTCGCCCGCGAGTCCGACGTCGGCTTCCATCTGCTCGACCGCATCTACGGCACCCGCATCGGCGCCGCCGCGGACCCGGACGCCGCGCTGGCCGCCCTCGACGACGCCGAGAACTCCGTGCGCGGCCCGCTGGAGACCTGCCCCGGCTGCCGGATCACCCTCGTCGTCCCTGGTGCCATCGCTGCGGCCCGCGCCGGGGACCTCGATCGGGCGGCCGACTACGAGACGACCGCGGAATGGCTGGCCGATGTGGTGATGCGGCTACCGGCCTGGGACGCAGCGCTGCGGGAGGTCCGGGGCCACCGGGCGCAGGCGGCCGGCGAACCGGCGGCATCGCACTTCGCTGCGGCGGCCACGGGGTTCCGCAATGCGGGCCAGCCACTCGACGAGGAGCGCTGCCTCACCCTCGCCGACAGATTGCATCCTTGATCAGGAACGTTCCAGGAATGCTGGACTGACAACCTCCGGTGCGTACCACTTTCCGTGCAACCTGAAGGAGCAGCCGTGCAGACCCTCACTCCCGACACTGTCCCCGTCGTCATCAAGGACGACAATGTCGAGGTCCGCCTCGCCGAGGTCGGGGAGATGACCGTCTCGTTCATCCGCCTCGCCGAGGGCACCGACCTCGGGCCCGCCCTCGTCGGCCTCGAGGGCGACTCCTGTCCCTGCCCGCACTGGGGCTACATGCTGGAGGGTCGCCTGCTCATGCGCGTACCCGGCGGCGACCGCACCTACGAGGCCGGGGAGGCGTTCTACTGGGCGCCCGGACACGCCCCGTTCGCACTGACCGACTGCGCCTACGTCGACTTCTCACCCACAGCCGAGTTCAACGCGGTGATCACGCACCTGACCAAGGCCTGAGCTCGCATCATCCGAACTCGTCGCCGACATACCGGGCAACCTGACCGCCGACCACGAGTGTTCCACGCGCATGATCGATTCCGGCCACTCAACCCAACAGGGCTTCGGACCCGCCGGGCGGGTTGGGCACGTCGAAGAGCCGATGTGCAAGCTATGGAGCACCGGGCCGGGGTGACGGCTGGCCGCCAACCAGCCGAAGGTAGCCGGTGGTGGCGGTGGTACCCGACGACGTTCCTCCTCGGAGGCCGCTCGGCGGCGACGCAACTTCAGGCCCAGGCATTCTTCACCGCGCGCCATCGCCCACAAATCGTGCGGCGAGATCCGGTGCCGGATCACATTGGATGGCAAGGTGGTCAAGGAGGTCGCTTCATCCGGGCTGTTCATTGTCGTGTCGTGCGCCGGGCCGCCCTGACGGTGGACTACCGCCGGGGAGCGGCCACCGCGTCTGACTGATCCACCCGAGTCGTCCGCATCCTGCGGGTGACGGGACCCCGAACCGCCCGGGGGGTGGGGGTTCGGGGTCCCGTGCGAGGTTGATCTCGCGCGGCGACCCGACAGGGTCACACATTGTTGACGTGCGTATCTACGCCGCGGACGTCATTCCCCAGTGGGAACCGCAGCCGGCCCCCGGCGGTGCGCACAGCCGGCGCGATCAGCCCTTGCCGCACCCACGCGCTGACCGTGGACGTCGACAACTCGAGCCGGCGCGCAACCTCCCCGCTGGTGATCAGCAGGTCATCACGGTCCGGGCCGGTCATGCTGATCAAGCTAGATCGGCTGTTCGCGGCACGGGTGGCAATTTCGTGCCACATGTGGTGTACAGGTGGCGGGGTTTGCAGTCGCCCGACGCTGTAAATCAGCTGGGGATCAATCCTAACTGGCGCAGCAGGCCGAGCTCGTCGAGGCGGCCCCAACGCTCGACAATCCTGTCGCCGGCGATCCGGAACACGTTGATGCCGGCGAGCACGATCGTCCTGCCCGTCGGCTGCACACCCATCAGTACCCCGCTGTGGGTGCCGGTGGCAGTGAATCGTTCGACGACGATGTCGTCCTCGGCGACGAGCTGGTCCAGGCCGCTGTGCCAGTCCGGTAGCCCCTGCCGGAACATGTCCGCTGCTTGGCGCATCCCCTCGCGCCCGGCGGGTGCGCCGGGGAACGGCGGGTCGTGGTTGACGAACCCTGGGTCGAGGAAGCGGTCGACGGCGTCGAGATCGCCCTTGCTAAACAGCTCCTGGATGAAGACCTCGACAAGCTGCTTGTTGCGGGCGGTCTGGTCAGTGGTCATGACGAGATCGTCCAACCCATGCCGACACCCGACCATCCCAAGACATTGGGGTTTCCGCGGCCGCATCAGCACCCCGAGACTGTGGACATGGCGAGCAGAACGAGCGCGGCGCAGGCCGAACGCGACGTGGTGCGCCACTGCCACAGCGGGCTAGACGTGGTCGGGTTGCGACAACAGGTGCTGCGGTCGCTGCGGCGACTGATGCCGGTCGATGCGGCGTTCTTCGCCACCGCCGACCCCGAGACGCTGCTGTTCACCGGCGCGTACGCCGAGGAGCCACTCGCAGCCTCGACAGCGCGTTTCCTCAACAACGAGTTCGGCGGCAACGACGTGAACACCTTCGCGACGCTTGCGACCTCAAGGACGCATGTGGCCTCCCTCGACAGCGCCACGCGGCGCGATCGACAGACCAGCAGCCGCTACAGCGAGATCATGAGACCGATGGGTCTCGGCGACGAGCTGCGAGCCGCTCTCGTCGCACGGTCGGAGTGTTGGGGCTACCTCTGCCTCCACCGGGCGGACGACCCGCTCGGATTCACCCACGCAGAGGCGGCGCTGATCACGCGTCTCGGCCCACACATCGCGCACGCACTTCGCCAGGCGATCCTGCTGCACCCCACCCGGACACCCGGCCAGGCCCCGCGGCCCGGTGTAGTGCTGCTCGCCGGCGACCTGAGCCTGGTCGCGAGCACGCCGGACGCGGAGCACCTCCTGTCTCTGATCGACGAGGGCCCCACCGCGCTACCACTGCCCGTCGCCGTCTACTCCGTCGCGGCGGCGCTAGGCGCGGTAGAGCACGGAACGGTGCCGCCGGCGGTACTGCCCAGCACCCGGATCCGGACCAAGACCGGACGCTGGCTGAACGTGCACGCCTCGCGGCTGCAGGGCCCGCCCGGCGAGGACCGCATCGCCGTCGTACTGGAACCGGCCCAACCACGCGCAACGACACCGTTGCTGCTGTCCGCGCACGGGCTCACCCCGCGCGAGGCCGACGTGGCCAGGCTCGTGCTCCGCGGGGAGTCGACCCATGTCATCTCCGACACGCTGCATATCTCCGCACACACCGTGCAGGACCACCTCAAGGCGATCTTCGACAAGACCGGCGTGCGGAGCAGGCGAGAACTTGTTGGCCTCATGCTCGGACCGCCCGAAGCGCCCTGATGACATGCCCGTCAATGACATTGATCGGATTCGTCACTGGTGTTCGAGGCGAAAATGCAAGTCACGGGGGAAGAGACGAGGGATTTGATCCTCTAACCCCGCCTTGCACAGGCGCAGCTTGCTACCCGCTGAGCCGTTCACACTGCTCAACATGACCGGAGCGCTGTCTGTGTCGCCTGAAGTGCACGCCGTTGACAGATCCTCGCAGTCATCATGGCCGCCATCCAGTCCATATAGGACGATCACGTGTCCGCCCAACCGGTTCCTGGCCGGCCGGCGGAACGGACGTGCCTGCAGCGGAGCGCGAACCCCAGCCAGGACAACACCACCAAGACCGCCAGGAGCAGCTGTACGACCCGCAGGTGCTCGTCGGGATAGACGACACCGGTGAGGTAGGTGTCGATGAAGCCGTTGGGCAGGCCCTGTCCCCCGCCGCGCCGGCCAAGCTCGTCCTCCCACCCGGTCAGCGGGCACTCCACGCCGACCAGCACGCTCACCGCTGCCCAGCAGGCGGCGGCCACGTGCAGGACGTGCGCTCGGCCACCACCGCCGACCGAGCGCTCCATCCCGTAAGCGGATCCCTCTGCGGGACGCCCTGATCTTTACGCCGGGGCGCGGGCCACCGGCCACACTCGCGAGATCAGCTCCTACATCATTTCAGCGACACGCCCGGCCGGACCCGACGGCTGGCCGGCTGCGAGCCTTCTCCTGACGCACTCACGCCGCGGCGCGCCGACCTTGGGCCGCTTCTGCCACGCCAAGTGCACGGCTGGGCACCGTTCGAGTCCGTCGTTCCCCCGTGAGACCCAGGTGAGGATACTGCGGGTTAGGTCGCGGGGGCCGTGGAGGTGGATGATGTTCGTTCAGGTGATCGAGGGCCGGATAGCTGATCGAGAGGGCCTGCGCCGGCAGATGGATCGCTGGATGGTCGAGCTGCGGCCGGGGGCCTCGGGGTATCTCGGCACGACCGCGGGGGTCACCGAGAACGACAGGGCCATCGCGTTCGCGCGGTTCGAGTCGGCGGCGGCCGCACAGGCCAACAGTGAGCGGCCGGAGCAGGGCCGATGGTGGGCGGAGACCGAGAAATGCTTCGAGGGACCGGTCACGTTCGCCGACTCCGACGAGGTCGACACCTTCCTGGCCGGTGGATCCGACGCTGCCGGGTTCGTTCAGATCATGAAGGGCAGCGCGCCGGACCGCGAGCGGCTCCGGGTCATGGACGCGAGGCTCGCCGAGCATGCCGGGTCCTTCCGGCCCGACCTGATCGGCGGATACCGGGTCTGGACCGGCCCGAGCACCTACGTCGAGGCCGCCTACTTCACGAGCGAAGCGGAGGCGCGCGCCAACGAGACGAAGGAGCCCCCGGCCGAACTCGCCGAGGAGATGGCGGAGTTCGCCGAGATGATGGCGAGCATTGAGTTCGTCGACCTGCGGGAACCCTGGCTCTACTGAAACCTCAGTACCGGGATGTGCCTTCGGCCAGCCTTCGGCCCGGCCGGCTATCGGGAGGCGGCGGAGATCCTCCACGCCGATCGGTGGTTGTCCTACTACGCGCCCGATTCCCGCTGGGGTGAGTAGCACGCGGCGGGAGCGTCGGCTGACCCGAGGGCATTGGTGAGGTGACCTCTGAGACTGAGGTCCAGCTATTGAGCCGCTGGTTGTGCGCCGAGGCGCTCTGTGCCAACGAGAAGATTCCACGGCTCGACGCTCGTGGTCACGAGTCGTTGTGTGCGGGCCCAGGGGTCATCGGCGAGACGGCGGTGGATGTCGGTTTCGCTTGCGGCTTCTGCGATCAGAAGCACTCGGATGCGGTCGTGTTCGCTGCCGGCAAGCGGGCCGGCGACCAGCACGAGTCCCTCATCTGCGAGACCGTTCATAAAGGCGGCGTGGTCGTTCGCCGCGGGCTGCTCGAAGGCCCCTTTTCCGTCGGTCCAGCTCGGACCGGCCTCACGGGTAACGGCGAACAGGCTCATCGGTTGCTCCCTTCCCGTGCTGGTCTGGTGGATCATGGGCGGGTCGCCTGGATGGTCCAGGCCGCCGACTCGAAGAGCACGCCATCGGGGGTTTCGTGGGCCGCCATCGTTGCGTGGAGCGCGTCGACAGCTCGGGCGCGGTGGGCGTCGTCGAGGCCTTCGAGCATCCAGCCCATGAGGCCGAGTACGAAGCGGTGGGCGTCGTGGGCGTCGTTGCCGAACCACATGCCCGCGGTCGTCCCCGTGAGCTCAACATCGTCGAACCCGGCGCTGGTGAGCAAAGCGCGAATGCAGTCCGGGTCGGACAGCGCGAACGGGCCGGGAGCGTCGGGCGGCGGGACCGGCAGGTCTCGTCCCGCGGCCAGCGCCCCGGAGATCTCGCGAATCCATTCGTTACCGGGCAGTGGCTGCCAGGTGACGAGCACCAGGCGCCCGCCCGGGCGCAGGGCACGGCCGATGTTGCTGAACGCGGCGGCGTGGTCGCCGAAGAACATTGCCGCGGTGCGGCTGATCGCCACGTCGGAGGCGCCAGGCTCGAAGGCGTGGATCTGCGCGTCGGCCTGCGCGAATCTCACGTTGGTCAGGCCCTGGTCGGCGGCTCGGCGGCGGGCGTAGTCGAGCATCCGTGACGAGAGGTCGACCCCGAGGGCGAAGCCCGTTGACGCGGCGCGGGCCGCGTCCCGGGTGGTCTGACCGCTGCCGCAGCCGACGTCGAGCACGTGATCACGCTCGCCGATCGTGGCCGCCGCGAGCAGCCGTTCGTGGTACAGGGCCACCGATCGGTCGAAGTACTCGGCATTGTCGGCCCAGTAGCAGCCCTCGTCGCCATCCCAGGCGTGGAGCTGTTCGATGTTCGACGAGTCGACGGGCACTGCGTCGGTCGGGGTCATATGTACCCACCCGCTATTCTCCCTTTGGGAGGCTCAATATCTCCCAAAGGGAGTGTCATGTCAAGTCCTCCGGCGATGACCACGACGTCCTACGCCATCCTCGGCCTGCTGGCCGTCAAGCCGTGGACCGCCCACGAGCTTGTGAAACAGGTGGACCGCAGCCTGCGCAGGATGTGGCCGCGCGCCCAGAGCAAACTGTATGTGGAACCCAAGAAGCTGGTCGCCCACGGCTTCGCCCAAGCGACCGACGCCTCCGTCGGCCGCCGCCGCCGAACCCGCTACACGATCACCGCCAAGGGGCGGCGGGCGCTCGCCGCCTGGTTGCAGGTCCCGGGCGACGGCCCGATCCTCGAGTTCGAGCAGCTGTTGAAGATCAGCTTTGCCGACAGCGGCAGCAAGGCCGACATCGTCACGAACCTGGCGGCCACCCGCGCGTGGGTGATGGACGAGAACGAGGAGAACCTGGCGACGGCGCGCGCGTACCTCGACGGCCGCAGCGTCTTTCCCGAGCGCGCCCCGCTCAACCAGTTGGGGGGCCGCTTCCTCACCGACTTCTACGTGATGGTGGCGCACTGGGTCGATTGGGCGTCACAGCTCGTCGACGCCTGGCCCGATGATGTCCGCGACGCCCCCTTTGATCGGGCGGCCGCCGAGGAGGGGGTCCACCTGGCCGAGAGCCTGGCAGAGATCCTCGGGGAGCGCGCCGACCGCGACATTCCGATGGACCGAGATTAGTAACGCGACCGGACCGAGCCGGGACGAGGTGCGCTCGAAAGCCATCGGCCACCGCTGCGGCCCCGGCCGTACTCGACGATCCCGGCCAGCAACCCATGCCCGTGCCGCGGGGATCTCCATCTCCGGGAAACGCACCGCCTACGACAGCGACGAGGTCGCCGAGGTCGAGAGGCTGATCGGCGGCAAGCGTCGCCGCACCGCAGACCGGCCAGCCGCCGCGGTAGCCGAGCTTCCGGTATGAGCGCCCCGGCTGCGCTGCCCCTCCAGCCTTGCCAGCAGTGCACACCCGCGTGGCCGCGTCTGATGGCGGACACCGGACACGGGGAGGTCCTCGAGCCGCATTTCCGCGACCTGCAAACGCTTCGCCACCACGGGTTCGCATCCGAAAGCCGGTACGAAACCGCCGGCAGGTGCACGTCGGACTATAGCCGGCGTTCGGGATGGTCACCTTCTGAGCAGGGCCGCCCGGCGTTCGGAGCCGACGACGTCGCCGTGCTCACCGCGGTCTCACCGACCGTCGGAGCGGCGGTGCGGCTGCGCGCTGCTGGCGCCGCCCCGTGGCCGCGCACGGCCACCGCTCCCGGGCTGATGGTCTTTGACGGCGAGGACGTGCTCGTCTCGGCCAACGCCGAGGCCGCCGAGTGGCTGCGCGCGGCCTACGGTTCCGCCCCGGAGGTGAGCTGGATGGATCTGCTAGCCGACGCCGCGCGCGAGGACCTGCGTGTGCCCTTCCCCACCATCCCGCTGCTGGCTCGGGCGCGGGCGGTGGCCGCAGGTCGTGAGCGCGGGCCGGCCCGGCTGCGGTTGCGGGACGCCACGGGCCGCTGGCTCGTCCTACACGCCTCAAGCATGGCGGGCATGCCGGGCGGGGACGGCGCGGTCGCCGTCGTCGTCGAGCCCGCGACGAGTGCGGAGATCGCACCGATCGTCATCGCGGCCTACGGCCTGAGCCCGCGGGAGTGACCCAGGACTCGCCCCTACGGCGACCGACCCGGCCACCGTCGAACACCACGCCGCGCAGCCACGCCGGCCGCTCGCCCGTTGCGCCCCGCTCGCAACTCTCGCCTCGTCCCTCGACATCCTCGGCTGGACGCATCAACCGTGAACATCAAGAACCGGCGATCGCGGACAGCCGCTACGGCGTTTCGTGGAAGGATCCTTCTGCGGGTAGGGCTTGCCGGCGGCCGGGACGCGGACGTGGCCGGTGTTGTGTCATCCGTGCGCGATGGCCGGGCCGCGACCCACGTCGTCCACCTTGGCGCCTTGATCACCGCTGCGGGGCCGGAGGCTGGTTCCGGAACCACATCGTCCAGCGGGTCATCACCAGGTAGCCCATCCGGCGATATACGCCCACGCCGTCGTCGCTGGCGATGAGCACCGCGGGCAGGTCAGGGTCGGCGAGGGTCGCCGCCCAGGTGACGGCGGCGCCAATCCCGCAGCCCCGATGACCGGGCAGGGTCGCGACCGCTTCGACGTTGACGACATTGTGAGCGACGTGGGACAGGGCGGTCGCCACCGGCTCCCCGTCCTGGCGGGCCAACCAGAACCGCGTCGGCCCGCCGAGCAGCGCGGGCGGGGCTGGTGACAGCGGCATCGGGAACCCTGCGGCGAGGACGCGGTCCCAGACGGTGAGGGTGGCCGCGTCGCACACCTCGGAAGCAGTTACTCCCGGCGGCGGCGCCGGGGCGGCGCCGCCTGTCGGGCGGACCATGAAGGGCGGGTGTCCCATGAGGTCCAGGCCCGCGGGCCGCAGGTCCGGCGCCGGCCGCGGCGAGACCAGGACGAACGCGCGGTCGGCCGGGAAGAACTCCGCAGCAGCCCGGGCCGACGGGACGTCGAGCGGGCCGACGGAGAGTGCGACGTTGAGGAAGGGGACGGCCGATCCGGCGTCGGCCAGCACCAGGCCCGGCTCCTGTCGCACCCGTCCGCCCGCGGCCCGTGCCCAGTCGACGGCCCGGTCGGCCATGGCGCGCACCGCGGCCAGCGTGACGGTGTCCCCGGCCGGGGTGGTGTCCTCCCAGCCGGTCCGCAGCACGTCGGTCGTCGCGCCCACGGCTCAGCCCTCGATCCGGTAGAAGCGGAACATGTCGTTCTCGATGGGCAATACCGAGAATCCTGTGAACCCGGCGTCGGTGGCGTAGCGGCGCAGGGTGTCCGGCCGCATGAGGGTGCCGGTCTGCGCGGAGTGCTCTGCGCAGCGGCCGACGGGCAGGCAGTGCAGCACGCTGGCGGCGTAGAAGAGGCGCTCCATCGGATCGGCTGGTGCGGTGAACGCCTCGCCCGCGCGCTCGTCCATGACGATCACCGGTGCGGCGCCGTCCCCGGTGAGCCGCCGGGCCGTCCGCAGCGCCGCGACCGGATCCGCCAGGTCGTGCACCATCTCGAAGGCGAACACCGCGTCGTAGCTGCCGGTCAGTGCAGGGTCTGTGACGTCGGCGACGGCGAAACGCACACGGTCGGCGACGCCGGCCTGCTCGGCGTGACGGCCGGCGGCCTCGATAGAGGGCGGGTCGATGTCGAACGCATCGACGCGCACCTGCGGGTAGCCGACGGCCAGCGCGATCGCGGCCCACCCCTCGCCGCAGCCGAACTCGGCGACGGTCGCGCCCGCGCGCAGCGTCGCATCCAGATCGGGGACCAGCGGCAGCCACTCCTGCACAAGCTGGCCGGTGAACGCGGGTCGGTTGAACGCGCCCTGGACGTGGTGCACGGCGTAGGCGGCGTAGGGCACGCCCGTGCCGGAGCGGAAGGCCGCCTCCAGTGCGGGCATGACCCGCCCGATCGCTTCCAGGAACCCGCCGAGCGGGATCAGATAGGCGGGGCTCTCCGGGTCGAGCAGCACGGCCTCGCTGCCGGGCGGGAGTGCGAAGCGCCGCTCGCCGGGATTGCGCTGCGGGGCGTCGACGGTCAGCAGCCCGGCCGCGGCTTGCTGCTCGCACCACTCGCGGGTGTAGCGGGTGTCGATCCCGGCCGCGGCGGCCAGCGCCGACGACGTGGACGGGCCGCGATCGGCGAGCGCCCGGTAGAGGCCGAGCCGCTCGCCCAGGGTAACGGTGGCGAGCTCGAACGCGCCGAGCCCGGCCTCGAACAGCCGGCCGCCCAGGTCGCCGGCCACCTCCTCGGGGGACCGCTCGCTCGACGGGGTGACGGCGGTGGTGGTCATGTCGTCTCCTCGGTGTCGCCCGCGGCTGCTCCGCGGCTCTCACCGATGACGGCGCCACATCCGGCGTAGCGTTGCCACACCGGCCCGCTACCGGTCCGCGGGCAGCTGCCAGCGCACCATGCGGTCGGGGTCGTAGCGACAGAACGTGCCCGTCCGCACGGACACCCGCAGATGCCGTCCCAGCTCGGGGTGCACCGCCTCGATTCGGCGCATGGCCTGCCGGATCCGGTTACCGATGGCCTTGCGCATGCGCTCCGCGTCCGATCCGGCGCGCCGGGCGCGCCCGCCCAGACCGGTGACGGCGGCCAGCTCGTCGACGAGTGCGTCCCGTTCGGTCGCGGCCCGCTCGGCGCGGGCCGGATCGTGCATCTCCTCGGCCTCGGTCCGCTCGTCCTCCAGGTCCACCAGCCGGCGCCGGTAGGCATCGATCGCGGTGCGGTCGGCCAGCTCGAACGCCGCGTTCGCGACCCCAGAGGGGGCACCGGTGAGCTCGTGGACCGCGACGTTGCGGCCGGGGCGGGCGAGCAGCGCGGCGATGTCGCGCAGGCCCTTGCTGTCGCGCAGCCGCACCACCCGCCCGGCGTAGCGCAGCGTCCACACCTCCCCGTCACGCCCGAACCTCCCCTCCTCGGGAGCAGACTCGACCGGGCTCGCGACCAGTGTCCCGCGGGCCCACCGGCGGGTCCGCTCGGCCAGGGCCGCACCGGCTGCCGCGTTGCGCTCCACCGCCGCGGCGAAGTGCCGCTCGGCGTCGTCGGACCGGCCGAGGAGCCGAGCGAGCCTGCCCAGGTGGCCGTCGACGCAACCCCAGGTGCCCGCGCCGATCCCCTCGATCGCGAACAGACCAGCATAGGGCGCGATCGCCGCGTAGACCGTGTCCGCCGCCTCGTGATGGTCGATGAGCACCGCGGTCATGGCCGCCTGCACCATCTCCGGAAGCCACTCGCTGTCGGGCGGCGTGGCCCGGCGGGCGACGAGATAGGCCTCCAGGAACCGCGCGGCGTCGGCAGTTTCTCCATTCAGCGCCCGGAGCAGCGCCATCGTGCAATATCCCGTCACACCCACGTAGTCCGGCGCGAGCTGGATGAACCGGTCGAACGTGGACAGGATCTGCGCGGGGTGCCCGGCGTCCACCTCGCGGACGAGGAGCTGGGTCAGCGCGAGGATCTCGGCGTTGCCGCTGCCGGACAGCTCCACCTGACGCAACAGCTCGGCGGTGTGCTCCGCCTCGGCGACCGGGTCGCCGCGCATTGTGGCCCGCGTGCCCCGCCACAACGGCACATACCAGGTCAGGCCGGGCTGCCGGACGGTCTCGGCAACGCGGGCGTAGTCGTCGATCTCGCGGTCCATGGCGATCCAGTCACCCGCCTCGGCCAGCGCGAGCAGCCGCAGCCGCCGGCCCAGCAGCTCCCGGGTGCGGTCCCGCACGCGACGGGCGCACGCGATGATCTCCTCGGCGGCGGTCCGCCGCTCGAGGACGTGATCCGGGCCTGCGAGCACGTCGCAGCGGGCCGCCAATGCGGCGGCGAGTGCCCGCGGGTCATCGACGCGGCGCGCCATCGCGACCGCGTCGTCGGCAAGGTCGTTGCGGCGCTGATCGTCGCCGGTGAAGGAGAGCGCGACCGACAACCGGGCGGAGACCGCGCTGCGCAGTGCCGAGTCGGAGCCGGGCAACGCGTCGAGCGCCTCGACGAGCACCGTCGCCCGGTCCGGGTCGGTCAGGTCCACCTCGAACCCGGCCGAGCCACCGGAGATGCCGAGGGCGGCCGAGGCGAGCAGCTCGGCTCGGCCGGTGCTACGGGCCTGTCGGGCGGCCTCGGCGAAGGCCCGGCGGGACTGCGCCAGGTCGCCCGCGGCCATCGCCGCCTCGCCGAGGGCACAGAGCAGATCGCCGCGGTCGGGCCCGTCACCCGACCGGCCCGCAGCGTTGTCGAGCGACGCGAGGCCGGCCTCGAGCCAGCCGACGGCGTCCTCGTAGGCGGTTCGCTCCATCGCCGCCTGCGCCGCAGATGCACCCGCTGCGGCCGCCGCCACGGCCTCGTCCGGGTCGCCGGACAGCCGGGCCGCGGCCAGCAACTGGTGCGCGACGCCCGCCGGGTCGCCGCCGCCGGCGCGCTGCCGGGTGCCGAGCGTGGCCGCCGCGCTGCGGTGCAGCTCCAGGCGCTGCGCGGGCGGGGTGCGGGCGGTCAGGGTCTCGGCGACGAGGGCGTGCGGGAACCGGTACCGGCCCTCGTCGACGAGGAGAAGACGGGCCTGCGCCGCCGGTCGGAGCAGACCGGCCAGTGCGGCCGGCGCCTCCCCCGCGACCGCAGCCAGCAGCACGGCATCAACGCCGGTCGTGGTGCCCGCGTCGAGCGCTGCCGCGGCCCGCAGCACGGTCTCTACCGCGTCGGGCAGCCGGTCGACCCTCCGGTCGAGCACCGCACGCACGCCACTGGGCACCTCCTGCGCGCCGGCACCGTCCCACGTGCCCTCCGCGCGGAGCAGACGGACGATCTCCGCGGCGAAGAAGGGGTTGCCGCCGGTGCGCCGGTGCAGCGCGCCGGCAACCTCCGGGGCGATCGTCTCACCGGTGGCGTCGGCCAGCGCCGGGCCGAGCTCGGCCGGCGACAACCCGCGCAGCGTGAGCCTGCGGTCGGCAGCGATCCCGGCGATCCCGGCGGCAGCGTCCGGCTCGCTGTCACGGTAGGTGCCCAGCACCAGCACCGGGGCGACGCCCACGTGCGCGGCGAGGGCGTCCAGCAGCCGCAGCGAGGGACCGTCGGCCCACTGCAGGTCGTCAAGAACCAGCAGGACCGGGGCGGCGGCGCGCAGCGCGTCGCCGACGGCCTCGAACAGCAGGAAACGCGCCACATCGGGCTCGGCACGGTCGGGGGAGGCCAGCACGTCGGCCAGTCCGAGCCTGCTCAACAGCTGCACCCACGGCCAGTACGGGGGCGCACCGCCGTCCTGCCGACAGGCCGCCCACGCCACCGCAACCCCATCGGCGCGCAGCCGGTCTGCCACCTCGATCGCCAACCGGGTCTTCCCGATCCCCGCCTCCCCACCGACCAGCGCCGTCCAACCGCGACCGCCCGAGATGGCCACCGCCGCCGCGCCGAGCAGCTCGCGCAACTCCCCTTCCCGACCGACGAGCATGCGGGCAGCCTAGGTGCCACAAAGCGGGTCATACAGCCACGCGCACCCTCGGGCTGACATCAGGTGAGTATCCGAAGTCGGCTCCCCGCCTGATGTCGCCCGATGGTGCGCGGCACCAACAACTCGTCCACCGCGAGGGGAACCGCTTACGGGTACTGACGCTCCTGGGGTCGACAAGATCGGGAGTGCCGCAAGCGGATTCGCATGCGGCACGGCCAGAATTCGCTGCTCGATCTGCCGTTGGCAGCTTGTGGCGCACAGGACAATCGGCGGCATGACCAACGATGATGTGTGGGCCGGCCTGAGCCACCTTCGGCGAAGGCAGTCACGGCACTGCTGCGGGAGGCCCGTTCACTGTCGCGGCGCGCCGACAAGCTCGGCGGCGCCGCCAAGGCGGTGGATAATCCCACTACCCAGCAGCTCGCGACCGCGGCGTGTACCAGCATGGAGCAGCTGGTGCACCACCTCATGGTGCTCGAGCGTCAGATGCAGCGAGGCGAGAAGGCGGCAGGTCGCCGAGCTAGTACTGCAGGGCTAGATCTCCAGTTTGGTGACCGTCAGTAACTTCGGGTGTGACGAGCGGCCCACAGTGCACCCGCAGTGCCGGACCGATTTGCAGTGGAGCAGGTACCTGTTTCGCGGCCCGAATCGAAGGCCGACGGTATCGGTGCGACCAGGATGTGTAATCGCGATACTATTTTCTTGTGCGCACTACGGCGTTCACCGGCACCGGAACCAACGACGGTCCACTCGGTCCGCTACCCCCGACCTGCCGGCAGGTGTCCATGCAGTTCTGCGAGATCCGCGAGTACGGCGCCGACGGTAGGGCCGTGCGCGGCGAGCTGTTCTACGACCAAGTCACCATGCTGGTCCAGCTCGGTCAGATGCCTCTACCCGAGGGCTGACCGTGCCGATCTGAAGCGTCACCCCGCCATGTCCGACCGGCGGGTCCACAGCGCCCATGCTCGGCAACCGCTCACCATCGTGAGCTCGCCGCCCGCACCGACGCGCCAGGAGCGGTCCGCGTCCGCGCCCTCGGCCCATCGGGTTCAGCCCGAGGACGAGGACGAGCGGTCCCAGTTCCCGATCAAGAGTGCTCGGTCGGTGGCCTCAATCATGCGGCGCTGTGCGTTTGTGGAGTGACAGGCGGGCTTGGCGGGCTCGAGGCCCACCTTCGGCGCGCTTCCGTCGTGCGCTCGCCGCGCCAGCCGCGCGGCTCGGGTGTCGGGGAGCCCCGATGTGGTCGGAGCTTGTGCGCGATCCGGGTCGCGCCAGGTGCTGCCCGATCCTGGCCGGCGCCGCTGTCGCAGGCGGCGTCTGACCGTGAGCCGCGTGGGTTGATGCCTTATGTGGCGCCTCGGGCTGACGCTGTTGCCGTGCTTCCCCGCCCCCGGACAAACCTCATCAGGCGATGGGGCTTGCCGCTTCCGCACGTTCGGGGACTATCAGATCGCGCCGCGCGAGCAGTAGCGTGTCCTGCCGCCCGCCCGCGACTGGCCCAACTGTCACATCCATCAACTCCACCGGGAGAAGCAAATGGGTAAGCCAACAGTGTCAGACCTCCGCGAGCAGGTTCGGGCTCCTGTACTCACCGCCGACGATCCGGGATATGACGCCGCGCGGGCGGTGTGGAACGGGATGTTCGATAGGCGACCGTTGGCGATCGTGCAGGCCGAGCAGGTCGCCGATGTGATCGGCGCGGTGAATTTCGCCCGCGATGGGGATCTGGACCTGTCGGTGCGAGGCGGCGGGCACAGTGCGCCCGGCTTCGGCACGAACGACGACGGGGTGGTGATCGACTTGTCGCTCATGCGGAACGTACACGTCGATCCCGAGGCGCGCACGGCGCGCGCCGGCGGCGGTGCCACATGGGGCGACTTCAACTACGCGACGCACGCCTTCGGGCTGGCCACCACGGGTGGGATCGTCTCGACGACCGGTGTGGCCGGCCTGACGCTCGGCGGCGGCATCGGTTACCTCACCCGCGGGTACGGCCTCTCGCTGGACAACCTGCTCTCGGTCGACGTCGTAACCGCTGACGGCCAATACCGGAGGGCGAGCCTGGAGGAAAACGCCGATCTGTTCTGGGGGCTGCGGGGAGGCGGCGGCAACTTCGGCGTCGCGACCTCGCTGGAGTTCCAATTGCACCCGGTGAACGACGTCTACGTCGGCATCTTCTTCTACGAACTCGACCAGACGGCCAACCTGCTTCGATTCTTCCGCGAGTTCATCAAGGACGCGCCGGAGACCTACGGCGCATTCCCCGGCTTCCAGGTCGCCCCGCCGCTGCCGTTCATCCCCGAGGACCGGCACGGGGACACGTTCTGCGTCGCGGTCGTGCACTGGACCGGCACGCTCGAGGAGGGCGAGAAGGCGATGGCGCCGTTCCGTGACCTCGCTCCCCGGGTTGGCGAGATGGTCGGGCCGATGCCCTATCCCGCGCTCAACGCGGCGTTCGACGGACTGTTCCCGAAGGGCATGCGCAGCTACTGGAAGGGCGCCTACGCCACCGAACTCACCGACGCGGCGATCGAGCAGCACCTGATCCATGGACCGGAGGTGCCCGGGGTCAGCGCGACGATGCACCTGTACCCCATCAACGGCGCCGCCGGCCGGGTTGCTTCCGACGAGACAGCCTTCGCCTACCGCAACGCCACCTTCGCACCGGTCTTCGTGGCTGCCTGGCAGGATCCCGCAGAGGACCAGGAACGAATCAACTGGGTGCGCGACTACTACCAGGCAATCGCGCCGCACTCCGAACCCGGCGGATACATCAACTTCATGTCCGACGACGACCAGGACCGCATCCAGGACAACTACCGCGACAACTACGAACGGCTCGTCGACGTCAAGCGCGCCTACGACCCCGACAACCTCTTCCACCACAACCAGAACATCAAGCCCTGACACATCTGGGGCGGCACGCACCCCCGCTCGGTATCGCATTTCGCCAGAGACACCAATCGGCGAGGGCCGCCGGGCAGCGGAGCCGTGCGCGGAGTTGAATTGGTCGAGCACCCCTCGCAAAGCGCGGCCTCCGCGAGACTAGCGCGTCCGAATGGCCCACGACGGCCGACCGGCTCAAGAGCGTCGCCCGCTGGTTCAGAGCGGCAGGTCGTGCGGGGCCGGAGTGTCAGGAGGCCGACGAGCACACCTCCGGCTGGATGGTTGACGGCTAGCCTTCAGCCACTCTCGCATTCACCACCGAACTTTGGCCGGCTCTGCGCCGAGCTGACCCCACGCCCTGCTCCCGACATCGAGCCCCGAATCCCACCGCCGCATAGGAAGCCCTCGACCTACGCATTACGAGTGCCGAACTCATCGCTATCACCGTGCCCACCGAGTCCATCGGTGCACGTCACAATGAACACTGTGCACAGGGCGCGCATCCGTAGGACTCCATTGGAGGCCACGAAGGAGGCCACGCAGAGATCATCTGCACGCGTGGAGGGCTAACGATGATCGACAAGCTATCCCGGAGTCGAGCAGTGACCCACGCATTCTTGATGCGCAGGTCTTGAGGCACCACCCGACTCCCGGGCGTAGCGAGCGCGGCCGTCACGCGGCTTGCGCCCCGCCCGGCGACGCGGGCCGGTGCACCGTCACGGTGCGATCCGCACGCTCACGGCCTGCAGGAACCAGCGGAACTCCGACAGGCTACGGATCTCCATGTCGTTGGTGATCGAGCCGTCCTGCGAGCGGGTGCCGACCCTGATCTCCACCCACTGGCCCTGCGGGATCGGGCCGTCGCTGAACAGCCGGGACGTGTACACCTGCCCTTGCCTGATGTACTCGCGCTGCACGTTGGCGTTGTCGTCGGTGGCGAGGTTGAAGCGGGAGAAGAAGCCGAACGACGGCTGGCTGACGTTCGGGTGCAGGACATGGGCCATGTGCCAGTTCTGCTGGGTGGTGCTGGAGTCGGACGTGCCGAACTCGTCGGTCACCTGCACCGAGTGCAGGCCTCGCCCCGCTCTGGCCTCGATGAAGGTCTCGACCACCCCGGTCACCGGGGCCTGGAACCAGACCTTGACCTGCGTGTCGAGGACCGCCCAGCCGTTGTCGAAGTCACTGGCGTCGGTGTTGGTCAAGGTGATCGTGTTGCCGACGAGCCCGGCGTTCGTGTCGAGGTGGTGGGTGAAATTCACCGCGAACGACCCGCCGGAGGAGAAGGTGCTGTGCCCGGTCTGCCACCCGCCGTATGGCGCGCGGAAGGTCCGCCAGGCGTGCGGGTCGTCGGCGAAGTCCGCGGCCCGCACCGGCCGTTCAGCGGGATGCAGCCAGTCCGCATAACCGGGAACGCTTTTCACGGCCGGGACTAGGCCCGCGACCTCCTGGTTCACCGCGTGGTGGATCGCCCGCAAGCGCTCGGTGCTCACGCCTGCGTCCGCCAGGAACTTGTGCACCGACTCGATGCGCGCCGCGTTGAGCGCGTCGTACTCATCACCGCGATCCGCAGGCGGCTGAAAGAGATCGAAGAAGTCCGCCCTCGCCTCACGCATGCGGCGGCGCAACTCGACCCACCTCTCCGTCCCGAGCGTCTCACGAACCTGCATCCGGCCGCGATCGAGGACCGCTCCCAGGCGTTCCGCCCGAGCCTCGACGCTTGCGTGTTCCCTCTGGGCGTGGTCCGCGCCCACCTCTTCGGCAAGCCGGCGGGCGTCTTCCGGGACGTCCAGATCGTCCGGGGTGTACCCGCGGCTCACGTACCGACCGGTCGTCATCGTCCGCTCCCTCTGTCGCACCGAGAAGCCCCTGCGGCGCACGAGCTGTGACCGAGGTCTCGCCGACCCCGCCCGAACTGTTACGCCATGCACGCACTCGAACACAACGAGCCACTCGGCAGCTACTCCGGAGCTGCCGCAGGCGCGTACCGTGCCGGACTGGACGCGACGGCCTGTGCCACGCTGATCGGCCCGCCCAGGAACAGCTGGAGCGCCCTCAACGGCTTAATTAAGGCGCACCAGCACGGCCTGCGAGGCTCACCGTCCAGGGCGACCCGCAGGGTCGTCGGCGAAGCCGCCGCGCAGCGACAGCGAAGCGCCCTTGACGGTGAGACAGGCCGTGCCAAGCCAAGGGACGACATACCCCCCGCCGCAGGCGGGTCCACCGGCAGCTGCTCGGCCACCGCGGCCCTGAGCGGCCCCCGCAGCGGCCACACCCGGGCACAGATGACCGCGAGATAGTTCGGAGGCTGAGAACGAGACTTATGACCGTGGAGCCGGAGGTCGGGATCGAACGACGTCCTACGCTTATTGGGCTGACGACGCAGCCCGTCCGAGGCGTCTACCAGCGAGAACAGCGACCTCAACGGTGCTCCCTGTTCTGATTCCGTACCTGGTCGCGGAGTTCCGCGCCACGTTTGATGCCACGCGGCCGCTGCCGAGGACCTACCCGATCCAGAGAACCTTGAGGATGTCTACGCGGCGCTGGTCCTCCAGGATCAGATACGTGACCAGGCCCTGGCTCTGGGCCCCGAAGACGAGCGTGCGCACGGGCGCATCGGGGAACGCGGGGTTGATTGCGTCCCCGTTCCACGGCGCCACCTCGATCGCGACTCTGGCCTCGGCGAAGAGCGGCAGAGCCAACTTGGGCAACGCATCGATCTCCGGCTGCGACTGATCGTCAGCACCGACCTCGTACACCGTCAGGTCAGATGCCGACCCGGCGACGGGTTTCGGCGAGCGGCTCGTCCGCAGCGACCGGCCGGCCGGTGAGCTTCTCCGCCGTACGCCGCACCAGCGCAGCGAACTCGTCTGGGTCACGCTGCAGCAGCGCGAGCCGCCGCCAACTCTCCAGGCAACGCAGCAACTCGGTGAGATCGAGCTGGTCACGCGCGGCAGCGAGCGCGTCGGCATACGCGCGGTCGAACAGAGCCTGATCGTCGGGCAGCAGGGCGGCGCGGATCGCCGCGGGCGAGGCCCCGGGAAGCAGAGCGTCCCCCGTACGAGGCTGCTCGTCGAACGACCACGTCGCGGACATGGAGCCACGGTAACGCGAGACACCGACCAGAAACGAGCACTACCCGACGCCCAGCCGAAGCCCGAACGACCGACCGACCGACCGATGAGAGTTGCCGCCAGGTCCTGACGGTCACCTGAGCACGCAGCTCACAGCACCCCTGACCAGCGAAAACGCGGAGCAGCATCCGGACGCATACCGATCTCGCACCACGTTCGATCTTGGAAACGTATGCACTGAGCGCATCACCGCGGCAAAGACGCAGGTCAAGGTCTTGAGCCGGAGGTCGGGATCGAACCGACGACCTACCGCTTACAAGGCGGTTGCTCTACCACTGAGCTACACCGGCCGGCTCCCCGATCGTAGTGCCCGCGACCGCCCCGAGCCGCGCGCCTACCCTGGCCCACATGGCCCAGTCGATCACCGCTGGCGGGGCACACCAGCCATGAGCCCGCTCACCCGCCGCATCCGCAACGCCCTGCGCCGCGAGGCCCACGAACTCCTGCACGGCGGCCCGCCCACCGCCGACCTGTTGCGGCCGGTCGGGCCGAACGTGCCGACCGACGCGCAGGTGCAGCAGGTGCTCGACCTGTGCATGCGGGTCGGGGAGGTGTTGCTGTCCAGCGGCGAGCCGGCCGAGGAGACGGCGGCCACGATGATGCGGCTGGCCGCCGTCCTGCGGGCTGCCCACCGTGGACGTCGACATCACCTTCACCTCGATCACGATGTGCTGCCACCGCGGCATGGTCGCGCCGCCGGTGACCACGATGCGGCTGGTCCGCTACCGCACCACCGACCTCACCCGGCTGGCCAACGTCACCCGGATCGTGCAGCGGGTGGAGCGGGAGCGGATGGGGGTGCACGCGGCGGCGGCCGCGCTGGCCGAGGCGGTGGGGGCGCCGCACCCGTACCCGCGCTGGGTGGCGACGGTGGGCTGGGCCGGGCAGGCCGCGGCGGTCGCGCTGCTGTTCGGCGGGCCCCCGGTCACCGCGCTCGCCGCGTTCGTCATCACCGCGTTCATCGACCGGCTCGGTCGCCGGCTCGGGCCGGTGGGGGTGTCGCTCCGTTCTTCCTGCAGCTCGTCGGGGCCGTGATCGCCACGGTCTACACGGTCGCGCTGTTCGGCACCGGGCGCGCTGCCGCCGGGCACCGAGCCGTCGCTGGTCATCGCGGCCAGCATCACCGTGCTGCTGTCCGGGCTGTCCGTGGTCGGCACGGTCAAGGACGCGATCTCCACCTACTACGTCACCGCGGCCGGGTCGGGTCGTCGAGATCGCGCTGCTCTCCGCCGGGCTGCTCACCGGTGTCGTGCTCGGGTTGAAGCTGGGTCTGTGGTTCGGGCTCACGCTCGACCCGGCGGAAGCGGTGTCCGCCGACTTCGGCCAGTTCGGGATCTCCGCGTTCGCCGCGGCCACCGCGGCCGGGATGTTCGCGCTGGCCGGCTACGCGCCGTTGCGGTCGTTGCTCGCCGCCGGGCTGGCCGGTGGCGTCGGCTGGGTCGTCTACGGCGCCCTCACGCAGTTCGCCGAGCTTCGGGCCGGTGGTGGCCACCGGCATCGCCGCCACCGTGGTCGGCCTGGCCACCGGGCTGTCCCGGCGCGGCAGCGGCGTGCACTCGCACGTGATCACGCTGGCCGGGATCATCCCGCTGCTGCCCGGGCTGACCGCCTACCGGGGCTTCTACCAGCTGGCCGTCGAGGGCGTGGCCGACGGGCTGGTCACGGTGACCCTCGCGCTGGCCATCGGCCTGGCCCTGGCCGCGGGTGTCGCGCTCGGCGACTTCGTCGCCCGCCCCGGACCGCGACACCGGCTGGCGGACGCCCGAACCCGCATGACACCCGTCGCGCTGGGTACATCGGCACCGCAGCACAGTCAGCAACGCCACCCTTCGCGGCGCCGGCAGTCGACGTAGGCTCGTTGCGGCGCGCGACCGCGCCAGGACGAGGAGAACCATGTCCCCCGGCAGCACCGAGCTCTCCGACGCCGAGTTCGTCGTGGTGGCGAACCGGCTGCCGGTCGACCTGGAGGAACTCCCCGACGGCACCCAGCGCTGGAAGCAGAGCCCCGGCGGCCTGGTCACCGCGCTGGCCCCGATGCTGCGCAGCCGGGAGGGGGCCTGGGTCGGCTGGCCCGGGACTGCCCGACGTCGACCTCGACCCGTTCGTCGACGACGGCATGCAGCTGCACCCGGTGTCGACTGTCCGAGCAGGAGGTCGAGGACTACTACGAGGGCTTCTCCAACGGCACCCTGTGGCCGCTCTACCACGACGTGATCGTGCCGCCGGCCTTCCACCGGCACTGGTGGCAGGCCTACGTGAAGATCAACCAGCGGTTCGCCGAGGCCGTCGCCGAGATCGCGGCGCAGGGCGCGACGGTCTGGGTCCAGGACTACCAGCTGCAGCTGCTCCCGGCCATGCTCCGCGAGCTGCGCCCGGACCTGCGGATCGGGTTCTTCCTGCACATCCCGTTCCCGCCCACCGAGCTGTTCATGCAGCTGCCCTGGCGCCGGCGCATCGTCGAGGGGCTGCTCGGCGCCGACCTGGTCGGCTTCCACACCCCCGGCGGCGCCCGCAACTTCCGGCTGCTGGCCGCCCGGCTCACCGACGGCGCAGGCCGGGCCGGGCCGCAACGAGGTCACCTTCGAGGACCGGGTCGTGAAGCTCGGCGCGTTCCCGATCTCCATCGACTCGAAGGCGCTGGACGAGCTGGCCGCCGAGCCGGAGGTCGCTGGAGCGGGCCAAGCAGCTGCGCAGCGACCTGGGCGACCCGGAGAAGATCATCCTCGGGGTCGACCGGCTCGACTACACCAAGGGCATCGACGTGCGGCTGCGCGCGTTCGAGGAGCTGCTCGTCGAGGAGCAGATCGACGAGAGCACGGTCATGATCCAGATCGCGACGCCGAGCCGGGAGCGGGTCGAGCACTACACCCGGATGCGCAACGACATCGAGCAGACGGTCGGGCGGATCAACGGCGCGTACTCCCGGGTCGGCCATCCGGTGCTGCACTACCTGCACCAGTCGATGCCGCGCGAGGAGCTGGTCGCGTTCTTCGCCGCGGCCGACGTGATGCTGGTGACGCCGCTGCGCGACGGGATGAACCTGGTGGCCAAGGAGTACGTCGCCTGCCGGCACGACGACGGCGGCGTGCTGGTGCTGTCGGAGTTCGCCGGCGCCGCCATCGAGCTCAAGGACGCCGTGCTGGTCAACCCGCACGACACCGACGGGGTCAAGGACGCGCTGCACACCGCGCTGACCATGGACCCGGCCGAGGCCCGGCGGCGGATGCGGGCCATGCGCCGCCAGGTGCTCACCCACGACGTCGACCGGTGGGCCCGCTCCTTCCTGGACGCGCTCGGGCCTGCCCTCGGCGGACGACGTCCGCCGGATGACCGCGCTCGACGAGGCCGTGCGCGCGCTGGCCGCCGCGCCCCGGCTGCTGGTCGCCCTGGACTTCGACGGCGTGCTCGCGCCGATCGTGCCGGTGCCCTCCGACGCCCGCCCGCTGCCGGCCGCGGTGGCCGCGATCGAGGCGCTGGCCGCGCTGCCGGACACCACGGTCGCGCTGCGTGTCCGGGCGCGGGCTGGCCGACCTGGCCGCGGTGTCCGGGTTCGGGCCGCCGGTGCACCTGATCGGCAGCCACGGCGGCGAGTTCGCCGACGCCGACGGCGCCGGCTCGATGCTCGACGACGCGGCCCGGGCCCGGCTGGACCGGCTCACCGCGGAGCTGCGCGAGCTGGTCGCCGGCGAGCCCGGGGTGACCCTGGAGGACAAGCCGGCCGGGGTCGCGGTGCACGTGCGCAACGCCGAGCGCGCGGTCGCCGCCCGGGTGCTGGACGCGGTGCGGGCCGGGCCGGCCAGCCGCGCCGGGGTGGAGACGACGCCCGGCAAGGAGGTGCTCGACCTGGCCGTGCTCGAGGTGAGCAAGGGCTCCGCGCTGGACCGGCTGCGCGAGCGGATCGGGGCCGACGCGGTGTTCTTCGCCGGCGACGACGTCACCGACGAGACCGCGTTCGCCCGGCTGCGCCCCGGCGACCTCGGGGTGAAGGTGGGCGACGGCGACACCGCCGCCGAGCACCGCGTCCCCGACCCGGAGGCCGTCGCCGCGCTCCTGGAGGACCTGGTCGCCGCCCGCACCTCGTGACCAGGCGCGCCGTCCGCTGCACGAACGGCACTCTCGCGCATAGGTCTGCCCGTGCGCGTGCAGGAGTCGCGGGCGGGGCGCGGGCGACGGGCTGCGGCTACCAGCCGGAGAAGAAGCGCTGGTCGGCGCGGGGTTCGGCGCTGGTCACGCCGGGCACCAGCTCGGTGGGCAGGGTGACCCGGCGGGGGCGGTTGCGGTCGCCGCGCTCGAGCAGCATCTCGCCGGCGATCCGGCCCTTCTCCAGCAGCGGCTGCCGGACCGTGGTCAGCCCGTTGCGCTCGGCCTCGGGCACCCCGTCGAAGCCGGTGATCGTGAGGTGTTCGGGCACGGCCAGCTCGTGCTCCGCGGCGTAGCGCAGCGCGCCCAGGGCCAGCACGTCGGACGTGCAGATGACCGCGGTCAGGTCCGGGTGCTCGGCGAGCAGCGCGGCCGCGGCGGCCTGCCCCGAGTCCACGCTGTGGTCGAAGCGCTCGTACACCGGCACGTCGGCCCAGTCCACGCCGGCCTCGGCCAGCCCGTCGCGCACCCCGGCCAGCCGGGCCCGCTGCACCGGGTAGGTGGCCGCGGCCTGCCGTTCCGCGGACGCCCGCCCGTCGGACCGGCCGCCGCCCAGGCGCATGCACAGCACGCCGACCCGGCGGTGCCCGAGGCCGGTCACGTAGCGGGTGAGCTCCAGCATGCCGGCCCGGTCGTCGACGCCGACCCGGTCGACGCCCTCGACCCCGGTCGGCTGGTCGCACACCACGGTGGGCAGCGGCCGCTCCAGCACGGCCTTGAAGTGCGGGTCGTCGTCGCGCACCGAGTACACGACGAACCCGTCGACGCCGGCCTGGTGCACGGCGGCGACGTCGGCGTGCTCCGGGCTCACCGGGACCAGCAGCAGACCCTGCCCGGCCTGCTCGCAGGCCAGCGCCAGGCCCTCGAGGAAGCCGGTGGCCGCCGGGTCCCGGAACGCGTAGGACAGCGCCTCGGTGAGCAGCAGCCCCACCGCCCCGGCCTTGCGGGTGCGCAGCGAGCGGGCGACCGGGTCCGGGCCGGGGTAGCCGAGCCGGCGAGCGGCCTCCAGCACCCGGGCCCGCAGCGGGGCGGACAGCTGATCGGGCCGGTTGTAGGCGTTGGACACCGTGGTCCGCGACACGCCCAGCTCGGCGGCCAGCGACGCGAGGGTCGCCGGGCGTCGCACGTTCGGCGGCCCGGACATCCGTGAACCGTAACGGTTCAGACGCGCCTGCGGGAAGACGATCGGCCCCCGGCTGGGCGAGCGAAGGCTCACACGCTAGAGTCCTAACGACAACGATTTTCACTTCGCGTAAGTACGGGAGCCCCCAGATGTCGATCCGCACCGCCGTCACTCGGGTTGGCCGTGCTGCTGCTGGCCGGATGCGGCGGCAGCGCCGCGACACCGGCGCCGGACCAGCGGGCCGGCCGACGGGCGGGTCTCGGTCGTCGCCTCGACCAACGTCTACGGCAGCATCGTGTCCGCCGTCGGCGGCGATCGGGTCCGGGTGACGACGCTGATCGACGACCCGGCCGCCGACCCGCACAGCTACGAGAGCACCCCGGCCGAGGCCGCCGCGGTGGCCGGCGCCCAGCTGGTGGTCTACAACGGCGGCGGCTACGACGACTGGATGCAGCAGCTGGTCGAGTCGGCCGGCGGGGACCGCAAGGTGATCAACGTCGCCGAGCTGTCCGGGCTGGCCGGCGGCGACGGGTTCAACGAGCACCTCTGGTACCGCGTGCCGACCATGCAGCAGCTGGCCGGCGAGCTGGCCGGCGAGCTGAGCGCGATCGACCCGGACCACGCCGCCGAGTACACGGGCCAACGCCGACGCGTTCTCCGCCCGGGCCGCCACCGAGATGCTGGGCAAGGCCGAGGCCATCGGCCGCGCGCACCCCGGGGCCCGGGTCGCGGTCACCGAGCCGGTGCCGGGCTACCTCATCGAGTCGGCCGGGCTCGTCGACGCGACCCCGCCGGAGTTCGCCGAGGCGGTCGAGGAGGACACCGACCCGCCGGCCGCCGTCGTCGCGCAGACGCTGGCGCTGTTCGGGCCCGATCCGGTGCGGGCGCTGATCGTCAACGCGCAGACCGAGACCCCCACCACCGACCAGGTGCGCCAGGCGGCGCAGACTGGTGGGGTGCCGATCGTGGAGGTCTCCGAGACGCTGCCCGCGGGCTCGGGCGACTACCTGAGCTGGATGGGCGGCCAGGTCGACGCGCTGGCCGCCGCGCTGGACAAGGGCTGATCATGGCTCTGCCCAGCACCGACACCACGTCCCGGCGGCCCGTCGCGGCACCGGCGCTGTCGCTGCGCGCCGCCGCGGTCCGGTTCGGCGACCGCACGCTGTGGGACGGGCTGGAGCTGGACGTCGCGCCGGGCGAGTTCGTCGCCGTGCTCGGGCCGAACGGCTCCGGGAAGACGACCCTGGTCCGGGTGCTGCTCGGGCTGCTGCCGCTGTCCGGCGGGCGAGGTGCGGGTCGGCGGGGCGGCCCCGCGGCGCGGCAACCCGACCATCGGCTACGTGCCGCAGCAGAAGGCGCTCGACCCGGACCTGCCGCTGCGCGGGCGCGACCTGGTCGGGCTCGGCCTGGACGGGCACCGGCTCGGGCTCGGGCTGGCCGGCCGCCGGGAGCGGCGGGCCCGGGTGGACGCGGCGCTGGCCGCGGTCGGCGGCACCGGCTACGCGGACGCGCCGGTGGGGCGGCTGTCCGGCGGCGAGCAGCAGCGGCTCCGGGTGGCGCAGGCGCTGGTCGGCGACCCGGCCGTGCTGCTCTGCGACGAGCCGCTGCTCTCGCTCGACCTCGCCCACCAGCGCACCGTCACCCAGCTCATCGACGAGCGGCGGCGCTCCGCCGGGACCGCGGTGCTGTTCGTCACGCACGAGATCAACCCGGTGTTGCCGCTGGTGGACCGGGTGCTGTACCTGGTCGACGGGCGGTTCCGGATCGGCCCGCCGCACGAGGTGATGACCTCCGCGGTGCTCTCCGAGCTGTACCGCACCGAGATCGACGTGCTGCGGGTGCGGGACCGGCTGGTGGTGGTCGGGGCCGACGGGTCGGGCGCGCACTGCCACGGCGAGGAGCCGGCATGATCGACCGGCTGTTCACCCTGGAGGGCATCGGCCAGCTGCTCGGCCTGCCGTTCGTGCAGAGCGCGCTGCTGGCCTGCGCGGTGCTCGGGCTGGTGGCCGGGGCGCTGGCGCCGTTGATCGTGTCCCGCGGGATGGCGTTCGCCGTGCACGGCACCGCCGAGCTGGCCTTCACCGGCGGGCGCCGCGGCGCTGCTGGCCGGGGTGAGCGTCAGCCTCGGGGCGGTGGCCGGGGCGGTGCGTGGCCGGGCTGGTGTTCGGCGTGCTCGGGCTGCGCCAGCGCGAGCGCGACTCGGTGATCGGGGTGGTGCTGGCCTTCGGGCTCGGGCTCGGGGTGCTGCTGCTGGCCCTCTACAGCGGCCGGGCCTCGAACAAGTTCGGGCTGCTCACCGGGTCGATCGTGTCCGTGGACTCGACGAACCTGGTCGTGCTGGCCGTGGTCGCCGCGCTGGTGCTCGGCACGCTCGCCGTGCTGTACCGGCCGTTGCTGTTCGCCAGCACGGATCCCGACGTCGCGCTGGCCCGCGGGGTGCCGGTGCGGCTGCTGTCGCTGGTGTTCGCCGTGCTGATCGCGCTGACCACGGCGCTGGCGGTGCCGATCGTCGGGGCGATCATGGTGCTCGCGGTGATGATCGCGCCCGGGGCGGCGGCGGCGCGGGTGACCGCCAACCCGGTGCTGGCCACCGTGCTGGCCGTCGCTGTTCGCCGAGCTGGCCCTGCTCGGCGGGACGGTGCTGTCGCTGGCGCCGGGGCTGCCGGTGTCCGGCTACGTCGCCGCGATCGCGTTCCTCTGCTACGTCGGCTGCCGCGGGGTGGCGCGCCTCCGCCGCGCGTGAGTGGCGTGTCGGACGAGGACGACGTCCTGGCCGCCGCGCTGGAGCGGGCCGCGGCGCTGGCCGGGCGGGACGAGCACCGGCTGAGCCGGCTGCTGCACCCGCGGTTCGGCTGGATCTCGCACCGCGGCGACCGGTTCGACCTGGCGTCCTACCTGGACTCGAACCGGCGCGGGGCCAACGTCTGGCACGACCAGCAGCTGCGCGACCCGGTGGTCACCGTGGTCGGCGACACCGCGGTGCTGCGCTGCACCGCGGTCGACACGGTCGACGTCGGCGGGACCGGGCCGCAGACCTTCACGATGCCGATGACCCAGACCTGGGTCCGGACCGAGGACGGATGGCGCTGCCTGGCCGGGCACGCCGGCCCGCGCCTGCCGGACTAGGCTGCGCCGGGTAACCGGCAGCATCAGCGGCGGAGCCGCCGCTGCCGCGCCACCTCGGCCAGCACGACCCCCGCGGCCACCGACGCGTTGAGCGACTCCACCGGCCCGGCCATCGGGATCGAGACGGTCACGTCGCAGGTCTGGCGGACCAGCCGGCTCAGCCCCTTGCCCTCGGAGCCGATCACCAGCAGCAGCGGGTCGGTGGCCAGCTCGAACTCGTCCAGCGACACCGAGCCCTCGGCGTCCAGGCCGGCGACCATGAAGCCGGCGGTGGCGTACTCGCGCAGGGTCCGGGTCAGGTTGGTCGCCCGGGCCACCGGCAGCCGCGCGGCCACCCCGGCCGAGGTGCGCCAGGCGACCGCGGTCATGCCGGCCGACCGGCGCTGCGGCACCACCACCCCGTGCCCGCCGAAGGCCCCGACCGAGCGCACCACGGCGCCCAGGTTGCGCGGGTCGGTCACCCCGTCCAGCGCGACGATCAACCCGGGCTCGGGGGACTCGGAGGCCACCTCGAGCAGCTCGTCGGGGTGCGCGTACTCGTAGGGCGGCACCTGCAGGGCGACGCCCTGGTGCAGCGCGCCGCCGGAGATCCGGTCCAGGTCGCCGCGGGGCACCTCGAGGATCGAGATGCCGGCGTCGGCCGCCAGGTGCACGGCCTCGGCCACCCGCTCGTCGGAGGTCGCGCCGATCACCACCTGCAGCGCGGTGGCCGGCACCCCGGCGCGCAGGCACTCCAGCACCGGGTTGCGGCCGAGCACCGTCTCCGGGGTCTCCCCGTCGCCGGCCCGACGCCGGTGCCCGCCGGGCCCGCCGCGGTCGGGCCGGTTCCGGGTCGCCGGCGGCGGCCCGGGCGGCCCGCCGGGCGGCCGGGTGCCCGGGCCGCATCTCCTTGGGCGGGGTCGGGCCCTTGCCCTCCAGCGCCGCGCCGGCGTTGCCCGCCGGAGCCGACGACCATGCCCTTCTTGGTGCCGTCCTTGCGGATCGCGCCGCGCCGTTTCGAGTTGCCGGCCATGGTGTTCCTACACGTCCTTCAGAGACCAGGTGGGGCCGTCGGCGGAGTCCTCGACGGACACCCCGGCGGCGGTGAGCCGGGCGCGCACGGCGTCGGCGGTGGCGAAGTCGCGGCTGGCCCGCGCCTCCTGGCGCTGCGCGAGCAGGTCGTCGACCAGGATGCCGAGCGCGCCGGTGGCGGCGTCGGCGGTCGGGTCGGCGACCAGCCACTGTGGATCGAGCGGGTCCAGCCCGAGCAGCTCGGTCATCGCCCGCACCGAGGCCGCCGCCCGCTCGGCGGCCGCCCGGTCGCCCGCGTCGAGCGCGCTGTTGCCCTCGCGCACCGCGTTGTGGATCGCGGCCAGCGCCCCGGGCGTGCCCAGGTCGTCGTCCAGCGCGGCGGTGAAGTCCGCGCTCAGGAGCGCCGACCTCCGGAGTGCCGATCCGCTCCCGGACCCGGTGCACGAACGACTCGATCCGCCGGTACGCGGCCACCGACTCCTGCAGCGCCGCGTCGGAGTACTCGATCGACGACCGGTAGTGCGGGCCGACCAGGTAGTAGCGCAGCTCCACCCCGCGGACCCGCTGCAGCAGCGCGTCGATGGTCAGCGTGTTGCCCAGCGACTTGGACATCTTCTCGCCGCCCATGGTGACCCAGGCGTTGTGCAGCCAGTACCGGGCGAAGCCGTCGCCGGCCGCGTGCGACTGGGCCTGCTCGTTCTCGTGGTGCGGGAACACCAGGTCCAGGCCGCCGCCGTGGATGTCGAACTCCGGGCCGAGGTACATGGTGGCCATGGCCGAGCACTCCAGGTGCCAGCCGGGCCGGCCCGCGACCCCACGGCGTCGGCCAGGACGGCTCCCCCGGCTTGGCCGCCTTCCACAGCGTGAAGTCGAGCGGGTCGCGCTTGGCGCCGCCCTCCCCCTCGCCCTGGGCCACGTCGTCGACCTTCTGCCGGGACAGCGCGCCGTACGCCGGGAAGGAGCGCACGGAGAAGTAGACGTCGCCGCCGGCCGGGTAGGCGTGCCCGCGCTCGATCAGCCGCTCGATCAGCTCGACCATCTGCGTGACGTGGCCGGTCGCCCGCGGCTCGATCGACGGCGGCAGGCAGCCCAGCGCGGCGTAGGCGGCCTGGAACGCCCGCTCGTGGGTGGCGCCCCACTCCCACCAGGGCCGCCCGGCGGCGGCCGCCTTGATCAGGATCTTGTCGTCGATGTCGGTGATGTTGCGCACCAGCAGCACGTCCAGCCCCTGGTGGGTCAGCCAGCGGCGCAGCACGTCGTAGTTGAGCCCGGAGCGGACGTGCCCGATGTGCGGCAGGCCCTGCACGGTCGCGCCACAGACGTAGATCGACGCGGCCCCGGCCCGCAGCGGCACGAAGTCCCGCTGTGCTCTGGTGGCGGTGTCGAACAGGCGCAAGCTCACGTGTTCCAGACTACGGACCGGCGAACCGGCCGCTTTACCAGGGCAGTTCCCATTCGTCCACGACGCGTCGCCGAGCCGGCGGGCAGGGTGGCGGACATGACGGAGATTCTCGAGCTCTACCCGCGGCTGGTCGTCGAGGGCGCGGATGCCGCGCTGGACTTCTACACCGCCGCCTTCGACGGCGAGGTCAGCGAGCGCTACACCGGCCCGGACGGCAAGGTCGTGCACGCGATGGTCGTCGCCGGGCCGGTCAGGTTCGCGGTGAAGGACGCCGACGGCTACGACCCGGCCCCGACCGCCGGCGGCGTTCCGGTGATCATCGCGCTGTACGTGTCCGATCCGGACGCCGTGGCCGCGCGGATGGAGGCCGGCGGCGCGACGGTGGTGTTCCCGGTGGCCGACCAGCCCTACGGCGAACGCGGCGGCCGGCTGGCCGACCCGTTCGGCCACCTCTGGATGCTCGCCGCCCGCACCCCGGCCCACGCCACGCCCTGAGCTCCGCCCCGGTACCGCACTTCGGAGCCATCGGGCAGTTCCAGGCCGGCCAGAAGTGCAGTACGGCTCCGAACTGCGGTGGCGTCGGCGGTGAGGATCAGGGGGCGGGGACGAGCAGGGCGGTGGCGATCGCGGCCAGGCCCTCGCCGCGGCCGGTCAGGCCGAGGCCGTCGGTGGTCGTGCCGGCCACCGACACCGGGCCGCCGGCCGCGGCGGAGAGCACCTGCTGCGCCTCCGCCCGCCGGGTGGCGATCCGCGGGGCGTTGCCGATGACCTGCACCGCGGCGTTGCCCAGCGTCCAGCCCTGCGCTTCGACCAGGGTCCGCACCTCGGCCAGCAGCCGGATCCCGCTGGCCGCCGTCCACTCCGGACGGCCGGTGCCGAAGATCGCGCCGACGTCGCCGAGGCCGGCGGCCGACAGCATCGCGTCGCACAGCGCGTGCGCGGCCACGTCGCCGTCCGAGTGACCGGCACAGCCGGGCACGCCGTCCCAGCGCAGGCCGGCCACCCAGCACTCCCGGCCCGGTTGGATCGGGTGCACGTCGGTCCCGATGCCCACCCTCATCCGCTGCCCCCCGGCGGCAGCATCATCCGGCCAGCTCCAGATCCCAGGCGGTGCGCACCGGGAAGGCCAGCGGATGGCCGTCGACGCAGTGCACCGGCACGCCCGACTCGACCAGCCGGGCGACCTCCGACAGCGGGGAGCCGCCCAGCGATCCGGGCGGCAGGACGTCGCCGCGCAGCGCGATCGGGGTCTGCAGCGACGCGCAAGCATCGTCCGATCGGGCGAAGCCAGCACCAGGCCGGCCTCGTCGACCTGCTTGACGGTGTCGGTCACCGGCAGCACCGGCACCGCGGCCGGGTGCCCGCCGCGCACCGCGTCGACGACGGCGCGCGCCAGCTCGGGCGGCGCCAGCGGGCGGGTCGCCTCGTGCCACAGCACGATCCCGCCCGAGAACGGTGTGACCGAACCGTCACCTGCGGGCGCTCCGGCTCGTTGATCGACGTGTGTCCGAATCGGAGCGAGCGCAGCGCGAACGCTGACGGGCAGGCCTCGGCAGGCCCGCTCGACGGCGTCGAGCCACTCCTCGGGCGCCCGCACCTCGACCTGCTCGACCAGGCCCCGGTCGAGCAGGCTGCAGACGGCCCGCACCACCATCGGCTCGGCCCCGAGGGGCAGCAGCGGACCCGGACCGGCGGACCACTGGCCGCAGTCGACGACCGCGGTCACGTTCATGCGGGGCAGCCGCGGCCGGGACGCCGTACCGGAAGGTGCGGTACGGGTGTCGCTCAGGCCGACGTGGCGGTGGCCAGCACCTCGTCGAGCAGCAGCTCGGCCCGCTGCTCGTCGGTGCCCTCGGCCAGGGCCAGCTCGCTGACCAGGATCTGGCGCGCCTTGGCGAGCATCCGCTTCTCGCCGGCGGACAGCCCGCGGTCCTTCTCGCGGCGCCACAGGTCGCGCACGACCTCGGCCACCTTGTTGACGTCCCCCGAGGCCAGCTTCTCCAGGTTCGCCTTGTACCGGCGAGACCAGTTGGTGGGCTCCTCGGTGTGCGGGGCGCGTAGCACCTCGAACACCCGATCAAGACCCTCCTGGCCCACCACGTCACGAACGCCGACGACCTCGGCGTTCTCGGCGGGTACCTTCACGGTGAGATCACCCTGCGCGACCTTGAGAACGAGATACTCGCGGGCCTGGCCCTTGATCGTCCGAGTCTCGATGGCCTCGATGAGAGCGGCACCGTGGTGCGGGTAGACAACGGTCTCTCCGACCTTGAAAACCATGTGTCCTCTGCCCCTTTCGCTGACTCAAGGTTAACACGCCCGCGCCTGGCGCCGCTGCCCGGCCCGGCCTGTCGTCGCAGGTCAGGGGGTTGACAACGCGCCACAAACGTGCCTGCGACGGGCACGTGGCCGTTGCCGGCTGATCCCGACTAGGCTCTGACCGGCCGAAGCCACAGGCCAGGTGCTCCGCGCGTGTCGCAACGGTCGCGGCAACCCACGTTGCCGCTGAGCAGCACATGCACGGTGCGACGACGCGCCCCGCCGAGGAAGGACCACCACGTGAGCCGCACCCCGCGCTTTCGCCCGATCGGGGCAGTCGTCGCCACCGGCGCCGTGCTCGGCGCCCTCGCGCTCGCCGGTTGCGGCGCGGGCCAGATCACCCAGACGAGCAGCCAGGTTCCGGCCGTCGTCGGGGCCAACGCCGGGGTCGGCGCGATCGTCGTGCGGGACGCCTACATCGAGTTCGGCGAGCAGGTCCAGGGCGCCAACATCTATCCCCGGGGCGGCGCCGCACCGCTGAAGATGAGCATCGTCAACACCGGGATCCAGCCCGACCGGCTGGTGTCGGCCAGCAGCCCGGCGGCGGCCTCGGTCGCGATCACCGGTGACGCCGAGGTTCCACCCGGTCGGGTGCTGTTGATCGAGGGCGCCCCGGCCGCGCCGGCCCCGCCGGCCCCGTCGGCTTCGGCCCGGCCGGCGACCCGGCGCGCACCCCGTCCCGCGCCGGTCAGCGGTGTGCCCAGCCCGCCCGGCAACCAGATCGGTGGCTCGGGCCAGGAGAGCAGCCGGGCGGCCGCGCCCGCGCCGACCGTCGCGCCGGTGCCCGCCCCGCGGGCCGGAACCGGCGGCGCCGAGGCCGGCGGCAGCGAGGGCCAGGTCGTCCTCACCGGACTGACCGAGGACGTCCGAGCCGGGCTGACCTACCCGGTGGTGCTCAACTTCGAGAAGGCCGGGCAGGTCACGCTGACCGTTCCGGTCGGGTTCCCGTCGGAGCCGCGCGAGGACGAGCCCGCGGAGTGACCCCGCGCGCCCGCACCGCCCGCGGCGGGTACCGCTGCACCGAGTGCGGGCACCAGGCCGCGCAGTGGGTCGGCCGCTGCCCGTCCTGCCAGGCGTGGGGCAGCCTGGAGCAGAGCGCACCGGTCGCGGCCGCCGCGGCCCGGACCCGGATCGCGGCCGGGGCCCCGTCCGCGCCGGCCCGCCGGATCGGCGACGTCGCGCTGGACACCGCCCGGGTCCGCCCGACCGGGGTGTCCGAACTGGACCGGGTGCTGGGCGGCGGGCTCATCCCCGGCTCGGTGGTCCTGCTGGCCGGCGAGCCGGGTGTCGGCAAGTCCACATTGCTGCTGGCCGTGGCGGCGAAGGCCGCCGCAGCGCGGCCGGGTGCTGTACGTCACCGGCGAGGAGTCCGCCGGCCAGGTGCGGCTGCGCGCCGAGCGCACCGCGGGCGTGCACGAGGAGCTGTTCCTGGCCGCCGAGTCCGACCTGTCCGCCGTCGTGTCGCACATCGAGGCGCTGGACCCGCAGCTGCTGGTCGTCGACTCGGTGCAGACGATGTCCACTCCGGACGCCGACGGGGCGCCGGGCGGGGTCACCCAGACCCGGGCGGTCACGGTGGCGCTGACCGGGCTGGCCAAGGAACGCGGGCTGCCCGTGCTGCTGGTCGGGCACGTCACCAAGGACGGCTCGATCGCCGGGCCGCGGGTGCTGGAGCACCTGGTCGACGTGGTGCTGGCCTTCGAGGGCGATCGGCACTCGACGCTGCGCATGGTGCGCGGGGTGAAGAACCGCTTCGGCCCGGCCGACGAGGTGGGCTGCTTCGAGCTGCGCGACGCCGGGATCGTCGGCCTGCCGGACCCGTCCGGGCTGTTCCTGGACCGGTTCGACGGCCCGCCGGTGCCCGGCACCGCGGTCACCGTGGTGCTGGACGGCCGCCGGCCGCTGCCCGCCGAGCTGCAGGCCCTGGTCACCGGGAAGGACATCCCCAGCCCGCGGCGGGCGGTGAGCGGGCTGGACAACGCCCGGGTGGCCATGTTGCTGGCCGTGCTGCAGAAGCGGGCCGGGCTGCGGCTGCACGACGCCGAGGTCTACGCGGCGACGGTCGGCGGGATGCGGGTGCTCGAGCCGGCGGCGGACCTGGCGCTCGCGCTGGCCATCGCGTCGGCCCGGCGCGACGTCGCGCTGCCGCCGGACGTGGTCGTGCTCGGCGAGATCGGGTTGGCCGGCGAGGTGCGCCGGGTGGCCGGCCTGGACCGCCGGCTGGCCGAGGCCGCCCGGCTGGGCTTCACCCACGCCCTGGTCCCACCGGACCCCGGCCTCACCCCGCCCGCGATGAAGATCACCGAGGTGCGCGACATCGGCGCCGTCCTCGCCGCCATCCGCTGACCCCTCCGCTCGCCCGCACCGCGCGTGCTGCGCGGCCAGCTGTGCGCGAGCGGCGGGGTGGGCAGCCGGGGCGGGGGGCGCGGGCGCGGCGGCGGCCCTGCACCGAGCCGGCCGGGTTCACGGTGAGGGCGCGCGGCCAGTCGAACGTCAGCGCCGCACCGGGGGCGAGCGCCCGCCAGTCCTGCGACACCTCCTCCAACCTGGACACGACGCGCTCCACATCGGACTCGGTCAGGCCCGCGTCGACGTCGGCGATCGGGCCGGCGGCGGCTCCGGTGCGACGCTGCCACTCGGCGACGCAGCGACCCGACCGCCGCCTCGGAGCGCCGCATGTCGTCCCGGCCCGCGGTGGCGAAGCGCCGGGCCGCCCTCCGGTCGCCGCCGCGCCGGTCGGCCGGGGCCGGGGCGAACAGCCCCGCACCACCGGCGGCGAGCTGCCCGAACACCCCGAGCCGGATGCCCAGCTGCTCCTCGACCACGTAGTGCACGATGTCGTGCGGCATGAGCTCGTCGTAGCCGGGGCCGTGCCGCGGCTGCAGCGACGGGCCCGTGCTCCCGCTCGATCCCGACCAGGTAGCGCCGCCCGGCCTGCTTGGTGAACGTCACCCGCATGGGCCGACGGTAGCGCCGGGCCGCCGCCGGCTCACCGGGTTTTGCGACGGTCAGGGCAGCCGCTGGAACTCGGTCGGCGGGCTGATCACGCCGTCCACCCGGCTCATCACCCGGTACTGGCCGGCCGGCACGACGGAGCGGGCTGCCGGTGCAGCCGGGCGCCGAGGTGCGTCCGGCCCAGGCCACCGCGAAGGCCACCGGCTGGCCCGGCACCAGCGTGCGCAGGTCGGCCGTGGACCCGTTGACGCAGTCGTTGCTCGACCAGAGCCGGTCCTTGCCGTCCCCGCTCCACACCACGATCTCCTGGCGTTCCGAGTCGAGGTCGCGCACGCACGGCTGCTCGCTGATGTTGGTCACGACCAGCCGCAGCGTCGGTCGCTGGCCGAGCCGGTGCTCCGCCGGGTCGATCTCGGCCGCGACGCCGATCATGTCGTCGGAGCACGGGACCGGGCCGGTGGCCGGCACCGGGATCGGGGGCGGCGCGGGCCGGGACGCGCGCGGGGTGTCGTCGGGTTGCAGCCGCTCGGAGGCCGGTCGCCGGGGCCGGGCTCGCGGCGGCGGACGCGGCGGCCGGATCCGTGGGGTCGCCCTGGGGGGTGCCCGCCCCCGGCGTTGACGCAGGTGTCGGGGTTGACGCCGGGGGCGGGGCGGTGGGCTGGGGAGCGGAGACTGCGGCGCGGCTGGCCGCGCGGGTGGTGGTGGTCTCCCGAGCCGGGACGAGGCCGACGAGCGACCAGGCGAGCAGGCCGACGACGGCCACTGTGGACATGGCGGCTACGGCTCGCCGCCTCCAGTAGACGGCCGCGGGCAGCGGCCCTACCGGCTCCCACATGTCACTCAGAGTACCGATCGACTACCAAGAGTTGCGTATTTGTTGTATCTCGGCGCGTCGCGAGCGCGGCTTGCCCTGCCGGCTCCGGCGGGCAAGACTCGTGACGTGCTGCGGGTGCTGCTGGAGGCGTTCTGGCCCAGCCGTCGCATCGTGCAGTTCGACGAGCTCTGTCTGCCGGCCGCCTGACGCGACCGGATCCCCGGTCCCCTGTAGCGGCCCACCCACGCCTGCCCGCCGCCGGTCCGACCGGCGGTGTCGTCCTCTGCCCAACTTCCAGGAGTCGCCATGTCCGTCACGGACGAACTGCTCGCCAACAACGCCCGCTACGCCGAGACCTTCTCCGGCCCGCTCCCGCTGCCGCCGGCCAAGCACGTCGCCGTCGTCGCCTGCATGGACGCCCGGCTGAACGTCTACGGCCTGCTCGGCCTGAACGAGGGCGAGGCGCACGTGATCCGCAACGCCGGTGGGGTGGTCACCGACGACGAGATCCGCTCGCTGGCCATCTCGCAGCGGCTGCTGGGCACCAAGGAGATCATCCTCATCCACCACACCGACTGCGGGATGCTGACCTTCACCGACGACGAGTTCAAGAAGGGCATCCAGGACGAGACCGGGCTGAAGCCCCAGTGGGCGGCCGAGTCGTTCACCGACCTGGACACCGACGTCCGCCAGTCGGTCAACCGGATCACGGTCGAGCCCGTTCATCCCGCACACCGACCAGGTGCGCGGGTTCGTGTTCGACGTGGCCACCGGGAAGCTCAACGAGGTCGTCTGACGCGGCGGAGCCGGCCGGGCGGCGGGCCCGGCGGCCCGGCAGACTGTCGCCCGTGCAGGGGCGAGGGGACGGCGGACCGCCCGGTCCGGACGTGGCCGACCTGGTGCTCGAGCTGGTACCCGCAGCACGCCCGCGACCTGCCGTGGCGCCGGCCGGGCACCACGGCGTGGGGCGTGCTGGTCAGCGAGTTCATGCTGCAGCAGACCCCGGTCGCCCGGGTCGAACCGGTCTGGCTGCGCTGGCTCGCCGAGTGGCCGACTGCCGTCCGCGCTGGCCGCGGCGTCGCGGGCGGACGTGCTGCGGGCCTGGGGCAAGCTGGGCTATCCGCGGCGCGCGCTGCGGCTGCACGAGGCCGCGGCCACGATCGCGGAGCGGCACGGCGACGTCGTCCCGGCCGAGGTGGCCGAGCTGGAGGCGCTGCCCGGCGTGGGCAGCTACACCGCCCGCGCGGTCGTCGCGTTCGGGTACGGGCGGCGGGCGCCGGTGGTGGACACCAACGTCCGCCGGGTGGTGGCCCGCGCCGTGCACGGGGCCGGCGACGCCGGGCCCGCCCGGACCACCGCCGATCTCGCCGACGTCGACGCGCTGCTGCCGGCCGCGGACGGGCCGGCCGCGGTCGTGTCGGCCGGGCTGATGGAGCTGGGCGCGGTGGTGTGCACGGCGCGGGCGCCGCGCTGCGGGGACTGCCCGCTGCAGCCGGTGTGCGCCTGGTCGACGTCCGGGCGGCCGGCCTACACCGGCCCGCGGAAGCCCGTGCAGGGTTTCGCCGGCACCGACCGCCAGGTGCGCGGCCGGCTGCTGGACGTGCTGCGGGACGCGCCCGGGCCGGTGCCGCGGGCCGCGCTGGACGCGGCCTGGTCGGACGCCGCGCAGCGCGACCGCTGCCTGCACTCGCTGCTGGTGGACGGCCTGGCCGAGCAGCACGACGACGGCCGCTTCGCGCTGCCGGCCTGACTCGATGGCGCACACCGTCCGGTTCCGGCTCGACGCCGCCGCCGTCGCCGAGCTGGTGGCCCTGCGCGGGCGGCTGACGACGAGCGGCATCGGCACCCCGAGCGACGTCCCGGCGGTGACCGCGGCCCGGCGCCGCGAAGCTGCCCGCCGCCGCCCGGGCCGCGCTGGAGGCCGAGCTGGCCACGCTGGCGCTGCCGTCGGTCTGGCTGGCCACGCTGGGCACGGTGGCCGGCCGGCCGGACGAGCTGGTGCTGGCCGCGGTCGTCGACGCCGAGCTGCTCGCGGTGCACGCCGCCGTGCACGACGCGCTGGCCGGCCGGGCGCAGGGGCCGGTCGCGGCCTACCTGCCCGGCGCCTGGCTGCCGCACTGCGTGCTGGCCACCGAACGCCCGGCCGCCGCGTTCGCCGCGCTGCACCCGGTCACCCCGATCCGGGCCCGGGTGACCGGCGTCGACTGATCAGACCGCGCTCCCGACCCGCGCACAGCCCCGGACGCCGAGCGACTTCGCGCAACGGCACGCTCGCGCAGCTGGGAACGGGCCGCTCGCGCAGGCGAGCGGGAGGATTAGCCTGGGGACATGGCCGTCGTGAAGATCAATGCCATCGAGGTTCCCGAGGGCGCCGGGCCGGAGCTGGAGAAGCGGTTCGCCAACCGGCTGCACGCCGTGGACGGGCAGCCCGGCTTCCTCTCCTTCGAGCTGCTGCGCCCGGTCAAGGGCGAGGACCGCTACTTCGTGGTGACGCACTGGGACACCGAGGAGTCGTTCCAGGCCTGGCTGCAGGGGCCGGCCATGACCGCGCACTCCGGCGAGCGCGCCCGCCCGGTCGCGTCCGGCTCGTCGCTGCTGGAGTTCGAGGTCGTCCAGCGCTCGACGGCCGGCTGACCGGGCGGGCGTCGACGGTCGTCAGTCGGGGATCTCGCTCGACTTCGGGACGACCACCGCGAACAGGTCGGCCATCGCGGCCAGGCTCGCCGCCTGCAGGGCGGCCGCCGACACCGGCTCACCGTCCGCGCCGGGCAGGGCCCGCGTCGCGGTGGCGCCGGAGACCACGGTCGGGCTGTGCCCGAGGCTGAACGCGCCGCGCGCCGTCGAGTTGATGCACATGTGGGTCATGAAGCCGGCCAGCACGAGGTTGCTGCCCGGCGGCCAACCGGTCGTTCAGGTCGGTGGCGACGAACGCGTTCGGATAGTTCTTGACGATCACCGTCTCGCCGTCGCGCGGCGCCACCCGGTCGACGATCGCACCGGACTCGCCGCGCACGTCGTAGAGGCTGTCCACGCCGTCGTCGTGCTGGATGTGGATCACGGGGATGCCCGCGGAGCGGGCCCGGTCCAGCAGTTCGGCGGCCTGGTCGATGGCCGGCTGCACGCCCTCGAGCTGCATCACGCCGCGGGTGTAGGTGTTCTGCAGATCGATCATGATCAGCGTCGAGTCGGCCAGGCTCGGCCGGGGTGGCCGGCAGCCCGGCCAGCGTGCGCAGGGTCGTGGGCTCGGACATGGGTCTCTCCTTCGAGACGGTCGTGAGTGCGCAGCCGTGTTCTCACACGGCTGCGCACTCACGGGCGGCGTCAGCCGCTGTTCAGGGCTTTCCACTCGTCGTCGGTGAACAGCCGCGAGCGGATCAGGAAGCGGACGCCCTCGGGCGACTCGACCGAGAACCCGCTCCCCCGGCCCTTCACCACATCCACGGTCAGGTGGGTGTGCTTCCAGTACTCGAACTGCGACTCCGACATGTGGAACCCGATCGGCGCCAGCCCCTCGACGGTCAGGTCGCCGAGGTGCACGTCCGAACCGCCGAGCGTGAAGTCGCCGTCCGGGTAGCACATCGGCGCGCTGCCGTCGCAGCAGCCGCCGGACTGGTGGAACATCAGCGGACCGTGGATGCCGGTCAGCTTGACCAGCAGCTCGGCCGCGGCCGGGGTCAGCGCGACCCGTTCGGTGCCCGAGTCCGGCACCTCGGGGACGGGCGTCTCCGGCTGGGCAACCTCAGTCATGGGCCACCTCCCTCATCGGGGTCGACCGTACGCCTCAGAAGAAGCCCAGGGCGTCCGGCGAGTAGCTGACCAGCATGTTCTTGGTCTGCTGGTAGTGGTCGAGCATCATCTTGTGGTTCTCGCGGCCGATGCCGGACTGCTTGTAGCCGCCGAAGGCCGCGTGCGCCGGGTAGGCGTGGTAGTTGTTCACCCACACCCGGCCGGCCTGGATCTCCCGCCCGGCGCGGTAGGCGGTGTTGCCGTCGCGCGACCACACCGCGGCACCGAGGCCGTAGAGCGTGTCGTTGGCGATCTTCATGGCGTCGTCGTAGTCGGTGAAGCGGGCCACCGAGACCACCGGGCCGAAGATCTCCTCCTGGAAGATCCGCATCGAGTTGTTGCCCTCGAAGACGGTCGGCTGCACGTAGTAGCCGCCCGACAGCGCCCCGCCGAGGTCGGAGCGCTCGCCACCGGTGAGCAGCTTGGCGCCCTCCTGCCGGCCGATGTCGATGTAGGACAGGATCTTCTCGAGCTGGTCGTTGGACGCCTGGGCGCCGATCATCGTGTCGGTGTCCAGCGGGTCGCCCTGCTTGATCTGCTCGGTGCGCTTCACGCACTGCTCGAGGAACTCGGTGTAGATGCCGCCCTGGATCAGCGCGCGCGACGGGCAGGTGCAGACCTCGCCCTGGTTGAGGGCGAACATCGCGAAGCCCTCGAGCGCCTTGTCGTAGAAGGCGTCCTGCTTGCTGGCGACGTCGTCGAAGAAGATGTTCGGGCTCTTGCCGCCCAGCTCCAGGGTGACCGGGATCAGGTTCTCGCTGGCGTACTGCATGATCAGCCGGCCGGTGGTGGTCTCACCGGTGAAGGCGATCTTGCGGATGCGCTTGTTGGACGCCAGCGGCTTGCCGGCCTCCACGCCGAAGCCGTTGACGATGTTCAGCACGCCGGGCGGCAGCAGGTCGGCGATGAGCTCGATCAGCACCAGGATCGACGCCGGGGTCTGCTCGGCCGGCTTGAGCACCACCGCGTTGCCGGCGGCCAGCGCCGGGGCCAGCTTCCAGATCGCCATCAGGATCGGGAAGTTCCACGGGATGATCTGCCCGACGACGCCGAGCGGCTCGTGGAAGTGGTAGGCGATGGTGTTCTCGTCGATCTCCGAGATGCCGCCCTCCTGCGCGCGCAGCGCGCCGGCGAAGTAGCGCAGGTGGTCGATCGCGAGCGGGATGTCGGCGGCCAGGGTCTCCCGGCAGGCCTTGCCGTTGTCCCAGGCCTCGGCGATGGCGATCGTCTCGAGGTTGGCCTCGATCCGGTCGGCCATCTTGATCAGGATGTTGGCGCGGTCGGCGGCCGAGGTCTTGCCCCAGGCCGGCGCGGCACCGTGCGCGGCGTCCAGCGCGAGCTCGATGTCCTCGGCGGTCCCGCGGGCGACCTCGGTGAAGGTCTGGCCGGTGACCGGCGTCGGGTTCTCGAAGTACTGACCCTTGACCGGGGCGACGAACTCGCCGCCGATGAAGTTGTCGTAGCGGGGCTTGTAGGTGACGACGCTGCCGGACTCGCCGGGTGCCGCGTACTTGGCCATGTGTGGTCCTCCCAGAGAACTTCGCTGGTCGTATCGCTGTCTGGTGGAACCCGACGCTACGAAGCGATGAGGTTGCACACACGTTGCATTCGACGCAGAAGCGGAGCGCTGAACCTGACCTTTCCGCTAGTGCGACCTTGGGTCAGGTCGCTCCTAACCAGCAGGTGGTCGAGCGCGGCGCCCCAGAACGGCACCACGACCAGGTGTCCCACCCCGGGCACGACCTCCAGCCGGGCGTCGGGCAGCTGGTCGCGGTACCACTCGCCGTGGGCCGGCGGCACCCGCTCGTCCGCCGCGCCGTAGCCGAGCAGCACCGGCTGCGTGACGTCGGCCGGGTCGAACCCCCACGGCCGCAACGAGTAGCCGGCGATGTCCGCGACCATGCCCACGGCGCCCTGCGCCACCGCGCCGTCGAGCATCCGGAGCAGCCGGTCCGCGACGCCCGGGCCGGCGAGCGCCACCGAGTCCGGCTCGCCCACCCCGACCATCGGCAGCAGGGCGTCGGTCGGCTGGTCGAGCATCGGCGCGAACGCCGGGGTGAGGGCCGCGTACGCGGTGGCCGCCGGGACCCCGCGCAACGCGTCGATGCCGGGCCGGAACTCGTCCGGGATCCACGGCACCTGCTCGTCCGGCGCGGGGCTGCCGAGCACGGCGACCCGGTCGACGAGGTCGGGCCGCCGCGCGGCCAGGGCGAGGGCCACCCGTCCGCCGGCCGACCAGCCGACCACCCCGGCCGTGGTGCCCGGTTCCAGCAGCTCGTCCAGCAGCGCCGCGGCGTCGTCGGCCGCGAGCGTCGACCGTGGCGAACTCGTCCCCGCCGACCGGGTCCGAGCCGCCGTAACCGGGCCGGTCCGGCGCCACCAGCCGGACGCCGTGCGCCGCGGTGACGGCAGGGTCCGGGTCGAACGAGCCGTCGCCGGGCGCGGCGTGGCAGAGCAGCACGACCGGCGCGTCGGCCGGGGCGTCCGGGGTCAGGTCGTGCCAGGCGATCCGGCGGTCGCCGGGCCGGACGAGGTGTCGGGTCGCGTTCGTCGTGGTCATGAAGACAAGTCTGGTCGAGGCTGGGTGACACCGTGTTGTCACCGTTTCTCGGGCATTCTCGATGCCGTGAACCGGACCGAGCGGCTGTACGCGATCGCCGAGGAGCTGCGCGCGGCCGGCTCGTCCGGGCGCACCGGATCGTGGCTGGCCCGGCGGCTGGAGGTGTCCACCCGGACCATCAAGCGGGACATCGACGCGCTGCTGCAGGCCGGGCTGCCGCTGTGGGCGCAGGCCGGCCGGGGCGGCGGCTACGTGCTGGACGCGGCCGGCCTGCCGCCGTTGAACATCACCGGGGCGGAGGCGGCCGCGATCGCGGTGGCCCTGGCCGCGCTGCCCGAGCTGCCGTTCGCGGTCGACGGGCGCAGCGCGCTGGCCAAGGTGCTGGCCGCGATGCCGGCCGCGGAGCGCGCGCAGGCCGAGTCGATCGCCGGGCGGCTCTGGTTGCGGGCACCGGAGCGGCCGCCGCGCCCGGCCGTGGCCCGGGTGCTGGACGAGGCCGTGCGCCGGCAGCGGGTGCTCGTGCTGCGCTACCGGGACCGGGACGGGACGTCGACCGAGCGGGCCGTGGAACCGGTGGCGCTGGCGGCGACCGGCGGGCACTGGCACCTGCTGGCCTGGTGCCGGCTGCGGCAGGGCCCGCGCTGGTTCCGCACCGACCGGATCACCGCCGCGCACCTGACCACCGAAGCCGGCGCCGGAACACGACGCCGCCACGCTCTTCGGCACTCCCCCGCCCGACGCCCGCCCGGTCACCCTCCGCTGACCCGCCCGGGTCAGCGGGACGGGGAGTTGGGGTGCTCGTCGAGCTCGTCGGGGATGCCGTCGTCGTCGGAGTCGGCGAGCAGCGGGTCCGGCGCGGCCCGAGCCGCACCGCCTCCAGCTGGGCGGCGAGCGCGATCCCGGCGAGCAGCGCGACGCCGGTGACGTTGGCCCAGAGCAGCAGCGCCATCACGGCGGTCAGCGGGCCGTAGGTCTCGTCGAAGCCGGCGGCGGCGGCCACGTAGATCGCCAGCAGCCCGGACCCGAACAGCCAGGCCAGCACGGTCACCGCGGCGCCGACCGCGAGCCAGCTCAGCCCCGGCTGCTTGCGCCGCGGGGCGTGCTGGAAGAGCACCGTCACCGCGACGACCAGCGCGGCCAGGCCGATCGGCCAGCGCAGCGCGTCCCACCAGGTCTCGGCGGCGTCGCCCCAGCGGTAGACCTGCTCGAGCGCCTCCCCGAACGGCTCCCCGGCCACGATGAGCAGCAACCCGACCGCCATCGCCACCCCCGCGGTCGCGGTGAGCAGCGCGGCGAAGGCGTACTTGCGCAGCGCGGGCCGGTCCCGCTTGGTGCCGTAGATCCGGTTCGCGCCCCGCTCCAGCTGGGCGAAGGCCGACGTCGCGGCCACGAACGCGGTGATCAGGCCCGAGCGCGACCACCACCTCGCCGCGCTCGCTGCCCTCGTCGGACCCGCCTCGACGACGTCGGCGACCAGCGCGTCACTGGTGCCCGGCGAGAGCGCGACCACGGTGCGCGCGACGACCTCGGCGAAGGACTCGACGCCCAGCGCCGCGGCCAGCCCGGCGCCGGCGATGATCAGCGGCACCGACGCCAGCGCCAGCTGCATGCCGAACGCCCTGGCGTGGCTGAAGCCGTCGCCGTAGCGGAAGCGGACGAACGACGGTGCTGAGCAGGCGGCCGAGGCCGTAGCGGCGGACGGTGCGCCAGGCGTCGTCGGCGGTGAGCAGCTCGCCGGACATCAGTTCGGTCTCCGGGACCGGGCGGACCGAGCTCACCGGTCCAACGGTAGTGCGCGAGCTCGTGGCCGCGCTCGGAGCTGCGGCCGGAACACCCGCCCCTCCGCTCGCGAGCTGTAGCCCACCCGGAGACTTGCGGCAAAGCCGGGCGTGCCGCTGGTGCCGATCGGCCAGTCGAGCGAGGCCGCCGGTCGCGATCTGAGACTGGAACCGGCTCAGCGACCCGCTGAGTGCAACGGCCCGCCCGGAGAGTCCGGACGGGGCCGCTCATGCCGTGGCGACGGTGCGGCTACTCCTCGCCCGACTTGGCCAGGTCGACCGGCGGGGCGTCGGGCACCATGACCGGCTTCGGCTCACCGCGGAAGGTGAACTTGGCCTTGTCGTCGGCCGCCCGGCTGCCCTCGGGGGCGTCCGGGTCGAGGCCCTCGACGTCGACCACCACGATCTGACCGGGCTCGATCTCGCCGAAGAGGATCTTCTCCGACAGCTGGTCCTCGATCTCGCGCTGGATGGTGCGGCGCAGCGGCCGCGCCCCCAGCACCGGGTCGAACCCGCGGCGGGCCAGCAGGCCCTTCGCGGCCGGGGTGAGCTCGATGGCCATGTCCTTGTTGGCCAGCGCCCCCTCCACCCGGGTGATCATGAGGTCGACCATCGTGATGATCTGGTCCTCGGTGAGCTGGTGGAACACCACGATGTCGTCGATGCGGTTGAGGAACTCCGGGCGGAAGTGCTTCTTCAGCTCGTCGTTGACCTTGTTCTTCATCCGCTCGTAGTTCGACGCCGACGTCGTTGCCCTGCGCGAACCCGAGGCCGACCGCCTTCGAGATGTCCTGGGTGCCCAGGTTGGAGGTGAAGATGATCACGGTGTTCTTGAAGTCCACCGTGCGGCCCTGACCATCGGTCAGCCGGCCGTCCTCCAGCACCTGCAGGAGGGTGTTGTAGACCTCCTGGTGCGCCTTCTCGATCTCGTCGAACAGCACCACCGAGAACGGCTTGCGCCGCACCTTCTCGGTGAGCTGGCCGCCCTCCTCGTAGCCCACGTACCCGGGAGGGGCACCGAAGAGCCGCGAGGCGGTGTAGCGGTCGTGGAACTCGCCCATGTCGATCTGGATCAGCGCGTCGTCCTCGCCGAACAGGAAGCTGGCCAGCGCCTTCGACAGCTCCGTCTTACCGACACCGGACGGGCCGGCGAAGATGAACGAGCCGGACGGGCGCTTCGGGTCCTTCAGGCCGGCCCGGGTGCGCCGGATCGCCTTCGCGACCGACTTGACGGCCTCCTCCTGGCCGATGATCCGCTTGTGCAGCTCGTCCTCCATCTTGAGCAGCCGAGTCGTCTCCTCCTCGGTGAGCTTGAAGACCGGGATGCCGGTCCAGTTGGCCAGCACCTCGGCGATCTGCTCGTCGTCGACCTCGGCGATCACGTCGAGGTCACCGGACTTCCACTGCTTCTCCCGCTCACGCCTTCTGCGCGAGCAGCTGCTTCTCCGAGTCGCGCAGGTGCGCGGCCCGCTCGAAGTCCTGCGCGTCGATCGCCGACTCCTTGTCCCGGCGCACGTTCGCGATCTTCTCGTCGAACTCGCGCAGGTCCGGCGGCGCGGTCATCCGCCGGATCCGCATCCGGGCGCCGGCCTCGTCGATCAGGTCGATCGCCTTGTCCGGCAGGAAGCGGTCGGAGATGTACCGGTCGGCCAGCGTGGCCGCGGCGACCAGCGCGGGGTCGGTGATGGTCACCCGGTGGTGCGCCTCGTACCGGTCGCGCAGCCCCTTGAGGATCTCGATGGTGTGCTGCACGCTCGGCTCGCCGACCTGGATCGGCTGGAAGCGGCGCTCCAGGGCCGGGTCCTTCTCGACGTACTTGCGGTACTCGTCGAGCGTGGTCGCGCCGATGGTCTGCAGCTCGCCCCGGGCCAGCATCGGCTTCAGGATCGACGCCGCGTCGATCGCGCCCTCGGCGGCACCGGCACCCACGAGCGTGTGCAGCTCGTCGATGAACAGGATGATGTCGCCGCGGGTGCGGATCTCCTTGAGCACCTTCTTCAGGCGCTCCTCGAAGTCACCGCGGTAGCGGGAACCGGCGACCAGCGAGCCCAGGTCCAGCGTGTAGAGCTGCTTGTCCTTGAGCGTCTCGGGCACCTCGCCCTTGACGATGCCCTGGGCCAGCCCCTCGACGACGGCGGTCTTGCCGACGCCGGGCTCGCCGATCAGCACCGGGTTGTTCTTGGTCCGCCGCGACAGGACCTGCATGACCCGCTCGATTTCCTTCTCGCGGCCGATCACCGGATCCAGCTTGCCCTCGCGGGCGGACTGGGTCAGGTTGCGGCCGAACTGGTCGAGCACCAGCGAGGACGACGGGGTGCCCTCACCGCGGCCGCCGGAGGCGCCCTCGGCGGGCTCCTTGCCCTGGTAGCCGCTCAGCAGCTGCAGGACCTGCTGGCGCACCCGGTTCAGGTCGGCGCCCAGCTTGACCAGCACCTGCGCCGCGACACCCTCGCCCTCGCGGATCAGGCCGAGCAGGATGTGCTCGGTGCCGATGTAGTTGTGGCCCAGCTGCAGCGCCTCCCGCAGGGAGAGCTCCAGCACCTTCTTGGCCCGCGGCGTGAACGGGATGTGCCCGCTCGGGGCCTGCTGACCCTGGCCGATGATCTCCTCGACCTGCTGACGCACGCCTTCCAGCGCGATCCCGAGGGATTCCAGGGCCTTCGCGGCCACACCCTCGCCCTCGTGGATGAGGCCAAGGAGGATGTGCTCGGTACCGATGTAGTTGTGGTTGAGCATGCGGGCCTCTTCTTGGGCCAGCACGACAACACGCCTCGCTCGGTCGGTGAACCTCTCGAACATTGAAAACTCCTAGCCTGCTGCGCCATACATCGACGCGCGCTGCGCCGTGTACACCCTCTCCACTGTATCGGCTCGACCGCGGCCACGGCCTCTCGTCGTGGCCGCCGGTACCCCTGGGAGCGGTGCCGGCCGGCTGTTCGGTCAGCTGGCCACGGCGGACCGGCTCGGCGGACCGGTGGTCGCGCCCAGCTCAGCCACCTTCTCGGCGGCTCGTTCGGCGGCCTTCTCGGCGCGCCACTCCTCGTCGTCGCGACCGCGCCGCCAGTAGCCCGACACCGACAGCGTCTCCCGGTCCACCCCGCGCTCGCCCACCAGGTGCCGGCGGACGTCGCGGACCAACCCGGCCTCCCCGTGCACGAAGGCGTGCACCCGACCCGGCGGCAGCGCGGCGCCGCGCAGCGCGTCGAGCACCTGGTCCGGTCGACCGCCGGTCGCGGTGGAACCAGCGCACGTCGAGCGCGCCGGGCCGGTCAGCGGCTGCCGCTCGCTCTCGTCGGCCACCTCGAGCAGCGCCAGCACCGGCACGCCGGCCGGGATGCGCTCGCAGGCCGGCGCCGATCGCCGGCAGCGCGCTCTCGTCGCCGACCATCAGGTGCCAGTCGGCCGCCGGGTCCGGGGAGTACGCGCCGCCGGGCCCGAGCAGCCGCAGCACGTCTCCCGGGCGGGCGGCGGCCGCCCAGGGCCCGGCCAGGCCGGAGTCCCCGTGGTGGACGAAGTCGATGGTGAGCTCGCCGGCGGCGTGGTCGAGCGCGCGCACCGTGTAGGTGCGGGTGGCGGGCCACTGCGTCACGGGGCAGCGCGGCCCAGATGGCCTCGATGTCGAAGGGCTCGGGGTAGTCGACGCCCGGCCGTGGGAACAAGATCTTCACGTAGCGATCGGTGTGCGGGGTCTCGGGGAAGCCGACCAGTCCGGGACCGCCGGCGACCACGCGGATCATGTGCGGCGTGATCTGCTCGGTGCGCTGCACCGCCAGCGTCGTCGTCCTGCGTGCCACGAATCCTCCTTCGGGGTGAGGCTACCCTAACGAGAACGACGGGCCGGCGCACCTGCACCGACCCGTCGCTCTGCGTAACAACCGGGAGATCAGTTCTCCTTGTGGTAGGCCTCCAGGACCTCCGCCGGAATCCGACCGCGGTCGGACACCTTCATCCCACGTTTGCGAGCCCACTCCCGGATCGCCTGGTTCTGCTCGCGATCGATCGAGGGGCTGCGGGCGGGCCGCGGCGGGTGCCCGCGCGGCGTCGGCCGCCTGCCCGACGAGCGGCGGCAACGAACTCCGCCAGGGCGTCGCGCA
>CAVSTV010000012.1:0-103039 GCA_963730945.1 uncultured Actinomycetota bacterium
CCATGCGCGCCCGGTTGAGCCGCGACCTGGCCTCGGCCACCGGCCGGCTGGACATCGTGCAGGTCGCCGTGCGCGACGGCGTGGCCGAGCCGCTGTTCGGGCCGTCCGCGCTGCTGTCCGTGCTGGCCCGGGCGGACGGTTACCTGGTCGTCCCGGAGCCGGCGACCGGCCTCGACGGCGGCACCGAGGTAGAGGTCATGCTCTACCGGTGACGAGGCACCGGTTGACGAGCCCGTTCGTATCCGACATCCCCGCCGAGCAGGCCCGGCGGGTGTGGCGGGAGGCGTGCGCGGTCGCGGGCTGTCCACCCCGGGTCGACGCTGTGTTGCTACCGGTCGGGGAAGTGGTCGGGCGGGTCACCGCGGAGTCGGTGTGGGCCCGGCGGTCCTCGCCCGCGTTCGACTCCGCGGCCATGGACGGCATCGCCGTGCGGGCGGCCGAGACCGTCGGCGCCGCCGAGACCACACCGTTGCTGCTGGACGAGTTCGCGGTCATCGACACCGGCGATCCGCTGCCGACCGGCTACGACGCCGTCGTCATGCGCGAGCACGTGCACCACACCCCGGACGGGCGCGCCGAGCTGCGCGCCGCCGTGCCGCCGTATGCGCACGTCCGCTCGATCGGCGAGGACATCAGCGCCACCGAGCTGCTGCTCCCCGAGGGCCACCGGCTGCGCCCGGTCGACATCGCCGCCTGCGCCGCGGCCGGCGTCGTCGAGCTGCTGGTGCGCCGCCGGCCCCGGGTGGTGATCATCCCGACCGGTGACGAGATCCGCCCGGTCGGCACCGAGCTGGCCCCCGGCGAGATCGCCGACACCAACTCGATGATGCTGGCCGCGCAGGCCGCCGAGGTCGGCTGCGACACCCGGACCACCGGCATCGTCGCCGACGACCCCGACCTCATCACCGCCGCGGTCCGGGAGGCCGCCGTCGACGCCGACCTGGTGATCCTCATCGCCGGGTCGAGCGCCGGCCGCGACGACTACACCGCGCGGGTGGTCGCGGCCGCCGGCTCGCTCGCCGTGCACGGCGTGGCCGTGCGCCCGGGGCACCCGGTCGTGCTGGGCACGGTGGGCGGCGAGCCGGCCACCCCGATACTCGGCGCCCCGGGCTACCCCGTGTCGGCCGCGCTGACCTTCGACATCTTCGCCGCGCCGATGCTGGCCGCGCTCGAGGGGGCGGCCCCGCGGGAGCGGCCGGGGACCACCGCCCGGCTGGCCCGCAAGCTGGCCTCGGCCATCGGCTCCGACGACTGGGTCCGGGTCCGCCTGGGCCGGGTCGGCGGCGACATCGTGGCGACCCCGCTGCCGCGCGCGGCCGGCGTCCTGACCTCGCTGGTCCGCGCGGACGGCCTGCTGGTCGTGCCGGCCGGCGTGGAGGGCCACCACGCCGGCGAGCAGGTCCAGGTGCAGCTGCTGCGCGGACTCGCCGACGTCGAGCGCACGGTCGTCGCGATCGGCTCGCACGACCTGGTGCTCGACGTGGCCGCGTCGGCGCTGCGCGCGGCCGACCCGCTTATCACCCTGGCGTCGTCGAACGTCGGGTCGCTGGGCGGGCTGGTCGCGCTGCGCGACGGGCTGTGCCACCTGGCCGGCTCGCACCTGCTCGACCCGGCCACCGGCGAGTACACGCTGCCGTACCTGGACCGGATCTTCGGTCCGGAAGCCGAGCTGGCCGTGGTCCGGCTGGTGCACCGCGACCAGGGCCTGCTGGTCGCCCCGGGCAACCCGCTGGGGCTGACCGGTATCGCCGACCTCACCCGTCCCGAGCTGCGCTACGTCAACCGCCAGCGCGGCGCCGGCACCCGGGTGCTGCTCGACCACGAGCTGGGCCGGCTCGGCGTCGATCCGGCCACCATCAGCGGGTACTCCCGCGAGGAACACACCCACCTCGGGGTCGCGGCCGCGGTCGCCGCCGGCCGGGCCGACACCGGTCTCGGCATCCACGCCGCCGCCCGGGCGTTCGGGCTCGACTTCGTCCCGGTCACGCGTGAGCCCTACGACCTGGTGCTGCGGGCCACCGGACTGGACGACGAGGTGCTCGCCCCACTGTGGACCCTGCTGGAGCACGACGACTTCCGCACCGAGGTGGAGAAGCTGGGCGGCTACTCGTGCGCCGAGACCGGCCGCCGGATCCGCTAGGTGATCACCAGGGTGTCGCCCGACCGGGAGGTGTCGTAGCCGCCCAGCGCCATGATCGTGCCTCGCAGCTCGGTGCTGCGCAGCGAGGTGATCAGGGGTGCGGCCCGGCCCAGGGCGAAGCCGGGTAGCGCGACGTCGTAGTCCTCCCAGGTGAGGTGCAGAAACTCCAGGTCGAGGTCGGTGGCGGCCGACCGGACGCCGACGCCGACGTCGACCGCGCCGGTCGCGACGGCGAGCGCCACCTCCAGATGGGTGCCGAACTGCGGTCCCCGTATCGCGTCGGGATCGGCGCCGGCGGCGCGCAACAGCCGGTCGGTCAGCACCCGCGTGCCGGTACCGGGCCCGCGGACCGCGACCCGGCACGTGATCAGATCCGCCATCGACCGGATGCCGGTCGGGTTGCCCGGCTGCACGAGCAGCCCCTGCTCGCGGCGCCACAGACGGACCAGGTGGGGCTCCAACCCGCGCAACAACCCCTGCGCGAAGGGGACGTTGTAGACGCCGGTGTGGTGCAGGAGGTGGATCGCGGCACCGTCGGCCCGCCCGTTGCGGACGATGCCCAGCCCGGCGAAGCTGCCCGCGCCGGTGACGACGCGCAGCGACTCCGGGAGGTGGCGGGCCAGCAGATCGAGCGCCGGGTCGTCGCTGCCGGCCAGTGTGAACACCGACTCGGCGTGCAGGAAGCGCCGGGCGGCGAGAGCGGCGTCCGGGACGACCCGCGCGCGGCGGCGGTCGGCCAGCTCGATCAGGCCGGCGTCGGCGAGCTCGCGCTGGGCGTGGCTGACCGTCGACGCGGCGGCGCCCCACTGGCGCGCCAGCTCGCGGACACCGGGCAGCTCGTCACCGGGCCGGAGCTCCCCCGCGCTGATCCGGGTGGCCAGCTCGGCGCAGATTTCGCGGTACCCCGCCACGCCGCACACCCTAGGGTGAGCGCATCTGACATGAAGCAGAAAGGGGCAGCCGTGCGCAGGTTCCTGGGCGTGATCGCCGTCGGGCTGGCCCTCGTGGCCTGCGGGTCGCCGGCCGCGGGCCCCTCGGCGGAGAAGTCGCTGATCCTGGCCACCACCACGAGCACCCAGGACTCCGGCCTGCTCGACGAGCTGTTGCCGGCGTTCACCACGGACGCCGGCTGGCAGGTCAAGACCCTCGCGGTCGGCAGCGGTCAGGCCATCGAGCTCGGCCGGCGCGGCGAGGTTGACGTGTTGCTGGTGCACTCCCCCGCGGCCGAGCAGAAGTTCGTCGCCGAGGGTTCGGCGGGGCAACGCCGGCTGGTGATGCACAACGACTTCGTGCTCGTCGGCCGGGTCGCGGACCCGGCCGGCATCGGCGGAACCACCAGCCTGCAGGCGATGCAGAAGATCGCAGCCGCGCAGACCGTGTTCGTGTCCCGCGGCGACGACTCGGGCACCAACGCCAAGGAGAAGGACCTGTGGGCCAGGGCCGCGGTCGTGCCGGCCGGGGGGTGGTACCAGTCCACCGGTCAGGGCATGGGTGAGACGCTGCGGGTGGCCAGCGAGAAGGGCGGCTACACGCTGTCCGACCGCGCCACGTTCCTCGCCCAGCGCGAGACGCTCGGATTGCAGGTGCTCAGCGAGGGCGACCCGGGGCTGCTCAACGTCTACCATGTGATCGAGATGACGTCGAAGGCCGGTGACCGGGTGCAGCCCGACGGGGCCAAGGTGTTCGCGGACTGGCTGGTCTCACCGCCGACTCAGCAGCGGATCGGCACCTTCGGGCAGGAGAAGTTCGGGCAGCCGCTGTTCTTCCCGGACGCGGGCAAGGACGAGGCGTCGCTGGGCAGCTGACGTGGACGTGCTCTGGGGCGGGCTGGTCGAAGCGTTGCGGTTGCTCGCCAGCGGTGACGAAGGCACCTGGTCGATCACGGCGCTCACGCTGCGCGTGTCGCTGACCGCCACCGCGATCGCCCTGGTCCTCGGCGTACCGACGGGGGCCGCCGTCGCGCTCACCCGGTTCCGCGGCCGGCGGGTGCTGCTCGCCGGCGCCAATACCGGAATGGGCCTGCCACCGGTGGTCATCGGGCTGTTCGTCACGGTGCTGCTGTGGCGCAGCGGCCCACTGGGCGCATTCGGGCTGCTCTACACCCCGACCGCGATGATCATCGCGCAGGCGGTCATCGGCACGCCGATCGTGGTCGCGCTGGTCGCGGCGGCGGTGCAGCAGGTCGACCCGGACTTCCGCGCGCAGATGCAGGCCATCGGCGCCACGCGCGCCCGCGCGCTGCTGGCGCTGCTCGGGGAGGCCCGGCTGCCGCTGCTCGCGGCGGCCATGGCGGCATTCGGGGCCGTCGTCAGCGAGGTCGGGGCGGCGCAGATGGTCGGGGGCAACCTGGCCGGGCAGACCCGCGTGCTCACCACTGCGGCCGTCCTGGCCACCAGCCGCGGCCAGTTCGCCCTGGCCATCGCGTTCGGCCTGATCCTGCTGGGCATCGCTTTCCTGGTGAACCTCGGGCTCACCCTCGCCCAACAGCGATGATCGGGTGCCGCGACCTGCGGGTGCACGCCGGCCGCCGGGAACTGCTGCACGTGCCCGAGCTGGACGTCCCGGACGGGTCGGTGCTGGCCGTCCTCGGCCCGAACGGGGCCGGCAAGACGACGCTGCTGCGCGCCCTGGGCCTGCTCGGCCCGCACCGGGTCACCGGCGTCGTACTGCTCGACGGACACCCGGCCACCCGCGCGCACCTGCGGATCGCCGCCGCGGCCGTCCTGCAGCGACCCATCCTGCGCCGGGGCACCGTCGCCGCCAACGTCGCCAGCGGTCTGCGCTTCCGCGGAGCACCGCGAGCGGCGGCCCGCGAACGCGCGGCCCCCTGGCTGGACCGGCTCGGCATTGCGCACCTCGCCGACCGGGACGCCCGCACGCTCTCCGGCGGCGAGGCCCAGCGCACCTGCCTCGCCCGAGCGTTCGCCCTCGGACCGCGGGTGCTGCTGCTCGACGAGCCGTTCACCGGGCTCGACGCCACCACCCGCGGGGATCTCGTCGCCGATCTCGCTGCGGCGCTGGCCGACCAGCCCACCGCCACCGTGCTGGTCACCCACGACCCCGACGAGGCCGCCGGCCTCGCGGATGACATCGCCGTGTTCGTGGCCGGGCAGATCCGCCGTCGGGGTCCGACACCGGAGGTGTTCGACGACCCGCGCGACCTCGACACCGCCCGGCTGCTCGGCTTCACCAACATCGTGGGCACTCGTGCGGCGCGCCCGGAGCACACGCGGCTCGGCTCGGCCCGAGCCGGTGAGTTCGCCGTCAACGGACGGCTGCGCCGGGTCCTGCGGCTCGGCGCCGCCGTCCGACTGGACATCGATACCTGTGACGGTTCGCTGACCTGCCTCTACCCGGACCGCGACAGCCTCGACGCCGTCCCTGACCTCGGTGCGGAGGTGTCGGTCGTACTCGATCGACACAAGATCATCGCGGGGACGCGTGCGGTCGCCCGGCCACCGGCTGCGACGCCCGATCTCGGAGCAGGGAACCGTGACTGACCCGGGTCACCGAGCCCCACCGCCCGGCTGCTGGAACCGTGGCCGCCCGCCTCCGGTCCGCTCGAACGGAGGTCGCTCCGCGGTGTGAAGTCCGATAACGGTCGATCGACATTCCCGTGTCGTGCCGGCTCGATCCTGAAAGGTCCCGACCGCTCAACCGGAGCGGCCGCCCGGATCAGGGTCGGCGCGACATCGGAAGGTATTCATGCGCATCAGCACCATGGCCGCCGCGCTCGCCGCGGCGGCCGTCCTGCTCGTCCCGCTGGCCGGTATCGCCTCGGCCCAGGACCGCGACTGCCCGGACTTCGCCAGCCAGGCCGAAGCCCAAGCGGCCCTCGACGCCAGCACCGGTGACCCCGAACGACTCGACGCCGACAACGACGGCAAAGCCTGCGAGAGCCACTTCGGGGGACCGGTCGCCGCGCCCCCCACCCAGGTGACCGAGGTGATCGAAGAGCCCGCGCTGCCCGATCCGACCTCGGAGGTCGTCACTCCGATCCAGCAGCAGAACGTGGTACTCGCCGACCGCGACTGCCCGGACTTCGCCGGCCCAGCCGAAGCCCAAGCCGCCCTCGACGCCGGTGTCGGCGACCCCGAACGACTCGACGCCGACAACGACGGCATCGCCTGCGAGGACCACTTCGGGGAACGGGTCGCCGCAACCAGCACCGAGGTGTCCGCTACCACCCCGCCCGTCACCACCCCGATCGCGGCGCGAAACGCAGCACTCGCCGACCGCGACTGCCCGGACTTCGCCAGCCAGTCCGAAGCCCAAGCGGCCCTCGACGCCAGCGCCGACGACCCCGAACGACTCGACCGCGACGGCGACGGCATCGCCTGCGAAGACCAGTTCGGGGAACAAGCGATGACATCGCCGGACGACGGCGATGCTGACGACAGCGCGACGACGGCGAACAGCAGCGATGCCGGACGCCAGGTCACGATCGTTCCCCGCGGTGCGGTCGACACGGGAGACGGCAGCACGTCGTATTGACAGCTTGCTGTCATTGTGACAGAATACTGTCATGATGATGAGCACAGTGCACGTGGCCGTCTTCGATGGGCTCGCCGATTGGGAGATCGGATACCTCACCGCCCACCTCCGAAACGGTGATCACCAGCGCGAGCCGGGCCGCTGGGACGTCCGGACCGTCGGCGCCACCGCCGAGCCGGTCACCACGATGGGCGGCCTGCGGCTGCTCCCGGACCTGGGTCTCGACCAGCTCGACCCGGCCGCGAGCGCGATGCTCGTGCTGCCAGGAGGCACGCACTGGGAGGCGGGCGACGGGCGCGCCTTCGTCGACGCCGCTCGCCGGTTCCTCGACGCCGGTGTCCCGGTCGCCGCGGTCTGCGGGGCGACGTTCGCGCTGGCCGCCGCGGGCCTGCTCGACGAGCGGCCGCACACCAGCAACGACCCGGCCTACCTGGCGATGTCCGGCTACGCCGGCGCCCGGCACTACGTGGCGGAGCCCGCCGTGATCGACGGTAACCTGATCACGGCCAGCGGCGTCGCGCCGGTGCACCTCGCCCGGGCCGTCTTCGAGCGCCTCGGCGTGCACGAGCCCGGCGTGCTGGCCTCGTGGACGAAGCTCTACGCCGACCGCGACCCGGCCGGCTTCTACGAGCTGATGTCGGCATGACCGCATTGACCGAAGTCGGCGAGCCGGCGCTGCTGTCCGGCGTCGCGCTGGCGACGTTCAAACTCAACGGCCAGGTCCTGGAGCTGGCCGAGGAGCTGGCCCGCCCGGCCGGGCTGACCGCGGCGTGGTGGCAGGTGCTCGGCGCGGTGCTCGACCGCCCGCTGCCGGTGGCGGGGATCGCCCGCGAGATGGGCATCACCCGCCAGAGCGTGCAACGCATCGCCGACCTGCTCGTCGGGCGCGGGCTCGCCGAGTTCGAGGACAACCCGGCGCACCGCCGGGCCAAGCTGCTCACGCCCACCCCGGCCGGTCGCGATGCCGTGCGGGCGATCACCCCGGGGCACGCCGCGGCGGCGCAGCGGCTGGTCTCGGCGATGGGCGGCGCCGATGGGCTCGCGGCCGCGCTGAAGGCCGTGCACGCCCTGTCCGACGCCCTCGACCGGATGTAGCCCGCATGGTCCGGCCACAGCGCTACTCGGGGGCGTTCGCGTTCGGCCCGCCCACGCGGTAGGGCGTGGACACCCCCTCGTACATCAGGTGCGCGGTCAGCCCCTCCGCCGCGTGCGTCAGCTGGTGGCAGTGGTCCATCCAGATTCCCGGGTTGTCGGCGCGGAAGGCGATGTCGTAGCTCTGCCCGTCCTCGACGTTCAGCGAGTCCACCCACCAGGGGCTCCCGGTGGCCGGCACCCCGTCGCGGGCCAGCACCACGGCGTGGTGTCCGTGCAGGTGCATCGGGTGCACCTCGCCGCTGTCGTTGCTGATCCGCATGGTCACGATGTCGCCCGCGCTGACCAGGTACATCGGCACGTCCGGGAACATCCGCCCGTTGACCGTCCACCAGTAGCCGGGCAGCCCGTCCAGGAACCCGGGCCGGCGCCCGATGGCGTAGTCGAACCTGCGGGTCGCGGCGGCCGGATCGAAGCCCAGCGCGGCCGGCGTGCCGTAATCGAGCAGGTCCAGGTCGTGGTCGGGGCGCGGGGTGCGGGTCGGCTCCGCGGTCGACGTGCCGAGCACCACGGCGACCGAACCGGACATCTCGACCCGGGCCCCGGCCGCCGGAACCTCGATCTCCAGGTCGGCCCGGGCACCCGCGGTGAGCGCCAGCGCGGCGCCGTCGACCCGACCGGGCTCGTGCAGGTCGGTCCCGTCGACGGCGAGTACCCGGTACGGCGCGCCGCTGACCCAGATGGGCATCGGCCCGTTGTCGGTGTTGATCACCCGGACCCGCACCCGCTCCCCCGGCGCGGCGTCCAGCCGCAGGTCGCCGGCCTGCCCGTTGATCGTCCGCTGGCCGCCGTAGAGGTGCACCACGGCCAGCTCGTCGCGCCCGGCCGGGACCGGTCCGGTGACCACGATGGCGCCGAACATGCCGCGCACGACCTGCTCGTGCGAGACCTGGTGCGAGTGGTACCAGAACGTGCCCGGCTGCCGGACCCGGAACCGGTAGACGTACTCGCCGCCGACGAGCACCGCGTCCTGGGTGACCCCGGCGACCCCGTCCGCGGCGTTCGGCACGTCGACGCCGTGCCAGTGCAGGGTGACGCCGCCGGGGACCGACTCGTTGACCAGCCGGACCGCCACCAGCTGGCCGAGCCTGGCCCGGATGACCGGCCCCGGGGTGCTGCCGTTGAGCGTGTAGCCCGCGATCTCCGGCGCGGTCCCGAAGCGCAGCGCGGCCTGCCGAGCCACCAGCGTGACCTCGACGTCGGCCGGCCCCGCGTCGGCCACCAGCTGATCGACGCCGATCTGAGCGACACCGACGGACGCCGCGGCGGTGTGCGCATGCGCGGCCTGTCCCGGCCGGCCGTCGTCGGGCTGCCCCATGTCCATCACCGAGTACGTGTCGGGCAGCAGGCTGGCCTGGAAGAACCAGCCGAGCGGAGCGACCACCGCCAGGGTGGCGATCAGTGCGACCACGATCCGGGTGCGGTCGGTTCGAGCCGTCGCGCTGCCACCCCGGCGGCGCATCCGGATCAGCCGACGCCGGCGGCGGGCCGGTGCGAGGCCGGCGCCGCGCTCGTCTCACCGCCCGCCCGGTGGGCGGCGTAGAGCGCGACCGCGAACAGCAGCACGGCGAGCACCCCGTGCACCCCGGCAAGCCACGGCGTGCCGTGGCTGGAGATCCCGAGCAGCACCTGCGCCGCGACCGCGCCCAGCACGATCCCGGCCAGCTGCACGCCGCTGGGCACGCGGGCGAAGAAGGACACCAGGAACAACAGCAACGCGATGGCCGGGGTGATCATCGTTCCGTTGATGCCGTGCACCATGAACCCAACGACGCCGGGGAAGTCGGTGGTCTCGCTCTCCATCGCGGCCTTGTCCAGTACACCGCCGCCCTGGATCCAGGTGCCCAGGCCGGCCAGGGCGTAGGCGATGGCGGCCGCTTGGACGAGCACCTCGAGGGCGATCAGGTAGGCCAGGATGCGGTAGGCGGACTTCATCACGGTGCTCCCGAACAGGATGTGGTGGAGGCGGCGACGTCGTGAGCTGCCGCCGATCGAGCCGATCGTTGCGCCGCCACGGATGGTCCTGCCGCTACTGTGTACGGCGCAAGGGTAAGAGCCAATATGGCGGCTCTTGATACACCGTTCGGGAGAAAAGTGTTCAGAAGGGCGCGTCGTCCGGCGGTGTGGCGGGCAGTCGGGCGAACGGGTCGCGCCGGACACCGCCGTTCGAGCCGGACGCCGGCAGCGTCGGCGCCTCGGACAGCCGCGTCGCCCACGCCGGGAACGGGAACTCCACCGCGAGCGGCACCGGGATCTCCGGCTGCGAGACGAACATCGTGCCCGGCTTGGCCAGGGTGGCCCGCGCGCGCTGACTGGCGGGCAGGAAGCCGTACTCCGGGCGCCCGGCCTCGGCCGGATCGAGCCGCCCGACGACCTTGATCGAGGAGTTGGAGACGATCCGCCGCTCCACCTCGCTGGCCGTCTGCTGGGCCCCGATCAGGATGATCCCCAACGAGCGACCGCGCTCGGCGATGTCCAGCAGAACTTCCTTGATCGGGCTGGATCCCTCCCGCGGCGCGTACTTGTTCAGCTCGTCGATCATCGTGAAGAGCAGCCCACCGGCCCCGGCGGCCTCCTTGCGCGCGGTCTCGGCGGCCAGCACCACGCCGACCACGAAGCGCTGCGCCCGCTCCGGCAGGTTGTGCAGGTCGACCACGGTGACCTGGTGGTTGTCGGTCGTGACCCGGCGGCCCGGTGCGTCCGCGAGGTCGCCGCGGATGATCGTGCGCAGCGGCTTCACGCTGGAGCGCAGCCGCCGCAGGAACGCGTTCACGGTGCCGGTGCCGGTCACCGGGCCGGCCCAGTCGCGGCGGGCGTCCTCGTCGAGCAGCCGCTCCGAGATCAGCTCGACCAGCTCGACGTAGCTGCGCAGCAGCCGGCCGTCGATCGACACCGCGCCGTCGGCGACCGGGACCGCGTCGCGGCGCAGCCGGGTGGCGACCTGGTGGATCACCGTCGGGTACTGGTTGCGCTCGTCCTCGGCGTCGGCGAAGGCGTAGGGCAGCAGCTCGCCCGCGCAGAACTCGGCCAGCGTCCACCAGAACGGGCTGACGCCGCTGGTGCGGCCGGTGACGTGCGGCCGGCCGGTCGGGTCGTCCGGGGTCGGCGGGGCGAAGAAGCCGACCGAGCCGAACCGGTCGGCGGCCAGCCCGAGCCGGGCGTAGCGCTCGCGCTGGCGCTCGTCGAGCTTCGTGTTGTGCTGGTCGAGGAACAGCAGGTCCTCGCCCTTGACGCTGAACACCAACGCCTTGGCGTTCACCCCGCGGCGGCCCAGCACCCCGCCGGAGAAGATCGCGTACAGCAGGAAGAGCGCGAAGCTGGTCTTGGTCGCGACCCCGGACACGCCGCTGATCGACACGTGCCCGCCGCGGGTGCCGTCGAGGAAGTCGAGGTTGACCAGTACCGGCTCGCCGTCGCGGCCGAGCCCGACCGGTACGGTGCGCTCCATCCGGTCGAAGTACAGCGCCTGTGCCCGCTCCGGCCCGGTGGCCCGGCGCACGATCGCGCCGGGCAGCGGCGGCACGTAGCACTCCGGCTCGACCCTGGTCGTGGTGATCTCGGCGATCTCCTGCACCTGTGCCGGGAGCACGCCGTCGGCGATCAGGAACACGTCCGAGCCGAAGCTGGCGCCCTCGTGGCGGGCGCGGACCTGGGTGACGACACCGGAGGTCGCCACCGGACCGAAGCCGGGCACCGGACGCACGGTGACCACGACGTCGTCCAGCTGCAGGTAGGCCTCGGGCGCCAGCGCGACTCCGAACTGCAACGGGGTGGAGTCCTCGGTGCCGACGACGAGCCCAACGGGGGTCTGATCGGACACGGTGGGCACCATAGCCGCAGTTCTGTCGGGGGTCGGTGCCAGGCTGTACCCGGCGTCACCGGCCCACACCCATCTCACCGAGGAGACTCCGATGCCCACCCGCGACACCCCCTGGCCCGCCGGCACCCCGTGCTGGGTCGACCTGTCCACGCCCGACCTGCCCGCGGCCGTCGAGTTCTACGGCTCGGTGCTGGGCTGGACGCTCGTCGACAAGGGCGCGGACTTCGCCCACTACCACGTCGCCGAGGTCGACGGCCGGGCCGCGGCCGGCGTCGGGCCGGTGATGGCCGAGGGCCAGCCCTCGGCCTGGACGGTGTACCTGGCCACCGACGACGCCGACGGCACCGCCAAACTGATCACCGAGAACGGCGGCAGCCTGCTGTTCGAGCCGATGGACGTGCCCGACCAGGGCCGGATGGTCATCGCCACCGACCCCACCGGGGGCGTCTTCGGCGTCTGGCAGGCGGCCGGCATGATCGGCACCGGGATCGTCAACGAGCCCGGTGGTCTCGTCTGGGAGGACGCCCGGCTCACCGACACCGCGGCCGGCAAGCGCTTCTACTCCGACGTGTTCGGCTACACCTACCAGCCGGTTCCCGGAGCTCCCGACGACTACGGGACCTTCCACACCGACGGTGATCCGCTCGGCGGGATGGGCGGCATGATGGGGGCGCCCGAGGGCACCCCGTCGCACTGGGTCGCCTACTTCGCGGTGTCCGACGCCGACGCGGCGGTGGCGGCGGCGGAGAACGGCGGCGGCGCGGTGCTGATGCCGGCCACGGACACGCCGTACGGGCGGATGGCCGCCGTCGCCGATCCGTTCGGCGCCACGTTCATGGTCATGCAGGCGTAACCACAGGTCCTCCCGGGGGTGCGCAGATGGGCGACGGATGTCACCCTCTGCGCACCCCCGAGGAGGACCGATGACCATTCGCGAGACCACCTGGCCCACGGGCACCCCGTGCTGGGTCGACATCGCCGTGCCCGATGTCGCCGACGCCGCCATGTTCTACCGGGCTGTGCTCGGGTGGTCGTTCGTGGACACCGGCCCGGAGTTCAACCACTACACGGTCTGTCGCACCTTCCGCCGGGCCGCCGCGGCGATCGGGCCGCTGGCCGCCGCCGGACAGCCATCCTGGACGGTCTACCTGGCCAGCGACGATGCCGACGCCACCGCCAAGCTGATCGTCGAGAACGGGGGCAGGCTACTGGTCGAGCCGACCGACATCGGGGACAACGGACGGATGTGCGTCGCGCTGGACGCCTCGGGCGGCATGTTCGGCGTCTGGCAGGCCATCGAGACGATCGGTCTCGAGATCACCAACGAACCCGGCTCGCTGGTCTGGACCGACGCCCGGCTGACCGATCCCGTCGCCGGTATGGACTTCTACGCCGCGGTGTTCGACTACCGCTACCAGCCGGTGCCGGGCGCCCCCGACGGCTACGCCACCTTCACCGTCGACGGTCGCATCGCGGGCGGCATCGGCGGGATGATGGGCGCGACCGGCGGGTCGGCCCACTGGCTGGCGTACTTCGCGGTCGACGAGGTGGATGCGACCGTCGCCGACGCGCTGGCGGTGGGTGGCATCGTCGTCGAGCCCCCGCAGGACACCCCGTTCGGCCGAACGGCGCTGCTCGCCGACCGGTTCGGGGCGACATTCGGCGTGCACGGTCCGGCGCTCACCCGGTAGCCGGCCCGACGTCCCGGGTGAGCTGCTCGATCCGACGGCGGGCGGCCGGGTAGCGCTCGACCAGCCCGGCGCGCTCGCCGAGGGTGAAGCCGGCCCAGTCGAACGGTGGGGCCATCGTCGTCCCGACCAGCGACCAGGGACCGGCCGGGCTGCCGCCCTGCCAGCTGCCCGCCGGCACCACCAGCTGCGGGCGCTGGCCCTCGCCGATGTCCGGTCCGAGCACCGGCTCGGCCACCGCCCCGTCGGGGTGCAGCAGCAGCATCCGCAACGGCGAGCCGGCGTAGAAGTGGTAGGTCTCGGTGGCTGCGAGCACGTGCAGCGCGGAGAACTCCGGCGCCAGCAGCAGGTAGTAGATCGCCGAGAAGTGCTCGTCGAGGTGGGTCCGGCGGAACAGCCCGCCCTCGCCGGGCAGCGGCTGCAGCCCGAGCAGCGCGGCCAGCCGCTCGCCGTGGTCCCGGTCCTGCCGCGCCGCGCCCGGGTCCGGGCCCAGATCCGGGCTCGGGTCCGGGCTCAGATCCGGCACCGCAGCACCCGCATCGAGCGCGCCGGCACCCGCTGCCGGCCACCCGGCGCCGGAGACCGGCGGGCGCCGGCCAGCAGCGGGTCGGCGGTGTCGACCACGACCTCCCAGGTGCGGCCGTAGGACGAGGGCGGCAGCGTGAAGGTCACCTGCTCGAAGTGCGCGTTGATCAGCAGCAGGAACGAGTCGTCGATGATCCGCTCACCGATCTCGTTGCGGTCCGGGATGCCGCGACCGTTGAGGAAGATCGCGATGCTCGGCCGCTGGGCGCTCCAGTCCTCGTCGGTCATGTGCCGGGCGTCGGGACGCAGCCAGGCGATGTCGTCGACGCTCGATCCGTGGATCGGGCGGCCCTGGAAGAACCGCTGCCGGCGGAACACCGGGTGCTCCCGGCGCAGCGCGGCCAGCCGCCCGGTGAACTCGGTCAGCACCTCGTGCTCGCGCGACTGCGGCCAGTCGATCCAGCTGAGCTCGCTGTCCTGGCAGTAGACGTTGTTGTTGCCGCGCTGGGTGCGCCCCAGCTCGTCTCCGTGGGAGATCATCGGCACCCCCTGCGACAGCAGCAGCGTGGCCAGGAAGTTGCGCTTCTGCCGCTCTCGCAGCGTGCAGACCTCGCCGTCCTCGCTGGGCCCCTCGGCGCCGCAGTTCCAGGACAGGTTGTTGCTCTCGCCGTCGCGGTCGTCCTCGCCGTTGGCCAGGTTGTGCTTGTCGTTGTAGGAGACCAGGTCCTCGAGGGTGAAGCCGTCGTGCGCGGTGACGAAGTTGATCGATGCGATGGGCCGCCGGTTGTCGGCCTCGTAGAGGTCCGACGACCCGGTGAAGCGGACCGCGAACTCGCCGAGGCTGCTGCCCCCGCCGCGCCAGAAATCGCGCATGGTGTCGCGGTAGTGCCCGTTCCACTCGGTCCACAGTGACGGGAAGCCGCCGACCTGGTAGCCGCCCTCCCCCACGTCCCACGGCTCGGCGATGAGCTTCACCTGGCTGACCACCGGGTCCTGGTTGACCAGGTCGAAGAACGCCGACAGCCGGTCGACATCGTGGAACTCCCGTGCCAGGGTGGCCGCCAGGTCGAACCGGAAGCCGTCCACGTGCATGTCGAGCACCCAGTAGCGCAGCGAATCCATGATCAGCCGCAGCGAGTCGTGGTGGCGGACGTTGAGGCTGTTCCCGGTGCCGGTGGTGTCGTAGTAGTGCGCGCGGTCGTCCTCGACCAGCCGGTAGTAGGCCTGGTTGTCCACCCCGCGGAAGGAGAGGGTGGGTCCGAGGTGGTTGCCCTCCGCGGTGTGGTTGTAGACGACGTCGAGGATGACCTCGATGCCGGCCCGGTGCAGCGAGCGGACCATGGCCTTGAACTCCAGGACCTGCTGACCGCGGCTGCCGAAGCTGGCGTAGCCGTTGTGCGGGGCGAAGAAGCCGACGGTGTTGTAGCCCCAGTAGTTGCGCAGACCGCGCTCGGCCAGCGTCGAGTCGTGCACGAACTGGTGAACCGGCATCAGCTCGACCGCGGTCACCCCTAGCCGCTTGAGGTGCCGGATCATCGTCGGGTGGGCGAGCCCGGAGTAGGTGCCGCGCAGCGGTTCCGGGACCCCGGGATGGCGCATCGTCATGCCCTTGACGTGCGCCTCGTAGATCACGCTCTCGTTGTAGGGAATGCGCAGCGGGCGGTCGTTGCCCCAGCCGAAGAACGGGTTGATCACCACCGAGGTCATGGTGAACGGCGCGGAGTCGGTGGCGTTGTAGGAGCCCGGGTCGCCGAACCGGTAGGAGAACAGCGCCTCGTCCCACTCGACGTGCCCGTCCACCGCCTTGGCGTACGGATCGAGCAGCAGCTTCGAGGGATTGCAGCGCAGCCCGGCGCCCGGGTCGTAGGGACCGTGCACCCGGTAGCCGTAGCGCTGGCCGGGTCCGACCCGGGGCAGGTAGCCGTGCCAGATGAAGCCGTTGCGCTCCGGCAACGGCACCCGGCGCTCGACGCCCGCGTCGTCGAGCAGGCACAGCTCGATCTTCTCGGCCACCTCGGAGAAGATCGAGAAGTTGGTCCCACCGCCGTCGAAGGCGGCGCCGAGCGGATAGGGCGCGCCGGGCCAGATCTCCACCCCACCTCCGCCCGGATCGCTCCCCCGCTCGTTCCTACCTGGGCTCAGGCGCAATCACCACCCCGCGCCCACCACGTGGAATCGGACATCGCGGGCCGCGGCCGGTGCCGTGGGAGAGGATGTTGTCCAGGGAGGGGGTGGTGGCGATCGACAGCATCGAGCGGTGGACCAGCGCCGAATGTGCCCAGGCCTGGGGCGTGCGGACAGCGACCTGGCTCGGCTACGTGACCCGCGGCCAGGCCCCGCCACCGCTGCCGGACCCGAGCGGGTCGGGCCGGCGGCAGTGGGCGGCCGACGATGTCCGCCGCTTTCCGCGCCCCGGCGTCGGCCGGTCCCGGGCGAGCGCGACCCCGGAGGCGGCCGAGCTGCTGAGCCGCATGCAGGAGCTGGCCGCCCGGATGGATGAGCTGCGGGCCGAGCAGCGGACGCTGCTGGTGGAAGGCAAGCGGGCCGGGTTGGAGATCCTGGCCATGTCGCGGGCGCTGGGAATCTCCCGGCAGACCGCCTACTCCTGGCTCGACGGCCGCTGACCGCCGGAATCTCAACTAGGCCGGGGAACCCCGGTCCAGGAACCCGTGCACCTGCCGGATCCGACCCGCCGCGTCGGTGACGGCCACGTCGAACCCGGCCACCGGGGCCTCGCCCCCCTCCGGGCCGAACTCCCAACGGAAACGGGCCTGATCGTGGTGCCCGTCGACCGGACCGGTGAGCCGGAAGGTGAACCCCGGGAACTGCTGCTGGACGGCGGCGATGGTGGCCACCAGCGCCTCCCGGCCCTCGACGTCGACCAGCGGGTCGACGTAGCGCACGTCCGGGCTGAACAGCTCGGCCACGGTCGTGCGCAGCGCCTGCGGGTCGGACTGGTTCCAGGCCTCGACGTAACTGCGGGCCAGGTCGTCGAAGGTGGTGGTGGTCGCGGTCATGGCTGCTCCCCTGTCGGTTGCCGATCGGCGCGGCCGGTCCGCGCCCTCGACATCAGCGTCGCCGCCCGCGCTCACCCGGTCGATGACGTCGCAGGTAAGGGGCTGTCGGATCGGGGGACGAAGGTGCGCAACGCGTACGCCGCGATCGTCCGGCAGCCGACGCCGTCGACCGCGGCCCCGATCGGCCCGCCGACGAACGGAACGAGCTTGGCCAGGTTGAGCGCCCCCTTCTCGGCGGCCTTCGCGACCAGGCCGTAGCCCACCCGCTTGTTGATCTCAACGAGCAGCCGGGCCGGTAGCCGTTCCAGGGCGACCGCGGTGGACCGGCGGCCGATCTCCACGCCCGCCTTCTTCAGCGTCGAGGCGCCCGCGCTGCCCAGCAGCGACACCAGGATCGCGCTGCGCACCTCATCGGTCCCCACGTCGTAGCCGCGCAGGTGGGCGATGCCGGCACACATCCGGGTGGCCACGATGTAGAGCCCGGCCGTGGCCGCCGGCACCGCCACCGGCAGCGTGGCGATGCCCCCGACCCCGGTCACGAAACCCGACACCGCGGCCAGCCGCACGTGGGTCGCGACCAGGCGGCGCACGGCTTCCTCCCGGTCACCCCCGGCGGCGGCCAGGTGCTCCTCGGCGGTCGTCACGGCGCCGGCCAGCGGTCCAGCACCCCTGATGCCGAACTCGATGACGCGATCGATCAACCGCTCACCGAGTGCGCGCAGCGCCGACCGTTCCTCCTCGGCCATGGCCACCTCCGCTCGTGTCGTGCTCCGCGTCAGTCCGGCTCGGGCTCGGGCTCGGACTGACCCAGCCGCACGTTCAGCAGTACCTCGCAGTCGCAGAACCCGCCGTTGCCTTCCAGCTGCTCCCGCAGCAGCGGCCACCGCATCCCGTTCTCGGCCGCCCAGCGTTGCGCGGAACGTAGCGTGTTGTCGCAGCCCTCGCGGCGCAGCCCGGCCTCGACCGCGGCCACGAGGCCGGCTCGCTGGTACTCGTCGAGCATCAGCGGCGGTGGTTCCTCGTCGTCGTAGGCGGGATCGGCGTACTCGAGATCGGCGTACTCCGCAGCGGCGTCACGGTCGGGGAGCAGGGGGTGGATGTTCCGGTTGGTGTCCATGCCGAGCACGGTCGCACGGACCCCCGACAATTTCCGGCGCGACCGGAGATTCCGGCCGCGGCAGGGCAGGATTGCTTCATGACCACCTCCACACGACCGGTGCCCACCGGGCTGGACCTGCAGTGGGTCGACCCCGGAACCCGCCCCCAGGACGACCTGTTCGGGCACGTCAACGGCCAGTGGCTGCGCACCCACGAGATCCCCGACGACCGCTCCCAGGACGGCGCCTTCCGGGCGCTGCGCGACCGCGCCGAGGCCGACGTGCGGGCCATCGTCGAGGACGCCGCGAGCGCCTCCGGTGCCGACGCGCGCAAGATCGCCGACCTCTACCGCTCGTTCATGGACGTCGAGCGCATCCGGGCTGCCGGCACCGCCCCGCTGCGCCCGCTGCTGGACGAGATCTCCGGGGCACCGGGCGGGGCCGCGCTGGCCGAGGTCCTCGGCCGCCTCCAGCGCGCCGGCGGCCCCTCGCTGATCGGTGCGTTCGTCGCCACCGACGCCAAGGACTCCTCCCGCTACCTGGTGCACCTGTCCCAGTCCGGTCTCGGGCTGCCCGACGAGTCCTACTACCGGGAGGACTCCTACGCCGAGATCCGCACCGCCTACGTCACGCACCTGACCCGCCTGGCCGAGCTGGTCGGGCTGGCCGAGCCCGCTCGGCTGGCCGAGCGCGTGATGGAGCTGGAGACCGCCCTCGCCGCGCGGTCCTGGGACCGGGTGACCAACCGCGACGCGGAGAAGACCTACACGCTGATGACCGGGGCCGCGCTGCGCCGGCATGCCGAGGCGTTCGACTGGGATCGCTGGTGTGCGGGCATCGGCGCGCCGAGCGGCGCCCTGGACGAGGTGGTCGTGCGGCAACCGAGCTTCGTGGCCGCGGCCGCCGAGATGTGGGCCGAGCGCCCGCTCGAGCAGTGGCAGGCCTGGTTGTCCATCCGCACCGCGTCGGCGTTCGCCGAGTACCTCGACGAGGCCGTCGTCGCGGAGGACTTCGACTTCTACGGGCGCACGCTGTCGGGCACCCCGGCGCTGCGCGAGCGGTGGAAGCGCGGGATCTCGCTGGTCGAGGGGGCGCTGGGGGAGGCGGTCGGCCGGCTCTACGTCGAGCGGCACTTCCCGGCCTCGTCCAAGCAGCGCATGGTCACCCTGGTGGCGAACCTCGTCGAGGCGTACCGGCAGAGCATCGACGAGCTGGACTGGATGGGTCCGCAGACCCGCGAGCGGGCCCTGGCGAAGCTGGCGCAGTTCACCCCGAAGATCGGCTACCCGGACACCTGGAAGGACTACGAGAGCCTCGAGATCCGGGCCGACGACCTGCTCGGCAACGTGCAGCGCGCGGGCGCCTGGTCGACCGACTACCACTTCGGCAAGCTCGGCAAGGAGGTCGACCGCACCGAGTGGCTGATGACCCCGCAGACGGTCAACGCCTACTACCACCCGCGGATGAACGAGATCGTGTTCCCGGCGGCGATCCTGAAGCCGCCGTTCTTCGATCCGGACGCCGACGACGCGGCCAACTACGGCGGGATCGGCGCGGTGATCGGCCACGAGATCGGTCACGGCTTCGACGACCAGGGCTCCCGCTACGACGGCGCGGGCAACATGACCGACTGGTGGACACCCGAGGACCGCGCGGAGTTCGATCGCCGGGCGCAGCAGCTGATCGAGCAGTACGGCGAGCTGTCCCCGATGGGTCTGCCCGGTCACAAGGTCAACGGCGCGCTCACCGTCGGCGAGAACATCGGCGACCTCGGCGGCCTGACCATCGCGATCAAGGCGTACACGATCGCGCTCGGCGACGCCGAGGCCCCGGAGCTCGCCGGGCTGACCGGGCTGCAGCGGGTGCTGTTCGGGTGGGCACAGGTCTGGCGGGCCGCCACCCGGGACGCTGAGGCGCTCCGCCGGCTGGCCATCGACCCGCACTCGCCGCCCGACCTGCGCTGCAACGCGGTGGTCACCAACCTCGACGCGTTCCACGAGGCCTTCGGCGTGCAGGAGACGGACGCCCTGTTCACCCCGCCCGAGCGCCGGGTGCGCATCTGGTGACCCGCAGCCGAGGGCGACAGTGCCGACAAATCGGGCGTTTCGGGTGCAAACCGGTCACTGACCGTCGATCACCTCGTGCCGTCGGTTCACACGACCACAACGTGACCTGGAATCTCTTGTGATCGGATGAACCGGCTGCCATAAAGATCGGATGAGTAGCGCCCCCGCCGATCCGACCGGTTCCACGTCGGGTCCCGGCAGCACCTCCGGCGAGCCCGAGCTCAAGCACGGAGCCATCGGATTCATCGATGCGCTGGTGATCGGACTGGCGTCCACCTCACCGGCGTACTCGCTGGCGGCGATCATCGGTTCGGTCGTGGCGCTCGTCGGCGTCTACGCGCCCGGTGTGCTGCTGGCCTCGTTCGTCCCCATGCTGCTGATCGCCTCGGCGTTCTACTACCTGAACAAGGTCGACCCGGACTGCGGCACCACGTTCTCCTGGGTCACCCGCGCGATGGGCCCCTGGTTCGGATGGATCGGCGGCTGGGCCATCTCGATGACCGGCGTGCTGGTCATCGGGTCGCTCGCCGATGTCGCGGTCCGTTTCGGGTTGCGCGCGTTCGGTCTCGACGACCTCGCGGAGACCACTCCGGTGGTGATGGTGCTGACGGTCATCGTCATCATCGCCATGACCGCGCTGTGCGTGATCGGCACCGAGGCCTCGGCCCGATTCCAGAACGTGCTGATCCTGGCCCAGGTGGTGTCGCTGCTGGTCTTCGCCGTGGTGGCGCTGTACCGCGCGGTCACCGGTGACAGCCCGCTGGAGTCGGAGACGCCGTCGTTCAGCTGGCTGAACCCGTTCGCCGAGGGCGGGGCCGCGCTTACCGCCGGCCTGCTGCTCGGCGTGTTCGCCTACTGGGGCTGGGAGTCGGCGGTCAACCTCACCGAGGAGACCAAGGACTCGGAGTCCACCCCGGGCAAGGCCGCGATCGTCTCCACCGTGGTGCTGCTGGTCACCTACATCGCGGTGGCCTACGCGGTCGTCGCCTTCGCCGGCACCACGTTCCTGGCCGACAACGCGGGCGAGGAAGAGTCGATCTTCGCGCTGCTCGGCGAGCAGGTGCTCGGCGGCTGGGACTGGATCCTGCTGATCTCGGTGTCCACCTCTGCGCTCGCGTCCACCCAGACCACGATCATCCCGGCCTCCCGGACCGGGCTGTCGATGGCGCGTCGGCTGGCGATGCCGCACCGGCTGGCACACATCCACCCGCGCTACCGCACTCCCGACGTCTCCACCTGGACGGTGGCGGGAATCGCCATCGCCTGGTACGTCGTGATCAACATCATCAGCGAGAACGCGCTGTTCGACTCGCTCACCGCACTGTCGCTGTTGATCGCCTTCTACTACTCGCTGACCGGGATCGCCTGCGCGGTCTACTACCGCAAGCAGTTGCTGCGCAGCGCGGCGAACCTGCTGCTCATCGGGGTCGGCCCGCTGATCGGTTCAGTGCTGCTGATCTGGCTGTTGTTCCGTTCGATCATCGACCTCAACGATCCGGAGGCCTCTTCGAGCGGGGTCGCCTGGTTCGGCTTCGGGCCGCCGCTGGTCATCGGGGTCGGAATCTTCCTGGTCGGCATCGTCTTCATGCTCGTGTGGCGTTGGCACGACGCACGCTACTGGCGTGAACGTCCGAGCGTCGCTCCGGAACCCGTGAAAGGCTGACCCGGTGGCCAGTGGCAAGAGCATCGTGCTGGGTTACGACCGATCGCCAGGCGCCCAGCGCGCCCTGCGGATCGCGATCGAGATCGCCGGCAGCTTCGACGTACCGCTGATCCTGGTGCACGGCATCCTGCCGCCGGGCACGGTGGGCGAGGAGGCGCGCGAGGCCGAGCTGGCGCTGCTGGAGCTCGACGAGTCGATCGCCGCTCCCGCCGTCGCCGCGGCCACCGCGGCCGGGGTAGCGGTGCAGGTGTCGGTGGTCCCGGAGCGGCCGGCCCAGGCGCTGGTCGACGCGGCCGACGAGCACGACGCGCTGGTGATCGTCGTCGGGACCTGGAGCGAGAGCCCGCTGCGCGGCGCGCTGCTGGGTTCGGTGGCCCACAAGCTGTTGCAGCTCTCCACGCGGCCGGTGCTGTGCGTGCCCGCCGAATCCGAGCCCCACCAGCGGCTCGACCTGCCCTGAGCCCAGCACCACGCTACGGCTCCGGCCGCCTCACCAGTTGGTCCGAACAATCTTCACCGGGTCCGCGTAACGCCGGACGGGCGCTGTCGTTAGGTTCGTGACGCTCTCTCAGCGTGACTGATCAGATACGAGATGTGTCGATCACCGGCGTTCGTCCGGTCTGAACGACCCCTGACCCGATGAGGTACTCATGCGTATCAGCACTGTGGCCGCGGCGATCGCGGTCTCCGCCCTCGTGACGATCCCGCTCGCGGGCATCGCCTCCGCCGGCGGCGACCGCAACTGCTCGGAGTTCGGCAGCCATGCCGAGGCGCAGAAGGCCCTGGACGACGGGACCGGCAGCAAGAGCCTGCTCGACCCGGACGGTGACGGGGTCGCCTGCAAGACCAAGGACAGCGACGAGGACGACAAGGACAAGAAGAAGTCCGACAGCGACAGCGACAGCGACGAGAAGTCCGACGACGAGGACAAGGACAAGAAGAAGTCCGACGACGACAAGCAGGTCTCGGTGGTGCCGAAGGGCTCCGTCGACACCGGTGACGGGAGCTCCGGCTCCGGCCCGCTGCCCGCGGTGCTCGCCCTGGCCGGCACGGCCACGCTCGGGCTCGGCGCCGTCGCCACCCGGCGCGCCGTTCGCTCCTCGCGCTGACGGTGACCCGCAGTCGACGCGGCCCGGCCGCCGCCCCGTGCGCCCGAGTCGGGCGCATCCGGATCCCCGGCCGGGCCGCGTCGACGCCCGCCTCGACACTGTTCGCCCTCCGGCTGCTCGCGCTCCTGCTGCTGCCGGTCCTGCTGGGCGCGGCCGGTTGTGCCGGCTCGGTTGCCCCGGCCCCTCCGGCAGCGGCATCGACCGCGGCCGCGCCGGACCAGGCCACCACCGGTTCCGCGGACACCGCCGCGCTGGCCGCGTCCCGGCCCGAGCGGCTGCGCATCCCGTCGATCTCCGTGGACACCGGTCTGATCGACCTGGGCCTGCAGGCCGACGGCACGATGGAGGTGCCGGCCGACGGCTCCACCGTCGGCTGGTACGTCAACTCCCCCACGCCCGGTGAGATCGGGCCCGCGGTGCTCGCCGCGCACGTGGACTGGAAGGGCGACAAGGGCGTCTTCTACGAGCTGCGCAACACCCAGCCGGGCGACGAGATCGACGTGCAACGGGCCGACGGGCGGACGGCCACGTTCACCGTGCGCCGGGTGGAGCAGTACTCCAAGGATCGCTTCCCCACCGACACGGTCTACGGCGACGTCGACACCGCGCAACTGCGGCTGATCACCTGCGGCGGCGAGTTCGACTCCGCCGCCCGCAGCTACCGCGACAACATCGTCGTCTACGCCGAGCTCGCCGCCTGACCCACGCCCAGACACTCCCTACAGGTGGGTGGCCAGCTTCTCCGCGGCGATGCGGTACCCGGCCGACCGCCGCAGCTCGACGGTGCGCGCCGAGAAGTCGCGCAGGCCCTCGGCGTCGTCGAACCGGCTTCCCGCCGCGGAGCCGGACGTGCTGCCCAGCGGGTTCTGCATGTCGATGTCCACCACGGAGACGACCTTGTAGAGGCGGGCCCGGTCGATCTCCTGGCGCAACGCGTCGGGGATCGCCCCGGCCGGCACCAGCTCGGCCAGCTCGTCGATCGTGGTGACCAGCCGGTTCACCCGCGCGGCGGTCCTGGTGTCCTGGCGCAACCGGTTGCCGTAGCTGAGCTCGTGCACCCGGTCCTGCACCTCGGGCAGGTTGGAGGGCAGCCGGCCCCGCAGCGGGTAGAGGTTCATCACGACCAGCAGCCGCTCGACGTCGGGATCATCGGAGAACGAGTCGATGGCGTCCCCGAGCGGCGCGTTGTCGACCAGCCCGCCGTCCCAGTAGTGCCGGCCGTCCAGCGACACCCAGGGGAACTGCGGCGCCAGACTGCCGCTGGCCAGCACGTGCGCCGGCTGGACGCCGCCGGCGAGCAGCGGCTCCGCCGCGTGCTGGGAACCGATCGGGTTGCGGAAACGGGCCAGCGTGCCCGAGGTGACATCCACGGCGGTGACGGTGAGCGCGGTGGCACTGCGGTTGATCTGATCGAAGTCGACGTGCTGGTGCAGGGTGTCCAGCAGCGGGCTGGTGTCGTAGACCGAGGTCCACATCGGCCCGTTCCAGTAGTCGGTGCGGGGCCGGAAGAACCCGGGCAGCCCGAACAGCGTCAGATCGCGCTGCACCGGAGCCGGCAGCAGCGGCGAGACGTCGAGCCGCAGGTGTTCCCAGAGTTTGCGCAGCCTGGCCCGGGCGTCGTCGCGATCGGCCGAGCCGACCAGGCAGGACGCGTTGACCGCGCCGATGGACACCCCGGTGACCCCGGTCAGGACCACGGTGTTGCCGGCCTGCTGCGCGGTATCCATCCGGTCGAGCAGCGCGGTGACCGCTCCCCACTCGTAGGCGCCCAACGCGCCTCCGCCCTGCAGGACCAGTCCGATCTCGATCCGCTTTCCGTTGCTCATCTCGATGCCATCCCTCGATCACGGCCGTCCGGTCGCATTGCCCAACGGTTCCAGGAGCACCCGCGGCGAGCGGAGATACCGTGGCGGTCGTCACGCCGCGTCGGTCCGTGATCACCGAGGGGAAGCCCTGGATCGACTCAGCCGGGGCTCGGCTCGGGCCCGGCGATGCGCCGGATGGCGACGACCTCGGCCCGCCAGTCGTCCAGTCGAGCTGATCATGACGCCGCGGCGGGCGCTGCGCGCGTCGACGACCAGGCCGTGGCCGGCGTAGATGCCGACGTGCCGGGGAACCGCGGCGGTGCCCAGCGAACCGGGGATGAACAGCAGGTCACCCGGGGCCGCGGCGGCGAGGTCGGCGACGGCGGCGCCGTCGCGGATCTGGGCGATCGTGCCGGCCGAGATGGCGACCCCCGCGCCGGCCCACGCGGTCTGGGTCAGCCCGGAGCAGTCGAAGGCGTCGGGGCCCTTGGCCCCCCACACGTAGGGCTTGCCGACCTGCGCGAGCGCGGCGCTCACCACCGCGCGCCGGATCGGGTCGGCCGGCAGCACGAATCCCGGCGGCAGCCGCGCCGGGTCCACCCGGGCTCCGGGCCGGGCGGGCAGCTCGGCCCCACCCTGATCGACGCAGGCCGCTGCGAGCAGCACGGCGTCCGCGCCGGCGACCCCGACGCCGGCCGCGTTCGTCCCCGCCGGACCAGCCCCGCCTGAACCAGCCCCGGCAGGCGGGTCGGGCCCGCTCCAGAACCGGGCCACCAGTGCCGCCGCGGCCGGCTCCTCGGGCGCGTAGCGCAGCGGGAAGGCCGAACGTTGCACCGCCTGGGCCGCGACGCCGGGCGGCGCGAGCGCCCATTGCGGCAGGGCGAGCAGCGCGTCGTAGAACTTCTGCGCGGCCGACACCGGGTCCAGCAGCTCCCGGGGCGATCCCCAGCCCTGGGACGGGCGCTGCTGGAACAGCCCCAGCGAGTCCCGATCGCCGTAGCCGACGTTGCGGAGCTGGGACTCGACGATCGCCGTCGACACCGCGATCACCGCGGCCCGGCGCGGGAGCCCACGCTGCACGGCGACCTGGATGATCGTTCGGGCATGGCCGGTCTGCTCGGAGCTCCAGCTCCGCCCACGCCCGTCCGGTGGGCCCTCGGCGGTACCCGCGCCGGCGGCCCCGCCGCCCGCGCCGCCGGCACCGGTGCAGTCGCCGATCCCGCCCCCGAGCCCCGCCAGCAGGACCAGCCCGGCCATGGCGATCGATCCGAACGCGACGGCCGCCCACGCACCGACGACGGTCAGGATCAGCGCGTGCCGCCGCACCCCTCGCCTCCCACCTCAGGGCGTCGCTCGGGGACCGACCCGCAGCTGCGCGTTGGTGTCGAAGATGCGCTGCTCGGTGGCCGACAGCACGGTCTGCACCTTGAACCCGGGGCTGTTCTCGATCTTCCACAGGGCCCGGCCGCGGCGTTCCATGGCCCAGCCGTTGGTCACCTCGTGCTCCTGGCGGGTCAGGGCCAGCTCGGTCGCGAGCTCGTCGGCCACCCGGGTCGACTGCCCGAGCAGGATCCGGGTCGAGCACAGGGCCAGCAGGTCCTTGGCGATGGCCACCTCCTGCGAGCCGGCCGCACCCACCGACAACAGGTCCGACGGCTTGTGCAGGACCAACAGCTGGATCTTGCGTTCGGCTCGGGACAGCCGCAGGTCGGAGTCGACGGCGTGGATGGCGCGCAGCCCGAGCCGCATCTGCCGCCACGCCTCGTCGCGCACCACGATGCGGATCTCGCCGTCGGGTTGCAGGTCGGTGGTCATCGACGACCAGGACCCGAGGCAGGTCAACGCGACCGCGATGGCCTGGTCACCGCGGGCGCGCAGCAGCGACAGGTCCATCGACTGGATCGGTGCGTCCCAGTCCAGGGTGAAGTTCGTGGGCTCGTCGAACAGCCCGGCGAGCGGACCGACCACGAGGTTCGACAGCGCGTCGGTGATCAGTCGGGTGTGGTCGAGGAACTCCCGGCGCCCGACGAACCGGGCCGCCCGGCACAGCTCGTCGTCGGGTGCGGCGAGCAGCGCCGTCACCGCGGGCACGGTGACCGGTCGCAGCCGGGTGCTGCCGTCGTCGACTCCGACGAGGCGGCGCAGCACGGTGGCGAGCACCAGCTCGTCGGTGACCGTGGGTCGGTAGCCCTGGGTCTCGGCCAGCGCCGCGAGCAGCGTCGTCCACCGTCCCAGTACCCCGGACAGCTCCTCCCGTTGCCGGGCGACCGACCAGCCGTCCCAGCGGGCCGACAGCGGTCCCAGGTCCAGCACGTTCAACCGCGCCGGGCTCCCCCGGCCCAACGCGATCGGGGTGACGCCGAGCGCCCGCACCAGCGGGGTGTACTCGCCCTTCACATCGCCGGAGATCAGCGCCTTGATCCCGAACAGCATCATCCGGAGCAGGAACGCGACGACGGTGGAGCTCTTGCCGCGGCCGGGCTCGCCGAACAGCACCATGTTGGGGTTGGTCGCCAGCCCGCGCAGCAACCACTCGACGGGATGGCAGTAGAAGGCGCTGCCCGAGAGCGTGTCGTACCCCATCCGGGCTCCCACCGCGGGTACGCCGTTCGCGGCCAGCAGCGGGAACAGCCCGCCGATCTCGCTGGTCGTGGCCTGGTACACCGGGACCCGACCGGCGGCCGGCACGGCCGCCCAGCCCCGGCCCGGTGCCGCCACGCCGCGGCGGCTGGCGGCCGCTCGATTGATCCGGGTGTCCGGCCCGCCGGGCCCGGACGTCGGCGCGACCGGCGGCCCGGCCCCTGTCGGACCGGCCCCGGCCGGCGCGACGACCGGTGCCGCGAAGACCGTCGACGCCAGCGCCGCCGGCCCGAGCGTCGACGCCCCGGTGTCCGTGGCCGGGCCCGCGATGTCGGCGGCCTGCAACAGATCCGCCGCCGACCGGTGGCCGTTGGTGAGCGCGCTGCCGCGCCGGGAGCCGCGGGCCATCAGTCCAGCGCTCCGCGCAGCCGGGGCAGGCCGATCCCCACCGGCACCGCGGCGGCGACGAAGGCCGAGTCCTGGGCCAGCTCCAGCCGCAGCAGCCGGAACCGGCCGCTCGCGTCGTTCTCCAGCCGCGCGGCGTGATCTTCCAGGTTCCAGTCCGCGGGCACGGTCACCGCCGACGCGATCGTGTAGCGGACCATCGAATGCCCGGCGGCGACCGCGGACTCCTGGGCCCGGGCGCCACCGGCCCGCCGGCTGTCCGCGGCGGTGTTGGAGAAACCCTTGTGCGCCTTGAAGTCGGTCAGCACGTTCTGCCGGAACCGGTTGGCGCGCACCGCGCGGTTGGCCGCACGCTTGCTCAGCACCTCGTAGTGGATCGCGACGGTGCGCCGCTCCCCCGGGGTCCGCACGGCCAGCAACGGGCCGAGTGACCCGAACACGGTGCCCGACTCGGCGGGCAGCACGCTGTAGGCCACCGAGGAGAACCCGTCGTGGGTGTAGGAGCGGGCGGCCGGCGAGCGGGTCAGGGTCGGCCCGGCCTGGCTCATGGCCAGCCCGAGCCGCGCGCGCCGACTCGGGGTGCACCAGGTGATCGGCGGTGAATCCGGCCGCAGCGGCGGGGTTGAAACCGGTGCGGATCGCCTCGGCCAGGCCCGGTGACGTCAGCCAGTTCACCGTGCGCACCCCGAGCGCGGTCAACTGGTCCTCGACGCCGTCCAACACCCGGTAGAGCGCGTAGGCCCGGCCTTGGATGCCGCCCCCGGCCGTCTGCGCCGGCCGCCGCAGCACGGTCTCGGTGCCCGACACGGTCACGAAGAGCTCGGTGCGCACGCTCACGAAGCCGATCGTGTAGTCGAGCTCGTCGGTGGTGGCGCTGGCCAGCACCGGGGCTCGCGGGTCCTCGTGGGCCGCCCGCCACACGTCGTACTCGGCGCCGTCGTCCGGGACCGTGCGGACCAGCAGCGACATCCGGTCCACGACCTCCCGCTGTCCGATCGCGCTCAGCAGCGTCCCGAGGCGCTCGGCCAGCCGCTCGCATTCCGGGTCGGACAGCATTCCGACCCCGGAGTGCGTCAGCCGGGCGGTCGCGCCCCACCGGCCCTCGACGGTGTCGTGGATCAGGCACACCCGGCCCTGGTCCCGCAGCGGTGGTCCGTCGGGGAAGCGCAGCCGGGTCAGCACCCCGGGCAGGTCGGCCCCGTCCTGCTGATCGGCGGCCCCGGCAGCGGCCCGGGACTGCCACACCGACCAGCGCATCGCCACTCCGATGTAGAACATCAGCAGGTCGGCCAGCCAGCTCAGGGCCGAGCGGCCCCGGACCGGGACCACCACCAGCGCGGCGCCGACCCCGTTCGTCACGATCAGCACCAGCGCCTCGGACCAGCGGCCGGTAGACATGGCCGCCAGCACCGGGACCCCGAGCACGACCACCACCGCCACCTGCAGGGGTGTCAGTCCGAGCACCCAGCCCGCGCGTTCGCGGATGTTCAGCCCGCGGTAGGTGCGCGGACCGTCCACCGTGGTGCTCATCGCGATCGACCTCCGTCCACGGTGCTGGGCGCTGGATCGGGGCCCGTGCCTGCGGACCGTGGCTCGCCCGACCGCGGCACCCCGGACCGGGACCCGGACCGCGGCACGCCGGCGAGGGCGGCCGCGGTCGGCAACGGCGGGCGGCCGACCTTCGCCACGCGCGAACCCGCGGTGCCGCCGCGGGCGTTCTCCCGGGACCCGGACGGTCGGGTGTCGGTTGCGGGCCGCTCGCGACCCGGCCCCGCGCCCGGCGCGTCCGTCGGGGCACCGGCTAGGCGGCGGGTGAGCCGGGACGCGGTGGCGATCGCGCCGTGCGGCCCGGCACCGCCGCCCTCCGGGGCGACCGCCGCGATCCGACCGCGGGGCTCCACGGCGTCGAACCGGGCCACGTTGACCTGCTCGGCGTAGGAGTTGGCCTGCGCCTGCCCCGCAGATCCGGCACCGGGGGCGAGGCCGAACCGGGCCGACCCGTCGGCACCGATGCCCGTCTCCACGAAAGCCAGCAGCCGGAACAGCACCAGCGGGCAGAACAGTGAGATCAGCAGCACGCCGGCGCCCGCGAGCAGCCCACCGATCCCGGATGCCGGGCCGGATAGCATGTTCACGCCGATCACCAGCACCAGCGCGAGCGCCGGCTTCATCAGGATCGCGGCCAGCATCCACCGCATCGAACGCCAGAACCAGGACGCGGTGGTGTTGGCCAGCAGCCCGGCGGCGGTGATCGGGACGGTCGCGATCAATACAACGATCACCGCCTGCCGGAACAACATCTGCAGCAGGAATCCGATCGCCGCGGGGACGACCCCGAACAGCGCGATCATGCCGAGCAGCACGGCTCGGGCGGTGGCGTCGAGCGAGCTGTCCAGGGCCGGGCTGTCGGAGAACGCCAGGTTCGGGTGATCGAGGATCGTGCGGAAGTTGTCCGCGGCGAGCCCGCGCTGCAGCAGCAGCGTCGTCAAACCCTCGGCCGCGCCGACCAGCGCCGCGACCCCACCGAGGGTCAACGCGGTCGCCACCCCGTAGGCCGCCGGGCCGGACGCGACCCGCCAGAACCCCGCCCCGCCGCGGATCATGGTCAGCGTCAGCTGCCAGAGGAACAGGCCCACCGCCACGGCGCCGCCGATCCACACCAGCGTCGGCCAGAGGGCGTAGTAGGGCGCGGCCGGCGAGGGCCGGCCGGTGGCGTCGACCAGGGTCGAGCCGTCGCGGAAGCCCCCGATGCTGTCCATCAGCGCGAACGCCGACCGCAACAGCCACATCGCGGCGGCCCAGATCGCTTTCATGATCTGGTCGATGAGCGCGGCCGCGAAGGAGGTCAGCACGGTGCTCACACCCCCGCGAAGCTCGACAGCAGCGGGAAGAAGACCGCGTACAGGAACGCGCCGCCGACAGCGGCCATCATGAGATAGGTCCCCACCCGGCCGAACCGTTCATGATCGAAAACCCGGCCGCCGGTGAACATGACCAGGCCGCTGACGAAGCACCCGACGATCCCGGCCAGCGCGAGCCAGCGCAGGTAGCCGATCACCATCGTGATCTGCTCCGACCCGGGCGGCGCGACCGGCGGCGAGTCCGGCAGCTGCGCGACCACGACGGCGGTGAGCTGGGCGAGGCGGAGGGTCGTCATCAACGGCTGGCCCTCCGGTATCGGGCCGGGCCGGCCGCGGGCAGCAGCCCCCACCGGTCCACCAGCGGGGCGATGGCGTTGCGGATCCGCGCGCCGAGGAGCTCGCCGGTGATCCCGCCGGCCGCGACCTCGTTGTCGTGCGGCACGAACAACGCCGATTCCAGCAGCGCTTCCAGCCGGCGGCCGGCGGCTCCGGCCACCCCCCGCGGCCAGCGTTTGGCCCCGGTCACCACCAGCTGGCCCGGCCAGCACAGCGCGCCCGAGCGCACCCACGGATCGAGCCGCGCGAGCACCTGCTCGGCGTGTCGCAGCGACGGGCGGGTCGGGCGCACCACCAGCACCGCACGCCCGGGTGGATCTCCCCTGCGCAACCACGCGCCCACCCCGAGCAGCGGATTCGACGTCGCCCGCCACCCGTCGTGGCCCATGTCGACGACCGTGGCGTGCAGCGGCTCCACCGCCGGTCGCCACCGCGACGGGGGCGGCATCATCCCGGGCGAGATCACGGGCAGCCGCGATTCCAGCCGCGCCACCAGCGCGTACTGGCGCCACGAGTAGCGGATCTGCAGCAGCGGCGACACCGCCGAGGTCCACGGTCCCTCCGCGGTGGTCGCCGTGGCCAGGCCCGATCGAGCGGGATCGGCCGCGTCGACCAGCAGCACGCAGCGGCCCGCCGTCTGCAGCACGTCGGTGATGGCCGCGGCCACCACCGAGGCGCCCGAGCCCGGCGAACCGGACAGCACCGGGATCAGCGCCCCGAACCCCGACCAGTCCATCGGTCCGCGCACGACCGCCGGCAGGTCGATCGCGCGGACCGCGGCCAGCGTCTCGGCGATCAGCTCGACGACCTCCGCGGAAGCCGGGGGCCGGCCACCGGTGACGCGGCTGGTCACCGCGGCCGCCACCGCGGCCTCCAGGTCGGCGGGATCGAGCGGCCGACCTCGGGCCGGCACGACGGTGGGCACGGCACCGACGGGCCCGACGTCGACGGACGCCAACGCGCGGCGCTGCGCGATCGACGGCGCACAACCAGCCGGGCCGGGAGTCATGGCACCGAACACGCAGCTCGACCCGTAGCGGTTCAACAGCGACCCCGAAATCTCGCGCGAGAAATTCTGGGCGTCCGGCTGAACCGCCGGCCCCTTCCGTGCGTGAGTGCCCCTTACAGCGAGACCGGACAGAGACAGGACGGGCACCGTGGGACGAACCGATCGCCGCGTTCCGCCGCGGTGGGTGTGCGCTCCGGGTCTGCCCACGGTGGCGCCGAGCGATCGACCCGCGCCGGAGCTACCCGGCCGATCCCCGCCGCGGCCGGAACGTCCGGAGCCCGTGCTGGGACGCGGGACGGTTCGCGGACCCGGGATGGGCGCCTTCCGGGCGCGTCGGCTCATCTCCGTCGTCGCGGCGACGCTCGTCTTCACCGCCATCGGGGCGCTGCTCAGCGCGCAGGCGGGCCGGCCGGCGACCCCCGGGACCGGCGCGCCGCCGGCGGCCCCGTCGGCCGCGCCGCCGTCGGTGCCGATCCCGCCCGCACCCGCGCCGGCCGCCGCCACGTCGCGGCCGGCGCCCAGCGCGCGCAGCGATCCGGCGCTGGCCGTGCGGGACACCAGCGAGCTGGGAAAGGTCGTCGTCGACGCGGAGGGCTACACGCTCTACCGGTTCGACGCGGACCAGGCGCGCGATGCGACCTGCGTCGGGGCGTGTGCCAGCACCTGGCTGCCGGCCACCGTCGATCCGGACGCCCGGTTGGAGCTCGAGGGAGTCGATGCGGAGGCCGTCGGGCTGGTCCGGCGGGGCGACGGGAGCTACCAGCTGACCATCGCCGGCTGGCCGCTCTACCGATTCGCCGGCGACCCGAAACCCGGCGGCAGTGGCGGGCACGGGCTGGGCGGCAGCTGGTCGGCGATCTCCCCCTCCGGCGCGAAAGCGGCACCACCCTGACGCGATACCCGGACGGCTGAGGAACACCGGTATTCGCCGCCGGTGCACGGCCACCGTCGGCGAATCGACCCAATCACACGACCCAATCACACGACGCAATCGCACGACTCAGTCGCACGACCCGGTCCGGACACCGCGAGTGCCGCGATGAATGCGGCGATCAATGCCGCCATCTGTTCTCTGGAGGACTCGTGATCGACCTGTCGACCCTCATCGCCCTGCTCACCGCGCTGGCTGCGGCCTCACCGTCGGCACCTGCGGATCCTCCCGGACGGGCCGCCGATCCACCCGCGCGCACCTGCAGCGCACCCACGACAGCTCGGCCGACCCCGTTGCTGCCCTCGCCGAACACCGGCAGCCGGAAGACCCGACCCGACCCGCCCGACACCGCCGATACCGCCGATACCGCCGATACCGCCGATGAGAATGCCACCCGATCCACCCCGGACGAGCCCAAGCCGACCAGCACCGACCGGTCGCCCCTGATCGATCTCGACCGGCTGATCAGCCCAGGGAGATCCGACCTGGTCCGCACCCAGGAATCCACCCAGTCGCCCCGAGCGGACTCGCGAGATGACGAGTCACAGAAGGATGACGCGGAGGACACCGAATCACCGGACCCGGACAAGCAGGACCCGGAGAGCAAGGATCCAGAAAAGAAGGACCCAGAAAAGGAGGACACCGAGAAGGAGGACACCGAGGAGGACACCGACAGCACGAAGGACACCGACAGCAAGGACGACACCGAATCCCGCAGCGGTGAGTCCCCGACCAACGTCCCCCGGCCGCCGAGATCAACCCGAGCACCGCGCCCCGACGATCCGACCTGCGACCGCACCACCGAGCCGGACACCCCGTCGAACACGGGCGACGCCCGCGTCCCGGCCGATCTCGTCGACCTCGGCAACTGGTACTTGACCCTGCCCACCGGCAACGCAGGGGATCCGGACACGGTCGAGGTGCCGACGCTCATGGAGTACAGCAGCAACTACTTCCAGCTCAACGACTCCCAGGACGGGGTGGTGTTCACCGCGCCCGTGGATGGCGCCACCACCCGCAACAGCTCCTATCCGCGCAGTGAGCTCCGCGAGATGGACGGCCGGTCCGAGGCGTCCTGGTCCAACAGCACCGGCACGCACACCCTGCGAGCGACGGAGGCGATCACCGAACTGCCGGACTCCAAGCCCGAGATCGTGGCCGCGCAGATCCACGGTGGCGACGACGACGTCATGCAGATCCGGCTGGAGGGAAGCAATCTCATGGTGCAGTACGCCGACGGCGCGGAACAGGTCGTGCTGGACCCGCAGTACCAGCTGGGGACGCCCTACGACATCGAGATCGTCGCCTCCGACAGCGCCGTTCAGGTCTCCTACAACGGTGCGAAGAAAGCGGAACTCCCGCTGTCCGGGAGCACCTGGTACTTCAAGGCGGGCGCCTACGTGCAGTCGAATCCGGAAAAGGGTGACGCCGCATCCGCCACCGGCCAGGTGATCATCTATTCGTTGGAGGTGACGCACCGGTAACCGACCCGACTCCGTGGCCACGCTCGCGTCCGCGGGCGCGACCATTCCCGATCGCATCGATTTTTCCGCATTCGGCCGCGGCCGCCATGGCCATCGACCTACGCTCGCCCGGATCTTGACCACCGAAGCCGGATATCGACGTCCATCCGGCTCGATCGATTCGGGGCTTTCTGTCATGAACCGCGGCAATGACGAGAAAATGGCACGCGCGGTTTTCGCCGAACACGGTCGCGCCATGCAGCTGTACGCGACGCGGCTGCTCGGCGACTACAACCTCGCGGAGGACGTCGTGCAGGAAGCGCTGATCCGGATATGGAGGCACCCCGAGGTACTCAGCAACGGCCAGGGATCGGTGCGCGGCTGGCTGCTCACCGCGATCCGCAACATCGTGATCAGCCGGATCCGGGCCCGGGATGCCCGGCCGCGGGAGATTCCCGAGTCGGTGACCCGTCCCGCTGCCGTCGACGACCATGCGAGCGCCGTGGTCGCCTCGGTCACGGTGCACAGCGCCCTCGACGCGCTCTCGCCCGACCACCGCACCGTGATCGAGCAGATCTACCTTCGCGGGCGCGATCTGGACGAGGTGGCGGCGCTGCTCGGCGTGCCGAAGGGCACCGTGAAATCCCGCTCGCACTATGCTCTCAAGGCCCTGCGCACGGCGATGCAATCCGATGACGCGTTGGAGCGACAGACGCAGTGACCAGCCCCTCCCCCGGTGAACCCCACCCCGGTGAACCCGGCCCCGGCGAACCCCACCCCGGCGAACCCAAACCCGGCGAACTCAGCGCCTACGCGCTCGGCATGCTCGCGGCCGCGGACGCCGGGTCCGTCGAGGCCCATCTGCGCGACTGTGCGGGGTGCCGGGCGGAGCTGGCCGAGCTGCGGGAGGCCACCGATGCGCTCGACCGGCTCCCGGTCGAGACGTTCGTGCGCGAACCCCCCCGCGACGACCGCCCGCTGCGCCGAGCGCTGCGGCAGATGCGCTCCGAGCGTCGTCGGGAGCGGTAGCCGGCCCACGGAGGCATCCGACTCCCCCGACCGCGGCAGCGGCGACCGCGGAGCCTGCGGTACATCGCGGCGCGGTCAGGATAGGGTTGGGCTTGTCAGGTCGGGCGCGCCTCGCGCGCTTCGGGCAGATCGCCGCCCTGGCCAACGCCTCGACGTGGCGGCACGTGCGCCCGTGGAGGCAGAACGGGAGCAACGGACACATGGCTTGGACCGGAAATCCCTCCACCACCGACTCGAGCGGCCGGTTCGCCGCCGCCCAGCTGATCAACGAGCGCGAGGCCGATCTGCAGGGCCAGCGCGCCGCGCGAGTGGTGGCCGGTCGCGCCATCGACGCGATCGACTGCGCCGAGATGCTGGCCATGCTCGGTCTCGACGTCCCGGCCCAGCGCCGATCGCGGTACTGAGCCCCTGGGCCGGTCCGATCGGAACGCCGGCGGGGTGTCGCCGAACATCCCCGGAACGCGGCATGGTTGGATGGTCGTGGTCGTTCAGTTTCGGTGTTCGTGTTTTGCACGCCGCAGGAACCTGATTTGGTACGAGGGGCAGCGTTGTCAGCAATGCTGGTCACTCGTCACCGAGGTCGGCCGGGCACCGCACGTTGCGGGCCCTCCAACCTGCGAGGAGCAGACAATGGCACAGGGAACCGTGAAGTGGTTCAACGGCGAAAAGGGCTTCGGCTTCATCGCCACCGATGGTGGCGGCGCTGACGTGTTCGTGCACTACTCCGAGATCGACGCCGGCGGATTCCGCAGCCTCGACGAGGGGCAGCGCGTGGAGTTCGAGGTCGGCCAGGGCGCCAAGGGCCCCCAGGCCACCGGAGTGCGCGTCATCTGATTCACCGGCTTCACCACGAGCCCGCCACCCCCTCGGGGGTGGCGGGCTCCGGTGTCAGTACCCACCGCTCGGGTCGGGCTCGAACCGGGTGGGTGGGAAGAACCGGGCCACCAGCCTGCGCAGCTGCTCGGGATCGCCGGACACCAGCCCGGCCGCCCGCGCCTGGACGAGCACGTTGCCGATGGCGGTGGCCTCGACCGGCCCGGCCAGCACCGGCCGACCGGTCCGGTTGGCGGTCAGCTGGCAGAGCAACGCGTTCTGGCTGCCGCCGCCGACGACGTGCACCACCTCGATCGTCGTGCCGCTGAGGTCCTGGGCCCGGTCGATGGCCGCCGCATAGGCGGCCGCCAGGCTCTCCAGGATGCTGCGCGCGAACTCGGCGGGCGTGGCCGGCACCGGCCCCTGCCGGGTGCACAGCGCCGCGATCCGGTCGGGCATGTCCCCGGCGGGCAGCAGGCTCGGGTCGTTGGCGTCGAAGATCGTGACCGGTTCCCGGACCCGGGCGGCCGCGCGCAGCAGCTCCGGCAGGTCGATCGTGGCGCCGTCGCGTTCCCAGCCGCGCACGGATTCGCTGAGCAGCCACAGGCCCATCACGTTGTGCAGGTAGCGGACCCGGCCGTCGACTCCGGCCTCGTTGGTGAAGTTCGCCGCCCGACCGGCCTCGGAGACCACCGGGTCGTCGAGCTCCACGCCCACCAGCGACCAGGTTCCCGACGAGATGTAGGCCGCTCGCCGGTTCTGCATCGGGGTCGCGAGCACCGCGGATGCGGTGTCGTGGGAGCCGACCGCCACCACGTCGATCCGCCGATCGGTGCCGAGTTCGGCGGCGACGGACCCGCGCAACGACCCGAGCCGCGCCCCCGGATCCAGCAGCGGCGGGAACAGCGACCGGGGCCACCCCAACTTGTCGATCAACGAGGTGTTCCAGCCACCGCCGGTGATGTCGAGCAGACCGGTGGTGGAGGCGTTGGTGCGCTCGGCCGCCTGCTCGCCGGTCAGCCAGAACCCGAACAGGTCGGGCACCATCAGCATCGTGGTGCGCTCGTCGAGCAGCCGGTCGGCGTGGTCGACGGCCAGCTGGTAGAGCGTGTTGAACGGCAGGAACGCCACGCCGCTCGCAGCGTACAGCTCGGCCGGCTCGACCACGGCGTGCACGGCCTGCACGCCACCCGCGGTGCGCTCGTCGCGGTAGTGCACCGGGCTGGAGATCATCCGGTCGCCGCGGAGCAGGGCGTAGTCGACCGCCCAGGAGTCGATGCCGATGCTGGTCAGCTCCGGTTGGGCGGCCACCGCCCGACGCAGCCCCGCCAGCACGTTGGCGTAGAGCTCCAGGATGTTCCAGCCCAGCCCGCCCGCGGTGCGCACCGGCTCGTTCGGGAAGCGGTGCACCACCTCGACGCTCAGCTCGTCGGCGCCGACGTGCCCGAGCAGCACCCGACCGCTGGTGGCCCCGAGGTCGACCGCGGCCACCCACCCGGGCGCGGCCGACCCGGGCCTGCTCATCGCAGGAACGCCGCGGCCACCCCGGCGTCGACCGGGATGTGCAGGCCGGTGGTGTGACTCAGATCCGCCGAGCAGAGCACGAACACCGCGTTGGCCACGTTCTCCGGCAGCACCTCCCGCTTGAGCAGGGTGCGCTGCGCGTAGTACCGGCCCAGCTCCTCCTCGGGCACCCCGTACACCGCGGCCCGCCGGGCGCCCCAACCGCCGGCGAAGATCCCCGATCCGCGCACCACGCCGTCCGGGTTGATGCCGTTTACCTTCACCCCGTGCTCGCCCAGCTCGGCCGCGAGCAGCCGCACCTGGTGGGCCTGGTCGGCTTTGGTCGCCGAGTAGGCGATGTTGTTCGGGCCCGCGAACAGCGAGTTCTTGCTGGAGATGTAGACGATGTCACCACCGAGCCGCTGCTCGATCAGCACCGCCGCGGCCGCCCGCGACACCAGGAACGAACCCCTGGCCATCACGTTGTGCTGCCGGTCCCAGTCGGCCACCGTGGTGTCCAGCAACGACGCGGACAGCGACAGCCCGGCGTTGTTCACCACCAGGTCCAGCCCCCCGAAGGCCAGCAGCGTCTGATCGACTGCGGCCTGCACGGCCGCCTCGTCGGTGACGTCGGCGACGATGCCCACGGCCACGTCGGAGTTGCCGATCTCGGCGGCCGCGGCGGCGGCCTTGTCCTGGTCCAGGTCGGCGATCACCACGCAGGCGCCTTCGGCGGCCAGCCGGGTCGCGACGGCCTTGCCGATGCCGGAGGCGGCGCCGGTGACCAGCGCGATCCGCGACGCCAGCGGTTTGGGTGCCGGCATCCGGGCGAGCTTGGCCTCCTCCAGGGCCCAGTACTCGATCCGGAACTTCTCGGCCTCGTCGATCGGGGCGTAGCTCGACAGGCCCTCGGCGCCGCGCATCACGTTGATCGCGTTGAGGTAGAACTCGCCGGCCACCCGGGCGGTCTGGGCGTTGGCGCCGTAGGAGAACATGCCGACCCCGGGCACCAGGATGATCAGCGGGTCGGCGCCGCGGATGGCCGGGCTGTCGGGCGTGGCGTGCCGGTCGTAGTAGGCCTGGTAGTCGGCCCGGTACGCCTCGTGCAGCTCGGCGAGCCGGGCCTTCACCCGCACCAGGTCGGCGTCCGCGGGCAGGTCGATCAGCAGCGGCTTGACCTTGGTCCGCAGGAAGTGGTCAGGGCAGCTGGTGCCCAGCGCAGCCAGCCGCGGGTGCTCGCCGGCGGCCAGGAAGTCGAGCACGGCCTGATCATCGGTGAAGTGCCCGACCATCGGCCGGTCGTGCGAGGCGATGGCGCGCAGCGTCGGGGCCAGCGCCGCCGCCCGGGCCCGGCGCTGCGGCGCCGGCAGCGCCCCGTAGCCGGCCAGCGGCGCGCCGAACGGCTCCGGTACGGAGTGGGCCGCGATGTAGCGAGCCGCGGTATCGATGATCCACAACGAGTTGCGTTCGACGTCCTGGGAGGTCCGGCCCCACGCGGTGATGCCGTGGCCGCCCAGGATGCACCCCACCGCCTGCGGGTGGGCCGCGTGGATCTCGGCGATGTCCAGGCCGAGCTGGAACCCGGGCCGGCGCCACGGCACCCACACGACCTGCTCCCCGAAGATGGTCTTGGTCAGCGCCTCCCCGTCGGCGGCGGTGGCGATCGCGATGCCGGAGTCGGGGTGCAGGTGATCGACGTGCGGGGCGTCCACCAGCCCGTGCATCGCGGTGTCGATCGAGGGCGCGGCGCCGCCCTTGCCGAACAGGCAGTGGTCGAACGCGGCCACCATCTCGTCCTCGCGCTGCACCCCGGGGTAGACCTCCACCAGGGCGCGCAGCCGATCCAGCCGCAGCACGGCCAGCCCGGACCCGGTCAGCGTGCCGAGGTCGCCCCCGGATCCCTTGACCCACAACAGCTGCACCGGCTGGCCCGTCACCGGGTCGATGTCGGTGCCGGTGGCCGAGGTGTTCCCACCGGCGTAGTTGGTGTTGCGGGGGTCCGAGCCGAGCCGATGGGACCGGCCGATCAGCTCGGCGACCGCGTCGTTGGTGGTGATCGCACTCATGTCCAGCTCCGTCGTCCCGGTCCGCGGTGAGCTCGTTGAAACGATTCAAACACTAGACCAGGCCGCGGCCCCAGCTGTCAACACGTCGCAAATGGGGACATGCCGATGCGCCGCGGCGGGGCACGCTGGCAGCTGACCGTGAGTCGCACACACCTGAGGTGGATGACAATGACGTCCGCGACCGACATCGAGACCATGCCCGAGGGCACCCCACCAGACCTCGAACTCGACGCGGTCGTCCTCGGCGCCGGTGTGGCCGGGCTCTACCAGCTGCACCAGCTGCGCGAGCAGGGCCTGCGGGTCCGCGCCTTCGACAGCGCTTCCGACGTGGGCGGGACCTGGTACTGGAACCGCTATCCCGGCTCGCGGTTCGACAGCGAGGGCTACATCTACCAGTACCTGTTCTCCGAGGAGCTGTACAAGGAGTGGAGCTGGAGCGAGAAGTTCCCGGGCCAGCCGGAGATCGAACGCTGGCTGCACTACGTCACCGATCGCCTCGACCTGCGCCGGGACGTCCAGTTCGGCACCAGGATCATCAGCGCGCACTTCGACGAGGACCGCGGCCGCTGGACGCTGCGCACCGACGGCGGCCAGACCGTGAACACCCAGTTCTTCGTCACGTGTGCCGGCATGCTGTCCGCGCCGATGGAGCGGCCCTTCGAGGGCCAGGACAGCTTCCGCGGCACCATCTTCCACACCTCGCGATGGCCGAAGGGGCCGGTCGAGCTGACCGGCCAGCGCGTCGGGGTGGTCGGCGTGGGCGCCACCGGTATCCAGGTGATCCAGACGATCGCCGCTCAGGTCGAGCAGCTGACCGTGTTCGCCCGCACCCCGCAGTACGTGCTGCCGATGAAGAACCCGAAGTACGGCGCGACCGAACAGGACTGGTACAAGAGCCGCTTCGAGGAGCTGCGCACGACGATCCCGCACACCTTCACCGGGTTCGAGTACGACTTCGAGCACGCCTGGGCCGACTGCAGCCCCGAGCGGCGGCAGGAGGTCCTCGAGGAGATCTACCAGGACGGCTCGCTCAAGCTCTGGCTCGCCGGGTTCGGCGAGATGTTCTTCGTCGAGGAGATCAGCGAGGCGGTGTCGGAGTTCGTCCGGGAGAAGATGCGGGCCCGGCTGAAAGACCAGCGCCTGATCGACATCCTGGTGCCGACCGACTACGGCTTCGGCACCCACCGGGTGCCGTTGGAGACCAACTACCTCGAGGTCTACCACCGCGACAACGTGGCGCTGGTCGGGGTGCGGGACAACCCGATCGCCCGGATCGTCCCCGAGGGCGTGCAGCTGAGCGACGGCTCCGTGCACGAGCTCGACGTGATCATTCTGGCCACCGGGTTCGACGCCGGCACCGGCGCGCTGACCCGGATCGACATCCGCGGCCGGGACGGCCGTTCGCTGGCCGAGGACTGGGGCCGCGACATCCGGACCACGATGGGGCTGATGGTGCACGGCTACCCGAACATGCTCACCACGGCGGTGCCGCTGGCCCCGTCCGCGGCGCTGTGCAACATGACCACCTGCCTGCAGCAGCAGACCGAGTGGATCAATGACGCCATCCACGACCTGCGGGAGCGCGGCAGATCGGTGATCGAGCCGACCAAGGAGGGCGAGGATGCGTGGATCGCCCACCACGAGGAGCTGGCCGGCGCGACCCTGGTGCAGCAGACCCACTCCTGGTACATGGGCTCGAACGTGCCCGGTAAGCCACGGCGGCTGCTGTCCTACATCGGCGGCGTCGGCACCTACCGGCAGAAGTGCGATGAGCAGGCCGCGGCCGGCTACCCGGCCTTCGAGACGAGCTGAGCTGAGGCCCGGCGCACCGCGGCCGGGCCTCAGGTTCCGCAGTAGGTGACGTGCGGCGGGCAGCCCGCGGGCGCGGGCTGGGCGTAACGCTCCAGGCCGGGACGCTGCGCATACGGCCGGGAGACCGCGTCGAGCAGCCGGTGGAAGGGGGCCATGTCGCCTGCGGTCGCCGCGGTGAGCGCCTCCTCCACGAGGTGGTTGCGCGGGACGTAGACGGGGTTCACCCGGTCCATCGCCGCGGCCACCCCGGCCCGGTCCGTGGGCAGCGCCGCCTCCCGGCGCCCGGCCCAGGCGTCGAACGGCTCCGGGTCGGCGAACAGCGACCGCGCGGTGCCGGCCGCCAGCGCCCGGAAGAAGGTGGTGAAGTCGATGTGCTGCACGCGCATCAGCTCCAGCAGGTCGGTCACCAGCTCCCGGTCCGCCGCCGTCGGCGCCGGCCGCGACGGGAGCCCGAGCTTGGCCGCCATGCCCGCGGCCGAGTGCCGTTCGTAGGCGTCGGCGAAGCCGCCGAGCACCGCCGTCGCGGCCGCCACCGCGGCGTCCGGGTCGGGGTCGATCAGCGGCAGCAGCGTCTCGCCCAGGCGCGCCAGGTTCCACTGCGTGATCGCCGGCTGGTTGCCGTAGGCGTAGCGGCCGCGGTGATCGATCGAGCTGAACACCGTGGCCGGATCGAAGGTGTCCATGAACGCGCACGGGCCGTAGTCGATGGTCTCGCCGGAGATCGTCGTGTTGTCGGTGTTCAGCACGCCGTGCACGAAGCCGACCAGCATCCACCGGGCCACCAGCTCGGCCTGGGCGTCGACCACTCGGCGGTACAGCTCCAGGTAGGGCGCGGCGGTGTCGGCGGCGTCGGGGTGGTGGCGGGCGATGGCGTGGTCGGCCAGCGCGCGCAGCGCGTGCGGGCCGACGACGCCATCGGACGTGTGTCGGTGTCGGTGTCGGTGTCGGTGTCGGTGCCGACCAGGCTCGCGGCGTACTGGAACGTGCCCACCCGCAGGTGGCTCGCGGCGACCCGGCAGAGCACCGCGCCCGGCAGCACCTGCTCCCGCAGCACCCGCTCGCCGGTGGCGACGACCGAGAGCCCCCGCGTCGTCGGGATCCCGAGGCCGTGCATCGCCTCGCCGAACAGGTACTCCCGCAGCATCGGGCCCACCGCCGCCTTGCCGTCACCCCCGCGGGCGAACGGGGTGCGCCCCGACCCCTTCAGGTGCACGTCGCGGCGGCGGCCCGCCGCATCGACGACCTCGCCGAGCAGCAGCGCCCGACCGTCCCCGAGGCGCGGCACGTAGGCCCCGAACTGGTGGCCGGCGTAGGCCTGCGCGACCGGGGTCACCCCGTCCGGCAGCCCGTGACCGACCAGCAGCGACACCCCCGCGGGCGCCCGCAGCGCCGCGGCGTCGACGCCAAGCTCCGCGGCCAGCTGCTCGTTGAGCACCAGCAGCTGCGGCGCCGGCACCGGTGCGGCCCTCCACGGCACCGACAGGCTCGGTACCGCGCGGGCGTAGGAATCGTCGAACTCGAAGAAGGTCGTCGCGACGGTCACCTCCCCAGGCTACGTACCGGTACCGCGGCATCGACGCGTTCGGGTGAATGGCCTGCACCGGTCGTCACCGCCCGTCAGCTAGGATCCCGCGCGTCAAGGTCGCTCCCCCGTTTCCGAACCTGGCCTTCGCATGAGGAGAGTGGGCATGGCACGACGTCATGGTGCGCGCCGCGGTGGACGCCGGGTCGCGTCCGGGCTGCTGGTGGGCGCGCTGGCCGGTGCGCTGAGCGTCGCGGGTGCGCTACCCGCCTCCGCGGCACCGGCTCCGGCATCGGGTTGCGCCGCGGTCGAGACGATCGCCGTGCGCGGTACCGGCGAGCCCGCGGGCGGCGGCAGCATCGCCGGCCCGCTGGCCGCCGCGCTGCGCGCCCAGCTCCCGCAGACCGTCCAGACGCACAACCTGAGCTATCCAGCGTCGTCGAACTACTTCTCCAGCGTCCGCCAGGGAGTCTCGGCTCTGCAGGCCCGGCTGCAGCAGGCCTCGAGCCGGTGCCCGGGCATCGCGTTCGTCCTCATCGGCTTCTCCCAGGGCGCCCAGGTCGTCGGCGACACGCTGGCCGCCGCTTCGGTTCCGGCCGCCGGCCAGATCGACGCCGTCACGCTGTTCGGCGACCCGGCCTTCAACTCCGCGGAGGCCTACAACCTCGGGTCCTTCCAGCGCGGACGCAACGGCGTCGCGCCGCGGCGCACCGGCGCGCTGCGGGCCTTCGCCGACGAGATCGGCTCGTTCTGCCGGGGCAACGACACCATCTGCCAGCGCGGGTCCTCCGGCAGCGGGCACTTCCAGTACTCCGCCGATCGGCAGGCGGCCGTGAACTTCGTCGCCGGTGAGCTGGGCGGCGCGGCTCGGAGCTAGGGCGGAGCTAGAGCGGGCGCCGGCCCGGGATGGCGTAGTGCACGTCCCATGGCCGGCGCTGCTCCGTGGCCGCGGCGGCGGCGAGGACGTCGGCGTCGGCGCCCAGGCGGCCGACGACCTGCATACCCACCGGTAGCCCGTCGGCGAGACCGGCCGGCACCGAGGCGGCGGGGTGACCGGTGAGGTTGAGCGGGTAGGTCAGGCACCATCCGATGCTCGGGTCGACCCGGGTTCCGCCGATCTCCGACGGTCCGAGGGTCTCGCCCCGGATCGGGGCGTTGGGGACCGGTAGGCAGGCCAGGGTGGGGGTCACGAGCAGGTCGTGATCGGCGAACACGGCCTGGACCATGTCGAAGACCTCGCTGCGGATCGTCTGATAACCGGAGTACGTCCGCATCGAGGTCTGTTGCGCCTCGTCCATCCATCGCAGGAACGGCGCCGGCAGCTGGTCGCGGTGCTGGCCGAGCAGGTCGATGCCCTGGGCGGCCAGCCCGTCCAGGGTGTCGATGTTGAGCGGGGCGATCAGCCGGCACCAGAGTTCGCCGAGCTCGAACTGGTCGCGCGGCAGCCGGAGGGTGATCGGCTCGACGGTCGCGCCCGCGTCGGCCAGCGTGGCCACCGCCTGCTCGACCACCCGGGCCACCCGGGGATCGACCGGGAAGCCCCCGAAGTCTGGGCTGTAGGCCACCCGCATGCCCGCGATGCCGGGCTGCGGTGCGGCGGTGAAGTCCGGGCGCTCGGCGCGCGCGTACGGGTCGCGCGGGTCCGGGCCGGACAGCACGGTCAGCCCGAGGGCGGCGTCGGCGACGGTACGGGTGAGCAGGCCCTCGAAGATGAACGGGTTGGTGGCGCCGAAGGCGTTGGGTCGCATCACCAGCGGCACGCGCCCCCAGGACTGCTTGAACCCCAGCACGTTGCACCACGAGGCCGGGATGCGGACCGAACCGCCGCCGTCCGTGCCTTCGGCGAACGGCAGCATCCCGTCCGCAACCGCCGCCGCACCGCCGCCCGAGGAGCCGCCGCTGTTGCGGGTCGGATCGAACGGGTTGCGGGTCGGGCCGAACAGCGGGTTGTCACACGTCCCGCGGAACCCCATCACCGGGCTGTTGGTCTTGCCGACGATGATCGCTCCTGCCGACTCCATCCGCTCGGCCCACAGGCACCGGATCGGGAGGCTGTAGTCGCGCAACGCCGGGATCCCGCCCAGCGTGGCCGGCCAGCCCGGCTTGAAGTCGAACAGGTCCTTGATCGCCGTCGGGACACCGTGCAGCGGGCCCAGGTGCTCGCCGGAGAGCACCGCCCGCTCCGCCGTCCGCGCCCGCTCGCGGGCCTCGTCGAAGGCCGTGAACACGAACGCGGTCACGCTCGGGTTGCGCTGCTCGATACGCGCGACGACCGACTCCAGCACCTCGACCGGGGACACCTGCCGAGAGCGGATGGCGGCCGCGAGCTCGGTCGCCGACCAGTACCCGAATTCGTCCGTTCCCGACATCGGCATCTCCTTCTGGGTCCGCGCGCGGCGTTCATCAGTATCAGGGACGGGACCGCTCGAGGACTCGGTCCCGGCGGCGGCTGCGGGTGCCCACCGCCGCCAGTCCCAGGCGACCGGCGCGGTAGGTCCAGGGCCGGCTCATGCGCTCCTGCCAGACCAGTGGCCGCAGCGACTCGCGCACCTCCGAAGGGCCCCAGGTCGCCATCTCCCGCTGGTAGGCGTGCAGCGCCAGCGGCACCGTGACCGTGCCCTTCGCGGCCGCCGCCAGGTGCGTGACCAGCGCGTCGGCGTCGCGCATCGCGGTGGCCGCGCCCCGGCCGCCGGTCGGGGGCATCGCATGAACGGCGTCGCCGAGCGCGGTCGCGGCCCCGGTCGGCCACGGCGCCGGATCCACCTCCGGGTCCGCGGCCAGGAACGGGAAGCAGCCGACCGTGTCGGGATCGGCACGCCGGACCAGCTCCCGGAACGGCGCCGACCACTCCCGGAACAGCTCCAGGCTCAGCTCGACCAGCCCGGGCCCGTCCAGACCCTGCGGCGGTCGAGGGAAGCTAGTGGCCGGGAGTGCGGGCGCCCACAGCAGGTAGGGCTGCTCGAGCCGGGCCGGGACAGCGGTGCAGGCGGCCGGGTCGACGGCGGCGGTCGCCGGATCGTGCAGCGTGAGGAACGCGCCCACCCCGCGCGGGCCGATGGCCAGCGCGGGGCCCGCGTTCAGCACGTCGGGCACCAGGTCGCGGGCCGGGTCGTCGAGCGGGGTCCGGCCGGCGACGCCGATGACGCCGGTCGGCGCGGACAGCGTCCGCCCGGCCAGCACGCGCGCGACGGCCGAGCGCGCCCCGTCGGCGCCGACCAGCACATCGCCGGTGTCGGTGCTGCCATCGGCGAACTCGGCGGTCACCCGCCCGTCCGGCTCGTGGCGGTGGCCGGTGTACACGGCGCGGAACCGCAGGGCGTCGTCCAGGCCGTACGCGAGCAGCTCCCGCAGCGGGATACGGCCGATCATCATTGAGGCGGCTGAGGTCGGGCGGTGACCCGGGTGCTGGGCGTGGTCGTCGGCGCTGGTCGTCGCGGTCAGGTGGGCGCGCACCGGCGAGTTCAGCACGCTGGGTGCGCTGGTCGGCGTCCGGCTCCTGCTCGGTGTCGCGGTGGCCGGGCTGACCGGCGACGCGCGGCTGGTTCTGATCAAGGACGCCGCGATGACCGGGGTGATCGCGCTCGTCGCCACCGCGTCGCTGCTCGCCGCGCGGCCGCTGATCGCCCGGATCCGCCGGGACCTCGCCCCGACCCGGACGCGTTCACCCGGCGCTGGACGAGCGACCCGAGCTACCGCTCGGCGCACCGGCTGATGACCGGGGTGTGGTCGGCCGGGCTGCTCGTCGAGGTCGCGATCGTCACCGTCGCGGCCGTCGGTGCCCCGCTCCCGGTCGCCGTCGTCGTCGCCCAGGTGGTTCCGTTGCCGGTGCTGCTCGGCCTGATCACCTGGACGCAGCTGTGGGGTGGGCGGCTGGACCGGGCACGAGGCTTGGCCCCGACGTCGGTCGGTGACGACACTTCCCCACCCGACTCGCAAGAGAGGGCGTGACGCGCCCGACCCGGGTACCTAGTGTGGGGAGTGCGGTCTCCACACGGAGCGGAACGAGTGACGAAGCAGGACGACGCCGCCGAGCGTTGGGGACGGACCAAAGGCGGTTCCCCACCATGACGGATGTACATCGGCTCGACGCCATGTCGGCCGCCCCGGGCAGGGGCAGCGTGTTCGCGGCGTGGGAGCGGTTCGTGCACGGCGAGGATCAGGTCCCGGGCGTCCGGGCCGAGGTGGCGATCTCCTGGCATCGCTGCCGGGAGCAGTACCGGGTCGACCCACACCTGACCGAGGCTCCGATAGCGGTCGCGGAGATCGACCACACGCCCGAACACGATGTCGTGTTCACCGAGCTGGGTTTCTGCGCCGCCTCGGTGGCCCAGGAGGTGAGCCACCTCGGAGGCGTCGTCACCGTCACCGATGCCACCGGCCGGATCCTCGCCGAGTGGGGCGACCAGGCCACGCTGGCCAAGGCCACCGAGGCCAACCTGGCCCCCTGGTTCTGCTGGTCGGAGAGCGCGGCCGGCACGAACGGCATGGGCACGGCGCTGGAGGCGCACGGCCCGGTGCTGGTCCGGGGCGCGGAGCACTGGTGCCAGGCGTTCCACAACTGGGTCTGCGCCGGCGTCGCGGTGCGTGACGTGGTGAGCAGGGAGCCGATCGCGGTCCTGAACATCTCCTGCTGGCGCAGCCAGCTGCCCGTGCCCGCGGGAAGCTGGCTGGCCAATGCGGTGACCAAGACCCAGTGCCTGCTCAAGAGGCGCGCCCGGGACAGCGGCGCCGAGTTGCTCGCGGCATACACCCAGGCCAGGGGACGCTCCGGTGGGCCGCTCGCTGCGGTGGACACCGCGGGCAAGGTGGTGATCGCCGACGACACGGCGAGCGTGCTCATGGGTGTCCCCGCCTCCACCCCGGCGCTCGACGCCACGGTGCGCTGGAACCCCGGGTTGCCGGAGTTGATCGAGGCCGCCCGGTACGCCAGCCGGCAGGCGGCCCGCAACCCGGACTGGGTCGGCTCGACCCAGATCTTCACCCACCTCGCCGACGAGCCGACGTCGATCAGCTTCCGGCCGATCTTCCGGTCCGGGCACCTGATCGGGAACCTGGTGTCGTTCGGCGGCTCCGACGGCCCGCAGATGCCGCAGGCGGAGGCACCCGTGCGACCCCAGGACAAGCCACGCCGGCTCGTCGCGACGCGCGAGAACCGGATGGTGCTGCTGCGGCTGCCGGAGGTCGCCTTCGCCGAGTCGGAGGGGAACGACGTCTGGCTGTGCACCGACCAGGGGCGGCTGCGAGCCGCCTCGCCCGGCCTGGACCGGCTCGACGGTGAGCTGGCCGGCGCCGGCTTCCTGCGGGTGCACCGCCGCTACGTGGTCAACCTCGGTCGCGTCCGCGAGATCGAGCGTGGGCGGGGCGGCGAGCTGTCGCTGGTCATGGACGACAAGGCGAACACGATGGTGCCGGTCTCCCGACGGAACGCGCCGGCCGTGCGCCGCGCCCTGGACATCTGACCCGGAGGGCATCCCGTGTCTGACAGACCGTACTCCGCACAGCTCGGGGTCAACTCCGAGCGCGGCGGCGGCCTCGGTATCCCCGCCGCCGGCGGGCGACGCGACCGTCCGGCCAGGAGCGGGAGCAATCGCGGCTGGTGGCCTGATCAGCTCGACCTCACGGCCCTGCGCCGACACCCGGCCCGCTCCGACCCCTTGGGTGCCGACTTCGACTACGCCGCGGCGTTCCGGTCCCTCGACCTCGATGCGCTGGCCCGCGACGTCGACGAGGTGCTGACGACCTCCCAGGAGTGGTGGCCCGCCGACTTCGGTCACTACGGGCCGCTCATGGTCCGGATGGCGTGGCACTGCGCCGGGACCTACCGCGTCGCCGACGGCCGCGGCGGCGCGGGCACCGGCATGCAACGCTTCGCGCCGCTGAACAGCTGGCCGGACAACCGCAACCTCGACAAGGCCCGCCGGCTGCTGTGGCCGGTGAAGCAGGAGTACGGGCGCTCGATCTCCTGGGCCGACCTGATGGTCTTCGCCGGTAACCGTGCCCTGGAGACCATGGGCGTGCGGACCTTCGGATTCGCCGGCGGTCGGGCGGACGTCTGGGAGCCCGACGAGGACGTGTACTGGGGCCCGGAACGCGCCTGGCTCGCCGACGAGCGCCACCGCGGCGTCCGCGAGCTCGACGCCCCCCTCGCCGCCGACCAGATGGGCCTCATCTACGTCAACCCGGAGGGACCGAACACCGTCCCGGACCCGGTCATGTCGGGCCGGGACATCCGCCGGACGTTCCGGGCGATGGGGATGGGCGACGAGGAGACCGTCGCGCTGATCGTCGGCGGCCACACCTTCGGCAAGACCCACGGCGCCGCCGACCCGCAGCGCCACCTCGGTCCCGAGCCCGAGGGCGCCCCGCTCGAGGAGCAGGGCCTGGGCTGGCGGGGCGGCCACGGCACCGGGAAGGGCGCCGACACCGTGACCAGCGGGCTCGAGGGGACGTGGACGGCCACCCCCACGAGGTGGGACAACAGCTACCTCGAGAACCTGTTCGGCCACGAGTGGGACGTGGCGCTCAGCCCGGCCGGGCTGTGGCAGTGGGTCCCGCGCGACGGCGGCGGCGCCGGCACCGTGCCGGACGCCCACGACCCGGCGCGCACGCACGCCCCGACGTTCCTGACCACCGACCTCGCGCTGCGCTTCGACCCGGGCTACGCGCCGATCTCCCGGCGCTTCCTGGAGAACCCGGACCAGCTGGCGGACGCCTTCGCCCGCGCCTGGTTCAAGCTGACGCACATCGACATGGGCCCGATCCAGCGCTACCTCGGGCCGCTGGTCCCCCGGGAGGAGCTGCGCTGGCAGGACCGCGTGCCCGCTCCGGCCCACGAGCTCGTCACGGTGGACGACGTCGCCGCCCTCAAGGCGCGGATCCTCGCCTCCGGGCTGACGGTGGCCCAGCTCGTCGGCACCGCGTGGGCATCGGCGTCGACGTTCCGCACGAGCGACAAGCGGGGCGGGGCGAACGGGGCCCGCATCCGCCTCGAGCCGCAGCGCGGCTGGGCGGTCAACGACCCCGACGCCCTGGCGCCGGTGCTGCAGACGTACGAACGCATCCAGGAGCGCTTCACCAGCGCCGGCGGCGCGCGGGTGTCGCTGGCTGACCTCATCGTGCTCGGCGGCTGCGCAGCGGTGGAGCAGGCCGCCCGCGACGGCGGGCACGACGTGGCGGTCCCGTTCACCCCGGGACGTACGGACGCGTCGCAGGAGCAGACCGATCCGGTCTCCTTCGCCGCGCTGGAGCCGATCGCGGACGGGTTCCGCAACCACGGCCCGGGATCCGACCGGCTCCCGGCGGAGCAGCTGCTGGTCGACCGGGCGAACCAGCTCGAGCTGAGCGTGCCCGAGATGACCGTCCTGGTCGGCGGGCTGCGCGTGTTGGGCGCGAACTCCGGTGGGTCCTCGCTGGGCGTGTTCACCTCGTCGCCCGGGAAGCTGACCAACGACTTCTTCGTCAACCTCCTGGACGTGGGCACCGAGTGGAGCCCGACGTCGGGCGACGGCGCCGAGCCATCCGAGCCCGGAACCGGCGCGTTCACCGGGCGGGACCGCGCCACCGGGGACCTCAGGTGGACCGGCAGCCGGGTCGACCTCGTCTTCGGCTCCAACTCCGAGCTGCGGGCCGTCGCGGAGGTCTACGCCTGTCGCGACGCGGGCGAGACGTTCGTGCACGACTTCGTGGCGGCCTGGGACAAGGTCATGAACCTCGACCGGTACGACCGGTGATCAATTCGAGGAATGGCGGCGTGCGGGGTACGAACGGTAGCCGTAGACGGACGGACGGCAGGCCCGATCATGCCTGCGGCGCACCCTTGTCGGTGCGTTTCGGCGGGCGTAGGGTCGACCTCGATTCACATTAAATTCGTTTTTCCTGCACATTTCCCGTAATTAATGAATGCAGCGGTACAGCTATGTCAAAAATGTGGAGGTGAGGCCGCATGACCACGACCGAAAGTCGGGAAGACCTGATCAACAGGCTCGGGTTGAACGGGCAGAACAAGGCCGCCCTGGGTCAGGTACTGGGGACCGGGCGCATCGCGGAGGCCACCGAGAGAGCCGACGGCACGATGGAGGCGACGATTCGGATCAATCCGGACGAGATCTCCTGGGACCCCTCCATCCTGATCATGCCGCACGGCGGCGACATCGAGCTCACGCTCATCAACGACGACCTGAACACGCACTGTTGCCTGTTGCCGAGCAACGGCGACCGGAAGTTCATCTGGCTGGTGAACCACTCCAAGGGCACGGCGAAGCTCAACCTCGACGGCCCGGGTTTCTACTGGTACAGCTCGCCCACGGGCAACGACGAGGGCCGCGGGCTGACCGGCTCCATCGTCGTACTGGGCGAGGTCCCACCGGAGGCCCGCCTCGACCGACCCCCGCAGCCCCGGCCGTAGCAGGAGGAGGAGAAGACGATGACCACCGAGTACGTGGACACGAACGAGCCGTACGTCGATGCGGGCGAGGCCGTCAACCAGACGATGCTGAGCGGCAAGCTCCCGGGCGCAGAAGTCGCGCCGCCCGTGGTGGAGAGCGTCACCTACGAGCGCATCCTCAACGCCCGTTCGGAGCCGCACAACTGGCTCACCTACTACGGCGCCCACGACGGGCAGCGGTACAGCCCGCTGGACCAGATCAACACCGAGAACGTGAAGCGCATCGGGCCCGCGTGGGTCTTCCAGGCCGGCTCGAGCGGCATCATCGCGGGCGCCTCGACCTACTCGTTCGAGGCCTGCCCGATCGTGGTCGACGGGATCATGTTCCTCACGGGCTGGGACGGGTGGATCTGGGCGCTGGACGCCAAGACCGGCACGGAGATCTGGCGGTACAAGCACGCCGTGCCCTTCGACGTGTCCCTGTGCTGCGGCAACGTCAACCGCGGGTGCGCGGTGGCGCACGGGAAGGTCTTCTTCGTCACCGCGAACGCCCACCTGCTCGCGCTCGACGCCACCACCGGCAAGAAGGTCTGGGACAAGGTCAAGGGTGACGTGCGCGCCGGGGAGAGCGCCACCAGCGCACCGATCATCGTCAAGGACATGGTGATCGTCGGGAGCGCCGGCGGGGAGTTCGGGGTGCGCGGGCACCTCGACGCGTTCGACCTCGAGACCGGCGAGCACCGCTGGCGGTCCTACACCGTCCCGAAGCCCGGCGAACCCGGCTCCGAGACGTGGCCCGCCGATGGGGAGGCGTGGGCCAGGGGCGGGGCGAACCCCTGGCTCGTCGGGACCTTCGACCCGGAGACCAACCTGATGTACTGGGGCACCGGCAACCCGGCGCCCGACTTCGACGGCGAGGTCCGCGAGGGCGACAACCTCTACACCGACAGCATCATCGCCGTCGACCCCGACAACGGGCAGATCCGCTGGCACTACCAGTGCACGCCGCACGACGTGTGGGACTACGACAGCATCTCCGAGTGCATCCTGTTCGAGAAGGACGGGCGAAAGCTGCTCGCGCACTTCGACAAGAACGGCTACATGTTCGTCCTCGACCGCACGAACGGCGAGCGGGTCTCGATCACCCCGTTCGTGGACCGGATCGACTGGGGGACGATCACCCGCGACGGCCAGGTGACGGCGAAGCTGTACCCCGAGAAGGAGGGCGAACCGGTCCACTTCTACCCCGGTCCGGCCGGCGCCAAGGAATGGACGCACGCGTCCTACAGCCCGAAGACCGAGCTGTTCTACGTCCCGGTCCAGGACGTCGGGGCGACGGCCACCCGGCGGCGCCGGGAGTTCAAGGAATCCATCCCGTACTGGGGCGCGGGCGTGCAGGTCGACATCGAGGACATGGCGGGGTACATCAGCGCGTTCGACGCCGACGGCGAGGAGAAGTGGCGCTGGCGCAACGAACTCCCGATGTGTGCGTCGACGCTGGCGACCGGCGGCGACCTGGTGTTCGCCGGCGAGCCGTCGGGAGAGTTCAACGCGCTCGACGCCCGTACCGGGGAGCTGCTGTGGCAGTTCCAGTGCGGGAGCGGCCACCACAGCAGCCCCTCGACCTACAGCGTCGACGGGCGGCAGTACATCGCCGTCCCGGTCGGCTGGGGTGGCTGGGCCGAGGGCTTCCTGCCGGGGATGCTCGGCGCCGGCCACGGCAGCGCGCTGATCGTCTTCGCGCTGCCGGAATGGGAATGATGCGGTGAGGGAACAGCCCGAGAGCAGGCGGAGAGGAGGTTGATCCATGGAGTCCCAGCTCGCTGTGTGGGAGACGCCCGAGTTCGACGAGATCGGAGTCGCGCCTGAGGTGACCATGTACATCGCCCAACTGGACGACTAGGAGACCCGGAGAACTAGCGGGACGTCATCGGGATCGGGGTCTGTTACCCCGATCCTGATGACGTCCCGGGGCGGGAGGGTCAACGGTGCGGTTGCGGGTGTTGGGGGCGGCGGCGGGAGGTGGCTCGCCGCAGTGGAACTGCGGTTGCCCGGTGTGTGCCGCGGTCCGGTCCGGGGCAGCGCCGGCGCGCACCCAGTCATCGGTGGCGGTCAGCGCCGACGGCCGGCGGTGGTTCCTGATCAACGCCTCGCCGGACGTCCGCACCCAGATCGAGGCCTTCCCCGGTCTGCACCCGGCCGACGACCGGGAGACGCCGCTGCAGGCGGTGCTGCTCACCGACGCCGAGCTCGACCACACGATGGGCCTGCTGCTGCTGCGTGAAGCCCGCAGCCTGCGGCTCTACGCCACGCCAGCAGCGCACAAGATCCTTTCTGACGGCTCGGGGCTGTTGCGCACGCTCGAGCGCTACTGCCCCGTCGAGTGGCGGGCGGTGGTCCCCGGCGCCGATCTGCCGCTGGCCGACAGCCTCAGCTGCCGGGCGTTCGATGTGCCCACCACGAAGCGGGACCGGTTCGGTGCCGGGGTGGACCACGGCCGGGTCGTGGGCTACCGGCTGACCGACGAGCGCAGCGGCGGGACGCTGGTGTACCTGCCGGGGGTGTCCGCGCTGACCCCGGCGCTGCGCGCGGAGATCGCGGGCTCCGACTGCCTGCTGATCGACGGGACCTGCTGGCGCGACGACGAGCTGTTCCGGCTCGGCCTGGCCGGCAAGACGTCGCGGGAGATGGGGCACCTGCCCATCGACGGCCCGGACGGCAGCCTGGCCCAGCTCCCCTCGCTCGGCGTCAAGCGGACGATCTACGTGCACATGAACAACACCAACCCGATCCTGTTGACCAACGCGCCCGAGCGGCGCCTCGTGCAGGACAGCGGCATGGAGGTGGCCATGGACGGCCTCGAGGTGGAGGTGTAGAGGATGACTACTTTCGCCAGGACCGACGATTTCGTCGAGACGTTGCGCGCCCACTCGCGCCGCTACCACGACCAGCACCCGTTCCACGTCCGGATGAACGCCGGCGCGCTGAGCCGCCGGCAGCTGCAGGGCTGGGTGGCCAACCGCTTCTACTACCAGGAGAACATCCCCCGCAAGGACGCGGCAATCCTGTCCCACTGCCCCGACGTCGAGGTCCGCCGCCGCTGGATCCGTCGGATCGTCGACCACGACGGCACCGCGGCCGGCGAGGGCGGCATCGAGGCCTGGCTGCGCCTCGGCGAGGCGGCCGGGCTGATGGCCGCAGAGATCCGGGACCACCGGCACCTCGTGCCCGGCGTGCGGTTCGCGGTCGACGCCTACGTGAACTTCACCCGGACCCGCCCGTGGGTGGAGGCGGTGGCGTCCTCGCTGACCGAGCTGTTCGCCCCCGACCTGATGGCCGAGCGGCTGGCCGCGTTCGAGCGGTGGTACCCGTGGATCGACGCCGAGGGCCTGGCCTACTTCCGCGCCCGCCTCGAGCAGGCCCCCCGCGACTGCGAGCACGCCCTCGAGGTGGTCACCGCCTACTGCCTGACCACAGAGTCCCAGGCGCGCGCCATCGACGCGCTGTCGTTCAAGTGCGACGTGCTCTGGAGCCTGATGGACGCCATCGACCAGGCCTACCCGGACTGACCCCGGAATGATGACTGTGGACCCGACCACGACCCGACCCCGGCTGGCGCGCCACGTCCGGCTGTCCTTCTGCCGGACCCGGCAGCGGCACATCCTGCAACTGCCCGAGACGGTCGTGGTGCTGAAGGGCAGCGGCGCGGACATCCTCGAGCTGTGCGACGGGCGGCACACCGTGGCCGAGATCGAGGCCGAGCTGGGCACGCGGTACCAGCGGGTCCCCGACGACGAGGTACAGCGGTTCCTGACCCGGCTCGCCGCCCGGCGCTGTGTCGAACTGACCGATGCGGCGGAGCTGACCGATGCGGCGGAGCCGGCCGATGGATAGCCCCTTCGGACTGCTGGCCGAGCTCACCTACCGGTGCCCGCTGGCCTGCGCGTACTGCTCCAACCCGCTGAACATGGCCGACTACACCGACGAGCTGACCACCGACGAGTGGCGCCGGGTGCTGGTCGAGGCGGCCGACCTCGGGGTCCTGCAGTGCCACCTGTCCGGCGGGGAACCGCTGCTGCGCCGCGACCTCGTACAGATCGTCGCCGCCGCGAACGAGCTGGGCCTCTACACCAACCTGGTGACCAGCGCCCTCGGGCTGTCGCGACAGCGGGCCGAGCAGCTGCGCGCCGCCGGCCTGGACCACGTGCAGGTCAGCATCCAGGCCGACCAGCCGGCCGTGTCCGACCGGATCGCCGGCACGCCGTCCTACCACCGCAAGATCGAGGCCATGGGCGTGGTCAAGGAGCTGGGCTGGCCGCTGACGGTGAACGTGGTGCTGCACCGGCAGAACATCGAGCGCGTGGCCGAGGTGCTCACCCTGGCCGAGCAGGTGGGCGCCGACCGGGTGGAGCTGGCCAACACCCAGTACTACGGCTGGGCCTGGCGCAATCGGGACGCGCTTCTCCCCAGCCGAGCCCAGCTGGAGGCGGCCGAGGTGGTGGTGCGGGCCGCCCGCGAGCGGCTGCGGGACCGGATGGACGTCATCTACGTCATCCCTGACTACTACAGCCGCTACCCCAAGCCCTGCATGGGCGGCTGGGCGTCGCGGCAGCTGACCGTGACGCCCAACGGCGACGTGCTGCCCTGCCCGGCCGCGCAGTCGTTGCCGTTGCCGCGGGCCAGCGTGCGCGTGGACCCGCTGCAGCGGATCTGGACCGAGTCCCCGGTGATGACCGCGTTCCGCGGAACGGACTGGATGCCGGATCCCTGTCGCAGCTGCGACCGCCGCGAGCTGGACTTCGGCGGCTGCCGCTGCCAGGCGTTCCAGCTCACCGGCGACGCCGCCCGCACCGATCCGGTCTGCCACCTGTCGCCCGATCACGGGCTCGTGGCCGAGGCGGTGCAGACCGCGAACCGGGAGGCCCGCCCGACCGACCTGCTGCTCGTCCCCCGCCCGCACCGGGCCTGACCCATGGATCGGCAGATTCCGGCATGACCTCCATATTGATCTTCGCGGCCGGCGCGGCGCTGCTGGTCTACAGCGCCGAGAAGCTGATCCTCTACCTCGTCGGCGCGGCCAGCGGGCTGCACATATCGGTGTTCCTGCTGGCCATCATCTTCACCGGGATCGAGTTCGACGACGTCGCGTTCGGGGTCGTGCTGAACATCGAGGACCTCGGCCAGGTCGCGCTCGGCACCGTGTTCGGGACCGCGATTGCCATGACCGGGATCGTGCTCGCCCTCACCGCGATCATCGCGCCGACCAGGGTGAACATCCCCCGTAGCTACATCCTGCTGTTCGCCGTGTCACCGCTGGTGATGGTCCCGTTCATCCTGCTCGGACCGCTGACCGCGGTGCAGGGCGTGATCCTCGTGCTGCTGTTCGTCGCGTTCATCGGCTACGTCGCCAGCAGGGAGCTCCGGAGCACCACGCCGGTCTTCCGGAACGCGGAGATCCTGGAGAAGATCGAGGTCGGCGGGGGCGGGTCGGCCCCGGTCGCCGGTACCGACCGGCCCACCGACGAGCCCCCCTTCACGGTGACCATGCCGTTCAACAAGACCCGGCCGCTTCCGGGTTGGGCCGGCATCGCGCTCGCGGTCCTCGCCCTCGTCGGCCTCATCGCCGGTGCCGCGATCATGAGCTACGGGACCGACGGCATCCTCGAGGAGTACGAGATCGGGGCCACCGTCTTCGGCGCGACCATCGCCACGCTGGTGCTGAGCATCGAGGACATCGTCCTGACCGTCGAACCCACCCGCAAGGGAGCCCCGGAGATCGGGGTCGGCAACGTCATCGGCAGCGTCATCTTCGGCGTCACCGCCAAGCTCGGCATCATCCTGCTCGCCGGCGGCAGCATCATCGTCGATGACGACGACGTGCTGTCCTGGCATCTCCCGGTGCTGGTCGTCATGACCGGACTCGCCGCGTACTTCATCCACACCGGCCGGCTGCGCCGCTGGCACGGATTCGTGTTGCTCGCGCTGTACATCGCCTACTGGGTGATCAGCTTCACCGTGCTCGGGGAAGCCCCGGTCGAGGCGGACTGAGCCGCATCACTCGGTGGCCGCGCCCGGGCGGGCCGGGCCGAGCAGTCGCTCGAGCAGGTGCGGGTCACCGGGCCAGGCCTCGAGCAGGACCGACCGGGGCACGCTGCGGCCCGCGTACCGCAGCAGCAGCGCGACCGCGATGACGTCGTCCAGCGGGCCTATGACCGGCAGGAACTCGGGGATCAGGTCGATAGGGGACAGCACCCACAGCGCCGCGATGGTGACGGCGATCTTGGCCCGGCGCGGCACCCGCGGGTCCCGGCGGAGCACCCGCATCGCGGTCACGCAGTCCGGCAGGAACCCGGCGAGATCCTTGGCCACCCCTGGTGGCAGTCGGTGGGCCAGCACGATCAGCAACAGCCACGTGGCGACCACCAGGGCAACGGCGATCAGGATCGCTTGCAGCCAACCGGGCATCGACACTCCAGGTTCGCGTCGGGGGCTTCCACGCGAGGTCCGGCGAGGACATTACCCGGCTTCGTCACCGAGGCCGGCGTCGTTCGGCCCGGGTGCGGAGGGCTCGACGACAGCTATCAGCCGGATGGTGTCCTCGGGGTGTGCCGGCAACGGCTGGCAGAAGGTCGACTGACGGCTGCGTTTCGCATCCGGCCCCCGCAGCGGCCCGCATCTGCGTGCCGGATACGTTGCGCGCGCATCCGGGATGGTGGACAGGGGAACAGATGCCGATCAGCACGACGAAGATGGCGGGCCTCGGGCTTGCGCTCGCCGCGCTCGTGAGCTGCAGCAGCGCCGCACCGGCCCCGTCGCCGGCACCAGCGGTGCCGGCGACACCGGTACCGGCATCGCCGGCACCGCCCACACCGAGCCGGGCACTCGACTACACCGAACAGCGGCTGCTGGCCACCGACTCCGCGCTCGAGCCGCCTGACTACCCGGTGCGGACGAACCCCGACGGCAGCTGGCTCACCGCGCCGGCGAAGGACTGGACCTCGGGCTTCTACGCCGCCGCGCTGTGGAAGACCTACGAGCGCACCGGTGATCCGGCATGGCGCCGGCGCGCGGAGACCTGGCAAGCCGGGCTGAAGGCCGAGATCGCGCACGACGACACCGGACTCGGCTTCAAGCTGTTCGACACCTACGGCGTCGCCTACCGGCTGACCGGCGACGAGTCCTACAAGAAGGTCGTGCTGCGCGCCGCCGACACCGTCGCCCGCCGCTACGACCCCGACGTCCGCATGTTCCGGGTGTGGGACGACCTCGACGACCGGACCCAGTACCAGGTCAACATCGACGCGCTGATGAACCTCGAGCTGATGTTCTGGGCCGGGCAGAACGGCGGGAACCCCGAGCACGCCGTGATGGCCGACCGGCACGTCGAGCGGACCCTGCAGGACCTGGTCCGCCCCGACGGCGGGACGTACATGTTCGGCGGCTACGACCAGGACACCGGTGCACTGCTGCGCAACTACACCGTGCAGGGGTACGCGAGCGAGTCGACCTGGGCCCGCGGCCAGGCCTGGGCCGTCTACGGCTTCACCATGGCCTACCGCTACACGAAGGACGCCCGTTACCTCGACGCCGCCCGCCGCACCGCTGACTACTACCTGCGTCGGCTGCCGCCCGACCAGGTCCCGTACTGGGACTTCGACGTGCCGGACAAGGCGACCGCCCCGCGCGACACGTCCGCGTCTGCCGTCGTGGCCAGCGCCCTGCTCGAGCTCGTCGGCTACGACACCGACCCCGCCACCAGGCAGCGCTACCTCGACGCCACCCGCGCCATCCTCACCTCGCTGTCCTCGCCCACCTACGCACCGCGCGAACCGGGGTTCGCGGCGATGCTCCAGCACGGCACCCAGCACCTGCCGAAGGGTTGGGCCGACAGCGGCATCATGTTCGGTGACTACTACTACGTCGAGGCCCTCGGACGGTACGAGAAGGCGGTGGGATCGACGGCGGCGTTCATGCAGTAGCCGAGTCGCTGCGGAACTCACCGATTCAGCCCGTGCTCCCGGGCGAGCTCGGCCAGGGCCGCGCGGCCCCGCCGCCCGGTCCGGTCGGACAGGTTGCTCAGGTGGCGTTCGATCGTCTTGGTGGACAGGTACAGCCGCTCGGCGATCTGCTTGGTCGAGTGTCCCGCGGCGACCAGCGTGAGCACGTCCACCTCCCGGCTGGTGACGCCCAGTCCGCGCAGCGCCGGCGGGACCTCGGACGTCCCCCGCCCGCGGCGCGGTACGGGCGCGCCCAGCTCGCCCAGCATCGTGCGGCAGCGGCGGGCCAGCCGGTGGTAGCCGCCGGCGGCGAAGAACGCCTCGCTCTCCCGCAGCCACGCGGCCGGCTCGCCCCAGCCGTCGCGGGCGGCGGCCCGCGCCACCAGCAGCTGCTGGCAGTGCGACATCCCGAGCATCCGCGGCAGCTGCCGCAGGCGCTCGCGCGCCGAGGTCATCAGGGCCGCCGCGGCGCCCGGCTCCCCCGCCCGCCCGAGCGCCACCGCGTCGGCCACGTCGGCGTCGGCGACGAACACGTCCATGCCCAGACCCTCCGCCGCGGCGCGGAAGTGGGCTCGCGGCCCGGCACCGTGGTCGTCGTCGTCGATGGTGTGCAGCGTGGCCCACCAGAGCCGGCCGGGGAACACCGATGTGCCGGCCGGCGCCGCGTCGACGTACGGCATCATCGCGTCCAGCTGCCCGCGCAGCGCGCCGAGGTCGTCGGCCACGAACGAGCGGGTGGCCAGCACCCGACCGTAGAGATCGCCGAGGATGCGCGGGTCGTCGGGCGCCGGGGCCAGCGCCTGTTCGACGGCCGCGTTCATCGCCCGGTCGTCGCCGGCCAGGGCGTGCGCACCGGCCAGCCACAGGTGGGCCACCGAGTCGGTGGCCAGCCCGTAGCGGCGGCTGGCCCGAGCGCAGGCCTCCGCCGCGGCCAGACAGCCCGCCCGGTCGAAGCCGCACAGCGCGATGTCGGCCAGGCTCAGGTCCATCACCGCGACCGTGAGCAGGGCCCCGTACCCGGCCGCCAGTTCCCGCGTCTCCCGCAGTGGCGCCAGGTCGTCCCGGCCCCAGGCGATCAGCGTCAGCTCCTGCCTCGCCCGCAGGTGCCAGCCCGGGAGCCGGTGCGCCACGGCGACGTCGGACGCCCGCTCGAACCAGGCCGCCCCCTCGTCGAGGTCGACCTGGCGGCTCACCCGGCCCAGCACCTGCAGCGCCTCGCACTCCACCGCCGGCTGCCCGGTTGCCTCCGCCGCGGCCACCGCGGCGCGGGCCAACGCCGATGCCTCGTCCCACCGTCCCTGCTCCAAGGCCACATGACCGGCCACCGCGTCGATCCGGGCGGTGAGCACGGCAGCCGTGGTGGCGTCGTCCAGCCGTCCGACAACCCCGCGGGCCGCGGCGGTGTACCCGTCCGCGGCGTGGGTGTCGCCCGCGGTCAGCGCGGCGTGCGCGAGCTGCAGGAGCAGGTCGGTGCGGCGCTCGGGCGGGGCCTGCTCGACGTCGAAGCGCGCGGCCAGACCGCGTCCGACGGCCAGCGCTTCCGCGGTCTTGCCCGCCGCCACCAGGATCGTGACCAGCATTTCCTCGGCGGCCGCCGCGGCCGCTGCACCCTGCGGAGCCAACGTCCGGGCCCGCCGCGCGACGGCCTCGGCCGTGCTCAACGCGCCGTCGCGACACGCCCGACCGGCACTGGCGATCAGGTGCGTCGCCGCCGCCTCCGGCGCATCCGCCGCCTCCGCCAGCTCGGCGGCGAGCTCGCAGAACCCACCGGGCAGCCCGGGATGGGCCCGCTCGACGGCCGGCCAGGCGCGCCGGGCCAGCTGCGCGCGGTCCGGGGGCAGCAGGTCGGCCAGCACCGCCTCCCGGGTCAGCGCGTGCCGGAAGCGGAAGCCGCTGCCCTCCACCTCGATCAGCTGGGCGTCGACAGCGCTGCGCAGACCGTCCACCGCCGCGCGGCCGTCCACCTCGGCGATGCCGGGCACCAGCTCCCACTCGAAGCGCCGGCCGAGCAGCGCGGCCGCGCCGAGCACGCGCCGGGCCGTGGGGTCCAGCCCGGCGAGTCGTCTGTGGATGGAGTCCCCGAGGCTGGCCGGCACGGTCGGGGTCAGCATGCCGTCGGTGGACCAGTCACCGTCGACCAGCCGCAGCTCCCCCGACGCCACCACCCCGGCGAGCAGCTCCTCCACCAGGAACGGGTTGCCGTCGCTGTGGGCGCGGACGAACTCGGCCAGCTGCCTCGGCACCCTCGCCCCACCCAGGCAGGCCGCGAGCATCCGGTCGATGTCATCGCCGCGCAGCGACGGCACCGGGAGCACCGACCCCGGATCGCGGCGCAGCAGCCGCTGCGACAACTCGGCGGCCGCGGTGTCGTCGGGTCGACAGGTGCACACGCACAGCACCGGCTCACCGGGCAGCACGTCGGCGAAGTAGTCGACGGCGCCGATCGTCTCGGCGTCGGCCCAGTGCAGGTCCTCCAACACCAGTACGACGCCGCGACCGCGCCCGGACACCGACAGCAGCCGCACCACGGCCTCGTGCAGCAGCACCGGCGAGGCCTCCGCGCCGCCGACGGGCGCGTCGGGCCACCAGTGCGGCAGCAACCGGGCCAGGTGCCCGCCGAACCCCGCCAGCTCGGGAGCCGCCGGCGGCGGGCTGGACCGGTACGCGGCCAGCAGCGCCTCGGCCAGCGGGCGGTGCGGCACCGTGTTGGCCCCGGGCACGGCCCGCCCGAACAGCACCTCCGCACCCCGCGCCCGGCCGGCTCCGATCACCTCACGCGCCAGCCGGGACTTGCCCGCCCCCGCCTCGCCGACCAGCACGACCACCGCACCACGGCCCGCGGCGGCGGCGTCGACCCGCTCGTGCAGCCGAGCGGTCTCGTCGTCCCGCCCGACTAGCTCCGGGCAGACCATCGACAGGGCAGGCCGCGTCGAGGGGCCGACGTCCAGCCCGTCCGTCATGCCCTCACCCCCGGACCGCCGGCTCGCGCGCCTGCGCCATGGGATGCAGGGTATTCCGCCGGCCGGCCGACGGGTCGGTACGCGGGTGAATCTGCCAGGCGGGTGGCTGGATGACGCCGTCGGCGTACATCGGGAGCCGGAGGTTGGGCCCGTGCTCGGCGAGCTGTTTCCAGGGTCGGTTGATGCCGTTGCTGCCGAACTCGCGCACCCGGGCGACCGCGTCGAGGTCGAGGACGTCGACGAGCAATTCCTCGCCGCCGCCGGCCTGCTGGCGAACCGTGCCCTCCGGGTCGACGACGAGGCTCTGCCCGACGCCCAGCGGGGCGGCGGTGTTGACGTTGACCACGTACACCTGGTTGCTCCACGCGTTGGCGCGGGCACACACGAGCTCCATCTCACGGTCGCGGGTGGAGGTCCAGACCGGCTGGATGATCACCTCGGCGCCGAGCCAGGCCAGCTGGCGCACGACCTCGGGGAACGATCCGTCGTAGCAGATGGCCAAGCCGATCCGACCGATGCCGGGGAGATCCGCCACCACGAACTCGTCGCCGGCGGCGGATCCCTCGTACGGCTGCCACGGGAAGATCTTGCGGTAGGCCGCGGCGACCTTCCCCTCCGGCGACACGACGACGGCCGTGTTGTACGCGCGCCCGTCCAGGCCTCGCTCGTAGATGCTGCCGGGCACCAGCCACAGGCCGGTGTCGGCGGCGAGGTCCCCGAGCCGGTCGGTGAGCGGTCCGGGGATCGGCTGGGCCAGCTCCTGCATCGACGGCCCGAAGCCGCCCCCGAGCAGGGAGCCCTCGGCCGCGAGCATGAGCTCCGGGACGACGACCATCTGTACTCCTGCGCGGCGGCGAGCAGGGCCACTTCACCCTGCTCGACCCGGCCCGCGCCCTGGCCGCCTCCTTCGTCGCCATGGAGGACGGCTTCCAGCTGGAGGTCGCCGCCGGACGACGCGGCAGAACCGAGGTGATCACACTGATCCGCCGATACGCGTTCGCCGTGACCGGTTGCGACCTGGACAGTTGACGAGCCCGAGCAGCGCTGGCCTAGGGTCGGGCCCCATGGTCGAGTTCCTGCCTCCGGCCCGCACCCTGCTGAGCGGCCTCGCGATGGTCGAGTCCGCCCGCTGGCATGAGGGGCGATTGTGGTTCGCCCACTGGGGCGTGGGTGAGGTCGTCGCCGTCGACATGGACGGCACGGCCGAGGTGATGGCCGCGGGCCCGCGCCAGATGGGCTGGGCGATCGACTGGCTGTCCGACGGGCGACTGATCACGACCGGCCCGTCCGTCACCCGGCACGAACTCGACGGCGCGCTGGTGACGCACTGCGAGCGAGGCGGCAACGAGATCGTGATCGATCCGCACGACCACATGTACGTCAACGGGGCCGACTTCGACTTCGTCGGCGGCGGCGCGCCGCAACCCGGCTGGATCAACCTCGTGCTTCCCGACGGGACCTACCGCCAGGTAGCCGGTGACATCGACTTCCCCAACGGCATGGTCGTGACGCCCGACGGCTCCACCCTGGTCGTCGCGGAGTCGTTCGCCGGACGGCTGAGCGCGTTCGACATCCAGGATGACGGTGGGCTGGTCGGCCGTCGGGTGTGGGCCGAGGGGTTGGGCCCCGACGGCATCTGCACCGATGCCGACTCGGCGATCTGGGTGCAGACCGCCGACGTGGCCGCACACACCGGTGATCCGAACGCCCCGGCCGGTGCCTGTGTCCGGGTGCTCGACGGCGGCGAGATCACCCACCGGGTCGAGACCGGATTGCCGTGCTTCTCCTGCGTCCTCGGCGGTCCCGATGGCCGGCACCTGTTCCTGCTCTGCAACGAGTTCGAGGGGATCGACCAGCTGCAGGCGGTGCAGGACCGGCGGTCCGCCACGATCCTCGTCACCGAGGCGCCGGTCCCGCGAGCCGGCTGAAGCCCTCATTCAGGACGCCAGGAGGGTGCCTGGGGCCGGCTGGTACGGCTGGAAGAAGTCGTTGGCGCTCGCCCCGGCCAGGGTCAGCACCAGCGCCGGCACCGCCACACCGTCGATCTGTTCGCGGATGATGTCGGCATGCCCCGCGTGCCGGGCACACTCCTCGACCAGGTGCACCAGGTAGTAGCGAGCGTGAATCCGCCGGGCGTCGAAGATCCCGTGCCACGGCCTAGGAGGCGCCATGCTGTCGCCGGCCGGATCGGTCGCGGCTACCGCGGCCAGCAGCTGAGCCCGCACCCGGTCGAACTCCTCGATGGTCCCGGCCACCGTCTCGTCATCGCGCACCACGAAGCTGTCGGTGAACGCGGCGTACGCCGCCGCATCCACCGGCTGCTCGGTGACGTCGGTTTCCAGCCGCTTCAGCGCTCCGCGCATGACGTAGGCCGCATGCTTGACGATGCCCCCGACCGACAGCGCACTCCGACAGGGCGTCTCGCGTGCCTGCTCCTCGGTCAGGCCGAACGCGGCGGCACGGATGGCCGCGAGCTGCTCGTCGATGTAGTTGACCAGGCCGGTGACCTCGTCGTGCTGGGCGGGTGCGTACATCGTGCGACCTCCGGGCTCCGTGGTGGTGGTGTGGACCCGACTCTGCCGACCATTACGGTCAGTTCCTGTCCGCTATCGGAGCCGCAGGCTCATCGGCCCAGCACGGTATCGAGTGCTTCGTACACCGCCGGCGGGCCGGCGACGATCCGGTTCCCTTCGAGCAGGGCGTTGTCCCCCAGGTAGTCGTTGGTCCGCCCACCCGCCGCGTGGACCACGGCGATTCCGCCGAGGCAGTCCCACGAGTTGATGTGCGGTTCGACGAAGCCGAGCAGTCGCCCGCAGGCCACGTAGCAGACGGTCAACGCACCGGATCCGTTGCGGTAGAACATCCCACCCTGGCGCAGCAGCCGGTCGAAGACGGGCAGGATGTCGTCGGCTCCTACCCGCGGCGAGTACCCGACGGACACGATGCCGTCGGTCAGCGCCTGCCCCGGATGCGGGGCGATAGGCCGCCCGTTCAGCAGCGCCGGCCGACCGCGCCCACCCTCGAACAGCTCGTCCAGGGGCGGGTTGTGCACGAAGCCGAACTGGAGAACACCCCGACGCACGTAGGCGATCGACACGCACCAGCTCGCCATCCCGCTGACGAACGGCTGGGTACCGTCGATCGGGTCCACCACCCAGATCCCGTCGGCGTCGGTGATCTCGCCGACGCCGGTCTCCTCGCCGAGGAAGCCATCGGCCGGGAACCGGGCCAGCTCGCGCTTGATGAGCAGTTCCACCTCCAGGTCCGCCTCGGTGACGACGTCCTGCACTCCCTTGTTGCGCACCTCGAGGGCGGAGAACCGGCCGGCGTACTCCGCGGCCAGCGCGCCGGCGCGCAGCACGAGTTCGCGGCCGGCTTCGTAGCGCTCGGCCAGCTCGTCGCCGCCCGGGCTCACGGCTTCCACAACCATGCCGCGCTGCGGACCCCGCTGGAGTCGCCGTGCGCCGCCCGCACCACCGGCGTGTGCAGCACCGGCGAGAACACGTAGCGGGCCAGCACCGGTGGCAGATCCGTATACAGCTCATCCACGTTGGACATTCCACCACCCATGACGAGGACGTCCGGATCCAGCACGTTGACCGCGAGCGCGAGGCCGCGGCCGACACGGTCGACGTATCGGCGCCAGACCAGCCGAGCCAGCCGGTCCCCCGCCCGCATCCGCTCGACGATCTGTACCGGACCGAGCGGCGGCGGGTCGGCGAGGTCGATCTCGGCGTGCCGCCGGTAGTCGCGGGCGAACGCCCGCCCCGACACCCAGGTCTCCAGGCACCCGTGCCTGCCGCAGTAGCACGGCTCGCCGGGGATCTCCGTGGCGTCGGGCTGCGGCAACGGGTTGTGGCCCCACTCCCCCGCGCCGTTGTGGGGGCCGTGATGAGCTCGACCGTCGATCGCGATACCGGCGCCGGCGCCGGTCCCCAGGATCACCGCGAAGCAGTCCGCGTCGTTGCTGGTGCGGACCGGCCGGCGCAGGGCGGTACGGAGATCGTCCTCGGCCCGCCGCCCGTTCATCCAGGTCGACGAGGCGCCCTTGGCGATGCCGGTGCGCGGGTCGAGCGATCCCGACAACCCGATCCCGATCCCCTCGCACCACCCGACCTCGGCCTCGATCACCTCGACCAGGTCGACGATCGCCTTCACGCAGCCCTCGTAGTCCGACCGCGGGGTGTCGACCCGACGTCGGCTCAGGGTGCGCCCGTCCGCGGCGAGCGCGATCGCTTCGATCTTGGTGCCGCCCCAGTCCACCCCGACGTACACGACCATCAGAGGCTGGTCATGCCGCCGTCGACGCGGAAGATCGCGCCGGTGGCGTAGCTGGACTCGTCGCTGGCGAGGTACACCATGATCCCTTCGACGTCGACGGCCGTGCCCGGGCAGCCGATCGGGATCCGCGAGATGATCGCCGCCCGGTCGGTGGCGTCCGTCGAGATCGCCGACACCAACGGCGTCTCGGTGTAGCCCGGTACGACGGTGTTCACGCGGATCCCGCGCGTCGCGTAGGCGGCGGCGACCGCCCTGGCCATGCCGTGCATCCCGGCCTTGGAGCTGCTGTAGGCCGTGAAGTCCTTGCCTTCGCCGTTGAGGGCGGTGGGTGAGCCGGTGACGATGATCGAGCCACCTCGACCGAGCATGGCCCGCACCGCGTGCTTGACGGTCAGGAAGGCGCCGGTCAAGTTGATCGCAATGGTCCGCTGCCAGACCTCGAGGTCGAGGTCCGCGATCTGTGCGTCCTGACCGAAGAGCTGCACGCCCGCGTTGGCCACCACCACGTCGGGCTCGAATCCCCCGGCCCGGGCCGCGGCGAAGCCGGCCAGCACGCTCTCCCGCACGACGTGGTGTTCCTCCCGTTCCGCTACGGATCCCCGCAGTCCCGTGATTCCGGCGCGGCCTTCGTGGGACTGCGCGGATGGCATGATCCGCGCACGCCCTGCGCGCCGTGCTCGACGGGGTGGTGTTGAACCACCGCGTGCACATCGACGCCCTGCGCGAACGCTTCCCGCTCCGACGGGCCCGGCTGGCCGGCGGTGGCGCCCGTGCCCCCTACTGGGCCCAGCTGTTCGCCGATACCCTGCAGCTGCCGGTCGAGGTCGCCGACTTTGCCGAGGCCGGCACTCTCGGCGCCGCCATCTGCGCCATGACCGGCGCCGGCTGGCACCGCACGATCATCGACGCCGTCGACGCGCTGGCACCGCCGATCCGCACCTACCAACCGGATACCGCACGCGGGCAACACCTCGATGCCGCCTACGAGCGCTACCGGGCCGTAGCAGACGCACTCGCCGACATTCCGGGGATCTCGCCTCGCTGATGTGCCGGGCCCCCTCGAACTGGTCGCGGGCGCCAGACTTCCGAGCCCGATGTGGACTCGGCGGAATCTGTCGCGGCGATCTGTCCGGTGTACCGATGACACCCGGCACTCCGGGCGGTCTACACCGCAGATACTGTCCCGACCGACCCGACGAGGTGACGACGATGACCTTCCGCCGCAACGAAACCCGCTTCGGCGCGCTCCAGATCGCGATCTGCGCGTTGTCCTTGGCGACCGCCGTGGTGCACATCTATCTGGGCGCGATCACCAACATCATGGTGGCGACCCAGCCCGAGGCGACGGCCGCGGCCGGCGGCGCGGCCGCGCTCGGGTTCTTCGCCGCGCTGTTCTACCTCGATGGCCTCGGGTACATCGTGCTGACCGCGGCCCTCTACCACCCGGCCTTCGCCCGGTTCCGGCGGCTGACCCGCTGGGCCCTGATCGCGCTGACCGCCGCGACGATCATCGCGTACTTCGCCTTGATCCAGGGCCACTATGACGCGCTGGGCATCCTGGACAAGATCGCCGAGGTGGTGCTGATCGTGCTGCTGGTCATGGAGGGCCGCCGCGATCGCACCGCCCCCGCAGCAGCGGGCGCCGAACCGGGCGGCCGGTGAGCAGCTGACCCGCCGCTGCCGAGGCGGGGTGATCGTACCGCTCAGCCCGTACCCCAACCGGGTGCAGGCCTACAAGCAGATCATTGCCCCGTGCGAGCCGCGACTGGTCACTCACCGCGGCTACGAGTGGCTCTACGTGCTCTCCGGTCAGCTCCGGCTGATCGTCGGCGACGACGACCGCGTGCTGCGCGCCGGCGAGATCGCCGAGTTCGACACCGACACGCCCCACTGGTTCGGCCCTGCCGACGACCACGTCGCGGAGCTGCTCCACCTGACCCGTCGCGACGACTGACGCCCGATCACCGCCACCCGAACCCCGATAGCCCAATTTGCTACCGCCGCAAAAATCGTTGTGAGCATCGCCGAACTCGTCGCACTGTGGCACCGGCGGGCCCGGTCGGACCCGCCGAGCGATCAGAGGAGGTCGGAGTCATGAACCCGCACACCGACGGCACCGCGTCAAGCGACATCGACCCGCGTGTCCGCCACGACGTGGTGCGCGGGCACCCGGTGTTCGTCTACCACGACGGCGTGAACGAGGTGCGGCTTGCCGCCCACCCCGGCGACTTCGTCCTGGTGCCGCCGTTCGTGCCGCACCGTGAGGAGAATCCCGACCCGACCGAGCCCGCCGTCGTGGTGATCGCCCGAACAACTCAAGAGGCGATCAAGGTCTCGGTGCCGGAACTGTACCCGAGATGACGGACGTGTACGGCCCCGTTCGTCGGTGGGCACACCGCGATGAACGCATGGAGGCGATCATGAACGATCAAGCACCCAGCCCGGCCCTCCCGCCTGTAGTCGACCGAAAGACCTGGCAGGACGCGCGGGTGCACTGTTCGCACGGGAAAAGGCGCACACCCGCGAGGGGGACGCGATCGCGGCGGCGCGGCGGCGGCTGCTGCCGGTTTCGCCGTAGACACGGAGCCGGTGGTGGTGCCGGCCAAGGACCGGAAGGCGAAGCCGATCGACATCGCCGACCTGCACCGGTATGTCGCGAAGAAGCTCCGCGCCGAGACAACCGGGACAGGCAGGCTCATGTACCGCCGCCAGGTCGTCGTCGCCGCCGACAAGCTCGTGCGCATGGTGCGTTCGGGCGGTTCACCGTTCGCCGACCAGGTGTTTCCTGATCTGCAGACGCCCCCGGTACGACATCCGCCGTCCACGGACGTCGACGACGTGGTCGGCGATCGGATTGAGGGCGTGCACTTCTACAGTTGCTTCCGCGCCGAGTCATCAAGTCGGGACGTGGTGGTGTCCTGCTACCTGCGCGTCACCGCCGATCTGGGACAGATCCAGCTGCAACTCACCCCGTGCCTGCTGCCGCCGATGGACCGCTTGCTGGACGAGGTTGACCGCACCATCCGACCCGGCTACGGATGGCTCAACGGGGCCGCGGTCGACTTCCTCGCGCTGCCGCTGCAGGTTCATCGCCGGCTTGGCTCGGTGCTGCGCCGGCCTACGCCGCGCCGACCCAGGAGCCGCAAGAAGATCGAGCCGGAGCGCTACGGCGCAGGCCGCAGCTTGCGCGAGAGCGTCGCCCTCGGCGTCCAGAAGGAGCAGTGGTACCAGGTCACCGACGCCAACAGCAGGGCGGCGGCGTTGAGCAAGCGGATCTTCGACGAGATAGCGAAATATCTCAAGAAGCGCGGCTACAACGTCTCCCAGCTCACCAAGGATGCAGCGGCGGCCGTCTCCCGCACGAGCATAAAGATCACCGGCGGCGACTTCAAAGACGTCGACATCGCAGGTCATGACGTCCTCCGGACCGAGACCAAGACAGAGGAGAAGGAGGACAAGGACTCCGCCGCGAAGGTCTGAGGCCCGCAGCCGCAGTCCGGGAAAACGCCCGCGTTGTGCACTACGCCATGGACGACGCGCGTTCCGACACCCGATCGGTCACCAGCCGGTGCCGTCTTCACCAGGGCGGCGTACGTCCGTCCCGCTAGGGCCGCTGACAGCCAACGCACAGGCTCCGAGCAAGATCTCGATTCGGCGGTGCTACTGCTGCTCAGCTCGTGGGGCGGGTGGGGTTCGAACCCACGACCTGACGACGAATTATGAGGCGGCGCGTTCACCCGGCCGGAGTAAGCTCTGCAGGCCTTGCAGGCGCAGCTTGCTCGTGACGAGGCTGCACCGGCCATATGTAGCCCGAGTTCATGGACAGGCTCATGGACGGGAAGCCCGTCAACTCGGCCTCCGAGAGTCCGGTCAGCAAGGCCTCGGCCGCGCCTTGACGATCGCTGGTGGCGAGCACAGTATGTCGCCGTTGGTGATCCGCTCGACGGCTGCCACGGGGCCCGCCGGGCGCCGCGGCGGAGTTGGTTGGCTCATCACCGCCATCGGAGGCACCCACCATCCTCAGGTTGATCATGCTGTCCGGGCAGTACAACTACGTCGTTGCGACGTTGCCGGCTACACCGGTGAGACAGCGAGCCAAGTTGGCCCGACCTCCGGAGGATAACGTAGACACACTGGCAGTGTGTGTGTACATTTTCCTACATGGCAAGTTACGCCGAGCTGGTCGCCGAAAGCACGTTGGCCGCGTTGCCGACGATGTTCTCCTACACCCAGGCTCGCACGGCCGGGTTGTCAGACCGGCGGCTGTACGAGCTGCGCGACGCAGGAGTGATCGAGCAACTCGGCCGTGGCCTGTTCCGGCGACCCGACTCAGCAACGGACGCCGATCCGGACCTGGTGGAGATTGCGCATCGCGCACCACGGGCGACGCTGTGCTTGACGACCGCCATGGCCCGGCACAACCTCAGTGACGCCATCCCGGCCGGCATCGATGTCGCCCTCCCACGGGGACAGCGGCATCCGCGCGTCAAGGCTCCAGTCACCTGGCACACCTTTGCCGCGGACACCTTCGACCTCGGCCGCGACGAGCTGCACCTGAGCACGGCGACGACCATGGGAATCTACAGCCCGGAGCGCTGCATCATCGACGCCTTCCGGTTGCGCCACCTGGAAGGACCCGAGGTGGCAGTCGAGGCGCTGCGCCGTTGGCTGCGCCGACGCGGATCCCAACCGGCGACTCTGCTGAAGATGGCTCGCGCTTTCCCCAAAGCCGAGCCGGCGCTGCGCGCCGCGTTGGAGATCCTGTTGTGACTGCTGGCCAGCGACCGACCAACGCGTCCGTCGAGGGACGCGCCTACCTCGCCCTCCGAAACTTGGCCCGCAGCCAGCACCGCCCCACTGACGAACTGCACCAGCTCTACGCCCTCGAAGGCTTCCTCACGCGGCTCGCTGCGTCCCCCCACGCCGACACGCTGGTACTCAAGGGCGGCGTGCTGCTCGCCGCCTACGACGCTCGCCGCCCAACCCGTGACGTAGACCTGCAAGCGCGCGCGATCGCCGGCGAGCGCGACGATGTGCTTCAGCTCGTGCGAGGCATCGCCGCCGCTCCGATGGAAGACGGCCTCATCTTCGATGCTGACGCGGCGACCGCGGAGACCATCCGCGACGAGGACGAGTACGGCGGCGTACGCGTTTCGCTCGCCGCGACACTGGCCAGCGCACGGCTCACCCTGCACGTCGACGTCAGCATCGGCGACCCGATCTGGCCCGCGCCACGCACGGTCGCCCTGCCCAGACTGCTCGGGGGATCAATCGCCCTGGTCGGCTATCCGCTGCCCATGGTATACGCCGAGAAGATCATAACCGCGCTGCAACGAGGCACCAGCAACACCCGCTGGCGCGACTTCGCCGATCTTTACCTCCTCACCGGGCGACACCAGGTCGAGGGAGATGAATTGCAGGGAGCGCTTTCCGAAGTAGCCGCATATCGCCAGGTGGAGTTGTCATCGCTGGCGGACGCGCTCGATGAGTATGCCGTGCTCGCACAACAGCGTTGGGCCTCGTGGCGCCGCAAGCAGCAACTCGACAACCAGCTACCGCAGTCTTTCGCCAATGTGCTCGAAGCCGTGATCAGCTTCGGCGACCCGCCTCTTGCTGCCGATGTCAGCAACCAGCACTGGGATCCCAAACCTCGACGATGGATATAGCCCGGATCGGCCGCGCTGTCGATGTACAAATCGGGCCGGCCACGCCCAGGTCGACCCTCTTCGGTGGCGCGGACGGCCAGCTCTGCTCGGTGTTCACAGCCGAGGGCGGCATTGTCGTTGTCCGGCTTCGGATCGACTCGCTGGCGCGCTTCGGTCCGGCAGCGGCACCGCACATCCCCGTGCTGCGGGCCGCAATCGGGCGGCACATCCGTACCGCGCCGATGCGCGCCGGCTTCGGCTACGTGCTCGACAACCGCCGGTGGCTGCACGGCCGCCGGGCTTACGACGGACCGCGGCTCCTGTTCCGAGTGCTCGCGTCCGCGCGGCCCGGTTCGATCGCCGGCGGCTTCACCGAAGCCGACGCCGACTCGTCCACCGACTTCGACCGGCTCGCCGCGTCCCGCCGACCGTGAGCACGAACCGGAACCGCCCCGCCCTCGCTGCGGTCACCGTCATCGAAGCCGCCATCCGGTTCGTGGCCGCCCAGCATGACGGTGCCCAGCGGATTCTCGGCGTCCATCGGCGGGGCAGGAACGGCACATGCAGCGGATTCGCCACGACGCTGATCCGCTGGCCTTGTGCTGCCGGGAAGATCGCCATCGATGCCCAGCGGAGTACATCGAACAACGCTCCGGCAGTGACGGAGGGCCGCAGTGAAGCAGGCCCGGCGGAGTGAACTACTTCATCCCGTGCAGTCCTTGGCGCAGTGTGGCTCTGACCTGTGAAACGAGGTCAGAGATGAAGTGAGCCCGGTACGAACCGAAGCGATCGGCCGTGCCCGGAACGCGGGGTTCGGCGGACACGGCGCACAGCATGTCGCACATTACGGACCGAAACTGACCGCAATGGCCCCTAGCGTCGACGGTGCATTCCGCGACGAGAGGAGAAGGTCATGCCGCAGCGTAGCGAGTACCCGGCCGGAGTCCCGTGCTGGGTGGACACGGAACAGCGCGACCCGGAGGCCGCCGCCGCCTTCTACAGCGGCCTGTTCGGCTGGACGACGGCCGACCGGACGCCGGCCGGCTCGTCGCAGCCCTACTTCGTCGGGACAGATCGACGGCGGGGACGTGGCCGGGATCACCTCGCTCATGGCCGAGGCACCCACCGGGCCGGCGTGGAACACATACGTCGCCGTGGCCAGCGCGGACGAGGCGGCCGAGCGGGCGCGCGACGCCGGCGGAAGCGTGGTCATGGACCCCTTCGACGTCGGCGAGGCCGGCCGGATGGCCGTGCTCGCCGACCGCGAGGGCGCGGTGATCTGCGTCTGGCAGGCGGGCGCCAGCATCGGCTCCGAGCGGGTGAACGAGCACGGGTCGGTCAACTTCAACTCACTCCACACGAAGGACCGCGAGTCGGCCGCCGCGTTCTACGGCGCTCTGTTCGGCTGGGACGCCGATCCGATGGACCCGAGCGGCGAGGGGCCCTGGATGTTCCGGCTGCCCGGCTACGGCGATCACCTCGAGCGGGACAACCCGGGCTCGCAGGCGGAGGTGGCCGAGCTGGGAGCGCCCGACGGCTTCTCCGACACGGTGGCGCTGCTCGTGCCGATCGGCGAGGACCCGGAGCAGGGAGAGGTGCCCCACTGGGGCGTGACCTTCGCGGTGGACGACGCCGACGCCGCGGCAGAGACGGCCGCGTCGCTCGGGGCGACCGTCGTCGTCCCGCCCTTCGACGCCCCCTGGGTGCGCAATTAGCATCGTCCGGGACCCGCAGGGCGCGGTCTTCACCGCCAGCCAGTACGTGCCGCCGAGCTGAGGCTCGGGATCCGACCGCGGGCACCCGAGAGAGACGTCGCCGGGCGCGCGAGCGTGCGCGACGTTTCCGCAGCCCTCTGTGGGAGCGCGCGGAGCGACGGTGCCGTGGCCGATCGGATTGTCGGTGTCGATCTCCAGCCGAATCGATATCCCGAAGATCGGAACCTGGCCCCTCCGAAGGGGGCCGCTCAACCCGTCACAGCGCGGTGTACCCGTCACATCGAGGTGTGACGGGTTCACAGGCAGCTGACCTGCACGAACACCATTCTGTGACGGGTGTGACGGGTGTCCCGCAACCCGTCACACCCCGTCACAAACCCGCGGCTTCCGGCCGATTCCGCGATGTCGCCCGCGCTGTGACGAGTGGATCAGGGACGGCGCGGCAGGCGCGAGCGAAGCAGCTCCGCCGCCTTCCGGTCCGAGGCCGCCACCCACGCCGCGTACACGCGCAGCGTGGTCGAGCCGCCGCCACCGTGGCCGAGCCGGCCGGCCACGGTCCGCAGGTCCACACCTGCGGTCAGCAACTCGGTCGCCGAGTAGTGCCGGAGCGCGTGGATGTGGGTGGTGATACCCAGCCGCTTGGCCATGTCGACGTACCGGCTCGACACCGCGTGCGGCGAGTACGGCTCGCTGTGGTCGGGCGACTTCACGCCGGCGAAGACGAACGTCTCCGGTGTGACGTCGGCACCCAGCTCAGCGAGACGGGCCGAGACCCGTGCCCGGTGCTCGCGCAGCAGGGAGACCGTCTCGGAGTCGAGCGCGATCCGGCGCATCTGGTGGGTCTTGGTGTCCTTCTCGACCCCGACACCCTTGTGCAGCACGTAGTTCCGCCGGATCTCGATCATCTCGCCGTCGAGATCGATGTCCCGCCAGCGCAGGGCGCACACCTCGCCGCGCCGGATGCCGGTCGTCATCACGAGCCACACGAGGGTGCCCCAGTCGTCGTCCATGACGAACGCGGCGTCCAGCAGGCGGGCCGCGTCGGCCGGCGACGGGGGGTCGGGCTCCGGCGCCTTCGCCCGGGGACGCTGCGCGATGCGGGCCGGGTTCGAGGTGATCCAGTCCCACCGGACGGCGGCCGACAGGGTGCCGCTGATGATCGAGTGAATCTGCCGCACCGTCGAGCTCGCCATGGGCACGCACACGTGCGGAACGCACCTGGTCACGGCGCAGTCGTGCTCGCCATCGTCCTGGTGCCGCTCGATGTGCGGCCGGCCGTCGCAGCGGGTGCGGCAGCGGCGCAGCTCGGCGTACAGCGTCTCCAGGTTCCGTGCGCTGAGCTTGTCGATCGGGATCGCGCCGAGCGCCGGCCGGATGTGCCGCTCGATGTAGCCGACGTAGGTCCGACGGGTCGTCTCCTCGATCTCAACCGTGCGCAACCACTCGTCGAGCGCCCGGCCCAGAGGGATCGACGTCTCCGGTGCACGCTGCTTGTCGACGTCCGCGAGCAGCCTGGTCATGACCTTCTCGGCGCGCCGGTGCGCGGCCCTGTCGGTGCCCTTGACCGTCTCGGTCAGGTACCGGTCCCGGCCCGTCACCGGGTCCTGACCGGCGTACACCCGGACCTGAAGCGAGCCACCGCGGACGCGCACGCTGCCTCGCCGTCGCCCGCCGTCCCGGCCGGTTGCGCTGGTCATGGACGACAGCGTAGGCGCTCAGCTCATGGACGCAACCATGGACAGGCCCTGAGCAAGATCGCGAAGAGGAAGTGTTTCTGCTGTTCAGAGCGTGGGGCGGGTGGGGTTCGAACCCACGACCTGACGGATTATGAGTCCGCTGCTCTGACCAGCTGAGCTACCGCCCCGTCCCGCCAGGCTAACGGCCCCACCCGACCCCGAACGCCCCGGCTTAGCCGAATCGCTGCTGCAGCGCCGCCAGCCCGGATCCGTAGACCGCGCCGGCGAAGGTGTCGGTCAGCCCGGCCTCGTCGGTGCCGTCGGCGTCGTACTCCGACCACCACTCGACGAAGGCGTGCCCGACGTCGGTGACTGGCGCGACCCGGATCGTGGAGATGTAGCGCCGCACCGGGAACGGGCTCTGCAGGATCTCGTAGGTGTAGCGGCGGTCGGCGTCGTCGAGGGTGACCAGCCGCTCGACGACCACGCCGCCGTCGCCCAACACCAGCCGGCGGACCGAGCCGACCTCGGCTGCCGCGCCGGAGTCCATCGTGGACTCGGCGATCGTCGGGTGCCAGCCGGGCAGGCCGTTGAAGTCGCGGATCAGGCCCCACACCTCGTCAGCAGACGCGGCGATCACGGCACTGGCGTAGGGACGTGGCATCAGGGCGCTCCTCCGGTTCGGGACAGCTGGGTCTTGAACGCGCGGGTCTGTTCGGTCAACGCCTTCTCCGTCGGCAGCCGCTCCATCGACGACGCGCCGTAGAAGCCATGGCAGTGCTTCGCGCGGGTCAGCACGTGCGCGGCATCGTCCGGCATCGCGATCGGGCCGCCGTGGCACAGGATCAGCACGTCGTCGCGGACCTCCAGCGCAGCGGCCGCCCACTCGTCCACCAGCGCGACGCAGTCGTCGAGCGACTTGGCCGTCTCGGCGCCGATAGCGCCACCGGTGGTCAGCCCCAGGTGGCAGACCACGATGTCGGCACCGGCCGAGGTCATCGCCCGCGCATCCGCGGCCGAGAACACGTACGGCGTGGTCAGCAGGTCGGCGGCGCGGGCGGCGGCGATCAGCTCGACCTCCAGGCCATAGCCCATCCCCGTCTCCTCCAGGTTCGCCCGGAAGACGCCGTCGATGAGGCCGACGGTCGGGAAGTTCTGGATACCGGCGAAGCCGAGATCCGCGAGCTCACGCAGGAACCGATCGGTGATCATGAATGGATCGGTGCCGTTGACCCCGGCCAGCACCGGCGTGTGCTGGACGACGGGCAGCACCTCGGCGGCCATCTCGACGACGATCTCGTTGGCGTTGCCGTAGGCCAGCAGCCCGGCCAGCGAACCGCGCCCGGCCATCCGGTAGCGACCCGAGTTGTAGATGACGATCAGGTCGATGCCGCCGGCCTCCTCGCACTTGGCCGACAGCCCGGTGCCCGCACCGCCCCCGACGATCGGCTCCCCGCGCCTGGCCATGTCAGCGAAGCGCTCCACGAGCTCCGCGCGCGTGAACCTCACGACTGCACCTCCCGCCACGCCGCGACCACCGCATCGGCGAACTCGGGATCGTTGATGTGGTGATCCACCCGTCGCACCCGACCGGCGTCCCGGACCTCACGTTCGAGCGTCTCGAAGAGGGCGGCATCGGCATCCGCATCCCGGAACGTCTGCCCCTCCGCGTCCAATGCGGACACTCCGCCGGTGGGTAGCAGGAACACCGCCGGGCCGCTGCAACGCGTTGAGCTTGCGAGCCAGGAACCGCCCGATCTCGACGCACTCGGCCACGCTGGTGCGCATCAGCGTCACCTGCGAGTTGTGCTCGTAGAACAGCCGCCCGGCGAAGTGCTCGGGCACCGTGGCCGGCGCGCCGAAGTTGACCATGTCCAGGGCACCGCACGATCCCACGTACGGCACCTTCGAGCGAGCGATCGCATCCAACCGGTCCGGGCCGGCGGCGAACACCCCACCGACCAGCAGGTCGCAGATCTCGGTGGTGGTGAGGTCCAACACCGAGCCGATCAGACCGTCGTCGACCAGCTTCTCCATCGCCCGACCACCGGTGCCGGTGGCGTGGAAGACCAGCGGGTCCACGCCGTCGCCGAGCCGCTCGGTCACCGCGGTCACGCACGGCGTGGTGACGCCGAACATGGTCAGCCCGACCGCGGGCCGATCAGCCGCGGCCGGCACGGCGTGCGTCACCATCCCGGCCAGCGCGTGCGCTGCGTTGCCCAGCACCTGCCGGGAGATCCGGTTCAGTCCGCTGACGTCGGTGACCGAGTACCACATCGCGATGTCCGATGCGTCCACATAGGGCGCAACGTTTCCCGAAGCCACCGTGGACACCATGATCTTGCCGAGGCCGACCGGCAGCGCGCGCAGCGCGGGTGTGATCAGCGCGGTTCCGCCCGAGCCACCGAGCCCGAGAACACCGCCGACATCGCCACGGGCGAGCAGGAACCGCTGCAGGGCAACGGCCATGGCGGCCACGGCCGATCCTCGATCCCCGGTGAACACCGCGGCAGCACCGTCCGCATGCGCCGCCGCGACCTCGGCCGCCGACACATCCGCGCCGGGTACATCGGCACCGGCGGCATCGGTGCCACCCAGCCGCCGGCTCTGTGTGGACACATCGACCGTGGCCACATCGGCACCGGCGGCGCGGGCCAGCCCTGCGACGTAGTTCAGCTCGATGCCCTTGGTGTCATACGTACCGACGACATAGGCGATCACCCGACAGTTCTAGCGCAGCAATCGACCCGGAGCCAGCGCGACGCCGCGCGTCGAAGGGGTCCACCGACGAAGGAGCCCGGAGACGCGAACGGCCCAGTCTCCCCCGAGGAGACCGGGCCGCGCTGCTGCTGTGCTCGCCGCGGTGGTGTCAGCGGGTCATCGCGTGCACGCGCTTGCGGGTGTCCTTGGCCAGCCCCTCGGCCTGGTGGGCCACCTCCGAGCCGACGGCCGATGCCCGCACGGCCACGTCGTGACCGAGCTTGGACGCCTGCGTCGTGACCTGGTCGATCACGCCCGGCGCCTTCTTCTGGATCTCGGCGATCTTGCGGTCCGCCGCCTTCTGGAGCTCCGCGCCCTTCTTCGCGCCAGCCTTCTGCAGCTCGACCCGCCTCTTCGCGGTGGCCTTGGCCAGCTCCGCACGCTTGCGATCAGCGGCTTTCTGCAGGGCGGCACTGCGCTTGGCCGCCCGCTTCTGCAGCTCGGCGGCCCGCTTCTCGGCCGTCTTCTGCAACGCCGCACCCCGCTTGTCGGCCCGCTTCCTGGCCTTGGCCGTGCGCCGGGACAGCTCCTCGGTGACGTCCGAGGCCTGCGCGGCCAGCTGGGACGCCTGCGCGGAGAGCTGGGACCCGGCCCGCGAAGCCCGGGCGGACATCGCCGCACCCGCGCCGGGGGCGAGCCCGGCGATACCGGCCGCGATACCGGCCACGGCCCCGGACGCGTCCTGCGCGGCACCGGCGAGCCGACCGGAGGCGTCCTGCGCCACGACCCCCAACTTGCTCGACGCATCGTGCGCGGTGAGGCCGAGCCGGTCGGTCACATCGGTCGCGACATCGGTCAACCGGTCGCCGACATCCGAGGCGGTGTCGGTCAGCGCAGCCGCCTGGGTCGAGATGGCGGCGGCAGTCAGCCGAGCCGCCCGGCGTCCCCGCCAGCCCAGCGACGGCTTGCCCTCGGTGTCAGCGGCGGCGATCATCAGGCCACCGAGCAGGCCGACGTTCTTGAAGAAGTGGACCTGCTGTTGAGCGCGCTTCTGCTCGTCGGTCTCCTCCCAGAAGCGGTGCCCCGCCAGCGTCGTCGGGATCAGCGACGCGGCCAGCGCGGTCGAGGCCAACCGGGGGAACTTGTTGAACGCCAGCATCGACCCGGCGACGATCTTCACCACGGCATCGACTTTGATCAACATCTCGTCGTCGGGCCGATGGTCCAGCGGCGACATCTCGACGACCTTGTCGATCACCGGGGCGGCGGCATCGAGCACCGGCTTTGCCGCCAGCGCGCGCCCCTGCGGCGCCCGCAGCGCATTGACGCCGCCGGTGATGAAGATGGCCGAAAGCATGGGACGGGCGAGTCGTCGTAGCAGCATGGGGTCATCTTCCCCTATCGGTCGCCACACAAACCTGACCGGGCGGCACGACGGCGCGCCCGTCAGTACGGTGGACGGGTGGCACTCGTACTGGGACCCGTGTTGCGCAACGTCGGTCAGACGACGGCCTCGGTCTGGGTGCAGACGAAAGCCGCGGCGACCGTCCGCGTGCTCGACTGCGAGACACGCACGTTCGAGGTCTCGGGCCACCACTACGCGCTCGTCCACGTCACCGGGCTGCAACCGGACAGCAGGACGCCCTACCAGGTGCACATCGACGGGCAGCAGGTCTGGCCGCCCGAGATCAGCCCGTTCCCGCCGAGCCTGATCCGCACCCGGGGTCCGGCGTCCGAGCAGAGCAACCGGATCATTTTCGGATCGTGTCGCTATCCCAAGGTCGCCGACCCGAAGCTGTCCACCGATCTGGGCATCGACGCCCTGGACGCCTACGCGGCGCGGATGTCGCGGCTCCCGGTGCAGGACTGGCCGGATGCGCTGCTGCTGCTCGGCGATCAGGTCTACGCCGACGAGCTCACCCCGCAGAACCGGCGGCGCATCGCCGGGCGCCGTGACCGGCACCCGGAATGGCCGGACGACGAGATCGTCGGCTACGAGGAGTACGTCGGGCTCTACCAGGATTCGTGGTCGGATCCGGAGGTGCGCTGGCTGCTCTCCAACGTGCCCACCGCGATGATCTTCGACGATCACGACGTGCGCGACGACTGGAACACCTCGGCGGACTGGCGCGCGATGATGAAGGAGAAGCCCTGGTGGCGTGACCGCATCCGATCCGCGCTCGCGTCCTACTGGGTGTACCAGCACATCGGCAACCTCTCCCCCGACGAGCTGGCGTCCGATCCCGACTTCCGCAAGATCGTTGATCACGGGGGCGACGTCTGGCCGCTGCTGGTCGAGCTGGCCGACCGCGCCGATGCGGAGGCCGACGGCGGGAAGGGCGTGCGTTTCAGTTTCCGCTGGGACCTCGGCAACAGTCGCTTCTTGATGATCGATTCGCGGAACGGGCGACTGCTCGACCACGACCAGCACCTGATGCTGGGTGACGCCGAGTTCGACTGGATCGAGGAGCAGGTCGCGGCACCCGGCCAAGTCGAGCACCTGGTGATCGGTACCTCGGTTCCGTGGTTGCTTCCGCACGCGATCGCCGACCTGGAGACGGTCAACGAGATCGCGGCCGCCCGACCGGGTTGGCGTGGGCGGCTCGGCGAGCAGATCCGCCAGGGCGCCGACCTGGAGCACTGGTCGGCGTTCCGCGAATCCTTCGACCGGCTAACCTCGATGATCGAGCGAACGGCGGCCGGTGGCCCGGCCACGGTCACCGTGCTCTCCGGCGACGTGCACCACAGCTATGCCGCCCGCGCCTCGTTCCCGTCCGAACCCCGCGGCCGGGTACACCAGCTGACCTGCTCGCCGGTGCACAACAAGATGGAGTGGTACATCCGACCCGGCTTCCAGCTCAGCTGGTCACGCGTGATGCGGGGTCTCGCGCAGGCGTGGGCCACCAGCGCCGGGGCCGCGCCGAAGCCGGTCTCCTGGGAGCGGATCAGCGGCCCGTACTTCGGCAACACCATCGCCACCCTCGACATCGACCACCGAGACGTGCAGGTGATCTTCGAGCAGCCGCAGACCGCCGCATCGCTGGTCGAACGCGCCCGAGTCGAGCTGACCTCATGACGACATCGGCCATCGCCGGCCAGACGGTGGTGCTGCGACCGACCGCCGCCGCGCACGTACCGGTCTTCCTCGAGATCCTCGACCACCCAGAGATCGCCAAGTGGTGGGGCGGCTACGACCTGGAGCGGGTGCGCAGGGAGTTGCTCGGGCCGCAGGGCTTCGCCATCGAGCTGGCGGGCGACGTCGTCGGCCTAATCATCTACCGCGAGGAGCTCGACCCGGACCACCGCCACGCCGCCCTGGACATCGCGCTGCATCCGGATCAGCAGGGTCAGGGTCTGGGGTGGGACGCCCTGCGGGCGATGGCCCGATTCCTGTTCGCGCGCGGCCATCACCGGGTGACGATCGACCCCGGTGCGCACAACGCGCGGGCCATCCGCAGCTGCGAGCGGGCCGGGTTCCGACCGGTGGGGATCATGCGTCGCTATGAGCGCTCCGCGGACGGCCAGTGGCACGACGGGCTGCTGATGGACCTGCTGGTGGATGATCTGCGCTGACGACGCCGGGTGCGGCCGGTACCAAGATTATCTACTACCGGTATGCACTTGATCACCCTTCGCCCGTTAGAGTGGTCTGCTTCGGGGGAGGCCGGCAGGGGGGTCGTGTGATGACTGAGATGGTTTTTGTGGTGCTGGCGATCGGAGCCATTCTGGGCTTCTACATCGGCCGGTGGTGGACGGAGCGGCAGCGCGGCCGCTTCGAGATGCAGCAGGCGTGGGAACGGCGCAACCTCTACCGGGAGGGACCGTTCAGCGGTCTGTTCTAGAAACCGGTCCGTTCTAGAAGCCGGTCCGTTCTAGAAGCCGGTCCGGTCCAGCCAGGTCCGCCAGATCGTCTCGTCGCCGAGGATCTCGATGCGTGGATCGTCGGCGGGGAGGCGGCGCAGCGCCGCCAACAGCAGGTCCACCGCGCGTCCGCGGACGGCGACCTGGCCCCTGGCGTGGCCGTGCTCCCAGGAGAGGGTGACCGCCTCGCCGTGCACCAGCCATTCGCCGGCACTGCCCAGGTCGCCATCGGTGGCGTGCAGGTGCAGCGCCTGACCGACATCCAGTGGGACCGCCCCGGCGCCGACGGGCCGGGCCGCGAGCAGATCGAGCCATTCGGAGAGGCCGTCGGCGGCCAACTCGGCCGACAGCACGACGTCCGCGCCCACCGCGAGTGCGGCGTCGGCGCCATGGATCGTCGCCTCGTGCAGCCGGCGCCGGATCCACCAGCTCGCGGGTTGCGGACCGGTGAACGTCCAGACCGGCGTGTCGGGGCCGGTCGCGGCCACCGCGTCGATGAGGGTGGCGGCACCGGCGCGCAGCCACTCGGCCACCCCGTCCTGGCCCTGCGGCAGCGCGCCATCCGCCACGGTGCGGATGTCGACGTAGGAATCGGCTCGCTCCGCGACGATCGTCGCCGCCCAGCGATCGCCGCGCCCGATGTGGGCGGCCAGTTTGCGCAGCGTCCAACCCGGGCAGGTCGGGATGTCGACCTCGGGGTCGGCGCGTCGCAACAGTTCGGCGACGTGACCGTTCTGTTGGATCAAGGCAGTGCTGTAGTCCACGGGCGCGACCCTAACGCTGGCGTCAAACACATCACACCAACAACTACTTGTAGGTCCAATACTCGGATGTCAAACTAAATCGCATGGTTTCGCTGACCTCGACTGAGCTTCACGTGCCCACCAACCCGGTCCGGTTCGTCACCGCCGCGAGCCTGTTCGACGGGCACGACGCGGCGATCAACATCATGCGGCGGATCCTGCAGCGTCAGGGCGCCGAGGTCGTGCACCTCGGGCACAACCGGTCGGTCGACGAGGTGGTCGCCGCGGCGATCCAGGAGGACGCCCAGGGCGTGGCCGTCAGCTCCTACCAGGGCGGTCACGTCGAGTACTTCTCCTACCTGGTCGAGCTGCTGCGCGAGCGCGGCGCCGGCCACGTGAAGGTGTACGGCGGTGGCGGCGGCGTGATCGTGCCGGAGGAGATCGCGCTGCTGCACTCGCGCGGCGTCTCGCGCATCTTCTCCCCCGAGGACGGCCAGCGGCTCGGCCTGCCCGGGATGATCAACATCATGATCCGGGAATGCGATGTCGAACTGGCCGCGACCCCACCGGCGTCCTACGACGCGGTGTTCGCCGGCGAGCACGCGGCACTGGCCCGCGCGCTGACCCTGGCCGAGGCGGGCCGGCTGCCGTCGGAGGTCAAGGATCGCGCACCGGCGCACCGGGTGCCGGTGCTCGGCCTCACCGGGACCGGTGGCTCCGGCAAGTCCTCCCTGACCGACGAGCTGGTCCGCCGCTTCCGGCTGGACCAGGAGGACAAGCTGCGCATCGCGGTGCTGGCCATCGACCCGACCCGCAGGCGCGGCGGTGGTGCGCTGCTCGGTGACCGGATCCGGATGAACTCCCTCGAGGGCGGGACCGTCTTCTTCCGTTCGATGGCCACCCGTGGCAACGACGGCAACCTGCCCGAGCACCTCGGCGACGCCATCGCCGTGCTGCGCTCGGCCGGGTTCGATCTCGTGATCATCGAAACACCGGGCATCGGGCAGGGCGACGCCGGTATCGTCTCCTTCGTCGACAACTCGCTGTACGTGATGACGCCGGAGTTCGGCGCCGCCTCACAGCTCGAGAAGATCGACATGCTGGACTTCGCCGACGTGGTCGCGATCAACAAGTACGAGCGCCGCGGCGCCGAGGACGCCCGCCGCGACGTCGGCCGCCAGCTGGTGCGCAACCGCGAGGCGTTCGGTGCGTCCTGGGAGGACATGCCGGTCTTCGGCACCAGCGCCGCCACCTTCAACGACGACGGCGTCACCGCGCTCTACCAGCACCTGCGCGGCCTGCTCGCCGAGAACGGGCTGAACCTCGCCGAGGGCAGGCTGCCCCGCACCGATCGCAAGACCTCCAGCGAGCACGCCGCGGTGATCCCGCCGCAGCGCACCCGCTACCTGGCCGAGATCGCCGAGACCGTGCGCGCCTACCACGCCGACACGGCCACCCAGGTCGAGGCCGCCCGGCAGCGCCAGCACCTGCGCACCGCCCGCGCGGCCCTCGAGGCCGCGGGCGCCGACCCCGGGGCGTTGCCCGAGGTACTGGCCGCCGCCGAGAAGGCGCTGCCGGCCGAGGTCGCCGAGCTGCTCGACCAGGAGTGGCCGTCCTGGGTCGAGGCCTACTCCGGCGACGAGATGGTGGTCCGCAGTCGCGACAAGGAGATCCACACCAAGCTGACCAGGGAGACCCTCTCCGGCAACCGGGTGCGCCGGGTCGCGCTGCCCACGTTCACCGAGGAGGCCGAGCTGCTGCGGTTCCTGCGCCGGGAGAGCCTGCCCGGCAAGTTCCCGTTCACCGCCGGCGTGTTCGCGTTCAAGCGGGAGGGCGAGGACCCGGCCCGGATGTTCGCCGGCGAGGGTGACGCGTTCCGCACCAACCGTCGTTTCACGCTGCTCTCCGCCGACTCCGACGCCAAGCGCCTGTCGACCGCCTTCGACTCGGTGACCCTCTACGGGCGCGACCCCGACACCCGCCCGGACGTCTACGGGAAGGTCGGCACGTCCGGGGTCTCCATCGCCACCCTGGACGACATGAAGGTGCTCTACGACGGGTTCGACCTCACCTCGCCGAGCACGTCGGTGTCGATGACGATCAACGGCCCGGCACCGGCGATCCTGGCCTACTTCCTGAACACCGCGATCGACCAGCAGGTCACGAGGTTCGAGGCCGAGCACGGCCGGGCGCCGAGCGCCGACGAGCACGCGGAGCTGACCGCGTTCGCGCTGGCCAACGTGCGCGGCACCGTGCAGGCCGACATCCTCAAGGAGGACCAGGGGCAGAACACCTGCATCTTCTCCACCGAGTTCTCGCTGCGGATGATGGCCGACATCCAGGAGTGGTTCATCTCCCACCGGGTGCGCAACTTCTACTCGGTATCGATCTCGGGTTACCACATCGCCGAGGCAGGGGCGAACCCGATCAGCCAGCTGGCCTTCACGCTGGCCAACGGGTTCACCTTCGTCGAGAGCTACCTGGCCCGCGGCATGGACATCGACGACTTCGCGCCGAACCTGTCGTTCTTCTTCTCCAACGGGATGGACGCGGAGTACACCGTGATCGGCCGGGTGGCCCGGCGGATCTGGGCGATCACCATGCGGGACAAGTACGGCGCCGGGGAGCGCGCGCAGAAGCTCAAGTACCACGTGCAGACCTCGGGCCGGTCGCTGCACGCGCAGGAGATGAACTTCAACGACATCCGCACCACCCTGCAGGCGCTGTGCGCGCTGTACGACAACGCGAACTCGTTGCACACCAACGCCTACGACGAGGCGGTCACCACGCCGACCGAGGAATCGGTGCGCCGCGCGATGGCCATCCAGCTGATCATCAACCGGGAGTGGGGGCTGTCGATGAACGAGAACCCGCTGCAGGGTTCGTTCGTCGTCGACGAGCTCACCGACCTGGTCGAGCAGGCCGTGCTGGCCGAGTTCGACCGGATCTCCGAGCGCGGCGGGGTGCTCGGCGCGATGGAGACCGGTTACCAGCGCGGCCGGATCCAGGACGAGTCGATGCTCTACGAGCACCGCAAGCACGAGGGCACGCTGCCCATCGTCGGGGTGAACACCTTCGTCAAGCCCGACTCCGACGTGTCGCCGCCGGAGATCGAGCTCCGTCGCGCGACCGACGAGGAGAAGCAGAGCCAGCTGCGGCGGTTGGCCGACTTCCAGGCCCGACACGCCAGCGATGCCGACGCCGCGTTGCGCCGCCTGCAGGATGTCGCCACCGGCGACGGCAACGTCTTCGACGAGCTGATGCGCGCCGCCCGCGTCTGCTCCCTGGGCCAGCTCACCACCGCCTTCTTCGACGTCGGCGGCCAGTACCGGCGCAACATGTGATGCGCCCCGGTCCCGGCGCGACCAGGGTGGTGAGCATCGTTCCTTCGCTCACCGAGGCGGTGGCGGTGACCGCGCCGGGGGTGCTGGTCGGGGTCACCGACTGGTGCACCCACCCGGCCGAGCTGGACCTACCGCGGATCGGCGGGACCAAGAACCCGGACGTGTCGCGGATCGTCGAGCTCGAACCGGACCTGGTGCTGGCCAACGAGGAGGAGAACCGGGAGCCGGACCTGGAGGCCCTGCGCGCGGCCGGGATCCCGGTGCACGTCACGGTGATCCGCACGCTGGACGGCGCCTTCGGCGAGCTGGAGCGCATGCTGGCCGCGTGCGGGCTGGACCGCCCGGCCTGGCTGGACGAGGCGGAGCGGGCCTGGGCGGCGTTGCCGGTGCCGGCGCAGCGGCGGCGGGCGGTGATCCCGATCTGGCGGCGGCCCTGGATGGCGGTCGGCCGGGACACGTTCACCGGGTCGCTGCTGGCCCGGCTCGGGGTGGACAACGTGCTCGCCGCCGATCCGGAGCGCTACCCGCGGATCGACCCGGCCGCGCTGCCGGACCACGACCTGGTCGTGCTGCCCGACGAGCCCTACGAGTTCACCGCCGAGGACGGGCCGGAAGCCTTCCCGGGGGTGCGGTCGGTGCTGGTCAGCGGCCGGCTGCTGACCTGGTACGGGCCGAGCCTGGTCGAGGCCGCCCGCGTGTTGCCCCCGGTGCTGGCCGGCTGATCGACCGCGAACCCGGACCCGCGGCTTACCGGCGCGGGGCCGGGCGCAACCGCGGCGGCTCGCCTACGGTTGTGTCGAGTGAGCGGGCGCAGCGCGGGGGGACGGTTCGGGGGGCTGCTGGCCGTCGTGCTGGCGGCCGGGGTCCTCGCCGGGCCGTGCGCAGGACCGCTTCCAGCGCCGCCCGCCGCGCAGGCACCGGCGCCGACCGCGCCGATGGCCGCCCAGGTCATGACGCCGACGACGGCGACCACCGTGCTCGGCACCGACGATCCCGCCGCCCTCGCCGTCGCCACCAGCGCGGCGCTGTACGCGACGGCCCCGGTGGCCGTCCTGGCCGCGGCCGACGACCAGACCGGTCAGGCCACCGCGGCTGCAGCCGCCGAACGGATCGGCGCGCCGCTGCTGCTCACTCCGGCCCGACGGCGATCCCGCCGGCGTCGGCGGCGAGCTGCGACGGCTCGGCGCCGGCACCGTGCTGGCGATCGGCGCGGCGGCGGAACGGTGGGCCACGGGACCGGCGGCAGCACCGCCGCACCGACCGGCGGCACCCCGGGCGGACCGCCGCGGGTCGTGACAGACGAGCGGGCACTGCCGCTCCTGACCCGCCCCGCATCCCGGCCGTCGGTGCTCGTGCTGACGTCCGACCGGCCCGACCAGCTCGCCGCCGCGGCCACCGCCCGCGCGTCCGGCGCCCGGGTCGCGACGGTGCCCGGCGCCGATCCGCGCAGCTGGCCGGCCGGCTCGGCCCCGGCGCCGGCCGAGCAGGTCGATCGCGCTCGGCTCCGCGTTCGGGTCCGCCGGAGCTGCTGCAACGGCGGCTCGCGGTCGCCGCCACCGGCGTCCAGCTGCCCGGCGGTGGTCAGGTGGCCTTCCCCGGCCGGCGCATGGTCGCGCTCTACGGGCATCCCGGCGCGCCCGCGCTCGGGGTGCTCGGCGAGCAGGACGTCGCCGCCGCCATCGCCCGGGCCCAGGCACTGGCCGCGCAGTACCAGCCGCTGGTGGCGAGCCCGTGGTGCCGGCCTTCGAGATCATCGCCACCGTCGCCGACGCCGGGCCGGGACGCGGACGGGGACTACTCCGCCGAGGCTACCGTCGAGTTCCTGCGGCCCTGGGTGGATGCGGCCCGCGCCGCGGGGGTGTACGTGCTGCTCGACCTGCAGCCCGGCCGCGCGGACTTCCTGACCCAGGCCCAGCGCTACCAGGAGCTGCTCGCCGAGCCGCACGTCGGGCTGGCGCTGGACCCGGAGTGGCGGCTGCGACCGGACCAGCGCCACCGCGAGCAGATCGGCTCGGTGTCGGTCGAGGAGATCAACGCGGTGATCGGCTGGCTCGCCGACCTCACCCGCGACCGCGTGCTGCCGCAGAAGCTGCTGATGGTCCACCAGTTCCGCACCAGCATGATCGTCGGCCGGGAGCGGCTGGACACCTCCCGCGACGAGCTGGCGGTGCTGATCCACGCCGACGGCTTCGGCACGCCGGAGGAGAAGTTCGCGACCTGGGACGCGCTGCACCAGGCCGAGCCCGCCGGCATCCGCTGGGGCTGGAAGAACTTCTACGACGAGGACCGGCCGATGTTCACCCCGGCCGCAGACGATGGCGGTCGGCCCGGCCCCGCCGGTCTTCGTCAGCTACCAGTAGGTCGCGAGCCCGTAGCCGGGCTACGCGCAACGGCATACTCGCACGGTCCGGGAGTTCGAGTGCCGTTGGCGCAGCTCGGGAAGCAGTTACGGCGTCTTCAGCCAGGCGTCCACCTTGGCCGGGTTGTCGGCGACCCACTTCTCCGCGGCCGCCTCCGGGTCCATGCCGTCCTCGGCGATCTCTTCGCGACCACGTTCTGGTCGTCGTTGGTCCAGTTGAACGCCTTGACCAGGGCGGCGGCCGGGCTGCCGGACTCCACGAACTTGGTGGCCACGATCTTGTTCAGGTCGTACTTCGGGTAGTCGCAGGCGATCTTCTCCGCGTCGGCGTCGCAGCCCTCGGTGTAGGGCGGCAGGTTGACCTTGACCAGCGGCACCTCGGACAGGAACCACTGCGGCGAGTAGAAGTAGCCGATCAGCGGCGTCTTGTTCGCCTCGGCCTGCCGGAACGCCTGGATCAGCGCGGCCTCGCTGCCGGCGTAGACCACCTGGTAGTTGAGGTTGAGGTTCTTGACCAGGGCCTCGTCGTTGGTCACGAACGACGGGTCGCCGTCGAGCAGCTGGCCCTTCCCACCGGACTCGGTGGTCTTGAACATGTCCGCGTACTTGTTGAGGTTGTTCCAGTCGGTGATGTCCGGGTACTGCTGTGGCCATCCACGGCGGCACGTACCAGCCGATCTCGCCGATGTTGCCGTTCGGGCCGCCGTCCTGGGCGGTCTTCTGTCGGTGATGTACTTCTGCGAGGTCGGGGTGGCCCCAGTTCTCGATGACGATGTCGACCTCGCCGTTGCCCATGCCCTGCCAGGCGACCTCTTCCTTGACGTTCTTGTACTCGACGTCGCAGCCGAGCTTGGTCTTGGCCACATAGCCGACGACGTGGGCGGAGGCCTCGTAGCCGACCCAGGGGTTGATCGCGATGTTGAACTTGCCGCAGTCCGCGGCCGCGCCGCCACCGCTCCGCCGGGGCCGGGGCGCTCTGGATGTTCCCGCCGCCGCAGGCGGCGAGGGCGAGGCCGAGCGACCGCGGTCAGCGCGACCCGCGTGAGGCGTCCTGCTGTCGATCCTGTCACGGGTGTCTCCTCCTGATCAACGTCGGCCGTAACGGGCCGCGGCGTACTGGGCGGTTCGGTCGAGCATGACCCCGAGCGCGGTGATGGCGATGCCGGCGGCCAGGCCCTTGCCGAACAGCTGGGACTGGGAGAAGCCGGCGACGACGTAGTAGCCGAGGCCACCGCCGCCGACCAGGCCGCCGATGACGACCATCGAGAGCACGTAGAGCAGGCCCTGGTTGGAGGCGAGCACCACGGCGGCCCTGGCCATCGGCAGCTGCACCTTACTGATCATCTGCCAGGCCGTGGTGCCGGCCGCCCTGGCCGCCTCCACCGAGGTCGGCGACACCCCGCGGATGCCGTCGGCGATCAGCTTGGTGGCCACCGGCACGCCGAACGCGACGGCGGCCACGATCGCGGTGAACCGGCTGGTCCCGAACAGCGCCAGCGCCGGCACCAGGTAGACGAACGGCGGGATGGTCTGGAACGCGTCCAGGAACGGCCGGACCACGGTGTCGGCCCGCCGGTTGCGACCCATCCAGACCCCGATGACCATCGCGATGACGATCACCGCCAGGGTGGCGATCAGCGTGGTGGTGAGCGTCTTCATGCTCTCGTTCCACATCCCGGTGCCCAGGATGATCAGCTCGCAGACCAGCGTGATCAGCGGCCGGGCGCCAGCCGCCGAGCAGGTAGGCGAAGCGCGAGCAGGACCAGCGCCATCAGCCACCACGGCGAGTCCGCGAGCAACGACTGCAGCGGGTTCAGCAGCAGGTTGCTGACCAGGTCGGCCATCGCCCCGGTGAACCCGGACACCGCGCTGACCAGCCAGTCGGTGAAGGCGCTGACCCCGGCGGCCAGCGGGGCGCCCAGGTCGGGCTGGTCCGGGAACTCGGCCAGCTGCAGCCACATCCGGGACAGGTAGATCGCGATCACCGCGACCACCCCGCCGGCGATCAGCGCGATCCGCCGGTTGCGGCTGCCGCCGCTCCCGCTGCGGGTGGCCACCTCGGTGCGCTCGCTGGCCGCGGTCGTGGTCCGGTCCAGCACGATCGCCATGATCACGATCGCGATGCCGCTGACGAACGCGTTGCCGATGTCCAGGCTCTGCAGCGCCTGCGCCACCGGCTGGCCCAGGCCCGGGCCGTTGATCAGCGCCGCGATGGTGGCCATCGACAGCGCGGCCATCGTGCACTGGTTGAGCCCCACGATGATCGTCCGCCGGGCCATCGGCAGCTGCACCGTGGTCAGTATCTGCCAGCGGCTGGACGCCCATCGACCGGACGGCCTCGATGGTGGTCGGCGAGACGCTGCGGATGCCGTGCGCGGTGATCCGGGCCAGCGGCGGCAGCGCGTAGATCAGCGTCGTGACCACGGCCGAGGCCGGGCCGATGCCGAAGACCAGGACCAGCGGCGCCAGGTAGGCGAACGAGGGCATCGTCTGCATCACGTCCAGGATCGGCGTGATCACCGCGTTGGCCCGCTTGCTGCGCGCCATCCAGATGCCCAGCGGGATCCCGATGATCACGCAGACCAGCACCGCGACGAACGTGACGATCAGCAGGTCGATGCTGTCGTCCCAGTAGCCGAGGAAGCCGAACGGCGAGCAGCCCGACCAGCACCAGCACCGCCGAGCGCACGCCGGCCAGCGCGTAGGCCACCCAGGTGAACAGCGCGACCACGCCGAACCAGCCGATCTCGGGCACCGGCCGCGGGAAGGACGGCTGGCTGAGCAGGTCGCGCAGCCCGCACACGGTCGCGTCCAGCACCGCGCTGATGCCGCCGATGATGTAGTCGAAGAAGAAGCTGTCCGCGCGGGCCGCGTCGAAGCCGTCCCGGACGTCGTTGAGCCAGCGGTGGAAGTCGGTCAGCTCGGCGCCGCCGATCTCCAGGGTGGCCTGGCCGCGCCAGATCGCCCAGCCGAGCACCCAGACCACCAGCACGGCCAGCAGCTGCCAGCGCGTACCCGGCAGCCGCAGCGCCCGGCCGCTGCCCGGCGACGGCTCCGAGGCCGTGGGCGGCCGCTCCAGGGTCGCGGTCATCGCGCTGCGCCCTGCTCGACCGCGGCGCGGCGCGCCGACCGGAACGCCGGCCGCAGCCTCGTCCGGCGCCTCTGCGATCGGCTCGTCCTCGGCCACCACCACGCGCAGGATGTCCTCGTCGTCGACCACGCCGACCAGCTCGTCGCCGTCGAACACCCGCACCGGGTGCTCGGCCTCCAGCACCCCGCGGGCGGCGTCGCGGATGATCCGGTCGGCCGGCATCACCGGGCCGTCCAGCGACTCGCCCGGCCGCGGCGGGCGCATCACCCAGCGCAGGGTCAGCACGTGCGAGCGCGGGCACCTCGCTGACGAAGTCGCGCACGTACTCGTCGGCCGGGGCGCCGACCACCTGGGCCGGCGTGCCGATCTGCACGATCTCGCCGTCCCGCATGATCAGGATCCGGTCGCCCAGCTTGAGCGCCTCCTGCAGGTCGTGCGTGATGAAGATCATCGTCTTGCCGACCTCCTCGTGCAGCCGGATGACCTCGTTCTGCATGTCCCGGCGGATCAGCGGGTCGAGCGCGGAGAACGGCTCGTCGAACATCAGCACCTGCGGGTCCACGGCCAGCGCCCTGGCCAGCCCGACCCGCTGCTGCATGCCGCCGGAGAGCTGGTCGGGGTAGGACTCCTCGTAGCCGGTCAGGCCGACCAGGTCGACCATCTCCTTGGCCCGGCTGCGGCGGGTGGCCTTGTCCTCGCCGCGCACCTCCAGCCCGTAGCCCACGTTGTCGATCACCTTGCGGTGCGGGAGCAGCCCGAAGTGCTGGAACACCATGGCCACGTGATGCCGGCGCAGCTCGCGCAGCTGGTCGTCGGAGGCGCCGGTGATCTCCTCGCCGTTCATCACCACGCGGCCCGCGGTCGGCTCGATCAGCCGGGTGAGCAGCCGGATCAGGGTGGACTTGCCCGATCCGGACAGGCCCATCACGACGAACACCTCGCCCGGCGTGACCTCGAACGAGACGTCCTTGACCGCCATCACGCAGCCGGTCTTGGCCTGCAGGTCCTTGCGCGACAGGTCGGCGTCCGGGGTTCCGATGATCTTCTCGGACGCCGTTGCCGAAGATCTTCCACAGACTGTCGACGGCGAGCGCGGCGTCGCTCGTCGGCGGCTGCGGTTGGGTGCTCATGTCTGTCCTCCGACGTGGTGGTGCTGGCTGTCCGGGTAGAGCGGGCTGCTGTCGCGGTAGCGGTAGAACGGGGCCTTCGACGGGGTCAGCGGGGTGTTGCCGAGGATCAGATCGGCGGCCTTCTCGGCGAGCATCATGATCGGGGCGTAGATGTTGCCGTTGGTCACGTACGGCATCGACGAGGCGTCGACCACCCGCAGCCCGTCGACGCCGTGCACCCGCATGGTCAGCGGGTCGAGCACCGACTGGTCGTCCACGCCCATCCGCGCGGTGCACGAGGGGTGCAGTGCGGTCTCGGCGTCCTTGGCCACCCAGTCGAGGATCTCCTCGTCGGTCTCGACCGCCGGCCCCGGCGACAGCTCGCCGCGCGTTGAACGGCGCGAACGCCGGCTGGTTGAGGATGTTCCGGGCCACCCGGACCGACTCCACCCACTCCCGGCGGTCCTGGTCGGTGGACAGGTAGTTGAACCGCAGCGCCGGATGCTGCCGCGGATCCGTGGAGGTGATCTTCACGCTGCCCCGGGCGTCGGAGTACATCGGGCCGACGTGCACCTGGTAGCCGTGGCCCTCGGTGGGGGCGGTGCCGTCGTAGCGGATCGCGACCGGCAGGAAGTGGAACATCAGGTTCGGGTAGTCGACGTCGTCGTTGCTGCGGACGAACCCGCCACCCTCGAAGTGGTTGGTGGCCCCGAGCCCGCGGCGCAGGAACAGCCACTCCGCGCCGATCCGCGGGCGGGCCCGCCAGCGCAGCCCGGGCGCGATCGAGACCGGCTGCTTGGACGCGTACTGGATGTAGACCTCGAGGTGGTCCTGCAGGTGCTCGCCCACGCCGGGCACGTCGGCGACCACCTGGATGCCCAGCGCGCGCAGCTCGCCGGCGTTGCCCACCCCGGACAGCTGCAGCAGCTGCGGGGAGTTGATCGCCCCGCCGCAGAGGATCACCTCGCCGGCCGACACCCGCGTGGCTGCGCCGGCCGCGCAGGTACTCCACGCCGGTCGCCCGGTTGCCGTCGAAGAGCACCTTGGTGGTCAGCGCGAGCGTGCGCACGGTGAGGTTGGGCCGGTCCATCACCGGGTGCAGGTAGGCGCGCGGCCGCGGACAGCCGGCGGCCGCGGTGCACGTTGCGGTCGAACCGGGCGAAGCCCTCCTGGCGGTAGCCGTTGACGTCGTCGGTGAGCGGGTAGCCGGCCTGCTGCACGGCCTCGAAGAACGCGCCGAACAGCGGGTTGGTCGCCGGGCCGCGCTCCAGCACCAGCGGCCCGCTGCCGCCGCGCCACTCGTCGGCGCCGGCCAGGCAGGTCTCCATCCGCTTGAAGTAGGGCAGGCAGTGCGCGTAGCTCCAGGTCTCCATGCCCTTGTCGGCGGCCCAGCGCTCGTAAGTCCAGCGGGTTGCCCCGCTGGAAGATCATCCCGTTGATGCTGGAGGAGCCGCCGAGCAGCTTGCCGCGGGCGTGGAAGACCTTGCGGCCGCCCATGTGCGGCTCCGGCTCGGACTCGTAGCGCCAGTCGTAGAGCGGGTTGCCGATCGGGATCGGCAACGCGGCCGGCATGTGGATGAACGGGTCGATCCGGAAGTCGGAGCGGCCGGCCTCCAGCACGAGCACGCGCGTGCCGGGGTCGGCGGAGAGCCGGTTGGCCAGCGCGCAGCCGGCGGAGCCACCGCCGACGATGACGAAGTCGTAGCGCTTGTCGGGCATCGCGCGTCCCCTACCCGAGCCGGTCGGTCAGCCGGAGAACCAGCGCTGCGGGGCGGGCGCGGTGTTGTGCCATATGTGCTTCGCCTCCTGGTACTCGGCCAGCCCGGTGGGTCCCAGCTCGCGGCCGTTGCCGGAGCGCTTCATCCCGCCCCACTCCGCGCCGGGGATGTACGGGTGGTAGTCGTTGATCCAGACCGTGCCGCAGCGCAGCGCGCCGGCCACCCGGTGCGCCCGCCCGGCGTCGCTGGTGAACACGGCGCCGGCCAGGCCGTACTCGGTGTCGTTGGCCAGCGCGACCGCCTCGTCCTCGGTGCCGAAGCGCTCGACGGTGAGGATCGGCCCGAACGTCTCCTCGCGGACCACCCGCATCCCGGCGGTGGCAGCCGTCGAGCACGGTCGGCCGGTAGAAGAAGCCCTTCTGCAGCTCCGGCTCGTCCGGCCGGCGGCCGCCCGGCCACCACCCGCGCGCCCTCGGCCTGCGCGGAGGCCACGATAGTCCTCGATCTTGGCCCGGTGCGCGGCGGAGACCAGCGGGCCGACCTCGACGCCCTCGTCGAACCCGTTGCCGAGCCGGATCCGCTCGGCCCGCCGGGCCACCTCGGCGACCAGGTCGTCGGCCAGCCCGTCCTGCACGATCAGCCGGGCGCCCGGCCGAGCAGACCTGCCCGGAGTGCAGGAACACCGCGGTGAGCACGTTGTCCACCGCGGTCTCGAAGTCGGTGTCGGCGAAGACGATGTTGGGGTTCTTGCCGCCCAGCTCGACCGCGACCCGCTTCACCGTGGCCGCGGACGCCCGGATGATGGCCTGCCCGGTGGCCAGCCCGCCGGTGAAGCTGACCATGTCGACGCGCGGCGTGCTCGGTGAGCGGGGCGCCGACGCGTGCGGCCCGTCGCCGAGCAGGATGTTGACCACGCCGGGCGGGACGCCGGCCTCCTCCAGCAGCCGGACCAGCAGCACCGAGGTCAGCGGGGTGACCTCGCTCGGCTTGATCACGCAGGTGTTGCCGGCCGCCAGCGCCGGGGCGACCTTCCAGGACAGCTGCAGCAGCGGGTAGTTCCACGGGGTGATCAGCACGCAGACCCCGACCGGCTCGTGCACGCACCCGGGAGAGCACGTCGGCTGGCCGGTGTCGACGATGCGGCCGGCGTCCTTGTCGGCGAGGTCGGCGTAGTAGCGGAACACGGCGGTGACGTCGTCGACGTCGATGCGGCTCTCGGCCAGCGTCTTGCCGGTGTCGAGGGTCTCGGTGCGGGCGATCTCGCTCCTTGTCCCGGACCAGCAGCTCGGCCACCCGGCGCAGCAGCGCGCCGCGCTCGGGCGCCGAGGTGGCGCGCCACGGCCCGGAGTCGAACGCGGCCCGGGCGGCCGCGACGGCGCGCTCGACGTCGTCCGGGCCGGCCTGGTCGACCGTCTCGACGACGCTCCGCGTCGAACGGGTTGATCACCTCGGCCGTGCCGGCGGACCCCGCGGTCCACGCTCCGTCGATGTAGAGGCTGGGCACTCGTTGATCGTCCTCGACTGACGGCCGACGTCAAGCATTGAGTTCGAATTGAGGCATACAGTTTCGCCATGAGCAACACCGCCGGTCGAGAGGGTGGCGTGCAGTCGGTCGACCGGGCCATCAGCGTGCTGGAGAGTCCTGGCCCGCCGGGGCGAGGCGGGGGTCAGCGAGGTCGCCTCCGAGATCGCCGTGCACAAGTCGACCGCGTTCCGGCTGCTCGGGGCGCTGGAGGGGCGCGGGCTGGTCGAGCAGGTCGACGAACCGCGGCAAGTACCGGCTCGGCTTCGGGTTGATCCCGCTGGCCGGCGCGGTCACCGACCGGCTCGACGTGGTCCAGGCAGGGCCGCGAGGTGTGCGCCCGGCTGGCCGCCGAGCTCGGCGAGACGATCAACGTCGCGGTGCTGCAGGAGCACTACGCGGTCAACGTCGACCAGGCCCGCGGGCCGTCCACGGTGGCCACGCACAACTGGATCGGGCGGCTGACCCCGCTGCACTGCACGTCCAGCGGCAAGGTCCTGATCGCCCACCTCGATCCGGCCGGCCGGGCCGAGCTGCTCGCGCGGTCCGGGCATGCCGGCGCTGACCCCGCGCACGGTGACCGCGGCCGACCGGCTCGACGAGGAGCTCGCCCGGGTGCGCGAGGCTCGGCTACGCGGCGGCGGTCGAGGAGTACGAGCTCGGCCTGAACGCCGTGGCCGCGCCGGTGCACGACCGGTCCGGGCCAGGTGATCGCGGCCGTGTCGGTGTCCGGGCCCGTCCTACCGGCTCGACGAGCCGCGGATGCCGCCGAGCTGGTCGCGCCGCTGCTGGCCGGCACCGCCGAGATCAGCCGCCGGATGGGCTTCCTGCCTCCGCTGACTCTCGCCGGACCGGCCGCGGACGGTTCCGGGTGGCGGCGGCTCGGGGGTGAGCGGGCGGGCCGCGCCGCTGCACGCAGGCCCAGCACCAGCGCGCCGAGCACCACGAACAGCGCCCGCAGGATGCCGGAGTGTTGGGCGAGCAGGCCGATCAGCGGCGGGCCGGCCAGGAAGGCGCAGTAGCCGATCGAGCTGACCACCGACACCCGGGCCGCCGCAGCGGGCCGGGTCGTCGGCGGCGGCGCTCATCCCGACCGGGAAGCCGAGCGACGCGCCCGGCCCCCCACAGCAGCGCCCCGACCAGCGCCACCGGGGTCGAGCCGCCGAGCAGCACGAGCAGCAGCCCGGCCACGCCAGCAGCGCGGTCGACGCCGCAGCATCGGCACCCGGCCGAACCGCTCCAGCGCGGTGCCGCCGACCAGCCGGGCCGATGCGTCATGGCGGTCGACGAACAAGCCGAACGCCACCGCGCCGATCGTCTCGCTGGCGCCGTAGCCGTCGACGAACGCGATGGCGATCCAGTCGTTGGCCGAGCCCTCGGTGAAGGCGAACCCGAGCACCATCAGCCCGACCAGCAGGGTGCGCGGCTCGCGCCAGGCGGCCAGCGACCCCGGAGCCCCGCTGCCGCTCGCTCGGACGGCTCGGCGACGCGTGCGGCAGGAAGCGCCGGGTGGCGAGCACCGCGACCAGCGGCAACACCGCGGCGACCACGGTCACCTGACCGGACAGCGGGAACCCGGCGGCGGCGGCGGCGGCTCCGATCCCGGCGCCGGCCACGGTGCCGAGGCTGAACGCGGCATGCAGCCGGGGCATCAGCGAGCGGCCGAGCCGGCGCTCGACCGCGGCGCCCTCGACGTTCATCGCGACGTCCCAGATGCCCGTGCCCACGCCGTTGACCACCAGCCCGACCGCGGCCGGCAGCACCGCCCCGGTCAGCAGCCCGACGACCAGCAGCGCCAACCCGACCGGAGACGCCGACACGCGCCGAGCAGCACCGCCCGGGCCGGGCCGAAGCGGTGCACGACGGCCCGGACAGCGGCAGCCCGGCGACCGCGCCGCCGGACAGGCAGAGCAGCAGCAGCCCGAGCTGGGCGGTGGACAGGCCGAGCGCGTCCCGGATGGCCGGGGTTCGTGAGATGAACGCGGCGAAGGCCAGCCCGTTGGCGGCGAAGGCGATGGCCACCGCGGTCCGCGCGCGCAGGATCTCGGCGGCGGCCGACCGGCGTGCGGTGCTCACGGCGACTCCTCATCGAATCGATTCGAACGCCAGCGTACGCGGCCCGCCGGCACCGCTCAACCGCAGCTCCGCCGCGGCGTAGCGTCATGCGCCGTGACCACCCGTCCGACGCTCGCCGCGGTCGCGGCCCGGGCCGGGGTGTCGCCGTCCACGGCGTCGCTGGCTTTCGCCGGGAGCCCCCGGGTGACCGCGCCGACCCGGGACCGGGTGCTGGCCGCGGCGGCGGAACTGGGCTACGCCGGGCCGGATCCGCTGGCGGCCTCGCTGCGCCGCGGCCGCAGCGGAGTGATCGGCGCGTTCGTCGGGGAGCGGCTGCTCTACGCGTTCCGGGACCCGGTCGCGGTGCAGCTGCTGGACGGGATCGCCGAGGTGCTCGGCCCGCACGGCGTCGGGCTGCTGCTGCTGGCCGGCGACACCGGGCGCCCGTCGGCCGAGCAGATCGCCCGGATCCCGCTGGACGCGGCGATCTTCGCGACCTGCGGCCTGGAGGACGACCCGGCGCTGGACCAGCTGCGTGCCCGCGGCGTGCCGGTGGTCGGGGTGGAGGGGCCGGTGGTGGACTGGCGTGACGCTGGTGGACATCGACGACCGCGCCGGGACCCGGGAGCTGGCCCGGCACCTGCACGAGCTGGGCCACCGCCGGGTCGAGGTGGTGGCGATGCCGCTGCGCCTGGACGGCACCCGCGGAATGCTGGACGCGGCCCGCCGGGCCCGGGCGCACTACCGGGACGTCCGGCACCGGCTGGAGGGTGTGGAGGACGTGTTCGGGCCGGCCCCGGCGTTCGAGACGGCCAGCAACGCGGTGGCCGAGGGGGTGACGGCCGGGCGGGCGCTGCTCGACGTGCCGGCGGACCGGCGACCGACCGCGGTGATCGCCCAGAGCGACGTCCTGGCGGCCGGGGTCCTGCAGGCCGCGGCCGAGCTGGGGCTGCGGGTGCCGCAGGACGTCAGCGTCGCCGGCTTCGACGGCGCCGACCTGCCCTGGCTCGGCGACGACCCGGCTGACCACGGTCGTGCAGCCCACCGACGAGAAGGGCCGGGCCGCGGCCCGGGCCGCGATGGCGCTGGTCGAGGGCGAGCACCCGCCCGACGTGGTCCTCCCGGTGACCCTGAGCATCGGCACCACCAGCGCTCCCCCACCCCCCTGAGTCCTACCCCGTGAGTGTTGAGCCGTGCTCTACCCGGCGCAGCACGCACGGCCTGGAGGGCGGGTGGTCGCCGGGCCATGATGGGGGCGTGGACATCGACCCCAGCGTGACCCCGAGCGGCACCGGCTGCGCGGAGTGCGGCGGGCGGGCGGCTGGTGGGTGCACCTGCGCCGGTGCGCCAGCTGCGGGCACATCGGCTGCTGCGACACGTCACCCGCCCCAGCACGCGACCGCGCACTTCCGCGACACCGGGCATCCGATCGTGCAGAGCTTCGAGCCCGGCGAGGACTGGTTCTGGGACTACCGCGAGGAGGCCGCGGGCAGCGGACCCGAGCTGACCGCACCGCGGCACCGACCGCTCGACCAGCCGGTCCCCGGCCCGGCCGGGGCGGAATCCGAGCGACTGGCAACAGCACATCCACTGACCCGACACCCGACCCGGTGCCCGGCTCCGGCGGCGGGAGAATCGACGGATGACTCTCGCCCAGGACGTCGACGACGCGGCCGCGCGGCTGCTGGGCGTGGCCATGACCACCCCCCTGCAGCGCAACGAGCGGCTGTCCGACGCCACCGGCGCGACGTCTGGCTCAAGCGGGAGGACCTGCAGGTCGTCCGCTCGTACAAGCTGCGCGGCGCCTACAACCTGATCGCCCAGCTGGACGCCGGCCGAGCGCGCGGCCGGCGTGGTCTGCGCCAGCGCCGGCAACCACGCCCAGGGCGTGGCGCACGCCTGCCGGCAGCTGGGCATCCAGGGCCGGATCTACCTGCCGAGCACCACCCCGCGGCAGAAGCGCGACCGCATCCAGGCCCTCGGCGGGGCGCGGTCGAGTTGGTGGTCGGCGGCGACACCTACGACGAGGCGGCCGCCGCCGCGGCCGAACGCCGCGGCGCACCGGGGCCACCCTGGTGCCCGCGTTCGACGACCCGCGCACCATCGCCGGGCAGGGCACGGTCGGCGTCGAGATCGTGGCGCAGCTCGGCCGGGCGCCGGAGGTGGTCGTGCTGCCGGTCGGCGGCGGCGGGCTGCTCGCCGGGGTCGGCACCTGGCTGGCCGACGCGGCACCCGCAGGTCCGGATCGTCGGCGTGGAGCCGGCCGGCGCGGCCAGCATGGCGGCCGCGCTGGCCGCCGGCGGGCCGGTGGGGCTGGCCGAGCTGGACACCTTCGTGGACGGTGCCGCGGTGCGCCGGGTCGGCGACGTGACCTTCCCGCTGGTCCGCGACGCGGCGCCGAGCTGGTCACGGTGGCCGAGGGCCGGGTCTGCACCGAGATGCTGGAGCTGTACCAGGTCGACGGGATCATCGCCGAGCCGGCCGGCGCGCTGGCCGCGGCCGCGCTCGGCCGACGAGCTCGCGCTGCCGGCCCGGGGAGACCGTGGTCTGCCTGCTGTCCGGCGGCAACAACGACGTCAGCCGCTACGCCGAGGTCGTCGAGCGCTCGCTGGTGCACCACGGGCTCAAGCACTACTTCCTGGTCGAGTTCCCGCAGGAGCCGGGCGCGCTGCGCCGCTTCCTGGACGAGGTGCTCGGGCCCGACGACGACATCACGCTGTTCGAGTACGTCAAGCGGAACAACCGGGAGACCGGGGCCGGCGCTGTGCGGCATCGAGCTGTCCAGCCGGGACGGCTCGAGCCGCTGTGGAAACGTATGGAGGCCAGTCCGCTGCGGATCCAGCACGTGGCCCCGGGCAGCACGGCCTATCGCTTCCTCGTCTGAACCGAAGTGATCTGAGTCACACTCGCCGCCGGAGTCAACCGGCGATGGCGGGCATCCGAAGGCGTTGTCGTGGACCGGCGGCCGCCGGGGTGGAGGGGTGTCGGAACGGCAGCCGCCGGTGCGCATCCCCAGGGGGCACCCTGTTGGGTTACGCGTCACGTAGGGTAAGCGGCGCGGCGGCCTTCTGCTGATTAGGGCTCGCGAAGAAATAATCTAGGTGGGTGTCGGCGTGTCGGCTGGTGTGGGTGAGACGCAGTAGTTCCACTCGCCGTGGAAGTCGTGTCGGGTGATGGACAGGGCGTCGACCTGCTTGTTGGTGTACTTGATGCCGGTGGGGTAGGTGCCGGTGTCGAGTTCGGCGCGGACGGTGAGCCCGGTGGTGGTGCTGGTGGCGCCGATCAGGTCGACGATGATCTGGTGGCTGGTCAGGGGCCGACCCCGCCAGTTGAGGGTGATCTGGGAGAACATCCGGTGTTCAATCTTGTTCCACTTGCTGGTGCCCGGCGGCAGGTGGCAGACGGTGATCGTCAGGCCGGTTTCGATGGCGAACGCGGCGAGTTCGATCTTCCAGGCGCGGACTCGGTAGCCGTTGGAGCCGCCGCCGTCGGCGCAGATCAGTAGCCGGTCGGTGTCGGGGTAGCGGTGCCTGCCTACGGTGTTCCACCAGCGGCGCAGGGTTTCCACGGCGAACGCGGAGGTGTCGTGGTCGGCGCCGACCGACACCCAGCCGGTGTTCGCGGCGACATCGTAGATGCCGTACGGGATCGCCTTGCCCAGTTCCTTGTCCGGGAAGTCGTGCACGTTCACCCGGACCGGGGTGCCGGTGGGCTGGTACTCCCGGCCCCCGTTCTGGTACTCCCCGACCAGTTCCTTCTTCTTGGTGTCCACGCTGAGTACCGGCGCCCCCGCCGTCAGGTGGTCGATGACCTGGGTGTTGAGGTAGTCGAACTGGGCGTCCCGATCGGCGTGTTGGCGGCCCTCGGTGACCTTGGCGTTGGCCTGCAGGCTGAACCCCTGCGCGCGCAACATCCGGGCCACCGTCCGATCAGACACCCGATGCCCGGCGGCGGTGAGCGCGTCGGCCAGGTTGCGGGTCGACTTGGTCGTCCACACCAGCGGCGACTCGGGGTCCCCGCGGGTCTCCGGGTCGACCAGCGCGGTCAACGCCGGCGCGAGCCCGGGGTCGGTCTCGGTGGCCGGTTTACGGCCACCCCCGGGCGCCCGCACCCGCCCGGCCGGCTCGATACCGGCCGACTCGAGGTCACCCTCGAGTTCCCGCGCCCCCTGGCCACCGTGTCCGGATGCACCCCCGTCGCCACCGCGACCGCCTTGATCCCGCCCCGACCCAGCTCGGCCGCTTCCGCACCGAGCACCAGGCGGCGCTGCCGCTCGTCCAGATACGGACGCAGCACCGCGTACCTGCGTGCCGCGGCCTCGCCAGTCAGCCCGTCATCCGCCATACCACAACGGTAGAGACATCAGACCCGAAAACCTACGTTATTATGTCGCGTGTCCTTAGCGATGCTTCCATCCCGTTCGGGGCCCGCCGCCGGTCGCGTAGAGTTCGATCGTTCACCGGTCGAGAAGGGGCCGGCCATGGCGAGCTACAGCGGCGACAGGGACGCCTACCTCAAGCGGCTGCGCCGCATCGAGGGGCAGATCCGGGGACTGCAGCGGATAGTGGAGGAGGACAAGTACTGCATCGACATCCTCACCCAGGTCTCGGCGGCCACCAAGGCGCTGCAAGCGTTCTCCCTCGAGTTGCTCGACGAGCACCTGGCCACTTGCGTGGTGCCAGGCCGCGGCGGCCGGCGCGCGAGGCCGAGGACAAGGTGCGCGAAGCGTCGGACGCCATCGCCCGACTCGTCCGCTCCTGAACCGTCCGACTTCTGAGATCAGCCTCGCCCCGGGAGAACGTGTGGAGATAACCGGCACCGCTGCCGTCGTCACCGGCGCCGCGTCCGGCCTGGGCGCGGCCACCGCGGCCGCGCTGGCCGAGCGCGGCGCCACCGTCCTCGGGCTGGACCTGCCGGGCGCCATCGAGCGGGCCACCGCGGCACCCGGGATCGCCTTGGTGCCCGCGGACGTCA
>CAVSTV010000013.1:0-71579 GCA_963730945.1 uncultured Actinomycetota bacterium
CTGTGGCGGGCCAGTCGAGGAGCCGGGCACCGAGCACAGCGACGTGCAGCGTGATCCGGACGTCGGTGTCGGTGGGGTCCAGGCCGGTGGCCTCGCGGATACGCACGAGCCGGTAGGTCACGGCGCGCACCGACAGGTGCAGCCTGCGCGCGGCTTCGGCGGTGTTCCCACCTGCGCCGAGGTAGACGTCCAAGGTGGTCAGCAGCACCGACGCTCCGCCACGGGTGTCGGCGAGCGCGCCGAGCGTGGTGAGGATGAGGTCGGCGATGGCGGCGCGGTCGCGCAGCAGGACCCGGTAGACGAGCAGGTCCGCGGCGGCGATCACGGGAGCGCTGCGGTGCAGGAGCGCGGCCAGGGTGAGTGCGTCGCGGGCTTCGTTGTAGGCCGTCAGCACTCCCGCTGGTCCGGGCCGCATCCGTCCGACCCCGATCTGCCAGTCCCGACCGGCGGGGCTGGTCACGCGGGGACCGAGAGCATCCGCGAGGACGTCGGTGACGGAGGTGACGACGCCGGGGTCGCCGACCGCGATGACGATGACCAGCAATCCATCCTTGGCGGCCACCAACGTGGGCGGTGAACTGCGCCCGCTCAGGGCGCTCTCGACCTGGCCGAGCAGCGCGCTGCCTTCGGTGAGCAGCGTCCCGGCGCGGGCCACGGCGACGGTGTGCGGCCCGGTGAGGTCGAGGCCGAACCCCGCAGCACGGTCGAGCAGGCCGGTGATGTCGGAGCCACCGGTGAGCAGGTTGTCGACGAACTCCCGCCGCGCGGCCTCCTGCCGCCGGATGACGGCCTGGCGGGCCATCTGGTAGCCGTCGCTGACCGCGGTGACGGCATCGCCCGCCGCGCGGATCACCGTCTCGCCGACGGCCTGCACCCGGGTCAGTTCGGGTGCGGCGGTCCGCACCGCCGGCAGGTGGCGCCACATCCGCCACGTCACCGACAGGTACAGATCGACCACAGCGGCGAGCGGCACACCGGCCTCGGCCGCCTGCCGACCGAGGGACCGGTAGCCGTCCAGCTCGGGGCGGCTCAGCGCCGTGCGCGCCGCACTGACCCGCGTCATCGCCGACACGTAGTCCCCGAGCAACGCGGGGTCCAGGCCTCCCGCCTGGGTGACGGCTGCACCGATCAACCGCGCCGCCTCCGGCGCCGGCAAGGGTCCGGCGTCGACGTCGCTCACGTCGGACATCCGGGGATCCTCCTTCGGCGCGCGAACCGGCACGAACTGCCGGGTTACGGCAGCACTGTAGCGCGTGGGACAGCGTGGTCCGTCCGTGACGAGGACTTGAGATGCACGGATTATGGAGCTCAGGGGACGGGTTCCGAGCTCAGACGGGAAGCCTCGGCCCACTGGACTGCGTTTCCCGGATTCGGCAGAACTTCCTCGGCCGAAACCGCTCACAGCTTGGAGGCCGACGTAATGGCGCACCGCCGCTCCGACGAGCACCGCCCGGACGCCGAGCAGGAGAGCGACCGTGCCCGGGCGACCGTCGCCACCCAACTTCGTCTTGGCAGCGGCTTCGCGGCCGCCGAACGTCCCGACATCCTCGAGCGGCTCGCGTCGCTCGACCCTGCGCTGGCGGCGTTCGGAGCATCAACGGTGGAGCTCGAGCTGTCGATGAAGGACCGCGAGCGCCACGGGCAGGCCACCACACTGCAGTGCTGGATCGCGGGGTGGCCTCGCCTGGTCGCCACCAGCTCGCGACCGGCGTTCGTCTCCTCGTTGGTCGAGGTGCGTGACGACCTGCGGCGCCAGCTCGACGACGCCAAGGACCGCGCCACACCCATGACGCGACCGCCTGCAGCGCGTTCCCGACCCGCTGACCGGAGGTCATCATGAAGCTCTCACCACAGGAACAACGCATCCTTGCCGGGATCGAGGCACAGCTCGGCCGCAACGATCCCGCTCTCACCTCGACCTTCACGACCAACCGGCTGCCCTCGCCACGGCGATGGTTCCCCCTCACCGGGGTGCATACCGCGCTGCTCGTGGTCGTGCTGATCCTGCTGATCGTCGCGCATCCGGTTGCTCTCGCGATCGGAACGGGTGGGGTCGGGCTCCTCACCGTGGCCCTCGTCGTGCCCTGGTTGGTCGTCGTGGCGAGATCCGACGCCGATGCCCCCATCAGGACCCGCCGGCGCGCTCGTCGGAACACGCTCATCACGGCCCCGGAATGAGCCGCGGCCGCACTGCCGTCCCGACCTGCTGGACGGGCTGACCGATGAGCGCCTGGGTCATCTGGCTGATCATCGCCGTCGTTCTGGGCGGGGCGGAGATCCTCACCCTCACCGCGGTGCTCGGGCTGCTCGGCGGCGCCGCCCTCCTCACCTCGGGGGCCGCCGCGCTCGGTCTCCCGCCCGTCCCGCAACTTCTGGTCTTCTCCATCGCCGCGGTCGGCGGTCTGGTGGTCCTGCGGCCGATCCTGCTGCGCCGCCTGCAGCACCCGCAGCTGGAGCGCTTCGGCATCGACGCGCTCATCGGCCGCACCGCCCGGGTCGTGAACGAGATCAGCGGCCCCGCCGGCACCGTCCGCATCGGTGGCGAGGACTGGTCCGCCCGCGCCCTCGACGAGGCCCTGGTGATCCCCACCGGTACCACCGTCGACGTCATCCACATCGACGGCATCACCGCCGTCGTCCACCCACGGGAGTGATCATGACCTTTTCGCCCCTCCTCGTTCTCGGACTGCTGATCGCACTGCTCGCGGTGCTCATCGTCGTCCGGGCGGTGCAGATCGTGCCCCAGGCCCGCGCCCGCAACGTCGAGCGGCTCGGCCGCTACAGCCGCACGCTCGCGCCGGGCCTCAACTTCGTCATCCCCTTCATCGACCGCGTCTACCCGGCACTCGACCTGCGCGAGCAGGTCGTGTCGTTCGCCCCTCAGCCGGTCATCACCGAGGACAACCTCGTCGTCGAGATCGACACGGTGCTGTACTTCCAGGTGACCGATCCGCGGGCCGCCGCCTACGAGATCGCCAGCTACATCCAAGGCGTCGAGCAGCTCACCGTCACCACCCTGCGCAACGTCGTCGGATCGATGGACCTCGAACAGACCCTCACCTCCCGCGACGACATCAACAACCGGCTGCGCGGCGTCCTCGACGAGGCCACCGGCAAGTGGGGCCTGCGGGTCAACCGGGTGGAGATCAAGGCGATCGACCCGCCCAAGAGCATCAAGGACGCGATGGAGAAGCAGATGCGCGCCGAGCGGGACAAGCGCGCCCTGGTCCTCTCGGCCGAGGGCCAACGCCAGTCCCAGATCCTCACCGCCGAGGGCGACAAGCAGGGCGCGATCCTGCGCGCCGAGGGCAACCGAACCGCCGCGATCCTGCAGGCCGAAGGTGAGTCCCGAGCGATCGACCAGGTCTTCCAGGCCGTGCACCGCAACGACCCCGACCCGAAGCTGCTCGCCTATCAGTACCTGCAGGTGCTGCCGCAGCTCGCCCAGGGCGAGAACAACACGTTCTGGGTGATCCCCAGCGAGGTCACCTCCGCGCTCAGCGGCGTGTCCCGCGCCTTCACCGAGCACCTGCCCGCCGTCCTCGGCACCCCGAGCGACGCCACCGACGGACTCGCCGCACAGGCGGAGAAAGACAAGGCGCAGGCAGCGGAGGCCGCAGCAGAAGCCGTGGCCGACGCCTCCGAAGTACCCCACAACGGCCAGCTCACGGGCACGACCTGACACGGATCGCCCGCGGCGGCGCGGCCTCCTGTCGGGGACGGCATCCGGGCTCGCTGAATTTCAGGCCAGGCCGCGCAGCATCAGCTGCCAGTACATCGCCGGTAGCCCGTACCGCTTCAGGTACCACATGTCCCGGCGTTCCTTGATCGTGTTGATGACCGGGATGGACGGTGTCGGGGTCATCGAGTAGTCGAACTCGGCCAGCAGCATCGCCGTGCGCGACGTCGTGAGCGGACAGGATGCGTATCCCTCGTACCGGACGCTCGGCTGCCGCCCGGCCATGACGTCGAGCAGGTTGGCCACCACCACCGGGGCCTGTTTGCGGATCGCGGCGCCGGTCTTGGAGTTGGGGCTCGACCCGGCGTCGCCGAGTGCGAAGACCTCCGGGTAGCGGGTGTGCCGCATGGTGTGCTTGTCGATCTCGACATAGCCGGCGGGGCCGGTCGGGTCGGCCAGCGAGGTCTTCTTCACCCAGTCCGGCGCGCTCTGCGGCGGCACCATGTGCATCATGTCGTAGCCCAGCACGGTTTCGGCGTCATCGTGGCCGTGGTCGACGATGGTGACCTCACGGGCGTCCGGATTCACCGATACCGCCTCGCTCTGCAGGTGCACGTTGATTCCGTAGCGCCGCGCCACGCCGTCCAGAACCTGGGAGAACTCCTTGACCCCGAACATCGCGGGAGTGGGCAGCACGAGATCTACATCGATCTTGTTCAGGACACCCTGCTGGCGCCAGTAGTCCGCCGCCAGGTATGCGATCTTCTGCGGGGCGCCGGCGCACTTGATCGGCCTGGCCGGCATCGTGAACAGGGCGGTGCCCGAGCGCAGTTCGCGGATGAACTTCCAGGTCGCCGGGGCCAGCTCGTAGAGGTAGTTGCTCGACACCCCGTCGCGGCCCAGCGTCCGGCCCAGCCCCGGTGATCTTCTCCCAGTCCAGCTGGATGCCCGGACACATCACCAGGTACTCGTAGCCGATGCTGCTCCCGTCATCGAGCGAGACCTCCTTCGTCTCCGGGTCGACTCCGACCGCGGCCTGCCGGATCCAGGACACCCCCTTGGGCATGACCGACTTCTCCGGCCTGGCGCTGCTCTCCACCGGCGCACACCCGCCGCCGACCAGGGTCCACAACGGCTGGTAGTAGTGGGTTGCCGCGGGATCGATCACTGCCACATCCCGCTCGCCCGTGCGCCTGAGCCGTGCGGCCACGCTGATCCCCGCGCTGCCGCCACCGACGATCACGATCCGGTGCCGTCCGTTCGTCATGATCAACCTCCGATGCGATACGTCCGTACTACCGGGATCGGCGAATGGCCGCGAGTGCCGCCGCTACGTCTGCGGCGCCGCTGCGGTTGTGGGGCAGCTTCGCCAGCAGCGAGCCCATCGCGCACGTGTCGGTCACGGCGGCGGTGACCAGGCCGGCACCGATGCCGCCGGCGATGAACCGCAGTCGGGGGTAGCGGATCGAGGCGAGCACGCTCGACGCGACGATTCCTCCCGCGACCAGACGGACCTGACGCTCCAGCGTCCACCTCGTCGAAGCAGGCTGCTCAACGGGTGCCCCGGCGGCGATCCAGGCGTTCATCCCGCCGTCCAGGACGACCACCTCCCGGGCGCCCGCCTGGCTGAGTGACGCCGCCGCGCGAACCGCACGAGACCCCGACTGGCAGACCAGGACAAGCCGATGATCCGCCGTGGCCACTGCTGCGGCATGGTCCGCGAGCTGATCCACGGGCAGGTTCACCGCGCCGTGTATCCGGGCCACACCGAACTCACCCGGGGTGCGCACATCGATGATCAGTGGCCCGGATTTCGCCCCGAGCATCGCTTGCACCGCGGCGACGCCGGAGCGCGACGGGATCGTGATGTCCATATCGTCCTTTCCATGGCTCGTACATGGCTCGGGTTGCCGAAGCTCGTGAGGTAGCTCCGGCAACGCGGGCCGGGAACTCGGCAGTGCTTGTCAGCCGGAGGCGAGCCCGGATTCCACGGCTCTGCCGTAGTCGTCGTCGATGAGGATGACGTGATGACCGGCCCGGTCGAGCAGGCTCGCGGCGATGCTGGCTCGGAACCCGGCCGCACAGTGCACCCACAGCTGCCCGTCGGGGACCTCGCCCAGGCGCTGCAGCAAGGAGTGCAGGGGGACGTGGGTCGAGCCGGCAATGAAACCGTGGGCGCGTTCATCGTCGCGTCGGACATCGAGCACGACGGGGCCGTCGCCCCGGGCCTGGGCCTCGGCCAGCCCGTCGAAGGTGACCCGCGGGTACTCCCGTAGCTCGTCGGGCGTGGCCAGCTCGTCGGGTTGCCCGAGCGCGGCTCCGGCAGGTCGGTCGATGCCGATGCGCACCAGCTGACGTTGGGCGTCGGTGATCTGCTGCGGGTCCTCACCGATCAGGGTCAGCGGGGTGTCCCAGGGAATGAGCCAGCCGAGGTAGGTGGCGAACTGCTGACCGAGCGCGATCCCGATGGTGCCGCCGATGTGCTGGGCGGCGTAGGCGGTGCGATCGCGCAGGTCGACGACCCATTCCCCGGCCTTGACCCGGCTGCGCAGCTCGTCCGGGTCGACGGGCTCGGGCGGGGACAGGTCGGGAGCGGCCGGACCTTGCCGGTTGCGGGCGCCCATGTGTGCGTAGTAGCGGGGGTAGGCGGTCAGGCCGGCGATGAGCTGAGCGACGAAGGTGTCCTCGTCGGAGGCGAGCAGGACGTCGTTGCGGGCGCGTTCCTGACCGATGGTGCTGGCGTCCCCACCGGTCGAGGAGCCTGAGGAACAGAAGCTGCCGAAGCCGTGGGTGGGATAGATGGCGGCCTGGTCCGGAAGCAGGTCGGCCAGGTGGCGCGCGGAGTGGTACTGGGCGCGGGTCAGCTCCTCGGTTCGGTCGGGATCGACCAGGTCGGTGCGCCCGACGCTGCCGAACAGCAGCGACCCGCCGGTGAACACCACCGGCGCCGCGCCGCGATCGGTGGTGTCCTCGACGACATAGGCCAGGTGGGTGTCGGTGTGTCCGGGGGTGGCCAGCGCCGAGATCCGCATGGTGCCCGCGGTGCGCTGGTCCCCGTCGGCCACCGCGTCGCGGGGAAACGCGACCTCGTCCGCCGCGGCCACGAGGTAGCCGGCTCCGGTGCGGCGGGCGAGCTCGTAGCCGCCGGTCACGTAGTCGTTGTGGATGTGGGTCTCCAGCACCAGCTCGCAGCGCACCCCGAGCTCGGACAACACCCGCTCGACCCGGTCGAGATCTCGCTGTGGGTCGACCACCACCGCCACCACATCATCATGGGCGATGTAGCTGCGGTCACCCAGCTCGCTGGTCTCGATCACCGTCACGGACAGACTCACCGACGACCTCCTTGCCGAAGCACCAAAAATGACCGTACATTACAAGGCGTCATCCCGAAAGATGGGAAAAGATCGTGGATGCTCAGCCGCCTCGGCTGCGCCCACCGGCACCCTGTCGAATGGCGCCACACCCTGGTCCGCGGTGATCGCTTCAGCGTCACCGCCGAGTTCCCCACCGGCCCCGACTACCGGTTCGACACCGACCCCGACCCGAGAGGCCACCCACCGATGACCACCCCGGAGCAGGTCACCCAGGTCAACCCCGCCGAAGCCGACCACCTCGCCGCCGACGGGGCCCTGCTGCTGGACGTGCGCGAGCCCGATGAGTGGGAGGCCGGACACATCCCGGACGCGGTGCACGTGCCGCTCGGCTCCCTGGTACCCGAAGACCTGCCCCGAGAGCGGGTCGTGGTCGCCGTGTGCCGCTCCGGCAACCGCTCCGGCAAAGCCGCCGCCCGGCTGGCCGACGCGGGCATCGACGTGCGCAACCTGGCCGGCGGGATGAAGGCCTGGGCCGCGGACAGCCGACCCGTCCGCCGCGACGACGGGACCGTCGGCACGGTGGCCTGAGTGCTCGCGGCCGCTCTCGGACTGCTCGTCGGACTCGTCATCGGCGGGCTCGGCGGTGGCGGCGGAGTCCTGACCGTCCCGCTGCTGGTCTACGCGCTCGGCCAGAACGCGCAGGACGCCACCACCGGCAGCCTGATCATCGTCGGCATCGCGGCCCTGGTCGGAACCATTGCCCGCATCCGCGGCGGCATCGACTGGCGCACCGCCATCACGTTCGGCCTCATCGGAATCCCCGCTGCCTACCTCGGCACGCTGCTCAACCGCCACGTCAGCCAGCCGGTCCTGCTGCTGACATTCGCCGTGCTCACCATCCTCGCCGCCGGAGCCATGCTGCTCGACGACCGCCGGACCCCAACCCCCGACGAACCTGGAGAATCGCCTGGCGATGTCCCGCGCGGCGACGATCGCGCAGCCGCCTCCGTCAGCACCAGACGTGACCGAGGATCTTTGGCCGTGATGATCGGGAAGGTCACCGTCTGCAGCACCGCGGTCGGATTTCTCACCGGCTTCCTCGGCGTCGGCGGCGGCTTCCTGATCGTGCCGGCACTGGTCATCGCCCTGCGCATGCCCATGGCCCTGGCGGTAGGAACCTCGCTTCTGATCATCGTGCTCAACGCCATCTCGTCGGTGGCATCGCGCCTGGACCAGCTGCACCTGGACTGGACGGTCATCATCCCGTTCACCATCGCCGCGGTCGCCGGCACACTGATCGGCAAGAAGCTCGCCGACGCACTCTCCGGCACCGTCCTGACCAGGGCCTTCGCCATGCTGCTGATTCTCGTCGGCCTGTTCGTGGGTATCGAAAGCCTCATCGCCTTCTGACCGTGGGAATCCCCGGCGGCACATCGGCCCACCGGTGGCCCGCACCGACCTGACCGGAGGCTTCACCTTCTCCAGCCGATGCTTCCCGACCCCACGATCACGATCATCGCTACGTGGACGCCCGCCTCACGTCGCACCCGCTGGCAGTCGATCGCCGGCTCCGACGCGGCGCCGGTCCCGACGGGCCACGAGGGCGTGGCCCGGCCCGCGCAGCGCACCCAGGACGAGCCCGGCGATCAGCGCGCCCCCCGCGTCGACCAGCAGATGCACAGCCATGCTTGCCCCGACCTGGGTGCCGAGGACCGGCAGTGTCACCGACTCGAACCACCGGAAGGCCTCCCACACACCGCCGCCGACCAGACCGAGCAGCACCGTCCACCCCACCACCCGCACCCGACGCAACGGCTCACCCGGCTCCGGGAGCACCTGAACCTGGACGAGGATCAGGTACAGGACGACCGCCAGGACGCCGGTCGACACCGCGTGCACGAGCAAGCTGATCGGGATCGTCCCGAACCAGCCCGCCGTCGACGTCCAGGCCGCCACCAGCAGCGTCGCGCCGAAGGCGAAGTCGAGCGGGGCGGGGACGCCGCCCGTCGCCCGCGGCACCATCAGGACGAGCAGCACCAGCAGGAACCGGGCTTCCATCCCGAACGACGGGATGCCGACGAGCGCGACAATTGCCCCGACCGCGGCCCCGACGCGCATCAGGTCGGCGAGAAAGCGGAACAGAAGGCGGTGGTCGGGCATAGGACCGCAATACCCTGCCGGCCCGACGCCGACCCAGGGAGGGCCACATCGTCAGCAGTTCGTCAGGCAACGACCCGTCGCCCCGGCGCGGGTCAGCGGTAGCAGTAGGAGTCCGAGGACGCGTCCCCGCCCTGCAGCCTGATCTGGTGCACCCGCAGGCCCCGGAACTCCTCGCCGTGCGGGAAGAAGCGTTCGTCGATGCTCAGCCCGCCGCCGGGATCGGCATCGAGTTTGGCCATCCAGGCCCCGATGCCGTCGGGGTAGAACTGGTCGTCCCAGGCGCCGTAGAGCGAGTTGGTGAAGTAGACCCGCCGACCATCGCGACTGACCTCGACCATCTGGGGTCCGCCGGCGAGCGGCTCGTCGGGCCGGGCCGGGTGCGCGGCGCGGTCCACGATGCCACCCAGCCGCACCGATCCCACCTGTCGCGGGTGCGCGGGGTCGGTGACGTCGAACTGCTTCATCTCCCCGGTCCCCCAGCACGCGACGTAGAGGAACCTGTCGTCGACCGACAGATCGATGTCGGTGATGATCGGCGGCACCGCCCCGAACGGCTTGAGGGCGGGCGGCAGCAGGTCCGGGTCGGCCGGCTCCGCGGGGATGGTGATCACCTTCTCCGCCTTCCACTCGTCCCCATCGCGGAACCAGCGCCAGATCGAGCCGGACAGGTCCTCGGTGGAGATCACCACACCGACGAACCCCCAGGTGGCCTGCGGGTCGTGCGAGGGCCGGACCTCCAGCGCCATCTGGTGCTGGGCGCCGAGGTCGACGCGCTGCACGTGTCGGCCCTCGGCGAGATCCCAGAAGTGGATGGCGTGGCCGTATTTCTGGCCGAGCAGCAGCTCCGGGACGATCCCGTTCTCGATCATCGACGGGCTGCCCCACTCGCTGGAGATCAGCACGTTCTGGTTGAGGTGCCACCACGCGTCGTAGTGCAGGTGCTGCGGTCCGCGGTCGGTCTCCCAGGCGCGCAGCACGTCGAACGAGGTGTGGTCGAGCAGCGCGATACCACCGGGGCCGTCGTCATCGCCCTCGGCGCCGCCGAGGCAGGTCAGGAACACCCCGTCCGGGCCGCAGTGCAGGGTGTGCGGGCGGGAGTAGCCGGCCTTGGTCGACAGCTCCTTGGCCGTGATGGTCTTGACCACCCGCGGCGAGCGGGGGTCGGGCTGGGTGTCGAGCACGTGGATGTTCGACGAGCGCAGACCGGGCACCAGCAGGAAGCGCCGGGCCAGCCCGTCCATGTCGTGGCCCTCGTGCTGCAGCGCGCTGGAGCAGGCGTTCCAGCCGAAATGGTGCAGCTCGTGACCGACACCGGGGACGTCGGTCCACCCGACCACCTGCCCGAACTGCGGCGAGGACGGGTTCACGTCGACGACGGTCATCGCGTCGTGGCGCTGCCCGGCCCGGTCGAACGCGACCACGTAGGCCAGCTCCTCCGGCGGGGCGGCGGCCGCATCGGCGGCCGAGCGGTAGAACGTCGGGTCCATCGTGGGTGAGCTCATGGCGACCTCCATCGATGTGTCCGGGCCCACACTACGATGCGGTGGAGGTGCTGGCCGGTCAATGCCGGTTAGCCACGACGCGACCTCGCCCACGTTCCTCCAAGGGGACACCCGTGGGCCATCCGTTGCACTCATCGCCATCGTTGTTCGATGCTGTGTCCGATGACCGTGCTCGGAGGTCCACGCGGCTACCGGTTCGCCGTCAAGGCGACCCCCGACGACGGCGCTCGTCCCAACGAGCTGTTGCGCACGATGGCGCCGCACCCGCTCGTCTACCAGGAGCTGCCCCACGAACCCGAGTACACGCTGTACAACAACCGACTCACCCCGGCGACGTTCGCGACCATCGACGCCGACACGATGTACTGGAAGGTGCGGCGTGAGGTCGTCCTTCGACACACCGGGGAGCTGCCGGTCGAGATCGTCGGTCCGGACGCCGCGGCACTCGCGAACCGGGTGTTCACCCGGGACGTGTCGAAGGTGACCGTCGGGCGCTGCAGCTACCAGTTCGCGTGCTACGACGACGGCGGCATGATCAACGACGGGGTGCTGCTGCGGCTCGGGCCCGACCGGTTCTGGATGGTCCAGGCCGACGGCGAGCTGAAGAGTTGGTACCGGGCCCACGCCGCCGGGCTCGACGTCGCCGTTTTCGACCCGCAGGTGTGGGTGAGCCAGGTACAGGGTCCGCGCTCGCTCGACGTGCTGGCCGCGGTGATCGACGGCCCGATGCCGCAACGATTCCGGTACTTCGACATCGCCGAGGTCTCGATCGCCGGGCAGCCGTTGGTGATCAGTCGATCGGGATTCTCCAACGAGCTCGGCTGGGAGTTCTACCTCGGCCCCGGCCTCGACCACGCCGCGGTCGGTGACCACATCCTCGAGGTCGGCACGTCCTTCGGCATGATCATCACCTCGTGCGAGGTGTTCCGCGCCCGCCGCATCGAGGCCGGCCTGCTGAACGCGGGCTCCGACTTCGACGAGACGACCACACCGTTCGAGGCCGGGCTCGGCGCCTTCGTCGATCTCGACAAGCCGGGCTTCATCGGCGGACCGGCACTCGCCGCCGCGGACACCCGATGTCGCACCTGGGGGATGCGGGTCGACGACGGTGTCGCCCGACTCGGGCGGGTGCTCCGGCGCGACGGTGCCGTCGTCGGTCGGGTCTGCTCGAGCGGGTGGTCGCCGTTCCAGCGCTGCGGCGTGGCGATCGTCCGACTGGACGAGGTCGACCTGGGGCCCGGCCTGCGGTGCGACGTCGCATGCATCGACGGCGTCGACCGTACGGCGCAGCTGTGCGAACTGCCGATGTACGACGCCGAACGGGCGATCCCGCGAGGCCGGGCCGTCGCCATTCCGGAGATCGTCTGACCGTGGGCACCCGGCCGTCGGGGGGCCGCGTGCGCATCGCGGAGCCGGCGTGGGTGCCCGGCAAGTGGACCACTCGCGGCGGCCGATGGCGACCCGAGAGGTGCTCGACGCCCGCCGCATTCACCACCGACGATCCAGCCAACCGCGGCGGACTGCGGCCAGCGCCCGGGTGGCGCGGCGCGCGGCCGGTGCCGCCAGCTGCTCGCGCACCTCCGCGAGCGCGGCCTTCCACGGCCCGTCGCCCCAGGTCGGGTAGGGGTGCATGACGCCGGCCAGGTCCCGGGCCCGCAGGCGCCGCCGGACCGCGAGGGTCAGCTCCGCCAGCGTCTCCCCCGCCCGCGGGCCGACCACCGTGGCCCCCACGACCCGGCCGCGGGTGTCCAGGACGAGCCGGGTGAAGCCGACGGTCCGGCCCTCGGCGATCGCCCGGTCCACCTCGTCGTGGGCCAGCGTGCGCGCGGTCGTCCCCTCCGAGCCCGCGGGCCGCCCGACCGCCGCCACCTCGGGCGAGGTGTAGGTCACCCGCGGTAGCGCGGTCACCTCGGCGGCACGCCGGATGCCCAGCACCGCGTTGGACGCCGCGATGGCGCCGTGCACCCCGGCGACGTGGGTGAACTGGGGATGGCCGGTGACGTCGCCGGCGGCCCAGATCCGCGGGTTCGTGGTGCGCAGGCGGGCGTCGACGGTGACGAACCCGCGGTCCCCGGTCTCGACGCCGGCCGCGTCGAGCCCGAGGCCGCGGGTGTCGGGGCGCCGACCGACCGCGACGAGCACCCGGTCCGCGGTGACCCGGCGCCCGTCGGCGAGCACCACGTCGGGCCCCTCGACGGCGGTGACCGGCGTCCCGGTGAGCACCGTCGCGCCGTCGCGGGTCAGCGATTCGGTCACCAGGCGAGCGGCGTCGAGATCCTCGCCCGCCAGCAGTCGGTCCAGCGCCTCGACGATCGTGACCGTGCTGCCGAGGCGGGCGAACGCCTGCCCGAGCTCGCACCCGATGCTCCCGCCGCCCAGCACGACCAGCCGGTCGGGCCGGTCGGTGAGGTCCCACACCGAGTCGCTGGTCAACGGGTCGGCATCGGCGAGACCGGGGATCGGCGGGACGGCCGGGTCCGATCCGGTGGCGACCAGCGCCTGCCGGAATGCCACCGGTGTGCCGTCGATCTCGGCCGATCCCGGCCCGGTGAACCTCGCGGACCCGGCCGCGTACGCCACCCCGGCGGCGCGCATCGCGTCGGCGGAGTCCACCGGCTCGATGGCCGCGACCGCGCCCCGCACGTGGGCCATGACCTCGTCGAACGCCACCCGGACGGGGTCGACGTGCACCCCGAGCCGGGCGGCTGCGCGGGCGTTCGCCGCCGCCGCGGCCGCCGCGAGCAGCGCCTTGCTCGGCACGCACCCGGTCCACAGGCAGTCACCACCGGGCCGGTCCCGCTCCACCATCAGCACCGACGCCCCGAACGACGCGGCCGTCCGCGCCCCGACCAGGCCGGCGGTGCCGCCGCCGACGACGAGCAGGTCCCAGGCGCCACCCTCGGGGGCATCCGGGACGACGGGTGCCGCCGCGCCGAGCGTGGCGCTCATCGGGACCCGCCGGCGGTGCGTCGCACGGTCGGCATCGGCAGCAGCACGGTCAACGCCTCGTTCTCCTTCGGGTCCAGGACACCGTGTTGCACGCAGGCCGGCACCAGGGTCCCCGTCTCGGGGTGGGCCATCGCGTAGTGGCAGGCCGCGAGCCGTTCCTGGGTCTCCCGCAGCCGCGGATCGTCGCTGGTCACGCCCCGTCGGGTGAGCTCCCAGGCCGGCGCGACGTCGGCCGCGTCCATGAACTGGTGCATCACGAACGTGACCGGCCGGACCCGGTGGCGCAACAGCGGCCCCACCCCGACCCGCCGCACCACCCGCGCGGCCCAGCCGAGCACGATCCCCAGCACCCGCGGATGCGCGACGGCGAGCCGCGCCAGCTTCACCGCCAGCAACGGCCGCGGCGTGCTGGCGAACCCGATGCCGGCGAAGTAGCGGAAGAACGCCGCCCGGGCGGCCAGGTCCCGCGGATCGTCGCCGTCGAGCACGGGATGCCATCGCGAGCCGACGTAGAAGCCATAGGCCGTGCGGTTGCAGCGCACGTCGCCGTTCTCGAACACCCGGTAGTCCAGCCGGGTACCCGCGCCGCGCTCGATCTGTGCCCAGACCGCGTCCGGGCGCACGTCCGCGCCCCGGTAGTCCTCGTGCCAGCGGCGCTCGTCACCGAGGTAGGCCGCGGGCTGGAAGGACAGCATGCCGAATCCCATGCTCCCCACCTCGCGCACCACCTCGGCCACCTCCGCCACGTTCGCGGGGGTGACCGTCATGTTGTGCGCCAGGAACGAGCGCACCCCGTGCTCGCGGCGCAGCCGCGCGAACATCGCCACGAACCGGCGCCGGTACGGGTGCAGCGCGGCCTCGTCGGGCGGGCGGGGGATGCCCCGGCGGCCGAACATCATCGTGTCGACATGCGCGGCGAACGACACCCGGTCGAGCCGGCGACGCCCGTCCGGGCCCAGGACGAGCTGCTCCAGGTAGGAGTAGTCGACGTCGCCGTGGGTCATGCTCATCGGCTCGCGCCCGTGCCGGCGCATGATCAGCAACGTCTCAGCGTGGTCGTCGGGCGGCAGCAGCGTCACCTCGCCGCCGATCAGCTGCGCGTGCGCCCGCGGGCCGCGCAGCCGCTCCAGCACCGCCATCTGCGCCTCGACCTGCACGCGGGTGTGCTCCCCGTCCACGCGCACGCGGTTGGCGTCGCGGGAGTGATAGCACGGGGTGCAGGCCAGGTTGCAGGCCGGGAACACGCCGTGGGTGCCCTCGCAGCCCGGACCGAACCGGCCCAGCACCTGCCCGGGCGTCTTGACCACGTCGGGCAGACCCGCCCACCGGCGGGCGAGCGCGGCCGCGAACTCGGGGTCGGCGGGCCGGCTCCGCCGCTCGTACCGTCGGATCCGGTGCAGCAGTCGCTCGAGCACTCCGCGCTCCCTTCCCCTGTGCCGTCGTTCCTGGTCGGGCCGGGAAACCCGGTCCGGCTCCGGGATCTTCCCCTGCTGTTCCCGTGCAGTCAGCGATCGGGCGTTCGACGTTCGGGCAGCGCGACCAGCTGGGTGGCCACGTCGACCAGGTCGTCACCGATCACGTCGGCGCGGGTGAAGATCTCCGCGTAGTGCCTCTCCAGGCGTCCGGCCCAGCCCGTGGTGAGCCCGGCGGCGTGGGCCCCGTGGCAGTCGAAGGCGTGCACCGCCACCAGCGCGACGTCGTCGGCGGGGCGGCCGATCCGGGACAGGGCGTGCCGGTAGACCGCGCGCGGCGGCTTCCACATCCCGACCTCGGCCACGCTGATCACCTGGTCGACGAAACGGTCCAGGCCACTGCGGTCCAGGAACGCCTCCGTGCTCTCGCGGGCCCCGTTGCTCAGGCACACGGCCGAGATCCCCGCGTCGGCGAGCAGCTGCATGGCGGGCTCGGCGTCCGGCTGGGCCGGCAGCGTGGCGAAACCGTCCAGCATGTGCGTGACGGCATCGTCGCCGAGGCGCCCACCGCCGATCACCCGCAGCGCGGACTCCGCCACCGCGGGGAAGGGCTGGTAGTCACCGGCCAACGTCAGCGCCATCCCATCCCGAAGCATCCGGTCGAACCAGCGTTCCAGCGTCGCGGCGTGCAGTCCGATCTCGACGAACCGTCGACGCAACGGTTCCAGCGAGATCAGCGTCTCGACGACGTCGAAGGCTACGGTGTGCGGGCGATGGACCACGGGACTCCTCTGGCCGGGCACGGCGGTGTGCGGATCCAGGATCTACCAGGAGCGCGCCGGGCAACCAGGTCGCGGCACCCTCGGTGACCGCGAGAGCGTGGACCGGTGGCGCCTCCATCCAGCTACGTTGGACCGGAGCGCCAACCGCCCAGACCGGCGTTCACCGAGGAGACCCGGAGGTTCCGGCTCCCCGGCCGAGGCCGATGGGGCGGGCGGTGACCAGCGCCGACCCGGTCACGGCGCCGACCGCGACCAGGACCATGACGTCCGGCATGGCCAGGCACAGCTGCCAGCGGGTGAACGACCGGCCCACGAGCACCTCGACGAGCGCGCGCATGCCGAGCAGCAGCGTCACCGGAAGCAGCGGCCAGGCCAGGCCGGGCACGGCGACCCACCACGGGCGGCCGGCCCGGTGGCGGGCCCACCGCGGAACCCGCAGCAGCAGCCGCACCCGCCAGACCAGCACGGTGGCGGTCAGCACCGCCAGCACCAGGGCCACCACGCCGGTGCTGCGGACGCCGGTCGGTGGCCCACCGGCGAACCGCGAGGCCAGTCCCGCGGACAGGCCCGCCGTGTCGGCCACCGCGGAGTTGCCGTCGAACAGCAGCGCGAAGCCGTATCCGCTCTCGGGCAGCAGCACCTGCACGGCGGAGAACGTCGAGAGCACCCCGGTGTGCTGGATGCGGCGCGGCCCCTCCTCCGGTGCGGAGACCTGCCAGCCCTGGGCGTAGCCACCCGCGACGCCCGGTGGCGGCGTGTGCATCCGGGACATCGACGCCGAGGTGAGCAGCGGGGCGCCGGAGCCGGCCTGCAGGACCAGCCAGCGGGCCATGTCCTCCGCGGTCGACACGACCCCACCCGACCCGGCGAGCAGCCCGTCCAGCTCGGCCCGGGCGACGGGCACGCCGAACACCAGGATGTGTCCCGGCGCGAGCGCGGGAACCGCGGCGGTGGCGGCCCGCGCGGTCGGCGCCGCGACCGTGCTGGTCATCCCGAGCGGGCTGAGCACCCGCTGGGCCAGATAGGTCCCGAACGGCCGCCCGGACACGACCTCCACCAGCCGGGCCAACACCTGGTAGTTCGGGTCGAAGTAGTGGAATTCGCGACCGGGCTCGCTCACCGGGCGCGCGCCGTGCAGGCTCGCGATCCGTTCCGCGAGGTCCGCCGGCCGATCGCCGGTGATGCCGGGGTAGCCGGCGTCGGCCAGCCCGCTGGTCTGGTCCAGGAGCGTGGTGACGGTGATCCGGGTCGACACCGCCGGATCGGCCGTCGCGAAGCCCGGGAGCTGGGTGTCCACCGGCGCGTCGAGGTCGATCCGCCCCGCCTCCGCGAGCTGGTGAACGGCGACGGCGGTGAACGACTTGCTCAGCGACGCGATCCGGAACGGCGTGCGCGGCGTGACCGGATCGCCCCGCCCGTCGGTGCCGTAGCCGGCGACGTGCACGACGTCGGCGCCGTGCGTGACGGCCACCGCCATGCCGGGCAGCCCCGTCGCGTCCAGACCCCCGGCCAGGAACCGGTCGATCTCGGCAACGTCCGGGACGGGTGACGCCCCGGCCGGGGCCGGGCGCTCACCCACATCGCCAGGACGCACCCGAGCACCGCGAGCGCGCGGCGGCCGAGCATCCGATCACACGTCACCACCCCATGATGGCTCCGACCCCGTTCCCACACCTACGCCGGCGTCCACCTGAGACGGCTCCGGCAGGGCCCTCCGGCGACCGGGTCGAGACGTGCCACCTGGCGGATTCGGCGGGGCTCCGGCCATGTCGACGTGGGTGGGTGACGTGGCATACAGTCGCCGGGAGGCCGCGAGAATGATCGAGATCCTGGATGTGCCGAGCGACGACATCGTGGGCTTCCGCATGGACGGATCGGTGGACAAGGCGGACATCGACCGTGTCTTCACGCGGTTGGAGCGGGCCGCACGCGGCGGCCGACACGTGCGTGTCTATGCCGATCTCAGCACGTTCGGGATGAAGGACATGAGCTCCGAAGCCGTCGTGGAGGACGTGCGGCGGTGGCTCGGGAACCCCCGCCTGCTGGCGTCCATCAGGAGGGCGGCGGTCGTCTCCGACCGGGCGTGGATCACGGCGATGTTCGAGATCGAATGCGCGCTCGTCCCGACCCTCACCGGTGCCGCCTTCGCACCGGGTGAGCAGGAGAAGGCGCTGGAGTGGCTGCGCAGCCACGAGCCCGGTGCAAGCCCGGCGGCGTGGCCGGCACCGGATCTGACGTTCCGGCAGTTGGCCGGGTTCGGCTCGCTCAAAGCCGCCGGAGGATTCGCGCTGGGACTGCTGGTGGCCAACCGGATGAGCGGGAGGCTGCGCACCCGACTGGGCTGGTCCGTGCTGGTGGGCGCGGCCGCGCTGGGCGGGCCGCTGGTCCGCGACATTCTGGCCCGCACCATCGGTGCCGCCCCCGGCGACCGGCGGGATTCGGATGTCACGCCATCGACGTCCGAGGTCCGATATCCGCCTCACTGACGAGCACCCGACACGCTGAGCCGGACGACCTATCCGGTTGGATTTGTCCACCTCATCATGCGTTTGACCGATAGAATTCACGAGTTCGTCCGATCGCGGTGCTCGCCGGCGGTGGCCGCCATACCGGATGCCGCGCTTATCCCTAGGGTGGGTCATGGAGTGGTGGGGATGGTTGATCGTCGTGCTGGTGGTGATCGCCCTGCTCGTGCTGGCAGCGCTGGCCGTGCAAGCCCGCCGCCGCCGCGGAGGGGTCATTGTCGATCGGTCGGGAACGACCGGTCCGAAGACCGCGGCCGGTGACTCGTGAGCCGGTTGATGCGCACCGGTGAGATCGCCAAACGGCCGGTCGTGACCCTCGACGGCGAGGACGTTGCCCAGATCAAGGACGTGGTCTACGCCGCCGGCGGCGGCGTCGTCGGTGGCTTCACGCTGGCCGGTCGCGGACTGTTCTCCGGCCCACTCAAGCAGAGCCTGGCCTGGCGATCGGTGCTGGCGCTGGGCACCGACGCGGTGATGATCGCCGACCCGGACGTCCTCGAACCGAACCAGACCGTGCTGGACACCTCCGCCGCCTCCGGCGGCTCCGGCGGCAACGTCCTGGGCTCCCAGGTGCTCACCGACACCGGGACCGACCTGGGCACCGTGGTCGACGTCATCCTCGAGGTCAGCGGCGCCCACGACGGCCAATGCCAGGTCGTGGGCTACGAGATCGACCCGTCCGAGGCGCTGGGCAACAAGGGCACCAGGTTGCTCATCCCATTGCCCGACACCATGTCGGTCTCCGGTGAGCACCTGGTCGTGCCGGCCAGCGCCAAGGACTTCGTCGGCGATGACCTGGCCGGGTTCGGCGCGGCCGTCGAGCGGTTCCGGGCCCAGCTGGGCGGACGGGTCTGATGCGCTTCTCCGAGGCCAAGGGCCGCAAGATCGTCAGCACCGGCACCGCCGAGACGGTCGGCAAGGTCGACGGGTTCGTCGTCGACCCGAGATCGCGCACGGTGCTCGCGCTGGAGGTCAAGAAGGCCGCCTCCGGCGACGTGCTGGCCTGGCAGCAGGTCGAGTCGTTCGGGACCGACGCGGTCACCGTCATCGGTGCCGACACCATCGCCGACGCCGGACCGCAGGTGGCCGCGCTGACCGGCAAGGACCACCGGCTGCTAGGCAAACGGGTGCTCTCCACCGCCGGTGACGAGCTGGGCAAGGTCAAAGACGTCGAGTTCGACGGGGCCTCCGGTGCGGTGACCCTGCTACTGCTCGACCGCGGCGAGGTCGCCGGGGTGCGGCTGCGCGGCGTCGGCTCCTACGCCGTCATCGTCACCGCCGAGTGACCGGGACCGCGACCCCGCCCACCCACCGGCCAGCCAGCGCATCGCCGACCTCACGGCCCAGTTCGACGAGCCGGCGACTCTCCCGCTCGTCGAAGCCCTCGGCGGCGGCCGTCCGCGACCGATCGGACCCCCTCGCCCGCGGCGCCCGGCCTGCGCTCCGAGCCGGTCGCACGGGTCAACGAACGTCCGTACGACGCCGCTCGAGAAATACGGTGTCGCGCCATCGGCCACGCTGGCGGGCTATGCGTTCGCGCAGGCCGAGCGTGCGGAACCCGGCGGAAAGGTGCAGAGCGACCGCGGCCCGGTTCTCCGGGAAGACCGACGCCTGCAGGGTCCAGAGACCGGCGTCCTCCGCGGCCACGACCTGGCGGTGGATGAGCGCCCTTCCGACACCGCGACCGCGGAAACCGTCCCCCACGTAGATCGCGGTCTCGGCGACCCCGGCGTAGGCGGAGTTCGTGGAGACCGGCGCGACAGCAGCCCAGCCGACGACCTGGCCGTCGATCTCGGCCACCCAGCGATGATCCGGCGACCAGGCATGATCCAATGTCCGGCGGTCCGGGACCCCGGTGTCGAAGGAGGCGTCGCCGGTGGCAATCCCCTCGCCGTAGATCTGCCGCACGGCCGCCCAGTCCGCCGGTCGCATGGCGCGCACCGTGACGTCGACGGGCAGGTCGCCCGGGCAGCACGGGCGGGAGCCGAGCATGCCCATGACGGCGTCCGCGGCGTGCGGGAGGCCGGTGCAACACTCCGGGTTCACCGAGACCCGCGTCGCGGTGCCCTCCTTGCGCAGGGTCACGAACCCGACGTCGGCGAGCTTGCGGAGGTGGTGCGAGCACGTGGACTGGCTGATGCCCAACCGTTCGGTCAGCTCACCGACCGTTGCGGCCCGGCCGGCGCTGGCTACCGCGTGCAGCAGCCGGATCCGAGTCGGCTCGGCCAGGCAGGCGAACCACTCCGCGTACGTCGCGGCGTCCGCCGCGGACAGCTGACCCGGCGATCGGGGTGGGACATCGTCCGCCGGCAGCGCGGGAGTCGGCGACGGGCCGGCGCTCATGCCGTGAAGTATCGATCAGCATCGATGGTTGCGTCAATCGATCCGCGTCGATACAGTCGCCGTCATTGGATCGATGACGGTCGATGGAGGTTGTGATGGGTGCGGATGTACTGCCGGTCGTTGTCATCGGGGCCGGACCGTCCGGTTTGGCCGCGGCCGCTCACCTGCTCGATCGTGGGCTGGTTCCGCTGGTGCTGGAGACCGGTCCGGCGGCGGGTGCGTCGGTGCGCGAGTGGGGTCATGTGCGGATGTTCTCCCGCTGGGCCGAGCTGATCGACGGGCCGGCAGAGAAGCTGCTGGCCCCGACCGGCTGGCGGGCCCCGGACGCGGACCGCTACCCGACGGGGGCGGACTGGGCGCAGCAGTATCTGCAGCCCCTGGCCGACGCGCTGGGCGACCGGATCCGGTTCGGCGCCCGGGTGGTCGGGGTGGCGCGGCGCGGCCGCGATCTCGTGGTGGATGCGGGACGGGACCGCGAGCCGTTGGTCGTGCACGTGCACACCGACACGGGTGAGGAGCTGATCGCGGCCCGGGCGGTTCTCGATGCGTCCGGTACGTGGGCGCGGCCGAACCCGCTCGGCGGCGACGGACTGCCGGCACCCGGTGAGCGGGCGGCCGGGGACCGGATCGCCTATCGGGTGCCCGACCTGACCGACCCGGCCGTGCAGGCCCGGTACGCCGGCCAGCGGATCGCCGTCGCCGGTAGCGGGCACTCCGCGTTGACGGCGCTGGTCGGGTTGGCCGAGCTGGCCGACACCGCGCCGCGCACGCACGTCGACTGGCTACTGCGCCGCGGCGAGGTCGGTGCTGCGTTCGGCGGCGGGGAGGCCGACCAGCTCCCGGCCCGTGGGGCACTCGGCCAGCAGGCCCGCTGCGCCGTCACGGCTGGGCACATCCACACCGTCACCGGGTTCCGCACCGCCGCGGTGACCCGGCAGATCGACGGCAGCGTGGTGCTGGAGAGCGTCGATGGGCGGCGGCTCGCGCCGGTGGACGAGGTCCTGGCGCTGACCGGGTTCCGGCCCGATCTGTCGTTCCTGTCGGAGGTGCGGCTGGACCTCGACCCGGTGCTGCAGGCCCCGCGCGCGCTGGCGCCGATGATCGATCCCAACGTGCACTCGTGCGGCACCGTCCGCCCGCACGGGGCGCGCGAACTCGCCCAACCCGAGCCAGGGATGTTCGTGGTCGGCATGAAGAGCTACGGGCGGGCGCCGACGTTCCTCGCGCTGACCGGGTACGAGCAGATCCGGTCGGTGGTGGCCGCGATCGCCGGCGATCGGGAGGCCGCGCAGCGGGTCGAGCTCGTCCTGCCGGAGACCGGCGTGTGCAGCGGCGACGGTCTGACCGCCGGGCCGGCAACGGCGCCGGTAGGCGGCGGGTGTTGCGGTTCGACCGGGTGAGCGCGGACCGGCCATCCCAGCTGTCGGAGGCGGGGCGTCGCCGGGTACTGGTGATCCTGTGTGTCACCCAGATCGTCAGTTGGGGGGTGCTGTACTACGCCTTCCCGGTGCTCGCCCCGAGCATCGCCGCCGACACCGGCTGGTCGATCGCCGCGGTCACCGCCGCCTTCTCCGCCGGACTGATGGTGGCCGCGCTGGTCGGGATACCGGCCGGGCGGTGGCTGGACCGGATCGGACCGCGGGCGGTGATGACGGCCGGGTCGGTGCTGGCCGGGCCGGCCGTCGTGGTCATCGGCACGGCCGGGTCCTTCCCGGTGTTCGTCGCCGGCTGGCTGCTGGCCGGGGTGGCGATGGCCGGCACCCTCTATGCACCCGCCTTCGCCGCGCTCACCCGCTGGTGGGGACCGCGCCGCGTCGCCGCGTTGACCGCGCTCACCCTGCTCGCCGGGCTGGCCAGCACCGTGTTCGCCCCGTTGACCGCCACTCTGCTGAACCACCTGAACTGGCAACGCAGCTACCTCGTGCTGGCTGCGGTGCTTGCCGTGATCACCGTTCCCGCCCACTGGTTCGGTCTGCGCGGTCCGTGGCCGCCACCCGATCCCGCCGATCGACCGGTCGCCGCCGGGCAGCACCCGGGCGCCATCGCCCGCAGCCGCCCGTTCGTGCTACTCACCCTGGCCATGGTGCTCGGCACGTTCGCCGCCTTCGCGGTGGTGGTCAACCAGGTCCCGCTGCTGCTGGAACGCGGCCTGTCCACCCAGGTCGCGGCCTGGGCCCTCGGGCTCGGCGGGCTCGGTCAGGTCCTGGGCCGGCTCGGTTACCCCCGGCTGACCGCCGCGACCACCGTCCGGCTGCGTGGCGTGGTCATCCTGATCCTCGCCGCGTCGGCGACCGCCCTGCTCGCGGTGCTGCCCGGACCGCCCGTTCTGCTGATCGCCGCCGCCATGCTCGCCGGTGCCGCGCGCGGCGTGTTCACGCTGATGCAGGCGACGGCCATCAGCGACCGATGGGGCGCCGCCCACTACGGCCGGCTGAACGGGCTGATGTCCGCCCCGGCCATGGTGGCCACCGCGCTCGCCCCGTGGGCCGGTGCCGCGCTCGCCCAGGCCATGGGCGGGTATTCCGGCGTGTTCGCCCTGCTCGCCGGCTCGGCCGCGGTCGCTGCTGTCCTCGCTGCGGGCAGCGTCCCGTCGACCGCGTCACCATCGGAGAGATCATCATGACCAGCCCGGCGGACACCCCGCGGCTCGCCCGCAAGGTCCGACTCGTCTCATGACTCCGCCTGGCGTGGATGACCACCGAAGGCGTCCTCGCCGGGATCGCGACCACCTCCATCGCGCTGCTCGGACAAGGCCTGGACAGCACCGTCCAGGGCATCGGCAGTCTGATCATCGTCTGGCGGTTCACCGGCGCCGGATCGACCCGTACCGGCCCTGATCGGCAGCACCCTGATGCCGATCTTCGGGCGGGCCAAGAGGCAGCTCGGTAGCCAGCTGGGCTCGGCCGTCGGCACCGCCACCGTCGAGCGATTCCTGCACGGTTCCTACGACGAGTTCGCCGGCCGCGTCGTCGTGCTGAACCACCTGCCGCTGCTGGCCGAACGGGGAGGCGACCGGCGTGGTGCACCACGGCGATCCGCGACACACATTGATAGAGATCGCCGAGGCGGAGCAGGCTTCGCTGATCATCGTCGGTCGCACCGGCGACTCGGGCCTGCGCGCCGGATCTTCGGCACCCTGGCCGGGCACTTGGTACAGCAGTCGCCGATCCCCGTGACGGTGGTCCCGTGAGCGCCGGAACGTACCTGGCCAGCACCACCGAGGGGGCCGGCTCGGTCGACGAGTCGATCTCGAACGCCGTCGGGCCGATCTCGGAGATCATCACCAGCATCGCCTTCTACACGGTGTCGATCGGCGGTACCCGCTGCCGCTGATCGTGGTCTGGCTGGTCGTCGCGGCCACCTTCTTCACCGTCTACCTCGGGCTCATCAACATCCGCGGCTTCCGGCACGCGACCGACCTGGTGCGCGGCAAGTACTCCAATCCTTACGACGAGGGCGAGGTGTCGCACTTCCAGGCGCTCGCCACCGCCGTGTCCGGCACGGTGGGGCTGGGCAACATCGCCGGGGTCGCGATGGCGATCTCGTTCGGCGGACCCGGCGCCACCTTCTGAATGATCGTCGCGGGCTTTCTCGGGATGTCGGCCAAGTTCGCCAAGTGCACGCTCGGGGTGAAGTACCGCAACGAGCACGCGGACGGCACCGTCTCCGGCGGGCCGATGTACTACCTGGAGCGCGGCGTCACCGGCGTCACCGGCGTCACCGGCAAGCGTGCGCTGGGCAAGACGCTCGCGGTGTCGTGTTCGGCATCGCGGTGCCGGCGCTGGCCACCCTGATGTTCCGGCTGCCGCTGCTGGGCGCCGAACCGAAACTGTAACCGCTCGCCCCGGTCGCGGTAGCGGTCGTGCTCTTCGGGCTCTGCCACGTCGAACCGATCGCCGGGCTGCCCAGCGATCACCACGACCCGCCCGCCTCCGTCCAGGACCGACCGGCCGGCGGTTGACGTGGCGGGCGGCCGCGATCCACACGTCGCGATCCGCACGCAAGCAGTGGGCTGACACCTCCGAAGCGTGCGCAGATCGTAAGAACTTCAACACCCTCCGCTCCCCTGCTGACCGCTAGCGTCCGAACCGTGGGTGCCCCTGCCGACGAATGCCTGGACGTGCTCCTCGGGCCCGATCAAGCTCCGCTGCTCGCTCGCCCCTACTACGCGGGCGGCGACCCCGGACCGATCGTCGCCGCGCTGGCCCACGTGCCGGAGCTGCTCGAGGTGGCGGTGCCTTTCCTCGGCGCCGCACTGGGCCCGTCGGCCATCGACCACCGGACCAAGGAGATAGTCATCGTCCGCACCTCGGCGCGGGCCGGGTGCCGCTACTGCGTGCAGGCCCACACGGTCGTGGCGCTGGACGCGGGCCTCACCCGTGCCGAGGTCGTCGCGCTGCGGGCCGAGACGCCGGTCGAGAAGGCCTTCGCCGACGCCCGGGAGCTGGCCCTGATCGAATGGGTCGATCTCGTGGCGAGCCACGCGCCGGTGCCGGACGACGCCCGACGGGCCGTGCGCGCGCACTTCGCCGACCACGAGGTCGTGGAGCTGACCACGCTCGTCGGAGCGACCCTGTTGCTCAACCGGTTCGCCACCGCGCTCGCCCTGCCGACCGGCGCCGACACCCTGGACCGACTGACCGCGGCGGGGCTGACGTGACCACCACGGAACGGGACGGGCCGATCGGGCTGGCGGTGGCCGCGGGCACCCTGCCGGGTCGGGTGTGGATGTACGCCAACTACCACTGCAACATCGAGTGCGTCTACTGCCTGACCGAATCGGGCCCGAAGGTCGCGCGCCGCGAGCTCGGCGACGAGGCCATGCTGGACGTCGCCCGGCAGGCCGCGGAGCTGGGCTTCACCGACCTCGGCGTGACCGGCGGGGAGATCTTCCTGGTCCCCGGGATGCCCGAGCTGCTGGCCGAGATGTCGCGGTACCTGCCGGTCATCGCGCTCACCAACGCCACCCTGTTCCAACGCCGGCTGCTGGAGCGCGTCGAGGTGCTCGCCGGCACCCGGGTGTCGCTGCAGATCTCGCTGGACCGCCCGGACGCCGACGCCAACGACGAGATGCGCGCCCCCGACAACTTCGCCAAGGTCGTCGAGGCGATCCCGGCGCTGGTGGCGCGCGGGGTCGCGGTCCGCATCGCCACCACCGTCGAGTCCATCGAGGACGCCGAGCTGGACCGGCTGTGCGCGCTGCACCGCGGGCTCGGGGTGCCCGACAGCGACCACGTCATCCGGCCGATCATCGCCCGCGGCCGGGCGGTCGACGGCGGGCTGGGCGTGTCGGTGGCGGAGTCCGACCTGCCGGCGGAGTTGACGATCACCGCGGACGGGGCGTTCTGGAGCCCGTTCGGACCCACCGTGCGCGGCGGGCGCCTCGACACCGACCTGCTGATCACCCGCACCACCCGACCGCTGTCGGTGCCGGCCGGCGCGCTGCTGCGCCTGGTCGAGGGCCGGCCCCCGGGCGCCGACTCGACGCTCAACATCCGTTGAGCATGATCATTTGGTGCCCGGTCCGGGTGCCCCCGCCGCCACACCCCGCCCGACCGACCAGACAGGCGACCCATGCCCGATGCGGCGGCAACCGACCGGCCCGCGACGATCCCGGCGTCGCACCGGTCGCTCGCCCGCGCCCTGGCCATCCTGCGCATCTTCTTCGGCGTGATCTGGCTGGGCAACGGCCTGGCCAAGCTGTTCGACGTCGGCTCCTACGATCTCGGCTTCGCCACGTTCGGGCTGCTGTGGCTGCCGCAGGCCCAGTTCATCCTCAACGACGCCGCCGGCAACACCTTCCTCACCCCGCTCGGCGCGTTCTACCAGTCGGTGGTGCTGCCGAACTTCGGACTCTTCGGCGCCTTCCTGACCATCGTCGAGATCGCGGCCGGGCTCGCGCTGCTGTTCGGGGTGCTCACCCGGGCCGCGGCGCTGGGCACGCTGGGGCTGATCGGCCCGATCTGGGTCATGTACCTGTTCTCGGCGGCCACCCAGTACCTGTGGACCTACCCGGTAGACCTGCTGCCGCTGCTGCTGCTCGCGATCTTCCCGTCCGGGCGGACCTGGGGTCTCGACGGACGGCTCGCCGCCCGCTTCGGTGACCGCTGGCCCTTCTGACGGCCCCACGCCCGAATCCCCACCGACTCGAGGAGCCGTCGCATGCGCGTCGTCACCGCAGTTCTGGCCGCCCTGGTGCTGGCCCTGTCCGCCGGATGCGGCAGCAGCGGCGGCGACGCGGCCCCGGCGGACGGAGCCGGGCGCGAGCTGGTGATCAGCGCGATCCCCGACCAGGATCCCGAGAAGCTGCAGCGCCTCTACGGGCAGGTCGGCGACTACCTCGGCGAGAAGCTCGGGGTGCAGGTCAGCTACCGGCCGGTCACCGACTACACCGCGTCGGTCACCGCGTTCCGGCGCGGCGACCTCGACGCGGTCTTCTTCGGGGGGCTCAGCAGCGTGCAGGCCCGCAAGCTGGTGCCGAACGCGGTGCTGCTGGCCCAGCGCGACATCGACGAGAAGTTCGCCAGCGTGTTCATCACCGGGGCGGGCACGGGAATCGCCCCGATCTCCGACGTGGCCGGGCTGTCGGTGCTGCGGGACCGCTCGCTGACCTTCGGCAGCGAGGTCTCCACGTCGGGCCGGCTGATGCCGCAGTTCTTCCTCGACCAGGCCGGGGTCACCCCCGCCGACCTCTCCGGCGACCCGGGCTTCTCGGGCTCCCACGACGCCACGATCAAGCTCGTCACGGCCGGCACCTACCAGGTCGGGGCGCTGAGCGCGTCGGTGTGGGATGCGCGCGTCAAGGACGGCACGGTGGACCCGAAGGCGGTCGTGGAGATCTTCCGCACCCCGACCTACCACGACTACAACTGGGTCGCCCAGCCCGACCTGGACGCCGAGCGCGGTGCCGGCTTCACCGACCGCCTGCGGGCCGCCCTGCTCGAGCTCGACGGCAGCGACCAGCGGGAGCGCGACATCCTGGCCCTGTTCACCGCGGGCGCGTTCATCCCGACCGGCCCGCAGAACTACACCGACATCGAGGCCGTGGCCGGCAAGCTCGGCCTCCTGCAGCAGTAGCCGGCACACCATGGCTGTCCACCTGCATGGCGTCACCGTCCGCTTCGGGGACCGGATCGCCGTCGACGGCGTCGACCTGTCCGTCGGCGCCGGCGAGCAGGTGGCGGTGATCGGGCCCAGCGGGGCGGGCAAGAGCACGCTGATCCGGCTGCTCAACGGCACGGCCGCGGCCTCGGCGGGCAGCGTCCGGGTGCTCGGCGCCGAGCTGACCGACGCGGCGCCCCGGGTGCTGCGCGCGGTGCAACGCCGGATCGGCACGGTCAACCAGCAGTTCGACCTCGTCGGTGAGCTGCGGGTGGTGCACAACGTCAACGCCGGGCGGCTCGGCGAATGGTCGGCGTGGCGCTCGCTCACCTCGCTGCTGCGACCCCACGACATCCCCACCGCCCGCGCCGCCCTGGACCGGGTCGGGCTGGCCGACCGGCTCACCCAGCGGACCTCGACCCTGTCCGGCGGCGAGCAACAGCGCGTCGCGATCGCCCGGGTGCTCGTGCAGCGGCCCGCGCTGATCCTCGCCGACGAACCCGTGGCCAGCCTCGACCCGGCGCGCGGCGCGGAGATCGTCGCCCTGCTGCACGAGGTGACCCGCGAGTCGGACGCCACCCTGCTGGCCAGCCTGCACGACGTGGGGCTGGCCCGGCGCGGCTTCGACCGGATCCTGGGTGTCCGCGGCGGGCGGCTGCGGTTCGACACCACGCCCGATCGGCTGACCACCGCGATGACCGACGCCCTGTACGAGCTGGAGGCCGCGGCGGCCGCGCCCGGGCCCCGGCCCGGACCCGCGCCGCCGGTGACCGGTCGCCGGTGCTGATCCAACCGGATCTGCGCGAGGCGGGCCCGCTGCCACACCCCGGAGCGTCCCGCGCCCGCCGCCGGTGGACGCTGGTGGCCGCGCTGGTCGTGCTCGGCTCGGTGGGCGCCGCGGTCGCCGGCAGCATCACCCGGGGCGAGCCGCTGGCCCGAGCCTCCGGACTGCGGCTGGTCGCAGAGTTCGGCGCGGCGGCGCTGCACCCCGAGGTGCGACCCGACTTCCTGCTGCTCACCGCGCAGGCCGCGGCCACCACCCTGGGTTTCGCCGCGCTGGGCACGGCCCTGAGCCTCGTACTGGGCGTCGTGGGCGGGGTGCTCGGGTCGCAGACCTGGTGGCGGCTGGGCACCCGCCGCGCCGGCCTGACCCGCCGCGGCCGGTCATCCTGGATCGCCGTCCGCGGCGCGCTGATCCTGCCCCGCGGCATCCACGAGGTCGTGTGGGGGCTGTTCCTGCTCAGCGTGCTGGGCATCGAGCCGGTCGTGGCCGTGCTGGCCATCGCGATCCCGTTCGGGGCGATCACCGCGAAGGTCTTCTCCGAGATCATCGACGACGTCGACCGGCGCCCCGCCGACGCGCTGCTCGCCGCCGGGGCGAGCCGGGCCGCGGCGTTCGGCTACGCGGTGCTGCCCGCCGCCATGGGCGAGCTGACCTCCTACGCGTTCTACCGCCTGGACTGCGCGATCCGCAGCGCCACGGTCCTCGGCCTGATCGGGGCGGGCGGGCTGGGGTTCCAGCTGCAGCTCAGCTTCAGCGCCCTGCGCTACAGCGAGATCTGGACGCTGCTCTACGCGTTGATCCTGCTCAGCCTGTTCGCCGACGCCTGGGGCGCGGCCGTGCGCGACCGGCTGGCCGCCCGGGCCGGACGGGATCGCGCCGAGGGCGGCGGGGTCGGGCGCGACCGCTTCGTCGGGCGATCCGTGCTCGTCGCCGTCGCGGGGCTGCCGGTCGCCGCCTGGTGGGTCGGGCTGGACCTGGCCCCGCTGGTCGACGCGCGGTCGTGGGGCCTGGCCGGCGAGCTGCTGGGCGCGTCGCTGCCGCCGACGCTCGGGGCCGGCCCGTCCGGTGCCGGCAGCGCGGGCGCGGGTGGGGTGCTCGGGCTGGTCGGGCTGTCCGTGCAGACCCTGGCCATGTCGGTGCTGGCCATCGTGCTCGCCTGCACCGGCGGGTTGCTGCTGGCCGCCCCGGCCGCGCGGCCGGCGGCCCGGGGACGCGCCGGGTCGCGGGCGCGCTCGGCGCTGGCCGCGGCGGTGCGGCTGCTGCTGGTGGTGCTGCGCGCGATCCCGCCGCCGGTGTGGGCACTGGTCGCGCTGTTCGTGTTCGTGCCCGGCATCCTGCCCGGAGCGGTGGCCCTGGGGATCTACACGGCCGGCGTGCTCGGGCGGCTGATGGCCGAGACCATCGAGAACCTCGACCGCCGCCCCGCCAACGGGCTGCGGGCGCTGGGCGCATCGGCGCCGCAGGTGTTCGCCTACGCGATGCTGCCGGCGGCCGCCCCACGGTTCGCCGGCTACGGCATCTACCGGTGGGAGGTCACCATCCGGGAGACGGTGATCGTCGGCGTGGTGGGCGGCGGCGGGCTGGGGATGCTGCTGCAGACCCAGCTGGCCCTGTTCGACTACGGCGGCGCCATCACCACGATCGGGTCACTGCTGCTGCTGACGGTGCTGGTCGACGTCACCGGGGCAGGGCTGCGGCGCGCCGTGCGGTGAGACCTCATCCGAGACACCGGATCGGCGCAGGGCGAGCCAGGTGAAGGGTTGCACGACACCCTGCGGCGTCCGGTGTTCCTCGCGCCGCGCCGCGACGACGCTGAACCCGTCACCGAGTTCGGCGGCCAACCCGGCCGGCGTGTATCGGGCGGTGCGCAGCCCCGAGCAGGACTCCGGTCCATCGGCACCGAACGTCCCGATCACCACCACGGCACCAGGGGCCAGGGTGGCATCGAGCAGGTCGCGGTAGCGCCGCCGGTCGATCGGGTCGACCAGGAAGTGGAACGTGGCCCGGTCGTGCCAGAGCCCGAACCGGCGATCGGGCACCCAGTCGAGAACGTCGGCCACCACCCACCGGACCCGCTCCGCGGCGGCGCCGAGCCGCGCCCGGGTGTGGGCGAGCCCGTCGTCGGCGATGTCGAGCACCGTGACGTCGGCGAAGCCGCGCGCCAGCAGCGCGTCGACCAGCCGCGATGCGCCGGCACCGATGTCGACGGCGGGCAGTGCCGTGTCCGCTCCCACGCCGTCGATCAGCTCCAGCGCGCAGGTGGGCTCGGCCGCGAACCAGCTGACCTGGGTATCACCGCGGCGCGTGTAGGTCTCCCGCCAGTGCTCGGCCCGCTCGATCCCCGCTGTGTCCCGCATCGACCCTCCCCTACCGCACGTCAGCGCCGCGGGACCGGCAAGGTGCCACGGCCGAACCGTGATGAGGTCCGATCACCCGCCAGCCGACCGCCGGGCCAGCCGCTGACCGGACCGACCAGCGAGATCAACGCCGGCACCAGCACGGCCCGGACCAGGAACGCGTCGATGACCACCCCGACCGCGAGCGCGAACGCGAGCTGCTGGAACGAGGCCAGCGGGATCAGCGCGACCAGCGCGAAGCTCGCCGCCAGCGCCAGCCCGGCCACGCTGATCGCCCGGGTCGAGCGCGGCACGGCCACCGCGAGCGCCTCGGGCAGCGGGCGGCGGCGGGCCTGCTCCCAGATGTAGCCGACGGAGAAGATGTTGTAGTCGCTGCCCAACGCGACCAGCAACACGGCCGCGGCGAACGGCACGTAGAAGACCAACCCGTCGGCGCCGCCGAGCACCTGGAACACCAGCGTGGTCAACCCGAGCGCGGCCCCGACCGCGAGCACGTTGCTGACCAGCAGGTACAGCGGCGCGACCAGCGCGCGCAGGAACAACACCAGCAGCAGCAGGCTGACCAGGGCCACCGCCACCGCCACCTGGCCGAGGTCGGCGTCGGCCTGGTCGATCAGGGCCAGCCCGACCGCGGTGTCGCCGGCGTAGGCCACCTCCGCCCCGGTCAACCCGACCGAGGCGAGCAACCCGGGCAACGCCGCGCGCAGCAGGCGCAGGTTGTCCACCGCCGCCGCGCCCAGCGGATCGCTGTCGAACACCACCAGGTAGCGGGCCGCGCCGCGGTCCGGAGCCAGGAACAACCCGAGCGGCTCGATCAGCGGCTGGTCGTCCGGGCTCAGCACCGTGGTCACCCCGGGCCGGCGTTGCAGCGCGGCATCCAGCGCCGACAGCGCGGGCCGCCGCTCCGCGATCCCGTCGGCGGAGACGATCACCTCGGTCGGTGACAGGATGCCCGGGGCGAACCCGTCGGTAGCCGCCTCGGTGGCCACCCTGGCCGGGTTGTCCGCCGGCAGCGACGCGATCGGGGCCACCGCGCTGCGCGCCGCCAGCAGCGGGGTGGCGGCCAGCGCCAGCACGAGCGTGATGGCCGCGGTGGCCATGACGGCGCGACGCCGGTCCGACAGGAACGCGATCACCCGGGAGTGCGGCACCGGGCCGCCGTCCTCGGCCGGTCCGGCGACGGAGTCCTGGTCGAGGGCTGCGGCCGACATCCGGCTCGGCCAGAACACCCAGCGGCCCAGCACGGCGAGCATCGCGGGCACCACCAGCACGGCGACCGCCAGACCCACCAGCACGGTGACGGCCAGCCCCGGGCCCAGTTCCCGGAACAGGCCGAACTCGGCCACCACGAGCGCGGCCACCCCGCAGGCCACGGTGAACCCGGCGGTCAACACGATCGGCAGGTACTCCCGCACCGCGCCGCGGGCGGCCTCGCGATCCGGCTCGCCGATCCGCAGCCGCCGCTGCATGCCGGTGAGGAAGAAGATGCTGTAGTCGGTGGTGATGCCCAGCATCAGGGCGACCACGATCGGCTCCAGCTCGGCGGGAGCGGCCAGGCCGAGGGCCCCGGCGAACCCGCCGATGGCCCGGTCGGCCAGCAGGTACCCGGCCGCGGCCGTGACCAGCGTGATCAGCGGCGCCACCACGGAGCGGAAGTTCCACCCGACGATCAGCGCGATGGCGGCCAGCGTGACCGCCTCGACCAGCGGCAGCTCGCGCCCGATCACCGTGCCCTGCTCGATCTGTGCGGGGATCGCCCCCGCCACTCCGACCGGGGAGTCGCGGGGTTCGAGCCGGCCCAGGAAGCGGTAGCCCGCGCCGTTCTGCGCGAACAGGTCCGCGGTCGGGTCCGTGAACAGGTAGGTGACGATCGTGGTGTTCGACTCGGCCGCGTTCGGCACCAGGAACGGCGTGTTGAGCAGCGGGAACGCCGCCAGCAGATCCGGGTCGCCGGTCGGGTCACCGGTGAGGGTGGCCCGGCTGATGTCCGCCGCCCGCCCGACGGCGCGGACGACGGCCTCCGGTTGCAGGCCGGCCGGATCCCGCTGCACGACCGCCACCCGGGTCAGCACCGGCAGCCCGAACCGGGAGACCGCGTCGATCTGCGCGCGGATCGCCGGACCGCTGGTACTCAGAATCCCGGACAGACCCCCACCCGCGCCCGCCACCCCCGGCAACAGCGCCAACGCCAGCCATGTGACCAACCCGACCAGCAGCAGCACCGGCCACCGCAACCGCACCACCAGATCCGCGTAGCGCCGCGTCAGCCGCCCCGTCGAGCCCTCCACGATGGACCTCCCCCGGGGCGTACGGAACGGGCCGGAACCTGCTGCGGAGCGTAGTCGGCGAACGGGAGATCCGGGCCACGCAGCAACAACGGGCAATCCGGCGGTCCCGACTGACGATCGCCTTACGGACGACCCGGATCGCGGTACCGGCCGCAAACCCCGGGTAGACCGGAAGCGACAGAAGGCCCGAACCACGCCAGGGAGGCCAGCGTGAGCCGTCCACCGAGGAGCACCGCGCACCAGGGCCGGACCATGCGTGCCGGCCGACCGCCGAGCGGTCTCGGGGCCCGAGCCGGCTTGCTGCTCGGTGCGGCCGCCCTCACGCTGGCCGGCTGTGGGATCGGCGCCGAGCCGGCTCCACCGCCCGCACCGGCACCGGCGCCCCCCAGCGCGGCACCGGCACCGGCCCCAGCCCCGGAGACCGTGGCCTGGACCGGGTCGGTGTGCACCGCCGTCGCGCCGGTGGTGGCGACGCTCAGCGGGCCGCCACCGGTCGACCAGAACGCGTTGCCGGCGACCCAGCAGGCCTACCTGCGCTACCTCGACGAGGCGGTCGGCCGTACCGACCTCGCGCTGCGCACGCTGGCGACGGCCGGACCGCCGCCCATCGACAACGGGCAGCAGGTCGCCGACCGGGTCCGGACCCAGGTCGACGACCTGCGGGCCGATCTCACCGAGGCTCGGGACGGCCTCGCCGCCGTCGACCCCACCAACCCGGCCGCGTTCGGACCGGCGGTCGTGGCGGCCAGCAACGTGATGGCCTCGTTCAGCAACTCGGCGCAGGCCGTGGGCACGATCATGGCCGACGATCGGTTGCAGCCGGCGTTCGAGCAGGCACCGGCCTGCGCCGCGCTGCGATGACTGCACCGGGACGCGCGGCATCGCGGTGCCGACCGCGACGATCGGACCGGACCGTGATCGCGGACGAGGCGTCCGGGCCGCCGATCAGCCACCCGATCGTGGTCGGTGGCCCGGAGTTCACCGCGGACCCGCACCGGCACCACTCCTGGCTGCGCCGGCACGCCCCCGTCTACCGGGGACGGATCTCCCACCTGCCGGATCGGGAGGCCTACCTGGTCTCCGGATACCACGACTGCGTTCGGGTGCTCACCTGCCCGGGATCCGTTGGGTGGTGGCCGAGGTGCCGGCGCTTCCCGGGTCGGACGCGCTCCGGCTCCTGACTTCGGTCCAGTTCGCCACCGCCATCGAACCGCTGCTGCGCGGGCTCGGCACCGGCGACCTGGGGGCGGCATCCCGCCGGCTCGACGGTCTGATCGACTACCTGCGCGGGCTCATCGACCGGCGCCGCGCCACTCCCGGCGACGACCTGCTCACCGCGCTGGTCCAGGTCCAGGACGGATCGGACCGGTTGTCCACCGACGAGCTGATCGCCATGATCTTCCTGCTGGGGCGACCAGGTGCCGGAGCAGGACCTCGCGTTCCTGCGGCTGCAGCGATAGGTCGCGCCAACCAGAAGGACCTGGAAAGACTGACGTCGGTCCTCGAGGGCCGGTCATAGCGGCGACGGTGGCCCGAGCATCATCCCGACCGAGCGGAGCCGCCGGCGCACTCGGCGGTGAAACGCTCGACGATCGTCGACCAGGCCTGACCGGTGCGGTCCCGCCGTGGACGTCCGGCCGCGCCGAGCCGCTCCCAGCCGCGCTGTTCGAGCCGGACCGCAGTGCCGCCGTCGACGGCCCGGAAAGTGATCTCGACCTCGGTGGCCTCACTGGGATCGAAGAACAGGTGCCAGCGGAAGCGCAGTCGGGTCGGCGGCTGCCAGTCCAGCAGCTCGCCCCACAGGTGCTGCTCCCCCGAGGCGGCCAGCTCGAGGATCCGACCCCCGGGGCGCGGCTCGAAGACGATCCGCTCCGGATCGCCGCTCACCGTGTGCGAGCGGGGCCACCACAGCCGCGTTCGACGGGTCCACACCTCGAAGGCGTGTTCGACCGGGGCGGCGACCACGAACTCCACCAGCAACGGAGGGATCGGTGGCGGTTCGTTCACGGCCGCGGCTCGGTGTTCTCCGCGGCCAGCCGGAACCGGGCAGCAGCCTCGGACCAGACCGTCTGGAAGTAGTCTCGCACCGCGTCCACGCCCGCCTCGTGCAGCTCATACATCCGCCTCGTTCCCTCCGCCCGGTCGACGACGAGCCCGGCCTGTTTGAGCTGCCGCAGGTGCCGGGACACCGCCGGCCGGGAGATGTCGAGGTCGTCGGCGATCTGACGAACCGAACGCGCACCCGTGCCGAGGATCTCCAGGATCGCCCGCCGGTTCGGGTCACCGAGCGCGTCCAGCGCCGCGCCGTGCAGGTTGTCCATCTCAGCGAGCGCCGGGGACGCGGCCCTCCGACGCCGACTTGACCCCGTCGGCGAACATCTCGAAGGACTCCGACATGTCCGGGATCATCCGAGTGATCAGCGGCGCGAGCGGTCCGCTGAACACCTCCTCCATCGCGAACTCGGTACGGCCCTCGCGCGGGGTCAGCGTGTAGGTGCGCACCCCGCGGAACAGACCCAGCGGCATCCCGTCCGCCCAGACCATCGTGCGCGGTGCGTCCAGCCGGGTCACGGTGAGCCGGAACGACCGCTTCGGGTTGACCACCGACACCAGCTCGATGCGGTTGCCGACCGCGATCTCCCCGGTGAGCGAGAGCACCGCGGGATTCCAGTCCGGGTAGCGGGGCCCGTCGACGAGCAGGTTCCAGACCGTTTCCGGGCCCGCGTCGATCATCCTCCGTGCGGCGTATGACCTGGCCATGTCGCGCCCTCCACCTCGGTAACCAAAAGGTTACGGTAACGAGGGAGTTACCATAGCAGTGGCCGCCCGGCCAGGTCGGCCGCAACCACCAGCACGAGCTACTCGACCGCCTCCGGCAGCTCGACCACGAACCGTGCCCCTCCCCCCGGTCGGGACTCGACCCACGCCGTGCCGCCGTGCCGTCCGGTGTGCTGCGCGACCAGGGCCAGGCCGAGACCGCTGCCGTCGGTCGTTCCGCGGTGGCCGCTGTCGGCGCGGGCGAACCGCTCGAAGATCCGCTCCCGAAGGGCTTCGGGCACCCCCGGCCCGGCGTCGTCGACCTCGATCCGGATCCGGCCGTCGCGGCGCAGCACCCCGACCCGCACCGGCCCGCCGGCATGCTTGTTCGCATTGTCCAGCAGGTTGGCCACGGCCTGGTCGAGACGGCGGCGATCCCCGCGCACCAGCGGGTCCGCCGCCCCGACGTCGAGATCGATCCGCCGGCCGTTGCAGCGGCTCTCGACGACCGCCGTGACGAGATCGGCCACGTTGACGGTCTCCACCGCGTCGGCGGTCACGCCCTGCTGGTCGTTGCGGGCGATCTCCAGCAGGTCGACGACCATCCGCTGGAAGCGGCCCACCTCCGACAGCAGCAGCTCGAGCGCCTGCCGCGCCGGGCCGGCCAGCTCGTCTCGCCTGCGCTGCAGCACGGCTGCGGCATTCGCCATGGTCGTCAGGGGGGACCGCAGCTCGTGGCTCACGTCGCTGGCGAACCGGGCGTCTCGTTGCACCCTCGCCTCCAGCGCCGCGGCCGTCCGGTTGAACGCGGCCGCCAGCGGCGCCAGATCGGGATCGGCCTGCTCGGGCAGCCGTGCCGCAAGATCACCGCCGGCCACCCGGGATGCCGTCTCGGTCAGCTCGGTGAGGGGGCGCAGCGCCCGCCTGCTCGTCCACAGGCCGAGCACGACGGCGAGCACGGTGCTGACCACGACTCCGGCCAGCAACACCAGACTCAGAAACCGGAAGGCCCGCTCCAGCTGCGACAGCGGGAACAGCTGAATGAAGCTGGCCCCATCGGCCAGCGGTCGGGCCACGGCCAGCACGGGCAGCCCCTGCACGACGAGACGCTGCTGCCCGGGAACGGCCCGCCCCGGGGTCGCCAGCGAATCCGGCAAGGACGCCGGATCGATCCGGCGTCCAGCGGTCACCCAGCCGTCCGCTCGCTGCAGCAGGACGGTCGACTCGGTATCGGAGGTCAGGCCGGCCAGCAGGTCGTCGAACCCCGCCACATCGGAGCGCAGCGACGCATCGATCAACCGCAGGTTCACCTCGGCCTGCCGGATGGCGCTCTGCTCACGCTGGGCGAGCATGTAGTCCGAGGCCAGGTTCCAGGTGACGGCGGCGAGCACTCCGGTCAGCAGCAGCGAGACCGCTCCGAACGCGACCGCGACCCGCCAGCGCAGGGACAGCCTCGGCAACGCCATCGTGGCCCTCCTCGAACGCGGGATTCAGTCGGGCTGACACACCCGGTAGCCGCGACCGCGCACCGTCAGCACGCACCGGGGGTCGTCCGGATCGTGCTCGATCTTGCGCCGCAGCCGACGCACGTGCACGTCCAGCAGGCGGGTGTCACCGAAGTAGTCGTATCCCCACACCCGCCGCAGCAACTCCTCCCGCGTGACCACCCGCCCGCAGGCACTCATCAGCTCCAGCAGCAGACCGAACTCCGTACGGGTCAGGTGCACCTCGGTGCCCGCCCGCAGCACCCGGTCCTCCTCGGGATACAGCTCGACGTCCCCCGCCCGCAACACGGCCACCCGGGCCAGCTCGCCCGGCCGGCGACGGCGCAGCAGTGCCCGGATCCGGGCCGCCAGCTCGCTGGCCACCAGCGGCTTGGTCACGTAGTCGTCGGCGCCCGCTTCCAAGCCGGCGATCACGTCGGAGGTGTCCGTGCGGGCGGACACGATGATGATCGGCAGATCGCCGCGGGAGCGCAACGTACGGCAGACGTCCAGACCGTCCATGCCCGGCAGCATCAGGTCCAGCAACACGACGTCGACCCCCGTGGACGCCAGTACGGCGAGGGCCTGCTCCCCGGAAGCGGCCTCGACGACCTGGCACTGCTCGTCGGCGAGCGCCAGCCCGAGGGCCATCTGGATCCGCTCGTCGTCCTCGACCAGCAGGAGTCGGGTGCTCACCGGCCACGGCCTCGTGAGGTCGACGCGGCTATCTCCTCGAGCCGCCAGCTGGCGAGACGGTGCAACAGCTCATCGAGCGCATCGGACGGAACCTGACCGCGAAGCTCGGCGGCCGCACGCACGACGACGGCCTCGACCTCCGTATCCGACAGCACACCCCGAAACCGCAGCAGCAGATCTGCGGTGATCCACGCCCGTCCACCGGCCGCCGGAACAACTTCGGAGTCCATGAGCACATGCTGCCTCCACCAGGACCGCGATGGAGGGTCCTCGCCACCCGAAGCCACATTGCAAGCCAACCGTCAGCTCGGGCGGCTACCTGCCACGCCCGCTGTGGCGACGTGAACAACGCTGTCCGCGCCCGATGTACCCGTGCGCGGGGCACGCGCCGGGCGCCGGCAACCTCGGGTTCGTCTGCGCGAGTCCGCGGACCCGGTGTGGGCTCGAGTCAGAGGGCCGGCCGGGAGATGGTCCAGGTCAGGCCGATGAGTCCGGCGCTCGCGCACACCGCGGTGCGCACCCAGTCGCGGCGTTCGGCCAGCACCTTGGCTGACACCCAGATCGATCCGGTCACCAGCAGTACCACGGCGGTCTGGGCTGCGTCGACGCCGACGTTGAACGCCGCCAGCGCACCCACCTGGTGGGAGGTGGCCAGGCCGAGGCCGCCCAGGCTGCTGGCGAACCCCAGACCGTGCACCAGCCCGACGACCGCGGCGATGCAGGGTCGGATGCCGTCGCCCTTCCCGCGGACGGCCAGCACCGCGGCGGCGACGATCGAGAGTGAGATCGCCGGCTCCACCAACTCGCCGACCGAGACGACCCCGAAGTAGGCGAGGCAGAGGCTCGTCGCGTGGCCGATGGTGAACGCGGTGACGAGCCGGACCACGCGCCAGGTGGTGGCACGGGTCACCGTGGTGCCCACCACGGCGAACGTGAGCACCACCAGGAAGAGCAGGTGGTCGAGGCCGAGGCGCACGTGGTCGATGCCGGTGACGAAGAACGACCGGGCGGTCGCCGCGGCATTGAGCGAGATCGATGCCGTTCCGTCGTCCCCTAGCCGGCCGGCGATCGACTCGTCGGGGCCGGACAGCAACACCTGGCTGGTCGGCGACGTGAAGGACCACGCCAGGTCCAGTTCCGAGACGTCACCGTCGTGGGGCCCGGTCGCGAACAGGACGTTCACGTACTCCGCCGCGTCGCCTTGGCCGTCGGCCGCGGGGGCCGGCTGCCCGGCCCCGATGACGACGGCCTCCCGGCCGTCGACCTCGAGCCGCACGTGGTCACGCACCACACCGACCAGGCCCGCGGCGACCGTGGCCTCCTGCGCTCGCCTCTCGTCCGCGTCGAGCAGGCCGTCACCGGAGGTGTCCTGGTAGCCGATCTCGGTGAAGAGCACCGGTGCCGTACCCAGGACCCGTCGATCGGTCACGGTGAGGCCGATGGCATCCCCGGTGCTGTCGTGGGCCGACGCCGGCTCCGCGATCAGCATCGACACGGTGCACCCGAGGACCACCAACACCGCCTTGAGCCACCGCGTCGTGCGCACCCGCGGCACCGATCAGCCGCCGGCCGGCGGGCCGCCGGCCGGGGCGCGCCGCCGCCGGCGCCGCCACCCGGTCCGTCGCCACCGGGCAGGGAAGCCTCGGAGTTGTCGGGGCTGAGTCAGCCTGGACTCGGCCGTCGCGAGAAGCCGCCACCTCGGCCCCGGGACCGGAGAAGCCCTGAGGTGTCCGACGACCGCCACCGGCTACGATACTTCAGATAGGGGCTCTGAGCTGCAGTTCCGTGGGCGGGCCGGGTTCGAACCGACGTGCTGTGAGGAGCCGGTGGTGCGCATCGGAGTAGTCGGGCTGGGCCGCCTCGGATCAGCCCACGCCGCCGTGCTGGCCGCTCATCCAGACGTCGCGGAGGTCGTCGTGACGACGCGCGACGGCCGCCGCGCGGCTGCGGTGGCGGCCGATATCGGGGCGGTCGTCGCGCGGAGCCAGGACGAGCTGTTCGCCGGCCACCTCGACGGCCTGGTGATCGCGACGGCATCCGCGTCGCACCCCGAGCTGATCGAGCGCGCCACCACCGCCGGCGTGACCACCTTCTGCGAGAAGCCCGTCGCGCTCGACGCCGCACGGACCGAGCAGGTCCTGCGCCACGTGACCGCCACCGGTGTGCCGGTGCAGGTCGGGTTCCAGCGCCGCTTCGACCCCGGCTACGTCGCCGCCCGCGAGGCCCTGCGCAACGGCGACCTCGGCGGCCTCCGGCGCGTCCACCTCGTCAGCGCCGACCCGGGCCCCTCACCGGCCGACTTCGTCCGCAGCTCCGGAGGAATAGTCCGGGATCTCATGGTCCACGACATCGACATACTGCGGTGGGTGACGGGGCACGAGGTCGTCGAGGTCTACGCCACCGGCGTCAACCGTGGAGCGGCCTACTTCGGTGCGGCCGGCGACGTCGACGAATGCACGGCGCTGCTCACCCTCGGCGACGGAACCTTGGCCACCCTGCAGGCCTCCCGGTACAACGGAGCCGGGTACGACGTGCGGATGGAGCTTGCCGGGACCGCCGGCACCTGTGTCGTTGGTCTGTCCGACCGTTCGACCTTCCGGTCGGCGGAGGCCGGTGTGAGCTTTCCCCAGGGAGTGCCCTGGGGGTGGTTCCTCGACCGGTTCGAGGCGAGTTACCGGGCCGAGCTGCACGCCTTCGTCGACCTCGTCGCCCGGCGTGGCGAGAACCCCTGCAGCATCCAGGATGCCCTCCAGGCGTTCATCGTCGCGGACGCCCTGGAACGCTCTCGTGGTGACCATCAGCCGATCACGTGCGCCCCGGCTGCAAGCTGATCGCCTGCGCTCCCCGTGTACCGGACGACCGGGACGGGACGACGCTCTGCGCGGGACTGCTCCAACGCGTCGGCGATGAGGAACGCCTGCAGCGCATCCTGGATGCCGCATGGGTTCGCACCCCGACCGGCCACGAGATCGACGAAGGCGTGCAGCTCGGCCGCGTAGCTCGACTGGAACCGTTCGTAGAAGTAGTTCCAGGGCTTTCCCGACGGGAACTCCACTCCGGGCTCCGCCGACCGGGCGGGCGTGCGCTCCGACAGCCCCACGATGCACGTCCCGCCGGTGCCAGCGAGCTCCATGCGTATGTCGTAGCCGGCCCCGTTGTACCGGGAGGCCTGCAGGGTGGCCAAGGTTCCGTCGCCGAGGGTGAGCAGCGCGGTGCATTCGTCGACATCGCCAGCCGCACCGAAGTAGGCCGCTCCACGGTTGACGCCGGTGGCGTAGACCTCGACGACCTCGTGCCCCGTCACCCACCGCAGCGCGTCGATGTCGTGGATGCTCAGATCGCGGAAAATACCTCCTGAGGTCGGCACGAACGCCGCGGGGACCGGCACCGGATCGCCGCTGACGAGGTGGACGCGCCGGAGGCCGCCGAGGTCGCCGTTGCGCAGGGCCTCGCGGGCGGCGACGTAGCCGGGGTCGAAGCGGCGCTGGAACCCGACCTGCACCGGCACACCGGTGGCGGTCACGTGGCGCAGGACCTGCTCGGTCCGTGCGGCGTCGAGCGCGACGGGCTTCTCGCAGAAGGTGGTCACGCCGGCGGTGGTGGCGCGCTCGATCAGCTCGGGGTGCGACGCCGATGCCGTCGCGATCACCAGGCCGTCGAGATCGCCGGCGAACAGCTCGTCCTGGCTCCGCGCCACGCGCGCATCGAGTCGGGCGGCGACCTCGCCCGCGCGGTCCACGTCGGCGTCGCTGATGACGAGGTCCGAGACGTCCGGGTGAGCTGCGAGCAGCGCGGCATGGCCGGCACCGATCCGGCCCACTCCGGCAACGGCGATCCTCATGGTCTGCTCCCGGGGTTGTCGCGGCCGCCGGCGATCACCCGCGACAGGAACTCCATGCTCGCCCTCGTGTCGGCGAGGGTGTCCGCGGCGTCCGCCGCCGATCCGAGCATCCGGTCGTGCTCGGGCACGTACCACCCTCGGTACCCGGCGCCCTCGAGCGCGGCGACGAGCGCCGCCACGTCGACGCAGCCCTGCCCGAGCACCGTGTACATCCCCGCCCGGACACCCTCGGTGTAGCTCCAGGCACCGGAACGGACGGTCGCCAGGACGCTCGCGGTGACGTCCTTGAGGTGCACGTGGGCGACGCGCTCCGGTACCGCTCTCGCGAACCCGACGGGGTCGGTGCCACCGACCAGCAGGTGGCCGCTGTCGAGGCAGAAGGCGACGTCGCTGTCGTCGACGAGCCGGTACACCTCGCTGCGCGACTCCACCATCGTGCCGACGTGCGGATGCAGGCAGGCCCGCACCCCGCGCTCCGCAGCGAGGTCGACCACCCGCTCCAGGTTCTGGACCAGGATCTGCCACTCGTCGTCGGTGAGGCGCTGCTTCGCGTCGTACCCCTGCTCGCTCTCGTTGCCGGGCGACGCCGAGATGACCATGACGCGGGCCCCGACGGCATCGAAGACGTCGAGCGCGGAATCGACGACCGGCCGAAGATCGCTGAACCGGCCGTGCAGCACGAACGGGCAGAAGGCGCCCAGTGCGGTCATGCCGTGCCGTTCGAGCCGTGCGCGCAGCTCGGGCGGCGTCGCGGCGAGAAAGCCCTCGGGACCGAGCTCGGTGCACCGCAGACCGATCTCGTGCATCTGGCCGAGCACGACGTCCGCTGCCAGCTGATGACCCCAGCCGTCGACCTCGCAGATTCCCCATGATGCGGGCGCGCCCGCGATCCGCCCATCCACCTGTCCGTCCACTCTCGACACCACCTCGGTCGTCGGTGCTCAGCGGCCGACGGGAGCGCCGGGATCGACTGCGGGCAGGGTCAGCAGGCCCCGGCTCCAGTCGTCGACGATCCACGTCTCGTCCGGGTCGAAGCAGGGCGGACGAGGCCGGTCGGCGCTCGTGCCGGCGAGGAAGTTCAGCAGCCACATGTTCGCGGCGGGACCCGCCGTGCAGAGGTGCCAGCCGCGCGGGACGGGAACCAGCGTGCGGTCCCGGATCGGGGTGGACTCGTCGTAGTCGAGGTCGGCAGCCCAGTTGCGGTGATAGCCGAAGCCGACCGGGCGGTCGAACCGGTAGTAGTAGGTCTCCTCCAGGTACGGCGACCCGTCGACGCCGTCGTGGCGGTGCGGGGGCCAGCCCGTCCAGTTGCCCCTGGGCACCCAACCCTCGTAGACGATCAGACTCTCGGCCGGGATCGGGTGCTCGAGGCAGGCGACGACCTGGCGGACGGCGGGGCCGCCGCCGCGGACCACCGCGTTCATCTCGTGGCGCGCGACGATCCGCGGCGGATGCAGGCCCTGTGCGGGCGCGGTGCCGAGCGCCAGTTCCGAGGGCCCCCGGGCGGTGATCGTCACCGGTGAACCCGGAGGGACATAGGTGAGATCGGCCAGTCCGGTGAAGACGCCTTCCCGCGCGATGGTGCTGTCGAGGCCGCAACCCTGGACGTTCACGGCGCCCTCCACGAGCACGACCGCGGTCTCGTGGGTGGTGCTGTCCACGACGATGTGCTCGCCGGCGTCGAGGTTGCGGACCTGCACGCCCAGGTAGCGCCAGCCGGCGCTGAACGGGGTCAGCCCGGCGATCAGCTCGGTCATGTGGTCACCTCGTGCAGCGGTGCGGGGCCCAGCGGCGCGATCCCGAGTTGAGCCGGCGTGGGGAAACCGGTTGAGCAGTAGGGCTGCTGGACCGTCCAGCCTGCGACGCGCATCGCGAGGTCGAGGGCCTGCGGCCAGTCGCGCCCCGCGAGCCGGGCGGCCACCAGGGTGCCGGCCACGGCGTCCCCGCCGCCGACCGTGCACACCGGGTCGACGGTGGTCGCCGGGACCGACAGGCTCGGCAGCCCGTCGACGAACAGTGCGGCACCGTGGGCGCCCCGCTTGAGGACGGCATGCGGGAAGGCGCGGGCGGTGAGGGCCCTTTCGACGCCGGAGACGTCGTCGGGTGCGAGGCCGAACAGCATGGCGTACTCGTCCTCGGTTCCGATGACCACCGACGCCTGCTCCAGCGCGGGCGCGACGACTGCCCGGTAGCGAGCGGGGTCGGCGGCCCACGAGTTGGGCCTCAGGTCGAGATCCCACCACACCGGGATCTCGCGTCGGAAGGCCTCGCCGCCGACGGCGCGGACGGTGTCGGCCATCGTGCCGAGCGCGAGGGCGTCGGCCGACAGCGCGACCGCCCGCAGGGAGTCCCACGGGAGGCCCGGTACGGCCTCCGGGCCGACGTGGGCGTCGGTGGGGTCGTGCCGGTAGAACTGCCGCTCACCCCGGTCCGCCGACAGGGTTGCCAGTAGGGCCATCGACGTCGATCCGGCCGGGAGCCGCTCGATCCAGTTCGTGTCGACCCCGGTAGCGCCCAGTTGACCCAGGACCAGGTCGCCGGCGGGGTCGGTGCCGGCCGCGGACAGGACCGCGGCCGGCACACCGAGGCGCCGCGCGACGATGGCGATGTTGGTCGGGCTGCCCCCGACCGATGCGCGAAAGGTGGACGCGTCGGCCATGGCCGCACCGAGCTGCTCGACGTAGAGGTCGAGGTTCACCCGGCCGACGGTGAGCAGCAGCGGTGGCCCCGTCGGCGTCGTCGCGTCGTCGACGTTCATGTCGTCAGTTGTCCTCGCCGGTGCCCAGCGTGCTGAGCCACCGCTGAGCGGTCTTGTTCTCGACGTAGCTCTGGCGGGCGGCCTGCACGGCGGGCATCTCGGAGACCTCGGCGGTGGCCATGTCCCACCAGCAGGTGGAGTAGCCGCCGACGCGCTCGTGCCAGTCGGTCTCCACCACGACGCACACGCTCTCGGTGGCGTTGCGCGCCTCGACCAGCGCCTTCTCGAAGCCCTCCAGGGTCGAGACGGTGAGCACGCGTGCGCCAAGACCCTCGCAGATCTTGCCGAGGTCGTGGTGCTGGACCCCGCCGGAGTACCTTCCGTCGCTGCCGCGGAAGCGGTAGTGGCAGCCGAAGCCCTCGCACCCGACCTGCTCGGAAACGTTGCCCACACTGGAGTAGCCGTGGTTGTCGATGAGTACCAGGGTGATCTTGAGGTTCTCCTGGACCGCGGTGGCCAGGTCGGAGTTCATCATCAGGAACGAGGCGTCGCCCGACATCACGAAGACCTCGCGAGCGGGGTCGGCCATCTTGGCGCCGATGCCGCCGGAGATCTCGTAGCCCATCACCGAGTAGCCGTACTCGACCTGGTAGCTCAGCGACTCCTGGGACCGCCACAGCTTGAGCAGGTCGCCGGGCAGGCTGCCCGCGGAGGCGACAACGACGTCGGTCGGCTCGCTCGCCTTGACCACGGCGCCGATGAGCGAGGCCTGGGTGGGCAGCGCCCCGGCGGTGGTGGCGTAGAGCCGGTCGACCTCGGCGTCCCACCACTCGTGGTGGCGGGTGATCTCGCTGCGGTAGTCGGCGCCGGTGTCGTAGCCGCCGACGGCCTCGATCAGCTCCTCGAGGACCGCGCGGGCGTCGCCGGTCAGGGCGAGCGCGCCGTGCTTGTAGGCGTCCATCTCGAAGACATTGATGTTGACGAACCGGACGTCCGGGTTCTGGAACGCGGTCTTGGAGGCGGTGGCGAAGTCGGTGAACCGGGTACCGATGCCGATCACGAGGTCGGCCGCCTGGGCCATCTCGTTGGCGCCCTTGGAACCGGCCACGCCCGCGCCGGACAGGCTCATCGGGTGGTCGTCGGTCAGTGCACCCTTACCGGCATGGGTCTGGGCGACGGGAATCCCGGTCTTCTCGGCGAAGAGCCGCAGGGCCTCCTCGGCCTGGCTGTAGCGAACCCCGCCACCGGCGATGATGATGGGCCGCTCTGCTGCGCGGATGGCCGCGGCGGCGCGTTCCAGGGCCCGGCTGTCGGCGCGGTTGCGTGGGACGTGCCACGTCCGGGGGGTGAACAGCTGGGTGGGGTAGTCGAAGGCGAAGGTGCCGACGTCCTGGGGCATCGCGATGAACGCCGCGCCGGTGTCGGCGGGCGAGGTCAGCGTGCGCAGGACCTCGGGCAGCGAGGTGATCAGCTGCTCGGGCCGGGTGATCCGGTCCCAGTAGCGGACCACCGGGCGGAAGGAGTCGTTCGCCGTGATCTCGGGCGAGTGCTCGCTCTCCAGTTGCTGCAGCACCGGCGCCTGTACGCGCTCGGCAAAGGTGTCTCCGGCGAGCAGCAACACCGGGAGCCGGTTCACCGTGGCGGTGGCCGCCCCGGTGACCATATTGGTGGCGCCCGGCCCGATCGACGACAGGCAGGCGTGGGCCTGCAGCCGGTTCGTCATCTTCGCGTAGGCGATGGCCGAGTGGACCATGGCCTGCTCGTTGCGGGCCATGTGGTACGGGAACTGGTCCTCGTACTGCTGGATGGCCTGCGCCATCCCCCCGATGTTGCCGTGGCCGAAGATGCCCCAGATCCCGGTGAAGAACGGGTTGGTGACCCCGTCGCGCTCGACGTTCTGCGCAACCAGGTACCGGATGAGCGCCTGACCCGCGGTCAGTCTGACAGTGGACATGGTAGATCAGGACCTTCCCCTGTGAAGGTGCGGCCGTGCTCGGACGAGCAGGGCGTGATGGTCTGTCGCCGACGGATGTGTCGGCGCTTTCGACATGGCCGAGGTCTGTCGGCAGTGATGTCAGCTCGCGGCAGAGCCGGCGGTGCGGAGTTCACCGAGCGTGCGGGTGAGTTCGTCGGCGGCAGCGACGACGTGAGCAGCGAGGCCGGGCACGGCCTCGGGGGTGATGCGCACGGACGGTCCGTCGATGCCGATGCAGCCGATGGGGTCGCCGCCGACACCGTCGAACACCGGCGCGGAGATGCAGCGGACCCCGAGGTCGTTCTCCTCGTCGTCCAGGGCCCAACCGCGGCCGGCGATCTCCTCGAGATGCAGGGTCAACATCTGCGGATTGGTGAGCGTGCGCGTGGTCCGCACCGGCAGCTGGGCGGGCATCGGAGCCAGCCCGAACGCGAGCAGGCACTTTCCCGCCGACGTGCAGTGCAGGGGCACCCGCCGACCCGTGCCCGCCACGACCCGCAACGGGTGCGTCGTCTCGACGTCATCGACCACCAGCGCCGCCGATCCCGCCGACACCGCGGAGTGCGCACACTCCCCGGTGACCTCGACCAGCCGCGTCAACATGGGGCGGGCGAGCTCACCCAACCGCCGCTGCGCGTCGCCCAGCGGGAGGCGGGTCTGCAACGCGGGCCCGAGCCGGAACCCCCGACCCGACGGCCGGCAGGCCACCGCGTACCCGCCGGTCACGAGCGTCTGCATCAACCGCGACGCGGTGCTCTTGTGCAGCTCCAGCTCGTTGGCGACCTGTTGGATCGACAGCCCCGTCTGCCGTCGCACGGGATCCGCCTCGACCTCCAACAGCAGGTCGAGGATCTTCAGACCCCGCTCCAGGCTTTCCACCACCGCCACTCCGCAATTTCTAGCACGCAACAAGTAGCGAGTCAATGACTCGTAAGACGCAACTATTGAGGGTTCTTCATATTTGATGCAGTGAGCGCCGTTAAGCCCCCTTCGTGTCCTGACAGTCGCAACAGCAGCCTCCGTAGCGTTCGCCACTCTCCCGGCTGTGTGCTGACCCGGCAGTCACGAACTCTGTGTCCGGAAAAATGCGGGCCTCAGATCACCCTCCGGGTGACCCGTCGGTCAGAACGTGGCGATCGGGTTGACCGGGCTAGCGGAGGTACCGGCGAAGCGGATCGGCGCGACGGCGAGGTGAAAGTCCCACTGGCCCAGCTCGGCGGCCGTCCTCACGCACGCCTCCAGGTCGCAATTGTCGAGCAGCCACAGACCCATCGCGACGAGCTCGCGGCCGCAGGTCTCCTGCTGGGCGGTTGCGGGGCTCCGGCGACCCCGGTTCCGCCACCGGCGCCCACCGCCCCAGCTCCGCCGTCGACGAGCATCCCGCAGCAGGCGCCGGCCCCGTCGGCCCTGGGCTGGACGAGCACGGTGTGCGACGGGCTGCAGCCGGTCGTCTCCGGACTCGCGGCGCCTCCCGCGCCGAACCTCGCCGACGTGGCAGGCACCCGCCAGGCCTATCTCGACTACCTCGGGGTCGCCCTGCAGCGGACCGACCAGGCTCTGCAGTTGCTCGACGTGGTCGGCCCGCCACCGGTGCCCGACGGCGACCGGATCGGCGCGCAGATCCGCGAGCAGCTGACCCAGATGCGCACCGACATCGACCAGGCTCGCAACCAGCTCCAGCAGGCCGATCCGGGTAACCCGATCTCGATCGGGCTCGCGGTCACCTCGACGGCCAACATCTTCGCCTCGCTCGCCAACAGCGCCCAGGCCCTGGCCGCGATCAAGGACGGTCCGCAGCTGGGCCCGGCCTTCGCGCAGGCCCCGTCGTGCGAGCCGTTCCGGACGGTCGGCTGAGCCCGTCGGCCCGGCTCCGGCGATCGGTCTCTCAGCCGGGCAGCGCCACCGTCCGGGTTTCGCCGCCCCAGCCGTTGGCCAGATCACGACCCTCGACCACGACGTCCGACGTGCCCGCCGGCACCGTGACTCCGTCGAGCGTGCGGGTGAAGGGCTGCTCGGTGGCGTGGTCGTGGTCCAGCTCCCGCACGCCGAAGACGGTGCCGTCCGCCGAGCGGATCCGAAAGGCGTCGGCGTAGCGCTGCGGGGTGTCGTAGGGCGAGCTGATCGTCACCGCGAACATGAGCTGTTCGCCCGAGCGCGTGACCGTCACGGCGTCGACGTCGGGGAACCGCTGCTCCGCGGCACCCGATGCCGGGCCCGACGACGCAGTCGCCAACGGTCCCGGGGTCGCGGCTGCGGACGTGGTCCCCGGGCCGGGCGCGGCCGTACCGCAGCCGGCGAGCACCGCAGTCAGGGTGAGCAGGACGACCAGTCTTCGCGCCATCCGACGACCGTGACACCCACGACCGACCGGCACCGGGCGGCAGCGGGCTTGGTCCGCAATTCGTAAGGAGCTCAGCGCGGGCCGCCGGCGGTCGCCGCCCGGGCCGCCCGGCCGAGGACGGCCGGATCGGCCCGGTCGTCGGGCGTGGCGGGACGCCAGATCGTGGTGATCACCCCGGCGACGCACAACGCGTCGCCGCCGAGCTGGCGGGTGTCCTCCACCGGCTTCGCCAACGTCCGGCCGCGCAGTGCCTGCCCGGCGTAGTAGGCCAGGGTGCCCGGCGAGTAGATCCGCCAGAGCGGGGCCCGACCCAACCCGAGGGCGCGGTAGAGCGCGCGATCCGGATCGGACAGGATCTGGCCACGCAGGCCGAGATGCGCAGCCAGCGATACGAGCGCATCGGCCGGGCTGAAGCCGATCGTGACCAGCGCGACCGAGGTCCCGACGAGCTGCTGCTGCACCTGGACCAGGTGCTCCTGGCAGGGCAGTCAATACCGGTGCCGGATGAGGGTGAGCACCGCGACGCCCTGGATTTCCCCCAGGTCGACGAGCTCCCCGGTCGGGGCGTCGATCAGCCGGATCCCGCGGACCGGGATCCGGACGGTCGTTTCGCGCATCCGCTCACTCCTCCCTCGAATGGCCCTGCTGGTGCGCCACCACATGGCAGGCGGACACCGGGAACTGGACCGCGACCGCGGCGCCCTCGTCGATCCCCGCACCGGGGTGGGTGGTGACCGTCGCGGGGATGCCGCCGTCGAGGTCGACAGACACGCTCCGGTGGGTGCCGCGGAAGCGCACCGACCGCACGGTGCCGGCCACGATGGTGCCCGCATCGCACGCGGGCTCGTCAGGCGCCCCGCCACCGGCAGCACCGGCGGCCAGCCGCAGGGCCTCCGGGCGCACGACCAGCACACCCGGACCGTCCGGCAGCCCGGCCGGCAGCCGCAGCGTGCCCAGCGCACATGTGAAGTGCCGGCCCGACACCTCACCGGGTATCTCGTTGGTGCCCCCGAAGAACCGGGCGGCGCGCAGGGTCGCGGGCCGGGCGTAGAACTCGGCCGGGGTGCCGTCGGCCTCGATCCGGCCGTCGATCATGAGCGCGATCCGGTCGGCGACGTCGACGGCCTCCTGCTGGTCGTGGGTGACGAACAGGGTGGTGATGGCCAGCTCGCGCTGGAGGCGGCGAACCAGTTCCCGCATCCGGATCCGCAGGTCCGCGTCGAGCTGGGAGAACGGTTCGTCGAGCAGCAGCACCTGCGGATCGAGCACCAGCGCCCGGGCCAGCGCCACCCGCTGCTCCTGCCCGCCGGAGAGCTCCCCGGGGCGGCGACCGGCCAGGCCGGGCAGCTGCACGAGCTCCAGCATCCGCTCCACAGCAACCCGGCGGGCGCGCCGCGGCACCCCGCGCATCCGCAGCCCGAACCCGACGTTGTCGCCCACCGACAGGTGTGGGAACAGCAGCGGCTTCTGGAACACGAGCCCGACCGGCCGGCGTTCGGCGGGCTGCCCGAGGATCGACCGACCCCCGATGCGGACGTCCCCCGAGCCCGGTTCGACGAGCCCGGCGACGGCCTTGAGCAGGGTCGTCTTGCCGCAGCCCGAGGGTCCGAGCAGCGCGGTGAGGGTGCCCGCGGTGGCGGTGAGGTGCACGTCGTGCAGCACCGGCGGACCGGGCGGGTAGCCGACCTGGAGCCGTTCCACGGCCAGCTCGACGGATCGGGTGGGTTCCACCTCGCCCAGGGGATCGGTCACGTCGCCGGTCACGTCGCCGCCGGTCACGTCACAGCCGCCCGAACCCGATGACGGCCGGGGTGCGCCCGGTGAGCAACCGGGACGTCAGGCCGACCAGCGCGAGCGGCGGGAGCGTGAGGACCAGCGCCAACGCGGCAGCGGCCGAGTAGTCGGCGGTGCCGATGGCCGCGAACAGCAGCAGCGGCAGCGTGCGCACCGTCCCGCCGCCGACGAGCAGCGTGAGGATGTACTCGCTCCAGGAGATCAGGAAGCTCAGGTACGCCGCGACGGCCACCGCGGGTCGCAGTGTCGGCAGGGTGACCAGCACGAGCCGGCGCAGCGGGCCGGCCCCGAGCATCCGGGCCTGGTCCTCGAGGTCGGTGTCGAAGTTGGCGAAGGCGGCGGCCAGCACCAGCCCGGCGTAGGGCACGGTCGGGACGAGCTGCACCAGCACCACCCCGGCCACGGTGTCGGCCAGCCCGAACCGGATGAAGAACACCTGGATGCCCAGCGTCACCGCGATCGTGGGGACCAGCGCCGGCGCGAGCAGCAGCACCGTCGCGAGGCGCCGGCCCCGGAACGCGTAGAGCCCGAGCGCGCGGCCGGCCCCGAAGCCGACCGCGGTGGCGATCACGGCGACCGCGGTGCCGATCCCGACGGAGGTGAGCAGCGCCGCGAGCACGCCGGGGTCGGTGACCAGCGCGACGCCGCGACCGGACAGCTGTGGCGGCAGCAGCGCCGGGTAGCGCCACTGCCCGCTGATCGCCCAGGCCAGTAGGGGCAGCAGCGGCAGCAGCAGACCGGTCAGCAGCACCCCGGCCCCGACACCGCGCCTCACCGGCGACGGTCCGCGGGCCGCAGCCGGGAGACCACGAGCAGGTAGAGCGGGAGGCACAGCCCGACCAGCGCGGCGGTGAGCACGCTGATCGCCATGGCCAGCGGCCGCGCCGCCAGGTCGGGGTCGCGGAACTGCTGGTAGGCCACCACCGGCAGGGTGGCCGGGAACGGGCGGCCCAGCAGGAACGGCACCTCGTAGGAGCCGAGGGTGAAGGCCAGCACCAGCAGCGCGGACGCCCCGACGGCGGGCGCGATCACCGGCAGCAGGACGTGCCGGAACCGGCGCCACCGGCCGGCCCCGAGCATCCGGGCCGCGTCCTCCAGCTCTGTCACCCCCGCCGACAGCACCGCGAGCACGACGACGGCGACGAACGGCGCCTCCTTCCACACGTAGGAGGCGACGATGCCCCAGCCGGCACCGTCCTGGGTCAGCGCCGGGAAGTCGGCGGGTGCGGCGGTCAGCCCGAGCGCGTGGGCCAGCCGCGACAGGGTGCCGCTCTGCGCGAGCAACAGGGTCATGGCCAGCGCGGCGACGATGTGCGGCACCGGCAGCGTCACCTGCAGCAGCGCACCCAGCACCCGCCGACCGCGGGCGAGCGAGCGCACCAGCAGGGCCGCCGCGACCCCCAGCACCGCGGCCAGCGCGGTGGACGTCACCGCGATCCGCAGCGTGAGCCCGATGGAGGCCCGCACGGCCGGGTCGGCCCACAGCTGCCGGTAGGCGTCGAGGCCCAGATCCGACGACTGCAGCGGGCCCGGGGGCAGGAACGGGCGGTAACCCAGGCTCTGCGCGATCGCCTGGGCCAGCCCACCGCCGAACAGCACCACGACGACGGCCAGCGCGGGCGCCAGCAACAGCGCGATCCGGGCCCCGCGAGGCAGCCGCGCCCGAGCCGGCGCCAGGGTCATCTCTGCAGCACGTTCGCGGTCCAGCCGTCCTCGACGGCGGTCACGTAGCCGGCGTCGAGCTCGGGCAGGGCTCGCCGCCGCAGCTCGCTCGGCGCGAGCACCGAGGGGCTGACCGGGACGGCGGCGAAGCCCTGCTGGATCTCCGGGGACGTCCGGTCCAGCTCGATCGCCGGGTAGACGCCCGCGGAGGAGTAGAGCTCGAGCTGGCTCGCCGGGTCCTGCAGCAGGTTGGCCAGCACCAGCGCCGCCGCCCGGTCCGGGGAGTTGGCCGGGATGGCGATGTTGGACACGTTGCCGATGTTGCCGATCGACGGCACGGCCTCCCGGGTCGTGGCCGGGTACACGCCGTCGGCGACCTTCTTCGCCACCGTGCCCGGGCCGTAGCTGAAGTAGGCGGCGATCTCGCCGCCCGCGTACAGCTGCTCGACGGCGTCCTGGCTGGTCGGGTACGTCTCCCCGGCCCGCCAGAGCGACGGTTCCAGCGCGTTCAGCCGGGCCCACAGCCGGTCGCCGAGCGGTGCGAAACCGGCCGGGTCGTAGCGGGGCGGCAGCGCCGTGGGATCGCCCGCGGTGCCGTACAGGAAGGTGCGCACCACCATCGACCCGGTGAAGTCCGGCGGGGCCGGGTAGGCGAACAGGCCCGGGTTCGAGCGGGCCCAGTCGCTCAGCGAGTTCAGCGACTCGACATCGCCCGCGCCGAGGCGGGCGCTGTCGTACACCAGGGCCGAGTCGGCGCGCTGCCAGGCCGCCTCGCAGCCCTGCACCGGAACCCCGAAGTCGGCGGCCACCGCGGGGTCGGTGAGGTCGACGTAGCGCGCGTTGGGCAGGGCCGCCGGATATCCGCAGTACCAGAGATCGGCCTGGCGGCCGGTGGCGAAGTTCTCGCCGTTGATCCAGATCGCGTCCACGGTGCCGTCGGTGCCGCGCCCCGCCTGCTTCTCGGCCAGCACCTTGTTCACCGCGTCCGCGGTGTCGGCCACCCCGACCACGGTGAGCGTCACCCCGTACTCGTCGGCGAGCCGCCGCGCGAGGTAGCCGTTGACGAACGCGTTGACCGACTCGTCGCCGTTGTAGAGGTACCAGTCCAGGGTGGTCCCCCGGGCCGCCGCGATGACCGACGCCCAGTCCGCCGGGTCGAGCTCGGCGGCGACGGCCACCGGGGCCGACCGTTCGGTGGCGGCCGCGCAGCCGGCGAGGGCGAGCGCGGCGACGAACCCGAGCACGAGCAGCCGGAGGGCGGGGCGAGCGGTCGAACGGCGCACAGGCAGAACTCCAGCGAGAGTCGTCGGGCCGAGCGGCCGGAAGCCGACCCGGCGGAAATCTGGCCCCCGCATTCGGAATCGGTGATCCGGGAGGATTGTAGGGCCGGGTGGGTCAGGAGGTCGGGTTGAACGGACGATGGTGGGTGCGTCCGCTGCTGCTGTTGGCCGTGATCGCGGCCGGGGTGGCGGTGGCGTACACCGTCGGGATCCCGCCGGTCGAGCAGATCCGGGTCTGGGTGGACCGGGCGGGCTGGGCGGCCCCGGCGCTGTTCGCCGCGATCTACGCCGCGCTGACGCTCACCCCGGCGCCGGCCACCGTCCTCAGCATCGCCGCGGGCGTCCTGTGCGGGCTTCCGGTGGGCTTGACGGTGGTCATGGTCGGCGCGACCGCCGGTGCGGCGGCCGGCTTCGCGCTGGCCCGGGTGCTCGGGCGGGACGCCGTAGCGCGGATCGACAGCGAGCGGCGGCAGCGCCTGGACGCGATGCTGCGCCGGCACGGGCTGCTCGCGGTCATCGGCGTCCGACTGGTGCCGCTGCTGCCCTTCTCCGCCCTGAACTACGCCTGCGGGCTGTCCGCCGTCCGACCCCGCGACTACCTGCTGGGTACCGCGGTGGGCATCCTGCCCGCCGCGACCGCCTTCGTGACGATCGGCGCGTTCGGCGCGACACCCGGCTCGCTGCCGTTCCTGCTCGCGGTGGGCGGACTGCTGGTGCTGATCGTCACCGGTGCGGTCGTGCTGCGCCGCCGGCGGGCCGGGGCGGCCGGGTCGGCCGGCTGATGTTCGACGCCCGGCTGCGGCGCACCCTGGGACCGTCACTGGACCGGGCGGCGGCCGCCATCGATCACCCGCTCCTGAGCCCGGACCGGCTCACGATGGCCGGGCTGGTGCTGGGGCTGGGCAGCGCCGGCGCCGCCGCGGTCGGCTGGTGGGCCGCGGCGGTCGTGCTGTGGCTGGTCTCGCGGCTGGCCGACGGGCTCGACGGCCCGCTGGCCCGGCACCGCCGAAGCCGAATTGCCGGCGGTGCGGGCACGGGCGATGCCGGCGCGGGCGGGTTCCTGGACATCACCGCGGACTTCACCGTCTACGGCGCGACAGTGGTCGGAGTGGCCCTCGGTTCCGGCGGCCCGCTGTGGCCGTTCCTGCTGGTGCTGTTGGCCTACTACATCAACGGCACCGCGTTCCTGGCCTTCTCCTCCATCGCGGAGCGGTCCGGGCGCACCGTGGACGACGGTCGCTCGCTGTCGTTCCTCGGCGGCCTGGCCGAGGGCGCCGAGACGATCCTCGTGCACACCCTCTGGCTGGTGCTGCCGTTCTGGGCCCCGCAGATCGCGACGGTCTGGGCGGGCGTGGTGGCGCTCGGCGCGGCCCAGCGGATCGTGGCCGGATACCGGGCGCTGCGCTGAGCCGGCCGGGTCCAGCGGTCGGCGGTCAGCGCCGGGTGTCCAGCCGGCGCCGCCGCAGCGCGACCAGCACCGCGGTGCCGCGCCGGGCCACCGGAGCGGCCAGCCGGGTGCGGACCTCGGCAACGGCGGCGTTCCAGGCACCGTCGCCGAAGGTCGGGTAGGGGTGCATGGTCGAGGCCAGATCCCGTGCCCGCAGCCCGAGGCGGACGGCCAGGGTGAGCTCGGCAAGCACCTCCCCTGCGCGCGGCCCGACCACGGTGGCCCCGACGACGCGGCCGCGACGATCGAGGACCAGCCGGGTGAAGCCCGCGGTCCGGCCCTCGGCCACGGCCCGGTCGACGTCGGAGTGCGTCACGGTGCGCACCGTGACGCCGGGCTCGTCGGCCCGGGCGCCCACCGCGGCGATCTCCGGTGCCGTGTAGGTGACCCGCGGGATCGCCGCGACCTGGGCGCGGCGGCGCAGCCCGAGCACCGCGTTGCTGGCCGCCGTCGAGCCGTGCACGCCGGCCACGTGGGTGAACGCCGGATGCCCGGTCACGTCACCGGCCGCCCACACCCGCGGGTTACTGGTGCGCAGGGCGGCGTCCACGGCGACGAACCCCCGCCCGTCGACCTCGATCCCGGCCGCGGCGAGGTCGATCCCGCGGGTGTCCGGGGCCCGGCCCAGCGCGACCAGGATCGCATCGGCGGGCAGCTGCTGGCCCCCGTCGAGCACCACCCGGGAGTCCCGCACGGCGACGGCGGCCGCCCCGGTGAGCACCGTGACCCCGTCGCGGCGCAGTGCCTCGGCGAGCAGCCCGGCGGCGTCGGCGTCCTCCGCAGGGAGCAGCCGCGCCCCGGCCTCGACGATCGTCACCGACGACCCGAGCCGGGCGAAGGCCTGGCCGAGCTCGCAGCCGACCGTCCCGCCGCCGAGCACGACCAGCCGCGCGGGCAGCTCCGTGAGGTCCCAGACGGTGTCGCTGGTCAGCGGGGACGACTCCCGCAGGCCGGGCAGCGCGGGCAGCACCGGGTCGGACCCGGTGGCCACCAGCGCCTGCCGGAACCCCACCGGCGTATCGCCGATCACGGCCGAGCCGGGCCCGGTGAACCGGGCGCAGCCGTGCGCGACCCGGACCCCGGCCGCGTTCAGGGCGGCGGCCGAGTCGACGGGCTCGATCGCGGCGATCGCCGCACGCACGTGCGCCAGCACCCCGGCCACATCCACCCGCACGTCGGCGATGTGCACCCCGAGCCGGTCGGCCGCACGGGCGTCGGCCACCGCCGCGGCCGCGGCCAGCAGCGCCTTGCTCGGCACGCACCCCGTCCACAGGCAGTCCCCGCCGGTCCGGTCCCGCTCGACCAGCAGCACCGACGCCCCGAACGACGCCGCGGTACGCGCGCCGACCAGCCCGGCGGAGCCGCCGCCGACCACCAGCAGATCCCAGACCCCGCCCACGGCGGGCGGGAGCGCGGCCCGAAGGGTCATCCGCCGACGACCCGCGTCCGGACCTCGGCGATGGGCAGCAACCGGCGCAGCGCCACGTTCTCCTCGGGGTCCAGTACGCCGTGTTGCACGCAGGCCGGCACCAGCCGCTCCGCCGCACCGCCGGCCGCCGGGTGGGCCATCGCGTAGTGGCAGGCGGCCAGCCGCTCCTGGGTCGCGCGCAGCCGGTCGTCGGCGGCCACCTCACCACGCTCCATCAACTCCCAGGCCGGGGCCACGTCGGCGGCGTCCATGAACTGGTGCATCACGAACGTGACCGGCCGCGGCACCGAGCCGGCCGTCACGGCGGCCAGCAGCGCGCGCCACCCGACCCGGCGGACCGTCCGGACCAACCAGCCCGCGGCGACCGCGAGCACCCGCGGTCGACCCAGCACCAGCCGCAGCAGCTTCACCGCCAGCAGGGCGGGCGGGGTGGCCGCGAAACCGATCCCGGACAGGTCGCGCAGGATCGTGTCCCGGGCGGCCAGGTCCCGGGGGTCGGTGCCGTCGAGGGCCGGGTACCAGCGCGCACCCAGGTAGAAGCCGTAGGCGGTGCGGTTGCAGCGGACGTCGCCGTGCTCCAGCAGGCGGTAGTCCAGCTTCTGCCCGGCGCCGCGCTCGATCTCGGCCCACACCGCGTCCGGCGTGACCTCGGGCCCACGGAACCGCTCGCGCCAGCGCCGCTCGTCGCCCACGTAGGCGGCCGGTTGGAACGACAGCAGCCCGAAACCCATGGTGCCGGCCACCCGCACGACCTCGGCGACCTCGGCGACGTTGCTCGGGGTGACCGTCATGTTGTGGGCCAGGAACGAGCGCACCCCGTGCTCGCGGCGCAACCGCCGGAACTGCTCGACGAAACGCCGCCGGTAGGGATGCAGGGACGCCTCGTCCGGGGGCCGCGGGTTGCCGCGCCGACCGAACATCAACGAGTCGAAGTGACCGGCGAACGACACCCGGCGCAGCCGACGCCGGCCGTCCGGCGCGAGCACCAGACGTTCGAGGTAGGAGTAGTCGAGGTCGCCGTGGGTCATGCTCATCGGCTCCCGGCCGTGCTCGCGGATGATCAGCAGGGTGGCGGCATGATCGTCGGGATCCAGCAGGGTGACCTCGCCCCCGATCAGCTGGGCGTGCGCCCGCGGTCCGCGCAGCCGCCGCAGCACCCCCATCTGCGCCTCGACCTGGGCGCGGGTGTGCGCACCGTCCACCCGGACCCGGTTGGCGTCGCGCGAGTGGTAGCAGGGCGTGCACTTCAGGTTGCAGGCCGGGAACACGCCGTGGGTGCCCTCGCAGCCGACCGCGAACCGGCCGAGCACCTGACCGGGCGTCCTCGCGACGTCCGGGAGCTGCGCCCACCGCCGCGCCGCAGCCGCCGCGAACTCCGGATCGACGGGACGGCTGCCCCGCTCCCACCGCCGCACGAGGTCGAACATGGGCGCTCCCTTCCCCGCCGGGCTGCCCGACGAGCGGGACGGCCACGACGTGGCCCGGGGCGTCCGTCTGCGGATGCCCGGCTGATCGACAAGCCGCGCCGACGCGCCCGACTCATGGGCGCGCCGCCATGAACCACAGTAGGAACCACAGTAGCGGCCAGGCCGGCACCCGCCGGCGCCGCGACGTGCGGCCACCCGATCGCCGGAACGAGCCGGTCGTCGCGGTCGTGGCGCCGGGCGACCAGGGTGAGACCGACCGCCGTCCGCCGAACGAGGGGCTACTCGATGACCGCCATCCCGCGCTGGCTCGCCACGGTCAACCGCCTCACCAACTGGATCTACGACCACGATCTGGGCCGGGCCCTGGGCCGGCGCATCCTGCGGCTCACCCACGTCGGGCGGCGCAGCGGCCGAACCCTCCACACCGTCCTGGAAGTGGTGGGACACGACCGGGTGACCGGTGAGTTCGTCGTCGCCTCCGGCTTCGGCCGCCGGCCCGACTGGCTGCGCAACCTCGACGCCGGCGGCCCGGCCACCGTCACCGTCGGCAGCACGACCTTCCCCGCCGGTCACCGTGTCCTGGACGCCGACGAAGCGTTCACCGTCTTCCGCGACTACGAGCGGCGCAACCGGACACTGGCCCCGGTCGTGCGACGCGCCCTGTCGGGGCTACTCGGCTGGCGCTACCACGGAACCGACGCCGACCGGCGGCGGCTGGTCGAGCAACTGCCTCTCGTCGGGCTCCGACCGCTGCCGCCGCGCGACCCGCCGACGCCGTGACCGCTCGGACTCGGACGCCGCGACGGTGCTCGCCGAGGATCGCTTCGTTCACCGCCGCGGCAGCTCGTCCAGCGGCAGATCGTCCAGCAGCCAGGGCTCCAGCTCGACGCCGGAACGGATCACGCTGATCCCGCCACCGCGTTCCAGAACGACCAGCCCGACCTGGTTCCGGTGCGTGATTCCCGCGAGCCGCAGGCACTGCCGAAGTTCCGCCGGGGTCACCCGGGCCCGTCGCATCGGCTCATCGTGCAGTTCACCGTTCGCCATCAGGACCACCGGAGCGTGCGCCAGGAGCTGCCCGAACCGAGGGCGGCGGGCCAGCCGGGCCAGTGCGCGCTGGAGCCCGAACAGCACGACCAGCGCCAGCACGCCGGTGGCGAGCGTCGGCACGGCGAGCAGCGCGGTGCGACCGACGACGGCGCCCATGGAGATCACGCAGGCCACATCGGTGCCGGTGAGCGCGATGAGAGATCGCTGCCCGCGGACGCGGAGCAGGATCAGCAACGTGAAGTAGATGGCCACCGTCGCGAGAACGACCTGGACAGCGGTGGCCGGAGTAGCACCGAGCTGATTCGTCATGGGCTCGACCTTCTTTCGCGCCGACGGTTCCCCACCGGACCGTAGGGTGCGTGCATGCCGGATGCGCCGCCCCGCCCCGGGCCCTGCTCCCCGCACACCGCCCCGGCGGCGATCGAGGACCTGCGGGCCCGGCTGTGCGGGACACGCTGGCCGGACTCGTTCTGGCGCTACACGAAGGTCATCCCGCTGCTCACCGACGACCACCCGACCGGCCTCGGGATCGACCACCCCGACCGGGTCATCGCCGTGCACCGCACCGATGCGGGCGTGCCGGTCTTCACCGGCGACCGGGCCGACCTCGCGCCCGCGGAGCGTGCTCGGCTCGACGACGCCGCGGCCTGGGGCGCGACCGAGGGCGGGCCCGAGCTCTACGCCGACGAGCTGCGCGCGTTCTTCCGCCCCTTCCGGGCGGCCGCGACGAGCTAGTGCGTTGTGGCCACCGCACTAGGCCCGCACTAGGCCCCATACCCGGGCCGCCGGCCGAGACGCAGCGCCGAGACGAGGAAGAAGATGCCGCCGAGCAGGGCGTAGCCGGCCACGTTGACCAGCGACGCTGCGGCGTTCGAGGCCATGAGCAGGAACGAGACGCCGGCCAGCACGGAGAGGGACCCGCTGGCGATCATCGCCCACTGTCCGCCCAGCCGGCGACGCCGGATGGCGACGGCGAGCTGCACGATGCCGGCGACAGGGGCCCAGACACCCCAGATCCGCAGCACGGCCGGGATGCCGGAGGTGAGGGCGACGACGAGCCCGGCTGCGGCGAGAGCACTGATGATGATGTTGACGTAGAGACCCGCGGCGTTCCCGGGCGCCGACCCCGTGGCTCGCGACGAGCGGATGTCGACCACCGCGGCGGCCACGTCGAACAGCGGGTAGAGCACGAGCAGCACCGCGGTCAGCGGACTGATCCGCGACGCGCCCGAGAACAGCAGGACCGCCCAGACCAGGGCGAATCCGAAGCGCATGAGGTAGAGCCGTCGAAGGTCGGGTGCGCCACCAGCCACGGCGGTCGACGTCGCATGGGAGCTCGGCATGATGCCTCCAAGTAGAAAGACCGTTCTTCCTTGCGACACCGAGCCTGACAGCTGCCCGGCTCCAGCGCAAGACCGATCGTTCTTTCTGCTACGTTGGGCTCGTGACTCCGGCGACACGCACAACCCCTGACAGCCCCGCGGACAGCCAGAACGAGGGCTCGACGGCAGGGTCGGGGCGGTCCGAGGCGCGGGAGCGGCTGCTCTCCACGGCCAGCGAGCTGTTCTACCGCGAGGGCATCCGGTCGGTCGGGGTCGAAAAGATCCTCGCCGAGACCCCGACCACGCGAGCCACGTTCTACCGGCACTTCCCCTCGAAGGAAGCTCTCGTGGTCGCCTACCTGCGCGGCGTCGACACCCGCGTCCGCGCCGGCCTGCAGCAGGCCATCCAGGCCGCCACCTCGCCGGACGACGCGGTGCGCGCGATCGGCACCGCACTCGTCGACGACCTGTCCAGGCCGGAGTTCCGAGGGTGCGCGTTCCTCAAGGCCGCGACCGAGTTCCCCGGCCCCGACGACCCCGTGCGCCAGGTCGTCGTCGACCACCGCACCTGGTACGTCGCCACCCTCACCGAGCTGTTCGCGCAGGTCTTCGGGGATTCACCGCGGCGCGGAAAACCGGAGCACGCGGCACAGCACTTCCTCATGATGCGCGACGGAGCCATGTCCGGAGCCCACATCGACGGCGCCACCCACGTCGGGGCGGCGTTCCACCGCGGACTCGAAGGCCTGCTCACACTCCTGCACTGAGGTCGCCCGAGGTCGCCCGATGCCGGCGATCACCAGCGCGCCACGTGATCGTGCCGCTGCGGCGTGCAGGGCCTCAGCTCGCCGGTCGCCACGAACACACACTGCACTGGCTAGCCTCGCGGGCCTGCGATGACCATCTTCGTTCGGAGGAACTGCGCGTGGTTCTGGTACTGAGTTTCGGGGTGGTGCTGCTGCTGACGGTCGCGCTGTCCGGCCTGGCCGCCCGGTCGGTGCTGTCCACCGCGCTGGTGTTCCTGGTGGCCGGGGCGCTGGTCGGCCCGGGTGGTCTCGGGCTGATCGCGGTCGACGTCGACGGGCCGCTGGTCAGCGTGCTGGCCGACCTGGCCCTGTTCACCGTGCTGTTCGTGGACGGCGGCCGGCTTCCGGTGCGCGAGCTGCGGGCCGGCTGGCGGTTGTCCGGCCGCGCGCTGGGGCTGGGCCTTCCCCTGACCTTGGTGCTGGTCGCGGTGGCCGCGCACTACCTGGTCGGGCTGGACTGGAGCGTCGCGCTGCTGGTCGGGGCCATCCTGGCGCCCACCGACCCGGTGTTCGCCTCGGCCATCGTCGGCCGCGACGAGGTCCCGCAGCGGCTGCGCCGGCTGCTGAACATCGAGTCCGGTGTCAACGACGGGCTGGCGCTGCCGTTCGTGCTGGTGTTCCTGGCCCTGGCCACCGGCACCGAAGCCGGGATCGCCGAGATCGGCCTCGAGCTGCTGCTCGGTGTCGTGTTCGGCATCGCGGTACCGGCCCTGGCCACCCTGATGTTCCGGCTGCCGCTGCTCGGCGCCGAACCGAAACTGCAGCCGCTCGGCCCGGTCGCCGTCGCGGTCGTGCTCTACGGGCTGTGCCACCTCACGCACGCCAACCCCTACCTCGCCGCGTTCGCGGCCGGCATCACGCTGGCCACCATTGCCCCGCGGGCCACGCACGCCTTCGAGGAGTTCGGGGAGCTGGTCTCGGAGCTGACCAAGTTCGCCGCGGTGCTGGTGTTCGGTGCCCTGCTCACCCCGACCTTCTTCGGCGATCTCGTCCTCGGCGAGTGGGTGGTCGCGCTGCTGTCACTGCTGCTGGTCCGGCCGCTGTCGGTGCTGGTGTCGCTGTGGCGGGCCCGGCTCCCGCGCCGGGAGCTGCTCGCCGCCGCCTGGTTCGGGCCCAAGGGTTTCGCGTCGGTGGTCTACGGGCTGCTCGCCGTGCAGTCCGGCGTGCCGGCAGCGCAGACCGTGTTCGAGCTGGTCGCGCTCACCATCGCGGTCTCGATGGTGGCCCACAGCATGACCGACGTGCCGGTGGCCAAGGCCTTCCACGTCGAACCGATCGCGGGGCTGCCGGCCCCGCGTGGCGACGAGCCCGCCTCCGTCCAAGAAGGCCCGGGCGACGGTTGACGGGACGACGTCCAGCTGCCCGCGGCCATCGGGAACGTGCCCGTCAGACCGGGGCGACCGATACGGGCTCGACTGCTCCGGAGAGTCGGCTACCCGGCCATCCGCTCGCCGGGCCGACCACCGAGATCAGGGCCGGCACCAGGACGGAGCGCACCAGGAACGCGTCGATCGCCACCCCCACGGCCAGTGCGAAGGCGAGCTGTTGGAACGCCGCCAGCGGGATCAGGCCGACCAGCGCGAAGCTCACCGCCAGGGGGTGAGGCCGGCCACGCTGATCGCCCGGGTGGAACGCGGCACGGCGATCGCGAGCGCCTCGGGCAACGGCCGCCTGCGGGCCTGCTCCCAGATGTAGCCGACGCTGAAGATGTTGTAGTCGCTGCCCAGGGCGACCAGCAGCACCGCCGCCGCGAACGGGACGTAGAAGACCAGGCCGTCGGCCCCGAGGAACACCTGGAAGACCAGCGTGGTCAGCCCGAGCGCGGCTCCCACCGCCAGCACGTTGCTGACCAGCAGGTACAGCGGGGCCACCAGGGCGCGCAGGAAGAGCACGAGCAGCAGCAGGCTGACCAGTCCCACCGCGAGCGCGACCCGTCCCAGATCGGCGTCCGCCTGGTCGACCAGCGACAGCCCGACCGCCGTGTCACCGGCGATGGCCACCTGCGCGCCGGCCAGTCCGGCCGCGGCCAGCATGGCCGGCAGCGCCGCCTGCAGCCCGCGCAGCTGCTCGATCGCGGTCGCGCCGAGCGGGTCGCTGTCGAACACGACCAGATACCGGGCCGCACCGCCGTCCGGGGCCAGGAAGACGCCCAGCGACCGGGCCAGCGGCTGGTCGTCCGGGCTGAGCACCGAGGCGATGCCCGATCGTTGTTGCAGCGCGCGGTCCAAACCGGACAGCTCGGCGCGCCGCTCGGCGATACCCGGCGCCGCCACGATGAGCTCCGTCGGCGACAGGATCCCCGGTGCGAAACCGGCCGCCGCCGCCTCGGTCGCCACCCGCGCCGGCGTGTCCGCCGGCAGCGACGAGATGGGGGCGACCGCACTGCGCGCCGCCAGCAGCGGAACCGACGCCAGCACGAGAATCAGTACCGCGCCCGCGGCCACGGCGGCCGCCCGGCGCCGATCCGCGAGAAACTCGATCATCCGCGAACGCGGGACGGGTGGCGATCCGGTTCCCGCCGGCGACGGGCTCCTGGACGCGGTGTCGCCTGCGGTGATCCGGCTCGGCCAGAACACCCACCGCCCCAGCACGGCCAGCAACGCCGGAACCACCAGCACGGCCACGACCAGGCCGACCAGAACCGTGACCGCCAACCCGGGACCCAGCTCCCGGAACAGCCCGGACTCGGCCACCACGAGCGCCGCCACCCCACAGGCCACCGTGAAGCCGGCGGTCAACACGATCGGCAGGTACTCCTGCACCGCTCCCCGGGCGGCATCGCGGTCGCTCGCATCGAGCTGCAGCCGCCGCTGCATACCGGTGAGGAAGAAGATGCTGTAGTCGGTGGTGATCCCCAACATCAGCGCCACCACGATCGGCTCCAGCTCGGCCGGCGCAGCGATGCCGAGTACCCCGGCCAGCGAGCCGATGGCCCGATCGGCCAGCAGGTAGCCGGCCGCCGCGGTGATCAGGGTGATCACGGGCGCGACGGCGGAACGGAAGTTCGCTCCCACGATCAGCGCGATGGCCGCCAGCGTGGCCACCTCGACCAGCGGCAGCTCACGACCGATCACCGTGCCCTGCTCGATCTGCGCCGGGATCGCGCCGCCCACGCCGACCAGCGCATCGCGCGGGTCCAGCCGGCCCGCGTAGTCGTAGGCGGCGCCGTTCTGGGCGAACAGGTCGGCGGTCGGGTCGGTGAACAGGTAGGTGACGATCGTCGTATCGGCTTCGGCCGCGTTCGGCAGCAGCAGCGGACTGTTGAGCAACGGGACCGCCGCCAACACCTCCGACGCCAACACCTCCGACGTCGGCGCGGCACCGGCTGTGAACCGCGCTCGGTCGATCTCGGCCGCACGTTGCGCGGCCCGCGCCACCACGGCGGGATCCAGGCCCGCGGGGTCGCGCTGCACGACGGCGACCCGGGTCAGCAGCGGGAGCCCGAACCGCTGCACGGCGTCGATCTGCGCCTGGATCGCCGGTCCGCTGGTGCTCAGGATGCCCGACAGGCCACCGCCGGCCCCGGCAACCCCGGGCAGAGCACCCAGCACCACCCACGTCAGGAGACCGACGGCGGCCAACACCCACCAGCGCCCGCGGGCCACCACGTCGGCATAACGCCGGGCCAGGTCACCGCTCGGGCCATCAGCCATCGGACCTCCACCGCAGGCCGACGCAGCCCTGCGCTGACCCTATGCCGCGGCACCCGACCTCGCAGGCTGCCGCTCGATGTCAGGGAGTCGATCCCAGGCGGTCAGCTCCGTTCGACGGTGGTCGTCACAGCCGAGTGACCGGGGCCCGGGTCTGGGCCGTCCACCGGCCGGCCAGAGCGTCGCGGACCTCGCGGCCCTGCGCGTCGAGCCGGCGGCTCTCGTGCTCGTCGAAGTCCTGGGCGGCGGCGGTGTCGCGGAGCCGTCCCAGCTGCTCATCGACGATCGGACGCTGATCGACAGGCATGCACCAGGCCAGCTCGCGGAGCAGCTGGAACAGCCGAGCCAGCACGGCCGGGTCCGATGCTCCATAACGGCGCGGCTGCGCGACGGCGAGATCGACCAGGTCGGCCAGGGTGGGGCGGCGCAGCACCACCCGGATCCGCCCGTCCTCGTCGCGCAGGATGTGCGGGGTCAGGTCCCGGCCCGCGAACTCGCACAGCAGGGCCGAGGAGTGTCCGAGGGCGTGCACGGCCGTGGTGGGGTCGTTGATCCCGGGCGAGAGGGCCTTGTTCGCGACGTCGGTCAGCTGGCGCAGCGTGTACCCGATGTCTTGGGCCGCGGTGCGCTCGGTGCCGGTGGACAGCGCGGCGCCCACCCGCGCCTGCAGCCGGGCGGTCACCTCGTCGTCGAACGGCGCCTCGGCGGCGAGCGGCCACGCAACCCCGACCGGCGTGTGCGCGACCACGAAGGCGCCCGGGTACTGGTCCAGCACCACGACGGCTCCGCAGTCGACGGCGGCGGCCAGCAACTCGTCCTCCGCGACCTGGGTCAGGAAACCGGTGTGCGGCGCGGGCAGCACCTTCGCTCCGGCGGCCGGTGACACCGGCTCGGGAAGCACGGGCGGCAGCGGATCGTGATCGTCAAGCAGCTGCCGGACCGACGAGCTACCGTCGCGCCGGACCGCCTCCAGCATCGTCTCCACCCGGATCTGACGGGCCAGGTGCGCCAGGAACAGCACCAGTCCGATCACGCTGGCCAGCGCGAGCACGAACCCGAACGTCACCGCCAGCCGCGGCACGAACTCGTCCTGCCCGTCGCTGCTGCTGCGCACGCTGCGCAGCACGGTCAGCGCGTAGGTGAAGGTGGCCAGGAACAACGCCAGCGTGACGTGCACCAGCCGGTCGCGGGTGAACGTGCGCAGCAACCGGGGGGAGAACTGGCTGCTGGCCAGCTGCAGGGTCACCACCGTCAGCGAGAACGTCAGGGACGTGACCGTGATCAACGAGCTGGCGATGGCATCGAGGACCGTGCGGGCCGCCCCCGCGTCACCCCCGAACAGGTAGGACCCGATCGCCTCGTCCACCGAACCGTCGACGAGCGGCAGGCTCGACCCGATGGCCACCGCGATGACGACGGCGATGGTGGGCACCGGCCAGAGTTGGGTCGACACCGTGTCCCGCGCCGTGCGCAGGCTCACCCGGATCCCCGATGTCGACATCGAGTCATCCTCCACGACGTGCCCGAGCCGTCCACCGGACACCCGGCACGTAAGGGGATCTCCGATCACCAGGCCGCCGGTCGACGGTCCGGGTGACGTGCCTCGCTACGGGGAGCCGAAGGGCTGGCCTGCCTCTAGGGTGGTAGCTGGTGTGCCGGGAAGTCTGGTCGGCGATTTCGTTGTCGACCCCCCACGAGGAGCCACGTGAGCACACCGCCCGGCCGCGTTCCCGTCCGCCTGTTGGACCGGGGCAGCTGGCCCGAAGTCAGCCGGATCGGCAACATCCTGCGCACCGAGACCGTCGGCGGCGCCCTGCTCATCGCCGCCGCCGCGCTCGCGCTGGTCTGGGTCAACTCCCCGTGGGCCGATGGCTACACGGCGCTCACGGCGCTGAAGGTCGGGCCGGCCGCCGTGCACCTGGATCTGTCGCTGACCCAGTGGGCCGGCGACGGGCTGCTGGCGATCTTCTTCTTCGTCGCCGGGCTGGAGCTCAAGCGGGAGTTCGTCTGCGGAGACCTGCGGGACCCCCGACGGGCCGCGCTGCCGGTCGCCGCCGCCGTCGGCGGCATCATCGTCCCCGCCGTTATCTACCTCGCCATCAACACCACCGCCGAGGGCGGCGCGCCGGCCGGCTGGGCGATCCCGACCGCCACGGACATCGCCTTCGCCCTCGCCGTGCTCGCCGTGATCGGCACCCACCTGCCGGCCGCGCTGCGCACGTTCCTGCTGACCCTCGCTGTGGTCGACGACCTGCTGGCCATCACGATCATCGCCGTCTTCTACACCAGCTCCCTGCAGCCGCTCGCGCTGGCCGCGGCGCTGCTGCCGCTCGGGGTGTTCGGGTGGCTGGTGCAGCGCCGGGTCCGCTCGTGGTGGCTGCTGCTGCCGCTGGCTGCCGCCACCTGGGTGCTGGTCCACGAATCCGGGGTGCACGCCACGGTGGCCGGGGTGCTGCTCGGGTTCGCGGTGCCGGTGATCCGCCGCTCCGAGGGACCCGGGCCGGGGCTGGCCGAACACTTCGAGCACCGCTTCCGGCCGATCTCCGCCGGGGTCGCGGTGCCGGTGTTCGCGTTCTTCGCCGCCGGGGTGTCCATCGCCGGCACCGGCGGGCTGGGCAGCAGCCTGCTCGATCCGATCACGCTGGGAATCATCGCCGCCCTGGTGCTCGGCAAACTGATCGGCGTGATGGGCGCGACGTGGGTCGTGCAGCGGTTCACCCACGCCCGGCTCGCCGAGGGGCTGTCCTGGTGGGACGTGCTCGGGCTGGCCCTGCTGGCCGGCATCGGGTTCACCGTCTCGCTGCTCATCGGCGAGCTCGCCTTCGGGGTCGGCACCCCACAGGACGCCCACGTCAAGATCGGCGTTCTGCTCGGCTCGTTGCTGTCCGCGCTGCTGGCCACCGTCGTGCTCCGCGTTCGCAACCAGCACTACCGACAGATCTGCGACGACGAGGAACGCGACGACGACGACGACGGGGTGCCCGACATCTACCAGGGCGAACAGCGGCAGGGCTGAGCCGATGGACGTTCTCGTCTCGGGTGCCGGCATTGCCGGCCCGGTGCTCGCCCACTGGCTGCATCGCTACGGCTACGCGGTCACGGTCGTCGAGCGCGCCCCGACGATGCGCAGGACCGGCGGCCACGCCGTGGACCTGTTCGCCCCTGCCCTGGACATCGTCGGGCGGATGGGGTTGCTCGACCCGGTGCAGGAACGGCGCACGGGCACCGAATTCTTCACCGTGTACCGCGAAGGAACGGCCAAGCCGGTCACGATCGACCTGCGCAGGCTCATGGGTGCCCTCTCCCGACACCACGTCGAGATCATGCGCGACGACCTGAGCGAGATCCTCTACGACGCGACCCGCGACGACGTCGAGTACATCCTCGGCGACTCGGTCACCGCGGTCGACGACGACGGCCAGGTCAGGTTCGAACACGGTGGTCGGCGTCGGTTCGATCTGGTGGTCGGGGCGGACGGGCTGCACTCGGCCGTCCGACGGTTGGTCTTCGGGCCCGAATCGGCCTACACCGCGTGGATCGGCGGCTACATCGCGGTCGCCTCCGTGCCCGACCACCACCAGCTGCGCAACAGCATGTTGGGGATCACCGGCGTGCACCGACTCGTCGGCGTCTACCGCGCGCGACACATGACCGACGCGCGGGCCTTCTTCCTGTTCCGCCCACCCGGTCAACTGCACTACGACCACCGCGACCAGGTCCGGCAGAAGCACCTGCTGCGCGAGGCGTTCGGCGACATGGGCGGCGACGTCCCCGGCCTGCTCGACCAGGCGGAGCGGTCCAGCACCTTCTACTTCGACTCGATCACCCAACTGCGCATGACCAGCTGGTCACGAGGCCGGGTGACGCTGGTCGGGGACGCCGGCTACTGCCCCGGCCCCGCCGTCGGCGGCAGCACCAGCCTCGCCGTCGTCGGCGCCTTCACCCTGGCCGGCGAACTGGGGGTGGCCGGTGGCGACCACACCGTGGCCTTCCCCGCCTACGAGCGCGCGATGTCGGACTACGTGCAGAGCAGTCGCGCGTTCGCGGTGACCATGGCCAAGCGGCTCGTCCCCGGCAACCGTGCCGAGCTGTGGGCCATGACCACCGGCGTGAAACTTGCCACCGGTCTGCCCGCGCCCGTGCTGCGCGCAGTCGGGCGCAGGGGCCGGCTCGGCCTGCACGACTCGATCACACCCACCGACTACCCGAGCCTGATCGGACCGACACCCTGAGCCGCCCGCACCGAGCCGGCGCCCAGGCGGGGATCACGCGGCCTATGGTGGTCCGGTGCGAGCCCGCGACCTGGCGCAGGATCTACCCGCCATCGGCCCTGAGGATACAGCCTGGGATGCCGCCCAGCTGATCGCCACCCACCGGCTGCCCGGCATCGCGGTGGTCGACTCCGCCGGTCACCCGGTCACGGTGCTCGCCGCCTCCCAGGTGCTCAGGTACGTGGTACCCGGCTACATCCAGGAGGATCCGGCGCTGGCCCGGGTGCTGGACGAAGCCAGCGCGGATCGGCTCTGCGCCGAGGGACTGGCCGGCAAGCGGGTTCGTGACCTGCTCCCGCCGAGCCGCCACCGGGTTGAGCTGGCCGCGGTCGACGGGGACGCCACGGTCGTGGAGTGCGCCGCGGAGATGGCCCGGCTGCGCAGCCCGCTGCTGGTCGTCGTGGGCGAGAACGGGTCCGTGCACGGCCTGCTGACCGCCTCGCACCTGCTCGAGGTCCTGCTCCCCTCCGGGGATCAGCCGGCCAGCACGAAGTAGCGCAGCCACACGTACCCGCTGGACACCACGAGGGTCGCCGCCGCCACCACCAGCCCGTACCGGGTGAACTGCCAGAACGAGATCGGCGAGCCGCTGCGCGCCGCGATGCCGGCCACCACCACGTTCGCGCTCGCGCCGATCAGGGTGGCGTTGCCGCCCAGGTCGGCACCGAGCGCGAGGGTCCACCACATCCACTGCGGCTCGCGGTCGGGGCCGATGAGCTCCACCACGACGGGGCTCATGCTGGCCACGTACGGGATGTTGTCCACGATCCCCGACAGCACTCCCGAACCCCAGAGCAGGATCCCCGCGAACGCCAGCGGATCGGAGTCGGCGAAGCCCCCGACGCTCTCCGCCACGGCCCCCAGCACACCCGCGTTCACCAGTCCGCCGACCATCACGAACAAACCCATGAAGAAGGCCAACGTGCTCCACTCCACGTCCTGCAGCGCCGACTCGGTGGTGACCCGGGTGACCGCGACCAGCAGCCCGGCCCCCAGCAACGCCACCACCGACGGCGCGTACCCGACGCTGTGGCTGATCACGAACGCCACCAGGACCACCGCGAGCACGGCCAGCGACTGCCACAACAACCGGCGATCCTTGATCGCCTCGCGCTCGTCGAGGCCGAGGATCTCCGCGACCCTGGCCTCGTCGGTGTGGAAGGCGTCCGCGAACAGCCATCGGCACAGCCCGATCAGCAGCACCATCAACACGACCACCACCGGGGCCAGATGCACCAGGAAGTCGTTGAACGACAGCCCTCCCCGGCTGGCGATGATGATGTTGGGCGGGTCGCCGACCAGGGTCGCCGTGCCGCCGACGTTCGACGCGAACACCTCGGCCAGCAGGTACGGGATCGGCGGCAACGCCAGCCGCTGGCACAGCAGGATCGTCACCGGCGCGACCAGCAACACGGTGGTCACGTTGTCCAGCAGCGCCGACGCCACCGCGGTGATCAGGATCAGCAGGACCATCAGCGGGAACGGACGTCCCCTGGCCCGCTTCGCCGACCAGATCGCCAGGTACTCGAAGATCCCGGTGTCCCGCATCACGCTGACGATGATCATCATCCCGAGCAACAGGAAGATGACGTTCCAGTCGACGCCGGACTCCGGTGAGAAGAACGCACCCTCGGCGTCGCTGATGCCCAGGGCCAGCACCAGCGCCGCGCCACCGAGCGCCGCCGCCGTCCGGGTCACCCACCGGTCGGTGGCGATCAGCACGTAGGCACCCAGGAAGATGACGCAGGCGGCGATCGCAGGAAGCGGTGGCGGCACAGAGCGGGCCTCTCGACACTCGGTTCAGCGCATGACAGGGCACGACGCCGACCAGACTTCCCGGCACACCGGACATAACCCTACCCGGATCGCGTGCCCTGCCGTCCCGGACAGCCCACAACAGCGCGGCCGGGCCCTGGGACGCGACTGCTGATGCGGCCAGCGATCAGTCGGCGCCGTCCCGTGGCGGCCAGATCGCGCCTCGAACTCCGTTCGCTCGACGGAGCGCCCACACGACGATCAGGAAACCGCCGATCAGCATGATCGTGATGACGAGACCCTCCATCCGTCAGGTCCTCCTCACCTTGCTGCACCTACCGGCCGGCGGCGCATACTGCGACCGCGCTCGGACGCACCAGGTCGGTGAGATTGTGGGCCCGCCGGTTGTCAAGGTCAATGCGACTCCATTCCGTGAGCGACTCAATCCAAGGAGAGTGCGGGATTCAGCTCAGCTGAGCTGAAGGCGTGTGGGTAGTGTGCAAGTCCCCCCTCGGACACCGAACGAATGTTCGAAGCCACTGCTGCAGACAACCAGTCGCGGACATCGCTTCGGGTCGACTTGACATGAGGCGTCCTCCATATCACGGCGTGGTGCGCTCGCCAGTGCCGCCGGTGTCGAGCCGGTTGACTCGCGCTGCGGGTCGCCAGCCGGCGAGGCGCTGCGCTCCCTTGAG
>CAVSTV010000014.1:0-442835 GCA_963730945.1 uncultured Actinomycetota bacterium
ACGCAGCTTACGACCATGGACTTAAGGCGCTCCCCGATGATCGGGCGGAGTACGTCGTCCCTGTTAAGTGGATCAAGGCGGTTCCGAAGGCGCAGGCGTACTGGGAGAAAGGAATGTTCGCCAACCAGAACAGTGCCTGCAAGCTGGGCCAGGAGTTCACGTTGGACCGGCTAACGCGCCACTTTCATCTCGACGACACGGCGTAAAAGGAAGGACGTTGGTGAGGTAATTCCGGCGTAGTTGACCAGCGTTCCGACCGGCGGGGCGGCTCCGGTGAGGGTGGTAAGCGTTCTCGACCGAGGCGGCGTCGGTGACGTTGCGAGGACGTGGGCGATGGCGGCCGGTGCCGGTGCCGGTGACGACGGCGGTGTAGTCCGAGACGGACATGGGCTTCTCTTGATGACTACACGGTGGGCGGTTGTACAGGATGGCGGCGGCTTCACCGAGCTCGGCCTTGACCTTGCTCACAATGACATCGGTCGAGGGGATGTAGCGGTCGTGCAGGGTGGGCAAGGCGCCGGCGACCAGGAAGTCGTCGGGCAGCGCGATCGGCACTACCCGGCTGCCGACCTTGGCGTAGGCGACGGTCGATGCGACGAAGAGCCCGCCGATCATGGTGTGGTTCTCCGATGTGACGACGAGCCGATCGGTGTGGGGACGCGCGCAGGATGGCCTCGCGGTCCAGCGGCTTGATTGGCTATCGAGCGATGTGCGCGGCCAGCCGTAGGGTCCGCGTTCGTGGTGGAGCAACGAGGGGCGTGGCGGACGTTCGGCGAGCGGACGGTCTACGACAACCGGTGGGTGCGGCTGGGCCTGGCGGATGTCGAGGCGCCGAACGGGGAGCGCTGGGAGTACCACGTCGTGCACCTGGCGCGGATCGCGATCGCGTTGATCGTGAACGAGCCGGCCGACGAGGTGTTGATGTTGTGGCGGTACCGGTTCGCGACCGAGCAGTGGGGCTACGAGCTGCTGGGCGGGCTGGTCGATGAGGGCGAGGAGTCGGCGGCGACGGCGGCGCGGGAGGCGGCGGAGGAGTCGGGGTGGGCTCCGGTCGGCGAGCCCGAGAAGTTGATCAGCTTCGAGCCGTTGCCGGGGAACGTGACGGCGCCGATGGATGTGTACCTGTGGCGGGAGTTCGAGCAGGTCGGCGAGCCGACGGACGCCGAGGAGGCGGGCCGGGTGGAGTGGGTGCCGCTGTCGCGGGTGACCGAGCTGGCCGCGCGCGGGGAGCTGCTGGGCGCGGGGACGTTGGTCGCGTTGCTGTACTACCTGGCTTCACGGGGCGCGGCCGTTGGTGGGCAGGACGAGCGCGGGCGAGCCGGCGTAGGTGCCGGTCGGAGTGGATCTGCTGGGCGAGCCGCCGGGCGGTGCGGGCGTGGGTGAGGGCGGCGTCGCGGTCGCCGGCGGCGGCGTGGGCGAAGGCGAGGTCGACCAGGAGCGCGGCGCGGGCTCGGATCCACGCGTCCGGTAGGCGGGCGAGGGCGCGGGTGAGGTGGTCGATCGCGTCGGGGTCGCCGAGCTGGGCCAGGGCGTTGCCGCGCCAGCGGTCGAGGTGGGCGCCGCCGAGGAACAGGAACGGCAGCGCCGGGTCCGCGGGGTCGGCGGGGAGCAGGGCGGCGGCGTCGTCGAACGCGCGCAGCGCGTGCGTCGCGGTGGCCGGCGGCGGCGAGGGTTTCGCCGTGCGCGGCGGCGAGCCACGCCCGCAGCAGCGGCGGGCCGCCGTCGGCGAGGGTGCGGGCGTGCTCGGTCTGCTCGGCGGCGGCCTGGTTCTCGTCGAGGGCGGTGAGGACGAAGGCTTGTTCGGCGGTGGCGTGCGCGAGCAGCAGCGGTGACTCGGCTTCGCGGGCGGCGTGTTTGGCGTGCTCGTAGTGCGCCCAGGCCTGCGTGTGGTCGTCGCGGTCGAGGGCCTGCCAGCCGGCCAGCGTCGATGCCTCGGTGAGCGCGGCGGCCAGCGCGGCGCGGTGGCCGGCGGCGGGGCCGTGGGCGATCAGCCCGGTGACGTGGTCGATGTGGCCGCGGAGCTGGTCGAGCTGGGTCAGGCCGCCGAACTGGCGGTCGAGGCGGCGGGTGGCGTCGATCTGGGCGCGGAACGCGGTGATGGTGGCCGGGTCGATGGTGCGGGCGGCGGCCAGCCGCGCCCGTAGCTCGTCGGCCGGCCGGTGTGTGCCGTTGTCGGTGGGGAAGCCGAGTTCGGCGTCGGTGCGGCCGTAGATCTCGCGGAACAGCCGCCGGTACTCGGGCAGGCCGACGGCTTCGTGGCCGTTCTCCCAGCGGGACAGCTTGGTCTTGAGGCTGGCCGGGCTCATGATCGCGATCTGGTGGGCGGCGGCTCGGCTGCTGCAGTAGTGAAATGGTGGTGGCGGCGGAGTAGCCGAGTTCTCGGCGGACCTCCGCCAGTCGGGTCTTTCCGCTCATCTCGCCCCCTCGAGAATCGCCTCTGACCTGCGCGGTTAATACCGGTTATCACCCGGGGTGATAACCGCTGCCATCTGTGGAACACGCGCCAGAGCGCGTTTTCTTAATGGCATGAACACGACCTCAACCACTCCCATTGCGCCGGCTCTGCTCGGTGTCGAGCCGGGCCTGGACGTCGATCAGCCGGTTCTCGATCGCGCGCAGCTGGGCCTCGATCGCGGCGAGCCGGCCGGCGACCACGTCGGTGGGCAGCTCGATCGGGTCCGACCGGTCGGGCGGCTGCTCACCGGCCAGCACGGCCTGCAGGTGGCGGGGATGCCAGCCCAGCGCCACCGACAGCGCTTCCAGGGTGCGGGCGCTGCGCTTGCGTTGCGCGGTGTTGCGCTGCAGCTCCCGCACGATCGCCTGCGAGACGTGCGCGCGCTCGGCGAGATCGCGCTGACGCATGCCCAGCTCGGTCAGCCGGCGGTTCATCGCCCGCGCAACCGCCGCCCAGTCCTGCGCCACCGATTCCCCTTCTCGCTGCGCGCCCCGCCGTGGATGAGCGCCGAGATTAGCCGCGCGCACCTGATTCGCCGGGGCCGGTTCGCCGAATTCGCAGGGCGTTTCGACTCGCCACGCACATCGACCGCCAATAGTGGCGCTCAAATCGCTGAAATTGCGCTTTCTGTAGTGAAGGGACACTCGATATGGACAACACAACTCACTCGTCAGGGGCCGCCGCAGCGCGGCCGACCTTCTACACCGTCGCCGAGACCGCCCGGCTGCTGCGGGTGGATCCGGCGACGATCTACCGGGCGATCCGCGAGGACGCCTTCCCCGCGGTGCGGGTCCGCTCCCGCTACGTCATCCCGGCCGCGGCCGTCGAGCAGATGGCCGAGCAGGCCGCGCAGACCGGCAGCTGTGTGGACGTGGCGGCGATCGCGGCCGCGCGTCGGATCGGCCGCGAGGTGGCCCGGATGATCGGCGGCCGGTCATGACCGCCGACGACTACCGGGCCGACGACCGCCGCGACACGGCCGATTGGGAGCAGGACGCGGCCGAGCTGGACGACCTGGCGCCGGTGCCGACCGAGGTGCTCTCGGAGCTGGTCGTCCGGTACGGGGCGTGCCTGTGGGAGATCACCTCCGGTGATCCGCCGGCCTGGTCCGGGAACGGGCCGCCGGATCGGGAGCTGGCGTTGCGGCTGTGCGCGGGCTGCCCGGTGCGCCGGGAGTGCCTGGAGTTCGAGCTGCGCACCGCCGGCGCGGACACGGTCGGGGTGTGGGGCGGGCTGAACGAGGACGACCGCCGCGCCCTGCACGCCATCTGGGCCGCCCGCGCCGGCCGCCCGCCGGCACCGGACGACACGACGACGAGACACGACGAGCACGACGAGCGGCGGGAAGGAGGTGAGCGGTGATGGACGGGATCACGGTGACCAGCGACCAGGTACTGGCCGTGCTGGCGGTCGTGCTGGTGGTGCTGGTCGTCGCGGTGGCCGGGCGGGTGCTGCTGGCGGCCGCGGTGATCGCGGGCATCCAGTGGACGGTGATCAACTACTGGGCGGAGAACACGACGCTGATCTGGGTGGTGCTCGGGGTCCCGGCGCTGCTGGCCGGCTACACGCTGGCCGACGCGCTCACCGGCACCACCGGGCTCGGCAGCAGCGCCGGTCACCGCCGCCGGGGAGGTGGGCGGCGATGAGCACGCCCGGAGCCCGACGCCGGGAGCGAGCCGGCGAACTCGGGCCTCGTCGCCCCGGACGCCGGTGCTGGACGCGGAGGTGGTCGAGCCCGACCCCGGCCCGCGGGCGCCGGGGACGGCGGTGGAGCGGTGGCGGCTGGTCACCCTCCGCCCGCCCGAGCCCGGCGCCCGGCGGGCGCTGATGTGGCAGGCGGTCCGCGACGGCGCCGTGCGGGTCGGCACGGCGCCGTGGCGGCTGCTCTCCGCGGTGGTCCGCGGGCTGGTGCACGCCGCCCGCGGGTGGCGGCGCTGGGTGCGCGTGGGTGACTACCGCGACGCCGCCGAGCAGGCCGAGAAGCTGGCCGACAAGTACCTCGAAATCCGCGAGCTGGCGCTGTTCCGGTGGCGGGTCACCGCCGCCGTGGCCGCCGGCGGCGGGGTCGGCGGCACGATCGTGGTCATCATCGACGGGCCCCGGCTCCTGTGGGTGCTCGCCGGCCTGGTCGCGCTCGGGTTGGCGTGGGCGGGGCGGCGCAAGGACGGATCGCCGGGGCGCCGGGCGGTGCTGGCCGGGCCGCGGTCGCTGACCTGGACCATGGACCCCGCCGTCCTGGTCGACGCGTTCCGGGACGCGAAGCTGATCGGCAAGGACGAAACGCTGCGGCTGGTCGAGCGGGCGCACCGGCAGGGCAAGGGCTGGGCGATCACCGTCGATCTCCCGGCGACCCGCAAGGCCGCCGACGTGATCAAGAACCGGGACGCGCTCGCCTCCGCGCTCGCGGTCGACGAGGTGCAGCTGATCGTCGAACGGGTCCGCGGCCGCGGCGGGCACGCCGGGCGGGTGTCGATGTGGGTCGCCGATGAGGACCCCTACGCCGCCCCGCCGATCCCGACGCCGCTGATCACGGCGGATGCGGTGGGATGCGTGGGTGCCGGTGCCGTTCGGCCGCGACGCCCGCGGCCGGCCGGTCGCGCTGTCGCTGGTGTGGACCTCGCTGCTGGTCGGGGCGATCCCGCGGCAGGGCAAGACGTTCGCCACCCGCCTCCCGGCGGCCGGGCTGATCCTGGACCCGCACACCCGGCTGTACGTGTTCGACGGCAAGGGCGGCAAGGACTGGAAGGCCGCCGAGCAGGTGGCCTACCGGTTCGTCTGCGGCGACGACCTCGCCCACGTGGAGGCGGTGCGGGACGGGCTGATCGAGCTGGTCGCCGAGACCCAAGCGCGGTTCGCGCGGATGGCCGAGCTACCCGACGAGGTCTGCCCCGAGTCGAAGATCACCCCGCAGATCAGCCGCGAACCCGGGCTGAACATGCCGATCACGGCGGTGATCATCGACGAGGTGCAGGTGTTCCTGGAGAACCCGACCCGCCAGGACGTCGGCGCCCGCAAGACCACCATCGGCGCCTACATCGCCGAACTGCTCACCTACCTCGCGAAGAAGGGGCCGGCCGCCGGGATCATCGTCATTCTGGCCACCCAACGACCGGACACGAAGACGATTCCGTCCGCGCTGCGGGCGGTGCTCGGATCGCGGTTCGCGCTGCGGGTGATGGACTGGCGGGACTCGAACATCATTCTCGGCGAGCAGATGAACACCCGCGGCTACGACTCCTCGAAGCTGCTGCCCTCGCACAAGGGTGTCGGGATTCTGCGGCCGGACGGGGAATCCGACGCCGGCGCGGATGTGCTGGCGACGACGGTGCGGTCGCATTACATGCCCAACCCGGAATGGCGGACCATCTGCGAACGCGGCCGCGCGCTGCGGGAGGCCGCCGGCACCCTCGCCGGGCACGCCGCCGGCGAGCAACCGGCGGCGATCGACCCGGACGTCGCGGTCCGCGCGCTCGGCCCCGGCCTGGTCGACGACGAACCGCCCAGCGGGGACGGGGATGGCGCTGCCCGAGCCGTTGGCGTCGGTCGTCGACTACCTGGGCGAGGATCTGCATCGCGCGGACGTTCGTGCCGACTCTTGAGCTGATAGTGGCGCTCAGGGTCGACCCCACGACGTTCGGGCGCGAGATGGGCGAGCTGGGCTGTGCGCCCCGACCCGGCCGGGTCACCGATCCCGGCGGCCAGGTGCGGCAGGTCCGCGGCTACAGCACCGCCGACCTCCGCACGGCCATCGAACGCCACCGCGACCCCTAGGGACACCCGTCACAGCGCCGGTGCACCCGTCACACCGCGCTGTGACGGGTGCATCCGCGTCCTGGACAGCGAGAACGCGGTGATGTGACGGGTGTGACGGGTGTCAGTCCACCCGTCACAACCGCCGCTTCCCGGGGGTATCGGCGGGCGTCACGACTGATCGGGAGCACGGGCCGGTCCGGCCGCCGGGTCGTCATCGCCCTGCGTGTCGCGGTAGCCAGCGGTGGCGCCAGCACAGGGTCGGCGTCGGACCGGACGCCGGGCGATCGATCGGGCGACCGCACCATCGGCACCGCGACCTGACCGCGCACCCGAGCTCACCAGCCGTCGCGCCAACCCGCCGCAGTGGAGGACTAAAATCAGCTTCTCGAACGCTCGGGCCGGTGCGGAACGCCACGAGCACGACCTCACCGCGACAGCGACGCCGACGGATCGGAGCAATCCGCGATGACACCCGCCAGCGGCCCGCGCCACCCGCCGGCGCGAACCCTGCTCGAAGCCGAGATCCGCGAACGCAACATGACCCTCGAAGAGTTCGCCGAGTACGCCGAAACCATCAGCCGCCAACATCCGGACACCGGCACGCTCAGTCTCCGCCACCTGCAACGGCTCATCACCGGCGCCGATCCCGACCGGCTCCGCCCGGCTACCAAGCGGCTACTGGAACGAATCTTCACCATCCCAGCCGAGAACCTGCTCGCTCCGCCGACGGCCGTGACCAATTCAGAACCTGTTGACCAGTGGAAAGAGGACGCTGCCGAACTCAGCGGTCTCATTTCCACGACGCACCGAATCGACCGTTCCGTAGTCCAGCTTCTCGCCGACCAGATCGACACCATTCGAAAAATCGACCGCCGATTCGGTGCCGCGGGACTACTCGGTGCTCTCCGCCAACACGCCGATCACATCGAACAACTGCTGCACCACAGCGTTGGCGGACCCCACGACCGCGCCCTGGCCGCCGTCCTCACCGACGCCCACACCCTCGCCGGCTGGCAATCCCTCGACCGTGGAGAAGTTCGCGCCGCGTGGCAGCACTACCGCCGGGCCATCGATGCCGCCCGCGCCGCCGAGTGCCCCGCCCTGCTTGCCCATGCCTTCGCCGAGCAGGCCGTCGTGCTCACCGACATCGGCCGTACCGCCGATGCCGCCCGACTCAGCGAACGAGCCCGCGCGCTCGGTGCCGGCAGCCCAACCGCTGCTGCGCTCCTGGCTCGCCGCCGCGCATGGCGAGGCGCTCGCTGCCGACCAGCAAGAGGACGCCAGCCTGCACGCCTTCGACGACGCCCTCGCCCTCCTGCCCGACATCCCGACACGGCTGGCCGACGGGCCCTACCTCGCCCTCGACACCGCACATCTCATCCGCTGGCGTGGCCACGCGCTCGCCAGCTTCGGCCATCCCGACGCGATCACCGTTCTCACCGACGCACTCGACCAGCACGACACCGAGTTCACCCGTGCGGAAGCCGGGCTGCGCACCGACCTCGTCCTCGCCTACATCGCCGTCGGCGAACACGACGCAGCCCGTCAGCACCTGGCTGCCGCCCGGCACATCGCCGATGCCGTCGGGTCAGCGCGTCAACGCGATCGACTCTGCAGCGCCGCCGCCGCTCTTGCCTCATAGAGCTCGGCTCAGGGACGCGAGCAATGGCGGACGATGTTGCGCCCGCTGTGCTTCGCGGCATAGAGAGCACGGTCGGCGGCCGACAACAGCTGATCTATCTGGGTGCTGTCCTCAGCGGAGTACGAGGTGCCGATCGACACCGATAAGCCCGTCGTCATGGCTGCGGGCCGCCCCGTGACGAGGTCGACCTGCATCGCGGCTATGGCGGCCCGAACCCGTTCGGCCACCCGAGCCAGCTCCACCGAGGTGATCTCTGAAAGCAGCACAACGAACTCGTCACCCCCGAACCGGCCAGCAGTGTCCTCGTCCCGGATCGACCGGACGATCGCGCGGGCCACCGCAGCCAGCACGGCGTTGCCAGCCAGGTGCCCGTAGGTATCGTTGATCGATTTGAAGTGGTCGAGGTCGATCATCAGGACACCGGTGCCGACGCTCCGGTCGCGTCGGACGACAACGGACTCGGCCAGCGCATGCCAGCCGTTCGTATTGAACAGGCCGGTGATGCCATCCCTGGTTGCCGCGCGCTCCAGCCGCAATACCTGCACGTCCAGGCGGCACAGCACTACGGCCGGTGGCAGCACCGCGACCACCAACACCGGCATCACGAACAGCGCCATCAGGCCGAGCACGCCAAGGCAGGCAGTGGCCACACCGACCAGCGCCTGATCGGATCGCCGCGACCGACCCGACAGCGCGCGCCCAACTCCGTCGTTTGTCGAGATCATGTCGAGCATTGCTGAACCTGCCGACACCGGGCAGTTGATCCCTGTCACCGCTCGCTGCTCCGATGGGGTGCGCGGGGTAACGCAGCAGTACGAGCAGCCGCGACCGTCCGGCACGGCCAGATGAACCGGCCGCTCTGCGCACCCGCTGAACAGACCGAGCAATGGCCGCTGCCGTCGTCGCCGTGCAGCTCCAGGAGGGTCTCGGCCATGCCCGGCTGGGACCGGATGAACTGGACGAGCGGATCTCCAGCCATCACCGGAAACCTGTGCTGCCGGCGAGCGAAGACGGGCGGTCGACGAAAAGCATGACCATGCTCATTCCGGCGGTGATCCAAGGTCGAGCACCCCACCAGCGTTGATCAGCGCTGCGGATCTCGGAACGACACGAGCACGACGTTCCAGCGCCACTGACACGACACGTCGCGCTGCCCGGTTCGCGCGCAGCACCGACAGCTCAGTGCGCGGTAGTCACCGTCGCTCGCCGTCCCCGACTCGCGGTCGCCAAGCCATCGGCCTTGAGCTCATTGATGGCCCGGTGCGCGGTTCCCGCCGAGACCTTGTACTGCGAGCAGATGGCCTTCACGGTGGGTAGCGGATCGCCTGGCTTGAGGATGCCGCAGGTGATCGCTCCCCGGATATCGGCGGCGATCCGCCGGTAGGGCGCTCCGGTCGACGCGTCGTCCCGGTCGGGGACGCTGCGGGTGTCTCGGCGCCTGGCTCGCGGAGGGCTTCCAGCTCTATCGGCAGCAGGGCGGGCAGGCGAGCTCCGAGGTTGCCGGCCGCCCGCTGGTCGGCTTCCGACACCCACGCCGAGTAGACGCGCAGGGTCGTGGCTCCACCGCCGCCGTGGCCGAGCCGGCCGGCCACGGTGCGCACGTCGACCCCGGCCGCGATCAGGTCGGTGGCCGAGTAGTGCCGAAGCTGGTGGATGTGCATGTCCCAGCCGAGCCGGGCGCACATCCGGCGGTACCGCTGGGTGACGGTGCCGGGCTTGAGCCACGTGCTGTGATCCGGCGCTGAGGAGAAGAGGCGGCCGCTCGGGGAGAGGCTGATGCCGAGGTCCGCGGCGTCGGCGTCGCATTGGCGCAGGTAAGCACCCAGGAGTGCCACCGTCGTCTGGATCGAGCGTGATCCGTCGGTGCTGGTGGGTCTTGGTGTCTTTCTCCCATGTCTCGCCGCCGTCTTGGGCGATGCTGGTGCGGATCGAGAGCACCGCCTTGGTCAGGTCGAGCCGGTCGAACCGCAGCGCGCACAGCTCGCCGCGCCGAGCGCCGGTGGTCATGGCCAGCCACACGAGCATGCCCCAGGCCGGGTCGCGGAACGCCTCGTTCACGATCGCCGCGGCCTGCTCCGGGGAGGGCGGGTCCGGATCATGTCGGACCGTTCGGGGCGGCTCGGCCTGATCGAGTGGGTTGACCGCGATCCAGCGCCAGCGGACCGCGCGGGTCAGCGCTCCGCTCAGGCAGCCGTGGACCTGGCGGATCGATGACGTGGCGAGCGGCCGGCAGACGTGCGGCCGGCAACGCTTGTCGCATTCGTGCGGCCCGGCGTGGTGGTGATCGAACGTGCCACGGCCGCCGCAGTGCGCTCGGCAGGTGCGCAGGATTGTGTAGAAGGAGTCGAGGATCTCTCCGTTGATCTTGCCGACGGGCAGGTCGCCCAGCAGCGGGCGGATGTGAAGACGGATGTACCCCTCGTAGCTCCTCCGCGTCGTGCGGTCGACATCGAGCACTTCGAGGTAGCGGTCCATGAGCTGGTTCATGGTTGCCGCCGTGCGCGCGTTGCGATGCTCGTCGACCTGGCTCAGCAGTCGGGTCCGGACCTGCTCGGCCCTCTTGGCGGCGTTCGGCCCGGCCGGCACCGTCTCGCTGAGATCGATCCGCTTGCCGGTTAGCGGGTCCTCGCCCCCGTAGACCGTCACCTGGAACGAGCCGCTGGGCAGCCTCCGAATCCGCCCTCGGCGGCGGGTTCTGGGCTTGCTCTGCGGCGCAGCCATGGCAGCAGGCTACAACAGTTCGTGGCACAAGTCGCGGCACGAACGCCTTGCTTGATCATCGAGCAACGCTCTGACCTGGGTGCCCCCGGCAGGATTCGAACCTGCGACACACGGTTTAGGAAACCGATGCTCTATCCCCTGAGCTACGAGGGCTTGACCGCAGCATCCTAGCTGCGTGGTGGGGGCCAGTCTGTTGCAGCCTCCGACGCACGGACCCATCACGGACCAACGACTGACGATCGGCCCGCGCCGCGACGGCACGGTCCGACGGCATCGAACTGGGCTCAGAACGGCGGCCGGGTACTGGCCACTTCGAACGCCGTGACGTCCACGTGCCGCATCTCGATTCCCGGGTCCGGCGCGTCGGCCCGCTTGCGCCACGCCTCGATCGTGTCCCAGGACTCCCAACGCTCATAGTTGTTGACCCGGCCGGGATCCACCGGGTCGGCGGTGATCGCGACATCGAGACAGCCGGGGGCCTGCCGGGCGCGCTGGATGAGGTCACGGTGCGCCTCGACATAGGCGTCCCGCTTGTCGTCGTCGACGGTCACGTGACCTGCGATGATCCACATCAGTCCTCCAGTGTCCCGACGGAGCAGGTGTACTGGTGACCTATCGACTGTCCCAAACTCATCGGGGGGATTGAGCATCGTCGGCAGTCACTGCAGCGCGCCTGAGCGCTTCGGTGTGTACGTCGCGGATGATGACGGATGGCCGAGCGATTATCCGACGGCGTTCGCCCTGGTCCCCGCTCACTACGCCCGCATCGAACTGACCGCGACCCGCCCCGTCACCAGCGCCGCCGCACCGTAGAGGACGGCAAAGGCCACAACGTCTCCGACATGCACACCATGACTCTGGGTCAACCGCAGCACTACCGGTCCGACCGCGGTCGTCGCCGCTGTCCACAGCCCGGCCGCCGTCGCCAGCCCCCACACGACGACCAGCAACGGCCAGTGCGCAAGCAACCGGGGCAGGACGGACCGGTGGCTCGTTCGGAGTCTGTTCACGAGAACTCTTGTCGGGTCGAGGACGGCGCGGGCCACATCGAACCTACCCGCCGCTCGCGCCGACCGGATCCGGATGCGGGCATCATCACCGGGTGCAGCCGCAACGCTTCAACGCCACCGTCGTCACCGGGCCGCGCGGGCGCGTGTTCGTCCCGCTGCCGTTCGACCCCGACTCCGTGTGGCCGGCGAAGCAGGCCCACCACGTGCACGGGTCGGTCGGCTCGTGCGATGTGCGCGCGGTCGTCGAGCCGCTCGGCGACGGATACGGGATCGTGCTCGGGCCGGCGTGGCGGCGTGATCGGCGGGTCGCGGTGGGGGACACGGTCGAGGTCGTGCTGGAGCCGGAGGGTCCGCAGCGCGACGGGCTCGCCGACGACCTGGCCGCGGCGTTGGCGGCGAACGCCGCGGCGGGCGCGTTCTTCGACTCGCTCGCCCAGTTCTACCGCCGCGCCTACCTGCGGTGGATCGACGCGACGACCCGGCGTCCCGAGCTGCGGGCCGAGCGCATCGCCGAGGTCGTGGCGCTGCTCGCCGCGGGGATCAAGGAGCGCCCGAACAAGCGGTAGCCGGCACGAAGCTGACCTCCAGCCCGTCGTGCGACGGCCGGAAGCCGAGCCGCGGGTACAGCCGGTTCGTCGTCGCGTTGGACAGGTCGGTGAACAGCACCACCTGCCGCGCTCCGGCGGCGATCGCGTGCCGCGTCGCGGCGGCGGTCACGCCAGCGCCGTAGCCGCGCTCGCGGTGCCGGACCGGCGTGTAGACCGGGCCGATCCGCGACATCCCCGCGACCGGTGGGCGCGCCACCGCCAGCGCGACCGGCTCGCCGTCGACCTCCCAGATCAGTCGAGCCTCGCCCGCCGGACCGGGTGGTGCGGCGGGCTCCCGTCGGGTGGACAGACCGTGCGAGGTCGGGATTGCCTCGGCGCGGAACTCGTCGATCCAGCCGTCGAGCAGATCGCGGTCGGCCTCGGTCGCCGCGCGCGCGGTCCCGACGACGCCGACCGGTGCCGTCAACCGCTCCAGGGCGAACAGCCGCGTCCGCATGTCGACCCGCACCGACGCCCCGGTCCGCGCCGTGTGCACGGCCGCGAACGCCTCGACCTGCGGCGCCGGGCCCACCGCGCCGGGCAGCGCCGGATCGGCCTCGGCGAGCACCCGGTCCACCGTGACCGCGTGCTCGGCCGGAACCGCGGACACCAGCGCGGCTCGTCCGGCGGGCCGCAGCAGCGCGCCGACGGTCCGGTCGCGGACGCGTACGGTCACCATGGCGGCGATCTCGGGCGCGGGGCCCGGCGGCGGCTCCGGCCGGCACAGCTTGTCCAGCGTGGTGAGCACCAGCGTGTGCCGCACCGGGTCGGCGTCAAGCAACGGACGCGCCGCGGCGGCGAAGGCCGCGATGCCATCGGGGCCGTGCCGGGTGACGTCCGTCGTCCACTGAGGCGCCATCCACTGAGGATGGCGGGCCCGTCGACGTGAGCACCACCGCATTGGGCCGTATCCCGTGGATCTTCGATCGCGGTCTTCGCGCCCATCTGGATCACGAAGCCCATCGATCAAGATCCACGGGACACGGCCTAGCCTCACCGCCATGACCGCCACCCCCACCGTCGCCCTGCTCGGCACCGGGATCATGGGCGCCGGCATGGCCCGCAACATCCTCGCCGCCGGTCTGCCGCTGCGCGTCTGGAACCGCACCGCGGCCAAGGCACAGCCGCTGGCCGACGACGGCGCCGTCCTCGCCGGAACACCGGCCGACGCCGTGCGCGGCGCCGACGTGATCGTCACGATGCTCGGCGACCGGCACCACGTCGTCGACGCCATGACCCACGCGCGAGACGGCCTGGCGGCCGGGCAGGTGTGGGCGCAGATGACCACGGTCGGGGTGGACCAGGCGGAGCTCCTCGCGCTGGCCGCCGAGCACGAGCTGTTGCTGATCGACGCGCCGGTCTCGGGCACCCGCCAGCCCGCCGAGCAGGGGCAGCTGCTGGTCCTCGCGGCCGGCTCCCCGGCCGCCGCGTCGATCGCGCAGCCGGTGTTCGACGCGGTCGGCCGCGCCACCAACTGGATCGGCGACGACGCGACCGGGGCGGCCGCGAGCCGGCTCAAGCTCGTGATCAATAGCTGGGTGTTGGCGGTCAGCGCCGGCACCGCCGAAGCGCTCGCGCTGGCCCGCGGCCTCGACGTCGACCCGCAGGCGTTCTTCGACGTCATCGACGGCGGACCGCTGGATCTGGGCTACCTGCGGGCCAAGGCCGCGGCCATCCTCGCCGCCGACTGGACACCGAACTTCTCGGTGGACAACGCGGCCAAGGACGCCGATCTGATCGTCGAGGCCGGAACCGCCGCCGGTCTGCGGCTCGACGTCGCGGCGGCCGCGGCGGCGCGCATGCACCGGGCGTCGGCGGCCGGGTACGGCGACGGCGACCTCGCCGCCAACTACCTCGCCAGCTTCTCGGCAAGCAGCTGACCAGCGAGCCTCTCAGGCGGGTCTCAGTCGTGGCGTCCACACTGACCGCATGCGCATTCTGGTGGTCGACGACGATCGGTCCGTCCGGGAGTCGCTGCGGCGCTCGCTGGCCTTCAACGGCTATCAGGTGGAGCTGGCCGGTGACGGGCACGCCGCCCTCGACGCCGTCCTCGCCCAGCGCCCCGACGCGATGGTGCTCGACGTGATGATGCCGCGCCTGGACGGCCTCGAGGTGTGCCGGCGGCTGCGCAGCGCCGGCGACGACCTGCCGATCCTGGTGCTCACCGCCCGCGACGCGGTGTCCGATCGGGTGGCCGGCCTCGACGCCGGCGCCGACGACTACCTGCCCAAGCCGTTCGCGTTGGAGGAGTTGCTGGCCCGGCTGCGGGCGCTGCTGCGCCGCCGCACCCCCGAGGAGGCCGGCCGCAGCGGCCCGAGCAAGCAGCTGGAGTTCGCCGACCTCAGCCTCGATCCCGACACCCGCGACGTCCGCCGCGCCGACCGCTCGATCTCGCTCACCCGCACCGAGTTCGCGCTGCTGGAGCTGCTGCTGGCGAACCCACGACGGGTTCTGACCCGCTCGCAGATCCTGGAACAGGTGTGGGGCTACGACTTCCCGACCACCGGCAACGCGCTGGAGGTCTACATCGGCTACCTGCGGCGCAAGACCGAGGCCGAGGGCGAGTCCCGGCTGATCCACACCGTCCGCGGTGTCGGCTACGTGCTGCGCGACACCCCACCATGAGCGAGCCCGCGACCCGACCCCTCGGACCGTCAGGAGGGTTTCAGCACGGTCACGGCCCCAGCTGGCCGTCGTCGGACCCCGGCATCGGATTGCCGCCGCTGCGGGGCGGTCGCCCGGACGGCTCCTCGCCCCGGTTCCAGGGGCTCGACCGGTTCTCGCTGCGCACCCGCATCGGAATCCTGGCCGCGCTGGCCGCCGCCCTCTCGGTGGTGCTGGTGTCGGCGGCGGCGTTCTTCACCGTGCGGGCGAACATCCTGGACACCCTGGATGCGAACCTGCTCCAGCGGGCGAACGCGGCCGCGCAGAGCGACCTGGTCGATCCGCAGACCCTGACCTCGGTGCCGACCGAGGTGTTCGGTGCCGGCGACATCCAGCTCGCCATCCTGCGCTCCGACGGCCGGCGTCAGCTCGGCCGAGGGGTTCGCGTCCGCGCCACCGCTGGGCACCGACGAGCTGCAGGTGGCGCTGGGAAATCGCGACTCCTCGGTCCGGACCGCGGTCGACGACGGCAAGACGTATCGGGTGGTGGCCGTGCGGGCCGGGCGCGGGCAGGCGTTGGTGATCGGCCAGCGGCTCGGTCCGACGCAGGAGGTGCTGGCCAAGATGGGCATCACGCTGCCGGTCGTCGGGGGGATCGGGGTGTTGATCGCCGCGCTGGCCGGCGCCGCGGTGGCCCGGGCCGGGTTGCGGCCGGTGGACCGGTTGACCGCGGCCACCGAGCGGGTCGCCGCCACCGGCGACCTGCGCCCGATCCCGGTCGACGGCTCCGACGAGCTGGCCCGGCTCACGCACAGCTTCAACGAGATGCTCGAAGCGCTCGCCGCCTCCCAGGAACAGCAGCGCCGGCTGGTGGCCGACGCCGGACACGAGCTGCGCACACCTTTGACCTCGATGCGCACCAACCTCGAACTGCTGGCCGCCGCCGATCGGCCCGGCGCCCCGACGCTGCCCGAATCCGAGCGCGCCGAGCTGCTCGACGACGTACAGGCCCAGGTGGCCGAGTTGTCCACACTGGTCGGCGACCTGGTCGAGCTGGCCCGCGACGACGCGCCGCAGGTCGTGCACGAGACCCTGGAGCTCACCGACATCGTGATGCGATCCCTGGAACGGGTGCGCCGCCGGGCCGGGGACGTCGCGTTCGTGCCGACGCTGGTGCCCTGGACGCTGGTCGGCGACAGCACCGCGCTGGAGCGGGCCGTGACCAACCTGCTGGACAACGCGGCCAAGTGGAGCCCGCCCGGCGGTGTCGTGCAGGTACGGATGCGGCAGCTCGACGACTGGTCGATGTTGCTGGAGGTGGCCGACGCGGGACCGGGCATCCCCGATGTCGACCTGCCGCGGGTGTTCGACCGCTTCTACCGGGCGGACACCTCGCGTACCATGCCCGGATCCGGGCTCGGGCTGGCCATCGTGCGGCAGGTCGCGTCCCGGCACGGTGGTGTGGTGTGGGCCGCGCGGGCCCCGGAGGGCGGGGCGCTGCTGGCCATGCGGCTGCCGGGCAAACCGTCACCCGTATGAGTCCCATCGATCAAGATCCACCGGCCACCGCCTAGGCTCGGGTGGTGATCCGGCACGTGACGGGGGTAGCTGAAGCTCCTCGGACATCCGCTTCTCGAACACGGTGATGGAATGGTGAACGACACCCCAGACAGTGACGCGACTCCGACCGAGCGGCGCAGCCTCTGGGGCGAACCCGCAGGTCAGGCGCCGTCCGCGGTGCTGTCTGCGACCGACGACGAGCAGCGCACCGATCACCAGGTCGAGCCCGAACCGGTCACGGAGCCGGCCGCCGATACGGCCGCGGACCCGCCACGAACGGACATTCGGGACGAAATCGCTGACGATCAGCCCGCTGAGCGGGCCCACGGCGGCCCGAGCGCCGACCCGGCGCCGACCGGATCCGGTGAGGTTGCCGACCATGCAGGGCACGCCGACACGCCGGGGATCACCGACACGCCCGAGGTCGCCGAGTCGCCCGAGGTCGCCGAGTCGCCCGAGGTCGCCGAATCCCCGGCGGTCGCGGAGAAGCCCGCAGGCGCCGACACCCCCGAGATCGCCGACACCCGGACCGACGACTACCGCTTCCACGAGGGCCCGACCAGCACCGATGATGAGCCGCCGGTCAGCTCCACCGCGGTCGCCCCGCCTCACGGCGCCCCGCTCACCCCCACCGGCAACGGCAACGACGACCTCGGCCGCTGGTCGGGCTACCCCCCGATGGACCCGCCGGACCCGGCCTCCAGCTACCCGTCCGAGCCGGCCGAACCGACGACCGATCCGTACGGCATGCAGCGCTACTTCGGCCCGCCCGTACCGCCCGCGTCCGGTTCGACGCTGCGGGCGCCGGTGCCCGGCGGTGGCCGGCGCTCGGGCCTCGCCGCGATGGCCGTGGTCGCGGTGACCGCGGCCCTGCTCGGTGGTGGCGCGGGCGGTGTCGCCGGTTACACACTGGCCGGCAGCGCGCCGACCGCTGCAGCACCGGACGTGCTCGACCGGTCCCTGCCGTCACCCGCGGACTCGCAGGCTCCGCTCGGCCCGGTCGAGACGGTCGCGGCCAAGGTGCTGCCGAGCGTCGTGCAGCTGCGCATCGAGGGCCGGCGCAGCTCCGGCGAGGGGTCGGGCATGGTGCTCAGCGCCGACGGGCTGCTGCTCACCAACAACCACGTGGTCGACGCGGCCGCCAACGGCGGCACCGTCACCGCGGTCTTCCAGGACGGATCCACCGCGCCGGCGCAGATCATCGGCCGCGATCCCGGCTTCGACCTCGCGGTGCTCCGCGCGCAGAACGTCACCGGCCTGACCCCGATCGAGCTCGGCAACTCCGAGGCGGTCCGGGTGGGTCAGCAGGTCGTCGCGTTCGGCTCGCCGCTCGGGCTGGGCGGCACCGTGACGACCGGCATCATCAGCGCGATCAACCGGCCGGTCAGCGTTGGCGGTGATCGGGCGGCGAACGACGCGACCGTGCTCAACGCCCTCCAGACCGACGCCGCGATCAACCCCGGCAACTCCGGCGGCCCGCTGGTCGACATGGAGGGCAAGCTGATCGGGATCAACTCGGCGATCGCGACCACCGGCGCCGAGGGCGGCTCGATCGGGGTCGGGTTCTCGATCCCGGTGAACCAGGCCAAGCGCGTCGCCGAGGAGCTCGAACGCACCGGCAAGGCGACCCGCGCCCAGCTCGGGGTGAGCGTCGGCGACGATCCGAACGTCTCCGGCGCCCGGATCCGCAGCGTCGAGGCGGGCAGTGCCGCGGAGAAGGCCGGCATCAAGGCGGGGGATCTGGTGATCCGTTTCGGTGGTCAGCGGATCCTGTCCGGCGAGGGCCTGCAAGCCGCGGTTCGCTCGCACGCGCCGGGTGAGACCGTGGAGATCGAGCTCACGGACCGGAAGCTGTCGGCCACCCTCGGCGTCGTCTCCTGATCGTCGATCCCGCCGGGCGCTCCTAAGGCACGTCGCGGGCCATCAGGTCGTCGTAGGTCTCGCGGCGCACGACGAGGCGGGCGGTGCCGTCCCGGACGAACACGACGGGGATGCGCCGGTTGCCGTTGTAGTTGTTGCCCATGGTGTAGCAGTAGGCGCCGGTGGTCGGCACGGCCAGCAGGTCCCCGACCTTCGGCGCCGCCAGCGGCACCCCGTCGACCAGGACGTCGCCGCTCTCGCAGTGCCGGCCGACGACGATCACCTGTTCGAGATCCGGCCCGTCGAAGCGGCCGACGATGCCGGCCTCGAAGCGCTGCTCGAACAGCGCCACCTCGAGGTTGTCGCCCATGCCGCCGTCGACGGCGACGAACGTGTGGGCCCCCCTCTTCACTGTGGTCACCCGGTAGATCGTGGTCGCGGCCTCGGCCACCATGCTGCGCCCGGGCTCGATGATGATCTGCGCGGCGGCCGGCAGGTGCTCGTGGGCGGCGCCGGTCAGGGCGTCGAGGTAGGCCGGCACGGACGGTCGATCGTCGCTCCAGGTGTAGCGCGCACCCAGCCCACCGCCCAGGTCGTAGACGGCGAACTCGCCGAGCGCGGCGATCGGCGCGACGGACTCCGCGAACGGCTCGACGTCCAGGATCTGGGAGCCGACGTGCACGTGCAGGCCGCGCATGTCGAGGCGCGGACTCGCCTCGATGCGTTTGATCAATTGAGCGGCGGCGGCCGGCGCCAGCCCGAACTTGGAGCCCTCGTGGCCGGTGAGGATGTGGCTGTGGGTGTCCGCGGTGACCCCCGGAATGACCCGCACCAGCACGGGCTGGGTCCGGCCCGCCGGGACCGTTGCCTCCAGCCGGTCGACGTCGTCGGAGTTGTCGACGGCCACCAGCCCGATGCCGTGCTCGACGGCCATCGCGATCTCCTCGTCCGATTTCGCGTTGCCGTGCAACACGATCAGCGCCGGATCGACGCCCGCCTTCAGCGCGGTGCGGATCTCGCCGCCGCCGGCGACGTCGAGGCCGAGCCCCTCGGAGACCACGAGCTGCTGTACCGCGGTGCACGGGAAGGCCTTGGACGCGAAGACGACCCGGGAGTTCGGCCACCGAGCGGCCAGCTCGTCGGCGTACTCGCGGGCCCGGGCCCGGACCGCCTGCTCGTCGACGACGAGCACCGGCGTGCCGAACCGGGTGGCCAGCTCATCGGCCCGGCAGCCGCCGATCACCAGCACCCCGTCGCCGTCGAGCGAGCTGCCGTCGGGGAACAGGCTCAGCAGCGCGGCCGGTCCGGTCATGGGCCCTCGTTTCGTCCCGGGATCCGACGTCGGGGATCGGAGATCGCGGCAGTTGGTGGAGTCTCGCACCGGACATGCGGTCTGAGAAAGGGAGCGGAGCCGGCTGCCGCTACGGTGAGCGGCATGGAGATGGCGCCCCCGCAGATCGGAAGAGCTCTCGTCGTTGTCGTCGACGATCGGGTCAGCCACGGGGAGCGCGAGGACTCCATCGGGCCGCTGGTCACCGAGCTGCTCGAGGAGGCCCGGTTGGTCGTCGACGCCGTCGTGGTCGTGCCCGGTGATCCGGTGGCCATCCGCAACGCGCTGAACACCGCGGTGATCGGCGGCGTCGATCTCGTGGTCACCCTCGGTGGGACGGGTGTGTCGCCGCGGGATGTCACCGCCGATGCCACCGCCGGGGTGCTCGACCGGCCCATCCCGGGTATCGCCGAGGCCATCAGGGCGTCCGGGCTGGCTGCGGGCGCCGTCGACGCCGGGCTGTCCCGTGGTCTGGTGGGGGTGTCGGGCAGCACGCTGGTGGTGAACCTGGCCTCGTCGCGGGCGGCCGTGCGCGATGGCATGGCGACGCTGACCCCGCTGGTCGGACACGTGATCTCGGAGCTGTCCGGCTTGGACTGACGGCCGGGGCGGGCTGAGGGCCGCGCCGGTCCGAGGGCGATGCGAGCGAGGTGGGTGTGATGGCGGAGCTGCCGGAGGCGGTCCGCCGTCGCCTCGAAGAGGTTTTCGGGGATGTGCTACCGGCCACCACCGCGGACGAGCGCGACGATCGCGACACCGCGGGCGCGGATGGCGGCGGCGAGCAGGAGTTGCTCGCCGACCGGCCGCCGCATCACGATCAGGAGCGCTGAGGTCTCAGCTGGCCCGGTTACTGGGTGCGCTGCTGCGAGCGCAGCAGGTCGCGGATCTCGGCCAGCAGTTCGACGTCGGTCGGCTCGGCCGGACCGGCCTCCTCGCCCCGCCTGCGCCGCTCCTTCACCGTGTTCAGCGGCAGCACGATGATGAAGTAGACCACGGCCGCGACGATCAGGAAGTTGATCGCCGCGCTGATCACGGCCGAGAAGTCCAGGTAGGCCGATTCCTTGCCGTCGACGAGCTGCACGCCGAGGCCCTGGCTGGTCGGCGGGCTCACTGCGTTGATCAAGGGCTTGATGATGCTGTCGGTGAACCCCGTGACGATCGTGGTGAAGGCCGCCCCGATGACCACCGCGACGGCGAGGTCGACAACGTTCCCGCGAAGTATGAAATCCTTGAAACCTTTGATCATGTCAGCGGAGTGTAATGGCGAGTTGATCCGACACCGACGCCGCCGCCACCTGGGTGGCCAACTCGCGCGGCATCGCGACCAGGATCAACCGGCCACGAGCCGGTGCGGCGCGTCCTTCCTCGGCCGGTAGCACGGCGAGCACGGCGGCGTTCGGGGCGAGCACGACGGGGCTCCCGTTCGGATCGGCGAGTCCGACGACATCGACCCGGCTGCCCGGCGCGAGCAGCTGCGCGACCCCGGGATCGGCCAGCCGCACCGGCACCGCAGCCATCCCCGGGCCGTTGCCGAGGGCGGCCCTCCGGACAGCCGCACGTCGGTGAGGGGTTCGCCGGCCCGGGCGGCGCCGAGCAGCACCCGACCCTCGGCTTCCGGCGGCGCGCGCAGGCGACCGGCGGGCGCGAGCTCCTGCGGCCACCGCCGGACGGTGAGATCGGCGGCCCGCAGCGTCGCTCCCGCGGCGAGATCGGTGGCTGCGATCAGCACCGGGACCGTGCGCCGGCCGTCGCCCGGCACCAGGGCGAGAACCAACGCCAGCGTGGCCAGCGATCCGGCCGCGAGCCGGCGCAGCAGCATCAGCCGCCGCCACCCCGAACCCGGCAGCGCGGCCGCGACGCGATCACGCAGCCGGGGCGTGAGGAGCCATCTTGTCCACGAACCGAGACTAGGTCGCGGCACCGACAATTCCGGCTTGAATCGGGCGGCCTGTGGACAACTCGCATGAGCCGCAGGTCAGGAGACTCCGGAGCAGGGATCTATCAGGCCGAGTTCACGACGCGGCGGCCGCGGCGCTCTTGGACGAGGAGGAGCTGCTGCTCGAGCCGCTGTCCTTGACCGACTTCGAGGAGCCCGAGGAGTCGCTCGACGAGCCGGTCGTGGCGGCCGCCTCCTTGCTGCCCCCGTCCTTGCTGGCGCCGGCGTCCTTGCCGGAACCGTCCTTGCCCGAGCCGTTCTTGGCCCTCGCCGTTCGCGACGGTGCTACCCGCGCCCGCTCGGCTGTCGGTGCGATAGAAGCCGCTGCCCTTGAACACGATCCCGACCGAGGAGAAGACCTTCCGCAGCATGCCGGAGCACGCAGGACACGTCGTCAGGGACGCGTCGGAGAAGGACTGCACGGCCTCGAACCGGTGGTCGCAGGCGGTACAGGCGTACTGGTAGGTCGGCACCTTGTTTCCTCCGCTGGCTGGCACTCGCACACAGAGAGTGCCAGCATAACCCGTGGCGATCAGTCTTTGTTCCGCAGCGGCGTCACGCCGCTGCTGGGCCGCAGGGCGGCGGTGACCCGCCGGTCGTGCGGCTCGGCGGGCAGCTCCTCGACCAGCTCGTCGTCGTACAGCACGACCACCAGCTCCACCCCGGGGCCGGCCAGCGGCAACGACCGGTCGTAGTAGCCGGCGCCCTTGCCGATCCGGATGCCGCGGTGGTCGGCAGCCAGCGCGGGTACCAGCACCAGCCGGGCCCGACCGATGGCCGCCGGCCCGAGCCGCGCACCGACCGGCTCGCGCAGCCCGATCGGCCCGGGCGCGAGATCATCGGGGCCGTCGTAGCGGGCCCAGTCCAGCGGGCCGGGCTCCGGGGGGACGACCGGCAGCAGCACCTCGTGTCCGGCCGCGTGCAGCGCCTCGGGCAACCGCGGCGAGCCGGGTTCGGTGCCGATCGGCAGGTACGCGCACACCGGACCGCCGGTCGTCGCGGCCAGCGCCACCGCCGCCGCGGTGAGCGCCTCGCCGTGTTCGGCTCGCTGCTGGGCGGGCATCGCCCGGCGGGCCGCCGTCAGCAGGGCCCGCCAGCCCTGTTTGCTCAACTGAGCTGGCCTTGCGCGCGAGCCGTCACCGCCGCAGGCTACCGGCGCAGCTAGGCTCCCGGGCCATGACCGAGGATGTGCACGGCCCCGACCTGCGTGCCTGGTCGGCCGCCCTCCTGGAGGAGTGACGCGGTTGCGGTCGGTCGACGAACAGCTGGAACGGGTCCTGAGCACCGCGATCAAGCCGGCCCCGGTGCGGGTCGCGATCTCCGAGGCGCACGGCTTGCGGTGCGCGGAGGAGGTGGTGGCCTCGCGGGCGCTGCCCGGATTCGATCAGGCCGCCATCGACGGGTACGCCGTGCGCAGTGTCGACCTCATCGGTGCCGCCGTCGAGACCCCGGTGATGCTCCCGGTGGTCGGGGAGATCCGCGCCGGCTCCCGGCAACCGCTGCGGTTGCAGCCGGGCCAGGCCGTGCGCGTGGCCGCCGGTGCGCCACTGCCCACGCTGGCCGACACCGTGGTGCCGATCGGTTTCACCGACGCCGGCAGTGCCCGGCTGGCGATCAGCCACGGCGTGCCGTCCGCGGCGTTCGTACGCCGGATCGGTGAGGACGTGCAGCCCGGCGATCTGGCCGTGCGGCGGGACGGGGTCATCGGCGCGGCACAGGTGGCGCTGCTCGCCGCGGCCGGACGCGACAAGGTGCTGGTGCACCCCAAACCGCGGGTCTCCGTGCTCTCGGTCGGCGACGAGCTGGTCGAGCTGGCCAGGACGCCGGGCGCGGGGCAGGTCGGCGACGTCTGCTCGCACGCGCTGACCGCCGCCGCACAGGAGGCCGGCGCCGACACCTCGCGCGCGGCGCTGGTCCGCGGTGACGCCCGGGCGATCGGGTCCGCCATGCAGGACCGGCTCCCGTTCAGCGACGTGATCGTCGTGTGCGGGGCGGTCGGCGGGAAGGCGGGCGCGGAGGTGCAGGCCGCGCTGTCCGGGTTCGGCGAGGTGGACACGACCCGGGTCGCGATGCATCCGGGATCCAGCCAGGCGTTCGGGCGGCTCGGGCCCGACGGGGTGCCGACCTTCCTGTTCCCGTCCTATCCCGCCACCGCGCTGCTGCTGTTCGAGGTGCTGGTCCGTCCGCTGATCCGGGTCGCGCTGGGTCGCACCGACCCGCACCGACGACTGATCACCGCCCGGCTCACCTCGCCGGTCAGCTCGGTCGCCGGACGGCGGGGCTACCTGCGGGCACGCCTGCTGCGCGAACAGGCCACCGGCGACTACCTGGCGCAGCCGCTCGGCACCGCCGGCACCCACCTGCTGTCCTCGCTCATCGACTCGAACGGCCTGATCGTGATGCCCGAGGGCGCCACCGAGGCCACGGTCGACGAGCCGGTGTCCGTCGCGTTCCTGCCTGCCCCCAGCTGAGCGGATGGCGCACGCGTACTCCGACCGCGGCCCCGGCCGGCACCCCGGGTGGCCCGCGACCCTGGCCGGGCTGCGGGTGCCGGCGGGCGTCGTGGGCCTGCGGCCGGTGCGGCTGCGCGACGGGGCCACCTGGTCGGCGATCCGCATCCGTGATCATCGGCACCTCGCTCCGTGGGAACCGACCATGCCGGGCGCCTGGGCGCAGCGGCACGCGACCAGCGAGTGGCCGGGTCGGTGGATGCAGCTGCGGGCGGCCGGACGGCGGGGCTCCGCGCTGCCGTTCGCGGTCACCCTGGACGGCGAGCTGGTCGGGCACGTGATGGTGGGCAACATCGTGCGCGAGCCGCTGCTCTCGGCCTACGTCGGGTACTGGGTGGACGCCCACGTCTCCGGTCGCGGTGTGATCACCGCGGCGGTGGCGCAGGTGGTGGACCACTGCTTCGGTCCGGTCGGGCTGCACCGGCTGGAGGCCACGGTGCGACCGGAGAACGCGGCCAGCCTGGCGGTGCTGGCCAAGCTCGGGTTCCGCGAGGAGGGACTGTTCCGCCGCTACCTCGACGTCGACGGGGGCTGGCGTGATCACTTCTGCTTCGCGCTGACCGCGGAGGAGATCGGTGCCGGCGGGTTGGCGGCGCGGTTGGTGGCCACCGGGCGGGCCACCCGCCGCTGACCCGCGACGCGCGCGTCCGATCGGGTGATCACTCACAGGGGCACCATTCGTTATCTTTCGCCTCAGCCTGCACACGGGTGAACGTCGCAGGTCACGGCGCGTCGCTGAGCGGCTGATCGAGATCTGCTCATTACCGTGGCGCCCGGTAAGCGTGGCCGGGTGCGCAGCACAGCACCGGGCCGCATCGAGTCGTCGGCATGGGGGGAGGTGGCCGCCGTGCCCAGCTCAATGATCTTCGTAGGGCTGATCGTGATGTGGCTGCTGATCCTGGTACCCGCCGTCGCTCGACACCGGCAGGAGGTGGCGCGGCCCAGTGCCACCGCCCTCTCGGGACGCGTGCTGGCGCGGCCGCCGTGCCGCGAGCCGGAACCGGACCGCGAGCCCCAGTCGATTCGGACACTGCCGGGCCGAGACCTGGAGGTTGACGTGACCCGCGAGCCGGAACGCAGCACGACCCGCACCGACACCGAGGCCCGCCCGCGGGTCCCGGCGCCCCGCCGCGAGACGAACGTGCGCACCCGTGAGGTCGGCAACCTCGACGGCTGGACCTGGCACGACGACGAGGACGAGGCGGACGCCGATGGTCACGCGGCCGGCCCACCGCGACCCGACGCGCACCGCTACCGCCCCGGCCGCGGTGGCTACGACCCGGAGGCGGCCGCGCTGACCGCGCGGGCACGCTACGCGTTTCGGCAACGGGCCGTGCTCACGCTGCTGATCCTGGCCGTGGGGACCGCGGTGGTCGCCGCGTTGACCGTTCCCCTGCTGTGGTGGGCGCACGGTTCCCTCGATGTCCTGCTCGTCGGGTACCTGGTCTACCTGCGGCGACAGGTGCGGGTGGAGGAGTCGATCCGCCGCCGGCGGGCAGCGCGGATGAGCGCGGGGTCGCGGCGGCTGGCCGTGGAGGATGGCGACGATCGTCGGTCCCCGTCCGATGAGCTCGAGCGCCCGTACGAGGAGCGCCCCGATCAGGACCGCCCCGACCAGGAACTTTCCGATCAGGGACGCCCCGATGGTGACCTCGGTGCGGCGGCCGATGGGGTCCCCGGGTCGACCGTCGTCGCGGCGGAGTCGCCGGCACCGACATCCGCAGCGGAGAAGAAGCCGGCCGAGCAGGTCGATGGCCCACCGGCGCTTCCCCGGCTGAAGCCGATGCCACCACCGCCGGTGCCGATCGGGACCACGCTGCTGGAAACGGCCGACGAGGACCCGGCTCTGGACGAGCTGGAGAGCCTGGCCCGGCCCGACTACCGTCGTGCGTCCGGGCAGTGAGCGGCTGCTAAGGTCGTCTTCGCTCGCGTCGCGGGCATGGGGCTGTGGCGCAGTTGGTAGCGCGACTCGTTCGCATCGAGTAGGTCAGGGGTTCGATTCCCCTCAGCTCCACCAACGTGGTCATCGTGCGAATCGCATGGTTCGAGTCCGTATACCGCTGGTTGAGCGGTTGCGGTCCATTCTCGACTTCGGGTTTGTGAGATGCGGAGGACGGGGCGCTCTGGCCGGTGATGGTCGCTCGGTCGACGAGTGCCTTGCGCTGGTTGGGCGTGCCGGTGTCGATGATCTCCGCGAGGTGATCGGCGACCTGGTTGAGCATGGGGATCGGGCCGCGGCGGGTTCGAAGGGGCGTGCTTCGCTCGTGGACGTTCGCGCGGACGATGGTCTCTGCTGCTGGTTTCCGCGTCGCCATGCGGGCGGTCGTCGGCGGCTTGGAGTCGGGTTGAGCAGTGCAGAGCAGTAGTTGCGAGCAGGTGCGTGTCGTTGCGTCAGTAGTGGTATCGGGCTTGGACGATGATCAGCTCGTCGTCGCGGAGCTGGTAGACGAGGCGGTGTTCATCGGTGATCCGGCGGGACCAGTAGCCAGACAGATTGTGAGATAGGCGCTCCGGCTTGCCGATTCCGATGGCGGGATCGCGAGCGGCTTCTTCGATCATGCGGTTGATTCGTGTGAGAATGGTCCGCTCGCGGGTCCACGAGGTGTAGTCGTCCCAGCCGTCGCGGGTGAAGCTGATCTTCACGCGACGTCGTGTTGGGGGTCGATCAGTTCCTGGGGTTCGGTGCGGCCGGCCTCGGCGTCGGCGATGCTGCGCATCAGGCGTTCAGCATTGGCGGGAGATCGCAGGAGGTGGGCGGTCTCTGTGACGGAGCGCCACTGGTCAGCGGAGACAAGGTAGGCGCTGCCGGCCTTGGAAACGATCTCCACGGGTTCCTGGTCGTCATTGACCTGCTCGATCAGTGGGAACAGCCGCTTGCGGGCCTCGCTGGCCGACATCGCCATCGCATATCTCCTGTCAGTGGTACGGCGTCATGGTACCAGTCAATCGGGTGGGAGTGGGGTCAATGTGCAGATCACCAACCCTGTTTGTGCTGCTCAGCGAGGCGCGAGGTGGTCGAAGCCATGGCTTGCAGATGGCGAGGCGCTCAGCGGCTGAACCGTGCTACGTCGGCGACAGCGTGCGGCTGAACCCGGCCCGCGACAGTCTCAGGGTGCGTCGACGACGGTGCTGCCCTGGTTCTCATGCTGTCGCGTCAGGTCCACCAATAAGATCATTTGCTGGGATGGTTGGCGCACCGGTCCAACGTTGTCGGGTGGGTGCGCCATCCGCGCTGTGGTCGTCTGATGCCTGCGCGGCCACCGAGTCCAGTGACGTGAACCTTTGGCCAGGTGATGACGTCGTTGGGTGGGGGGCCATCTGTGAAACTGCGGCGCAACGAGCAGCGTGTCGGCTCGCCGACGTCGGCCAACGGGTGCCGCCGACCACGGCGAGTAGCACCGCAGGCCGGAGAGGATCTGACAAGCAGCGGAAACGGTCAGCAGCTCGGAGCCCCGCCGGGGAACCGCTTGAGCACAACAGGCGGCCGGGGCGCTTCCGGCCAGAGTACGAGGCGATAGTAGGCAGGGCTGTCGAGTCCGTCGTAGGTCGTGAGCGTCAGACCCTGATACGTCACTCGGACACGGTAGGTAACGGCGGGCACGAGCAGCGGCGGTAGACCGTGGTTTGCGTCGTCGTGATCGAGAGGTGGCCGTCCGAGCCGGCACTGCTCGCCAAACCGACTCCGGCAGATCCGGCGGTGACCAGATCCTCCGAGAGACGGTCGTAGTAGCTGCCGCTTGTGGGATAGAAGTTGTCGGGGTCGTCGGTGAGCCAAAAGTGGCAGTCATCGGGCCAGAACTCGTCTGCCTCGAAATGTGTCGTCCAATCGCCTTCGCCGAGCGCCGCCGCAGTCTCCGCCGGTTGCGGGACAGCGGCGCAGCCACCGAACGTCACGACCAGGGCCGTGATCAGTGCACAGCGTCGGGCCAGCCGACGAGGTCCGCACGAGCTCGTTGCGATCCCCCACGTGTCATGTGCGAGTCGAGGCTCCAGGTCCTCGGCGGCTACTCCTTGGCGGCGTCGAGGTATGCGGTTGCCACGCGCATGCCGTGGGCGAGGTTGCCGTCGTTCGTTTCACCCCGGACAAGGACGTCCAACTTGACGCTCATGTTCGAGTCCACTACCTCGAGGTGGACGAGCCCGCCGGCCGGATCGCTCTTGTCGATGCGCATGAATGCGCGTTCGCCGATGCCGGGCACCTCTTCCACGGTCCCCAGCCCGCGTGCGATCTCCAAATCCTCTTCGAACTCGTTTCGGGCCCGGGTTGCCGCGCTCCGCGGACCGTTGTCCTGGTGGAGGAAGTAGGACACTTCCACGTAGGGGATTGCCGGGAACGAATAGCCGACTCCTCGGCAGGTTCCGCTGCGGCCGTCCGCAGTGGCGGCGGCGGGACGGTATTCGTCGAGCGGAGAATCGAAGGGCACCTTCCGCAACGGGGTACAGGCGTCCCCGTTCATGGCCCGGTGCTGGGCGGCCGCCCCCGATCCGGGCTCGGCCGGGGCAGCGGTGGCCAGCGGCAGCAGCTGCGAGGTGCTCGCCACGGTCGGTTGGTCCGACGCAGAAGGGGGGCCGTCGCCCTCGTCCGACCCGAGCGCCATGACGAACAGGACACCGACGATGGCGACGGCAACTACGGCCGCGGTCACCGACAGGGTCTTGACCTTCCTGGCTTTTCGACGCCGAGCGGCGTTGCCGAGGTCGTCCACGGGCGGGGACAGTAGCTCACCCGGACCTCACCGTTGACCCGGTGTCCGGGACCGATGCTGGTCAGAGCCGTAGCACCCATGAATCCGTGGGCTACCCATCCGCTCGCGGCTTGACGGGTTCGGCGGGCGGCTGACGTCACCGGTCCGGGTCGCGCGGCGCCGCCCCGGCATCGGAGCGGATGCTCGGATGCGGTACCCGGGGCTCGCGCACGCCGGCGTCCTCCGGCGGGTCGAGCAGCCAGAGCGTCACCGTGTCCCAGCGCTTCAGCGCAGAGCCGGGCGGGGGCATCTGCTCGATCACTCGCCCGTCGGTCAGCGGTGTGGGGGAGTCCGGATCGGGGCCCTGGCAGAGCACACCGGAATCGTGGCCGTGCAACCACGCGGCCAGGGCCTGCATGCCCCGGAACTCGGGAACGCGCACCTGAGTGCGGTCGTCCATGGAGAATCACCCGCAGGTGAGGGTACGGCGGTCCGGGGCCGAGAAGAAGGTGCCGGGCCAGGCGCGATGGGCATTCGCCGTTCGAACGGGTTCGAGAGGCCCGGTCATGTGGCATCGGGTCGCCTCCGTAAACGGTTCCACGCGCATCCGCTTGGCGCCCAGCTTCTCGAGTCGGGTGGCCTCCGCCTCGATGTCGGCGACCCAGATGTCGAGGTGCATGCGGTTCTTCGGTGACCGCGGCTCGGGCACCGCTGGAGGGTCAGCTTGGGTCCCGGCGCATTGGCGGTGGCTGGGCCGAGCACGACGAACTCGTCCACCGCGCCGACCTGCACGTCAGCCGACACCACCGCTCAGCCACGGCTTCATCGTGGTGGCCGCCCTAAGGGCAACGAGTTCTGCCTCGACTGAACGCAGCGTCTCCCGCACGACGCGGAAATCCGGTGCGCGCGGCGGCCGCCGGTGGAACAGTGCTCGGCATGCGCACCGACAACGGCATGGCCGGCCCCTTCGGGGGCCGCTGCGGCGTGCGCTGATCCAGCCATCCACCAGGCCTCGCGACGAGCGGGGTCCGGCTGTGCGGTGTCCCGCTCCGTCCTGGAAGCGAAGGACACGATCATGAACGGCTTCTACGTCACCACCGCCATCCCGTACGTCAACGGCGCGCCCCACCTGGGGCACGCCCTCGAACTGGTCCAGGCCGACGTGCTGGCCCGGCATCGCCGCCAGCGCGGCCAGCCGGTGCGGTTCCAGACCGGCACTGACGAGAACGCGCAGAAGAACGTGCGCGCCGCGCGCGCCGCCGGGCGGGACGTGGCTGAGTTCGTGGCCGCCAACGCCGAGCGCTTCGCCGAGCTCACCCGCGGCTTGTCGCTCTCCGCCGACGACTTCATCCGGACCAGCAGCGACCCGCGGCACGCGCGCGGGGTCGAGCGACTGTGGCAGCACACCGCGGCCAACGGCGATCTTTACCGCCGCCGCTACACCGGGCTCTACTGCCCGGACTGCGAGCGGTTCTACGCACCGGCCGAGCTGCCCGACGGCCGCTGCGCGGAGCACGACACCGCCCCGGAAACCGTCTCCGAGGAGAACTGGTTCTTCCGGCTCAGCCGCTACGCCGGCGCGGTGGAGACCGCGATCCGGTCCGGCAGAGTCCGCATCGAGCCGGCCACCCGGCGCAACGAAGTGCTGGGGTTCCTGCGCGGCGGCGTCTGCGACATCAGTATCTCCCGATCGGCCGACCGGTCGGGCGACCGATCGGCCGGCTGGGGCATCCCCGTGCCAGGCGACCCGGGACAGGTCGTTTACGTGTGGTGGGACGCCCTGGCCAACTACATCACCACGCTCGACGACGAGGAGACGTACCGGCGTTGGTGGGTCGACTCGGCCGAGCGGGTGCACGTTGTCGGGAAGGGAATCGTGCGCTTCCACGCCGTGCACTGGCTCGCGCTGCTGACCGCGGTCGGCCGACCGCTGCCCACCACCGTGTTCGTGCACGAATACCTCACGCTGTCCGGGGCCAAGATCTCCAAGAGCCGCGGCGCCGCGGTCGACCCGCTCGCGCTCGTCGCCCGGTTCGGCCCCGACGCGGTGCGCTGGTGGCTGGTCCGGGAGGTCAACTCCCACGCCGACACCGACTTCACCGTTCCCCGGCTGGTCGAGCGGGCGAACCGCGAGCTGGCCAACGGGCTGGGCAACCTGGTGAACCGGACGGTGTCGCTGGTGCACCGCCACGGGATCGCGATCGCGGCGGAGCCGCTGCGGGCTGCCGCGCACCTCGGGGCGTTGCGCGCGGCCGCTGCGGACCTGCCGGGCCGGATCGACGACGCGCTCGACCGCTTCGACTTCCGTGCCGCCACCGACGCGATCTGGGCGGTGGTGGCGGAGGGCAACCGGGCGATCGAGCGGGAGCAGCCCTGGCGGCTTGCCGGCCGACCCGACGACGCGGCGGCACGGGCCCGGCTGGACGCGGTGTCCGCGGCGCTGGTGCACGCCTGCCAGGTGCTGGCCGCCGAGGTTGCGCCGTTCCTCCCCGACGGCGCCGACCGGCTGCGCGCGCAGCTGGGCCACGGCGCCCAGGTCGGCCGGGCCGGGCCGACGTTCGCCCGACTCCCGGTCGAGACCGGGTGCGCGGTCCGCGAGTCGGGTGATCGGACATGATCATAGCTGCGCATCCGGACAACCTGCGGCCTGCGTAGCGGAATCTCATGGTCGATCCGCCATAAGGTAACGGTCGCTCTGCCGACCGCGAGCCCGAGATCCAGCCCCTGCAGGAGGTCCGATGGCCGAACCAAACCCGGTGATCGCGGACCAGGCCGTGGTGAAGACCATGGTCGCCGCCCGCTTCTACGAGGCCGGGCAACCCTTGCGGGTAGAGCAGCTGCCGCTCCCGCGCCCGGCGGCGGACGAGGTGCTCGTCCGGGTGCATGCCACGGGCCTGTGTGGGTCGGATGTCCACATTGCGGTCGAGGGGATCACTCCGACTCCTTACCGTCCGATCGTCCTCGGTCATGAGATCGCAGGCACCGTTGCGGCCCTCGGCGAGACGGTGCAGGGGTGGGCCATCGACGACCGGGTGGCAGTAAGTGCTGTCGTCTCCGACGGCACCTGCGCGCAGTGCGTGGCAGGTCGTAGTCAGCTGTGTGTCAGCCGCAGCCTCATCGGCATCCATCGCGAGGGTGGGTTGGCCGAGTACGTCATCGTGCCCGCCCGCAACCTGTGCGCGCTGCCTGCGGGTGTGCCGTTCGAGGTTGGCGCGATCGTCACCGATGCCGTGTCAACGCCGTTCCACGCACTGGTCGACGTCGCCCGGGTGCAGCCCGGTGAAGCAGTCGCCGTGATCGGGGCAGGCGGCCTCGGTCTGCATGCGGTGCAGATCGCGAAGCTGATGGGTGCCTATCCCGTCATCGCCGTCGACGTGCGAGCGGCGCAGTGCGCTCGCGCCGCGGCGCACGGCGCGGACGTCATCATCGACGCGAGCCGGGAACCCACGGCGGAGGCGGTGCTCGCCGCGACCCACGGCGCGGGGGTGGCTGTCGCGGCGGAGTTCGTCGGGCGCGCGGACACGATCGCCCAAGCTGTCGCATCGCTGGCGATCGGCGGCCGGGCAGTTATCGCCGGTCTGGGTGCCGAGCCGATCGCTGCGCAGCCACCCACGGTGTTCGTGCGCCGCGAGCTGCAGATTCTGGGCAGCTACGGCTTCACCATCTCCACCGTGCGGCGGGTGCTCGCCCTCGTTGAGGCGGGAGCAATCGACCTCAGCGACTCGATCACACACACCTTGCCGCTCAGCGAGGCAGACCGCGCGCTAAGGATCCTGCATGAGAAGCTCGACGACCCGCAGCGCGTAGTGGTCGTCCCTTGAGCCGCTCAGCGGCCGGCACCTCCACCAGGCCTCTGACCTGCGTCAAAGCTTCTGTGAGTGTGTCAGCAAGAACCTCCCGCTGCTGGCGCGCCTGGCCGGAGCCCCAGCGGAGCCGGATCTAGGAGCTGCGACGCCAGCACAACGAGCTGCTGTGGACGACAGTGTCGTTCGCTCGATCTGGTGGGTGCGGCGGTGCGCCGGACGTTGGCCGGATCTGCGGGAAGCGGCTCAGCTGACCGGGTCCAGCCCCAGGGCCACGCGGCCGGTGAAGAGGTGCTGCCGTTTCTCCTGGAGGGGGTGGAACTGGGCGCCGTGCACGTCGCGCAGCAGGCGCTCCAGGCCGACGCTGCGGAAGAAAGCGCCCCCGCCCACCGCCTCGAATGCCTTCTCGACGGCCAGGATGCACGCGTTCGCGGCGACGGTCTTGCGGATCAGCACGGCGTTGGCGGTCTGAACGGTCGGCTCGAACGCGTAGTCGTCACACAGGTCGACCATGTCCTGTACAGCGAGCTGTGCGGTCACCAGGGCGTTGTCCATCTCGCCGAGCAGGTAGGGCAGGTGGGGGTCGAACGCGCTGCGGCTCTTCTTGCGCCCGATGTCGCGCGCCAGCTCCGCGGCCGCCTCCGCGACGCCGAGGTACACCGAGAGGACCATCGGCAAAGCGATCGTGACCACGACGGTGAAGAAGGTGTGCCACTGACCCCGGGGACGGCGCAGCGAGATCGAGCCCTCGGGGATGAACACGTTCTCGAGCAGCACGTCGTTGGAGCCGGTGGCGCGCATCCCCAGCGTCCGCCAGTTGTCCAGCACCGTCACGCCGTCGGCGGCGAGGGGCACCGGGAAGTGCAGCACGGTCGGCCCGTCCGCGGGATCGTCGTACACCGCGCTGGTGACCAGCAGCGTGCCCGCGGGCGAGCCACTGCCGAAGATCTTGCGTCCGGTGACGCGGTACCCGCCCTGCACCCGATCGGCGGTGCCGGAGGAGTCCAGCCAGTCCGAGGCCCCGGTGCTGACCAGCACGATCTGCTCCTCGGCGATCCGGCGCAGCAGCGGCTCGACCGGCTGCTGCTGGCGCCAGCGCCACACGGTCGTGGCGAGCAGGTGGGTGTGCATGGCCAGGGCGAGCGCGGTCGAGCCGCAGTGCCGGGCCAGCTCGCGCAGCATGGCGCACAGCTCGCGGTGTGCGGCGCCGCCGCCGCCCAGCTCGGTCGGCACACCGGCGGAGAGGAACCGGCGTGCGGTCAGCTCGGCGTAGTTCTCGGCGACGAAGGTGTCCGTTTCGTCGAAGCCGGCTGCCCGGGCTGCGAAACCCGGTCCGATCTCGCGCGCGAGCACCGCCCAGTCGGTGCGGATCAATCCTGCTGTGCTCATGTCAGCTCCGTTCCTGGTCATCGCGTCGGTCGGCAGATCCGGGGCAACACCGATCTGCTGGTGGGACGTCTCCCACTGGGGGGATGAGCAGGACCGACCGATGTCAGATACCTCGGCGGAGGCCAGCCGATAAGCGCTGAGAAGTCGACCAATCCTCGTTCCCGAGATCGAGCCGCACCTCATGTGAGGCGGTCCCCGAGCTGCGCCGCCGTCCGAGTCGATCAGTCGCGCAACAGCGCCACGTCACTGACCATCTCGATGTGGGCCTGCATGGCCTCCACGGCGGCGGTCGCGTCGCCGGCTCGAATGGCATCGGCGACCTTGCGGTGCCCGTGCAGCGAGTTGATCGGCCGATCCGGCTGGGCGAGCGACTCGATGCGGGTCTCCCTGATCAGATCGCTGATCTCGACCATCAGCTTGGCCAGCAGTCGGGAGTGCCCGGCGGCGGTCACCGCCGCGTGGAACAGCTCGTCCCCCTCGACGCCGCGCCCGCCGGCCTGGATGTCGCGCTCCATGACTTCCAGGGAGTTGTCGATGGCCGCCAGGTCCTGCTCGGTTCGGCGAACGGCGGCCAGGGCGGCGAGCTTGGTCTCCAGCGCCTCTCTGGCCTCGATGATCTCGGGGAGCTGCTGGGCGTGCCGCCTGAGCGCATCGACCACCTTCGCGGAGCCGGCCGGCTCCATCAGGATGACGCCGTCGCCGTGCCGCACCGAGACCACGCCGGCCACTTCCATCGCCACCAGCGCCTGACTGATGGTGGCGCGGCTCACCCCGAGTCGCATGGCGAGCTCGCGCTCGGGTGGCAGGCGATCTCCGACGCCGACCCCGTTCTCCGCGATCCAGGCCTGGATCTGGCTCACGACCTGCTCATACAGCCGCGGCCGGGTCACCGGCCGGAGCCCACTCGCTTCCGACATGCCAACAGCCTATTGACTTTTGGCAGAGATGGCTATTGGCTAGGCCACTGACACACTAGGTCACCTGCACTGAGTCGCCTGCATTGAGCCACTGCGCGTTCGCCTTCGACGGTGACGCATCCCATCGGCCGCCTGGCCCGGATCCAAGGACCGCACATGACTCCTGAGTGGATATCGATCATCGCGTTGATCTTGCTTTTCGTGGTCGGCACCGTGTTGCCGATCAACATGGGCGCGCTCGGCTTCGTCGCCGCCTGGTTTGTCGGGATGTACGCGCTCGGCCTGACCGAACGAGAGATCATCAGCGGGATCAGCGGGGATCTCGTCCTGACCCTGGTCGGGGTGACCTACCTGTTCGCCATCGCCCGCAACAACGGGACGGTCGAGCTCATCGTGCAGGGCGCGGTCCGCCTGGTCGGTGGTCGGGTCGTGCTCATCCCGTGGGTGATGTTCGCGGTGACGGCGGTGCTCACCGCCATCGGCGCCGCCAGCCCGGCCGCGTGCGCGATCGTCGGGCCGATCGCGCTCGGGTTCGCCGGCCGCCATCGGATCAGCCCGCTGATGATGGGCATGTTCGTCGTGCACGGCGCCCAGGCCGGCGGCTTCTCGCCGATCAGCATCTACGGCGTCATCACCAACTCGGTCATGGCGGAGAACAACCTGCCGGTCAACGAGGTGGCCATCTTCCTGATCAGTCTGCTGGTCAACCTGGCCATTGCCATCGCGTTGTTCTTCGTGCTCGGCGGACGTCAGCTGGCCTCGCGGCGGGTCGAGCACGACGAGACCCTGGAAGAGACCACCGACACGGATCGTTCGACCGATTCCGGGCTCACCGACCCGGCCGCCGGCGGCTCCTCGGCGGCCACCCCGACCGGCGGCGGGGGCACGGTGACCGAGACGCGTGGGGAGACCACCGTCGCCCGACGGCGGCTCGCCGACCAGGTCATCACGCTCATCGCGTTCATCGCGGTGGCGTTCGTCGCGCTGGTGTTCGGGCGCAACATCGGGTTCGCGGCCATCACCGCCGCGGTGATCCTGACCGCCCTGTTCCCCAAGGAGCAGAAGGGCGCGATCAAGCAGATCGCCTGGTCGACCGTGCTGCTGGTCGCCGGGGTCAGCACCTTCGCCACCATCTTGAACTCCGCCGGCGCCCCGGAGGCCGTCGGCATGTGGGCGGCCGGTCTGGGCACCGTCCTGATCGGCGCGCTGGTCCTGTGCTACGTCGGCGGCATCACCTCGGCGTTCGCCTCGTCGACCGCGCTGTTGCCGATCATCGTTCCGATCTCGATCCCGCTGATCGCCACCGGCGACGTCAGTGCGGTCGCGGTGGTCGCCGCTCTCGCGGTGGCCTCCACGATCGTCGACGTCAGCCCCTTCTCCACCAACGGCGCGCTGATGGTGGCCAACCGGCCGGACACCATCTCCGAGGAGCGCTACTACAAGCAGGTCCTCTACTACAGCGTGCTGGTCACGCTGGCTGGACCGCTCCTCGTGTGGGCCGCGATCGTCGTTCCCGGCTGGATCTGACAGGAGTGAATCCGATGACCAACACCGCATCCGGCCCGCTGTCGGGCACGCTCGTGGTCGACCTGTCCCGAGCGCTGGCCGGCCCGCACGCGACCATGATGTTCGGCGACCTCGGCGCCCGGGTGATCAAGGTCGAGGTCCCGGGCTCGGGTGACGACACCCGTGGCTGGGGACCACCCTTCGCACAACCCCCTGACTCCGTCGACGGCTCCGGCACCGAGTCCACCTACTTCCTGTCCGCCAACCGGAACAAGGAGTCCGTCGCCCTCAACCTCAAGGCCAACGACGACCGCCGGGTCCTCCTGGACCTGGTCCGTCGCGCGGACGTGCTGGTGGAGAACTTCCGCACCGGGGTGCTCGACCGCCTCGGCCTCGGGTTCGCGACGCTGCACGAGCTGAACCCGAAGCTGGTCATCCTGTCCATCACCGGATTCGGGCACGACGGCCCCGAGGGTGGCCGCGCCGGGTACGACCAGATCGCGCAGGGCGAGGCCGGTCTGATGTCGATCACCGGTTCCGGGCCGGACGACCCGCAGAAGGTCGGGACCCCGATTGCCGACCTGCTGGCCGGTATGTACGGCGCCTACGGCGTGCTGGCCGCGCTCGTGGAACGCGGCCGGACCGGCAGGGGCACGGTCGTGCGCACCTCACTGCTGGCCGCCACCATCGGGGTGCACGGCTTCCAGTCGACCCGCTGGACGGTGGCCGGCGAGGTCGGCCGCGCCCAGGGCAACCACCACGTCTCCATCGCTCCGTACGGCCTGTTCCACTGTGCCGACGGCTTCGTCCAGATCGCGGTGGGCAGCGAAGGCCTCTGGCACCGGTTCTGCGCCGGCTTCGACCTCGACCCGGGGGCGCCCGGCCTGGCGACGAACGGTGAACGCGTGGCCGACCGCGAACGGCTCATCGAGATCGTCGAAGACGTCTTCGCCGGCTGGAAAGCCGCGGACCTGCTCGCCCGGCTCGACGAGATCGGCGTCCCGGCGGGCAAGGTGCGAACCCTCGACGAGGTGTACGCCTGGGAGCAGACCCGCAGCCAGGGACTGCTCGTCGACGTCACCCACGACACCCTCGGACCACTCCAGCTGGCCGGTCCGCCGCTGCGCTTCTTCGACCGGGCGGGCCAGGAAGTCACCCGCACGGCGCATGTCGCTCCGCCCACCCTCGACCAGCACGGGCCCACGGTCCGCGGCTGGCTCGCCCAGCAGGCAGCACTGCCCGCACCGCACCACTTCGGCCTCGGCGCCGAGTAGATCCAGCTCGGTTCAGCGAACGATCGGCCCGGCCGATCGGGAGAAGGGAGGCTGCCATGCAGCCGTTCGTCATCAACAACCACGGTCGGATGGTGTTTCCGTCCAACTTCATGCCCGACCTCGACTTCAGCGTCATCGACAGCCTCGACCAGCTGGAGAAGGTCATCCGGCGCGACTTCGAGGCGAAGGCGCCGAGCGGCACGGAGATCCTGCGCCGGATCGAGTCCGGCGACCACTACCGCACCCGCTTCGAACTGATGCGCGACGTCGCGCTGAACCTGTTCTGGACCAACAGGTTCGCGATGACGATGTACGACAAGCGCCCGACCCGCTGGCGGGACGTCCCGCGGCACCGGGACGACGTGTTCCTGCCCGTGCTGGCCCCATGGCAGGACGCGGAGCGCAAGGTGGCCGCGGTCCGGGACAGCTTCGCCGCGCTGCCGGCGGCATGGGACGCCGGCGTCGAGGACTCGATCTTCGGTGTGCTGTTCGACGTGCTGCGGCACCGGCGGTTCCACGCGACCGAGCTGCCGGCGGTCAAGCCGACCGTGGCCGAGATCCTCGCCGATCCGAGCCGGCTGACCTACTCGATGGCGTCCTACAACCCGGACTACCCGATGTTCGGCTACCAGCAGATCCTCGACTGCGCGCAGGACGTGCCCGAGCTGGAGGCGCTGCACCGGTGGGCGATGGTCCTGCACAACCAGTACCCCTGGGACCGGGACCAGACCCGACTCACGCCGGTCGCCGAGCTGCGCGACGACGACTACGTCGTGGTGTTCCATCCGCGCAACCGCGAGGTGCTCGACTTCATCCGCCGCGTGACGCGGGAGGGGGCCGACAACGCCGCACGCCGCGACTTCGGCACCGCTACGCAGGTGACGGCCACGCCGCCCATCCGCCCGTACCCGCCGATACGCGTGCGGGAACGGTTCGCGGTGCTGCCGAAGCTGGAAGCGCTGGCCGTGGTCAAGGGCGAGCAGCTGTGCACCAACGAGGACCTCATCCGCAACACCGCCTACAGCTGGTCGCCGATGTCGGCGACCGAGATCACCGAGAAGACCGGCATCGAGTCGCGGGTCTACACCTCCCGACCGCTGGAGGACATCGCGCTGCAGGCGGCCCGGGCGGCCCTGCGTCATGCCGGACGGGGACCCGAGGAGATCGGTGCCGTGCTGTTCTGCACCTGCACCAGCACGCGGCTGATGCCGTCGGTGGCCACCTGGCTGTCCGGGCAGCTGGGCATCCAGCAGACCCACGCCTCGTGCGACATCGTGGCCGCCTGCGCCGGGCTGCCCTACGGCCTGGCCGAGGCCACCCGGCTGTTGCAGGAGGTGGACCGCCCGGTGCTGCTGGTGTGCGGTGAGAAGTTCTCCGACAAGATCGGCACCGTCCGGCCGCCGCGGATGATCTTCGGTGACGGGGCGGCGGCGCTGGTCATCGCGCCGGCGGCGCCGGGGGAGCAGACCGACATCGAGGTGCTGCAGACCTACGCCGGTGGCCCGGTCAGCGAGGTCAACTCGATCATCTGGCCGAACCCGGAGTTCGACAACAACGTCACCGTCTACGGGCCGGAGGTGCGCTCGTTGGCCGGGCGCTACCTCACGCAGATGATCGAGGAGCTGAAGTCGCAATCCGACCCCGACGGGGTGGCCGCGACCCTGCTGGACAGCATCGACCTGATCGTCCCGCACCAGGCCAACAAGACGATGATCATCAAATTGGCCGCTGACGCCGGGCTGACGCCGGACCAGCTGTACTTCAACATCGAGACGGTGGGCAACACCTCGGCCGCCAGCATCCCGCTGGCCATCGCCGACGCCAAGGCCGACGGAGTGCTCAAGGAACCGGTCCGAATCTTCGCCCCCGGCTTCGGTGCCGGTGCGGTCGGTGGCTACGCCGTGCTGCGCGTCGACCCGGCCGTCATTGCGGACGACTCGGCCGACACCGACCCTGACACCGTCCGGGCCCGCCCTCGCGCAGCGGCCGCTGCGCCCGTTCCGACCTCATCGGACAACGTCCGGACGGCCTTCGGCTGACCAGCCGCTCAGGGAGAAGTCACGTGAGTGTGACAGACGCCCGCGCACGGCCCGGTGTTCGAAGCGTGGTCAGGTGCGGGACGTCCGACGGAGCAACAGTTCGACGACGACCAGGTTGGGCACCCAGCACAGGAACGGCACCAGCAGGTACGCGCTGCGGAATTCGCCCAGCAGCGGGATCAGCGCGAGCAGCCACAGGCGCAGGGTCACCGCCGCGTACGTCATGGCGAAGGTGCGCAGCATCCAGCGGCGGTGGGCGGCGATGTCGCGTCGCAGGATCGCCCGCAGCCCCAGCAGGGCGAAGCTCACCCAGAGCACGGCGAGCGCTCCGAATCCTGCGGTGCCGATGGGCCCCGCCACGTTGAACCAGGCCACCAGGAAGCCGCTCGTACCTGCGATGACGATCAGAGCCAGCACGACCCTGCCGGTGACCCGGTGCAGCCGGGGCACCCGGGCGCGCACCCGGCTCGAGAGCTGAATCGGCGACAGCAGCAGCGCCAGGCCGGCGGAGACGATGTGGGCGCCGAAGGCGATTCGCACCCAGCCCGGACGGGACGCGTAGTTCGCCGCGATCTCGCCGCCGTTCGCGGCCAGGTCCGGTAGCGGATTCAGGAGATAAGGCAGCGGGGCGAACACCGCGATGGCCACTGCGGACAGCGCGAGCCAGCAGAGGCCGACGGTCCGCCGGCGTGAGAATCCCGAGTGATGGTGCGGTGTGATCGGGCGGGCGGTGATGGGCACGCCCGTCAGAGTGGCGCTTGCCCGGTGCGGCCGGTACCGGGACAACCCTGGCCCAGCCCTCGTTCACCTGACCGCCGGCCCAGCCGGCACGGTGCGGCGTGGCCGAGCGCTCACGGCCACGGCACCGCCCTGCCGCACGGTGTGCCCGCCCGCTGCGTCCCGATGACCACGTTCCCGGCCGGGTCGGCAAAGCACGCCGACGTCCCGTCGGTCCGGCCCAGCTCGGTACCGTCTGCGGACAGCGCGTTCACGACCGGGGGCGCCTGCCGGATGAACTCATCGGTCATCGTGCGCTCGGCGAACACCGTGGCGACGAAGGCGCCACCCGAGACCGCGACCGTGACCTCCTGCCCGTCGGCCGTGGTGACGACGACCTTGTCGCATCGTCGGTGACCCGACCGACCAGCGTCGTGTAGGCGCCGGACTGGGGCTGGTCCGACGACGGCCCCGGGGCGAGGCTCGTCTTCGAGGTGTCCACCTGGACCGCACCGGGCAACCAGTTCGCGGCCACACCGGTGTTCGGTGAGAGCGCGCAGCTCCACGTCGTCGGTCGAGCCGGGGAAGTCCGCCTGCTCGATGCATCCGGCCCTGATCTGCTCGGCCTCGGCGTCCGCCAGCCCGGCCAACCCGTCGGGCAGGGGGGCGCCCGGTCGCGATCGCACACGATCTCGGTCGAGAGCGCACTCCGGTTGAACCCCGTTGTTCCTGGCGGGCGTGTACGGACCGCCGATCGAGGTGCACGACGACAGGAGGTATCGAATGACCGGGATTCGGAGGGCACTCGTCACGGCGGTGCTCATGATGCTCACCGTCGTCGGGAGTGGCGTGTTGGTGCAGCCCGCGGCGTGGGCCGCGCCGGAGTACAAGATCAGCTGGGATGTCGAGGAGGTCGCCGGCGTCCGCGATGGCATCGCGCGGGGCGACCTCGCGTGCGGCGTGGGCAATGTGGCCGTCGGTGGTGGGGCCGCCGTCGCCACGGGCGCGGGCCCCGTCGGCGTGGCCGTCGGCGGCGTGATCGGCCTCGTCGGCCTGCTGTGCGGGCACAACCACCGGGATCTGCGCGACGCGGTCGACGAGGCGTACTTCAAGAAGTGCGGCATCGACGCGTACTTCACGGACGGCCCGCTGTCCTACGACGCCGACTACCGGTACGTGGTCTGCCCCTGACGCATCGTCGCGATCAGGGCTTCGCCGGGTATTCGTGAGCAGGAAGTACCGATTTCGCTGATCGCGGACCACATCGAACGGGTGATTGCCGAAAAACCTCTCACCGCCGTTCGACCCGGTGCGTCGCCAGATCAGTCGGCGTCGGGAGAAGTCGGCCGTAACCGACCGTACGCGGGCGGTGGCAGGGGTCTCCCGACCTCGGCCTGCTCGGCTGCCCTTTCGGGTTGTGCCGCGAACGGCGAGTACGGCGCGTTCCGGTTTCCCCGATGGTGGCGTCCTGTCGACTGGTCATCGGAAGTTCACCCGGATGTCCAGCAGATGAACAATCGACCCCGCATTTCACTGACGAGTGATGGCGGCTAACACCCGCATTTCCTACCGTCTTGCCTCATGTTCACGATGTATGTCGACGAGGCAACCGATCTCGCGTTCGACCTGTTGGCGATCTTCCTCTTGGCGTACGTGCTGTACTTCCGCCGCCACCGCCGGGCCGACCTGCTGCTGGCCTACGTCGCGCTCAATGTCGGCATCTTCGTGGCGATCTCGATGCTGAGCACGGTGCGAGTGGACATCGCACTGGGCTTCGGACTGTTCGCGATCCTGTCGATCATCCGGTTGCGCTCCAATGCGGTGACCCAGCAGGAAGTGGCCTACTACTTCATCGCTCTGGTCCTGGGCTTGGTCAACGGCCTCAGTCTGGACGACCGCTGGCTGGTCGGTGCCATGAACGGGCTGCTGCTCGTGGTCATGGCGGTGGTCGACAGCACGCCGCTGCGCGACCGCGCCCGACGGGTGGACATCACCCTGGACGTGGTTCACGACGACGACGCCGCGCTGGTGGCCGACCTGGAGCGCCGGCTCGGCGGGCGGGTCACCCACCACGTGGTCAACGAGATCGACTACGTGCGCGACACCATGGTCGTCGACGTGCGCTACCGGGTCGGGTCGCCGATCAACGCGCACACCCTCGGAGCGCAGGTCATGCCGGTGCAGTCGTGACCGGTTGCGTTGTGCCGCCGGTGCCGACGGTGGCGACGAGGGAGTGCACCTCCGCCCGGCGCGCGGTGGCCGCGGCGGCCGCGATGGTCGAGCCGATCGGGCTGGGCGAGCTGTTGGAGCTGGCCGAGCTGCAGACCCGGGTCGACCGCAAGTACTTCGTCCCGGCGGGGCTGTTCCGACGGCTGATCGACGAGCTGGCCGGTGAGCTGCAGGTGCTCCAGATCGACGGGTTGCGCAGCTTCGGCTACGAGTCGATCTACTTCGACACCCCGCAGCTGATCTCCTACCGGGCGCACCTGCAACGCCGGCGGCAGCGGTTCAAGGCCCGTACCCGCACCTACACCGACAGCGGGCTGACCATGTTCGAGGTCAAGCTGGCCGGCGCGCGCGGGGAGACGGTGAAGGAGCGGGTGCCGTACGCGACCGAACACCGGGGCGAGCTCACCGAGGAGGCGCTGGCCCACCTCGGCGACGCTCTCGGCCAGGCCTATCACCAGGACCTGCCGACCGGACTGCGGCCGACCCTGCTCACCACCTACCGCCGCACCACCTTCGTCTCTCGCACCGGGGAGACCCGGCTGACCTGCGACGTCGGCCTGGTCTGTCGCGGCGACGAGCACGAGGTCCACGACACCGGGACGCACGTGCTGGTGGAGAGCAAGTCCTCGGCGGGCGGTGGTGCCCCGGACCGGATCCTGCGCGATGTCGGCGTGCGCCCGGCAACGGTGAGCAAGTACTGCGTCGGCGTCGCGGCCCTGCATCCTGAGCTGCCCTCCAACCCCTGGCACCAGACCCTGCGCCGCTACTTCGAGCCGCTGCCGGCCGTCGCCTGATCGGCCGGAGCCGGCGATCCCGCTGTCGCGCCGGCCCGGAGTCATGAGAAGCCAGCGGCCAGTACTTGACCCGGAGTTCCAGAATTCGTCCGGTGTGCGAGTGGCGCGCCGCAAGGAGTTCGATCCCGACCTCGCCGTCGAGGCGGCGATGGATCTCTTCTGGGCCAACGGTTACTCGGCAACCACGCCGGCCGACCTGGTCGCCCATCTCGGCATCGGGCGCGGCAGCCTCTACAACGCCTTCCACAGCAAGGGGGAGCTCTACCGGCGGGCCCTGATCCACTATCGCGACGCCACCACGGCGCGGAGGGTGGAGATTCTGGACGGCGTCGGGAGTCCTCGTGATCGGCTGCAGCGAGCGGTGGAGGCCATCGTCGCGCACGCCAGCACCGGCGAGGATCAACGCGGCTGCCTGGTCACCAATGCGGCCATCGAGACCGCCCCGCACGACCCCGAGGTGGCGGCGCTGGTGTCCGGGGTGATCGAGAGTCAGGTCGTGGCCTTCCGAACGGTGATCCTGCAGGCCCAGGCCGTCGGCGAGGTGGATCCGGGTCGGTCGGTCGAGGATCTGGCCCGTTACCTGGTCACCTTCCTCAACGGCGTCCGGGTGCTGCAGCGCGCCGGCGAGGACCCGAGGAACCTGCGCCCGCTCGCGGCGCTCACGCTGCTCGTCGTCATGGGGCCCGGGCCCCCGGCCGCCCCGCACTGACCTCTCCGGCACCCGGTCGTTCGCCGGCCAGGACGTCGTCCGTCCCGATTGTGGAACTCCGAGTACAGAAAGCCGCTGCCCTGACCGAGCTGGTGGGCGAGGCCGACATCCTGGTCAACAACCTCGGAGGGCCCGTTCCGGAGAACCTCCGCACCACCGGTTTCCTCGACCTCGACGACGCCGCGTGGCAGGCCACCTACGAGCTCAACCTCTTCGCCACCGTTCGCGTGACCAGAGCACTGCTGCCCGGACTGCTGCGGCGCCGCGGCGTGCTGGTCAACGTCTCCTCGATCGGCGGCCGGGCAGCCTTCCGGCCCACCGACTACGGCACCGCCAAGGCTGCGCTGACCAACCTCACCAAGGCCCTGGCCGAGGAGTTCGGAGATCAAGGGCTCCGGGCGATCACCGTCACCCCGGGCCCCACTCGCACCGTCATCTGGACCGGAGCGGACGGTCCCGGCGCGGTACTGGCCCGCGAGGCCGGCATCCCCCAGGACGCCTTCCTCACCAGGCTGCCCACGGCGATGGGCGCCACCACCGGCCGGTTCACCGAGCCCGAGGAGATCGCCGCCCTGATCGCCTTCGTGGCCTCCGCCCGCGGCGGCAACCCTGACCGGGGCTGACTTCGTCGCCGACGGCGGGGTGCTCAAGAGCGTCTGACCCGCACCCCGAGACCTCCCTCAGCCCTTGACGTAGGAGAGCTTCTCGGCGATCTTCCCGTCGCGGATCCTGAGCACGTCGACGCCCCGCACGTGCCCGGGCTGCCCGGAGGCATCGAGCCAGTGGTGGCGCCACCGCACCACCGCGCGGTCGCCGGCGACGATCAGTTCCTCGGTGTCGAACGTCCGCTCGTCGGCGGATTCGAAGAGCAGCCGGAACAAGGCGCTGATCCCGACGGGACCCTCGTACCGCTCGCCATCCGGGGGCGGCGTGCAGTCGATCACGCCGTCGTCGGTGAAAGCGGCCACCGCGGCCTCGATGTCGTGGCGGTTCATGGCGTCGCGATACCGCTCGATGGCGGCCCGGACGACGTCCGCTGATTCGAGTCCGTCGACTCCGCCGGTTCGTTCAATCGCGCTGTCAAGCATGGGAACCTCCGCCCATGGACTCCCGATCGGGAGGACGTGGGACGACACTAGGAAGCCCAGGCGCCCGAACAGAATGCTCGGTCGGCCGGCTGTCTTGCCCGAACGTCCGCACGTGAGCGGGCTCCTGCTCGGGCGTCCGGGAAACGTTGCCGAGGGTCCGTTGCCGAGGGTTTGGGGAGGTGCGCATTGGACGTGCTGTCCGATGTCCTGCTGGCCGTCCGCCTGACCGGTGCGGTGTTCTTCGACGTCGACGCCCGCTCCCCGTTCGCGACCGAGAGCCCCGGCGCGGACAAGATCGGGGAGCGGGTGATGAGCGCCGCGGACCGCGTGATCGGCTTCCACGTCGTCACCGAGGGCACCTGCTGGGCCGAGGCCGTGGACAGTCCGGCTCCCGCGGTGCAGCTGCGGGCCGGCGAGATGGTGATCTTCCCCGCGGGCGACGCGAACATCATGGCCTCCGCGCCGGGGATGCGGGGCGCACCGGACGCGGCGCAGTACTACCGGCCCGTGGACCGGCTGCTGCCGTTCGCGCTCACCGCCGGGCGGGACGTCGGCGCGGACCGGTGCCGGTTCGTCTGCGGCTTCCTGGGCTGCGACGTCCGACCCTTCAACCCACTGCTCGAGGCGCTGCCGCGGATCGTCCGCGCCCCGGTATCGGAGGCGAGCTGGCGCTGGGTCACCCATCTGCTGGACGCGGCCGTGGATGCGAGCGGGCACGGTGGCGCCGGCCGGGAGGCGATGCTGGCCAAGCTGGCCGAGCTGATGTTCGTCGAGGCCCTGCGCGGCCACCTCGACCAGCTGCCGCCCGACGCCCACAACTGGGTGGCGGGGCTGCGCGACCCGCAGGTCGGCGCGGCGCTGCGGCTCCTGCACGGCCGCCCGGCCGAGCCGTGGACACTCGACCGCTTGGCCCATGAGGTCGCCATGTCCCGCTCGTCGTTCGCCGAGCGCTTCGCCGCCTACGTCGGCGTGCCTCCCATGCAGTACCTCGCTCGCTGGCGACTCCAACTCGCGGCGCGGATGCTGACCGGCGACGCCGTCAGCGTCGGACAGGCGGCTGCCGCGGTCGGCTACCAGTCCGAGGCGGCGTTCAACCGCGCCTTCAAGCGCGAGGTGGGCGAGGCACCCGGCGCCTGGCGGCGGGGGCGCCGGACCGCGGCGTCGCCCGGGCCGGCGGTCGAGGGTCGAAGACCTCGTACCCGGGAGTGAGGACGTTGTCCGGGTCATAGGTGTGCTTGGCCCGTTCCAGGGCCGCGAAGGCGGCTCCGAAATGCGCCCGCCAGTCGGCCGTCGACGCGGGGAACGCGCTGACCGGGTACAACGTCCCGCCGGCGGCGCGAACCCGGTCGTAGATCGCGCGGTTGGCCAGGATGAGCCGCGCGGCCCCGGCGGCATCGCCGGTCGGTGGCAGCCGGATCAGGTTGAACGCGTAGCACACGGGGTCCGGCGGCAGCGCCAGCATCGGGCTCGCGATCGACGCCCGAGCGATCGGGGAGATCACGACCTGGCCGAGCGGCCCGAGATCCGCTGCCGGCAGCTCGGCCAGCTCGTGGCCGACCACCGACTCGACGGCGGAGCCCCCGACGAACGTCGCGAGCCACGGGTGCGGGCCGGCCCACTGGCCGGTGGGGCGCAGCACCTCCTCCAGCGCGGTGAACCGAGTGAGGTAGGCGTGGAAGGGCATCGTGGTCGGTTGCGCCCGCGGGCGGTCGTCGGACAGGCCGGCGAGCAACGCGCGGTCGTCCGGCGGGTTCGACGAGAACGCCGCGACGACGTCGAGCCGGAACGTCCAGCCACCGCCCGCGGCGGGCAGCGCGGCGCCCTGCACGCCCTCGAACCGGCCGTCGCCGATCAGTACCCGCTGGTCCCGAAGCATGGTCGGCAGGTCGGGGTAGAACAGCAGGAACCGGCGGACGTGCGCGGGTGCCGCAACGAGCCGCAGCGACGCCCGGGTGATCACCGCCACCTGGCCGAGCCCGGCGCGCACCGCGTCGAACAGGTCCGGGTGCTGCTCCGCTGAGCAGTCGAGCTGATCACCGGCCCCGGTGACGACGCGCAGGTCCAGCACGTTGTCGCTCTGCGCGCCGAACCGGGCGGAGGTCGCGCCGATGCCGCCGACGACCAGGGTGCCGCCGACGGACAGGTCGAGGTACTCGGGGAGCACGGGCGGGGTGAGCCCGTGCGGCAGGGTCGCGTCGAGCACCGCGCGCCACGTCGCCCCGGCGCCGACGACCACCCGGTCGGGCTGGACGTCACCGACGTCGCCGAGCGTGGTCATGTCGGCCACGATGCCGCCGGGAGCCTGCGCGCGGCCGAACACCGAATGTCGCCGCCCTTGCGCGGCGAACGTCCTGCCCTGCTCGGCTGCCCAGCGGACGGCCGTCGCGACGTCCTGGTCGGACCGGGGCCGCAGCACGGCCTCCGGCCGACCGTGCACGAGGTGGCCGAAGTCGTCGCTCGCGGCGGCCAGCGCCGGGTCGTCGCGGCGCAGCTCCCCGTCGAACGCGCCCTGCGGAGTACCCACTCGTCCACCCTGGGTGCCCCGCCGGTGGCGGCCCATCCCAGAATCCTGGGGACCCGTCCATGCCGGCGCCGGGCAGCTGGATCAGGCCAGCTGGACGAGTGCGGAGCCGGCGAGGAGCAGGGTCAGCCCGGTGCCGCGACGGGCGGTGAGCGGGCGGCGCGGCATCCGGAACAGGCCGCGCTGGTCGATCACGGCGGAGGCCAGCTGCTGGCCGGTCACGGTCAGCGCCACCGTCACCGCGGCGCCGACGATCGGGATGAGCAGGAAGGTCGCGGTCACGTAGGCCGCGGCGCAGAGCCCGCCGAGCCAGCCCCACCACGGCATCCTGCGCAGCGGTGCCAGCTGTGGGGTGGGCGTGCCGCCCAGCGCGACCAACACGACCAGTACGGCGGCGGCGGTCAGGGTGGCCGTGCCGAAGCTGATCGTGCCGACCGCGAGCGGGCTCCCGATGTGGTCCCGCAGCTGGGCATTGATCGCGCCCTGGACGGGTAGCACCGCGCCGGCCAGCAGCCCGAGCGCGATCCACCCGGACCGGGTGACGGGCCGGCCGGTGTCCACGACGGCGACCGAGCGGCCGGCCGCCCCCGGGCCGTCGGCGCGCCGGGCGTGCTGCTGGCCGCGGATGACCACGGTGATGCCGGCCAGCACCGCCACCGCACCCAGGACCAGGCCGGGGCCGGGCGCCAGTCGGGTCACCGCGAGCAGCCCGAACAGGTCCAGCACGACTGCGGCCAGGACCTGGCCGGTCACGAACAGCCCCACCGTGGTCAGCGCGCCGAGGCGGGGGAACAGCAGGATCCCCGCCGTGATGTAGAGCGGGCTGGCCACCCCGCCCAACAGCAGCCACCACGGCTCCACCTCGGGCACGAGGGCCACCGCGCCGATCGTGCCGGTGGCCGCGGCGAGCACGGCCAGGGCGCCGGCCGCCACCGTCAGCTGGATCGTCGACGCCCCGAACGGGGTACCGACCGCGTGGTTGAGCTGCTGGTTCACCGCGGCCTGCACCGCGAGCAGGCAACCGACCAGCAGGGCCGAGGCCAGCAGGACCGCATACATGAGCACTCCTCGACGTCCATGCGGATAAGTGGACACGATGTCCGTCTATTCGAAGCTACGCAGAACCGGACGCTGTGTCCATTTCGTTGGCGATGGCGGGTACGCTCGCCCGGTGGTTGCCGCCGACGACAGCTCCCGAGCCGGCAAGGGGCCGGCCGACGACGGCACCGCGCCAGTCGATCTCCGGCCGGCGTCCGACGACCCGCCCCGGGAGCGGGCCGACGCCGCCCGCAACCGGCAGCGCGTTCTCGATGCCGCCGGGCGGCTGTTCGCCGGCGCCGACCCGGCGTCGGTGACGATGGGGGATATCGCCCGCGCCGCCGGCGTGGGCCGCGCGACGCTCTACCGCCGCTATCCCGATACCGCCGCGATCGCCGAGGCCCTGCTCGACGAGCACGAGCGCCGGCTCCAGCAGGAGCTGATCACGGGCTCCCCGCCCCTCGGCCCCGGCGCACCTGCGGCCGACCGGCTCGCCGCGTTCTACGCCGCCATGGTCGAGTTGCTCGATCAGCACCTGCACCTCGCCCTGGGCGCCGAAGTCGGCCACGCCCGCTACGCCACCGGTGCCTACGGGTTCTGGCGCCTGCACGTGCGAGCCCTGCTCGTGCAGGCCAGGGCACCCGATCCCGACACGCTGGTCGAGATCCTGCTCGCGCCGCTGGCCCCCGAGGTCTATCGCTACCAGCGCCACCGGCTCGGCAAGCTCCCCGGACAGATCATCGGCAGCCTCAGCTGGCAGGCCCGGCAGCTGCTGAGCCCGGCTCGACCGGGCTCATAGGTCGACCCCGGTCCGCACCCGACCGCCTTCCAGGGTCCGGTGCGCGCCGGGCTCCCCAGAATTCTGGGATGTCCCGTCTGGGGTACCTCGACCACCGTCGAGGCATCCGGCGCAGCGATGGAGTCGAGAGGGAGCCGACGCGATGCCAGCCACCCGACCCGAGGAGATCCAAGCGCTGGTCGCCGCGGCGTTCAACGGCGGCGACCGCGACGCGTTCCGCGCGCTGCACGAGCCGGACGCGGTGGCGGTCGTGCCGCCCGATCGACGCCGCGTCGCCGGCCGGGACGCGATCCTGGCCGCCACCGAGCCGATCTTCGCGCTGGCTCCGCGGTTCGAGAGCGAGGCGATCGCCACCCTCGAGGCCGACGGGCTGTGTCTGACCCACTATCGCTGGCGTCTCGCCGCAAACAGCCGCGAAGAGCCGGTGCGGCTGTCCGGGCGCGGCACGGTCGTGTCCCGTCGGCAGGCCGACGGCAGCTGGCGGATCGTCCTGGACGACCCGCTCGGTCCGGGCTGATGGATCCGCGGCAAGGGACCTGCCGGTACGACGCCGTCGCCGGCCTCAGCAGGCCGGCTGCACCGCGGCGCGCACGTAGGCCGCCGTCTGGTAGGCGTAGGCCCACACCCAGTCCTCGAGGGAGAGGTCGGACTCGCTCTCGGTCATGATCAGGTCTCCGTCGAAGCACTGGTGGAGGATGTAGCGTGCCCGCGAGATGTGCGGGCGGAACGTCACCACGACCACCGTCCGCCAGCCCTGCTCGGTCGCCAGCCGGCGGAGCTCGCGCGCCTCGCCCAGCGTCGTCGCGGGTTCGGGCTGGAAGCAGGTCACGGTGAACGGGTAGCGCTGGTGCTCGCACAGATCGCTCAGCCAGACGTCCTGGTCACCCGCGGGGTTGGACACCACCACCCGCGGTGCGACGCCCTGCAGCGCGAGTTCCATCGCGTCGGGGTAGCGCTGGTACCCGTTGCCGCCGAGTACGAAGATCGCATCCGCCCGCCGCAGCTGATCTATCTGCGGGGCAACGTAGACCGGCATCCCGGCGAGGGCGAACACCAGCGCCGAGCACAGCACGGACACGATGATCGTGCGCCGGCGCCGGCCGCGGTCCGTCACGGCCATCGGCGGTTGCCGATCGACGGTCGGGCGACGGTGCCGAGGTGCGCCGATCCTGAGTCCCGGTCCATCCTGGGCTGCGTCGCCGGCGTGCGCAGTGTGGTCCGGGTCGTCATCACGATCAGCATGGGCCGGGGCGCAGGTACCAGGCAAGCAGCTTCACCCCCGGCGACCGGGCGGCGCCGTGCGGTCAGGCGGAGCGTCGAAGCGGGCCTTCGTGAACCGCAGCGAGGTAATTCTGAATTGCCGGGGTTTCCCGGAGCCGGGCGAGACCGCGGGCCCGGGTCGGGCCGATGCTGCCGATCGGCATGGCCAGCAGGTTGCCGATCTCGTGGTATTTGCGGGCCTGGTCATCGGTGAGCAACAGCAGCAGATCGCGTTGGGCCGGGGTGAGGTCGGCCAGGCCGTCGCGCAGCACTTCCGCCTGCTCGGCCCGCAGCAGATCGGCATCGACATCGTGGCGGGCGTCGGTGGAGTTGTCGAATTTCGCGTGGTCCAGCGGATCGACCAGATTGATCTGGCGGTGGCTGCTGGCCAGCCGCACGCTCTCGTTCCTGGCCGTGGTGGCGATCCATCCCGGGAGCGCCCGCGGCTCCCGGATGCGATCGAGATGTTCGACAAGGCGCAGGTAGACGGTCTGGCCGACGTCCTCGACGTCGGTCTCGCTGAGTTGGTAACGCCGCGCGATGCCGCGGATGACGGGAAGGAAGCGTTCGACGAGGGTGATCCAGGCTCGTGGTTCGCCGGAACGGGCGCGGGCGACCAGCTCATCGGTCTCTGTTTCGGCATTGATCCGTTTCATGACGGTCTCCGGGTCGGACGAGCTCGAATTGATGAGATCGAACATTTCCGAAAGCCCGACGGTGCACGCGGCGGGCGTCGAATACATCGGCGACCGCTACCTACCTATTCGGCGCCGATGTGGTCACCCAGAGTCGACCGTTGTCCTCGCCGACACGATGGTGTGTACACCCGCACCGCGGGTGAAAACCCGACCTGTCCATTCGGGGTCGGTCGGGTGCGGTGATCCATCCGGCCGCCACGCAGGCGTGGTCGGGACCACCGTGGTGTTCCGTCGGATTGATCAGCCGACGGATGAGGTGCGCGGCGGTTCGGTTACGCCGCGGATGCGCCCCTACTCGGAGCTGGAGCTGCCCGCGGGGGCGCTGCTGACCTGCGCCGGCGGGGCGCCGGTGGTCGGCGTTGCGGCGCCGGGGGAGCCACCCGTCAGGATCGCGATGATCATGGCGATCAAGGCCGCGCAGGTAGCCATGTGCCGGGTCCTCCCGCTGCTGAGCACCGCCGCGGTCGCACGCCGATGATGGCGGGGACCGTGGATGTTCTCGGGCAGATCCTACGCTGCGGCGGTGGCCGCCGCTGCGCACCGGCCGGCGCCGGAGGCAGTGATCGCCCCGCCGCGCCGCGGCAGACGAACTGCGGCAGGATCCGCCGATGACCAGATTGCGGCACGCGATCGTCCTGACGATCTGCGCGTTCCTGGCCGGCGGTCTCGCGGTCCTGGCCGTCGCCGATCCGTTCCACCTGCGCTACGCCCGCTGGTTCACCGCCGGGCTGGTGCTGGCCACGTTGCTGCTGCTCACCGTGGCCGCGATGGTGATCGCCCGGCGGGGTCTGATGCGGGTGCTGGTCCTCGTGATCGGCGGCAGCGCGATGCTCGGCTGGATACTGGTGGTCATGTTGGCCTCGCAGCTGGTGCAGGAGAACCGGGTGGTGTCCGAGGTCGCCGCCGGGAACATGCGGCTGCTCGTGGTCGAGGGCGCACCGGCGGCGATCGACCCGGTGTACGCGGTGGTGCTGCGCGCCGGCGGCGGCCCGTTCGAGCAGGAGTCGGTGGTGTACCAGGGGCTGGAGGAGGTGCCGGAGCCCGCGGAGGTGCGTTTCGTCGACGACCGGACGGTCGAGGTGCGGATGGGCTCGGGCTGCAGCTACCGCTCCCAGGTGGAGGCCGGCACGCTCGCGGTCGACCCGGTGCACCGACCGCTGCGCATCGACGGCTGTTGACCCCGGTCACCCGGGCGTCGAACCCGGTGCGCCGGAGTCCGGGGCACCCCGCGACTCCGCCTCGGCGATGCTCGTCGGCGGCACCAGGCCGGCGTCACCGGGCTGCAGCACCACCATCAGGAATCGCACCGGATCCGGACCGGCACCGCTGTAGCGGTGCGCCGCGTGCGCCTGGAACATCACCGTGTCCCCGGCATCCAGCTCGTGGGCGGTCGCACCGACCCGCACGCCGAGCCGCCCGGACAGCACCGACAGCACCTCCTGGGTGCCCATCGGGTGCGCCTCGCCGTCGAACCCGTCCCCCGGTTGCAACGTCCAGTCCCAGAGCTCGACGACATCGGGCGGATCGGTGCCGATCCGGAACACCGCGCTGCTGCCGGCGGCGCTGCTCCACAGCCGGGCGGCGTCGGCGTCGCGGCGGATCACGACGCGCGGCTCGGCGTCACCGTCGACCAGCGAGGCCACTCCCACCCGCAGCGCGACCGCCAGCCCGACCAGGGTGCCGATGCTCGGGTTGCCGCGGGCGGTCTCGATCTGGATCACCGTGCCGCGGCTGACGCCGGCCGCCGCGGCGAGCGCGTCGATCGTCATCCGGCGTTGCTGGCGCAGCGCGCGGACGTTGCGGCCCACCGCCCTGGCCACCTCGTCCGACTGCACGAGGTCAGTCTGCCGTACTGCGACGGATACTTCATTGAACTCCGGTCTGGATGACCGGTAGCGTCCAGAGCGTTGTACGCGTCGGTGCGTTCCGCTGAACTGTGAGGGTCCGAGGGTCCGATGTCCGTCCCGATCGCTCTGCCCACCGCGTGCGCCTACGGCATCGCCGATTTCGCCGGCGGGCTGGCGGCCAAGCGGGCACCGGTGCTGGCGGTCACCGCGGTGGTGCAGTTCGCGGGCCTGCTCATCCTGCTGCCGGCGCTGGTGCTGCTGCCCGGACGGCCGTCGGTGGCCGCGTTCGGCATCGGCGCGCTGGCCGGAATCGCCGGCGCGGTCGGGCTGCTGCTCTACCTGCGGGCGCTCGCGGTCGGGCCGATGGGCGTGGTGGCACCGCTGTCGGCGGTGGTCGGCGCCGGCCTGCCGCTGCTCGTCGGGGTCCTCACCGGGGAGCGGCTCGGACCGTTGACGCTGCTCGCGATCGCGGTCGCGCTGGTGGCGATCGTGCTGGCCACGGCGGGCACCGGCGGTGCAGGCGGGCACCGGGTCGGGCCGCTGCTCGGGTTGGCCGCGGGCGTCGGGTTCGGGCTGTTCTTCATCGGGCTGGACGCGACGCCGCCGGACTCCGGGCTGTGGCCGCTGCTCGCCGGCCGCGTGGTCACGGTGACGCTGCTCACCGCGCTGGTGCTGCTGCGCGGATCCACCGCCCGGCCGAACCGGCTGATGATCATCAGTGGGGTGGCCGACTCGGTGGCGAACGTGGGCTTCCTGCTGGCCACCCGGCTCGGTGACCTGGGGGTGAGTGCGGTGGTCGTGTCGCTGTACCCGATCGTGGTGGTGGTGCTGGCGCGGATGGTGCTGGGGGAGCGGCTGTCCAGCCTGCAGTTCACCAGCGCCGGGCTGGCGCTCGGAGCGAGCGTGCTGCTGGCCGCGAGCGGCTGAAACTCGCCGGACCGCTCCCCGCGCATCGGCGCCCACCCATCGGGCCCGGCTGGGGTGCGGCAATGGAGCGTGTTGCCGAATCCTCGACAGCCGTCAGGGCACGGCCGAGCCGCCATCGGGCACCCGCGGAAGGTTCGGCGGCGTCAAGATCGCCGTCTGCGGTAGCTGAGCTGCACGGATGAAGCAAATCAACCGCAGACGCCGATCATGACCAGGGTTTGCCCCGACCGGGGGCTGGGTCAAGCCCGCCAGGAGGGCAGCCAGAGCTGCGCCTCCCACATCTCCGGGGTGATCGGCAGCCCGTTCAGGATCGGCCACAGCCAGCCGAAGTTGGCCACGATCAGCCCGACCCACAGCCCGACGACCAGCAGCCCGGTCTGCCGGCGCTCGCGCGACGCGCCGGCCGGGCCGAGGATCTCGCCCATCACCAGTGCCGTCGCGAGCACCAGGAACGGCACCACCGGGGCCATGTAGAAGAAGTACATCTGGCGTTCGATGTTGGCGAACCAGGGCAGGATGCCGGCGCCGTAGCCGACCAGCACCGCGCCGTAGCGCCAGTCGAACCGGGTGACGGTCCGCCAGATCGCGAGCCCGAGCACCCCCAACGCCGGCCACCACAGCGCGGGCGTGCCGATGAGCATCACCGCATTGACGCAGGTCGGCCCGCCGCAGCCGGTGATGTCCTCGCCGGCGGCGTAGTGGTAGAGCATCGGGCGCAGGCCCATCGGCCACGTCCAGGGCTTGGATTCCCACGGGTGCACGCCGCTGCTCTGCGTGGTGAGCCCGGCGTGGAAGGACAGCACCTTGCCGCTGTAGTACCAGAGCCCGCGCAGGCTGTCGGGCAGGAACGCCCACGCGCCGCCGTCGCCGATCTCGTCCCCGACGGCGTGCCGGTCGATCGCGGTCTCGCTGCCGAACCAGGCCCACCAGGCCGACAGGTAGGCCATGATCGGCACCAGCGCCAGCGCCCACAGCGCGGGCCCGAGATCGCGGACCACGGTGCCCCGCCACGGCCGCTCGACCCCGGCCGCCCGCCGCGCGGTGAGGTCCCAGATCACCAGCAGCACCGCGAACGCGGCCAGCCAGTAGACGCCCGACCACTTCACCGCGCAGCCCAGCCCGAGCAGCACCCCGGTGCCCAGCCGCCACCAACGCACCCCGAGCCGGGGGCCGTAGCGGGAGTCGCCGATCCGGCCCTCGGCGACGACCACCCGCATCCGGGCCCGCACGTCGTCGCGGTCGCACAGCAGGGTGGCGAACGCGGCCACCACGAACAGGGCCGCGAAGGCGTCCAGCATGCCCATCCGGGACTGCACGTGCGACAGGCCGTCGCAGATCAGCAGGATCCCGGCCAGCCCGCCCAGCATGGTCGACCGGGTGAGCCTGCGCCCGGCGCGGATCACCAGCAGCACGGTCAGCGTGCCGGCCAGCGCGGCGGCAGCCCGCCAGCCCACGCCGTTGTAGCCGAACGCCAGCTCGCCCAGCGCGATGAGCTGCTTGCCCAGCGGCGGGTGCACGATCAGCTCGTAGCCGGGGTTGTCCTCGACGCCGCCGTTGCGCAACATCTGCCACGCCTGCGGCACGTAGTGCTTCTCGTCGAAGACCGGGGTGCCGGCGTCGGTCGGCTGGCCGAGGCTCACGAACCGCACGAACCCGGCGATCACCGTCAGCGTGAGCGCCACCAGCCAGCCGCGCAGCCGGTCCGACGGGGGTGGCGAGCCGAGCTGCAGCAGCCGGTCCGTCGGCGGTGGTTGCGCGGCCGGGCCCTCGCCGAGCGGCGGGTTGCCGGTGTCGGGCGCGGCGTCGGGTTCTTCGGCGCTCGCGGTGTCGGGCCGCGGGCGGCCGACGGTGCGCAGGGCCACGCCTGCAGATCGTAGGCGGCCCCCTTCGTAGGCTGCTCGGTGTGGCCCCCCTCCCCGCTCCCGAGCCGAGCACGGCGGCCGAGTCGAGCGCGGGACGGTTGGTGCTCGCGGCGACCCCGCTCGGGCAGGCCCGCGACGCCTCCGCGCGGCTGATCGAGGCGCTGGCCGGCGCCGATGTGATCGCGGCCGAGGACACCCGGCGGCTGCGCTCGCTGGCCGCGGCGCTCGGGGTGCGCATCGGCGGCCGGGTGATCAGCCACTACGACGCGGTCGAGCTGGCGCGGCTGCCGGGGCTGCTCGAGCAGGTCCGCGGCGGGGCGACGGTGCTGGTGGTGACCGACGCCGGGATGCCGGCGGTGTCCGATCCCGGCTACCGCATCGTGGCCGCGGCGGCCGCGCAGGGGCTGCCGGTGACCTGCCTGCCCGGCCCGTCCGCGGTGACCACGGCGCTGGTGCTGTCCGGCCTGCCGTGCGAGCGGTTCTGCTTCGAGGGCTTCGCGCCGCGCCGCTCCGGTGATCGTCGGCGCTGGCTGCAGACGCTGGCCACCGAGGCGCGGGCGACCGTGTTCTTCGAATCGCCGCACCGGCTGGACGACACGCTGGCCGACGCGGTCGCGGTGTTGGGGCCGCAGCGGGCGGCGGCGGTCTGCCGCGAGCTGACGAAGACCCACGAGGAGGTGCTGCGCGGCTCGCTGGCCGAACTGGCCGACTGGGCCGCCGTCGGCCCGGTGCGTGGCGAGATCACCGTGGTGCTGGCCGGGGCGGCGCCGACGGCGGCACCGAGCGTCGAATCGCTGGTCCCGGCCGTGCACGAACGGGTGGCCGACGGCGAGCGGCTCAAGGACGCGGTGCGCGACATCGCGGAGCTGGCCGGGGTGCCCAAGCGCGCGCTCTACGCGGCCACCCTCGACGATCGGGCCCTCGGTGATGCGGCCGCCGACGAGCGGGACTGACCTGGCCACACCGCCGGTGGGTGCAGCAGGATCCACGGTCATGGTCGAGACCTACGAACCGATGCCCGAGGACTGGCAGCGCGCGCTGGCCGTCGTCGCCCACCCCGACGATCTGGAGTACGGCGGCGCCGGTGCCGTCGCGTATTGGACGGCAGGCGGTCGCACGGTCAGCTACCTGCTGGCCACCCGGGGCGAGGCGGGTATCGACACGCTGCCGCCCGCCGAGTGCGGCCCGCTGCGGGCGGCCGAGCAGCGGGCCGCGGCGGCCGCCGTCGGCGTTGACGTCGTGGAGTTCCTCGATCATCCGGACGGGTTGTTGGAGTACGGGATCCCGCTGCGCCGCGACATCGCGGCCGCGATCCGTCGGCACCGCCCGGAGTTGGTGATCACGTCCAATTTCCACGACCACTGGCCGTCGGGCCAGCTGAACATGGCCGATCACATCGCGCTCGGCCGGGCCGCGCTGGACGCGGTCCGGGACGCCGCCAACCGCTGGATCTTCCCGGAGCTGGGCGAGCCGTGGGCCGCTCGATGGGTGGCGGTGGCCGCATCGCCGCACAGCACGCACGCGGTCGACATCACCGCGCAGTTCGACCGCGGGGTGGCCTCGCTCGCCGAGCACCGGGCCTACCTGGCCGCGCTGGCGGCGGCGGGCAACGCGATGGCCGATCCGGCGGCGTTCCTGCGCGGCATGGCCGAGCAGGCGGCCGCGCGGCTGCCCGGCGCCGCGCTGGCCACCGAATTCGAGCTGATCCCGTCGTAGCGGCGGGACGGGCCGTTCCCGCCGACCGGTTCTGCGGGTCCGGTCCGGCGCCGTGAAAGGGCGCAGCCATTGCTGGAATGTGTTGTTTGGGCACCCCCCGATCAGGTGGAGAATTGATGGGTGGGGCACCTGAAATGCGTACGGTGAACGCGTGGAACGCGCATTGACATGGGAATTCTGGGCGAGGGGTGGTAAGCGCGGCGGAATCCATCACGCGGCGCGACATCCGATCCGCCGGATCGGTGACGGGCTGCTGCTCATCGGGGTGCTCATCGCGCTGACCGCCGCCTTTCTGGTCACCATCCTGCCGGCGCTGGCCGGTGCGTCCGCGCTCACCATGCGCTCGCCGAGCATGCAGCCGGCCCTCCCGATCGGCGCGGTGCTGGTGGTCCGGCCACGTCCGGTGCAGGACATCGTGGTCGGCGAGGTGATCACTTTCGTGGACCGGCATCCGACCTCCGCCGGAACCCGGGTGGTGACGCACCGGGTGATCGATATCGCGGCCGGTCCCGCCTTCCGCACCAAGGGGGATGCCAACAGCGACTCCGATCTCGGCCTGGTGGCGGCGGCCGATGTCATGGGCGTCGAGTGGTACACGGTGCCCTGGGTCGGCCGGCTGGCCGAGACCATCACGTCGTGGGTGGGCCTGCTCGTCGTGGCCGGCGTGTCGTTGCTGGTGATCGGCGCGCACCTGCTGCTGCCCCACCAGGTCGCGGCCGGACGCGTCACCGTGCCACCGCGCCGCTGCGCCGCCACGGTCGGGGCCGGACCGCGGCACGCCCGCTGAGGCGGCGCTCCGGCGGCCGCCACTACCCTTCCGGGGTGAACCGCTCGACCGTGCAGGCGCAGGTGATCGTCGACGAGCTGGTGCGCTGCGGGGTCACCGATGCCGTTCTCTGCCCTGGATCACGCAACGCGCCGCTGTCGTTCGCCCTGCACGCCGCGGACCGCGCCGGGCGGCTGCGGTTGCACGTGCGGATCGACGAGCGCACCGCGGGGTTCCTGGCGTTGGGCATCGCGCTGCGCTCCGGGCGTCCGGTTCCGGTCGCGACGACGTCGGGCACCGCGGTCGCCAACCTGCATCCGGCGGTGCTCGAGGCGGCGCACAGCGGTGTCCCGCTGCTGGTGCTCAGCGCCGACCGACCCCCGCAACTGATCGGCACCGGCGCCAACCAGACGATCACCCAGCCCGGGATCTTCGGTGCCGCGGTACGGCTGGCCCTGACCGCCGGCGTCGACGCCGAGACCGGGCTGACTCGGTCCATTGTGGATCGGGTGGTTGCTGCGGCGTCCGGGGCGCTCGGTGGGCCGCCCGGGCCGGTGCACCTGAACCTGCCCTTCGCCGAGCCCTTGGTGCCCGACGGCAGCGCCGCGCCGCCGGGCCGAGCGGGGGGTGGGGCGTGGACCACGGTCGCGCCGGTGCGCCGTTCGGCTCCGCCGCTGCCGCTCGATCCACGCGCGCCGACGTTGATCGTGGCTGGTCACGGGGCCGGTCCGGTCACCGGATACGCGGGTGACGGGTCGGGCGCTGACCGGCCGGCCGATGTCCCGCCCGACCCCGCGGCGCCGGTGGTGGCCGAACCGGCGTCCGCGCCGTGGCCGCTCGCGGTGCGCACCGCGCCCTGGTTGCTGGATCTGCCCGAGCTGCGGCCGACGCAGGTCGTGATCGCCGGCCGGCCGACCCTGCACCGTTCGGTGCAACGGCTGCTGTCCGATCCGGACATCGCCGTCTACGCGGTGTCCGATCCGGATGGTCGCATGTGGACCGACGTGGCGGGGACGGTGCGCGCCGTCGGGTCGCTGCCGGCGCTCACCCCGGACCGGGCCTGGCTGCGCCGATGGCGCGACGCCGACGCCGCCGCCGCGGCCGCGTTGGACCGCGCGCTCGACGGCTCCGCCGCGCCGGTCGGGCTGCGGCTGGCCCGTGCCGTGGTCGCCGGGTTGCCGGCCGGTGCGCAGCTGCTGCTGGGCTCGTCGAATCCGGTGCGGGACGCCTCGCTCGCCGCGGCGCCCCGGCGCGGGCTCACCGTGCTCGCCAACCGCGGCGTTTCCGGCATCGACGGCACCGTGTCCACGGCGCTCGGGGCCGCGCTGGCCCACCCCGGTCCGGCGTACGCGCTGCTCGGCGACCTCACGATGTTGCACGACTTGACCGGGCTGGTGCTGGGCCCCGAGGAGCCGCGTCCCGACCTGACCCTCGTCGTGCTGAACGACGAGGGCGGCGGGATCTTCAGCCTGCTGGAGCAGGGAGCGCCCGAGCACGCGGCGGCCTTCGAGCGGGTCTTCGGCACGCCGCACCGGGTCGAGCTGGCCGCGTTGTGCGCCGCCTTCGGGGTGCGGCACCGTGGGGTCGACATCGACGATGCGGGCGAGCTGGCCACGGCGCTCGCGCCCGGGCCCGGGCTTCGGCTGGTCGAGGTCCGCGCCGACCGCGCGTCGCTGCGTGACGGACACGCGCAGTTGCGGGCCGCCGTGTCGGCGGCGGGACGCGCGCGGGTCGGCTGAGCAGGTCGCGGACCGCGACACGCCGGTCGGCGCGCGGCCCCGGAGGTGGTTCTGACCACCCCTTTGGTGGTTACTGTCAGCCGTCAGTTACGTTCGTTGAGTAACAACGGGCCGAGCCTCGGCGAAAGCCCGTACGCACTCCCCGGTTACGCGTTCCCCAGCAATGAATGTCCCGCTCCGCGGGCGTGATCACTCCGTAGTGGTCGCGCTGCCGCGGGGAGCCGTCCTCGATCGTTCGAGGTGCTCATCGTGTTTGTTCTGTGCCCCGCGGCGAGTCGTCAGCCGGTGCTCGAAGACCTGCTGCTGCTGGTCGGGTTGTTCCTGGTCGGGTGGCCGGTGGTCGGCTCCGGCATCGTCAGCGGCTCCGCCGGGTCGGTGACGAGCACCGCCGTGGTGCTGGCGGCGGTGCTGCTGTTGCTGGCCGGCGCGATGGGCGCCGACCGGCGCAGCTACCTGATCGCCTGCGCCATCGGCCTGCCCGCCGTCTTCACGCTGCTCCGGCCCGAGCGCAGCGGCCGCGACCTGGTGTGGCAACTGTTGGTGAACGTGGCCGTGATCGGGGTTGCGGGGCTGCTCGTGGTCGCCCGGCGGGGGGCGATCGACCGGCCGCGGGAACGCACGGCCGCGCTGGCCGCGGTGGGGCTCGTGCTCGCCGGACTGGCGGTGGTCGCGGTGTTCGCCGGCCTGGTTCCGCGGTGGGTGCCGGCGGCCGGGCTGCTCGTCGCGACCGGCCTGCTCGGCTGCCTCGGCGTCGCGGCGGCCGCGGTCCTGTTGCTGGTGAACGGCGTTGTCGAGCGCCGCGCCGCGCTGCGCAGAGCCGGGCTGGGCTTCGGTGTCGCCACCTTGCCGCTCGCGCTGCCCGGGCTCACCGCGCTGGCCGGCGGCACCGTCGGTACCGCGCTCGAGCTGGCCGCGGCCGGTCTGTTGCTGATCGCCGCGGCGGGGTTCCTGCGCTCGCCGGGGCCAGCCGGGACGGGCCTGTGCCCGCCGCGCTGGGTGCGCCGGGCGGCGGCCCCGGTCCGGATGCGGGGCTGCGGGTGGCCGGCGCCGACCGGTCTCGGCCCGTGCCGATCCCCGGCTCCGGAGCAGCTGCGGCTCCCGGAGCCGGACCTGGACTCCTTCGGACCGCCCGACGGGACGGCGCCGGTCGCGAGCATCGCGGCGGACCTCGCGCTGCTCTACGGCGCGATCGGGCAGGACGTGCGGGTGGAGGTGCACGGTGATCCGTGGGTCGGCATCGACAGCGGTGGTCTGGCGCAGTTGCTGGCCAACCTGTTGGCCAACTGCGCCCGGCACGCCCCCGGCTCCGAGGTCACGGTGCGCGCCACGGCCCGTGGCCCGCGGGTGCGGATCGAGGTGATCGACAACGGCCCCGGCCTGCCGCCGGGCTCGACCGCGCGGTTGTTGCGGCGCGGGGTCCGCGGCCCCGGGTCGACCGGAGCCGGGCTGGGCCTGGCCATCTGCAGCGAGCTGGTGGAACTGCACCGGGGCAGCTTCACCGTGGTCTCCACCTCGGCCGGCTGCACGGCCGTCGTCGAGCTGCCGACCACGCGTCGCGCGGCGTCGAGCGAGGTCGTGACGGCATGACCGCCGACGTGCTCTTTCCCGCGGAGGCGGCGTTATGACCGCCGACGTGCTCTTTCCCGCGGAGGCGGCGTTATGACCGCCGAGACGCTGCGATTTCCCGAGGGTCGCTCGACCGTGCGCCCGAACGTGGTGGTCGTGGACGATCACTCGCTGGTGGCCGACACCGTGGCGCTCGCCCTGCGGGAACGCGGGATCGAGGTCGTCGCGGTCGAGCCGACGGCCTTCATCGACCGCATCGAGGACGACGCCCCGGCCGCGGGCCTGGTGCTGCTCGACCTCGATCTCGGATCCGGCCGTGACGGCGCGGAGTTGGTGCCGCGGCTGCGCCGGGCCGGCTGGCAGGTGCTGCTGTTCACCGCGTCCCGCAACGAGACCCGGATCGCCGTCGCGGTGGCGGCCGGGGCCATCGGCTGGATCTCCAAGTCGTCGCCGTTCGACGCGCTGGTCGAGACGGTGGTCCGGGCCGCCGCGGGGCAGCCGCTGCTCGCCGCGGCCGAGCGGGCCCGGTTCCTGGCGCTGGCCCGGACCGCCGGCCAGGTCGCGCAGCTCGAACGTGAACGCTGGCAGCGGCTCACGCCGCGGGAGCGGGAGGTGGTCAGCCGGATCGTCGCCGGCCGGCGGCCCGCGGTGATCGCCAAGGAGTTCGTGGTGTCGGTGGCGACCGTGCGTTCCCAGATCCGCTCGATCCTGGCCAAGCTGGAGGTCGGCTCCCAGCTGGAGGTCGCCGCCCTGGTCCGCCGCCACGAGCGGTGAGCTCCCGGACCGCGGCCATCTCGGTGGATCAGCCGGCCAGGGCGAGCTCGGGCCGGACCCGACGGCCGCGCGCGGTGTCGATCGCGAACCGCAGGGTGCTCCGCGCGTCGGCGGGCGCCTCGCCCCGCCAGGCGACGTACCCGTCGGGGCGGATCAGCGCCGCGCCGGTGTCGCCGAGGCCGTAGCGGTCGGCGAACGTGCCGTCCACGTCGTGCAGGCCGTGGCCGCCCACGGTGAGCGTCCGGAACGGCAGCCCGTCGGTGGCGACATCGGCGGTGACATCGGTTGCGGCGTTGCGCCAGGGTTCGCCGCGGGGGCCGGTGAGCAGGGTCAGGCGGCCCTCGAAGAGATCGAGCGAGGAGATCCGCGAGCCGCGGTGGCACAGCCAGGCATGCGGAGCGCGCCCGCCCGTCCCGTCGATCACCGCCGAGGCGTACTGCACGCCGGTGTCCCAGGACAGGCCGTCCCCGGCGGGCGGCGGGCCCTGGTGCAGCGAGCGCCGCACGTTCTCGGTGCCGATCGGGCGGCGCTCGGCCTCGTAGCTGTCCAGCAGCGCCTCGCCGGCCCAGCCGCGCAGCACCCAGGCCAGCTTCCAGCCGAGGTTGTGGGCGGCGTGCATCGCGGTGTTCATCCCGGTGCCGCCCACCGGCGTCGTGCGGTGCGCGGCGTCGCCGACGAGGAAGGCGCGGCCGGCGCGGAAGGCGGTGGCGACGTGCCCGCCCATGACGAACGGCAGCACGGCGAGCACCTGCGGGTCGAGGTCGGGCAGGCCGGTGCCGGCCCGCAGCAGCGCCACGCACCGCTCGGGGGTCCAGTCGGCCATCGTCTCGCCGGCGTCGGGATGCCACTGCCGGGCGTAGACCCAGCGGTCGTCGGTGCCGGTCGGCACGAACAGGCCCGCGGCGTCGGCGACCTCGACCGCGTTCAGCGCGGACGGGGTCCGCGGCAGCCGCCGGGTCAGGTCGGCGCGGAAGGTGACCGCAACGAAATCGCCGATCGTGCCCATGTCCTGCACGTCGATACCGAGCGCGGAGCGCACCGGGCTGCGCGGCCCGTCCGCCCCGATGACGTACCGGGCGCGGACCCGGTACTCCTCGCCGGTGTTGCGGTGGCGCAGCTCCGCGGTGACGCCGGCGGCGTCGACGGTGAGCGCGGTGAGCTCGGTGCCGAACCGGATCCGCCCGCCGCGATCGACCAGGTGGTCGCGCAGCACCGGTTCGAGGTGGTCCTGCGGGCAGTAGCACGGGGTGGTCGGGCTGACCGCGAGGGCCTGTTCGGCGGTGGGGTAGCCGAACGGCACGCTCGTGTGGGTCGGCCCGGTCAGGGTGTCGGACACGGCCAGGAACGGCTGGACCTGCATGGCTCCCGCGCGCACCCGTTCCTCCAGGCCCCAGACGCGCATCAGCTCCATGGTGCGGGTGCTGATCCCGGTGGCCTTGGGGAACGGGGACGTGCCGGCGTGGGACTCGACGACGAGCACGTCGACGCCGTGGCGGGCGAGGGTGATGGCCGCGGTCAGGCCGGCGGGGCCGGCGCCGACGACCAGCACGTCGTGGGTGCTGCCGGGATGGGTGTGGGGTCGCATGCAGGAAGGTTCGCGGCCGCCGGCGCCGCGCGGATCCGTGGTCGCCACGGGGTTTGGGTGGGGCCGGGCTACGGACCGGGCCGGGTGTCGGCGGTCTGGGTGCCGGTGGGCTGGGTGTCGGTGGTCCGGCTGTCGGCGGTCAGGGTGTCGGTGGTCCGGGCGGTCGGGGACCGGGCGCCGATCGCCGCGTCCACCCTCGGCATGAGCAGCCCGGCCACGACGGTGAGTGCCGCGGCGATCAGCACCCCGAGGAACACCGCGGCACCGGCGTCGGTGGCCGCCACCGGGTCGGTCGCCGGGCGCCCGGAGGCCGTGATGACCCCGTTGGCCACCGCGCCCAGCACCGCCGCACCGAGCGCGCTGCCGATGGAGCGGGCGAACGTGTTCGCGCCGGTGGCCACGCCGCGCTCGTTCCAGTCCACGCTGGCCTGGGCGGCGATCAGCGAGGGCGTCGAGGTGAGCCCCAACCCGACGCCGATGACGAAGCAGGTGGCGGCGACCATGGCCACCGAGGGCGTACGCGCGAGCAGCGCGAGCGCCGCCGCCCCGGCGACGACGAACCCGAGCCCGATGAGGATGGTCGGCCGGAAACCGAGCCGCAGGTACAGCCGGCCGGACAGACTCGCCGACAGCGGCCAGCCCAGGGTGAGCGCGGCCAGCGCCAGGCCCGCCACCAGCGGCGGCACCCCGAGCGCGTTCTCCAGGTAGGTGGGCACGGACGCGGCCAGCCCGATGAGGATGACGCCGACGCCCAGCGCGAGCGCGGTCGTCGTCGCGAGCAGCCGCCGGCCGAGCACCCACAGCGGCAGCACCGGTTCGGCGGCGCGCCGCTCAGCCAGCGCGAACGCGGCGAGCAGCGCGGCCCCGACGGCGAACACGGCGATGCTCGCCGGCGAGTCCCATGCCCAGGCCTGGCCGCCCTCCAGCACCCCGAGCAGGACCAGGGTCATGCCGCTGGTGAGCAGCACCGAGCCGAGGTAGTCGATGCGGTGGTGCCGGCGTTCCACGGTCTCGTGGAAGTTCCGGGCGATGAGCGCGCCGGCCAGCAGGCAGAGCGGCACGTTGACCAGGAAGATCCAGCGCCACAGGCCGAGCTGGGAGAACACGCCGCCGAGCGTCGGCCCGACGACCGAGGAGAGGGCCCAGACGCTGGCGATGTAGCCCTGGGCCGTGGCGCGCTCGGCGACGGTGTAGATGTCGCCGGCGATGGTCATGGCCATGGGTTGCACGGCGCCGGCGCCGAGGCCCTGCACGGCGCGGAAGGCGATCAGGGCCGGCATGCTCCAGGCCAGGCCACACAGCACGCTGCCCAGGAGGAACAGCCCGATCCCCAGCAGCATGATCGGCTTACGGCCGAAGGTGTCCGCGAGCTTGGCGTACACCGTCACCGACACCGCCTGGGCGAGCAGGTAGACGGAGAACAGCCAGGGGAACTGGGCGTACCCGCCGACATCGCCGACGATGGACGGGACCGCGGTCGCGAGGATCGTGGCGTCGATCGCGATCAGGCCGGTGGAGACCATGAGGGCGAGCAGCACCGGCCCGCGCTCGGAGCGCAGGCCGACCGCGGCGCGCGAGATCGGGCTCACACGTGGGGTCAAGGCGCCCGGGCCGCCGGGCATTCCCGGGTCGGGCATCGCTGTCGGTGCCGGGAACGCAGCGGGGCGGTCGTCGGTCAGCCGGGCAGCCCGCGGGCGAGCCGGAAGCCCACCGGGGCCAGCGCCCAGGCCGGGCCGAGCAGCACCGCGGGCAGCAGCCCGCCCAGCATGATGCCGAAGGCGGACTGGCCGACCACCGCTTCCACACCCTGCCCGGCCACGATCTGCAGCACCGTGACCAGGACCAGCCAGCCGGCGAGAACCAGTGGCCCGCCGCGCATGGGCGGCACGTCGAGGGTGTGGCGGCGGACCCCGTAGACCGCGGTGAGGATGAGGTGCCCGACGAGCGTCAGGGCGATGGCCGCCGCGAACAGCCGGCTCTCGATCAGCGGCAGCCGGGCGGCATTGAGCGGGAGGAACACCAGCGCAGCCCATCCGAAGAGGGCGGACGGGTGGTGCCGGTGGACGCTCAGGGCCAGCCGGAGCGGATCGGCGGGCGCGGGCGTTGTCTCGATCATGGCGTTGACCCTCCGGGCAGGTGATCCGACACGAGAACTATCTTCTTCTGAAGAGAACACTGTCAACTATGAGTGTCTGTTGTAGATTCCAGGGCGGAGCGGAGGGTGGTGCCGGTGACGAATCCGCGGGGAGCCGAGGCAGCGCAGCTGCGCCGGGTCCGGCTCAGGGCGATCACCCACCAGGTCACCGCCGATGAGATCAAGGCTCGAGCGCGGGAACAGCTCGCGGAGGCCGGGGTGTCCGGGATCAACCTGCGCGGTATCGGTCGGGCGATGGGGCTCACCGCCTCGGCGCTCTACCGTTACTTCGACAGCCGTGACGCACTGGTGACCGCGCTGGTCGCCGACGCGTACGACAGCCTGTCCGAGACGATGGACGCGGCGCTGACCGATGCCCGCCGGGCATCCTTCCGCGCGCAGTTCAGCGCCGTCGCGCACGCCTTCCGGGGCTGGGCGCTGGCCCAGCGCGCCGAGTTCGGACTGATCTTCGGAACCCCGTTGCCCGGGTACTCGGCTCCGCCCGACGCCACCCGCCCGGCCGCGTTCCGCACCCAGCAGTTGCTGGTCGCACCGCTCGACGCGGCGCACCGGGCCGGCGTGCTGACGCCGGTCCCGTCAGCGGCGATCGGCGACCGGTACCGGGAGCAGCTGCAGGTGCTCGCCGGTCGCCGGGGTTTCGACGTCCCGCCGAGCGTCGTCGCCGGCTACTTCCACGCCTGGACCGTGCTGCACGGCGTGATCTCGCTGACCGTGTTCGGCCACCTCACCCCCGGCCTGGGTGATGCCGACGACCTGTTCGACACCGAGCTCGCGCTGCTCGCCGACCGCCTCGGGCTGCCCCGCGACGACCCGACGACGCCCGAGCCCGGCTGATCGGAGACGCGAGTCGACGGAGCGGGTCGCGCTCGGTCGACCACGGAGGTGCTAGGGACCGGGCTGGGCGAACGCGCGCAGCTCGGAGCGGCCGCGCGAACCGGTCTTGGCCAGCAGGTTCGCCACGTGGCTTTCCACGGTGCGCGGGGAGAGGTACAGCCGCCCGCCCACCTCGGCGTTGGTCAGCCCGCCGGCGACGAGCACCAGCACGTCCATCTCGCGGCTGGTCACACCGAGCGCCCGCAGCGCCGACGGCACCGCGGTGTCGCCCCGCCCGCGCCGGGTGGGCGCCCCGGCCTGGCGCAGCAGGTCCCGGCAGGTCCGGGCGAACCCGGCCGCGCCCTCGTGCTCGAACGCCGCCAGGTCGGCGCGCAGCTCCGGCACCGGATCGCCCCAGCCGTCGCGCACCGCCGCCTCCAGCGCGAGCAACCGCAGCAACCGGCGCCACCAGGGCTGGCCGGGCAGCATCGCGTCCGCGGTGGCCAGCAGGTCGGCGGCGGCGCGGCCCCGCCCGGCGCGACCGGCGACGACGGCCTCGGCGTAGGCCAGCGCGGCCCGGTTCGTGTCGCGCAGCCTGGCCTGCGCCCGCACGAGCTCGCGGGCCTGCTCGTCGCGGTCGGCCAGGACCGTGCGCAGCAGCGCCCACAGTCCCCAGAACACCACGGGCGCGGCCGGCTGGTGGCCGATCAGGCGCGTCATCCCGCGGTCGAGCTGGGCGTTCGCCGCGGGCAGGTCGTGGGCCATCAGGTGCGGAAGCGCGCGCACGGCGTCGGCCAGCGCGGCGACCTCCAACGACGTGTCGGTCCGCGCGGTGGCCGCATCGAGCAGCGCGGACATCCCCGCGAGATCGCCCGCGACGGCCCGGGCGGCCGCCATGAAGGTCTCCGACAGCGCCTGCAGGCCGGACAGCCGCAGCCGCTCGGCGCGATCCGCGGTCCGCCGGGCCGCCGGCTCGACGGCGACGGGCCCGTCGACGGTCATCAGGTAGTCGGTGAGGACCACCTCCATCGACAGCGCCGAGGTCAGCAGCCCGGCCTGCACCGCCAGCTCGTGGGCGTGGGTCAGCCGGCCGGGATCGGCCCCGTCGGCCAGCTCGATCATGCCCAACCCGAAAAGGGCCTCGACCCGCTGCGGCACCAGGCCGTGCTCGGCGGCGCACTGGGCGGCTCGCGCGAACGCGGTGGCCGCCTCGGCCCAGACCGTGAGGGCCGCGCACCGGCCGACCACGATGAGGGCGGCGCACAGCGCGTCGGGCCGGTCGGCCCGCTCGGCCGCAGCGACCGCGGCGCGCGCGAGCACGCCGGCCCGCTCGGTGTCCCCGGCGCCGAACGACGCCTCCGCGGCCAGCACCGCCGACCGCGGGTCGTCCGCCCGCCCGGCCCGGTCGACGAAGCTGTGCGCCTGCTCCCAGCGGCCGCCCAGCACGGCGGCGCGGGCCAGCTCCAGGCAGAGCTCGGCGTGCTCGTCGCCGGTCACCTCGGACAGCACCGCGGTCCCGGCCTCCAGCGCGTCGGCCACCTGCCCGCGCAGGCAGAGCAGCCGGACCCGGTCGATCGCCACCCCGGCCGGTGGGACGCCGAGCGCAACGGCCCGCTCGACCAGCTCGTGCGCGGTGCGCAGCGCGCCGCGGGCGATGTCCCGCCGGGCCAGCCGCAGCCAGATCCCGGCGGCCCGGCCCGCCTCGCCGGCCTCGGTGAGCAGGTCCGCGGCGAGGGCGTCGTCGCCCGGCCCGGCCCTGGCCTCGAGCCGGTCGGCCGCGCGGCGGGCCAGCCCGACGTGCTCGGGCGGTAGCAGCGTGGCCAGCACGGCGTCGCGGACGAGCATGTGCCGCCACCGCAGGCGGCCGCCCGACGACATCAGCAGTCCGACGTCCGCCGCCGCGCGCAGCGCCGCCACCGCGGCCGGTTCGGGCTGCCCGCTGACCGGCCCGACCAGGTCCCATTCGGGCTCCGCCCCGAGCACCGCCGCGGCCTGCACGCCGGCCCGGGACGGCGCGTCCAGCGCGGCCATCCGCCGGGCCACCAGGGCGGCCATCGTCGCGGGGACGCCGGCCCGCTCGCCGTCGGCCTGCCCGAGCCCGTGCAGCAGCTCCTCGACCAGCAGCGGGAGGCCCTCGGCCCGCGCGACGAGGGCCGCCAGTACGGCGCCGGGGATCGGATGCTCGCCCGCGTGGTGGCCCGCGAGCACCGCGACGCCCGCGTCGTCGAGGCGGTGCAGCCGCAGCGTGGTGATGCCGGGCTGGCCGACCAGCCGACCCACCGCCGACTCGTCCGGCCCGGATCCCGGCGACAGCCCGGGCTGGTCGTCGCGGGCCGCCACGGCCAGCAGCAGCCCGACCGAACCGGCGGCACCGGCCAGGTACTCCACCAGCGCGACGGTGTCCGGGTCGGCCCAGTGCAGGTCGTCGAGGACCAGCAGGCAACCGGCACCCCGGCCGGCGGTGACGAGCAACCGGAGCAGACCCTCCCCGAGCACGAGTAGCGGGTCCGCCCCGCCGGCGCCGGCACCGGCGGTGACCTCTCCGGTCCACCCGGCCACGATCCGGCCGAGGGCGACCCGGAACGGGCGCAGCTCGTCGGTGTCGATCACCGTGTCGATCACCGTGTCGATCTTCGGGTCGATCTTCGGGGCGGACCGGGAGTGGCCGAGCAGCGCTTCGGTCAGCGCCCGGTACGTCCCGCCGCCCGGTACCGCCCGGCCGATCAGCACGACGAAGCCCGCCGCGCGGGCCAGCGCGGCCGCTTCGGTCAGCAGCCGGGACTTGCCGATGCCGGCCTCGCCGACCACCAGCACCGCGCCGCCGGAACCGGTCCGCGCTGCGTCGACGAGCCGTCGGAGCGCGGCGAGCTCGCCGTCGCGGCCGACCAGCCCGGTGGGCGTCATGCGGGCAGTACAGCGCTCGCCGGTACCCGAGCACCAGCCGCCACCCGGCGGGTCCGCGGAATCGGGCGACCCGGGGTCGCGCGCAGGCGACCCGGTGCTCTCCGTGCTCGTCCGGCCGGGTCTCGGGACACGGGCAGATCCGGCATGGGCATCGCTTCGCCGACCGCCGAGATGGGTAACCCTCGGGCCTCGGATAGGAAGTATCGCCGACGCGGCGCACGCACCGTTGTTCCTACCGTTCTCCTTGGTCGGAAGGACCGGCCGAGAAGAGAAACGGAGCACCTGAGATGAGCACCTTCCTGATCGAGCGCAACATCCCCGGCGCGTCGGACCTGACACCCGAGCAGCTGCGCGACATCGCCGCCACCTCCAACAAGGTCGTCGAGGGGCTGGGCGTGGCCTACACCTGGCAGCGCAGCTACGTGGCCGGCGACAAGATCTACTGCCTGCACGAGACCGACGACTCCGAGACCGTCCGGGAGCACGCCCGGCGTGGTGGATTCCCGGCCGACGTCGTGGTCACGGTCGCCGCCGAGTTCGGTCCGGAGACCGCGGAGTCGTGACACCCGGCAGATGGCGGGAGGGCGACGGGTCGCCCTCCCGCCACCGTCGACGACCACCGAACGCGTTGTCCTGGTCGTCGCCCATGATCGTGGAGCAGAAAACTCGCCGCTGTGGCCACCGATCGATGTTCCACGATCATGACTGCGGGCAACAGCGCCGAGATCGACTCGTGGGATGACTACCCCGCGAGCCCCAGCCGGCGGGCGGCCGCCACCGCCTCACCGCGGGAGCGGGCGTCGAGCTTGCCCAGAATCGCCGACACGTGGTGGTCGGCGGTCCGGCGTGAGATCACCAACCGGGCCGCGATCTCGGCGTTGCTCAGGCCGTCGACCAGCAGGCCCAGCACGTCGAGCTGCCGCTCGGTGAGCCCGGCCGGGTTGGCCCGGGTGGTGGGGGACAGCCCGCGCGGCACGCCGGTCACCCCGAGCTCCCGCAACCGTCCGCGCACCAGCGCCGCGACGGCGCGCGCGCCCAGCTCGTCGAGCAGCGGGAGCGCGGCCAGCAGCGAGTCTGACGAACCGGCGTCGCACAGCTCGAGCGCCCGCTCGTAGGGCTGTCCCGGCGTCGGTGGCCCGGCGGGTGGCGGGCTGCTGCCGAGCACCGGCAACCCGACCGCGACGAGCCGGCCCGCCCACCGGCGCAGCCCCTCCCCGCCCGAGCCGGGCCGCTCCAACAGGCCCGCGACGGCGGGTTCGCCGAGCCGTGGATCGGGCCGGCGTGTGATCCACACTTGCTCGGCGAGCGCCGCGGCGGCGGTGGCGAGGACGCCGGGCAGGTCGAGCTGGGTGGCCAGCCGCCACAGCTCGTCGAGGTGCGGGTTGTCCGCCGGCGCCTCCCGGCGGGCGGCGAGCAGACCCAGCACGAGGTGCGACCACAGCCGTCCCAGCGGGAGCCGGCCGGCGGCCAGCACGGCCAGGGCGTCCTGCTCGGCCTCCGGCCACCGTCCCTGCAGCAGCCGCAGCCGCGCCTGCACCCCGCGCTGCCACATGCTGCAGATCAGGATGTCGCGCCCCTCGCTCACCTGCAGCGCGTCCATCAGCGTGTCCTCGGCCTCGTCGAAGCGGCCCTGCTCCACGTCGAGGTGGGCGAGGTTGCTCATCGCCCCGGTCGCGAGATCGTCGAGGCGCAGCTGCAGCCCGGCGTCGCGAGCGGCGAGCAACTCCTGCCGGCCGCCTCGGTCCCCGCCCTGCAGGTGCACGACCGCCACCGGGACCGACGCGGTGCTGCGCAGGGCGGCGTCACCCAGCTCGTCGGCGATGCGGCGCGCCTCCTCGGCGGCCTGCCGGGCCCGCGCGCCGTCGCCGCGCTGCGCGGCCAGGTAGGCCCGGTTGGCCAGGGCGTAGCCCAGCTCGCTGCGCGCTCCGGCGCCGGCCCCGGCGAGGATCTCCACCGCGGCCCGGTCCTGCCCCTCGGCCGCGGCCATGTCCGCGGCGAACCACCCGAGGTAGGACACCTTCCGGTGGATCGCACCGATCGCCACGACGTCGCCGAGGTCGCGCCGCAGCTGCAGCGCCTGGGTGAAGGCGGCGAAGGCGGCGCTCAGCCGGTCGGTGAGGTACAGCTCCCAGGCCAGCGACTCCAGCAGCGTCGCGCGATCGGCCGCCGCGGCCGCTCCGCTGTGCTGCAGCGCGCGCTCGTAGAACGCGATGGCCTCCCGGCGCGCCCCCGAGCGGGCCGCCTCGGCCGCCGCAGCCGGGGCGTAGCGCAGGATCCGCGGCGCGTCCCCCGCGGCCGCCGCGTGGTGGGCGAGCACGCTGGGGTCGCCGTCGACGCGTTCCAGTGCCTCGATCATCGCCGCATGCAGCGCGGGCTCCGCCCCGGGCGCCACCGCGTCGAGGATCGCCGAGCGCGCGATCTCGTGCCGGAACGCGACCCCGGAGCCGCGGCGTTCCAGCAGGCCCGTGACGGCGAGGGCCTCGACCGTCGCAGGCGTCACGTCCAGGGCGGCGAGCAGCTCGTCACCCACCCCCTCGGGCGCGCAGGAGAGCAGCTCCAGCACCCGGCGGGCCGGGGCGGTCACGGTGGCGGCGCGGGCGACGACGGCGTCGCGCACGCTGTCGGGCAGCGGCGAGTCCGGCTGCGCCGACTCCTTCTGGGCGATGATCTGGCCGACGAAGAACGGGTTGCCCGCCGTCCGGGCGTGCACGTCGGCGGGGTCGAGGCCGTGCTCGCCGACCAGCTCCGCGACCGCCGCCCGGCTGAGCGGGGTGAGCTGCAGCCGCCGCGTGTCCGGGCCGGACACGAGGTCGCCCAGCACCGGGGTCAACGGGTGCGCGGGCCCGAGGCCGGTCCGGTAGGAGAGCACCAGCAGCAGCGGCAGCGTGGCGATCCGGCGGGCGAGGAACCGGACGAGGTCCAGCGTCGCCTCGTCCCCCCAGTGCAGGTCCTCGACCACGAGGGCCCGCGGCCGGTCGCGCAGCGCCTCCAGCACCACGGTGAAGATCTCGTGCTGGGCCACCGCCTCCCGCAGCGCCGCGGTGACCTCGGGACCGAGCTCGCCGGCCACGTCGCGCAGCGGGCCGAGGGGCCGCGGGGTGCTCAGCGAGTCGCACATGCCCCACAGCGTGGGCACCGGCGACCGCTCGGCGAACGCCCGCAGCAGCACGGTCTTGCCGATGCCGGCCTCGCCGGTGACGAGCACCAGCGAACCGCGGCCGTCGGCCGCCTGGCCGGCCCGATCACGAAGGGCCGCCAACGGATGGTTGCGCTCCACCAGCCGCACCGGGAGGAGTCTAAACGGAGCAGACGCTCCGGCGGGACCCGCGGCCGGAGCGGGTTCACAAAGGATTCCTGAGAGCATGTCGAGAACGCCAGCACGGCTCCGTCCTTCCCACGTACGGCGCCACCGGGCGCTGCGGACCGAGGAGAATGCGACATGCCGAAGTACCTGCTGGGAGTCACGTTCGCACCGGGCACCGACCCCACCCCGATGGAGGAGTGGACCGAGGCCGAGGTGACCGCCCACCTCAACTACTACGAGGTCCTGCACCACGAGCTCGTGGCCAGCGGCGAGCTGGTCGACTCGACCATCCTGATGGGTCCCGACCTGGCCAAGGTGGTCCGCGCCGACGCCGCCGGCGCACCGGTCGTGACCGACGGGCCGTTCCAGGAGTTCAAGGAGTGGCTGGCCGGCTACCAGATCGTCGAGGTCGCCGACGAGGGGCGGGCGCTGGAGATCGCCGCGAAGGTCTCCGCGGTGCCGGGCCGGGGCGGCGTTCCCACGGGCCAGCCGATCCACGTGCGGCAGCTGATGGAGGAGGGCCCCACCGGCGCCGAGGGGATGATCGACTACCTGCGCGACGCCAAGGGCGCATGACCCACCGACCCGTCGAGGACCTGCTGCGCGAGCTGGCGCCGCAGGTCCTCGGCGTGCTCGGCCGCCGGTACGCCGACTTCGACGGGGCCGAGGACGCGGTCCAGGAGGCGCTCATCGCGGCCTACCGGCACTGGCCCGACGACGGGCTGCCGGACAACCCGCGCGGCTGGCTGCTGCAGGCGGCCACCCGCCGGCTGCTGGACGCCTACCGCAGCGACGCCTCGCGTCGGGCCCGCGAGCAGCGCGTCGCCCGGCAGGAGCCGGGCGACGCGGACGTGCCGGGCGGCGACGACAGCCTCGCGCTGCTGGTGCTCGCCTGCCATCCGACCCTGACCCCGGCCAGCTCCATCGCGCTCACCCTCCGTGCCGTCGGCGGCCTGACCACCGCCGAGATCGCGCAGGCCTTCCTCGTGACCGAGGCGACGATGGCCCAGCGCATCTCGCGGGCCAAGGCCACGATCTCCCGGGCCGGCGCCCGCTTCGAGACGCCGAGCCCGGCCGCGCAGGAGGAGCGGCTACCCAGCGTGCTGCGGGTGCTGTACCTGCTGTTCAACGAGGGCTACGCCGGCCCCGCCCGCGACGACACCCAGCGCGTGCAGCTGTCCAGGGAGGCGATCCGGCTGACCCGGATGGTCCACCGCGCCGCGCCCGGCGACGCCGAGACCGCCGGCCTGCTGGCGCTGATGCTGCTGCTCGAGGCGCGCCGCCCGGCCCGGGTGGACGCCCAGGGACGGTTCGTCTCCCTCGCCGACCAGGACCGCACCCGCTGGGACCGCGCCGCCGTCGCCGAGGGCACCGCGATCCTCGACGCCGCCATCGGCACGGGTCGGGTCGGCGACTACCAGCTGCAGGCGGCCATCGCCGCCGTGCACGACCGGGCGCAGACCGCCGCCGACACCGACTGGCCCCACATCCTGGCGCTCTACGGCCTCCTCGAGCGGCTGACCGGCAACCCGGTCGTCACGCTCAACCGCGCGGTCGCCACCGCGATGGCGCATGGCCCCGAGGCGGGCCTGGCCCTGGTCGCCGCGGTCGAGGCCCAGCTCACCGACCATCCGCGGCTGCTCGCCGTCCGCGGCCACCTGCACGAGCTCGCAGGCGACCTCCACGCGGCGTACGCCGATCTTCGCGCCGCCGCCGGTCGCACCACCCACCGCCGGGAGCGTGATCACCTCCTGCGCGAGGCGGCCCGGCTGCGCCGGGTCGCGGGTCCGGGTGCCCGCAGCGACGACCCCGCGCCTGGTTACTCGACGTCCACATGCGACGCAGCCTTACCCTGAATCCGGATCGAGATCGAGGCGCCGACGTCCACCCCGAGAACGGCGCCGACAGGCACCGTCAGGACGGCGGAGGCCCGAGTTCATGTCCTCGGATTCGCTTACGCCGTCTGCGGGTGACGCGACGACGATCGCCGAGGTCAGCTCTCGTTCTGCTCCAGCAGTTCGGCCTTCTCCGTGAGGAGTGCCGCGGCTGCCCTGAGGTCATCAGCGGTGCAGTCGCCGACTTGCTTGAACTCTCCCGGCTGGATCTCGATCAGGTCCGCCATATGTGCATCGACCCAATCCACCAGAGGTCGCCGTTCTGTCATCCGAGGAGACTACGTTCGGTCATCCGAGCAGGCGGGCGAGGGCGTGCCGCCGACGGTCGTGGTACGTGGTTTCGCTACGGTCAGCCGCCGGTCCACCGGCTCAACAGTCCGCCCACCGCATTGGCGACGCGCTCCTTGCGGCAACGGACGCAGATCTGGTGGTTCGGATCCCCGCTGTTGTGGCGCCGCACGTACTTGTGCAGGCCGAGGCGGCACTTCCACGACGCGGCCACGCCCGGGGACGCTACGCCGCGCCATTCGACTGTTCGAGGCAAACCTCGGTAGCAATTGCCGACGCAGATCGGCCCGGACGTGACCTAGAAACGACAGCAGAGGATGACGCGGCTCGGCGGAGGTCGCACCGCCGCCCGCGAACGAGGTGTACCGAGCACGAGAGGTCCGTGAGAGCCGTGAGCATCCACGCCGCTATCGGAGGCGATCCGGCCGTCGCGGCCGCCGTCGACGACTTCTACCGCCGGGTCCTGGCCGACCCGGAGCTCGTCGGCTACTTCGCCGGCGTCGACGTCGATCGGGTCAAGGCCCATCAGCGCAGGTTCATCGCGGCGGCCGTCGGCGGCCCCGGCGGCTACCGCGGCCGACCGATGCGCGAGGCGCACGCGGGCCTGCGTATCCGGGATGCGGACTTCGACCGCGTCGTCGACCACCTGGCGGCCACGCTCAGCACGCTCGGTGTCTCCGGCCCCACCATCGCGATGATCGCCGAGGTGCTGCTTCCGCTGCGCGCGCAGGTCGTCGACCAGCCGGAAACGGCCGGGCTCCGGCAGGGAGCGTAGCCGGGCAACAGTCCCGGCCAGGCACAGCACGTCGCGGTACCGTCCGCGATCTCCTGGGTCTCGCGGAGGAGATCGTCGTGAAGAACTGGATCGGCCGTTGGCTCATGGTCGTTGCGGTGCTCCACCTGGCGATTGCCGTGGTGCAGTACCACGACGTGCTGGCGCTCGTGGTGCAGCCCGGGGTGTGGAACACCGTCGCCGGCGCACCGGACATCGGCGCCGTCGTCTGGTCGCTGCTCTTCGGCGCGGTCGCGTTCATCGGCGGGCTGGCCGTCGCCGCCATGGAGAAGTCAGGTGCGGCCCTGCCGCCGTCGCTCGGTTGGTGCCTGCTCGTGCTGGCCACGGTCGGCGCCGTCCTGGTGCCCGTGTCCGGATTCTGGTTGGTGTTCCCGCCGGCCGTCGCCGTGCTGGCCAGGAGGTCGGGCGCCCGTTCCGCGGTGGGTGAGCCCTGACGCCTCATCCGCGGGCGCGGTCGGCCAGCGAGTCGAGCAGCGCCCGCCACCATTCGGCCAGTCGCTGCTGGAACGGCAGCAGCGGGAAGCCGTGCCGGGCGGCGTGCTCCTGGGGAATCCCGTCCCAGCCGAGGTGCTCGACCACGATCCGGGTGCCGCCGTCGACGTCCTCCAGCCGAACGTGCACCTCGGTCTCGCGGTCGGGCGGGAACGACGCCGCCCGCCAGCTGAACACCACGCGGTGGGGCGGGTCCCAGACCCGGACCCGGCCGACCTCGAACCGCTCGCCGTCGGGATAGGACTCGGTGACCCGGCCGCCGACGCCGGCGTCGATGGCCAGCCGACCGTCGCGGCGGCCGTTCAACTCGAACAGCCCGTGCGGGCGCCACCACTGCCCGATCTCCGCGGTGAAGGCGGTGAACACCCGGCTCGGCGGCGCCGCGATGCGCAGCGCCACCAGCGCCCTCGACGTCACGGCGACCGCTCGACGTGCGCCTTGAGGGCGGCCAGCTGAGTGGCCCAGCCCTGCTCGACGGCATCGAGCCACGACCGCAGCTCGGCCGTTGCCCCCGACCGCAACGAGTAGATGCGGACCCGGGCGTCGAACTCCGGGCTCGCCTCCTCGACCACGCGACTGTCCCGCAGCACCTTGAGGTGCCGGCTCATCACCGACGGGCGCACGGCGAGCGCGGCGGCCAGCTCCCCGGCGCGGCGCGGCCGCTCGCGCAGCAGCTCGACCACCTGGCGGCGGTGCGGATCGGCCAGCGCGGCCAGGGTGCGGTCGAGCGGGTCGGGGACGGCCGCCGCCGGTATCGCGCTCATGCCCAGCTCGTGGCCTCGATGCGCTGGCCGATCGCCGCCTCGGCCTCCGCCTTGGTCACGTCGCGGATGTGCGCGGAGAACGTCCACAGGTGGCCCTCGAGGTCGACGGCCCGATAGGTGCGGTCGCCGTAGAACTGGTCCTCGGGCTCGGCGGCGATGGTGGCACCGGCGTCGCGGGCCCGTGCGCAGTGGCCGTCGAGGTCGCCGCTCAACGCGACGTGCGTGTTCTGGGTGGTGACCCCGCCGATCGACGCCGGGCTGCGGGTCCACTCGGACCACTCGCCGCCGATCATGATCCGCCCCCGGCCGTCGATGGCCAGCTCGTAGTGGCACATGTTCGGGGCGTCCTCCGGGCCCTCGATGGCCATGGTCACCTCGAAGCCGAAGGCGCGCGTCAGCCAGTCGGCCGCCGCCTTGGGCTCGCGGTAGGTGGCGGCCGGGACGAAGGTGGGCTGCTCCATGGCAAGTCCTTTCTCGCTACTGAAAATAGTTTCTCGAACCGAGAACGATCCGTCAACCGCGTGGCCGTCGCAGACGAACATCACCAGTCCCATCAGCGCGGCGACGGCCAACCAGTGCACCAGGCCGTCCTCGGCCGCTTCGAAGTGCAGGTGCGGTGCGCCGTGCCGGTCGCTGATCCGGGGGAGGGCCCGGAAGGTGCGGAGCTCTTCGTTGACCACGACCACCGCGCCGTGCGGATCGGCGGCCGCGGTGTCGAACAGGGTGCGCAGCCGCTGCCGCAGTGGCCGCAGGTCCCGCACGTCCGCTTCGGTCGGCCCCAGCGGGCCAACGCGGAGCGGTAGAGCTCGGCCACCGCGGTGAGATCCACGCTCGGGCTCGGGGCGTCGTCGCCGCGAACCGGGGGAAGGTCCGGTACGCGTCGAGGAAGCGCCCGAGGTCCGCGGCCGTGGCCAGGGCTGGCCGGCGCCGACCCGGCCGACCAGGAGCGCCTGTCCCGGCTGATCCGTCGCTGGTGGCTGAGCTTCGCGCGGTCCGCGCGACCCGAGGGCGGCCTGCCCTGGCCGCGCTACGCCGGGACCCGACGCCTGACGATGATCTTCGACGCGCGCTCCGGTCCCGTCGGCCCCGACTGACCCCGGCCGTTGGCCCGCTACGCCGGGCTGCACGTGATGCACTTCGGCACCGGCGACATCGAGGCCGTGCACCAGCGGTTGGCGGCCGACGGCGTGCCGGCCGACGCCATCCGACCGTTCCAGCGCACCGTGGAAACCGAGGCCGGGCCGCGGGTGATGCGCGCGTCCGCGTTCGGGTTCCCGCCGCAGGCCAACCCGGAGGCCCTCGTCCAGATCGCCCAGCACCTGACCCCGGAGCTGGTATTCCAGCCGCGCTACCAGCGGCACGACAACGGGGCCGTCCGGGTCGAGGAGGTCACGGTCTGCGGTGACGATCCCGAGCGCTACGCCCGGACCTACGCCCGCTACACCGGCCACGACTACACCAGCCGCGACGGCGTCTGCACCGTCGAGCTGCCCTGGTCGCGGATCCGCGTCGACTCGCCGGGATCCTTGCCCGCACTGCTCCCCGGAGTGACGCCGCCCGCCGTCCCGTCGCTGGTCGGGTTCACCGTCGGCGTCACCGACCTCGACGCCACCCGCGCCCTGCTCAGCGCGCGCGACGTCGCCTTCCGCACCGTCGACAGCGGCGTGCTCGTCGGCGCCCATGAGGCCGCGGGCGCCACCGTGTCCTTCGTCGCGGCCCGACCACGGGCCGGGACGGTTCGCGCTGCCGCAGGAGCGCCAGCATCTTTGTACGCTGATGTACATTGGTGTACATGGCTCAGCTGAGTGTGAGTGAAGCGCGGGCGATCCTGCCCGAGCTGCTCGATCGGCTCGAGCGGGGCGAGGAGATCACGATCACTCGGCACGGGCGGCCCGCTGCGGTCATGCTGCGACCGGATGCCGTGCGGGCGCGACGGGCCGAGCGGGCGATCGAGCGGGCTCGGGAGGTGGCGGAGCTGGTGTCGGCGGCGCGCGGTCGGCCGCTTCCCGAGGCGGCGGTGAGTGCAGAGCGCGCGCAGGAGTGGGTCGACGCCGTTCGCGCTGATCGCGATCGCTGATGGACGCGTTCGACGCCGACGTGTTGATCTATGCGAGCGTCGCGGGGCATTCGTCGGGCCGGCGGGTTCGGGCGTTGTTCCCCGTCGAGCCGGATGCGGTGGCCGGCGTCGGTTCGGTGTTGCTGCTGCCGGAGGTGCTGGCGAAGCCGATGCGGGACGGATCGGCGGCCGAGGTCGCCGCGCTGGCCGGACTGTTGGGCCGCCTGCAGCTGCGGAGCGTGGATGCGGTCACCGCCGAAGTCGCGACCACGCTGGCGAGCAGCTACCGCCTTCGGGCCGCAGATGCCGTGCACCTGGCCACGGCGGTGGTCGCGGGCGCCGATCGGTTCATCACGATCAACCGCCGCGACTTCCCGCTGTCGATCGCCGAGGTCGACGTGACGTATCCGGAGGATCTGGACGAGCCGTGAGCAGCGGCCCGGCGGTGGGCCGTCAGCCCGGGCGGCGCACCAGGAACCGCTGCAGCACGACGAACACCAGCAGCAGGAAGCCGATCACGATCTTCGTCCACCACGAGCTGAGGGTGCCCTCGAACGAGATGAACGTCTGGATCAGCCCGAGCACCAGCACCCCCAGCAGCGACCCGACGACCAGCCCGACGCCCCCGGAGAGCAGGGTGCCGCCGATGACGGTGGCGGCGATGGCGTCCAGCTCGGTGCCGACGGCGCTGAGGCTGTACCCGGACAGCGAGTAGAACGCGAAGAGCAGGCCGCTGATCGCCGAGCACAGCCCGCTGATGGCGTACACGGTGACCTTGGTCCGGCCGACCCGCAGCCCCATCAGGGTGGCCGACTGCTGGTTGCCGCCGATGGCGTAGACGGTGCGGCCGAAGCGGGTGGCGTGCAGCAGGTAGGCACCGACCGCCACCACCAGCACCGCGATCACCACCGACGGGCTGACGAACGTGTCGCCGGGCAGCGGCACCGTGCCCTGGGCGATCGCGGTGAACAACGGGTCCCGAATCGGGATGGACTCGACGCTGATCACGTAGCAGAGCCCGCGGGCCAGGAACATCCCGGCGAGGGTGACCACGAACGGTTGCAGCTCCAGGAAGTGGATGACCAGCCCCATGGCCGTCCCCAGGCCGACCCCGATGAGCAGCACCAGGACCATCACCGGCAGCGGGCTCCAGCCGATGCTCAACAGCTTCGCGGCGAGCACACCGGACAGCGCCACCACCGACCCGACGGACAGGTCGATGCCGCCGGTGAGGATAACGAAGGTCATGCCGACGGCCAGCACGATCAGGTAGGCGTTGTCGATGAGCAGGTTGAGCAGCACCTGGCCGGAGAAGAAGTTGTCGTAGCGCAGCGAGCCGGCGCCGAACATGACGACGAACAGCACGAAGGTGACGATCACCGGGAGCACCCGGGGCGAGGTGAGCGTCCGGTGCCGCGGCGCCGGGACCCGGGCGGCAGGGGCCGGGGACGCCGGTGGCGGAACCGGCGGGGCGGTGGTGGTGCCGGAGCGGGTGGCGTCTCGGTTCATGGCTGGTTCACCGTCGTCAGTGCCGCGGGCTCGGCGGTCGGGTCGGGGCGGGGTGGTCCGGCGCGGCGGTGCAGCAGGGCGCGGGTCTTCGGCGACTGCAGCAGGCACACCGCGATGATCACCACGGCCTTGAACACCAGCGTGACCTCCGGCGCGATGCCCACCGAGTAGACGGTGGTGGTCAGCGTCTGCAGGACCAGCGCGCCGACCAGCGTGCCGACGATGGAGAAGCGGCCACCGGACAGCAGGGTGCCGCCGATGACCACGGCCAGGATCGCGTCCAGCTCGATCCACAGCCCGGCGTTGTTCGCGTCCGCCGCGGTCACGTTCGAGCTGATCATCAACCCGGCGATGCCGGCGCACAGCGCGGTGAACACGTACACCGCCACGGTGATGCCGCGGGCCCGCACCCCGGCCAGCCGCGCCGCGCTCGGGTTGATCCCGACGGACTCGATGAGCATGCCCAGCGCGGTCCGCCTGGTGACCAGCGCGACGAGCGCGAACAGCACGGCGGCCAGGATCACCGACACCGGCAGCCCGAGCAGGAACCCCCCACCGAGCTGGGCGAACAGCGGGTTGGCCACGGTGATGATCTGCCCGTCGGTGATCAGCTGGGCGAGCCCGCGGCCGGCGGTCATCAGCACCAGGGTCGCGATGATCGGCTGGATGCCCAGCACCGAGACCAGGAACCCGTTCCACAGCCCGAGCACGGCGGCCAGCCCGAGGGCCAGCAGCACGCCGACCAGCGCCGAGCCGCCGCTGGTCGGGTCGGGCGAGGAGGCGATCCAGCTGCAGGCCAGCGCCGCCGAGATGGCCACGGTCGCGCCGACCGACAGATCGATGCCGCGGGTGGCCACGACCAGGGTCATCCCCAGCGCGATCAGCGCGGTCGGGGTGCCGTTCTTCAGGATGTCGATCAGGCTGCCGTAGAGGTGCCCGTCCTGGATCCGCAGCGACAGGAACCCGGGGGTGACCAGCGCGTCGAAGACCAGGATCGCGACCAGCGCCAGCACCGGCCAGAACAGGTTGGAGCGGGTCAGCCCGCGCAGGGTGGTCGGTCCGTCAGGCGACATCGGAGCCTCCGCTGGCGATGAGCTCCATGACCTGCCCCATCGACGCCTCGGCCCGGGGCAGCTCGGCGATCTTGTGCCGGTCGCGCAGCACCGCGACGCGGTCGGAGAGCCGCAGCACCTCCTCCAGCTCGGCGGAGATGAACAGCACGGCCATGCCGTCGCCGGCCAGGTCGGCGACGAGCTTCTGGATCTGGGTCTTGGCGCCGACGTCGATGCCCCGGGTCGGCTCGTCCAGGATCAGCAGTCGCGGCTCGGTCAGCAGCCAGCGGGCCAGCAGCACCTTCTGCTGGTTGCCGCCGGACAGGTTGCGCAGCAGCGCGTCCGGGTCGGTCGGCCGGATGTCCAGCGCGGAGATCCAGCGCTGCACCAGCTCGTCGGCGGTGCGCCGGGGCAGCCGGCGGGCCCAGCCGCGGCGGGCCTGCAGGGCCAGCACGATGTTGTCGCGCACGGTGAGGTCACCGACGATGCCCTCGCCCTTGCGGTCCTCGGAGCAGAATGCGATCCGCTCGGCGATGGCGGCCAGCGGGCTGCGCAGCCGCACCGGCCGGCCGTCGACGGTGACGCTGCCGGAGTCGGCGTGGTCGGCGCCGAACAGCAGCCGGGCCAGCTCGGTGCGCCCGGAGCCGAGCAGCCCGGCCAGCCCGAGCACCTCGCCGGGATGCACGGAGACGTCGGCGGGGGCGATCGCCCCGGTGCGGCCGAGCCCGGTGGCGGCCAGCACCGGGGTGTCGGGCAGCTCGTCGATGTCGGTCGGGGGTTGGCGGTCCAGGTCGCTCAGCGCGGCCAGCTCGTGGCCGATCATCTTGGACACCATCTCCAGCTGCGGCAGCGCGGCGATCTGGTACTCGCCGACCAACCGGCCGTTGCGCAGGATCGTGGTGCGGTCGGCGATCTCGTAGACCTGGTCGAGGAAGTGCGAGACGAACAGCACCGCGACGCGGGCGTCGCGCAGGTCGCGGATCACCCGGAACAGCTCGTGCACCTCGTCGGCGTCGAGGCTGGAGGTCGGTTCGTCGAGGATCAGCACGGCCGCGTCCAGGTCGACGGCCCGGGCGATCGCGACCAGCTGCTGCACCGCGAGCGGGTGCTCGCCGAGCACCGAGTCCGGGTCGACGGCCAGGTTGAGCCGGGCCAGCCGCTCGGTGGCCCGGGCGCGGACCGCGCGCCGGTCGATCCGGCCCAGCCGCCGCGGCTCGCGCCCGAGCAGGATGTTCTCCGCCACGGTCAGGTTGGGGCAGAGGTTGACCTCCTGGTAGACGGTCGCGATGCCGGCCTGCTGGGCCGCGCCCGGCCCGGAGAACACCTGCTCCGCGCCGTGCACCCTGATCGAGCCGGAGTCGATGCCGTAGACCCCGGTCAGCGCCTTGATCAGGGTGGACTTCCCGGCCCCGTTCTCACCCATCAGGGCGTGCACCTCACCGGGCAGCAGCCGGAAGTCGACGCCGTCGAGGGCCTTCACCCCCGGGAAGGTGATCGAGATACCGCGCATCTCGACGACCGGGGCCACCGCGGTTGCGGCCTCGGCGCGGCTCGGGTCGGTCATGCGGGTCCTCCTCGGGTCGTGCCGCCTGTCACGCCGAGGGCCTGGGGACCGGAAACGGTCCCCAGGCCTCGGCGGCGGTCGGCCGGTGGATCAGTACTTGCGGCTCGGCAGCGCCTGCTGGGCCGCGGCCTGGTCGAACGCGGTCTCCACGGTGACGACGCGGTTCGGGATCTCCTCGCCGGCCTTGACCTTCTTGGACAGGTCCATCAGCTGCTCGCCGAGCAGCGGGTTGCACTCCACGATGTAGTTGATCTTGCCATCGGCCAGCGCCTGCATGCCGTCCTTGACGGCGTCCACGGTGATGATCTTGATGTCCTGGCCGGGGACCTTGCCGGCGGCCTGGATGGCCTCGATGGCGCCCAGGCCCATGTCGTCGTTCTGCGCGTAGACGACGTCGATCTGCGGCTGGGACTTGAGGAAGGCCTCCATGACCTGCTTGCCGCCGGAGCGGGTGAAGTCGCCGGTCTGGGTGGCGATGACCTTCATGTTCGGGTTGGCCGCGATGGCGTCGGCGAAGCCCTTGGTCCGGTCGATCGCCGGGGCCGAACCGGTGGTGCCCTCGAGCTGGACGATCGAGACCGGAGCGTTGTTGCCCTGGTACTGCCCGACCAGCCAGTCGCCGGCCTTCTTGCCCTCCTCGATGAAGTCGGAGCCGAGGAAGGTCCGGTAGAGCGTCGGGTCCGGGGTGTCGATGGCCCGGTCGGTGAGGATGACCGGGATGTTGGCCCGCTTGGCCTCCTGCAGGACCGTGTCCCACCCGGTGGTGACGACCGGGCTGAAGGCGATCACGTCGACCCGCTGCTGCACGTACGAGCGGATGGCCTTGATCTGGTTCTCCTGCTTCTGCTGGGCGTCGGAGAACTTCAGGTTCACCCCGGCCGCCGCCGCGGCGTCCTGGATGGACTTGGTGTTGGCGGTGCGCCAACCGCTCTCGGCGCCGACCTGGGCGAAGCCCAGGGTCAGCGGCTGGGCGGCGTCGCCGCCGGAGCCGGACCCGCCGGCCGGAGCGGGGGCACCCGAACCACAGGCGGCGAGGCCCACGGCCAGCAGTGCGGCGGTCGCGCCGGTTGCGACGCGGGCGAGGAACGACCTGCGCGACACGCCGCGCGGCGTCCGGGTGGGCGTCGTCTCTGACATCTGACATCTCCGTTTCGGGAGTCGGTCGATCCGGCGCAGAATGCCGGACAATGCTGGGGCGTACTAGCCTCGGTGTGGCGGCGGCCACGATTGTTAACCTGAACATCGTCAGACGTCAAGAGTTCAGATCGATGCCGCGACACACCTGTGATCTGCGAACTTGGTGATAGCGTTTGTCGAGTGAGCGATAACATCCAGCGTCTCGGGCCGGAGGTCGGCGGCGGCCACGCAGGTCGCGGCAACGCAGGCCCGCCGACCAGCGGGTCGATGTCGCGGCGCCGCGGAACGCAACGGTAGGTTTGTCGCGGGCGACCAGGCCGGACACCGACCTGGCGGGCCGGTGGCGAGACGTCGGGACGGGTCGGCGGGGCGGCGGGGCGCCGATGGCCGGCACCGTCGCGTGCCGACCGATGTGGATCGCCGCGGCGGAACGATCGACGAGGATGAACGGGTCGCCGAGCTGGAGTGGAGTCGGTCGATGACCTCTGAGAACCTGCGCGGGCCGGCCATGATCGACGTGGCCCGGCTCGCCGGGGTGTCCCACCAGACCGTGTCCCGGGTGCTCAACAACCACCCCAATGTGCGCTCCGAGACCGCGCGCCGGGTCCGGGCCGCGATCACCGAACTCGGCTACCGCCCGAACCGGGCGGCCCGCGCCCTGGTCACCGGGCGCAGTCAGGTACTGGGGGTCGTCGGGTTGAACACCACCCTGTTCGGCCCGGCATCGCTGCTGACCGCCTTCGAGCAGGCCGCCGCCCTGGCCGGCTTCGCCGTCAGCGTGGGCAGCGTCAACCACCTGGACCGGGAGTCGATCAGCGCCGTGGTGGAGCGGCATCTGGACGAGCGGGTGGCCGGCATCGTGGTCATCGCCCCGGTGGCCTCGACGAACGAGGCGCTGGACGCGCTGCCCGTGGACATCCCGCTGGTCACGATCGACGGCGATCCGCACCGCCCCACCGCCGGGGTCACCGTGGACCAGGAGGCCGGCGCCCGGCTGGCCACCGCGCACCTGCTCGCCGCCGGGCACAGCACGGTCTGGCACGTGTCGGGCCCGCAGGGCTGGTTCGACAGCGCCGGGCGGATCGCCGGCTGGGAGGCCACGCTGCGTGCGGCCGGCGCCGAGGTGCCCCCGGTGGTGCCGGCGGACTGGTCGGCCGCGGCCGGGTACCGGGTCGGCACCATGCTCGCCCGGATACCGGAGCTGACGGCGATCTTCGCCGCGAACGACCACCTGGCCATCGGCCTGCTGCGCGCGCTGCACGAGCGGTCCCGCCGGGTGCCGCAGGAGGTGAGCATCGTCGGATTCGACGACGTCCCGGAGGCCGGCTACCTCATCCCGCCGTTGACCACGATCCGGCCGGACTTCCACGCCGTGGCCGCCAGGGCGCTGGAGCTGCTGCTCGCGCAGGTGACGGCCCAGGCGGGGCCGGCCACGCCGGTCATGCTCGCGCCACGCCTGATCGAGCGCAGCAGCGTGGCCCCTCCGCCGCGCTGAGCTTCGTGTTGTCGCTAACATCGCTGGGTTGGTGAGCGGTCGAGGATCCTGGCGACCAGACCCGTTGTCCGGTCCGCCGGTCCGGTGCGACGTGATCCCGGCCGCTGGCGGAATCCGTCCTGCCGCTGCTGCACGCACGGGGTTTGAACTGCTAATTCGTCGATCGGGTCGGCGGACCACCCGTCATATACGGGGACGGTGAGGCTGGCCGGGACCGCGATCCCGTTACTCGTCCGTTAACGAAGTGTCGGTTGACGAGCTCCATTGTTATCGTTCACACTCGACACCGTCAGCACGGCGGCGAGCGCGTCCAGCCCGCCTCCCCGGACGAAGGTGTTCGATCATGCACAGCGATCCGTACCGCGATCCCCACCCCGATCCCGCCGCGCTGGTCGTGGGCGTGGACTTCGGCACGCTGTCCGGGCGCGCGGTCGTCGTGCGGGTTCATGACGGCGCGGAGCTCGGCAGCGCGGTCACCGACGTACCGGCACGGCGTGCTCGACCGCCGGCTTCCCGGCAGCGGCGCAGCGCTGCCCCCGGACTGGGCGCTGCAGGTGCCGGCCGACTACGTCGACGTGCTGCGCACCGCGGTGCCCGCCGCGCTGGCCGCCGCGCACGTCGACCCGGCACACGTGATCGGCATCGGCACCGACTTCACCGCCTGCACGATGATCCCCACCACCGCGGACGGCACCCCGCTGTGCGAGCTGGACCGGTTCGCCGACGAGCCGCACGCCTACGTCAAGCTCTGGCGCCACCACGCCGCCCAGGCCCAGGCCGACCGGATCAACGAGCTGGCCGAGAAGCGCCAGGAGCCGTGGCTGCCCCGCTACGGCGGCCTGATCTCCTCCGAGTGGGAGTTCGCCAAGGGCCTGCAGGTGCTGCAGGAGGCGCCGGCGGTCTACGCGGCGATGCGGCACTGGGTGGAGGCGGCCGACTGGATCATCTGGCAGCTGACCGGCAGCTACGTGCGCAACGCCGGCACCGCCGGCTACAAGGGCATCCTGCAGGACGGGGCCTACCCGTCGGCCGAGTTCTGCCGCGAGCTCGACCCGGGCTTCGAGCGCTTCGTCGCCGACAAGCTGGAGCACCCGCTGGGCCGGCTGGGCGACCGGGCCGGTGGCCTGTGCGCCCGCGCCGCGGAGTGGACCGGCCTGCCCGAAGGCATCGCGGTGGCGGTCGGCAACGTCGACGCGCACGTCACCGTGCCCGCCGCGCAGGCCGTCGAGCCCGGGCAGCTGGTGGCGATCATGGGTACCTCGACGTGCCACGTGATGAACGGGGCCGCGCTGCGCGAGGTACCGGGGATGTGCGGCGTGGTCGACGGCGGCATCGTGCCGGGCTTCTGGGGCTACGAGGCCGGACAGAGCGGGGTCGGGGACATCTTCGGCTGGTTCGTCGAGCACGGCGTGCCGGCGGGCTACCACGACACGGCCCGCGAGCGTGGCCTCTCCACCCACGAGCTGCTCACCGAGCTGGCCGCCGAGCAGGCCGTCGGGCAGCACGGCCTGATCGCGCTGGACTGGCACAGCGGCAACCGTTCGGTGCTGGTCGACCACGAGCTGTCCGGGGTGATCGTCGGACAGACCCTCTCGACCCGGGCCGAGGACACCTACCGGGCGCTGTTCGAGGCCACCGCCTACGGCACCCGCACGATCATCGAGACGTTCAACGCGGCCGGGGTGCCGGTCACCGAGCTGGTCATCGCCGGTGGGCTGCTGCGCAACCGGCTGCTCATGCAGATCTACGCCGACGTGACGAACCTGCCGCTGTCCACGATCGGCTCCGAGCAGGGCCCGGCGCTGGGCTCGGCCATCCACGCCGCGGTGGCCGCGGGGGCCCACCCCGACATCCGGGCGGCCGCGGCGGCGATGGGCTCGCTGGACCGTGCGGTGTTCCGGCCGATCCCGGCGAACGCCGCGGCGTACGACGAGCTGTACGCCGAGTACACCGCCCTGCACGACTACTTCGGACGCGGCGGCAACGACGTCATGCACCGGCTCAAGGCCCGCCGGGCCGCCACCCACCGGGCCGCCACCCACCGGGCCGCCACCCACCGGGCCGCCGCCGACCTGTCCGTCGGCGACCGGTCCGCCGCCGACCCGAACACCACCGAGGTCGGCGCGTGACGATCACCACCGACGTGAATGCGACCGTCGCCCGGCTGCGGCGCGAGGTCGCCGACCTGCACGGCGAGCTGCTGCGCAACGGCCTGGTCATCTGGACCGCCGGCAACGTGTCGGCCCGGGTGCCGGGCCACGACCTGATGGTGATCAAGCCTTCCGGGGTGTCCTACGACGAGCTCACCCCCGGTGCGATGGTCGTCACCGACCTGCACGGGACGCTGGTCGACGGCGGGCACTCGCCGTCCTCGGACACCGCCGCCCACGGCTACGTCTACCGGCACCTGCCCGCGGTCGGCGGGGTCGTACACACCCACTCGACCTACGCGACGGCCTGGGCCGCGCGCGGCGAGCCGATCCCGTGCGTGCTGACGATGATCGCCGACGAGTTCGGCGGCGAGATCCCGGTCGGGCCGTTCGCGCTGATCGGGGACGACTCCATCGGCCGCGGCATCGTCGACACCCTGCGCGGCAGCCGGTCCCGGGCGGTGCTGATGGCCGGGCACGGCCCGTTCACCATCGGCCGCGACGCCCGGGAGGCGGTCAAGGCGGCGGTGATGCTGGAGGACGTCGCGCGCACCGTGCACATCTCCCGCCAGCTCGGTTCCCCGCCCGAGCTGCCCGCGGCCGACGTCACCAGCCTCTTCGAGCGCTATCAGAACGTCTACGGGCAGGAGCGGTCATGACCAGCGTGCGCAAACCCCAGGTGTGGTTCCTCACCGGGAGCCAGCACCTGTACGGGCCCGAGACGCTGGACCAGGTGGCCGACCAGTCCGCGCAGATCCAGCGCACGCTGACCGCCACCGGCGGCTTGTCGGCGGAGATCGTCGGCCAGCCGGTGCTCACCGGGTCGGCGGCCATTCGCCGGGTGATGCTGGAGGCCAACGCCGACCCGGACTGCCTGGGCGTGATCGCCTGGATGCACACCTTCTCCCCGGCCAAGATGTGGATCACCGGGCTGGACGCGCTGCGCAAGCCGCTGCTGCACCTGCACACCCAGCTCAACCAGGCGCTGCCGTGGGCGTCGATCGACATGGACTTCATGAACCTCAACCAGGCCGCGCACGGCGACCGCGAGTTCGGCTACGTGCAGACCCGGTTGGGGGTGGCCCGCAAGACCGTCGCCGGGCACGCCAGCGACCGGAACCTGATCGCCCGCATCGACGGCTGGATCCGGGCCGCGGCGGGCCGCGACCACCTGGACGGGCTGCGGCTGGCCCGCTTCGGCGACAACATGCGCGACGTCGCGGTGACCGAGGGCGACAAGGTGGAGGCCGAGCTGCGGTTCGGGGTGTCGGTCAACACCTACGGGGTCAACGATCTGGTCGAGCGGGTCGACGCGGTGCCGAATTCCACTGTAGACGCGTTGGTGGCCGAGTACGCCGACACCTACCGGCTGGCCCCGGCGCTGGCCCGCGGCGGCGACCGGCACCCCTCGCTGCGTTACGCCGCGCGTATCGAGGCCGGGCTGCGCGAGTTCCTGGTGGCCGGCGGGTTCGGCGCGTTCACCACGAACTTCCAGGATCTCGGCGGGCTGCGCCAGCTGCCCGGGCTGGCCGTGCAGCGGCTGATGGCCGACGGCTACGGCTTCGGCGGCGAGGGCGACTGGAAGACCTCGGCGCTGCTGGCCGCGGTCAAGACAATGGGCGCCGGCGGTTCCCCCGATCAGGACCGGCGCGGAACGTCCTTCATGGAGGACTACACCTACCACTTCGGACCGGGCGAGCCGAAGATCCTCGGCGCGCACATGCTCGAGGTCTGCCCGAGCATCGCCGCGGACACCCCGAGCTGCGAGATCCACCGCCTCGGCATCGGCGACCGGGAGGACCCGGTGCGGCTGGTGTTCGACGCCGCCCCCGGGGACGCCACCGTGATCGGGATGGTCGACCTGGGGGACCGGTTCCGGCTGGTGGCCAACCGGGTCGAGGTGGTGGCCCCGGACGAGCCGCTGCCGAACCTGCCGGTGGCGCGGGCGGTGTGGAAGCCGGCCCCGTCGCTGTCCACCTCCGCGGAGCTGTGGCTGACCGCCGGCGGCCCGCACCACACCGTGCTCACCGGCGACGTCTCCGCGGCGACCCTGCGCGACTTCGCCGCGATGGTGCACACCGAACTGCTCATGATCGATGCGGACTCCACCCCGGAGAACTTCGGTGATCGCGTCCGCTGGAACCAGGCCTACTACCGGCTGGCCCACGGCCTGTCCGGCCGGCCCTGACCCCCGCTCGACCCTGACCTCGACCTCACACCTCATTGGGGAGAACATGAAGCTGAGCCGAATAGCCGCCCTGGCCGGAACACTGGCGCTCACCGTCGCCCTGGCCGCCTGCGGATCGAGCGAGAAGACCGTCGACCAGGCCCCGGCGGCCGGGTCGGGATCGGCGGCCGGAGGGCTGGTCGGCGTGACGATGCCGACCAAGTCCTCGGAGCGGTGGATCTCCGACGGCAACAACATCAAGGCCGCGCTGGAGAAGCTCGGCTACACCGTCGACCTGCAGTACGCCGAGAACGACATCCCCACCCAGGTCAACCAGATCGAGAACCAGATCACCCGCGGGGCGAAGCTGCTGGTCATCGCCTCGATCGACGGCACCGCGATCACCACGCAGCTGCAGAGCGCCAAGGACAACAACATCCCGGTCATCTCCTACGACCGACTGATCCGCAACAGCCCGAACGTCGACTACTACGCCACCTTCGACAACTTCCAGGTCGGCGTCCAGCAGGCGACATCGCTGCTGGTCGGGCTGGGCCTGAAGACCGAGGACGGCGCCGACGCCGCCGCTGCCGCGGGCGGCCCGCTCAACATCGAGCTGTTCGCCGGATCGCCGGACGACAACAACGCCACCTTCTTCTTCAACGGCGCGATGTCGGTGCTCAAGCCGTACCTGGACAAGGGCACCCTGGTGGTCAAGAGCGGGCAGACCGACTTCAACACCGTGGCCATCCTGCGCTGGGACCCGGCCACCGCGCAGCGGCGCATGGAGGACCTGCTGACCTCGACCTACAGCGGTGGGGACAAGGTCAACGGCGTGCTGTCCCCGTACGACGGGCTGTCCATCGGGATCCTGTCCGCGCTGAAGAGCAACGGCTACGGCACCTCCGGACAGCCCTACCCGACCGTCACCGGCCAGGACGCCGAGGTCGCGTCGGTGAAGTCGATCATCGCCGGTGAGCAGTTCGCCACCATCTACAAGGACACCCGCCAGCTCGCCGACGTCACCGTGAAGATGGCCGACGCGGTGCTGAAGGGCGGCCAGCCCGAGGTGAACAACACCACCGACTACGACAACGGCGTCAAGGTCGTGCCGTCGTACCTGCTGCAGCCAGTGGTCGTCTACAAGGACAACTACCAGCAGGTGCTCGTCGACTCCGGCTACTACACCGCCAACCAGTTGCAGTAGCAGGCGACACCCACCCCGGGAGAGGAGAAGGTCATGACCGACAACAGATCCGACGACATCCTGGCGATGCGCGGCATCACCAAGACCTTTCCCGGGGTGGCCGCGCTGCAGGACGTGAACCTGTCCGTGCGCCGCGGCGAGATCCACGCGATCTGCGGGGAGAACGGGGCCGGCAAGTCGACCCTGATGAAGGTGCTGTCCGGGGTGTACCCGCACGGCAGCTACGACGGCGAGATCGTCTTCGAGGGCGAGCCGTGCGCGTTCTCCGGGATCCGGGACAGCGAGCAGCGCGGGATCGTGATCATCCACCAGGAGCTGGCGCTGTGTGCGCAGCTGTCGATCGCGGAGAACATCTTCCTGGGCAACGAGCAGACCACCCGCGGGCTGATCGACTGGAACCGGACCAACCACGAGGCCGAGAAGCTGCTGGCCCGGGTCGGCCTGCGCGAGAAGGCGATCACCCCGGTGCTGGACATCGGCGTCGGCAAGCAGCAGCTCGTCGAGATCGCCAAGGCGCTGAGCAAGGAGGTGAAGCTGCTCATCCTCGACGAGCCGACCGCCGCGCTCAACGACTCCGACTCCGCGCACCTGCTGGAGCTGCTGCGCGGCCTGCGCAGCCACGGCATCACCTGCGTGATCATCTCGCACAAGCTCAACGAGATCGCCGCCATCGCCGACTCGCTGACCATCCTGCGCGACGGGCGCACCATCGAGACCCTGGACATGCGCGCCGGTGACGTCACCGAGGAGCGCATCATCTCCGGGATGGTCGGGCGCGACCTGGAGCACCGCTTCCCGCCGCACGAGTCCCGCGTGGGCGAGGAGGCGCTGCGGATCGAGGACTGGACGGTGCACAGCCCGACCCAGCCGGACCGGGTCGTGGTGGCCGGGGCGAACCTGGTGCTGCGCCGCGGCGAGATCGTCGGGCTGGCCGGGCTGATGGGCGCCGGGCGCACCGAGCTGGCGATGAGCGTGTTCGGCCGCTCGTACGGGGTCGGCATCTCCGGGCGGCTGATCAAGGACGGCGCGCCGATCGAGGCCCGCAGCGTGTCCGACGCCATCGCCCACGGCATCGCCTACGCCACCGAGGACCGCAAGCGCTACGGGCTCAACCTCATCGAGGACATCAAGCGCAACGTCTCCGCCGCCCGGCTGCCGAAGCTGGCCAAACGGGGCTGGGTGGACGACAACGAGGAGTACCGGGTGGCCGAGGGCTTCCGGCGCAGCATGAACATCAAGGCGCCGACGGTGGCCAGCATCACCGGCAAGCTGTCCGGCGGCAACCAGCAGAAGGTCGTCCTCTCAAAATGGATCTTCACCGATCCGGACGTGCTGATCCTCGACGAACCCACCCGCGGCATCGACGTGGGCGCCAAGTACGAGATCTACACGATCATCAACCAGCTCGCCGACGACGGGAAGGCGATCCTCGTCATCTCCTCCGAGCTGCCCGAGCTGCTGGGCATCTGCGACCGCATCTACGCGCTGTCCGCGGGGCGGATCACCGGTGAGCTGCCCCGGGCCGACGCCACCCAGGAGCGCCTCATGCAGTTCATGACCCAGGCCACTCATGATCAGGAGCTCTTGGCATGACCACCATCGCCCCCACCGACGCGGGCTCGCCGCTGCCCCCGGGTGAGCTGCCGCCGCCGCCCCGTCGCTCGCCGCGGCGGTTCTCCTTCAACCCCCGGCAGAGCGGCATCTACGTCGCGTTCGCGCTGATCGTCGTGCTGTTCACGGTGCTGACCGACGGGGCGCTGCTGCAGCCGCAGAACATCTCCAACATCATCGTGCAGAACTCCTACATCCTGATCCTGGCCATCGGGATGATCCTGATCATCATCGCCGGGCACATCGACCTGTCCGCCGGCTCGGTGGTCGCGGTGACCGGGGCCATCTCCGCGGTGCTCATGGTCAACATGCAGCTGCCGTGGCCGCTGGCCATCCTGATCACGATCGCGGCCGGTGCGCTGATCGGCGCGTTCCAGGGGTACTGGGTGGCCTACTTCGGCATCCCGGCGTTCATCGTGACCCTGGCCGGCATGCTGGTGTTCCGGGCGCTCACCCTGACCGTGCTGGGCAACCAGGGCATCGGCCCCTTCCCGGACGCGGTGCGCACGCTGTCCAACGGGTTCATCGAGGGCTACCTGGGCAACATCGGGCTCGGCCCGCTCGGCGGCGCCGACCTGATCACGTTGCTGGTCGGGCTGGCCGGGGTCGGCGCCATCGCGCTGTCGCAGTGGCGCACCCGCGCCGCGCGGCTGCGCTACGGCCAGACCGTCGACCCGTTCCCGCTGTTCGTGCTGAAGGTCGCGTTGCCGTCGGTCGTCGTGCTGGCCGTGATCGTGCAGCTGGCCCGGTTCAAGAACCTGCCGTGGGTGTTGGTGTTGCTGGCCGCGCTGGTCATCGGCTACACGCTGCTGACCAACCGGGCGGTGTTCGGCCGCCACATCTACGCCGTCGGCGGCAACCTGCAGGCGGCCACGCTGTCCGGGGTGAAGGTCAAGTCCATCACCTTCTGGATCTTCGTGAACATGGGCGTGCTGGCCGCCATCGCCGGCATCATCTTCGCCGGCCGGCTCAACCAGGCCGGGCCCACCGCCGGCACCTCGTTCGAGCTGGACGCCATCGCGGCCGCGTTCATCGGCGGCGCCGCGGTGCAGGGCGGGGTGGGCAAGGTCGTCGGGGCCATCACCGGTGGACTGATCATGGCAGTGATCAACAATGGGATGTCGCTGATCGGGGCGCCGAGCGAGCGGGTCATGCTGGTGAAGGGCCTGGTGCTGCTGGCGGCGGTGGCCTATGACGTGTGGACGAAGCGCCGGGTGGGTGCGGCGACCCGCTGACCGGCCGGGCCGCGTCGGACGCTGCGATGGCGGTGTGCGCGTGCCGAGTACGAGCCGGGGGTGCTGGCGACTATCGTCGAGGTCGTGACCGCTGCACAGACGGGTCCGGAGTCTCGAGGGCCGATGTCGTTGGCGCCGCCGACGGTGGTTCGTGCCGCGCTGTCGCCAGAGGATGTCCTCCGGTTCGATGAGCAATGGCGTGAGGTCGTGGCCGCTGCCACCGAGTCATATGATCTTGGGGCCGTGCACCACCTTCTCGACCACTGGCGGCAGATAGCCCGCCTCACCGTCGGGTTGGGTCAGGACGGGTATCGCCGGATGCTGGTGCAGGCCGAGCGCACCGCGCGGACCGGGGAGATGCCGACCAACCCGGTGCCGGTCGAGGAGGTTCGGATCAGGCTGGCTGCCCGGATTTCTGCCGGGCCCCGCTGAATGCGTCGTGTATCGGCTCGTCCTGGATGAGGAAATCGAGGAGCAGATCGATGCCCTGCCGTACGAGGCGTTGGTACCACTTGCCGAACCGCTCGATGTTCTGACCGTCGCGCCGTGGAACGGCGATCCGGTCGACGGTCCCATCCAGATCGTCCGTTGCGAATGTGGGCCTTCGGCCGAGCGGGGATCCTCACGTAACTGATCCTCGAAGATCAGCAGCGCGTTGATCTCGTCCGCGTCGCATGGGTCGGATGACTTGACGTCTTCCGAGCTCGTGCGGCACAGCCTTCGGGCCCGGCAGGGTGACGCCATATCGCGCCTCCCTGCTCACCGCGAGTTCCTGCGTTCGCTCTTCGAACAGCGACGCATCGTGGTCAGCGGGCTCGCTCGAAACCCTGCGCTGGGCGACGCCGTCCGGGTGGTGTCTCGCACGCCATCCTCTCGTGCCGCCACCGGGCCGAGCGCGCTCGAACATGAGTTCGATCTGCCGACATCGCGATGGAACGCAGGTTCGAGCCCTCAGCCGATGCTGGCCCAACAGTCCTGCTCACGGCACACAAGATCCTGCATGGGTGCGAGCGGTCTGCGATGTTGCGGTGCCCCGGAGGCATCGCGGGCCGGTGCGGTGGGGAAGAGCGGCAACGGCCCGCGGTTGTCGGCGCGACCGCTGCGGGCGGTGTATGTGTGGACCGGCGACGTGTGAACGAGGGGCTCGCCCCGGGCACGTCGAAGCCGCCCAGCCGGAGGGAACGTCACGATGCGCGCGTTGCAGTTCAAGGCCTACGGAGGGCCGGAGGTCCTGGAGTGGTCGGAGGCGCCGGATCCGCATCCGGGGCCGGGACAGATCCGGGTCGCCGTCCGGGCCGCCAGCGTGAACCCGATCGACTGGAAGATCTTCAGTGGCGCTCTGGCCGGCGGTACCCCGCTGGACGGTCCCGGATACCTGGGCTTCGACGCGGCCGGCGTGGTCGACGAGGTCGGGGAGGGCGTCTCCGGGATCTCCGTGGGCGACGACGTGCTCGGCCGCGGCCGGGACACGCTGGCCGAGTACGCGGTGCTGGACGCCTGGGCGGTGAAACCGTCGTCGGTGGACTGGGCGGTGGCGGCGGCCGCGGGCGTGGCCGGGGAGACCAGCGAGCGCGGTCTGCGGCTGCTCGGCGTCGAAACCGGTGACACGCTGTTCGTCGACGGCGGCGCGGGTGGCGTCGGAGCGGTCGCGGTGCAGATGGCGGTGGCCAGGGGCGCCCGGGTGATCGCGTCTGCAGGCGACGCCAACCACGACTACCTGCGGGAGATCGGGGCCACCCCGGTCCGGTACGGGGACGGTGTGGCCGACCGGGTGCGCAGCGCGGCCGGTGGCCCGGTGGCCGCCGTCTTCGATGTCGCCGGCAAGACGCCGATCAAGGAGCTGATCGGCCTGGTGCCCGAGCCGTCCCAGGTGGTGAGCATCGCCAACTACGCGGCCGCCGAGGCCGGAGCCCGGCTGACGACCGGCGAGGAGGCACGGCCCACCGAGGCGCTGTCGACGGTCGCGCAGCTGCTGGAGCGGAACCAGCTGGTGATCAAGATCCAGACCTTCCCGTTCGACCGCGCCGCCGAGGCCTACCGGATCAGCCAGGCCGGCCACGTCCGCGGAAAGCTGGTTCTCGTCCCCTGATCCGGGGGGTACTGCCAGTACCGGGGTCAACCGGCACCCCCACCGGGTGCGCATCGGCGGTTGACTGGACCCGAGACCGAGAAGGGGATCTGATGCGAGCAACTGTCATGTACGGCGCCGGCGACGTGCGGGTGCAGACCGTGCCCGACCCGAAGCTGCAGCGGCCCACGGACGCGATCGTGCGGGTGGTCCGGGCGTGCGTCTGCGGCAGCGACCTGCACCCGTACCACTCGATGCCGCAGTCCGAGCAGGGCAAGCCGATGGGCCACGAGTTCATCGGGGTGGTGGAGGAGCTCGGTGCCGAGGTGTCCGGGCTGCGCACCGGCGACCTGGTCGTGGCGCCGTTCGCGTGGGCCGACAACACCTGTGAGTTCTGCCGCGAGGGCCTGCACACGTCGTGCCCGAACGGCGGCTTCTACGGCGTCGGTGATGTCGGCGGCGGCCAGGCCGAGGCCATCCGGGTACCGCAGGCGCAGGGTTCGCTGGTGAAGCTGCCGGTGGCGGAGGACTCGGCGCTGCTGCCGTCGCTGCTGACGCTGTCCGACGTGTTCGGCACCGGCCACCACGCCGCGGTCAAGGCCGGCGTGAACGAGCGCACCACCGTCACCGTGGTCGGCGACGGCGCGGTGGGCCTGATGGCCGTGCTGTCGGCGAAGCGGCTGGGCGCCGAGCGGATCATCCTGATGGGCCGGCACCGGGTCCGCACCGATCTGGGCCGCGAGTTCGGGGCGACCGACGTCGTCGCCGAGCGCGGCGAGGGGGGCATCGCGCGGGTCCGCGAACTGACCGGTGGCCACGGCACCCACACCGTGCTGGAGGCCGTGGGCCACCGCCCCGCCTACGACATGGCGGTCGGCGTGGTCCGCCCGGGTGGGGTGATCAGCCGGGTCGGGGTGCCGCAGTACGAGGAGGCGCCGGTCGGGTTCGGCAGCCTCTTCGGCGCGAACGTCACCCTGACCGGCGGCCCGGCCCCGGTGCGCGCCTACATCGAGCAGCTGCTGCCCGACGTGCTGGACGGGAAGGTCGAGCCGGGCAAGGTCTTCGACCGCACCGTCACCCTGGACGAGGTGCCCGACGGCTACCGCGCCATGGACGAGCGCACCGCGCTCAAGGTCCTCGTTCGTCCCTGATCGTGACCGAGGAAGAGGCTTTCCGAGCATGAGCGCGTGACCGAGCAGGAGCGCACCGGGATATCGACGCCGCCTATCACGCGAAGTACGACCGTTTTGGACCGTCCATTGTGGGCGCCGTGGTCGGTGAGCAGGCGGTACCACCACCATCCGTCTGGTTCCGCAGGCAGCCGGCGGGTAGATCAGCTCCTGGTCAGACCGAGCCATTGAACGACAAGGATGTGTACCTGGCGCTGATCCGGCAGCAGAAGGTAGGTGATCGATCCATGGCGTGGGTCGCCGAAGGTCAGTACTCGCATCGGGCCGTCTGGTAGATCGTCGTTATAGGGAAGCCCGGCCTCTGGTGCGAGTTCCAAGGCGCCGAGCGCATCGGCGAATGCCGGGAGTGCGGCGAACGGCAAGGCGTCGATCTGGGCGGCGGCGTCGTCGTCGACGATGACGCGGTACACCTACCGACCGAGCTTGTTCCGGATCATGGTGCGGACATCGTCGACGGGAATGCCATCCGGGTTGGTACCGGCTTCCAGGATCGCGGTGGCCTTGTTCAGCATTCGGTGATGTGCGGCGGCACCCTGCTGCTGGGTCATCCGGGCGATGCGGTGGTAGTTGCGAAGAACGTCCAGCAACCGGGTCAGGTCCAACGTCCGAGCGGCCTCGGTGATCGCTTCCTGGTAGGCACGTTCGAAGTCGGCGCGTTCAGGGTCAATGAGGGCTTCGCGGATGGCAGCGGGGGTGGTTTCGGGAGGCAGGACAGGTACCGGCGAGTCCCGGAGGGAGTCGGCGGCGGTCACGCCCGACAGCGTAGTCCGCGAGTGGGCAAATTCGAGTCAGCGGCTCAACCTCCGGTTGATCTCAGCCTTGTGATCGTGGCCCCAACCGTGGCCACGGGCTGACCGCGCTGGCTGCGGTCGATCTGGTCGAGCATGTGCTGGTGCGCTGCCGGCCCCTGTCGCCGGGTGATCTCGGCGATCTGGCGGAAGGTGTCGAGGACGGCGAGCACGCCGGTCAGGTCCAGCGTGCCGGCGGCGAGGCTCATCTCGTGTGCGTAGCGCCGCTCGAATTCGGTGCGCTCGTGGCCGGTCAGCGCGTCTCTGATGGACCTCGGTGTATGTGCGGAGAGCTCCGCCGCCGAGTCCGGCGGGTCCGGGTGTGAGTCGGCAGCCGATGCCATCCGGCCACGATAGACCCGTTCCCCACCGGCGCAGGACGACCCGGCTCCGGTGACGGCAACTGGTTGCCGCGCCACGACCAGGCCGCCTATCGTCGCCGGGTGGGCGATCGCCCGACGATCTACGACGTGGCCCGCGCGGCCGGCGTCGCCGCGTCCACGGTGTCCCGCGCCTACGCCCGCCCCGGACGGGTCAACGCCGAGACGGCACAGGCGATCTTCGCGGCCGCCGAGCGGATCGGCTACCGGGCCGGCCGGATCACCGGCTCGCTCGGTCGGCAGACCGGTGCCGTCGGGCTGATGGTCTCCGACATCACGAACCCGTTCTACGGGGAGATCATCAAAGGCGCCGCGGAGGCGGTCCGGCAGGCCGGATACGCGCTGATGCTGTGCGACACCTCGGAGTCCGGCCCGGTCGAACGCGAGGCGGTGGAGCGCACGCTGGATCTCGTCGAGGGCGTGGTGCTGGCCAGCTCCCGGATGAGCGACTCGGCCATCCGCATGATCGCCAAGCAGAAGCCGCTGGTGCTGCTGAACCGGCAGATCACCGAGACCTCGTGCATCGTCACCGACAACCCGCGCGGCGTGCGGCGCGCCGTCGAGCACCTCGGCGCGCTCGGCCACGACACGATCACCTACGTCGCGGGGCCGGAGGCCAGCTGGGCCGAGGGCATCCGGTGGCGGGCGCTGCGGGAGGCGACGCACGAGCTGGAGCTGCGGGTGCGCCGCATCGACCCGCACGACGACCCGACCATGCGCACCGGTTTCACCGCGGCGCGCCGGGTCGCCGAGGACGGCGCCACCGCCGTGCTCGCCTACAACGACGCGGTGGCGATCGGCGTCATCAAGGGCCTCAAACAGCTCGGCGTACACGTACCCGGCGAGGTGAGCGTGGTCGGGTTCGACAACGTGCTGCTCGCCGACGTCGTGGACCCGGCCCTGACCACCGTCGCCGCCCCCATGCGACAGGCGGGCGCCACCGCCGTCGGCAACGTGCTGGCGTTGGCCGCCGGGGCGACGGCGCACGGCGAGACCCTGGTGCTCCCGGTGAAGTTGGTGGTGCGTGAGTCGACCGGGCCGCGGCGGACCGCGGATCAACGCAGGCGGAGCCGCTTCTCCCCGGCCCTCGGCACCACCAGTGTGTCCGGGTCGGCCTCGAACATCGGGACGTCCACCGACGCCGGGTCCGGATAGCCCAGGTCGATCCCGGCTGCTGGAAGTGACGGGTCGGTGGCATCTCCGAGCCGACCGCTGGAGGTCGCAGCCAGGCCGCCCGGCACCCGGGCCGTAGAGCTCCGCTACGGCCGGTCAGCGGTCGCCTGCCGTCGTGGTGTCCGTAGCGCCGCGAGACCCATTCCGATGAAGGCCGACGCCCGGATCGCTGCGGCCACCGTGCGCACGAGGTCCGGGAGCCCGGTGGTCGCGGCGACCAGGACCACGCCCGCGATCAGCGCATATCCGGTCCACCTCGGGAAGACCGCCGCGCGCACGACGGCCACGCCGAAGCAGCCGCCGGCCGCGACCATGACGACGCCGTGCACGAGGAACCACGTGCCCACGTGCTCGTTGAGCGCGACCCAGTCGTCGGTGTGCTCGACCAGGGAATAGAGGACGGTTCCGGTGAACGCGATGTAGGCGTAGGCGTAGCCCACGGCGCCCACGAGGCCGAGCCAGCCGATCCGCGGCCGCTGCACGACGAACAGGCCGATCACGACCAACGGCAGGGTCGCCTCGGCGGCGTAGGTGAGCACCAACTGCACGGTGGAGAAACCGCCCTCGGCGAGCTCGATCAGGTCGGAGACGATGTAGGCGGCCGAGAAGCCGACTGCGCTCAGGCCGACGACCGTCGCGAGCCCGCGCAGCTCTCCGGCCGCCGGGTCGGTCGTGGTCATGTGCTGATGATCCCGGGTGGGGGCAGCACCGCGACAACGGCCGCGGACGCGATGCCCGTGAGCTGGCGGTCAGCGTTGTCGATCATGCCCGGGCGCAGCGCTGGTGGCCATCTCGCCCGCCCGACTCCGGGTTCGAGCGATCCCCCCGGGCCCCGAGATGGGGTGCCGGACCGGTCGAGATAGGGAGGCTTCCCGACGAGCCCCTACCGCCGTCGCGCATACCGTTTTCCCAGTTCGCAACACCAGAACCGAAACCGAACGAGGAGAAGACGATGACGACCACCACGATCGATCCGGCCGCCGACCGGGCGCTGAAGGCGCGGCACCGCGCCGTGTGGGCACTCGGGGACTACCCGGCCGTGGCCATCGACGTGATCCCCGAGCTGGGGCCCGAGCTCGTCGCGGCCAGCCGGGTGCGCGCCGGGGACCGGGTACTGGACGTGGCCGCGGGCACCGGGAATGCCGCGGTGCCCGCCGCGCTGACCGGCGCCACGGTGACCGCCTCGGACCTGACCCCGGAGCTGTTCACGGCCGGTCGGGAGTTCGCCGCCCGCCACGGCGTGGCTCTGGAGTGGGAGCAGGGTGACGCCGAGGCGCTGCCGTATGCGGACGGCGCCTTCGACGTCGTGCTGTCCTGCATCGGCGTCATGTTCGCCCCGCACCACCAGCGGGCGGCCGACGAGCTGGTCCGGGTGTGCCGCCCGGGTGGCACGATCGGGCTGCTGAGCTGGACCCCGCAGGGATTCGTCGGGGACATGTTCGCCACGATGAAGCCGTACGCGCCCCCGCCCCCGCCCGGGGCCCAGCCGCCACCGCTGTGGGGCGACGAGAACCACGTCCGTGCCCTGCTCGGCGACCGGGTCACCGACGTCGTCGCGCGGCGGCAGTCGCTGACCGCCAAGCTCTTCCCGACGCCCGAGGCCTGGCGGGACTACTGGAAGACGGTGTACGGCCCGATGATCGCCGTGTACCGGGGCATCGCCGACGACCCCGAGCGGGTCGCGGCCCTCGACCGCGATCTCACCGCGCTCGCGGCGCGGTACGACCGCGGCACCGGCGCGACGGTCATGGACTGGGAGTACCTGATCCTCACCGCCCGCAAGCCGAGCTGACGAACAGCTGCCGCATCGGCCTCTTCAGGAAGGAGCAGACGATGTCCACACTCGTCCAACCCGTGCTCATCGCCGTGCTGGTCGTCCTCGAGGTGGCCGTGTGGCAGGTCCGGGTCGCGCTGGCGACGCGCGGGCGCAAGCGCAGCGCGGCCGTGCTCGGCGCGGTCAACGCCGTGATGTCGGTCGTCGCGCTCGGTCAGGTGGTCACCCACCTCGACCGTCCGGAGAACATCGCAGGCTATGCCGTCGGTGTCGCCGCCGGCGTGTACCTGGGCGTCGTCGCCGACGGGCGGTTGGCCGGTGACCCGGTCGAGCACCGGGTCGTGTTGCCCGGCGACGGCGCCGGCCCGGCCGCGGCGCTCCGGGCTCGGGGCTGGCCGGTGACGGCCCTGCCCGCGCTCGGGCTGGACGGCCCGGCGACCGCGCTGTTCGTGGTGGTGGACGCCGGGCGGACGGCCGACGTCGAGCGCGATCTCGAACTGCTCGCGCCGCACGGCTTCCGCACCAGCAGCCGGTTGCGTTCGGCCAACTGGATGCCGCTGCCCCCCGGGTACATCGTGATGACCACCGGCGCCCGCCTGCTGCGCACGTCCCGGACCGCGAGCGCCGACACCGCGCCCGCCTGACGGTGACCGGCCGTCCGGCTCACGCCGGCGCGGCTCCCGGGGCCACCTCGACCCGGAGCCGGCGCGCGACGGCCGCCGCCTCGCCGCGGGAACGGACCTCCAGCTTGGCCAGGATCGCCGACACGTGGTGGTCGGCGGTCTTGGGCGAGATGACCAGGCGGGCGGCGATGTCGGCGTTGCTCAGGCCGTCGGCCAGCAACGCCAGCACGTCCAGCTGGCGGGCGGTCAACCCGGCCGGGTTGGCCCGGGTGGCCGGCAGCCGGCCCCGGGGGACGCTGCTCACCCCCGCCTCCCGCAACCGGGCCCGGACCAGCGCAGCCACCGCTCGGGCGTCGAGCGCGTCGAGCAGCGGGAGCGCGGCCAGCAGGTCGTCGGTCGACCCGGCGTCCCACAGCGCCAGCGCCCGCTCGTAGGGCTGGTCCGCCGCGGCCGGTGCGGGGTCCGGCACGGGGTCCGAAGAGGACGGACCGACCCGCTGGACGCCGGCAGCGGCCAGCCGCTGGGCCCACCGCCGCAGCGGGGCCAGCGCGGCGTCGCGGCCCGCATAGGTCCGCGCGAAGAGCCCGGTCACCAGGGCGTCGCCGAGCCGCGGGTCCGGGCGGCGGGTGATCCAGGCGTTCTCGGCGAGCGCGGCGGCGGCCGCCGCGACCATGCCGGGGTTGTCCAGCTTGTTGACCAGCCGCCACAGCTCGTCCAGGTGCGGGTTGGCCGGTGACCCGTCGCGGCGGGCCACCAGCATCCCGAGCGCGAGCTGGGGCCACAGCTGGCCCAGGGGGAGGTCGACGGCGCCGAGCACGGCGCGGGCGTCGTCCTCGGCCTCGGCCCAGCGGCCCTGCAGCAACCGCAGCCGCGACCGCACCCCGAGCTGGTAGGCCGTGCAGCTCGGGGTGTCGCGTTCCTCGCTGATGCGCAGGGCCCGGGCGACCGAGTCTTCGGCGTCGTCCAGGCGCCCTTGCTCGACGTCGTAGTGGCAGAGGTTGCTCATCGGTGTGGTGGCCAGGTCGTCGAGCCGGTGCGCCAGGCCGACGTCGGCCGCGGCGAGCAGCTCGGCCCGGCCGCTCACGTCGCCTTCGAGCAGCCGCGCCACCGCGAGCCCGATCGACGCGGTGCTGCGCAGCACGACATCGTCGCCCAGCTCCGAAGCGATCCGCGCCACCTGGTCCCCCGATCGTCGTGCCTCCGGCGCGTCGCCGCCCCAGGCCGCGAGGAAGGCGTGTCGGGCCAGGGCGTAGCCCAGCGCCCGCGGATCGTCGGCGGACGAGAGGATCTCCACGGCCGCTCGGGCGTGCCGCACGGCCGAGCCGCGGTCCGCCGCGTACCACGCGAAGCCGGCGAGCGCCGTGTGCGCGGCGCCGACCCCGACGACCTCCCCCATCCCGCTCCGCAGCTCCAGCGCCTGCTCCCGGGCCGCGATGGCCTCCCGCAGCCGGTCGGTGAGGTACAGGTCGACCGACAGCGCCTCGAGCAGGGTGGTGCGGGCGGCGGTGTCGTCACCGACGTGGCGCAGCGCGGTCTCGTAGAACGCGACTGCCTCCCGGTGCGCCCCCGAGCGGGACGCCTCGGCCGCCGCCGCGGGGGCGTACCGCAGGATCCGGGGGACGTCCCCGGCGGCCGCGGCGTGGTGGGCGAGCACGCTCGGGTCACCGCCCACCGCCTCCAGCGCCTCGATCATCGCCGCGTGCAGCGCGGGCTCCGAGCCGGGTGCGGTGGCCTCGAGGATCGCGGACCGGGCGATCTCGTGGCGGAACGCGACGCCGCGCCCGTGCCGGTCGAGCAGGCCGGTGGCGGTGAGCACCCCGACCGTCGTCGGCGACATCCCGAGCGCGCCCAGCAGCTGGCCGCTGACCGGTTCGGGCGTGCACGACAGCAGCTCCAGGCCGTGCCGGGCCGACGGGGCCAGCCCGGCGATGCGGGCGAGCACCGCGTCCCGGACGGTCGCCGGCAGCGCGGACTCCAGCTCGGCAGATCCCGCCCGCGCGGACTCCGACTGGGCGAGGATCTGGCTGACGAAGAACGGGTTGCCCGCGGTCCGGCGGTGGATGTCGGCTGGATCGAGCCCGCGCCCGTCGAGCAGCGCGGCGACGGCCGACCTGCTCAACGGGCTCAGCTGCAGCCGGCGTGCTCCGGGTGCCGAGACGAGGTCGCCCAGGACCGGGTTCAGGTGGTGGTCGACCCCCAGCGTGTCGCGGTAGGACAGCACCAACAGCAGCGGCAGGGCCGCGATCCGGCGGGCGAGGAACCGCACGAGATCCAGCGTCGCCTCGTCCCCCCAGTGCAGGTCCTCCACCACGAGCACCCGGGCGCGGGAGCGCAGGGCGTCCAGCACCGCCGTGAAGATCTCGTGCTGGACCGCGGTGCCGCGCAGCAGCGCGGGCACCGGGGGGCCCAGCTCGTCCGCGACGTCGCGCAGCGGGCCCAGCGGGCGGGGCGTGCTCAGCGAGTCGCACATGCCCCACAGCGGCCGCACCGTGGACCGCACCCGCTCGGCGAAGGCGCGCAGCAGCACCGTCTTGCCGATGCCCGCCTCGCCGGCGACGAGGACGAGGCCGCCCTGGCCGGCGACGGCGCGGTCGGCGCAGCCGGCGAGCACGTCGAGTGGGTGCTCGCGCTCCAGCAGTCGCACCCAGCGATCGTAGGAGCGCCGGAGCGGCTTGCACAGCCACGCACTGCGGCCGCCGGGCCGGGACGGCTCAGCGCAGCTGCTGGATGCGGATCAGGTTGCCCGCGGGATCGCGCAGGGCGCAGTCGCGAATCCCGTAGGGCTGCTCGGTCGGCTCCTGGACGACATCGGCGTCGCCGGCCTGCAGCCGCTCGAAGGTGCCGTCGAGGTCCTCGGTGGCCAGCAGGATGCCGGCGTAGGTGCCCTTGGCCATCATCTCGGTGATGGTGCGGCGCTCGTCGTCGGTGATGCCGGGGTCGACGGCGGGCGGGTGCAGCACGATGGACGTGCCGGGCTGGTCCGGGGGTCCGACGGTGATCCAGCGCATCCCGTTGTACCCGACGTCGAGGCGGACCTCGAAGCCGAGGGTGTCGCGGTAGAAGGCCAGCGCGGCGTCCGGGTCGTTGTGCGGGAGGAAGCTCGAGTGGATGGTGATGTTCATGGCGATCAGGCTAGGTGCGGCTCGACGACCTGCGCTTCTCGATTCCTGATCGGTCTGGTGACCTGTTTCGCCACGCACGATGGCATCCCCGCGGTGGCCCGTGTGGCCTCCCGCCGGTAGCTGCTGGGCGGCACCCCGACCAGCTCGGCGAAGCGGGTGCTGAAGGTGCCCAGCGACGAGCAGCCGACCGCGAAGCACACCTCGGTGACGCTCAGGTCGCCGCGCCGCAGCAGCGCCATCGCCCGCTCGATCCGTCGCGTCATCAGGTAGCTGTAGGGCGATTCGCCGTAGGCGAGCCGGAACTCGCGGCTCAGGTGCCCGGCCGACATGTGCGCGCCGCGGGCCAGCGCCTCGACGTCCAGCGGCTGCGCGTAGTCCCGGTCGATCCGATCGCGCACGCCGCGCAACCGCGCCAGCTCACGCAACCGCTCCCCATCCCGCCCGTTCACAACCACACCCTCCCCACCCCCTGTGAGTCCGCGTTTCGGAGCCATCCTGCTCTCCAGGGCCGTCGAAAACAGCGGTTCGGCTCCGAAATGCGGTCTGACTCAGCCGACGTAGGCGGCGAGGTGCTCGGCGGTGAGTGTGGAGCGGGCGGCGATCAGGGCGGCGGGGGTGCCCTCGAAGACGATCCGGCCGCCGTCGTGGCCGGCGCCGGGGCCGAGGTCGATGATCCAGTCGGCGTGCGCCATGACGGCCTGGTGGTGCTCGATGACGATGACCGACTTGCCGGCGTCGACGAGCCGGTCGAGCAGGCCGAGCAGCTGTTCGACGTCGGCCAGGTGCAGGCCGGTCGTCGGCTCGTCGAGGATGTAGACCGTGCTCGATCCTCGTGGGCCGGTCTCGCCCATCCGGGTGGCGAGCTTGAGCCGCTGCCGCTCGCCGCCCGACAGCGTGGTGAGGGGCTGGCCGATGGTGAGGTAGCCCAGCCCGACGTTGTTGAGCCGCTCGAGGATCTTGTGCGCGGCCGGCGTGCGCGCGTCGCCCGAGCCGAAGAACGCCTCGGCCTCGGCCACCGGCATCGCGAGCACCTCGCTGATGTCGCGGCCGCCGAGGTGGTAGTCCAGTACGGCCGCGTCGAACCGCTTGCCCTCGCACAGCTCGCAGGTGATCGCCACACCGGCCATCATCGCCAGGTCGGTGTAGATCACCCCGGCACCGTTGCAGGTGGGGCAGGCACCTTCGGAGTTGGCGCTGAACAGCGCCGGCTTCACGCCGTTGATCTTGGCGAACGCCTTGCGGATCGGGTCGAGCAGCCCGGTGTAGGTGGCCGGGTTGCTGCGCCGGGAGCCACGGATCGCGCCCTGGTCGATCGCCACCACCCCGTCCCGGCCGGCCACCGAGCCGTGGATCAGCGAGCTCTTGCCGGAGCCGGCGACGCCGGTGACGACGACCAGCACCCCGAGCGGGATGTCGACGTCGACGTCGCGCAGGTTGTTCGCCGTCGCGCCGCGGATCTGCAGCGCGCCGGTGGGCCTGCGCACCGTCTCCTTGAGGGCGGCCCGGTCGTCCAGATGGCGCCCGGTGAGGGTGTCGCTGGCCCGCAGCCCCTCGAAGGTGCCCTCGAAGCAGATGGTGCCGCCCGCCGTGCCGGCGCCGGGGCCGAGGTCGACGACGTGGTCGGCGATGGCGATCGCCTCCGGCTTGTGCTCGACGACGAGCACCGTGTTGCCCTTGTCGCGCAGCTGCAGCAACAGCTCGTTCATCCGCTGGATGTCGTGCGGGTGCAGGCCGATGGTCGGCTCGTCGAAGACGTAGGTGACGTCGGTGAGCGAGGAGCCGAGGTGGCGGATCATCTTGGTGCGCTGCGCCTCGCCGCCCGACAGGGTGCCCGACGGCCGCTCGAGCGACAGGTAGCCCAGCCCGATCTCCACGAACGAGTCGAGGGTGTGCCGCAGCGTCGTGAGCAGCGGCGCCACCGACGGATCGTCGAGCTCGCGCGCCCAGGCGGCCAGGTCGCTGATCTGCATGGCGCAGGCGTCCGCGATGCTGATCCCCTTGATCTTCGACGAGCGGGCCGCCTCGGACAGCCGGGTGCCGTCGCAATCGGGGCAGGTGGTGAACGTGACCGCCCGCTCCACGAAGGCGCGGATGTGCGGCTGCATCGCGTCGACGTCCTTGGACAGGTACGACTTCTGGATCTGCGGGATCAGCCCGGAGTAGGTCAGGTTGATGCCCTCGACCTTGATCTTGGTCGGCTCCCGGTACAGCAGGTCGTGCAGTTCGCGCTTGGTGAACTTGGCGATCGGCTTGTCCGGGTCGAAGTACCCGCAGCCGCGGTAGATGCGGCCGTACCAGCCCTCCATGCTGTAGCCGGGGATGGCGAGGGCGCCCTCGTTCAGCGACTTGCTGGCGTCGTAGAGCGCGGTCAGGTCGATGTCGTTGACCGAGCCGCGGCCCTCGCAGCGCGGACACATGCCACCGGTGATGCTGAAGCTGCGCCGCTCCTTCACGGTCTGCCCGGCCCGCTCGATGGTGACCGCGCCCGCGCCGCTGATCGAGGCCACGTTGAAGGAGAACGCCTGGGCCGAACCGATGTGCGGCTGCCCGAGCCGGCTGAACAGGATGCGCAGCATCGCGCCGGTGTCGGTGGCGGTGCCGACGGTGGAGCGGGGGTCGGCGCCCATCCGCTGCTGGTCGACGATGATCGCGGTGGTCAGCCCGTCGAGGACGTCGACGTCGGGCCGCGCCAGCGTCGGCATGAAGCCCTGCACGAAGGCGCTGTAGGTCTCGTTGATCATCCGCTGCGACTCCGCGGCGATCGTGTGGAACACCAGCGAGCTCTTGCCCGAGCCGGAGACGCCGGTGAACACGGTCAACCGCCGCTTCGGCAGCTCGACGCTGACGTCCTTGAGATTGTTCACGCGCGCGCCGTGCACCCGGATCACATCGTGGCTGTCGGCTCCGTGTCGCAGCGCGGGGGAGTGCGCGTTCATCGTGGTGGCCATGCTCATAGTGTCTCCATCGGTGCTGCGGGCCCGCGTTCACGGGGCCCGCGATCGCCGGTCAGGCTAGGTGCGGCTCGACGGCCGGCGCTTCTCGATTCCTGATCGGTCTGCGCACCCGACCCGCCACGGCGGCAGCATCGCCGGTGTCAGCTGGGGCCCACCACGCCGCGCAGGCTGGGGCACCGCAACGGATACGGCGTGCGGCCGTTCTGCTCGCGTCACTTGGTCGTGACCTGGGTGGCGACGTCGACCCCGCGCAGGGTCACGGCGTTCGCCCGTGCCGTGGGGGTGGCGTCCGCCGTCGGGCGCGTCGCCGTCGGAGCGGCCACCGCCGTGGTCGGCGACGTGCCCACGGGAGTCGTGCCGACCGCGATACCGAACTTGACCCTGCCGTCGTCGACGCTGGTGGCGGTCACCGCGACGTCGTAGACCTTGCCCAGATCGGTGAGCTGGCAGACGATCTTCGTCCCCACCTCGGCCTTGAGTTCCGGGCACGTCACCTTCTGCGGCGGGCGGCCGTACTGCCCGGCCAGCGTGCTGGAGATCTGTTTCGCGACCTCGTCGCCACTCATCGTCGTGGGATTTTCCGAGCTGAATGTTGAACGAACAGCCCGCGAGTCCGCAGGCGAGGGCGGCGCCCGCGATCGCGGACGCGAGACGCCGGGTGAATGACGTTGTCATGGCTGGTCCTGACCTGATGGGGAGGATTCGAGTCGTCGAGCCGCGGCAAAGGTAACCGGTGCGTCATCCCGCTGAATTCCGCTCCCGGAAGTCGCGGCCATCCCCGACGGGCCGAGAGATCCATTCCGGAATCGGTGTCATTGATTCGGCAAACTGGGCAGCAGAATGCTATCGACAAATGGCGCACAGTGATGAGGCACCGGTCGGGCGGCAGCGGCAGCGCGCCGCTGCGGGCGGCCGGACTTGACAACGTACAACTGGTTGGTTGTATGTTTGGCGGGTGACCGAGCAGAGCGAGGACCGGGCGGACGCCCTGTTCCACGCGCTCGCCGACCGGACCCGGCGCGACATCATGCGCCGGGTGCTGGCCGGCGAGCACTCGGTCTCCACGCTCGCGGCGCCTTATGACATGAGCTTCGCCGCGGTGCAGAAGCACGTCGCCGTGCTGCAGAAGGCCGGCCTGCTCACCAAGCGGCGCAGTGGTCGCGAGCAGCTGGCCAGCGGCGACGTGGCGGCGGTGCGGTCGGTGACGACCATGCTCTCCGGGCTGGAACAGATCTGGCGCGGCCGCATCGCGCGCATCGACCAACTCATCGCATTCGAACCCGCGGATGCATTCGACCAGGAGGATTGAACCGTGCCGGTGACCGATGTCCAGCAGGACCTCGACAACCTGACCCTGACCATCACCGCCGACTTCGCCGCGCCGGTGCAGCGGGTCTGGCAGGTCTACGCCGACCCTCGTCAGCTGGAGAAGGTGTGGGGGCCGCCGACCTACCCGGCGACGTTCGTCGACCACGACCTCACACCCGGCAGTCGGACGACCTACTTCATGACCAGCCCGGAGGGCGAGAAGTTCGCCGGGTACTGGCAGATCACGGAGGTCGACGAGCCGCAGAGCTTCGCCTTCGAGGACGGGTTCGCCGACCTGGAGTTCAACCCGAATCCGGAGCTTCCGGTCTCCAGGAACGTCTACACCTTCACCGAGAACGACGCCGGCACCCGCGCGGTCTACGTGAGCACCTTCGCCTCCGCCGAGGCGCTGCAGAAGGTGCTCGACATGGGTGTGGTCGAGGGCGCCACCTCGGCGATCAACCAGATCGACGAGCTGCTCGCCTCCTGAGCGCAATCCCGGTCCGAGTCGGGCCGGAGTGGAACGAACGGCACTTTCGCACGCTAGGTCTGTGCGAAAGTGCCGTTCGTGCCAGCGGGCCGGCCGGGCTCAACGAGGCCGATCTCGCAGCCACTGTCGAGCACCGATCACGGTGGACACGCCCAGGACGATCGTCGCGGCCGCCAGGCCGAGCACCCAGTCGACCTCGGGCTCCCGCAGCAGCGACATGATGACCAACCCGGCGAGCAACGCGACGACGACCACGCCGGCGCCGGTTCTCAGGTAGTGCAGCTCGGCCTCGTTCGCCGCGTACCGGGTGCTGTGCGGCGACTTGTCGTCCATCGAACATCTCCTCCGCTCACTCTCACGGGCCTCGCCTTCCATTATATGCGCGGGCGCAACGATTGCGGAGATTCGCCGAGAAGCGCTCCCAGCGGTGCCGAGGCCGTGGGCCGTGCTGACCGGTGCACCCGAGATATTCCTTGCGCGGAATATGAACAGTACGGCATGCTGCCCTGGTGCTCACGACGTTCGAGGTGCTGGCGCAGCCCATCCGGCGCTCGATCCTGGACCGGTTGCGGGAACGGCCGCGGCTCGTCGGCGAGCTCGCCGCGGAGCTCGGCCTCGCCCAGCCGCTGACGTCCAAGCACCTGCGCGTGTTGCGCGAGGCCGGCTTCGTCACCGTGCGGATCGACGGGCCGCGGCGCTGGTACGCGCTGCGGCCCGAGCCGTTGGCCGAGCTCGACGAGTGGTTGGCGCCCTACCGGTGGATCTGGGAGTCCCGACTGGACCGCCTCGGCGCGCACCTGGACACCATGGGAGAGGAAGGACACCCCGATGGACACTGAGCTGTTCTCCGCACCCGCCGGCCGACCGACCGTGCGCGTCGAGCGCCACTACCCGCACCCGATCGAGAAGGTGTGGCGGGCGGTCACGACGCCCGAACACCTGGAGGCGTGGTTCCCGTCGCCGGTGGAGATCGACCTGCGGGCCGGCGGCGCCATGCGCTTCACCGCGTTCGAGAACGGCGACGACGATGGTGGCGGCGCCGATGAGGCGGTCGGCCGGGTCGAGGAGGTCGAGGCGCCGCGGCTGCTGGCGTTCACCTGGGGCGGCGACCGGCTGCGCTTCGAGCTGGCCCCCGCCGACGGGGGCACGGCGTTCGTGCTGATCCATTCCTTCGACGACCGGGCCGGGGCGGCCAGCTTCGCGACCGGCTGGGAGCAGTGTCTTGGCGGGTTGCGCCAGGTGCTGGCCGGTGAGCCGGTGCCGGAGCCCGACCGCGGCGTCGCCCGCCACGAGGAGCTGGTGGCCCGGTTCGGGCTGGACCGGCCCGAGATCACCGAGGACGGTGACCGGTGGTCCGTCCGCTACGAGCGCCAGCTGACCTGCCCGGCCCAGGTCGCGTGGGACCTGTGGTTCGGCACCGACCAGGTGACCGGGGAGCAGCGAAAGGCGCCGGGTGTCGGTGAACCGCTGACCCCGTACATGGCGCCCGAGGTCGTGATCGGCACGATGACCGCGGTCGACGAGCCGCGGCTGCTGGCCTTCGACGTCGCCCCGACGGGCGGGCCGGGCGAGCACGTGCGGGTCGAGCTGACCGCGGGGACCGGGCACGGCGCCCGGCTCGTGCTCACCGTGACCGGCTCCGACCCGGCCGACCGCGACGCGGCCATCGACCAATGGGGCGGTGGCGCCGTCGCGCACCTCGCCCGGGAGGCAGCGCGCTGGGCCGTGGCCGAGGCCGCGGTCTGACGCGCACCGCTACCGCCCGATCGGGGGTGCGTAGCGGCTCAGCTCGTGGAAGAAGTCGTCGACGACGTGCCGAGGACGCCGCGCAACGCGTCGCGGTGCGCGCCCACCCAGCTCGTCGCGTCCCCGTCGGCCCGGGCCAGCAGGATGGCCGGCCGGCCCGGTTCCCGTGTCACGTCGAGTACGGATGTCGCGGATGTGGTCGACATCGTCGTTCCTTCCGGTCGTTTCTCTCAGTTGGCGGAGCTGCCGTCGAGCAACAAGGCCAGATCGGCGAGGGTCGGGTGCCGGAGGACGTCCTTCACCGACACCGTCCGGTCCAGGGCGATGGCCAGCTTCACCGCCGACAGCGAGGTGCCGCCCCGGTCGAAGAAGTGGTCCAGCCGGCCGATCTGGTCGAGCGGGATGCCGAGCACCCTCGCCCACGCGGCGGCCAGCCGGAGCTCGGTCGACGTCGTCGGCGCCTGGTCGTCCGGCCCGACCGCCCCGAGCTCGCCGGCGAGCGCGGTCAGCGTCTTCCTGTCGATCTTGCTGTTGGCGGTCAGCGGCAGGCTTCTCCCGCCAGTGGAAGGCCGCGGGCACCATGTACTCGGGCAGCGAGGCGCTCAGCCGGTCGCGCAGCCGTTCGACCGCGAGCGGGTGCGGGCCGCGAGTAGAAGGCCACCAGCTGCTTGCCCTGATCGGCCCGCTCGGCGACCACCACCGCGCCGTCGCGGACCCCGGGCACCCGCAGCAGGGCGTTGTCGATCTCACCGATCTCGATCCGGAATCCGCGGATCTTGACCTGGCTGTCCCGGCGGCCGAGGAACTCCAGCGTGCCGATCGGGCAGCCAGCGGCCGAAGTCGCCACTGCGGTAGAGCCGCTCGCCCGGGCGGTGCGGGTCGGTGGTGAAGGCCAGCCGGGTGCGCTCCGGGTCGTTGACGTAGCCGCGGCCCACGCAGACCCCGGAGAACACGATCTCACCGGGCGCGCCCAGCGGCACCGGCGACAGCTGCTCGTCGACCACGTAGACCCGCACGTTGCTGATCGGCGGGCCGAGCGGGACCCGGTCCTGGTCGGGCACCCGGTCCATGACCGCGTGGTTGGTGTCGTCCGAGGTCTCGGTCAGTCCGTAGGCGTTGACCAGCGTGATCCCGGGCTGGGCGGCGAACCAGCGCTGGGTGAGCTCCTTCTTCAGCGCCTCGCCGGTGACCGAGACGCAGCGCAGGTCGGGCAGCGCGCGCGGATGTCTGTTCCAGATAGGACAGCACGACCTCGAGGTAGGACGGCACGACCTGCAGCACCGCCACCCGGGCACTCGACGATCGTGTCGACGAACCGCTCGACGTCCAGGATCACGCTCCTGCTCGACCAGCACGGTGCGCCCGCCGACCAGCAGCGCCGACACCAGCTGCCACAGCGAGATGTCGAAGCACTGCGGTGCGGTCTGGGCGACCACCTGCCCCTCGCCGATGCCCAGGTCGTCGATCTTCGCGTAGAGGTGGTTGAGCATGCCGGCGTGCTCGCACATCGCGCCCTTGGGCTCGCCGGTGGAGCCGGAGGTGAAGTAGATGTAGGCGAGCTGGTCCGGCGCCGACCGGCGATGCCGAGATCGTCGTCGGCGTGGCTCTCCCGGTAGGCCGGCGCGCCGACGTGCAGCGCGGTGACCCCGGGCAGCGCGTCGAGGGCCTGGTCGAGCGGTGGCGGTGCTGCCGGGTTCGGTCAGCACCAGCCGGCACCCGGCCCGGGCGAGCGTGGTGGCGATGCGGTCGGCCGGGAAGTGCGGCTCGATGGGCAGGTACGCGCCGCCGGCCTTGAAGATCGCGAGCACGGCGGCCATCCAGTCCAGGTTGCGCTCGGTCACCACCGCGACCACGTCCTCGCGGCCCAGGCCGCGCGCCAGCAGCGCGCGGGCCAGCCGGTTGGCCCGCGCGTTGAGCTCCCGGTAGGTCCAGCTGCTGGTCCCGGTGCTCGGCGGCGACGGCGTCCGGGATGGGCCCGCACCCGCTGCTCGAACAGCTCGTGGAGCCCGCAGTCGGGCAGCTCCCGGTGCGGTCCGGCGAGCCCGTCGAGCTGGAAGCGGAGCTCGTCGGGGCCGAGCAGGCTCTGCCGTCCGGGCTCCGCGTCCGGATCGGCGACCATCAGCGGCCAGCGCCGTGAGGTGGTAGCCGGCGATCCGGGCGGCGGCTGCCGCGCGTCGAGCGACGTCGGTCCGGTACCGCATCCGCAGCACCGGCACGGCCGTCGCGCTGGGCGACCCCGACCCACAGCACGGTGTCGCGGCGCGGGCTCGCCGCCGGCACCGCTCGGATCGAACACCGTCTCGAACAGCGGCCCGCTCAGCCCCAGCTCCCGGCGGAGATCATCGATCGGGAAGTCCTGGTGGGCCAGCAGCGTCCGACTCGACCCGCGCGGCGTCCAGCAGCAACGTCCACCAGGACGTCTGCTCGGTCGAGCAGCCGGCAGGGCAACGGCGGCGCGCCCGGCTCGGCCGACGTATCCGGTCGCGACCGCGCGCTCCCCGGACAGCGTCGCTCAGCACCGCCGCGTGCGCGGCCAGCAGCACCGAGCTGAGCGGCACCGCCAGCTCGTCCGCGAGCCGGCGCACCGCGGACAGCAGCTGCTCGGGGATCGTCGCCTCGTGCGTGGCCGATGCCCGGCGCCGGGTTGCGGGTCCACCGGGGGATGGCGGTGGACCCGCCGGCGGTGAGCACGCCCCGCCAGAACTCGCGGTCCGGTCCGGGTCGGGGCCTCCGTCGTGGTGACCATGTGCTCCTCCTTCGTCGGTGGGGTCGGTCGTGTGGCTCGAAGCGTGCTGGTCACGGCGATGTCGTCCGGAGCCGGACGAGCCCGGCGCGCACGATCACGTTGTCGACGTAGTGGCCGGTGGAGCGCGCGAAGTCGCCGCCGCAGGTGATCAGGCGCAGCTCCGGAACCGGGACCGGCCCGTAGACGGTCTGCGGTCGGGAACTCGGCCTTGCCGATGGTCTCGGTGGAGCGGACCTGGAAGACCGCGATGCCGTCGGGCCGCTCGACCTCGATCTCGTCGCCCGGCCGCAGCTCGCGGAGCCGGTAGAACACGCCCGGTCCGGATCGGGAGTCGACGTGCCCGGCGATGATGGCCGGTCCGACCTCGCCGGGCACGGCGCCGCTCGGTGAACCATCCCGGATCGGCGGCGGACGTCCGGTGGCACCAGCACGCCGGCGGCGTCGGTGGCCAGCGCCACCAGCTGGTCGTCGACGCCGATCGCCGGGATCCGGATGGCGATCGGTGCCGGCGGACGATCCGCGGTCGCGTCGAGCGGGGTGGCCAGGCCCGGCGGCGGGATCGGTGCCGCGGCGACCGCGGCCGTCGGCCCCGGGCGGGCGGCCCGGCCGCCACCGGGGTCGGGGAGGTGCCCGCCGTCGCGTCGCTGATCAGCATCCCGCCGACCAGCAACGCCAGCGGGATCCTCCGCAGCCAGCTGCTCATGGTGTGGGCGCGCCCCGGTGCCGTCGAAGGCCGAGCAGGCCGAGCAGGCCGAGTCCGAGCAGGGCGCCGACGGGGAGCAGCCGGCCGGCCGGTTCCCCTGCGGTGCCGCCGAAACCGGTGTCGATGCCGCCGGCCGGGACGGCGGCGGTGCCCGCGCTGTCCAGCAGCAGCTGCGTGTCGAGCCGGCCGCCCTTGTCCAGCAGCAGCACCGAGTACACGCCGTTGGACGCGATGTCGACCGGCAGGCTCGCCGGCGGCGCCCCGCCCGGGGTCGTGACCTCGACCGTCCAGTTGCCGGTGGGGACGGTGCGGTAGCCGGAGGTCCCGGCGAAGGCGACGCCGTTCGCGATCACCGGTCCGCCGGCCACCGACAGGTCGACCGTGGGCGCGGTGGCCGCTCCGTTGATCACCCGGATCCGGGCGTTGCCGGCCGGTGGCATGCCGAGCTCGTCCTCCAGCACGGCGAGGCCGAGATCGTCGTAGAGGCCGGTGCCGGCGATCGTGTAGGCGGCGCCGGGTCTCGGTGGTGAGCGTCGTGGTGATCACGGGCGGGCTGCCCGCCGGCGCACCGGCCGCGCGCATGCTGATCGTGTAGGCGTCGGCGGGCAGCGCCCGGTAGTCGGTCACGCTCCCGTAGCCGACTCCGGGGACGGTGAACCACACGTTCGGATCGCCGACCGACGCGAGGTAGATGTCGACGCTGGGCGTGTTCGGTGAGATGTGGGCCAGCCGCACGAACGAGCTCTGCTCGGGTGCCGCGGCCCGCGCGGCACCCGGCAGGGCAAACCCCGCAACGGCCGCGATGAGCAGGGCGGCGACCAGGCGCACGGTCATCGCCGGAACGGCGCGACACCGTGAAAAGATCATGACAACCTCCAAGTTGCGATCTGCCGGTCAGGAACGGGGTGGGCCCACTCCCAGCGGGGACGGCGCGTGGTAGCGGACGACGAGGACGCCCCCTTCGACAGCGGCCGCGGCCGGTCGGTAGCTGGGAGCTGGCTGGTCAGCCACCGCTGCACCACATCGGTGACCCCGGGTACCGCTGCCGACGCCCCGTCGACGTCGGTGATCAGGGCGATCCGACGTGGGGCATCCGCGGGTTCGCCCGGTACCGCGACGAAATCGGCGATCGTCAGCCGGTGTGCTGTCGTCAGCGCGGACAGCGCCGTCGCCAGCCGCTGGTCCACGGCTCCGTCGCGCAGCGCCTGAGCGGCCGCCGGGGTCAGCACCAGTGCCGGGTTGCCGGCCAGTCGCGACTGCAGCGCGAGCCGTTCGGCCACCAGGTCGGCACCCGGATCGGGCTCCAGCACCGACGTCGGTGCACCGCCGGGACCGTGCGGAACCGCCAGCAGGACCCGTGCTCCGGTGGCCGGCGCGGCCGGTTCCGCGCCCGGACGCGCGGCGAGCACCGACAGCGTGCCCGGCGCGGACCGGTGCTCCCTGCGGGATCAGGCGCGCGCGCCGGGATCCCGTCACGGAGCAGCTGCGCGCCGGTGAGCGGGTCCACCTGCAGCGCGGTGCCGGGATCGAGCTGGGCCTCGACCCAGGCGGTGAGCCCGGACCGGTCGGGGTTCGGGGCGGACGCGGCCGCGACCATCGGTCCGGCGCCGACGGCGCCCGCGACCAGCACCGCCGCCAGCAGCGCGGGCCGCGCCGGGCGCGCGCGGGCCGGCAGTTCGTCGAACACCGCGGCGGCCAGCACGGCCAGCACCGGCAGCACCAGCAGCAGCGCCGTCGCCACGTGCCGTCCGGGCACCGCGGCGCAGGCCAGCAGGGCGACCGCGGCGGTCACCACCGGTCGCAGGTAGGGCGTGTAGCGCCAGGCCAGACGCGGCCGCCACGGCTCCCGTCGCGAGGACCGCGGCCAGCAACGCCGTGGGCACCGCCCCGAGGCCCGACCCGACCCACGCCGCGGCCGCGGTCGGCCACCAGCCGGTCGCCTGCACCGGCGACGACCACCGCGGCGGCGATCAGAACGAGGCCGAGGAACCGGGCGGCCGCGCGCCGCAGGCCCACCGTGAAGGCCCCGGTGACAGGCCGTGCCCGACCAGGACGAGCGGGCCGACGGCGGCCAGCGGGACGGTGAGCGCGGCGATCACCGTCGCGGCGACGGCCATCAGCGTGGCTTGGCGGCTCCGGCCGGCGAGCGCCGCGGCGACGGTCAGCCAGAGCGCCGCCAGCGCCCCGGCGTCGACGATCCGAGCAGGCCCGAACGTCAGCGCGGGGAGCCCGCAGAGGGCGACCGCCAACGCGGCCGCCGGACCGGACAGCCCGATCCGCCGGGCGACCGTCCACAGCAGCAGGCAGCCGACCATCCCGATCGGCCAGCAGCGTCGCCCGGGCACCGTCGACGACGGCTCTCCAGCCCGGGCACGGCACAGCAGGATGTCGAGCGCGGCGATCTGCGGCGCCGCGATCGTGTCCGGCCAGGACAGCGGGGCTGAGCGCGGCACCGGGATGCACGGCGGCACCCGCCGCGAGCTGGGCCTCGCCCGCGGTGGCGACGCGCTGGTCCAGACCGGCCATGGCGAGTAGGCCGAGCACGACGAGCGAGACCGCCACGGCGACGAAGCTGAGCAGGCCCGGGCCGGTCGGTGCCGGCGTGCGGGCCGGCTCCGGTGGCGTGACCACGGCCGGCGTGGCGGTGAGCGGGGCCGATGCGGCCACGCATTCGAGCAGGCGTTCAGCGGAACTCGGCGCGGCGGCGGCGGGCCTGGGACTGGGAATGGGGCTGGGCTTGGGGGTCGGGCTGGGCCTGGGAATGGGCTTGGGGGTCGGGCTGGGCCTGGGAATGGGCCCGGCGGTCGGGCTGGGCCTGGGGATTGGACTGGGCCTCGGGGCCGGGCTGGGCCTCGGAGTGAGGCTGGGCGCGGCGGTGGGGCTGGGCGTGGAACTGAGGCTGGACGTGGGTGTGGAGTTCGACCTGGGAGTGGGGCTCGGCCTGGGAGTGGGGCTGGGCGCGGCTGTGGGGCTGGGCGCGGGAGTGGGGCTCAGCCTGGGGGTGGGGTTGGGCGCGGCTGCGGAGCTGGGCGTGGGTGCGGGTGTGGGTGTGGGGCTGAGCGTGGGTGCGGGTGTGGGGCTGAGCGTGGGCGTGGGTGTGGGCGCCGCGGTGGTGCTGGGCCCGGGAGTGGCGCCGAGCGCGTAAATGAGGTTGGGCACGGGAGTGGGGCTCGGCCTGGGAGTAGGGATCGGCGCGCGAGTGGTGCTGGGCGCGGAAGTGAGGCTGGGCGCGGGAGCCGGGCGCAGCCTAGGAGTGGGGCTCGGCCTAGGAGTGGGGCTCGGCCTAGGAGTGGGGCTTGGCCTGGGAGTGGGGCTCGGCGCGGCGGTGGGGCTGGGCGTAGGCGTGGCTGTGGGGCTGGGCGTGGGCCTGGGAGTGGGGCCGGGCCTGGGCGCGGGTAGCGCGACCCGTTGCGATTCGACGGCGGTGGGCGTCGCGGCCGCCACGTCGAGCGCGGGTGCCCGGCGAGTGGGCGCGGCGGATCCGGCGCCGACCCCCCGGACGATGACCGGCTCGACCACCGGTCGATCCGTGATCAACTCCTGGCGGGGCGGCCGCCCGATCCGGCGACCGAACATGATCGCCAGCAGCGCCAGGACCAGCACCGGCGCCAGCAGCAGCACCGCCTGCCCCGCCTCGGTCAGGGCGAGCGGGTAGTCCCCGACACCGGCGGCCGCGGTCGCCGCCGCGAGCCGGTCGAGCAGCCCGGCCCAGATCTCCGGCAGCATCTGCGGGGCCCAGACCACGAGCGCGAGGGTGACCAGCACCGTCATCGTGACGATCGACGGGCGCCAGAGCGTGAGCGTCCGCTTCGGCCCGGACGAGGTCGACACGAGCCGGACGTCGGGCGTCGGGCCGGGCGGCACGGTCGTCGGTACCGGCCGGTGGCCCGCGTCGGCCGGAAGGGGCCGCGCCGGGTTCCCGCCCCAGCGGGTGAGCCGCGGGATCTCCTCGCCCTTCATCAGGAACGAGTCGGGGGCCAGCACCGCGCCATCGCCGACGGTGACCCCGTAGTGCACGAAGGCGCCGACGCCGAGCGTGCAGCCGGCACCGAGAGCGGACATCTCGGACTTGAACGTGCCGTCCTCCTGCGAGTGGCACTGGATGGCGCTGCCGGCGTTGAGCGTGCAGTCGTCCCCGATGCTGACCAGGGTCCGCTCGGTCAGGGAGCAGCCGTCGTCGAAGACCCGCCGGCCCAGCCGCACCCCCAGCAGCCGCCAGATCACGTTCTTGAACGGGGTGCCGTTGAAGGCCTGCACGAAGTCCTCCGACGGCACCTTCCAGTACCGCTCGTGCCGCCAGAAGTTGAGGTCGTAGATCGAGCAGTACCTCGGCCGCAGCCGGTGCACCGCGGTGATGATCCGCTCGACCAGCACGAAGTAGGCCGCGGTGAACAGCGGGGTCAGCGCTAGCTCCAGCGCGATCGCGAGCTCGCCGAGCACGTCGTAGAGCTCCAGAGCGACGCCCGTGAGCAGCAGCAGCCCGAACACGTAGATCCATCGCACCAGCAGGAACAGGCCCATCGTCACCAGGTTGTGCTTGTTCTTGGCGGCCAGGTGGCGGCGCAGCTCCCCGGCGGCCTTCCGGCTGTCGAAGCGGCTGTCGCGCTCGACCGACCGCGGGATCTCGAACGGCGGTGAGCCCAGCAGCCCGACGTTCTCCCGGATCTTCCCGTCGACAGGGATCATGACCTTCGTCGCGAGCAGGCAGTTGTCGCCGGTCCGACCCTGCGGGGGATAGGCGATCCGGTTGCCGAGGAAGTTGCGTGGCCCGATCGACACCCGGGACAGCCGGAACGACGTGTTGGAGACGTCCGAATTGATGATCGACAGGCCGTCGGCGACCATCGTTCCGCTGCCGATGGAGCTCAGGTAGGGAACCTCCTGGCGCACAAAGGTGCCGAAGTTCGACCCGGTCTGCGTCACCCGGTTCAGGTCGTAGCCGAGCCGGCGCAGGTAGCCGACGATGTAGGAGCTGTCCCCGAAGATGCGGGTATAGGTCTTGATGTTGGTCATCCGCAGGATCGTCCGCAGGACTCCGTAGTGGAACCCGTACAGCGGATAGATCTTGTCGGGGGTCAGGGTGAGGTAGAGCAGCCGCGGAACGGTCATCACCACGAGCAGGCCGATGAGCACCGAGCTGAAGAAGAGCACCGTCGAGGCGACGAAGGCGTCGCGGTAGAACGACCAACTGGTCAGCGCGAGCGGGCTCGGGCGCAGCAGCTCGGCGAGCTGCGGCACCTCGGCGAGCAGCAGCGCCATCCCACCCACGGCGAACGGCAGCCAGATCAACAGCAGGTTGGCCAGCTGCGAGCCGCTGAAAGTGAGCTTCCTGAGCACGCCGCACGGGGCGGGGCCGACCGTCCGGTAGTCCACCTCCGTCCGCAGCGCCGGGGAGCCGTGCCAGCGTTGACCCTCCGGTACGGCCTGCCCGGCGTGCAGCGAGGACGACCGTCCCAGCTGCGCGCCATCGCCCATCGAGGTATTGATGTCGATCACGGTCGCCTCGGCGACGAACACGTCGCGGCCCAGGGTGACCGCACCGATCTCGATCACACCGGCGTGCGCGCGGTAGCAGCTGAAGAACGCATCCTGACGGATGACGGTGCCGTCGCCGATGGTGAGCAGGTCGGCGCACACCGGAGGGCTCTTGGCGAAGATCGCGACGTTGCGTCCGATCTTCGCGCCGAGCGCGCGCAGGTAGAGCACGTACAGCGGCGAACCGGCGAACAGGACCAGCGGGTTTGACCTGATCAAGGTCTTGACCAGCCAGAACCTCAGGTAAGCCCGGCTCCAGACGCGGATCCGCTGCGGCTTCCAGCGACCGATGAGCACCCATTTCGCCAGGATCGGCAGCGCGCACATGGTGCCGAACGCGACCGCGCCTACCAGTACCGAGCGCAGGTAGATCTCGAGCACCCCGGTGCCGACGGAGACCCACTCGACGCCGAAGGTGACGATGCTCGCGATCAGGTAGGCGTACCCGAGGAAGATCAGGAACTGCAGCGTTCCGCACAGCACGTACTGGGCGGTGCCGGCCGGCTCGGGCATCTCGGCCGCGGGTCCGTCGCCGGTGCCTCGACGGGGCTGGGCGCGGTCTTCGCGACGGCCGCCGCGAGGCTTCTGATCGTCGGGTGCTGGTAGATGTCCTTCATCGACACCGCGGGCAGGTCCGGCCGTTTGCGGATGCGTGCCGCGAAGCGGGCCATGACCATCGAGTCGGCGCCCAGGTCGTCGAAGAAGTGGCTGTGCACCGGGACCTGCTCCAGGTGCGCGACATCGACCAGCACCTCGACAAGGGCCCGCTCGACGTCGGTGGGTTCGACGTCCATCAGCGCCGTCGCCAGGCTCCTGATCGTCGGGTGCTGGTAGATGTCCTTCATCGACACCGCGGGCAGGTCGGGCCGCTTGCGGACGCGTGCGCAGAAACGGGCCATGACCATCGAGTCGGCGCCCAGGTCGTCGAAGAAGTGGCTGTCGACCGCCACCCGCTCCAGTTGCGCGACATCGGCGAGTACCTCGGCGAACATGCCCTCGACGCCTGCCGGACCGCCAGCGCGGACCTTCTCGATGGCCGGTGTCGCCGTCCGATCGACGGTCAATGTCTCAGCGGATTCAGGCACTGGGTTGGCCTTTCCTTGCCAGCAAGAAGTGAATGCTTTCGATGCCGCGGCTCAGCTCGCCTGGAAGTCGGCGGTGAGCTCGGCGGAACTCAGCACGTCCTCGCCGTAGATGTCTTGCAGCCAATTGATCTGATAAATGGTGTCGAGGTAGCGCTCACCGAGATCCGGGGCGATCGCCACGGCGGTGAATTCGTCGTGCCGATCCAGCCAGCGCATCGCCCCGGCGACCACCGTGCCGGTGGAACCGCCGAACAGGAAGCCGCGACTGGCCAACCGGTGGCAGGCACGGACCGCTTCGGGCTCCTCGACGTGCACGACTTCGTCCACGTAGGACTCATCGAGCAGGGGTGGCCGGACGGTCGCCCCCAGGCCGGGAATCATCCGGCGGCCGGCCACGCCACCGAAGGTGACCGAGCCGACGCTGTCCACCGCGACGATCCGCACCGGCCGGTGCCAGCCCCGGAAGTACCGGCCGCAGCCCATCAGCGTCCCGGTGGTGCCGGCGCCGATGAACAGCACATCCAGCTGCGGGAACCGGTGGGCGATCGCCGGCGCGGTGGTACGGTGGTGAGCCCGCCAGTTGCTGGGGTCGATGTGCTGGTTGAGCCACACGTAGCGGGTGTCGGAGCTGCAGAGGGCGCGCACGTACTTCAGCCGGGCTCCGAGCAGGCCGTCCTGCGCATCCGGCTCGGTGATGATGTGCACCTGGCTGCCCAGCGCCTCCATCAGCTGCCTGGTCGACAGGTTGCAGCGGGAGTCGGTCACGCAGAGGAAGCGATATCCCTTGCTCGCCGCGATCATGCTCATCGCCACGCCCAGATTGCCGGAGGAGGATTCGACCAGCACCGATCCGCTGGTCAGGATCCCGTTCTGCTCAGCGGTCTCCACCATCTCGGCCGCCGCTTTCAATTTGATCGAGCCCGCGAAATTGAAGCCTTCACATTTCAGGAAGAGCGGATGCCGAAAAATCGATCGGAGGTCGACGTACAGATCGTCCTCGTTGTACGCATGGGGAGTGGATATTACGGGCACAACTCCTCCTTGTCTGCGTGGGTGTGATCGGGGGTTTCATCGAGTGCAGGTGGGGCATGAATCGGACCGCCGATACACGGCCACGCGCAACACGACTCGGTTCGGCGCTTGCGTGGGCGAGCTCGGACCACCCGCGGCCGCACTACTGGAGCCCAGGTGTTCGACCGTGCGGCGTCAGCCCACTCGAGCGGCCGGCTGATCGATGTCGTGCAACCACTCATGACTGGCGGCCTCGGTGTCGGTGCGTGACCCTCGTGCGGTCTTCATAGGAGCGGGTTCGGTGGGCGAACGGACGACGGTTCGGGGTTCCGATAGCGGACACTCTTCGCCTACCTTCCCATTCGGACTCAGTCGTCCGAGTGAAGGAGGCGAGTCGGATGGACTTTTCGGGTGAAGATCATGTGTCGTACGTCACTGAGTCGTCAGTGCGCAACACTTGCAAACGGGCTAGTAATGTGATGCAGATAACACCTGTATGCGCGGCGGATGTGCTCACGAGGTCACTCTCGGTAGTACAAATGGCCGCAGCCGGGTGGCCGCACGGCGGCTCAGGCGTGGTCTCGCGTCTTGGTCACGCGGCATGTCGCGGAGACGACGGGCGCCGGCGGCCGGTTCACCCGGACCATGTCCCGGTCCGCCGATCCGTCCATGGGTAGCGAGTTGTTCCAGCGCAGCATGGCCGTGCCCACGGGATCGGCCTCGACGATGAAGATCTCGCGCACCGAGTTCACCTGCGAGTCGAGCTGCAGGGCGTAGGTGCGGGTGCCGATGTCGTCGAACACCTGGTCCTTGGCGATGTAGGGCCCGGTCTCGCCGACCTCGAACACGTGCGCCAGCAGCCAGTACGTGTGGCCGGTGCGGTTCTCCCGGGACACCTCGACGGTGATCGTGTTGTACGTCGCGATCCCGGCGCGACCGTCGTCGGCCGAGATCGCGCTGATGCGGACGGCGGCGTCGGGCCGTGGCGAGCAGCTGATGCCTTCGGCGGCCACCCCGACGTCGGTGCCGGTGGCGGTGGACCACAGCAGCAGGACCCCGACGACCACGGCGAGCAGCAGCGCGGCCGCGCCGGCCAGCGCCAGCGCGCGGGTGCGCGGGCGCCCCTGCTGCGGTTCGGCCTGCGGCGGTGGCCGGCCGCCGCCGGGATCGGCGGCCACCGACTCCGCGTCGACCTCGGCGTCCGTCGCGGCCGGGTCCCCGACGTCGGTCGGCTCGGGTGGGTCGGCCGCCGCGCTGACGAGCTGGGCGTCGCGGTGCGCCTGCTCGGCCTCGACGAACAGCCGGGCGGCCTTACCCGCTTCCGCCGCGGCGGGCGGCTCGTCGTTCCCGATCATGGCGAGAACGATCAGGCGCGTCTGCTCCGCGCTGGTCGGCAGCGACCGGCCGCGCAGGATGGCGTGGATCCGGGACGCGGCCAGTCCGGGGGCGCGGCTGACCCTGCCCATGTCGGTGCTCAGCCGGTCGAAACTCTTGCACCCGTGCTCGCGGTGGATCTGGTCGAAGAAGTCCAGCAGCGCCCGATGCGGACCCGTCGGCGGCCAGTCCTGCCGATTGATCAGCAACTGTGGGCCTCCTCGGGGCGGCGACGCACGCGCTCGACCACGTTACCCATTCGTGCGACCTGCGGACCATCTTCGCAGCTCAGCGCAGTGAAGACGATCAAGAACGGGTGCAGAACGGACACCGAATGGCGAATCCGGCGGCGGGCGTGTGGCAATGGTCGAGCCGCCCGGATCGGACGGTGCACGAGGCGGCTCGGCCCAGATGGGGGGATGGGCCGGGCCGCGCTCGACCAGCCTGTCGGGGTCAGGCGGTGTACAGGCCCGGCCTGCGGTCCTCGACCACGAAGGTCGCGCGGGTCTCGGCGGCGGCGCCCGGGCGCTGCACGTGGTCCAGCGCCCGGAAGTCCGCGGTCAGTTCGGTCGCGGTGATGCGGGCCCGGACGTAGCCGCGCCGGTTGTTGAAGAACCGCAGCTGGGGGTTCGCGGCCAGCAGCGCGGCGGTGTTCGGGTCGCTGTCCGAGCCGTCGCCACCCGCGGATATCGACGAGGTGACCAGCTCGGTGCCCACCACCGGCGCCTCGGGATCGTCCCAGCGACGTCGGATGTCGGCGGCCCAGTGCGAGTGCACGTCGCCGGTGAGCACCACCGGGTTGCGCACCCGCGCGTCGAGCCAGGAGTCGACCACCCGGTCCCGCGACGCCGGGTACCCGTCCCAGGTGTCGTGGTGGAAGCCGCGCCCGGCGCCCGGAGTGAAGTCGACCTGGGCGAAGAACACCTGCTGGCCCAGGATGTCCCAGCGGGCGGAGGAACGGCGGAAGCCGTCGGCGAGCCAGCGCTCCTGGGTCGAGCCGGTGATGGTGCGGGCCGGGTCGGTGCGCTGCGCGCAGTCCGGGGCGTCGCCGCAGGGTTGCGGGTCGCGGTACTGGCGGGTGTCGAGCATGTGGAATGTCGCGGTCCGGCCCCAGTCGAGGCGACGGTAGAGCTGCATGTCCGGGCCGCGCGGGCGCTGTGCGTGGCGCAACGGCATGTTCTCCCAGTACGCCTGCAACCCGGCCGCCCGCCGCGGCAGCAGCGGACCGGGCGGGTTCTCCGGCTGGTCGCGGTGGTAGCCGGCCCAGTCGTCCTCGACCTCGTGGTCGTCGAAAACGACCAGCCAGGGCGCGGCGGCGTGCGCGGCCTGCAGATCGGCGTCGGCGTGGTAGATGGCGTGCCGCTGCCGGTAGTCCGCGAGCGAGACCGCCTCGGTGTCGGGGTGCCGGCGCACCAACCCCTGGTCCAGCGCGTAGGCCCCGGCGGCCTCCTCGTAGATGTAGTCCCCGAGATGCAGCACCAGGTCCGGCCGCTCCTGCGCGAGCCGGGCGTAGGCGCTGAAGTACCCGTGCTCGTACTGCGCGCAGGAGGTGAAGCAGATCGTCAACGGCGACAGCTCCGCGGCGGGTGGCGCCGTGCGGGTCCGCCCGCCGGGGGACAGCTCGCCGTCGGCGCGGAAGCGGTAGAAGAACTCGCGTCCCGGCGGCAGCCCGGTCAGCTCCACGTGCACGCTGTGCCCGACCTCGGGCCCGGTCGCGACCGTCCCGCGGCGCTCGACCCGGCGGAAGTCCTCGTCGGCGGCCAGCTCCCACTCGACCTCGCTGCGCCGGTTGCCCAGCCCGCCCAGCCCGTCCGCGGCGGACGGATCGACCGCGAGTCGGGTCCAGAGCACGAAGCCGTCCGCGACCGGCTCGCCGGAGGCGACGCCGAGGGTGAACGGGTAGCCGCGGCCACCGCCGGCCACGGCGCCGGTCGCGACCAGCAGCGGGCCGGCGGTGAGCAGCGCGCCCGCGGCGAGCCCGGCGCCCAGTACCGTGCGGCGCGACAGTGCGGGGCCGGTGCCCGTCCGCGCGCTACCCACGCGGGTGGTGTCCCGCGCTCGAGCGGGCGCCCGATCCCGCCGCTGCCCCGGTCAGCGGCGGGGAGCGATGAGCGATCACCCTCGCATCCTCCCCGATCGAGGGCGCGTCGGCTGCCGGCCCTCGGTGGGGCCGAGGCGTATCGGACGACCGCGCCCAACGGGAGTTCCCCGACATCGGGTCGGCGGGAGCCACTAAGTTCCCGAGATGGCCACGAGTGCGCCGGTCGCCGGCACCCGCATATCGCCCGCGCTGCTGGCGCAACTGGTTCTGGTGGGCGGCGTGCTGCTGAACCTGGCGGTCGTCGAGTTCCTGTTCATCACCTCGGGAACCGGGAAGAACTCGGTGCTCACCGTGGCCAAGTTCTTCGGCCTGCACGCCGCGCTGATCATGATGTTGCAGCTGATCCTGGTGGCGCGGCTGCCCTGGCTGGATCGCCGCCTCGGCATGGATCGGCTCACGTCATGGCACCGCTGGGTCGGCTTCACGCTGCTGTGGACGGTGGTCACGCACGCGACGCTGGTGGTGCTCGGCTACGCGCGGCTCGACCAGGCGCCGGTGCTGCGCACGTTCCTCGCGCTGGCCGGCGTGGTCGCGTCGCTGCTCGGCATGTGCGCGGCCGCCATCATCATCGCGGTGGCGGTGTCGTCGGTGCGCTACGCGCGCAGGCGGATGAGCTACGAGACCTGGCACGCCGTGCACATGGCCCTGTACGTGGCCATCCTGATCGCCCTCGTGCACCAGCTGCTCGAGGGGACGACGTTCACCTCGTCGGCGTGGGCGACCGCCTACTGGTGGACGCTGTGGTCGCTGGTGCTGCTCGCGCTGCTGTTCGGCCGGGTGGTGATGCCGTTGCGGCGCAACGCCTTTCACCAGTTCCGGGTGGCCGCGGTGGTGCCGGAGGCGGACAACGTGGTGTCGGTGCACGTCACCGGGCGGCATCTGGATCGGCTGCCGGCGCGGGCCGGCCAGTTCTTCATCTGGCGCTTCCCCGGTCACAACCACTGGTGGCAGGCGAACCCGTTCTCGCTGTCGGCGGCCCCCGATGGTGAGTCGCTGCGGCTCACGGCCAAGGCGGTCGGGGCGACCAGCGCGGGGCTGCGCGGCCTGCAGGTCGGGAACCGGGTGTTCGCCGAGGGCCCCTACGGCGCCTTCACCACGTTGCACCAGATCACGGACTCCGTGCTGCTCATCGCCGGCGGCGTCGGGATCACCCCGATCCGGGCCCTGCTCGAGGAGACGACCGGCCCCGCCGCGGTGCTCTACCGGGTGCACGCCATGGCCGACGCCGTGCTGCTGCCCGAGCTGCACGCGCTGGCCCGCAAGCGCGGCGCGCAGGTGCACGTCCTGATCGGACGGACCGGGGCCGGCTCACCGCCGAACACCCCGTTCGACCCGCAGCGCCTGCTCGCCCTGATCCCCGACATCACCTCGCGCGACGTCTACATCTGCGGCCCACCCGCCATGACCGAGGCCGTGCTGCGCAGCATGCGCGCCCTGAACGTCCCCCGCGCCCAGCTGCACGCCGAGCGGTTCAGCCTGGCCTGAGGTTGGCCGGCAGCGCCGCGCTGAGCCGCGCCGCGTACGGGTGCGCCGACCGCACAGACCTCAGCCGTACCGCACAGAGGCCCCGAGGTCTGTGACGTGTAGCGCCGCTCCGCGCTCGACCGCGGCGGCGACGGCAAGGCTGTGCCGGCGACCGACGTCCCTCTGTGGATCTTGTGGCGCGCGGCGGGATCGGTGCGAACGGCACTTTCGCTCGCACCTAGCGTGCGAAAGTGCCGCTCGTTCCGATGAGTGCGCCCGAGTGATCCGTGCGCCGTAGCGCCGTGTGGCTCGGAGATGCGGGTCGGGAACGGAGCATGGCGTGCGGATCGGCCGCGAGCTAGGTTCGGAGCCGGCGACGGCGGCTCGACGAGGGGTGCGCGGATGGACCAGGGACCGGCGGCTCCGTCCAGCATCGCGGTGCTGACCAGCGGTGGGGATGCCGGTGGGATGAACCCGGCGGTGCGGGCCGTCGTCCGCTCGGCGCTGCATCACGGCGTCGACATCTACGCGGTGTACGAGGGCTATCAGGGGCTCGTCGAGGGTGGCGAGCTGATCCGCCGGTTCGAGTCGTCGGACGTCGGCGGCATCCTGCAGCGCGGCGGCACGATGATCGGAACCGCCCGGTGTGCGCCCTTCCGTACCCGCGACGGGCGCCGGCGCGCGGCCCGCAACCTGGTCGACCGCGGCATCGACGCGCTCGTCGTGATCGGCGGCGACGGCAGCCTGACCGGTGCCAACCTCTTCCGCGAGGAGTGGCCGGAGCTGCTGGCGGAGCTGGTCGAGGCCGGCGAGCTGCACCCGGACGCCGCCGCGGCGCACCAGCACCTGCGCCTGGTCGGGATGGTCGGGTCGATCGACAACGACATGTTCGGCACCGACATGACCATCGGTGCCGACACCGCGCTGCACCGCATCGTGGAAGCGCTGGACGCACTGGACAGCACCGCGTCGAGCCACCAGCGCACCTTCGTGGTCGAGGTCATGGGCCGGCACTGCGGCTACCTCGCGCTGATGTCGTCGCTGGCGACCGGGGCCAACTGGGTGCTGATCCCCGAGCGCCCGCCCGCCACCGAGGACTGGGCCCAGCTGATGTGCTCGGTGCTGCGCGCCGGCCGGGAGAACGGGCGGCGGCGCAACCTCGTGGTCATCGCCGAGGGCGCCCGTGACCACGAGGGCAAGCAGATCACCGTCGACCAGGTGCGCCAGACCCTGCAGGACGAGCTGGGCGGCGACGCCCGGGTGACGATCCTCGGCCACGTGCAGCGCGGCGGTTCACCGAGCGCGTTCGACCGCTACCTGAGCACGTTGCTCGGCAACGCCGCGGTCGAGCGGCTGCTCACCGATGCGCCGGACGCCGTCCCGCAGCTCGTCGGCATCCGGGGCAACCAGCTGGTCAGCTCACCGCTGATGGACTGCGTCGCGAAGACCCAGGCGGTCGCCGAGCGCATCGAGGCGCTGGATCTCGACGGCGCCATGCTGCTGCGCGGCGGCAGCTTCCGGGAATCCTTCGGCATCCTCACCACGATGCAGCAGGCGGCGCCGCGCCCGACCAAGGCCGGTCGCACCCGCTTCCGGCTGGCCGTCATGCACGGCGGCGGGCCGGCGCCGGGCATGAACACCGCCGTGCGCGCCGCCATCCGGCTCACCCTCGACCGCGGCTACTCGATACTGGCCGTGCGCAACGGCTTCCGCGGGCTGCGTGACGGCGACGTCCGCGAGGTCGGCTGGATGGACGTGAGCGGCTGGGTGTCCTCCGGCGGCGCCGAACTGGGCACCAACCGGTTCATGCCCGGCCAGGCCGACGTGGCCGCGATCGCCGACGTGCTCGCCGCGCAGCGGATCGACGGCCTGCTGATGGCCGGCGGCTGGGCCGGCTACGCCGCGGCGCACATGCTGCACGCGCACCGGCGCAGCTATCCGTCGCTGGACATCCCCATCGTCTGCCTGCCGATGACGATCAACAACGACCTGCCGGCCACCGAGTTGACCATCGGCAGCGATACCGCGTTGAACAGCATCGTGTCCGACATAGACAAGATCAAGCAGTCGGCGGTGGCGTCGCGGCGGTGCTTCGTGGTGGAGGTGATGGGCCACGACTGCGGCTACCTGGCCCTGATGAGCGGGCTGGCCAGCGGGGCCGAGCGGGTCTACCTGCCCGAGGAGGGGATCACGCTGGACGACCTGACCGCCGACGTGCGCGCCCTGGCCGACGGTTTCCGCGCCGGCAAGCGACTCGGGCTGGTGGTCCGCAGCGAGCGTGCCGACCCGGTCTACAGCACCGGGTTCATCCGGTCGTTGTTCGAGAAGGAGGGCGGCGGGCTCTGGGACTCGCGGGAGGCGATCCTCGGGCACATCCAGGAGGGCGGCGACCCGTCCCCTTTCGACCGGATCCAAGCCACCCGGCTCACCGCGCGCAGCATCGAGTACCTCTCCGAGCAGCTCGAATCGGGCACCCGGGCCAGCGCGATGATCGGCTTCCAGTCCGGCCGCCTGCAGTTCACCGACCTCACCTCCTACCCCACCCTGATCCGCAACGACGTCCAGCGACCGCTCGAGCAGCGCTGGATGTCCCAACGGCCGCTGGCCCGGATCATGGATGTGTGGTGAGACCGGCCACCCCACTCGCGGCGACCGGTCGGGCCTGGAGGCTGGCCAGGTAGGCGGGCCAGCTGCCGTACACGGTGATGTCCAGCGCGCCGGCCGGGGCGCCGGCGCAGAGGATGCCCAGCGCGGAGCCGTCGACCAGCGCGACCGCACCGACGGCCAGTGGTGCCGGGAGCAGGCTGACCAGCGAGCCGATCGCGGAGATCGGCAGCCGGTGCAGCTCCACCTCGACGCACGAGCCACCGACCGGGGCGAGGACGATCCCCCCGCGCGGCACCCCGGGCCCGGGCAGGGTGATCAGCCGGTACACCGGCGCGGTCCGGGTCCGCCGCTCGAACCGGGCGCCCAGCGCGACCAGCTCGGGGTGCAGCGGCTGCCCGGTCCGGTGCGCGGCCACCACGGCGAGCAGCACGGTGTCGGCCGGGCCCGGGCGAGAGGCGACCGCGATCGCCTCCCGCTCCGGCGTGCATCGGCTCATCCGAGCGGGACTTCCGAGACGTGCGCCGCGACCACCCGCCAGCCCGACCCGAACCGCACCCAGGTCTGGCTCTGCCGGCCCTCGACCCGCCCGTCCGGGTAGCCGAACAGCGTGCTGACCACGGCGGTGTGCTCGTCCACGGCCAGCACGTGCGTGTCGCGCAGCCGGCGCCCGGGCGGCACGCTCGGGTGCAGCCGACGCCAGGCCGCGATCTGCGGGCCGCCGCGTTGCCGGTCCGCCACCCCGAACCGCACGCAGCGCGGATCCGCCCAGAACAGCTCGTCGAGCACGGCCAGGTCGCCCTCGACCAGCGCCCGCTCGTACCGGCCGAACGCGGCCAGCACCTCGGCCACCACCTCGGGTCGGTCCAGTACGACGGTCTCGACGTCGGCGGCGCCGCTCACGCGGTCGCCGGGCGGGTGGTGTCGACCGGGGCGGCGGCGACCGGGGCGGCGACCGTGCGGTCCGCGGTCGACGGCTCGGCCGGGCCACTCGCGGGCTCGGTGTCGGCCGTTGCCACCGCGCGGCTCTCGCGGGTGCTGAACGCGAACAGCAGCAGCACGATCCCGGACAGCGCGTAGCCCAGCGCGATCTGGCCGCCGACGTTCCAGCCGACCTGCTCGGCGTGGATCAGCCCGACGAAGCCCAGCGCCGCGCCGATGAAGCAGTAGATCGCGGCCGGGATGAACTTCTTGTCGATGATGAACGCGACGATGGCGCCCAACACCATGCCGGCCAGGATCGCGCCGCCACCCAGCAGCATGGTGCCGTGGTAGACCAGCCCGGCGTTGGCGAAACCCTCCTCGCCGACCTCGGCCGGGGTGCTGCCGGCGGCCCCGACGGCGTTGGTCATCAAGCCACCCGCCCAGGAGGCGATGTTCGGGATGATCGCGAACACCACGGCGACGGCGTGCGCCTTGGGTACCTCCTGGAACGCCTGCGCGCCTATCAGCAGTCCGATGTAGAGCAGGATCGGCACGATGGCCGGCAACGGTAAGAGCGCTCCGAGCAGCGAGAACATCCCGAGGAAGCACATCAGCGCGATGAACACCCCGGACGCCAGCGAGTAGCTGGTCCGGCCGCCCGCCGCCTTCCAGCCCGGGTGTCCGATGTAGACCGCAGGCGGGAACGGGCAGCCCATGGCCGAGCCGACGATCGCGCCGGCCCCGTCGGCACCGAGGATCGCGCGCAGGTTGTAGTCGTCGCCGGCGGCCGCGGCACTCTCCACGTTGGCCATGCCCTCGGTGAAGTTGTAGATGCCCAGCGGGATGGCGGTGGCCAGCAGCGGCGCCACGTTGGCCAGCCCGTCGGCGAGCCGGCCGAAGTCGAACGTCGGCAGCGAGAGCGCGACGTTCTGGGCGGCGGCCACCACGTCCGGTGTGGACATGTACCCGCCGATCCAGCCGATCGCCGTGCCGACCAGCAGCGCGGCCAGCCCGACCGGGATGTTGCCCGGCAGCTTCAGGTCGGTGAAGAAGCCGATCAGGATGATCACCATTACCGGCAGCGCGATCCACAACGCCTCCCACATCTGGGCGGCCGGGCGCATCGAGATGAACGCGATCGAGATGCCGGCCAGGGTGCCGAGCATCGCGGCCTGCGGCGTGTAGCGCCTGATGAACGGGCCGATGAACGCCCCGATCAGCACGATGACCCCGATGATGAACGACCAGGCCAACCCGGACGTCCACGCGACGATCGGGTCCTTGGTGGCCAGGTAGATCGGCAGCATGATCACGAAGACCACGATGAACATGTGCGGCACGGACGGGCCGTAGGGCATCGCGCAGACGTCGGTGCGGTTCTCCTTACGCGCCAGCCGCCGCGCCAGGTACGTGTAGTAGACGTTGCCGATCAGCAGCTGCACGCCCAGCGCCGGCAGGATCACCCCGAACACGTCGGAGCCGGGGATGTTCACCACGCCCAGGCACAGCCCGGACAGCACCAGCACGTTGACCAGCGTGTTGAAGCCCAGCCCGAAGAAGGCGTTGGTGTCGCCGCTGACCCACCAGGACAGCTTCAGCTCGGTCGGGCTGTCTATTGTCGACTCACTCATGACGCAATCTCCTCGAGGGTGAGGGCGGTGAGGAACTCGGACGAGGGCGCGACCCAGCCGAAGATGCCGCCCTGCGCGGCGATCATGGCCAGGCCGGTCCGCTGGAACTCGGGGAAGTAGGAGCCGACGCAGTCGGACAGCACCAGGCACTCGTAGCCGCGGTCGTTGGCCTCGCGGACCGTGGTGTGCACGCACACCTCGGTGGTCACGCCGGTGACGATCAGGCTGGTGATGCCGCGCGCGATCAGCTCGGCGCCGAACGAGGTGCCGTGGAAGGACCCCTTGCCCGGCTTGTCGATCACGAGCTCACCCGGCCGCGGGGTCAGCTCGTCGATGATGTCGTGGCCGTACTCGCCGCGGATGAGGATCCGACCCTTCGGACCGGGTGCCCCGATGCGCAGGCTCGGATCGCCGCGGTTCAGCTTGGCCGGCGGGCAGTCGGCCAGGTCGGGTCGGTGGCCCTCGCGGGTGTGGATCACTGTGAGACCGACCTCGCGGGCGGTGGCCAGCACCCGCTGCAGCGGCGGGACCACCGCGGCCAGCAGCGACACGTCGTTGCCCAGGGTCTCGCCGAAACCCCCCGGCTCGACGAAGTCGCGCTGCATGTCGATGATCACCAGTGCGGTGCCGGCCGGGTCGAAGGCGAACGGATAGGGTTGCGCCGCAACGGATCTCACGAGTCGCTCCAGGTGGTTGCGTCGATCACGGACGTCGAGTCGGAGACGGCGCCGAACACCCCGCCCTGCATGGTCACCATGTGCAGGGCGGCGTCGTGGTTTCCACGGTCGGTGGCGCCGGTGCAGTCGGACAGGATCAGGCACTCGTAGCCGCGGTCGTTGGCCTCGCGCATGGTGGTGTGCACGCAGACATCGGTGGTGATGCCGGTCAGCACGATGTGCGTGATGCCGCGGGTGCGGAGCACGAGATCGAGGTTGGTGGCGTAGAAGGCGCCCTTGCCCGGCTTGTCCAGCAGCACCTCGCCGGGGACCGGCGCCACCTCCGGGACGATCTCCCAGCCGGGCTCGCCACGGACCAGGATCCGCCCCGTCGGGCCGGGCGAGCCGATCTCGGCGCCGATCCGGGCCGAACGCCAGCGCTTGTTGGCCGGCAGGTCGGACAGGTCCGGCGCGTGCCCCTCGCGGGTGTGGATCACCAGCATGTCGGTGGCCCTGGCGTGCGCGAGCATCGCCGCGGTCGCCGGCAGCCCGGCCCGGGTGAGGCCGATGTCGTAGCCCATCCGGTCGACGTAGCCGCCCGGCCCGCAGAAGTCGACCTGCCAGTCGATGCAGATCAGGGCCACCTGCGTGGTGTCCACGGACCCGTCGTACGGCCACGGGTATGGACTGGCCGCAACCGGCCCGATCCGGGCCCGGATGCGTGTAGGTGCGATGGTCATACGGCCTCCCTGATGATCAACTCTCTGGCGGCGTGCAACAGCAGGGCTTCGGAGAAGGCCGGGCCGAGCAGCGTGACCCCGACCGGTCGGCCGTCGGGTGTCGTGCCGGCCGGGACGGCGACCGCGGCCACGTCGAGCAGGTTGGCGAACTGGGTGTACCGGCCGAGCACGCTATTGCGGGCCACCGGGTCGGCCTCGACCTCGGCCCGGGTGAACGTGGTCGGAACCGTCGGCAGCAGCAGCACGTCGCCCCGTTCCCAGAGCCGGTCGGTCCAGGCCCGCAGCTCCTGCAGCCGGTGCCGGGCCCGGAACGCGTCGACCGCGCTGAACTCGGCCCCGCGGCCGATCACCGCCCGGGTCACCGGCAGCACGTCAGCGGGGTGGGAGCCCAGGAAGTCCTGCAGGCCGGCCAGCCGCTCGGCCACCCACGGTCCGCCGTAGAGCAGGTCACCGGCCTCCTGCAGCGGGGCCAGCGGGGTGCGCGCGACACCGGTCGCCCGGCGGGCGGCCCGCTCGGTGACCGCGGTGAACACGGCGGCGACCGCGTCGTCGCCCTCGAAGTCGAGCGCCGCGCGGTCGGCCAGGATCAGCCGCAGGCCGGGCCGTTGCGCCGCGTGGTCGGGGCTGGTGCGCGACCACGGGTCGTCCGGATCCGGACCGGCCAGCACCGCGAGCACGGCGGCCGCGTCGTCCAGGTCGCCGGTGAACACGCTGACGCAGTCCAGCGAGCGGCACGCCGGCAGCACCCCGCCGGCGCCGACCAACCCGCGGGTCGGCTTGAGCCCGACGATGCCGTTCAGCGCCGCCGGGACCCGGCCGGATCCGGCGGTGTCGGTGCCCAGGGCGAAGGAGACCAGGCCGGCCGCGACCGCCACCGCGCTGCCCGAGCTGGATCCGCCGGAGATGAGGTCGCCGCCGAACACGCTCTCGCAGGCGCCGTAGGGGGAACGGCTGCCAGTGAGCCCGGTCGCGAACTGGTCCAGGTTGGTCTTGCCGATCACCATCGCGCCGGCGTCGAGCAGCCGCCGGACGCTGCTCGCGTGCCGGTCGGGGGAGTAGCTGAAGGCCGGGCAGGCCGCGGTGGTCGGCAGGCCGGCCACGTCGATGTTGTCCTTGACCGCGAACGGGATGCCGTAGAGCGGCGGCAGCGCCGCTCCGACCCGCTCGGCGAGGCGCTCCAGTTCGATGGCGCGGTTGTGCAGGGCCTCCGTGCCGAACCGGGAGATCCAGACCGCGTCCTGGCCACGGGCGTCGATGCGGTTCAGCACCGAGTCGAGGACCTCCCGCGGCCGCAGCAGGCCGGACCGGTAGTCCTCGCGCAACCGATGCACGCCCAGTGACGAGCCGGCGGGGAGCAGGATGCTCATTTAGTCGATTGTCGACCGTTTGGTGTCAGGCGCGGTTCCGCTCGGTTAAGCCTGCGTCACGTCAGCGGCGCGAAGGCTGTCCCGTCGATCTTGTAGGGCACGGGCAGGAGCGGCGCGAACGGCACTTTCGCTCGCACCTAGCGTGCGAAAGTGCCGTTCGCAACACCGAGTGCGTCTCGAGATTGATCCGCGGGAGCGGGTTAACCCTGAGAGAAGTAGCGGGGCAGGCCGCTGCCGCCGTGGGATCTGGCGCGCCACCGTAGACGGGTCACCGGGGGAACGCGGCGTACGGATGGGTGGTTCGGGTGTCGAACGTGCTGAGGCGCTATCCGGTTTTGGCCGGCTTCGTCGTGATGTTCGCGCTGACCTGGCCGATCGATCTGTGGGCCGCGGCGGCCTCGCACGGCTGGACCGGCGTCCCCATCCCACCGATCCTGGCGCTGCTGGTCGGCTACGGGTTCGTCGTGGCCGCGGTGCTGATGACCGGAATACTCGACGGGTGGGCGGGCATCCGGGCGTTGCTCGGCCGGTTCCTGATCTGGCGGGTCGGACTGGTCTGGTTCGCGGTGGTGCTGCTCGGGCCGGCCCTGGTCGACCTCCTGGCCCTCGGTGTCCATGTCCTGCTGGGCGGGCCCGGGCCGGACTGGAGCCAGTCGTTCGCCCGCCAGCTGTTCGGGCCGTCGATGAACCTGTGGGCGGCGCTGCCGGTGTTCCTCCTGGTCGGTGTGTTGACCAATGGGGAGGAGATCGGCTGGCGGGGTTACGCGCAGACCCGACTGCAGGAGCGCCACAGCGCGCTGCTCGGCAGCGTGGTCATCGGGATCGTGTCGGCGTTGTGGCACATCCCCAAGTTCCTGACCGCCGGCAGCGCACAGGACTACCCTTTCGCGCTCTTCCTGCTCGACACCGTGGCCAAGGCCATCCTGCTCGCCTGGGTCTACAACAGCACCCGCGGCAGCCTGCTGACGGTGACCCTGCTGCACGCGTCGCTGAACACCTCGACGGTGTTCCTGCCGATCCTGCCGGCCGCGACCGGAGACGTCAGGCCCGTCCTGATCTCGATCGCCCTGCACTGCGTCGCGGCGGTCGCCGTCGTACTGGTGGCCGGCCCGGCCCGGTTGTCCCGATCGGACCGCCCGGCAGCAGCCCGACCGACCGCGCAGCCGGCCGACCGGCACTCCGTTCCCGGAGGCAGGGGATGAGTTCTTTCGAGGACCGGCTGGTGGCGTCGTTCGGGCTCGGCGACCGGGGGTGGCTGCGGCACGCCAACCCGTGGAGCGTCTACACCCGGATCCCGATCCCCGCCCTGCTGGTCGCGGCGGTCTGGACCTACGCCTGGATCGGGTGGTGGTCGCTGCTGCCGGTCGGCGTGGTGTGCCTGTGGACGATGATCAATCCCCGGGTCTTCCCGCCGCCGCGCTCGCTCGAGCACTGGGCGTCGCGGGCGGTGCTCGGTGAGCGGATCTGGCTGGCCCGCCGCCGGCAACCGGTTCCGCCGCGGCACCGGGTCGCCCCGCTCGTGCTGACCGCGATCAGCGTGCTGGGACTGCCGTTCATCATCGCCGGGCTGGTCGTGCTCGACGGCTGGCTGGCGCTGTTCGGCCTGGCGGTGCTGATGGCCGGGAAGATCTGGTTCCTGGACCGGATGGCGTTGCTGTACGACGACGCGAGCGGGTAGCGACTCAGCCGCCCAGCTCCGGCGCCAGGTAGGTCCGCGCCCCGTGCCGGGCCAACTTGGCGAGCACCTGCTCGACGTCTCCCCGGGTGACGGCCTCGTACAGCCGCCGGTGTCGCAGCGCACCCTCGGCCGGGGACCGCAGCTGAGCCTCCCTGCGCAGGTTCGTGGCCATGTACAGCTCCAGCTGCAGCAGCACCGGCTCGTACACGCGCAACAGGTGCTGGTGCCCGGCCAGCGCGACCAGGGCCAGGTGGAACTCGCGGTGCGCCGAGGCCTGGGCCAGCGACCCGCCCGTGGTCGTGGCCCGCTCCATGTCCTCGGCCGCCGCGCCCAGCCGCGCCAGCTCCATCGGCTCGGGGGTCCGACCGTCGCCGAGCGCGGTGCGCACCGCGTACTGCTCCAAGGCGTCGCGCAGGCCGAACAGCTCGTCGATGTCCCGGGCCGACAGCTCAGCCACCCGCACGCCGCGCCGCGGCAGGTGCTCGACCAGGCCCTGCTGCCCGAGCAGCCGCAACGCCTCGCGCAGCGGTGCCCGACTGGTGCCGAAGCGGCGGGTGAGCTGCTCCTCGACCAGCCGCTCGCCGGGGGCCAACGCGCCGCTGAGGATCTCGCCGCGCAGCCGACGCACGGCGAGCTCGACCAGGCTCGTCGCCTCGAGCCCGGGTTCGGCGGCCCCAGCCGTCACGTGTCCTCCTCCACGGGCGCGCGGCGACCGGCCCGGTCGCCGGTCGCCCGGTTCTGGGTCAGGGTGTCAGATCGAGAGCTCCGGCGTAGGTTCATCGCAAGGGACGATCAGGGGGGTAACGGTGGCCGAGGGCGTCGACTCGGTTCCCGCTGTGCGCGTCCCGGACCGGTTGCCCCGCCAGATCTGGGTGCTGTGCGGCGGCTCGTTCATGATCGCCATCGGGTACGGGATCGTGGCCCCGACGCTGCCGGTGTTCATCCGCAGCTTCGACGTCGGCATCACCGCGGCGGCCCTGGTGATCAGCGTGTTCGCGCTGTCCCGGCTGCTGTTCGCGCCGGTCAGCGGCCGGATCGTGGGCCGGTTCGGAGAGCTCCCGGCCTACCTGATCGGGCTGGCGATCGTCGCCGTCTCGACCGGCGCCTGCGCGTTCGCCACCGCGTACTGGCAGCTGCTCGCGCTGCGCCTGTTCGGCGGCATCGGCTCCACGATGTTCACCGTGTCGGCGCTGTCGCTGCTGATCCGGCTGGCGCCCGCGACCATGCGCGGGCGGGCGTCGAGCATGTGGGCGACCGGGTTCCTGCTGGGCAACATCGTCGGACCGCTGGTCGGCGGCGCGCTGGTGGTGATCAGCCTGCGGGCGCCGTTCCTGGTCTACGCGGTGGTGCTGGTGCTCGTGGTCGGCGTGACCGGGCTGCTGCTGCGCGACCGTTCCCCGAAGGGCACCGTCGCGGCGGCTCCGCTGCCGTCGGCGCAGTTCCGGGTGGCGTTGCGTCATCCTGCCTACCGGGCCGCGCTGGTGGCGGCCTTTGCCAACGGCTGGACGGTGTTCGGGGTCCGGGTGGCGCTGGTGCCGCTGCTGGTCGTGGAGGCGTTGCGGCAACCGGAGGCGTGGGCCGGGGTGGCGCTGGCGGTGTTCGCCGCGGGCAACGCGCTGACCCTGGTGGTGACCGGGCGGATCACCGACCGGATCGGCCGCCGGTCGCCGATCCTGCTCGGGCTCGCGGTGGCGTCGGTGGCGACCGGGGCGCTCGGTTTCGTCACCTCGCCGGCGTTGTTCCTGGTGGTGAGCCTGGTCGCCGGGATGGGCAGCGGCATGGTGAACCCGCCGCTGAACGCCTCGGTCGCCGACGTGATCGGCTCGAACACGCGCGGCGGGACGGTGCTGGCCGGCTTCCAGATGGCCGCGGACACCGGGGCGATCATCGGCCCGGTGCTGGCCGGGGCGGTGGCCGAGTCCGTGGGCTTCCCGGCCGCGTTCGCCCTGACCGGGGTGGTGTCGCTGGTCGCGCTGGCCTCCTGGGCCCGCGCCCCCGAGACCCTGGCCCGCTCCTCCCACGCCGGAGCCGACGCCGTCGCCGAGTGCGCCCCCTGCGAACGCGGTTGACGCTCGGGTCGTGACGAGCGCTGCGTTGTGGCTGCCATAGGTCAGGATCCGCAGCCATGACGTCGCGCTCGTCGCGGTTGCGGTGGCTGGTTGCCGCTCGCCGGAGCCCGAGGCGGCGGGCCACGTGCTCGGCGAACTCGTCCGCGCGCTGGTGGGTGGCGTCGGAGCTGCAGTGCAGCACCGTCCAGGATCGGAAAGCCCGACGACGTCGGCCAGCCGCTCGTTGCCCAGGGTGCCGGGATGGCGCGCGGCGAGCGTGAGGATCTGCGCAGGCGCGAACCGGCCCACCCGCGCGAGGGCGTCCAGGCACACCACCGCCTCCACCCGCGGGGAACGTCGGCCCAGGTCGTAGCCGGAGCGCAGCGGTGTCGTCAGCCGGATCCCGGACCGGGTGGTGACCTCGTCCGCGGCCGGCGCGCCCCGGTGCACCACAGGCCGGGGCGCGGGCGCACCGCCCCGCCGGGAACCGCGATCTCGACATCGGCCTCGACCGGGGAGCAGCCGGCTCGCCACAGCACGGCCGCGGAGTGGCCGGCCAGCGCGCCACCGGGCGGCAGCAGCAGGGTGCTGGCGCGCGAGCGGGCCTCCAGGTCGAGCCGCTGGCCCGCGGGCAGGTAGATGTCGCGGAAGAGCGGCAAGTAGCCGGTGCCCCGCAGCTGCCCACGGGTGACGCGCCCATCCGCGATGGCCTGCGAACCGCGGAATGCCGGTGTCACGCCCATGCCGTCCAGCCTGCAGCGCCGTCCCATGATCGCGCTGCGCGGGACCGCGAGCTGTCCCCAGAGCCTGTTGCCGAATCGGGCGGCGGCGGCATTCCTGGACTCCGCACGGGTCGGGGCAAACCTGGTCATGATCGGCGTCTGCGGTTGATTAGCTTCATCCGTGCAGCTCAGCTACCGCAGACGGTGATCTTGATGCCGCCGAACCGTCCGAGGTGCCGGATGGTAGCTCGGCCGTGCCCCGACGTCTGCTGAGGATTCGGCAACACGCTCCCCATGGTGTTCGACCTGTCCACAGCTCGCGGCGATGCCTTGTGCCGATCGCGGCGGTATGGCTCGGAAGCTGCGGATCCGGCAACCACAACGCAGCGCTCGTCGCGACACCGCCCGGGTTGCCTCAGGTCGCGACATGCCCTGCTCACCCCGACACTTGGGCAGATGACCGGTCACGACGACGCGCCGCTCTGGCTCTTCGGCGACCAGCTCGGCCCGCAGCTGCACGGGTCCGACGAGCACCGGCACCGCGAGGTCGTGCTGGTCGAGTCGAGCCGGGTCTTCCGGCGCCGTCGGTTCCACCGCCAGAAGTTGCACCTGGTGCTGTCGGGAATGCGGCACCTGGCCGTCGACCTGGGGGATCGTGCCCGCTACCTGCGCACCGAGACCTACCGCGAAGCGCTGGAGCAGGTCGGGCGCCCGGTGCTGGTGTACGAGCCGACCTCGCACGCCGCTGCCGACCTGGTCGAGCGGCTACGGAAGGAGGGACTGGTCGCCGACGTCCTGCCGACACCCGCGTTTGCGCTCACCCGCGCCGAGTTCGACGACTGGGCCGGGGATCGCGAGACGTTCCGGATGGAGGACTTCTACCGAGCCCAACGCCGCCGGTTCGACGTGCTGATGGACGGCGGCGAGCCGGTCGGCGGGAAGTGGAACTACGACCACGACAACCGCGAGCCACCCCCCAAGGGCGTGTCGAAGCTCGACGTGCCCGGTCCGTGGCAGCCGCCCGAGGACGAGATCGACGAGCGGGTCCGGGCCGATCTGGATGCGATGGAGCTGTCGACCGTCGGGCGTGACGGACCGCGCTGGTTCTCCGTGACGGCCGCGGAGGCCCGCCGCGCCCTGGCGCACTTCGTGCAGGAGCGGCTCCCGTACTTCGGTCCGTCCGAGGACGCGATGCTCAGCGGGGACTGGGCGATGGCGCACTCGCTGCTGTCGGTGCCGCTCAACCTGGGCGTGCTGCACCCGCTCGATGCGGTGCACGCGGCCGAGGAGGCGTATCGATCAGGCGACGTGCCGCTGGCGAGCGCCGAGGGCTTCATCCGGCAGGTGCTGGGCTGGCGGGAGTACATCTGGCAGCTTTACTGGCGGTTCGGGCGGGGATACCAACGTCGCAATGCCCTGGCGGCGCGCACACCGCTGCCGGAGTGGTGGGAGTCGCTCGACGCCGACGCGGTGACCGCCAACTGCCTGCGGACCGCGCTGGAAGGCGTGCGCGACCGCGGCTGGACCCACCACATCCAGCGGCTGATGGTGCTCGGCAACCATGCGCTGCAACGCGGCTACCGGCCGCGGGAGCTCTCGGACTGGTACCGGGAGGCGTTCGTCGACGGGTTCGAGTGGGTGATGCCGCCCAACGTGATCGGGATGAGCCAGCACGCCGACGGCGGGATGCTGGCCACGAAGCCCTACAGCTCGGGCGGCGCGTACATCAACCGGATGTCCGATCACTGCGGCGACTGCGCGTACGACCCGAAGAAGCGACTGGGCGAGGACGCGTGCCCGTTCACTGCCGGTTACTGGACGTGGGTACATCGGCATCGTGAGCTGCTGGCCGCGAACAACCGCACGGCACGCGCCGTGGCCTCGATGAACCGGCTGACCGACCTCGACGCCGTGCTGGCCCAGGAGGCAGCCCGCGAACAGTTCTGACGCACCGAATCGCTACGCTGAGTGCGTGGACCGGGACCGTGCGCTCGATGCCGTCGGGACGCTGGCCCGGCTCGGCCTCGCCGCGGTCTGGCTGGTGTCCGGGGGACTGAAAGCGCTCGATCCGGATCAGACCTACGTGGCGGTGCGGGCCTACGACGTGCTGCCGGCCGGCGCCGTCGGGCCGGTGGCCGCGGTGTTGCCGTGGATCGAGATCGCGCTCGGGACGTTGCTGCTGCTCGGGATCGGGACCCGGGTGGTGGCGGTGCTCTCGGCGATCCTGTTGACGGTGTTCATCGCCGGGGTGACGCAGGCCTGGGCGCGCGGGCTGTCGATCGACTGCGGCTGCTTCGGTGGAGGCGGCGCGGTCGCCCCCGGCGAGACCGCCTACCTTGAGGAGCTGGTGCGGGACACCGGCTTCATCGCGCTGGCGGTGTGGTTGATCGTGCGTCCGCGCACGCTGTTCGCGTTGGACTCGCGCCTGGACGGGGCGCGCTCGACCGGCACGGAACGAAGGAGCTGACATGGGCGGAGCATCGAGGAACGACAAGCGACGGCGCCAGCAGGACGCCGCCGAGCGGCTGGCCGCCGCGGGCATCCAGGTGCCGCCGAAGCAGGGCCCGAACCGCACGACGATCATCGTCGCCGCCGTGCTGGCCGTCGTCGTCGCGGCCGGGCTCGCCGTGTACTTCCTGCGTGGTTCCGGCACGTCAGCGGCGCCGACGTACACCGCGTCGAAGTCGGCGGCGGTGGTCACGGTCGGCTCCGGCCCGGTCGTCGTCGACGTCTACGAGGACTTCCTCTGCCCGATCTGCGAACGCTTCGAGGAGCGCTACGGCACGGACATGGCGACCGCGATCAACGCCAATCAGATCACCGTGCGCTACCACCCGATCGCCATCCTCGACGAGCGCACGACGCCCGAGGGCTACTCCACGCGGGCCGCCAACGCCGCCCTCTGCGCGGTCGACGCGGGCATCTTCCCGGCGTACCACCAGAAGCTGTTCGAGGCCCAGCCCGCCGAAGGCAGCGCCGGCCTGACCGACGACGAGCTCGTCGCGATCGGTACCGACCTCAAGGCCCAGGGCGACTTCGCCGGCTGCGTCAACGGCAGCACGAACACGAGCGCGGTCGCCGCGGAGACGGAGAAGGCGGCCGCCACCCCCGCGCTGCAGACCGATGGCCAGTTCGGCACGCCGACCGTCGCGATCGGCGGGAAGAAGATCGATCTCAACGACTCGGACTGGTTGCAGAACGCCATCAACGGGTAGGAACCGGGAGGTCCCCGTGCACGGCTCGGGCCGGTGGTCGTGTAACTTCGTCGGGGCAAGGGGCTGTGGCGCAGCTGGTAGCGCACTTGACTGGCAGTCAAGGGGTCAGGGGTTCGAATCCCCTCAGCTCCACCCAGGTGAGACACATGATCGGCGATCATGACGCCCCGAATCTGAGAGCCGTACAGCAGCGAAGTACAGCTACAGGGCGCCGGGGCTGTCGCCAAAGCTTCTTGAGTGCGTCGCGGGTGGCCTTGGAAGAGGCGAGTGTGTAGATCTCCATGGTGAGCGCGAACTGTGCGTGGCGCAGGATCTGCATGGCGACGCGGGGGTGGACGTCGAGGTCGGCGAGCAGCGTGCCGCACGACCGGCGGCCGTCGTGAACGGTGATCTTACGGACGCCGGCCTTGTGGCATCGGTTGTCCCAGGAGCGGTTGAAGTTGCGCGGTTCGACGGGGGTGCCGTAGCGGGTGGTGAACACGAGTTTGTCGCCCTGCCACGCGGGCCCGGCGTCGGCCCGGTCGAGGTGTTGGTATTGACGTCGCAGTTCGAGGGCGGTGGTGCAGATGCCGGGTAGCGGGAGGTCGCTCTCGGATTCCTCGGTCTTCGTTTCGCGGTGCAGCAGCTGTCCGCCAACGCGTTGGAGTTGCCGTCCAACGGTCAGGGTGGCGTCGTCGACGTTGATGTTGTCCCAGCAGATGCCGAGGACTTCGCCCTTGCGCAAGCCGAGGACGAGGATCAGGACTTAGGCAGCGTAGAGCGGGTCCCGGTCGGTGCAGGCGGATTCGAGGAATGTGCGGGCTTCGTCAGTGGTCCAGGCTTTCCGGGTGCGGGCGTGGCGTCGGCGTTTGGCCAGGACGATGTGCATGGCGACGTTGCGGCCGATGAGGTCTCCGGTGCAGGCGTGACTGAGCGCGTGTTTGAGAAGATCAACAGACTGTCGGGAATGTTCGCCGTTGTTGGCGGGTGGCGGGTCCGCCGCGGGCGATTCGCCGGGTAATGGTGTTGATGGCCGCCCAGCGGATCATCGCCTCCGATACGGCCGGGTCGCGTTCGTAATCCCGGGCCAATCGGCGGTGCGCAGTCAGCCAGGCGAAGGTCCGCTCAACCGCCCACCGGCGCGGGATCACAGCGAATCCGCGCTGGTCAGCGGGCTTACGCACGATGTGCAGGGTGGTGCGCAGGATGGTCTGGGCCCAGTCCAGTAGGCGGCCGGCGAAACCGCCGTCGGCAAACACGAACCGCACCCGAGTGCGCAGGTAGGTGTCCAACAGGACCGACTTCGCGCCGTCACGGTCCTGCACGCCAGCGGACAGAACCACCACGACCAGCAGCAGTCCGAGGGTGTCGGTGACGATGAAACGCTTCCTTCCGTTGATCTTCTTGCCGGCGTCGTAGCCGCGGGTGTCGCGCCCGACGGTATCGGCGCCTTTCACGCTCTGGGAGTCAATCAGCCCGGCGCTCGGCTCGGGGTTGCGTCCCTGCTGCAGGCGGAGTTGTTCGCGCACAACGGGCAGGATCTTCTCGGTGGCCTTGGCTTGTTCGAAGCGGACGAAGTACCAGTACACGGTCTGCCAGGGCGGGAAATCCGCCGGTAGCTGCCGCCAGGCGCACCCGGTGCGGACCACGTAGAGGATCGCGTCCACGATCGCCCGCCGCGGGTGTTTCTCCGGCCGGCCACCCGTGTTCACCGCGGGCAGCAACGGCTCGATCAGCGCCCACTGCTCCTCGCTGGTGTCCGAGGGGTAGGTCTGCTTCCGCTCCATCACCGAACAACGGTTGATCATACAGGCGAGGACGTCACGCAGGCGCGCCGATGCTTCTCAAACACGCTCTCAGGCAGTACCAGCTCGCGCGCGTCGACGCGCAACTGTCCGAGCTCTACGGACCGCTCATGGCGCTCTCGTCTGCGAACGCACGAGCGTGGAACAAGTTTCGGAGGGCATGGGCGCCGGATCGCGAACGGCCGTTCGCCGACGGACAGCCGTTGCCCGAGGAGCAGCTGGCCACGTGGCGTGCTGGGTTACGGCGGTGTTCATGCCGGCGAACAGAAGGATGCGGGACGTCATCGTGGCCCGAGCCGACCTGTTGCGCGGTGACACGATGCCCGAGGAGCTGGTCGCGTTCTGCGCTCACGTGGCCACCTTGGAGGAACTCGTCGCTCGATGGAGCAGCGGTGACATCGCAGTGTCGACACCGATCTACGAGTACCCAGGGCAGTCGTTCGACAACTACATCGCGAGCAGCTTCCAGGAGCTCAGGGCTCGACAGCAACGTCTGCTCGATCGGCTCGGCCGCGGTCTCTAGGCAAGGACTCATCCGCAGTAGTCGCCGTCCAGGTGGACATACAGGGTCACGCGACGGTGATCAAGGTGAAGTCCGCACGGGCGCGGACGATGCCCAGTAGCCGGAAGAGCCAGTGCTATCCGGATCGGTGAAAGCTCTTCGACGCGCAGTACAGCGACGAAGTACAGCAACGCCACCTGCCCGAGGCGTCCGCCCACACTCGCGGCACACCAGCTGACCTCGCCCGATACCTCACGAAGCCGGATCGCCGCGATCTGGCAGTCAAGGGGTCAGGGGCCCGATGCCGGAAGTCCTCCGGCAGCACCGCGGCCACTCCGTTGCTGCTCGGCTGATCTCAGGTCAGCTTGTCGGAGCGGCCGGCTTCGATGCGGGACCACTGGGCGATGGGGCGCCCGTTCGTACGCCAGACCTCGGGGTTCTTGGCGTTCCCCCAGGGCTGGGGCCAGCCGTCGGGGGAGTCCTCCCACGCCTCCTGGCGTCCGTAGACGGTCATGTCCAGCAGCCCGTGGGTTGGCGCCATGATCTCGACGCCGCGGCCGCCGGTGTAGTACGTCTCGAACATCCGCTCGCCGTCGCGGATGTAGCAGACGAGGTGGTGGCTCTGCCAGTCGCGACCCTCCAGGAGTTGCGCCGCCGTCTTCTCGACCGAGTACCACGGCATGTCCAAGCCCATGAAGTCCCGGTAGCGGACGCTTTCCTCGTACGGGCCCTTGCAGAGCGTGGCGTACGTGGCGTCGCGGGAGTGGATGTAGGACAGCTCGCGGACCTGGCTGTTGAAGAACGTGCAGCCCTCGCATTGCTCCGCGGCGGGTTGGCTGGGCCACCAGGCGTGGAAGTACGCGATGAGCTGCGTCCGGCCTTCGAAGACGTCGAGGATCGTGACCGGTCCGCCAGCACCGATCACCTCGATGGTGGCGTCGACCTCCACCATCGGCAGCCGCCGCCGCGCCGCCGCGATCGCGTCCCCTTCGCGGGTGTGCGCCTTCTCCCGTGCGAACAGTGCATCCCGCGCGTCCTGCCAGGTCTTTCGGTCGACTACAGGCGGGAGGGCCGGGCTGGGTACTTCGTCGTTCATGATCGCCTCCATGCGTCATGTCGGTCCCGTTCGGTGTGTTCTGGTCCGGCCCTGCCCACGATCGGGGTGACCGCGGTGACGTACAACGACGGAATGCGCAACGATCGTTAACCGACAGGTTCATGAACCGGCGGAGCGGCGATCGAGCGGCGATGGAGCAGCCGGACATCGAGATCATCTTGGGTACAGTTCCGGCACCGAGACCTTGATCGCCTCTTGAGTTGTTCGGGCGATCACCACGACGGCGGGCTCGGTCGGGTCGGGATTCTCCTCACGGTGCGGCACGAACGGCGGCACCAGGACGAAGTCGCCGGGGTGGGCGGCAAGCCGCACCTCGTTCACGCCGTCGTGGTAGACGAACACCGGGTGCCCGCGCACCACGTCGTGGCGGACACGCGGGTCGATGTCGCTTGACGCGGTGCCGCCGGTGTGCGGGTTCATGACTCCGACCTCCTCTGATCGCTCGGCGGGTCCGACCGGGCCCGCCGGTGCCAGTGCGACGAGTTCGGCGATGCTCACAACGATTTTTGCGGCGGTAGCAAATTGGGCTATCGGGGTTCGGGTGGCGGTGATCGGGCGTCAGTCGTCGCGACGGGTCAGGTGGAGCAGCTCCGCGACGTGGTCGTCGGCAGGGCCGAACCAGTGGGGCGTGTCGGTGTCGAACTCGGCGATCTCGCCGGCGCGCAGCACGCGGTCGTCGTCGCCGACGATCAGCCGGAGCTGACCGGAGAGCACGTAGAGCCACTCGTAGCCGCGGTGAGTGACCAGTCGCGGCTCGCACGGGGCAATGATCTGCTTGTAGGCCTTCACCCGGTTGGGGTACGGGCTGAGCGGCACTATCACCCCGCCTCGGCGGCGGCGGGTCGGCTGGAGGTGAATACGCGGGTCGCCCGTGGCCGGCGGCCCGACGAGCTCGTCGAGCGCGACACGCAGAACGCGCGCGAGCGGGATCAGCAGCTCCAGGGTCGGCCGCCGTCGGCCCGTCTCGAGGCGGGAGAGCGTGCTCAGTGACAGGCCGGTCTGGGCTTCGACCTCCTTCAGCGTCAGGCGACGATCACGGCGCAGCTTGCGGACCCGAGGGCCGATGGCATCGAGGATCTCTGCCAGGTCATCAGTCTCTATGGCTACAGTTTGCGGATTCCGCAAATTTCGTTGGCGTTCGCGACGGCGGGCCTCGAGCAGGGTGGCCTGGGTCCAGGCGATCAGCTCGGCGGTGAGGCGGTGGCCCGGTTGAGCACCGACGAAGCGGTCGTATATCGATCTCTGCGCCCTCGACGAGCACGCCCGGGCGGTTCCTATGCTGTCGCGTTAGGTCCACCGGAGAAAGCAGCAGGTCAGGGCATGGGTTTCACGCTTGTGAGACTCGGGCCTGCTCCGTTTCCAGGCTCGATATCTCACCGCTTCTCACTTGAATTTGTGGATCTTGCTAACCGAGCAGCCGCACGAGAGCGTCGGACAACTCGCGCAGATGTTGGGAGTTGGACGTCGAGGTCGGCGCGTGTCGCGGCCGCGCCGTACCGGACGGCCTTGGACGCGGCTTCGCGCAGGTGCCGGAGGCGCATGTCGTCATCAGGCCGCATAGAGGCGGCGGGCGTTGGCCGAGACGTCGTCGCGGAAGTGCTGGCTGAGATCCTCGTAGGTGCGAAGGTCGACACGCTGGCCGAGGATGCTCTCCAGTTCCGCCTCCATCTCGGCCAGGTGCAGCAGGCCGGGTACCCGGTCGGGGGCGAACTCTACGAGGAGGTCGATGTCGCTGCGGGGGCCGAAGTCGTCACGCAGTGCTGAGCCGAAGAGGGCGAGGCGGACGATCCCGTTGCGCACCGCGAAGGCGTCGATGACGTCGTCGTCGACCGTGAGACCCTTCAGCAGCTCCACGCGGGTCATCATGCCGTAGCCGCCGCCGGAGAGCGTCGGTCACGCTCGGCACGGCGTGGTGGCTGCCTTCGTCGCGGACGATTTCGAGGTCGCTTCGTGACGGCGGTGACGGCTGACGTCCTATGTCGTCGTTGCTGCTCAGCGGCTTCAAGGCCGGATCGAGACGGCGTGGATTCGCAGCCCCGGCCCGACCAGGTCGACCGGCGAACGGTTTCTATGCTGTCGCGTTGGTCCGCCCAGGTAGGCACGGTGGATTCAGGCTGAGCGCACCTGGCAAGGGTTCATGGCAATCCGTGGGCGAGTCCGTCACCCGATCGAGCGCACGACACCCATACTTCCCTCCGCAGTTCACATATCACGGAGCGCGAGATCGGCGCTCTGGGGGGAGGCAGCTCGTGAACCCGTATACCCTCAGCGGACTCCTCGTGGGAGTCGTTCTCGGATTCTATTTGGGACGAACCTGGGCCGAGTACTTCAGGGCCCGAGCGGTGGGTCAGCAGGCCCAGAAGGACCGAAGGAATTACCGCGGGAGAACCGCCGCCTGGTATGCCGGAGCCATCTTGATCGTCGGCGGAACCCTGCTGTTCGGGTATCTTGTCCCTGCCTGATGCGATCGCGCGGTCGGGTGTGATCGTGAGGCGTGTGGAGACCGTGGTGCTCCGCCGTGCCGTCACACACCGTCCATAGGGTGCCTCCGTGCAGCAGCCCTCCGACCTCGAGACGGTCCGCGAGTCCTACGACCGGGTCGCCGATGCTTATGTGGAGCTCGGCATGGGCCGGTTGGAGGCGGAGCCGTGGCTACGAGCCGTGCTCGCCGCGTTCGCGGAGTCGGTCCGCGGGCTCGGCCCGGTCCTGGACGTCGGCTGCGGCCCGGGCACCGTCACCGCGCACCTCAGCACGCTCGGTCTGGACGCTTCGGGCGTCGACCTCTCGCCGCGGATGGTTGACCACGCCCGCCGGCAGTACCCAGACCTGCGGTTCTCCGTCGCCTCGGCGACCGAGCTCGACCTCGCGCCGGCCTCGCTCGGCGGCGTGCTCGGCTGGTGGTCGCTGTTCAACCTCCCGCGGGACGCGCTGCCCGGCGTGCTGGCGACCTTCGCCGAGGCGCTCGTCCCCGGCGGTCAGGCGCTGGTCGGCACGCACGTCGGCGACGGCGACGTCCCGCGGATAGTGGGGTACGGCGGCCTGCCGGTGTCCTGGACGACCCACCTGTACCGCCCCGAGAAGCTAGCCGGGATGCTGGTCGACGCCGGTCTCGAGGTGGTCGCCGAGCTGCGGCTGCCGGTGCACCCAACGTCGCTGCGCCCGCAGGTACTGGTTGCTGCGCGGCGCCCGGCCTGACCTGCACCCGCCGGGCTGGTCGATCTCCCTACCTCACGACGCCGCGTCGCCGGTCCGGGCGCCTGGTCGAGGAAGGGGGCGGTCGGTACAGCCTGTTCGAGCAGGATGTCGGTGGTCCGTTGGATATGCGTCTGGAGGGCCGCCGCCGCGGCGTCGGCGTCACGGACGAGGATCGCGTCGAGGATGGCCCGGTGTTCGGCCGGGATGTCGCGGTGCGAGTGGTCCAGCGGTACCGACCACCGGCGGTAGAGCTCGGCGGAGTCCCGCAGGGACTCCGCGACCGCCAGCAGGCGGGGGTTCGGGCATCCAGCGAGTAGGACGTGGTGGTACGCCGCGTGCGCGGTGGCCCAGTCGTCGCTGAGCCGGGCGGGGTCGTCGGAGGCCATCTGCGGGGTTCGGTCCAGGCGATGGTGCGCCGCGAGCACGTCCGACTCCCACGCGAGGTCGCCATGCTGCACGGCCTGGCGCAGCACGAGGGCCTCGATCTCGCGCCGGGCTTCGGTGAGGTACTGCAGGTCGGTGATGGACAGGGCGCGCACCCGGAAGCCGTACTGCGGCTCGGACTCGACGAGCCCTTCGCCGGTCAGTCGGGTCAGGGCTTTCGCGCACCACGCCCATGCTCGCCTCGTACCGCGCCGACAGATCGGCGAACGGCAGTCGTGCGCCGGGTGGTTGGCGGCCGGCGAGCCCACGTGACCGCCTCGCCCGCGCCCGGGTAGACCGCGACGCTCCACGTGCGAACCGTGCAGCGGAACCCGGCGTCGATGCTGTTGTAGGCCGCCGTTGCGCTCTGGTAGGGGATGGGCATGGTGGCGGGCGCGGACGCGGATCGGCCGATCTCGGCGTGGGCGCCGCTCGGTCTGTTCCCGATCTTCCGCGCGCTGTGGATCGCCCAGTTCGTCTCGAACGTCGGCACCTGGATGCAGACCGTCGGCGCGCAGTGGCTGTTGATCGACGAGTCCCCGCTGCTGGTGTCGCTGGTACAGACCGCTTCCAGCCTGCCGATCGTGTTGCTGGCGTTGCCGGCCGGGGCGTGGGCCGATCTGATCGACCGCAAGCGGCTGCTGCTGGGGGCCCAGCTGGCGATGTTCCTGGCTGCGGCGGCGTTGGCCGGCACGGCGTTCCTCGGGGTGGACGAGCCGTGGCTGATCCTGCTGCTCACCTTCGCCCTGGGTTGTGGGAACGCGGTGGCCGCCCCGGCCTGGCAGGCGATCCAGCCGGACCTGGTGGAACGGGCGGTGCTGCCGCAGGCGGCGGCGCTGAACGGGTTGAACATGAACGTCGCGCGGGCGGTGGGTCCGGCCATCGGTGGCCTGGTCGTGGCGGCGGTGGGCGCCGGCTGGGTGTTCGCGCTCAACGCCGTGTCGTTCATCGGCATCGCTGTCGCGGTGGCCCGTTGGCAGGCGCCGCAGCGGCCCGACAGCGGGCCGCCGGAACGGTTGGTGGAGGCGCTGCGGGCGGGTGGCCGGTACGTGCGCAATGCGTTGATCGTGCGCCGGCTGCTGTACCGGGCAGTGCTGTTCATCCCGGCGGCCAGCGCGGTGTGGGCGCTGCTACCGGTCGTCGCGGCCACCAACCTCGGGCTCGGCTCGGAGGGCTACGGGGTGCTACTGGGCATGGTCGGGATCGGCGCGGTGGCCGGCGCGGTGGTCATCCCACGGTTCCGGGCGCGCATCGGCTCGGCCCGGTTGGTCACCGCGGCGATGGTGATCACCGCGCTGGCGCTGGTCGCCGTGGCCACCGTGGGCAACCCGTGGCTGGTCGGGGTCGCCCTGCTGCCGGTCGGCGCGTCCTGGATCGCGGTGCTGTCGAGCCTGAACTCCGGGCTGCAGCTGGCCCTGCCGAACTGGGTCCGCGGCCGCGGGCTGGCCTACTACCTGGTGGTGTTCCAGGGGGCGCAGGCGCTCGCGGCGGCCGTCTGGGGCGCGGTCGCCGACCGCTCCTCGGTGACGGTGGCGCTGCTGGCGGCGGCCGCCGTGTTGGCCGTCGGTGCCGTGGTCGGGCTGCGCAGCCCGTTGCCGGACACCAGCAATCTGGATCGGACCCCGTCCACGCACTGGCCGGCGCCGCAGCTGACCATCACCCCGGACAGCGCGGACGGGCCGGTCCTGGTCACCGTCACCTACCACGTCCCGGAGCCGAACTCGGCGGCGTTCACCGAGGCCATGCGCCACGTCGGGCGGTCCCGCCGGCGGACCGGGGCGCTGCGCTGGGAACTGTTCCGCGACGGTGCCGACCCGACCCGGTTCGTCGAGTCCTATCTCGTCGGAACCTGGGCCGAACACCTGCGGCAGCACGAGAACCGGCTGACCGGCGCGGACCGCCGGTTCGAGCAGGAGGCGCTGCGCCACGCGGACCGCGACCCACAGATCGCGCACCTCTTCCCCGCACGGTCATAAGATGCACCCTGGAGCTGTGCAGCCATGATTCTTCCCAAGGACCGTGATCCCCGCTTCATCACCATCCGCCGCGGGGGGACGCTCACGGACTCCGACCATCGGCTGCTGGCCTTGTGGGCGGCGGCGTGCGCAGAGCACGTTCTGCACCTCTTCGAATCGGTACAGCCCTCGGACCCGCGCCCCCGCCAGGCGATCGAGCAGATTCGCGCGTGGACGCGCGGCGAGATCAAGATGTCTTCGTCCCGCGCGGCGGGTGGCGATGCCATGGCTGCGGCACGAGAGTTGGGCGGAGCCGCTCGGCATGCCGCTTATGCTGCCGGCCAGGCGGCAGTGGTGGCGCATGTCGCCGCTCACGAGCTCGGTGCTGCGGCCTATGCGATCAAGGCCGCGCGTGCCGCGGCCCCGGGATGCGAGGGTGAGAGCGCTGGCCGGCTCGAGTGCCGTTGGCAGCGCGAACAGCTCCCGGATGCGGTTCGCGAGCTCGTCCTTGACGATCAGCGATTGCGCAACGAGATCTGCTGGTCTGTGTTCGAGGCTGACGGCGGAGTCGCGATCGTCACACCGGCGGGCCTCGGCTCTTGACTGTGCCGCAGCGGCATAGCGTTCCCTGAACCTCGACCTACGGAACGAGGAGACGCACATGTCGCTGCCCGACCTGATAGCCGTCGACGAGCTGCTGGCCCCGCCGGAGCGCGCCGCAGCGACGATCTCCCCGGACGGCACCCGGATCGCCTTCCTGGCGCCCTGGAAGGGCCGGCTCAACGTGTGGGTACAGGACCTGGATGGGACCGCCGAGGCCCGGTGCGTCACAGCCGACGAGACCCGCACCGTCCAGCGCTACCTGTGGACCGACGACCCGCGCTGGCTGCTCTACCTGCAGGACAACAAGGGCGACGAGAACTGGCACGTCTTCCGGGTCGACCTGGACGACCCGGGCGCGCCGGCGGTCGACCTGACCCCGTTCCCCGGCGCGACGGCCATCGATCTCGAACAGCCCCCCGGCCACCCGGGCAAGGCGACCGTGCAACTCAATGCCCGCGACGTCGCGCGGTTCGACCTGTATCAGCTGGACATCGCTTCCGGCGAGTTGACGGTGCTGGCCGAGAGCCCCGGCCCCGGCAGCGGCTTGCTGCCCGCCGGCGGCGAGCTCTACGTCAGCGCGCTGGCCGACGACGGCGATCTCACGCTGACCCACCTGGGCTCCGACGCCCCGATCGTCACCTTCGACGGCGACGCCTACCCGGTCGGGGTGTACCCGCTCGAGGTCACCGCGGACGGAACCGGGCTGTGGTTCGGCTCGTACCGGGACACCGACCAGCTCCACCTGGCCCGGCTCGACCTGGCCACGGGTGCGGAGACCGCAGTCGACAGCCACCCGAGCTTCGACATCGACACCCGCCCGCAGGTCTTCGACGCGCTGCCGTCGTCGCTGATCCGGCACCGGGGCACCGGCAAGCTGCTGGGCGTGCGGTACCTCGGCGAGCGGCAGGTGATCCACGCACTCGACCCGCGGTTCGCGGAGGTACTGGCCGCGCTGGCGGAGATCTCCGACGGCGACCTGACGGCGATCTCCTCCGACACCGAGCTGCGGCGCTGGGTCGTGTCGTTCATCGACGACCGGGACCCGGGCAGCACCTGGTTCTACGACCACGCCACGGGGGAGCGGCGGCTGCTGTTCCGGCTCCGCCCGGAGCTGGACCCCGACGCGATGGCGCCGATGATCCCGGTGACGATCACCGCCCGCGACGGGCTGGAGATGCCGTCGTACCTGACGCTGCCGGTCGGAATCGAGCCGAAGGGCCTGCCCCTGGTGTTGGCGGTGCACGGCGGACCGTGGACCCGGGACTGGTGGGGATTCAACGCGGCCGTGCAGCTGTGGGCCAACCGCGGCTACGCGGTGCTGCATCCGAACTTCCGCGGATCGGCCGGGTTCGGGCGGGCGCACATGGAAGCCGCGGTCGGGGAGTTCGCCGGGGCCATGCACGACGACCTGATCGACGCCGTGGACTGGGCCGTGGCCCATGGCTACGCCGACGCGCACCGGGTCGCGATCTTCGGTGGCTCCTACGGCGGCTACGCCACCCTGGTCGGGGTCACCTTCACCCCGGACCGTTTCGCCGCAGCCGTCGAGTTCGTCGGCATCTCCAACCTGGCCAACTTCATGCGGACCGTGCCGGAATTCGCCAAGCCGGGCCTGATCAACAACTGGTACCGCTACGTCGGCGACCCGGCCGACCCGGAGCAGGAGGCGGACATGCTGGCTCGGTCGCCGATCAGCCGGATCGACGATATCCGCACGCCGCTGCTGGTGGCTCAGGGGGTGAACGACGTGCGGGTCGTGCGGGCCGAGTCCGACTCCGTGGTCGAGGCCCTGCGGGCCCGCGGGGTCGAGGTCGAGTACCTGGTCTTCGACGACGAGGGCCACTTCTTCGTCAACCCGGAGAACTTGATCACCCTGCTGCGGGCCGCGGACCGGTTCCTCGCCCGGCACCTGGGCGGACGGACGTCGTGAAGCTGCCCCCGGTCCCGATCAGGACTGCACGTTCACGAGCCCGCGACCGCGGCGCTTCGCTCGGTACATCGCCTCGTCGGCCCGGCCGAGGACTTCGCGCGCGGACAGACCGTTTCCGAGGGTGACTCCGACGCTGGCCGATATCCACACGTCGTGCTCGCCGATGACGAAGCAGTCCCTGACGCAGGAGGAAATGCGGTCGGCGACCTCTCGAAGCTGCGCCAGGTCGCCGATCTGGTCGCAGACGATCACGAACTCGTCGCCGCCGATCCGGGCCGCGGTGTCGCCGGCCCGGATCGCGGCGGACAGCCGCCCCGCCACCTGCCGGAGCAGCTGGTCACCGACGTCGTGGCCGAGCTTGTCATTGACCGCCTTGAACCCGTCGAGGTCGACGAACACGACCCCGGCGTCACCGGGCCCGCGCTGCGCGGCGTCCAGTGCGCTGGTCAGCCGGTCCATCAGCACCGCCCGGTTGGACAGTCCGGTCAGCGAGTCGGTGACGGCCAGCAGGGTCAGCTGGTCGATGGCGTTCTTGCGGGCCGTGATGTCCTGCATCTGGGTGAGCACGAGCTGCGGTTCGCCGTCCTCTTTCGGTAGCAACACCGACGTGGCCTGCACCCAGAGCACCGCACCGTCGGACCGCAAGTAGCGGCACTCGCTGTCGTGGGACACGGCCCGGCCCGACAGCAGGACGGCGCGCGCCGCACCGGCGGCGGCGATGTCGTCGGGATGGGTGAAGTCCAGGAAGGCCGATCCCTTCAGGTCGGCGGCGCTGCGCCCGAGCATGGTGCACAGTGCGCCGTTGATCTCGACGATCGCCCCGTCGAGACCACGGATGGCCATCCCGATCGCGGCGTGCTCCATCGCGGTCCGGAACAGGCGAACCGCGCTGTCGCGGCTCGCCTCGGCGTCGGCCTGCGCGTGCTGGGCGGCGATCCGGTCGTCGACGTTGCGGCTGGAGGTCTGCATCTGGGCCGCATGCGCCGCCTCGCTCTCGGCGATCCGCGCGGTGGTCTCCACCCAGACGTAGTGGCCGTCCGCGTGGCGCATCCGGCGGACGACCGTCGTGTGCACGGTCCCGGCGGCGACCTGGCGCTGAGCGGCCCGCACCTTCGGCACGTCGTCGGGGTGCACGAGGTCGATGGACCGGGTGCCGATCAGCTGCTCCGGAGCGCGCCCGAGCAGCGTGATCGACGCCGGGGACACCCAGAGGAAGGTGGTGTCGAAGCGCTGCCAGGCGACCATTTCCGAGCTGTTCTCGGCGATGAAGCGGAAACCGGCCTCGGCCTCCAGCAGGCGTAGCTCGGTGGCTCGTGGACCGGTCAGCACCGAGAACACGCTGACCACGAACTGCGGGCCGTCCATGATCAGGCGGATCGGGACGGCGGACACCGTCATCCAGACATGCTTCCCCGCCAGATCCGCATCGGGCCGGTGCACGCCCATCACAACGTCACGGACCGGCTGCCCCGAGGCCAGCGCGCGCATCGACGGGTGCTGGCGACCGTCGAGCGTACGGAGCTGTTCGTCGACCGTCGCCCATCGCGGGTCCATCGAGGTGCGGCCGCTCATCTGCTCGAACGTCAACCCCAGGATCTCTCCGGCCGCCCGGGTCGCCGCCACGATCTCACCCGAGCTGTTCTGGACGACGACACCGGTCACCTCACCGCAGTGCGACGGTGCGTGCTCGGCGGCGAGGGCGTCGAGATCGGCGTCACGCCAGTCGCCGCCTCGGTTCACATCTGCATCGTGGCCCATTCCGGCGACCGCGTGGCGCTCCGGCGCCAAGAGTCATCAGGCCGGGTGAGGGTTACGGCACGTATCAACGCTCCCCGCTATGGCCTCCTCCCCGCGAAACGACCGGTGAGCGGCCGGCATGGCTGCCGCCACGGTGCCGCAATGCACCGCCGATCGACGAAGCGAACAAAGAGGGGCGACATGACCACCGCGATTTCGAACGGCTCGGATCTGAGCCGCCAGCGGCCCGACAACCTCGACCAGGCCGTCGTGTGCATGCAGGAGGCGTTGGACTACTTCCACGAGGAGCGGGACAAGAGGGCGATATTCCTGCGCCTGTACTACATCATGACGCGAGAGGTGCAGGCGGCGGTTCACCAGGTCGGCGACTACCAGGGGAAGCAGATCTTCCTGGATCCCGACTGGATCGTCCGTCTCTCCGGGATCTTCTCCTCCATGTACTTCTCGTCGCTGGACACCTCCGACCGGCCCGAGGAGGTCGAGCGGGCCTGGAAGATCGCCCACGCGACCGCGGGGAAGGAGCGCTCGACGGTCACCCAGAACGCGCTGCTCGGGATCACCGCGCACATCATGTACGACCTCCCGCGAGCGATCGCGCAGAACCTGGCCGAACACGGCGACCTCGGCGACGAGTCGACCCTGCGGCGGCGCAAGTTCGACCACGACCAGGTCAACAACCTGCTGGTGCGGTCCATCAACCCCATCCAGGAGGTGCTCGGCCGTGACTACGGGCCGGGGATCAGGTTCCTCGACCGCACGCTCGGCCGGATGGACGAGCGGCTCAGCAAGATCGGGCTCAAGCACTACCGCGAGCGGGTCTGGTGGGATGCGCTGACCTTCGCCGCCGCGGCCAAGGACGGCGACGAGGCCGTCGTGCTCGAGAAGCTGAACTGGGAGTCGTACAAGATCGCCCAGACCCTGACCGGTGGCTCCTTCTGGCAGCGCGCGGTCTGGTTCCCGGAGAAGGCGATCGGCCTGGTCGTCCCACGCCGGCGGTTCGGGCCGGCGGACCTCGAGCCGGCGGGCGGGTTCACGGGGCGCCCGAGCGCGGTGCTGAACCCGTTCCAGTAGACCGGCCCGCCCTACCCCTACCGCCGGACGAAATAGGGCGTCTCGAGCACGGCCAGTAGGGAGTTCGCCAGACGTCTGCGGCGGCGCACCGGAACAGGCTCTCCTTGCCCACGATGTTCGAGAGCCAGGAGGCCCCGATGCCCGCCGCCGACCCTGCGCCGTTCCCGTCTCCGACCACCACCGAACTGCTGCACGCCGCGAACAGCGGCGACAACGGCGCCTGGCAACAACTGCTCCGCCGGTTCGAGCCCGCCGTCGCCGCGGCGGTCGCCCGCTTCCGGTTGCAGGACGCCGACGCGCGCGACGTCGCCCAGCAGACCTGGCTGCAACTGCTGCACCACAGCGACCAGATCCGCGAACCCGAGGCTCTCGGCGCGTGGCTACGGACCACCGCCCGGCGGGAGTGCCTGCGCGTGCTCCGCGACAGGACGGCGATCGACCCGCTGCCCCCGGAAGACTGGGGCGCGTGCGCCGACCCGACACGCGGGGTCGAGCAGCGGGTCGTCGATGCGGACACCAGCCGGCAGCTGCTGTGGCTCATCTCGCTGCTGCCCGCGCGGTCCCGCATGCTGATCCGGATCCTCTTCCAGGAGGACCCGCCCGGCTACGCGGAACTGTCGCTCCGGACCGGCATACCGGTGGGGAGCATCGGCCCGACCAGGGCGCGGGCGCTGCGCAAGCTGCGTCGGGTGATCGAGGGAGAGACGGGGTGTCAGGGCCGGTCGGAGGGCGCGCGCGACCTGCTGAGGACGGCGCTGGCCTGAACCCTGGTGTGCACGCCGAGCTTGGCGAAGATCCGGCTGAGGTGGATGCTCACGGTCTTCTCGCTGATGTAGAGCCTGCTCCCGATCTGGCGGTTGGTCAGGCCGGCGGTCAGCTCGGTGAGCACCTCGAGCTCGCGGGCCGTGAGCATGTCCAGCGGCCCGGGGGACGCCGTGCTCGGCTCGGGCACTTCCGGTTCCGGCGACAACTGGGGATCGAGGGGGATACGGGCCCGGCCCGCCAGGTCGACGACCTCCGCGAGCAGCGGCTCGGCGCCGAGGCGGCGGGCCACCCGTTCGGCCTCCCGCAGCGCGTCGGCGGCGGCCGTGCTGCGCGCGCGAATGGTCAACAGCGCCTCCGCGTGGCGCAGCCGGGCATAGGCCGCGGGGTAGGGGTGGTTGAGCACCTCCCAGCGCTGCGCCACCTGCTCCCACGCCGATGGATCGGGCTCGTTCCCGGCGCGGGCTGCCTCGGCGGCGCAGGTCAGGCAGAACGCCTCGATCACCCTGCGCACCGCCGGGACGGTGTGCCGGCCCCGCCGCTCCAGCTCCGCGGTGTGCCGCCGCAGCCGCTGCACCTGCGCCGCCGACAGTGGCGGCAGGCCGGCCGCGGCGGCATCGGCCCACGCCCGGGTGCCGTGCCAGACCAGCGGGGCGACCGACCAGATGTCGTCGTCCCCGGCCTCCGCCACGTCGAGCCCGTCCTCGACGTAGCGCAGCGCCGCGTCGGGTCGCCGCCGCCACAGCTCCAGCGCCGCCCGCAGGGTCAGCAGCGGGATCCGGTGCCGAGGGCCGGCCGTGGCCCTGACCAGCAGCTCGATCGCCCCGAGGTCGTCGTCGGCGGCGTCCAGCCGGCCGCCGGCGAGATCGAGCCGGACCCGCGCCAGCCTGACCTCGATCGCCGTGGTGCCCGTCGGCCCGAGTGACCAGGCCTGCGCGACCGTCCGCTGCGCGTCCGCCCAGTTCCCGAGCCGGAACAGGGCATTGCCGGCGTGGGTCAACAGGGCCACCCCCGCCGTGCGGGCCAGACCGAGCAGGCGCATCCGCTCGAAGCCGCTGCGCGCGAACTCGATCCCCTCGGCCAGCTGGTTCAACGGCCCGGCGAGGAGCTCGACGCGACGCAGGTAGGCCTGGCCGAGGGCCTCCGGCTCGCCGGTCTGTTCCGCGACGGCCAGCGCCTCGGCGATGGCGGCCGAGCCCGCGGCCGCGTCCTCGAGGTAGGCCTGGGCGAACCCGAGCACCGCGAGGATCTTCGCCTCGACCGTGCTCGACCCGGCGCTGCGTGCGAGATCGAGGGCCTGCAGGGCGACGGTGCGGGCCCCCGCGAAGTCCGTGGCCTGCAGCAGCGCCGCGCCGTAGCCGGACAGCACCTGAGCGCGCTCGGCCTCGGCGCCCGACTCGGGAAGCAGCGACGCCGCGACCCGGTAGGTCTCCCCGGCGTCCTGCAGCCGGCCGGCGGCGGCCAGCGAACTACCCTTGCGCGCGGTGAACAGCGCGCACTGCAGCCCACCCGCGGTCTCGGGGTCGTCGAGCAGACGTTGCCAAAGCTCCACGGCCTGCTCGTGATCGCCGGCGAGATCGGCCGCTCGCGCCGCGCGGTCGAGGCACTCCAGGCGGTGCACGCCGCCCGCCCCCGGTACCAGCCGGGCCAGCTCCGCCGCCCGTAGCCAGTGCCGGTAGGTCTCGGCGTGGGCGTGCACTCCTTCGGAGGCCTTGGCCGCCTCGACCGTGGCGACCAGTGCGTTCTCCTGGTCGCCTGCCTCGTACCAGTGGTGTGCGAGCTGCGCGGCGAGCCCGGGCTGCGCCGCCTCCGCGCTGCGCGTGAGGGCGAGCGCGTAGCGGCGGTGCAGGTCGATCCGCTCCCCGGGAAGCAGGTCCGCGGCCACGACCTCGGCCATCAGCCCGTGCCGCAGCCCGTAGCCGTCGCTGTGCTCGTCGACCCGGACGATTCCGTGCGCGGCCGCCTCCCGCACCGCCTCGAGCAGGGTGGCCGGGGACTGGTCGAGCACGTCGGCCAGCAGCGGGTGTGGGAGCGGGCCGACGCTGGCCGCGACCGCACGCACCACCTGCTGCGCCGGCGGTGAGAGCAGCGCGATCCGGCTCAGCACGACCTCGCGCAGGGTGGACGGCAGCCCCCGTGCGTCCCCGGCGAGAACGGCGCGGACCGTCTCCTCGGCGATGAAGGCGTTGCCGGCCGAGCGCCGCCACATCAGCGGTTCGAGGTCGGGACGGGCGGGAGCCCACTGGGCGAGCAGGTCGGCCAGCGCCGCCCGGCCCAGCGGCCTGAGCTCGAGACCGGACACCTTCTTGTGGCGGCGCAGCTCGGCCAGCGCGGCGGTGAGGTCGGCCGTGCTGCCCGGGCTGTCACTGCGGTAGGTGCCCACGACGAGCACCGGCTCGTGGCCGAGGTTGGCGATCAGATAGACCAACAGGTCGCGGGTGGATCGATCCGCCCAGTGCAGGTCCTCGATCACCAACACCAGCGCGGTGAGCTCCGCGAGCTCGATGATCAGCTGGTGCAGCTCGTCCAGGAGCCGCACCGGGGTGCGTGGAGCGGCGTCGGTCGCCGACGGGCGCTGCGCGAGCCACCGGCGCACCCGCGCGCTGGCCTCGCTGTCGGGATCGGCCCGCGCGGCATTGCGGAGTGCGGAGATCACCGGCCAGAACGGGGGCGCGTCGGCGATGTCGATCGCGGTGCCGACGAGGACGGTGGCGCGGTGCTGACGGGCATGCCTGATCAGCTCGCCGACCAGGCGGGACTTGCCGACACCTGCGTCGCCGCGCAGGAGTACGGCTTGCGCGTTCCCCGAGCGAGCGGAGCGGAACGTGCCGAGCAGCTCGCCCAGCTCCCGCTCCCGACCACGGAAGCCAGGGTCCGCCTCCTCACTCACACGGCCGAGGCTACCCACGCTGTGTTACAGCGAACAGGCTCCACGGCGCAGGTTCGCGTTCCGGGTGGCCAGCGGCTTGATCCACTACCCGAAGGCGGTCACGCCCTGGTAGTCCGCGACCGGGGCGGCGCCGGTCGACTCGTACTCGAGCAGCAGGAGCCCGGTCGACGTCACGTCGTGCCGCCGGAGCCGAAGGCCGATGTCGTTGCTCGGGTGCGGGAGCAGCCGGCGCCCGCAGCCGATGATCGTGGGGGCGACGACGAGCCGCAGCACGTCGACGAGGCCCGCCGAGAGCAGGGACCCGCCGAGGCGGGCGCTGCCGTGGATCTGCAGCTCTCGTCCCGGCCGTGACCTGAGTTCCCGGACGGTCCGGACCGGGTCCCCGCGCAGCACGGTCGTGGGATTCCAGGCCAGATTCGGGGTCCCCTCGGTCAGGGTGTTCGTGACGACGTACTTGGGCAGCGAGTTCATCCGTTCGGTGAACGGATCGTCGGGGTCGGTGATCTGCGGCCAGTCGCGTGCGAACGCCTCGTAGGTCCGGCGGCCCAGCAGCAGGGAGTCGGCCAGGTCGAGCCACTCGGATGCGCGCCGCACGAACTGCTCGTCGAGATGGGGGACTAGCCAGCCGCCGCGGGTGAAACCGCCACTGGTGTCCTCGGTCGCGGAGCCGGGACCCTGGCTGACGCCGTCGAGGGTGACGAACTCGGTGATCGTGATCTTCATGGCGTTGCCGCGCTCTCGACGAGCACGGCGAGCTGCTCGGTGACCGAGCCCCAGCCGTCGAAGAAACCGATCTCCTCGTGACGCGCGCGAGCGGCGGGATCGCCGTGGCGGACGATGACCCGGTAGTCGGTGCCCGTCGGATGATCGCCGAATAGGACCTCGGCGACCATCGCGATCGGGTCAGGGCTGGTCGGGCGCCACTGGCTGTCGACCGCGTTGGTGAAGGCGAGCCGCTCGAGCTCGTCGACGACCAGGAACGACGCGTCGAGGTGGGGCACGAACTCGACGCCGTCCTCGCTCATGCTCGTCACGAGCGCGCCGCCGGGGCGTACCTCGAGCCGGTCGACGCGGGCCACGGTGGGTGCCGGGACCCACCACCGCGCGAGCTGGGACGGGTCGGTCCACGCCCGCCACACGGTCGCCCGCGGGGCGCGGATGACGCGCCGCAGGGCGAGGTCCAGGTCGGGGTTCATGGCTTTTCTCCCGTGGTGTCGGTGACGAAGCGCTCGAGGCGGTCGGTGCGTTCCTCCCAGATGCGGCGCTGCTCGACGAGCCAGTCCTCGACCAGAACGAGTCGCTCCCGGTCGAGCACGCAGGTGCGTACCCGGCCGGCCTTCGTGGTGCGGATCAGCCCGTTCGCCTCGAGGGTCTGCACGTGCTTCATGAACGAGGGGAGCGTCATCGGGAACGCGCGAGCGAGCTCGCCGACGCTGGTGGGTCCGCCGCCGAGATGCCGGACCACAGCGCGGCGGGTCGGATCCGCGAGCGCGACGAACACGCCGTCCAACGGTACCGAATACTGTGCCACCTGGCTAAGTGTTGCAGGGTCCAACACTTAGAGCAAGGGCAAAGTGTTGTCCGTCCCCCGGTAGCGTTCAGGCCACGACGTAGTGGAACTCGGGTCACGGAGGCCGCGGATGCTCGTGTGCGCCGTCATCGGCGCCCTCCCCCTCGCGAGGCCGTCATCGGCGTCGGTCGTCAGGGTCGGCGCTCACCACACGGCTGAGAGTCTCCGATCAACGCCACCGCAGATCCTCCCACCGAATCCCGTCACCGGCGGAGTCGATTCGACGCCGACTTCGACCCGAACCTGATCGGCGGGGGCTCCCGACGGGTTGCCCGCCCGGGCCGTTACTCCGCCGCCAAACCGTGATCGGCCAGCCACCTGGCGGCGACCGTCCGCGGGGCCCGGGAGAGCCAGGCGTCGGCGACGACCTCCTCGAGCTCGTCCACGCCGAGCTCGCCGATGCGGCACCCGCGGATGAGCACCGACGGATGACCGTCGAAGTGCCGCGTGGTGAAGAACGGCGACTCGGGATCGCCGACCAGCGCCCGCTTGTCGTCCTCGGAGCCGACCCAGAACACGATGACATCGTCGTAGCGTTGGCCGGTCTGCGGATCCGCGGCGTCGGGGCGCGGGTTGCGGAAGAACACGAAGCTCTTCCGGCTCACCTGGTACACGGTCGGTGGGCCATCGATCACCGTCGCCCTGGGCATACCCCGGGCCAGCCGATGCACGTCCTCGACCGTGGCTCGTCGCTCCGTGGACATCGACGGACGTCAGCTACTTCGGGGGCAGGGAGCGGGCGTAGTCGGTCCCGCGTCGGATCCACGACGCGAGCTCGCTCGCGGTGCCGACTCCGTCGGCGTGGACCAGCAGCCAACCGGCGATCGGCCGGTCCCGCATCACCATCGGCCCGGTGAACGGCTCGTCGAGCAGCCGATCGGTGTCGTCCCTGGGCACCCGGACCATCAGTCCGCCGTCCGCGGCCGACCCGGCGACGGCGACGGCCATGTGCCCGCCCACGAGAAACGCCAGCCCGCCGAACATCCGCTGCTCGGTGACGTCGGTGCCGGTGAGCTGCTCGCGCACCCGCTGGGCCAGCGCCTCATCGAAGGCCATGACGTCACACGCTACGCCCGCTCCCGGGAGCGGTAGCGGGCGGCTTTGGCCTGGTTGCCGCAGGTCTTCATGCTGCACCAGCGGCGCCGGCGGGCGCGGGAGGAGTCGATGAAGAACCAGCCGCACCGGTCACAGGCGCGCACGCCCTGCGGCGGTGGGTCGAGGACCAGCGTGGTGGCCCGCAGCGCCAGGATCGTCAACGTTCCGGCAGCGTCCGGTGAGGTCATGGAGCCGTCGGGGCTCACGGTGACGTGGGCGATGCCGCGGCGGGCGGTATCGAGCAGCGCCGCGAAAGCGTCAGCAGGGATCGTATGGCCGTCCTTCTGCGCATCGAAGACCTCCCAGAACAGCCCACGCAGAGCGCGAGCCTTCTCCAGGGCGAGGTCGGTGATGACGCGGCTCGTCCCGCCAGCGGCGGGCCGCAGGTGTGCCCGGTCGAGCCAGGTACCGAGGGCTTCGGCGTTGGTGAACAGGTCGGCACCGAGTTCGGGCCGGCGACGGTAGACGGTGTTCGCGAAATCGAGCGCGACGTCACCGGCGATGAAGTGGTCCTCGACCCAGCCCGTGGCGGTGCTCAGAGCAGCCCGTAGCGCGACGTCATGCCGCAACCCCGGCGCGATCGAACGCGTCACCGACAAAGGTGGCCAGCAGGTCGGCGACCTCGGTGGCGTGGGTCTCCAGCAGGAAGTGCCCGGCGTCGTAGATGTGCACCTCGAAGGTGGTCATCACCTGGTGGTAGGCGAGCACTTCGGCGATGTCGAAAAAGGGGTCATGACGGCCCCACAGCACCAAGCAAGGGGGCTGATGCTCGGCGTGGTACTCCGCGATCTCGCCGAAGCGGGCCACGTGGTTGCGGTAGTCGTTGAAGAGCTGGAAATGCACCTCGATGTTGCCCGGTCTCGACAGGCGCTCCCAGTCCAGGTGCCACGACTCACGCGGATGCAACTCCCGCAGCTTCTCCGGCAACCCGGCGAGGTACGTGTCGCGGGTGCCGTCGAAGTTCAACCACTCCGGCAGGGCCGCCCTGTTCTCCTCGGTCGGCTCGGCCCAGAACCGGCGAGGCGCATCCCACGCCTCGTTCAGCCCCACCTCGTGCGCATTGCCGTTCTGCACCACCAGGCCCAGTACCCGCTCCGGGTGACGGGTCGCCATGAAGTACCCCATCGGCGTGCTGAAGTCCGTCACGAACAGCACGTACCTCTGCACCCCGAGGTCGTCGAGCAGGGCATCGATCACCTGGGACAGGCGTTCGAAGGTGTACTCGTACTCCTCCGGTCCCGGCGCGTCCGAGAAGCCGAACCCCGGAAGATCGGGCGCCACCGCGTACGCGGTCTCGCCCAGAACCGGAAGCACGTCGCGGAACGAGTAGGACGAGCTGGGGGAGCCGTGCAGCAACACCACCGCCGTCGGCGACGGCACCCCCGCCTCCCGGTAGTGGACCCGCAAGCCCTCCAGCCGCCGGTAGCGATGCCTCGTCTTGGCTGCGAGCTTCACGACGGAACTCCTTCCCTCTCGCGCGCACGTCCGTCGTGAAGTAACCGTACTACGCGCTTTCAGCGGTTACCAGCACGCCGGAGGATCTTGCTGGGCTTACCCTTCCGGCATGCACCACTACGACCTCGTCGTCATCGGCACGGGTTCGGGCAACAGCATCGTCGACGACGCGTTCCGCGACCTCGACGTGGGAATCGTGGAACACGGCAGGTTCGGCGGCACGTGCGTCAACGTCGGGTGCATCCCGACGAAGATGTTCGCGTACACCGCTGACGTGGCCGACACCGTCCGCGGTGCCGGAACCTTCGACCTCGACGCCCAGCTGGACAAGGTGCGGTGGCCGGACCTGCAGCGACGGGTACTCGGCCGCATCGACGGCATCGCCGACGAGGGCGAGCGGTACCGCATCGAGGAGTGCCCCAACGTGACGGTGCACCTCGGGCACGCGCGGTTCTCCGGCAACCGGACCCTGCGTGTGGAACGGACCGACGGATCCGGTCACGACAACATCTCCGCCGACCGCATCGTCATCGCCGCCGGCGGCCGACCGATGGTGCCCGAACCGATCGCGTCGTCGAAGGTACCGTTCGAGACCTCCGACACGGTGATGCGGATGCGGGAGGTTCCGCGGCGGCTGACGATCCTGGGCGGCAGCTACATCGCCGCCGAGTTCGCCCACATCTTCGGCGCGCTCGGCGCCGAGGTCACGATCGTCGACAAGGCCGATCGGCTGCTCGGACCCCAGGACGAGACCGTCGCCCAGCGGTTCACCGAGCTGGCCGGCCACCGGTACGACGTGCGCCTGGGACGGGAGGTCGCCCAGGTCGCCTCGACCGGTGCCGGGGGAGTCCGGCTCACGCTCGACGACGGGGCCGTACTCGACGCCGACATCCTGCTGGTCGCGGTGGGGCGGGTCCCGAACAGCGACCGGCTCGACGTGGACGCCGGTGGCGTCGAGGTCCGGGACGACGGCGGCATCGTCGTCGATGCCCACCAGCGCACCACGGCCGACGGCGTGTGGGCGCTCGGGGACATCAGCACGCCGATCCAGCTCAAGCACGTCGCCAACCGGGAGGCGAAGGTCGTCGCGCACAACCTGCTGCACCCCGACGACCTGTGGGAGACCGACCATTCGGCGCTGCCGTCAGCGATCTTCACGAGCCCGCAGATCGCGAGCGTGGGAGCGACCGAACAGGACTGCCGGGACGACGGGCTGGACTACGCCCGCGGCATCGCGGCGTACTCCGACGTCGCGTACGGGTGGGCGATGCAGGACGAGGACGGGTTCTGCAAGATCCTCGCCGAGCGCGGGACGAGGCGACTGCTGGGGGCGCACATCATGGGTCCCGATGCGTCGGTGTTGATCCAGCCCCTGGTCCTGGCCATGGTCTGCGGGATCGACGCGACCACGGTGGCGACGCGGCCGTACTGGATCCATCCGGCACTCACCGAGGTCGTCGAGAAGGCACTGCTCGCGCTGGACCTCTAGCGCGACGACCCTTGAGGTGTAGCGTGTGGCGCCCGGTTTATGTGCTGATCGTCTCGCGATGAGGCGTGCGGGGGTCAGGATGACGAGTTCTGCGGCGCGTCATGATCGTGACGTGTTCCGGCTCGCTCCGAGCGTGGATGCATCGGTGCTGGACACGATCGCTGCTCGCCTGGAGTTCCGGGGGACCGACGAGGGCTACTCGCGGCTGTCGCAGGCCTACTTCGCGCGTGTCCCGCTGGCCTCGGCCCGGCGCATCCTGGCGCTGGGCTGTGGTACCGGTATCGAGGTACGGGCGCTGAAGAGGCTGATCGCTGCGGAGTGCGTGGTCGTCGGAATCGACCACAGCTCGACGCTGATCGACACTGCCCGCCGGTTGACCGCGCAGGAGGGTCTGGCCGAGAACGTGCACTACGAGACCGGGGACGCGCACCAGCTGGAGCACGGCGACGGCGCCTTCGATCTCGTCACGCTGCACACGTTGATCAGCCATGTGGACGATCCCGTGCAGGTGCTGCGGGAGGCTCGGCGAGTCGTCCGGCCAGGCGGGACGGTCGCCATCTTCGACGGCGACTACGCCTCGCTGACCTTCGCGTACCCGGATGAAGAGCTGGCCGTGACGATCGAGGAGAAGCTGAAGCAGGTTCTCGTGGCCAACCCCCGGGTGATGCGCGACATGCCACGGTTGCTGCGCGAAGCCGGGTTGGACCTGGTCGAAGCGCAGGGCATCGTGTACGCCGACATCGGGAGTGGCAGCTTCTGGGCGAATGCTGCCGGGGCGTACGGCGCGGTGCTGCTGCGGTCGGAACTGCTCTCCCGGGACCTGGTCGAGGACTGGCAGGCGTTCCAGACGGAGTCGGTTGCGCGCGGGACCTTCTTCGGTGCGTCCAACTACTACACGTACCTGGCGCGACCGGCTCCGTGATCGTGGAGGCGGGAACGTCGACCGGCTGCCGTCACACCGGCGTGTCGACGATCTTCCAGTACGAGTCCTTGCGGATGATCTTGGCGCCGCGGAACTCCCAGTGGTCGCAGCCGCGCACCCGCACCTTCTGACCATCGAGCCTCGTGCCGGTGAGAAGCCACTCGGAGACACCGAAATCGCCGCTGGTCCAGTGCCGATCATCGCCGTAGTGGACATCGGGCAGTCCCGCGAAGCGTGAGGCCAGGCCCTCACGAACCGCAGCCTTGCCGAGGAGGCGCTGACCCCAGGGTTCGGGTCCCCTCGGCATGTCCAGCGAACAGTCCTCGGCGAAGAACTCCATGATCGCGTCAAGGTCGTGCGCGTTGAACGCGTCCGCGATCGCTTTCAGCGTCTCGACCGAGGCCCCGCCCTGGTCTTCCATCAGCAGCCCTCCGGATGGTTCTGCGCAGTTCCGCAGCCCGGAGGCTACGCCCGTTCCCATCAAAGGAGAGGGCTCGCCAGTGCCTGCGTGGGTGCTGTGTCCTCGTGCGGATGACATCCGACCTTTCGTGGTGGCGCCCCTGACGGGCGGCACCTTTTCATTCGCGTTTCTGCATCACCGCGGCCGCCCAGCTGGGCGGCCGTTTCGCGTCTCGGCGCCGCGGCGGTCCGGCAGGGTGTCCCCGATCGTCAGGAGTCCGCCATGCCCCGGCGTCTCACCGGGTTCACCCCTCCGGAGATCTTCACCTCGGCAACTACCTCGGCGCGATCCGGCCGATCGTCGCCGGCCAGGGCGACGCGACACGGACACGGTCGTGTTCGTCTCCGATCTGCATGCCCTCACCGTCGAGCACGACCCGGTCGCGGTCCGGCACCGGACGCTGGAGTTCGCCACCGCCCTGCTGGCGGCGGGAGCCGATCCGGACGCCGGCCTGTTCTTCGTCCAGTCCCGTCGAGTTGGCGCGCGACGTGGCGAGCCGGTTCAACGCCCGGTACGGCCCGACGTTCACCGTGCCGCGGGCGGTCGAACCGCCGGTCGCGGCGCGGATCATGGACCTGACCGCGCCGGACAGGAAGATGAGCAAGTCGACGTCGGCGGCGACGGGGGCCCTGCGCCTGCTCGATGATCCGGAGGTCCTGCGGCGGAAGGTGCTGCGCGCGGTCACGGACGGGCAGCCGGACGTGACCTACGACCCGGAGCGCCGCCCGGGCGCCTCGAACCTGCTGGCGATCCTCGCCGCGTGCACCGGCGGTGATCCGGCGCGACTCGCATCGGAGTTCGACCGCTACGGCGAGCTGAAGCAGGCCGTGGCGGACGCGGTCGTGGCCATGATCACGGGGGTGCGAGAGCGGTACCTCGAGCTCGCCCGCGGTCCGGGGTCCGTCCGGTCGGTGTTGCGCGACGGGGCGGGGCGGGCCCGCACGCCGGCGAGGGAACGGGTACAGCGGGCGAAGGAGGCGATCGGCCTGCTGGCCGAATGATCGAGTGCTTGCTCCGAGAGCCGGTGAGCAGTCGGAGGAAGCGCCGGTGACCAACCGTTCTGGATCAGTGCGGTCCGACCCCCACGCCGACGTCACCGGGCGACGGACGCGATGAGTTGGACTCGTACGGGCCGGGCGTGGCCGGCCCGGTGCGATCCGGAGTGTCCTGATCGCCTCGGCGCCAGGGCCACTCCCCGCTGTCCCACCTGTGCGTGATGACGGCGAGGATGGTGATCACGATCAGGATCGCGGGCATGAAGATCGCGACGGTCCAGTGGTTCTCTATCAGATCCCACACGGCGTCTGCACCTCAACTCTCGACAGGCTGTCCAGTACGAACGCGGAGTGTACATATACGACTACCGAAAGTAGCAATGAGGGTCGGCCAGACCCCAGTCAGCCCGGCAACCGGCGGGTCAGGACTCCAGGAAGGGGTAGGAGACGTACGCCAGTCGCTTCCCGTCAGGAGCCCAGCTCGTGACGTTCACGGTGCCTTGTCCCCCCGGGAGGGCGATCAGCGTGCGCGGACGACCATCGGAAAGGTCGATCATGCGTAGTTCGACGGCGAGGTCGGCCGGGTGGCCGACCGTGCCGGGCGGGTAGCTCAGGTACACCAGCCGGCGTCCTTCGGGTGACGGGTGGGGGAACCAGTTCACGCGCTCGTCGGAGGTGAGCTGCTGCACGGATCCGTCGCGCAGATCGTGGCGGAACAGCTGCGCGTGGCCCTCGACGTTCGAGGCGACCTCGGAGTTGAGGTACACGCTGTGCCCGTCCGGGGAGAACTCCGGTCCGTCCGCGGGGGAGTAGCCGTCCCCGAGCAGCCGCTCCTCGCCGCTGTCCAGGTCGAGCAGCCAGATCGCGCGCCGCCCCCACTCGTCACCGTCGAGGTTCTCCGTCCCGACGTAGGCCAGGGTCCGGCCGGCCGGCGACACGCCGTGCAGGAAATGCCGGAAGGCCCGCTCCGGCGCCTTCGTGCTGGTGACGCGCTCGGCCTGGCCCCCTTCCCACGGCAGGCGGTACAGGTGCCCGTCGTTGGCCGACACGTAGTGCCAGCGGCCGTCGGGGGCGATGAGGTGGTCGTTGTTGAGCTCGGGCAGACCGGAGGCGGGAATCTGTTCGAGCCCCGACGGCTCGTCGACGTCGACCCGGTGCAGCACGCCGTCGCCGTTCACCACGATCCAGCGCCCTTCCGGGTGCCAGTTGGGTGCTTCGAACAGCACGTCGGTCGACGTCAGCAGGAGCTGCGAGTCGCCGGTCTGCACGTCGAGGACGTACAACTCGGCCCGCTGCCCGGATCCCAGCGTGCGGGCGTACCGCACGGACTCGGGCGACTGGTTCTCCGCCATGGTCTCCTGATCGGGCCGGTTCCGGCTCACGGCGTGAGCTTCTGGTTCAGCGGAACGCTGTCGCTGAGCGTCACCGGGGCGGCATGGCGAGTGGTGGTGAACAAGGTGCCGTGGTGTTGGACCGCGGCGGCACCCCAGGCGAGGGCCGTCCGGAGTGCGTTGTCGGGGTCGTCGGCCGCTGAGAGGTAGCCGGCGAGCATCGCGTCGCCGGCGCCGACGGTGCTGACGACGTCGTCGACGGGCGCCGCGCCGTGCCGCACCCCTGTTGCGTCGACCAGGAGGGCGCCGTCGGCGCCGAGGCTGGCCAGTACCGCCCTGGCCCCGCGGGCCCGCAGTTCCTGGGCGGCGTCGACGACGTCGCCGACGGTGGTGATGGTGCCGCCGGCGGCATCGGCCAGTTCCTCGGCATTCGGTTTGATCAGATCAGGTCCGGCGGCCAGGGCCTTGACCAGCGGTGATCCGGATGTGTCGACCACGACGTGGGCGCCGGCGTGGTGACCGGTCTCCACGAGTTGGGCGTAGTAGTCGTCGGTGAGCCCGCCGGGCAGGCTGCCGCAGCCGGCGAGCCAGCCGCCCGCCCTGGCTCCGGTCGCCGCGGCGTCGAGCAGCGCCTGCCCCTCGGCGCCGCTCAGCGTTGGGCCCGCTTCGTTGATCTTCGTGACGATGCCGTCGGGCTGGATGAGGCTGATATTGATGCGGACCTCTCCGGCGATGGGCACGACCTGGTGGTTCAGGCCGGCCTGGTTCAGCATCTCCACCAGGTGTGCGCCGGCCGGGCCGCCGACCGGGAGCACGGCGAGGGTGGGGCGGTCGTGGGCCGCGAGGGCGAGGGCGACGTTGACGCCCTTGCCGCTGGGCTCGCTCCAGCTGCGGGTGCTGCGCATGATCTTGCCGAGGTGCAGCGCGTCGACGAACACGGTGCGGTCGACGCTGGGGTTGGGGGTGACGGTGACGATCACGTTTTCTCCAGGGTGAGCCCGGCGGTGTGCAGGGACTTCTCGTCGGTGCCGGTGATGCCGGTGTCGGTGATGAGCAGGTCGACGTCGGTCAGCACGCCGTACTTGTGGGTCGAGACCTGCCCGATCTTGCTGTGATCGGAGAGCAGGACGCGGCGGCGTGCGCAACCGAGCATCAGGCGTTTGACGGCGGCCTCGGCCGGGTCGGGCGTGGTCAGCCCGCGGTCGACACTGATGCCGTTGGCGCCGAGGAAGACGACGTCGACGTTGATCTCGCTGAGGGTGCGGGCGGCCCAGCTGTCCACCTCGGCCAGGGTGAGGTTCCGGACGCGGCCGCCGAGGGTGTAGACGGTGATGTTCGGCTTTCCGGCCAGCACGAGCGCGGTCGGCAGCGTGTTGGTGAACACGGTCAGCTGGCGGTCGGGCGGGATGAGTTCGGCGAGCCGGGCGGTGGTGGAGCCGGCGTCGATCAGGATCGTGCCGATCCGCGGGAGGTGGGCCAGCGCGGCCTTGGCGATGCGCCGCTTCTCATCGGCGTACTCGACGCGGGCCGTGACCTCGGGTTCGAAGGACAGGTCCCGCAGCGGGATCGCACCGCCGTGCACGCGGCGCAGCTGGCCCTGGCGTTCGAGGGCGATGAGGTCCTTGCGGACGGTCTCGCCGGTCACGGCGAGCTCGTCGGCCATGGCCGCGACGTCGACCCGTCCGGCGGTCGCCAGCCGGTGCAGGATGGCCTGCTGGCGCTGCGCGGAGTAGAGCGGCCGCTCGGGGTTCGGGCTGCCGATGGCCGTCGCATCCATGAGGTTCCTCCAGTGCCGATTTCTCGGGGTCGGGGACAGGACCGTCATCGTGCCGTGACCGGCGATGGCTCGAGCGCGGCCGGGCGGGGGTAGTCCGCGGGCGTGGCGTAGACCCCGGTGGCGGACCCGGCGAGCAGGGCGGCGCCGCGGGCCCCGGCCTCGCCGACCTGGGGCATGCGCAGCTCGCCGAGGGCCCGCCGCTTGAGGGTCAGCACGCCGGTGCTGTGCGCCCACCCCCCGGTCACGACGAGGTCCTGGTGGGCTCCGCTGGCCCGGGTCATCGCATCGTGGATGTCCCGGCCCGCATCGACCGCGGCGTCCAGAGCGGCCCGCCAGACCCGGGCGGGGTCGGTGTCGTCGCCGACGTGGCGCAGGCCGACCTCGGAGCCGTCGGCGCCGGTTACGGTCAATGCGCCGGGATCGGCATCCAGGGCAGCGGCGTCCAGCGCCGGCAGGTCGGCGCGGCCGCGTCCGAGCAGGGCCAGGATCCGTTGCAGGACAAGGCCGCCGCGAGTTGCGCCGAGCAGGCACCAGTGGTCGGTCAGCGCGTGCCAGCCGACGGTGATCCCGGAGTCGGTGAGCGCGCGGAGGTCGGCCGCGGGCAGCCCCGGCGGCACCGTGCGCACGTAGGCCTCGGCGGTGCCGCAGGAGTCCAGCTCGGCGTACAGCCGGGCGGCGTCGGCGCCGATCGCCGCGGCCTGGTGGTCGTGGCCGGCCACGGTGAGGGTGGCGCCGGCCAGCCCGGGCACGTCCCAGCGGTCGTGTGCGGTACCGATCGGTTCGCCGGAGGCCACCAGGTCGGGAAGCAGCGAACTCGTGGCGCCGCTCCAGGCCAGTGACTCGTCCCACCAGGCTCGGCGGGAGAGGTCGAGCCAGCCGGTGCGGGAGGCCAGCGACTGCTCGCTGACCTGGTCGCCGCCGAGGGCGTGCACGATCCATTCCGCCACCCCGAGGCGACGAACGGCTCCGGCGGCGGCCTTGTCGTGGTCGAGCTGCCAGCGGTGCTTGGTCAGCGACCACTGCTGACGCATCGGCAGCCCGGTCCGGACGCTGAACTCGGCGCCCAGCCGCGCGCGCAGGTCGTCGGTCTCGACCTTGTCCCGGGTGTCGTGCCAGGCGATCACCGGTGCGAGAGCGGCTCCGTCGCGGTCCAGCAGGACTCCCGACTCGGCCATGCTGGCCACCCCGAGACCCACGATGCGCCCGGGCCCCCCGGTCATGCGCACCGCGGCGGCGACCGCGCCGGCCAGCGCGTCCCGGGCGGCCGCCACCAGTTCCGCGGCCCCGGTCTGGGTGCCCGGGCCGGTGGTCGTCCACGGGGTGGCGGCCCGGCCCGAGGCCACCTCCCGTCCATCCGGTGTCATGACGACCGCCTTGCAGGACGTCGTGCCGACGTCCAACCCGACCAGCCACGTCTGCATCGTTGCGCTCCGTTGGATCCGTTGTGTTGGATTTAGTTGCTTGTGTGTCTTTGTATTGCTGTGTATCGTCTCGTTCTGTTGGACTTATGTCAAGGCCCGAGCCCGGTCCCGACGAAGGGAAGATCGATATGCCGCTGGTCACCACGCGTGAGCTGGTCGACCGCGCCGCCGCGGGTCACGTCGCGGTCGGCTCCTTCAACATCATCACCCTGGAACACGCCGAAGCCGTGGTCGAGGGCGCCGAGCAGGTCGACGCCCCGGTGATCCTGCAGATCAGCGAGAACGCGGTCCGCTTCCACCACCGGCGACTGGCTCCCATCGCCGCCGCCGCCACCGCGATCGCCGAGGCGGCCGCGGTGCCGGTGTCGCTGCACCTGGACCACGTCGAGGACGACGAGCTGCTCCGCCAGGCGGCCACCGCGGGCATCAGCTCGGTGATGTACGACGCCTCCAAGCTCGACTACGACAAGAACATCGAGGCGACCGCCGCGGCCCGGGAGTGGGCGCACGCCCACGGCATCTACCTGGAGGCCGAGCTCGGCGAGGTCGGGGGTAAGGACGGGGCGCACACCCCCGGCGTGCGTACCGACCCGGTCGAGGCGGCGCAGTTCGTGGCGGCCACCGGAGTCGACGCGCTCGCCGTCGCCGTGGGCAGCTCGCACGCCATGACCGACCGGACCGCCGCCCTGGACCACGGCCTCATCGCCGAGCTCGCCCGCGCGGTGCCGGTGCCCCTGGTGCTGCACGGCTCGTCCGGGGTCCCGGACGACGTGCTCGCGCAGGCCGTCCGCGCCGGCATGACAAAGATCAACATCGGGACCATTCTGAACGTCGAGTTCACCGCGGCGGTCCGGGAGACGCTGGCCGCCGACGAACGCCTCGTCGACCCGCGCAAGTACCTGCGACTGGCCCGGACCCGCGTCGCCCGCACCGTGTCGCACCTGCTGACCGTGTTGAGCCTGCAGACCTGATCCGGCCCAGAAGAATCCGGCCCAGAAGAATCCGGCCCCAAAGAATCCGGCCCAGCAGAACCAAGCAGGACAAGGATCATCGTGCGCGGTAACGGATGGGCGTGCGCCGCTCGACTCCCGGCGCTGCTGGGCGTCGACCTGGCCGGTGACGCGGTCACCAGCGTCGTCACCGACCTCACGGGCCGGGTGCTGGCCAGGGCCGGCGCGCGCGTCGCGCTGTGCCGCCCGCGTCCGGGATGGGTGGAAGCCGACCCGCTGGACTGGCTGGCCGCCGCGATCGTCACGATCCGCCGGGCGGTGGACGACGCCGGCGTGTGGCCGCAGGCCATCGGCCTGTCCGGCCCGATGCACGGTCTGGTCCTGGTCGCCGGGGCGGGGCGGCCGGTGCGGCCCGCCATCCTCCGGCCGGACGCGCGGGCCGTGCTGGCGCCGGCCGCCTACCGGGACCTGCCCGACCGGGTCCGCCGACGTCTGGTGAACCCGCTGAGCCCGGCCATGACCGGCCCGATGCTGGCCTGGATCGCCGCCCACGAACCGGAATCCTGGGCGCGCACCCGGTGGGCCCGACAACCGAAGGACTGGCTGCGCGCGCAGCTGACCGGCGACCAACTCGGCGAGCCGAGCGACGCCTCCGCCACCCTGCTCTACGACCTCGTTGCCGAGGAATGGTACGGCGACGCCGCGCAGCAGCTGGGTCTCGATCTCCGGCGGCTTCCCGAGATCCTGCCCGGCGCCGGTCACCAGGCCGGCCTGTTGACCCGGTCGAGCGCCGAGCTGATCGGGCTCGATCCCGGCATCCCCATCGCGGCCGGTGCCGCCCGCACGGCCGCGGCCGCGCTCGGTGCGGGCCTGGCCGGCGGAAGCGCCGCGCAGGTCGTGCTCGGACCCGGCGCCCACGTCCTCGCCCCGAGTCCCGCGCTTCCGGCCGGCCTGCCGCTGACCGGCGACACCCACATCTACCGCGCCGCGACCGATCGTGGCTGGTACCTCACGGCGTCCGTCGCGGACCACGGGCGACGCCTCACGCGGGTCGCGGCCGACGGCGCGGTGACCTCAGCGGGGCCGAGCCGCGTGCGGCGGCTGGCCCTCGACATCGCTACCGCCGTCCGCTCCGTCGGCACGCGCACCCCCGTGACCCAGCTCCAGGTGCGCGGAGCCGGACAGGTGCCCCCGGGGCTGCTGGCCCTCCTCGCCGAGTTGGTCGACCAGCCCGTGCACGCCGCGGAGGCACCGGATCCGGCGGCCAGGGCCGCTGCGCTGCTCGGCGCTCGAGCCGCCGGCCTGTTGAACGAAGAATCGCTTCTGGCGCAGTTCGGGCCGTTCCTGCCAGCAACCCGGAAACACCGGGTCGAACCGAAGGAAGTCAACTCATGACCCCCCTCAATCCCATGCGCCGGGTCGTCGCCGATCTCGACCGGGTGCGCGTCGACACCGTCGAACGCCCGGAACCCGGACCTCGCGACGCACTCATCCGGATGAGCGTCACCGGCGTCTGCGGCTCCGACACCCACGCCGTGCACGGCCGGCACCCGTTCATCTCCCTGCCGTACCACCCGGGACACGAGGTGGTCGGGGTCGTGCAATCCACCGGTGCTCAGGTCACCGCCGTCGTCCCCGGTCAACGCGTCACCGTCGAGCCGACGCTGCCCTGCCGGCAGTGCAAGATGTGCACGACCGACCGCGCCAACCTCTGCCAGTACCTGCAGTTCTTCGGCTGCGGATGGTCGCAGGGCGGAATGGCCGACTTCTTCACCATTCCCGCCGACCGGCTGCACGCGGTTCCCGACGATCTCGACGACCTCAGCGCCGCCCTCATCGAGCCGCTGTCCACCCCGGTGCACGCGGTACGGCTGGCCGGTGATGTCGCCGGCAAGGCCGTGGCCATCCTCGGGGCCGGTCCGATCGGGTTGTTGGTCCTCGCCGTGGTGCGCGCGCACGGGGCCCGGCGGGTCGTGGTCACTGATGTGCTGCCGGCCAAGCGGGAGCGCGCGCTGTCGCTCGGCGCCGACGACGTGGCCGACGCCGCGGCCGTCGACGTCGCCGATCAGGTGAGGGCGGCGCTCGGCGAGAGTGCCGACGTCGTCTTCGACTGCGTCGCCGTCCAGGCCACCGTCACCCAGGCCGTCGCGCTGGCCAGCAAGGGCGGCACCGTCGTGGTCGTCGGCGTGCCCGCCCGAGACGTCACCGTGCCGCTGCCCGTCATCCAGGATCATCAGATCCGGATCCAGGGCAGCGCCACCTACCTGGCCGAGGACTACCACGAGTCGATCGAGCTCCTGCAGACCGGAGCGGTCCGCAAGCAGGACATCGTCACCGCGGTCCACGGGCTCGACCACGCGGCGGACGCCTTCGCCGACTCGGCCAGCGGTGATCACCTCAAGGTGCTGGTCGTCCGCGACCTCACGGGCTGAGTCGCTGCGGGCTCGCCATCGGCTGAACCGTCGGCCGGGAGCAGGGTCTGCCCGGTATCCAGGCTGCTTGCACAGGGCGAGACTTGCTGGTGCTCGGCCCGTGAACCCAGCACCGGAGGTACGTCGTGTCGGAATCGTCGCTGTCGCGCTACGCCGGCCGGATCGCGCTGGCCACCGGCACCGGGTTCGCCCTCGTCGACCTGGCCCGGCTGGCCTTCCAGCGCTCTGACGACCGGATCGCCATGATGGCCGACCCGTGGTTCCGGGTGGCCAACGGCGCCTACTTCGTCGCGTTCGTGGGCCTGGCGGTCGGGCTCATCGCCCTGCACGAGCGGCTGGCGCCGCGCATCGGTCGGTTCGGCCTGGTCGCCTTCCTGGTCGCGTTGACCGGCACCATGACCCAGGGCGGCAACATGTGGTTCGACGGTTTCGCCGCGCCGTGGCTGGCCGAGGTGGCGCCGCAGGTGATCGACTCCGAGAAGACGATCACTCTGGTCGTCGGAGCGCTCGCGGCGTACCTGCTGTTCGCGCTGGGCTGGATGCTGTTCGGCATCGCCCTGCTGCGGGCCCGCGTCGGGCCGGTGCTGATCCCGGTGGCGATCATCATCGCCGGCGCGCTCGGCTACCAGTCCGGGCTGCCGCCCTACGGCGTGCCCATCGGCCTGGCCGTGGCCGCGCTGGGCGCGCACCTGCTCCATGCCGATCGTCCGGTACCCACGTCCTGACCCGGGACGCGCTCATGGCCTCGGCCGTCGAGTGGCGATCAGGCCCTCGTGTCAGCCGGTTGAACGGTCCGGGGTGCCGTGCCCGTGGGTGGCCGCAATGATGGCGGTGAGCAGGGCGTCGCGGTGCGCCGTGAGGGTGTCGACGGAGTGCGCATCGGTGATCGACTTCAGCCCGTCGACGAGCCGCTCGGAGGTGGCCCGGTCCAGGTGCGGCTCTCCCAGGTCGTCCCACCAGCGGTTGAAGCTGTCGGAGTAACGCTCGCAGAACGCGGCCAGCCCACCGGCTGCGACGCGGTCATGAACGTCTCGACCGGCGGTGGCCTGGGCATGACCCGCGAGGAGCGGGTACCGCAGCAGGCACGTGTTGGGCCAGAGCCACCACACCGCGTGCTGGTTGACCGTCGCGCCGGACACGTCGTAGGCCGCGTTCTGCCGCTTGCCGGCCTCGGCGAAGTGGCTCGACCAGATGCCGTGCGTCTGCACCTCGTACGTGTTCACGTCGACGAGGGACACGAACTCCTTGTGTGCGATGTGGCAGTGGTAGCACTCCAGGAAATTGTCGATGACGTTCTTCCAGTTGGTCTTCCCGCAGCGTAAGCAAATTTGAACGATCGTTCAACAATGCAGATCGGCGCCGAGTTCGCGCCTCGAGTCCGAGCAGCGCACTGAGCCACATCCCGTTCTGCAGGACGTCGATGTCGGCGGCACGCCGGTCGCACTCGGCCAAGGTCAGTCCCGGCCCGGCCGTGCCGATCAGCTCGGCGAGCGCCGCCCGGTAGCGCAGCTGCGCGGTGATGTTGATCTGTGCGAAGTCCTCGTGGGCCTGCCCGAGCGCCCAGAGCTGCAGGCGCAGGGACAGGTACTCCGTGGTCAGGAACTCCGGATCGGCCACCCGGCGCAAGGCCGCGCGCAGGCGCTCGTCCGGGGGCAACGCCGGGTCTGGTTCGACCAGGGCGACGTCCTGGGCCTCGATCCGGTGCAGCGCCGCCCTGATCAGGCTGACCTTGTCCGCGTAGTAGTAGTTCACCAGGCCCAGGGCGACATCGGCTTCGCGGGCCACCGAGCGCATGCTCACCCCGGAGATACCGTGCCGCGACAGCAGGCTGAGAGCGGCCTGCAGGATCCGGGACTGCCGGTCGACCTTCACGTCGGCGCCGGCCGCCTCGGGGCTCACGACCATCAGATTAGGCCGGGTCGGGTGGCCTGCGACCGGTGAGGTGCGCCGCTCCCGGTTGTGGAGTATTTAGCAATGCGTTGCACTGGGCTCATGCCCCGAGACCGCCGAGCCGCGCCCGCCGGGCCGGCCGCACCGGCGGGTCGCTGGGTCGTGCCGGTCCTCAGCGCGGTCTTCGTGCCGCTGTGGGCCTCGGGCTTCATCGCCGGCAAGATCGCGACCGGGCACATGCAGGTGCCCACCGTGCTGCTGTGGCGGTTCGTGGTCGCGATCGTCGTGATGGGCCTGGTCGTCGCCGTGACCCGCCCGGCCTGGCCCAGCGGACACGCCTGGCTGCACCTGGGCGTGACCGCGCTGCTGCTGCAGGTCGCCCAGTTCTCGTTCGTCTACGCCGGGCTGTCGCACGGGGTTCCGGCCGGTCTGTCCAGCCTGATCCTCGGGATGGCCCCGCTGCTGGTCGGGCTGCTCACGCCGCTGGTGTTGGCCACCCGGCTCGGCGTGGCGCCGGCGCTGGGGCTGTTGATCGGGGCCTGCGGTGTCTACATCGTGCTCTCCGACGATCTCGGCGGCGGGCTGGGCGCGCGGGTGGCCTTCCCGGTGCTGGGGATGCTGGCGCTCACCGCGGGCACGCTCTACCAGAAGCGGTTCAACGACGACACGCCCGTGACCATCAGCGTCGTCGTGCAGATGCTGACCTCGCTGGTCGTGACGGTCCTCGCCATGCCGTTCCTCGGCGCGGACTGGCTGCCCCGCGACGCCGGCGGCTGGGCCTCGGTGATCTGGCTCGGCGTGTTCAACTCGGCAGGCGCCTTCGCGCTGATGTTCCTGCTCCTGCGGTGGCGCTCGACGGTGTACGTCAGCGCGCTGCTGAACCTGGTGCCGGCGACGACGGCCCTGGTCGCGGTCCCGGTGCTGGGCGAGCAGCTCACCGTGCCCGCGGTGCTCGGGCTGGCGGTCGCGCTGGTCGGTATGTACGTCGGGCTCGGCTGGGTGCGTCGGCGGCGGCCGGGGGAGACGCAGGCGCCGCGGCGGGGCGAGCCCGTCGGCACCACCTCGGAGTAGGCGATTCCGCCAGCGGTCAGTGCTCGCGCTCGCTCTGTTCGTACACGTCCTTCGGCGGGCCGACGATCAACGGATCCGGGGTGCTGACCGCGTCCTCGTCCTTCGCCGGGTAGTCCAGGGTGGACAGCACCCAGCGCAGCGCCGCGATCCGGCCGCGCTTCTTGTCGTTGCTGCGGACCACCGTCCAGGGCGCGGCCGCGGTGTCGGTTCCGCGGAACATGTCTTCCTTCGCCGTGGTGTAGTCGTCCCACCGGTCCAGCGCGGCGAGGTCGACCGGGCTGAGCTTCCACTGCCGAAGCGGGTCGATCACCCGAATGGTGAAGCGGGTCCGCTGCTCGGCCCGGGACACCGAGAACCACAGCTTGACCAGGTGGATGCCCGACTCCACCAGCGCCTGCTCCAGGCCGGGGACCTGGGTCATGAACTCCTGGTACTCCTCGTCCGTGCAGAATCCCATGACCCGTTCGACGACCGCCCGGTTGTACCAGGACCGATCGAACAACACGATCTCACCGGCGGCGGGGAGTTGGCTGAAGTAGCGTTGGAAATACCATTGGGTGCGTTCCCGCTCATCCGGCTTCTCCAGCGCCACCACGCGGGCGCCGCGCGGGTTCAGGTGTTGGGTGAACCGCTTGATGGTGCCGCCCTTACCGGCCGCATCGCGGCCCTCGAAGAGCACGACGACCCGTTGGCCGGTGTCCTTGACCCAGGACTGCATCTTGAGCAGCTCGATCTGGAGGGACCGCTTGATGACCTCGTACTCGTCGCGGGACATCCGCTCGGAGTACGGGTAGTCCTGCTTCCAGGTGGTGATCTCGCTGCGGTCGGTGTCCAGGAGTATCGCGTCGTCGTCGTCGAGTTCCCGCACCGACCAGCCGTGCAGGTTGTCCAGCAGGTCAGCGGCTTTCAAGGCCTCCCGCAGCTCGTCGCGGGTCTGCTCGGAATGGCCGACGCCGCGCGGGGTTCGACGAAACTCGTTCACGGCCTGCTCGACTGACGTCATGGTTCTTCCTCGGCTCGGCTTGTTCCGGCGTTGGCATCCGCCGGCTTCGGGCTCAGCATTCAGGATGTCGGTGCAGTGAGATCCGAGGAGGGCGGACATGACCACGGACCGGACAGCGTCTCCATCATCGCCTGGCGAGCGGCCCACCACGTACACGATCGACGGTGGCCTCGCCGGCAAGACCCGGCTGAACGTCATCGCGGAGGCGATGCGCCCGGCGACGACCGCGGTGCTGGCCGCCGCTGGGGTGTCGGAGGGCGCCCGCTGCCTGGACGTCGGTTGTGGAGGTGGGCACGTCACCCGCGAGCTGGCGAGGCTGGTCGGACCGGCAGGCTCGGTCGTCGGCATCGATCTTGACGCGCAGATCCTGGAGCTCGCGCGCGCGGACGCCGACGCCGAAGGACTCCCCAACGTCGAGTACCGCCTCGGCGCGGCCGAGGAGCTCGAGGGTGGGCCCTACGACGTGGTCTACGCCCGCTTCGTGCTGTCGCACGTCGGCGAACCCGCAGCCGTCGTCGAGGCGATGACCAGGGTCGCGTCGGCGGGCGGCCTGGTGATCGTCGAGGACATCGACTACTCCGCGTCGTTCTGCCACCCCGCCGACGCCGCCTTCCGCCGCTACGTCGAGATCTACCAGGAGACGGTGCGGCGCCGCGGCGGTGACTCCGGGATCGGGCCGGCCCTGCCCGCGCTGCTGCGGTCGGCGGGCCTGCGTTCGATCGCCGTCACCGTCGCCCAGCCGGTCGCGGTGGACGGCCCGCTCAAGATGGCGAACTACCTCACCCTTGATCGGATCGCCAGGGCCGTGGTCGCGGAGGCGGTGGCCACCCCGGTCGAGGTGCAGGCCCTGTTGGCCGAGCTGCTCGTGCTCACCGAGGACTCGACGACGCTGCTCAGCCTGCCGCGCATCGTGCAGAGTTGGGGCCTCGCCCCCTGATGGAACTCAACTTCTGCACCGCCTGCGCCGCGCCGTTGACCAGCCAGGACCGTACCGAATACGTGTGCACGAATGGTCATCACTATTGGAACGAACCACATGCCAGCACCTGCGTGGTCCTACCGGACAAGGCCGGGCGACTGTTGCTGGCCAAGCGCGCCGTGGAACCACGCCGAGGCAAGTACATCTTTCCGGGCGGCTTCGTCAACTTCGACGAGACCCCCTATCACGCCGCCCGCCGCGAGATCCGCGAGGAGACGAATCTCGAATGCGGCGAGCTCACCCTGCTGGATGTCTACAACATCTGCTACCGGGAGAACGAGGCATCGCTGAGCATCGTCTTCCTGGCCGACAGCTGGCAGGGCGACGCCGATGCCGGAGACGATGCGGCCGCCCTGGTCTGGAAGGAGATCGACTTCATCGACAGCGACGACTTCGCCTGGGAGTTCCCGGGTCTGGCTGCCGAGCTGCACCGGCGGCTCGATCACCGCTAGCGGGCCGGCGGCCATCGGATGAGCCGCATGCATAGCGCTACCCGCCGTTGGGTATGCGGTGGGTACGGCGACAGGACGCCTTCGAGAGCTGATCTTTCGAATTGCGGGCCAGCGCACCTGAGGAAAGGGCGGTCAGCGATGTCCGAGCAACCGATCGATGGTAATGCAGCTGCGGAAGACGCCAGCGCAGCAGGGGCGACGGAAGAGGATTTCGGCAATCTGAGCGTGGAAGACGATCCCGACGGAACAACGGATCCAGCCGAGTTGGCCGGAACCGGCGAACCGACGGATGACGGATCAGCGGAAGCCGGGTAGAAGCTCTCCACGGTCCTCGGCTCGCGGCCGGGTGCACGTTCGGCCGGTCAGCGCCGATCGAGGTCGATCCGACCGAGCGCGTGCTCGACGGTGCCGTGGTGGGAGAGCAAGACGTGCACGCCGGTCAGCTGCAGCACCCGAACGGTCAGCGGATTGCCGATCGCGCCGACCACGTGCAGCTCGCCGTGGATCCCCTGCTCGTTGCGCAGCGCATTTATGATCATGGTGACGCCGGCTGCGGCGAGGAACGTCACCGCCGTGAGGTCCAGCAGCAGGTACGCAGGGGCGTCAGCGGTCTGACTTCGTAGGTACTGCGCGAGCAGGGGCGTGGTGGCGACATCGAGATCACCCGCCAGCTCGACGACGCAGACGTCGGGGCGCGGCCAGCTCGTGGTCATCGTCAACGGCTGCAACTCGTCGGACCGCTTGGAGTCAGTCACGGTTCGCAGCCCCAGCGTCGGTTGTCGTGCCTGCCGTGGTGTGAAGAAGCTCAGCTTAGCGATGGGTGTGCACGGAGCGCGCGTCAGTCAGGCGGCCACCCGATGGACACGTCGGCCCAGACGGTCTTGCCCGTGCTGTCGTTCGTCCAGCCCCACCGCGAGGACAGGGCGTCGACCATCTGCAGGCCGCGCCCGCGCGCCCGCAACGGGTCGTGCGGTTGCGGTCGGGGCGGTTCGGCCGCGCCATCGTGCACCTCGACCCGCACCGACTCGCCGGTGAAGCTGACCGTGAGCTGAATCGGCGCGCAGGCATGATCGATCGCGTTGGATATCAACTCGGTGACCACCAGCTGGGTGGGCTCACCCGCCTCGCCGGTCAGGCCCCAGTCGGCCAGCACCCGCGTCAGCTGATCGCGGGCGAAGGGCACCGCGCTCGCCGGAGGCCCCGAATCCCACTGGATGACCCATCGCGGGCCCGGCGCTGTGGTCCCGGTACTCCCATCCGGGGTCGATGCGTTGTCGCGCAGGAACGAGCGCGACCCTCCTGCGGTGTGTCGTCGCCGCGACGGCAGCAGGAGTGGGGAGACGAGTCCGACCAACAGGGCGATCGCCACCAGCGTGACCACGAACAGGACCGGTCCGGCGATCGCGACCACGACCACGACCACGAGAGCGAGGAGCACGAGTGCCGCCGCCAGCAATGGACCTCTCCGACGGGATCTCATCGGCCGAAGCTCCTGGTGGCGATCACGTAGGAGGTCTACCCGCTACCGGCGTTTCCAAGACCTTTCTGCGAGCGGTCGGCGTGCGGGATCACAGAACTCCGTTCGTCGACGCGCGTGTTGCGTCGTTGCAGATCACGGATCCGGTCATCGGATGATCGACACGATCTGCAGGACTTGCTGAGTCAGCTCGCGGTCTCCGGCGACGACAACTCGCCGCTCGGCCACCGTCGGGCTGGGCATCCGTGTGCACAGCCGCCAGAGACTGTCGGCTTCGGGGAATCCCATGACGGTTCCGCGCTCAGGTCCGGGCCCGATCGGACTCCACCGGCCGTCGTGACACCGCCAGGCCCACTGCCCACCGCCCGACCCTTCCACGTGCACGCGAATGACCGTCCCCTCCGGTCGGTCGCACTGTCCGGCCCAGCTGACCGGCTCGCCGAGCGCGTCGAGGTCGCGGGAGCGCCAGAACGACAGCACCCGCGGTGTCGTGGCTTCGAGCAGAGTGACGATCGCGGCTGGGCTGACGCGGGCGAGGGCACGAACCCATTCATCGTTGATGCGGTGGACGAACTCGGCCAGCGACTCGGTAGCTGCTGGCCCATCCCCGACGTGATGATCACGGCTGCGAGAGAGGCGGTTCAGGTCGTCACCGACGATGTGTGCCGCCAGATCTCGCATGGTCCATGGGGCCGCTGCTGTCGGACACCTCCAGTCGTCAGGTTCCAGCGTTCTCAGAAAGCCGTAGGAGCTACGTCGATCTTGAGTCCGGTGGTTGCTGCGCCCGGCATCGGCCGATCGGACCATCTCGACCGACCGCGGCGCGAGCCCGCTATTTGCGCTCGTTGTGTACGAGCCGGCCAGCGGGCGGGCGGCGATAATCGCTGCGTGGGACAGCAGTCGGCCGCCGCGTACGCCGCCGCGACGGTCGCGGCGGTCCGGGACGATCCCGCCGGCAGGCTCGAGGTGCTCCGGCGGCTCTACCAGGGCGGACCAGGGCAGGTGCATCTGCCCTACCGCCGGGCGGCGACCGCGTTCATAGCGTGGCAGCTGCGGCGCGGGCTGTTGAACCCACCCGACGCCGCGTGTCCCGGCAGCCCCTGGTGGCGAACGGTGAACGAGCGGCTGCTGCGCGACGGCTACGAGGCCCGGGCGCTCACGGCCGGGTACGACGACGCCGGCTCGGTGCCGAGCGTGGCCGCCTCGGTCGAGTTCGTCGTGCGTCCCACCTCCCGGACCTGGTACCGGGCCCACAACGTCAGCGTGGTCACCGCCTACCTGGAGAACGAGGACCTCGCCCGTGCTGAAGGCCGCGTCGAGCGCTTCTTCTTCAACGTCGTCCTGACCCGGGTGCTCTACGCGCACGCCCTGGTCGCCGCCCCGCGGCTCGCGCTCGGCCGGCTGGAAGCGGCTGCGTCGCTGCTCGGTGACCCGCGGCTCGGCATGACCGGGATCTTCTTGTCGCTGTCGCGGATCCTGCCGGACCGCTACCCGCTCGGCGACGATGTCGAGAACTACGTCACCGTCGAGAACAAGTTCGGGCACGTGCTGGACTTCGGGGTGATCATCCCCCGACTCGAGCACCTCTACCGGTGGTCGGCGGCCGAGCTCGGCCTGCCCGGCCTGCTCGGGCTGATCCACGGCGGAGTCCCGGCCTACGCATGGTCGCCGACCGAAACCGGGCCGTGGGACACCCCGCCTTCGTGGTCTGCTCGAATGGCGCGGCGCGTTGTGCGGTGAGCCCGGCAGCGGCCGGATCAGTCGGATGTCCCTCGACGCTCCCGACCCCCGGGCGGCTTTTGCGGACCGCAACCTATCGTGATATATCTTCGATAGGTCTCTGTCGAAGGAGTTGGAGCATGCGCACGCAGCTCGCCGTCACGGCAAGCCTGTTGACGGCCGGGGTGCTGGTCGTCGCGGGCTGTGGCTCCGACACTTCCGGCACGTCGACGTCGTCGGCGTCGGCCTCTGCGCAGCCGAGTGGGTCCGCCGGCCCGGGCGGTGGCCTACAGGAGATCACCGAGGTCAACCTCAACACCGACGGCGTCAGCCCGGGCGGAGCGAACACGGCGGCCGTGGTCGTGGCGGCGAAGGCGTTCCTGGCGACGTTGGACGACACCGAGCGTGATCAGGTCACGTACGACTTCTCGGAGAACAAGGCGCGGCAGACCTGGTCGAACTTCCCGACGACGGGCGGTTGCTCGTGAGGGCATCGTCCTGTCGGACCTGGCGGCCGAGCAGCAGACCGCTGCTCTCGCCGTGCTCCAGGTGGCGCTCAGCGGTGACGGCTTCCAACAGGACGTCAACATCCGCAAGTCCGACGACTATCTGAGCAGTCTCGGAGGGCAGGGCGCCGAAGACTTCGGCAGCCTGAAGGACTACTACGTCGCCGTCTACGGAGAGCCGTCGGAGACCCAGCCCTTCATGATCCAGTTCGGTGGGCACCACCTGGCTCGCAACCTCACCTACAACGGCGACAAGGTGAGCCAGACGCCGCAGTTCGTCGGTACCGAACCGACGTCGTTCGCCTCCGAAGGCGCCACCATCGAGCCGTTGCAGGCGGAAGCATCCACGCTATTCGGCGTCATGGCGGCACTCGCGGCCGATCAGCGGACGTCGGCCGAGATCACCTCGGGAACCTTCGACGACCTCCTGATGGGCCCGGGCAAGGACGCGGGCAACTTCCCCGCGCCGGAAGGGCTGCTGGTCACCGACCTCGATGAGGGCCGGCGGCAGACCGTCATGGCGGCGATCCAGGCCTACGTCGGCGATGTCGGCGGCGACGCCGCGGCCCGACTGATGGCCAAGTACGAGTCCGAACTGGGCCAGACCCGGCTCGGGTGGTCGAACAACACCGGCCCGACCGACGAGAACAGCTATCTGCGCATCGACGGCCCGAGCGTGTGGATCGAGTTCATCAACACCCGGAGCCGGAGCACGCCCGACATCCACTACCACTCGGTGTACCGGGACAAGACCAACGACTACGGAAGCAGCAAGCCGAGCTGACCCGTGCGGATCCTCCGTCGCGGGTCTCCCGCCCGCTGGCCGGCGCGCGCAGCGGCCGTGCTCCTGTGCCTGGTGACGGCGGGCGCGGGCCTGCTGCTGACATCGGCGAAGGCCGGCGCCCACCCGCTGAGCACCACCGCTGTACTGCTCGACACCGGCTCCGAGCAGGTCACCGGTCAGCTGCAGCTGCCCGTCGATCGGCTGGCCATCGCCGTGAACCAGCCCCTGACCGCCACCGTGGTCGTCCAACCCGTCATGCTCGAGGAGTTGCGGCGGTACGTGGCCGCCCACGTCTCGGCCACCGATCCCGCGGACGGCGCAGCGTGGGCCGTTTCCGTCGCCGGCGGCCGCGTCGAGACCATCGACGGCGTTGATCATCTCGTTTTCGACCTCGCCCTGCGACCGTCGCGCGGCACTGTGCGGGACTTCCAACTCCACTACGACGCGATCGTCCACCGACTCGTCTCGCACCGGATCTTCGTGTCGTCACGCGCAGCGGGGACCGGCCCGTACGCCGCCGTGGGGATCATCGACTGGGAGTCGCAGACGCTCACCGTGCCCGCCGGGGAGGAGGTGGCCACCGCGCAGGCGTTCCTGGCCGCAGTGCAGCTGGGCGTCGAACACATCGCCGAGGGTGCGGATCACCTGCTGTTCCTGGTCATGCTGCTGTTGCCCGCCCCGCTGCTGGCGCGTGACGGCCGATGGTTGCGCACCGACGACCTCCGCCGTAGCTGCGTCCGCGTCGTTCATGTGGTGACGGCCTTCGCCGTCGGGCATTCGATCACCCTCGCGCTGGCCGCTCTCGGCTACCTCAGCGTCCCCACCCGGCTCGTCGAAAGCCTGATCGCACTGTCCATCCTGGTCTCCGGGGTGCACGCCATCAGACCGATAGTGCGTGGTGGTGAGGTGTGGATCGCGACCGGATTCGGGCTCATGCACGGTCTCGCTTTCGCGGCGCTGCTGAGCGAGCTCGATCTGAGCGGCGGATCGCTGATCGCCGAGTTGCTGGGCTTCAACCTCGGGATCGAGCTGACTCAGCTCATCGTGGTGGGCTTGATCATGCCGTCGTTGCTGGTGCTCAGTCGTACCCGGCTCTACCCGACGGTCCGGATCGCCCTGGCCGGCCTCGGCGTCGTCGCGGCGGCGGCCTGGTTGGCCGAGCGCACGACACTGATCGCCTCCAACCCGCTCGACGACGTTTCGGAAGCGCTCGTCGCGCATCCGTTCGGGGTGGCCGCGGCGCTGGCCTGCGTGGCGGCGGCGGGCTGGGCGGTCCCGGGCTCAAGAACTCCGTCGCAATCCGCGATTTAATTCGAGCCGGCATTGTGCCGCGGTGAGCGGAAAAGTTATTCTGATGGGTGCCATCAGAAAAAGAAATCCTTACCCTTCAATTCCAGGATAACACGGGTGCGGAGGGCCTCGACAGACCCCTCTTCGAGCGGGAGCTGGCCGCCGAGACCGGGCGGATCCGCCGGCTGCATGCGCTGCTCGCCACCGAGCTCGCGGCGGCCACGGCCCAGGCGCGGGGCACGTTGAACGCTCCGACCGGCGGCCAGCTCAGTGCCCGCTGGGAGCGCGACGTCTCCGTGCACCGCTGGTCGGAGCGGGTGGGCGCGCTGAGCGCCGCCCGCTCGGGGTTGTGCTTCGGCCGGCTCGACCACACCGACTCCTCGACCAGCTATATCGGCCGCATCGGGCTCACCGATCCCGGGACCGGCGAAAGCGCGCTCATCGACTGGCGGGCGCCCGCCGCCCAGCCGTTCTACTGTGCGACGTTGGCCACGCCACTCGGCGTGACCCGGCGCCGGCATTTCCAGCTCGTCGGAACAGCGCCGAATGAACGGGTCGCCACTTTCCACGACGACGTGCTGGACCGGGATGCCGATTCCCGATCCGCTTCGGATCCGGCGCTGCTCGCCGCGTTGAAGGCGCCGCGCGGATCGACCATGCGCGACATCGTGACGACGATCCAGGCCGAGCAGGACGCGATCATCCGGCTGCCGCTGTCCGGCGTGGTGGTGGTCGAGGGCGGCCCGGGGACCGGGAAGACCGCGGTGGCGCTGCACCGGGTGGCCTACCTGCTCTACACCCACCGCGAGCGGCTGGCCCGCAGCGGCGTGCTGGTCGTCGGTCCCAGCGCCGAGTTCATCTCCTACGTCGGGGCCGTGCTCCCCGCGCTGGGCGAGTCGGCGGTGGTGTTCACCACGCCCGGCCGGCTGGCGCACGGGGTCGTCGCGACCGCCGTCGACCCGGACGCGGTGGCCGCCGTGAAGGGCGGGCCGGCGATGCTGGACGTGCTGCGCCGTGCGGTTGCCGACCGGCAGGAGCTGCCCGGATCGCCGATCGCGATCGAGCTCGACGACGTCACCGTCGAGATCGACCGGGCGACGGCGGCCGAAGCCCGCAGCCGCGCCCGGGCCACCGGCCTGCCGCACAACGCGGCCCGCACGACGTTCCGCGACACGCTGGGCGGCCTGCTCGTCGCGCAGGGCGTCGAGCGGCTCGGCCAGGACCTGCAGGACCCGCCCGAGCTCGCCGACATCCTGCGCGAGCTCGGCGATCTCCCGGAGCTCGAGCCGGCGAGCGCGGCCCAGCTGTCGGCCGAGCTGTCGGCCGAGCTGCGCGACGACCTGCGCTCGCACCTCGGCTTCCACGAGGCGGTCGAGCGGCTCTGGCCGGTCCTGACCCCGCAGCGGCTGCTCGCCGAGCTCCTCGCGTCGCCGGACCGGCTGGCCTCAGCCGGTGGCGACAGCGACCTGTCCGAGCTGGTCCGCGCCGACGGCTCCGCGTGGACGGTGGCGGACGCGCCGCTGCTGGACGAGCTGGCCGAGCTGCTCGGTCCCCGGCCGGGCCCGCCGACCGTGCCCGGTGGGCACGACAGTGCTGATCGACGGGCTTACGCCGCGGAGGTGCTGGACATCCTGGAGGTGGCCGACCGACGGCTCGCGGGCGAGGATCCCGACGAGCTGCGTCCGACCGACTTCGTCACCGCGGACGTGCTCGCGTCCCGGCAGGTGCCCGAGCACCTGGCGAGCGTCGCCGAGCGGGCGGCCGCCGACCGGGACTGGCGGTTCGGGCATGTCGTCGTCGACGAGGCGCAGGAGCTCTCCGCCATGGACTGGCACGTCCTGCTGCGGCGCTGCCCCAGCCGTTCGATCACCGCGGTGGGCGACCTCGCGCAGCGCAGCGCCCCCGCGGGAGCGCGGGAATGGGCGGATGTGCTCGGCCCACACCTCGGTTCGCGGTGGACCTACCGGATGCTCACGGTGAACTACCGGACGCCCGCCGAGATCATGGCGCCGGCCGCTGCCGTGTTGGCCGACTTCGCGCCCGACCGCCGGCCCCCCGCATCGGTGCGGACGACGGGTGAGGATCCGTGGCAGCGCACCGTGCCCGCGTCCGATCGCGCAGCGCAGGTGCGCAGGGCCGTCGAGGCGGAGCTGGCGCGGCTGGGTCGCGGGACGCTGGCGGTGATCGCTGCCGACCCCGACGACCTGGCCGGCCTCGGTCTCCCGGTGCCGCTGCACACCCCGGTGTCGGCCAAGGGCCTGGAGTTCGACACCGTCGTGATCGTCGACCCGGAGCGGATCCGGGCCCACAACCCCGCCGACCTCTACGTCTCGATGACCCGCGCCACCCAGCGGCTCGGACTGCTGCACATCGGGTAGCTACCGATCACATGCATCAGGACCGACCGGCCGGCGGTTACCCGGTGCGCGGCCGTAAGCCGATCACGGGCAGCGTCTCGACCAGCCGCCGCCGGTCGGCAGCGGTGCCGCGACAGCGCCGGCCCAGCAGCCAGGTCAGCGCCCGGTGGACGATCGGTCCGATCATGCGGTTGCGCCGCTCGTAGTCGGTCCACACGGCGTACGCCTCGGCCTCGCCGAGCGCACGGTGAGCGGCGGGGAAGCACCGGCGGCCGACGGCGACGGTGGCCGGGCCCCCGGCGTCGAGGTTGCGCAGCCAGTCCGGCCTCGAGCCGAAACCGGAGACGACGACGAACTCCTGGGTCGCGCTGGTCCGGCCGACGACCTCGAGCACCGTGCGGCAAGGCCGCCCGCTGCGGCGTCCGGTGTGCGTGAGCCGCAGCATCCGGTGGCCCAGCAACCAGCCCAGCTCGTGGTCGTAGAGTCCGTTGGCCAGGTAGTTGATCGTTCGCAGCGGGTGTGGGATGGCGGGCGCGGGAGTCACCCCTTGACGTAGGCGAGCTTCTCGGCCACGAGATCGTCGCGCACGGTGAAGATGTCGACGCCGCGCACGTGTCCATCGCCCCAGGAGTAGCGCCAGCTGACCACCACGCGGTCGTCCGCCTCGATCGTCTCCTCGGCCGTGAAGGCGCCGTCGGGGGAGGCGGTGAACAGGGCCGTCCACGCGGCCCGCACGGCATCGGGGCCGACGTGCCGCTTTCCGTCGGGCGGGGAGGTGTCCTCGAAGACGCAGTCCGGCGTCATCGCCGCCATGATCGCGTCGACATCCTTGGCGTCGAAGGCCTTCTGGAAACGAGTGACGGCAGCCATTGCGTTCACGCGGTCCTCCTCGGGTGGGGGATCAGCATCAGTGACCGGCCCCCGGCTGGCAAGAGCCGAGCGCCGGTCGGTACCGAGATCGATCAGATCGCGATCTTACTCCGCAACGATTGCGAGTAAACGTCAGGTAATATGGCGGGCGGCTGGGGGACGAGGAGGGATTGTGGAGCTGTCGAGCGAGGTGCGCGTCGCGATCCGCACGGCTCTGGTTGCCGTGACGGTTGCGATTGCCCTGGTGTCGAGCGGGTGCGGAGCGGGACAGCAGGCGCAGACGGCGAACCAGGTGACGGCGACCGGAGGAGTGGAGGGCGGGTCGGGGTCGATCCTGATCCGGGACGCCCAGTTCGCCTGGGACGGTCCGGTTCCCGGTGACGCGGTCTACGAGCCCGGTGACGACGCGCAACTGCAGCTCACGATCATCAACACCGCGACTCCGACCGTCGAGAACCCGTCCGGGGTGGACCGGCTCGTCGCCGTGAGCAGCCCGATCGCCACCTCGGGACGGATCACCGGGGACGCGTGGCTCGCCGGTGGTCAGGTCGTGACCGCCGGCAACGAGGATCCGGTCGCAGCGATCACCGTGCCCGGAGCCAAGGCGGTCGACATCACGCTGGTCGGGCTGACCGCTCCGGTGCGGGCCGGGCTGGTCCATCCGGTCGTGTTCACCTTCGAGCGCGCCGGTGACATCCGCCTCGAGCTACCGGTGGAGAACCCGGACCGGCTACCCCCGCGGGCCCGCATTGATCATCCTGGCTTGCCGTGAGGTGGCCGGCAGCGCCGTTCGATCTCGGGCCGACAGCGCTGACGGCCATCTCGAGCCGGGTCGGGCGAGGTCGGCGTACCGACTCGCGCTGTGGTTCACCTGTGCTGGGCTACGCCGACTGATCGGCAGACGCCACGTTCGGCGGCGGTGGTCAGCGTGGCGGCGACGCGGTCGACGGGCAGACCCCGCCCCGTGTAGAGCTGGTCGAAGCTGTCGAAGCTGGTCAACAGCCAGAGCAGGTCGGCGGCTTCGTCGGCGGTGACGTCGGGCCGCAGCGACGTTCTGGTCGGCGAGCCGTTGGGCGAGGTGGGCCATCCCGCCGGCCCGGTTCTCCTCGATCCGCGCGATGGCCCCGCCGACGCCGTCCGCGTCGAGTGTGGGCCATCGAGAACAGCGCGCGGAAGACGTCACGGTGGGCGGCGAACACCCGGACGCCGGCGTCGATCCCGCCGCGCAGATGCTCCCGCGCGTCGGGGTGGGCGATCGCATCGACCACCCGTCTGGAAGCCGGCCCGGTTCCACCACAGGTCGGTGCTCAGAGCGTCGAACAGCCCGGCCCGGGAACCGAAGATCAGGTAGACGGTGGACCGGGAGACCCCCGCCGCCCGAGCGATCCGCTCCACGCTCACCGGGGTGGACGGCGCGGCGCGCAGCTGCGCGTAGACCGCGTCGAGGATGTTCCGCCGAGTCTCCTCGGCCCCCTCCGCGCGCAGTCGCTGTTCGTACTTCCGGGTGGCCACAACCCGGACACTATCATTTCGCTTGACAGGACGACTCGCGAAAGACATGCTGTCCGGCGAAAGACAGACTGTCCGACGAATGAGGGTCGACAACGTGACGAGCACTGATCACCCGTCCGACGTCGAGCACGCCCGTGCTCGTGGTGGGGGCCGGTCCCGCCGGGCTGACCGCCGCCGTCGCGCTGGCTCGGCACGGGATCGAGGTCCTGGTCGTGGAGCGGCGGGCCGCCCTGTCGGGGCTGCCGCGGGCGGCCTCGGTCAGCACCCGGACGATGGAGCTGCTGCGGTCCTGGGGCCTGGAGCCCGAGATCCGGGCCGGCGCGGTCGAGGTCGAGTGGAAGCAGTGGGTGGGCCCGAACGCTCGCCGCGGCCGGCGACGTGCACCTGACCAGCTTCCCGACCCGGGAGCAGAGCGTGGTGCTCAGCCCGACCGCGCCGGCCTCGGTACCGCAGGACCACGTCGAGCCGGTGCTGCTGGAGCACCTGCGCTCGTTCGGCGTCGCCCGGGTGCAGCTGGGTACCGAGGTCGTCGGCCTCGAGCGCGGCCCCGATGGCGCCCGCGTCCGGCTGCGCGACGCCCACGGCCAGAGCCGGACGGTGCAGGCCCGCTACCTCGTCGCGGCCGACGGCGCACGCAGCACGGTCCGCGCCGCCCTCGGGATCGCGATGCAAGGTCCGGGCCGGTTGTCGCAGGCCACCGGCGTCGAATTCCACGCCCCGCTGTGGGACCTGCTCGGTGACCGCCGCTACTGCATCTACGCCGTCACCCACCCCGAGGCCTCCGGCGTGTTCGTCCCGGCCGGCCGCGGTGACCGCTGGGTCTACGGCGTGGAGCACGACCTCACCCACGAGGCCGTGATGGGTCCGGAGGAGGCCGCGCACCGCATCCGGATCGGCAGCGGGCGGCCCGACCTGCAGCCGCGGGTCGAGCGGATCGGGAGGTTCACCTTCGCCGCCCGGCTCGCGGACCGTTTCCGGTGCGGCGCCGCGTTCCTCGTCGGCGACGCCGCCCACCAGATCACCCCGCGCGGGGGCACCGGCATGAACACCGCCATCCAGAGCGCCTACGACCTCGGCTGGAAGCTGGCCTGGGTGCTGCGCGGCTGGGCCGGGCCGCAGCTGCTGGACAGCTACGAGGCCGAACGCCGGCCGGTGGCCGCGCACAACGTGGCCCGCTCGGCCGACCCGCTCGGCGGCGCCCGGCCCGCCGCCCAGGAGCTGCCCGCCGACCTGGGCGGCCGTATCCCGCACGGCTGGGTGTCCACACCCGCCGGCGTAGTGTCCACACTGGAGCTGATCGGGCCCGGGCTGACCTTGTTCACCGCCGACCCGGGTTCGGCCTGGCAGCGCGCGGCGGCCGGCACCGCGGGCCCGCCGCTCGTCGTCCACGATCTCGACGCGATCAGTGCCCGCGGACTGGGCATCCCGCGGGGCGGCGCACTGCTGGCCCGACCCGACGGCGCCCCGGCCGGATGGTGGCCGGCGGGCGTCGACGCGGCCACGGCCCTTCCCGAGGCGGTGCGGGTTGCCACCGGCCGCAGCGACCGCGGATCATTGCCACGACCGGTCCGGCCGAGCCGCCGGCGGGCTTCATGAGCACCGTCGAGCCCGCCACCGGCGTCCAACAGCATGCAGTCCGAGAAGAGGAACGGCGACACCGGCGCCGAGCAGCCCGACGACCGCACCTTCGGGAGATCGTGATGACCGAGCAGGTCCCGTCCGACTGGTACGCCGACTTCTTCACCGAGCTGCCCAACGAGTTCTGGCGGCGTGCGGTGCCGCCGCAGGCCACCGTGTCCGAGGTCGACTTCATCGAGACCCGCCTCGGCCTGAAACCCGGGTCCCGGGTGATCGACGTGCCGTGCGGCAGCGGGCGGCACGCGCTGGCCCTGGCCGCCCGCGGCCACGACGTGCTGGGCGTGGACATCTCCACCGAGGCGATCGAGCACGCCCGGCGCGCCGCGGCCGATGCCGGTCTCGACGTCGAGCTGGTCGTCGGGGAGATGCGCGACATCCCCGGCGACGGCTCGTTCGATGCCGCGGTCTGCATGGGCAACAGCTTCGGCTACCTCGACCAGGACGGCCTGAGCGAGTTCGTGTCCGCGCTGGCCGCGACCGTCCGACCCGGCGGTGGGCTGGTCGTCGACTACTCGGTGGCGGCCGAATCCGTGCTGCCCGGGTTCGCCGACGACCAGCCGCGGGACATGACCGTCGGGGACATCACGGCCGCCGGATCGAACAGCTACGACGTGGTCGGCAGCAGGCTGCTGAGCCACTACGTGTTCACCCGCGGTCCGCAGCAGGTGTCGGCCACCGCGTTGCATCACGTCTACACGGTCGCGCACCTGCGCCGGCTGCTCGCCGACGGCGGGTTCACCGGCATCGAACAGCACGGCGGTCCGGACGGGGAACCGTTCGAGGTCGGCACCGGGCGGCTGCTGCTCACCGCGCGCCGCAGCTGATCACGCCGCGGTCGTCCGGAGCCCGCAGTCGGTGTAGTAGCGGCGGGTGCGGGTGGCGATCGGCAGCGGTGCGCCGCTCGGAGCCGGATACATGTCGTGCTCGACGATGGCCATCAGCGGAATGCCGAGGGCGTTGAGGTCCGCGAGCAGTTCCGGCATGGCGGGTTCGCCCGCGGCCGGCTCGACCATGGCCCCGTGCTGCACGGCCTGCGCGAACGACAACCCCTGCGCGCGCACCGTGGCCAGCACGTCGGGGTCGATCGATTTCAGGTGGACGTAGCCGATGCGGCCGGGATGTTTCGCGACGATGGCCCGGTTGTCGCCGCCGGCGTAGGCCACGTGCCCGGTGTCCAGGCAGAGCGACACGGTGGCGGCCTCGGTGACCTCGAGGAAGCGGGTGATGCGTTCCTCGCGGTCGACGTGGGCGTCGGCGTGCGGGTGGAACATCTGGCGGACGCCGTGCTCGTGCAGCAGCACCCGCCCGAGCTCGGAGTGGGCGCGGCCCAGCTCCGTCCACTGGGCGGGCGTGAGCTCGGCGGGTTCGAGCAGCTCGCCGGTGTGCAGGTCGGTGTACATCGCGGGCAGCGTGATCAGGTACGGGGCGTCCATTGCGGCCAGCAACGCAGCGACCGGACGGCACTCGGTGAGCGCGTCGTCCAGGCTGGTGCCGCCGCGGTGCAGGTGCGTGCCGGCGGTGGCCCCGGTGAGGGTGAGGCCACGGCGGCCGAGCTCGTCGCGCAGCTGCTCGGGGTGGGTGGGCAGGTAGCCGAACGGGCCGAGCTCGACGGCGGTGTAGCCGGCCGCCGCGGCCTCGTCGAGGAACCGGGGCCAGGGCACCTGCTTCGGGTCGTCGGGGAACCAGACGCCCCAGGAATCGGGTGCGGTGCCGAGCCGGAGGTTGGGCAGGGTGGTCATGTCGATCTCTCTGGTCGGGCGCCGGGGGGTGCGGCGGAACGAACGGCACGTTCGCACGCACCTAGCGTGCGAGAGTGCCGTTCGCGCCACCGACCGACGGCTCAGCGGGTGTTGTTCGCCGCGAAGGTGGCGATCTTGTCGATGTTGGTGGCGTCGACGAAGGACGGGCCGGTGAGCACCGGCTTGCCGCCGCCGATGTCGTTACCGTTGGTCAGCTGCAGCCACAGCGAGTCGACGGCGAGGTAGCCCTGCAGGTAGGGCTGCTGGTCCACGGAGAACTCGATCTGCTTGTCCTGGATGGCCTTGACCACCTCGGGGCTGAGATCGAAGGTGATCACCTTCGCCTGGCTGGCCGAGTCGGTCTTGGCGGCGACGGCGGCCGTGGCGACCCCGGCATCGAGGGTGACGATGTCGCTGATGGACGGGTCCTGGACCAGCTTGGCCCCGATGGTCTGCTGCACCGAGGGCAGGTCCTGGCCGTTGACCTGCAGGTTCTCGGTGCTGGGCAGCCCCTTCTTGACCCCGGCGCAGCGGGTCTCCAGGGAGATGTTCCCCTGCTCGTGCACCACGCACAGGGCCTTGCCGCTGCCCGCCTTCGCCAGCCGCGCACCGGCGCTCTCCCCGGCCAGGCTCTCGTCGGAGCCGAAGTACATCTTCGCCCCGTACTTGGCGTAGGAGTCGATCCCGGAGTTGAACACCACGCCCGGGATGCCGGCCTCGGCCGCCTTGGCCAGCGCCGGACCGACGGCGTCGGGGCTGGCCATGGTGGCGGCGATGCCGTCGACCTGGGAGTCGATCGCGTTCTGGATGAGTGTGGCCTGCTTGCCGGACTCGGGGTCGTTCGAGTACTTCAGGTCGATGCCGTGGTCGGCGGCCGCCTGCTGGGCGCCGGCGCGGATCCGGTCCCAGAAGGTCGAGCCGGGGGCCTCGTGGGTGACCATGGCGATGGTGAAGCTGGGACCGCCCGATCCTCCGGAGCCGCCGGACGGGGCGGATCCGCCGGGCGCGTCCTGGGCTCCGCCCTGGCTGCTACAGGCGGTGACGGTGAGCAGCAGCCCGGCGATGGCTGCGGTGGCGAGCTTGCGGGTGGACAGCATCGTTGCCTCTCGGTGGGTGGGTTCGCCTGGGCTCAGGCGGTGAGTGGGGTCTGGTGGTCCTGGGTGGCGGTGCGCACGACCGCCTCCTCGACGAGCAGGTTGTGCAGGCCGTCGGCGAACGAGGCATTGCGGGGCAGCTCGTCGCGCCCGGCTACCTCGTCGAGGAAGGCGCGGGCCTGGTAGACGAAGCTGTCGTTGTGCCCGACGCCGATGCCGGTGGCGTCCATGGCCAGGCCGCCGGCGATGTAGGGGTGGTCCACTCCGACGATCACCCGCCGGAAGCCGGTGGTGGCGCCGGGGAGGTCGGCGGTGGCGATGGCGAACTCACCGGGCCGGCTGACGTCGAACGCCAGTGCGCCGCGTTCGCAGAAGATCTCGAACTTCAGGGTGTTCGGGTGTCCGAACGCGACCCGGGACACGCTCAGATCTCCGGTCGCACCGCCGGCGAAGCGCGCGGAGAAGCCGGCCCAGTCGTCGTTCTCGACGGGTTCGCGCTCCTCGCTCACCTCGACGTGGGCGTGCCCGACAACGTGCCCCATCGGCAGCGGGCGGTCGGGCACGATCGTGGTCAGGGCGGCCCCTGTGATGGACTCGACCGGTCCGAGCAGGAACTCGGCGACGTCGGTGAGGTGGCTGCCGAGGTCGGCGAGCGCTCCGGACCCGGGGCCGCCGCGGTAGCGCCAGCTCATCGGGGCCTCCGGGTCGCTGCCGTAGTTGGTCCAGTACTGCCCGCTGATGTGCAGCGGGCGGCCGAGCCGGCCCGACTGCAGCTGCTCGCGGACGGCACTGATCCCGGGGGTGCGGCGGAAGGTGAAGCCGACGCGGGCCACGACGCCGGCCGCCTCGACGGCGTCGAGCATCGCGCTCGCGTCGGCCGAGGTCGGCGCGAGCGGCTTCTCGCACAGCACGTGCTTGCCGGCGGCGGCGAGCTCGGTGACGATCTCGCGGTGCAGGTGGTTGGCCACGACCACGCTGACCACGTCGATGTCGTCGGCCTTGACGACGGCCTGCCAGCTCGAGTCGGCCCGGTCGAAGCCGTAGCGGCGGGCGGTGTCGCCGGCCAGCTCCTCGTTGATGTCCGCGATGGACACCAGGCGGACGGGCGGTAGCCCGGCCGAGAATACGGTGCCGGCCGACCGGTACCCGTGCGCGTGGGCCCGGCCGGCCATGCCCGCGCCGATCACGGCGACGCCGATGTCGGGGCTCATGTGACCTCCATGCGTCTGATCGGGAGTTGGACTGTGATCAACTAGATCGTGCTACTCTCACGTGCTAGTTGCACGTGCTAGTCGGGAAGTGTGAGGCTGTCCGTCATCCCCGTCAAGGGGTCGAGGGCAAGGAGTTGGGCATGAGTCAGCACGAGCGCACCGACGCTGCGGGCGGCGGCCGCCGAGACGGCGGTCGGGAGCGCCGGCCCACCATGGCCGATGTCGCCCGCCACCTCGGGGTGTCCAGGGCCCTGGTCTCCATCGTGTTCCGGGGCGTGGACGGCGCCTCCGACGCCACCCGGCAGCGGGTGCTGGCGGCCGCCGCCGAGCTGGGCTACCGGCCGGACTCGCTGGCCCAGGGCCTGCGCCGGACCCGCAGCCGCAGCCTGGGGGTGCTGTTCTCGCTACGTCGCCCGTTCGAGGTCGAGCTGGTCGAGCAGATGTATCCGGCCGCCCGGCGGCTGGGCTACCACCTGCTGCTCGGCCCGTTCACGCCCGACCGCAGCCAGGACATGGTGATCGACGAGCTGCTGCGCTACCGGTGCGAGGGCTTGATCGTGGTCGGTCCCGACCTGCACGGCCGGGACCTCGAGCCGCTGGCCAAGGAGGTGGCCGTGGTCGAGGTCGGCCGGGGCGTCACCCGCGGGCCGGTCGACGTCATCCGCAACGACGACGCCGTCGGCACCCGGCAGGCGGTTGAGCACCTGGTGGCCCTCGGGCACCGGGACATCGCCTACATCGACGGCGGTGACAACCCCGGCGCCCAGGACCGGCGCGACGGCTACCGCGCGGCGATGAGCGACCACCGGCTGAGCCGGCGGATCCGGGTCGTGCCCGGCGGCTACACCGAGGACGAAGGAGCCGCGGCGGCTCGGGTGCTGCTGGCCGACCGGCTCCCGACGGCCGTCATCGCCGCCAACGACCTGTCCGCGACCGGTGTCCTCGACGCCGTCCTGCGGGCCGGGGTCACGGTCCCGCGGGAGCTCTCGGTCGTCGGCTACGACGACTCCCGATTCGGCCGGCTCCCCGGCATCGACCTGACATCGGTCCGCCAGGACATCCCCAAGATGGCCAAGCTGGCGGTGAAGGCCGTCGTCGACCGGCTCGACCGACCCACGCGGAAGCCGCAGGACGTGGCCCTGCGGCCCAGGCTCGTGGTCCGCGGCACCACAGCTGCCCCACCGAGTGGCTCCTAGCGTCGTAACAGCCGTGCGTATAACTGTCAACACGTGTCGGGCGACTGTCGACAACTGGCGCCGTTAGGCTGACCCGGAACGAGGAGGTAGTTCCGGATGAGCTTGGAGCCCCTGTCCAGCCTGGATCGAAGCACGCTCCGCGAGCGTGCCCTGGAGGCGCTCCGGTTCGCGATCATCTCCGGGCAGTACCGGCCGGGTGATCATCTCGGTGAGGTCGAGCTGGGGAAGCACCTCGGGGTGAGCCGCGGGACGGTGCGGGAGGCGTTGCGCCACCTGCAGCAGGAGGGCCTGGTCACCGCGGGCAATCGGAACATGCTGCGGGTGAACTCGGTGTCCCCGAAGGAGGTCCGGGAGCTGTTCCGGGTCCGGGCGGCACTGGAAGGCCTGGCCGTTGCCGAGATCATCGCCTCCTCCGGCCGGGAAGCCGCCGCCTCGACGCTGCGTGCGGCGTTGGCGCGGCTCGCCGACTCCGACTCCGACGGCGACTTCGCCGCGAAGCTCGAGGCCGACCTCGGGTTCCACCTGTTGCTGTGCCAGCTGTCCGGCAACTCCATGCTGGTCGAGGCCTGGCGGTACCTCGAGGGCCGGATCCGCGTCACGATCATGAACTGCGAGACCGCCGACCGGCCGACGATGATGTCCCGGGACCGGCACGCCCCGATCGTCGACGCCATCGACAGCGGCGATGTGCTGGCCGCCAGGAACGTCGTCGATCAGCACATGACAGCCGCGGCCGAGCAGTACGCCCCGACCGCCGAGAGCTGATCGTGCGGTGAGCCGCACACCGTACGTCCCGGGGTAGTCGGATCCAGGACCAGCGGACAGCAGCGCTGTCCGCGGTCCCTGCCTGCTGCGCCGTCAGGGTGACGACGCGACCCGCCCATTGACACGTGGAACTCCGCACCTCACCCTCAACACCCAACAGATGACTGTTAACAGTCGACTGTTGAAGGTTGGCCCGAGTTGCCATCGGGCAAGCTTCCGTCCGAGTCCTCCTGATCACTGGAGATCACCATGAACGAACGGCACCCACCGCTGCGAGACCCCCACCTCGAGGAGGTGGCGCACTGGCACCCGATCGAGGGCACGCCGATGAAGAAGAAGGTCGCCATCGGCTGCTCGGTCGGCGCCACGATCGAGACCTACGACTTCATCGGGTTCGGGATCGCGGCGGCCCTGTACTTCAACACCGCCTTCTTCCCGAACACCGACCCGCTGTCCGGCACCCTGCTGTCGTTCGCGACGCTGGGCATCGGGTTCGCGGTGCGCCCGCTGGGCGGCATCATCGGCGGCTACCTCGGCGACCGGATCGGTCGCAAGCCGGTACTGGTCGGCTCGCTGCTGCTGATGGGCATCGCGACCGTGCTGATCGGTGCGCTGCCCACCTACGAGCAGGTCGGCGTGTGGGCCGGGATCCTGCTGGTGATCGTCCGGGTCGTGCAGGGCCTGGCGTTCGGCGCCGAGTGGGGCGGGGCGATCCTGATGTGCTTCGAACACGCCCCGTGGCGCAAGAAGGGGCTCTACACCGGTATCACCCAGGCCGGCTTCCCGGTCGGGCTGCTGCTGGCGAACCTGGCGTTCCTGGTCAGCGTGCCGCTGGGTGACCAGTGGGCGTGGCGGGTGCCGTTCCTGCTGTCCGCCATCCTGATCGTGGTGGGCATCATCATCCGGCTGAAGGTCGAGGAGTCCCCGGAGTTCGAGGAGCTCAAGGCCGAGGGCGAGGTCTCGAAGAACCCGCTCAAGGAGGTCATCCGCGACGACTGGCGCAACATCCTGCGCGCGTTCTGCCTGCGGATCGCCGAGACCGCCGGCTACGCGGTGTCGGTGACATTCATGCTGTCCTACATCTCCGAGGAGAAGCTGGCCGGCCGGCCGGTCACGCTCACCGCCACGATGATCGCGGCCGCGATCGGGATCTTCGCCACCACCTACTTCGGTGCCTGGACCGACCGGATCGGTCGCCGCCCGGTGTACATCCTGGGCACCGCGATCATGATCGCTTGGGGCATCCCGCTGTTCCTGGTGATCAACACCGGGTCTGCGGTGTTGATCGTCATCGCGTTCGTCATCAGCTACTCGGTCTGCCAGAACTCGCTGGCCGGGGTGCAGGGGGCGTGGTTCTCCGAGCTGTTCAACGCCAAGACCCGCACCACGGGCGCCTCGCTGGCCTACCAGTTCTCCGCGGTCGTCTCGGGGTTCACCCCGCTGGTCGCGACCGCGCTCTACATCAGCACCGGCTGGATCGGCCCGGCTGTCCTGTTCAGCTTCTACGGCCTGCTGGGCCTGGTCGCCGCGCTGGCGACCCGGGAGACCTGGGGCCGAACCGAGCGTGCCGAGGTCGAGGCACTCGAGCGCGCACTCCAGGCGGAGGGCACCGAGCCGGCCCCGCGCCAGCGCACCGATTCGAACAGTGGGAGCTGATCGGCGTGACAACGACAACGACGACAACGACGAACAAGAGTGAGCGGATCGCGGGGCTCCGGCAGGCCGCCTACCGGATCCGGTTGAACGCGCTGACCATGGGCGAGGTGCAGGGCCAGGGCTACATCGGCCAGGCCCTCGGCGTCGCCGACGTGCTCGCCGTGGCCTACACCGACCAGCTGCGGTACCGCGCCGACGACCCGCACTGGGCCGACCGCGACCGGTTCCTGCTGTCCATCGGCCACTACGCCATCGCGCTGTACGCGGCGCTGGCCGAGGCCGGGATCATCGGAGTCGAGGAGCTGGAGACCTACGGCTCCGACGAGTCGCGGCTGCCGATGTCCGGGATGGCGTCCTACACCCCGGGCATGGAGATCTCCGGCGGGTCGCTCGGCCACGGGCTGGCCGTGGCCACCGGGATGGCGCTCGGGCTGCGCCACCAGGGCAACCCCGCCCGGGTATACAACCTGCTGTCCGACGGCGAGCTCGACGAGGGCTCGACCTGGGAGGCGGCGCTGCAGATCGCCCACCACCGGCTGGACAACGTCACCGCGATCGTCGACGTCAACGCCCTGCAGGCCGACGGCCCCACCGCCGGGGTGCTGCGCACCGAGCCGGTCACCGACAAGTGGCAGGCGTTCGGCTGGAAGGCGCTTCGTGTCGACGGGAACGACCTCGGCGCGCTCGTCGACGCGTTCGACGAGCTGCGCGCCCACCGCGGCTCGCCCGGTGTGCTGATCTGCGACACCCGCATCGGTTGCGGCGTGCCACTGCTCGAGACCCGCGAGAAGGCCCACTTCATGCGGGTCGCTGCGGACGAGTGGCAGACCGCCCGCGACCAGCTCGCCGCCGGTCACAACGCTGCCGGCCACAACGCCGCCGGCCACGACACGGAGGAAGGCCAGAACCGATGACCACCACCGAGCCCCGCAAGAAGAAGCTCACCACCTCGGCGATGATCGCCTCGTTCGCCGACCCGGGTCAGAAGACCGCCAGCGCCCCGTTCGGGCACGCCCTCGCCGAGCTGGCGCAGGAGCGCCCGGAGATCGTCGGGCTGTCGGCCGACCTGGCCAAGTACACCGACATGCACATCTTCCGCGACGCCCACCCGGAGCGGTTCTTCCAGATGGGCATGGCCGAGCAGGCGATGCTCGGCGCCGCAGCCGGGCTGGCCGAGGTCGGGCTGGTGCCGTTCGCGTCCACCTACTCGGTGTTCGCCACCCGCCGGGCCTACGACTTCCTCTGCCTGGACATCGCCGAGCCGAACCTCAACGTCAACGTGGTCGGCGCGCTGCCCGGGCTGACCACCGGGTACGGGCCCAGCCACCAGGCCACCGAGGACCTGGCCATCCTGCGCGGCTGCCCGAACCTGACCATCGTCGACCCGTGCGACTCGGTCGACATCTCCCAGGCCGTGCCGCAGCTGGCCGACCACGACGGGCCGACCTACCTGCGGCTGCTGCGCGGAGCCGTACCCGACGGTGCTCGACGAGTACGACTACCGGTTCCAGCTCGGCAAGGCCGCCGAGCTGCGCACCGGCCGGGACGTCGTGATCATCTCCACCGGGCTGATGACCATGCGGGCCCTGCAGGCCGCCGCCCGGCTGGAGGCCGACCACGTGGACGTGGCCGTGCTGCACGTGCCCACGATCAAGCCGCTGGACCGCGAGGCGATCCTGCGCGCGGCCCGGACGGACCGGCTCGTGGTCACCTGCGAGAACCACACGGTGATCGGCGGGCTGTCCGAGGCCGTCGGCCTCGACCATCGCCTACGCCGGGGTCGGCAGCCGGGTCGTGCCGATCGCGCTGCCCGACGAGTTCCTCGCCGCCGGAGCGCTGCCCACCCTGCACGACCGCTACGGGCTGTCGACGGACGCGATCGTCAGCAAGGTCAAGGCCGAGCTCGGCGGAGCTGCCGCCGACCCCACACCGCCCACCGTCTGATCATCGGGAGAAACCCATGTCCATCTCGGACCACACCGCCGTCGTCACCGGCGCCGGATCCCAGCGCGGCATCGGCCGCGCCACCGCCCACGCCCTCGCCGCCGCCGGCTGGAACATCGCCGTCCTCGACCTCGACGAGGCCGGGGCCAAGGCCGTCGCCGACGAGATCGCCGAGCAGCACGGTGTGCAGGCGCTCGGCGTCGGCTGCGATGTCACCGACGCCGCCTCGGTCGAGAACGCGCTGGCCACCGTGGCCGGAGCCGTCCCGCCGGTCGGCGCGCTGGTCAACAACGCCGGCATCACCTCACCGACCCCCTTCCTGGAGGTCACCGCCGACGAGTGGGAGCGCATCTTCGCCGTGAACGTGCGCGGCTCCTACAACGTCACGCGGCAGCTCGCGCCCGGCATGGTCGAGCGCACCTTCGGCCGGATCGTGTTCCTGTCCTCGGTCTCGGCCGAGCGCGGTGGCGGCGTCTTCGGTGGCGTCGCCTACTCCGCGGCCAAGGCCGGCCAGCTCGGGTTCGCCCGCGCGCTGGCCCGCGAGCTGGGCCCGTCGGGGGTCACGGTCAACTCCGTCGCCCCCGGCCTGATCGACACCGACATCACGGCCGGCAAGCTGGTCGGCGAGAAGGAGAAGCAGGTCCTCGCCGGCGTTCCGGTTGGCCGCAAGGGCCTGCCCGCCGACGTCGCCGACCTGATCACCTACCTGTGTCGGGAGGAGTCCGGCTACATCACCGGCGTCACCTACGACGTCAACGGCGGTTCGCACATCCACTGACCCGCCGGCAACACAACGACAACGCTGCCGCGTCTCCGGCTCGCCCGCCGACGCGGCAGCGTTGCGTTCACCGCCGGTCACGCGATCGACGGGACAGGCTCCGACCCGGTCGTCAGCCGCATTGCGCGAGCAGTAGCACGACGCCGTTGCCGGCGGCGCCGATGCCGATGTCACCGCCCGGACCCGTCACCATGTCGCGGGCGTTGAAGACGTCGAAGGCGGCCCGTGGGCTCCCGCGGCCGGACGCGTAGTTCCACGATGTGATCGCGCCGCCCGGGCAGTAGCCGGCGGCGGTGAGCGCGGCGGGGACGTCCGGCGGGGCGTTGCCCTGCGCGATCGCCGTCGCGACGGATCCGGCCGGCGAGCTCGGCGTGAGATCCGGCAGGCCGGCAGTGGTGCGGGCATTGGTGATCAGGCAGCTGAGTGCCGTCGCCGCGGCGGATGGCGACAGGTCCGCGGCGTCGGCTTCCGGGCAGTCGGTCGTGGCGCCTGCCGTCGGGGGCGGCGCGGCCTGGGGCTGCTCGCCGGCCTGGGTGCCGCCGGGCGGTGGGCCGCCGGTATCGGCGGGCGGCGTTCCGCCGGGCTGAGTGCCGCCGGGCTGGGTCTCGCCGGGCTGGGTTCCGCCCGGGGTGCCACCGGCCACAGCTTGTACGGGCGGCAGGCCGGGCTGGGGGACGAGGGCGGTGCCGAGGGGATACGGGAACTCCCCTCGGACGTTCCCCGGTGGCGAGTAGCGGCAGACCACCATGCCGAAGGCCAGCTTGTTCGCCTTGCTGAACCCGCAGCCGACCTTCGTCGTGGAGCTCCACACGATCTGCGTGTAGTGGCCCACCACCTTCTTCTCCTGGCCGGTCGGCTGCGGATCGGTCTGGTAGTTGGCCCGCTCGTCGTCGGGCGGCGTCACCCCCACCCCGGTGGCCAGCCGGATGGTGGCGTCCTTGACCTCGCCGCCGGCCAGGTTCTCCCCGAGGTCCGTCGATGAGTGCTCGAAGCGCCCGTCGGCCTGCTTCGCGTCGGCCCAGTCCTGCGCCCCGGCGGCGATGGTCGGGTCCCAGGCCAGCGGCGGTTGGCCGACCTCGGCGCGGAACAGGTTGTGCTGCGCGAGGATCTCGTCGCGTTGGGCGGCGGTGATGGTCGACCCGGTGCCAGCGGGAGTCGCCGCGGCCACCCCGGGTGCGAACCCGAGGGTGAGCAGCGCCGCGGTCGTGATCCAACCGGTCCGTCGTACCGCACTCCAGATCGCGTCCATCGGGCGGCCTCCCCGCGACACCGCGCCGACCGCTCCCCCAGAAGCGGATCGTGGCGCGTCGTTGCCGACACAATGACCGCCGGGGGAGGGCTTGGTCAACAGGCGTGCCATCGGCGCGTTGCGGAAGCATGTGTTGACGCGGACCCGACGTCCTGGGGGCAGGATGGCGTCGGAACCGATGAGACGGAGCTGCGGTGGGTTCGACTGAGGTGGGGTCGCGTTCGTCCCACCTCCGCGGCCCGGCCGGGTCGGCGCTGCGGGTGCTGGCCCGGGCGCCGCTGACCGGTGGGGTGCTGCTCGCGCTGTGGATCGTCGGCGGGGTGTCCGGGTCGCTGCTGTCCGGGCCGGCGCCGGCGCTGCACGAGCTGGTCGGCGCCGGCCTGGGACCGGTGTCGGCCGGGCGGTGGTGGGTGCTGCTGACCGCGCCGTGGTGGGCGTCGGGGCTGCCCGCCTACCTGTGGTCCACCGTGGTGGTCGGATTCGGGGTGGGCCTGGCCGAGCGGGTGCTCGGGAGCCTGCGCGCGGGCGTGCTGGCGCTGGGGGTGCAGCTGCTCGGCACCGCGCTCGGGCTCGGGTTCGTCGCGGGAGTGGCGGCGTCCGGCGGGCAGTGGGGCGCGCAGCTGGGCGCCGCGGTCGCGGTGGGGCCGACGCCGCTCGCGATCGGGTGTGCGCTGGCGGTGAGCGCCGGGTTGACCGCGCTGTGGCGGCGCCGGCTGCGGGTGCTGCTGCTGGTCGGGCTGGCCATGCTGGTGCTGTACTCGGGGTTGCTGGCCGACGTGCTGCGGCTCAGCGGCGGGCTGGTGGGCCTGGCCGTGGGCGCGCTCTGGCTGGGGCGGGCCCGCCGGGGCCGGGACGATGCCGGGGAGTTGTCGGCGCCGTCGCGGCGGGAGTCGCGGGTGCTGGTCGCGCTGGTGGTGGCCGCCTCGGCGGTCGGGCCGCTGATCGCGGTGCTGGCCGAGACGCGGGTGGGCCCGTTGTCGGTGCTGCGCTTCGTGTTCGCCTCGCCGCCGCCGGACGCGGCCACCGTCGACCAGCTGTGCGTCGACCCGTCCGCGGCCCGGGAGTGCCGCGAGCTGCGGGCCCGGTTGCGGCTGTCCGGGGTGGGGCCTGCGGTGATGTCGGTGATGCCGGTGCTGCTGCTGCTCGTCGCGGCCGAGGGGTTGCGCCGGGGCCGGCGCGCGGCCTGGCTGGCCGCGGTCGGGTTGAACCTCGCGCTGGCCGTGCTGGGCGCCTTCCTCGCCGTGGTCACGGCCACCACGCCGGCCGAGCAGCGCGTCGTGCTGGGCCCGGGCGTGCACCTGCACAGCTGGCTGGCGCTGGGCCTGCCGGCACTGCAGCCGTTGCTGGTCGTGGCGCTGCTGGTGGCGACCCGGGACCGGTTCGGGGTGCGGGCCAGGCCGGGCACCTACCGTCGGTGGGGCCGGTGGATCGGGCTGACCGCGGTCGTCGTCTCGGTCGGGTACGTGCTGGGCAGCGCGCTGGTCGCGGACCAGTACGTGCCACCGCCGGGCCCGCGCGACCTGGTGCTCGACCTGCCGACCCGGTTCCTGCCGCCCGGCTACCTCGGCGAGGTCGATCCCGCATTCCTGCCGCAGGGCTACCTGGCGACGCTGCTGTTCGAGTGGACCGGGACCGTGTTCTGGTCGGTGGTGGCGGTGGCCGGTCTGGCCACCTTCGCCCGCACCCCGCCGCCGGCCGCGGGTTCGGATCTGGCCCGGATCCGGGCGCTGCTGGCCGGCACGTCCGGGTCGTCGCTGGCCCAGATGACGACCTGGCCCGGGCAGTCCTACCTGTTCGCGACCGACGGTGGCGCCGACGTCGCGGCGGTGGCGTACCGGCTGATCAACGGGGTGGCGGTGACCACGGGCGACCCGGTCGGCGATCCGCGGCACCACGACCGGGCGGTGCGGGAGTTCAGCGAGCTGTGCGCCCAGCAGGGCTGGACGCCGTGCCTGTACAGCGTGGGCGAGCGGACCGCCGAGCAGGCGATCCGGATGGGCTGGAGCACGGTGCAGGTCGCCGAGGAGACCGTGGTGCCGCTGGGCGGGCTCGCGTTCACCGGCAAGAAGTGGCAGGACGTGCGCACCGCGCTGAACAAGGCCGGCCGCGCCGGGATCACCGCGCAATGGCTGGCCTGGCGGGACGCGCCGCTGGCGCTGACCGACCAGATCCGGGCGATCTCCGAGGAGTGGGTGGCCGACAAGGGCATGCCCGAGATGGGGTTCACCCTCGGCGGGCTCGACGAGCTGGTCGACGACGACGTCCGGCTGCTCGTCGCCGTCGGCGCCGACGGCATCGTGCACGGGGTGACCAGCTGGCTACCGGTGCGCCGAGACGGCGCCACCGTCGGCTGGACGCTGGACTTCATGCGCCGCCGCGGCGACGGTTTCCGCGGGGTGATGGAGTTCCTCATCGCCTCCGCGGCGCTGCACGCGCAGGCCGCCGGGGCGGAGTTCCTGTCGCTGTCCGGTGCCCCGCTGGCCCGGCTGGACCGCGGCGACCCGGGTGACGCGCTGCAGCGCCTGCTCGACGTGGCCGGCCGGTCCCTGGAACCGGTCTACGGATTCCGGTCGCTGCTGGCGTTCAAGGCCAAGTTCCAGCCGCAGTACCGGCCGCTGTTCATGGCCTACCCGGACCCGGCGGCGCTGCCGCGGATCGGGACCGCGATCGGCCGCGCCTACCTGCCGGACGTCGGACCCCGCCAGTTCGGCCGGCTGGTCCGGCGGGTCGTGCGGTGAACGAGGCCGGCCTGCTGGACGCGTCCCTGTTGGGCGGGCCGCTGCCGTGGATCCTGGGCGCCGGCGGGGTGCTGGCCGGGATCGGGCTGCTCGCCGGGCGCGGGCGCCGATGGTGGACCCGCATCGTGCCCGCCACGCTGCTCGGGTCCGCGGGGGCCGCCGCGCTGCTGGCGCTGCTGGTGAACCAGGTATGGCGGCCCTTCCCCGATCCGCTGCCGCTCGCGGTCGTGGTGGCGATCGGGTGCGTGCTGGCCGCCGCTGGGTTGGCCGTGGTCGGAGGCCCGGGCCGGAAACGCCGGACTCAGGTGCTGTCGGCGGTCGCGCTGCTGGCCGTCGCAGTCGCGGCGGCGCAGACGCTGAACGGCGTCTACCGCGAGTACCCGACGCTGCGCACCGTGCTGGGCCTGCCCGCGGCCGACCAGCTGCCGTTCACCGACGTCACGCCGAGGGCGCCGCTGGTCCCGGCCCGCGCCGGCCGCCCGCTCGCCCGGTTGTGGACCGCGCCGCCGGGGCAACCGAGCGCCGGGATCGTCACCCAGGTCGAGATCCCCGGCCCCCGATCCGGGTTCGCGGCCCGGCCCGCGATGGTGTACGTGCCGCCGGCGTACCTGAGCTCACCGCGCGCGGAGCTGCCGGTGCTGGTCCTGATGGCCGGGCAGCCGGGGGCGCCGCAGGACTGGGTCGACGGTGGGCAGCTGGCCCAGCGGATGGACGCCTACGCCGCGGCCAACGCCGGACTCGCCCCCGTCGTCGTGGTCGTCGACCAGCTCGGCGACGCGTTGCGCAACCCGCTCTGCATGAACTCGGAGCTCGGGCGGGTGGCCGACTACCTGTCGATCGACGTGCCGGCCTGGATCCGGTCCACCCTGCAGGTGAACCCGGACACCGCGACCTGGGCGATCGGCGGGCTCTCCAACGGCGGCACCTGCGCGCTGCAGATGGCGGTCACCGCCCCGCAGGTCTACCGGACGTTCCTGGACCTCTCCGGCGAGGCCGAACCCACCCTCGGCGACCACGCCAGCACGGTGGCGGCCGCGTTCGGCGGGAACGAGGCCGAGTTCGCCGCCGTCAACCCGCTCGCTGTGCTCGCGGTCCAGGCGTTCCCGGACACCGCGGGCTACCTGGTCGCCGGGGCGCAGGACACCGAGTACCGGCCGCAGGCCGAGCGGGTGTTCGCGGCCTGTCGCACCGCCGGAATGGCGGTCCAGCTGCACGTGTTGCCCGGCGGGCACACCTTCGAGGTGTGGGGACCCGGGCTGAGCGGGGCGCTGCCCTGGCTGGGGGACCGGCTCGGGATCACCGAACCCGGACCTTGACGCCTGACGGGCGCAGTCCGGGTCCGGCGTACCCCCTAGGGTGCTGCGGTGTGAAGCTGCGCGAAGAGGAAGTGCGCGTGCCCGCCGCGGACGGTGAGATCCGCGCGCTGGTGATCAGCCCGGTGACCGGGGGTCGCCGTCCGGCCGTACTGCTCTATTCCGACATCTTCCAGCTGACCGAGTCGACACTGCGGACTGCGCGCCGGCTGGCGTCGGCCGGGTTCGTGGTCGGCGCGCCCGAGATCTATCCGCGGGGTGAGCTGGCCGGTGTCGCGCTGGAGTTCGACGACGCGGGCAAGCAGGCCGGCCTCGCCGGGGCGGCCGCCACCACGACCGCCCAGTTCGATGCCGACCGGATTGCGGTGCTGGACGCCCTCGAGCGGCGTGCCGACGTCGACGGGCTGTCCGCGGTGGGCTTCTGCATCGGCGGCCACCTCGCGTTCCGGGCCGCGTTCGATCCGCGGATCGCCGCGACGGTGTGCTTCTACCCGACCGGGCTGCAGAACGGGGCGCTGGGCGCCGACGCCGATGCGGGGTCGCTCGCCCGGGCCGCCGACATCGGTGGCCGACTCATGATCGTGTTCGGCGCCCAGGATCCGCACGTTCCGCCGGACGCGCGGCTGGAGATCGTCTCGGCGTTGTGCGCCGCCGGACTGACCGATCTCGAGCTGCACGTGTACGCGGGCGGCGAGCACGCGTTCATGCGCGACGTGGGTGCCAGACATGATCCACAATTGACCGATCTCGCGTTGAACGAGGCAGTGTCGTTCCTGACCGGCCGGTGACCGGGTCCCGACCCGAGCATGCGTCGGACTGGGGGATGCCATGACGGCCCGCGGTGCCGCGAGCGGTGAGTTGCAGTCGATGGTCGACGACCTGGCCGAGAGCCTCGGTCGCTCGGTGGTGATCGACGACCCCGGCATCCGGCTGCTCTGCGCGAGCCGCCACTTCGGCGACGAGGACCCCGTTCGGGTGCGTTCGGTGCTGCAGCGGAGCGCGGGCAGCGACATCATCGCCTACGTGCTGGGGCAGGCTCCGGACAGCTGGCCCGGGGCGGGCATGCTCGCGGGCTCCGTCGAGCTCGGGATGCTGCCCAGGTTCTGCGTCCCACTGCGCCAACAGGAGTTGCTGCTCGGCTACCTGATGGTCATCGACGCCGGGCAGACCCTGACCGCGCGGGAGATCGAGGCCATCGAGCGGTGCTCGCGGGCGGCCGCCGCCCAGCTCTACGCCGACCACGCCGTCGACGCCGAGTCGGCCGCAACCGCGTCGGCACTGCGCGACCTGCTGGGCGCCGGGGCTGCCGCGCGTGAGGCGGCGCAGGCGCTGCTGCTGCGTGACCGGTCGCTGCGCGACGCGCACTTCACCGTGGTCACGGCGGTGGCGGTCGAACCGGGGGCCGACACCCCGGCCCAGGTTGCGGCGGCGCTCGGGGCGGGTTTGCGACAGTTCGCGCAGTCGACGACCGTGCGCGGCATCGTCGACGGTGATCGGGCGGCGTTGCTCCAGCTCCGGTCGCGCCCGCTGACCGGCCCCGAGCTGCGCGCGCAGGCCAGGCGGCTGCTCGAGACGGTCGGCGCGATGCTGGACCGTTCGGCGCTGCCGGTGGCCGGCGTGGGCGGGCAGGCGGCGGGGCTGCGCGACGCCTGGATCTCCCGCCGGCAGGCCCTGCTGGCGGCCAGGGCGGCGCGCCGGCTCGGCTCCCCGGACGGTGTCGGAGTCTGGGACGAACTCGGTGAGCTGGCGGTGCTGGTGCAGCTGCCCGACGATGTCCTGCTCGCGCGGTCGCCGGCCGAGCCGCTGGCGGCACTCGCGGCGCACGAGAGCGGCGCCCGGCTTCGGGAGACGCTGCGCTGCTACCTGGACAACGCGGGATCGGTGCCCCGGACGGCGGCGACCTTGCACCTGCATCGGACCTCGCTGTACTACCGGCTGGGGCAGATCCGGGACATCACCGGCCTGGATCTCGACGACGGCCGCAACCGGTTCCTGCTGCACCTCGCACTCCGCCTCGATGACCTCGGCTTTCCTACAGAGTGAGGAATGGCCTCGGGATCGTTGCTACGCCTGTCGGTGGTCGGCGTCGGCTTCCGTGTCGACGATGGGTGACGGGCGTCGAGGCCCACTCACAGCGCGGTAGAGGAGCAGCCCGGTGGGAACGTTCACGACGAACGACGGTGTCACGCTCACCTACCACGACAGCGGTGAGCAGCACGGCGGTGTGCCGTTGGTGATGGTGCACGGCTGGGGTCAGACGCAGGCCATGTTCCGCCATCAGCTCTCCGGGCTGGCGTCGTCGCGCCGGGTGATCACCTTCGATCAGCGGGGCCACGGCGTCTCGGAGAAGCCGCACCACGGGTACCGGATCGCCCGCCTCGCCACGGACTTCGCGCAGCTGCTCGACCACCTCGCCATCCAGCGGGCGGACGTGCTGGGCTGGTCGATGGGGGTGTCGGTGCTGTGGAGCTACATGGACATGAACGGCACCGGGCGGATCCGCCGGTTCGTGGCCACCGACCAGCCCGCCGCGGTGGCCGCCGTGCCCTGGATGTCGGCCGCCGAGCAGGCCGAATCCGGTGCCTTGTTCGGGGTGGGCGGACTCGTGGAGCTCGGCGGGGACATCTTCGGACCCGGCGGCGACAAGGTCACCGAGGGCTTCGTGCGCAGCATGTTCTCGGGTGAGCCGGCCCCGGAGGTGTGGGACTTCGTGGCCGCGGAGATCCGGTCGACGCCGGCCTACGCCGGGGTCCCGCTGCTGTTCGACCACTGCGCGCAGGACTGGCGGGACATGCTGCCTCGTGTCGACGTACCCACGCTGGTCATCGCCTGCGAGGGCAGCCACGTCAGCCCGGACTCGCAGCGCTACATCGCTGCCCACATCCCCGGGGCGCAGCTGCACGTGTTCGGCTCCGACGTGGCGAGCTCGCACTTCCCGTTCCTGGAGAACCCGCCCGCGTTCAACGCCGTCGTCGACACGTTCCTGTCGGCACCGTGACCGCCGACGCGCTCCTTCCCGCGGAGGCGGCGTGACAACCGCACCGGGTCGGCAGCGCCCGGTGGCCATCGTGACCGGCTCGAACGGCGGCATCGGCGCCGCGATCTGCCGCCGGCTTCGCGCGGCCGGGCACCGGGTCGTCGGCGTGGACCGGGTGCCGAGGCCGAACTCCGGATCGGACGCGGAGGAGACCCACATCCTCGACGTCACCGCGCCCGACCGGGTCCGCGCCGTCGTCGACGGGATAGCCGGGCGGTTCGGCCGGATCGACGTGCTGGTCAACTGCGCGGGGACGGCACACCGCGGGTCCTTCGCCGGCACCACCGCGAAGGAGTTCATGACCGACGTCGAGTCGAGCCTGCTGGGCACGTTCCTGATGAGCCAGGCCGTGGTGTTCCCACACATGGCCGCGGCCGCGTACGGGCGGATCATCAACATCGCCTCCATCTCCGGCAAGACCGGCGGGACCGGGCCGGTGTCGCCCGACGGGTCCGGCGGGCGCTCCGGGCCCGGCTACGCGGCGGCCAAGGCCGGGGTGATCAACTTGACGCGCTGGATGGCGCGCGACGTCGGCCGGCTGAACATCACCTGCAACTCGGTGGCCCCGGGCCCCATCCGGACCGTGCTGACCGCGGGGCACGCCTACGACGTCGGAGACATCCCGCTGGGCCGGCAGGGGACCCCGGACGAGGTGGCCGCCGCCGTCAGCTGGCTGGCCGGCGCCGACGCCGGCTATGTCAGCGGCACGGTCGTCGACGTCGACGGCGGCCTGGTGCGTGCATGAACGCCGGGTCGGGCGGCGCGGCCGGTGCCGCCGCCGCGCCATCGCTGCACGGCGCGGTGGCGGTCGTCCTCGGCGCGGGATCCGGACCCGACGGCGTCGGCAACGGGGCCGCCATCGCCTGCACCTACGCGGCGGCCGGGGCCACGGTGGTGGTGGCCGACATCGACGCGGTGGCGGCCGTGGCGACCACCGAACTGATCACCGCGGCCGGCGACAAGGCCTGCGCGGCCGAGGTCGACGTCACCTCCGCGGCCGCGCTACGGGCTCTGGCCGACGAGGTGATCGCCGCGCACGGTCGCGTCGACGTGCTGCACAACAACGTCGGGGTGCTTCGGCTGGGCAGCCCGCCGGAGCTGGCCGAGGACGACTGGCGGCTGGTGCTCGACACGAACCTGACCGGTGCGTTCCTGGCGTGCCGGGCGTTCCTGCCCGCGATGCGCGGGGCCGGGCGCGGTTCGATCGTCAACACCTCGTCGGTGGCCGGGCTGGTGCACACCGGCTACGACTACAGCGCCTACTACGCGGCCAAGGCCGGGCTGAACCACTTCACCCGCACGCTCGCCGTCCGGCTGGCCCCGGACGGCATCCGGGTCAACGCGGTGCTGCCCGGGATGATCGACACCCCGCTCATCCACCGGGAGCTGGCCGGCGCGCACGCCTCGGTCGAGGAGATGCGCGACGCGCGCAACCGGGCGGTGCCGCTGCGCCGCACCGGATCGGTCTGGGAGGTCGCGGCATGCGCGCTGTTCCTGGCCAGCGACGCCGCGGCGTACGTCACCGGCGTCTGCCTACCCGTCGACGGGGGCCTGTCCGCGCAGTGAGCGGCACCCGGGCCATTGCCGTCCGTCGGTAGTCCGGCTACAAACGGGTTCATGAGCAACAGGCGGGCGCTGAGCCACGCCGTGGCGCGGGGCCTGCGGCCGGAGTACATGTTCGCCCCGCTCACCGGAGGTTCGACGTGAAAGCCACCGTCATCTCGGCCGTCCCGGTCCCGTTCACCGCGGACGGCGACCTCGACGACGCCGGCCTGCCGAAGCTCTTCCGCCGGCTCGACGACGCCGGTGTCGACGGCGTGTTCACCGCCGGCACCACCGGGGAGTTCATCGCCCTCGACGACGTCGAGCGCGAGACCGTGCTCACCGCGGCGTTGGCCGTGTTCGGCCCGGAGCGGGTCTACGCGCACGTCGGAGCGGCCTCGGCCCGGCAGGCGGAGCGGCTGGCCGCCCGCGCGATCGCGCTGGGCGCCCGGAACCTGGCCGCCATCACCCCGCACTACCTGCCGGCCGGCCCGCAGGGGCTGCTCGACTACTACCGCCGCCTCGACGCCGTCGCCGGGGACGCCCGGTTGTTCGTCTACCTCTACCCGGTGCGCACCACGACCACCGTGACCCCCGAGCAGCTGGCCGAGCTCGCGCAGCTCCGGTCCGTCGCCGGGGCGAAGATCAGCGGCGAGCCCACCGCCCGGGTCCAGGACTACCTGCACGCGGCCCCGGACGGGTTCGAGATCTACTCCGGCAACGACGTCGAGTTCGGCAACGTCGTCCGCGCCGGGGCCACCGGGGCGGTGTCCGGGGTGTCCAGCGTCTTCCCGGAGCCGTTCGTCGCCCTCGCCGACGCACTGCGTCACGGCGACGAGCAGGCCGCCGCGGCCGCGCAGCACCGCGTCGCCCTGGCGGTCACGGCCGTGGGCGGCAACGTCGCCCTGATGAAGGCCGGGCTGGCCCTGCGCGGGCTGCCCTTCGGGGTGCCGCGGGTCGCGCTCGACCCACCGTCACCCGCCCAGCTCGACACCCTGCACACCACCGTCGCCCAACTCACCTGAACCCCCACCCCCCGAGAGCGCATTTCGGAACCGTACGGCGGTTCTGAGGGCCGAAGTTCAGCAGTTTGGCTCCGAAACGCGGTCCAGGACGGGGTGTGTCGGCAGGATGGTCATGTGCGGGGTTATGGGTTTGTTGCGGTTGGTGGGGCGGAGCAGGAGTCGTTCCTCGAGGTGGCGGTTCCGCAGCCCGGGTTGGGGGAGCTGCTGGTGCGGGTGCGGGCGGCGGGGGTGAACCCGGGTGACTGGCGGCTGCGGGAGGGCGCCTACGGCACCGTTGGTCCCGCGGTGCTGGGGCGGGAGGTGGCCGGGACCGTCGTGGAGCTCGGGGCCGGGGTGACGGGGTTCGGCGTCGGTGACGAGGTCTTCGGCGGCTGTCCGGGCATGGTCGGCGGCTGGGCCGAGCAGGCGCTGGTGACGGCGTCGTTCGCCGCGCACCGGCCGGCGTCGGTGGCACCGGAGCTCGCCGCGGTGCTGCCGGTCGCCGCCGGGACCGCGTACGACGCGCTGACGAACCTCGCGTTGCCGAGCGGGTCGACGCTGCTGGTGAACGGGGCGGGCGGCGGCGTCGGGATCCCGGTGGTGCAGCTCGCGGTGGCCAGGGGGCTGCGGGTGATCGGCACCGCGAGCGCGGCCAAGCACGAGCTGCTGGCCGGGCTGGGTGCGGTCGCGGTGGCCTACGGGGACGGGGTGCTGGACCGGATCGGGGCCGCGGCGCCGGCCGGGGTGGACGCCGTGTTCGATCTCGTCGGCGGGTCGTCGTTGCGCACGGTCGCAGAGCTGCTCGAGGACCGGAGCCGGTTGCTGTCGGTGGCGGACAAGGAGCTGGTGAAGCAGCTCGGCGGGCGGGAGGTCGTCCGGGACCGCAGCTCGGCGGTGCTCACCGAGCTGGCCCGGCTGGTGGCCGAGGGCGTGCTCGATCCGCACGTGACCGACGTCCGGCCGCTGCGCGACGCGGCGGCCGCGCTGGCCGTCGTGGAGGCCGGGCACGCACTGGGGAAGGTCGTCCTGACGCCGGAGCCGGTGTGAACGGCGGGGCTGCGCGGCCGGCCTGCGGCGGTCCTCAGCCCTCCGACGGCACGTCGATCACGATCTTGCCGAGCACGTGGCCGGACTCCACCGCGCGCAGCGCCTGCGGGGCCTCGTCGAAGGGGTAGGTCTGCAGCACCTTGGGATCGACCTTCCCCGCGGCGACCAGTTCGGCCACCGCCGGCACCCCGGTCGAGCCCGACACCAGCAGGCTGCCGCCCAGCGCGGTCACCTCGGGGTCGACGATCGACACGATCCGGCCCGGATCGGTGATCAGGATGGCCACGTGGCGCAGCGCGTCGCCGCCGACCACGTCGAGGATGGCGTCGACGCCACCGGGCAGCAGGGCGCGCATCTGCTCGACCACGTCGCCCTCGTCGTAGGCCACCAGGACGGCGCCCAGGCTCTCGGCCAGCGCGCGCTTGCCCGCGCTGGCCGCGCCGAAGACCGCGGCGCCGCGGTCGCGAGCCAGCTGCGCGGTCATCAGGCCGACACCGCCGCCGATGCCGTTGATCAGCAGCGTCTCGCCCGCCCCGAGCGCCAGCCGTTCGAGCGCGTCCCACGCCGTCCCGCCTGCGACGGGCAGTGCCGCCGCCGGCACGAAGCCGATCTGCGGCGGCTTGCGGGTGCAGGTCTCGGCGAGCAGCACGGCGTGCTCGGCGTAGGTGCCGTGGCCCGGTGCGGCCCGGCCGAGCACCTCGTCGCCCACCGCGAACCCGTCGACGTCGGAGCCGACCGCCGTCACCACACCGGCCCCCTCGACGCCCAGCACGAGCGGGAAGTCAGGGCTCTGCGCGGGGTTGGCCATGGCCCCCTCACGGATCTTGTGGTCGACGGGGTTCACCCCGACCGCGCGGACCGCGATGACCAGCTCGCTCGGCCCGGGTGTCGGTTCCGGCCGGTCGAACCAGGTTTCGTTCTCGGGTCCGCCGTAGGCGCTGAATCCGTAAGCCCTGCTCATCGTCGTCCGTCCTCCACGTCGTCCGGCATCGGGCGCTCTTCCAAGCCCTCCCCCAACCCGCCGGTTCCGAAACCGCCGACCCCACCGCCCAACCCCCCCGGAGAGCGCGTTTCGGAGCCATCCGGCGGTTCTGAGGGCCGAAAGCACCAGTTTTGCCCCGAAACGCGGTCCAGGACGCGGGCAGGGTGATGATCGGCACGGCGGCGACGGGAAACCATCCACCGGTCCTGTTGTTGAACACTCACATGTCCGCATCGAAGCCACTCCGCACCGACAGTGCCCTCCTGCAGCCGGTGGCCGCCGGGGCCCTGCGCGCCGCCAACCGGATCTGGATGGCGCCGCTGACCCGCAACCGGGCCGACGCCGACGGCACCCCCAACGAGCTGAACGCCGAGTACTACCGGCAGCGCGCCGGCGCCGGCGTCGTGATCAGCGAGGGCAGCCAGCCCTCCGCGGTCGGCCAGGGCTACATCAACACCGCCGGGGTGGTCAGCGACGACAACGAGGCGGGCTGGAAGCGGGTCGCCGACGCCGTGCACGCCGACGGCGGGCAGCTCGTCGTGCAGTTCATGCACGTCGGACGCATCGCGCACGCCGACAACAACGGCGGCCGCAGGCCCGTGTCGCCCACCGCGAAGGCGGCCGCGGGCGAGATGTTCACCGCTGCCGGCATGAAGCCGTTCCCCGCGCCGCGGGCGCTGGAGACCGCCGAGCTGCCCGGCGTGGCCGCCGAGTTCGCCGACGCCGCCGCGCGGGCGGTCCGGGCGGGGGTCGACGGCATCGAGCTGCACGCCGCCAACGGCTACCTGCTGCACCAGTTCCTGGCCGACGGCGTGAACGACCGCACCGACTCCTACGGCGGAAACCCGGAGAACCGGGCCCGCTTCGTCGTGGACGTGGCGCGGGCCACCGCCGCCGCGGTCGGGGCCGACCGGGTGGGCATCCGGATCTCCCCGGGGCATCCGTTCAACGACATCTCCGAGGACGACCTGTCGGTCTACGAGACCCTGGTCGCGCAGCTCGCCGATCTCGGGCTGGCCTACCTGCACGTGCTGGCCGCGGCCGACGACCCGATCGTCGCGAAGCTGAGGGCGATCTGGCCGGGCACGTTCGTGCTCAACACCGGCTTCGGTGCCGACGACGACCGCGACGAGTTCGAGCGCCTGGTCGCCGACGGCCGGGTCGATGCCGTCACCGTCGGCCGCCCGTTCCTGGCCAACCCCGACCTCGTGCAGCGGTGGGCCCAGGGGGCGTCGCTCAACGAGCCGAACCCCGACACCTTCTACGGCGGCGGCGCCGAGGGCTACACCGACTACCCGCGGCTCGCGGGCTGAGCCTGCAGGCGGGTCGACGCCCGCCCGCCGGCCGGCCCAGCCCGCCGCGCGTCAGAGGCCGACCCGTCCGGGCGGCAGCACCGGGTCCCGGCCGAGCTCGGCCTTGGCGATCGAGCGCAGGTGCACCTCGTCCGGACCGTCGAACAGCCGCATCGCCCGGTGCCAGCCGTACATCGCGGCCAGCGGGGTGACGTCGGTGACGCCGGCGCCCCCGTGCACCTGGATCGCCCGGTCGATGACCGCGCCGGCGGCCCGGGGGACCGCGACCTTGGCCATCGCCACCAGGTCGCGGGCCGCCTTGTTGCCGGCGGTGTCGATCACCTGGCAGGCCCGGTGGCAGAGCAGCCTGGCCTGCTCGATCTCCAGCCGGGACTCGGCGATCTGGGCCCGCACGACGCCCTGGTCGGCGAGCGGGCCACCGAACGCCGTCCGCTTCTTCGACCGCTCGACCAGCAGCGCCAGCGCGCGTTCGGCGGCGCCGAGCGCCCGCATGCAGTGGTGGATGCGGCCCGGGCCGAGCCGGGCCTGGGCCGCGGCGAACCCGCCGCCCTCCTCGCCCACCACGTTGCTCACCGGGACCCGGGCGCCCTCGAAGCTGACCACGGCGTGCCCGTGCTGGTCGTGGTGGCCGAACACCGGAAGGTCGCGCTCGACGGTGACACCCACGGTGTCCCGCGGGACGATGACCATCGTCTGCTGCCGGTGCGGGGGAGCGCTCGGGTCGGTCTTGCCCATCAGGATCAGCACCGCGCAGCGCGGGTCCATCGCACCGCTGGTCCACCACTTGCGCCCGGTGATCACGTACTCGTCGCCGTCGCGCTCGATGCGGGTGGCGATGTTGGTGGCGTCGCTGCTGGCCACGTCCGGTTCGGTCATCGCGAACGCCGAGCGGATCTGCCCGGCCAGCAACGGTTCCAGCCACTGCTGCTGCTGCGCTTCGGTGCCCAGCAGGTGCAGCAGCTCCATGTTGCCGGTGTCCGGCGCCGCACAGTTGATCGCCTCCGGAGCCAGCTCGAGGCTCCAGCCCGACAGCTCGGCGATCGGCGCGTACTCCAGCTGGGTCAGGCCGGACTCGGCCGGCAGGAACAGGTTCCACAGGCCCATGGCCTGGGCCTGCTTCTTGAGCTGCTCGACGACCGGCGGCACGGTGTGGTCGTCCGGCCCGCCCTGCCGGCGGTGCGCCAGGTACGCGGGCTCGGCCGGCAGCACGTGCTCGCCCACGAATGCGAGCATGCGGTCCTGCAGATCCACGGCGCGGGCCGAGGGCGCGGCGAGCGAGTGGTCGACGCGGGAAGTGGCCACGATGTCCTCCAGAGATCAGTGGTCACGGTAGGGCAACGGACGCCGGGACGCCGTACTGTGCGCCGGAGTTGATCAGCGGGGAGCGGGTTCGACCACGGCCGAGGAGCAAGGAGTTGTGGTGGAGACCGTGAAACGAGGTCGGTTCGGGGGCAACGCATTCGCCGGGGTGACCCTGGCCGCGATGCTGGCGCTGGCGGCGTGCTCGTCGACATCGGAGTCGGCAACGCCGACCGGAACGGCGACGGCCACGGCCGCGGGCGAGGCCCCGGCGGCCACGTCGACCGCGGGCTGCGCGCCGGCCTCGACGGCGACCGCGGACCCCGCCGCGGCGGCCACCGTCCTGACCGCCACCCAGGCCTTCCTGGCGACGCTCGACGACGCGCAGCGGACGTCGGTGGCGGCCGAGCGCACGGAGGCGAACCTGGCCCAGTGGTCCAACCTGCCCGACGAGCTGTTCGAGCGCGCCGGCTGCGGATGGACACCCTCAGCGCCGATCAGCAGGCCGCGGTGCTGAAGATCCTTCAGTCCGCGCTCAGACCACCGCCGAACCGCTCTGCGGGGAGACCACGAAGGCGTTCGCGCTGATCGACGCGCTCGACGCGCAGCAGCAGCAGGCGGCCATCCTCACCACACCGGTCACCGAGATCGTGCTGGGCGCCGGGCAGGACGGGAAGACGCTGGCCGCCGAGGGCGTGCCGGCGTCGACGTTCACCGCCGAGCAGCAGCGCCTGCTGCTCGACCTGGTCGACGAGTGGATCACACCGCTCAACGGCGCGGCGGCGGCGGCGAAACTCGCTGCGGTGCAACAGAACTTGGGCCAGACGACGTTCGCCTGGTACGGGTCGACCGAGATCGGCAATCCGATCTACTACCGGGTGCAGGGGCCGACGTTCACCATCGAGTTCGCCCACCAGCAGGGGCAGGGGGCCAACGCCGGTGGCATCACCCACATCCACTCCATCTACCGCGAGCCCGGCAACGACTACGGCGCGCAGCTCGGGTCGTGAACCGGTGGCGGTGGGCGGCGAGCCGGCTGCTGCTCGTCGTCGGGTTGGCGGCCGGCTGGTCGGTCGCGGCCGGGCTGGGCGGGCTCGCGACCTCCGCCGCCGCGCATCCGAGCGACGAGGTGGTGCAGCAGGCCTTCGGTGACCCCCGCCGCCGCCGGGCTCGCCGTGCAGCTCGATCTCACCCCGGGGGTGCTGGTGGCCCGGGAGTTCGTCCGCGCCATCGACACCGACGGTGACGGCGCGCTGAGCCCGGCCGAGATCGATGCGCACGCCGCCGCCGTGTCCGCGGCGGTGACCACCGAGGTCGATGGACTGCCGGTCGCGCCGGCGGTGACCGAGCGGCGGTACCCGTCGGTCGACCTGCTCGGGGCGGGCGGGGGCACCGTCACCCTGGGCTGGGCCGCGCCGCTGCCGACCGATGCGCGGCAACTGGTGTTCACCGACCGCTACCGGCCCGGCCCGCGCAGCGCCGTGCAGATGAACGTGCTGATGCCCGCCGAGCCGGTGAAGATCGGCTCCATCGGGCACACCGAGGACGGCCGCGTCCTGACCGTGGCCCTGAACTCGGCCGCCACCCCCGGCTCCGACACTGCCGCCGTTCCCGGCTCGGCATCCGGGGCCGGCTCGTCGATGCTCGACGCGCTGCGCCGCCCGCTGTCCTCGCCGTGGGCGCTGCTGGCGCTCGTCGCCGCCTGCACCCTGCTCGGGGCGCTGCACGCGTTGACACCCGGTCACGGCAAGGCCCTGCTCGCGGCCTACCTCGTCGGCGGCCGGGGCACGCCGCGGCACGCGATCACCCTCGGTGTCGTGATCACGTTCAGCCACACCGCCACGGTCCTCGCGGTGGGCGGCGCCATGCTGGCCGCCGGCGCGTACGTCGTGCCCGCGGTGCTGGTGCCGGTGCTGACGATCGCGGCCGGGGTGCTGGTGCTCGCGCTCGGGATCCGGTTGGTGCGCCGGCGCTGGAGCCCCGCCCGCTCCGACGAGCTGGTGCCCGCGGGGCACGGCCACGGTCACGGCCCCGCTGATCCGGTCCCGCCGTCGGGCCTGCGCGAGGTCGCGGCGATGGGGGTGTCGGCCGGGATGATCCCGTGCCCGGAGGCGCGGGGCGTGCCGGTGGTTCGTGGTGGCGATCCTCGGCGCCGCCATGGCCGTGTCCGGGGCGACCGGCCTCGTCGGACCGGCGTGATCAACAGTCCGGCCGGGCCCGGTGCCCGGCCACCGGTCACATCTCGACGGCTTCGCGCGGGCCACCGTGCTGTCGCCGGCCCGTGCGCATGAACGCGGCCAGCACGATCCCGAGCGCCGCCATGACGGCCACGACGTAGAAGCCGTTGGCGTAGGTCTGGGTGATCACCTGCTGGTCGAGGGACCGGTAGGCGGCCAGGAGTCCTGACGGCCCGCCGGCCGTGGCGCCGACGTGCGATGCGTCGAACGGGTCGGCTCCGAGCAGGCCGCTGCGATCGGCCGAGATCTGGGCGCCCGCGGAGGCGTTCATGCTGCCGAACACGGCGATCGCGACGCTGGAGGCCAGCCGCTGCACGACGTTGTTCACGCTGGAACCGGCCGCGGTGAGCGCCCGCGGGAGCGCGGAGGTGCCCGCGGTGATGACCGGCATCATGCACAGCCCGACGCCGATGTTCCGCACGGTCAACCACCACTCGATGTCGCCGCGGGGGGTACCGACCGTCAGCTGCGCCATCAGGTACGAGCCAAGGGCCAGCAGGGCCAGGCCGACCATCACCAGGTAGCGCGGTCCCACCACGTCGAACAGCCGCCCGGCGATCGGCATCAGCACCACGAGCACCAGCGAGCCCGGGAGCAGCACCAGGCCCGAGTCGAGCTCCTGCAGGCCCTGCACCTGCTGCAGGAACTGCGGCAGGAAGTAGAGCCCGGAGAACAGCCCGGTGACGGTGATGCCGATGAGGACCAGCGACAGGCAGAACGCGAACGACCGGAACACCCGCAGGTTGATCAGCGGGTTGTCCACCTCGTTCTCGATGATCACGAACAGCGCCAGGCTCAACGCCGAGGTGACGAACAGGCCGAGCACGCGGTATCCCGTCCAGCCCCAGTCCTGGCCTTCTGAGAAGGCCAGCAGCAGCGCGAACAGGGCGTAGGCGATGGTGACGAAGCCCAGGATGTCGAGCCGGGGCCAGCTCGTCGGGCGGATCTGCGGGAGCACCAGCACGGCCGCGACGGTGCCCAGGATGCCGACCGGCACGTTGATGAAGAAGATCAGCCGCCAGTCGAAGTACTCGACCAGCGCCCCGCCCAGCGTCGGGCCGATGGCCGGCGCGACCACCACGCCCAGCCCGTACAGGCCCATCGCCGAACCGATCCGGGCCGGCGGCACGATCTGGTAGAGCAGCGTCATCGTGACCACCGGCAGCACCCCGCCGGGGATGGCCTGCAGCACCCGGAACGCGATCATGCTGTCCAGGTTCCAGGCCAGCCCGCACAGCGCCGACCCGACGGCGAAACCGATCATCGACCCCACGTAGAGCCGGGTCAGGCCGATGCGCAGGCCCAGCCAGCCGCTCAGCGGCACGACCATGCCCAGCACCAGCGTGTAGCCGGTGACCACCCACTCGATGTCGTCGACGGAGGCGTTGAGGGCCGTTTGCATCTTCGGGATCGCGATGTTGACGATGCTCGTGTCCAGCACGGACATGAACATGCCGACGATGAGGATGGACAGCGGCAGGCCCCAGCCCTTGGCCTGCTGCGGCTTCGACGCGGGAGCGGGAGCGGGCGACTTCGGGGGCGCCGAACCGTTCAGCTTCGGGGCTGCGGAGGCGGGCGGTGCTGCAGCGTCCGACGGGGTCGCCGTGTCGGACGCTGCAGCGGTGTCGGGGGGTTTGGCAACGAACGTGCTCGCCGTCTCCCGGCCCGACCTGGTCCCGGTCGTCACCTCGTCACGTTAGTGACAATTAATTAGCGTAGCTAATATTAGCGACCCGGGTCACAGTTGCCGGCGCCGCCACCACTGGGCGACGGCGATGGCGAGCCCGACGACGATGGCGCCCACCTGCACGGTGCGCATGCCCGCCGCGATCCGGGCGGCGGCCAGCGGGCGCGGGCTCACCGCCGAACTGCCGGTGACGACCTTGCCCAGCCGGCTCGAGGTGCCGGCCCCGATGGTGGCCGCGAGGCCGTCCGGGCCGACCACCCGGACGGTGATCCCGGTCTCGGACAGCAGATCGGCGACCCGGCCGACCTCGGCCGAGTCCACCGCGGCGAACAGCACATCCGGCCGCTCGACATCGACCCGCAGCTCCCGACCGTGGCCGGTGATCCGGGCGGTGGTGGATCTCCCGGCCGGGTTGGTGACCTGCAGCCGCAGGTCGGCCTCGACGGCCAGCTCAGCCACGTGCCGAGCCGGCGCTGTCCTTGTCGGTGGTCTTGATGCGCAGCGTGCCGTCGAGCTTCCACACCGCACGCGGCGAATCCGGACCGGTGGTCTTGGGCACCTCGACCTGCATGTTCTCGAAGTTGTACTCGACGGTGGCGCCCTTGCCGGTCAGGTAGGACCACATCTCGCGGGCGATGTCGGTGATGTCGGTGGTGCCGTTGTCCGTGGACGCGGTCATGCGGATGCTCTCCCTGAGGTTGAAATCGGGTGGTGTGTCCACCCTGCGTTCACCCGACCCGATCCGCCACTCGAAACCGGCTCGTGATCACCTCGCGGCGGTCGGGATCAGCCCGTGACCGCAGCGGCGTCAGGGGAGCAGCACCGCCGGGTCGACCAGGACGTGCAGCAGCGCGGGGCGGTGCTCGTCGCGGACCGCCCGCACCGCGCCGGTGACGGCCTTGGCGATCTCGTCCGCCCGTTCGATGCGCGCCGCGAACGCGCCCATCGCCGCGCCGATAGCGGCGAAATCAGGGTTGATCAACTGGGTGCCGCTGACCCGGCCCGGGTAGGAACCCTCCTGGTGCGCCCGGATCGTGCCGAACTGGCCGTTGTCCATCACGATCACCAGCGGCGCGGCCCCGTGCTGGCGGGCGGTGGCCAGCTCGTTGCCGTTCATCATGAACTCGCCGTCGCCGCAGACGGTGACGACCAGCCGGTCCGGGTGGCGCAGGCAGGCCGCGAGCGCCGACGGGACGCTGTAGCCCATCGAGCCGTTGCGGGTGGAGAGCAGCGCCGGATAGCTCAGCTTCGGGATGAAGCGCTGCGCCCAGCCGGAGTGGTTGCCGGCCCCGTAGGTGATCATCGCGTCGCGCGGGAGCTGCGGCACCAGCTCGCGCATCACCGCTGTCATGCTCGCCGGCGCGTCGGGCCCCTCGGCCGCCGCGCCCGCCACCCCGCCCGCGGCCGCGGCCACCGTGGTCGGGCCATCCAGTGCCGCGGACCGCTCCTGCGCGGCGCGCAACCGCTCCCGCCACGGCGCCCACTCCGGGCGCGCGGGCACGTCGAGACCGGTCAGCGCGGCGGCGAAGACATCGGGTCGGGCCAGGATGTGCCGGGTGACCGGGCCGCGGTGCCCGGTGCGGGCAGCATCGATCGAGACGATCACGGTGCGGGCGTCCGGCCGCTGTCGCAGCTCGTAGCCGTCGGTGTCGACCTCGCCGAGCACCGTGCCGACCGCGAGCAGCAGATCGGCCTCGTCGAGCGCCGCGGCCGCGGCGGCGTCGCGCCGGTAGCCCAGGGTGCCGGCGAACACCGGCGAGTCGCTGGGCACCACGCCGTCGGCCCGCCACTGGGTGATCGCCGGGATGCCGGCTCGCTGCAGCCAGTCCGTGATCGCGGCCGCGCCCGCGGGGCTCCACTCGTTGCCGCCGGTCATCACGAGCGGCCGCTGCGCGGCAGCGAGCAGGCCGCCGAGCTCGCGCAGCTCGGCGGCGCCGAGCGCACCATCGGACACCGGCCACGGGTCCACCGGCACGCCGTCGAAGGGTTGTCTGATCACGTCCTCCGGCAGCCCGACGACGACCGGTCCGGGCCGTCCGCTGCGGGCGGCGAAGAAGGCCTCGGCGACGATCTCGGAGGCGCGCGCGGGCTCGTCGAGCACGAGCACGCGCTTGCTGGTGCTGTGGAACCAGCCGCGGATGTCGAACTCCTGGAACGACTCGCGCTGCCGGTGGCCGACCGGCACCAACCCGACGAACAGCACCAGCGGGGTCCCGTCCTGCCAGGCCTGGTGGATCGCCACCATCGCGTTCGCGGCGCCGGGCCCGCGGGTGACCAGCGCGACGCCGGGGCGCCCGGTCAGCTTGCCGTCGGCCTCGGCCGCGTAGGTCGCGCCGCCCTCCTGGCGGCACACCACGGTCTGGATGCCGGCCTCGTACAGCCCGTCGAGCACGTCGAGGAAGGACTCGCCGGGCACCTCGAAGACCCGGTCGACGCCGTGTGCCTCCAGCGCCGCCACGATCGCGTGCCCGGCGCTCGTCGGTGTGGTCACCATCGCGCCACGCTAGCGCGGCGGCACGGGCCACGGCGGCCTTCAGGTTTTGCCGGCGTACGAGCTGGAAACCCGGTACGTGTCCCCGCCGGCTCCCGATCGGCAGCCGGCTCACCGCGTCCTGCACGGAGGATCACCTGATGCCCACCGTTCCCGTCGGCACCGAGAACAGCACCCTCGTCGAGCTGTACTACGAGGACCACGGTCAGGGCCGCCCGGTCGTGCTCATCCACGGCTGGCCGCTGTCGGGTCGGTCCTGGGAGGCCCAGGTTCCGGCGCTGGTCGATGCCGGCTACCGCGTGATCACCTACGACCGCCGCGGGTTCGGCCGGTCCGCGCAGCCGTGGACGGGCTACGACTACGACACCCTGGCCGCCGACCTGAAGGCGCTGCTGGACCAGCTCGACCTGACCGACGTCACGCTGGTCGGGTTCTCGATGGGCGGCGGCGAGGTGGTGCGCTACCTGGCCGGCTACGGCAGCGAGCGGGTGTCGGGCGCGGTGCTGGCCGCCGCCGTCCCGCCCTATCTCTTCAAGAGTGACGACAACCCCGACGGTGGCCTCGACGACGCCACGATCGCCGAGTTCGAGGGCGGGGTGAAGACCGACCGGCTGGCCTTCCTGGACGGCTTCACCAGGGACTTCTTCAGCTCGGGCTCCGGGATCACCGGGAAGAAGGTTCTGGTCAGCGAACCGCAGCGGCAGTACGCGCAGGCGATCGGCGCCGGCGCGTCAGCCAAGGGGACGCTGGACTGCATCGCCGCGTTCGGGCGCACCGACTTCCGTGACGACCTCGCCAAGGTCGATGTTCCGACGCTGGTCGTGCACGGGGACAGCGACCAGATCGTGCCGTTCGAGGTGAGCGGGAAGCGCAGCCACGAGGCCATCGCCGGCAGCGAGCTGGTGCTGATCGAGGGTGGCCCGCACGGCATCAACACCACCCACCCGGCCGAGTTCAACCAGGCCCTGCTGGCCTTCCTGGCCCGGTAGCGCTGCCCGGACGGGATCGTCAGGCGGCCCGGACGTCCCGGCGCGCGCTGAACGGGAGGTAGACCAGCGCGGCCACCGCCGAGCCCGCGATCAGGCTGATGTCGACCCCGCCCGCGATCCCGGACAGCGGGCCGCTGAACAGCAGGGTCTGGATCGTCAACAGCCCGACCACGGATCCGGCCACCCAGGCAATCGCGGCCGGCCAGGACCAGCCGCCGGTGTGCCAGTAGCGGCCGCCGGTCCGGCGGCGGTTGAACACCTGCAGGTCGTCGGCGTCGTACTGGCCGCGGGCCTGCAGGAACCCGATCCCGACGATCACGGCCCAGGGAGCGCTGAGCTCGGCCAGCACCAGCAGCGCCGCGGCGATCGATCCCTGCACGGTCGGGGCGAGCAGCCCGAAGTACACCAGCGCCACCCCGATCACGCCGATGATCACCGTGGCCTGGGCCCTGGTGAGCCGGATGACCAGCGCTTCGAGGTCGAGGCCCGCGCTGTAGAGCGATTGCGCGACCAGCCCGACCCCGCCCAGCACGGCGAGCGGGAGCAGTGGGATCGCGTACCAGGCCGGCGACTCGGTGGCCAGGCTGACCGTGAACGGGGCGAAGGGATCGGTGAACGCGGTGGCCACCAGCGCCCCCACCGCCGCCGGCACGACGAACCCGAGGAAGATCCCGGCCGACGCGATCGGTGCCAGCGCGCGGGCCGGATAGCGGTCCGACCGGATGTAGCGCGACCAGTCGCCGATGATGGTGCACACGACCAGCGCGCCGCCGACCCCGATCGCCGCCGCGACCAGCAGCCAGGTGGCCCAGAACGTGCCCAGCAGGGGTTCCGAGCCGGCGTAGTCCCACTTGATCGCGCCGGCGAAGGCGAACACCATCAGCACCATCAGCGCGCCGCCGATGACGGCGATGATCGTGGTGCAGCGCACCAACCAGCGGTAGCCCCAGATCGCCACCAGCACCGAGACCGCCGCGACCAGCGCGTAGGCCAAGCCCTGGGCGGCCGCGGAGTCGGCCAGCCCGAACAACCGACCGGCCACGGCCACCCCGGCGGAACCGCTGGTCCAGACGGTGAGAGCGACCGAGACGAGGCAGGTCGCCAGCCCGATCAGGCTGCCGATGAGCCGGCCGCGGACGCCGAACGTCGCGCCGGAGGAGGTGGCGTTGTTCGTCGCGGTTCGGGATCCGATCAGGATCAGCGGGATCAACAGCAGCTGCCCGACCACCGTGCCCACGGCGATCGCCGCGATCGTCGCCCACACGCCCAGACCGAAGGTGAGCCCGACCCAGCCGAAGGACACGGCGCCGAGCCCGACCGAGCCGCCGACGAAGACCACGAAGAACGTCCCCGGCGTCGAGGTGCGGTCCTCCTCCGGGATGCGGTCGACGCCGTTGCGCTCGAATCCGGAGGTGTCGAACCCGGCGGGCTCGGAGCCGCTGCGCCCGACATCGGTGCGCCCGGCGTCGGTGCTCTCCGGCCCGCGGTGACGACCGGAGCGGCCTTCCGGACCCTCCGACACTGCTTGAGGGTCAACACCCATCGCCGCGTCCTCCCGACCTTCCCGATCCGGCAATCGAGGAACTGCTCTGACCCGAATTGCGTAGTGCGTCACGGTACGTAATGCTGATCGCCACCCTATCGAGTGCGTGGCCGTTCCGAGCGAGCGGTCTCGCCGGAGCGTGTTCGGCTCGGCAGAGTTGCTCCGCGCGAAGGCGCGGGTCGGCCGTGAACGGCCGCTCACCTGCCGCAGGTTGGCCCAGCCGGTCGGTTCACGGCACGGCGGGGGCGGCGGCGAAGCCGTCGTCGATACCGACGAAGCGCTTCCAGGGCCCGGCGAGGGTCAGCGTCGGACAGTGTTGGGCCAAAGTGGTGACGGCGGTCACGGCGAACGCCCGGGCGTGCTGGACGCCGCCGCACAGGTGGTAGCCCGATCCCCAGCCCACGTGCTGGCTGGTGTCGCGCCACGGATCGAACCGGTCCAGCGGCTGCCGGTGCGGCCCGGGCAGGTCCCGGTTGGCCGCGGTCAGCCACATCAGGATCTGCTCACGCGGCTGGACGGCCAGCTCACCGAGGGTCAACGGCTCACGGGCGAACCGGCTGGCGTGCGGGAACGGGTTGCCGAAGCGGATGGCCTCCTCGATGGCGCCCCGCGCGTCCGCGGCGTCGACCATGCGCGGCCACAGGTCGTGTTCGATGCTCAGACCGGTGGTCAGCGTGGTCGTGGTCGCCGTGGCCACCGCGGAGACGGCGATCGAGTACACGATCCCCCACGACTCCCGCTCGGTGATCGTCCCCGATCCGGCCAGGTCTCGGGCGGCGGCCGCGACGCCGTCGAGCTGCGGGCGGCCCATCAGCGCGCGGAAGTGCTCGTCCATCTCCGGCGGGGCCAGCGGTGGCCAGTCGGCGAACATGTCGCCCACCGCCATCTGGTCGTCGACCGCGTAGGTGACGTCCGCCGGCTCGACGCCCAACCAGTCGGCCAGGTAGCCCACCGCCAGTGGCAGCGCGAAGTCGGCGTACACATCGAACGGACGGCCCGCGAGGTCGGCGATGGCGCGCTCGCAGGCGGCGCGGGCGGCGCGCTGGCGCTCGGCGGCACCCTGGGTGGTGAACCACGGGGCCATCACCGCGCGCAGCGCCGCGTGCCGGCCGGGGCAACCACTGAGCGTCTTGCGGTCGGTGGCCCACACGAAGCTGCTGACCGGGTGCAGGTGCTCGCGCTGCGCGGGGGTCAACATCTCGGTCACGTCCGAGGTCACCCGCTGCGGGTCGCGCAGCAGCCCACGGATCGTTCGATGGTCGTACACGTGCACGCCCAGCTCGTCGCGGTGCGGCGCGGTGGTGGGGTCGTAGCACCGCGGCGGGCGCGGGGTCGGATCAGTGAGCATGCCGCGCCGCCTCGTCACCGGCGTCGGGGTCACCGGCGTCGGAGCGGGCCCCGGATTGATCACTGCGTGTGGTCGCCGTATTAGGGTGGACCAGCGGGGGTCGGATCGACAGGCGGTGGGAGCGTTCCATGGCAGGCGGCTCGAAAGACGGAGGCCAGGTGCTGCGCGACATCGACGTGATGATTCCGCATTCGGCGCGCATCTGGAACTACTGGCTGGGCGGCAAGGACAACTTCCAGGTCGATCGCGACGCCGGGGAGGAGTTCCTGAGGTACTACCCCGAGCAGCGCGATAAGGCGCGCGCCTGCCGGTACTTCCTGGCGCGAGCGGTCCAGTACCTGGTCCTCGAGGCCGGCGTGCGGCAGTTCCTGGACGTCGGCACCGGCCTGCCGACGGCTAACAACACCCACGAGGTGGCGCAGCGCGCCGCCCCGGAATCGCGCATCGTCTACGTCGACAACGATCCGCTCGTGCTGACCCACGCCCGCGCGTTGCTGACCAGCTCACCCGAGGGCGCCACCGACTACATCGACGCCGACATGCACGATCCGGGCACGATCCTGACCGCGGCGCGCGAGACCCTGGACTTCGATCAACCTATCGCGCTGCTGCTGATCGGCGTGCTCGGCCACGTTGAGGACTACGACGTGGCCCGATCGATCGTGCGCAGGCTGCTGGACGGCCTGCCGGCGGGCAGCTATCTGGTGCAGTCCGACGGCACCGACACCAGCGCCGCCTACATCGCCGCCATCGAGCGCTACCGGGACCAGGGTGCCGTGCCCTACAACGTCCGCAGCCACGAGCAGATCGCCGGCTTCTACGAAGGCCTGGAGCTGGTCGAGCCGGGCGTCGTGCCCATCCCGACGTGGCGACCCGAGCCCAACCCCTTCGGCGAGCCGCCCGAGGTCGACGAGTCGGGTGGCATCGGTCGCAAGGTCTGAGCGGGACGCGGCTGAGGGTGTCGTGACCCGGGTGATCAGCTACTGAGGTCTGCTGCCCGACTGATCGTTCCGAGGGTCGCGCGCTGGTCGGGGCCGGAGTTCTGGCGTTCCACTCGAACCGATCAGCGTGCGTCGGCCATCGGCTGAGGCTGGCGAGTGGTACCGATCATCGCGATCTGAATGGCTTCGAGTGATCAGCATGTCGACCCGGACCCATGGCCGTCACGACGGTTCGGGAGTCACCGGGCTCTCCGGCTGCTGGTGTGGCCGGCCCGACCGAGCTGAGCAACTGCCGCGGTCCCGTGCGGATCGTGGTCGCGCGCATGCTCCGGCGAGGCTCACGAACGCATCCGAAAGCACGTCGCCAAACCTTGATTTGTGCTGTTCAGCGGTCTAGAATCGAACATATGTTCGATATCGCGGATCCGACTGAGGTGTTCGCGATCACCCCCACCGAACGCGCCGCCCGCAACCACGACTACATCCCCACCGCCCCCGGCGTCTACTCCCAACCCGACGACGACGCCCCCACCTACGGCCTGGCCGGGTGCCTGCCCGACGGCGAGCTCGCCCTCGACGCCGAGCACGCCGCCGCCGAACCGGCGCTGCTCACCGACACCGCGCTGCTGGACACCATCGTCGCGTTCGACCACCTCACCCGCTGGGCCCAAGCCCACCGCACCCGCCTGATCGCCGAGTTCGCCCGCCGCCGCCCCGGCGACGAACCCCAAGCCGTCACCTGCCCCCGCCCCAGCGTCGCCTCGCGGTGGGCCCCCGACGAACTCGGCCTCGCCCTCGGGATCAGCCGCCCCGCGGCCAGCACCGAACTGGCCCAGTCGATCATCCTGACCCGCACCCTGCCCGACACCCTGGCCGCCTGGCAGGCCGGCACCATCGACGCCGGCCAAGCCCGGGTGCTGTGCGAACTGCTCACCGTCCTGAGCCCCGAGCAGGCCCGCCAGGTCCAGGACCGGGTGCTGCCCGCCGCCGGGACACAAACCTGGACCCAGTTCCGGGCCGCGGTACGCCGCGCCCTGCTGCGCGTGGACCCCGACGGCGCCAACCGGCGCCACGGCGCCGCGCACCGCGAACGCCGGGTCGCGGTGCACCACGACGAGGACGGCATGTCCAGCCTGTGGGCGCTGCTCTCGGCCACCGACGCCGCCACCGGCTGGCACACCCTGACCCGCCTGGCCCGCAGCCTCGGCCCCGACGACCCCCGGCCTATGGACGCCCGCCGCGCCGACCTGCTCGTCGACCTCATCACCGGCCGCCTCACCCACACCCACTACGACGACACCGCCACCGACGACGACACCGCGGACAGCGCCACCGACAACACCACGACCGATGACGAGCCCGCGACCGATGACGAGCCCGCGACCGATGACGAGCCCGCGACCGATGACGAGCCCGCGACCGATGACGAGTTCGCGACCGACAGCGACACCGCGACCGACAGCGACACCGGCACCGGCGATATGGCCGGTGTACACACCGATGACACCGGTGCGGCCACAACGCCGACCGCGGCCACCGACACCGACACCGACACCGACACCGACACCGGCACCGGCGGCGACACCCGAGGAGCCCGCCGACCGGACCGCCGGCCGGCCGGGTGGCCGCCCCGCACCAACCCCGCTCGTCGCACCGGCTGCACCTGCGGCGCCGCCGGCAGCAACAACAGCGGCAGTGGTGGTGGGAAGCCGCTGGTGCAGATCGTCATCGGACTCGACACCCTCACCGGCACCCACCAGCTACCCGCCGAACTCGTCGGCTACGGCCCCATCCCCGCCGACCTCGCCCGCCACACCGCCACCGACGCCGTCTGGAAACGCCTGATCACCGACCCGGTCAGCGGCGCCCTGCTCGACCACGGCCGCCGCACCTACCGACCACCCGCCGCCCTCCACGACTTCGTCAAAGCTCGGGACGTGACCTGCCGATTCCCCATCTGCAACCGCCGCGCCATCGACTGCGACCTCGACCACCTCCAACCCTGGGCCCAGGACGGCGACACCAACGAGGCCAACCTGCACGGCCTCTGCCCGCAACACCACGCGCTGAAAGACCAACCCGGCTGGCACGTCATCTCCCACCCCGACGGCACCCTGATCTGGATCACCCCCACCGGGCACCGCCACATCAGCCGACCCCACGACTACCGCGACTACTTCCCCGACGACCCCGAACCCGAACCACCACCCGCCCCACCCGAACCAGCACCGCCGGGCCACCCGATCCCCGACGACCCACCCTTCTGACACGATCTTCAAGGGGGGACGGCAAGGACGTCGGCGTATGGCCGGGAGCTGCCGCCGGGATGGCGGGAACTCTTTGCAACGGGCACCGTGGCAAGTCGCTGCTGACCGAGGTCGGGCCGGTCGAGTTCGTCGTTCCGCGGGACCGGACGCCGGACCTCCGCGCCGAGGATGGGTAGCGCCGGCAGTACCGGGTGGCTGGACACGGGTCGGGTCGGCATCACCGGGGCGTCCGCCCGCGGGTCGCCACCGCCCGTGCCCTGCTCGCGTACCCCGAGGTCTACGGCGTCGGGTTGCCGTGAGCGGCAGCCGCGACAGCGCCGTCTCCTCACAATGTGGGCCGAGCACCACCACGGCCACCTGTCCGACGAGGGCAGACGTGCGATGTCCAACCCGGCCCCGGCCGCCCGCCTGCGCGGCCAGCTGCTGCTCGTCCATGGCGAGCTGGTCGACAACCAACTCCCCGCCCAGACCCTGCGCCTGTTCGACGCCCGATCGAGGCCGCCAAGGACGTCGACATGTTGCTGGTCCCCGGGGTCGAGCACTCGCTGTTCCCGCACCAGCACCACGTCACCCGCCGGACCTGGGACTACTTCGTGCACACCTACACGGCCCCCGGCGCGGCTGGCTGGCCTTCGCCGCGGTCGCGATGGGCACCCCGCTGACCGTGCTGGTCGCGCCGGCCCAGCCATGGCCTACCGGATCTTGGCCCCGTACACCTTCTCGACGGTCATGGCCATCAGCACCCGTCGCTCGGCCACCATGACCGCCCGGTATTCGGCCCAGTCCGGGTGCTCTCCCGCGGCGGCCCGGTAGTAGTCGACCAGCGCCTGCACCTCGGGGCCGTCGGGGTCGGTCCCCGGGCCGGTGAGGGTGACCGTGCCTTCCGCGGTGGCCCAGGCCCAGCCGTCGGGGCTGGTGACCTCGAGCGCGGCCCGCGGGTCCCGGCGCAGGTTCGCGGTCTTGGCGCGGCCCTCGGTCATCGACACGTGGATGATCCCGGTCTGCCGGTCGTAGGACGGCGTGACGGGGGACAGCTGGGGTCGGCCGTCCGACTTGATCGTCGCGAGCACGCCCAGGCGGCTCTCGGCGAGCAGCGCGTGCGGGTCGAAGGTTGTGGCGGCGGTCATACCGGTGCCAACCGATTTTCAGGGTGCGGCTATTCCACGACGTCAGGAGCTCTATCGTGCGCCTGTGACGGTCGTCCTGGTGCATGGCAATCCCGAGACCGCGGCGGTGTGGGATCCACTGCTGGCCGCGTTGGAGCGCGCCGGCGGGCCCCGCGAGGTGGTGTGCCTGTCGCCGCCCGGTTGGGGTGCGCCGGTCCCGCCGGACTGGCAGGCCACGGTGGCGGAGTACCGCGAGTGGCTGGTCGGCGAGCTGCAGGCGATCGGCAGGCCGGTGGACCTGGTCGGCCACGACTGGGGCGGCGGGCACGTGCTCAACGTGGCGATGACCCGCCCGGACCTGCTGCGCAGCTGGTGCTCGGATGTGCTCGGCTGCTTCGACCCCGACTACGAGTGGCACCCGTTGGCGCAGCTGTGGCAGACCCCCGGGCGGGGCGAGGACGCGGTCGCGGAGCTGGTGGCGAACCCGGAGGCCCGGATCGACGACATGGCCTCCCGCGGGCTCGACCCCGCCGTCGGCGCGCAGCTGGCCGCCGGCTACGACGCCACGATGGCCCGCTGCATCCTCGGTCTCTACCGCGACGCCGCCCAGCCCGCGATGGCCCGGCTGGGGCGGAACCTGCCGGCCGCCGCCGCTCGCCCGGGCCTCGCGGTGCTGGCCACCGAGGACGGCAACGTGGGCACCGAGCTGATGCGCCGCCGGGCCGCCGTCCGGGCCGGGGCCCAGGTCGCCGTGCTCGACGGCCTCGGCCACTGGTGGATGGTGCAGGACCCGGCGCGGGCCGCGGCGGTGCTCATCGACTTCTGGTCGACCGTGGCCCACTGACCACCGCTCGCGTCGCGGCAGCTACCGCGAGATCACCGCCAGATCGTCGCTCGTCAGGCGGATTCATTCGGGCCCGGGCCCTCGTAGGCTGGGCTGGTCTGAACACGTTCCGCATCGGGAGTCACGCTAGGTCGCAGAATGGTAGGGCGCGGTCATGAACAGGGTCGTCGGATTCATCGTCCTGGCGCTGGTGGTGTTCTTCATCGTCACGCAGCCGGCGGACGCCGCCCATACCGTGCGGATGATCGGTTCCACCCTGCGCAGTGCGGCCGAGTCGGTCTCGGTGTTCTTCTCCGAGCTCACGTAGTTGCGCCGCGGTGGCCGGGGTCACGGCCCGGTAGCGCGCTGCGCAGCCGCGTCGGCGGTCGATATCCGGTGGGCGAACGCCCCGGCCTTGGCCAGCGCGTCGGCGGCCTCGGGCAGGAAAGACCAGAACAGGTGGAAGTCGTGGGTGGCCACCGGGTAGAGCTCGAACTGCACCGGAACCCCGTGGCTGCGGGCGTGCTCGGCGAGCCGGTGCGCGTCCTTGCCGATGACGTCACCGGTGCCGGCCTGGATCAGCATCGGCGGGTAACCGGTCACGTCGGCGCGCAGCGCGTTGACGACCTCGTCGTCGGGTGAGGTGTCGCCGAGGTAGGCGGCCGCGAACGACCGCAGCTGCGCCAGGCTGAGCGCCGGCTGGGGCTCGGTGGGCAGCTCGATGTGCTCGCGGAAGCTGATGTCCACGCCCGGGCAGAACAGCATGCAGCCGCCGGGTAGCGGCAGGTCCTGGCGTCGGAGGGTGGTCAGTAGCGAGAGCGCGAGCCCGCCACCCGCGGAATCGCCGGCGAGCACGATCTGCGCGGGCGGAATCCCGGAGTCGAGCATCCAGACGTAGGCGCGCAACGAGTCCTCGATGGCCGCCGGGAACGGGTGCTCGGGGGCGAGCCGGTAGTCCGGCACCAGCACGCACGCGTCGGCGGCCGCGCCGAGCGCGCCGGCCAGGTGCCGGTAGCCGAACGCCGAACCCATCACGTAGCCGCCGCCGTGCAGCAGCAGGATGGTCGGGGGCAGCCCCGGTCGGGGCGTGAGCAGCAGCGACGGCACGCCGCCCGCGATGACCGGGCGCACCGAGATCCCCGGTGTCACCTCGAACTGGCCGTGCAGCTTCTCGACCGCGTCGCGCAGCGCCTGCAGGTCGGGGCTCGCGGCGGTGAGGTCGCCGATCGGTTCCCAGGCCCCGGCCAGCCGGCGTTCGAGATCGCCACCGACCGAGCGGGTGGCGAACACCGCGTCGTCGACGTCGAGCAGCAGCCGCCGCGCCCGGTCCAGCAGCGCCTCGCCGGCCAGCGTCAGCTCGACCCGGTGCGTCGAGCGCCGCAGCAGGTCGCAGCCGACGAGCCGTTCGAGGCCGCGGATCTGCCGGCTCAGCGCGGGCTGCGAGACGAACAGCCGGGTCGCGGCCCGGCCGAAGTTGAGCTCCTCGGCCACCGCCACGAACGCCCGCAGATGCCGCAGCTCGATCGCGTCCGGAGCCGGCGGAAGCACGAGCACCTTGCCGGAGCGCTGCTGGCCGTCATCCATGCCGGCCATCATGTCCGGGATCGGCGCTCGACGGTGATGCAACTGGCGCACAACGGTCATGCGCGATCGGTCTTTCCCTTCGCGGGGGGTTCGGCGCGACGGTCATCGCATGAGTCCACCAGCCCAGCATCCGGCTCGCAGCCACCGGGTCGCCGACGTCCGGCTCCGCGGCCCGGCCCCCCGTGGCGGAGCCCGCGTGCACTGGCCGGCACCCGCCGGCGCCGCCGAACCGCCTGCCCTCGTCGTCCTATTCGTCGATATCGGACAGTCCGATGAGGAGGCCTGTGTCGGGATCGTCGCCGGGTTGGTCGGCCGGCTGGGCGCGGTGGTGTTGACCGTCGAGGCCACGCACGCCATCGAGGCGCACGCCACGGTGTCGTGGGCCGCCGACCACGCGGCCGAGCTCGGCGCCGACCCGCGGCGGCTGGTGATCGTGGGCGCGGCCGGCGCGGCGGCGCTGGCCGAGCGGGTCGCCGAACTCGCCCTCGACGAGGGCTGGCCGCCGCTGCTGCGGGTGGCGTTGATCTGGCCGCACGACGATCCGGGCGTCGCGCTCGACGACCTCGCCGGGGTGCTGACCGCCGGGCCTGCCGGCGCCGACCCCCGGAGGGCTCGATGACCACCGCGTTCGCGCCGGCCTGCGCCCCGGTGGGCCGCGCCGCCGACAGGGCCGTCGACAGGGCCGTCGACGAGGTCGTCGACGCCGCGGTCGCCGGCGACGACGCGGCCTTCGCCGTGCTGGTCGGGCGCTACCGCCGGGAGCTGCACGGCCACTGCGTGCGGCTCCTGCGCTCGTCCGAGCAGGCCGAGGACGCGGTGCAGGAAACGCTGCTGCGGGCCTGGCGGTTCCGCTCGCGGTACGCCGGGCGGGCCACGTTCCGCAGCTGGCTCTACCGGATCGCGACGAACGCCTGCCTCGACGAGATCCGGCGGGATCGGTCGCGGCCCGGACGGGATCGGCCGGCGCCGCCGGTTTCGCTCGACGAGATCGCGCATGCGGCGGGGATCGCCTCGACCGATCCCGGGCCGGCCGCGCTGGTCGAAGCCACCGAGGCTGTCGAGCAGGCCTTCCGCGCCGTCGTCGAGCTGCTGCCACCCCGGCAGCGGGCGGCGCTGATCCTCTGCGAGGTGCTGCGGATCCCGGCGCGGGACACCGCGATGCTGCTGGACACCAGCGTGTCCGCGGTCAACAGCGCGCTGCAGCGGGCCCGGGCCAGGCTGAGCACGGAGCGGAGCGAGACGTCCTGCGAACGGCCCGGGGGGCTCGGCGCGGCCGAGCGCGACCTGCTCGACCGCTACGTCGACGCCGTCCGCCGCGACGACGTCGCCGCGGTGATCGCGCTGGCCCGGGCGGACGCCGCCGGTCCGGTGCCGGGCGGGCGTTCGGAGGTGGCGCCGACCGCCACCTCCGGGTTGCTCAGGAGACGGTGAACTCGGCGACCATGCCGGCGGTGGCGTGCGGCGGGCCGGTGCCCTCCTGCTCGACGGTCGATCCACGCGGTTCGAAGCAGGCCACGCCGTAACGGCCCGGGATCAGCGTCACGAACACCGTGCCGTCCGAACCGGGATTGGTGGAGACGCTGCCGAACTCCTCGAGCACCGCGTCCCGCTGCGCGTCCGGCAGCGCGACGATGTCCCGCATCGGCTGCGGGGTGTCGTCATCGATCCGGTAGATGGTCAGGTCGTGTGGTTCCGTGCCCTCGTTGACCAGGGTGAACACCGCTCTGCCCTGCGCCGCGGTGGGCGGGATGCCGCCGTAGGCGTACTCGGCCGCGGACACCCGGACCACCGGGTAACCGCAGTCCCGAACGATGTAGGACGTCAGCCGGCCCCCGGCGGCCTCGAACTCGTCGGTCTGCACCGCGTTCGGGTCGTTGTTCGCGATCGCGAACCGGGCCTGCCGGGCCAGCGTGCCCAGGTCGTCCTGCAGGGCCGGCGGGGGGTTCTGCTCCAGCGCCGCCAGCGGCGGCTCCAGCGCGGCCCGGTACTCCGCGAAGCCGGCCGCGACCTGCGGCGGGGTCGAGTCGCCGAGGTCCGGACCCGTACCGATCACCTTCGCGACGTCGACCGCGGCCCCGCAGAGGGCGGCGGGATCGGCCGGTGCGGCGGCGGTCGCGGAGCCGTTCGCCCCGGATGCGGGCGGGGCGCCCGCCGGGCTGGGCGTGCTGCATCCGGTCGCGACCAGCATCGCCAACCCGAGTGCCGCGGAGCCGATGGCCGACCTGCGGCCGATGGGGGCTGAACGGTGTCGAGTACTCATGGTCCGCACTGCCGACTTCCCTCCGTCGCTTCGGGCGCTCACCCTGCCACCCCCCCGGTTCGGGACGGCAGGGCGGCGTGCCGAACCACCGTCTGGGTCATGTCCGTTGGACCGGTTGCCGGCGCGCGACTCATCGCGCGCGGGAGAACTCGTCAGACCAGCGCGGCGGGGTCGGCGAGCACGTCCGACGCGCGCAGCCGATAGACGTTGAGCCGCAGGTCGTAGTACTTGTCGGTCTCCCCGACCCAGGTCATGCCCAGCCGCCGGGCCGCGTTCACGGCGCGCTCGTTGGTCGGCCGGGCCAGCGCGAACACCTCGTCGATGTCCAGCTCGAACGCGCGCCGGATGATCCCCATGCCGGCCTCGCTGCCGTAACCGAGATTCCAGAACTCGGGCCCGACCTGCCAGCCGATCTCGACGTCCTGCTCGTCGACGGGCAGCCGGTGCAGGCTCACCCCGCCGATCAGCGCGCCGTTCGCGGCCAGCGTGATCGCCCAGTGGCCGAGCCCGGCCTCGTCGTCGCGGGACTCGGCGATCCAGCGGCGCAGCAGCAGCCGCATGCCCTCGGTGTCGCCGACGTCCTCGATGGCCGGGGTGAGCCAGCGGGTAACCTCCGGCCGCCCGTACACGGCAAAGGCCTGCTCCGCGTCGGCCTCGCTCCAGTCGCGGATGATCAAGCGTTCGGTGCGCAGCAGATCAGCCATCCACCAGGAATACTCGCTGCTCGGCGACGGCGCCAGGGTCATCATCGCCGGATCGGCCCGCCGGGCTCAGTCCGCTGTCGCGGGCACCCGAAGCAGGTAGTCGCCGGCGGCGTCGTCCCAGTCCATCTCGATCAGGTCGCGGGCGCGGGCGGCCTTGGTGAAGGACAGAAAGGTGTTGAAGCCGTAACGCTTCTCGCTGAACGCCGGGTCCTGCTTGCGCAGCTGGTTCTTCAGTCCGCTCAGTTGCGGCCGGGTGCCGCCGGCCTGCAGCCGGCGCACCACCTCGACCAGCAGCCGCAGGGCCTCCTCCTCGGCCGACTCGCTCTGCGCGAACGTGACCTCCGGATCGCCCTGCGCCGTGCCGGGGCGCAGCTCGACCACGCGCTGCGACTCCAGGTGTCGCAGCAGCTCGCCGAAGGCCCGGAAGCCGTGGTCGGCCTCGTCGAAGGTGGGATCCTTGCGCAGGATCGCCCGCTTCAACCGCGACGCGAGCACCGGACCGTCGGTGTGCCGCTGCAGGCCGGTCAAGGTGCGGGCGACGAGCGGCCCCAGGTCACGGTCGGCGCTCACCGCCGGATCGTCGGCCACGGTCTCCTCGACGACCGCGGCCGGCCGCGCCACCGCCGGTGTGGTCACGACCTTCGCCACCGACGCCTGCCGGGCCGCCTCCACGCCGGGCAGCCGGTCGTAGAAGAGGAACTCGTCGCAGGCGGGCGGCAGCAGCGCCGAGGTGGAGGACTGCACACCGATGCCGATCACGCGCTTGTCCAGCTCGCGCAGCTTGTGCACCAGCGGGGTGAAGTCGGAGTCGCCGGTGCAGATGGCGAACGTGGTGATGAACCCGCGCTCGTAGGCCAGCTCGATCGCGTCGACGGCCATCTTGATGTCCGCCGCGTTCTTCCGCGAGCCGCCGATGCGCTGCGGGATCTCGATGAGCTCGACCTGGGCCCTGGCCAGCACCCGGCGGTCCTCGCTGAAGTACGACCAGTCCGCGTAGGCGCGGCGGGTCACCACCCGGCCACGCTCGGCCAGCGCATCGGCGATCGGGGCGAAGTCGAACAGCGCCACGCCCAGGCCGTCCCGGGCGCCGATCGCCAGGTTCTCGTAGTCGAGAAAGAGCGCGATCCGTTCGTCGTCGTTGATCACTGCACGTCCCCACGCTCGTCGGGCGGCCAGCCTAGTGCGACGTCGCGCGCCCACCCCGCCGCGACCGCGCGGTCCGGCGGAGATCGTGGTGGATCCGGTTCACCCGGCGCACCGAATCCACCACGATCCCGGCTCGGCGCCGACGAGGCAGTGCGCCCGCTCGATGCCGGTGCGGTAGCCGTGCTCCAGGACCGAGGTCGTTCCCGCGTCCAGGTCGGCCAGGACCGCGGACAGCCACCCGCAGCGGCGGATCCGTGTCCGGCCGGCCACGGTCCTGATGAGCCGCTGCGGCGTTGTCCGGCGACCCCGGCAGGCGGCGGACCGGTGTGCTCGATGTACACGCCGGGGTGGGTCCGGGTCAGCACCCGGCGCCGGATCAGCCGTTGGATGTCGTGCTGCTCGGCACCCAGCTCGTGCAGCTGGCGACGGGCGATCACGCCGCTCTGGTGCTCGAGCAGCGCGGCGAACCTCCCGTCGTCCATACCGGAATCGTCACCTGGTGCGCCCCGTCCCACCAGCCCGTCCTCCGCCGCCTGTGGACAACCGCGGATCGGGGTGGATGTGGTGCACCCGGTGCACCAGATCCACCACTCGACTGCTCAGGCAGTGCGCGGTCGTCACCCGTTCCGTCTCTTTCGATCGGAACAGCTCCAGCGCGGCGGCTGTTCTCGTAAGCTTCCCTCGGTCGAAGGGATCTGCGGATCCTGTTCCGTCGGGGCGGCCATCTCGGGGGAGAGGCACGCCATGGAACCCAGCGGCCCGATGGAGAGCGCAGATGTGGAACGGCCCAGTGCGGCCCGGGTGTACGACTACTACCTCGGCGGGTCGCACAATCTGCACGTCGACCGCGAGATGGCCCGCCGCGCCATCGAACTCTGGCCGGACCTGCCGCAGATCATGCAGGCCAATCGCGCGTTCCTGCACCGCGCCGTGCGGTACGTGGTGAGCCAGGGCATCACCCAGTTCCTCGACATCGGATCGGGAATCCCGACGGTGGGGAACGTGCACGAGATCGCCCAGGCCGAGTCCCCCGGCGCGCGCGTCGTGTACGTCGACATCGACCCGGTGGCCGTCGCCGTGGGCCGCGAGATCCTCGCGGCGGACGAGCTCACCGCGGTGGTGCACGGCGACATGCGCGATGTGGATGCCGTGCTCGGTGCGCCGGGCAGCGTCCGGCTGCTCGACCTGGCCGAGCCGGTCGGCGTGCTCATGGTCGCCCTGCTGCACTTCGTGCCGGACGAGGTCGACCCGCGGGCCGTGATCGCCCGCTACCGCGACGCCGTGGCGCCCGGCAGCTTCCTGGCGATCTCGCACGCCAGCCACGAGGGACAACCCGAGCTCGTCGGTCCGCACACCGCGCTGTACGAGCGCACCGGCACCCCGATGACGATGCGCTCGCGGACGAGATCACCGAGTTCTTCGACGGTTTCGAGCTGGTGGATCCCGGGATCGTGTTCATCCCGGTGTGGCGCCCTGACGAGGACACCGTGACCGACGGCCATCCGGAGCGGATCACCGCGTTCGGTGGAGTCGGACGGCGACGATGACGGCGCCTCCCGATGAGGACGAGCCCGCACCCGACGGCGCCGCCTGCGACGGTGCCCGGCAGGCGTTCGCCGCGAGGTGGGCGGCGGCCGTCATCGGCAGCAGCTACGTGTCGCTGGGCCCGCGCGGGCTCAGTTCCTACCTGCTCGATCTCACCGACCGACTCGTCGAGCTCGTGCGGCAGCCGAGTTTCAACCCGATGCCGGCGCACCGGATGGGCGCCGAGCTGGTTGCCGCGCACTTCACCGGAACCCAGACGCTGAGCCGGTCGCTGGCCGTGCTGGGCGAGGAGCTGCCGGCCCTGGTCGGCCGGCCCACGCCGCCGCAGCTCCCGCGGCGCATCGCGGTGACCCTCGGTGAGTTGGCCGCCGGCTACGCCTCGGAGCTGCGCGAGCTCACCCGGTCCGAGCAGGAGCTGATCCATCGGGCCGCGCAGAGCGCGCAACGGGTGACAGAGCAGCGGCTGGCCGTCAGCGAGGCCCGGTTCCGGGCCATGTTCGACGGCGCGGCCATCGGTATCGGGATCGGCGACATGGCCGGCAACATCCTGCAGGCCAACCCGGCGTTGCTGACCAGCCTGGGCTTCTCCGAGGAGCAGTTCACCCAACGCTCGGTCGCCGACATGATGCATCCCGACGACGTTCCCAGTGTCTGGAGCTCCTACGAGCGCCTGGTGTCCGGGCAGATCGATCACTTCCAGGTGGAGAAGCGCTTCTTCCGCGCCGACGGCGAGGCCATCTGGACGAACCTGACCGTCTCGCTGGTCCGTGACGAGCAGGGCGAGCCGGTGTACCAGATCGCGATGATGGAGGACATCAGCGAACGCCGGCAGCTGCAGTCCAGCCTGGAGTACCTGGCGTACCACGATCCGCTCACCGGGCTGCCCAACCGGACGCTGTTCGCGCAGCGCCTGGGCGAGGTGTTCGCCGAGCCGGCGGCGACGCGGCGGGTCGGCGTGTGCTTCCTGGACCTCGACGGGTTCAAGACGGTCAACGACAGCCTCGGTCACGAAGTGGGGGATCAGCTGCTGATCGCGGTGGCCGAGCGGCTGTCTGGCCTGGTCGGCAACTGCCGGCTGGTCGCTCGGATGGGCGGGGACGAGTTCGTCATCCTGCTGGAGAACACGGTCGCCGTGGACGAGGTCGTCGAGCTGGCCGGGGAGATCCTCGACGCGTTGCGGGCGCCGTTCCGGTTGGGCCACCACGAGCTGCGGATCACCGCGAGCATCGGCATCGTGGAGAAGGCGACGGTGGCCACCACCGCCGCCGACCTGCTGTCCGCGGCCGACATCACGCTGTACTGGGCGAAGAACGACGGCAAGGCACGGCTCGCGGTGTACGACCGGGTCCGCACCGACAAGGAGATCACCCGGTTCACGCTGGCCTCGGCCATGCCGGCGGCCATCGAGCAGGGCGAGTTCGTCGTCTACTACCAACCGCTGGTGGCGCTGACCGACGGCACCATGCGCGGGGTCGAGGCGTTGCTGCGCTGGCAGCACCCCACCTACGGGTTGCTCGCCCCCGATCGGTTCATCGCGCTGGCCGAGGAGACCGGGGCCATCGTGCCGCTCGGCCGCTGGGTGCTGAGCCGCGCCTGCCAGCAGGCCAGGGCGTGGCGCGACGAGTTCGGCGACCGGGCGCCGTACGTGAGCGTCAACCTGGCGCCGCGGCAGCTGCAGGAGCCGGGCCTGGTCGCCGACGTCATCGAGATCCTCGCCAGCACCGGGCTGGCACCGCAGCAGCTGCAGCTCGAGCTCACCGAGCAGGCCGTGATGCCGGACAACCCGGGCCCGATGCAGGCCCTGCACGCGCTGAACCGGATGGGCATCCGGCTCGCCGTCGATGATTTCGGCACCGGCTACTCCAACCTGTCCTACCTGCGGCAACTGCCCGTGCACGAGCTGAAGATGGACGGCTCGTTCGTGCGCGGGCTGCGGATGGTCGACCGTGCCGACCCGACCGACCAGCTGCTGGTCTCCACCCTGATCGACCTCGCGCACGGGCTGAACCTGACTGTCACCGCCGAGGGCGTGGAGACCGACGCCCAGTTCCGGGTGCTGCGTGCGCTGGGCTGCGACGGCGGTCAGGGTTGGCTGTTCGCCGCGCCCGGGCCGCCCGATGAGATCGGGGCCGTGCTCCGCTCAGGCGTTCCACTGGTGGGCGGGCGACGTGGCCGACCGAGCCGCCAGGTCGCCTCGTAGCGCGGCGGCCGGACCGGGCGGTCGTCCGGTGACGCTGAAGGACTCCACGAGGAAGGGTGCCGGCAGCGTGTCCTGCGGGCGCTCGGCGCGCCGCGTCGCGGGCACCGTTTCCATACCGATGACGTACACCATGACGTGATCGTCGCCGATCCGCAGCCGCAGGTGCGACTTGTAGTCCATGATCCGCATCCCGGAGAAGGCCTCCAGAGTGTGCGCACCGAGGCGGTCCGCGACATGCAGGTAGCTGACGAACACCGCCATGCCAAGGACGGCGCACAGCGCGAAGGCGGCCGGCAGCGCGACGGGCAGCGGCAGCGGGCCCGGCAGCCGCACCAGGAACGTCACCAGCAGGGCGGTGAGCACGTGGGCCGCGCTGTGGGCGAGCATCAGCGACCCGATCACCCACCGCTTGCGCCAGCCCGACCGCTGCTCCGTCGCGCCGCTCGCGGCGTAGATCCCGAGCAGCCCGGCGACCACCACGGTGGTCACCCAGAACAGCCACTCTCGATCGAGCAGCACGCCCAGCACCAGCAGGAAATCGGCGGTTCCCAGCACCAGCGGCAGCGACCAGCCGTTGCGCCAGCCGGCGGCCAGGAACCGCGGGGTCGACACCAGCTTCGTGGACTGCTGCCGGGTCGGGTAGCAGGTGGTCAGCTCGTAGGAGGCGGTCGACCCGGAGCCGGTGGGCCACGGTTGCCAGGCCGGGGTCAGCTGGGTGGGCAGGTGGTGGGTGGAGGTGAGGAACGCGCCACCGCCGCCACAGGTCACCAGCTCCGGGGTGAAGGCCGGTTCGGCCGCGGACCCGACGCCCGGCTCTGAATGCATCATGAGCTCGTCGGGACCGGACGGCGGCGGCGCCGGGCTCGCCGCCGGGTTCGGGGTGGGGCTCGGGCTCGGGGGAGTCGGAGTCGGATCGGGGATCGGGCTGTAGCGGGCGTAGTGGTGCTGGTCGCCGGTCAGCACCAGCCGGATGCGGTCCCGGTCGGGTCCCAGCACCCGCTCGATGAACCACAGCAGCGTGTAGAGGGGCGTGTCGGCCAGCGCGGCGTAGACCTTGGGGCCGGCGGCCTCGAGCCAGCTGGGTGAGGCCGTGCACAGGATGACGTCCGCGTCGCCGAGCAGTCGCCGGGCGTCGTGGAAGTAGGCCAGCTGTTCGGCGTCGATCGGGGCGTCCAGCTGGCTGTCCAACCCCCACAGCCACCACCGGGCCGACAGCTGCACCGCGAAGTAGCTGCGGGATTGGAACGCCCCCCAGCCGCCGACGTCGTCGCGCTGGCCGGGCGGCGGCACCGCGGTGGTCTGCGGTGTCGATGGTGGCTCGTCGGGGTGCCCGCGCATCACCCAGGACTCGCAGAAGTTGCGCCGGAAGGCGGCCAGCCCGTCGTACCAGTCGTGGTTGCCGGGCAGCGCGACGACCGGTGGGTTCTGCCGGATCTCCGCCAGGTTCGCGGCGGTCCGCAGCACCTCGTTGAGGCGTTCCTCGTAGGCCAGCGCCGAGGCCACCGGGTAGACCTCGTCACCGCCGAGGACCAGCAGGTCGGCCTGCGCCGGGCGGCCGCCGAAACGGACCGGCGCGGGGTCGTCGGCGCCGGTGGCGACGATGAGCCCGGGCGGCCCGGCCAGGCAGCAGGCGGTCGCGAACGTCGCGTCGAAGCCGTCGCCGGTGTCGGAGACGTAGTCGACCCAGACGTCGCGCCCGCTCGCACCGGGCGGGCTGAGCCGGTAGAACTCGCGCGGGGTGGTGGCCATCGCCTCGCGCTTGTCGGCGAACCTGGCGAAGATCGACGCCTGCACCACGTCGGCCGCCGTCCGGCGCAGCTGCCGCACCGACAGCCACCGGACCGCGGGCATCCCGTTCTCCGGGCGTCGGGCGCGCCGGACGGCCCCGACCGCGGTGTTCTGCAGCTCCGTCAAGCGTGCCGGCAGGGGCATGGGTCGCCTTTCTGGCGCTGCGATCCCGCTCGCGCGGGGCGAGGTCGGTCACACAGTGGAAACGGGTGGATCAGGACTACCCGCAGGGCGGTGGTTTTAGCACGATAGGGGTGCCCGCCGTGCCGCGGTCATCGTGCGCGGATGGCGAGTGCCGCCCGCGAACGACCCCTGGAGCGACCTGATGTCCCAACCGCTGCCCGACCCGGCCCGCTGGCTCACCGACCTGATGAAGGCCGAACCCCTCGCGCTGTGGCCCGCCGGTGATGTCGCGGAGAGCTCGAAGGCCCTCGCCGCCGCAGCCGCACCCTGGACGAAGGCCGTCGCCGAGCTCAGCGCCCTGCAGCTGAACATGTTCCAGCAGCTGACGAAGGTCTGGACCGCCGCACTGCCGGGGGTCGGGGCGACGCTCGGCGACACCGAGCCGATCAAGGACCGGCGCTTCGCCGGGGAGGCCTGGAGCTCCGACCCGCGCTTCGAGGCGGTGGCCCGGACCTACCTGGCCCAGACCGACGCGATGTTCAAGGTCCTGGATGCCGCGCCCGTCGACCAGCGCACGAAGGCGCAGTGGGGATTCGCGCTGCGCCAGATCGTCGATGCGGCGAGCCCGGCCAACCACCTGGCGACCAATCCGGAGGCGTTGCAGCTGGCCATGGAGACCGGCGGGGCCAGCCTCGTCGAGGGCATGCGCCTGTTCACCGAGGACCTGGCGCAGGGCCGGATCTCGATGACCGACAGCACCGCCTTCGAGGTCGGCCGCAACGTCTGCACCACGCCCGGCAGCGTGATCTTCCAGAACGAGCTCATCCAGCTGATCCAGTACAAACCGACCACCACCAAGGTCTACAAGCGGCCGCTGGTGATCGTGCCGCCGTGCATCAACAAGTACTACATCCTGGACCTGCAGCCGGAGAACTCGTTCGTCGCGAACGCGGTGGCCGAGGGGAACACGGTGTTCCTGGTCTCCTGGCGCAACGCCGGGCCGGAGCAGAGCGAGCTGACCTGGGACGACTACATCTCCGACGGCGTGCTGCGCGCCATCGACGTGGCGCAGGCGATCACCGGGGCGGACAAGGTGAACACCCTCGGGTTCTGCGTCGGCGGCACGCTGCTGGCCAGCGCGCTCGCGGTGCGCGCCGCGCGCGACGAGCACCCGGCGGCCAGCATGACGCTGCTGACCACGATGCTGGACTTCAGCGAAGCCGGGGAGATCGGGCTGCTGGTCACCCCGGAGGGGATGGCGGCGCGCGATGCGGCCATCGGCGACGGTGGGCTGCTCAAGGGCAGCGAGCTGGCCCAGGTGTTCGCGTCGCTGCGGGCCAACGACCTGATCTGGCCGTACGTGGTCAAGGGCTACCTGAAGGGGCAGCCGCCGCCCGCGTTCGACCTGCTGTACTGGAACAGCGACGACACCAACCTGCCCGGCCCGATGTTCTGCTGGTACGTGCGCAACACCTACCTGGAGAACAAGCTGCGCGACCCCGGTGCAACCGTCCAGTGCGGAGAGAAAGTGGACCTGGGCTCGATCCAGGCGCCCGCCTTCCTCTATGCGTCCAAAGAGGACCACATCGTGCCGTGGAAGTCGGCCTACGCGAGCACCCCGCTGCTGGTCGACAGCACCTTCGTGCTCGGCGCCAGCGGTCACATCGCGGGGGTGATCAACCCGCCGGCCAAGAACAAGCGCAACTACTGGCTCTACCGCGGCACCGACGCCGCCGATCCGGACGCCTGGTTCGACGCGGCCGAGGCCATCCCCGGCAGCTGGTGGCCGGCGTGGAGCGAGTGGCTCGCGCCGCACTCCGGGAACAAGATCAACGCCCGCAAGAAGCTGGGCAACGCCGAGTTCACCCCGATCGAGGACGCCCCCGGCAGCTACGTCAAGCAGAAGGCGCCCTGATCACTGCCCCCGATCGCTGCCCCCGATCGCCGGAGCCGCTTCGGTGGATCTTTGGGCGCGCGGCCAGGAGTGGTGCGAACGGCACTTTCGCTCGCACCTAGCGTGCGAAAGTGCCGTTCGTTCCGATGGCCACGGGGTGATGCGGGAACCGGGGCGGCCCGGGCAGCGGGTGCGGCCGGGCTCAGCGGAGCCGGTCGCCGCCGACCCAGACGCCCCGCACGTCCGACGGGCCGGCGAGGGCGAACACCTTGGCCAGCGCGTCCTCGGCGTCGACCGCGTGCGCCAGCACCACGTCCAGGGTGCCGCCCTGGTGCGGGCCCACCCACACCGCGTCGAACTGCTTGCCCACCGACAGGTCACCGACCTGGTCGTCCAGCTCCAGCGCGGCCGCGCCTGCGCCGGTGGCCAGGTACAGCATGTGCGCCGAGGTCAGCGGCAACCCGTCGGCGCCGAGCAGCGCCTGCATGAAGTAGGACTGCAGGCCCTCGCGCAGCAGCGAGAAGCTGGTGCCGGCCCCGACGTCGGTGCCCAGCGCCACCCGCACCCCGTGCTCGATGTGCCGGCGCAGCGGGAACAGCCCGCTGCCCAGCGCGCTGTTGCTCGACGGGCAGTGCGCGACGCTCGCCCCGCGGTCGGCGAGCACGTCGAGCTCGGCGTCGGTGGGGTGCACGTTGTGCGCCAGCACGCTGCGCCGCCCGATCAGGCCGAAGCGGGCGTAGGTGTCGGTGTAGTCGCGGCACCCCGGGAACAGCCCCAGCACGGTGTCGACCTCGGCGGTGTTCTCGTTGACGTGCGAGGTGAACAGCGCCCCCTCGACGTCGCGCAGCAGCGCCGCGCAGGATTCGAGCATCGGCTCGGTGGTCGACAGCGAGAAGCGCGGGGTCACCGCGTAGCGCAGCCGGTCCTTGCCGTGCCAGCGCCCGGCGAGCGCCAGCCCGTCGGCGTGGGCCTGCTCCGGGGTGATCGACAGTTCCGGGCGCAGCAGCCGGTCGGAGACCACCAGCCCGGCGCTGACCCGCAGCCCGGTCGCCGCCGCCCGCTCGAAGAGACAGTCCACAGCGGACGCGAAGTGGGCGCCGAACACCAGCGCGGTGGTGGTGCCGGCGCGGACCAGCCCGTCGGTGAACTCGGCCGCCACCACCCGCGCGTAGTCCTCGTCGGCCATCCGCGCCTCCTCCGGGAGCGCGCTGCGGTCCAGCCAGTCCAGCAGCGGCATGCCCAGCGCGCCGATCACCCGGACCTGCGGGTAGTGCACGTGCGTGTCGACCAGCCCGGGCAGCACCACGCCGCCGCGCAGGTCCACCACCTCGTGGTCGGCGTGCGCGGCCCGGACCCGGTCGAACGGCCCCCGCTCGACGATGACGCCGCCGGCCACGACGACGCCGCCGTCCGCGTCCGCCCGCAGCCGGCCGCCGGTGAACGGGGAGTCGGGCGTGTCCAGGAAGGTCCCGCGGTAGATCATCATCTGTGAGCTTCCTTGAACGTCGCGCCGGCGCCGGACGCGGACTGCTGCCCGGCGGACTCCTCCACAGGGGACTGATCCACGGTAGACGCCTCGAACCGGCGGAGCAGGTCGGCGGCCACGCTGACCGCGATGGTCGCCGGTGCCTTGCCGGTGAGGTCCGGCCGCCCGATCGGCGTGGTGATCCGGGCCAGGGCCTGCTCGTCGTGGCCCTCGGCGGCCAGCCGCTTGGCGAACCGGCGCCACTTGGCCGACGAACCGATCAACCCGATCGAGCCCAGGTGCCCGCAGCGCAGCGCGGCGTCGCACAGGGCGGCGTCCTCGGCGTGATCGTGGGTCATGATCAGCACGTGGCTGCCGCTGGGCAGCTCGCCCAGCACCAGCTCGGGCACCACCGCGTGGTGGGTGTGCACCCGGGCCACCGCGTCGGCGGTGACCGCGGCCAGCGCCTCGGGATCGACGTGCCGGGCGCGCGAGTCGACCAGGTGCAGCTCGATGTCGTGCCGGGTCAGCACCCTGGCCAGCTCGGTCCCGACGTGGCCCATCCCGAACACCGCGACCGCGGGCACCGGCCGCAACGGCTCGAACAGCACGCTCACCTCGCCGCCGCAGCACTGCACGCCGTGCAGGGCCGGCGCCCGCTCGGTGAGACTCGAGGTGTGCGTCTGCGGCTCGTCCGTCCCGGCGGCGATCATCTCGCGCGCCCGCAGCACCGCGGACTGCTCGAGGTTGCCGCCCCCGATCGTGCCCCAGCAGCGCCGCTGCGCGACGACCATCTTGGCCCCGGCCTCCCGCGGCGCGTGCCCGCGCACCGCCACCACCGTGACGAGCACGCCGGGCAGGCGCTCGCGGCGCAGCTCGGAAGCGGCGGTCAACCAGTGCATGTGCTCGCCCGTCCCGGTGTCACTCGCCGGCCACCGGCACGGCGTCGGCCGACCCGACCGGCGCGGCCTGCGCATCCGACGCGGCCGCGGCGCGGGCCGCCTGGATGGCCCAGAACACCTGCTCCGGGGTGGACGGGCAGCCCAGATCGACGCTGTGCCCGGCCGGCCCGAACGCCGCGACCGCCTCGCGCAGCGCCTCGCGGACGCTGAACGCGAGCATCAGCGGTGGCTCGCCGACCGCCTTGGAGCCGTACACCGCGCCGTCCTCGTGCGCCTTCTCCAGCAGCGCCACGTTGAACACCACGGGCATCTCGGAGAAGCTGGGCAGCTTGTAGGTGCTGGCCGCCTGGGTGGCCAACCGCCCGCGCGAGGGCCGGTCGCTGGTGTCCCAGCGCAGGTCCTCCAGGGTCAGCCAGCCGGCGCCCTGCACGAAGCCGCCCTCCACCTGGCCGAGGTCGACCAGCGGCGAGAGGCTGTCGCCCACGTCGTGCACGATGTCCACCCGACGCTGGGTGTAGGCCCCGGTGAAGCCGTCGATCTCCACCTCGGTGGCCGCGACCCCGTAGGCGAAGTACTTGAACGGCGAGCCGCGCATGGCCTTGACGTCCCAGTGCAGCCCCGCGGTGCGGTAGAAGCCGGCCGCCCACAGCTGCACCCGGCGGTAGTAGGCCTTGTGCACCAGCTCGGCGAACGGCAGCCGGCCGTCGGTGTCGGCCAGCCCGGTGACCATCCCGTCGACGAACCGCACATCGGCCGGGTGCAGCGCGAGCTCGATGGCCGCCACCTCGGCGAGCCGGGTCTTGATCTGCTCGCAGGCGTTCTTCACCGCGCCGCCGTTGAGGTCGGCCCCCGAGCTGGCCGCGGTGGCCGAGGTGTTGGGCACCTTGTCGGTGCGGGTCGGGGCCAGCCGGACCACCGACAGCGGCACGCCGAGCGCGGTCGCAGCCACCTGCAGCATCTTCGTGTGCAGGCCCTGGCCCATCTCGGTGCCGCCGTGGTTGATCAGCACCGAGCCGTCCTTGTACACGTGCACCAGCGCGCCCGCCTGGTTGAAGGCGGTGAGGTTGAACGAGATCCCGAACTTCACCGGGGTCATGGCCAGCCCCCGCTTGGTGTGCTCGTGGGTCGCGTTGAACGCCTCGATCTCGACCAGCCGCGACTCGATCTCGGCGGTGTCGCGGACCTGGTTCCAGGCCCGCTCGATGCGCTCGGGGTGCCGCACCGGCTGCCCGTAGGGCGTGGTGTGGCCGGCGGCGTAGAAGTTGCGCCGGCGCAGCTCGCGGGCGCTGATTCCCAGCAGCGGCGCGCAGCGGCCGAGGATGTCCTCGATCACGATCATGCCCTGGGGCCCGCCGAAGCCGCGGAACGCGGTCTGCGAGGTCTTGTTGGTCTTGGAGATCCGGCCGTGCACCTCGATGTTGGGGATCCAGTAGGCGTTGTCGATGTGGCACAGCGCCCTGGCCTGCACCGGCTCCGACAGGTCCAGGCACCAGCCGCCGTCGGCGGTCAGCGTGGCCAGTAGCGCCTGGATGTGGCCGTCGGCATCGAAGCCGACCTGCCAGGTGGCGTGGAAGCCGTGCCGCTTGCCGGTGATGGTGAGGTCCTGGGTGCGGCTGAACCGCAGCCGCACCGGCCGGCCGGTCACCAGGGTGCCCAGCGCGGCGAGCGCCGCGTAGCCGTGCGGCTGCATCTCCTTGCCGCCGAACGCGCCGCCCATGCGCAGGCACTGCACGGTGATCTCGTGCGCCGGCTTGCCCGTGACGTGCGAGACGATGTCCTGGGTCTCGGTCGGGTGCTGGGTGCTGGACTGGATGAACAGCTGCCCGTTCTCATCGAGGCTGGAGATCGCCGCGTTCGTCTCCAGGTAGAAGTGCTCCTGACCGGCGAACTCGAACTCGCCGGAGAACACGTGCGCGCAGCCGTCCATGACCGCTTCGGGGTGGCCGCGGCGCACGGTCGGGCGGGCGCCCTGGAAGCTCTCGGCCGCGATCGCCTCCTTGATCGTGATCAACGACGGCAACGGCTCGTACTCCACCTCCACCTTGGTGGCGCCGATCCGGGCGGCTTCCAGGCTCTCGGCGAGCACCCAGCACACCGGGTGCCCGTAGTAGCAGACCTCGCTCGGGAACAGCGGCTCGTCGTGCTTGACGCCGGCGTCGTTCACCCCGGTGACGTCGTCCGCGGTGAGCACGTACACCACGCCCGGCACCGCCAGCGCCGGCTCGGTGTTCATCGACACGATCCTCGCGTGGGCGTGCGGGGCCTGCACCGGGTGGATGTGCAGGCATCCCGGATACCGGTCGACCAGGTCGTCGGTGTAGAGCGCGAGGCCGGTGACGTGCAGGTCCGCACTCTCGTGCGGCATCTCGACCCCGACCACCGGCTGCACCGGACGGGTGCTCAGCTCGCTCATCGCATTCCCTCGCTGCGCTCGGTCAGCGCTGCGCGCGGGCGCTGTGACATTGATTCGCTCGCAAGCTCGCTCATGCCCGGACCTCCTGACGTGCGGTTTCGACGTGGAACTTGAGCAGCGACTGCCTCAGCATCGCCGCCCGGTAGGCGGCGCTGGCGCGGTGATCGTCCAGCGGTGTGCCCTCCGAGCCCAGCACCGCGGCGGCCTCGCGGGCGGTGTCCGCGCTCCACGGCCGGCCGACCAGTGCGGCCTCGGTGGCGGTGGCGCGCAGCGGGGTGGCCGCCACCCCACCGAGACCGATCACCGCCCGCTCGATCGTGCCGGCGCCGCCGTCGGGGGCGATGTCGAAGGCGAAGCCCACCGCGACGCTGGAGATGTCGTCGAACCGGCGCTTGGCGATCTTGTGGAAGCCGACGGTGCCGGCCAGCGGCAGTGGGATCCGCACCGCGCGGATCAGCTCACCGGGCTCCGCGACGGTCTGCCGGTATCCGGTGAAGTAGTCCGCCAGCGGCACCTCCCGGTCACCGCCCGGACCGGCCAGCACCAGCACCGCCTCCAACGCCAGCAGCGCCGGGGTCGTGTCGCCGATGGGCGAGCCGGTGCCGAGGTTGCCGCCGATGGTGGCGCCGTTGCGGATCAGCCGGGAGGCGAACTGCGGCCACACCTGGTCCAGCAGCGGGATGCGGCCCGCCAACAGCCGCTCGGCCTCGGACAGGGTCAGCGCGGCGCCGATCTCGATGCTGTGCTCGCCCACGGCGTAGGTGCGCAGCTCGGGCAGCCGATCGATGGCCACCACGAACGGGGCCCGCGAGCCGCGGATGTTGACCTCCACCCCCCAGTCGGTGCAACCGGCCACCACCAGGGCATCGTCCCGCTCGGCCAGCAGGGCCAGCGCCTCGGGCAGATCGACGGGGCGGACGAACTCGGTCTCGCCGACCCGGACCCTGGTGTGCGCGGCCGCCGGGGCCGAGGAGTCGCAGCGGCGGGCCAGCGCGTCCTGCGCGGGGGGTGCCCCGAGGGCGTAGGCGGCGTCGCGGATCGGCCGGTACCCGGTGCAGCGGCACAGGTTGCCGCTCAGCGCGTGCAGGTCGAAGCCGTTGGGGCCGTGCTCGTGATCGTGCTCGTCCTCCTGGTGGCCGTCCGTGCTCGGCGCGGCGCCGTTGGAGCTGCTGCTCGCACCGGCGGCCCCCCGCTCGGGCCGGTAGTACTCGGCGGCCATGCTGCAGATGAAACCGGGCGTGCAGTAGCCGCACTGCGACCCGCCACGGCTGGCCATCTCGTACTGCACCGGGTGCAGGGCGCCGGGCTTGCCGAAGCCCTCCGCGGTGACCAGCTCCTGGCCGTCGAGGGTCAGGATCGGCACCAGGCAGGCGTTGAGCGCCGTCCAGCGGGTGCGGTCCTGCCCGTCCGGGCGGGCCACCAGCACCGAGCACGCGCCGCACTCGCCCTCGGCACAGCCCTCCTTCGCGCCGGTCAGGCCCTGGTCGCGCAGCCAGTCCAGCGCGGTGACGTAGGGCTCGATGCCCGTGACCTCACGGGCCTGTCCGTTGACGGTGACCTTTGGCGTGCTCATGAATGAACCCTTTCCTGGCCGCTGCCGACTCCGGCGCGGGCCATCAGCTTCCGGTGCGCCGCGACCGCCCGATGGGTGAGATCCTGCTCGTCGGCGGTGACGACGCGGTCCCGTTCGACGATCCGACGCCCGCCGACGAGCAGCAGCTCCAGCGGCGGCGCCGCCCCCAGCACGAGCGCGGCCACCGGATCGACGATGTCGGCGTGCGCGAGCCCGTCGAGGCGCCAGACCGCGATGTCGGCCTGCTTGCCGACCTCCAGCGAACCGATCTGGTCGTCCCAGCCGAGCAGGCGGGCCCCACCGACGGTGCCCAGCTCCAGCGCGTCGCGCACGGCCAGCGCCAACGGCCCGCCCCGGGCCCGGGCGAACAGCAGCGCGTGGCGGGCCTCCTCGATCAGCGAGCAGGCCTCGTTGCTGGCCGCGCCGTCGACGCCGAGGCCGACCGGGACACCTGCCGCCCGCAGGTCGGCGGTGCGCGCGATGCCGGCTCCGAGCCGCGCGTTCGACGTCGGGCAGTGCGCTACGCCGGTGCCGGTGGCGGCCAGCGTCGCGACCGCCGGGTCGTCGAAGTGGATCCCGTGCGCCAGCCAGACGTCGCTGCCCAGCCAACCGAGGGACTCCATGTACTCCACCGGGGTGCGCCCGAAGCGCTCCTGGCAGAACTGTTCCTCGTCGGTGGTCTCCGCGAGGTGGGTGTGCAGCCGCACGCCCTTGTCCCGGGCCAGCGCCGCGGCCTGCCGCAGCAGCTCGCCGGTCACCGAGAACGGCGAGCACGGGGCCAGCCCGATGCGCAGCATCGAGTCCGGGCCGGAATCGTGGTGCTGATCCACCGCCGCCGCGCTCGCGGCCAGGATGGTGTCGATGTCCTCGACGACGTTGTCCGGCGGCAGCCCGCCGTCGCGCCGGCCCAGGTCCATCGAGCCGCGGGTCGGCATGAACCGCAGGCCCACCCGCCGCGCCGCCTCGATCTCGGCACCGAGCACGTCACCGCCGTCGGCGGGGAACACGTAGTGGTGGTCGGTCGAGGTGGTGCAGCCGGTGCGGGCCAGCCAGGCCAGCCCGGCCTCGGCGGCCGCGCCGACCACGTCCTCGTCGATGCAGCCCCACACCGGGTACAGCGTGGTCAGCCAGCCGAACAGGCCGTCGTCGACGGCCAGCCCGCGGGTCACCCACTGGTACAGGTGGTGGTGGGTGTTGACCAGGCCCGGGGTGATCAGGCAGCCGGAGACGTCGGTGCGCGGACCGAGGCTCTCGGGTGCGCGGCCGGCCCCGACCGCGGCGATCCGCCCGTTCTCGACCACCACGTGGCCGCCCGGGTGCTCGGCGCGGGTGCCGTCCATGGTGACCACGGTGGCGCCGTCCAGGACCATGCGCTCAGGTGCCACGGTAGGTCCCGTAGCCGAAGGGGTTGAGCAGCACCGGCACGTGGTAGTGCTGGTCGGCGTCGGCGATCGTGAACACCACGACCACCTCGGGGTAGAAGCTCTCCCGCCCCGCGTCGGCGAAGTAGCCGCCGGTGTCGAAGCGCAGCGTGTAGTCGCCCTCGTCGAGCCGGTCCGGCCCGATCGAGCCGATCCGGCCGTCGGCGTCGGTCACGCCGTCGCCGATCGGCTGTCCGCCGTGCTCCAGCACGACCCGCACGCCCTTGGCGGCCTGGCCCAGGCTGGTGTCGAGCACGTGGGTGCTGAGCGTTCCCATGTCAGATCCCATCCGATTGCACAACAGTCTTCAACCGCAGCAGGGCGATCTCGCGAAGCTGGGTCACGGTCTCGGTGCGTTCGGTCTCGTCGTCGTTGTCCAGCCGGCGGTGCAGCTCGGCCAGGATCTGGGCCGAGCTGCGGCCGGCCGCCCGGATCAGGAAGACCCGGTCGAAGCGCTGCTCGTAGTCCCGGTTGCCGGCGGCCAGTGCGGCCGCGTCACCGTCGTCCACACCGGACTGCTCACGAGCGGAGAACGCGGCGTCGTGTCCGGCGCCGGCCCGCTCGCCGATCCGCGGGTGCCGGTCCAGCGCGGCGTGCAGCTCGGCGTCGGACAGCTCCGCGGCGGCCGCCGCCGCCCGGCTGGTCAGTGCGGCGACGTCGGGGTACGGGCGTCCGGCGGCCACCTCGTGCGCCCACCGGTCCACGGCCAGGCAGGTGAGCAGCCGCCGAGTCACCTCGGCCTCCGGCAGCTCGTTGAAGCCGGCGACGGATCCCTCCTTGGACACGTCACTGCGAGCGCTGGTCATGCCTTGCTCCTTCAATTCATCACTCGTCTGCTCTTTGCTCGTCCGGGCCGGCGAGATCGGCGCTTGCGGTGCAGGGGGCGCACTGGTGAGCCGGATGCACCGCACGCGCCGATCCTGCTCGGGCCCAGTGCGGTGGCCCTAGTTGTCCAGATGTCGGGTGCGGGCGGAGTGGATCGGGTTCGCGTCGGCCACCAGCCCGTCGAACCGGTGCGTGGCGATCTTCGCGATCTCCAGCAGCGCGGCCTGGTGCTCCTGGGCCGGTGAGTTGTTCAGCCGCTCCCAGCCGTGCCGGAGCAGCTGGCCGAAGTTCTCGTGGTCGCGCACCGCCATGATCAGCGTGAAGCCGAAGCGGTCCCGGTAGGTCTGGGTGAGCGTGGACAGCTCCTGCTGCTCCTGCTCGGCGAGCCGGGTCAGCCCCAGCACCGACTGGTCCTCCTTGGAGCGCTCGCCCTCCGCGCCCTCGGCCACCGACAGCGACCCCAGGTCGGGGTAACTGGCGATCAGCTGCTCCTGCTCGGCCGGGGTGGCGGCGAACAGCGCCTCCTGGAAGGCCCGGCGCAGGTCGTGGGTGTCGGAGAAGGGGCGTTGCGCGTAGGCCCGCTCGACCACCCAGTCCGGGCCCTGGAACAGGGTGGCGAAGGTGCGCACGAACTCCTCGGAGGACATGTCGTTGACCTGGTCCAGCCGGATCGAGGCGCCCGGGGTGCCGGCCACGGCCGGCCCGAAGCTCTTGCCGACGTGGTGGAACACCAGGTTGAGCAGGATCGCGGTGATGCTGCCCAGCGTGATGCCGCTGCCCAGGATGATCTGGGCCCAATCCGGCACCGCCTTGGCCACGTCGGGCTGGGCCGTGACGTACATGGCCAGGCCGAGGCTGGTGGCCACGATGACCACGTTGCGGTGGTCGTGGAAGTCCACCCGGGACAGGGTCTGGATGCCGACCACGGCCACCGTGGCGAACATGGCCAGCGCGGCCCCGCCGAGCACCGGGTGCGGGATGCCGGCGACGATCGCCGCCGCTTTCGGCAACAACCCGAGAATGATCATGATCACGCCGGCCGCGGCGACCACGTAGCGGCTCTTGATCCGGGTCAGCCGGACCAGGCCGACGTTCTCGGCGAAGCACGTGTAGGGGAAGGAGTTCAGGACGCCGCCCAGCGTCGTGGCCAGCCCGTCGGCGCGCAGCGCGCGGGCGATGTCCTCGCGCACGATGCGCTTCTCGACGATCTCGCCGGTGGCGAACACGTCACCGGTGGTCTCCACGGCGGTGATCAGCATGACGACGATCATCGAGATGATGGCCGCCCCCGCGAACTTGGGCCAGCCGAAGTAGAACGGCGTGGTCACGCCGAACCAGGCCGACTGGGCCACCGCGTCGAAGTGCGCGTCGCCCAGTGCCCAGGCGACCAGGGTGCCGACGACCAACCCGATCAGCACCGCGACGGTGGCCATGAACCCGGTGAAGACGCGCTGGATCAGCACGATCAGGAACAGCGTGCCCAGCGCGTAGGCCAGGTACTTGCCGTTGGTCGGGTCGAGGGTGGGTCCGGCGCCGCCGGCCGCGTCCGCCGCCGCCACCGGCAGCAGCGCGATCCCGATGATGGTGATGACCGTGCCGGTGACCACCGGTGGGAAGAACCGGATCAGCTTGGAGAAGAACGGGGCGATCAGGAAGGTGAACAGCCCGGCCACGATGACCGCGCCGTAGATGACCAGCAGGCCGTCGGTGCCGCCCCCCGCGGCCAGCCCGATGGCGATCATCGGGGAGACCGCGGTGAAGGTCACGCCCTGCAGCAACGGCAGCCGTACCCCGATCTTCCAGAACCCCACCGACTGGATGATCGAGGCGATGCCGCAGGTGAACAGGTCGGCGTTGATGAGGTGGATGAGCTGCTCGGTGGTCAACCCGATCGAGTTGGCCAGCAGGATCGGCACGATGACCGCACCGGCGTAGAAGGCCAGCACGTGCTGGAAGCCGTACACCGCGAGCTTCGGAATCGGCAGGATCTCGTCGACCGGGTGCACGACGGCCCGGGGCTTGTCGATTGTCTTGGACATGTGTCGCTCTCTCAGCAGAAGCCGGGGGTGTTCAACCAGGCGTCCCCGGGGTCGGAGCCGCCCTCTCGCACGACGGAGGCCTCGATGAGGCCGTAGGGCCGGTCGGCGGCGATGAAGACCTCGTTGTTGTTCTCCACGCCGAACGGGGACAGGTCGACGACGAAGTGGTGCTTGTTCGGCGCCGAGAACTTGATCTCCGCGACCTCTTCGTGGGCTTCCAGGACGGCCTTGCCCATCATGTAGAGCGTCTGCTGCAGGGCCTTCGAGTAGGTGCCGGCGAAGACCTCGAGCATGATCTTCTTGATGTCCTCGTAGGTCGCGTTGAAGTCCTCGATGTCGGTCCGCTCGTAGCGCCAGCGCGCGGTCATGGAGGTGGCCATGACCCGGTCCTCGGTCTCCTGCAGCGTCGTGTACTTGTCCGTGAGGTAGCCCTTGAAGCCCGACCCCGTCGACTTGAGCACCACCAGGTCCTGCACTCCGGAGACCACCCAGGCCCGGCGCTCACCCTGGCTGTCGTCGGTGGTGACGACCGCCGTGCGGATCTCGGGGCCGCGGCGGACGAACGAGTGGTCGTGCCCTTCGCCGTTCACCGGGATGCGCTCCCAGGTGTACTCCTCCAGCCCGATCCGGGCAGCGGTCGCCTTCGGCGCGGTGTCGAGGAAGTGCGCGCCCAGCGTGAGGCCGACCTGCTCGGGCGAGGACACGCCCTTCTCCTTGGCGAACGCGAACGCGGTGTTCTTCTGCGTGTCGGTGGGCAGCACGTCGCCCTGCTCACCGGTGATGTGCGCCTCCGTGAAGTCCCCGCGCAGCGACGTGGAGATGTTCATGTCGCGGATCTCGTGCCGGTCGGTGTCCCGGTAGATCCGGACGACCCGGTTCTCAGCCTTGCCGTACTGGTTCGGTCCGAGGGCGATGCCCATGCGTGGCTCCCTTTGCCGAGTGCTCGACCACTTGTCCGCCATGCGGAATTTGGTTCCCGTAGTGCGGAATGATAGGGCGGCGCTCGGAGGAGGGTCAAGAGTTGTTCGGTGCTTGCTGTCGCGAGGCGTCGGTGGTCGTGCGCGCAGCGAGGCGGCGGCGGCGGGCGCGGTCAGCGGGTCCGCCGCGGCGGCAAACGTTTCCGGCCGGACGAAGATCAATTCCACCTAGCGGAACCAGATGGTCGCAACGGTCCGGGCTCAGCACTCCACGACGTTGAGGGCCAGCCCGCCGCGCGCGGTCTCCTTGTACTTGTCCTTCATGTCCGCGCCCGTCTCGCGCATCGTCTTGATCGCCTTGTCCAGCGACACGTGATGCGCGCCGTCGCCGCGTACGGCCATCCGGGCGGCCGTGATCGCCTTGACCGAGGCCACCGCGTTGCGCTCGATGCACGGGATCTGCACCAGACCCCCGACCGGATCGCAGGTCAGACCCAGATTGTGCTCGATGCCGATTTCGGCGGCGTTCTCCACTTGTTGCGGGGAGCCACCGATCACCTCGGCCAGCCCCGCCGCGGCCATCGAGCAGGCTGACCCGACCTCGCCCTGGCAGCCCACCTCGGCGCCGGAGATGGAGGCGTTCTCCTTGAACAGCACCCCGATCGCGGCCGCGGTGAGCAGGAACCGCACCACGCCGTCGGGGGAGTAGGAGGGCACGAAGCGCTGGTAGTAGTGCAGCACCGCGGGCACGATGCCGGCGGCGCCGTTGGTCGGGGCGGTGACCACCCGGCCGCCCGCGGCGTTCTCCTCGTTGACCGCGAGCGCGTACATCGTCACCCAGTCCACGGCCCGCATCGGGTCGTCCGCGAGCTCGGTGGAGGCCAGCACCTCGTGCAACCGGGCGGCCCGGCGGCGGACCTTGAGCCCGCCGGGCAGCACCCCTTCGGCCGCGGTGCCGCGCTGCACGCACTCCTGCATGACGTCCCAGATGTGCAGCAACCCGGCCCGGACCTCGTGCTCCGGACGCCAGGACAGCTCGTTGGCCAGCATCAGCTCGCTGATCGACAGGCCGTGCTCGGTGCACAGCGCCACCAGCTCGTTGCCACTGCTGAACGGGTAGCGGACGGGGGTGCTGTCCGGGACGATGCGCCGGCCGCCCACCTCGTCCTGGTCCAGCACGAAGCCGCCACCGACGGAGAAGTAGTCCCGCTCGGTGAGCACCGTGCCGGCCGCGTCGCTGGCGACGAACCGCATGCCGTTGGTGTGGAACTCCAGCCGCTTGCGGCGGTGCAGGACCACGTCCTCGTCCGCGTCGAAGTCGATCGGATGCCGACCCATGAGCGGCAGCGTCCGCTTCTCCCGGACCTCCTGCACATCCGCGTCGGCGGCTTGTGGATCCACCTCCTCGGGGGACTCGCCCAGCAGTCCGAGGATCACCGCCTTGACCGAGCCGTGCCCGTGCCCGGTCGCGCCGAGCGAGCCGAACAGCTCGACGCGCACCGCCTGCACCCGGTCCAGCTCGCCGCGCTCGGCCAACCCGCCGACGAACAGCCGGGCGGCCTTCATCGGGCCGACGGTGTGCGAGCTCGACGGGCCGATGCCGATCTTGAACAGATCGAACGCGCTGAGTGCCATGTGCCGACCTCGACCCAATCGAAACGGGGCATCACCTGCCCACGCGCAACATAGGCCTGGCCGCCGCCGCTGACCAGCGCCCATCGAGCAGCTGTCAGCGCGCGTCGATCAGGGGGACGAGGTGCGGGCCCCACCTGCCGGCGTCGCGAGCCGGGCCTCGAGCTCGGCGATCCGGCCCCGGGCGGCGGCCAGCTTGTCCTGCAGGGTCACGATGCGGTGGGCCGCCTCCAGGGTCAGGCCCTCGTCGAACAGGGCCCGCAGCCGGATGGCCACCGCCAGCTGGCGGCGCGAGTAGCGGCGATGGCCACCGCCGGAGCGTTCGGGTTTGATCACGCCGGCCGCGTCCAACCGGCGCAGGAACGCCTGTTGCACGCCCAGCAGCTGCGCTGCCTGGCCCATCGTCAGTGCCGGGTAGTCCTCGTCATCGAGCCGGGCCAGTGGCACCGGCGCCTCCCTTCACGGATCTTCGCGGACGAAGGGGCCCGGCCGTGGTGGCCGGGCCCCGGTTCAGGACGACAACAGACTTGTTGATCTCGATGCTCGGTGGCTCTCCAGACGATCACCTCCGGATCTCGTGACCGATCGCCTTCCCGGTGGCGTCCATTCGGTCCTCGTTGCTGCAGTGAAACTGTAGTCAACGGGGCAGATCGGATCAACCCTTCGGACCAGATCGGTTCGGCAAGATGGGTTTTGGATCGTTCGGGCGCTCTTGCTGAGCCGAATGCTCGGCACGCTGACGCGCGGACGATGCCAGATCGTTATTTGCAAGGCGCGGCCTAGCCGCTCGGCCAGGGAAATTGACCATTCGCCGACGTGTCTGACGATCACGTGTGGGTTACCTGCCCGTAGTGAGCAGGGCTGTTTTGGGCAGTCTATTAGCCCTTTCGGTCTATCCGCTCGCCCGAGACGTCTCACAAGATCACGGGACGTTCAAAAGCAGGTAACACGATCGTGTTGCCGGGCGAGTCTGAAGTTACTGGCCGTGATGTTGACCACCACCGGTCCGAACGGACGCGACAGGTGATTGCGAGGTTGTGCATGCGCGACGGAAACCGCCGTTGCGGGGGAGCCGTGCGCTCGGATCCGTCGTCGGCTGGTCCCTACGTCGGAGCCAGGGTCGAGTCGGCGCCGGACCCGTCCGATCAGCAGGGTCACAGCTTGACGTGGCTGACCCGCCGGGTGCTGCTCGTCGGTTGGGACGCCCTCGCCTGGGCGGTGGCGTTGCTGCTCGCGCTGGCCCTGCGCAGCGAGTTCGACGCCGACGTGACGCCGCTGGGGGTGCTGCCGCCGGTGCTGCTGGTCGCGATCGTCGCCCAGCTCGGGATCGGCGGGATCCTGCAGACCTACCGGGGCCGGCACTGCGTGGGCAGCGTCGAGGACGCGATCAACGTGAGCGGCGCGATCGCCCTCACCGGCGCCGTCGTGTTCCTGGCCGTCTTCTTCGTGCAGCCGCAGCTGGTTCCCCGGTCCATCCCGCTGCTCGCGGTGCCCATCGCGGTGCTCATCGCGGTGGGCAGCCGGCTGGTGGTGCGGCTGCGGCGGGAGCGCCGGTACCGCCCCGATCACAGCCACGCCCAGCGCGTGATCATCTACGGCGCCGGGTTCGAGGGTCAGCAGCTGCTTCGGCTGATGCTGTCCGACCCCGACGGTGGCTACCTGCCGGTCGCGCTGCTGGACGACAACCTCTTCCTGCAGCGGCGGCGGATCTCCGGCGTCGCGATGCAGGGCACCCGGGCCGATCTGGCCGCGGCGGCGGCCCGGTCGCGGGCGGGCATGCTCGTCATCGCCGACCGGTCGCTGCCGCCGCACGAGGTGGCGGAGATCGCGGGCGCCGCCCGCAGCGCCGGACTGGCGGTCAGCAAGCTGCCGTCGCTGTCGGAGCTGCTGCGGCCGGTGGATCCGGGCCCGCATTTCCCCGCCCCCCGCCCGGCACCCGACGATCGCGCCTCGGGCGACCTCGTCGTCGGTCTCGACACCCGCCGCGAGCAGCCCACCAGCCCGGTCACGATGCTGCCGGCGCGCCCGGTGCAGAGCCGGTCCAAGCGCCTGCTCGACCTCACCCTGTGCCTGACCTCAGTGCTGATCATCCTGCCGGTGCTGCTGGTGATCGCGGTGGTGTTGAAGGTCAGCAACGGTGAGGTGATCTACCGTGCGCAGCGGATCGGGCGCGACGGCAAGCCGTTCACGATGTTCAAGTTCGCCACCATGCTGCCGGGTGACCGCGGGCCGCGGATCACCCGCGAGGGGGATCCCCGCATCACCCCGATCGGCCGCTGGCTGCGGGCCACCAAGCTCAACGAGCTGCCGCAGATCTTCAACGTGATCAAGGGCGACATGAGCCTGGTCGGCCCCCGCCCGGAGGACCCGCGCTACGCCGCGCACTACTCCGCCCGGCAGCGCCGCGTGCTCGCGGTGCGACCGGGGATGACCAGCCTCGCGTTCCTGGAGTTCGGCGACGAGCAGGCCTACATCGAGCGCGCCCAGCCCGCCGACATCGAGGCCCACTACCTCTCCGAGCTGCTGCCCGAGAAGCTGGACATCGAGCTGGACTACGTCAGCAACTGGACGCTGCGCGAGGACCTGCGGATCCTGGCCCGCACGCTGAAGGGGCTGATTTCATGACGTCGGTGCCGACCGAACGGGTGCCGGCCGAGACGACGATCAACCACACCGCCGACGTGGCCGCGTCCGCCGAGATCGGAGCCGGCACGCAGATCTGGCATCTGGCCCAGGTGCGCGAGGGAGCGCGCCTGGGCCGTTCCTGCGTCGTCGGCCGCGGGGCCTACATCGGCCCGCACGTGCGCGTCGGTGACCACGTCAAGATCCAGAACTACGCGCTGGTCTACGACCCGGCCGAGCTCGGCACCGGGGTGTTCATCGGGCCGGCCGCGGTGCTGACCAACGACCAGCATCCACGGTCGGTCGATCCGGACGGGGTGCCGCGCGGCGCGGCCGACTGGACCCCGGTCGGCGTCACCGTGCGCGAGGGCGCCTCGATCGGGGCGCGCGCGGTGTGCGTGGCCCCGGTGACCATCGGCCGCTGGGCCATGGTCGGTGCCGGCGCGGTGGTGGCGGCCGACGTACCGGACTTCGCGCTGGTCGTGGGGGTGCCCGCCCGCCGGGTGGGCTGGGTCGGACGAGCCGGGGTGCCGCTGCGCCCCGATGGTGCCGGGCAGTGGCGCTGCGAGCGTACCGATGCGCTGTTCCGTGAAGAGGAAGGCTTGTTGCATGAGCTCGGCTCTTGACCACCTGGAGACCGGATCGATCCCGCCCACCGGGCTGCAGCTGGGGGAGCGGGAGCGCGCTGCGGTGGAGCGGGTGCTGTCCTCGGGCATGCTGGCCCAGGGCCCCGAGGTGGCGGCGTTCGAGGCCGAGTTCGCCGAGCACGTCGACGATCGGCCCTGCGTCGCGGTGAACTCGGGCACCAGCGCGCTGCTGCTCGGGCTGCTCGCGCTGGGCATCGGCGCGGGCGACGAGGTGATCGTGCCCTCCTTCAGCTTCGCGGCCACCGCGAACGCGGTCGCGCTGACCGGGGCGGTGCCGGTCTTCGTCGACATCGAGCCCGCGCAGTTCTGCCTCGACCCGGCCGCCGTGCTGGCCGCGATCGGGCCGCGCACCGCGGCGGTGATGGCCGTGCACCTCTACGGGCATCCGGCGGCGGTCGAGAAGCTGACCGAGGTCGCCGACACCCACGGGCTACTGCTGGTGGAGGACGCCGCGCAGGCGCACCTGGCCACCTCCCGCGGCCGCCCGGTCGGCACCTTCGGCTCGATGGCCGCCTTCAGCTTCTACCCGACCAAGAACATGACGGCGGGTGAGGGCGGCATGGTGGTGTGCGCCGATGAGCAGACCGCGCGCCAGGTGCGGCTGCTGCGCAACCAGGGTATGGAGCGTCGCTACGCCAACGAGATCGTCGGCTACAACGCGCGGATGACCGACCTGCACGCCGCGATCGGCCGGGTCCAGCTGGACCAGCTTCCGGGGTGGACCAGGGCGCGGCAGCGGAACGCGGCGTTCCTGAGCGAGGCGCTCGTCTCCGCGACGGGATCCGGGTTGGTGCTGCCGGCGGTCGGCGCCGAAGCCGAGCCGGTCTGGCACCAGTACACCGTGCGGCACCCGGAACGGGACCGGCTGGTCGCGCGGCTCGCCGAGCTCGGGGTGCCGACCGGCGTGTACTACCCGACGCCCATCCACCGGCTGCCCGCCTATGACCTCGACCTCGAGCTTCCGCAGACGGCGGCCGCCGCCGCCGAGGTGCTGTCGCTGCCGGTGCACCCGCTGCTGTCGGACGCGCACCTGGGACGCATCGTCGCCGCCGTCACCCGGGCGGTGTCGGCATGAACGGGGTCGACCCGGGCCGGCCGCTGCGGGCCGGCCTGATCGGGCTCGGCGCGATGGGCCGCAACCACGCCAGGGTGCTGCAGGAGCTGCCCGGCGTCGAGCTCGTCGCCGCCGCGGACCCGCGCAACCCGGAGCAGCGCGGCCGGTTCCAGGTCGAGGTGGTGGACACCGTGGCCGAGCTGCTGGACCGCGGGATCGATCTGTGCACGGTGGCCACCCCGACCCGCACCCACGAGCAGATCGGGCTGGAGCTGGCCGAGGCCGGCGTGCCGACCCTGATCGAGAAGCCGCTGGCGCACGACTCGAAGGCCGCGCTGAAGATCGTCGAGGCCTTCGAGCGCAACGGGGTGATCGGCTGCGTCGGGCACATCGAGCGGTTCAACCCCGCCCTGCAGAACATGCGGCAGCGCCTCGCCGCGGGCGAGCTGGGCGAGCTGTACCAGGTGGTCACCCGGCGGCAGGGCCCGTTCCCGGCCCGGATCACCGACGCCGGGGTGGTGCTGGACCTGGCCACCCACGACATCGACCTCACCGCCTGGGTGACCCAGTCGCCCTACCGGGCGATCTCGGCGCGGTTCGCGCACCGCAGCGGCCGCGAGCACGAGGACCTGGTCAGCGCGGTCGCCGAGCTGTCGTCGGGGGTGGTGGCCACGCACCTGGTGAACTGGCTGTCGCCGCTCAAGGAGCGGGTGACCACGGTGACCGGGGAGCGCGGCTGCTTCGTCGCGGACACCCTCACCGCCGACCTCACCTTCTTCCAGAACGGGACCGAGCCCTCGCAGTGGGATCGGGTGGCCGCCTTCCGCGGGGTATCGGAAGGGCACATGATCCGCTATGCGATCCCCAAGCCGGAGCCGCTGATGACCGAGCTGGGCAATTTCGCCGCCGCCGTCCGCGGTGAGCCGGCCGAGCTGGTCTCGCTGCGCGAGGGCCTGTCCACGGTCGGGGTGGCCGAGGCCATCCGCGAGTCCGCGGCCACCGGGCGGACCGTCGAGGTGGCCGGATGAAGATCGCAGTCGTCGGCCTCGGCAAGATCGGCCTGCCGCTGGCCGTGCAGTTCGCCGGCCGCGGGCACCACGTCGTCGGGGCGGACGTCAGCCCGGCCACCGTGGCGGCCGTCCGGGAGGCGCGCCCGCCCTTCCCCGGCGAGGCCCAGCTCGACGAGCGGCTGGGCCGGGTGGTCGAGGCCGGCGTGCTGGAGGCCACCACCGACACCGCGGCCGCGGTGTCGGTGAGCGACGCCGTGGTCGTGGTCGTCCCGCTCTACGTCGATGAGGCCGGCGAGCCGGACTTCACCGCGATCGACGCGGCCACCGCCGACATCGGGTCCGGGCTGCGGCCCGGCACGCTGGTCAGCTACGAGACCACGCTGCCGGTCGGCACCACCCGGCACCGGTTCGGGCCGCTGCTGGAGCGGCGCAGCGGGCTGCGCGCCGGCACCGATTTCTTCCTCGCGTTCAGCCCGGAGCGGGTTTCGTCCGGGCGGGTCTTCGCCGATCTCGCGCGCTACCCCAAGCTGGTCGGCGGCATCGACGCGGCCAGCACCGCCCGGGCCGTGCAGTTCTATGACAGTGGCCTGCAGTTCGACCCCCGCCCCGACCTGGCCCGGCCCAACGGCGTCTGGGACCTGGGCACGGCCGAGGCCGCCGAGCTGGCGAAGCTGGCCGAGACCACCTACCGCGACGTCAACATCGGGTTGGCCAACCAGTTCGCGCTGCACGCCGGCCGGATCGGCGTCGACGTGCACCGGGTGATCGAGGCCTGCAACTCGCAGCCGTTCAGCCACCTGCACCAGCCCGGCATCGCCGTCGGCGGGCACTGCATCCCGGTCTACCCCTGGTTCTACCTGGCCGGCGACCCGGACGCGACGATCGTGCGGGCCGCCCGCACGGCCAACGCGGCGATGCCCGAGCGTTGTGTGGAACTGCTGGCCGCCGCCTACGGCGACCTCAGCGGTGCCACCGTGGTCGTGCTCGGCGCCTGCTACCGCGGCGGGGTCAAGGAGACCGCGTTCTCCGGGGTGTTCGACACCGTCGAGGCGCTGCGCCGGCGTGGGGCGATCCCGCTGGTGCAGGATCCGCTCTTCAGCCCGCAGGAGCTGGCCGGCCTCGGCCTGGACGTCTACCCCCCGGGTCGCCCGGTCGACGCCGCGGTGGTGCAGGCCGACCACGCCGAGTACCGCACCTGGACCCCCGAGCAGCTGCCCGGCGTCCGGGCGATCTTCGATGGCCGCAACCTGCTCGATCCGACCCAGTGGCCCGAGGTCAGCCTCGTCTCTCTCTGAACCTTGCTCGATCGACCCAGCGTGATGCGGCGCTGTCCGCTTCCGGGATGCAGGTGGTCGGGGCTACCGACAAGCGCCAGGAGGGGGTGCCGGGTTCTCGGTCAGCCATGGTGGCGACGCACGTCGTGCCGAGCCGCGGTCATCGAGACCTGGCTCAGCAGCAACAACTTCGACAACCGATGCCGCGCCGACATCAGATCCCTGCGCACGTCGTCGCGGGCCCGGACCAGGTCCCGCGCCGCTTCCTGCTCGACGCCCGGGACCGTGACCGCGACGATCTCCCCGAGGTGCAGCAGCCGGGCCAGGTGCCGGGCATCCCGCACATCGGTCTTGACCCGGTCCCCGCACGGGCGCTGCAGCTTCGAGGGCGCCGCCACCCAACAGGCGATGCCCTGCCCGGTCAGGAACCTGGCCAGCCCGAACCCGGTCGGGCCGGCCTCGTAGGTCACCGCGACCGGCCCCGGCAACGACCGCACCCACGACCCGATTTCACCATGATCGGGAGTCAGTCGGCGTTCGAACAACTCCCCGGTCTGCCCGTCCAGCCCGCACGCCACCACCGACCGCGCGTGCACATCCAGACCGACACTCGTACGATTCCCGACCACTGGGGCCTCCCACATCTGTGGCTCTACCGGCCAGGACCCGCTCCTGCCGGCAACCCACGATCACATGTGGCGAGGCCCCAGCCCGGACCTCCATACCGTCTAGCTGCGGTGAAGCTGATGGTGATCAGCATTGTCGACCCGGAAGGTGTGGTCGTTGCGGTGGTGGTGGTCGGCGGCGGACTTTCTGCTCCGGGTCGATCCACTTCGGGGGTGTGAACTCCGGTATCCCGTCCGGGGCGATCTGTACCGTCCATTCGGAGGTGTGGATCTCCCGGTGGTGGGTTTTGCACAGCATGACCAGGTTGCTGATCTTGGTTTCGCCGCCGTGTTCCCAGGGGATCACGTGGTGCACCTGGCACCAGGAGGGGGTGCGGTCACAGCCCGGGTGGGCGCATCCGCGGTCGCGGGCGGCGACCGCGCGGCGCATGTGGTCGGGGATGGTGCGCCGCATGACCGCCACGTCCAGGGGTTGCCCGGCGCCGCCCATCACGATCGGGATGACGCAGGCGTCGCAGCAGGCCATGCGGGCGGCGGCGGGGGTCATCTGTCCGCCGAAGTCGAGCATCGCCGCGCGGGCTTGGGCTTGCAGGTCCTCCCAGCGGATGTGGATGTTGAGGTGTGGCCGGTTCCCGCCGGCCGAGGGCAGCATGTCGGGTTCGGCGTGGTCGGCGACATAGCCGAACACCTCGGCCATGGCGTCGGCTTGGCGGCGCCCCAGCGGCCGGTGGTCGTCCTTGGTCAGCGGTGCCGATTTGGCGTCGAGGACCGACGCGATCAGGTCGTAGAGGTCCGCGGAGTCGATCCGAGCCTTTGATTCGTCCACCGGCTCCGTTGGGGTTGGGGGTGAGGAACATTTCGTCGACCGGTTCGGGTTCCCGATCGTCGGGCTCGGCGCCGTCCTGGTCGAGGAGTTCGAGCAGTTCGACACCCCAGCTGTAGAGGGCGGCGGGGGCGGTGTCGGTGGCCATCGCGGCGATCTGGATTTCCGCGCCGGCCAGCGTTTCGGGGGACAGCCGTCGCGCGGTGGGGTTGCCGATCAGCTTCGCGACGACCTCGACGTGTCGCAGGCTGGCCGCGCCGGATTCGAAGGCGGCGGCGGTGGCGGGCAGCAGCGGCGGCAGGACTTGGCCTTGCAGGTCGGCTCGGGGGCAGACGTGGTCGGCGGCGGTGATGATCCGCCGCGCGTCGCGGTGTTCGACCCCGAGCAGCTCCGACACCGCGGTGACGGGTCGTTGGCCGTGCGCGGTGAACGTCCCGTCCCGTTGCAACGCGGCGACGGTGTCGACCACAACCCGGTGCATCTGGTGTTCGACGTCGGCCAGCCCGCTCAGCGCGGCGATCCGGTCGGTTTCGGATCCGTGCGGTCCGGTGGCTGCGCGCAGCGTGGTGAGCCCCTGGTGGAGCTGTGTCACCCCGGTCTGCACGTCGTCACCGCTCATGCCCTCATTCTACTCGAACGCATGTTCGACTTCAAGCGGGACCACAGCCAGGCAACAACAGCCGATGGCGAGTCCTCGTCCCCATGCCGGGGACGTAGGTCGGGAACTCTCGCCAAGCCGACCACACCATCCAATATCAGGCAGGCCGCCCGGCCGCGAGCAGGACCTGGGCGCGCAACGGCGGGGACTCCGGAAGACGTACCTCGGCGATCACCCCGAGGCCGACCGCAGCCAGCAACCCCGCAACGTGCTCGGGCCGCCAGAGGTGGGTCGTCGTCCAGGAGACCGTCCGCGTCCGCGCCGGTCAGCGCTCGTAGACACCGATGTCGATGCCACCGCTCTGCGGTCGGGGAGCCCCGGTGATGTCCATGGCGGGGGCACCGTCGGGGGTGCCGGCGTCGATGTCGGGGCTGTCGGGTTGCAGCCGGTAGTCGCCGGACCCGTCGGGCTGGAAGTTGACGAAATCGGGTTGGTCGGTGATCGTCCCGGACTCGGAGCCGGAGAGCAGCCCGATGCCGTCCTCCTGGTTGCCGACCACGTTGTTGTTGAGGTACTTGTTGTTGCCCCCGGTGGCGCCGCTCTCCCGGATGCCCTGCGCACCGTTGCCGATGGCGATGTTGTTCGCGACCAGCATGTCGTCGGCGTCGACGCTGCCGTCGTTGGGGCCGTCGCCCTGTCCGATCAGGATGCCGCCCTCGGCGTTGTCGAACACCAGGTTGTTGCTGATCACCTGGCGGTTGCAGTTGTGCCAGCAGTGGATGCCGAAACCGCCGCTGCCGTAGGCGATGTTGTTGCTGATCGTGCCGCCGGGGCCGCCGGGGTAGATGCCGTGGTTCAGTGGGGTGTTCCCGCAGTTGAACACCACGTTGCTGATGATGTCGTTGTCCACCATGGAGTAGTCGTCCTTGTAGGTGGAGATGCAGCCCTCGGTGAAGCCGTACACCCGGTTCTCCACGATCCGCCCGTAAGAACCGGTCTGGATGAACCCGTCGGTGATCGATCCGGACACGTCGAAGCCCTGGATGTCCACGAAGTCGCCGTAGTTGCGCCAGACGGCGTCCTTCTCGGCGTCGGTTCCGACCAGCTTGGCGCCCCATTTGGACGCGGCCACATAAGTGATCCGGGCGTCGGCGGTGCCGCTGGTGCGAGTGTTGAAGGCGGCCTCGTAGGTGCCGTCGGCGACGACCACGGTGGTGCCCGGTTTGGCCAGCGCCGCGGCCTTGCGGATGGTCAGCAGCGGCGCGTCCACGGTGCCGGCGCTGTCGTCGTTGCCGGTGGGCGCGACGTAGAGGCGGGGGCTGTCCGACTCGGGGTCCAGCGCGGTGGGTGGGTTGGAGTAGCTCGCGTTCAAGCTCGGGCCGCTCGCCGCCGGTGGGCCGGTGGCGGCGGGGGCGCAGGCCAGCAACGCCGTGCTGGTCAGCAGGCCGAGCACCCGCATCCCGATCGCGCCCATCCTGATCGAGCCGATCCCGATCGACGGCAGCCCATCCAGCCGCAGCCCGACCAGCTGGGACCCGACCGATCGGGAGCCGCACCGCCTGCCGGCTCCGCGAAGCCCAGCCAACATCTCCGCTCCTCGTTCTCCCCCAGACTTCCAGTATGCGTTGCCGCACATGGGCTCGCGGTGTGATTGGGCATTCCCACCACAGCCCCGTCCGGCGGATCACCCCAGGAGGCACTCAACGGAACGAACGGCACTTTCACACGCTAGGTGTGAGCGAAAGTGCCGTTCGTTCCGGTCCTGGCCGTGATCAACGACGACGGGGTTCGCGGCTGACCTCGCCGCGATCGGACGCCCGCGCCGAGCGCATCGACAGCACGTACAGCAGCAGGTAGCCGGTGATGTGCGCGCACGCCAGCACGGCCACCGCGACCACGATCGGCGCTCCGATCAGCCCGCAGACGATCGGCCCACCGGCGGTCAGCACCAGCCGGGTGACGTCCCAGAACAGTTGCACGCCTTGGCGTTCGAGGATGAACAGCGTCTGCGAGATCGGGGTCACCGCGAACTCGGCGAGGTAAGCCAGCGCCAGGAGCTGCGCGAACCGGCCGGACTCGACCCACTCCGGTCCGAACACCACCCCGAAGACAGCCGGTCCGAACGCGACGATGAGCGCGGCCGGGCCGGCGCCCAGGGCGAGCATCCGCAGCACCGAGCGCCGGGTGAACGCGGCCAGCTCGCGGTCCTCCTCGCGCACCTTGGCGCTCGCCTCGGCGGTGAACACCTGGTAGACGGCCTGGCCGATCACCCCGACCGGCCCGCCGATCACCCGCACGGTGAGCCCGAGCAGGCCGGCTCGAGCGTCCCCGTAGACCACGCTGACCAGCAGCAACGGCACCTGCAGCCCGGCCGTGTTGAGCAGCTTCGACCAGGACGCGACGAGCGGGAAGCGGCGGTAGCGGCGGACCGCCGCGGCCATCTCGGCCGGCCGCGGCCTGCTGTGCAGCAGTCCGCCGCTGGACACGGCACCGCCGATCCCGCACAGCCGGCCCACCCCCAGCCCCAGCAGCAGCCCCACCGGGCGCACCCCCGCCGCGCCCAACCCCACCTGGGTCACCACCTGGCCGACGCCCTGCAGCAGGTTGCGCCGGGCCAGCGCGCCGTAGCTCTTCGCGCGCACCATCCATTCGGTCAGCACCAGGTAGGTGCCCAGTGCCAGCACGGACAGCGCCACCAGCCACCAGTACCCGCCCAGCTGCGGCGCGCCGAGCAACCCCGCGATCGACGGCCCGGCGAACCAGCCGACCACCGCGGTCACGGTGGCCGTCAGCAGCACCGAGGCCAGCCCGGCCCACGCGACCGCGGCGGCCTCCCCCTCGTCGGTCGGCAGCAGCACCGCCGACTCCAGCGAGGCGGTGGACAGCACGCCGACCATGCTCACCACCGAGGTGAACACGACCAGCAGCCCGAACTCGGCCGGCTCGTAGAGCCGGGCCAGGATCGGGTAGGCGAGCAGCACCAGGCCCTGGCCGGTCACGCTGCCGGCCAGGATGCGGGACACCGCGCCGAAGCCGCGCCGCCCCGGGCGGCCGGGCGGGTCGTCCGCAGAGGTGGATCCGGGGCGCACGTCAGTCCCGGGTGGCGAGCGGCCCGCGCTGGCTCGGCAGGGTGACGGTCGGCGGGTTCGGATCGCCGTATGGTGCTGCTCGGGGCGGGGCCGCACGGCGGGGTCGGCGGCCTCCTCGGCCGCGGCGACGGCGGCGGTACGGGTCGCCGATCGCCCGGCCCGGCCCAGCGCCTGCTGGGCGGCGCCGCTCCAGACGCCGACGCCGTAGGCCAGGTGCAGGCAGCCGACCGCGCCCGGCATCCGGACCGCCACGCCAGGCCGCCCCGCGTTCCCGCCAGCCGGCGAGCGCCAGCACGGCGGCCCAGGCGAGCACGCCGCCGGCCCAGGTCGCGCCGACCGGCCGCCGGTACCGGCGGCCCGCCGCGGCCAGCACCGGTCCGGCGGCGATCCCGGCGACCAGTGCGGCCGGGACGAGATGGCGGACCGAGGCCACCCGCCGGTGCTTGCGGATCGTCACCGCCCGCCACCAGCCGTACTGGTAGTACTGGCTCCAGAGGGCGCCGAAGGTCCGCCGCGGCCGGTACGTCGAGCGCAGCCGGGGATCGAACCACATCGGGTGCCCGGCCAGCCGGGCCCGCAGGTGCAGGTCGTCGTCCTGGTTGCGGACGAGTCCCTCGTCGAACGGGCCGATCTTCGCGAACAGCTCGCGGCGGTAGGCCCCGGGGAACGCGGTGTCCACCCAGCCGGGGGTTTCGCTGTAGTGGAACTTGGCGGATCCGAGGCCCAGTGGGGATGAGGTGGCGCGCACGATCGCCTCCGCGGTCGGCGTCGCCCCCTCCGCCACCGCGGCCTCCATCCGCCCCCCGACCAGCTGCGCGCCGGAGGTCTCGAACGCGTCCGCCAGCACCACGGCGTAGTCGGGCTCGGTGACGCTGTGCGCGCTGACCAGGCTGATCAGACCGGCGGTGGTGGCGGCCACCCCGATGTTGAACGCGCTGGCCGCGATTGTGGCCGGGTTGTGCAGCAGCCGCACCCGCGGATCGGCGGCGGCCAGCGCGCGGACCCGCTCCCGGGTGCGGTCGGTCGACCCGCCGTCGATCACGACGACCTCGATCCGGTCCACCGGATAGCGCTGCTCCAGCAGGCTCCGCACGCACGCCTCTATCGCGCCCTCCTCGTTGTAGGTGGCCACGATGAACGCGATGTCGGGCAGAGTGCTCACGATCCCTCGTACTTTCCGGTTGCTCCCGTGGGCCTGCTGGTTGGCCGGCGGATCTCTGCGGGTGGGATCGGCCTCGGTCGGCGTGCTCGCCATCGGGCCCGGCGGCGCTTCGGCCGCGGCGGGTCGGCCTCGGGCTGCCACCCGGTGCGAGGCATCAACAGGCACGCCAGGGTGGCCGCGCCCATGCCGTGTGTGAGCAGGGTGGTGAACAGCCCGGAGTCGGCGAGCGACAGCGTCGGCATCACGAACGCCAGCGCGGCGACACCCACCGGCAGCCCGCGGCAGGCGTCGTCGATGAACCAGAGCACCACCATCAGCACCAGGCACTCCAGCAGCATCCCGGTGAAACCGAAGTTCGCGTAGCCGTCGGCGAGCAGGTTGGCGTTGGCGTTGGTGGCGGAGTTGCCGAAGAACAGTTCGCCGACCAGCTGCGGTGGCTCCCGCGAGTAGGGGTAGTCCAGGACGCCCCTGAGGAAGGAGTGCGCGAGGTGGGCCTTGGGGATGTCGGCGAACACGAACACGTAGCCCGCGGTCAGCAGCCCCGGGGTGATCAGGAACCGGCGGACCAGCAGTGATGTGAAGTCATCGCTCGCGGTGAGCGTGTCCAGCGCCCACATGCCGACGGTGAGCACGGTGAACGACGCCAGCACGAGCACCGCGGCCGGCCGGTTGCCGCGCCGGAACAGCAGGTACGCCGCCAGCAGCGCGAGCGGCGAGAGCAGCGCGGAGCGGTAACCGGTGAACGAGTAGATGAACAGCTGCCCGAGCAATCCCGCGGCCAGCCAGACCCAGCGCCGCGACAGCAGGCCCCGGCCGATGATCAGTGGATTGATCACGTTCGCGATCAGCGGGGTGGCGTAGCTGAGCAGGACCGAGCTGTCGTTCTCCGTCGCCTGGTACTCGCTGCGCACCCCGTAGACGTCCGACAGCGAGGGCAGCGAGAAGCTCACGCCGACGTCGGCGATGACGTAGGCGTAGACGAACACGGAGAGGACGATCACCACACCCCAGAACGTGGACGGGGACACGGTGAAGCGCGGCAGCGAGTCGCGCAGCGCGCGCCGGCTGCCGAAGATCGCCACCGGGAGGAAGCTCAGCGCCGCCCAGATCGCGACTTCGATGGCGTCGTCGCTGTCCAGCACCTGGGTGTACTGCGGGACGATGATGCTCGGGGCCACCGCGACCACGAACAGGATCCAGCAGATGAACTGGGAGGGTCGGCCGATCCGGTGCGGCAGGATCACCGCCAACGCGACCACCAGCGCGATCGCGACGCTGTAGTGCACGGGGTCCGGGCTGCGGTAGGTGTACTGCAGGTAGGAGAACTGCGGCGCGATGGTGTGCTGGTACACCGTGTGCAGCACGAAGATGTAGACCAGCGCCACCGCGGCGATCGCCAGCCGCTGGGCGACCGCGCCGGTCTCGCGGGGTCGCCCAGCCTGACCCGCGCGGTCGCCCCGCGGCCGCTGGTACCGGACCGCGTTGCTCATGTCGGCTGACCGATGGGGGTCGGGTTCAGCAGCCGCGCGTACACCTCCAGCAGGGCCTGCGCCTGGCCGGCCCAGTGGTAGCGCTGCCCGACCGCCGCCTGGCCGCGCTCGCCCATCGCCCGCGCCCGCGCGGGATCGGCGGCGAGCTCCGCGATGGCCGCGCCGATCGCCACCGGGTCGGTCGGGTCGACCAGCAGCCCGCAGCCGCTGCTCTCGACGACCTCGCGGCACTGCGGGTAGTCCGAGGCCACCACCGGGATGCCCAGCGACATGTACTCGAACAGCTTGGTCGGCAACACGTCGACGTACTGCCCGATGGGCTGCAGCAGCGCGAGACCGATCCGGCACTCGCTCATCAGCCGCCTGGCCTCAGGGGGTGACACCGCGCCGCGGTACTCGACGCGGTCCCAGCCGGGCCGGCGGCGCAGCCGGTCGATGAGGTCGTCCGGGCTGTGCGGCCCGACCAGCCGGAACTGCCACTCGGCGGGCAGCTCGGCGAGCGGCAGCGCATCCACCATCTGCTCGACGCCACGCGCCCTGGTCAAGCCGCCCGCGTACACGACCCGCGGCTCGCGCCGGGAGTAGTCGGGGGCGTCGGCGAGGTCGGGCAGCTCCTCGGGATAGTTGCGGATCACGGTGCACCGGTGCGCCCGGAACGCCTCCGCGACCTTCGGCGAGGCGGCCACCGTGTGGCTCGCGGTGCGGTCGGCGAACCGGCAGAGCAGCGTGCCGATACCGGCCACCAGCGGCCTGATCGCGGCCGGGATGTACTCCTTCTCCAGGATCTGCGCGGCCAGGTCCTCGTGCGAGTCGTAGATCACCGCGGCGCCGCGCAGCCGCAGGATCGGGATCAGCGGGATCAGTTCCGGGTCGTGCAGGTGGTAGATCGCGGCCCGCGACCGCCAGGCCATGGCCGCGACCCGGGGCAGGTTGCCGGCCACCCGGCCCAGCCGGCTGCCCGCCCGCGGGACCGGCACGATCCGCACCCCGTCGACCGTGCGCTCGGCGTCGGACACGGCCAGCAGCTCGACCCGGTGCCCGTGCGCGGCGAGCGACCGGCACATCCGGCTGAAGATCCGCGAGTCGTCCCAGGCGTGCACGGTCGATACGTGCATGATCAACTCGTCGCGGGGGCGATTCCTGCGCAGCACCGTCATCCCACCTTCGGGGCGTCGACAGCCGCTCTGGCCGGTGGCTCGCAGCCCGCGCCGGCCGCCGTCCACCGTCGCCGGGCGGCGTCGGCGACGTCGGCCGCCGGCAGCCAGCGGTCACCGCCGTCGAGCACCGTCCAGAACGTCGCGGCCAGCGGTGCGGGCAGCGTCGTGCCGGTCATGGCGTAGTCGTGCCACAGCACCGCCGTCCCACCCCAGCCGTCGGGGCCGGCGGCGTGCAGCACGTCGAGCGCGATCCCGGGCCAGGACCCGGGATCGTCGGAGGCCGAACACAGCGCCCGCTCCATGACCACCAGCGGGACCTCCACAGTGTTCCGCGGCCGCTCGTGCTCGAGGTCGTAGGGCAGGTAGGGGAAGGCGGCGCCGTTGCGGTAGCCGACCGCGTCCGGATGGCCCACCGTGGAGTCCCACTGCGCCCCGGCCGCGGCCAGCGCGTCGAACAGCTCGCCCCCGCGGTGGCGCAGCCAGTGCTGCCGACCGCCGACCGCGGGGTGGCCGGCCGCCGCGAGCAACTGGTACTCGCGGACCAACTGGCTGGTGCGTTCCTCGCCGGGTCGTTCGAGGCTGCGGTAGCTGCCGTGCACCGCCAGCTCGTGGCCGGCGGCGCTGATCCGGCGCAGGGTGCGCTGCACGTAGGGCTCGTCGAGGCGGTAGCCGGGATCGCGGCGGTGGGTCGATTCGGCCACCACGGTGTAGGTGGCGCGCACCCCGCGTTCGGCCTGGCCGGCGAGCAGGTCGTCGATCCCGACCACCGTGGGGCGCCGCCGCCCGACCCGCTGCACGGCGGCGCCGACGATCTGCATGCCGGTGCGGAGATCGCGGCGGCGGGCCACCGCGATGCCGATGTTCTTGACCACCCGGACCCCGTTGCGCAGCGGGTTGCTCGAAAGGTGGTCCATGTCGTGGCTGGCCACGAACGTGTTCCCGGGGCCGAACGGCGACGGCGGCGAGGCCGGCAGCCGGGGCAGCGCGGTGCGCACCTGCGCGTGCAGCCGGGCCAGCCAGCGGTTGACCCAGGGCACCCGGCGGTCCAGCCGGTGGGTGCCGGCCAGCGTGTGCTCCGGCGGCACCCGGCCGACCTCGTCCAGCTCGGTGCAGGCCGCCTCGTGCGGTGCGGCCAGCCACTCGAAGACCTCGCCCAGCAGGTCCGGCTCGCCGCTCGGGGCCAGCTGGAAGCAGGGCATCCCGTCCACCCAGGTCGGCGCGGGCGCCGGTGTCCTGGCCGGGCGCGGGCGGTAACCGGCGGCCAGCGTGACGTCCGCGTCGCCCGCGTCCGGGCCGTACCCGATCCGCACGTCCGCCGCCGGACCGGGCAGCACCCGGATGCCGTGCAGCGCCGCGTAGGCGCTGAACGCATACCGCAGGCGCGCCTCGACCGCCGGATCCATGACGGGCAGCACGAGGCAGGCAGTAGGGCTGCCGGTCATCGATGACCCTCCGTCGTCGATTGCTCACCTCTCACCCTGTCGGGTCGTCCCGTACGTGAGTGGCGTTACGATCCTGCCTGGTCGCCCTCGGCGCGATCACGTCGGGTCACCGCGGCCGCCGAGCGCCACTGCCGCAGCGCCCACACCGGGGTGAACCGCGGGCTGGTCCTGGTCACCTGGTAGTAGGTCTCCTGCCGGCCGCCGAACTTGCGGAAGTAGTGCTCGACCGCCGGCAGCATGGAGCCCTCGAAGTCGAAGCGCGGCACGTGCTTGGCCGACTCCTTGATCAACTCCCACATCAGCAGGCTGCCGGCCCCGCTGGAGCGCAGCTCGACGTCACCGCCGCCGCACAGGTACCACGCGCGCCGGTCGTCCCAGACGCAGAACAGCGACGAGTGCACCCGCCCCTGGTCATCCACCGCGGTCAGCACCGTGCCGCGATCCCGGGCCAGCGCGGCGGCCACCACCCGGTGCAGCACGGTGGGGTCGTAGGGCACCTCCCGGTGCTGGCGTCGGTAGGTGGATCCGACCATGGTCGCGAGCCGGTCGGCCCGCTCGTCGCGCTGGATCTCCAGCTGCTTCTCGGCCTTCCTGATCACCCGTCGGGTGCGCCCGGCGATCCCGCCCCACACCGCGTCGAGGTCGTCCAGCCCATCGATCACGTAGGACACCTGCGGCTCGACCCGGTAGCCCCGGCGGTGGAACGGCAGCCAGCTCAGCACGTCCGGATGCAACGACTGGCGGATCAGGTCCGCGGGCGGGAGCTGGTCGAGCAGCTCGCCGACCAGGTGGTCGAACCGGCGCAGCCGGGCCTCGTTGCCGCCGCTGCCCGGCGTGATGAGGGGGCCGAGCCGGTTGGTCAGCGGTGGCGGCAGCAACAGCCGCAGCCCGAACTTGCGTCGATCTACGTAGGGCAACCGCGCGGCCGGCTGCCCGTTCTCCTCGACCCGGACCTCGCGCCAGCCGGCCGGGCTGGCCGCGTCGAGCCACCACGGCTCGTGGAACACGGAAGGCGTCACCTCGAAAGCGTGGCACAGTGTTCCTCGACGGGGTCCCCCGACGGGGCGCGTGCCCGGTAGCCTCGCCACCGTCTGTCACCGCCACGACAGCCCCGGAGGATCCGCCCCATGCTCTCCGAGCCCACGACCATCCTCGTGCTCGCCCCCCACACCGATGACGGCGAGCTCGGCGCCGGTGCCGCGATCGCGCGCTGGACCGAACAGGGTCACGACGTGCACTACGTCGCGTTCTCCGCCTGCGAGAGCTCGGTGCCGGCCGGTTTCGAGTCCGATGTGCTGCGCCACGAGGTCGCCGAGGCGACCCGGTGCCTGGGCATCAAGCCCGACCGGGTGCGGGTGCTCGACTTCGAGGTGCGCGAGTTCGGCCGCGACCGCCAGCAGATCCTGCAGGCGATGGTCGATCTGAACCGCGCCGTCGCCCCCGGCCTGGTGCTGCTGCCGAGCCCGGACGACCTGCACCAGGACCACTCGGTGATCGGCAACGAGGGGTTGCGCGCGTTCAAGCGCACGTCGGTGCTGGCGTACGAGATCGCGTGGAACAACGTGGCCTTCCGGACGTCGTCGTTCGTCGCCGTGCAGGAGCGGCATCTGCAGGCCAAGATCGCGGCGCTGGGGTGCTACCGGTCGCAGGCCGGTCGGCCCTACGCCGATCCGGACTTCCTGCGCTCGCAGCTGCGCTTCCACGGCGTGCAGGCCGGCGTGACCTACGCCGAGACGTTCGACGTGCTGCGCTGGATGCTCTGAGCCCGGCCGCGTAGCGGTGCGGTCGATCCTCAGCTCGTCACGGCACTGATCAGCTCGGCGTACCAGCGCTGCTCGCGGGCGGTGCGCAGCACCGAGTCGTTGTGCCACAGCACCCCGAGCGAGCCGCGGTAGCGCCGGCACTGGTCGGCGATCCCGGTCGCGGTGCGCATCGCCTCGGCGCCCGACAGTCCCATGTAGCCGAACAGCGTCACGTCCATGATCTGGAACGGGCGCTCGCGCAGCCGCAGCGGGGCACCGGCGGTCAGGTCGAACGTCGGGTACTCGTGACAGGTCCCGGTGCGGAAGCCGACCGCGTCGGCGTAGGCCACCGAGCAGTCGTAGTCCAGCCCGGCGCCGTCCCAGTTGCGCCACGTCGTCGGCGCCGTCCACTGCAGGTAGTGCTGCCGGCCGCCCCAGCACTGCTGGGCCACGCCGAGCCGCTCGGCGGCCGCGCGCAGTCGGCCGAACTCGGTGGCCGTGCGCTCCGGATCGAGGTGGGTGCCGAAGCCGGCGTGGTAGCCGATCTCGTGGCCGCGCTCGTGCACCCGGCGCAGCAGCCCGCGGATCCACGGGTGGTCGAGCGCGTAGTGCGCGCCGGCGGCGTGGTCCGGCCGCTGGTGGCTCTGCAGGTAGCAGGCACTGCGCAGCCCCGCGGACTCGCTGACGCTCATCAGGAAGTCGAAGGTGTTGTGCGGGTCGAAGGCGTGATCGGCCCGGCGCCCGACCAGCGCGCGTGCTCGGCGCCCGGCCAGCCGCACGTCCCGGCGCCGGACCAGGTCGGCGGCGAACTGGCGGGCGAGGTCGGGGGGGCGCCGACCGAGTGTCGAGAGTGGATCGTCGACGTCGTGGGTCAGCAGCACCCGGTAGCCGCGCTCGGCTCGGCGCAGCCGCGGCCAGCGGCGCGTGATCGCCGCCCAGAGCAGCTCGACGTAGGCGTCGACGATCGGGACGTGCAGGAAGCCCGCCCGGTGCGCGAGCGATGCGGTGGCCGGGAACCGGCCGTAGCCGTCGCGCTCGGACGACACGGCCTCCTCGTACCGGCTGAGCATGAAGAAGGCGCTGCCGAACACGTCGACCTCGAGGTGCTCCTCGTCGGGTCCGGCGCTGGTGCCGGTCGGCACCTGGCCGTAGATGACCGGGATGCGCGACGCTTCGGCCCCCGCGACCGTGGACAGCGGGGTCGCGGGCAGCGACGGTGCGCGCAGCCAGCCGGGGCCCTCGGTCGCCAGCAGCACGTCGGGCACGGTGATGCCGCCCGTCTGCGGCGCATCCGCGAGGTGCAGCCGCACGTCGAGCCGGTCCCGGATCCGCAGTCGCCACGGCAGGCCGAGCCACTGGGAGAGCACCACGTCGAGGATGTAGCGGCGCTCGGCCTCGCGGCCGGGTGGGACGTCGACGACCAGCGTCATCGTCGGCGATCCGGGCCGCTCATCGGCTCAACGTAGCCACCCGCACCGGCCGCCGCGGCACCGGTCGGGCAAGTCGGGGAGGACATCGACGACGCGGTCCGTAACACTGGGTCGGTAAACGAGGACCACAATCACACACGGATCCACCCGATCGGGACGAACGCAGGGAGTTGATGGTGACGCTTCGCGAGTATGTGGACGTGGCGCGGGACCGTTGGCGTGTCGTGCTGGCCGGGCTGCTGCTGGGGCTGCTGGTCGCCGGCGCGGTGACGGTGCTGATCCCGCGCGAGTACTCCGCGGACGTCACGATGATCGTGTCGGCCACCGCGGCCAGCACCGACCCGAGCGCGGCGTCCGACGGCGAGTCGCTCTCGGCCCAACGGGTGCGGACCTATGTGGAGCTGATGCGCAGCAAGCGCCTCGCCGGTGACGTGATCGAGGCCCTCGACCTGCCGCTGACGCCCGACGAGCTGGCGTCGCGGATCACCGCCACCTCGGCGCCGGAGACGGTGCTGCTGACCGCGACGGTGACCGGAAGCACCCCGCAGGGCGCGATCGATCTGGCGAACGTGGTGGCCACCCAGTTCATCAAGAACGTGGCCGAGCTGGAGCAGCCCGAGAACCCGGCGCTGGCGCCCGCGGTGGTGGCCAAGGTCTTCGAGCCGGCCGCTCCGCCGGCGGAGACCACCGCGCCGCGCCCGACGCTGTACCTGACCCTGGGCGCGGCGCTCGGGCTGCTGGTCGGCTTCGGCGCGGCGCTGCTGCGCAACGGGCTGGACACCACGGTCCAGCGTCGGGCCCAGCTCGAGGACGCGCTCGACGCGCCGGTGCTCGGCATGATCGGGCGCGACCCCAAGATCGTCAGCAGCCCGCTGGTGATCTACGGCGACCCGCAGGCCCCGCTGGCCGAGGCCTTCCGGCAGCTGCGGACGAACGTGCAGTTCATGGACGTCGACACCGAGCACAAGGTGATCCTGGTGACCAGCGCGTCGTCGGGCGAGGGCAAGACCACCACGGTGTGCAACCTGGGGCTGGCGCTGGCCGAGGCCGGCACCAGCGTCCTGATCATCGACGCCGACCTGCGGCGGCCGTCGGTCGCGCGCTGCCTCGGGGTGGACGGGTCGATCGGTCTGACCAACGTGCTGGTCAACCGGGTGCCGGTGGAACGGGCCGTGCAGCCGCTGGCGCCCGCGCTGGACGTGCTGCCGAGCGGCTTGTTGCCGCCCAACCCCAGCGAGCTGCTGGGGTCGGAGCGGATGGTGAACCTGTTGCTGGCGCTGCGCGGCTCCTACGACGTCATCCTGATCGACACCTCCCCGCTGCTGCCGGTCACCGACGCCGCCGTGCTGGCTCCGCGGGCCGACGGGGTGCTGGTCGTGGTCCGCCACGGCCGGACCACCGTGCAGGATCTGCAGTCGGCCCGCAGCGCCCTGGACGCGGTCTCCGCACGGGTGCTGGGATCGGTGCTGACCATGGCGGCGCACACCGGCAAGCAGACCTATCGGACCAACGCTCCGCCCGCGAGCAAGGACCGGAAGCGGAAGAAGCGGGGCCCGGTGGAGCCGTTCCCGATGCGCAATGGCGGCCCGCGGCGCGAGCCGGAGACCCGGACGGAGGTGGTGGACATCCCCTCGGTCACCGAGGCCGTGCCGCTGGTCGCGAACCCGGGGCCGAGCCCGACCGCGCGCACGACGACGCCGCCACGGGGCACCGCGCAGGCGCCCACCGACGGCCCCCAGCTGGCCGAGCGGGGAGGTGGTCCGGCGACCCGGTAGCGCAGGGCCTCCGCGGGGAGCGGGCGCAGGAATGAGCACATCGGGGTGACGTGGTGGTGGACGGAGCGACGTTCAACGTCCTGTTCGTCTGCACCGGCAACGTCTGCCGCTCCCCGGTGGCCGAGCTGCTGTGCCGGCAGCTGCTCGACGATCGCATGGGCCCGCCAGCGCGCCGCTGCTTCGCCCTGTCCAGCGCCGGCATGCAGGCCGTCGTCGGCTCGGGCATGCATCCCGACAGCCGCCACGCGCTCGCGCTCTGGGGCTATCCGCTGTACGAGGCGGCGGCCGGCTTCGTCGCCCGCCCGCTGCGGCCGCACATGCTGGTCTGGGCGGATCTCGTCCTGACCGCGGAGGACGCGCACCGGTCGCAGATCGTGTGGAACGCGCCGGAGGCGGCGCGGAAGCTGTTCACCCTGCGCCGCTTCGGCCGCATCGCGGCCGGGATCGACCCGGCCGGGCTCCCCTGCGACCCGGTGTGGCGGGCCCGCGCGATGGTGACTGCCGCGGCCGCCTCCGCCGAGCCCGTGGGGGCGGCCGAGGACTCGATCCCCGATCCGATCGGGCGCCCGCCCGCCGAGCACCTGCGCGCGGTCGACATGATCTTCGAGGCGCTGGGTAGCCTCGTCGACCTGGCGGCCCCCCGTCGGTGATCAGCCCGGCGGTGGCCGACATGCCACCGCGCACGTCGGTAACGTCGGTGCCATGCGCGGCCTGCTCTCCGACCCCGGTCGGCTCTCGGACCGAGCCCCTTCGTTGCTCGACCGGATCCGCCGACCCGCGGCCGCGGCGGTCGCCGTCTCGGCGTTGGTGCTGGTGACGCTGGGCATCCGGTACACCGGTGAGAGCAGCGGTCGCTGGCTGGACGACACCGCGATGACCCTGATCCGGAGCTGGCTGCCGATGCGTCGCGGCGCCGCCCGGGCCGTCATCGGTCTGTACGACCCGCTGCCGCTGGCCGTGCTGATCGCGCTGCTCGCCGGGGTCTGCCTGCTGCTCGGTCGGCGTCGGCTCGCGTTGCTGGCGGTGCTCGGGCCGGCCGTGACCGGGGTGGCCACGACCGTGCTCAAGGAGCTGATCGGGCGGACGAAGGACGGCGACCTCGCCTACCCGAGCGGCCACGGCGGCGCCGCCACCGCGATCGCACTGGTCGCCGCCCTGCTGCTGGTCAGCGTGATCACGGTCCGGCCGTGGCTGGCGGTGACCATCATGACCGGGGTGGCGGTGGGAGCGGGCGGCCTCATGGCCGTGCTGATGACGATGGCGAACTACCACTACCTGACCGACGCGATCGGCGGGTTCTGCACGGCCGTTGCGGTGGTGCTCGGGTTGGCTCTGATCATCGACAGGCTGGCGTCCGGTCGGCAGGCGCCCCCCGCCCCGAGCCGCGTGATCGACCCCCGAAACGTTAGCCGTCACTCGAACGAGTGACACTATCGATCGCAGCGCAACGGTGCGTACCAACCGACGACTCGATGGGGAGATGTCGTGACCGAACTCAAGGCGGTGATCCAGGCCGGGGGTCGTGGGACCCGGCTGGCGCCGTACTCGACGGTGTTGCCCAAGGCGCTGATGCCGATCGGCGAGGGTACCGTGATCGACAACCTGCTCAACCAGTTCCGGGACGCCGAGGTGCGCGAGGTCATCGTCACCGTGAGCAAGTTCGGACCACTGATCCGCAGCTACTGCGGCGACGGGGACCGCTGGGGTCTGGAGATCGACTACGTCACCGAGGACGTCCCGCTGGGCACCATCGGTGGCCTGGTCGCCCTGCGGGACCGCCTCGACGGCCCGTTCTTCGTGGCGAACTCCGACGTCTACACGGATCTGCAGCTCAAGGACCTGATGGCCGCCCACGCCAGTGGCTCGGCCCCGGTCACCGTCGTGGTCACCCGACAGGTGGTCAGCATCGCCTACGGGGTGCTCGACCACGACGGCGGGCGGGTGCTGGACTTCCGGGAGAAGCCGACCCAGGAGTTCTCGGTGAGCACCGGGATCTACTGCATGCACCCCTCGGTCTTCGAGTTCATCCCACCCGACGAGCCATACGGCTTCGACCAGCTGATGGTGGACATGCTGGCCCGCGGCGCACCGATCAACGTCTACGAGCACCTGGGCCAGTGGATCGACATCGGACGGGTCGAGGACCTGCGCAAGGCCCAGGAGCAGGCCGCCCGGCCGTTCGCGGACGAGGATGTGCTCTGAGGTGGGAGTGCCCGCCGACGGTCCGGCGCTGCCGGTGATCGAACTGGGCGCTCCGGTGCTGGGCGAGCCGGAGAAGCGCGCGCTGGCCGCGGTGATCGACGACCAGTGGCTCACCATGGGCGAGCGGGTCCGGCGGTTCGAGCAGGCCTTCGCCGCGTTGCACGGGGTCGAGGACGCGGTGGCGGTCAACTCCGCCACGGCCGCGCTGCAGCTCAGCCTGGCCGCGTTCGACGTCGGGGCCGGCGCCGAGGTGCTGGTCCCGTCGATGAGCTTCGTGGCCACCGCCGCGGTCGTCGTGCACGTCGGCGCGACGCCGGTGTTCGTCGACATCGCCGCCCCCGACCGCCCGCACCTGTCCCTGGAGCAGGCCCGCCGCCGGATCACCCCGCGGACCCGCGCGATCATGGTCATGCACTACGGCGGCCACGTGCTGGACCTGGCGCCGTGGCGCGAGCTGGCCGACGCGCACGGGCTGCTGCTGTTCGAGGACGCGGCCCACGTCGCCGGGCAGCCCGGCATCGGCACCGTGAGCGACGCCGCCGCGTTCAGCTTCTTCACCAACAAGAACATGACCACCGCCGAGGGCGGCATGATGATCGTCCGGGATCCGGATCGCCGGCAGCGGGCCCGGCTGCTGCGGGCGCACGGGATGACCGCGAGCACCCTGGACCGCGACCGTGGCCGCGCCGTCGGCTACGACGTGGTCGAGTGTGGACACAACTTCCGGATGGACGAGCTGCGCGGCGCGCTGGGGCTGGTGCAGCTGGAGCGGCTGCCGGCCTGGAACGAGACCCGCCGCGAGCTGATGGCGCGCTACCGCACCGCGCTGGCCCGCGACACCCCCGACGTCGGGCTGCCGTTCGACGCCGGGCACCCGACCTCGGGCCACATCATGGCGGTGCTGCTGCCGGCGGGGACCGACCGCGCCGCGGTGATGGCGTCGATGCGGGCCGCCGGCGTGCAGACCAGCGTGCACTACCCGGCCATCCACCAGTTCGACTACTACCGCCGCACGTTCGGCTCGCCCTCGCTGCCGGCGACCGAGCAGTTCAGCCGGCGCGAGCTGACGTTGCCGCTGCACCCCGCCCTGAGCCCGGAGGACGTCGACCGGGTGGTGGCCGCGCTGCGCAAGGCACTGGACTCGCCGCCGCCTGCGAACGACCTGACGTGACATGAGCTCCCCCGAGAGGACGTCTGACGTGGATCCCTCCCTGCAGGATTTCTCGGATCGAACGGTGCTGGTCGTCGGCGGCGCCGGCTACGTCGGCTCCGTGCTGGTGCCGCGGCTGCTGGCCGCGGGCGCCCAGGTCCGGGTGCTGGACCAGCTGATCTACGACAACGGGTTCGCGCTGGCCCCGCTGCTCGACCACCCGCGACTGCGCTTCCAGCGCGGCGACCTGCGCCGGCCGGATGATCTCGCGCAGGCCGCCCAGGGCGCGACCGACGTGGTGCTGCTGGCCTCACTGGTCGGCGACCCGATCTGCAAGACCTATCCGGAGCTCGCCGTCGAGATCAACGAGGACGGCGCGAAGGGCATCATCGACCGGCTCGACGAGTTCGGCGTCGGCCGGTTCGTGTTCACCTCCACGTGCAGCAACTACGGCATCCACACCTCCGACCGGCTGGCGACCGAGGAGAGCGAGCTCAACCCGCAGTCGCTCTACGCCCGCACGAAGATCGCCGTCGAGGAGTACCTGCTGGCGCCCTCCCGGTCGCAGGCCGGTTCGGCGACCGTGCTGCGGATCGCGACGGCCTACGGACTCTCGCCGCGGATGCGCTTCGACCTCACGGTGTCCCAGTTCGCCTGGGAGCTGGCCACCGGTGCGGCGTTGCAGGTCTACGACGCCGACACCTGGCGGCCCTACTGCCACGTCGCCGACATCTCCAAGGCGATCATGACGGTGCTGACCGCGCCGGAGCAGCAGGTCCGTGGCGAGGTGTTCAACGTCGGGGACACCGGCCAGCAGTTCACCAAGCGCATGATCGTCGACGAGGCCTGCAAGCACCTGGTCGACGCCTCGGTCAGCTACGGGGAGGGCGACACCGACCCGCGCAACTACCGGGTGTCGTTCGAGAAGATCGCGCAGCGGCTCGACTTCCGCTGCGATCACACGGTGCAGGAGTACCTGAGCACGCTGGTGCCGGCGCTGCAGGCCGGTGTCTACCCCGATGTCAGCGGCAACCCGCGGTTCGGCAACTACGAGGTCCGGCATCTGGATCGGGTAGCCCGCTAGTGTTCCGGTTCGGGACACTAGGACTGGGCGCAACGGCACTTTCGCACGCTAGGTGCGAGCGAAAGTGCCGTTCGCACCAGTGGTCTTGACAGCGGACGGAGGCCGGGTCGGAGACTGGTCACGATGAGCGACGACGTGCTTCTCGACGCCCTCGACCGGTTGCGCGGCACCGGCCCGGAGTTCGGCGGATTCCTGGCCAACCACGGACCGATGGCCGCCGAGGCGCTGATCCGGATCGGTGGTGCGAGTGCGGTGCCCGGTTGGGTCGACCGTTACCGCGGCCGGCTGGATGCGGCGCCCGCGGTGCAGCGCGGGATCACCGACTCCGACTGGTCCGAGAGCCTCGGCGACGAACGGCTCTTCGGCGACTGGATCGCCTACCTGCGGCGCGAGGCGGCCGGGCTGTCGTGGCGGGAGTTGCTGCTGCGCTGGTGGCCGCGGCTGCTGCCGGGGTTGGCGGCCAGCGCCACCCACGGCGTGATCCGGACCGCGCACGCCGTGCGCTCGCTGCGCGGCGCCGGCCCCGATCCGGAGCCGCTGCTGGTCGACGAGCTGGCCCAGGGCCTGGCCTTCTGGGCCGCCCGCTTCCAGCCGGTGCCGGGGCGTCCGCGGCTGGCCGGGGAGCTCGACGCGGTCGAGGCGATCGGCCGGCTGCCCCGGCTGGACCCCGCGGTGCCGTCGGCCGGGCCGGGGGTCACCGGCCGGCTGCGGTCCCTCGACCGGCTCGCCGGCCTCGGCGAGGGGCTGGACCGCTGGGGTCCGGCCCGGTCGTCCGATCAGGCCCTCGACGAGCTGATCGGCGCGGCCGCTCGGGTGCTGGCCGCCCGCTCCGATGCCCCGATCGCGTTCTGCCATGCGGTGACCGCGCCCGCCGCTGTTCGGATGGTGCTGCCCGAGCTGCCAGCGGACCTGCAGCGGGCGAGCGTGGCCGCCGGCTGGCAGGCGGTCGGGGCGATCGTCGCCGCCTTCGCGGCGCCCCGTCAGGAGGCCGAATCCAGCGCCGAACCGGTCGCCTCGGTGCCCACGCCCGATCAGCTGGACGCGCTCGCGGTCGAGCACGGCGACGAGCACGTGATCAAGCTGACCGAGGCGGCCGGGCGGGAGTACCGGCGCACCGGCGAGCACACGCTGCTGGTGGCCGCCGACCGCTTCCGCGGCCGGGTACCGCCGCCCGACCCGGCTGTTCGGAGCCCGGTCACCGCCCCCGGCCCGCCATCAGATCCCTGATGTAGGCGTCCAGTTCCCTGGGGGTCCTGGGGGGTGTGGTGCTGGTGCTCGTCCGAGTCGTGGTGGTGGTGGTGGTGGTCGGCGGCGTCGTCGGCGCGGTGGTGGTGGTCGGCGGGGTCGTCGGCGGGGTCGTGGGCGGGGACGTAGGAGGTGTCGTCGGCGGGGTTGTGGTGGGCGGTGTCGTCGGCGTGGTGGACGTCGTCGCGTCCAGGTTGCCCTCGTAGATCCCGTTGGTGCTGCCCCGCCGGACGTCCTTGGTGTTGCCGCGGAAGTCGTTGTTGCGGATCTCGTAGCCGGTGGTGGTCGAATCGGTCTGCAGGGCGTAGGCCTTGTTGCCCTTCACCACGTTGTCCAGCAGCTTCACCCCGCCTGCCCTGACGAGGTTGATCCCGTCGGAACCGTTGTCCCGCACCGTGTTCCGGGCGATCACCAGGTTCTTCGCGCCCTCGTCGTGCACGTAGATGCCGTAGCTGGTGTTGTTGCGGACGGTGTTGTTCTCGATGTACTGGGTGTCGGAGTTGCGGTACACGTGAATGCCCCACTTGCAGCCCGACACGGTGTTGTGGTGGAGCCAGTTCTTCGGCCCGGAGTTGTCGTGGCCGGCGCCGGTGTTGCCGACCCCGAAACCGCCCTCGCCGCAGTCCTCGGCCACGTTGTTGCGCAGCTCGTTGTTGCGCTCCTCCTCGCCGTGCAGGTCGTAGGCGTCGTAGACGGTCCTGGTGACCCGATTGGCCTCGACGAGGTTGTGGTGGGCGCCGTACTGCAGCAGGATGCCGTGCCGCATCGCCGGCCCGTTCACGGTGTTGCCGACCACCCGGTTGTTGGTCGCCTTCGAGTAGCCGATCATGATCCCGTAGCCCTCGCCGCCACCCCCGGTGGCCAGCGCATCCTTGATCAGGTTGTTCTCGACGGTGATGTTGTCGCCGTTCCGGATGCCGATCGCCATCCGGTAGAACTTGTCGATCTGCATGTCCCGGATCGCGATCCGCGAGACGTTGCTGCCGGACGAACTGCCGATCCACAGCGGATTGTTCAGCGCCTTGCCGCCGGAGCTGGTCAGGCGCAGGCCGGAGAGGGTGAGGTTGTTCGTGCCGGCCGACGCGGAGAAGATCGACGATCCGGCGTTGTCGGTGCTCGAGGTGAACTTCGTCGTGATGGTCGCCCCCGCCGCGCCGCGGATGCTGACGCCGCTCTTGAGCACCACGTTCGGTTTCGTGAACACGTAGTTGCCGGTCGGCACGGTGATCTCGTCGCCGGCCTTCGCCGCGGAGATGGCGTTGCGGAAGGCCGTGCTGTCGTCGTCGGAGTTCTGGCCCGCGGTGGCGCCGTAGGAGGTCACGGACAGCTGCTTGCCGGTCGGAGCGGCCGGCAGGGTGATGTCCGCGGTCGGTCCGGCGTCGTAGGCCGGGGTGGCCGCGCCCGCGGCCGGACCGCTCACGCCCAGCCCCACCAGCAGCAGCAGGGCCCCGGCAGCCGGTGCGGCCACCCAGCCACGATGCCGTTCACCCAGCGGGCTGAACGTCCGTCTCGCCCGAACCGTCGCGTGTCGCGGCCGGCCCGGTGGCACCGGTCGTGCTGGGATGGAACCGCTCGAAGAAGATCGAACTGGTTGGCCCGACGTAGTACTGATCACAACCTCCCGACGTCCGCCGACATCACCGCGCGGTGATATCTGGTTCGTCGGCGTCAAACGAGTTGACGTTGCGTCACGGTTCGGTGACACACGGTCTCAGTCGGGTGATATGCAACTACTCTGCGTAGTCACGCTGGTCGGGGTGGCGCCGCGGACCCGACAACGGCCCGGGCGTGAGTACGTCCGGGCCGTCGGTTCAGCCGGTGATCGCGGGGAATCGGCCGCGGTCGGAGGATGGGTTACGCGACGCTGCGCTCCGATCCGACCCGTCCGGAGTCGACACTGCCCGCATCGACCCGTCCGGAATCGACCCGTCCGGAATCGACCCGTCCGGAATCGACACTGCGTGGGTCGGCCGGGCGCTTCCAGACGAAGGCCTGCCGCGCCGCCGCGAATCCCATGCGGTCGTCGAAGATGTCCCGGCTCATGGCCGCCAGCTCCTCGGTGCGGTAGACGTCCAGCGGTCGGCGCCGCTCGTCGGCCGCCCGGTGCGCCCGCTTGATGTCCAGCCGGTGGTAGTAGTCGTCGCGGGTCGCGATGCGCAGCGCGTGTTCGAGCACGGTGTTCTCGAACGTCCCCCGCGAGCCGCCGAGCACGTCGTCCGCCAGCCCGATCCGGGCGGCGTCCCGTGCATTGATCGGATCGCAGCGCGTGGTCAGCATCTCGGCCTGATAGGTGCCCACCCGACGGGGCAGCACGTAGGTCCAGTACTCCGAGCCGAACAGGCCCATCGTGCGGTAGTGCGGGTTGAGCACCACACCGTCCCGCATGATCACCTCGTCGGCGCCGAGGGCCATCATGACGCCCCCCGCGCCCGCGTTGCCGCCGACCGAGGACACGATCAGCTGGCTGGTGCAGGTGATGATCTCCCGGCAGACCTCGTCGATGGCCTTGATGTTGTGCCAGGCCTCGATGGACGGGCTGGGTGCGGCCTCGATCACGTTCAGGTGGATGCCGTTGGAGAAGATCTCACCGCCGCGGATGACCAGGACCCGGGTGTCCCGGGCACACGCGTGCCGGATGGCGGTGGTCAGCCGCTCGCACTGGGCGGTGGACATCGCACCGTTGTAGAAGTCGAAGCTGAGCACCCCGACCGGCCCGCTGCGGTAGTAGCTGATCTCCTGGTAGCCGATCGGCTCGGCCGCCTCCGGCACCTGGCTGAGCAGGCTGCCGAGAGCGAGGGTGGCCGGCAGCTTCGGCAGCTCGCGGTCCCGGGCCTTGAGGTGACCGATCCACACCGAGCCGTCGCCGGTGCGCACCAGGATCGCCCCCCGGCTGCGCTGGATCACCGCACCGGGCTTGCCGCCTGCGACCGGTCCGGGGTGCGCGTCGTAGACCGACACCGGGACGCCGCACAGCACGGTGCGCACCCCCGGGGATCCGTCCGCGGCGCGGATCCGTCGCACGATCGACGCGGTCGGGTCGGACCAGCTGAACGCGCGGTCCGACTGGTGCATCAGCGGGCGCTCCCGGCCCCGGACCTCGGCGGTGGCGTACTCCGCGATGCGCGGGGCGAAGGTGACGTCCGCGGCCTTGGCCATGACCTCGGCGATGAGTTCCAGAGCGGCCTGGGTGACCTGGCCGTTGTAGAGGCCGCTCTTGCGCGGCGGGTCGGCGGGCATCAGGAACGTGCGATACCCCCAGATCGGTCCGGCGTCCATCTGCTCCACCGCCTGCAGCGCGGTGACGCCCCACACGGGCTCGTCGTCGGCGATCGCCCAGTCCAATGAGGATGGACCTCGGTCACCGGGTGGGCCGGGGTGGATGATGACCGTCCGGTAGCGCCGCCAGACCTCGGCCGGCACCCGCTCCTTGAGGAACGGGCAGAGGATCAGGTCGGGCTCGAACGCGACCGAGGCAGCGATGACGGCGTCGGGGCTCGCCGCCGGCTGGACCCGTACATCGTGTCCGGCGCCGCGGAGTTCGGTCCATGCGCGCTGGCTCAGGCCGTTGAACGAGGAGCAGAGCAGTAAAACCTTCACACGCTTCTCCGATGTATCGGCTCTGTCGAGTCGGATCAGGGGGAGCTGAACGGGTCGTCGTCCATGGGGGGATCCGGCAGGCGGACAGGCTATCGGCTGGTCCAAAGGCCGTGGATCGCGGGTTTGCCCAGCGGCCCTTCCCGGCGATAACCGACGAAAGGGACAATAAAGTTCACTCGAACGTGTTCGTTCGTGTGCGGCGTGTAAACCCCCGGGCGTGGCGGCCTGGGAGCTTGTCGACCGCCTCGGCGCAGGGGTTGATCAGCCGGTGGCGGGCCCCGGGTCGGCGATCTGGGGACCGACCACGCCCCGCCCGGTGGGCAGCCGCGGCGACGGCGCGCCACCGTAGAGGCCCGGCTCGCCCGAGTAGAGGCCCGGATCGCCCGAGTAGAGGCCCGGATCGCCCCCGGCGGGAGCCCAGGGCGCGACCGCCGGATCCGGGCCGGCGGTCCGCGGCGGGGGTACCGCCTGCTCGACGGCGGTCAGCTGGCGCAGCTCCTCGCGGATCGAGCTCGCGTCCGGATGATCGCGGCCGAGCAGTTTCTCGGTGTCGGTGAGTGCCCGGTTGAGCTCGTCCACCGACTGTTCGACGTTCCCGACGGCGGCCTGAAGGCTGCCCAGGCACCAGCGCAGCGTCACCGTGTGCAGGTCGCGGTCGCCGTGCGCCAGCTCGGCGTCGCGCAACGCGCTGGCGACGACGTTGACCGCCACCATCAGGTCGCCGGTGTCGGCGCGGGCCAGTCCCAGCCCGAGCCGGGAGATCAGGGTGTCGGGATGGGCCGGGCCGAGCGCCCGACTGCGCTGCGCGGCCACCCGGGAGTAGAGGGCCAGGGCGTCGGGAAGCTGTCCGGCGAGCCGGTGCGCGGTGGCCAGCGCGTCGCGCGCGGTGAGGGTGTCGGGGTGCTCGTCGCCGAGGACGAGCTCGCGGTTGGCCAGGTTGGACGCCATCAGCTGGATCCCGTTCTCCTCCCGGCCGGCCTGGAAGCAGGCCGCGGCCAGGTTGCCCTCGACGAGCAGCGTCGGGTGGCTGTCGCCCAGTGCGGCCCGGCAGTCGACCAGCAGCGAGTCGAAGCCCTCGACCGCCTCGAGCGGGTGGCCGGCCGCCAGCTGGGCCACCGCCACGTCGTTGCGAGCGGACAGGCTGTCGAGGTCGGTGCCGCCCGGTCCGCGCTCCAGGGCTGCGCTCTCGGCAAGGAAGATCGAGCCGGCGAACAGGCCCCGGCCGCTGTCGGATCCGGATCGACTCATTTCTGAAGGCCCTTTCCGGTCACCGACGTCCTCGGGCCCATTTTGTATCAAAGGCCGACTCGCCCTGAGACCGGGATCGATGTGCGTGCCGTTCGCGACGAATGTGAGCCGTCAGGTCCGCTGGTAGGTGCCCTCGAAGCCTTCATGATGAACAATTGTGGGATCGAAAGCAGTGGGGCGGAAGTCCCGTTCCAGGTGATCCGGTGTGCTACGCACTGCGCATTCCTTGTTACCTCAAGTCATAAGTTTGCTCTCTGTGCTTGAGAGGAATCTCGGCGTATCCGCCCATGTTGTCGGGGGTGGGTGGTTCACTCGACGGTGGGAGGAGGTGGTCGCATGGCCTTCGTGCGTGGTCACCCGCGGGATCTCGGCTGGGTCATGGCGCATCGACGGCGCCCGAATCGCGCCGAGGGTGGTCAGCTGCCGCTCATCGGCGACGGGGCGGTCGATCCTGTGCCGGCTGGCGGGGTGGCGGACGGTGATCGGGCGGACGGTGACCGGGCGGAGGGTGACGGGGCGGCCGGCCGGGTGGGAGCCAGTGCTGCGGCGGACGCCGATGGGGACCTCCTCACCGGTGCGAACGGCACTCTCGCACGCTAGGTGCGTGCGAAAGGGCCGTTCGTGCCGCGAGGAGGTGGGCGGGGGGCCCGCGAGGATCAGCGGGCGGGGTCGATGGCCACCGGTTCGCGATGGGGTTGGTGGTGGTTGGCGGTGCGGGGGGTGGCCAGCACCGCCACGGTGCGCTCCTCGAGGCCGGCCTCGGACAGCACGCCGTTGTCGGCGAGCACCGTCTCCAGGGCGGTCAGCCAGTGCTCGTAGTACGACCACGGCTCGGGGCCGCCCGCGGACTCCCAGGCCCTGATCGAGGAGATCAGGGACAGCTGGAACTCCGACCACTCGTAGCGCCCGCTGTGGTACGCGGCCACGGCGATGGCGAACGCGCGCAGCTCCCACGGGTGGTCGAACGCCCGCCGGCCGCCGGAGGGCAGCTCACCGAGCAGCGCCTCGACCCGGCGGCGGGCGTCGCCGAGCTCGGTGGCGTCGCGGCGCCCGGCGGGTGGGCCCATCAGGGTGCCGATGCGACGCCGGTGCCGATCAACGAGTCGCGGGTGACCAGCGCGGCCAGTCCCGCCTCGTCCAGCGCCTCGGTCCCGGCGGGCCGGTTGGGCAACACCCAGTAGCGCATCTCCGACGAGGAGTCCCAGACCCGCACCTCCACCGACTCCGGCACGTCGAGTCCGAAGTCCTCGCGCAGCACCCGGCGCGGCTCGCGGACGATCCGCGCCCGGTAGGCCGGCTCCTTGTACCAGTTGGGCGGCAGCCCGAGCACCGGCCACGGGTAGCAGGAGCACAGCGTGCAGGTGATCACGTTGTGCACCGTGTCGGTGTTCTCCACCACGACCATGTCCTCGCCCTGCAGCCCGCCGATGCCCAGCTCGGCGCAGGCCTCGGTGCCGTTGGCCAGCAGCCGGGCCTTGAACTCCGGGTCGGTCCAGGCCTTCGCGACGACGGCCGCGCCCAGCTGCGGGCCGACCTCGTTCTCGTAGATCTCGGCCAGCCGGTCGATGGCCTCGGTCGTCATGATGCCCTTCTCGATCATGATCGATTCGAGGGCCTTGACCCGGGCCGCGATCTCGGCCTCGGTCCGCGGCTTCAGGTGGGTGGGCTCGTCCGTGCGGGTCATGACACCTTCTCCAGGTAGGGCTCCCAGACGTCGAAGTACACGACGCCGTTCGGTTCGGCCGCCTCGGCGCCCCACAGCTCCTCGTTGGTGAACTTCACCGTGTAGACGTGCTTGGGGTCGTCGCCATGGCCGTTGCCGGCGCTGTCGGGGTAGATCATCGTGCCGTGGGCCAGCTCCACGACGCCGGTCCGCCCGCGGATGTAGCGGGCCCGGCGGGTGTGCCCCCGCGGGCTGCTGTCGAGCACCCTGACCCGGTCACCCGGGTGGAACTGCGGCGGGTCGTCGCTCGGCCGGCCCGCCGGCGCGCCGGACTTGACCACGCCGTCGACGAACGCGAGCAGATCGGGGTCGCTGCGCTCGGGCATCGGCTCGTCCGGGTGCTCGAGGTAGTGCTGCGTGCGGAGCTCGATCTCGTCCGGGTCCAGCACCCCCTTCGCCACCCCGTAGTGCTCGACGGTGTGTATCCAGTGCTCGTAGTAGGGCGAGAGCAGGTAGATCGCCGGGTGCATCTGCTCGATGCCGAAGCGGAACTGGTCCACCCCGAAGAACCCGGCCCGGAACGGCATGGAGAACATGGCGAAGGCCGCCTTCTCCCACTCCGCATGGAACACCGGCTCGTCCGGTTCGACCAGCACCGGGCCCAGGCCGTCGGTGCCGCCGAGATCGTGCACGCCGTTCATGTCTGGCTTCCCGCGGCTGCGGCCTGCGGCGCCGGGAAGCCGCCGACGGCCTGCTCGAAGGTGTGCGCGACGCGCAGCACGGTGGCGTCGTCGAACTGCTTGCCGATGATCATCATGCCGGTGGGCAGGCCGTCGACCAGGCCGGCCGGCACGCTGCAGCCGGGATGCCCGGTGACGTCGGTGACGCAGGTGTTGGCGATCATCTCCAGGGCCCGGCCGATCACCTCCTCGCGGGCCGCGCCGTCACCGGGGATGACCGACGCCTGGATCGGCGTTGTCGGCATGACCAGCACGTCGAAGCGGATCAGCGCCTCGTCGTAGGCCGCCGCCAGCTCGAAGGCGAGGTTGCGGGCCATCGCGTAGTGCCGGCCGTGGTGGGTGTCGATGGCGTGCCGCCCGGCCAGCAGCACCAGCTTGACCGTCTCGGAGAACTGGCTGCCGTCGGCTCGCCACTGCGCCCCGTAGTGCTCCATGACCTCGGGGTCGTAGCCGCCCTTCCAGTTCATCCCGTAGCCGTTGGCGTCCACCATCTGGAACGTGGCGCCCTCGGTGGCGATCACATCCCAGACCTTCGCGCCGTGCAGGTGCCACGGGATCGACACGTCCGCCGCGCTCAGCCCGGCCCCGCGCAGCACGTCCACGGCGGCGCGCACGGCATCGTTGACACCCGGATCGGAGTTGGGGTGGCCGAAGCCCTCGGTGACCACCCCGATCCGCAGGCCCTCGGCGCCGCGCCCGAGCGCGGCCACGTAGTCGTCGGGCACCAGGTCGCGGGGCTGGCGCGGATCGAGCCCGTCCGGCCCGGCGATCACGTTCAGCACCTGCGCGGCGTCGGCGACGGTGCGGGTCATCGGGCCGACGTGGTCGATCGACTGCTCGATCGGGAACGCGCCGGTGTAGGGGACCAGGCCCCAGGTGGGCTTGTGCCCGACGATCCCGGAGAACGAGGCCGGCATCCGGATCGAGCCGCCCTGGTCGCCGCCGGTGCCGATGTCGACGATGCCGGCGGCCACCAGCGCGGCGCTGCCCGAGGACGAGCCGCCGGTGGAGCGGGTCTCGTCCCACGGGTTGCGCACCGGGCCGGTGCGCGCGGTGTGCGAGCCGCCGGAGAAGCAGAGGTCCTCGCAGACGGACTTGCCGGTGATCGTCGCCCCGGCGGCCAGCATCCGGGACACGATGGTGGCGTCCCGGCGGGGGAGGTAGCCCTCCATCGTCGTCGAGCCGTTCATCAGCGGCACCCCGGCGACGGAGGTGTTGTCCTTCACCGCGACGGTCTTGCCGGCCAGCGGACCGCTGCCGCTCCCGGTCACCTCGCAGCGCACGTACCAGGCGTTGTACGGGTTGTCAGCGGCCTCGGGCCGGCTCCACCGGCGGTCGGGCATCGGCGGTGCGGTGGCGTTGTAGAGCTCCTCGACCGCGTCCCAGGAGGCCAGCAGGCCGTGCACCATCGGGCCGAACGAGTCCAGGTCGTCGGCATCGAGGCCGAGGCCGTAGCGCTGGGCCACGGCGGCGAGGGCGGCGGAATCGGGCGGGTCCACGGGCATGGAACTCTCCTCGCGTCGGTGCGACTTCCCCCGCCCATGACTCTAGGAACGCCACCTGCGCAGGTCAACGAATCACCGCGGCGCGGGTGCGCGGCCGAACTCGGTCGCCACCCTCGACCGCGACGGGTCAGAGCGCCGCGAGGAAGTCGGTGAACACCGCGTGCCAGCGCTCGCGGGCGTCGAAGTGCGGGCCGTGACCGGAGCCGGTGAACATCTCGGTGCGGACCCGCCCGCCGGCCGCGGCGTAGCGATCGAGCAGCTCCCGGATCTGGCTGATCATCGGTTGCGGCGGGAACACGTCCGGCCCCGGCCAGTCCGGTATCGAGCCGGCCGCGCCGAGGGTGCCCATCTCCAGCGGGGAGCCGTCGGCGACGACCAGGTCGGCGGTGCCGTGGGTCCACAGCACCGGCGGCTTGGGGTCGAGGCCGACGATGCCGGTCCAGTCGCAGTAGCGGGGGGACAGCGCGTTCAACACCCCGGTGCGCCCTGGTGCCGTCCCCGGCCAGTTCGGCGAGGCGACACCGTCGCCGGGATAGTTGTCGGGGCCGGTGACGGTCTTGAGGATCTCCGCGACCAGCAGGTCCTCGCGGTCCGGCGGCTCGCGGTGCGACGGCGCGAAGTAGAAGGCGTTCATGACGTTGCGGATGGAAGCCGGGCTATCGGCTCCGGCGTCGCCCGCGGCGAGCCGGCGCACCACCTCCGGGTTCGCCGTGCCGCCGCCGGAGCCGGCGCCGTCCGGGAAGCACGGGGTGCCGTCGGGCCGGGTGCCGCCGTAGCCGTGCGGGGAGACCGGGTCGATGAACGTCAAGGAGGCGACGGGGTGGTCCAGCGCGTACCGGGCGATCGCGGCGCCACCGGTGGACCAGCCCACCAGGTGCGGGGCCTGCTCGATGCCCAGGGCCTGGACCAGCGCGAACGTGTCGTCGGCCCAGTCGGCGAGGCCGCGGGTGGCGTCCAGCGGGGCGGCCTCGGTGTCGCCGAAGCCGCGCATGTCCGGCGCGATCACCCGGTGCGTGGCCGCGAGTGCGGGCAGCAGGTGCTCGTAGAAGCGGCCGGTCGAGAGGTTGCCGTGGATCATGAGGATCGGGGAGTCGCCACCCGACCCGGCCTCCAGGTAGTGCATGCGGATCCGCTCGGTGTCCACGGAGCTCGCGCGCACGCCCGGCAGCAGGTCCATACCCCCGACCCTCTCCGGACCGCAGCAGCCAGGTCAAGTGCGGACCGGCAGCGATCAGCCGGCAGCGAGGTGGTCCGCGGTGGTCGAGCGGTGCGCCGCGAGCGAGGTGACGCCGGCGTCGTCCTCGACCGGGGTGGACAGGATGCGTTGGGCCAGCCGCGGGATCAGGGCGTCGACGGAGAAGCGGATGCCGAACTCGGCGTAGGCGGTCAGCTCCCGGTACACCAGCTCGCCGAGCTCTCCGGGGTAGAGCCGGCGGGCGTGACGGGCCGCCGCCCGCAGGCGGGATCTCTCGTGCTCGGGAAGCCGGTGTGCGCTGCCGGTGGACGATCGCGGGGCGAGCGGGGTCAAGGTGTTCACAGGGTTCACATCCTCCACATGACGGCGCCGGATGCGACCGTTCATGCGTGGAAGAGCTGCCGTCGCGCGCCCTGATACCCACCTACCCCGTCCCCTGTAACGGGCGTTTCGGAGCCGAACTGCGCCGACCGCGGGCGATCAGGGGGGTGGGAAGGCAGTGTCGCGGGTGAGCGGGGCCCAGTGCTGCAGCTCGGTCTCGATGTCGTGCAGCCGGGTGGTGATGCTGTCCACGCTGTCAGCGCCGAGCGGCAGCCGCAGCGGGGTGTCGCCGTCGAGGGCGGTCAGGATCGCGGCGGCCGCCTTGGCCGGGTCGCCAGGCTGGCTGCCGTCGCCCGAGGACACGTAGGCCCGGGTGGGGCCGACGGTCTCGGCGTACTCCGGCATCTCGGCCGAGGCGTGGGCCGCGCCGGGGGTGAACAGGCCGGTGCGGAACGCCCCCGGCTCGACGATCATCACCTTGACCCCGAACGGGGCCACCTCCGAGGCCAGCGTCTCCGACCAGCCTTCCAGCGCGAACTTGGTGGCGCAGTAGGCGCTGAACCCGGGCGCGGTGACCTGCCCGCCGACGCTGCTCAGCTGCACGACGGCTCCGCTGCCCTGCCGGCGGAAGTGCGGCAGCGCGGCGACGGTCAGCGCGACCGGGCCGTGGAAGTGCACCTCGAACAGGTCGCGCAGCTCCTGGTCGGTGGTCTCCTCGGCCGCCCCGACCTGGGTGTGGCCGGCGTTGTTGACCAGCACGTCGAGCCGGCCGTGGCGGGCCACGAGATCGTCGACGACCGCGCGGCCACGGGCGGCGTCGGTGACGTCGAGCGGGACCGCCTCGATCCGGCCGGGGTGGGCGGCGACCAGTTCGTCGAGCGGGCCGGTGCGGCGGGCCGCGGCCACCACCACATCGCCCGCGGCCACCGCGGCCTCGGTGATCGCCCGGCCGAAACCACTGCTGGCCCCGGTGACGAGCCAGACGCGGGAGTTCTGCGTGCCAGTCATCCCCCCACCCTGCCGCAGCTTCCGCGCGCCCGTCCAAGAACGGTTGCTATCGCCAACAGGAATGGAGCCATCAGGAATGACCGGGCGCTCCGGTCAGGTGCGGGTGTCAGGGGAAGTGCACGTACTCGTACTCGAAGGGCTTGTCGTTGATCCCGCGCGACGGCGGCGCGATCCAACCCGCGATCTTGCCGGGCTCGTAGACCGGGCGCATCAACGAGCGCACGTGGGTCTTGTCCGCCTCGGTCGGCAACCAGGAGCCCTTCTTGGCCTCCCACACCTCCGCGGAGACGACGTCTCCCTTCGGCGTCACGTGGTGCTCGGCGAACAGGCCGACGTCGCGGTTGAAGCCGACGCTGGGCAGGTACAGCCTGCGCTCGATGCCACCGTTCTCCAGCGCCCGGTTCCAGCGCTTGAGCCCGCTCTGGCAGTCGGAGATGTACTCGGTGCGCAGGTCGTGGTTGAGCGCCAGCAGCGCCGGCACCTCGTCGGTGGTCAGCTCGCCGTCGCGGACCAGGTCGATGTGCGCCGAGTCCTCGGTGAGCACGTGGTCGTCCTTGCGCCGCTCCTCCTGCCAGCGGCCCTTCAGCCCGGCGGTGAAGTAGTTGGCCGCGTTGGTCGACTGCTCGGAGCCGAACAGGTCCAGCGAGACCGAGTAGTGGAAGTTGATGTACTTCTGGATCACGTCCAGCGGGATGCCCCCGTGCGGGGCGATCTCGTCGGTGTCGTGGGCGCGCATCAGCTCCGCGGTCCGCGCCACCACCCGGTCGATGCCGGTGGTGCCCACGAACATGTGGTGCGCCTCCTCCTTCAACATGAACTCACACGTCCGCGAGAGCGGGTCGAAGGCGGATTCCTTCAGCGTCCCGAGCTGGTACTTGCCGTCCCGGTCGGTGAAGTAGGTGAACATGAAGAACGACAACCAGTCCGGGGTCTCCTCGTTGAACGCGCCCAGGATGCGTGGCGAGTCCAGGTCACCGGAGTTGCGCTGCAGCAGCGCCTCGGCCTCCTCGCGGCCGTTGCGCCCGAAGTAGGCGTGCAGCAGGTAGACCATCGCCCACAGGTGCCGGCCCTCCTCCACGTTGACCTGGAACAGGTTGCGCAGGTCGTACAGCGAGGGCGCGGTCTCGCCCAGCCGGCGCTGCTGCTCGACCGACGCCGGCTCGGTGTCGCCCTGGATGACGATCAGGCGCTGCAGGTCCGCCCGGTACTCGCCGGGCACCTGCTGCCAGACCGGCTCGCCCTTCTGCTCGCCGAAGGCGATCCGCCGGTCGGTGTTGCGCTCGGCCAGGAACACCCCCCAGCGGTACTCCTCCATGGCCACGTGGTCGAAGTGCGCCCAGCCCTCGCGGCCGACGGCGACGGCGGTGCGCAGGTAGACGTCCTGCGTCGGCACGGCCGGGCCCATCGTCACCCACCAGTTCAGGAAGTTGGGCTGCCAGCTCTCCAGCGCGCGCTGCAACTTCCGGTCGCCGGCCAGGTCGACGTTGTTGGGGATCTTCTCGGAGTAGTCGATCGACATGGTTCCCCCTCAGACTCGGCGACGGTCGAACTCGGCTCGGCGTCCGGTGCCGTAACGGCGCAGCGCGCCATCGGGACCGGACGCGTTGGGTCGGACGAATATCCAGTTCTGCCAGGCGGTGAGCCGGGAGAAGATCCGCGACTCCATCGTCTCCGGCCCGACGAACCGGTGGTTGGCCTCCATGCCGGTCAGCGCGTCCGGGCTCAGCGAGGCGCGCTCCTCCAGCATGATCCGGATCTCGTCGTCCCAGTCGATGTCGTCCAGGGCCTCGGTGACCAGCCCCAGCTCCAGCGCCTCGGCGGCGTCGATCCGGCGCCCGGTCTCCTGGCGCAGCTTGGCCACCTGGTCACCGTCGTCGTCCGGGCCGCCGTAGAAGCGGGAGGCGAGCCGGGACAGCCCGTTGCTCATCGGGAACGCGCCGAAGTTGGAGTCCGAGAGCACGATCTGGGCGGGCTCGCCCTCCTCGCCCTCGCCGGAGTCGTCCTCCATCAGACCGTCGAGCATGTACTGGCGGTCGCAGGCCAGCGCCAGCTCCAGCAGCGCGCCGGCGAAGCAGGAACCCGGCTCGATCAGCGCGATCAGGCTGCGCGAGGTGACGTCGAGGCGCTTGAGCACCCGCTTGAAGTAGTGCCGGATCTCGTTGACCAGCCAGTCGGTCCCGGAGAACTGCGCGATCACCCGCTCGAAGGCCAGCGCGTCCTCGACGTCGCCCCTGGTCCGGACGATCCAGGTGCCGAGCTCCAGCTCGTTGGCCCGCAGCCGCAGGATCAGGTCGTCCAGCTCGCGGGTCATGGCCAGCGGCCAGAAGTCGGCGCCGAGCTCGTGGATCCGCTCGACGGTGTCCGGCACGTCCCCCTCCGGACCGAAGACGGTGATCTCCACCAGGCCCCGGTCGCGGTCGAAGCGGGCCCGCACGTGCCGGTACTCGATGCCCTCGGCGGTCTCCTCGCGGTGCAGCGGGGTCAGCGGCACGCCCCGGGTGCCGCTGTCGGGGGCCGGGCGGTTCGAGCGGGCGGCGGCGGTGGCGGCCCGCTCGGCCACCGTCTCGTCCCAGGTCCGCTTGGGGATGACCTCGTCGACCAGCTTCCACTCGACGGCCTGCTTACCGCGCAGCCCCTCGGACCTGGTGGCGAACACGTCGGCGCGGTCCTTGCGGACCCGGCGCTTGTCGGTGATCCGGGTCAGGCCGCCGGTGCCCGGCAGCACGCCGAGCAGCGGCACCTCGGGCAGCGCCACCGTCGAGGAGTTGTCGTCGATCAGCAGGATCTGCTCGCAGGCCAGCGCCAGCTCGTAGCCGCCGCCGGCCGCGGTGCCGTTGACCGCGGCGATCCAGGTCTGGCCGGAGTGCGCGGTGGCGTCCTCGATGCCGTTGCGGGTCTCGTTGGTGAACTTGCAGAAGTTGACCTTCCAGGGGTGCGTGCTCTGGGCCAGCATCCGGATGTTCGCGCCCGCGCAGAAGTTGCGGTCCTTGGCGCTGGTCATCACCACGGCGCGGACCTGCGGGTGCTCGAAGCGCAGCCGCTGGGAGGCGTCGTACAGCTCGATGTCCACGCCCAGGTCGTAGCTGTTCATCTTCAGCTCGTAGCCGGGGACCAGGCCGCCCGCCTCGTCCACGTCCAGTCGCAGGTAGGCGACCTCGCCGTCGATGTCGAGCTTCCAGTGCCGGTAGGACTCCGGCGCCGTATCGAACGAGACGGCAGGCGGCGTGGCCGCGTCGGGCTCGGTGGTGGTCATCGGCTCCTCCGGTGGCGTCGACGCAACTTATTCTACAACAGAGCGTCGTTCCTGAGAAGAGTTGTAGAACGTCAGTGGCCGTCGGGGTGCGGCACCGTGGAAGCGAACATCTAGCTGGTGATCATCGCGCCCGGAACTCGGCCCCCGGCGGCGGAGGGGCGGGACAGGCGCTCGCGAACCGAGACGAAGGCCTCGGCCAGCAGGTAGCCGGAGTGCCCTCCACGCACCCGGGCCAGCGCCTCGATGTAGGAGAAGCTGCGCGGATGCCTACCGCCGATCATCTCGGTGGGGTAGCAGGCCAGCGCCTTGAGCTTGCGGTCCCACACCGGCTCCACGTCGACGAACGTCGTCGGGTTGAACACGTAGTCCGCGACCTGCGGGGCCTGGTCGGTGGAGGACGGCGTCTCGAAGGTCAGCAGCCGTTGCACGAGCGAGCCCAGCGGCGTCATCGGGCGGCACGCGGCGTACACGGCCTTGAAGACCACCTGGTGATCGGTGTTCGCGTCGCCGCCGTGGTGGGCGTAGACGACGGTCGGCCGGTAGGTGTCGATGGCCGCTTCGACCACCTTGATCAACTCGATGAACGGGACCGTCTCCAGCCGCTGGTCCGGGAAGTCGTGGAACAGCACCTGCGACACCCCCATGACGTTCGCCGCCTGCCGCGCGCACTCCCGTCGGGTGTCGCAGTGGGGCGTCCCGTCCAGCTTCTCGACCTCGCCCTCGGACATGATCAGGACGGTCACGTCGCTGCCCGCCTCCGCGTGCAGCGCCAAGGTCCCGCCGACGCCGAGCGTCTCATCGTCCGGGTGGGCCACCACGCACAGGACCCGCTGGCGCAGCGGGTCGGAGTGCAGGTGACGCGGCGGCGGCAGGACCAGCTCCGGCGCCGCCCTCGCCTTCTCGATGAGCACCGGCACCCCGTCCCCGGCGACGGTGTGCGCGACCGGGTAAGGCGGTGCCAGCGCGCGGATCAGGTTGACCACCTCGTGCGCCGGTCGGCTCCAGTCGATCTCGCCGTCCACCGGGGTGCGCTTGCGCGTGTAGGTGGTTTCGGCGTCCCGCTGATCGGCCCGCTGAGCCGTCCCGTCAAGAATTCTGTCGAGGTGGCGGCGCAGCAGGGTGAGCGTGGCGTCGTCGGCCTTGCGCAGGACGTCGGACGAGTAGTCCCCCTCGTCGATGGCGAACCGCTCGCAGTCGATGATGTCGCCGGTATCGATCCCCTCGTCCAGGTAGAACATCGTCACGCCGGTCTCGGTGAGGCCGTCGATCACCGCCCATATCAGGGGGGAGGAGCCGCGACGGCCCGGTAGGACCGCCGAGTGGAAACCGACGACGCCGCGGGCCGGGATGTCCAGGATGGCGCGGGGGATGATCTGTGAGAACCCGACGACGAGGACGAGGTCGGGCGCCAGGGCGCGGATCTGCTCGCTGTGCCGGGTGATCCGCTCGATCTTGTGCAGGGCCGGGGACGGAACCAGGTCATCGAACCGGCGGAACCCGGAGACGCTGTCGGCGAACGTGTCGTCCAGCACGAACGCGCCGACCAGGTCGACCCGGGGATGGTTCCGCAGCTCCTCGACCGTCCTGCGCCCGTCGTCGAGGCCGCCGATGAACACCACCCGGCGCGTCCCGGATCCGTCGTCCGACGGATCACCCTCGCCCACCTCATCCACCGACATGTGTCACGTCCTCTCCTTCGCCTCAGGCCATCTATACATCTGGCCTCGCCCACGGTGACGTGGGGGGCGCCAGTGCTCCACCGGCTCCTCCGGTGGCGTCGAAGCAGCTTGTTGTACAACAGAGCGTCGCTCCTGGGGTGAGTCGTAGAACGTCAGTGGACGTCGGGGCGCGGTACCCGCTTGCGCAGCTCGCCGACTTCGTTGGCCTCGAAACCGCGGGCGGTGAGCCATCCGGTGATCGACTCCGGATCGGGATGGCGCTGCGGGACGACGTTGTAGATGTAGTTGACGTGCCGCGCGGCGGCCTCGCGCTCCAGTTGCTCCAGGATGAAGCTGCCCACGCCCGCGTCCTGCCGGTTGTCGGCCACCAGCAGCAGGATCTCCGCGTCACCCCAGGTCTCGTCGAGGCGGCCGTAGCCCAGCACCTCACCGTCGCGCTCGACGCGCCACCACTCGTCGCCCAGTGGGTCGCCGTCGTCCGGGCGGCCGAGTCCGAACAGCTCCGGCGGCAGGTCGCCGAGCACGCCCGCCTTGCCCTCGTCCCAGCGTGCCGGTGTCTCGCGTACCCAGTCCATCCGATCCGACTCCCCAGGTTGAGGTCCGCACCCGCTGCACGGCGGCACGGGGTTGCCTACCACGCGCCGTCGGCTGCATCCACTGCGAGGCGGGCGGCCATCAACCCCGACCTCGCAGACCAGTTGTGAACGTCGCACACGTCGTGACAACGTCGTGACATGTGTGCGGTCACCAACCGGTGTGCGTCGTCGCATCGGCCGGATGGGGCCGTGCTCAGGCCTGCGCCTCGGCGACGTCGGTGGGCATCGTCGGGACGGGGGCCACCTGGGTGACGGCCAGCTGTCGGAGGCGGTAGCGCTGGATCTTGCCGGTGGCGGTCTTGGGCAGCTCATCGACCTCGATCACCACCCGGGGGCGTTTGAACGCGGCGAGCCCGGCCCGGCAGAACGCGATCAGCTCGTCGGCGTCGACGTGCTCCCCGGGCCGGGGCACCACGTAGGCGACCGGCTTGTCCAGGCCGTCGGCGTCGGGCACGCCGACCACCACGGCCTCGGCCAGCGTCGGGTGCTCCATCAGCCGGGACTCCACCTCGGCCGGGCTCACCCAGATCCCGCCGACCTTGAGCACGTCGTCGGCCCGGCCCAGGCAGCTGTAGCTGCCGTCGGCGCCGCGCACGTACTGGTCACCGGTGCGCATCCACTCGCCCTGGAACACCGCCCGGTTCACCGCCGTGCGACACCAGTAGCCGGTGCAGATCGACTCGCCGGCCACGTACAGCATGCCGGGCTCGCCGTCGCCGTCGATCACGGAGCCGTCGGCGCGCCGCAGCTGCACCCGGTAGCCGGGCACCGGGAACCCGGAGCTGCCCGGCACGACCTTGCCGGCCACGTTGGAGATGAAGATGTGCAGCGCCTCGGTGGAGCCGATGCCGTCCAGGATCTCGAAGCCGTACTGCTCCTTCACCCCGTGGAACATCCGCGCCGGCAGCGCCTCGCCCGCGGACACCCCGTTGCGCACCGTCGCGAACGTCTCCGGCGGCAGGTCGGCGGCCATCAGCGGCCCCCAGAAGCTGGGCCCGCCGAAGAACAGCGTCACCCCGTGATCACGGATCAGGTCGGCGAACAGCTGCGGGTTGGGCCGCGACGGTTCGAGCACGGCGCCGGCCCCGACGGCCAGCGGGAAGAACAGGCTGTTCCCGATGCCGTAGGCGAAGAACAGCTTGGCCGCCGACAGGCACACGTCGTCCGGACCGATGCCGAGCACCTGCATGCCGTAGGTCTCGGCCACGAAGCGGATGTCGGTGTGCCGGTGCATGGCGCCCTTGGGGGTGCCGGTGGTGCCCGAGGTGTAGAGCCACAGCGCCGGCGACTCCTCCCAGGTCGGATAGGGCGCGTTCAGCGGTTCGGCGGTGCGCAGCGCGTCCCAGGTCAGACCGGTCGTGCCGGGCACCGCCGGCGCCTGCGCGCCGGTGAGCACCACATGCCCGAGATCCGGCGCGCCGGTCGCGGCGGTGCTGACGGCCGGCGCGAACTGGGCGCTGCCGAGCAGCACCCTGGCCCGCGAGTCGAGGACCAGCTTGGCCAGCTCGCCGCCGGTGAGCATCGAGGAGCACGGCACCGCGACGGCGCCGAGGTACATGGTGGCCAGGATGGCGGTGGCCAGCTCGATGTCGTCGGTCATGCACATCAGCACCCGCTCCTCCGGGCGCACCCCGAGTGCGGCCAACCCGCCGGCGACCAACCGGACCTCGGCGGTGAGCTCGGCGTAGGTGTGCTGTCCGGCCGGGTGTGTCAGGGCCACCCGGTCCCCGTCGCCGGCCTCGACCCGGCGCTCGGTGAGGTAGCTGGCGGCGTTGAACGGTTCCGTCATGGAGCGTCTCCGGTCCGTGCGGGTGGAACGAACTCTACTAGTCGATCACGGCGCGTCAACCGGATGTAGAAATTCCTCGGTCGGTGCGGTCGGTGATCTTCCCACGTGCATGCGCGTGCTGCTATGAACGGCCATGTGGCGCGGACGTCGTCCGGACACGCCGGCTACCCCGACAGCCTGCGGGCTGAATCCTGGAGGGTCGATGAAGACCAAGGCCGCCATCCTGCGCGGAGTCAACCAGCCGTTCGAGATCGTCGAACTCGACCTCGACCCGCCCAAGGAGGGCGAGGTACTGATCAAGTACGTGGCCGCCGGACTCTGCCACTCCGACGAGCACCTCCGCCACGGCGACATCGTGCCGCGCTTCCCGATCGTCGGCGGCCACGAGGGTGCGGGCATCATCGAGGAGGTCGGCGCCGGCGTCACCCGCCTCAAGCCCGGTGACCACGTGATCTGCTCGTTCCTGCCGGTGTGCGGGCACTGCCGCTGGTGCGCCAGTGGCAAGACCAACATCTGCGACATGGGCGCCACCATCCTCGACGGCTGCATGGAGGACGGCACCTACCGCTTCCACCTCGACGGCGAGGACCTGGGCGGTATGTGCATGATCGGCACGTTCGCCGAGCGGGCCACGATCTCGCAGAACTCCGCGATCAAGGTCGCCGACGACGTGCCGCTGGACAAGGCGGTGCTGATCGGGTGTGGCGTGCCCACCGGCTTCGGCTCCGCCGTGCACGCGGCCGAGACCGAGCCCGGCGACACGATCGCCATCTACGGCGTCGGCGGCATCGGTATGAACGCGGTGCAGGGCGCGGCGCTGGCGGGCGCGGCCAACGTGGTGGCCATCGACCCGCTGGCGAACAAGCGCGAGTTCGCCGAGACCGTCGGGGCGACGCACAGCGCGGCCACCGCGGAGGAGGCGCACGAGCTCATCCAGCAGCTCACCAACGGGGTGGGAGCCGACAAGGCCATCGTGACGGTGGGCATCGTGGACTCCGAGGTCACCACGAACGCGCTGCACGCCATCCGCAAGGGCGGCACCGTGGTGATCACCGGGCTCGCCGACCCGAGCAAGAACACGATCGAGTTCCCCGGGGCGCTGCTCACGCTGTTCGAGAAGCGCATCCAGGGCTCGCTGTTCGGCTCCGGCGACCCGTTCAAGGACATCCCGCGGCTGGTCAACATGTACCAGGCCGGCCAGCTCAAGATCGACGAAATGATCACCAACACCTACACCCTCGAGGACATCAACAAGGGCTACGAGGACCTGCTCAACGGCGTCAACATCCGTGGCGTGATCATCCACGACGTGAACGCCTGATCCGTCCACCCGTGACCGTGCCGGGCGCCCGCGGGCGCCCGGCACGGCCGTTCTCGGAGGTCCGCGTGCCGCCTGCCCACGCACGTCCCGTCACACCGGTCGTCGGGCTGCGCCGCGAGCGCGAGGTGCTGACCGTCGCCCTCGACACCGGCCGGCACGTCGTGATCGAAGGCCCGCCCGGCACCGGCAAGTCGACGCTGCTGCGCTCGATCGCCCGCGACACCGGACAGGAGGTGGTCTTCGTCGAGGGCAACGCCGAGCTCACCCCGGCCCGGCTGGTCGGCCAGTTCGACCCCTCGCAGGTGCTCAACGAGGGCTATCTGCCGGCGAGCTTCGTGGACGGGCCGCTGCTCAACGCGATGCGCGGCGGGGGCCTGCTGTACCTCGAGGAGCTCAATCGCGTCCCGGAGGAAACCCTGAACGTGCTCATCACGGTGCTCACCGAGGGGGAGATCGCCGTCCCCCGGCTGGGCACCGTGTACGCGGGACCCGACTTCCGGCTGATCGCCGCCATGAACCCGTTCGACGCCGTGGGCACCGCGCGGGTCAGCCAGGCGATCGCCGACCGGATGTGCCGCGTCGTCCTCGGCTACCAGGACGTCGACGCCGAGAAGGCCATCACGGCCTCGGTCAGCGGGCTGGACGGGCCCGTGCTCGACCTCGCCGTGGCGCTGACCCGGGCCACCCGCGAGCACCGCGACGTCCGGATGGGCTCATCGGTGCGCGGAGCCATCGACCTGACCCTGGTGCTCACCGGCCTCGGCAAGCTGCGCGGGGAGGCCGAGCTCGGGCGCGAGACGGCGCGGGACGCCGCGTACGCCGCGCTGTCCGGACGCATCCGCGTCGCCGACGGGGTGGACCGGACGGCCGAATCGGTGATCGACGAGCTGCTGGAGACCTGCTGGCCGCCCGATGCGACCGAGCCGCCCGATCCCGATGCCGGCGGTGAGCCGGGAAAAGCTGACGGCCCGCCGCCCGGAGCGGCGGCGGGCCAGCAGCGGCGGGAGCGGCCGCATCGCAACCGGTCCCCGCGAACGCTCGGTCGCAGCGAGCTCGCGGCCCGGCACGAGGGGTTCGACGACGTCTCGACGGAGCTCGGTGAGCTCGACGCCGCGGCCTTCGAGGCCGCGCTGACGGACAACCCGGAGACGGCAGCCGCGCTGCTGGCCGACCTGGCGGTGGCCACCGACGCGCAGCTGCGGGCCGCGGCCCGGCGACTGGCCGGACGGGTGTTCCTGCGGCTCGGGCGCATCGGGCCGGCCCGCTCCCGCGGAACCCGGCGGCTGGGGCCGTCGCGCGGGTGGGACGGTGATCTCGACCTGGATCGCACCCTGGACGGCTGGAACCCCGAGCGGAGCAGGCGACCGGCCGCCGCGGACATCGTGACCCGCACCTGGACCGCGCACCGGCGCGCGGTCTGCCTGGTGGTCGACATCTCCGGCTCGATGCAGGGGCTGGCCGTCGCGCTCGCCGCGGTGGCCGCGGCCGGGGTGGTGGTGGCCAACGAGCACGGGGCGCCGGCGTTGCAGCCCTCGGTGCTCGCGTTCGGCGCCGGGGTGAAGGTGCTGCAGGCACAGGGGGTGCGCCGGCCGCCCGAGGAGCTGCTCTCGGAGCTGGTCGCGCTGCGCGGGCACGGCACCACCGACCTGGCCGCCGGGCTGCGGGAGGCGTCGAACCAGCTCGCGCGGGCGGTGGCCGACGAGCGGCTGGTGGTGCTGCTCTCGGACTGCCTGCACACCGCGGGCGACGACCCGGCAACGGCGCTGGCCGGCATCGACCGCCTCCAGGTACTCGTCCCCCTCGGCGGTGTCGAAGCCGAAGCGGCCGCCGCCGCGCTGGCCGCCCGCGGCGGCGGCCGCGCCCACACCGTCCGCCGACTCGCCGACATCGCCCCCGCCCTCACCCGAATCCTCACCTGACCCGTCCGGCCCGCGGCCCCGGCTCGTTGAGGGCATCGTTGTTGCTGGATTTCGGCTGGGAATCAGCAACAGCGCTCATCTCGGTGTATGCGCGGCGAGCAGGCGCTCCACCGCCTCAGCGGTGCGGCGGGGGGTGAGCAGCACGTCGGGGGCCTCGAATCGCATGGTCCCCCAGCCGAGCTCGGCGGTGGCGTTGTCGCGGTGGTTGTCCTGGCCGCGGCGGGGTCGGTGGTAGGGCCGACCGTCGTACTCGATCGCCAGCTTGCCGCCGGGTACGCGAGGTCGAAGCGGGCCAGCACGAACCCGTAGCGATCGCGCAGCTCGAACTGGACCACGGGCGGCGGCAGGCCGTGATCGATCAGCAGCAGCCGTAGCCGCGACTCCATGGGGGACTCGGGCCTTGGTGCGGCCAGCGGCACGATCTCGTCGAGCCGGCGGGCGTGGCGGGAGCCCGGCAGGGTGTCGCGCAAGTTCAGCAGCCGGGCGGGGTCGAAGCGGCCACGCCGGGCGAGGGCGTCGAGGGCGACCACGGCTTCGGTGCGGTGAAGTCGACGGCAGAGGTCCCAGGCCGTCCGCAAGGCCGTGGTGACGCGACAGCCCTGCGCGGTGGTGACGTCCTCGGGTGGTAACGCGTCGCGGTGCACGAGCAGGCCGGGCCGAGGCCTGATCCCGGTGCGCGGCGCGACGATCTCGGCGGGCGCGCCCTCGGGTGCGCAGGACGCGCCGAGCAGCTCGGCTGCGGAATAGCCTGCGAGCGCGCCGGTCCCCTCCACCAGCAGGAACGCGCCACGCGATCGGGTGAGCAGGTCGGGTGGCCGCTCGCTGCGGGGCAGGTAGATGCCGCGGTAGAGCGTCCGGAACCGGGAACCGCGCAGCTGAGCCGCGGTCAGCACCCCCCGCTGCACCGCATCTCGACCCGAAACGGCTCCTCCAGCACCCGGTCAACCCTGCCCCGAGGCTTGATCATCTGTGGCCGTTTCGCTGAGGTCAGCGTTGTTGCTGTTCCTCGACTGAGATCCGGCGACAACGCTCGTCTCGGCGGGCGGAGTGTGCTGCGTAGGGTGCCGGTGTGGGCACGATTGTTTCCTTTCACGCGCATCCGGATGACGAGTCGATCGCGTCCGGGGGGACGTTGGCGCGGGCCGCGGCCGCCGGGCATCGGGTGGTGCTGGTCTTCGCCACCCGCGGTGAGCTGGGAGAACCGGTGCCGGGAGTGCTCGAGCCGGGGGAGTCGTTGGCGACGCGGCGCTCGGCCGAGTGTTACGCCTCCGCCGCGGCGTTGGGGGCGAAGCGCGTGGAGTTCCTCGGTTTCACCGACTCCGGGATGATGGGCGAGCCCAGCAACGAGGCCCCGTACTGCTTCTGGCAGGCCGACGTCGAGCACGCCGCGCGGCGGCTCGCGGTGATCCTCGACGAGGAGGAGCCGGACGTGCTGACCGTCTACGACGACAACGGCGGCTACGGCCATCCGGATCACATCCAGGTGCACCGCGTGGGGAGCCGAGCGGCCGCGCTGTCGGCGGTGCCGGTCGTCGCCCAGAGCACCATCAACCGGGACTGGCTGGCCCGCGGCCGCAAGGGCATGGCGGAGGCCGGGGAGCTGGCCGAGAGGGTGCTGGCCGAGATGCCTCCGATGGGCAAACCGGAAGCGGAGATCACCCACCGGGTCGAGGCGGTGGACTTCGTGGAGCAGAAGAAGGCCTCGATGCGCGCGCACGGCAGCCAGATCCCGCCCGACCACTTCCTGCTGGCGATGCCCGATCCGGTGTTCGCGATGGGCATGGGCGTCGAGTTCTACATCGTCGAGGCCGCCGCGGGGGCCCCGGAGCTGTTCGAGGAGCTGTTCACGCCGATGCGCTGAGTGTGTGCCTGGGGGCGCCTTCGACGCCGAGTAGAGCTACGATCCTCCCAGGCCGGAACACCGTGGCCCAGCCAGACCGCAAGCCGTTGAGTCGAGGGCAGCGCCACCGGCACCGGACACGATTCCGGGGGCGCACCGCAGGGAGTGAGCACAGTGACAGCTGTTGCCCCGAAGCCGATCACGTCGCGCCCCTACCCGGCGCGCCGTACGGGCAAGGGATCCACGCTGCTGAAGATGCTGCGGACGACGGATCCCAAGGACATCGCGATCCTCTACCTGGTCGCGTCGTTCGGCTTCTTCATGGCCGGCGGCGCGATGGCGCTGCTGATGCGCGGTGAGCTGGCGGTACCCGGGCAGCAGTTCCTGTCCAACGAGCAGTACAACCAGCTGTTCACCATGCACGGCACGATCATGCTGCTGCTCTACGCGACGCCGATCCTGTTCGGCTTCGCCAACTACATCGTGCCGCTGCAGATCGGAGCGCCCGACGTGGCGTTCCCGCGGCTGAACGCGTTCTCGTTCTGGCTGTTCCTGTTCGGTGGCCTGATCGTGATGTCCGGCTTCCTCACCCCCGGCGGGGCGGCCGACTTCGGCTGGTTCGCCTACACCCCGCTGTCCAACGCGACGCACTCCCCGGGCGCGGGCGGCGACCTGTGGATCATGGGTCTGGTGATCGCCGGCCTGGGCACGATCCTGGGTGGCGTCAACTTCATCACCACCATCGTCTGCATGCGAGCCCCCGGCATGACGATGTTCCGGATGTCGATCTTCACCTGGATGATCTTCGTGACGGCGATCCTGGTGCTCATCGCGTTCCCGGTGCTCACCGCGGGGCTGCTCGGGCTGCTGATGGACCGCCACCTCGGTGCGCACGTGTTCGACCCGGCCAACGGCGGGGTGATCCTCTGGCAGCACCTGTTCTGGTTCTTCGGCCACCCCGAGGTCTACATCGTGGCCCTGCCGTTCTTCGGCATCATCTCCGAGGTCATCCCGGTGTTCTCGCGCAAGCCGGTGTTCGGATACAAGGGCCTGATCTACGCCGGCATCGCCATCGCGGCGCTGTCGGTCGCGGTGTGGGCGCACCACATGTACGCCACCGGCGCCGTGCTGCTGGCCTTCTTCTCCTTCACCACGTTCCTGATCGCCATCCCGACCGGGATCAAGTTCGTGAACTGGATCGGCACCCTGTGGAAGGGGAAGCTCACCTTCGAGACGCCGATGCTGTTCGCGCTGGGCTTCCTGGCCACGTTCCTGTTCGGCGGACTGACGGGCATCCTGCTGGCCGCGCCGCCGCTGGACTTCAACGTCTCCGACACCTACTTCGTGGTGGCGCACTTCCACTACGTGCTGTTCGGCACGATCGTGTTCGCCACCTATGCCGGCATCTACTTCTGGTTCCCGAAGATGACCGGCCGGATGATGGACGAGACGCTGGGCAAGTTCCACTTCTGGACCACGTTCTTCGGCTTCCACATGACCTTCCTGGTGCAGCACTGGGTGGGCAACGAGGGGATGCCGCGCCGGTACGCGGACTACCTGCCCACCGACGGCTTCACGGTGCTGAACTCGATCTCCTCGATCGGCGCGTTCGTGCTCGGCGCCTCGACGCTGCCGTTCATCTACAACGTGTTCAAGAGCTACCGGTACGGCCGCGTCGTCGAGGTCGACGACCCGTGGGGCTTCGGCAACTCGCTGGAGTGGGCCACCAGCTGCCCGCCGCCGCGGCACAACTTCACCGAGCTGCCCCGGATCCGCTCCGAGCGCCCGGCGTTCGAGCTGCACTACCCGCACATGGTGGAGCGGTTCCGCGCCGAGGCGCACGTCGGTGGGCACCCGCAGATCGCCGAGGTCGTGACGCAAGGGGTCGGCAAGGAAGAGCAGCCGGACGGAGACCCGAAGTCGCGCTGATCGGCGAACCGAACCCCACGATGACCGGACGGGGCACCAGCGTCCTGATCACGGTGACGGGGCCGGACCGTCCGGGCGTGAGCTCGGTGCTGTTCGCCGCCCTCACCCGCCACGGCGTCGACCTGATCGACGTCGAGCAGGTGGTGATCCGCGGCCAGCTCACCCTCGGGGCGCTGGTCACCGCGCACCACGACCCGGAGGGCCTGCAGGAGGCCGTCGAGCAGGCGATGGCCAGCATCTCCATGCAGGTCAACACGTCGCTGGAGGAGCCGGAGGATCCGGAGTCGCGGCGGCACTCCTCGCACGTCGTGGTGGTCACCGGACGGCCGATCACGGCGCGCGCCTTCGGGGCGATCGCGCAAGCGCTGGCCGACGTCGGCGCCAACATCGACGCCATCCGGCGGGTGGCCGACTACCCGGTCACCGGCCTGGAGCTGCTGGTGTCCCCGGAGCCCGGCACGGACAGCTCGGGCTACCCGCCGGGCACGCTGCGCGCCCGGCTGGTCGAGGTGGCCAGATCGGCGGGCGTCGACGTCGCGGTGGAACGGGCCGGGCTGGCCCGGCGCAGCAAGCGACTGATCGTGTTCGACGTCGACTCGACGCTGGTGCAGGGCGAGGTCATCGAGATGCTCGCGGCCCGCGCCGGCGCCGAGGCCGAGGTCCGCGCGGTCACCGAGGCGGCAATGCGCGGCGAGCTGGACTTCACCGAGTCGTTGCGGCGCCGGGTCGCGGTGCTGGCCGGGCTGCCGGAGTCGGTCCTCGACGAGGTGGCCGCCGAGCTGGAGCTCACCCCGGGGGCGCGCACCACGATCCGCACGCTCAAGCGCCTCGGCTTCCGCTGCGGGGTCGTCTCCGGCGGGTTCACCCGGGTCATCAACGGGCTGGCCGACGAGCTCGGCATGGACTTCTGCGCGGCCAACGAGCTGGAGGTCGTCGGCGGACGGCTCACCGGCCGGGTGGTCGGACAGATCGTGGACCGGCCGGGCAAGGCGGTGGCGCTGCGCCGGTTCGCCGAGTCCTTCGGCGTGCCGCTGGAGCAGTGCGTGGCCGTCGGCGACGGCGCCAACGACATCGACATGCTCTCCACCGCCGGGCTGGGGATCGCGTTCAACGCCAAGCCGGCGCTGCGGGAGGTGGCCGACACCGCGCTGTCGCACCCCTACCTGGACGTGGTGTTGTTCGTGCTGGGGATAACCCGCGACGAGGTGGAACGGGCCGACGCGGCGGAGGGCATGCGCCGGCGGGTGCCGATACCGTGAGCGTCGAGCCGTGCCCGCGCACGGCCGACCGGCCGTCGTCCGCGCTGGCCGCGCTGGCCGCCCGCTACCGCGGCGGTGGGGCGATCCCACCCGAGCCCGACGGCGTCGTCAGGGCGATGCCGGTGATCCTGCGGCTGGAGCGGCCGCCGGCCGACCGGACCCCGGTGCTGGAGGCGGCCGCCGCCGCAGCGTTGGCCGTCTGCCTCGATCCGCAGGCCGAACCGGGCGGGGAGTGGCACGACGCCGTGACCACCTGGGTGGCGGCCCGCATCCGCAAGATCGCTCGGCGGGCCCGCGGCGCGCACTGGGACGCGGTGCAGGAGCTGCCCGGCGTGACCTGGTCGGTCGGCGCCGCGCAGGTGCGGGCGTTGCTGCCCGGGCCGGTCGACGAGGTGTCGAAGGTGGTGTCCCGGTTGCAGATCGGCGGCACCGACCTGGAGCTCGATCGCCCGCAGGCACCGCCGCCCGGGGTGCCGGTGATCTGGGTGAACGCGCAGCTGTCGCTGTCGGTGGGCAAGGCCGCGGCGCAGGTCGGGCACGCCTCGATGCTGTACGCGGCCGACCGCGGCCTGACCGCGGTCCCGGCCTTCGCGGTGCGTTCCGCGGAACCGGCGCGCTGGTCGCGGCTGTGTGCCGCGGCGCGCGACGGCTCGGCGGTCGCCGTCCGCGACGCCGGCTTCACCGAGGTCGCCCCCGGCACGATCACCTGCGTCGTCGACAACGGTTGACCACGCAGCCCGTGCGGACACCACGCAGCCCATCGGCGGGCTGCGTGGTGAGGGGAAGGGCTGCGTGGTCGGGTGGCAAGGTGTGCGGGGTGCCGCGGAAGGTGGGGGTCGAGGAGCGCCGGGCGCGGCTGGTGGTGCGGCATCGGCACGTCGCTGCGGCGCGGACCGACGACGTGGTCGCGCTGACCGACGGTCTGGTCGCGCTGCACTCCACCGACCCGGTCACGGTGTACCTGTCGGCCGCCGCCCGGATGGCCACCCCGCGGCTGGCCGCCCTGGACGAGGCGCTCTACGAGCAGCGCACGCTGGTCCGCCACCACGCGATGCGCCGCACGCTGTGGGTGTTCGGGCACGACGCGGCCCGCGCGGCGCACCACGCGAGCACGCTGGGCCTGGTCCGGGTGCAGCGCCGGCAGCTGCTCGAGATGCTGACCGCGGGCGGGATAAGCGACCCCGACGGGTGGCTGGTGGAGGCGGGTGCGGAGCTCGTCGAGCTGCTCGCCGCGGCCGGGCCGTTGACCGCCCGCGAGGTGGGCGCCCGGCTGCCGGCGCTGGCGGTGCCGGTGCCGGTGGGCAGCGGGACGTTCGCCACCACCCAGGCCGCGCACTCCCGGGTGCTGTTGCTGCTCGGCTTCGAGGGCCGGGTGATCAGGACCCGCCCCACCGGCACCTGGATCAACGGCCAGTACCGGTGGGCGGCCAGTGCGTCCTGGTTGCCCGGCGGCTTCGACCGCCCCGGCCTCGACGTGCGCACCGGGGCGGCGGAGCTGGCCCGGCGCTGGCTCGCCGCCTTCGGCCCGGGCACCCGCACCGACCTGCAGTGGTGGGCCGGCTGGACGGTGGCCACGACCAAGCAGGCGCTGGCCGATGTGGGCGCCGTCGAGGTGGAGCTGGACGGCAGCCCTGATGGCGGCGGCCCCGGCTACCTGCTGCCCGACGACATCGGGGAGGTGGCATCATCCGGGCCGTCGGCGCTGCTGCTGCCGGGTCTGGACCCGTCGACGATGGGCTGGAAGCAGCGTGCCTTCCACCTCGACCCGGCGCACGTGCCGCTGCTGTTCGACCGCAACGGCAACGGCGGCCCGGCGCTCTGGGTGGACGGCCGCATCGTCGGCGGCTGGGTGCAGCGCCGGGACGGCGAGATCGCGATGCGGATCATGGAGGACGTAGGCGCCGAGGCGACCGCCGCCCTCCGGCGGCACGCCGATGAGCTGCAACAACTGCTCGGTGACGTGCGGTTCACGGTCCGGTTCTCGGCGCCGCTGCAGGCCGAGCTGGGATGAGGCTCGTGGGGTGACACGCTCCACCAGTTGCATCCGCCTCGGTGAAGGACGATCTCCGGATGGCTCGTGACGCCGCACTCGACGCCGGGTGGCGCACGCTCAGCCGGTGCGCACCCGTTAGCCCATGATCGCCCGCTGCGGTTGAGAACGTGCACGGGTGCACGTTTTCAACCGCAGACGCTGATCATGCGTGGATGCCACGGACCCCCGCGGGGCTGACGTGACTGGCGTCACACACGAGGTCACCTGCCACACCACCTTCACGGGATCAACCACGCCCGGGCGCGGGTCGGCCGCCGATGGCGGCGCTCAGGCGTCGCGCAGCCGGCGCAGCGCGGCGTGCACCTTCTCCCGGTCGTCGGTGGCCCAGAACGGCGGCAGCGAGGCACGCAGGAACCCGCCGTAGCGGGCGGTGGCCAGCCGCGGGTCGAGGATCGCCACCACGCCCCGGTCGTCCATCCCGCGCAGCAGCCGGCCGGCGCCCTGGGCCAGCAGCAACGCGGCGTGGGTGGCGGACACGGCCAGGAAGCCGTTGCCGCCGCGCGCGTCGGTGGCCCGCTGCCGGGCCGCCGACCAGCGGGTCGTCCGGGCGCGGGAACGGGATCCGGTCGATGATCACACACGACAGCGAGGGGCCGGGCACGTCGACCCCCTGCCACAGCGACAGGGTGCCGAACAGCGACGTCTCCGGGTCCTCGGCGAAGCGCTTGACCAGCAGCATCGTCGAGTCGTCGCCCTGGCAGAGCAGCGGTGTGTCGAGCCGGCCGCGCAGCGCCTCGGTAGCCTGCTTGGCCGCCCGCATCGAGGAGAACAGGCCCAGCGTGCGCCCGCCCGCCGCCGCCACCAGCCCGGCGATCTCGTCCAGGTAGGACGGTGGCAGGCCGTCGCGGCCGGGCGGCGGCAGCCGCTTGGCCACGTAGAGGATGCCGCTGCGGGCGTGCGCGAACGGCGATCCGACGTCCAGCCCGGACCACTTCGGGGCGTCCGGATCGGGGACCGGATCGTCGGCGCCACCGGCCGCGGCCGCGGTGGGCGGCAGCCCCCACTGCCGGGCCAGCGCGTCGAAGTTGCCGCCCAGCGCCAGCGTCGCCGAGGTCAGCACGACCACGGAGCGGCCGAACAGCCGCTCCCGCAGCAGCCCGCCGACCCACAGCGGCGCCGCCCGCAGCACCCGGTGCCGGGCGCCGTCCGGGCCCTGCTCGGCCAACCAGACCACGTCGCGGCGCCTCGCCACGTCCGGCTCGTCGAAGGCGCCCAGCAGCCGGACGGCGGTGTCCGCGACTTCGTCCAGCGCGGCCTGGGCGATCTTGCGGCCGGCGGCGCCCTCGGGGTCCTCGCGGCGCTCCGAGCCGAGCGACTGGCGGCACTGGCCCGCGGTGTCCCGGACGGTCGACAGCACGCCGGCCGCGGCCCTCGGCAGTGCATCCCAGCGCCCCGGCGGCTGATCCTCGAGCACCAGCGCCAGGCCCTCGCCGGCCTCGGCCAGCCGGTCGGCCACGGCCTGGTCGACCAGCTTGCCGCAGCGCCGCGCGGCCGCGGTGATCATCCCGGCGGTGAGCTCGGCGGTGGCCACCCCGGTGACCCGGTCGACCAGCTCGTGCGCCTCGTCGACCACCACCACGTCGTGTTCGGGCAGCACCGGACGGCCTTCGAGCGCGTCGATGGCCAGCAGCGCGTGGTTGGTGACCACGATGTCGGCCTTGCCGGCCGCGCCGCGCGCCCGCTCCGCGAAGCAGTCCTCGCCGACCGGGCAGCGGGCCGCACCCAGGCACTCGCGGGCGGTCACCGAGACCTGCCGCCAGGTCGCATCCGGCACCCCGGGGACCAGCTCGTCGCGGTCGCCGGTCTCGGACTTGTCGGCCCACTCGTGCAGCCGCTTCACCGCGCGGCCCATCGCGGAGATCTGGAACGGGTCGAACAGCTCGTCGGCCGGGTCGACGTCGTCCCCGCCGTGCAGCTTGTTCAGGCACAGGTAGTTGCGCCGGCCCTTCAGGATCGCGAACGTCGGCGCCCGGCCGAGCAGCGGTTTCAGCGCCGTCGCCACCCGGGGCAGGTCGCGGTCGACGAGCTGGCGCTGCAGCGCGATGGTCGCCGTGGAGATCACCACCGTGTGGCCGGTGGCGACCGCGTGGTGGATGGCCGGCACCAGGTAGGCCAGCGACTTGCCGGTGCCGGTGCCGGCCTGCACGGCGACGTGCTCGCGGTCGGCGATCGCGGCCCGGACGGCGTCGGCCATCCGGTCCTGACCCTCCCGGCGCTGCCCGCCGACCGCACCGACCGCCGCGTCGAGCAGCTCGATGACCGAGGGGGTGGCCCGCTCGCCGCGCGCGGTGGCCGGGGCGGCGGACGCGGCGGAGGTCACCGCAGGAGGCTACCCGGCGGCCTCGCCGGGCCGCGGGCGAACGGCCGGATGCGCCGGGCATCCGGCGGTGATCGTTTCGACAGCTACACCACCGTCCAGGCTCGGACGCCGGCGTACCCCTGAGAACGATCGTCGGGAACAGCGGCGCCGCGCAGCGAACTACGGTGGGGCGTGGGCGATTCCTGGCAGGACCCCGAGGCCGTGCGGTTCATGCTCGACGACTGCGAGGTCTGGGCGGTGGTCGGGCTTTCCGGCAAGCCGACCCGGACGGCGTACTCGATCGCCGGGCTGCTGCAGCGCCGCGGCAAGCGCATCGTGCCGGTGCACCCGAGCGCACCGGTGGTGCTCGGGGAGCAGGGCTACCCGACGCTGGCGGACATCCCGTTCCCGGTGGATGTGGTGGACGTGTTCCGGCGGTCGTCGGCGGCGGGGGAGTTCGCGGACCAGGCGGTCGCCGTCGGGGCGCGCGGGGTGTGGCTGCAGCTCGGGGTGATCGACGAGGCGGCGTTCGCGCGGACGGTCGTGGCCGGGGTGCCGATCGTGATGGACACCTGCCCGGCGATCGAATGGCGCAAGCGGGGGAGCTGACCGCGCAATGCCCGAACCGCCCGGTGCTCGACCGGGATCCGCGCCGATCGCTGGGCGGTCTGGACGCGCCCGGGTAGCTCCCTATTACGCTGCGGTATCGCTCGACTACCGGTACCGGGGGGAATCGTGCGGTCTCGTACTCGTCGTCAGCTGGCCATGCTCGACACCCTGGCGGTCGCCGGAGACGCGGTGCCCTCCGATGCGGCGGGCCCGGCCGTGCCGTCGGAGGTGGAGGGCCGCGACTACGCGATCTTCCTGCTCACCGTGGCCGCGGAGATCGAGCACGCGCTGATGGTGCAGTACCTGTTCGCCGCCTACTCGCTCGGCGGCCCGGCCACCCCACCCGCGGACGGGCCCGCGGTCCGCGGCTGGCAGGAGACGATCCTGGGCATCGCGAAGGAGGAGATGGCGCACCTGGTCACGGTGCAGAACCTGCTGATCGCGCTGGGCGGGCCGGTCACCCTGGACCGCGAGGACTACCCGAACACCAGCCCGTTCTACCCGTTCGGGTTCACGCTGCGGCCGGCGAGCCTGGAGTCGATCGCGCGGTATGTCTGCGCCGAGAGCCCGCCCGGCTGGGACGACGCGGAGGCCCAGGAGATCAGGCAGCGGGCCCAGGCGGACGGCGGCGGGCCGGTGAACCGGGTCGGCGAGCTGTACGCGGAGCTGCGTCGGGTGCTGGCCAACGCGACGCTGCTGCCGGACTCCGACTTCGACCCGCGCACCGTGGCGTTCCAGGCGTCCTGGGACGAGTGGGGCCGCGGCTACCGGGAGGGCCAGCGCGGCCGGGAGGCGACCGGCACCCTGCCCGGGTTGCCCGCGCCGGAGCTGCTGATCCTGCAGGCGTCCTCCCGCGCGTCGGCGACCGCCGCGCTGGAGCAGGTCGGGGAGCAGGGCGAGGCCTTCGACACCCCCGCCGACGACGACGAATCCCACTTCCGCCGGTTCCTGGCCATCTATCGGGCGATGCTGGCGATGGGTGACGGGCTGGCGCGGGTGGTGCGCCCGGTCGTCACCAACCCGACCACCGCCGGGCCCGGCGGCGACCCGGCCGACCCGGACACCACCACCGCGATCACCCACCCGGAGGCGCTGCTCTGGGCCCAGCTGTTCAACGTCCGGTACCGGAAACTGCTGGTCAGCCTCGCGCACGCGGTCGAGCTGGCCGACGAGGAGGACCAGCCGGCCGTCGGCCCGCGCGGCGCGTTGATCCACCGGGTGTTCGGCGAGATGTACCACCTGCGCACGATCGCCGGGCTGCTGGTGCGGCTGCCGGCCGGCGCCGCCGACGGGCCGCGGGCCGCGCCGCCGTTCCAGATGCCCTACTCGCTGGCACTGCCCTCGACCGAGGCCAACCGCTGGCGGTTGCACCGCGACCTGCTCACGGCCTCCGCCGGCCTGCTGGACCGGCTCAAGGAACTCGGCGGCGGCCCTGGCGACGGCCAGGACTACCTGCTCGCGCTGGCCCAGGCCGACGAGCGGGAACGCGGTCAGGTGCAGCGGCTGATCGTCGACACCGGGGGAGTGACGCCATGATCACGCAGCTGCGCATCCTGCCCCCGCTGGCCATCGCCCGGCTCGGCGCGTCGGCGACCCCGCTGGCCAACTACGACGTCGAGGTGGACCCGCAGCGCCCGCTCGGGTTCCGGACGCTGCGGCCCGCACCGACCCTGGAGGTCGACCCGGCCACCGGGGAGATCACGGGGGAGGTCGTGCCGGAGGCGATCGTGTTCCGCGACGGCGACGAGGTGCGCCCGGTCGCCCCGTTCCTCGAGGTGTGGGCGCTGACCGACGCGGGCGTGCTGGAGCCGCTGACCACCGAGCTGCTGGCCGCGGACGGCGCCGATGCCGCCGACGTGCGCTGGCGGGTGCAGGTGGCCAACATCAAGGTCGCGCGCCGGACCGGCGCACCCGGCGACCGGGTGGCCGCCGACACCGGGGAGTTCGCCGGCCACGACAGTCGCCCGCTCACCGGGACCTGCCCGAACTTCTGGCCGGGGCGCACGGTGCCGTTCGGCGAGGTCCGTTACATCCGGCCCACCGCCGCGTTCCCGCAGATCCGGCTGCGGTTCACCCCGGCCGCCGGCCACGTCTACGGCGCCGCAACCACCGCGCCGTCGGCGAACCCGCCGGACGACGAGAACATCGTCGCCGTCGTCTACGACGCCAACCGGGGCGACTGGGTCGGCTACACGGACACGAACCCGCGGACCTCCACCGTGCCCGGATCGATCTACGCCGTTGACGATCAGGGCCGTAGTCGCGGTTACCTGGACGACGCCTGCGACGGGTTCGTCCGGGTCCGGCTGGAGCTGGCCGGCCGCACCCTGTCCAGCTACGCGCGGATCGGCTCCGGGCCGCCCACCTACGCCCCGGACGCGCTGCCGATCCGGTCCGTGGCCGACGAGCTGGAGCAGGCCATGTTCGGCCCGACCGTCGACCCGGCTGAAGTGACCCCGGAACGGGTCGAGGAGATCGTCCGCCGGGCGTTCGAGACGATCCGGCTGCTGAACGCGCCCGCGATGAACCAGGGCGGGATGGCCGCGCACGACGCCGGCTTCGGTCGGCGCCGGGAGCCGATCATGGCGCCGGCGCTGGTCGACACGGTGGCGTTGGAGCAGCTGCACCAGAGCCTGCTGGCCGCGCTGCGCGGCGGCAGCGCGCCCTGGTTCGCCGACGTGCTGCGGGCCCACGACCAGGTCGGCGACCTGTCCGACCGGGGCCGGCGCCGGATGCCGGCGCATGATGCGCGGCGCCGACGGCCGCCACCTCACCCTGACCCGGCGCCAGATCGAGACGATCCGGGCACTGGTCCGGGGACCGGTCTTCCCCGACGCGGAGACGGAGCAGCCGTGAGCATCGAGCCGCGCAACCTCACCGCCCAGCTGCACCACCGGGCCGCCGGCAACCCGCCCAGCACGCTGCCCGACGCGGCCATCTCCAACTGCTTCCCCGGCCTGGAGTTCGACTTCCGCAACGTGTGGCGGCGGATCCTGGAGGGCATCGAGCTGCACGAGGCGCGCGGTTTCGTGGTCGCGGCGCAGGCGCCGATGCAGCGGCTGGCCGGCCGGTTCCTGATCTCGGTGGCCGGCGTGTCGGTGCTGGTCGGCGTGCGTGGCCCATCGGCGACGGCCGAGGACGACGATCTCGGCTCCGCGTTCCTGGAATGGTCCAACGCGCTGGCCGACGTGCTGGACGGCAGCGTGGGGCAGCAGGTGGCCTGCGAGTTCTTCGACCCGGCCGACGCGGACGGTGGAGACGGTGCCGCTGCGGGTGCGCCCGGTGTTGGCAGTGGACACCGACGGCGCGCCGCTCGCCGTCGTCGACGAGGCGCTGGCCCAGCCCGGGGAGCTGACCCAGAGCCTGTGCTCGCCGTGGCAGAACGACTACCGCGAATGCGGCTGCTACTACTGGGCGGCCAGCCGGCCCGACTACGTCAACGTCGATCCGACCGCGCCCGGCGGCGACGCGGCAACAACTGGATGGCGCGCGACCGCGAACCGCGCGGCTACGAGGTCGACAGCCCGGACAACCCGCACCAGATCTCCTACGAGGAGCTGTTCCGCAACTGGCAGGGGCTGCTGCGGTTCGTCGTCGGCGGCCGCGACCACGACGAGGAGCAATGACCGCGACGTGCTCCCTCCCGCGGAGGCGGCGTGAGCACCGAGCTGTTCGAGCTCGCCGCGCCGGCCAGCCCGGACGTGCACCTGGTCGACAGCGGCGCGGGCCGGCACGTGCTGATCCCCGACGGCAGCCGGTTCTACGACGTCGACGCCGCGACCTTCGCCGAGCTGGACCGGCTGCGCACCGACCGGGACGGCGCCGGGCTGCGCGAACGGCTCGCCGAACTGGGTGTGGCGGCCGGCGTCCCGTTCGTCGATGACACCCCACCGACCGAGCCGCCGGTGCGCGCGCTCTCGCTGGCCGTCGCGCAGAAGTGCAACCTGGGCTGCACCTACTGCTACGCCGAGGGCGGCAGCTTCGGCGGCCCGGCCACCAGCATGGCCGAGCGCACCGCGCTGGCCTCGGTGGAGCTGCTGCTCGCCGACGTCGGTCCGGGGGAGCGGGTGAACCTCAGCTTCCTGGGCGGCGAGCCGATGCTGAACCGGCCGGTGGTGCGGGCGGCCACCGAGCGGGCTGCCGCGATCGGCGCGGACCGCGGGGTCGAGGTGACGTTCTCGATCACCACCAACGGCACCCGGCTGACCGCCGAGGACGGTGACTTCTTCGAGGAGCACGGGTTCGCGGTCACCGTGAGCCTGGACGGCCCGCCGGCGCAGCACGACCTGCTGCGCCCGTTCCGCGGCGGCCGTGGCTCGTACGACGTGGTGCTGGAGCACGTCGCGCCGTTGCTGGCGCGGCAGCGGCGGATGCAGGTCTCGGCCCGGGTCACGGTGACCCCGCAGAACCTGTCGCTGCCCGAGACGCTGGACGGCTTCGTGGCGCTCGGCTTCCACAGCGTCGGCTTCTCCCCGCTGCTGCGCTCGCCCACCGGTGCCGGGGAGCTCGGGGCGCCGGAGCTGGCCGCCATGCTGGAGGGGATGGTCGCCTGCGGCGCCGAGTTCGAACGCCACGTGCTGGCCGGGCGGCGCTACCCGTTCGCGAACGCGGTCAACGCGCTGCGCGAGATCCACCGCGGCACCCACCGGCCCTACCCGTGCGGGGCCGGCGCCGGCTACCTCGGCGTGTCCGCGACCGGGGAGCTGGCCGCCTGCCACCGCTTCGTCGGCGACCCGACCGCGGGCGTTCGGCGACGTCAGCGACCGGCGTCGACCGGGCCCGGCAGCGGCTCTGGCTGACCGAGCGGCACGTGCACCGCCAGCAACCGTGCCGCGACTGCTGGGCCCGCTACCTGTGCGGTGGCGGTTGCCACCACGAGGTCATCGCGCGCGGCCGGCCGGCGTGCGACTACATCCGCGGCTGGCTGCACTGGTGCCTGGGCGCCTACGCCCGGATCGGCCGGCTGGCGCCCGAGTACCTGACCGGCTCCGCCGGCACCGCCCCGCGGTGACCCCGGCCGTCCAGGTCTGCGTGCTGGGTGCGGGCCCGGCGGGCTGCGCGGTGGCCGCCCGGCTGGCCCGGCTCGGCCACCAGGTGCTGCTGCTCGACGCAGCCCCGGCGCTGACCCCGGCCCGGCGGTCGCGGCTGGCTGAATCGCCGGCCCCGGACCCGCGGCCGCGGCTGGCTGAATCGCCGGCCTCCGACCCGCGGTCGCGACTGGGGGAGTCGCTCGGTCCGGGCATCTGGCCGCTGCTGGACGCGCTCGACCTGCGGGAACCGGTCGCGGCCGGTGCGGTGCTGCACGCGCCGGTGGCCAGCGTTCGGTGGCGGCAGGACACCGAGGACCGCGGACCGCTGGCCGGCGGGCTCACCGTCGACCGGGCCGCCTTCGACGCGCTGCTGGCGCAGCGGGCGCAGGCCGCCGGGGCCCGGCTGGTCCGCTCGGCCCGGGCCGGCCGGCCCCGGCGGACGGCCGAGGGTTGGATCATCCCGCTGGCCGACCGGGAGCAGCCGGCCCGGTTCCTGGTCGACGCCTCGGGCCGGCGCCGGGTGAGCGGCGGGCCGCGGACCCGGCCGGCGCCGCCGCTGCTCGCCGTGCACGCGATCTTCCGCCCGGACCGGCCCCCGCAGCGGCCGCGGACCTGGGTCGACACCGGACCGGACGGCTGGGCCTGGGGCGCGGACCTGCCGGGCGGGCGGATCCGCACCATCGCCTTCCTCGACCCGGACGCCGCCGGACCCGATCGGGCCGCGCTGCTGCGCCGGCTGCTCGCCGGCATGCCGCTGGCCACCGACCGGCTGGCCGGAGCCCGGCTGGTCGGGCCGGTGCGGGCCTGCGACGCGAGCAGCTACGCCGCGACGACGCTGGTCGAGCCGGCCGGGATCAAGGTGGGCGAGGCCGGGTTCGCGATCGATCCGCTGTCCGCCGGCGGCGTGCAGGTCGCGCTGCAGAGCGGGCTGGCCGCCGCCGCCGTGGTGCACACGCTGCTCGACCCGGCCGGGCAGCACGCGGCCGCGCTGCGCTACTACCGCGACCTGGTCGAGCACACGCTGGCCCGGAACACGGCCACCGCGGCCGCCCTCTACGCCGAACCCACCCGGTTCGCCGACCGTCCGTTCTGGCGGCGGCGCCGCCCGGCGGCCCCGGATCCCGTGTCGAGCCGGGGTCCCGTGGCGGCGACCACCGGGCCCGCCGCGAACCCGGATCCCGCCGCGATCGTGGATTACGGGCTGCCCGCTGGACCCGCGGTGGCGTGGCCGCCGGTGGCCGGAGCGGCCGCACGGGTGCGGCTGGCCCCCGGCGCGACCGTGGTGGACACGCCGTGCCTGATCGGCGACCGGATCGAGCTGCGCGGCGCGCTGACCCATCCGGCGCTGGACCGCCCGGTTGCGTTCGTCGGGGACGCCGAGCTGGCCCCGTTGCTGGCCGGGCTGCAGCGGCCGATCCCCCTCACCGACGCGCTGCGCGCCTGGGACGCCACGCTGCCTGCGGGCCGCGCCGCCGCCGTCGCATCCTGGCTGCACCGAACCGGAGTGATCGAGCTCGGCTGAGCCCGCCTCGCCGAACCGCTGTCCCACCGTCTGGCCGGCGGACGCCTGAAGTTCCCGACAAGATCACCGCTTCGGTGCAAAACCGGCCACATGTGGCCGCTTGCGCACCAAACCGGCGATCTTGCCCGGGGTCCGGGCCCACGTGCCCGCCCCGACCCTGCAGTGCCCGGGCGGTGCGGTCGCGGCCGATCGCCGGTGAATCGCCGGCGCCACGATCGGGTCGATGAGCCCGGGGTGCCGGGGTGTGCCCGTCACGGACCGGGCCGATGCGGCCGCTCGTCGCGGTCGGTCCGGTTGCGTCGGCGCTCGTCGGCGATGCGCCGCCAGGCCTGCTGCCGGGCGGAGCGTTCGACGAGCAGGCAGCCGATCGTGATGGCCAACAGGACCAGCGCCACCAGGGCGACCGTGGGCGCAACCGCCGGCAGGATGTCCATCTCGCATCAACCGGCGAACGCGCGGTCGGCCACGTCGGTGATCAACATGTGACCCGGCGCGTGGGTGATCGCGAACGGCACCCGCGAGGCCATCACCGCGGCTGCGTGGTCACCCCGCAGGCCCAGAACATCGGGACGTCGCCGGCCGCCGCGACCACCGGGTCGCCGAACTCGGGCGCGTCGAGCGCCCCGACCAGCAGCGACTCCGGGTCGCCGACGTGCACCGGGGCACCGTGCACCGCCGGCATCCGAGCGGACAGCGCGACGGCGCTGGCCACCAGCCCGGCCGGCACCGGCCGCATCGACACCACCAGCGGCCCGTGCAGCCGCCCGGCCGGTCGGCACGGCCGGCGGGTCACGTACATCGGGACGTTGCGGCCCTGCTCGAGGTGGCGCAACGGGATCCCGTGGGCGGCCAGCGTGGCCTCGAAGGTGAACGAGCAGCCGATGTGGAACGCGACCAGGTCGGCCCGCTACTGCGCGCGCACGTCGGTCGGCTCGGCGACCAGCTCGCCGTCCCGCCAGATCCGGTAGCGCGGCAGGTCGGTGCGCAGATCCGCCTCCGGAGCGAGCGTGGTCGTGGGGCTACCGGCATCGCTGACGTCGAGCACCGGGCACGGCTTCGGGTTGCGCTGGGCGAAGAGCAGGACCTCGTAGGCCCAGTCCGCCGGCACCGCGATCAGGTTGGTCTGGGTGTAACCGGGGCACCAGCCGGCGGTCGGCGCGACCTGCCCGGCGCGGAACCCGGCCGCAGCACGGAAACCCCAGCGAGATGAGCCTTGTTGCTGTTCCGGCGTCGAAATCCAGCGCCAGCGCTCGTCTCGGCGGTCGAACGCCGTGGGGTTCAGAGGTGGATGCCGGCGGTGCGCATCTCGGCCAGCGCGGACTCGGTGCTCTCCGGGGCCACTCCGGCGCACAGGTCCAGCAGCACCGTGGTCGAGAACCCGGCCGCGACGGCGTCCAGCGCGGTGGCCCGCACGCAGTGATCGGTGGCGATGCCCACCACGTCGACCTCGGTGACGCCGTGCTCGAGAAGCCAGTCGCGCAGCGTGGTCCCACCGGGCGAGCGGCCCTCGAACCCGGAGTAGGCCGCGGTGTGCGCGCCCTTGTCGAACACCGCCTCGATCGGGGCGACGTCGAGCTCCGGGTGGAACGACGCGCCCGCGGTCCCGCGCCGGCAGTGCGGCGGCCAGGAGTCCACGAAGTCGGGGGTTGCGGAGAAGTGCGCACCGGGGTCGATGTGGTGGTCCCGGGTGGCGACCACGTGCGCCCACCGGCCGCCGGCGGTGAGCAGCTGCCGCGAGATCGCGGCGGCCACCGCGGCGCCGCCGGTCACGGCCAGCGAGCCGCCCTCGCAGAAGTCGTTCTGCACGTCCACCACGATCAATGCTCGCGTCATAGCCAACTCCCTCATGTATCAGCTCCCCTCGAACACGGTCGGGATGGCCGGCTCGCCGCGGGAGAGCTTGAGCCCCTCCCACGGCACCGACACCAACGCGGCCCGCAGGTGCTCGCGGGACTGCTCCAGGGTGGGCAGCCCGGCCACCCGCTCGCCGCCGCGCATCAACGGCACCGGCAGCCGCCGGTCGTGCGGGCCGAGGGCGGTCGGGACGTCCGCGTCGTGCACGACCTCCTCGATCGCGGTACCGGTGGGCTTGTAGCGGCGCACCGCCGACTTCTGCCCACCCCGGGATTCCTTGGACGCGCTGCGCTTGGCCACCGGCCGCCCGTCCACCTCGACCAGCTTGTAGACCATGCCGGCGGTCGGCGCCCCGGAGCCGGTGACCACCGAGGTGCCCACCCCGTAGGAGTCGACCGGCTCGGAGCGCAGCGAGGCGATCGCGTACTCGTCGAGATCCCCGGACAGCACGATCCTGGTGTCGGTGGCGCCGAGCGCGTCCAGCTGCTCGCGGGCCTGTCGCGCCAGCACCCCGAGGTCGCCGGAGTCGATGCGGATCGCGCCCAGCCCCGGCCCGGCCGCCTGCACGGCCAGCTCCACGCCGCGCCGGATGTCGTAGGTGTCCACCAGCAGCGTCGTCTCCGGTCCCAGCGCCTTGACCTGCGCGGTGAACGCCGTCAGCTCGTCGTCGTGCAGCAGGATCCAGGCGTGCGCGGCGGTGCCGGCGGTCGGGATGCCGTGCCGGCGTTCGGCTTCCAGGTTCGAGGTGGCGGTGAAGCCGGCCAGGTAGGCGGCCCGGGCGGCGGCCACCGCGGCCGCCTCGTGGGTGCGCCGCGAGCCCATCTCGATGAGCGGCCGGCCGGCCGCCGCGGTGACCATGCGGGCCGCGGCCGAGGCGACCGCGCTGTCGTGGTTCAGGATCGACAGCGCCAGCGTCTCCAGCAGCACCGCGTCGGCGAAGGTGCCGACGACGGTGAGCAGCGGGGACCCGGGAAAGTACAGCTCACCCTCCGGGTAGCCCTCGACGTCACCGCCGAAGCGGTAGTCGGCCAGCCAGTCCAGGGTGGCCCGGTCCACGACGTCGGTCAGCGCCGCGAGCTCCTGCTCGCCGAAGCGGAAGCGCTCGATCGACTCGACCAGCCGACCGGTCCCGGCCACCACCCCGTAGCGGCGCCCGTCGGGCAACCGGCGCGCGAACAGCTCGAACACGCACCGGCGGGACGCGGTGCCGTCGGCCAGCGCGGCCGCCACCATCGTCAGCTCGTACCGGTCGGTCATCAGCGCGGTGCTGACACCGGCCGTCGACGGACTGCCACCTGTCATGGCACGACAGCCTATGGGGCGTACCCACGGCGCGCCGGGAATGTCACCATGGTCCACATGGCTTCGCCCCTTCCGGTCGAAATGAGTCAGCCACTACCCACCCGCCAGGTGGACCCGGTCGTCGTCGAGGACGCGGTGGCCGATACGCCCTGGCAGGCCATCGTCTGGAACGACCCGGTCAACCTGATGTCCTACGTCGCCTACGTGCTGCAGAAACTGTTCGGCTACCCGGAGTCGAAGGCGACCGCGCTGATGCTCGACGTGCACCACAAGGGCAAGGCCGCGGTGTCGCACGGCGACAAGGACAAGATCGAGGCCGACGTGGCCAAGCTGCACGCGGCCGGCCTCTGGGCCACGATGCAGCACTCGTGATGGGCAAGCACTCGTGATGGGCAAGCACTCGTGATGGGCAAGCACTCGTGATGGGCAAGCACTCGTGAACGGCTGGCGACGCTCCGGCCGCGGTCAGAAGGCCCGGCTCACCGCGACGCTGGATCCGCAGGAGGTCTCGCTGCTGCGCAACCTGATCGCCGAGGTGCGCCAGATGCTCAGCGGCCGCGCCGAGGACAACCCGGCCGACGAGCTGTCGGTCCTCACCGGGATCCGCACCGGCCCGACCACCCGGCCCACCGACCGGGTGCTCGCCCGGCTGCTGCCCGACTTCACCACCGAGGACGCGGATCTGGCCGCCGGGCTGCGCTCGCTGCACGAGCCGGAACTGATCGCGGCGAAGGACGCCGCCGCCGAGGTGGTGCTGCAGACCCTGCCCGAGGACGGCGGCAAGGTGGAGCTGACCGCCGAGCAGGCCGACTCCTGGCTGGCCGCGCTCAACGACGTCCGGTTGGCCCTGGGCACCGCGCTCGACGTGAGCGAGGACATGCCCGACGAGCTGCCGACCGACGATCCGCGCGGGCCGCACCTGGGCGTGTACCACTGGCTGACGTTCGTGCAGGACGCGCTCGTGCAGTCCCGGATGCAGGTGCGGTGAAGTCGCTGCCCGCGCTGCTGGCCGGGTTGGACCCGCTGCTGCGGCCGGGGCGCTTCGTGTTCGCGAGCGTGCCCCTCGACCTGCCGGTTCCGGCCGAGGCGGTCGCGGCATTCGTCGAGGACGAGGGTCGCACGCTGGTGCTGCCGGCGGCGGTGGCGGACCGGTTGGGGCTGGCCGCCGAGTACCCGTGCGCGTGGATCACGCTCCGGGTGGGATCGCAGCTCGCCGGCGTAGGGCTGCTGGCCCGGGTCACCTCGGCCCTGGCCGGGCGGGGGATCAGCGTGAACCCGGTGTCCGCGGTGCACCACGATCATCTGTTCGTACCGTTCGACCGGGCGGACGACGCGCTGGCCGTGCTGCGGGAGCTGAGTTCGCGGGCGGTCGGGTCGGTGACGCCGGTCGGGGAGTACGAGCTGGACGACGACCCGGCGCGGGTGGATCGGGATGTGGTGTGGCGGTTCCTGTCCACCGAGGCGTACTGGAACGGCCGGCGCACCCGGGTGGACGTGGAGACCCAGCTGGACCGGGCCTGGCGGGTGGTCGGGGCCTACCGGCGCTCGACCGGGGAGCTGGTCGGCTTCGCGCGGGCCGTGTCGGACGGGGTGACCTTCGGCTACCTGGCCGACGTGTTCGTGCTGCGCTCGGCCCGCGGTGCGGGGCTGGGCAAGGCCCTGGTCGCCGCGTTCCTCGACGATCCGCGGGTGCGCTGGGTGCTGTTCACCGGCGACGCGCACGGCCTCTACCGGCAATTCGGCTTCGCCCCGCCCGACCCCACCTGCCTGATCCGACCCGGCGCGAACTGACACCTGGTCCGCTGCGGTTGTGAGCCGGCCCGCCGGGACCTGCGCAGCGGCGGGGTCGGGCCGTAGGCTGGTGCGGTGCTGGTGATCCGAGCCGATCTCGTGGACGAGATCGAGGCGCACGCCCGCCGGGACCACCCGGACGAGGCGTGCGGAGTGATCGCCGGGCCGGCGGGCGCCGACCGACCGGAGCGGTTCGTCCCGATGCTCAACGCGGCCCGCTCGCCGACGTTCTACGAGTTCGACTCGGCCGATCTGCTGCGGCTCTACCGCGACATGGACGCCCGCGACGAGGTGCCGGTGGTGATCTACCACTCGCACACCGCGACCGAGCCGTTCCCGTCGCGCACCGACATCTCCTACGCCTCCGAACCGGACGCGCACTACGTGCTGGTCTCCACCCGCTCGGAGCAGCGCGAGTTCCGGTCGTTCCGGATCGTGGACGGCGTCGTCACCGAGGAAGAAGTTCAGGTCGTGGAGACTTACATGTTCGCGCACACCGGCGCGGACGACGTCCCCGACAACAACTGACGTTCCTCCGCACCGCCACCACCGTCACCCAGCGATCTGGAGCACATCCATGGCAGTCACCGTCTCCATCCCCACCATCCTGCGCCCCCTCACCGGCGGCGAGAAGAGCGTCGAGGCCAAGGGCGGCACCGTCGCCGAGGTGATCGACGACCTGGAGTCGCGGCACGCCGGCATCGCCGCCAAGCTGATCACCAACGGCAACCTGCACCGCTTCATCAACATCTACGTCGACGACGAGGACGTCCGGTTCGCCGGCGGCCTGGAGGCGCCGGTCGGGGAGAACTCGCAGCTCACCATCCTGCCCGCGGTCGCGGGCGGCTGATGGCCCGATACGACTCGCTGCTGGCCGCCGTCGGGGACACCCCGCTGGTCGGCCTGCCGTCGCTGTCGCCCGCGCCGCACGTGCGGCTGTGGGCGAAGCTGGAGGACCGCAACCCGACCGGGTCGATCAAGGACCGGCCGGCGCTGGCGATGATCCAGAAGGCCGAGCGGGACGGGCTGCTCGCGCCCGGCGCCACGGTCCTGGAGCCCACCTCGGGCAACACCGGCATCTCGCTGGCGATGGCCTGCAAGCTCAAGGGCTACCGGCTGATCTGCGTGATGCCGGAGAACACCTCGATCGAGCGCCGGCAGCTGCTCCAGATGTACGGCGCGGAGATCATCTCCTCGCCGGCGGCGGGCGGCTCCAACCAGGCCGTCGCGATGGCCAAGGAGCTGGCCGCGCAGAACCCGGACTGGGTGATGCTCTACCAGTACGGCAACCCGGCCAACGCCGACGCGCACTACCGCACCACCGGGCCGGAGATCCTGCGGGACTGCCCGGAGATCACCCACTTCGTGGCCGGGCTCGGCACCACCGGGACGCTCGTCGGGTGCGGCCGCTACCTGCGCGAACGCAAGCCGGACGTGCAGATCGTGGCCGCCGAACCGCGCTACGGGGAGCTGGTCTACGGGCTGCGCAACCTGGATGAGGGCTTCGTGCCCGAGCTCTACGACCCGGACGTGCTCACCGCGCGCTACTCCGTCGGCAGCCACGACGCGCTGCGCCGGACCCGACAGCTGGTGGAGCAGGAGGGCATCTTCGCCGGCATCTCCACCGGCGGCATCCTGCACGCCGCGCTGGCCGTGGCGGAGAAGGCCGCGGGCGCGGGGGAGACCGCCGACATCGTGCTCATCGTGTGCGACGGCGGCTGGAAGTACCTGTCCACCGGCGCCTACTCGGGCAGCCTCGACGAGGCCGCCGCCGGCATCGAGGGCCACCTCTGGGCCTGATCCGCCTGAACCGGGCTCTCCTGGACCAGGTCAGCTGACGGCGCTCCCACGTTCCGCCGGGTACAACTGATGGCATGGTTGCCCCGCGTACCCGGATCCTGCCGGCCGCGCCGCTGCGCGCGGCCCTGGCCATGTTGGTCTGCACCGGGTTCCTGTACGTCATCGAGGCCGTCGACATGGTCAGCGGTGGCGCGCTGGACCAGTACGGCGGTATCGAGTCGCGCCGGCTGGACGGCCTTGACGGGGTGGTGTTCGCCCCGCTGCTGCACGACGGCTGGGCGCACCTGATCGCCAACACGGTGCCGCTGCTGGTGTTCGGCTTCCTGGCCATGGCCGGCGGCGTCCGGCAGTTCCTCCTGGTCACCGCGACGATCTGGCTGCTCGGCGGGCTCGGGGTGTGGCTGTTGGGGCCGGCCGACGCGATCACCGTCGGCGCCTCCGGAGTGATCTTCGGCTGGTTCGTGTTCCTGCTGGCCCGCGGCTTCTACGCGCGGAGCGCCGCGCAGCTCGCGCTGGCCGTCGGGTTGTTCCTGATCTGGGGTGGAGTGCTCTGGGGAGTGCTGCCCGGCGCCGCCGGCATCTCCTGGCAGGGGCACCTGTTCGGGGCGCTGGCCGGGTTGCTGACCGCCCGGCTGGTCGGGCGGGCCGACCGTCCGGTGACCCCCGGTCCGCTCCCGCGGCCCACCCTGAACGGGTGAGCCTCGACGCGCCGATCGGCATGGTCGATTCCGGCCTGGATCGTCGCCCGCGCCGACGGGTCGGGATCGCGCCGTAAACTGTCGGTCATGACCCGTACCGTCGTCTGCGGCGAGCCACCCGACGTGCTGACGGAGTGGCTGGAGCGTCGCCGCGCGCTGGGCCAGGCCGGCCACGACGAGGTGTGGGAGGGCGAGTACCACGTGGCGCCGATGGTCAACTCCCGCCACGGGGACGTGAGCATGCAGCTCAGCGACCGGCTCAACCCACGCGCCCGCCACGCCGGTCTGCGGCCGGTCGGCGAGGTCAACATCGGTACGTCGAAGCACGACTTCAGGGTGCCGGACCTGACCTTCATCCGCGGCCGCGAGCATGCCGTGTACCTGCCCACCGCGGCGATCGTGGTCGAGGTGATCTCGCCAGGAGACGAGTCCTACGCCAGGTTCGGGTTCTACTTCGCCCGCGGCGTCGACGAGGTGCTGATCGCCGATCCGCAGACCCGCACGGTGGAGTGGCACACCCGCGGCGCGGCCGGCTTCGAGCGCACCGGCGCCAGCGTGCTGCTCGACCTGGACGAGGCCACGCTGCACGGGGAGATCGACTGGCCGCCGGCGTGACCGCACCGGCCCTGGGCCTCGACGCCCCCATCGGGATCTTCGACTCCGGCGTCGGCGGCCTCACCGTCGCCCGCGCGGTCATCGACCAGCTGCCGGCCGAGCAGATCGTCTACGTCGGCGACACCGCGCACGGCCCCTACGGTCCGCTGGCCATCGCCGACATCCGCCGACACGCCCTCAGAGTCGGTGACGCACTGGTCGAGCGGGGAGTGAAGGCCCTGGTCATCGCGTGCAACACCGCCTCCGCCGCGTGCCTGGCCGACGCCCGCGAGCGCTATCCGGTGCCGGTGGTCGAGGTCGTGCTGCCCGCCGTGCGCCGGGCGGCGGCGGCCACCCGCAACGGGCGGATCGGGGTCATCGGCACCCGCGCCACCATCGCCTCCGGCGCCTACGTCGACGCGTTCGCCGCGGCCCGCGACGTCGAGGTCACCGCGGTGGCCTGCCCGCGGTTCGTCGACTTCGTGGAGCGCGGGATGACCAGCGGGCGCCAGGTGCTCGGGCTGGCGCAGGGTTACCTGGAGCCGCTGCAGCGGGCCCGGGTGGACACCGTGGTGCTGGGCTGCACGCACTATCCGCTGCTCACCGGCGTGCTGCAGATCGTGCTCGGGCCGGACGTCACGCTCGTCTCCAGCGCCGACGAGACGGCGAAGGACCTGGTCCGGGTGCTGATGACCGAGGATCTCGCGCGCGACCCCGGTGGTCCGCCGCCCGGCCCGCACCGGTTCCTGGCCACCGGTGACCCGGAGCCGTTCCGCCGCCTCGGTCGCCGCTTCCTCGGCCCCGAGATCGGCGCGGTGGCGGCCCTGGAGGCCGCTGCGTCCGCGGCTCGACCGTAGGCCGCGGGGGTCGGGGCGTGACCGAACTGATGCCGGGTCGGATCCACCTGCTGGCCGTCGGCGGGTTCGCCGTCGGCACCAGCGCCTACGTCGTGTCCGGCATGCTCCCGGCCGTCGCCGCCGGGCTGGGCGTGACTTTGACCGCCGCCGGACAGCTGACCACCGCGTTCGCGTTGGCCTACGCGATCGGCGCGCCGCTGCTCGCGGTGTTCGCCGGACGATGGGAGCGGCGGACGCTGCTGGTCACCGCGCTGCTGGTGGCCGCCGCCGGCAACGTCCTGGCCGCGGTCGCCCCCAGCTACCCGCTGTTGGTGGCGGCCCGGATCCTCAGCGCGCTCGGTGCCGCGGCGTTCACCCCGGCGGCCACCCTGGTCGCCACCCAGCTCAGCCCGCCGCAGCGGCGCGGGCGAGCCGTCGCCGCGGTGTTCAGCGGGCTGACCCTGGCCCTGGTCGTCGGCGTGCCCGCCGGCAGCTTCCTCGAAGGACCGCTCGGCTTCCGCGGCGTTTTCGCGCTGGTCGCCGCGTTCTGCCTGCTGGCCGCGCTCGGCGTGCGGACGCTGCTGCCGCGGGTACCACCGCCGCCGCCGGTCGGGCTGCGCGCGCGGCTGGCGGTGGCCGCGGACCGGCGGGTGCTGACCGTGCTCGCGGTAGCGGTGCTCGCGCTGCTCTCGGTGATGTGCGTCTACACCTACATCGCGCCGCTGCTGGCCGCCTCGGCCGGGGTGACCGGCGGCCTGCTCGGCGTTCTGCTGGTCGGCTACGGGATGGGCTGCCTGCTCGGCAACTCCCTTGGCGGGCGGCTGACCGACCGGTACGGCAGCCGCCGACCGCTGCTGGTGGTGATCCCGCTCTTCGTGCTGATGCTGGCCACCCTGCCGATCACCGCGACCACGGCGCCCGGCGCCGGCGTGGCGCTGTTCGCGCTGGGCGCGGTCGGCTGGACCGGCAACGCCCCGATCCAGAGCCGGCTCATCGAGCTGGGCCCGGCGAACAGCGGGCTGCTGCTCTCGCTGAACGCCTCGGCGATCTACCTCGGCGCGGGGCTGTCCGGCGTGATCGGCGGCCTGGTGATCGCCTGGCTGGGTGTGCTGGCGCTGCCCCTCGTCGCCGCGGCGATCGGGTTGGGCTCGCTGGCCATGCTGCTGATAGCGCTGCGCCAGGAGCCGGCCAGGACCGGCTCCGACGCTCCGGTAGCGTCCGGGCCGTGATCGACGTGCTGGCGCTGGTCGTGCTCGTCGCGACCGGCGCGCTGGCGCTGCTCGGGATCGGGCTCACCGTGGCCGACCGCCCGCCGGGGCAGGAGCTGAAGATCGCCGTGCTCGCCGTGTCCGGGCTGCTGCTGGTGCAGGCGGTGATCGCCGCGGCCCGGGTGTTCGGCGGTGTGCAGCTGCCGGAGACCAGCACGTTCCTGATCTACCTCGGGGTCTCGGTCTGCGTGCTGCCGGTGGCCTACCAGTGGGCGACGGCCGAGCGGACCCGGTGGGGTGGCGCGGTGGTCGCGGTCGCCGCGATCGGCACCGCGGTGGCCGTCGTGCGCATGCAGGGGCTGTGGGCGGCCGGTGCCGGCTGACCCGAGCGACGGACCGGAGTCGGACGCGCCCGCCCGGGCCACCTCGTCCGGGGGCGGGCGGGTGCTGATCGCCGTCTACGGGATCTTCGCGCTGTCGGCGACGGCCCGCGCCGGGGTGCAGATCGCCACCAGGTTCGGCGAGGCGCCGCTGGCCTACCTGCTCTCGGCGCTGGCCGGCCTGGTGTACATCGCGGCCACGATCGCGCTGGCCGGGCACGGTCCGACCGCCCGCCGGGTGGCCTGGGCGACGGTCGGCTTCGAGCTGATCGGGGTGCTCACCGTAGGCACCCTCACCGTGGCCGACACCGCCGACTTCCCGGACGACACGGTCTGGTCGGTGTTCGGTCGCGGCTACGGCTTCGTCCCGCTGGTGCTCCCACTCGTGGGACTCTGGTGGCTGCGGCACACGCGTCCGCGTCAGGCCGTGTCTCGTGGATCTTGATCGATGGGCTTCGTGATCCAGATGGCTCCTGGCCAGGCGGAGGAAGGCCGGAATACCGGGGTATTTCGGCCTTCCGACAACGCAGCCTGGGGCCATCTGGGCGTGAAGACCGCGATTGAAGATCCACGAGACACGGCCTAACGTGCGCGCCATGTTGCTGACGGTCCTCGGGTGCTCGGGCAGCGGACCGGGCCCGCACTCGCCGGCGTCCGGTTACCTGCTCGCGGCCGGCGCCACCCGTCTCACCCTGGACCTGGGCAACGGCACCTTCGGTGCGCTGCAACGACATCTGGATCCGTGGCAGCTGGACGCGGCGCTGTTCTCGCACCTGCACCCCGATCACTGCGCCGACTTCAGTTCGCTGGTGGTGCACCGGCGCTACGACCCGCGGCCGCCGTTCGAACCGACGACCCGGCCGCTGCCGGTGTTCGCGCCGGCCGAGGCACCGACCCGCTTCGCCGCCGCCTACGCCCCGTCGACGGCGGAGCTGGCGGGCACCGACCTCACCGATGCGTTCGCCTTCCACCCGCTGTCGGACGGCGCGCGGGCCGAGGTGGCCGGGGTGGCGCTGCGGGCCCGCGCGGTCGATCACCCCTGCGAGGCCTACGCGCTGCGCGTCGAGCACGGCGGGCGCAGCCTCGTCTACTCGGGTGACACCGGGCCCTGCACCGGCCTGGTCGAGCTGGCCGCGGGCGCCGACGTGCTGCTGTGCGAGGCGACCTGGCCGCACACCGGCGTCTGGGGTGCGGGCTCCGATGCCGGGCCGCCGCCCGGCGTGCACCTGTCCGGGCGGCAGGCGGGCGAGCACGCTGCCGCGGCCGGGGTCGGCCGGTTGTTGCTCACCCACGTTCCGGTCTGGTTCGACGGCGAGAAGCTGCTGGCCGAGGCGGCCGAGGTGTTCGACGGGCCGGCCGAGCTGGTCGCGCCGGATTCCTCGTACGAGATCTGACCCAAGCCCCGGCCCGGAGCCGTCGCGATCGGCGTCCTTAAGCTGGGCGGGTGACGCGAGCTGATGGACGGTCCGACGACGAGCTGCGCCCGGTGACGATCACCCGTGGCTTCCAGAAGCACCCGGCGGGTTCGGTGCTCGTGGAGTTCGGCGACACCCGGGTGCTGTGTGCCGCGAGCGTGACCGAGGGGGTGCCGCGCTGGCGCAAGGGCTCCGGGCTGGGCTGGCTGACCGCCGAGTACGCGATGCTGCCCTCGGCCACCAACACCCGCAGCGACCGGGAGTCGGTGAAGGGCCGGGTGGGCGGCCGCACGCACGAGATCAGCCGGTTGATCGGCCGCTCGCTGCGGGCCTGCATCGACCTGCGGGCGCTCGGCGAGAACACCATCGCGCTGGACTGCGACGTGCTGCAGGCCGACGGCGGCACCCGCACCGCGGCGATCACCGGCGCCTACGTGGCGCTGGCCGACGCGGTCACCTGGCTGGGCGCGCGCCGGCAGCTGGCCGCGGAGAACGCGCTGACCAGCGCGGTGGCCGCGGTCAGCGTCGGGGTGGTGGACGGCGGTGTGCGGCTCGACCTGCCGTACGAGGAGGACTCCCGGGCCGAGGTCGACGCCAACGTGGTCGGCACCGACACCGGTCGGCTGATCGAGGTGCAGAGCACGGGCGAGGGCGCCACCTTCACCCGGGCCGAGCTGGACACGATGCTCGACTCGGCGCTGGCCGGCATCGGCACGCTGCTCGCGCTGCAGGCCGAAGCGCTGGCCCAGCCCTACCCGGGGCGGCTGCCGGCATGAGCGCGCGGCGATGAAGGTGCTGCTGGCCTCGCGCAACCCGGGCAAGCTGGCCGAGCTGCAGCGCATGCTGGCCGCCGTCGAGGGGTTGGCGGTGATCGGGCTGGCCGACGCGACCCCGTTCCCGGAGGCCCCGGAGACCGGCGCCACGTTCGCGGAGAACGCGCTGGCCAAGGCGCGTGACGCGGCCGTGGCCACCGGGCTGCCCGCGGTCGCCGACGACTCCGGGCTCGCCGTCGAGGCCCTCAACGGCATGCCGGGCGTGCTCTCGGCGCGCTGGGCCGGGCTGCACGGCGACGACACCGCGAACCTGGAGTTGCTGCTGGCCCAGCTCACCGACGTTCCCGACGACCGGCGCGGCGCGGCCTTCGTCTGCGCGGCGGCGCTGGTGGTCCCGGGTGGGCCGGAGACGGTGGTGCACGGCGAGTGGTCGGGCCGGATCGCGGCGGCGCCGCGGGGCACCGGTGGCTTCGGCTACGACCCGATCTTCGTTCCGGACGGGGAGCAGCGCACCGCGGCGCAGCTGAGCGCGGCGGAGAAGGACGCCGCCAGCCACCGCGGCCGGGCCATGCGGGCGCTGCTGCCGCACCTGCACGAGCTGAGCTGAGCGCGGCTCAGGGACCGCCCGGGTCCGCCGGTACCGTGGACCCGGTGACGTGGGGTCGGTGGGTGCTGGGCGGGCTGGCGGCTTTCGCCGCGCTCGCGGTGGCGCTGTGGCTGCTGCGCGACGCCGGCCTGCCCGACCTGCGCCACACCGTGCGGTCCGCGGGCTGGTGGGCGCCGCTGCTGTTCGTGCTGCTGCAGGCCACGATCACCGTCGTGCCGATCCCGCGCACCTTCTTCACCGTGGCCGCGGGGGTGCTGTTCGGCTCGATCACCGGCCTGCTGCTCACCGTGACCGGCACGGCATTGGCCGCGGCGTCGGCGTTCTGGCTGGCCCGGCTGGTCGGCGGCCGGTTCGTCGAGCGGTTCGCCCATCGACCGCGGGTGGTCTGGGTGCGGTCGCGGTTGGACCGCAGCGGCCTGCTGGCGATGGCCTCGTTGCGCATGATCCCGGCGGTGCCGTTCTCGGTGCTCAACTACGCCTCGGGGCTGTCCGGGGTGCGGTTCGCGCCGTTCGTGATCGGCACCGTGCTCGGGGTGCTGCCGGGCACCGTGGCGGTGGTGATCCTCGGCGACGCCGCGGTCGGCGGTAACCCGCACCCGGCGATGCTCGCGGTGTCGGTGGTCTGCGGGGTGCTCGGCGTCACCGGCTCCGTGCTGGCCGCCCGCCGTCCGGTGCCGCCCCCCGCCGCGGAGCCCCCGGCTGCCGGGGCCGACGGGTAGCGCATGGTGCCGGCGGCGGGATTCGAACCCGCACTGGCTTGGACCTAAACCAAGTGCCTCTGCGTTGGGCTACGCCGGCGGTTCCGCCCGCACCAGGTCTCCGTCAGCGCGTGGCAGTTCGGACACAAGATACGCAGGTTCTCGGGGCGGTTGTCAGTGTGGTCGCCGTTGATGTGGTCCAGCGTGAGCGGTAGTGGCTTGCCTCGCCATTCCTTCAAGCCACACTCCTCGCAGTGAGCGGGCCTCAGCCCAGCGGCGATGATGCGTCGTCGAACGTAGCCGGACTTCGCCTGCGATCCCTGCACGAGTACCTCCTCAAGGGGGATGGTTCTCGTCGACGGGCGCCGCAAGCCTCGTGCCCAGGCATGGCCTCGAAAGTGACTGGTATCGAGTTCCAGGCGCCGGATGTGTGCCGTCACGGAACGAAACATGCCGCCGCTCGGCTGGTAACCCAGTCGGCGGAGCACGCCGTGCACTGTCGTCTCGATTCGAACCGCCTCGATCAAGTCCTCGTCCCTGTACCGCCGTGACGTCCTCGGCGAACCCATGCAGGCACGGGGCAGGTGCTCGGCGTTGAGCCCGAGCCGGCGGATGTGGGCTCGGATCGTGTCGTACTTGCCCGGCTTGAGTCCGAGCCGAAGATGCGCCTCGGTCAGGTTTCGGCTGGCGGCAACCGCAGCGGCCAGTTGCTCGTCGGTCCAGCGTCGGGGGCGCGGCGCGCGGCCCAGTGTATCGAACAAGCGTTCTAGATTCAGCGAGGCGGTCAGGCCTTGATGTCGCGGCGGAGCTTGGCCACGTGCCCGGTGGCGCGGACGTTGTAGAGGGCCTCCTCGATCTTCCCGTCCGGGTCGATCACGAACGTCGAGCGGATCACCCCGGTGACGGTCTTGCCGTAGAGCTGCTTCTCCCCGTAGGCGCCCCATGCGGTCAGCACGGCGCGGTCCTCGTCGCCGAGCAGCGGGAACGTCAGGCCCTCGGCGTCGCGGAACTTCGCCAGCTTGGCCTGCGGATCCGGGGAGATGCCGAGCACGTCGAAGCCCGCGTCGTTGAGCTCGGTCAGGTTGTCCCGGAAGTCGCAGGCCTCCTTGGTGCAACCGGGAGTACCGGCGGCCGGGTAGAAGTAGACGATCACGCGGCGGCCGCGGAACTCCGACAGCGACACCGGCTTGCCGTCGGCGTCGGGCAGGGTGAAGTCCGGTGCGGGATCACCGGGGGCGAGGCGAGAGGTCATGCGTCGATACTGGCACGGGAGGATGTCCGACACGGCGCGAACCGGCGCGGTGCGGCCAGCGGGACGCACCCGGGAGGGGTGATCTACGGTGGCAGCGCACCGTCGGGCGGTGGAGTCGGACCGCCCGTGACCGTCGACCTCGGCCCGGGACAGCAGGGCCCGCAACAGCAGGGGAGCTACCGTGGCGCGCGACCCGGAGACCATTGAGCGCGAGATCGAGAAGGCCAGGGCTGCGCTCGCCGAGAACCTGGACGTGCTGAGCGAACGAGCCAGCCCGCGGCGGCTGGCCGACACCGGCAAGCAGAGCGTGCAGGCCCGGCTGGCGGACCCGCGCATCCGCTACGGGCTGATGGCGGTGGGCGCGCTGGTCGCCTTCGCCGTGCTGCGCAAGCTGTTCCGCTGACCCGCGTCGGCTGACCCGCGTCCGCTGGCCCGCGCACGGACATGCGTGCGCTGATCTGAGCGGGCCGACTCGGGCCGGGGCGCCGGGTCAGGGCCCGCCGGCGTGCGCCAGCAGCTCCGCGCGCGGCGCGCCGGCGGCGACCAGCGCCCGGTAGCGCGCGAGCAGCCGTGCCGCCCCGAACCCGACGACGGCCGTCGTGCGGCCCTGGTCCAGGTAGGCCGCCACGGTGCCGCGTACCGGGCCGCCGTCGAGCCCGTCGCCGTGCAGCACCTGCACCCGGTCCGCGGGCCCCACCCGTCCGAACAGCTGGATCTTGAGCCCGAACTGGTCGGACCAGAAGTAGGGCACCGTCGGCGGCGGCGGGGCGGCGCCCAGGATGTCGCGGGCCACGATCGCGGCCTGATCGCCCGCGCTGGTCCAGTGCTCGTCGCGGTGCGGATCGCCGAGCCGCGGATCGTCCCAGATGGCCACGTCGCCGACGGCCCACACCGCCGGCCAGCCGTGCACCCGGCCGGTCGCGTCGCAGCGCAGCCCGGCGGTGAGGTCGAAGGTCGGGGCCGGGGTGCCCTGCAGCCACTGCAGCCGGGGGGTGCCACCGATGCCGACGACCGCGGTGTCGGCCTCGACCCGGGTGCCGTCGGCCAGCTCGACCGCGACCCGATCCCCGGCCTCGACGAATCCGGCGATGCGCACCCCGGTGCGCAGGTCCACCCCGGCCTCGACGAACAGCCGCCCCACCAGCGCGCCGACCGTGGAGCCCAGCGCCGCCGTGACCGGCGTCGGCATCGCCTCCAGCACGGTCACCGCGATCCCGCGGTCGCGGGCCGCGGTGGCCACCTCGGCCCCGATGAAGCCGGCGCCGACGATCAACAGCCGTGAGCCGCGGTCCTGGGCATGGCGATCAAGGGCCGCGCGCAGCGCCAGCGCGTCCTCCCGGGTGCGCAGGGTGTGCACGTGCGCCGGCTGATCGGGCAGCGTGCGCGCGACCAACCCGGTGGCGATCACCACCGCGTCCCCGTGCAGGGTGGAGCCGTCCGACAGCTCGACCTCGCCCGCGCGCAGGGCGACCGCGGCCAGCCCGAGATGCGCGCGGACCCCGAGATCGTCGAGCTGCTCCATCGTGCGCAGCACGGCGCGCTCGGGCTCCCAGGCCCCGGCGAGGATCTGCTTGGACAGCGGCGGGCGGTCGTAGGGCACGTGCGGCTCGGATCCGACCAGGCTGAGCCGGCCCTGGAAGCCGGCGGCGCGCAGCTGCTCGGTGGTGCGCACACCGCCGAGCCCGGCCCCGATCACCAGCACGTGCTCCGGCTGCCCCGTCATCGCCCGCCGTCGCCCTCAGCCGGCCCGCGTTTCGGGATCCAGCCGGGAACGAAGTCGATCGAGGGTCTGGGCCAGCAGTCGCGAGACGTGCATCTGCGAGATCCCGACGTGCTCGGCGATCTGGGTCTGGGTCATGTTGCCGAAGAACCTCAGCAGCACGATCGTGCGCTCGCGCTCGGCCAGCTCGGCCAGCAGCGGGCGCAGCGACTGCTGGAAGTCGATCCGGGCCAGCTCGGCGTCGGCCTCCCCGACCAGCTCACCGACGGTGGCGCTGCCCTGCTCGGAGGACAGCATCTCGTCCAGCGAGGAGCTGCGGTACGCCTCGGAGGCCTCCAGTCCCTCGAGCACCTCGGAGACCGGCACCCCGAGCCGGTCGGCGATCTCGGTGGGCTTGGGCGCCCGGCCGAGGTTCTGGGCCAGCTCGGAGACCACGCCGTTGATCGAGACGTGCATGTCCTTGAGCCGCCGCGGCACCCGCATCGACCAGCCGAGGTCGCGGAAGTGCCGGCGCACCTCGCCGCTGATCGTCGGCACCGCGAAGGAGAAGAAGTCGCTGCCGCGCTCCGGCGCGAACCGGTTGATCGCGTTGATCAGCCCGACGGTGGCGACCTGAACGAGATCGTCGAGCGGCTCGCCGCGGTTGGAGAACCGCCGCGCGATGTGCTGGGCCACCGGTAGGTAGCCACGGACGAGCTGATCGCGCAGTTCGTCGCGGACCGGGTCGTCGGGATCGAGCGCGGCGTACCGCTCGAGCAGCGGGACGAGGTGGCCGTACTCGGGATCAGCACCGCTCACGGGGCCGGGTCGCCGGCGTGTTTGGCCAGCCGGATGCCGACCGTCGAGCCGTTGCCCGACGGATCGGGGGTGTGCTGCACGGAGACCTTGTCGGCCAGCGTCTGCAGTACCCGCCAGCCGAACGTCTCGGTGGAGATCGTGGTCTCGAAGCGATCGGCCTGGACCTCGGCGTGCACCTCGATCCGCTCGTGGTGCACCAGGAACACGCAGCGCAGCGTGGCGGCGGGCGCGGCGACGTCCACCAGCGTCGCGCAGGCCTCGTCCACCGCCATCCGCAGATCGGCGATGGCGTCGAGGTCGAAGTCCGCGCGCGCGGCCAGGTCGGACGCGACCGCGCGGATGGTCGGGATCAGGGCGGCGCTGGCCGACGTCCTGATCTCGATGGTGTGCTCCCCGTTCAGCGTCACGACGATCGTGGGGGGTCCAGGTCGGGCACTCGGCCAGACTCCTTCCGGTACGCCGCACGCCGCATCGGCGGAATCGGGCACGGCGGTTGAGGTGCCCAATCTTGCTCCCCGGCGGTTGCCGGATCAAACGGAGCCGTCACCGGCTGCGTCGAGGCTGCCGGGCAGGTCGTCGAACAGGTCGAACAGCTGGTCCGATCCGGTGACCTCCAACGGCCGTCGGACCGCTCGGTTGGCCACCACCAGCCGCAGCCGGACGCCGCGCTCCTCCGCCCGCTGGGCGGCGCGGATCAGTGCGGCCAGCCCACTGGAGGCCAGGAACGAGACCTCGCTGAGGTCGACCACGAGCCGCCGCTCCGGCCCGTCCAGCAGGGCGGTGAGCGCCGGCTCGAGCTGCGGTGTGGTCAGCGAGTCGATCTCGCCACGCACGCTCAGCACGGCCCGGTCGGCGGCGGGCCGGTCGATGCGCACGTCGAGATCGACGTCCCATACTTGGCCGCCACTGGTCGGCGTTTGAGAGGTCGTGGGATCGAGCACGAGTGTCCACCTCCGGCCGGATCGGACGCTGGGCGCCGGGCCGGATCCGTCCTTCGGGCACGCTCCGGCGCTGGCGGCTGGCCTCTCAACCGCAGTGACAACGCTACCGGCGCGGGTCGGCGGCCGAACCGCCGGGTGGGTGGCCGGCGCGCGCGGACGAAGGGTGGTTCGAGGTGCGGGAGGGGCACGCGAGGTGAGCGCGGCGAGGAAGGCCATCGGCACGGCCGCCGGGAGCGCTCGGCTCGGGCGGCGGTGACGACCCTGAGCTGCACCGTTGCCCTCCCTGCGGTCACGCCCGGCGGCACGGCGACCGGTCGGCGGCGCCATGAGCGGCGGGTTCAGAGGCACTCGCCGTCCGCTCACGTACCAGTACCGTCCGCTTACCGTTCGGAGTCCTATCCGGTGGATCTCCGGGCCGGCTCCGGGTTCACTTTCCTCAAGGAATCGGTTCGGCGGGGGCGTTCTGTACCCGGGCCGGCGGCACGGCGAGGGAGACAGCGGGACATGATCGCGGTTCCGGAGGTGTGCACCTCCGCACCGATCACGGTGGCGGGCGAGGGCCAGCACGAGGTCCTGGCGCACTGCCGCCGGATGGTGGCGATCACCGGCAGCGCCATGGAGCTGCTGCGTCCGGAGTCGGACCTGCTGCGCAGCCTGCGCGGGGTCGCCCACGTCGACCTGCTGGTGGCCGTGGCGGACGAGGCAGTGGTCGCCCCCGGCTCGCTCGGCGTGCTCGCCACGGTGGGGTCCGGTGTGGACTCCCGTGCGGCCGCGCACCAGTTGGCCGATGTGGATGATGACGATGTGGACGAGTACGACGAGGACGCGCGGCGGGCGGAAATCGCGGCCGAGGTGGCCCGGCTCGGCCTGCCTGACCTGCACGTCCATCATCTCGCCCTGCGGCCCCCGCTGAGCCCGGGTGCGGAGCCGGATCTGGTGGCGGCGCTGAGCGAGCTGGTCGGCTTCGACCCGGAGCCCGGGGTCTACTGCCTGGCTCCGGTGTCGGCTCCCGGTGATGCAGGACGGTCCGCAATGGTCCTCGCGGCGCAACGGATCGCCCAGGTCTACGGGCTCCCGCTGCTGCGCTACCGCTGCATGGAGCTCGCGGTGGTCCCGGAGCAACGAGGCCTGGCCGGCTGCTGAGCCCGAAGCGGCAGCCGAGCTCGAGGTGGCTGCGGCTGCCGGACGTGACCTCGCTCAGCTGGCCAGCGCCACGCCCATGCGCTCGAGAATGACCCGGCGCTCGGCTTCGGCCAGGCCGCCCCAGACGCCGAACGGCTCCCGGGTCGCCAGCGCGAACTCCCGGCACTGATCCATCACCGGGCAACGATGGCAGACCTCCTTGGCCTGCGCCGTACGGCGGGCACGCGACGGGTTGCGTTCGCCGTCGGGGTGGAAGAACACCGCGCTGTCCATGCCTCGACAGGAGCCGAGACGCTGCCACTGCCAGGCGTGATCCATGGGGCCGGGAAGCCGGGACACGTCGCTCATCGTCACCTCGTATCCGTGCGGCCCGGGCGAGCCGGGCGATCGAGGTGCTGATTCCCTACTGGTTGCGACGCCAAACGCTCGTCCGGCGCAGGACCGGAGCACGACGCGGTCGCCGTGGCCGGGGGGCCGGCCGGAGTCGGCCCGGCGAGACGGCCATCGGACCAGCTCAGGCCGGTAACGCTGCACGTCGTCGCCGTGCAGCGCCGTCGATCACGGGTTCATGTGATGCTCATCACATGACGGGGGTTTCAGGTCGCGACGAGCGCCTCGTCGATGGTCGGGTGGATGTCGAACAGCGGCACCAGCCCGGCGATGGCCAACGGACGCAACACCCGACGTGCCGTGCACGCCAGCCGCAGCTCCACGCCGGCCGCATGCGCGGCTTCGCGCACCTCGATCAGCACGGCCAGGCCGCTGGTCCCCAGGAAGGTCACGTCGTCGAGGGCGAGCACCACCAACTCGACGGCCGCGCCCGCCTCGAGCTGCTGCAGCGCGGCCACCCGGAACTGCGGGGAGGTGAGCATGTCGACCTCGCCGCCGACCTCCAGCACGACCTGCCCGGCCGCCGGCCGGAGCAGCCGCAGCCTGATCTGGTCGTCGCCGTCCTCCAGCGAAGCCACCGGTACCACCGGGGTCCCGGCCGGGAGGTTCTCGCGTGTCTCGGACATTGCGGCTCACGGTAGGGCCAAGCCGTCCGGGCTGCCACTCCGGGCGGAGGTCGCGATCCGAACGGCGTAGCGCTCCTCGGCAGCTCACCCGGATCGCTCAGGCGAGCCGGTGACCACCGTCGCCGGTGCGCTCGGTGAGACCCCGGCGATGGAGCAGCTCGAGCAACGGGACGGCCACCCGCCTGCTGGTCCCCAGCGCCTGCCGGGCGGCGCTGAGGGTGAACGTCGGGCCGAGGCCGGCCAGCACGGTCAACGCCCGCTGGTCGGCCCCCGGAAGCAGCAGCACGCCGTCGCCGACGCGGATCAGCTCCCCGGCCTTGACCAGCGAGGCCAGCTCGCGCGGGCCCAGCCCGAGCTCGGCCAGCCGGGCGGCGCCCGGGGCGACGAAGGGTGCCCGCTGCAGGTCGAGGCGCAGCCGCTCCAGCGCGGCCCGGACCGGCCGCGGGAGCCCGCCGGCGGCGACGCGGCACACCCGCCCGTCGCGCAGCACCAGTGCGGTGTCCGCTGCGGCGCCGGGTACCGCCGTCGCCACGCCGCGCGCCGCGGCGGCGAGCACGGCGTCGATCAGTCGCGGCTCGGGCAACCCGACGGCACGGCGGGCGGCCTCGACGGGCAGCCCGGGATCGAGCGGATCCGCGGCGTCGTGCGCGGCGACGGCGGCGGCCAGCTCGACGGCCAGCACCGCCGCGCGCTCCGGATCGACGATCCAACCCGCGGCGCTCGGGGCGCCGGCCCGGGCGCAGCCGTCGACGTCGGCCGCGGGCACGCCCATCGCGATCAGGTCGGTGCGCCGCGCGAACCCGCGCCTGCGCAGCTCGCCCGCGGCGCTCGGACGGCCCGTCACCGTGATCAGCTCGACCGCGCGTCGGGCGGCCGCGCCGCGGCGGCGCAGCGGGGGCGGCCGCACGTCGAGCACCGTCAGGCCGGCGGCGACCTCGCGGCGGCCGGGGTCGCGCAGCACGGCGCGGTCTCCGATGCGCAGCGGCAGCGGCCGCGCCCACCGCAGCCGGGCGGTGTCCGGCCCGAGCGGCCGGATCCGGACCGGGACCGCGGCCGCGCCGAGGTGCGCGATCAGCTGCCCCGGCAGGCTGCGCGGATCGACACCGCCGGCCACTGGGCCGACCGGGTACTCGCGGTCGTGATCCGCGCCGGCTGGACACTCGCCGACGGCATCCCCGTCGGCTGGACACCCGTCCGCGGGATCCCCGTCGGCTCGATACTCGTCGGCCGGATCGTGGCCGGCCGGGCCGGTGCGGCGGACCGCATGCAACCGGACGTCCACCAGGTCGGCGCCCAACCAGGCGGTCGGGGTGACCAGCACGTCGCCGCGGGCGACGGCGTCGCGGGGCACCCCGCGCAGGTTGAGCGCGATCCGGGCCACACCGGTCACCGCCGTCGCCGCGGCGCCCAGGGTCTGCAGGCCGCGCACCCTGACCGGCCGCGCGCCGCCCGCGGTGATCAGCTCCAGCTCGTCGTCCTGCCGGATCTCACCCGCGCCCAGGGTGCCGGTGACGATGGTGCCGGCGCCGCGGATGGTGAAGGCCCGGTCCACCCAGAACCGCACGTCGGCGCCCGCATCGGGCGCGGGCAGCCGCCCGATCAGCCCATCGAGCGCGCTGCGCAGCTCGGCGAGGCCGGCGCCGGTGACCGCCGAGACCCCGACCGCGGGGATCCCGGCCAGCGGCGTGCCGGCCAGCCGCTCGCGGGCCTCCATCAGGGCGGGCCCGGGCTCCATCAGGTCGCAGCGGGTGATCACGAGCAGCCCGTCGCTGACGCCGAGTGCCGTGCAGGCGTCGAGGTGTTCGCTCGACTGCGGCATCCAGCCCTCGTCGGCCGCGACCACCAGCAGCACCGCGGGCACCGGTCCGACCCCGGCGAGCATGGTCGTCACGAAGCGCTCGTGGCCGGGGACGTCGACGAACGCGATCGTCTGCGGGCCCCGCGCTCGGCCCTGGGGGTCGGGTCGCGCCGGCAGCTCGGTCCAGGCGAAGCCGAGGTCGATGGTCATGCCCCGGCGCCGCTCCTCGGCCCACCGGTCGGGCTCCATCCCGGTCAGCGCCCTGATCAGCGTCGACTTCCCGTGGTCGACGTGTCCGGCGGTGGCGACGACGTGCACCGCTACGTGCCCGCCGCCACCGCGCGAACGGCGGCGACGAGCTGCTCGTCGTCCTCGGCGGGCACCGCGCGCAGGTCCAGCAGGCAGCGGCCGCGCTCGATCCGGCCGAGCACCGCCGGGGTGCCCGCGCGCAGCACCGCGGCGAACGACTCGGGCACCGCGACAGCCGCGCTGGGCAGCGTGACGCCGGGCGCGCCACCGCCGCCGACCGTCGCCTCGGACGGCACCGCGGCGGCGTCGATCCCGTGTTCGACCAGCCCCGCGGCCAGCCGCCGGGCGCGGGTGGCCAGCATCGCCGGGTCGGCGTCCAGTGCCAGCGCGGTCGGGGTGGCGGGCCCGCGCAGGGTGGCCTCGAACGCGGCCAGCGTGAGCTTGTCCACCCGCATCGCCCTGGCCAGCGGGTGCCGGCGGATCCGGGCGACGAGCTCGGCGCCCGCCCCGGGCGCGCCGAGCAGCAGCCCCGCCTGTGGCCCGCCGAGCAGCTTGTCCCCGGACGCGGTGACCAGCGTCGCGCCGCGGTGCAGCGCGGTGGCCGCGTCCGGTTCGGCGGGCAGCAGCGGGTGCGGTGCGAGCAGCCCGGAGCCGATGTCCGCGACGACCGGCACACCGAGCCCGGCCAGCTCGTCGACCTCGACCGTCCGGGTGAAGCCGGAGATCACGAAGTTCGACGGGTGCACCTTGAGGATCATCGCGGTGTGCTCGCCGACGGCGTCGGCGTAGTCGGCGCGGCTGACCCGGTTGGTGGTGCCGACCTCGCGCAGCCGGGCGCCGGTCGCGGTGAGCAGCTCGGGGATGCGGAACCCGTCGCCGATCTCGACCAGCTCACCGCGGGCGATGACGATCTCCCGGCCGGAGCCGGCCAGTGCGCAGGCGACCAGGGCCAGCGCGGCCGCGCCGTTGTTCACCAGGTGCGCGGCGGCGGCCCCGGGTACCGCGGCGAGCAGCGCGGCGATGGCCGCGGCGCCGCGCGGTCCGCGGCCACCGGTGCCCAGGTCGAGCTCGACGTCGCAGGGGCCGGCGACCTGTGCCAGCGCGGCCAGGGCCGCGGCCGAGAGCGGGGCCCGGCCGAGGTTGGTGTGCAGCAGCACCCCGGTCGCGTTGATCACCGGGATCGCGGAGCACGCGGCGACCGGCAACGCGGCCAGCGCCGCACCCACGACGGCCTGGTGCTCGATCGGGACCTCGCCGCGGCGGGCCCGCTCCTGGGCCGTGGCCACCGCAGCCTTGACCAGCGGGCGGCCCAGCCGGTCGGCGGCCTCGACCAGCTGCGGCGCGGCCAGCACCGCGTCCGTACGCGGTATCCGCCGCCGCGGGTCCACGGTCGTCACGCTCGCACCTTACGGCCGGGCCCGCCGTGCTGCGCGCCGCCGGCCGGGCCGGGCCGCGGGCCGGCTGGGCTGCCGGTCGTGCTGGGCTGCCGGCCGCCGGCCGTGCTGGGCTGCCGGCCGTGCTGGGCTGCCGGTGGCTGGGTAGCCGGCTTCGGGGCAGCCGCCGATGACCGCGTCGCGTCGGTGCTCTGTCGCCTGGGGCTGTCTCGCGTGCGTGCCGCGTCGCGTCAGCTCCGGGTGGAGGTCGCGTCCGCCTTGGGGCGGCCGTTGGCCGGGTTCATGAGCTCGGAGGTCAACAGCGTGTGCAGCCGGCCCATCTCGCCGCGCACGCTCTCGTGCAGCCCGCCGATGCGGCGCAGCTCGTGCTCGGCGGCCTCGCGGCGGCGCCGGATCTCCTGCTCGCTGCGGTGTCGCAGCTCCTCGGCCCGGCTCTGCGCCTCGCTGACCAGCCCCTCGGCGGCGTGCCGGGCGTCGTCGCCGATGCGCGTCGCGTCCTCGCGCGCGGCCGACAGGGTGGCGGCGGCCTGCGCCTCCCGGTCCTGCAGCGCGACGTTGCGCTGCGCCGCCTCCTGGTCCAGCTCGGCGGAGCGGGCGATCAGCGACTGCTCCACCTCGTGGCGGTGCCGCTCGGCATCGGCGCGGGCCTTCTCCACCAGTGCCGTGGCCTCGCTGGCCGCCCGGCTGCGCACGTCGGCGGCCTCGTGCTCGGCCAGCCGGAGGATCTTCTCGGCGCGGAAACCGAAGCTCTCCTGCGCGGGGGCGCCGTTCTCACGGCTGGTGCGCTGCTCGTTCTCGCTGGACTGGGCACGTTGCTCGGCCGCCTGGCGAGCGGACTCGGCACTCGTGAGGCTGTCCCGCAGCTCGCGGAGCTGCGCGTCGACCTGGTCGCGGTCGTACCCGCGCCGGACGACCTCGAACGACGGTCCTCCGTTGGTCGGTCCACCACCGCCCGTCGGAGCGGAGTTCTTCGGGGTGCTGATCGTCACGGACGGTAGCTTGAGCCTCGAACGAGTTGCCCTCAATCGGGTGGCGCCGGGCGGAGGTTCCGGTGCGGTCGGCGGCGGCGTCCACCCGTGTCGTGACAGCGGGTGCACCCACTTGTTGCCGGTGACCGATTCCGATGCCGCCGGGCGCATGACCGCGTGCCGGCCGCCGTCGCCGACCCCCACTCCCTGGCCGGTGCCGGCCCTGGCGCGATCGTAGGCTCGGGCGATGACCGATGCATCGACGCTGCGCCGCCTGACCCAGTTCAGCCACGGCGCGGGCTGCGGTTGCAAGCTGGGGCCGGCCGTGGTCGCCGAGCTGCTGCGCGGCCTCGGCACGCCTTCGGCGCCGGAGCTGCTGGTCGGCACCGACACCGGCGACGACGCCGCGGTCTGGCGGCTCGACGCCGACCGGGCGCTGGTGGCGACGACCGACTTCTTCACCCCGGTGGTGGACGACGCGCGCAGCTGGGGCCGGATCGCCGCGCAGAATGCGGTGTCCGACGTCTACGCGATGGGTGGGCGCCCGCTGTTCGCGTTGAACCTGGTGGCGTGGCCGGTCGAGCAGCTGGGCACCGAGCTGCTCGCCGAGGTGCTCGCCGGCGGGGCCGAGATCGCCGCCGAGGGCGGGTTCGTGATCGTCGGCGGGCACAGTGTGGACGATCCGGAGCCCAAGTACGGGCTGGCGGCGATCGGCGAGGTGCATCCGGATCGGATCCTGACCAACGCCGGCCTGCGCCCCGGCGACGCGCTGGTGCTGACCAAGGCATTGGGCGTCGGGGTGGCGACCACGGCGATCAAGGCCGGCACCGCCGGGCCCGCGGTGCTCGACGCGGCGGTGGCCTCGATGACCGCGAGCAACGCCGCTGCTGCGCGGGCCGCCGTCGTCGCCGGGGCGACCGGCTGCACCGACATCACCGGTTACGGGCTGCTCGGGCACCTGGCCAAGATGGCCGCGGCGTCCGGCGTCGACATCGACATCGACACGGGCGCGGTGCCGTTCCTGCCCGGCACCCGGGAGCTCGCCGCGGCCGGTGCCATCCCGGGCGGCTCCCGTCGCAACCGCGACTGGGTGGCCCCGGGCCTCGACGCGGGGCGCTGCTCGGAGCTGGACGTGCTGCTGCTGGCCGACGCGCAGACCTCCGGTGGGCTGCTCTTCGGCGCCACCCCCGACCGCGCCGCCGCCGCGGCCGCCGCCCTCGGCCCCCCCGCCGCCGTCATCGCCAACGCCCGCCCCGGCACCGGCCGCATCCACCTCCGCTAACCCCGCCACCCCATCCGCATTTCGGAGCCGAACGGCTGTTCTGGAGCCCCGAGAAGCGCGTTTCGGCTCCGAACGGCGTGCGGCTAGCGTTCGCGGAGTGGCTCCCGTGGACCGGTTCAGCGCGCGGACAAGGGCGTGGGTGCACGAGGCGATCCGACGGGTGGAGGCCGACGCCAACCGCTCGGCGGACACGCATCTGCACGTGTTCCCGCTGCCCGCGGACTGGGGTGTGCAGGTGTACCTGAAGGACGAGTCGGTGCACCCCACCGGCAGTCTCAAACACCGGCTGGCCCGCTCGCTGTTCCTCTACGCGCTGGTCAACGGCCACATCGTGGAGGGCACCACGGTGGTGGAGGCCAGCTCCGGCTCGACCGCGGTCTCCGAGGCGTACTTCGCGCGGCTGATCGGGGTGCCGTTCGTGGCGGTGCTGCCGCGGGCCACCAGCCCGGAGAAGATCGCGTTGATCGAGCGCTACGGCGCCCGCTGCCACATGATCGACGATGCCGCACAGGTGTACGCCGAGGCGCAGCGGCTGGCCGACGAGTGCGACGGGCACTACCTCGACCAGTTCACCCACGCCGAGCGGGCGACGGACTGGCGGGGCAACAACAACATCGCCGAATCGATCTTCGGGCAGATGGCGCTGGAGCCGCACCCGATCCCGGAGTGGATCGTGGTCGGGGCCGGCACCGGCGGCACCTCGGCGACCATCGGGCGGTACCTGCGCTACCGGCGACACAGCACCCGGCTCGCCGTCGTCGACCCGGAGAACTCGGCGTTCCTGACCGGGTGGGTCTCCGGGGCCACCGACTACACCACCGGCATCTCGTCGCGGATCGAGGGCATCGGGCGGCCCCGGGTCGAGCCCAGCTTCGTGCCCGGGGTGGTGGACGTGATGATGCGGGTGCCCGACGCGGCCAGCATCGCGGCGTCCCGGTTCCTGCGCGAGCGCACCGGAACCTGGGCCGGCGGATCCACCGGCACGAACCTGTGGGGGGTGTGCCAGCTGGTGTCCCGGATGCTCGTCGAGGGCCGCTCCGGCAGCGTGGTCTCGCTGATCTGTGACGGTGGTGAGCGCTACCGGCACAGCTACGACGACGACAGCTGGCTGGCCGCGCGCGGCCTGGACCTGGCTCCTTATACCGCCACCCTGCAGCGTTTCCTCGCCACCGGGCGGTGGCTGCCGCCCGACCCGGTGAGTGGTCAGAGGTAGGAGCGCGGGGCGGCGGCGCCGACGGCGGGCACGACCCGGCGCTGCAGGCGGGCGGCGGCGGCCAGCAGCGCGGCTTCCGCGCCGGGCCGGCCGACCAGCTGCACCCCGACCGACCGGCCGTCGACCAGCATCGGCGCGACGACGGCCGGGAGGCCGGCGAGATTCCAGGCCGGCGTGTACCCGGTGCGGGCGGCCGAGACCACCAGGGTGCGTAGGTAGCCGTACCCGGCCAGCGCACCGGCCCGCACCGGCGGGCCGGTGACCGCCGGCAGGACCAGCAGGTCGTGCTCGCCGTCGTCCAGCCACTCGATCATCCGCCGGCGCCAGGACGCCGGCGCGTCCGGGCCGGGCGCTGTCCAGCGCAGCACCCGGCGACCCTTGCGAGCGATCGTCGCGGTGCGCCGCTCGACGGCCACGCCCAACACCGGTGGCAGCGCGGCCACCTCCTGCGCCACCCCGGCCTGCCAGCGGCGGATCCACTGCCGAGCCAGGCCGCGCGGGTACGGCGGGTCGGCGAGGGTGACCGCGGCTCCGCCCGGCCCGGCCCGCAACCGGGCGGCGGCACCGATCGCGGCCGCCCGCTGATCGGCGCGCAACCGCCCGATCGGGGACGGGTTGCGCAACGACAGCACGATCCGTTGCGGGCCCGGCAGGTCGTCGAGGTCGATCGGGAGGCCGCCGAGCACGCCGAACAGCAGCGCGGCGTCCTGCGCTGTGCGCGCGATCGGACCGCTGACGCCGAGCCCGCACCAGAGTTGGTCGGCGCCGCCGGGCAGTGGCAGCACCCCCGTGCCCGGCTTCAGCCCGACCAGCCCGCAGTAGGCCGCCGGGATCCGGATCGAGCCGCCGCCGTCGGTGCCAACGGCCAGCGCGGCCATCCCGGCCGCGACCGCCGCCGCGGCGCCACCGCTGGAGCCACCGGGGTCGAGCGTCTCGTCGAGCGGGTTGCGGGTGGTGCCCAGCGCCGAGTGGGTGAAACCCCAGATCCCCAGCTCCGGCATCCGGGTCTTGCCGATGATCACCGCACCCGCCGCGCGGAGCCGCTTGACCAGCTCGTCGTCGCGTCGCGCCGGGTCGCACGAGGTGGCCGCGGAGCCGCGGCGGGTCGGGTAGCCGGCGACGTCGACGCAGTCCTTGATCGCCACCGGCACGCCGGCCAGCGGCAACGCGAAGCGGTCGGCCCGGCCGTCGACCCCGCCGGCCTCGGCCAGCACCCGAGGCGCGTCGTGCGCCTGGAAGGCGCCGATCACCGGGTCCCGCTCGGCGATCCGGGCCAGGTGCGCGCGCGCCACCTCGACCGCGCAGCTGCGCCCGTCCCGTACCCGTGCGGCGATCTCGGCCGCGGTGAGCGCGGTCAGGTCGAGTTCGCAGATCTCCGCACCGTGCATGCGAACACCTTGGCCCATCCCGACACCTTGACACCGGCGACGGCTCCGGTTCCCGCGGGACACGCCCGAACCGTCGAAACGAGGCATGGCGGAGGCGGACGGGAATCGAACCCGCCTGACCGAGATACTCGGCCACGTCGGTTTTGAAGACCGCGAGGGCCACCAGGCGCCTGTACGCCTCCGCGGAGCAGGCTACCCGCCGTCGCCGAGCGCCTCGCGCACGCTGCCCGCGGTGTCGAAGATCGTCAGCAGCCCGGTGGCCTGCAGCGCGCGCACGACGATCCGGGACCCGGGCACGATGCGCAGCCGGTGCTGCCGCAGCTCCGCGTCGTCCTTGGCCGCGACGAGCACCGCGAGCCCGGCCGAGCCGAGGAAGGTGACCTCGGTCAGGTCGAGGACCAGCAGCGGAGCCGCCGGGACCTGGTGCTCCAGCTGTGCTCGCAGCAGCGGTGCGGTCAGCGTGTCGATCTCGCCGACGACGTGCAGCACGGCCGCCTTGTCGCCGTAGGCCACCACGTCGAAGCGCACGACCTCGCCGAGGTCGTCGAGGTCATCGGAATCGCCGAAACCGGACCTGCCGTCGATACGGCCGTCGTCGACACCGGTGTGGCCATCGGGGGGCGGCTCCGTGTTCATTGCCACCGGCTCCCTCCCTGTCGGTCGTCCCATCGGGTGATCGGACCAGCTCACTCCGTCGCCGAAGGCGCACCCTACGGGCTGATCGCTCCGGCCGGAACGGCCGGGGCCGTACCCTTCCTCGGGTGGTCACGGCTGCTCCACTTCGGTTCCTGCACGGGGACGCCGAGGTGTTGCGGGTGCTGCTGGAGCGGCGCGCGGGCGGCGGCACCGCCGCCGACCGCCGCGACCGGTACCGGGTGGCGTTGGTCATCGGCGGTGGCGGGATGCGCGGTTCCTACGTCGCCGGCATGCTGCGGGCGCTGGAACGGGCCGGGCTGACCGCCTCCTTCGACGAGGTCTACGGCGCCTCGTCGGGCTCGTTCAGCGCCGCGGCGTTCCTCACCGGGGATGCGGCGGCCTGCGCCGCCTGCTACACCGAGGACCTCTGCACCGACGTGTTCATCAACATGCGCCGGCTCGGCACCCGACGGCCGGTGGTCGCCCTCGATCACCTGATCGGCGTCATGGAGACCACCAAGCCGATGGACTGGGCCGCCCTCGGGCACACCCCCGCGCAGCTGCACGTGGTGGCCACCGACGTCGCCGACCTGAGCGCGGATACCCTCACCGGCATGTCCGACGTGCGGGACTGGAAGCGGGTGCTGCGGGCCAGCGCGACGATCCCGCTGCTGGCCGGGCCGCCGGTCGAGTGGCACGGGCGGAACTGGGTCGACGGGTCGGTCGCCGAGCCGCTGGCGATGGCCAGGGCGCTGCGCGGCGGGGCCACCCACGTGCTGGCCATGCTCTGTCGCGGCCTCGACGACCTGCACCCGGACCCGGACGTCGGGCTGTCGCTGTGGGCCCGCGCGCTGGATCGGTTCGTGCCCGGGCTCGGCACCGTCGCCCAGGGCTCCCGGCGGTACGGCGCCGACCTGCGGTTGATCGTCGACGCCGCGCACCCCGACCGCGGGCCCGGACACCTCGCCGCGATCGGCCCGGCGCGGTCGGTCGGCGTCGGTGGGCTGACCGTCGACGCCGGGCCGGTGGGGGAGGCGGTCGAGATCGGCGACGAGTCGGCGACCGCGGCGATCGAGGCGGTCGGCTCGATGCCACCCGATCGGCACTGAACCACCTGGGCGAGGCGGGTGTGGGCAGCGGCAGGTCACTCGATACCTCGGTACGAACGGCACTCTCGCTCGCACCTAGCGTGCGAAAGTGCCGTTCGTTCCGATGGGTGCGTGCGGGAGTGATCCGCGGGACAGGCTGCATCAACGTCGTGACGGGGCACTAACGTGGCCCCATGTCAGGGAAGGTCCGGCCGCGGGCGGCCGTCGTCGTCACCGGCAGCGAGCTGCTCACCGGCGCCATCTCCGACCGCAACGGTCCGTGGCTGTCGCGGGAGCTGGTGGAGCTCGGTTTCGAGGTCGCACACCTGCTGGTGGTCGGCGACCGGCCCGACGACCTGGCTGCGGCGCTGACCTTCGTCGCCGACGCCGGCTGCGCGCTCGTGGTGACCAGCGGCGGCCTGGGCCCGACCGCCGACGACCTGACCGGCGAGGTGGTGGCCGGGTTCGCCGGCGCCGAGCTGGTGCTGGACGAGCCGATGCGCCAGCACATCGCCACCATCCTGGCCGAATGGGCCGCGCGCGGCGGCTTCGACGGGCCGGCGCTGGACGCGGCCAACCGCAAGCAGGCGATGGTGCCCCGCGGGGCGCTCGCGCTCACCCCGGTGGGCACCGCGCCCGGACTGGTGGTGTCCCGGCCCGGTGGCCCGCTGGTGGTGGTGCTGCCCGGGCCGCCCCGCGAGCTGCAGCGGATGTGGCCGGCCGCGCTGGCCGCGGCCCCGGTCCGCGAGCTGCTGGCCGGGGTGCCGGCGGCGGTGTCCCGGTCGCTGCGCTACACGGGGCTGCCGGAATCGGAGATCGCCGCGACGCTGCGGGACATCGGGATCGGCCGGGACCTGTCCGGGGTGGAGGTGACGACCTGCCTGCGCCGCTCCGAGCTGGAGGTCGATCTGCGCCCGTACCCGGGATCCGAGGCCGTGGCCGACGAGCTGCACGACGAGCTGGCCGCCCGCCACGCCCGACAGCTGATCAGCGACGACGGCACCAGCACCGACGAGTTGCTGGCCCGGGCGCTGCTGGGGCGCGGCTGGACGGTGGCCACCGGGGAGTCCTGCACCGGCGGGATGCTGGCGTCCCGGCTGATCGATCGAGCCGGGTCCTCGGCGTACGTGGCGGGCGGGGTGGTCGCGTACTCGAACGCGGCGAAGACGGCGCTGCTCGGGGTGCCCGCGGAGCTGATCGCGGCCCACGGCGCGGTGTCGCCGGAGGTGGCGCGGGCGCTGGCCGACGGCGCCCGGGAGCGTTTCGGCGCGGATCTCGGGGTCGGGATCACCGGTGTGGCCGGGCCGGACGGTGGCACCGAGGGCAAGCCGGTCGGCTTCGTGTGCGTGTGCGTGACCAGCGGCGAGGGCGTCGTGCGGGCCCGCGAGCTGAACCTGCGCGGCGGGCGGGCCGACGTGCGGGAACGGTCGTCGGACGCGGGTATGCACCTGCTGTTGCGGGTCGCCGCAGGTGATCAGCGCAGGGTGATCAGGACAGGATGATCAGCGCAGGGTGACCACCGCGCGGTGATCACCGGATCGGTGTCGTCCCGGCCCGATCCGACCGGTCGACACCTCCCCGGCGATCACGATCCGCGGCGGTGCTGGCGAGCTGCGAGCGCCGAGCTCAGGCCGGGACGATCAGACCGGCGGTCTGGGTGCGAGCCGCCTCGAAGCGGGTGCCGGCGTCGGCCCAGTTGACGACGTTCCACCAGGCCTTGATGTAGTCCGGCTTCACGTTCTTGTACTGCAGGTAGAACGCGTGCTCCCACATGTCCAGCATGACCACCGGCACCATGCCGATCGGCACGTTGGCCTGCTGGTCGTAGAGCTGCACGATGTGCAGGGACTGGCCCAGCGAGTCCCAGGCCAGGATGGCCCACCCGGAGCCCTGGATGGTGCTGGCGACCGAGGTGAAGTGCGCCTGGAAGCCGTCGAACGAGCCGAAGGTCTCGTTGATCGCGGCGGCCAGCTCGCCGTCGGGCTTGTCGCCGCCGTCGGGCGAGAGGTTGTTCCAGAACACCGAGTGGTTGACGTGCCCGCCGAGGTTGAACGCGAGTGTCTTCTCCAGGCCCACGATGGGGCCGAAGTCCCCCTTGTCGCGGGCCGCGGCCAGCTTCTCCAGCACCTCGTTCAGCGCGGTGACGTAGGTGTTGTGGTGCTTGTCGTGGTGCAGCTGCATGATCTCGCCGGAGATGTGCGGCTCCAGTGCGCCGTAGTCGTAGGGCAGGTCGGGCAAGGTGTAGGCAGCCATCGGGCTCCTCCGTGTCTTCGTGATCGGGCAACCCCGATCCTGCTCCACGTGCCCGGCGGATGCACGGCCGGGCGGGGCGGGGATCACCCCGTGCCGCCGGTACCGGAGTTGGGGCTGTTCCCGGATGTGCGGCCACCGCCACGTCCGGTCTGCTGACGGGCGACGGTGCGGGGCTCCCAGTCCGATCTGTCGGGACCGATCGCGACAAAACGTATCCAGCTCCGGTGCCGGCGTGTCCTGCAAGGGACAGCCGGGCCCGGACATCGGGATCCCGCTGGCAGGAGGACGGGGATGACCCAGGGGACGACGCAGGCAGTGGTGATGGCGCACGGTCGAGGCCCGGCGGTCCGGGGCGGTCGGGGCCGGATGCTGCTGGAGCGCGAAGCCGCGCTGGAGGTGCTGGGCGACGCGGTGCGCGCGGCCGGCGCCGGACGCGGCTCGGCGGTGCTGGTGACCGGCGAGGCGGGGATCGGCAAGACCAGCCTGGTGCGCGCGTTCGTCGAGCGCACCGGCGGTCGGGTGAAGGTGCTCGGCGGCGGCTGCGACAACCTGCTGACTCCCCGCCCGCTCGGCCCCCTGCGCGACGCCGCGGCCGGCACCGGCAGCAGGCTGGAGAGCGCTCTCGACGCGGCCCTGCGCGACGGCGGCGCCGACGCCGTGTACGCGGCGGCGCTGGCCGAGCTGAGCCGGCCGGGCCCGAACGTGCTGCTGGTGGAGGACCTGCACTGGGTCGACGACGCGACCGTCGACGTGCTGGCCCATCTCGCCCGGCGCATCGAGCAGCTGCCCGCGGTGCTGGTGCTGACCTACCGCGACGACTCGGTGCCGGCCGAGCACCCGGCGCGGCGGCTGCTGGGCGCGCTGTCCGGGGTGGCGGTGTCCCGGCTGCCGCTGGCCCCGCTGTCGGTGCGGGCGGTCGGCCGGCTCGCCGCCGACTCCGGCTGGGACCCCCGACTGCTGCACGAGCTCAGCGGGGGCAACCCGTTCTACGTCACCGAGGCGCTGGCCGCGCCGGGCGCCGAGGTCCCGGCCACCGTGGCCGACGCGGTGCTGGCCCGGTTGCGCCGGCTCAGCCCCGGCGGCCGGCTGGCCGTCGAGCAACTCTCGGTGCTGCCGACCGCGGTGGACTTCGAGCTGGCCGAGACGTTGCTGGGCCGGTTGGACGCGCTGACCGAGGCCGAGGACATCGGCATCCTGCGCGTGCGCACGGGCGGGCTGGTGTTCCGCCACGAGCTGGCCCGCCGTGCCGTCGAGCAGAGCCTGTCCGGGCTGCGCCGGCGCGAGCTGCAACGGGCGGTGGTGGTCGCGTTGCGGCAGGCCCCCGAACCGCAGCTGGCGCGGCTGGTGCACCACGCGATCGAGGCCGGCGACGGGGCCACCGTGAGCCGCTACGCGCCGCGCGCCGGTCGGGAGGCCGTTGCCGCCGGTTCGCACCGCCAGGCGTTGGCCCATTTCGCGGCGGCGCTGCGGCACGGGCACCGGTTGGAGCCCACCGAGCTGGCCCGGGTGCACGACGAGTACGCGTGGGAGCTCTACAACGCCCATCGCTACGCCGAGGCGCTGGCCACCGCCGAGCGCGGGATCGCGCTGTTCCGGAGACTCGACGACCGGCGCGGGCTCGGCGAGTCGCTGGTGCGGCTGTCCCGGCACCGCTACATGGTCGGCGACACCGCCGGTGCCCAGAACGCGGCCGAGGAGGCGCTGTGGGTGCTCGGCGGCCGCCGGGACCCGAGCGCCGGCCCGGCCGCCGGTCCCGCGGACGAACACGATGTCGCGACCGCCTACGCCGCCACCTACTACGGGGCGATCCTCGCGCTCGGTGACCGGCCGGCCGCGGGCAGCGCGGCGCTGCGGCGCGCGCTGGAGCTGGCCCGCCCGGCCGGCCGGCTGGACCTGGTCGCGCTGTGCCTGAACTACCAGAGCATCGCCGACGACGGGCTGTCCGCCGACGATCGGCTGCAGCTGTTGCGCAGCAGCCTGGCGCTGGCCCTGGAGCACGGCTTTCACGAGACGGCGGCGCGCGCCTACACCAACCTCGGCGAGCTGCTCTACCGCTACCACCGCCTCGACGAGCTGGACCGGGTGCTGACCGAGGGCCAGCAGTTCATGCGGGAGCGCGGCTTCCCCTCGCACGCCTACAACCTCGACGTGCACCGCTGCCTGCTGCAGCTGCGCCGCGGCGACTGGACGCGGGCCGCGGCGGGGCTGCGGGAGCTCGTCGAGGACGGCTCCGACCCCGGGATGCTCGCGGTCTACAGCCTCCCGCCCTACGCGCGGCTGCTGGCCAGGCGCGGATCTGAAGCAGCCGAGGCGTTGCTGGAGCGGGCGTGGGCGCGGGCCACCGAGCAGCGGCTGCTGCTCGGGCTGGCGTTCGCCGGTGCGGCGCTGATCGAGTGGGCGTGGCTGAACGACCGGCCGGACCGCGTCGCCGAGGTGCTGCGGGCCTGGGAGCCGCACGCCGGGCGGCCCGGAGCCGAGCAGGCGCACGGCGAGATCCGGCGCTACGCCGCGCGGGCCGGGCTGGCGGTCACGGAACGACCCGGCTGTCCCCAGCCGTGGGCGGCAGGCCTCCGCGGGGACTGGCGGGCCGCGGCGGACCGGTGGGCGACGATCGGTGATCCCTACGAGCGGGCGTTGGAGCTCGCCGGGTCGGGGGCGGTCGAGCCGACGCTGGCGGCCCTGCGCACGCTGGAGGACCTGGGTGCGGACGCCGCCGCCCGGATGGTCCGGCGCCGGCTGCGGACGCTGGGGGTGACCCGGATCCCGCGCCGCAGCCACGCCACCACCAGGGCGAACCCGGCCGGGTTGACCCGACGCCAGCTCGACGTGCTGGCCCTGCTCGCCGACGGGTCGACCAACGCGGAGATCGCCGATCGGCTGGTGCTGTCGGTGCGCACCGTGGACAGCCATGTCGCGGCGGTGCTGAGCAAGCTCGGCGTGCGCACCCGACGGGAGGCGGCCCGGCTGGCGTCGGGCGCGGCCCATCCGCAGACATCGGTAGTTGCTACGGATTCGCCGTCCTTCGGCGCCGCCTAGAACTGGGGGGCACTCCGTGGCGCCATGACCAGCGAAGGACGGACCAGATGAGCGGCAGTTCCGGATCGCACGCGGTGGTGCTGGGCGGGAGCCTGGCGGGGTTGCTGGCCGCGCGGGTGCTCGCCGAGCACTACGACCGCGTGGTCGTGATCGACCGCGACCCGCTGCCGACCGGCCCCCGGCACCGGCCCGGCGTCCCCCAGGACCGGCACCTGCACGGCCTGCACCCGCGCGGGCTGCAGATCCTCGACGAGCTGTTCGGAGGTCTCGAGGCCGAGCTGCGCCAGGACGGGGCGGCCGACGGCGACATGTTCGGCGACTGCCGGTTCCTGCTGTCCGGGCACCGGTTCCGGCAGGCCCCGATCGGCGTGCGCAGGCTGCTCTGCAGCCGCCCGCTGCTGGAGGCCCGGCTGCGGGCCAGGGTCCGGGAGTTGCCCCAGGTCCGGGTCCTGACCTGCGCGGTCACCGGGCTGGTCGGCTCACCGGGGGGCGAGAGGATCACCGGGGTCACGGTCACCCCGAGCCTGGACGCACCGCGCAGCATCGCCACCGAGCTGGTGATCGACGCGACCGGCCGCGGCTCGCGGGCGCCGTTCTGGCTCGCCGAGCTGGGCTACCAGCGGCCCGCCGAGGACAGCGTGCAGATCGACATCGGTCACGCGACCCGGACGTTCCGGCTCCGCCCCGGCGCCCTCGACGGCGACGTGATGATCATCAATGGCGGCACGGCGGACAACCCCCGGTCCGGGGCGTTGGCCGCCCAGGAGGGCGGACGGCACCTGGTCACGCTGTCCGGGATCCTCGGCGATCACCCGCCGATCGACACCGACGGATTCACCGCGTTCGCGCGCAGCCTGGCCTTCCCCGACATCGCCGACGCCCTGGTCGGGGCGCAACCGCTCGACGACGGCGTGGCCTTCCGGTTCCCGACCAGCACCCGGCGCCGCTACGAGCGGCTGCCGGAGTTCCCGGCCGGGCTGCTGGTGATGGGCGATGCGGTGTGCTCGTTCAACCCGGTCTACGGCCAGGGCATGACGGTCGCCGCGCTGCAGGCGCTGGCGTTGCGCCAGGAGCTCCGCCGCACCCCGATCCCGGAGCCGCGGCGCTGGTTCCGGGCGCTGGCCGCCGTGGTGGACTCGCCGTGGCAGGTCGGGGTGGGCGCCGACCTGGCCTTCCCCGACGTCGCCGGCCGGCGCACCGCGCAGGTGCGGATGGTCAACTCCTACCTGCCGAGGCTGCACGCCGCCGCCAGCGTCGATCCGCAGCTGGGGGCCGCGTTCGTCCGCGTGCTCGGGCTGCTGGACCGCCCGCAGGGCCTGCTGCGCCCGGACCGGGTGGCCCGGGTGGCCGCCGCCCACCTGCGCAAGCGGGCCGCTTGATCGCACCGACCCGGCTCGGCGAGGATGACCGGCGCCGGCACCGGTCGGCCGGTCGGCGCGGACCTCGGCGTTCGGCGCCCGAGAGGACTCCGCGTGCCAGGGCAGCCCCCACGGAAGATCATCCACGACTGCGATCCGGGGCACGACGACGCGATCGCCATGCTGCTGGCCCACGGTAGCCCGGCCATCGAGGTGGTCGCGGTGACCACCGTCGTCGGCAACGCGACGCTGGACAAGGTCACCCGCAACGCGCTGGCCGTGGCCACCGTGGCCGGTATCACCGGCGTGCCGTTCGCGGCCGGCTGCCCGCGACCGCTGGTCCGGGCCATCGCGACCGCCGCCGACGTGCACGGTGAGTCCGGTCTGGACGGTCCGGACCTGCCCGAGCCGACGGTGCCGTTGGATCCGCGGCACGCCGTCGACCTGATCATCGACACGGTGCTGGCGCACGAACCGGGGGAGATCACGCTGGTCCCGACGGGCGGGCTGACCAACATCGCACTGGCCGTGCGCAAGGAACCGCGGCTGGCGCAGCGGGTGCGCGAGGTCGTGTTGATGGGCGGCGGCTACCACACCGGCAACCGCACCCCGGTCGCCGAGTTCAACATCGGGATCGACCCGGAGGCCGCGCACATCGTGTTCAACGAGTCGTGGCCGGTCGTGATGGTCGGCCTCGACCTCACCCACCAGGCGCTGGCCACCCCGGACGTCGTCGCGCAGATCGCCGCCGTCGGCACCGCACCGGCGCGGATGGTGCTGGACATCCTGACGTTCTTCACCACGGCCTACGCCGACACCCAGGGCTTCGCCGCGCCGCCGGTGCACGACCCGTGCGCGGTCGCCTACCTGATCGACCCGGACGTGGTGCGGGTGCGCGCGGCGCCGGTGGACATCGAGCTCCACGGGGCCCTGACCACCGGCATGACCGTGACCGACCTGCGCCGACCGGCGCCGCCGGGCTGCACCACGTCGGTGGCTACCGAGCTTGATCACGCCGGGTTCTGGGCGCTGGTCGTCGACGCGCTGGCCCGGATCGGCGAGGGAGGCCCGACATGAGCGGCCGGGTGGCCATCGTCGGATCGATCAACGCCGACCTGGTGGTGCGCACCGAGCGCCGGCCCGCCGGCGGGGAGACGGTGACCGGCTCCGATCTGGTGGTCGGCGCCGGCGGCAAGGGAGCGAACCAGGCCGTCGCCGCGGCCCGGCTCGGCGCCGAGGTCGCCATGCTCGGCGCGGTCGGGACCGACGCGTTCGGTCGGGCGCAACTGGCCGGCATCGGCGCCGAGGGCATCGACACCTCCGCGATCGCCGAGTTGCCCGACGCGGCCACCGGCACCGCGGTGATCGTCGTGGACGCGGCGGGGGAGAACTCGATCGTCGTGTCACCGGGGGCGAACGGGCTGATCAGCGCCGAGATGGTGGAGCAGCGGCGGACCTGGTTCGACGGTGCCGCGGTGCTCGGGCTCTGCCTGGAGATCCCGGTCGAGACGGTTCTCGCGGCGGCCAGGGCCGGTCACGACGCGGGCGTGTGCGTGATCGTCAACCTGTCCCCGTACGCGGCGGTACCGCCCGAGCTGCTGGCGCTGACCGGGCTGCTGCTGGTCAACGAGCACGAGCTCGCGCAGGTGCTGCCCGGGAGCGCGGGGTCGGGCGGGTCGAGCTGGGCGGATCGGGCCCGCTCGCTCGGCGGGCTGGGCATCGAGCGCGCCGTGGTGACCCTGGGCGGCGACGGCTCGATGGTGCTGGAGGGTTGTGCCGGCGCCGACCCGCAGATCACCGCGATCCCCGCCGTCCCGATCACCCCGGTCGACACCACCGGATGCGGAGACGCCTACATGGGGTCCGTCGCCGCGGCCCTGGCCAGGGAGCTGTCGTTGGTCGACGCCGCGACGGTGGCCGGCCGGATCAGCGCGCACGCGGCCACCCGGGCGGGGGCGCAGAGCTCCTACCCGAGTGCCGCGGAAGCCGCGGAGCTGGCGTGGGCACCGGGGGAGCGGACCTGACCCTTGGCGGGGTCGCGACGCTGGCCGCCGCGCGGTTCGGCTGACACGATGGACCGGCGGCGAGAACCGGCCGGCCGGGATCATCCGGTGCGGGCCGGCGGAGGCGAGGTGTGCCGGGATGAGCGAGCAGTCGGGGATCCGCGCGGACGAGCTCGACGGCTCGACGGAGCCACGGGGCTGCCGGTTCGGCGACGGGCTGGCCGTCGGGGTCGATCTGGAGGGCGCGGCCGAGGTGGCCGTCGGGCAGGCCCTGCGCGGCCTGGGCGGGAGCGCGCCCGATCTGGTGTGCGTGCTGGTGGCGCCCGGGGTCGGGCAGGACCCGGAGCTGGCCGCCGCCGCGGGTCGGCGGGCGATGCTGCGCGCCGGCGCCGGATCCGCGTTCGGCGCCACCGCCGGGGGTGTGATCGGTGACGGCCGCGGTCAGGAGCACGGCCCGGCGGTCGCGGTCTGGGCGGCCACGCTGCCCGGCGCCCGGATCCGGGCGTTCCGGCTCGCCGCCGACGACCTCGCCGCCGACGACCTGGACGCCGACGACCTGGACGCCGACGACCTGGACGCCGACGACCTGGACGCCGACGGCCGGGCCGCTGACGACCGCAACGCCGACGACCGGGACATCGTCCGTGCCGGCGACGGGGTCATGAGGGTCGGGGGGATGCCGACGGTGGCCGCTGATGACCAGGTGGCCGCGCTGCTGGTGGATCCCTACACCTTTCCGATCGCCGGGTTCCTGGACCGGTGCAACACCACCATGCCCGGTTTCCCGCTGGTCGGCGGCCTGGCCAGCGGGCCAGGGGGACCGCGGGCGAACCGGTTGTTCTGCAACGGCGAGGTGTTCGACGCCGGTGCGGTGGGCGTGCTGCTGGGCGGCGAGATCGCGGCCCGCACGGTGGTGAGCCAGGGCTGCCGGCCGATCGGGCCGCCGATGGCCGTCACCCGCGCCGACGGCAACCTGCTGCTCGAGCTGGCCGGGGCGCCGGCCTACCGACGCCTGGTGGAGATCATCTCAGCGCTGCCCGCCGCGGAGCAGGGCATGGCGTCACGGGGGCTGCACATCGGGATCGCGATCGACGAGTACGCCGATGAGCACGGCCGTGGTGACTTCCTGATCCGCGGCGTGCTCGGCGCCGACGAGCGCCGCGGGATGGTGGCCGTCGGCGACGCGGTCGAGATCGGGCAGACGGTCCGGTTCCAGGTGCGCGACCCGGCCGGCGCCCGCGAGGACCTGATCGAGCTGCTCGGCGGGGCGCAGCGACCGGGCCGGGGAGCGCTGCTGTTCTCCTGCAACGGCCGCGGCGAAGCCATGTTCCGCCGCCCGGACTTCGCCGGCGCCGACCACGACGTGCAGGTGGTGCGGGAGGCGCTCGGGGCCGACGGGGTCGCGGGCCTGTTCGCCGCGGGCGAGATCGGCCCGGTCGGCGGTCGCAACCACCTGCACGGCTTCACCGCGTCCGTGCTGATCTTCCGCTAGCCCACTCCCGGTGGCGCGAACGGCACTTTCGGGCACACCTAGCGTTCGAAAGTGCCGTTCGCGCACATGTCGCGGGCAAGACTGGGCGGCATGCGCCTGTCCTCGTGGATCACCCAGTACGTCGTCGCGGCGGCCGCGTTCACACTGATCGACTTCGTCTGGTTGAGCGTCGTGGCGGCGGACCTGTACGCCGAGCAGCTCGGCGCGTTGCTCGCCGACCCGCCGAACGTGGCGGCCGCGGTGGCCTTCTACGTGATCTTCATCGCCGGGCTGGTGTTCTTCGTCGTGCACCCGGCCGTCGAGGCCGGCTCATGGCCGCGTGCCCTGCTCGCCGGTGCGTTCTTCGGCCTGGTCACCTACGCCACCTGGGACCTCACCAACCTCGCGGTGATCCGCGGGTTCCCGGCGTCGCTGGTGCCCGTCGACCTGGCCTGGGGCACCGCGCTGGCCGCGCTGGTCAGCGTGGCGACCTACGGGATCTGCCGACGCCTGCCCGCCTGGGCCCGCTGACGCGCGGGCTCCTCCGGTCAGCGCAGGGGGCGGAAGAAGGTGCGGAGCTCCTCGACGAAGACGTCGGGTTGTTCCAGGCTCGCGAAGTGGCCGCCGGTGGTCGGCTCGCTCCAGTGCCGCAGGTCGGTGTAGCGCTCCTCGATCCAGGCCCGCGGCAGCCGCCACAGCTCCCGCGGGAACAGCGTCACCCCGGTCGGCACTTCCACCGGGTCCATCCGCCGCTTGACGAAGCTCTCCCAGTACAGCCGGGCCGAGGACGCGCCGGTGTTGGGCAGCCAGTACAGCATCACGTTGTCCAGCAGCCGGTTCCGCGAGATCACGTTCTCCGGGGGGCCGGCCGAGTCGGTCCAGTCCCAGAACTTCTCCACGATCCAGCAGCACTGCCCGGCCGGGGAGTCGGCGAGCCCGTAGCCGAGGGTCTGCGGGCGGGTGCTCTGCTGGGCGGAGTAGCCGGTGCCGATCCGCTCGAACAGCTTGCGCTGGGCCATCGCCTTCGACTCGGCCTTGGTCAGCGGGGCCGGGTCCTCGGGCCGCAGCGCCAGCGGCATCGTCAGGTGGATGCCGACGACGTTCTCCGGTGCCGCCGTGCCCAACGCCGAGGTGATCACCGATCCCCAGTCCCCGCCCTGAGCGCCGTAGCGTTCGTAGCCCAGCCGGTCCATCAGCTGCGCCCACGCCACCGCGATCCGCTCGACGCCCCAGCCCGCCATCTTCGGCTTGCCGCTGAATCCGAAACCCGGCAGCGACGGCACGACCACGTGGAACGCGTCGGCCGGATCGGGCGGGTCGGTGAGCTCGTCCAGCACGTCGAGGAACTCGATGATCGAGCCGGGCCAGCCGTGGGTCAGCAGCAGCGGCAGCGCGTTCGGGTGCGGTGAGTCGGCGTGGATCAGGTGCACGTCGACGCCGTCGTCGCCGCCCCCGTCCAGCACGGTGCGGAACTGCGGCCACGAGTTCAGCTCCGCCTCACAGCGGCGCCAGTCGTAGCGCTGCGCCCAGTACGCGCACAGCTCCTGCGCGTAGTCCAGCGGTACCCCCTGTATCCAACCGCCCACCGTGGCCCGCTCCGGCCACCGGGTGCGCGCGAGTCGTTGCCGCAGATCCTCCAGCTCGGACTCGGGTACCTCGACGCGGAACGTCCGCACTACAGCTGCACCCCGCGGGTCAGCGCCCCGTCGACCACCAGGTTGGTGCCGGTGATGAACGACGCGCGCGGGCTGGCCAGCATCGTGACCGCGTACGCGACCTCCTGCGCGGTGGCCATCCGGCCGGTCGGGTTCAGCCCGAGCGCGGTGGCGAACAGCTCCGGGTTGCCGGTCTCGATGGAGTTCCAGACGCCGCCGGGGAAGTAGGTGTTGCCCGGCGACACGCAGTTCGCCCGCACCCCGGCCGCCGCGTGCTGGAAGGCCAGCCCGGCGATGTAGTGGATCACCGCGGCCTTCATCGTGCCGTACGCGTCCTTCGCGAAGTCGATCTCCCTGCCGGAGACCGAGGACACCGCGACGATCGCACCCTTCGTCTTCTCCAGGTGCGGCAGCGCGGCCTCGCACAGCCGCACCGTGTGCATCAGGTCGGTCTGGAAGCCGGCCTGCCAGTTGTCCTCGGTTGCCCCGATGGCCAGCGCGCTGACGTTGGGCACCACCACGTCCAGGCCGCCGAAGCGGTCGGCGGAGGCAGCGGCCCAGTCGGCCAGCGCGGCACCGTCGGTGACGTCGAGGGCGGTGCCGGCCACGTCGCCACCGGCCCCGCGCAGCTCGTTCTCGGCCGTCTCGACGTCGGCCGCGGTGCGGGCGCAGAACCCGACCCGGGCACCCTCGGCCACCAGTGCCTCGACGATCGCCCGGCCGATGCCCTTGGTGCCGCCGGTGACCAGCGCCGTCTTTCCGGAGAGCTGCAGATCCATGGTGATCCTCCTCCTACAGGGAGCGGGCTTGTGCGAGCAGGTGGCGGTGCATCCCGCCGTACGCCTCGACCGTCGGCAACAGCGCCTTGGAGATCTTGGTCAGCGCGCTGTAGTTGGTGTCGCAGACGTTGGCCAGTGGCGACAGTGCCACCTGGGTGAGCAGCTGGTAGGCGTCGAGCCGGTCCAGCCCGTACAGCTCACCGAGCCAGCTGATCATCCCGACCTGGCTGGCCCGCCAGGCGTCCTCCAGCGGGCGGGCCGAGCCGACCACCGCGTAGTGGTCGTCGTGCTCCAGCCGCGGCCAGGCCGGCGCCGGCGCGCCCTTGATCAGCTCGACGATGAGCGTCACGTCCATCGCGCCCTCGACGGCGGTGCCGCAGCTCTCGCCCTCGCCCTGTCGGTAGTGCCCGTCGCCGACCGAGAACAGCGCGCCCGCCACGTTGACCCCGAGGTAGCAGGTGGTGCCCACCTTCATCTCCGGGGTGTCCATGTTGCCGCCGAAGGTGTCCGGGACCAGGCTCGAGCGCACCTCCCGACCCGGTGGCGCGACCCCGACGGTGCCCAGCATCGGCGCCAGCGGCAGCTCCAGGCTGAGCGTGGGGGTGCTGCGCTGCGACTCGAAGTGCACAACGCCGCGGGCCCGGTCGAGCTGGTAGATCCAGGTCTGTTCGGGCAGCGGCTCGTTGAGCAGCGCCGTGCGGTCGGTGCCGGTCAGCGCGCCGAAGAACGGGATGGTCGTCGACGCCGCCCAGTCCCGGGCCGGGGTGAGCTCGGCGATGTGGATGGCCAGGGTGTCCCCGGACTCGGCGCCCTCCACGTGGAACGGCCCGGTCTGCGGGTTGACCTCGGTCATGTCCAGCACCTGCGACGGCAGGTCGGTGGTGCGCTGCAGCCGCCCGGAGAACGCGTCCTCGGTCCACAGCTTCAGCGCGGTGCCCGGCTTGATCCGGTGGGTCGGCGCGACGCCGCCGAAGGTCCACGCGTACTGCTCGGGGGTGGGGCGGAACTCGAGGACGTCCACCGGAATGATCGTTGTCTGCGCCGGGAGCAGTGCGCAAGCCCTGTCGCCGGATGCTCGTCCGGCGAAGCCGATGCCGTCGTGCCACAGTCGGCGGATGGGACGGACGACGACAAAACGGATGATCGCGGCGGCGGTGGCCGGTGCCGCGCTGCTGTTGAGTTCGGCCGGTGCCTGCGGGCCGACCGAGCAGGACGGCGACGACGGCCCGGGCGTCACCAACCAGCAGCCCGGTGGCGACGACGACGGTGCCGAGGCGCCGGACGACGACGGCGACGGCTGATCCCTCCGCGACGACCGCACCGTGATCAGCGTCTGCGGTAGAAGAGCTTCACCGGTGCAGCTTTTCGACCGCAGACGCTGATCAAGCCCTGCCCCCGCACCCCCACCAGTGCGGGATCGACCGTTGGGCCGAGCAGTTGCCGGGAGATCCGCGCTAACCTCCCTGTTCGTGCCGACCGGAGCCAGCGAGATCACCCTGCGGTTCCTCGCCGCGCCCACCGATGCCGGCTACTCCGGCAACGTCGGCGGCGGCATCGTGCTGGAGTGGATCGACAAGGCCGGCTACGCCTGCGCGGTCGGCTGGGGTGGCACCTACTGCGTGACCGCGTACGTCGGGGACATCAAGTTCACCACCCCGGTCCGGGTCGGGCACCTGGTGGAGGCCACCGCGCGGCTGCTGCACACCGGCCGCAGCAGCATGCACGTGCTGGTCACGGTGACCTCGGGGGATCCGGCGGACCGGGTGCTGGCCGCGGCCACCGAGTGTCTGATGGTCTTCGTCGCGGTCGACTCGGACGGGCGGTCGACCGCGGTGCCGCCGCTGGAGCCGGCCACCGCGCTGGACCGGGCCGGGCAGCAGATCGTGCTGCGCCGGATCCCGGTGCGCGCCGAGATCGAGAAGGCGATGGCCGAGCAGACCTACTCCGACGCCGGCACCGCGCCCGAGATCTGCCTGCGGTTCCTGGCCGCACCGACCGACGTCAACTGGGGCGGCAAGGTGCACGGCGGCAAGGTGATGCGCTGGATCGACGAGGCGGCGCACGTGCTGGCCACCGGCTGGCTCGGCTCGGCCGCGAACATCGCGGTGTACTCCGGCGGCATCCGGTTCTACCGGCCGCTGCGTATCGGGCACCTGGTCGAGGTGGAGGCCCGGCTGCTGCACACCGGCCCCAAGAGCATGCACATCGCGGTGCACGTGCGCTCCGGTGATCCGTCCACAGGGGACCTGCAGCTGACCACGCACTGCTTGACCGTGTTCGTGCCGCTCGGCGTGGACGGCGGCGGCAAGGAGGGGGCGGTGCCGGCTCGGCAGTGGCGGCCGGAGTCCGACGAGGACCGCGACCTGGACGCGCACGCCCGGCACCTGATCGCGCTGCGGTCCACCGTCGAACAGCGCTGAAGCCGTCAGGAGTCGAAGCCCAGCCCCAGCCGATCGAGGCTGCGCAGCCACAGGTTGCGCTTGCCTTCGTGGCGATCGGCGCGGGCCAGCGACCACCGGGTGGCCTGGATGCCGGCGTACGCCATCGGCTCGGGCGGGAAGGGCAGCGGGCGGCGGCGCACGAGGTCGAGCTCGGTGCGCTCGGTCGCGCGGCCGTCCAGCAGGTCGAGCATCACGTCGGCGCCGAACCTGCTCGCGCCGACCCCCAGCCCGGTGTAGCCGAGCACGTAGGCCACCCGGCCGCCCAGCGCGGTGCCCCAGAACGCGCAGAACCGGGTGCAGGTGTCGATCGACCCGCCCCAGGCGTGCGTGAAACGCAGGCCCTCGAGCTGCGGGAACGTGGTGAAGAAGTTCTTCGCCAGGGTCCGAGAGGTGGCGGGGTTGTCGTCGTGGCGGGCGCGCACCCTGCGTCCGAAGTGGTAGAGCGCGTCGTAGCCACCCCAGAGGATGCGGTCGTCGGCGGTCAGCCGGTAGTAGTGGAACTGGTTGCCGCTGTCGCCGACGCCCTGCCGGTGCTGCCAACCGATGCTGCGCAGCTGCTGGGCGTCGAGCGGCTCGGTCATCAGGACGTGGTCGTAGACCGGCACCGTGTACAGCCGCAACCGGCGCAGCAGCGGGGTGTAGGCGTTGGTGGCCAGCGCGACCCGGTCCGCCCGCACCGAGCCCGCCATGGTGCGCAGCAGCACCCGCTCGCCGTCGCGTTCCAGCCCGATCACCGGGGTGCCCTCGATGATCCGCACCCCGAGCCGCTCGGCCACGTCGGCCAACCCCCAGGCCAGCCGGGCCGGGTCGACCAGCGCGACGCTGCGCCGGTCCCAGCGGCCGGCCAGGTAGGTCGGTGAGTCGAGCTCGCGGCGCACCGCTGCGGCGTCCAGGAACTCCCCACCGCCGTCGCGCAGGTCGGCCACCTGGTAGGGCTCGGTGGCGACGAGCAGGTCACCGGTCCGGCGGAAGTCGCAGTCGATGCCGTAGCGCTCGACGGTCGCCTCGATGCCATCGAGGTTCTGCATGCCGAGCCGGTCGAGCTGCTCGTACTCGTCCGGGAAGCGGGTGCGGCCGTTGGCCTCGCCGTGGGTCAGGCTGGCCGCGCAGAACCCACCGTTGCGACCGGACGCGGCCCCGCCGACCCGGTCGGCCTCGATCAGGACCACGTCCCGGCCGGGGTCGAGCTCCTTGGCGCGCAACGCCGTCCACAGCCCGGAGTAGCCGCCGCCGACCACGGCCAGGTCGCAGCGGAGCTGCCCGGTCAGCCCGGCCCGCGCGGCCGGGCGGGTCTGAGTGTCGAGCCAGAAGGAGACGGTGCGCGCGCCGGCCAGTGCCCCGCTCACCTCGCGGTCGCCGACCACGGCGGATCACCTCGTTCCTGCTCTTGTTCGTGTTCGTGAACGTTAGCTGCGTTGATCCACTACGGCCATCCCGGTGCCGGGATCAGGTCGGGAACGCCGTCCAGCGGGCCGCGGCCCAGCCGGCCAGCAGCAGCAACGCCGCCGCCAGCGCCACCAGCGCGACGCTCACCTCGACCTGGCGCTGCTGGGTCCCGACGGTGGTGGGCAGCTCGGCCAGCAGCGCCTGCAGCCGCTGCGCATCGGGCGCGGCGAAGTACTCGCCACCGGTGACCGACGCCACCTCGCGCAGGGTCGGCTCGTCGGCGACCAGGAAGCTCCGCCCGCCGCCGCCGCGCCCGCCGCCCCCGCCGGGACCGTCGAAGCCGCGGCCACCGAGCTGCGCGGCGGTGCAGACCATCCGCGCCGGGTTCTGGGTGCCGAAGCCGATCGGGTAGATGCGCACCCCCCGTTCGGCGGCGATCTGGGCGGCCGGCACCGGTTGCACGCCGCGGGTGTTGCGGCCGTCGGTGAGCAGCACGACGATCTCCGGCGCGAACGTCCCCGGCGGCCGCGGCGTCGGCCTCGCGGCGGCCCCGGGCGGCGGGGGAGCGGCGACGGGCCCGGTCCCGCGGGCCGAGCCGCCGGTGCCGGCGGCCAGCTCCGGGTCGGTGGGCGCGACGTCGGGGTTGATCTGGGCGATCGCGTCGACCGACTTGAGGATGGCGGCGCCGATGGTGGTGCCGCGCCCGGTCGTCAGCGAGCCGAGGGAGCGCAGCAGGGGCTCCCTTTCGGTCGTCGGCGCGACCGCGACCTGCGCGAACCCGGAGAACAGGACGAGGCCGATCCTGGTGTCGGGGTCCTGCGCCTGCACGAACTCCTGCACCGCCGCCTGGGCCGCGGTGAGCCGGTTGGGCGGCACGTCGGTGGCGCACATCGAGCCCGACACGTCCAGGGCGATGATCACCGTCGAGGCCGAGATCGGCACCTGCAGGCTGATCTGGGGACGCGCCGATGCCAGCGCGAGGGCCGCCAGCGCGCCGAGCACCAGCGCGAACGGCAGGTGCCGGCGCCAGGCCGAACGCGGCGGTGCGGCCGCCCGGATCAGCGCCACGCTGGAGTAGCGCACCGCCTGCCGCCGTCGACGGCGCAGCTGCCGGACGTACACCCCGAGCAGCACCGGCACCACGAGCAACGACAACAGGGCGAGCGGCCACTGAACACCCATCGGCTACACCGCCCGTCCGAACCAGGCCAGCGACAGCTCGACACCGGCGAGCAGCAGCACGGCGGCCACGGCCGCGAGCGGTCCGGTCAGCTCGATGCGCTGCGCCTCGATGCGCAGGCCCAGGTCGACCGCGTCGTACACGGCCGCGAGCTGCTGCCCGTCGGCGGCCGCGAAGTACCGGCCGTCGGTCCGGGCCGCGACCTCGCGCAGCAGCGGCTCGTCCAGGGCCGTCGCGATCTGGAAGCCGTCGATCTCCAGGACGGTGCCCTCCGGTCGGCCGAGCCCGATCGCGAACACCCGCACGCCGGCGCTGGAGGCCAGGTCGGCGACGTCCATCGGATCGGGTTCATCGGTGTTCTCGCCGTCCGACAGCAACACGATCGCCGCCGAACCGTGGTAGCCGAGGTCCTGGCCCTGCGGCTCGACGTCGTTGGTGCTGCTTTCCGACGATCCGTCGACCAGCACCGGTTGGCCGACGATGGCGCCGAGCGAGGCCTGCAGGCCGCGGCCCAGCCCGGTGCCACCCTGCGGGCCCAGGCGGTCGATCGCGGCGAGCACCATGGCCCGGTCCGCGGTGGCCTCCTGGGTGACCAGGGCGCTGCCGGCGAACGCCACCACCCCGACCCGGACGGTGTCGGGCTGGGCGACGACGAGGGCACGGGCCGCAGCCTTTGCGGCCTCGATCCGCGACGGGGCGAGGTCGGTGGCGGCCATGCTGGCCGAGACGTCGACGGCCAGGATCACCGTCCCGTCGCGGCGCGGCGTTGGCACGCTGGCCTGCGGCCGGGCCAGCGCGGTGAGCAACAGCACCAGCGAGCCCAGCAGGAGCAGCGCAGGCAGGGTGCGCCGCCACCGGCTCACCGCCGCGACCGGGGCGATCAGCCCGAGCTCGGCCAACGCGGCGCGCCGGGCCCTGCGCGCGTGCAGCAACCGCCGGTACCACCACACGATCAGCGGCACGGCGAGGAGCCCGAGCAGCATCCACGGCCAGCCGAAGCTCACGGGCGCGGGGCTCAGGGGCGCGGAGCTCATCGGCGGGCCCTGCGCAGCTGGGCGATGCGCCACAGTGCCCGCACCAGGTCCTCGTCGGTGGACACCGTGAACAGCTCCAGTCCGGCCGAACGCAGGTCCGCCGTGAGCGCCCCCTGTCGGTCGTCGGCGACGGCGCGCAGCCGCCGCTGGAACCCCGGATCGTCGGTGTCCACGAAGATCACTTCGCCGGTCTCGGCGTCCTCGACGTACATCATCCCCGCTGCCGGCAGCTCGAACTCGCGTCGATCCACCACCTGCACCGCGACCACGTCGTGGCGGCGGGCGAGCCGGCCGAGCAGCGGCTGCCACCCCGGTGTGCTCAGGAAGTCCGACACGATCACCACCAGCGACCGGCGGCGCAGGATCCCCAGCGCCGCGCGCAGGGCCGCGCCCAGATCGGTCGTCCCCGGAACGCTCCCCGGGGTCGGTGAGCGCGCGGCGTCGGCCGGCCCCAGCAGCCGGGCCAGGATGCGCAGCACCTGGTTGCGCCCGTGCCCCGGCGGGATCAGCCCGGCCACGCCGGTGTCGAAGAACAGCGCGCCGACGCGGTTGCCGCCGCGGGACAGCAGCTGCGCAATCGTCGCGGCGACCTCGGTGAGCACGACGTGCTTGCGCCGCGGCACGGGCCCGAAGTCCATCGACGCCGAGCAGTCGAGCAGCAGCCACGCCGTGACGTCGCGATCCTCCAGGTACTCCCGCACGTGCAGCACGTCCGTGCGCGCGGTGACGTTCCAGTCGACGTGCCGCAGATCGTCGCCGACCTGGTACTCGCGCAGGTCGGCGACGTCGACGCCGGTCCCGCGGAACGCCGTGCGGTAGTCGCCCTGCAGCCGCCCGTCGAGGCGGCGCAGCACCCGCCACTCCAGCCGGCGCAGCAGCCGTTCGGGGGTCAACGCCGCGGTGCCGGCCGGCGGATCGCTCATGGTCGCGCGGCCGGCGTGCGGTGTCCGGGCGCCTCGACCTGCGGCACCGCCATGGCGGTGAGCAGCGGCCCGAGCACGTCGTCGGCGGACACGTCGTCGGCGAGCGCCTCGTAGGACAGCACGAGCCGATGCCGCAGCACGTCGCGCGCCAGCTCCTGCACATCGGTGGGCAGCGCGTAGTCCCGCCCGCGTACGAAGGCCAGCGCCTTGGCCCCCAACACCATGTTGATCGACGCCCGCGGGCTGGCCCCGAAGGAGACGTACCTGGCCAGCTCGGGCAGGCCGGCCGCGGCGAGGTCGCGGGTCGCGCCGCTCAGCCGCACCGCGTACTCGATGATCTGCGGGTCGACGTACACCGCGTCCGCGGCCCGCTGCAGCCGCAGCAACCCGTCGTTGTCGATCACCGGCGCGGGCGTCTCCGGCGCCGAGATCATCCGCTCGACCACGACGAACTCCTGGGTCGCGGTCGGGTAGCCGACGAGGACCTTGAACATGAACCGGTCCAGCTGCGCTTCCGGCAGCGGGTAGGTGCCCTCGGACTCGATCGGGTTCTGGGTGGCCATCACCAGGAACGGGTCCGGCGCCGGGAAGGTCTCGCGGCCGATCGTCACCTGCCGTTCTTGCATGACCTCCAGCAGCGCGCTCTGCACCTTGGCCGGGGCCCGGTTGATCTCGTCGGCGAGCAGCAGGTTGGTGAACACCGGCCCGAGCGAGACCTCGAACTGCCCGGCGCGCTGGTTGTAGATGCGGGTACCGACGACGTCGGCCGGCACCAGGTCGGAGGTGAACTGGATGCGCTGGAAGCGGCCGCCGACGGCCTGGGCCAGCGCCTTGATCGCCATCGTCTTGGCCAGCCCGGGGACGCCCTCCACGAGCAGGTGGCCGCGGGCCAACAGCGCGACGAGCATCCGGTCCAGCAGCTCGTCCTGGCCCACGATCGTCTTCTTGACCTGGTACAACGTCGGTTCGAGCGGGAGCAGGCCCGGCCCCGTCGCGTCCCCGTTGCGCTCCATGCGTTCCCCCGGTTCGCCGCTCATGGCTGGGCTCTTTTCTGGGCTCATTGCTGGGGCCCACCGGCCCCGCCCGCCGCGGTCGCGATCGGCACGGCGAAACCGATCCCGACGAAGACCCCCTGCCTGGTCGGGTTGGCCAGGGCGGTGACGATGCCGACCACCTGCCCGGCCCGGTTGAGCAGCGGCCCGCCGCTGTTGCCCGGGTTGACGGCGGCGTCGAACTGGATGAGCCCGTCGAGGCCCGCTCCGCGCTGGGTGGCGATGCCGCGGCCGGTGGCCGACACGACGCCCGCGGAGAGGCTGTCGCGCAGGCCGAGGGGGTTGCCGACGGCGAACACGGCGTCCCCGATCGGCGGCGGGCCGGCCAGCACGGCGGGCACCACGATCTGGGGCAGCTGGTCGACGGCCAGCACGGCGATGTCGTTGTCGGGCTGGCTCGCCGCGATCCGGGCGGCCGCCTTCGTGCCGTCGGCGAACTCGACCTGGATCTGCTCGGCCCCGTCGACGACGTGCAACGCCGTGAGCACGGCCCCGGTGGCGTTGATGATCACGCCGCTGCCGAGGCCGGCCTCGACGACGTCGGCCTGCGCCCCGCTGCCGGGACGCCGCGCGGTCACGGTGGCCAGCGACGGCGTGATGGCCTGGTAGGCGACGGTCGCGTCCTGCGGGGCGTTGCGTTGGTCGAGCTGGGCCTGCTCGATGCCACGTTGCACGGCTTGATCGACGTCGGCCGAGGTCGGCGGCGCCGGACCGGAAGCGGCCAGCCACGAGGCCACGAGGGCGAGCAGCACGAGCACGACCGCGGCGGCGCCGATCAGCGTGGCTCGCCTGCGCCGTCGAAGTCGGTCCACGCCCGCGGGCGGCGCCTCGATCGCCGAAGGGGCCTCGACCGGTGGCACTTCTCGCACACTACGCCCCGATATGCGCTCATCGGGGCGTTCGATCGATCACGTCCGGCCCCACGGTGGATCCCCCGGCCGGGCCCGGCATGATGACGGCGATGTTCCGCCGAGCGTTGTCACGCGTGCCGACGGGGGAGAATCCGCCCCGGATCGGGCGCCCGCGCAGGCCGCGTGCGGCGGCCCTGCTGGTTGTGTGCGGCGCCCTGCTGCTGCCGCCGACCCCCGCCGTCGCCGGGCCCCCGTCGACGCCCCCGGCCCCGCAGCCCGCCCCGCTCACCGGCCTCGCCCTCGGCCGCGACCGGCTTCCGGCCTGCGCCGCCGTCGTCGCGGCCATGCCCGCGCGGGCCAGGCTGGCGCAGCGGCTCATGATCGGAGTCGACGGCTCGGACCCCGGCGCCACCGCGGAGACCGTTCGAGCCACCCAGGTCGGCGGGATCTTCATCGGTGGCAACGCCACCGACCTGCTGGCGGACCAGTCGCTGCGCGAGGTGCACGCCATGTCCCGGGCCCCGCTCGCGGTCGCCGTCGACGACGAGGGCGGGCGGGTGCAGCGCATCGACGCCCTGAACGGCAGCCTCCCCAGCGCCCGGACCATGAGCGAGCTCGATCCGCTGCGGGTGCGCGAGCTGGGCCGCGACCGCGGCCGGGAGCTGGCCGGCTACGGGATCACCATCAACTTCGCGCCGACCGTGGACGTCAGCAACCAGCGCGCCGGGGCGGTGATCGGCGACCGCTCCTTCGGCAACGATCCCGACCAGGTCGTGCGCCTGGCCGGCGCGTTCGCCCAGGGTCAGCGGGAGGCCGGCATGTTCACCGTGCTCAAGCACTTCCCCGGGCACGGCCACGCCGACGGCGACTCCCACCAGGGTCGGGTCAGGACGCCACCGCTGGAGCAGCTGCGCCGCGACGACCTGAAGCCCTACGCGGAGCTGATCGGCGCCGGTGGGCCGCTGGCCGGCGCCGGGCACGACAGCCGCACCGGGGTGATGGTCGGGCACCTCGACGTGCCCGGCCTCACCACCGGCCTGCCCAGCTCGCTCACCCCCGCGGTGTACGAGCTGCTGCGCGGCGAGTTCGGCTTCGACGGGGTGGTGTTCACCGACGATCTGGGCGCCATGAAGGCCGTCACCGGCACCTTCGAGCTGCCGGAGGCGGTCGAGCGAACGCTGGCCGCGGGCGCGGACGTCGCGCTGTGGTCGACCGGCGGGCGGGTCACCCCGGTGCTGGACCGCCTCGACACCGCGCTGGGTGCCGGTCGGCTGGACGGCGCGGCCAACGACCGGGCAGTGGCCCGGATACTGGCCGCGAAGGACGTCTGTTCCTGACCGGAACCGGGCTCGGCCGTCAGCGGCCGGTGTCGCACCAGGCTCGGGCGAACGCGGCGACCGACGGCAGCCGGCCGGCCGGATCCGGCGTCGTCGCGGCCCGTGCGACCCGCAGCTGCTCCGGGTTCCCGCGAAACGGCCTGCCGTCGTCGCTGTCGCCCCCGAGCAGGACCAGGACGGTGCGGCCCAGGGTGAAGACCGTGGTGCGCTCGTCCACCACCGCTCCCAGCTCGAACTCCTCCGGGGCCATGAACCGGGTCGAGCCGAACATCCGGCCGCGCTCGTTGCGGATCGGACCCGGCCGGTACATGTCCAGGTCGATGATCGTCAACCGGCTGCCGGCGAAGTCGTAGATCAGGCACCCGTCGTAGAAGTCGCCCGCGACCCAGCCCGCGCCCGCGACCAGCACGTGCAGGTCGATGACCTGGTCCAGCACGGCGACGATCGAGCCGGGCGGCAGGGCTCGGAACCGCCGGAACGCGGAGTCGGGATCGGCACGCCGGTGGCGCGGGCGGTGGAGCAGCTCGCCGGGAGCCCACCGGTAGACCAGCAGCGGCCCCTCCGGCGACTCGATCACGGTGTGCAGCCCGGCCAGCGTCGGGTGCTCGAACCGCCGGGCGAACCGCGCGGCCGCGCGCAGCAGCTCGACCCGCTCGCCGTGGGTGAGCGCGCCCGGCCGGCCCCGGGCCGTCGGGTGCCCCGCCGTCTTGACGAACCACCGTTCGCCGGCGATCTCGACGCCGTAGGACACATTGCCCGAGTCCTGGCTGCGCCCGAAGACCGCGAACACCCGCCCGGCCGCCCGCAGAAAGGACTCCGCGGACCCGTCGATGTGAGGTACCACGAGCGGATGGGCCACCCCGGCGACGATAGCCAGGCTCATGATCAGCGTCTGCGGTAGGAAAGCTGCACCGGTGAGCGTTACCTACCGCAGACGCTGATCATGCCTGTCCACCGGCCGCGTCGACCCGGCCGCGGACGACTGTTGCCCCTGACGCCGGTCGCTGCGCCGCCCGGGTGGTTCCCCGGCGCGGGTCGAACCAGCCGGTGAGGGTGCCCTTGTGCCTCGGTAGGGGGCTGAGTGGACACACCGGACATCCAGTTCGATGCTCCCGGTCTGCAAACGGTCAAGGGTGGCGTTGCGGTGTCCCGCGCGGATGACCTTCACCTCGCCCGAGGTTGTCGCCGCGCTGGTCGTCCGGGATCCGGAGTAGCCGCTCGCTCGGAGTGAGGAGGATCCGGCGTGCCTGCTGCGTCGAATCCTCCTCGCTCTCGTTTGCAGGCGCCTACATGTCCATGCCGCCGTTGACCGAGATCACCGACCCGGTGATGAACCCGGCGTCGTCGTCGGCCAGGAACTGCACCGCGCGGGCGATCTCGCTGGCCTCGCCGAGCCGGCCGACCGGGATCTTGGCCAGGATCTTCTCCATCGCCGCCTCGGGCACCGCGGCCACCATCTCGGTGGCGATGTAACCGGGTGCCACGCAGTTCACCGTGATGCCCTTGAACGCGGTCTCCCGGGCCAGGCTGGTGGAGAACCCGAACAGGCCGGCCTTGGACGCGGCGTAGTTGACCTGGCCGATGTTGCCCATCTGCCCGATCACCGAGCTGATGTTGACGATGCGGCCGTACTTGCGCTCCAGCATGTGGTCCAGCACCGCCTTGGACATGTAGAACGCCCCGGACAGGTTGATCCGCATCACCGCGTGCCAGTCCTCGATGGACATCTTGCGCATCGTCTTGTCCACCGTGATGCCGGCGTTGTTGACCAGGATGTCGACCTGGCCCTTGGCGTCCAGCACCTCGCGCACGACGCGCTCGCAGTCCTCCGGCTCGCCGACGTTGCCCTGGTGCACCGAGACCGACATGCCGTCGGCATTGAGCTTGGCCGCCAGCTCCTCGGCCGCCTTGGAGTTGGAGGAGTAGCCGGCGGCGACGTGCACGCCGGAGCGGGCCAGGGTGGTGGTGATGGCGGCTCCGATGCCGCGCGCTCCACCGGTGACGATGGCGACTCTCTGGTCGGACATGGGTGCGGTTCCCTTCGTCGGTTGGCTTCTCTTTACCCGTTCTGATCCCTAGTGGGAATGGCTCGTCGTGAGGTATCGCTGCATCCCGCGCTGCACGGCGGCGATCAGGTACGGCCGCAGCTGCGTCGGCGGGATGATCGAGTGCACCGAGCCGGTCCGCAGCGCCCGCTGCACGCTGTGCACGGAGTCGAACTCGTCGGCGACCTCGCCGAGCTTCTCCGAACGCACCCCGGGCCGGATCCGGGCCAGCTCGGCGGTCAGCCGGCCGGTCTCGGACTCGGCGCCGTCCTCGCGGGCCGCGACGAGCGCCGCCTCCAGCGCCGCCACCCGCGGATCGGCGGCGGTGCGCTTGTTCACCTCGCCGGCGAACACCACCGCGGCCGCCGGCGCGCCGCCGATCACCGAGGCGTAGGATCCCTCGACGGCGGCGACCTCCATGCCGTCGTTGAGCGTCGCTGAGAACACCACGAAGGCGCCCCCGTGGTACCGCGAGACCACGCAGAACACGATCGGCCCGCGGAAGTTGACCACCGCCCGGCCGATCTCGGCGCCGTACTCCAGCTGCAACCCGCGCAGCGACTCCGGTGAGCCGTCGAAACCGGACAGGTTGGCCAGCACGACCAGCGGCCGGTTCCCGCTGGCCGCATTGATCGCGCGCGCGGTCTTCTTGGACGAGCGGGGGAACAGCGTGCCCGCGGTGAACGTGGTCGGCCCGTCGACCGGCACCGGGCCGCGGCGCGGCAGCGGGCGCGACTCGATCCCGATCAACGCCACCGGCTGCCCGCCGAGGTGCGCGTCGAGCACCACCACACCCTCGGCGTCGATCATGTCCACCCAGCGCTCCAGGGTGGGGTGATCGCCGTCGGACACCGCGCGCAGCACCGAGCGGATGTCGAAGGGCTTCTTGCGCTCCGGGTTGGCGGTGAAGATCTCGCCGACGGTGCGGAAATCGCTGCCGGCGCCCCCGGGAAAGCCGTGCGGGGACGGGGATACGTCCCGGTCGACGGGGTCGTCGGTCGGGGCCGGTCGCGGGAACGCCTCGCCCGGGGCCCGGTAGGTGTGCGCGTAGTGCGCCAGCAGCACGTCCACCGCGCTGGACAGGTCCGGCGCCCAGTACTGCGCCTGACCGTTCGGGCCCATGATCCGGTCGTAGCCGCCGATACCGAAGTTGTCCTCCGCGCTGACCCCGCCGGAGTAGTCGAGGGACTGCTTGCCGGTGAGCACCATCGCGCTGTCCGGGGTCATCACCAGGATGCCCTTGGTGTGCATGAGCATGGTGGCCTCGGCGTTCCAGTACGGCTGGGCGCCGACGTTGATCCCGGTGACCACGACGTTGATCTCGCCGCCGTCCTGGGTGAACTCGATGATCGCCCGCAGCACCCGGGAGATCCAGTCCATGTTCTCGGTGCCGGAGTCCATCGCGATCTTGGCGCCGGCGGACACCGCGAACCACTCGATCGGCGCGTCGAGGCTGCGGGCCAGCGCGATCGCGGCCACCACCCGGTGGCACTCCGGCGCCGCGATCGCCCCCAGCGCCTTCGTCGGGTCGCCGATCAACACCACCCGACGCATGCCCTCGGGGTACCGACCGGTCGCCGTGCTGATCGTGCCGAGCACCAGGTTGGCCGTGTTCTGCCCGGGCGGCCGCACGACGGGCACCGGCGCGCCCGCATCGTCGAGGTCGTACTCGACGAACTCGCCGGGCGCCCCGGCCCGGTCCGGGTTGCGCCGCAGCATCGGCACCAGTTCGTACGGGTACACCGCGCCGCGTCGCCGGGCCCTGATCACCTTCTGGGCGTAGCCGTCCAGCTCCCGCAGCGGCCGCGGCGGCGGCTCGGTGACCTGCACCGACAGCCCGGCGCCCGGCGGCTGCGAGAGCCGCAGCAGCAACTCGATGGGCTCGCCATCCTCGCCGGGGGTGCGGAACGACACCCCGACCTGCTCGAGGCCGAGCCCGTCGGCGCGCGGTGCGAGCATCCGGACGACCAGGTCCAGCTCCTCGATCGGCAGGTCCACCACCGGCCAGAGGTAGAGCAGCACCCGGTTCCAGTCCAGCCGGGCGTCGCCGCGGTCGACGGCTCGCGCGGAGCGCAGTGCGTCCAGGCACGAGTCGAGCACGTGCTCCAGCTGCGGCAACGAGCGGATGCGACCGGCCTCGTCGCGCACCACGGTGAGGTCGCGCACGTCGGAGAGCACGATCAGCCGCCGGTCGTCGGGCACGTTGTGCCCGACCGCGCGGAACAGGTGCACGTCGATCGGCGACGGCAGCCGGGTCAGCTCGAAACCGGACAGCCGCCACAGCCCGAGCCGCTCGGCGACCATCGGGTGCAGCCCGCGCAGGGTGCGGTCCTCCACCGGACGCCGGTCCGCCGGGTCCGTACGCGCGCCGCTGGTGCCGCGGCCCGGCCGGAACGTGAACCAGGCCGAACGCTCGTCGCCCTTCGGCCGGCGCACCGCCACCGCGACCCGGTCCAGCTTGCGCGGCAGCCGGCCGAGCAGGGCCTGGATCTTCTCCGCGGACCGCTCCGGGTCGGCGTCCGGCGCCTCGCCGGCGATCACGTAGACGTCCAGCAGGGCGACGGTGTCCGCCGGCAGCCGCGCGATGAAGCGGCGCAGGTCGCCCTGGGCCGAGATCGGGTCGGCGGCCCCGGCCGGGCCGTTGCGCGTGGTGTGCACGGTGGTCGCGATGACCACGAAGCGCTGACCGCGGTCGGTGTAGCTCGCGGTCAGCAGCGGGCGCCCGTTGTGGTGGATGACCTGCAGCTGCTCCAACGTCCGGATGCGGTAGTAGCGCCGCGTCATCACCTCCAGCATGGCGTCGTGGTGCTGCGGCCCGAACACGCCGAGGATCGGCTCGCCCGCCGACACCACCCGGTCGATCCGGGCGGCGCGGTCGACCGGATCGGTGTCGGTGGCCAGGCGGTCCAGCTCGTCGCGCACCAGCTGCTGGCCGCGTTCCCGCTCGGCCGCGATCAGCGGTGCGTCGAAGCAGGTGTAGCGGACGCGGCGGGCCAGCCCGCCGACCACCGGGTGCCGCAGCTGGGTGGCCCGCACCAGCTGGTCGATGGTGCGCAGGTAGCCCGCGCGACCCGCTGCGGGCAGCGAGTCGGGGTTGCGCAGCCGCCACTGCAGCAGCTCCAGCAGCACCGGCACGTGCGCGGCGGCCCGGCGGTGCGCCAGGAACATCCGGTACAGCGCGGTGCTCAGCTCGTCCGAGGGCTCCAGGGCGGCCACCCCGTAGTGCTGCAGCGCGTCGCGCAGCCGGGCCCGGAACGACTCGGGCAGCCCCTCGGCGTCGGCGTCACGCGAGCGCAGGTAGGCGTAGAGGAACTCCTGCGGGTTGCGGGCCTCCTCGCCGGCCGGGTCGATCTCCTCGGTCTCGTCGTGCGGGCCGCGCCGGTTGCGCGACAGCGAACAGAGGTCGGCGAAGATCTGCAGCACGGCGATCTCGCCGGCCAACACGCCGGCGTCGTCCTCCGGTAGCTCGGCCCGGGCGGCGGCCAGTGCGGCGAGCAGCGGGCGGGCCTCGCGCTCGTCGATGTCGTAGCCGAGCACCAGGTACCGCAGCGAGGTCAGCGCCTCGGCGGCGACGACGGCCGGGTCGCCGGCCGGCGCCGCGCCCGGACCGGCCAGCGCCGACAGATCGGCCCGGTCCTCCCCGGTCGCGGGGCCGGCCGCCACGTCCGGTTCCAGCCGGACCAGCTTGGTGCCGCCCTCGACCTGGGTGTTCGGCGCGACCAGCACCTCCCGCACCAGGCCGGCGACCGGCGCGCGCAGCGCCGTCTCCAGCTTCATGCTCTCCACCACCGCGACCACGGCGCCGGCCGGCACGACATCGCCGACGGCCACCGGGATGGCCACCACCATCGCCGGGGCCGGCGCCCGGACCAGCCCGGCCTCGCCGCCGGAGATGCGGTGCACCGCCCCGTCGACCTCGACCAGGTAGTCCGCGCCCTGCGGCACGCACAGCACCGCGAACGTCTGCCCGCCCACCCGCAGCCTGCGTTCGAAACGCCCGGTACGCGAGGCGTCGATATCGATGAAGCCGGCCGAGCCGGTTGGCGCGATGAAGCCGGCCGAACCGGTCGCGTCGATCACGCCGGCGGGGCCGTCCGGGCCGTCGAGCTCCACGTGGTAGCGGGAGCCGCGCGACTGCGCCACCCGCAGCCGGTAGGACTGGCCGCCGACCCGCACGTCGAGCAGGTGCCACACCTCGTCCCCGACCTCCGGCCGGCCGCGCTCGGCGGAGGCGAACAGCCGCTCGCGCTGGCGGGCCACGTGCGCGTCCTGCGCCTCGACCGCGGTGGCCAGCAGCGCCACGTCGAGCCGGCGCGGCGGCGTGTAGCCCCGCGCCATCAAGCCGTCGAGCCAGGTGGTGTCGGCCTCGCCGGAGAGGATTTCCGGGCGGTCCAGCAGGTCGAGCAGGAAGGACTTGTTCGTGGTGCCGCCGTCGATCACCGCCGAGGTCTGGCGCAGCGCCCTGGCCAGCCGCGCCCTGGCTTCGGAGCGGTCCCGGCCCCAGGCGATCACCTTGGCGATCATCGAGTCGAACTGCGGCGGGATCAGGTCTCCGGTCGCCACCCCGGTGTCCACCCGGATACCGGGCCCGCTGGGCAGCGCCAGGTGCTCGATGCGCCCGGGTGCGGGCGCGAAGCCCTGCTCCGGGTCCTCGGCGGTCAACCGGGCCTCGATGGCGTGCCCGCGCGCGGCCGGTGCTGCCCCCGCGACACCACCGGCGGCGGCATCGGCCAGCCGGCCGCCGCAGGCCACGTGCAACTGCAGCTTGACGATGTCCACCCCGGTGGTGATCTCGGTGACCGGGTGCTCGACCTGCAGCCGGGTGTTCACCTCGAGGAAGCTGAGCTGCCGGTCCTTGGGCTCGTAGAGGAACTCCACGGTGCCCGCGTTGACGTAGCCGGCCGCGGTGACCAGCGCCGCGGCCGAGCTGCGCAGCAGCTGCTCCTGCTCCTCGTCCAGCGCGGTGGAGGCCGATTCCTCCAGCACCTTCTGGTTGCGCCGCTGCACCGAGCAGTCCCGGATGCCCAGCGTCCACACGTCCCCGTACGCGTCCGCCACCACCTGCACCTCGACGTGCCGGCCGCCGCGGATCGCCCGCTCCAGGAACACCGTGGCGTCGCCGAGGGTGCGACCGGCCTCCGAGGCGGCCCGGGTGAACGCGTCGTCGAGCTGCTCGGGCGCATCGACCAGCCGGATGCCGCGCCCGCCGCCGCCCGCGGTCGCCTTGACCATCAGCGGGTACCCGATCAGCGCCGCGTGCTCGCGAGCGGCCTCCAGATCCGCCACCGGTCCGCCGCTCCAGGGCGCCAGCGGCACCCCGACCCGCTCGGCCAGCAGCTTGGAGGCGATCTTGTCGCCGAGGCTGCGCATCACCTCGGGCGACGGGCCGATGAACGTGATGCCCAGCCGGCGGCACAGCTCGGCGAAGTCGGCCCGCTCGGAGACGAAGCCCCAGCCCGGCCAGACCGCGTCCGCGCGCGCCTCCAGCAGCGCCCGTTCCAGCTGGGCCAGATCGAGGTACGGGCTGGTCGTGCCGAACGTCTGCTCCGGGTCGTCCGGCCCGATGAGCACCGCCTCGTCGGCCTCCCGGACGAACATCGCGTGCCGGTCGACGGCGGTGAACAGCGCGATCACGACCAACCCGTCGGGGCTCGACCCCGCCCGGCCCTCGGAGTTCCACTCGCGCACCGCGTTGATCAGGCGCATGGCCGGCTCGCCGCGGTTGACCACGGCTATCCGGCGCATCGGCCGCGGCTCGGCCGCCGGGGTGGACCGGGTCGGCGTCGACCCGGTCCCGCTGGGATTCCTCACGTGCTCACTCTCCGAACGCCTCGCGAACATCGTCGCTGGTCGTGCCCATGCGTCCGGTGGCCGCCGGCGAGGCGGGCCCGTCGGCGCCCGGATCCGGCGCCGATTCCGGCGCGACGATCGCCGGGTCGATGCGCAGCACGGCGTAGCCGCCGACCGCGCCGGCCCCGAAGCCCGGGGTGAAGATCCGCATCGGCCGGTCGATCACGCCGTCGCGCACGGCGTCGGCCAGCGCGATCGGGATCGAGGCGGCCGAGACGTTGCCCATCTCGCCGATGTTGAAGTAGAGCTGATCGGCGGACAAGCCCGCCTTCTCCGCCAGGCTGAGGATCATGGTCTTGTTGGCCTGGTGCGGCACGATCAGCTCGATCGAGTCCAGCAGCGAGCGGCCTGGGTCATCGGGGTCGGTCTGCGCGGCCAGCTCGCCCAGCATCTGATCGAGATAGCGCTGCACGAGCGACTTGACCTGCGGGCCGAGGACGGTGATGTCGTTGTCGAACTCCGGGTTCGGCCAGACGATCGAGTTGACCTCGCCGTGCGGCCCGCTCGCGTAGGTTTGCACCACCTCGACGTCGGTGCGCTCACCGGGCGCGACCACGATGGCCGCGGCCCCGTCGCCGAAGATCATCCTTGAGGTGCGCACAGCGCCGATCTTGTCGGAGAACTTCTCCACGCACACGAGCAACACGGGTCGGTGCACCTCCTGGATCAACCGCACCGCCTCGGCCAGCCCGTAGGGCAGCCCGGCGCACGCCGCCACCAGATCGACCGAGGCGTGCGTCTGCAGCATCCCCAGCTGCCCCGACAGCCAGCAGGCCACCGACGGGATCAACCGGTCGCTGGTGCACGTCGCGACCAGTACCGCCCCGATCTCCGCCGGTTCCCGACCGGCGTGGGCCAGTGCGGCCAGGGCCGCGTCCAGCGCCAGCTCCTGCAGGTCGCGCTCGGAGTAGCGGCGCTGGTCGATGCCGGTCTTGGCGCTGATCTCCGCCGCGCTCATCGGCGACCAGGAGGAGCCGGCGTTGCGGATCACGTCGGCGTTGCTGCAGATCAGCTCGCCGCGCACCACCGAAAGCGCCTCCAACACCGGCGCCACCCGGAACGCCTCGCGCACCCGCACCGGCGGGTAGGGGCGGACCGGCTCCTGCGGCGGCAGCGGGGCGCGGGCCGGCGTGCGGGCGGGGGTGCCGGAGCGGACCCGGTCGATGAACGCGGCCACGTCGGGGTTGCGGGCGTGCAGCGCGATCACCACCTCGTCGTCGGTGATCGAGCCGACCGGGCGCAGCTGCGTGTGCTGGCGCTCCCACGGGTACTGGTTGTGCAGCACCATCGCCCACCGGGCGAGGGCTTCGAGCTCGGGCACGTCCGCATCGATCCCGGGTTCGATCTCGGCGTCGAGGATCTGCGGGACCGAGAACGTCGGGTAGTCGGGATCGTGCGCGGGCAGCACCCAGGTCAGCGCGTCCGGGGTGGCCAGCAGCTCGGCCACCGTCGGCTTGATCGCCGGCAGCTCGGTGGCGTGGTGGCGCTTGTGCCGGAACACGTCGAACAGCAGCTCGAAGATCTTCTCCTCGACGCCGGGGTCCCAGCGGGCCGGCAGCTCCCGGTAGGCGTTGTGCACCGCAGCCACCTTGCGGTCGCCGTCCTCCCATGGATCGAGCACCGGCAGGAACACGTCGTCGCGGCGACGCGGCAGGTCCCGCCAACGGGTCGGCCGCTTGTGGAACATGGTGATCGAGTAGCGGCTCACCCAGAACAGGTTCTGCGCGAGGTCGCGCAGCAGCTCGAAGCGGTTGGCGTAGGTGCCCGACCGGACCCGCTCGAGCAGGTCGGTGCCGGTCGGCGCCTTCGACTCGAAGTCGCGGCCGATCACCGCGGTGAACTGCTCCAGCGTCTCGAGCACCGAGAAGTCCAGTTCGCCGAGCACCGTGGCCGGGAACGTGAGTCTGCCCCGCGAGTTCACGACGAACGGCTTCACTCGGCCTCCACCACGGGACGGGATATCGCCTGGGTGCAGGCAACGGCCCCTACCCAACGGCACCGGGCCGGGCCAGCACAACCGTCAGCTGGGGGACGGTTGTCGAGACTGGACCTCGACATGCCCGTGCAGCTGCGGGAACACACGGGAATTCGAGCTCACCGGCGACAATGCCGTGGTGGAGATCCTGGCCGCCCGGGTGCTGCTGCGCCCGACCGACATGGCCCGCAGCCTCGCCTTCTATCGCGACGTGCTCGGCCTGGCCGTCGCCAGGGAGTTCCCCGGCGGCACGGTGTTCTTCCTGGGCGGCGGGTTCCTGGAACTGTCCGGCTCCGCGCCCCGACAGCCTGCGGCGCAACCGGGATCGGCCGGCGAGGCCATCGCGCTGTGGCTGCAGGTGCGCGACCTCGACGCGGCGCACGCCGAGCTGGCCGCACACGTGCAGCGAGAACCGCGACGGGAACCGTGGGGCCTGCACGAGATGTGGATCACCGACCCGGACGGCACCCGCATCGTGCTCGTCGAGATCCCGGCCGATCACCCGCTCCGCCGCGACACCCGCTCCTAACCCACTTGGGGCCTCGAACCGGGCCTCGAAACGGAGCGAACGGCACTTTCGCTCGCTAGGTGCGTGCGAAAGTGCCGTTCGCTCCGACGAGATGAGTGGTGGCGGGGCGCGGGGAGGGGCGCGCAGGGGCAGGGGGAGGTCAGACCGGGGCGGGGGCGTCCGGGTCGGCGCCCGCCTCGACGTTGCGCTTGATCTGTTGCAGCGTCTCGGCCAGGCCGTTGTTGATCGCTTCGGCGTCGGTGTGCTCGGTGTGCAGCCGGACGGTCACCTCCGAACCGACGTCCGCGCCGACCACCTCCAGCTCGCCGCTGTAGCGGTTCGGGCCCTGCGAGCCCCACCGGATGCTGCGGGCCTCGTCGTCGGCGGTGAACCAGGCCTCGCCCTCGACCTCGGTCCCTTCCACCTCGGCCACGGTGTGCACGGCGTCGCCCTCGGCCGGCTCGGCCGACTTCATGGCCGCGAAGTAGTCGGGCAGGTTGTTGACGTCGGAGAGGTAGCTGAACAGCGCGTCCGCGTCGGCGGCCACGGTGGTGGTCTGCTCGTAGTCCATGAGCGGGGCATACCCGACGCCGGTGCTGCTCAACCGGCGCGCCTGGCCTCGACCCGGTTCAGCGCCGTGATCACCATGGCCAGCAGCGCGGCCCCGGCCGCGGCCAGGAAGACCACGACGAACGCCGCGGCCGCCGGCACCACCCCGCCGTCGACCTTTATGACCAGTCCCGTCGCCGCGGCGGCGAACACCGCGCTGCACGTGCTGGTTCCGAGCATCCGCATCAGGGTGTTGAGGCTGTTCGCGGCCGCGGTCTCGGTGGCCGGCACCGACTCCATGATGATCAACGGGATGGCCGAGTAGGCCAGCGCGGCACCCACCGCGGTCACCGTCGAGGCCATCATGACCAGCGGCACCGAGCCGGGGAGCACGGCCAGCCACCCGTTCCCGGCGGCCAGCACCGCGGCCCCCAGCACCAGCGTGACCCGTGCCGAAAACCGCCGCGAGAGTCGGGCCGATACCGGGGAGAACACGGTCATCGCGCCGCCGATGGGCAGCAGCACCAGCCCGGAGTACAGCAGCGAGAGCCCGAAGCCGTAGCCGGTCGACGGCGGCGCCTGCAGGATCTGGGTGGTCACCAGGAAGCCGGCGAACATGGCGAAGCCGACGAGCACCGAAGCGACGTTGGTCCACAGCACCGCCGGCCGGGCCGAGACCCGCAGGTCCACCAGCGGCGCGCCGGTCCGCAGCTCGAACCGGCCCCACACCGCGAACATCGCCGCGGCGCCGAGCAGCAGCCCGAGCACCCTGCCGCTGCCCCAGCCCCACTCGGTGCCCCGCGAGATCGCCAGCAGCAGGCAGACCAGCGCGATGGCCAGCCCGAGGGCTCCGGGCAGGTCGAACCGGCCGCCGGAGCGGATCGCCGACTCGGCGACGATGCGCACCACCACCAGCAGCTGCACCGCGCCGAGCACCGCGGCCCCGGCGAAGAGCCAGCGCCAGCTGGCGTGCTCGGCCACCAGCCCGGTGAGCGGCAGCCCGATCGCCCCACCGATGCCCAGCGACGAGCTCATCAGCGCGATGCCGGCGCCCACCCGTTCGGGCGGCAGCACGTCGCGCATGATGCTGATCCCGAGCGGGACCACGCCGAGCGAGGCGCCCTGCAGCGCCCTGGCCACGATCAGCAGCTCCACCCCGGTGGCCACCGCGCCGAGCGCCGAGCCGACGGTGATCAGTCCGAGGGCCACCATCAGCATCCGCCGCTTGCCGTACATGTCGCCGAGCCGGCCCAGCAGCGGCGCGCACACCGCGCCGGCCACCAGGGTGGCCGTGACCAGCCAGGCGACGGTGGCGGTGGAGGCCGAGAGCAGCCGCGGGAACTGCGGCAGCAGCGGCACCACCAGGGTCTGCATCAGCGAGACCGTCAGCCCGCACGAGGCCAGCACCCCGATCACGACCGCGGGGCTCGCCACCGCGGCGCCGACCGACGGGCCCACCGCCGGGCTCATGGGGGTGGGTCGGGCGGGCACAGTTGAAGGTGACACGACATCGTTGTCATTGGCAAGCTGGCTAGCATGGGCCGGTGCCGCGCGCCCTGGATCCCGACCGGATCACCCCCGAGTTCCGCGAGTTCTGGACCGAGCGCCGGATCGGCACCCTGGTCACGCTGCGCCGGGACGGAACCCCGCACGTGGTCCCGGTCGGGGTGACGGTCGATGTCGAGACCGGGCTGGCCCGGGTGATCTGCAGCGGCGGCTCGCAGAAGGCGCGCAACGTCGCCGCGTCCGGGATCGCGGCGGTGTCCCAGCTCGAAGGCGCACGTTGGTCCACATTGGAGGGATCGGCGGTGATCAGGGCCGAGCCGGACGTGGTGGCCGACGCCGAGCATCGTTACGCTGCCCGATATCGGCGACCGCGGGTGAATCCGGAGCGCGTGGTCATCGAGATCGCCGTGCGGCGGGTGCTGGGCATCCTCTAGGGCTCCAGGAATTGTGACCTTCCGATTCGCAGCGATCTTCCGAACCGCAGGAGCGTCGACATGACCACCGCGCACGATGGCAGCGACCCGAGCGGCACCGTCGTCAAGCTCGACCGGTCGAGCGGTACACCGCCCGACTTCACCATCAGGACGCTGGGTACGGCCCGCATCGTCTCGCCGATGGCGCCGCTGCTGGAGGCACGGCGCACCACCGAGCACTACGTCAACGAGGAGGACCGGATCCTCTACGACGACACGCTGGCCGGGATCAACAGCCGTGGCGCGTCGGCGAACCTGCCGTCGCTGGAACCGGGCGGGCCCCGTCACAAGATCTTCTTCGACCCGTCCAAGACGCGCGCCGCGATCGTCACCTGCGGGGGCCTGTGCCCCGGGCTGAACGACGTCATCGCCGGCCTGGTGCGCACCCTCACCTACCACTACCAGGTGCGCCGGGTGATCGGCATCCGCAACGGCTACCAGGGCTTCGTCGCCTCCTACGGCCACGACGTGGTGGACCTGGGCCCCGAGACCATCCGGGACATCGTGACCGACGGCGGCACCGTGCTCGGCACCTCCCGCGGCCCGCAGGACACCGAGGAGATCGTCGACTGCCTGGAGCGGATGCACGTCAACATCCTGTTCGTGGTCGGTGGCGACGGCTCCATGAAGGGCGCGATGAAGATCGCGAAGACGATCGAGGAACGGAACCTGAAGGTCGCAGTGGTCGGTGTCCCGAAGACGATCGACAACGACATCCCGTTCATCGACCAGAGCTTCGGCTTCCAGACCGCGTTCGCCTACGCCAGCGACGCGATCAGGGCGGCCTCGGTGGAGGCCAAGTCGACGGCCAACGGGGTCGGGCTGGTCAAGCTGATGGGCCGGCACTCCGGCTTCATCGCCTGCTACGCGGCGCTGGCCCGGATGGGCGCGGACGCGGTGCTGATCCCCGAGGTCCCGTTCAGCCTCGACGGGCAGGGTGGGCTGCTGGACTACCTGCGCCGGCGGGTCTCCGAGCGCGGGTCGGCGGTGGTCGTCGCGGCCGAGGGCGCCGGGCAGGAGCAGCTCGGTGCCGAGCTCGGCACCGGCCAGGACGCATCCGGCAACACCAAGCTGCTGGACGTGGGCCCCTACCTGCGGCAAAGGATCGGGGACTACTTCGCCGAGGCCGGCATCGAGACCTCGATCCGCTACATCGACCCCAGCTACGCCATCCGCAGCGTGCCGGCCAACCCCTACGACTCGGTTTATTGCGTGCGGCTGTCGCAGGCCGCGGTGCACGCGGCGATGTCCGGGCGCACCGAGATGGTGGTGGGCCGCTACCGGCGCCGGTTCGTGCACATCCCGATGGCCACCGCGGTGAGCAAGCGCAACCAGGTCGATCCGCAGGGCGACCTGTGGCTGGCCGTGCTGCAGTCCACCGGCCAGCCGGTGAACTTCTGCTAAGCCGGCCGGTACCACAGGTCTTGATCAACTCGCCCTGGGTCGCCGATCCCGACGCCTCCGCGGCTGTTGTCGCCGAGTCGCGCGGGCGCGGGCCGGCAGGGCCGCCGCGGCCCGGCGGTGATCGCCGAAAACACTACCTGAGCTGCACATGGAGCCTGTTGCCGAATCGGGCGGCGGTGGCATCCCTTGACCCGGCCCCGGGTCGGGGCAAACCTGGTCATGATCGGCGTCTGCGGTTGAAAAGCTTCATCCGTGCAGCTCAGCTACCGCAGACGGCGATCTTGACGCCGCCGAACCGTCCGAGGTGCCCGATGGCGGCTCGGCCGTGCCGCGTCATCCGCTGAGGATTCGGCAACACGCACGATGTGCAGCTTTTCAACCTTCCCGGTGATCATGAAGCTCGCGCCAGTGGCGATGATGGGGCGACAGGGTTGATGCGCAGCTCCTGGACCGTTTCGGTGATCATGGGGTGGCGGCGAGCACCCCCACTGGGCGCGGTGGGTGGGGTGGGCCGCTCTGCGGGTGCATCGCCGAGCACCCGATGCGCGGCGGCGATGAGCGAAGGGGCACATTCGCGCCAACCTTCGGCCCAAGAGTGCCGTTCGCGCCGGTCAGAGCGGAGCCGCGGGGAGCGGTTCACGATGTTGATCGAGCCCTGTCGTGCTGATCGCCCGGTCGGCGGCGCGCCGCCACCGGAGCGCCGTGCTAGAACACGGCGTGCCCTCAGTGCCGTCCGGTGGGCCGTCCGGTGGGCCGGCCATGCACTTCCTCGGACACTCCACCGTCCGCCTGGAGCTGGCCGGCTCCGTGGTGCTGACCGATCCGGTGCTCACCGACCGGGTCGGGCCGCTGCTGCGGGTCGGCCCGTCGCCGTCGCCGTCGGACTGGATCGGCGCCGACCTGGTGCTGCTCTCGCACCTGCACGGCGATCACCTGCACCTGCCCTCGCTGCGGCTGCTCGCGGCCGCCGGCGCGCTGGTCGTGGCCCCGCGGGGGGCGGCGGGCTGGCTGCGCGCCCATGGCGTCGCCCGGGTCGCGGAGCTGGCGCCGGGCGAGGTGCTCGCGCACCGGGAGCTGTCGATCACCGGCGTGCCGGCGGTGCACAGCGGGCACCGTTGGGGCCCGCGATCCGACCCGCGGCCCGCAGGCGCGCGCGATGGGGCACCTGATCTCCGGCGGCGGGTGGCGGATCTACGCGGCGGGGGACACCGACCTGTTCGCCGGCATGGCGGCGCTGCCGCGCCCGGACGTGGCGTTGCTGCCGGTGTGGGGGTGGGGGCCGACGCTCGGGCCCGGCCACCTCGACCCGCTGCGGGCGGCGGAGGCGGTGTCCCGGCTGCGGCCCCGGATCGCGGTGCCGGTGCACTGGGGGAGCCTCGCGCTCGCTGGCCTGCTGCGCGCCCCCGGCCGCTCGGGGGCGCGGATGCGCCGGCTGCTGGTCGACCCGCCGCGCGAGTTCGCCGCCGCGGTGCGGGCGGCCGGCGGTGACACCCAGGTGATCGTCACGCCGCCGGGTCGAGCGGTCGCGCTGCCGGGGCGGACCACCCCGTGATCGGGTCGATGACGGTGACCGCGCTGGCCTGGGACTGGACGGATCCGGCCGACATCGGCTACCCGGTGCTGGTCGGAGGAGTGCTGCTGGGATCGGTGCTGCCGGTGGTGCCGACCGGCGCCGTGGTCGGCGCGGCCGCCGCGGTGGCCACCACCACCGGCCGGCTGTCGTTGACCCTGGTCGTGCTGCTGTCCGCGGCGGCGGCGCTGGTCGGCGACGTGATCACGTTCGCGCTGGCCAAGGCGGGCAGCGCGGTCGCGGTGCGCTGGATGGCGCGCGGGCAGCACCCGCAGCGGCTGGCCGCGGTGCGCGAGCAGTTCCACTCCCGCGGCTGGCAGCTGGTGGTCATCGGTCGGTTGCTGCCGGCCGGGCGGGTGCCGGTGCTGCTCGCGGCCGGTGCGCTGGACCACCCGTGGCGGCGACTGCTGCCGGCCGCCGCCGTGGGCTGCCTGCTCTGGGCGCTGGCCTACGCGGCGCTCGGCGCGCTCAGCGGCGGGCTGTTCGACTCACCCGTGCTGGCCACCCTGGTGGCGACCGTGCTGGTGCTGCTCGTGGCCGTGGCCGGCTCGTTGATCACCCGGCACCGCCGGCGGGCGGGGACCCCGTCATGACCGCCGACGTGCTCCTTCCCGCGGAGGCGGCATCGTGACCGCGCCCGATCCCGCGCAGATGTTGCGCGGCGGCCGGGTCGTCGCCCGGCTGCTCGGGGTGTGGGCGCTCTCGGCCGGGGCGCTGCTGGTGCTGGACCGCTGGCTCGACGGCTTCGCGATGACCAGCTGGTGGCAGCCGACCGTGCTCGCGTTGCTGTTCGCCGTGCTCAGCGCCGTCCTGTGGCCGCTGATCCTGCGGGTGGCGTTGCCGATCGCGCTGTTCACCTTCGGCATCGGCAGCTTCCTGCTGCTGGGCGTGGGCATGCTGGCGATCTCCTTCGCGGTGCCCGGCGTGGTGATCGCGAACCTGTCCACGGCGGTCGCGGTCGTCGTCGGGCTGTCGTTCGTCGGCGCGGTGGCCAGCAGCCTGATCGGGCTCGACGAGGACGAGCTGTTCTTCCGCCGGGCCGCGCGGCGGGCCCGCGACGGGGCCGCCGACGCCGACGACCGGCCGCCCGGGGTGATCTTCCTGCAGGTCGACGGGCTGGGTCACGACATCGCCCGGCGCGCCGTGCGGGACGGCAACATGCCGACCTTCGCCGCCTGGCTGGCCGCCGACAGCCACCGGCTCACGCACTGGAACACCGACTGGAGCTCGCAGACCGGTGCCGGTGTCTGCGGCATCCTGCACGGCCACAACTCCGACATCCTCGGCTACCGCTGGTACGAGAAGGACCGCGACCACGTGGTGGTCTGCGGCTCACCCGAGGACGCCGCGGAGATCGAGCGCCGGCACGCCGACGGCCGCGGACTGCTCGCCGTCGACGGGGCCGGGCACGGCAACCTGTTCACCGGCGACGCCCCGCACGTCAGCCTGACCATGAGCGCGCTGCCCCTGCTGACCGGCGCGAACCGGCGCCGGCGCCGATCGCCGGACGGCATCGGTGCCGGCTACTTCGCCTACTTCTCCAACCCGGCGAACGCGCTGCGCACGCTGGTCGGGTTCCTGGTGGACGTGGTGCGCGAGATCTCCGCGGCGACCCGGCAGCGCCGGGCCAACGTGGTGCCCCGGATGCGGCGCGGCGGCCTCTACCCGTTCGCCAGGGCCGCGACCACGGTGATCGCCCGCGACATCGTGGTCTCCGCGGTGATCGAGGACATGCTGGCCGGGCGGTCCTGCGTCTACGTCGACCTGCTGGGCTACGACGAGGTCGCGCACCACTCCGGCATCGAGCGGTTCGACACGCTGTCGGTGCTGCGCGCCATCGACCGGCAGATCGGCCGGCTGCACCGGGCCACCCAGCTGGCGCCGCGCCGCTACCTGGTCGTGTCGCTGTCGGATCACGGGCAGACCCAGGGGCTGCCCTTCGCGCAGCGTTTCGGCGAGACCGTCGAGGAGCTGATCGGGCGGCTGTGCGGGGCGTCGGAGGAGCAGTGCCGGCAGTCGCGGCAGGTCCTCACCGAGCGGCAGCGGGCCGGCACCCGGCGCTCGGCGGAGGGGTGGCAGGTCGGGGCGGTGCTGGCCGAGGCGACCAGCAGCGGGGGCCCGATCGCGCGCCGGCTGCGGGCCCGGATCGCGCGGCCGGAGCAGGGTTCGGCGGACCTGACGGGCGGCGGCCAGGACGCCGCGCACCCGATGACCGATGCCGGCGCGGTGACCCGGGTGGCCCCCGGCGTCGTGGTGGTGCTGTCCGGGCACACGGCGATGGTGTCCTTCACCGCGCATGAGGGCCGGGTCGAGCTGGAGACCGTCGAACGCGAGTTCCCCGACCTGCTGCCCGCGCTGGTCGACCACGCCGGGGTCGGCTTCCTGCTGGTCCGCAGCGCCGAGTTCGGGCCGATCGTGCTCGGCCGCGACGGCGAGCTGCGACTCGACGACGGCACCGTCGACGGGCAGGACCCGCTGGCCGGCTACGGACCGCACGCGCTCGAGCTGATCCGCCGGTTCGACTCCTTCCCGCGCTGCCCGGACATCGTGATCAACAGCCGCTACGACCCGGCCACCGACGACGCGTCCGCGTTCGAGCCGCACGTCGGCTCGCACGGCGGCATGGGCGGCCCGCAGTCGCGCGGCTTCCTGATCTACCCGGCCGAGCTGCCCACCCCGGAGCAGCTGCTCGGGTCGGAGATCGTCGGCGCCGAGGCGCTGCACCGGGTACTGCGCGGCTGGCTCACCCACCTCGGGCACCCGGAACCCCCCGAGCGGTCCGAGCCGTCCGAACCGGCCGCGGCCGGCGTGCGGCCGGACCCGGCCGGGGCTATCCCGGCCGCCGGCCCAGGGTGTAGCGAACCTGCTGGGTGAGCACGATCCGGCCCTCGTCGGTGCGCGCGGACTCGAGCAGGAAGCGGGCCCGCTGGAACAGCCGATCCCGCTCGTCGGCCGGGACCAGCAGCCACGCCTCGCGCTGCCCGGTGGTCAGGGTGAACGCGCGCCACTCCTCAGCGTCGGCCACCGACAGCCGCACCGGCTCGGTGCGGGTGCGGACGTCCACCGCCCCGCACTCCCGCAGCAGCCCGGAGATGTCCGCCTCAGCGGCGAACGGGCCCTGCTCGCCGCAGGACCGCGGGCCGAGTGAACCGGCCGGTCGGTACGGCGCGAACAGCGAGTCCACGGCGGCCCAGGTCGGGTCCTGGTCGCCGAAGGTGGTGAGCCCGATCCGGCCGCCCGGCTTGATCAGCCGCACCCACCGGGAGAGCGCCTCCCGCGGATCGGGCAGGAAGAACAGCACCGCCGCCGCGGTCACCAGGTCGTAGGTCTCCCGCGGCACCGCGGGCGCGGCGGCGTCCATCACGATCGTCGACAGGTTGCCCAGCCGCAGTCGCAGCGCGTCATCGGAGACCGACTCGACCATCGCCGGCACGATGTCGGCGGCGGTGACCGCGCCCCGCGGGCCGACGGCCCGGGCCAGCGGGATGCTGACCGCGCCGCGGCCGCACCCGATGTCCAGGGCCCGCTCCCCGGGGCGGGGGCTCAGCAGCTGCACGAGCCGGTCGGCCATCGGTTGGAAGAACTCCACGCCGGACCGGTCGTAGATCGGAGCCAGCTTGTCGAAGAGCCGGGCGACCCGCGCGGTGGCCGCGGCGGGGTTGTCGGTCACGCCCGGATGATGCGCACCCGCACCCGTGCGCGGCAAGCGGCTCACAGGCCGAGCGAGCGGCCGATGACCTCTTTCATGATCTCTGTGGTCCCCCCGTAGATGCGGGTGATGCGGGCGTCGGTGAACGCCCTGGCGATCGGGTACTCGTTCATGTAGCCGTAGCCGCCGTGCAGCTGCAGGCAGCGGTCCACGACCCGGCCCTGCAGCTCCGTGCACCACCACTTCGCCTTCGACGCGTCGATCGCGGTCAGCTCGCCCGCGTTCAGCGCGCGCACGCAGTCGTCGGTGTAGTGCTCGGCGATGTCGATCTCGGTGGCGATCTCGGCGAGCACGAACCTGGAGTTCTGGAACGAGCCGATCGGCTGCCCGAACGCCTTCCGCTCCTTGACGTAGTCCAGCGTCAGCTCCAGCGCGCTGCGGGCCGCGGCGACCCCGGCGATGGCGATCGAGAGCCGCTCCTGGGGCAGGTTGGTGACCAGCTGGGTGAAGCCGTGGCCCTCGTCGGGCCCCAGCAGGTTCGCCACCGGCACCCGGACGTCGGAGAACGAGAGCTCGGCGGTGTCCTGGGCGTGCTGGCCGATCTTGTCCAGGTTGCGGCCGCGTTCGAAGCCGGGCATCCCGCGCTCGAGCACCAGCAGGCTCATGCCCTTGTGCCGCTGGCTCGGGTCGGTCTTCACCGCGGTGATCACCAGGTCGGCGTTGATGCCGTTGGTGATGAACGTCTTGGCCCCGTTGACCACGTAGTGGTCCCCGTCGCGGCGGGCGGTGGTGCTCATCGACGCCAGGTCGGAGCCGATGCCCGGTTCGGTCATGGCGATCGCCGTGATCAGCTCACCGGACGCGATGCCGGGCAGCCACCGCTGCTTCTGCTCGTCGTTGCCGTAGGCCAGGAAGTAGGGCAGGCAGATGTCGTTGTGCAGGCTGATGCCCAGCCCGGCCGCCGCCGCGCCGCAGCGCATCACCTCCTCGGCGATCACCGTGTTGAACCGGAAGTCGGGCACCCCACCGCCGCCGTAGGACTCGGGGATGTCCATGCCCAGGAACCCGGAGCGCCCGGCGGTGGTGAACAGCTCGCGCGGCACGATTCCGGCCGCGTCCCACTCCTCGATGTTCGGCACCACCTCCTTGTCGAGGAAGGCGCGGAACGATCCGCGGAAGGCCTCGTGATCCTCGTCGAACAAGGTGCGGCGCATGCGTCTCTCCTACCCGATTCGGGTCACGGGGGATAGTGCGAGCCTCGGCACGACCAGGGTTGTCACAATCGATCAGCCGGAACGGGCCGGGCCCGGCCCGGCGTCGGTCGCGCGCGGGTGAGGTCGACACCATCGGGCCGCACCACGCCGAGAACCCCGATCAGGTCCATCTCACCCGCCGGTCGCCGCACGGCGTGGCCCGCTCGCCCTCGACCTGTCCGACCCGGGGGTGCTGCCAGAGCATGATCGCTACTAACCGCGCTCAGGCCACCTCCGAGCGTGTTGCCGAGTACTCAGCAGCCGTCAGGGCACGGCCGAGCCGCCATCGGGCACCCCGGACGGTCGGCCGCGTCAAGATCACCATCTGCGGTCGCTGAGCTGCACGGATGAAGCTAATCAACCGCAGACGCCGATCATGACCTGGTTTGCCCCCGACCCGGGGCCGGGTCAAGGGATGCCACCGCCGCCCGATTCGGCAACAGGCTCCTCCAGGGCGCGTGGGTGCACGATCACGACGATCACCGCCGGTTGGCGTCGGGGGCCGCGTGCGCCGAACCGCGCGACACTCCCGCCGGTTCGGGTGCCGGCGGGAGTGTCGGGGAGGGGCGGAGGCCGGGGTCAGTTGCCCCCGCCCTGGCCGAACGGCGAGTTGTTGCCGAACGGGGAGGTGGTCTCACCCCCGGTGCCGGTGCTGGCGGCCTGGTCGGGCCGGCTGCCCAGGGTGACCTGCACGGTGCGCTCGCCGCCGCCGCTCACGGTCAGCGTCACCTGCTGGCCCGGGGCGTAGGAGCCGATCCGGGCGACCAGGTCGGAGAAATCCTCGACCCGCGCGTCGCCGACCTTGGTGACGACATCACCGGTGGCCAGCCCGGCCTGCGCCGCCGGGGATCCCGGCTGCACCGCGGCGATCCGGGCGCCGTCGGCGCCGGCCGCCGACGGGTCCGCGCCACCCTGGACGCCCAGCACCGGCTTGGTCGCGGAGCCTCCGGACATGATCTCCTGTGCGACCCGCTTGGCCTGGTCGACCGGGATCGCGAAGCCCAGCCCGATGCTCCCGCTGTTGCTCCCGCTGGTGGCGATGGCGGAGTTGATGCCGATCACCTGCCCGTCGAGGTTGACCAGCGGTCCGCCGGAGTTGCCCGGGTTGATCGAGGTGTCGGTCTGCAGCCCGTTGTAGACCACCCCGGAGCCGTCCTCGCCCTGCACCTGCACGGTGCGGTCCAGGGCGCTGATGATGCCCGTGGTCACGGTGCCGGTCAGGCCCTGCGGGGAGCCGATCGCCACCACCGGCTGGCCGACCTGCACGTCGGAGCCCTGGCCCAGGGTGGCCGGCGTCAGCCCGGACATGCCCTGCAGCTTCAGCACCGCGAGGTCGTAGCTCGGCGCGGTACCGATGACGGTGGCCGGGTGCTCGCTGCCGTCGGCCAGGGTCACGCTGATGGTGCCGTTGGCCCCGGCGACCACGTGGTTGTTGGTGAGCACGTCGCCGTCCGCGGTGAGGATCACACCGCTGCCCTCGGCGACGCCCTGGCCCAGCTGCACCCGGATGTCGACGGTGCTCGGCATCGCCTTCTGCGCCGCGGCCGCCACCGAGCCGGGGACGGCGGGGGTGCCGCCGGATGTCGCCGGCGCCGAGGTCAACGTCGAGTTCGCCGAGCCGCCCTCGAGCACCGCGTAGGCGCCGCCGAACCCGGCGCCGCCGCCGACCAGCCCGGCGATCAGCGCGGCGGTGACGATCCCGGTCATGGTGCGCCGGGCCCGCGGCGGGCGCGGGGCGAGCAGCGTCTGCTGCCCGTTGTAGACCGGGCCACCGCCCGGGTACGGGGCGCCGGGGTAGTGGGTGCCCGGGTGCTGGGCGTTCGGGTACGGGCCGTTCGGATACGGGGCGCTCGGATGCTGGGCAGTCGGATGGTGGGCGCCCGGATGCTGGGCGCTCGGATGCTGGGCGCTCGGATGGAGGGCGTCCGGATGCTGGGCCTCCGGCTGCCGGGCGTCCGCGTAGGGGGCGCCTGGGTAGTGGCCGTTCGGGTACGGGCCGTTCGGGTCGGTGGCGCCCGGCTGGGCGGCGCCTGACGGAACCGGATGCTGGGCTGTGCGGGAGCCATCGGTCGTGGCGTTACCGTCGCGGCCCGGCCCCGTGTGCTCGTCGCTCATGGGACCAGGTTGCGCCGCTACCCTGGGAGCACCCTGAGATGTCGCTGGGAATCCACCGGGGGATTGTCGGGTCCCCGCAGCCCCGTGGATCACGGTCTGTACAGCGAATCGGATACATCCGGCAGAATCTGTAACAGACAGTTGCGCATCCCGAGTACCAGGCAAACTCGGGCCCGGCGATGAGGCGGCGACGACGATGACCCCGCAGCAGACGTGGTTCAGCCTGCCGGTGCCCTACGCGCACCGGCCGCGGCCCGCCGGATCGCGGCGACCGGGCCCGGGCGGCCGGCGCCGGCAGCGGTTGTTGACCGTGGCCGCCGTCGGGGTGGGAGCTTTGATCGTCGTGGTGCTCGTCGGTCTGGCCGCGACCGGTCCGGCCGCCGCGGACCCCGCAGGCGCGGACGGCGGCGCGACCACACTGGGCCCGGCGGGCGCCCAGCGGGTGGCCGAGGCGGAGCGGCTGCAGCTCTGCGTGTCCGGCCGAGCCGGCTAGCGTCCCGTGGATCTTGTTGTGCGCGGCCAGGAGCGGAACGAACGGCACTCTCGCACGCTAGGTGCGAGCGAGAGTGCCGTTCGTTCCGACGAGTGCGCCCCGGGATGATCCGCGGGGCACCAGCTCAGGACCAGGCCCCGCCGGACATCGCCGCGGAGCGGATGCGGTAACCGGCCGTGCCCTCGACGATGTCGCGGATCAGGTCGTCCTTGCTGCGGCCGGCGCTGGACACCGTCGGACCCAGGCCACGGGCGATCTCGCGCAGCACCGGCACCGTGAACCGCTGCCGGGCCAGGTAGCCGGCCACCTCCGACGTGCTGGTCAGCCCGCCGATCTCGGACACCGCGGTGGCCACGTCGGTGCTGCCCGACGGCACCGGCTCCGGCCGCCGGGAACGGGCGCCGGGATCCGACCGGAAGACCAGCCGCCCGCGGCCCGCGGCCAGGTCCTGCAGCTGCGCGGTGCTCAGCTCGTCGAGCACCGCGCCGACGTGCGCGAGCGCCGCCGCCCGGAGATCGGTCCGGGTTGCGGTGGCGGCACCGCTCACGCGGCGGTCCGGTCGAGCCGGGTGCTGAGCTCGGACACCAGATCCCGCAGCTCCCGGGTCTGCGCCCGGCCGGTGCCGGCGAGGATCACCGGCACCCCGTGCTCGGGGGCCGGCCCGTACACCGACTTGCTGTCGCGGATCGTGGTGGAGAACGTCGGCACCCCGCGCGCCTCGATCCGGCTGATCACGCTGCGCTGGGTCTCGATCGGCTTGCCGTCGTTGTTCTGCACCATCGTGAAGATCACCGCAGCCGGCGGCCGCTCGATCGGGCCGGATCCGTTGCGCCGGTCGTTGAACTCCTCGGTGAAGGTCCTGATCTTCAGGCCGAGCGAGTCGATCCCGTTCGTGGACAGGTAGTCCGGCTTGGTCGGGATGAGCAGCATGTCGCTGGCCGCGACCGCGTTCTTCGCGATCAGGCCGAAGTTGGGGGCGCAGTCGATCAAAACGATGTCGTACTCGGCCAGCGACTTGTGGGACAGCCCGCTGCGCAGCCTGCTGTGCAGGGCGGCGAAGCGCGTCGGGTCGCCGATGAGCTGGGTGGCCAGCATGGTGTCCAGTTCGGACAGATCACGGTGCGACGCGATGATGTCGACGGTGCCCGGGCTGTGCCGCAGCTTCTTGTTGACCCGCTGCGGGGACGAGATGAGCTGTTCCGGGCTCTCCAGCGCCGACCCGTTCTCGACGTCGTCGTACCAGTGCTTGATCGTCTTCGACGGCAGCAGGGTGTCCGCCCACTCGTTCTGGGTGAAGAACGAGATGGTCAGGCTGGCCTGCGAATCGAGGTCGAGCAGCAGCACCTTCTTGCCGCGCGCCGCAAGCCCGGCCCCGAGATTGGCAGTGAGCGTGGTCTTGCCCACGCCGCCCTTGTGGTTGATGACCGAAACAACCTTCACCGTTCTCCTCCCGGTGCCCACGCAGGAGGAGACGATGCCACAGCCCGAAATCGGGCAGCACGCCAGGTCAGGGTGTCACGATGCGTGAACATGGAACACGCGTGTGCGCGCGATACCGCCTGAAGCCGTAGCGCGATTGCCCCATGTGGTGTATGTCGTGTCCGGGATCAACCGGATTCGGTGACCCGCTCCGCGGGCGGGCGGTGATCCGCGCTCGGTGGCCCGTCGCCGCCGTTGCGTCGGCGCCGGAACGCGCGGATCGCCGGGACCAGCAGCAGCGCGGCGATCGCCAGGTAGACGATCACCGAGAGCGGGGTGGACACCAGCGTGGACCAGTCGCCGTTGGCGATCTGCAGGGCACGACGCAGCTGCAGCTCCGCGTCCGGGCCGAGGATCACCCCGATGATCGCCGGCAGCACCGGCAGGCCGTAGCGGCGCATCAGGAACCCGATGGCCCCGATCACCAGCAGCACCACCAGGTCCACCGGCTGCCCGCTCACGGCGTACGCCCCGACGCAGGCGAAGAACAGGATGCCGGCGTAGAGGTAGGGCCGCGGGATCTGCAGAAGCTTGGCCCACACCGGGGCCAGCGGCAGGTTCAGCACCAGCAGCAGGACCAGCCCGATGAACAGGCTGGCGATCAGCGTCCAGACCAGCTCCGCCTCGTTCTCGAACAGCAGCGGCCCCGGCTGGATGCCGAACTGCTGGAACGCGGCGAGCATCACGGCGGCGATCGCGGTGGTGGGCAGGCCCAGGGTGAGCATCGTGGCCAGGGTGCCCGCCGACGATGCGCTGGCCGCCGCCTCGGGACCGGCCACGCCCTCGATCGCGCCGGTGCCGAATTCCTCGGGGTGCTTGGACAGCCGCCGCTCGGTGACGTAGGACAGGAAGGTCGGGATCTCCGCGCCGCCCGCCGGGATGGCGCCGAACGGGAAGCCGATGAACGGCCCGCGCAACCAGGCCTTCCAGGTCCGCCCGAGATCCTCGCGGGACAGCCACGGTCGGCCGACCGGGATGGCCTCCACCGGGTTGCGCCGCAGGTGCGCGGCGACCCACAGCGCCTCGCCCACCGCGAACAGGCCGACCGCGACGATCACCACGTCGATCCCGTCGGCCAGCTGCGGGACGCCGAAGGTGAGCCGGGCCTGCCCGGTGAGCGGGTCGAGGCCGACCAGGCCGATGGTCAGCCCGATCGCCAGCGCCGCGAACCCGCGGATCCGGGAGCTGCCCAGTACCGAGGTCACCGAGATGAAGGCGAGCACCATCACCGCGAAGTAGTCCGGCGCCCCGATGTCCACGGCCACCGTCGCGATCAGAGGCGCGAGCAGGACCAGCCCGATGGCGCCGAGGATGCCCCCGATGAAGTGCCCGATGGCCGCCGCGGCCAGCGCCTGCGCGCCGCGCCCGGAGCGGGCCATCGGGTTGCCCTCCATCGCGGCCACCACCGCCGCGCTCTCGCCCGGGGTGTTGAGCAGGATCGAGGTGGTGGAGCCGCCGAACATGGCCCCGAAGTAGATCCCGGCGAACAGGATGAACGCGCCGGTCGGGTCCAGCGTGTAGGTCACCGGCAGCAGCAGCGCGACCGCCATCGCCGGGCCGATCCCGGGCAGCACCCCGATCGCGGTGCCCAGCAGCACTCCGAGCGCGGCGAACAGCAGGTTGCCGGGGGTGAGGGCGTTGGCGAAGCCGCCCATCAACGCGTCGAGCGACGCACCCACGTCCATCAGAAGCCGCCCATCAGAACATCCCCATCAGGGGCCCACCGGGCAGGTCGACGCCCAGCAGCGGGTCGAACAGGATCCAGGTGAGCAACGAGATGCCGGCCGCGATCAGCGGATCGGCCAGCGGTTTGCGGGAGCCGAGCGTGTAGGCCGCGCCCCAGAACAGCCCCATCCCGGCCAGCGGCCAGCCGAGGATGGGGATCAGCACCGCGGTCGCGATCAGCACCCCGGCCAGCATGCCCACGGTTCGCCAGTCGGCCGGCGCGCTCAGGTCGATGTCCTCGCCGCCCTCGGCCTCGCCGTGCCCGCCGCGCAGCACGTCGACGGCCAGCAGCACGGCCAGCACCAGCAGCAGCATCCCGAGCACGAACGGCACCGCGTGCGGCCCCAGCGGATCGGAGTCGCTGCCCGCGTTCGTCCCGAGCAGGCTGTCGGTCAGCGCCAGCAGCCCGGCCACCAGCAGCAGCGCGCACACCCCCAGCTCGGAGTGCTCACGCAGCCAGGACCGGTCGATCTTCGTGCGTGCCGTGGTCACTTGGCCAGCCCCAATCCGCGCAGCACCCCGGCCACCCGATCGTTCTCGCTGCTCAGGAACGCGCCGAAATCGTCGGCGGGCAGGAAGGCGTCGTCCCAGCCGTTGCGGGTCAACGCCTCCTTCCACTCCGGTGAGTCGTGCAGCGCGGTGAACGCCGCGATCAGCTCGGCGCGTCCGGACTCCTCGAGCCCCGGGGGTGCCACCATCCCGCGCCAGTTGGTGAACTCCACGTCCACCCCCGCCTCGCGCAGGGTGGGCGCGTCCACTCCGGCCGCGCGTTCCCCGGCGGTCACCGCGAGCACCCGCAGCCCACCCGAGGCGATCTGGTCGGCGTACTCGCCGAGCCCGGACACGCCGAAGCCCACCTTGGCGCCGAGCACCGCGGCGAGCAGCTCGCCACCGCCGTCGTAGGCCACGTAGTTGACATCGCGCGGCGGGATCCCGATCGCCTCGGCGATCAACATCGGGGCCAGGTGGTCGGGCCCGCCGGGGGAGGAGCCGCCGCCGACCGGCACCCCGGCCGGGTCCGCCTTCCAGGCCGCGATCAAGTCGTCCATCGTGCGGAACGGGGAGTCCTTGCCGACCACCACCACCTCGGTCTCCTCGGTCAGCCGGGCGATCGGGGTGACGTCGGCGAGGGTGGCGGGGGAATTGTTGGTGAACACGCTGCCGACCACGCCCAACCCCATCGACATCACCAGCCGGTCGTCGCCGCCCTCGTTGACGGTGCGGCCGAGCCCGACCGTGCCGCCGGCGCCGGGCAGGTTGAACACCTCGATGGATCCGGAGATGCCGGCCTCCTCCATGGCCTTGGCCGCGGTCCGGGCGGTGATGTCGTAGCCGCCGCCGGGTGCGTTCGGGACCAGCACGTTCAACCCGCGAAGCTGGGTGCCGCCCTGATCACCGGCCGCGGCCCCGATCAGCGGCGGCACCAGCAGTACCGCGGCGACGGCGCCGAGCACCGCCAGCACGTTCCGGCTGCGCATGTGGCCTCCCCCTGGCTCGGCGGTGACCCGTCGGCGTGTGACGCAGATCATCGCGGTGCCGCCCATCGTCGCAGCGGGGACCGGAGTTGTCTCCCCCGACGACCGGGAGTGTGGTGACGTTGTTACCCGGGGGCCGGCCGGGACCCGGCCGTGTGCACCACGATCGCCTCGGCCAGCCGGTCCAGGACCGAGTGGCTGATCGCGTGGCCCATCCCCGGTATCGCGACCAGGCGGGCGGATCCGATGGCATCGGCCAACGCGGCCGCGTTCGGCGGCGGGAACGCGGGATCCTCGGGGGCCTCGATGACCAGCACCGGCACCTCGACGCGTGCCAGCTCGGCGCCGCGCGCCAACCCGTCGGTGTCCATCCGGGCGTGCGCGGTCGGCGTCTGCGGGGTGCCGGCGTGCTCGATCGCCCGCTTCTCCAGCGCGCGGAACTGCGCGGCGTCGAACGGGGCCACCGGGCCGTTGAGCACCCGCCAGTGCTCCACCCGCCAGGCCAGCTCGCTGCGGGTGTCGCGCGGATCGTCGAGCTCGGCCCACATCCGCAGCAGCGCCGGGGCAGGGCCGGGCAGCTCAGGGCCGGGCAGCTCAGGGCCGGGCAGCTCCGGGCCGGCCGGCAACGCCAGCGGGCCGGTGCAGAACAGGGTGGCCGAGGCGATCCGGTCCGGGTGGTCGAGCAGCAGCAGCTGCACCAGCAGCCCGCCCATCGACATGCCGACCACGTGCGCGCGCGGTGCGGAGAACGCGTCCAGCACGGCGATCGCGTCGGCGGCGAGGTCGGTGATCCCGTACGGCCGTTCGTCGTACGCACTGCTCGATCGACCGGTGTCGCGGTGGTCGTAGCGCAGCACCGGATGCTGCTGCGCGATCCGGGCCACCAGCTCGTCGGGCCAGTGCTGGCTGGAGGAGGCGGCCCCCATCACCAGCAGCAGGGGCTCCGCCGGGTCCGGGCCATTCGCCGGGATCCGTTCGGCCCACAGCCGCACCCCGTCCGCGACGTCGACCCACAGCTGCTGCGAGGGGATGGTCGGCACGGTGGGGAAGCCTGCCCCCTCCCCGTCCGGGTGCACCGGGCGGGGAGGGAGGCGGGTCACTTCAGCGCGTCGAGCAGGGCTTGGCGCTGGCGCTCGCCGAGACCGGCGGCGCGCCGGGAAGCGTCGATCCCGGTCTGCTCCAGCAGGGCCGAGACCTTGGCCGGCCCGTAGCCGGGCAGGCTCTTGAGCAGGTCGGCCACCTTGGTCTTACCGACGACCTGGTCGCTCTTGGCGCGGTCGAGCACCGCGGGGATCGACTGCTCGCCGCGAGCGATCGCGTCGCGCAGTTCCTTGCGGGCGGTGCGGGCCGCCGCTGCCTTCTTCAAGGCGTCGGCGCGCTGCTCGGGGGTGAGCGTAGGCAATGCCATGACGTCTTCTCTCCTCTCCGTGCGTCCACCCGGGTCGGGTGTTGACGCAGGTCATCTTCGCGGCCAAGGGTGACAGAACCGCCGAACGCCACGCGGGCGCCCCCCACTTAGGCGCAGCTGGCCGCCACGGAGGTGGGGTCCGCCGACGTGCGCGGGAGGGGTCGGCTCGGGTTGTCGGCCTCGTCGGAGGGCGCGGTGTCACCCGGCTCCGCGGTGCTGCTCGGGGACCCGTTGCTGCTCGGGGCGGGGGTGGCCGACGGCGGGGTCGGAACGCGGTTGACGGCCCGCTGCACGACCGTCCTCATGTAGGGGAAGTCGGGGTTGCCGGTGTTGAACCGACCGTTGGGCTCGTCGGGGTCGGGTAGCCCGGGATCGAAGGAGACGCTCTCCAGGGTCAGCGTGTCCACCCCGGCCAGCGTGACCAGCGCCGGCAGCACGGCCTGCGGGATGTTCGTGGCCACGCTGTCGGTGGTGGCGGCGGCCACCCCGCGGAAGTTGCTGAGCACGTCGGCCGGGCTCTTCTGGGCCAGGATGTTCTGCAGCAGGCAGCGCTGGCGGCCCATCCGGGTGTAGTCGCTGGTGTAGGTCCGGGAGCGGGCGTAGGCCAGCGCCTGCGCGCCGCTGAGCTGCCGGACGCCGGGCTCGATGTAGCCATCGGGCCGCACCTGGCGCCCGCTCGGGGTGATGCCCCCGATCGCGATCCGTTCCGGACCCACGTCGACCCGCACCCCGCCCAGCGCGTCGATGATCGACGCGAATCCGGCCATGTTGACCTCGGCGTAGTAGTCCAGCTGCAGCCCGAGCATCTCCTCGACCGTCTGGTGCAGCAGGTTCAGCCCGGGATCGGCGGTCGGGCCCGCGGGGGCGAGGCCGGGGTGCTCGTGCCCGTAGGCGTAGACCGCGTTGAGCAGGTAGTCGCCCGAGAGCGGATCGGCCCGGTCGTGGAAGCCCCTGGGGAACTCGCTGTGCATCGGCGACCCGACCGGGAACTGGGCGTAGCCGATGTTGCGCGGCAGCGCGAACAGCGTCGTGCGCCCGGTGCGGGTGTCGATGCTGGCCACCATCATGGTGTCGGTGCGGGTGCCGGTCCGGTCCGGTCCGGCGTCGCTGCCGACGAGCAGGATGTTGAGCCGCGGCTTGGCGATCGCCTCCGCGGCCGGGGTGCCGCCGTCGCCGCCGCGGAACAGCGTCTCCAGCAGGTTGCGCTGCGAGTTGGCCAGGTTGGCCCCGAGGCCCAGCGGCGCGGCGATGAGCAGGCACAGGCAGCTGACGACGAGCGCGCCGATGGCGCGGCGACCGGGATCGAGCCCGGCCGGCCGGCCGATCAGGTAGGTCCTGATGATCACCCCGATCCAGGCCAGGCCGGCGATCATGCAGGCGACCGCGCCGATGATCAGCGATCGGGAGGACAGCGCGGTCTGGATCAGGCCCGACCGGGGCACCATCAGCAGCGCGGCCACCAGCGCGGCCAGCGCGACCAGGAAGACGCCGAGGATCGCGGTGCCGGGCCGGCGGTGTCCGAGTATCAGGTGCCCGGATCCGGGGGCGACGGTCGCCGCCGCGGCGGCCAGCAACGCCCGGCGCAGCGCGCTGGAGGTCGTCTCCGGGGTCTCGATCAACGGCTGCAGGTCCGAGTCCGCCGTCGAGGTCGAGTCGGCCGCGACCGCGACCGCTCGTTCCGCCGCGGTGGGCCAGCGATCCCCCCTCGACATGGGCCGGGCGGTCGGCGGGGGTCGCCGCGGGACCGGCGACGGGCGTGCCGGCTTCGTCGACTCCGGCTTGCGGGGGACCGGCGAGGGTCGGTGCGGCGGCGCAGCCGGCTGTCGCGGCACCGGTGGTACGGGGGCGGTCCAGGTCTCGGGGTCGTCGCCGGCCACCACCGGTCGGCCCGCCGGTGCCGGCCGCATCAGGTGCGTCCGCTCGACGCGGCGCGGCCACGGTCGCGGCGGGCCGGTGGGCCGGCCACCTCCCGGGGGTGAACCGTCGGTCACGGTCCCCCTTTCCCGGCCGGAATGACGCGATCGGCGATCAAGTTCGTCGACGGTGAGAGCGGTCGGAGTTTACTGCGCGTGACCCCGGCCGGAACGCGACACCTCGGTCCGCAACCCGGCGCAACGATGCTGTAGAAGACTGTCCCGATGCGGGAGCAGGCGTCGGTCGGCGCGGCGGCGGTGGTGCTGGCCGGCGGCAGCGGATCCCGGGTCGGCGCCGCCGGCAACAAGGTCTACCTGCCGTTGTCCGGCCGGCCGATGGTCGCGTGGTCGCTGCTGACCTTCGCCGGGATCGCCGACATGCACCCGGTGCTGCTGGTGGTCAGGGCGGTCGACCGCGAGCACGCCGAACGGCTGCTCGCGACCGAGCCGCGGCTGGCGCGCGTCGAGGTGGTGATCGGCGGCGGCACCCGGCAGGCGTCCGAGCTCGCCGCGCTGCGACAACTCGCCGAGCGGATCCACGCGCAGCAGATCGACGTGGTGCTGCTGCACGACGCGGCCCGCCCGCTGGTCAGCGCGGGGCTGGTGACGCGGGTGCTGGCCGCGGCCCGCGAGGTCGGTGGTGCGGTGCCGGGGCTGCCGCGCGACGACCTGGCTGTGGCGCAGCTGGACCCCACCGGCGCGACGGTCCTGCGGGCTCCGGCGCCGGCCGGGCTGCTCGCGGCGCAGACACCGCAGGGCTTCCGGGCGACGCCGCTGCTGGCGGCCTACGAGCGGGCGCACCGCAGTGGTTTCGTCGGCACCGACACGGCGTCCTGCGTGCAGCGCTTCGCTCCCGAGCTCCCGATCACGGCGCTGGCCGGGGAGCAGTCGAACTTCAAGGTCACCTTCCCGCACGACGTCGCGGTGGCCGAGCGGGTGATCGATCGGGTGTTCTTGGCCCGCCCGCGGACTCCGGACCCGCCGTTGACCAGGCAGTGAGCGCTAACACCAACGGGTGCCGGTGAAGATGCCCCGGACGTGTCATCGACATCCGGGCCGCGGATGTCGAAGGTCTGTCACAGGAGCAGGTGACGCCACCGGCGTCGCCCGTCGGCGAACGGGCCGGCCCCGGCCTGGACGGCCGTGACCTGAACGGTGGGTCGTGGACATCGACGATGCGGGCAGCACGGCGCGCTGGGGTGTGCTGCGCCGTCCGGACGGCCTGGTCGAGGACACCCGCTGGATGCTGTGGTTGGCGGTGGTGGCCGGGCTGCTGCTCACGCTGCCATGGGCGTGGCACTCCGACAGCCCGGCCTCGCCGCAGCTGGCGACCGTCGCGGCGTTGCTGCTGATCGGCTGCTGGACCTACCGCTACCTGCGGCGCAGCAGCCCGCTGCTGCTCGACCTGGGAGAGGTGACCGCGACCGCGGCGCTCGCGGTGGCGGTGCCGTCGCCGTCGTCGGTTCTCGGGTTCGCGCTGCTGGCCCTGTGGTACCGCGCGCTGTACGGCAGCAACCGCCAGGTCACGCTGTTCACCGTCGCCCTGATCGGCGGGATCGTGGCGTCGGTCCAGCTGTGGGACCTGCTGCCGGGGCGGGACCGACCGGCCTCCGGGACGGCGGTGTTCGCGTCGCTGCCGCTGATGTTGTTGACCATTCTGGTGGCGCGCCACCTGGCCACGGGGCTGTTCACCCGCCAGCAGTCCCAGCAGCGGGACTCGGCGCTGGTCCGGCTGGGCAACGACCTGATCGGGGTGACGGACAAGGAGACCATCTACGCGCGGTCCACCGACTGCTGCGTGGCGATCTGCGACGCCACCCCGGGCATCCGCACGCTCGCCGTGCTGGGCAGCGGCGACGGGCAGCAGATCCTGGTGCACGCCGGCGAGTTCCGCGGGGACATCCCGCCGCTGCCGCAGACGATCATGCCGACCGACGCGACCCCGGCCCGGGCCCGGCCGCTGCTCGATTCCCGAGCACTGGATCGCGTCGCCGGTGAGCGCTGCGCGTGGCTGGCGCTGCCGCTGCCCGAGGAGCCGGACGGCTGGATCCTGCTCGGCGCCCCGCAGCGGGTTCCGCCGGAAGCCGTCGCGGCCATCCAGTCCATGATCAATCACGTGGTGCTGGCCATGCGGAACAGCGCCGCCCAGCACGACCTGGCCACCCAGGCGCGCATCGACGCCCTCACCGGCCTGGCCAACCGGGCCGCGTTCACCTCGGCCCTGTCGTTCGCGATCACCGATCCGGACCGGCGGCTGGCCCTGCTGTTCATCGACCTGGACGACTTCAAGATCGTCAACGATCGGCTGGGCCACGTCGCGGGAGACGAGTTGTTGCGGGTGGTCGCGCTGCGCCTGCGCGCCTCGATCCGCCCCGACGACCTGTGCGCCCGGCTCGGCGGCGACGAGTTCGCGGTGCTCCTGCAGGACGCCGAGGACACCGCGGATGCGGTGGCCCAGCGGCTGGTCACGCTGATCGCCGCACCGGTGTCGGTGGACGGGCGGATCATGAACGTGAACGCCAGCATCGGGCTCGCCTTCGCGACGCCAGGGACGTCGGCCGAGCGGCTGGTGCAGCACGCCGACATCGCCATGTACGCGGCGAAGGCGAACGGCAAGAACCGGGTGCAGGGCTTCGATCCGAGCCTGCTGCTCGACGACGGCAAGGCGGCCTTCGAGGCGGAGCTCGCCGGCGCGGCCGACGCCGGTCAGCTGGTGGTGCACTACCAGCCGATCGTGTCGGTGCTCGACGGCAGCTGTGTCGCGGTGGAGGCGCTGGTGCGCTGGCAGCACCCGAGCAGGGGGCTGTTGAGCCCGGCCGAGTTCATCCCGCTGGCCGAGCGCACCGGGGCGATCATCAGCATCGGCGCCTTCGTGCTGCGCCAGGCCTGCGCCGACTCGATCGACTGGGCGGCGGTGTCGGGTCGGCTGTTGGTGCACGTCAACGTCTCGGCGGCGCAGCTGACCGATCCCGATTTCCTGGGCGTCGTGCGCGAGTGCCTGACCGAGTTCGCGATGCTGCCCCAGCAGCTGGTGCTGGAGATCACCGAGAGCATGGTGCTGGACTCGCCGGCGATCCGCGCCGCGCTGGACCGGTTGACCGAGATCGGCGCGGCCATCGCCATCGACGACTTCGGCACCGGCTACTCGGCGCTGAGCACGCTGCGCGCGCTGCCACTGGACATCGTCAAGCTGGACAAGTCGTTCATCGCCGGCGGCAGCTCCAACGCCACCGACGAGGCCGTGGTCGGGGCCATCGTGCAGATGGCGGGTCGGCTCGGGCTGCGGATCGTCGCCGAGGGCGTGGAGCGGCTGGACCAGCAGCAGTTCCTGGAGGAGGTCGGCGCCGACGCGGCGCAGGGCTTCCTGCACCTGCGGCCCACCCCGGCGCCGGCGTTCGCCGCCTGGTTGCGGCAGCGCGCACTGCCGGCGCGGCCGACGGGCAACGGCAGCGTCACCCAGATCGGCCCGCGCCGGTCGATCTGACGCCGCTTGTGTGCCGTGTCACATGCTGCGACGATCCCCCGTGGGTCAGGCGTCCATCACCACCCGGCCCGGGGGAGTTCGTCCATGGCGGAGCTGGAGCCTCGCAATTTCCTGCAACCCTGCCTGTTGCTGCTACTGCGGGAACGGGCCGATCACGGCTACGAGCTGGCGTCGCGGTTGCGGCCGATGCACGAAGGGGACGGCGATGCGGGCGGTGTGTACCGGGCACTGCGCAGCTTGGAACGCCACGAGCTGGTCCGTTCGGAGTGGCAGGTCTCCGATGTCGGGCCGGCGCGCCGCACCTACCATCTGACGCCTGCCGGGATCGCGTTCCTCGACAACCAGGTCCATGACCTGCGGCGGGTGCAGCAGAACCTGCACGTCCTGCTGGACCGCTACGAGCGGGTCGTCGCGGCCGAGGGGCGGCACGGACCGGAGGGGGTGACCGATGATCGCCGAACCGACGTCGCCGGGGCCGACGCGCGCATCGAGCGCACCGAACGAGCCCACCGCGCCGAGCCCGGTGACCGAGCTGACCGAGCTGGCCGCGGAGCACGTCGCAACGGCGTTCGCGCGCCGCAACGCGCCGGTGGCCGCGCTGGCCGCTGAGTCCGACGCGCTGGCCGCGGCCTGCCGGGCGATGGCGCGGTGCTTCCAGCGGCGGCGGCCGACTGCTGGCCATGGGCCGCGGGACGGCCGCCGCCGACGCCGCCCACGTGGTGGTCGAGTTCGTGCACCCGGTGATCGTCGGCAAGCGGGCGCTGCCCGCGCTGGCGCTGCCGGACGGCGGCTCCGCGGCCACCGTGTCGCTGTTCGGCCGGGCCGGCGACATCGTGCTGGCCTTCGGCGCCGACGGGCGCTCGCCCGCGCTCGTGGACGCGCTCACGGTCGCGGTCCGGGACGGGATGTTGACCATCGCGCTGCTCGGCGGGGACGGCGGCGCGGTCGCTGCGGTGCCGGGTCTCGACCACGTGATCGTGGTGCCCTCGACCGATCCGCAGGTGGTCCGGGAGGCCCACGTGACCGTCTACCACGTGCTCTGGGAGCTGGTGCACGTCTTCCTCGACGCCGGCTCTCACGAGACGGCCGCGGCCTCGGGGGCGGTGCCGCGATGATCGAGCCGATCGAGGTCGAGGGGTCCGGCTCCGCGGCGGCCGGCTGCGAGGGGCCCGGCGACGCTGCATCACCTGCTCCGACGCGGCCGTCGCGGTCACCGTCCTGGAGCTGCTCGCCGACGGGTTGGCGATGGTCGACACCGGCGCCGGGCCGCCCGAGGAGGTCAGCATCGCGCTGGTGGACGCCGGCGTCGGGGACGTGGTGCTGGTGCACGCGGGCGAGGCCATCGCGGTGACGGAGCGCGCCGGATGAGCCTCGACGCGCTGTACCCGTTCCTGGCCGGGCGATCGTCCGGCGAGCCGCCGTCCGGCGAGCCGCCGAACATCCGGTCGCTGCTGGCCGACGTGGCCCGCTCGACCAGGGACAAGGTCGCCGAGATCGAGCTGCTGCGGGCCGAGGTGCTGGCCCGCGACGGCGCCGCGCTCGCCGCCTGCGGCTCCGCCATGGCGGCGCCGGTTCGCGCGCGGTGGGCGGCTGTTCGTGTTCGGCAACGGCGGGTCGAGCACCGACGCCCTGGCCGTGGCCACCCTGTTCGTCGACCCCGGCCCCGGTCACCGCCCGCTGCCGGCGGTGGCGCTGCCGGCGGACGTGGCCACGCTCACCGCGCTGGCCAACGACGTCGGCTTCGAGGTCGTGTTCTCCCGGCCGCTGGCCGCGGCCGGTGGTCCCGACGACATCGCGCTCGGGCTGTCCACCAGCGGCGGCTCGGCCAACGTGCTGCGCGGGCTGGCCACCGCGGCCGAACGGGGACTGCTCACCATCGGGCTGGCCGGGTACTCCGGCGGCGGCATGGCCGAGGCCGCCGAACGCGGTGGCCTCGAGCACCTGTTCGTGATGCCCTCGGCCTCGGTGCACCGGATCCAGGAGGCGCAGACCACCGTCTACCAGGTGCTGTGGGAGCTGGTGCAGCTCGCCCTCGGCCCCCCGTGAGCCTGCCCCCCGAGACGGTGCAGCGGCGTGGCATCCGGGTCACCGGCATCGTGCAGGGCGTCGGGTTCCGCCCGTTCGTCTACGGGCTGGCCGGGCAACTCGGGCTGGCCGGTTTCGTCGGCAACGACGAGCGTGGCGTGTTCATCGAGGCCGAGGGTCCGGGTCCCGCCCTGGAAGCCCTGATCGATGCCCTGCGCGAGCGGCCGCCGCCGTTGGCGCTGGTCACCGACGTGGCGGCGACCCCGCTGTCGCCGCGCGGAGAGCGCACGTTCGCGATCGCGGCCAGCGCCGCCGGTGCCGCTGCGGCCACCCTGATCTCGCCGGACACCGCGACCTGCGCGGACTGCCTGCGCGAGCTGTGGGATCCGGCCGACCGTCGGCACCGGCACCCGTTCATCAACTGCACCGGCTGCGGGCCGCGGTTCACCATCGTCACCGGCGTGCCCTACGACCGGGCCGCCACCACGATGGCCGGCTTCGCGATGTGCCCGGACTGCGAGCGCGAGTACCACGATCCGGCCGACCGGCGTTTCCACGCGCAGCCGGTCTGCTGCCCGGCCTGCGGCCCCACCCTGCGCTTCCACGCCGCCTCCGGTGGCGGTCCCGGGAGCAGGCCCGACCCGATCGCGGCGGCGGTCGCGGCGCTGCGCGCCGGCTCGGTGCTCGCGATCAAGGGCCTCGGCGGCTACCACCTGGCCGCGCTCGCCGCCGACCACGCCGCGGTCGCGACGCTGCGGGCCCGCAAGCACCGCGAGGACAAGCCGTTCGCGGTGATGGTCCCGGATCTCGACACCGCACGCCGGCTCTGCGTGCTCGACGCCGCCGAGCAGGTCGAGCTGAGCTCCCGGCGAGCCCCGATCGTGTTGCTGCGCCGGCGCGGCGGGGCCCCGGTGGCGCCGGCCACGGCACCGGGCAACGCCCACCTCGGGCTGCTGCTGCCCTACACCCCCGTGCACCACCTGCTGCTCGCAGATCTGGCCGAGCCGATCGTCCTGACCAGCGGGAACATCTCCGACGAGCCGATCGCGCACCGCGACGACGACGCGGCGGAGCGGCTGACCGGCATCGCCGACGGGTTCCTGACCCATGATCGGCCGATCCGCACCCGGGCCGACGACTCGGTGCTGCGGGTGGTGCGCGGGCGCCCGTACGCGATCCGGCGCTCCCGCGGTTACGCGCCGGAGCCGATCCGGCTCGCGATCACCGCGGCCGACCCGGTGCTCGGCTGCGGGGCCGAGCTGAAGAACACCTTCTGCGTGCTGCGCGGTGGCGAGGCGTTCGTGTCCCCGCACATCGGCGACCTGGAGAACGCCGAGACCCTGCGCGCCTACACCGACGGCATCGCGGCGCTGCGCGCGCTGCTCGACGTCGAGCCGGCGGTGATCGCGCACGACCTGCACCCTGAGTACCTGTCCACCAAGTGGGCGCTGGCCCAGGACGGCGGCGCCGAGCTGGTCGGGGTGCAGCACCACCACGCCCACCTGGCGGGCTGCCTGGCCGAGCACTCCGAGGCCGGCCCGGTGATCGGTATCGCCTGCGACGGGCTCGGCTACGGCACCGACGGCGTGCTCTGGGGTGGCGAGGTGCTGGACGTCTCGCTGGCCGGGTTCACCCGCCTCGGGCACCTGGAGCCGGTCGGGCTGCCCGGCGGGGCCACCGCGATCCGGCAGCCGTGGCGGACCGCGGCGTCCTGGCTGCGGGCCGCCGGGGTCGAGCTGCCGGAGCTGCGGTCCCGGATCGGCGCCCCGTGGAGCGCCGTGGCGGGGTTGCTCGATTCGCCGCTGCCGATGCCCAGCACCACCAGCGCCGGGCGGCTGTTCGACGCGGTGGCCGCGCTGCTCGCGGTCCGGGACCGGGTGAACTACGAGGGGCAGGCCGCGATCGAGCTCGAGCAGCTGGCCGACCGAGGCGTGCGCGACGGCTACCCGGTGTCCGTTGTGGACGGTGAGATCCGCGCCTCGGAGCTGATCAAGGCGGTCGTGGCCGACCTGGAGTCCGATGTGGACCGTGCGGTGATCGCGGCCCGGTTCCACCGGGGTCTGGCCGGCGCGCTGATCGCGGCGGCGGTCGCGGCGGCCCGGGAGCGCGGGCGGGACACGGCGGCGCTGTCGGGCGGGGTCTTCCAGAACCTGCTGCTGCTGGAGGCGGTGCGCGACGGCCTGGAGGCCGCCGGGCTGCGGGTGCTGGTGCACAGCCGGCTGCCCTGCAACGACGGCGGCATCAGCGTCGGCCAGTGCGCCGTCGCCGCCGCCCGCACCCCAGCCCGTTCCGGAACGAACGGCACTCTCGCACGCTAGGTGCGAGCGAAAGTGCCGTTCGCACCGCTCTGGGTCAGGAAGGGGAGCAGGGAGCCGACGAGTTCGTCGGGGGCTTCCTCGGCCATGTGGTGCCCGGAGTCGACGCCGTGCCCACCGCGGAGATCATCGGTCCAGCCCTGCCAGATGCGCAGGGGGTCGCCGTAGAGGTGTTCGAGGTCGTCGTGGCGCGACCAGAGGACCAGCGTTGGACAGCTGACGCGGCGGTTGCCGGCTCGGTCGGCGTCGTCGTGCTCGCGGTCGATGCCGAGGCCGGCCCGGTAGTCCTCGAGCATGGCGTGCACGACGGCCGGGTCGTGGATCGCCGCCCGGTACTCCGCGAAGGCCTCGACGCCCATGTGCTCGGGTGTGCCGCCGTACCAGGCGTCGGGATCGGCGAGGATGGCGCGCTCGGGCTTGTCGGGCTGGGCGAAGAAGAACCAGTGCCACCAGGCCGTGGCGAACCGGTCGGTGCAGCGGGCGAGGGCCTCGCCGATCGGGATGCTGTCCAGGACGGCCAGCGCGGACACCGCCGCGGGGTGGTCGAGGGCCAGGCGCAGCGCGACGTAGCTGCCCCGGTCGTGTCCGACGACGGCGAAGGACTCGTGCCCGAGGTGGCGCATGAGAGCGAGCATGTCCGCAGCCATCGCGCGCTTGGAGTACGGGGCGTGGTCCACGGTCGTGACGGGCTTGCTCGATCGGCCGTAGCCGCGCAGGTCCGGGCAGACCACCGAGAAGCCGGCCCGCTGGAGTTGCGGGGCGACCCGATGCCAGGTGGCCGCGGTGCGTGGGTGACCGTGCAGGAGCAGCAGCGGCGGACCGTCCGCCGGGCCGTGCCGGACGCGGAGCACGGCCTCCCCGACGTCCACCTGCTCGTCCGCGAAGCCCTCGAACATCGCTCCAGCCTGGCACCGCGGCCGTCGTGCCGCCCGGTTTCGCTCAGGTGGCGTCGTTCGACAGCGAGCTCGACAGCTCTCGGTGGGCGTCGACCTGCGCCTGCAGATCCGCCGCCTTCTGCTCCACACCGGCGACGGCGTCGGCGCCCGCGATCCAGCGCACCGGCGGATCCTCGGAGGTGGCCAGGTCGATCAGGGCAGCGGCGAGCTTGGCCGGGTCTCCGCCCTGCTGGCCGTTCATCCCGTTCCAGGCCTCGACGGTCTGCTTCGTGCGCTCGGTGTAGTCCTCGATCGACGACTCGGCGTAGGTGGTCGATTCCGGGGTCAGCAGGTCGGTGCGGAAGAACCCGGGCTCGACCACCATCGTCCGGATGCCGAAGGGGGCGACCTCGGGCGCGAGGGATTCCATGAAGCCTTCGAGGGCGAACTTGGAGGCGGCGTAGGCGCTGCAGAACTCCTGCCCGATCAGCCCGGCCGTGGAGCTGATCGTCACCACGATCCCGGAGCGCTGCGCTCGCATCAGCGGCAACACGGCACGGGTGACGGTCAACGGGCCGAACAGGTTCGTCTCGACCTGGGCGCGGAAGTCGTCGGGAGTGATCTCTTCGAAGAACCCGGCGTAGAAGTTGCCCGCGTTGTTGATCAGCACATCGAGCCGGCCGAACCGCTCGACGGCGACCTCGACAGCAGCCCGGGCGCTGGCCGGGTCGGTGATGTCGAGGGCGACGGCGAGCAGGTTGTCAGACCTGCCGAGCACCCGGGTGACCCGGTCGGCGTCGCGGGCGGTGGCCACGACCCGGTGGCCGGCGTCGAGGGCGGCGCGGGCGATGTCGACCCCCATCCCACGACCGGCACCGGTGACCAGGACGACCTTCTTCTCGGACATGTTCCGCTCCTCCAGGTGGCGGGGCGGGGGCGCCCGCGGACTGCGGGCGCTCGACCTCGATCTCGCCGACATCCAGGCAACACCGGTTCACCACATCCGGACAGGACCTGCGAGGAGGGGTACTACCAGTGACCCCCTCGGGGTGTGAGCCGGGCCTACCCTCGATCCCATGGACGAGAAAGAGGCGGCTCGCGCGGCGGTTCGCGAGTTCCTCACCACCCGTCGCGCGCGGGTCACCCCCACCGACGCCGGCCTGCCTGCGCAGGGCACCCGCCGCCGGGTGAAGGGGCTGCGCCGGGAGGAGGTCGCGCTGCTGGCCGGGGTCAGCCCCGAGTACTACATCCGGATGGAGCGCGGCCAGGCCACCGGGCCGTCGGCCGGCGTCGTGGATGCCGTCGCCGGCGTCCTGCGCCTCGACGACGACGAACGTGCCCACCTCGACCGGCTGCTCGCCGCTCTCACCCCCGAGGCCCGACGGCGCAGCCGGGTCGCGGCCAAGGACCAGGTCACCCCGGGCCTGCGGGTGCTGCTCGACTCGCTGGACCACCTGCCCGCGGTGGTGTTCAACGGCCGGCTCGACGTCCTCGCCGTGAACGCGCTGGGGCGGGCGCTGTACGCGCCGGTGTACGACCTGCCCGGCCGACCCAACAGTGCCCGCTTCCTGTTCCTCGACGAGCCGCGGGCCCGGGACCTGTTCCCCGAGTGGGATCGGATCGCGGGCGACACCGTGGCCATGCTGCGCACCGAGGCCGGCCGCCACCCCGACGACCGCGATCTCATCGAGCTGATCGGGCAGCTGTCCACCCGCAGCACCGCGTTCCGCACCCGCTGGGCCGGGGGCGACGTCCGCGCCCACCGCGGCGGCACGAAGATCTTCCGCCATCCGTTGATCGGCGAGATCAGGCTGCCGTACGAGAACCTGCATGTCGACGCCGTCCACGGCCAGGTGCTCACCGTCTTCACCCCGCAGCCCGGCACCTCCGAAGCCGATGCGATTCGCCTGCTGGCCAGCTGGAACGCTGCAGAAACCGGCGGCCGGACACCGCGCGAATGACGGGCCGGTGCGCTCAGTTCCCGGCGTCGGGCCTCGCGGCCTTGCTGCCGTCGGGCTTGATCGCGAACCAGGTGCCGTCCACGCCGTTGCCGTCGGTGGCACCGGGCGCGCTGTCGCCGGCGTGCCGGTAGATCGGCCAGCCACCGATCGTCAGCTGGACGGCACCGTCGGGGCGGGTCACGGTGCCCACCGCGTCCTCCTCGATGCCCTCGAGCACCGGGGGGCGCTCCAGATCGGCGAGCACCGGCGGCCAGGCCTCCGCGCACGCGTCGAGGCAGGTGGACGTGGGCGGCTCCGGGCTGTCGGCGTCGAAGCGGTACAGCGTGTTCACCGCGCCGTCGACCACGGTCGTGCCCAGTTGCTTGGTGCTGTTCGCACTCAGGATCGTCCCGGGCGTGCGCATCGAGGTCGGGGTGCCGCCCGTGTTGCCGCTGTCGCCGCCGAAGAAGCCGCAGCCCGACAGCGTGAGGGCGGTGGCGGCGATGACGGCGGCACGAGCGGGGGTGCGGGGCATGAGCAACCTCCGGGTCGGGCCGCCGGGGACGCGGCCACTGTTGTACACACGGTCCCCGGAGCCGTCGGGTTCACCGTCCGGCCCTCAGCGGGGCGCGGGTAGCCGAGCCAGTGCGGCGGCGAGGACGTCGGGCCGGGTGAGGTAGACCTCGTGCTCGTCGGCCTCGGCCACCCTCAGCGTCGGCGTGCCCAGCTCGGCTTCGAGCGCCTCGGCGATCGCCGCGTGCAGCGGGCTGGTGCCGCCGCCGACGGCGATGCTCACCCGGTCGGCCGGCAGCTCGCCGGGCGCGAAGACGTGCGTGGTGATCACCCGGGCGTCGTCGCGCAGGGCCGCTTCGGCGTTGACCATCTGCAGCCGCACGGCCGGCGCGTCGAGATCGGCCCGGCCCTCCGACAGCACGTCGAGCATCACCGCGTAGGCACCGGTCCAGTCGCCGGGGCGGGCAGCCAGGTGGGCGTCGATCGGGGCCATGATCCCGGCGTGCAGGCCGGCGGCGTCGGGCAGCGCGCCCAGCAGCGCGGGCTCCCAGGCGATGGCCGCGGCGACCACGTCGGGATGCCGGGCGGCCAGCGCCAGCGCGATCACCCCGCCCGAGCTGAAGCCCAGCACGGTGGCCGGCGCGGCGCCGAGCGCGCGCAGCAGGTCGGCGGCGTCGTCGGCGTGCTGCGCGACGCCGCCCTCGGGCCAGCGGGCGCGGGTGCTGGCGCCGGTGCCGCGGCGGTCGTAGGTGATGGTGCGGTGGCCACGGGCCGCGAACGCGTCGGCCTGCGGGGTGAGCATCCCGAGGTCCTCGGCCGCGCCGTGGATCAACAGCAGCGGTGGGCCCTCGCCCGTGACGCGGTGGTGCAGGTGGTCGATCATCGTCGCTCCACTTTCATCTGAGTGAGACTATATTCAACATGCGGTAGAGTAAACGAATGACGTCGACCGGACAAGCCCGCCGCCGGTACAACACCGCCGGGCGCCGCGCCCAGGCCCGGGCCACCCGCGAGCGCATCCTGGAGACGGCGCGCACGCTGTTCGTCGAGCAGGGCTACGCGGGCACCTCGATCGCCCGGATCGCGGCCGCGGCCGGGGTGTCGACGCCCACCGTGTTCGCCGGGTTCAGCTCCAAGGTCAACCTGCTCAAGGAGGCGACCGAGACCATGCTGGTCGGCGACGCGGAGCCGGTGGGTCTGCACGAGCGCCCGGCCATGAAGCACGTGCACGACGGCCCGACCGGGCCCGAGGTGCTGCGCCGGCTGGCCGCGCTGATCGCCGAGCTGGCCCCGGGGGTCTGCCCGATCTTCGCGGTGGTGCTGGCGGCGGCCGACGCCGATGCCGAGATCGCCCGGCTGGCCCGCACGCTCGACGAGCAACGCCTGGACGGCGCCACCCGGCTCGCGACGACGGTCATGACCCGACTCGGCGACGACGACCCCGACCGGTTCGCCGAGATCCGCGACACGATCTGGACCATGAACTCACCGCAGCTCTACGGCCTGCTCGTCGTGCAGCGCGGCTGGAGCACCGAGCGCTACCGCAGCTGGCTCGAACGCACCCTGCTCGCCGCCCTCCCCTGATCCGCGGCCCCCTGATCCGCGGCTCCTGATCCGCTTCGGAGGCGAACGACGGCACTTTCGCACGCTAGGTGCGAGCGAAAGTGCCGTTCGTTCCGGTCAGTGCGCGCGCAGCCAGGAGTACCAGCGCTCGAGGCCGTCGCCGCGGGTGGCGGACACCTCGATCACCTCGACGCCCGGTTTCGCCCGGCGGGCGGCCTCGATGCAGCGCGTCACGTCGAAGTCGACGTAGGGCAGCAGATCGACCTTGTTGATCAGCACCAGATCGGCGGTGCGGAACATGTGCGGGTACTTGAGCGGCTTGTCCGCGCCCTCGGTCACGGACATGATCACTACTCGGGCCGCCTCGCCGAGGTCGAACAGCGCCGGGCAGACCAGGTTGCCGACGTTTTCCACCACCAGCAGCGCGCCGTCCGGCGGGGCCAGGGTCACCAGCGCGTCGGCCATCATCGCGGCGTCGAGGTGGCAGCCCGCGCCGGTGTTGACCTGCACGACGCGAGCGCCGGTGGCGCCGATCCGCTCGGCGTCCAGCAGCGTCTCCTGATCACCCTCGACCACGCAGATCTCGAGCTCGGGGCGCAGGTCGGTCAGCGTGCGCACGAGCAGCGTCGTCTTGCCCGATCCGGGTGAGCTCATCAGGTTCACCGCCCGGATCCCGCGCTCGGCGAAGGCGCGCCGGTTCGCGGCGGCCAGCAGGTCGTTGCCGGCCAGGATCTCCTGCTCCAGCGCGATCACGGTGCCGCTCGCCGCGGCGCCCGACCGGCGGTGCCCGTGCCCGTGCTCGTGCTCGTGCTCGTCGCCGTGGTCGTGCCCGTGGTCGTGATCATGGGGATCCGGCTGCGCCGGGTCGATCACCCGCACCCCGGCCGGATCGGAACACCCGCAGGTCGCGCACACCTCAGCCCACCTCCACTGCCGTGATCTCCACTTCGAGGATCCGCAGCTCGCGCCCGCCCAGCACCTCGACGTCCGCGCTCCCGCAGGAACACAGCGGCAACACCTCGCCGGTCTCGAACGTGACCCCGCAGCTGCGGCACCGCGCCCGGCCCGGCGGCTCGTCGATCTCCAGCGCCGCACCCTCGCAGGTCGTGCCGGCGGCCACCATCTCGAAGCAGAACCGCACCGAGTCGGGGACCAGCCCGGACAGCTGCCCGACCTCCAGCCGGATCCGGCGCACCGGGGCGTCGCGCATCCGCGCGGTCACCGCGCTGACCACGCTCTGGGTGATCGACAGCTCGTGCATCGGAGGCGACGTCAGCAGATCCGCGGCAGCGGGTCGCCGACCAGCAGGTCCACGATCCGGGTGCCGCCGAACGAGGTGCGCAGCAGCACCAGCCCCGGCGGGTCGTCCTTGATCGTCCCGATCACCGCGGCCCCGTCGCCGAGGGGATGGCTCCGCAGCGCGGCCAGCGCGGCGTCGGCCGCATCGGGCGCGACCACCGCGACCAGCCGGCCCTCGCACGCCACGTAGAGCGGGTCGATACCCAGTAGCTCCGACGCCCCGTTCACCACCGGCCGAATCGGCAGCGCGCGCTCGTCGAGCACCACCGCCACCCCCGACGCCACCGCGACCTCGTTGCAGATCGTGGCCACCCCGCCGCGGGTGGCGTCGCGCAGCATCCGCACCCCGTCGCCCGCCGCGTCCAGCAGGGCGGCACTGATCTCGTGCAGCGGCGCGGTGTCGGAGACGATGTCCGCGGAGATGTCCAGCTCGCCGCGGGCCAGCATCACGGTCACCCCGTGATCGCCGATCGGGCCCGAGACCAGCACCGAGTCACCCGGCTGCGCGGCCGCCGCGGACAGCACCACCGGCCGCTCCAGCACCCCGACCCCGGCGGTGGTGATGTAGCAGCCATCGGCCTTGCCGCGCTCGACGACCTTGGTGTCGCCGGTGACGATCTGCACCCCGGCCGCGGTCGCCGCCGCGGCCATCGAGGCCACGATGCGCTGCAGGTCGGCGACCGGGAAGCCCTCCTCCAGGATGAACCCGCAGGACAGGTACAGCGGGCGCGCCCCGCACATGGCCAGGTCGTTGACCGTGCCGTTGACCGCGAGATCGCCGATGTCGCCGCCCGGGAAGAACAGCGGCGAGACCACGTAGGAGTCGGTGGTGAAGGCCAGCCGGGCACCCGCCACGGCCAGCTGCGCGCCGTCCTCCAGCTGTTCCAGCACCGGGTTGCGGAAGGCCTCCAGGAACACCGCCTCGATGAGCGTCGCGGTGGCCTTGCCGCCGGCGCCGTGCGAGAGCGTGATCCGCTCTTCCTTGATCTTCGCCTTGCGGGCGCGGGCCTTGGCGATCCGGGCCAGCACCTGCTCCTCGCGGGTCAGGTGCTCGGCCCCGGCGTGAGCGGCGACGGCGTCCTCGGCCCAGTTGGCGCGGGTCGGGATGGACGAACCGAGGTCCTGGGTGGTCACGCCCGGGTCGCCTCCTTCACGCGCTCGCGGCTGAACCGGCCGAAGTTGTAGTACGCCGCGCAGGCGCCCTCCGACGACACCATGCAGGTGCCGATCGGCGTCTCCGGCGTGCACGCCGTCCCGAACACCTTGCACTCCCACGGCTTCAGCACGCCCTTGAGCACCTCACCGCACTGGCAGGCCTTCGGGTCGGCCACCCGCACCCCGGGCACGGAGAAGATCCGCTCGGCATCGAAGGCCGCGTAGGACTCGCGCACCATCAGCGCGGACTGCGAGATGAACCCGAGCCCACGCCACTCGAAGTGCGGCCGCAGCTCCAGCACGTCATTGATCACCTGCAGCGCCCGCGGGTTGCCGTCCCACGGCACCACCCTGGCGTACTGGTTCTCGACCTCGCAGCGGCCCTCCTTGAGCTGCAGCAGCAGCTGGTACACCGACTGCAGGATGTCCAGCGGCTCGAAACCGGCGCACACCAACGGCTTTCCGGCGTCCCGCGCGATCCACTCGTACGGCCGGCAGCCGATCACCGTGGAGACGTGACCGGGGCCGATGAACCCGTCGAGGCGCAGGTCCGGCGAGTCCAGGATGGCCTTGATCGCCGGGATGATCGTCACGTGGTTGCAGAAGATCGAGAAGTTGTCCAGGCCCTCGGCGGCCGCGCGCAGCACGGTCATCGCGGTCGAGGGCGCCGTGGTCTCGAAGCCGATCGCCATGAACACGACGCGCTTGTCCGGGTTCTTGCGGGCGATCTTCAACGCGTCCAGCGGCGAGTAGACCATCCGGATGTCCGCGCCGGCCGCCTTGGAGTCGAAGAACGATCCGCGCCCGCCCGGCACCCGCATCATGTCGCCGAAGGAGGTCAGGATGACGTCGTCGTGCTCGGCGATGGCGATCGCGTCGTCAACTCGCCCCATCGGGATCACGCAGACCGGGCAGCCCGGCCCGTGCACCAGCGACACCGTCTCGGGCAGGTAGTCCTCGAGGCCGTGCTTGTAGATGGTGTGCGTGTGCCCGCCGCACACCTCCATGAACTTGTAGTGCCGCCCGGGCTCGCAGAGCGCGGCGATCTGGGTGGCCAGCGTCCGGGCCAGCCCGGAGTCGCGGAACTCGTCAACAAATTTCATCGGGGAACCTTCATGTGATGTCACTCGCCGCGAGCGCCTCCAGCTCGTCGGTGTAGGCGTCGCCCAGCCCGGTCAGGAAGTCCAGCGACGCCTTGGCCTCCGCCTCGTCGATCTTGGAGAGGGCGAAGCCGACGTGGATCAGGATCCAGTCGCCGGGCACCAGCTCCTCGTCGGACAGCAGCCCGATGTTCACCGCGCGCTTGACGCCCTCCACGCTGACCATGGCCAGATCCTCATGATCGGCCATCAGCTCGATCACCTCACCGGGAATGCCCAGGCACATGTCTCTCTCCTTCGACGTGCTGCTTCCGGCTCCGGCCGAGCTACATCTTGCTGATCCGCCGGTAGTGCGCGATCTCGTCCCGGGACTGCACGGCCAGCGCGCCGGCGACACCGGCCACGGCCAGCGCCACGATGAGCAGGATCTTGGTCATTTCTGGATTCCTTCCGGTTGGAGCGCGAGTTCGGTCACGAGCTCGATGACGGCCTGCACCGCGGGGTCCACCGCGGCGGCGACCGGCGGGGTGAGCCCGATCTGTTCGTCGAGTAGCGCCGGCTCGCACCCGACGACCAGCACCCGCCCGACCGGTCGGTCCACGCCCATCGAGCCGGCCAGCCCGTCGAGCAGGTCGAGCACCGCCGCCGGATCCATGCCGTGCCCGTCCACCGGCGGCACGTCGGCGGGGCGCGCGTCGAGGTCGTGTTCGAGCGTGTAGAGCGTGCCCGGCGGTTCGCCGCGCGAGATCGCGTCGACGATCACCAGCACGTCGTAGCCGTCGAGCAGCTGGTAGGCCAGGTGGATGCCGCGGATGCCGGTGTCCACCAGCTCGACCCCGGCCGGCAACGCGTCCCGCTCGCGCAGCCGGCGTACCACCTCCACGCCGAACCCGTCGTCGGCGAGGAAGACGTTGCCGACGCCGGCGACCAGCACCTTCGGCGCCCTGCGCGGGGTGGCGGTGGATCCGCTCATACGGCCTCGAGCTCCTCGGGCCGGAAGTAGCGGAACCGGCCGTGCGCGAGCTGCAGCTCCGCGCCCGGGTCGCCGTCCAGGCTGACCGCCACGTGCACGCCACCGTCGACGTCGTGCACCACGGCCTGCACGGTGGCGCGCATGCCGGCCAGGAACCGGTCCTGGGCGTCGCTGCTGCGACCGGGCCGCAGCAGCACGTGGCTGCCGCGGGCCACCGGGGTGTCGCCGACCAGCACCGAGTCGGTGTCGGGATCGACCGAGGAGTCGGCGCCCGGGTCCCACCACGGCGGGCGCTCCGGCGGCAGCTCGGCGGGGGAGTCGGCGCCGCGGGCCGGTCGCAGCGAGCGGACCGCGCCGTGCAGCCGCTCCATGAACTCCGGCGGCAGCGCGTCGACCGCGTCGATGATCCCGGCCGCGCGCGGGTCGGTGGCCCGGGCCTCGGCCTTCTCCTCGTCGGTCAGCACCAGCGTGCGCAGGGTGAGGATCTCGTCGTTCTCCAGCCCGTCGAACAGGTTGATCGTGCTCTCCGGGGCCAGCTGCGGGTGGTCGGCCAGGATGATCGGCGAGGAGAGCAGCAGGTCGGAGCGCTCGTCGGGACCGGCCAGCACCGGCCAGGTGTGCTCGTTGACGCAGGCCGCGGTGGCCGCCGCGGCCCACTGCGGCGGATCGGTCAGGGACAGGAAGGTGCCCGGCCGCACGGCGAGCAGCGTGTGCGCGGCGATCAACGAGCCGCGCAGCAGCTCCTCGCGCGGCGCGTCCGGCGCGCAGTCGCCGTCGTTGATCACGTCGAGGCGCAGCCGGTACACCAGGTAGGGCCCGGGCAGGTCGGTCGCGGAGACCACGATCCGGCCGGTGACCGGCCAGCACTCGCGCAGCAGGTGCCCGGCCGCGGTGCCGTCCGCCGCGCGCAGCTGCTCGACCTCGCGGGCCGCGGGAAATCCGATGGCCACGGTCTGCGGGCCGGCGAGCAGCTCGTCCAGTCCCAGCACCGTGTCCAGCTGCCGCGGCACCCCCTCCTCGAAGCGCAGCTGCCGGACCCCGTCGACGACCAGCTCGTCGACCGGCTGCCCTTCGGGGGAGTGCGGGGTGCGGGCCTGCAGCTGCAGGCAGCGCAGCCGCAATTGCAGCTCGCCGCCGCCGGCAGCGGGCGGCTCCAGCAGGCACTCGGTCCGGTTGCCGGTCGGCTCGGTGCCGTCGCCGGCCGGGGTGAGCACGCCGAACTGCCAGCGCAGCCGGTTCTTCTGCGCCGAGGCGCGGTAGGGGTAGAGCAGGTAACCCTCGAACAGCACGGCGTCGGCGACCGCGGCCACCGCGTCCAGCGGATCGGCCGGCGGGGTCATGCCTGGGCCTCCTTGAGCAGCCGCTCGAACGTGTCGTCCCAGGTCGGGATGGTCCGCTCCGAGCGGTAGGCCGACAGCGCGTCCAGGGTCTCGCGGCTCACCCGCACCCAGGCCGAGTTCGGGAAGTGCTCGTCCATCGTCGCCCGCCAGGTGGCCACCGGAAGCCGGTAGCGGGCCTCCTCGAACCAGGACACCGGGCCGACCTGCACGCCGTTCGGTCCGGCGTAGAACACGGTGCCGGAGAACAGCAGCAACAGCGGGATCTCCCCGTCGTCGAGCCCGTGGCAGTACTTCGTCGCCGCGATGTCCAGGTCGTAGGTGAGGGGGATGGCCACCGGCACGCTGGTCCGGCCGGTGAAGGCGCCGACGGTGACCCCGACCTGGGTCAGCTGCAGCGGGTTGAGCGTCTCGCCCCAGCGCGACGGCTCCCCGAACAGGTCGACCAGCCGGGCCGACTCGGTGGCGGTGTAGCTGCGCTCGCGGGGCGAGATCCGGATCTGCACCTTCAGCGCGACCGAGTGCACCCGGCGACCGGACTCGTCGGAGATCGTCAGGTCGAGCAGCAGCGACGGGCCGGCCGCGAACGGCTCGGGTCGGGATCCGGAACAGGCGAAGGCCAACACCTCAGGCCTCCGGGGGCAGTTCCCGAGCCTGCTCGCGCAGCTCGTCGAAGAAGCGGTCGATCTCCCGCCAGGCGTCGGCGCCGCCGTCGAAGCCCTTCCAGTGCATGCGGACCAGCCCGACCAACCGGTAGCAGGCGTCGATCGGCACCAGCAGGCACTCGCCGGCCTCCGTGCGCTCCCGGCGCACCAGCAGCGCCTCCACGTCCGGCTCCAACCGCTCCGCCAGCCGGCTGGCGCCGATGCCGGCCGCCCAGGCATCGAGGGTCAGTTCGCTCTCGGTGGCCCCGGCCGGGCTCGGATAGCAGGCGATCACCTTCTGCTGGGAGGAGTTGTGCAGGAAGAAGGCCATGCCGACCGGGATCTGCAGCGCGTCCCACTGGGTGTCGCTGAGCCGGAACGCCGAGTCGCTCAGGTACCGGTCCGGCACCCGCCGGTAGCCGCCACCGCCGGCCCCCGGGTTGGAGAACAGGAACCCGCAGGGCCCGCAGGCACACAACATCCGGCGCTCGGCCACCTGGACCAGATGCGGATGCTGCGCGGGAACCGGCGTCGCGCACAGTTCGCAGACCTCCGACGCCTGCTCGCCCGCCTGCTCACGGTCGTCCGCCGTGGCAGCAGGGGGGACCAGGAACCGGCGCAGGCGAAGGATCGTCACGAGGAGGGAACTCTTTCCGCCGGCCGAACCCCGATCTGCAGCAGCGTCGGACCGACCGGTGCCGCGTCGAAGACCACGCCGCCGACCTCGGGCGCCAGCTCGGTGATCGAGGTGGTGACCAGATCCTTGATCGTGTCCATGCCGCAGCCACCGCCGGCGATCTCGACGTGCACCTGACCGTCCGGGTCGACCCCGACCAGCTGCACGCCCCCGCCGTGCGACCCGAGCTTGCGCCGGGCGACCTGCAGCGCGTGCTCGAGGCGCTCCGCCAGCGGCACCGGGTGCAGGTCGTGCAGCGCCAGCAGCCCGCCCACCAGCGGATCGGCCGCCATCCGGTGCACCAGGGTGTCGCCGCCACCGGCCTTGGCGATGGCCACCAGCTGTTCGAGCCCGCTCCCGTAGAACCGCATCAGCAGCTGAACCAGCTCCTCGGCGGCATGCCCGACCGCGGGCCCGCCGCTGGCGGTGATCCCCTCCAGCAGCTGCTCGATGCGCTCGGCCAGCCGCGGCGGGTCCAGATCAACGCTGCTCATGCCGCCTCCGCGGGAGGAAGTACGTCGGCGGGCGACATGGTCAGATGGTGTTGAGCATCGACGGAGATGTCATGCGGTGCAACGGTTTTCCGTCTCCCTTGTACATGTGCACGCCGCAGGGCAGGCACGGGTCGAAGCTGCGTACCGCGCGCATGATGTCGATGCCCTTGAAGTCGTCGCCGCGGCTCTCCTCGAAGATCGGCGTGTTCTGCACCGCGTCCTCGTAGGGCCCCGGCGTGCCGAACGAGTCGCGCACGCTGCCGTTCCACGGTGTCGGCGGGTACGGGTGGTAGTTGGCGATCTTGCCGCCGCGGATCACCATGTGGTGGCTCAGCACGCCGCGCACCGCCTCGGTGAAGCCGACGCTGATCGACTCGTCCGGGACGACGAACTTCTCCCACGTCTTGGTGTGCCCGGCGCGCACCTCGGCCAGCGCCTTCTCGATGAAGTGCAGCGCGCAGCCGGCCGCGTAGGCCTGGAAGTAGGTGCGGGCCCGGTTGCGCTCGATCGCGTTGGACAGCGGCTTGCCCTGGCTGTCGGTCGGGATCTTCCACTCGAAGCTGACCTCGGGCTTGAGGATCGTGCGCGGCAGGTTGATCTGCACGCTGTGCCCGGTGGCCTTGACGAACTCGATGTCCACCAGGCCGGCCAACGCGGTCGCCCACAGCCGGGCCAGCGGACCGCCGCCGGTGTCCAGGGCCAGGTGGTCCTTGCCGTCGTACCAGCGCGGCGACATGGTCCACGAGTACTTGTCGTCGAAGTCGCGCTTCTGCGGGGCCGGGATGGTGTGCTGGTTCCACGGGTGCCGGCGGTCGACCGGGTTGCCCAGCGGGTCGTGGGTGGCGAAGGTCTCCTGGTCCTCCCAGTCCCGGTAGAACGAGCTGCCGAGCAGGATCCGGATGCCCAGGTTGATGTCCACCAGGTCGTTGGTCACCAGCTGGCCGTCCACCACGACGCCCGGGGTGACGAACATCTTGCGGCCCCAGTTGGACATCGTCTTGTACTGGAAGTCGCAGTGGTCCGGGTCGTTGAACGCGCCCCAGCAGCCCAGCAGCACCCGGCGGCGGCCGACCTCCTCGTAGCCGGGCAGCGCCTCGTACATGAAGTCGAACAGGTCGTCGTGCATCGGCACCACGCGCTTCATGAACTCCACGTAGCGCATCAGCCGGGTGTAGTAGTCGGTGAACAGCTGGATGGTGGCCACCGTGCCGACGCCGCCGGGGTAGAGCGTCGAGGGGTGCACGTGGCGCCCCTCCATCAGGCAGAACATCTCCCGGGTGTAGCGGCTGACCTGCAGCGCCTCCCGGTAGAAGTCACCGGTGAACGGGTTGAGCGCCCGCATGATGTCGCCGATGGTCTTGTAGCCGTGCTCGCTGCCGTGCGGCGACTCGGTGCGGTTGGCCTTCTCCAGCACCCCGGGGTTGGTCTCCGCGATCATCTTCTCGCAGTAGTCGACCCCGACCAGGTTCTCCTGGAAGATGTTGTGGTCGAACATGTATTCGGCGGCCTCGCCGAGGTTGATGATCCACTCGGCGAGGTGCGGCGGGCGCACCCCGTAGGCCATGTTCTGGTTGTAGACCGAGCAGGTGGCGTGGTTGTCCCCGCAGATCCCGCAGATCCGGCTGGTGATGAAGTGCGCGTCGCGCGGGTCCTTGCCCTTCATGAAGATCGAGTAACCGCGGAAGATCGACGAGGTGGAGTGGCACTCGGCCACGCGCTTCTCCGAGAAATCGATCTTCGTGTAGATCCCGAGGCTGCCCACGATCCGGGTGATCGGGTCCCAGGCCATCTCGGTGAGGCCGGACTTCTCGGTGCTGATGTCGGCCGGCTTCGGCTGCGTGGTGGTCATGTCACCAAACCTTCGTGTAGCCGGTGGTCAGCTCGCGCCCGTTGGTGCGCCAGCCCGGTTCCTTGTCCAGCTTCCGCTCGGTGATCTTGCGCAGCCGCCGGATGACGCCGCCGTAGGCGCCGCTGGCCGCGCCGGAGACCAGGCTCCCGGGCGGCGCGTCCATGAAGGGCATGAACTTGTCCGGGAAGCCGGGCATCGTGCAGCCGATGCAGATGCCGCCGACGTTCGGACACCCGCCGACGCCGTTGATCCAGCCGCGCTTGGGCACGTTGCACTTCACGACCGGGCCCCAGCAGCCGAGCTTCACCAGGCAGGTGGGCTGGCCGTACTCGGTGGCGAACTGGCCTTGCTCGTAGTAGCCGCCGCGGTCGCAGCCCTCGTGCACGGTGGCGCCGAACAGCCACTGCGGCCGCAGCGCCTCGTCCAGCGGGATCATCGGCGCGACGCCGGCGGCCTGGTAGAGCAGGTACAGGATGGTCTCGGACAGGTTGTCCGGATGCGTCGGGCAGCCGGGCACGCAGACGATCGGGATGCCGGCCTTGGACTTCCAGCCCCAGCCCAGGTAGTCGGGGACGCCCATGGCGCCGGTCGGGTTGCCGGCCATCGCGTGGATGCCGCCGTAGGTCGCGCAGGTGCCGACGGCCAGGATGGCCAGCGCCTTGGGGGCCAGCCGGTCGAGCCACTCGCTGGTGGTCATCGGCTGCCCGGTCTCCGGGTTGTTGCCGAAGCCCGACCAGTAGCCCTCGGGCTTGATCTTCTCGTTCGGGATCGAACCCTCCACGACCAGCACGAACGGCTCCAGTTCGCCGCGCTCGGCCTTGAAGAACCACTCGATGAAGTCGTTGTTGCCGCCGACCGGACCGTTGTCGAAATCGATCAACGGCCAGTGCACCGCGACCTTCGGCAGGCCGGGCAGGGCGCCGAGCGCGATCTCCTCGATGCTGGGCTGGGTGGCCGCGGTGAGGGCGACGGAATCGCCGTCACAACTGAGCCCGGCGTTCATCCACAGAATGTGGATCGGAGCCTCTTCGGCGGATTCGTGCGGCTCGGTCGGTGCAGACATGTGTCGCCCCTCGTGGCACTGGTGGTGGACAGCGCTGTGCCGGCTGTGGTGGAGATCACCGTTGTAGCGCCCCTGCGCCGCTTGGAGTAAGTGGTCCGCACACCTACCGCGCGCATCCCGAGTCGAAGTGTGGTTTGGGCGCGTTCAGCGGTCAGCGACGCGCCGCCGATGCGGGCGTCGCGGGTGCCCCGGAACGCGACGCGGCGCCCCGCTCGGCACCGGATCCAGGCCGGTGTCGAGCGGGGCGCCGTCGGGGGTTCGCGGACCCCAGCTGGTCTAGCGGGCGGAGGTGCTGGCGACCCGCTGGGTGCCGGAGTCGGAGTTCGCGGTCTTGGGGTCCGTGGGCTGGCCGTTCTTGACCTCGGCCGGGCCGCTGGTGGAGATCCGGCCCGACGAGTGCCGGGCGCCGGACAGCTCGTTGGACAGCATCTGCGCCAGCCGTCCGAGCTCGGAGCGGACGTCGGACTGCAGGGCGCTGAGCCGGGCGATCTCCTGGGCGGCCTGGTCCAGCTGCCGCTTCGCGGCGGTCTCGGCGCGCAGCTTGGTCTCGTCGGCCGCCGCCACTGACTCCTCCTGGAGGCGGTCGGCGGCGCGCACCGCGGCGGCGTGCAGCTGGTCGGCCTGCTCGCGGGCCGCGCTGAGCTGGTCGGAGATCTGCTGCTCGCGCTCCTGCAGCTCGGCGGTGCGCTGGGCGGCCTGCTGCTCGAGCAGCGATGCGCGGGTGATCAGGCTCTGCTCCACCTCGTGGCGGTGCTTCTCGGCCTCGGTCCGGGCCTGCTCGATGATGCCGGCCGACTCCCGGGAGGCCTGGGTGCGCACCTCGGCGGCCTCCTGCTCGGCCATCCGCAGCAGCTTCTCCGCCCGGTAGCCGAAGCTGTCCTCGATGGCGGCCGGCTCCGAGTGCGCGGAGCTGGCGCGCAGCTCGCGCATCTCGGCCTCGGTGCCCTCGGCGTGCTCGGTGGCCAGCCGGCGCTGCCGGTGGGCCTCGGCCAGCTCCATCTTGAGCCAGGCCAGCTCCTTGTTCCGCTCGACCACGAACTCGTCGACCTGGCGGCGCTCGTAACCGCGCAGCACGGTGTCGAACTGCTGCTGAGGCGCCTCGGTTGCGCTCGACGACGAGGCCGACGACGACGAGGACGACGACGATGTGGAGGTGGACGGGGTGGACGACGTCGTGCTGGTGGCGGGACCGGCCACGGGACACATCCTCTTGTCGGTTTCGATGGGTGATCAGGGCTGCCGGCGACGCCGGCCGGGCCGCGGGGGTCTGGCGACGACGGTCAGCGTCGACCGGAAGGAGCTGACATACGGGAGTGCCGGGCCACCGGGGTCGGGCGGCCCGCTGCCGAACCGTCGGCGACCGCGACCGGCTCGACGATCGGGGTGGCCTCGGTCGGCGGGTTGGCGTCGTCCATGTCCGGGTCGTCGCGCGGCTCCGGCTCGACGGCCGACTTGTCGTTGCGCTCCGCCGTGGCGGCCGGCCGCTCCGCCGGAACGTGCGGGGCCGGCGGGAGCTGCTGGGTGGGGATCTGCTGGGTCTGGACCTGTTGGCTCGGGACCTGCACCCGATCCTGCTCGCCGTTGGCGCGCAGGCCCTTGTCGCCGAAAACGCTGCCGCTGTCGCCGCCGCGCGGAGTCCCGCCGACGATCTTCGGCAGGGTCCAGTCCAGCAGCGCCCGCACCGAGGTCAGCTGCTCGGAGATCTGGTGCTGCAGCCCACGCAGCTCCTCGAGCTCGCGCTGCGCCGCCACGACGTCGTTGCGGGACTCGTTGCGCACCCGCTGCGCCTCGTTGGTGGCCTCGGCCAACCGCGTGCGCGAGTCCTGGTTGGCCAGTTCGAGGATCCGGGCGGCCTCCTCGCGGTGCCGGGCCTCCAGCGCCGCCAGCTCGTTCTGCATGCCCGTGCGCTGCTCGTCCATCTCGGCGGCCAGGCTCTGCTCGGCGCGCGTGCGGCGTTCGGCGAGCTCGGCGTCGAGCCGGGCCATCTGCCCGTCCGAGTCGTGGCGGAGCTGGTCGAGCCGGGTCTGGGTCTCGTCCAGCTGGGCGCGCAGGGACTCCTCGGCCGCGCGCCGCTCCTCCTCGAACTCGCGGCGCTCGGAGACCGAACGATCGCGCAGCTCGTCGGCCTCGGCCTGGGCGAGGGTGAGGATCTGGGCCGCGCTGGCGGTGGCCCGCGAGCGCATGTCGTTGACCTCGTCCTGGGCGATGCGCACCATCTGTTGCAGCCGCTCGCTCATCCCGTCCACGGTGTGCGGGATGATCGACAACTCGGCGACCTGCGCGCGCAGCCGCTCCAGCTCGGAGCGGGCCTCGCTGTTGGCCGACCGGGCCGCCTGCGCCTCGTTGCGACTGGCGTCGCGCTGCCGGGTCAGCGTGCGGACGTCCTCGACCGCCGCGTTCCGTCCGGCGGCGGCCGCATCGAGCTCGGCCGAGAGTCGGCTGAGTCGTTCTTCCACCTGGCTGCGGTCATAGCCACGTCGCACCACACTGAAGGATGCATCGTCGAGTTCGGCTGTCATTCGGACGGACTCCTCGGTCGTGCCACGACTGGACGCCGCACCGACAGGAACGCTGGGGTCCGACTCGCGACGGGGGAGGTCGGGGGTGAGAGTCGGGCTTTCCTGTGTGCGTGGGAGATGATAGTGACAGGCGCTCACCCGTACGTGCAACGGGGTCCCTTAGAGCCCCACTCTCAGTAGTGAGAACTCGTGGTCATCACTCGACCACAATGCGCAGTTCATTCTTTCAGACCAGAATTGCGTCGACAACGATGTTGTCCCGGTAACTGCGCGCGACGCGATCGAACTGGCCACCGCAGGTCACCAGGCGCAGCTCCGGACCGGGTGCCGGGCCGTACACGGCCGCGGTCGGGAACTCGGCCTTCGGGAACCGGGCGACGGTGGTCACCGCGAAGCGCACCGTTCGGCCGTCCGAGCGAGCGATCGCGATCTCATCACCCGGTTGGAGCTGCTGCAGCTGGAAGAACACCCCCGGTCCCGACCGGGAGTCGACGTGCCCGCCGACCACGGCCGGTCCGGCATCGCCGGGGATCACGCCGGCGGCGTACCAGCCGGCCTTCGACGGATCGTCGGGCGCCTTCAGCTCGCCGCTGACCGGGTCCGCGGCCAACTTCTCCAGCGGCCCGTCCACGCCGAGCGCGGGGATGGCGATGGTCACCGGGCGGACCGCGGCCACCGGGATCGGGTCGGGCAGGGTCCGAACCGGCGGGGTCGGTGCCGCGGCGGCGACGGCGGTGTCCGCGGGCGGCAGCCTGCTGTCACCCGGCACCACCATGGCCGCCGCCAGCGCGGCCGCGCCGACCGTGACCGTGACCGCGCGATGCAGCAGCAGGGCCGGGACCTCCGCGGCGAGGATTGCGGTCAGCACCCCGCCGACCGCGGCGACCAGGACCACCGCATCCGCGTCCGGACCGGGCAGCCAGCAGCAGGCCAGCATGGCCAGCAGCGCGACGCCGACCGCGCGCAGCCAGCGCAGCTGCCGCCACAGCAGGCTGATGACGACGATGATCCACAGGCTCAGCGCGCCCAACGCCGGCAGCGGCAGCGCCGGCGCCAGCTCGGGCCGGACCTGGGACACGGCCACCGCGGCGGCCGTGGCGGTGGCGCCGACCGCGAGGATCCGCCGCACCGCCGGCCCGAGTCGCGTCCCCAGCACGCCGGTGACCGCCATCGCGGCCAGCAGCACCAGGAAGCCGACGGCGCTCACCGGTGACACCGCGATCGCGAGGCCGGTCAGCAGTGCGGCCACCACGTTGCGCGCCCTGCTGCCGACGGCGAGGCAGGCGGCCGCGGTCAGCAGCATGGTGCCCTCGCCGTCGACGCCGGTCGGCGCGTTCAGCTCGACCAGGGCGGCGGCGGTCGCGTAGAGCGCCGCCGCCGTGCTCCGCGACGCCGGATCCAGCCCGAGCCGCGCCCCGATCGGCCACAACAGCAAAGCGGTGATGACCGCGCTGCTCAGGCCGATCGGCCAGCTCAGCAGGTCGGGTTCGATCACGCGCCCGGCCGAGCGCTCCTGGTCCGGCGGGACAGGACTCTCGACAGCACCGCCGCGGCCGCGGCCAGCACCCCGAAGGTGATCACGCCGGTGGCCTCGCCGGGTTGTCCGGGAACGGCACCCCCGTAGCCGGCCTTGATCGCGCCCGGCGGGATCTGAGCCGGTCCCTCGGCGTCCACCCGCACGTCCGCGGCGAGGGCGCCGTCGCGATCCACCAGCACGACCGAGGCGACCTGGTTCGCGGCCACGGTGATCGGGAGCGTGACGGCGGCACCGCCGGGCGCCCCGACGGTCAGCGTCGAGGGGCCGGCCGGAACCGAACGGTAGGGGCTGGCCTGGGCGTAGGGCAGCCCGAGCGCGATATCGCCGCCCGGTCCGCGCACGTCCAGCGCCGGTGACCCGGCCGCGGCGCCGATCACGCGGATCTTGGCGTTGCCCGGCTCCGGCGGGGCCAGGTCGTCGGTCAGGATCGAGAGACCGGTCTGGCTGCTCTTGCCCACCGCGGCCAGGGTGTAGGCGCCGCCGGACATCGCGTTGAGGGTCAGGCTGACCGCGGGCGTGCCCGCCGAGCCCTTCGGGGTGATGCCGGCCACGTAGTCGCCGGGCTGCACGAGCCGGTACTCCGACAGCCCCCCGTAGGGCTGGCCCGGAATCGTGACGCTGCGTTGCGGATCGGCGACCGAGGAGAGCACGAGTTCGTTGCCGGCCATGTCCTGGGTCAGCTGGGCGAATCGGACGTAGGTGCCGGTGGCCGCCGCGGCGGGGGAGACCGACAGCAGTGACATCGAGAACAGGGCCATGATCATGAAAGCGAGCGCGCCGGCCGCGGCCATCCTGGAGCAGAGCGCCGGACCTGTAGCCGCGCGATGTGAACCCATGCTCGTCCTCCGGGGTCGTTCGTGCGTCGCCTCCCCCGAGGTCCCGATCGGGACATTAGCGTCACCCGATCGGGTCCGCCCAGTCGACGCGCCGACGACAGGCAGTGGTTGACCGACCCGTTACCGGGCGGCCATCGGGCCCGCCATCTGGTCCGCGATCGGGCTCGAGAAGCTTCCGAACCGAACCGGTGGGATCGCCCGAACCAATGGTGACCGACGTGATTCGGACCCGCGGGGGCACGGGCCAGGCGTTGGTCCTGATGGTCGAGAAGAAATGCCGTTCGGCGCAATCCGCTCCGAACGTGATCCGGCGCATTCACCTCCGATAACGCGCGCGTTCATCGGATGCTCCGCGCTGCCCTGGGAAGGAATGAGAATGTCCCGCTCTGCTGGATTCTATCGGGCTCGCCGGGCTCGG
>CAVSTV010000015.1:0-198123 GCA_963730945.1 uncultured Actinomycetota bacterium
TAGTCGTAGAGCTGGCGCGGACGGGCCGAGATCGCGGCCAGCGGGGCGTCGTTGCCCATCGAACCGATCGGCTCCGCACCGGCCGCGGCCATCGGCTTGAGCAGGACGTTGAGCTCCTCCTCGGTGTAGCCGAAGGACTGCTGACGGTGCGTCAGCGCGGCGTGCGAGATGACCTCGCGCTCGCGCCCCGGCAGGTCGCCGAGCCGGATCAGCCCGGCGTGCAGCCAGTCCGCATAGGGCAGGTCGGCGGCCAGCGCGCCCTTGATCTCGGCGTCGTCGACGATCCGGCCGGCGTCGGTGTCGACCAGAAACATCCGGCCCGGCTCCAGCCGGCCCTTGCGCACCACGGCCGAGGGCTCGACGTCGAGCACCCCGACCTCGGAGGCGAGCACCACGGTGCCGTCGTCGGTGATCCACCAGCGGGCCGGGCGCAGGCCGTTGCGGTCGAGCACGGCGCCGATCTGAGTTCCATCGGTGAACGCGACCAGCGCCGGGCCGTCCCACGGCTCCATCAGCGTGGAGTGGAATTCGTAGAAGGCCCGCCGCAGCGGATCCATCTCGGCGTGGTTCTCCCAGGCCTCCGGGATCATCATCAGCACCGCGTGCGGCAGGCTGCGCCCGCCGAGGTGCAGCAGCTCCAGCACCTCGTCGAAGGTCGCCGAGTCGCTGGCGTCCGGGGTGACGATCGGGGTGAGCCGGTGCAGGTCGCCCGGGATGAGGTCGGACTCCAGCAGCGCCTCGCGGGCGGCCATCCAGTTCCGGTTGCCGCGCAACGTGTTGATCTCACCGTTGTGCGCGACGTAGCGGTAGGGGTGGGCCAACGGCCAGGCCGGGAAGGTGTTGGTGGAGAAGCGGGAGTGCACCACGGCCAGCGCGCTGGTGACCCGCTCGTCGGTCAGGTCCGGGTAGAACGGCACGACCTGCGGCTCGGCCAGCATGCCCTTGTAGATGATGGTGCGCGGCGACAGGCTCGGGAAGTAGACGCCGGTCGCGTGCTCGGCCCGCTTGCGCAGGCAGAACGTGCGGCGCTCCAGCTCGATGCCGGTCGGGACCCCGTCGGCGCTGTCGTTGTCGCTGCTGCTGTTGTTGTTGTCGCTGTCGTTATTGCTGTTGCCGTACTCGATGCCGGCCACGAACAGCTGCCGGAAGCTGGGCATGGCGGCCCGCGCGGTGGGGCCGATGTCGGCCTTGTCCGGGTCGACCGGCAGCATCCGCCAGCCGAGCACGCGCAGGTTCTCCTCGGCGGCCAGCCGGTCGATCTCGGCGACGGCCGCGTCGGCGGCCTCGGGATCGACGGGCAGGAAGGCGATGCCGGCTGCGTAGGCGCCGGGATCGGGCAGCTCGAACTCGACGACCGCGCGGAAGAACTCGTCCGGGACCTGGATCAGGATGCCGGCACCGTCGCCGGTGTTCTCCTCGCTGCCGCGCGCGCCGCGGTGCTCCAGCCGCAGCAGCGCGGTGATCGCCTTGCGGACGATGCTGTGATCACGGCGTCCGGCCAGGTCGGCGACCAGGGCCACCCCACAGGCGTCGTGCTCGAACTCCGGGTCGTACAGGCCCCCGGAGAGTGCTGCTGGGTTCGTCGCCAACAGTTCCTCCTGTCGTCTCGGTGCACCCCGACAGCCGGCATCGGGACGACGTGATGGTGGTGGGACAGGTTATCTGTTCCGTCGTACGGACGCCGTTCTTACGCTGAACGGACGCCGAGACCCGGGAACGGCATGGTGCAGCGATCGCACGCAGCAGTGGGTGCGGAATCGCTGCGGAACAATGTCGCACGCGGCACCGACGATTCGCCAGAGAAAGCCGGAGTGACCACGATGACCAGCGACGGGACTGGCGCCGGGCACGGATTCGTGGGTCCCGGCGCGGGCACGACCGGTAGTCGGGTGATCACGGTCGATCGGATGCGGGCGCTGCTGGCCGATGTGGCGGAGCTCGGCCCGTTCTTCACCGTCGGCACCGACCCGGCGCCGGTCGGTGCGGGGTGGCGCCCGGTGCACGAGCTGTACACCGATCCGGAGCCGCTGCGGGCGCGGATCGCGCACGTGCGGCGGGCCCTGGACAGCGACCAACGGGTGGCCGCGTCGATCACCTTCCAGGGGCTGGCCGCGCTGCTGCTGTCCACCCCGTTCGCCGCGGTCGTGCTGCACGGGGTGCTGCCGCGGCTGACCGGGCGGTCGCTGCACTGGCGCGCCGACGACAGCGGGCCGTGGCCGCTGCGCTGCCCGCAGCCGGTCGGGGACCGGGTCGACGGGGTGGCCGATGCGGCGGCGGGGCTGGCCGAGCTGCTGTTCGACGAGCACCTGGTGCCGCTGATCGGTGCGGTGCGGGCGCAGGCGTCGATCTCCGAGCGGGTGTTGTGGGGCAATGTCGCCTCCTCGGTGGCTGCGGGTAAGCGGCTGGTGGGCATCGAGCGGCCGGCGGCAGCCGAGCGCGCGGCGCTGATCGCGGAGCGGCTGCTGGCCACCGGACCGCTGGCCCGCACCGGGGTCCGGCTGGCAGCGTCCGACCCGGATCTGCAGTGGTCGTTCCGGCGGCGGTCCTGTTGCCTCTACTACCGGGTGCGCGACGGTGGGCTGTGCGGGGACTGCGTGCTGCTGGCCCGGCGTCGCTGAACATCGCGTCCCGGACGGCGGCTCGGTCGCAGGGCACGGCCGAACCGCCATCGGGCGCTCAGACGGTTCGGCGGCGTCAAGATCGCCGTCCGCGGTAGCTGAGCTGCACCGATGAAGCAAATCAACCGCAGACGCCGATCATGACCAGGTTTGCCCCGACCCGGGGCCGGCGAAGGGATGCCGCCGCCGCCCATTCGGCAACAGCTCCCCGGGGTGCGTGGGTGCACGCTTACGGCGATCACCGCTGGGCTGGAGTGACGGGTGCGCCGGTTGAGGTGCGAATGCCGGCTGGGACGTAGGTGTGACGGTGATCGTTCTGAACGGCACAGCAGCGCCGTGCTCGGGCAAGCAGCGCCGTGCTCGGGCACGCCACGTGCCTGTCGCAACGATCACCGACCCCGGAGTCGGGTTGGGTGCACCGCGGTACGCGCTTCGCGGTCAGTTCAGCAGGACCTCGGCGATGGTCACAGTGATCACCGGGGTGAGCCCGGTGTAGGCGGCCACCTCCGCGCCGACGTCGCGCTGGAGGGCCTGGGCGAGGTCGCGACAGTTGTGCCCGAGCCGGGTGGCCACGGTCAGCCGCACCGTCACCGTGCCGTCGCGGACGTCGGCACTCGCCCCGGCGGGCGGCGGCCGCCGGGCGTCCGGTCCGAACACCGAGCCGGCGATCCCGAGCAGGGTCTGCCCGAGGTCGGCGTGCAGCGCCACCACGCCGGGCGTGCGCAGCGCGCACCGGGCCGCCACCCGGGCCACCAGCGTGTCGCTGATCCGGATCCGCACCGGCGGTGACGAGCCGGTCACAGCCACCGGTCCTCGACCACGTCGACCACATCGATGTCCACCCGGCGCACCGGCATCCCGAGTGCCTGCTCGCCGGCGGCGATCACCATCTGCCGCACCCGCGCGGTCACCGAGGCGAGCTCGATACCGAACCGGGTGACCACCGTGATCGTGATGTCGGCGGCGGCCGGGGCCGAGCCGTTTCCGCCGTCCGGGTCCTGCTCGATGCGGCAGCTGCGGGCCCGGACCCCGGACATCCGGTCGACCACGTGCCGCAGCACTGCCGCCGCGGCGGGGCGGCTGAGCCGGACCGGCCCCGCCGGTGAGGCCAGCGCGAGCACGTCCTGGGAGCGGAACTGGGTGCGCACCACCTGCATGGCCTGCTCCAGCACCGATGCGGGCAGCTCGAGCGGCTCGGCGGCAATCCGGTGCACCACCGACCCCAGACCGGCCGCGTCGGCGAACGCCGCGCCGCAGTGCGGGCAGTCGCGTTCGTGGCCGTCGGCGGCCAGTCCGGCCTCGGCGCGGTCCCAGACCAGGGCTGCGTCCCGGCCGCAGAGCAGCATCGCGATCGGTGCGCCGGCGTCGGGCGCCGGTCCGGAGGTCATCGCCACGGTCGCATCACCTCCGCCAGCCGCACCCGCGCACGGTGGATCCGCCCGCGCACGGCATCCTCGCTCGCGCCGACGATCTGCGCGATGTCTGCATACCCGAGACCCTCCAGTTCGCGCAGCACCCAGCACACCCGCAGGTCGTCGTGGAGCCCGCCGACGGCCCGGCGCAACGCCTCCAGCCCGGCGTCCAGCTCGGCGGAACGCGCCGGCGAGTCCGGCGCCGCGACCTGGTCGTCGATCCGCTCGGTCGGGATCGGTCGCCGTCGGCGCAGCATGCTCAGGCAGCGGTTGGTCACGATGCGGTACATCCAGGTGCTGAACGCCGACTCGCCCCGGAACCGCGCGATCCGGTGCCAGGCGTCGATCAGGGCCTCCTGCACCGCGTCCTCGGCCTCGACCTGATCACCCAGCACCCGCACCGCGACCCGGTAGAGCGCGGCCTGGTGCCGGCGGGCCAACCCCTCGAACGCGCCGACGTCGCCCTCCTGGGCGCGCACCACCAGCGTCGCCTCGTCGAGCTCGTCCGCTTCGGCGGGTGGCGCGGCGCGGGCGGCCGGACGCGCCGTATCGGGTTGCACCCCGCTGTGGGTCACCAACACCGAACCCCGCTCGTATGCGCACCGAACCCGGACGGCTCACGCTAACGCGCCGCAGCTTGCGCACCCGACAACCGCCTCCCACCGTGTCCCGCCCACCCGGCCGTTCAGGGGTGGGCGGCGCCGACCTGCGCTGACGTCACGCAGCGGAACGAACGGCACTCTCGCACGCTAGGTATGAGCGAAAGTGCCGTTCGTTCCGTGGTCGCCGCACCGCGAGGTGCACCGGGACGGGCGCTAACCTGCGCCGGTGACCCCGCCCGCCGATCCGGCCGCGCTGGCCGCCGCGCTGGCCGCCGCGCTGCGCGCGCACCCGGGGGTGGCCCGGCTGGACGGCGGCCCGTTCGGCACCGTGGCCTCCTACCTGCCGGGCCGGCTGCGCATCGAGGGGGTGCGGATCGGGGTCGGCGACGAGCCGGTCGAGCTGGCCGTGGTGGCCCGCGACGGCATCGCCCTGCCCCAGCTGGGCGAGCAGCTGGGCGCGATCGTGCGCGGCATCTGCGGGCCGGTCGCGGTCGAGGTCACCTTCTCCGACGTCCTGCTCGAATCGCCGTCCGAACCCGCCGCGGACGGCGGCTGATCCGGGCGCGGGGCGACCCGCGGCCGGGCGGGCGCCGCGTTGCGCCCGGTCTCGCCTAGACTCGTGGGCACAACCGGTCGCGCGCCACCGGCGCGGCGGCCAGGTCCACCGGGATCGGCGCCCTCTGCGGTCCGCACCTGCGCCGGCCGATCCACTCATGACTGATCATCACCGCTACACCGAGGAGTACCGCACCGTGAAGAGCACCGTCGAGCGGCTGAGCCCGACGCGGGTCCGGATCAACGTCGAGGTGCCGTTCGACGAGCTCAAGCCCGACTTCGACCGCGCCTACAAGAAGATCGCCCAGCAGGTGAAGGTGCCCGGGTTCCGCCAGGGCAAGGTGCCGCCGCGGATCATCGAGGCCCGCCTCGGGCGCGGCGTGGTGCTCGAGGAGGTGGTCAACGGCGCGGTGCCGGCCAAGTACTCGGAGGCGGTCAGCGCGGCCACCGAGGTCAACCCGCTCGGCCGCCCGGACATCGAGGTCACCGAGATCGCCGACGGTGACAAAATCGCCTTCACCGCCGAGGTGGACGTCCGCCCGGAGATCACGCTGCCCGCGCTGGACACGCTCGCGGTCTCGGTCGACGACGTCGAGGTCACCGACGCCGATGTCGCCGAGGGCCTGGACAACCTGCGGGCCCGTTTCGGCACCCTGACCGGCGTCGAGCGCCCGGCGGCCAAGGACGACTTCGTGCTGATCGACCTCTCGGCCTCCGTCGACGGCGTGCCGGTCGAGGAGGCCAGCACCAGCGGCTTCTCCTACCAGGTCGGCCAGGGCGGTCTGATCGACGGCATCGACGAGGCCATCACGGGGCTGTCCGCCGGCGAGTCGGCGACCTTCCCCACCACGCTGGTGGCCGGCGAGTACGCCGACCGGGAGTCCGAGGTCGCGGTGACCGTCACCGCGGTCAAGGAGCGGGAGCTGCCCGCAGCCGATGACGAGTTCGCCCAGCTCGCCAGCGAGTTCGACACGCTCGACGAGCTGACCGTCGACCTGCGTGAGCGGTTGGCCAAGGTCAAGAAGATGGATCAGGTCACGCAGGCCCGGGACAAGGTGCTCGACGCGCTGGTGGAGGGCACCGAGGTGCCGCTGCCGGAGAGCGTCGTGGCCGCCGAGGTCGACAGCCGCGTGCACGACGTGGTGCACGGCTTCGAGCACGACGAGGAGCGGTTCGCCGAGTTCCTCGGCGAGCAGGGCCAGACCCGCGAGGAATTCGATGCCGAGGCCCGCGCCGACGCTGAGAAGTCGGTCCGGACCCGGCTGGTGCTCGACGCGCTGGCCGACGCCGAGCAGGTCTCGGTCAGCGACGAGGAGCTGACCGAGCGCATCGTGATGCAGGCCCAGGAGTACCGGATGCCGCCGCAGGAGTTCGTCCGGCGGATCCAGGAGGCCGGCCAGCTCGGGGCCATCTTCGCCGACGTGCGCCGCACCAAGGCGCTGATCGCCGCGGTCCGCGCGGCCACCGTCACCGACGCCTCCGGCGCGGCGGTCGACCTGTCCGACGTGCTCGGCCCCGGCGACGAGGCGAGCGCCGACACCGAGATCGACACCGAGATCGACACCGAGACCGACACCGGGACCGGCGACGAGACCGCTTCCGGGCCCACCGACGAGCCGGTCGAGGTCGTCGAGTCGGGCTCCGGCGCCGAGCCGGCCGCCGGGTCCACCGCGGACTCCCCGGCATCGACCGACCCGGGCGCCGCGGACGAGGCCGCGGCGGCCGACGCGGCCGCGGCCGATCCGCAGCCGACCCGGAGCTGAACGACCGGCGCCCGCCCGATCGGGGCGCATGCCCAGAGCGAACACCTCCTCCGTGCGCGGCGGGCGATACGTCCGTCCGCGTAGGGTTCGGAACGTGGACGTCACGCGAGACACACGCGAGCTGACCAGCAGAAGGCAGGGTGAAGTGAGCAAGCAGGACACCGGCCCGCGTACCGCGGACCGCCTGATCGCAGAGACGATGCGGCGCGGCGGCGGGCCCACGTCGATGACGCTGTCGGACTCCGTGTACGAGCGGTTGCTGCAACAGCGGATCATCGTGCTCGGCCAGCAGGTCGACGACGACATCGCCAACCGGATCGCCGCGCAGATGCTGTTGCTCGCGGCGGAGGACTCCGAGGCGGACATCGCCCTCTACATCAACTCGCCCGGCGGTTCGGTGACCGCGGGCATGGCCATCTTCGACACGATGGAGTTCATCCCGTGCGACGTGGCCACCTACGCGATGGGGCTGGCCGCCTCGATGGGGCAGTTCCTGCTCTCGGCCGGGGCCAGGGGCAAGCGCTACGCGCTGCCGCACTGCCAGATCCTCATGCACCAGCCGTCGGCGGGCGTCGGCGGCACCGAGTCGGACATCTCCATCCAGGCCGAGCTGTTCCGTCGGCACAAGCGGGAGATGGCCGAACTGATCGCCGGGCACACCGGCCAGACCGTCGAGAAGATCGTCGCTGACTTCGACCGAGACCGCTGGTTCTCCGCGCAGGAGGCCCTCGAGTACGGCTTCGTGGACCACGTGATCTCCCGCGCCGGCCAGTTGCCGGACGCGATCAGCGAGAACGGGAGCGGTCGATGAGCCGGTTCGACATGCCCAACTCCAGGTACGTGCTGCCGTCGTTCGTCGAGCGCACCAGCTACGGGGTCAAGGAGTCCAACCCCTACAACAAGCTGTTCGAGGAGCGCATCATCTTCCTCGGCGTGCAGATCGACGACGCGTCGGCCAACGACGTGATGGCGCAGCTGCTGTGCCTGGAGTCGGCCGACCCGGACCGCGAGATCAGCATGTACATCAACTCACCCGGTGGCTCGTTCACCTCGTTGATGGCCATCTACGACACGATGCAGTTCATCCGGCCCGACATCCAGACCGTCTGCCTCGGGCAGGCCGCGTCGGCCGCCGCGGTGCTGCTCGCCGCCGGCACCCCCGGGCGTCGGCTGGCGGTGCAGAACGCGCGCATCCTGATCCACCAGCCGGCCACCGAGGGCTTCTACGGGCAGGTGTCGGATCTGGAGATCCAGGCCGCCGAGATCTCCCGGATGCGCAAGCTGCTGGAGGCCACGCTGGCCAAGCACAGCGGGCGCACCCCGGAGCAGGTTCGTGAGGACATCGAGCGCGACAAGATCCTCACCGCGACCGAGGCCAAGGAGTACGGCATCGTCGACGAGATCATTCAGAGCCGGAAGCTGTCCGCGGTCTGATCCGCCCGGATGACATGGCGGTGGGCGATTCAGGCGTCGGGGCGGTCCTTCCATGCCCCGACGTCGACCGCCCGCCGACACGTCGCCCGATAGGAGCCCCGTGAAGCTCCCCGGGATCAGTGTTCGACGGGTACCGTCACACAAGCGCGCCTACCGGGCACGCTGGATGGGGCCGCGCAAGATGGGGCCGCGCACTTAGATTTGGGGTGGTTCGCACTCATGGCACGCATCGGTGACGGCGGTGACCTGCTCAAGTGCTCTTTCTGCGGGAAGAGCCAGAAGCAGGTCAAGAAACTGATTGCCGGCCCCGGCGTCTACATCTGCGACGAATGCATCGATCTCTGCAACGAGATCATCGAGGAAGAGCTGGCCGAGGCCGGTGAGGTGAAGCTCGACGAGCTGCCCAAGCCCGCCGAGATCCACGAGTTCCTCGACCAGTACGTGGTCGGTCAGTCGCAGACCAAGCGCACGCTGTCGGTGGCGGTCTACAACCACTACAAGCGGATCCAGGCCGGCGACAAGGGCCGCGGGGCCGACGGCGACGGCGTCGAGCTGGCGAAGTCCAACATCCTGATGCTCGGCCCGACCGGCTGCGGCAAGACCTACCTGGCGCAGACCCTGGCCAAGCTGCTGAACGTGCCGTTCGCGATCGCCGACGCGACCGCGCTCACCGAGGCCGGGTACGTCGGCGAGGACGTCGAGAACATCCTGCTCAAGCTGATCCAGGCGGCCGACTACGACGTCAAACGGGCCGAGACCGGGATCATCTACATCGACGAGGTCGACAAGATCGCCCGCAAGTCGGAGAACCCGTCGATCACCCGTGACGTGTCCGGCGAGGGCGTGCAGCAGGCCCTGCTGAAGATCCTCGAGGGCACCACGGCCAGCGTGCCGCCCCAGGGTGGGCGCAAGCACCCGCACCAGGAGTTCATCCAGATCGACACGACGAACGTGCTGTTCATCGTGGCCGGCGCGTTCGCCGGGCTGGAGAAGATCATCGGTGATCGGATCGGCCGGCGCGGACTGGGCTTCGGGGCCGAGATCCGCTCCAAGAAGGATCTCGACGGCGCCGAGAGCTTCGGCGACACGATGCCGGAGGATCTGATCAAGTTCGGCCTGATCCCGGAGTTCATCGGCCGGCTGCCGGTGGTGGCCTCGGTGACGTCGCTGGACAAGGACGCCCTTGTCAAGATCCTGACCGAGCCGCGCAACGCGTTGGTGAAGCAGTATTACAAGCTGTTCGAGATGGACGGCGTGGAGCTGGAGTTCACCGACGACGCGCTGGAGGCGGTGGCCGACCAGGCCATCCTGCGCGGCACCGGCGCTCGCGGGCTGCGGGCGATCATGGAAGAAGTGCTGCTTCCGGTGATGTACGACATCCCCAGCCGCGACGACGTGGCCAAGGTGGTCGTCACCGAGCAGACCGTGCGCAGCAACGTCAACCCGACCATCGTGCCGCGTACCCCGGCCCGCCGCGAGCGCCGCGATCGCTCCGCCTGATCGTCCCCAGAAGTCCGTCCCAGAAGTCCGTCGGGGTTCTACACCGACGTTGCTTCCGGTTGCGGAGCTGTTGACCTCGACTTAGTTTCACGCCACCTCGAGTCGGACGATGGGGGCGTGGCATGACTGCCGGTTTTCTGGAGCGCGAGCGCATCGTGGCGCCGCCGGGCTGGTCCCGGTGGCTGATCCCGCCGGCCGCGCTGTCGATCCACCTGGCCATCGGGCAGGCCTACGCGTGGAGCGTGTTCAAGCCGCCGTTGGAAGCCGGGCTGGGCATCTCCGGGGTGGCCAGCGCGCTGCCGTTCACCCTCGGGATCATCATGCTCGGGCTGTCGGCGGCCGTGTTCGGCACCAGGGTCGACGCCAACGGCCCGCGCTGGGCGATGCTGGTCTCCTCGACCTGCTTCGTCAGCGGCTTCCTGATCTCCGGGCTCGGGCTGTACCTGGGCCAGTACTGGATGGTCGTGGTCGGCTACGGGTTCGTCGGCGGGATCGGGTTGGGCATCGGCTACATCTCCCCGGTCTCGACGCTGATCAAGTGGTTCCCGGACCGACCCGGGCTCTCCACCGGTATCGCGATCATGGGCTTCGGCGGTGGCGCGCTGATCGCCTCCCCGCTGACCCAGCAGCTGCTCACCGCGTTCGGCGCGACCGGGGAGAACCCCGACGTCAACGGCATCGCGCAGACCTTCCTGGTGATGGGCCTGATTTACGCGGTGTTCATGTCGGTCGGCTGGCTGCTCATCCGGGTCCCGGCCGAGGACTGGAAGCCCGCCGGGTGGGACCCCAGCCAGCGCAAGGCCGGGACCCTGATCAGCACCGGCCACGTCTCGGCCCGCAACGCGATCAAGACACCGCAGTTCTGGCTGCTGTGGGTGGTGCTCTGCTTCAACGTGACCGCGGGCATCGGCATCCTCGAGCGCGCCGCGCCCATCTACCGGGACTTCTTCCCCGACGCCAGCACGCCGGCGGCCCTCGCCGCCGCGGCCGCCGGCTTCGTGGCGATGCTGTCGCTGGCCAACGCGCTGGGCCGGATCCTGTGGTCGAGCACCTCGGACTGGGCCGGCCGCAAGAACATGTACCGCCTCTACCTGGGCGTAGGGGCGTTGCTCTACCTCGCGGTCACGCTGACCACGAACAGCAACAAGGTCGTGTTCCTGATCTGCGCGATCTTCATCCTGTCCTTCTACGGCGCCGGGTTCGCGACGGTGCCGGCGTACCTGCGCGACCTGTTCGGCACCTACCAGGTCGGCGCGATCCACGGCCGGCTGCTGACCGCGTGGTCCACCGCGGGCGTGCTCGGCCCGCTGATCGTCAACGCGATCGCCGACGCCCGGATCGCAGCCGGCGTGCAGGGGCCGGGCCGCTACACCACGGCGTTCATGATCATGATCGGGCTGCTGGTCATCGCGTTCGTCTGCAACGAGCTGATCCGCCCGGTCAACGAGCGGTTCCACGAGCCGAGTACGGATACGAAGGCCAGCACGGCGGGAGCACAGTCATGAGCGCGACGACGAGCGGATCGAGCACCGACGGCGCGCTGAACCCGGTGCTGGTCGCGCTGGTGTGGCTGTGGGTGGTGATCCCGTTCAGCTACGGGGCCTACCAGTTGGTGATCAAGATCCCGGCGCTGTTCGGTAGCTGACCGGCCCCGACGGCGGCGATCCTCGACCGGGGATAGGGTTGATCGGTGCCGAGCAGCGACGCGAACGCCCTGTCCGACTGGGTCACCGCGGTGAGCCGCGAGCTCGGCCTGGACTCCACGCTGGACAGCGCCGGGCTGGTGGACGTCGTGCTCGACCTGACCTCCGACGTCGCCCATGGCGTCAGCCGGCCCGGGGCTCCGGTCACCGCGTTCCTGATCGGCGTGGCCGCCGGTCGGGCCGAGGACTCCGGGGTAGCCGCGCGCGACTACGCCGCGAAGATCAGCAGGCTGGCCGCGGGCTGGGAGCGGGAACCGGGGTGAATCGGGGCCTCGTTCCGGCTGGGCCGGGTGGCGGTCAGCTCAGGGTTGCGTCGAGGAAGACGCCGCGATCATCGGAACTCGAGGAGTTGCAGCGCACCTCCAGCGTTATCGTGCTCGCGCCGTCGAGCGGAACGTCGAACGGGATGGGCTGGTCGCCACGCCCGCTCGACGCGCGCTCCGAGACCACCCGCCGGTCGTCGACGTAGATCATCATCTGCACCGTGACCAGGCGATCGCTCGGAATCGCCATGCCCTTCAGCGAGCCGGTCAGCCGGCTCGCCCGCTGCTCGCCGATGTCGTAGCCGATGCGGCGTGAGCTCTCGCCGACGAAGCTGTTCTGGCAGCGCAGCGACACCGAGCCCGGCTCGCTGTAGCCGAGGTAGCCATTGGCGGAGACGTCCTGACTCGACGTGGTCAGGTCGCTGAGCAGCACGGTCGGGACACCGGCGCCCGGTGGCGGTACCGGGGTGCCCGGTCCGGACGGGTTCGGGCCGGTGGGCTCGACCGTGGGCGACGAGGGAGTCGTGATCGAGCCCGGCGGCTCGGCGGGCGGGGCCGTGACCGGTGTCGTCGGTCCACCAGCTCCGCCACCGAGTGCGTTCTCGATGAACGGCACCACGAGCGTCGCGATCACGCCGAGCGCCGTCACCGCTACCGTCAGGACTGCGATGATCATGGCCGGCGTTCGCCACTCGCTGCGGTGCGGGTCGCGCGTCGGTGGGGGCACGGTCTGGTTCCTCGTCGCTGGCATGCCGAGTGGGCCGTCGTGGCGACTGACAACGTAGCCGCACCGGCCGCCGCCACCCGTTCGGGTCGGCCGCACGACCAGCGGCGGGCATCGGTTCAGCCGGTCATGTCCATGGTGGCCAGCACCTTGGTCGGTCGCATCCGGACGAGCAGCTCGCCGGGCACGGCGTTGCGCCTGCCGAACTGCTCGGCGCGCTCGGGGCCCATGTAGCGGGCCGCGATCGCCGTCGCCGATCGGATCAGCTCGTCGGCGTCCGTCGTCCAGGTGGCCAGGCCCTGGACCTGCACGAACCCGTAGGGCGGGAGCTCGGAGTCGACGCAGATCGCCAGCCGCGGATCGCGCTGGACGGCCCGGCCCTTGGCGGTGTCGCGGCCGGTGTTGAACAGCAGCTCGGGCTCCTCGTCGGTCCCGGAGATCACGAACCAGACCGGGGTGACCAGCGGTCGCCCGTCCGCGGCCACGAAACCGAGCTTGCCCGTGCGGGTGCCGGCGCTCAGGAACGCGCGCACCTCCGCCGTCAACGCCACCATGCGGCCGACACTAGGCCGACCGGCGCGAGGCCGCGCACCGCCCGCTGACCCGCCGTGGCGCGGGCGGCCCGCAGCCAGGCAGGATCGCGGCATGGTGACGGTGTGCGGGCTGGGTCGGCGGGTCCAGCGGGTTCTGCGACGCAGCCGCGCGACGGCCACCCCGCGGCCGGTCGCCGCGGTCCGGCCGCTGGCCGGCGGACGGCGGCCGCTGATCGGTGATCGGGCGGGGGAGCAGCGTCGGGGCGGCGCCCGGCTGGACCAGGTGGACGGCACCACCTGCGGCAGCGCGGTGCTGGTCGCGCTGGCCGCCTGGGCCGACCCGGCCGAGACCCTGCGGCTCGACGGTGAGCTGGGGGCCGATCCGGCCGCGGGCACCAGCGGGCTGCTGGGCGTCGCGAAATCCGGCGGCGCGGCGGATTTCGGCGCCCGCTTCGATGCTCGCCAGCAGCAGGTGCACCGCGAGTCCACCCGGTTCTGGCCGCGGGCGCTCGGTACCTCGCCTTGGGGGATGGTGTCCTGGCTGCGCCGCAACGTTCCGGCGGTCGGCCGCTACCGGGTCCGGCTGGTCGACGACACCGCGGCCGCGGACGTCGATCAGGCGCTGGCCCAGGTCGGCGACGCGTTGGCGGCCGGTCGTCCGGTGCCGTTGTTGATCGGTGGGTTCGTGCCCCGGCACTACGTGCTGGCGGTCCGCGCCGACGCCCAGGGCTGGCACGTCTACGAGCCGGGCGGCGGGCAGGTGGTGGTGGTCGAACCGGACCGGGTGCGCGGTCGCACGCTGGCTCCGCTGCTCGGCTTCGCACGCTGGCACGCGGCGCTGCTCCCGGTCTGAGCTGCCCGTGCCGGGCCGCGGGTGTCGGAAATCGGCCGGGGCGGGCGTCCGTAGACTCGACCGGGTGACCCCCGACGATCCGGACCGCGACGTTCCTGGACAGCATCCGAACGGGGACCATCCCGGCGAGGGCGGTCCGGAGGGCGAGGGCGCCGTCCCGGCGCCCGAGGATGCGCTGGTCGCGCACGTGCTGGACGCGATCCGCGGCACCGAATCACCGGATGTGGTGCCCGAGACGTCCACCGTGACCGGGTTCGCCGAGTTCCTGGCCGTCGAGGCGGCGCTGGACCGGCGCTGGCCGGAAACGGTCATGGAGCCCTCGATCGAGCGCATCTCGACGCTGGTCGAGCTGCTCGGCGATCCGCACCGGGGCTACCCGATCGTGCACATCACCGGCACCAACGGCAAGACGTCGACCGCGCGCATGATCGACGCGCTGCTCACCGAGATCGGGCTGCGCACCGGCCGCTACACCAGCCCGCACCTGCAGTCGGCCACCGAACGGATCAGCATCGACCGGCGGCCGATCAGCCCGGAGCGCTACGTCGAGGTCTACCGCGACGTGGCCCCCTTCGTCGATCTGGTGGACGCGAGGTCGGCCGCCCGGTCCGAACCCGAACTGTCGAAGTTCGAGGTGCTGACCGCGATGGCTTTCGCGGCGTTCGCCGACGCCCCGGTCGAGGCCGGGATCATCGAGGTCGGCCTGGGCGGGCGCTGGGACGCGACCAACGTGGCCGACGGAACGGTCGCGGTGATCACGCCGATCGGGCTGGACCACGCCGAGTTCCTCGGCACCGACGTGCTGGGCATCGCCGCCGAGAAGGCCGGGATCATCAAGCCCGGTGCGGTGGCGGTGCTCGCCACCCAGGACGGCAACGTGGCCGAGGTGCTGCTGAAGCACTGCGTCGAGGTGGACGCGCAGGTGGCTCGTGAGGGCTCCGAGTTCGGGGTGGTCGAACGCGAGGTCGCCATCGGCGGGCAGCGGATCGCGCTGCGCGGGCTCGGCGGGGTCGTCGACGAGATCTTCCTGCCGCTGCACGGCGAGCACCAGGCCAGCAACGCGGCGCTGGCACTGGCCGCGGCCGAGGCGCTGATCGGGGCCGGCCCGAAGCAGCCGATCGACCCGGACGCGATCCGGGCGGCGTTCGCCGGGGTGACCTCGCCGGGACGGCTGGAGCGGCTGGCGGCCGGCGTCGGGGTGCCGACGGTGCTCGCCGACGCCGCCCACAACCCGCACGGGGCGCGCGCGCTGGCCCAGGCGCTGACCACCGAGTTCCGCTTCAACCGGCTGATCGGGGTGGTCGGGGTGCTGGCCGGCAAGGACGCCCGCGGGATCCTCGCCGAGCTGGAGCCGGTGCTGGCCGAGGTGATCATCACCGCCGTCTCGTCGCCGCGCGCGATGGATCCCGACGAGCTGGGCGCGTTGGCCTCGGAGGTGTTCGGCTCGGCGCGGGTGAGCGTGGAGCCGCGGCTGGCCGGCGCGGTGGAGCAGGCCGGCGAGCTGGCGGAGGAGGGCGGCGAGTCCGGGGTCGGAGTGATCGTCACCGGGTCGGTGGTGACGGCGGGCGAGGCGCGCGCGCTGTTCGGGAAGCAGCCGACGTGATCCTTCCCGCGGAGGCTGCGTCATGACAGCCGACGTGATCCTTCCCGCGGAGGCTGCGTCATGACCGCCGACGTGATCTTTCCCGCGGAGGCGCGTCATGACAGCCGACGTGATCCTTCCCGCGGAGGCTGCGTCATGACAGCCGACGTGATCCTTCCCGCGGGGGCGGCGAGGTGACGGCGCCGGATCCGATGAAGGGTCTGCGCGGGATATTCGCGGCCACCCTGGTGCTGGAATCGATCGTGGTGCTGCTCGCGCTGCTGGTGCTGCCCATGTCAGGTGGCGGCACGACGGCGGTCGTGATGATCGTCTCGGTGGCGCTTCTCATGATCGTCGCGTCCGGGCTGCAACGCCGACCGTGGGGGCTCGGCCTCGCCCTGGCGCTGCAGGGGGCCACGATCGCGTGCGGTGTGCTGGTGCCGGCGCTGGGCGTGCTGGGCCTGATCTTCGCGCTGGTCTGGGCGTTCCTGCTCTACCTGCGACGGGTCGTGGCCGGCAAGCTCGCCCGGGGCGAGCTGCCCAGCCAGCAGCCCCGCGACCCCTGATCATGGACCGTGTCGCTCGGTGGACGATCACGGCATGAGGCGCGCCGGTCGGCCGCGGCGGCGCCACGCTGCCACGGCCAGGCCCACCGCGAGCAGGGCCGCGACCAGCAACAACGCGGTCGGGCCGAGGGCGGCGATCCATCCGGAGATCGCGGCCTGCATGTCGACCGCCGCGCTGATCACCGGGTCGGCGGTGGTGTCGCCCGCGATGGCGCGGATCTCGAACCAGCCGTACCAGGTGACGTAGGCACCGGCGAGGATCAGCAGCAACCCGCCAGCCCGGCCGACCACCGCCCCGGCCTGCCGCATCACCCGGACCACCGAACCGCGGGCGGCGGCCACGGCCAGGGCCAGTACCAGCACCACCACGCCCATGCCCGTGCCGTAGGCGACGAACACCGCGGCCACGCCGACGGGACCACCCGCGCGCAGCGCGCCGGCCGTCACGGCGAGGAACGGCGCGATCGTGCAGGACAGCGAGGCCAGCGCGAACGACACGCCGTAGCCGATCTGGGAGAGCCAGCGGGTGGTCGGCGCGCGGCCGTGCCCGGCCAGCCCGGGAAGGCCCAGCTCGCGCCCGCTCAGCAACCGGATTCCGAGCCCCACCAGCAGCACACCCATCACCACGGTGACCACCGGCAGGTAGCGCTCGAGCGACAGCGCCAGCGGCGCCACCACCAGCCCGACCAGCCCGAAGACGCCGACGAAGCCGACGGTCATGCCGGCGGCGAACCGGACCGCCCGCGCGGCCGCGCCGGACCGCTCGTCCGCCCCGGCGACCACCAGCCCCAGGTAGGCGGGCAGCAGCGCGAACCCGCACGGGTTGAAGGCCGCCACCGCCCCGGCGACCAGCGCGAAGGCCATGGTGGCGGGATCCACATCGACCCCGCTCAGCGGCTCAGCAGCTCGTCGGCCGCCTGCCGCAACTCGGCGGCGTCGCGACCGCCGCGGTGGGTCTCGGCCGAGCCGTCGGCGGCGATGTCGGCGAACGCGGGCTGGCCGAACACGCCGAAGCGCTGCCACAGCGCGCCGTTCGGGTCGATGACGTGGGTCAGCCCACCGGTCCCGGTGTCGGCCACGAAGTCCCGCATCTGTTCGACCTGCCCCCTGCTCGGGATGCCCACGAACCGGACCCGACCCTGGTATTCAGCGGCGACCGCCGCTATGCCCGGCCCTTCGGCCCGGCACGTGCCTCAAAACGGAGCCCAGAACCACAGCACGACCGGGGTGCCGGCCAGCGTGGCGGCATCGAAGCGACCCCCGTCGACGGTCTCCCCGGAGAACTGCAGCGGGCTGGTCGGGCGGGTATCGGCCGCGGTGACCGGGGCGGGGCCCGGCGCGGGAGCGGCTGCCGGTGTCGCGCACCCGGTCAGGCCCACGGTCAGCGCGGCGCAGAGGGCCGCCACCGCCCCGCGGATGCTTCTCATGCACCCATCTTCGTCCCCCTCCCGTGACCGGTTCGGGCTGGGGTCGGGTCGGGTCGGGGGCCATCGATACGCTGGGCCGGTGACTGAACGCACCCTGGTCCTGGTCAAGCCCGACGGCATCGAACGCAAGCTGGTCGGCGAGGTCCTGTCCCGCATCGAGCGAAAAGGGCTCGACATCGTCGCCCTGGAGCTGCGGACGGTCGAGCGCGAGCTGGCCGTGCAGCACTACGCCGAGCACGACGGCAAGCCGTTCTTCGAGAGCCTGCTGGAGTTCATCACCTCCGGTTCGGTGCTGGCCGCGGTGGTCGAGGGCCCGCGGGCGATCGCCGCCTGGCGGCAGCTGGCCGGCGGCACAGACCCTGTGGAGAAGGCCACCCCGGGTTCCATCCGCGGCGACTTCGGCCTGGAGACCCAGTCCAACCTGGTGCACGGCTCGGACTCGCCGGAGAGCGCGGCCCGGGAGATCAAGCTCTGGTTCCCGAACCTGTGAGCTGAGCACTCACGATCCCGGTGCGGTGCGGGCGCGGGCACGGTGCGCCCGGACCCGGGCCCGCACCCCGCACCGCTCGTCGGCGCACCAGCGCCGGCGCCCGGTGTGGTCGAGGAAGATCCCCGCGCAGCCGTCGTCCCCGCAGAAGCGCAGCAGCTCGCGGTGCGGGCCGGTGAGGTCCTCGACGGCCTGGCGGGCCAGCCGGGCGGCCGCCTCCGCCGCGGTGCCCGGCGCGGACACGACAAGCCCGGCGCCCTCGTCGTCCCTGCGCGGGCCCAGCCGCAGCGCGCGGTCCGCGGCCAACGCCCGATCGATCACCGCCAGTTCGACGTCGGCCGGCGGCTCCCCGCGGACGGTGGCCGCCGCGGTGCGGTGCAGGGCCTCCCGCAACGTCCACAGCGCCTCGAGGTCGGCTCCGGTGACCGGGGCCGCCGGGGCCAGGCCGTGCTCGGCGAGCCATTCCCCGGCGGTCGCCGGGTTGGGCAGGTGCTCGGTGGTGCTGGCCTGGTAGCGGCCGTGCAGGGAGCCCAGCAGGTCCAACCAGGCGGCCCCGTAGCCGGTCCGGAAAGCGGTCATGCCCACAGTGTAACGCCTTGACACGTTACCGACCCGGGCGCAATCTGTAACGTATGAAGTCGTTACCGGCCGCGATGAGCGTGGCCTTCGTCCTGGTCTGGAGCAGTGGTTACCTGGTCGGCTCGCTGGCCACCGCGGTGATGGCGCCGCTGACCGTCACCCTGTGGCGGTTCGTGCTGGCCGCCGCGGTGCTGGCGATGATCGCCTTCGCGCGCCACGAGCGCTGGCCGCACGGGGGCCGGGCGCTGGCTCGGGTGAGCGGGGTCGGGGTGCTGCTGTTCGCGGTGCAGTTCGGCGGCCTCTACATCGGGCTGGCCGACGGCATGCCGGCCGGAACCACCGCGCTGATCGCCTGCACCGCGCCGATGCTGGTGGCGGTGGCCGGGGCCGGGCTGGGCTGGGAGCGGCTGGCGCCGGTGCAGTGGGCCGGAGTGGCCGTCGGCGTGGTCGGGGTGATCGTGACGCTGGCCGACCGGGTCGGCCGGCCGCCGAGCCTGGCCGCGCTGCTGTGGACGCTGCTCGGCCTGGCCGGGCTGGCCGCCGGGACGCTGCTGCAGCGGACGGTCAGCGGCACGGCGGGCCCGTCCGCGCTGGCCGCGACCGAGGTGGGCGCCTCGGTGCTGGTGCTCGCGGTGGTCGCGCCGCTGTACGGCTCGCTGACCATCCCGCTCACGGTCGAGGCGATCGGCAGCTTCCTGTGGCTCGCGCTGGTCGCCGGCGTCGTCGCGCCGCTGCTGCTGTTCGCCCTGATCGCCCGGCGGGGACCGACCGGCGGTACCAGCCTGCTGTTCGTGGTGCCGGCCGTCACCGCAGTGGCCGCCTGGCCGGTGCTGGGCACCCCGGTGCACGCGACCGCGGTCGCCGGGCTGGCCATCGCCGCGGCCGGGCTCTGGCTGTCGCGCCGCACGCCGGCCGCTCGCCCCGAACCGGCGACCCGGCCGGTGGCCCTGCGCGGGTGAGACCCGGTCGTCGGGAGGACGCGAACCGTCACCGGTGGCGGTTACCGTGCCGGCATGGGTGACGGACCGGTCGGGACCGGGGCGGTGCGCGGCATCGACGTCGAGCAGCGGGTGGCCGCCGGCTCCGGTTCGGCGCCGGATCCGCAGGTCCCGGATCCGCAGGTCCCGGATCCGCAGGTCCCGGAACCGCAGGTCCCGGATCCGCAGGTCGAGGGCCCGAACCTGGTCATCGACCCGGCGCCGGATGCGGCCGCCCAGCTCGGCGCGCTGTGGCTGGCCGTCACCCGGGCCGGCGGCGCGGTCGGCTTCGTGAGGGATGCGCCGGCGGCCGAGCTGCGGGTGGCGGCCGAGGAGGTCGTCCAGGACGTCCGGGCCGGCCGGCAGCAGATGTTCGAGCTCCGGCTCGGTGCCCGGCCCGCGGAGCCGGGCCCGCTCGTGGGCACGGTGTTCCTGCGCCGCGGGGTCGGCACGGTGTTCTCCCACCGCGCCGAGGTGCTGCGGCTGATGGTCCATCCCGACCTGCAGGGCCGTGGTCGGGGTCGGGCGCTGCTCACCGCCGCCGTCGAGCACGCCCGGCGGCTCGGGCTGGAGTTGCTGCTGCTGTCCACCCGTGGCGGTACCGCGCTGCCCGCGCTCTACGCCGAGCTGGGCTGGACCCCGATCGGCGTCGTCCCGGGCGGGCTGCGGCTGGCGCCCGACGACGTACGTGACGAGCACCTGTTCGTCCGGAAGCCCTGAGTGCGAAGACCCGGGGCGAGCGCGATCCGGCAGGAAACTGTCGGGGGGTCGGGTTAGCGTGCAGCGCATGGGGGACGGACTGGTCCAGGCCCGCGGGCTGCGCAAGCGCTTCGGTGAGATCGAGGCGGTGCGCGGGATCGACGTGGACGTGGCGCCGGGCGAGGTGTTCGGTTTCCTCGGCCCGAACGGCGCCGGCAAGTCCTCGACCATGCGCATGATCGCGTGTGTGTCCCCGCGCACCGACGGGTTCCTGCAGGTGCTCGGCCTGGATCCGGGCTCCGACGGTCCGCGGATCCGGGCCCGGATCGGGGTGGTGCCGCAGCTGGACAACCTCGACGCCGAGCTCACCGTCGCGCAGAACCTGGAGATCTACGGCCGTTACTTCGGGCTCTCCAGGGCGCACGTGCGGGCCAGGGCCGCCGAGCTGCTGGAGTTCGTGCAGCTCAGCGAGCGCGCCGACGATCCGGTCGAGCCCCTGTCCGGGGGCATGAAGCGGCGCCTCACCATCGCCCGGTCGCTGATCAACGACCCCGAGCTGCTGCTGCTCGACGAGCCCACCACCGGGCTCGATCCGCAGGCCCGGCACCTGGTGTGGGAGCGGCTCTACCGGCTCAAGAGCCAGGGCGTCACCCAGATCATCACCACCCACTACATGGACGAGGCCGAGCAGCTCTGCGACCGGCTGGTGGTGATGGACGACGGCCTGATCGTGGCGGAGGGGTCGCCGGCGGAGCTGATCGAGCGACACTCCACCAAGGAGGTGCTGGAGCTGCGCTTCGCTCCCGAGCTGCGGCCGCCGGCCGCGGCGTTCGCGGCACTGGCGGACCGGGTGGAGGAGCTGCCGGATCGGCTGCTGCTCTACGCCGCCGACGGCGAGCGCGCCCATACCGAGCTGGTCGCGGCCGGCTTCCGACCGACGTCGGCGCTCGTGCGCCGCTCGTCGCTGGAGGACGTGTTCCTGCGGCTGACCGGCCGGACGTTGGTGGACTGATGGCCACCACCGACGTCGCCCCGCCCACCGGCCGAGAGCCGACCTTCGCAGGCGGGGTGCTGCGGATCATCGAGCACTACTGGGTCTGGTACCGGCGGAACTGGCGGGCGACCGCGGTCTCCTCGGTCCTGCAGCCGCTGCTGTTCCTGCTGGCCTTCGGGGTCGGCTTCGGCTCGCTGGTGGACGGCACCGGTCGGGCGGCCGAGGCCACCGGCGGGGTCGATTACCTGGTCTGGCTCGCGCCGGCGCTGCTCGCGGTGTCGGCCGTGCAGAGCGCCACCTTCGAATCGACCTACCCGGTGCTGTCGGGCTTCAAGTGGCAGCGCGTCTACCACGCGATGGTCGCCGGGCCGATCACGCCGGCCCAGGTCGCGGTCGCGCACCTGAGCTGGATCTCGGTCAAGTCGGCGGGCTCCGGCGTGATCTACATCCTGGTGATCGCCCTGTTCGGCGGCATCCAGGGCCCTGGCATCGTGGTGTCGCTGCTGGCGGCGGTCCTCACCGGGGCCGCGGTCGCCGCCCTGATCACCGCGTACTCGGGCACGCTGGAGAGCGAGGGCGGGGCATTCAGCGCCCTGTTCCGGCTGGTGCTGATCCCGATGACCCTGTTCTCCGGCACCTTCTTCCCGATCGACCGGCTGCCGGTGTGGATCCAACCGCTGGCCTGGCTGTCGCCGCTCACGCACGGCACCGAGCTGGCCCGCGCCGCCGCGCTCGACCGTTGGACACCGCTCGCGGCGCTGGGGCACCTGGGGTACCTGCTGGCGCTGCTCGCGGTGGGCACCGGGCTGGCCATGCGGATCTTCACGCGCAGGCTGTCCCGATGAGCGCACCGCCGGTGCCCGGACCGCCGGTGCCGGCCACACCGCTGTGGTGGGGGCTGCTGCCGGCCGGTAGCTACGCCGGCCGGTCGCGGGCGTTGGTGCTGCGCTCGGCCACGGCGTCGCGGCGGGCCTGGTTGGCGTTCGTATCGGGATTCTTCGAGCCGGTGTTCTACCTGGTGGCCATGGGGCAGGGGCTCGGCTCGCTGGTCGGGACCCTGCCCGGGCCGGACGGCGCGCCGATCAGCTACGCCGCGTTCATCGCGCCCGGCCTGCTCGCCGCCTCCGCGATGAACGGGGCGGTGTTCGACTCCACCTACAACGTGTTCTTCAAGCTCAAGTACTCGCGGCTCTACGACGCCATGCTGGCCACCCCGCTGGGCCCGGTCGACATCGCGCTCGGCGAGATCGGCTGGGCGCTGATCCGCGGTGGGCTGTACGCGCTGGGCTTCCTGACCGTGATGGCGGGGTTCGGGCTGCTCGTCTCCCCCTGGACCCTGCTCGCGCTGCCGGCGGCGCTGCTGGTGGCGTTCGCGTTCGCCGCGGTCGGCATGGCCGCCACCTCGTTCATGCGGTCCTGGCAGGACTTCGACCTGGTCACCCTGGCGGTGCTGCCGATGTTCCTGTTCTCCACCACCTTCTACCCGCTGTCGGTCTATCCGCGGTGGCTGCAGATCGTGGTGGAATGCCTGCCGCTGTACCACGCCGTCGAGCTGATGCGCGGGCTCACCACCGGTGCCGTGCACGTCGGGATGATCGGGCACCTGGCCTATTTCCTGGTGATGATCGTGCTCGGGACCGTGGTGGCGACCCGCCGCCTCGATGCCCTGCTGCTGCGCTGATCGGGTCGTGCTCGAACTCTCGGGCTACTCGGCTAGCCGGGATCCGCGGGCAGGTCGATGATGTGCCCATGACGGTCATTTCCCAGCGCTCCGCTGTTCTCGATCGTGTGCGGGTCGCCGTGGTGGCTGTGCTGGCCGTCGGGCAGCTGGTGGTGTCATGGGCGGCCGGCAGCGGGGCGCTCGGTGCGCCGATCGGTGACGTCGCACGGGAGTTCAGCACGCCGTTGCTCGCCGCAAACTGGGCCTTCGTCATCTGGGCGCCGATCTACCTCGGGTTCCTGCTCTACGCGGTCTACCAGCTGCTGCCGGCGCAGCGCGGGCGCGAGATCCACCGGCGTACCGGCTGGTGGCTGGCCGCGTCGGCGGTGTTCAACCCGTCCTGGGTGCTGGCCTTCGGCTCCCGCAGCCTGCTGCTCGCCGAGCTGATGATCATCGCGTTGATGGTGACGCTCGCGGTGGTGTTCGGGCGGTTGAGCCGGGAATCGGCCGGTGATGTCCTCGAACGGGCCGCCTTCCGCGGGCCGATCGCGCTCTACACCGGCTGGGTGTCGCTCGCGACCGTGCTGGGCACCGCCGCCACCGGGGTGTGGGTGGGCCTGCCCGGCGGGAACGCGCTGGCCACGGTGGCGGGCGTGGTCGTGCTGCTCGCGGTGACGGCGATCGCGGCCTGGGTGGTGCTGTCCGGGACCGCGGTGATCGGCTACGCGGCGGCCGTGGTGTGGGCCGTGGCCGGCATCGCGCTGAACGACCCGCCGGCCGCGGTGGTGGTCGCCGGGGCCATCGCCGCCGTGGTGGTGATCGCCGCCACCGCCCGCAGGCTCACCACCGCGGGCAACCCGTCACGGGCCGCCTGGGGCTGAGCGCGCCGCCTGCGCGGGTGGGCGCGGTCAGGTCAGGCCGAGGGCGGCCAGGGTGTCCCGCACGTCGCGGTCCTGGACGGTGAGGAAGGCGCCGAACTGCGCACCGGGCAGGAAGGCGTCGGTCCAGCCGAAGCGGTCCACCGCCGCGCTCCACTCCGGGGTCTGTTCGAGGTCGCGCAGCAGCGCCACCAGCCGGTCCTGCTCGGCGGCCGAGATCCCGGGGGGCGCGAGCACGCCCCGCCAGTTGGTGAACACCAGGTCGAAGCCGGACTCGGTGAGCGTCGGGGCGTCCACGCCGGCCAGTCGCGCCGGGCCGGACACCGCGAGCACCCGGAGCTGGCCGGAGGCGATCTGGGCGGTGTACTCGACCACGCTCGACATGGCCGCGTCGAGGCGCCGGTCCAGCAGCGACGGCAGCAGCGCGCCGCCGCCGTCGAAGGACACGTAGCGGACCCGGCTCGGCTCGATGCCGGCGGTGCGGGCCAGCCGGACCGACATCAGGTGGTCGGGGCCACCGATCGCGGAGCCGCCGCCGATGGCCACGGCCGCGGGGTCGGCGCGCCAGGCGCTGACCAGGTCGGTGATCGTGCGGTAGGGCGACTGCGCCGGCACCAACACCGCCTCGGGCTCCTCGATCAGCCGCGCGATCGGCGTCGCGTCGGTGACCCGGTCGGAGCCCGCGACCGTGACCGTCGCCCCGACCACACCCAGGCCCATCATCATGGTCAGCTCGCCGTTGCCCCGTTCGGAGATAAGCCGCCGCAGGGCCACCGCTCCACGGTCCCCGTCGAGGTTGAACACGGCGATCCGATCATCGACGACGCCGGTGCGCTGGGCGATCGCGGCCGCGGTGCGGGCGGTGACGTCGTAGCCGCCACCGGGCACGTTGGGCACCATGATCCGCAGTTGCGCGGCGGGCACCGGATCACCGGCGCAGCCGGTGACCAGCAGCAGGCAGCAGCCCAGCAGCGCGACGATCGCGCGCCGGGCCGGCAGCCGCATCGGTCCTCCGGGTCGTCATCGAGAGGGGTGGTGATCGAACTCGAGGCCGGTGCCCATGACGGCGGCGAGGGCGTCCCGGCCGGGTCGGACAACTGTGGCACAGGATCGCTGCGCGTCGGGGCGCGTCCGCGAGCCGACGAGCGGATCGACATCCGTCGGCCTCGAAGGCGGTCGTCACGACCGGTTCGCGCGCCTATCGTGGCCGCAGCGGATGCGGGGTGGCTAGGGGGTGTCTGATGCGGCGCTGGCAGCCTCGGACGCTGGCCGGCAAGTTCCTGGTGCTGCAGCTGGTCGTGGTGGCGCTGGTGCTCGCCGTCGCCGCGGTGGTGTCGGTCCGGCAGGCCCAGACCCAGTTCCGTGCCTACACCGCCGACCGGATCCTGGGCGCGGCGGAGAGCCTGGCCGGCAACCCGCTGGTGCGCGAGCGCATCCTGGCCCCGACCGCCGCCGCCGACCTGGCCCCGGTCGCGGAGTCGGTGCGCATCCAGTCCGGCTCCACCACCGTGCTGCTGGTCGGGCTGGACCACCGCATCGTCGCCGCTGACGACCCGACGCTGGTGGGTACCGAGCTGACACTGCCCGACCGGTCGGTGTGGTCCGGGCGGGCCTGGGGCGGGGACGCCACGATCGCGGAGCGGGCGCTCATCGTCGCCGCGGCGCCGGCGTTCGCCCCGACCGGCTCCGGTCCGCAGCTGGTCGGGGTGGCCCTGGTCGGCGAGGCCTACCCCAGCCCGTGGTCGGCCCTGCTCACCGACGTACCCGAGGCGGCGCTGCTGCTGGGGCTGGCCGCGCTGGCCGGCATCCTCGGGTCCTGGCTGCTGGCCCGCCGGATCAAGAAGCAGACCCACGGCCTGGAGCCGGCCCAGATCGCGACCCTGGCCGACCAGCGCGAGGCGCTGCTGTACTCGATCCGGGAGGGCGTGCTCGGGGTGGACTCCGAGGGCCGGGTGACCTTCGCCAACGACGGCGCGCGCGACCTGCTGGACCTGCCCGAGGCCTGCGTCGGCCGCCGCGTCGAGGAGCTGGCGCTGGCCCCGACCGTGCTCGACGTGCTGCTCGGCCGGGTGCCGGGGGCGGACGTGGTGGTGGTGCACCGGGACCGGGCGTTGGTGGCCAACCGGCGGACGGCGCGCACCAGCGGCCGCGACGGCCCGCGCAGCGGGCAGCCGATCGGCACCGTGGTCACGCTGCGGGACCGGTCCGATCTGCTCGCGGTGCAGCGCCAGCTGGGCGCCACCCGCAGCGCCACCGAGACCCTGCGCGCGCAGACCCACGAGTTCGACAACCAGCTGCACATCATCTCCGGGCTGGTGCAGATGGGGGAGTACGAGGAGGTGCGCGAGTACGTGGCCACGCTGACCCGCACCCGCGCCGAGGTCGATGCCACGATCAGCCAGCGGTTGGCCGACCCGGCGCTGGCGTCGCTGGTGATCGCCAAGTCCAGCCTGGCCACCGAGTCGTCGGTGGCGCTCGCGCTGCTGCCGACGTCGCGGTGCCCGAAGCTGGATCCGGAGCTGTCGACCGATGTGGCCACCGTAGCCGGCAACCTGATCGACAACGCCCTGGACGCGGTGGCCAACGAGGATCACGCGGCGATCGCCGTCGAGATCGTCGCCGACGACCGCGAGGTGCGGGTGGTGATCGCCGACACCGGCCCCGGGGTGCCGCAGGGCGCCGTCGACCAGGTCTTCGCGCGCGGGTTCTCGACCAAGTCGTCCACGGTCGCCGGTGGCCGCGGGATCGGGTTGTCGCTGGTCAGGACGATCTGTGAGCGTCGTGGCGGTTGGGTGAGCGTCCGCAGCGGGGCGGCCGAGCCGGGGGGCGAGGATGCGGTCGGCGCGGTCTTCACCGCCGTGCTCGGGCGGCGACCGGGCGGGCCCACCGGGTACGCCGAGTCCGCCGGAATCCGGATCCGCCGGGATCGCGGCGACCGCCGGAGCCGCCGGCGCGGCGGTGGATCCGGTGCCGTTGGAGACGGCGTGAGCGGCGCCGGAACGATCTACGACGTGCTGGTCGTCGACGACGACTTCATGGTGGCCAAGATCCACGGCCGGTTCCTGGGGACCCGGCCCGGGTTCCGGGTGGTCGGTGTCGCGCACAACGGGGCGGACGCGCTCGCCGCGGTGGCCGCGCTGCGCCCGGACCTGATGTTGCTCGACGTGCACCTGCCCGACATGAGCGGGCTCGACGTGCTGCGCCGGGCCCGCGAGCTGCACCCGCGACTCGACGTCATCCTGGTCACCGCGGAGCGCGAGCTCGATGCGGTGCGGGCGGCCCGGCAGGGCGGGGCGCTGTCGTACCTGGTGAAGCCGTTCGAGTACGAGGCCCTGGACCAGCGGCTCGGGCACTTCCGGGAGACCCGCGCGATGCTCGCCGCCGACGACGTCGACCAGGACCAGATCGATCAGCTCTTCGGTGTGTCCGGGACCGCGGCCGGCCGTCCCGAGCCCGAGCTGCCCAAGGGGCTGAGCCGGGAGACCGCCGAGCTGGTGCGCCGGTCGTTGTCGGGCGACGAGCCGCGCTCGTCCACCGAGTGCGCGGACCGGGTGGGGCTGTCCCGGGTCAGCGCCCGCCGCTACCTGGCCTACCTGGAGGAGACCGGCGTGGCCACGGTGCAGCTCAAGTACGGCCGCACCGGCCGCCCCGAGCGCCTCTACCGCCTCCGCTAACCCACCCGCCGCCACTCGCCCCGCCCCTTCCGGGAGGGGGTGGACGTCAGCGGGTGGGGGGTGAGGAGGCGGCGGGCGCGGTCGGCTACCGGGAGGTCGACGAAGTCGCTGACGGGGTGCGGGTGGCGGCGCCGTTGCTCGCCTCGAACGCGGCCAGTACCTCGCGGGCCCAGGACCGCTCCCGCTCCGAGCCGCCGAACACGGCGCGCACCGGGTCGAGCTGGCGCGGGCTGAGCACCGACTGCGCGGCGAACCCGAGCGCGCGGGCCGTGCGGGCGTGCCGGACCAGGCCGTCCGGGTCGTCGAGGCGGGTGTAAACGCTGTTCACCGGGCCGGGCAGGCCGGCCGCCCTGGACGCCACCACCAGCACCGAGCGCGGGTAGGCCAGCGCCTCCGGGGTGTCGTCGCAGCCCAGGTCACCGACCAGGTCGACGCCGCCGAGCCCGAGCCGCACCACCAGCGGGTGCGCGGCCACCGCCGGCGCGGCGAGCAGCCCGGCGGCGCACTCGACGGCCGGCAGCGTCGCGACCAGCCGCGGCGCCCTGGCGGCCAGCCAGTCGACCTCGGCGGGGTCGGTCACCTTGGGCAGCCGGGCGTGCGTGAGCAGCTCACCGAGCGCGGCCAGGTCGGCCTCGGCCTCGGCGGTGCCGGCCGCGTTCACCCGGACCCACAGCCGTTGCCCGGACGCGGCGCCGAGCCGATCGGACCAGGGCGGCGTGCTCGATCAAGGCCACCGCGGTGGCCGCCCTGGCGGCCGGGCGCTGGTCCGGCGCGACCGCGTCCTCCAGGTCGATCACCACCGCGTCGGCGCTGCTGCGGCGGGCCTTGGCGATCAACTCCGGCCGGTGGCCGGGCACGAACAGGTAGGTGGCCGGGGCCGGCCCGGCGACCGTGGCCGGGATCCGAGCGCCGGCGGTGAGGGTGGTGCTCACAGCACACCGCCGTCCTGCAGGTCGCGCAGCCGGCCCACGTCGTGGCCGAGCTCCTTGACGTAGATCTCGTCGTTGTCGCGGCCCAGCTCGCGGCCGGTGAACGCGATGTCGCCCGGGGTGTCGGACATCCGGAACATCACGTTCTGCATCCGCAGCGGCCCGAGCTGGTCGTCCTCGACCGTGGTGATGATGTCACGGTCGATCACCTGCGGGTCGTTGACCAGGTCTTCCACCGTGTACACCGGAGCCAGCGCCGCCCCCACCCGCTCGAACTCGGCGATCACGAACGCCGCGTCGTGCGCGCCGATCCAGGCCGACACGTAGCCGTCCAGCTCGTCGGCGTGCTCGACCCGCTCGCCGGCCGATCGGAACCAGGGCTGCTCGGTCACCTCCGGGTGCCCGACCAGGGTCAGCACCCGCTGGGCCACCGACAGCGAGCTGGCTGACACCGCGACCCAGCGCCCGTCGCGGGTCAGGTAGGTGTTGCGCGGGGCGTTGTTCGGCGACCGGTTGCCGTGCCGGCCCGGGATCTCGCCGAGCTGGTCGTACACGGTGGGGGCCGGGCCGAGGATCATCAGCAGCGGCTCCAGCAGCGACAGGTCGATCACCTGGCCGGTGCCGCCACGCTCGCGGTGCAGCAACGCCAGCGTGGTGGCGAACGCGCCGGCCAGCGCCGCGGTCCCGTCGGCCAGCCCGAACGGCGGCAGCGTGGGCGGGCCGTCCGGGTCGCCGGTCATGTGGGCCAGCCCGCTCATCGCCTCGATCAGGGTGCCGAACGCCCGCCGCTGGGCGGCCGGGCCGGTCTGCCCGAACCCGGTGACCCGCAGGATGATGAGGCCCGGGTTGATCTCGTGCAGCAGCTCGGGGGAGAGGCCCCAGCGCTCGAACACACCCGGTCGGAAGTTCTCGATCAGCACGTCTGCGGTGCGCACCAGGTCCAGGAACAGCTCCCGGCCCTCCGGGGTGGACAGCTTCGCGGTGACCGTGCGCTTGTTGCGGCCCAGCACCTTCCACCAGAGCCCGACGCCGTCCTTGCTGCGGCCGTGGGTCCGGGCGGAATCGCCGTCCGGGTGTTCCACCTTGATGACATCGGCGCCGAAATCGCCGAGCATGGTCGCGGCCAGCGGGCCGGCGTAGACGGTGGCGGCGTCGATGACGCGCATTCCGGCGAGCGGTCCGGTGCGGGGCTTCTCGGTGCTGAAGCCTGTAGTGAATTCGTCAACAACAGTCATGGTAGTTCCTCTCTATTGTGAATGGGTATTTGTCAGCCGACGGGGATGACGCCGAGTGCGATGGCGGTGCCGAGCATCACCGTCGAGCAGACGACGGCCCGCCAGATGACCTTCTTGTGGTGGTCGGCCAGGTTGACCCGGGCCAACGAGATCAGCAGCAGCATCGCGGGCACCAGCGGGCTGGTCATGTGCACCGGCTGACCGATGATCGAGGCCTGCGCCATCTCGATCGGCGCGATGCCGTAGTGGCCGGCGGCCTCGGTGAGGATGGGCAGGATGCCGAAGTAGAACGCGTCGTTGGTCAGGAAGAACGTCAGCGGCATGCTGAGGAACGCGGTGATCACCGCGAACCACGGGCCGAGCGGCTCGGGCACCGCGGCGACGATCCCGGTGGCCATCGCGGTGACCATCCCGGACCCGCTCAGCACCCCGACCAGCACCGCGGCCGCGAACACCATGGCCACCACCGACACGATCGAGGACGCGTGCGCCTTGATCTGGGCGACCTGGTCGTCCGGGTTCGGGAAGTTGACCACCAGCGCGATCGCGGTGGCGCCGACGAAGATCAGCGACAGCGGCAGGATGTCCAGCCCGAGCAGGGTCAGCAGCGCGACGGTCAGCCCGAGGTTGAACCAGATCAGCTTGGGCCGCAGGGTCGGGCGGTTCGGGTCGAGGGCGCTGACCATGTCGGAGCTGTCGCTCGAGCTGCCGCCGGTGTCGGTCGGGTCGTCGAGCACGGTGACCCCGCCACCGCTCGGGCGCGGACCCGCGCCGACTCCGGCCGGCTGCAGCGACGCCGCCACCGCGTCCAGGGTCCGGCCGGACCGGGCCAGCCGGTTCCGCTCGGAGCGGCCCATGAAGTAGGCCAGCACGATCACCGTCGCGATGCCGGCGATCATCCCGGGCACCATCGGGTTGAACAGCTCCGAAGGGGACACCTTCAGCACCGTCGCCGCCCGCACCGTCGGGCCGCCCCAGGGAACGATGTTCAGCACGCCGTTGGCCAGGTTGGCGACGACGGTGAGCACCACCGGGCTCATGCCCAGCCGCAGGTAGATGGGCAGCAGCGCGGACACGGTGATGATGAAGGTGGTCGAGCCGTCGCCGTCGAGGGAGACCACGCCGGCCAGCACGGCGGTGCAGACCACCAACCGCACCGGGTCGTTCCCGACCACCCGCAGGACGAATCGGATCAGCGGGTCGAACAGCCCGACATCGATCATCAGGCCGAAGTAGATGATGGCGAAGAACAGCAGCACGGCGGTCGGGGCGAAATCGCCCACGGCGTCCATGATGGAATCGACGACGCCATCCTCGGATGCCCCGGTCACACCGAGTCCACCGGCCACCATGGCGAAGGTCAGGGGCACCAGAATGAGCGCGACCATCGGGGTCAGACGCTTACTCAGGATGAGATACATGAATACGGCGATCATCGAGAAGCCCAGGATGATGAGCATCGTCGCTCCTTAATCAACGGAGGTGATGAAGGAACGGTAAGGGCGAGGTGTGCCGGCTCGATGCTTGCGAAACTAGGTCGTACTTATGGCCTTAACGATGGTTGTGGTCGTTGTGGTCGTGGACCGATGAGTTCCGTGCGCGGGCCGGGTCTCAACCGGTATGCGAACTCCGAACCTCGAGAGCCTGCTGCTGGCCAGCGACGATCCCGCCCGGTTGCGCGACTGGTATGCGACCGCCCTCGACGCCCACCCCGATGCCGACGGATTCGTTCGGTTCGGGCCGGTCGGGATGCTGGTGGACAAGCGCGACGATCTCGCGCCGCGGACCGTCGAGCCGGGCCGGGTGATCCTCAACTACCACGTCACCGACATCCAGGCGCACCGCCGGCACCTCGACGGGCTGGGCGTGCGGTGGATCAGCGACGTGGAGTACCGCGACGACGGGGGTGCCTGGTTCGGGACCGTGGCCGACCCGGACGGCAACTACGTGCAGCTGATCGAGCTGACTCCGCAGTACTGGTCGAAACGGCGGGCACGGCACCGGGCGACCGGCGCGTTCGGCCCGCTGTCGGACGCCCGGGCCGCCGTCCGGCTCCCCGCGCAGGACCTGGACCGGGCCCGCCGGTGGTACGCGGAGAAGCTCGGGCTGGAACCCGCCGAGACCCGCGAGGGCGGGCTCAGCTACGAGTGCGGGGGCACCTCGTTCGTCGTGTTCGCCTCCGCCGGTGCCGCGTCGGGCACGCACACGCAGATGGGCTTCACCGTCGCCGACATCGAGACGACGGCGACCGAGCTGCGGGCCCGCGGGGTGGTGCTGCTGGAGGACGACATCGTCGACGTCGCCGGGCACTACCCCTCGAGCGGAGCGACCGGTGAGCGGGCGATCTGGTTCCACGACAGCGAGGGCAACCTCCTGGGCGTCGGCCAGCTCGTCTACGACTGACCGGCGACCCGGTCAGGCCGGCCCGCGGAGCAGACCCTCGACGATGTCGGCCGCGGCGCCCGCACCGCCGGCGGCGCGCAGCTCGTCGCGCAGCGCCGCCGAGCGGGCCCACACCGCCGGCGACCCGGTCAGCTCCAGCAGGGCCGCCCGCAGCCGCTGCGGGGTGGCCTCCGCCAGCGGGACGTGCCGCCCCACGCCGAGCTCCTCCAGCAGCGCGGCGTTGCCGAACTGGTCCACCGCCTGCGGCACGGCGATCATCGGGACGCCCTGGAAGAGCCCCTCCGAGCAGCCGCCCATGCCGGCGTGCGTGACGAACGCGGCGGCCCGCCCGAGCACCGCGAGCTGCGGAACCCAGCGGTGCAGCTCCACGGTGTCCGGCACCTCGCCGATCGCCGCCGGGTCGGTGCGCGCCCCGATGGAGATCACCAGCCGCCAGCCCAGCGGCGCGAACGCCGCGACGCAGGCCCGGTACAGCTCCGGGTGGTCGGTGTAGGCCGAACCGAGCGACACCAGCACCAGCGGCTCGGTCGACGCCGGCCAGTCGCCCTGGTGCGGGCGGCGGTCCAGCGCCGGCCCGACGAACGTGAAGACGCGCTCGTCGACCCGGTCCGCGTGCGGCTGCATGGCCCGCGGGATCAGCACCGCGCAGCGCGGCGGCCGGCCCGCGAACAGCTCCGGGTGCTCGTCGATGCCGAGGCCGGTCAGCCACCCGGCGAACCGCTCCAGGTACCGCGCGTACTCGGGGGTGTCGCGGAAGGACAGCGCGTCGGCCATGTCCTGCTCGTAACCCTCCCAGGCGACCATGGTCGGCGACAGCTGCAGCAGCGGGATGTCCCAGCGCATGGCCAGTGCCCGGCCCGGGTAGCCGCCGATGTCGTAGAGCACCACGTCGGGCCGGTCGTCGGTGAGCGCGCCCTCCAGCTGCGGCAGCACCGTGATGGCGTCCTCGACGAAGACGGACATGCCCTCGACGGGATCGGTCGGCCACTGCTCGTCGCGGCTCTCGTCGGGCAGCCCGGAGTCGTACACCAGCGGGGTGGCGCCGGTGGAGGCGATGATTTCGGCGAAGGACTGCGGCACCGCGACGGTGACCCGGTGACCGCGTTCCACCAGCTCGGTCAGCACCGGCAGGTGCGGGTTGACGTGGCCGTGCGCGCCGACGGTGACCATGAGGACGTGGGCCATGTCCTACCGTAACCATCAGCACGGCGGCGGGCGTCTCGTACCCTCGCCGGATGGGGCCGATCACCTTCGCCCGGCTGCGGCGTGCCGATTTTCCGCTGCTGGTGCGCTGGCTGTCCGACCCCGTGGTGGCCCGCTGGTGGGCTCACGAGACGTCGTTGGCGGCGGTGGAGCGGGATTTCGGGGCCGCGGTCGACGGCACCGAGCAGACCCAGATCTTCCTGGCCTGCGCCGGCGGACGGCCGATCGGCCTGATCCAGCGCTACCGGATCGCCGACGAGCCGGACTACGGGGCGGAGCTCTCGGCGCTCTGCCCGGTGCCGCCCGGGGCGATGAGCATCGACTACCTCATCGGCGAAGCGGACTGCCGCGGTCGCGGGCTCGGCACCGCGATGATCGCCGAGTTCGTCGCGGCGATCTGGAGCGACCACCCGGAGGCGACCGCGGTCGTGGTGGCCGTCCACGCGGACAACGCCGTGTCCTGGCGGACGCTGCAACGAGTCGGGTTCGGTCGCGTTGCGGCGGGTGAGCTGGCCCCGGACAACCCGGTCGACTCCCGGGAGCACTACGTCTACCGGCTGGACCGCCGGCGTTCACCGCTCGACGCCGCGAGCGCTTCGGCGTAGCGCCAACCCGGCGGTATGGGGCCCTTCGGCGGCGCGACTACCCTGGGTCGACATGACCACCACCGACGTGTTCGCCGCCCTGGAGTCGCTGCTGCCACGCGTCTCCAAGCCCGTGCAGTACGTCGGTGGCGAGCTGAACGCGCAGCTCAAGCCGTGGGACTCGGTGGACGTCCGGTGGGCCCTGATGTACCCCGACGCCTACGAGGTCGGGTTGCCCAACCAGGGCATCATGATCCTCTACGAGGTGCTCAACGAGCGCGCCGACACCCTGGCCGAGCGGGCGTACGCGGTGTGGCCCGATCTCGAGGCGCTGATGCGCGAGCACCGGGTGCCGGCCTTCACCGTGGACGGGCACCGCGCACTGGGCGCGTTCGACCTGATCGGGGTCAGCTTCTCCACCGAGCTCGGCTACACCAACCTGCTCACCTCGCTGGATCTCGCGGGCATCCCGCTGCACGCGGCCGACCGGACCGAAGAGCATCCGGTGGTGGTGGCCGGCGGGCATGCGGCGTTCAACCCGGAGCCGGTCGCGCAGTTCATCGACGTCGCGGCGATCGGCGACGGCGAGGAGGTCGTCGGCGACATCACCGACGTGGTCAAGGCCTGGAAGGCGGAGGGGCGGCCCGGCGGACGGCGCGAGCTGCTGTTGCGGCTGGCCGCGACCGAGGGCTGCTACGTGCCGTCGCTCTACGCCGTCTCCTACGGTGCCGACGGCGGGATCGCCGCGGTCCTGCCGGTCGACGAGCGGGTGCCGGCCACCGTCACCAAGCGCACCACCACCGACCTCGACGAGTGGCCCTACCCGAAGGCCCCGCTGGTGCCGCTGGCCGAGACCGTGCACGAGCGGGCCAGCGTGGAGATCTTCCGCGGCTGCACCCGGGGCTGCCGGTTCTGCCAGGCCGGGATGATCACCCGCCCGGTGCGCGAGCGCTCGCTGCAGGGGATCGGCGAGATGGTCGACAGCGCCGTGCGGGCCAGCGGGTTCGACGAGGTCGGGCTGCTGTCGCTGAGCTCGGCCGACCACTCGGAGATCGCCGAGATCACCAAGGGGCTGGCCGACCGTTACGAGGGCACCAACACCTCGCTGTCGCTGCCCTCCACCCGGGTGGACGCGTTCAACATCGACCTGGCCAAGGAGATCTCCCGCAACGGCCGCCGCTCCGGGCTGACCTTCGCCCCCGAGGGCGGCTCCGAGCGGATCCGACGCGTGATCAACAAGATGGTGTCGGAGGAGGACCTGATCCGCACCGTCAGCGAGGCGTTCGCGCAGGGCTGGCGGCAGGTGAAGCTCTACTTCATGTGCGGGTTGCCCACCGAGGAGGACGAGGACGTCCTGGAGATCGCCGGCATGGCGCACCGCGTGATCCGGGCCGGGCGGGCCGCGGCCGGGCACAACGACGTGCGCTGCACGATCTCCATCGGTGGCTTCGTGCCCAAGCCGCACACGCCGTTCCAGTGGGCCGCGCAGGCCCACCCGGACGTCGTCGACGACCGGCTGCGCAAGCTGCGCGCGGCGGTCAACGCCGACCGGAAGATCGCCCGCAACATCGGGATGCGCTACCACGACGGCAAGCCCTCGCTGATCGAGGGACTGCTGGCCCGCGGCGACCGGCGCGTCTGCGGGGTGGTCGAGCGGGTCTGGCGGGCCGGCGGCCGGTTCGACGGCTGGAGCGAGCACTTCGACTACGAGCGGTGGACCGCCGCGGCGGCCGCCGAGCTGGAGCCGCTCGGGGTGTCGCTGGACTGGTTCACCACCCGGGAGCGCGAGCGCGACGAGGTGCTGCCCTGGGACCACCTCGACTCCGGCCTGGAACGCGACTGGCTGTGGGATGACTGGCAGGACGCGCTGGAGGGCCGCGAGCAGGACGACTGCCGCTGGACGCCCTGCTTCGACTGCGGGGTCTGCCCGTCCACCGGCACCGAGATCGAGGTGGGCCCGAGCGGGACGACACTGCTCCCGTTGACGGTGCTGAATCCACTGGCCGGGGGCCGCAGCTCCTGATCCCAGCACCGCTGTCCGGTGGATCACCCGGGGCGCACGCATCGGCACGAACGGCACTTTCGCACGCTAGGTGTGAGCGAAAGTGCCGTTCGTGCCATTCCTCCCCACAAGACACAAGCCCGCGGGACACGCTCGGGTTGCGTGGGTGCTGACGACCCACCGCGCGCGCCCGGGCCGTAGGGTCGGGACATGCCCCGCGTGCGTCCCGGAGAGGCGGCCAACCCGGCGCCGCCCACCGTGCAGCGGGTGCGGCTGCGGTTCGCCAAGCGCGGCCGGTTGCGGTTCCTGTCGCATCGCGACGTGGCCCGCAGCTTCGAGCGGGCGGTCCGGCGGGCCGCGGTCCCGGTCGCGCACTCGCACGGCTTCAGCCCCCATCCCCGGCTGTCCTGGGTCGGGGCGGCGCCGACCGGCGCGGCCAGCGAGGCCGAGTACGTGGAGATCGGGCTCACCCGGGAGCTGGACCCGGCCGAGCTGGCCGCCGCCATCGACGCCGCGCTACCCGCGGGGCTCGACGTGCTGGAGGCGGTGGTCGCCGACGGGCCTCCGCTGGCCGACCGGATCGCGGCGAGCCGGTGGCGGATCGAGCTGCCCGGGGTCGAACCCGAGCGGCTGCGTCACGCGATCGGGGTGTTGCTGGCCGCGGAGTCGGTGATCGTCGAGCGGGTCACGCCCTCCGGGCGGCGGCAGCTGGACGTGCGCGCGGCGCTGGTTCACGCCGAGGTCAGCGCCGTGTCGGAGACCGCGACCGGCACCGGTTCCGCCCCCGACGGCGGTCGGGAGGCCGTCGTCGATTCAGGTGTCGCGGCGTCCGCGACCGCCGGGCCGGTCGGAGTCTGTGCGATAATGAGCGCGGTCGTCCGGCAGTTGACACCCGCCGTCCGACCCGATGACGTGTTGGGTGCACTTGATCTTGTCGCAGGTCTGCGGCCGCCGGTGCCGGCGAAGGCAACCCGGATGGCTCAGGGCCTGCTCGACAATCAGGGCTATCTGATTGACCCACTCGGTCCAGCTCGGGTTACCGCCCGCGGCTGAGCGGACAGGTCGGTCACGGTACGCCGGTGCTCTGCCGGAGACCGGCACGCCATCGTGAACGACCGCCCCCCGGGGCGGAGCACGACACCAGGATTGCTCTCCGCGCACCCCGCGGGGAGAACTGCACGTGCCCCTGCGCGGCCGCCTTCTCACGAGGGCGCCCGGGGGCGGAGGAGCTGAATGTCCGATATCGATTCGCCCGCCGGTAGCACCGGCGGGCCGGTCCCCGTACCCACACCGGACCTGCCCGAGAAGATGCGGGTGCACGCGCTGGCCCGGCTGCTCGGCCGGACCAGCCGTGAGGTGATCAGCGCGCTGGCCGAGGTCGGCGTCGAGGTCAGGACCGCCCAGTCCAGCATCGACCGCAAGGCGGCCGAGCAGGTCGTCACGGCGCTCGCGCCCGGCATCGCCGACGCCGGTGTCCCGGCCCCGGCCGATCCCGCTGCGGCCGCCGACCGACCCGGATCCGAGGAACCAGCGGCGGAGGAGCCGGGGGTCCCGTTGGCTCCGCTGTTCGCCCCGCCGGCTCCGCTGTTCCAGCCGCCGTCGCGCCGCCGCCGCCGTTCGGGCGGTGCCGAGGTCGAGCCACCCGCGCCGGTCGAGCCCGACGAGGACGCCGTGCCGGCCGAGGTCGAGGCCGGCGCCGCGGAGACGGACGCGGACGAGGACGACAGCGACGGCGCGGCCCGGCGCCGCCGGCGTCGCGGCCGGCGTGGCCGTGGCCGTGGTCGCGGCGGTGACGACGACGGTCCGGACAGCGAGGAGTCGGGCGACTCGGCAACCGCGGACGGCGAGGACAGCGAAACCGGAGACAACGGCTCCGGCAGCGAGTCCGGGGCCGAGGACGACACCGACGACGACGGCGAGGACGACGAGAAGGGTGAGGACGGGGTCGGATCGCGCCGCAGGCGCCGTCGCCGGCGGCGTCGCGGCAACGACGACACCGACCCCGCCGACGAGTCGGACCCGCCCAACACGGTCGTCCGGGTGCGCCAGCCCCGCGAGTCGCGTGAGCAGCGCGAGGTCGAGACCGGCGACGGCGTGCAGAGCGTGCGGGGCTCGACCCGGCTGGAGGCCAAGCGCCAGCGTCGCCGGGACGGGCGTGATGCCGGTCGCCGCCGGGTGCCGATCCTGAGCGAGGCCGAGTTCCTGGCCCGCCGGGAGTCGGTCGACCGCACGATGGTGGTGCGCGAACGCGGCGATCGGATCGAGATCGGGGTGCTGGAGGACGAGATCCTCGTCGAGCACTTCGTCGCCGGCAGCGGCCGCGACGGTGGCGCCGGGAAGTCGCTGGTCGGCAACATCTACCTGGGCCGCGTGCAGAACGTGCTGCCCAGCATGGAGGCCGCCTTCGTCGACATCGGCCGGGGCCGCAACGCGGTGCTCTACGCCGGTGAGGTCGACTGGGACGCCGCCGGGCTCGGCGGCAAGGCCCGCCGCATCGAGCAGGCCCTGAACAGCGGCGACAGCGTGCTGGTGCAGGTGACCAAGGATCCGATCGGGCACAAGGGCGCCCGGCTGACCACGCAGATCAGCCTGGCCGGCCGCTTCCTGGTCTACGTGCCGAGCGGCGGCGCGGCCGGGATCAGCCGCAAGCTGCCCGACATCGAGCGCAAGCGGCTCAAGGACATGCTCAAGGAGATCGTCCCCAGCGAGGCCGGGGTGATCATCCGCACCGCCTCGGAGGGCGTCAGCCACGAGGCCCTGGAGCGCGACGTGCGGCGCCTGCAGGCGCAGTGGGAGGTCGTCAAGACCAAGTCGGAGCTGACCGGGCCGAACAAGCCCAAGGCGCCGGTGCTGCTCTACGAGGAGCCGGACCTGCTGATCAAGGTCGTGCGCGACCAGTTCAACGAGGACTTCTCCCGGCTCGTGGTCGAGGGTGACGACGCCTGGGACACGTTGGGCAACTACGTCGGCCACGTCGCGCCCGAGCTGGCCACCCGGCTGCACCGCCACGTCGGCACGACCGACGTGTTCGCCGCGTACCGGATCGACGAGCAGCTGCTCAAGGCGCTGGACCGCAAGGTCTGGCTGCCCTCCGGTGGCACCCTGGTGATCGACCGCACCGAGGCCATGACCGTCATCGACGTCAACACCGGCAAGTTCACGGGGTCGGGCGGCAACCTCGAGGAGACCGTCACCCGCAACAACCTGGAGGCGGCCGAGGAGGTCGTGCGCCAGCTGCGGCTGCGCGACGTCGGCGGCATCATCGTGATCGACTTCATCGACATGGTGCTCGAGGCCAACCGGGACCTGGTGCTGCGCCGGCTGACCGAGTGCCTGGCCCGCGACCGCACCCGCCACCAGGTGGCCGAGGTGACCTCGCTGGGGCTGGTCCAGATGACCCGCAAACGGGTCGGCGGCGGGCTGCTCGAACACTTCTCCGCGCCGTGCGAGCACTGCCGGGGACGCGGTGTGGTGATCAGCACCGAGCCGCTCGCCGGGGTCGAGGCCGACCCCACCCGCGACGCGGATCGCCCGGACCGGGAGTCCTCGGGGCGCGAGCCCTCGGGACGTCGGTCGCGGGGTGGTCGTGGTCGACGTGACTCCGGCGATGCCAACGGCGGCAACGGTGGCGACGGCGACGGGCGGCGCGAGTCGGGTCGGCGCAACGGCTCGACCCGCAACGGCTCGCCGGTCGACGTGGCCACCCGAACGGGGTTCGAGGTGGTGGCCGATCGGGCCGAGGCCGAGGCCGACGCGACGCCGGGACTCCGGTCCCGGTACCGGAATCAGCGGCGTCGGTGGTGGTCGACGACCTCGTCGTTCCTGCTGTCGAGTCGCCCGCCGGCGAGTCTCCGGTTGCCGAGTCGCCGGTGATCTGGCCGAGTCGCCGGTGGCCGAGTCGCCGGTGGCCGAGTCGCCGGTGGCCGAGTCGCCGGTGGCCGAGTCGGGTGCTGCTGAGGCGCTGGTCGTCGAGTCCGGGGCTGCCGGATCTGCTGCTGTCGCGGACGCAACTACCGAAACGGCTTCCGACGGGGGCCGCAACGGCCGCTCCGGTCGCACGCGCCGCGGTCGGGTCACCCGTACGGCGGGTGCGCCCGAGGCGACCTCCGGCGATGCCCCGGTCGCCGTGGTGCTCACGGTGCCCGGCGCGGACGGCGGTTCCGGTGAGGTGGCCACGGTGGATGCACCCGCTGTCGAGGGCTCACCGACACCGGCACCCGCCGTGGCGGTGCCGTCGGTTCCGGAACAGCCGGCGCCGAGCGCGGCCACCCGGCCGCGACGCAGCCGCCGGGCCGCATCCCGGCCGGCCGGGCCACCGGCCGCCGAGCCCGCCGACGCGGGAGCCGCTCACACCGGGGCTGTTGACACCGGGGCCGCTGACCCGGGAGCCGCCGACACCGGGGGAGACCCGGTTTGACCCGTCCAGATTCCCTTCCGTACCCTGGGATTCCTGCGCCGCATCCTGCGAAGGTGCGGTCCGCGCCGGGCCAGCCTGGCGCTTCGTCCCCCGAGCTTCAGGAGCAGTGCGTCGATGTACGCGATCGTCAAGACCGGCGGTAAGCAGTACAAGGTGGCCGTCGACGACGTGCTCACCGTGGAGAAGATCAACGGCGAGCCCGGCGCGGAGATCACCTTCCCGGCCGTGCTGCTGGTCGACGGTGACGACGTCACCACCGATGTCGACGCGCTGGCCGGGGCGTCGATCACCGCCACGGTCGTCGAGCACACCAAGGGCCCGAAGATCCGCATTCACAAGTTCAAGAACAAGACCGGGTACCACAAGCGTCAGGGGCACCGTCAGCCGCTGACGAAGGTCCAGGTCACCGCTATCTCGAAGTAGGGAGACGCAGCCATGGCACACAAGAAGGGTGCGTCAAGCTCCCGCAACGGTCGCGACTCCAACGCACAGCGCCTCGGAGTCAAGCGCTTCGGCGGGCAGGTCGTCAACGCCGGCGAGATCATCATTCGGCAGCGCGGCACCAAGTTCCACCCCGGCACCGGCGTCGGCCGCGGCAGCGACGACACGCTGTTCGCGCTGATCGAGGGTGCGGTCGAGTTCGGCTACACGCGCGGCCGCAAGGTCGTGAACATCGTGCCGGCGCAGGTCTGAGGCCTGTAGCAGCACCCAAGATTCCGACATCGGCGGGCCGCCCCTCGGGTGGCCCGCCGTTCGTCGTCACAGAGGAGTAGTCCGATGGCGAAGTTCGTGGACCGCGTGGTGGTGCACGCCACCGCGGGCGCGGGCGGCAACGGATGCGCCTCGGTGCACCGCGAGAAGTACAAGCCGCTGGGCGGGCCCGACGGCGGCAACGGCGGCCGCGGCGGCTCCATCGTGCTGGTCGTCGACCCGGGCGTGCACACGCTGCTGGACTTCCACCACCGCCCGCACGCGGCCGCCCGCAACGGCAAGCAGGGCCAGGGCGGGTTCAAGGCCGGCGCCAATGCCGACGATCTGGAGCTGCGGGTCCCCGACGGCACCGTCGTGTTCACCGACGACGGTGAGATCCTCGCCGACCTGGTGGGGCCCGGGACCCGGTTCGTCGCCGCCGCGGGCGGTCGCGGCGGACTGGGCAACGCCGCGCTCGCCTCGGCGGCCCGCAAGGCCCCCGGTTTCGCGCTGCTGGGCGAGCCCGGTGAGACCCGCGACCTGGTGCTCGAACTGCGCTCGATGGCCGACGTCGGGCTCGTCGGGTTCCCGTCGGCCGGCAAGTCCTCGCTGGTCGCGGCGCTGTCCGCGGCCCGTCCGAAGATCGCCGACTACCCGTTCACCACGCTGGTGCCGCAGCTGGGGGTGGTGAGCGCGGGCGAGCAGGTGTTCACCATCGCCGACGTGCCGGGGCTGATCCCGGGCGCGTCGCAGGGTCGTGGGCTGGGCCTGGACTTCCTGCGGCACATCGAGCGCTGCTCGGTGCTGGTGCACGTGGTCGACTGCGCCACCCTGGAGCCCGGCCGCGATCCGGTGTCCGACATCGAGGCGCTGGAGACCGAACTGGCCCGCTACACCCCGGCGCTCGGTGGCGAGCTGTCGGACCGGCCGCGGTTGATCGCCCTCAACAAGATCGACGTTCCGGACGCGCGGGAGCTGGCCGAGCTGCTGGCCGACGAGCTGCGCGAACGGTTCGACTGGCCGGTGCACCTGATCTCCACGGCCACCCGAGCAGGGCTGCGCGAGCTGTCGTTCGCGCTGGCCGAGCGGGTGCGGCAGTTCCGGGCGGCGCAGCCGGTGCTCGAGCCCACCCGCATCGTGCTGCGGCCCACCGCCGTCGACGATGCCGGCTTCACCGTTGAGGTCGACCGGGAGCTGCCCGGTGGCTTCATCGTTCGCGGCGAGCGGCCGGAACGCTGGATCCGGCAGACCTCCTTCGACAACGACGAGGCCGTGGGCTACCTGGCCGACCGGCTGGCCCGGCTCGGCGTCGAGGAGGCGCTGGCCGCGGCCGGCGCGCAGCCGGGCGCCCCGGTGACCATCGGCGACGTCACGTTCGACTGGGAGCCGACCACGCCGGCCGGGGTGGCGGTGCTGATGTCGGGCCGGGGCACCGACCGGCGGCTGGAGCAGGACGACCGGTTGCGTGCGGTCGACCGCAAGACCGCGCGCAATGCGCGCCGTGAGCACCGCACCGACGAGGAGCTGCTGGCCGGGATGGATGTCGCCGGGGACAACGGATGACCGCCCGGCGGGCGTCAAGATCGCCGTTCTGGTGCGAAGGCGGCCATGTGTGGCCGGACATGCACCGAACTGGTGATCATGAGTCCGGGGGCGGGCGGGGGTGTCGGTGATCCCAGGGTCGTCGATGAGCCCGGTGAGCGATGTGCGCGGGCAGCTGGGCGCCGCCCGCCGGTTGGTGGTCAAGGTCGGGTCGTCCTCGCTGACCAGCCTGACCGGCGGGCTCGACCCGCAGCGCCTCGACCGGCTCGTCGACGCGCTCGCCGCTCGCCGGGCCACCGGCGGCCAGGTCGTGCTGGTGTCGTCGGGGGCCATCGCGGCCGGGCTGGCCCCGCTGCGGTTGACCCGCCGGCCGCGGGACCTGGCCACCCAGCAGGCCGCGGCCGCCGTCGGGCAGCTGCTGCTCGCCCAGGCCTACGGCGCGTCCTTCGCCCGTTACGGGCAGTCCATCGGTCAGGTGCTGCTCACCGCCGACGACATGATCCGGCGCGCGCACTACCGCAACGCGCAGCGCACCCTGGAGCGGCTGCTGGGGTTGGGGGTGCTGCCGGTGGTGAACGAGAACGACACGGTGGCCACCGACGAGATCCGGGTGGGCGACAACGACCGGTTGGCCGCGCTGGTGGCGCACCTGATCGGCGCCGACGGGCTGGTGCTGCTCTCGGACGTGGACGGGCTCTACGATGGCGATCCGCGCCGGCCAGGGGCCCGGCTGCTCAGCGATGTCGAGGCGCCGTCCGACCTGGAAGCGGTCGAGGTGGCCCGGGTCGGCGCCGACGCCCTGGGCCGCGGCGGCATGGCCACCAAGATCACTGCGGCGGCGATGGCGGCGGCGTCGGGCATCCCGGTGCTGCTGGCCGCGGCCGAGGACGTGTCCGCGGCGCTGGACGTGGCCGGCCCGACGATCGGCACCGCGTTCCGGCCGTCGGGGCGGCGGCTCTCGGCGCGCCGGTTCTGGCTGCGGCATGCCGCCGACGTGCGCGGCACCCTGGAGCTGGACGCCGGCGCGGTCACCGCGGTACTGGAGCGGCGGCGGTCGCTGCTGGCGGCCGGGATCCGCGGCACCACCGGCGACTTCGTCGCCGGGGACGTGGTGGATCTCATCGGGCCCGCGGGTGCCGTGGTGGCCCGCGGGGTCGTCGGCTTCGACGCCACCGAGCTCCCGGAGCTGATCGGCCGCCGATCCCGCGACGTCGCCCCCGAGCTGCGTCGCGAGGTGGTCCACGCCGACGACCTGGTCCCGGTCATTCCGTGAGCCCGCCACCCCCGCACCGGCCGCGGCGGGTCGCGGGTCAGGAGCCGGTGACGAGCCGGCTGCTGGTGCGTGCGTCGGGGCTGATCGTGTGCAGGGCGTCCTGCAGCGCAGCGCCGGCGGCGCTCAGCTCGGTGTCGTCGACGGCGCCCAGCGCGTCCAGGATGAAGATCGCTCGGGTGGTGCGCCCGGTCAGCCGGGTGCGGGTGCACTGCCGCCAGTTCCAGCGCCGGCAGGTCACCCCGAGCTCGTCGCGCCAGATGACCTCGCCCGGGTCGGGATGCTCCACGACCGGGCCGCCGTCGGTGGTCGTGTCGAACGGTTCGTCGCCGGCCGCCCGCACCAGCCGCGGCGCACCGCGGTAGCGGTCCAGGTCCTCGCCGCCGACCGGCAGCACGTGCGTCACCGAGATCGCGTTGTAGACGTCGGTCAGCCGATCGACCCGGGGCAGCCCGTCGCCCGCGCGGCGCAGCAGCGCCTCGACGCTCGGGCGGGTGCGCTGCGGCTTGGCCCCGAACGCCCGGAACGCGTCGCGCCACTGGGCGACGTGCGGATGGTCGGTGGCCGGGACGTCGGCCAGCCACCGGCGGGCGCCGGCTTCGGCCGCGGCCAGCAACCGGTCACTGGCGTGGTCGCTGGGCCCGGGCAGAAGCCCGTCCGCGGTGATCAGCAACGCCCGGTAGTCCGGGCACAGCGCCAGCACCGCAGCGTCGATCCCGGCGGCCTCCAGCACGTCCACCGGTACCCCCTCGCACTCCGACATCGGCTGCCGGGCCAGGATGCCCGCCGCGAGCCGGGGCGCCGGATGCGGGGGCCGCGGTTCCCGGTGTTGTTCGACGGGTCCCATCCGGCCAGACTTGGCCGGATGACACCGGCCGAGCGGGCACGACACCGGATGGTGACCGCGCTGCGCTCGGCGGGGCGGCTGCATGATCCGGGGATCGAGGAGGCCTTCCGGGCAATCCCGCGCCATGAGTTCCTGCCCGATCTCGCGGTCACCGACGCCTACGCCGACGAGGCGGTAGCGGTGCAGCGGGTCGACGGCGTGGCCACCAGCTCGGCGTCGCAGCCGTCGATGATGGCGATCATGCTCGAGCAGCTGGACGTGCGGCCGGGCGACCGGGTGCTGGAGATCGGCGCCGGCACCGGCTACAACGCCGCGCTGCTGGCCAGGATCGTCGGCTCGACGGGCTCGGTGACCGCCGTCGACATCGACGCGGAGCTGATCGACTCCGCGGCCCGGCACCTGGAGGCGGCCGGTGTCTCCGGGGTCGAGCTGGTCTGCGCGGACGGGGCGCTGGGGTTCGCCCCGCGGGCGCCCTACGACCGGATCGTGCTCACCGTGGGCAGCTCCGACGTGCGCGGCGAGTGGGTCACCCAGCTCGCCCCCGAGGGGCGGCTGCTGCTGCCGCTGGCGTTGCGCGGCAGCCAGCTGTCGGTGGCGCTCGACCTGGGGCCGGACGGGGTGCTGCGCAGCGACTCGGTGCGCGGTTGCGCGTTCATCCGGCTGCGCGGCGTCGGGGCCGCCCCCGAAAGCGTGCTGCCGATCGGCGGTGGGGTCTCGATGCAGGTGCCCGAGGAGGGGGTGGCCAGCGGGACCGGGGCGGTGGTGGCCGCGGCGCTCGCCGCACCCGGGCCGGTGCGTGCGGCCGGGGTGCCGCTGGGGCCGCAGGACGTGTGGGACGGCTTCGGGCTCTGGCTCGCGCTGCACGACCCGCTCGCGATCCGGCTGTTCGTGGGCGACGAGCGCGATCCGGGTGACGACGACCCGAGCGGGCGGGGCATCGGCCCGGCGGCCGCGATGTTCCCGGTCGGTACCGGGTTCGTCGGCCTCGCGCTGGTCGGGCCGGGACCGGGCTTGGCGCTGGCCGGACCGCTCGGCGGTCGCCGCTGGCCGCGTCCGGCCGGGGTGCACGCGTTCGGCGTCGACGGGGCGGTGCCGGCGCAACGCATGCTCACCGCGTTGGCCGCGTGGGATGCCGCGGGCCGGCCGGGGGCCGGCGCGCTGCAGCTGCTCGTCGCGCCGGGTCCGATCCCGCTCGAGCCGCTGCCGGCCGCGGTGGTCACCCTGCCCAGCGCGGTGGTGGCCGCCTCGTGGCCGGGTCCGGACGGGCGGCCGTCCGGCGCCGTGCCGCGGAGCGACGCCCGGCCGCGGGGACCCGGCTAGTGTCCCGAACCGGAAGTCCGCCACGTATCTCGGCGGCCCAGGCGCACGCTGGCGGCGTTGCCGGTCCGGCCGAGTACGCCCGGTACGAGGCTCGGACCGGCGCCTTGCCAGCGCGTGCCTGGATCCGCCGATATACGCGACGAACTTCCGGTTCGGGACACTAGATGGACGGCGTCTCCGTTCGGCTGGTCGGGTCGTTCGCGGTCTTCCGCGTCGGCTCGGCGGAGCCGGTGCGGCTCGGCAGCCGCAAGGCGCGGCGGCTGCTCGCGCTGCTGGCCGTGCAGCGCGACCGGCTGGTTCCGCTGGAGCGGATCGTCGACGCGCTGTGGCCCGCCACCCCGCCGCGGCGGCCGGCCCCGGACGTGGCCACGCTGGTCAGCCGGCTGCGCGCGGTGCTCGGCGGCGACGTCATCCGCAGCGTCCCCGGCGGGTACCGGCTCGGCGAGCCGCCGCTGGTCGTCGTCGACCTCGACGAGGCCGCGGCGCTGGTCGACGAGTGCGCGCGGCGGGCCGGCTCGCCGGACGCACCCGTCGCCGGGCACCGCGCGCTGGCGCTGCTCGCCGCGGGAACGGTGCTGCTCGGCGAGCCCGACGCCGACTGGGTCCGCGAGGCCCGCACCCGCTACGACTCGCTGCTGCGCGACGCCCGGCACGCCGCGGCCACCGCCGCCCTGCACGCCGGCGACGCGACCGCGGCCCGCGAGATCTCCGAGGCCGCGGTCCGGGCGGACCGCCTCGACGAGGGCGCCCACCGGCTGCTGATGTCGGCGCACCAGGCGGCGGGTGAACCGGCGCAGGCGCTGCTGGACTACCAGCAGTTGCGGGTGCTGCTGGCCACCGAGCTGGGCGTCGACCCGGCGCCGAGCACCCGTGCGGTGTACGAGGCGGTGCTGCGCGAGCGGGACTCGCTGCCACCGGTGCGTGCGGCTCCCGCCCACCCGCTGCCCGATTCCCGGCCGGACTCCCCGCCCGCTTCCGCGCTCGAGCCACCGCCGTTGATCGGGCGCGCAGCCGAGGTGCGCAGGCTGGGTTCGGCCTGGGACGGCGCACTGTCCGGACGGGCGGTGCCGATTCTGATCGTCGGCGAGGGCGGGATCGGGAAGTCGCGGCTGGCCGCGCACGCCGCCGCCACCGTGCGCCACAGCGGCGGCCTGGTCCTGGAGACCCGCTGCTACGCCAGCGAACGCTCGCTGTTCCTGCAGCCACTGGTGGAGGTGCTCGGGCCGCCACTCGAAGCGCTGTCCACGCCGCGGTTGCGGGCCGCCGCCGCGTCCCGGGCCGCGGCGCTGGCCGGCCTGCTGCCCGATCTCGCCGATCGGCTGGCGGCCACCGACGTCGGCCGCAGCCGGCCCGACGTGGAGCTGCGGCACGCCTTCGAAGCGGTGCTGGCGGTGCTGCGCGCGCTGGCCGCCGAGCGCCCGGTGCTGCTGGTGCTCGACGACCTGCACAACGCCGGTCTGGCCACCGTCGAGCTGCTGCATTTCCTGGCCCGCCGGCTGCGAACCGCGCGGCTTCTGGTGGTGGCCACCGTGCGCGCCGAGGAGGGCCGCGAGGCGCTCGACGCCCTGGCCGACGTCACCGAGCGGCTGGCCCTCGGCCCGCTGGACCCGGATGCGGTGGACCGGTTGGCGACCGCCGCCGGCCGCCCCGAGCTGGCGACGACGATCATGCACAGGACCCGGGGACACCCGCTGTTCGTGGTGGAGTCGCTGCGGGCCGCGGCGGCGGGCGAGGATGGCGTGCCCGAGTCGCTGCAGGCCGCGGTGCTGGCCCGGCTGCGGTGGGCCGGGGCCGCGACCGAGGAGGTGCTGCGGGCCGGCTCGGTGCTCGGCGCGACCCTCGATCCGGACGCGGTCGCCGCGCTGCTGGAGCTGACCGCGCTGGAGGTGACCAGGCGGTGCGCCGAAGCGGTGGCGGCCCGGCTGCTGGTGGTGACCGAGCGGAGCTACGAGTTCGCCAACGACGTCGTGCAGGAGGTCGTGTACGCGACGACCCCGGCGCCGGTGCGGCTGGCTCATCACCGCCGGGCGGCCGACGTGCTCACCGACGCGCCGGAGGCGGTGGCCCGGCACGCCACCGCCGCGCAGGACTGGGCCCGGGCCGCCCGCGCCTACCTGGTGGCGGGCGAGCGCGCGATGGCCGGGCTGGCCGGCTCCGATGCCCTGGTCCTCTACGGGCGCGCGCTCGACGCCGCGGAACGGGCCGCCGACCTGGAGTTGATCGGGCGGGCCCGACTGGCCAGGTCGTTGAGCAGGGAGGCCCTCGCGCAGTATCCGGCCGCGATGGAGGACCTGCGGGCAGCGATGCTGAGCGCGCGGGCCGCGGGCGACCGGCGGCTGGAGATGGTGGTTCTGCAGTGGCTGGGCGGGCACGCCGCCACCGCCGTCGGCATCTCCATCGAGCAGTGCGAGGCGTGGCTGCAGAACAGCCTGCACATCGCCGGATCGCTGGGCGACCGCGGCGCCGAGGCCCAGGTGCTGGGCTGGCTGACCATCCTCGCGACGCACCGGCTGCGATTCGGGCTGGCCACCGAGCTGGCCGGTCGGGCCGTGCGGGCCGGCCGGGCCGCTGGTGCGGACCAGCCGCTCACCGCCGCGCTCGACGGGCTGAAGACCACCCACGCCTACCTCGGCGACACCGGCCCGCTCGCCGCGGTGTACGACGAGCTGGAGCCGCTGGTCCGACGCGCGGGTGACCGGCTGCGGCTGCAGTGGATGATCTTCGAGTCGGCGTTCGAGCTGCTCCGCCGCGCGCAGTGGTCGGCCGCCGAGCGGCGGATCGGGGAGGCCGTTGCGCTCGCCCAGCATGGTGACCATGCCGCGCACGAATCCTGGTACCTCGCGCACCTGGGTTGGCTCGCACGCCTGCAGGGCCGGCTGGGCGAGGCCGAGCAGCTGGGCCGGCGGGCGGTCGAGCTGGCCGGCCGGTACGAGCACAGCTGGCACCGGCCGACCGCGGCCGGGTTCCTGGCCAGGACGCTGCTGGAGCGCGGCGATCGGGCCGGCGCCGCGGCGGTGCTCGACGAGGTACCGGCGGGCACCGCCGTCGGGATGGCCGAGGCGCACCGGTTGCGGCGGCTCGCGCCGGCCGCCGAGGTGAGCGGCGCCGCGGATGCCCTCGCGGCGGCGCACGAGCTGCTGACCGGCATCGACACGCCACCCGGCCAGGCCTGGATCCTGGGTGCCGACAGCTACCTGGCGGTGGCCGAGGCGTGGATCTCCGCCGGGGAGCCGGCGACCGCGCGCGCCGTGCTCGAACCGCTGCTGGCCGCCGCCGACGATCTCGGCTGGATCCCGGTGCAGGCCGCGGCCGGGCTGGTCGACGGCCGGGCCGCGTTGGTGCTGGCTGACCCGGTGGCCCCCGGTGCGCTGCTCGCGGTGGCCGAGTTGGCCGGCGGGCACGGGATGCCCACGGTCGCGGCTCGGGCGCTCGCCCAGCTGTCCGACGCCGCTGCGCCTCGATAGCCGGGCGGGTTCAGAGCAGCTCCGCGAGCTGGGCGGCGGCTCGGGCGGCCCCGTCGGTGGGCACCGAAAGGTAGCTCGGGGACCGTCCGATCTCCTCGACGATCAGCTGCGCCAGCCGTTGCGGCGTCGCACCGTGGTAGTCCAGCTCGCGGCCCGCGTGATGGCGGCGCAGCCGGTGCGCCACGTGCACGGCCTGCTCGCAGTGCCGCCCGAGCGGCACGTATACGAACGGCCGGCCGGCCGCGGTCAGCTCCATGGTGGTCGCCAGCCCGCCCTGCACGACGGCGACGTCGCAGGCGGCCAGGTGATCGGGTAGCTCCGGCAGGTAACCGTGCACCTCGACCCCGGGTGGGGCCGGCACCGACCGCGGATCGATCCGCGGCCCGGTGACGACGACCGTGCGCAGGCCGGGCAGTTGCCGGGCCGCGATCGGGTGCGCGGCGGCGACCCGGCACAGCAGGTGCCGACCCACCGCCGAACCGCCGACGGTCACCAGGCACACCGGCTCGTCGGGCCGGTAGCCCAGGCGGGCGCGCAGCTCGGCGCGGTCGGCGGGTGGCCGCTGGTCGGTGACATAACCGCTGAACTCGTAGCGCCGGGCCGTCCAGTCCCGGATCGAGGGCAGCCCCGGTCCGAACGTCCCGGGCACCACGTCCTCGACGTCGCCCACGAAGATCGCCCGGTCGCGGATCCGCGGCAGCCGCTCGACCTGCTCCAGCATCTCGGCGTTGACGTCGGCGGTGAGCGCCGCCTCGCGGGTGTCGCTCCCGACGGTCGGCAGCCACCCGACGAAGTCGGTGAACCAGGCGTAGGCGCTGCGCTTGAGCTCCGGGTTCTCGTGCAGGAAATGATCGAGCTCCCAGGCCTCGTCGCCGACCCACAGGTCGTAGGACCGTTCCCGCACGAGATCGGCGAACACCATGAAGTTGGCCACCAGGATCTCGTCCATCTGCCGGAACGCCTCGAACACGCCCAGCTCGTGCTCGCCGGCCTCGGACTCGATGTGCGCGGACTCCGAGGCCAGCGCGGCCGACGCGGGATGCACCCGTTCACCGTGGGCGGCCAACACGCCGGCCACCGGCGGTTGCGCGAGCCAGTCGATCAGCAGGTCCGGATGCTGGACGCGTAGCTCCCGGGCGATCGCCAGGTCCCGGCGGACGTGGCCGAGGCCGATCGGCGAGCTCAGGAAGAGAACCCGCCGTCGCCGATCTTGCGGGCGCTGCCAGCGGGTGACCCGCGGCGGCGCGAACCGGGCCGCGAAGCGCTCGATCGCGCGGTTGACCGCCACCGGCTCGCGGGTGTGCGGCAGGTGCCCGGCGCCGACCAGCACCAGGTGCTCGGCCCCGATCAGTTCCGCGTACCGGGTGCCGCGGTCCGGCGGGATGCACCGGTCACCGTCACCGGTGATCACCAGGGTCGGCTGCCGGACATCGCTCAGCACGGCCTCGGTGCCGGCCACGGACGGGACGGACAGCGGCGCCTCGTCGTTGGCGACCAGGACGTCGGGGTCGGTCTCCAGGCCCCAGCCGACGGCGTCCTCCCGCTGCTTGTAGGAGTGCGGCTCGCAGATCAGCTCGTCGAAGTAGAAGTCGAGGAAGCCGGGGTAGTCCCGGCGCATCGAGTGCCGGTTGTAGCGGCCCCAGCCGACATCCCGGTCGGGTCCGAGGTCGTCGGTGAAGGAGATCCCGGACCGGTGCGGCAGCTGTGGGCCCAGGTGCGGTGCGGTCGGGTTGATCAGCACCAGCCCGAGCACCCGGTCCGGATGCGCGGTGGCGACCAGCGCCGCGTACCAGGCCGCCACGCAGTGCCCGACGAGCACGGCACGCTCGAGTTCCAGCGCGTCCAACACCGCGAGCAGGTCCCCGGCGAGCGCGGTGTCGGTGTAGGCCGACGGGTCGGTGGTTCGGTCGGCGCGGCCGTTGCCGCGCGGTTCCACCGTGATCACGGTGAAGTGCCGGGCCAGGTACGGCACCTGCGCCTTCCACATCCGGGAATGCGCCACCGGCCACGGTCCGGCGAGCAGCACCGCAGGCGCGGCCGAGCCGACCGCCTCCCCGAAAACCTCATATCCGATCTTCAGCCCGTCCCGCTGCACGGCCCCTTCCAGGTCGGGACACCGTGCGCGCACCGCCATCACCCCGTCCCCACCTCGACCCGGCCAGCAGCATGGGCGCGGCCGATTGCAGCGCGATTGCAGTGAATGCGCAACGTCGCCGAGCACGGTCGTGACCGGGAATCGGAAGATCGTCACATCGATGGCAGGAGACGTCATGGCAGTGGATCAAGACCGGCTGATGGAGTTCCTCGGCACCTTCGTCGCCGACCTCGGGGCCACCACGGCGGCCGGCAACATCGTCGTCGGGCACCGGCTGGGGCTCTACCGGGCGCTGGCCGAGGGCGCGGCCACCCCGGACGAGCTGGCCGCCCGCACCGACTGCGACGCCCGCTACATCACCGAGTGGCTGCGCGGCCAGGCCGCCGGCGGCTACATCGAGTACGACCAGCAGACCGATCGCTTCTCGATGACCGAGGAGCAGGCGTTCTGCCTGGCCAACCCGGACGGCCCGGTCTACCTGCCCGGCGCCTTCGTGCTCGCGCTCGGGGCGCTGCGCGCCGAGAAGCGGATCACCGAGGCGTTCCGGACCGGAGCCGGGGTCGGCTGGCACGAGCACGACCCGGACGTGTTCGTCGGCTGCGAGGCGTTCTTCCGGCCCGGCTACGAGGCGAACCTGGTGTCGAGCTGGATCCCCGCACTCGACGGTGTGCGGGACAAGCTCGCCGCCGGCGGTCGGGTCGCCGACCTGGGCTGCGGGCTGGGGGCGTCGTCGGTCATCCTCGCGCAGGCGTTCCCGCAGGCCACCATCGTCGGCTCGGACTACCACGCGGAATCCATCGAGCTGGCCCGCAAGCGGGCCGCCCAGGCCGGGGTCACCGAGCGGGTGACCTTCGAGGTGGCGTCCGCCCAGACGTTCTCCGGCTCCGGGTTCGATCTGGTGGCCACGTTCGACTGCCTGCACGACATGGGCGACCCGCTGGGTGCCGCGCGGCACGTGCGCGAGGCGCTGCGGCCCGACGGCACCTGGCTGGTGGTCGAACCGGCGGCGGGGGATCAGGTGCAGGACAACCTCAACCCGGTCGGCCGGCTGTACTACAACTTCTCCACCTTCCTGTGCGTGCCCAACGGGCTGTCCCAACACGGTGGCTACGCCCTCGGTGCGCAGGCGGGGGAGAGCGCGATCCGGCAGGTGATGACCGACGCCGGCTTCACCCGTTTCCGGCGGGCCACCGAGACGCCGTTCAACAACGTCTACGAGGTGCGCCGGTAGCCGCATCGTCGCTTCCCCGCGCTGTACCGGGCGTGCACTATTGCTCGATTGTGCGACAATCCCTCTCAGTGCGGGGAGGGTGCGGTGGATCTGAACTCCGATCTCGGTGAGTCGTTCGGGCGGTGGACGCTCGGTGATGACGCGGCCATGCTCGACCTCGTGACGTCGGCCAACGTGGCCTGCGGGTTCCACGCCGGGGATCCCTCGACGCTGCGCCGCACGTGCGAGCTGGCCGCGCGAGCGGGCGTGACCGTCGGTGCCCAGGTCGGCTACCGGGATCTCGCCGGCTTCGGACGCCGCTTCATCGACGTCGAGCCCGAGCAGTTGGCCGATGACGTGATCTACCAGATCGGGGCGCTGCAGGCGATGTGCCGGGTAGCCGGCACCGCGGTGCGCTACGTGAAGCCGCACGGCGCGCTCTACAACGCGATCGTGCACCACGAGGGGCAGGCCGCCGCGGTGGTCGCCGCGGTCCGCGACTACGACCCGCAGCTGGCGGTGCTCGGGCTGCCCGGCTCGGAGTTCCTGCGGGCCGCGGGGGAGGCCGGACTGCGCACGGTGCGGGAGTTCTTCGTCGACCGTGGTTACACGGCGGCGGGGACCCTCGTGCCGCGCACCTCCGACGGCGCCCTGCTCGATGATCCCGACGAGGTGACCCGGCGGGTGTTGCGGCTGGTCGCCGACGGTGTGGTGGCCGCGGTGGACGGCAGCGAGGTGCGCGTCGAGGCGGAGTCGCTGTGCGTGCACGGCGACTCGCCGGGGGCGGTCGCGATGGCGGCCGCGGTGCGGGCCGGGCTGGAGCGGGTCGGGGTGCGGCCGGTGGCGTTCGCGACGGGCTCGGACCGGTGACGGCCCAGCCCGGTCGGATCGAGCCCGGTCGGAGCGAGCCCGGTCGGGTCGAGGCCGGCCCGGTCGACGCGGCGCGGATCCTGGTGGTGGGGGACACCGGGTTGCTGGTCGAACTCGACGAGCTACCGGTGGTGCTGGCGCTGGCCGCCGCGGTGCGCGCCGCGCCGCCGTCCGGGCTGATCGACGTGGTGCCGGCGGCCCGCACGGTGTTGCTCGTGTTCACGCCGGGGACCGATCTCGGCGCGGCCGGCCGGGCGGTGCTCGAGCTTCGGCTGGACCCGGAGGCCGAGGACGCCGTCGCATCGACCGAGCCCGTGCAGATCGACGTGGTGTACGACGGCCCGGACCTGGACGAGGTCGGCACGTTGACCGGGCTGGGGGCCGATGGCGTCGTCGCCGCGCACACGGGCTCGGAGTGGCGGGTGGCGTTCGGGGGCTTCGCGCCCGGTTTCGCCTACCTCGTCGGCGGCGACGAGCGGCTGGACGTCGCCCGCCGCGCGGAGCCGCGGACGACGGTGCCGGCCGGGTCGGTGGGGCTGGCCGGTGAGTACAGCGGGGTGTACCCGCGCTCCTCGCCCGGCGGTTGGCAGCTGATCGGTCGCACCGACGCGGAGCTGTGGAACGAGCAGCGCGGTGCCCTGCTGCAGCCCGGGGGCACCGTCCGTTTCCGGGCGATCAGGTGACCGGACGGGGCGCGTCGCGTGCTCGGACGGCCGCCCGCGGCAAGGCTGCCCGCAGCGCGATGCGGGTGTCCCGGTGACCCGACAGCTCGACGTGCTCGAGACCGGCGCCCTCGCGCTGGTGCAGGACCTCGGCCGGCCGGGGCTGGCCGCCTCGGGCGTGGGGCGCTCCGGCGCGGCCGACCGCGCGGCTTTGCGGCTGGCCAACCGGCTGGTCGGGAACCCGGCCGACGCCGCCGGTGTCGAGGTGGTGTTCGGCGGGCTGGCGGTGCGGGCCGGCGCGTTGCTGACCGTCGCGCTCGCCGGCGCGGCGGCGCCCGCCGACATCGACGGCACCCCGGTCGGCCACCACGCGGTGCTCACCGTGCACCCGGGGCAGACGCTGCGGCTGGGCGTGCCGCCGACCGGTCTGCGCACCTACCTCGCGGTGGCCGGTGGGATCGCGGTCGAGCCAGTGCTCGGCTCGCGCAGCACCGACCTGCTCGCCGGGCTCGGGCCGCCGAAGCTGGTCAGCGGCAGCACGCTGCCCATCGGCCCGCCGTCGGCGACGCCGCTGGCGATCGACGTGGCCCCGGTGGCGACCCCGCCAGGGGGCACGGTGCTGCTGCACGCCGTCCGCGGACCACGCGCCGACTACCTCACCGACCCGGAGGCCCTGGCCGACATCACCTGGACCGCCTCCAGCCGCAGCGACCGCGTCGGCATGCGCCTGGAGGGCGGGCGGCTGCACCGAGCCGGCGACCGGGAGCTGCCCAGCGAGGGCGTGGTCCGCGGCGCGGTCCAGATCCCGCCCGGCGGGGAGCCGGTGCTGTTCCTCGCCGATCACCCGGTCACCGGTGGCTACCCGGTGGCCGCTGTCGTGCTCGACGCCGACGTCGACCGGGCGGCCCAGGTCCGTCCCGGCCAAGCCGTGCGGTTCGTGTTCGTCACCTCACCCTGGCAATGAGCCCCACCCCTTCCTGATCTCTTCTTCGGTCACCCCTGTTGGGCCAGCGCGAAGGGCAGCACCGCCGGCGCCCCGGCCCGGCGCAACAGCCGGGCGGCCACCGTCATCGTCCAGCCGGTGTCGATCACGTCGTCGACCAGCAGGATCGGGCCACCCGGCAATGCGAGGTCCGGCTCGTGCAGGCCGCCCCAGACCACGCCGAGTCGCTGGGCGGAGTTGGCGTGCGCCGGTGGGCGCTCGCCGTTCGGCGTCAGCGTGCCCAGCAGCGGCAGCCGACCGATCTCGGCGATCCGGCGGGCCAGCTGCGCGAGCTGGTGCGGTCGGGTACGCGACCCGATACCCACCACACCGACGGGCCGCTCGGCCCAGTCCCAGCCGGCCAGCACCCGCACGCAGGCGTCCAGGACGTCCTTCGGGATCGGTGCGTCGGGCGCGTCGGGCGACCCGACCAGCTCGCGCAGCCGGGTGCCCCAGCCGATGTCGGACAGCCGCCCGATCACCCGGCCGTCGGCCGCGAGCTCGTCGGCGGAGATCCGGCCGGACACCGCTACCCCGAGCTCGCTCATGCCGCTGGGCCACTGCTTGCGCGCCGGAACCGGCACCCCCGGTCGGCTGAGCCGCTCGTCAGCGGCGGCCGCGGTACCGGGGTCGACGGTGGTGTTCCACACGGTGCCGGTGCAGTTGTCGCAGCGCCCGCACCGTTGCGCCGGGTCGGCGTCGGGGTCGTCGAGTTGACGACGCAGGAAACCCAGCCGGCACTCGGCAGTGTCGAGGTAGGCGAGCATCGCGCGTTGCTCGGCGGCGCGGGCGTCCGCGATGCGCCGATGCCGCTCGCCGTCGTACACCCAGGCCTGCCCGGTGCTGACCCAGCCGCCCTTCACCCGCAGCGCGGCCCCGTCCGCGTCGAGCACCTTGAGCAGCATCTCCAGCCGGGTCCGCGACAGATCGACCCGGGTCTCGATGGCCGCGGTGGACATCGGCTGGCCCCCGGCGCCTCCAGCACCCGCAGGGTCTGGCGCACCAGCGGTTCCGGTGGGAACGCCAGCGAGGCGAAGTAGGCCCAGATGTCGCGGTCCTCGTGGCCGGGCAGCAGCACCACCTCCGCCCGCTCGACGGCACGTCCGGCGCGTCCGATCTGCTGGTAGTAGGCCACCGGTGAGGCCGGCGCCCCGAGATGCACGACGAAGCCGAGGTCGGGCTTGTCGAACCCCATCCCGAGCGCGCTCGTGGCCACCAGCGCCTTCACCCGGTTGGCCAGCAGATCGGCCTCGGCCGCCAACCGCTCGGCCGGCTCGGTCCGGCCGGTGTAGGAGGCCACCGGATGGCCGCGTTCCCGCAGGAAATCGGCGACCTCCTCGGCCGCGGCGATGGTCAGGGTGTAGATGATGCCGGCCCCGGGCAACGCGTCGAGCTGGGCCGCCAGCCAGCCGAGCCGCTGAGCCGGTGTGCGCAGCGCGACGACCGAGAGCCGCAGGCTCTCCCGGTCCAGCGACCCGCGCAGCACCAGCGGTCGCCCGTCCCGGCCGTCACCGGCCCGACCGTCACCCGCGGCCGACGAGTCGGCCGGGCTCAGCCCCAGCTGCTCGGTGACGTCGACCACGACCCGGTCGTTGGCCGTCGCCGTGGTGGCCAGCACCGGGATGCCGGCGGGCAGCTGGGAGATCAAGGTGCGCAGCCGCCGGTAGTCGGGCCGGAAGTCGTGGCCCCAGTCGGAGATGCAGTGCGCCTCGTCGACCACCAGCATCCCGGCCGTTGCGGTGAGCCGGGGCAGCACCCGGTCCCGGAAGTCGGGGTTGTTCAGCCGCTCCGGGCTGACCAGCAACACGTCCACCTCGCCGGCCTCGACGGCGGCGTAGGTGCGCTCCCAGTCGCCGGTGTTGGCCGAGTTCACCGTCGCGGCGTGGATGCCGGCCCGGTGCGCGGCGTCGATCTGGTTGCGCATCAGCGCCAGCAGCGGCGACACGATCACCGTCGCGCCGGCGCCGGCCGCGCGCAGCAGCGCGGTGGCCACGAAGTACACCGCCGACTTGCCCCATCCGGTGCGCTGCACCACCAGGGCCCGGCTGCGCAGCGCGACCAGCGCGTGGATGGCCGTCCACTGGTCCTCCCGCAGCCGGGCACCGGGCCCGGCGAGGTCGGCCAACACCGCCTCCGCGCGCTCGCGCAGCTCGTGCTCGGTTCGGGGGACGTGCTCGGTACTGGTCACGGCGCCCATGGTGGACCGCACCCCCGACAATTCTCCGAAGGCCCCCCGGCGGCCGGCCGCGGGCCGTGCGTGGCTGCCGCCCCGGCGGCCAGGGCAGGATGGCCGGGGTGAGCGCCTACCAGCCCCCGTTGTTCGGCTCGGTCGCCGAGGTCGCCGACCGGCTGGCCGGGGTCGGTTACCTGGCCTCCACCGCCGTCGCCACCACCGTCTACCTGGCAGATCGGCTCGGCAAGCCGCTGCTGGTCGAGGGGCCCGCCGGGGTCGGCAAGACCGAGCTCGCGAAGGCGGTCGCCGAGTGCACCGGCTCCGGGCTGGTCCGGCTGCAGTGCTACGAGGGCATCGACGAGGCGCGGGCGCTGTACGAGTGGAACCACGCCAAGCAGTTGCTCCGGATCACCGCCGCCCGCGGGACGGAGTCGTGGCAGGACGCTCGTGACGACGTGTTCTCCGAGGAGTTCCTGTTGGCCCGGCCGCTGCTGACCGCGATCCGCCGCGCGGACCCGACCGTGCTGCTGGTCGACGAGATCGACAAGGCCGACGTCGAGGTCGAGGGCCTGCTGCTGGAGGTGCTCGGCGACTTCCAGGTGACGGTGCCGGAGCTGGGCACGATCGTCGCGTCCCGGCGCCCGTTCGCGCTGCTCACCTCCAACTCCACCCGGGAGCTGTCGGAGGCACTCAAGCGGCGCTGCCTGTTCCTGCACCTGGACTTCCCGGACGCCGAGCTGGAGCGGCGCATCCTGTTCTCCCGGGTGCCGGATCTGGCCGAATCCCTGGTGGACGCGCTGGTGCGGGCGGTACGGGTGTTGCGCACGCTGGAACTGCGCAAGTCGCCGTCGGTGGCCGAGACGATCGACTGGGGCCACACCCTGCTCGCCCTCGGGCTCGACACCCTCGACGACGACGCGGTGCGGGCCACCCTCGGCGTGGTGCTGAAACACCAGTCCGACACGGTCAAGGCGGCCGCTGAGCTGGGCCTGAACTAGTGGCGGCGGTAGCCCACGACCAGCAGCACGGACTGCCCAGGCCACCTGCTGGAGTTCGTCGCGGCGCTGCGCCGCCACGACATCCCCGTCGGCTCCGGCGAGACGATCGACGCCGCTCAGGTGCTGTGCGCGCTCGACCTGCTGCAACGCGAGCAGCTGCGCGAGGGGCTGGCCGCCGCGCTGCTCCGCCGCTCCGGCCAGCGGCAGGCGTTCGACGCCCTGTTCGACCTCTACTTCCCGGTCACGACGGGTGCCGGTACCAGCACCGTCGACGTGCCGAGGGTCGCGGACACCGACAGCGGACCGGTCGATGTCGACGCGCTGCGCGACGTGCTGGCCGACCTGCTGCGCGACGGGGACACGGCGGCGTTGCGCGAACTGGCGCGCGCCGCGGTGGACGCGCTCGGCCGCTCCGGCGCGGTGGGTACCGGGATCCGCGGTGACGGCGGGCAGCCGAGCTGGTCGGCCTATCAGGCGCTGCGGATGCTCTCCCCGGAGACGCTGCTCGCGCGCATCGTCGACGAGCTCCGGCGAGGTCAGCAGGACCAGGGCGGATTCGCCGACGAGGTGCTGCGCCGGGAGATCCGGGATCGCATCGCCGGCTTCCGCACGATGATCGCTGACGAGGTGCGCAGGCGATCCGCCGAGATCCGCGGCCGCGATCAGGTCGCCCGGTATGCCGTCGCCCGGCCGGTCGAACAGGTGGAGTTCCTGACCGCGCATGCCCAGCAGCTGGCCGATCTGCGACGCATCGTGGCGCCGCTCGCGCGCCGGCTGGCGTCGCGGCTGGCGGTCCGGCGGCGCCGCGCCAAACGCGGTGCCCTGGACATGCGTCGCACGATGCGCCGTTCGTTGTCCACCGGCGGCGTCCCGATGCGTCCCGCCTACCGCACCCGTCGGCACGGCCGACCGGAGCTGGTCGTGCTGTGCGATGTCTCCGGCTCGGTGGCCGGCTTCAGCCATTTCACCTTGTTGCTGGTCCAGGCCTTGCGTGAACAGTTCAGCCGGGTCAGGGTGTTCGCGTTCGTCGAGCGGACCGACGAGGTCACGCACCTGTTCGAGCCGGGTGCGGAGCCGGTGGGCGTCATGTCCAGGGTGCTGCGCGAGGCCGATCTGACCCGGTTCGACGGCCACAGCGACTACGGCAGCGCGTTCGCGGGCTTCGCCGAGAACTGGGGTGACGCGGTCGGGCCGCGGAGCTCGCTGCTCGTGCTCGGCGATGCCCGCACCAACTTCCGCGATCCGCGCCTCGACGCGCTCCGCGGGCTGGTCGGCCAGGCCAGACACGCACACTGGCTCAATCCCGAGCCGCGTCGGCAGTGGGGCACCGGTGATTCGGCGGCCCTGCGCTACGCCGAGCTGCTGCCGATGCACGAGTGTCGCAGCGCCGGGCAACTGGCGGCCGTCGTCGAGGCGCTGCTTCCGGTCTGACCATTCAAGTCGCGCGAATTTATCGAACTTCTGTTCGAATCGGCGTAGCATCGGGCGCATGACACGCGATCTGAGTTGGCAACCGTCGCTGCTCGACGGTGGCGTCGTGGAGATGGATCGGACCTTCGCCAGGGTGCGTCGACATCCGTTGGCCGACGATGCCTGGGTCGACCACGCGCCGGCCTGGTGCGTCGGCGCCGATGTGCTGTTCGCCGATCTGATGCAGAACACGCCATGGACGGGGCACGTGGTGCGGATGTACGACCGGGTGCTGCCCGAGCCGCGGCTCACCCATCGCTGGCATCTCGACCACGGGCCGGCACCGCCGGCCACCCTGAACACGATGGCCCGGCTGATCGGGGATCACTACGGTGTGGCGTTGACGCAGATCGGCGTGAACCTCTACCGGGACGGGGCCGACTCCGTCGCCTGGCACGGCGACCGGGTGGCCCGCGAGCTGCCCGAGTCGGTGGTTGCGCTGGTGTCGTTGGGTGCGCTGCGGCCGTTTCGGCTGCGCCCGGCCGGTGGCGGGGCGTCGATGGCGTTCCTGCCGGGGCCGGGGGATCTGCTGGTGATGGGCGGATCGTGTCAGCGCACCTGGCAGCACTGCGTACCCAAGGCCCGTTCGACGGGACCACGGATCAGCGTGCAGTTCCGGCACGCCTACCCGCGCTGACGGTTACGCTCCGCCGGTGCAGCGCAAGATCGGCGTGATGGGCGGAACCTTCGATCCGATCCACCACGGACACCTGGTGGCGGCCAGCGAGGTCGCGGACCGGTTCGGGCTCGACGAGGTCATCTTCGTGCCCACCGGTCAGCCGTGGCAGAAGGTGGAACGCGAGGTCAGCCGGGCCGAGGACCGGTACCTGATGACGGTCGTCGCGACGGCCTCCAACCCGCGGTTCTCCGTCAGCCGGGTCGACATCGACCGCGGTGGCCCCACCTACACCGCCGACACCCTGGCCGATCTGCACGCCGCGATACCCGACGCCGAGCTGTTCTTCATCACCGGGGCCGATGCCCTCGCCCAGATCCTGTCCTGGCGTCGGGTCGAGGAGCTCTTCGCGCTCGCGCACTTCGTCGGGGTCACGCGCCCGGGCTACGAACTCGGCGACGACCACCTTCCCGATGGCTCGGTCAGCCTGGTGGAGGTGCCGGCGATGTCGATCTCGTCGACCGACTGTCGGCGGCGGGTGGGGGACGGTCGCCCGGTCTGGTACCTGGTACCCGACGGGGTCGTCCAGTACATCTCCAAGCGCCGGCTCTATCAGGCCGATCGGGACGGCCGCGCGGCGTCGCCGGGCTGATCGGGCCCCGCCGGCTCAGCTCTTGATGGCCTCGTCGACGGTGCCGAACAGCGAGAGCACGTCGTCCAGGCCCATCGTGGTGATCGGCCGGATCACCGATCGGGTCTCGTCGACCACGATCCGCAGCGGCCGCGACAGCCTGCGCCCTTCGTCGTCGAGCGCGACGAGATGGCCCAGCCCCGAGGAGGAGAGGAACTCGACGCCGGAGAGATCGAGGATCACCGGTCCGGCGCTGGTCTGCTGGAGCACGCTGCTCACGGTGTCGCGCAGTCGGCCCCCAGTACTGAGATCGACTTCACCCCGCACCACCAGGACGGGCCAGCTGTCCCGGTCATGACGGGAAACGGTCATCAGTTGTTCGGGCGGCGGTACGTCGCCGAGCGGACCAGTCACGCTGTCTGAGGCTACAACCAGTACCACCGGTCGCTTCCACGTGCGCCAGGAACGGTGCACTCGGGGACTGCTGGACCTCCAGCGCGACCCGCCGGGCGAGCGCAACCAGCTCGCGCAGGCCGCGACGGTCGAGCAGGCGCGCAACGTCGCGGGCGGCTCGGTGGGCCACGTCGTCGCCGTCGGTCATGGAAGATCAGCTCCGTCCGCATTCCTCGGCTGCGGCAACTCTTCCCGACGCCGGCGGCCGGCAATCCCTGATGACCCGGATGGGCGACGGCCGGGCGGCGAACTCGACCCGTCCGAGTGTCGGGGGCGGATGAGCTGGGAGACTGATCGCCGGACGGGCCGGTTGGTCCGTCGGAGAGGGGAACGGTGACGGCGACCGACGAAGCGTTGGCCATGGCGCGGGTGGCGGTCGCCGCGGCCGCCGACAAGAAGGCACAGGACATCGTCGTCCTCGATGTGTCGGACCAGCTTGCGATCACCGACTGCTTCGTGATCGCTTCGGCGCCCAACGAGCGCCAGGTGCAGGCCGTCGTGGATGAGGTCGAGGAGAAGCTGCGCGAGCACGGATCCAAGCCGACCCGCCGCGAGGGTGCGCGCGAAGGTCGGTGGGTGCTGCTGGACTTCGTCGACGTCGTGGTGCACGTGCAGCACACCGAGGAGCGCGGCTTCTACGGCCTGGATCGGCTCTGGAAGGACTGTCCGCAGATCCGGTTCCCGGAGGCCGAGGAGCCGGGGCCCGCCGGCGACGCCGGGGTCGAGGCGCGCGCGGACGGCGGCGGGCCGGGGTGAGCCTGCGCAGGCTGGTCCTGCTGCGGCACGGTCAGACCGACTACAACCTCGCCGGGCGGATGCAGGGACACCTCGACTCGCTGCTCACGACCGTCGGTCGCGAGCAGGCGGTGGCCATCGCACCGGAGATCGTCCGGATGACGCCCGATCGCCTGATCAGTTCGGACCTGCGCCGCGCGATGCACACCGCGGACATCATCGGCGATGCGGCGGGCATCCCGGTGAAGCTCGATCCCCGGCTGCGCGAGACCCACCTGGGCGAATGGCAAGGATCGACGGTCGGTGAGATCGAGCAGACGTGGCCGGGGGCGATCGCCTACTGGCGCTCCGATCCGGCCTGGGCGCCGCCGGGTGGGGAGTCGCGGATCGACGTCGTGCGCCGCTGCCGGCCGGTCGTCGAGGAGCTGGACGACGAGGTGTCGGGTCCGAACGCCACCGCGGTGCTGGTGGCCCACGGTGGCATGATCGCCGGCCTGGTCTGCGGCCTGCTGGCGTTGCCGATCGCTTCCTGGCCGGCGATCGGGGGCGTCGGCAACTGTCGGTGGGCGGCATTGGCCCGACGAGATGATCATCCGCGGTGGCGGCTGGTCGGTTTCAACGTCGGCATCGGAACGTGACGATCCGCCCCGTGGTCCGTTTCCTCGCATAAGGTGCGTCGTGCCTGTCGCCGTCGTGACCGACTCCACGGCCTACCTGCCGCACGACGTGGTGGCCGCGCGGGGGATCCGGGTGGTGCCGTTGGAGGTCCGGCTGGGCGATCGGATCGGCCGGGAGGGCGTGGACATCGATTCCGCGGAGCTGAGTGCCGCGTTGGCCGACCGGCACCTGGACCTGCAGACCTCACGGCCGGCCGCCGCCGAGTTCGTCGACTGCTACCGGCAGGCGTTGGCGGCCGGGGCCGACGGCGTGGTCTCGGTCCACCTGTCCCGGGAGCTGTCCGGGACCTGGGAGTCGGCGCGCCTGGCCGCGGCTGAGGTGGGCCTCGACCGGATCCGGGTGGTCGACTCACGGGCGACCGGGATGGGACTGGGGTATGCCGTGCTGGCGGCGGTCGACGCGGCCGATTCAGGACTGCCGGGAGTCGCGGTGGAAGCCGCCGCTGCCGCGGTGGCCGCGCGCTGCCGCATGTTCTTCTCGGTCGACACCCTCGATCGGCTGCGCCGGGGCGGGCGGATCGGCACCGCGGCGGCGCTGCTCGGCACCGCGCTCGGGGTGAAGCCACTGCTGCACGTGTCGCAGGGTCGGATCCTGCCGCTGGAGAAGGTCCGCACCACGGCGCGCGCGGCGAATCGGCTGGTCGAGCTGGCGGTGAAGGCAGCCGGCGACGGTCCGGTGGACCTGGCCGTGCACCATCTCGCGGCGGCCGCGCGCGCCGAGGAGATCGCCGCGCGGTTGCGGGAGCGGATCCCCCAGACCGGCCGGCTGCTGGTGTCCGAGGTCGGCGCGGTCATCGGCGCGCACGTGGGACCGGGGTTGTTGGGGGTCGTGGTGGTGCCGGACCGCTGATCCCGGTGCGATCCTTCGATCGCGCCGTCGATCGAGCGCCGGGTTGATCGGGCGCCGGGTTGATGGGCGATGGGGGATCGGGAGCCGGCGGCTGAGCTCGGCGATGACCTCACCGCGTTCGGGCCGGGCGGGCTTCGCCCCCCGCTGACCAGTATCGCGCCGGAGTCCGACGGTTCGCGGCGGTGCCGGGGCCCGCGCGGCGAGTTGTCCACAACGGCGGTCGGCTGTCCACAGGTGACCGAATTCCTCGTTGCGGCTCCGCCCGCCGACCTAGCGTCGAGGCCGTGGCCCTCTCCGACTCGCAGCTCCGACCCAGCCGGTTGACCGCCGTGCTCGGCCCTCCCGCGCCGGCCCGCCCTCGGCGCGGCCGGGCGGCGATGGAGCCACCGACGGTGCCGAACCCGATCGTCGACGGCGCTGTCCGGGACGAGTTCGGGTTCGGGTTCGACGGCGTGGCCGGAGCGGACCCGGCGATCGACACGGCCGGGGATGGGACGTCGATGTGGTCCGGGCGGTCCGATCCGGCGGGGGCCGGGCTCGATCCGCCGTCGCCACCGAACGAGCGGCGAGCGGCCTGGTTGCGCCGGTGCTGGCCGGCGGCGTGGCGGTCGGCCCGCGTCGATCCGGGCCGGCCCGGCGCTGTCGCGCTGGCCCTGGTCGCCGCCGCGGCGGCGGTGCTCGCCGCGATCGGGGTGTGGACCGAGCGACCCCGCTCGGAACCGGTGGGTGGGCTACCCGATATCAGTGCCATCGCCGAGCCCGGTCCGGCCGCGGACGCCGGTGAGTTGACCGCGGCCCGGCCCACGGCCCCCGCTCCCGCCGCCATCGGTCCCGACGGCGCGAGCCCGAACGGCGCGAGGGCCGGCTCGCCGCCGGCCGCCGCTCCGGCGCCGCCCACGCCCGGGATGGTGGTGAGCGTGTCCGGCAAGGTCCGGCGCCCCGGCCTCGTCGAGGTCCCGGCCGGGGCGCGGGTCGCCGATGCACTGGCTGCCGCGGGCGGCGCGCTTCCCGGCGCCGACCTCGCCCGGCTCAACCTCGCTCGCCGTCTCACCGACGGTGAGCAGATCGCCGTCGGGGTGCCGCCCGCCCCGGACTCCGCGCCGGCCGCGGGTGCGGCCGCGGACGGTGGACCCGGCGCAGCCGCGCCCGGCGACGGGGCCGGACCGCCGGCACCCGGTGCCAAGATCGACCTCAACGCGGCCACCGTGGGTCAGCTCGACGCCCTGCCCGGGGTCGGGCCGGTCACCGCCCAGCGCATCCTCGACTGGCGGACCCGCAACGGGCGGTTCTCCCGGGTGGAGCAGCTGCGCGAGATCGAGGGCATCGGCGAGCTGCGGTTCGGTCGGCTGCGGGAGCTGGTGACGGTCTGATGCGCGGACGCGACCCGGATCGGCAACGCCATCCACCCGACCTGCGCCTGGTGCTGCCGGCGCTGGTGACGTGGGCGGTGCTGCTGCTCGGGATCACCGCCGGTCCGGCCGCGGCGATCGGGTCGACGGTGGTCGTGGTGATCGGTCTGCTCGTGCTGCTCACGCGCCGCCACGGGCGGCCGCCGGCGGTGCTGGCCGCGGCCGGCTGTGCGGCGGCCGCCGGGCTGGTCATCACCGCGCACTCGGTGTTGCTGTGGCAGCACCCGCTGCGGGCCCCGGCCGAACGCGCGGCGGCGGCCACCGTGCGGGTGGTCCTGCGCGACGATCCCCGTCCGATCCGGGCCGATGCCTACGGCTCCCGGCCCGGTGCCGCGACCCAGGTGCTGGTGCCCGCCGATCTAATGCACGCGCAGGTCGACGCCGGGCAGTGGGCCGTGGGCGGGCGGGTGCTGTTGATCGCACCTGCGGCCGGGTGGGAGACGCTGCTGCCCGGGCAGGTCGCGGTGGCCGAAGGGCTGCTCGCGCCCGCCGGGCGCCGGGACCTGACGGTGGCCGTGCTGCGGGTGCGTGGTCCGCCGGTGCTGCCGACCGGACCGCCGTGGTGGCAGGTCGCCGCTGGCGGGCTGCGCACCGGTCTGCGGGACGCCGCCGCGGCAGTGCTGCCGCCGGCCTCGGCCGGGCTGTTGCCGGGGTTGGCGGTCGGCGACACCGGCGGGCTCACCGCCGAGGTCGAGGCCGACTTCCGCACCGCGGGGCTCACCCACCTGCTGGCGGTGTCCGGGGCCAACCTGGCCATCGTCAGCGGCACGGTGCTCGGGTTGCTGCGGCTGCTGCGCGTCGATCCGCGGCTCGCGGCCGCACTGAGCGCCGCAGCCATGATCGGCTTCGTGGTGCTGGCCCGGCCGTCACCGAGCGTGGTCCGGGCCGCGGTGATGGCCGGGGTCGCGCTGCTGGCATTGGCCGTCGGTCGTGGACGGTCCGCGGTGCCGGCGCTGGCCGCCGCCGTGCTGGTGCTGCTGCTGGTCGATCCCGCACTGGCCGTCGAACCCGGCTTCGCCCTGTCGGTGCTGGCCACCGGCGGGCTGGTGGTGCTCGCGCCGCTGTGGGTCGACGCGCTGCGCCGCCGCGGGCTGCCGAGCTGGATCGCCGAGGCGGTCGCCGTGCCGAGCGCCGCGTTCGCCGTCACCGCGCCGCTGGTCGCCGGCCTGAGCGGTCAACTGAGCCTGGTCACGGTGCTGGCCAACCTGCTCGCCGTCCCCGCGGTCGCGCCGGCCACGGTGCTCGGGGTGTCGGCCGCGGTGCTGTCCCCGCTCGGGAAGCCGGTGGCGCAGCTGTGCGCGTGGGCCGCCGGGCCGGCGGTGGCCTGGCTGGTGCTGGTCGGCGACCGGTCGGCCGCGGTTCCCGGTGCGGCGCTGCCGTGGCCCGATGGGGTACCGGGGGGATTGCTGCTGGCCACGGCGGTGCTGCTGATCATGGTGTTGGCCCGTTCGGCCCGGTGGCGGGCGCTGCTGTGCGCGCTGCTGCTGGGCCTGGCGGCGGTGCTGGTGCCCACCCGGCTGCTCCCGCCGGGCTGGCCGCCCGCCGGGCTGGACGGCGGTGGCGTGCGACGTCGGGCAGGGGGACGCGATGGTGCTGGCCACCGGGGAGCCGGGCCGGGTGGTTCTGGTGGACGCCGGCCCCGACGACGGCCTGATCGACGGCTGCCTGGATCGGCTCGGCGTCCGCGGCATCGCCATGGTGGTGCTGAGCCACCTGCACGCCGATCACATCGGCGGGCTGGCCGGGGCCCTGCGTGACCGGGCGGTGGCCGGCGTGGCCGTCGGCCCGGTGCGGGAGCCGCGCTGGGCGCTGGCCGAGGTCGGGCGGCGGACCCGGGAAGCCGGCGCGCCACTGTTGGAGCTCACCACCGGCCGCCGGCTGCAGTGGCCGGCGCTGCGCATCGACGTGATCGGTCCGCAGCACCCGTCCGCCGGAGCCGCTTTTCATGGGGTCGATCCCGAGGACGGAACCGCGGTCAACGACGGTTCCGTCGTGCTGCGGGCCACCACCACGGCCGGCACCCTGCTGCTGACCGGCGACGTCGAGCTGAGCGCGCAGGCCGATCTGATCAGCTCCGGGGCATCGCTGCGCGCCGACGTGCTGAAGATGCCGCATCACGGATCGCGGCGCACCTCGCCCGACTTCCTGGCCGCGGTCGCGCCGCGGGCCGTGCTGGTCAGCGTGGGGGCGGGCAACCGCTACCGGCATCCCGACGTCGGCGCGCTGGATCGGCTCGCGCGCCGCCGGGGTGGTGATCCGACGCACCGACCAGGCCGGCGACGTGGCCGTCGTGCGGGCCGGCCCCGAGCACGACGGCGGGCCCACCGGTGGTCGGGACCTGACGCTGGTCAGCCGCGGCGCCCCGCAGCCCGACCGGCGACGGCGCGCGCCGGGTTCAGCGCCCGTTGGCCGCCAACGCCTCGGCCACGGCCGCGCTGCTGGCCGGCACGGTCGCGGTCGGACCGATCTGTCCGGCCACCGCGTCCAGGGTCTTGAGCCCGTCGCCGGTGATCAGCAGCACCGTCTCGGCGTCCGGGTCCAGCCGGCCACTCTGCACCAGCTTGCGGGTGGTGGCCACGGTGACCCCGCCCGCGGTCTCGGCGAACACCCCTTCGGTGCGGGCCAGCAACCGGATGCCGTCCACCACCTCCTCGTCGCTGACGTGCGCGATCGCGCCGCCGGTGCGCCGCACCGCGTCCAGCACGTACGGACCGTCGGCGGGGTTGCCGATGGCCAGCGAGCGGGCGATGGTGTCCGGCCGGACCGGCGTCACGACGTCATGGCCGTCGTCGAAGGCCTTCGCCACCGGCGAGCAGCCGGTCGCCTGCGCCCCGAACACCCGGTAGGGGGTGGCGTCGACCAGTCCCAGCTGCCCGAGCTCGGTGAAGCCCTTGTCCACCTTCGTCAGCTGCGAACCGGAGGCCACCGGCACCACGACCTGCTCGGGCAACCGCCAGCCGAGCTGCTCGGCCACCTCGTAGCCGAGGGTCTTGGAGCCTTCGGCGTAGTAGGGCCGCACGTTGACGTTCACGAACGCCCAGTCCTCGTGCTCCGCGGCCAGCTCGGTGGCCAGCCGGTTGACGTCGTCGTAGTTGCCGTCGACGGCGATCAGGGTGCCGCCGTAGACCGCGGTGGTGAGCACCTTGGCCTGCTCCAACGACGACGGGATGAGCACCACCGAGTCCCAGCCGGCCCGCGCGGCCGCCGCGGCCACCGCGTTCGCCAGGTTGCCGGTGGACGGGCAGCACAGCACCGTGAAGCCGAGCTCACGCGCCGCCGCGAGGGCAACCGCGACCACCCGGTCCTTGAAGGAGTGCGTGGGGTTGCCGGTGTCGTCCTTGACCCACAGGTTCCGGATCCCGAGCTCGGCACCCAGCCGGTCGGCCTTGATCAGGCGGGTGAGCCCGGGTTCGGTGTTCGGGTGCTGGTGCACGGTGGAGGGCACCGGGAGCAGCTGCCGGTAGCGCCAGATCGACTTCGGGCCGGCCTCGATCGACTCCCGGGTGACGGCCGGGAAGTCGTAGGCGACCTCGAGCGGGCCGAAGCACTGGGGGCAGGCGAACTCCGCGGCGAGCGGGATCTGGTGGCCGCATTCCCGGCAGGACAGCGCCCGGGCCGGGCCGAGATCGAGGGAGGTGGACGTCGAGGCGTCGGCAAGCAGGGTCATGGAGATCTCCTCATCTTCCCCGCGGCGTGCGGGTCGGAATTGGCACCGTGATCGAGCGCATGCTGACGAGATCTTCGATAGTGCGCGTCGCCGGTTGCCGGGGCTTCAACGGGCCGTTCCCTCTGCCCCTCTGGATGAGCCATGTGAAGTTGTGCCGCGCGGGCACGGGCCCACGGGTGTGGCGTTCACGTTACGACACGATCAGTCGCGCACCCAAGCGCAGGCGTGGATCTGGGAGCCGGGTCACCCGTTGTCGGTGCCGTGCGCGAGCATGGCCACCATGACCACGCCGCCCGTCCACCTCGTGCTCGGCGAGGAGGAGCTGCTGGTCGAGCGCGCCGTCGAACACATCGCCAGCCAGGTCCGCGCGGGCGATCCGAGCACCGAGCTGCGCCGCTTCCGGGCCGCCGAACTCACCCCGGCCGAGCTGGCCGACACGGTCAGCCCGTCGCTGTTCGCCGAAGCCAGGGTGATCGTGCTGCTGGCCGCCCACGAGGCCGGCAAGGAGCTCGCGGCCGCGATCGTCGATCTTGCGGCGGACCCGACCGACGGGGTGGTGCTGGTCGTGGTGCACGCGGGCGGCGCCCGCAACAAGGCCATGGTCGACACCCTGCGCAAGCGCGGGGTCGAGGTCGTGACCTGCAACAAGGTCATCCGCTACGAGGAGCGCGCCGATTTCGTGCGCGCCGAGGTGCGGCGCACGGGCGGTCGGATCGCGCCGGCCGCGGTCGGGGTGTTGATCGAGGCCGTCGGCTCGGACCTGCGTGAGCTGGCTGCGGCCGCCGGGCAGCTGGTGGCCGACACCGGTGGCACCGTCGACGAGCAGGCGGTGCGTCGTTACCACCGGGGTCGCGCCGAGACCACCGGCTTCGCGGTGGCCGACAAGGTGATCGCCGGCGACCGGTCGGGCGCGCTGGAGGCGCTGCGCTGGGCCGAGCTGCTCGGCGTGCCGCCGGTGCTGGTGGCCGACGCGCTGGCCGACGCGTTGCGCACGCTGGCCAAGGTCGGTTCGGCCGGCCGTGGCGACCCCAACCGGTTGGCCGGCGAGCTGGGAATGCCGCCGTGGAAGGTGCGCAAGGCGCAGTCGCAAGTGCGCTCCTGGCGGCCGGAGACGCTGGCGATCGCCTTCGACGCCGCCGCCCAGGTCAACGCGGACGTCAAGGGTGTCGCCGCCGACGCCGGCTACGCGCTGGAACGGGCGGTGCTGCGGATCTGCGCCGCCCGCGAGGCCCGCTGATGCGTGGTTCGGTGCTGCGGCCGGCCTACTCGGCCGTGACGCGCCTGGCCATCGCCGACTTGCGGTTGGCCGCCTGGTTCTTGTGGATGACGCCCTTGCTGGCCGCCTTGTCCAGCGCCCTCGCGGCGGCCCGCTGCAGCTCGACGGCCTTCTCGGTGTCGCCGGCCTCGGTCGCCTCACGGAAGCGGCGGACCGCGGTACGCACCGCGGAGCGCACCGACTTGTTGCGCTGCCGGCGCTTCTCGTTGGTCTTGACCCGCTTGATCTGGGACTTGATGTTGGCCACGCGTATGCCTCGAGTCTTCCTGCACGCCTAGGTTTCGGTCGGCTCCGGCAGCAGGTACTTCGTTCACGCCGGGCGCTTTGATAGCCATGCTACCGCGCCGGACACGGCCCCCGAAATCGGCCCGGAACCGGCCCGGGAACGGGACCGGGCCACCGGCCGCCGCAGCCGCCACCCGACCGTGTTACCTGCCTGTAGCGCACCAGTGTTCCCCCGACCGGGTCAGCTGGGCAAAATGACCATCAATAACCGGGAGGTCGAGTGGCTCAGGCAACGCGGCAGGTGACCCCAAAGAGATCGAACCCAGAGAAAGCGGTGCCGGAGGGATCGGCCCTGTTCGACGGCTACCGGGAGCCGGATCGCCCGCATCCCGGTGCCTACGACGAGATGTTCCACCGCGACGGCACCGTGCGGTCCTCCTACCGGGCCCTGCACGACGCCATCGCGCCCACCGCGGCGGCCGATCTCGCGGTCCGCTCCGAGGCGCTCGACCGCGCCCACGTCGACCAGGGCATCACGTTCTCGCTGTCGGGTCAGGAGCGCCCGTTACCGCTGGACATCGTGCCGCGGGTGATCTCGGCGGCGGAGTGGAGCAAGCTGGCCAAGGGGATCGTGCAGCGGGTCCGGGCGCTGGAGGCGTTCCTGGCCGACATCTACGGCGACGCGGAGATCGTCCGCGACCGGGTGCTGCCGCGGCGGCTCATCACCAGCTGCGAGCACTACCACCGCGCCGCGCACGCGCTCAACCCGCCCAACGGGGTGCGCATCCACGTCTCCGGGATCGACCTGGTCCGCGACGAGGAGGGCACCTTCCGGGTGCTGGAGGACAACCTGCGCAACCCGTCGGGCGTGTCGTACGTGATGGAGAACCGCCGGACCATGGCCCGGGTGTTCCCCGACCTGTTCACCCGCCAGCGGGTCCGCGCGGTCGGTGACTACGCCACCCACCTGCTGCGCGCGCTGCGCGCCGCGGCCTCGTCCAACCAGGCCGACCCGACGGTCGTGGTGCTCACCCCCGGCGTGTTCAACTCCGCCTACTTCGAGCACTCGCTGCTGGCCCGGCAGATGGGTGTCGAGCTGGTCGAGGGCCGCGACCTGTTCTGCCGCGACAACGCCGTCTACATGCGCACCACCCAGGGCGAGCAGCAGGTGCACGTGATCTACCGGCGGATCGACGACGAGTTCCTGGATCCGCTGCAGTTCAACCCCGACTCGGTGCTGGGCATCGCCGGGGTGCTCAACGCCGCCCGGGAGGGCAGCGTGGTGATCGCCAACGCGGTGGGCAACGGCGTGGGCGACGACAAGCTGGTCTACACCTACGTGCCCGAGATGATCTCCTACTACCTCAACGAGAAGCCGTTGCTGCCCAACGTGGCCACCTACCGGTGCTGGCTCGACGACGAGCGCGGGTACGTGCTGGACCACCTGGAGGAGCTGGTGCTCAAGCCGGTGGAGGGCTCCGGCGGCTACGGCATCCTGTTCGGCCCCAACGCCTCGGCCCGGGAGCTGGTGGCGGCCCGCAAGGCGATCCGCGACGTACCCCGCGGCTGGATCGCGCAGCCGGTGGTGCAGCTGTCCACGGTGCCGACCAAGGTCGACGACCGGCTGGTTCCCCGGCACGTCGACCTGCGCCCGTTCGCGGTGAACGACGGCGAGGAGGTGTTCGTGCTGCCCGGCGGCCTGACCCGGGTCGCGCTGCCGAAGGGCAGCCTGGTGGTCAACTCGAGCCAGGGCGGCGGCAGCAAGGACACCTGGGTGCTGGCCCCCAGCCGCGGCCCGGAGACCGATCGCGAGCTGGGCCAGCGCGGTCTCGCCGTGATCGCGCCCGCGGTGTCGGCCGCCGCCGAGCACGGGCCCGAGCTGACCATCGGGCAGCAGCAGCAGCAACAACAGCAGCAACAACAGCAGGCCGATGACCGCGCAGACGGCGACCCGCCGCCGTGCTAGCCCGCAACGCCGAGAGCCTGTACTGGATCGGCCGCTACGTCGAACGCGCCGACGACACCGCGCGCATCCTCGACGTCTCGGTGCACCAGCTGCTCGAGGACGCCACCGTCGACGCCGACCTGGCCGCCCGCACGCTGCTGATCGTGCTGGGCATAGAGGCCCCGCCCGACGAGACCCTCGACGCCTGGTCGCTCACCGAGCTGGTCGGCTACTCCGAGCAGCCCGGCTCGATCGTCTCCTCGGTGGCCAGCGCCCGGGAGAACGCGCGCGGCGCCCGCGAGGTCGTCTCCTCGGAGATGTGGGAGTGCCTCAACGTGACCTGGAACGCGCTGCCCGAGCGGCAGCGCTACGCCCGCTGGGTCGGCCCGCACGCGTTCTTCTCCTACGTCGAGGACCGGGCGGCGATGTTCTCCGGGCTGGCCGCCTCCACCATGAGCCGGGACGACAGCTGGCGCTTCTACCTGCTCGGACGCTCCGTGGAGCGGGTCGACATGGTGGTGCGGCTGCTGCTGTCGCGGGTCTCGGACCGGATGTCGTCGCCGGGCTGGCTCACCGTGCTGCGCAGCGCCGGCGCGGCCGACACCTACCTGCGCACCTACCGGGGCGCGCTGGACGCGTCGCGGGTGGTGCAGTTCCTGCTGATGGACAAGCTGTTCCCGCGCTCGGTGTTCCACGCGCTGCGCCAGGCCGAGACGTGCCTGGTGGATCTGGACAACCGGCCGAGCGCGCGGATCGGGGCCAAGGCCGAGGCGCTGCGGCTGCTCGGCCGGGCCCGCTCGGAGCTGGAGTTCCTCCGGCCCGAGGAGCTGCTCGACGATCTCGCGGCGCAGCTGATCGGGCTGCAGGAGTGCATCCGCAGCGTCGGTGAGGCCGTGTCCCTGCAGTACTTCCACGCGGCCCCCTGGGTTGCCTGGTCCGCTCCGGAAGTGTCCTGAGATGCCGGGCCGTCCCGAGAAGGAGAGCTTCTGACATGGGTTGGCGGATCCGGGTGGTGCACGCGACCGGCTACTCCTACGCGACGCCGGTGCACGAGTCCTACAACGAGGTGCGGCTGACCCCGCGCAGCGACAACCGGCAGAACGTGATCGTCAGCCGGGTGGAGACGGTGCCGCCGACGCGCAACTACCGCTACACCGACTACTGGGGCACCACGGTCACCGCGTTCGACCTGCACGCCCCGCACACCACGCTGAGCGTCACCGGCACCTCGGTGGTCGAGACCGCCGACCCGATGGCGCCGGTCCGCACGGCGAGCTGGGCCGACCTGGCCGGAATCGAGGTGCTCGACCGCTACACCGAGACCCTGGAGTTCACCGCCTACGTCGGACGCAACCGGGATCTGACCCGGGCGGCAAAGGCGTTGAAGCGCGGTAAGGAGCCGGCCGACGCGGTGCTGGCGGCCTGCCGCTGGGTGCGCGAGCACCTGGAGTACCAACCCGGGACCACCGGCGTGCACACCGCCGCCGCGGAGGCGTGGGACGCGCGCACCGGCGTCTGCCAGGACTTCGCGCACCTCGCGCTGCTGCTGGTGCGGGAGATGGGCATCCCGGCGCGGTACGTGTCGGGATACCTGCTGCCGCGCGCGGAGACCGAGATCCGGCAGACGGTCAGCGGGGAGAGCCACGCCTGGATCGAGGCCTGGACCGGCGGCTGGTGGGGCTACGACCCCACCAACGATATGGAGATCGGCCACCGTCACGTCGAGGTCGCGATGGGCCGTGACTACTCCGATGTGGCCCCGCTCAAGGGCATCTACTCCGGGGGCACCGCGGCCGCGTTGGACGTCACCGTGGATATGACCAGGCTGGCCTGACGGGACCCGCCCTGATCCTCATCTCCGGCCCGATCGACTCCGGCCCGATCGATCCGGTGCGGTTCGGTAGCGGCGCCGCTGATCACCTTGTTGCCGCCTTCGTGCTTGGCCCGGTACATGGCCGCGTCCGCCGCGGCCAGCACGGCCGCCGGTTCCTCGCGCGGTGCGGCGCCCACGACACCGACGGACATCGTGACCCCGGACGCGAGCTCGGCCGGCAGCGCGGCGATGGCCTGGGCGGCCCTGGTCAGCGCGGCCTTCGCCTCCGCCAGTGGGGTGCACGGCATGATCACCACGAACTCGTCACCACCGTAGCGGGCCAGCACGTCCCGTGACCGCAGGGCGGCGCGCAGGGTGGCCGCGATCTGGCGCAGCACGATGTCGCCGACGGCGTGCGAGCGGACGTCGTTGACGTCCTTGAAGCGGTCCAGGTCGATCAGCGCCACCGCGCACGGCTGGCTGCTCTCGCTGGTCGCCTCGGCCAGCCGCAGGTCCAGCGCGCGCCGGTTCAGCAGCCCGGTCAGCGGGTCCAGCAGCAGCTGCGCGCTGACCGCGCCGTGTTCGCGGGCGAGCACGCCGTGTGCCCGGCTGAGCCGGTGGTTCTCGCAGTGGCTGCGCAGCGCCGAGATCCTGGCCTCGTGCTGCGCGGCCAGCTCGCTCTCCAGCGCGCCGGCGTAGCGGGCCAGCGCGTCGTGTCCGGGGTCGCGCTGGGCGGGGATCTGCGCGGTCCGCCGGGTGGCGGCGTCGGCGCGGGCGAACTCGCGGTGCAGGGCCAGTGCGAGCACCACGTCCCGGCCGTGATCGACTTCGACGCGGTGGTGGCCGAGTTCGGCGCGCAGCGGTTCGAGCGCGGCCATCGCGGCGCCGGGCCGGCCGTCGGCCTGCAGGCAGCGGGCGGTCGCGATGGCCACCGCGAGCCGATCGTCGGTGTGGCGGGTGATCCGGGACAGTCCGGCCAGCGTCGGCAGGTGTTGCGGACCCGGCCGGTGGAACGCGTAGGCGGCCCCGATGATCGGACATCCCGCGGCGGGCGACGGCCACCGCACCCGCCTCCGCAATGCCGGTCGCCACAGCCGGGACGCGGCCTGCGCGGCCTGCGCGGCGCCGACGAGCCGGCAGCCGGCCGCCGCGTCCCGACCGCTGCGCTCCAGCCGCAAGGCCCAGGACAGCTGCAGCCGTACCCGGTCGAGCTGGTGGATCAGCAGCTCCATCGCCGAACCGGTGCCGCCGCACATCGTGATCGCCCGCTGCGAGACCTCGTCGGCGATCTCGTGCGCGCCCATCCTGAGCAGCATCAGCATCAACGAGTCGAGCGACCTCGACCGGGCGGTGCGGTCCGTGGCGGCCTCGGGTGGCTCGAGGTCGGTGAGGATGGCCAGCGCCTCGGCCACGTCGGCGAGCAGCTCGGCCGGTCCGAACGCCGGGCCCCGCCCGGCCACCGCCGGGCCGGTGGCCGGGGTGAGCGCCACCCGGGGGAACACGGCGCTGTGGTGGGCGCGCAACGTCCTGGCCTCGGCCAGCAGCCGTCCGTCGCCGGCCCGGCGACCCCGTTCCCCGAGCTCGACGAGCATCCGCTCGGCGACGGCCGCATCCTCCTGGCGGCCACCGTGGATCCGCACCGCGATCGCCATCGCGAGCAGCTCGGCGATCACCGCCGACGGTCGTCCGGCACGGGCGTGCTCGAGCAGGCCGTCGAGCCCGCGGCGTCCGGCCGCCCAGGCCTGCGGGGTGGCCAGCTGCAGCCAGCCGAACATCTCGGAGGTGCGCACGAGCAGTTGCTCGTCGTTGAGATAGCGGGCGTCGTCGGGGCATCGGCAGAAGCCCGCACCGGTCATGAGGGAGCAGGCGGACGTCGGAGCAGCGACGACGGGAGCGTGCGAGTACTGCACCATCTCCCCCGGGTGGCCGCTCGATCGGTGCCCGGATCTGGGGTCCGGTACCGGTAGGACGCCGATCGGCGGAGACGCGCGCCCCGCCGTCCATGGTTGCACGGGCAGCAACCCGGGCCGGCGGCCGATCGGGTGTTTCACCTGCGGCTGATCGTCCCTGGGCAGCGGGCGGCCGAATGGCCCCCGCCGCACGTGGGACGATGGGGGTACCCGCACCCGAAGGACTCTGAGTGACCTCGTTCGCCGACAAGACGTTCACCCGGCCCGACCTGATCCGCAACTTCTGCATCATCGCGCACATCGACCACGGCAAGTCCACGCTGGCCGACCGCATGCTGCAGCTCACCGGGGTCGTCGAGGACCGCGCGATGCGGGCGCAGTACCTGGACCGGATGGACATCGAGCGCGAGCGCGGGATCACGATCAAGGCGCAGAACGTGCGGCTGCCGTGGCGGGTCGGCACCACCGAGCACGTCCTGCACCTGATCGACACACCCGGCCACGTCGACTTCACCTACGAGGTCTCGCGCGCGCTCGAGGCCTGTGAGGGCGCGGTGCTGCTGGTGGATGCGGCGCAGGGGATCGAGGCGCAGACGCTGGCGAACCTCTACCTGGCGATGGAGAAGGACCTCACCGTCATCCCGGTGCTCAACAAGATCGATCTGCCGGCGGCCGACCCGGACCGCTACGCCAAGGAGATCGCGCACATCGTCGGCTGCGACGCCGGCGAGGTGCTGCGGGTCAGCGCGAAGACCGGCCACGGCGTGCGCGAGCTGCTCGACGAGGTCGTGCGCCAGGTCCCGGCGCCGGTCGGCGACAGCACCGCCCCGGCCCGAGCGATGATCTTCGACTCGGTCTACGACACGTACCGCGGCGTGATCACCTACATCCGGGTGGTCGACGGCCGGATCACGCCCCGCGAGCGGATCAAGATGATGTCGACCGGGGCGACGCACGAGATCCTGGAGATCGGCATCGTCTCACCGGATCCCAAGCCCAGCGTCGGGCTCGGCGTCGGCGAGGTGGGCTACCTGATCACCGGTGTGAAGGACGTTCGGCAGTCCAAGGTGGGCGACACCGTCACCAGCCAGCGACACGGTGCCACCACCCCGCTCGTCGGCTACCGGGAGCCGCGGCCGATGGTCTACTCCGGGCTCTACCCGGTGGACGGCTCGGACTACCCCGAGCTGCGCGACGCGCTGGACAAGCTCCAGCTCAACGACGCCGCGCTCACCTACGAGCCGGAGACCTCGGCGGCGCTCGGCTTCGGGTTCCGCTGCGGCTTCCTCGGCCTGCTGCACCTGGAGATCACCCGCGACCGGCTGGAGCGCGAGGCCGGCCTCGACCTGATCTCGACCGCGCCGAACGTGGTGTACCGGGTCGTCCTCGACGCGCCCGACCGCAACGGCGAGCAGGAGATGATCGTCACCAACCCCTCGGACTGGCCCACGGGCCGGGTGGCCGAGATCTACGAGCCCATCGTCAAGGTCACGATCCTGGCCCCGTCGGAGTACATCGGCTCGATCATGGAGCTGTGCCAGAGCCGCCGCGGACAGCTGGGCGGCCTGGACTACCTGTCGGAGAGCCGGGTCGAGCTGCGCTACACGATGCCGCTCGCGGAGATCATCTTCGACTTCTTCGACGCGCTGAAGTCGCGCACCCGCGGCTACGCCAGCCTCGACTACGAGGAGGCCGGCGAGCAGCTCTCGGACCTGGTCAAGGTGGACATCCTGCTGCAGGGCGAGGCGGTGGACGCGTTCTCGGCGATCCGGCACCGCGACTCCGCCTACGCCTACGGCACCACGATGGCCACCAAGCTGCGCGAGCTCATCCCGCGCCAGCAGTTCGAGGTGCCGATCCAGGCCGCGATCGGCGCCCGCATCATCGCCCGGGAGAACATCCGGGCGCTGCGCAAGGACGTGCTGGCCAAGTGCTACGGCGGTGACATCACCCGCAAGCGCAAGCTGCTGGAGAAGCAGAAGGAGGGCAAGAAGCGGATGAAGACCATCGGTCGGGTCGAGGTGCCGCAGGAGGCCTTCGTCGCCGCGCTGTCCACGGACTCGACCCCGGACAAGACCAAGAAGTAACGCCCGGCCCCGCTCCGCCCGGCCCGCGGTCGTATCAGCGGTGCTTCTCGTCGCTCCTCCCTTCGATCCCGGTGCGGAGGGAGCCCTCGATGTCGACCCATGAGTCCACGGTCGGTGCTGCGCGGGCCTGGTGGGTGTTCGTCCCGGTTGCGGTCGGGTTGGTGGTGGCCTACCTGCTGCGGCGGCTGGAGCTGCCGGATTTCCGCGAGTTCGCCGGAGCCATGATCGCGATGCTGGTGGCGGGCGCGCCGTTGCACCGCCGGGCCGTGGAGGAGGACGAGGACCGGGCCATCCGCAAGTCGGCCGGCCGGGCCGGCGGTCGGCAGCCGCCGGCGATCGCGGCCGGCCGCGTCACGATCGCGCTGAGCATCGTGCTGGGCGCGGCCGCGCTCTGGCTGGCCGACATCACGGCCGGCATGGCCGGCTCCGGCAGCGTCGGGTTGCTCGGTGAGGCGGTGTCGGTCGACCCGACCGAGCAGTACCTGACGGCGTCGTTGCGTGGGACGCCGCTGCTGGTGGTGGCCGGGTTCGGCATCGCGGTGTGGCTGAGCCACCGGCTGCGCGCGGCGGCCGGGCCGGCGCTCACCCGGGCGACCGGGCTGTACGTGGCCGCGGCGGTGGTCACCAACGTGGCGTACGCCGACATCGGTGGGCGGATGCCGAGTTCGGCGGAGATCGTGGTCCCGCTGCTCGCCGGCGTGCTGGTCTGGCTGGTGACGGTGGCCGGACGCGGCTACGCCCGACGCACCCAGGTCCGGTTCGACGCGACGAGGATGGCACTGGCTCGCTGAGTCAACCCGCTGCACCCGCCAGCCGGGTTAGCGTGGAGCGAGCCGGCGATCCCCGTTCGGCGCGAGGGAGGTGCGATCGGTGACTGCGGGACGCGTGGTGTCGGTCAATGTGGCCGTCGTGCGCACCGACCCGTGGACTCGGGTCAAGAGTGGACGGTCGGGAATCGACAAACGCCCGGTGGCCGGACCGGTGGCGCTGTTGCCCTCCGGTGTGGACGGAGACACGATCTGCGACACCACCCACCACGGCGGCCCCGACCAGGCCGTCTACGCCTACGCCCGCGAGGATCTCGCGTTCTGGGCCGCGGAGCTGGGCCAGCGGATGGATCCCGGCGGGGTGGGGGAGAACCTGACGCTGTCCGGTGTGGACTGTTCCGGCGCGGTGATCGGGGAACGCTGGCAGATCGGCGCGGCGGTGTTGCAGGCGCGCGCCCCGCGCATTCCGTGCCGGGTGTTCGCCGGCTTCCGGGGCGTGCCGGATCTGATCAAGCGCTTCATCGCTGCCGGCCGGCCGGGCTGCTACCTGGCCGTCGAGCACGCGGCGACAGTGCGCGCTGGGGATGCGGTGCGGCTGCTCGACCGGCCGGCACACGGCGTGACCGTGGCCGACCTGATGGCCGCCATGACGGTCGACCGGGAGCGGGCGTTCCAGGTGGCGGCGGCCAGGGAGCACCTGGGCGCGGCGGGCAAGGACTGGCTCGACCGGACGCTGGACACGCTGCGGCGCAACGACCGGACCGGTTGACCGCAGCGGTCTAGTTGCGGGCGTTGATGCTCCCCAGCGCCTCCAGCAGCTCGGCGAGCTGAGCGCGTTCGGGGGTGTGGGAGGCGCCGAGCGCCTCGCCGGCGCGGCGCTCCACGCTGCCGCAGACCCGCTCGACCACGGCCCGGCCGGCACCGGCGAGATGAACCAGCACCCGACGCCGATCGACCGAGTCGGTTCGCCGGTAGGCCAGCCCGGACGCGACGAGCCGATCCACCACCCGGGTGGCGGTGGGAGCCGGCAGCGCCGTGTACGAGGCGATCTCGCCCATGCTGCGACCGCCGCCGCGAGCCAGCATCAACAGCACCCGCCAGCCGTCGCGACTGACCCCTTCGGACGCGGTGATCGGCGACAGCGCGGCGGCCACCGCGCGGTCGAGTCGATCGAGAAGCTCGACCAGACCCGTCACCCGCTGGGCGGGAACGTGCACGGACCCCGCCGCACCCTGACCATTGGACTCGGACACGGTTACTGACTGTACATACCGCGGCGACCGCTGGTTGTTCACTTCGCCGCTATTTCCAGGACGAATGGTCTACTCCGCGCGCCTGACGGTCTCAGCGCGTGAAGACGATCTTCCCGGCCGTGTCGCCGTCGAGCATCGCCCGGAAGCCGTCACCCGCCTGCTCCATCGGGAGCTCGAGGCCGATCTCCGGGGTGATGCCGGCGTTGGCCACGAACTCGAGCAGGTTCGCCAGCTCGTCGCGAGTGCCCATTGTGGACCCGATCACTCGCATCTGGAGGAAGAACAGCCGCTGCAGATCCGCGCCGGGGTTCGGTCCACTCGTCGCGCCGGACACCACGATCACCCCGCCGGGCTTGAGCGCGCGCATCGAGTGCGACCAGGTCGCGTCGCCGACGGTCTCGAACACCGCGTCGACCTTGCCGGGCAGCCGCTCGCCGGAGTCGAAGGTGGCGTGCGCGCCGAGCTTCTCGGCGACCGCTCGCTTCGCCTCGCTGCGGCCGGTGACCCACACCCTCATCCCGGCGGCGCGGCCGAGCTGGATCAGCGCGGTGGACACGCCTCCTGAGGCGCCCTGCACGAGCATCGTCTGCCCGGGCTGCAGCCCCGACTTGGTGAACAGCATCCGGTACGCGGTGAGCCACGCGGTGCCCATCACGCTGGCCTGCACCGCCGTCAGCCCGGACGGGCGCGGCACCGCGTTGCGCCGCGGCACCACCACGGTCTCGGCGAAGCTGCCCTGATGGCGCTCGGTGAGCATGGTCCGCTTCGGGTCGAGGGTCTCGTCGCCGAACCAGGTGGGATCGCCGATGATCGAGTGAAGCACGACCTCGGTGCCGTCCTCGAGGTGCCCGGCGCCGTCGCAGCCCAGGATCATCGGGAACTGGTCGGGTTTGATGCCGACCCCGCGCAGCGTCCAGATGTCGTGCATGTTCAGGCTGGCGGCGGTGACGGTGACGGCCACCCAGCCGTCGGGCACCTGTGGCTCGGGGCGGTCCCCGACCCTGAGCGACTCGAGGGGGGCGTCGGCGTTGGGCTCTGCGGCATAGACGGCGAACATGCAGGTGAACCTAACCCGAATCGGCGCCCGGTACTGTGTGTGCCGTGGCACGGGCCCTGGCGGACTGGTGGGACGCGGTGGAGCTGTGGCTCACCCAGCTGCCGTTCCCGCTGCAGGTGGTGCTGGCCGTGCTGGTGGTGCTGCCCGCCTGCTGGGGCAGCGCGGCCGGTTTCGACCGGCTCTGGGACCTGACCTCCGCCCGGTTCGCGGCGCGCCGCGGCCCCGACCACGGCTGAGCCCGCGCCGGCGCGTCGATCAGGCGCTGATCCGCAGGTCGGTGGCGGCCAGCGCGCTCAGGAACGGCGAGCAGCCCGCGTCCACGCACACCGTGGCCAGCTCGTCCCCGCGGGTCAGCCCGCGGTTGACGATCACTATCGGCATCCGGTGCCGGTGCGCGTGCCGGACGAAGCGCAGCCCGGACATCACGGTCAGCGAGGAACCGGCGACCAGCAGCGCGCCGGCGCCGGCGGCGGCGTCGTCGACCATCGCGAATGCGCGGGCCACCCGATCGCGCGGCACGTTCTCCCCGAAGAAGACCACGTCCGGTTTGAGCGGCCCGCCGCATCCCGGGCAGCCGGCGAGCCGGAAGCCGTCGACGGCATCGAGCTCGGCGTCACCGTCGGGCGCGGTCTCGATCGCGGCCCCGGCGGCCTCGACGAATCCGGGGTTCAGCGCGGCCAGCCGGCGCTGCAGCTCCGCGCGCGAGCTGCGTCGCGAGCATCCCAGGCAGACGACATCGGCGATCCGGCCGTGCAGATCGATCACCGCCGTGCTTCCGGCCTCGGTGTGCAGGCCGTCGACGTTCTGGGTGATCAACCCGCGCAGCACACCGCTGCGCTCCAGGTCGACCAGCGCCCGGTGCCCGGCGTTCGGCTCGGCGCGGGCCATCCGCGTCCAGCCGACGTGGCTGCGTGCCCAGTACCGGCGCTGTGCCGGTTCGCCGGACAGCAGCTCGGCATACGTCATGGGAGTTCGGCGCGGTGCACCGGGACCGCGGTAGTCCGGGATGCCGGAGTCGGTCGACAGCCCGGCGCCGGTCAGCGCGACGAGCGGTCGCCCGCTCAGCACCTGCACGGCACGTTCGAACGGCGCGGCCTGCGGCTCCACCTCGCCAGCCTAACCCGCGGGCTGCCGCCAGGACCTGCGTCGGGCGGGGCCCGGCCCTGCTCACGGTTCATCTCCGGTCTCAGCGCGTCGGGGCGAGGTCGCCCGCCGACCCCAGCACGGCCGGGCTCGGCGGCGGGATCGTGATGCCGGTGGCGCCGCGCCGGCCGAACCGGCGGGCCAGCGGCGGCACCGCCGCGGCCAGCTTCATGATCCAGGGCGGGTCCGGCTCCCCACGGCGCATCCGCTCGACGCTGTCGGCCTCGGCCCGCACCTGTCCCTGCTGCTCCCCGTCGGACACCACCCGCCTGCGGGCCTCGATGTCCCGACAGGTCCGGTCGACCACCTCCGCGGCGGGCTGGGCGAGCGCCGGCACCAGGGCGTTGGCCGCGTCGGCCGCGTCGGCGATGGCGATGTTGATCCCGTTGCCGCCGACCGGCGAGATGACGTGCGCCGCGTCGCCGATCAGCAGCAGCCCGGGCCGGTACCAGCTGGGCAGCCGGGTGATCCGCACGTTGAGCAGGGTGAGCTGGGCGAAGTCGGTGAGGCCGGCGAGCCGGTCGCCCAACCAGGGCAGCTGCGAACCCACCAGCTCGACGACCGGGGCGGCGCCCGCCGCGCGGGCCTGCGCCACGGTGCCGGTCGGGATGACGTAGCCGAGCTGCCACACCGCGCCCTGGCCGAGCGCGATCACCGCGCGGCCGGGCACCGAGAAGTAGTCCAGCCCGGACAGGTCGGGGTCACCGGGGTGGCGCGGCACCTCGAACCAGAGGATGTCCAGCCCGGCGCCCAGCTCCTCGACCGCGAACCCGCCGAGCCGCCGGACCTGGGAGAACCGGCCGTCCGCGCCGACGACCAGCGGGGCGCGCACCTCGCGGGCCGCCCCGGCGGCGTCGCGGTAGCGCACACCGACCACCCGACCGTCCTCCTCGACCAGCCCGTTGACCCGGGCCGACATCCGCAGTGTGAAGCCGTCGAACGCGGCCGCCCGCTCGGTGAGCAGGCTGAGTAACTCCGGCTGCGGCAGCAGCAGGTAGTGCGGGAAGCGCGCGCTCGCGGTCGAGTAGTCGGCCATCCGGTAGGCCTTGCGCGGGGTGTGCCAGGTGAACGCGTCGGCGGTGGCGTGCGGGCGGGCGAGGACGTCGCCGGCCAGGCCGAGCACGTCGAGGTAGTCCATGACGGCGGGGGACAGGGCGTCACCGCGGAACCGACGGGCGAAGTCACCGCGGGCCTCCAGCAGCGTGACCCGCCGCCCCGCGCGGGCCAGCAGGTAGGCCAGCAGCACCCCGCCGGGTCCGCCGCCGACGACCACGCAGTCCTGCTCGGCGACGGGGGCGGGCGAGCCGGTGGGATGCGACATGGTTCCTCCGGGATCCATTAGCTCGGCAACGATGTAACTCCGATTCGGAGCATTATGACCGCTACTATGCCTCCGTGACGGAGCTACCGCAAGGTGAATCAGGACGTGACGAGGTCGATCGTCGGGAGCGGGCCCGGGTCACGGCCGCCGGACCGTCGTGGGCGCTGCGCGCCCTGCAGCGGGCACAGGCCGAACTGGACCGGGCGCTGGCCCACGACCTCGGTCTGCGCGCGCTGGACTACACGGCGATGGGTCATCTCCTCGCCGCGGACCCGGCGATCGGGCCGGTCGAGCTGGCTGGCCGGCTGGGCATCTCCACCGGCTCGGGCACCGAGGTGGCCGATCGCCTGGAACGGGCCGGGCACCTGCACCGGCGCCGCTCGCCCGATGACCGGCGCCGTGTGGTGCTGGAGCCGGACGAGAGCTCGGTGGCGGCGATCCTGGCCACCATCGGGCCGCTGCTCGCGGATCTCGATCGGCTCGCCGCCACCTTCTCCGACCCCGAACGCGACGCGATCACCCGCTATATCGACCGGGCCGCCGCCCTGACCCGCACTTTCGCCGCCACCCTGGCCCGCCACCGTTCGTAGCCCACCCGCGCTCACGCCCGCGGGGTTCCTGCGTGGGCGGGGTCAGGCCGGCGGGGCCCAGGACGGTGGGCGCTTGGCGGCGAACGCGGCCATCCCCTCCTGGGCCTCCGGCGCGGCGAAGAAGGTGGCCGAGAGGCGACCCATCTCGGCGAACCGGTCGGCCAGGGAGGCCGCCGGGCGCTCCTGGCGCAGCAGCTCCTTGGTCGCGGCCAGCGCGCCCGGGGCGCCGCGGCGCAGCATCTCGAGGTAGCGGTTCACCTCGGCGTCCAGGTCGAAGCCGGGAACCGCGCTGTTGATCAGCCCGATCTGGGCCGCGGTGTGCGCCTCGAAGGTCTCGCCGGTGAGGAACAGCTCGTGCGCTGCGCGCGGCAGCAGCCGCGGTAGCACGGTCACCGAGATGACGGCCGGCACCACCCCGATCCGGACCTCGGAGAAGGCGAACGTGACGTCCTCGGCGGCCACCGCGATGTCGCACGCGGCCACCAGCCCGACCCCGCCGGCGCGCGCCGGTCCTTCGAGGCGGGCCAGCACCGGTTTCGGTGCGGTCCAGATCCGCTGCAGGATCGCCGGGAACTCGGTGACCCCCTGGTCCTGGGTGCTCGCCCCGCGCGACTCCTTGAGGTCCATGCCCGCGCAGAACACCGTCCCGGTGTGGGTCAGCACGATGACCCGGGCCTCGTCGTCGCCGATCGCGCTGTCCAGGTGCGACAGCAGCTCGCGGCGCAGCTGTGAGGACAGCGCGTTGCGGTTGGCCGGGGAGTCCAGGGTGATCGTGGCGACGCCGTCGGCGACGTCGAGATGCACGAGTTCGGTCACGATGCCGCCTCCGCGGGAGTAAGTTCGTCGGCGGTCACGATGCCGCCTCCGCGGGAGGAAATACGTCGGCGGTCACGATGCCGCCTCCGCGGGAGGAAATACGTCGGCGGTCACGCGGAGACCGTATCCGGCTCTTCGCCGTAGGCGCGGGCCTGCAGCGTGAACAGCTCGAAGTAGGTCCCGCGCATCGCCATCAGCTCGTCGTGCCGCCCGCGCTCGATGATCCGGCCGCGTTCCAGCACCAGGATCTGGTCGGCGAACCGCACGTTGGCCAGCCGGTGCGTGACCAGCACCGTGATCCGCTCGGTGCCGGCACCCGTGCGCCCGTGCAGGGTGCCGAACACCGCGTGCTCAGCCCGCGCGTCCAGCGCCGCGGTCGGCTCGTCGGCGATCACCAGCGAGGCGTCGCGGTAGAGCCCGCGAGCCACCGACAGCCGTTGCCACTGCCCCCCGGACAGATCGCGCCCGGTCTGGAACTCCCGGGACAGCACCGTGGACCAGCCTGCCTCCAGCTCGGCCACCACGGTGTCGGCGCCCGAGTCCCGGGCCGCGGTGTCCCGGGCCACCGCCTCCGGATCTGCCCGGTTCAGCCGCCCGAGCCGTACGTTGTTCTCCGCGGTCATCGGCCAGCGCACCGGCTCCTGCATGACCACGGCCACCCGCTCGTGCAGCGCCCCGGCGTCGACGTCGGCGATGTCCACGCCGTCCCAGCTGACCCGGCCGCGCTCCGGCAGGTACAGCCCGGTGATCAGCTTGGCCAGCGTGGACTTGCCGGAGCCGTTCTCCCCGACGAAGGCGACCACCTCGCCGCGGCGCAGGGTCAGGTCCACGTCGGCCAGCGCGGGCTCGGTCTCGCCCGGGTAGCGGAAGCCGACCCCGGCCAGCTCGATGAGCTGCGGGTCCCCGGCCAGCCGATGCCGGCCGGCCGGGCGCCGGCGCGCGGCCGCATCGGACAGGCACTCGCGGAAGATCGCGATGTAGAAGCCGGCCTCGAACAGGTGGTTGACCTGGTAGATCACATTGGAGACGGCCTGGGCGGCGATGCGCATGGCCACCGCAGCCGCCCCGGCCAGCGCCAGCGGCAGCACCGACCAGTAGAGCAGCAGGGCCAGCACCAGGTAGGCCAGCGCGCTGCCCACCCCGGACATGGCCCGCCCGATCAGCTGCACGACGGTCTGGTCCCGGGTCAGCCGGACGGCGTCCGCGGTCAGCTCGTCGCCGATCCGCCGGTGCTCGTCGAGCAGCATGGTCTGGGTGGTGAACGCGCGCACCTCGGCTGCCTCGTCCCGGCCGGTGATCAGCCGGCTGGTCACGTTCAACCGGCGGCGGGTCGAGATGGTGCGCACCACCGAGGCGAACATCAGCCGGGCCGAGCGCACCGCGGCCCAGCCCTGCGGCAGCGCCGCGAGCAGCACGACCGGGGCCAGCAGCGGGTGCAGCAGGCCGGCGGTGGCCACCGCCGCGGTGACCGACACCAGCCCGGCGAGCAGGTCGCCGCTGTCGCGCACCGCACCGCTGATCCGGTCCGGACCGTGGTAGCTGGAGCGGTCGACCAGCTCGGCGAAGTCGGCGTCGTCGAACGCGGCCAGCTCGACGTCGACCACCGCGTGGTGCAGCCGGTCCCGGGCGCGCTGCTCGACCTTCGGCACCAGGGTGCCCTGCAGCGCGGCGATCGCCGCCTCCAGCAGCCCGCGGGCCGCAGCCGCGACGACCACCAGGGCCAGCGCCGGCAGCGCGGCGACCACTCGTTCCGGGGTGGGGCCCTGGGCCAGCAGCCGGGTGAGCACGTCGGCGGTGGCCAGCAGCCCGAACGCGGTGGCCAGGCCGGCGGCCAGCTGCGCCGTGACGCTGAGCGCGGTCAGCCGAGGCGAGGCCTCCCAGGCCCAGCGGGCGGCCTGCGCGACCAGCTGCGGGGCGGCCTTCGTCATGGCCATCGGTCCGGCCTTGGCCGCGGACTCGTAGCCCTCGGCCCACGGCGGGGTGACGACGTCGTCGACGCCGATGATCGGATCAGCCTTCCCCGGATCGCCCTTCGCCGAATCGCCCTTCTCCTGTTGCCCGGGCATGCGTCCCCCTCTGCCGGCCTGGGCCCATCGTCCCCGACCGACCGCGGCTGTACGGCGATTATCCGAAACGCGTCCGCAGGTAGGCGGCGGTGGCGTCGTCGGCCGGGAAGAAGCTCTCGATGGCGATCTCGTCCAGCGTCACGTCCAGCGGCGCACCGAGCACCGCGACGGTGGAGAACAGCGCCAGCTCCCGGTCGGGATGGCCCTGGTCGGGATAGCGCAGCCGCAGCGGCAACACGATCCGGTCCCGGGGCTGCGCGAGCGGATCGAGGCCCGCGTCGCGGCAGTAGCCGACCAGCTCGGCGAGCAGCGCCCGCAGCCCGGTCGAGGCGGCCCGCTCGGCCTGCCGGCGCAGCCGCGACACCAGGTGTGCGGCGTATTCCTGCAGGTCGAGGACGTGCGGGGCGAGCCCCCGAGGATGCAGGCTGACCCTCAGCACGTTGACCGGCGGGCTGAGCAGCGCCGGATCGACGAGCTCGGTCAGCAGCGCCACCGCCCGGTTCGCGGCGACCAGGTTCCACATGCCGTCCACCACGACGGCCGGGTACGGCTGGTGACCGTCCAGGATGCGGCGCAGCGAGCGCTGCACCTCGCCGAGCTCGGCGTCGTCCAGGCCGTGCTGGGTGTAGGGCGGCGCGAACCCGGCCGCGATCATCAGCTCGTTGCGCCCGCGCAGCGGCACGTCCAGCTCGTCGGCCAGCAGCAGCACCATGTCGCGGCTCGGCCGGGAGCGCCCGGTCTCCAGGAAGCTCAGGTGCCGGGCCGACACATCCGCGGCCAGGCCGAGGTCGAGCTGGGTGAGCCGGCGCCGCTGCCGCCAGTCCCGCAGCAGCGATCCGAACGCGGTGGTGGTGGCGGTGGTGGCGGCGGTCATGTCCGCCGACGTTAGTGGCCGCGGTGCAGCGGTTCGATGACCTCTCAGGTCATGTGGTCGGGACACCCGCCACCGATCTACGCTGGGGCGATGCGAAGGGCCGAGCTCGTCGCGGGCGGGGGCCGCGGCCGCACCCGCCGGCCGGCGGAGCACGCCACGTGACCGACGCGGCGGGGGGTGCGCCGGGCGCACCCACGTTGATCGCCGGCGACGACGGCAGCCCGGTGCTGCTGCACGTCCCACACGCCGGCACCGCTGTTCCGGCGTGGACGCGTCCGCACCTGCTGCTCGACGACGCGGCGCTGGCCCTGGAGCTGGCCGCGCTGACCGACCACCACACGGATCGGATCGCGCTCGCCGCCGCCGATGCCGCAGCCGCGGTCGGGACCCGGCCGTGGGCGTTGATCAACCGGGTGTCGCGGTTCGTGGTCGACGTCGAGCGGTTCCCCGACGACCGGGAGGAGATGGCCGCCGTCGGGATGGCCGCGGTGTACACCCGCGGCACGCACGGGCAGCGGCTGCGCGCCGACGACCCGGCGCACCGCGAGGCGCTCATCACCGCCTACTACCACCCGTGGGCGCGGGCCTTGCAGGACCTGGTGCGGGACCGGCTGGCGGCGATCGGCCGGGTGGTGCTGATCGACCTGCACTCCTACCCCAGTGGCCCGTTGCCCTACGAGCGGCACGCCGACGGGGAGCGGCCGATGGTCTGCCTCGGTACCGATCCGGCGCACACGCCGGGGTGGCTGGTCGAGGCGGCGCGGACGGCCTTCGCCGAGCTCGGGCCGATCGCGCTGAACACCCCGTTCAGCGGCACCTACGTGCCGCTGGTCCACCACGGGCGGGATCCGCGGGTGGCCTCGATCATGATCGAGATGCGGCGCGACGGGCATCTCGTGGAGCCGGCCGGCCCGCTGACCGCGGGCACGGCCCGAACCACGCGCGCGCTGGCCGCGTTGATCACCGCAGCCGGGCCCCTCCCAGGTAGCCCGATCGGCTGCTCGGCTGATCGCTCTGGCTGACGAGACGCGGGGCCGGCGCCCGCTGGATCCGGTGTTGAACGCGGCGGCGGCGTTCCGCTGAACGCGGTGTGGGCGCGTTCCGCTGAACGCGGTGCTGGGCGGCGTTCCGCTGAACGCGGTGCTGGGCGGCGTTCCGCTGAACGCGGTGCTGGGCGGCGTTCCGCTGAACGCGGTGCTGGGCGGCGTTCCGCTGAACGCGGTGCTGGGCGGCGTTCCGCTGAACGCGGTGCTGGGCGGCGTTCCGCTGAACGCGGTGCTGGGCGGCGTTCCGCTGAACGCGGTGCTGGGCGGCGTTCCGCTGAACGCGGTGCTGGGCGGCGTTCCGCTGAACGCGGTGCTGGGCGGCGTTCCGCTGAACGCGGTGCTGGGCGGCGTTCCGCTGAACGCGGTGCTGGGCGGCGTTCCGCTGAACGCGGTGCTGGGCGGCGTTCCGCTGAACGCGGTGCTGGGCGGCGTTCCGCTGAACGCGGTGCTGGGCGGCGTTCCGCTGAACGCGGTGCTGGGCGGCGTTCCGCTGAACGCGGTGCTGGGCGGCGTTCCGCTGAACGCGGCAGTTGCGCTGGTGGGTGCGCCGCAGCGCCCCTACCCTCGAACCCATGGAGCCCACGACGCTGTCGCGCCGATGGCACATCGATCTCTGCCGCACCAGCGCCGCCCTCTGAGGCCGGACACTCCCGTCCGCCCTCGAGAGGAAACCATGAGATCCACGCCATGAGATCCACTATCGCGATCGTCGGAGCGGGGCCGCGCGGTGCCGGCATCCTGGAGCGCCTCGGGGCCAGCGCCCCGCAGCTGCACCCGCAGGGCCTGGACGTGCACCTCATCGACCCCTACCCGGCGGGTGCGGGCCGGATCTGGCGCCACGAGCAGTCGCCGCTGCTGGCGATGAACTCGATGGCCGCCGACGTCACCATGTACACCGACGAGTCGGTGCTCTGCGAGGGCCCGATCCGGCGGGGACCCTCGTTCTGGGACTGGGCCCAGCAACTGCGCGACTTCGGCGACCCCGACGTGCTGGGCCCGGAGCTCGCCGCCGAGCTGCGCGCCACCACCGCCGCGACGTTCCCCAGCAGGCGCCTGCAGAGCGCCTACCTGGCGGAGGTGCTGCGGGACGTGATCGCCGGGCTGCCCGACGGCGTGCGGGTGCGCATCCACCGCACCCGTGCGACCCGGCTGGTCGACGACGGCGACTCCCAGCTGGTGTTCCTCGAGGGCGCGCCGGCGTTGCGGGTGCACATCGTGGTGCTGGCCTCGGGGCACCTCGACGCCACCCCGACCCCCGACGAACGCGCGCTGGCCGCCCGTGCGGCCGAGCTGGGGCTGCGCTACCTGCCGCCCGAGCAGACCACCGACTCCGATCTCTCGGTGATCGCCGCGGGGGAGACCGTGATCGCCCGCGGGATGGGGCTGGCGTTCATCGACCTGATGGTGCTGCTGTTCGAGGGCCGCGGCGGGCGTTTCGAGCCCGGCCGCGCGGAACGGGACGGCGATCTGCGCTATGTCGCATCGGGTGCCGAGCCGCGGCTGGTCGTCGGCTCGCCACGCGGTGCGCCCTACCACTGCAAGACCCACTACGGGCTGCGCGCCGGGCGGCCGCCGCTGCCCCGCTTCTTCGGGCCTGACGTCGTGGACCCGCTGATCGCCTCCACCGAGCCGGTCGAGCTGCGGGCGCAGGCCTGGCCGTCGATGGCCAAGGAGATCGCCTACGGCTGGTACCACGAGCTGTTCGGCGGGCATCCCGACCGGGTCCGCCTGCCCTGGGCGCAGTTCCTCGACCGGTACGCCGCGCTGAGCTGGGGTTCGCCGGAGATGGAGGCGCTGCTGGCCGACGTCGTGCCCGATCCGTTGGACCACATCGACTTCGCCGCGCTCGACCGCCCGCTCGACGGCCTGACGGCCGCCGGCCTGGACGCCCTGCAACCGCTGGTCCGCGCGCGCATCGCCGAGGACCTGCGCCAGCACGTCGACGACCGGCACACCCCGCACCTTGGCGCGTTCGTCGCGATGCTGTCGGTCTTCGGCGAGTCCACCCGGCTGGCCGGCTCGGGGGTGCTGTCGGCGCGCTCCCGCGCGCTCGACCTGCCCTGGTGGCAGAGCTTCTTCAACGCGGTTGCGAGCGGCCCGCCGGGCTTCCGGGTGCGCGAGCTGCTGGCGCTGTCCCGGGCCGGCTTCATCGAGTTCCTCGGCGCCGGCATGTGGGTCGACGTGGCCGACGGCCGCTTCCGGGCCGGCAGCGCGACGCTGGCCGGCGCGCCGCCGGTGACCGCGCGGGTGCTGGTCGATGCCCGGCTGCCGGACCCGAGCGCCGCGCGCAGCGTCGACACGTTGCTGGCCGGGCTGCTGGCCGACGGCGCGGTGGCCGAGGAGGTGCTGGTCGACGACGACGGCACGCTACTGCGCAACACCGGCCTGATCCGGGTGCGCCCCGAGGACGGCGCGGTGATCGACGCGTCCGGGAACGTGCACCCGCGGCGGTTCGCCGTCGGCCCGCACACCACGGTCAAGGTGGCCGGCGCGTTCACCCGGCCCGGCATGAACGCGCAGAGCCTGCGCTACAACGACGCGATCGCCCGGGCCGTGCTGCGCAGCCTGCCGGCCGACGCCGCCGCCGCGTCGGCCGCCTGAGCAGTGCCGTCGACCGCGGGGCCGTCGGTAGCGGGGCTGTCGACAGCGGGGACCGTCGACACGCGGGGGCGTCAGCTGCCGAACAGCTTGCCGATCTGGTCGGAGAAGGTCAGCACGGACAGCGTCCCGAACAGCAGGATCGACCAGATCAACCCGGCCAGCCGCCACCCCCGGACCCGGATCGGCGTCGGCAGGATCTTGCGGTTGATCAGGATCAGCAGCCCGGAGTAGATGAACATCATGAAGCCGCCGACGACCGCGGAGATCACCAGCAGCACGATGGGCTGGCTGAAGCCGATCAGCAGCACCACGATGCCGATGGCGACCAGGCCCCAGACCAGCCGGGCGTAGATCTTGCTCTCGTTGGCGTCGCGCCGGTAAGAGGTCTTGATCACGTCGGCCGCGAGCCGGCTGGTGTAGTCCACGATGCCCAGCGCCGCGGCGAACAGCGAGAAGGCGCCGATGAACCAGAAGAAGTACTGGAACCACGGCCCGACCCGCTCGGCCAGCACCTCGCCCTCGGTCTTGATGAAGGCGATGCCGTTGGCCAGGCCCTCCCGCTCGAACACCGTCGAGTAGGCCAGCAGCGAGGTGAACAGGATGGTGACGAACGTGATCAGCACGAACGTCGTCAGCTGCTCGATGTTGGCGAAGCGCCACCAGCCGCGCCAGCGGCCCATGTTCTCCGGGGTCGGGTCGAACACGTACCCGGTGCTCGGCGCGGCCTCGGGTTCGCCGGTGATGGGGGAGACCAGGCGCGGCACGTAGCTGCCCATCCCGAAGCCCTTGTCCCGGATCCAGTTGGCCTGCACCAGGTTCTGCCCGCCGCCGGCGCCGGCGAAGGCCAGCGCGCCGAGCAGCACGGCGATCCCGAGCTCCGCGGCCGGGATCCGGGCCCCGGTGACCACCTGCGGCAGCGCGCTCCAGGCCTGCGCCCCGATCGCGAAGATCGCGGACACCACGAACAGCAGGATCACCGCCGCGACCTTGAGCATCTGGGCCTGCTCCAGGGCCACGTAGACCACCGGCGCCAGGGTCAGGATCAGCCCGATGACCAGCAGCATGCCGATGGCGATGTAGCGCGCCTCGCCGCCGAACAGGTAGGTCACCAGCGTGGCCGAACTGGTGACCCAACCCGGCCACAGGTTGGCGAAGTAGGTCAGGATCGCGAAGACGAGCCCCCAGTGCCGCCAGAACCGGCTGAACCCGGTCAGCGCGGTCTCGCCGGTGGCCAGCGTGTACCGCTCGATCTCCATGTTCAGCACGAACTGGGTGGCCAGCCCGACCAGCGCGGCCCACACGAACACCAGCCCGACCTGGGAGGCGATGTAGGGGTAGAGGATGAACTCACCCGACGCCAGCCCGACCCCGGCCGCGATGATGCCGGGCCCGATCAGCCGCAGGTAGCTGCGCGGCGCCTCCGGCATCTCCTTGATCTGCGGCCGGGGGAGGTATCGGGTCGGGAAGGTGTCGGCGACCGACACCCCGCCGCTCTCGCCATCCGACTTCGCTGGCCTGTCCGCCGCCATGGCTCCTCCACCGGTGCTCGAGTGCACATAGTGAAACGGTCATCCGGGCGGAACACAATCTAGAAGTCCGCGGCAACCCGGGAGCGGCCGAATCGCCCACCGCGGTTGCTTGTGATCAGCGCAGCGACCGGTGCCGGTGCAGGGCGCTGCGGGCCATCGCCAGCTGGTGCGCCACCTCGGCGGCGATCAGCTCGGCGTGCAGCTCGACGTGCACCCCCTCGCTGTCGAGGTCGCGCAGGGCGAGCGCGCGGTGCCGGCGGACCAGCTCGTCGAGTGAGGTCAGCAACCGGTCGGCGATGCCGCGGCGGGTCTCGTCGCGGGCGGTGTCGGGCATGGTGGTCTCCTGGGAATCTCGGCGGAACGGGCGGCGACGTCCCGCCCCGACACCGGGCACCGGCGTGGTGGCACAGATCCAGGTAGCGCCGTCTGGTGAGCACATCGGCCGCCTACGTCGCGGAGAACCCGGAGAACAGCAGCACGGCGAGCCCCAACCCGACGATCAGGTTGACCGCGGTCGCGCCGGCGAACACCCCGACCGGGCGCCAGCCCGCCTCGCGCAGCGGCGCCACCCGGAACTCCAGCCCGATCGAGACGAACGCCAGGATCAGGAACAGCGTGCGCAGGTCGTTCACGGTGGTGATCAGCGGTTTCGCCGCCGCCGACCCCACGGCGCCGATGAAGAGCGTCGCGATGGCCGACGCGGCCAGGAAGCCGAGCACGAACTTGGGGAACCGCTCCCACAGCTCGCGGGCCCGCGGCCGCACCGACTCCGAGCGTCGCTCCACGGCGAACGCGAAGTACGCGGTCAGCGCGACCGCGACCACGCCGAGCAGCGCGTTCTGAGTGGTCTTGACGATGGTGGCGATCTGCAGCGCCTGCTCGCCGACGATCGCCCCGGCCGCGCTGACCGCGCCGTGGTGTCGATGTTGCCGCCGACCCAGGCCCCGGCCACGGCCTGGTCGAGGCCCAGCAGGTCCACCGCGGCGGGCAGCAGGAATATCGACGGCAGCGCGAACAGGATGACCATGCTCGCGGTGTAGGCCAGCTGCTCCTTCTTGGCCTGCACCGCGCCGGCCGCGGCGATGGCCGCGCTCACCCCGCAGATCGACACCGCCGAGGCCAGCAGCGCGCGCAGCTTGTCGTCGAGCCCGAGCCGCCCGCCCAGCCACCAGGTGAAGCCGAACACGACGGTGATCAGCACCAGGGCCTGCAGGATCGCCGGCCCGGCAGCGCTCGCGATCACCGCCAAGTTGATCGAAGCTCCGAGCAGCACCAGCCCGGTCTTGATGAAGAACTCGGTGCGGAAGCCGCCGGCCAGCCGGTCCCGCACGCCGAGCTGGGTGAGCGCGACGTTGCCGAGCAGGCCCAGCGCGATCGCGTACACCGGGTACTCGATCGCCGCGGCGAGACCGCCGAACGGGGTTCGGTTGGCGGCGGCCGGGACGGTCTGTTCCAGGAAGCGGACGAGGCCACCCAGTGCGAGCACGACGGCGACACCGCCGAGGGCCCAGCCCGCGATGCGGGTGCCGCTGTCCTGTCCGGTCGTGGTGCTCATCTACGGCACCAATCATCCGGGCAGTACGCCGGCGAGCACCAGCGCGAGCAGCAGCAGCCCGACGATCGTTGCGGCCCAGTCCTCGTTCAGGGCGATCCGGCGGCGGGTGCGCCGCACCTCGGGGTCGCCGGAGCTGTCGGAAACGGTCATGGTTGAACCCCACGGGTCGATCTCGGAGCCCGGCGCACCACGCGCCTCCGGGCAGGGGAGAGATCAGCGCCGACAGCTGCTGGCGGTCACGCGGCAGTGGTCGACGTGCCGGCGGCGGGTCACGCGAGCGCCAACCCCCGGGCGCGCAGCACCCGCCGCTCCAGCGGCCGGAACACCAGCAGCTCGATACCCACCCCGACCAGCAGGATCAGGAAGATCGCGGCGATCACGCCGGGCATCGAGTTGAAGTCGCTGCCCTGCTTGAGGTAGGCGCCCAGGCCGATGCCGAGCTGCGGCGAAGTCGCGATGATCTCCGCGGCCATCAGCGAGCGCCAGGAGAAGGCCCAGCCCTGCTTGGTGCCGGCGATGTAGCCGGGCAGCGCGGCCGGCAGCAGGATCAGCCGCGCGGCGTCGATCCGGCCGGCACCCATCACCTGCCCGACCCGCGGCAGGATGGGCGGCACCTGGTCGATGCCGGCGATCAACCCGTTGGCGATAGACGGGATCGCGCCGAGCAGCACCACGAAGTAGATGGTGGCGTCGGTCAGCCCGAACCAGAGCACCGCCGCCGGCACCCACGCGACCGAGGGCAGGCTCTGCATGCCGGCCAGCAGCGGCCCCACCGCGGCCCGCACCACCGCGACCTTGGCCACCAGCAGGCCCAGCGGGGTCGCGATCACCACCGAGGCGAGGAAACCGATCAGCGCGCGGTGCACCGAGGTCCAGGTGATCGACCAGATGCTGCCGTCGGCCACCGTGCTCAGGAACTCGTCCCAGACCGCCAGCGGGGCCGGCAGCTGGTACTCGGGATAGATCGCCGACGCCCACAGCGCCTGCCACACCCCGATGAACAGCGCGAGCGCGATCAGCGGCGGCAGCCCGGTGGCCAGCACCCGGCGCAGCAGCGGCGTGCGCTGCTCGGTCGGGGTGTCCAGGGCGTCGAGGCCGGCGCCGACCGCGGCGGCGTCGGTCTCCCGGGTGGTGACCAGCTCAGGAGCGGGCATGGGTCGAGATCACTTCCCGCAGCCGACCGGTGATCTCGTCGGTCAGCGGCCCGCGGTCCTCGACGCCGCCCAGGTGCCACTCGCGCACCACGGTGCCGGGCCGCGACGACAGCAGCACCACCCGCTGCCCGAGCCGCACCGCCTCCCGCACGTCGTGGGTCACGAACAGCACCGCGGTGCCGGTGGCCGCCCAGATCCGGCGCAGCTCACCCTGCAGGAAATCGCGGGTGATCGCGTCCAGCGCCGCGAACGGCTCGTCCATCAGCAACAACCCGCCGCCGTCACCGGTGCCGGTCTCGTCATTGGTCGCGGCCAGGGCCCGGGCCAGCGCAACCCGCTGGCGCATCCCGCCGGACAGCTCGTGCGGCCGCTTGCGGGCCTGCCCGCCGAGGCGGACCAGCTCCAGCAGCTCCGCGGCGCGGGCCCGGCGCGCGGCCCGGCCGACCCCGGCCAGCCGCAGCGGCAGCTCGACGTTGCGACCCGCGTCCAGCCACGGCAGCAGCGCCGGCTCCTGGAACATCACCGCGGGACGGCCGCCGGGCACGGTGACGGTGCCCGCGGTGGGCTGGTCCAGCCCGGCGACCAGGTTGAGCAGGGTGGTCTTGCCGCAGCCGGAGGCGCCGAGCAGCACCACGAACTCACCCGGCCGCACCCGCAGGTCGACGCCGGTCAGTGCGGTGACCGCCTCGGCGCCACGGCCGAAGACCTTGCCGACGCCGTCCAGCTCGACGGCGCTGCGCTGATCGAGCTCAACCCCATGATCCAGAACTGCGGTCACGAGTTGCCTCCCGGCTTGTCCAGTCCCGCCGCGTCCACGGCCGGCTTGCCGGCCGCGGTGAGCTCGGCGTTGAGCGGGCCGACATCGACGAAACCGGCGAGGTCGGTGACCTTGTCCGTGACGCCCGCGGTCACGCTGTCCTCGGCGAGCTGCGGGAACGTCGCGGCCAGCGGGTCCGGATCGAGCGCGATCTCGGTGAACGCCCGGTCGATCACCGGCTCGGGCAGCGCCTTCCCGGTCAGCTTCTGCAGCCCGGCGTTCACCACGGCCTTGGCCTGCGCCGGGTCGTCGGTGGCCGTGGCGATCGCCTTCAGGTGCCCGCGCAGCAAGGCCCGCACCGTGTCCGGGTACTGCTGCAGGAACTCGGTGCGGACCACCAGCACCGTGGTCGGGAACTTCCCGTTCGGCCACAGCGTGGCCTCGTCCAGCAGCACGCTGGCCCCGGCGTCGAGCACCAGCCGCGAGCTCCACGGCTCGGGCAGCCAGCCGCCGTCCACGCTGCCCTCGCGGAAGGCGTCCAGGGTGCGCGGGTTCTCCAGGTTGGCGATCTTGACGTCCTGCGGTCCGTCGCCCGCGGTGAGCCCGTTCTCGGTCAGCCACTTCTTGAGCGCGATGTCCTGGGTATTGCCCAGCTGCGGGGTGGCGATGGTCTTGCCGCGCAGCCCCTCCGGGCTGGTGATCTCGGGCTTCACCACCAGCTGGGCGCCGCCCGCGGTGGCGCCGGCGATCAGCCGGACGGCCGCACCGTCGGACTTGGCGAAGGCGTTGATGGACGGGCCGGAGCCGATGTAGGTGGCGTCCAGCGAGCCGCCGAGCAGCGCGTTCACCGCGTCGCCGCCGGCGTTGAAGGTCTGCGGCGTGAGCGTGGTGCTGCCCAGCTCGGCGCTGAACAACCCCTGCTCGACGCCGATGATCGCCGGGGCGTGCGTGACGTTCGGGAAGTAGCCCAGCCGCAGCTCGGCGGCGGTGCCCCCACCGGCGGGTGCGGCCGGCGCCTCGGGGGCGCGCTCGGCGCGCGAGCAGCCGGTCGCGGCGAGCACGGTGACGGTGGCGAGGATCAGGGCGGAGGCGCGTAGCCGGCGCATGGGACGGTCCTGTCTGGGTGGTGGCGTGCCGGGGCGGGAACGGGCCCGGCGGGCAGCGGCACTGCGGTGGGTCGGCGCGCGTCGCGGCGCAGCCCCGGGCGGTGCCGGATCAGCGACAGAACTCGTCGAACGCGTGACCACGCCGGGACGGCCAGAACCGCTCCAGGTCGGTGAACAGCCGTCCGGTCACCCCATCATCGTGCGCCGCCGGATCGGTCGACGACAACACGGTGTCCGACCGTCGGGATGCGCGCGAAATGTCCGTACGTCTGTACCGCCCAGTTCAGCGCGTTCTGGCGGTCCGGGCACCGCGGTTCTGTGACCGGCTTCTCATCGGTCGTCAGCGACGGTCACGCCGCAGTCGCCGCAGAAGTACGGAACGCAGCTCGTGGACAACGGCGACGGGTGGTGGCCGCTCGACTGCCGATTCGTCCCGGGTCCGACCGCCGATCCGTCCCGGTGCCGCGTGCCGCTGATGGCCCGGGGTTTACCGGCACCGGCGTGCCAGGCCGGGCTCGGATACGGCACAGTCGGGGGGTGCCCGCGCCGCGTGTCGTCCTCGCCGTCGACGGCAACTCGATCGTGCACCGCTGCTTCCACTCCCAGAGCCGCACCGGCTTCCGCTCGGCCGACGGGCGCCCGATGTGGGCGGTGCGCGGATTGCTGTCCCAGCTGGTGGCGGCCGTGGACCGCGTCGCGCCGGACGCCGTCGTCGTCGGCTTCGACGATCCCGACGCCAGCGTGCGCCGGGAGCGGTGGCCGCAGTACAAGGCGCAGCGCGGGCCGAAGCTCACCACCCTCGTGGACCAGCTGACCGCGGCGGCGGACGTGCTGCGGGCGCTCGGCGTCGCCGTGGTCGTGCCGGACGGGTGGGAGGCCGACGACGTGCTGGCGTCGGTGGCCCGGCAGGCGGTCGCGGTGGGCGAGCACACCGTGGTGATGACCTCCGACCGCGACGCCTTCGGCCTGATCGACGAGCACACCCGGGTGCTGCGCATCATCGACGGCGGGGTCGAGGCCTCGCCGCTGCTCACCCCGGACCGGCTGGTCACGCTGCTCGGGGTGACCGCCCAGCAGTACCCGGACTTCGCGGCGCTGCGCGGGGACCCGTCGGACAACCTGCCCGGCGTGCGCGGGTTCGGCCCGCGGACCGCGGCCCGGCTGCTCGCCGCGCTGGGCGGCGTCGAGGCCGTGTGGCACGACCTTGACCACCACGGCGGCACCCGGGTGGCCGCCGCGATCGGCCCGGCGGCCGCGGCCCGCCTCGCCGCGCCCGATGCCCGCGCGGCGTGGGAGCTGAACCGGCAGGTCATGGCCATGCGCTGCGATGTCGCGCTCGACCTCGGGGCCGGGCACCTGCCGCTTCCGGTCGAGGCCGTGCGCAGCACGCTCGCCGCCCTTGACCTGCCGTGGACGACGGCCACGGCCCTGCGCGTGCTCGCCCACGACGAGTCCGCGCCACCGCCGCCGCGTACCCCGCTGGAGGTCGGTTGGGCTCCGCGACCGCCGCGAAGGCGGCTCCCGGCGCTCCCGGTGTGCAACCAGCTCACCCTGTTCTAGTCCGTGTTCGAGACGTGACGGCGGGCCAGCACCAGCCACACGCTCAGCAGCGTGAGCAGGACGCCGATCGTGGCCATCACCACGAACTCGGCCGGGACGTCGGGCACGAAGAACGCCGGCAGCGCCGTGAGCATCGACAGGATGCGGCTGCCGCAGGTGATCCGGGCCCCGAGCCGGCTGGCCGTGCGAACGGTCACGGCCACCGCGATCAGCGTGATCACGCCGAGCACCCCGCTGACGATCATGATCTCGGCCGGCGGACCGGGCTGGCCGGAAGCGCTCGTGTCGATCACGAACATGCTGATCACGTCGGCCAGGCCGAGCAGGGCGGCCAGCGCGAGGCCGACCTTGTTCCGCACGGTCAGCCGGGTCGCTGCGCCGGCGGTGTCGGGGGTGGTGCTCATGGGTGTCTCCATCGCTCAGCGGGCGGCCGGGCGGCCACCGCGTCCGGAACGAGCATGACCACCCGGCCGCCCTGCCACATCGGTCCGCGCCCCCACCCGCCCGGGAGGTTGCCCGGATCACCCGGGAGTGCGGTCCCTGGGAAGTGGGACCCCGACCCGCCATCATCGACGCATGCAACCGGAGCCGGCGCCGATCCGCGTGCTGATCGCCGACGACCACCCGGTGGTCCGGCGCGGGATGGGCGCGCTGCTGGCCTCCCTGGACGGCGTGCAGGTCGTGGGGGAGGCGGCCGACGGGGCCGCCGCCGTGCGGGAGGCGCAGCTGAGCCGCCCGGATGTGGTGGTGATGGACCTGCAGATGCCCTCGATCGACGGCGTCGAGGCCACCCGGCGGCTGGCCGCCGCCGTACCGGACACGGCGGTCCTGGTGCTGACCATGTTCGAGGACGACGAGACGGTGTTCGCCGCGATGCGCGCCGGCGCCCGCGGCTACCTGCTCAAGGGCGCCGGTCAGGACGAGATCATGGCCGCCATCCGGTCGGTGGTGGCCGGTCAGGTGGTGATCGGGCCCGGGGTGGCGAACCGGTTGCTGGGCTATCTCACCGACCCGCCGGCTCAGGAGCCCGCGTTCCCGGAACTGACCCCGCGGGAGCGGCAGGTCCTGGACCTGATGGCGCAGGGCCACAACAACGCGACCATCGCCGCGCGGCTGCAGCTCAGCGCGAAGACGGTGGGCAACCACATCTCCGCGATCTTCGCCAAGTTGCGGGTGGCCAGCCGGGCCGAGGCCGTGGCGCGGGCCCGCGACGGCGGCCTCGGCCGCGATCCGGACGGTGCCGCGGTTCCCCCCGGATTCGGCGGATGACCAGCGCGGACGCCCTGCCGGCCGGCGCCTCCGGGACCGGTGCCTCCGGGACCGGCACGTCCGGGACCGGTGCCTCCGGGATCGGTGCCGGCCTGGCCCGGTTGCTGCTCGTCGCGGCGGCGCTGGCCGCGCTCGCGTTCGTCCCCGCGGGCGGTGGGCCGGCCATCTGGGCCGCGCTCGTCGGGATCGGCTACGCGGTGCTCGCGGTGCTGCTGCTGCGCCGCTCGGACCCGCGGGTGGGCCGCTGCCACCTGGGCACCGCGGTGGCGTTGCTGCTGGTACCGCCGCTGCTGGCCGCCGGGTACCCCCGCACCGGTCTCGCCGTGGTGGCCGGCGCGCTCGGGCTGCTCGTGCCCTGGGGGTTGCTGCGCATCGTCGTTCCCGGACCGGTCACCGGCGCGGTCCGGGCGGCCGAGCTGGTCGTGCTGGGCTGCGGGGCGGCGCTGGCGGTGACGCTCGTGGTCGGGAACGAGCCCGCGCAGATCGTGGCCGGCTGCGGATTCCTCACGGCGCTGCTCGCCACCGGCTGGGTGCTGTTCGACCGCACCGCCGGCCGGCGCCGCCGCCGGCTGCTCTGGCTCGCGCTCGGGGTCAGCTCCAGCGTGCTGGCGGTGCTGCTGTTCGCGTTCGCCACCGAGGGTCTGGCCATCAGCACGGTGCCCGCGGCGCTGGTCGTGGCGGTGCTGTCGCTGCTGTCGCCGCTCTGCGCCGGCATCGCCTCGATCGCGCCGGACGTGGTCGACGTCCGCGCGGTGATCAGCACGGTGGTGGTCGGCTCGGTCATGGTGACGCTGGTGGTGTCCGTCTTCGCCGGCGTGCAGGCCGGCGCCGCGTTGCTGGGTGCCGCGCCGCGGACCGGCGTGCTCGCGTTGCTGGTCGCCGGGATGGCCGCCGGGTTCCACCCGGTGCTGGTGCGCGTGCGCGGCTTCGTCGACGAGGTGCTGTTCGGCGGCCGCCCGGACCCGGTGGACACCCTCACCCGACTCGGTGGCCAGCTCAGCGCGGGCTCGACCCCGCAGGAGTGGCTGGACACGTTGCGGGTGGCGCTCGGCGTGCCCGCGGCCGCGCTGCGCCGAGACGGCGCGGTGCTGGCCGGGTCGGGCGAGCTGGACCCGGCGTCGGCGGCGGTGACGCCGTTGCGGGTCGGCAGCGAGACCGTCGGCGAGCTGGCCGTCGGGCTGCCCCCGCAGCAGCTGCGGCTGCCGCCCGCCACCGAGGCGGTGCTCGGCCTGGTCGCCGGGCCGCTGGCCCAGGCGCTGCGGGCGGCCCGGCTGGGGGAGCAGCTGCAGGAGTCCCGGGGTCGGGTGGTCGCGGCGCTGGAGGACGAGCGCCGCCGGATGCGCCGCGACCTGCATGACGGGCTCGGGCCGACGCTGACCGGCATCGCCTACAGCGCCGACGCGGCCCGCAACCTGCTGCCACCCGGGAGCGACGCGGCCGCGGCCGAGCTGGTGGCGCTGCGGGCGGACGCCGCCGAGGCCATCGCGGAGATCCGGCGGATCGTGTACGGCCTGCGGCCGCGCGCGCTGGACGAGCTCGGCCTGCTCGGCGCGCTGGCCCAGCGGCTGGCCCGGCTGCGGGCCGCCGACGGCCGGGCCATGCCGGTGACGTTCACCGGGGCGACCGAGCTGCCGGAGCTGCCGGCCGCGGCCGAGGTGGTCGCCTACCGGGTGGTGGTGGAGGCGGTCACGAACCTGGCCCGGCACGCCGGCGTCGACCGCGCGCTGGTCCGGCTCGCGCTCGACGAACCCGGGCAGATGACCCTCACCATCACCGGAGCCGGCGGCCCCGCGGACGCGGCCGATATCGCTCCGTGGACGCCGGGGGTGGGGCTGAGGTCGATGCGCGAGCGGATCGAGCAGATCGGCGGCGTGCTCGAGCTGGCGGCCGGCCCGAACGGCGGGACGGTCCGGGCCGGCATCCCGACCCGGCTCGACCTGCCCGCACCCTGACGAACCTCAGGCCAGGGCGAGCGGGGTGCCGATCAGCCCGGCGGCCAGCGTGTTGCCGGTCGGCGGGTCGATGAGCAGGAAGCTGCCGGTGGTGCGCACGTCGGCGTAGTCGTCGACGGGCAGCGGGTCGGCGGTGCGCAGCGTGACCCGGGCGATGTCGTTGATGCTCAGCTGCGTGGGCGGATCGACCCAGTTCACCGCCTCGGTGTCCAGCAGCTCGCCCAACGCCCCGACGATCACCTGCGTGGTCCGGGTGCCGTGCTTGAGCAGCAGCCGGGCCCCGGGCCGCAGCGGGGTGGCGGCCAGCCAGCACAGCGTCGCGTCCAGCTCGGTGGTCACCCGCGGGGCGGCGTCGGCCGAGGCCAGCACGTCGCCGCGGGAGATGTCGATGTCGTCGGCGAGCAGCACCGTGATGCTGTGCCCGGCTCCGGCGCGGTCCAGCGGCCCGTCGGCGGTGCGCACCGAGGTGACCGTGGTGCGGGCGCCGCCGGGCAGCACCACCACTTCGTCACCGGTGGCCACGCTGCCCGCGGCCACCTGGCCGGCGTAGCCGCGGTAGTCGGGTAGCTGCTCGGTACGCGGCCGGATCACGTACTGCACCGGCAACCGGAACGGGGCGGCCATGTCCGGCGGGGTCACCGGCACCGCCTCCAGGTGCCGCAGCAGCGTCGGGCCGTCGTACCACGGGGTGCGCTCGGAGCGCTCGACGACGTTGTCCCCGACCAGCGCCGACACCGGGATGGTGACCACGGCATCGTCGGCGAAGCCCAGGGAGCGGGTCAACCCGGTGAAGTCCTTGCCGATCGCGGTCAGCACCGCCTCGTCGTAGTCGACGAGATCGATCTTGTTGATGGCCAGCACCAGCCGCGGCACCCGCAGCAGCGCGAGCACCGCGGCGTGCCGGCGGGTCTGCTCGACGATGCCGTTGCGGGCGTCGACCAGCAGCACCGCGAGCTCCGCGGTGGAAGCGCCGGTCACCGTGTTGCGGGTGTACTGCACGTGGCCCGGGGTGTCGGCGAGCACGAACTCGCGGGTCGGGGTGGCGAAGTACCGGTAGGCGACGTCGATGGTGATGCCCTGCTCGCGCTCCGCGCGCAGCCCGTCGACCAGCAGCGAAAGGTCCGGCGTGGACAGTCCCTTGTCGACCGATGCACGGTGGACGGCCTCGATCTGGTCGGCCAGCACCGACTTCGTGTCGTACAGAAGTCGTCCGACCAGAGTGGACTTTCCGTCGTCCACACTACCGGCGGTGGCGAAGCGCAGCAGATCCTTGACGTGCTCGGTCATCTCAGAAGTAGCCCTCGCGCTTCCGGTCTTCCATGGCGGCCTCGCTCAGCCGGTCGTCGGCGCGGGTGGCGCCGCGTTCGGTGAGCCGCGACGCCGTCACCTCGGCGATGATCTCGTCGACCGTCGCGGCCGACGACTCGACGGCGCCGGTGCACGACCCGTCGCCGACCGTCCGGTAACGCACCGTCATCGGTTCCATGGTCTCGGCGCCGCGCGGACCGCCCCACGGCCCCTCGGCCAGCCACATCCCGTCCCGGCGGAACACCTCGCGCCGGTGCGAGTAGTAGATCGAGGGCAGCTCGATGTTCTCCCGCTTGATGTAGCGCCAGACGTCGAGCTCGGTCCAGTTGGAGATCGGGAACACCCGCACGTGCTCACCCGGCGCGTGCCGCCCGTTGTAGAGGTTCCACAGCTCCGGCCGTTGGGTTCGCGGGTCCCAGCGGCCGAACGCGTCGCGCAGCGAGATGATGCGCTCCTTGGCCCGCGCCCGCTCCTCGTCGCGGCGGCCGCCGCCGAACACGGCGTCGAAGCGGTGCGCGTTGATCGTGTCCAGCAGCGGCATGGTCTGCAGCGGGTTGCGGGTGCCGTCGGGCCGCTCCAGCAGCCGCCCGTCGTCGATCCACTCCTGGACGTGCGCCACCTCCAACCGCAGCCCGAGCCGCTGCACCAACCGATCCCGGAAGTCGATCACCTCCGGGTAGTTGTGCCCGGTGTCCACGTGCAGCAGCGGGAAGGGCACCGCGGCCGGCGCGAACGCCTTGACCGCCAGGTGCACCAGCAGCGTCGAGTCCTTGCCCCCGGAGAACAGGATCACCGGCCGGTCGAACTCGCCGGCCACCTCCCGGAAGATGTGGATCGACTCCGACTCCAGCGCATCGAGGGCATCGAACACCGGCGCCCTCACGACCCCACCCCGGTCATCCGTGCAGCCCGCATTCGATCTTCGCGGTGCCGGACCAGCGGCCGCTGCGCTTGTCGGCGCCGGGGGCCGGCTTGAGCGTGCAGGGGGCGCAGCCGATGCTCGGGTAGCCCTCGGCGACCAGCGGGTTGACCAGGATGTTGTGCTCGGCGATGTAGGCGTCCATGTCCTCGTCGCTCCAGGCGGCGAGCGGGTTGACCTTCACCAGCCCGAACTTGTCGTCGTAGGTGATCAGGGGGGTGTTCGCCCTGGTCGGGGCCTCCACCCGGCGCACCCCGGTGACCCACGCCGAATAGCCGGCCAGCGTGTTCTGCAGCGGTACCACCTTGCGCAGCGCGCAGCACCGGTTGGGGTCGCGGCCGAAGAGGTCCTTGCCCAGCAACGAGTCCTGCTCGGCGACGGTGTGCTCCGGGCGGGCGTTCACGATGCGCACGTCGTACACGGTCTCGACCGCGTCGCGGGTGCCGATCGTCTCGGCGAAGTGGTAGCCGGTGTCCAGGAACAGCACGTCCACCCCGGGCCGGGCGCGGGCGGCCAGCTCGACCAGTACCGCGTCCTGCATGTTCGACGCGACGATGAACCGGTCGCCGAACGTCTCCGCCGTCCAGGCCAGCAGCTGCTGTGCGGTCGCATCGGGCCCGAGCAGTGCCGCCCCGGCTTCGGCGATCTCCCGCCCGTCCGTGGTCACCGTCATCTGGACACCTCCGGTATGCCGATCCCCACCAGCGACAGGGTGAACGTCCGCAGGCAGTCCGGGCAGTACCACGCGGTGTGGGCTTGCTCGGCGGGCCGCAGGTCCTCCTCGCCGCAGTACGGGCAGTAGAACGGCACCGCGCGCTCAGACATTTCCGGCGCTCACTTCAGGTCGTCCTCGGCCGCCCGCGTGACCCACTGCGCGAACCGCTCACCCTCGGTGCGCTGTTCGCTGTAACGGCGCACCACCCGCTCCACGTAGTCGCCCAGCTCGGCGCTGGTCACCTTCAGCCCGCGCAGCTTGCGCCCGAACCCGGAGTCCAGCCCGAGCCCGCCGCCCAGGTGCACCTGGAAACCCTCGACCTGGTTGCCCTCGGCGTCGGTGACGATCTGGCCCTTGAGCCCGATGTCGGCCACCTGGGTGCGCGCGCAGGCGTTGGGGCAGCCGTTGAGGTGAATGGAGATCGGCACGTCCGGATGCACGTCGACGAGGCGCTTCTCCAGCTCCTCCACCAGCCGGATCGCCCGCTCCTTGGTCTCGACGATGGCCAGCTTGCAGAACTCGATGCCGGTGCAGGCCATGGTGGCCCGCCGCCACGGCGAGGGCCGGGCCTGCAGCCCGAGCGCGTCCAGCTCCGTGATCAACGATTCGACCCGGTCGTCGGCCACGTCCAGCACGACGACCTTCTGCTGCGGGGTGAGCCGCACCCGGGCCGAGCCGGCCCGCTCCGCGGCATCGGCCAGCGCCACCAGCGTGGACCCGGACACCCGCCCGGACGCCGGCGCGACGCCGACGTAGTTGCGCCCGTCGCGCTGGCGGTGCACCCCGACGTGGTCGACCGGGACGGCCGGGGTCTCCGGCGCCGGGCCGTCGATCAGCGCGCGCTGCAGGTACTCCTGCTCGAGCACGCGGCGGAACTCCGCCGCGCCCCAGTCGGCGACCAGGAACTTGATCCGGGCCCGGTGCCGCAGCCGGCGGTAGCCGTAGTCGCGGAAGATGCCGATGATGCCGGCCCACACGTCCGGCACCTCGTCCAGTGGCACCCAGGCGCCGAGTCGCTGGGCGATCTTCGGGTTGGTGGACAGCCCGCCGCCGACCCAGACGTCGAAGCCCGGGCCGTGCTCGGGGTGCTCGACGCCGATGAACGACACGTCGTTCACCTCGTGCGCCACGTCCTGCTGCCAGGAGATCGCGGTCTTGAACTTGCGCGGCAGGTTGGAGAACTCCTTGCTGCCGATGTAGCGGTCGAGGATGGCGTCGATGGCCGGCTTCGGGTCGATCCTCTCGTCGGCGGCGACGCCGGCGACCGGGGAGCCGAGGATCACCCGCGGGGTGTCCCCGCAGGCCTCGGTGGTGAGCAGCCCGTTGGACTCCAGCTGCTGCCAGATCGCCGGCATGTCCTCGATCTGGATCCAGTGGTACTGGATGTTCTGCCGGTCGGTGACGTCGGCGGTGTCGCGGGCGTGCTGGCGGGAGATCTCACCGAGCAGCCGCAGCTGCGCGGTGCTCAGCGCGCCGCCGTCGATGCGCACCCGGAGCATGAAGTAGCGGTCGTCGAGCTCCTCGGGCTCCAGCGCCGCCGTGCGGCCACCGTCGATCCCGGGCCGGCGCTGGGTGTAGAGCCCCCACCAACGCATCCGGCCGCGCAGGTCGGCCGGGTCGATGGAGTCGAACCCGCGCTTGGCGTAGACGTTCTCGATGCGGGCCCGCACGTTCAGCCCGTCGTCGTCCTTCTTGGTCCGCTCGTTGGGGTTCAGCGGCTCGCGGTAGCCGAGCTTCCACTGGCCTTCGCCGCGCTTGCGCTTGGCTGGTGTCCCTTGGGCCGGGGCGTTGCGGGCCGTGGGTGATGTGGGCGGCACTGTGGTGGGGCCTCCGGATCGGGCCGCGCGAGGTCGGTGTGTGGCGCAGCCTGCTGACGATGGGGTGAGCGGCGGAGGCTACCGACAGAGCGCGCTGCTCACCCGATGCAGGTCGACGTGCCGGCGCGCCACCAGCCGAAGCAGGATGGCCGCGGATCCACGGGCCGGGACGAGCGTCGACGCCACGGATCCGCGGGCGGAGTCCGGCTTCGGCGCAGTCACGGGTCCAGGGTGCCACCTGTCCGGTCTGTGGGCCATCCGCGTCCGCATGCTGGGAGCGGATTCACACCGACGCCGCCGGCTCGGGGGTCGCCGACCCGGATGGAGCCACCAGCGCCGCGATGGCGCGCGGGATCGGGTCCAGGGGTCTCATGATCACCGTTTCGGTGCGATACCGGCCAGATCCGGCCGCTGATGCACCGAAACGATGATCATGGCGGCTGGGCGGTGCGGCCGAGCGGCCGGAGCGGCCGTGCCTACGCTGGACCCGTGTCACCCACCCCGTTCGGCGTGTACGTGCACGTGCCGTTCTGCGCGGCGCGCTGCGGGTACTGCGACTTCAACACCTACACCGCGTCCGAGCTGGTCGGGTCCGGGGCGTCGCCGGAGGGTTGGCTCGACGCCGTTCGCCGGGAGCTGCAGCTGGCCGCCGCCACGGTCGGGCGGCGCGCGGTGGACACCGTGTTCGTCGGCGGCGGGACTCCCTCGCTGCTCGGGGCGCAGCGGCTGGGCGAGGTCCTCGACGCGGTCCGTGCGACCTTCGGGCTGGCCCCGGACGCGGAGGTGACCACCGAGTCCAACCCCGAGTCGACCTCGCCGGAGTTCTTCGCCGGCCTGGTCGAGGCCGGCTTCACCCGGGTGTCGCTGGGCATGCAGTCCGCGGCGCCGCACGTGCTGGCCGTGCTGGACCGCCGGCACACCCCCGGCCGCGCCGTCGCCGCCGCGCGCGAGGCCGCCGCCGCCGGCATCGCGCACGTCAACCTCGACCTGATCTACGCCACCCCCGGCGAGACCGACGACGATCTGCGGGCCTCGCTGGACGCCGTGCTGGCCGCCGGTGTGGATCACGTGTCGGCGTACGCGTTGATCGTCGAGGACGGCACCGCGCTGGCTCGGCGGGTAGCCCGCGGTGAGCTGCCGGCCCCGGACGACGACGTCGCCGCCGGCCGCTACGAGCTGATCGACGACCGGCTGAGCGCGGCCGGGATGAGCTGGTACGAGGTGTCCAACTGGGCGGCCACCGGACCGCCGGGCGACGCCGCCTGCCGGCACAACCTCGGCTACTGGCTCGACGGCGACTGGTGGGGCCTCGGCCCGGGTGCGCACTCGCATCTGGAGGGCAGGCGCTGGTGGAACGTCAAGCACCCGGCCCGCTACGCAACCCTGCTCGGCGCCGGGCAGTCCCCGGAAGCCGGCAGCGAGCAGCTCACCGCGGCCGAGCGGCACACCGAGCGGGTGATGCTGCGGCTGCGGCTGGCGTCCGGGCTGCCGCTGGAGCTGCTGGATGCCCCCGGGCGGAGCGCGGCCGAGCGGGCCGCCGACGACGGACTGCTGGAGCTGACCGGTGCCCAAGCGGTGCTCACCCGTCGCGGGCGGCTGCTCGCCGACCGGGTGGTGCACGCCGTGCTGGCGGCCGCGCCGGTCTGACCGCGCGTGGACACCGTGTCGAACCCTTCCCGGAAGGTTCAACACCGTGTCCATGGCTGTCGGCGGTCGGGGCCGGTTCAATTCGATGATCAGTTGTCGGAACCGAGGAGCCCCGCCATGCCGCGACGTCGAGCACCGACCCGATCGGGACGGTCGAACCGCCGCCGATCACCGCGGTGGAGCAGCACGGCATCGACCGCATCCCGGACGCCGAGCGCGACGCCCGACCGCTGGACCTGTTCCGGCTGGTGTTCGGTGGCGCGAACACGTTCGCCACGGCGTTCCTCGGCTCGTTCCCCATCCTGTTCGGGCTCTCGTTCCTGCAGGGGTTGACCGCGACCGTGTGCGGGCTGCTGGTCGGTGCGCTGCTGCTGTCCCCGATGTCGCTGTTCGGCCCGCGCAACGGCACCAACAACGCGGTGTCCTCCTCGGCGCACCTGGGCGCGCACGGCCGGATCGTCGGCTCCTTCCTGTCGCTGCTGACCGCGATCACGTTCTTCTCGATCTCGGTCTGGAGCTCCGGTGACGCGCTGGTCGGGGCCATCGACCGGATGCTCGGCAGCGGGCAGTCCACGCTCGCCTTCGTGGCCGCCTACGGCGGCTTCGCGGTGCTGGTGCTGGTGGTCTGCATCTACGGCTTCCGGTTCATGCTGCTGGTCAACAAGATCGCCGTGCTGTCGGCGAGCGCGCTGTTCCTGCTCGGTGCGGTGGCCTTCGCGGACTCCTTCGACGTCGACTACGCCGGATCCTTCACCGAGGGCACCGCGAGCCCGGGCTTCTGGGCGGCGTTCATCGGCTCCGCGCTGATCGTGATGTCCAACCCGATCTCGTTCGGCGCCTTCCTCGGCGACTGGGCCCGCTACATCCCGGCGGACACCCCGAAGATCCGCTGCATGGCCGCAACGTTCCTCGCGCAGCTGGCCACGCTGCTGCCGTTCGTGTTCGGGCTGGCCACCGCCAGCATCATCGCCACCAGGGCGCCGGAGTTCTTCGCCGACGCCCCCAACTACGTCGGTGGCCTGCTGGCGGTGTCGCCGTCGTGGTACTTCGTGCCGCTGGTGCTGCTCGCGGTGATCGGCGGCATGTCCACCGGCACCACCTCGCTCTACGGCACCGGGCTCGACTTCTCCTCCATCTTCCCGCGGCTGTCCCGGGTGCGGGCCACGGTGCTGATCGGCGTCGTGTCCATCGGGCTGATCTTCCTCGGGCGCTTCGCGTTCGATGTCGTGCAGAGCGTGTCCACGTTCGCGTCGCTGATCATCACGTTCACCGCGCCGTGGATGATGGTCATGCTCCTCGGGCTGGTCACGAGGCGGACCTGGTACGACCCGGAGGCGCTGCAGGTGTTCAACCGGCGCCAGCGCGGCGGGCAGTACTGGTTCGACCACGGCTGGAACTGGCGCGCCTCGGGGCCTGGCTGGTGGCGGCGGTGCTGGGCCTGCTGTTCACCAACATTCCCGAACAGTTCGTCGGGCCGCTCGGTGAGCTGGCCGGGGGCATCGACATCGGCCTGCCGCTGTCGATGCTGGTCGCCGCGGGGCTCTACGTGGGCTCGCTGATGGCCTTCCCGGAGCCGCGCGCGGTGTTCGGCCCCGACGGCCCGTGGCTGGTGCGGTCGGTCGACGTCCCGGTCCCGGCGATCGTGGACGAGTAATCCTGAGCACCCCGCCGGCGCCCACCGACCCCTGATCCACCGCCTACCCTGGGCGTGGTGGCCGGCAACCCGCTCGACGTGACCGGGTCATCGGTATGAGCCCGCGACGACGGTTGCTGATCGGGTTGCTGGCGGCGGCCGTGGCGGTGGCAGCCCTGCTCGTCGGCGTGCGGGTGTTCGCCGACCGGGCCCCGTCGGTGGATCCGTCCTCGCGCCCGGCCCAGGACGCGCTCGGCCCGGTGCTGCTCGTCCCGGGCTACGGCGGCGCCCGCCAGGGTCTGCAGCTGCTGGCCGACCGGATCGAGGCGGCCGGCCGGCCCGCCCGCGTGCTGACGCTGGTCGGCGACGGGACCGGGGACCTGTCGGCGCAGGTCGGCGTCCTGTCCGACGCCGTGGACGAGGCACTCGCGGCCGGCGCGCCCTCGGTGGACGTCATCGGCTACTCGGCGGGCGGGGTGGTCGTCGGCCTCTGGGTCGCCCGCGACCCCGGCGCCGCCGCCAAGGCCCGCCGGGTGATCACGCTCGGCGCCCCGCTGGCCGGCACCCGGCTGGCGGCGATCACCACGGCCGAGAACCCGGACTCCTGCCCGCCGGGCTGCCAGCAGCTGGCCCCCGGCAGCGCGGAGCTCGCCGAGCTGAGCCGCGCCGGGGTCGGGCGGGCGCTGCCGTGGCTGTCGATCTGGACCGCCGACGACCAGACCGTCGTGCCGCCGAGCAGCGCGCGGCTCGCCGGCGCGATCGACGTGGCGGTCCAGGACGTGTGCCCGGGAGCGCGGGTCGCGCACGGGCAGCTGCCGACCGACGCGCTCACCACCGGTCTGGTACTCGAAGGGATCTCCTCCGACCCGTTGCCGGCCGGTGGCGACTGCACGCTGCTGCGCGCCGCCGGCGCCCGCTGACCGGGACCTGATCAGCTGGTGATGTCCTTGGTGGCGAAGTTGGCCCAGGCGGCGCCGAACGCGACGAGGATCCAGCCGATCTGCACGGTCACGCCCTCGGCGATGTCGGTCCAGAGGATCGGCACCCGGTAGAGGTCGACCCAGGCCAGCCAGTGCGTGGTCGGCAGGTAGAAGCGGATCGCCGCGGCCGCCTCGAGCGGGAGCAGCACCGCGCTGGTCACGACGACGGCGAGCACCCCGAGGGCGGCGGCCGACGGCGAGTCGGTCAGCGTGGAGAAGAACAGGCCGAGCGCGCCGAGGGTGAGCATGCACAGCCCGATGTAGCCGACCCCCAGCAGCGTGCGGCCGGCCAGCTCGGCGGGGCTCAGCACCGCACCGGACAGCGACGTGACGCCGCCGGAGCCGCCGAGCGTGGCGTCCGCACCGAAGCCGAAGAGCGACACCCCGACGACGTAGCCGGTCACGGCCACCAGCAGCACCGCGAGCAGCACGAACGCCGTCACCGACAGCAGCTTCGCGACCAGCAACCGCAGCCGCCCGATCGGTCGTACCAGCAGGTAGCGCAACGTCCCGGTGCTGGCCTCGCCGGCGATCGCGTCGCCGGACACGATAGCCACCGTGATCGGCAGGAACACGGGCAGCACCAGGGCCAGCGCCGCCGCCGGGAACAGCTGCCCGTTGCTCACCACCGCGGACAGGAAGTTGCCGCCTCGACCGGGCGGCGGAACGATGTCGGTGATCGCGAGCAGCGTCGCGACCAGCGCCGGCAGCCCACACAGCAACAGCCAGCACAGCCACACCCGGCGGCTGCGCAGCAGCAGCCGCAGCTCGACGAGGATCATCGGGTTCCGGCCCGGTCGGACGGGCCGGCGTGGTCGATCCGGTCCGAGCCCGACCCGGTCGCCGCCAGCACCACCTGTTCCAGGCTGCGCCGCTGGATGGTCAGCTCGGTGACCCGGACGCCGGCCTCGACCAGCCGGGCGTTGAGCCCACCGGGGTCCAGCGATCGGACGAGCAGCGTGTCGCCGTCACGTCGGACCACCGCCCCGTCCAGCAGGGCCACCGCGGCGGCCGGGTCGGGGGTGCGCAGCAGCATCCGCCCGGTCGGGGTGTGCAGCGCGTCGAGATCATCGGTCAGCACCAGCCGGCCGGCGTCCATCACGCCGATCCGGGTGCACAGCGCCTCCACCTCACCGAGCAGATGGCTCGACAGCACCACCGTGGTGCCGGCCTCGTTCAGGCCGGTCAGCAACGTCCGCATCTCGCCGATGCCCCGTGGGTCGAGCCCGTTGGTCGGCTCGTCGAGCAGCAGCAGCGCGGGTTCGCGCAGCAGCGCGGCGGCGATCCCCAGCCGTTGCCGCATGCCGAGCGAGTAGGCCCGCACCGGGCGCCGGTCCACGCCGGCCAGCCCGACCTGCTCCAGTGCCTCCTCGACCCGCCGGCGCCGGTCGCGGCGCCCGCCGCCCGGTCCGGCCGCGTCCAGCAGCCGCAGGTTGGCCCGCCCGGACAGCTGCGGCCAGGCGGCCGGGCTCTCCACCAGCGCGCCGACCGCGGGCAGCACCTCGGCGGCGTGCCGCGGCATCGGCCGGCCCAGCAGCTGCACCGTGCCGGCCGTCGGGTGAACCAGCCCCAACAGCATCCGCACCAGCGTGGTCTTGCCCGAACCGTTGGGGCCGAGCAGCCCGAACCGGGCGCCCGCCGGCACCCGCAGGTCGACCTGATCGACCGCGGTCACCCGGCCGAAGCGTTTGGTCAGGCCGCTGGTGATGATCACATCGTCGGTCGGGTCGGCACCGCCGCGGGCGTGCGCGCCGGCCGTCATGCCGGCCGCCGGCGGGGAAGTTCGCGCAGCGCCTGCTGCAGCACCGCGGGCGCGACGGTGCCGATCAGCAGCGAGCCGCCGCGACCGCGCGCCCGGACACCGACCGCCAGCAGCGGCGTCGTCACCAGCGCGGCCCGCCCGGTCGGCACCTCGACCGCCGAGCCACCTGCGGCCGTGGCGCCGGCGATGGCCTGCTCGGCGACGTCGCGGCTGAGCGGGATCAGCGCGAACACCGCCAGGCCCGCGCCGTAGCGGCCGACCCCGGGCAGCCCGGTCCCGGTCGCCGTGTTGCGATCCCGGCCGGCCAGCCGATCGGGCGCGGGCGGCGCGTCCAGCACCCGCAGCGCGCTGCCGACGTCGTCGGCGGACGCGGTGATCGCGCCGGCCCCCGGCGGCACGGTGGGGATCAGATCGCCCGGATCGGGTGCCCGGTCCTGCACGTCGGTGAGCTCGCTGAACAGCAGCGGGCCGCCGGTACGCGCCGACACCTCCACCAGCAACGGCAGCGCGGTCGCCGGGTCGGCCCAGATGTCGACGCGCCCGACGGTGGTCTCCGGATCGGCGGGGCTCAGCCGCAGCCCGACGGCCGACCGCCCGGCCACCCGACGGGCCGGCAGCGCCGTCACCGGGTCACCGCCGGCCAGCCGGAGAAACCGCCGGGCCAGGGTGGGCGGCAGCAGGTCGGCCGGTCGGGGTAGCTGCAGCGCGCTCGGCCCCACGACGCGGGTGAGCTGGTCGGACCCGAAGTCCCAGATGTATTCGGTGTCGCCGAGGTGGTAGACGTCGCGCTCGCCGACCGACGTCAGCTCGTCGACCCGCCAGCGGTCGCCGGCGGCCACGTGAGCCCGGATCCGGGTGCGGCCGGTGAGCAGCCCGGTGACCGACTCCAGCCGGGGGATCTCCGGCAGCCCCAGCTGCCCGCGGCTCTCGACGAGCCCGACATAGGCCGGGTCGGTGTCGATGATGCGGCGGCGCAGCAGGTCCGGGTCGAAGTCGGGGTCGAAGTCCGGGGCCGCTGCGGGCAGGGTGATCGCAGCGGCGCCGATGAGCCCGGCCGCACCGACCGCCACCAGCAGCCGGCGCCGACTGAACGCCCGGCTGCCCACGCCGTTCGACGATGCCACAGGCCCCTGTGTGGGTGCCGTGTACTGCGGCCGTTCAGCGGTGCAGCGCTCCGCCGGCCCGCAGCCGCGCCAGGTCGTCGTGCACCAGCTCGGCGTCGGCGCGCAGTCCGTGCCTGATCAGCAGCTGCGCCTGCCGGCCCAGCCACGCGGTCAGCCGCCGGGCCGCCCCCGGGTCGGCGGGGCTGATCCGTCGCAGCCGGCACGCGACGTCGGACACCGCCACCAGCTCGTCGACCGGATCGCGCAGCTCGGCGTCGGGTGCGACCGGGGCCACGGGCGCCTGCGACGGGTCCGGGGTACCGGGCAGCGGCAGGTGGCGTTGGATCGCCGCCGCCTCCGTGAACGCCGCCCGCGACCGGGCCCGCAGCCCGGCCGCGGCGAGCTGGGCGGCCAGCTCACGCAGGGCCTCGACCAGCGCCGGAAGACCTTCGTCGAGGTCGTCGCCGGCGATCCCGCGGGCCAGCTCGACGGCCTCGTGGCACCAGGGCAGGGACTGCGCGGAGTGCGGCAGCTCGCGGCTGATCCGGTGCAGGCAGCCGAGCAGGTCGGCGCGGTGCGCCCGGGGGTTCTCGGCCACCAGTTGCCGCCCGAGCCGCAGCGCCTCGTCGACCACCCGCCAGCACCCGACCGGCTGCTGGAGATCGCGCAGCAGGCCCGCGAGCGTGAGGAGCCCTCCGAGCAGCGGCACCCGCTCGCCCGGATCCCGCTCGGCGGCCTGGATCATCAACGTGACGGCCTCGTCGGCCAGCGGCAGCGCCGCTCCCGGGTCGGGCTGGTCCCGGGCCGCCATCAGCAGCACCGAGGCCAGCGCCGGTCGGTAGCGGCGCTCGTCGAGCAGCAGCATCCGACGGCAGTGGGTCATCAGCTCGGTGCTGGTGGCCAGCGCGGGTTTCGCCATCCGGCGGCGGCGCTGCTCGTTGCGCAGCGCGTTGAGCGCGTAGGCGAAGTCGTCGCAGTGCCGGGCGAAGTCCTCGACCAGCATCCACCGGTAGATGGCCACCATCTCGGTGGCGTGGGTGAGGTCGTCCTCCCGCCGCCCGGGCACCGCCGCCGGGACGTTCACCGCAGACCACCCGCGTGCGCGGCCCGCCGATCTGCGCGGACGAACGGCTCGAGCTGATCCCGGCCGGCCTCCCACGGGACGCTCTGCCAGGGGCTCTCGGCGTACATCGAGGGCGACCACCAGCGCACCACGTGCCGATCCATCCGGTCGTGGCGGCGGCCCGCGCAGGCGTTGCGGCCGTCGAGGGCGTCGCGGACGTAGCTGCCCCACGAGTCGTAGCCGCGGTAGCAGGGTTCGACGGCCGCCTCCATCAGCTCCCACGCGGTCGCCTCGTCGATGATGCCGGCGGCGAAGGCCCGCCGTGGCAGCACCGCGATCCGGCAGAGGTCCCAGGCCAGCGGCGGATGTCCGAGCACCCCGGCCAGCTCGAGCCGGTTGCCCGCCCGCAACAGCCAGCCCAGCGACGCCAGCAGGCCGGCAGCATCGTCGATGTTCCACAGCGCCTTCAGTTCGGACCGGTAGGCCGCCGGGGTCCGCTGCGGATGGACGAAGGCGGACGGGTGCAGCCGGGCGCAGCTACCGTGCTCCGGGTCGATCATCATCGTGCTCAGCCCGAGGATCCAGCGCTGTCGCTGCGACAGCGGCTGCGGGTACACGTCCCGGACGTCCGACGCGCCGGCCGGGATCCCGATCCCCTCGGCGGTCGCACGCCTGGCACCCGAACACCGGCGAAAGAACCTCACTGGCTTCACCCCCACATCACTGACACGGGTGGGAGGCGTGTGAGGTTCACGGCTTTCGCAGGTAGGCCCGTCCGCGCGGGGAGAGCCGGTAGCCCACGTCGAGGCTCTCGGTCAGCCCGAGCTCCTTGAGCTTGCGCACGTCCCGCTTGAACGGCAGCGTCTCGCGGCCCATGCGCGCGGCCAGGTCGGGGGCCCGGATCGCCGGACTGTCGGCGATCAGCGCCAGCACCGCCGAGGTCCAGGGCCCGCCGCGGGCGGCGGCGTCCAGCCGCTGCAGCCGGCGCTCGATCTCGGCGCGCTCGGCGTCGGTGAGGGTCGACCGCGACCGCAGCTCGACCCGCGGATCCGGCCCGACCAGCGCCAATGTGACCCGGAAGATCGGGGCGTCGCCGGGCAGGCTGCGGTGCAGCGCGGCCAGATCCGGATGCCCGGCGGCGCGGGCGTCGGCGTCGGTCAGCTCGTCCGCGCCGATCCGCGTGACCTCGCCGACCCCCAGCACCCCGACCGCGGTGCGCAGCCGGGTGCCCGGGCGCACCCGCGGGCGGGCCCAGCGCCGGAAGGCCACCGTGACCTCCCCGGCCGCGATCGCGTCCAACGTCGGGCGGCGGATCAGCACGGCGGTCATTCTCCCGACGGACGGTTCGCGCGTGCCGGCCGGTGTCGGGTCGCAGGACCCAGTGCGGTGGCCACGAACGTTCACCGGGTGCTCGCGGGCCCGGTCGGCCCCTCGCGGCGTTGTCGTCGCCGCCGATCCAACACCGGGATCGGCAACTCCTCCGCCTGGCGAGGAACCAACCGGATCCCGCGATCATCCCGGCAACGCTCGTGGACACCGCACTAGAATGGTCGGAACGGTCGAGCGGGAGGTGAGTGGCGGGTGAACGCGGACGAACGCCGGTTCGCGGTGCTGCGCGCGATCGTCGCCGACTACGTGTCGACCCACGAGCCGGTGGGCTCCAAGATGATCGTCGATCGGCACAACCTCGGCGTCTCCAGCGCCACCGTGCGCAACGACATGGCGGTGCTGGAGGAGGACGGACTGATCGCGCAGCCACACACCAGCGCCGGCCGGGTGCCGACGGACAAGGGCTACCGGCTGTTCGTCGATCGGCTGGCCGAGATCAAACCGCTGTCGGCCGCCGAGCGGCGGGCCGTGCAGGCGTTCCTGGAGGGCGCGATCGACCTGGACGACGTGCTGCGGCGCAGCGTCCGGCTGCTGGCCCAGCTCACCCGGCAGGTGGCGATCATCCAGTACCCGACGCTCACCCGCTCCACGGTGCGGCACTGCGAGCTGGTCGCGCTGACCCCGGCCCGGCTGATGCTGGTCCTGATCACCGACTCGGGTCGGGTGGATCAGCGCGTGGTCGACCTCGGCGAGGTGCTCGGCGACGACGACGTGTCCGCGTTGCGGGCCCTGATCAACGGCGCGCTGGTCGGGCGGCCGCTGGCGGCGGCCTCGGTCGCGGTCGCTGACCTGCCCGGATCGGCGCCCGCGGAGCTGCGCGGGGTGGTCACCGCGGTGGCGACGGTGCTCATCGAGACCCTGGTCGAGCACCCCGAGGAGCGGCTGCTGCTCGGCGGCACGGCCAACCTCACCCGCAACGCGGCCGACTTCCCCGGCTCGCTGCGCCAGGTCCTGGAGGCCCTGGAGGAGCAGGTCGTGGTGCTGAAGCTGCTGGCCTCCTCGCAGGACCGGGGCACGGTGACGGTGCGCATCGGCGAGGAGAACGAGGCCGAGCAGATGCGCGACACCTCGGTGTTGTCGATCGGCTACGGAGCGCACACCATTCTGGGAGGGATGGGCGTGCTCGGGCCGACGCGGATGGACTATCCGGGCTCGATAGCGGCGGTGCATGCGGTGGCGCGGTACGTGGGTGAGATCCTGGCAGGGCGCTGATCGGCACCGTGGACAGCTGAAAGCCGGGCCGCCCAGCGGTGGCACGACCAGGCAGGACAGACATAGAAGATCATGGGGAACACTCACGTGGCACGGGACTACTACGGGATCCTCGGGGTCCCGACCGACGCCGGGCCTGACGAGATCAAGCGGGCCTACCGCAGGCTCGCCCGCGAGCTGCATCCGGACGTCAACCCCGACGCGGCCGCTCAGGAGCGGTTTGCCGAGGTCAGCGCGGCGTACGAGGTGCTGTCCGACCCGGAGAAGCGGCGCGTCGTCGATCTCGGCGGCGATCCGCTCAACGGCCGTGGCGGCGGTGGCGGCGGTGATCCGTTCAGCGCGTTCGGCTTCGGCGACATCATGGACGCCTTCTTCGGCGGTCAGGGTGGCGGCGCCCGCGGCCGCGGACCGCGCAGCCGGGTCCAGCCCGGCGCCGACGCGCTGATCCGGATGCAGCTCACCCTGGAGGAGTGCGCCACCGGTATCCAGCGCGACCTGGCCGTGGACACCGCGGTGGTCTGCTCGGAGTGCACCGGCTCCGGCTGCGCGGCGGGTACCTCACCGACCATGTGCGAGATCTGCAACGGCCGCGGCGAGGTGCAGAGCGTGCAGCGCTCGTTCCTCGGCCAGGTGGTCACCGCGCGGCCGTGCCCGACCTGCCGCGGCTTCGGCGAGATCATCCCCGATCCGTGCCGGATGTGCGGCGGCGACGGGCGGGTGCGGTCCCGGCGCAACGTCGGGGTCCGGATCCCGGCCGGCGTGGCCGACGGCATGCGGGTGCGGCTGACCGGGCAGGGCGAGGTGGGCTCCGGCGGCGGCCCGGCGGGCGACCTCTACGTGGAGGTCGAGGAGGAGCCGCACGAGATGTTCACCCGCGACGGCGCCGACCTGCACTGCACCGTGCAGCTGCCGATGACGGCCGCCGCCCTGGGCACCACGCTGCCGCTGCCGACGCTGGAGGGCACCGAGGAGCTGCACATCGAGCCGGGCACCCAGGCCGGCACCGTACGCACGCTGCGCGGCAAGGGCATGCCGCGGCTGCGGTCGACCGGCCGCGTCGACGGGCACGGCGATCTGATGGTGCACGTCGACGTCGCGGTGCCGACCAAGCTCGACTCCCGGCAGACCGAGCTGCTGCGCCAGCTGGCGGCGATGCGGGGGGAGGAGCAGCCGGATCTCGTCGGCGGCAACCGCAACGGCCACGGCCTGTTCTCCCGGCTGCGCGACTCATTCCGCTGAGCGTGTGAGCACGGCGCCGCTGTTCCTCGTCGAGGCGCTGCCGGCCGGTGACCGGTTGCTGCTGGACGGACCCGAGGGCCGGCATGCGGCGACGGTCAAGCGGCTGCGCCCGGGGGAGATGGTGCTGCTCGGCGACGGCCGGGGCGGGCTGGCCGACGCCGAGGTCACCGCCGTCGGTCGGGACGGCGTGGCGCTGGCGATCAGCGGCCGGCGCACGGTCGATCCACCCGCTCCGCGGGTGCTGCTGGCCCAGGCGCTGGTCAAGGGCGACCGCGGCGAGCTGGCCGTCGAGCTCGCCACCGAGGCCGGCGTCGATGCGGTCCTGCCGTGGCGGGCGTCCCGCTGCGTCGCGCGGTGGGACGGCGGGCCGCGCGGCGAGAAGGCGTTGGCCCGGTGGCGCAGCACCGCGCGGGAGGCGGCCAAGCAGGCCCGCCGGCCGTGGGTTCCCGTCGTCGAACCGCCGGTGTCGACGGCCGAGCTGGCGCGGCGGGTGGCCGACATGGCGGGCACCCTGGTGCTGCACGAGGCCGCGTCCGCGGCGCTGCCGCGGGTGTCGCTCCCGGAACGCGGGGATCTGCTGCTCGTGGTGGGGCCGGAGGGTGGCATCACCGACGCCGAGATCGACGTACTGGTCGCGGCCGGAGCTCGCTCGGTGCGGCTCGGACCGGAGGTTCTGCGGGCCTCGACGGCCGCCGCCGTCACGCTGGGTGCACTGGGAGTGCTCACCGACCGATGGTCCGGTCGGGGGATCACCCGATAGCGTGGCCGCCCTGCTTGCCGCGACACGCTGGCCAACCGGGTGACCGGTGCATGCATCGCTCGCTGGCCGAGTTATTGTCTGCCCTCGGTCGTGGTTCACGACCGGCTGAGCCGCGGGCGCAGAGCGCCCACGGGGCCGCCGGGGGGTCCCCCCTCATCCGGCGGAGCCACGTCGCGGTGGATGTCCCCCCACACCCACCGCGACGTGGCAACCGGATCGGCCCGGCGGGGCGCATCCGTGCCAGGATCCCGGACGTGCCCCGCCCCGATCCGCCGCACCGGGTGGCCTATGGCCCGCACCCGAGCCAGTTCGGCGAGCTCACGCTGCCGACGCCCGACGGTCCGGTGCGCGGCGTTGTCGTTGTGCTGCACGGGGGATTCTGGCGTCAGGCCTTCGGCCTCGAGCTCGGCGGACCCCTCGCGGCCGACCTGGGCGCGGCCGGGTTGGCCGTCTGGAACATCGAGTACCGGCGGGTCGGCGGGGGTGGTGGCTGGACCGCGACGTTCGACGACGTGGCCGCGGCGGTGGACCTGTTGGCCGGGCCGGTGCAGCGGTTGGAGGGGGACCGACTCCCGCTCGATCGGGTGATCGCGATCGGGCACTCCGCCGGTGGTCACCTCGCGACCTGGCTCGCCGCGCGGAGCACGTTTCCGGACGCCGGCCGGTGGGCCGCCCCGGCCGTTCGGCTACAGGGAGTGATCAGCCAGGCCGGCGTTTTGGATCTTCACGACGCGTCCGCGCACGGGGTCGGTCGGGGCGCCGTCGAGGACCTGCTCGGCGGCCGGCCGGAGATCGTCCCGGATCGTTACGAGCTGGCCTCGCCGGTCGCGCGGGTCCCGATCGGGGTGCCGGTGGTCTGCGTCCACGGCACCGCGGACGGCAACGTGCCGATCCGGCAGAGCGAACGGTTCGTGGCCGCGGCCCGTGCGGCGGGCGACGACGCCGAGCTGGTCACGCTGCCCGGCGTGGACCACTTCGCGGTGATCGACCCGTCGGCGGCGGCCTGGCGGGTCTGCCGGGAGGGGGCGGAACGGCTGCTCGCCGGCCTCTCGCCGCCGGATCGGTGAAGCTGCGATCATCTGGGCGATCATCACTGGGCGATCATCATTGGCGATCATCGAGACCGAGGAGGCGGCATGCCCGTACTGGCCGATCTGCTGGGCGCGTTGCGCGCCGGCAGCGTGCAGGTCATCGACCTCACCGCGCCGCTGCACAGCGGCACCCCGATCCTGGAGCTGCCGCCGCCGTTCGCCAACGCCTCGGCGTTCGGGCTGACCGAGATCAGCCACTACGACGAGCGCGGCCCGGCCTGGTACTGGAACGACATCCGCACCTCCGAGCACACCGGCACCCACTTCGACGCCCCGGTGCACTGGGTCACCGGCCGCGACGGCGAGGACATCGCGCAGGTGCCGCCGGCCCGGCTGCTGGCCCCGGCCGCGGTGCTGGACTTCTCCGCGGAGTCCGATCCCGACTTCCTGCTGGAGGTCGAGCACATCAAGGCCTGGGAGGCCGAGCACGGACCGCTGCCCGAGGGCGGCTGGCTGCTCTACCGGACCGGCTGGGACGCGCGCAGCGAGGACGCCGCCGCATTCCTGAACGCCAACGAGACCGGCCCGCACACCCCCGGCATCTCGGTCGAGTGCGCCCGCTGGCTCGCCGACGAGTCACCGGTGCTCGGCGTCGGGGTGGAGACGGTGGGCACCGACGCGGGCACCGCGCACTCCTTCGACCCGCCGTTCCCGTGCCACTCGTTCCTGCTGGGCGCGGGCAAGTACGGGCTGACCCAGCTGCAGAACCTGGCGCAGCTGCCGGCGACCGGCGCGGTGGTGATCGCGGGGCCGTTGCCGATCGTCGGCGGTTCCGGGAGTCCGGCCCGGGTGCTGGCACTGGTGGAGAACTCATGATCCGCTCGCGGCCGTGATCGTCGCGGAGCTGGTCGGCCGGGCGCTCGCGCAGCTGGGTGTGGGGCACGCCTTCGGGGTGGTCGGCAGCGGGAACTTCCACGTCACCAACGCCCTGCGCGCCGGCGGGGTGCCGTATCTGGCCACCCGGCACGAGGGCGGTGCCGCGACCATGGCCGATGCCTACGGCCGGACCAGCGGTCGGGTCGGGGTGCTGTCGGTGCACCAGGGTTGCGGGTTGACCAATGCGATGACCGGCATCACCGAGGCGGCCAAGAGCGGCACACCGATGATCGTGCTGGCCGCCGACACCGGGGCCGCAGCGGTGCGCTCCAACTTCCGGATCGACCAGAGCGCGCTGGTCACGGCGGTCGGCGCGGTGGCCGAGCGGGTGCATTCGGCGGAGTCGGCGCTGGCCGACACCGTGCGGGCCTACCGCACCGCGGTCGAGCAGCGCCGCACCGTGGTGCTCAACCTGCCGCTGGACGTGCAGGCGCTGCCGGCGCCCGACCCTTCTCCGTTGCCGGGGCTGCCGGCGGTGCCCGCGCTGGCACCGGTGCGGCCGGCGGCGGAGTCGGTGCGCGCGCTGGCCGCGGAGCTCGCGGCGGCGCGGCGTCCGGTCTTCGTCGCCGGGCGCGGTGCCCGGCGGGCCGGGGCCGAGCTGCGTGCGCTGGCGGCGTCCTGCGGTGCATTGCTGGCCACCTCGGCCGTCGCGAACGGCCTGTTCCACGACGACCCGTGGTCGCTGGGGATCTCCGGGGGGTTCGCCACCCCGCTGGCCGCCGAGTTGATCACCGGTGCCGACCTGGTGGTCGGCTGGGGTTGCACGCTGAACATGTGGACCATGCGGCACGGCGCGCTGATCGGGCCGGGGGCGCGGGTGCTGCAGGTGGACCTGGACCCGGACGCCATCGGGGCCAACCGGCCCGTCGATCTCGGGGTGGTCGGGGACGTGGCCGCCACGGCCGCCGACGTGTCGGCGGCGCTCGAGGGGACCCGGCCCGGCTATCGCACCGAGCAGGTCGCGTCGGCGATCGCGGCCCGCGGGCGGTGGCGCGACGTGCCGCACGACGACCTCACCGGACCCGACGGGATCGACCCGCGGACGCTCTCGATCGGGCTCGACGAGCTGCTGCCGACCGAGCGCACGGTGGCGATCGACTCCGGCAACTTCATGGGCTACCCGGCCGCCTATCTGCGGGTTCCCGACGAGCACGGGTTCTGCTTCACCCAGGGCTTCCAGTCCATCGGGCTGGGCCTGGCCACCGCGATCGGGGCCGCGCTGGCCCGCCCGGATCGGCTGGCCGTCGCCGCACTCGGGGACGGCGGTGCGCTGATGGGGGTGGCCGAGCTGGAAACCGTTGTCCGGCAGGGCATCCCGATGGTCGTGGTGATCTACGACGACCGTGGTTACGGGGCCGAGGTGCACCACTTCACCGACGATGATCTGACCACAGTGCGGTTCGGCGAGACCGACATCGCGGCGATCGGGCGCGGTTTCGGTTTCGAGGCCGTCACGGTGCGGGCGCCCGCCGATCTGGCCGGGGTGGCCGACTGGCTGGCCGGGCCGCGGTCGGCGCCGCTGCTGGTCGACGCCAAGATCGCCTCCGACGGCGGCTCCTGGTGGCTGGCCGAGGCCTTTCGCGGGCATTAGGTTTTCCGCTGTGCTGCTGACTGCCGCCGGATCCGCGCTGCTGCTGGTCGATCTGCAGCAGCGGTTGCTGCCGGTGATCCACGACGGGGATGTGGTGCTGGCCAACGCGGTACGGCTGGCCGAGGCCGCGCAGCTGCTCGACGTGCCCGTGTGCGCCACCGAGCAGAACCCGGCGGGCCTCGGCTCCACGGTCGAGGCCCTCGCCGCATATCCGCAGCTGGTGCTGCCCAAGACCGCCTTCGGGGCGGTCGGTGAGCCGGGATTCGCAACGTTGCTCCCGCCGCAGACCGAGGAGATCGTGGTGGCCGGCGCCGAGGCGCACGTCTGCGTGCTGCAGACGGTGCTCGGGTTGCTGGCCGCGCGGCACCGGGTGCTGCTGGTGGCCGACGCGATCGGCTCCCGGGATCCGGCGAACAAGGCGGCCGGGATCGATCGGGCGCTACGGCACGGCGCCGAGGTGGTGACCACCGAGATGGTGCTGTTCGAGTGGCTGCGGGACAGCAACCACCCGAAGTTCCGCGACGTCCAGAAGCTGATCAAATAGCCGTGCCGCCGCTCGGTCGACGTCCGCCGGCTGGGCATGCCGGCTCCCAGAATTGTCGGGGGTCGAATGTATGTTCTATGAATGGCTGTTGAGCAGGCACTTCCACCGGATCTGGGGGCGCTGACACCCGGCGCCGAGCTGGGTGCGCTGCTGGACGGGCTGGATCTGGCCACCGTGCCCGACGGGCAGGTCGTCGAGGTGCTGCAGGCCAGCTGGCGGCAGATCTCCCGGCTGCACGCCCTCTACTACGCGGCCATGGTCGAGATCGGCCGCCGCGAACCGGCCGATGAGCCGACGGCACCCGCCTCGGAGTGGCGGGACCTGGAGTCCTGGCACTGGAGCACCTCCCAGATCGGCGCCGCGTTGACCTTCACCCGGCGGCGCACCGACGTCGAGTACGGGTTCGCCATCCAGCTGCTGAACAAGCTCCCCATGGTGTGGGTGGCGCTGCACGCCGGCGAGATCGATGCGCGGAGTCCGAACCGGCCGACGCTGCCGCCGCCGGCGCAGAAGTGGCTCATCCCAGCGCGGCCGATGCCGAATCGGAGGATGTCGAGTCGGCGCCCGCTGGGGTGGCGGATGCTGGAGCGGCGGATGCTGGGACAGCCGACGACGCCGCCTCGGAAACCGAGCCGCCGACCGTTCCCGCAGGGGTCCCGGTACATGGGGCGCAATCCGAGAGCGTGGCTGTGGGTACCGGTACCACCACGCCCGTCGGAGCTCGGCCGGAAGGCGTGCGCCCCGGGATCGAGGTCCGGATCGGGTCGGCCACCCTGCTCGGCCTCGACGATCATCCTGCCGAGCTGGCCGGGTGGGGCCCCATCAACGCCGATGTGGCCACGCTGCTGGTCGAGCGCCAACACGCGGCGGAATGGCGCTTCGCGGTCGTCGACGACCACGGATACCTGTTGTTCGGCGGACTGACCCGACATCGCCCCGCCGGGCCGGCCCGGAACGGGACGCGAGGCCGGTGTCGGGGTGGCGTTGTGGAGATCCATATTCGAGCCGGGCTGCTCACCGACCTGGCTCGTTGCCCCGACCCTCCTGCCGGTTGGGGACCGCTGATCGCCGACCTGGCCCGCCAGTTCACCGATCGTCGGACCTCGTTGAGGAAGCTGGACAGCGAGCCACGGGCGCGGTTCCCGAGCGTCGGCCTGCGCCGGCATGTGCAGATGCGCGATCGACATTGCGTAGCCCCTGGATGTCGACGCCCCGCACGCAAGTCCGATCAGGACCACACGCGCGACCACGCCCGCGGTGGTGACACGGTCAGGGAGAACTTGGACCCGCTCTGCCTCGGTCACCACCCCATGAAGCACGACGGTGGTTGGACGCTGACCCAGCCGGAGCCGGGGCGCTTTCGGTGGCGGTCGCCCCTGGGGCAGGTCTACCGGACCCGGGGTGAGCCGATCGGGCCCGACCCGCCCGATCCGATCCCTGGGCCGGAGCTCGACGACGATGGTGAGCAGCGCGGCCCGCGACGAGACGCTCGGCCGATCTTCGACCCGTCCGAGTGGCAGAAGCTGCGGGCACCCGACCCACCCCGCCGAACCCGCCATCCGAACTCGACGACGAGCCGCCGTTCTGACAGCCCGCCACGCGAAGACCGGCCACGGACCTCACGGACCCCACCGGCCACTTCCGGCCGGCGCTTCACGAATCCGCAGCTCAGGCGCGGGCGAACCGCAGAGTGACGATCTGGAACGGCCGCACCGACAGCCGCTCCCCGCCGGGGTCCAGGCACACCGCCTCCGGCAGCGGCCGCTCCAACAGGTCGGTCTCGACCACCGAGGTGTACTCGAACCCGGCCCGAACAGATGCGGTGGCCCGCCCGCCGAACGCCTCGTACAGCCGGACCACCACGTCCCCGTTACCGTCCTCGGCCAGCTTGACCGCTTCGACCACCACCGCCGCATCGTCCACAGTCAGCAGCGGTGCGATGGCCCGCGCCCCGTGCACCCGGCGCAGCGGAAGGTTGAGCCGGTATCCCTCGGCCACCGCGTCACCGATCCTCGCTCCCACCCGCAGCGCCACCGCGAACCGGTGTCGCCCCTGGTCGGCTGCCGGATCCGGGAACAGCGGCGCCCGCAGCAGCGACAGTCGCACCGTGGTCGTGGTGCCCCCGCCCGGACGGGTGGTCCGCCCGATGTCGTGGCCGTAGGTCGAGTCGTTGGCCACCGCGACGCCGTAGCCCGGCTCGCCCACATGCACCCAGCGGTGCGCGCAGGTCTCGAACCGGGCCGCGTCCCAGGACGTGTTGGTGTGCGTCGGCCGGTACAGGTGCCCGAACTGGATCTCCGACGCGGCCCGGTCGGCGTGCACATCGAGCGGGAACGCCAGCTTCAGCAGCTTCTGCCGTTCCGCCCACTCCACCTCGGTGACGATGTCGATCACCGGCGAATCGGTGCGCAGCGACAGCAGCTGGGTGATCCTCGACGATCCAACCGACCGCACGATCCGCACGCGGGGCGCGACCGACCCGGTTTCGATCGAGAGCGCGTCCAGCTCGACCAGGTCCGCAACGTTGTGCCGGTAGTGCTCGTCGATGTCCCAGGCGTCCCACTGGGTCGGCGTGTCCCGGAACAGCTGCAGCAGGTTCGCCGGCGCATCCGGCGTGATCAGCTCGCGGTCGGCGGCGCGATCGCGGATCGAGGTGATCAAGCCGCGTTCGTCGATCAGCACCCGGATCGCGCCGTTGGCCAGCACGATCCCGTCCGCGGTCTGCACGAGGGTCGGCTGGGGGTCGGGCGGCGCGGCCGGCCACGCACCCAGGCCCGCTACGCCGGCCACCGGGTAGGGACCCGCGTTGCACAGCAGCTCGCGACTCCCGTCCCCGGTCAGGGCGGCCAGCGCGTTGCCGATGATCTCTTCGAGCTCGGCCGCGACCCGCGCGTACTCCCGTTCGGCCTGCTGGTGCACCCAGGCGATCGAGGTGCCGGGCAGGATGTCGTGGAACTGCTGCAGCAGCACCGTGCGCCAGCAGCGCTGCAGCGCCTCGTACGGGTAGCGGTGCCCGGTCCGCACGGCCGCCGTGGTCGCCCACAGCTCGGCCTCACGCAGCAGGTGCTCGCTGCGCCGGTTGCCCCGCTTCGTGCGGGCCTGTGTGGTGTAGGTGCCGCGGTGGAACTCCAGGTACAGCTCGCCCGACCAGACCGGCGGCTGCGGGTACTCCGCCTCGGCGGCGGTGAAGAAGTCGGCCGGCGAGGTGATCCGCACCGTCGGCGAGCCCTCCAGCGACCGGGTCCGGGTGGCCGCGGCGAGCATCTCCCGGGTCGGTCCGCCGCCGCCGTCGCCCCACCCGAACGGCACCAGCGAGGTGTTCGCCCGGCCCTTCTCGGCGAACCGCCGCTGCGCCCTGGCCAGCTCCGCACCGGACAGCGCCGCGTTGTAGGTGTCCACCGGCGGGAAATGGGTGAAGATCCGCGTCCCGTCGATGCCCTCCCAGGCGAACGTGTGGTGCGGCATCGCGTTCGTCTCGTTCCAGGAGATCTTCTGGGTGAGGAACCACCGCGACCCGGCCGCCTTGATCAGCTGCGGCAACGCCCCGGAGTAGCCGAAGGAATCCGGCAGCCAGACCTCCAGCGGCTCCACCCCGAACTCGTCGATGAAGAACCGCTTGCCGGCCACGAACTGCCGGGCCAGCGCCTCGCCGCCGGGCATGTTCGTGTCCGACTCCACCCACATCCCGCCGACCGGCACGAAACGGCCCGCGGCGACCTGCGCCCGAACCCGCTCGAACAGCGCCGGGTAGTGCTCACGAAGCCACGCGTACTGCTGCGCCGAGGACGCGGCGAACACCAGATCCGAGCCCTGCTCCTGCAGCGCCACCACGTTCGCGAAGGTGCGGGCCACCTTGCGCACGGTCTCGCGCACCGGCCACAGCCAGGCCGAGTCGATGTGCGCGTGCCCGACCGCGTGCACCCGGTGCGCGCTCGCGTAGGCCGGGCTGGCCAGCACCGCGGCCAGCGCGGCCCGGCCCGCCTCAGCGGTGCCGGCCACGTCCTGCGGATCGACCACGTCGACCATGCGCTCCAGCGCGCGCACGACCTCGGCCCGCCGAGGCAGGTCGACGGGCAGCTCCGCGACCAAACCGAAGAGCGTCCAGACGTCCTGGGTCAGCTCCCACACGGCCACGTCGAGCAGCCCGACGTCGATCGCCGCCAGCCGGTAGAGCGGCTCCGCACCCGCGGTCGCCGGATCCCCGAGCGGGGTCGGTCGGAACTCCCAGCCGGACCCCACGTCGGGGTTCGACGCCGCCTCGATGAAGAGCTCGACCGCGCTGCCCGCACCGCCCGGCAGCGCGACGTACCGGCGTTGCGGCTCGATGCCGCCGAGCACCCGTCCGTCCGCCGCGTAGGCCATGCCCTCGGCCTGGAAACCGGTCTGACCGGCGGAGAACCCCAGGTCGACGACGAGTTCGGGCCGGGTCCCGGGATCGGTCCAGCCCGCGGGCACGCTGCCGGTCACCCGGAACCACACCGTGCCCCACGGCCGTCCCCACGGCGTCCCGATCTCGAACGGGGTGAACTGCTGGCCCACCGCCTCCGCGAACGGCACCGGCTCGCCCGGCGCCGACCAGGCCCGGATCTCCAGCGGCCGGCGCTCCCGGTGGACCGCCGGGGCCAGGCGCTCCCGGACGAACCGCGCGACCCGGCTCAGCACCAGCTTCGAGTTGTCGTGCACCGGAGCATCATGCGGCGACCGCTGGGCGTTCGGCTACGAAAGGCCCGGCAGACCGTCGGTGGGTGGCGGTACCATCGGCCACGTTCCGCGCCGGCGCGGAACGCCGTGCACGACATGAGCAGTGACCCGAGCAGCACAGGAAGCAGGCGGCTGAACCCTTGACCGGTCCCGAATCCGGCCCGACCCGATCCCATACGGTCCAGTCCCGCATCGCTGTCCCGGACGCCGCTCTGCTCGCGGTCCTCGGTTCGCGCGACGAGAGCCTGCGGACCGCCGAGGACCTGCTCGACGCGGACGTGCATGTGCGCGGCAACGAGCTCACCCTCACCGGAATCCCGTCCGACGTGGCCTTCGCCGAGCGCGTCTTCACCGAGCTGATCACGCTGGCCGAGCGCGGCCAACAGGTCTCCGTCGATGCCGTGCGGCGCACCGTGGAGATGCTCGGGGCCGAGGACGCCGATGATCGCGCCCGGATCGGGGAGTCCCCCGCCGAGGTGCTCAGCCTCGACATCCTGTCCCGGCGGGGCAAGACGATCCGGCCGAAGACGTTGAACCAGAAGCGCTACGTCGACGCGATCGACGCGCACACCATCGTGTTCGGGATCGGGCCCGCGGGCACCGGTAAGACCTACCTGGCGATGGCTAAGGCGGTGCAGGCGCTGCAGGCCAAGATGGTCAACCGGATCATCCTGACCCGGCCGGCGGTGGAGGCGGGGGAGCGGCTCGGCTACCTGCCCGGCACGCTCTTCGAGAAGATCGACCCGTATCTGCGCCCGCTCTACGACGCGCTGCACGACATGATCGATCCGGAGTCGATCCCGAAGCTGATCGCGGCCGGCACCATCGAGGTGGCGCCGCTGGCCTACATGCGCGGCCGGAGCCTGAACGACGCGTTCATCATCCTCGACGAGGCGCAGAACACCACGCCCGAGCAGATGAAGATGTTCCTGACCCGGCTCGGGTTCGGCTCCAAGATCGTGGTCACCGGCGACGTCACGCAGATCGACCTGCCCGGCGGCAGCCGATCCGGGCTCAACGTGGTGCGCGACATCCTCGGCGACGTCGACGATGTGCACTTCTCGCTGCTGTCCAGCTCCGACGTGGTCCGGCACCGGCTGGTCGCCGACATCGTCGACGCCTACGCCCGCTGGGACGCCGCGAGCGAGCGCCCGAACCTGCGTTCCGCCGCGCCCCGCACCGGCCCCCCGCAGGACCGCCGCTCCCGCCGCCGCTGACCCCCCGCCGGGCCTTGGCGGGGTACGTGGCATACCGCGTGGCGTCCTCATACATGCCGTGACGTGTGTGACGGCACCAACCGGTGTGCGACGTGGGGCCGCTGGGCGTTGCGTGGGTGCCGCCGGGGTCAGCCGGGCAGGTAGCGGTCGATCATGGCGTTGCGGAACGTGCCGGTCGGGTCGTGCCCGCGGAGGACGGCGGCGGCGTCGGCGAGCCGGGGGAAGCGCTCGCGCACCGTCGCCGGCTCCGTCGTGAAGACCTTGCCCCAGTGCGGGCGCGCCGCGAACGGGTCCAGCACCTGCTCGATCGCGGCCACCACCGGTGTCACCGCGGCGGTGTCGGCGACCCAGGTGAAGTGCAGCGCCACCGAGTCCTGGCGGTACACCGAGCTCAGCCACAGCTCGTCGGCGGCGACCGACCGGATCTCGCAGCCGTGCAGCACCGGCGTGATCCGCCCGGCGATCGCGTAGAGCGCGCCCAGCGCGGCGTCGGCGTGCTCGCGGGCCACCAGGTACTCCGACTGCAGCTCGTCGCCGAAGCTGGGTGCGAACTCCGGGCGGAAGTGCGGGAGCCGCTGGTGCCACGGCCCGGGCACGCCGCCCTGCTCGGTCGTGTGCTCCGGTGGCACCCCCGGCGTCATGTGCCGCGGCCCGTCGGCCCGGTGGGCCCCGCGCCAACGCGGCTCCGGCTCCCCCTCGGACACCAGGCGCTTGAGCCACACCTGCTCGAAGGTCGGCCCGGCGAACGAGGTGAACGCGCTGACGCTGTAGGCCGTGGCCAGCACCCCGCCCAGGTCGGACACCGGCACGTCCTCGTAGACCCACTGCCGCACCTCGAACGCCGGCACCAGGTCGAGGGTGAGCGCGGTGACGATGCCCCGGCAGCCCAGCGCCAGCACCGACGCCGGGAACTCCGGGTCGGTGCGGTCGATCGTGACCAGCTCGCCGCGGGCGTCCACCAGTTCCATCGCCGACACCGACGAGGCCAGCGTGCCGCAGCGGTCGCCCGAGCCGTGGGTGCCGGTCGCGCACGCTCCCGCCACCGAGATGTGCGGCAGCGAGCCGAGCGTGCGCAGCGCGAACCCGGCCGCGTGCACCACCGGCGCGAGCTCGCCGAACCGCACCCCGCCGGACACGGTGGCGGTTGCCCGCCCATTGTCCACCTCGATCCGCTGCGGCAGCCCGGCCAGCGAGATCAGCTCGCCGGTGGTGTCGGCGACGGGCGAGAACGAGTGCCCGGTACCCAGGGCCCGGACCCGATCGCTCCCGGCCACCAGCTCCTGCAGCTCGGCGACGCTCGCCGGCCGGTGCAGCGCTCGGCACGAGAAGGTGATGTTGCCAGCCCAGTTCGCCGGCCGCGCGCGGGTGCTCACGCCGCCGAACCTATCCGCCGGGCCCGGGCGCGGATGGGGCACGGGCTAGGCTGGAACCGTGTCGATAGAGGTCAACAACGAGTCCGGCGTCGCCGTGGACGAGCCGCTGATCGCCTCTGTCGCGCGCTACGCCCTGGATGCGATGCGGGTCAGCCCGGCCGCTGAGCTCTGCGTCACCGCGGTGACCACGGACGCGATGGCCGAGCTGCACGAGCGCTGGATGGACGAGCCCGGCCCCACCGATGTGATGTCCTTCCCGATGGACGAGCTCGTCGAGGAGTCCCGGCGGTCGGACGCCCCCGACATGGGGCCGGCGTTGCTCGGCGACATCGTGCTCTGCCCCGAGTTCGCCCGCACGCAGGCCCGGTCCGCCGGGCACGCGCTGGCCGATGAACTGCAGCTGCTCACGGTGCACGGGGTGCTGCACCTGCTCGGCTACGACCACGCCGAGCCGGAGCAGGAGCGGGAGATGTTCGCCCTGCAGGCCAAGCTGCTCGACGACTGGCGCGCCGCCCGCGCGCAGGCCGCGGCCGCCGAGGCGCGCCGTCGGCACGACTCCGCCGTGCTCGGGGTCGTCGGCCTCGACGACAACTGATCCGCCGTTGATGGGCACCTCGTGAACACAGTTGGACTGATCATCGTTGCGGTGCTGCTGGTGCCGCTGGCGGGGGTCTTCGCGGCGGCCGACGCCGCGCTCAACTCGGTGTCGCGGGCCAGGGTGGACGCGCTGGTGCGAGCCGGCCGGCCGGGCTCGCGGGCGCTGTCCGCGGTGGTGGCCGACCGACCCCGGCACGTCAACCTGCTGTTGCTGCTGCGGCTGGTCGCGGAGATGACCGCGGCGGTGCTGCTCACCGTCGCGCTCGTGGCCCTGATCCAGCCGACGTGGGCGGGCGCGCTGACCGCCGGCGGGATCATGGTGGTCGTCTCCTACGTCCTGATCGGGGTCGGCCCGCGCACGCTCGGTCGCCAACACCCCTACCGGGTCGGCATGTTGGTCGCCGCGCCGCTGCGCGCGCTGGCCACGCTGCTCGGCCCGCTGACCAAACTGCTGATCATCATCGGCAACGCGATCACGCCGGGGCAGGGCTTCCGGCAGGGCCCGTTCTCCTCGGAGGTGGAGCTGCGCGAGCTCGTCGACATGGCCAGCACCTCGGGCGTGGTGGACGAGGGCGAGCGGCAGATGATCCACTCGGTGTTCGAGCTGGGGGACACGCTGGTCCGGGAGGTGATGGTGCCGCGGCCCGATCTGGTGTGGACCGAGCAGGACACCCCGGTGGACAAGGTGCTGCGGCTGGCGCTCAAGAGCGGCTACTCGCGGATCCCGGTGCTGGGTGAGGACATCGACGACATCGTCGGCGTGGCCTACCTGAAGGACCTGGTGCGGGCCCGCGACGAGGCGGTCGACGGCGCCGTGGCGGCGCTGTCGGACGTGATGCGCCCTGCCGTGTTCGTGCCCGACAGCAAGCGGGTCGACGAGCTGCTCAAGGAGATGCAGGCGGCGCGCAACCACATGGCGATCGTGGTCGACGAGTACGGCGGCACCGCCGGCGTGGTGACCATCGAGGACGTGCTCGAGGAGATCGTCGGGGAGATCACCGACGAGTACGACCTCGCCGAGGTCCCGGACGTGCAGGTCCTCGACGGTGGCCGGCTGCGGCTGTCCGCGCGGTTGCCGGCCACCGACCTGCTGGAGCTGTTCCCCGGCCCCGACGGGCCGGACGAGGAGCTGGTCGTGGTGCTGGACGAGGCGGACGTCGACACGGTGGGTGGGCTGCTCGCCCAGCAGCTGGGCAAGGTGCCGCTGCCCGGCACCAGGGCCGAGGTGGCCGGGCTGGCGATGCTCGCCGAGGGCGGCAACGACGCCCGGGGGCGGGTCCGGATCATCACCGTGCTGGTCGAGCCGGTCGATCCCGCCGCCCGACAGCGGGTGTACGGCGTCGACCGCCACCCGAGCGAGAACGGCGAGCACCGGGCCGATGATCACGGTGGCGGCGATCACGCCGGTGACCAGCACACCGACGACGGGTCGGGCGCGCAGCGCGCCGGCCGTCGGGAGGAGAGCGATGCCCGGTTCCGTTGAGCCAGATGGCCTCGACCCGGAGGACGCGAAGATCGTGACGCTGGCCCGGTCGGCGCGCGCTCGGATCGCGGCCGCGGAGGGAGCCGCGGTCCGCGACACCGACGGTCGCACCTACGCCGCCGCGACCGTCGTGCTGCCGTCGCTGACGCTCACCGCTCTGCAGGCCGCGGTGGCCACGGCGGTGTCCAGCGGCGCGCCCGGCCTGGAGGCCGCCGCCCTGGTCACCGCGGCGGGCGCCGTCGACGCAGCGTCGCTGGCCGCGGTCCGCGACCTCGCGCCGGCCGCTCCGGTGCTGCGCGCGGATCCGGCGGGCACCGTCGTCGAGACGGTCACCCCCGAGATCGCCACCCCCGAGGCCGGCGCATGAGCACACCCCGTTTCGATCTCGTCGTCGTCGGTGGTGGCATCGTCGGCCTGGCCACCGCCTACGCGGCCGTGCGCAGCGGTCGCTCGGTGGCCGTGGTGGAGCGCGAGCCGCGGTTGGCCGGGCACCAGACCGGCAACAACTCCAACGTCATCCATTCCGGGCTGTACTACGCGCCCGGTGGGCTGAAGGCGCGACTGGCCGTGGCCGGCTGCGCCGAGACGGTCGCGTTCTGCCGCGAGCACGACCTGCCGCACGAGGTCACCGGCAAGCTGGTGGTCGCCACCGACGAGTCCGAGCTGCCCCGGATGGCCGAGCTGGTCCGGCGCGGTCAGGCCAACGGGGTCGAGGTGCACGAGCTCGACCAGGCCGGGATGCGCCAGCACGAGCCGCACGTGCGCGGGATCGCCGCGCTGTACGTGCCGTCCACCGGGATCTGCGACTACCGGCTGATCGCCGAGAAGCTCGGCGAGCTGGTGGCCAAGGAGGGCGGCGAGATCCATCTGGGCCGCTCGGTGTCGAAGCTGGTGCGCCGCCGCGACGACGTCGTGGTGCGCACCGACAGCTCCGCGGGAGACCTGCTGGGCACCCGGGTGGTGGCCTGCGCCGGGTTGCGCTGCGACGAGCTGGCGCGCGCCTCGGGCGCCGACCCCGGCGTGCGGATCCTGCCCTTCCGCGGCGAGTACTCCGGGTTGACGCCGCCGGCCGACGAGCTGGTCAAGGGCTTGATCTACCCGGTGCCCGACCCGGCGTTCCCGTTCCTCGGGGTGCACGCCACCCGCGGCATCGACGGCTCCGTGCACGCCGGCCCGAACGCGGTGCTCGCGCTGGCCAGGGAGGGCTACGACTGGCGCACCGTGCGGCCCCGCGAGCTGGCCGGATCGCTGGCCTATCCGGGCATGCTGCGGCTGGCCCGCCAGCACTGGCGCTACGGGCTGGGGGAGGTGCACCGCTCGCTGTCGCGGTCGGCGATGGCCACCCAGATCCAGCGCATGCTGCCCGACGTCCGGGCCGAGCACCTGGTGCCCGCGGGTGCCGGGGTGCGGGCGCAGGCGGTGCGCCCGGACGGCTCGCTGGTCGACGACTTCCTGTTCGTCGAGCAGGGCGGGACCGGCGCATCGTCGGTCCTGCACGTGCTCAACGCCCCCTCACCGGCCGCCACCGCGGCCCTCCCCATCGGCCGCGAGATCCTGTCCCGCCTGACCGGCGACCGGATCCTCCCGTGACCGGATTCGCGCAGGTGGGGGCCGGCTTCCGGTCGGGGTTCGCGTGCTTCGTCGGGCGCCCCAACGCCGGCAAGTCGACGCTCACCAACGCGCTGATCGGCTCGAAGATCGCGATCACGTCCAGCCGCCCGCAGACGACCCGGCACGCCATCAGGGGCATCCTGCACCGGCCGGACGCGCAGCTGATCGTGATCGACACACCGGGCCTGCACAAGCCCCGCACGCTGCTGGGCAGCCGGCTCAACGACGTGGTCCGGGAGACCTGGGCCGAGGTCGACGTGATCGGCTTCTGCGTGCCGGCCGACGCGCCGGTCGGGCGTGGCGACGAGTTCATCGTCAACGAACTGCGCTCGGTCGCCGGGCGCACCCCGGTGTTCGGCATCGTCACCAAGACCGACCTCGCCGCGCCCGAGCAGATCGTCACCCGGCTCACCGAGCTGACCAAGCTGATGGAGTTCGTCGAGGTCGTGCCCTGCTCGGCGGTCGACGGGTACCAGACCGACCTGCTCGCCGACCTGCTGGTCGCCCGTCTCCCCGAGGGGCCGCCGCTCTACCCGGACGGTGAGCTGACCGACGAGCCGGAGGAGACGCTGGTCGCCGAGCTGGTCCGGGAGGCCGCGCTGGAGGGGGTCCGCGACGAGCTGCCGCACTCCATCGCGGTGGTGATCGAGGAGATGGCGCCGCGCGAGGGCCGCCACGAGAAGGCGGCGCCGATGCTGAACGTGCACGCCGTCATCTACGTCGAACGCTCCAGCCAGAAGGGCATCGTGATCGGCAAGGGCGGGGCCCGGCTGCGCCAGGTCGGTACCGACGCCCGCCGGCAGATCGAGGCGCTGCTGGGCACCAAGGTGTTCCTCGACCTGCACGTGAAGATCGCCAAGGACTGGCAGCGGGACCCCAAGCAGCTGCGCAAGCTCGGCTTCTGATCAGGCTCGGGAGCGCGCGTACCGGAGCAGCTCGATCATCACGGCGCGCACCTCGCCGGTGGTGTCCACCCGGCGGCCGAAGGGCAGCCGGACCGCGGTCTCGTCGCCGTCCGGGGTGTCGCGGGCGAGCATGGCGAAGCCGTAGCGGTCCACGGTGACCATCCGGGCCGCGCTGGTGTCCGGCCGTGCGCCGAGGACGCGGCAGTAGAGCACCATGGCCTCGGCGTGATCGTCGTTCATGTGCCCGATGATCCCGGCCGCGTGCGGGCGCAGCGGGTCCGGCTCGGCGGCCGCGTACTCGTCGGCGCCGACCCAGCTCATCCGGCCGAAGCCGCCCACGTAGCGCACCGATTCGATGCCCATCCGGTAGAGCCGGAAATCGGCGAACCCGGCGTAGAACGCCCCCGGATGCGCCGCGCGGTAGGCCTCCAGGACCGCTTCGCGCTCCCCGGCCGCCACCTCGGCGACCCGGCCGATGACGGTCACCCTGGCCAGCGCCAGCGGGTCTCCGGACCCCAGCTCGGTGGCCATCAACGATGCGCGCGGGTCGGCCGAGAGGTTGCGGCTGTGCTCGGCCAGGTCGCTGAGCAGCAACAACGGCCGCCCGGCCGGGTCCACGGCGTGGCTGACCAGCGACCCGAACGGGAAGCCGTGCTCGCCAAGGGTGGCCAGCGCGGCGGTCCGCACACCGGCGATCAACGTGCGGGAGCGTTCGGCGTCCGACGGCTCGCCGCGGATGCCGGGGGTGGCGGCCAGCGTGCGCTCGGTCTCGGCCATCGACTCCCGGGGCACCAGGTGGATGCCGGCCTTCTCGGGTCGAACGTCCAACGGGGCCTCCGGGATAGCGGGTTCGGTCAGGCTGACCTCACCGGCGATCCGGCCCGGTGTCAAGCGACCCCGGCACCGCGTCCACCGCGTTGTCGCGGGCCACGGCGGCGTAGAACCAGGCGCTGTCCTTGGGGGTGCGGGCCAGCGTCCGGTAGTCCACGTGCACCACTCCGAACCGCTTCGCGTAGCCCCACGCCCACTCGAAATTGTCCAGCAGCGACCACACGCAGTACCCGATCACCGGGGCACCCTCCTCGATGGCGGTGTGCACGGCGGCCAGATGCGTGCGCAGGTACTCGACCCGCTCCGGATCGGCCACCCGGCCGTCGGGCCCCACCTGGTCGGCGAACGCCGCCCCGTTCTCGGTGATCATGAGCGGCAGGCCGGGGCGTTCGCGGGTGATCCGCAGCAGCAGCTCGGTCAGCCCGCGCGGATCGATGCTCCAGCCCATGTCGGTCCTGGGCCCGTACTGGTGCGGGAACTCGACGTCGTCGCAGCCGATCCACGGGCTGGCGGCACCTTCCCCGTGCCCGTCGGCGGTCTCGCGCGGGCATTCGCGCGTCCAGTGCCGCACCAGGGTCGGGCTGTAGTAGTTGACCCCCAGCACGTCCAGCGGCGCGGAGATGATCTCCAGGTCGCCGGGTCGGACGAAGGACCAGTCGCTGATCGCGGCCGTGTCGGCCAGCACGTCGACCGGGTAGCTGCCGTGCAGGATCGGGTCGAGGAACACCCGGTTCTGCAGGCCGTCGATGCGCCGGGCGGCGTCGGCGTCCAGCGCCGATACGGTGGCCGGTACCACCCAGGCCAGGTTGAGCGTGACCCCGACCTTCGCCGCCGGGGCCGCGCTACGGATGGCCGCCGCGGCCAGCCCGTGCGCCAGGTTCAGGTGGTGCACGGCAGCCGGCCCGGCCCGCTCCTCGATCCGCCCCGGGGCATGCACACCGCTGACGTAGCCGAGGTACGCGCTGCACCACGGCTCGTTGAGCGTGCAGAACAGCGCCACCCGGTCACCGAGGGCGGCCGCGACGATCTCGGCGTACTCGCCGAAGCGCTCGGCGGTGGCGCGCACGGTCCAGCCGCCGGCGTCCTCCAGGGCCTGCGGCAGGTCCCAGTGGTACAGGGTGACCAGCGGGATGATGCCCGCCGCCAGCAGCGCGTCGACCAGCTCGGAGTAGAAGCCGATGCCCGCCGCGCTGACCGGGCCCAGCCGGTCGGCGGTGACCCACGGGGTGATCCGCGACCAGGACACCGAGAACCGGTAGGTCGACAAGCCGAGCTCGGCCATCAACGCGACGTCCTCGCGGAACCGGTGGTAGTGATCGGCGGCGATGTCGCCGTGGTCGCCGCCGGCGATCCGCCCGGGGGTGTGCGCGAACGTGTCCCAGATCGAGGGCGTGCGCCCGCCCGCGGTGACCGCGCCCTCGATCTGGTAGGCCGCCGTCGCCGCGCCCCACATGAAGCCGGGCGGGAACGGCAGGGTGCGCGGTTCCGCAGCGTGAGCGTCGGTGGCGGCGCTGACGGTGCTGGTCACGACGTTCCTCTCATGATGATCAACCCTTCACCGCGCCGGCGATGATGCCCCCGACGATCTGGCGGCCGAGCAGCAGGAACACCACGATCACCGGCAACGTCCCGACGAGCGTGCCGGCCATGATCACCGCGGTGTCCGGCACGTAGCCGCTGCCCAGGTTGTTGAGCGCCACCTGCACCGTCGGGTTCGACGAGTTGAGCGTGATGACCGGCCAGAAGAAGTCGTTCCAGGCCGTCATGAAGGTGAGCATCCCGAGCACGGCCATGCCGGGGCGGGCGATCGGCAGCACCACGCTCCAGACCGTGCGCAGCGAGGTCGCGCCGTCCATCGTGGCCGCTTCCAGCAGCTCGTCGGGCAACGCGCCGGTGAGGTACTGGCGCATGAAGAACACCCCGAACGCGCAGACCAGCGAGGGCAGCACGACCGAGCTGAGGTCGCCGGCCAGGCCGAGATCGGCCATGATCGCGTACAGCGGCACGACGCTCAGGCTGGGCGGGATCATCATGGTGCCCAACGTGATCGCGAACAGCACGTCGCGGCCGCGGAAGCGCAGCTTGGCGAACGCGAAGCCGGCGAGCGTGCAGAATCCCACCGTGCTCGCGGTGATCAGGCCGGATACGACCAGCGAGTTCCACAGCGCCAGCCCGATGCTCTGCTGGTTGATGGCGGTGGCCACGTTGGCCGGCAGATCGGCGCCGGGCAGCAACGGCGGTGGCCACCGGTTCATCTCGGCCATCGGACGGCTGGCCGCGACCAGCATGTACCAGAACGGGGCGACGAACAGCAGCGCGGTGCCGCCCAGACCGAGGTAGGTCAGCGGGCCGGCGGCGTCCTGCGGGCGGCCGCGGGGCCGGCGCCGCACGGTCGCGAGCTCGATCGCGGTCATGATGGCTCCCGCCGACCCCGGGCGAGCCGGGTGTTGATCAGCACCAGCCCGATGATCAGCAGGAACATCACCCAGGCCACCGTGGCCGCCCGCCCGAGCTGCCCGTACTGCCAGCCCTGCTGGTACATGAACAGCCCGAGCGTCTGGTACTGGTTGACCGGGCCGCCGTTCGCCTGGCCGCCGCCGAACAGCAGCGGCTCCCCGAACAGCTGGCTGGCCCCGATCGTCGACACGACGATGGTGAACAGGATGGTGGGACGCAGACCGGGCAGCGTCACGTGCCGGAACTGCTGCCATCGACTGGCCCCGTCCAGCGCGGCCGCCTCGTAGATGTCACTGGAGATCGACTGCATGCCGGCCAGGTAGATCAGCGCGTTGTAGCCGGTCCACCGCCAGATCACGATCACCGAGATGGCGATCTGCGCGGTCCAGTCGCCGTTGCGCCAGTCCACCGGGTCGATCCCGACCACGGCGAGCAGCCCGTTGATGATCCCGGCGTCCCGGCCGAAGATCAGCGCGAAGACCAGGGTCGTCGCCGCGACGCTGGTCGCGTAGGGCATGAGCATGGCGACGCGCAGGAACGTGCGCCCGCGCAGCCGGTAGTTCAGCAGGTGCGCCAGGCCCAGGGCGAGCAACAGCTGCGGCACCGTGGACAGCACCCCGATGGTGATCGTCTTCCAGAGCGAGTTGTAGAAGGCCGGGTTGGAGAACAGCCAGCGGTAGTTCTCGATCCCGACCCAGCTCATCGCCGAGCCGAGCTTGTAGCGGTGCAGGCTGATCCAGGCGGTGTAGATCAGTGGGAAGAGCCCGAACGCGGCGAACACCACGAAGAACGGCGCCACGTAGACGTACGGCGCGCTGCGGCGTTCCCAGCGGTGCAGCCGGCTCCGCCGGCTCGCCCGCGGTGCCGGACCGACCGCCGGGGGTGGGCGTTGCCCGGGTATCGCGAGGTCCAGTTGCAGCGTCATCGTCCGGCTCAGCCGACCTGGTTGCTGATCTTGGCCGCCGCCGCGGCCCAGGCGTCGGCCGGGCTGATCCCACTGGTCTCGACGGCGAGCAGGGACTGCACCATGGCGCTCTTCACGACACCGTCCTCCGGGCCGAGGATCTGCACCGGCGCCGCGGCGGCCGAGGCCGTGAAGATCTTGCCGATCGGGGCGTTGTTGAAGTAAGGATCGACCGCGCCGCCGACTATCTCGATGCCGCCGGTGGTGGACGGGAAGTTGCCGGCGGATTCGAACACGGCGGCCTGCTGGACCGGGTCGGTCAGCCAGCTGATGAGCTTCGCCGCCTCCTGCTTGTGCTGGCTCACGGCCGGGATGGCCAGGTAGGAGCCACCCCAGTTGCCGCCTGATCCGCCGGGCAGCGTGGTCACGTTCCACTTGCCGGCGCCGGCGTCACCGGCCTTGCCCTTGATGTAGCCGATCATCCAGGACGGGCAGGCGATGGTGGCGAAGCTGCCGGCGGAGAAGCCCTGGTCCCAGCCCGGGTCCACGAACTGTTCGAGCTTGGCGGTCAGCCCGCCCTGGCCGGCCCGGGCCGCCGTGTCGAACGCCGCCCGAACGGCGGGGTTGGTGTCGAACACCAGCTTGCCGGCGCGGTCGTAGTAGATCTCCTGCTGGCTGGAGATGATCGCGTTGTAGAGCCCGCCGGCGGAGTCGTGCCAGGCGCTGCCGTCCGGCGCGGCGGCGGTGAACTTCTCGCCGAGCGCGAGGAAGCCGTCCCAGCTGGTCATCTGGGTGGCGAGCGCGGTGGGCTCGGTCGGCAGCCCGGCCTGGCCGAGCAGGTCGGCGCGGTAGCAGATGCCCATCGGGCCGATGTCGGTGCCGAGTCCGAGCACGGCGCCGTCGGCGGTGGTGGCGGCCGGCTCCTTCCACTCGATGAAGCGGCCGATCGCGTCCTTGGCCGGGGTGTCGCGCAGGTCGGTCCACTTGTCGGCCTGCGGCCTGCAGGGCACCGATGGCCATCAGGTCGTTGGCCACGAACAACCCGTCCACCTCCGGTGCCCGGTCCAGCAGCTCGAGCATCGCGGCCCGCCCGCCGGCGATGGAGAAATCGCTGTGCACGACGCCGGCCGCGGCCAGCCCGAGCGCGTCCAGCTCGGCCCGGAAGCCGGCGTAGCGGTCGAGCGCCGCGACCATGTCGAGCGGACCGGTGATGGTGGCCAGCCGGCGCCGTCCGCGCTCGGCGAGCAGCCGGACCGCCGACCGGGCCCCTCCGAGGTTGTCGGCATCGACGTAGCCGAGCCGGCTCGCACCGTCGGCCGGTCCGAGCGGGCGGCCGGAGATCATCACCGGCAGGCCTGCGTCCTGCAGCCGCCGAGGCAGCGGGTCCGCGCCGTGCAGCGACGCGAACACCGCTCCGTCGATGTGCCCGCCGCGGGCGAACCGCTCGAACCGTTCGCGCTCGGCCTCGTCGGCCAGCAGCGCGAACACCAGTTGCACGTCGCGCGCGGCCACCGCGGCGTGCGCACCCCGCATCACCTGGGAGAAGAAGGGATCGCTGAAGAAGCGTTCCTCGGGCTCGGCCACCACGAACGCGATGGAGTCGCTGCGCCGGGTCATCAGCGAGCGCGCGGCCCGGTTGGTCACGTAGGACAGTTCCGCCGCCGCCCGCAACACCGCCTCCCGGGCCCGTTCGCCCACTGTGGACGATCCGGCCAGCACTCGGCCCGCGGTGGCCCGCGACACCCCGGCCCGCGCGGCGACCGACTCCAGCGTCGGCGCCCCGTTGGGTTTCGGCATGGTCCACCTCCGCTCCGCACCGGATCGGTGTGTGCGTGCCGACTCTCTCACCGCCGCGCGGTCCAGCGCACGCAACGCGACCCGATGGCGCCGTAGGCTGCCGGTCGTGGCCCTCTACCGCGACACCGGCCTGGTGCTGCGGGTGCAGAAGCTCGGCGAGGCGGATCGCATCGTCACGCTGCTCACCCGGCGCCACGGCAAGGTGCGCGCGGTGGCCAAGGGGGTGCGCCGCACCCGGTCCCGCTGGGGGGCCCGGCTGGAGCCGTTCAACCACGTCGACGTGCAGTGTTACACCGGCCCCAATCCCCATCGACGCAGCCTCGACATCGTCACCCAGGCCCAGACGGTCGACGCGTTCGGCGCCGGGATCATCGGTGACTACTCCCGCTACACCGCGGGCTGCGCGGTGCTGGAGACGGCCGACCGGCTGGTGGCGGAGGAGGGTGAGCCCGCGCTGCGGGTTTACCTGCTGCTGGTCGGCGCGATCCGGGCGCTGGCCGGTCGCGAGCGGGACCCGTCCTACGTGCTGGACGCGTTCCTGCTGCGCGCGATGACGCACGCCGGCTGGGCCCCGGCGATCAACGACTGCGCCCGCTGCGCCCGGCCCGGTCCGCATCCGGCGTTCAACGTCGCGGCCGGCGGAGCGGTGTGCTCGGGATGCCGCCCGCCGGGGTCGGTGACGCCGTCACGGGAGACGTTCACGCTGCTCGACGCGTTGCTGCACGGCGACTGGGGCACCGCGGACGGGATGGGCGCCGCGACCCGCCGCGACACCAGCGGCTTGGTGGCCGCGCACCTGCAGTGGCACCTGGAGCGGCAGCTGCGGTCGTTGCCGCTGGTGGAACGGCGCAGCGCGCCCAGCGCGGCCGGACCGCCCTGAGCCGAGCCTCAGGTGGACGGGTCCGACATCGGCGGGGTGCGGAACTCGCACCCGGCACCGGGTGCACGCGCCAGCCGTCGATCGAGGGTGACCAGCGGCGCCCCGAGCAGCTCCGCCAGTGCGACATAGGCGGCGTCGTAGTACGTGATCGCCCCGCGCAGCTCCCACGCCCGCGCTGCGACCCGTGAACATGGCCAGAGCTGGGCCGGCATCCGGCCGAGCTCCCGATGTGCCGCCGACGCGGCGGCCGGGTCGAGTTGCCCGCTGAGCTCGCGGCGCCGCAGGGAGTTGCCCACCTCGAACGGCAGCAACCAGGGAGCCGCCAGGCGCCGTTCCGAGATCGCCTCCGCCGCCCAGTCACCCAGCGGACCGCGGTCGGCCAGCAACGCCACCACGGCGCAGGCGTCGACGACGACCATGGTGCCGCGGCCGGTCACCGCCGGTCCGCGTCCTTGTCGGCCAGCAGGTCGGAGGCGTTCAGATCGGCTCCGGACGACCGGGCCCGGGCCCGCGCCCGGGCCGTCCAGTCCTCCGGATCCGGCCGGTCGGCCAGCTCGGCCAGCTCGCTGAGCAGGTACTCCTGGAGGGAGCGGCCGCTGCGGGCCGCACGTGCGGCCAGCTCGGCCCGCACGCTCTCCGGGACGTGGCGAATGGTGATAGCCGGCATGCATGCATTCTAGCTGCATCCGCCGACGCAGTAGCGGCTATTCCACCGGCGCAGCGCCGGCTCGGGCCAGGTACCGCCCGGTCCACACGGCCAACCCGCCGATCACCAGCACGGCCACGGCCGTGGAGGCCCCGACCGCCACGCTCGGCGGCAGCAGGTAGACCAGCGGCACCCGCAGCGCGGCCTCGGAGATCAGCCCCACGCCCCACACCGAGGAGACGAACCGGTGCCCGCGCCGGACGTCGGCGTCGCTGCGGTACTCCGCGGTCAGCGCTTCGGCCTGATCCGGGTGCCAGCTCTGCTGGGCGGCCAGCGTCAGCGGCCGGCGGCCACGGATCGCGGTGACCAGGAAGGTCAGGCCGACCGCGCCGGTCACGAACGACTCTTTGACCAGCAGGAACCGCGGGTCGCCGCTGACGAACGTGAGCACCAGCCCGATCCCGAACACCAGCAGCATGACCGTGGCGAACGGGTTGACGGTGCGGGTGCGGACCGCGCCGACCACGACCCGCAGGCCGGCGACCAGCGAGGAGGCCAGCAGCGCCACCCAGTCCGAGGACCCGAGCAGGTGCAGCGCGTAGTAGGTGAGCACCGGCAGCCCGATGTCCCAGGCCAGGCCGCGCATCATCGCGGTCCGCTCGGTGCCCGTCGTCATGGCTTCAGCGTGGACCCGGATTCGTCGACATGTCAAGTTTGACATGTGGACGCCGGCAGGTAAGGTCCCGACATGTCCCTTTCGTACGCCCTGCTCGGCCTGCTTGCCGTCGCTCCCGCCAGCGGCTACGAGCTGACCAAGGAGTTCGACCGCAGCCTGGGCCGCTATGCCTGGCAGGCCGGGCACACCAGCATCTATCCGGAGCTGAGCAAGCTGGCCGGCCGCAATCTGGTGCGTGTGATCAACGAAGGGCCACGCGGGGCCAAGACCTACGACATCACCCCCGACGGGCGCGCCGAACTGCGCTCCTGGCTGCTGCGGCCGCCGGGGGAGGACACGGTCGTGCGCAACGAGCCGGTGCTGCGGATGTTCCTGCTCTCGGCTTTGCCGCCTGCGGACCAGCGGCTGATGTTGACCTCGATCGTCGAGCGGACCGCGGCGGCGGCCGCCGAGCTGCGCACGGTGCTGGGCGGCGCGCCGGAGCCCGATCGCGGACCGCGGGCCGACTTCGGCCGGCTCGCCGGCGCGTACGGGTTGCGCCAGTACGACGCGGTGCACGAGTGGGCGCTGTGGGCCCTCGAGCAGCTCCCCGCGCCCGAGGCCGAGCCCGCGCCCGAGACCGGTCCGGCACCCGATCCCGAGCCGGCGGCGGTGGCCGGGTGAGCGATCGGACCGAGCGAGGGCAACCGCTGATCGTCCGATCCGGCGCGCGTGCCGACGTGCCGGCGGCGGCCGACGTGCTCGGCCGCGCTTTCCAGGTCGAGCCCGTCTACCAGTGGCTGCTACCCGATCCCGAACAGCGCCGGCGCCGCCTCCCCGGGCTGATGCGCACCAACCTTCGCCACCTGCACACCGGACCCGGCTCGTGCGAGGTGGCCACGAGGGACGGCCGGATCGTCGGGGTGGCGATCTGGGACGCCCCCGGGCACCGCGGTCCGGGGGCGCTGCGGGGGGCGCTCGCGCTGCCGGGTCTGATCCGTGCGGCGGCGGGCCGGCTCGACCGGTGGGCCGAGGTCGGACGGCGGCTGGGTGCGGCACGCCCGGCGCCGCCGCACTGGTATCTGGATCACCTCGCCGCCGACCCTGACGTGCCGCGCTGCGGCGCCGGGTCGGCGCTGCTCGCCTCCGGCCTGGCCCGTGGCGATGCCATGGGTGTCGGGACCTACCTGGAGTGCAAGGACGAGAACGTCGCCTACTACGAGCGCGTCGGCTTCGAACGGGGTGACGAGGTCACCATCGAGCCCGGGGTGCTGAGCGTGGTGACGATGTGGCGGCCGGCGCCGAGCTGAGCCGCCGTAGGGTGCCGGTGTGCCACAGCCCCCGCCTCCGCACCCCTCGGGTGCGCGGCCGCCGGCGATCCCGCGGCAACTGGTGCCCCATCACGTCGCGCTCGTGATGGACGGCAACGGGCGCTGGGCCAACGCCCGTGGGCTGCCCCGGATCGAGGGGCACCGGCGCGGTGAGGCGTCGCTGATGGACGTCGCCCGGGGTTGCATCGACATCGGGGTGCGCTGGCTCTCGGCGTACGCGTTCTCCACCGAGAACTGGAAACGCAGCCCGGACGAGGTGCGCTTCCTGATGGGCTTCAACCGCGACGTGATCCGGCGGCGGGTCGACGAGATGCACGCGATGGGGGTGCGGGTGCGCTGGGCCGGGCGGCGCCCGCGGCTGTGGCGCAGCGTGATCAGGGAGCTGGAGATCGCCGAGCAGAAGACCCTGCACAACGACGTGCTCACGCTGACCATGTGCGTCAACTACGGCGGCCGCGCCGAGATCGTCGACGCGGTGCGGCAGATCGCCCAGCTCGCGGCCGACGGCCGGATCAAGCCCGGCAAGATCGACGAGCGGATGATCGCCCGCCATCTCGACGAGCCGGAGATGCCCGATGTGGATCTGTTCGTCCGCAGCTCGGGTGAACAGCGCACGTCGAACTTCCTGCTCTGGCAGTCGGCCTACGCCGAGATGGTGTTCCTGGACACGCTTTTCCCCGATTTCGACCGCCGGCACCTGTGGCAGGCCGTCGAGATCTACGCCCGCCGCGACCGCCGCTTCGGCGGCGCGCTCGACACCCCGGAGAGTGCCCCGTGACCACCACATTGGACGTTGCCCGCACGGCGCTGGAGAACTACCACGACGTGACCGTCGACGAGGACGGGGCGCTCAGCTTCGCGCACGGCGGCGTGGTGTGCGCGGTGCAGGGATTCGAGCTCGACGAGGGCCTGCCGGTGCTGAACATCACCTGCGTGGTGGCCTGGGACCTGCCGCTGGAATCGGACGTGCCGACCACGGTGGCGCTCGGCGCGGGGGAGGGGCTGTTCGGCACCCCGCGGGTGATCCGCGGCGACAACGGCTGGGACGTGACCATGCGTTACGCCTTCCCGGCCGGCGGTCTTGACGAGAAGGCGACCGGCACGATGCTGATGCTGGTGGTCAGCGGCGCCTCCACCCTGCGCGCCGAGCTCGTCGGATAACTACCCGACCTGCGGCGAGATGTGGTTCTTGTGGAATGCTGCCGGCCGTTCCTCACGACGAGGAAAGCCGGAGGCTCCCCGCCATGAACCTGAACCAGCAACGTTGTTCGCATGCGTCGATGCTGATCGCTTTCTCGGTAGCGGCAGTCCTGATGGCCGGATGCGGCAACGCGATATCGGGTCACGCGGTACCGGAATCCGCTGGGACGTCGGTGGAAGCCCCGATCTCGCCGGCCGCCGACTCCGGTCCGTCGCCACCTGGTGAGATCGGACTCGGGAGTCCGGTCGCCGATGCACCGGCGCAGCCGGCGGGGCGGGTCCCGGCCTCGCCGGCCACCCCGCCCGCACCGCCGCCGCCACCGGCCCTGTCGACCCGTCCCGCGCCCGCGGGGACCGGGCCCGCGGGCGGCTCTGCCGCACGGGCTGCGCCCGCGGCACCGGGTACGGAACAGTCGCCGTCCACCACCCGCAGGTCGGTGGCCCCGACCAGGAAAAGCCCCTCGGCGCCGGGCGTTCCGGCCGCGGCGGGCAGCGGCGCCCAGGTGCTTCCCGCACCGCTGAACATCCCCCCGTTCCAGATCAGGGGAGCGACGTTCAGCAGTCAACGTGCGAACGTGGAGGAGACGATCAAGAAGGCCTGTGGTGGCCCACTGTGCGTGAACATCCTGACGCCGGTCGACTCCACAGCCCCGCAGGACCCGGGCAAGGACTGCGAAGTGGTCGACATCGACCAGAAGGAATTCCCCCAACCTGGCGACAGCTTCACCTTCACCCTCGCGAATCCCTGCGACGATTAGCATGACCACACTGCGGGAGCCGGAGGCCCCGACCGAGGATCCCGATCAGGCGCCGTCCGCCGCCGGAACGGATGTCGGCACGCCCGACCCGGGGGGCCCGGTCGACCGAGACGCCGCAACGGGAACCGGAGACGCGGCAGATTCCGGGGCGCTCGGCCTGACGTTCCGGGTCATCGGAACGGTCGTGGCACCGACCACGCTGCTCACCGCCCTGATGTTCTACTTCGGTACCCAGCATGCTTTCTGGTTCTTCCAGCACTTCGGGATCAACTACACCATTCTCGATCTCACCGCGGCCGACTACCTGCTTCGCTCTGCCGATGGTCTGTTCGTGCCGCTGCTGTTCGTGGCCGTGGCCGGGTGCGCCGGAATGTGGGCGCGTCGAGCCCTGACCGGATGGCTTCCCGCTGCGGTGCGGCGGTTCGGCCGCAGGCATGGGGCGCGCCTGTGCGGTCTGCTCGGGGTCGTCGGGCTGGGAGTGGCGCTCGTCGGTGTGCTCACCCCGCGTACGTTCGACGGCTATCTGGCCCTGCCGGCACTGTCGCTGGTCGGGGGCACGTTGCTGGTCGTGGGTGGCTCGCGACTGCATCGGGCGACCGAGTCGGCGGCATCGTCGGTCAACAGCGTCGCGGCCGAGTGGGCGACTGCCTTCGTCATGATCGGTATCGGGCTCTTCTGGGCGGTGGGCGACTACTCCGCCGCGGTCGGAACGGGGCGCGGTATCGACATGGAAGCGGCCCTGCCGGACTGGCCTGATGCGGTGCTCTACAGCACCGAACCGCTCAATCTGCCCTCCGATGCGGCCACCGGCTCGATCTGCACGGCGAACGAGGGCGGATTTCGCTACCGGTATGAGGGCCTCAAGCTCATGTTCGCGTCGTCCTCGCAGTACCTGTTGCTGCCCGGGGGCTGGTCGGACGGCGGCGGGCCGGCGGTGGTGCTACCGCGAACCGATTCCATCAGGATGGAGTTCCGCGTCGCCCGCTCGGGGGACGAGCAGCTTCCGTGCTGATCAGGACTCCGCTCACCCCGCAGCGGACTCCGAGAGGTGCAGCAACGGCAGCCGGCTGAGTTCGCCCGGGGTCAGCTTCCCGGCCGCGGCCAGCACCTGCGCCTGCGCGTCCTGCATGCGCCCGTCGAGCAACCCGCTCAACGCGTAGGCGACCCGGCCCAGCAGCCGCACGGTGATGTCGTCGACCAGCGGGCGTGGCGTCGAGACCACCGCGATGCCGGTCGGGCTGCCGTCGTTGGCCTGGGCGGCGCCGATGGTGAACGCCTCGCGCGGGTTGAGGTGCCGGGAGGCGTAGTGGTCGCGCAGCTTCTTGATCATCGCGTGGAAATCGGCGACGTCGCCGTCCAGCTCCAGCGCGTCGACGTCGGCGTCGGTCAGCACCGCGGTGCGCGCGGAGAAGCAGCGCACATAGCCCACCAACGCGCCGGTCCACAGGGCCTCGACCAGCGCCGGATCCGGATCGGCTGAGCCGAGCGCGTTCACCAGGTGCTCGCAGCAGCGCAGCACGTACTGCAGGTCCTCGAACACCGCGGCCAGCCCGGCCAGCGCGGCGGCCTCCGGGTTGTCGATCCGGCGCACCGTGCTCGGCGCCATGGCCGTCGCGGCCGCGCCGTTCGAACCGGCCGTGTCGTCCGCCACCTTCTCGCCTCCTCGCGTCGGTCGCGACGCTAGTGGCCGGGGGTGCCCGCGGATGTGTCGTTCTGAGACGTGCCGTTGCGGTCGGGCCGGCCCGCGCTGCAGTCGCGGCCCGAGCTGCAGTCCCGGCACAGCCCGAAGATCTCGGCGGTGTGGCTGAGCTCGGAGAAGCCGTGCGCCTCGGCGACGCGCTGCGCCCAGGTCTCCACGGCCGGCCCCTCGATCTCCACGGTGGCGCCGCAGCGGCGGCACACCAGGTGGTGGTGGTGCTCCACGGTCGCGCAGCGCCGGTACACCGCCTCCCCGGAGCCGGTGCGCAGGACATCGACCTCGCCGGCGTCGGCGAGCGACTGCAACGCGCGGTAGACGGTGGTCAGCCCGATGCCCTCGCCGCCGCGGCGCAGCTGCTCGTGGATCTCCTGGGCCGAGCGGAAGTCGTCGAGCCGGTCGAGCATCGCCGACACCGCGGCCCGCTGGCGGGTGGCGCGCAGCACCCGGGTGGCCGGTCGGACGCCGGTCACGGACCTTCCTCGGCGTGCTCGACCGCGTCCACCACGATGTGCGCCAGGTGGTCGTCGACCAGCGAGTACACCACCTCGCGGCCGTGCCGGTCACCGCGCACCACGCCGGCCGACTTGAGCACCCGCAGGTGCTGGCTGATCAACGGTTGGGTGACGCCGAGCGCGTCGACCAGGTCGTGCACGCAGCGGCTGGATTCGCGCAGCTGCAGCACGATCGCGATCCGCACCGGTGCGGCCAGCGCGCGCAGCAGGTCACCGGCCACGGCCAGCGTCCGGGCAGTGCGCACCGGCGCGTGCGCGATCGCGCCGCGGGCGTCGGAGTGCGCGCCACCAGCAACGATCGACATGACCCCATCGTAGGCTGGCATGCTCGCGCCATGCTGCTCGTCTGCCGCTTCGTGGTGCCGCCCGCGGCCGCCCCCGGTTTCGTGGCCCGGGCCGAGCGGGCGCTGCAGCTGCTGACCACGGGGGCCGGTTGTCAGGGCGGTGAGCTGGGTCGATCGGTGGACGAGCCGGACCGCTGGGTGCTCACCGTCCGGTTCGCGTCGGTGGATGCCTACCGGCGGGCGCTGTCGCCGTTCCCGATCCGGGAGCACGTGGTCCCGTTGCTGTCCGAGGCGGTGGCCGACGAGCCGGCGACCTTCGAGACGCTGGTCGGCGCCGTGGACGGGGTTACGCAGAGCCGGCCGAGCCTGCGCGCCGAGGGTTGAGCTGCTGTCACCGGCTGGTCACCGGCTGCTGGCCACCGGGGCACGCGCAGTGGCCAGCCCGCGTCGGCTGCCGGCGCGCGGTGGATACCCTGGAGCCTCTCACCGCCTTCCCGTCTGTTCTGGAGCGTCCCCCGTGGCCAGCAAGCCGTCTTCCGCCAAGATCGAAACAATTGTCGCGCTCGCGAAACGTCGCGGGTTCGTCTTCGCCTCCGGCGAGATCTACGGCGGCACCCGGTCGGCCTGGGACTACGGGCCGCTGGGCGTGGAGCTGAAGGAGAACATCAAGCGGCAGTGGTGGCGCACCGTGGTCACCGGCCGCGAGGACGTGGTCGGCCTGGACAGCTCGGTGATCCTGCCGCGCCAGGTCTGGATCGCGTCCGGGCACGTCAACGCGTTCCACGATCCGCTGGTGGAGTGCCAGAGCTGTCACAAGCGGTTCCGCGCCGACCAGCTCGCCGAGGAGTACACCGAGCGCACCGGCAAGCCGGCCGCCGAGGACGACCTGTCCGAGGTGCCCTGCCCGAACTGCGGCACCCGCGGCTCCTACACCCCGCCGCGCGAGTTCAACATGATGCTCAAGACGTTCCTCGGCCCGGTGGAGTCCGAGGAGGGCATGGCCTACCTGCGCCCGGAGACCGCGCAGGGCATCTTCGTGAACTTCCTCAACGTGCAGACCACCTCGCGCCGCAAGCCGCCGTTCGGCATCGGCCAGATCGGCAAGAGCTTCCGCAACGAGATCACCCCGGGCAACTTCATCTTCCGCACCCGCGAGTTCGAGCAGATGGAGATGGAGTACTTCGTCGAGCCGGGCACCGACGAGGAGCTGCACCAGTACTGGATCGACCAGCGCACCGACTGGTACGTGGATCTGGGTATCGCGCGCGACAACCTGCGCCACTACGAGCACCCCAAGGAAAAGCTGTCGCACTACTCCAAGCGCACCGTGGACGTGGAGTACCGCTTCGGTTTCCAGGGCCAGGAGTGGGGGAGCTGGAGGGCATCGCCAACCGCACCGACTTCGACCTGACCACGCACTCCAACCACTCCGGCGTCGATCTGTCCTTCTACGACCAGGCGTCGGGCACCCGCTACAAGCCGTACGTGATCGAGCCGGCGGCCGGGGTCGGGCGCTCGATGATGGCCTTCCTGATCGAGGCCTACGCCGTGGACCAGGCACCCAACGCCAAGGGCGGGGTCGACGAGCGGGTGGTGCTGCGCCTGGACCGCCGGCTGGCCCCGGTGAAGGCCGCGGTGCTGCCGCTGTCGCGCAACGCCGAGCTGTCGCCGAAGGCCCGCGACCTGGCCGCGCAGCTGCGCCGCAGCTGGAACATCGAGTTCGACGACGCGGGCGCGATCGGGCGCCGGTACCGTCGGCAGGACGAGATCGGCACCCCGTTCTGCCTCACCGTCGACTTCGACACCCTCACCGACCAGGCGGTGACCATCCGCGAGCGGGACTCGATGTCCCAGCAGCGGGTGGCGCTGGACCAGGTGCAGGGCTACCTGGCCGGGCAGCTGCTGGGCTGCTGAGAAGCGCCGGAGATCCGCCGGTACTACAGGCGCAGCGCGAGGCGCAGGCCCGCCTCCAGCGCCCGGAGACGTTCGGTCGGGAGCGCACCCACCCGCGAGTCCAGCACGCTGCGGTCGATCGACGCCAGCTGCGTCACGTTGATCACTGACGGGCGGTCTAGGCCGGTGTCGAGCGGATCGAGGGCGACGTTGCCGGGGGCGACGGCGAGATCGAGGTTCGAGGTCACCGCGGCCACGGTCACGGTGCGCAGACGGGAGCGGTTGAACCGGTCGGAGGAGACGATGACCGCCGGCCGCCGATAGCCGGGCGCCGAACCTCGAGGGTCACCGAGATCCACCCACCAGATCTCCCCGCGCTTTACCACTCCCACTGGCCGGTCGCGATGAGTCGCCGCGCCGCAGCGGCACCGACTGCAGCACCGACTGCGGGTTCACCGCGATCGGCCAGTTCGTTCAACGTCGACGTGACCGGATCGTGGTCGCCGCCATGGGTGTCCAGGAACTCCTCCAAGGCGCGTGCGTAGACCTCCGAACGGCTCAGACCCAGCCGATCGGCCATGTCGTCGGCCTGTCGGAACAGCTCGTCGGGCAGCGACACCGCGATCTTCATGGGAGGAGTATAACCGGTAATACCCGACTATCAGAAAAGCGTGTAGCCGCCGTCGATGACCAGGATGGAGCCGGTCATGAAGGCCGATGCGTCCGAGGCCAGGAACACCACGCTCGGGCCGAGCTCCGCCGGCATCGCGTAACGCTGCATCGGGGTGTCCTCGATCCAGTGCCGGCGGAACTGCGGCTCGTCGACCGGGGCCATCTCGGTCTTGATGTAGCCCGGCGCCAGCGCGTTCACCCGCACCCCGTGCGGGGCCCACTCGGCGGCGAGCGAGCGGGTCAGCTGGTGCACCGCGGCCTTCGACGCGTTGTAGCCGGGCTGGAACTGCGGCCGGTTCACGATCTGGGCGGAGATGGACCCGATGTTGACGATCACGCCGCTGCCCTGCGACACCAGCTGCCGGCCGAACGCCTGGGCGCAGTTCCAGACGCCGTTGACGTTGACGTCCATCACGGAGTTCCACTCGTCGGCGGTGACCTCCAACGCGGGCCGATGGATGCAGGCCCCGGCGTTGTTCACCAGCACGTCGACCCGGCCCAGCGCATCGACGATCTCCGGCACGGCGCGCTGCAGCTGCGCGGGCTCGGTGACGTCCGCGCCGACCGCCAATGCGCGCACGCCGAGGGATGACAGCTCCCGCACCGCGCCCGCGGCGGCGTCCGGGTCGCGGACCAGCAACACGACGTCGCTGCCCGCTTCGGCCAGCGCGGTGGCCAGCGCGCGGCCGATGCCGCGGGTGGCGCCGGTGACGACCGAGACCTTGCCGGCGAGCGAGAACGCATCGAGGACGGGCACGGCAGCTCCTCTCCCTGAACGGATGGACCTGATCACTGTGCCCGCACCACCGGCCGGTTGTCTGCGGCCGAGCATGAGCGCGGCGTGTCGGTTTCCCCGGCCCCGCTACCCTGGCGGTTGTGACCGGGCTGCGTGAACTGGGTACCGCGCTGCGCCGGCTGGCGGGTGCCGGGGCGGGGATCGGCGTGGTGCGGGTCCTGGAGCGGCACGGGTTCGGCACCGTCGAGAGTGGACAGTTGCTGGCCGGGACCGGGGCCGGGGCCGCCGCGGGCGTGCTCTACCGGGGCGCGCTCGACGAGGCTGCGCTGCCGTTGCTGGCCGCCGCCGCGGGTGCACCGCGCACGGCGCAGGCGCACGTCACCGAGGACGCCGCGGTCGCCGCCGGGCTGGCCTGCGCCGGTGGGGCCACCCTGCTCGGGCACCCGCTGCCGGCCGCCGCCACCGAGGCGCTCGGAGCGGCCATGGAGAACGCCGAGCCGGCCGCCCTCGTGACCACTGTGGACGGTGCCGCGGCGCTGGTGCTGACCGGTCCCGGGCTCGCGCGGCGGCACGGCGGGCTGGGCCGACCCGAGCTGGACGCGGCCGCGGCGGACGCGGCCACGGGATTGCTGCAGCGCGGTGCGACGGTCACCCGGCGGATCGAGGCCGGCGGCGGTGAGCTGCTGCTGGACCTGTGGGTCCCGGTGCCGTCGGTGCTGGTCATCGGCAGCGGCGCGATCGGGGAGGCGCTCGCCGCGCAGAGCGAGCTGCTGGGCTGGACCGTGCGCCACGAGCGCGATCCGGGCGCCACCGCGGCCGCGGTCGCCGAGTTCTCCGAGGCCGACGTGCTGGTGCTGCTCGATCACTCCCCGGACTTCGACACCGCGCTGCTCGCGGGGCTGCGTCACGGTCGCGGCTTCATCGGCGCCCTCGGTTCCCGCCACACCCAGGCGGCGCGCCGTGAGCGGCTGCTGGCCGCCGGGCTCGGCGCCGACGAGCTCGCCCGGCTGCACGGGCCGGTCGGGCTCGATCTGGGCGCCCGCACGCCGGCCGAGACCGCCGTGTCCATCGTGGCCCAGGTGCTGGCCGTCCGGTCCGGACGCACCGCCACCGCGCTCGCCGCATCGCAGAGCCGGATCGGCGGATGAGACCCGGCTTCCGCTCCGACGAGCGGACCGTCCCGATGTGGCGCGGCGGATCGTCACCCCGGCCGGCGCCCACCGGTGCGCCGCCGCGGCGCCGGCACGGCTGGGCGATCCGACTGGTCGGCGGCGCCGTGCTGATCGCGGCGCTCATCATCGGCGGCACCGCGTTCCGGGTCTGGCAGGTGGCGCGGGTCGACGACCGGCAACCGGCCGATGCCGTCGTCGTGCTGGGTGCCGCGCAGTACGACGGCACCCCAAGCTCGATCTTCGCGGCCCGGCTCCGGCACGCCGAGGCGCTCTACGAGGACGGCGTCGCGCCGCTCATCGTCACCACCGGCGGTGGCCGATCCGGCGATGTCACGACCGAGGCGGAGGCCGGTCGCCGCTACCTGATCGAGCGCGGGGTGCCGGCCGCGGACGTGGTCGCGGTGGGCGAGGGCGGCGACACCCTGGGCAGCCTGCAGGCCGTCGCCGTGCGCGCCGAGCGGGACGGTTGGAACACCGCGCTGGTCGTCTCCGATCCGTGGCACTCGCTGCGGGCCCGCACGATGGCGCGCGACGCCGGGCTGACCGCGTGGACCTCGCCGACCCGCAGCGGTCCGGTGGTGCAGACCAGGGAGACGCAGGCCCGCTACATCGTCCGGGAGACCGCGGCCCTGCTGTTCTACCGGCTCACCCACGCCTCGGTGGACACCGAGACCAGCGGACTCGGCTAGCGGGTGTCTCGCTAGTGCCCGCGGACTACACCGAACACGACCAGGCGCGGCGCGGCGCGGAACCGCCGAAGGGCTCCGGCGGCGGCCGCCGCAGCGCGTTCTCCCGCGATCGCGCCCGCGTGCTGCACTCGGCGGCGCTGCGGCGGCTGGCGGGCAAGACCCAGGTCGTCGGGCCGGGGGAGGGGGCCGAGGTCAGCGGGGTGCCCCGGACCCGGCTCACGCACTCGCTGGAGGTCGCGCAGATCGGCCGCGAGATGGCCGAGGAGCTGGGCTGCGACCCGGACGTGGTGGACCTGGCCGGGCTCGCGCACGACATCGGGCACCCGCCGTTCGGGCACAACGGCGAGCGTGCGCTCGACGAGTTCGGCGCCGCCACCGGACTCGACGGCGGCTGTGGTTTCGAGGGCAACGCGCAGACGCTGCGGATCCTGACCCGGCTGGAGCCCAAGATCGGCGGGTGCGGTCTGAACCTGACCCGGGCGGCGCTGGACGCCACCTGCAAGTACCCGTGGGTGCGCGCGGCCGGGGACCGCAAGTACGGCGCCTACCCCGACGACGCGGACGCGTTCGGCTGGGTCCGCGACGGCGCGCCCGAGCGGCGGCGTTGCATCGAGGCGCAGGTCATGGACTGGGCCGACGACGTGGCCTACTCGGTGCACGACCTGGAGGACGGTGTGCTGTCCGGGCGTATCGACCTGGCCGCGCTCGGATCGGAGCGGGAACGCACGGCGCTGGTCGAGCTGGCCGCGCGGCACTTCGGCACCCGGGTCGGTGGGCCGGACCGCGGCGCGCTGGCCGGTGCCGCCGACCGGCTGCTGGCCCTGCCCGTGGTGCACGCCGTGCGCGGCTTCGACCCGGAGTCGGCCGCCACCGCCGAGCACGGCGCGCTCAAGCGGCTGACCAGCGAACTCGTCGGTCGGTTCGTGCGGGCCGCCACCGATGCCACCAGGTACGCGTACGGGGATCGACCGCTTCGTCGCTACGCCGCCGATCTGGTGGTGCCGGCGCCGGCCGGCGCCGAGGTGGCGCTGCTCAAGGCGGTCGCGCTGCGCTACGTGATGAGCGACCCGCAGCGGCTGAGGATGCAGATCCGGCAGCGCGAGCTGCTCACCGAGCTGGCCGCGGCGCTGCTCGCGGGCGGCCCGGACGTGCTGGACCCGGTGTTCGCGCCGGACTGGAAGGCCGCCCCGCACGACGCGGCCCGACTGCGCGTGGTGCTGGACCAGGTCGCCGTGCTCACCGACCAGCAGGCGGTGACCCGGCACGCCGAGCTCACCCGTCGGGGTCGGGCATAGCGGGCGGACAGCCCCGAATCGGCCCGCTCGGTGACGGGTGCGACCCTGTGGGGTGAACCTCCCGGGTCGCCGGTCCGCTCCCTGATCGCGCCGGCCGCCGATCCGGGCCGGTCTCGACAGGAGGACTTCTCATGGTCAACTGGTCCAGGGTGCTGCTCGCGCCCGCGACCGCCGCCGCCCTGATCGGCCTCGCGGGCTGCGGCTCCGGCTCCACGCCGGCCGCTCCGGCGCCGGCCACCGCGCAGCCGAACGGCGGCGGCCACGCGGGCATGGAGGGCATGGAAGGCATGGAGGGCATGGACCACGGCGGGGGCGGCCACTCGGCCGCGAACGGCGAGGTCGAGCTGTGGGCCGTGCAGTCCGGACCACTCGGCGTGGTGGTGACCGACGGCACCGGGCAGCTGTTCTACCGCTCGGACAACGACACCGCCGCCCCGCCGGCGAGCAACTGCCTCGGCGCCTGCACCGCGACGTGGCAGCCCGTGGTCGCCGACCTGGACAAGCCGCCGGTCCTGCTCGGGGTGGACGAGAGCGCCGTCGGCGTGGTGACCCGCCCGGATGGCACCGATCAGCTGACCATCGCCGGCTGGCCGATCTACCGGCACGTCGGTGAGCACGGCGGGCTCGAGGGCACCCAGGCCAACGGCACCGACGGGGTCTGGTTCGCCGTCCGTCCCGACGGCAACAAGGCCGCGTCAACCGGCTGAGCATTCCCGTCACTCCCGATTGCGGTGATCCCGTCACGTTCCGGGCGGCCATCCCGTCCCTCCGGTGACAACCCGACACCGAGGAGGACGAGATGGCGCGCATTCCCGCCGTGACGAAGGGGCAGGCCGGCGTGGTCGGCCGGCTGCTCTACCGGATGGCCGAGCGGCGCTTCGGCGCCGTGCCCGAGCCGTTCGCCGTGATGGCGCACCACCCGCGGCTGCTGCGCGCCGGTGCCGTCGCCGAGACCGTGTACGCCCGCGCGGCCATCGAGTTGCCGAAGGCCCTGCGGGAGCTGGCCGTGTACCGGGTGGCGACCGTGGTCGGCTGCTCATGGTGTGTGGACTTCGGCATCATGCTGCAGCGCCTCGACGGGCTCGACGTCGAGCGGCTGGCGCACATCGACGACTACCCCGACAGCCCGCACTACTCGGAGCCGGAACGGCTCGCCCTCGCCTACGCCGACGCCATGACCGCTCAGCCGACGACGGTCACCGACGCCCAGGTCGCCGGGCTGGAGGCGGTGCTGGGCCGCGCCGGGCTGGTCGAGCTCACGCACGTGATCGCGCTGGAGAACATGCGGGCCCGGTTCAACCACGCGCTCGGCATCACCGACCAGGGCTTCGACGCCGCGTGCGCGGTCAGGCCGGCAGCCGGGTCAGCTTCTCGGGGTTGAGCACCCCGTAGATCGCGGTGATCCGCCCGTCCCGCAGTACGAGGACGGTGATCGCTGCCGGCGAGCTGACGGTGGCCGGGGTGTAGAGCCCCAGTTCCCCGTTGACCTGCAGCAACCGCCCGTCGAGCAGCCCGGCGCCGTGGCGCGCCAGCAGCCCGAGCAGCAGCCGGGCCACCTTGTCCGCGCCGATCACCGCGCGGCGGGCGGCGCTCACGACGCCGCCGCCGTCGTTGAGTAGCACCACGTCCGGGTGCAGCAGCGCGACCAGTGCGTTGCGGTCGGCGCGCGCCATCGCATCGGCGAACGCCGCCAGCACCGCACGCTGCTCGGCATCGGTCACCCGCGGCGGCGGTTGGGCTGCGGCCACGATCCGGCGGGCGCGCGAGGCATGCTGGCGGGCGGCCGGCAGCGAGCAGCCCAGTACCTCCGCGATGTCGGAGAACGGCAGGGCCAGCGCCTCGTGCAGCACGAACGCCACCCGCTGTGGCGGGCTCAGCTGTTCGAGCACCACCATCGCGGCCATCCGGATGTCGTCGTGCTGCACGACCGCGGCCAGCGGACCGTCGATGTCGCCGGCTCCGGCCAGCACCGGCTCCGGTAGCCACGGGCCGACGTAGTGTTCGCGGCGGGCGGCGGCCGAGCGCAACCGGTCCAGGCACAGCCGACCGACCACCGTCGCCAGCCAGGCCCGCACGTCGCGCAGCTGTCCGCGGCCGCCGTCGTCGAGGCCGGCATAGCGCAGCCAGGCCTCCTGCACGGCGTCCTCGGCATCGGCGAGGTTGCCGGTGATGCGGTAGCCGACGCGCAGCAGGTGCTGGCGGTGCTGCTCGAACTCGCGCACCTCGCCGGCCAGCACGCCCGCCGACGTTACGCCCCGGATGTTCCACCTGGCCGGATCAGGTGATGAGCCTTCCGCTCGCGGCCCACAATCGTGGCGAGCTGCAGAGAGACCTGATAGACTCGAACACATGTTCGAGAGCCGAGGTCGTCGACGAGACGTCAGTCGGCGTCGGCGTCGGTGACCCTGCGGCCGGAGATCTGCCACTGGACGGGTTGGCCGGGTGGGCGGAGCAGCAGTGGGTGCTGGCGTCGTTGACCGAAGCGGACGCACCGCCGGAGCCGGCGTTGTCGGTGGCCGAGCGGGAGCCGTCGGGCTGGTCGGCCTTGGATCTGGACATGGACACGGCCGGCCTGGCGGGGTTGTCGGATTCGGAGTTGATCGACGCCGCGGTCGGGTGGGAGCGGATAGCGGCGTGGGCGGCCGCGCGGCAGGTGCGGGTGGTGGCCGAGTTCGGGCGTCGCCGGCCCGGAGATGATCCGCAGGCGATCATGTGCCGCGACGTGTGCGCGGGCAGCGAGTGGGCGCCCGATGAGCTGGGGATGGCGTTGCGGCTCTCCCGTGGGGCGGCGATGGTCCGCTTGAATCAAGCCGCCCGGTTCGTCGAGGTGTTGCCGGCGACGCTGCAGATGTGGGAGCGGGGTCTGGTGGATGGGGCGAAGGCCCGCGCGATCTGTGATGCGACCGCGATCCTGGAACCCGCTCTGGCGGTGGCGGTGCAGGAGCGGGTGTTGGCGCGGGCACCGGACATGACGTTGGCGCAGCTGCGTGCGGCGCTGGCGCGGGCGTTGATCGCGGTGGACCCGCGCGGTGCGGCCGAGCGGCATCGGGAGGCGCGGGCGCAGCGGCGGGTGCGGTTGACCGGACGCGATGACGGTATGGCGTCGTTGTGGGCGTTGCTCAGCGCGCCCGACGCGGTTGCCTCGTATGAGTTGCTGTCCCGGTTGGCGCGCAGTCTCGGCGCGGATGACCCCCGCGACATCGACGCGCGCCGGGCCGACCTGCTGGTGGATCTGTTGACCGGCCGCCTCGAACTGCTCGACACCGAACAACCCCCCGACAGCGAGACCACCGACAGCGACACCCCCACGGCGAGACCCCCGACAGCGACACCGCCGACAGCGACACCCCGACGGCGACACCCCGACGGCGAGAACCCGATGACGGGCGGGACGCACCGCGCGACGCTGCCGGCAGTGACTCGACCGGCAGTGACTCGACCGGCTCCGGAGCCGCCGAGCGCGCTCCGACGTGGCCGGTGGTGGCAGGTCCCCGGCGATCCGGCGGGCGGCGGGCATCCGGTCGGCGAGATCGTTCCCGTTGTCGGTCGCGGAGCCGGCCGGGCGCGGGCCCCAGCCGCCGGGCCGGTGAACAGGGCGGCGGGTCGGCCACTGGTGCATGTCGTGATGCCGTACTCGACATTGATCGGAGCCGACGACGAGCCTGCGAACTGGCCGGATACGGGCCGATCCCCGCCGAGCTGGCCAGGGAGATCGCCGCGGACGGGGTATGGAAACGGCTGGTGACCGATCCGCTGTCCGGGGCGCTGCTCGACCACGGCCGCAGCACCTACCGGCCGCCGGTGGCGTTGGCCGAGTTCGTGCGCGCCCGTGACGTGCGCTGCCGCTCACCGATCTGCCGCCGACAAGCCCAGAACTGCGAACTCGACCACGCCATCGCTTGGGCCGAAGGCGGAACGACCGCCGAGAACAACCTGTGGGCCGGCTGCGTGCACGACCACCACCTCAAACACCAGCCGGGCTGGACGGTCTGGCTGCTACGCGACGGGCTGGTCGAGTGGATCACCCCGACCGGGCACCACTACATCACCGACCCACACGACTACCGCCCCATCGATGATCCGGATCCGCCGCTGCTGCGTCGGCCGACCGGGATGCACCCGGTCACAGAGCAGCTGCACGAGCAGCGACGCGACTTCGGGTTCAGCTCCCAAGAAACAAGCGGGGCAAGGGAGGGCAGGGCAGGGAGCGGGGCAGGGCGGGCGAGGCGGTCCGCCGGCTGGGGTCCGACGCCATGTTCGGCCGCACCGGCGATACGACCTGGCCACCACCCGACCCGGACGGTGAACCACCCTTCTGAACCACACCCACCGCAATAGCCGAGCGGATCGTCTACCAACAAGGCCGTACCGGCCGCCGGCTGACCCGCCCCGTCACGACCGACCGGTCACGAGGTCCCGGCCGGGTCGGTCGCTCCACGATCCGGCAGTGGGATCTCGCGCAGCGGGTCACCGCCGTCGATCAACAGGCGGCCGCCGTCGACCAGGGCATTCGCCACGCGCTCGAGGGCGGCCTGCGCCGACTTCGGATGCCGCCCGTCGAGCGCGCCGACCCGCACCGCGAACGCGATGTCGTAGCGGGCCTCGTCCGCCGCCAGCTCCAATTCCTCGATCGCGACCCGTCGGAAGCGGAGCAGCCCGTCGGCGATCTCCGCTCGGCTGCCGGCCTCGGCCTGCCTGATCGCCGTGGCCGACCGGTCGATGGCCAATACATGTCCGTCGCCGATGCGCCGCGCGACGGCGCGCGCGGCAGCGCCCGGTCCGCACCCGATCTCCAGCACCCGAAGGCCCGGCCGCAGCGGGAGCGCGTCCACCACGGCGGCCAGCCGCGGCGACAGGGTGGGCGTCACACTCGATCACGTTACGCCGGCCGTTTCGACGCCCCCGGCCGTGGCGACGACGGCACCTCCGGGTGATCCCCGAAGGAGATAGGGGGGAAATACCGAGGCGGAGCACAGGTTCGACGCCCAGCATGGGTTCATGACGTTCTTCCCGTTCCTGACCGTGTCCGCCGCAGCCGTCGGACTGGTCATCCTCGCGGTGATGGCGGCGATCCCGTTCCTCACCGACGAGCCGTTCGCCCCCCACCTGGACGATTCGCCGGATCCGCGCGAACTTACTTTTGTGCTTCCTCTTCTGTTGCGGCTCGGGCACCCCGCAGTCGGAGCGCATCGGCACGGCCTAGACTGGCGACCGTGGCAGGCCGGATCCGGGACAGCGACATCGCGGAGGTCCGCGACCGCACCCGGATCGACGAGGTGGTCGGCGAGTACGTGGCGCTGCGCCGGGCGGGCGCCGGGTCGCTGAAGGGCCTGTGCCCGTTCCACGACGAGAAGTCGCCCGTCGTTCAACGTGCGGCCCTCGCACGGCACCTACCACTGCTTCGGCTGCGGCGAGGGCGGTGACGCGGTCGCGTTCGTGATGAAGATGGAGGTCATCGGCTTCGTCGAGGCCGTGGAGCGGCTCGCCGACCGGGTCGGCTTCCGGCTGACCTACGAGGGCGGCGGCAGCTCCGTGCAGCGCGACCGGGGCACCCGCACCCGGTTGCTGGAGGCGAACCGGCAGGCCGCCGAGTTCTACGCCGCGCAGCTGCGCACGCCCGATGCCGCGCCGGCCGTCCAGTTCCTGACCGCGCGCGGCTTCGACACCGCCGCCGCGACGGAGTTCGGCTGCGGCTACGCCCCGGCCGGCTGGGACACCCTGACCAAGCACCTGCTGGCCGCCGGGTTCTCCGTCGAGAGCTGATCAAGTCGGGGCTGGCCAAGGAGGGCCGTCGCGGCCCGATCGACCGCTTCCACCGCCGGCTGCTCTGGCCGATCCGTGACCTGGGCGGCGAGGTGGTCGGTTTCGGCGCCCGGCGCCTGTTCGACGACGACGGCATCGAGGCCAAGTACCTCAACACCAACGACACCTCCGTCTACCACAAGACGAAGGTGCTGTTCGGGCTGGACAAGGCCAAGCGGGAGATCTCCAAGCGCCGTCAGGTGGTGGTGGTCGAGGGCTACACCGACGTGATGGCCATGCACCAGGCCGGGGTGCCGACGGCGGTCGCGTCCTGTGGCACCGCGTTCGGCGCCGAGCACATCGCGGTGATCCGGCGGCTGATCGGGGACGACTCGTTCGACCTCGGCGAGGTGATCTACACCTTCGACGGTGACGCGGCCGGGCAGGCCGCCGCGCTGAAGGCCTTCGAGGGCGACCAGAGCTTCGCCGCGCAGACCTTCGTGGCCATCGCGCCCGACGGCCAGGACCCCTGCGAGCTGCGCCAGGCGAAGGGGGACACGGCGGTGCGCGACCTGGTGGCCCGCCGCGAGCCGCTGTTCGAGTTCGCGATCCGCTCGATCCTGCGCGAGCACGATCTGGACAGCGCCGAGGGCCGGGTCGCGGCGCTGCAGCGCACGGTGCCGCTGGTGGCCCGGATCCGCCGCGAGGACCTGCGCGACGAGTACGCCCGCCGGCTGGCCGGCTGGACCAGCTGGGACGACATCGCGATGGTCGTGCGCCGGGTCCGCGAGACGGCCGACGGCGGGACCGACCAGCGCAGCAACGGCAACCGCGTGCGGGCCCAGCCGGGAGGCGCCCCGCCGCGCCGCCGCGTGACGATCCGCGGTTGCATCTGCAGCGGGAGGCGCTGAAGGCGGCGCTGCAGGTGCCGGCCATCGCCGGGCCGGCCTACGACGAGCTGCCCGAGCAGGTGTTCACCCACCCGACGCTGGCCGCGGTGCACCGGGCCGTGCAGGCCGCCGGCGGGGTGTGCGCCGGGCTGACCGGGCACGCCTGGTTGGAGACGGTGCGCACCGAGTGCTCCGCGGAGATCCGCCCGCTGGTCACCGAGCTGGCGGTGGAGCCGCTGGAGCTGCCCCGGCGCAACTCCCGCGGCAACGACACCGACACCGAGGAGGCGCGCTACATCACCAGCGTCATCGCCGGCGTGCGGTTGGTGCTGGTGGAGGCCCAGGTGGCGGAGCTGAAGGCGCGGCTGCAGCGCACCAACGGGATCGAGGACCCCGACGGCTACATGCAGCTGTTCGGTGACCTGGTCCCGCTGGAGCAGTACCGCATCGCGCTGCGCGGCAAGGCGGCCCGATGAGACCTGATCAAGCGCGGCTGCTGGGCCGCGCCGAGGTGCCCACGGGCTTCACCGGCCGGCTCGACGCCGACGAGCACGTGCTCGCCTCGGCGACCACCGGCGACGGGGTCCCGGTGGTCGTCACCTCGCTCGGGCTGTGGGTGCCCGATCCCGACGGCACGGCGCGCCGGGTCGGCTGGCATCTGATCAACAAGGCGTCCTGGGCGCAGGGCACGATCACCCTGATCGAGGCCGAGGAGATCGACACCGTCGACGGCGCGCTGCTGATCACCGATCGGCCGCCGCGGCGGCTGCGGCTGGCCGAGCCGGGCACAGGTGCCCGAGACGGTGCACGCCCGGGTCGAGGGGTCGATCAAGAGCCGGCACCACCGGGAGCTGCCCGGCGGCGGTGCCTGGTTCGTGCAGCGCAAGGTGCCCGGCCGCGACGGGGTGCAGCTGCAGGTCCGGCCCGACCCGGGCACCGACGAGCAGGCCGTGCGCCGGGTGGCCGGTCAGGTCGCGGCCGACGCTCGGAGCGGCCGGGCGATGACCGGCACGACCAGCTGGGATCCCGCGCTCTACCTGAGCTTCGACGACCACCGCTCGCGCCCGTTCCACGATCTGCTGGCCCGCGTCGGCGCCACCAGCCCCGCGCCGGGTCGTCGACCTCGGCTGCGGGCCGGGGCACCTGACCGGCCTGCTCGCCCCGCGCTGGCCGGACGCGGTGGTGACCGCGCTGGACTCCTCGGCGGAGATGGTCACCGCCGCCCGCGAGCGCGGCATCTCCGCGGAGCAGGCCGATGTCGTCGGCTGGATGCCGGAGCCGGACACCGACGTGGTGATCACCAACGCGGTCCTGCAGTGGGTGCCGACGCACCTGCGGCTGCTGCCCCGGTGGATCGCCGCGCTGCCCACCGACGCCTGGTTCGCGCTGCAGGTGCCGGGCAACTTCGCGGCGCCGTCGCACGCGCTGGTCCGCGAGCTGCTCGACCAGCCCCGCTGGCGCGGCGCGGTGGACCTGCGCGGCGACGACGCGGTGCCCGAGCCGGGCGGCTACGCCGAGCTGCTGGCCGGCACCGGCGCGGCCGTCGACGTCTGGGAGACCACGTACGTGCACCGGCTGACCGGCGCCGACCCGGTGCTGGAGTGGATCAGCGGCACCGCCCTGCGCCCGGTCCGCGACGCGCTCAGCGCGCCCGACTACGCCGAGTTCCGCGCCGAGCTCGCGCCCCGGCTGCGTGCCGCCTACCCGCCCCGCCCGGACGGCAGCACCTGGTTCCCGTTCCGCCGGATCTTCGCGGTGGCCGCGACATCGGCGTCCCTGGGCAGCCCCCCGGACGCGTCGGACCGCGAGTAGCGTCGACTGCGGGAATGTTCACGGGGACATTCACGTCAGGAGCCTGCATGCCGTCCAAACCCGTCCTCATGACCGTCGACGACGATCCCGGGGTGAGCCGGTCCGTCGCCCGCGATCTGCGCCGCCGCTACGGCCAGGACTACCGGATCGTGCGCGCCGAGTCCGGCCGGGAGGCGCTGGAGGCGCTGCGCGAGCTGATGCTGCGCGGCGAGCAGGTGGTGGCCATCCTGGCCGACTACCGGATGCCGGAGATGAACGGCATCGAGTTCCTCGAGCAGGCCATGGACGTCGTCCCGCACGCCCGCCGCGCGCTGCTCACCGCCTACGCCGACACCGACGCCGCGATCCAGGCGATCAACGTGGTCGACGTCGACCACTACCTGCTCAAGCCCTGGGACCCGCCCGAGGAGAAGCTCTACCCGGTGATCGACTCGCTGATCGAGGCGTGGCAGGCGGTCGGTATCCGCCCGCCGGAGGAGATCCGGGTCATCGGGCACCGCTGGTCGGCCGAGTGCTTCGCCGCCCGCGATTTCCTGGCCCGCAACTCGGTGCCCTACCGCTACTACTCGATCGAGGATCCCGAGGGCTCCCGGCTGCTGGAGGCGGCCGGCGCCACCCCGGACGACGTGCCGGTGCTGATCACCGGTGACGGCACCGCGCTGCGCTCGCCGACCGAGGCCGAGATCGCGGGCGCGGTCGGGATGACCACCGACCCGGCCACCGACTTCTACGACCTGATCGTCATCGGCGGCGGCCCGGCCGGGCTGGGCAGCGCGGTGTACGGCGCCTCCGAGGGGCTGCGCACGGTGCTCGTCGAGCGGCAGGCCACCGGCGGCCAGGCCGGGCAGAGCTCGCGCATCGAGAACTACCTGGGCTTCCCCGACGGGGTCTCCGGCGCCCAGCTCACCGACCGGGCGCGGCGGCAGGCGGCGAAGTTCGGTGCCGAGGTGCTGACCGCGCGCGACGTGGTCGGGCTGGAGGTGCGCGGCTCGGCCCGGGTGGTCAAGTTCGGCGACGGCAGCGAGATCGCCGCGCACGCGGTGGTGCTCGCCACCGGCGTGTCCTACCGCAGCCTGGACGCGCCCGGTGTCGCCGAGCTGGCCGGCCGGGGGGTGTTCTACGGCTCGGCGTCCACCGAGGCCCCGGCCTGCCAGGGCCAGCAGGTCTACATCGTCGGCGGCGCCAACTCCGCCGGGCAGGCCGCGGTGTTCTTCTCCCGGCACGCGGCGACGGTGTCGGTGCTGGTTCGCGGGCCGAGCCTGGAAGCGTCCATGTCCAGCTACCTGATCAAGCAGCTGGAGGCCATCGACAACATCGTCGTGCGCACCGGCACCGAGGTGGTCGAGGCCTGCGGCGACGGGCATCTGCAGCGGCTGGTGCTCTCCGAGCGGAACAGCGGCGAGAAGCAGACCGTCGAGGCCGCATCGATGTTCGTGTTCATCGGCGCGGCGCCGCGCACCGACTGGCTCGACGGCGTGGTCCGGCGCGACGGACGCGGGTTCGTGCAAGACCGGACCCGACCTGGTGGTCGAGGGCAGGCGCCCGTCCGGTTGGCCGCTGGACCGCGATCCCTACCACCTGGAATCCAGCGTCCCGGGCGTGTTCGTGGCCGGTGACGTGCGGGCCGAGTCGGTCAAGCGGGTCGCCTCGGCCGTCGGCGAAGGAGCAATGGCCGTGACGCTGGTGCATCGATACTTGGCGGAACAGTGACAGAAACAGTGACAGCGGAAGGCTTCGAGGTACCGGCCAGCCGGTGACCGGTTCAGCGCAGCCCAGTTGCGGCAGCTGTTCCTGTTCGCCCAGCTGGACGACGACCAGCTGGCCTGGCTCTCGGCGCACGGCGACGTGGTCGAGGTCCCGATGGGCGACGACGTCGTCGTCGAGGGCGACGCCGCGACCTGCTTCTACGTGCTGCTGTCGGGCCAGATCGCGATGAGCCGCATGATCAGCGGGGATCGCGTCGAGACCACCCGCACCGACCAGCTCGGCGTCTACTTCGGAGCGACGCAGTTCTACCTGGACAACGAGACGACCCGGGACTACGGGGCGTCGGTGCGGGCGATCAGCGACGCCGTGCTGCTCGCGCTGCCGGCCCGCGAGTTCGCCGCCGAGTTCGCCCGCTGGTTCCCGATGGCCGTGCACCTGCTCGAGGGCATGCTGATGGGGATGCGCCAGGGCAACGCCGCTGCTCGGCGAGCGGGAGCGGCTGCTCGCGCTGGGCAAGCTCTCGGCCGGGCTGACCCACGAGCTCAACAACCCGGCCGCCGCGGCCGGTCGGGCCACCGTCGCGCTGCGCGACCGGGTCGAGGGCATGCGGCACAAGCTGGCCATGATCGCCTCGGGCAAGATCGCCGGGCAGCAGCTGAAGAAGCTGGTGATGGCCCAGGAGGAGTTCGTCAAGAAGGTCCGGCACGCGCCGCCGCTGTCGCCGCTGGAGGCCTCCGACCGGGAGGACGAGCTCGGCGACTGGCTCGACGAGCACGGGATCAACGGCGGCTGGGAGCTGGCGCCGATCTTCGTCGCCGGCGGGTTGGACATCGGCGACCTGGAGGCCGTGCAGACCGCGGCCGAGGACACCACGCTGGAGGGCGCGATCCGCTGGCTGGCCTACACGGTGGAGACCGAGAGCCTGCTGCGCGAGATCACCGACGCCACCACCCGGATCTCCGACCTGGTCGGAGCGGCCAAGCAGTACTCGCAGATGGACCGCGCGCCCTTCCGCTGGATCGACGTGCACGAGGGCCTCGACGCCACCCTGGTGATGTTCGGCCGCAAGCTGGAGGGCGAAGCGCGGCGTGTCGATCGTCAAGGACTACGACCGGACGCTGCCGGAGCTGCCCGCCTACCCGGCCGAGCTCAACCAGGTCTGGACCAACATCATCGACAACGCCATCGACGCGATGGGCGCGCGCGGCACGCTGACCGTGCGCACCTCGCGCGACGGGGACTGCGCCGTGATCGAGATCTCCGACACCGGCCCGGGCATCGCCCCCGACGTCCGGCGGCGGATCTTCGAGCCGTTCTTCACCACCAAGGCGGTCGGGCACGGCACCGGGCTGGGGCTGGACGTCAGCTACCGGGTGGTGGTCTCCCGGCACCACGGCGACATCCGGGTGCAGTCCGAGCCGGGCTCGACCACGTTCCAGGTGGTGCTGCCGCTCACCGAGGCGGCGGCGTAGTACTGGACCGCGCCCCCGCGGTGGGTGCTAGTGGTGTGTCTCATTGACGCTGATGGTTTGGAGGGCGACGCGTGCGCGGACTTGCAGGATGATTGGCGGTGCGGTAAGAACGGTTTGGGTGTGTTGTGGGGTTGAGGTAGTCTCAATGGAGCGATAGGTGGGGACGGAGTTGAAGCTGCGCGTGCAGGGCTTGTGGTGAGCTGGAACAGCGCTCACAGGTTGAGCATGACGACGATGTGGGTGTGAAGTGCAGGTGGAACGGCGGTTGCGGGCAGCACTTTTGCACGTGGGGTGTTTGTGGGTGGCGTAGTTGTCAGGATCAGGTGCACCTGCAGGGGCTTGGCGACTCGGTTGAGCGGCGCAGGAAGATCAGAAACTCCTCGTGGCGGTGCGTGGCAGGCATTGGCCAATCACGGCGGTGAGCACATTGAGCGCGGCGAACAGGGTGGTGGTGCGTTGCGCTTGTAGTATGGGTATCGTGCGCGTGGGCTTATCGGCAGCGACGGCTGGGTCCGGTAGGGCCTGGACCTGGCTCTTCTCATCACACACAACACGACGGCGTTCTCGGGTGGGTTGAGGTAGAGCCGACACATCGACAAGCTTGCCTCGAACTGCGGGTATTGGACAACTTGAACGTCTCGACAGGTGCGGTTTCAAGCCGCGCGGACAGATCCGCTGCACGTGGCCGGGCTGACTCCGACCTCGCGGGCATCGACCGGCAGCTCCAGTGCGTCTCGCGCGCGGCGTGGAGTTCCGCGTCTTGTCCACAATGGCCTCACGGTCGCGTCGGGATCGTGGGCTTGCGCCACGCCGGGCGGACCATCCCGAACCGGGCCAGGCCCCGTTCGGTGAAGTCCCTGCGCCACGCCCGCACCGTCGTCGGCGAGGCGCCGACCTGCTGCGCGATCGAGTCGTTCGCGATCCCGTCCGCGGCGAGCAACAACGCCTGCGCACGCCGCACCTGCCGCACCGGCGTGGTCTGCGATCGGGCCAACGTCTGCAGGGTCGAACGCTGTCCCTCGGACAGCACCAGCGGGGCAGCGGGGTGATTCACCCGCTGATGGTAACGCTAAACCACTCACTATTTGGGAGACACACCACTAGATCCGAAGGGCGCCGCCGACGCGGAGCCGGTCGACCGCCCGGCTGCCCGACCGCCCGCTGACGCCAATCCTGCTGATCAACCCACGGACGGTGGTGGATCTGGTGCGTCTGGTGCACCGGATCCACCACACAGATGTCTCTTCCACTGCGGAACCGCGCCTCCTAACTCGGCTCGATCAAGTCCCAGCGGTTGCCGTAGGGATCGGCGAACACCGCGACCGTGCCGTAGGGCTCGTGGCGCGGCTGCTCCAGGAACTCGACGCCCGCGGCCACCATCCGGGCATGATCCGCAGCGAAGTCCCTTGTGGACAGGAAGAGGGCCACCCGGCCGCCGGTCTGGTCACCGATCCGGGCCCGCTGGTCCTCGCCCTCTGCGCGGGCCAGTAGCAGCGCCGCGCCGGTCCCCACCGGCGGGGCGACGACGACCCAGCGATGCTCGGGGGACTGGCGGGTGTCCTCGATGAGCGTGAAACCGAGCGCGCCGGTGTAGAACGCGATCGCCTCGTCGTAGTCGGGCACCACGAGCGTGACCGTTGCGATCCCGGCCACCGGCCGGTAGGGCGGCCGGACCGGGGGAGTCGCGTTGTCCCAACCCCAGTCGGTGCGGCGCGCTCGACCGGGCAGCTCGATCCGCCCGGTCGCCCAGAGCAGCGTCGACCACGGGTCGGGGCCGGCTTCGATCCCGGGCAGCAGCCGGTCCAGCACCCGGGCGCACAGGTCGGGCTCGGCGGTGAACGGCACACCGAGCCCGTCGGCCACGTCGTGGGTGTGCACCAGCGTTTCCAGCACGCCCATCGCGGCCGAGGCCTCCGGGTCGGCCCACCCGAACGAGTGGTACGCCCTCACCGTCGGCGGCGTCACCCGCACCATGGCCGCGAGCAGCTGCGCCGACCCGGTGAGCACCGCGAACAGCCCGTCGGGCCCGGCCGGCGGCTCGGAGCGGATGGTGTTGGGCTCGCCGCCGGGCTGCCGGGGGAACCGCTCGATCGGCAGGTAGTCGGGGTAGCCGTCGGCGCCGAGCTGCACGGCGTAGGCGAACAGGTCGTCCGCGATGTGCTCGGTGGTCTCCCAGCAGTCCCACTCCAACCGGCCGGCCCGCACCGACCAGTCGGCGCCCGCGCCCGCCCGTAGCGCGTCGACGGCTGCGGTCACCGCCGCCAGCACGTCGTCCGCCGTCACCGCTGCCCGTACCCGCACAGCTGTGTCTAGCACGGCTTCGATCTACCGGAAGATGAGCCCGTAGATGGTCGCCGGGGCGCCGGAGCCCGCCCGGTTGATCGGGCTGCCGACCAGCACGTGGGCGCCGGTCTCCGGCAGCGCCGCGAGGTTGTTCAGGTTCTCCAGGCTGATCCGGCGCCGGTCGTAGAGCAGCTCGACACCGGGTAGGTCGGGTCGTGGCCCGGATCCGGGCCGAACGTGTCGGTGCCCAGCGCGCCGCGCTCGTCGAGCCTGCGGTTCTCGATCAGCCACCGGGCCGCCGCGGTGGAGAACCCGGGCTGGTGCGGGACGCCCGCGGCGTCGGCGTTCGCGTAGCCGGGGGTGCCCCACCTCGCCTCGAACCCGGTCCACAGGATGATCGCGGCCCCGCGCGGGATGGGGCCGGTGCGACGCTCGAAGCGCTGTAGGTCGGCCACGGTCACCGCGTAGTCGGCGTCGGCCGCGCCCTGGGCCCGGATGTCGATCTTCACGGCGGGCAGGAACAGGTCGTCGGGCGCGAGCTGGTCGGCGGTGCGGCCGCCCTCCTGGAAGTGTGCGGGTGCGCCCCAGTGCGTCCCGGTGTGCTCGCCCTGCCGGACGTTCTGCAGGTAGTAGCCGTCGGCGGCCACGGTGGCCGCCGTCTCCAGCACGAACTCCGGGTCGCCGGGGAAGATCGGCGTGGTCGCCGGATCGTTGAAGTGCGACAGGCTGACCAGCGTGACGGGCGCGGTTCGGCGCGGACCGGCGTCCGTCATGTCGGCCCCCTGTCCGGCCGCTCCTCGCGGACGACCGCGGCGCGGCCCGCGGCCACCTCGACGCTCCCGGCAACCTGGTCACCGGAGAGCAGATCGATGCCGCGGGCCGCGACGGTGACACCCTCGGTGCCCCGGTTGAGGACGAAAAGGTAGCTCCGGCCGTCGTCGTGCGCGCGCCGGACGACCTCGACGTCGGGCTGCGACGGGATCGGTCGGGTGGCCCCGGACTCGCCCAGCAACCGGTCGGCCAGCGCGCCGGTGCCGGCCTCGTCCAACCGGGTGCCGATGTACCAGGCCACCCCGTTCCCCACCGGACGCCGGGTCAGCGCCGGGGTCCCGGGCAGCGGCCCGTCGGCGTACCGGGCGATCACTTCCGCATCGGGTGCGATGAGCACCTCGGTCCACAGATCGGCGCGGCCGCCGTCGTCCAACGTGATCGTCTCCCCGGCCCGCAGCGGCGCGAACTCCTCGGCCCGCACCCCGAGAAGATCGGCGAACGCGCCGGGGTAGCCGCCCAGCCGGACGTGGTCGGACTCGTCGACGATCCCGGAGAAGTAGGTGACTAACGCGTGCCCGCCGCCCTGCACGAAGCTCGCCAGCGCGGTGCCGACGGCCTGCGAGCACAGGTAGAGGGTGGGCACGACGACCAGCCGGTACCCGGACAGATCGGTCGACGGGTGCACCACGTCGACCGTGGCCCCCAGCTCGGTCAGCGCCCGGTGCCAGCGCCGCGGCGCGTCCAGGTAGCGCAGCTCGCCGCTGGGATGCGAGGGCAGGTCGCACGCCCAGTAGGCCTCCCAGTCCCACAGCAGCGCCACATCGGCCTGCACCCGGCTGCCGGCGACCTCGCCGATGGCCGCCAGCGCGGCCCCGAGCGCGCACACCTCGCGGAACCGCGTCGTGTCCGTCCCGGCGTGCGGCACCAGCGCGGAGTGGTACTTCTCGCCGCCGGCCACCGAGGCCCGCCACTGGAAGAACCCGACCGTGTCCGATCCCCGCGCGACGTGCCGCAGCGAGTCGACCAGCAGCTCACCGGGCCGCTTGGCCACGTTCACCGGCTGCCAGTTGACCGCGGAGGTCGCCGACTCCATCAGCATCCACGGGCGGCCGCCGGCGACGGCGCGGGTCTGGTCGTCGCAGAAGGCCTGCTCGGCGTGCGGATCCGGCAACCGGTGATCGAGGTAGTGGTCCTGGGAGATCAGGTCCAGCTGCGGGGCCCACCGGAAGTAGTCCTGCTCGGACTGGTGCGAGGTCACCATCAGGTTCGTCGTCACCGGCACCCGCGGCGACAGCTCCCGCAGCACGTCGCGCTCGGCGCAGTAGTAGGACAGCAGCTCGTCGGAGCTGAACCGGGCGAAATCCAGCGCCTGCGTCGGGTTCGGCACCGCGGTGGTGATCCGCGGCGGCAGCACCTGCTCGAAGCTGCCGTAGTGCTGGGACCAGAACGCCGTGCCCCAGGCGTCGTTCAGCGCGTCGACGGTGTGGTAGCGGTCGGTGAGCCAGCGTCGGAACGCGGCCGCGCTGACGTCGCACCAGCATCGGCCGTTGTGGCAGCCCAGCTCGTTGCTGACGTGCCAGAGCCGCACCGCCGGGTGGTCGCCGTAGCGTCGCGCCAGCTCCCCGACCAGGGACAGCGCGTGCTCACGGAACACCGGCGAACTGGGACACCAGGACTGGCGGCTGCCCGGCCACAGCGTCCGGCCGTCGGCATCGACGGGCAGGATCTCCGGGTATGCGCTGGTCAGCCAGGGTGGGGGAGAGGCGGTGGCGGTGGCCAGGTCGACCGCGATACCGCCGGCGTGCACCAGCTCCACCACCTCGTCCAACCAGCCGAAGTCGAAGCGGCCCCGTTCCGGCTCCAGCAGGCCCCAGGAGAAGACGCCGAGGGTCACGAACCCGACGCCGGCCTGCTGCATGAGCGCGACGTCCTCGCGCCACACCGACGGCGGCCACTGCTCGGGGTTGTAGTCGCAGCCCAGCGCGACCCCGTCGAACGGCAACCGGTCCACACCGCACCCCCATCTCTCTCACTCGTCGTGTCTGTCGTGGCTGCTCAGCGCAGTAGTTGCCGGACCGCCCCGGCGGGGTCGGCGAGGAACCGGCGGGTACTGCGCACCGGCAGCGCATCGTCATAGGTGACCGGTTCGAATCCACCGTCGTCGCCGATCTCGAGGATGCGGGCGGCGGGCACCGCGAGCAGCACGGGGGAGTGCGTGGCGATCAGGAACTGTGATCCCTGCTGCACCAGGTCGTGGATCCGCAGCAGCGCCGCCATGCAGCCCTGGGTGGACAGCGCGGCCTCCGGCTCGTCGAGCAGGTAGAGCCCGCCGGGCCGGAAGCGGTGGACCAGCAGATCGAGAAAGGACTGGCCGTGCGAACGCTCGTGCGGCGACGTCCCGCCGAACGCCGGCAGTAGTCGGCCGCCCGGTCCGGGCGCGGCGTCCAGCCGCTCCATCTCGGTGGCCACGTTGTAGTAGGACTCGGCGCGCAGGAAGAACGAGGAGCGCTCCCGCCCCGGCGCCCGCCCGAGCCGAAGCGCACCGCCCAGCACCGACTCGCTCGACCGGGTCGCGAAGTTGAAGTTCTGCGACCCGCCCTCGGCATTGAACCCGGCCGCGACCGCGACCCCCTCGACCAGCGTCGACTTCCCCGACCCGTTCTCGCCGACCAGGAACGTGACCCCCGGCCCGAGCGTCAGCCAGCCGGCCCGGAGCCCGGCCACCACGGGCAGATCGAACGGATAGCCGGTGCCCGCCGCCGCGGCGTCGTCGAGCGAGACGTAGCGGATGAACCGCCCCGGCCCCCGCGCGACCGGGCCTCGTCGGCTCAGCGGGTCCGGCCGTTGGTGGCGGCGTCGGCGGTGTGCTTGTGCCCGTTCACCTTCTCCTCGACCCGGGCCCGGACCACGCCCGCCGCCCCCTGCACGGCGGGGTGATCGGACACCCGCTGGTAGGTGCGCTTGAGCAGCTCGTAGCGCTCGTGCCCGGCCTTGGCTCCCAGCACGTAACCGACCGCCGCGCCCAGCAAGAACTTCACCATCACAGCCTCCGACCTCGTGGAACCGCTGCTGAGCATCCTGCCGCAGCGAGCGCTCGGGTGCTCCGCTGCGGTCCGGGCTGTTCGCGGGGCGCGTTCCGCGGAACGCGGTCGGCGCGCCGGGGTGGCCGAGGCGGGGTGGGGTGGTGCGCTAGAGTTGGGACGTCAGCGGGGTGACGCCGCGGCATGAGTGATCCTCCGTAGCTCAATTGGCAGAGCATGCGACTGTTAATCGCAGGGTTACTGGTTCGAGTCCAGTCGGAGGAGCTTCTACCAGGGATTTCATGCCTTGGGCCGCTGGGTCCGATCATCAACTCCCACTTTACTCCCACAGTTGGTATCCGCTCCGACAAGTTGTAGATCATCGGGCGTGTGACGGGGTGTCCTCCTAAGCGATCTTCATCGCAGTCTCGCGGGGACGGGGGCGGATGATGAGTGACTGGCTACGCCCCTGCGAGATCGTCGGTCGTCCACAGCTCGTCCTGTTCGGCAGCCAAGGCGGGCCGCCCACGGCTCCGGGTTCATCCGGCGTCACGCTTGCCCTCCAACCAGTCGAACACGTCGGCGGGCGCCCATCTCAGGTAGCGGCCGATCTTGTGCGCCCGGGGTGCTTCGCCGGTGGTGCGCCACTTGTAGATCGTGGCGATAGGGACGGACAGGTAGGCCGACAGGTCCTCGATCGTCCAGAGCGGTTTGGAGGTGAGGGCACCGGTGTCGACGGGTCCCGGTTCGGGTATGGCGGGGCGGCTCACCGCGCCGTCTCCTGGCCGTTTGCTTGGGCTCGGTGCGACGCGAGCAGGGCGCGGGCGCGGTGTTCGGGGATCCCCAGCTCGGCCGCCAGCCTGCGTCGGCCCGCACCGGCGGCGATGAGCTGGGCAGCCCGGTCCTCCCGGGGTGGGACAACAGAGGGGTCGTCGGCGGGATGGCCGTCGTCCGTCACCGGGCGACCGGGTTCCGACTCGAAGCTGTCTGTACCGCGGCCGACCACCACCCCAGGCGAGATGGCGCCGACCAGCACTGCCACCCACCATGGCGGGACCATGCCCGCTGCCGCCAAGCCCTGGTGGGCTGCGTTCCCGGCGACGGTCAACGCGAGCAGCGCCCAGGTGAGTCGGCGGGCGAATCGTTCCGCGTCCGGGTTGTGAGCCCCGCCGCAGCCCAGGACGGTTCAACCAGCGTTGCGGGCGGCCAGACCACCCCGAGCAGCCACACCAACCAGGCGACCACATCCACGGTCTTCTGCGCCGGGATGAGCAGCCACAAGGCATCCTGGTGGGCGACGGCCAGCACCACGCCCAACGCGAGCACGAACCCGATCCCGCTCATGGTCGCCACGGCGATGGCGCGAGCAAGGTCCAGCGGGGCGGCAATCCAGTCCATCCGGCGTCGGTGCCGCCGTTCCCGAGCCTGCTCGGCGCGTGCCTCCCAATCGGTCAGCCGCTCGTAGTCCCCGGCCGCCTCGGCCGAGCGCATCAACCGTTCGTAGCGGGCGTTCGTGCGCGCCTCCCACCACCGCCGCGCCGCCACATACGCTCCGGTCGCGACGTAGATGACCGCGTTGCGGACCATCCAGCGGACCACGTCGGCAGGCCGACCACCTGAGGCGGACCGCCGGACGACGGCTACCGCGTCAACGATGATCCGCCGCGCCGGCAGCCGTGCGGCCGGGCCGGCAGGCGGGCGCCGAGCCGGCACGCCCGAGCAACGCGGTACCAATTCCTTACGCGGTGGCTCTTCACTGTTGGCGTCACTATCAGCGCCGACAGGGCTATCGCCCCCCGTCGCCCAGGGCGGCACGATCTTGTGCTGAGATCCGCGGGCCATCACAGACTCCGCTCGTGGCGGACATAGCGCGCCCTGCGACGCCGGCTACGCGAAACGTGGAAGACCAGGAGCAGCAGCCGCGTCACCGCGGCCCCGGCCAGAAGCGCCGGCGGCCCAGCACGGCCACCCATGCCCCTGGGCCGGTCTGGTTGATCACCGTCCACTGCATGCCGGTGATGAGCCCACCCGTGACGGCAGCGCACACCGGCGCGGCCGGCAGCCGTCGGTGCGAGGACGCCGCGCGCGCACGTCGACGCCCGTGGCGTGGGTCGGACGCCCACACCATCGCCACGCCCACCACCATCAACACCACCCCGATGGTGCTGTGGGTGGTGCTCATCGCCGTGTTCATGGCCGTGGTCATCGCCGGGAACCTCCCCGACGGCGATGCGAGCCGCTGCCGAGCCCGGTGCTTCCGGTGAGCGCGTCCGCGAGGGTGTATCCGGCCAGCAGGGCCGGGACGGCGAGCACGACCCACACCAGGGTGGCGTTGCCCGGCCAGTAGGTGATCACCGCCCATTGGGCGCCCACGATGACCGCCGCGGCGAGCAGCACCCGCCCCGCCACCGCCACCAGCACCACGATCAGCAGGACCGCGAGCACCGCCAGAATTTGTCCGCCGGTCACCGTGATGAAGCCATCGATCACAGCTCACCGCCGGAGTTTGGTTCGGATGGTTCGGGCGGCTGCTCTTGACCGGCCGTCGCGGGTGCAGCCGACCGCGCAGTCGACTGTGGCCCGCCGCTGAAAATGACGACCGAGACGCCGTTCAGCATGACGATGAGGAACGGACATTCCGGGCGGGGTTCGTCGTCGAGGTGGCGGCTTGGTCGTCACGGTGGCGCCAGCGGGCGGCTGGACGACGGGTTCGGCGTCGTCACGGTGCCGCCCGGTTGCGGGCGCGCGAGGACCAGGCAGGGGCGGAATCTCAGTCCGGCCGGGTCGGTGCCGGCCGGGTGACGAGCCGGCCGAGGGTGATCTGGCCGATCAACGTCCACGGCGGCACGTGTGGGGCGACCCGGGCCCGGAGGGTGAGCGCGGCAGCGGCCAGCGCGGTCAGCGCCTCACCGAGCCGGGTGGGCTGCGGTGTGAGCCCGGCCAGGACGTCGCGGTCGACCCGGGCCAGCCAGGCCACCGCCTGGCCACGCAGCCACTCGGTGTGCTGTGGGTCGCGGCCGGCGCGGATCCAGCGCCGCACGGTGGACAACGGCCGGCCGATGCTCGCGGCGATGCGCCGGTAGCCGACGCCGCGGGTGCTGGCCTGCAGCGCGGTACCGATCACGGCGGTGGTGTCGGCCCGTCGCGGGGCCACGACGGCGGGCAGCAGGACGTGGGTGTGATGGCAGGTGCGGCAGCGGGCCCGTCGCGGTCGCAGGGCCAGGGTGGTGGGGCCGTGGTCGCGCACGGTACGGGTCCGGGCGTGCCCCCAGGGCTGCAGCGGGCCGGCGCAGCGTGGGCAGCTCAACGCGCCGGCGGCGAGGTCGGTCTCGGCCCGGGCGGGATCGGCGATGCCGATCATCGGGTCGGGGTGGGGGCACGGCGCACGAGCGTGGTCTACCAGGTCCGCGGCCGGTAGGGGCCAACTGGTGTGGGCCGCGACGCCCCGCGGCCCGGGCACCGACAGCGCCGGTGCAGCCAGCGAGGCACGCCACGATGCCGACCACGTACGGGCGGCCGGCGGGGCTGACGCTGGGACGGGTCGATTGCTCGTCACGGTGGCGGCGCCGACCAACCCCGTGAGCACGAGTCCTACGTCGTCACCGTCGATGGCGCGAACCGGCCACGGAAGCCGTACAGCCTGTCAGGACATATCCCGCGACGGCGGCGGCCAGGCTGCCCGAGTTCGCTCGAAGGCGATGTGCAGCCAGGCGCGGGAGGCTGTTAACGGCAATATCTGTGTGGGACCTCGCCCAGCCGTGGCGAGCAGGCCTGCCGCTGCAAGGACCAGATCCTCGCAGCTTGCGTGCGGTGCGCGCGAGCGAGCTTGACACCTCGTGCCTTGCTGCCCGTACGCGCGACAGCGCGAGCGCGGCCGTCTGAGCACGACGAACCGCACCGGTCGTGGGTCTGCTCCTCACGTGAACGCGACCTACAGCGGCGAGAAGGACCACGCAGTGCCGCGATACCTGCACACTCCCGACCGCGAGGCCACCGTAGTCAGGGCTGGGTCACCGCGTTCCCCGAAACGAAAACCTGAGCACCGGCAAATTCAGGGAGTGCCATATCCTGGACGACGAACGGACGGCGAGGACCTCCTGCCTGGAGCGGTCCTGACCGCTTCGGATGCAATCTTGCGGGCTGTCTTCACGACAAACAAGGCGACGCGTTTCGCGACCGACGTTCGCGCTTTCGCTGGGGGCGTGAGGGCACGGCGACGCCGCCCGGTGGGGTGAGCCCGACCCATCAGACGGGGTGCTGGATGAGGCCGTAGCCGAACCTGCCGCCCCCCGCAGCACCGCTGCGCGAACCCGATCACGCCGGGGCGGTGGCGCCGCGAGCGGAGCTGTTCACCGGGATCGGCGGCCGCGGTGCCGAAATTCGAGGCGTGCTGCGCGGCGCCGAAGCAGCGGCAACCCTCAGGTCTGGCGCTCGTCGCCGGCAACGTGGGTCGATGGCTGGGTATGACCAGCGGTCATACGTTCGGTGACACTCACAGTGCGCCCAGCGGTGCTAGCCGCCCACCTTCTTTCGGCGTACCTTCGGTGCCGTCCGAATGGGGGTACGTCCGTGCGCCATCACCTGGCGGGCGAACGGTGAACGGGCGGACACGGTCGCCAGCGTTCATGAGCGCCCGCGGCAGAGTCCACGGGCCCGGAAGGAGCAGCCATGTCTAGCGCCCAACCCTTGGAGCACGTGTCGTTCGACAAGCCGGACGAGGTCCGCGAGGGCGAGAACTGGCGGCTGGAGCTGGTCAACCTCGCGGGTGGCGCGCAGGTTGGCCGCATCACCGTGCAACCGGGATGGAAGTGGTCCCAGGACGTTAAGCCCGTGGCGGGTACCGACCTCTGTATGGCGCCGCATCAGCAGTATCAGATCAGTGGACGAATCCACGTCGTGATGGCCGATGGCACTGAGGTTGACGCCGGCCCTGGTGAGATCACGTCGCTGCCTCCCGGGCACGACGCTTGGGTGGTCGGTGACGAGCCGGTGGTGGCGATCGACTGGCAGGGCGCCTCGGTCTGGGCACGCAAGGATGAGGGGTGAGTAGCGGTGAGCTTCTTACAGATCATTGAGTTCACGTCGAGTCGAGTCGGTGAGCTGGACGCTCTGCTGGATGAGTGGTTGGAGCGGACTCAGGGCAAGCGCACGGCGACTCGTGGTGTGCAGGCTCGGGATCGGGATCGTCCGAACACGTATGTTCAGATTGTTGAGTTCCCGTCCTATGAGGCGGCGATGGCCAACTCGGAGCTACCGGAGACGGCCGAGGTCGCTGCTCGTTTGGCGGAGCTGTGTGATGGACCTCCGACGTTTCGGAACCTGGACGTCGCCCGCGACATGCAGATGTGACGGGGTGATTCCTAAGGTTCCCGAGCTTTGCCGAGCGTCGGGAGCTGTCGCCCAGGGATGGGCCGCGTGATCGGTCGGTGCGAATCTCCATCCCCCGGTGAGGAGCGCAGCACCGCCGCGCCTGGTGCCCGCGGCAGGGGTTGTCAGAAAGCGAGGTTGCGAGGACCGTGAGCGACCTTCGAGGCGTGGTCGACGGAGGCGGGACGGCGAAGCCTCGATGTTTGGAGCAGGAAAGAGGTGAGAGTCAGCTAGCTGTGTTGCGGCGGGTATACCGCGAGGGACAATGTTGTCAGCACGAGCTGAGGAGTGTGTGCAAATGCCTTACGTCGTTATTCGGCACTACAAGGAATCAACGAAGCTGATCGATGAGCTCGAGCAACGATCAGCCGATGTGGAGAACCTGATTAAAGCGATCCCGGGATTTATTGCATACAACTTGGTTCGGTCGGAAACTGGTGGGTTCAGCGTCAGTGTATATGAGGATCGCAGCGGAGCCGACGAATCAGTTCGAGCTGCTCGCGAGTACCTTCAGGAACAGCTACCTGGAGTCGGTGGTTCACCGGAGGTAATCCAGGGCGACGCGGTCATCAGCTTCACCACCTAGCGCAGCCAAGGTCGCAGGAAGGCTCAGTAGCGTTCCCGCGCCGGACACCGGCGAGCCTCGTCAGCCAGGTTGGCAAAGGCTCAGTGGTCGAAGCATGTGCAGCCGATTGCGGGCACCGACAGTTGTCAGGCGGCGGATATGGGTTACTCGGCAGCGGCCGAACGAAGGTTGTGATGACGATGGCGAGGAGATGGACTACGGCCCGGGGGACTTTGCAGTGACGGCCCCGGACATGATGCATGGACGGTTGTGACGAGCGTGTGTGGTCATTGACTGGCACGGTTTCGCCGACTACGCCAACCGATAGTCGGTAAAAGGTCGGCTGATTCAACGGGTTGGACTACATAATCCATAGTTGGACAGGATGAAACTTCAAAATAGCGCAGTGACGAATAGATCCGGGGCGAGGAGACGCGATGGCTGAGCTGCTGATTCTGGAATTCGACAGGGTGACTGAATCCGAATACCGCAATGTCAATGCCGAACTGGGGATAGACCCGGAAACGGGGAAGGGAGACTGGCCCGCCGGGCTGATCACACACCTCGCCGGGCTGGCAGAGGGCGGCCGCGCTTTCGTAGTCGAAAGCTGGACATCGCGTGAGGCTCAGGCAGAGTTCATGCAGGACCGCCTTGGGGTGGCGATGGGCCGAGGTGGGCTAACCGCCATGCCGAAGGTCACCTGGGCAACCCTCGTTGGGGAGCACCATCCAGGGGGATGAGCCGCCACCGGCGGTCACCTGCCGCTTTGCGGCGGTCGTAGTGGGGCTCGGGCTCCAGGCCCAGACGTATCCGGCGGTTGAGTTCGCGAGTAAGACCGCAGAGACCTACGCCAAGGGCTGACGGGACGAGCCTCTGGCGTCACGATGCCGGCAGCAGGTCAAGCGCCCGCAGCCAGATACCATTCTTCGTTTGCAGCAGGTCGAGGCGACGCGGATCAGCGCAGTCGTGAGTAAGGCGGTGGGCGTCGAAGAGCTCAGCATCATCAAAGACGTGGCCGCAGCCTCGGAAGCCGGCGCGAGCACAGCAGTGTGCCCGGTCATGCCCGACCCACTCCCGGCCGCAGCAGGTCATCCACACGAGCGCCACAGGCGCATGATCGCATGGGCAGCGCGCACGGTTGCTCGTCCCTGGGAGAAGCTCGACTCAGACGACCAGGACCGAGTCTGATCCCTCGTGCTCAGCTACCTCGGGGTCGTTGAACCAGTGGCCGTTCTCGGCGAGGTAGCGGAACCGGATGCTGGTGCCGCGAGGCACGGTCACCGATGCTGATCGGGTGCCGTTGGTGCGACGGTGCATCTGGTGGGTGCCGGGCCGCCACTCGTTGAAATCGCCCACCACGCTACAGCCGCCGGCTACCTGCCCGAGGGGGAGCGCGAAGGTCACCTTGACGGTCTTGGCGGTGGGGGAGAGACGGATCACAGCGGGTCTCCTTGGTCGCTCGGAGGCGTGCGGCCGCATCGTGCCGCGATCGACTTGCAGTGTCAGGGCTGCCGCGCCGCGGCGGCCGGTAACTGTCGTGTAACTCGTCGACCACCACGTCGCGATCCATGGCACCAGTCCCCGTCTGACGGGGTCTTGGTCTCTTCATGCCGTCGGCTCCGTGGTCAGCGTCCTTGTGGTTAGGGTGGCGATGCTCCGAGAACCCCCGCTCGAGACGTCGCTGAGGTGCTTGTTGCTCGGCTGTTGACCCGATCGCTCCGGCCGAGAAGATTCGGGCTCGACGCGGCGGCGTCGGGCGACGAGGAGGGGTCTCGGTGAAGGCATCGGTCGGTGACCGCATCACGGTGCCGGGTCTGCACGTCGGGGATGCGACCCGATGCGGTGAGGTGGTAGAGGTCAAGGGGCCGGGTGGCGAGCCGCCCTACGTCGTGCGGTGGGACGACGGCCACGAGGCTGTGTTCGTCCCCGGGCCCGGGGTTCGCGTTGACCCGAGCTGACTCCCGCCTGGGCCAGGCGACTGAAACACTGGTACCGCATGAACCGGGGTTGGGTCTAGTCTCCGCTATGCCGGGGGCCGATCGGTCGCCGAGAGAGGCCGGCCAACCCCGGAGAGTTAGGAGGAACCGCGATGGCACGAATGATGGTCGACTGTCGTGACATGCCGAGCGAAAGTAACTGCACGTTGGCGATCGCCGGTGACGACGTTGAGGATCTGCTCGACGCAGCGGTTATGCATGCAACCAGTAAGCATGGCCACGAGGACACCTCGGACCTTCGGGAAGGAATCCGCGGCGGACTGAAGCCCGTCGACACGACCATGGCCTGACTGCTTAAAGTTACCCAGCGTAGACGCATGTTCACGTCCTCGTAGTGATAAGCGGATCCCCTGTTGCTGGCCAGCTGTGTACGTACATCTCCGTATTGCGATAGCGACCGCAGGAGGTCAGCCTCCGAGTTCGATGCACGCCGAACAGGGCGACGCTGGGAAGCATACGCCGTAGGGAGTCTCGGATGGCTGGCTTGATCCGTAAGAGCCTCGACTCCCCTGAGGAGACGCGGCCATTCGAAGACGGTAAAGGCAAGCTGGAGTTGGTCAACCTGGAAGGTGGACCAGTTGGGCCTGCGCAATCCATAGCTGGGTTTGAGCCGGACTTGGCTGCCCACTGCTGTATTGAGCCCCGATCTGACTTAGGCTAGCCCATAAGGCAAATTGGTGACGATTGCGTCCTCAAGCCACGAGGTGCCGAGGGGACGCGGGTTGTCGGAGGTAGCGATGAGTCAACAGGCTGTCGACGTGGTCCGCGGCATCTATGAGGCGTTCGGACGTGGCGACGTCGACGCGGTGTTCGACGCTATGAAGGCGGACATCGAGTGGGTGGAGTCCGAAGGCATGCCCTACGGCGGCGTGTACCGGGGCCGGGACGCCATCGTTGCAAATGTCTTCGGCCCGATCCTAACGGACGTGAAGGGATTTACGGCCGAGCCTGATGAGATCCTATCCCTGGATGATTTCCGCGTGCTAGCCCGAGGCCGCCATACCGGTGAAGGCGTCCGTGGTCCGGTCGACGCCAAGTTCGTGCATATCTGGACGCTCAGCGACGGCAATGTGTCCAGGTATGAGCAGCTCGCGGACACCCGGAAGTTCTGCGACGCCGTCGGCAAGTAGCTTTCCGAGGCAACGGTGCCGCCGTCGTGCCGGTTGGCCCCGGCCAGGACCGACTCAACGGGGATACCGTGGCCGTCGACGAGCACCGACCGCTTCAGGCCCAGTTTGCGGCGGTCGACCGGCAACGGCCCGGCACACTCACCGACGCCGAGGCCGTGGTGATGCAGCCGTCGACGGCGATCGTCCGCTCCCGGATCGTGGTCGCCGAGCAGGTGGTGTCGGCGATGCTCTGGTCCGAGCAGGAACCGACATGATCATCCGGAGGAGGCGTGCCCGCCCCGCTACTTCACTGCCGGAGGGTCCGCGCGACTGAACGACTTGGGAGATCCGGATGGCCCAGGAAGTCAATCAACTCGTTGAGGCGATGAACGCGCATGACCTGAACACGGTCGTCCAGCTGTTTCACAGTGACTACCACAGCGAACAGCCCGCCCACCCCGCGCGTGAGTTCGGCACCAGCGCCCAGGTCCGGGCGAACTGGGGCGCGATGTTCGCGGGGATCCCGGACTTCCATGCGGAACTGGTTCGCTCGGCTGATGACGGCCACACCTGTTGGACTGAGTGGCACTGGTGGGGCAATCGTACCGACGGCCAGCCCTTTGACATGCGCGGTGTCGCGCTCTTCGAGCTGCAGGACGGTTTGATCGTCGGTGCCCGCCTCTATATGGAGCCGGTTGAGCACAGAAGCAACATCGAGCAGGCGGTGCAGATGCAATCCGGCCTGCCGCCCGCCGACTAGAGCGAGCATCTGGGGGACTGCCAACGGCGGTGGGCGCTGCTCAAGTGGGTCGACTGGGTATCGCCGGCAGGACACATGACGTGCCTCCCTGACACCACCGCAAGCAGCGCCACCCCACTGGTCGCCGCGGCGGGGACGCCGTCAGAGGTCGCGACGACGACCTTAGGGCAGGCGATCAGAGGGCACATCGGGGTACATAGCGGAACATTCGCCCACGGTGGCGCCTTGTCACCGAAGCTTTGGCTGCCCTAACGACGGCGCAGCGGCAGGTTGTTGACTCAGCAGCTATTTTGGCTTCCGGACTGCATCCTGGCCGAGAGGTTGGCCGCTCCGTTTGCGTTATCGGGATGCTGCGCGCTCAGACAGATGGGCGCGTCGTTGCTGGCCGCGGACGACCGGCCGCTGGTTGGTTGGTGATCGAGTCGTTCCCGTGGGTGTGGTGGTCCGGCCGGGTGTCGGTCGACCTGACCGCGCAGGCGCGCCAACAAGTCCTCCGCGATTAGATCGATCGGCCCTAGACCGTCAACGTGGTTGCGCGGATGATAGCCCGCCCGCGTTCCCGCTTGGGACGGTGGGGATCAATGTGATATCAGAAGCAATATTGTTGTACTGACTGGCCGCCAAGGAGGCCTCCAGATGGACGAGTTCCCGATGGACTACGAGATATTTGATCTCGGTGACGTGACACTGCAGGGCGGGGCGACCCTCAGGGACGCGAAGCTCGCCTACAAGACGTTCGGCGAGCTGAACGCCGACAAGAGCAACGCGATCGTCTATCCGACGTGGTACTCGGGCTTCCACTGGGACAATGAGTGGCTGGTCGGCGAGGAAATGGCCCTCGACCCCCGCAAGTACTTCATCATCATCCCGAACATGCTCGGCAACGGGCTATCGAGCTCGCCGAGCAACACGCCGCCCCCGCACGACAAGGCGAACTTCCCGCACGTCACGTTCTACGACCAGGTCGAGGCACAGCACAAGCTGGTCGCCGAGCACTTCGGGATCGAGACGCTGCCACTCGTCACCGGCTGGTCGATGGGCGCGGGGCAGACCTACCAGTGGGCGGTCAGCTACCCCGACATGGTGCAGCGCGCCGCCCCGTTCTGCGGCTCCTCCAAGACCAGCGAGCACAACTTCGTCTTCCTCGAGGGCGTGAAGGCGGCCCTGACCGGCGGCGACAGTTTCAAGGGCGGCTTCTACGACACGAAGCCGGAGGACAACCTGCGCAGGACGGGGCGCGTGTACGCCGGTTGGGGGTTCTCGCAGGCCTTCTTCTGGGACCGCGCCTACACGGACATGGGCCACTCGCACCGGCTCGGCGTCGACCTGGCGTTCCCGACGCTCGAGGACTTCCTCGTCCAGTACTGGGAGGGCCACTTCCTCGACCGCCGCGACGTCAACGACCTGCTGTCGATGCTCTGGACCTGGCAGTACGGCGACATCGGCCAGACCCCCGGGTTCGACGGCGACCACGTCAAGGCGCTGCAGTCGATCAAGGCCAAGCTCATCGCCATGCCCGGCCTGAAGGACCTGTACTTCCCGCCGGAGGACGAGGAGTACGCGTCGCAGTACATCCCCCACGGGGAGGTCCGGGTCATCCCGGGCGTGTGGGGTCACTTCGCAGGCAGCGGTGACTGCGCCGTCGATCGCAAGTGGATCGATGACGTCCTCAAAGAACTGCTGGCGAGCTGAGGGAGGGTCAAATGTCGACTGACGCAACCGACGCTCCCGCGGCACCTGCGGAGGCGCCTGCGGCGGAGGCTCCCCAGTACTTCCAGGAACCCGCGAGCGGCGTTCCACTCGCGGTGTTCGCCTTCGGGTTCTCGGTGATCATCCTCTCGATGGCGAACGCCGAATGGATCGATGCCCGGGCCGGGCTCTTCGTCCCGGTCGCGTTCGGAACCGGCGCACTCGGGATGCTGGTAGGCGGGCTCATGGAGTACCGCCGCGGCAACCTCTTCGGTGGGACCTTCGCGGTCTCCTACGCGTGTTTCCTGCTCACGACGTCGTTGATCCTGCGGTTCTTCGCGGAGGACGTCACGAACCTGGCCGGCGCATTGGCGTTCGGTCAGGCGTTCGGGGCGTACCTGCTTCTCTGGGCGGTGTTCACAGCGTTCCTGGCGTACGGGGCGTACTACATTGCCCTGCCGGGTTTCCTCGCGTTCGTCCTACTCGTGATCGTCTACCTGCTGGCCGGAATCGGTTTCATGAGCGGACCAGGGGGGGCCGGCCTCATCGTCATCGCCGGATGGGTCGGGATACTCGACGGGTTGTGTGCGTTCTGGCTCGGCATGGCGCTCCTACTGAATCCCATGGGGCCGCGCGAGATCATCCCGTTGGTGCCCTACCCGTACGGTCGGGGGAGATGAGGGACGCTGTCGGATTCGAGAACTAAGCTGTTGGCGCTGACCTGGGTTAAGGTTGCGCGTTCGTACTCGTTGATGAGCCCTCCCAGTACCGGCCGGCGTCTGATCCGCCGGTTGTCGAGGTCTGGGGGCAGGTCGCGGCGGGATAAATCCAGTGCTCGATGGCCGCCGACGGTTGTCATGGGTGCGGTACTGGGCGAGGACGGTCCGCAGGTGCCGTTCGCCGAAGATCAGGATGCGGTCGGTGAGTTCGGTTCTGACAGCCGGGACGAATCGTTTCACCGAAGCAGTTCGCTCTCGGCCAGCGCGGAGGGATCTTGACGGTGCGACCGGTCTGAACTCAAGGCACATAGGCGAACACTGGGGCATGGTGGCCACCTGGAGGATGTCCCGAGTTCCGTGGAACTTCGGTGGCGGCCCGGTGATCATTAGGCGGCATCGACGGTGTCAGTATGGCCGGTGGCAGCGACAGGTTGGGTGATCTTCTCGAGCGTGTCGCGCAGGGATCGCAGGTGCATGTGGCCGTTGACGCGGCGGAACTGCTTGCCGGCCTCGACCATCCCGGCGGCGCACCAGCGCAGCGCCATCGTGCCGTCGCGCCAGTGCTTGACGTTGCTCGCGTGTGTGCGGCAGATGGAGATCATCGACTCGACGGCGTTGGTCGAGCGGAGGGTGCGCGCGAGCGTGGGCGAGACGTTGAGACGCAGCACGGTGAGGGTCTCGGCCATGCCTTCGCGCAGGCTCGCCGCGGCGCCGGGGTGGGTGCGGTCGAGTTCGGCGGCCAACGCGCACAGCTCGGCCTCGGCGGCGAGTGCGGAGTCGGCGTGATAGGCCCGCCGCATCCGGCAGGTGACCGTGGATCGTAGCTTCTCCGGGAGATGATCTTCGACGTTCCTGATCTTGTGGAGTTGACAGCGACCGATCACCGGGCGGTCGAACACGTCGAGCACCGCGCGACGCAGCGCCTTCGATCCGTCGAGCACGGCCAGGACCGGGCGGGTCACGTCCAGGCCCCGCTCGCGCAGCCCGACGATCAGTTCGGTGACCAGGGTGACGTTCTCGGTCGAGCCTTCGAGCAGCGACAACGGGTGCTTGACCCCGTTGATGTCGATCCCGAGAGCGACCACACAGGTGTGCTCACCGAAGTGCACGCCGTCGACCATGAACGCTACGAGATCCAGCGATGTGAGATCGGCGGTCAGCAGTTCGGCCAGCGCGGTCTGGGTCTGGGCGACGAACTGAGCTTCCCCCCGGAGCACGGACACCTCACCTGAGGTGGCCCCCGGCCACCGGGAAGGATGTCTTCGTGCCCGCTCCCCACCCGCCTGAGTTCCGCAGTCGTGCCGTCGAGCTGGCTCGGCAGCGGACCAAACCCGTCGCTGAGTTGGCGAAAGAGCTACGTATTTCCGAGTCGTGTCTGCGGAACTGGATGGCCCAGGCCGACGTCGATGACTCCGGCAGTGACGCCGCGAAGCTGACGAGCAAGGAGAAGAAGGAACTCGCCGAGTTGCGTCGGGAAAAGCGGCGGCTGGAGATGGAGGTTGAGATCCTGAAGCGGGCGGCGGCCTATTTCGCCCGTGAGAACGTTCTCCCAAACTAGCATTCCCGCTGGTCCGTGAACTCGCCGACGACCCCGACGCTGATGTCGATGTCGCGGTGGCCTGTCGGGTATTGGGTGTGTCCAGGTCGGGCTATTACGACTGGCTCGGTCGGCCGGCGTCGACGCGCGGGCAGGAGAACGAGCTGTTGCTCAAACACATCGAGAAAATCCACGACGATTCCCGGTGCACCTACGGCTCCCCGCGGGTGCACGCTGAACTACGCCTCGAGCACGGGTTGTCGGTGAACCTCAAGCGGGTCGCCCGGCTGATGCGCGAGGCCGGCATCCAGGGTCTCTACCGGCGCCGACGCACCGGCTGCACGGTCCGCGACCCGGACGCGGACCCGTTCCCGGACCTGGTCAACCGCGACTTCACCGCCGAGGGTCCGAACCGGCTGTGGATCACCGACATCACCGAGCATCCCACCACCGAAGGGAAGGTGTACTGCGCTGCTGTCATGGACGTCTATTCACGCCTCATTGTCGGCTGGTCGATCGACGACAACATGCGCAAAGAACTCGTCATCGACGCGCTCGGTATGGCCATCCTTCGCCGTCAACCGGAGAAACAACCCGTCGACGGGCGGACGGTAACGCACTCCGATCACGGCTCGCAATACACGTCCTGGGCGTTTGGGCAACGGATTCGCGCGGCCGGTCTGCTCGGTTCGATGGGCTCGGTCGGCGACTGCTACGACAACGCGATGATGGAATCGTTCTGGGGAACGATGCAACTCGAACTGCTCGACTCGAAAACCTGGGAGACACGCGATGAACTTGCCAACGCGATGTTCGAGTGGATAGAATGCTGGTACAACTCGAAAAGGCGCCACTCCGGCGTCGGAATGCACAGCCCCGTCACGTTTGAAGCCCTGCACACCCGGTCAGACCAAGATCACTGACCCCACACCGCAGGTGTCCGTGCTACGGGGGGAACCTCACGCCCGGTGACGGTGTGGTTTGGCCTCGGACGGTCCACAGCCAACAGCTGCTCGGCCCGGCTGCTGTCGGCTCGTCCAGCGAAGACTCCGAAGCCCGCTGACCACGAGGCCGCAGCGACCTGATCACCGCGACCATCCAGGGCTGTCCACGATCGCTGTCCCAGCTCACTCATCCGAGCTACCTGCGATCCATGGACAACCGCAGCTGAAGGGGCCATCCTCGGGTCCCTCCCGCACGGCTCACCAAAGCGACATAGACGTTCTACTCGACTGAGGAGCCTGTGATGGCTGGTTTGATCCGCAAGAGTCTGGACTCGCCCGAGGAGACTCGGCCGTTCGAGGAAGGTAAGGGCAAGCTCGAGTTGGTCAACCTCGAAGAAGGCGGGGTTGGTCGTGCGACGTTTGAGCCTGGCTGGCAGTGGTCGAAGCATGTGAAGCCGATTGCGGGTACCGAGAGTTGCCAGGCGGCACACATGGCGTACTTCATTTCCGGGCGGATGAAGGTCGTCATGGACGACGGCGAGGAGATGGACTTCGGCCCCGGGGACTTCGCCATTATGGCCCCTGGACACGATGCATGGACTGTTGGTGACGAGCCCTGTGTGGTCATCGACTGGCAGGGGTTCGCCGACTATGCCAAGCGATAGACGGTAGGGGTCGGGGAGCGCTCCATGGCAAGAATGCTCAAGGTCGCGCTCCCAGCTCCTCTGCCGGAGAGGTCTGTGACATCGGCGCGATCGTTCCAAGAGATCCATCCGGCAGATTTATCATCAGATGCAGCACCCTCGTTCTTGACCGATGCGGGAAGGTGGGCTTCAGGCGCAGGAAGCCGCGATCCGAGATGCGGCGTTCCGGCTCGGCATGGACGTTGAGATCGTGGTTGACGCCGGGCTGTCGGCGTGCTGATCGCCGCGAAGCTCGACCGTGCGTTGCGGTCGGTGCGCGACTTCGCAGGGCTGCTTGACCGCGCGCAGAGCCGAGGGTGGCGTCTGGTGCTGCTCGCCCTCGGCGACACCTCCACGGCGGCGGGCGAGATGACGGCGAACCTCATTGCGTCGGCGGCGCAGTACGAGCGGCGCCTGATCGGTCACAGCGGTGGACATGCGCGTGCTGGCTACAGCGAGCCGGTACTCCTGGCGGTGACCTACATCGTCAGTCTGTCGAGTCAGGCCTTGGTCAGCTCCCGGATGAACTGCTCGCCCTCCGTCCTGGTCATGGGCTGCTTGCAGGACCACGACGCCGGCAACGGCAGAGCATCCGAGCCGACGCCGCGGCTCTACAGGTCGTCAGATCCGTGGGCGCCCGCCACGTCTGCTGTTCAGCAGCGAGCTAAGCAATCCGCGGCCGGAGCGTGGAGTTCCACCGTGCGCGGCATCTGGGGTGGTGCCAGGGGCGGGACGGCCTCGCCCAGCGGCTCCATGGCCACTGGAGGCGGCGCCGCGAACGGCGCCGAGGATACGGCTCAAGATCGGCATGACGTCTCTCGTTTCAGTTCGTTGCACGTCCGGGCGGCGGAATGCCACAGGGGCCCTTACTCGATCTAGCCAGTTGTTCCCGAAACGGACATTCCGCAAACGCTTATCCGTGGGACGGATACGGGGGTCACGTCCCGCCGGTGGTGTCGATGCCGCTCGCGTGAGGCTCCATGGGTCAGGTCAAGACAGTGAAAGGCTCCTGGCGCGCCCGCGGGGCAGGCGTGGCGGCATGCTCTCTGGCGGGCGACGGCACCCCAGTCTTAGCTTGATCTTTAACCTGTGCGCTGTTGTTGCGTGGTAATGGTTCGGTCGCGTTTGACGGTCTTGGCGACGTCGTGGCTGGTCGCGGGGTCAGCAGGCTGGCCAGCGATCTTCATCAAGATCAGATCTCGAAGAACCCCTGGAATTGTCAACGTCCGGCGAATTTCCCCTTGAGTGGAGCCCGGCAGACGAGTGATCAACTGAGTGGCACTCGGGCTGCCCCATGCCGAACGTCGGCGGACGGATACGGCCAATCCATAGGCGGTCGCGCGGACGGGTGCGGGCGACGTACTCGCGCTGGACGTAACGGGTCAGCTGCTCGGGGTCGTGGGGGTCGGAGGTGTTCAGATGGGGCAGGTACACAGCGGCGAAGTCGAGGCCCTTGGCGCGGTTGATGGTTCCGATCTTGACGCTGTTGTCGGGCTCTCCGTCCCACTTGTCGAGTTGCGTGAGGGGAATGTCGTGCGCGGTGAGTGCACGGGTGAGGTAGCCGACGCTGGCCCGGGTGTGGCAGAGGACGGCCATGTCGCCCCATCGGATGCCGTGCGAAGCGTCCTGCCGCATGGCGAGCCGGAGTTGCAGGATGAGTCCGTGGCGATGCGGGGCGTTCGTCTGTCGAACAGGTGGGCCGTCGCGCAGTATCTCGACTTCCTGACGGCCGGGTTCGGCGACGGTGTCGAGGTCGGTGAAGGCGCGGTCGGCGACGAGGGCGCGGGCCGAGTCGAGGATGTGGCGGGTGTTGCGGTAGTTGGTACGCAGGACGATGGCGCGCCCGGTTACCGAGATGCCGGCGTCGGCGAGGGTGAATCCGCCCGGGTAGAGGGCCTGTTGGCCGTCGCCGACGAGGAAGAGGGCGTCCGTGCCGTCGCCGGCGAGGGCACGGCAGAGGCGCAGTCCGAGCAGGTTGAGATCCTGTACCTCGTCGACGAGCACCGCCGACCATCGGGGATCCGGTGGCTGCCGGGTGACGGCGTGCAGCGCGGCGGACAGGACGTCGTTGCTGTCGTAGGTACCTGCCCGGTCCAGCTCGTCCTGGTACGCCTGCAGCAAGGTCCACACGGCGTACTTCTGAGGGTTGGTGAGCGAGCGGACGCGGCCCCCGCGGCCGACAGCCTCGTAGTCGACGAGCTCGCGTAGCCCGCGGCCCTTGATGACGTGGTCGATCTCGTCGCGCCAGTAGCGGGAGTCCGCCATCCTGGCCAGCGGGGTCCGCTGACCGGCCCGCTCCCACGCCCGCTCGTAGGCCTGGTCGACCCGCCGCTGGTTGACGGGCAGCTCCTGCCCGTTGCGGGCGAGCAGACCGACGCGCCAGGGCGTGAATGGCGACGAACTCGACCTTGTCGGCGTTGTCCGGGTCCAGCGCGCGGTAGACGCTGCCGAGCTGGGGCGGCAGCGTGCGCACGAAGCTGGTGACGAGGATCGGACCGGTCCGAACGGTCGCGAGCCAGGCGGCGCGGTGCAGCAGCACCACGGTCTTGCCGGTGCCGGCGGGCCCCCGAACCCGCGCAGGGCCGTTGAAGGTCCGACGGACGAGCCGGGCCTGGGCGGGGTGCAGGAACCCCATCCAGTCGCGGATCGGCCGATTGAGCGCCTGCTGCAGGTGTGAGGCGAGCTCGGCCACGTCGAACAGCTGGTCGGCGTCCGGCGGGGGCTCCGCAGCGGCTGGGGGAGCGGGCCGCGCACGGACCGGTACTGCCAGCTCGACCCTTGACGGCTCCTGCGCCGGCACCTCCACCAGCGCCGGTGGCATCTCGCGCGCAAGGTACTCCCCGATCAGGGCGACCTGGGCGTCGTCGAGATAGCGGGGCCGGCGGGACAGCCGGGCCGGAAGGTGGTCGACGGTCGAGAGCAGTACGCGTCCCACCTGCGGGGCGATCTCGTTAGCGCGGGTGTGCTCGGTGAAGACCAGGACGGGGACGACGTGAATCGGGGACAGCCCGAGAGCCCGCCCGGGATCGCTGGTGCTGACCTCCTCGAGCAACTCCTCGACCGCCGCGGTGAGGCGAAGGATGTTGTCGACAGTGTCGTCGTGGCGGTCCTCGTCGCCGCGCCAGAGCCGGCCGTCGCGGACCTGGACCGGTTGCGACCAGTGCTTGGTGTCGACAACGGCGACACCGCCGTACCAGATCACCAGGTGGTCGACATTGGCGCGCGAGCTACCGGGCCACCGACGATCGTGCAGCACCCGCCAGCCTTGGTCGCCGAGCGGCTGCAGGACAGCAGCGGTGAGCGGTTCGGACAGCGCGGCGGCCTGGAAGTTGCGTTGACGGCGGTAGGAGCGACGGAGCGCGGCGGCCAGTTCCCGCTGCTCGGCGGCCGCGTCGGCGGCGGCGCAGGCGGCCGAGGCTCCCGCGATGCTGAACAAGCCCTCGCCGGCGACAGCGACCTTCGTGCCGCGGTCCGCTGTCGTCGCAGGTCGCGTTGATCTCGTGGCCACGCCGTCGACCCCCGCTCCGCGGAACGACTCATCCCTCGTGATGACCGACAGTAGCTACGCCCATGACAGAACGGAACGGTCGCCGTTACGCAACGCGCCTATTGAGGCGAGACGGTTCGCCCGTGGCGGAATGAAGATCCGCGGCCCGTCGGGCTGCCTACGGTTGTCTGGCAGGCCACGGACCGCCGGAGGAAGCATGGAAACGATCACCGGTACCGCAGCGGGTGTGCCGTTCACCGCGCTCGCACCCACCGGCGCCGACCGCGGCCCCGCGCCGTTGATCGTGACGTGGCACATGTTGGACGCGCCTCGCACGGATGCGGCGTTCGCGGCCGCGCTGCCGATGGCCGGGGTGCCGGCCTGGCGGGTTCATCTGGGCATGCCGATGTGCGGCGCGCGGATGGTCGACGGCCGTGTCGACGCCGTCATCGAGCTCGCCCGCAAGGACGCGTTGATGGCTTTCCTGGCCCCGTTCGTCCAGCAGGCCGCCGACGAGTTCCCGGCCGCGCTGGCCGCGCTGCGCGATCAGCTGCCGGTGGACGACGAGCCGATCGGCGTCCTCGGCGGTTCGCTCGGTGGAGCGGTCGCCCTGGAGGTGCTGACCACGCAGCGGACTCCGATCAAGGCGGTCGCGCTGGTCAACCCGGCCGTGCGGATACGGTCCGTCGTCGGGCTCGTCGAGGTCATGTCCGGGCAGCCCTACTCGTGGACCGCCGAGGCCAGCCAGAAGGCCGACCGACTGGACTTCGTCGCCCGCGCCGCAGACGTCATGGCACCACCGCCGCTGCTGCTCGTCAGCGGCGAGCTGGATCATCCGGCACTGCGGACGGACGCGGCCGCGCTGGTCGACGCACTACGCAAGCGGTACACGCACCCCGGTGAGGTCGAGATGATCACCGTGCCGGACCTGCCGCACCCGCTGGCCGACGAGCCCGGCCTGGAACCGGCCCCGCAACTGCCCACGGCCAAGGTGGTCGACAAGATCCTGACGCAGTGGTTCCTGCGGAAGCTCACGGCAGGGTAAGGGAGCGAGACCCAGCTCAGATGTCGTCGATGAGGTCGGCGATGGACGAGACGACGCGGGTGGGCCGGAAGGGAAAGCGGTCCACCTCGTGCGCCTGCATGATGCCGCTGAGCACCAGGACCGTGCGGATCCCGGCTTCGAGTCCGGCCAGGATGTCGGTGTCCATCCGGTCGCCGATCATGACTGTGGTCGTGGAGTGTGCCTGCATGCGGTTGAGCGCGGCGCGCATCATCAGTGGGTTGGGTTTGCCGATGAAGTAGGGGTCGACTCCGCTCGCCCGGGACATGAGGGCGGCGACCGATCCCGTCGCGGGCAGGATCCCTTCGTCGGACGGGCCCGTCGGGTCGGGGTTGGTGGCGACGAACCGGGCGCCGCCGCGGATCAGCCGGATCGCGGTGGTGACGGCTTCGAAGCTGTAGGTGCGCGTCTCGCCGAGGACCACGTAGTCGGGGGCCGAGTCGGTGAGCACGTAGCCGATGTCGTGCAGCGCGGTGGTGAGGCCTGCTTCCCCGACGACGTAGGCGCTCCCGCCGGGCCGTTGGTCGTCGAGGAAGGCCGCGGTGGCCAGTGCTGAGGTCCAGATCGACTCGGCGGGGAGGTCGATGCCCGTGCGGCGGAGCCGGAAGGCCAGATCCCGTGGCGTGTAGATGGAATTGTTGGTGAGGACGAGGAAGGGCTTGCCGGTCTTCCTGAGTCGGTCGATGAACACGTCTGCGCCCGGTATCAGCCGTCCCTCATGGACGAGGACACCGTCCATGTCGGTCAGCCAGCACTTGATCGGCTTCGGATCGGCCATAGGGGCGAGCGTAGGTGACGTCCAACCGCCCGCGACCGGTTCGTCAAGCGAACTGGCTCGCCACCGCACCGGCGCCCAGCGCCGCCCGGGTCATCATGGGTTGCTGACGTGGTGTGCGGCTCGATGCGCCGCGAGCACATCCAGACCGAAATCCGCCGACGGATCGCGCCACACCGAGTGTGCGTGGTTCGCACCGCGCTGGGTGTTGTCCCATTCCGCGAGCAACCGCGGACCCTGCAGGCGGTAGTAGTGCGGCGCTCCGGGCTCGGTCGAGCCGGCCCAGGCGATGTGGACGGCGTCCAGGGCGGCTTCGTCGGCGTACCGGTCAACCGGGGAGACGCCGGCCGGAACACGGCCGAGGTAGGTGCCCAGCAACGCGCGCAGCAGCTCGCGCTGCCCGGTGTCGAGATCGGCCGCCGGCACGCCCTTCGGGGTCGCCGTGTACTCGACCGACGCGTGGTCGGCGTCGTCGAACCCGGCGGCGTCGTCGATGGCATCGCTGATGGTCTGCAGCTTGGCCTGCTCCGCGGAGTCGGGGAACGCTTCGTCGCGCCAGATCTCGGCGAGCGGGATCACCCGGTCACCATCCGCGATCCGGGTCCGGTTGGCCGTGACCAGGTCCGACGGGGCCCGGGGCAGCAGCACGGCCCGGGCCGCGAGCTCGGGGCTCAAGGACCGGACCAGCTCCCGGGCCAGGTCCTCCACCCGGGCCAGCGGGCGCTGCACCACCCCGCCGAGCAGCGGCGACGTGGCGGGGTCCGCGCCGAGGAAGCAGGGGGTGGTGGCCACCAGCGCACCGTCCACCACCAGGTTGTTCAGCGAGACGTGGTGGCCGCCGAACCGCCAACCCCACGGCGCCGTCCCGCCCGGCTCGCCGAACACCCGCAGGTAGTACAGGCCGGGGTCGCGGCCGCGCTCCCGGTCGAAGCGGGTCACGAAGCCCTCTGTCTGGTCGAGCACGTTCTCCAAGCCCATCACCGTGGCCACGGTGACGTACCCGGCCGTCGACAGGCCCGAGGCGACGAGCCGCATGGCCGCGCGCTGTTGCGCGGGCCGCTGCTGGTGCACGGTCAGGCCGCCGTGGTCGGTGGGCGTGTAGAACCAGCGCCGCCGTTCGGTGTCCGACGAAGCGTCCGCGGTGGGGACGACTCCGGTGCCCACCTGCCGCTGTTGCGCGTCCAGGGAGTCCAGCCACGCCAGCGCGGCCTCGGCCATCGGCGCGGCCACCGCCCGGGCTCGGCTGAGGTCGTCGACAGCGCCCGCGGTGGCCACGATGGGACCGTAGCGCGCGTCACGAGCGCGTGGTAGATCAGAAGCGTCCCTGCCGCCAGGTCTGACCCGCATCCCGAGGAGAGCCGATGACCACACCCACCGACACCCGCCGCGACCTGCTGACCGTGATCGCCCGGATGCACGCCAAGGCGGGTAAGGAGCAGGAGCTGCGGGCGGCGCTGGAGTCGCTCATCGAGCCGACCGTGAAGGAGAAGGGCTGCGTGAACTACGACCTGCACCAGGGCGTGGAAGACTCGGGATGGTTCTTCTTCTACGAGAACTGGGACAGCGCCGAGGACCTCGACGCCCACCTGGCCGCCCCGCACCTCGAGGAGTTCGCCGGCCGGCTCGGCGACCTGCTCGACGACAGCGGTCTGGTCATCGAGCGGGTTCGGCGCATCGCCTGACGCGGCGCAGGTGCGTGACGTGCGCGGCGACCAACCTCTCCGCCGTCGACAGCATGATCTGGGGAGACTGTCCGCTGCGCATGCTCGCCGGGCAGCGCTCGAAGATCCCGACGAAGCACGTCACCTGACCGAGGAAGCGGTGGTCGGCCGCTTCATGGCCGCGCTCGCCGCGCTCCGGCGACGCGCGCTGTCTGGCGCGGACGCGATGGCGCGCCTGCGGGATATCGAAGGAGGCCTGTGAGAAGCGGTGTCGGACGCGCGCTCCGCGCGGAACGAGAAGGTGTCGTCGTCGCTGGCACTCTCGCCTGTCCATACACGGACACGCCGACCAGTCCTAAGAGTTCGATCCTCGCACCGATCAGCTCTCAGCGAGGACGGTCTGCAGATGTGTAAGCACTTCATCGGGTGACGATCGCAGGAGTTCAGCGTCGACCTCGACTACGTTGACTTCCTGGGACCGCAAAGCCGCATCTGGAGTCGTCCTGGACGGAGGCGAAGCCTGAATTACCGTGTCACCGTCCCGGATCGGGTCGCCGACCACGGCGCCCACGACCTGGCCTTCATCATCAGTGAAAACAAGTAGCTTCATGGTATCTCCGTATTCTCCCTGCTCGGGCTGCCATGATGACCGAGACGCTCGTTCTAGGTCAGACCTCCTCCGACCAGGTCAAAGCTCGTCGTGGTTCCGAAGTTGTGCAGGTCGACCAGGTAGCTGATGCCCCCATCCGCGTTGCGACGTATAGAAAGGTTAGTAGCAGCGAGGTCTCCTCCTCGGTTTGCCGGACGACCAAGCGCCAATTGTGCACCGCGGTCCTCGTTGTTTCCGAACTTGAACGCAAAGTTGAGCGTTGCGCCACCTGCTACTATCCCGAAGTCGGGAAGCGTAAAGGACATGGTCGCCTCCATTAGCACTGAGTTCGTTTGATCTTCTCGGAAGCCGGGCTCCAGGACAGATTTATCAATCTTCTGACCTGGGTGGCAATACGCAGTTGTACGTAGCTTGCGGAGCGCCGGCCGGCGCCGCAGTGAGTGCGCTGCTGGCCGCAAGGCTGTCCCCGAGCTGATCCTCGTCACGCAGGTGGCGCGGCACGTACTATACGGTCCGCGGGATGGACCTCGACCAGGCGCGTGCGGTGATTCGGGAGCAGCACCGGGCGGTGCTGGCCACGGTTCGCGAGGACGGCACCCCACAGATGTCGCCGGTGCTGGTCGCGCTCGACGACGACGGCCGCGCGCTGATCAGTACCCGGGAGACGGCGGCCAAGGTGCGCAACCTGCGGCGGGATCGCCGGATGTGGCTGTGCGTGCTGCCCGACGGGTTCTTCGGGCGGTGGGTCCAGGTCGAGGGCCGCGCGGAGATCGTGGCCCAGCCGGAGGCGTTGGACGGCCTGGTCGACTACTACCGGCGGGTCGCCGGTGAGCACGACAACTGGGACGACTACCGGTCGGAGATGCAGCGGGAGCGACGGGTATTGCTGCGGGTGGAGCTGGACCGGGCCGGCCCGGATTGAGCCGGCTGAGCTGCCGGGTTCAGCTGTACACC
>CAVSTV010000016.1:0-66981 GCA_963730945.1 uncultured Actinomycetota bacterium
ACCTCACCCGCGACCGCGTGCTGCCGCAGAAGCTGCTGATGGTCCACCAGTTCCGCACCAGCATGATCATCGGCCGGGAGCGGCTGGACACCTCACGCGACGAGCTGTCAGTGCTGATCCATGCCGACGGTTTCGGCGCGCCGGATGAGAAGTTCGCGACCTGGGACGCGCTGCACCAGGCCGAGCCCGCCGGCATCGCGTGGGGCTGGAAGAACTTCTACGACGAGGACCGGCCGCTGTTCACCCCGGAGCAGACAATGGCGGTCGGCCCCGCCCCGCCGGTGTTCGTCAGCTACCAGTAGGTCGCGACCCCGTCCTGGGCCACGCCAACGGCACACTCGAACGGTCCGGGGGTTCGAGTGTGCCGTTGGCGCAGCTGCGGGGAAGCAGTTACGGAGCCTTCAGCCAGGCATCCACCTTGCCGGGGTTGGCCGTCACCCACTTCTCCGCGGCCGCCTCCGGGTCCATGCCGTCCTCCGCGATCATCTTCGCGACCGCGTTCTGGTCGTCGTTGGTCCACGTGAACGCCTTGACCAGGGCGGCCGCCGGGCTGCCGGACTCGACGAAGCTGGTCGCCACGATCTTGTTCAGGTCGTACTTGGGGTAGTCGCACGCGACCTTCTCGGCGTCGGCGTCGCAACCTTCGGTGTAGGGCGGCAGGTTCACCTTCACCAGCGGCACCTCGGAGAGGAACCACTGCGGGGAGTAGAAGTAGCCGATCAGCGGGGTCTTGTTGCGCCTCGGCCTGGCGGAACGCCTGGATCAGCGCGGCCTCGCTTCCGGCGTAGACGACCTGGAAGTTGAGGTTGAGGTTCTTGACCAGGGCCTCGTCGTTGGTCACGAAGGACGGGTCGCCGTCGAGCAGCTGGCCCTTCCCTCCCGACTCCGAGGTCTTGAACATGTCCGCGTAGCTCGTTGAGCTTGTTCCAGTCGGTGATGTCCGGGTACTGCTTGGCCATCCACGGCGGCACGTACCAGCCGATCTCGCCGATGTTGCCGTTCGGCCCACCGTCCTGTGCGGTCTTCTGCTGGTCGATGTACTTGGTCTTGAGGTCCTCGTGGCCCCAGTTCTCGATGACGACGTCGACCTCCTTGTTGCCCATGCCCTGCCAGGCAACCTCCTCCTTGACGTTCTTGTACTCGACGTCGCAGCCCAGCTTGCTCTTCGCGACATGGCCCACGACGTGCGCCGAGGCCTCGTAGCCGACCCACGGGATTGATCGCGATGTTGAACTTGCCGCAGTCCGCGGCCGCAGGTCCCGCCACCGCTACTCCTGGCCGGAGCGTTCTGGATGTTGCCGCCCCCACAGGCCGCGAGCGCGAGGCCGAGGACCGCGGTGAGCGCCACCCGCCTGGGCGGCGGTTGTCAGTCGTGTCATGGGTGTCTCCTTCTGGTCAACGTCGGCCGTAGCGGGCTGCGGCGTACTGGGCGGTTCGGTCGAGCATTACCCCGAGTGCGGTGATGGCGATGCCGGCGGCAAGGCCCTTCCCGAACAGCTGGGCTTGCGAGAAGCCGGCGACGACGTAGTAGCCGAGGCCGCCGCCTCCGACCAGGCCCCCGATGACGACCATCGAGAGCACGTAGAGCAATCCCTGGTTGGACGCGAGCACGACCGCGGCCCTGGCCATCGGCAGCTGCACCTTACTGATCATCTGCCACGCGGTGGTGCCGGCCGCGCGGGCCGCCTCGACCGACGTCGGCGCCACCCCGCGAATGCCGTCGGCGATGAGCTTGGTGGCCACCGGCACGCCGAAGGCGACGGCGGCGACGATCGCGGTGAACCTGCTGGTCCCGAACAGGGCCAGCGCCGGGAACCAGGTAGACGAAGGGCGGGATCGTCTGCAGCCCGTCCAGGAACGGCCGGACCACGGTGTCGGCCCGCCGGTTGCGGCCCATCCAGACCCCGATCGACCATCGCCACGACGATCACCGCGAGCGTGGCGACCAGCGTGGTGGTGAGCGTCTTCATCGCCTCGTTCCACATGCCGGTGCCGAGGATGATCGCCTCGCAGACAGCGTGATCACGGCCGGGCGCCAGCCGCCGAGCAGGTAGGCGAGCGCGATCAGCACCACGCCGATCAGCCACCACGGTGTCTCCGCGAGCAACGACTGCAGCGGGTTGAGCAGCCCGTAGCTGACCGCGTCGGCCAGCGCGCCGGTGAAGGAGGACACCGCACTGACCAGCGCGTCGGTGAAGGCGGAGACCGCGGCGGCGATCGGGGAGCCCAGATCGGGCTCCTCGGGGAACTCGGCCAGCTGCAGCCACTGCCGGGACAGGTAGACCGCGATCAGCGCGACCACCCCGCCGGCGATCAGTCGCGATCCTGCGGCGACGCGCTCCGCCGGGCCCCTGCCGGGTGGCCAGCTCGGCGCGCTGGCTCGCGGCGGTCGTGGTCCGGTCCAGCATGATCGCCATGATCACGATCGCGATGCCGCTGACGAAGGCGTTGCCGATGTCCAGGCTCTGCAACGCCTGCGCCACCGGCTGGCCGAGGCCCGGCCCGTTGATCAGGGCGGCGATCGTGGCCATCGACAGCGCGGCCATGGTGCACTGGTTGAGCCCCACGATGATCGTTCGCCTGGCCATCGGCAGCTGCACCTTGATCAACGTCTGCCAGGGGCTGGACCCCATCGACCGGCTGGCCTCCATCACCGTCGGCGACACGCTGCGCAGGCCGTGCGCGGTGATCCGCACCAGCGCGGGCAGCGCGTAGATCAGCGTGGTGACCACCGCCGAGGCGGGGCCGATGCCGAAGACGAGGACCAGCGGCGCGAGGTAGGCGAAGGAGGGCATCGTCTGCATCACGTCGAGCACCGGCGAGATCACGGCCGTCGCCGCCTTGCTGCGCGCCATCCAGACCCCGAGCGGGATCCCGATGACCACGCAGATCAGCACCGCGATGAAGGTGACGATCAGCAGGTCGATGCTGTCGGGCCAGTACCCCAGGAAGCCGAACAGCAGCAGGCTGACGAGCACCAGGACGGCCGAGCGCACGCCGGCCATGGCGTAGGCGACCCAGGTCAGCAACCCGACCACGCCGAGCCAGCCGATCTCGGGGACCGGCCGCGGCGACGCGGGCTGGCTGAGCAGGTCGCGCAGCCCGTCCACGGTCGCGTTGAGCGCGGCGCTGATGCCGCCGATGATGTACTCGAAGAAGAAGCTGCCCTCGCGGGCGGCGTCGAAGCCGTCCCGGACGTCGTTGAGCCAGCGGTGGAAATCGGTGAGCTCGGCGCCGCCGATCGCGAGAGTGGCCTGGCCGCGCCAGATCACCCAGCCGATCACCCAGACCGCGAGCACGATCAACAACTTCCAGCGCGTCCCGAACGTGCGCTTGGCCGGCGCCTCGGGTGGGGCGGGACGGCCGCCGTCGGCCGTTCGAGGGTGGCGGTCACCGTGCTGCCGTCTGTGCGGCGACGACCTCGGCGTCGGCCCGGGTGACGTCCCCGGCATCATCGTCGGCGTCATCGACCGGAACGCCGTCCGGGGTGCTCTCCTCCTCGGCCACGACCACCCGCAGGATGTCCTCGTCGGAGACCACGCCGAGCATCGTGTCGCCGTCGAACACCCGCACCGGGTGCTCGGAGTCGAGCACCTCGCGGGCGGCGTCTTTGATGATCCGGTCGGCCGGCATCTTCGGCCCGTCCAGGCCCTCGCCCGGGTGCGGTGGGCGCATCACCCAGCGCAGGGTCAACACGTGCGAGCGCGGGACCTCGCTGACGAAGTCGCGCACGTACTCGTCGGCCGGGGCGCCGACCACCTCGTCCGGCCGGCCGATCTGCACGACCTCGCCGTCGCGCATGATCAGGATGCGGTCACCGAGCTTGAGCGCCTCCTGGAGGTCGTGCGTGATGAAGATCATCGTCTTGCCGACCTCCTCGTGCAGCCGGATGACCTCGTTCTGCATGTCGCGGCGGATCAGCGGGTCGAGCGCGGAGAACGGCTCGTCGAACATCAACACCTCGGGGTCGACGGCGAGCGCCCGCGCCAACCCGACCCGCTGCTGCATGCCCCCCGAGAGCTGGTCGGGGTAGGAGTTCTCGTAGCCGGACAGGCCGACCAGGTCGACCATCTCCTTGGCCCGGCTCCGACGCTGCTCCTTGCTCTCGCCGCGCACCTCGAGGCCGTATCCGACGTTGTCGATCACCTTGCGGTGCGGCAGCAGCCCGAAGTGCTGGAACACCATCGCGACGTGCCGGCGGCGCAGCTCGCGCAGCTGGTCGTCGTTGGCTCCGGTGATCTCCCGGCCGTTCATCACGACGCGGCCCGCGGTCGGCTCGATCAGCCGGGTCAGCAATCGGATCAGGGTCGACTTCCCCGAGCCGGACAGGCCCATCACGACGAACACCTCGCCGGGTGCGACCTCGAACGAGACGTCCTTCACCGCCATCACGCACCCGGTCTTGGCCTGCAGATCCTTCCGGGACAGATCGGCGTCCGGCGTTCCGATGATCTTCTCGGAACCGGTGCCGAAGATCTTCCAGAGACCCTCGACGGCAAGTGCGGCACCGCTTTCCGAGCCCTCCCCTGGGGCATGTGCGTTCATGATGAGCGTCCTCCGACCGGGTAGAGGGGACTGCTGTCGCGATAGCGGTAGTACGGGGCGGACGACGGCGTCAGCGGGGTGTTCCCGAGGATGAGGTCCGCGGCCTTCTCGGCCAGCATCATCACCGGGGCGTAGATGTTTCCGTTGGTCACGTACGGCATCGACGAGGCGTCGACCACGCGCAGCCCGTCCAGGCCGTGCACGCGCATCGTCAACGGATCGAGCACGGACATCTCGTCGACGCCCATCCGCGTCGTGCAGGACGGGTGCAGTGCGGTCTCGGCGTCCTTGCGCACCCAGTCCAGGATCTGCTCGTCGGTCTCCACCTCCGGCCCCGGCGACAGCTCGCCGCCGTTGAAGGGGTCGAAAGCCGGCTGGCTGAGGATGCTCCGCGACACCCGGACCGCCTCGGTCCACTCCCGCTTGTCGGTGGTGGTGGACAGGTAGTTGAAACGCAGCGCCGGGTGCTTGCGCGGGTCGGTGGTGGTGATCTTCACCGTGCCGCGGGTGTCGGCGTACATCGGGCCGACGTGCACCTGGTACCCGTGACCCTCGGTGGGGGCTGTGCCGTCGTAGCGGATCGCGATCGGCAGGAAGTGGAACATCAGGTTCGGGTAGTCGACGATCTCGTTGCTGCGCACGAAACCGCCACCCTCGAAGTGGTTGGTGGCGCCCAAGCCGCTGCGCAGGAACAGCCACTCCGCGCCGATCCGCGGCCGGGCCCGCCAGCGCAGACCCGGGGCGATCGAGACCGGCAGCTTCGAGGCGTGCTGGATGTAGACCTCGAGATGGTCCTGCAGGTTCTCGCCGACACCGGGCACGTCGGCCACCACCGGAACGCCCAGCTTGCCCAGCTCGCCGGCATTGCCCACTCCGGAGAGCTGCAGCAGCTGCGGGGAGTTGATCGCCCCGCCGCAGAGGATCACCTCGCCGGCCCGCACCGCGTGCTGGCGGCGGGCGCGGAGGTACTCCACCCCGACCGCCCGCTTGCCCTCGAACAGCACCTTGGTGGTGAGGGCCAGCGTGCGCACGGTGAGGTTGGGCCGGCTCATCACCGGGTGCAGGTAGGCGCGCGCGGCGGACAGCCGGCGGCCGCGGTGCAGGTTGCGGTCGAACCGCGCGAAACCCTCCTGCCGGTAGCCGTTGACGTCATCGGTCAGCGGGTACCCGGCCTGCTGCACGGCCTCGAAGAACGCCCCGAACAGCGGGTTGGTCGCCGGCCCGCGTTCCAGGACGAGCGGCCCGCTGCCACCGCGCCACTCGTCGGCGCCGGCCAGGCACGTCTCCATGCGCCTGAAGTAGGGCAGGCAGTGCGCGTAGCTCCAGGTCTCCATGCCCTTGTCGGCGGCCCAGCGCTCGTAGTCCAGCGGATTGCCGCGCTGGAAGATCATGCCGTTGATGCTGCTGGAGCCGCCGAGCACCTTGCCCCGGGCGTGGGACACCCGGCGGCCGCCGAGGGCCGGCTCGGGCTCGGACTCGTAGCGCCAGTCGTAGAGCGGGTTGCCGATCGGGATCGGCAGCGCCGCGGGCATGTGGATGAAGGGGTCGATCCGGAAGTCGGAACGACCGGCCTCCAGCACGAGCACCGACGTGCCGGGGTCGGCGGAGAGCCGGTTGGCCAGCGCGCAGCCGGCCGAGCCACCGCCGACGATGACGATGTCGAACGTCTTCTCGGGCACGCCGCCCCCTACCGGCCGAACCCGAGGATCAGCTGGTGAACCATCGCTGCGGGGCAGGTGCCGTGTTGTGCCATATGTGTTTCGCCTCCTGGTATTCGGCCAGACCGGTCGGACCCAGCTCGCGTCCGTTGCCCGACCGCTTCATCCCGCCCCACTCGGCTCCGGGGATGTAGGGGTGATAGTCGTTGATCCACACCGTGCCACAGCGCAGCGCCCCGGCCACCCGGTGCGCCCGCGCGCTGTCGTTGGTGAACACCGCCCCGGCCAGCCCGTACTCGGTGTCGTTGGCCAGCGCAACGGCCTCGGCCTCGGTGTCGAACCGCTCGACGGTGAGGATCGGGCCGAACGTCTCCTCGCGGACCACCCGCATCTCCCGGGTGCACCCGTCCAGCACGGTCGGTCGGTAGAAGTAGCCCTTCTGCAGCTCCGCGTCGTCCGGCCGGCGGCCACCCGCCACCACCGTCGCGCCCTCGGCCTGGGCGGAGGCCACGAAGTCCTCGATCTTCGCGCGGTGCGCGGCCGAGACCAGCGGGCCGACCTCGACACCGTCGGTGAACCCGTTCCCGAGCCGGATCAGCTCGGCCCGCCTGGCCACCTCGGCGACCAGCTCATCGGCCAGCTCGGCGGCCACGATGAGCCGGGCGCCGGCCGAGCAGACCTGCCCGGAGTGCAGGAACACCGCGGTGAGCACGTTGTCCACCGCGACCTCGAAGTCGGTGTCGGCGAACACGATGTTGGGGTTCTTGCCGCCCAGCTCCACCGCCACCCGCTTCACCGTGGCCGCCGAGGCCCGGATGATGGCCTGGCCGGTGGCCAGCCCGCCGGTGAAGCTGACCATGTCGACGCCCGGGTGCTCGGTGAGCGGGGCGCCGACCGAGGGCCCGTCCCCCAGCAGGATGTTGACCACGCCGGGCGGAACCCCGGCTTCGGCCAGCAGCCGCACCAGCAGCACCGAGCTGAGCGGGGTGACCTCGCTGGGCTTGATCACGCACGTGTTGCCGGCCGCCAGCGCCGGCGCCACCTTCCAGGACAGCTGCAGCAGCGGGTAGTTCCACGGCGTGATCAGCACGCAGACCCCGACCGGCTCGTGCTGCACCCGGGACAGCACATCCGCGCGTCCGGTGTCGACCAGCCGGCCGGCGTCCTTGTCGGCGAGGTCGGCGTAGTAGCCGAAGACGGCCGTCACGTCGTCGACGTCGATCCGGCTCTCACCGACGGTCTTGCCGGTGTCCAGGGTCTCGGTACGGGCGATCTCCTCCTTGTCCCGCACGAGCAGCTCGGCGACCCGGCGCAGCAGGGCCCCGCGCTCGGGTGCCGGGGTGGCCCGCCACGGCCCGGTGTCGAAGGCGGCGCGGGCGGCGGCGACGGCCCGGTCGACGTCATCCGGCCCAGCCTGATCGACCACCTCGACCACACTGGCATCGAAGGGATTGATGACCTCAGCGGTCCCCGCGGATCCTCGTGACCACGTTCCGTCGATGTAGAGGCTGGGCACTAGTTGATCGTCCTCACGACGGCCACGACGTCAAGCAATGAGTTCGAATTGAGGCATACAGTTTCGCGATGAGCAACACCGCCGGTCGCGATGGTGGTCTGCAGTCCGTCGACCGCGCCATCACCGTGCTGGAGATCCTGGCTCGCCGCGGCGTGGCCGGGGTCAGCGAGATCGCGTCGGAGATCGACGTGCACAAGTCGACGGCGTTCCGACTGCTCGGGGCGCTGGAGGGCCGCGGGCTCGTCGAACAGGTGGCCGAACGCGGCAAGTACCGCCTCGGCTTCGGGTTGATCCCGCTGGCCGGCGCGGTCACCGACCGGCTCGACGTGATCCAGCAGGGCCGTGACGTCTGTGTCCGGCTGGCCGCCGAGCTCGGCGAAACGGTCAACGTGGCGGTGCTGCGGGAGCACTACGCGGTGAACGTCGAGCAGGCCCGCGGGCCGTCCACGGTGGCCACGCACAACTGGATCGGGCAACTGACCCCGCTGCATTGCACGTCCAGCGGCAAGGTACTGCTGGCCCACCTCGAGCCAGCGGCCCTGGTCGCACTGCTGACCACTGCCGAGCCGGCCGCGTTCACCCCGCACACCCTGACCCGGCCGGAGCAGCTCGATGAGGAGCTGGCCAGCGTGCGCGAGGTCGGCTACGCGGTCTCCACCGAGGAGTACGAGCTGGGCCTCAACGCCGTGGCCGCGCCGGTGTACGACCGGACCGGCCGGGTGGTCGCAGCCGTCTCGGTGTCCGGACCGTCCTACCGGCTCAGCCCGCGGCGGGTCCGCCAACTCGTGGACCCGCTGCGGGCCGGCGCCACCGAGATCAGCCGGCGGATGGGGTACCGCGCCGGCTGAGCCGTTCCTGGCTCACGTCCCGATGCCGTGGTGCAGCCGGACGAACTCCAGGTGCTGCTCGTACTGGTCGAGCACGTCGTCGATCAGCTGGGCATGGCTGTAGTCCATGACGTCGTACTCCTGGCCGTCGTCGTTGAGGAAGACCTCGAGCCGAGAGTAGTAGTCGTCGCCCTCTATCGAGAGCCGGCCGTAGACCGGCGTGCGCCGTCGTTCGTGCGAGATCCGGTAGTGGAACGGGGTAATGCCCTTGCCGATGGGGACCTCGAGATCGAGTGCCTCCCCGGTCAGGCCGCTGCTCGGGGGGGCGTTGCTCGGGGGTGCCGAGTCCGGTTCCGACAATCGCAGCGTCGCGTCGGCGCCGTGTCCCCGCAGTTCCTCGGCGACCTCGGTCAGCGCGGAGCGGGCCGTGCCGTGGAGGAACTCGCTGGCCTCGTCTCGACCCGGGTAGCGCATCACCCTGCGCACTCGGGACTTCCAGGGCAGCGGCCGATCGCGCTCCGCGTAGCCACCGCGACGGGACAGCAAGCCGGGCACGAATCCCGCCCGGCTGTCCTCGCGCATGGCCTCGACGCGCAGCGCCTTGGCGAGCCCGATCATGACGAGCACGAGCACGACAGCGAACGGGATCCCCATGATCACAGTGGCGTACTGGAGGGCGAGGATGCCTCCCACGCTCAGCACCGCGATGGTCAGCCCCCCGGTGAGCAGGGCCCAGAAGACGCGCAGCTTGGGGGCGCCGTCCTGCTGTACATGCTTGAGGGTGGAGGACAGGTTCGCCATCACGAGCGCGCCCGAGTCGGCCGAGGTGATGTTGAAGAGCAGGCCCGCTGCCGTGGCCAGGAAGGCGACGACGAAGAACGCCGGGTGCTCCTGCAGCAAGGCGTAGAAGCCGTTCTCCGGGCTGGAGCTGGCGAGTTCACCGAACTCGACGTTGCCTTGACGCACCTGGTCGATCGCTGCGTTGCCGAAGATGGTCACCCACATCACCGTGTAGGTGAAGGGCAGGATCAAGGTGCCGATCACGAACTCGCGGATGGTGCGGCCGCGGGAGATCCGGGCGAGGAACAGGCCGATGAACGCCGACCAGGCCACCCACCAGGCCCAGAAGAAGAGCGTCCAGGTGGACAGCCAGTCACCGTTGTCCTGGAAGGCGAAGGTCTGCATCGTCATCTCGGGGAACAACCGGACGAAGTCCCCGACGTTCAACACGATGGCGTTGAGCAGGAACGACGTACGCCCGGTGACCAGGATGTAGAAGGCCAGCCCGATGGTGACGTACAGGTTCAGCATGCTGAGCACTTTGATGCCCCGGTCGACGCCGGTGTAGGAGGAGACGACGGCGGTGGCGACGCAGAGGCCCACCAGCGTGATTTGTGCGCCAAGACCCAGGGGAATGCCGAACAGCAAGTTGAGCCCGACGTTGAGGCCGACCGCCCCGATGCCGAGCGAGGTGGCGACCCCGATGATGGTGCCCACGACGGCGGCGATGTCGACCAGCGTCCCGCCGGGACCGTAGACCCGCTTCCCGAAGATCGGGTAGAGCGCCGATCTGATGGCCAGGGGCAGGTTCAGCCGGTAGGCGAAGTACCCCAGCGCCATCCCCATCAGGGCGTACATCGCCCAACCCGTGATGCCGTAGTGGAACATCGTCCACGCGGTCGCCTCGCGTGCGGCCTGGACGCTCTGCGGCTCCGCGGACGGGGGCGCCAGGTACTGGGCGACGGGCTCGTTCACGGCGAAGAACATCAGGTCGGTTCCGATGCCCGCTGCGAACAGCATGGCGGCCCACTCGGTGGTGGTGTACTCCGGCCGCGAGTGCTCGGGACCCAGCCGGATCTTGCCGTATCGCGAAACCGCGAGGAAGAGGACGAAGGTCAGCACGACCGTGCCGAGGGCGATGTAGAACCACCCGAGCCACTGAGTCGCCCAACCGACGGTCGTCGCGAAGGTGCTCTCGGCGCTCGATGGACTGATCAGGCAGTAGGCGGTGACGGCCGCGATCATTGCGGCGGCACCGATCAGAACGGTTCGGTTGATGGTCGGCCCCAGGGCATCCGGCTCCTCCGGGGGAGGCTTCACCTCGGGGATCTCGGTCTCGCTCAACGCGCACTCCTCTGGGTTCCGGGCGCCGGGCGCCGCCTCGTCCCGCACTCTGCAAGATCGTCGTTGGCCTGGTTACGATCATCTGCCATGCGTCGGCCTCCCCATCGAGTCCACGTCAAGCCCCTGCCATCCCACCGGCACTGTGACCGGCACAACACCCCAGAGATTGAACATGAGATTGCTCGACACGCGGTAGCAGTTCCAGGCGATTGATTACATCCTGCCCGTTTCACCTGAAATGTCCGGTTCAACGTGGATCGGGCGGGAACGCGCAGTAGCCCGGCCCGGCGCGGCCAGCATGCTGAGCAGCAGGATCAGCCCGCCAATGACGAACGACGCCACCACCGCGGGGATGATCGCTCTCGGCGCGGTGCGCCGCTTACCGGCCGGCCAGCTCGGCGAAGCTCAGCGCGACCATGAACTGGCCGAGGAACACCAGCGGCCGCGACCACAGGTATGCCGCGCCGCCGGTGCCACCTCGGCCAGATCGTCGCTGTCGTTGTTCTGCGCGGATGACATCCATGCCTCCTGAGTCGATCAGTCGTCGACCAGCGCGTGAGCGCCGGCACGCCCGAGAAGATGGGCCCCCTTTCGGGCTATCAGTCGCAAGCCGATTCTGAATCGACATGTGCGCAGGCCCGTGTGAACTCAGGAGTGAGCGCCGGGAGCCGCTTCCGGGGCAGGTGCGAGCGGGCGGGCGGCTCCGGAGCAGAGCAGGCCCAGGACCAGCGCGCCCAGCACGACGAACAGCCCCCGCAGGATGCCTGCGTCCTCGGCGAGCAGCCCGATCAGCGGCGGACCGGCGAGGAAGGCGCAGTAGCCGATCGAGCTCACCACCGAGACCCGAACCGCCGCCCGTTGCGGATCATCGGCGGCCGCGCTCATCCCGACCGGGAAGCCGAGCGAGGCGCCCAGGCCCCAGAGCAGCGCCCCGACCAGTGCGATCGGTGTCGAGCCGCCGAGCAGCACGAGCAGCAGGCCGGCCAGGGCCAGCGCCGCGGTCACCCGCAGCATCGGCACCCGGCCGAAGCGCTCCAGGGCGGAGCCCCCGACCAGCCGGCCGACCGTCATGGCGACGACGAAGCAGCCGAACGCGACCGCACCCACCGTCTCGCTCGTGCCGTAGCCGTCGACGAAGGCCAGCGCGATCCAGTCGTTGGCCGAGCCCTCGGTGAAGGCGAACGCGAGCACCATCAGGCCGATCAGCAGCGTGCGCGGCTCGCGCCAGGCCTGCAGCGCCCCGGACCCCCGCTGCGCCGTCTCCGCGGTGACCGGCTCGATGACGTGCGGCAGGAAGCGCCGCGTGATGATCACCGCGATCACCGGCACCAGGGCGGCGACGGCGATCACCTGCACGGCCAGCGGTACCCCGGTGGCCGCGGAGGCCGCCCCCACGCCCGCGCCGGTGACGGTTCCGAGGCTGAAGGCGGCGTGCAGACGGGGCATCAGCGAGCGACCGAGCCGCAGCTCGACGGCGGCACCCTCGACGTTCATCGCCACGTCCCATACACCGGTGCCCAGCCCGTTCAGCACCAGCCCGACCGCGGCGGGCCACACCGTCGCGGTCAACAGGGCGACCGCCAGCAGGGTCAGCCCGCAGGTCACCGCGAGCGTGCCGTACAGCACCGCCCGACCGGCACCGAAGCGGTGCACGATCGGCCCGGACAGCGGCAGTCCGGCGACCGCACCGCCGGACAGGCACAGCAGCAGCAAACCGAGTTGGGCCGGCGAGAGTCCGAGCGCGTCGCGGATCGCGGGGGTGCGCGAGATGAACGAGCTGAAGGCGAGGCCGTTGGCCACGAACGCGATGACCACTGCGGTCCGCGCGCGCAGGACGTCGGCCGCGACCGGCTTCGCTGGCGTGCGCACGTCAGTCTCCTATCGAATCGATTCGAGGGAGCTTACGCGTGCCCCCGGCACCACTCAACCAGGAGTCGGGTTGCGGCGTAACGTCTCTGCCGTGACCACCCGTCCGACGCTCGCCGCGGTGGCGGCCCGTGCCGGAGTCTCGCCGTCCACGGCCTCGCTGGCCTTCGCCGGCAGCCCGCGGGTGACCGCGCCGACCCGGGAGCGGGTACTGACCGCGGCCGCCGCGTTGGGCTATGCCGGCCCGGATCCGCTGGCCGCCTCGTTGCGCCGCGGCCGCAGCGGCGTGATCGGCGCGTTCATCGGGGAACGGCTGCTCTACGCCTTCCGCGATCCGGTCGCGGTACAGCTGCTCGACGGGATCACCGAGGTGCTCGGCCCGCACGGCGTCGGGCTGTTGTTGCTGGCCGGCGACACCGGCCGGCCGTCGGCGGCGCAGATCGGTCGGATCCCGCTGGACGCGGCGATCTTCGCCACCTGTGGCCTCGAGGACGACCCGGCGCTGGACCAGCTGCGGGCCCGCGGCGTGCCGGTGGTGGGCGTCGAGGGGCCGGTGGTCGACGGCGTGACGCTGATCGACATCGATGACCGCGCCGGCACCGCCGAGCTGGCCCGACACCTGTTCGAGCTGGGGCATCGGCGGGCCGAGACGGTCGCGATGCCGCTCCGCCTGGACGGCACCCGCGGTCCCCTCGACGGGCGGCGCCGGGCCCGCGCGCACTACCGGGACGTGCGGCACCGGCTGCAGGGCGTGGAGGACGTGTTCGGGCCGGTGCCCGCGTTCGAGACGGCCAGCAACTCCGTCGCCGAGGGGACGATCGCCGGTAGGGCGCTGCTGGACGTGCCGGCATCCCGGCGGCCGACCGCGCTGATCGCGCAGAGCGACGTGCTGGCGGCCGGGGTGCTGCAGGCCGCGGCGGAGCTGGGGTTGCGCGTCCCGCAGGACGTCAGCGTGGCCGGGTTCGACGGCGCCGACCTGCCCTGGCTCGGGGCCACCGTGCTCACCACCGTCGTGCAGCCCACCGACGAGAAGGGCCGCACGGCCGCGCGGGCCGCGATGGCCCTGGTGGCCGGCGAGCAACCGCCCGACGTGCTGCTCCCGGTCGCGCTGCGCGTCGGGACGACCAGCGGCCCGCCACCTTCACAAGATCCGGGCTGAACCGGCGCGACGCCGCGATCAGCCGGCGCTGGATCAGAAGTTGCCGCGCCGGGCCTGCTCGCGCTCGATCGCCTCGAACAGGGCCTGGAAGTTGCCCTTGCCGAAGCCCAGCGAGCCGTGCCGCTCGATGAACTCGAAGAACACCGTCGGACGGTCCCCGATCGGCTTGGTGAAGATCTGCAGCAGGTAGCCGTCCTCGTCGCGGTCGACCAGGATGCCGCGGGCGGCCAGCTCCTCGATCGGCACCCGGACTGCGCCGATGCGGGCCCGCAGCTGCGGGTCGGTGTAGTAGGAGTCGGGGGTGTCGAGGAACTCGATCCCCTTGGCGCGCAACACATCCACCGTGGCCAGGATGTCGGTGGTCGCCAGCGCCAGGTGCTGGGCGCCGGGTCCGGCGTAGAAGTCGAGGTACTCGTCGATCTGCGAGCGCTTCTTGCCGATGGCCGGCTCGTTCAGCGGGAACTTCACCCGGTGGTTGCCGCTGGCCACCACCTTGCTCATCAGCGCCGAGTACTCGGTGGCGATGTCCTCCCCGACGAACTCGGCCATGTTCGTGAAGCCCATGACCCGGTTGTAGAAGCCGACCCACTCGTCCATCTGACCGAGCTCGACGTTGCCGACGACGTGGTCCAGGGCCTGGAACAGCCGTTTGGGCTCGCCGGCCGGCTTCGCGTAGCCGGACCCCCGGGCGACGTAACCCGGCAGGTAGGGACCGCGGTAGCGGGAGCGATCGACCAGGCTGTGCCGGGTGTCGCCGTAGGTGGCGATGGCCGCGATCCGCACGGTGCCGTGCGCGTCGGTGAGGTCGTGCGGCTCCTCGACGACGGTGGCGCCCTGCGCGCGGGCGTGCGCGACGCAGCGGTCGACGTCGGGCACCTCCAGCGCGATGTCGATGATCCCGTCGCCGTGCCGGCGGTGGTGGTCCAGCAGCGTGCTGGACGGATCGACGCCGCCCTTGAGCACGAACCGGGTCGCGCCCGAGCGCAGCACGTAGGCATGGTGATCACGGTTGCCGGTCGCCGGTCCGGAATAGGCGACCAGCTCCATGCCGAAGATCGCTTGATAGAACAGCGACGCCTGGGTGGCGTTGCCCACCGCCCAGATGACGGCGTCCCAGCCGGTGACCGGGAACGGGTCCTCCGCGGCGTCGTACTCGACCAGGCCGACCAGCTGGCGCAGCTGGTCCAGATCCAGCTGGGCCAGCCGCTCCTGGTCGGTGAGGGTCTGCTCGATACTCATGGCGGCCTCCTCGAAGGGTCCTGAGAACAGGACACCTGATGGCCGATCTGCTGCGCAACAGAAGGCACCTGAGCTGGTCCAAGCGCCTAGAATGCCGGGTGAGAACCTCATTCAGCTGTACAGATTGCCCAGATCAACGGGGGTCGCTGTGGACGCGCTCGACATCGATCTGCTGCGCGAGCTCCGGGACAGCCCACGCATCCCGCTGATCGAACTGGCCCGGAAGCTGGGTGTTGCCCGTGGCACCGCACAGGCTCGGCTGGATCGGCTCGAGCGCTCCGGGGTCATCACCGGCTACGGCCCGGACGTCGACGTGGCCGCGGCCGGCTTCCCGGTGCAGGCCTTCGTCAGCCTGGAGATCGCCCAGGGTTCGCTCGACGACGTGGCCGCCGAGCTGGCTGCGCTACCGGCCGTCCTGGAGGCCTACGCGACCACCGGATCGTCGGACGTGCTCTGCCGGCTGGCCGCGTCCTCGCACGCGGACCTCCAGCAGGCCTTGTTGGATCTGAACCGCTCACCCACCGTGGCCCGCTCGACGAGCGTGGTCATGCTCTCCGTGGTGGTGCCGCCGCGCACACTGCCGTTGCTGCAGGACCGTCCCCGCTCAGCCTCTCCACGCGCCCCGGCGTACCGGGGCGGGCGGTCGGTCAGGGCCGCGGATCAGCGGGGGTGAAGCGCCGGCCACACGCCTTCACGGGGTCGTGATGAGGCCACCGCCGATCACGACGTCCGAGCCGGTGATGTTGGCGGCGCGCCCGCTCGCCAGCAGGACGACGACGTTGGCCGGGACTCACGGTGTTGACCCGCGCGCCGCGCGGGCCGAACTCCTTCGACAACGACTTGCCGAAGTTCGCCAGCGCGCCTTTCGCCGCGCTGTAGTCGATCACGCCGGATCGGGCAGGACGGCATTGACGGAGCCGACGGTGACGATCGTGGACGGTGTCCGCTCGAGCAGGTGGGGCAACGCCGCTCGTGTCGCCCGCACCGCGGCGAAGAAGTTGATGTCCAGCGCCCATTGCCACTTGTCGTCGGTGATGGCGAGGAACCCGTTCAGCCGCGGCCGAACCGCCCCGATGTTGTTCACAGGACGTGGACGCCGCCGTAGGTGGCACGGCCTCCGCAACGAGCGTGGGGGGCCCATCCGCGCTGGTCAGGTCCACAGTCACCGGGTGCACGGACGACGGCCAGGCCGATGCCCTTGCTCGCCCCGGTGACGACCGCGACCTTGCCGGACAGGTTCAGATCCATCGCAGGCTCCCAGCGCTCACGGGTCGTGCTTGCCCAGCCAGGTCAGCGTCGAGTCGGCGACCTCGCACCACCCGGCGTCGATGGTCAGCGAGTGCCCCCGGTCGGGGAACTCCATCAGGTCGGTGACCGCGTCGGAATGCCGGTACTGCTTGAGCGTGGCGCGGGTGACGGCCTCGGGAACGGTGTGGTCCTTCCCCCCGGTCATCAGCAGCAGCGGGCCGCGCAGCCCGTTGGCGGTGTCGACCTTCGCCGGGGAGTGCGGGTTGAAGTTGGCCGCCGCGGCCTCGAACAGCGGCCTGCCGGGAGCCGGTATCGTCCACCGGTCGAACAACGCCTGCGACTCCTGCTCCGGGATCGCGTTCCCGAACGCGTAGCGGAACTGCTCGGCGGTGAGCGATACGGCCTTGTGCCTGTTGGCGGGCTTCTTGAACACCGGCAACGTCGCCTTCAGCGCTGAGAGCGGCAGCGGGAGCACGCCCTTGATCTGAGCGGCGTCGACGGCCACCGCCGCAGTGGCAAGGTCCTGGCCCAACAGCTTCTGGGCGATCATGCCGCCGAAGGAGTGCCCGATCAAGATCGGCTTGGCCGGGAGCGTCGCGATCAACGCGGCGTAGTGCGCGACGACGTCGTCGATGCCGTGGTCGGCGATGGTCTGGGGATGGGCTCGGGACTCCTCGACGGTGGCCCCGTCGCCGGGCCAGCCGGGCGCGACAGGCGCGTATCCGGCCTCGCCGAACAGGTCGATCCACGGGGTCCAGGACGTGGCGTGCAACCAGAGTCCATGGATGAAGACAACAGGTGTGCTCATCCGGGTGCCTCTCGGAGAGGGCGAGCGATCGGAAGGTGTCGAGCCGACGACGTCAGTTGACGCCGCCGAGTCGCTACGCCGGGGTCCGGGGCGGAACGTCGCCCACTATGCCCCCATCACCGCGGCACGAAGTCGATTGACCGCGATCAGGCCAGTGGACTCGAGAGGTTTCACCTGCCTGCCGATGCAACCCGCGTCCGGTGCCGTGGGTGAGCGGGCGCAGCCCGGGTCCCGGCCTATCGCGACGTACGCTCGGCACGGACCGTGGCACAGCCGCCGAATCCTGATGCCGACCGGTCACCCGCCGTCGAGAGACAGGAGATGCGCGTGTCCCCATCAACGGAGATCGATACCGCGGCGGCCCCGAGCGGAGCCGGCTGCGCCGAGTGCGACGCGGCGGGTGGCTGGTGGGTGCACCTGCGCAGGTGCGCCCACTGTGGACATATAGGTTGTTGTGACTCATCGCCCGCGCAGCACGCGACCGCACACTTCCGGATCACCGGGCACCCGGTGGTGCAAAGTTTCGAGCCCGGCGAGGACTGGTTCTGGGACTACCGCACCTCGGAGGCGCTCGACGGGCCCGAGCTCGCCGAGCCGCGGCACCGCCCGCTCGACCAGCCGGTGCCCGGGCCGGCGGGGCGGGTCCCCGACGACTGGCAGCGGCACATCCACTGATCCCGGTATCGGATCCGCGCATACCGAGGCGGAAAATCCCGGGAATGAGGATCGCCGAGGACGTGAGCGCGGCCGCCGCCCGGCTGCTGGGCGTGGCCATGACCACCCCGCTGCAGCGCAATGAGCGGTTGTCGGCCGCGACCGGCGCCAACGTGTGGATCAAGCGGGAGGACCTGCAGGTCGGCCGTTCGTACAAGCTTCGCGGCGCCTACAACCTGCTGGCCCAGCTCGACGACGCCGAACGCGCGGTGGGGGCGGTGTGCGCCAGCGCCGGCAACCACGGTCAGGGCGTCGCGCACGCGTGCCGGCAGCTCGGTATCCGTGGCCGGGTGCACGTGCCGAGCACCACGCCGCGTCAGAAGCGCGAGCGCATCCAGGCGCTCGGCGGCGATGCGGTCGAGCTGGTCGTCGGCGGTGACACCTACGACGAGGCGGCCGCTGCGGCCCTCGAACACAGCGCCCGCACCGGCGCCGTCGTCGTGCCGGCCTTCGACGACCTGCGCACCATCGCCGGCCAGGGCACCGTCGGCGTCGAGATCGTCGCCCAGCTCGGCCGGGCGCCGGAGGTCGTGGTACTCCCGGTCGGCGGCGGCGGGCTGCTCGCCGGCGTCGGCAGCTGGCTGGCCGCGGAGCACCCGCAGGTCCGGATCGTCGGGGTGGAGCCCGCCGGGGCGGCCAGCATGGCCGCGGCCCGAGCCACCGGCGCTCCGGTGGTGCTGGCCGAGCTGGACACCTTCGTCGACGGAGCGGCCGTCCGCCGGGTCGGTGACGTGACCTACCCGCTGGTCCGCGACTGCGGCGCCGAGCTGGTCAAGGTGGCCGAGGGTCGGGTGTGCACGGAGATGCTCGACCTGTACCAGGTGGACGGGATCATCGCCGAACCCGCGGGCGCGATGGCCTCCGCCGCTCTCGACGGCGACATCGCCGTGGCGCCCGGCGAGACCGTGGTCTGCCTGCTGTCCGGCGGGAACAACGACGTCAGCCGTTACGCCGAGGTGGTCGAGCGGTCATTGGTGCACCGCGGGCTCAAGCACTACTTCCTCGTCGAGTTCCCGCAGGAGCCGGGTGCGCTGCGTCGGTTCCTCGACGAGGTCCTCGGACCCGAAGACGACATCGTGCTGTTCGAGTACGTCAAGCGGGACAACCGGGAAACCGGCGCCGCGCTGTGCGGCATCGAGCTGTCCCACCGCGACGGCTACGAGCCGCTGTGGAAGCGGATGGAGGCCAGCCCACTGCGGATCCAGCACGTGGCTCCGGGGAGTGCCGCCTACCGGTTCCTGGTGTGATCTGGCTCACATTTCACGATTCGTCCGAACCGTTGCGAACCCGCTGACGAATGTAGGAGTGGGTGTCGGCGGCCGCCGGGATAGAGGGGTGTCCACGCGGCGGCCGCCGGCGCGCGTTCGTCCGGGGCACCCGAACGGAATCGCGCCTCACTGAGGGTAATGCCCCACGCCGGACCGCTGAATGCGGTACCCGTGCTCGGCGATCGGACCAGGTCGTCGTCCGGGGTTAGGGTCTCCCCGATCAAGCGCATCGAGATCGGGAGCGCACGTGGAGATCACCGGCACCGCCGCAGTCGTCACCGGCGCCGCATCCGGCCTCGGTGAGGCCACCGCAGCCGCCCTCGTCGAGCGCGGGGCCATCGTGCTCGGGCTCGACCTGCCCGCCGCCATCGAACGCGCGACCGCGCCGCCGGGCGTCACGCTCGTCGCTGCCGATGTCACCGAGGAGGCCCCGGTTCGCGCGGCGCTGAGCGCATTCGACGCCGCCCCGGTGCGGATCGCGGTGAACTGCGCCGGGATCGCGCCGTCCGCACGCATCCTCGGCCGCAAGGGACCGCACGATCTCGATCTGTTCCACGCCGTTCTGAAGGTCAACCTGCTCGGCACGTTCAACGTCCTGCGGTTGGCCGCCGAGGTGATCGCCCGCCAGGAGGCCGATCGGCACGGGCAGCGTGGGGTGATCGTCAATACCGCGTCGATCGCGGCGTTCGAGGCCCAGATCGGTCAGGTCGCGTATGCGGCTTCCAAGGCCGGGGTCGCGGGGATGACGGTGACGGCGGCCCGGGATCTGGCCCAGTTCGGGATCCGGGTGGTGACGATCGCGCCGGGGATCGTCGATACGCCGATGATGGCCGGGATGAGTGCGGAGATCCGCGCCGGGTTGGCGGCGAACGTTCCGTTCCCGCAGCGGCTTGCTCGGCCGGAGGAGTACGCCCGGTTGGTCGGGATGATCGTCGATCATGACTATCTCAATGGGGAGACGATCCGGATGGACGGCGGGTTGCGCATGTTGCCGCGCTGATCATCAACTTCTTGATCTTCCATGGGTTTGGTGTTGCTGCTGTTGGCGGTTATTGGATGGTGTGGTCGGCTTGGGGGCGTTCCCGGCCTACGTCCCCGGCTTCTCGACTAGGGCTCGCCTTTCGGTGGCTGTTACCTGGCTGTGGTCCCGCAAAGAATCATGCCCGCACGCACCTTGAGCTGCGACAATCCACTTGAACTCGAACACACGTTCGAGTAGAATCAAGGCATGAACGGCGACAAGGTGCAGACAGGGGTGACCCTCCTTCAGCAAGGGCTCACCACCCTGCACGACGCCGCCGGGCCGCATGGTTCCGAAATCGACCGGATCGCCGTGCTCGCCGGGCTGGGCGCGGTCGAGCAACAGATGCACCGGGTCATCGTCGACACCGTCGCCGCCCTGCAACGCGACGGGTCGTTCACCGCCCACGGGCAGAAGCCGGTCACCGCGCTGTGTGACCTGCTCGGGCTCGAACACCGCGACGCCCGCCGGATCGTGACCGCCGCCGAACACGTATGCCCCCGGGTTGATCTGCAAGGCCAAATTCTGCCCGCCCGGTTGCCGGCGACCGCGGCGGCGTTCCACGACGGCGCGATTGGGCTGGGCCACGTCGAGGTCATCACCCGGGTGTTGGACAGCCCGCCCGCGCGGCGGCTGTCGCCGGCCACGGTGGCCGACGCCGAACAGCAGATCGCGGCCATGGCCACCGCCACCACCCCCACCGCGCTGCGCGCCTGGGCCGTCGAACTGCTCGAACTGTTGGATCAGGACGGCGCCGAGCCCGACGATTCCGAACCCGCCCCCACCAACGAAATGTTCCTGCGGCCCAACCCGCACGGCCCGGGTGGGCGGATCACCGCCCGCATCGACGACGCCGAACTCTACGACGCCATCGCCGCCATCATCGACGCCAAGTCCGCACCGCTGACCAAAGACGACCACCGCCCGCTCGGGCGCCGGCAGGCCGAAGCCCTAGCGGAGGTGTTCGGGTGGGTCGCCGACCACCCCGACCCCGACCTACTCCCCACGGTCGGGGGGAACCGGCCACACCTGAACATCCTGATCCGATGGGAAGACCTGCAAGCCCACGCCCGCGCCGCGATGCTGGACTTCGGGGGGCAGATGAGCGCCGCCGCGGCCCGGATGGCCTGCTGCGACGCCTGCATCATCCCCATCGTCCTCAACGGCGCCGGCCAACCATTGGATGTCGGACGAGCCAAACGCTCCATCCCCGACCCACTCCGGCGCGCCGTCGCCGCCCGCGACCGCGGCTGCGCGCACCCCGGCTGCAACCGCACCCCCTCCTGGTGCCACGTCCACCACGTGCTCCCCTGGGAACTGGGCGGGGCCACCGACCTGGCGAACCTGGTCATGCTGTGCCAAACCCACCACCGGGAGATCCACACCTCGGAATGGGCCGTGAAGATCGGCCCCGACGGACCCGAGTTCACGCCCCCCAGGTGGATCGACCCCGAACAGAAGATCCGCCGCAAACCACCACCACCGCAGATGCCACCCCCGCAGATGCCAGCGGACCGACCGCAAGATCTACCACCGGACGTTCCACCGGACCGACCGTCCGAGCCGACGCGAACCGCGCCGCCACCGACCGATGCGACATCAACCGGTCCGACGCCGACCGGGCCGACACCATCGGACCGGCCGGACACACCACCGAACCCGCAATCATGATCAGCGTCGATGCGCTGCGAGCGGGGGTCGCCGAGGGCAGGACGCCGAACCACAGCAAGTCGGATCTTCACCGGCGTCGATCAACTGTGGTTTCAGTGCATCACGACCAGGCTGTCCGATGCGGTCCGTCCCGATGGCCCGTCGCCGGCGACGCCCAGGGTCGGCGACCAGAACCACGGACTTACCGCAGCGCCACAGGTCCTACCGCAGCGGTCCTCCCGCTGTCTCGGCCACCCGCACCACCTCCCCCGACGCGACCAGCTGGAACGCGGCCTCGATCTCCGGGGCGAGCTCACGGTCGCGGCCGGGACCCAGCACGTCCACGCGGAGCCGGTCGCGGACGGCGGCGGTGACCGGAGCCGGGGTCAGCGGGGAGCGCATGTCGAGCGCTCGAGCGGCGGTGAGCAGCTCGATCGCGAGCACTCGGGTGAGCCCGTCGACGGCTCGCCGCAGCTTGCGCGCGGCCGACCAGCCCATCGACACGTGGTCCTCCTGCATCGCGCTGGACGGGATCGAATCGACCGAGGCCGGCACGGCCAGCCGCTTCAGCTCGGACACGATGCCGGCCTGGGTGTACTGGGCGATCATGTGACCGGAATCGACGCCGGGATCGGTGGCGAGGAACGGCGGCAGGCCGTGGCTGCGTCCGACGTCCAGGAAGCGATCGGTGCGGCGCTCGCTGATCGAGGCCAGGTCGGCGACCGCGATGGCCAGGAAGTCCAGGACATAGCCCACGGGAGCACCGTGGAAGTTGCCGTTGCTCTCCACCCGACCGTCCAGCGTGACCACGGGGTTGTCGACCGCGCTGGCCAGCTCCCGATCGGCCACCGTCTCCGCATGGGCCAACGTGTCCCGGACCGCGCCGTGCACCTGCGGCGAGCAGCGCAGCGAGTAGGCGTCCTGGACCCGGGTACAGGTCGGCGTGCGGTGGCTGTCCATGATCGCCGAGCCGGCCAGCAGGGCGATCAGGTTCCCGGCGCTGTCGGCGATCCCGGGATGCGGGCGCAGGGCGGCCAGGTCGGCGGCGAACGCGGCGTCCGTTCCGAGCTGCGCCTCCACGCTCATCGCCGCGGTGACGTCCGCGGTGCGCAGCAGCATCCGCAGGTCGTGGCAGGCCAGCACCAGCATGCCGAGCATGCCGTCGGTGCCGTTGATCAGGGCCAGGCCCTCCTTCTCGGCCAGCACCAACGGGGTGATGCCCGCCGTGGCCAGCGCATCCGCGGAGCCGCGCAGCTCACCGCCTGCGTCCCGAACCCTGCCCTCCCCCATCACCGCGAGCGCGCAGTGGGCCAGTGGCGCGAGATCACCGGAACAGCCCAGCGAGCCGTACTCGTGCACGACCGGGGTGATCCCGGCGTCGAGCACCGATGCGTAGGCCTGCGGCGTCTCCAGCCGGACGCCGGTGCGGCCGGTGGCCAACGTGGAGAGCCGCAGCAACATCATCGCCCGCACCACCTCGCGCTCCACCTCGGGCCCCGAGCCGGCCGCGTGCGACCGGACCAGGCTGCGCTGCAGCTGCACCCGACGTTCGCTGGGAATGTGTCGGGTGGCCAGCGCACCGAACCCGGTGGAGATGCCGTACTGCGGATCGGTACCACCTGCCAAGGCCTCCACCACCGCTCGGCTCGCGGCGATCGCCTGCTCGGCTTCGGCGGACAGCGCAACCGGGGACCCGTTCCGGGCGACGGCGACCACCTCGTCGCGGCTGAGCGGTCCGGTGCCGATGACCACCGATGGACTGATGACCTCGGGGACGGCGATCTCGTGAGTAGGCATTGATCCATATGACACCCCCGGCGGGCCCGTCCGCGACGTCCACCCGTGCGGCGCTGCCCACAGTTCACGATCATCACCCGACCGGCGTGAGACGCAGCTCGCCCCCGGTTGGACGCGCGCCACCGGCACCACTCGGGATACTGGAGCCATGTCCAGCCCCGTGCTCCCGGTCGCCACCGACGTGCTGGTGGTCGGCGCCGGGCCGGCCGGCGCCGCCGCCGCGGCATGGTCGGCGCGTCACGGCCGTGACGTCGTGCTCGCCGACGCTGCGACGTTCCCGCGCGACAAGGCCTGCGGAGACGGGCTCACCCCGCGCGCCATCGCCGAGCTCGAACGGCTCGGCCTGGGTGATTGGGTCCGCTCCCGCGGCACGAACCGCGGGCTGCGCGCGGCCGGTTTCGGGCAGATCCTGGAGCTGCCCTGGCCCGGTGGGTCGCTGCCCGATCATGGCGGTGCCGTGCCCCGGCTCGAGCTGGACGCCCGGATCCGCGAGGTGGCGCTCGCCGACGGGGTGACCGCGCTGGACGCCGCGAAGGCCGTCGACGTCCGCCGCGAGGGTGACCGGGTCACCGGTGTGGTGTTCGAAACCGACGATGGCGGCACGCACACCGTGGCCTGCCAGCGGCTGGTGGTCGCCGACGGCGCACGCTCCAGCCTGGGCCGGGTGCTCGGGCGGGTGTGGCACCGCGACACCGCGTTCGGGGTGGCAGCGCGGGGCTACATCCGCTCCGGCCGCAGCGATGACGAGTGGATCTCCTCGCACCTGGAGCTGCGCGGCGAGGGCAACGAGGTGCTCGCCGGCTACGGCTGGGTGTTCCCGTTGGCCGACGGCGAAGTCAACATCGGGGTGGGCACCTTGGCCACGGCCCGCCGGCCGGCGAACATCCGGCTGCGCTCGCTGATCCAGCACTACGCCGACGCCCGCCGCGAGGACTGGCAGCTCGACGGCCCGGTCCGGCTGACCTCCTCGGCGCTGCTCCCGATGGGCGGCGCGGTGTCCGGGGTGGCCGGGCGCAACTGGGCGTTGATCGGCGACGCCGCCGGCTGCGTCAACCCGCTCAACGGCGAGGGCATCGACTACGGGCTGGAGACCGGGCGACTGGTCGCCGAGCTGATCGCCGAGGGCCACGACCTGCACGACGCCTGGCCGGCGACGCTGCGCACGCACTACGGCCCGGCGTTCTCCATCGCGCGCCGGCTGGCCGGGCTGATCACGCTGCCCCGGTTGCTGCCGCTGGCCGGCCCGGTCGGCATGCGGTCGCGGTCGCTGATGACGGTGGCCCTGCGGGTGATGGGCAACCTGATCACCGAAGCGGACAGCGACCTCACCGCGCGGGCCTGGCGCGCGGCGGGGAGGTTCAGCCTGGGCCTGGACGAGCGGCCCCCGTTCGCCGCCGCGTGACGCCGAGTGCCCGGCGCGGCTCCCCGGCCGGGCGGGACGCGGCGCCGGCGAATCCGCCGGCCACCACGCAGCCGGCGACGACACCGACCAGGGCGACCACGGCGACGGCCCCGTTGACCGCCCGCCGGCCACCCGCGGACCCGTTGCGGGCGGGAACGCGGTCCGGCACCACCGGCGCCGCAGCGACGGGCCGCGGCACGCTGGCCGCCAGCCCGTTCACCACGTCGTCGAACGCGCAGTCGTCGTAGTACCCGCCGTGCCCGCGCATCGGGGAGCGCGGACGGTCGGGGGTGCGGCCGACCGCGGCCGGGTCATACAGCCGGACGTCCGGTTCCAGCCCGGGATCGACCGACGGCCGGTCCGGCAACGGAAACCGGTCGACCGCGAGCTGCGGCGGCGCGGTGACCCGGCCGGCCGGCCAGCTCAGCACCGGTCCGCCGAGCGGGTCGGTCCAGCGGTAGACGTTGCGCCAACGACCGCCCAGCATCTCGTTCCGGTAGATCCGCTCCAGCTGCCCGTGGCCGACGTAGGCCGGGAACAGCCGGGCGTGCGCCCACTGCAGCTGCGATCCGTAGGTGACCAGGCAGGTCCTGCTCAGCGTCTGCGCCGCCTCGGCGCACGGCAGGAGATCGTTGGTGTCGTCGTCGGCCTGGCTCTCGCGTTCCAGCACCACGAGCGCGGCGAAGCAGACCATGCTGCCCTGGCTGTGCCCGGACAGCACCACGGCGTCGGCGCCCTGCCGCTGGACCAGATGGTTGACCCGCTCGACCAGCTCCAGGGTGGTCCGGCCACCGTAGGACGGCGGGCAGAGCGGATGCGCCACCCGGGGCCAGAACGACAGCAGGTCCCAGAGCACCCCGACCGCGGTACGCGCCTTCTGGTTGCGCCAGGAGCGCAGCCCCAGGGTGAGGAAGAGCCCGCCGAGGAACGTGACGACGGTGGTGCCGAACGCCCCGCTCGGCACCGAGAACACCCAGTTCATGGCCGGTGCCGCGGGAGCGAGCAGGAAGACCAGGCTGGACAGCATGGACAACGTCGCAACCGTGCCCAGCACCCAGTGCAGCCGGTGCTTGGCCCGGGCCAGCCGCCATCTGACGGCGATCTTGCGATCGGTCTCCTCGGAGTACTCGGTACCGGAACTCTCCGGGTAGTCATCGGTCGCCGTCTCGGCCAGCTCGTCGTTGCGCCAGAGACGGAACCAGCGGTACCCGCCCACGGCACCGAGGACCGGCGCCGCGACCGCCGACCACAACGCCCAGTTCCCCACCGGCGCCGCGGACAGGATCGCCCACGCCGCCGCCGGCACGGCGGCCAGCCCGGCCACGCCGAGCGGCAGCCACACCGACCACCGGGTGTGCAGCACGAGTGCGACGACGGCCGGCAGCAGCAGCAGGAACACCACCGTCGACACGCCCCACAACACGGCGCCCGCCCACCAGCTCGGTCCCAGGGTGATCTCCCACCCGGCCTCGGCTCCGGTTGCGCTGTCCCCTCTCGGCGTCTCGACCAGGCGCGCGGTCCAGAACACGAGGCCACTGCTGAAGCCGGCGGCCAGCGTCGCCGACAGGGAAGCGAGCACCACCGCGGCGTAGCCGCCGAACATCGGCCGGAACGCGGCCGGCTCGTGCGGAACAGGGGCCACCTCGCCGCGGCGCCGCTGCCGGAGCCGCGCGACGTACCGAATCCCGCGCGGCACGCAGCAGGTGAGGAGTAACGCGAACACGAGCGCGGCCATCGCCGGGTTCGCCACCGTGCCGGCCCGGTCGAAGTGCGGCAGCGGTTTGCCCGCCACCGCCCCGGCCGCGACCACGGGCCGTGCCAACCAGGTCAGCCACGCGCAGAGCCCGACGACCAGCACCAGATAGGCCGCTCCCAGCACCTTGATGTGCCGGATGGGGTCGCGGACCGGGACCGCGATCTGCCGGGTGCGGCCGCGGAATCGGAGCTCGATGGTCCAGGTGCGGTCGCGGGCGAGGAGTCCGCGCCACGGCCAGGCGACGACGACCGTGCAGAAGGCGAGGATGGCTGCGCCGACCAGGAACAACACCACCGACACGGCCGGCGCGTACGCAACGGCACCGGAGCTGAGCGGACGGTCCAGGACGCCGAGAAAGAGCAGACCGAGGGTCGCGCAGCAGGCCGCGACGTGGACATGACGCAGCAGGTCGGTGCGTCGCCGTTCCCGCCAGAACAGCGGGTCGGCCCAGTCGCCGAAGCGGCGGTGGTCCTGATCCCGGTCCGGGCGGCTGTGCAGGAACGTCTGCCGCCCGAACCACCACAGCAGCACCACCACCAGCGACGGCGGCAGCACGCCGATCAGGAACCGGGCCCCCTCGGAATCGAACGCCACCGGGTCCAACCACGTGGCCCCCTTGCGGCAGGTCAGCGAGCCGGCGCACTGGTTCATCACCAGGTCCAGCGACGCGGTGGCGACGCTCGTGGCCAGGACGAGGGTGAGGGCGAGCCCGAGCAACCGGATCAGCCCCCGGGCGACCCGGGCGGTCCACGGCTCGCGGCCGCTGGGGCCCGGCGACACCGGCGGCAGCGCGTAGTGCGCCAGGTTGAGCAGCGCGAACGGGACCAGTAGCAGCCACAGCGCCCGAGTGGGCGATCCGGCGGTGAACCGGCCCCAGTGCAGCGCCTCCAGGGTTCGACCGCGACCTGGTCCGGCGACCGGGCTCCGGCCGCGCATGAACCGGGCCACGTCGTCGCCGGCGACCTGCACCAACCACGGATCGTCCAGCATCTCCTCGGCCGACGTACCGCTGACGCCGTGCACCCGGAGTTCGACAACTCCGCCGCTCATCACGCACCACCGCCCCGCGCTCCCGCGTAACGGTGGGGAGAGCGCGCGGCGGCGCCGGTGATACGTCGAGTCGGGTCAGTGGTTTCGGGTCAGTGGTTTCGCGTCAGGAGGTTGCCGCCGTCAATGAGGTACGACGATGGTCGGCACCGGCGAGTGCCGGATGATCCGGGTGGCGTTGGCGCCGATGAACACCTGGGACAGCAGCCCGGTCGGCGACGAGCCGACCACCAGGACGTCACCGTCATGCCAGTCCAGCCGGCCCAGCACCTCGGGCCAGTCGCGACCGGTCGCGACGGCGAGCTCCACCCCTTCACCGCCACCGGGAAGGGCGGCGACGGCGGCCGTCTGGGCCTTTGCGGTCTCCTCCACGAACGCGTCCAGGACCTGCTTCTCGCCCAGGACCTCGGGCGGGTACATCGTCGCCCCGAGCACGCCAAAAGTGGCCACCCGGAGCGCGCCACCGGTCTCGCGGCAGATCTGAGCGGTGTGCTCCAGGGCCGATCTCGATACCGCGTCGGTCCGGAAGGAACACGTCGCCCGGGTCACCCGGCCATCGGCCGGTGCGCGGAAGCCGCGGGGCGCGATCGCGACCGGGATCGGCGAGGAATGCAGGAGACGGCTCGCGGTCGAGCCGAGCACGACCCGGCCCACCATCCCGTGCTCGGCCGAGCCCACGACCACCATGCCGGCGTCGGTGTGCTTCACCTGCTCGACGAGCGTCGCGGCCACCGAGCGTCCCGGGACCGCCACCACCCGGCTGGGCGCCGGGTGGTCGTCGTCCAGCAGCGCCTGCGCTTCCTCGACCGCACGTTCGACCTTCGGCGCGCGACCACGCTGCGTACTCGCGATCGACACCGCCCGAGATCGGCGTCGGCCAGGGTGCGGGTACGACGACCACCACCAGCAGGTCCGTCCCGAGAGATCGAGCGAGCGTGGCGCCGAGGTCGAGGGCCGACCGATCTCCCTTGGCCGGGGAGTACCCGACGACGAGTGTCATGCTCAGCCGTCCTTACCGAGGGTGGGTCCCGCCGTCCGGTGCTCCGGATCGTTGAGCCGGGAGTGCCGTCGCCCCCAGGCGAAGTAGAAGGCGAGCACGATCAGCAGCCAGGCACCGAAGATCAGCCAGGTGATGGCCGCCAACCCGGACAGGATGTAGACGCACGCGGCGACGGTGAGTATCGGGGTGACCGGGTAGCCGGGCACCCGGAACGGGCGCTTCAGGTCGGGTTGGGTCTGCCGGAGCACGATGACGCCGATCGCCACGACCATGAACGCGCCGAGCGTGCCGATGGAGACGGTGTCCCAGAGGTAATCGGAGGGGACGAAGCCGGCGATCAATGCGACCACGATCGAGACCACGACGGTGTTGAACTGCGGCGTGAGCGTCCGCGGGTTCACCGACGAGAACTTGGTCGGCAGCATGCCGTCGCGGCCCATCGCGAACAGGATGCGGGTCTGGCCGTAGAGCGTGACCAGCGTGACGGAGAAGATCGAGATCACCGCACCCGCGGCGAGGATGGTGCCGGGAACGGCGGATCCGGTGATGTTCTGCAGGATGACCGACAGTCCGGCGCTCTGCTGTTCCGGATTCTCGAACTCCTCGACGGGCTGAGCACCGACGCCCGCGATGGCCACCAGGACGTACACGGTGACCACGACGGCGAGGGCGCCCATGATCGCGCGCGGCAGCGCCCGCTGCGGATCGCGCACCTCCTCCCCCGCAGTGGATACGGCGTCGAGGCCGATGAAGGAGAAGAAGATGGTCGCGGCCGCCGCACTCACACCCGCGGCACCGGCGGCCCAGAAGTTGGCGAAGTGGTCGGTCTCGAACGCCGTGAAGCCGATCACCACGAACAGCAGCAGCACGGCCAGCTTGATGATCACCATGACTGTGTTCACCTTCGCCGACTCGCTCGCGCCGCGGATCAGCAGGACCATGCACATCAGGACCAGTACCACGGCAGGCAGGTTGATCAGGCCGGTCGTGTTGTCCTCGTAGGGGATCGGCGAGTACGACAGCGCATCGGGCAGCGACACCCCGAACAGGCTGTCGGTGAGCGCGTTGAAGTAGCCGCTCCAGCCGACGGCCACGGCCGCGCTCGACACCCCGTACTCCAGCAGGACGCAGGCGGCGATGACCATGGCCATGAACTCGCCGAGCGCGTGGTACGCGTAGGAGTACGTCGAGCCGCTCACCGGGATGGCGCTGGCCAGCTCCGCGTAGCAGATCGCCGACAGCCCGGCGGCGAGACCCGCGACCAGGAACGCGACGATCACGGCCGGCCCGGCGTCGGGCACCGCCTCCTGCAGCACGAAGAAGATGCCGGTGCCGACCGTGGCGCCGACACCGAACATGGTCAGCTGGAAAGTGCCGAAGCTCCGGCTGAGCTCCGGCCCCTCATGTGGGCCCTTCAGCGCGGCGATCGGCTTGCGCCGTCCCAGCTGGCTGCCCAAGGGGATGCGGTCCGCCATCGCCATCGGTCTCGTCCCTTCGTAGGAACTGCTCACGATCAGATTTCCGCGGCCGTCAAGCCCTGTGCTCAGTGGCCGAGCTCGCCGGCGACGACCGACTCCGGCAGCGGTACCGACGTGACCGGCCGACGTCGGAAGAATCGTTGCAAGAGCGTCGCCACGTGATCTCCTCGGCGTCTGCGGTCGGCACAGACTCCCGCGTGCCCCGGCGACGTGCGAGCCGCCGAACGGTCGTTCCCCGTCCGTGCTCTCGGGGCAACTGCCTGGGGACACTCGGCGGCCTGTGTCGGGAGGCTACGACACGATCGAGGAAAGATCCATACGTTGGACGAGCACGGTGCTCGCCGTCCCCGCCCTACCGTTGCAGCCTCAGCGCGCCCGACGGGCACAGCGAGGCCGCCTCCCGCGCGGCGGCCGCCTCGGGACCCTCCGGATCCCCGTCCAGCAGCAGCACCACACCGTCGTCGTCCTGGTCGAACACCGCGGGCGCGGCGACCACGCACATCCCCGCCCCGATGCACACGTCCCGGTCGGCGACGATCTTCATGCGGGTCTCACCAGCTCACCGGCAGCGCGTGCAGCCCGTAGACGAAGTGGTACGCGCGGAACGAGATGTCCTCGTACGGCACGGCCAGGGCCAACTCCGGGAAACGGCGCAGCAGGGCCGGGAAGGCGATCCGCAGCTCCATCCTGGCCAGCGGCGCACCCAGGCAGTGGTGCACGCCGTGCCCGAACGCGAGGTGGCCCGGCACACCGCGGCGCACGTCCAGCCGCTGCGGGTCGGTGATCAGCGCCGGGTCCCGGTTGGCCGCCGGGAGCGCGCACAGCACCAGCTCGCCCGCGGGGATCTGCCGGCCCGCGACCTGCACGTCGGTGGTCGTGATGCGCGCGACGCCGGTGTGCACGATCGAGGCCCAGCGCAGCATCTCCTCGACGGCCGGGGCGGCGGCCTGCGGATCGTCGCGCACGGCCGCCAGCTGGTCGGGATGGCGCAGCAGCGCCAGCGTGCCGAGACCGAGCATGTTCGAGGTGGTCTCGTGCCCCGCGATGAGCAGCAGCGAGCCGATCCCGCTGAGCTCGGCGGCGGTCAGGTCGGAGCCGTGCTCGCGCACGAGCATGCCCAGCATGTCCGCGCCGGGGTCGGCCTGCGCCCGCGCCACCAGCTCGTCCATGTAGGCCTGGTTCTCGGCGGCGAGCTCGCGGCGGTCGTCCATCGGGAGCGACAGGTCCAGCAGCCGCCCGGAGCGGGCCTGGAACTCGGCCCGGTCGGCGTAGGGCACCCCGAGCAGCTCGCAGATCACCAGGGACGGGATCGGCAGCGCGAAGGTCGGCACCAGGTCGGCCGGGCTGCCGGCGCGTTCGAGTTCGTCGAGGTGATCGGCAACGATCTCGACGATGCGCGGCTCCAGCCTGCGCATCCGGCGCACCGTGAACTCCGGGGTCAACATGCGCCGCAGCCGGGTGTGCTCCGGCGGGTCGAACGCCAGCAACATCCCGGCTCGGTCGCGCTCCCGCTGGTGCTCGGTGCGGGTGTCCTCGGGCGGGCGGAACGCGTAGACGTTGCTGAACCGGGTGGAGTCGGCGAGCACCTCGCGCACATCGGCGTAACGGGTGACCAGAAAGGCCTTGGCGCCGAACGCGGTCTCCAGCTCACGGACTCCTTCGTCCCGCTGGATCCGGGTCATCTCGTCGGTGGGGTCGAAGCCGTCGCGCCGCATGTGCAGCGGCACCGGCGGGGCCTGGGTCATGCCGGGGTGTCCTCTCGCCGAACGTTCTGGCCAGATCGACGCTACGCATCGACATGTCAGCGAACCTTCAGTGACGACGAAAGGAACAAACCAAACAATTCGGTCAGGCGCCCGCCGGCGCGCAGGATCACTGCGAGGGCTGCGGAACCTGGCAGTCGATCTGCGGGTTGGCGCCGAAGTAGTTGACCGGCCCGGCCACGATGGTGATCAGGACCGTGCCGAGCTGCGCACAACTGGCCGTTTCGGAACCACCGAGGTAACCCCGCTGGTAGGCGGCGAAGGCGCCGATCACCAACCACAGCACCAGGAGCAAAGACCCGAGTCGCACGGCTGCCTCCTCAATGATCGCGGTCCCCTCCACCGCTGACCACAGCGGACCGTGGTCGGTCATGGTGCCGGTCCGCCACCGACGTCGCAGCACGGGGGTCACCAACCGGTCGGCGCTCGCCGGCGACGTCTCGCGGCGGACCGCGGCGGCGGCGTATCAGGGCCCGCTCCCCGTCCTCCTCGGCGAGCTGTGTCCCCACAAACGTCAGAAGGAGGGCCCATGGCCGGAGCCGACCCACGCCTGGTCCATTTCCACTACGACACGCTCCCCCGGGTGGTCGGCAGTCCGGGCTCGGCCACCGTCGAGCTGCGGGTGCCGTTCCGGATCGAGACCGACCCGGCCGCCGGGCTGCGGGTCATCTCGTGGCGGTTGATCGCCGACGTCGACGGCCGGCCGTGGACGGTGCGGTCCCGCGCGCACCGGATCACCGAGGCGCTGTGCGCGCTGCTGCAGCGCCGCATGCAGCGCCAGGGGCAGTTCAGCTTCGACCGGGTGCCGCCCTACCTCGACATGGCCGAGCGGATGCGGCCCGGGGTGGAGTACCTGGAGGGCGTGATCCCTGACGTCGAGCCGGGGTCCGCGGTCAGCTACACCCTGGACGTGGCCCTGCGCCACGGGCAGGACGAGCCCGTGCACGTGCGGTCGCGCACCTTCACCGCCTACGCGGTACGTCCCGCGCTCGGCCGCGACGACCTGGCGCGCATCCACATCCCGGCCCCGGGCGACGCGATGCACGCCTGGGCGCTCTACCACCGACGCGATGCCGGCTTCGACCACATCCGGGTCGACGTGGTGGCGCTGGAGGCGCAGCCGGAATCCGGCGGCGCCCCCGACCTGGTCGACCTCGTGGTCACCGTCGGGGACCGGACCATCGACATCCGGGACCCGCGGCTGCCGGTGCTGCCGCTGCTGGACACGGCCGCGGACTCGGTGACGATCTCGATCCCGGTCGTCGAGGACGACCCCGAGCTCACCGACGTCACGATCGGCTACCGCGGGGCCGCCGCGGTCCCGGTGAACCCGAGCGTTCAGGAGAACGTCGGCGAGGCCCGGGTCATGTTCGTCAACTTCGCGATCCAGGGGCTCAACGACTACCTCACCACCGCCGCCACCGACTACTCACCGCCGCGCACGTACACGCAGGTCACCATGCGCGATGAGGAGGCCTGCTTCAGCAGCCGGCCGGGCAGCCGCGAGGACGCCACCGGCGACGGCTACGAGTTCACCCTCGAGGCGCACCGCCGCTACGGCATCAAGCAGATGTGGGTGATGAACGGCGGCCTGCTCGACCTGCTCGCGCACGACTGCCCCGGCGACCTCGAACGCCTGCGCGCCGACGTCGCCAGCGGGCTGCTGACCCCGGTCGTCGCCGGGTTCGGCGCGCATCGGCTGCCCTACTACACCGCCGCGACCAATCAGGACGCGATCACCGCGGGCGCCGTCGCGACGGAGCACATCCTGGGCCGCTCCGCGCCCGTCTACTACCCGGACTCGCGGATCGTCACCAACCGGGACAACGTCACCTCCGCGCTGGTCGCGGCCGGCGTCGAGTACCTGGTGGTCGACGCGGGCGAGCACGAGAACGGCGTGGGCGAACGCAGCACGATCATCGCCGACCCGCAGCCGCCGATGGGTGCGGTGACCGACGGACGCTGGCACAACTGGCAGTACGTGTGGCGCGACCGCGGCACCGGCATCAAGATCCTTTTCATCGACCCGCAGATGAAGGACGGGCTGTTCGGCGGCAGCCGGCGCGACGCCGACCGCGGCAAGGTGTCGCTGAACACCCGGCGCAAGTTCATCGAGCTGGCCGCGCAGCCCGCGCTGCGCCGCGACAACGTGCTGGTCTACTCCGACGACGCGGACAAGGCCAGCGGCAACGGCTGGTTCGACGGGGTCTACGACGGCAACGCGGTGCAGTACAACCGGCTCTACCAGGCCGCGCTGTCCTGGATCTCCGCGCACCCGTGGGTGCGGGCGATCACCACCGACGACCTGTCCGACGCCGACTGCGTCGGTGAGCTGGACCTGATCTCGGCCAGCGACCCCTACATCACCCACCACTGGCGCCTGGACATCCCGCCCGACCCGCGCCACGACTACGGGCTGGCCTTCGACACCTGGTACGCGGCCTGGAGCCGGGTCCGGGTCGCCTGGCTCGGCGACACCCTGGGCGAGATCTCCGACCGCGCCGAGCGGGCGATCGCCGCCCGACCGCGCCGCAACGAGTGCGACGAGCTCGCCCGGCTCTATCTCGGGATGTGCCTGCACGAGTCGCAGTGGTCCAAGTACGCGCGCGGGGCCGGCACCGACGCCGAGGACTTCGTCATCGCCGAGTCGGTGCAGCTGCGCAATGCCCACGTCTACCTGGCCGCGGCGATCTGGGCGGACTGGGCGGCGGTCCAGGAGGCGCCGGCCGCGTTCCGGGACTCGGGTCCGGTGATCGAGGAGGTGGCGCGCCACGACGCCGTGGTCGACGCGGCCGGGGCCCCGCCGTGGCGGCGCCCGGACTGCCCCGGCCGGCAGTGGGACCACGATCCGCTGCCCACCGTGATCCTCTACAACACCGAGGCGTTGGTGGTGATCGACCGCAACGGCGGGCGCATCACGCACCTGTTCGCGATGGTCGACGGGCGCCCGTGCTCGGTCAGCGGGACCTTCAAGGCCTACCAGTTCCTGGACCTGGACTGGGACTCCGACGCCGGGGTGAAGAGCGACGGGATCGTGCTGCAGAACACCGTGTACACGCCCAACCACGCCTACGTCGCCGGTGATCCCGCGCCCAGCCTGGGCACCATCGGCGCCGGACCCCCGGACGACACCATCTTCGACTGGTACTACCCGGACAACTTCAACGCCTACCGGGTGCAGGCCGCCGACGGCGCCGGTCCGGCGGTCACCCTGAGCTACGACGAGGGCGCCGACCTGAACGGGACACCGGACACTTTGCAGGAACTGGACGCGCGGCTCGCCGAGGACCGGGAGGCCAAGCTGGCCGGCGAGGACGGGCTGGTGTTGCACGACGTGTCGACGTTCGGCCGGTTCCACAAGACCATCCGGTTGGACGGCCGGTCGGTGCACGTCAGCTACGCCGGCACCAGACCCGGGCACACGGTGAGCAACGAGTTCTGCGTGGATCTGTACGCGGCGGCGCTGCGTGGAGAGCGCCAGCACCAGACCGTGAGCGCGGACCGACGGGCGGCGACCGTGGGCCACGGCGCGGGGATGGCGGTGCGGGTCGATCTCGGGTCGGGTTGCGCGTTCAGCGAGGCGACGGCGGCCCCGGTGGACGCGCCGACGGTGCAGACGCTGCGGCTGCACCGCGTCATGACCGACAACCTCGAGATCGTCGCCCCCGGCGGCGGCGCATTCGACTACACGATCACGCTTGCCGGGCGCCGCTGACGTTGCCCTGGATCCGGGCCAGCAGCTCGTCGAGCACGGCGATCTCGTCGTCGGTCAGGTCCGTGCGCAGCAGCCTGTCGTGCGCGGTCGCGGCCGATCGCAGCCGGCCGAACAGCTCCTCCCCGGCCGCCGTCAGCTCCACCAGGTGCACCCGCCGGTTGCGCGGGTCGCGGCGCCGGGTCAGCAGCCCGTCGGACTCCATGCCGTTGAGGTGGTGGGTCAGGGTCGCGCCCTGGATGCCGACGGCCGCGGCGAGCTCCCGCTGGTTGGCGATCTCGGTCGTCCGCAGCGCGAGCAGGATCAGCCACACCGGCAGCGACCCGCCCGCCGCGGCGAGCCGGGCGTCGAACGCGCGGCTGACGGCCCTCGCGGTGCGGGTCAACACGAGACCGATCGGCCGGCGGTCGGGTGGCTGCACGCGGCGAACCTACCGGACAGTCGTCTAATCCATAGACATCAAAGGTACCGACACCTGAAGACTTTCAGCCGGCCGGTCCAGACCGGCGGGCGACAGATTCCCACCGCACGACAGAGAAAAACGACCGCTCGGCGACAAGTGCCCGGCTCAAGTAAGTGTTGCCTTAGCGACTCCGGGGCAGAGCAGACTGCTCCTACACAACAACACACGAGGTGTCTCAATGCAGGTGCCTGCACCTTTTGAGTACAAGCGTGCCGATAACGTTGACCACGCCATCAGTCTGCTGAACGACCTCGATGGCTCCGCCCGGCTGGTGGCCGGCGGTCACAGCCTGCTACCGATGATGAAGCTGCGGCTCGCCGACTTCGACTACCTGATCGACATCAACGACCTGCACGGCGAGCTCGGCTACATCACCGTCGAGCCCGAGCAGATCCGGATCGGGGCCATGACCCGACATCGGCAGCTGCTCGACTCGGATGAGCTGGCCGCCGCATTCCCGATCTTCCGGGACGCCGAGAAGGTGATCGCCGACCCGGCGGTGCGCAACCGCGGGACGATCGGCGGCTCGCTGTGCCAGGCCGACCCCTCGGAGGATCTGTCCGCGGTGTGCACCGCGGTCGACGCCAGTTGTGTCATCCGCGGCCGCGACGGCGAGCGGGTGGTGACGATGGAGGAGTTCCATCGCGGTCCGTACGAGACCGCGGTCGCGGACAACGAGATCCTCACCGAGGTCCGCGTCCCGCTGCGGCCGGGCGGATCGAGCGCCTACACCAAGGTGGAGCGGCGGGCCGGGGACTGGGCGGTGGTGTCCTGCGGCGGCGCGATCTGGATGACCGGTGCCGTGATCACCGACGCCCGGATCGGGCTGGCCGCGGTCGGCCCGAACACCACCGGGCTGCCGGCGGTCTCCGCCGCACTGCGCGGCCGGGAGCCGTCCGAGGAGCTGTACGCCGAGGCCGGCGCCATCGCCGCGGCCGAATCGAGCCCGACCACCGACCAGCGCGGCAGCGCCGACTACAAGCGTCATCTCGCCGACGAGCTGACCCGGCGGGTACTGCGCACCGCCGTCGAGCGGATCACCAGCAACGGAACGGGAGCCTGACATGCAGATCTCGATGACCGTCAACGGCACCGAGGTCACCCGGGACATCGAGGACCGGCTGCTGCTCGTGCACTTCCTGCGCGACGTGCTCGGCCTGACCGGAACCCACTGGGGCTGCGACACCAGCAACTGCGGGACCTGCGTGGTGCTGATGGACGGCGAGCCGGTGAAGTCGTGCACGGTGCTGGCCGCGATGGCCGGCGGGCACGAGGTGCGCACCGTGGAGGGTATGGAGGTCGACGGGCGGCTCGACCCGGTGCAGCGGGGCTTCATGCAGTGCCACGGCCTGCAGTGCGGATTCTGCACGCCGGGGATGATGCTGACCGCCCGCGCGCTGCTGGACCGCGAGCCGGACCCGGACGAGGCCACGATCCGGGAGGCGATCTCCGGCCAGATCTGCCGGTGCACCGGCTACTCGACCATCGTCCGCTCGGTCCGCTGGGCGGCAGCCCACCAGCAACAGAGCGCCGCGGCGCACGCGCAGGAGGCGGTCCGATGACCACCACCGAGGACCGCCCGGCGGCCACCGAGACCGTCGTCGACGATGTCGTCGACGGCTTCGTCGACAACGACCGCAAGCCGCTGGGCCACGGCCGGATGCTGCGCAAGGAGGACCCGCGCTTCGTGCGCGGGCTGGGCCGCTTCTGCGACGACGTGCAGCTGCCCGGGATGCTGCACCTGGCCATCCTGCGCAGCCCGCTGGCGCACGCCCGGATCGTCTCCGTCGACACCACCGCGGCCGAGGCGCACCCCAAGGTCAGGGCCGTGGTCACCGGGGCGGCGCTGGCCGCGCAGGGCCTGGCCTGGATGCCCACCCTGTCCAACGACGTGCAGGCCGTGCTGGCCACCGACAAGGTCCGCTTCCAGGGCCAGGAGGTGGCGTTCGTCGTCGCCGAGGACCGTTACGCGGCCCGGGACGCGCTGGATCTGATCGACGTCGAGTACGAGCCGCTGCCCCCGGTGGTCGACGCCCGCACCGCGCTCGCCCCGGACGCCCCGGTGATCCGCGACGACCTGAAGGACAAGACCGACAACCACTGCTTCGACTGGGAGACCGGGGACGCCGAGGCCACCGCCGCGGTGTTCGCGCGGGCCGATGTGGTGGTCACCGAGGACATCGTCTATCCCAGGGTGCACCCGGCGCCGATGGAGACCTGCGGCGCGGTGGCCGACTTCGAGCGGGTCAGCGGCAAGTTGACGCTATGGTCGACCACCCAGGCCCCGCACGCGCACCGCACGCTGTACGCGATCGTGGCCGGCATCCCGGAGCACAAGATCCGGGTGATCTCGCCGGACATCGGTGGCGGCTTCGGTGGCAAGGTGCCGATCTACCCCGGCTACGTGTGCGCGGTGGTCGCGTCCATCGTCACCGGGAAGCCGGTGAAGTGGATGGAGGACCGCTCGGAGAACCTGATCTCCACCGGATTCGCCCGGGACTACATCATGCGCGGCGAGATCGCGGCCACCCGCGAGGGCAAGATCCTGGCCATCCGCACCCACGTGCTGGCCGACCACGGCGCGTTCAACGGCACCGCGACGCCGGTGAAGTACCCGGCCGGCTTCTTCGGCGTGTTCACCGGCAGCTACGACCTGGAGGCGGCCTACTGCTCGATGACCGCCGTCTACACCAACAAGGCGCCGGGCGGGGTGGCCTACGCCTGCTCGTTCCGCATCACCGAGGCGGTCTACCTGGTCGAGCGCATCGTGGACTGCCTGGCGTACGAGCTGAAGATGGATCCGGCGCAGCTGCGGCTGCGCAACTTCATCCGACCCGAGCAGTTCCCGTACCGGACCCAGACCGGCTGGGTGTACGACTCGGGGAACTACGAGCCGACCATGCGCAAGGCCATGCAGATCGCCGGCTACGACGAGCTGCGCCGCGAGCAGGCGCAGAAGCGGGAGCGCGGCGAGCTGATGGGCATCGGCGTCGCCTTCTTCACCGAGGCCGTCGGGGCCGGTCCGCGCAAGGACATGGACATCCTCGGCCTCGGCATGGCCGACGGCTGCGAGCTGCGGGTGCACCCGACCGGCAAGGCCGTCGTGCGGCTGTCGGTGCAGAGCCAGGGCCAGGGTCACGAGACGACGTTCGCCCAGATCGTCGCCGAGGAGATCGGCATCCCGCCCGACGACATCGACGTCGTGCACGGCGACACCGACAACACCCCGTTCGGGCTGGGCACCTACGGCAGCCGCTCCACGCCGGTGTCCGGCGCGGCGGCGGCGCTGGTCGCCCGCAAGGTCCGGGACAAGGCTCAGCTGATCGCGTCCGGAATGCTCGAGGTGTCCGTCGCCGACCTGGAGTGGGTGAAGGGTTCCTTCCAGGTCAAGGGCGACCCGACCGCGTCGGTGACGATCCAGCAGATCGCGATGCGGGCGCACGGCGCCGGCGACCTGCCCGACGGCGTGGAGGGCGGGCTGGAAGCCCAGATCTGCTACAACCCGGAGAACCTGACCTACCCGTTCGGCGCCTACATCTGCGTGGTCGACATCGACCCGGGAACCGCCGTGGTGACGGTCCGCCGGTTCATCGCGGTGGACGACTGCGGCACCCGGATCAATCCGATGATCATCGAGGGCCAGGTGCACGGCGGTCTCGCCGACGGGGTCGGGATGGCCCTGATGGAGATCATCGCGTTCGACGAGGACGGCAACTGCCTGGGCGCCTCGCTGATGGACTACCTGATCCCGACGGCGCTGGAGGTCCCGGACTGGGAGACCGGGTTCACCGTCACGCCCTCGCCGCACCACCCGATCGGCGCCAAGGGCGTCGGTGAGTCGGCCACCGTCGGCTCGCCGCCGGCCATCGTCAACGCCGTGGTCGACGCGCTGGCCCCCTTCGGCATCCGGCACGCCGACATGCCGCTGACCCCATCCCGGGTCTGGGACGCCATGCGCGGCCACCCCACCCCGCCGATCTGAGTGGGGTGAGCGGGACGTGAACAGGTGCTGCCGGTGACCCTCGGGCTGTCTGGGCGGATGGATGTGTTGCGGACCGCGCGCACGCCCTTCGTCCGCGCGACAGTGGTGCGCGCACAGCAGCCGTCGTCGGCACATCCGGGCGACGCGGCGATCGTGCACGCCGACGGATCGATCGAGGGGTTCGTCGGTGGCCAGTGTGCCGAGGGCTCGGTGCGCACCGCGGCCCTGCAGGCGCTGCGGCTCGGGGAGACGGTGCTGCTGCGGGTGCTGCCCAGCGGGGACAGCCCGTTCCCGGAGGCCCCCGGCGCCCACGTGGTGGTCAACCCGTGCCTGTCAGGGGGCGCGCTGGAGATCTTCCTGGAACCGCTGCTGCCGCCGGCCCGGATCACCGTCGTCGGTCGCGGCCCGATCGCCATGGCGATCGCCGAGCTCGGTGCGCCGCTGGGCTTTCTCGTGGATCTCGCCGACGACGCGCGGTCGGCCGCCGGTGCGCTCGCGGCGGTCGTCGCGACCCTCGGCGGGGACGAGCGGGGCGCGATCCGCACCGCGCTGGACGCCGGCGTGCCCTACGTCGGGCTGGTCGCCAGCCCACGGCGGGGCGCGGCGGTGCTGGCCGGCCTCGAGCTCAGCGACGCCGAGACCCGGCGCGTGCGCACCCCGGTCGGGCTGGACATAGGCGCCCGCAACGCGCCGGAGATCGCGCTGTCCATCCTCGCCGAGATCGTCAAGGCCCGGCGGCTCGGTGGGATCGGCGGCAGCGGCGACCCACTGCCCGCTGCGGAGCCGGCCGTCGATCACGGCTGCCCCCGGTGACGGCCGCGTTCACCGATCCCAGCCACGTCCGCCGTCGACTGGACGAGGCCGACTACCTGACCGACGACGGCCTCGCGACGGCGGTGTACCTCTCCCTGGTGCTCGGGTTGCCGCTGCTGCTGGAGGGCGAGCCCGGCGTGGGCAAGACCAGCGCGGCCAAGGCGCTGGCCCAGACCCTGGGATCGCCGCTGGTCCGGCTGCAGTGCTACGAGGGCCTGACCGTCGGCGAGGCGATGTACGAGTGGAACTACCAGCGGCAGCTGCTGGCGATCAGGCTCGCCGAGTCACGCGGCGACCGGCTGGCCGATGCCGACCTGTTCACAGAGGAGTTCCTGCAGGAGCGGGCCATCCTGCGCTGCGTGCGGCACCGCGGACCGACCCCGCCGGTGCTGCTCATCGACGAGATCGATCGGGCCGACGACGAGTTCGAGGCGCTGCTGTTCGAGTTCCTCGGCGAGGGCGCGGTGACCGTGCCGGAGCTCGGGACGTTCACCGCGGCGCGGCCGCCGGTCGTGGTGCTGACCTCCAACCGCAGCCGGGATCTGCACGATGCGCTGCGCCGGCGCTGCCTCTACCACTGGATCGAGTTCCCCGCGGCCGCGCGCGCCGCCGACATCCTGCGGAGGCGGGTACCGGGCGCCCGCGAGCCCTTGATCACCTCGGCCACGGCCTTCGTCGGAGCCGCCCGCGGGCTGGATCTCGACAAGGCCCCCGGGATGGCCGAAACGATCAACTGGGTGGCGGCGCTGGTCGCGCTGCGCGCGACCGAACTGGTGCGCGACGACGTCGTGCGCACCCTCGGAGCGCTGGCCAAGACGCCCGACGACCGCGAGCTGCTGATCGCATCGCTCGATGCCGATGGCCGCATCGCGGCGAGCTGATGGCCATCGCCGCCGTGCTGCGCGGCGTGGACCGGGCCGCCTTCGCGGTCGCCCTCGGCGCCCGGCTACGGGCGGCCGGGGTGCCGGTGGGCATGACCTCGGTCGAGGCGTTCAGCAATGCACTGGGCGTGACGCCGGTCGACAGCACCGGCGAGCTGTACTGGGTGGCGCGCACGACGCTGGTCCGCCGCCACGGCGAGATCGAGGCGTTCGACGCCGTGTTCGCCGCGGTGTTCGACGCGGCCGCGTTGCGACTCGATCCGCCGTCCCGACACGCGGACCCGACAGGCGGCCGCCCGGACGACGCCTGGACGCGCACCGATGCCGCCGGTGCCGATCGGGCCGCGGGCGACGGCCAGGGGCTGCCGTGGCTGACGCGGCCGACCGTGGCCGAGATGGCCACCGAACCCGGCACCGGGCCGATCGTGGAGCTGCGGCTGCCGAGCCCGCTCGATGCGCTGGCCGACGCGCCCTTCGGCACCCTCGACGATGCCCGGCTCGCGGAGATCGGCGGCTGGATCGAGGCCACGCTGCCGCACTGGCCGACGCGTCGCAGCCGGCGCCACCGGCAGCACCGCAGCGGGGACCGGGCGGCGCTGCGCGCGACGTTGCAGCGCGCCCGCCGGACCGGGTGGGAGCCGATCGAGCTGGTCGCGACCACATCCACGCAGCGGCGCCGCCGGGTGCTGATGGTGTGCGACGTGAGCCGCTCGATGCAGCCCACCACCACCGCCTACCTGCACCTGATGCGCGCCGCCGCGCTGCACTCCCCGACCGAGGTGTTCGCGTTCGCGACCCGGCTGACCCGGCTGACCCCGGTGCTGGCCCACCGCTCGGCCCGCCGGGCCATCGAACTGGCCACGGCGGGGGTGGACGATCGCTTCACCGGTACCCGGATCGCGACCGGCGTGCACTCCCTGTTGCGGTCCCGCCACGGCGCCGCGATCCGCGGGGCCACGGTCGTCGTGGCGTCGGACGGTTGGGACGCCGATCCACCGGAGGCCCTCGAGCGGGCCATGCAACGGCTGAGTCGGCGCGCGCACGCCGTCATCTGGGTCAATCCGCGGGTGGCCGCGCCGGGGTTCGAGCCGGCGACCGGCGGCATGGCGGCAGCGCTGCCCTACTGCGACGAGCTGCTGTCCGGACACAGCCTGCGCGCGCTGGTCGAGGTCGTGAACGCGATCACCCGCGCCGGCCGCGCACCCAGTCGATCAGTGGCGTTCAGGCGTGCCTAGATGGCGCGCTTGCGGTTCTGCAGCTGGTGCACGTCGGCGTTGGTGGAGCTGAGATAGCGCGCCCTGGCCGATTCCGCGGCGTCCCGGATGCGGCACGGCCACGCCGCTCCCGGCGATCCGGTCCCCGCCGTCGTGCAGGCCTGGCAGCGGCGTCCCGTCGGGTCGGGGGTGTGCTCGGTGAGCAACCGACCCCACAACGCTGGCATGGCGTAGAGGGCGTCGACGAACGGGGCCGGTCGTCGCTCTTCACTCACAGTTACTCCCCAAGTACACTGTGCGGGCCAAGCCGGATGTGTCGCCACTCTGAGCACATCTCGGCCGAACGTGTGTCTGCCGTTGCATTGAGTAATCCTTGTTGCTTCTGCTTCGGCTGATCGTGTACTACCGGACGAACATATGCAAGTGCGAGTGATCGAGCATTCGCACGTGCAGTCACGTTGAGTGCACGATCTTGCCGGCAATCATGGGACGAGTCGACTACACACAGTCACACACTCAGCGGATATCGGGCGATCGCCGGCACAGCTCTCGCCGAGCCGATGCGATGATCGATAGCCCGATATCGAATGCAGGGATAACGATCGGGACACGAGTCGCTGTGCACCGGAGAAGCGGGCCGGAGTGGCGCCGATCACCATTGTGAACTGATCTGGTGAGTCCCGACCACGGCAGGTAGCTGGGTGCTGACGGTCGGTCCGACCGCAGTTACCGGCGCTGGTCAGGGACCAAGTCGACCGAGATCCGAAAACGCCGAAAACGCCTATCCGCTCGACGTACTGTCCGTGACCGGAGATAGCCACTTCCTGTTTCCCATTCGTGATGAGCTACGTTCCGGATACGGCAGCCGCCCCGGATCCTGCGGCTGCTCGGAACTATCCGCTCGGGCTCTCGCGCTCCCCCACGCCGACCCCCGCAGCGGGGATGGGAGTGTGGCGAGTGGCTCTGTCCCGCCCGTCGTTCTCGATCTTGTCAGCCCGACCGGGTTCGGGCCGTCGCTCCGATCCGCAGGGCGGCGAAGGTCCAGCAGCAGCGCGCACCAGCCCGGCGGTTCGCCGCGGCATCGGCGCGGCCGCGGTCGGAGCGCTCATCGCGCTGACCCTGGTGGCCTGCAGCAGCGACGAGCCGACCGCGCCGCAGACCGCCCGCGTCACCCGGGCCGCGGTCACCTCCGGGGTGACCTCGACCGGTTCGCTGACCGCGATCAACGAGCAGAACCTCGGGTTCGCCAAGGGCGGCCAGATCACCTCGGTCGCGGTCAAGGTCGGGGATCGGGTGACCGCGGGACAGGTGCTGGCCACCATCGACGACTTCGTGCTGCGGCAGCTGCTGGCCCAGCAACAGGCCCAGCTGAACAGCCAGCAGGCCGTGCTGAACCGGATCATCAACGGCACCGCGGTGGGCGGCGCGTCCGACACCCTCGGCCAGGCCGGCAGGATCCTCGATGCCACCGAGGACCAGGTCGACGCGGTCCAGGAGGCCGACAAGGCGGCCGTCGACGGGGCCAAGAAGCAGCTGAGCATCGACAAGAAGGCGCTCGACCAGGCCGAGGACCAGCGCCGGATCGTGAAGTCCTCCTGCGGTGATTCGGGCGACAGCGACTCGCTGAGCGAGGACGCCCGGAAGGCGCTCGAGGAGCTCGAGGAGGGTGACACCGACGCCGCCGCCGCGGCGCTTCCCGACCTGTCCAGCCTGACCGGCCTGCTCTCCGGAGCGAGCGGCTCGTGCGCTCAGCAGGTGGCGGCCGCGGAGACGTCGGTCATCTCCGCCCGGCGCCAGGTCGAGGCCAGCCGGACCGCGCTCGAGGCCGCTCGGCAGAAGCAGGACGTCGACGCCGCGGCCGGCCAGGTCTCGATCGAGAACAGCCGGCAGAGCGTGATCACCGCGCAGAACACCCTGGACTCGGCCAGCAGCGACCGGCCGTTCAACATCGAGCAGCAGCGGGCGCTGGTCGCCAACGGACAGGCGCTGGTGCGCTCCGCCCAGCGCGACGTCGACGACGCCACCCTGCGCGCGCCGGTCGACGGGACCGTGTCGGCGATCAACGGCGCCGTCGGCGAGTTCCTCTCCGCCAGCTCGGGCACCACCGCGCTGGCCCCGGGCAGCGACGCGGCCATCCCCGGCGCGGAGTCCGGCGGCACCCCCGCGGCCGGCGGCGCCGCCACCGTGACCCGGCCGGGCGGCTCGCAGTTCATCGTGCTCAACGACATCAACCGGCTGCAGGTCGTGCTGCCCTACGAGGAGTCGGACGCCGCTCAGATCGCGCCGAACCAGAAGGTCACCGTCGGCTTCGACGCGGTCCCCGACCTGACCAAGAACGGCACCGTGTTGTCGGTGGCCCCCTCGGGCACCGCGATCTCGGGCGTCATCAGCTACTACGTGACCGTGGTGCTGGACGACGGCGATCCACGGCTGAAGGACGGCCAGACGGCGCGGGCCACGGTGGTGACCCAGCAGCTGGACAACGTGCTCAGCGTGCCCAACGCCGCGGTGCGCCGGCAGGGCAACGACAGCACCGTCGTCGTCGTCGGTGCCGACGGCGAGGAACGTCCGGTCACGTTCCAGGCCGGCGTCGTCGGCGCCGAACGCACGCAGGTCATCTCCGGGCTGTTCGACGGTCAGGAGGTCGTGATCCCGTCCGCCCGCTGACCCTGGTCGCCGGGGCCACCGGCAGGCCGGCGATTTCTTCTAGTCTGGTGACCGAGAGACCGGAACGGCAGGAGCGCGATCATGGTCGAGGGTCCGATGACGGAGCCGGTGACGACGGACGGCGAGGCGCCGGCCGCCGAGGCCCCGGCGGCCAAGCGCTCGATGAAGCGGTCCACCCGCATCGCGCTGCTCATCGTGCTGGTGCTGGCCGTGCTGGCCGCGGCCGCATTCGCCACCTACTACATCCTTGACACCCGCAACTACGTCACCACCGACAACGCCCAGGTCGACGGCAACCAGATCTCGGTCAACGCGCCCAGCAGCGGCACCCTGATCGACTGGCGCGGCACCGAAGGCTCGCAGCTGCGCAAGGACGCCTCGGTCGGTCGGATCCGGATGCAGGGCGGGTTCGTGCAGCCGCAGATGGTCATCCGGGCACCCGCGGACGGGGTCGTCGCCGTCGACAACGGGGTCGAGGGCTCCTTCGTCACCGCCGGCACCCAGCTCGCCGTCGCCTATGACGGATCCGCGATCTTCGTGACCGCCCGGGTCGACGAGACCGACATCAACGAGGTGCACACCGGCCAGCTGGTGGACATCTCGGTCGATGCCTTCCCGAGCACGGGGCTCACCGGCCGGGTCACCGAGGTTCAGGGCGGTGCTGCCGGGGTCTTCTCGCTGTTCCCGCAGGCCAACACGTCGGGCAATTTCCAGAAGGTCACCCAGGTGATCCCGGTCAAGATCGGGATCGACAACCTCAAGGACCTCAACCTGGTGCCCGGGATGAACGTCACGGTGAAGATCCACCGCGACTGATCATCCGTGCACCGGTGGCCGGGGGCCCTCCTCCTCGGGGGCCGCCGGGGCCGGTCCGGAGTGCAGCATCAACGCCAGCACGACGCCGGCCGCGGTGACGATCGCGGTCACGATGTACATGTCGTTGAGCGCGGACACGAACACCTGGGTCTGGGTCTGCTGATAGACCGCGAGCAGGCTGGAGAGCTCGCCGTCCTGGCCCGCTCCGAGCTGGGGCATCGGGGTGGTGCCCGGGATCAGCGCCGTGCGGTCCTCGATCTGCTGGGCCTGCTGGTCGGTGACCATCGCGGTGAGCACGGCCAGGCCCAGCGCCGCCGTGGTGCGCTGCACGACGTTGTTGAACGCGCCCGCGTCGCCGACCATCGACGACGGGATGGCGGCGATGCCGCCGGTCATGATCGGCATCATGCACAGCCCCATGCCGGCCGCGCGGAACGTCAGCAGCCACATCATGGACTCGCTGGAGCTGTCGGGCGTGGAGGTGCAGAGCAGGTAGGTGCCGATCGCCACGATCGCCAGCCCGATGGTCGCCGGCCAGCGCGGCCCGATCTTGTCGTAGAGCCAGCCGGCGATCGGCATCAGCACACCCATGATCAGCGCCTGCGGCAGCAGGATGAGGCCGGTCTCGAACGCGCCCATGCCCTGGGCCTGCTGGAAGAACAGCGGGATGTAGAACAGCACCGTGAACAGCCCGACCGACAGCACGGTGATCAGCAGCAGCGAGTTGGTGAACGCCCAGTAGCGGAACACCCGCACGTCCAGCAGCGGTTTGTCGACCTCCAGCTCGATGATCACGAACAGCGCCATGCTGAGCACGCCGACCGTGAGCAGGATCAGCACCCGGTAGGACGTCCAGCCCCAGTCCTGACCCTCGGTCAGGGCCAGCAGCAGCGCGGTCAGCGCGGTGGCGATGGCGAGGAAGCCGAGCACGTCGAACCGACCGGCGTCGCCCGCCGGGTAGCGCGGCAGCACCATGAGCGCCGCGACCACCCCGAGGATCCCGACCGGGACGTTGATGAAGAAGATCAGCCGCCAGTCGACGTACTCGACCAGGTACCCGCCCAGCGTCGGGCCGATCGCGGGGGCCACCACGATGCCCAGCCCGTACATGCCCATCGCCGCGCCGATCTTCTCCCGGGGCACGATCCGGTAGAGGATGGTCAGCGTCACCACCGGCAGGATGCCGCCCGGGATGGCCTGCAGCACCCGGAAGGCGATCATGCTTTCGAGGTTCCAGGCGAGCCCGCACAGCGCCGAGAAGCCCGCGAAACCGGCCAGCGACACGTTGTAGACCAGGGTGGTCCCGAACCGGTCGCTGAGCCAGGCGCTGACCGGCACCACCACGCCCAGCGCCAGCTCGTAGGAGGTGGCCACCCACTGGATCTCGTTGGTGGTCACGCCGAAGTCGTTCTGCATGGTCAGGATGGCGACGTTGACGATGCTGATGTCCAGCACCGACATGAACATGCCGGCGATCAGCACCAGCAGCGCGAGACCCCAGCCACCGCCGGCCGGGGCCGGCGCCGTTGCCCCCGCCTTGGTCGGTGTCGGTGTCGCGGTCGGTGTGGCGGTCGGTGTGGCGCCCGGAGCCACCGCGACCGCCGCGCCCGGGGCCACCCCGTCGGGCCCGGGAGGTGCGTCGGCGCCACCCGCGACATCGGTCTGCGAACCGGTCGAGACAGACGCCATGAGCCGAGTTTGGCACGACAGCGATGCTCGGATCGCCGGCCGGCCCGGCAACCGGGCCGACGTCACACACGCGCGATGGCCGCGGCAGCGATCGAGCGGGCTCAGCGCGGGGTGCGGTCTCCGGTGCGGCCGGCGAGCACCGGAGGCCGTGGCGGCGACCCGGAGCGCGCCGGCTCCGGCTCCGGTTCGGCCGGCACCGGGTCGACGGGGTGGGCGGGGCCGGACACCGGTGCGACGGGGGCGGTTTCGGCCCGATCGGCGGGTGCGCTCGGCGCGGGCCGGACGGCGGCGGCGGGCACCGGCCCCGAGCGCAGCATCAGGGCCAGCACGACACCGACCGCGGTGAGCCCGGCGGTGATGATGTACAGATCGTTCAGCCCGGAGACGAACACCTGGGTCTGCATCTGCTGGTACACCGCCAGCGTCCCGATCGGGCCGCCGTCTCCGCGGCTGCCCAGCTGGGGCAGCTGGGTGCCCGTCGTGATCAATGCGGTGCGGTCGCCCAGCAGCTGGGCCTGCTGGCTGGACAGGATGGCGGTGAGGATGGCCAGTCCCAACGCCGCCGTGGTCCGTTGCACGACGTTGTTGAACGCGCTCGCGCTGCTCACCTGGTGTGGCGGGATGGCCGAGATGCCCCCGGTCATGATCGGCATCATGGCCAGGCCCATGCCGGCGGCGCGGAACACCAGCAGCCACATCATGTGCTCATGGGTGATGTCGACGGTGGTGCGGTGCAGCTCGTAGGTGCCGATGGCCACGATCGTCAGCCCGATGGTCGCCGGCCAGCGCGGCCCGATCCTGTCGTAGAGCCGGCCCGCGATCGGCATCAGCACGCCCATCACCAGCGCCTGCGGCAGCAGCAACAGCCCCGCCTCGAACGCACCCATGCCCTGGGCCTGCTGCAGGAACAGCGGGATGTAGAACAGCACGCCGAACAGCCCGACCGACAGCACCGAGATCAGCAGCAGCGAGTTGGTGAACGCCCAGTAGCGGAACACCCGCACGTCCAGCAGCGGCTCGTCCACCTCCAACTCGATGATCACGAACAGCGCCAGGCTGAGCGCCCCGACCGTGAGCAGGATCAGCACCCGGTAGGACGTCCAGCCCCAGTCCTGACCCTCGGACAGCGCCAGCAGCAGCGAGAACAGCCCGGTGGCGATGGTCAGGAAGCCCAACACGTCGAACCGGCCGGCGCGGGTGGCGGGGAACCGGGGCAGCACCATCGTCGCGGCCACCGCGCCCAGGATCCCGACCGGCACGTTGATGAAGAAGATCAGCCGCCAGTCGACGTACTCGACCAGGTACCCGCCCAGGGTCGGGCCGATCGCGGGGGCCACCACGATGCCCAGCCCGTACATCCCCATCGCGGCGCCGATCTTCTCCCGGGGCACGATCCGGTAGACGATGGTCAGCGTCACCACCGGCAGGATCCCGCCGGGGATCGCCTGCAGGATCCGGAACGCGATCATGCTGTTCAGGCTCCAGGCCAGCCCGCACAGCGCTGAGCCGGCCGCGAATCCGACCAGCGCCAGGTTGTAGGTCCGGCTGGGCCCGAGCTTGTCCGACAGCCAGCCACTGACCGGGACCACGACGCCCAGCGCCAGTGAGTAGGCCGTCGCGATCCACTGCACTTCCTCGGTCGTCACCCCGAAGTCGTTCTGGATCGTGGGGATGGCGACGTTCACGATGCTGATGTCGAGTACCGACATGAACATGCCGGCGATCAACACGGTCAACGGAAGACCCCAGCCGGTCTGGGCCGGCGCGGCCGGGTCAGCGGGGGCGACCGGACCCGGTGGCGCCTGCTTCGTCCCGTTTTCGCTGGTCCGGGTGTTCCCCGGGCCGGTCGACACCGGCGATGTCATGTGACGAGTCTCGCACGGAGCGGCCGCGCCCGGGCAGCACGGACACCGCGTCTGACCGTCTTGTCCCGAAGCTCCCGTTCTGGTGACCCGCGCCCGGCGGGCTCACATCGCGGCGGCGCCGAACCCGGTGCTGGCGCTCCGCGAGCGGCGTGGGCCGGTGGTTCCGCGCACGACGAGTTGCGGATCGAGCACGATGTCCCGGGCCGTCTCCCGCCCACCGTCCAGGCGCTCGGCGGCGGCCCGGACGACGAGCTGGGCGATCAGGTCGGTGTCCTGGCGAACCGTGGTCAGGTCGATGTGCGCCAGCCGGGACAGCTGGCTGTCGTCGAAACCGGCGACCGACACCTCGAGGGGCACGTCCACCCCGGCCCGACGCAACATGTCCAGCACCCCCACCGCGCACCGGTCGTTGCCGGCGAAGATCGCGGTCGGCAGCTCGCCCGCGTCGAGCATGGCCCTGGCCGCCCGCGCCCCGGAGGCCTCGGTCTTGTCGCCGGGCAGCACCCGCAGGTGCTCGGCGAGCCCGTGCCGGCGCATGGCCGTGCGGTAGCCGTGGCGGCGCTCGGCTGCGCCGGGGTGCACCCCCATGTCGATGTGCACGATCGCTCGGTGCCCGAGCTCGACGAGGTGGTCGACGGCCTGCCGGGCACCCTCGCGGTCCGCGGTGCGGACCAGGTCGAACGGGCCACCGCTGGGCGGCGGCCCGATCACGACGACGGGAACCCGGCAGCTCACCGCGCTGAGATCGTCGGTCACCGAGTTCGGGCCGATCAGTACCAAACCCTCACAGCGCGAGCCGAGCAGCGCGTCGACGGCGCGGCGCTCGTCCCGGGTCGAGGCGACCCCGCCGAGCACCACGTCGTAGCCGTGCTGCTCGGCGGCCGGATAGAACGCCTCGACCAGATCGGCGTGGAACGAGTCCCGAACGTCGAACAGCACGCCGAGCAGCCGGCTGCGGTGCCGGCGCCGCGATCGGGCCGCGGTGTCGGGGTGGTAGCCGATGTCGGCCGCGGCGCGCAGCACCGTCTCCCGCGCGGCCGCGCTCGGACCGGGCGCGGACCGGATCACCAGTGAGGCCGTCGAACGGGACACCCCGGCCTGGGCGGCGACGTCGCTCAGCGTCGGCCGGCGCGCACCCGATCCCGATCCCGGCCGACCCTTCGACAGCTCCATCGACGTCCCCTCGCGGCCTCGACATCGGGCCCGTTCCTCTCGCGATCGTTCACTCTATCGAGCGCGCTCGGATCGATCCATGTCGTGGATCTTGCCGGCCGGACCGGCCACTGGCAGGCTCGACGCCTCATCGGCACGGGAGCAGTGATGGTGCGATTCGCCCTGTTCGGTTGTGGTCGCATCGGCCGGGTGCACGCCGATTCGATCGCCGTGCACCCGCGGGCCGAGCTGGCGTCCCGGCCGGGCACGGAACCGGCCTTACCTGATCCGAACACTTCCCGAACGGCCGGCTGATCGGCGGCCGGCACTGTCGTGCCATCCGGCGACGACCGCCGGGCCGACGGACCTGGGAGAGAGCATGAAGCGATCAGCACGGTGGATGGCCGCGTCAGCGGCGACGGCGGGGCTGCTGCTGGCCGGCAGCGGGACGGCGTTCGCCGACGAGAACCCGACAATTGATCACGGCACGGGAGATCACGGCGCGGGTGCGGTGTGCGCCCACCGGCTTCCGGCGGTGCTCGCGCGCATCGACCGGGTGACGGAGCGGATCAACGGCGACGCCGACACCCGCGGTTCGACGGTCTGGCTGCAGGCCAAGGCCGAGCGGGCCCGCGACGCCGGCTTCGCGGCGCTCGCCGACCTGCTCGACGAACGCGTGCAGGCTCGCCCGGATCGGCTCGACGAGCTGGCCGAGCTCCGCAGCGACGTGCAGTACGTGCAGGCGCAGGACTGCGGGTGAGCACGCCGCGCGGCTCCGCGCTGGGGGTCATCGTGGTCGGGATGCTGCTGCTGGTCGGCTGCCGCGGCGGCTCCGGCCCGGACAGCGCGCCGGTCCCGTCGACCGCCGCCACGCCCGCCTCGGTCAGCACCGACTCGACCAGGCCCGCGGGCGGCTCGGACACCGCACGCCTCGACGAGATCGACGCGACCCTGGACCGGATCGAGCGGGAGCTCGACAACGACGGCGGGCGCTGAGCGACGACCGGGCGGTGGCACGATCTGCACCGGTCCCATGTGCACCGGGGTCGTAGCCGGTCTGGAGAGGTCCATGGCAGCTGAACCGGGCGCGACGCCCAAGGGTCTGGTGGTCGTCGTCGAGGACGAGCGGTCCATCGCCGAGCTCATCGGCCTCTACCTGAGGCGCGACGGGTTCGGGGTGCACACCGAGGCCGACGGCACCAGCGGGCTGGCTGCGGTGCGCCGGCTGGCGCCGGTGGCCGTGGTGCTCGACGTCGGGCTGCCCGGCCTGGACGGGATCGAGGTCTGCCGGCGGTTGCGGGCCGAGCAGAACTGGACGCCGATCCTGTTCGTGACCGCCCGCGACGACGAGGTCGACCGCATCCTCGGGCTCGAGATGGGCGCCGACGACTACGTCAGCAAGCCGTTCAGCCCACGCGAGCTGGTGGCGCGGGTGCGCACGGTGCTGCGCCGGGCCGGACCGCGGGCCGGCGCCGAGGAGATCCTGCGGGTCGGGCTGGTCGAGGTGGCGGTCGACCGGCGGCGGGTCCGGGTGGGTGAGGTCGAGATCGAGCTGACCTCCACCGAGTTCGACCTGCTCACGTACCTGATGCGGGCGCCAGGGCGGGTGTTCAGCCGGGAGCAGCTGCTCAGCGCGGTGTGGGGCTACGCGGCCGCGGCCGGCACCCGCACCGTGGACGTGCACGTCGCTCAGGTGCGCGCCAAGCTCGGCCCGGCCGGCCCGATCCGCACCGTGCGCGGCGTCGGCTACGCGGCCGAGTCGCGATGAGCACGCTCGACGCGCCCGAGCAGCCGACCCGCCCGATCCGTCGACCGCGCGCCCGGGGCTCGCTGGCCCGCCGGGTGACCGCGAGCTGCCTGCTGGTGGCGCTGGTCGCCGTCGGGGTCGCCGCGCTGGTGTCGCTGCGGCTGGTGTCGATCACCGGCCGGCAGGTCGGCGCCGACGTGCTGGCCCAGCAGGCGGACGTGATCGCGGCGCAGCTGGACGACACCGCGACCGGCCCGGTGCGGGCCGCCATCGGCACCCGCGGGGTGGTGGCGGTGCTGCGCGGCCAGAACATCACGGTCACCGTCCTGGGCGGTCGGGGCCGCACGAGCCCGGACCCGACCACCGTCGCCGCCCTGGCGCAGGCCGATGCCGATCGGGCGCTGCGCGGCACACCGGTCTCGGCCGTCGTCGAGGTCGACGGGAGCACCTACCTGGTCGAGGCCAGGCCGGCTCGATCCGGAGCGTTCGCGCTGGTCCGGGCGGCCGACGCCGGGCTGCTGGGCCCCGGGGTGGTGCGCCGCAACATCGGGTTCTCGGTGCTGGTCGGGGTGGCGGTGGCGCTGGTGGTCGGCGGCATCGTCGGCACCCTGCTCGCCCGGCCGCTGCGGCGCACCGCGGCCGCGGCGCACCGGCTGCGCGGCGGGCAGCGCGACGTCCGGGTGCCGCTTCGGGGACCGAGCGAGGTCGCCGAGGTGGCCGGCGCGGTGAACGAGCTGGCCGACGCGCTGGCCCGCAGCGAGGGGCGGCAGCGCGATTTCCTGCTGTCGGTGTCGCACGAGCTGCGCACCCCGCTCACCGCGATCCGCGGCTTCGCGGAGTCGTTGGTCGACGGCGTGGTCGCCGGGATCGGCGTGCCGCCGGCCGCTCGGATCATCCTGGCCGAGGCGCAGCGGCTGGACCGGCTGGTCGGCGACCTGATGGAGCTGGCCCGGATGCAGGCCGACGACTTCCGCATCGAGCTGCTCGATGTCGATCTCGCGGCCGTGGCCGGTGAGGCCGCGGAGGTGTGGCGGGCGCGCTGCGCCGAGCACGGGGTCGCGTTCCGGCTGCTGCAGCCGGGCGGGTCGGTGCCGGTGCGGGCCGACCCGCGGCGACTGCGTCAGGTGCTCGACGGGCTGGCCGACAATGCGTTGCGGGTGTTGCCGGCCGGCGCGCCGCTGGTGTTCGCGGTGGCGGCCGGCCGGTCCGCGGCGGACCGCGCACTGCTGCAGGTCCGCGACGGTGGACCGGGACTGGACGCAGCGGACTACCCGCTCGTGTTCGAGCGGGCCGCGCTGCACGATCGGTATCGCGGGCAGCGCCCGGTCGGCCAGGGCGGCGTCGGGCTGGCCCTGGTGCACGGGCTGGTGGCCAGGATGGGCGGCACGATCCGGGCCGAGCCGGCGCCCGAGGGGGGCGTCTGCTTCACCATCTCACTGCCGCACGCCCCCCGGCCCGACACACCGCCCTGGCCCTGATCTCCCGCGGCTGGACGCGGTGCGGGTTACCGGTCCGCGTCGGCAGCGTGCAGGTTCTTGGCCGCCAGCGCCAGCCCCTCGAGCTGGGAGTAGGACGCGTCCTCGTGCTCGATGTTCACCGCGCAGTCCGGCGCCACCTCGGCCAGCGCGGTGAGGAACTCGGTCCAGTAGGCGATGTCGTGCCCGATCCCGACCGCGACGAACTTCCAGCCCGGCTCGGCCGGCCACTTGCTGACCCAGAAGCCGTAGCCGGTGGGCACCTTGTTCTCCGCGTCGGCCGGCACCCGCTCGAAGGAGGTGTCCAGCACGCCGCGGATGTCCGCGCTCGGGCAGATCGTCGCGTCCTTGGCCGCGGCCACGTACACCAACGGGCCCAGCCAGCGGATGCAGGCCGCGACGTCCATGCCCTGCCAGATCAGGTGCGAGGGGTCCATCTCGGCGCCGATGTTGGTCGCGCCGACCAGGTCGACCAGCCTGCGCAGCGTGACCGGCGAGAACACCAGGTTGTGCGGGTGCATCTCGATGGCCACCCCGACGTTGTTCTCCCGGGCCAGCGCGTCGATCTCGGTCCAGAACTCCTTGGCGAGGGCCCACTGGTAGTCCAGGACGTCCATGTAGACCCCGTCCCACGGGTTGACCACCCAGGACGGGTACTTGGCGTCCGGGTCGGAACCGGGCGTGCCGGACATGGTGATCACGTGCTTCACCCCGAGCAGCCCGGCCAGCCGGATGCTGCGCCGCAGGTCGTCGGCGTGCTTGGGGCCGACGCCGGGCAGCGGGTTGAGCGGGTTGCCGTTGCAATTCAGCGCGGTCAGCTCCATGCCCTTCGCGGCGAACACGGCCAGGTACTCCTCGCGGGCCTTCGCCGAGGACAGCAGCAGGTCGACCGGGCAGTGCGGGGACGGGATGAAGCCGCCGGTGTTGACCTCGACCGAGTTCAGACCGTTGGACTTGAGCACGTCCAGGGCTTCGTCGAGGGTGCGGTCGTGCAGGCAGGCGGTGTAGGCGCCGAGCTTGAGGGCCATCAGGACTCCTTCGTCTTCGGTGGGCTGGGCTGGTTCAGGGGATGTCGACGGCGGCGCCGCCGCTCTGCGCGGACGTCACGATCGCCTGGATGATCTCCATCGTGTGCAGCGCCTCGGCGAACGTGGCGCAGCGCGGCAGCGGCTCGGCCGCGCCGGTGACCTGGTCCAGGAACGCGCGGGCCTGGTAGGTGAAATTCTCCGTGTTGCCGCCGCCGACGCCGGGCGCCACCATCGGCACGCCGTTGTCGAAGTAGGGCAGCTGCGGGCCGGCGATGATCTGCCGGGAGCCGCGGGTGCGCGCCTGCGGCTGGGCGTCGTCGAACCGGTACTCGGCCGGGCGGTGCTGGTCGAAGCCGGCGCTGCCGGTGAGGCCGTAGACGTCGAAGGCGAGGCCGTTCGGCATGCCGAAGGCGGTGCGCGAGGCGGAGAACGTGCCGACCAGGCCGGAGGCGAAGCGCGCGGTGAAGGTGGCGGTGTCCTCGTTCTCCACCTCGCCCATCTCGTCGCTGACCGGGGCCGCCTTGTGCCCGACCACCGCGCCCAGCGGCAGCGGGCGCTTGCCGATCTGGTTGGACACCGAGGCGCCGGAGACCGAGACGATCGGCCCACACACGAACTCGGCGGCGTCGATCACGTGCGAGCCGATGTCCCCGAGCGCGCCGGAACCGGTGCTGCCCCTGAACCGCCAGCTCAGCGGGCCGCGCGGGTCGCACGCGTAATCGCACCAGTAGCGGCCGCTGAACAGGCTCAGCTCGCCCAGCTCGCCGTTCTGCACGTGGTCCCGGATGGCGGCGACGGCCGGTGAGCGGCGGTAGGTGTAGCCGACCGAGGTGACCACGTCGGCGGAGCGCTCCAGCTCGACCATGGCCTGGGCGTCTTCCATGGAGCCGGCCAGGGGCTTCTCGCAGAGCACGTGCTTGCCCGCGGCGACCAGTGCTTCCGCGATCGGTCGGTGCAGCGCGTTGCCGACCACGATGCTCACCGCGTCGATCGAGGGGTCGGCGGCGATGTCCTCCCAGCTGTAGACGGCCTTCTCGAAGCCGTAGCGCCGGGCTCCGTCGTCGGCCAGGGCGGCGTTCGCGTCGGCGACGGCGGCCAGCCGGATCGGCGGCAGGCCGTCGCCGAACACCGTGTTGGCCGCGCGGTAGCCCGCCGCGTGGCTCCGGCCGGCCATGCCGGCGCCGATGACGGCCACCGAGATCTGCTGCTGTTCGGTCATTCGACACCCCTTTGTGGTCAGTGCTTCTGATCGGTGCGGTAGCGGTTACCGGAACGTTCCGGTAACGTTCTGTCGCAGACGTTAACCAGCGCTCGATAGCATGTCAAGACATACCTATCCGCGGCAGCGAAGGGTGATCATGAGGCGGAGCTCGGATCGGATCACGATCGTCGACGTGGCCAGGGCCGCCGGCACCTCGGTGTCCTCGGCCTCGGTGGCGCTGCGTGGCGAACCCGGGGTGTCCGAACGGACCCGGATCCGCGTCCTGCACACCGCGGACCAGCTCGGTTACCAGCCCGACCAGCGCGCCCGGGTGCTGCGCGAGCAGCGCTCCCGGCTGCTCGGCGTCACCTTTGCGGTCAACCAGAACTTCGACGCCGAGGTGGTCGAGAACCTGTACCGGGCGGCCACGGGCACCGGCTACGACCTGGTCCTGAGCGCGACCACCACCGGCCGTCCGGAAACCGAGGCGGTCGAGAGCCTGCTGCGCGATCGTTGCTCGACGCTCATCCTGATCAGCCCCGAGCTCGGCACCGACCAGCTCGCCGAGCTGAGCGGGCGGGTTTCGGTGGTCACCATCGGCTCCGACCTGCGCGACGACCGGGTGGACTCGGTGCGATCCGACGAGGTTCGCGGCACCAGCGATGCGGTCGACCACCTCGTCCGGCTCGGACACCGGTCCATCAGCTACGCCGACGGCGGCGCCGCCGTGCTCAGCTCCGAGCGCCGCGACGGCTACCTCGCCGCTATGGCGGCGCACGGGCTGGACACCCACAGCCGCGTCCTGGCCGGGCATCCGACCGGGGAGTCCGGGGTCGAGGCGGCCCACCGGATCCTGGGTCGGAAACCGCTGCCGACCGCGATCCTGGCGCACAACGACATGATCGCGTTCGGGCTGCTGCTCACCCTGCGCGCCAACGGGATCGCCGTTCCCGGCGACATCTCGGTGATCGGTTACGACGACACCCGGCTGGCCGCGCTGTCCACGATCCGCTTGACTTCGGTCAGTCAGGACGCTCGTCAGCTGGCCGGCACCGCCATCCAGCGGGCGATCGCCCGGACCGAGACGCCGGGAACACCCGCTGCGGAGTTCGTGACCGCACCGGTGCTGGTCGCGCGGGACACGACCGGTCCACCTCGGAGCTGAGCGGGAAGCGCTCGTGACGGATGAGCCGGTTCCGAACGGGGTAGGGGGAGCAGATGGCAGCAATTGCAGCTGTCGCGGGACGGTGCGCCGGTCTCGCGATCGCGATCATCGGAATTACCGTGGCCGCGACGGCCTGCGGGGGTTCGACGCCGGCCGAACCCAGCACGCCGCCGGCGGCGCCGCCGAGCGTCGAGCAGCCGACCGCGGAACAGCCGACCGTCGAGCAGCCCCCGCTCGAGGAGGTGAGCGCCGAGGGCGTGCTCGCCCCGCCCGAGCGTGCGCAGAACGCGTTCACCTACGACTCCGCGGCCGCCCCGGAGGGCGCCCGACTCTCGGTCGAGGCCGGCGGAACGGACAACGGCACCCAGGTCCGGCTCCGGGTGACCGGGCTGCAGCCGGACCGCGGCTACGCCGCGCACGCGCACGCCCAGGCGTGCGGACCGACCGGCGCCGCGGCTGGCCCACACTTCCAGGACGAGGTGGACCCCGCCGCGACTCCGGAGAAGCCCTCGACCGACCCGGCGTTCGCCAATCCGAGCAACGAGATCTGGCTGGACCTGCGCACCGACGCGACCGGCAGCGGCGAGGCGACCACCGAGGTGCCGTTCGAGTTCGACGACCGGGCGCCCGCCTCGGTCATCATCCACGCCAACGAGGTCACGGCGACCGCCCCGGGACAGGCGGGGTCGGCCGGCGGGCGGGTGGCGTGTCTGAACGTGCCGTTCGAATGAGCTGAGCGACGCCCTTACCCGATCCGTACATCTCGCCCTGCCCCGAGGAGCAGCCATGGCCGACCGCCCTCCGCTTCCACCGTTCACCCGCGAGACCGCCGTGCAGAAGGTGCGCATGGCCGAGGACGCGTGGAACGGCCGGGACCCCGAGAAGGTCTCGCTGGCGTACACGGCGGACTCGCGGTGGCGCAACCGCTCGGAGTTCGCCACCGGGCGCGCCGAGATCGTCGCCCTGCTCACCCGGAAATGGCAGCGCGAGCTCGACTACCGGCTGATCAAGGAGCTGTGGGCGTTCGGGGACAACCGGATCGCGGTGCGCTTCGCCTACGAGAGCCACGACGCCGAGGGCAACTGGTGGCGCTCCTACGGCAACGAGAACTGGGAGTTCGACGAGCACGGCCTGATGGCGCTCCGGCACGCCTCGATCAACGACGTCGCGATCTCCGAAAGCGATCGGAAGTTCCGCTGGCCCTCCGGACGCCGCCCCGACGATCACCCCGGCCTCACCGACCTGGCCCTCTGACCGACCTCCTCCCCTCCTCCCCGCCCCCTCCCCGTCAGCGGAACGAACGGCACTTTCGCACGCACCTAGCGTGCGAAAGTGCCGTTCGTTCTGCTTGGCGTGGGCGAGTGTGGATCAGCGGGCGAGGCCGGCGTTCGGGCCCCACTGGGCCAGCACGGCGGCCTCGATCACCGTCATCACCTCGTAGAGGACGATCGACACCAGCACCGACAGCGCCACGATCGTCCAGACGCCGCCGTAGTTGCCGGCGCCCTTGTAGCCCGACAGCACCCCACCCATGCCCTCGAAGCCGACCAGCCACTCGGCGAGCATGCTGCCCACGATCGCCCCGGGCACCGAGATCCGCGCGGACGCCAGGAACTGCGGCAGTGCGGCCGGAATGCGCACCTTGAGCAGCGCGGTCAGCTCGGAGCCGCCGTTGACCCGGATCACGTCCAGCGCCTGCGGCGTCGCCGACGACAGCCCGAGCACGATGTTCACCAGCGCCGGGAACAGCACCACGATCGCCGCGATCACCGCCACCCCCAGCTTGCCCTGCCCGAAGATCAGCAGCAGCAGCGGCGCCATCGCGACCAGCGGCACCGAACGCAGCAGCATCGCGATCGGCATGAACGCGAACTCGAACGGCCGGTAGAGCACGAACCCGATGGCGATCACGGTCGCGATGACCATCCCGGAGCCGAACCCGATGGCCGCGTTGACCAGCGTGGTGCCCAGCGCGCCGAAGCTGGCCGCGCGGGCGTCGGCCGCCGACAGCGACGCCGGCCGGATGCCCCGCGCCGGCGTCTCGGCGAACAGGTACTGCCCGACCGCGAGCGGTGACTTCCCGACGAACGCCGACACGTCGAACAGCGCGAGCAGCGCGGCCCACAGCAGCATCAGCACCACGACCGCGATACCGACCGTGAGCAGCGCGCGGCCGAGCTGGCGGGCCACGACGCCCGCGGCGGACGGACCCCGAACCGCCGGAGCGGCGGCGATGGCGGCGGTCACCGCACACCCACCGGCACGTCGGCCCCGGTCGTCCACGGGGCGACGATCCGGGCCACGATCCCGATCAGCAGGTACCCGACGCCGGAGATCAGGCCGCTGACCAGCGCGAGGTACCACAGCAGCGGCGCGTCGGACTGGGTCTGCGCGGCGATCAGCGCCCGACCCAGCGTGGAGTCGCCGCCGCTGCCCAGGTACTCGGCGAGGATCGCGCCCAGGAACGCGGCCGGCGCGGCGATCTTCAGCGCCGCGAACAGGCTGGGCAACGCGGAGATCAGCTGCACCTTGCGCAGCGTGGTCCACGCCGAACCGCCGTAGGCCCGGACCAGGTCGATGCTGGCCCGCGGGGCCGCGCGCAGCCCGAGCAGGCAGCCGACCACCGTGGTGAAGAAGACGCTCATCCCGGCCAGCACCACCGAGGCGCCGGCGGGCGACTCGCGCCCGGCGACGATCACCAGCACCGGCCCGATCGCCACCAGCGGGATGCAGTAGGTGACGATCGCGATCTGGTTGGCCAGCGCCTCCAGCCGCGGCACCAGCAGGACCAGCACCGCGAGCGCGATCGCGGCCAGGTTGCCCCACAGGTAGCCCTGCGCCGCCGCGCTGACCGTGGACGCCGCGTTGTTCAACGTGGCCGCGAAGCGATCACCGTCGAGGAACTCGGCCAGCACCGACGGCGGGGTCGGGATCGCCCCGCTGCCCTGGTACAGCAGCACCGAGGCCAACCACCAGACGGCGATGATCACCAAAACCCCGACCAGCCCGCCGAGCCGCCCGCCGGCCCGGCTCACTCCGGCTCCCCGCCGAAGAGGATCTCCGAGAGCCGGTCGACGATGGCGTGGAACTCGGGGGTGCGGGTCAGCTCGGGGTGCCGCGGCCGGGGCAGGTCGATCTCGACGACCTCGGCGATGCGGCCCGGCCGAGCGCTCATCACCGCGACCACATCGGACAGGAACACCGCCTCCGCGATGCCGTGGGTGACCATCAGGGTGGTCGCCGGGCGTTCGGTCCAGATCCGCAGCAGCTCCACGTTCAGCCGCTGCCGGGTCATGTCGTCCAGGGCGCCGAACGGCTCGTCGAGCAGCATGACCGTGGGCTTCACGACCAGGCAGCGGGCGATGGCCACGCGCTGGCGCATGCCGCCGGACAGCTGCGCGGGCTTGGCCTTCTCGAAGCCGGTGAGCCCGACCAGCGTGATCAGGTCGTCGATCAGACCCGGCTCCGGGGTGATCCCGGCGACCTCCAGCGGCAGCCGGATGTTCGCCGCCACGCTGCGCCAGGGCAGCAGTGCGGCCTCCTGGAAGGCGATGCCGAGCTGGTGGTCGCGCTGGATCTCCCGGGTGGAGCGGCCGTTGATCAGCGCCGTGCCCGCGCTGGGCTTCTCCAGGTCGGCCAGGATGCGCAGGATCGTCGACTTGCCGCAGCCCGAGGGCCCGAGCAGCGACAGGAACGAGTTGCGGGTGGTGCCCAGGTCGATCGCGGTCAGCGCCTCGACGGTGCGGCGGCCCATCGCGAAGTTCTTGGTCAGGCCCTGGATGTTGATCCCGGTCGCCGCGGCCGGTTCGGTGGCCGGGGAGGTGGTGCTGACCGGTGCCGCCGTCATGACGGCGGCCTCGGCGCGGGCGACGTCGTCGATCGGCATCCTCAGGCCTTCAGCTCGGGGCTCTCCGCGTACACCTCGTCGAGCAGCGTCAGGTCGAACAGGTCCTCGGCGGTGACCGTGATGCCGATGTTGCCCAGCGCGCCGACGATGTTGCCGATCAGCGCCGGGGTGAGCGTGAACAGGCCGTTCGCCTTCGTGTCCGGGCTGACCACCAGCTCGTTCTGCGCGGTGGCCTGCTCGGTCTGCCCGGGCAGGTCCAGCCCGAGGTCCTTGCCGTAGGTCTCGACCGCGAGCTTGGCCGCGCCGGCCGGGTCGGCCACGGCGTCGGTCCAGCCGCGGATCTCGGCCTTGAGGAACGCCTTGAGCATGTCGCGTTGGCCGTCGATGGTCTCCTGCAGGACGGTGAACGTCTCGGCGGTCAGCGGCAGGCCGTTGTCGGCGAAGGCCAGCGTGACCGGGGTGAACCCGCCGGCCTTGACGATGAACGGCTCGTTGGTCAGGTACGCCATGAACCCGTCGACCTTCTTCTCGGTCAACGGGGCCGGCTCGTACTGCACCACGACCTGGGTGAATGACGCCGGGTCGATGTTGTTGGCCTTCAGGAACCCACTGAAGATCGACTGGTTGGTGCCCGCCTGGATACCGATCGTCTTGCCGGCCAGGTCGGCGGGCGTCCGGATCGGCTTGCCCTCCTCCAGGGACAGGATGCAGAACGGGTTCTTCTGGAACGTGCTGCCGATGATCTTCAGCGGGGCGCCCTGCTCGGTGATGAACCGGGAGGTGGCGTCCGGCGCGGAGAGCCCGACGGTGACGTTGCCGGCCAGCACCAGGGCATCCGCACTGTCCACCGGGCCCGTGACCAGGTCGACCTTCGAGAACCCGGCTTCGAAGTAGTACCCCTTCGAATCGGCGAAGTACTCGCCGCCGAACTCGATGTTCTTGATCCACGAGAGCTGGACCGAGATCTCGCCGAACGCGCCGGCGGCCGGCGCCGCGCCCGCCGACGAGACCGGCGCCGAGCCGGCGCTACCCCCTCCCCCGCACGCGGTCAGGGCGAGGCCGGCGGCGCCGAGACCGGTGAGGCGCAGGAAATCGCGGCGGCTGGACGGGGATGCGAGATGCGACGCCATGTGTCGGGGCTCCTGATCACGGTAGGGCTGTGCGGCGCGGACGACGAGATGGCGCGGGCCGCGCGAGCGCGACCCGAGCCGGTCGACCTGGCGAATCTAGGAACCTTTCGATGCTGGTGCGTTTCCCCGCGGTTACGCCGGGGTGACCCCGTCTCCCGCGTCGGTATCAGCGAGGCGGCTCACCCGCTCCTGACCCATGGGCACGACTGGTCGACGACCGGGGCCGGGCGCTGCGCACTACCGGGCGGCGCGGCACGGCTCCTGCGGAGGTTGCGATGGCGGAGAAGAAGAAGCGAGAGAAGAAGAACCAGAAGGTCACCGGCGCGGACCCCGTGTTCGACGGGCCCGATCACGATCCACGAACCGGCATCCCGGACACCGGCGATGTGATCGACCCGGATGCGGACGACCCCGATCCGCCCGAGGTCGTCGACCCCGCCGATCCGTCGTTCGTCGACCCGGCGGAGGTGGAGTGAGTGTCGATCCACATCGGATACCAGCCGGCCGGACCGTGCACGCAGGGGCCGCAGCCCGGCGCGACGGCGCTGATGGCCTGGTGGCTGAACGGGTTCGCGGCTCGCGGGGCGGTCAACACCGGGATCTTCAACTGCCGGGTCATCGCCGGCAGCAGCGTTCCTTCGCTGCACGGCGAGGGTCGCGCCGCCGATCTCGGGGTGCGCCCGTTCGACGCCGACTACGGGCACGACGTGGCCAGCCTGCTGCACGCCAACTCCGCCGAGATCGGCATCCAGTGCATCATCTGGTCGCGGCGCATCTGGTCCGGGGCGCAGCCGCACGCCGGTTTCCGCCAGTACCGAGGCAGCAGCCCGCACGTCGACCACCTGCACGTGGAGCTGACCTGGCCCGCCGCGCGGCTGCTCACGCAGGCCCGCATCGTCGAGATCCTCGGCGGCGTGCTGCCGAAGCGGATCCTGAAACTCGCCTCGCCACGGATGCGCGGGGAGGACGTGCGCAGCGTCCAACGCGCGCTCGCCGCGCACTTCCCGTCGCTGGGTCTCGACCTGGACGGCGTCTTCGGCCCGCAGACCGACGCCGCGGTCCGGCAGTTCCAGGCGAGCGCCGGGCTCGGCGTGGACGGGCAGGTCGGGCCGATCACCCGGCAGTCCCTCGGGCTGGACTGACCTGCCCGGTCTCGCGCTGCGGGCCCGGTGGAGGGTTCCCTCCGCGCTCGTGCGAGGCTGCTTCCCTTTCCGCCGCACCGAGCCATGATCGCGGCTCGTGCGCGGCGGGCGGGATGCGAACGGGGAGGCGAGGATGGGCGACCGGCTGATCTTTCAGCTCGGCACCAACAACTGGCAGCGGGGCGGGGAGTTCGCGCCGGGGTCGGGGATCCTGCACGAGGCGCACCACCACGCCTACAACGCCCTGCCCGGACTGCGCTGCTACTCGATGTATCCCTCGCGGCGGCAACGGTTCCGGGAGGAGGACGTGCGGGTGTTCGCGCTCGAGCACGACATCCCGATCTGCGAGTCCATCTCCCCCACCAGCAACTACCGCTGGCACAGCATGAGCGATGCGGAGATCAACGCGTACCGGGAGCGGCTGACCGGCGAGGTCGCGAGCTGGATGGACGAGATCGAGGCCGACACCGGCGACCGCTTCGAGCTCGCAATCGCCCACCACGGCTTCATGAACACGGTGGTGATGCGCGATGTGATCCGCCGCCGGACCGCGTCCGGACGCGGCACGATGCCACTGCTCTGCTTCGTCCACGGCACCGAACTCAAGATGTACGCCAACGAACGGCGCGCCGATCGGCCGGACGAGTTCCCGCTCCGCTTCCTGCCGTTCATGCAGGCCGAGAAGATCTTCGACTACAACGACCCCGAACACGGCGTCGACATGGTCGCGTCGATCTCGGCCGAGCAGATCGAGGCGCTGGCCGGGCTGTTCCCGGAGTTCCCGCGCCAGCGCGTGATGCTGTCGCACAACGGCTACAACCAGCAGATCTTCCGCCGCATGACCGAGCCGACCGATGTCTACGCCGACCGGGCGGAGGTCCTGTCCCGGTTCATGACCCAGCCGCCGGAAGGCAGTGACAGGGCGCCCGAGCCGGTGGCACCGCCGGACGGGTTCGACGCGGTGGTGGCGTTCTGCGGCAAGTTCGCCGACTGGAAGCGGCTCGACGCGCTGCTGCACGCCGCGGCGATCTACGAGCGGCGCGAGGACCGGCGGATCCTGACCCTGGTGATCGGCTCCGGACCGCACGAGGCGCAGGTCGAGATGCACGACCTCGCGGCGGAGCTCGGCCTGCGCCGGACCTACTTCGTCGGCCCGCGCCCGCAGGACGAGCTGACCACGCTGTTCAACTGTGCCGACGTCGGCTGCTTCCCGTCCTACCGCGAGCCCTTCGGCCTGGTGTTCATCGAATGCATGGCCTGCGGCACGCCCGTGATCGGCGCCGACTCCGGCGGCCCCCGCGACTTCGTGACGCCGGAGGTCGGCACCCTGGTGCCGGAGACCGACGATCGGCAGGCCCTCGCCGCGTCGCTCGCCACCGCCGTCGATCGGGCGATCGACGAGGACTGGAAACACACCAAGGGCCCGGTCGCCGAGATCTACGTCAGGGACAAGTTCAGTGTGGTGAGTCAGGTCGCGATGCTGCTCGATGCGGTCGAGCGGCTGGCCGTGTCCTGACCCGGCCCCCGTGCGCCGGCGGGTGCAGGTCCCGCCCCGGGCCTAGCATGGCGGGAGCACCACCCCCTGCGCCGGAGGTCGAGCGATGACGACGACTGCACCCGTGACCGCTCCCGAGCAGGGCGGCGAGGAGGTGCAGGACGCCGGCCACGTCGACGTCCTCATCGTCGGGGCCGGGGTGTCCGGGATCGGCGCCGCGCACCACCTGCTGGAGCGGTTCCCCGATCGGAGCTTCGTCATCGTGGACGCCCAGGACAACCGCGGCGGGACGTGGTGGACCCACCGGTACCCGGGGGTGCGCTCCGACAGCGACCTGTTCACCTACGGCTACCGGTTCAAGCCGTGGCGCGGTCCGTCGATCGCGGCCGGGGAGGAGATCCTCGCCTACCTCGACGAGGTCATCGACGAGCACGACCTGAACCAGTACATCCGCTACCGGCACCGGGTCACCGCGGCCAGCTGGTCCACCGACGACCGCCGGTGGACCGTGGAGGTCACCCGGGACGACACCGGGCAGCGGCTGCGGTTCACCACCGACTTCCTGTGGATGTGCCAGGGCTACTACAACCACACCAAGCCCTACCGGCCGCAGTGGCAGGGCGTGGACCGGTTCCAGGGCGTGCTCGTGCACCCGCAGCGCTGGCCCGAGGACCTCGACCACGCCGGCAAGCGCGTCGTCGTCATCGGCTCCGGCTCCACCGCGTCGACGCTGATCCCCGCGATCGCGAAGAAGGCGGCGCACGTGACGATGCTGCAGCGCTCGCCCTCCTACTACTTCGCCCCGCCGGTCACCCACGAGCTCGCCGTGACGCTGCGCCAGCTGGACATCCCGGAGGAGTGGACGCACGAGATCCTGCGCCGCCAGTACATGTCGCAGTACCACTGGCTGGCGCGGACGTCGTTCGAGGCGCCCGATGAGCTGCACACGTTCCTCATCGAGTCGATGCGCCCGCAGTTGCCCGAGGGCTTCGACGTCGAGAAGCACTTCACCCCCCGCTACCGCCCGTGGCAGCAGCGGATCGCCATCGTCCCGGACGGCGACCTGTTCGCGGCCATCCGCGAGGGGAAGGCCTCGATCGTCACCGACACCATCGAGACGTTCACCGAGCACGGGATCCGGGTCAGCTCGGGCGAGGAGATCGAGGCCGACATCGTGGTCACCGCCACCGGCTTCAACCTGTCGGTGTTCGGCGACGTCGCGTTCACCGTCGACGGCGAACCGGTCGACTTCACCGAGCGCGTCACCTGGCGCGGCATCATGATCAGCGGCGTGCCGAACATGGCCTACGTGTTCGGCTACTTCCGGCACAGCTGGACCCTGCGCGTGGACCTGGTCAGCGACCTGGTGGGCCGGCTGCTCGCGCACATGCAGGAGAAGGGCGCCACGATGGTGGTCCCGACCCTGCGGCCGGAGGACGCGGACATGCCGCTGCGGCCGTGGTCGGATCCGGAGAACTTCAACGCCGGCTACGTCATGCGCTCGCAGCACGTCCTGTTCAAGCAGGGCGACCGCGAGCCGTGGACCCACATGCTCGAGCACGAGCAGGAGCAGGAGCTGCTGCCGAAGGCCGACCTCGACGACGGGACGCT
>CAVSTV010000017.1:0-9219 GCA_963730945.1 uncultured Actinomycetota bacterium
GCGCACGTCCTCACCCCCGGCGGTGGCGACCGCCAACAACTCCTGCTGGAGGCGAGCGACGAACTGGGACAGCTCCACGTCGCCAACCATGGCGCCATAATGGCGCCATGGCAAGGGCCTGTGGCGCAGCGATGGCGCCAACCCGCTCGCCTTGAACTGCTAAGGGTGCAAAGGCCCCCTATGACCTCCGGTGACGCGGTCGCTTGCCAGAATGCCGCGCGACGCGCGCTGGACCGGGCCGTTCGACCTGTTCGCGGCTCAGTAAGCGCCTCACCCCTCAGGCCCGCCTCAAGCACCAAAGCAACCACAGCACGCCCGCGAGCGCCGCGACCGCACCGACGACGAGGGACCCGATCGCGCCCATCATGACCCCGAACGCAATGAGGAAGCCGGCGCCACAGACCTGCAGCGCAAATGTCACATCCACGACAAACACATACCCGCGACCGTCCGGCGAAGCACCCCGGGTCCGCGCCCGCCGCATGTTGCCGCCGCTCAGTCAGGCGTGACGCGTGCGCCGGCGGTGGTGGCGTCCGACGGGCCGATCGGTAGGCGAATCCGCGAGTTGGTTGACAGCAGGTTCGCCTGCACAAGCCGCGACGAGGGCGTAGATCGCGGACGCCAGGGCCGCAGACGATCGGCGGTGCCCATGTGCACCCGCGGCGTTGCTGTCGAGCGCTGGGCAGAGCGTCGTGCCCGCGGGCCGGCGAACCGCCCCGCATGACCCGCGGCACAGCCCCGTTAGGAAGCCGTGAGGATCCGGGCCCGCCTGTCGGCCGCGATCGCATCCTGGGCTCTGGCCGCGACCAGGGTGGCCGCGGCCGAGGAGGACGTGATGGCCGACCTGGCCTATGCCCTGCTGCTGATCGGCGGGTTCGCCGTGCTGGCGCTGACGTTGCGGGGGTTGCAGCGGCTGTGAACGTGCAGAACGTGATCGGGGCGGTGCTCGCCCTGGCTCTCATCGTCTACCTGTTCGTCGCGTTGATCCGACCGGAGAAGTTCTGATGTCCGCCACCACGGCCGGGCTGCTGCAGCTCGGGCTGCTGCTGGTCGCCCTGGCCGCGGTCTACGTGCCGTTCGGCAACTACATGGCCCGGGTGTACACCGACGAGCGGCACTGGCGGGTGGAGCGCGCGGTGTACCGGGTGGTGCGCGTCGACCCGGACTCCGAGCAGCGCTGGACCGGCTACGCCGCCGCCCTGCTCGCCTTCTCCTTCCTGTCCGTCGTGCTGCTGTACCTGCTGCAGCGGCTGCAGGCGCTGCTGCCGCTGAGCCTGGGCCGCGGCCCGGTCGACCCGGGGATCGCGTTCAACACCGCGGTCTCGTTCGTGACCAACACGAACTGGCAGTCCTACGTACCGGAGACGGTGATGGGCCACCTGGTGCAGATGGCCGGGCTGACCGTGCAGAACTTCGTCTCCGCCGCGGTCGGCATGGCCGTGGCGATCGCGCTGGTCCGCGGGTTCATCCGGGCCGGCAGCGACCGGATCGGCAACTTCTGGGTCGACCTGACCCGCAGCGTCACCCGGGTGCTGCTGCCGATCTCGTTCGTGGCCGCGATCGTGCTGGTCGCCCTGGGCGTCACGATGAGCCTGCGGGCCGGCGTGGACGTGACCGGTGTGGACGGTCAGCAGGCCACGATCGCGTTGGCGCCCACCGCGTCCCAGGAAGCGATCAAGGAGCTGGGCACCAACGGCGGCGGGATCTTCAACGCCAACTCGGCGCACCCGTTCGAGAACCCGAACGCCTGGACCAACCTGATCGAGATCTTCCTGCTGCTGGTCATCCCGGTCTGCCTGACCCGCACCTTCGGGGTCATGGTGCGCGACACGCGGCAGGGCCACGTGCTGCTCGCGTGATGGGCGTGCTGTGGGGTGGCCTGCTGGCCGTCGCCTGGTGGGCCGAGACGCATCCGAACGGCCCGGCCACCCTGGCCGCCGGTGCCGCGCTGGAGGGCAAGGAGATCCGGTTCGGTATCCCCGGCTCGGTGCTGTTCGCCGTGTCCACCACGGGCACCTCCACCGGCGCGGTCAACTCGCTGCACGACAGCTACACCGGCCTGGGCGGCGGGGTCACGCTGCTGAACATGCTGCTCGGCGAGGTCGCGCCGGGCGGGGTCGGGGCCGGCCTGTACGGCATCCTGGTGCTCGCCGTCGTCGCGGTCTTCCTGGCCGGGCTGATGGTCGGGCGCACCCCCGAGTACCTGGGCAAGAAGCTCGGCCGCCGCGAGGTGACGGCCGCGGCGATCTCGCTGCTGGCCATGCCCACCGTCGTGCTGCTCGGCGCCGGCGCCGCGCTGGCCCAGCCCGCGGAGCTGTCCGCCGCGCTGGCCAACACCGGCGCGCACGGGCTGTCCGAGGTGCTCTACGCCTACGCCTCGGCCGGCAACAACAACGGCAGCGCGTTCGCCGGGCTCACCGTGACCAGCCCGTTCTTCCAGTCCACCCTGGCGCTGGCCATGCTGTTCGGCCGGTTCATCCCCATCCTGGCCGTGCTCGCGCTGGCCGGCTCGCTCGCCGCGCAGAAGCGCGTCGAGCCCGGCGCCGGCACGCTCCCGACCACCGGGCCGCTGTTCGGCGGTGCTCGTCGGCGGCACCATCGTGCTGGTCGCCGCGCTCACCTTCTTCCCCGCCCTGGCCCTCGGCCCGATCGCGGAGGCGCTTCGTCATGAGCACCCCCACCCTCGATCGGCGCTCCATCGTCGAGCGCCGCGACCTGCACGCCGAGCGCACCGGCCGCACCATCGCCGCCGGCGCCTTCTCCCCCCGCCAGCTCGTGCCAGGCCCTGCCCGGCGCGCTGCGCAAGCTCGACCCGCGCAGCGCAGCTGCGCAACCCGGTCATGTTCGTGGTCTGGGTCGGGTCGGTGCTGGTCACCGGCTGCGCCATCGCCGAGCCCGAGCGTGTTCGCCTGGCTGATCGCGATCTGGCTGTGGTTCACCGTGCTGTTCGCCAACCTGGCCGAGGCGGTGGCCGAGGGCCGCGGCAAGGCCCAGGCGGAGAGCCTGCGCCGCACCCGCACCGAGACCATGGCCCGGCGGCTGCGCGACGACGGGACCGAGGAGGAGGTGCCCGGCACCGCGCTGAGGATCGGCGACCGGGTGGTGGTCGAGGCCGGCCAGGTCATCCCCGGCGACGGCGACATCGTCGACGGCATCGCCACCGTCGACGAGTCGGCCATCACCGGCGAGTCGGCCCCGGTGATCCGGGAGTCCGGCGGCGACCGCTCGTCGGTCACCGGCGGCACCACCGTGCTGTCCGACCGGATCGTCGTGCAGATCACCGCCGCCCCCGGCGAGTCCTTCGTGGACCGGATGATCGCCCTGGTCGAGGGGGCGGAACGGCAGAAGACCCCGAACGAGATCGCGCTGACCATCCTGCTCGCCGCGCTGACCATCATCTTCCTGCTCGCCGTGGTCGCGCTGCAGCCGATGGCCGGCTACTCCGGGGCGCAGCAGTCGCTGATCGTGCTGACCGCGCTGCTGGTCTGCCTGATCCCGACCACCATCGGCGCCCTGCTCTCGGCCATCGGCATCGCCGGCATGGACCGGCTGGTGCAGCGCAACGTGCTGGCCACCTCCGGCCGCGCGGTCGAGGCCGCCGGCGACGTGGACACGCTGCTGCTGGACAAGACCGGCACCATCACCTTCGGCAACCGGCGGGCCACCGCGCTGCTGCCCGGCGCCGGGGGTCGAGCTGGCCGAGCTGGCCGCGGCGGCCCGGCTGGCCAGCCTGGCCGACCAGACCCCGGAGGGCCGCAGCATCGTCGAGCTGTGCGCGAGCGAGCACGGGCTGGCCGCCGAGGCCACCCGGGACGAGGCCGCCGCCGAGTTCGTCGCCGTTCACCGCGCAGACCCGGATGTCCGGCGTGGACGTCGGCGGGCGGGCCGTGCGCAAGGGCGCCGGCTCGGCGGTCGCCGCCTGGGTCACCGCCGGACGACCAGGGCCTGCCGCCGGACGTGCGCGCGACCGTGGACCGGATCGGCGAGCACGGGCGGCACCCCGCTGGTGGTCGCCGAGCGGGTCGGCCGACCGGGCGCGCGGTGCTCGGCGTCATCCAGCTGTCCGATGTGGTCAAACCCGGGATGCGGGAGCGGTTCGCCGAGCTGCGCGCGATGGGCATCCGCACCGTCATGATCACCGGCGACAACCCGCTGACCGCGCGGGCCATCGCGGCCGAGGCCGGTGTGGACGATCACCTGGCCGAGGCCACGCCCGAGGACAAGATGGCGCTGATCCGCAAGGAGCAGGAGGGCGGCCGGCTGGTCGCGATGACCGGCGACGGCACCAACGACGCGCCGGCGCTGGCCCAGGCCGACGTCGGGGTGGCCATGAACACCGGCACCGCGGCGGCCAAGGAGGCCGGCAACATGGTCGACCTCGACTCCGACCCGACCAAGCTGATCGACATCGTGGAGATCGGCAAACAACTGCTGATCACCCGAGGCGCGCTGACCACGTTCTCCGTGGCCAACGACCTGGCCAAGTACTTCGCCATCCTGCCGGCCATGTTCGCCACGCTCTACCCGTCGCTGGCCGCGCTGAACATCATGCGGCTGGCCACGCCCGAGTCGGCCATCCTGTCCGCGGTCATCTTCAACGCGCTGATCATCGTCGCGCTGATCCCGCTGGCCCTGCGCGGCGTGCGCTACCGGCCCAGCACGGCCGCCGACCTGCTGCGCCGCAACCTGCTCATCTACGGACTGGGCGGGGTGGTCACCCCGTTCATCGGGATCTTCCTGATCGACCTGCTCGTCCGCCTCATCCCGGGGATCTGATCGAGAAATGTTCACACTGTTGTTGCGGCAGACCGGTGCCGCGTTGCGCATGCTCCTGGTGGCCACCGTGCTGCTCGGGCTGGCCTACCCGCTGGCCGTGTGGGGGGTGGCCCGGCTGCCCGGCCTCAACGGCCCCGCCGAGGGATCGGTGCTCACCGGCCCCAACGGCACCCCGGTCGGGCTCGTCACTGATCGGGATCGACCCGGTCGCCGGCCGACCCGGCCGCCGACCCGTGGTTCCACACCCGCCCTCGGCGTCCGCGCAGGACGTGCTGGGCCCCGGCGACCCGTCCACCTCGGGTGGCTCGAACCAGGGCGGGTTCTCCGACAAGCTGCTCGACCAGGTCGAGCAGCGGCGGACGCTGATCGCGGCCCGCGAAGGGGTTGCCCCGGCCCAGGTGCCGCCGGACGCGGTGACCGCCTCCGCATCCGGCGTCGACCCGCAGATCAGCCCGGCCTACGCACAGCTGCAGGTACCCCGGGTGGCCCGGGTGACCGGGCTGCCCGAGGCCACCGTCGAGCAGCTGGTCGCCGACGCCACCGACGCCCGCCCGCTGGGTTTCCTCGGCGATCCCGGGGTGAACGTCACCCGGCTGAACCTGGCCATCGCGAAGCGCGGCCAAGCGCGACGGTACACCCGATCGGGTACGGCTGAGCACGCAGGGCGGAGGATGAGGGCGGGCACCGCCGGGCAGTTGCGGATCTATCTCGGCGCCGCGCCGGGCGTCGGGAAGACCTTCGCCATGCTCGGCGAGGCCCACCGACGGGCCGGTCGCGGCACCGACGTGGTGGTCGGCCTGGTCGAGACCCACGGCCGGGCCAAGACCGCGGCCCTGATCGAGGGCCTCGAGGTGCTCCCCCGGCGCAGCCTGACCCACCGCGGCGTCGAGCTGACCGAACTCGACGTGGACGCCGTGCTGGCCCGACACCCCGCCGTGGTGGTGATCGACGAGCTGGCGCACACCAACGCCCCCGGCTCCCGGCACCCCAAGCGCTGGCAGGACATCGAGGACATCCTGGCCGCCGGCATCACCGTGCTGTCCACGCTGAACATCCAGCACCTCGAGTCGCTCAACGACGTCATCGAGCGGATCACCGGGGTGCGCCAGCAGGAGACCGTGCCCGACGAGGTGGTGCGCCGGGCCGAGCAGGTCGAGCTGGTGGACATCACCCCGGAGGCGCTGCGCCGCCGGCTGGCCCACGGCAACGTCTACCCCCCGGAACGGGTGGATGCGGCGATGGCCAACTACTTCCAGCCGCACAACCTGACCGCGCTGCGCGAGATGGCCCTGCTCTGGGTGGCCGACCAGGTGGAGGTCGCCTTGCAGCGCTACCGCACCGACCAGCGGGTCACCGACATCTGGGAGACCCGGGAACGGGTCGTGGTCGCCCTCACCGGCGGCCCGGAGAGCGAGACGGTGCTGCGCCGGGCCGCGCGCATCGCCAAACGCTCCGGCTCGGCCGAGCTGTTCGCGGTGCACGTGCTGCGCGGCGACGGCCTGGTCGGGGCACCGGTCGGCGCGCTGGCCGGGCTGCGCAGGCTGGCCGAGGACGTGGGCGCGTCCTTCCACACCGTGGTCGGCGACGACGTGCCCGCCGCGCTGCTGGACTTCGCCCGCGGCGTCGACGCCACCCAGCTGGTGCTGGGCACCTCGCGGCGGTCCCGGGTGGCCCGGTCGGTGGTCGAGGGCATCGGGGCCCGGGTGGTGCAGGACTCCGGGCACATCGACGTGCACATGGTCAGCCACGCCGAGGCCGGCCGGGGCCTGCGGCTGCCCCGGCTGTCCAGCGCCGTCCCGATGCGCCGCCAGGCGCTGGGCTGGGCGCTGGCGGTGGCCCTGCCGCTGCTCGCCACCGCCGTCGGCACGCTGGGCCGGGAGCTGGTCGGGCTGTCCACCGACGTGGTGCTGTTCTTCCTGGCCACCGTGGTGGTCGCGCTGGTCGGCGGGCTCGGGCCGGCGCTGCTGGCCGCGTTCGGCGGGGCCTTGCTGCTCAACTTCTTCCTCACCCCGCCGCTGTACACGTTCACCATCGCCGAGGACGAGAACGTGATCACGCTGGTGGCCATGGTGCTGGTCGCGGTGCTCGTCGCGCTGGTCGTCGACCGCGCGGCCCGGCGGGCCCAGCAGGCCGCCGCGGCCCGCGCCGAGGCCGCCCTGCTGGCGTCGTTCTCCCGCTCCGTGCTCACCGGCCCGGCAGCCGCTGCCCCAACTGCTGGACCGGGTGCGCGAAGCGTTCGGCCTGACCACGGTGGCCGTGCTGCAGCAACGCGACGGGCAGTGGCACACCTCGGCATGCTCCGGCCCACCGGACTGCACCCGGCCCGACCAGGCCGACGTCGACGTCGCCGTGGAACCCGGAATCCACCTGGTCGGGGCGGGCCGGACGTTGGCCGCCGCCGACCGCAGGCTGCTCGAAGCCATGGCCGGGCAGGCCTTCCTGGCGCTGCGCAACCAGCAGATCGCCGCCGAGGCCGCCGAGGCCCGCCGCCGGGCCGACGCCACCGAACTGCGCACCGCACTTCTGTCGGCCGTCGGCCACGACCTGCGCACCCCACTGGCCTCCATCAAGGCCGCGGCCGGCGGGCTGCGCGACCCGTACCTGCCGCTGTCCGACGCCGACCGCATCGAGCTGGCCGTCACCATCGACGAGTCGGCCGACCGGCTCACCCGGGTGGTGAACAACCTGCTCGACTCGTCCCGGGTGGCCACCGGGGCGCTGCGGCCGGAGCTGCGCCCGGTCGGCTACGACGAGGTGGCCACGCTCGCGCTGCGCGGCCTCGATCCCGGTGTCGATCTCGGCCGGGTGCGGCTGGAGATCGACGAGCGGCTGCCGGAGGTACTGGCCGACCCCGGGCTGCTGGAGCGGGTGGTGGCCAACCTGGTGGACAACGCGCTGCGGCACGGGGCCGGCGCCCCGGTCACGCTGCGGGCCAGCAGCCACGCCGAGCACGTCGAGCTGCGGGTGGTCGACGAAGGCCCGGGCGTGCCGACCGGGCGGGCCGAGCACCTGTTCACCCCGTTCCAGCGGCTGGGCGACCGCAACCACGACGGGCTCGGGTTGGGGCTGAGCGTGGCCCGGGGGCTGACCGAGGCCATGGGCGGCGTGCTCACCGCCGAGGACACCCCGGGCGGCGGGCTGACCGTGGTGATCAGCCTGCCGGCCGTGGCCCAACCGAGCGAGCTGACCCGATGACCCGGGTGCTGGTCGTCGACGACGATCGGCAACTGCTGCGGGCGCTGCGGATCAATCTGGCGCGCCCGCGGGTACGAGGTGGTCACCGCCGCCGACGGCCGCACCGGCCTGCGCGCCGCCGCCGACCGCCACCCCGACGTCATCGTGCTCGACCTCGGCCTGCCCGACCTCGACGGCACCGACGTGATCACCGAACTGCGCGGCTTCACCCCGACCCCGATCATCGTGCTCTCCGCCCGCACCGACTCGAGCGACAAGGTGCTCGCCCTGGACAAGGGCGCCGACGACTACGTGACCAAGCCGTTCGGCGTCGACGAGCTGATGGCCCGGCTGCGGGCCGCCGTCCGCCGCGCCGCGGGCGCCACCGGCGGCGACGACGTTCCGGTCGAGGCCGGGGAGCTGACCATCGACCTCGGGGCCCGGCTCGTGCGGCGGGCCGGCGAGGACGTGCACCTGACCCCCACCGAGTGGACCATCCTCGAGCTACTGGTGCGCCACCGCGGCCGGCTGGTCAGCCGGCGGCAACTGCTGGCGCAGGTGTGGGGGGCAGCCGAGCGCAAGGACACCAGCTACCTGCGGGTCTACCTGGCCCAACTGCGCCGCAAGCTGGAGCGCGACCCGGCGCACCCGGAACACCTGATCACCGAGGCCGGCATGGGCTACCGGTTCGAAACCTGACGAACGTGGGGTGGCCGACTTCGATGTCCGTGCGGGGGACGTACAGCAGATGCCTTGTTGCACCGCACAGCTACAGCCGTGGCCATCGGTCTCGCATCGGCCGCCGTCCTCGGCGCCGCGGTGCCAACACTGCCGACCGCCGCCGAAAAGGCTCTGGCCGGCATGACGATCGCATCGTTCACCGCGGTGTCGGCACTGTTCCGCTTCATCGTCGGTGCACACCGACGACCCGCTCTGCATCTGGACGCAGTGACGAAATCAAGATCCTTACGAACGCGATGAGCACTTATCGACGGAGGTTGGGCCATGACGTCGCACGTGCAGACACACCGGAACGCGGTCATCGCGGCCGCGGTCGGACTCCCCCTGCTGATCTGCGCGGTACTGACGCTGTTCCGAGACAGCATCGCCAACACCAACGCCGCCCTCGGGCTGGTCCTGCTGATCGTGGCCGCCGCCTCGACCGGCATCCGGGCGGCCGGGCTAGCCGCCGCCGTGTCGAGCGCAATCTGGTTCGACTTCTTCCTCACCGAGCCCTACCTCCGGTTCACCATCACCGACCAGGCGGAC
>CAVSTV010000018.1:0-235494 GCA_963730945.1 uncultured Actinomycetota bacterium
GTTCATCGTGACCGACGCCCTGGGTCTGTTGCTGGTCGTGGTGGTGCTGTCGGCGTCGGTGCAGGACCGCGATGGTGCCAAACCGGTCCTTGCTGGACACCTACCTGCGCACGAGGGTGCGGTTCGTGTTCGCCGACGGCGGGTTCGCCGGCCGATTGCTCGACTGGGCCACCCACATCCTGTGCACCACCATTCACATCGTGCGCAAGCCCGCCGACCAGCGCGGATTCGCTGTCATCACGCCGCTGGGCGGTCGAATGGATCCTCGCCTGGCTGACCGCACACCGCCGCCTGGCCCGCGACTACGAACGCGACCCGGCCATGTCCGAGGCCATGATCCGCTGTGCGGCGATCAACACCATCACTCGCCGTATCGCCCGCGGCGGCCCGGCCACCCGACAGCAACGGCGCACCTTCCAAGCAATAAGATCATCTTGAAGGCGCCAGCCTGAGTTAGCCCCACTTGGAGCCCAAGTGATGGCTTGTAGTGGCCCCATCCTCGACCTACCAGCACCTACTGTCCGTGACGTCTGCTAAGGCGATCATGGAAGGTAAGGCACTGAAGGAGAAGTCGAGAGTGGAGCAGTTCGAAGGTATCCGACGTGACCAGCGCGATGAAGGGTCTGTCGGTCCGCCCGCTGGCAGTGCGGCACCGAGTGCACCGGCGCACGGCTCGCCAGGCGCTGGCGGACGCGGTGCCCCCGGTGCCGAAGGTGCCGGTGCGGGTCTCGCCCGCGCTGGGTCCGCATGAGGCCACGGTCCGCGGCTGGCTGCTGGCCGATGTGGACGCGCCGCGCAAGCAGCGTCATACCGCCCGGCGGGTGTGGCAACGGTTGATCGAGGAGCAGGGAGCGCGGGTGGCCGAGCCGAGCGTGCGGACCATGGTCGCCGAGTTGATAATCTGAGGTCGGGCTCGACCACCGGCAGGTGTCGGTCCCGCAGACCCACCCGCCAGGGTGGAGGCGAAGGTCGACTTCGGAGAGTTCCGCGGTGATCGCCGGATCGTGGTGAAGCTGTGGACGTTCGTGCTGCGCCCACATCCGGGCGCGCGCCCGACCCTCGGTCCGCCGACCGCACTGCCTCGCTGCGCTCGTTCGCCGCACATGGGCGAAGAACTCGCGGAGCTGCGCGGTGAACAGGTCCGGGACCTCCGCCGCGGGCAAAGTGGCCGTGGTCCAGCTCGGCCCAGTGTCAGATGTCGCGGTAGCGGCCAGGCGGCCCATCGTCGGTAGGGGCGCAGCATGTCGGCGGGGAAGACCGAGCCCCCCATCGGCAGTGGATCGGATGGGTGAGGCGTTCTGGGTGCTGTGCTCCGCGGGGTCGGGGGAGCTCTCCCAGTAACAACCGAGCCGCGGAAGCCGCGGTGCCGGTCAGCCAGTAGACGCTGAGCAGGCCGAGGATCTCGTCGCGGGTGAAGACGTTCTCGGGTTGGCCGCCGCAATCGCTCCACGCCTGCAGCTTGTCCACGATCCACGCGGCGAGGCCGGCTGGCCCAGCGCCAGCAGAGTGCCACCCGACAGGCTCAGGTCAACGCCCGCCTGGTCAATGCCTCGCTGCGCTCCGACTTGGCGGGGGACCGACGACCTACTCGGCGGACTGTCCGCCGATTCCGAGTCGACCGTGCTGGCGTTGCGCCCGGGCGGTCGCTGGGTTCCACGTCCTGCCCGCCGTTAGGTCGTCGAGCGAACGTTGGCGTGGGTCAGCAAACGCCGCCGCTGCGTCCGCGACTGCGGGACGCTGCCCGAACACCACGAGGCCATAGTCCACATCGCCATGATCCAGAACATGTCACGTCGGCTCGTCCGCAGCGTTATAACCCGTCGACTATCGTTGTGCCGAAACGGTCGATAGTCAATAGTTGTGCTTCGAGAGCAATTGTCGAAGCGGTGGTGAAGCCGTGGCGAATTGGGCCCACATCAGAGCATGCTCGGTTCCCGTGCAGTACGTTCGATGCCGAGACTGTCGACCACAAATCACTGCCTCAGCAGCAGCCAGCTCGCGTACGATCGCCTGGACGGAGATCGGGGCGTCGTCGAAGCAACCGGTCAAGGGTGCCGGACCGCCCCGGGTCACCCAACGCAGTGCGACCATGGCACCTTGCTGAAAATCGACGACAGGATCGCCCCTGTGTTCGGCTATATCGCAAGCCAACTCGCCGATCTGCTCCTTGAGCACGACCAGATCGCGCAGCCGAGCGGCCGGGCTCATTGCTGACCTTTGCGTGGCGTATCTGTTGTCTCCCAGGAGGCCTTCGTCGCACGGGCATCGGAGTCGATCGGGCGGAATGATTTGACATCCGGTCGGCATGACTCCTCGGGGTCAACCTCAGACCAGATGTCGTCCATCTCGTCTTCCTCAGCTTGCACTCCGTGCAGGGCATTGACCGCCCGTTGCGCCTCGATCTGTGATTGCCGCAGACTCGCAGCCGAACTTCGGGAGTCTTGCAACATCTCGTGCAACATTATTTGCGCCTACTCACTTCGGTGCTCGTCCCCGACTGGGGCCACCTCCGGGGTGGTGTCACAAGCTCATAATTGTCTCACGCCGCACGGCGGAGTCAACGATGAAAGCGTTGCCAATTCATGTGACCATCGATGGCCCCGATACTTGCGTATGCACATTGCCGGACATGGCGAACACCGCAGGGTACGGCGAAGGTATGAAGCGCTTTGTGGTGGTGTGGAGCGCCTGCCTCCGGATTGATCATCAATCGCATTGAACAAGCAGTGGGCTCAACGCAGACCGGGCCGAGGGCACCGCGGTCAAGCCGACCTCTGGGCCGTTCACGATCGGTCTCGGCGTCTTCGCGACGGCATCTCCTACGGCGCGAACGCGGGCTACGCGATCGACCTGACCTGTGACCTGAAGCGGGCGGGCGAGTCAACTCAGTCGAGCGCGGGGTCGTCGCGCCCTCCCGCTACGTCCCGGTGCCGCTGTAGGTCGCGTCGTCGGCGATGTCCGAGCGGGAGTGGTCGGTGAGGGCGGCGCAGGCGGCCAGCGTGATCACCGCGGACACCGCGATGTGAACAGACACGGCATATCCCGTGCCGAACTGGATGAGGTACGTCGCGACCACGCCCGCCGGGCCGCCGGCGATGATCGACGCGAGCTGGTAGCCGAGGCCGGCCCCGCCGTAGCGCAGCCGGGTCGGGAAGCTCTCGGCGATCAGCGAGGCCTGCGGGCCGTACTGCATGGCGTGTGGCAAGGCCGAGGCAGAGCGCCACGAACACGAGCCACCCGATGCCGCTGTCGAGCAGCGCGAAGTACGCGAAGCCCCACACTCCCATGATCGCCGCGCCGACCATGTAGAGCTTCTTGCGCCCGACCGAGTCCGACAGGTGCCCGAAGTAGGGAACCAGCACGAACTCGACGGCGGCGGCGACCAGCGTGCCGATGAGTACGAAGTTGCGGGTGTAGGCGTGCTCGGAATCTGTGAGGTAAGACAGCACGAACGCGGTCACGATGTAGGAGGGCATCTGCTCGGACATCCGCAGCAGCGCGGACAGGATGATGGCCTTGGGGTGGTGCCGGATCACTTCCCATACCGGGGTGCGCGACAAGCTTCTGCGCGACGACCCTGGCGAACATGGGGGTCTCGAGGATCTTCAGCCGGATGTAGAGGCCGACGCCGACCAGCAGCAGGCTGAGCAGGAATGGCGCCCGCCAACCCCAGCTCAGGAACATGCCGGTGATCACGACGTTGCGGGGGCACGGCTACCGACTGGAGCTACCCGCCGAACGGTGACCGCGCCGCACACCTGCGAGCCTGTCAGCCACGTTGGTAAAGGATCACTGAACCCGGATGCACCGCTGAATTCGTGGGCGCGAGGTAGTTGATCTTCTCAGGGTCATAGTCGGGTTCGGGCGTGGTTGTGTTGCCGGTGTGTCTTGGCTTCTCCGCTGTTCTTGGTAGGGCCCGCGGGCCGGTGGTCAGGCTGCGGCCAAGGCCCCTCGTCGCACCCGCCTGACCACCATCCATCCCGGGTCGACTGGAGATCAGCAGTGGTAGCGCCGGCAGAGCGGCAGCTCATCCACGCACACCCCCACAGGGCCCACAACGAGATCAACATGCTTACCATCGAAGATCAACGCCGGATCCAGGCTCAGGCTAGGTTGATGAACTCGAGGCACCGATCGAGATCGGTGTGCATGGTGAGGAATTCGGCAGTGCCGGTCAAGTCGATGACCCGCGCTACGGTCGCATTGTTGACGGTGACGACCAGGTGGGTGTTGTTGATGTGTCGATGTGTGGCCACGTCGATGATGACGTTCACGCCGGCGGCGGCGAGAAAGTTCACGTTCGAGAGGTTGATCACGAGGTGGGTGGCCAGGGCGTTCTCCGGTCGCTGCAAGGCAGCTCGTAGCAACGGTGCCGTCAGGATGTCTATATCGCCAGTGAGTGCGACATGCCTGATGCCAGGACGTAGCTGCGTGCAGTCCCAGGACAGCGGAAAGCTGCGCGGCGGGGGACGATTCGGAGGATTTTGCACCATGATCTGACTGCTATTCCTGTCCCGCCTTCTCGTGCTCCTTGGCTGTTTCGCTGCGGGAGTTGCCGTGATGATTGCTGTGACCGGTAAGGTCTTTGTTCGATTGTCCTGTGTTGTTGCCGTTCTTCTTCTCCACTTTTCTCTGTATGGAGGGCGTTTCCGCGGTCGACTTATTTTGTTAGTCGGTTCGGGTGCGCTCAACGTTGCCCGGCTCAACGGTGGGTCGCGCGGCCGGCGTGCTCTGTTCCGGTACTGTTCCGGCCTCCGACCTGATGCATTGTTCTGAGGGCGCTGCCGGGGCGGGCAAGCTCGGAATCTCGTCCGATTCGGTCGGTTCGTCATTGTTCTTGCCGAGTTCACCTCGGCAAGATTCGGTCGCGTTGTGGCTTCGCGAACCAGCCGGTTGCGACGATGGTTCTTGTGCTAGGTCGGTGCCGGGCTGCGGCGGCGTGTTGTGCGCCCGATCGAAGATGACGGCGCTCCGCGAGCTGGAGGCGTCCTGATCGGATTGCTGATGGGTCGACATGTTCGACGGTCCTTCTCGCAACGACGTGGAGGTTGCTGCGACCGCCACGCCACCGGCCCCGACGATCAGGGCGACTGCGGCGATCGCTTTGGTAGCCACGATCCGGGACAGCGCTTGGGTGCGCGTCGAGGTGCTGTATGTGGCTGCGTCGGGAAACGGCCCAGACCGGGCCGACAGGGTGAACGCCAGGCGCCGTTTGCTCGCCCCTCAGCTCCTCAGTCTGTGCGGGCGCGGCGGCAGCGGCAAGACGTTTCCGGAGAGGCTGTGGACCGCCGCCTCCCTCAAGGAGGTGGTCGGTGGTGAAGCGCGTCAGTCGGACGGGAGTCGGGGCGGGCGCGTTTGACCCTCCGTAGCCGTCGCAACGGGTCTGATCACTCAACAGTCCACCGGCCCTCCTGCGGCAGGTAGTGGATGTGGGGGGTCAGCCGTCTGAGGCCCCGATGGGCGGCAACCCGCACGGCTCCGGGGCGCTTGCCCAGCACTGTGGCCGCGGTGGCGATATCCAGCCCGACGACCGCGCGCAGCAGAACCGCCTCGGCCTCGGTTCGTGTCAGTGTCGAAATCAGTCGGACGGCCGCATCTGTCGACAGCGTCTCCAAGGCCGCGGACGCGGTGTCCTGAACCGCGGGCTGCTGGGGGAGTTCCTTGGGGCCGCTCGATGGGCTGGGGCGTCGAGCCCCGGCTCGCAGGAGGTCGAGGGCGCGGTTGCGCACGATCGTCGACGCCCAGCCACGGAAGTCGTCGAGGCTTCCGGCGAAATTGCGCAGGTCACGGGCGATCTGCAGCCACGCTTCGGCGGTCACGTCGTCGCGTCGTCGCGGCCGACCAGCACACCGGCATATCTGATGAGGCGGGGTTGCAGGTCCCGGCGAAGGTGGGCGAAGCCGCGTTCGTCGCCGTTCCGGGCGGCGTGCAACGCGGCTGGCAGGTCTGACGAGGCTTCGACATCTGGGTCCTGCCGCGATGTTGATTTCGGGGCCCGGGGCGACCCGGCAGGTCGTTGATCGCAGACGCGCGAATCGGGCAGGCCCACCGCAGATGCCTCGCCTTGAAAGCGGTTATGGCTGCCTGAATTCTCTTGTGGGTTCCGCGATCGCGCTAGCTCGCGGCGCTCGCACCGGGATGCCGGGCGGTGATCCCGGCGAGGTACACGCGGCGAGTGCCGTGCTCGACGACCAGGAGGTAGAGGCGACGCAGGAAGACGTGTCGACGTGGCGCAGTGGCCGAACGGGCGCGCCGGAGCGTCGGGGAGTGTGGCCCGCGGGCGGGTGTTGACGGAGCGATGTGATTCCCCCCGGCGTGTCCGGAGACTCGATCTTCTGAGGAGATGGAGTCATGACACGTCGGTCGCAGCAGTACCCGCCGGAGCTTCGTGAGCGGGCGGTCCGGATGGTCGTCGAAGTGACCCCCAACTACGACTCGCAGTGGGCCGCGATCACCGCGGTCGCCCAGAAGCTGGGGTCGGTACCGCGGAGACGGTGCGCAAGTGGGTGCGCCAGGCGGAGACCGACAGCGGCCATCGCCCGGGTACCACCAGCAAGGAGTCGGCCGAGTTGCGCCGGTTGCGACGGCAGAACGCCGAGCTACGGCGGGCCAATGACGTTTGAAGGCGGCGTCGGCTTTCTTCGCGGCCGAGCTGTGCGCCACGAGGCGCGGTGTGGATCGAGGGGTGGTGAGAGACCATCTCCGTTGGGTCGTCGCAGCGGCCTGACGAAGCTGGGGGCAGCCCGGCCGGGGGAACGTCCGGGTGGGGTGGCAAGCGGCCCCGACAAAGGCGGGACGTGCTGGTACTGCCAGACGGTGCGGGCTCGCCGAGCAAGATCAGAAGGTGCAACGTGAGTGACCCAGTGGTGGAAGCTCCGTAATCGCGAAGCCGGCTCGAAACCTGGCGGATCTGGGCCGGTCTGCAGTGCACGGCACCCCACCCTCTGGCTTTCGGGCCGGTGGTGGGTGTCGACTCCGGAGCCGTGTAGCTCTGGCGGTGGGGAGGCCATGTTGAAGGCCTGCGGCGTAGGCGTGGCGATGCTGCCGGAGTAGAGCTGGGCGCCTCCCTGATCGATCGATTCCATCGTGAATGAATCGCCCTGGGTGATGTGGCGTCGTTCGAGCTGGCCCGCCGGCGTCACCGATAGCGCGGATCAGTACTGCACGTGCGTGACCGGCGCCCCGGCCGCGTGCAGGGACGGCCGGTAATGCTCGGCGAACAGCTTGGCCACCAGCTCGCCCCGGCTGCCGACACCGACCTTGCCGAAGACCGCCTTGAGGTGATCGCGCACGGTGTGCGTGGACAGGTGCAGGCCCGCGGCGATCTCCGGGTTCGACAACCCTCGGGCCACCGCCTGGGTGATCTGCTGCTCACGGGACGTCAGGCGGTACGCCTCGACGATGATCGGCGCGATCTGCGCCGACTTCGCCGGTTCGACGACCACCGCCACGGGACCGGGCTCGCCGCCGGGGGTGCGCAGGCACGACGCGTGCATCGCGAGCCAGCGCCCGGACGTCGAGCGCAGCCGGGCCGACGTGGGCCCGCGGTCGCGCCCCGCGGCCACCGCGTGGGCCCGGGCCAGGACGGCGGTGACGATGGCGAGCTGCGGGGGCAGCTCGTCGCCGTCCCAGCCGGGGCCGGCCAGCTCGGTGAACCAGTGGTCCGCCTGCTCATCGAACGAGCACAGGGTCCCGGCGGCGTCGAACAGCGCGGTGCCGGGCCCGTCGATGTCGTGCGCCGCACCCGGAGTCGGCTCGGTGAGCGCCCGGGCCCGCAGGGCGGCCGCCACCGCCGGGCCGATGCCCGCGACGAGGTCGACCTCTCGTTCGGAGAAGGGCTCACGGCCGCGCTCGCGGAACACGTCGAGCACGCCCCAGATGCCGTTACCGAGCCGGAACACCGCGCGTAGCTCGTCGCCGTAGCCCTGCGGGGCGAGGAACTCCCGGTAGCGGGCGCTGCGGGCGGGATGGCCGTCCGTGGCAGCGAACAGTGTACCCGCGCCCCGGGAACCGCGGGCCAGGTCGCGGAACAACAGCGAGTCCTCGACCAGGAACTCGCGGTCCCAGTAGGACTCGCAGTGCCCGGCCTCGACGTTCTCGATGCGCACCGGGCAGGTCGCCAACGTCGTCACCGGGTCGGTGGCGAACCAGGCCGCCCCGTCGAAGGGCACCATCCGGCGCAGCCGGCGGGAGACGGAGTCGAACAGCTCGGTGCTGTCGCCCGGCGCGGCGCAGCTCGCGATGAGCGCCTGCACCTGGCGTTCCGTACTCGCGGTGACCGCCATCGGGGCCGTCCTCGTCCGGGTCGCGGGCCGCACCGACCGGTGTGCCCGTGTCGATGGTGGGGCCAGGTCACCGCGCGGACAACCCCCCGGCTGTAGGGGGTCACCGCTGCCGGGACCGGCGTCTCGCGGGATGGGAACGGCGCCGGCGCGCCGCCATGGTCGTCACCGCAACACCCACGACGACAGGAGCACGTGGTGAGGATCGGCCTCGGCCTGCCCAACGTCATCCCCGGCACCGAGGGCCGCCGGCTGGTCGGCTGGGCGCAGCGCGCCGAGGAGCTCGGTTTCGACTCCCTCGGGGTGATCGACCGCGTGGTTTACGACAGCTACGAGCCGCTGCTGGCCCTCGCGATGGCCGCCGCGGTCACCGAGCGGATCGAGCTGGTGACCAACGTGGTGATCGCCCCGCTGCGCAACACCGGGATGCTGGCCAAGCAGGCCGCGAGCCTGGACCGGGCCAGCGGCGGGCGGCTGACCCTCGGCCTCGCCCTGGGCGCCCGCGACGACGACTTCGTCGCCTGCGGGCTGCCGACCCGCGAGCGGGGCCGGATGCTCGACGCCCAGCTCGGCGAGCTGCGCCGGACCTGGCAGGGCACCGACATCGGCCCGGCACCCGCCCGTCCCGGCGGGCCCCGGGTGCTGCTGGGCGGCGACGCCCGGCACGCCGGCCCGCGCGCCGCCCGGCACGGCGACGGCTGGACGATGATGGTCGGCACCCCGGCCGACTTCGCCGCCGGCATCGAGGTCGTGCGTGACTGCTGGACCGCGGCCGGCCGCCCCGGCACTCCCGCGACCATGGCCAGCTTCTACGCCGCGCTCGGTGACGACGCGCCGCACCTGGTGGAGCAGGCCGTCGGCGGCTACTACGCCTGGCTCGGCCGCGACATCGCCGGCTACATCGTCGGAACCGCGGCCACCTCCGAGGCGCAGGTGCACGAGCGGCTGGCGGGCTTTGCGGCCGCCGGCGCCGACGAGGTCATGGTCCTGCCCTGCGTCGCGGACCCCGCACAGCCCAAGCGCCTCGTCGCGGTGGCCCTGCGCCGCCCCGCCCTGGTCTGACCCCCCACCATCCGGAAGGACACCGACATGAGCACCTCCACGCATCCCGGAGCCGGACCACCGGGGGCTCGTCCTGTCGACGCCGTTGCCTGCGACCACCGCACGCCAGCGGGTTGGCGGCTGCGGTCCACGCACCAGACGTCTGCGGGCACGGTGGCCTATGCCCGCTGCGCCTGCGGGGCGTGGCTGGTGTTGCTGGACGGGCAGCCGCTGGCCACCGCCGGCCAGCTCCGGCCAGTTCCTGCGCGGTGGTGCCGAGGGGCGGGTCAGTGATGAAGGTCGTCATCGCCGGCGCAGACGCCGCCAAGCTGGTCATCTACCCGATCGCGCCTGGACCGATGCCGGGCGGCAACCTCCCCATGAAAACCGCCCGCGCTCCCGGCTCCTACCGTCGCTGGCAGCTCCGTGGCAGCGATCAGACGACCAACGGGCATGTTCGGCAGCAGGGAGGAACCAATGACTGACGTGGCCGACGGGTCGGTGACCGAGCACCGGCCGGTCGACGTCCCCGACCCGTCACTGATCATGCAGGTTGGGATGGGATTCTGGCCGTCCAAGACGCTGCTGACCGCGGTCGAGCTCGGCCTGTTCACCGCCCTGGGCACCGGTGCCAGCACTGCCGACGAGCTGGCCGGCACGCTGCACCTGCGTTCCCGGGCCGTGGTCGACTTCCTCGACGGCCTCGTCGCGCTGCGCCTGCTCGAGCGCGACGGCTCGGGAGAGGCTGCGCGGTACCGGAACACCACCGCGACCGCAACGTTCCTCGACGCAACGAGCCCGCGGTACATCGGCGGCTTTCTGGAGATGAGCAACGCCCGGCTGTACGGCTTCTGGGGGAACCTGACAGAGGCGCTGCAGACCGGCCGCCCGCAGAACGAGATCAAACACACCGGGCGGCCGATGTTCGAGGAGCTCTACGCCGACCCCGCCCGCCTCGAACAATTCATGCACGCCATGTCGGGCATCTCAGCCGGCAACTTCCACGCGTTGGCTGAGAAGCTCGATCTGTCCCGTTACGAGACCGTCTGCGACGTCGGCGGCGCCACCGGGCAGCTCTCGATCATCCTGGCGCAGCACCATCCGCACCTGCGGTGCACCAGCTTCGACCTACCGGCGGTGGAGCCCATCGCCCGCCGGGCCATCGCGGCCGCCAGCGTCGAGGACCGGGTGGCCACCGCGTCCGGCGACTTCCTCGTCGACCCGCTGCCCGAGGCGGACGTCGTCGTGATGGGCATGATCCTGCACGACTGGAACCTCGATCGGAAGCTGCACCTCATCCGCGCGGCGTACCGGGCCCTGCCGCCGGGCGGCGCGCTGGTCGCCGTTGAGAACATCATCGACGACGACCGTCGGGAGAACGTCTTCGGGCTGATGATGTCGCTGAACATGCTCATCGAGTTCGGCGACGCCTTCGACTTCACCGGCGACGACTATCGCAGGTGGTGCGAGCAGGTCGGCTTCCGCTCAGTGGAGGTCGTTCCCCTGGCCGGGCCCGCATCGGCAGCGATCGCCTACAAGTAGGGCTTGACCAGCCCGTGTCGGCATGCGGGCAGCACAGCCCCACGGGGCCGGATGCCAGGATCCCGAGCGGAGCGAGATGATTCAACCCAGGAGGCCCATGACGCTGAAACTGGCACACAGCCTTTCCCAGTAGCGATCGATGTTCTGAACTGATCAGGTTGTGCGTCCGTGTTGGTGGTGGAGCAGGACGAGTGCTGCTGCGGTGATCGCGCCGATCCGCCACGAGCCCACCCGCCCGGTCCATTCGATGGGGGAACTGGATCGACATCACGGAGAGTCCGGTAAGTGGCGGCCAGGCCTGAACGGCTGGACAACGTCGCCGTGACAACACCGGGCGTGTGGCTACTACTGCACCGGTTCTCGATGTGTACGTCGAAGGATGACGTGCGACACCCCATCTGTCCCGTCCGACCATTCGAGGTCCCAGGCCGGGATCTACGACGTCCCTGTGAGCGATCCTGGCCACGGCGAGCGCGCGACGAAAGCCGCGTAGTCGCCGCGGCCTTATCCGGCAGGCAGAGGCTCACCCTGGAGAGAGCCTGGTGAGCCCGGGGAGACCGACGAATCGGTGCAGTCGCAGCGAGTCAGGCACTTCCTGCTCTCGTTGATGCCAGCGGGCCCGGGCGTAATCGCGCTGGTCGCCGCGGCGGGGATGACCCGCCGGCGCTGACAAGCGGCTCGCACGCGCCGCCGCGGCCAGCGACCTCGTCGGGCCGCGCACAACGTCCAATCTCGTCGGGCGGCGTCGTCGACCACAAGCCGGTTGTGCAAAGGCTCACCGGCAACCCCAGGAACATCACCAGGCAGTGTTTCCTCGCCGACTGCGAAGTTGCGAGCGGCGACGTGGAGGCCGGGCTCGGCCGGTTGCTGGCGGTCGTCCGAGCGACCTCGGGTAGCGACCAGGACCGGGTCCGGGCCCACCTACTGACTCTTTCACCAGGGTCGGCGCCAACCGATCCTCGTGTCGTCCGGGCCCGCCGGGCGCTTGCCTCATTGTTGAACTGATCTGACCGTCGTCCATGCCAGCGGCGAGGCCGGTTCCGAGTCGGCAGCGTCCCCACCGGTGTCGAGCCGAGATCCGCACAGGGCGTAGACAGCCGCTCGCCCTCGTCGCGATCACGCCCTCAAGTGCGACAGCTGCTGGGGAAGCTGTCTCAGGTGATCTTGATAGAGAGGATCGCCGTCGCCAGGTTGACCAGCCCAGGACGGCGAACCGGGCAGTCGGTCGAGCGACACCACCGACTTCGACTGGACCGCTGGTTCACCGCGCCCGAGGCTTGGCCTACGGCTCGGCCGACGAGGTGTCATTCGCCGAGATCAGCATGCGGTCGGTGAGTTCGGTCCGGACGGTCAAACACGAGGAGTTCGGTAGGAAACGACGACATGCAACGACCTCGACGGCCCGCGGCAGACCCATCCGGCTCGGCCGTGCCCTGCGACTACGACGCGGACCCGCGGCGCTACCGGCTGGGCATGCGGACGGCGGACGCGTACGCGGCCGACAGCCTGTACGACCGCGTGGCCCGGATGCTGCTGAGCGCGCCGGGCGTCGGCCGCGTGCTGGACGTGGGCTGCGCGGACGGGGTCCTGCGCCGCGCGCTGCCGCGGACCGGGCCGCACCTGGTCGGGCTGGACGCGTCGCCCGTCCTGCTGCGCACCCATCCGCCGCCCGCCGTGCGCGGCGACGCGGCCCGGCTGCCGTTCGGCACCGGGGCCTTCGACGCCGTCACCGCGCTCAACGTGCTCTACCACCTGCCCTCGCCGCTGCCCGCGCTGCTGGAGGCGCGCCGGGTGTTGCGCTCCGGCGGGTACCTGCTGGTCTCGGCGATCGCGCGGGACGACTCCCCGGAGCTGGCCGGGTTCTGGCGGCGACCCGCGACGACCTTCGACGCCGAGGACGCCCCCGCACTGCTCGCGCAGGTGTTCGCCGACGTCACCGTGCACCCGTGGGACGCGCCCCTGGTGACCCTGCCGAGCCCCGCCGCGATCCGGGACTACCTGCTGGGCCGGCAGGCGCCGGTCGAGGCCGCCGACGCCGCCGCGCACGCGCTCCCGGTGCCGCTGCGGGTGACGAAGCGCGGCGCGCTGCTCGTGGCCCGCAGACCGGCCGCCGAGGGCCGCGGTCCGACTGGCGTTCAGGACGAGGAGTCGGGGCGAGCCCGTTCTGGTAGGCGAAGACGACCGCTTGTACCCGGTCGCGCAGCCCCAGCTTGGCGAGCACTCCGGAGACGTGGGTCTTCACGGTCGTCTCGCTGACGGACAGCTCCGCGGCGATCTCGGCGTTGGCGAGTCCGCGGCTGACCAGGGCCAGGACCTCGGTCTCGCGTGATTGTGGCGCGCCACCAGCACGCCCGGACAACACTTCCCCGCGTTCCGCAGCTGATGGGCTGATCTGGACACACGCCGCGGTATCGTCCCAGTTCAGGATGTCGAGGTAGGTCCGAAGCCAGCGAAAGTACTGGACACACGTTCGATCGTTGTTCGAACTGTTGAGCTGCCCAAAGTCGTGTAGTGTCTGGACACGTGCATGTACGGGTGTCGACACGGCGAAACAAGGACGGTACGGCCGTGCGGTACCTGCAGCTGACCCACAACGAATGGGACCCGGCCACGAAGACGTCGCGGCCGAAGGTGCTGCACAGCTTCGGCCGCGAGGACCAGCTCGACCGTGATGCCATCAAGCGCCTGGTCGCGTCGCTGACCCGGCTGCTCGACCCGGCCACCGCCCTGCGCACCTCGCCCAGTACCAGCCCGGCGGAGCTGGCGTTCACCTCCTCGCGCTCGGTCGGGGGCACCCTGGTCCTCGACGCGCTGTGGCACCGGCTGGGGATCGACACCGTCATGGCGCGGCTGCTCGCCGGCCGCAAGCGCGACCCGCGCACGGAGCGGGTGCTGTTCGCACTCGTCGCGAACCGGGCGCTGGCTCCAGGCTCGAAGCTGGCCGCCGCCGGATGGGTCACCCGACGTGCGCACATCGACGGCCTGCCCGAGACCAGCGACGATGCCTGCTATCGGGCGATGGACTGGCTGCTCGACATCGCCGGTGATCTGGAGCGGGAGGTGTTCTGGCAGGTCGCCACCCTGCTCGATCACGAGGTGGACCTGCTGTTCTTCGACACCACCTCCACCTACTTCGAGACCGACCACCCCGACGACCCGGTCCCCCGTGACACCCACGGCCAACCGGTCCCCGACTCGCCCAGCGACACCGGCAGCGCCCCGGACACAACCGACCCGGACACGGGGGTCGACGGGGTGGGGTTCCGGACCTACGGCAAGTCGAAGGACTCCCGTGACGACCTGCCCCAGGTCGTTATCGGGATGGCCGTCACGAGGGCCGGGATCCCGGTGCGGGTGTGGTGCTGGCCGGGCAACACCACCGACTCCGCGCTGATCCGCCAGGCGCGCGAGGACATGCGGGACTGGACGCTGGCCCGGGTGATGTGGGTCGCCGACCGCGGCTTCTCCTCGACGCAGAACCGCCGCGAGCTGCGCCGCGGCGGCGGGCACTACATCATCGGCGAGAAGCTGCGCTCGGGCTCCGCGGAAGCCACCGCCGCGCTGTCGCGTCACGGTCGCTACCAACATGTTCAGGACAACCTGCAGGTCAAGGAAGTCAAGATCGCCGCAGATGAGCGGTTCGTGATCTGCTACAACCCCGAGCAGGCCGAACGCGACTCCGCGCTGCGCGAGGTCATGACCGGCAAGCTCACCGCCCTCATCGCCGACACCGACGCACTCAGCGTGACCAAGCGGGCCGAGCTGCGCGGGCGGATCTCCACCATGCCCGGGCTGAACCGGTTCCTGCGCACCACCCCCAGCGGGCTGCTCCGTATCGACAAAAAGAAGATCGCGAGCGAGGCGAACCTGGACGGGAAGTACCTGCTGCGCTGCTCGGACCCGCACCTGTCCGCCGAGGACATCGCACTGGGCTACAAGCAGTTGCTGCAGGTCGAACGCGGCTGGCGGGACATGAAGACCACCCTGGAACTGCGGCCGGTCTATCACCGGCTCGAGGAGCGGATCCGCGCCCACGTCATCCTCTGCTGGCTCGCGCTGCTGCTGGTCCGGATCGTCGAGACCACCACCGGTGACACCTGGAGCCGGCTGCGCGAGGACCTGCAGGAGCTGCACGTCGGCACGTTCGAGGGCCCGGCCGGCACGTTCCGGCAGCGCACCGAGCTGTCCACCGCCCAGCGCGACATCCTCACCAAGCTCGACATCGACGCACCCAAGAAGATCATCGAACTCGGCCCGGCGGCAACGTCCTGACCAGCATGAACCTCACCGCCTAGACACACGCCTGTCCGGGCGGCTCCCCGCGTTCCCGCAGTTCAACCCACAGATTCCGTGTCCAGCGTCAACGTCAGCTGCGGAACCCGGGACTTCGGTCGAGCCCGAATCGACCGCTGCCGCCCCGCCTGCGGCGCGGGACCACGTCGAGTCGCGGCGCCTGCCCCGCACGGGGACGGATCAATGACGCGTAGGCCTGTCTTCGCCGGTGACGAGCGGGACGAACGCAACATCGGCCAGGTGTTCGACCCGTCCCGCCTGGTACCGGGTGAGAACACCCTTCCTGCTGTGACCGACCGGGCACACCAGGGCCGCGGCCGGGGCCAACTGCCGCAGCAGCGCGGGCGGCGGCTCCGCGGTGGCCATGGCGGTGACCACGATGCCGTCGAACGGAGCCCGGTCGGGCGCGCCCGCGGCGCCGTCCCCGGTACGCACCTCGACGTTGTCGATGCCGACCGCTGCCAGCGCGGCTCGGGCCCGTTCGGCTAGCGGCGGGTGCCGCTCCACGGTCAGCACGCGGCGACAACAGCGGGCGAGCACGGCGGCGCCGTAGCCGGAGCCGGTGCCGACCTCCAGAACGGAAGCGTCTGGCGTGATGTTCAGCGCGGCGGCGCAACAGGCGACGATCCAGGGTGCGGACATCGTCTGGCCCAACCCGATGTCGAGCGGATGGTCGGCGTAGGCGTCGGCGGCCAGCGCGGCGGGTGCAAACCTCTCGCGCGGGATCTCACCCATCGCGCCCAGCACCCGCGGATCATCGATCCCACGGGCGTGCAGCCGGTCCACCATCGCGGCACGTTCGTGGCTGGCGTCCATCAGCTCCCCGTCGTTTGCTCTCGTTGCCGGCGCTCATGTCTGGGTACCCGGCGGGGGGACTGTAAGAACAACGGTGGCGCACCACCGTTGTTCTTACAGTCCCACTCCGGCGTCGGCGAGGCGCCATCGGCAACGCGCCGCGGCCAATGGCTGTCTCAGTGGCGACAGGCGTCGCGATGACTGCGCAAGCGCCCCAGGCTGAGCGAGGACCGGTCGATACCGTTCCGGCGTTGCACCGTCTCTACCGAGTTCCCGATGCCATGCGGTTGCTGTCTCTGAGCCGCTCGGTGATCTACGAGCAGATTCGAGCAGGCCGGCTGAAGTCGGTCACCCAAGGCCGCACTCGGCTCATCCCCGCCTCCGCCGTCGCCGACTACATCGCCCTGCTGCAACACGAGGCAGACGGTGACGGCCCGGCGTAGCCGAGGCGATGGCGGCCTGCATTGGGACGACACCCGCCAGCGATGGATAGCGACGATCACAACGGGCTACACGCCGGCAGGGAAACGAATCGTCCGTAAGGCTGCTGGGCGCACCAAGACCGAAGCCCGAACGAGACTGAAAGATCTGATCCGCGACCATGACGACGGTCTCGCGCATCCCGAGCGCGGCTACACCGTCGCGCAGGCGGTCACCGACTGGCTTGACTACGGCCTCACCGGCCGCAGCCCGGACACGATCGCGGCCAAGCGCAGCCTCGCAACCCAGCATGTCATTCCCGCCCTCGGGGCGCGAAAGCTAGTCGACCTCTCCGCCGAGGATGTCGACCGATGGCTGGCCACCGAGGCCAGCCGGGTCAGCACCCGCACGCTGGCCGACCTCAAGGCGATCCTGCGCCGGGCGATCACCCGCGCTCAGGCCCGTGACAGGGTCAAACGCAACGTCGTGCTGCTGTGCGGTACGCCGGTCGGACAGCCGGGGCGTCCGTCGAAGGCGCTCACACCCGCTCAGGCGCACGCCGTCGTGGAGCAAGCGCGCGGCTCGACCATGGGGGTCTACGTTCTGGTCTCGCTGCTGACGGGAGCTCGCACGGAGGAGCTGCGGGCGCTGACCTGGAGCCACCTGGACCTGCGCGGCGATCCGAGCGCCAAGCCCGCGGTATTGCCGCATGCGATGGTATGGCGTTCTGTGCGCGCCGGAGGTGACACGAAAACCAGTCGCTCCCGGCGGACATTGGCGCTGCCACAGCGCTGTGTCGAGGCCCTCCGTGACCAGCGCCACCGCCAAGCTCACGACCGCACGCTGGCCGGGTCGCGATGGGTCGAGCACGATCTCTGGTGTTCGCCTCCGAGGTCGGCACCCCACTGGACTCGGCCAACGTGCGGCGCGGCTTCCGCCGCATCGCTGCCGCCGCCGGACTCAACCCGGCCGAGTGGACACCCCGTGAGCTGCGCCACTCCTTTGTCTCGCTGCTTTCCGACGAGGGGGTGCCGATCGAGCAGATCGCCCGTCTGATCGGCCACACCGGCGGCTCCGCAGTCACAGAGACCGTCTATCGCAAGCAGCTCCGTCCTGTGATCGAGGACGGGGCGACTGTGATGGACCGTGTCTTCGGAGAGCGCGATCAAACTCGTCGGTCGGCCAGTCCACGACACCGAGGCGGCCCCGAGCGTTGATCGTCCGGCTGATCTGATGCTGCCGGGTCAAACTGAACTAAGCTTGTAGCAATCGCTACGAACATCTTCGACCGTCATTGCCGATGACGATCGCGCGCTGGGGCTCCCGGTAGAACACCTGTGACTGTCGGCGTCCGTGAGCGTAGTCACTCAGTTAGTCACTCACCCTGCTGCAAAAGATCAAGAAAGCCCGGCCGGCGACCCTGCTTTCAGATGCTTGAGCAGGCGATCCCTGTGGTCGGGGTGACAGGATTTGAACCTGCGACCTCTTCGTCCCGAACGAAGCGCGCTACCAAGCTGCGCCACACCCCGATGGCCCGAGGGCCGTTGGCCACTCTATCCGACGTCCACCGCCACCGACGCGGGGGTTCCCGCCGCCACACCCGCCCCGGCCGGCCGCGGCACCAGCGTCAGCAGGCTGGCTTCGGGCGGGCACGCGAACCTGACCGGCGCCCACGGCGAGGTGCCCAACCCGGCCGAGACGTGCAGCCACATCCGCGCCCCCCACCGCGACACCCCACGGGCCCGGGAGCGGTCGATGCCGCAGTTGGTGACCAACGCCCCCACCCCCGGCATCCGCAGCTGGCCCCCGTGCGTGTGTCCGGCGAGGACGAGGTCGTAGCCGTCGTCGGCGAAGCGGTCCAGCACGTGCGGTTCCGGCGAGTGGGTCAGGCCGAGCCGCAGCGCGGGTTCGCCGATCTGGCGGCCGGCGATGCGGTCGTAGCGGTCCAGGCCCAGGTGCGCGTCGTCCACGCCGGCCACGGCGACGCCGAGGCCGTCGATGTCCAGCCGGACCTTGGCGTGGGTCACGTCGGACCAGCCGCGCTCGGTCATCGCCGCCCGCAGATCGCGCCAGGGCAACGACTCGCCCTGGATCCGGCGCTTGGACTTGACCAGGTAGCGGGCCGGGTTCTTCGGGCGCGGACCGAAGTAGTCGTTGCTGCCGAAGACGAACACCCCCGGCCGCGACAGCAGCGGGTCCAGCGCCGTGACCACACCCGGGACGGCGCGCGGGTGCGCCAGGTTGTCGCCGGTGTTGACCACCAGGTCGGGTTCGAGGTCGGCCAGCCGGGCCACCCACTGCTTCTTGCTGTCCTGCCCGGGGGTCAGGTGCAGGTCCGAGATGTGCAGCAGGCGCAGTGGTCGTGATCCCGGCGCCAGTACCGGCAGGGTGGCCTCGCGCAGCGTCCAGCGGCGGCGCTCGAAACCCGCCGCGTAGGCGATCGCGGCCGCCCCCGTTGTGGTCGCGCCGATGGCGAACCGTGCCCAGCTGTTCACCACTCCACCCTACGTCGGCCCCCGGACCCGCTAGCGTGCACGCCCGTGACCACTCTGAAAGAGCAGCTCCGCCACGACCTCACCGCGGCCATGAAGGCCCGCGACGAGCTGGTCAAGGCGACGCTGCGGATGACGCTGACCGCGATCGGCAACGCCGAGGTCGCCGGGACCGAGGCCCGCCAGCTCGATGAGGGCGAGGTGCTAAAGGTCATCGCCAAGGAGGCCAAGAAGCGGGCCGAGTCGGCCGAGGCGTTCGCCGCCGCCGGCCGCGAGGAGCTGGCCGCGCAGGAGCGCGCCGAGGGCGAGGTGCTGGCCCGCTACCTGCCGACCCAGCTCAGCGACGACGAGCTGGCCGTCATCGCGCGCACCGCCGTCGACGAGACCACCGCCGAGCTGGGTGAACGCCCCGGTCCCCGGCAGATGGGCCAGGTCATGAAACGGGCCAACGCCGCCGCCGCCGGTCGCGCTGATGGCGGCCGGGTCGCAGCCGCCGTGAAGTCGCTGCTGGTCCCCTGATCCAGGCTCGCCAGGGCTCGCATGGAACGAGCGGCACTTTCGCACGAACCTAGCGTTCGAAAGTGCCGTTCGTTCCATCGCGCGGGCGCGGAGGGAGCCGGGCAGCGCTGACGCGCCCTACTTCGCGGGGGCCTTCTTGCGGGGCGCGGCCCGGCGTTTCGGGGCCGGACCGCGGGCGCGGCGTTCGGCCAGCAGCTCCGCCGCCCGCTCGTCGGTCAGCGACTCGACCTCGTCGCCCTTGCGCAGCGACGCGTTCGTCTCGCCGTCGGTGACATACGGGCCGAACCGCCCGTCCTTGATCACCATCGGCTTCTTGTTGGTCGGGTCGGCGCCGAGCTCGCGCAGCGGCGGAGTGGCCGCCGCGGCGTTGCGCCCGCGCTGCTTGGGTTGCGCGTAGATGGCCAGCGCCTCGTCGAGGGTGACGGTGAACATCTGCTCCTCGTCGGTCAGCGACCGCGAGTCGGTGCCCCGCTTCAGGTACGGCCCGTAGCGACCGTTCTGCGCGGTGATCTCCTCGCCGCTCTGCGGGTCGGTCCCGACCAACCGGGGCAGCGACAGCAGCCGCAGCGCCTCCTCAAGGGACACGCTCTCGGTCGTCATGCCCTTGAGCAGCGAACCGGTCCGCGGCTTCGGCTTCGTCGGCGCCTTCTTCTTGGCCGCCGTGCTCCCGGCCGCCTTGTCCGCTGTCCCGTTGGTACGGGCGCCGTTCTTCGCGGACCCGTTGGTCGCGGCCGCCTCGAGGTCGGGCAGCAGCTCGGTGACGTAGGGGCCGTAGCGCCCCTCCTTCGCCACGATCTCGTGCCCGGTCACCGGGTCGACGCCCAGCGAGCGACCCTCCTGCGGCACCGAGAACAGCTGCTCGGCGACCTCGGGGGTGAGCTCGTCGGGCGGCAGCTCGTCGGGCAGGTTGGCCCGCTGCGAGACCCCGTCGCGCATCCGCTCCAGGTACGGCCCGTAGCGGCCGACCCGCACCACGATGTCGTCGAACACCGGCACCGAGTTGATCTCGCGGGCGTCGATCTCCTCCAGGTTGATGCCGACCAGCTTCTTCAGCCCGCCGGCCCGGGCGACCGAGCCCTCGGTGCCCTGCGCGCCGCCGAAGTAGAAGCCGTCGAGCCAGGCGGTGCGGCCCTGGGTGCCGGCGGCGATCGAGTCCAGCTCGTCTTCCATGGCGGCGGTGAAGTCGTAGTCGACCAGCCGGCCGAAGTGGTGTTCCAGCAGCCCGACCACGGCGAACGCGATCCAGGACGGGACCAGCGCCTGCCCCTTCTTCCACACGTAGCCGCGGTCCTGGATGGTCTTGATGATCGACGCGTAGGTGGAGGGCCGGCCGATGCCGAGGTCCTCCAGCGTCTTGATCAGGCTGGGCTCGGTGAAGCGCGAGGGCGGGTTCGTCGAGTGGCCCTCGGGGGTCAGCGACGCCGCGGTCAGCGACTGGCCCCTGGTCAGCTCGGGCAGCCGCGACTCGGCGTCGTCGGCCTCGCCGCCGGCCTGGTCGTCGACGGTCTCGACGTAGGCCTTGAGGAACCCGGGGAAGGTGATCGTGCGACCGGACGAGGCGAACGTGACCGCCTCTCCGGTGGCCGCGGTGCCGGCGATCCGGACGCTGACCGTGGTGCCGCGGGCGTCGGCCATCTGGGAGGCCACCGTGCGCTGCCAGATCAGCTCGTAGAGCCGGAAGTCGTCGCCGTCGACCTCGCGGGCGATCTGGCCCGGCGTGCGGAACGTCTCGCCCGCCGGTCGGATGGCCTCGTGGGCCTCCTGGGCGTTCTTGACCTTGCGGGTGTACTGCCGCGGCTGCGCCGGCACGTAGGCGTCACCGTAGAGCTCGCGGGCCTGGGCCCTGGCTGCGTTGATGGCCGACTCCGACAGCGTGGTGGAGTCGGTTCGCAGGTAGGTGATGTAGCCGTTCTCGTAGAGCCGCTGCGCGCTGCGCATCGTGCGGTCGGCGGAGAAGCGCAGCTTGCGACCGGCCTCCTGCTGCAGCGTGGAGGTCATGAACGGCGCGTAGGGCTTGCGCGTGTAGGGCTTGGATTCGACCGACTCGACGGTCAGGTCCCGGCCCTGCAACGCCTCGGCCAGCCGCCGCGCGCTCGGCTCGTCCAGCGCCCGCGCCGAACCCTTGAGGCGACCGTCGGAGCCGAAGTCGCGCCCGGTGGCCACCCGGTCGCCGTCGATCGCGACCAGCCGCGAGCCGAACTGCCGCGGCGTCGCGTCGGCGCCCGCGTCCAGCTGAGCGGCGATGTCCCAGTACGACGCGGACACGAACGCCATCCGCTCGCGCTCGCGCTGCACGATGATGCGCGTGGCCACCGACTGCACCCGGCCCGCCGAGAGCTTCGGCATGACCTTCTTCCACAGCACCGGGGAGACCTCGTAGCCGTAGAGTCGGTCGAGGATGCGCCGGGTCTCCTGCGCGTCCACCAGGTCGTGATCGAGCTCGCGCAGGTTCTGCACGGCCGCCCTGATCGCCGGCTCGGTGATCTCGTGGAACACCATCCGGCGCACCGGCACCTTGGGCTTGAGCGTCTCCAGCAGGTGCCAGGCGATGGCCTCGCCCTCGCGGTCGTGGTCCGTCGCCAGCAGCAGCTCGTCGACCGTCTTCAGCGCGTCCTTGAGCTCGGCGACCTTGCTCCGCTTCTCCGGGGTCACGATATAGAGCGGCGCGAACTGGTTGTCCACGTCGACGCCCAGCCGCGCCCACGACTCGCCCTTGTACTTGGCGGGCACGTCGGCGGCGCCGCGCGGCAGGTCCCGGATGTGCCCGACCGAGGCTTCGACCACGTAGTCCTTGCCCAGGTACTGGGCGATCTTCTTCGCCTTGGTGGCGGACTCGACGATCACCAGCCGGCGAACGGGGGTGCCGCTCGCGGCGCGGGTGGGCGTGCTCGTACGCCGACTGCCGCCCGCCTTGCTGCTGCTGCTGCGGCCGGCGTCGGTTTCGGGCGTCCTGCTCGTCGTTCCGGTTGCCACCTGGTGCTACTCCATCATCCGACGGCCGTCATCCGGCGGCTGTCTGCGCGTCCCCACTCACCCGAGTATGCGTGCCGGGGCTGGGGCACGTACGGAACTTCACGTTCGCACATTTAACCGTCGTGTCGCATCCGACCCGCATTCCGTCACAGTCGGTCGTGCTCACGCCACAGCCCGGGGGTGCCGCGAGAGCCTAACCACATCGTCAAGATGCGCGCCGCCCCCAGTAGCGGGGCCAGTCCGCCGCGGCGACCCGGGGCGGGGCCGGGCCGATCAGCTCGACGAGCCGGGCGAGCCGGCGGGCGCCCCTGATCCGCAGCGCCGTAGCGCCCCGAACCCTGGCCGGTGGCAGGCCCAGCCGGGTGATCGCCGCGATCAGCGGCAGGTGCGTCTGCGGGGCGTGCGTGTCCAGCGCGAGCAGGTAGCCACCACGCTCGTCGGCGCGACCGGCGGCCAGCGCCCACAGCCGTAACGCCGGGCCGTCCAGCTGCCATTCCGCCGGGACCGCCTTGACCGCGCCGCGGGTCCAGTGGGTCGCGAGCTCGACCAGGTCGCAGCGAAACGCCGAGCGCAGCGCCGTCGCGCCGCTCTCTGTGCGCACCACCTGGAGATCCACCCCCATCGCCGCGCAGGCGGCGAGCACCGCAGCGGCCCGGCCCGGGTCGGGCAGCACGATCGAGAGCCGGGCCTGGTCGCCGGCCCCGAAGCGGGCGATCTGGCCGGGCCCGCAGAGCAGCCCGGCGAGGTCAGCGGCCTGGGGAGGCCGTGCGTCGGCGGAGAACAGCGACAGCTGCGACACGAGGCGTAACCGTAGAACACGCGTTCGATCAGAGGGTCGCGACCCGCCCGCGCGGGCTGGTCGCCCCGGCATCAGTTGATCTGGCCCTGCACCTGCTGGCACTGCGGGGCCGCCTTCGCAGCCGCTTCGAGCTCCGGGTTGTTGTCCAGCTGCGACGCCGGGTTCGGGGTGCTCGCCAGCTCGGCGAGCGGGGCGACCGCGGCCGGCAGGTCGGTGGCCAGCGCCTGCGGGTTCGAGGTGTCGATCGCGTCGATCTTGGTCTTTGCCTCGCGGGCGGAGTCGCGGAACGAGCCGAGAGTCGTGGTCAGCGCGGCCACGGCCTGGTCGCCGCCCTCGATCGGGGACGGGCCGGCCGCGGCCATCTCGGTGATCGCGCCGTCGACGGCGGTGCTGGCTTTGTCGAGGTACTGGCTCAGGCCCGCCAGCCGGCTCTGCGGGTCGCCGCTGCCGTCCAGCGCCGGGGCATCGGCCCTCACCTTCACGGCCGGCAGCATCGCCGCACAGATCTTGTCCATCCACGCGACGCCGTCGGCGTCGGCGGGAGCGCTGCCGGCGGCTGCGCTGCTGGTCGCAGCGGGCTCCGCGGTGGGTGCGCTGGGGATGACGGACGAGCACCCCGAGCCGAGCAGCACGGTGGCGACCGCGGTGCTGAGGAGGGCGGTACCTGCCGTAGGACGCATGCGCCTGCTCCTGGTGCGGAGGGGACGGTGGGCTGGTGCAGAGTGTGCCCTGCCCGGCTGTGGGCGCGGCGTGCACCCGGGTGATCGGAGGTTCACGGACGGGCCACTGCCGCGGGAGCCGGGACGACGACGGCCGCCCACCCGCGATGCGGGTGGGCGGCCGTCGACGTGCGGTGCGAAACCTCTGCGGGGCGCGCGGTCAGCCGACCGAGCTCTCCGCCGGGGTGTCGGCGATGGTGGTGGACCGGCGCTTCGACACCACGACGGCCCCGACGATGATCGCCACGGCGATGATCGCGATGGTCAGCCGCAGCGGCGTCGAGGCCGACTCGCCGACCGAGAACGTCACGATGGCCGGCGCGATCAGCACCGAGACCAGGTTCATGACCTTGATCAGCGGGTTGATCGACGGACCGGCGGTGTCCTTGAACGGGTCGCCGACGGTGTCACCGATGATGGTGGCCTCGTGCGCGGCCGAGCCCTTGCCGCCGTGGTTGCCGTCCTCGACCAGCTTCTTCGCGTTGTCCCACGCGCCACCGGAGTTGGCCAGGAAGACGGCCATCAGGGTGCCGCAGGCGATGGCGCCGGCCAGGTAGCCGGCCAGCGGGCCGACGCCGAGGCCGAAGCCGACCCCGATCGGCGCGAAGATCGCCAGCAGACCGGGAGTGGCCAGCTCACGCAGCGAGTCGCGGGTGCAGATGTCCACCACGCGGCCGTACTCGGGCTTCTCGGTGTAGTCCATGATCCCGGGGTGCTCCCGGAACTGGCGGCGCACCTCGAACACGATGGCGCCCGCGGCGCGGGTCACCGCGTTGATCGCCAGTCCGGAGAACATGAACACCACCGACGCGCCGATGATCACGCCGACCAGCGTGTTCGGGGCGAACACCTCGCTGGCGAACGCGGTGCCGGCGTCGCCGAGGGCCACCCCGGCGTCGGCCAGCGCGGTGTTGATCGCGTCCCGGTAGGAGCCGAACAGCGCGGTCGCCGCGAGCACCGCGGTGGCGATCGCGATGCCCTTGGTGATCGCCTTCGTGGTGTTGCCGACCGCGTCGAGCTCGGTGAGGATCTCCACGCCCGGGCCCTCGACGTCGCCGGACATCTCGGCGATGCCCTGCGCGTTGTCGGCGACCGGGCCGAAGGTGTCCATCGCGACGATCACGCCGACCGTGGTGAGCAGGCCGGTGCCGGCCAGCGCCACCGCGAACAGCGACACCGTGATCGAGCCGGTGGCCAGCGCGAACGCGCCGAACACGGCGGCTGAGATGACCAGCGCGGTGTAGACGGCGGACTCGAAGCCGACCGAGATGCCGGACAGGATGACCGTGGCCGCTCCGGTGAGCGAGGAGCGCCCGACGTCCTGCACCGGCTTGTCCTCGGTGCCGGTGTAGTAGCCGGTGAGCCAGAGGATGGCGCCGGCCAGCACGATCCCGATGATCACCGCGGCGGTGGCGAGGCTGCGCGGGTCGGTGCCCGCCATGTCCGCCACGACGGTGGTGTCGGTCGGGTTCGTCAGGCCGTCGAAGGTCGCCGGCAGGTAGACGTAGGCGGCGATCGCGCAGAGCACCGCCGAGATCAACGCCGAGATGTAGAAGCTGCGGTTGATCGTCTTCAGGCTGCCCTCGCCCTCGCGGGTGCGGGTGACGTAGATGCCGATCACGGCGGTCAGCACCCCGATGGCCGGCACGATGAGCGGGAACAGCAGCCCCTGCAGGCCGAACGCGGCGGTGCCGAGGATCAGCGCGGCGACCAGCGTGACCGCGTAGGACTCGAACAGGTCCGCGGCCATCCCGGCGCAGTCGCCGACGTTGTCGCCCACGTTGTCGGCGATGGTCGCGGCGTTGCGCGGGTCGTCCTCGGGGATGCCCTGCTCGACCTTGCCGACCAGGTCGGCGCCCACGTCGGCGGCCTTGGTGAAGATGCCGCCGCCGACCCTCATGAACATGGCCAGCAGGGCGGCGCCGAAGCCGAAGCCCTCCAGCACCTTCGGGGCCTGGCCGGCGTAGACGAGCACCACCACCGCCGCACCGAACAGGCCGAGGCCGACGGTGAACATCCCGACGACGCCGCCGGTGCGGAACGCGATGCGGGTGGCTTTCTCGCGCCCGCCGGGCTCCCGCGACGCCGAGGCCACGCGGATGTTCGCGGCGGTGGCGAGCCTCATTCCGAGGCTGCCGATGGTGGCCGAGAACGCCGCGCCGATGATGAAGAAGATGGATCGGCCGATGCGTTCGCCGAGGTCTTCCGCCGGCAGCGCGAACAGCAGGACGAACACGATAATGACGAACACGCCGAGCGTGCGGAATTGGCGGTTGAGGTACGCCGTGGCGCCTTCCTGGACCGCGCGGCCGATCTCCTGCATCTTCGGGGTGCCCTCGTCAGCAGCGAGGACCTCACGGCGCAGAACAAAGCCGATGGCCAGGGCGGCGAGGGCAACCACCGCGACCACACCCACAAGAATGCGGTCGTTCGCCCCGAGCTCGATGCCCTGGGCGAGGGTGGGCGTTAGCATCCGTCCTCCTGGTTCAATGAATTACCGGGCCAGGGAACTCAGACGGCACCCCTGGCGTCTCATCAATGCCGTCACCACTGGTTCGGCGCAGCACAGGTGGGTGCAGTGTAAGAGAGTGCTGCAGGTGACTCGGCAGTGGAGGTGGTCCGCAGGGCGATGGGTAACGATCCAGTGACGAACCGCACAGGGGCCCGGCGTGATCGACCGTCGGCAGGTCTGCGTATCGTGACGCCCTCGTGACCACAGGCACGCGTAGGCGGTGGACCCGCTGGCTGCTGGTCGGCTGCACGCTGACGCTGCTGTTCGCGCTGCCGATCATCATCGCGCTCGAGACCCGCAGCCCGGTGCGCGCCGTGCTGGCCGGCAGCGATGCAACCACGGCGGCCACCGACGGGCCGGATTCGGCGCCCCTCGCGGCTCCTGCGCCCGCGCCGGCCGCGCGGACCGGACTGGCCCGAGCGGCGGTCGTGGCCGCCGAGGCGGCGACCCCGGCCGACACCGAGCTCGCGGTCGCCGTCTACGACCGGATCACCGATGAGTCCGCGGTGGGTGACCGCGGGTCGGCGCCGGTCTACACCGCGTCGCTGGCCAAGGTCGTGCTGGCCGTCGACCTGATGGACCGCAGGCGATCCGACGGGCTGGTGCTCTCCGACAACGACCTCACGCTGCTGCGGCGCGCGCTGGGACCCAGCGACGACAACGCGATGAACGCCCTCTGGACCAAGTTCGACGGCCAGGGCGCCGCCGCCCGGGTCAGCCGCAAGCTGGGCCTGGCGGGCAGCAGCGGGCCGAAGAACCCGACCCAGTGGGGCGAGATGGCGGTGCCGGCCGTCGACTTCGTCCGGATCTGGCGCTACCTGCTCGACGAGATGCCCGGCGCCGACCGGGACCTGCTGATCTCGGCGATGGATGCGGCGCCGGCCACCGCCAACGACGGCTTCGACCAGGCCTTCGGGCTGCTGTCGCCCGCGGTGCGCGGGGGCGACGGGCCGGGCGCGGTGGCCAAGCAGGGTTGGATGTGCTGCTACTCCGGCCAGTACTACCTGCACAGCTCGGGGGCGGTCGGCCCGGACGACCGGTTCCTGGTGGTCCTGCTGACCACCGAGCCGCGCGGCCCCGGCTGGGAGGCTGCCCGCCAGGGCCTGGACGACATCGCGACCGCGGCGGTCAAGGCGCTGCGCTGATTGTCGGTCCGGTGTGCCAACCTCGGTGACCGTGGGCGGCGACCGGGGAGAGGTGCTGCTGCGCCGGGTGCTGGCCGGGTCGGTCCCGCTGCCGGCGGCGGCGCTGGGCGGCTCGCTGGTCGACGCACTCCAAGGGGTCGAGGACGTCGGCGGGCCGCTGCGGCACGCGGTGCGGCTGCCGGCGCGGGGCGGGCGTTGTGTCGAATGGCCCGACTGGACGCCGCCGTCGCTGCGAGCGGCGCTGCAGGCACACGGCATCCGCGGCCCGTGGAGCCATCAGGCCGCCGCCGCGGAGCTGGCCCATGCCGGCCGGGACGTGGTGGTGGCCACCGGGACCGCCTCCGGGAAATCGCTGGCCTACCAGCTCCCGGTGCTCGCCGGCTTCGCCGCGGACCCGCGGGCGACCGCGCTGTACCTGTCGCCGACCAAAGCGCTGGCCGCCGACCAGCTGCGCGCGCTGTCCGCCCTCGACCTGCCCGACGTGCGGCCCGCGGCGTTGGACGGCGACACCCCGCTGGACGCTCGCGACTGGGCCTGCCGGCACGGGCGCTGGCTGTTCAGCAACCCGGACATGCTGCACCGCTCGGTGCTGCCGCGGCACCGGCGGTGGGCCCCGTTCCTGCGTCGGCTGCGATTCGTGGTGATCGACGAGTGCCACACCTACCGCGGCGTGTTCGGCTCGCACGTGGCGCTGCTGGTGCGCCGGCTGCTGCGGATCTGCGCGCGCTACGGCTCGTCCCCGACGCTGGTGCTGGCCTCGGCCACGGTCGCCGAGCCCGCCGCGTTCGCCACCCGGTTGACCGGGCGCGAGGTGCTGGCGGTGACCGATGACGGCTCGCCCGGCGCCGGCCGCACGGTCGCGCTGTGGGAACCGCCGCTGCTGCCCGAGCTGATCGGGGAGAACGGCGCCCCGGTGCGGCGCGCGGCCGGGGCCGAGGCCGCCCGGATGCTCGCCGACCTGGTGCTGGAGGGGGCCCGGACGCTCGCGTTCGTCCGGTCCCGCCGCGGCGCCGAGCTGACCGCGCTGGGCGCGCAGCGCATCCTCGCCCAGGTCGACCCCGCCCTGGTGCAGCGGGTGGCGGCCTATCGCGGTGGCTATCTGCCGGAGGAGCGGCGGGCTCTGGAGTCGGCGCTGCAGAGCGGGGAGCTGCTCGGGGTGGCGACGACGAACGCGTTGGAGCTGGGCGTGGACATCGCCGGCCTGGACGCGGTCGTGGTCGCCGGGTTCCCGGGGACCAGGGCGTCGTTCTGGCAGCAGTCTGGTCGGGCCGGTCGGGCCCGCGACGAGGCGCTGGTGGTGCTCGTCGCCCGCGACGACCCGATGGACACCTACCTCGTGCACCATCCGCAGGCGTTGCTCGGGGCGCCGGTGGAGGGGTGTGTGCTCGATCCGGGCAATCCTTACGTGCTCGGCCCCCAGCTGGTGTGCGCGGCGGCCGAGCTCCCGCTGTCCGAGGCCGACGTGGCCGAGGTGTTCGGCGGGGCGCCGGCCGCGGCGGTGCTCGAGGAGCTGGTCGCCGACGGGGTGTTGCGGCGCCGGCCCACCGGTTGGTACTGGCCCTCGACCCGGGACCGCCCGGCCGGCTCGGTGGACATCCGCGGCTCGGGCCTCGGTCAGGTGGCCCTGGTGGAGTCGGGCACCGGGCGCATGCTCGGTACCGTCGACGGCGCGTCGGCGCCGGCCACCGCGCATGCCGGGGCGGTGTACCTGCACCGCGGCGAGAGCTACCTGGTGGAGTCGTTGGATCTCGACGCCGGGGTCGCCATGGTGCGCGCCGCCGACCCGGACTGGCGCACCGACGCCCGCAGCAGCGCCGACGTCGAGGTGGAGCGGGTGCTGCGACATCGTGATCACGGCCAGGTCCGGGTCTCGTTCGGCGAGGTGACGGTGACCTCGCAGGTGGTGGCCTACCAGCGGCGTGCACCGGACGGAACCGTGCTGGAAACGGTGCCGCTGGACCTGCCCGAGCAGACCCTGTGCACCCGTGGGGTCTGGTACGACATCGACCAGGAGGTGCTGTCGGCGGCCGGGGTGTCGCCGGTGCGGACTCCCGGTGCGCTGCATGCCGCCGAGCATGCGGCGATCGGGCTGCTACCGCTGTTCGCGATCTGCGACCGCTGGGACATCGGCGGGATGTCGACCGCGCTGCACCCGCACACCGGGTGCCCGACCGTGTTCGTGCACGACGGTCATCCCGGCGGGGCCGGGTTCGCCGAGCGCGGGCACGCCGTTCTCGAGGCCTGGTTGGCCGCGACCCGATCGGCGGTGCTGGACTGCGAATGCTCGACCGGCTGCCCGTCGTGCGTGCAGTCGCCCAAGTGCGGCAACGGCAACGTTCCGCTGGACAAGGCGGGAGCGGTGATCGCACTGGAGGTGGTGCTCGCGGCGCTCGATCGGCCGGCCACCGGCCGCTCCACGGGATAGCCGCCGCCGGCCGGCCCCATCGGGGGTTGGACCGGCCGACGACGGCCGAGGCGCGGTTGGGGCCGGTACTTGGGGTGGGGCGTCGGGGACGCGCCGGCCCAAACCGCAGTTCTGGGGAGCGTGTGCCATTCCGCGTCGCTCCCGCGGTGTCGCTGTGCGGGGAGGCGGTGCGGAACGTGTCCAGTAAGCGCCCCCTCCCGCCCCGTGGCCAGAGGGCTGTCGGTGATTGGTGCGTCTGCAACGACGAGCGCGTCACTGTTGCGCTGAAGCGTCCGCCGAGCGGGTCGACACGGCGTTCACCCCGCCGCGGCGTGAGATTGTCCGTCCGGCCATCCGAGCCGACCGCTTGTCGCACCGGGTGCCCGGCCGGGGTGCCGGCCTGGTCCGGCCCCGCCCGCGCCCTCCCGACCGCGGCACGCCCGCTGAGCTGCGGAAACGGCTGCTCCACGCGTACCGCCACCAGGGCTTCCCAGCCGCTGAGCGCGCAGTCGTCGACGGTGGCACCCATCTCGGCGGCGATCCGGCCGGCCCGGTCGCAGGCGACCTGCTGTCCGTGTACCGCCATCCCGGCCGCCGCGAGCGCGGCCAGATCGGCGGCGGCTTCGGCGCGGTGGCGAGCGGCGACCGCGGCGCCCAGGTGCAGTCCGAACGTCAGCACGCCCATGATCACTGCTATTCCGGCGGCCGCCCAGACGGTGGCGATGCCGGCGTCCTGATCGACGTCCCGGTCCCGGGCGGCAGCGTCGGACGGGCAGCGGCCGGTCATGGCGGGGCGACCCCGGGTTCGGCGGCGGCGACGGCCCGCCCGCTCATCCGCAGCGGGAACGGGTGCACGAGCGGCGCCGACACCGTCGCGGTGATCGTGTCGCCGTCGTGGGCCAGCTCGATGCGGGCGCCGGTCGGGGCGAGGTCGGTGGCCACCGCCCGGCCGCGGTCCGGCTCGCCGCGGGCCGCGAGCCGGGCCAGCTCGCGGGCCGCGTCGAGGCAGCGGATCGTCGCCGCGACCGCGGCGACCGAACCGACGGCGAGCGCGAGGAAGAGGATCAGGCTGCAGAGCGCCAGTGCCGCCTCCACCGTCACCGCGCCCCGGTCGGAGTCCCGGTCGGCGGTCCGGTCGCCCGGGTCGGTGCCGTCGTCGGTGCCGCTGTCCGCGCCGAGCGGGACCGCGCGGCGACCTGGCCGGCCCCGGCAGCGGCGGATCCACCGTCGATGTCGGCGCGTCATCGCTGTGGCCGGCATCAGAACGTCGCGGTCAACGCGCGCTCGATGAGCGTGGTCAGCGCACCGACGATGGACTCCCCGCTGACCACCGCGTACAGCACGGCGGCGAACGCGGCGGCGGCGATGGTGCCGATGGCGTACTCGACGGTGCTCATCCCGTCGTCGTCGCGCAGCCAACACAGACGTTCGGCGGGAGTGCTCGGGGTCGAGGGCGTGCTGGTCATGGTTTCTCCTTCGGGTCGATTCCTGGGTGCTGGGGCGTCCGTGCCGGGCGCATGATCACCATTGCGTCAGCGTTCTGGTCGCCAGGCCGATGACGACCGGGGTGATGCCGAGGACGAGGAAGGCGGGCAGGAAGCACAGGCCGAGCGGGGCGGTGATGAGCACGGCCGCGCGCTGGGCCCGGGCCTGCGCGGAGTCCAGCAGCTCGGCGCGCAGGCGGGTGCCCTCGCTTCTGGCCACCGCGGCCAGCGCGGCCCCGGTGCCGGCCGACCGGCCGGCGGCCCGGGCGAACGCCGCGAGCGCGGGCTGCTCCGCGGTGCTCGCCCACGCTGCCGCCGGATCGGCGCCGAGGGCCAGCAGCCCCGCGACCCGCCGCAGGTGGGCCCCGACCGGTCCGGCCAGCGGTTCGAACGCGGCCGCCAGCGCGATCGCGACCGGCAGGCCGGCCTCCAGGCAGACCGCGAGCAGCTCCCAGCGGCCGGCGAGATCGCCGTCGTCGGTGGCGGCGGCGCTGACCCGGCCGGCCGCGCGGTGCAGCGCGACGGCGCCCAGCACCCCACCGCCGATCCCGGCGATGGCGGCGACGGTCGGGCCGGCAACGGTCCAGGCCAGCGTGGTCACGGCGATGGTGCCGACGACCACCCAGGAGCGACGCAGGGTCGGGATCGACCCGCGGGCGCCGGCCTGCGCGCCGCCTCCGGGACGAGCCCACCGGAGATCGCGCAATCGGGCTCGACCCTGACGTCCGTCCACTATCAACAGCGCGGCGGCCAGCAGCAGCAACGCCACGATACCGCCCACGAGAACGGGTGCCGGCTCGACGGCGGGTGCGGGGATCACGGCGGAGATCACTGCGGCACCGCCGACCGCAGGATGTGCTCCGACCAGGCCATTCCGGCCGCGGCCAGCGCGATCCCGGCCACCAGCAGCAGCTGCCCGAGCACGCCGCCGCGCAGCACACCGATCGGGTCGGCGCCGATCAACTGTCCGAGTCCGAGACCGAGCGCCGGCAGTGCGGAGAGGATGCCCGCGGTGGCCCGGGGACCGGCCAGCTGGGCCCGTACGGTGGCCCCGAACCGGACCCTCCAGCGGATGTCCTCGTGCGCCCTGGCCAGCAGCCCGGCGAGTGGGATGCCGTGCCGCTCCGCGAGCGACCACGCCACCGCGATCCGTTCGATGTCGGCCCGGACCTGGCCGTCGCCGGCCCGGCCGGTGGCACCCACGGCACTGCCCGCCCCGGCCCGTCGGAGGGCGGTCGGCACGCCGTCGCCGAGTCGGGCCGCGGTCGCGGCACCGCTGAGCAGCTCGCGGGCCAGCGGCCCATCCGCCTCCACCCCGGTCAGAACCGCTACCGGGTGGCTTCCCGCGCGCAGCTCGTCGGTCATCCGGCGCACCGCGTCGGCGAGCTGGTCGGAGGTGGCGCTGGCCACGGCCGCGGCCCGCCGCCGGACCCGGCCGCGCCGAAGCGTCCCCACCCCGAGGGCCCCGGCCACCGCCCCACCCGGGCCCAGCAGCAGCAACCCGGCGACCGCGCCGATCAGTGCGGGCGCCACCGCTCGTGGCCACCGCCGTCGGGGACCCGGCCGCGAGGTCAGCACCAGCAGCCGGGCACGGGCCGCCGATCCCGGTAGACACGCGATCGCGGCGGCGAGCGTCGCGCACGCCAGGGCCGTGGGCCACGGCACCTGCGAGGACGCCGCGACCACCACCGGTGCCGTCACACCGGAAGCCACCTCGGACGCCGTCACCCCGGAAGCGGTCACCATGGCGCCAGCACCCCGCGGTCCGCGAGCAGCTCGCCGAGGGCGCCGCGATCGGCGGTCCAACCGGCCCGCCGGGTCCAGACCGGCCGCACCCGCACCTCGCCGGTGTCGCCGCGGGTCAGTACCCCGGCCGCCTCGAACACCCGGCGGCCGTGCCCATCGCGCCGCATGTGCACCACCACCTGCACCGCGGCGGCGAGCTGGCTGTGCAGGGCCGCCCGGGGCAAACCCCCGGTCGCGGCCAGCGCCTCCATCCGGGCCGGCAACTCGCGGACCGAATTGGCGTGCACGGTGCCCGCGCCGCCCTCGTGCCCGGTGTTCAACGCAGCCAGCAGATCGCAGACCTCGGCCCCGCGCACCTCACCGACCACGAGGCGGTCCGGGCGCATCCGCAGGGCCTGGCGGACCAGATCCCGCAGGGCCACCCCGCCCGCTCCTTCGATGTTCGCCGGGCGGGCGATCAGGCGCACCACGTGCGGATGACGCGGCCGCAGCTCCTCGGCGTCCTCCACCACGACCAGCCGCTCGGCGGGATCGACCGCGCTGAGCAGGGCAGCGAGCAGGGTGGTCTTGCCGGAGCCGGTGCCGCCGGAGACGAGGAACGCCAGCCGCGCGGCGAGCATCGCGCGCAGCAGCCCCTCGCCGGCGTCGTCGACGGTACCGAGATCGCGGAGCGTGCCGAGATCGTGGGTGGTGGGTCGCAGTACCCGCAACGACAGACAGGTGCCGTCGGCGGCGACCGGCGGCAGCACCGCGTGCAGCCGCACCCCGGCGTCGGCGAGCCAGCCGTCGACGTACGGGCTCGCATCATCGAGCCGGCGCCCGGCCGCGACGGCCAGCCGTTGCGCGAGCCGACGCACCGCCGGCTCGTCGGGGAAGCGCAGCGCGGTCCGCTCGAGGCCGGCGCCGCGATCGACCCACACCGACGTCGGGCCGCTGACCAGCACATCGGTGGTGCGTGGATCGCGCAGCAGCTCGTCGAGCGGCCCGGCGCCGACGAACTCCTGGCGCAGCAGCCGCAGCGCCGCCAGCACGTCGAGATCGGAGGCGATCCCGCCCGACTCGGCGCGCACCGCGGCGGCCACCGCCGCCGGGGACATGCCGCCACCGGCCGCGGCCAGCCGCGACCGCACGCGGTCGACCAACGCCTGATCGACCGGCCGCGGATCGGCGAGCCCGGCCCGTGCCGCGGCGTTCACGACCGCCGTCCCGACGGCGAACCGGCACCGGCGCGCAGCTCGTCGACCACAGCCCGGGCGGCGGTGGCGAGTGGGCCACCCGAGCGCCCGGGCACCATGCCGCGCTCGAGTGCGGCGCCCAGCCTCGGTTCGGGACGCATCGCGGCGAGCAACGGCAGTTGCAGGGCCGCGGCCACGTCGGCCGCCCCGACGCCACCCGGCGCCGGCCCGCGCACCACCAGCTGCACCGCGGCACAGTGCTCGGCGAGCACGGCCGCCACCCTGGCCGCGGCCGCGCACGAGCGCACGTCGGCCGGCACGACCAGCACGGTCAGGTCGGCACCGGTCAACGCGGCGACGGCCGCGTCGGTCGGGTAGCGCGGAAGGTCGCAGACGACGAGCTCGCCCGCCCGCCGCCCGGCCTCGATCACCGCCGTCACCGCGGTCGCCGTGGGCCCGCCCGACGATCTGTCGCAGGACAGCACGGCCAGCTCACCCGGGACCTGGCGGCCGAGGCACGGGCTGAGCAGCGCGGCGTGCAGCGCGGTCGCCGGAACGCGCCCGTCGGCGACGTCGACGTCGGGCCAGCGCAGGCCGTCGGCCTCCTCGGCGCCGAGCACCAGATCCAGGCCGCCGCCAAGGGGATCGCAGTCGACCAGCAACACCCGCTCCCCGTCGCGGGCCGCCGCGACCGCGACCGCCGCGGCGAGCACCGAAGAACCTGCGCCGCCTCGGCCGCCGATGACCGCCAGCGCTACCCCGGCCCGGTGCCGCCCCTCCGCCGCTTCGGTCAACGCCGGTGACCAGCCAGGTCTCCGCCGTGGGCAGCACGATGACGTGCTCGGCGCCGACGTCCACCGCGTCTGACCAATCCTCGGGTGCGGGCGGCCCGGGGGTCACGACCACGACGTTGTCCCGCCGCGGAAGCCCGACCTGCGCGCAGCGTCGGGCCGCGGCGGTGTCGAGCAGTACGAGCGGAGCGCTCGACCAGTGCCGACGGGCCGGACCGACATCGGTCACCCGGTGCATGTCGCAGCCCGCCGCGGCGGCCACCCGCGCGACGGTGTCGAGCAGCTCGGGGTCGGTCATCATGACGAGCGCCCAGCGCCCTGCCGGCACCGTCGACGGTGCCCTCGTTCGGGTGCACGCCCGCCTCCCTGCTGTCGCGTTTCCGGATGGATCGGCGATTCCAGGGTGAGTGCCCGAACACGATCGTGGTGGGACGGATTCGCAGCCTGTGGACAGAGCGAGACCGATGTGGACAACTGTCGCCGGGAGCTTGCGGTCCGGCCTTGGCCGTCGGTTGGAGCTGCCACGCTGACCGGGGGACCCGGGCATGGGACGGCCCCCGCCAGGGGGGATTGGCGGGGGCCGTCGTTGGTTCAGCTCCGGGGGGTCGAGCTGAACCGAGTCCGGACGGGGTCCGGACTAGGTACAACCATAGCCGCTCAGCCGCGTCGACGCGCGCGTCTGTCCGGGGCAACTACGTCGACAGCGTCGGGAACGCGAGTGCATCTGGCAAGCTCACGTGGCGTGTCCGGTGCACGTCCGATCATCACCTCCGCGGTTCCGCGTTTCGCGCCGGACCGGGCGCGGCGCGCGCCGCGGCCTTCTTCGACCTCGACAAGACGATCATCGCCGGGATCCAGTGCGCTCGCGTTCAGCCGTCCGTTCCGCCGGCAGGGCCTGATCAGCAGGCGGGCCGCGCTGCGCAGCGGGTACGCCCAGCTGCTGCTCATGTTGTCCGGGGCCGACGCCGATACCATGGAATCTGCTGCGGCGGCGGATCACCGCGCTGTGCACCGGTTGGGAGGTCGCCCAGATCCGGGCCATCGTCGCCGAGACGCTGCACGAGATCGTCCAGCCGCTGGTCTACGCCGAGGCCACCGAGCTGATCGCCGAGCACCGGGCGAACGGCGACGAGGTGGTCGTGCTCTCCGCTTCCGGCCTGGAAGTGGTGGAGCCGATCGCCGTGCTGGTCGGTGCGGACTGCTGCCAGGCCACCCGCATGCGGGTCGAGAACGGCCGCTACAGCGGCGAGTATCGAGTACTACTGCTACGGCGAGGCGAAGGCGGCAGGCGGCGCGCGACATCGCCGCCGAGCGCGGCTACCGGCTGGCCGACTGCAGGGCCTACTCGGACTCGATCACCGACCTGCCGCTGCTCGAGGCGGTCGGGCATCCGACAGTCGTCAATCCCGACCGGGCGCTGCGCCGGCTGGCTGCGCAACGGGGCTGGCCGGTGTTGACCTTCGTCGCTCCGGTCGCGCTGCGGTCTCGGTTCCGCCCGAACCGAACCACGACGGTGGCCGCGGCGGGGCCGGCGCCGGCCGCGCTGTTCAGTGCCGGCTGGTACGGCCACCGGCGGCCGGAACCGCGTGCGCTCACCGCGCGCCTGAACGACCCGACCGCCACCGACCACCGGCTCGTCGGCAGCCGGCAGCGTAGGCGGAAGTCTGGTCCGAATTGGTGGCATTTCCGAGCTACTGATCGTCACCCTCCGTGCCTGAACCGGTGCACCGCCACCGAGGCCTTGATGTGGCTCCGGTCACGGACTACAAAGAGCACACGGACTTCGAATCGGCCAGGGGCGGTGCGGCAGAGAAGCACCCGTCCACCCCGATTCGGGCTCCGTGCGCGAAGATCGGGCGCTCCACGCACAGCACGCCGCGGGAGGCATGTCGTCGTGGGCCTGCGTACCGGGACGCTGGACGCCGAGGCCGCAACACGACACGTAGTGCACGCCTGGATCTCGATGTTCGTGCTTAGTCGGGCGGCGTTCCTCACGGGACGCCGCCCGTCTCTATGTCGACCGATTCCGGCCGGACGGTCAGCCCCGGGCGTCGGCGATCGTGATGCCCTTCCCTGGCCCCCGCCTCCCACTGCGCGCAGCAGTGCAGTAGCCAGCCGGCCAGCCCTCGGCGGTACCGGCCGCGAAATCCGGCCGCGGCGCGCCGGTACTCCGCGGCGTGGCGCAGGTGCCCCACCTCCGGGACCGCCAGCCCCTTCGGGTCGAGACCGGTCGCCATCGCGGTGAGCTGGGCGGCCGCGCGGGCCACCACCCCGTTCGCCGATCGGAAGGGCGCGAGCGCCAGCAGCTCGCCGTGCACGACCGCCGACCAGCACCGGCGCCGCGACCGGCGAGCCGCCGGTGATCAGCTCGGCGAGCATGCCGAGCCGCATGCGACACGTCCGGATCCGGTCGCGGCCGGCCGAGCTCGGTGTCGTGCCGCTCGGCCGGCACCAGGTCGGCTGCGGCCAGCACGTGCAGCCGGGCCAGCGCCTGCAGCGGCGCCGTGCGCCAGGTCGCGAGCAGCCGGCCGGACTCCTCGGCGGCCCGCACCGCACCGGCGACGTACCGGGCTGCGCACCGCACGTGCCCGGATCTCGATCGGCGCCCCGTCCAGCGCGGCCGAGGCGCGCGCCGCCCGCAGCCTCGCCTCGGCGGCGGTGGCGGGCCAGCCCCGCCGGTTGACCGGATGGTTGTGCACCGCCACCAGCGCCGCGCGGGCGGCCGTGCACCGCGTCGGCCACGCCGGGCAGCTCCAGCAGCGGCGCCAGCGGATCGACGGTTCGGCGGGGACATCCGGTGATGCTGCCAGCACGGGCCGGGTCGAGATCACCCAACCTGTCCGGACCGAGGCGTGCGCAGCGCGCTGAGTGAGCGCTAGCGTCGAGCCCCGATGACCGAGGGCCCGGCACCGAGCGCACGGGCCGGACCGCCGAGAACCACAGGAGGGCCCGAATGGCCGAGTCGGAAGGCACCCTGAGCAACCTGTCCACCGAGAGCCGCAGCTTCGCGCCGAGCGAGGAGTTCGCCGCGCAGGCGAACGCGTCGGAGGAGTGGTACGAGCGCGCCGACGCCGACCGCGAGGGGTTCTGGGCCGAGCAGGCCGATCGGCTGCACTGGCACCAGAAGTGGGACACGGGTCCTGGACTGGGATCCGCCGTTCGCGAAGTGGTTCGTCGGCGGCCAGCTCAACGTGGCCTACAACTGCGTCGACCGGCACGTCGACGACGGCCACGGTGATCAGGTCGCGATCCACTGGGAGGGCGAGCCGGGGGACAGCCGGACCATCACCTACAGCGAGCTGAAGCGCGAGGTCTGCAAGGCGGCCAACGCGCTGACCGAGCTGGGCGTGCAGGCCGGCGACCGGGTCGCCATCCAGCTGCCGATGATCCCCGAGGCGGTGGTCGCGATGCTGGCCTGCGCCCGGCTCGGCGCCGCGCACAGCGTGGTCTTCGGCGGCTTCTCGCCCGGGCGCGCTGCGCTCGCGGATCGAGGACGCCGAGGCGAAGCTGCTGATCACCTCCGACGGGCAGTTCCGGCGCGGCAAGCCGGCGCCGATGAAGGAGAACACCGACGAGGCGGTCGCGCAGACCCCGACCATCGAACACGTGCTGGTGGTCAAGCGCACCGAGACCGAGGTGCCCTGGACCGAGGGCCGCGACGTCTGGTGGCACGACGCGGTCGACTCCCAGTCCGACGAGCACGAGGCGCAGCCGTTCGACGCCGAGCAGCCGCTGTTCATCCTCTACACCTCGGGGACGACCGGGAAGCCGAAGGGCATCCTGCACACCTCGGGCGGCTACCTGACCCAGACCGCCTACACCCACCACGTCGTGTTCGACCACAAGCCCGGCGAGAGCGTCTACTGGTGCACCGCCGACATCGGCTGGGTCACCGGGCACAGCTACATCGTCTACGGCCCGCTGGCCAACCGGGCCACCTCGGTGATCTACGAGGGCACCCCGAACACCCCGCACGAGGGCCGGCACTGGGAGATCATCCAGAAGTACGGCGTGTCCATCTACTACACCGCGCCCACCCTGATCCGCACGTTCATGAAGTGGGGCAAGGAGATCCCCGAGAAGTACGACCTGTCCTCGCTCAAGGTGCTCGGCAGCGTCGGTGAGTCGATCAATCCCGAGGCCTGGATGTGGTACCGGGAGAACGTGGGCCACGACAACTGCCCGATCGTCGACACCTGGTGGCAGACCGAGACCGGCGCGATCATGGTCTCGCCGTTGCCCGGGGTGACGGAGACGAAGCCGGGTTCGGCGATGCGGCCGCTGCCGGGCATCGGCGCGGCGGTGGTCGACGAGGGCGGCACCCCGGTCGGCAACGGCGAGGGCGGTTACCTGGTGCTCGACAAGCCGTGGCCGTCGATGCTGCGCGGGATCTGGGGTGACGAGGAGCGCTACCGCGACACCTACTGGTCGCGCTTCGCCGACCAGGGCTACTACTTCGCGGGCGACGGCGCCAAGTACGACGACGACGGTGCGATCTGGCTGCTCGGCCGCGTCGACGACGTGATGAACGTGTCCGGGCACCGGATCTCCACGACCGAGGTGGAATCGGCGCTGGTCAGCCACCCGACGGTGGCCGAGGCCGCGGTGGTCGGCGCGTCCGACCCCACCACCGGGCAGGGCATCGTCGCGTTCGTCATCCTGCGTGGCAACGTCGCGCAGGACGAGGCCAAGGGCGAAGAGGCGATCAAGGCACTGCGCGACCACGTCGGCAAGGAGATCGGGCCGATCGCCAAGCCGCGGCAGATCATGGTCGTCGACGAGCTGCCCAAGACCCGCTCCGGCAAGATCATGCGCCGGCTGCTGCGTGACGTCGCGGAGAACCGCGACGTCGGCGACGTGAGCACGCTGGCCGACTCGTCGGTGATGGACCTGATCTCGTCCGGGCTGAAGGAGGAGAAGTCGGAGGACTGACCGGGTCCTCCCGGGCATCCTGATCGGGTGACCGAGGGCGACCTGCACGTGCGGGGATCGCTGGCGCTGCCCGAGCGGGAGCTGCGCTGGCGGTTCTCCCGCGCGTCCGGACCGGGCGGGCAGGGGGTCAACACCACCGACTCCCGGGTGGAACTCACGTTCGACCTGGCGCGGTCGCCGTCGATCCCCGACGAGCTGCGCGAGCGCGCGCTGGCCCGGCTGGCCGGTCGGCTCGTCGACGGGGCGCTGACCGTCGTCGCGTCGGAGCACCGCAGCCAGCTGCGGAACCGGGACGCCGCCCGGAACCGGCTGGCCGCCGCGCTGCGGGACGCGATGGCGCCGGATCCGCCGAAGCGTCGCCCGACCCGCCCGTCGGCCGGCGCCAAGCGCCGCCGGCTGGACGCCAAGACCCGGCGCGGTCGGGTCAAGCGGCTGCGCGGCCGTCCCGAGGAATGACCCGCCCCCCGCGGACGGGCGCGAGCGGTGTCCCGCCGATCACCTCGGGACGCACCCATCATCGGAACGAGCGGCACTTTCGCAGCTGGTGCGAGCGAGAGTGCCGTTCGCACCGCCCGTCCGCGCGGCACAAGATCCAGGGGACAGGCGCGGGGCGCTAGCATGGGCCTTTCAGGTGCGCCGGGAAGTCTGGTCGGCAACGTCGTCGCCGACCCGCTGGAGTTCTCTCGTGATCGCACCACGGCTGCCCGACCCGGCCGAGTTCGCCCGCTACCTGCGCACCGAGACCATCGGTGGCGTGGTGTTGCTGGCGGCCACTGCGGTCGCGCTGATCTGGGCGAACTCCCCGCTCGGCGGCTCCTACGAGGCGATCAGGGACACCGCGATCGGGCCGGCCGCGCTGCACCTGGATCTGACGGTCGCGCAGTGGGCCACCGACGGGCTGCTGGCGCTGTTCTTCTTCGTCGTCGGGCTGGAGCTCAAACGGGAGCTGGTGCTCGGCGAGCTGTCCAGCGCGGCGCGGGCGCTGCTCCCGGTGGCCGCGGCGGTCGGCGGCATGGTGGTGCCGGCGGCGTTGGCGCTGGCCATCGGCTGGGGATCACCCGGCATCGAACAGGCCTGGGCCATCCCGGTGGCCACCGACATCGCGTTCGCGCTCGGCGTGCTCGCGCTGACCGGCTCGGCGCTGCCCAGCAGTGCTCGCGTTTTCCTGCTCGGCCTGGCCGTGGCCGACGACCTGGGCGCCATCGTGATCATCGCCGTGGTGTTCAGCTCGGGGCTGGACCTGCTGGCGTTGGCGGGCACGGTGCTCTGCGCGCTGGCCTACTGGCTGTTGCAGCGACGTCGGGTCCGCGCCTGGTGGATCTACGTGCCGCTGGCCCTGCTCACCTGGGCGTTGTTGCACGAGGCCGGCGTGCACGCCACGATCGCCGGCGTGGTGCTGGCCCTGCTCACCCGGGTGCACCGCGACGCCGGTGAGGACGAGGCGCCGGCGCTGCGGCTGGAGCATCGCCTGCAGCCCTGGTCGGCCGGGTTGTGCGTGCCGGTGTTCGCGCTGTTCGCGGCCGGCGTCCCGGTCGGGGCGCAGGCGCTGCGCGCGGTGTTCACCGAGCCGGTGGCGCTCGGCGTGGTCGTCGGGTTGCTGGCCGGCAAGGTGATCGGCATCTTCGGGGCGTCCCTCCTGGCCATCCGGCTCACGCCGGCCTGCCGCCCGGCCGGCCTGGCGTGGTGGGATCTGCTCGCCGTGTCGATGCTGGGCGGCGTCGGGTTCACGGTCAGCCTGCTGATCGCGGAGCTGGCACTGGCCGGGCAGGGTCCGCTGCTGGAAACGACCAAGGCGGCGGTGCTGCTGGCGTCGGCCGCAGCGGCCCTGATCGGGGCGGCGCTGCTGGTGCGGCGCGGGAAGCGACACGCCGCGCAGACCGACGGTGAGCCACCGGTCGACGGACGCTGAATCGTGTCGAGCCGGGCCTCCATATCCGGCGGCCACCCCGGCCACTGTGGAAGGATGGCCGAGTCTTCTCAGACCGAGCAGCACGTGCAGGAGGATCGAAGTGGCCAGCTCGAGCTCCAGCGGCGCGGACGTTCCACCCGTGCTCCCGTCGATCCCGCTCGCGCCCGAGCGGGTCACCGCGCCGGCCGATCAGTCCATCGGCGGGCTGGTCAAAGAGGCCACCGGGCACATGTCGACGCTGGTGCGGGCCGAGGTGGAGCTGGCCAGGGCCGAAGTCACCGCCGAGGTCAAGAAGGGCGTGCAGGGCAGCATCTTCTTCATCATCGCCCTGACGATCCTGCTGTTCAGCCTGTTCTTCATGTTCTTCGCGCTCGCCGAGCTGATCGCGCTGTGGCTGAACCGGCCGGCGTCGTTCGCCATCGTGTTCGGGATCATGCTGCTGGTCGCCGGGATCTTCGCACTGATCGGCTACGGGCGGGTGCGCAAGATCCGCAAGCCGGAGCGGACCATCTCCTCGCTCAAGGAGTCGGCGCAGGTGCTCTCGCACGTCGGCCGGGGTTCCGACGGCGCCGCGACGCCGCCGCGCGAGCTGACCGACCGCGGCTCCACGTCGCGCTGATCGGTGCGACCCCCGGGCCGACCGGATCCGTCCTCGGTCCGGTTGCCCGGTCCGTGGACCCATCGCTCGATCAGCGCGAACGGGATCCGGTTGCACGTCGCCGAGTGCGGTCAGGGTCCGCTGGTGGTGCTGCTGCACGGCTTCCCCGAGTTCTGGTGGGCCTGGCGGCACCAGCTGGTCGCGCTGGCCGAGCGCGGGCACCGGGCGGTGGCGGTCGATCTGCGCGGCTACGGCGACTCGGACAAGCCGCCCCGCGGCTACGACCTGTGGACGTTGGCCGGTGATGTCGCCGGGCTGATCCGGGCGCTCGGTGAGCCCCGCGCGGACGTGATGGGCCACGGCTGGGGCGGCATGATCGGGTGGACGGTGACCGCCCTGCACCCGCGGTTGGTGCGCTCGCTGGCTGTGCTCGGCGCGCCGCACCCGCTGGCCGTCCGGCGCGCCGTGTTGCGCGACCCGCGCGGGCAGGGCCGGGCGACCGCGCGCTACGGGCTGGGATTCCAGCTGCCGCGGCTGCCGGAGCGCTCGCTGCGGACCGACACCGGCGCGCGGGTGCAACGGATCATGACCGCGTGGTCGGGCCCGACCTGGCCGCTGACCGACGACTTCGCCGCCGCCGTGGCGCGATACCGGGCGGCGATGCAGATCACCGGCGTGGCCTACGGCTCGATGGAGTACTACCGGTGGGCGGTGCGGTCCCAGACCCGGGCCGAGGGGTCGCGCTTCGCGGCCGCGGTCGCGCGGGTGCCGTCGGTGCCGGTGCTGCAGGTGCACGGGGCGGACGATCCGTGGGTGCTCGCCCCGACCGCGGCGGCCCCGGCGCCGTGGGCCGGGCCGCAGCTGTGCCGGCACCTGCTCGCGGGGGCCGGTCACTTCCCGCACGAGGAGCAGCCGGAGCAGGTGAGCGGGCTGCTGGCGGAGTTCCTCCGGCGCTAGCGGCTGCGTCGTTCCAGGTTCACGTCGACGCGCGGATCAGAACCGCACGGTGCCTCTCGACACTCTTGCTACGGAGCCGCCGGGCGGCGAGCCAGCACGTACAGCCGCTCGGTGGTGGCCTCCGCTGGGTAGGGGCCGCGCAGGTACCACTCGACGTCGCCGAGCCCGGCCGCGGTGACGGCGGCGAGCACCTCGGTCGGGTCGTGCCCTACGACATCGAGGTCGACGGGCTCGCCGCACAGCTCGTCGATGTGCCACACCTCGTCACCGACGTGCAGCGCGAGCGCCAGCCACCCGCCGGGCACCAGGACCCGGACCAGCGCGGCCACCGCCGTGGGCAGCTCGGAGCCGGACAGGTGCCCGAGCGCATACCAGGCCACCACTGCACGCCACCCCGGCGCCGCCGGTGGCCGCAGCAGGGTGCGCAGGTCGCCGACCTCGAATCCGATCTCCGGAAACCGCAGCCGGGCCTCGTCCACCATCTCCGGCGAGAGGTCGAACCCGATGACGTCAACGCCCACGCTCGCGAGGTGGGCCGTGGTGTGCCCGGGGCCACACCCCACGTCGGCGATCGGGCCACCACCGGCAAGCTCGGCGACCCGCTCCAGCAGCCAGCGGTCCAACGGCTTGCCGGCCAGCTCGTCGGCGAACCGCTCGGCATAGCCGGTCGGCCACCCGGTCGTACCCGGCGAGCACCCGCGCGTCCCGGGCCGCCGGGCCGTCCCGCAGCACCACCTCACGGTCGACGCTCGGCGCCGGGATCGCCTGGCCGGGCGGGGCCGGCGGCTCACCGAGCAGGTGCGCCCAGCGCCGCTCGTGCCGCCCGGTTGCCGTTCCAGCTCTCGGACCAGCGGGTTCGGCAGCGCCGCCATCACCCGCAGGCTCGCCTCCACCTCGTCGCGTTCGGTGAACGGGTGCAGCCGCTCCGCCCGCGACCGCAGCTCGCCCGCCGCCTGCGGTCCACGCAGCAGCAGCAACGTGAGCAAGGCCCGGTGCTCGGGTGTCAGCGCGAGCCGCTCCTCCAGCCGTTGGTGGTACTTCAGCACCCGCGAACCCGCGCCGGCCCAGACCGTGCGGATCAGGCCGCGTTCCTTGAGCCGCGCGATGCCGTCCAGCACCGTGCGGTCGTCGTAGTCGACCACCGGGTCGCGGCTGCTGGACTGGTTGCACGCGGTGCGCAACGCGTTCTGGGTGAGCGGGTACGAGGCGGGAACCGTGCGTTGCTTCTCCAGCAGGCAGCCGAGGATCCGCTGCTCGACCGGGTCGAGCTCGGGCACCTCGTCGAGCAGCTCCGGCGCAGCGGTCACGGCTGGTGAACCTATGTCGACCGGACACATCGGCTCAACTCGGGCGTGAGCCGCCGCCGGTCGATTCCTGCGAGATCCGCTGGCGAGCCCGCTGCTCAACCGAAGGACAGCGCGCGGGCGGCGTAGGCGGTGTCGGTGTAGTCGGTGAACACCCCGTCGACGCCGGCGGCGAAGAACGCGGCGTACTCGGCGATGCTGTTGCCGTAGTCGCCCGCCGCCGTGCTCGAGCGCAGGTCGGTCGGCAGGAACTGGTTCTCGTTGCGGAAGGTGTAGGGGTGCACCAGCAGCCCCGCCGCGTGCGCGTCCGTGACCAGGCTGGTCGGCTCGGTGAGGGCGCCACCCGCGTCGCGCGCGATCACCTGGTCCTTGTCCGGGCCGATCGCGTCGGCGTAGCGGGCGATCTCGGCCAGCCCGGCCGGTGTGATCATGTCGGGGTAGCCGAGGACCCCCCGCCGACACCAGGTCGGCCGGGATGCCCTCGGCCTCCAGCAGCTGGACCAGTGGTATCCGCAGTACCTCGCGCAGCTGCCGCAGGTTGGTGGTCTCGAAGGACTGCACGAACACCGGCGCGTCGGGGTGGTTCAGCCCGGCCCGCTCGAGCGCGTCCACCAGCGCGGGCTCCAGCGGCGTACCGATCGAGGCGAAGTAGTGCGGGTGCTTGGTCTCCGGGTAGATCCCGATCTGGCGGCCCAGCTCGCGCACCAGCCGCTCGCGCAGCGCGACGATCTCGTCGAACGTCGGCACCTCGAAGAGCCGGTTGTAGATCGTGTTGCGCTGCCGCAGCAGCGGGATGCCGTTCGGTGGCGCGCAGCGTCTTCAGCTCGGCCAGCGTCAGGTCCTCCGTGAACCATCCGGTGTGGACATGCCCGTCGATGGTCTTGGTGGTGTGCCGGTCGGCGAACTCCGGGTGGTCGGCGATGTCGGTGGTGCCGCTGATCTCCGGCTCGTGCCGGGCCACCAGCACCCCGTCGGACGTGGTGACCAGGTCCGGTTCGATGAAGTCGGCGCCCATCCGCGCCGCCAGCTCGTAGCCGGCCAGGGTGTGCTCGGGCCGGTGACCCGACGCGCCGCGGTGCGCGATGAGCAGCGCCGCAGCGGTGCCGGCGGCGGCCACGGTCGAGCCCGCCCAGGAGGTACCGCACGGCGGTGATCATCGCAAAGCCGGGGTCGCACCACAGCTCCCCGGGCGTGTCGATCGCGAAAAGGTCGGGTGAACTGCGGATGCCCGCCGGCGGTCCGCGAGGACACCCCTTAGCATTGCCTGTCGTGCGCGTACTGGTGGTGGGGTCCGGTGCTCGTGAGCACGCCTTGGTGCTGAGCCATGGCCCAGGACCCCGAGGTCACGGCGCTGGCCTGCGCACCGGGCAACGCCGGTACCGCGGGGGTCGCCGAGCAGCACGGGTTGGACGTGCTGGATCCACAGGCGGCCGCGGCACTCGCCCTGAGCTGGCAGGCCGACCTGGTGGTGATCGGACCGGAGGGGCCGCTGGTCGCCGGCGTGGCCGACGCGGTGCGGGAGGCGGGCGTGGCCTGTTTCGGCCCGAGCGCGGCGGCGGCCCGGATCGAGGGCTCCAAGAGCTTCGCCAAGGACGTGATGGCCGTGGCCGGGGTGCGCACGGCCACCGCGGAGATCGTGGACAACCCGGCGCACCTCGACGCGGCGCTGTCCCGGTTCGCGCCGCCCTACGTGGTGAAGGACGACGGGCTGGCCGCCGGCAAGGGCGTGGTCGTGAGCACGGACCTCGACGCGGCCAGGGCACACGCCATGACGCTGCTCGAGGACGGCCACCCGGTGCTGCTCGAGTCCTACCTGGACGGTCCGGAGGTGTCGCTGTTCTGCCTGGTCGACGGCGACACGGTGGTGCCGCTGCTGCCGGCCCAGGACTTCAAGCGCGTCGGCGACGACGACACCGGCCCGAACACCGGGGGCATGGGCGCCTACGCCCCGCTTGCCGTGGGCACCGCCGAGCCTGGCCGCGGACCTGGTCGCCGACGTCGTGGCGCCGGTCGCGGCCGAGCTGGTGGCCCGCGGTGTCCCCTTCCGGGGCCTGCTCTACGCGGGGCTCGCGCTGACCTCGACGGGCCCGGCGGTGGTGGAGTTCAACTGTCGCTTCGGCGACCCGGAGACCCAGGTGGTGCTCGCGCTGCTGCGCACCCCGCTGGTCGGGCTGCTGCACGCCACCGCGGTCGGCGAGCTGGCCGCCCAGCCCCCGCCGCAGTGGGCGGACGGGTCGGCGGTGACCATCGTCGTCGCCGCCGAGGGCTATCCGGGCCCGCCGCGGCTGGGCGATGTGATCAGCGGGTCCGAGGCCGACGGGGTGCTGCACGCCGGCACCCGGCGGCGCGACGACGGCGCGGTCGTGTCCAGCGGTGGCCGGGTGCTGTCGGTGGTCGGTACCGGCGACGACCTGCAGGCCGCCCGGTCCGACGCCTACCGGCGGCTCGGCGGGGTGCACCTGGCCGGTTCGCACCACCGCACCGACATCGCGCTGCGCGCCGCCCGCGGTGAGGTCGGCTACCGCCGGCTGACGGACGCTGATCGGCACCCTGCGCAGGAGGTTCCCATGAGCGGTGTCGATGCGGTCGACCACGCCCGACCGATCCGGACTCTGCTTTCCGTCGCCGGGCGCGCGCAGATCCCCCCGTTCCACGTCATGGACGTGTGGGCGGCCGCCGCCGAGCGCCGGCGCACGCACGGCGACCTGGTGAACCTCTCGGCCGGGCCAGCCCTCCACGCCGGCGCCGGCGGCGGTGCGGGCGGCGGCCGCCGCCGCGCTGGCCGGCGACGTGCTCGGCTACACCGTCGCGCTCGGCATCCCGGAGCTGCGGGCCGCGATCGCCGAGCACTACGCCCGCACGCTACGACCTCGACGTGCGGCCCGCGCAGGTCGTGGTCACCACCGGCTCGTCGGGTGGGTTCCTGCTCGCGTTCCTGGCCGCGTTCGACGCCGGTGACCGGGTGGCGATGGCCCGCCCCGGCTACCCCTGCTACCGCAACATCCTGTCAGCGCGCTGGGCTGCGAGGTCGTCGAGCTGCCGTGCGGCGCAGGAATCCCGCTACCAGCCGACCGTGGCGATGCTGGAGGCGCTGGACGAGCCGGTACGCGGGTTGGTGCTGGCCAGCCCGGCCAACCCGACCGGCACCGTGATCGACGCCGACGAGCTGGCCGCGATCGCCGACCTACTGCGAGCGCACCGGCATCCAGCTGATCAGCGACGAGATCTACCACGGCATCTCGTTCCCCGGCGCGCCCGCGACGTCCTCGGCGTGGGCCACCTCGCGGGAGGCGATCATCGTCAACTCGTTCTCCAAGTACTTCTCGATGACCGGCTGGCGGTTGGGCTGGCTGCTGGTGCCGCCGCGGCTGCTGCGCGCGGTGGACTGCCTGGCCGGCAACTTCACGGTGTGCCCGCCCGCGCTGCCGCAGCTGGCCGCGCTCGGCGCGTTCACGCCGCAGAGCTACGCCGAAGCCGAATCGCACGTCACCCGGTACGGCGTCAACCGCGACCTGCTGCTGGACGGGCTGCCGCGGCTCGGGATAACAGAGCTGGCCCCGGCCGACGGCGCGTTCTACGTCTACGCGCAGGTGTCGCACCTGTCGTCGGACTCGATGGATCTCACCTACCGGTTGCTCGCCGACATCGGGCTGGCGGTCGCGCCCGGGATCGACTTCGATCCCGTCGACGGGCACCGCTGGATCCGGTTCTCCTGCGCCAGCGCGACCTCGGACGTGCAGGAGGCGCTGCGCCGGCTGGGGTGGCTGGAGATGCGGGGCCGGTAGTTCCACCGGTGACCGGTCCGGCGCGCGACTTCTAGGCTGCCCGCCATGAGCAGCACCGCCGATCGAGCGCCCCACCGCCGCGAGCGCGCCGGAATCGACGAGCCGCGGGTCGCCGCCTGGAACCGCCGGGTCGACTGGTGGCTCACCGGGCTCGCGATCCTGTTCCTGGCCGGCTACGCGTGGTCGGTGCTCGACACCTCGCTGTCCGCGACCGGCCGGGACGCGCTGGAGCTGCTGCTCACCGGCACCTGGGTGCTGTTCGCGATCGACTACCTGATCCGGCTCGGGCTGGCCGAACGCAAGCTGCGTTTCGTCGGCCGCCACCTGCTGGATCTGGTGATCCTGGTGTTGCCGATGTTCCGGCAGCTGCGGGCGCTGCGGGTGATCACGGTGATCAGCGTGCTGAACCGGCAGCTGCGCGACGACGTGCGCGGCCGGGTCGCGGTCTACGTGGCCAGCACCGTCGCGCTGGTCGGTTTCGTCGCCTCGCTGGCCGTGCTGGACGCCGAGCGCGACGTCCCGGACGCGACGATCACCACCTTCGGCGACGCCGTGTGGTGGACCATCACCACGATCTCGACGGTCGGTTACGGCGACCGCTACCCGGTGACGTTCGAGGGCCGGATCGTGGCCGCGTCGCTGATGGTGGCCGGGATCGCGCTGCTCGGTGTGGTCACCGCGTCCATCGCGAGCTGGTTCGTCGACAACCTGCGGCGCGCCGGTGAGCAGGTGGCCGACGAGGTCGAGGAGGTGTCCGAGGACGTGGAGCGGGCCGAGGTGCAGCTGGCCGCGGTGCTCGCCGAGCTGCGCAGGGTCACGGCCCGGCTGGATGCGCTGGAGCGGGACCGGCGCCACGCCTGATTCCGCCGCCGGTGCTGCCGCCGGTGCTGCTGCTGGACTCCGCCGATCCGATCCGGTCCAGCGCCGCGGTGATGTCGGCGTCGGTCAGGTCGGCGTGGGTCACCAGCCGCACCTGCCCGGCCATCGGCGCGGCGCGCACCTTGGCCGCGGTGAACCGGCGCAGCGTGCCCTCCAGGTCGGCCACCGTGATCAGCACGATGTTGGTCTCCGGCGGCGCGACCTGCCAGCCGCGCTCGCCCAGCCCGGTGGCGAGCACCCGGGCCCGTTCGTGGTCCTCGGCGAGCCGGTCGATGCGGTCCAGCGCGACCAGCCCGGCCGCGGCGAGCACACCGCCCTGGCGCACCCCGCCACCCAGCATCTTGCGCAGCCGCCGCGCCTGCTCGACGAACTCCGCCGACCCGGCGACCACCGACCCGACCGGCGCCCCCAGGCCCTTGCTCAGACACACCTGCACCGTGTCGACGCCGACGGTCAGCGCGCCCGGCGGCACCCCGAGCGCCACCGCCGCGTGCCAGAGCCGGGCCCCGTCCAGGTGCACCCGCAGCTTGGCCGCCCGCGCCGCCGCGGCCAGCGCGACCTGTTCCTCGGGTGCGGTGACGGTGCCGCCGGCCGCGTTGTGCGTGTTCTCCAGGCACAGCAGCGTGGTGCGCAGCGTGTAGTAGGGCCCCGGCGTGCCGGCCGCGCGGCGCACCGCGTCCGGCGAGATCTTGCCGGGCCCGCCGTCGTGCTCCAGCGGGCGGGGCATCCCGCCGGCCAACCAGCTCGCGGTGCCCAGCTCGGCGTCGAGCACGTGCGCGCCGGCCGGGGCGAGGAAGGCGTCGCCCCGCTGCAGGTGGCTCATCAGCGCGATGAGGTTGCCCATCGAGCCGCTCGGCGTCCAGAGCGCCGCGGTGGCCCCGAGCAGGTCGGCCACCCGCTCCTCGAGCAGGCGCATGGTGGGGTCGTGGTCGAGCACGTCGTCGCCGACCTCGGCGGTGGCCATCGCGGAGCGCATCTGCTTGGTCGGGCGGGTCACCGTGTCCGAGCGCAGATCGATGGGCCCGGCCGTCGTCGTCGACCGCCGGATTCGGGAGGGGGATCGCACGAACCGCAATTCAACCAGCCGGGGCCGACAAGGTCGCGTCAGGGTTACGGAACGGTCACGGGACTGGTCCGTTGGAGGGTAGTTCGGGCCCGCATGCAACGGTGTCCGCCGGACGTCCCGTCCCCGTGGTGACCCCTGGGGGTGTCAGAAGGCCGGGCTCCGGAAGGCCGGATTGCGGGAGGAGGGTCACGGCGTGGACGAGGCCGGCGAGCGCGAGTTCGCGGAGTACTTCCGGTCGCGCCGCGACTCGGTGCGCCGGACCGCGTACCTGCTCTGCGGCGACTGGCACCGGGCCGACGACCACGCGCAGTCGGCGTTCGTCGCGCTGCACCGGAACTGGCGCAAGATCCGCGAACCGGCGGCGCTGGACGGGTGGATGCGGCGCACCCTGGTGCGCACGGTGATCGACGAGTCCCGACGGCCGTGGCGCCGCGAACGGGCCACGGCCACCGATCTCGACGCGGGCAGCGTGGCGTCGGCGTCGGACGCGGTCGCCACCCGGCACGTGCTGGTCGACGGGCTGCGTTCGGTGCCGCCGCGGCAGCGCGCGGTGCTGGTGCTGCGCTACCTCGAAGGGCTCGACGTGGCCGGCACCGCCGCGGCGCTGGGGTGCACGGAGGGCACGGTGAAGAGCCAGACCGCGCACGGGCTGGCGGCGTTGCGGGCCACCCTCGGCGATGCGCTCGACGACCTGCGCCCAGCGGGATGACGGGCCGGCCCGCACGATGACACGGACGCAGTGCAGCAATGGAACGAGCAGGACCGGGACAGGCAGGAGGTGGAGGACATGACCGACGACGACCGGCTCGCGGCGCTGTTCCGGGACGCCGCCTCCGACCCGGGCGCACCCGCTCCCGGCTTCGACCACGGCGACGTGCTGTCCGCCTCCTGGCGGATCACCGCCCGCCGCCGTACGGCCATGATCGGCGGCTCGCTGGCCGTGTTCGCCGTGCTCGGGGTGGGCGCGGTGGCGGTGCTGCCGGCGCCGGACGACACCGCGTCCACCGTGGCCGCGCCGGCCGTCGAGCCCGCGCCGGAGCGGGCGGCCGCTCCGGAGGGCGCGGCCGGGGCAGCACCCGATGCCGCCGATGCGGCCGATGCGGCTGGGAAGGCTGCCCAGGCCGCACCCCCGGCCGCCGGCGCCCCGTTGGGTCCCGGCGTGGAGCCCTGCGCCGACCGGCAGGACCCGCAGCTGCGGGCGCTGCTGGAGCAGGCGTTGCCCGAGGTGATCGGCGCCCCGGCCGCGGCCGGCTCCGACGAGTGCCGGCCCGGGGCGGAGCGCTACGTCACCGTCGAGGTCGACGACCGTGGCCGGACCGGCCTGTTCGGCGTGTCCTACCTGCCACCGGGAGCGGCGGTGGACCCGGCCGACGGCGGGGTCAGCGCGCCGACCGCGTCCGGTGGCACCGTGGTCGTGCGGGCGCGCCCGGTCGGCGGCAGTGCGCCGGCTCCGTTCGCGGACCGGATCGCCGACGTCGCCGCCTTTCTCGCGCCGCGGCTGTAGAGGATGGTCGTGGGGACGGCCAAGGGTGAGCGGCGGCGGCAGGAGCTGGTGACCGCGGCCGCCGAGCTGCTGCGCGCCGGCGGCTTCGACGCCGTCCGACACCGGGCCGTCGCCGAGAAAGCCGGGCTCCCGCTCGCCTCCACCACCTACTACTTCGGCTCGCTCGACGATCTGGTCACCGCCGCCGTCGACCGCACCAGCCGCGACGAGCTGGCCGAGGGCCGCCGCCGCCTGGACGCGCTGGATGCGGAGTCGGCCACGCCCGGCGAGCCGGCCGAGCTGGTGCTGGACCTGCTGCTCGGCCCGGAGTCGCGCGACGGCGGCCTGGACGCGGTGCTGCTGCGCTACGAGCGGCTGGTCGGCGCGGGCAGGCGGCCGTACCTGGCGCCCCTGATGCGCGAGCTGCGTCACGAGCTGGACGCGTTGCTGCAGGAGATCCTGGCCCGCTCCGGCCGGTCGCTCGGCGCGACCGAACTGCGCGATGTCGTGTCCCTTGTGGATGGTGAGGTGATCAGTGCGCTGATCGAGGCCGACCCGGATCCGCGGGCCGCCGCCCGCGAGGTGCTGCTGCGCCACCTGTGAGATGCGTCGTATGTGGGCGCAGACGCTTCCCATCACGGCGACTGCTTGGGATAGTTAACAGGCGCCAGTGACGTCCCACCACGTGATCAGTGTCGACGGCGACCCACTGCACACCCACCAGCCCGGCTGGAGAAGCCATGATCATGCTCTGCGAGCGCTGCTATGCACCGATCGACGAGACCGAATCGGTGCTTCGGCTCGCGCACATCGACGCCGCGCACCCGGACGGCAGCGTCACCTGGGTACACAGCTACCTGCACACCGACCGCTGCGCCACGCCGCTTCCGGCCCGGCACGCGCGGCCGGACACCGGCGGCTGGAACCCGGCTCGCGGGATCGGCTCCCAGGGCCACTGACCCGCTCCTGACCAGCACGAAAGGTCAGTGGATGTTGCGGTTGGAACGGAAGAGGTTGCTCGGGTCGTAACGCCGCTTGATCTCCAGGAGCCGGCTGTGGTTGGCACCGTAGCTGGCGCGGACCCGCTCGTCCGGCTCGTCGGCGCCCAGGAAGTTGACGTACGTGCGACCGGTCGAGTGCGGCACCACCGCGGCCGCGCTGTCCCGGACCCAGCGCCGGACCGCGGGTCCGTCCGGGTCGCCGGGTTCCCACATGCCCTTGAGCCCGACCACGTAGCGGGCGTCCCGGTTGCCGACCGCGCCGTCGTCCTCGGCGCGCTCGTTGAGCGCCCCGGCCAGGTGCAGCACCCCCACCTCGCCGCCGGGGGCCGAGCACCGGGCGAAGGCGTCCCGAGCGGCCGTGAGCAGCCCGTCGGTCAGCCCGGCCAGGTACTCCGTGCGCCAGTAGTAGTGCCGGCCCGCCGGCTCGTCCTCGTCCAGGTAGGACTGCACCGTGGCGTAGGGCATGGGACCGACCAGGTCGAGGATCGGCGGCGCGATGCCCCGGACCGGGGCCAGCGCCCGGGCGGCGGCGGCCGGGTCGCCGCTGAAGCACACGGCCATCGCGCAGATCTTGCGGCCGTGCCAGCGCTGCGCCAGCACCGGCAGCGGCGGCGCGTGCAGCAGGCTCAGCCAGACGGCCAGCTCCCGGGGTGCCGCTTCGGTGACCGCCCGGTAGCCGGACAGGATCTCGTCGACCCGCTCGAACGGCCACGCGATCAGCCCACCGACCACGGTCGGGCCGACCTCGTGCAGCCGCAACGTGAGCGAGGTGACCGCGCCCAGGTTGGCGCCGGCTCCCCGCAGGGCCCAGAACAGGTCCGGGTGCTCGCCCGGGGCCACCCGCCGGATCCGGCCGTCCGCGGTGACCAGCTCCGCCGCCGCCAGGTTGTCGACGGTCCAGCCGAACCGGCGGGTCAGGTAGCCGAGGCCGCCGCCCAGGGTCAGCCCGGCCACCCCGACCTGCGAGACGAACCCGAGCGGGGTGGCCAGGCCGTGCGCTTGGGTCGCCGCGTCGACCTCGCCGAGCAGGCAGCCGGCCTGCACGGTGACGGTCCGGGCGGCCGCGTCGACCCGGATCCCACGCATGCCGGACATGTCGACGGTCAGGCCGCCGTCCACCACCGCGCTGCCGGCGATGTTGTGCCCGCCACCGCGCACCGACAGCGCCAGGCCCCGATCCCGGGCGAACCGGATCGCGGCGACCACGTCGGCCGCGTCGATCGGGCGGGCGACCAGCGCCGGCGTCTTCTCGATCATGCCGTTCCAGAGCCCGGTGGCCGCCGCGAAGCCGTCGTCGCCGGGGCTCAGCACCGGCCCGCGCAGCCGCCCACGCAGCTCGGTGGCCGAGGTCAGGTGCCTGGTCATCCCGGTTCTCGTCACGGCCGGATCATCGGGGCTTCGGCGGCGTGCCGGGCCCGCAGCGCCGCGTCCCACTCGCCGGTGCAGTAGCCGATCACTTCGGTGATCCGCCCGGCGGCGACCGCGCACAGCCACAGCCGCCGCGCGGAGAACTCCTCGCCGTCCACGCGTTGCCGTTCGACGTGCTCGGTGACGAAGCCGGTGGCGCACGGCACGGTGCGCAGCTCGTCGACCTCGACCGGTCCGCGGGCCAGCCGGCGCAGTTGCTCGCCGAACCCGGCGCGGCCCTGCAACTGGAACCGCCAGGTCGGCATGTTGAGGTCGAAGAAGGCATCCGGGGCGAAGACGTCCGCACGCGGGGAGAGCGTGCGGAACGCGTCGTGGAAGCCGGTGCTCAGGCGCTGGACCAGCGCGGACTCCGCGGTGGTCGGGATCGTCAGGGTCATCCCGGGACGGTAGGAGCCGTCGGTCGAGGTCGGCATCGGGCGAAGCGTGCAACTCCCGGCCGGCCCCGGGATGGGTAGTTCTGTGCAGTCACACCAGCCCGTGACGGAACGCGTACGCGGTGGCCGCGGACCGGGACGACAGGTCCAGCTTGGCGAAGATGTTGGCCACGTGCCGGGCCACCGTCTTCTCGCTGAGCACCAGCTCGGCGGCGACCGCGCGGTTGCTCAGCCCGGCCGCGACCAGGCCGAGCACCTGCAGCTCGCGCGCGGTCAGCCCGCAGGACGCCCGGTCGGGCCGGATGGCCGAGAGCGCGTCCGCGCGGGCCAGGTCGGGTTGCGCGCCGAGCCGCTCGAACGTCGCACGCGCGGCGTCCAGCTCCATCTCCGTGGAGTCGGTGTCGCCCAGCGCCCGGCAGGCCGATGCGATCAGCACCCGGACCCGGGCCGCCTCGTAAGGCACGGTCAGGGCCTGCCAGCACGTCCAGGCGCTGCGCAGCAGCACCAGCGCGGCCCGCGGCTCACCCTCGGCGAGCAGCACCGCGCCGGTGGCCTGCGCGCCGGCGGCCCGGACGAGCTCCGCGCCGAGGTGATCGGCCAGCCCGGTCAGCTCGTCGGCCGCGACCCGGGCCGCCGGCCGGTCCCCGACCGCCAGCATGATCTCGACCTGCGCCGGCAGTAGCCGGGCCCGGCCGAGCGGATCGACCGTCTCGTCCAGCACCCGGCTGATCGTGGCCGCCGCGACGTCGGCCCGGCCCTGGGCCAGTCGCAGCAGCGCCAGCCCCGGCTGCGGCTCCCGGCCGTGCCGGTTCGCCCGCCGGTAGTCCTGTTCGGCCGCGGTGAACCGGCCGGTCAACCGGTGCAGCTCGGCGCGGGCGTAGAACGCGGCGCCGGCCGCCGGGTGCCCGGTGCCGTCCGGTGGCTCGGCCGGCGCGCCGAGCCGGTCGCAGGCCTGCGTCGCGGCCTCGCCGGCCGCCGGCCAGGCGCCGTGCAACGACATGATCTCGGCCCGGTGCACCAGGCACTGGCCGCGGTAGGGCACCAGCTCCGGCTGAGCGGCGCACCAGTGCGACAGCGCTGCGGTCCACTCCATGGCCCGGCGCAGATCGAACAGCAGCTGGCAGGTCTCGATCACCGCGCAGTAGACCAGGCCGGCGACCAGCGGTGACACCTCGCCCGCGGTGATCGCGACCATCGCCTCGTCCAGCTCGGCCAGCGCAGCGGCGGTCGAGCCCGACGCGGCCAGCGCCTGCCCGCAGCCCAGCCGGCCCAGCGCGGTCAGGTCCGGATCGTCGAACCGGGCACCGATCGCGGCGGCGGCCCCGAACGCGGCGTGCGCCGCCGCCGGATCGCGGGCGTCCAGGCTGGCCAACCCGTCCGGTACCAGCAGGTACCCCCGCTCCGCACAGTCCTGCCCGGCGTCGTCGAGCAGCCGCCGGGCCCGGGCCAGCCAGCCGCCGGCGCGGGCCTCCTCGCCGCGCAGCGCCAGCCCGAGGCCCAGCCAGAACGCGCACCGCGCCGCGGACACCGGATCGTCGGCGGCCAGGTACTCGCGGTGCGCCCGCTCCCACCGCGCGACGCAGGCCTCGTCCCGCCCGGACAGGTAGGCGGCCACCGCCGACCGCTCGAGGTCGGCCACCGGCAGCGGCGACTCCCGGTCGGCCGCGGCGAACCGCTCGTAGGCCGTAGCCCAGGCCCGGTGCTCGTAGGCCGTCCGCCCCGAGCCGACCCCGGTTGCCCGCGCCATCGACGGCCCCCTGATCAGCTTCTCCGCGCCCGATTACCCTGACCCGACGTGGTCCCCAACGTACTGGCCGCTCGCTACGCGAGCCCGGAACTGGTCCGGCTGTGGTCGCCCGAGCACAAGATCGTTCTGGAGCGGCGGCTCTGGCTCGCGGTGTTGCGCGCCCAGTGCGAGCTCGGGGTCGACGTGCCGGACGGTGTCGTGGCCGACTACGAGCGGGTCGTGGAGCGGGTGGACCTCGATTCCATCGCCGCCCGCGAGCGGATCACCCGCCACGACGTGAAGGCGCGCATCGAGGAGTTCAACGCGCTGGCCGGGCACGAGCACGTGCACAAGGGCCTGACCAGCCGCGATCTCACCGAGAACGTCGAGCAGCTGCAGATCCGGCTGTCGTTGCAGCACGTGCGCGACCGGTCGGTGGCGGTGCTGGCCCGGCTGGCCCGCCGGGCCGCCGAGTACGCCGAGCTGGTGATGGCCGGGCGCAGCCACAACGTCGCCGCCCAGGCCACCACGCTGGGCAAGCGCTTCGCCTCCGCCGCCGACGAGATGCTGATCGCGTTCGCCCGGCTGGAGGAGCTGCGCGCGCGCTACCCGCTGCGTGGCATCAAGGGTCCGATGGGCACCGCGCAGGACATGCTCGACCTCCTGGACGGCGACGCCGCGCGGCTGGCCGCACTGGAGGATCGGGTCGCGCAGCACCTGGGCTTCAGCGGCCGGCTGACCAGCGTGGGGCAGGTCTACCCGCGCTCGCTCGACTTCGAGGTGATCACGGCACTGGTCCAGCTGGCCGCCGGACCGTCGTCGCTGGCCACCACGATCCGGCTGATGGCCGGCGTCGAACTGGCCACCGAGGGCTTCCAGCCGGGCCAGGTCGGCTCGTCGGCGATGCCGCACAAGATGAACTCGCGCAGCGCCGAGCGGATCAACGGGATGCTGGTGCTGCTGCGCGGCTACGCCGGGATGGCCGGGGAGCTGGCCGGCGCGCAGTGGAACGAGGGCGACGTGTCCGACTCGGTGGTGCGTCGGGTCGCGCTGCCGGACGCGTTCTTCGCCCTCGACGGGTTGATCGAGACCACCCTGACCGTGCTCGACGAGTTCGGTGCCTACCCGGCGGTGATCGCCCGCGAGTTGGACCGCTACCTGCCGTTCCTGGCCACGACGGCGGTGCTGATCGCCGCGGTGCGGGCCGGTGTCGGGCGCGAGACCGCGCACGAGGTGATCAAAGAGCACGCGGTGGGCGTGGCGCTGGCCATGCGCGAGAAGGGCCAGGCCGACAACGATCTGATCGCGCGGCTGGCCGGCGACGAGCGGCTGGCGCTGCCGACTGGCCTGCTGAGCGATCTGCTCGCCGACCCGCTGCGCTTCACCGGCGCGGCGACGGCGCAGGTCGCGGCGGTGGTGGCGCGGGTGCGGGAGATCGTCGACGAGCATCCGCAGGCGGCGGCCTACACCCCGGGCGCGATCCTGTGAGGCTGCTCCACAGCGGCAAGGTCCGCGACCTCTACGACCTCGACGGCGACCTGCTGCTGGTCGCCTCGGACCGGCTCTCGATCTTCGACGTGGTGCTGCCCACGCCGGTGCCGGACAAGGGTGCGGTGCTCACCCAGCTGTCGGCGTGGTGGTTCGACCGGCTCGCCGACCTGACCCCGAACCACCTGATCTCGGCCACCGACGTGCCACCGGAGTTCGCCGGCCGGGCGCTGCGCTGCCGGCGGCTGGAGATGCTGCCCGTCGAGTGCATCGCCCGCGGCTACCTGGCCGGGCTGGGGCTCACGGAGTACCGGAAGCAGGGGACCGTCTCCGGGGTCGCGCTGCCGCCGGGGCTGGTCGAGGGCTCGAAGCTGCCGGAGCCGATCTTCACCCCGACCACCAAGGCGCCGGTGGGGGAGCACGACGAGTTCATGACCTTCGACGAGGTGCGGGCGCTGATCGGCGACGACCGGGCCTCCCGGCTGCGCGAGTTCACCCTGGCGGTGTACACCCGGGGGGCCGAGACGGCCGCCGCGAACGGGATCCTGGTGGCCGACACCAAGCTGGAGTTCGGTGTCGACGACGCCGGCGAGATCGTGCTGGCCGACGAGGTGCTCACCCCGGACTCGTCGCGGTTCTGGCCCGCCGATCGCTGGCAGCCGGGGCGCCCGCAGTTCTCCTTCGACAAGCAGTACGTGCGCGACTGGTCGTCCACTCTGGACTGGGATCACACTGCACCCGGCCCGGAGCTGCCGTCCGATGTGGTCGAGGCCACGCGGTCCCGGTACCTCGAGGTCTATCGGCGCCTGACCGGCCGTGAGTGGTCGGCCGTGTCCTGGACAGCCGGCCGTGGTGGTCCGGTGAGTTCGGCGCGGACAGGACCGGCACCGCTCGCGTAGGCGTGGCTCGCCGGTCACGTCCCGTTCATGCCGGCATGGGTGGATGGGTGGGTGACCGCCCGACTGATCGTCTCGCTGTCCGGTCTGACCGACGACGCGCCGGCGTCTCTGGAGGCCGGCGCCGAGCTGGCCGCCGAGCTCGACCGGCGCGGCGTGCCGCTGTCGCAGCTGGTGCGCCCCCGCGGGCCGGCCGGGATCCCGGCGCCGGACTCGCCGCTGGTCCGCTGGCTGCACGAGCGGCGCGCGATCGGCGATGTGATCGTGCTGAACGGCTACGACCACGACCGTGACCCGGCCGCCGTCGGACGCCTGGGGGCGGTGCGTGGTCGCCGCGCCGAGTTCGCGGCGCTGCCCCGCCACGAGGCCGGCCTGCGGCTGATCGCCGCGCGCCGGGCGCTCGCCGAGCTCAGCCTGCGCACCGAGGTGTTCGTCCCACCGCGGTGGCTGGCGTCGGCGGGCACCGTCCAGGCGCTGACCGCACAGGGCTTCCGGGTGCTGGCCGATGATGGCGGGGTGCGCTTCCTGCGCGCCGGATCGGGCGAGCCGATCCGTTCGCGGGTGCTCGGCTTCCGGGGTTGCGGCGAGCGTCGTGATCTGGCCGACGACCGGGCGGTCGCCGAAGCCTGGCGTGGCCGGGTGCTGGTGGGTGAGGTCTCGCGGATGGTGCTGCGCGGCGAGCTGGTGCGGATCCAGGTGCGGGCCAAGGACCTGCGCCGCCCCGCGCGCCGGGAGGCGTTGCTCACTGCTGTGGACACCGCCCTGGCCTTCGGTGCGACGGCCGACACGTACCGCTTCTCCGCGAGCGCCTACCTGGCGGCCTGACCCCGCTCCCGCCACCGCCGACGCCCCCGCAAAAGATCTTGGAAAGTTTTCGGCGGAGCTGTCGATCCGGCGTCGTTGCGTTCGTAGCCCTGGTGAGAGGCCGGCACGGAGCCGGTCTCCAGACCCCGCCGGAGGGCACCATGACCGCCATCGTCGACACCGCCGCCACCACCACCCCCACCACCGGTTCGCTGGTCAAGGCCGGCCTCGCGGCCATCGTGGTCGCCAGCGCGGCCACCACCGCCGTCGCCGCCGCCGGGAACGCCGTGGGCATCAGCCTCGACATCGCGGGCGAGCCGATCCCGGTGCTCGGCTTCGCCACCCTGACCGCGTTCTTCTCCCTGATCGGGCTGGTGCTCGCGGTCGTGCTCGCGCGCTTCGCCCGCTCCCCGCGCCGCGCCTTCGTCCGCACCACCATCGTGCTCACCGCGCTCTCGCTCGTGCCGGACGCGATCGCGGACGCCGACGCGGCGACGATCGCGCTGCTGATGATCACCCACCTGGTCGCCGCCGCGATCGTCATCCCCGCGATCGCCCGCCACCTGTCCCGCTGACACCATCACCCACCGAGAGAGAGAAGGAGACAGCCATGAAGCAGTACCTGCTCGCCGTCCACTACGTCGAGGGCCAGGAGGTGCCGTCCCCGGACGTCATCCAGACGATGTTCGCGCAGGTCGACGCCGTGAACCAGGAGATCAAGGGGGCCGGGGCCTGGGTGTTCGGCGGCGGCCTGCTGACCCCGGACAACGCGACCGTGGTCCGGGCCGTCGACGGCACCGTCACGATGACCGACGGCCCGTTCGCCGAGGCCAAGGAGCAGCTCGGGGGGTTCTGGGTGATCAAGTGCACCGACCTCGACGCGGCCCTCGACTGGGCCAAGAAGTGCTCGGCCGCCTGTATGGGCCCGGTCGAGGTGCGGCCGTTCGACGACGAGGCGCAGGACTGAGGCATGGATCTGACGGGCGTCTACGCGGCGGAGTACGGCCGCTGCGTGGCCACGCTCGTCCGCCTTCTCGGCGACATCGGGCTCGCCGAGGAGGCCGTACAGGACGCGTTCGAGGTGGCGCTGCAGCGGTGGGAGGTGCTCCCGCCCAACCCGGGCGCCTGGATCGTCACGACCGCCCGCAACCGCGCGATCGACCGGCTGCGCCGGGAGTCGAGCCGCGAGGCCCGGCATGAGCAGGCGCTGCTGCTGCAGGGCCCCGACGAGCCCCAGGAGGTGGGACCCGTGCAGGACGACCAGCTGCGACTCATCTTCACCTGCTGCCACCCGGCGCTCGCCCCGGTCGCGCAGACCGCGCTGACGCTCCGGCTGCTCGGCGGCCTCGAGACCGCGGAGATCGCGCGCGCCTACCTCGTACCCGAGGCGACCGTCGCGCAGCGGATCGTGCGGGCCAAGAAGAAGATCCGCGACGCCGGCATCCCCTACCGCATCCCGGCCGATCACGAGCTCCCGGACCGGCTGCCACCGGTGCTGACGGTGCTCTACCTCGTGTTCAACGAGGGCTACACGGCCACCACCGGCGAGCTGATCCGCACCGACCTGTGCGCCGAGGCGATCCGGCTGGCCCGGGCGCTCGCCGGCCTGATGCCCGACGAGCCGGAGGTGCTGGGGCTGCTGGCGCTGCTGCTGCTCACCGAGTCGCGCCGGCGCGCCCGGCTGTCCGCCGACGGGTCGATCGTGCTGCTCCCCGACCAGGACCGGGCCCTGTGGGACCGGGAGTTGATCGCCGAGGGCCACGACCTGGTACGCCGTTGCCTGCGCCGCAACCAGCCCGGCCCGTTCCAGATCCAGGCCGCGATCCAGGCGGTGCACACCGACGGGGACGCGACCGACTGGTCGCAGGTACTGGCTCTCTACGACCAGCTGATGGCGCTCACCCCGACCGCGGTGGTGGCCCTCAACCGGGCCGTCGCGGTCGCGGAGGTGCACGGCCCGGCGCCGGCGCTGGCCGCCCTCGAGGACCTGCAACTGCCCGGCTACCACCTGCTCCCCGCCACCCGCGCCGACCTGCTGCGCCGCCTGGGCCGCACCGAGGAGGCGGCGCAGGCCTACGACGAGGCGATCGCGCTGACCACGAACGCCACCGAACGCGAGTTCCTGCAACGCCGCCGAGCGTCGACCTAGACCGGTGGACGCTCCCGCCAGCGGGACCGGTGGCCTCCGGTCGAACGGCATGATCAGCGCCTGCGGTAGCTGACGTGCACCCGGAGCGTGTTGCCGAATCTTCAGCAGCCGTCAGGGCACGGCTGAGCCACCATCGGGCACCCTGGACGGTTCGGCGGAGTCAAGATCACCGTCGGCGGTCGCTGAGCTGGACGGAGAGCGTGTTGCCGAATCGCGCGGCAGACTGGGAGCGGCCGCCGCTATCGGGCACCTCGGCCGGTTCGGCGGCGTCATGATCGCCGCCTGCGGTAGCTGAGCTGCACGGATGAAGCTTTTCGACCGCAGACGCTGATCATGACCAGGTTTGCCCCACCCGGGGCCGGGTCAAGGGATGCCATCGCCGCCCGATTGGGCAACGGGCTCCCCGTGCAGCTTTTCGACCGCAGACGCTGATCATGCGGCGGCCGGCGACGCGGGGTGGTCGGTTACTCGGGGAACGCGGATTCCTGGATCCGGGCCAGCGTGTGCATGTGTTCCTTGGTCGCCGGGTAGAGCGCGGCGTAGGTGGCGAACAGTTCCTGGTAGCTCTCGTGCCGGGCGGCGTCCGGCGGCACCCGGCGTCCGGTCCGGGCCCAGTTCGTCTCCGGAGGCACCAACCCGGTACCGATCGCGGCCAGCAGCGCGTCGCCGTAGCTCGCGCCGATGGTCTGTTCCGGGATCTCCTGCGGCCGTCCGGTGACATCGCTGACGATCTGGGGCCACAGTCCACCCTGGGTGCCGCCGCCGACCGCGATCAGCCGGGCGACCGGGTGCGCGTCGGCCTCCAGGAACTCCACGATCTGCCGGATGCCGAAGGCGATGCCCTCGTAGGCGGCCCGGAACAGGTGACCGCGGCCGTGCCGGAGGGTGAGCCCGGCGATCACGCCGCGGGCCCGCGGATCGAAGATCGGTGTCCGCTCCCCGGCGAAGTACGGCAGCATGATCAGCCCGTCCGAGCCGGGGGCGATCGCGCCGGCCTCCCGGATCAGGTCCGCGAACGGCGCCCCGCCGGTCAGCCCCTGGATCCAGCCGGTCAGCGAGCCACTGGTGGACATGCCGGCGGCCAGCGTGTGCTGGCCGGGTTCGACCCCGGCGGTGGTCCAGAGCTTGGGTTGCACCCGGTAGGACTCCAGCACCTCGACGAAGAACATCGTGGAGCCGTACATCAACATGAGGTCGCCCGGCTGCCGGACGCCGGCCGAGAACGCCTCGGCCCAGGCGTCGACCGTGCCGGCGGAGACGGGGGTTCCGGCCGGGATCCCGGTCTGTTCGGCGGCGGCCTCGGTGATCGTGCCGATCACCTCGTGCGGCCAGACCAGCCGGGGCATCTGCATGTCGCCGACGATCTCGGGCACCCACTCGTCGATCCAGTCGAACGCCCGGACGTCGTAGAGCGGGTCGCACTGGCTGGCCGTGTGGTGATCGAGGACGTACTCCCCGGTCAGCTTGGCCGCGACGTAGGAATTGGAGCTGTACCAACGGTTTCCGCGGGCCCAGGCGGCCGGCTCATGGCGCCGGAACCACAGGATCTTGGGCCCGACCGCCTGCGTGCTGAGGGCCTTGCCGCAGCGCTCCAGGATGGTCTCGGCGCCGAACCGGTCGGTCAGCTCGTCGATCTCCGCCGACGCCCGGCCGTCGATGCCGTAGAGGATGGCCGGCCGGACCGGTTCGAGGTTCTCGTCGCACACCAGCAGGCACGGCCCGACCCCGCTCACGCACATCCCGGCGATCCGGCCGCCCGCCGGCGTGCTCCATCAACTCCCGCGCGACCTCGACGAAGTCGCCCCACCAGACCGTGGTGGCATCGACCTCGGCCCAGCCGGGGCGCGGCAGCGACATCGTGTGCGAGCGGGCGGCCGTCGCGACGATCTCGCCGTCCGGTGTGGCCAGCACGCCCTTGGTGCTGCCGGTGCCCATGTCGATGCCGACCAGCAGTTCGCTCACGGGACCCCTTTGTCTGGTGCCGATCAGTCTGGTGCCGAACAGGTGGGCGCCATCCTGGCATCGCGGCGCCCGCTGCGGCGCGCCACGGATTCAGAGCTCGGTGGCGGCTTCCCGATCCAGCACCCGCAGGGTCGTCTGCTCCGGGGCCAGGCTGTCGAACATCCGGTAGTGCATGGCCGGCATGGCCAGCACCGCCTCGTGGATGGGCACCGCGATGCGCGGCGCGACGGCCCGCAGGTAGTCCACCGCCTCCGAGAGCTTCAGCCACGGCGCGCCGGTCGGCAGGAAGAGCACGTCGACCGGGGCCGGCGGCGGGGTGAACGAGTCGCCGGGGTGCAGGTGCGTGCCGTCGATCAGGTAGGCGTTGTTGGCCACGATCGGGATGTCGGGGTGGATCACCGCGTGCTCGCCGCCGAGCACGTCGACCCGTGAGCCGCCGACCTGGATCGACGCGCCCGGCGCCACCCGCTCGTGCGGCAGCTCGCCGAGCTGCCCGGCGGTGCCGGAATCGACGATCAACCGGGCCTCGGGGTTGGCGCGCAGCAGCGGGCCGAGTCGCTCCGGGTCGAGGTGGTCCGGGTGCTGGTGGGTGACCAGCACGGCGTCGAGGCCGGACGCGGACTCGAAGCCGGCCGAGAAGGTGCCGGGGTCCAGCAGCAGCCGCGCGGCGCCGGTGTCGATCAAGAGGCAGCTGTGGCCGTAGTGGGTGATCTGCACGCCGGTCACCTTGCCACTCGGTGTCCGGTCGGGCTGCGGATCCCACCGACTCGCGAGGCTCGATCGGGCGCTCGTAGGCTGGACGGGTGGCGAGAGTCGTGGTGGACGTGATGCCCAAGCCGGAGATCCTCGACCCGCAGGGTCAGGCGGTGGCCGGCGCGCTCGGGCGGCTCGGCATCGCGGGGGTGGCCGACGTGCGGCAGGGCAAGCATTTCGAGCTCGAGGTCGACGACGCGGTGGACGACGAGACGCTGCACCGGATCGCCGGTCAGCTGCTGGCCAACCCGGTGATCGAGGACTGGACGGTGACCCGCACGTCATGAGCACTTGACGTGATCCGTCCCGCGGAGCCGGCATGACTCGGGTCGGCGTGATCACCTTCCCCGGCTCGCTGGACGATGTCGACGCCGCCCGCGCCGTGCGCCGCGCCGGCGGCGAGCCCGTCGAGCTCTGGCACGCCGAGCACGATCTGCGTGGTGTCGACGCGGTGATCGTGCCCGGCGGCTTCTCCTACGGCGACTACCTGCGTGCCGGGGCCATCGCCAGCCTGGCGCCGATCATGACCGAGGTGGTGTCCGCGGCCGGCAACGGGATGCCGGTGCTGGGCATCTGCAACGGCTTCCAGATCCTCTGCGAGGCCGGTCTGCTGCCGGGTGCGCTGGTGCGCAACGCCGGGCTGCACTTCGTCTGCCGCGACCAGCGACTGCTGGTCGAGACCGCCGATACGGCGTGGACCAGTGGCTACACCGCGGGTAGCGAGATCGTCATCCCGGTCAAGAACGCCGAGGGTCGCTACGTGGCCGACGCGGACACGCTGGCCCGGCTCGACGGCGAGGGCCGGGTGGTGTTCCGCTACCTCGGTGACAACCCGAACGGGTCGCTGGCCGGGATCGCCGGGATCAGCTCGGCCGATGGCCGGGTCGTCGGCCTGATGCCGCATCCCGAGCACGCCATCGATCCTCTGACCGGCCCGTCTACCGACGGCCTGGCCATGTTCAGCTCGGTCGTTGCGGCCGGCGCGACCGTGTGATCTTCGTTGTCCGGATCCGGCCGCGCGTGGTGCGCTCCCCCCGAGCTGTCCCCTAGGATTCCGCTGCCCTCCGGTCCTGCGGGCCCTGCAAGGAGATCCGCCCCTGACATGTCCCCATCCCTGTCGATCTCCACCCTGCACGTGCTGCTGGTGGAGGACGATCCCGGCGACGCCTTTCTGGTGCGCGAGCTGCTCGCCGAGGTGGATCCGGACATCCGGCTCACGGTGGCCGAGTCGCTCGCGGAGGTGATCGACGGCGGGCTGCTAGCCGGCGTCGACTGCGTCCTGCTCGATCTCAACCTGCCGGCGACCAACGGGCTGGACGGCCTGCGGGCAATCCTGCGCGCGGATCCGACCGCTGCGGTGTGCGTGCTCACCGGCCTCGACGAGCACCTCGGGGTGCCCGCGGTCGCCGCCGGTGCGCAGGACTTCATGGTCAAGGGCAAGGCCGACGGCCAGGTGCTCATCCGCTCGGTGCGCTACGCGGTGGAGCGGCGGCGGGCCGAGGCCAGCCTGTTGCGGTTGCGCGAGGAGCAGCTGGCCGCGGCCGAGTCGGCCCGCCTGGAGCGCGGGTTGCTGCCCTCTCCGCTGCTCGCCGGTAGCGGGGTGCGGGCCCGCTCGTTCTACCGGGCCGGGCGCGCGCGGTCGATCATCGGCGGTGACTTCTTCGACGCCGTGCTCGGCCCGGACGGCACCGTGCACGCGATCGTCGGGGACGTCTGCGGCCACGGTCCGGACGAGGCCGCGCTGGGCGCGCTGCTGCGGGTGTCGTGGCGGGCGCTCGTGCTGGCCGGGGTCGAGGAGGCGCAGCAGCTGCCCAAGCTGCAGCAACTGCTGGTCAGCGAGCGGCACGACGAGATCCTGTTCACCACCGTTTGCACGGTGACCATCCGCACCGCCACCCCGGAAGCGACCGGGGAGCTGCTGGTGCGGCTGGCCGGGCATCCGGCGCCGATCTCGTTGCTCGGCGGAGCGCGCCCGATCACCCCGCCGATCGGGCTGCCGCTGGGCATCTCGAACGCCGCGTCGTGGGAGGCGATCCGCACTCCGCTGTCGGAGAACTGGGCGCTGCTGCTCTACACCGACGGTCTGATCGAGGGCCGGGTGCCGGAGCCGGGGCAGCGGCTGTGGGAGGAGGGCCTGCTCGACATGCTCGCGCGTGAGCGCGACACCGAGCCCGGGCTGCTGCCCGCCCGGTTGGTGGAGCAGGCCCAGGCGCTCAACGGTGGTCCGCTGGCCGACGACGTGGCGATCCTGCTGTTGTCCTCGGACGCCGACCCGACCGGCGCCCCGATCTCGGCCCACGAGACCCGCGCGCCGTGAGTGCGGTGGATCTGGACCGACCCCAGCGGCGCCGGATGTTGCGCATCGGCCCGCGCGTCGAGGGGGAGCGGAGCTGGCCGCTGTCGCGGGTGTTCTCCGTCGGGGCCGCGGTGGCGACGGTGATCGTCATCGCCGTTCTCGGCACCGGCAGCTTCGCGCTGTGGCAGCTGGTCCAGGTCCGCACGGTCGCGGCGCAGGTGGGCACGCCGGGATTGCTCACCGGACAACGGCTGTCGGTGGCGCTGGTCAACGAGGAGAGTGGCCTGCGCGGGTTCGCCGCCACGGGTCAGCAGGATTTCCTGGAGCCTTACCGCATCGGCTTGCAGGGCGAGCGCGAGGCGGTGGCCATCCTGCGTGAGCTGGCGCCGCGCGGCCTCACCGATTTCACCCCCGCGGTGGACGCCGTCGAGCGGGCCGCACAGAGCTGGCGGGCCGAGTACGCCGACCCGGTGATCGCGGGCTCCGCGCCAGCACCGGAGGTCGGCAAGGTCAGCTTCGACCAGGTGCGCAGCGAGACCGCGAACCTGATCACCTACCTGGAGGTGCAGCGCAGCACGATGGCCGGGCGCGCCGATGCCGCGGTCAGCTTCCTGATCGCGGCGAGCACGGTGATCGCGGTGCTGTTCGTCGTCGTGGTGGTGGCCACCGGCGTCGGCCTGCGGCGCGCCGTGCTTCGCCCGGTGTCGGAGCTGGCCGAGCAGGTTCGCGACGTCGTGTCCGGCGGAGTGCACCGCGACGTGACGGCCTCGGGGCCGCGCGAGATCGTCGAGCTGGGGGCCGACGTGGACGCGATGCGGCTGCACATCCTGCGGGATCTGGACGAGTCCCAGAAGGCCAACCGACGGCTCGACGAGCAGGCCCAGGAACTCGCCAGGTCGAACAGCGATCTGGAGCAGTTCGCCTACGTCGCCAGCCACGACCTGCAGGAGCCGCTGCGCAAGGTCTCGAGCTTCTGCCAGCTGTTGCAGCGCCGCTACGGCGGGCAGCTCGACGAGCGCGCCGACCAGTACATCGGGTTCGCTGTCGACGGCGCGCAGCGCATGCAGCAGCTCATCAACGACCTGCTCGCCTTCTCCCGGGTCGGCCGCAACACCGAAGATTTCGCCCCGGTCGACCTCGCGGCGGTGGCGGCGGTGGCGGCGTCCCAGCTGGAGACGACCCGCTCCGAGATCGGCGGCACCGTCGAGATCGGGGAGCTGCCGGTGGTGTCCGGCAGTCAGGCGCTGCTGCGCCAGCTGCTGCTGAACCTCATGGGCAACGGCCTGAAGTTCGCCCGCGCGGATGTGCCGCCCGTCGTTCGGGTACAGGCCAAACGTGAGGACGATTTCTGGCGGATCGACGTGGTCGACAACGGCATCGGCATCGAGCCGCAGTACGCGGACAAGATCTTCGTGATCTTCCAGCGGCTGCACGGGAGGGACAGCTACTCCGGCACCGGCATCGGGCTGGCCCTGGCGAAGAAGATCGTCGAGTTCCACGGCGGGCGGATCGCGCTGGCCCCCTCGAGCGGGCCCGGCACCACCATCGAGTTCACCCTGCCCGTCCTCGAGGAGGCGACGTGACCATGCCCGACGATGCCCGCGTGATCAACGTGCTGCTGGTGGAGGACGATCCCGGCGACGTGCTGATGACCAGGGAGGCATTCGACGAGCACCTGCACAACCGGCTCGACGTGGTCACCGACGGCGCGGCCGCGCTGTCCTACCTGCGCTGTGAGGGCCCCTACAGCGACGCCCCGCGACCAGATCTGATCCTGCTCGACCTGAACCTCCCCCGCCGCGACGGGCGGGAGGTATTGCGCGAGGTCAAGGACGATCCCGACCTGCAGCACATCCCGGTGATCGTGTTGACCACGTCGCAGGCCGAGGAGGACGTGTTGCGCAGCTATCAGTTGCACGCCAACGCCTACGTGACCAAGCCGGTCGACTTCGAGGGATTCATCGAAGCGATCAAGCAAATCGACCACTTCTTCGTGAGTGTGGTGCAGCTGCCGCCGGGGCAGAACGGCTGATTCATTTTGTGGCGGAGTCAGGCATCTCGAAAATGCGTTCCAGCTGGCGCGCCAGGGATACCATTGCTCCGACCTCGCGGCAATGCACCTGCCGAACTGTCGAGTGGTCGAACTCTTCGCCGCGACCCTGGCCTCGACGGTCGGGCTGACCGCACAACAGGCTCTTGTTGCGGACCTGACTGCGCATAAGAGCGCTTCGCCACCGATAGATCCTTCCCCCACCAGCAATTAGCTCCTCGTGCGGCATGTCGATAAGGACCTGCCGCATTGACGTGTGCACACTGCCTCGAGTCTCCGGGGATCGCGCCGGCGCCAGCTGCCGGAATTGCTCGTGATACTGGCAGTCCGGGCCTTTCCTGCGCGGAGAACGCCAGGTGGTGAGCGACCCGGCGATGGCGGTCTGGAGGGACCCGCGAACCCGCGGGCCATGTCCGGATGCGGAGGTATCGCGACAAGGCCGCTGCCCGATCCGTCTCGCAGCCGGCCGTGCACGATCGCCGATGGCTTCGGCCGACCGGTGGCCTGAAGGTCTGTATCGGCGATCCGTACGCAGATCGCCACCGACGTGGATCGGCCCCCTGGCGACGACCTGCCGGTATACGGGCTTGGTGCCGCTACGCCGCGCCTGCTTGGCGTGTGCGCAGGTGTGCTCCGTCGGGGCACTTTGGTACCGTGCGTTCGTCGCCAGCAGCTCGACAAGCCGGCGACGTGCAACAACCGAAGGGGCGGAGTCCGTCGCTCGATTTCGGGAACGGACTCAGCCTCTTCAGCCGCTCAGCTAGCGGTTCAGCAGAAAGTGGAGAGCGACGGTCACTCCGGAGCTGGTACCTCCTGTGATTATCGCTCGCCAGAGCCAGAGGGGGAGCTCGATTACTTTTGTCGAGTTCTCCCTCTGGTGTTCTCGCTCTTTCTTGCTCTTGTTCTCATCCTTCGTTCGTACCTTGTTTCCCACCGGTTCACCTCCTTCGCCTGACGTGCTGGCGCTACTGCGGCTTGTCGGCCACGTTGTAGAACGTCAGCAGAGCGCGCATGTCTTTCGTGCAGACCCGGACGATGCCCTGCTCGATGCGGATCACCTTGGATGGTGACCAGTCCACGCTGTCGGCCACTTTCCTCTGGGTGCGGTCGGCTTGACTTCTCAGCCGTCTGAGCCCGGCGGTGAGGTGGCGACTGAGGGCGGCGGACTCGGCCACTGCACCGATCCTTTCGTGTAGGGAGTCAGTGGCCGGCGAGCAGTGTTGCACTGCTCGCGACGACGGCACTCCCGGCCACCTGTGGATGCAAAGCCAGAATGCAACGTAGCAGTCCGCCACCGGGGTCGGATGCGTCGTGTGTCGCTTGCGTGTGATCGTTCGTTAGCTGTCATCCCGCACGTTGGGTGGGCACGGCGAAGCCGACGGGATGCAACATAGCACACTGCTACATGTCGGCGAGGATGCGTCATGTGACTAGTTGGCTGGATGTCTCTCCGCCACCCCATCGAGCTGGCCCGACGTCGGGCCGCTCAGGTCCGAACAGCCGCTCGGCACGGTCACGAGCAGGGCTGAAGAGCAGGGCTCGGCCTCGACAGCTGTTGCGCATCGGATCGCTCGACGGCGAAGGTCCGGGCACCCGCCACCAATCCGCCAGCCACCGCCGCCGCGGGCTTCGGGCGCGCTCAGATCCCGCGCGAACAGGAGCCCTCGCACGCGGCCGGTCGACTCTGCACGCGCACTCGCTCGGCGCGACGGTTGAGTGCCACGCACCAGGCTGCGGTCAGGTGTCAACTGAACTGCGGGCTGGATAGCCACGACGTCGACAGGCGCCGGCGGCGCGATCAACGAGAACGATCAGCACGCCACGAGCGTCGGACAGCTGAAAGCCGAAAAAACGGCTGTGCCGCTCAGCGGAGGGCTACCGGGGCAATTCGAACTCTTCGAGCCGGACACCCTCCAGAAATGCCTTCCATTCCGTATAGGTGAATGTCAGCTCCGGCCCGTTCCTGTCCTTTGTATGCCGCACATGAACGTGCTCCGCAGCAATCCGAACCTCTACGCAGCCGCCGTCCGCGCTTGTGCTGCTCTTGTGCCAGCCGTCGGCCACCTCTTCGTGCCTTGCCATGCGCCGCCGCCACCCTCCGGTCGACCGCTGCGCCCCGACTGCACGTCAGAGCGTCAGCGAGCACTCGTCACGAGACTGCGATGGTAAGTAAGAAGCGCAGGGCGTAACAGCGATGTGACCTACAACACGGTCGGTTCTGGCGCCAACTTTCCGAAATCCGGCTTCAACTACCCCGGTCCCGGCACGGTGCTATGTCGCAGATTGACATCCGGCAAAGAGAGCGATGCCGCCGTGTCAGCTATCAGTCTTTGGCTACTTCCTCGAAATCCTCGGGCCGGGTGGCCAGATCTTCCAGCTGCCAGAACTGCTCGCGATAACGGGCGGTGATATCCGGATCGTCACGGAAAAGGGTGTCACCGAGTGTGTTCTCGACGAAGATGACATCTGGGTCGTTGTCGGCGGGAAACTCGAGATGGACGAACGGGCCGGCCATGGCGGAATGGGCTCCGATCGAGAATCGGAGGACCTGGATGGAGATGCCCGGACGTTGGGACATGGTGATCAGGTGGTCGATCTGCCGGGCCATGACCTTCGGTCCGCCGACGGCCCGCCGCAGCGCGGCCTCGTCGAGAACGAAGAACGCCTCTGGCGGCTCGGCTCGGTCGAACACCTCCCGCCGCTCCTTGCGGGACTCGATCAACTTGTCGATCCGGTCGGCGGGCGTCCGGTAGGCCTGCAGGAGGGCCTGGCTGTACTCCTCGACCTGAAGGATGCCGGGGATCAGGATCGGAGTGACCTGGCGAATGATCGATGCGTTGGCCTCGTACTGGAAGTAGCGGACGGCCTCGGCCGACATGATCTCTCGGTACTCCGCGAACGGGAGCTTCTTCGATTCCCGGGCCATCGTGGTCAGCTCGTTGACGGTCAGCGGGTCGGTGACCGCGTAGAGGTAGAGCAGGGCCTGTAGATCGGTCACGCCGATCCGGACGGTGCCCTGCTCGATCCTGATCACTTTGGACGGGGACCAGTCCAGGCTGTCCGCGACTTGCCGCTGGGTGAGCTGGGCCTGGCTTCTGAGCCGCCTGAGCTCGGCGGTGAGGCGGCGACGGAGGGCGGCGGACTCGGCCACTGCACCGATCCTTTCGTGTGTGGGGAGGTAGTGGCTCTGACCAGTGTTGCACCCTGACGGCCACAACACGCCCAGCCTGCTGTCGATTTCGCAGACAGCAGAACGCCACGTAGCAGTCCGCGCAGGCTAGTCCGTTCGAGCGACCGGAGGGCAACTCGCGCGGGCGGACACGTCGTGTGTCGCCCGACGGTGGCACCCCGTTAGCTGCCGCCGCGAAGTTTGTCAGTTTGTTATCTGCCGCGGCGTGTGAATCGGTTCGTCAGCTGTCGTAGCGAAGGTGGTGGATCGTCAGCTGCCGCCAGCGTGTCACGCAAACTGCTATGTTGCACTGTGATGCTTGTCATTTGCTGACAAGTCAGGGAGTATCTAGCTCGCCAGCATGTCGCACGACGTGTTCACCCGCTCAGGGAGCTGGTCGTCATGCCGAGGATCGATCACGAAGCCCGTCCGACCGGGCCGCCGGACGATGACGTGCCTGCCGGCTCCTGGTGCCGCTGCCTCGCCCGCCGCCTCGCTCGCCTGTGCGCCCGCCTCCAAGATCACCTGTGGCGTGCGGACGAGCAGTTCGCCGCTGACCGCGGCTGGATCGCCGAGCGATCGCCCCGGGGCTGGTCGATCGAGGTCCGTGATCCGCGCTTCAACCGGCGCCACCTGTGCTTCGCCTGCGACGGCACCGGCCGGCACCGCATCACGGGCGTCGAGTGCCCGGACTGCGCCGGGACCGGCGTCGTCACCGAGCCCGAAGGGGGCGAGCCGCGATGAGCCCGATCATCCTGCGCACGGACGACCGCCGGCGGCCGCCGAACCCCGTGCTCGCGCTCTACCGGTGGCGCTACGAGCTCGCGCTCGTCGGCGCCATCGCAGGGATGATCTACCTCGGGCACGTGACGCACTGGACCGCGCCGCTGGGTGTGCTGATCGTGATCGCCATCGTGCTCGGCGTGTGGCCGCGCGCCCGCCGCGTCGTGGAAGATCGGGTCCGGGTCGTGGTCGTTCAGCATCGGCTGCGCTCGGCGTTCCACGAGCTCGGCCTGACCACCTGGGTCGGTCGAACGCCGGCGATCCTGTGGACCGCGCCGCGCCGCGAGGGCCTACGTGTCCACCTGCTGTGCCCGGCCGGCATCGCGGCCCGGCAGTTCACCCCCCGGGTTCGCGCGGCGCTGGCGGCGGCCTGCGATGCGCCCGATGTGCTGGTCGAGCCCAACCCGCGGCACCCGGCGCTTGTCGTGCTAGTCATCACCAGAGCCCCGGCGCCGGGCGGTCCCGAGCCAGGCGGGCCGATCACCACCAGCCGAGAGCCGGAGGCCGGCTCGCCGTGAACGTGACCGAACATCCACCTGCCGTCGTTGGAGTGTGACCACATGCCATTCGCCCAGGGGCCGCTGCTGCCCAGACGCCGTCTCGGAACTGAGCTCCGCCGCCTCCGAGGCAACAGGACGCTCGACGAGGTTGCGGCCGAGACGCTGATCTCGACCTCCAAGCTCAGCAGGCTGGAGAGCGGTCAGGGAGCACCTCAGCCGCGGGACATCCGTGATCTCCTCGCCTTCTACGGGGCCGATCGAGCCACTGCTGACCGCGTGCGACGCTGGGCCGCCGATGGCCGCCAGCAGGCCTGGTGGACGGAGTACGCGGACGTCATTCGTGAGTCGGCGGACGTCTTCCTCGATTTCGAGTCAGGGGCGTCGGTTACCCGCACTTACTCGCCGATGGTCCTTCCCGGTCTGTTGCAGTCACAGGCGTATGCGAGCGAGTTGCTTCGCACGCTCTACCCCTGGATCACCCCCGATGAGGTCGCCAAGCACGTGCAGGTGCGCCTCCGCCGCCAGGAGATCCTGCTGAGCGACGCGCCCGACGCCAGCCGGCTGCTGGCCGTCATCGACGAGGCCGCCATCCGCCGCGCGCTGCCGATGGGCTCCGCCGGCGACGCTCGCGATCAGCTCAAGCACATCCGGGACATCTCGCAGCGCGCCAACGTGTCGATCAGGATCCTGCCGTTCGAACAGGGACTGCATGCCGGCGTCATGGGTCGGTTCGCGATCTATCAGTTCGCCGACGACATCGACCGCGACGTTGTACACATCGAGACGCACTCGGGCGATCGCTATCTCGAGGAGCAGTCGAGCGTGCTCGAATACCTCCGCCTGTTCGACGCCGTCACCCAACGGTCTTTGGACAGCTCCCGATCCCGCGACCTGCTGACCCAGCTCATCGACTCTCCCTGAACCAAGATCCCGCGTCGGTGTGCTCGCCGTCCGGCGGGGTGGACCGGCTGCCAGTGCCGACACGTAGGCTCAGCGGCCGTGACGTCCGCCGCGACCTCCGCGCCTGCCACCGACACCGTCGAGAACGCCGCGGCGTCCCCCGACCACCCGCAGCCCTACCGCGAGCTCGGACTCAAGGACGACGAGTACGCCCGCATCAAGGAGATCCTCGGCCGCCGTCCCACCGACGCCGAGCTGGCCATGTACTCGGTGATGTGGAGCGAGCACTGCTCCTACAAGTCGTCCAAGGTGCACCTGGCGTACTTCGGCGAGACCACCACCCAGGCGATGCGGTCGAAGATGCTCGCTGGGATCGGCGAGAACGCCGGCGTGGTGGACATCGGCGGCGGCTGGGCGGTCACGTTCAAGGTCGAGTCGCACAACCATCCGTCCTACGTGGAGCCCTATCAGGGTGCGGCCACTGGGGTCGGCGGGATCGTGCGCGACATCATGGCCATGGGAGCGCGGCCGGTCGCGGTGGCCGATCCGCTGCGGTTCGGGCCGGCCGACGCCCCGGACACCCGCCGGATGCTGGCCGGCGTGGTCGCCGGCATCGGTGGCTACGGCAACTCGCTGGGGCTGCCGAACATCGGCGGCGAGGTCGTGTTCGATGCGACGTACGCGGGGAATCCGCTGGTCAACGCGCTCTGTGTCGGTACGATGCGCACCGAGGACCTGCATCTGGCGTTCGCCTCCGGCGCCGGCAATAAGATCATCTTGTTCGGCGCCCGAACCGGGTTGGACGGCATCGGGGGAGTCTCGGTGCTGGCCAGTGAGACGTTCTCCGCTGACGAGAATGGGGCGAGCGAATCGGGGACCGGACGCAAGAAGCTGCCCTCGGTGCAGGTTGGCGACCCGTTCACCGAGAAGGTGCTCATCGAGTGCTGCCTGGAGCTGATCCACGCCGGCCTGGTGGTCGGCATCCAGGACCTCGGCGGCGCCGGGCTGTCCTGCGCGACCAGCGAGCTGGCCAGTGCCGGCGACGGCGGCATGCACATCGAGCTGGACGCGGTCCCGCTGCGGGCCACCGGCATGACCCCCGCCGAGATCCTGTCCAGCGAGTCCCAGGAACGCATGTGCGCGGTGGTCACGCCGGAGAACGTCGAGGCGTTCATGGCCGTCTGCCGCAAGTGGGACACGTTGGCCACGGTGATCGGCCATGTCACCGACGGCGACCGGCTGGTGATCAACTGGCACGGCGCGATCGTGGTTGACGTGCCGCCGCGCACCGTCGCGCACGACGGCCCGGTCTACCGGCGCCCGGTGCTGCGGTCGCAGACACAGGACGCGTTGGTGGCCGACGTGCCCGACGTGCTGCCCCGACCCGCGGCGCCGAGCGAGCTGCGCGCGGAGATCCTGCGGATGGCGGCCAGCCCCAACCTGTGCAGCCGTGCCTGGGTCACCGAGCAGTACGACCGCTACGTGCGCGGCAACACCGTGCTGGCACAGCCCGCCGACGCCGGGATGATCAGGGTCGACGAGCGGACCGGGCGCGGGGTGGCCGTGGCGACCGACTGCAACTCCCGGTTCGTCGCGCTCGACCCCTACCGCGGCACGCAGCTGGCGCTGGCCGAGGCCTACCGCAACGTCGCCACCTCCGGCGCCACCCCGCTGGCCGTGACCAACTGCCTCAACTTCGGCTCCCCGGAGAACCCGCACGTGATGTGGCAGTTCGAGCAGGCGGTGCGCGGGCTGGCCGACGGCTGCGCGCAGTTGGGCATCCCGGTCACCGGCGGCAACGTCAGCTTCTACAACCAGACCGGCGCGCAGCCGATCCTGCCGACCCCGGTGGTGGGCGTGCTGGGTGTGATCAACGACGTGTCGCTGCGGGTGCCGTCGGGTTTCACCGGCCCCGGTGACGCCATCGTGTTGCTCGGCACCACCCGCGAGGAGCTCGGCGGCAGCGAGTGGGCGCACGTGGCGCACGAGCACCTGGGCGGGCGCCCCCCGGCCGTGGACCTGGACGCCGAACGCCGGCTGGCCCGCCTGCTGGCCGCCGCGGCGGCCGACCGTTTCCTGACCGGCGCCCACGACCTGTCCGACGGCGGGCTGGCCCAGGGCCTGGTCGAGGCCTGCCTGGTCGGGGGCTGCGGCGCGACGATCGACCTGAGCCCGGTGCTGGACCCGTTCGTGGCGCTGTTCTCCGAGTCGGCCGGCCGGGTGCTGGTCACGGTGCCGCCGGAGAAGGTGGTGATGCTGCTGGTCAGCGCGGCCGCCTCCAACGTGCCGGCGCATCCGCTGGGCACCACCGGTGGCGACAACCTGGTCATCAGCGGCATCCCGGAGCTGCCGCTGGACGAGCTGCGCACCGCCTGGACGCAGCACCCTGCCCGACCTCTTCGGCTGATCCCGCCCCCAACGATCACCATGGACGGGGCGGTGTCGAGCTGGCTGGACGGCGGTCCACCGCCCGAGCGGGCGGTGCTGCGGGCCGCGGTCAGGCAGAGCCTGGCGCGGCTGGCCGAGCTGGCGCCGGGGCGCAGCGTCGAGGTGCGGGTGCCGCCGTTCGGTGCCGTGCAGTGCGTGTCCGGTCCGCGGCACACCCGGGGCACTCCGCCCAATACGGTCGAATGCGACGCGCGCACCTGGCTCACGCTCGCCGACGGCCGGTTGAGCTGGGCCGATGCCGTGCGGGCCGGCCGATTGACGGCGTCGGGCACGCGCGCCGGTGAGATCGCCGCACTGCTCCCACTGGGCTGAACACCGGTTGCCGCCCCCGGTCGATCCGGCGCACCCGGGCGACCACCCGGCGACCGCCGAACGGACCCCGAGTGGTGGTCCGGGCGCCCACCGTGAGCGACATCGGCCTGTTCGGCGCGGACACGCCGGCAGTCGGTGACGCGCGCCGCAGCACCCGGGCGGAATCTCCGAACGGGCGTAGCATTCGAATCGATCCAACGCCGGCCGAGGAGCGTGTCGTGCCTCCCTGTTCCGCCAGGAACGAGCACCCCACCGACATCAATCCCGACGAGAGTTCAGCCGAACAGATCGACGACGGCCCGCATGAGGAATGTGGCGTGTTCGGGGTCTGGGCCCCGGGCGAGGACGTCGCCAAGCTGACCTACTACGGGCTGTACGCGCTGCAACACCGTGGCCAGGAAGCGGCCGGCATGGCCGTGTCCGACGGCATGCGCACCGTGGTGTTCAAGGACCTCGGTCTGGTCAGCCAGGTCTTCGACGAGCAGGTGCTGTCGTCGTTGAAGGGTCATCTGGCGGTCGGGCACTGCCGCTACTCCACGACCGGGTCCACGACCTGGGAGAACGCGCAGCCCACGTTCCGGACCATCGTCACCGGCAGCGGCGTCGCGCTGGGCCACAACGGCAACCTGGTGAACACCGCGGAGCTGCGCGACGAGGTCGCCGGGTTGCGCACCACACCGCCGTCGCGCGCCGACCGGGCGGTGCTGCGTCCGACCACGGACTCCGATCTGGTGACCGAGCTGCTGGTCTCCACCGCGGCCGACATCGGGGTCGAGGAGGCCGCGATGCGGCTGCTGCCCCGGCTGCGGGGCGCGTTCTCGCTGGTCTTCTCCGACGAGCAGACGCTCTACGCCGCGCGCGATCCGCACGGGGTGCGCCCGCTGGTGCTGGGCCGGCTCGAACGCGGCTGGGTGGTGGCCAGCGAGACCGCGGCGCTGGACATCGTCGGCGCCTCGATGGTCCGTGAGGTCGAGCCCGGCGAACTCATCGCGATCGACGCGGCCGGCATGCGCAGCTCGCGCTTCGCCGCGCCCGAGCCCAAGGGCTGCGTGTTCGAGTACGTCTACCTGGCCCGCCCGGACACCTCGATCTCCGGCCGCTCCGTGCACGCCACCCGGGTGGAGATCGGTCGCCGACTGGCCGAGGAGCACCCGGTCGAGGCCGACCTGGTGATCCCGACGCCCGAGTCGGGCACCCCCTCCGCGATCGGCTACGCCCAGGGCTCCGGCATCCCCTACGGCCAGGGCCTGGTCAAGAACGCCTACGTCGGGCGCACGTTCATCCAGCCCTCGCAGACCATCCGGCAGCTGGGCATCCGGCTCAAGCTCAACCCGTTGCGCGACGTCATCCGCGGTAAGCGTCTGATCGTCGTCGACGACTCGATCGTGCGGGGCAACACCCAGCGGGCGCTGGTCCGGATGCTGCGCGAAGCAGGCGCGCTGGAGGTGCACGTGCGGATCGCGTCGCCGCCGGTGCGCTGGCCCTGCTTCTACGGCATCGATTTCGCCACCAGGGCCGAGCTGCTGGCCGGCGTCCTGGACACCGAGGGTGTGCGCCGTTCGATCGGCGCCGACACGCTGGGCTACGTCTCGCTCGACGGCCTGATCGCCGCCAGCGAGCAGCCCCGCACCCGGCTGTGCATGGCCTGCTTCGACGGCAACTACCCGATCGCACTGCCGGACGAAGCGCGGCTGGGCAAGCACCTGCTGGAGAACCTCACCGTCCCGTCCGGGCTGAACGGCGACATCGGGGCTGCGGTGGCGGATACGGTGTCCGGAGCGGCGTCCGGCGATCCCGGGCCGCTGCGTGCCACACCGGTCGATCGCGCGGGCGCGCTGCTGTCGGTCGGCTACGGCGCCGAGGACGCGCTGCACCGGCCCTGACCGGCCGCCATCGTCCCGACTCCGGCGCGTAGATCGCGCGCCCGCCCCACCCCCAGGAGTGCTCCACCATGCCGTCCACCAGCGCCGGGTCCGATGGTCCGGGCATGTCCTACGCGTCCGCAGGGGTGGACATCGAGGCCGGTGAACGAGCCGTCGAGGCGCTGCGCCCGCTGGCCGAGAAGGCCGGCCGACCGGAGGTGATGGGCGGCCTCGGCGGCTTCGCCGGGCTGTTCGCGCTGAAGATCGGCCGTTTCCGCGAGCCGGTGCTGGCCGCGTCCACCGACGGGGTGGGCACCAAGATCGCGGTCGCGCAGGCCATGGGCAAGCACGACACGATCGGGCTCGACCTGGTGGCGATGGTCGTCGATGACCTCGTGGTCTGCGGGGCCGAACCGCTGTTCCTGCAGGACTACATCGCCGTCGGCAAGCTGGTGCCGGAGCACATCGCCGCGGTCGTGAAGGGCATCGCCGACGGCTGCCAGCAGGCCGGATGCGCGCTGCTGGGCGGGGAGACCGCCGAGCACCCCGGGCTGATGCAGACCGGCAGCTACGACATCTCGGCCACCGGCGTCGGCATCGTCGAGGCCGACGCCATGCTGCGCCCGGACCGGGTCCGCCCCGGCGACGTGCTGGTGGCGATGGGCTCCTCGGGCCTGCACTCCAACGGCTACTCGCTGGCCCGCCGGGTGCTGCTGGAGATCGCCCGGATGCCGCTGGACGGGCACGTCGAGGAGTTCGGGCACACCCTCGGCGAGGAGATGCTGGTCCCCACCCGGATCTACGCCCGCGACTGCCTGGCGCTGATCGCCGAGACGGGGGTGCGCACCTTCTCGCACATCACCGGCGGCGGGCTGGCCCGCAACCTGGAGCGGGTGCTCCCGGAGCGGCTGCAGGCCGTGGTCGAGCGCAGCACCTGGACCCCGGCCCCGGTGTTCAACCTGATCGCCACCCGCGGGCGCGTGCAGCGGGCGGAGATGGAGAAGACGTTCAACATGGGCGTCGGCATGGTCGCGGTGCTACCCGCCGACGACGTGGACCGGGCGCTGGCCGTGCTCACCGCCCGTCACGTCCAGACCTGGGTGCTCGGTGAGGTGCAGCGCTACGGCGGCGCGGGAACCGACGCGGCGCCCGGCTCCCGGGTGCTGCTGCGCGGCGATCACCCGCGGTTCTAGGGACCAGCCGGTGCAGCAGGTGCGCCGAGCCCTCGGGGATAATGGGCCGGTGGCACTCCTGCGGCGGGCGGCCGGGACCGCGCTCCGGCGGCTACGCGAGCGTGGACGCTCGGCCGCGGTGCGCGCGATCCGGCTCACCGGCGCGGCGGTCGCGGCCTTCCTGGTGGCCGAGCTGGTCGGGCTGGACGATCCGCCGCCGCTCATCGCCGCGCTGACCGCACTCATCGTGGTGCAGGTGACGTTGACCGAGACGCTGGTCAGCGGCCTGCAGCGGGTGGCGAGCGTGGTGGCGGGGGTGCTGGTCGCGCTCGCGTTCGTGTCCGTGGTCGGGCTCAGCTGGTGGAGCCTCGGCCTGCTGGTGGGGGCGTCGATCGTGGTCGGGCAGCTGCTTCGGCTGGGTCCGCAGCTGGTCGAGGCGCCGATCAGCGCGATGCTGGTGCTCGGGGTCGGCTACAGCCGGCGGCGCGGAGACGGTGGCGCTGGACCGGGTGCTGGAGACGCTGGTCGGCACCGTGGTCGGGCTGGCGGTGAACCTGATCGTGCCGCCCGCGGTGGCCAGCCGCTATGCCGGTCAGGCCCTGCAGAAGCTGGCCGACGAGATCGCCGGCCTGCTGAGCCTGGCCGCGACGGAGATCCCGGGCGGGTTGTTCCCGGACACCACCAGGGTCTGGTTGGACGACGCGCGGCGGCTCAACCGGCACGTGCCGCGGGTGGACCGGGCCCTCGCGCACGCCGAGGAGAGCCGCCAGCTCAACCTGCGGGCGCTGGCCGGCCGGGACCGGGAGGTCGGTCTCCGCGACGGGTTGGAGGCGTTGGAGCACGTCTCGGTCACCGTGCGCAGCCTGTTCCGCTCGGTGCACGACGCGGCCGTGGCCGCCGTCGATCCGGGCCCGACGGCGGCCGACCAGCAGCGCCGCCAGCAGCTGCGCCGCACCCAGGGCGACCTGATCGGCAAGATCGGCGTGGCGGTGCGCGAGTTCGGATCCATGCTCGACGCCGAGGTGGACGGGGAAGGGCTGGACGTCGAGGAGTCGGAGCTGGCCGTCGCCCTCTGGGCGCTGCGGGCGGCCCGCGCCGACGCCACCGACCTGCTGATGCGCGACCCGCGGGAGCCCGCGTCGGAGTGGGACCTGAACAGCGACCTGGCCCAGGCCGTGGACCGGCTGCTCATCGAGCTGGACCTCAGCGAGCACACCCGCACCCGGGATCAGCTGCGGCAGGCCCGGATCGAGGCCCGCCAGCGCCGGGTGGTCGGCCCGCTCGCGATGCTGCGGCACCCGGGCCGCGAGCACCGGGAGGAGCCCACCCCGCAGTCCGTCCCGGCGCCGGACTGAGCTCTCAGGCGCTGAGCCGGCGGGCGGAGTGGGTGGTGAGCTCGGCGCCGAAGCGGTCGGGGGCCCAGTTCTGGGCGAGAGCGCTGCGTACCAGGTCGGCTTGGGTCGGGGGGGCCAGGCCGTCCACCGGCGGGTCGCGGTCGAGGTTGGTCGGGAACGCGTAGCCCTCGGCGGCGGCGGCGATCGCGTGCTCGACCGCGACCCCGGCGGCGGCGCCGGCCTGCAGCGCGGGGTAGAGCGCGCGGCACATGCGCTCCCGGTCCACCGACTCCATGGCCCGTCCGAACGCCGAGGAGATCTGCAGCAGGTTGGCCATCCGCCGGATGTCGGCCGACCGGTTGGTGCCGGCACCGTGGATCACCGCGGGGTTGAAGAACGCGGCGTCCCCGACCTGCAGCGGCAGCTGCACGTGATGGGCCTCGAAGTGCGCCCTGAACTCCGGCCGCTCGGTGGCCAGGTAGCCGGGCTCGACGGAGGCGTGCTTCTGTGAATGTCAGGAGCACCGGGGACAGCCGGTGCACGTGCGCCGGGTACTGCTCGATCGCCGCGGTGGGCAGGAACCCGAGGTGGTAGTCGCGGTGGCCGACCTGCGCCCGGCCGCCCGGGTTGACCACGTTGAGCTGCGAGGTCACCTGGTAGCCGGGGCCGAGCCAGGCCCTCGCGACGAGCGCGACGATGTCGTTGGCATAGTAGGAGACGAACACCTCCGGCGCGGCCACGGCGAGCTTCTCCAGAGCGTTCCACACCCGGTCGTTGGCCCCTGGCGGGGCGAAGTGATCACCGGCGACGGCGCGCTCGCCCGCTGCTCGGCGATCAGCTGCTCGAACGCCGCGGTGGCCCGGTCGACCACCCCGCGGTCGGCGAAGGCGCCGCGGAACACCACGATGCCGGGCCCGTCGGTCAACGCCCTGACCAGCTCGGCGGACACCTCGGCCTGCGGCGCCCGGCGCAGCTGCGCCGAGTCGTAGACGAGTACCTCCTCGACCACGCCCTGCGCGTTGGGGTAGTCCGCCGGGTCGGTCCGCGCGGCGAGCACCTCCAGCAGGTCGTCGAGCCGGCAGTCGGCCTCGGTCAGCCGGCCCACCACGGCGTTGTCGGTCATGGTCGTTCCCCTTCCGGCGGCGTGACGAGCAGGTCGCCCGGCTGCCACCGAAACACCCCCGAGGTGCAGTCGTCACGATGTTAAGGACAAGAACCGGGCGTGCCCGGCGGAACGTCGGCCCGGCCGGCGCGTGAGTACGCTCGTCGGCCACCGACCGAACGAGGAGAACCATGCCCGCCCGTGATGCCGCCCCGCTCGGCGCGCCCTGCTGGATCGACCTGTACAGCTCCGACCCGGACCGCGCCGAGGCCTTCTACGGCGAGGTCTTCGGCTGGACCGCCGAGCACACCGGCGAGGAGTTCGGCGGGTACGTGAACTTCCGCCACCGTGACGTCCTGATCGCCGGGATGATGCGCAACGACGGCAGCGCCGGTACGCCGGACGTCTGGAGCACCTACCTCGCCGTCGCCGACGTCAAGGCCGCGACCGAGGCCGCGGTGACCGCGGGCGGGCAGGCGCTGCTGGAGCCGATCCAGGTGGGCGAGCTCGGCTCGATGGGCTTGGTGGCCGACCCGGGCGGCGCCGCGGTGGGGTTGTGGCAGCCCGGCGCGCACCGCGGCTACGGGCTGATCGCCGAGGCCGGGGCACCGGCGTGGCACGAGCTGCACACCCGCGACTACGCCGCCTCGCTGGAGTTCTACCGCAGCGTGTTCGGTTGGCAGACCGCCGTCATGAGCGACACCGACGAGTTCCGCTACACCAACCTGGTGATCGACGGCGAGCCGTACGCCGGAGTGATGGACGCCAAGGACTTCCTGCCCGAAGGGATGCCGGCCGGCTGGCAGACCTACATCGGCTGCGTCGACGTCGACGGCACGCTGGACACGGTGCAGCGCCTCGGCGGCGAGGTCGTGATGGGCGCCGAGGACTCGCCGTTCGGCCGGCTGGCGCAGATCGCCGACCCCACCGGCGCGACGATCAAGATTGTCTCGGTGCCGGCCTGAGGTGATCAGCGTCTGCGGTCGAAAAGCTGCACGGGTGCAGCTCAGCTACCGCAACCGCTGATCATGCGGGCCGGAGCGCGATCAGTCGGCGGGTTCCTGATCCGCAGCGGCTCGTCGCTCATCGGGCGAGCAGGCCGCGCAGGTAGTCGACGCTGGTGCGCACGTCGGCGAGCGGGCCCTCGCCGCGTGGCTCCTCGGTCAGGATGGTGTCCTGCTCGAGCACGTACCAGCCCTGGTAGCCCTGCCGGCGCAGGTGCTGGATGATCGCCTCGAAGTCGACGTCACCGGAGCCGAGCGGGCGGTACATGCCCTCGCGGACGGCCTCGGTGTAGGTCCGTCGCCCGTCTTGCACCTGGCGGGCCAGCCCGGAGTCGACGTCCTTCATGTGCGTGTGCGCGATCCGGTCCGGGGCCTGCCGGGTCAGCTCGGCCGGATCGGTGCCGCCGATCAGCAGGTGCCCGGTGTCCAGGCACAGCGAGATCTCCGAGCCCGCCAGCACCCGCTGCACCTCGGACCCATTCTGGATCATGGTTCCCACGTGCGGGTGCAGCACGGCGCGCACGTCGTGCTCGGCGGCCAGCGCGCCGAGGCGGTCCAGATTGGACAGCAGCGTCGTCCAGCCCGTCTCGTCGAGCTCGGGACGCTCGTCGTAGCCCTCCAGGCCGGTGATCGCCGACAGCACCAGGGTGTCCGAGCCGGTGGCGCCGTAGGCCTTCAGCAGGGTCGCCACCTCCGGCACCGGGTCGTGGTCGGGCCGGTGCAGCAGCAACGGCGTGAAACCGCCGACGGCGTGCAGGTCGTGCCGGCTCAGGGTGTCGGCCATCGCGCCCGGTTCGGCCGGCAGGAAGCCCTCCGGGCCCAGCTCGGTGGCGACCAGGCCGACGTCGCGCATCTCGGTCAACACCCGGTCGGGAGTCAGCTGGTACCCCCAGCCGGGCACCTCGCACACCCCCCAGGAGATCGGTGCACCGGCGATCCGATCGGTCATGGCGATACCTCCTTCAGTGCTACCGGGCGTCCGGTCCGCCAGGAATCGTCGCAGGCCTGCGCGAGGTCGAACGCGGCGAGCGCGTCCCGGCCGGTCACCCGCGGCGCGGTCCCGTCCAGCGCGCAACGGGCGAACGCCTCCAGCTCGGCCACATACGCCAGCGGGTAGCGCTCCTCGAAGTCGCGCGGCAGCTCCCGTGACGCCAGCCCGGGGGTGCGCCACTCGTAGCCACGGCGTGCCGGCGCATCCACCCGGACGGTGGCCAGCGTGCCCATCACCTCGGTCGAGCACTCGTAGCCGTAGCGCGCCGACCGGCTGTTGTCGATCATGCCGAGCGCGCCGTTGGCGAAGCGCAGCACCACGACCGCGGTGTCGATGTCGCCGAGCTCGGCGAAGGCCGGGTCCGAGGCGGCACCGTGGGCACTCACCTCGACCACCTCCCCGACCATCCAGCGGGCCACGTCGAGATCGTGCACCGTGACGTCGACGAAGAAGCCGCCCGATCCGGTGAGGAACGCCGGGTTCGGCGGCGTCATGTCCCGCAGCGAGGTCCGGAACAGGGTCACCTCGCCCAGCTCACCGGCCTGGATCCGCTCGGTGGCGGCCACCCAGTCGGGGTCGAAGCGGCGATGGAAACCGACCTGGAACACCACCCCGGCGCGCTCCACCGCCTCGACGGTGGCCACCGATGTCGCCCGATCGAGCGAGATCGGCTTCTCGCAGAACACCGGCTTGCCGGCCTGCGCCGCGGCGACGGTCAGCTCGGCGTGCGAGCCGGTCGAGGTGGCGATGGCGACGGCGTCACAGGAGTCGAGCAGCTCGTCGTAGGAGGCCGCCCAGCCGACCCCGAGCTGAGCTGCGGCCGCCTCGGCCACGCCGGGGACGGCGTCGAACACGCAGCTCAGCCGGGCCGACGGGCAACGCCCGGCCAGGTTCCCGGCATGGACGCGGCCCATCCGGCCCAGCCCGGCCAGGCCGACGTTCAGCGTCACGGAGGAGTCCTTTCTCTGGGCGCGAATGAACGGCACTCTCGCTCGATGGGTCCGTGCGAAAGCGCCGTTCGTTCGATCGAGTGGCGAGCTAGCGCTTGAGCTCGTGGGACAGTTCGGCGAGTTCTTGGCCGCCGGCCATTTCCGCGGTGAGCTCTTCGAGGGTGACCTCGGAGCGTTTCTTGTCCAGGACGCGGCGGCCGAGCTTCAGGATGATGAAGTGGTCGCCGACCATGAACGCGTGGTGCGGGTTGTGGGTGATGAACACCACCCCGAGCCCGGCGTCGCGGGCCGCGGCGGTGTACTTGAGCACCACCCCGGACTGTTTCACGCCGAGCGCGGCGGTGGGCTCGTCCAGGATGAATACGCGGGCGCCGAAGTAGACGGCGCGGGCGATGGCCACGCACTGGCGTTGGCCACCGGACAGGGTGCCGATGGGCTGGTTGATGTCCTTGACGCTGATGCCCATCTTCTTCAGCTCGGCGTCGGCGATGTCGCGCATCCCCTGGATGTCCAACGGGGCCAGCGGGTAGTTGCCCTTGGTCAGCTCGGAGCCGAGGAAGAAGTTGCGCCACACCTCCATCAACGCCACCACGGCCAGGTCCTGGTAGACGGTGGCGATGCCGTGATCCAGCGACATCCGGGGGGAGGAGAAATGCACCTCGGCCCCGTCGACGGTCAGTTTGCCCTCGGTGTGCGGGTGCAACCCGGAAATAATCTTGATCAGGGTGGATTTGCCGGCCCCGTTGTCCCCCAGCACGCAGGCCACCTCGCCGGCGTTGACGCGCAGGTTGATGCCCTCCAGCGCGCGGATGGCGCCGTAGGCCTTGCCCACGTTCTCCATCTCCACCAGCGGGGTGCCGGCCTTCAAGGTCGGGTCGGCGTGGTCGGTGATCGTGTCAGTCATGATCTCTCACTCATTTCCGGGTGAGGGCGTAGTTCTTGACGTACAGGTTGACCACGACCGCGAGCAGCAGCATCGCGCCGAGGAAGGTGTAGAACCAGTTCGGGTCGAACCCGGCGAACACGATGCCCTGGGTGGTCATCCCGAAGATGAACGCCCCCACCGCCGCCCCGATCGCGGAGCCGTAGCCGCCGGTCAACAGGGCGCCGCCGACGACCGCGGCGATGATGTAGATGAACTCGTTGCCGATGCCCAGCCCGGACTGCACCGAGGAGAAGTTGAACAGCAGGTGCATCCCGAGGAACCAGCACAGGAACCCCACCCCCATGAACAACCCGATCTTCACCTTGTCCACCGGTACCCCCACCGCGCGGGCGGAGGCGGCGTTGCCGCCGGCGGCGAAGATCCAGTTACCGACCTTGGTGCGCAGCAGGATCCAGGTCCCGACGGCCACGAACACCAACCACCAGATCACGGTGACCTTCACCGTCATGAACCCCAACGGGATGTCCGAGGCGAACACCGCCCGCGCGGAGGCGAACCCGTCGAGCTCGGAGACGTTGTCGGTGGCCACCGTGCCGGTCACCGCCTTGGTGGTGCCCAGGTTGATCCCGCGCAACATGAAGAACGTCGACAACGTGATCAAGAACGACGGGATGCCGGTGCGGACCACCAGGTAGCCGTTGATGAACCCGATCCCCAACGCGACCAGCAGGCTGATCAGCGCCCCGACCCACAGGTTCAGCGACAACTCGAAGCTGACCAGTGCGGCGACCAAAGCGGAGGTCACCACCGACACCCCCGAGGACAGGTCGAACTCGCCGCCGATCATCAACAACGCCACCCCGACCGCGACGATCCCGATCGTCGAGGAGGCGTACAACACGGTCGCGAACGAGGGCAACGTGCGAAACGGTGCCGCGACCGCGAAGAAGAAGATGAAAATCGCGACAGCCGCCGCGACCGCGCCGATCTCCGGGCGGGTCAACATCCGCGCGGTCAACGAACGCTTCGCTCGTACCGGATCGCCCGTACTCGGCGACTCCTTCGTCGCCACTGGTGTACTCATGGATTCACTCCTCCGACGGCTGGGGCCCCGCCGGGGGGCCGGAAGCAACCGGCCCCCCGCCGAGGAGCGCGATCAGCGCGTGTTGTTGGCGGTGTAGGGCAGGATCTGTTCGATGTTGGTCTTGTCCACGAAGGACGGTCCGGTGAGAACGGGCTTGCCGCCGCCGATGTCGTTGCCGTTGGTCAGGGCCAGCCACAGCGAGTCAACGGCCATGTAGCCCTGCACGTAGGGCTGCTGGTCGATGGAGAACTCGATCTTGCCTTCCTGGATGGCCTTGGCCGCGTCCTGGTTCAGGTCGAAGGTGATGACCTTCTTGGTCTGACCGGTGTCGGCCGCCGACTGCAGCGCGGCCAGCGCGATCGGCGCGCCCAGGGTCACCACGTGGGTGATCGACGGGTCCTCGGTGAGCTTGGCCCCGATGGTCTGCTGCACCGAGGGCAGGTCGGCCCCGTTGACCTGAAGGTTCTCGGTGTTGGGGAAGGTCTCCTTGACACCCGCACAGCGGGTCTCCAGCGCCACCGAGCCCTGGGCCTGGATGACGCACAGCGTCTTGCCGCCGCCCTCCTGGGTGATCCGCTGACCGATGGTCTGGCCACCCAGCAGCTCGTCGGAGCCGAAGTACATCTTCGCCCCGGCCTTGGTGTAGTCGTCGAAGCCCTGGTTGAAGGCCACCACCGGGATGCCGGCGTCGGCCGCCTTCTTGGACACCGGGATCACCGCGTCCGCGCTGGACAGCGTGACCGCGATGCCGTCCACCTTCGAGTCGATCGCGTTCTGCACGAGCGTGGCCTGCTCCGGGCCCTGCTCGTTGTTGGAGTACTTGAGCTCGATGCCGTGGGACGCAGCGGCGGCCTCGGCTCCGGCCCGGATCTTGTCCCAGAACGTGTCACCCGCCTGCTCGTGGGTGATCATGGCGATGGTGTAGACCTCGCCACCCTGGGCTCCGCCGCCACCCGCCGGTGCGGGTGCCGCGGGTCGGTCCTGGGCGCCGCCCTGGCTGCTGCACGCAGCCAGCGCCAACGCGGCGATCGCGAGCGCAGCGGTGCTGCGCGCGATCTTTCGGTTACTCCCCATCGAGTGCCTCTTTCTGGTCGGTGCAGCCGGCCACGCGGCCGGCTGCGGAATGTCGTTCACATCGGGGGTCGGTACGGCCGGCGCCGCACGGGGCCGAGGACGCAGCCTCGGAGGTAGCCCGCGGTGCGGGCGCCGATCGGCAGCGGGATGTGCGGCTCGACCGGGTGGAGGTCCTGCTCGACGACGATGGACAGGTCGGTGTCCACCCGCGCGAGCGCTTCGAGCTGCGGCGGGAACGCCGGCTCGTGATGTGGGGCTCGGCCATCACGCCGAGATCGAGGGCGGTCATGTCAGCTGTGGGTCGGGAAGTGGAAACTGGAGCCGCTGGCGGCCTCGGTGCGCGGCCACCGCGAGGTGACGACCTTGGCCCGCGTGTAGAACGAGACGCCCTCGGGTCCGTGGATGTGCTTGTCCCCGAACAGCGAGTCCTTCCATCCACCGAAGGAGTAGTAGGCCATCGGCACCGGGATCGGCACGTTGATCCCGATCATCCCGACGTTGACGCCGCGCTGGAAACGGCGGGCCGCCTCCCCGGAGGAGGTGAAGATCGCGGTGCCGTTGCCGTACGGGTTGGCGTTGATCAGCGCGATGGCCTCGTCCACCGAATCGGCGCGGACCACCGACAGCACCGGGCCGAAGATCTCCTCGCGGTAGACGTCCATGTCCCGGGTGACGTTGTCGATCACCGTCGGGCCGACGAAGAACCCGTTCTCGTGCCCGGGCACCTTCAGCCCGCGACCGTCCACGGTGAGCGTGGCGCCCTGCTCGGCGCCGGTACCGATCAACCCGACGATCCGGTCGCGGGCGGCCGCGGTGATGACCGGGCCCATCTCGCTGTCGGACTCGCGGCCGGGGCCGACCTTGGTGGCCCGGGCCTTCTCGGCCACCGCGGCCACGATCTCGTCGCCCGCGGAGCCGACCGCCACCGCGGCCGAGATGGCCATGCAACGCTCACCGGCCGAGCCGAAGGCGGCCGCGACCAGGTGGTCGGAGGCGTAGTCGATGGAGGCGTCCGGGAGGATGATCGCGTGGTTCTTGGCCCCGCCCAGGGCCTGCACGCGCTTGCCGTTGGCGGAGCCGCGCTCGTGGATGTAGCGGGCGATCGGGGTGGAGCCGACGAAGCTGACCGCGGCCACGTCCGGGTGGTCGAGCAGCGCGTCGACGGACTCCTTGTCCCCGTGCACCACGTTGAACACGCCGTCGGGCAGGCCCGCCTCGGCCCACAGCTCGGCGGCCAGCATCGACGCGCTCGGGTCGCGCTCGCTCGGCTTGAGCACGAAGGTGTTCCCGCAGGCGATGGCCACCGGGTACATCCACATCGGCACCATGGCCGGGAAGTTGAACGGGGTGATGCCGGCGCACACGCCGAGCGGCTGCCGGAACGAGAACACGTCGACGCCGGTGGAGACCTGGTCGGAGAAGTCGCCCTTGAGCGCCGACGGGATGCCGCAGGCGAACTCGACGACCTCCAGACCGCGCGACACCTCGCCGCGGGCGTCGGAGACGACCTTGCCGTGCTCGTCGGAGATGATCTCGGCGAAGTCCTGGATCCGGGAGTTGACCAGCTCGCGGAACGCGAACAACACCTTGGTGCGCTGCGAGAGCGAGGACTGCGACCAGGTCTGGAACGCCGCCGCGGCAGCCTGCACCGCGGTGTCGACGTCGGCCACCGAGGCCAGCGTCACCTCGGCCTGCTGCTCACCGGTGGCCGGGTTCCACACCGGGCTGGTGCGGGTCGAGCTGCCCGATGCCGGCTTGCCGCCGATCCAGTGCGTGACGGTCCTCAACGTGATCCCTCCGTAGTCGGCGTGAGCAGGCTGCGCTGCTCGGCCTTGTGTGCTTCGTAGGTCTTGCGGGCCTGATTCGTGCTGTCCAGCGCGGCAACCTGGGAGACGGGCACGTCCCACCAGCTCTCCGACGACGGCACCGGGGCCAGCGGGTCGGTTTCGATGTGGATGGCGGTGGTCCGGCTGGACGCACGGGCTCGGGCGATCGCGTCCCGGAACTCCTCGATGGTCGTGACCCGGATGACGTCGGCGCCCAGGCTCTCGGCGTTGGCGGCCAGGTCGATCGGCAAGGTGGCGCCGTCGAGCATGCCGGTGTCCGGGTCGCGGTAGCGGTAGTTGGTGCCAAACCGTTGTGACCCCAGTGACTCCGACAGCGCGCCGATCGAGGAGAACCCGTGGTTCTGCACGATCACGATGATCAGCTTGAGGTTCTCCGAGATCGCGGTGACGATCTCCTGGGCCATCATCAGGTACGAGCCGTCACCGACCAGCGCGTACACCTCCCGCTCCGGCGCGGCCATCTTGATCCCCAACGCGCCGGCGATCTCATAGCCCATGCAGGAGTAGGCGTACTCCACGTGGTACTGCTTCGGGTCCTCCGCCCGCCACAACATCTGCAGGTCACCGGGCATCGACCCGGCCGCCTGCACCACCACCGCACCGCGGCCGATGGTCTCGTTCAACGCCCCCAACACCTCGGTCTGGGCCGGCAACGGCCGGTGATCCAGGTGGAAAGCGGCATCGACGACCCGGTTCCACTCCGCGGCGTGAGCCCGGTAGCGGGCGGCCCAGCTCGCCTCGGTGCGGTAGTCCGACAGCGCCTCGGTCAGCGCCTCCAGGCCGTTGCGAGCGTCCGCGAGCAGGGCCACGCCGGCGTGCTTGGCCGCGTCGAGCCCGCCCACATTCAGGTTCACGAACCGCACCCCGGGGTGCTGGAACGCCGTGCGCGACGCGGTGGTGAAATCCGAGTACCGGGTACCCACCCCGATGACCACATCCGCGTCTCTCGCGAGCGCGTTGGCCACCGGGGATCCGGTCGACCCCACACCCCCGACCGCCAACGGGTGATCCCAGAGGATCGCGCCCTTACCGGCCTGGGTGTCGGCCACCGGGATCCCGGTCGCCTCGGCGAACAACCGCAACGCCTCGGTGGCCTCGCTGTAGTGCACCCCACCACCGGCGATCAGCAACGGCCGCCGCGCCGAACCGATCACCGCCACCGCCCGCGCCAACGCCGCCGGCTCCGGCACCGGGCGACCGATGTGCCACACCCGCCGCGCGAACAACTCCTGCGGCCAGTCGTGGGCCTCGGCCTGCACATCCTGCGGCAACGCCAACGTCACCGCGCCGGTCTCGGCCGGGTCGGTCAGCACCCGCATCGCGCCCAGCAGGGCCGCGGGCAGCTGCTCGGGCCGCCACACCCGGTCGAAGAACCGCGACAACGGCCGGAACGCATCATTGACCGAGATGTCATAGCCACGAGGGCAGCTCCAACTCCTGCAACACCGGGCTCGACACCCGGGTGGCGAAGATGTCCGAGGCCAGCAACAACACCGGGATCCGGTTCGTCGTCGCCAACGCCGCCCCGGTCAACATGTTGCTCGAGCCCGGCCCGATCGACGCGGTGCAGGCCATGGCCTGCAGCCGGTTACGCATCCGGGAGAACCCCACCGACGCATGCACCATGCCCTGCTCGTTGCGCGCCAGGTGATACGGCAGATCCGCCGTCCCCGACCCGTCCCGCAACTGCACCGCCGACTCCAACAGCGCCTGCCCCACCCCGGCCACGTTCCCGTGCCCGAAGATCCCCCAACACCCCGGGATCAACCGCTGCTCGATCCCGTCCCGCTCGCTGTACTGGTTCGCCAGGAACCGCACCAGCGCCTGCGCCACGGTGAGCCGGATGGTCATGCCTTCTCCTCCGTGGTCGTCAGGGGCAACCGCGGGTCGATCTCCTGCTCGTCCCAGGTGCCGCGGACCCAGGCGTGCGCCGGGTCGTCGCAGATCAACCAGGTGCGGTCCGGGCTGGGGCCGGCCATCACGTTGAGGTAGTAGAGGTGGTAGCCGGGTGCGGCCATCGACGGGCCGTGCCAGCCGTGCGGGACCAGCACCGTGTCGCCGCTGCGCACCTCGGTGCACACGTCGATCTCGCGGCCCGGGCCGGACGTGTAGACCCGCTGGAATCCGACGCCGGCCTGCTCCGGGGAATGACCGGGCTCCACCTCGAAGTAGTAGACCTCCTCGAGCTGGGACTCGCCGTCGCGCTCCTCGTCGTGCTTGTGCGGCGGGTACGACGACCAGTTCGACGAGGGCGTGAGCACCTCGACGGCCATCATGTTGTCCGCCTCGAACGTGGTCGGGGTGCAGAAGTTGTTCACCTGCCGGCTGGACTGCCCAGCGCCGCGGAACTCGACCTGTACCTCCTCGGCCGGGCCGTAACGGGCGGGCAACCGGCGGTTGGCCCGGGCCCCGGGCAGCGCGAACCGGCCGCCACCGGCGGAGGAGACGGTGACCTCGGCGTCCCGCGGGACGTAGGCGAAGTCGGTGACCCGGGTGAACACGCCGGCCCGACCGGTGATCTCGAACCGCTCGCGGGTGCCGTCGGCGTCGACGCACTCGACGACACAGCCCCCGGACAGCGGCAGCACGCACATCTCGTCCTCGCCGGTGCCGAACGTGGCGCTACCGCCCGCGGCCAGCTCCAGGATGCGCATGCTGCTGTAGCCCCAGCCCGCGTTCTCCGGGGTGATGACCAGGCTGAACGTGTCGTCGCCCGCCTCGCCGCGCCGAACGACCGGGGGCAGCTTGTTGATGGCCGTCACAGCAGGCTCACCGCCGCGTCGACCGATCCGGCCACGTCGTCGTTCGGCGGGAAGAGCAGCGAGCGGCCGATCACCAGGCCGACCACCGTGGGCAGCGCGAGCGCCTTGCTCCAGCTCGCGAAGGCCACGTCGGGGTCGGTCACCTCACCGCCGAGGATCACCGCGGGCAGCGTGGTCGCGGCCATCGCCCGCTCCATGTCGTCGACGATGGGCACCTTGAGCCAGGTGTGGGCGGAGGTGTTGCCCAGCCCGGCGGCCACCGCCTGCGCCTTGATCATCGCGTCCGCGGTGAGATCGTTGCGGACCCGGCCGTCGACCCGGTTCGAGACGAACGGCTCGACCATGGCCATCAGCCCGCGGCTCGCGAGGTCGGACACCGCGTCGGCGCAGGTCTCCAGCGTGCGCACGGTCGTGGGGTCGGCGAGGTCGATGCGGGTGAGCATCTTGCCGCCCTCGAAGCCGGACGCGGCGATGCTGGCGGCGTCGTAGCCGGTGAAGCGGTCGTCCATCTCGAAGACGGAGCCGGCCAGCCCGCCCCGGTTCATCGAGCCGACCACGACCTTGCCGTCCAGCGCCCCGAGCAGCAGCAGGTCCTCCAGGATGTCCGGGGTCCCGAGCACGCCGTTGACCCCGGGCCGCGACAGCGCCAGCACCAGCCGGTCGAGCAGCTCGACCCGGTCGGCCATCGCCAGTGGCCGCTCGCCGGCGGCCAGCGCACCGCGGGCCGGGTGGTCGGCGGCGATCATCATCAGCCGGCCGCGGTCGGACAGCAGCGAGTCGGGCTTCACCCGGCGGGCCGCAGCCTCGGCGATCGCGTTCGGCCGTTCGACGCGGGTGCGCACGAGTTCCCGCAGTTGTTCCTCACGCATGGTTGGCCTCCACGGCGGCGCTGACCTCGGCACTGGTGGGCATGGCGTCGGCGCAGGCCAGCCGGGAGGCGACGATCGCGCCGGCGGCGTTGCAGAAGCGCATCGCGTACTCCAGGTCCCAGCCGGACAGCAGGGCGTGGCAGAGCGCCCCCCCGAACGAGTCGCCCGCGCCCAGCCCGTTCACCACGTCGACCGGGATCGGCGGTACCGACACCCGCTCCTTGCTGTTGCAGGCCATCACGCCCAGCGGCCCCTGCTTGACCACAGCCAGCTCGACGCCGGCCTCGTGCAACGCCTCGATGGCCGCCTCCGGGTCGCGCACGCCGACCGCGGTGTCGGCCTCGTCGAGGTTGCCGACCGCGCAGGTGACGTAGGGCAGCGCCTTCTGCACCCAGCGCCGGGCCTCCTCGCGTGACGACCAGAACATCGGCCGGTAGTCCAGGTCCAGCACGGTGATGCCGTTGCGGCCCCGTGCCTCCAGTGCGGCCAGGGTGGCCTCGCGGCTGGGCTCCTCGGACAGGCCGGTGACGGTCACCCAGAAGATGTCGGTCGCGCGGATGGCGTCCAGGTCCAGCTCGTCGGCGCGGATCTGCAGGTCCGGAGCCTTGGGGCGGCGGTAGAAGTAGAGCGGGAAGTCGTCTGGCGGGAAGATCTCGCAGAAGGTCACCGGGGTGGGGTGCTCCGGCACCGCGGTCACGTAGCGGTCGTCGACGCCGAAGCCCTGCAGCGCGTCGTGCAGGAACTCGCCGAAGGGATCCTGGCCGGTGCGGCTGATCAGCGCGGTACGCCGGCCGTGCTGGGCGGCGGCCACCGCGACGTTCGCCGCGCTGCCGCCCAGGTACTTGCCGAACGTCTCCACGTGCCGCAGCGACACGCCGATCTGCTGCGGATAGATGTCGACCCCCAGCCGGCCCATGGTGATCACCTCGAACGCCGTCGACCTGTCGCTCATGTGATCACCCGCGGTCCGTGCAGCACCATCGCTGTCCTTTCATCCGATCGGTCCAGGAGTGACTCCCGCCACGGCAACAGGTGTACTCTTATCCTCCATAGACGTCAATACTTTGTTAGGACATACGTACTTGAAACGAGGATGCGATGGTGGAGCAGGTCGCCGGGGCCCTGCCCGACGTCGCCGTGGACCGCAACAGTCCCATCCCGCTGTATTACCAGGTGGCGACGCGTCTGCAGCAGCTGATCGAGAGCGGTGAGCTGGCCGTCGGGAGCAAGCTGCCCAACGAAGTGGATCTTGCAGAACGGTTGGGTGTGTCGCGGCCCACCATGCGGCACGCGATCAACTACCTGGTCGAGCGCGGCATGTTGACCCGCAAGCGGGGGGTCGGAACCCAGATCGTGCACCCCAAGGTGCGCCGGCCCGTCGAGCTCTCCAGCCTCTACGACGACCTGACCAGCAGCGGCCAGCAGCCGCGGACCGAGCTCCGCAGCTTCGAGGTGCGGGCGGCTCCCGACCACGTCGCGGAGGCGCTCGGCGTGCCCGAGGGCACCGAGGTCACCTGGTTCGAGCGGCTCCGGTTCTCCGGCGGCGAGCCGCTGGCCATCATGCAGAACGCGGTGCCGGTGGACGTCCTGCGGCTGAGCGAGACCGATCTGGAGCAGCACGGTCTGTACGAGCTGCTCCGGGCGGCCGGACACATCCCGCGGATGGCCAACCAGGTGGTCGGCGCCCGGTCGGCGACGGCGGCCGAGGCGCGGCTGCTGGGCGACCCGCGCGGCGCGCCCATGCTCACCATGACCAGGACGGCGTGGGACGCGGCCGGTCGTGCGGTGGAGTACGGCTCGCACATCTATCGCGCGAGCCGGTACACCTTCGAGATCAGCCTCACCAGCTGAGGAGAATCACCCGGAAGGGGGACCGGCGACGGGTCAGCGGCGACTTCTGCTGCGGTCCTCGTCGTCCTCATCGACGGCGTAGGGGTCGGCGTAGTCGTCGTCAGGCTCAGGCTCCACATCGTGGAAGACCGTCCCACTGCCGATTTCCCGCTGCAGCGCGTCGATGTCCATCGTGGGGGAGCTGTACTTGAGCTCGCGGGCCACCTTCGTCTGCTTGGCCTTGGCTCGTCCGCGCCCCATGGCTGGTCCCCCTTACAACAGGGATGGGGCGGCCAATGTCTCGGCGGCCCCATTCTTCTCATCAATGTCCTGGTGCCCACCGTACCTTGCGCACCACCCCGAGTGCGACGTGGCTCCGTCAGTGTGACGTGCCCCCCGCTCCGCGCCGCTCAACCCCGGGAGACAGCCCGTCGTCACGGGAACGAACGGCACTTTCGCACGCACCTAGCGTGCGAGAGTGCCGTTCGTTCCGCTTGTCGCGGTGGTGGGGGCGCTGCGGGTGCCGGTACGCGGGGAACCGCTGCGGGGATCAGGGACGAGGTCGGGTGCGGAGCTGGGCGGCGCGGCCGGGGCGCGGTGCGGTGTCCTCGGGCGGGACCGAATCCGGGTCGATCGAGGCCGGGGTGCTGCGCTCGTCGACACCGGCCACCAGCTCGGCGTCGACCGGCACCGACCGCTTGACCAGCGCGAGGGCCACCGGGCCCAGCTCGTGGTGCAGCGCCACGGTGCCCACCCGGCCGACCGGACGGCCGTCGCGGGACACCGGGTCGCCCGGCCGCGGCAGCCGCTCGTCGCCCGCGTCGAGGTGCAGCAGCACCAGCTGCCGTGGCGGGCGTCCCAGGTTCGCCACCCTGGCCACCGTCTCCTGACCCCGGTAGCAGCCCTTCTCCAGGTGCACCGCGGAGTCGATCCAGCCGGCCTCGTGCGGGATCGTGCGGTCGTCGGTGTCCACACCCAACCGCGGCCGACCCGCCTCGACCCGCAGCGCCGCGAACGCCATCGATCCGGCCGGCCGGGCGCCGGCGTCGACCAGCCGGTCCCACCAGTCGGCCAGCTCGGCGCGGAGCACCAGCAGATCCGCGGCGTCGGTGCCCGGCCACCGCATCCGGCGCACCAGGCCGCCCTCCGGAAGCGGGGCTACGCCGTGCGGCTGCTCCGGCACCGGCGCGCCCGCCGCGGCCAGCACCGCCGGAGTCTGCGGTCCGACGACGCTGAGCACGGCCAGCTCCGCGCTCGCGTCGCGGACCTCCACCGCGGACCAGAACACCATCTTCTGCAGGTAGTCCAGCAACGCCGGCACGGCTCCCGGCTCGGTGTCCAGGTACACGGTGTCGTTGCTGTGGGCGACGACCATGTGGTGCAGCACCCGCCCGTTCACGTCGAGCACCAGCGCCTCGGTGCCGGTGTCGGCCGGCAGCTCGCTGACGTGCTGGGTGAGCAGCAGGTGCAGCCAGCCCAGCCGGTCGGGGCCGGTCACGGTGATCACGCCGCGGGTTCCGCGATCCACCACGGCGGCCGAGCGGGCCATCGCGCGCTGTTCGGCCAGCGGGTCGCCGCGGTGCGTCGCTCCATCCACTTCGGAATCGGCGCCGGGCAGCCCGGGATCGGTGGTGTCGCTCACGAGCCCGTGGCCACCACGACGCGACAGTTGCGGCAGGCCCCGGACAGCGCCACGTGGGTGCTGTCGAGCTCGAACCCGGATTCGGTCCGTAGCCGATCGGCCAGCTGCTCCATCACGTCGGTGGGGATCTCGGTGACCGAGCCGCAGGAGTGGCAGACCAGGTGCACGTGCTGGTGTTCCTGCTCGGAGTAGGTCGGTGCGCCGTGCCCGAGGTGGGTGTGGCGGACCATGCCGATGCGCTCCAGCAGATCGAGCGTGCGGTAGATCGTGGTGATGTTGACCGCCGGTGCGGCGGACTGCACCTGGCTGCAGATCTGGTCCGGAGTGGCGTGCCCCAGCGCGCGCACCGCGTCGAGCACGAGCTGGCGCTGCGGCGTCATCCGCAGCCCGCGTTCGTGCAGGGTGTCGCGCAACGCGGCGACGTCGGGGTCTCGGACCCCGGGGCCGGACGGGTCGAGCGCCGACGAGATGTCCACCCCGCCGATGGTAGTGCTGTCGCGACGAGCTCGGTCCCACCCGCCGCGGGAACCAAAACCTGCGGTCCGGTTCGGCTCGGTATGCTCCGGCGGGGTGAACGAGCAGGTTGTACCCCGACGATCTCCTACCCTCTCCCGAGAGGGCGGGTTCGAGCACGCTGGGAGGGTCTTGCGATGACGTCCGACGCGGGCCAGCCCGGCACGCCGCGGTTCAACGTCGTGTTGCGCGGATACGACCGCCGTCAGGTCGACGAGCATGTCGCCCGCCTGCAGCGGGTCATCGCCAGGATGCGGGCCGATCTGAGCGCCCGCAGCCAGTTTCCCGATGGGCCGGGCTACGGCAACCCGCAGCGCCCGCCGCACCCGCAGAGCTGGTCCGGCCCCGGTCAGGGCCCGCCGCCGGGTGAGTCGCCGGACGCCATCGCCGGCTTCACCGATCGCATGCAGCGCATCCTGCAGTCCGCCGAGGAAGAGGCCGAGGAGATCCGGACCAGGGCGCGGATGGACGCGCGGGCCGAGAGCGAGCAGGTGCGCGCCCAGCTCGACGAGCTGGCGCGACAGCGCGACGGCATGCTCCGGGAGCTGGCCCAGATCCGCGGCCACCTCCACGAACAGGCTCCCGATCCCACCACGCGCATGCCGCGGGCGATGCCGGGTGGGCCACCGCCGAGTGAGCCGACACGCGGCGGGATGCCCAGCCCGCGCCCCCGTCCGGCCGCCCCGCCTCCGGTCTCCCCGCCTCCAGTCTCCCCACCGCCCCCCGTCGCCCAGGTCCCGGGCGCCGCATCTCCGGGTGCGCCCCCGTCCGGTCGGCCCGCGCCGCCGCCGCATTCGCCCCGGTCGGGCATGGGGGATCGCCTGGGTTGGTCGAGCACGCCGCCCTGGGATGCCAACGTGGCTCGGCCGGCCGGTGAGCCGCTGGAACCGGGTGCCGAGCCCACCGAGCTGCAGCCGGTGATCTCGGTGACCCGCGGGGAAGTGGCGGTAGCGTCCGACGGTCGGCGCGACCCCGAGTCGACCGATCAACTGGTGGGAGACGTCGCGGGTGAACGCGGCGGCGTCGGGACCGCGCCCGCGCAGAACGGCGCGGTGCCCAGCACCGGGTCCGGATCCCCGTCGCGGTCCGACGGGGACGCCGAGTCCACCGGTCGGCTGGACAGGTCTCAGCCGGCTGAGGCCGACGAGGCCCGCTCCGCGGTCGATACCGCCGGCGCGGCCACCGTCGAATCGCGCGTCGAACCGGAGGCCGACGGATCGGCGGCAGCTGATCCCGGCGTCCCCGGCGCTGTTGCGGCTGTGCCTGACTCCGGGGCCGATCCGCATGCGGTTCAGCCCGCCACGGCCGGTTCCCGCGCCGCCGGCACAGGGGCACCCGATCATGGCGCCCCCGCTGCCGATGCGGCGGAGTCGGACCCGGCCGAAGCGGATGCGGCCGATCCCGATGTCGAGAAGACGATGGTCGTGCAGGCGGTTCGATCGTCGCCGCCCACCAGGTCCGGCCCCCCGTCGGACCAGGGCCGGGGCGCGAAGCCGGGCACCGACCAGTCCCGCCCGGCCGGCTCTACGTCACGCTCTGGTTAAGATCGACTGCGTGCTGTGACGTGTCGCGTACCGTGCGGCACATGGAACTGCGTCCGTTGCCCGACGAGCTGGCGACCTGGCGGCCAGTGTCCTGCTGATCATGCTCACGCTCGCGGTGTTGATCGTGTGGCGTCGACGGATCGCCGAAGGCCGGGGTCGCGACGAGGCCCTGGCCGGATGGCCCGCCGGCTCACCGAGGGCCGCTCGCCCCGGGGCGTCCCCGTTCCGCGAGGATCCGGGATCGATGTGGGAGCACGCCACCTCGCCGGCCCAGCGAGCGGCGGCGGAACTGGATCACATGGTCGCAGGCGGCAGCCGACCGGAGCGCTACGAAGCGTCGCCCGCCGCCCGCGCCGCCGTGCCGGCGCAGCGCACCGCATCCGGGAGCTCGACGGCCGCGGCGGTCGCCGCTGGTTTCCCGGCCGACATGCGTGACCGGCTGATGGCGATCCTGCTCGTCGATCACGAGGCGACGGTGGGCGCGCTGGACGAGCTGGCGGCGTGTCAGAAGCGGTTGTCCCAGCTCACGGACGCCACCGAGCGCGAGCACGCCGTGCTCGACGGTGTGCTGAGCCGGTTGGCGGTCACCGGCCTGCGGTCCGAGCAGCTGGCCCGGCTCGCCGACCTGCCGGTGGCCGAGGTCGAACACCGGATCGCCACCGCCACGGTCTGAACCCCGATCACGCCGGGCTCCGATCCCGCCGGGCTCCGATCCGCCGGTCCGATCGCCGGGCTCCGATCCCGCCGGGCTCCGATCGCGCCGGGTTCCGATCGCGCCCGGCTCCGATCGCGCCGGGCCGGAGTGCAGCCCGGACCGCTTCTCAGCCCGCGATCCGGTTGAGCCGCGCCGACAGGTGCGGCTGCAGCGGTTGGCCCATCATGGCCCGCTCGTCCACATAGGCCAGATCACCGCCGTCGACCAGCCCGTACAGCCGATGCGACCCGACCACGTCCTTGGCCGAGTCGGTGCGCACCACCGCGTCGGTCTGGATCTCCCACGAGGTGAGGGTGCGCGCCCGCCCGTAGTAGATCTCGCTGATCCCGGTGGCGTGGGTGATGAGCACCTCCAGCTCGCCGTCCGGCCGCGGTCGCCAGAACCCGACCTCGCGGGCCGCCGGCCGCAGCACCTCGCCGTCAGGGGTGAGCAGCCAGGCCCGAGCCTCGTAGGACACGAACGGGCGGCCGTCGTGGGCGAAGATCAGCTGCTGGCCCATCGGGTACGGGCCGTCGATGGTCGGGTAGACCACCTCGCCGGTGCCGCGCCAGACCCCGATCAGTGGCAGCAACGACAGGCACTGCTCGTGCAGGTCGGGGCCCTCGCGCAGGTTCGCGGTGTCGTCCGGCACGGGCAGATCGGCGAACCGCGGCCGGTTGCGCTGCGGCGCATCGGGTGCGGCGTTGGTCGGCGCCGGCGCGCTGCCGGACACCTCGGGTTCGGTCAGCTCCGGCTCAGCCATCGGCCGCACCCGGCGTGTGGAACAGCCGCCAGAGCAGGTACCCGGTGAACCCGGCGATGCCCGCACTCACCCCGATCAAACCGACACTGAAAACCCAACTCACGGTCCCCAACCCTAGCCGCCCCGCCCCGACACGCCACGAACGGCACTTTCGCTCGCTAGGTGCGTGCGAAAGTGCCGTTCGTTCCGGTCAGGCCCCAGGGTGGCCGGGTCAGGAGGCGCGTCAGGCTACGGGGATCTCCACCCGGTGCAGGCCGGGGGCGGAGGCGTTGAGCTCGGCCTCGCCGTTGCCGGCGCGGGACAGCGCGCGCACGGTCCAGCTGCCGGGTGCGGCGAAGAACCGGAAGTCACCACTGGCCGACGCGACGACCTCGGCGGTGAACTCGCCGGTGCCGTCCAGCAGCCGCACGAACGCGCCGCCCACCGGCTCCCCGCCGGCGAGCACCCGCCCGGTGAGCACCGTCTCCTTGCTCAGATCGGTGTTCGGCGGCAGGGCCACGGCCTGGTCAGGTGCACCGCACACGTCAGCTCCCGCTTCCCAGCTCGATCGGCACGCCGATCAGCGAGCCGTACTCGGTCCAGCTGCCGTCGTAGTTCTTGACGTCGGAGTGGCCGAGCAGCTCGTGCAGCACGACCCAGGTGTGCGAGCTGCGCTCCCCGATGCGGCAGTAGGCGATGGTGGCCTTGCCGCCGTCCAGGCCGGCGTCGCCGTAGAGCGCGGTGAGCTCGGAGTCGGAGCGGAAGGTGCCGTCCTCGTTGGCCGCCTTGCTCCACGGGATGTTGATCGCCGACGGGATGTGGCCGGGCCGCTGCGACTGCTCCTGCGGCAGGTGCGCGGGGGCGAGGATCTTCCCGGAGAACTCGTCGGGAGAGCGCACGTCGACCAGGTTCTTGGTGTTGATCGCCTCGACGACCTCGTCGCGGAACGCCCGGATGGTCAGGTCCGGCTCGCCCGCCTTGTAGCTGGTGGCGGGGCGCGCGGTGACCTCGTTGGTCAGCGGGCGCCCGTCGAGCTCCCACTTCTTGCGGCCGCCGTCGAGCAGCTTGACGTCGGCGTGCCCGTAGAGCTTGAACTGCCAGTAGGCGTAGGCGGCGAACCAGTTGTTGTTGCCGCCGTAGAGCACGACGGTGTCGTCGCCCGCGACGCCCTTGTCCGACAGCAGCTTCGAGAACTGGTCGGCGTCGGCGATGTCGCGGCGGACCTGGTCCTGCAGCTCGGTCGTCCAGTTGATCTTGACGGCGCCCGGCAGGTGGCCGCCGTCGTAGGCGGTGGTGTCCTCGTCTACCTCGAGGAACACGATCCCGTCGGTGCCGAGGTTCTGCTCGGCCCAATCGGCGGTGACCAGGACGTCCTGGCGGCTCATGCGGTTGCTCCCTGCTCGTTGAACGGCTGCTGATGGATGGGAAAGCGGCACTCGACACGCCGACGCGCGCACCAGGGCGCGGTGGAAAGCGTCATCGGATGAAGCTCCTGAGGAATCGGTGCGGGACGCGCAGGACTCAGGAAGCTCGACACAGGCAGCTGCCGACGCGGCACAGATCAACTGCGCGGCGTCGGGTCAGCGGCCAGTTCACGGGTCCGAGGGTAGCCGAGGATCGCGGTTCAGGGGAGCGTCCGCTCAGCCACCGGTCGTCGGGGTGCCGCCGAGGGTTCGATTGCGGGCCCGACCGGTGATCTCCAGCGCGTCATTGGCCACCCGGACCTTCGTCGGGGTGACGTCCAGCGGGAGCGGGCCGGGGTCGATCTCCAGCGTGAACCGGCTCTGCAGGGCCTGCAGCGCCGCGGATGGCAACCGCGGCGCGCCGGCGCCGCCGACGCTGATGTCGCGCGGGACGATCCGGATCTTGCCGTCGACCAGCTCCAGACTGGCGATCACCGCGACCTCGGACTGCTGGCCGAGCAGTGCGCTGCTGCCGACCACCCGCGCGGCCTGGTCGGGGTCGATGTCACCGAGCGAGACGTCGCCACCGTCGTCGATCGCCTGCTGCAGCCCGGTCTCGTCGATCGTCTCGATGCGCAGCTTCACCACGCCGGGGACGAGCCGTTGCACGTCGTCGGACGGGATCCGCACGGTGCTCTCGACCGACTGCACCTGCAGCGTCTTCGGGCCGGGACCGAGCAGCATGGACAGCGGCGCGGTGACGTTGCGCAGCTGCGCACGTATGCCGACCTCGCGCAGCTCGCCCAGCGAGAGGTGCTGCGCGTCGACTTCCACCGAGCCGTACTCGCCCGCGACCGCCTGTGTGAGGAACGGGAACCCGTTGATCCGCACCGATGGGTCGTCGGCCAGCTGCAGCTGCGAGCGCATCTGCCGCGACACCGCCGACTCGGCCAGCGCGGCCGCCCCGAAGTCGGCGACGACCAGCAACCCGATCAGCACCAGCAGTGCGATGACCAGCCGTCTCATCCGACCTCCGAGCTCGTCGCCCGGCGTCCTGCCGGGGGCGGTGCCAAGACGGTAGAGCCGCCGCCGGACCGATCTTCCGGCGGGCCGGTCGCGGCCAGCGCCCAGCGGGCGATCCGCCCGGCCAGCGCCACGTCGGTGCCGGTCTCGCCGTGCCCGGTGCCGGATTCGATCCAGAGTTGCGCGTGCCCGCCGGACGCGGTCACCAGCGCGTGCGGGTGCGCCGCGGAGAAGTACGGGTCACGGTCGAAGTGCACGAGCAGCAGCGGCACCGGGGCGATCGACGCGACCACCTCGACGGGTGCGGGCGGCACCACCGCCCACGGCCGGTCCAGGCGCACGCCGAGCAGCCGTCCCAGCGCGCGCCCGTGCGGCTGCTCCAGCAGCCAGTGCACCCGGCGCATCGGGGGAGTTTCCCGCGAGTACCAGCGGGCCGGCGGGCTCACGGCCACCACCGCGTCCGGGCGGTGCGTGCCCAACGCGGCCTGCCGCAGCGAGACGGCCGCGCCGAGCGAGAAACCGGTCGTGACGATCCGGACATATCCGGCGGCTCGGGCCCATTCGACGGCGGCGTCGACATCGAGGACCTCGCGGTCGCCGACGGTATTGCGGCCCCCGGAGCGACCGTGCCCGCGCATGTCGAACGCCACGACGTCGGCGAACTCGGCCAATGCCCTACTGACCCGACGGGTGGCCGAATACCCGACGTGGTGGGTGAAACCGTGTACATGGATCATGGCCGTACGCTGCGGATCTGCGTGACGGCGGAGGCGCAGGCCGACCAGCGGAATGCCGTCGGACGTCGTCAATCGGACGGTCTCCATCGACTTCGCGACCGTGAGCTGCACCGCGGGAGTCGTGGGAATGGGCTGCACGGGGCTATTCTCCAATTATCCGCGTGGTGGTGTTCTGACCGGGTCACGCGGGAGTGAACGGCGCGTCAGCGTTGCCTGCCGTGATCGGAAGGTGCCCGTCGGGCATCTCGACCCCGGTTGCCGTACGGGTCCAGCCTGGATCCGAAGGGTGAAGAGGAGGCACCGCATGGAGCTCCTGCTGCTGACCGCCGACCCAGATCCGGGTTCGGTGTTGCCGGCCCTGACGCTGCTGCCGCACGGTGTGCGCACGGCCGCGCCGGAGGTCGCCGTGTTGCTCGACGCGGGTCCCCACGATGCGGTGCTGGTCGATGCCCGCACCGACCTGGTGGCCGCGCGCAGCCTGTGCCGGCTGCTGCGCAGCACCGGAATCGACGTGCCGGTGATCGGCGTGCTCACCGAGGGCGGTCTGGTCGCGGTCTCCGGCGAGTGGGCGGTGGACGAGATCCTGCTGCCCGGCGCCGGTCCGGCCGAAGTGGACGCCCGGCTGCGGCTGCTCAAGTCGCGCCCCGGCGCCGACACCGGCCGCGACGGCGGCGCGCTGGTCCTGGGCGAGCTGGTGATCGACGAGGCGACCTACGCGGCGCGCCTGCGCGGCCGGCTGCTCGAGCTGACCTACAAGGAGTTCGAGCTGCTCAAGTACCTCGCGCAGCACGCCGGCCGGGTGTTCACCCGGGCCCAGCTGCTGCAGGAGGTCTGGGGCTACGACTTCTTCGGCGGCACCCGCACGGTGGACGTCCACGTTCGACGGTTGCGGGCCAAGCTCGGCACCGAGCACGAGCAGATGATCGGCACCGTGCGCAACGTCGGCTACAAGTTCGTCCGGCCCAGCCGCAACGGGCTCACCGTGCCGGCGGGCGCGCTGGTCGAGGACGACGGCGAGGACGGCGATGACGGGGACCGAGCCGGTCTCCGGGTGAACGGGGTCGTCGCCCACACCTGAGCCGCCGTTCCCGACGCTCGGCCGCCGGCCCGGCGTAGGGTCCGCGGCGTGAGCGAACTGGTTTGGCGGGCCGGGCTGGACGACACCGAGATCGCTGCCGTGCGCGAGCTCGCGCGGGCCGCCGCCGACGCCGACGGGGTCGCGCCGCTGTCCGACCACGTGCTGCGCCACCTGGGCCGCGGCGGCACCGAGGCGGCCCACCTGCTGGCCCGCGACGGTGCGCGGGTGATCGGCATCGCGCACCTCGATCGGGACGATCCCGATGCCGGCGACGGTCCCGGTGTGGTTCGCGGATCCGGCGAGCTGACCGTGCACCCGCAGGACCGCCGGGCCGGGCTGGGCACCGCGATGGTGCGCGAGCTGGGCGGTGGGCTGCCGCCTGGCGCGACGCTGCGGCTGTGGGCGCACGGTGATCACGCGGCTGCCGTCGCGCTGGCGGCGCGGCTCGGCTTCCGCCGGGTTCGGGAGCTGCTGCAGTTGCGCCTGACCATGGCCGAGCCGCCGGTGGTTCCGGCGCTGCCCGCCGGGGTGGCGATCCGCGCCTTCCGGGTCGGTACCGACGAGGCCGAGTTCCTGCGGGTCAACAACGCCGCGTTCGACTGGCATCCCGAGCAGGGGGGATGGGGGCCGGCCGAGATCACCGAGCGGGAGGGCGAGCCGTGGTTCGACCCGGCCGGCTTCCTGCTCGCGGTCGACGCCGCCGACCGGCTGCTCGGCTATCACTGGACCAAGGTGCACCCGGCGGTCGGCGCGACGGAGTCGCTCGGCGAGGTCTACGTGCTCGGTGTGGACCCGTCCGCGCGGGGTCTGCGGCTGGGCCGCACGCTCACCCTGGCCGGCCTGCGACACCTGCACGACCGGGGGCTGCGCACGGTCCTGCTGTACGTCGAGGCGGACAACGCGGCAGCCGTCCGGCTGTACGAGAGCCTCGGCTTCACCCGCTGGCACACCGACGTCGTGTATTCACGCTGAGTGCGCCGGCCACCGGGGTCCCGTCGAACGGATGAATTCGCCGCTGGCAACGGACCGCTGGTCAGGGGTGTTAATCGACGTGCAGTGATCACGCCGGCCGATATGTTCATGCTCCATTAACCCGATCGCGGGAACCCGTCCATCGGGGCTACCTAACGTGCGTGGCAGCGGCCACCCCGAGCCGCACACGTTTGTGGACAGAAACGCGGAGGCTTACAGGTGAGTACCGTGCGGCACAGCGCTCGCGCCCGAGTCGCGGCGGTGGGTCTGACCACCGCAGGCGCCCTGCTGCTGGCGGGCTGTGGTGCGGCCAACGAGACGGCTCCGGCCGCGGGCGGCAGCGGTGGCAGCGCCGCTCCCAGCGTCGCCGGGACCATCGCCGGTGCGGGCGCCAGCTCCCAGCAGGCGGCGCAGGAGGCCTGGATCGCCGGCTTCACCGGGGCCAACCCGGACGCGAACATCACCTACGACCCCAGCGGCTCCGGGGCCGGGCGCACCCAGTTCCTCGGCGGTGGCGTGGCCTTCGCCGGTAGCGACGCGGCGCTCAAGGACGAGGAGCTCACCCAGGCCAAGAACCGCTGCGCGGGTGATGTGATCGAGGTCCCGGCCTACGTGTCACCCATTGCGGTGATCTACAACCTGCCCGGGGTGACCGAGCTGAACCTGGCGCCGACCACGATCGGGCAGATCTTCGACCGCAAGATCGCGAAGTGGAACGACCCGGCCATCGCCGCCGACAACCCGGGCGCCACCCTGCCCGACCTGGCGATCACCCCGGTCAACCGGTCGGACAAGTCCGGCACCACGCAGAACTTCACCGACTACCTCAAGGCGGCCGCTCCGGACGCCTGGAGCTACGACGTCAGCGACACCTGGCCGGTGCAGGGCGGCGAGGCCGCGCAGGGCACCTCCGGTGTCGTCGGTGCGGTGAAGGCCGGCAACGGCGCGATCGGCTACGCCGACGAGAGCCAGGCCCGCGACATCGGCCAGGTCAAGGTCAAGGTGGGAGAGGCCTTCGTCGGCCCGACCCCCGAGGCCGCCGCATCGGTGCTGGAGGCCTCGACCCGCGTGGAGGGTCAGGGCGCCGGCGTGTTCGCCTACAAGCTGGCCCGGGACACGACCGAGGCCGGGACGTACCCGGTCGTGCTGGTCTCCTACCTGATCGCCTGCAGCAAGTACCCGGACGCCGCGACCGCGGAGCTGGTGAAGGGCTACCTGACCTACGTGGTCAGCGCCGACGGTCAGAAGGTCGCCGCCGACACCGCGGGCGCCGCCCCGCTGAGCGACGGCCTGCGCGGGGAGATCACCCCGGCCATCGGTGCGATCGCCGGCGGGTCCTGAGATTCCCGTCCTAGCCAGCCGGGCCGGGTAGTGGTCATCATGACAACCACCCGGCTCGGCCGGCGCAGCCACCACCCCGCCAGCTGAAGGGGTCCTCGTGACCACCACCGCACCTCCCCCCACCCCGACGCGGTCCCGGCCGGTGACCCAGCTCGGCGACCGGATCTTCGCGGGGTCCGCGCAAGGCGCCGGGATCTTCATCCTGGTGGTGCTGGCCGGCGTGGCGGTGTTCCTCATCGCGCAGGCGCTGCCGGCCATCCTGGCCGCGCCGGCCGACCTGCCGGGCGGGAACAACCTGCTCGTCTACATCTTCCCGCTGGTCTTCGGCACCCTGTTGGCCGCGGTGATCGCGCTGCTCATCGCCACCCCGCTCGCGGTGGCGGTGGCGCTGTTCATCACCCACTACGCGCCGCGCCGGCTCGCGCAGGGCCTCGGCTACCTGATCGACCTGCTGGCCGCGGTGCCCAGCATCGTCTACGGCCTGTGGGGTGTCGCGGTGCTCGCGCCGGCCACGCTCGGCCTCTCCACGTGGCTCAACGCCTACCTGGGCTGGCTGCCGTTCTTCGCCGGCCCGGTGTCGGCGACCGGGCGCACCATGTTCGTCGTCGGCATCACACTGGCGGTGATGATCCTGCCGATCATCACCGCGGTCTCGCGCGAGGTGTTCCTGCAGACCCCCAAGCTGCACGAGGAGGCGGCGTTGGCGCTCGGCGCCACCCGCTGGGAGATGATCCGGATGGCGGTGCTGCCGTTCGGCCGCTCCGGCATCATCTCGGGCGCCATGCTCGGGCTGGGCCGGGCGCTGGGCGAGACGATGGCGGTGGCGATCATCCTGTCGGTGTCCGGCGCGGTGACGTTCAACCTGATCAGCTCGAGCAACCCGTCGACGATCGCGGCCAACATCGCGCTGCAGTTCCCGGACTCCACCGGGCTGGCCGTGAACGCGTTGATCGCGTCCGGCCTGGTGCTGTTCGTGATCACGCTGCTGGTCAACGCGCTGGCCCGCTACATCATCAACCGGCGCCGCGAGTTCTCGGGGGCGAACTGATGTCCATCGACACCAACCTGATCACCGACGACGCGGTGGGTTCGGAGCCGAGCCCGCGCTCGCTGGTCCGGGCCGCGCTGCCCAGTTGGGCGCCGCCCGCGGTATTCGCCGGGTCGCTGGTCGTCGTCGGCGCGCTGCTCGGGCTCACCGGCGCGTTCAGCATCGGGCTGTTCCTGGTGCTCGCGGCGCTCGTCTTCGCGGTGTCCACGTACCTGATCTCCCGGTTCGTGGAGGGATACCGCAAGGCCACCGACCGGCTGGTGACGATCGTGGTCACCACCGCGTTCCTGATCGCGCTCGCCCCGCTGGTGTCCGTGGTCATCACGGTGGTCGGCAACGGGCTGGCGCGCTTCGACGCGGAGTTCTTCACCTCGTCGATGCGCGGCGTCGTCGGCGAGGGCGGCGGTGGCTACCACGCCATCATGGGCACCTTGATCATCACGGCGCTGGCCGCGCTGATGTCGATCCCGGTGGGCCTGCTCACCGCGGTGTACCTGGTGGAGTACGGCAAGGGCCGGCTCGCCCGGGCGATCACGTTCTTCGTCGACGTGATGACCGGCATCCCGTCCATCGTGGCCGGCCTGTTCGCGTTCGCGCTGTTCGCGCTGTTCTTCGGGCCGGGTGTGCGGCTCGGGTTCGCCGGTGCGGTCGCGTTGAGCGTGCTGATGATCCCGGTGGTCGTGCGGGCCACCGAGGAGATGCTCAAGATCGTGCCCAACGAGCTGCGCGAGGCGGCCTACGCGCTGGGCACCCCGAAGTGGCGCACGATCATGAAGGTGGTCATCCCGACGTCGATCGCCGGTATCGCGTCCGGCATCACGCTGGCCGTCGCCCGGGTGATCGGCGAGACCGCCCCGTTGCTGATCATCGCCGGCCTGACGACCGGGTTGAACTTCAACCCGTTCGACGGCCGGATGGCCACCCTGCCGGTGTTCGCCTACACCTCCTACGCCGCGCCGGGTGTCCCGCGCGAGCCGTACCTCGACCGGGCCTGGGCCGCCGCCCTGGTGCTGATCATCATCGTGCTGGCGCTGAACCTCATCGCCCGGCTCATCGCGCGTGTGTTCGCGCCCAAGACTCGATAGGGACGGGATCGTCGTGGCCAAGGCCATCATCGCCAGGGATCTCAACATCTACTACGGCTCGTTCCTCGCGGTCGAGGGCGTGAACATGGACATCAAGCCGAAGACGGTCACCGCACTGATCGGGCCGTCCGGCTGCGGCAAGTCCACCTACCTGCGCTCGATCAACCGGATGCACGAGGTGATCCCGGGGGCACGGGTCGAGGGCGTGCTGGAGCTGGACGGGAAGAACCTGTACGGGCCCGGGGTCGACCCGGTGGGGGTGCGCCGGCAGATCGGCATGGTCTTCCAGCGGCCCAACCCGTTCCCGACGATGTCGATCTACGACAACGTCATCGCCGGGCAGCGGCTGAACAACAAGAAGATGCGCAAGGACGCCACCGATGCGCTGGTGGAGCAGTCGCTGCGCGCCTCCAACCTGTGGAACGAGGTCAAGGACCGCCTGGACAAGCCGGGTTCCGGGCTGTCCGGTGGGCAGCAGCAGCGGCTGTGCATCGCCCGCGCGATCGCGGTGCAGCCCGACGTGCTGCTGATGGACGAGCCGTGCTCGGCGCTGGACCCGATCTCCACGCTGGCGATCGAGGATCTGATCAACGAGCTGAAGACCGAGTACACGATCGTCATCGTCACGCACAACATGCAGCAGGCGGCCCGGGTCAGCGACTACACCGGCTTCTTCAACATCGAGGGCACCGGCAAGCCCGGGCACCTGATCGAGATGGACGAGACCAAGACGATCTTCTCGCAGCCCCGGGAGAAGGCGACCGAGGACTACGTGTCGGGTCGCTTCGGCTGAGCCCCGGCCGGCCGGTCCGTCCCGGCCTCAGATCGGGATGGTGTCCGGCTCCTGGCCGGTGACCGCGTAGACCGTCGCATGGGCCACCGTCACGGCGTGGTCGGCGAAGCGTTCGTAGTAGCGGGCGAGCAGCGTGATGTCGACCGCCGCCGGTACCCCGTGCGCCCACCCCGGGTCCATCAGGATCGTGAACATCCGCCGGTGCAGGTCGTCCATCGCGTCGTCGTCGGCCTCCAGTTCGACCGCCAGCAGCACGTTTCGGGAGGCGATGACGTCGGCGGCCTTCAGGCCGAGCCGCACCGCCAACTCGCCCATCCGCGCGAAATCGCCGTGCACCTCGGCCGGCAGCGGGCGGCCGCTGGCCGCCACCCGCGCGACGTGCCGGGCCAGCGCGCCCATCCGGTCGATGTCGGCGGCCGTCCGGATCGCCGAGACGACCGCCCGCAGGTCACCGGCCACCGGCTGGTGGAACAGCAGCGCGTCGGTGGCGATCTCCTCGGCTCTTTCTCGCATGTCGTCGATGGTCCGGCGGCTGCCGATCACCTGTTCGGCGAGCCGCTCCCGGTGATCCAACAGCGCCGCCGTGGCGTTCTGCAGGGTCGCGGCGGTGGCGGTGCACATCTGCCCGAGCAGCTCGGAGAGCTGACCGAGCTGGGTCGGCAGCGGCGCGGGAGGCATGCCAAGGAGCCTATGAGGTCGGCCGCGGGGCAGCGATGAACTGGGGATGAACGGCGGTGGTCGCCTCGACCGGCGTCAGACGGCCAGCGGTCCCGGCATCCGCCCGGTCACCACGTAGACGATGCGTCGAGCCACGGCCACCGCGTGATCGGCGTAGCGCTCGTAGAAGCGGGCCAGCAGCGTCGCGTCGACGGCGGGGGCGACCCCGTGCGTCCAACCCCGGCCCATCAGCACCGTGAACATGTGCCGGTGCAGGTCGTCCATAGCGTCGTCGTCGTTCTCCAGCTGGGCGGCCGCGACCAGATCCCGGGAGCGGATCACGTCACCGGCCTTGTGCGCGAGCATCACGCCCACCCGACCCATCTCGGCGAAGTAGGGCGCGACCTCGTCCGGGAGCACCGGATTCGGGTGTCGCCGCCGCGCCGCCTGCGCGACGTGCACGGCGAGGTCGCCCATCCGCTCGATGTCCCCGGCGCCGTGGATCGCCGACACCACGGTCCGCAGGTCGGTGGCCACCGGGGCCTGCAGCGCGAGCAGCGCGAACGCCTTGGCCTCGGCGGAGTCCCGCACCTCGTCGATGCGGATGTCCTCGGTGATCACTTCCTCGGCGAGCCGCAGATCACTGGTCAGCAGGGCCTGGGTCGCCTTCTGCAGGGCGTCGGCGACCTGGTCGCACATTCCGGCCAGGCCATCGGCCAGCGTGCTGAGCTCTTCGGAGTAGGCGTCGCGCATGGTCCGAGGATAATGCCGGGCCCGGACTTCGGTCGGCTCTGCGGATGAACCGCCGGTGAACCCTGACCGACCAGCTCAGCCGCAGGAGACCGGGGCCGGCTCGGTGCCCGCCGCCCCGGTGCCCTGCGCGGCCGGTGCCGCCGGGGGAGTCAGCACGTCGTCGTAGGAGCTGCCGATCACCAGCTGTAGCACCCCGGAGGTACCCGGGTCGGGCACCGACGTGGCCGACGGGACGGTGCTGGCCAGCAGCGCCGCCGCGGAGGCCTGGTCCGGGGAGAACCTGATCAGGGTCTGCTCGGTGACCTGCTCGGCGGTACCGACCTCGCCGACACCGAAGCCGAGCGAGCCGAGGGTCTGGGCCACCTTGGCGGCCAACCCGGTTCGCTTGGTCCCGTTGAGCACCGCGACCTTCAGCTGCGCCGGTGTCGGGGCGCCGGTGCTGTCCGGGCCGGCCTGGGCCGGCAGCGGCGCCCGCGTGCGCACCGCGGTGAACAGCGCGGAGGCCTCGACGTCGCGCAGCACCAGCTCACCGCCGCCGAGCGGGTCACCCGTGGTCGGAACGGCGGCGAACGCGACCCCGTCGGCCTCCAGGTTCCGCAGCGACCGGGCCAGCGTCAGCGTCTCGTCCAGCCCGACCTCGTCGCTGCTCAGCGCCTGCCCGAGGGCGAGACGCAGCTGCCCGAGGCGGGCCACGTCGAGCAGCCCGGGGCCACCGATCGACTGCTCCAGTGCCCCGGCCAGCAGCAGCTGCTGGCGCTCGATGCGGGCCCTACCGGTCGGCGGCTCGCCCGCCACCGCGGCCGCGGCGGCGTAGTCGGCGGCCTGTCGCCCGTCGAGGGTGCTGCGTCCCGCCGTCGGCACCACCGGGCCCAGCGTCGCGTCCTCGACCGGTCGCGGCACGCAGGTGTCGAGCCCACCGAGCGCGGTGGCGACCGACCCGAGCCCGTCGATGTCGACGCCCACGAATCCGGTGACGGCGATCCCGCTCAGCTGCTGCACGATCCGGGTGACGCAGCGCGGGCCGCCGACGTCGAACGCGAGGCTCAGCGGCGAACGGGCCGCGGCCGGCAGCACCTCGTCCGAATAGGACCTGCTGCTCGGATCCCAGCGCTCGCACGGGGGCCGGCTGACGACCAGGTTGGACGGGAACGCGAGCACGGTGGTGGTGGTGTCCGCGCCGGCTGCGCGGTGCGCGACCGCGACGGTTGGAGTGGTCGCCGAGCCGCCGGCCCGCGCGCTGGCGACGATCAGGATGTTCCGGTCGCCCGCCTGGGCTTCGGCGTCGACGATGAGGTCGGACGTCGGATCCAGGGCCGCGACCCGGGTGACCCCGGATTCGAGCCAACCCTTTGCCGCCCAACCGAACCCGGTGGTGCCGAAGATCGCGAGCGACAGCGCACCGACCAGCAACTTCAACCAGGTGCGTCGCTTGCGGAAGGTCGGTGGGGCGGCCGGTTCGTCCTCGACCTGATCGGGACGGGGCATCGTCAGGCCGGCGTGCGCGGCGGTGATCCGGGTCAGCGTGTCGTCGATCCTGGCCGCGCGTGGATCCTTTGTGGACCGGCGGCCGGGGCGATCGGCGGGCTGGTCGGCAACGGTGCCCGGGATGATCGCCCGTCCGGCGGGCTTCGGCGGGCGCGCCGGCGGTCCGGCGGGCCTCGGCGGCCGCGCCGGCGCGGTGACCGACCGGTCCGAGCTCGGCTCCGGGCGCCGGCCGGGCGTCGGGAAGAACACGTCGTCGGTGGCGGCAGGCGTCGGTCCGACCCGCCGGCCGTCCGGTCCCGGCAGCGGGGCCCGGTAGCCCGAGGGCGCCCGGTCCGGCCGGGGACCGACCTGCGGTGCGGCGCCCATCGAGCCACGGCCCGTCCTCGATGCGAGCGGTTGCCCGACGGCGGGGGCGGCGAAGGCCGGCGTCCGTGGGTGCCCAGCGCGACCCGCCGGGTCGGGTGCGTCATCCGGCTCGGCCGCCGCGCGCCGGCGTCGAGGGGGTGGGGTGCGCGCGCCGTTCGAGGCGTTGCGGGCCAGGATGTCCCGCACCGACTCCGGGGTGCGGTCGGCACCCGGGTTCGAGCGCTGAGCACGGTCTCGACCGTCCTCCACACGACCTCCTCGAGCCCGTCAGGGAGCGAGGCGGACCGGCCGAACCGTGCCGTAGCTTGCCACCACGCTGGAGGCGCCGATGCTACGGAGCAGAGCGACAACGATCACAGGCGGGTCTCGGAATCCGCACCATCTGCTTGACGTCGCGGCGGGCGCCGGCCGGCCCGGCCAGCGTGACCAGGCCGCTTACCTGGTCACGGAACGCGACCGCGTTGCGTCCGGAGTGCTTGGCCGCGTACAGCAGCGTGTCGGCCGCGCCGACCAGCCGATCCATCTCGGCCACCGGGCCCGAGCTGTGAGCCACCCCGATGCTGACGGTGACACAGAGTCCCGGCGCCAGGTCCGTCCACGGGTACTGGTCGATCCGCTTGCGCGCCGCCTCGCAGACCCGCAGCGCCGCCGCGAGATCACGTCCGGGCAACACCAGGGCGAACTCCTCGCCGCCGTAGCGCGCGCAGAACGCGCCCTCGGGCAGTCCGCGGTCGAGCTCGGTGACGATCCGCTGCAGCACCCGATCCCCGAACAGGTGTCCGAAGGTGTCGTTGACCTGCTTGAAGTGATCGGCATCGACCAGCGCGATCGCGATGCCGTCGACGCCACGGGAGGCGGGATCGTCGAGCAGCGTCGCGAGGCGCTCGTCGAGGTAGCGCCGGTTGTAGCTGGCGGTGAGGCTGTCGCGGCGGCTCTGCTCGCGGGCCTCGGCGTTCTCCCGGCGCAGCCGATCGATCTCGGCGGCGGGCTGCGCGCCGTGCAGCAGCCGCACCGCGACCCGGAGGTGCTCGTAGGCCGCCTCGAAGCGGCCCGCTGCGGCCAGCTCCTCGGCGGCGGTCGTGTGCGTACCGGCCGCGTTGGCCGTTCCGCGCGCGGCGATGCCGTCCCACGCCTCGACCGGAACCACCATGCCCGCCCTCACCCCCGTCGTCGGAGATGTCGACGCGACCGCGGGCGCTCTTGAGCCCGGCGACCCGGTCAGGTCCCCGCTTCCCCCGCCCGATGTCCGGGCCCTGCCGACAGTGATCGACACCTGCACGGCGCCCACTCCCCGGTGCCCACCCGCGTGTGAGAGGGCGCGGCGAGCGCGCGGATCAGCCGCCGGAGTGATCGAGCTCGGCGCCGAACGGGACCGCGGGGTCGTCGGGGTCGACGAGCCAGCGCTCCGGGAGCACCACCCGGCCCGGACTGCCCTGCCGCCCGCGCGGACCGTCGGCGTCGGCGGGGAACGGCTGTTCGTGATCGAGCTGGGCCAGCAGTTCGTCGAGCTCGTCGAGGCTGTTCACCAGCCCGAGCCGGCGTCGCACCTCCGGCCCGACCGGAAAACCCTTGAGGTACCAGGCGATGTGCTTGCGCATGTCCCGGATGCCCTTGTCCGTGCCCATGTGCTGCTGCAGCAGCTGCGCGTGCCGGCGCATCGTGGCGGTGACCTGCCCGAGGGTGGGCGGAGCCGGCAGCGGGCGCCCGGCGAACCCGGCCTCGAGATCGCCGAACAACCACGGACGGCCAAGGCACCCGCGCCCGACCACCACCCCGTCACACCCGGTCCGCGCCACCATGTCCAGCGCGTCGGCGGCGCAGAAGATGTCGCCGTTGCCCAGGACGGGCAGCTCGGCGGGCAGGGCGTCGCGCAGCCGGGCGATCGCCGACCAGTCGGCGGTGCCGGAGTAGCGCTGGGCCGCGGTCCGGGCGTGCAGCGCGACCGCGGCAATCCCCGCGTCGGCGGCCCGGCGCCCGGCGTCGAGGTAGGTCTGGTGCTCGTCGTCGATCCCGATCCGCATCTTGACTGTGACCGGGATCGGCCCGGCGTTGGCCACCGCGGCGCGCACGATCGCCTCGAACAGCCGGCGCTTGTAGGGCAGCGCCGCGCCGCCACCGCGCCGGGTGACCTTCGGAACCGGGCACCCGAAGTTGAGATCGACGTGATCCGCGAGATCCCGCTCGGCGATCATGCGTACCGCCGCCCCGATCGTCGCCGGGTCGACGCCGTAGAGCTGCATCGACCGCGGCTGCTCGTCGGCATCGAAGGCAATCATCCGGAAGGTCAGCGGGTTGCGCTCCACCAGCCCGCGCGAAGTGATCATCTCGCATACATAGAACCCGGCCCCCTGCTCGCGGCAGAGCCGGCGGAACCCGGGGTTGGTGATGCCGGCCATCGGCGCCAGCACGACGGGCGTCGCGCAGGTGTAGGGCCCGATCCGGAGCGGGCGGACGGTGGTCGCGGCGGTCACGCTGCTCATTGTCCCCGGTCGGTGGAGCGGGGTGCGACACCAGGCGCTTCGGTTTGTGGATGCGCAGTGCGCGGTGCCGGTGAGTGGCGGATGCGGCGTGGTGGCGGCGTCGTAGGCTGGGCGGGCTGGGGTGGTGGTTGGCGGCCTCGGCGCGGGCCTCTAGCTCAATCGGCAGAGCAGCGGACTTTTAATCCGCGGGTTCGGGGTTCGATCCCCCGGGGGCCCACCGCGCTTGACCAGCAGTTTTGCTACGACGAAGATTGTCTACTGGCTCTGCTGTCCCAACTCCGATGGTGAGTGATGATGGAGCTTTCTGTCTCGTCGCAGCCAGAAGGCGTGCGAGCGCGCATCCAGCGGCACAGCAGTCGGTGGTGGACGGTTGGGAAGCGGCCGAGTGGCGCGAGCCCTGGCGGTCCGCTGCACCCGCGGATCCACCGTTCCCGCTGCCGTAGGTCGGACAGCTGGCCTGCATGTTTGGTCGGCCGGCCGACGGACGCGAGCGGTGGTCGCCACCATTCTCGCTCCGGCGGGAGGCAATGCAGCCTGTCACCGGTCCAGTGCCAACAGTCCAGCATGTCGGCTATCTGTAGTTGAGCTCAGCCAGTTCGGTGGCGATCTTCGTGGACAGGCCGAGGCGGCCGAGGACGGGCATTGCGATGTTGCGAGCGGCCCGCGCCGTCGCGTTGCGGATGGTCGCGATCCGGGTCATCCGGTCGGTGAAGGCGACCACGCGTTGGGCGACCGGGCGACGCTGTGCCTCGTAGGCATCCAACTCCCCGGTGGCGAAGGCGCGGCCGAGGGCGTAGCCGTCCTGGATGCCGGTGTTCATGCCCTGGCCGCCCGCGGGGCTGTGCACGTGGGCGGCGTCGCCGCCGAGGAAGAGACGGCCTGCCCGGTAGTGGTCGGCGACCCGGTGGTGGACGCGGAAGCGGGAGGACCAGATGAGCTCCGTCAGCCGGGCCTGGCCGGGGGTGCGCTGGTCCAGCAGTCGCTGCACGAGCGCGAGGTCGGGGTCGGCGGGTGCGTCGTCCACGGTGACCACGACGCGGTAGTGACCGCCCGGGAGCGGTGCGACGACGGCGAGACCGGCCGCTCCGAAGGTGAGTGACACCTCGTCGCGGCCCGGGCCCCAGTCCATCAGCACATCGGCGAGGACGAACGACTCGGCGTAGGCGCTGCCGGTGAAGCCGATGCCTGCTGCCTCGCGGACAGCGCTGTGCATGCCGTCGGCACCGACGACGTAAGCCGCGTGCACGGTGTCCCCGGTGTTCGTGACGAGCTTGACGCCGTCCTCGTCCTGGACCACGGACGTGATCTCGTAGGGGCGGTGGACGTCGCCGCCGAGGGCGCGCAGCCGGGCGAGCAGCACGCTCTCGGTCACGTACTGGGGGACCATCAGCGCGTACGGGTACGGCGTGGGCAGCTTGTCGAAGGAAAGGGTCAGCAGCCTGCGTGAGCCGTCGCGGACCGCGAAGCGCGAGACCTGGATCCCTTGTGCGATCAGCTCCCCGGCGGCGCCCAGCTCATCCAGCACCTCCAGGGTGCGGGCGTGCACGACGGCGGCGCGGGAGGTGTTGGCGCCTTCAGCCTGCCGATCCAGGATCACGAACTCGACTCCGGCGGTGGCCAGGGTGACCGCGAGCGCGAGGCCGGTCGGCCCGGCGCCCACGATCACGACCTCGGTGCGGTGCGGAAGGTCGATCGTGCTGTCCACGGATGCTCCTTTGACGGGTGGTTGATGTTCAGCGGACGGTGCCGACAGGGGACGGCGCGGGCTGGTAGCCACGCCCCGACGGTCGGGGCTTCGTACGTGACTGCCGGAGCGCTCAAGCCGCTCCCGCTACTTTGCTGCGGGTCTTCGTGACAAGTGCCGCCCCAGCCCAGACGATCAAACCCATGGCGATAGCCGCATAAACCGCTGCTCTCAGCCAGGCGTAACTCACCGCGTCGTCACCTGAGAACGCGGCATTGAAGAAAGCTCCACAGACGTTCTGCATGAAGTGGAGCACCATGACGATTAACACGCTACTGCGGGTCGAACAATACAGCCAAGTTACTACGAATTGCATGGCAACGATGAACACTACATCTGCTAAGGGAATTTCCCCGTAGAGAAGGAGCGGCAAATGCCAGCCAAGTCGTAGTATGGAGAGGATAAGGCTGGCGACCAACGCCGAACGCCCCTCCAGCAGTCGGGGTAGGGCGTAACCTGTCCAGCCTGGCTCTTCCCATTGTCCGCCGAGTAGGAGTATCGAAAGCAGCAACAGGAGGCTGGTCCAGGGATCGAGTTCCCCCATGGTTGCGCCGAACAGGCCAGCGGCGATCAGTCCGTAGATGAGGGGGATGCTCATAGCGATGGCATACCATTTGAAGCCTACCCGCCATCGCCCCGTTTGGGTAACCAGGTCCTTCAGTCCAGTTTTGCCCTCGGTCATGGCCAATACAATAATGGCGGCCAACGCCGGTCCCCACGGCAACAGCTTCGGGCCTACCCACGGAACTGCACACCATGATAAGGCGTAGGCCAGAACAAAGAAGCTCGGCAAAGGGCGGCGTTTGATCACATCCGAGAGCGTTGAACGCATCGTGAAATCCTCCTCCATGATTGCGGATACTCGTTTGTCTCACCGAGCACGCCCCTCGACGCCCGCTCTCGAGGTGCCCCCCGGCCGTCGGGGTTTCGTGCAACGAATGTCGCGGTGCAGCGGGTGGTGGCGCACCACCCGCTGCGGCAGTCCACCCGGGTAGCCGCGAAGGGACGGTCATTCCACCCGGGTGCGATCGATCAGGGGGGGTGACCCGCGCCGCCGTTGTTGGCAGCGTGGTGGACACCGGTCAGTTGGCAAGGAGGGCCCGTGAACCCGCAACACCGATCCGCGCCCGACCGATCCGCACCACACGGCACCGGGCTGTGCCGGCTCGAGATCCGGGGCAGCCCGCCCGAGGGCGTGACCGCGGACATCGCCCGCCGGTTCGGGCCTGTCGAGGTCGTCGCCGGTAGGAACCGGACGGCGCTGCGCGTGCTGCTTCTGGACCAGGCCGCCCTACGCGGCTTGCTGACCCTGCTGTGGGACCACAACCAGGAAATCCTCCTGGTCCGGGTGGCCGGCGGGCCGCAACCATGACTCAGATCAGCTTCAACTCCCGGGCACGCTGCACGGCGTCCTGGCGGGTGCCCACGTCCAGCTTGCGGTAGAGGCTCTTCGCGTAACCCTTGACCGTGTTGATCGACAGGAACAGCGCGGCTCCGATCTCACGTTGGCTCGCGGATCCCGCGAGCATCCGCATGATCGACAGCTCGCGATCCGTCAGCTCCTCGACCAGCACGCCGGGCCGGCGAGCGACGGGGGCGTGCCGGTGGCCGATGCGGACGGCGATGGCGTCCAGCTCACGGCGGACGAAGGGCCAGATCGAATCGCTGCCGGCCACGTCCTTGGCTTCGGCGAGCGTCGCGGTCGCGGCCGCTCGATCCCCGGCCGCGAGCTCGGCCTCCGTTTGGCTCGTCAGGGCCGCCACCACCTGGGACGGCAGCCCCCACACCTTCGACAGCGCGACCGCGCGTCGCAGTGTCACCCGTGCCCCGAGGACATCGCCGTCCCGCAGGGCAAGTCGGCCCTCGACCATGAGCAGCCGGGCGATCCCCAGAGCGGCGGCGTCGCCCCACGCCTGCTGCACCGCGGCGACCGCCGGTGCGCTCTCGATGCAGACCTGCCGGGCCTGCTGGAAGCGGCCGGCGTTGAACTGCGCCAGGGCCAGGCTGCACGCGGCCTGCAGGCCGAGCAGTGGCGGGCCGCCGAGCGTCCGGGCGGCGCGCCAGGCGTCGGTCAGCACGGGCACCGCCTCGGACGGTCGATCGGCGGCGAGGTAGGCCGTTCCGAGCAGGTGCCGGGCCAGCGCATATCCGGGCACGGCCGGGTCGGTTTCCCGGGTGACGGCGACCCCTGCGCAGGCCAGCGCCTGCTCGACGTCGCCCTCGGAGAGGCGCTGCACCGCGCGTAGCGTCGCCCACGCGCCGCCCAGGTCGTGCCACAGCAGCGGCGGTCCGCCATCCTGTCGCCCCTCGGCCGCGTCGAGCCACCGACCCATCCGCGCGTACTCACCGCCGATGGCCGTGGCCCAGGCCAGCGTGACGCACAGGGCAGGGTCGGCATGCGTGACAGCGGGCGCGAGCCGACCGCCCAGCCTGGAGATGCTCGAGCCGCCGTGCTCGAGGAACCACGGCGGTGAGGCCCGCATCAGCTCGGCCGCGCCCTGTTCGTCACCTGCGATGATGCGGTGCTCGATGGCGTCCTCGAGGTACCCCTGCTCGAGGAACCACTCGGCGGCCCGGCCGAGGTGCTCCCGCGCCGCAGCCGGATCCAGCCGGTGGCGCAGGGCATCCCGGAACAGCCGGTGGCACCGGTACCACTTCTGGCGGCGGTCGAGGGCGATGACGAACAGGTCGGCCCGATCGAGGTCGTCGAGGATGCCGGCGGAACCGGTGCGTTCCAGTACCGCGTCGCACAACGGGCCGGACAGTCGCTCCAGCACGGACACTCCCACCAGCAGTTCGCGGTGTGCAGTGGGCAGCCCCTCGAACACCTCGGCGGTGAAGTAGTCCAGGATGTGTCGGTCGTCACCCCTGATGGCGTCGACGGCCGCCGCCGGTGCGGTCGCGCCGCGCAGGGCGATCGCGGCGAGCTGCAGCCCGGTCGCCCACCCCTCGGTCCGTTCGCACAACCCGTGCACCGCCGATGCGCCCAGGTCGACGTCGCCGACCGATGCCACGAGCGCTCCCGCTTCGCGCGCAGAGAAGCGCAGGTCCTCGGCCCTGATCTCGGTCAGCTCGCCGCGGGCTCGCAACCGGGGCAGCGGAAGCGGTGGGTCGGTGCGGCCGGCCACGACCAGGCGCATCGCGGCCGGCAGGTAGGCCACCAGGAACTCCACACCCTCGTGCACCCGCGGGTCGGACAGCAGGTGGAAGTCGTCGAGGACGAGCACGACGGTGTCGGTGGCCGATTCCAGCTCGTTGAGCAGCAGCGGAACCGCGACGTCGATGGGGTCGACCCCGGGTGCACCCAGCGCCGACACCGACCCGGCGCCCAGCCCGTGCGGCCGCAACGCGGTCATCACGTAGGACCAGAACCGGACCGGCTCGTCGTCGGACTCGTCCAGCGAAACCCAGGCCACCCGACGGTGCTCGCGCGGGTCGTGCGCCCATTGGGACAGCAACGTCGTCTTGCCCCAGCCGGCGGGGGCGGCAACGGCCGTCAACCGGGTCGCGGCGTTGTCGAGGAGCAGATCATGCAGCCGCCGCCGGACGACACCGCCCCGCCGTTGCGGCGGGATCGAGCACTTTGCCGCGAGAAGGGGCCCCCTCCGTGGCTGGTCGATCAGCGGCTCGACCACAGGCTCTCCCTACCCGCGCAGTGAGCGCAGCGTAGTCCTCGATATGTCCGCTCCCGGTGGGTTCGGTTCCACCCGGGTGGTCGGCGCGGCCGGGTGGTGTGCCGCCCCCCGCCCGGCAGTCACATTCGAGCCTCCATCAACCGCGAGCCTGCGAGGCCACCATGACCGACAGGACCACAGCAGTCGACGTTCCCGAAGCGTCCGCCATGAATGTCGCCGTGTCCCACCCGTTGGCGGTCGAAGCACGCGGGGGCGAGATACCTGGGCGCTGGCTGTGGACGGTCAAGTGGTTGCTGGTCGTGCCGCACGTCGTCGTCCTGGCCGTGCTCTGGATGGTGTTCGCCGTCCTGACGGTGGTGGCCGGCTTGTCCGTCCTCGTCGTCGGGCGCTACCCGCGCGCTCTGTTCGACTTCAACGTCGGCGTGCTGCGCTGGACCTGGCGCGTCGGCCACTACGGCTACCTCACCCTCGGCACCGACCAGTACCCGCCCTTCACCCTGCGCGCCACCGATCACCCGGCGAGCCTCGACGTCGCCTACCCGGCGCGACTTTCCCGCCCGCTCGTCGTGGTCAAGTGGCTGCTCGCCGTCCCACACCTGCTGATCGTCGAAATTCTGCTCGGCGCCGTGAGCCGGTTCGGCCCGGCGTCGCCACCGGTGTTCACGACTGGGCTGCTCGGGGTGCTCGTGCTCGTCGCCGGCGTGTGCCTGATGGTGCTGCGGCGGTATCCGGCGGGCCTGTTCGACCTCATCGTCGGACTCAACCGGTGGGTGTTCCGGGTCCTCGTCTACGTCGCACTGATGACCGACGTGTACCCGCCCTTCCGGCTCGACCAGGGCGGCCGCGAGCCCGCCGCCGGTCCGCCCGTTACCGAACGAGCTGCGGCGCTCGTCGCCGGCGGCGCACCGTGAACGCCCGCCTGCGACCGCGACCATGCCCGCTGTCGCCTCGACCCTTGCTTCGGCTGGGCATGCTGGCCATGACCACGCGGTCGGGCCGAAGCAGCACCGCTGTGGCGCGGCCGTGACGCAACCAGCTTGCCAGGGTGGGGTCGCACGGAATCGTGATGTCGGCGTCGTCGTCCGCAGCGGGGGCGCCCATGGCGATCCGGCAGGCCCCGAGCGCGCGAGCTCGTGAGCTCATCGCGGGGTCCACCACTGTCGTGTACAGCAGCACGAACCCGGGCCCGAGCACCTCGTCGAGCAGCGTGGAGACCCCCTCGAACCGGACGACCGGTTGCGGGCACGTCGTGCCGGTGAGATCCCGGCGATGACGGCGGCGGTCGACGACGACGCTGGGCGGGTACGGCGCGGTCGTGGCAGCCAGTGCTCGGGACTCGGCGCCGGGCAACCTCAGCAGCGCGGCGGCCAGTGGGCGGCGCAGGGCGGCGACGGCGCTGTTGCCACCGGTCATCGCTCTTCCGATGCGGATCGCTGTGCGGATCGTCGCCTCGGTGTGCTGCGCTCGTTCCGCCTCGTAGGTGTCGAGCAGGTCATCGCCGGCCCGGCCGTGCAGGACGGCGGCCAGCTTCCAGGCCAGATTGTGGGCATCGCGCAGGCCTGCTCCGAGTCCCTGCCCGATGAACGGTGGCGTCAGGTGCGCGGCGTCACCGAGCAGCAGCACGCGATCGGAGCGCCAGCGTTTCACGACACGGGCCCGGAACGTGTACTCGGCCCAGCGCAGCAGCTGCCGGTCTGCCGTACCGCCGGTGAACCAGGGCGCTGTGAGTGCGGCGACGGACTCCGGCCGAGCCAGTTCCGCGGCCGACTCGCCGGGATTCAGGCGGAACTCCCACCGGTACCGATCGCCGGTGAGGCGCATATGGGTCACGGCCCGGTGCGGATCGCAGACTTGATCCACACCGTCCCACCCATCGTTGATCGACCGGCAGCGGAGGTCGAGGACCAGCCATCGCTGACGGAAGCCCAGATCGTGCAGGCCGACACCGATCGTTGCGCGGACGGTGCTGGCGGCGCCATCGCATCCGAGTACGGCGGCGGCCAGCAGCGTCTGCTGCCTGCCGGTCGCCATGTCGCGTGCGGTGACGGTGACCGTCCCGTCGGCGCCGGCCGCGACGCCGGTCACGTCCAGTCCACCTCGCAGGGCCACGCCGGACCGCACGGCTGCGGTGCGCAACAGCGCGTCGAGGGCGGGCTGATCGAACAGGTTCGAGGCGGCATGGCCGTGCGTGGCCGGCCCGGAGGCTCGGTGGAAGGTGGCGAACGGTCGCATCCGCGCGTCGAGCAGCCGCAGTCCGGCGCCCGGCCTGCTGATCGCCGCGAACTCGTCGCGAACCCCGGCGAGCTGCAGGACGCGCACGGCTTCGTCGTCGAGGTGCACCGCCCGCGGCAGCGGCCACGGCTCCGTCTGCCGGTCGACCACGGTGCAGGCGATGCCGTAGCGGGCCAGCAGCAGCGCTGCGGTCAGTCCGGTGGGCCCCGCGCCGACCACGAGGACGGGTGCGGACGGGCCGCCGGACCGGATGCGCGGTTCCGTCACGCGGCCTCGGTCGGCAACGGGCCGCGCTCGTCCAGCAGCACCACCTGCTCGTGATCCATGGTCGGTCGTGTCCTTCCTCCTCGGAGCCTCCGTCAGGCGCCGTGCAGCAGGGCGGCGTACAGGGTCAGTCCCGGCCCGAACGCCATGACGACGGCGGGACGGCCCGCACGCGGCCGTCCCGCGGAACGCAGCGCTTCGAGCACGAGGAGAACCGTGGCCGATGAGCAGTTGCCCCGCTCGGCGAGTACGGCTCGTGAGGCATCCAGTGCATCGGGCGGCAGGGCGAGCTGGTCGGCGACGGTGTCCAGGATCCGGGGCCCGCCGGGATGCACGGCCCACGCGTCGACGTCGGCGATCGTGAGGTCATTGACCTCCCAGCAGGTCGGTGACCAGACCGCGCACCTGCCGGGCCAGCACGCGGGGCACCTCGGGGGACAGGCCCATCCGGAAGCCGAGATCGGTGACGTCCCATGTCATGTGGTCGGCGGTGGTGGCGTCGGTCAGCGCGGCCACGTCGACCACGCGGAGGGCCGGCCGTCGGGTGGTCCGCTCGGGCACCACGACCACGGCCGCGGCCGCGTCGCCGAACAGCGCGTGCGACACGACCTGTGCCCGGTCGTCCGTGGGCGGCTGGACGTGCAGCGACGTGAGCTCGCAGCACAGCAGGACGGCCGGCCGCCGCCTGCTCAGCACGTAGTCGGTGACGACACCGAGGCCCGGCAGGGCGGCGTAGCACCCCATGTGCCCGACGACGAGCCGGTGCAGACCCGCGGCCATACCGAGGTCGGCGGCGATCTGGATGTCCAGGCCGGGTGTCGCGTAGCCGGTGCACGAGGCGACGGTGAACTGGCCGATGTCCTCGGCCCGCAGCCCGGCATCGGCGAGCGCCGCACCGACGGCGTCCTTGCCCAGCGGCAGCGCCTCGGCGCGGTAACGGCGCATGCGCGCCCCGGTCGACCAGCCCGAGACGTCCTCGGCCGCCGGGTTCACCACGGCGTGCCGGCGACGCACCCCGGCGCCGCGGAACAGCCGGGCCGCCGCCCGGTCGCCGGCGAAGTGGGCGGCGAAGCGGGCCGCCCACATGTCCTCCTGCTGCAGGGCCGGGCCGGGTAGCGCGATGCCCGTCCCGCTCACGTAAGCGCTGCGAACCACGTCTACCGGTTCCCGCCGCGACGTCGGTCGACCGCGCCGACGGCGTGTCGGCGACGCCCGATGGCCTGGAACAGCACGGCGGTGGTCGGCACCGGCACCATCCGAACGGACTCGGTGCGGTGGGCCAGCCAACGCGCGAGGTCGACCAGCGACGGGCGTATTCCACGCAAGCCGCAGCTGCACGCCGTGGCGGGCGCACTCGCGGAGCAACACCTCCCGGTCCACCAGCAGCGCCGGGTCGTGGATGCCCGGCGGGGGACCACCGGGTACCCGTTCGGCCAGCCGCACCGCGAGGAGGCGGGCCAGCGCCGTGGCCGCGAGGGTGTCGATGACCAGCAGCCCACCGGGCCGCAACAGCCGGCACACCTCGGCGAGGGCCGCCGGCAGGTCCGTGACGTGTTCGAGGATCTCACCGGCCGCCACCACGTCCGCACAACCGTCGACCAGCGGAACCGCCGTGATGTCGGCCCGCACCGGCACGACGCCGTGCCCGCGCCGCTCGGGCGAGCGCGCTGGCCGATGACGTCCACGCCGACATGGCGGTAGCCCTTCGCCGCCACGTGCGGGGCCAGCAGACCCCCACCGCAGCCGAGGTCGACCAGCAGCCCTCCGCCGGCTGCGGCCGGTGGGATCAGAGCACCGCGGGCCCGCGCCAGCCAATGCAGCATCGCGAAGTAGCCGCGGGGGTTCCACCAGTGCTCGACGAGATCGTCGTACTGGCCGGGGTCGTTGCGAGGCCGACCCACACCGGTACGGCCTGGCGCCGGGTTCTGGACGTCGTCCACCTCCGCCAGGCTGTCAGACTCGGCGACATGAGGCGCGTCGGCGCGGTGGCGGCCGGGTTGCTGCGCTCGTGCCACCCGGAACCCACGGTTGCCGTCACCCTCATGATGACGGCCCTGGCGGCGACCGCCGGGCACGACGTCGGTGGCGTCGTGCTGGTCGGCCTGGCTGTCCTCAGCGGCCAGCTCTCCATCGGCTGGCTCGAACGATCTCGTCGATGCCGAACGCGACCGTGCGGTGGGCCGGTCGGACAAACCGATCGCGGCCGGAACGGTGTCCGCGCGCACGGTCGGCGTCGCGACCGGCGCGGCTGTGGCCGCCTGCGTGCCGCTGTCGCTCGCGTGCGGGGTCGCGGCGGGCGCCGCACATCTGGTCGCCGTGTTCGCAGGTTGCGCCTATGACCTCGGGTTGAAGGCGAGCCGGTTCTCCGTGCTGCCCTACCTCGTCTGCTTCGGCCTGCTGCCGGTGTTCGTCGTCCTGGCCCTCCCGGGTGCGCCCACGCCGCCGTGGTGGCTGCCCACGGCCGGCGCGCTGCTCGGTGGGGGTGCCCACTTCGCCAACGTGCTGCCCGACCTCGACGACGACGCGGTCACCGGTGTCCGCGGTCTGCCCGCATCGGATCGGCGCCGGTGCGAGCCGCAGCGCCGCAGCCCTGCTGCTGCTCGCAGCCACGCTGGTGCTGGCGGCCGCTGCTCCGGTTCCGGCGCCGCTCGCGGGCGTCGTCGCCGGCGTCGCCGTGCTGGTCCTCGTGCTGGGGTTCCGGGCGGGACGGCGCCGGGGATCCCGTGCGCCGTTCCGGGCGGTGCTGGTCGTGGCCGGGCTCGCCGTCGCCCTCCTGCTGGCCGCCGGCGCCGCCCTGGTCCGCTGAGCCCGGGCTCACCGGCCGGTCCGGACCAGGTGCGCCAGGATCAGGGCGAGGGCGGCAGGCGGGACGGTGCCGCGCGCGAGTCCCAGGCGCACCGCCGCGTCGAAGACGCTGCGGTGCGCGGATGCCGCCGACACCGCAGCGTCCAGGAAGGCCGGGCGGGCGGTGAGGCGGGCCATCGCGGCGCTGTGCCGATGGTGCCGCCCGAAGCTGCGTCGCATCGCGGCCCGGTGGGCGGCACCGGCGCCGGCCTCGAACTGCGCAGCCCGTCCGGCGAGGGCTCCCGAAGCCACCGCATCGAAGATCCCTTCGCCGGTCAAGGGGTTGATCGTCGCCGCGGCATCTCCCACCAACAGGATCCGTCCGTCCGGATGGAACCGCGGTCCCGTCGAGAGCGGCAGGTGGTGCCCTCGGATGGTCGACGGCACCGGTTCCTGGCCGGGCAGCAATTCCCGCAGGGCATCGAGGTAGGCCTTCCGGTTGCCGCGGCCACGGCGGTCGAAGACCCCGTATCCGACGTTGGCCCGCCCGTCGCCCAGCGGGAACGACCACGCGTAGGCCGGGTACCGGCCCGGCGCGAACTCGATCGCCATCCGGTCGGGGTCCGGGGTGGTCGGGGTATACCCGCGTAGGGCCACTGCCACCGTGGCCGGCGGAGCGACGGGTGCGGTCAGCAGGCGACGCACGGAGGAGTTGGCGCCGTCGGCGCCGATGACGACGCGTGCGGCGACCTCTCCGTCGAGCACGACGTGATCGGGCCGGATCGACAACCTGCGCACCCGGTGCCGGCGGAACTCGGCTCCCCGATCGATCGCGGCATCGAGGAGCGCGGCGTCGAACACGATTCGGGGAATCACCCGATTCGGGCGCGCACAGGGCCGTTCGACGACCTGACCGGTGGGCGTCCGCAGGCGGACCCGCGGAACCGGCGGTGCCAGCCGATCCAGCCCGGGGGCGTTCAGGGCGGACAGCAGATCGAAGACCTCGGCGGCGATCCCGTCACCGCAGGTCTTGTCGCGGGGGAATGCCGCCGCGTCCAGCAGCAGCACCCGGCTCGCCGGTCGATCCCGAAGCACCTGCAGGGCCGTGGCGGTGCCGGCTGGGCCACAGCCGACGATCGCCACGTCATAGACGCCTTCTGTCACCACATACGCCCACTGGCGCCCCGACCGGGCGCCGCACCGCGGTGCACGCTCCGACGCGGCGGGTCACCACGGTGGTGCCGAGCCGACCGGCCGGCCCGAGTGCGGCAGGGGCTGGTCATCGGCTCAGTCTCGTGCATCGACGTCGATACGGCGCGACGGACTGCGCGGTTCGACCGAGCGGCCACAATTCGGATCGGGTCTACCTGCATCCCCTGGTCCCGGGCGCGATGACGGTCCCTCGCGGTGGAAAGGTGCGGCTCGAATTCACCACTTCTTCTGGAGCAGGTCTGGAGCAGCCGATTGCCGACGATGGCCGCCACAGGGACAGCCCTTGTGATTCGGGAGGGGTTCCTGCTGACGCTGCGACGCGTTCCGGCGGAAACTCTTTCGTGTCGCTGACCGGGGCGACAATCCGACATCCCGGGAGCCCATCATGATCAGCAAGATCCCGGCTGAGCCGCTGCCTGCCTCTCGGGCAGGCCGTCAACCGGCCCGGCGGCGCCGGGCAGCCGTGCTGAACCTGTGCGCTCTGGTCATCGCCGTGCTCACCGCCCCGGGTGTTCTCGCGTGCGCCGCCCCGTCGGCCACGCCGGACTCGCCTGCTGTCGGCCCGCGCGCGCTCCCGCCCGCTCCGCGCAGCGAACCGCAGGACGCGGTGATCATCGTCTCGGCGCCGCAGCGTCCTTACGCTGTTCCCGGAAGCGACGGTCTGCAGCACGTCGAGTACGACCTGCTCGTCGCCAACACCGCTGCCAACCCGGCGGCCCTGACCGTGGTCGAGGTCCTCACTGCCGACGGCCAGCTCCTGCTGCGTCTGGACGGCCCCGCTCTGGTGGCCGCAACGCAGCCGCTGGACGGCACGTCGCCCACCGCGGAGATCCCGGGCTCGACCGCGGTGGCCGTGGTCGTCGATCTCGGGTTGGCGCCCGATCACCGCACCGAGCGTCTCACGCACCGGATCGGCTACCAACTCCGCGGTGCGCCCGTCGATTCCGGTTCCGACCAGCAGATCTCGGGCCCCATCCTGACCGTCGACCCGCAGCCACCGGTCATGATCACTGCGCCGTTGAGTGGTCCCGGCTGGCTCACCGCGAACAGTTGCTGCGACGCCTTCACCACGCACCGCGCCGGTCGCACACCGACAGCCGGAGATCGTTTCGTCAAGACGGAGACCTTCGCCGTGGACTGGATCCAGCTCCGTGGCGACCAGCCGTTCACCGGCGAGGGGTCCAGCCCGCAGCAGTGGTTCGGTCACGGAGCCGGTGTTGTCGCGGCAACGGGCGGCACGGTCGTCGCCGTACGCGACGGCCTCCCGGAGCAATCACCCAACTCGTTGCCTGCCGGCATCGATCCTACCCGGACGACCGGCAATCAGGTGATCGTGCAGGTCCGGCCCGACACGTGGGCCCTCTACGCCCACCTCCAGCCCGGCAGCATCGCCGTGGCTGCCGGAGACGAGGTCGAAGCCGGACAGCCACTCGCAAGACTGGGCAACAGCGGCAACTCCATCGCCCCGCACCTGCACTTCGGACTGCTGGACGGGCCCGAGCCCGGCACCGCGAACAGCGTGCCGTTCGTCCTGGACCGCTACACCGTGTCGGGTGCCGTCGACGCCGCCTCGTACCTCGCTGCGTTCGCCGGCACCGGTCCTCTGCGGTTGCGCACCGATACCGCACTCGCGCCCCAGTCCGGCACGCTGCCGCTGAACCTCGCCGTGATCGACCTCCGCTGATGCTGTGGGATCGTGGTTTCCCGGTCCGTAGACTCGCCGCAACGATGCAGATCCGGGAAGTCGGTGCAAGGCCGACACGGTCCTCGCCACTGTGACCAGGGAGCTCGCCCCCGAACTCGCCACTGAACCGCACGGTTCGGGAAGGCCGGGGACAAGCGCCTGACCTGGGAGTCAGGAGACCGCCTGCATCGCTCCTGCAGTGCCGATCCACGAGAGATGGAGAGCTCTAGCTCATGAACGACCGCATGCCACTGACCCACCGCCTCGACGCAGGTCCGGTGATCTGTGCCGAAGGATTCCTCTTCGAGCTCGAACGGCGGGGCTACCTCACCGCCGGTGAGTTCGTCCCCGAGGTCGCGCTGGAGTATCCCGACGCGCTCCGGGCGCTGCACGTCGACTACCAGCGCGCGGGCTCCGACATCGTCGAGGCGTTCACCTACAACGGACACCGCGAGAAGATGCGGGTGATCGGCAAGGAAGACCTGCTCGAACCGTTGAACCGGGCGGCCCTGCGGATCGCCCGCGAGGTGGCCGACGCGCGCCCGGGCGACCTGATGGCCGGCAACATCTCGAACAGCAACATCTGGGACCCGGCCGATACGCAACGCCAGGGCGAGGTCCGGGACATGTTCTCCGAGATGGTGGGCTGGGCCGTCGAAGGCGGCGCCGACCTGATCATCGGGGAGACCTTCTACTTCGCCGGCGAGGCTCTCGCCGCTCTCGAGATCGGCAAGGCGAGCGGGCTGCCGGTGGTGCTCACCATCGCCCCGATGGCGCAGAACGAGATGGCCGACGGCGTGGGGATCGTGGAGACCTGTCAACGGCTGGAGCAGGCCGGCGCGGACGTCGTCGGCATGAACTGCTTCCGTGGACCGCAGACCATGCTGCCGTGGCTGCAGAAGATCCGGGCCGCCGTGTCCTGCCACGTCGGCGCGCTCCCCATCCCCTACCGGACGACCGACGCCGAGCCGACGTTCTTCAACCTCAGCGACCCTCGCGCGAACGTGTCCTCGCCGCACGGGCGCACGTTCCCGACCGCACTGGACCCGCTGTACGCGAACCGCTACGAGATCGGCGCTTTCGCCCACGAGGCAGCGGAGATCGGGATCAACTACCTCGGCGTGTGCTGTGGCGCGTCACCGATGCTGATCCGCCAGGTCGCCGAGGCGGTCGGGCGCACGACCGAGGCCAGCCGGTTCTCCGAGAAGATGCAGAACCATTTCATGTACGGCGACAACGAGCGCCTGCCCGACCACATCGTGGCGCTCGGCGACCGGGCCTGACCCGGAGGGCGGTCGCGAGATTGCCACCTGGCCAGTGGATCAACCACCGGATCTCGCCGGTCCCCCGCAGAGCCGGACCGACGTCGGTCCCGGTGCCGTAGCGGATCAGATGAGCCGCCGCGGACACGCGCCCTCGCTGCTCGACGACGAGCGTGGCCCGCTCCGCGACCCACGGGTCCACGATGAACTCGCCGGGCTCGCGCTCCAACTGGTTCAGGACCGCCGTCCCCGACACCGAGATGCCGGGGACGACCGCCTGGACGTGGGCGTTCACCAGCGAGGTCAACTGATCGCGATCGGCGCGGCGGAACTGTCGCACTTCTCCGATGGTCATGGCGGCACTCCTGTTGACGACGAGTAGGAGGAAGCCGCCACCGGTGCGGTACCTCGCCAGGTTGGCGGCCGGCCGCATCACCACCCAGCAACCTGGCCCTCGTATCGTCGGGGTGCTCCGAGGATCATCCGGACCGGACGGGGGTGAGGTATGACGGTCGGCATCGTGGTCGTCTCGCACAGCCGGGCGCTGGCCGAGGCCGCCGTCGCGTTGGCCGCCGAGATGTTGCACGGCCGTGAGGCCGGCATCGAGGTGGCCGCCGGGCTCGACGACGGCGCGTTCGGAACCGACGCGGTGGCGATCGTCGATGCGATAGCCCGCGCGGACCGCGGCGACGGGGTCGTCGTGCTCATGGATCTCGGCAGCGCGGTGCTCTCGGCCGAGCTCGCCCTGGACCTGATGTCCGACGAGGACCGCGAGCGTGTCGTCCTCTGCGCGGCGCCGCTGGTCGAAGGGCTGATCGTCGCCGCCGTGGCCGCCGACTCCGGTGCCGACGCGGCCGAGGTGGCCGGCGAGGCAACGGCGGCACTGGCCGCCAAGCAGTCGCACCTGGGCCCGGCCGACGACCTGGCACCCGGCCCGGCCGATGGTCGGGGCGGCCCGGACGTGGGCGAGCTGATCGGCACCTTCACCGTGGGCATGCCGCACGGCCTGCACGCCCGGCCCGCCGCGCTGCTGGTGCAGACCCTGCGCGGGTTCGACGCGGTCGCGACGCTGCGCAACCGCACCCTCGACGGGCCGCCGGTTCCGGCCGGCAGCATGTCGAAGGTCGCCACCCTGGGCGCGCTGCGCGGGCACGAGGTGGAGGTCCGGGTCTCGGGGCCGCAGGCGGCGCAGGCGCTGCAGAGCCTGCTCGAGCTGGCCCGTACGGGCTTCGGTGAGGGAGCCGGGTCGACCCCCGCCGCCCCCGTCCGACCCGCGACGACCCGTAGGGGCAAGCCGATGCCGGCATCGCCGGGTATCGGCATCGGCCCGGCCTGCCCGCTGCGGGAGGCGGGCGTCACCGTGCCCGACGAGGAGGAGGGCGACGCCGACACCCGGTGGCAACGACTGCAGGATGCGCTCGGCGCCGTTCGCCGCGACGTCCAGCTCGTCCGCGAGCAGGCGTTGCGCCAGGTCGGCGCGGCCGAGGCCGCGATCTTCGACGCCCACCTGCTGCTGCTCGACGACCCGGACCTGGTCGCCACGACGCGCGCCCGCATCGCGTCCGGCGCCGGCGCGGCCCGGGCCTGGGCGGACGGCCTCGATGAGGTCGAGGCCGCGTTCGTCGCCATGCCGGACGGCTACCTGCAGGCCAGGGCGGCCGATGTCCGCGACGTCCGGGACCAGGTGCTGCGCCACCTCGGCGGGACCGCCGGTGCGAGCACCGACGTCGACGGGGTGCTGGTGGCGGCCGACCTGACCCCGGCCCAGGCCGCGGCGCTCGATCCCGCCCGGACCGCGGCGGTCGTGCTGGCCCAGGGCAGCCCCACCGCGCACAGCGCGATCCTGCTGCGGGCCCGCGGGATCCCGGCCGTCGTCGGCGCCGGCCCCGCCGTGCTGGCCATCGCGGCGGGCACCCTGGTCGCGGTGGACGGGGCCACGGCGGAGATCGCGCTCGACCCGGATGACACGGTGCTCGCCGCGTTCCGGGGGCGGGCGGAGGCGTTGGCGGGCCGCCGGGCGGCCGCGCTCGCGCGGGCCGGGGAACCGGCCGTGACCCTCGACGGCACCCCTGTCCTCGTCGGGGCCAACCTCGGCTCGACCGCGGACGCGGGGGCGGCGACGGGGGCGGATCTCGCCGGGCTGGTGCGGACCGAGTTCTGCTTCCTCGGCCGCACGGAGGCGCCGACCGTCGACGAGCAGGAGGCGGCGTACCGGGCGATCGCCGAGGCCATGGGGGGCAGGCGGATCACCCTGCGCACCCTCGACGTCGGTGGTGACAAGCCGCTCGACTACCTGCCGATGCCCGTGGAGGCCAACCCGTTCCTCGGGGTGCGCGGGATCCGGCTCGCGCTGGCCCGGCCCGAGCTGCTCGCCGATCAGCTGCTGGCGATCGTGCGGGTGGCGCACGACCACCCCGTGGACCTGATGTTCCCGATGATCAGCACGGTGGCCGAGCTGCTCGCGGCGACCGCCCTGCTCGAGGAGGCGGTGGCGGTGGCCGGGCGGGGGACGCCCGCGGGGTTGCGGGTGGGGATCATGGTGGAGGTCCCGGCCGCCGCCCTGAAGGCGGCCGCGTTCGCTCCGCACGTCGACTTCATGTCGATCGGCACCAACGATCTCACCCAGTACGCGCTGGCGGCCGAGCGTGGCAGCGACGAGCTCGCGGCGCTCGCCGACCCGCTGGATCCCGGCGTCCTCGCGCTGATCGCGGCGGTGGGCCGGGTCGCGAGCGACGACCTGCTGGTGGCGGTGTGCGGGGAGCTGGCCGGGGACGAGCGGGCCGCACCGCTGCTGATCGGGCTCGGGGTGCGCGAGCTCAGCGTGGCACCCGGGGCCGCCGCCGGCCTCAAGGAGGCGGTGCGTGCGGTCGACCTCACGGCGGCTCGTGAGCTGGCCGCCCGGGCGCTGGCCGCACCGGACGCGGCGACCGTGCGCGCGATGCTCGCCACTCCGCAGGTGCCGGCGCGATGAGCTGGAGGCGGTGCCTCGCCGCCGCATGGGCCAGGATGTGCGGATGGCCTCGTACTCGGTCAACAAGCCCGCCGTCGCGCGCGCCCGGGAGCTCATCGACGCCCGCCAGTACGTGCTGCGAAGTCAGTGGGGCGAGGTCCAGCCCACCGCGGCCGACGAGAACGCCTACCTCGAGTCGCACAGCTGGGAGGACTACGCGGGCTGGTACCTCGGCCTGACCGACGGCGCGACCGAGGAGACCAAGAGCCGGTACGGGTTCGTGTACGGCGACTTCCGGCGGCTGCACCGGATGGGGCTCATCGCGTGCCAGTACCGCGCCGCCGAGTGGGGGCACAAGGACATCGAGCTGGCCGCGCACGAGCTGCTGCAGTACCTGGACGACTCCCGGGGTCGATGAGCCGCCTCGACGGGGCCCGGGTCGTCCTCGCCGCGCTGCGCCGTGCCGCACCGGGACGGGTGGGTCTCGCGGTGCGCGCGGCGCTGTGCATCGGGGTGCCGCTGGCGGTCGGGCTGACCCTGGGCGACCCGGCGGGCGGGGCGGCCGCGTCCTTCGGCGGTCTGGCCGGGCTGAGCGTTTCGCAGGCCCCCTACCGGTACCGCGCACGGGTGGTCGCCGCGATGGGCGCCGGGCTGGTGATCGCCGTCCTGCTCGGCGGCCTCGCGGCGGGCAACGGGCTGCTGGCGGTGCTGGTGGCCGGGGTGGTCGCGGGGGTGGCCTCGGTCGGCTGCCAGGCCGCGGAGCTGCCGCCACCGCGTGAGCTCATGCTGGTGATGGCCGTGCTGGCCGCCACCGACATCACCACAGATCCGGCCGCCGCCGGGCAGCGGGCCGCGCTGGCGGCGGCCGGCGCGCTGTTCGCCTGGCTGGTGACCATGTCGCCGGCACTGCTCGGACGGCGGCGCGAGCCCGAGCGCCGGGCCGTGGCGGCGGCCTTCGACGCGGTGGCCGGGCTGCTGGACGCGATCGGTTCGGAGGCGGCCGCGGGGAGCCGGCCGGCGGCCATCACCGCGGTCCGGCGGGCGCGCGGCGCCGTCGCGCAGGGCGGGCTGGCGGCAGACCATCCGCTGGCCAGGGCCACTGTCGCGGTGGAGGCGGTGCTCGAAGCGGGTTTGCACGTGGACGTCGAGTCGGCCGGCCCACTCGATCCCGGGTGGGGACGCGCGGTGCGCGCGCTGGCGCCTTCGGTCGCCCGCGAACCGGCGGCCGACGAACCGCTGCCGGCCTCGTCGGCCGTCGGGGCGGAGTTGCTGGCCCGGGCCATCGCCGATGCCCGCCGCGGGCTCCGCGCCGGCGACCCGCACGCCGTCGCGCGTCCGGCGCTGCGGGCCTGGCCGGGGATCGGCGCGCAGCTGAACGCGGCAATGCACCGGCACTCGGTGGTGCTGCCGTCCGCGGCCCGGATGGGGGTCGCGGTGGCCGTCGCTGTCGGTATCGGCCATGCCCTCGGTCTGGGACACGCCTACTGGGTCGGGCTGACGGTGGCCGCGGTGCTGCAGGGCAGCAACCTCGCGCTGACCCGCAGCCGCGTCGTGCAGCGGGTGGTGGGCACCGGCATCGGCGTCGTGCTGGCCTTCGCACTGCTCGGGTGGGGTCCGCCGCTGTGGGTGGCGGTGCTGGCCGCGGCGCTGTTCCAGGGCATGGTCGAGCTGGTGATCAGCACCCACTACGGGCTGGCCGTCGTCGGGATCACCGTGCTCGCGCTGCTGTTGGTCCACATCGGATCCTCCGATGAGGACGTCGCGCCGTTGATCGGTGCCCGGCTGCTGGACACCGCGATCGGGGCCGGGCTGGCGCTGCTGCTGCGCCGGCTGCTGTGGCCCCGCTCGACCTCGGCTCGGCTGCCGCGGATGCAGGCCCGCGTCGTGACCGCGGTGCGGCGGGTGCTCGCCACGGCGTGGGGTCGCGACGAGACGGGCCCCGACGAGACGGGCCCAGCCGAGCAGCGCACCGACGAGCTGATCCACGAACGCCGCCGGCTGCAGGGTGATCTCAGCGCGCTGCGCGCCGTGCACGCCGATGCGATGGCCGACGCCGGCCCGTCCGAGCGCTCGTCCGACCTCAGGTGGCCGATCTCGAACGCGCTCGAGGAGCTGTCGGTGCTGGCCCTGTCGTGGCCGTCGCATCGGATCCCACCGGGGTCGCGGGAGGCCACGGCCTTCCTGCGCCATCTCGACGAGCTGGCGGTTGCCGTGCTCGGTGGCGAGCCGCCGCGGCCGGCCCCGGTGACCCTCCCGGGATATCCCCGCACCCTCGCCGCGGCCGGCGCGCTCGCCGCCGCGGTGCAGGATGCGAACCGGAACTGATCCCCGACCAGGCACCCCGCCCCGACGAGAACGGCTTCGCATGCTGCACATGAGGGTGATCTGCCCGCCGGACCGCACCGCCGCGGTGCGCGACCTGCTGCTCGCCGAACCCGGCGCCACCCACGTCACGTCGCTGCCCGGGATCGCGTTGCAGCCCGCGGGCGACGTCGTCGAGGCGGACGTCACCCGCGAGGCCGTCGACGAGCTGCTCTCGGCGCTGCACGAGCTCGACATCGACCGCACCGGCGGCGTCACCCTGGAGGCGATCGACACCACGCTCTCGGATGCGGCCGACGCCGCCGAGGAGGCCGCCCCCGGTGATCCGCTGGACGCGGTGATCTGGGACGAGCTGATCGCCCGCACCGGCGAGGACTCGCGGCTGTCGATCAGCTACCAGGCGTTCCTGACCATCGCCTGCCTGCTCGCGGCGATCGGCGCGATCACCGACTCCCCGGTCCTGGTGGTGGGCGCGATGGTGCTGGGCCCCGAGTTCGGTCCGCTGGCCGCGGTCGCGGCTGGGATCGTCCGCAGCCGCGGAGACCTGATCCGGCGCGGTGGGCTGGCGCTGGGGATCGGATTTCCGCTGGCCATGGTCGTCACCGCGGTCGCCGCGCTGCTGCTGGACGCGTTCGGGTTGCTGTCCACGACGGCACTGGAGAACCTGGATCAGGTCGACTTCATCTACGAGGTCGGGCCGTTCTCGTTCATCGTGGCGCTGCTGGCCGGGGCCGCCGGGATGCTGGCCCTCACCTCGGCCAAGTCGAGCTCGCTGGTCGGGGTGTTCATCTCGGTGACCACCGTGCCGGCGGCCGCGTTCGCCACCGTCGCGCTGGTCGAGGGCCGCTGGGCCCAGGCCGGCAGCTCGGCGGTGCAGCTGATCGTCAACCTGGTGGGCATCGTGGTGGCCGCGGTGGCGGTGCTGCTGCTGACGCGGCGTGTGTTCACCGGTCAGGCGGGACGGCGGCGCCTGTCCGAGGGTTAGGGAGCCTAGCCGGGCGCGACCGGGGTGGAGGTGTTGCACTGCTCGGTGTGCTGCACGGGCTCCCCGCGGAGATCATCGCTCTGGTCCTGCTGGTGCTCGTGCTGGGCTTCGCGCTGGCCCGCCCGCACGAGCTGCCCGAGGTCGTGGTGGCCGCACCCGCCGCCGGCCTGGTGCTGCTGCTCGGTCTGATCACCCCGGCGGACGCGGGCCGGGAGCTGATCGAGCTGGGTCCGACCGTCGCGTTCCTGGCGGCGATCCTGCTGCTCGGTCGGCTGGCCGAGGTCGAGGGCGTGTTCAGCTGGCTCGGTGCGCAGCTCGGGATGCGCAGCGGCGGCCGGCCGCAGCGGCTGCTCGGCTTGACCTTCGTCGCCGCCGCGATCACCACGGCGGTGCTCAGCCTGGACGCCACCGTCGTGCTGCTCACCCCGGTGGTGCTGGCCACCGCCCGGCTGCTCGCGGTGCGGGCCGCCCGCACGCCTACGCCTGCACGCACCTGGCGAACTCGGCCTCGCTGCTGCTGCCCGTCTCGAACCTGACCAACCTGCTGGTGTTCGCGAAGTCGGGGCTGACGTTCGTCGGGTTCGCGGCGCTGATGGCGGCGCCGTGGGTCGTGGTGATCGCGATCGAGTACCTGGTGTTGCGGCTGTGGTTCCGGGCGGAGCTGGCCGTCGGCACCGAGACCCGCCCGGCCGGCGACGCCGCCGGGGTCGATCCGGACCGTGCGCCGCCGCGATTCGCGCTGCTCGTGCTGGCCCTGACGCTGCTCGGGTTCGGTGCCTCGTCGCTGTTCGACGTCGAACCGGTGTGGGCGGCGTTGCTCGGCGCGCTGCTGCTCGGGGCCCGTTCGGTGGTCACCGGGCGGATCCGCGTCCCCGGCCTGCTCCGCGCGGCCGACCTGCCGTTCTGCCTGTTCGTGCTGGCGCTCGGCGTCGTCGTGCAGGCGGTCGCGGCGAACGGGCTGGGCGTGGCGCTGGCCGCCGTGCTGCCGTCGGTACCCACCCTGGCGGGGCTGTTGATCACCGCCGGGTTGGCCGCGGTGCTGTGCAACGTGCTCGACAACATCCCGGCGGTGCTGCTGCTGCTCGCGGTGCTCGGCGACAACGCCGGCCCGGGGATCGTGCTGGCCGTGTTGCTCGGGGTGAACATCGGGCCGAACCTCACCTACATCGGCTCGCTGGCCACCCTGCTGTGGCGCCGCGTGCTGGACGGCACCGATGCCGCCCCGCGGGCCCGCGAGTTCCACGCGCTGGGCGCGTTGACCGTTCCGCCGTGCATGATCGGGGCGGTCGTCACGCTCTGGGCCGGATTGCGGCTGCTGGGCTGACCGCTCATTCGGTTCTCCGGCTAGAGACATTCTGGGGCGCCGGGGGTGGCGGGCCGAAGCAACCCAGGATCCGGGCCGCGGTCGCCCGGTTGCCGGTGAGCCGGGCCGCGCCGGTGGCGGTCGCGTCGTCGAGGGAGCGGTCGCCGAGGGCCAGCTCGAGCAGGGTGCCGGCATCGGCGTCGAGCGTCGCGTCGGGGTCGTCGAGTCCGCCGCGGTCGACGGTCAGCTCGCCGTCGGCGATCATCAGTTCAACCCGGTCGACGCCTATCCGCAGCTCGAGCCAGGCCAGCAGCCCGGCGGCCGCGGCCGGCCGGAAGGCGGTGCGCAGCGCGAGGATCAGCGCGCCGCTCGAGCAACCGCCCGCCGATCGCGGCGCGTCGTCACCCGGCCGCCCAGCCCACCGTCGTGGGCCGGCGCCGGCCCAGCGGCCCAGCTCGAGCAGCACCGGGGTCAGCTGCCGACCGTGCTCGGTGAGCTCGTAGCCGCGGCCGTCGCCCGCCCGGCCGGTGCCGGTCGGGCGCAGGATGCCGTCCCGTTCCAGCTCCCGAAGCCGCTGCGACAGCACGTTCGGACTGATGGCGGGCAGGCCGCGGGCCAGCTCGGCGAATCGTCGGGGCCCGAGCAGCAGCTCACGCACCACGAGCAGCGCCCAGCGCTCCCCGATCACGTCCAGCGCGCGGGCCGCCCCGCACGGATCGTCGTAGGAGCGGGTCGGCACTCCTTAACTAGTAGCACATGGTCGGCTTCATACTACTGAGTTAGGATCATCTTTCTGCGGGGAGGTCGGATGGACGCGACCGATCGGGTCGACGCCACGCGGTCGAGCATCGTCGCTTTCTACGACGCGCTGCCCGCGCCGCTCGCCGTCCTGGTGGCGCGCCTGCAGCAGCTGGCCACCGAGGCTCTCGGTGCCGCGTTCGCGCCGCGCCTGGCAGCACAGGTGCACGCCACCGTCATCGGCCTGGAGACCGCACCCGAACCGGCCGGGGATCGCACCCGGTTCGACGCCCGGCCGCTGCTCGCGCACCTCGTGCGCGCGTTCACCGGGCGACCACTGGACATCCAGTTCGGCGGCATGCCACCCGAGGACCGGCGACTGCTCAGCCGGGGCGCTTCCCTGCACGACCGCGCGTTCCTGGTCGGACCGTCCGATGTGGTGCTGATCGGCTGGCCGGTCGATGCCGCGGCCGGCGGCGCGCCGCTCGCGGTGCTGGCCGAGCTCCGACGCGGCTGCGAACCGTTCGGGGTGCGGCACCGCTACCACGCCGATCCCGCCAGCAGCGATCCCGACGCCTACCTGGTGATCGGCCGGGTCGTCGGGGCGGACGAGCGGCGGACCGGCGCGCTGCGGGACCGGGTCCGCCGGGAGCTTGCCGCCGCACCGGTGCGGGTGTCGATGCGGCCCGACGACCTCAGCCTCGTCGAGTACGTCGACACCGCGTTGCCGCGGGCCTCCACCCGGCGGCTGCCCCTCGTCGTGCCTGAATCACAGTCGGACTCTGCTCACAATGTTCACGAGTCCGAAGCACCGGCGTCGTAGTTTCGCATCGTGACCAACGAGGAGTTGTTGCGCCGCTATCAGGCGGGTGGCGGCCGGCTCGCGGCGGCCAACGCCGAGGGCGCCGCCGTCGCGCCCGCCCTGCACACGGCCATCGTGACCTGCATGGACTCGCGGATCGACGTGTTCGCGCTGTTCGGGCTGGCCATGGGCGACGTGCACGTGCTGCGCAACGCGGGCGGGGTGGTGACCGACGACGTGGTGCGATCGCTGACCATCAGCCAGCGCAAGCTCGGCACCCGCGAGGTGCTGCTGGTCCAGCACACCGGCTGCGGGCTGGCGACGTTCACCGACGACGAGTTCTCCGAGGAGCTGGCCGAGGACGTCGGCATGCGCCCGCCGTGGCGCACCCACGCCTTCCTGAGCCCGGCGGTGAGCGTGCGGCGCGACCTGGCCCAGCTGCGGCACGAGCCGTTCCTGCTGCCCGGCACGGTGGTCCGCGGCTTCGTCCTCGACATCGAGGAGTTCACCCTGGACGAGATCCGCTGAGACGGATCGGGGTGATCGTCGGGCAGGACTGTCGGATTCGGGGATTCCTCGTTCGTCGTATGCACGTACCGTCCGAACAAGGAGGCTCAGCGATGAAGTACATGATGTTCGTGGCCATCGACCCCGACGGCGAGACCCTCGACGACAACCCGTTGCCGGACTGGGCGGCCGACGTCGACAGCCGCGGCAAGCGGGTGATCGGGGACCGGCTGCGGCCGGGCGCCGATGCCACCACGGTGCGGGTGCGCAAGGGCGAGCTGCTGATCACCGACGGCCCGTTCGCCGAGTCGAAGGACTGGATCGCCGGCTTCGACGTCCTGGAGTGCGACGACCTCGACGAGGCCATCGAGATCGCGTCCCGGCACTCGATGGCTCGCGCGGGGGCGCTGGAGCTGCGCCCGTTCTGGCCGTTCGAGTCGTGACCGACGACCGGCGCTCCGGCCGCACCGCATCCGTCGACCCTGGTGTCGACCGGGGCGTCGAGCCGGACGCGGTGCGCCGGGCGCTGGCCGACGTCGTCGCGGTCGACCGGGTGTCGATCACCGCGACGCTGATCCGGTGCACCGGCGACTGGGACCTGGCCGAGGACTGCGTGCAGGACGCCGTCGAACGAGCGCTGGCCCGGTGGCCGGTGGACGGCCTGCCGGACAACCCGGCGGCCTGGCTGACCACGGCCGCGCGCAACCGGGCGATCGACGTGCTGCGCCGCCGACGCACCGAAGCGGCCAAGCTGGGGGAGGCGGCGGTGATGGCGGAGCTCGACGCGGCATCGGCGGGCGAAGGGTCCGTCGACGACGACCGGCTGCGGCTGCTGTTCACCTGCTGCCACCCCGCGCTGGCGATCGAGAGCCGGGTCGCGCTGACGTTGCGCACCATCGCGGGGCTGAGCACCCGCGCGATCGCGCACGCCTTCCTGGTCCCGGAGACGACGGCGTCACAGCGGCTGCTGCGGGCCAAACGCAAGATCAGCAATGCCGGCGTCCCGTTTCGGGTGCCGCCGCCGGATCAGCTCGCCGGGCGCACCAGCGGTGTGCTCGCCGTCATCTACCTGATCTTCAACGAGGGCTATCGCGACCCCGACACCGGGCTGGCGGGCGAGGCCCTGCGGCTGGCCCGGCTGCTGGTCGAGCTGGTGCCGGCCGACGACGAGGCGCGCGGCCTGCTCGCGCTGATCTGCTTCTCCCACGCCAGGCGGGCGACCCGGTTCGATGAGAGCGGCCGGCTGGTGGCCATGGAGGAGCAGGACCGCGGGCGCTGGGACCGGGCCGCCATCGACGAGGGCCGGTGGCAGCTGCGCCGGGCGGCGAGCGAGGCCGGCCCACCGGGGCCCTATCGGCTGCAGGCCACCATCGCCCGCTGCCACGCCGACGCCCCGACCGCGGACAGCACCGACTGGACCACGATCGTCACCTGCTACGACGCGCTGCTGACCGCGCAGCCCTCGCCGGTCATCGCGTTCAACCGGTCGATCGCCGTCGGCATGCGCGACGGGCCCGAGGTGGGCCTGACCGAGCTCGCCCGGGTGGCCACCGCCCCCGAGCTGGCCGACTACTACCTGGTGCCGGCGGCCCGCGCCGACTTCCTGCGCCGCCTGGACCGACGCGACGAGGCGGCCGCGGCCTACCGGGAGGCGGTACCGCTGGCCCCGACGGACGCGGATCGCGAGTTCCTCGAACGCCGGCTACGCGCGCTCTGACTCCGCCACTCAGGGTCCGGAGCTGCGGAACTCGTCGAGCACCCGGCGCTCGCGTTTGGTCGGGCGGCCGGCGCCGCGGTCGCGACGGGCGACCGGGATCAGCGCATCCGGGGGCGGCGGCGGGGTGCGGTCGATGAAGCAGGTGGCGGCGTCCGGTGCCCCGACGCGGCGCTCGATCACCCGCACCACCTCCACGATCCGGGTCACGTCGTGCACCCGGGCCCGCACCTCGTCGCCGGGCTGCACGGGCTGGCCGGTTTGGCGGGCTTGCCGTTGATCCGCACGTGGCCGCCGCGGCAGGCCGCGGCGGCGTCCGGGCGGGTCTTGGTCAGCCGGACCGCCCACAGCCAGCGGTCCAGTCGGGTCGAGTCCATCGCCGACGATGATGGCGTGCCGGCGCGCTCGTTGGCTATCGGGTTCGGCTATCGGTGCCGCCGCATCAGCTCGATGATCACCTGGATCCGCGGATCCTGCTGCAGCTCCTCCACCGACTGCGGCAACGGCAGCCGCCAGTTCGGGTACTGGTCGACGGTGCCGGGCAGGTTCGGTTGCCGGGTCTCGCCGAGGATGTCGTAGGGCGACACCAGCGCGAGCCGGGAGCGGGCCCGGGCCAGCAGCGCGTGCATCGCCACGACCAGCTCGTCCTCGCCGGGCTCGGCCCCGGTCACGAGCCCCTGCTCGCGGAGCAGCTCGATCAGCTGCGCCCGGCCGGCGCGGGCCTTGGCCTCCTCGCCCGCCACGTCGTCGAGCAGCCCCAGCTCGGCTCGGGCCCGCACGTGCTCGCCGCGCAGGAAGCCGAGCACGGTCGGCAGGTCGTGCGTGGAGATGGTGGCCACCGACTCCTCCGCCCACCGATCGGGCGGCAGCAGCGGCGCGTCGGGTCGCTCGTAGTCGCGGGTGAACCAGGCCACAGACGACCCGAGCATGTTGCGCTCCGCCAGGCCCTCGGTAACCACCGGTTCGACCGTGCCGAGGTCCTCACCGATCACCATCGCGCCGGACCGGTGTGCCTCCAGGGTGAGCACGGCGAGCATCACCTCGGAGTCGTAGTGCACGTAGCTGCCGCGATCCGCGGTCTCGCCCGGCGGCACCCACCACAGCCGCCACAGCCCGGCGACGTGGTCGATGCGCAGCCCGTCGGCCTGCCGCAGCAGCGCCCGGAGCAGGTCGCGGTAGGCGGCGTAGCCGGTGGCGGCCAGTCGGTCCGGGCGCCACGGCGGCAACCCCCAGTCCTGGCCCTGCTGGCTGAACGCGTCCGGTGGCGCCCCCACCCGGACCCCGCGGGCCAGCACGTCCTGCAACGCCCAGCCGTCGGCGCCCTCCGGATCGCAGCCGACGGCCAGGTCGTGGATGAGCGTGACCCCGGCCGCACGGGCCGCGTCCCGGACCTCGCGCAGCTGCCGCTGCACCTGCTCCTGCAGCCAGGCGTGGAACGCGATCCGCGGGGCGAGCTCCCGGCGGGCCGCGGCGACGGCCGGTGCGGCGGGGTGGCGCAACCCCTCCGGCCACTGGCTCCAGTGCCCGCCGTGGCGCTCGGCCAGCGCGCAGTACGTGGCGAACTCCCACAGCTCGGGTGCGGCATCCCGCGGTTCCGGGCGGCCGTCGGAGGCCCAGAGCAGCTCGGCCGCCGAGCGTTTCGCCGCCCAGACCCGGTCGTGGGAGATCCGGCCGCCGGAGGTCTCCGGGCGCAGCGCGTCGACATGGGCGCGGGTCGGGGCGTCGGCGCGGGCGTAGCCGTCCAGGTCGGTGATCCGCAGCGCGAGCACGTTACCGAAACGCCGGCTCGACGGGGAGTAGGGGGAGGGCTGCACCGGCGGCACCGGGGTGATCGCGTGCAACGGGTTGACCAGCACCGCGCCGGCGCCGTGCTCGGTGCCGGTCCAGGTGGCGAAGCTGCGCAGGTCGCCCAGGTCACCGATGCCCCACGAGCGGGCCGAGTGCAGCGCGTAGAGCTGCAGCATCCATCCCCAGGACCGCGGCGTCCGCGGCAGCGCCGGCGGGGCGACGACAACAGTGATCTCCTGGTCATCGGTCTGCAGCCGGTACCACCCGGGCTCCAGGCCGGCCGGGATCTCCGACACGTCGCGGCGATCGTCGCGGGAGTCCACCAGCACGCCCGCGGTCGGGAGCGATCGGGGACGGTCGGTGCGGGCGGCGATGGTGGCGGGCAGCAGGCCGGCGGCCACGGTGGCGCGGGCGGCGGCCAGGGCGACCCGGCGGGCGGCGGCGCTGCTCGCGTCGACCTCGAGCAGGCCCAGCACCCGGACGACCACCTCCGGATCGACCTGCACCGGACGCCGGTCCCCGTCGCCGCGGTACTCGGTGGCCACCCCGTGCGCGGCGGCCAGCTCGATCAGCTCGTTGTCCACCGTGTCACAACAGCATGTCGCCGCCGGCCTTCGAACACCGGGTGGGTCACCGTGCGTACTCAGCGATCATGATGTTGAGCTGGGACAACACGCCTGTGGGTGACCGCGATCGGGTGAGGGCGGAGTGCTAGTTTGCAGTGTGGTGATGACGCGGAGACTGTCGTGAGCACGCTGGGAATGACCGCGACGGTCGCCTCGGTGATGGCGGCGGGGCTGGTGGCCGCGGTGCTGCTCTCCCGGCGACGGCGGGCGGCTCGGGCGGCCGGGCCGCGGACGGTTGCCGAACTGGTGCGCATGCGCGCCGCGCAGGCGGTGGTGGAACCGGCCGGCGCCGAAACGGCCGGCGCCGAATCGGTCAGGGCGAAGGTCGACGAGGGTGCCGTCGACGTCCAGCAGGCGACGGGCGAGCCAGCAGAGGTCGCCGTGCCGGCACCGGCCGTACCCGAGCCCCGCACGGAGGCGGTCGACACGCACGCCGATCGGGACCCGGCGGCCGACGCCGAGCCGAGCGCCGGCACCGACGACCGGGTGGCGGCCGCTGTCACCGCGTCGGAGACCCCGGGCGCAACCACCGCAGCCGGGACGGATCCGCGGCCGCGCACGCTGCGCCTGGTCCCGCCGGTATCCGATGTCCCGGTGTCCGGGGCTCCGGTGTCCGTCCCGGTGTCCGCGACCCCCACATCCGAGGTCCGCACAGCCGGCAGTCCGGAATCCGACGACGTTCCCGCCGTCGGGGAACCGGTCCCCGACGTCGCGGCGGCGGCGCCAGCGGTGGCGATCCCGGCCCAACGGATCCCCGTCGCCGAGCCGATCCGCGACCGGCGGGCCGGCACCTTTGCGGTCCCGGGGGCCGGCGGCGCGGACGTCGCCCTGCGCCACACCTTCGGCCTGCTCGGTCCGGCGCCGGACGGCGAGCCGGCGATCACGCTGTCCGGCACCGCCGACGCGGACCCTCCACAGTTCGACGACGGGACGGCAACGCCGCAGTCGGTGCGCTTCCGGGTCACCCGGCCGGACGGGTCGACGGTGCCCGGCGCCGCCATCACCCTGGTCGACGATCACGGCCGGGTGAGCGGAACCGGTTACGCCGACGTGCGGGGCCACGGCGAGATCCGGGCCCCGCACGCCGGAAGGTACCTGCTGATCGGTACCGCGCCGGGACACCGGCCAGGTGCGGCCACTGTCTCCACTGTGGATGGACATGCGGATGCCGAGGTGTCACTCGCTCGCTCGGCCGCCCTGAGTGGATCGATAAGGGGCACCCGTGGACCGATCGCCGGTGCCACCGTGACGCTGGTGCAGGACGGCGAGATCATCGACGCCGCTCGGAGCGGTATCGGTGGCATGTACCGGCTCCAGGAGCTCGACGCGGGCGGGTACGGGCTGTCCGTGGCCGCCGAGGGCTGGGCGCCGATCGCGGTGCTGCTCGACATCGGCGGCGGTGTGGACGTGCACCGCGACGTCGAGCTGGCGCCCGCACTTGGATCCACATCGGACAAGCCAAGACTGCAAGAGCGAGCCACTGTGGATCGCAAGGTGGTCGGCGGGCACTGATACCGGCGATCGGGAGCGGAGTCACCCGGTGCAGCAGGTGCAGGGCCGGCTCGACGGCGCCCGTGGCGAGCGGCTGTACTGGCAGGGCTGGCTGCCGGCGGCCGCGCCGAGCGGGCTGCTGCTGATCTGCCACGGCCTCGGTGAGCACTCCGGTCGCTACCGCACGGTGGTGGACACCGTGCTGCCCGACGGCTGGGCGGCGTACGGGCTGGACCTGCGCGGCCACGGGCACTCGACCGGGCGGCGCGCGCCCACCTGGTGCGCTACGCCGACTGGCTCGACGACCTCGACGCGGTCCGCCGTCTCGTCGAGGCTCGGCACCCGGGGCTCCCGGTGATCCTGCTCGGGCACAGCATGGGCGGTCAGATCGCGCTGGCCTACGCGCTGGGCCAGCGTGATCTGGCCGGGCTGGTGCTCTCCGCACCGGCGCTGGCGAGCGACGCGGTGCCCAGTGCGGCGGTCGGGGTGCTGACCCGGCTGGCCCGGCTCGCGCCGACCCTCCGACCGGCCGGCATCGACCCCGCGAAGATCAGCAAGGACCCCGCCGTGGTGGCCGACTGCGGTCACCGGCGACGCGACCGTGGCCGGTCGAGCCGGTTCGGTCGGACATTTCCGCGGTGCGATGCGGCGTCCTCTCGCGCGCTGGGACGGACTGGCCGCGCCGGGGTCCGTTGTGCTCAGATGTGTCCATGTCGCCCGCCGCCGTCCTCGGAGAGATCTGGGGCTGCCGTCGTGCGGACCACTTCGACCAGTGCTGTCGCCCGAGCTGACCTGTCGTCCGTCTGCTCGCTCGTGACCACTGGAGTCCCCCGTGCTCGTGCACGCCTCCCGCCCTGCCCGTTCGTTCGGCCCCACCCCGCTCGGCCTCGCCGACCTGACCGCGGTCACCCGGGAGGTCGCCGCCGAGGTGCGCTCGGGGCTGTACCCGGTACACATCGATCCGGATCGGCGCTGGTACCGGCTGCTGCGCAGCGACGACTACGTGGACGTCTGGCTGATCAGTTGGGCCACCGAGCAGACCGCCGAGCTGCACGATCACGCCGGCTCGCTCGGGGCGCTCACGGTGGTGTCGGGCCGGCTGCTCGAGCAGCGCTGGACCGGTGACGGGCTGCGCTCGCGGCGACTGGCGGCCGGGCGCAGCGTCGGGTTCGGACTGGGACACGTGCACGACGTCGGCAACCCGGAGCCGGCGCCGGCGGTCAGCGTGCACGCGTACTCGCCGCCGTTGACCGCCATGTCGTACTACGCGCTCGATGCGGCCACGCCCGTCCCGCGGCTGCGCCGCACCCGCAGCGTTCTGGTGGAGTCGGGCTCCTCGACGGGAGTGGGATGACCGCATCGAGTACGGTCGGCGGCCCCCGTCCCTCGGAGCAGCCATGACGACCGTGAACGACCTGCTGGCCGCGGCCAGGGCCCGGCTGGACCGGCCCGATCCGCGGCGGGCCGCGCAGATGGTCGAGCGCGGCGCGATCCTGGTCGACACCCGCCCGCAGTGGCAGCGCGCGCAGGAGGGCGAGCTACCGGGCGCGCTGCTGATCGAACGCAACCACCTGGAGTGGCGGCTCGACCCGGCCTCGGACGCCCGCATCCCGGCCGCCACCGACCACGACGTCACCTGGATCATCGTCTGCTCGGAGGGCTACAGCTCCAGCCTGGCCGCGGCCTCCCTGCAGGATCTGGGTCTGCACAACGCCACCGACCTGGCCGGCGGCTACCGGGCCTGGAAGGAAGCCGGCCTCGTCGCCAGAAGTTGATCAAGCCTTGGCGGTCGGGGTGGCCGAGGTGGTTGTCGGTTCGGTCGAGGCCTCGCCGAGCGCGGCCGGGTCGTGCACCGCGGTCTCCAGCGCGGCCTGGGTGAAGACGCGATAGCCGAGGCCGGGGTCGTATCCGTGGATCTCGCGGGTGTCCAGCGCGTCCATGAAATCGAGGATGTCCTTGCTGAACTCCTGGCCGGGTACCAGCACCGGGAACCCCGGCGGATAGGGCGTCACGAAGATCGCGGATACGACCGGCTGCCCCGTCTCGACCCGGTGCCGCACCGTCCGCGGGCTCAGGTACTCGCAGAGCCGGTCGTCGTAGGCCATGAAGTAGGCCTTGCGGATGTTGCCGTCGGTGGCGACACCGGTCGGGTTCGCCCGGAACGCGTCGTGGAACTGCGAGAAGTCCGGCAGCGGCGGGTGATCCTCGGTCAGCGACCGGATCCGCTGCCGGTAGGCCTTGCGCTGCAACGGGCCCATCTGCTCCACATCGGACTCCAGGGCCTCGGCGATGCCCATCAACGCCTCCAGCAGGTAGGCCACCGAGCTGCGGGTGGTGCCGATGTTGGTCATGGCCAGCACCGTGTTGCGGGAGGTCTTGTTGACCTGGATGCCCCAGCGGTCCATGAGGAACTCGTGCTTGAAGGTGTCGCCGTCGATCCCGGTGGTGCCGATCTCCACGGTCAGCCGGCACGGGTCGAGCACGAACTCGTCCATGCCCCAGGCCTGCTCCATCGCCACCGGACCGAAGTGCAGCGGGCACTCCCGGCCCCATGGCCGGTACTGGTCGGGGATCAGGTCGCTGCTGCCGAGCACCCGGAAGTACTTGCGCAGCATCGGATGCGCCGCGATCCGGTCCCGCACGGTCATCGCCAGCTCGACCTGGCGCTGGACGAGCTCGAAGCCCTCCAGCTCGACCTGGCGCCGCCCCACGTCCAGCGAGGCGAGCACCTGGTAGTTGGGCGAGGTCGAGGTGTGGGTCATGTAGGCCTCGTGGAAGGCCTCCTCGTTGCTCTGGCTGAAGTCCTCGTCGAAGACGTGGATCATCGAGCCCTGTCGCAGCGAGGTCAACGTCTTGTGCGTCGACTGGGTGGCGTAGGTGCGGATCCGCACCGCGTCCGGGTCGGGCAGCAACCGCTCGCGGATCAGCGCGTCGTCGTCGAGGCCCGACAGCTCCGCGCACCGGCGCTCGTACTCGGCCCGGTACTCGGGGGAGCGGAACCGCCTGGCCAGGGTGGCCGCGGTCGCCATCGCGGTGCGCCGCCGGTACACGGGGTGGAAGCGCGCGAACGCGTACCAGGCCTCGTCCCAGAGGAACACCAGGTCGGGCTTGATGGCCAGGCACTCGGTCATCACCCGCTCGACGTCGTAGACCACGCCGTCGAACGTGCAGTTGGTCAGCGAGATCATCCGCACCCGGTCCAGCCGGCCCTCGCGGCGGTAGGTCAGCAGCACCCGCTTGATGTCGGCGATGGAGATCGCCCCGTACATCGAGAACCGGTCGATGCTGTAGGAGTCGAGATAGGCCACATTGGACCCGGCGAGGACCTGGGCGTAGTGGTGCGACTTGTGGCAGTTGCGGTCGACCAGCACGATGTCACCCGGCGCCACCAGGGACTGGGTGACGATCTTGTTCGCGGTGGAGGTGCCGTTGGTGACGAAGAAGGTCTTGCGCGCCCCGAACGCCCGCGCGGCGAAGGTCTGGGCCTCCTTCATGGGCCCGTGCGGCTCCAGCAGCGAGTCGAGCCCGCCCGAGGTCGCGGAGGTCTCGGCCAGGAACACGTTGAGCCCGTAGAAGTCGCTCATGTCGTGGATCCACGGCGAGTTCACCACGGAGTTCCCGCGGGAGATCGGCATCGCGTGGAAGACGCCGGTCGGCTTGCGCGAGTACTTGGTGAGCGCGGTGAAGAACGGCGTCCGGTAGCGGGCCGCGACACCGCGCAGGATCGACAGGTGCAGCTCCAGGGCGTCCTGGTGCAGGAACACCCGGTCGAACCGGTTCCCCAGCTGGGTGGCCAGCAGCTCGATGGAGGCGTGCCCGACCAGGTAGTGGTCGAGCTCCGGGCGGATCGCCAGCAGCCGCTCGGCGAGGATGAACGCCCGGTCCGCGGCCGGACGGCCGTCGATGTGCTCGGCGTCGACCGGCGCGAAGAAGTGCTGCACCAGCGACAGGTCGACGCCGGATCGGGTGCGGAAATCGGGGCGGACGATGGCGGCCTGCAGGTGCGCGTTGACCATCACCGCGACCACGGCGTCTTCCAGGCTGGGCACGAACACCAGGTCGTAGACGAACGCGTCCTCCGGGCGGCGCAGGCCGCGCAGGTCGCGCCGCAACCGGGCGGCGTCGGCGGTGCTCAGGTCGGCGACGACGAGCACCTCGAACGCGGGCCGGCTGTCGGGGGCGCCGGTGCCGGTGGTCGCGGCGGAGCTGTCCTCGCGCTCACCGACCAGCACCCCCCTGGTCGGGATCGGGGCGTCGCCGACCAGGCTGCGACCGATGGCCTCGGCGGCGCGGCTGACCTCGCCGAAGGAGCCTGCGGCCAGATCGCGCAGCTTGGTCACCAGCCGGCGGCCGGGGAAGGCGTAGTAGTTCTCCAGCGACTCCACATCGGCCAGCTCGCGGTGCAGCACCGGGATCAGCTCGGCGCGGGCGCTCTCGTCGAGCGAGGGCAGTGCGAGTCGCCGGGCCGCGTCCGCGATCGACCACCACAGGTCGACCCGCAGCTGCCAGACGCTGTTGTACGCGGCGATCGGCCGCATCCCGTCGGGTTGCTGCTCGTCCTCGTCGCCGTCGCTCGGGGCGGTGGCTCCGGCTCGCTGGTCGGTCATCGTTGACACCTCGGCTCTCGGTCGCGCCGTCACACCGCCCGAACCAGTCGTCCCGGCGGCGCGACCAACCTCGTCCCGAGCCTAGTGCGGAGCTTGCGCGCGAGGTCGGCGTCAGCGGGAGTACGAGCTGACCTACACCGCCGGGGTGAGGCGGCTGACCTCGCCCTGGGCGTCGATGACCAGCAGTTCGCGCAGGCCGAGCGGGGGCGCGGTGTGCAGGGCGTTCTCGACCGTTCGGGCGTCGAGCGGCGAGCTCTGCAGGTCGAGCACCAGCCGGTCGGTCGCCGTCGGTCCGAACGGGTCGCGATGGATCAGCCGCTGCAGCTGCTGCTGGATCTCGGCCGGGCCATCGGTGCCGGTGGGGGTGCAGACGGCCATCGGCGTGCCGTCCACCACCAGGTCGCTCGCGGAGGTGCCGGGAAGCTGACCGGCGGGCGGATGCGTGACGGCGAAGCCGGCGTCGGTGAGCGCGTCCGCCGTCTGCCCGGGTGCCGCGGTGGAGTCGGGTTGGGCGGTGGACTCGTCGGCGTCGCTGTCCTGGCGGAGGTTCGACCGCTCGGAGTCCTCGTCGTCGGATTGCTCGGAGTCCTCGTCGTCGGATCGCTTGGAATCCTCGTGGTCGGATCGGTCGGGCTGGTCGGACTCGCCGGACTCGCCGGACTCGTTGGACTCGTCGGACTGGTCGGCGGCGTAGCCGGCGTCGTCGGTCCGGTCGCCGGAATCGCCGGAGTCCTGTCCGACAGCCTCGTCGTCGTCGGCGTCGTCACCGGACTGGTAGGTGGTGGTGTCGGCGTCCTGTTCGGAGTCCTGGTCGTCGGCCCGGTCGGAGTACCGATCATCGGCGCCTTCATCGGGGGCGGCGGGCGAGCTGTCCGCTTCCGGCGGCGCGGAGCGGTCGTCCGGCCCCGCGCCGTCCGACTCGCGGACCCGTTGCTCGTCGCCCTGCGGTTCGCGGCGGCTGTCGGCGGGCGGCTCGCCGGGTACGGCGTTGTACCGGGCGCCGTAGGCGTCGGCCGGCGTGTTCTGCTCTGTGATCAGCTGGTTGGTCGAGTTGAGCACCGCCTCGTAGTCGCCGACGAGCTTGGTGATGGTCGTCGCGGCCTGGTCGACGGCCCTGGTGAGCGCCGCGATGGTGCCCGTTCGCCGCGCGTGCAGCGTCGGCGCCAGGTCGGCGATGACGGAGTGCGGCGGGATCGTGTCCGGATTGGCGTATCCGGCGCCCAGCGCCTGGTTGACCGAGTCGAGGTAGGCCTTCCGGCGGGAGTCCAGTGTGGTGGTGAGTTCCGTCATCGCGGCCTGGACACCCTTCATGGTGTCCGTCAGGACCGCGCTGACGCGGCTGAGCCGGGTGCCGACGTCGACCAGTTGCTCGCTCGCGGCGTCGAACCCGGCGGGCAGCGCCTGTTGGTGGATCTCCGGCGAGTACACCCCGCGGGTGTCGTTGCGGAAGCTGCCCTCCAGGGAATGCTGGGTCTTCCAGCTGTCCCGGTAGATCGCGTCGAGTTCGCGTCCGGATCGTTGCAGCGTGGCCGCGACCTCGGTGACGGCCTCCGGTTTCGCGGTGTCCAGCAGTAAGGACGATTCCAGCCACGGGTCCACCGCGGCCTGCTGCTTCAGCATGTCCACCGACGGCAGGTTCAGCACGATCGTCACCACGTGCATCTCGGGTACGGTCATCGTTCGGTCTCCCTGATGATCGGCCGGTCTAGCGCGGGGTGGGGGCGGTCGCGGCCCGCGTGGTGGCCGCGGTGCCGTGGTCGCCCTGGTCGGCGGCGCGCTGCACGTCGTCGGAGAGCCGCTGATGAACGTCCTTGACCCGGCGGGTCAGCTCGGTCTTGTCCCGTTGCAGCTGCTCCAGCGACGTGCCGAGCACGTCGCCGAACTCCACCTGCCCGAACATGAAGCTGACGAGCGTCACGCCGCGCAGCATGGTCTCCACGGCCGCGGCGTCGTCGGACACCTTCCGCGCGTCGGTGGCGCCCGCCCGCATGTCGCCCGTGGCGTACGCTGCGGTGATCCCCTCGCCGGTCATAGCGCCCCCAGTGCACCGGTCGGTCAGCCGGCCCCCCCGTGGCGCCCGCCGTCCCCATGGTCGACGGCTCATACCGCGGCCCAGTTCACCACGAACCGCCGGAGTACCCGAACAGCCCAATTCGCCGCCGTCTCCCGGTCCGTAGCCGGTAGCGCGGTCGATCTGTCGTGATCCGTACGTCGGATCAACCGCGCCCGGTGCGGATCGGGATCGGGCAGCGCGGGGAGCATGGGCGGGGGTGGCCGGTCCAGCCCCGTTGCCGCAGCAGTTGCCCGATCCGGCTCGCGGTGCGGCACGGCCGATCGATCACCTGGCCCCATGACAGTCGCACCGTGCTCTGCCCGTCCACCGCCGCGTCCAGGTCGCGCTCGAAGTCGGCGTCCCGCTGCGCCACGGTGTTGTGCACCAGCCGCCCGTCCAGCTCGATCAGCAGCCCGCCGGGGTACTCGACGTCCCGGTACACGACCCCGGTCGGGGAGGCCGAGCGCACCTGCAGCCGCGGGCGTGGCAGCCGGTGCGCCCGCTGCACCGCCGTGCGGAAGCCGTGTTCCAGCACCGACGTGGTCCCCGTGGCCAGGTCGGCGAGCACCGCGTTCAGCCAGCGGCGGCGGCCTGACCGGGAGCGCTCGGCCAGCGTCGCGGCCAGTCGCTGCGGCGTCGTCCGGCGGCTCCGGCAGGCGTCGGCGAGCACTCCCAGTGCCGCGAACTCGGACCGGGCACCGCAGGCCACGTCCAGCACGGCGTCCTCGAAGCGCAACCGGGGCGGGCTCCGGTTCCACTGCACGCGTTCCTCGAACCGTGTCATGCGGTGCACCCGCACCCCGATCGGCGACACCAGCCGGCGGTGCCGCCCGACGACGACGTGGACCAGCGTGTTGGACGGCGCCGGCTCGGCACGGGTGACGGCCTCGGCGTGCAGGACGGACTCGGCGCAGAGCGCGGCCGGGCCACAGCGCCAGCACGGCCGCCCACGCCCGTTGGGTCCAGAGCAGCGGCCCGGTGTGTTCCACGTACACGCCGGGGTGCAGCCGCGTCAGTACCCGGCGCCGTACCAGGCGCTCGACGTCGTGTGGCTGGGCGCCGAGTGCGTGCAGCTGCCGCCGCGCGACCACGCCGCACTGCTGCCCGAGCAGCTCGGCCAGCGCCTCCTCGTCCACACCAGCAAGCCCACCCGGAGCGCGTCCTGACCACCAGCAGTATGGACGGTCGCTGTGGACAACCCGCACCGCGGTGGATCCGACGCGCCACGTACGACGGGTCCTCCACAGTCCGCTCAGTCGGGGTGGACGACCAGCCAGCCGCCGTGGTACTCGGCCACCTCGTACGGGTGACCGATGGCCGCGCCCAGCGCGGCCAGCGCGGCGATGTCGAAGGTGGCGACGTGGCCCCAGGTGGGGTTCGGCTCGTCCTCGAACGGCACGGCCACCACCACCCGGCGGCGGGCCAGCCGCAGCATCTCGGTCAGCACCCGCACGTCGGCCCCGGGTGGCAGGTGCTCCAGCAGGTGCACCGCGAACACGGTGTCGGCGCAGCGGTCGGCCAGCGGCACCGCCAGCGCGTCACCGGCCACGGCCCGCACCGGCACCGGCACCCCGAGTTCGGGGGCCATCGACGAGAGCAGGGCCACCGTCGCGGGGGACAGGTCGACCGCGGTCACCGGGTGCCCACGGGTGGCCAGCGCCAGGGACAGGAAACCGAAGCAGCAGCCCAGCTCCAGCACCTCGCCCATGGCCAGCTCGGCCGCCCGTCGGTGCACCGGGGCCATCCCGGCGTTGGTGCCGCCCGGGTGCCCGCCGGCGGCCAGCGCGGTCAGCGTGTTGCGGTAGAACGCGGTCCAGCCGGCCAGCGGGTCCGCGGTCAGCGAGGCCACGATCGCGACGAAGGTGGACTCGAAACCCTCCGGCGCCAGCAGACCCGGAGCCACCAGGTCGTCGGCGATCCAGCCGGCCAGGTCGTTGCTGATCTCGTCGAGCCCGATCCGGTGCCGCACCCCGCCGCCCGGGGTGATGCTCAACCGGGTCACCGGCCGACCAGCTCGGTGGCCATCTCCTGGGCGGCGGTTTCCAGGCCGGTGAGGTCGCGAACCACCCGGACCCGGCTGCAGTACTCGGCGTAGTCGGGCAGGTCGCAGGCGCCCAGCCCCCACGAGTAGCGCGGCTCCGGGGTCAGCCAGATCGTCTCCCGCGCCCGGCGGGTGATCTCGGCGAAGGCCTCGATGTTCGGGTCGTTGCCGTTGCCCCGCCCGTCGCCCAGGACGATCACCGTGGTGCGCCGGTTCACCGCGGAACCGAAGTCCTCCTTGAACCGGCCGAACGCGGCGCCGTAGTCGGAGTTGGCGTCCACGTCGAGCACGTCGCCACCGAACACCAGTCCCAACGCGTGCTCGATCGGATGATCGGTGAACAGGTCGGTGATCTCCACCAGGTCGGCGACGAACGCGAACGCCCGGACCTGGCCGAACAGGTTCTGCAGCCCGTGCACCAGGTGCAGGGTGAACCGGGCGGTGGCCCGCACCGACAGCGAGACGTCGGTCAGGATGACCAGCCGCGGCTTGTCCTCGGTGCGCGCCACCGTGATCGGCGCGAACGGGATGCCGTCGAACCGCATGTTGCGGCGCATGGTCCGCCCGGAGTCGATCCGGCCCCGGCTGGCCTGCTTGCGCTTGTGGGTCAGCCCGCCGTGCAGCGAGCGGGCCAGCCGGCGGATCGACTCCTCCAGCTCCATCCGCTCGTGCTCACCGACCCGGTCCACCTCGGCCACCGCGCGGTCGTGGGTCTCCACCACCCGCTGTTCCAGCGCCATCAGCGCCTCGAGGTGGCGCTTGATCGCCTCCGGCAGCCCGGCCAGCACCCCGGTCAGCCGCCGGCGCAGCGCGGCCGCGTCGTCCTCGGTGCCCTCCTGGGACTCCTCGTCGACCTGGTTGAGCCAGCCCAGCAGCGCATCCTGTTGCGCCACCGACAGATCGGCGTCCACTTTGGTGCCCTGTTGCTGGGAGATCTGGCCGGGCGCGCCGCCGTGGTGCAGCCGGTCGGTCTCGATCTGCACCCGGTTCCCCTCGCCCTGGATGCCCTGGTTGTCCTTGGAGAGCACGATCTCCTCGGTCATCGCGGCCAGGTCGATCTTGTTGGCCTCCTGGTGCAGGTTGTACTGCTGGGCCAGGTCGTCGGGGTCGAAGAAGTCGCGGATGTCCACCGGCTTGCCGTGGCTGTGCCCCTGCTGCGGGGTCTCGCTGGGCTCCTCGGACAGCGTGAAATCCTCCAGCGCGCCTTCGTCGGACAGGTCGTCGTGGCCGTGCCCGTGGCCGTGTCCGGTGTCGTCGCCGCCCACCTTCACCAGCGCGAAGAACTGGTCGAAGATCTCGTCGAAGATCTCCTCGTCGCGCCGGTCCTTGACCAGCGCGATGCGCAGCGCGGCGCGCAGCTGCTCCTTGTTCCGTAGCATCCCCGGCTGCCCGGCGCAGGCCATCGCGTCCAGCGCCTCCGGGATCGAGATCCGCACCCCGCGCAGCCGCAGCAGCCGCACGAACCGGTGCAGCGCGTTTTCCATGCGCGGTTCTCCTCGGCTTACAGGGCGCGCTTGCGGCCGAGGCCGGCGCCGAAGCTGCGCTGGCCGCGCTCGGCGGGGACCCTGGGTGCGGCGGGGGGCGGCGGGGCGTCGTCGTCGGTCGGCTTGAGCGGGCGGCCGTAGAAGGGGCCGTGCCGGCCGGGGGTGTCCTTGGCCGCGCGCACCGCCCTGCCGTCCACCTCGCCGTCCTCCTCGGCGGGATCCACCGGATCGTGGTGCTGGTCGGCGTCGTGGCCGTGGCCGTGACCGTGACCGTGCCGTGTTCGGGGACGCGGGCGTTGGGGTCGATCAGCCGGGGCAGCGCGCCGATCGCCTTGCGCACGTCCTTGTCGTACTTGACCACCACCGACGCGGTGTCGGACAGGATCGTCGAGTTCAGCTCGGTCACCCCGAGCACGGCCAGCGTGCGCGCCCAGTCGATGGTCTCGGAGATCGACGGCGACTTGCGCAGCTCCAGCTCGCGCAGCCCGCGCACGATGTCCACCAGCTGGACGGCCAGCGCGTCGGGCAGCCCGGTGTTCTTGCTGCGGACGATCTCCAGCTCGCGCTCGGCCGTCGGGTAGTCCAGGAACAGGTGCAGGCAGCGCCGTTTCAGCGCGGCCGAGAGGTCACGGGTGTTGTTGCTGGTCAGCACCACGTACGGCGGAGTCTTGGTGGTGAACGTGCCGACCTCGGGCACCGACACCTGGAACTCGGCCAGGGTCTCCAGCAGCACCGCCTCCAGCGCCTCGTCGGCCCGGTCCACCTCGTCGATCAGCAGCACCGTCGGCTCCGGGGAGCGGATCGACTCCAGCAGCGGGCGCGGGGCCAGGAACCGCTCGGAGAAGAACACGCTCTCCTGGGCGCCGATCCGGTCGACGGCGGTCTCCAGGTCGGGGGCGTCCGCGACCACCTGGCCGATCTTCTCGCGCAGGATCTGGGTGTAGAGCAGCTGCTTGCCGTAGTCCCACTCGTAGAGGGCCTTGGTCTCGTCCTGGCCCTCGTAGCACTGCAGCCGCAGCAGCCGGCGGCCGGTCACCGCGGCCAGCGCCTTGGCCAGCTCGGTCTTGCCGACGCCGGCCGGCCCCTCGATGAGCAGCGGCTTCTGCAGCCGCGTGGTCAGGAAGACGGTGGTGGCGAGCCGCGTGTCGGCGATGTAGCCGTGCGCTCCCAGCCCGTCGACGACGTCGTCGACGGATGCGAAGCTGTGCTCGACGCCAGCATCGATCTCGGTCATAACCGGCTCCTTCTCGAAGGCCACGAGGCTCGAATGCCACGAACGGGCCCGAGGGGGCGTCGACCGATCGGCCGACGCCCCCTCAGGTTAGGCGTTGTCTCTCAGGTCAGCAGATCGTCGAGATCACCGGTCATGCAGTGCTCGACCACCGGGCGGACCGTCTCGAAGGTGCACTCCTTGGCGTTGCCCGGGGTGCAGGCGTCGCCGAGCACGTGGTTGGTGATGCGGTCCACGTCCGGCCCGTCACCGGTGATGGTCTTCGCGTTCTCGTAGAACTTGGTCGGGCCGATGCCCAGCCGGTTCTTCGAGTACGAGTCCTGGGTGACGTCGACGAACCGCTCCGGGATGCCCACGTCCCGCAGCAGCCGGATCGCGGCGGCCAGCGCGGCCTCGGCGGCCTGCACGTCGGTCATGCCGTGGGTGTCGATACCCATGGCCCGGGCGATGTCGGCGAACCGCTTGTAGTGCACCGGCATGTTGAACGCCCACACCCGGGGCAGCGCGACCGCGTTGTTCAGCCCGTGGTGGGTGTCGTAGAACGCGCTGACCGCGTGCGAGATCGAGTGGATGATCCCCAGGCCGCCGGAGTTGAACGCCTGCGCGGCGATGTACTGGGCGTACATCATGCCCTCGCGACCGACGATGTCCTGCGGGTTCCACACCGCCTGACGCAGGTTCTCCGCGGTCAGCTTGATCGCGTGCAGCGCGTTGCCCAACGAGGTCTGGAAGTTCAGCCGGGACACGTAGGGCTCCGACGCGTGCGCGAGCACGTCGAACCCGCACTGCGCGGTGTAGTCGATCGGGCAGCTGAAGTAGAGCACCGGGTCGTCGATGGCCAAGGTGGTCACCGAGGCGTCGTCGAAGGCCACGTACTTGTGCGGGTTGTCCGGGTCGGTCGTGGTGTCGGTGATGACGTAGGCCCAGGAGGTCTCCGAGCCGGTGCCGGCCGTGGTGGACACGGCGATGTGCGGCGGGTTCTTCGGGTTCTCCGACTTGTTGAAGCCCTCGAACTCGTTGACGTTGCGGCCGTCGTGGGCGACCGAGATGCGCGCGCCCTTGCAGGCATCGTGCGAGGAGCCGCCGCCGATGGAGACGAAGCTGTCGCAGTCGTTCTGCTGGTACAGGCCTACCGCGTCCATGACGTTGTAGTCCTTGGGATTGGACTCCACCTTGTCGTAGATCACCACGTCGATGCCGTGGTACTTCATCGACTCGGAGATCTTGTGCACGATGTCCGAGCCGCGCAGCCCGGACGTCATGATCAGTGACTTCTTGAAGCCGAGCTTGAGCGCCTCCGGGCCGATCAGCTCGTGCGCTCCCGGGCCGAGCAGGCCACGCGGGAAGGGGTGGAACTCCTTGATCGGGAATGGCTTGAGCAGTTCGTCGACCTGCATGGCGGCCCTTTCTGGTGCAGGTGGGTGGTCGAAGGGGACGCTAGGGCCATTCGTCGTAGGCAGCGGCGGAAACCATGAGGAGGGGCAGGGGCATACCCTCCGAACGGGCAGTTGAGAGGGCTTTGTTGCAACCAGCTGGCAATTATCGGAGGGGATCGGGGAGATCGGGATCGGCGAACCGGCCGTCGGCGCCGGGTCGGTAGTCGAGCACCGCGAGCACCGCGGCCACCGGCACCGGTCCGTAGGCATGGGGGAACCGCATCGCCGCCGGGTCGCCGTGCGTCCCGGGCTCCCACCGCACCTCGTGCCCGATCCGCGCCGGATCCAGCACGAGCAGCAGCACGTCGTCGCGGCCGCCGAAGAGCCGGTTCGCCGGCAGCGCCACCTGATCCGGGGTGGACAGGTGCACGAAGTCGACCCCGGTCGACGGCAGCGGTGCGATGACGCCGGCGGCCTGCGCGGCGCTCCAGCCCGCCCGGTCGATCAGGTGCAGCAGCACGGTGCTCATCCTCCTCACCCTGCCGCAGCCGCCTCCCGGGTGCCCAGGTACGCCCGGAACATCGGGCCGGCCGGTCGCGGTGATACCTGCGATTGCTGGCCGTGTTGCGGGCCCCGCGCCCCTGCGAACGGGTGGGTCGCTCCCCGCCGACGGACGGGCCGGGGTTGTTTCGCGCTGCCCCGGTCAATAGCGTCGGATTCGCCGGATCAGCCCAGGATCCGCCGCAGGGATTCGCCCAGGTATCGCCCAAGTCGAGGAGCAGCCGATGGCCAGTACCCCCGAGACCCAGCCCGCCCCTGAGGAGCCCGTGCTCGAGGAGACCCTCGTCGAGGAGGTCTCGATCGACGGCATGTGCGGTGTCTACTAGCGCCGTGGCGGCTGCCGACGCCGGGTCCGAGGCTGTGGCCGAGGGCCCGGCGTTCGACCCCGAGCTGCCCTACCGCTGCAGTCCGAGCGTGGCGCTGCGGCCGGAGCCGTTCGGGGCGCTCGTCTACCACTTCGGCACCCGGCGACTGTCGTTTCTGAAGACAACGCAGCTGGTCGACGTCGTCGCCGGGCTGCAGCGCCATCCCGATGTGCATGCCGCGATCGAGGCGGCCGACGTCGACGAGGCGCAGCGGCCGGCCTACCTGCGCGCCCTGGCCGGCCTGGCCGCGAACGGGACCATCGAGAAGCGTTGACAGAGATGGAGTGCCGAGAAGTGGAGTCGTCGTGAAGCTGGTCGAGCACTTTCAGTACGGACTGAACTCACCGATCTGCCTGACCTGGGAGCTCACCTACGCCTGCAACCTGGCCTGCGTGCACTGCCTGTCCTCCTCCGGTCGCCGCGATCCGCGCGAGCTGACCACGGCCGAGGCCAAGGGCGTGGTCGACGAGCTGCAGCGGATGCAGGTCTTCTACGTCAACATCGGCGGTGGTGAGCCGACCGTGCGGCCAGACTTCTGGGAGCTGCTCGACTACTCGATCGACCACAACGTCGGGGTCAAGTTCTCCACCAACGGCGTCAAGCTGGACCCGGCCCGGGCTGCCCAGCTGGCCCGCACCGACTACGTCGACGTGCAGATCTCGCTCGACGGCGCCACCGCCTCGGTGAACGACCACGTGCGCGGTCCGGGCTCTTACGACATGGCCATCAGGGCGCTGGAGAACCTGGCGTCGGCAGGTTTCGCCCAGCCCAAGATCAGCGTGGTGATGACGCGGCAGAACGTCGACCAGCTCGACGAGTTCAAGGCCATCGCCGACAAGTTCGGCGCGCAGCTGCGGATCACCCGGCTGCGGCCCTCCGGCCGGGGCGCCGATGTGTGGGACGAGCTGCACCCGACCGCGGCCCAGCAGCGCCAGCTCTACGACTGGCTGGTGGCGCGCGGCGACGGCGTGCTGACCGGGGACTCGTTCTTCCACCTCTCCGCCTACGGGGAGGCCCTGCCCGGGCTGAACCTGTGCGGTGCGGGCCGGGTGGTGTGCCTGATCGACCCGGTCGGTGACGTCTACGCCTGCCCGTTCGCGATCCACGAGCAGTTCCTGGCGGGCAACGTGCGCTCGCTGGGCGGGTTCCAGGAGGTGTGGCAGCACTCGGAGCTGTTCACCGAGCTGCGGCAACCGCAGACCGGTGGCGCCTGCCAGAGCTGTATGCACTACGACTCGTGCCAGGGCGGCTGCATGGCGGCCAAGTTCTTCACCGGGTTGCCGCTGGACGGGCCGGACCCGGAGTGCGTGCGTGGCTTCGGCGAGCAGGCGCTGGCCGCGCGTTCCTCCGACCACGCAGTTCCGAAGTCCGATGTGGACCATTCGCGGTCGGCGCCGCGGAACTCCCGGCGCGGGCGGGCGCCGGTGCCGATCTCGATCGGGGTGCGACCCCCGGGCGGCACCGCGACGGTGCCGATCGAGGTGCCGCCGGCGAAGGCCTGCGAAGCCAGCCCGCTGGCCCCCGGTGCCGCGGACACCCGGCTCGCCGCCGCCGCCCGCGCCTGATCAACCGCACCGCGCACACCAGTTGGCGTCCTCGCACATGTCCTGGCATGCGCGCGGACACCAACCGGCGTGCGAGGTGGCCCGGGGCTGAGGGGTGAGCGTGGCGCGGGAGTTGGGCGGGCCCGTTCGGTTGGGGGCGCGGGTGGCGCCGAGCCGGGTGCTGTTCGGGCCGCACGAGACGAACCTGGGGCGGCGGCGGGAGCTGTCCGAGCGGCACCTGGCCTACTACGCGCGGCGGGCCGCGGGCGGGGCGGGAGTGATCGTCACCGAGGTCGCCTCGGTGCACGACTCGGACTGGCCCTACGAGCGCGCGCCACTGGCCACCGACTGCGCCGCGGGCTGGCGCGCGCTCGCCGCCACCTGCCGTCCACATCGGACTCTGGTGCTGGCCGGGCTCGGACACGCCGGTGCGCAGGGCAGCTCGGCCTACGGGCAGCGGGCGCTCTGGGCGCCGTCGCGGGTGCCGGACGCGGGCAGCCGCGAGGTGCCGATGGAGCTGGAACAGCCCGAGATCGACGAGCTGGTGGCCGGTTTCGCCGCAGCCGCCGCGCTGGCCACCCGCGCCGGGCTGGACGGGGTGGAGATCAACGCCGGGCAGCACTCGATCCTGCGCCAGTTCCGGTCCGGGCTGACCAACCGGCGCGCCGACGGCTACGGCACCGACCGGGAGCGGCTGCTGCGCGAGGTCCTCGTCGCGGTCCGGTCCGAGCTGGGCCCGGATCGGGTGCTCGGTCTGCGCCTGTGCTGCGACGAGCTCGCGCCGTGGGCCGGGATCATCCCGGCCGCCGGCGTGGCCACGGCGTCTGCGGTGGCGCGCTGGGTGGACTACGTGGTGCCGGTCCGCGGGTCCGGTCTCACCGAGTGGGCCACCCGCCCCGACCTGCACACGCCGCCCGGGTTCAACCGGGAGCTGTGCGCCGCCGTCGCCGCCGCGCCCACCCGCCCGGCCGCGGTGGTGCTGCAGGGCAGCGTGGTCGATCCGGGGATGGCCCAGGCCGCGCTCGACGCGGGCATCGCCGATCTGGTGGAGATGACCCGCGCGCAGCTCGCCGAACCGGACCTGGTCGCGCTGGTCCGGGCCGGGCACACCGCCAGGATCCGGCCGTGCACGCTGTCCAACCAGCGCTCGACGGTGCGCGATCCAGGCAACCCGATCGTCTCGGACGAGGCCGAGCCCGGAGCCGGGCACGAGACCGAGGCGGCGCTGGGTGTGCTGTCCGAACCCGGTGGTGGCTCGGCCGGTATCGATCCGGTGGTGCGTGCGGTGCCCGGGCTCGACGGTAGCTCGGTTGGTGTGGATCAGGCGGCGCGTGCGGTGCTCGTGGTCGGCGGTGGCCCGGCCGGGCTGGAGGCGGCGCGGTGGCTGGCGCTGCGGGGTCACCCGGTGCGCCTGGTCGAGCAGGCCCCGGTGCTCGGCGGGGCGTTGCGGCTGGCCGCTGCGGTGCGCGGGCGGGCCCGGATGGGGCTGCTGGTGGGGTGGTGGGAGCGCGAGCTGGCCCGGTTGGGGGTGACGGTGCAGACCGGCCGGGCGGTGCGCGCGTGCGACCTGGACGCCACGGTCGAGGCCGGGGTCGGCGTCGTGCTGGCCACCGGCTCCCGCGACGGTCCGCGGGACTACCCCGCCGACGGCCTGGTGCGCAGCGCCGCGGCGTTCGAGGCGGCGGTGCTGGCCGCCGGGTCCACGGCCGCCGCGCTCGCCGAGCTGCCGCCCGGGCCGGTGCTCGTGCACGATCCGATCGGCGACTGGACCGGCGTCGGGGTGGCCGAACAGGTCGCCGCCGCCGGGCGGGAGACCGCGCTGGTGACCCCCGACCAGGTCGCCGGGACCCAGCTGTCGCGTACCGGTGACCTGGTGCCGGCCAACGCCCGGCTGGAGCGCGCCGGGATCGCGCGGGAGCTGCGGTCGCTGCTGCGCGGGGTGTCCGGCGGGGAGGCGACCGTGGAACACGTGTGGACCGGCGTGCAGCGCCGGATCCCGTGCGCGGTCGTGATCGACTGCGGGCACCGGCTGGCCGCGGACTCGCTCGGGCGGGCCCGTCCTGAGCTGCCGCGGGCCGGTGACTGCGTGGCTCCGCGCACGGTGTTCGAGGCCGTGCTGGAAGGGCGGCGGGCCGCGCTGGTTGCCGCGCGGGCGCAGCCGCGCGCGGCGGCGGAGGCCCGCTCCCGATGAAGCTGTTCGAGCCGCTTCGGGTGGGGCCGCTGCGGCTGCGCAACCGGATCGTGTTCGCCGCGCACCTCACCAACCAGGCCGTGGACGGGCGTCCGACGGCCGCGCACGCCGCCTACTACGCCGCCAGGGCCGCGGGCGGCGCCGGGCTGGTGATCACCGAGGAGCACGGCTGCGACCCGGCCGACCGGCCCTACGAGAAGCTGATCGACGCCTCCGACCCGGCGGTGATCGAGCCCGCTCGGGCGCTCACCGAGGCGGTGCACGCGCACGCGGTGCCGGTGCTCGCCCAGCTCAACCACAACGGCGGGCAGTCCAGCGGGCGGTACTCGCGGCAGCCGGTGCGGGCCGCGTCCCCGGTACCGGACCCGCTGTTCCGCGAGGTGCCGGTGCAGCTCACGACAAACGAGATCGGCGGCGTGGTGGCGTCGTTCGCCCGGACCGCTCGGCACTGCGCCGCCGCCGGCTACGACGGGGTGGAGCTGCAGTGCTCCCATTCCTCGCTGATCCGCGGTTTCCTGTCGCCGGCCACCAACCGCCGCGACGACGGCTACGGCGGCAGCGTCGCGAACCGGGCGCGCATCCTGCTGGAGGTCGTCGAGGCGGTGCGCGACGCGCTGGGCCCGGGCCGGGCGCTCGGGGTGCGGCTGTGCGGGGACGAGGGCATCGCGGCGGGCATCACGATCGACGAGGCCGTCGCGGTGGCGCGGCTGCTCGAGGAGACCGGGCGGGTGGACTACCTCAACACCTCGATCGGGGTGGCCACCTCGACGCTGTACCTGATCGAGGCATCGATGCGGTTCGCGCCGGGCTACGCACTGTCCATTCCGGCCGCGCTGCGCCGGGCGGTGGCGCTGCCGGTGATCGGCGTCGGTCGGTTCACCGATCCGGCGGACGGGGAACGCGCGCTCGCCGAGGGGCACTGCGACCTGGTCGGGGTGGTCCGCGGGCAGATCGCGGACCCCGACTTCGCGGCGAAGGCGCGGGCCGGGACGCCGGTGCGCGCCTGCGTCGGCTGCAACCAGGAGTGTGTCGGGCGGGTGGGCCGCAACCGGTGGCTGGGCTGCACGGTCAACCCGCGGGCCGGGCGGGAAGCGACGCCGCTGCCGATCCCGGGCCGGGCGCGGCGGGTGCTGGTCGTGGGTGGCGGGCCGGGCGGGCTGGCGGCGACGGCCACCGCGGCGGCCGCCGGGCACCGGGTGCTGCTGTGCGAGCGGGCCGCGCGGATCGGGGGTCAGGTGCGGCTGGCCGCGGCCGGGCCGGGGCGGGCCGAGTTCGGCCACGTGGTGCGGGACCTGCTCGTCGAGTGCGAGCGCGCCGGCGTCGAGCTGCGAACCGGGGTGCGGGTCGATCCGGAGCTGGTGGCGCGCGAGCGGCCCGACGTGATCGTGCTCGCCACCGGGGCGCGGGCGGTGTTGCCGGGCTGGGCTGCGGCGGCGGTCGGGCATCCCGGAACAGCGGCCGCCCGCCGGATCTGGGACGTCGACGAGGTGCTCGGCGAGCGGGTGCGGCCGTCCGGGTCGGTGCTGGTGTACGACGAGCTGGGTTTCCAGCAGGCGCCCGCGGTGGCCGAGCTGCTCGCCGCCCGCGGCTGCACCGTGGAGATCATGACGCCGAGCATGGTGGTGGCCGCCGATCTCGGGACTACATTGGACATGGAGCTGTTCCATCGCCGGGCGCACGCCGCCGGGATCACGATGACCACCGACCGGGTCGTCACCGCGGCCACGGCCGACCCGGACGGGGTGACGATCACGGTGCTGCAGCACATGGTGGGCGTCGCGTCCCGGGCGCGCTACGACGGTGTGGTCTGCGTCGTGCCGGCCGAGCCGGTCACCGAGCTGTGGCGGGAGCTGCGCGGCGGCACCGTGCCCGTGCACCGCGTCGGTGACTGCCTCGCCCCGCGCCGGGTGCACGCCGCGATCATCGAGGGGCATCGGGTCGGAGCATCGCTGTGACCGGCGCCGGCGGCGCCAGCGTGCGCCGGCTCGGTGAGCGGACCTGGACCGATGTGGACGGTCCGGCGCCGCGAACGGTGCTGCTTCCCGTCGGCTCGCTCGAACAGCACGGCCCGCACCTGCCGCTGGACACCGACGCCCGGATCGCGGCCGCCGTCGCCCGCCGCGCCGCGGCCGGCGATCCCACCTTGCTGCTCGCGCCACCGCTCGCCTACGGCGCGTCCGGCGAGCACGAGGGCTTCGCCGGCACGCTGTCGATCGGGCACGAGGCGCTGCGTGCGGTGCTGGTCGAGCTCGGCCGGTCCGCGGCCGGTTGGGCGTCGCGGCTGGTGTTCATCAACGGCCACGGCGGCAACCTGCCGACGGTGCCCCAGGCAGCGGCACAGCTGCGCCACGAGGGCCGGGACGTGGCCTGGTTCGGCTGCGCGGTGCCGAGCGGCGACGCGCACGCCGGCCGCACCGAGACCTCGCTGCTGCTCGCGCTCGATCCGGGTGTGGTGCGGGTCGACGCCCTGGAGGCGGGTAACACCACCGCGCTGGCCGAGCTGCTGCCCACCCTCGTGCGCGGCGGTGTGGCGGCGGCCAGCCCGAACGGGGTGCTCGGCGACCCGCGCGGCGCGACGGCGGTGGAGGGCGTCGAGCTGCTGGAGGCGATGGTGGCCCGTCTGCGCGCCGCGCTCGCCCGCTGGGAACCCGATCGGGACGGCCGGCTGGCGTGATCGCTGCGGGCCCGCATCACGTATCACGCGGGCTGCCGCCTCATCCAGCTAGGGCTGGGTCGATGATCAATGAACTGAGAGCAGCGTTGTCGGACCTGCTGCCCCGCAGAGTGCGTGAAGCGACCTTCTCGGATCCACAGTTAACGCTGGTTGATGACAGGTGAACTTTCCGTGTTGGCCGCGGAGGCCACCCACCGCGACCACGCCGTCATCGAGCAGGTCATCGCCGAGCTGAAGAACGGCCCAGTGGTGCCCACCTATATCGGGGCGGTTCACCGCGAACGCCGCCTGGCTGGCCTGCGCGGCGATCGCCGACAACCTCACCTGCGCCACCCCGCCGTCCTCACTAGCCGCCACCACGCCCTTACCCGAACCTGCGCCATCCGCACCCAGTTGATCCACACCCGGCGAGCTGTATAGCTTGAGTCTCAAGAGTCTATTTTGCGGGCACCGCGGCCTCACTGGCCGTCGCTAGTAGCACGTCACAGATTTAAACTGGCCGACATCCCGGCCGCCAACCCGTTCAACATCAGCAAAAGAGGTAGCTTGATTGCCTGGCCCTATCTGTCGGTGCCACAGCTGTCCGACGGTATTCACAACGACTATGTGCAGGGCATCTTCGCCGCCCTCCTCTTCCGCGATGCTAATGCCTACATCCGCGCCAACTATCGAGCCTACTTCGGTTCGAACGACAGGAAAAATTAAATACTCCAGATCGCTCCACTGCCTCCACTGGCCACTCTTGTAGACCGTCCAGAAAGCATGGCCGTCGCTCGTGACAACAGTCACTGCAACGTGGCTTCCGTTGCCCGCTCCCGCAGCCCCCACTCTGACGATATCATCAGGCTGTTGACCGGCTCGGTCAAATTTTCGCCAGCCACTCCACCCGCTCGCGTTTCCGTACGCCTCGTACAGCTGCCCGTCATTCTCTACCAGCAAGAGGCCTACGCGCGCCTGGCCGGTGTTCTCCTCGGGGCTGTATTCGTAGAGCGCTGCGTCGCGCGTTTCTGCAGGATAGACAAGCCTTGTTCGGCCGAAACCAGGACCCTCGTCGCTGTCTTCTTTGATCCCCGCCATCATCGTTGTCTCACCGGGTATTCCCCTGTGCAATATCAACACGTGCCTGAACATCTTGAACTCAAGTGATTCTCGGTCATAGCCGGCGCTTATTGCCATGCTGGCGCGGTCGCCACCGGCCTGAAAATGTCTAGGGTCCCCTGGGGAACTAAGATAAGGTGTCCATGACCCGGTTCCGTCGTTGTAAAACAGAAACTCGGGACCATCTGGTGCTGGAAATACTCCTAGTACGAAGAGGCCCTGTGGACCCGCAACATTGGGGTACTCAATCCTTCCCGTACAAGCCACATCAGACACTGGCTTAAGTCGCTGGTCATTGGTCAAATCGAAGAACGGTGTCCAGCCGAAATGGCGCCTACGTCGAATGTGCCATACATGTCCGCCTGCTGTCACTCCTACAATGTCAATTTTTCCCCAACCCACACTCATCGTCCAATCATGTCGGAGCAGCGGCTCGATTTTAAACAGCTGCGGGACGTGGGTGTCGCACGGTCGATACACTTACCTCGTGCGTATGCTGGACACCAGCAGGCCCTTCTCTCGCAGCTCTCGACCCCACGGTTGTCGCAGCCTGCCCGCACGTACCACCGTTCCGGTCCCGCCTCCTTTCTGGCCGCGCATGCGCGCGGAGACTACGCCGCGCCGAGCCGTTCGCCTAGGCTGTTCTTCCGTCGACGGTGGTACGCCCCACGCAGCCCCCAATCAAGCGATCCAACGTCAGCTGGTCGGCGTGCGCGATTGTTTCGGTGTCAGCTCAGAGCGTGTTTGAGAAGCATCGGCGCGCCTGCGTGACGTCCTCGCCTGTATGATCAACCGTTGTTCGGTGATGGAGCGGAAGCAGACCTACCCCTCGGACACCAGCGAGGAGCAGTGGGCGCTGATCGAGCCGTTGCTGCCCGCGGTGAACACGGGTGGCCGGCCGGAGAAACACCCGCGGCGGGCGATCGTGGACGCGATCCTCTACGTGGTCCGCACCGGGTGCGCCTGGCGGCAGCTACCGGCGGATTTCCCGCCCTGGCAGACCGTGTACTGGTACTTCGTCCGCTTCGAACAAGCCAAGGCCACCGAGAAGATCCTGCCCGTTGTGCGCGAACAACTCCGCCTGCAGCAGGGACGCAACCCCGAGCCGAGCGCCGGGCTGATTGACTCCCAGAGCGTGAAAGGCGCCGATACCGTCGGGCGCGACACCCGCGGCTACGACGCCGGCAAGAAGATCAACGGACGGAAGCGTTTCATCGTCACCGACACCCTCGGACTGCTGCTGGTCGTGGTGGTTCTGTCCGCTGGCGTGCAGGACCGTGACGGCGCGAAGTCGGTCCTGTTGGACACCTACCTGCGCACTCGGGTGCGGTTCGTGTTTGCCGACGGCGGTTTCGCCGGCCGCCTACTGGACTGGGCCCAGACCATCCTGCGCACCACCCTGCACATCGTGCGTAAGCCCGCTGACCAGCGCGGATTCGCTGTGATCCCGCGCCGGTGGGCGGTTGAGCGGACCTTCGCCTGGCTGACTGCGCACCGCCGATTGGCCCGGGATTACGAACGCGACCCGGCCGTATCGGAGGCGATGATCCGCTGGGCGGCCATCAACACCATTACCCGGCGAATCGCCCGCGGCGGACCCGCCACCCGCCAACAACGGCGAACATTCCCGACAGTCTGTTGATCTTCTCAAACACGCTCTCAGTCCCTGGTGATGCGGGGTGATCCGATACTCGAGTTGTCGGGAGGCGACTGGCTCGAGGTGTTCTCGGACCATCCGGTCGATCCGCGGGTTATGCGGTTGTCGACCATCACCTTCGTCGGATCGCCCTCCTATCCGGAGTGCACGAGTGACGGAGTTCCCTGGAACCGGCCCGGTCGGCGCACCGTGACAGCTCAGAACCGCCCCTTCATCGTCGCCGAGGTGCAGATGCTCAGGGCGGCCATGAACGGTCGGCGCAGTGATGGTGCGAGCGGCACTTTCGCTCACACCTAGCGGTCGAAGGTGCCGTTCGTTCCGATGATGGGTGCGTGCCGTGGGGGACGAGCCGGCTGCGGCTGACGGTCGGGGGCACGATCGCCGGCGCGCCGCGTTCGCCCGCCGGCCAGCGGCGCATCCCGGCCGCGGGGCTCGTCGTGGCGACCACGGTCACCTCGGTTGCCCCGAACGGCGACATCGAGGGCACCTACACGGCGAACGAAACCACCACCGGTCGCCCGGACTCGGGCGGGGCCACGGCCGGCTCGGCTCGGGGTCGATTGGCCGGCACGTTCGCGGTCAACTCCCGCGGTGAATGGCTCCGCGGCGAGAACACCTCGGGGGCGGCCGGTGCCACCGGCGCGATCGGCTCACCCGACCTCGTGTTGCTGCGGGAGTTGCTGGTCCCGCTGCCGTCGGAACCGGTCGGCCGGGGTGCCCGCTGGACCGTTCGCCAGCCGGTCGCGGTGGGGACCGCCCAGTTCACCCCCAAGATCACCTACACCCTGCGCTCCCTGAGCAGCTCCTGCTACTCGATCGAGTCGACCTACCGGACCGACCCGACCACCGAGGTCGGGCCACAGACCAACGGCACCGGGGCCCGGCTCGACGTCGACGCGATCGACATGACGGCGAGGTCGAGCAGCCAGCTGATCACGACGGAGGTCTTCCCCACCCTGCGCACCTCGCGGGCCATCGGCACGATGACCGGCGACTACACCTCCTCGGCGGGCGTCACCAAGCCGATCAGCATCACGGTGAGCGCCTTGGTGACGTTGCGATCGGTCGGCTGATCCATCCGGGGACCGACCTTCGAGTGACGAGCCGGGGTCGGAATCGTGAGGTGGCTTGACCGCTAAAGTGCCGAGAGCTACTATAGCGCTATAGATGAGAGCGGAGGAGACATGAACAACCTGCCCCTGGCCACGTTCCTGGCCACCGAACTCGTCGAGCGCCAGCTCGGCAACCGCCCGCACGCGGCATCGTCACCGTCCGATCTGTCGCGGGCCCGAACGGCCGGGCGGACCCGGATCGCGCTGGCCGACGCGCTCGACCGGGCGGCCAGGGCCGTCGCCCCTGCCGGCTACCGACCGGTCCACTGAGCCGGCTCGTTTACCCTGGTGGACGTGGCGCGGGTGACGATGAAGACCGTGGCCGACCGGGTCGGGGTCAGTGCGATGACGGTGTCCAACGCGTACTCCCGGCCCGACCAGCTCTCCGCCGCGCTGCGCCGGCGCATCCTCGACGCGGCGGCGGAGCTGGGCTACGTCGGGCCGGACCCGGCGGCGCGGACGCTGGCCCGCGGCTCGACCGGCACCGTCGGAATTCTGATCACCCAATCGCTGCGCTACGCCTTCACCGACGAGTTCTCCGCGGTGTTCCTCAGCGCCATCGCCGAGGAGCTTGCGCGGGGCGGGCTGGCGCTGACCATCCTGCCCCCGGACAGCGCTGAGACCTCGGACGGCAAGGGGACCGTGGTGCCGACCCGGGACGTGGCGATGGACGCCGCCATCGTCTACTCGTGCCGGATCCGCGCCGAGGGGCTCGGCTGGCTGCGCCGCCGCGGGTTGCCGCTGGTGCAGGTCGACCAGCCGGCCGACCCGGCGGTGACCAGCATCAACGTCGATGACCGCGGTGGCGCCCTCGCCGCGGCCCAGCACCTGGTCGACCTGGGCCACCGAAAGGTGGCGCTGCTCGTGGTCGACGACGGCGATCAGTCCGGCGACGAGGGCAGCCACCAGGACCGCCGGCTGCTCGGCTGGCGCGACGCGCTGGGTCCGGCCGGGATCGAGCCGGTCGTGGTGTCCTGTGCGGTCAGCGCCGAGGACCCGGCCTTCGCCGCGGTTGCGGACCTGCTCGCCGGGCCGGACCGTCCGACCGGGCTGCTGTGCTTCTCGGACGCGATGGCCGCCGGCGCGCTGCGCGCCGCCCGCGCCGCCGGGCTGGACGTGCCGGGTGAGCTGTCGATCGTCGGCTTCGACGACAGCCCGCTCGCGCTGCGCACCGATCCGCCGCTGACCACGGTCCGCCAGGATGCGGTCGAGAAGGGGCGGGCCGCCGCGGCGGCTCTGATCGAGGCCCTGGAGGGGCGGCGCCTGGGTCGAGAGGCGGAGATCGTGCACGTCGTGCTGCCCACCGAGCTGGTCGTCCGGGGCAGCACCGGCCCGCCGCCCTGAGCCCGGGGCGGGGTGCCCGTGGACGGATGGCCCATCGATGCAGCCAGGTTGGGCGGGTGGGCTATCCACCCATCGGAGTAACCAGCGCTCACGGTCGGCGCAGGCGCCGCAGCCGCAGCGCCAACTGGATCTCCAGTGCCCGATCCGGCTGCTGCCAGCCCGCCCCGAGCAGCCCGGACACCCGCTCCAGCCGCTGCGCGACCGTGTTCGGGTGCACGTGCAGCTGCCCGGCCGCCCGGCGCGGGCTGGCGCCGCACCCGAAGTAGATCTCCAACGTGCCGGCCAGGTCGGAGCCGCGGCGCTCGTCGTAGGCGAGCACCGGGCCGAGTACCCGGTGCAGGTAGCCGCTGACGTCGGCGGCGTCGCCGGCCACCAGCCCGGCGAAGCCCAGCTCGTCCACCGTGCCGCCGCGCCCGCGCATACCCAGCGTGAGCAGCGCCGACGCCACCCGGCCCGCCTCGGTGTGGGCGGCCCGCAGTCCCCGCGCCGGCAGCACCGGGCCCACCGCACCGACCGTCACCGGGCCGTCGTCGTCCGCGTCGGGGCGGGCCAGGGATGCGGCCACCGCCGCCGGGTCGCTGCCCGGCACCAGCCCCACCACGGCGCCGCCGTGCATCCCGGCCAGCCCCCGCCCGGTCCCGGCGGAGGCCGCGGCGAGCAGCAGCCCGCGCGGTCGGATCGGGCCGGTGCGGCACACCACCAGGACGTGCGGGGCCTGCAGGCGGAGCCCGAGCAGCCGACCGCGCTCGACCAGCGACGCCTCCGCGGCCGGGTCGGCCACCGACGGGTCCTGGTCGCCGAGCCGGTCGCCGGCACGGTCACCGGGTCGATCGCCGATCCGGTCGCCGTCCTGGTCCCGGTCGAACGCGAGCAGGTCGGCCAGCAGGTCGGTCCGGACCCGCTGGTCCGCCTCGGCGGCCCGCAGCGTGAACAGCAGCACCAGCGCGGTCACCATGGCCGCCCGCTCGACGGTGCGGCCCTGCCCGTCGTCGAGCTCGGCCAGCCCACCCAGCACGAGCGTGCCGAGCCGCTGCCCGGCCGCCGTCACGGCCACCGCCCAGGTGCCGTCCGCGCCGACGAGCCGCCCGGTCGCGGCCGTGCGGCGCACCGCAGGGTGATCGGCCAGCGAGTCCGATCCCGTGGGCCGCCCGTTCGGCGGCGCCGCCCCGTGCGTGGCCAGCCGCTGCTCGTCCGCGTCCAGCACGGCCACCCAGCAGCCGAGCAGCTCACCCAGGGTGGCGGCGATGTCGTCGACCCCGCCGCCGCCCAGCACCACGGTCACGAACCGGTCGTGCGCGGCCGCCGCCTGCTGGATGGCGGTGTGCGCCGAGGACAGCGCGGCGAGCGCGGTGGCGGTCTCGGTGGCCCGCTGGGTCTGCACCAGCGACACCGCGGCCAGCGTGGCCAGCGACCCCAGCAGCGCCACCTCGTCGCGGCGGAACGGGCGCCTGCCGCGGTTGGAGGCGAACAGCACCCCGACGAACCGGCCCTCCACCAGCAGCGGGGTGCCGCAGATCGCGACCAGCCCCTCCTCACCGACCGCGGTGTCGATGTCGGTGGTGTGCCGGAACCGCTCGTCGGCCGGGTAGTCCGCGGTCCAGTAGGGACGCCGCGTCTGGGCCACCAGCCCGCCGAGCCCGGCCCCGGTGGGCAGCCGCAGGGTCTGGAACCGGGCCGAGACCGAGCCCGCGGTGGCCCGCATGAACGTGTCGCCGCGCTCCGGGTCGCTCAGCGTCAGGTAGGCGACGTCGGTGCCGAGCAGGGTGCGGGCCCGGCGCACGATCGCGTCCAGCACGCCGCCGGGATCGGAGCGGGAGGTGAGCTCGCGCGCGATGTCGACCAGCGCCGACAGCTCGGCCTCGCGGCGCTGGTGGGCGTCGATGCCGGCGCGCACCCGCAGCGCCAGCTCGCGGGCCACGGTCGCGGTCGACGGGTCGGCCGCCACCAGCGCGGCAGCCTGCTGCTCGATCCGGTCGGCCGGCGCGTCCTGGGCGAGCAGGCGGAGCAGCTCGAGCGCGGTCTCCGGCACCCGAGCGATCCTGCCACCGTCGGGTTCGGCGGGGGCAGGATCGAGGCGCACGGTCCCGGGTGCCCTGGTCCTCAGCGCTCGGCCGGGAGGGCCACGGCGTGGTCGGCGGCCAGGTCGCGCCGGCTGGTCTCGGTGTACGTCGCCACGGCCAGCACGCTGACCAGCGCGGACACCGCCACGTAGCCGGCCACGGCGTAGCCGCCGTACTGGGTGTAGAGCCAGACACCGATGATCGGGGCCAGCCCGCCGGCGAAGATCGAGGCCAGCTGGTAGCCGATCGAGACGCCCGAGTAGCGCACCTTGGTGCCGAACAGCTCGGACAGGAAGGCCGCCTGCGGCCCGTACATGGCGCCGTGGAACAGCAGCCCGCCGATGATCGCGAGCACGGTGAGCCCGAAGTTCTCGGTGTCGATCAGGTAGATGAACGCGAACGCCCACACCCCGACCCCGACCGCGCCCAGCAGGTAGATCGGCTTGCGGCCGAAGCGGTCCGACAGCGCGCCCCAGATCGGGATCGTGATCAGGTGGAAGGCCGCCCCGATCAGCACCGCGTTGAGCACGAACGAGCTGGACAGCTTGTGCTCCTCGCTCTTGGTCAGGTAGGTGACCACGACGATGGTGAAGATGTAGTAGGAGACGTTCTCGGCGAACCGGGCGCCCATCGCGGTGAGCACCTCACGCGGGTAGCGGCGGAAGACGTCGATGATCGGCATGGTCTCGCGCTCGCCGGCCGCGGCCTTGCGCTCGGCCTCCTGCTGCGCGGCCTTGAACACCGGCGACTCCTCGACCGCGAGCCGGATGTAGAGCCCGATGCCGACCAGCACCGCGGAGAGCAGGAACGGGATCCGCCAGCCCCAGGACAGGAACGTCTCCTCCGGCTGGAACAGGGCGAGCATTGCCAGCAGGCCGTTGGCCAGCAGCTGCCCGACCGGGACCCCGGCCTGCGGCCAGCTGGCCCAGTACCCGCGACGCGCCGGGTCGCCATGCTCGGAGACGATCAGCACCGCGCCGCCCCACTCGCCGCCCAGCGCGAAGCCCTGGATCAGGCGCAGCAGCACCAGCAGCAGCGGCGCGGCCAGTCCGATGGTGGCGTAGCCGGGCAGCAGGCCGATGGCGAACGTTGCCGCACCCATCAGCACCAGGCTCAGGACCAACAGCTTCTTGCGGCCGATCTTGTCGCCGTAGTGGCCGAAGACGAGCCCGCCGATCGGCCGGGCGATGAACCCGATGGCGAAGGTGGCCAGCGCGAGCAGGGTGCCGACGGCCGGATCCGAGGCCGGGAAGAACACGGCCGGGAAGACCACCGCGGCGGCCACCCCGTAGAGGAAGAAGTCGTACCACTCGACGGTGGTGCCGGCCATGCTGGCCGCCACCACCTTGACGATGGAGCTGGGCGGTGCGGGTTTGGACGCGGTCATCGGGTCTCCCATGACGTCAACGATGGGCTGTTGTCGCGTCACGGTACGGACTTATCGGGCTCGTGAAAGTGTGTTCTGCTCACATAGATACCGGGCAATGTATGGCGTGAACCCACTCATCATTCGGTGCCGGCCAGCAGCAGCGGCACCAGCTGCTCGTCCTTCGACAGCGAACCGTGCTGACCAGGCATTTTGGCGATGAACGGCTCGGCGATCGAGCGGACCACGGCGGCGGTGCCGCGGGCGGCTACCACCACGTCGCCGATCCGGTCCCGCACGTGCTCCCCGACCGGCCCGAACCAGCCCTCGTCGATCGCCTGCTCGCCCGACACCACCCACGCGTCCGCGCCGAGCGTCGAACGCCAGCCGGCCAGCACGTCGGCGGTCGCCCCGGGCGTGACGTAGACGTGCCGGGCCCGGGAGTCACCGCCGAGCAGCGCCACTCCCCGTTGCAGGTTCTCGTCGGTGTCCGCGTCGTAGATCCGGTCGGCGTGCACCATGCCGTGATCGCCGGTGATCGCCAGCACCGCCCCGGAGGGCAGCGCCTCGGCGATCAGCGAGGCCAGCCGGTCGATCTGGGCCAGCTGCAGCCGCCAGGCCCGCGAACCCGGCCCGTGCCGGTGCCCGATCGAGTCCAGGTCGGCGTGGTAGCCGTAGCAGAGCCGCCGGCCCGGTCCGGTGACCGCGTCGATGATCTCCGCGGCGAGGTCGCCGAGCGCGCGCGTTCCGCGGAACGTGCCGCCGCGCAGCGCCGCCCGGGTCAGCCCGGAGCCGGCGAAGATCTGCTGCGAGACGACCCGCACCTCGATGCCGGCCGCGGCGGCCCGCTCGAACACGGTCGGCTGCGCCTGCATCGCCTCGGGCGGGAAGCGTTCCCGCAGGTCGGCCTGGCGGCCCGGGCCGAGGGTCGTCCAGTGCAGGCTGTCCAGCAGCTCGCCGGGTCCGGCCCGGAAGCTGATCCCGACCATGCCGTGCGCGCCCGGCGGCAGGCCGGTGCCCAGCGAGGCCAAGCTGATCGAGGTGCTCGACGGGAAACCGGTGCGCAGCGGCCCGGCGTCGGGCAGCGACGTCAGGAACGGTGCGTCGGCCGCGTGCCGGTCCAGCAGCCGCGAGCCCAGGCCGTCGATCAGCAGCAGCGCCGCGGCGCGCACCGGCGCGATGCCGAAGTCGGGGCCCGGTTCGCCGAGCGCGTGCAGCAGCGCGGGGAACACGTCGGCGAGCGTGCGCCGGCCGGGCCGGTCCGAGTCCAGGTCGGGATCGGTCACCTGGCGAGCGTGCCACTCCCGCGGTGCCTCGAGCCGGGTCTCGCTCGGTGTCAGCTGTGGATTTCCACCGCCTGGCGCACCCGGACCGTCGTGGCCGCCGCCTTCGTCACACCCTCCCCGTAGACGATGTTGATGCCGAAGGCGCCTTCGGTGCCCCAGATGCACGCGGTGAACTGTTGAGTGCTCTCGGCGCAGCGCATGGAGCCGCCGAGCGGCCCGGCCGGCTTGTCCACGAAGTCGAGCTGGGTGGTACCCGCCGACTGCTGCATGCCGGCTGCCACCCCGGTCAGGATCAGCTCGGGGTCCTGGTCGGTGGTGGTGGCGGCGACCAGGAAGGCGGGCAGCGGGTCGGTGGTCTCCCCGAAGATGCCGACCACGGCGTCACCGGTGCCGGCCGGGTTGGACTCCAACTGCTTGCGCAGACCGTCGACGAGCTGCTTCGCGTAGCGGTTGTCGATCTGCGTATGGCCGTCGATGACGCGCGGCATCGCGACCGTGACCGCGCCGCCGGTGGGTGGGTCGAGAAGCGGGCTCTCCGGAAGCGTCGTCGGGGAGCCGGGGTCCAGCGGAGCCGCCTGGTCGGTCGGTGCGGTGTCGCGGTTGGCGATCAGCGCGATGCCGCCACCGATGAGCCCGAGGAACACCACGCCGGCCACGACCAGAGCCACGATCACGCCGGTCGACGGTCCGCGCCCTGGTGGCCGGCCGCCGCCGGGCCGCCCGCCCGGAGGTGGACCCAAGACCGAGGTCTGGCCCGGGCCGGACCACGGGTCGGGCTGCGGGTAGGGATGCTGCTGTGGGTTGGGCTGCTGGGGGTACGCAGCCTGGGCGTTGCCGGGCTGCGAGTAGGGCGCCTGCGGATGCGGGTAGGCCGACGGCGGATACGGCGACTGGTGGTACGGGGACTGTTGATACGGAGACGGGGAGTACGGAGGCTGTGCATCGTGCGGCTGCCGCCCCGAGGGCGGCGGCCCGCCGGGGCCATCGGGATAGGTCATCTGCGGATTTCACCTCTGTCGTCTCGGGTAGGCCGGGTCGACGGTCGTTCGGTTCATCCACGGCATACGTTCATTGAGACGTATGCGACCGGTAAAGGGTTCATCGGTGTGACAAAGGATCAACGGTTCGGAGACGGGGAGCGGTGATCGAGGCTGGACCGTGGGCCGCCGGCGAGCCGCCCAGCTCGGCCGGGCGGGGCCCGGTGGACGCCACCCTGCCGGCCGGGATGCGGGTCGCGCTGGACCGCCGCGCTCGGGTGCTCGACGGCGGATCCGTGCTGCTCGGAGGCGCCCCGCCGCGGCTGCTGTACCTGGCCCCGGCCGCGGCCGCACTGCTCAGCGGCGACGGCCTGACGGTGAACGGCTCGACGTCGCAGCGGCTGGCCCGCCGGCTGCTCGACGCCGGCATCGCGCACCCGGTCGAGGCGCCGTCCGCGACGGCACCTGGCCCGGCCGACGTCACGGTCGTCGTCCCGGTCAGGGACCGGGTGGCCGGGTTGGCCCGGCTGCTGGCAGCGCTGCCCGCCGGGATCGGCGCCCGCGTCGTCGTCGACGACGGCTCGGCGGATCCGGCGGCGATCAGGGCGACCGCGGAGGCGGCGGGGGCGCGGGTCGTTCGGCACCGCGAATCCCGCGGTCCGGCCGCCGCGCGCAACGCCGGGCTGGCCACCGCGAGCACGGAGCTGGTGGCCTTCCTCGACTCCGACGTGGTGCCCGAGCCGGGCTGGCTCGACCCGCTGCTGGCCGCGTTCGCCGATCCGGCCGTCGGCCTGGCCGCGCCGCGGATCGTCGCGTTGCCGCCGATCACCGGCTGGCTGGGCCGTTACGAGGCGGTGCGCTCGTCGCTCGATCTCGGGCCGGACCCGGCGCTGGTCGTGCCGCGTTCCCGGGTGGCCTACGTCCCCAGCGCCGCGCTGGTCGTGCGCCGGGACGCGGCCGGTACCGGCTTCGACGAGCGCCTGCACGTGGCCGAGGACGTCGACCTCGTGTTGCGGATGCACGCCGCGGGCTGGCGGCTGCGCTACGCCCCGGCCGCGCGGGTCGCCCACGATCACCGCACCTCGGTGCGCGCGTGGTGGCTGCGCAAGGCCTACTACGGCACCGGCGCGGCCCCGCTGGCGCTGCGCCATCGCGGCGCGGTGCCGCCGATGGTGCTCTCCCCGACGTCCGCGGCGATCGTGGCGCTGCTGCTCACCCGGCGCCGCGCGGCCGTGCCGCCCGCGCTGCTGATCGGCGCGGTGGCGGCGTTGCGGCTGGCCGCGAAGCTGCGGGTGCGCCGGCCCCGGCGCACCGCGGCGCAGCTGATCGCGCTCGGCACCGTGGGTGCGCTGGCCCAGGCCGCGGATGCGGTTGACCGCCACTACTGGCCGGTGTCGCTGGCCGCGAGCGTGGTCTTTCCGCGGGTGCGGCGCACGGTACTGACGATCGCCCTGGTCGAGGGCGTCGTGGACTGGTGGCGCCACCGCGATCGGGACCCCCGGGTCCGGCCGAACCCGATCACCCACCTGGTCGCGCACCGGCTCGACGACCTGGCCTACGGGGCCGGCCTGTGGTGGGGCGCGTGGCGGCATCGCAGCTGGGAGCCGTTGCGTCCGGTCGGCCCAACCGCGACCGGTCCCGCTACGGAATCCGCCGGACGCACCCTCCGTCAGGATTAGTCCGAACGACTGAATGCTATCGAGGCTGCAGTCCGCTGGTGCGGACCGAGAAGCCGATCGTCGCCGCGGAGGCGGATTCGACAGAACATTGCCGCGGCGATCCCCGATCGTGGCCCCCGACCCACCCTTGCGCGCGAGGGTCGGCTTCCTTGCAGCATCCGATGATCGGCGGTGAGATGTGGTGGTCGCCACAACACCAGTGGCGGCGCCGGAGCACGACCGCGTCCGCCCCGGTGTACCCCGGAGCCGTCGTCCGCCCTCGTACTGGGCCGGGTGGCAGCTCGATACCGACGTCGCCGTCTAGGAGATAAGTCATGGCACAGGTCCGGGTCACCGTCGACGGCGTGAACTACGCCGACGACGTCGAACCCCGCATGCTGTTGGTGTACTACCTGAGAGAACGTCTTGGAAAGACCGGCACCCTCGTCGGCTGCGACACCAGCAACTGCGGCGCATGCACCGTCCACCTCAACGGGCAGAGCGTGAAATCGTGTTCGGTGTTGGCCGTGCAGGCCGACGGCGGCGAGGTCACCACGATCGAAGGCGTCGCCCGCGACGGCAAACTGCACCCGATGCAGGAGGCGTTCAACGAGCACCACGCCCTGCAATGCGGGTACTGCACCCCAGGGATGATCATGCAGGCCATCGACCTGCTCGGCGACAACCCCGACCCCGACGAGCACGCGGTGCGCGAGGGCATCGAGGGCAACCTGTGCCGGTGCACCGGCTACCAGAACATCGTGCGCGCGGTGCAGGGCGCGGCCCAGAAGATGAAGCCGGGCGCCACGGCCGACACCGACGCCCGGGTGCCCGTGGCCGGAGGGGGCAACTAGATGACCACGACCGCTGAACCCACCACACTCGAGATCGGCAAGGCCCGCGTCCGCAAGGAGGACGCGCGGCTGATCACCGGCCGCACCCGCTACACCGACGCCATCACCCCGCCCGGCACCGTGCACATGCACGTCGTCCGGTCGACCAGCGCGCACGCGACGATCACCGGCATCGACTCCTCGGCCGCCGCGGCCGCGCCCGGCGTGATCGGCGTCTACACCGCCGCCGATCTCGGGGTCGAAGCCGTCGGCCTGCCGTGTGCCTGGCCGATCACGCCGGACATGAAGTCCCCGCAGCGCCCGCTGCTGGCCACCACCACCGTGCACTTCGCCGGCGAGGGCGTGGCCGTGGTGCTGGCCCGCAGCGCCGCCGAGGCCCGCGACGCCGCCGACCTCGTCGAGATCGACTACGACGAGCTCGAACCGGTGCTGGACATGGAGGCCGCGCTCGCCGAGGGTGCCACCCTGGTGCACCCGGACCTGGGCACCAACGAGAACGCCACCTGGGTGTTCGACTCCGGCGCGGCCGGCACCGGCGACGACATCGGTGCGGCGATCGCCGCGGCCGAGGCCGACCCCGACTCGGTCGTGGTCAAGCGCCGGTTCCGCCAGCAACGGCTGATCCCGGCGTTCATGGAGCCGCGTTCCTGCGTGGTGGACCCGACCGGCGAGCAGATCACGATCTACGCCGCCACCCAGGTGCCGCACATCCTGCGCACCATGACCACCGTGACGCTCGGCGTGCCGGAGGCCAAGCTGCGGGTCATCGCCCCCGACGTCGGCGGCGGCTTCGGCGGCAAGATCGGTGTGCTGCCCGAGGAGATGCTCTGCGTCACCGTCGCGCAGAAGCTCGGCAAGCCGGTGAAGTGGACCGAGACCCGCTCGGAGTCGCTGCTGGCCGCGCACCACGGCCGCGACCAGATCCAGGACATCACGATCACCGCCAAGCGCGACGGCACGGTCACCGGGCTGGACGTGCACCTGCTCGCCGACATGGGCGCCTACCTCGGGCTGGTCGGGCCGGGGGTGCCGATCCTCGGCGCCTTCATGTACAACGCGATCTACAAGATCCCGGCACTGAAGTTCAGCTGCACCAACGTGTTCACCACCAAGACGCTGACCGACGCCTACCGTGGAGCCGGCCGGCCGGAGGCCACGTTCGCCATCGAACGGATCATGGACGAGCTGGCCGTCGAACTCGATCGTGACCCGATGGAGCTGCGCAAGCAGAACTGGATCACCCACGAGGAGTTCCCGTTCACCACCGTCGTCGGGCTCACCTACGACACCGGCAACTACGAGCAGGCCACCGACGAGGCCATGGCGCGCTTCGACTACGACGGGCTGCGCCGCGAGCAGCAGCAGCGTCGCGAGTCGGGCGATCCGGTGCAGCTGGGCATCGGCATCTCGACGTTCACCGAGATGTGCGGGATCGCGCCGTCGCGGCTGCTCGGCTCGCTGGCCTACGGGGCCGGTGGCTGGGAGGCCGCCGGCATCCGGATGCTGGCCACCGGCAAGGTCGAGGTGATCACCGGGGCGTCCGGGCACGGGCAGGGCCACGAGACGGCGTTCAGCCAGATCGTCGCCGACCAGCTCGGGGTGCCTTTCGAGGACGTGGAGATCCTGCACGGTGACACCCAGGTCTCGCCGAAGGGGCTGGACACCTACGGGTCCCGGTCGCTGGTGGTGGGCGGGATCGCGATCGTCAACGCGGCGCAGAAGGTGATCGCCAAGGCCACCAAGCTGGCGGCGCACCTGCTGGAGGCGTCCGAGAGCGACATCGAGTTCAACGCGGGCCAGTTCACCGTGCGCGGCACCGACAAGGGCAAGGCCATCCAGGAGCTGGCGTTCGCCGCGTTCATGGCGCACGACTACCCGGAGGACATGGAGCCCTCGCTCGACTCCGACGCGGTGTTCGACCCGACGAACTTCTCCTACCCGCACGGCACCCACCTCGCGGCGATCGAGGTCGACACCGAGACCGGGCGCGTGCACCTGCGCAAGTACGTGTGCGTGGACGACGTCGGGGTAGTGATCAACCCGCTGATCGTCGAGGGGCAGGTGCACGGCGGGCTCGCCCAGGGCATCGCGCAGGCCCTGTTCGAGGAGGCCAACTACGACGAGCAGGGCACCCTGGTCAACGGCACCTTCGTCGACTACACGCTGCCCTCGGCGGCCGATCTGCCCAGCTTCGACGCGTCCACGGTGAGCACGCCGGCCACGTCGAACCCGTTGGGGGTCAAGGGGGTCGGCGAGGCCGGCACCATCGCCTCGACGCCGGCCATCGTCAATGCGGTGATCGACGCGCTGCGCCACCTCGGTGTGACCAACGTGGAGATGCCGACCACCTCGCAACGGGTGTGGCGGGCCATCCAGGAGGCCAAGGGTCACGACACCCAGGAGACCCCGATCGACACCCACCACCCGGGCGCCGGGCTGGGCTCGATCGACCCGAACAACCCGCAGCAGGAGGAAGTCAATTGATCCCGGCCAAGTTCGACTACGTCAAGCCGGCCTCCATCGAGGCTGCGGTCGAGGCGCTCCGGCAGGGCGGTGAGGACGCCAAGATCCTCGCCGGCGGGCAGAGCCTGATCCCGGTGCTGCGGCTGCGGCTGGCCGCGCCTTCGGTCCTCATCGACCTGGGGGGCATCGCCGAGCTGCGCGGCATCCGCGAGGATGGCGACCGGATCGCGGTCGGGGCGATGACGTCGTACTACGACATCATCCGCGATGACCTGATCAAGCAGCACGTGACCTTGCTGGCGCAGGCCACCGAGACGGTGGCCGACAACCAGGTACGCCACCGCGGCACCCTCGGCGGCGCGCTGGCGCACGCCGACCCGGCGGGTGACCTGGGCGCCACGGCGCTCGCGCTGGAGGCCGAGATGGTGATCGCCGGCGCATCCGGTACCCGCACGGTGCCGGCGGCCGAGTTCTTCACCGACTACTTCACCACCGCGATCGGCGAGGACGAGATCCTCACCGAGATCCGGTTCCCGCGCTACACGGGATGGGGCAGTCACTACGAGAAGTTCAACCGCACCGCGCAGGCCTGGTCGATGTGCGCGGTCGCGGCCGCGATCCGGGTCGAGGGTGGCACCATCGCCGAGGCCCGGGTCGGGCTGACCAACATGGGCACCACGCCGATCCGGGCCACTGCGGTGGAGCAGGCGTTGGTCGGGCAGCCGCCCACCGCGGAGGCCGTCCGCGCGGCGGCCGAACACGCGACCGAGGGCACCGCCGCTCCGAGTGACGCCGACGCGGCCGCGGACTACCGTGAGCACCTGGCCAGGGTGCTCACCGGTCGTGCGGTGCTCACCGCGGTGGGTTAGCGAGCCGCGCGTCGGTACCGTCGCCTGCTGATGCACGTCCGGACGCCCGCCCTCGGCCACCGTGGGCGGGCGTCCGCCATGTCCGACGCTCTTGCTGGAGGAGATCGCATGCAGTTGGAGAACACGTTCACCATCGAGGCCCCGATCGAGAAGGCGTGGGAGGCGCTGAACACCCCGCAGAGCATCGCGCCGTGCTTCCCGGGCGCGACCCTGACCGAGTACGAGGGCGATTCCTTCCAGGGCACCGTGAAGGTCAAGCTGGGCCCGATCTCGCTGACCTACAAGGGCAAGGGCACCTACGTTCAGCGTGACGACGCGGCGCACCGGGTGGTGATCGAGGCCTCCGGCCGGGACTCCCGCGGCAACGGCACCGCGAACGCCACCGTGACCGGCACCATGGTCGCCGACGGCCCGGACAAGACCGCGGTCACCATGATCACCGACATGACGATCACCGGCCGGCCGGCGCAGTTCGGTCGGGGAGTGATCTCCGATGTGGCGGCCAAGATCATCGATCAGTTCGCGAGCTGTGTGGGTCGCAAGTTGGCGCCCCAGGAGGATGCCGCTCCCGCGGACGCCGCTTCCGCGGAGGCTGCGCCCGCGACCGCCGCATCGGTGTCCGGCGGCAGCAGCAGCGCGGCCGAGGCCGGCGCCGGGAGCACCAACGGCGCCGCCGTGGCCGGCGGCACCGCCACCGCGACGGCCACCGGACCCGCGCTCTCGTCCACCCCCTCGTCGACGGTGCCGCCGCCGGCGAAGCAATCGGGCCCGATCCGCAGCGAGATCGAGGCGATGGATCTGCTCGACACGGCCGGGGCGCCGGTGCTCAAGCGGCTGGTCCCGGTGGCCGGCGGCACCCTGCTGCTGGTGCTGATCATCCTGCTGATCCGGCGGTTGCGCGGCTGACCCGCACGTCGGGCTTCGGCGCCGCCGCCGGGTTCGGCTCGAACGAACGGCACTCTCGTCCAACGGGCTTGGACGAGAGTGCCGTTCGCTGCGGGGCACGGGACCGTGGTGCGGGGGGCGCCATTCGGAGTTGCTGGTCGGGGCCGGGCGGCAGCGGGCGGGTGGTGGGCGGTGTCGACGTCGCCGCCCGTTCCTCCGGTTGGTGATCGCCGTGAGCGCGCGCCACGCACCGATCAACGGACGCGGGGCGTCACCAGCCGAGGTCTGTGCGGCGGCTGCCGATCTCGTCACCAGGCCAGCGTCAGCCGGTGGCCGGCGAACCGGGCCTCGAGGTCGAGCAACCGCTGCTTCGTGGGCAGGCCGCCGGCGTATCCGGTGAGCCGGCCGCCCGCGCCGAGCACCCGGTGGCACGGGACGACGACGAGGATCGGGTTGCGGGCCATCGCGCCGCCCACCTGCCGGGCGCCGTCTGCAACGAGTCCGAGCTGGTCGGCGAGCCGGCCGTACGTCGTCGTCGTGCCGTACGGGACGCGCGACAGCGCGTCCAGGATCCGGCGGTGTGGTTGCCCGACCCGGGACAGGTCCAGCGCCACGGTGAACTCGTGCAGCTCGCCGGCGAAGTAGGCCTCCATCTCGTGACGGGCGAGCTCGAGCCACGCGGTGGCGGCCGGGTCGGGTTCGCCCGGTCCCGCGGCGACGCTGCGGAACGTGCAGCGGGTCAGGCCCGCGGTCGAAGCCATCAGGGTCAGCGGGCCGACCGGCGTGGCGATCGTCGTGATGCTGGTGCTGTTCATGCCGGTCAGAACCCCGGCGTGGGCGTTCCGGTTGCAGCCCGCCCGGAGACCCGGAGCGTGATGTTGAGCCGGCCGCCGGTCAGCCCGGTGTCCGGGACGTCGAGCGCCGGCAGCAGCTTCGGCACCCCGTGGTAGGCCAGCCTGCTGGCGTCGCCGAACACCACCAGATCGCCCGAATACAGCTCGACGTCGGTCCACGGGCGGCCGCGGTTCTCGGTGTTGCCCAACCGGAACAGGCACGGTGCGCCGATGCTCAGCGAGACGACCGGTTCCAGCACGTCCTCGTCGCTGTCGCGGTGCTGGCCCATCCGGGCGTCCTGGTCGTAGTGGTTGATCAGCGCGATGTCCGGGCGGTAGTCGCGAGCGCGCTGCGGATCCCGGTAGGCGTCGGCCAGCGCGCTGCGGGCCAGCTCGCCCAGCCAGTCGGGGAACGGGGTGACCGGCGAACCGTCCTGGTCGTCGCGGGTGCGGGAGTAGCGGTAGGGGTACCAGTGCCAGCCGAGGCAGACGGTGCGCACCGACATCCGGGCCCCGTTCGGCAGCGCGGCGGCGCGGATGCCGGGGCCCTGTGCCGCCCACTCCCGGCAGGCCCGCACCAGCATCCGTTGCGGATCGAGGTCGAGCCAGTCCGGGACGTGGACCGCGCCGGGCGCGAGCAGCCGGCGCTCGCGCGGGATCAGCGCATCCGACATGGTCCACCTCCTCGGGGCCAGCCTGCCCGCTCCGAGCCGCCACGGTCCGGCGGGATTCGGTCGGGGTTCTCAGGACGCCATCTCCCGCCTGTCCGCTTCTGCCATCTGGGAGCGTGCGTTCCGCGGAACGCTGGTGATCGGACCTGGGCTCGAATCGGTGCGTGGTCGAGCGCGTTCCGCGGAACGCGGGAACCCCGCGAGTCCCAGCGCCCTGTCGCACGGCTACCCGGGCCGGAACCGACCCACCCGGGACCGGGACGCGCACATGCGGACGGCCAGGATGTCTCCCATGGAGCCCGGCCCGCATAACGCCCTGACCGACGTCGCCGGCCTGCGGGTCGGGCACGCCGCCGCACCGCCCGGTCCGGGATCGCTCACCGGCACCACCGTGGTCCTGATGCCGCCCGGTGGCGCCGTCGGCGGCGTCGACGTGCGGGGCGCGGCCCCCGGCACCCGGGAGACCGACCTGCTCGATCCGCGCAACACCGTGCAGCGGGTGCACGCGATCGTGCTCACCGGCGGCAGCGCCTACGGCCTGGCCGCCGTCGACGGGGTGATGGCCCGGCTGGAAGCGGCCGGCGTCGGGTTCCCGGTGCCCGGCGGGGTGGTGCCGATCGTGCCGGCCGCGGTCCTGTTCGACCTCGGTCGCGGCGGTGACTTCCGGGTCCGACCGGACGCCGCCACCGGTGCCGCCGCCGTCGATACCGCGCACGACGGGCCACTCGAGCAGGGCGTGATCGGAGCGGGCACGGGCGCGGTGGTCGGCGGGTTGAAGGGCGGGATCGGGACGGCGAGCGCGGTGCTCGACGGCGGTGCGGTGGTGGCGGCGCTGGTGGCGGTGAACGCCGTCGGGTCGGCCGTCGATCCGGCGACCGGTGAGCTGTACGGGGTCCGGTTGGGGCTGGCCGGGGAGTTCGACCAGAAGCGGGTGAGCGCGGCCGGGCTGGCCGCACTGCGGGCCGCGGCCGCGCCGGCGCCGCCGGCCGTCGGGACGGCGACCACCCTCGCGGTGCTGGTCACCGACGTCACCCTGGACAAGGCGGGGTGCGCGCGGCTGGCCGGGATGGGTCACGACGGGCTGGCCAGAGCGCTGTCCCCGGTGCACACCGCGATGGACGGCGACACCGTGTTCGGCCTGTCCACCGCCGCCCGCCCCGCCCCCGAGCTGGCCGAGCTGGTCGAGCTGCAGGCCGCTGCGGCCAACGTGGTATCCCGGGCCGTCGCGCACGCGGTGCTGGCCGCGCACACCGTGCGCACGCCCCACCGGGACCTGCCGAGCTATCGCGAGCTGGCTCGACGGCGATGACGTAATCCGTGCTGTGTGAGGCGGCTGAGACGTCGGAGCGGGCCGGTGGATTCAGCCGCCGGCGAACGGGGGCAGCACGTCGACGGTGGCGCCCGCGCGCAGCGGTGCCGCCCGGTCCCGCACCGCCACCTCGTCGAGCAGGAAGGAGCAGCGGTCCAGCACGCGGGCCAGCTCGGGGCTGTGCCGGGCGCGGATCGCGGTCAGCACGTCCGCGACCGTGGCGCCGGCGGGCACGTCGAGCCGCTCGGACTCGACGCCGGCGGCCGCGCGCGCCGCGGCGAAGTACCGGATGGTGACCGTGGTCAGGGTCTGCACCCGCGACATCGTGGCTCAGCCCCCGATCGCGCTCATCGGGCGGTCCGGCTGCAGGAAGCCGGGGTCGTCGATGCCGTGCCCGGCGAGCTTGCCCCACATCGCGTTCCGCCAGGTGTCGGCGATCTCGGCGTCGGTGCAGCCGCCGCGCAGCATCGCGCGCAGGTCGGTCTCGGTGCGCGCGAACAGGCACGAGCGGACCTGGCCGTCGGCGGTCAGCCGGGTACGGTCACACGCCCCGCAGAACGGGCGGGTCACCGAGGCGATCACGCCGACCACGGCCGGTCCGCCGTCGACCAGCCAGCGCTCGGCCGGCGCGCCGCCGCGCTCGGTCGGATCGGGGGTCAACGCGAAACCCTCCCGCAGCGACGCCAGTATCTCGCCCGCGGTCACCATCTCGGTGCGCTGCCAGCCGTGCTGGGCGTCGAGCGGCATCTGCTCGATGAACCGCAGCTCGTAGCCGTGCTCGACGGCGAACCGGAGCAGCGGCACCGCCTCGTCGTCGTTGAGGCCGCGCAGCAGCACAGTGTTGATCTTGATTGGCTCCAGGCCGGCTTCCCGGGCGGCAGTCATCCCGGCCAGCACGTCGGACAGCCGGTCGCGGCGGGTGATGGTGGCGAACCGGTCCTGGCGCAGGGTGTCCATCGAGACGTTCAGCCGGTTGACGCCGGCCGCGGCCAGCGCCTCGGCGCGGCGGGCCAGCCCGATCCCGTTGGTGGTCAGCGAGATGTCCGGGCGTGGCTGAAGCGCGGCGGAGGCGGCGATCACGCCCTCCAGGCCGCGGCGCAGCAGCGGTTCACCGCCGGTGAAGCGCAGCTCCTGGATGCCGAGCTGGTGCACCGCGATGCCGATCAGCCGGATGAGCTCGTCGTCGGTGAGCTGCTCGTCGCGGGGCATCCAGTCCAACCCCTCGGCCGGCATGCAGTACGAGCAGCGCAGGTTGCAGCGGTCGGTCAGCGAGATGCGCAGGTCCGTCGCCACCCGACCGAAGGAGTCGACCAACCGCGGGTCGGCGGGACGGACCGGATCTCGGGGGGCGGCCCTGCGGACCGCCGGAAGGCCGAGCTCGGATGCCGTCACGACTCCAGCGTAACCGTCTTCGGCGATCTTCAACGGGCCTCCCAGCAGGCCGAACGCCGGTCGCGCGCACCGCTTCCGCAACCGCGGCGAAACCTCCCGCCCGCCACCGCACCTGCCCCATCGCACCGGCCCCGCAGCGGAACGAACGGCACTTTCGCACGCTAGGTGCGAGCGAAAGTGCCGTTCGTTCGGATAGGTCGGCCGTGGCGGCGAAGCCGCGGCGGGGTCGGCTGGTTGAAATCGCAGGCGCGGACCTAGGATCCGTGTTGTGCCGCAGTTCAGGATCGCCGACGCCGCTCGGTTGCTCGGGGTCAGCGACGACACCGTGCGTCGTTGGGTCGACGCCGGGACGTTGCCGGTCCAGCCCGACGCCTCCAACCGCAAGGTCATCGACGGGGCCGCGCTCGCCGCCTTCGCCCGCGACCACGCCAACGCCGCCCCCGACCCCTCCGACGTGCGGCGCTCGGCGCGCAACCGGATGGTCGGGCTGGTCACCTCGGTGCTCGCCGACACGGTGATGGCCCAGGTCGAGATGCAGTGCGGGCCGCACCGGGTGGTCTCGCTGATGTCCAGCGAGGCGGTCCGGGAGCTCGGGCTGGAGCCCGGCGTGCTGGCGGTCGCGGTGATCAAGTCGACGAACGTGGTCGTGGAAACCCCGGGAGGGACCTCGTGAGGATGCGTGCTCTAGCGGCCGCTGCGGTCGGGTTGGCGTTGCTGCTCACCGGATGTGGCGGCGGGTCCGCCCCACCGGCCGCTCCCCCGGAGCCGGAGCCCGAGGAGCTGACCGTGTTCGCCGCGGCCTCGCTCAACGAGACCTTCACCGCGCTCGGCAAGCAGTTCGAGACCGACAACCCGGGGGTGACGGTCAAGTTCAACTTCGCCGGCTCGTCCGACCTGGCCCAGCAGATCGTCAACGGGGCGCCGGCCGACGTGTTCGCCGCGGCCAGTGACGCCACCATGAGGACGGTGACCGACGGCGGCGTCGCGGCGGGCGAGCCGGTGATCTTCGCGAAGAACGTGCTGCAGATCGCCACCGCCCCGGGCAACCCGAAGGCCATCACGACCTTCGCCGACCTGGCCAAGCCCGACCTCAAGGTCGTGGTCTGCGCACCCCAGGTGCCCTGCGGCGCGGCGGCGGAGAAGATCGAACAGGCCACCGGGGTGACGCTGACCCCGGTGAGCGAGGAGCCCGACGTCAAGTCGACGCTGGGCAAGGTCACCTCCGGTGACGCCGACGCCGGCCTGGTCTACGTGACCGACGTCGCGTCCGCCGGCAGCGCGGTGCAGGGGGTCACCTTCCCGGAGGCCGAGCAGGCCACCACGAACTACCCGATCGTCGTGACCAGCGATGCGCCGCAGCCCGAGCTGGCCGCCAAGTTCCAGCAGCTGGTGACCGGGGAGATCGGCCAGAAGACCTTGCAGGCGGCCGGTTTCGCCGCACCGTGACCAAGCAGTGACGGTGGTTCCCCAGCCGCGAACCACCGGTCGACGCCCGAGCGACCAGCGCTCGGGCGTCGGCTTTCCGCGGCTGCTCTGGCTGCCGGCGGCGGTGGCCTTCGCGCTGATCGCGCTGCCGGTCCTCGGCCTGGCCATCCGGGCCGACTGGGCGCGGATGCCGGAGCTGCTGCTCTCGGAATCCGCGCTGGACGCACTGCGGCTGTCGCTGCAGACCGCCGGGATCTCGACGCTGCTGTGCATCCTGTTCGGCGGGCCGCTGGCCGTGGTGCTGGCCCGCGGTCGGCTGCGCGGGCTGCCGCTGCTGCGCTCGGTGGTGCTGCTGCCGCTCGTGCTGCCGCCGGTGGTGGGTGGGCTGGCGCTGCTGTTCCTGCTCGGGCGCACCGGGTTGCTCGGGCGCGGTCTCGACCTGTGGTTCGGGATCACGATCCCGTTCACCACCGCGGCCGTCGTGCTGGCCCAGACGTTCGTGGCGCTGCCCTTCCTGGTGGTCAGCCTGGAGGGTTCGCTGCGGGTGGCCGGGCAGCGCTACGAGGCGGTGGCCGCCACGCTCGGCGCTTCGCCGGGGCTGGCGTTCCGCCGGGTCACGGTGCCGCTGGTGCTGCCCGGGCTGCTGTCGGGCTCGGTGCTGGCCTTCGCGCGCTGCATGGGGGAGTTCGGCGCCACGATCGCGTTCGCGGGCAGCCTGCAGGGCACCACCAGGACGCTGCCGCTGCTGGTGTACCTGGAGCGTGAGTCCGATGTGGACGCAGCCGTGGCGCTGTCGGTGCTGCTGGTCGTGGTGGCCGTCGCGGTGATCGCGGTCGCCCGCCCGCGCACCCTGGAGGACTCCGGATGAGCCCGGGTCTGGACGCCCGGGTGGTGGTGACGCGCGGCTCGTTCACCCTGGACGTGACCCTCGCTGCCCGCCCTGGCGAGGTGCTGGCCGTGCTCGGACCCAACGGTGCCGGGAAATCGACCCTGCTCGGTGTGCTCGCCGGGCTGCTGCGCCCCGACGACGGCTACGTCCGGATCGGGGACCGGCTGGTCACCGGCGACGGCGTGCACATCCCGCCGCACCGCCGTGGGGTCGGCCTGCTCGCCCAGCAGGCACTGCTGTTCCCGCACCTGACCGCCCTGCGCAACGTCGCCTTCGGACCGCAGGCCCACGGCGTGGCCCGACGCGATGCCGAGGCGCGGGCGCGCTCGCTGCTGCTGGCCGTGGACGCGGCCGAGCTGGCCGAGCGGCGCCCCGCGCAGCTCTCGGGTGGCCAGCAGCAACGCGTCGCGCTGGCCAGGGCGCTCGCGCCCGAGCCCGGTCTGCTGCTGCTCGACGAGCCGCTGGCGGCGCTGGACGTCGACGCGACCCCGGCCATGCGCACGCTGCTGCGCCGGGTGATCCGAAGTACCGAACAGACCGCGGTGCTGGTCACCCATGTGGCGTTGGACGCGCTGGTGCTGGCCGACCGGGTGCTGGTGCTGACCGCGGGTCGGGTGGTCGAGCAGGGCCCGACCCGGGAGGTGCTGGCGCGTCCGCGCAGCCCGTTCACCGCCCGCATCGCGGGGCTCAACCTGGTGGCCGGCGTGGGATGTGCCGGTGGTGTGCGCACGGCCGACGGGCAGCGGGTGTTCGGTCGTGGCGCCGAGGTGGCCGACGAGGAGTCCGCGGTGGCGGTGTTCCCACCATCGGCGGTGGCGGTGTTCGTCGACGAGCCGCACGGCAGCCCGCGCAACGTGTTGCCCGTCCGGCTGGCGGCGATCGAGCCGCGCGGCGATGTGGTCCGGTTGCGGGCGGCGGCCCGGGCCGGCGGGCCGACGTGGGCCGACGGCCTGGCCGCGGACGTCACCCCGGCCGCCGTGGCCGATCTCGGCGTGGAACCGGGAGCCGAGCTGTGGTTCGCGGTGAAGGCCACCGAGGTGGGCGTGCACCCGGCCGGTTCCCGGGCGGCGCCGTCCTTCCCGGGGTGGCCGGGAACGGATCCGGCCGGGGAATGAGGTGCTCTTGACGGCGGACCCGGGACCTGACGAGACTCCCGGTTCGTTGGCCCGCCGGAGAGGGGTTGCCCGTGTCGACCTACCAGTATCGATGCGCCGGTCACGGCACCGTCGACGTCCGGCTGCCCATCGGCACGGCCACCTCGACCCGGCCGTGTGGAACCTGCGGCGCGGAGATGGCCCGGGTCTACTCGCCGCCGATGCTCGGCCTCGCCCCGCGCGGGATCATGGCCGCCATCGACCGCACGCGGGCCGCGCCGAAACGCCCGCGGTCGTGTCCAGGCTGCCGGCGGGTGGGCGTCGCACCCCGGCCGCACCGCCCCATCCGGCGCTGCGCCGGCTGCCCACACCGTGACCCGAGCGGGGTCGGCCCGCTCCCGCATGCGCGCCGGCCGGCCTGACCGCGACCCGTCCGAGAGCTCGAGCCCGTCCGTCCACCAAGGAGCGAACTGCCGATGCCGGAACTCGTGTTCCCCCTCGATTCCAGCAAGAAGTTCACCGACCAGCAGATCGTCGGGCACAACCGGTGGCATCCGGACATCCCGGCCCAGGTGCACGTGAAGCCGGGCGACTCCTTCCGGGTGCACTGCCGCGAGTGGTTCGACGGCGCGATCGTCAACGACGACTCGGCCGACGACATCCTGAACGCCCCGCTGCCGGGTGTGCACGTGCTGTCCGGGCCGATCGCGGTCGAGGGCGCGCAGCCCGGCGACCTGCTGATCGTCGACATCCTCGACGTCGGGCCGATCCCGCAGGAGGACTCGGGGCCGCTGGCCGGGCAGGGCTGGGGCTACACCGGGGTGTTCGCCACCGAGAACGGCGGCGGGTTCCTGACCGAGCAGTTCCCCGACGCCTACAAGGTGATCTGGGACTTCCGGGGCGGGGTGGCCACCTCGCGGCACGTGCCGAGCGTCTCGTTCACCGGCATCGTGCACCCCGGCCTGATGGGCACCGCGCCCTCGGCCGCGCTGCTGGCGAAGTGGAACGCCCGCGAGCAGGCGCTGATCGACACCGACCCGAACCGGGTGCCGCCGCTGGCCCTGCCGCCACTGCCGGACTCGGCCATCCTGGGCAGCCTGACCGGCGAAGACTTCACCCGCGCCGCCGCCGAGGCCGCGCGGACCGCGCCGCCGCGGGAGAACGGCGGCAACCAGGACATCAAGAACCTGACGAAGGGGACGCGGGTCTTCTACCCGGTGTTCGTCGACGGCGCCAAGCTGTCCATGGGCGACCTGCACTTCTCGCAGGGCGACGGCGAGATCACCTTCTGCGGCGCGATCGAGATGGGCGGGTTCATGGACCTGCACGTCGACCTGATCAAGGGTGGGATGGAGACCTACGGCGTCTCCGAGAACGCGATCTTCATGCCGGGCCGGACGGACCCGCAGTACAGCGAGTGGCTGGCGTTCTCCGGCACCTCGGTGACCCTGGACGGCGAGCAGCGCTACCTCGACTCGCACCTGTCCTACCAGCGGGCCTGCCTGCACGCGATCGACTACCTGACCAAGTTCGGCTACTCCGACATCCAGGCGTACATGATCCTCGGCGCGGCGCCGATCGAGGGCCGGCTCTCCGGCGTCGTGGACATCCCGAACTCCTGCTCCACGGTGTACATCCCGACCGAGATCTTCGACTTCGACGTCCGGCCCGGCAAGAACGGCCCGCACCAGGTCGACCCGGGCATGGGGGTGCCCAAGGCCAGCTTCGGGTAGTGCTGCGCTACTTCGTGGCCGCGCCCGCCGAGTCGCCGGAGAGCCGGTTGGCCAGGTACACCGGGAGTACCGAGATCAGCACCAGCACCACCGCGGCGACGTTGACGATCGGGGACTGGTTGGGGCGGAACAGGTTCTGGAAGATCCACAGCGGCAGGGTCTGCAGGCCAGGGCCGGCGGTGAACGTGGTCACGATGATCTCGTCGAAGCTCAGCGCGAAGGCGAGCAGGGCGCCGCCGAGCAGGGCACCGCGCAGGGCCGGGAAGGTGACCAGGCGCCACGTCGTCCACGGGGTGGCGCCGAGGTCGGTCGAGGCCTCCTCCGGTGGTGGCGGACATCCGGCGCAGCCGGGCCGAGGCGTTGTTGACCACGATCACGATGCAGAACGTGGCGTGCCCGGCGACCAGGGTGAAGAACGTCAGCCCGCCCAGCGCCTGGGTGAACAGCGTGTTCAGCGCGATGCCGGTGACGATGCCGGGCAGCGCGATCGGCAGCAGCACCAGCAGCGACACCGCCTCCCGGCCGAAGAACTCGTAGCGCACCAGCGCCATCGAGGCCAGCGTGCCGAGCACGACGGCGATCGCGGTCGCCGCCAGCGCGACCTGCACCGAGGTGACGACCGCGGCCCGCACCCCCTCGTTGGAGGCGGCGGCCTGCCACCAGCGCAGCGTGAACCCCGGCGGCGGCCAGGCGAACGTGGCGCTGGCGCTGAAGGAGTTGAGCAGCACCAGCAGCAGCGGCGCGTAGATGAACGTGAGCACGCCGGCCGCGGCCGCGCGCAGCGCCCAGCGGGCGGTCGGGGAGAGGATCACGGTCGGTTACCTCACAGCCGGGCCCCTCACAGTCGAGCCCCATCACAGCCGGGCCAGGGCGCCGGTGCGCCGGATGGTCAGCAGGTAGGCGGCCATCACCAGCAGCGGCAGCAGCGCCACCGCCGCCGCGAACGGCAGGTCGGTGGAGAAGTTGGTGTACACCAGGTTGCCCAGCATCTGGTTGGTGCCGCCGACCAGCTGCACGGTGATGTAGTCGCCCAGCGACAGCGAGAACGTGAACACCGATCCGGCCGCGATGGCGGGCGCCAGCATCGGCGATCACCACGGTGCGGAACGTCGTCCACGGCCGCGCGCCCAGGTCGGCGGCGGCCTCCAGGAACGAGCCGCGCATGCCGTCGATCCCGGCGTAGATCGGCAACACCATGTAGGGCAGCCAGAGGTAGGTCAGGGTGAGCACCACCGCGACCCAGCCGTAGCCGGGACCCAACGACCCGAGCGGGCCCTCCGGGGCCAGCAGGATCCGCCAGGCGTACACCTTGACCAGGTAGGACGCCCACAGCGGGGTGAGCACCAGCGCCACCAGCACCGGCCGGGCCCGGGGCCGCGCGACCAGCGCCATGTACGTCGCCAGCGGCACCGCGAGCAGCACGCAGAGCACTGTCACGCCGACCGCGACGCCCGACCGTGCGCAGCGCGGTGAACAGGTAGGCCGGCGTGCTCAGCACGTCGACGACGTTGTCGGCCGAGAGCTCGTAGGTGATCCGGCCGGTGAAGCTGTCGGTGTCGAAGAACGCCGTGGCCAGCAGGAACAGCAACGGCACCAGGTAGAACAGCCCCAACCAGACCAGCGCCGGGGCGAGCAGCCCGGTCAACCGCAGCCCGGGGCGCCGGTGCAGCACGGCCTGCACCCGGCGCGTCGTGCTGGCGGTCATGCGCCCGTCCTTTCCGGCGATGGCTCCCGAGCCCGCGGTCCGTGGCGCGAACGGCACGTTCGCACGCACCTAGCGTTCGAAAGTGCCGTCGTTCCGGTCGGGTGGGTGGAAACGGAGATCAGCTGCTGCGGAGCTGGCTCCAGGCCCGCACCCACTCGTCGTAGCCGACGCACTTGACGTCGGTGCGACCGTCGACGCAGTTCTCCACCGGGGTCGTCCAGTAGTAGACGTTGTTCCAGAAATCGGTCTCCTCGGCGTGGTACTGCGTGCAGTGGTCCTTGTTCTTGGTCAGCGCGCAGGACTTGGGGTTGGCCGGGGCCTCCCCGAAGAACTCCGCGATCTGCGCGTTCACCTCGGGCGACACCACGTGGTTCAGCCACAGGTAGGCGCAGTTGATGTTCGGGGTGTCCTTGCGGACCATCCAGGTGTCCGACCAGCCGGTGGCGCCCTCGGCGGGCTTGGTGGTGCCCACCGTCGTCGCGTCGGTGTTGGCCAGGTTCGCCGTCAGCTGCCAGCCCTGGGACTCGGTGACCGCGCCGGAGGCCAGGCCCTGACCCTGCTTGACCACGTCGGCCCAGTACTCGGCGACCAGCGGCTTCTGCTGCTCCAGCAGCGCGATCGCGGCGTCGAACTGGGTCTGGTCCAGCGCGTACGGGTTGGTGATCTTCAGGTCGGGCTGCTTGGCCATCAGGTAGACGGCGGCGTCGGCGATGTAGATCGCGTCGTCGTACGGGCTGATCTTGCCCTTGGCCGGCGAGTTCGGGTCCCACATGCCCGCCCACGAGGTCGGCGGCGTCGGGTAGCTGGCCAGGTTGTAGAGCAGCAGGTTCGCCCCGCGACCGTGCGGCACGCCGTAGTTCTGGCCGGCCACCGTGTTCCACGGCTTGTCCTTGAGATCCGCGAACAGGTCCGCGTAGTTCGGCACCAGCTCGTTGTTCACCGGCTGCACGCGGTCGCCGTAGACCAGCCGCAGCGAGGCGTCCCCGGAGGCGGACACCACGTCGTACTCGCCGGTGGAGAACAGCTGCACGGCCTCGGCGGAGGTGGCGAACGTCTTCACGTCCACCTGGCAGCCGGTGGCCTGCTCGAACGGGCCCACCCAGTTGGCGTCGGGGCTGGTCGAGCCGTCCTCGGCGTAGCCGGGCCAGGCGAGCACCGAGAGCTTGCCCTCGCCGGCCCCGACCGGGCCCTGGTAGGCCTGCGCGGCCGGCGGCGCGGGCTGCTCGGCACTGGCCCCACCGCCACCACCCCCTTCGCCGCCCCCGCCGCCGCACGCGGCGAGCACCAGGCCGACCGCCCCCACCAGCGCGGCGGACCGCGCCGCTGCCCGAGTTCTCATATCGGATCTCCTTCGTCGCGCCGGGCCTGCGGCACCGTGCCGCCGGCTGGGTCGTGCAAGCGGATCTCGTGTTCCTGCCACCAGGACAGCTGGACCTGCTGCCCGCGCTCGGGCGCGGTCAGCGCGGCAGCGCCGTTGAGCAGCAGGACCGACAGCTGGCCGCCGCCGTCGAGCGCCACCACGCAGCGCGTGGTCGGGCCGGTGTAGACCAGCTCGTCGACGACGCCGACGGCGGTCCGGGCACCATCGGGTCCGGGGCCGCCGACCGGCTCGATGGTGATCTTCTCGGGGCGCACGCTCCAGCTGCCGTCGTGGCCGGTCGCATTGCTGTCGGACAGGTCGGGGCCGACCAGGTCGGGGCCGAGCACGTTGGACGTGCCGACGAAGCCGGCCACGAACGCCGTCGCCGGTCGCTCGTAGACCTCGTGCGCGGGCCCGGCCTGCTCGACGCGGCCCTGGTCGAACACCACGACCCGGTCGGCCAGCGTCAGCGCCTCGTCCTGATCGTGGGTGACCAGCACGAACGTGATCCCGGACGCCCGCTGGATCTGCTTGAGCTCGATCTGCATCTGCTCGCGCAGCTTGAGGTCCAGCGCACCGAGCGGCTCGTCGAGCAGCAGCACCGCCGGCCGGTCGACCAGCGCCCTGGCCAGCGCCACCCGCTGCCGCTGCCCGCCCGACAGCGCCGTCGGGGCCCGCTCGGCCATCGCTTCCAGCCGCACCGTGCCCAGCGCCTCGAGCGCCCGCTGCCGGCGTTCGGCGCGGCCGACCCCGGCGATCCGCAGCGGGTACTCGACGTTGCGCAGCACCGACAGGTGCGGGAACAGCGCGTAGTCCTGGAACACGGTGTGCACATCGCGGTCGAACGGGGCGACGGTGGTGACGTCGCGTCCGCGCAGTGCCACCGTGCCCGCGCTCGGCTGCTCGAAGCCGGCGATCAACCGCAGCACCGTGGTCTTGCCCGACCCCGACGGGCCGAGCAGCGTCACGAACTCGCCCTCGGCGATGTCCAGGTCGAGATCGGCGACGGCGAGCACGCCGCCGGGGAACTCCTTGCGCAGCCCGCGCAGCGAGATCGCCGGGACGGCTCGTACGTCGGACGGCACGAGCACCTCCTGGCCAAGCCGGGGAATGGCGCGAAACTAGTAGCGCGCAATTCCTTGGTCAACTGTTCTCCGGCCACGGCCGGCATGCCGTTATGCAGTCGGGATCGGCATCCGAACGGTGTAGAGCACATCCTCCCGATGCCGGACGAAGCCCAGCCGGGCCGCCACCGCCAGGCTGGCCGCGTTGTCCGGTGAGGTCGTCCAGGTCGGGATCACGCCCGCGGCGCGCAGATCGGCGATGACACGAGCCGCGCAGGCCGTGGACCGGCCGTGGCCGCGGTGGGCCGCCTCGGTGACCACGCCGATGTCCGCGTGCGCGGCGCCGAGGTGGAACGGCACCGCGACCGACACCAGCCGGCCGTCCACGAACGCGCCGTGGGCGACCCCGGCGGTGGCCAGCCCGTCCGGGCCGCCCCAGGTCGTCATGATCCAGGCGCCGTCCGGGTCGTAGCCGGACAATGCCGGCGCATCGGCGGGGCCGAGCCGGCGCACGTCGTCGCGCGCGCGGGTGTGCGGCGCGGCCGCGGGCGGGAGCACGGCGATCAGCCGCGGCCATTCGTCGACCCCGGGGTCCAGCGCCTGCAGGGCCGGCCGCCAGCGCGGCGGCGCCTCGACCAGCCCGACGACGTCATCGAGGTCCGCGGGGTGCAGCCGGTCCGGGTCGCCGCGCAGCGCGTAGTTGTCCGAGACCTGGGCCAGCACGATCCGCGGATCGTGACGGCGGTCCACCCGGCAGCGACCGAACCCGGTGCGGACCAGGTGCTGATGGACCAGCGGCCCCGGACGTTCCGGGGCGAACCAGTCGCTGAGCTCGGGCCAGGCGGTGATCGGGACGTCGAACACGGATCGAAGCGTGCCCGCTCCCCGGCGGCGAGCGGAACCGGATTTCCGCGGCCCGTTCCGGCGCTGCCAGGATGCGCCGATGGACGAGGTGCTCAGCGACCGAGCGCTCAACCGGGCGCTGCTGCAGCGGCAGTGGCTGCTGGCGCGCGTACCGCGGGACGCGGCCACTGCGGTGCGGCACCTGGTGGGGCTGCAGGCCCAGGAGCCGGTGGATCCCTACGTGGCGCTCTGGAGCCGGCTGCAGGCCTTCGATCCGCACGAGCTCGGGGGGCTGCTGCAGGAACGGGAGCTGCTGCGGATGGGGTTGATGCGGGCGACCATCCACCTGGTCACCGCCGAGGATGCGTTGGCGCTGCGGCCACTGGTGCACGACGTGCTGGTACGGGGCATGCGGTCCAACGCCGCTCATCGCCGGGCTCTCGACGCGGTCGACCTCGACGAGGTGATCACGGTCGCGACGGCGTGGTTCGGCGACCGGTCGGGCACCGGTCCGGAGCTGCGCGATCTGGCGGCCGAGCGCTGGCCCGACGTCGACGCCGCCGCGTTGAGCAACGTGATCCGCTTCCTGCTGCCGCTGGTGCAGATCACCCCGCGCGGCGTGTGGGGGACGACCCTGCGCCCCACCTGGACGACGCTGGAGCGCTGGCTCGGGCGGCCGACGACGGCCCTCGATCCGGCCGTGCTGGTCCGCCGCTACCTGGCCGCTTTCGGGCCCGCGAGCACGGCAGACTTCGGCACCTGGTCGCGGCTGACCAAGGTCGCGGAGCTGTTCGCGCCGCTGCGGGGGGAGCTGGTCAGCTACCGCGACGAGCGCGGACGGGTGCTCTACGACCTGCCCGACACGCCCCTTCCCGATCCGGACACGCCGGCCCCGGTGCGGTTCCTGCCGCAGTTCGACAACGCGTTCCTCGCGCACGCCGACCGCGCCCGCATCACACCCAGCGGGTTCTGGGATCGGGTGCTGGCCGCCGACCCGCGGCCGCACTTCGTCACCGTCGACGGCATGATCGCCGGGATCTGGCGGGTCGTCACCCCCGGCCCGTCCGGACCGCCACCGCTGACGGCCGACGAGGCCCGGCTGATCGTCACCCCGTTCGACACGCTGCCGGCGGCGGCGCGCGACGAGCTGCGGGTCGAGGGCGCGGCGCTGCTGGGCCTGCTGGCGCCGGCGGCCGGTGCCATCGACGTGGAGGTGCTCGCGCCGCTGCGCTGAGCGCGCTCGCGGTGAGCGTCGGAGCCGCTCAGTGGGTCCGGGCGGTGGCGGCGGTCACCTTGCGGCCCACCAGCAGGGTCAGCGGCAGCGCGATCGTCGCGATGATCGCCGCGGCGAGGAACGCGGCCCTGGCCCCGGCGACGTCGGTGCCGCCTGCCGGGTTCGCCGAGGCCAGGGTCATCACGGTGATGAACAGCGCGGTGCCCGCGGCCCCGGCCACCTGCTGCAGCGTGGCCATGATCGCGCTGCCGTGCGAGTCGAGATCGGCGGGCAGCTGCCCGAGCGCGTCGGTCATCAGCGGGGTGAACATCAGCGACAGCCCGATGACCAGCACCACGTGCAGCGCGACGATCTCCCACAGCGGCGAGGACGTGCCGAGCGTGCTGAACACCCAGAGCGCACCGGCCAGCACCAGCGCCCCGGGGATGATCAGCGGCCGGGCGCCGATGCGGTCGTAGAGCCGGCCGACGACCGGCCCGAGCAGGCCCATCACCAGCCCGCCGGGCAGCACCGCGAGACCGGTCACGAACGGGCTGACCCGCAGCACCTCCTGCAGGTAGAGCGGCAGCAGGATCAGCACCCCGAACAGCGACATCATGCCGAGCACGATGAGCACGACCGAGATCGCGAACGGGCGGTGGGCCAGCGGCCGCAGGTCGAGCAGCGCCCGGCCGGCGCCCTGCAGGCGCAGCTGGCGGGCCACGAACGCGGCCAGCGTCAGCGCCCCGATCGCGGTCGGCAGCCACGGCGAGACCGATGTGTCACCGCGGGCGGCCTCGCCGACGAGGCTCAGCCCGAACACCAGCCCGCCGAACGCGAGCGCCGACAGCAACACCGACGGCACGTCGAGGGACAGCTTGCGGGCCTCGGATTCGACGCGCAGCCAGCGGGCGCCCGCAGCCAGCGAGATCAGCGCGATGGGCAGCACGATCCAGAACATCCAGCGCCAACCCAGGGTGGCCAAAATCACCCCGGACATGGTCGGGCCGATCGCCGGCGCCACCGCGATGACGACCGTGATCCGGCCCATCATCGCGCCCCGGCGAGCCACCGGCACCAGCCTGATCACCGAGGTCATCAGCAGCGGCAACATCACGGCGGTGCCGATGGCCTGCACGATCCGGCCGGCCATCAGCATTCCGAAGCCGGGTGCCAGCGCGGCGATCAGGGTGCCCGCGCTGAACAGCGACATCGAGGCCAGATACACCCGGCGCGGCGAGAAGCGCTGCAACAGGAAACCGGTGATCGGGATGATCACGGCCATCGTCAGCAGGAATCCACTGGTCAGCCACTGTGCGGTGCCGATGCTGACGTCGAGGTCGGCGACCAGGGCCGGCAACGCGACGCTCATGATCGTCTCGTTGAGGATCATGACGAACGCCGAGCCGACCAGTAGCCAGATGGCCAGCGAGGCCCCGGCCGGGGGCGCCGACCGGGCATCGGACGGGAGCGGCGCCGGCTCCGGTTTCAGATCGGCGTGGCCGGTCATCACGAACTCCTCGTTGTCGCCGTGGCCCCCGCGCAGGCACCGCGCGGGCAGCTGAACGAGGAATCCGCTCTCGACGCTACCCACACCGGCCGGGCCCGGCCATCGAGTTCGCCCTCGGACGACGCCCACCGGCCGGCCGGATCCCGGCGTTGCCGGCACCGTTACCGGCAGCCGCCGATCCGGCGCGCGGCGGCGGCCAATCCGCGCCGCGGACCGAGGGTTTCGACGGCGAGCAGGGCGTAGGCGCTGCAGCTGGGGGTCGACGGGCAAATCGGGGTGAAGCGGCTGAGCCCACGCTGGTAGCCGCGGATCAGGGCGCGCACGGTGCGGCCGGTTCCGATCTCGGGCAGCACCGCGGCCACCGCCAGCAGCAGCGTCGACAGCCGGACGAACAGCAGCAGGTCGCAGCCGCACCCCGAGCCGCCGCAGCCGTCGCAGTGCGGGCCGTCGCAGTTGGGGCTGTTGCACAGCGACCTGGAGTCGTCGATCAACTCCGCGGTGTCCGCCGTGGTTTCGACGACGTCACCCTTGGATCCCTCCTGGTCCCGGCGCTGGTGTTCCTCCTTGTCCGCGCCCGCCACTTACGCGGGGGCCAGCGCGTCGAACCCGGTGTAGGGCACCAGCGCCGCCGGGATCCGCACCGAGCCGTCGGGCTGCTGGCCCTGCTCCAGGATCGCTACCAGGGTGCGCCCGATCGGCAGCCCGGAGCCGTTCAGCGTGGCCGCGAAACCACGCCGGCCGTCCTTGGCCTTGGTTCGGATGCTCGCCCGGCGGGCCTGGAAGGTGCTGCAGTCCGACAGCGAGGAGATCTCCCGGTAGCGCTGCTGCGCCGGCAGCCAGACCTCGATGTCGTAGGTGTAGGTCGAGGAGAAGCTGGCGTCCCCGGCGGCCAGCGTGATCACCCGGTAGGCCAGCCCGAGGCCCTGCAGGGCGGCCTCGGCGTGCGAGACCATGATCTCCAGCTCGGCCCGGGACCGGTCCGGATCGACGATCCGGACCAGCTCCACCTTGGAGAACTCGTGCATCCGGATCAGCCCGCGGGTGTCCCGCCCGTAGGAGCCGGCTTCGGAACGGAAGCACGGGGTGTGCGCGGTGTAGGCCAGCGGGAGGTCCTCCAGCGCGAGGGTCTCCTGGGCGTGCAGGCTGGTCAGCGGCACCTCGGCGGTCGGGATGAGGAACAGCTCCCGGTCGGCCACCCCGGTCTTGAACAGGTCCTGCTCGAACTTCGGTAGCTGCCCGGTGCCGGTCATGGTCGCCCGGGTGACCAGCGTGGGGACCGAGAACTCGGTGTAGCCGTGGGCCCCCGTGTGCAGGTCGAGCAGGTACCGCGCGATGGCCCGCTCCAGGGCGGCGCCGCGCCCGCGCAGCACCGCGAACCGCGGGCCGGCGAGCTTGGTCGCCCGGGCCAGGTCCAGGATGCCCAGCCGCTCGCCCAGGTCGACGTGGTCGAGCGCCGGGAAATCGAAGCTGTGCGGCTCGCGCCAGCTGCGCACGAACGCCGCGTCGTCCTCGGAGGCGCCGTCGGGGGCGTCGTCGCTGGGTAGGTTGGGGATGTCGAGCAGCAGCTCGGTCAGCTCCGCCTCCAGCTCGCGGTGCTCCTGCTCGGCGGCGGACACCACGCCCTTGAGCTCGCGGGCCCGCGCCACCAGGGCCGGCCGGGCGTCGGCGTCGGCGCCCTTCACCGCAGTGGCCACCCGCTTGGTCTCCGCACGCGCCTCGTCGCCGCGCTGGATCGCGGCGTTGCGCGCCGACAGCAGCTTCTCCAGGGCGGTGGTGTCCAGGGCGTATCCCCGCCGCGCCAGCTTGCGGACGGCGTCGGTCGCGGGGTCGAGCAGGACACGGGGGTCATGCATCAACCCAGGGTATCCGGGCGTGTCGCACCCATTTCCGCCTCCCCTGCGGGCCCACACCCACTCCGCCGGAGGGTGGCGCCGGAGCGTGTGATCGTCGCAGGATGTGGCGGGTACCACAGAGAAGAAGGGCCGCCACCGTGATCGCAGCCGCTCCCGCCGTGCCGTCCTACGCCTCCGGCGTCTCCGACACTCCCCTGCTCGGCGACACCATCGGCGACAACCTGGACCGCACCGTCGCCGCCCAACCCGACGCCGAAGCCATGGTCGAGGTGCAGACCGGCCGGCGCTGGACCTATGCGCAGCTGCGCGACGACGTGGAGACGGTGGCGCACGGGCTGCTCGCGGCCGGGCTGGGCAAGGGTGATCGGGTCGGGATCTGGGCGCCGAACGTGGCCGAGTGGACCCTCGTGCAGTTCGCCACGGCCAAGATCGGCGTCGTCCTGGTCAACATCAACCCGGCGTACCGCACTCACGAGCTGGAGTTCGTGCTCAACCAGGCCGGGATCTCGGTGCTGGTTGCGGCGACGGCGTTCAAGAGCTCCGACTACGCCGCGATGATCACCGAGGTGCGGCCGAAATGCCCGCAGCTGCGCCAGGTGGTGTTGATCGGCACCTCGGACTGGGACGAGTTGGTCGCGTCCGGGAAGGGCGGCGATCCCACCGTGCTGGCCCGGCTGCAGGCCGAGCTGAGCCCGGACGACCCGATCAACATCCAGTACACCTCGGGCACCACCGGCTTCCCCAAGGGCGCCACCCTGAGCCACCACAACATCCTCAACAACGGCTACTTCGTGGGCCGGCTGTGCGGCTACACCCCCGCCGACCGGGTGTGCATCCCGGTGCCCTTCTACCACTGCTTCGGCATGGTGATGGGCAACCTGGGCTGCACCACCAACGGCTCGACGATGATCATTCCGGGCCCGGGTTTCGACCCGAAGGCCACGTTGCACGCCGTCGCGTCGGAGCGGTGCACCTCGCTCTACGGGGTGCCGACGATGTTCATCGCCGAGCTCAACGATCCGGAGTTCGACTCCTACGACCTGTCCTCGCTGCGCACCGGGATCATGGCCGGCTCGCCGTGCCCGGTGGAGGTGATGAAGCAGGTCGTGGACCGGATGGGCATGACCGAGGTGACGATCTGCTACGGCATGACCGAGACCTCGCCGGTGTCCACCCAGACCCGCGCCGACGACTCGCTGGAGCTGCGGGTTTCCACGGTCGGGCGGGTGCACCCGCACGTCGAGGTCAAGGTCGTCGACCCCGAGTCCGGGCTGACGCTGCCCCGGGGCGAGCCGGGTGAGCTGTGCACCCGGGGCTACTCGGTGATGCTGGGCTACTGGAACGAGCCGGAGAAGAGCGCCGAGTCGATCGACCGGGCCCGCTGGATGCACACCGGCGACATCGGGATCATGGACTCCGACGGCTACGTGAACATCACCGGCCGGATCAAGGACATGGTCATCCGGGGCGGCGAGAACATCTACCCGCGGGAGATCGAGGAGTTCCTCTACACCCACCCCGACGTGCTGGACGCGCAGGTCATCGGCGTGCCGGACCAGCGCTACGGGGAGGAGCTGTGCGCGTGGATCAAGCTGCGGGACGGCGCCGAGCCGCTCACCGTCGAGGCGGTGCGCGAGTTCGCGGCCGGCCGGCTCGCGCACTACAAGATCCCGCGCTACGTGCTGGTGGTCGAGGAGTTCCCGATGACGGTGACCGGCAAGGTCCGCAAGGTGGAGATGCGGGAACGCTCGGTCGACCTGCTGGAGCTGGGGGAGGCGGCGGCGGTCCGCAACGCCTGAGCCGGTGTCGTGCAGCCCGAGTCGGGTGCGGGGCGCCAGGGAAGTGGCTGCGCGAGGCAGCGGCCGCGGTCTAGTGTTGGCGCACACGTCCCGGTGTCGCTTGGCGGGCTGGCCCCAAGACTCGGGACGTTCGTCGTGAAACCGCCCGCAGGGTGGGCGACGCAGTGGCCGATCGAGGAACGGGTGAGCAAGGTGCCGACCGGCAGGGTCAAGTGGTACGACGCCGAGAAGGGCTTCGGCTTCCTCGCGATGGATGGCGGCGAGGACGTCTACGTCCGCAAGGCCGCGTTGCCGAGCGGGGTGGAGGCGTTGAAGCCCGGGCAGCGCGTCGAGTTCGGGATGGCGGAGGGCCGGCGCGGACCGCAGGCGCTGTCGGTGCGGCTGGTGGATGCGCCGCCGTCGGTCGTCGAGTCCACCCGGGAGGCCAACCGCCGTGATCCCGACGACCTGCACAGCCTGATCGAGGACATGATCAAGCTCCTGGACTCCAAGGTGCAGCCCGACCTGCGCCGGGGCCGCTACCCGGACCGGCGCACGGCCAAGTTGGCGGCCGAGGTGGTGCGCGCGGTGGCCCGCGACCTCGACGGCGCCTGAGCCTGCGCCCGGATGCGGGCCGTTCAGGGGGTAGCGGTGAGGACCCAGCTGGCGCGGATCGGGAACTCGATCTCGCCGGTCTCCGGGTTCGCCTGCGGGGGCGGCCCGTACTGCTGCACCTGCGCGGTCAGCAGCCGGTCGGTCGGGCCGGGGAGCTGTAGCGGATAGTCCGTGCGTTCGCCCGGGCCGAACACCTTGCTGCGGCCGTCGGCCTGGGCGCCGGCCGCGTCGCGGTAGGTGAACACCACCTGCCAGGGCGTCTCGGAGATCTCGTCCGGCACGCCGACCTGCAACGGGGTGCCCGGCGGCACCCGCAGCGCCACCGGGGCGGCCGCGTCGTTGCGGCAGTCGGTGAACTCGAGGTCGCAGTACTGCGTCGGGCCCGCGACCACGCTGGCGGTGCCGGCACCGAAGGTCACCCGCGGTGGGCCGTCGGCACCGCAACCGGCGGCCAGCAGTGCGGCCACCAGGACCGGGGTCAGACGCACCGCCCCACCCTACGGACCGGGAGCTCGGCGCCGCCCTCGGTGGCCGGGTGGGAGGCCACTCATGATCGTGGAACCGGAAAGCCGCCGTTGTGGGCCCGAATACCGGCGCCACGATCATGGGTGCGCAACGGCGGTCAGGCCTTCGTGTCGACGGGGCGGGGGGCTCGCGGCGGCAGGAACGGCAGCAGCGTGCGGCCGCGGGTGATCAGGGCGGTCTGGATGCCGGCCAGCGCCACCACGGCGGCGACGACGGTGAAGCCCAGCCAGTAGCCGTCGTGGGGCAGCAGCACGCCCAGCGCGCCGCCGAACACCCAGGTCAGCTGGAGCACGGTCTCCGAGCGGCCGAACGCCGACGCGCGGGACTCCTCGGGCAGGTCGCGCTGGATCACCGCGTCCAGGCAGATCTTCGCCAACGCGCTGGCGGTGGCCCCGACCAGCCCGACCACCGCCGCGGTGGCGATGCCCGGCAGCACCGCGGCCAGCACCGCCACCGCGACGGCGGCACCGATGCAGCCCAGCACCAGGGTGTCGGGGTGGCCGAACCGGCGCCGCGCGCCGATCGCATTGCCGGTGAAGGAACCCACCCCGGCGGCCGCGCCGACGATGCCGAGCAGCATCAGCTGCCGCCGCGGGTCGGCCTCGGTCTGCGCCTTCACCACGAACGCGACGAACAGGGTCAGGAAGCCGGTCAGGATCCGGATCGACCCGTTGCCCCACAGCTGGATGAGCACGCCCCGGGTGATCGGGCGCCGCTTCCCGCGGGCGGTGCTGCGCAGCGCCGCCGGCACCTCGCCCGCCGTGGACTCGACCCAGCGCGGGATGCGCAGGCACAGCACGGTGCCGCCGGCGGCCAGCGCGGCGGTGTACAGCAGCGCGCCGGGTGATCCCCACAGCGCCGCCACCCCGGCCGCGCCCGCGCCGAAGACCCCGCCGGCGACCAGCCCGAACGTGGTGAGCCGGGCGTTCGTCGTGACCAGCGTGATCGCCGCGGGCAGCACCCTGGGGGTGACCGCCGCCTTGAGCACGACGAAGGACTTGCTCAGCACGAGCATGCCCAGCGCGGCGGGGTAGAGCAGCCAGGTGTCGTAGTGGAACGCCATCACCACCGCCAGCGCGGCGCGGCCGGCGAAGGAGACGGCCAGTGCCGCCCGGCGGCCGCGTTGCAGCCGGTCGAGCAGCGGGCCGATCACGGGCGCGACCAGCGCGAACGGCGCCACCGTGATCGCCAGGTAGAGCGCGACGTTGGTCTTGCTCTCGGCCGTGGCGGCCGCGAAGAACAGCGTGTTGGCCAGCGCGACGGCGACCGCGGCGTCGACCGCGTAGGTCATCATCGTGGCGTAGGTGAGCGCGGTGAGCCCGGATCGATCGGCGCCGTCGGCGCTGGCTGCCCGGTGGAAGGCGCGGATCCCGTTCTCGGTGAGCTGGCGGCTGCGCAGCGCGGCGACCCGGGTGACGGTGAGCTTGCGCGGCATCCGCATCCCGGCCCCGGCGGTGTGGGTGGTGGCCTGCTCGTCGGCGGGGGTGGGCGCGGCCGGGTCGGTGCGGGGCCGGGTGCCCGAGGTCTGCGTTCCCGGGGGTTGCATGCCCGAGGTCTGGGTTCCCGGGGTCTGGGCTCTCGACGACTGGGTGGCCCGCAGCGGGGCGGTCGACGGTTGCGCGGGCTGCGGGGGCTGCGGGGGCGCGGTCGGGCGGCGGTGCGCGGCCGGGTCGTAGAACGGGTCGTCGTGCCAGGGGTAGCGGCGCCGGGGTTGGTAGCGGTCCGGCTCCGGGTGGTGCGGTTCGCGCGGCGGCGCCGGGTCGTGCGGCGGGGCGGGGGTGCGCAGGGTGGCCGGGCCGGTCACGGGGCCCGGGGGAGCGCCGGCGCCATCGGCCCTGACCCAGGTCCGCTTGGCACGCCGCCCGCGCCAGGGTGGGGGCGACTCGGAGCGGACCACCCACCCATTCTGACGTATCCGACCGGTGACCGGATGCGACCGGCCGAACCCGTCCGGGTCGCGGGTGCTGGCGCGCGCCGGTCGGGAGCCGGTCAGGGCTCGAAGCGCACCCGGAACGCGGCCGGCCACAGCTTGCCGGTCAGCAGGAACTCGCCGTCGCCGGTCGCGGCGATGCCGTTGAGCACGTCGGCGCCGGCGCGCCGGGTCGGATCGAGCAGGCCGGCCGCGTCGACGATCGCGGTGACCCGGCCGTCGGTCGGGTCGATGCGCAGGATCCTGTCGGTCTGCCAGACGTTGGCCCACACCTGCCCGTCGACGCACTCCAGCTCGTTGAGCTGGGTCACCGGTTCGCCGTCGAGGGTGACGGCAACGGATCCGGTCTCGGCGAAGCTCACCGGATCGTGCACGTGCAGCAGGTCGCTGCCGTCGCTGCGCAGCAACCGGCCGCCGTCGTCACACAGGCCCCAGCCCTCGCCGTCGAACCGGACCTCGCGCAGCACCACCAGCGGTCCGCGATCCCATTCCAGGGCGACCCCGTCGCGCCAGCTCAGCTGCCAGATCCGGTCCCCGACCACGGTGATCCCCTCGCCGAAGATCGCTGACGGCGTGGGCGCGGCGCGCAGGACCGCTCCGGTGACCGGGTCCAGCTCGCGCAGCTGTGACCGGCCGACGATCCCGGTGCCCTCGTAGAGCCGGCCGTCCGGGGCGAACTCGAGGCCCTGGGTGAACGCGGTCGGGTCGTGCGGGATCTCGGCCAGCACCGTGGGGCGCAGGGTCGGCACCGGCACCGGCACCGGCACCGGCGTCGGCGCCGCCGCGGTGCATCCGGTCGGCAGCAGGGCCAGCGCGAGCACGGCCGCCCCGAGCACCGCGCGGGCGTGGGTCACGGGCGTGAGGGTGGCACAATTCGACCGGTGAGCCCCACCGCGAACGACCCCGACCCGTCCGACCGGCGTTCGGACGGCCCGCTCGAGGCGGCCGTGGAGCTGGCCCGCTCGGCTGCGGTCGAGGCGGCCGCGCTGGACCTCGGGGCGTCGGCCGCCGCGACGGCCGTCGGCGAGCACCTCGCCACGGTCGCCGAGGATCCCGATTCGCTCACCCACTACTTCGCCGCCCTCCAGGGCGGCTACCGGGGTTGGCGTTGGTCGGTCACGCTGTCCTGGGGCGGCGACGACACCCCGATCACGGTGGACGAGGTGGTGCTGCTGCCGAGCTCCGACGCGCTGGTCGCACCGGTCTGGGTGCCGTGGGAGCACCGGGTCCGCCCCGGCGACCTCGGCGTCGGCGACCTGCTGCCGACCACCGACGACGACGATCGGCTGGTGCCCGGCTACCTGGCCTCCGACGATCCGGCCGTCGAGGAGGTCGCGGTGGAGATCGGGCTCGGCCGGGCCAGGGTGCTGTCCCGCGACGGCCGCGAGGCGGCGGCCCAGCGCTGGCACGAGGGCGCGCACGGACCCGGCTCGGACATGGCCCGCGCCGCCCCCGGCGTGTGCGGGACCTGCGGTTTCTTCCTCCCGATCGCCGGCTCGCTGCGGGCCGCGTTCGGGGTCTGCGGCAACGAGTTCACCCCGGCCGACGGGTCCGTGGTGGCGGTCGGGTTCGGCTGCGGCGCGCACTCCGACGTGACGGTCGAGCCGATGTCGCCGGTGGCGGTGGCCGAGCTCGTCTACGACGACGGGGTCGATCTGGAGCCGGTGGGTCAGTAGGTCTAGGACCCGGCGGTGCCTGAGCTGGCGGCGACCGAAGCCGATCCGTTCGACACGGCCGCGCTGCGGGCGGCGGTGCTGGCGGCGTGGGAGTCCTCGCCGACCCGCTTCCGCGAGGACGCCAACGTCGAGGAGGACCTGCGGCTCGACGGCTACGCGGACGCCTGGTTCGTCGAGCTCGCCCAGAACGCCGCGGACGCCGCCCGGGCCGGCGGGGTGGCCGGCCGGATCCGGGTGCGGCTGGTCGGCGGTGAAACGGGCGTGCGCGAGCTGCGGGTGGCCAACACCGGCGCCCCGCTGACCGCCGCCGGGGTGGCGGCGCTGGCGTCGCTGCGGGCCTCGGCCAAGCGCGACGACGCCGCCTCGGTCGGCCGCTTCGGCGTCGGGTTCACCGCGGTGCTGGCCGTGTCCGACGCGCCGCAGGTCGTCGGGACCGGCGGTGGCGTGGCGTTCTCCGCGGCCCGCACGGCGGCCGCGGTGCAGGCGCTGCCCGGACCGGCCGCCGAGCTGCACCGCCGCGACGAGCCCCCGGTGCTGCGGCTGACCTGGCCCATCGCCGATCGCCCGCCGGCCGGCTACGACACCGAGGTCCGGCTGCCGCTGCGCGCCGGGGTCGAGGCCGCGGCCCTGCTCGCGCAGGCCCGCGGGTCCGCCGCCGACCTGCTGCTGGTGCTGCCCGAACTCGTCGAGATCGAGGTCGCGGGCGAGGCGATCCGGCGCACCGAGGGGCCACCCGCCGGCGCCGGTGCCACCGTCACGATCGACGGGCGGCCTTGGCAGCTGGTCCGGCTGGCCGGCGCGCTGGCCGCCACCGACGCCCACACGCAGGCCACCGAGCAGCGCACCCGCCGTGACTGGGCCGTCTGCTGGGCGCTGCCGCTGACCGAGCGGGGCGAGCCCGCCCCGCTCACCGAGGACGTCCTGCACGCGCCCACGGCCACCGCCGAGCGGCTCGGCCTGCCGGCCCGGCTGATCGCCACCATGCCGCTGGAGCCGGACCGCCGCCGCGTCCGGATGGGACCGGCCGCCGAGCAGGTGCTGGCCGGCGCGGCCCGGGCGTACCTCGATCTCGTGCGGACGCTGCCGCCGCAGCGGCGCACCGTGCTGGTGCCGGCCCCGGGATTCCCCCGCTCCGAGCTGGACGGGCGGCTGCGCGAGGTGCTGCTCGACGCCCTGCGCGGTGCGGCCTGGTTGCCCGGCGCCGACGGCACCGAGCTGGTGCCCGCCCGTGCGGAGTGGCTCGACCTGCCCGGTGCCGAGCCCGCGCTCGGGGCACTGCTGGCCGCGGCCGGTTTCGACCGGCTGCTCGGGCCGCTTTCGGTCGGGCCTCTGCCGACCGGACCTCCGGCGGCGGCCCCGGTGCCGCTGAGCACCCTGCTCACGGCGCTCGGCGTGCACCGGCTGAGCGCCGCGGAGCTGGTGTCCCGGCTGCTCGGCGTCGAGCAGCCTGCGGACTGGTGGCGGGCGCTCTACGCGGCCCTGGAACCGATCGCGGAGACCGTGCCCGGGCTGCTGGACGAGCTGCGCGCGCTGCCGGTGCCGCTGGCCGGCGGGCGCACCGTGGCCGGGCCGGCGACCGTGTTGCTGCCGGTCCCGTCCGACGGAGGCAGCGGCTCGGCCCCGGATCCGGTCGCGCTGATGGCCGCGCTCGGGCTTCCCGGGCTGCACATCGCCGACGCCGCGGCCGTGCATCCGCTGCTCGGCCGCCTCGGCGCCGAGTCCGCCGACCCGGCGGTGCTGCTGGAGCACCCCGCGCTGGCCGCGGCCGTCGAGCGCTCGGTGGACGACGCCGACGCCGGGCTGGACCCGGGCCCGCTGGCCACCGCGGTGCTGGCGCTGGTCGCCGAGTCGGACGCGCCGCGCGGCACCGCCTCCACGGCGCTCGGCGCGCTGGCGCTGCCCGACGCCGACGGCTACCCCGGCCGGGCCGACGAGCTGATGCTGCCCGACGCGGCGCTGCTCCCGCTGCTGGCGCCGGACACCCCGATCGGGGTGCTGGACCCGGCCTGGGCGCGGCGTTTCCCCCGTCCGGTGTGGACGGCGGTCGGCGTGCTCGACGGGTTCGGGCTGGTGGTCGAGGACGATCCGGTGGGCCCCGACCACGACCTCGACGACGAAGACCGCTGGTGGGCCACCCTCGACGCCCCACCGGCCCGGCTGGTGGCCGTGCGCGACCTGGACCTGATCGACGACGACGCCTGGCCGCGCGCGCTGGCCGTGCTCGCGTCCGACCGCGACACCCGGGCCGCCGTGACCACCGCGGGCTCCTACACCGGCTGGTGGCTGTCCCGGCACGCCCGCCTCGACGGCCACCGCCCCACCCACTACCGCCTGCCCTCCGCCGCCCGGCTCGCCCCGCTCTACGACCCGGTGCCCGTCGAGCGCGACCTCACGGCTGTTGCCGACGCCGCGAACAGCCATGACGTCGCGCTCGACGAGGCCTTCCTCGCGGCGGTGGGGGTGCGGGCCGATCTGGTCGTTCGGGATGCGCGGGCCGCGGCGGATCTTCTCGCCCGGCTGGCGGATCCCGCGCGCACACCGGAGGCCGCGCTGGTCGCGCAGGCCCATGCGGCGCTGGCCGACGCGGTCGCCGCCGGCCGGGTGGACACCGCGGACCTGGAGCTGCCGGAACGGGTCCGGGCACTCGACGGGTCCGTGGTGGACGTCGAGCTGGCAGTGGTGCTGGACGCGCCATGGCCGGCGGCGGTGCTGCCCGCGGGCGAGCTGGTGATCGGCGGCGACCCGATCGCGCTGGCCGAGCTGCTGGACCTGCCGCTGGCCACCGAGATGGTCGAGGCCGAGGTGGAGGGGGCGGGCGGGCCGGTCCGGTGGGCCGCGCTCGCCGAGGTCGTGGTGGCCTGCCACGCGCTCGGGGTGGGCGTGCCCGACGGCGGGATCCTGCTGCACGACGAGCTGTGGGTGACCGTGCGCGGGCGCGGCCGGTTCCAGGTGCCGACCTGGGTCGACGACCGCGGCCGGTGGCACGCCCAGGATCCGGTGCGGGCGCTGCTGGCGTTGCTCGCCGCCGACGTCGCGGGACCGGACGCCGCCGCGAAGACGGACGCATGAACCAGCCGGTCGCGTGCTACACAGAATCGTGACCGACCACAGCAACGGCGCAGCGCGGCGCCCCCGACGGGTCAGCGTGTTGGCCGTGCACACCTCACCGCTGGAGCAACCGGGCACCGGCGACGCCGGCGGCATGAACGTCTACGTCGTCGAGACCGCGACCCGGATGGCCGCGCGCGGCGTCCCGGTCGAGATCTTCACCAGGGCGACGTCGTCCGAGCAGCCGCCGGTCGCCGAGCTGGCGCCCGGGGTGCTGGTCCGGCACATCGCGGCCGGCCCGTTCGAGGGGCTGGGCAAGAACGACCTACCCAGCCAGCTCTGCGCGTTCACCGCGGGAGTGCTGCGCGCCGAGGCCCACCACGAGCCCGGCTACTACGGGGTGGTGCACTCGCACTACTGGCTCTCGGGCCAGGTCGGGTGGCTGGCCCGGGACCGGTGGGGGGTGCCGCTGGTGCACAGCGCGCACACCCTGGCCCGGGTCAAGAACGCGGCGTTGGCCGCGGGCGACACCCCGGAGCCGATGGTCCGGGTGATCGGCGAGGACCAGGTCGTGGCCGAGGCCGACCGGTTGATCGGCAACACCGACGCCGAGACCCGGCAGCTCATCGAGCTCTACGGCGCCGACCCGCAGCGCACGGTCACCATCCCGCCCGGCGTCGACCTGGACCGCTTCCGCCCCGGCGACCGGGACACCGCCCGCGCCGAGCTGGGCATCGCCCCGGACGCGGTGGTGCTCACCTTCGTCGGCCGCATCCAGCCGCTGAAAGCACCCGACGTGCTGCTGCACGCGGCCGCGGAACTGCTGCGCCGCGATCCCGGACTGCGCGAACGGTTGCTGGTGCTGGTGGTGGGCGGGCCGTCCGGGACCGGGCTGAGCGAGCCGACCGCGCTGCAGCAACTCGGCGACGCGCTGGGGATCACCGACGTGCTGCGCTTCCTGCCGCCGCAGGCCGGCGCCGGCCTGGTGCGGGTCTACCGGGCGGCGGACGTGATCGCGGTGCCCAGCCACAACGAGTCGTTCGGCCTGGTCGCGCTGGAGGCGCAGGCCTGTGGCACCCCGGTGGTCGCCTCCCGGGTGGGCGGGTTGCCGGTGGCGGTGGCGGACGGTCGCTCCGGGCTGCTGGTCGACGGGCACCGCGCCGGGCCGTGGGCCGATGCGCTGGCCGCGGTCGCGCTGCACCCGGCCCGGCGCGCCGAGCTCGGAGCGGCCGCGGTGGTGCACGCCGGCGGTTTCTCCTGGGATCGGACGACCGATGCGCTGCTGGACACCTACGCCGGCGCGGCCACCGAGTTCACCGCCCGGCTCGCCGCGGCCGGGCTGCGGGTCTCAGGTCTGGGTTCCGGGGTGGTGGCATGAGCTCCCGCGACGACGTCGACGCGACGATCGCGGCCACGCTGGCCGAGCTCGAGGTCGATCATCACCGGCGGGACGTGGGACAGTTCCTGGTCACGCTGGCCGGGACGAATCGCCTGCAGACCCACTGCTGGCTGCTGGTGCGTGATCATTCGCTGTTCGTGCAGGCCTTCGTGTGTCGCCAACCAGACGAGGAACACGCGGCGGTCTACCGATTCCTGTTGCTGCGCAACGCCCGTCTCTACGGCGTGCACTACACATTGGACCGGGTCGGGGACATCCACCTGCTGGGCCGGATCCCGCTGCACGCGGTGACCGGCGAGGAGGTGGACCGGGTGCTCGGCCAGGTGCTGGAGGCCGCCGACGGCGACTTCAACACGCTGCTGGAGCTCGGCTTCGCGTCCTCGATCCGCCGCGAGTACGCCTGGCGCCAGGACCGGGGCGAGTCGACGGCCAACCTGCGCGCGTTCGAGCACCTCTTCACCTGATCGGTCGAGATCGGATCGTGACCGGGGGCGACCAACCCCGCCCGCTGCTGCGCTCGTCCTGATCGCAGGCGGCCGGGCAACCTCCCGGCGCGGGTCGAGGAGGCGATGACGGTGCGACGCAGGCTGTTCGCGGGGCGGTGGACACGATCCCGACGGGTGATCACGACCGGGGTGGTGGCGGTGCTGGCGCTGGTGATCGCCGGGCTGGCGGTGGTGGCGTGGCCGATCGGCACGAAGTTCGGCTCCGGTGCGGGTGGCGATGCCGCCAGCACCGCCGCGGTGCCGCCGAGCATGGGCGGCACGGATTCCCGATCCGAGGCGGCATCGGCCCGGGCCGCGACCGAGCCGGCCGCGCCGGACTCCTCGGTCGGAGGGTCGCCGTCCGACCCCCAGCAGGTGCCCAGCGTGCCCATCGGGCCCGGCCGGCGGTCGCTGGTGCGCACCGCGCAGCTCACCGTGGCCGTTGACGAGGCGGCGACCGCCACCCGGCAGGTCCGGACCGCCGCGGTGGCCGCCGGCGGGCTGATCGTGTCGGAGCAGACCTCCGAGCGGGGCAGCTCGCTGGTGCTGCGGGTGCCGGCCGATGCGCTCGATCGGGTCATCGACGACGTGGCGTCGCTCGGCCGGGTGACCGCGCGCACCGGCCAGGTCGTCGACAGCACCGGCGAGGTCGTCGACCTGGACGCGCGGGTGGCCAGCCAGCAGGCCAGCGTGGCCCGGGTGCGGGCGTTGCTCGCCCAGGCCACCTCGATCGGGGACATCGTCTCGATCGAGTCGGAGTTGGCCCGCCGCGAGGCGGACCTGGATTCGCTGACCGGTCGGCTCGCGGTGCTCCGCGACCAGGTCGCGCTGTCCACGCTGTCCGTCGACCTGCGCACGCCGTCCACCACGCTCGTTGACGACGAGGACGAGCGCGCTGCCGGATTCACCGACGGGCTCGAAACCGGCTGGCGCGGCCTGGTCGCGCTGGGCACCGCGATGGCCGCGGTGCTCGGCTTCGTGCTCCCGTTCCTGCCGGTGGTGGCGGTACTCGGTGGGCTGGCCGTGCTGATCCGGCGGCAACTGCGGATGCGCCGCGCCGCCGCCGCCGTCGTCGGAGGAGGGGGGCGGAGCGGCCCGGGACCTGTGGGGGAGTCCTGAACGCGGGCCGCTCCGCGATCACTGCAGGCACTCCCGCTGCCGGGGGGATCGGCGGGACCGCAGTGGTGGGCAACGACGAGGGGTCCTCGCTGCCCGATCGGTGAAGCGAGGTTGACCCGCTCTGCCGACGGCACACACGATGACACTGCGTGATGTCATGTGACAACCCTTTGTAGTTAACCCGATCGGGTGTTTTGCTCCGCGATGGGCAACACGGGGTGGATTCGGCGGATGATGTCTCCGGCATCTCGCGCGGTCGGCCCGTGGTGCCCGTCTCGAGGAGTGTCAATGGTGATCCGCAGCCCGTACCCGGACGTCGAGATCCCCGAGGTCTCCCTGTTCGAGCTCCTGTTCGCAGACCTCGGTGATCGGGCCGACCAGCCGGCGTTCATCGACGGCAGCAGCGGCGCCGAGGTCACCTACACCGAGCTGAAGCAGCAGGTCATCACGATCGCTGCGGCGTTGGCCGAACGCGGCATCGGCGCCGGCGACGTGGTCGGGATCTTCGCACCCAACGCGCCGCAGTGGGCCGCGGTGTTCCACGGCGTGCTGCGCGCCAACGCCACCGTGACCACCGTGAACTCGCTCTACTCCGCTGGCGAGCTGGCGCATCAGCTCAGCAACGCCGGGGCGAAGATGCTGTTCACGATCTCGCCCTTCCTCGACCGGGCCACCGCCGCGATGCGCGAGGCCGGGCGGTCCGAGGACGAGATCGTCGTGCTGGACACCGCCGAGGGCTTCACGTCGCTTCGGGACCTGCTGGCCACCACCGCGGAGCCGCCGGCGCACACCGCGGGCCCGGGCGACACGGCGGTGCTGCCGTACTCGTCGGGCACGACCGGGCAGGGCAAGGGCGTGATCCTCACCCACCGGAACCTGGTGGCCAACCTCTGCCAGGTCGAACCGGTGTTCCAGCTGGGCAGCGACGCGCGGCTGCTCGCCGTGCTGCCGTTCTTCCACATCTACGGCATGACCGTGATGATGAACAACGGCCTCTACCGCCGCGCGACGGTGGTGACGATGCCGAAGTTCGACCTCGCCGAGTTCCTCCGGGTGATCTCCACCCACCAGGTCAACACCGTCTACATCGCTCCGCCGATCGCGGTGGCGCTGGCCAAGCACCCGATCGTCGATTCCTACGACGTGTCCTGCATCGAGAACGTGCTGTCCGGCGCCGCCCCGCTGGACGCCGAGCTCGGGCACGCGGTGGCCAAGCGGCTGGGTTGCCAGGTCCGGCAGGGCTACGGGATGACCGAGCTGAGCCCGGTGAGCCACGCGATCCCGCGGGACAAGCCCGACATGGACCTCAACAGCGTCGGGGTGGCGCTGCCGAACACCGAGTGCAAGCTGGTCGACCCCGAATCCGGCGAGGAGGTCGGCCCTGGCGGGCGTGGCGAGCTGTGGGTGCGCGGCCCGAACGTGATGGTCGGCTACCTGAACAACCCCGAGGCCACCGCGCTCACCCTCGACGACGAGGGGTTCCTGCACACCGGCGACGTCGCCACGGTCACCGAGGACGGCGTCTTCGTGATCGTCGACCGGGTCAAGGAGCTGATCAAGTACAAGGGCTACCAGGTACCGCCGGCCGAGCTTGAGGCGCTGCTGCTGACCCACGAGGCCATCGCCGACGTGGCGGTGATCGGGGTGCGGGACGCCGACGGCGAGGAGGTGCCCAAGGCGTTCGTGGTCCGGCAGGATGGGGCCGAGATCAGTGGCGAGGACGTGATGCGGTTCGTCGCCGAGCGGTTGGCGCCGCACAAGAAGGTGCGGGTGGTGGAGTTCATCGAACAGATCCCGAAGTCGGCCGCGGGCAAGATCCTGCGCAAGGACCTGCGCGCCCGAGAGGCGGCGTCGGGGTGATCGGTACGGATGCTGGCCTGGGCAAGGTCGTCGTGAACAGGGCGATGTCGTTGGACGGCTTCATCGCCGGCCCCGACAACGCGATGGACTGGGTGTTCGAGTACTTCAAAGAGGACTTGTTCCCCGAGGTCATGCCGGCCACCGGCGCCATGCTCGTCGGTCGGGGCACCCACGAGGTCGCCAAGCGGATGCCGGCCGAGGACACCGACTACGACGGGGGACCGGTGTTCGTCCTGACGCACCAGCCGCCGGACGAGCCGGAGCAAGGCGTCACGTTCCTCACCTGCGACCTCGCGGAGGCCGTCGCCACGGCGCGCGCCGCCGCGGGCGGGAAGAACCTGGAGATCCTCGGTGCCGACGTGGCCAGTCAGTGCCTGCAGCGAGGGCTCGTCGACGAGATCCTGGTGTACGTGCTGCCAGTGCTGCTCGGTGACGGCGTGCGTTACTCGACTCCGGGCCTCGGCAGGATCGACCTGGAACCGTTCAGCAACACGCAGTCGGGTCCCGTGACGATGCTCCGCTTCCGCGTGCGGAAGTAGGCAATATCGCGCGCTGAGCTGCGGTGATGCGTCTACGTTCGGCGCATGTGGCACGGCGAGTTCCGGCATCCACGGCTGGCGAGTGTGTACGACGCTCAGTTCGCCTGGTCGAAGGCCGACGACTTCTTCTTCGGCTTCGTCAACGAGAGTCCGCGGGCCCGGGTGGTCGACCTGGGCTGTGGCACGGGACGGCTGACCCTCGCTCTCGCAGCAGCCGGCCACGACGTCACCGGTGTCGACCCGGCCGCTGCCTCGCTGGCGGCCGCTCGGGCGAAGCCCGGTGCCGAGAAGGTGCGGTGGGTCGAGGGCACCTCCGTCGTCCTCGGTGAAGCGGCGTTCGACGTCGCGCTGATGACCTCCCATGTGGCCCAGTTCCTCGTGGACGACGCGGACTGGCACGCCACGCTGCGCAGCCTGCATCGGGCTCTGGTCCCCGGAGGACGGCTGGCCTTCGACACCCGCGATCCGCAAGCGCAGGCCTGGCGGCAGTGGAACAGGCGGCGCCGAGTTTCCCTCGGTGACGGCTCCGGGGTCGAGGTATGGGCCACGACGACCGCGGTGAGCGGGGAACTCGTGACCGGCACCGAGCACTACACGTTCGACGACGGTGAGGAGCTGACCAGCAGCGCTTCCCTGCGGTTTCGCCCCGAAGAGTCGGTCCGCGAAGCTCTTCACGAGGCCGGGCTTCGGGTGAGCGCGATCTACGGTGGCTGGAACAGGGAGCCGGTGGGCATGGGCGACGGTGAACTGATCGTCCTCGTCGACCGGCCGTGAAAGCCGGTGGATCGCGTGGGCGTTGGAGCAGTTCGCAGCTTCGTCGGAGGTCACGGGCATGTTCGGCTCCTGACAAGACGCGGTCAGGAGGCAGGCGTGGCCAGGATTTCGGCCAGGAGATGGCGCACGCGCGTGTCGATGTCGTCGCGGATGGGCCGGACCTCCTCGAGGGTCTTGCCGGCCGGGTCGATGAGCTGCCAGTCGAGGTAGCGCCGGCCGTCGAAGATCGGGCAGGCGTCGCCGCAGCCCATGGTGATCACGACATCGGCGGCCTGGACGGCGTCGGTGGTGAGCCGCTTGGGGAACTCGCCGGACAGGTCGATCCCGATCTCGGCCATGACCTCCCGGACCGCGGGATTGATCTGGTCAGCGGGTTCCGAGCCGGCCGACGTCACCCGGACCGCACCCCGTGCGTGATGGTGCAGGAGAGCGGCGGCCATCTGCGAGCGGCCGGCGTTGTGAATGCAGACGAACAGCACCTCGGGGATGCGGGTCATGGCGCGCTCCTGCTCGTGTCCTGCGGGATGGCACCGACGGGCTGGGCAGCCGAGGTCATGCCCGGGCCTCGTCGAGTTCCAACACGGCGGACGCCTGGCGCAGGGTGTCGGGCAACACGCGGTAGTACACCCAGGTGCCGCGCCGTTCGCCCGCGATCAGGCCGGCTTCGCGCAGCACCTTGAGGTGGTGGGAGATCGTCGGGCCGGTCAGGTCGAACACCCCTGTCAGGTCGCACACGCACGCCTCGCCGCCGTCGTGGGAAGCGATGAGCGACAGCAGTCGCAAGCGAACGGGGTCACCCATCGCCTTGAACACCCGCGACAGCTCGACCGACTGCGCCGGTGACAACGGCTCCCGCGTCAGCGGGGAGCAGCACATCACCGCGTCGAGCGTGATCGGAGGCCCGCTCTGATTCGACACACATCTATCTTGACAGATGTCGATGCAAGGCACAATCTGTATTGACAGGAATCGAATCAGGAGGTGGGGTCATGTCCCGAGTGCAGTTGGCGTTGCGGGTGTCGGACCTGGAGGCGTCGGTCGCGTTCTACGTGTCGCTGTTCGGCGTCGAGCCGGCCAAGCGCCGGCCCGGCTACGCGAACTTCGCGATCGTCGAGCCCCCGTTGAAGCTGGTCCTCATCGAGGGCGAGGTCGATCATCCGACGGTCATGGACCACCTCGGCGTCGAGGTCGACACCACCGACGACGTCATCCGAGCCGCCGAGCGCCTGTCCGGACTGGGGCTGTTCACCGCGGTGGAGAACGACACCACCTGCTGCTACGCGCTCCAGGACAAGGTGTGGGTGCACGGACCCGGCTCCGAGCCGTGGGAGGTCTACACCGTGAAGGCCGACGCCCCCGACGCCACCACCATCCACCCCGTCGGAGGGCCCGACGGGGGAGCGTGTGAATGTGGCCGGCCGGCGAGCATCGCGTCCGAAGCGCTCGGCTCCTGTTGCTGACTCGTCGCAGCGAGCAGGTGCAGGCCGCCAAAGGGTGAGAGCCGGACGTGCCCGGTGGCGAGCGATCTCTACGAGAACAGCTGGATCAGGTTGCCGCACGTGTCGTCGATGATGGCGATGGTGCGTGGCCCCGCGGGAGTGGGCGCCTGGATCACCCGCACCCCGTGATCCTCCTGCAGCCTCTTGACCTCGACGTGCACGTCGTCCACACCGAACGCGGTGGCGGGGATCCCGTCCTCCACGAGGGCCGACTTGAACGGCTCGACCGCGGGGTGGCTGTCGGGCTCCAGGAGCAGCTCGGTCCCGTCCGGGTCGCCAGGGGCGGTCACGGTGAGCCAGCGATCCGCGCCGAGGGGCACGTCGTGCTTGAGCTCGAACCCGAGGATGTCGGTATAGAAGTGCAGGGCCTTCTCCTGGTCGTCGACGAAGACGCTGCTGTACGCGATCGTGGGCATGGTTGCTCCTGAGGTCTAGGGCTCGTTGTCGGGCGGGGTCGGCCAGCGTCGCGGGATCTCCCGCAACGGGCCGGTGTCGAGGTGGTGGAACTTGTAGCGGCCCTCTCGTCGGACATGGACGAGACCGGCCTCTTCCAGGACGGCGAGATGCTGGGACAGTGCCTGGCGGGTCATCGGGAAGCCGTGGTCGAACAGCCGGGTGCAGAGGCTGAACAGGGTCTGGCCGTCGGTGGCCGTGAGCTCGTCCAGGAGCGCCCGCCGAGTCGGGTCGGCGATGGCTCGGTAGACGTCGCTCACGTGGGCAGCATAGGCAAGTCGTCACTTGCCTGTCGAGGTCCTGGTTTGATCAGGGCACGGGGGTGAGCACGAGGGCCTGGTCACGGTCGACCGACAACCGCTCCTGCTGGATCCGGTCGATCAGGCTCTCGGCCCGCTCCATCGAGCCGAGCAGCGCAAGCAGGGCCCCCTTCTCGCTGGCCGGGATGTCGGCGGCGTCGATCACCCGCCAGCGCATGGCCTCGAACTCGGCGTGACCCAGCACGATCGGCTCGCCGGTCAGGTCGTCGTCCACGGTGTCCGCGTCGCTGGTGAGGGTCGACAGTCGCTGCTCCAGATGCCCCACACCCTCGTCGAGGAGGGACTGTCCGGGCGTGCTGAACTGCTCACGCTGGACGCGCCGGGCGATCTGGTTCAGCGATTCGCTCAGCGAGCCGGTGAAGTCGGCTTCTTCGATCATGCTGGCCACCAGGTCCATCTGTTCGCGCGACAGGTCCGCCTGGAACAGCTGCGCGGAGTACTCGCGGATCTCGCGCGACAGGGCATCGACCGCGGCGTGGTGCTCGGCTGGCTTTTTCGGTGACCCCTTCCTGTTCCGGGCGATGTCGAGGAACACCTGCCCGGCCCGCAGTGTGCGGGCGACCTCCTGCCGCATCGCGGGAACCGCCCGGTTGAAATCGCCGATCATCGTGCGATCGAGGTAGCGGGGCATCGAGTAGTCCTCGATGTCCTCATCCGAGTGACCGATGCGGCTGAGCACCCGCTCGAACACGTTGACGAAGGGGAACAGGATCAACACGTTACCTCCGTGACCGCCGCGGCATTCGCGATGTTGCGGCGTCCCGTTCAGCCGCCGGTTGCCCCCTGTTTCCCCGGACCGCATTCACTCACCGGGTGGCATCGCCGAAGGCAACGAGACCGACGACCAGCCCGCACGCCGGAGTCGCACGCGGGGAGGTGGACACTGCCCATGAGGTGAAGGTCGGTCAGGGCGGAATCAGCAGGCGGTCGATGCTGCGCGGTAGCGCCGCGGCCGGCCTCGGCATCGTCTTCCTCGGCAGCGTCGAGGCCATCGCCGGCTGCGCGTCGGCCCCCGCCGCGCCTGCTGCGCCTCCACGACCGCCCGGATACGGACCGCTGATCACCGATCCGAAGGGATTCCTCTCGCTACCCGAGGGCTTCAGTTACCGGGTCGTCGCCGAGGCCGGCGTGAGCACGCTGTCCGACGGGGGCGAACCCACGCCGAGCGACACCGACGGCACGGCCTGCTTCAGCACGCCCGCCGGGCTGACGCTGGTCGATAATCACGAGATCAGCAGCGACGAGCCGTTCCGGCTCCCGGCCCGAGACGGGTTGACCTACGACCCCGCGGCGGGCGGCGGCACCACCAACATCGAGATCGGTGCGGGTGGGGAACGCGTCGGCGAGTACGTCAGCCTGGCGGGGACGCACAACAACTGCGCAGGCGGTGTGACCCCGTGGGGCACCTGGCTGACGTGTGAGGAAACCGAGGACAAGGCCGGCGACGGTCTCACCAAGGACCACGGTTTCGTGTTCGAGGTGAGCCCGATCGGGGCGGACAACCCCGGCAACAGCCTGCAGCCGCTGACCTTCCTGGGGCGCTTCACCCACGAGGCCGTGGCCATCGACCCGGCCACCAACGTCATGTACCTCACCGAGGACGCGGCCGAGCCGCATGGCTTGCTCTACCGGTGGCAACCGCCGAGCGGGTTCACCGGCGGCAAGTGGGCCCTGCTCGCGCTCGCCCGGTCCGCGGGCGATACCGCCGGGACGTTCCAGGCGATGCGCTGCCGGCGCAACGGTGTGCCCGTCGCCGACCTGTCGGAGGCCACCGAGCCGGGCACCGCGTTCGACGTCGAATGGGTCGACGTCCCCGATCGCCTCGCGGCCACCATCTCCACACGCATGCAGTTCAGCAACGACCAGGTCACCCGGAGCCGCAAGTTCGAAGGGGCCGCCTGGGGCGACGGCGGCACCCACATCGTCGCCAGCTTCGCCCGGGCGGACGACGGCAGCGCCAACGAACACGACGGCCAGATCTGGTTCTACGAACCCGGATCCGGTCGCATCACGCTGAAGACGATCTTCGCCAAGAACACGGCGCCCGACCAGGACGGGAACAACTACGACGGTCCCGACAACATCACCGTCTCACCCCACGGCGGCGTCATCGCGGCCGAGGACGGCGAGGGTGTCCAGCACCTGCTCGGGGTGACCGCCGAGGGCGTGCCCTACACGTTGGCCCGCAACGATCTCAACGACAGCGAGTTCGCCGGGCCCACCTTCAGCCCCGACGGGACCACCCTCTTCGTCGGGATCCAGACCCCCGGCCACGTCCTGGCCATCACCGGCCCGTGGCGGCAGCAACCTCCCCCACCGGCATAGCCGCCGCTCCTGCATCGGGACGCCGGTCTGCGCGTCGCGCGGCGGAGCCGACCGGGCCGGTTCGGATTCATCGTGCCCCAGTCTCCGACACCACCACCAGGTGGTCCTCCCACCCGGCCGACGTCCGCCTCCGACCACCCTGCCCGGGCGGGCGGCTCTGCGGAACCGGCTTCGCCGGTATTGGCGGCGTGTTCACCGGACGGCCACCGCTGGTTCGTCGGCCGCCCCGGCGGCCGGCGCTCCGGCCTCAGGGTGCGGCGTGTGCGTGCCCGAGCCGCGTCAACAGGATCTCGGCCGCAGCGAGGTCCACGGACAGCGAGCGGTCGACCCTGCGCGCGTCGAGCACGGCCGTGGCGTGCGTGTACGCGGTCCGCAGGAATTCGCTCAGCGGTAGCCCGTCGGGAACCGCCGCGCCCATCTCCAGGGCTCGAACGGCTGCGACGAGCTCCGCGGTCAGCACCGTGCGCAGGGCGGACACGCACACGGTCGCCAGCCGCGCCCCGTGCGTCGAGTAGCTCGCGTGGTCTTCCAGCCCGCGGGAGATGACCGCGCTGCCGAGGGTGGCGGGCAGCGTCGTGTGCCGCAGGGAGGCCACGCCGTCCTGGGCCACGTACTCCAGCGCCATCACCCCAGAGCTGCCCGGCGGGCCTTCGGCGAGGAAGGCGGCGAGCCCGGTGAAGTCAGGATCGACGAGATCGCCCAGGCGGGCAGCGGACAACTCGGCGACCGGGTAGACGGCCGCACGGGCCGAGTCGAGGGCATGCGCCAGGTATCCGGTGTGGAAGTTGGCGTTGTGCCAGGCGTCGGAGGTTCCGATGTCCAACAGGGGATTCTCGGCCCTGGCGTTGATCTCCACGTCGAGCACCGTGCCGAGCCGCTCGACCGCATCCACGGCGGTCCCGTGCACCTGCGGCACCGCGCGCAGGCTGAACGGGTCCTGGAGCCGCCGTCCCGCTCTCGAGGTGGGACCCAGTCCGAGGAGCCTGCGCATCCGGGTCGCCACCACCAGTTGGCCGGGATGGGGCCGGGCGTTCTGCACGGGCGCGCCGTAGGCCTCTGCGGCGCCCCCGAGCGCCACGAAGGAGAGAGCGGCGACGACCTCGCTGGCTCGCAGCAGCGCGTCGAGATCGGCCTGCGCCAGCACGGCTTCACCGATCGTCGCGGCGTTGCTGCTGATCAGGGCGAGTGCGTCGGGGCCGTGCAGGGTGACGGCCGGGCTGGCGCCGGTCCGCCACGACCGGTCCCCGCAGAGCGCGAGCGCGAGGTCGGCGAGTGCGCAGAGATCGCCGGTGCCGATCGCGCCGACCTGGTGCACGGCCGGGATCGCGCCGGTGCCGAGCGCGCCGACCAGCCCGTCCAGAACCGCGGGAGCCACGCCCGACCCGCCGGCGGCGAACTGGTTGAGCCGCACCAGCATCATCGCCCTCGCGCGCTCGGGAGGCTCCAGATCGCCGGTCCCGCTCGCGTGGCTGCGCAGCAACCGGAGCCCGTGTCCCTCCTGGTCGTCGGTGACCGCCTCGACGCGGTTGGCGCCCACGCCGGTGGACCGCCCGTAGATCGGTCGGGTGGCCGCGATCCGGATGGCGAGCTCGCTCGCGGCGCCTGCGCGGGCCCGGCTCGCGGGATCCAGCTGGACCGGCCGCCGCCCGCGGGCGACGGCGACGACGTCCGCGCAGCGGAGCTGCCTGCCGTCGACGACCACCGGATCCCTGTCCTGCACGCGAGGATTCTGCTCGTCAGCCGGGGGCCTCGGGCGACGTACCCCGGTCCGGGCAGCCACAATCGGAGGGTGGACAACGGGAGGCCGGCGGGCCGGGCCGGGCCCGGACTGGTCTGGCACACGTTCCCGCTCGGTCTCCTCGGCACCGACCAGTCCGGCCGGGACCGGACCCACCGTCGGTCGTTGCGGGAGCTGATCGACTGGCTTCCGCACCTGACGGCACTCGGAGCCGACGGCCTGCTGCTCGGCCCGATCTTCGCATCGCTGTCGCACGGGTACGACACGGTGACCCACCGCGCCGTCGACGACCGGCTCGGCGACCTCGCCGATCTCGACGCGCTCATCGACGCCGCCGCGACGCTCGGGATCGACGTGATCCTCGACGGGGCCTTCGCCTACGCGTCCCGGGAGTTCTGGCGACTGACCGACCCGGCGGAGGCCGACGATCCCTGGTTCGCGCGCGACGAGCGCGGCGAGCTCGTCCCCTGGCGGGTCGACTCGCTGGTCACGTCGGACTACGGATCCGTCGGCTACCGGTCCTACGTCGCGGAGGTCATGATCTGGTGGCTGGATCGCGGCATCGCCGGGTGGCGCCTGGACTCGTCGTGGTCGGTCCCCGCGTCGTTCTGGCGCACCGTGCTCGCGCGGGTGCGCGAGTCGCACCCGACCGCCTGGTTCCTCGGGCAGGTCTTCGACGACGACCTGCCGGCGGTCGTCACCCGCACCACCATGTCCAGCACCACCGAGTACGCCCTGATGCACGGCATCCGGCAGTGGCTCTCCGGCGGCCCGACCGACGGGATCGTGGCCACGCTGCACGTACACCGCAACAACTGCGGCCGCACCCCACCGCACACCTTCCTCGGCAACCACGACGTCGCCCGTCTCGCCGATGCCGTCCCCGCCACGCTGCTGCCCGCAGCGTTCTGCCTGCTGATGACGCTGCCTGGGATCCCCGGCATCTACTACGGCGACGAGCTCGGGGCCACCTCCGACTGGGCCCGCAGTGGTGCGGACACGGCGCTGCGGCCGCCGCTGACGCCGGCCGATCCGCAGCGGGCGGGCGGAGCCGCCCAGGATCTGCTCACCTGCGTCCGGCAGCTCGGCGAGTTCCGGCGGGCGAACTCGTGGCTCACCTCGGCGAGCCTCACCGATGTTCGGGTGCAGCGCGGCGCACTCACCTACCGGGTTACCGGCGACGGCCACGTGCTGCGGGTCCACCTCAACCCGACGGCGACTCCGCTCACCCTCGATGCAGACCACGCGATTGGCGTCGAGGTAGCACCCGGCGGCTGGGTGATCCACCCCGCCTGAAGTCGGCGACGACGACCGCCAACCTGTTCATCCGACCGCCACGACGATGTCGGTGCGGCCGAATTCAGTGGTCACCGGAGACCGTTACCAACCGGCCGTGTGAGATCAGGTCAGGCCCGCGGGCCTTTGGCGCTGTCGTCCGCCTCCCGCTACTCCCTGCTGCTGACCAGCGATCCGGGGCATGTCCGTGCTGCTCAGCAGCTTCGGCAGCAGGTCTTCAGCGCTGAGTTCGGGATCGGTCCGGGCACGGCCGACCGCGGACTCGACATCGACCGGTTCGATCCCTTCTGCGATCACCTCGTACTCCTGGAGAAGCACTCCGGGGACGTCGTCGGTACCTGTCGGCTGCTTCCCGCCGACGCTGCTCGGTCGGCCGGCGGCCTGTACGCCGAGGCCGAGTTCGACTGCCGCGCCCTCGACCCGATCCAGGCGGAGCTGGTGGAGACGGGCCGTTCCTGCGTCGCGCCGGAGCACCGGACGGGCGCGGCGATCTCCATGGTGTGGGCCGGCATCATCCGGTACCTGGCGTTGACCGGGCACCGCTGGTTGGTCGGTTGCGCGAGCGTGTCGCTGGCCGACGGTGGCGCGGTCGCCTCCGAGGTCTGGCGGCAGGTCGCGGACCACCATCTGGGCCCGTGCCGCGTTCCAGGCGGCCCTGGATGCCGGTGTCGCGGTGCAGCCGGTGGCGATCGGGCTGAGCCGCGCGGACCGGCCGGCGCCGGAGGCAATCTTCGTCGGCGGGCAGGCCCTGCTGCCGTCGGTCGGACGAGTTCTCGGGCTGTACGGTCTGGTCTGCGAGCTGACCGTGCTGCCGGCGATCGCCCCGCACGGCGATCGAGCCGGGCTGGCCCGACAGGCGGCGGCGTCCATCGCCGCGGCGACCGGGATCGACCATCCGGGCCCGACTCGCCGACCCGTGGCGGCTCAGCTGCGGCGGTGACCGACGCCGAGGACGGTGCAGCCGGCCCGGCGCAGCACGTCGCGGTCGAGCACGCTGCGGGTGTCGACCACGACCGGCGACCGCATTAGACCGGCCATCCGACCCCAGTCCAGCGCCCGAAACTGCGGCCACTCGGTGAGCAGCACCAGGGCGTCGGCGTCCTTGGCGGCCAGGTAGGGGGTCGTCCACCAGCTGGGCCGGTATCTCCGCCGTGTCGTGTCCACCGGGTCGATGGCGGGGTCGAAGGCGTACAGCTCGGCACCGGACTGCCGGAGCAGGGCGGCGACCGCGAGTGCGGGTGAGCCGCGCAGGTCGTCGGTGCCGGCCTTGAACGTGAGCCCCAGCAAACCGAGTCGGCTGCGCGACAACGAGCCGGCTCGGCGTCCGGTCACGGCCGTCCGGACCTTGTCGACCATCTGCTGGTGCTGCCGGGTGTTCGTCTCGATCGCCGCCCGGAGCAGCCGGAACTCGAAATCGACGCTCTCGGCGACCTGCAGCAGCGCCGCGGTGTCCTTCGGTAGACACGAACCACCCCAGCCGGGCCCCGGGGACAGGAACGGGTGTCCGATCCGGTGGTCGTGACCCATGCCCTCGGTGACGTCGTCGATATCGGCGCCCACCCGCTCGCACAGCTCGGCGACCGCGTTGACGTAGGAGAGCTTCATCGCGAGGAAGGCGTTGGCCGGATCCTTGATCATCGGTGGCCGATCCGCGTCGGTCCGGCGAATTCGGCTGTTGAGTCGCTGTTCGGCCGCCGGCCATGTGATCGACCGCTGCGCGGGTGGTGCATGCGCAACCGTATGGCCGTGCGGATCGCCGTGGTGTCGGAGTGCTTCCTCCCGGTCGTCAACGGGGTCACGAACTCGGTGCTCCGCGTGCTGGAACATCTGACCGCCGCGGGACACGAGGTGCTGGTGATCGCGCCCGGGACTCGACGACCCGGCCGAGCACCAGGGTGTACCGGTGGTGCGGATCGCGGCGGTGGACCTGCCCCTCGTGCCGTCGATGCCGGTCGGGGTGCCCAGCCGCCGGGTGCTGACCGCGCTGCGCGACTTCGCCCCCGACGTCGTGCACCTGGCCGCGCCGTTCGTCGTCGGGTACCGCGGGCTGGCCGCGGCGCGCCGGCTCGGGATACCGACGGTGGCGGTGTACCAGACCGACATGGCCAGCTTTGCGGCCGCCTACGGGCTGGGGCTGACCGCCCGGGCGGCCTGGCGCTGGATCTGCCGGCTGCACGGGCAGGCCGACCGGACGCTGGCCCCGTCCAGCTGGGCGATCGACGCGCTGCGCGCGCGCGGGGTGCCCGGGTGCACCGCTGGGCGCGGGGCGTGGACACCCGGCGCTTCACCCCGCCGGCGCGACCGGGACCTGCGGGCGCCGCTGGCGCCGCGCGGTGAGCTGCTGGTCGGCTACGTCGGCCGGCTGGCTCCCGAGAAGCAGCTGGACCGGCTGGCGGTGCTGGCCGGCGGCCCGGACATCCGGCTGGTCCTGGTCGGGCGACGGCCCGGAGCCGGCCGGCTGGGCGAGTTGCTGCCGGACGCGACGTTCCTCGGCTTTCGCGGCGGCGCCGAGCTGGCCCGGATCTACGCCTCGCTGGACGTGTTCGTGCACACCGGCCCGTCAGAGACGTTCTGCCAGGCCGTGCAGGAGGCGATGGCGTCAGGCCTGCCGGTGGTGGCGCCGGACGCCGGCGGGCCACGAGATCTGGTCCTGCCCGGGCACACCGGCTTCCTGGTGCCGGCCCGACCCGACGGGGCGGGACGGCGCCGACCCGGCCGCGGCCGCCGCGGACCGGCAGCTGCGGGCCGCCGTGGTGGCCCTTCAGGATCCTCGGATGCGGGAACGGTTCGGGGCCACGGCCCGGACATCGGTGCTGCGCCGGACCTGGTCGACGCGTGGGCGACGAGCTGCTCACCCACTACGCCGACGTGATCGCGGCCGCGGCCGTGGCTCGCGCCGCCTGAGCGGTGCGGATCGTCCAGCTGGCCAACTTCTACGGGCCCCGCTCCGGCGGACTGCGCACCGCGCTGCACCGACTGGGCTCCGGGTACGTCGAGTGCGGGCACGAGGTCGTGCTGGTCGTGCCGGGTCCCCGGGCGCCGACGAGCAATTGCCCACCGGGGTCCGGCGGATCACCGTTGCCGCCCCCCGGCTGCCCGGGACCGGCGGCTACCGAGCCGTGGACCCGTGGCGGGTGCAGCGGCTGCTCGAACGTCTCCGTCCGGACGCCATCGAGGTGTCCGACCGCCTGACGTTGCGCGGCCTGGGGGCCTGGGCGGCGCGACGCGGGGTCCCCAGCGTCGTCATCTCGCACGAGTGGCTGGACCGGTTGCTGGCCGAGTTCCTGCTGCCGGCGCTGGCCGCCCGGCGACTGGCCGACCTCGCCAACGCGCGGATGTCCGCGGCCTACGACACCGTTGTGTGCACCACGACGTTCGCCCGCACCGAGTTCGACCGCATCGGGGCCGCCAACGTGCTCCGCATCCCGCTCGGCGTCGACCTGGCCACGTTCTCCCCGCGACGCCGCGATCCCCAGCTGCGCCGGGCGCTCGTCGACGGGGCCGAGACCCTGCTCGTCCACTGCGGACGGCTGTCGGCGGAGAAGCACCCCGAGCGCAGCGTGGACACGGTGGCCTCGCTGCGTGCCGCCGGCCATCGGGTCCGGCTCGTCGTCGCCGGCGACGGACCGCGCCGGTCGGCGCTGGAGCGGCGCGCATCCGGACTGCCGGTCACGTTCATCGGCTTCGTACCGCACCGGGCGCGGCTGGCCCGGCTGTTGGCCTCGGCCGACGTGTCGCTGGCTCCCGGCCCGCACGAGACTTTCGGGCTCTCCGCGCTCGAGGCACTGGCCAGCGGAACCCCGGTGGTGGTCTCCGCGTCCTCGGCGTTGCCGGAGATCATCGGAACGACCGGGGCGGCCGCCGCCGACACGCCCGCCGCCTTCGCCGCCGGGGTCGTCACCGTGCTCGCGGCCGACGAGAATCGTCGACGGGCGGCGGCGAGGACCCGAGCCGAGCTGTTCGGCTGGCCTGATTCCGTTCGGGCGATGCTCGCCGCGTTGGCAGGCTGATCTGCCACAAGATGAACGAATGGTCCATTCGATCCGGAGCAGCCGTGCCGCTGAAGAAGATCCCGGAGCGGCGGGCTGGCACGCCGGACTTCATGCCCGTTCGGGGAGCGGCACCGACCGATCTCGGACTCGGGTGTGAACAAGCATCATGACTGGCTGGCCATCACATCGTGCGGACACCGCTGCCGCCGTCGTGGAGGCGGTAGTGACGGCTCAGCCGCTTCTCGTCCTCGACCGAAAGTCGTCGGTCGTCAGCGATCTGTGGTGCGTTCTTGATGGTCGATTCCGGGAAGGCAACGATGAGGTTGCCGCCGCCGCTGGGACCGGCGCCGTGCACCGGTACGAAGCTCTGGCTGGTCCCGAAGGACCCGGTGCTGACGATGATCCACCTGGGCTCGCCGCTGTCGTCGTCGATGACGGCACCGATCTTGCCGATCTTGAATCCGTCAGGGTCGTAGGCGCTCGAGCCTACGAAGTCCTGCAGCTGGTCCTTGCTGAGCATGACCGTGTTCCTTCGGCGCTGGGTGGCGACCCGAGGGCTGCTGCTCCACACCCGGGCTCGTGATTCTTCGTTGCCGCTTGGGAACGGTTCCTCGCCGAGCTCACGGGCACCACCTGACCGAGGTGACGACCAGATGAACAAGTTTCGCTGAACGTCGGGTGACGGCGGGCGGAATCCTGGCGGCGTCTGCGGGGTCGCACGCGTGTGTTGCTTGTCGAGGTTCGGACCGCGATCGAGAATCCGGTCGTGGTGCGAGTGCGGGAGTTCTACCAGGATCCGACGGCTCCTCGGGCGAACGACGTGCTGCCCGCTGCGTTCGCCGCGGTCCGCAACGCCGCCGACCAGGTTCTGTTGGTCCGCCGGCTCGACGACGGCAATTGGGAACTGCCGGGGGGCCGGATCGAAGTGGGTGAGTCGGCCGGTCAGGCTGTCGTCCGGGAAGTCACCGAAGAGTCCGGGGTGACCATCGAGCTCGTCGGGTTCTCCGGTGTGTACAGCGACCCCACACACGTTCTGGTCGACCCGGACGGCACCGTTCACCAGCAGTTGGCGCTGTGCTTTCACGCCATCCCCGCCCCGGACGGCTCCGGCGAAGACCCCCGTCCCGACGGGGTGGAGACCGACGCGGCGGCGTGGTTCGACGTAGCCGACACCCAAGGCTTGGTCATGCATCCCGCGATGGAACTGCGGCTACGGAATGCGGTGAACGCGCGGGATCCCTATCTTGAATGACGATCTGTGTACTCGGCGATGTCGACGTGCGAGTTTCACCGTCGAATTCGGCGGCCGCATTCCATGACGGCACCATCGGGCTGGGCCACGTCGACGTCATCGCCCGCGTCCTGGACAGCCCCGCGGCGCGGCGACTCACCCCGGCCACGGTGGCCGACGCCGAGCAACAGATCGCGGCCATGGCCACCGCCACCACCCCCACCGCGCTACGCACCTGGGCCGTCGAACTGCTGGAGTTGTTGGATCAGGACGGGGCCGAACCCGACGATTCCGAACCCGCCCCCACCAACGAGATGTTCCTGCGACCCAACCCGCACGGCCCGGGTGGGCGGATCACCGCCCGCATCGACGACGCCGAACTGTACGACGCCATCGCCGCGATCATCGACGCCAAGTCCGCACCGCTCACCAAGGATGACCACCGCCCGTTGGGGCGGCGGCAGGCCGAAGCGTTGGCTGAGGTGTTCGGGTGGGTCGCCGACCACCCCGACCCCGACCTCTCCCCTCGGTCGGCGGGAACCAGCCACACTTGAACATCCTGATCCGGTGGGAAGACCTGCAAGCCCACGCCCGCGCCGCCATGCTCGACTTCGGGGGGCAGATGAGCGCGGCCGCGGCCCGGATGGCCTGCTGCGACGCCTGCATCATCCCCATCGTCCTCAACGGCGCCGGACAACCCCTCGACGTCGGACGGGCCAAACGCTCCATCCCCGACCCACTGCGGCGCGCCGTCGCCGCGCGGGACCGCGGCTGCGCGCACCCCGGCTGCAACCGGCCCCTCCTGGTGCCACGTCCACCACGTCATCCCCTGGGAACAGGGCGGGCCCACCGACCTAGCCAACCTGGTCATGCTGTGCCAAACCCACCACCGGGAGATCCACACCTCGGAATGGGCGCGTGAGGATCGGCCCCGACGGGCAACCCGAGTTCACGCCCCCGAGGTGGATCGACCCCGACAAAGAGTCCGCCGCAAACCACCACCACCGCGGATACCGCCGGACCGACCACAAGTCCACCGCCGAACCGATCATCCGAGCCGACGCCGCCCGCGCCGATGCCGATGCCGATGTCGACCGATCCGACACCATCGGACTGGTCGGATACGCCGCCACCGGACATCCGACGATGATCACCGCCGTGTCCGTCGAGCCGGTGATGATCCGGCAGGCTGCTGATCGGCGCCCTCCGACAAGTCGATCACCGCTTGGCGTTCTGCCGCGCTGTTCGCCGGCACCACGTCAGTGCTCAGCGATCTTGGCGGCCCGGCGCAGCCGGTGCACCGCGCGCTCCAGGGCCAGGGTGGCGATCGTCTCGTGCAGCGGCGGGGACACCGGGCGCCCGGCCAGCACAACGCGCAGCGTCATGAACATCCGGCGGCGGTTGAGCTCGCGCTCCTCGCGCACCTGGTCCAGCAGCGCCTCGATCTGCACCGGGTCGAACTCGGCCAGCTGCTCCAGCGCGTCGGCGGTCGCCTCCAGCACCGGCGCCACCGACGCCGGGTCCAGCCCCTTGGTCGACAGCTCGGCTCCGCTCGGCGGGGTGTCGTCGGTGAGCCACTCCAGCTCGGCCGGCACCTCGGCGTAGCGCTTCGTGCGTTCCTTCAGCGAACCCACCGTCCAGCGCAGGTCCGTGGGCACTCACCCCGGCCGGCAGCCCGTCCGCGATATAGCGGAGGACTCGTCGTCGTCCAGCTCCCGCACGTAGCGCCCGTCGGCCGGCTGAGCTTGTGACTCGAAGACCGGGCCGACGGTGTTGATCCGGTCCAGCTCGAACGACTCGGCCATCTCGTCGAAGGCGAACTTCTCGCGCCCGTCCGGCATCGAGAAGCCCAGCAGGCCGAGGAAGTTGAGCAGCGCCTCCGGCAGGAAGCCCTCCGCGCGAACCAGAGCAGCCGGGCCGCCGGGTTCTTGCGCTTGCTGATCTTGCGACCGGTCGGGGTTGCGGAGCAGCGGGAAGTGCGCGAACTCGGGCACCGGACATCGAACGCGCGGAAGAGCTGCCGTTGCTTCGCCGTGGAGCTGATCCACTCCTCGCCGCGGATGATGTGCGAGATCTGCATCAGGTGGTCGTCGACCACCGCGGCCAGGTGGTAGGTCGGGGAACCCGTCGGACTTCATCAGCACCTGGTCGTCGGGGCGGCGCAGCCGATGTCGCCGCGGATGAGATCGGTGAACCGCAGGTCGACGTCGTCGGGCACCAGCAGTCGGATCACCGGATCGGGGGCGAAGCCGGGCTGCTCGGCCCGCTCGTTCGCGCGGTCTTGCCCAGGCAGAACCGGTCGTAGCCGGCGGCTGCTCGCTGCGGTCTGCTCGGCCCGCAGCACATCCAGGCGTGGCGAGTCGCACCAGCAGTGGTACGCGTGGCCGGGCTGGATCAGCTGTTGCGGCACGTCGACGGTATCGCGGCAGCCGTTCGGACTGCCGATAGGGCCCGAACGGGCCGCCCATGTCCGGCCCCTCGGCCAAGTGCAGACCGAGCCAGCGCAGCGCGTCGAAAATCTGCTCCTCGCTGTGGGTCTCGAATCGGGCGCGATGGGTGTCCTCGATGCGCAGCAGGAAGGTGCCGCGTGGCGGCGCACAAACGCGATGTCGAACGGGGCGGCGTACGCGGTCCCGAGTGCAGGTCACCAGTGGGCGAGGGCACGATCCGCAGCCGGAACCGAAGGGCGGGCTCTGGAGCATCGAAGAAGCCTAGTGCGGTGGCCACCGCACCAGGCCGAGGCGGCCGGTCCGGTCGCGGTGCCGGGGTGCCGCAACCGCGCCCGGCCGCTTACGGTATGTGCGTGGTGCAGCCTGCCGCCGGTGGCGCGCAAGAGACCGGTCGATGATCAGCTGTGCTTCGCGCTGTACGCCGCGTCGCGCGCGATGACCGGGCTACCGCCCGATGCTGGACCGCTCGGCCTCACCTATCCGCAGTACCTGGTGCTGCTGGTGCTCTGGGATCGGGGCGACGTCGACCGTCACCGACATCGGACGGGCGGTGCAGCTGGAGACCGGCACGCTGTCACCGCTGCTCACCCGGCTGGAGACGGCCGGACTGGTCACCGGCACCCGGCGGACCGACGACGAGCACTCGGTGTTGGTCGTCCTCGCCGCCAGCCGTGCCGCGAGCTGGAGGCGGAGGTGGTGCGAGGTGCAGCGGCGCGCCGCCGAGGCCACCGGGCTGACCGGGACCGAGCTGGACGGGTTGCGCGACGACGCTCCACCGGTTGACCGAACGGCTGATTCCGAGCCGGTGCGGCGTCTGAGTGGGACCGGGATGACGGCACGGACGCTGGATCGCGATGCGGGGCAGCCGCTCTGGGAGCAGTGCTCGCCGACCTGCGGCGGCGACTCGATCTGGACGAGTTCGCGCGCCGACCTTCCCCGGCGAGCTGGCGCTGGTCGCCGAGTACAGGGTGAGCCGGCACACCGTGCGCGAGGCCGTGCGCAGGCTGCGCGAGGAGGGGAGGTGGTCGCCGGCCGGGGGCGCACCCCCGCCGGGCCGAGCCGGCCGAGATCGAGCAGTCGCTCGGCGAGATCTACAGCCTGTTCACGGCGGTCGAGGCGACCGGGCGGGTGCAGCGCAGCGTGGTGCGCACCCTGGACGTGCGGGCCGACGGGGTGGTCGCCGCCCGGCTGGGCCTGGAGGAGTCCACCCCGCTGGTGCACCTGGAGCGGCTGCGGTTGGCCGACGCCGAGCCGCTGGCCGTGGACGGGTCTGGCTGCCCGAGCAACTGGCCGCCCCGCTGCTGGAGGTGGACTTCGGGCGCACCGGCGCTCTACACCGAGTACGCCGCGCGCTGCGGGGTGCGGGTGACCGGCGGCAACGAGCAGATCCGCGCCGTGGTGCCGGGCGCGGCCGAACGCGGACTGCTCGGGATCGGGCCCGGCATGGCCGCGTTGGCGATCGATCGGCTCGGTCTCGCCGGGGAGCGGCCGGTGGAATGGCGGCAGACGCTGGTGCGGGCGGACCGGTTCAGCGTGACCGCG
>CAVSTV010000019.1:0-52935 GCA_963730945.1 uncultured Actinomycetota bacterium
GCTGATCGACCGCCGCCGTGCGCTGCCCGACCTCGCTGCGCAGCAACGCGATCCCGACCACCCACACCGGGAAGTACTGGCGGCGGTCGGCCAGCCTGTCGATGCCGTGGATGAGCAGCTCGGACATCCGTCCCTGCTCGCGGCGCAGCCAGAACACCTGGCCCATCCAGGTCTGGCGCAGCGAGTCGCTGAGGTCCTGTTGCACCGCGGCCAGCATCGGGCCGAACACCCGTTGCTCGGCCGCGACCAGATCGCCGTCCCACAGGTCGAACAGGGTGTCGAGGGTGATCTGCAGCCACGGGCCGAGGCCGTGCTCGGTGCGGGTGACGTGCACCCGGTGCCGCTCGCTCGCGCTGTGTGCGGCCGCGATGTCGCCGAGGCGGAGGTGATCGATCACGGTGGCGATCAGGGCCTCGCCGCTGAAGTGGTCCGAACCGGAGCTCGCGGCGGCGGCTTCCATCCGGGCGCTGATCGAGCGGATCTGCGCGGCCGGGGCGAAGTCGAACAGCGCCCACCGGCACTCGGTCATGACCTCGCAGGCCACGACGGGGGTGGTCGACCCGGTGAGCGTGTCGAGCGTGGCGCGCGCCAGCTCGACGCCCGGCGGCGGGTTCGCCACCGGATCCGCCGACATCAGCGCCATCGTCGACTTGTGCGCCAGGTGCCCGGAGACCTGCATCCACAGCTCGACGAGCCGGGGGTCGTCGGCACCGGCCAGCGCGTCGCGGCTGTCGCGCAGCATGTGCAGCAGGGACTCGTCGACGCGACCCGGGTCCGACCAGCGCCGCGCCAGCCGCACCACCGCCCGCGCCCGCATCGCCGTCGAGTCCGCGGCCTCCGCGTACGCCGCCCGGTAGGCGGTCTCGGCGGCCCGCATGTCGGCCCGATCGTGGCGGGCGTCGCCGTGCGCGATCTGCAGCTCGAACCGGAGCGGGGCAGCACCGGTCAGCGCGAGCCCGCGCACCGCGAACTCGATCGCCGCGTCGGTCCGGCGCGCCGCTCGCTCGGCGGTCGCCGCCGCGAGGCAGGCGCCGGCGACGACGTCGTCGGGCAGCTCGGGACGGGCGGCGAGCGCGTGCCGGGCGACGCGCGCCGGATCGGCCGCGTGCCGGCCAGGGCCGGTCGTGAGGTCGGCGTAGGCCGCCGCGTGCAGCCTGCGGGCCCTGGCCGGCGCCTCCCCGAGTCCGGCGAGCACCCGGTGCCGGGCGGCAGCCCCGGTGAAGCGCACCTCGCTCTGCCCGGTGTCGGAGCTGACCAGCTCGATCGTGCCGTGCCGGACGGCGGCCACCAGCCCGGCGTCGGCGTGATCCAGATCGACGCCCAGCACCCGCGCGACCAGGACGGTGTCGACCGTGTCCCGCACGGCGGTGATCGCGGCCGCGGCCAACCAGTCGTCGTCGGCCTGCGGATCCGGGGCTGCCGCACCGGACGGCACCGAGATCACCACGCCGGCGCCGCGGCCGGGGTCGTCGGCGCCGGCTGCGGCACCGACGACGGCGACCCCCACCCGGGCCCCGCGCAGGCCCGATCCGACCTGCTCGAGGACCTCGGCGGCGGTGCCGGTCAACCGGTGGGCGTCGTCGATGACGACCAGCGCCGGGCGCCGCCGGGCGACCGCGGAGACCAGCACCACCGCGGCCGACGCCACCTCGGCCACCGCGTCCCGCCGGTCGCTCGACGGTCGGGGGCTGGCCACCAGCTCGGCCAACAGCCCGCGATGCGACGACGGCTCGAACCGCGGGTCGGTGAGCGCGGTGGCCCAGAGGTCGCGCAGCAGGGTGCGCCACGGCGCGATGTCGTCCGCCGGGTCGCAGAGCGCGTGGTAGACGCGCACGCCGGCCCCGGTGGCGCGCGCCATCAGCTCGTGCGCGACGGCGGCGCGCGCCGATCCGGTGCCGCCGCGGATGTGCAGCAGCTCGGCGCTGCCCTCGGCCAGCGCGGTCAGGTACGCGGGCACCGCGGTGCGGTCGATCCCCGACAGCGCAGTTCGCGGCGACGCCTCCGGATCGTGCCGCAGAGGGCGCAGCTCGGCGCCGCGTTCGGCCAGTTCGAGCAGCTGCGCGGCGCGCAGCGTCATCGGGTCGTGGTAGCCCCAGTCCGGGCGGCGCTGTTCGAGCATCGACTCCGCCACCGCCGGGTTGCCGTGCACGAGTGCGGCCACGAACCGGAGCAACCAGACATCCCGATCATCGGCGACGCTCGCCGCGCGCTGCTCGTCCGCATCGATCCAGCGCAGCGCGTCGTGATCATCGGCGAGCAGCCCGGCCCGGGCCCAGCCGCGGGCCAGCCGGCCCCACAACCGGTCGAGGCGCTCCGTCGCGCGGCGACACACCCGCGGCCGCGGCCAGTCGTCGCCGACGGTGAACGGCGGCCCACGCCACCGGGCGGCGGCGGCGCGCCACACCTCGATCGCGGCGACCGGGTCACCGCCGGCGAGCAGGCGTTCACCGCGCTCGATCGACCGGGCGAGGGTGGTCTCCTCCGCGATCTCCGCCGGCTCGACGCCGTCCGGCCCGGGCAATGGCAACAGCAGGTAGCCGGCGTCGGCGCGCCCGGACGACACGGTCACCCCGACCGCCCGCAACGCCGACCGCAGCTTCGACACCACGGCCCACAGCCGGCGGCCGTCGGACTCCGATGGCCACAACCCGTCGACCAGCTCGGCTCGGGACATGCTGTGCCCCGGCCCGGCCGCCACCAGCATGGCGAGCACCTTGGCCTGCTGCGGCGGCAGCGCGATCGGGACACCGTTCGCCCTGATCTCGACGTTCCCCAGCACCCGGAGCTCGTTGTCGGTCATCGCGGGGTGGGGGGCCGTCGGGCTCCACCGGGCCGTGTCCCGCGGATCTTGGTCGATGGGCTTCGTGATCCAGATGGTCGCCGGCAAGGCGGAGGACAGGGCTCGTACCGGGCGTACTCGACCTGTCCGACAACGCAGCCGGCGGGCATCTGGGCGCGAAGACCGCGATCAAGATCCGCGGGACATGGCCTGGGTCGACTGCGGCAAGGTCGCGGCAAGGTCATCGAACTATTCTCCCACCGCTGGTCGGCGGGGGATGCGACCGAAGTGCCGCCGAATCGGGCACCCGCCCCGACCGCCGACGATGACGGGGGGTCATGGTCGGTGGTCGGGGTCCCGATCCGGTCCGGCCGGGTCAGCCCGGCCCCGGACCGGCCCGGTCGGTCCCGGGCGGGTCGGCCGGCGGCCGGGCCGACGCCGCCATCCGCTCGACCATCAGCTTCGCGGGAGCCAACCCGAGCCCCGGCGTGCCGTCGCGCAGCAGCTTGATCGCGGCGACCTTCTCATCGGCCTGCGCCAGCGCCCGGACCCGATCCACCAGCTCCGGCTCCAGCAGCAGGTCTGTGGGATCGACCCGGCCCAGCACCGCCCGCCGGACGACGCGGCGCAGCAGCGCCACGATGGCGACCATGGCGACGACGACGGCGACGACGATCCAGATCCAGTCCTGCACGCCGGGAACCCTATGCCGGGCGGGTCATGTCGAGTCGGGGGCGGCGAACCGGATCGCGAGCACGACCACATCGTCCGGTGAGTCCCGGCCCAGGGTGTCGACCGCGAGATCGACCAGCTGCTGCGGCGACCGCCCCCGATGCCGCTCGAGCAGGTCGATCAGCTGCTGCACGCCGGAGTCGATGTCGCGGTCCCGGCGTTCGATCAGCCCGTCGGTGTACAGCAGCAGCGTGGAGCCCGGCGGGATGTCCAGCCGGTGGTCGCGGCGGGGGCGGGTGGCCAGCCCGGGGAAACCGAAGAGCACGTCGTGCTCGGTGAGCAGGATGGCCTCCTCGCCGCTGAGCACGATCGGTGGCGGATGGCCGGCATTGGTCCACGTCATCGCCCAGTGCCCGGACTCCGCCCGGCGGAGCTGGGCGAGCACCGCGGTACCGGTCGCGCCGATCCCGAGCCCGATGCTGGCCCGTTCGACGGCGCTGAACACCCGCGACGGGGGCCGCGCCGGATGATCCCACGCCGACTGCCGCAGCATCGACCGCATCTGGCCCATGATCGTCGCAGCCTGCACGTTGTGGCCGATGACGTCGCCGACCGCGACGGTCAGGACGTGCCGGTCCGGGTGCGTCGGGTCGGGGGTGAGCGCCGCGTCGTACCAGTCGCCGCCGACCTGCTCGCGGATGTCGGCCGGCTGATAGCGGGCGGCCATCTGGACACCCACCACCGGGGGCAACGTGGTCAGCATGGCCTGCTGCATCTCGAACGCGACCGCGGTCCGGTGTTGCGCGAGGTGGGTGCGGGCCAGCGCCTGTGCGGCGTAGCCGACGATGGTGCTGATGCTGATCAGGTCCGCGGGTGCCAACTGCTGGGGCGCCTCCCACCCGAGCAGGATCGACCCGATCGGACCGTCGACGGTCACCAGCGGGGCCGCCGTCACCGCGTGCAACCCCAGCTCGCGCAGGAACTGCCGGACCGGCGGCGGATGCTCGGCGTCGAAGCTCGACCGATCCGGATAGTGCAGGATCCGGTTCTCCCGAATCGCCCTGGCCGAGGGCAGCGGTGCGGCCGCGTCGAACGTCATCCACTGCTGGTCGGCGTGGGTGAACCGGCGATCGTGCACACTGCGCAGCCGCCCCGGCCCGTCGATCACGGCCAACCCGACATAGCCGGGCCGCAGGTCGCCGGCGAACAGGTCGGCGACCCGCTCCCGCACCTGCTCGACGGTGCCAGCTTCGGTGAAGGCGTCCGCCGCCTGCAACATGGCCTGGCTGCGCTCGAACGAGAGGCGCAGCAGCCTTTCGAGGTCGTCGCGGCGGCGGCGCTCGCGGTCCGCGTCGTGGCGGGCCAGCCGCAACCGCAGCTCGCCGGAGCAGGCGCGCGTCAGGTCGCGCAGCACCTCCAGTTCGGTGTCGCCCCAGACGCGCGGCGAGGTGTCGATCGCGCACAGCGATCCCAGGATGTTCCCGGCGGCGTCGGTGAGCGGCATCCCCGCGTACGCGATCACCCCGAGCTCGGACACCGCGGCGTTGTCCTGCACCAGCGGGTGCTCACGCGCATCCGAGACGATCAACGGCTGCGCGGTCAGGACCACGTGCTGGCAGAACGAGTGCGACAGCGGTGTCGAGCGCTTGGACGCCCACGGCTCCGGCAGCCCCGCCATCCCGGGGAAGACCTGCTGGTCGGTCTGCACCAGCGACACCAGCGCCACCGGGACGTCCAGCCAGCGGCGCACCCGCTCGGCGATGTGCTCCATCTCGGGATCGGGGTCGGCGTCCAGGCCGGCCTCCGCCAGCGCCGTCAACCGTTCCGGATCGCACAGCGACCCACAGGATCGAAGATCGGACCTGAAGGACCGAAGATCCGGTAGCTGACCGCTCCGCCGCGGTGGTTGCACCCCGCCCATCCTCCCGCCCGTTCCGGCCCCCCGAGAGGCCCCCAGTGTGACACCGCGCCCGCAGCCGGGCCCCCCGTCGTCGCCGGAATGCAATGACTCCGCTCTCATTCGGCGGCAATCGGGCACGCCACGCCGCTCGGGATAGTTAACGCAGCGGACGGCGTGGTCCCGCACTGGTCCCGCCCGAGAAATGGCCCCCAAGACGAGGCCGAGAAAGGCATGAACGAAAGTGGCACGACAGCACGGGCTCACGGGCACCATCCGAGCCCGCTCCAGCAGGCTCTTCCGGCGCGGGCGCACCCCCGGCCTGCGCACGGCGAAGACCACCCTGGCGGCGGTCGCGTCGTTCGTGGTCGCCGAGTGGCTGCACACCAGCGACCAGCCGATCCTGGCGCCGCTGACCGCGCTGCTCGTGGTGCAGCTGACGATGTACGAGACCGTGGCGCACGGCCGGGAGCGGATCGTCAGCGTGGTGGCCGGGGTGCTGGTCGCCGTCGGTTTCGCACACGTGGTCGGGTTGACCTGGTGGAGCCTGGGCGCGGTGGTGGCCACGTGCCTGATCGCCGGCCGGCTGCTGCGGCTGGGCCCGCACCTGCCCGAGGTGGCGATCAGCGCGATGCTGGTGCTCGCCGTCGGCGGCGCCGAGTCGGCCGCCCTCGGGCGGGTGGTCGAGACCCTGATCGGCGCCGCCGTCGGGGTGGCCATCAACCTGCTCATCGCCCCACCGCTCTACATCCAGCCCACCCGCGACGCGATCGGCGAGCTCGCCGACCACATGGCCGACCACGCCAACGGCGTCGCCGACGCCCTGCGCGGCGAGTGGACCCGGGCGGCCGCGAACCGGGCGCTCGACCAGGCCCGCGAGCTCGGCGGCGAGGTGGACCGCGCCGACCGGGGGCTGGCCCGCACCGAGCAGAGCTCGCGGCTCAACCCGCGCGGGCACCTCGCGCGGGAGGCCCAACCCCAGCTGCGCACCGCGCTGACCGCGCTCGAACACGCCCAGATCGGGCTGCGCAACCTGGCCCGCGCGCTGCTCGACCGCACCTACTACCTGGCCGAGGACGACGCGGCGCACGCCTACGAACCCGAGGCCATGGCCGCGCTGGCCGACGTGCTCGACGCCACCGCGGCCGCCGTGCACGCGGTGGCCCCCGGCACCTTCGGCACCGAGCCGGACGCGCGCGAGCACGTCGACGAGAAGCTCGCCGAGCTCACCGACCGCCGCCACCGGCTCGGGGCGTTGTTGCTGGTCGACCCGCACGTCGACCCGGCCGCCTGGCAGCAGCACGGTGCGCTGCTGGCCGCGATCGACCGGCTGCGGGTGGAGATCGCGGCGGCGGCCCGGACCCCCGATGTACCGTGGCGGCCGCCGCACCTGCTCGACCGTCCGTGTCTGGCGCTGCGAGCCCGGCTGGTCACCCGGATCCGGACGATGGCTCGTGTGCGGGAGCAGCGCAGTACGGTTGCGTGATGCGACGACTCCGCTTCGACCCGTCCCTCCCCGCGTGATCGACACCCTGAGTGTCGCGCTGTGGGCGACCAACCTCGAACCTCCGGCGGTGTCGCTCGCGGCCTGGGTGGCCTCGGTGGAGGCGCGGATGGCGGAAGCGGCCGCCGCGGGCGCGCGGCTGCTCGTGCTGCCGGAGTTCGCCTGCGCCCCCTGGCTCAGCTTCGCTCCCCCGGATCTGCTGCTCAACCAGCAGATCCCGTGGCTGGCCTCGCTCGCCCCGGAGGCGCTGGTCGCGCTGAGCCCGCTGCCCGCCCGCTACGGGGTCGCCCTGCTCCCGGGCACCATGCCGGTCGCCGTGCCCGGCGCGGACGGCGCCACGACCCGGCACCTCAACCGCGCATCGCTGCTGCTGCCGGACGGGACCACGTTCACCCAGGACAAGCTGTGCCTGACGCCCAGCGAGCTGAACCCGGAAGGATGGCTGCTCACCCCGGGAGATGCGGTCAACGTCATCACCTGGGACGGGATGCGGATCGCGATCGTGATCTGCCTGGACATCGAGTTCACCGCGCTGTGGGCGCGGCTGGCCACCCTCGACCTCGATCTCGTCCTGGTGCCGGCCAAGACCGACATGCTCTCGGGTTACTACCGCGTCTTCGGCTGCGCCAAGGCCCGGGCCATCGAGCTGCAGACCGTGGTCTGCGCCGTCGGCGCCGTCGGTTCGCCCTTCGGGCATCCGGGCCTGGACACCGTCGTCGGCGGCGCCGCCGCCTTCATCCCGTGCGAGGTGGGCCTCGGGTCCATCGGCGTCGCGGCGGCGCTCGACCCGCATCCCGCCGCCACCGAGCTCAGCCCGCTGCTGATCGCCGAGAAACTCCCGGTCGGGCACTGCCGGGACCTGCGGCACGGCGCCGCGGAGGCCGAGGTGTGGCCGGGTTCGTGGCCCGCCGACCACATCACCATCGCCGACCCGGCTCCGCTGCCGGTCGCTCCCGCAGCTCCCGCCTGATCCAAGATCCCCGACCGGCATCCGCGGCTACGGCAGCTCGATCACGATCTCGGCGGGATCGCGGTCCGGCCGCAGCCCGCGCCAGGCCGCGTGCCGCAGTCGCTGGTCCGAGGTCAACGTCCGGTACTGCACCTCACCGACCAACCGCGGCGACACCCACGTCACGCCGCGCGCGTGCTCGCGCGGCACCTCGTCGTCGAACGGGCTGTCGGGGCGCCGCAGCGGGTGCAGCCGCGCCAGCAGCGAGCGCAACATCGCGTCGGTGAAACCGGTGCCGACGTTCCCGAGGTAGCGCAGCCGGCCTGCGGGGTCCCGCGCGCCGAGCAGCAGGGCGCCGAGGGTGCCCGAGCGGCGCCCCTCGCCGGCCGTCCAGCCGCCGATGAGCACCTCCTGCGTGGTCAGCAGCGCGGTCTTCACCCACGCCGACGACCGCCGCCCGGGCTCGTAGCGGGAGGTCCGACGTTTGGCCACCACGCCTTCGAGCCCGTGCTGGCCCGCGACGCCCAGCAGCTGCGCCCCCGTGACATCGATGAACGACGGCGGCACCGCGACCCGCGCCAGCACATCGAGCCCGAGGCCGAGCAGCCGCTCGCGGCGGACGTCGAACGGCTCGGACAGCAGCCGCTCGCCGTCGATCTGCAGCACGTCGAACACGTATAGCGACACCGGTACCCGTTCCTGGAGCTCGACGGCAGGTGCCCGCAGGTGCATGCGTTGCTGCAACAGCCCGAAGTCCGGGCGCCCCTTCGCGTCCAGGGCCACCAGCTCGCCGTCGAGCAGCACCGGGCGCTCCAGCCCGGCGCAGGCGTCGACGATCTCCGGGTAGCCGCCGGTGACGTCGTTGCCGTTCCGGCTGGTGATCCGCACCTCGCCGGCGGCCGCGGCGACGATCGCGCGCACGCCGTCCCACTTGAACTCGAACGCCCAGCCCGGTGTCGTCGGCACCGCGCCGGGCACCGCCAACATCGGACGTATCGACGCCGGCAGGCCATCGGCCGGGTTCATCGACCGCCGTACGCGGCGCGCAGCATTGCCGTCATCGGAACGCTCCTCACGATCAGCTGTCCCCATCATGGCGCGGTCGTCGCGGCGGCTCCGAGCGCGGCCCGTTTCGCGAGCTCGTCGATCACCAGCGCGAGCGGTGGCCAACCGCCGCGACCCCGTCGGATCACGGCGTAGGAGCGCAGGGCGAGATCGGGATCGGCCAGCGGGAGCAGCGTGACGCCCGGCTCGGTCGGGAGATCGGCGGGCAGCAGCCCGACCCCGAGACCGGCCACGATCAGGTCCTGGACCAGGGCCAGGCTGTCGGCGCGGTGGGTGATCTCAGGGGTGAAGCCGGCCATCGAGGCGATGATCCGCACCACCTGCTCGTCGGCGGTGTTGCGGGAGTTCACGATCCAGCGCTCCGCCCGGTAGTGACCGAACACGGTGCGCGCGTCGGCGCCGCGGCGCGGCACCGCGGGCTCGGGTACGCCGAGGCCCCACGGCGTCGCCCACAGTGGACGGGACACGAAGGCGCGGTCGACGGAGATCGGCGCGAGGTTGTAGTCGTAGATCAACGCGAGATCGATGTCGTCGGAGGACAGCAGCTCGATCGCCTCGGCGGGCTCGTGCTCGTAGAACAGCAGCCGCACCTTCGGATGGCTGCCGGCCAGGTCCGCGACGACGGGCAGCAACGAGCGCCGGATCGCGGTGGCGAAGCCCGCGATGCGCAGCGTTCCCGCCGGCTCGGTGTCCGGGTCCAGATCCGCCCGCGCGGCCTCGACGGCGGCCAGGATCGTCACCCCGTGCTCGGCCAGCCGCCGCCCGGCCGGGGTCAGCCGCACCCGGCGCCCGACCGGCTCGATGAGCGCCACCCCGGCCTCCCGGGCCAGCGCCGCGAGCTGCTGCGACACCGTCGAGGTCGTGACGCCCAGCTCCGCGGCCACCGCGTGCATGGACCCGAGCCGCGAGAGTTCGACCAGCAGTTGCAGCCGCCTCGTATCCACCGATTGATCATTCACTAATAGTGAACAGCATGTCCATGATTGCCACGTGGACATGAACGGTCGGTGTGGCCTCTACTGGACCCATGACCTCAGTCGTCCCCGCGCTGCGGCCCGGTTCCGCCCGGGCCCGTGCCGGCACGTCGCTGGCGGTGGCCGCGATGCTGTTCGTGCAGCTCGGGCTGGCCGCCTCGGTGCAGCTGTTCGACCGGGTCGGACCGGAGGGCGCCGCGTGGCTGCGCCTCGCGTGGGCCGGGCTGCTGATGGCGGTCCTCATCCGCCCCCGGCTCTCCCGCTTCACCCGCTCCGCCCTGCTGGCCTGCGTCGCGCTCGGGATCACCACCGCCGGGCTGACCCTGCTGTTCATGGCCGCGGTCGCGCGGCTGCCGCTGGGCACGGCCAGCGCGCTCGAGTTCCTCGGCCCGCTCGGGGTGGCGGTGGCCCGCGGCCAGGGCGGGAAGCGGCTGTGGCCGCTCCTCGCCGCGGTCGGTGTGCTGCTGCTCACCGAGCCATGGCGGGGCACCATCGATCCGGTCGGAGTGGCGTTCGCGCTGGCCGCCGCGGTCTGCTGGGCGGCCTACATCCTGCTCACCCAGAAGGTCGGCGACGAGGTCACGGGCCTGCAGGGCATCGCGGTCTCGATGCCGGTGGCCGGCATCGTCGCGACCGTGGTGGCGGGACCGTCCGTCGTCGGCCACCTCAGCTGGGAGCTGCTGCTCGCCGGTGTCGGGCTGGCGATCCTGCTACCGGTGATCCCTTTCAGCCTCGAGTTCCTGGCCCTGCGCCGGCTCACCACGGCCGCGTTCGGGACGCTGATGAGCCTGGAGCCGGCCATCGCCCTGCTGATCGGTCTGGTCGCGCTCGGCCAGGTTCCGGGCGTGGCCGCCGTGGCCGGTATCGGCTTCGTGGTCGTCGCCGGCATCGGCGCGCAACGCCACGGCGGCCGCCCTCCCAGCTCGTGACGGCGGGCGCCGCGGCCACGTCCATCTCGGCGTCACTTCGCCCGCAGCCGCCTGGCGATGAGCAGGATCAGCACCAGGACGCCGGCGACGGCAGCGAGCAGACCGGGCTGCTGCCGCACCGCGGTCTGCACCGTCGACACCCGCTCCGGCACGGCCGCGCGCACCCGGTCGACCTGGTGCACCACGGCGGCGACCGCGTCGTCCCGGCCCGCTCGCGCTCCGGCCGGTGGCGCCCCGGTCGGTTGCCGCGGTTCCGACCCGCCGCCGCGCGACCCGGTCCGGTCGACGGTCTCGCCGGAGTCGTGCGTCAGCTCCTCACGCAGACGATCCTCCTCGAGCAGCTGCTGCATCTCGGCGCGGAGCTGCTCGGAGGTCTTCTGCGTCCCGTCCACGACCGGACGGTCCGCCGCCGGTGGTGGCGGTGGCGGTGGCGGTGGGGCGTCGTCGCCGGGTTCGGTGTTCTCGGGCGTCGAGGTTGTGCTCATGGCTGGTGCACCTCTTTCTGACTCCGAGGCCGGCGCGCCGAGCCCACCGAACCCACCGCTGCCTGGACCGCTTCATCATCCGGTGCGATGCCGCGGTCCGCACTGCTCAATTCGAGGCGGTCACCCCTGCCGCCGGTGCGCCAGGAAGAACCGCACCATCTCGGCCGAGGCATCGGGGCCCATCGGGTCGGTGTAGGAACCCACCGGGCTGCCGCCGTACCAGGCGTGCCCGCCGCCGTGCACCGTCCACGACTCGGCGAGCACCACGCCCTCGGCGTCGGTGTGCACGGTCCGGGTGCAGCGGTGAGCGGCCCGCTCGTCCAGCTCGGTGCTCGCCGAGACCGTGGTGTCGGCGGCCGCGAGCCGGGCGGCCACGACCTTGTCGGCGTTCACCGGCGCCACGATGCCGTCCTGGTCACCGTGGAAGACGATCACCGGAAGGCGGCCGCCCGGTGCCGGCGAGCCGCCGGTCCGCATGGCCGCGAACGCCGACCCGACGTCGCGCGCGCAGCCGTAGGCCAGCCCGGAGTGCACGCCGACCGCGGTGAACAGCTCCGGGTAGGTCGCGGCCATCACCGCGGCCATCGCGCCACCGGCCGACAGCCCCGCGACGTACACCTGCTCGTCGTCGACGCACAGGTCGGCCATCACCTCGTCGGTGATGCCGGCGATGATCGCCGGCTCCCCTGCGCCGTGGTGCTGATCCGACGGGGAGAACCAGTTCCAGTAGCCGCCGTTGTTGGCCGCGCCCGACTGCTCCGGATACGCGACGAGGAACGTGTGCTGCTCGGCGAGGTCGTTCATCCGGGTACCGGCCGCGAAGTCGGTGGCGTCCTGCTTGCCGCCGTGCAGCATGACGACCAGCGGCAGCGCCTGGCCGGTGTAGCCGGTGGGGATGTAGAGGTCGTAGCTGCGGGTTCCGGCCGCCCCGGTGTGCGTGAGGTGGCGGATCTCGCCGCCGGGTGCGGCCGCCGCGGCCGCCGCGCCGGGATGGCGCCCAGCGGCGTTGCCCAGGCCGGAGCCGGCTCCCGGCAGATCGGCCAGCAGCGCGGACAGGTCGACCGGCAGGTCCAGCCGGCCGCGCAGCTTGTCGAGCAACGAGGCGGCGATCCCGGGCCCGGCAGCGTCCGGCCGCGACGCGGCGCCGGCCGTCGGCCCGGCCGGTGGGGCCGCTCCCAGGGTGTTCTGCAGGGCCGCGAAGGCCTCGGTCAGGCGTCCTTCACGGGTCAGGCGCAGTGCTTCGGACATGCCCGCGGTGTGCTCGTTGTTCATGAGAGTTCGCTTCCGGCTCGGGTGATCGAACGAGGCGGACGAGGGCTCGGTGCTGAACTTCCCATCCGATAGCCATCCTAGGACCATCTTGTGGGATGGTGAGTGCACGTCGATGTGCTTCGGGTCACAACGTGATCAGGAGCAGGAGACGCCGGCCAGGAGCAAGCGGCTCGGGTGCGGACGTCCCGACAGCCGTGCCGGGCGGACCCGAGCGGCGGGCCGGCAGGCAACCGGTGCGTTCGGTGCTGCCGCTGATCGGCCGTTTCGGCGCACAAGCGCCCACATCGAGGCTGTTGCCGAATCGCGCGGGGGCGGGGTGCTCGCGGCCCATCCCGTGATCACCGAAAATGGTCACTGGGTGCATATCGAGCGTGTTGTCGAATCCTCGGCAGCCGCCGGGGCACGGCCGAGCCGCCATCGGGCACCCCGGACGGTTCGGCGGCATCAAGATCACCGTCTGCGGTCGCTGAGCTGCACGGATGAAGCTTTTCAACCGCAGACGCCGATCATGACCAGGGTTTACCCCCGACCCGGGGCCGGGTCAAGGGATGCCACCGCCGCCCGATTCGGCAACAGGCTCCATGTGCACCTCAGGGACCCTTCTTGACGATCATGGGCTCGCCTTGGGCGGCGATGATCGGGCGACAGCCTCCATCAGGCCAGATCTACGCCGAAACGGCGATCACCACCCGGAACGGGACTGCCGCTGACCACGCGGCGTCGGATCGCCCGGGCACCCCGATTCGGCGCCGGCAACGCCGTCACGGACCGGCAGCGGCCCGGCGGATGTGGTCGGCGAGGGCGGTGGTGGACACCGACGAGCGCTGTACCGCCGCGCCCCAGCACAGCCACAGCTGCCGGTACGCCCACGGGTCCAGCAGCGCGCACACGTCCAGGGCCGCGTCGACGTCGATCGCAGCGCGCGGCACGACGGCCAGACCCACCCCGGCGGCGGCCAGCGCGATCAGGGTGTGCAGGTTGCCGACGCGGGTGCGGTAGCGGGCCACCGGAGCCCGCGGGCCCAGGTGCGAGTCCATGGAGCGCTGCAGCGGGGACTCCGCCTCCAGGCCGACCAGCGGGTGTTCGGCGGCCTCGCGGTAGCTCAGCGCGGACCTGCCGGCGAGCACGCCACCGGCCTGGCCGATCACCACCAGCGAGTCGTCGCGCAGCGGTTCGGTGTCCAGGCCGGAGCCGCGCGCCTCCTCGTCGAGCACGATGCCCAGGTCGGCCTGCCCGTCGGCGAGCGTCCGGACCGAGTGCGCGCTGCGCCGCTCGACCACCGTGACGTCGAGGTCGGGGTGCTCGCGCAGGAAGGAGATCAGCGCCCGGGGCACCAGGTGGTGCATGGCGGCGCTGCCGGCCAGCAGGGTCACCGGCGCGGTCGGCGACCGACCGTAGCCGGCCACGGCGCCCTCCAGCCGCACGGTCTGGGCGAGCACCTCGCGGGCATGCCGGGCCAGCGCGGTGCCGGCCGGGGTGGGCCGCACGCCGCGGCGACCGCGCACCAGCAGCGGCACCCCGGCGTGGTGTTCGAGGGACCGCACCCGGGCACTGGCCGAGGGCAGGCTCAGGTGCATCCGCCGAGCGCCCGCGGTGATCGAGCCGTCGGCCACCACGTGCACGAACAGCCGCAGGTCCACCAGGTCGTACTTCACCGGCCGAGCCTAAGGCACGACCTGAGGCTGGCTGCGTCGAAAGCGCATTGTGCCGGCCGCGGCCCTGCCCGATCCTCGATGGTGTGCTGGAGATCGTGGCCCTGCTCCTGGTCGGTGTCGCCGCCGGGGCGCTGAACGCGGCCGGCGGCGGCGGGACCTTCGTCGCGCTGCCCGCGCTGGTCGCCGCCGGCCTGCCCCCGGTCACCGCGAACGCCTCCACCACCGTCGCGCTGCTGCCCGGGAGCGTGGCCAGCGCCTGGACCTACCGCCGCGATGTGGTGCCGGTCGGGGCCACCTCGCGGCGGTCGCTGACCGCGGCCAGCCTGCTCGGTGGCGGCCTCGGCGCCGGGCTGCTGCTGGTGCTGCCGGCCGCCTCCTTCGACGCCGCGGTGCCCTGGCTGCTCGCGTTCGCCACGCTGGTCCTCGCCCTCGGCCGGCAGCTGTCCCGATGGCTCGCCACGGCGCTGGGGCGCCCGGTCGGGATGAGCGTGCGGGCCGTCCTTGGCGCGCAGTTCGTGCTGGCGATCTACGGCGGATACTTCGGCGGGGCCGTAGGCATCCTGATGTTGGCGTTGTGGAGCGTGGGGCTCGGGCTGGACACCGCGGCCGGCAACCCGATGCGGGTCACCCAGCTCGCCGCGGTGTGGTCCGTCGCGGCCGTGCTCTTCCTGCTCGCCGCCGACGTGTTGCGCGATCCGCTGCCGGTGGCCGCGGTGCTGGTCGGCGCGGTGGCCGGGGGGCTCGCCGGCGCCCGGGTGGTGCGGCACCTGCCGGCCCGGCTGCTGCGCGGCATCGTGCTCAGCACGGCCGTGGGCATGACGGTGCTGTACTTCGCCCGCGGATAGTCCCGCTACCGCGCTTGATCAACACTTTGTACTCGGACGGCGGCGAGCGCGCGCGGATCGACCGCCGGTGCGGGAGCATGGGGGCACCATGGACGAGCGCACCGGTTGTGTGGTGGTCGGCGGCGGGCCGGCCGGCGTGATGCTGAGCTACCTGCTCGCCCGCGGTGGCGTCGACGTGGTGCTGCTGGAGTCGCGCGGCGACTTCGACCGGCGCTTCCGCGGGGACAGCATCGCGCCCCCGGTTCTCGAACACCTGCACACGCTCGGGCTGGCCGAGCCGCTGCTCGCCGAGATCCCGCACGTGCGGGCCGAGAAGTTCGTCTGGAGCACCCCCAGCCACCGCTACGTGCTGGCCGACTACCGTGACGCCAGCAGCCGCTTCCCCTTCTACGCCCTCGTCCCGCAGGCCACGTTCCTGCCCTGGATGGTCGAGCGCGGTCAGCGGTACGGGCTCGACGTCCGGATGGGCGCGCGGGTCTCCGCGCTGGTGCGCGACCCGGGCGGCCGGGTCACCGGCGTGCAGTACCAGCGCGGCGGGGCGCGGCACCGGCTCGACGCCCCGCTGGTCGTCGGCTGCGACGGCCGCAGCTCCAAGGTGCGCCAGCTGTCGGCGATCGAGGCCACCGAGCTGAGCTCGAGCATCGACATCTGCTGGATCTCCATCCCGCGCCGCGACGACGACCCGGTGATGTCCGGGCTGGAGCTGATGGCCGAGCCCGGGCACAGCCTCGCCGTGCTCGGTCAGGGATCCGGATGGCAGATCGGCTTCACGATCCCGGCCGACACCTTCGGCGAGCTGCGATCCCGCGGCGTCGAGCCGCTGCGGGCGCTGCTGGGCCGCCGGCTGCCGTGGCTGGGCGAGCGCATCGAGTTGCTCGCCGACGTCAACCAGCTGACGCTGCTGCCGATCCGGATCACCAGCACCGACCGCTGGAGCGAGCCGGGGCTGCTGCTGCTCGGGGACGCCGCGCACGTCATCTCGCCGGTCGGCGGCAACGGCATCAACTTCGCGATCATCGACGCCGCCGAGGCGGCGAACCGGCTGGTCGGGCCGCTGCGCAGCACCGACCCGGACCCGACCGCGATCGACGCCGCCGCCGTGGAGGTCGAGCGGGCGCGGCGCGGCAAGGTCGACCGGGACCAGCGCATGCAGGTGCGGGTGGAGCGCACCACCGCCCAGCGGCTGACCACGGGCGGCGATCCGGCTCCCCCACTGCCGCTGCGGATCCTCAGCGCGCTACCCGGCGTGGCCCGCTGGTCGGCCCGGCGCAGCGCGCGGGCCCTCGCCGTGCCGCCCGCGGTCGACCAGATCCTGCGCGGGGCCACCGAGCGGGCGACGCCATGAGTCGTGATCGAAAGCGAACATCACTGCCGCCCGGCGCCCGCGTTGACTAGCGTCCCCACCGTGGCGACCACGACTCTGGTGCGCGGTGTGCGCTCCACGCACACCACCATCGCGCTGAAAATGCTGATGGCGGTCTCCGGCCTGCTCTTCATCGTCTTCGTGCTGCTGCACATGTACGGCAACCTGAAGGCGTTCGCCGGGCACGACGCCTACAACGACTACGCCGAACACCTGCGCACGCTCGGCGAGCCGATGCTGCCCTACTCCGGGTTCCTCTGGGTGCTGCGGGTGGCGCTGATCGTCGCGCTGGTGGTGCACGTGTGGGCGGCGGTAGCGCTGACCGTGCGGGCTCGGCGGGCCCGCCCGGTGCGGTACGCGGTGAAGAAGAACTCCGCGTCCACCGTCTCGTCCCGGGTGATGCGCTGGGGCGGGGTGGCGTTGCTGCTCTTCCTCGTCTGGCACCTGATCAACTTCACCATCGGCAAGGTGAACGTCACCGGCCGGCCGACCACGGACCCGTACAACCTGCTCGTCGACAGCTTCGCGACCTGGTGGCTGACGGTGATCTACCTGCTGGCCATGGCCGCGCTCGGGATGCACCTGCTGCACGGCGTGTGGTCGGCCGCGCAGACTCTGGGCGTGACCAACAACGCGGCGGCCCGGCGCAACGCCAAGGTCGGCGGTGCGATCGCCGCGGTGGTGATCGCCGGCGGCTTCGCACTCGTCCCGATCTTCATACTCGCCGGCGTGATCACCAAGTGAGGGGCCAGCAGATGACCGCACCCGACGACGCCCCCACACAGGACGCGGCCGGCTATTTCGAGCCCGGCGAGCCGATCGCCGACACCAAGGCACCCGGCGGCCCGATCGAGCAGCGCTGGGAGACCCGCGAGTTCGAGGCGCGGATCGCCAACCCGGCCAACCGGCGCCGGTTGTCGATCATCGTGGTCGGCACCGGGCTGGCCGGCGCCTCGGCCGCGGCGACCCTGGGCGAGGCCGGCTACGTGGTGAAGTCGTTCTGCTACCAGGACTCCCCGCGGCGCGCGCACTCGATCGCCGCGCAGGGCGGCATCAACGCGGCCAAGAACTACAAGGGCGACGGCGACTCGGTGCACCGGCTGTTCTACGACACCATCAAGGGCGGCGACTACCGGTCGCGGGAGTCCAATGTGTACCGGCTGGCCGAGGTGAGCCGGAACATCATCGACCAGTGCGTGGCCCAGGGGGTGCCGTTCGCCCGCGAGTACGGCGGGCTGCTGGACAACCGCTCCTTCGGCGGGGTGCAGGTGTCGCGCACCTTCTACGCCCGCGGGCAGACCGGCCAGCAGCTGCTGCTGGGCGCCTACCAGGCCCTGGAGCGGCAGGTCGCCGCGGGCACCGTGCGCTGCTACACCCGCCACGAGATGCTCGAACTGATCGTCGTGGACGACCGGGCCCGCGGGATCATCGTGCGGGACATGGTGACCGGCGAGATCGAGACCTACTTCGCCGACGTCGTGGTGCTCGCCTCGGGCGGCTACGGCAACGTGTTCTTCCTGTCGACCAACGCGATGGGCTGCAACGTCACCGCGACCTGGCGGGCGCACCGCAAGGGCGCCTACATGGCCAACCCCTGCTACACCCAGATCCACCCCACCTGCATCCCGGTCACCGGCACCCACCAGTCCAAGCTCACGCTGATGAGCGAGTCGCTGCGCAACGACGGCCGGATCTGGGTGCCGAAGAAGGCCGGCGACTGCGACAAGGACCCGCGCGAGATCGGCGAGTCCGACCGCGACTACTACCTGGAGCGGATCTACCCCTCGTTCGGCAACCTGGTCCCGCGTGACATCGCGTCCCGGCAGGCCAAGAACATGTGCGACGAGGGCCGCGGGGTCGGCCCCGAGGTCGACGGCGTCCGCCGCGGCGTCTACCTCGACTTCACCGACGCCATCGAGCGGCTGGGCCGGCAGGCCATCGAGGACAAGTACGGCAACCTGTTCGACATGTACGCCCAGATCACCGGCGAGGACCCCTACCAGGTCCCGATGCGGATCTACCCCGCCGTGCACTACGTGATGGGCGGGCTGTGGGTGGACTACGACCTGCAGTCGACGATCCCCGGTTTGTTCGTGACCGGCGAGGCCAACTTCTCCGATCACGGCGCCAACCGGCTCGGCGCCTCGGCGCTGATGCAGGGCCTGGCCGACGGCTACTTCGTGCTCTCCAACACCATCCGCGACTACCTGGCCGACGGCCCGTTCGAACGGATACCCGAGGATCACCCGGCGGTCGTCGAGGCCCAGGAGTCGGTCCGCACCCGCATCAGGACGTTCCTGGAGATGGACGGCAACCGCAGCGTCGACTCCTACCACCGCGAGCTCGGCCACATCATGTGGGAGTACTGCGGGATGGAGCGCACCGCCGACGGCCTGCGCAAGGCGATCGACCTGATCCGCGGCCTGCGCGCGGACTTCTGGCGCAACCTCAAGGTGCTGGGCAGCGCCGACAGCTTCAACCAGTCGCTGGAGAAGGCCGGCCGGGTGGCCGATTTCCTGGAGCTCGGCGAGCTGATGTGCATCGACGCGTTGCACCGCCGGGAGTCCTGCGGCGGGCACTTCCGCGCCGAATCCCAGACCGAGGACGGCGAGGCGCTGCGCGACGACAAGGACTACGCCTACGTCGCGGCCTGGGAGTGGGGCGGCGAAGACGGAAAACCCGTGCTGCACAAGGAGGATCTGGTCTTCGAGTTCGTCGAGTTGAAGCAGCGGAGCTACAAGTGAAGCTCAAGTTGAAGATCTGGCGGCAGCCGGACTCCCGGTCGAAGGGGTCGATGCACACCTACGTGGTCGACGACATCTCGGCCGACATGTCGTTCCTGGAGATGCTCGACGTGCTCAACGAGCAACTGCACGCCGCCGACGAGGAACCCATCGCCTTCGACAGCGACTGCCGCGAGGGCATCTGCGGCATGTGCGGACTGATGATCAACGGCGAGGCGCACGGGCCGACCCGGACCACCACCTGCCAGCTGCACATGCGCTCGTTCGCCGACGGCGACACGATCACCATCGAACCCTGGCGGGCCACCGCCTTTCCGGTGATCAAGGATCTCTGCGTGGACCGGCGGGCGTTCGACCGGATCATCCAATCGGGCGGCTACATCTCGGTGAACACCGGCGCCGCGCCCGACGCGCACGCCATGCCGGTGCCCAAGGACCACGCCGACCGGGCGTTCGACGCGGCCACCTGCATCGGCTGCGGGGCCTGCGCCGCGGTGTGCCCCAACGCCTCGGCCACGCTGTTCCTCGCGGCCAAGATCACCCACCTCGGCGAGCTGCCGCAGGGCCAGGCCGAGCGGGACTCCCGGGTCGTGAGCATGGTCGCCCAGCACGACGCCGAGGGTTTCGGCGGCTGCACGAACATCGGTGAGTGCGCCGCCGCCTGCCCGAAGGAGATCCCGCTCGACGTGATCTCCCAGCTCAACTGGGATCTGCACGCCTCCATGCGGCACGGCCACTAGGAAGTGTCGGAACGAACGGCACTCTCGCACACTAGGTGCGAGCGAAAGTGCCGTTCGCTCCGCTTCTGGTCGCGCGCCAACTGATCTACCGCATAACCGTCCAACCAGCCGGTTCAGGTGCAGCGGCGTATCGTCGGGCTTCGAGTCGGGCGGTGTCCCGAGCACGGGGCCGGGCCACCCTCGACGTGAGGAAGTGAGCCGTCATGAGCTTCGGAGACAAGCTCAACCACAAGGCACAGGAGCTGCGCGGTCGCATCAAGCGGAACACCGGTGAGGTCACCGGGGACCGGCGGCTGGAGGCCGAGGGCACGACCGACGAGGTGAAGGCGAATCTCAAGCAGGCCGGCGAGAAGGTCAAGGACGCGTTCCGCGGTCGGGGCGGACGCCGGCCCCGGTAGCGCTGCGCCGCGAGACGTCCGGCGGGTCGGTCGGCCGAGGCGGCGGGAGCTGCTCGAGCGCGGTCGCATAGGCCGCCGTCCGCGGGTAGTCGCTGTGCGCCTGCGCCCGACCGTCCAGTAGCTCCTCGGCGCGCACGTCGGTGCCGTTGTCCGGATAGGCACACACCGGGAAGCCCAGGTGGTCGGTCGGACGCCAGAGGCTCACCCAACCCTGTCCCAGCTCGCTGCGCAGCGTGCCCAGCTCCGCCGGGGCTGCCGCCGCGGTGTCGCCCGCCCACGGATCGGCCGACCACAGCTCCGCCCCGGGGCACGGTTGGGTGCCCAGCACGTGCGGACCGAAGAGGTCCGGGAACAGCCGGCCGAAGTACGGGCGCAGCTGCGCGCCGTAGGTCAACAGCCGGACCCGGCGGCGGTCGGTGGCGCGCAGCCGGTAGTACGCGGCGACGGCCAGCACCGCGCCCAGGCTGTGCGCGGAGAGCACGACCTCACGCTGCCCGCCCAGGTGGGTCCGGACCCGATCGGCCAGCTCCGGGACGGCGCGCTCGGCGTAGCACGGCGGCGCGAAGGGGTGAGCGGCGCGCGGCAGGAAGCACAGCAGATCCCAGAGCAGCCCCAACGGCCGCGTCGACCGACCACTCAGGACGGTCCGCGTCACGACGACGGCCGCGATCGCCAGCGCCGCCGTGGTGAGCAGGTAGGCCGACCAGTCGGCGAGCGTGGCCGCAACCGCCACCGGTGCCGCCGGGAGCCGCCACCGATCGGGCGGGACGACGGCTCCGGCCACCGTCGTCGCGGCGGCCAGCAGCCCGAGAAATCCGATCACCCCGACCACCGGTTCGGCCCGGTGCGCCAGCGCCGCCCAGCGGCGGGCCCGCAGGATCTCCGGCGCGGCCGGATCCCCCGGCATCCGCCGCGCGAAGGCCAGCAGCAATAGGGCCACCACCAGCAGCACGAGCAGCCCGACGGCGATCGTCGCCGTCGTCGCGGCCCAGACGTAGGCCCGCGGAACGCACAGCCCGGGCGGGCCGGACGGTGCGCAGTACAGCAGGTCCGACGCCGACGAGCGGCGGTCGAGCCAGTCGCCCGCGGTGAGCACGACCAGCGCGCAGAGCACCAGCGCGGAGAGCAACGACAGTCCGAGCAGCACCCCGGGGGCGGTGCGGCGCAGCGGCCGCAGGGCGAGGTCGCCCGAGGGCCGGCGCCGAGCCAGCCACCCCAGCCCGAACACCGCGCCGAGCACCAGCGCGGCCCCGAGCAGCGGACGCACGTGCAGGGCGAGCAGCCCGACCGCCAGCATCGCCCCGCAGAGCTCGGGCAGGTACTTGCGACCCGAGCGCCAGGCCATCCCGGACGCGGCGATCCCGGTCAGGATGGCCACGACCAGCGTGGGACCCGCGTTGCTGCCGGGCAGCGACGCCGTCCCGGCCTCGGTCAGCGCCGGTTGCAGCACGACCAGCGCGACGACCTGCACGGCGTAGAGCAGCACGGCCGCGATGAGGACCAACTTGGTGGCGGGCCTGGTCCAGCCCCGGGCCGGCGCCTTGACGTCGGGGGCGTCCGTGGTGCGCGCCGCGACCAGCACGACGGCGGCCGCGAGGATCACCGTCGCGAGCACCGCGATGCTGCCGAACACGCCCCGCTGCAGCACCGGCACCGCGCCGGCCTGGGCCGCACACAGCGGGCCGCCCAGGTCGTCCAACGTGCGGCAGGCCGCACCCGGCCCGAACAACGCCGGCCACGCGGAGGCGAGCACGACCACCGCGCTCCCGGCCGCCGTGTGCAGGTAGGACAGCCCGCGCACCATCACGCCGCCCTCCCACAACTGCGCCCGAGCCAGCACCGGCCTGCCGTTCTTCTCCTGGGCATCGGCGCCGGCTTCCGTGTCCGTGTCGGCGTCCGCGTCGGCGGGGAACTCCTCGTAGCGGGCCCGGGTCTTGTGGGTCAGCCGCCACAGGCCGGCCAGGGCGAGCATCGGCACCGCCGACAGCAGGGCCACCCGCCACCCGGCGGGCTGCGCGCCGAGGCCGAGGTCGAGCCGGCAGCTCGATCCACCGTCGGGATGGCACTGCAGTGCGTACAGGTCCATCCCGATCGTGCACAGGGTGGTCACCAGCAGCACGGTCAGCCCGAGCCCGAACAGCCGCACGCTCGTCGCGCCCCGCCCCGTCGTCCCGTTGTCCAGCGGACGGCTCCAGTAGGCGATGTTGGCCAGGCCGAAGGGCACCAGCAGCGCCCACCCGAACCGTTCGACGGCGGCCAGTACCGGCACCCGGCTCCAGTAACCCCCGGTGCGGGCCAACCCGCCCCACGAGTAGGCCTCACGCTGCACCGCAGGCCCGGCCGCGCCGGCATCGGTCCGGCGGTGGAAGAACCCGGCGACCTCGTCGCCAATCTCCCGCACGACGTCCCCTTCCGCGCACTCCAGCACGGAGGCGGCGGAGGCGTTGTTGATCCCGTGGACGCGCAGCTCCACGAGCCGGGGTTCGGCGTGCTCGGTGGTGGTCATGATCGGCTCCCGACGGGGCCGGCGGCTCGGAGCCACCGACCGATGCAGGACAGAGGGCGGCGCCGCGGCGGTGATACGTCGACCGGCGGCCGCGCAGGCGCTCGATGTCGTATCAACGAGCCGATCGGCGGGCTCCTGTAGGCAATCGTCCTTGCGTCCGTGCCGGAGACGTCCATGTTCGGGAGAGCCGAAATGCCCCAGTCCGACCATGCCCAGACCGACTTCCAACAGCGGTACCGACGCGACGACCACAGCGCCGGCGCCGCCCGGATCGAACGGACCGCACGCGAGGTGCTCGCGGAGCTGGCCGATCCCGGCAGCGCGGCGAGCGGCACGGCCGTCGCGGCCGGGCTGGACCTCGCCGAACTGGCCGACGCCCGCATCCAGGTGGTCGACGGTGACCAGGGGTTCGAACCCGTCGCCACCACGATCCTGGTCTCGATCGCGGTGTCGGCGGGGACGAAGGTCGCGGAGACGCTCTGGACCGACGTCGTCTGGCCGCGCGTCCGCCGCCGGCTCGGGGAGGACGCGCTGGGCGAATCCGTCGACACGCCAGGGGGGCAATGATCGTGCGAGTCGGGTCACCGTACGCCAAGCTCGAGCCGGACATGTGGCGCAACATCCTGGCCCGCGCGGCGGTGTTCGACGCCGCCAGGGCTCGGCTCTCGGAACTGTCCGACCACGACGACCGGGGCGGGATCGTCCAGGGCGCCCTGCGGGACCTCGAGATGTCAGCCCTGGAGTACGCGACCAACGACGCCGACGACGAGACGACGGTCCGCCAGGTCGTCGCCGCGTGGAGCCTGCGGCTGACCGACATGCTGAGCTTGACCCACCTCGACCTCACCGTCCGTGAGCTACTCACCGCGGTGCACGGGCTCAGCCAGGCCGCCCGCTGGGACGACCCCTTCCAGCGGATCTTCGCCGGGGTCACGAAGCTCGCTCAGGGCACCTATGGCGAGTCCTGGCGGGAGGTGACCCTCGAGGTCGCCCACATCGGCAGCCCACCCCGCCAGGGCGGCGACCCCTACGCGGTCACCGCACTGACCCCGTGGCCACCCGATGACGATCCCGCCGAGGTGCACCTGCGCATCCACTGTGCACGGTTCGGGCCCGCCGCCTACGCCGCGCTGCCGCTGCTGTTGATCCACGAGTGCATCTGCCACGTCCCGGCCCGCCAGAACGGGGCCGACAACAACAGCACGTTCGCCGAAGGCCTGCTGGACTGGGTGGCCTACGACTTCCACGAACGCTGGGCGGCCAAGCTCGATCCGGCGCTGGCCCCGGCCGCGCGCTGGCACGCCAACTCGTTGCGCGCGGTGCTGCGGCAGGCCGACAGCGAGGCGAGCCGGGCCCGGGCGCTCGGTCACCGGGCCGCCGAGCAGCTGCAGGTCTGGTTCGAGGTGGATCGCGAACAGCACTCGATGGAGGCCAGGTTGTCGGTGGTCAAGCTCGCCGTCGAGCTCAACCAGGTCTACCGGCCGCTGACCGACAAGGACCGCTTCGTCTCACTCCTGGGTGCGCAGCTACCGCCCATCCTGGAGGCGGCGCTGCGGGACTGGGATTCCGGCCTGCTCGAGGCCGAGGAGCTGCTCGCCGTGGCGGTGCCGGCATGAGCACGGCTCAGGTGATGGCCGCGGCCGCCGCCCTGCGCCGCTTCAGCCTCGACGAGATCGCCTCGCTCTGCGAGGAGGAACCCGCCGAGATCGCCGGCATCCTGCGCTCGATCGGCACGGTCGTGGCCCCCGACGATCCCGCCGGTCAGCACCACCGCGGCCCCCGGTACCGGGTCGTCGACCTTCCCGAGCTGCGGCTGATGTTGCGGCAGCGCACGCAGACCGATCCGGGCGGGGAGGTGCCGACGCGGGCGGTCGTCGGCCACGAGGACGACCGGATCGACGGGACCAGGGCCGGAGCCCGGCTGCAGCACGCCGAGGAGTCGCTGCTGCGCTGCGGCGCCGAACCCTCCCCCGCCCGGCGCCGGATCCAGGTGACCACCGCGGTGAACCACATCAAGCAGGTGCTGGCCCGGCACCTGCCGGGGCACCCACCCTGGTGGCAGATCGAGATCGCCGGCGACCAGCTCGAACGGCAGCTGCGCGAACACGCCGATCCGATCGTCTCGGCCCGGCTGCAGCTGGGGGTGGCGGTCGCCCGGTTGGCCGTCAGCAACGTCGCGGGGATCACCGTCCCGACCGGCGAGCTCATCGAGCGGGTCGCCGGGTTCCGTCGCGATGCCTCGAAGGTCGATGACCAGCGGGTCAAGGTAGCGGTCCGCGGCTTCGTCGACCTGGTGACCGCGCAGCTCGCGACGGATGCCGCACCTGCCGTCGACCGCCTGGTCGTGACGCTCGCCCGACGGCGCCTCGGCGCCACCGCGCACGACGACGCCGGCTCGGCCATGCAGGCACTCGAACCGCTGGTCCGGTCACTCGGATCGCCGACCGACCGGAGGGCCGGGTGTGGTCTGCACCGGACCATCGAGCAGCTGCCCGACGGTCGCGACCGGGTGCTCGTCTACGCCGACCTGCTGCACATCCTGCCCGCCCAGTTCCGCTGGCAGAAGCATCGTGAATCACTGCCGGGGACGCTGGTGGAGGTGGTCACCGAGCCCGCCGCCTCGGCGCACCTGAGCAACTGCGCACGCGCGCTCGAGAACGACCTGGCGCAGTCGCCCTTCCACAGCGACCAGTCCCTGATCGGGCTGGCCGCACACGTGTTCCAGGTGCTCGCCCAACGCGATGCCGAGCTGGACGGCGGTGTGCTGGCCCGGGGGGATCGGACCAGCTCGGAACTGATGGACCTGGCCAGAGCGCCGGTCTGGCCCCCGCCGGATCTCGCCGCGCCGGAGGCGGGCCGGTGAGCGCGGGACGAGCGGTGCGCGAGCTGACCCGAACCGCGCTCGACCCGGACGGGCCGGGGACGCTCGACGACCTGGCTCGGGTGATCGGGTGCGCCACCGGCTCACAGGGCGCCGTGCTCTGGGAGGCACCCGGTGAGATGCGCGGATCCGACACGCTCTCGGTGGTCGCGGCCTGGCTCGGCGGGAGCTCACCGGAGGTCCTCGGCGTGGCGTGCGCCGCCGACCCGGTCACCGAGCTGGCCTTCCGGATCAGCTCGCTCGCGGTTCCGGAGGATCTCGAGCGCCCAGCGGCCCGGGTGTACGGACGAGGCGTGGTCGCCGCCATGCCCCTCACCTACTCCGACGGGGGTCGGGGGGTTCTGACGCTGCTCGGCGCCGGCCAGCTGACGGCAGCGGCGTTCGACACGGCGGTGGAACTCGTCGAGATCCTGCCCGAGCTCGGCAGCTCCATCCGGGAACGCCAGACGCTCGCGCTGGTCAACGCCTGCAACACGATCCTGCACGACGCCGATGTGGAGTCACCCGAGCTCCCGCTCTGCCGGGAACGGCTCGGCAAGCACCTGTCCGGGATGTGCGCGCTGGTGGCCGACGGGCTGCGCTGCGCCGAAGTCTCGATCTTCATCGAGGACCACAGCTGCCCGGACGGCGGCTGGCAGAAACTGGCATCGTCCGGCGGCGGGGCGGCCGATGTCGCGGACACGGTGACCGGCGAACCGCGCGACCTGGTCCGATCCGGGGCGGGAGCGGGCGCCGAACCGCTGATGGAGGTGCGGCTGCTCAGCGGTGATCACGTCATCGGGCTGATCCGGTGCCGGGGCACCAGCGGACCGCCGCACCACTTCACCACCTCCGATCTGGCCCTGCTGCGCCCGATCGCGGCCCAGGTCAGCGGCTACTGGCGGAACTGGCAGCACCGCTGCGACATCCGCGACGAGAACGAGTCGTGGCGCCGGCTGGCGTCCGGGATGCTGTCGTCCAACAAGCTGATGGCGGCCGGCCTCGGGGACCCGACCCGCAACGGCGAGCAGACGCAGCGGATGGCCGAGATGGCGGTTCGCGTCGTGCACGAGGTCGTGGCCGAGTCGACCGGCGGGATGCTGCTGCGAGCCCCGGCCACCGCCCGCACCGGGCCGACGCCGGTGACCAGCGTCGGGGCCGGCTACCGCCACGGGGCCGCACCGGCGTCGGGCAGTGTTTCCCACGTGCTGCGCACCCAGGAGCAGCTCAGCGTGACCGACGCGGCGGCGCTGGCCGACGAGGGCATCGCTCCGGACATCGACTGGTTGCTGTGCACCCCGATCTGCTTCGGTGATCAGGTGTACGGCGTGCTCGAAGCGGCGGGCCCCGGCGCCGGACCACCGCCCAACTCCGAGCAGGTCCACGCGATCATCAGCGACCAGCTCGCGCTCTACCGGCACCTGCAGGATGCGCTGGGCGACCTGCACGATACCCGCCGGGAGCTGGAGTCGACCCTGAGCAGCAAGGCCGACGCGATGGAAGACCTCAAACACCAGCTGGCCAGCCCGTTGCGGGCCGCGGTCAACCGCACCGATCGGGTGCTGCGCATCGGTCAGTTCGACGGCCGCGCCGAGGCCTCGCTGCGGGCGATTCGCGGGCTGTGCCGCAAGGCCGTTCGGGTCGCGATGGCGGCCGGCGTCTTCGCCGCTCTGAGTCGCGGTGAGGAGCTCGACCCGAAACCGGAGCGGCTCGGCGTCGAGGACCTGGTGCGCCTGCTCATCGAAGCCGCCGCCGACGCCCAGGTGCTGTGCGATCCGGGACGGGCCCTGAGGTTCGACGTCGACCGCCGGTCGGTGCGCGGCCTCGGCCGCCGGCTGGTCATGGTCGACGCCTCGTTCCTGCAGCAGTGCGTCGGCAACCTGCTCGACAACGCCGCCAAGTACTCCTACGACGGCACCGAGGTCCGCATCGATGCCGACATGTCGGCGACCTGGCTGACCGTCGGCGTACGCAGCAGCGGGCATCCGATGACACCGCGGGACGTCGCCCGCTGCCGCGAGCGCAACTGGCGCGGGGACGCCGCCCGGCACAACGTCGGGGAGGGCTCCGGCCTGGGGCTCTGGATCGCCGACCGGCTGATGAACTCCATGAAGGGTCGGCTGAGCGTGCACGCGGTCGCCGACGTGACCACCGTGCGCCTCGCGCTCCCACTGAGCTGACCCGGAGGAGACTCATGACCAGCATCGTCGTGGTCGAGGACGACCACCTGCAGGCCGAACCACTGGCCGAACACCTGGAGTGCGAGTTCGGCGCGGTGTCGATCCGGACGCTGCGAACGGAGTCGGAGTTCCGGGGCGCGCTGCCGGCGTTCCGCACCGACCGGCCCGATCTGGTGGTGATGGACGTGATGCTGCAGTGGACCAAGCCGAGCCCGAACCAGCCCGTGCCGCCACCGGATGTGGTGGAGGGTGGCTACTTCCGGGCGGGCCTGCGCTGCGCGCAGCTGCTGCTCGACGACGAGCGGCTGCGCGGCGTTCCGGTGATCCTCTACACCATCCTGGAGCGCGCCGATCTCGAGCGCGGTGGCCGCAGCCTGCCGTCCAACTGCACCTACTTCGGCAAGAACTCCGAGCTGGACGCGCTCGTCCGGCACGTCCGCTCCCGGCTCAGGCACCCGTCGCGCGCGTCCCGCTGACCGGTGCGGTGATCATGGGCCCTGCGGCACAATACGGGTGAGCACTCCGGGACGGAGGTCGCCATGTTTGCCCTCTACTGCCCCCGACACGGGCACCGCGTCCTGCTCGACCTCGGCCGGCTGTCCCGGATGGTCAACCTCGGCGACGGCCTCATCCTGCTGGAAGCGCGCTGTTACGACGGCGAACCCCTGACCGGCATCACCGGCCACGCCGCCACCCTCCGCCCGGACCAGATCGCGCAGCGGCCCGCCACGCTGCCGATGCCGTCGAGTGCGACGTGACGGCGGTTCCGCCGCCGCTGAGCAGCCCTGGTGTGACGCTCGACGGGGATCAGCTGCGCACGAGGGCGAGGGTCTGGCGGGCGATCTCGAGTTCCTCGTCAGTGGGGATGACGAGCACGGCGACCTTCCCGTCGGCGGCCGAGACGGTCCGTGGCCCGCGGTCGGGGGCGGTGTTGCGGGCCGGGTCGATGTGCACCCCGAAACCCTCCAGGCCGGCGCAGACCCGGGCCCGGACCTCGGGGGCGTTCTCGCCGATGCCGGCCGTGAACACGATCGCGTCGACCCGGCCGAGCGCCGCCGCGTACGCCCCGAGGTAGCTGCGGACCCGGTAGCAGAAGATGTCCAGGGCCTCCTCGGCGTCGCGGTCGCCCTCGGCGATGCGGCGCTGGATCTCCCGCACGTCACCGGCGCCGGCCAGCCCGCTCAACCCGCTGCGCCGGGTCAGCAGCGTCTCGATCTCGTCCAGCTCCATGCCGGCCTCGCGGTGCAGGTGGAACACCACCGCGGGATCGATGTCGCCGCTGCGGGTGCCCATGACCAGGCCCGGCAGCGGGGTCAGGCCCATCGAGGTGTCGATGCACCGGCCGCCCGCCACCGCGGCCGCGCTGGCGCCGTTGCCCAGGTGCAGGGTGATCAGGTCGAGCTCGGCGAGCGGGTGCCCGAGGTGCTGCGCGGCCTGCCCCGACACGTACCCGTGCGAGGTGCCGTGGAAGCCGAAGCGACGGATCCCGTAGCGGTCGGCCAGCTCGCGCGGTAGGGCGTAGCGGTAGGCGCGCGGCGGCATGGTCCGGTGGAACGCGGTGTCGAACACCGCCACCTGCGGCAGGTCCGGGTGCAGCTTGCGGGTGACGTCGATACCGAGCGCGTTGGACGGGTTGTGCAGCGGCGCCAGCGGGGTCAGCTCGCGGATCGCGGCCAGCACCTCGTCGTCGACCAGCACCGACCCGTCGAAGCGCTCGCCGCCGTGCACCACCCGGTGCCCGACGGCGGCCAGGTCACCCGGCATACCGGTCTCGTCGAACGCCTCCAGCACCCGCCGGAAACCCGCCTCGTGATCGGGGATCGGATCCGTGACGACCAGGTCGTCGCGGTCGGCGGCGCGGTGCACCAACCGCGCCTTCGGCTCTCCGATCTGCTCGACCAGCCCGGAAGCCAGCACCCGACCGTCCCCGTCCGGCAACAGCTCCAACAGCTGGTACTTGATGGTCGACGAGCCGGTGTTGATCACCAATACGGCACTCATGTCGCCTCCGCGGGAAGGAGCACGTCGGCGAGACTCATGACGAGGCCACCTGGGCCTGGATCGCGGTGATCGCCACCGTGTTGACGATGTCGGCCACCGTCGCCCCCCGCGACAGGTCGTTCACCGGTTTGGCCAGGCCCTGCAGCACCGGCCCGATGGCCACCGCGCCCGCGCTGCGCTGCACCGCCTTGTAGGTGTTGTTGCCGGTGTTGAGGTCCGGGAAGACGAACACGGTGGCCCGACCGGCCACCGCGCTGCCGGGCAGCTTGGTGCGCGCCACGTCCGGATCGACGGCGGCGTCGTACTGGATCGGCCCCTCCACCGGCAGGTCCGGGCGGCGTTCGCGGACCAGCCCGGTGGCCCGGCGGACCAGGTCGACGTCGCTGCCGGTGCCCGACTCCCCCGTCGAGTACGACAGCATCGCCACCCGCGGCTCGATGCCGAACGTCAGCGCGGTCGCCGCGGCGGAGATCGCGATCTCGGCCAGCTGCTCGGAATCGGGCTTCGGGACCACCGCGCAGTCGGCGTAGACGAGCACCTGATCGGCCAGGCACATCAGGAACGCGCTGGACACCAGCGACACCCCGGGCGCGGTGCGGATGAACTCGAACGCCGGCCGGATGGTGTGCGCGGTGGTGTGCGCGGCGCCGGAGACCATCCCGTCGGCCAGCCGTTTGTGGATCATCATCGTGCCGAAGTACGACGCGTCGGCCATCATCTCGATGGCCTGCACCAGCGCGACGCCCTTGTGCTTGCGCAGCTCGGCGTAGGTCTCGGCGAACTCCTGGCGGTGCGGCGAGGTGGCCGGGTCGATCACCCGCACCCCGGGCAGGGCCAGCCCCAGCGCGGCGGCGCGCGCGGCCACCTCGTCCTCGCGCCCGAGCAGGGTCAGGTCGGCGACCCCGCGCAGCAGCAGCTGTTCGGCCGCGGCGAGCACCCGGTCGTCGTCGCCCTCGGGCAACACGATGTGCCGGCGGTCGGCGCGGGCGCGTTCCAGCAGCACCTGCTCGAACATCAGCGGGGTGGTGCGCGTCGAGCGGGTGACCTCCAGCCGCTGCCGCAGCAACGAGTGATCGACGTGATCCTCGAACTGCCGGATCGCGGTGGCGATCTTCCGCGCGCTGCGCGGCCCGATAGCGCCGCGCACACCCCCGACCGCAGCCACCGTCTCGTAGGTGTCGGTGCGCACCGCGATCACCGGCACCCCGGAGTCCCCGAAGCCGGCGACCAGGCGGCGCACCGAGTCGTCGACGATGCCGCCGGTCAGGACCAGTCCCGCCACCGGCGGATAGGTGCCCGAGAGGTGCGCGGCGAGCGTGCCGGCGACGATGTCGGTCCGGTCCCCTGGGGTGATCACCAGGTCGCCCTCGGCCATCCGCTGCAGGAACAGCGGCAGGCCCATCGCCCCGACGACCACCCGGGACACCTCCCGCGGCGTGACGGTGGCATCGGGTGCGGCCGGGCGGGCGATGTGCTCGGCGCCCAGCCGGGCCGTGACCTCCGCCATCGTCGGCGCCGCGAGCTGCGGGATTTCCGGCATCACCGCCGACGGCAGGCCGCCCGCCGCCTCATCGACCCCGGCCCGGATGGATTCGACCAGCTCCGGGTTCACCCGGTTGCAGATCACGCCCAGCAGCACGCAGCCGCGCTCGACGAGCATGCTCAGGCCCTGCCGCACCGCGTCCAGCACCTGCTCCGCGGTGCGCCGGCGCCCACCCACGACCAGCAGCACCGGGCTGCCCAGGTGGCTGGCCGCGTCGATGTTCAGATCCAGCTCCACGGCCAGCGACGCCTCGGTGAAGTCGCTGCCCTCGATGACCACGACGTCGGCCGCGGCGGCCAACGCCGCGTAGCCGTTGAGCACGCGCTTGAGCAGCGCGTCGTAGTCGCCGCGGCCGTCGAGGTTGTGCAGGTCGTCGGCGGTGAGCACGGAGGACTGCTCGGTGCTCTGCGCGAGCCGGTAGCGATCACGGATCAGCTCGATCGCCGGGTCGGGTGTCGCGGTCGAGGTCACGAACGGCCGGTAGAACGCCAGGCGCGCGGCGTCGCGGGAGAGCACCTCGGTCAGGCCGAGCACGACAGCGGATTTGCCGCTGCCCGGCTCCATCGCCGTGACGTACACACTGCGTGCCACCCGCGCCTCCCCGCTGACCGTGCCGTCGACCATCCTGCCGGGCGGCCGGGGGGCTGGCTACGCTCGGTGGATCATTCTTCCGGCAGCCGGGGCAGCGCCCGCCGGTGCAGCCACGGGGTGAAGAAGGCCGACAGGTCCTCGCCGGCATGCTTGCCGGCCAGCGACACGAACTCCTCGGTGGTCACGCTGGAGTGCCGGCGTTGCGCGGTCCAGTCCGGTAGCAGCTCGAAGAACCGCCGATCCCCGATCCGGGTGCGCAGCGCGTGCAGGGTGAGCGCGCCGCGCTTGTACACGCGCTGATCGAACAGGTTGGCCGGCCCGGGATCGGCGAGCACCAGGTCGCTCGGGCCCGCGGTCAGCTGCGCGTGCCACTGCCGGGCCAGCGCTGCGGCCGGCCGGCCGCCCGTGGCCTCCGACCACAGCCACTCCGCGTAGGTGGCGAAACCCTCGTTGAGCCAGATGTGGCGCCAGTCGGCGATCGTCAGGCTGTTGCCGAACCACTGGTGCGCCAGCTCGTGCACGACCAGCCGTTCGTGGGTGCGCCTGCCGTCGATGTGGTTCGCGCCGAAGATCGACATCCCCTGGGCCTCGATCGGGTCGTCGAGCTCGTCGTCGGTGACCACCAGCTGGTAGTTGCCGAACGGGTAGCGGCCGAAGTACCGCTCCAGGGTCTGCATGATCGTCGGGTGCCGGTCGAGGTCGCGGAGGGCGGCGCGGCGCAGCCGGGGCGGCACCGCGGCGGTCTGCGGGACCCGGCCGGTAGCCAGCACCAGCTCCTCGTACCGTCCGATCTGGACGCTGACCAGGTAGCTGGCGGTGGGTTCGGGCCGCTCGTAGGTCCAGCTCCGGGTGCCGGCCGCGCGCCGCCGGGCGGTCAGCACGCCGGTGGCGAGCACCGCGTAGGGCGCCTCCGTGGTCACCGTGATCCGGTAGCTCGCCTTATCGCGCGGGTGGTCGTTGCACGGGAACCAGGACGGCGCGCCGACCGGCTGGCTGGCCACCAGCGCGCCGTCGGTCAGCTCGTCCCAGCCGATGTCACCCCAGCGGCCGCGGATCGGTGTCGGGTTGCCGCCGTAGCGCACCTCGATCCGGAAGCTGCCGGCCGGGACCGGGCGCGCGGGCGTCACGTAGAGCTTCTGCCCGCGCCGCGAGTGGTTCGCGGCCCGGCCGTCGACGAGCACCCGCTGCACCCGCAGCCCGGCCAGGTCCAGGCTGAAGCCCGCCAGCGGCTGCTCGGCCACGGCGGTCAGCACGGCCCGACCGGTCAGCCGGTTGGCGGCCAGCTTGTAGCCGATGTCCAGCTCGTAGTGCGTGACCCGGTACCCGCCGTTGCCGTGCGCGGGCAGGTAGGAGTCGCCGGAGGTGTCGGCGCCGCGGATGCCCGCCCGGCTCACCCGCGTCGACCCTCGCCGGGGGCCCAGGAGGTGATCGGGTTGCCGAGCCAGCGGGTGCCGGCGGGCACCGTGTCGCCCCGGGTCACCAGGGAACCCGGCCCCACCGTGGTGGCGTCCCCGATGCTCGCGCCGGGCAGCACAATGCCGTTCGGGCCCAGCGTCGCGCCGTCGCCGATCCGCACCTCGTCCATGCTCATGATCCGATCATGGAACAGGTGGGTCTGCACGACACAGCCGCGGTTGACGCTCGCCCCGTCGCCGAGCCGCACCAGATCCGACTCCGGCAACCAGTAGCTCTCCAGCCAGCAACCGCGTCCGATGTGGACGCCCATCGTGCGCAGCCAGAGCGCGAGCAGCGGGGTGCCGCTGGCCGGGCCGACCAACCACGGCACGGCCAGCATCTCGACGAAGGTGTCGGCCAGCTCGTTGCGCCACACGAAGGAGCTCCACAACGGACGCTCCGTTGCCCGGTGCCGGCCGACGAGCAGCCACTTGGCCGCGGTGGCGGTCACGGTCGCGGCCAGCCCGGCGGCGAGCAGCACCAATCCGGCCAGCAGCGCGGCCGCGGGCCAGCCGGCCGTGGCGGCCACCGCCAGCAGCACCGCCACGACGAGCACCGCGAGCGCGGCCGAGCACATCACCGGCACGATCCGGCACAGTTCGAGCAACCCACGCGCGATCTTCAGCCGGCGCGGTGGCGCGAAGGTGCGGGCGGCGTCACCGCGCTCGACGGCACGGCGCAGCGGCCGCGGCGGCATGCCCAGGTAGGAGGAGCCCTTCCTGGCCTTGCGGGGAGTCGCCGACAGCACCCCGACCAGGCCGCGCTTGGGCACCGAACGACCCGGTGCGGTCATCCCGGAGTTGCCCAGGAAGGCCCGCTTGCCGATCCGCGACGGGGCCACGTGCAACCAGCCGCCGGCCAGCTCGTAGGTGCCGACCATGGTGTCGTCGGCCAGGAACGCCCCGTCGGCGACGGTGGTCATCGACGGCAGCGCGATCACCGTGGAGGCCTCCACGTCACGGCCGATCCGGGCCCCGAGCAGGCGCAGCCAGCCCGCGGTCACGACGCTGGCGTAGAGCGGGTAGAGCCCGATGCGGGCCAGCCCCATCAGCCGTTGCGTGGTCCACGCCTGCCAGCCGATCCTGCTGTGCACCGGGTGGTGACCGGCGACCAGGCCGCGCGCGAGCAGCCGCACCCCGACCAGCACCAGCAGTCCGTAGCCGAGCAGGTAGGCGACGGTGGCCGCCGGGGTCAGGACCAGCGCGGCACGCAGCGCCGCCGCTCCGCTCGGCGCGTCGACCACGGCGACCCCGATGATCGCCAGCCCGGGCAGCGCGGCCAGCGCCGGCAGCATGCCCAGCACGGTGGCGGTGGCGCCGTAGGCCCACACCCAGAACCGGGAACGGGCCGGTCGGGTCGGCGGCCGGCCCACGAAGCTCCGCCCGGCCCGCTGCGCCGGGCAGCCCGACCAGCGTTGACCCGCCGGCACCGCCCCGGTCACCGTCGAGCCCGCGGCGATCTCGGCGCCGCGGCCGACCCGGGCGCCCGACATCAGGGTGCTGCGCGCCCCGATCCGGGCACCGGCACCGATCCGGATCCGGCCGACGTGCACGACGTCACCGTCCACCCAGTGCCCGGCCAGATCGACCTCGGGCTCGACGGCCGCACCGCGGCCGAGCTTGAGCATCCCGGTCACCGGCGGCGCCGAGTGCAGGTCGACGTCGTCGCCGATCACCGCGCCGAGCGCGCGGGCGTAGCGCAGCGTCCAGGACGCGCCGGTCACCGAGGTGGCACCGGACAGCTCGGCGAGCCGGGTCGCCGCCCACAGCCGCAGGTGCACCGAGCCACCGCGCGGGTAGCTGCCGCGGTGCACCCGGCGCAGCAGCAGCCGGGCACCGCCGGCGGCGATCGCGATCCGCCCCGGCGGGCTGAACAGCACGATCCACGCCGCCACGAGCCACCACCACGACACCGCGGGCGCCCACACCGCGCCGGCCGCAGCGGCCACTGTGGACAGTGTCGCGGCCACGGCCGACCAGCGCACCCCGACCAGGCCGAGCATCGGGATCATCAACAGCGCCTGCACCAGCCCGGCCCGGCGTGGGGTTGGCCCGATGACCCGTGGCGCGGCCGTCGCCGCGGTCGACGCGTCGAGCCTGGCCGCCAGCTTGCCGAGCTTCGGCCGCTGGTAGATGTCGTTGACCGAGACCTGCGGGTGCCGGGTGCGGATCAGCGCCACCAGCTGGGCCGCGGTCAGGCTGCCGCCGCCGTGGGTGAAGAAGTCGGCGCCCGGGTCGGTCACCGCCACGCCGAGGATCTCCTCCCATGCGGCGGCCAACCACGCCTCGGTCGGGGTCAGGCGGCCCGCGGCCACCGGGTCGGCGCCGGCCGCCGCCGGGTCGACGCCGCCGGCGGCCGGCAGGGGCCACGGCAGCGCGTCCCGGTCGACCTTGCCGGAGGTCCGGGTGGGCAGCTCGTCGACCACCGCGAGCAGCGGCACCAGCGCGGCCGGCAGCCGGTCCCGCAGCAGCCGGGCGCTCGCCTCGGGATCGAACCCGGGCCCGGCGGCCAGGTAGCCGACCAGCACCTGGTTGCCGGCCCGGGTGCGGCGCACCGCGGCGGCCGCGGCCCGGACCCCGGGCAGCGCCTGCAGCGCGGCGTCCACCTCGCCGAGCTCGATCCGCCTGCCGCCCAGCTTGATCTGCTCGTCGGCGCGGCCGAGGAAGATCAGCCCGGCCTCCTCGGCGCGCACCACGTCGCCGCTGCGGTAGGCCCGCGGCCAGTCCAGCGCGGGCAGCGGCGCGAACTTCTCGGCGTCCCGGTCCCGGTCGAGGTAGCGGGCCAGCCCAACCCCGCCGATCACCAGCTCGCCGGTGTCGCCCATCGCCACCGGCTCGCCCGCGCCGTCCACCACCGCGAGCTGCCAGCCCGGCAGCGGGGTCCCGATCCGGACCGGCCCGATCCCGGTCAGCTGCGCGGCGCAGGCGACCACGGTCGCCTCGGTCGGGCCGTAGGTGTTCCACACCTCGCGACCCTCGACGGCCACCCGCTCGGCCAGCTCCGGCGGGCACGCCTCGCCCCCGAAGATCATCAGGCGAACGTCCTCCAGGGCGCCGGCGGGCCACAGCGCGGCCAGCGTCGGCACCGTGGAGACCACCGTGATGCGCTGCGCGGCGAGCCACGGGCCGAGATCGACACCGGTGCGCACCAGCGAGCGCGGCGCCGGCACCAGGCAGGCGCCGTGCCGCCAGGCCAGCCACATCTCCTCGCAGGAGGCGTCGAAGGCCACCGACAGCCCGGCCAGCACCCGGTCGCCCGGCCCGATCGGCTCGTCGGTCAGGAACAGCCGGGCCTCGGCGTCGACGAACGCCGCGGCGGCCCGGTGGCTGACCGCGACGCCCTTGGGCCGGCCCGTCGAGCCGGAGGTGAAGATGATCCACGCGTCGTCGTCCGGTCCGGGAGGTCCGGGGCGCCCGGCCGCCGGGCGGCGGCTGGTCAGCGCGCCACCGTCGGTGAGCACCGCGCAGACGCCGGCCTCGGTGAAGACCAGCTCGGCCCGCTCGTCCGGGTCGTCGGCGTCGACGGGCACGTAGGCGGCACCGGCCGCGAGCACGGCCAGGATGGCCACGTACAGCTCGGCGGTGCCCGAGGAGATCCGCACGCCGACCCGGTCCCCGATACCGACGCCGGCCGCGGCCAGCCGGTGCCGCAGCGCGTCGACCTCGACGGCCAGGCCGCGGTAGGTCAGCACCGCGGCGCCGTCGTCGATCGCGGCGGCGTTCGGGACCATCGCCGCGGTGGCCGCGACGATGTCGAGCAGCGTGCGCTCGGCGGGTGTGGCCGCGGAACCGAACACCGCAGGGGCCGATCCGGCGGCGACCGGCATGATCGTCGGCGTGGTCATGGACAGCACACAGCGCGGGCGCGCATCTCTCACCTCGGTGGGCACATGCTGCGCCATCAGCGGGGGCGGTCGACGCATCGACACGCAGGGGGGCACAGCGAATCTGTGGCCAGGGTAAACAGCAGCTGACCACGGCGTCTCGAACTGGTGTCGGAGTTCACCGGGCAGAGTGGGGCGGCATGGGCCACGACATCCGGCTGGTGCTCATCGGCGGCACTTCGCACGTCGGGAAGTCCACGCTGGCGCGGGCCCTCGCGACGAGCCTCGGCTGGCGCCACCTGTCCACCGACCGGCTCGCCCGGCATCCGGGCCGGCCGTGGAACACGGTCCCCGACCACGTCCGCGAGCACTACACGGCGCTGCCGGTGGCCGCGTTGACCGCTGCGCAGCTGCAGCACTACGAGCGGATGTGGCCGACGATCACCGACGAGATCGGGCGGTCGCTGGCGTCGGCCGAGCCGGGACTGGTCCTGGAGGGGTCCGGCATCTGGCCGGACCGGGTGGCCGCTCTCGGCGGCCCGGCCGTCGCCGCGTTCTGGTTGACCGCCGACGCCGAGGTCCTGCGGGCCCGGATCCGCGCCGAGAGCCGCGCCGACGAGCTGCCCGCGGCGCAACAGCTGCTGGTGGCCAAGTTCGTCGGGCGCACCGTGGGTTTCGACGAACGGCTGCGGACGGCGTTGGCGGCCCACGGGCGCACTTCTGTCGACGTCAGCGACGCGCCGCCGGTCGCCGAGCTCGTCGCCCGCTTGCGGGCCGCGGCCGGCCTGTAGAGGCGGTTACAGGTGCAGGCCGCCGGTCGGGCCGCCCGGGTCGGCCGGGAAGAAGTGCCGGCCCTTCAGCTCCTCGACCGCGAACGCGTTGGCCAGCTCCTCGCGCTCCCGGTCGGTCCCGGTCAGCCGCCCGGTGTGCTGGCGCAGGTGCTCCTCCCAGGTCGGGTACATCGCAGCGAGCACGAACACGGTCGGGTCGGCGCCGTCGCGGTAGAGCCCGCAGCTCGACGCCCCGGTCCGCAGCCGGGTGCTGCGCACCAGCTCCATAGCCGCCACGAACTCCGGCTCCTGCTCCGGGGGCACCACGTAGCGCACGGTGACCAGCACCGGTCCCTCCCGCGGATCCGGCTCGTAGGCCAGTTCCGGGTCCGGCCAGTAGACGGCGGGATCCCGATCCCAGTCGGCGACGTCGGGCATCGGCCAGACCAGGACCGTCGCGGCGCCGACGGCCATCACCACGGCGGCCCCGACGAACGTCGGCACCAGGCCCCACACCTGCGCGGTCAGGCCCCCGAGCAGCGCGCCGCCGGCCTGCGACCCGGCGAACACGACGTTGAACATCGACAGCCCGCGGGCCCGGACCCAGCTGGGCAGGAACACCTGCAACGCGCCGGTGACCCCCATCAACACGGTCAGCCAGGCGGCCCCGGCCGGCACCAGCAGCACGGCGAGCACCAGCAGGTTCGACACGAACACGCACGCCAGCAGGGCCCCGGCGAACAGCAGGCCGGCGCCGAGGAACAGCGCGTTGGCCGAGAACCGGGCGCCCAGCTTGGGCAGCACCGCGGCCCCGAGCACGGCGCCGGCGCCCAGCGCACCGAGCAGCAGCCCGTAGCCGCTCGATCCCGCGTCCAGCAACCGGTCGGCCACCACCGGCAGCAGCGCCCAGATCACCGCGCCGGGCAGCACGAACAGCAGCACCCGCAGCAGCATCCGGCGCACCACCGGCGAGTTGCGCACGTACCGCCCGCCCGCCCGCATCGCGCTGGCGAACCGCTCCGGGGGTAGCTCGGCGTCGGCCCGCGGCCGGCGCGAGGCCAGCAGCACCACCACGAAGATCAGCGCGGCGACGGCGTTGACCGCGAACACGACGGCCGGGCCGACCTGCGCCACCAGCAGCCCGGCCAGCGCCGGCCCGACGGCGCGGGCCCCGTTCACCGCCACCCCGCCGAGCGAGGCGACCGCCCGGACCTGCGCGCGCGGGACCAGCTCCTGCACGAACGACTGGTAACCGGGCAGGGTCAGCGCCAGGCAGGCGCCGAGCAGGAACGTGAACGTCAGCAGCAGCGGGGGCGGCATCAGGTCCGCCGCGGTGAGCACGCTGAGCGTGCCCGCGACGGCCACCTGGAACAGCTGCACCCCGATCAGCAGCCGGCGCCGGTCCATGATGTCGGCCAGCGCGCCGGCCGGCAGCGCCAGCAGCAGCATCGGCAGCGTGGTGGCCACCTGCACCAGCGCGACGAGCGCCTCGGAGTTCGGGGTCTCGACCAGGATCCACTGGGCACCGACGGTCTGCATCCAGGTGCCGAGCATGCTGCCCAGCTGCGCGAGCCAGAGCACCCGGAAGGCACCGATGCGCAGCGGGGCCCACGGCGAGAGCGGCGACGTCGATGCCGCGGCACTGCTGCCCGATGCCTGGTTCACCCGCTGATCTCACCAGCTCGACACCCCCGACCGCAGCCCTCCCGTCTCGCCGAGCAGGTTGATCGCTCCCAGAGGCACCCGAGCGCTCGCGCCGCAGCATCTGCGTGCCTCTGGGAGCGATCATCGTCACCCTGATCGCTCCCAGAGGCACCTGAGCGCTCCCCACACAGCACCCGCGTGCCACTCGAACCGATCACGACCTCGCGATCGGTCCCAGTGGTACCGGAGCGCTCGCGCCGGGACCGTCAGGTGCCGTTCGGATCGATCAGTGCGAGCACTTCGGCCTCGGTGAGGTCGTGCTGACGGCCGTAGCGGCGGAGCTCACGACGCACCCGGGCTACGACCACCTCCGGCCGGTACACCTCCGCGGCAGGGAACCGCAGTATCTTCTTCCATCCGGCCGCGGTGAGGTAGGCCTGCCTGTCCAGGTCCCGCAGCGCCCGCTCCGGGGTGAGGTGTTCGCGACCGTCGTACTCGATGCCCAGCCAGATCGCCGGGTAGGCCAGGTCCAGCAGGTAGGGCCCGACCGGGTACTGCAGCCGTGGCACCGGCAGCCCGGCACCGATCACGGCCAGCCGGATCCGAGACTCCATCGGGGAGCCGGCTCGCGGGTCGGCCAGCCGCAGCACCTCAGGCAACCGAGTGCTGCCGCGGGCGCCGAGGTGCCGCCGGTCCAGCTCCCGCAGCACCGCGGGGTCGAACTCGTGCACCCGGGCCAGCGCGTCGACCGCGACCACCCCGTCGACCAGCGGTGGGCGCCGGCTCAGGTCATAGGCGGTGCGCTCCGGGGTGGTCACGACGATCCCGCCGATCGTGCTGACCTCATCAGGGACCAGCCGGTCGCGACGGATCCGCAGCCCGGGCTGCACACGTTGGCGCACCCGAGTGATCACCTCGGCCGGCGCGTCCCGCGGGCCGCACGACGCCCCGAGCAACTCGGCCGCCGACCACCCGCCCAGCGCCCCCCGGCCGGCCAACAGCAGGTAGGCCGCGCGCGACCGCAGCGCGAGCGTGACCTCCAGCTCCGCCGCCACGTACACGTCCTGGAACAGGCGCCGGAAGCGCGGCCCGCGCAGCTGCCCGGCGGTGAGCAGGCCCGCGGCCACCGCGGCAGACCCGCGGAACGGTTCGGTGAGCACGCGACATGGACGGGATCACCCGCCCCCCGGTTCCACGTCCCCGCGACTCGTTCGCACCCGCACACGGTCCGGTGATCACTCCGAAAGGCACACCGGCGCACCCGACACAACCAGCACGCACCCCTCGCAACGATCACCGGGCTGCCACCCGCGGTGATCACTCCGAGAGGCACAGCGGTGCACCGGGTACCACCACCATGTGCCTCTCGCAACGATCATCCGGTGACCGACGCACGGTGATCACTCCGAGAGGCACACCGCTGCACCGGACACCGCCACAACGTGACACTCGGAACGATCAGCTGAGCCCATGCCGCCGCGGCCCGAGTCGGGCCGAGGTTCCGGTGACCGGAGGCGCCGCCCGCCGGTCACCGGCACACCGCACACTGCAGGGTGTGACGGCAGAACCGGAGCGGCTCGAGCCGCCGGATCAGGCCGGCGGCGTGCACCGCGGGTTGGCGCTGCTGGTCGCGGGCGCGTTCTTCATGGAGATCCTGGACGGCACCGTGATCGCGCCGGCCGTCCCGCACATCGCCGCGGACTTCGGGGTGCCGGCGGTCTCGATCAACGTGGCGATCACCGCCTACGTGCTCGCGCTGGCCGTGCTGATCCCGATCAGCGGTTGGCTGGCCGACCGGTTCGGCGCCCGCCGCGTCTTCATGATCGCGATCGCGGTCTTCACGCTGGCCTCGGTGGGCTGCGCGGTCGCCACGAGCCTGCCGATGCTCGTCGGCACCCGGGTGTTGCAGGCGGTCGGCGGCGCGTTGATGGTCCCGGTCGGCCGGCTGGTCGTGCTGCGCACCACGGCCAAGTCCGAGCTGGTCAAGGCCATCGCCTACCTCACCTGGCCGGCCCTGCTGGCGCCGGTGATCGCGCCGGCGCTCGGCGGCATCCTGAGCACCTACGCCTCCTGGCGATGGATCTTCGTCATCAACGTGCCGCTCGGCATCGCCGGGCTGGTGCTGGCCCGCCGGCTGGTCCCGGACGTGCGCGCCGACACGGCCGGCCGCCTGGACTGGCGCGGCTTCGCGCTCACCGCGACCGGGGTCGCGGCGCTCGTGGTCGGCCTGGAGGACATCGCCGGCCCGGATCCGAACCGGGCGGTGGCGGTGACCGCGCTGGGGCTGTCCGCGGTGTCGCTGACCGCAGCGGTGTGCTACCTGCTGCGGGCGCCCCGGCCGTTGCTCGACCTGCGCATCCTGCGGGTGCCGACGTACCGGATCACCGCGTTCAGCGGCTCGGTGTACCGCGCGGTGATCAGCGCGATCCCGTTCCTGCTACCGCTGTTCTTCCAGCTCGGCTTCGGCTGGACCGCGGCGCAGGCCGGCCTGGTGGTGATCGCGCTGTTCGCCGGCAACGTCGGGATCAAGCCGCTGACCACGCCGCTGATGCGCTGGTTCGGGATCCGGACGGTGATGCTGGGCGCCATCCTGGGGTCGGCGGCCTGCCTGGTCGGGATCGCCTTCGTGGCCCCCACGACGCCGTTGCCGCTGCTGCTGGCGTTGCTGCTGGCCAGCGGGATCTTCCGGTCCGTCGGCTTCACCACCTACAACAGCGCCGCGTTCGCCGATGTCGAGCCGGCCCGGATGACCGGCGCGAACACGCTGATGTCCACGCTGCAGGAGCTCGGCGCCGGGCTCGGGGTGGCCGTCGGGGCGCTGCTGGTGCGCCTCGGTGACCCGGTGGCCGGGGCGGTCGGCCTGGGCAGCGGCGCCGACGCACCCTTCCGGGTGGCGTTCGTGCTGCTGGCGGTGATCCTGATCGGACCGCTGATCGAAGGGCTGCTGCTGTCGCGCACGGCCGGGAATACGGTGACCGGGCGAGCCTGACTCTCGATCCGGAGAAGGTGCCATGACCAGCCCGTACCGCCTGCCCGCTGCCCGCCCGGAGCTCGACACCCCACCGCGCACCGCCTACCTGGTCGCGAGCGGCGACCTGCGCCCGGCCGCCAACGCCGCGGGCTGGCCGGCACAGGAGGCCCTGGAAAAGGCGGTCGGCGCCGCCTTCGCCGATCTCGGTTGGAGCGTCGTGCGGGCCCACGGCGTCGTGCCGGGCGCCCGGCACGGGTTCATCGACAGCCAGCGCAAGGGGCTGGAGGTGTTCGCGACGATCCCGCCCGGCGCGCCGCTCATCGTCGCCGAGGCGGTGTGGCAGTACAGCCACCACGTGCTCGCCGGGCTGCGCAGCCACCGCGGCCCGATCCTCACCGTGGCGAACTTCGACGGCACCTGGCCCGGGCTGGTCGGGCTGCTCGGGCTGAACGCCGGGCTGACCAAGATGGGCCGGGCGTACTCGACGATCTGGTCGGTCGACTTCACCGACCGCTTCTTCCTCGACGGCATCGCGGGCTGGGTCGAGACCGGCACGATCACCCACGACGACGCGCACGTGCGGCCGCTGCCGGAGCTGCCGGCGAGCCCCGAGACCGAGCTCGGGGTGGCGCTGGCCGAGCAGCTGCGGGCGGACAAGGCCATCGTCGGCGTGTTCGACGAGGGCTGCATGGGCATGTACAACGCGATCATCGACGACGAGCTGCTCAACCCGCTCGGGATCTACAAGGAGCGGCTGTCGCAGAGCGCGCTCTACGCCGAGATGCTGAAGGTGCCCGACGCCGAGGCCACCGCGGTCCGGACCTGGCTGGAGGCGGCCGGGATGACCTTCCGCATCGGCACCGACGAGGCCACCGAGCTCACCGACCGCCAGCTGCACGAGCAGCTGAAGATGTACGTGGCCGCATTGCGCATCGCCGACGACTTCGGGTTGGACGCGGTCGGCATCCAGTACCAGCAGGGCCTCAAGGACCTCACCCCCGCCTCCGACCTGCCGGAGGGCCTGCTCAACAACGTCGAACGCCCGCCGGTGACCAGCCGCGACGGCGCCCGCGTGCTGTACGAGGGCGCGGCGCTGCCGCACTTCAACGAGGCCGACGAGGGGGTGGCCGTCGACGCGCTGGTGACCAACCGGGTGTGGACCGCGATGGGCCTTGACCCGGCGACGACGCTGCACGACGTGCGCTGGGGCGAGCAGTTCGGCACGGACTTCGTGTGGGTCTACGAGATCTCCGGCTCGGTGCCGCCGTCGCACCTGACCGGCGGTTATGCCGGTGCGCAGAGCTGGCGGCAGGGGCCGATCTACTTCCCGGCCGGCGGCGGCACGATCAAGGGCGTCAGCCGGCCGGGAGAGATCGTCTGGTCCCGGGTGTACATCGCCCCGTCGGAGAACGGCACCGCGGCGCTGCAGCTCGACATCGGCCGCGCGTCGGTGGTGGAGCTACCACCGGAGGAGACGCAGCGACGCTGGGCCGCGACCAACCCGGAGTGGCCGATCGCGCACGTGGTCACGCACGGGATCAGCCGCGATCAGTTCATGGCCCGGCACAAGGCCAACCACGTGCAGATCGCCTACGCCCCGGACGCGGCGACCGCCGACAAGGCCCTGACCGCGAAGGCCGCACTGTTCGACCGCCTCGGGGTCCGGGTGCACCTCTGCGGGGACGTCCGGCTGGCATAGGCGCGCCTACTCGTGGGACCGCGGGATCGCGTTGGTCAGCCGGGTCGCCATGGTGGTCAGGTGGTCGATCAACTCGGCCGGTTCGTGCACCGTGAACTCGAAACCGAAGGTCGCGACGTAGACCGCCAACTCGTCGAGCGAGTTCGCGCCGGCGCGCAGCACGCAGCTGTGCTCGTCGACCGCCTCCAAGGTGCCCACGGTCGGCGCGATGCGTTGCGCCGCAACGGCTATCGGCACCCGCAGGGTGAACAGGCCCTGGTAGCGGTAGGCCCGGTTGCTGATGCCCTGTGCGGTGTAGTCCGCGAGGTCGTCGGCGGGAGGCTCGCGCGGGGTGAAGCGCGGGCCGTTCGGGATCCGCAGCGCCAGGCGGTCGACGCGGAAGTTGCGCCAACCGGCCCGCTCGACGTCCCAAGCCAGCAGGTACCAGTGCCGTCCACTGTGCACGAGCCGCAGCGGCTCGGCATCGCGCAGGCCCTGCTGTCCCCCGTGGGTCTCGTAGTCGAAGCGCAGCCGCTCGTGGCGCTGGCAGGCCGCAGCGATCGCGCTCAGCGTGTCCGGGGCCACCACGGGGCCGCCCGCCGGGATCGCCACGGTGGCCGCGCGCAAGGCCTGGACCCGGTGCCGCAGCCGCGACGGCAGCACCTGATCGAGCTTGGCCAGCGCGCGCACCGAGGACTCCTCGATCCCGGTGACGGCGTTGCCGGCGGCGGTGCCGAGACCGACCGCGATCGCGACGGCCTCATCGTCGTCGAGCAGCAGCGGCGGCATGGTGGCGCCCACACCCAGGCGGTAGCCGGCGACGCCGGGCACCGCATGCACCGGGTAGCCGAGGTTGCGCAGCCGCTCGATGTCGCGCCGTATCGTGCGCGCCTCGACCGCCAGGCGCTCGGCCAGCTCCGACCCGCTCCAGGTCCGGGGGGTCTGCAGCAGGGCGAGCAACCGGAGCAGCCGAGCCGCGGAGGTTTCCGACATGGTCCGAGAATGCCACCCAGCTAGGACCGGAACTGTCCTAGCTGCTTCCTAGGGTTGTGGTCATGGCGAACACCGAGATCCGCCCCTTCCGCATCGACATCCCGCAGACCGAGCTCGACGCGCTGGCCGCGAAGCTGGGGGCCGCCCGGCTGCCGGCGCCGTTGCCTGGCGACGACTGGTCGACCGGGGTGCCCGTCGGCTGGCTGGGTGAGCTGGTCGAGTACTGGCGTACCGGCTACGACTGGCGCGCGGCCGAGCGGGAGCTCAACGGCTTCCCGCAGTTCAGCACCGATATCGACGGCCAGCAGATCCACTTCCTGCACGTGCGCTCGCCGGAGCCGAACGCACTGCCGCTGCTGTTGACGCACGGCTGGCCCGGCTCGATCGTGGAGTTCCTGGAGATCATCGGGCCGCTCACCGATCCGCGGGCGCACGGCGGATCACCGGCGGACGCCTTCGACGTGGTGATCCCGTCGCTGCCCGGGTTCGGCTTCTCCGGGCCGGTCACCGAGGCGGGCTGGGACACGGCCCACATCGCCCGGGCCTGGGACGAGCTGATGCGCAGGCTGGGCTATCAGCGCTACGGGGTGCAGGGCGGGGACATCGGCGCCGGGGTGTCGCCCGCGGTCGGCCGGGTGGCCCCCGACCGGGTCGTCGGCGTGCACGTGAACGGTTGGGTCGGCAGCTTCCCCGCGATGCCGGTCTCCGACGACGAACGCGCTTCGCTCACCGAGCTGGAGCGGGACCGACTGGGTCGCATCGAGACCTTCATGCAGGACGAGATCGGCTACATCGCCATCCAGTCGACCCGGCCGCAGACGCTGGCCTACGGCCTGGTCGACTCCCCGATCGGGCTGCTGGCCTGGGTGGGCGACAAGTTCCGGGCCTGGACCCATCCGGCCGACGCCGACCCGCAGGACATCATCGGACGCGACCGGCTGCTGACCAACGTGATGATCTACTGGCTGACCGGGACCGCCGGCTCGGCCGCCTACGTCGGCTACGCGCAGGAAGCGGCGTGGGGCGTGGTGAACGAGAACGCCGGCGTCCCGACCGCGGTGCTGGCGCTGGCCCACGACGTCGCGATCCGGCGCTACGCGGAGGTGGAGAACACCGTCACCCGGTGGACCGATGTCGACCACGGCGGGCACTTCGCGGCGATGGAGGAACCGCAGCTGCTCACCGGCGACGTTCGGGAGTTCTTCCGCGATCTGCGCTGACCGGTCACGCTACCGTGTCGCACCCTGGCGGGGCCGTCGCCCCATCATTGCCGGCCGGCGCGACCATGATCGCCAGGAATGGTTCAGGCGCTGCACATCGAGGTTGTCGCCGAATCGCGCGAGCGCGGCCGGCGAGGGTGGCCGCAGCCCGGCCCTTGATCGCCGAAGATGGTACCTGAGCTGCACAGGGAGCCTGTTGCCGAATCGGGCGGCGGCGGCATCCCTTGACCCGGCCCCGGGTCGGGGCAAACCTGGTCATGATCGGCGTCTGCGGTTGAAAAGCTTCATCCGTGCAGCTCAGCTACCGCAGACGGCGATCTTGACGTCGCCGAACCGTCCGAGGTGCCCGATGGCGGCTCGGCCGTGCCCCGACGTCCGCTGAGGATTCGGCAACACGCTCCAGGTGCAGCTTTTCGATCACTTTCGGCGATCACGAGCTCGCGCAGGTGGCGATGATGGGGCGACAGCCTCCATGCGCAGCTCGTGGACCATCTCTAGTGGGGTGGCCACGAACGTTGCCGGGGTGATCGCGGGATCCGGTTGGCTCCTCGCCAGGCGGAGGAGTCGCCGATCCCGGGGTTGGATCGGCGACGACGACAACGCCGCGAGGGGCCAACCCGGGCCCGCGAGGACCCCGGTGAACGTTCGTCGCCACCCCACTAGTGATCATGGTCGCGCCGCAGCCCCCGCCGGCACGCGCGCGGCGCCGTTCGGCGACCGCCTCGACCGGCGGTCAGATCGACGGCCACGCGGCCAGCGGGGCGGGGTCGCCGTCGACGTGCAGGGACAGCGGATCGCGGCGCCGCCACAGTCCGAGCAGCAGGTCGGAGGCGGTGCCGCGGATGGTGGTCTGCGGGCCGGGTTCGCCCAGTTCGTGCTCGATACGGCGGTCGACATCGGTGACCTGCAGAACCAGGGTCGTCGCGGACGGCGGCACCATTCCGGCGGCGAGGCCGGTGGCCACGAACACCTCGAAGTACTCGGCGATCCCGTCGAGGGCGATGTCGGCCGGGATCGGGGCCGGTTCACCGCCACCGATGGTCTCGGCGTCCCAGCGGTGCACGGCGAGCTCGTGCACCGCTCGCCTGGTCCAGAATCCGGCAACAGGTGGGGTGACCGACCACACGTGGGCGGGCGCATCGGGGTCGGTGTCACGAAGGTTGGTCACGAGCCGGGCCAGGTCGGCGTCGTAGCCCGACACCGCCTGCTCGACATCGACGGTCGGGCCCGGTTCGGGCTCGGCACCCCGCGCCGCGATCAGGTCGCAGACCAGGCGGGCGAAGTTGCCCACATGTACTCGCAGGTCACGGCCGGTCCATCCCGGACAGGATCGGACCTGTTCGGTCGGCGCGGCGGCGGTCAGGTCGCCGATCCGACCGCCGTCGCTCGCGATGCTCTGCAGGTGCCTCGTGAGGTCCATGAGCACACTCAACCCGACCGCCGCGGCGCACGTGAACCGTGCTGGCCGCTGTCGGGGTGCGGTTGCGGATCGGGTGGGAGAGCCGGTCGATGCCAGGCAGCCGCTGCTGAAGCTGCGCACCGCAGCCTGAACCCGGCAAGATCACCGCCTTGGTGCATGAGCGGCCATATGTGGCCGCTATCGCACCGAACCAGCGATCTTGCCCTCACCGCTCGTCGGTGTTGTCGGTGCTGGTCCCCGCAGCTGAGTGCTGCCCCTTTGGGAGCGACGCGATCCACCATGGACGCGTTCGTCCGAGGTCTGCTCACACCGAGCCGGCGAGGCTGCGCAGAGCCAGCCCGACGCCGACGCCGAGCACCAGCAGCGCGGTCAGCAGCGGGGTGGCCGCGACCAGCCGGGCGGTGTGCCGGCGCAGCCCTTCGGAGATCCGGATCCGGTCCAGCCGGTCCCGCAGCCCGACCAGCAGCAGGCCCGCCGCGGTCAACGTGGCGGCCATGCCGAGCCCGTAGCTCAACACCAGCCCGACGCCGAACCAGGTGCGGCCGAGGCCGATCGCGCCGAGCAGCACGAGCAGCGCGGTCGGGCTGGGCACCAGCCCGCCGGCGATCCCGAGTCCCACCAACGCACCCCGGCCGAACCGGCCTCCGCCCGCCACACCCGCACCGCCGTGACGATGGCCGTGACCGACGAGCCCGTGCCCGTGGCCATGGCCGTGGCCGTGGCCGTGGCCGTGGACCGGGTTCCTGCCCCGGCCCCTGCCCACCAGCGCTGTCCACTTCGGACGCGCGAACCAGGACCATGGCCCGCTCCGAGCCCTGCCCCACCGCCCGAACCCGGCCCGACCGCACCGCCCCGACCAGCAGCGCGACCCCGATCCCGGCGACCAGCAGCCCGCTGAGCACACCCAGCCACCGCAGCACCCCGTCCGGCGCCAGCGCCGTGGAGATGCTCACCGCCGACCCGAGCAACAGCACCCCCACGGTGTGCGTGGCCGTCACCGTCGCACCCACCAGCAGCGCGTCCCGCCGGGTGCCCCGCCGACCGGCCAGGTAGGCGGCCATCACCGTCTTTCCGTGCCCGGGCAGCAGCGCGTGCGAGGCGCCGAGCACCGCGGCCAGCAGCACCGCGAGCAGGCCCACCCCGAGGGTCGGATCGGCCCGCCCGACCAGCGTGGTGAACCACGAGTTCAGCGCACCCAGCCAGCCCTCGATCACCGACACCGTGGGCAGCGTCGGGCCGAGGCCGCCACCGCCGCTGCCGGGCTCGACCGCGATCGTCGCCGTGCGCACGTCGAGCGGATCGGTCAGCAGGTCGCCGGGATAGGAGCGCAGCTCCTGGCTGACGCCGGCCGCGGGCACCGAGGAGGCGGCCAGCCGGACCCCGTCGCCGACGGCGGTGATCTCCCGCCAGCCGATCCGGTCGGCCAGGTGGCGGTCGGCGATCTCGACGGTGGCCGCGCCGCTCAGCTCGGCGGCCGCGCGCAACCGGCACTCGAAGCGGCTGGTCGGCAGCCCGGCCTCGCCCGGTGACACCGTCAGCTCGGCCCGGGCCACGGTCCAGGACAGCTCCGAACCGTCCACCGATGCGGCCACCCCGGCCGCCACGGCGGCGCATTCCGCGCCCGCTCGCCGCTGCGTCTCGGCCGCGGACAGCGAGCCGTCGGCGTCGTTGTCGGTCAGCGGTTGCTGTTGCAGGGTCGGGATCTCCGCGTAGTCGACCACCGCGAACAGCTCGATCCGGTCGGGGTGCAGCCGCAGCCCGTCGTAGTGGTTCACCGTGAAGTTGCCCAGCGGATGCGCGGCCGCGATGCCCGCAGGCCCCAGCGCCAACGCCCCGGCGCTCAGCGCGAGCAGCACGCCCAACCGCTGCCACCAGCGCGTCATCGCTGACCTCGCAGCGTGTCCAGGGTCTGCCGCGCGATGCTCGCGTGCAGCGGGGAGAAGTGCGGGTTGGTGGCCAGCGCCTCGTCCAGCGCGGCCATCGCCTCGGCGGTGCGGCCGAGCCCGGCCATGATCATCCCGCGGTGGTAGTCGACGGTCGCGTCGCGGCGGCCGAGCTCGCCGGCCTTCTCGATCAGCGGCAGCGCCTCGGCGTCGCGGCCGGCCGCGTGCAGCGCCCAGGCCAGCGCGTCCGCGGAGAAGATCGACTGCCGCCGGTTCCACTCGGCCTGGGCCAGCGCGCCGGCCACCGCAGGGTCGCCGTGATCGGCGGCGACCATGGCGGCGGCGGCATCGTCGAAGAAGCCCTGCGCGGTATAGAGCCGTTGCTGCTCGGCGAGCAGCCGGTACTGCGCCTGGGCCGCGGGCAGCCGACCCGCCGACTCCAACAGCTCCCCGTACTCCAGCAGGTACTGCGGCAGCGGCACCCGCTGGGTCAGCCGGTCGTAGGCGGCGATGGCCTCCTCGACCCGTCCCGTGGCGGCCAGCACCTTGGCCCCGCCCTGCAGCAGCGCCGGATCACCCGGGGCGGCAGCGAGGCCGCGCTCGAACTGGACGCGGGCCGCCTCCACCTCGCCGCCGCCCCAGGCGAGCTCGCCGAGGTAGTAGTGGCTGAACGCCAACTCGTCACGGCTGGTCGCGGCGGCCACCGCGCGCAGCAACGCCAGCCGGGCGTCCTCGGTGCGCCCGTGCAGCTCCAGCTCGTAGGAGGCCCGGGTGAACGCGGCCACCCCGGGTCGCAGGTCGAGCATCTGCTGCACCGCGGCGGTGGCCGTCGCGGTGTCACCGAGCTGGGTGGCCGCGTCGGCCAGCACCCCGTTCGCCTCGGCGCTCGCCGGGTTGATCGCCAGCGCCTGCTCGGCGAAGCCGCGGGCGGCGCCGAAGTCGTGACGGGCGTTGGCCAGCGCGCCCAGCCCGACGGCCGCGGCGGCGTTGCCCGTGGGCTGCAGCTGGACCGAGCGTTCCAGCGCCCCCGTGGCCTGCGCGTAGTAGGCGGGGTTCGCGCTCACCCGGGCCTGCTCGACGTAGGCCGACCCGAGCTGCGCCCAGGTCCCGGCGTCGTCGGGGAGCCGGCGCAGCCGGTCCTGGGCCTGCCCGATGGTCGCGGCCAGCCGATCGGTGACCGGCTGCGGCGTGCCGGCCGGGGTGTCGCGGCCGCGCTCGTCCAGGCCGGCCACCACCACCGCGGCGAGCAGCAGCGCGGTGAGCGCGGCGAGCAGGGCCGGCCGTCGGCGCCGCCGCGGGCGGGGCGGATCGGCGGGATCGGTCTCATCGGTGCCGGGCACGGTCGGGGCGGAGGCGGCCATGACTGTCCTGTCCGGAAGTCGGGATGGTTGGCGTGGTTGGGTGAAGGGGTGGCGGCCCGAGGAGACCGCCACCCCCGCTCATCAGCCCTCGGACGTGTGCTCCTCGCGGCCGGCCACGGGCGTCACGGATGCGCCGCGGCGGCGCCGGAACCACAGCGCACCGAGCCCGGCGAACAGCGCCGCACCCGCCCCGCCGGCCATCACCATCGGCATCGTCGAGTCGTCCCACCCGCTGCCGGCCGCGGTCGGCTTGACCTCGACCGTCTCGTCGCCCGCCGAGCCGGCACTGCCGGAGTCCCCGGTCGGGTCGGTGTTCGAGGCCGGTGCGGCCGCCCCCATGCCGTCGGCGGCCGTCGCGTTGCTGGGCAGCGCCAGGTAGGGGAACTCGGTGCCGAAGTCGACGTCGTTGGCGTCCACCCGGTCGCCCGCGGCCAGTGCGTCGACCAGCTTGCCGGTCTGCGCGGCGCCCTCGACGGCCTGGATCGAGATGTCGATGACGTCATCGGCCAGCCGGCGCCCGTTCGGGAACCCCTGCAGGTCCCCGCCGAGCACGCCGAGCCGGTTCTCCGCGCCGGTCGGCTTGATCGAGGTGTTCAGCCGCAGCATCTCCGAGGGCTGGATCGCGTTCTTGTCGGTGTCGGCGTTGAGCACCGGCGAGTTGAGGTCGGCCTGGATCGGCGCGGGCGAGCCGTCCAGGGTCGGCGCGTCCTTGGCGATCCCGGTCAGGAAGATCTCCACGAGGTCGTTGCGGGGGCCGGTCGGCGCCGGCACCCCGTAGATGCCCTCGATCAGCTTGGGCAGCTCCGGGTCGGTCACCCTGGCGACGACCTCCGGGATGGTCGCGTCCTTGTTCGGGGTCAGCCCGTTGAACGCGTCCTTCAGCCCGGCCGGCAGCACCACCTCGTTGACCAGCGGGTTGCCCAGCCGCGAGACCTGCACCGGTTCGCCGACCCGGGTCGCCTTGCCCGGCGAGAGCTGCATCGAGTAGCGCTCGGTGTCGCTCCAGACCCCGATCACCGGATTGCGCTGCGGGTCACCGGAGTCGGTGACCGCCGACAGGGGCAGCTGCAGGGCCCAGCTGTTGACGTTGGTCGTGGCCAGCGTGTCCTGCCCGGTCTCGCTCAGGTCACCGCCGTAGAGCAGGTCGAACACCCGGAGGTCGGCGAAGAACGGGTCCTCGGCGGCGCCGACGTACACCTGGCCGCCGCCGGGCAGCTTCGTGATCGCCTCGTCGCGCAGGGCGCCGTAGTCCGGGATGGAGGCCTTGCCCAGCTGCGACGGGGCGACCTGGCCCTCGGCGACCTTTTCCCAGCCGCCGGCTTTGGACACCGACAATGTGTAGTGCTGGCGGAAGAGCAGGTTCTCGTCGTCGAGGCTGGTCACCGGACCGTTGTTGTGGAGAAAGGTGTCGTTGCCGCGCCGGTCGTCGGTGCGGAAGGTCAGCCGGTAGCCGATGTCGGCCTTGGCGTTGCCGTCGGTATCGATGTTGATGTCGTAGTTGGCGTCGGTCGCCCACGGATAGAACGTGGGGCCGCCGTTGGGCTCCTGCAGGCCGAACCAGTTGGCCACGAACGTCACCGAGTCCGGGTCGTCGGGGCTGACGAACGCATACAGGTCGGTGTTGTCCACAGCCGCGTCGGCCGAGATCAGCGGGGCTTCGCGGTGGCTGGAGGCGGTGGCCACATCGACACCGAGGGCCGACATCGCGGTGCCGAGCACGATGGTGCCCGCGGTGGCCAGGGCCGCAGTGACGCGCTTGGGAGAC